>NZ_BNJF01000002.1 GCF_016587355.1 Ktedonospora formicarum | reverse complement strand
CCAGAATGGGAGTATCCCTCAGCTACCAGGTCCTGGTGCAACTGAGCAACCATGTAGCAACCTGTTTCTAATCTTTTTGATGGGGATCAACACTGGTTTTCCGGGGGCGTGGTTATTATTCAGGAAACGTGCCATTCCTCAGCCAGCGCGAAACGGTCGCATCTCCGATCCAGCCTGTGCGGCAATAGTGGTTTGCGAGAAGCCTTACTTACGCAGGTTTACCACCTGTTGGTATTGAGCTAGGCATTTTTCTCGCTTCGCTTGACTGAGCTGAACTTTCTTTGGAAGCGATTTCGATGGCATCTCAATTTGCTTGACAGCAGCTCTTGTCATTTCTGTTCGCTGTTTCCGATGCGCCGCAAGATGACGCGCCAGAACCCCTTCCAAGGCCCCCTCAGATTCTGAAGAAGGTGGAATCTATCGGCACATTGGGTTGCTTGAGGAACACTGAGAGAAGCTGTAGCAGCATAGTCGCCTCCGCGATCTCGGCTTACCAATTCAATTTCTGGTAGAAGCAAGATCTAACATTATAGGTGGTCCCACAATAGGTGAGACCACAAAGGCCACATTTGATGAAGCCACGAAGCAAATAATTGCGTTTTGCATTGCGTTGACTAAAAACTTGATGAGCATGTAGCTTGCTCCCAGGTACTCTCATCAACAAGAGCAGATGCTGTTCTGGCAATGACCTCACGGGTTTTCTTTGAGCGTTCTGTTATTACCAAGCAAGCGGTCTCACATGGCGCTGCGACCTGCCCATATGCTGTGGCAAATTGATGACCACAATGCCTGGTCGGAAGAGGAGTTTGGCTTTAAGGCGTAATACGGTTTGGTTGTGAAGAAAATACTCCCACCAGTGCTCCACGAGAAACTCCGGGAGAATAACTGAAATTGTTTCGTCTGGATGGCGTTGGCGAATGGTGTCAATGTAGGCAAGCAAGGGACGCAGGAGTGAACGATACGGTGATTCAATGAAGAGCAGATGCGTATCTTCATCCTCGCCGAAGTGCTGTTGCCATTTTATCCACGTCTGACGTATCTTCTGCGCGCGCTCGGCATCCATGACCACATGGACTGCGGTTACATGTGGCGTGATAGAGCGCCCATAGGCCAGGGCTTGCATCGTCACTTGATCAAGTCTGTCCACGGGAAGAATAACACGATGTTTGATCTGCTGCGGGTGTATTGGCACATCCGTTACGCGTTCTTGTTCAAAGACTCGATAATGATGGGCTATACCCAGGAACATGCCAACCAGTAGTGGAAGAAGCATGATCACGACCCAGGCCCCTTCCATGAATTTCATTGCCGCTATGATAAGGGCAACCAGCGCGGTGGT
This sequence comes from Ktedonospora formicarum, assembly GCF_016587355.1. Classification (GTDB taxonomy): domain Bacteria; phylum Chloroflexota; class Ktedonobacteria; order Ktedonobacterales; family Ktedonobacteraceae; genus Ktedonobacter; species Ktedonobacter formicarum. Next base: position 1,695,918 of record NZ_BNJF01000002.1, on the reverse strand, counting down.
CATGGCACCAACGCTATTGATGATGAGACCTCTGCGCCAACGTTTCTGGGTGGCGCGCAGGAGCCACCAATGCCTGACCATGCCTGCTTGCGAGAGCGTGAATGCGATAAAGACTCCAACGGCGAAAAGATTGATCAATTTATCTGTGCTGCCCTGGAACAGAAGCAGGAGGAGGCTCGCCAGGATGGCGAGCGCGACAATACCAACTGAGAAAGCAAGGCGGTCGCCCCGAAACGAGAATTGCCTGGGAAGAAATCCATCGTGTGCGAGCAAGGAAGCGAGGCGTGGAAAGTCCGCGTAACTGGTCTCAGCAGAGAGCGCCAGAATACCAAGCACTGCAAGTTGAAAGACCGGATAGAGCACAATAAATGGCCCGGTATCGCCATAGACTTGTTGGGCAATTTGCGCTACGACGGTCGGGTTACCTGTTGGGCTTGCCTGAACCGCGTAGGTCATGGCAAGCAGCGTAATACCCAGGAAGAGTGCCCCAAGAATGAGAGCCATCCAGGTGAGGGTCGTGGCTGCATTGCGTGTCTCCGGCTTTTTAAAGAGAGGGATTCCATTCGAGATAGCTTCTACGCCAGTCATCGCGGAACATCCTGTGGCGAAGGCTCGTAGTACCAGAAGGAACGTCAATGGTTCGAGTGTCTGCACAGGTGCAAAGGTTCCAATGATTGGCTGATGCCGAAAGACATATGCTTTGATGAGGCCGACACCGATCAAGAGAATGGCATTCACAACAAAAAAATAGGTTGGGAAAGCGAAGATGGAACCAGATTCGCGTACCCCTCGTAGATTCAGCAGGGTGATAAGAATAACCAGTGCAATATCAAGCGGAACAATATAGCTATGAAACTGGGGAAAAAGCGAGACCATATTTTGCACGCCAGCCGAAATACACACGGCAACGTTGAGGACATAGTCAATGAGCAGGGCAGCCGCCGCGACCAGGCCAGGAAGTTTCCCTAAATTCTCACGTGCCACTGTATACGATCCGCCTCCATTTGGGTAGGCTGGGATGGTCTGACGATAGGAGATAGTAACAATGCAGAGCAGGAGCACAATGACGATACTGATCGGTAAGGTCAGGCCCAGATGGGCAGAGCCAGCAGCCACCAGATTGATAAGGATAGCCTCAGTCGCGAACGCCACCGAGGAGATCGCGTCTGACGAGAGCAGAGGCAAGGCTTTGAACTTGCTTAGACGTTCATGTTCCGCTTTCGCGCTGACAAGAGGGACGCCAATCAAACCACGTTTGAGCCAGTAAGCAGCTTTTGTAAGTCTCCCTTCTGGGATCTCTGCCGCCTCAGTCGCTTCTAAGGTCCCATGTCCAGCGCGCCGCAGAACAGGGCGCTCAGGGCGAATGATAACGTAGCGCATATCTCCCAGGCGGCTGCCACGTCGCTCTTCCCCTGGCGATGCTGCCAGATCAAAATCGTCTCGAGAGTTCCCATAACCTTCTTTGTCTTCTTTCCCGTCTGTCGACGCCATGCGGGCAAAAAACTGTTCTGGTTCTTCCATCTGTCTTCTCTCACGAATAAATTCCGACGTACTGTAGTGCTCAATCCTTATCCAATTTATCTTACACCAGTACACATACGCAAAGATATGCGCCTATAACGTGTCAGAGGATGAGGAAGCTGGAGCATTGAGGGAAACCATAGAACCATGGCGACGAAGAACGTCAGTTGGAGAGAGCGAAATGCTCACAATGAGAAGGATGACACTATTTAGGCAGGTGGGTATTGTCGTATAATTTGTGGGCTGAGCACCATTCCATAAGCACTTGTCAGATATGTTGGCAGAGTCTTATTTACCAGATTTTCTTGTTCTCATCTTTTCTCACCTTTCGCTTTCATTTCGTAACAGCTTCTCAGCATTCGAAGCGTAAAGCCAATACAGAGCAGAAAAATGGCGACAGTTGCGACGACAATGATGAGATCAATCGCGATATCGGGCATTGTGATCCTCTCTTTCATCTCCTGACGATACCGAAGGAAGTGCGCCACTCGCCTGCCTCTGAGTTGCTTTGGCAGCCAAACGCACACGTACATCCATTGGAAACAGCTTAGGGAGAGAGTCCAGGGAATGAAACGACTCCAGATGTCGAGAACTCCTCCGCATTGCGAAGAAATTCACCATTGGAAGCTTTTCAACCAATGTATCCGCATCATCTTTGAACGGTGCCTTCAAGTGCTCCAGTTGAGCCACATGCAGGGTATTCTGTCCAGTGAGTTCGGAATGATTGATATCGAGCAGAATAAGGGGAAACGAAAGCTTACGCACGAGAGGGAGCGCACCTTCAGTCGTACAGGCACATTGTATGTGAGACTCATAGGGCATCAGGTTGCGTGCGACCAGATTCCGCAAAACTGTATCGCCCTTTACCGACAACATGTGTGTTTGCAGCATCTCGATGAGTATCTTTCCGTATGTTTCTCGCGACAGCTCACTCTTCACAGCTTCACTCTTACATATTACTGCGGATGTGCTCAAAGCTGACTCAAGAGAGAGGATGCACATCTCAAGATTTGCTTAATGTTTTTGATGTGAGCAGGGGGCGATGGAGGCTGGAGGTAATGTTTCGCTGATGCAGCGAGGTGCAAAAAACTGCATAGTGTGCTACAACATCTGCCTCTTACATTTGGACAGCTCATCTTTTCAGGATTGCCATTAAACACACATTGCTACTGCTTTCTCTGAAGGAGTAGAAGAACAGCAATCAAAACTATGAGCAAACGTGATCAAACGTGCGTTTGTTGCGCACAGTGAGATGCATTGACAGAGAGACGATAGCATGGTACCATACACGCAACAAGGAAGAAAAAACGTTCTATATTGGACATTTCCTTTCTCTGGCAAGAGAAACGCTTTCCATCTCTTGGAGCGTTGTTCGAAGGGGAGGGGTCTTCGTGCTACTGTGTAAAAAGATCAAGTTTGACCTTCGTGAACAAGACGTGGCCACCCTTGAGTTTATGCAGGGAAAATGTCGTGGCCGTGCGCTATGAGAGCGCATCGTAGTATCCCTGGTTCAGCCAGGTAGAACTGAGAAGTAAGTTCTAGGGTTAACAGCTTACCTTAACACTGAAAAGTGCCAGGGGACCGTAGCATGCTGCTAACGCGGTGGATATCCCAAAGCACTGTAGGATATGTCCCGCAAGACCCGTGCGATATGGTAAAAGCTAAACTGCTTGAAGCTCAATCTCCATCGGGGTTCACATTCCCCCACTGGTAGAGTGCTTGAAACCAGTGTCATATGGTGTAAAGGTCTGAATCCTCGACTTTTACAACTTCTTCCATATGAGCGATGGCGAACGACGCCACCTAAAGAGATGAATGAGCTACCTACGTCGCGCTCGGACGTACTACGATGACGAACCATAGGATCATCTAAAGGGGGAAACCCCCATGATGACGGACATCCCATAGTAGTCAGAGGAGGGGAAAGCCCTCTACACGGCAAAGGGGATGAGGTGATGAGATACTCAGCAAAGTGAGGTACTTGAGATGAGGACAGCCGAAACCGTCCTGAGTATCATTCAAGAACGCGGCAAACGAGGACTGCCGTTGGAAGAAGTCTATCGGCAATTGTACAATCCAGACTTGTACCTGCGTGCCTATGCAAAATTGTATGCCAACGATGGAGCAATGACACCAGGAACAACAGCGGAGACCGTGGATGCGATGGCGCTCACCAAGATCAAGAAGATCATCGAAGCACTCCGTGAGGAACGGTATCGATGGACACCAGTAAAGCGAGTTTACATTGCAAAGAAGAATGGCAAACTCCGCCCGCTTGGCCTGCCTTCTTGGTCTGACAAATTGCTGCAAGAGGTGCTCCGGCAAATCTTAGAAGCGTACTATGAACCTCAGTTCAATCAGCATTCACATGGTTTCCGACCTGAACGGGGATGTCACAGCGCATTACGTGAGGTGGCAAATGTCTGGTCAGGCACCAAGTGGTTCCTTGAGGGCGACATATCAGATTGTTTTGGGAGCCTGGACCACGAAATCATGCTCTCCATTCTGGGAGAACGTATTCATGACAATCGGTTCCTACGGTTGATCCAAAACCTTCTCCAAGCTGGCTATTTGGAAGACTGGACCTACCATACCACCTGGAGCGGGAGCCCACAGGGCGGTGTGATCAGTCCGGTCCTCTCAAATATCTATTTGGATAAACTGGATAAGTACATTGAAGAGAGGCTCCTTCCAACCTACACCAAAGGTGAGATCAGACGAAGAAATCCCAGATACACTGCCATCCAGAGGAAAATCGAGAACGCCAAACAAGAGGGTCACATCAGAGAAGTGAAGGTACTGTATCAACAACTCCGACAGGAAGCCTCTAGCGATCCTGATGACCCTTCTTACCGGCGGCTTCGGTACGTTCGTTATGCGGACGACTGGCTGATCGGGTTCATTGGCCCGCAATCGGAACTGGAAGAGATTAAACGTCAAATTGGGGCGTATCTCCAAGAAACGCTCAAACTCCATCTCTCAGAAGAGAAGACGCTTATCACCCATGCAGCTACCGAAGCGGCCCGTTTTCTGGGGTATGAACTGATGAGTCAACATGCGACGGATCAAATTGATGGCAACGGACGGCGGAAGATCAATCGGAACATTGGTCTACGTATCCCGACTGATGTCATTGAAAAGAAAAGCCGCATATACATGAAAGAAGAAAAGCCGACCTATCGAGCAGAACTGCTTTCAGATGATGACTACAGTATCATCAGTCGATACCAGTCAGAATACCGGGGAATAGTTCAATATTATATACTTGCCACCAATATTCGACGGCTCAACAAGCTCCACTGGATTATGCGTATGTCGCTGCTGAAAACACTGGCAAACAAGCATAAAGCCCGCGTAACTGCTATGGTGCGCAAGTATCAAACGCAGACAGAGACTCCATACGGGCAAATGAAATGCTTGGAAGTTAAAGTAGAACGACAGGGAAAGAAACCATTGATAGCACAATTTGGAGGAATACCACTCCGTAGGAGAAAAGCGACACTCCTCAACGATCAGCTACCGATCTACAAGAAATTTGAGCGCAATGAACTGATTAAACGGCTTCTCGCAGATACATGCGAACTATGCGGCTCCAAAGAACAAGTAGAGGTTCATCATATCCGTAAACTGGCTGACCTGAATGTGAAGGGAGGAAAGAAAAGCCTCGCTGGATACAGATCATGGCAGCAAGAAGAAGAAAAACGCTGATTACCTGTCGTCGATGCCACGAAAATATCCACTACGGAGAACGAAGGCACCGAAACTTGAACATCACTGGCGAGCCGGATGAGTCGAAAGGTTCAAGTCCGGTTCTGAGGGAGACTGAGAGAAAAGGAGCAAGCAATTGAAACCTCGCTCCCAGTCTACCCTACTCTACAATTGGTGGTGCGGAGATGCCCCTGATGGTCCTCTTCTGGCGCTCCCTTCCCTATCAATGTACTTATCCATATCCTTCACCCATCATATTCGCATCGGTGCTCACTCATCACGGGAGGGTTAAAGCAAGTTTCTTGAAGAGGAGACAAATAGTTCTTTCTATTGACATCTGTTGCTCTTGCGTTCGTATCTCGTTTCTGCGAGAAACCTGTCTACCGAGAAGATCCAGGGTTGAACATCGGACAGAAGGAGTATGCCTGTCCCATTCTCCGCGTAAACACCGGCAAGCACAGGCGACCAAACAGATGGAGGCAAGCGTGTCCAGAAAGGGGACTGTGTCAATTGAAGCTCACGGCAAGTAAGTTCCCCTGATGCACGCATCAGCCAATTCTTAGCCGGGTCGAGATGTTTCAGAATGCATGAGTAGGTAGAAGTAGCTTCTTGGGCATCTTGCAAGGCAATACGCTCTAACATGGAGCCACTATATCCCTCACTCATTTGTTCTCTGCGCACAATCCATTGCTTTGCTGGAAGATCCAGAAGCAAAGCAAGCGTTCATTTGTTCTCTGCGCACAATCCATTGCTTTGCTGGAAGATCCAGAAGCAAAGCAAGCGTTTCAGGCGAAATCATATCGGTCAGCGTCGGAAAGAGTGGAGGAAAACTTCGGTGCTTTCCTGACTCACCTCGATGATCCATTTTGTCTGATGCAGTATTCACACTGAGTATCCAGTCCACATACGGGTTTCACTGCCGGGATGATCAGCAGTCATCGTTTGACCGAGAACAACAGAGAGTTGCGTACAGAGAGAGACCACTCACTGCCACCCAAAGCTCTCGAACCAGACACCCTGGCGATAATTTTCAATGGCTTTTCTCACGTTGGGAACCATGTTCTCTGGAAGATGATCAAGTGGGTACCATGCCAGCTCATCACATTTGTGTGGTTCTCCATTCGCAATACAGCCTTCCCAACACGTTGCCGTGAGAAAGAAGTTGATGGCTTCATCCTCGCCATAAGAGCAGTGCATCACACCGACGACCTGGAGATGGGAGGGATCAATGACAATCTGTGCCTCTTCTTTCGCTTCCCTGGCCATCGCAAAGGTGATCTCTTCACTGCCATCGAGATGTCCTGCAACCACACTGTAGTTGCCGTCTTCATAACCGGTCTGAAATCGACGGAGAAGAAGAATATAGTCATTTGTATCAGGAAAAGATGAACAGCAGCTAAGATTCTGAAACGTCTACTGAGCACATATTTACTCCTCCAGGGTGACTGTTTTTCTCAAGATTATACAAGGCCCCTGAGTATGAATGGAACCGATTCACACCTGCTTTCCTTCCTGACTGTGCTGGTGTTTCCGCTGTTCGAGATACTGAAGCACAGACTGGCACCAAGCCAGATAATTCTGCTCATACCCAATGACGTACTGGAACAACACATCCCTCTCCTCGAAAACATCGGCTTGCTCAGACCCGGCATTGATCGCAAGCTGTTTCGACTGGAGAACCTGCTCGTACAACGCAAGCTTTTCCTGGTGGAGTTGAGCCTGTTCGCGAAATCGCTCGATCATGCGCTCAGGATCGGCAAGCCAGAGGCTATAGGCTTTCAAGAAAAACTCGTCGTAGGAGAAGACCAGAGGAGTAGGAGACTCGGCCCATTGCCGTAGTGCGGTTCGGCCTTCCTCGGTCAGCTCATACACCTTTTTGTCTGGCCGCACGGCTTGTTGCTCGACGATATGATAGCGGACCAGTCCCTTCCGCTCAAGACTGGCCAGCGCCGGATAAATTTGCGTATGGCTGATCGGTCCGAAGGGGACGAAAGGCTGTTTCAGATGGCTTACCAGATCATATCCCGACATCGGTTGGCGTGCCAACATGCCGAGTAACTTGTACTCCAGGGTCGTCATGGGGTTCCTCTCTCGTGTTCCACAAGCCATATGTAAGACATTGACATATGTCATTCTCTGTGATATCTTCTCATATGTAAGTATCTGACATATGTAAGTACTATCATTATTCTAGCAGAACCCCTCTCCTCTGGCAAGCAGAGCGAGATGAATGGAGAATTCCTGATGACTTTCCCAAACGAGAGCGCGAACGAACACCACGCAAGCCAGGCAGGCACAATGAAACTGGGCGATCTCACGATCAACCGGCTTGGTTTCGGTGCCATGCGCCTCTCTACTAATGGCATGCGCGGCCCGGCTCGCGACCCTGAGATTGGCCGCGCGGTTCTACGCCATGCGGTCGAACTCGGCGTGAACCACATCGATGCTGCTGCCTTCTACCACAGCCATGATGGTTCCGTCCGAGCCAATACGTTGATCCGCGAGGCGCTTTCCCCGTACTCGCCTGAGCTGGTGATCGCGACCAAGGTCGGCCCGCTCTTTAGTGAGAGCGGCCCTGTTCAGGGGAGCGCCGCCGACCTGCGCGCCCTGGTGGAAGAGAATCTCAAGGAACTGGGCCTGGAGCGCCTCGATCTGGTGTACCTGCGCATCGGCATGATGGAACCCCCACACGGGGAGTCCCTCGCCGAACGCTTTGAGGCGCTCGCCGCCATGCGCGAGGAGGGTCTGATCCGCCATCTTGGTCTCAGCAACGTGGACACTGCCCACCTCGCCGAAGCTCGCGCGATTGCCCCTGTTGTGGCCGTCCAGAACCACTTCCATATCGCCAAACGGGACGAAGTGGCCGTCCTAGATGCCTGCACGGAGCATGGGATCGCCTTCGCCCCCTTCTTCCCTCTGGGAGGTGGCTGGAACACTCTTAACGATCCTCGCCAGGCCAGGGTCGCGGCACGGCACGGCGCGACCGTCTCGCAGGTCGCCCTGGCCTGGCTGCTGGCCCTCTCGCCAATCACTCTGGCGATCCCTGGCACTGGCTCCCTGACCCACCTGGAAGAGAATATCGCCGCCGGTTCTATCATACTAACCCCGGAGGATCTCGCCGATCTTGACAGCACAGGAGAAGAACGGCAATGAGCTCTCCCAAACACATTATCGTGATGACCGGGGCCACGTCAGGCATTGGGGCCGAAGCGGTCAAACAGCTCGCGGCCGAGCCTGCCACCCTGGTGCTCATCGGAGCACGTGGCCAGGGGCGCAGCGCGCCGGGAGCCGAAGTCTTCCCGCTTGACCTGGCGTCGCTGTCCAGCGTGCGCGCTTTTGCGGATGCCATCCAACAGCGTCTGGGCGAGGCAAACATAGAGATGCTTGTCCTCAATGCCGGTGGCCAATTTCCCGGGGGGAAGCTGAGTGGTGATGGGTTTGAAATGACGTTTGCCACCAACCACCTGGCGCATTATCTGCTGGCAAGGCTGCTGCTGCCTAACATGGCCGTGGGTGGGCGGTTGGTTCTCACCACGAGCGACACGCATGATCCGGCAGTGTTTCCCTTCGCTCCCAGGACACTTGACCCGGAGGAGCTGGCCCATCCGAGCAAAGCAGGTTCCGGGGGCGCGCGTGCCTATGCCGCCTCCAAGCTCTGCAACCTGCTCACGGCACGGTCTTTCGCGGCACTCGATACGGTCAAAGCCAACACTATCCAGGTGATCGCCTACAATCCGGGCTTGACGCTTGGGACCGGACTGGGGCGCACCGATGCACAGCGACAGTCAAGCCCTCAAAGGCCCAACCCGCTTGCCCATGCAATATTTGGCTTGCTCGGCAGGTTCAATAACGCATGGTCTCCGGGAACTCCTGAGCGCGCGGGGGAAGTCCTGGCTCAGTTGACCCTAGGCATCATCACTCCACCTCCTGGCCGAGTCTATGCCTCTCTGGTAAAAGGAGAGATCACCTTTCCCGATCCCTCAGAACTGGCTCGCAGCGACGAGGCGCGCGACCGCCTGTGGCGCGAAAGCGCGAGTATGGTTGGCCTCCCGGTTGAAGCGACCAGCGTTCGGTAAAACGCTGACTGTCAATCATGTGACGCACATCGGGCAGAAACGGATCATGCAGCGGGTGAGTGTTTCGATGCCTGAAACGGCTGCCTCCTGTGCAGATATCGCACAAGAAGAAGAAAGAAAGGCATGAATATTACACTTTGGATCATTCAGGGCCTGCTCGCGCTGGTCTTCGTGATGGCTGGCTTTCAGAAGGGCTTTACGCCCCTGGAGAGACTCAGGAAAAGCATGGCTGCGTTCAACAGTCTCCCAGCCGGATTGATTCGCCGCTTTATCGGAATCGCCGAAATCCTCGGGGACTTGGACTCATACTTCCCCGACTGACCCGGATCGTTCCTCAACTCACTATCGCGGCAGTGCTCGGACTGGTTCTGCTCATGATCTGCGCGTCGGTCTTCCACGCCTCCCGCAAAGAATACCGCTCCATCGGTGTCAATATGTTGCTCCTGCTGCTTGCGGCATGTATCGCCGTCAGCTATCTGGTCTGGGTGCCTGTCGCCTGAGAGATCTCACCTATCCACTCGTCTTGAGAAACCATTCACTGTTTCAACATGAAAGGAGTATGACAATGCGCACCATCACCCTTGAAGAGCACTACGCAAGTGCCGCCTTCCTGGCGGGGCCAGGGGTTCCTCGTGCTGAATAGATCTCACGCATGGATAGGCAGCGCAAGGAAAGTGAGAAAGCAAATGACAGGCCTATCAGCAATGAAGAGTCCCTCTGTGCGGAAGTATAAATTCGCTCATTACGTGGAAGGTTCAGTCTCTTTCATGGAGCGATACCATGTCGCGCAGGAGATCCCAAGGGCTGCACAGATCTCTGGAATGGAATGGCTCTGATCAGCAAACATCCGCAGCATACCGCATCGCCCGCGCAATGTGCACATTTCCTCCCATGAAATGGACGAATTTACATGAAAATTCCTGTCAAGAATGTTTGGCCTCTGATCTTCGAAATGATGCTAAGACATTCGTTCTCTCGCTGGAGAGATCAATCCCAACTCTTGTGCACGCATGACGGCCTCAGTGCGATTCGTCACCTCCAATTTCAGCAAGATATTACTCACATGCCGCTTTACAGTAGACACTGTTAGCACCAGGCGGTGTGCAATCTCCTGATTGGATGCCCCTTGCGCAAGCAGGCGAAGGACGTCCAGTTCACGCTCACTCACCGGGGTAAGCATTCCCTCCTGTGCAAGAGAGGGAGCATGCTGTTGCTGTCCATCCTTTCCACCACGAATGCGTTCCTCTTCTTTCTGCTCCTGGGAAAAGGCGGCTCGCAAGGTGTTCAGATAGGATGCCTGTTCCGGTCGTTGATGCTGCGTTTGCAAGGTTGCAAGAAGCGTCTCGATCAGCACTCCTTCATCCACAAAGCAACGAATAAATCCTTCTGGTTCGGCGAGGCGAACAGCTTGTGAGAGCACGTCAAGCGCCTGCTCCTCCTGGTGACAGAGGTGATAGGCTTGCGCCTGGAGCAGCAGCATCTCAATCACATGGAGAAAGCGCCCACCCTCTCGGGCTTGAGGCGCCAGCGGTTCTAAGATGTTTAATGTCGAGATTGGCTGCTGTTGATGGAGCCAAATACGGGCGCAAGCGACATCTTCACGCTCTCGTGCGAATGGTGAGGGGGATCGCTTCTGATGCGCGAGTTGTTCGGCCCAATGCGTGGCGAACGAGAGAGCGCCACGCTTCAGCCAGAAACGCACATGATCTCCAATGGCAAGCCAGGCTTGCCGATAGGGGTTATGGATCATCAACGGTCGTCGCATTGCTGCCTGAAAAGCATTATAGGCTGCGTCCAACTCGCCGCGAGCCAGGTGGATACGCATCAACACCAGGTCCCCCAACTCCATAGAGAGCTCCAACCCTGTTTGCTCACTCACCTCTAATTCCTTCCGCACGCGATCCAGCGCGGCATCAAGCTGGTTCCATTCCCGCAAGATATCGGCTTGACAGAAATATGCCAGCATCATTCCGGAGAATGGCATATTGCCCTGTTGTGCAGCTCCCTCTATCGCCTGCTGACTCAACTGCCAGGCTTCATGTAAATGCCCCTGCATGTGTGAGAATAAAGCAGCCACGCTCAAAATCGTGAGTTGTCCAGGAACGTTGCCCGCTGCCTGAAAGCACGAACCGGCTTGCAAGACGTGTTGGAACGCCTCACGACTTTGCCCACTGAAGAGCGCTATATGGGCATTGGCAAAACTGACAAACGCTCGTGTTTCACACGCCTGGTCAGGGAGAAGACGTAACGCTTTCTGTGAAAGTTCTCGCGCCGTCTGCTCTTCTCCGTAGAAACCCGCCTGCAAGGCTCTTAAGGCCATAATCTCCCTTTCGATGATCTCCTGTTTTTGTCCTTCCGGAAGCAAGTGTTTCCCTGGTTCGCCAGGCAGAAGCCCTGCGTGAGACAATGAGAGCCGTTTCTCAGCCATATGGAGCCAGCGGTCTGCATCCGACTGACCGCCTAAAAGTAATAATCTCCCATACGCGACGCACAGATGTGGGTGTGCCGAGATAACCTGAGATGGGAGCTGCTGCAATCCGCGCTGTATATCGAAGCGGTACAGATACCAGATACCTTGCAGCAAAAGTGACTCCATCACATCTGCCGCGTGCTCCCAGGCGCGCGCTTTTATCGCATGATCCAGCGCTTCATGGAGGTTGCCGTGTTCCTCAAACCATTGACTGGCTCGCTCGTGAAGTTCTGTGCTATTGATGCTGGGTGTCTGTTCCAGGCGGTAGCGCAATGCTTCTGCAAAAAGCGTTTGGTATCGATACTCCCTGTGCCCAGCATCAAGAGGATCGATGAAGAGATTGGCTTGCTCTAAATACTCCAACATCTTTTGACTGTCAGTCCGTTGCGTCATCTGATTACAGAGGGAGGCGCAGAGGACGTTCACGATAGAGGTCTCGAGCAGGAAGGTTCGTACTGACTCTGGCTGTTGTTGCACCACTTCATTCAGTAAAAAGTTCAGAATATCACGGTTCTGGCGTAGACGTTGGAGGAGGTTCGCTGTATCAGGCTGTCCCTTAAAAGTAAGGGCGGCCAGCCGCAATCCCGCCATCCAGCCCTCAGTGAGGGCTTCCACCTCCTGGATCTCCTCGTTAGCCAGATGTACCTGCATGACCTCGCGCAGGAAAACTGTGGCCTCTTGTAACGTCGCGGAGAGCTGCTCCCTACGGATTTCCAGTATCTGATCATATGCACGCAGGCGAGCCAGATGAAATGGTGGATCGACATGGCTGGCAATGACCAGGTGAACGCGAGGAATCCGCTGGTCAAGCAGAGATATCAGGGCTGTGTGAATAGCGGGCTCTGTAATGCATTGATAATCATCCAGAACAAGCAGAAGGTGCTCTTTTCTGTTGGTCAGGGCCTCCATCACGTATTTGAACAATAGCGAATCCTCTGACATGGATGCCGTATGGAGATGTGGCGACGTCGTCTCTTGAAGCTTGCCCTCTAGCCCCATGAGCAATGTCGTCCACAAGGTCGTGGGATCATTATCCCTTGCTTCAAGACTGATCCAGACCACATCTGGATTGCCAGGGGGAAGGGTTCGTATCCACGTCGCGAGCAAGGTCGTCTTCCCAAAGCCCGCTGGCGCAGTGACGAGCGTGAGCGCGTGCATCCACCCTTCATTGAGTTGTGCGATCAGGCGCGGGCGTGGCACCAGTGTTTGTGACACTGGAGGAATCTCACATTGAGAGAGACCGTACTTCCCTTGATCCAGCTTCTGAGATGCAGACTCGCCCGCAGACGGGACTGACAGAGGCTGGTCCTGGCTAGACAGGGCACGAGCCACCGCCTCTAATCGCGACAAGGTTATCTGATTGGGCAAACCAATGTATTTCCGGGCAAGCCTCTTCCCCACCCGCTGATAGGCAATCCAGTAGAGGTGCTCCCCTGTCCGGGCCTCTTTGCGTGCGGTGAAACGGTACCCATCCCGGCTCTCAAAGGCAAACGAGGACACTGTTGAGAGCCAATCAGACCACTGCTGGCTCTCACCATGCATGAGCCACGAAGTCGTGTGTGATCCAGTCTCCTCGCTCACTTGATATGCTCTTCGTCGAGGATCCCATGTCACCCGGCGTGTTGCTAACTTCGGCATTGGTGTATCACTCGCTAATTAATAAGAGGAAGCGGGATCCTTGTTCCCAATGGCTGGATGCAACATTTGCTCGACAATCGTTGCATACACATGCTCATTGGGAACACTCCCTTGTTCCCAAAAATCTTCGAGAGGAGAAATACATCGCTTTCAATTTATTCATCATTGGCATGAGAGCGGGCACCATTCATAGTTCTTCCTACTTTCCACCATATCACCTCTCACAAGAGGCCCATTGATCCAAAGTAGCAAAGATGCCCCAATGCTCATTTACTACTTTTGCCGCATGACACCATGCATTCTTGCCGTCTATACTATGACCACACAGAGAGACGAACAAGCACGAGAGTGAAGACAGCTCTCTCTATCAGAGCAAATACCAGTATTCAAGAACAGTGCCTTTTCTCTTTGATCCTGTCATTTGCTACTTATTGTACATACTTATGCTTCCAGTGAGGAAAGGCAGAAACGCGCGAGAACAGGCGCATAAAGCAAGAGGATATGAAAAGGGGAGATTATGACGACAAAAAAACAGTTGCAGGATATTGTGAAGCAATTGGAACTGGTTGATCTGGGCGAAGCTCAATATTACTGGGAAAAGGAGAGAACGCATATGACGACAATGCAAGAATTGCAAGCAATCGTTGAGCAATTGGGATTGGTTGATCTGGGTGAGGCTCAACAGTATTGGGAACAAGGGAACATGGACGAAGACGTGAAAAACAAAAAGCGAAAACAATTCCTTTCTGTGAAGGCAAATAACGAGAGCCTGAGGAACGCTGCGTAGTTTTCATGGGGAGACGAAAGAGAACATACGCTCGCCTTTTCCTCTCGCATCAAGGTAGTGGCGCATATGATGACGTATGCTGGTAAAACCCAGTAGCCACAAAAAGACAAGAAAGGACCCCGATGAGCAAAAGCATTTTAGTCGTCGATGACAATTGGGTCACGCGATCCACGTTACAAGAGGCGCTGGAGGACGAGGGATATGAGGTCGACACAGCGAGTGATGGACTCATCGCCTGGAAAAAACTTACTCTCCATCTCGCCTGTTATGGAGTCATTTTGTTGGATCTGACCATGCCCCGAATGGGCGGATTGCAACTCGTTGAGGCGTTCCAAGCGCAAGAGGAACCCATCACGCGGCTGGTGATTGCAATGAGCGCCGATTGCCATGCCCTCCAACAAGCCAAAGCTCTGGGCATTCGCCATATCCTACCCAAACCATTCGATCTCGAAATAGCTCTGGCCTTGATTGCAACGTGTTTCGACTGATGCCTTTTCACTGACTGCCGAAAAAGAGGGGGCAGTGACTGGCTATGTACACTTGAGTTTCTCTCAATGATGGAGGTCTCTGTGGCAACGTTTTTCAAAAGATGCACTGGATCAGAAGGACTACGTGTTTAGCGGGAGAAATGTTCATTGGAGGAGAAGAGCGAACACATCTCTCGTTATGAGGTAAAAATGGAGGAGAAGTACATGTTTCATGACATGGAGAACGATAGCACTCACGTACATTTATCCTTTGAAGCGCTTTCCGCAAGAAAGGTCGCGGATACCATTCCCCACATTGTCTGGATGGCACGCCCCGATGGCTACAGAGAGTATTTCAATCAGCACTGGTATGCCTTTACCAAGACCAACCGCAAACAGGTGCATGGGAATGGATGGCTCCAATGGGTTCATCCAGACGATCGAGGAAAAGTTCTGACAGCATGGCGCACTGCTGTGCAGACAGGCGGACTCTATAATGTAAAGTATCTGCTTCAGAATGGACAAACTGGAGCATATCACCGATTTCTCTCCCGTGGTCTGCCCCTCAAAGATACTCATGGTCATGTGACCCGCTGGTTGGGCACCTGCACGGATATCGAGGAGAAAACATCTTTGGGAAAGAGAGGGCAGATCAGCGAAGCTCAATTCTATACCCTCTTCGAGTCCAATATTCTTGGTGTTGTGCTTGGTGACATTCAGGGAAATATTCTGGATGCTAATGAGGCATGGGCACAGATCACAGGATGGACGCCAACAGAAACGCGTTCAGGAACTTTCAATTGTTTCAACTCCATGCCCCCTGCATTTCGGGAACAACATCTTCAAGCGACACAAGAACTTGTGGAGACAGGAATGTGTCTTCCCTATGAAAGCGAAATAGAGCGAAAAGACGGCAGGCGGGTTCCTATCCTGACAGGAAAAGCGCTGTGCGATCGTGAACACCAAACCTATATTGCATTTGTGCTAAATATCACGGCACAGAAAGAACTGGAGAAGCGCAAAGACGAGTGTATCAGTCTCGCCTGCCATGAGCTCAAGACGCCGCTCACCGCGCTGAAACTACTCGTCCAACACATGAAGCAAAAGCAGAAACGAGAAGAGGATCAGGAGCGTTCCCTCTCACTGATAGAGGCTCAAACGACCATCTTGACGCGTCTGGTCAATGACCTCCTGGATGTCTCTAAGATTCAGCAGGGAGATTTTGACTATGCTGATGACCTCCTGTTTGACCTGAAGTCTATGGTTCGAGAAACAGTCGAGCAGGTTCAACAGGCAACGATGACGCATACTCTTTGCTTTCACGTCACTGAAGCAGAACCCATCCACATAGTAGGGGATAAATACAAGTTGAAACAGGTTGTGACGAATCTGCTTTGTAATGCCATCAAATACTCTCCACAGGCACATAATGTAGACATCTTCCTAGGTACTTCCGAGAACGCAGCCATCATTCAAGTGCAAGACTATGGAGTTGGTATTCCTAAACAGAATCAACACACGATTTTTCGCCGTTTCGACCGGGGAGCGTACAGTCAGAAAAAAGGCGTCTTCCCCGGACTAGGGCTGGGTTTATACCTCGCGTATGAGATTGTCACCCACTATGGGGGAGACATCAAGATTGAAAGTGAGGAAGGGAAAGGAACGACATTTTCGGTCCATCTTCCCTTCCCTGACGAAAAGAGACGCGATGGCACTGTTTCATAAGGAGGGTGCGCCTGACAGAAGAAAGGCGCATGGAAGAGATGGCATGAAAAGCCATCTCTTCCATGGCAGAGACGTGATAGGGAAACTTGTCGTGATGGGTTGGCTGGCCGGGCAGATCATCGAGATGATGTACGCGCCCTACTTGAGAAAGATGCCGAGTTGCTGCGAACGGCTCCACATGGGCAAGAACCTCCATCGCCGATATTGTATGATCCTGAGATCCATCGAGCACATCGACAGGGTAAGTATCGGACGGGGAAGCCCATTACACATCCGAATACCATTGTTCAGCTTCCAAATCATCGGTAAAATCCCATGAGAATCAGGCGTGGGGACTCTGACTGATAGATCTTTCAGCGAAAGGTAGGTGCTTCCAGAATATGCCTCTTTCCTTGTTTCAAGAGCTTGCGGAATTCCCAACATTTACCAGGGCAGATGAAACTCCGAAATGGCTGGCACCGCGACGACCAGCAGAGAAAGGAGGGCTTCTATCATCATCAACGCCTTCGCTCGTTGTGTAAGAGGAAACATCTCAGTGGGGCTGAGAGCTGTGGCACCCGTAAATGCCAGGAAAAGGTAATCCAGAAAACCTGGTATCCAACCAGTGGGATTACCGTTTTCCTGCTGTGGAAACAGAAAATCTGCTGCCTGCGAGTCCGACCGATGGCGTTTCACTGGTCCTCCGCCGTCGATTTGCCAGTACCATAATCCGAAGATGAGAACATTGGAACCCCAGAGGAGAATTGCGGCACGTAGCAGGATGGTAGCGTATTTGTTTATTATCACAGTGATAAGGAGAAGCGCAATGCTACTGGCCAGACCAAACGTCAGCACGCCGAGCAGCGTGAGAAGAAGTGGATGGAGCGTTTTGTATGGAAGGCCACGTTCGGTCAAAAGGGTGAAGGCGATTGGCAAGGGAAAAACTACTTCAATGGCCAGGAACAGCCAGGGTGGGCCAATCAGCAATTTGGTGGGAAGAAACGCGTGAAGGACTCCTACAGCAAGCATCCCCAGCATTGCTCCCCAGAGAGAGGGTCTATTTCTATTAAGGCGAATTTGATCTGAAGAAGGTAAATGGTTCCCATTCACATCATAACC
This sequence comes from Ktedonospora formicarum, assembly GCF_016587355.1. Taxonomy (GTDB): domain Bacteria; phylum Chloroflexota; class Ktedonobacteria; order Ktedonobacterales; family Ktedonobacteraceae; genus Ktedonobacter; species Ktedonobacter formicarum. Next base: position 1,678,428 of record NZ_BNJF01000002.1, on the reverse strand, counting down.
CCTTTATGGTATTGATCCCCAGATGCTCGAACGCTCCCAAGATCAAGCGTTCCCTAAATGCCAAGAGCACGAAGCCAATAATCTTTTGGAAGGCGCGCGAGAACTGGCCGAGTAATATACTGGGCCATGGGTATCGAAAGCAGCATTCCTCCAAAGTTGATGACCAGAATAGCCACGACCATGCTCAGAGAGCTCACATATGAGGGTCTGGGTGCTTGTCGCTGCAATACGTCTGATCCAGTTTTTATCGTCTATTTGTCTGTGATAACTGTAATGTGTTTGGCTTCTACACCCGCCATGAAGCTAGCGTAGTCTCGTTCATTCTGATCAGCATACGCGCAGGCGAACTCAGACAGGGCCTGAGCAAAGGAATCGCTTTTACCCAGGTAACCGCTGATCAACGCCGGATCACCAGCGCGCGCGTGCGCCCTCGCCAGCGCCCATCCACACAGTTGAGCGTATACGGTGAAACGGGCAAGACTCATGGTGGTCACGTCGCTCGACCATCCCATATCACGCAGTTGGCGTACATAGTAGTTGACGTCCTCGAACTGGGTCCAGCCCAAGAAAACATCACTGGCAGCCTGCATGAGTCGTTGTCCATGCACGATACGCTGAGCCGGGTTGGAATAGGGGCTGGGGCCAGTATAGGGTTCCAGGGCCGAGGGCCGTGCTTCCTTGATCTGAAGGAAGAGCGGGTCGTTTTCCTCTCCTTCCCCCAACAACAGCACGATATAGCAGCGCGTGCCAACACTGGCTACTCCCACCACTTTCCAGGCCAGATCGATGGGCTGGTACCATTTGAGCAACGTTTTTTGCTCTTCCCGGGTCGATTCCAGGTAGCCAGCGACAAATGCCAGCAAATGCGTGGAGAGACGCTCGTTCGGATGATGACCAATCAGCGGAGGATCATCCTTAATGCGCACTTGACCATTCACCACATGTGTAAGTTTGGGAAACGCGCGAATGCTGGTGCGCTGCTGAGCCCGAGAGATTGCGCGGTCAAGTCGAGGAAGAAGGTCACGATTAGCGATCGTACGAAGGAGCTCGACATCCACACGCGCATACCAGAGATCGATCCGGCGCATCGCACTAAACTCATACATACGCTCTTGATATGACGAAACACAGTTCATAACCGCTTGCTTACAATCACGCGCGGGAAAGCCATTCTGCCGCCCCCCCACAACAATACTGGTCGCGAGCCGTTTCACGTCCCATTCCCAGGGGCCAGAGACAGTCTCGTCAAAGTCGTTCACGTCAAAGACGAGGTTGCGCTCAGGAGTCGCATAGATCCCGAAGTTGCCCAGATGGGCATCGCCACAAATCTGTGTCGAGATCCCAGTGATGGGCGTGCGCGCTAAATCATGTGCCATCATCGCGGCCGATCCGCGCAAAAAGTTGTAGGGAGAAACGAGCATGCGGCCGTAGCGGATGGGCACAAGTTGCTTCACCCTCGTGCGATTGGATGTTTCCAGGATACTCAAGGGATCTGGACGATTGGATGCGAACTCCCACAGAACATGGCTGGAACGAGGGCAATGAGCACGGAGCGCCTTGCCAGCGGCATAGCGTTCCGCACTGGTTCGTGCATACAGTGTGGATGAAGATCGCAAAACGTTGCTCATTATTCCCTCCTAACCCAGATGAAGCCAGGTCTTCTCGTTTGCATTTTTCCGTTATTTCGGTGTCCGGAGGAGATCAACGAGGCTATGGAAGAGCCATTGCCACCAGCGCGAGGAGGCCAATAATCATCAGCAGAATCGCCACCAGCACACTCAAGCGCCAGGGTTTCTCATACGTGGTGGCAGAGCCCTGCTTCAAACGCTTCAGGCTCCATCTACACTGAATGACGGCCCCAAGCAGACCTAACACGCCAAGGATGATGAGTCCGACCGCAACTGTGGTTATAAGATACTCCCTGAGCGTATCCACGAGATTCCTTGGTCCACCAGCTCTGACAAGGTGAAAAGCCTCTCCAAGGGCAAACCCGAAGCCGATCAGCGAAAGAGACGTTTTAATCCAACCCATGAGCGTCTTTTCAATGGCTTCATGGACCTGTTTCGCGGCGTTTACATCTGTGCTGATGTGAAATTCTCCCATGACCATGGCCCCCTTCGAGCGATTTGGCTGTACGTTGCATGCAACAGGTATGTATGCCCCCCATCCGATTGATTAAGAAATCAGCGAACGGTGCTCTTCCCCCTCTGTAATACTTCTATGATGTTATAGAGAGTGTCTTAAGGTGGACATCATGGGACTGAATTGCGCAAGCAAAACATGCATTTGATAGCAAAGCAATCTTCTGATGCTTCCTGCATTCGCAAGCGTCTCATCATTTCCATACGCTCTAGGAAATTTCCAATTTTATCATCTCAAGACATACTCTAACGATGTGCAAGCACAGCATGTTTAGTCAGAGTTTCAGCCAATTAGTAATATGAGTGTACCAGGCTCGCAAAAAAAGCTCATTTTTGGCTCTGGCAGAGTGTGGCAGATTGAGTGCAAAGGTGTTGGACTCATCTAGTATGCTTCATGGAGATACGAAGATGAGCAGAAGTAGAGTGGCGTTACGTTTCTTTCTCTCATAAAAGAGGAGCTTGAGCCTACGTCGCATACAAGGAAAGCTCATCCACTTCAGCGCTTGTGCACTATGCTGGGGCTAGAAATCTTCACACAAAGGAGCAAAAGCCATGGAGTCAACAAAGGAGCATCCAAAGCGGAAGGGGCTGAAGTCTGGAGTGAGGACAGAATTTACTGTCATTGGAACCGTCAAACCAGGCCACCAACAAGCGCTGCGCGAGGCTATCAAGCGGAGAGCCGCCGATCCCCACCGCATAGAGGACGCCAAAAAGTTCGGCACGATACATGAAGCCAGGGTGGCTCTTATCGACAATGATACGCGGCTCCTATTTTGCAGCAGCTTTGACGGCACGTGGGATAAGTACATCGATGACTTTGCCGTTGCCGATAACGCCGTCTCGCAATCGTTCGCGGAATTCTGGTCTCATGTAGAGGACTACCCGGGCATCACGGACCCGAGCGTCAGGGACTGGTTAACGGTGCACCAATATGAAGCGCTTGCTTATGATAGCAGCTATCCCGAGCCCACAGTCAAGCAGATCTGGAAAGCGCTGGAACTGCAGCACGCGTTCCAGCAGGTGCTCGACAACCCTGAGGCTGAGCAGGCGCTGCAGCACCCGGCGTTGAAACCGCTGCTTGACCAGGCGGCAACGTAACCGAGAGGACGGCTCAAGCCTCGCAGCAGGCGGGATTGGGCGAAGCCCAATCCGATAACAAGCAATCGTTTCCCGACAACGCCTGGGACAGTGGCACCAGGAGGATCAACTATGCTTGAATTCAACGACATTCAGAGCGGCGTGCTCCGCCCTCGTCCGACGCCGTATGCCGCAACGTACATCATGCTTCGCATCGATGATCGCGCCGGAGGTCATCTGTTGCTGAAGCGGCTCACACCTGCGATTGCCTCGGCCACTGATCTAACCAGTCCTGCAGGCGATGCCTGGGTGGCGGTGGCGCTTTCCTATCATGGCCTGAAGGCGTTAGGCGTCCCCCAAGCATCGCTTGAGAGCTTCTCACCGGAGTTCCAGCAGGGAATGGCGGCCCGTGCCGCGGAACTGGGTGATGTGGGCGAGAGCGCTCCTGAAAAGTGGGAGTGGCCGTTGGGCACGTCGGAGGTCCATCTCGTGATTGCCGCACTCGCTCCTGATCAGACACGTCTGGCAAAGGTCCTGGAGCCTGCAAGGCAAGCCTACCTGCAGATGCCCGGAGTGACGGCGATCTACCGGCAGGACTGTTATCAACTTCCCACAGGGCGCGAACCATTCGGCTTTCGAGACAGCATCGGGCAACCAGTGATCGAGGGGAGCGGGATTGCTGGAAGCAATCGCCAGGAAGCTCCGCTCAAGGCGGGGGAATTTATTTTGGGATATATCGACGAGTCAGGAAGGTTGCCTCCGCAACCCCAACCCGAGGTGCTGGGCCAAAACGGGTCGTATGTAGCCTTGAGAAAACTGCATCAAGATGTGGCCGCGTTCCGCCAATACCTAGCGGCACACACCACCAGCGCGGCGGGAGAAGAATGGCTGGCCGCCAAGATGATGGGTCGCTGGCGTAGTGGCGCACCCCTCATGCTCTGTCCAGAGCACGATGACCCGGAATTAGGGGCCGATCCGCGACGCAACAACGATTTTCTCTACGCGGACTCCGACCCCAAGGGTCTCAAATGCCCGCTTGGATCGCATGCACGGCGCGTGAACCCACGTGACCAATTCAAGCACGAAATCACCCAGGTCAATCGCCATCGCTTGATTCGCCGCGGCACCGTCTACGGTCCCCTCCTTCCTGAGGGGATTCTGCAGGACGATGGAGCCGATCGTGGCATCATTTTCGTCTTCATTGGTGCCTCACTTTCGCGGCAGTTCGAATTTGTTCAGAGTGAGTGGGTCAATCAGGGTATTTTCATTGGGGCACCTAGTGAGAAAGATCCGATATGTGGGCCCAATGATGGGACTGGTGTGTTCACCATCCCCAAGCAGCCTATCCGCCAACGCCTCCATGGCTTGCCGCAGTTCGTGACCAATCGCGGCGGAGAATACTTCTTTCTGCCTGGCCTGCGGGCATTACAGTGGCTGGCGGACGCCGAGTATGTTGCCGAGGGGAGAGAACGCTAGTCAGAATCCAAACCAACTCACGACCGTGTTGACACAAATGGAGTGCATGCATGGCCACACTCCTGGCATGGCCAGAGGTCGAAATTGGCGAGGAAGGAGAGACTAATGGGAAGAATGGGGGTTTTATTCCACAATAACTCCGGCGCTAAGCTATATCCAGGCAAAGGCTTCTATACCGCCCTGGCGATGTTTCTGCCTCTGCTTGTCCTGACCATACTTGGTCAGAGATCCCTTGGTATCCTGGTCATGACTGGCGCATTGCTTACCTCATTCGGGGACGTCGGCACGTCGCCCCGCACACAGGCGTGGTCTTTGGGAACGATTGCAGTCGGCGGCGCTCTCATAACCGCACTGGGTCGGCTCATTGGTGGGCCATGGTGGGTCGAGATTGTGGAGATCTTCCTCATGGTTTTCCTCAGCGGACTCCTCTCGGTGTATGGTCAGGCCGCGGCTGTCGTGGGATTGCTTTTGACGATCACATTCGTGATCTCGCTTGCGAACCGTAGCGGTTCGCAAACATCGCTACCAGCGGCGGGAGGCTTTCTGCTCGGTGGGGTGATCTTGATGCTGTTCATGCTCTTGTTTGCATGGCTCCAATCACACCGTAGTAGGATGAGAAACGAAGTACGATCAAACAGGCCACAACCAAGACGCACTACGCTCACAGCGCAGTTCACGTTGCCCCCCCCACTACTGCGCTTTAGCTTGTTGCGTGCAGTGGGAGCAGCAGTTGCAGCAGGGAGCGGCTGGATCTTAGGTGAAGCGCCATTCTATTGGGCGACCCTCACCGTCATCATCTGCACCCAGCAGGATCAGAAGGTCTCGCTAAGGATGGCACTACAAAATGTCATTGCGACGTTCCTGGGTGCGTTCCTGGCAGCGGTCTTGATTGGTAGCGTACAGAACGCTTTGGTGGTAGGGCTGATCGTGGTGGCGAGCACGTTCCTGGCATTCGCCATCAAAGAGCTGAACTACTTCCTGCATCTCTTCTTTTTTACGATCCTTATCCTGCTACTCATCAGTATCAAGATGTCGGGCCAATCCCTTGCCGTATGGCGAGTGGTAACCATCCTGGTTGGTGCGGGGATCGTCCTTGTGATCACCTTCCTCAGCCAGATGCCCTCCACTCAAAAAAGGACTGTTTCATCATGAAAGGGAGTGGCAGGGCAGAATCCCAAAGAGGTCTTGAGCGATTAAAAAGAGAAGGAAGAACTAGAACATGATTGATCCAGAGAAAACTGTTGACCAGCGGAATAGAGCTCCCGATACCAGGAAGATGCCGTCCACCTTCGATCCTGTTTATATTCAGGGCGCTGTGAAGCCGTTTTTCCGCAGCACCATCTATCAGGGTGAGCGGCCATTGCTTCCTATGATTGACCTCACTCTGAGCAAGGAGGCGGCAATGCCAGATCACCTCGTTGGGATGCTCTACGACAATTGGGAGCTGAATATGGAGAAGGAGGGACTCACAGTCTTCATCCAGGGATACCAGAAACGCGGGCCACATAACGAGAGAAAGAGGATCTACTACTCGGCTGTCACGCCGGATCTGTATGGTCCAATGTATTCGGACAAGATCAAACGCTTCCTCGATTCCCTCTTCGACGAACAAAACGAAGGCAAACCACTGATGAGCCAGTACTACCAGAGATATTTTGACATGTACTGGGACCTTCACCTTGGCGTCACAGGGAACGACATTCCGCCTGAAATCAAGCAGATCGGCCAGAGCTTCGTGGCTGTCTTCGGCTTCAGGTACCCAACCTTGCAGGTCGTCCATGACAACTACATGCGTGTGCGCCAGCTCCGTCACCTACTCAAAAACTGGATTGACCAGCAGGTACAAGATCTGGTCGACGGTCATGTGCCTAATCCAGAGAAGACCCTGGTCTACTACTGGATCAAGAACGGCGCGCTGGGGGAGAACTTCAGGAGGAAGGACATCGTCTTCGAGTGCTTTCACAATTTTCTGGCGTTCAGCCAGTGGGGCACTATGCTCTACAATATGATGGACCGACTGGAGGCAACATATGGAGACCTGGCTGTCCGTTCATGGTTTGAAAAGACTATGAAGCGTGGCCCCGACGAAACAGACAACGCCGCCTTCAGCAGGCTTGACCGTTTCGTGATGGAGTTATTCCGGACCATCTCGCCCAACCGCGGCAGCGCCTCAGTGCTACCTGCTCAGGAACAAGCTTTTGGCACCGGGTCCACTGGCCTCAGCACCATTATTACGCCTCATCTGGAAACCAGCAGAGACCCTCTTCACTGGAACAAGCCGAATGATTTCGACCCGGATCGCTATCAGCAGGCTCCGACGAGTGAACAGAACAACGAGGCCAAGTGCAAGCAAGCCGGGTTAGCCCAATGCCCCTTCAGTAGGAGAGCCTTTCACGTCAAGGACGGTCGACAGGCTTCGATCATCAACAGCGCGTTTGGCGCCGTGTACGCGTGTGTCGATAACCAGACCTATCCAGTATGCGACGATGCCGGGTATGCACCATTCGGCTTTGGATATCGCCGTTGCGCGGGCGAGTTCCTCACCATTGGTTTCTTCAAAGATCTTCTCAGAAAAGTGTGGAGCGAAAAGATTGTCTTCACCAGACTCAACATCGACCCTGCCGAGTTGTTACCGGTAGGACCAGCAACGGTTGTTCTGGACAATATCGGCTTTAAGAGGGGCCAGTAACATCTCCCTGCATTTTGGCATACCTGCATTTTGGCATAAGAGACCTGTACACGAAAAATACAACGTGAAGGCGTATATCATCGGGATTGAAACGGCTCGGGTGTAAATCCCAACATCATCGGCCGAGCGCGACAGATCAGTAATCACTCTTGTCTGAAATGGCTCTTGGTAACGATAGGAAGTTCAATGGCTCGCAAGCACCAGTGTATAGCAATGGTAGTTGATATGTGAAGACCATCTATAGCATTCAGTTGCATTCTCTTTTGTCTTATCTTCTTCATTAAAAAGACTGTTCTCATAAAGAGAACCGATCAACACAATCAGCCCGTCTGGGAGAACGGTTTGTGGCTTGATGCGTCTTATTTTGTATCGAGAAGGCCATCTTTCTCATTACCTAGAGAAGGCAAGCGTTTCTCCTCGCAGTCGTTGTACATCGCGCATGGGAGGGGTCCCAAAGAGGCTTTTATATTCGCGATTGAAGTAGGAGGCGTCCTGGTATCCAACACGATAAGCCGCACTTGTGGCGTCCAGGTCTTCTGAAAGCATGAGACGACGCGCCTCCTGGAGACGTAGCTGCTTCTGAAATTGTAAGGGGCTGAGTGCAGTGACCGCTTTGAAGTGGTGATGAAACCCTGAAACACTCATGCCCAGATCCTGCGCAATCTCTTCAATGCGTAAGGGTTGGTCGTAGTGTTGCCGGAGTCGCTTGACCGCCTGGGCGATATCGGGGGTGTACCCCCCTTGCAGAGCGAGATGGCGGAGGCGACTCCCCTGTTCACCCATGAGGAGCCAGTAGAGAATTTCCCGCGTGATCAAAGGCTCAAGCATCTGTGCATGGGCAGGGGCATCCACCAGCCTTACCAGTCGCACGAAGGCCTCCAGCAGATTCCCATCCAGGAGGCTCACGGTGATTGCCGAGACCGCTGCACGCTGCTTTGACCACGAGTGATCCGCCTCAACAGCAACTGAACTCACCAGAGAGGGATCTAGTTCCAGCCGCAGACTGAGATAGGGATGATCCTTCGAGGCTGAAAGCACTTGGCTCACACGGGGCAATGCAACGGTGGTCAGCAGATAGTGTGAGGGATCATAGCAGTAGCGGTTCTCACCGAGTAAGACCTCTTTGCTTCCCTGAACAATCACGCAGATGGATGGCTCAACTACGCTATGGACTGATTGGAGAGGCACAGAACAGCGGGCCAGATGCAATCCTGGGAGTGGCTCTTCTACGCCATCCTCATGCACAGTTCGCCCAATGCGTTCTATCAGTTCCTCACGATACGCTTGTTGCATCATGGCCTGACGTTCTCGCTGCTGGGCATCTCGTCCATCCATTGCCATTTTCCCTCCTGTAGCTCTTTCATCTCTCTGGAAATATTTGCAGAATCCTCCAATCATTCTCGACAATTATTCTATCACCCCAGGCTTCGGTACGTCTATACTATTCTCATGCAGAACAGTATGGGATCTGCATAGTCGGAGGAAGCTAGATTTTTCTTCAAGAGCAGAGCCATATGGAAGCATGACCCAATCTGTTATAGAAAGACTGGAGGTATGAGCTATGTATGAAGCGTTCCCTTGCACACAGCCATTATGTTCATCCCAGTTCCCTGGTTTGGCTATATGGATATGGATGCTCTCTAAGGTTCAGTAGGCGACAAGCAGGGGATGATTCACTTCATTCGACACATCATCGATGCGTAGCATCATCTGTTTGATACCGCTGGTCTGTTTACGAATGCGCTTAGAGTCCCAGATAACCACAGTTCTCACGTTTGCAAGAAGCATAACCTTGTCAGCTTTTCCATCTGTTACCTCCCATTTTGGGCGACGCTCTTTCTTGCGAAGGACTCTCCTCAATATAGCAGGTGTGGCTCTTAGCGCTCAGATGGGGGGCTGCACTTTGTCTACACCATCCCATAATTAGGAGAAATATAAAATTGTCTATCCACAGGAGGCAGCCCTCCTGCACCGACGTACATACATAAGGAGAAATACATGCCTGAATCACAAGAACAAACACCTGCGCAGAAACTCATTGGCACCTTTTTGCCGAAAATGGTTTCACTCACGGATGACGTGCTTTTTGGTGATATCTGGGAACGAACCGAACTTTCAAAACGAGATAGGAGCTTGATTACGGTTGCAGCTTTGATCGCAGGTGGAAACACCGAACAACTTCCCGGACATCTCATGAGAGCCAAAGACAACGGTTTGACGGAGACGGAACTCAAAGAGGTCATCACGCATCTCGCATTCTATGCTGGTTGGCCGAAGGCCATGTCTACCATTGCCGTCGCCAAACGCGTCTTTGACGAGCCATAAACTGGCAAGGGGAGAGGTTCTTCCAGGAAAGCCTGGGGAAGGATTACCTTCATTGGCCCTCCATTCACAGGTAACGTTATGAAAAAACGATGAACAACATGTATCAAGCATTGGCAACGCTTCTTCTTGTATCCTGGCTTTTCGAGATATCTGGCCCTCCTAGAGAACGAACATGTCTTGCTTCGTATGGGGAAGCAAATATGGTGGAGGAATGAAACAGTGGATATCACACGAAACGGCTCACATCCTTCTGGCAAAGGACCAACCGAGTATTTTACTGGAGCGGTCCGCATCGATTCCCCATTTGAGGCACCTGATCCGGCCCGTGTAGGTGGTGCAAGAGTCACATTCGAGCCTGGTGCTCGGACCGCATGGCACAGTCACCCCCTCGGCCAGACGCTCATAGTCATAGACGGTCTCGGTCGAGTCCAGCGCTGAGGGGAACCAATCCAGGAGATTCGCCTTGGAGACGTGATTTGGTTTGAACCAGGGGAAAAACATTGGCACGGCGCTGCGCCAACCACGGCTCTCACCCATATCGCCATTGCCGAACGGCTTGATGGAAAAACTGTTGATTGGATGGAGAAGGTCAGCGATGAACACTATCAGGCCGGATAAATAGCGAAGAAATCGTGAGAAAAGACGACTACTAGATGAAAGGGGAAATGATGCAGAAGCGCATACTTGGCAACAGCGGTTTGGAAGTTTCAACTCTCGGGCTCGGTTGTATGGGGATGAGTATCAACTATGGGCCGCCTAGAGACAGGCAGGAAATGATGGCTCTTCTACGAGCCGCTGTGGGTCAAGGTCTGACCTTTTTCGACACGGCTCAGGTCTATGGACCCTTCACCAACGAGGAACTCGTGGGCGAAGCGCTTGCACTCATTCGTGAGCAAGTCGTCATCGCCACAAAATTCGGCTTTCAATTTGGTCCCAACGGTGAACGGTTGGGCCTTTCAAGTCAACCCGAGCACATCAAGCGGAGTGTCGAGGGCTCGCTCAAACGACTCCGAGTCGAAACCATTGATCTGCTCTATCAGCATCGGGTTGATCCAGAGGTGCCCATTGAAGAGGTTGCTGGAGTAGTGAAAGAACTGATCGCAGAAGGGAAAGTGCAGCATTTTGGTCTTTCCGAGGTAGGAGCCCAGACGATTCGTCGAGCGCACGCAGTTCAGCCAGTGACGGCAGTCCAAAACGAATACTCCTTGTGGGCGCGTGACTCGGAAACGGAGGTCTTGCCCATATGCGAAAAACTGGGCATTGGTTTCGTTCCCTGGAGCCCGCTTGGGCAGGGCTTCCTCACTGCAACGATTGATTCTACCAGGACATTCGAGCGATCCGATATTCGGTCTATTTTCCCGCGCTTTACCCAAGAAGCTATGAAAGCCAATCAGGCCCTGGTCGATGTGCTGGTCAGAATCGCAGAACAGAAGCAGGCGACGCCTGCTCAGATCGCGCTAGCCTGGCTCCTCGCTCAGAAACCGTGGATCGTACCTATTCCGGGAACCACCAAACTCTCTCGCCTGAAAGAGAACCTTGCAGCCATTGCCATCGAACTGACATCCAACGATCTCGCTGAAATCGAGAGCGCTACCTCGCAGATCACCGTACAAGGAGCCAGGGGAAATGGACAAGAGCGATTGGTGTGAAGCGAGTTTTGACAGCCATATTTACCCATCTAGGTACTCCCAGGAGCAGTAGATCAAAAGGAGAAAAAACATCATGCAGAAGCGCACACTTGGAAACAGCGATTTGGAAGTTTCGGCCCTCGGGCTCGGCTGTATGCGCATGACCTTTGCAGATAAACCCATTGGAGATAAAGCAGAAATGATCACGTTCCTCCATGAGGCGGTAGAGCATGGCATCGCTTTCTTCGACACCGCTGAGGTCTACGGACCCTTTACCAATGAAGAGTTGGTGGGGGAAGCACTGGCCTCTTTTCGGGGCCAGGTGGTGATCGCTACGAAGTTTGGGTTCCAACTGAATGAGGATGGGAGCCCTGGATGGAGTGGTCTCAATAGTCGCCCAGAGCGCATCAAACAGGTCGCCGAAGCATCCCTCAAGCGCCTCAAGGTCGAGGCCATCGATGTGTTCTATCAACACCGCGTTGATCCGAACGTGCCCATTGAAGACGTCGCGGGAGCGGTGAAGGAGTTGATAGACGCAGGCAAGGTCAAGCATTTTGGATTGTCAGAAGCCCCTGCGGAGATCATCCGGCGCGCGCACGCAGTTCAGCCAGTGACAGCCCTTCAGAGTGAATACTCGCTATGGTGGCGTGCCCCGGAAGAGGATGTGCTGCCAACCTGCGAAGAGCTCGGCATTGGCTTCGTGCCCTATAGTCCGCTTGGTCGGGGATATCTGACGGGCAAGATCGATGAACATACCACCTTCGACAGTTCGGATATTCGCAGCCGCAATCCACGTTTCACACCGGAAGCCATCAAAGCCAATCAGACCGTGATCGATCTGCTGGCTCGCATTGGGGCGCAGAAACAGGCGACACCAGCGCAGATCGCACTGGCCTGGCTCCTCGCTCAGAAGCCATGGATTGTGCCTATTCCGGGCAGTCGCAAGATCGGACGCCTGGAAGAGAACATTGGCGCGGTGCAGGTCGAGCTTACTGACAGTGACCTTCAGGAGATTGATCGTGCCATATCTACCATCTCCGTCCTGGGAGATCGCTACTAAGTGGTTATGATGAGCATGCAAGAAGGATGAAGATGAACGAGAACAAGAATATTATTGGAAAGGTGATTGTCATCACTGGCGCGAGCAGTGGTCTAGGTGAAGCAACTGCCCGGCTACTCTCTGCCCAAGGGGCAACCATCGTACTTGGAGCGAGGCGTATTGAGCGCCTGGAGGCGTTGATCGCAGAACTTCATCATGATGGCGGCAAGGCTCTTGCTCTGCAGACCGATGTAACAGACGCCAATCAGGTGAAACGCCTGGTCGATGCTGCCGTTCAAGCCTATGGACGCATCGACGTGATGCTCAACAATGCTGGACTGATGCCACACTCGCCTCTGGAGCGTCTGAAGATCGACGATTGGAACCGAACTATCGACGTGAATCTCAAGGGCGTGCTCTACGGCATTGCCGCAGCACTGCCATATATGAAGCAGCAACAAATAGGGCACATCATCAATGTCTCCTCAGTGGCCGGTCACAAGGTTCGCCCTGGTAGTGCAGTCTATGCGGCAACCAAGGCAGCCGTCCTGATGATCTCCGAAGGGTTACGCCAGGAAGTCAAACCATACCACATCCGTACGACTGTGATCTCTCCGGGCGCAGTCGCAACGGAACTGCCCAACAGCGTGACCGAGCCGGATATCGCAGCAAATGTGCGCAAACTCTATGAAATGGGAGCTATTCCGGCTGATTCGTTTGCGCGAGCCGTTGCCTTTGCTATGAGCCAACCCGACGACGTGGACATTAATGAAATCTTGTTCCGGCCCACCAGCCAGGAACTGTAAGGAAAACAAACATGTCAGCTATTCCATCAATTACGCTCAATAATGGGGTGAAGATGCCTCTCTTGGGCTTTGGCGTTTTCCAGATGCAGGACGCCGAAGAATGCGAACGGAGCGTTTACGATGCCATTCGTACTGGCTATCGCCTGATTGATACGGCAGCCTCCTATGGAAATGAAGAGGCTGTTGGCAAAGCCATTAAGCGGAGCGGTGTGCCCCGAGAAGAGCTGTTCATCACCACCAAGCTCTGGATTCCAGATGCTGGGGACGAACGCACGAGGGCAGCCTTTGAACGATCATTACAGCGGTTACAACTCGAATATCTGGATCTCTATCTGATTCATCAACCCTTTGGGGATGTGTATGGCGCGTGGCGTGTGATGGAGACGTTACAGCAGGAAGGCCGGATACGCGCCATAGGGGTCAGCAACTTCCTTCCTGACCGGCTGATGGATCTGATCATGCATCATCAGATGGTTCCTGCCGTCAATCAGATTGAAACCCATCCGTTCAATCAGCAAATCGAAACCCAAGCATTCTTACAGGAAAACCACGTTCAGATCGAATCCTGGGGACCGTTTGCGGAGGGCAAACACAACATTTTCGAGCATGAGTTGCTGCGTTCCATCGCAAGCAAATATCAGAAAACAGTGGGGCAAGTCATTCTGCGCTGGCTGACTCAAAGAGGAGTCGTCGCAATTCCCAAATCAGTTCGCCAGGAACGAATCGTAGAAAACTTCACCATCTTCGATTTTGATCTGAGCCCAGAAGATATGGCCGCGATAAGGGTGCTGGATACCAAAGCCAGTAGTTTCTTTGATCACCGTGACCCCAACGTCGTGAAGAGGTTGAGCAAAGCAACACGTCGGACCTAAACGGATGGCAGGCTGTGTGCATCTGGTCTGAAGGGCGCGAAACCGGATGCGCGAGAGGAAGGAGAAGAGGTTAGATCCTGAGTGCTCAGAGATACTCCCTTCTTGCGGCGGTTGCATTCGCATTGGAATTGCGTGGACCACACTTCCACCCATTGCTTGTGCGCCTCCTTGTGCCAAATGCTCACCATCTTGATCAACAGCTTGGACTGGCATGCCACAGAGCCTGCCATTCGGCCAGGAACAGGAGCATGCAATAATGCTCCTGTTCCTGGCCGAATGAGTTTTGCTCACTCCAATTTTTGGACCTTGAGGGAGTGTGGACCAAGAATCGTTTCAAGGGCTGTATGCAATTGCAGAGTATATTTCACGGTATTCTCGCCTGGGGTCAGGCGCACCTCCCACTCACCACTGGTCACGAGAATATCGTATTGGTCACGCCCTGGATGGGCCTGAAGACGCTGGCGAAGTTCCTGCACTTTCATAATGTCATTCGAGATAGACACCTCATCGGTTCCACTCCGAACAAGAGTGAGCCAGAGATGATGCCGCTCACGGTTCATTTCCTCTTCCACCGCCTGCACGGGCATGATGCTGCTACAGAGCAAGTTGGGCTCGTCATTGCGGATCTGGACCTCTCCTCGTAGAATCACTACCGCCTCTTCCACCATTGCTCACCGGGGCTGAGTGCTTCGCGTGTGGCGGGATACGAAGGGGCTTGTTTTGTACGGCTTCACCAACCACGCCGTGCGCTCCTTGCTTTGCATCAGGCGCTTTCTCAGCTTGATGTAAAGGCATTGCGTCAGCAATCCACTCTTTTGACTGATATGGGTATTGCCTATGCTCAACAGGGAAATACCCAAAAAGCGTATGATTTAGCGAGCCAGGCACTTTCGATCACCCAACAGACGAAATCACGATCTGTCTTAGAACGCGTTCATATGATCTGTACAGAACTGCAAGCTCAGAAAGCTACGAACGCAGCATACGATTTAGAGCAGCATATGAGCACCACTCTCACCCTCATGACCCTATAAGGAGAGCGCATGATAGAAAGTTTGCAGGTGCTCTATCTTATGGTCTGTGCGGCCCCTCCTGCGCAACAAACACTCCATGTTGTTACTCCGCTTCTTGAAACGGGTTGGAATGTGTGTGTGCTTGCAACGCCTCAAGCCAGCCGCTGGATTGATCAATCGGCCTTAGAAGTTGCAACAGGGCATATTGTGCGAACAGACTATAAATTACCTGGAGAGGCTGATCCTCTTCCCAAAGCAGATGCTATCTTGGTCATGCCTGCCACTTTCAATACGATCAATAAGTGGGCGCAAGGTATTGGCGATACGCTGGTCGCAAGTATTTTGTGCGAAGTACTTGGGAGATGGACGCCACCAGTCGTTGTTGTTCCTTGTCTCAAAATGGTGTCCAGTCTATGATAAACTAAACAAGTAAATAAGGAACAGGGAAGGACTGGACGAGATGGAAAGAAAAAGCTACACAGCGGAGTTTAAAACCAAAGTTGTTTTAGAAAGCCTCCAACGGGATACGACGCTGGAGCAGGTGTGTCAGCGCTTTGGCGTCTCCAAATCGATGGTCCATCGGTGGCGCAACAAATTCCAAGAAAAAGCGCCGACACTCTTTACGGATAAGCGTAACCCCTCACAGAAAGCGATAAACCAAGGCTACAAGCCGGGAGAGTCACCAGATGAGCTGAAAAAGATCATTGGAGAGCTCACCGTCCAGAATGAAATTCTAAAAAAGTACAGGGGCTCTTGGGCAACTAAAACCGGCGCAGAAGGTAGAACTGGCCTACCAACTGAGTCAGCCTCATGGCCCCTACTCCAAGAGCCAGGTCGCGCGAGCTTTGCATGTGGGGCGAGCCACGCTCTATTGGCCCTCCAAGCAGGCGCAAAAAGATCGGCAAGTGGCTCTCGCCATCGAGCAGTGGCATGAAATGGATGATACGCTTGGCCACCGCAAACTGGCTGCCCTGCTGTGCATGGGAAAAAATCGCGTGCGCCGTGTCATGCACAAATCAGGCAAATATCTACAGTGCCCCTTATGGTAAAGTAGGTTCACAAAACTGTCCATTTTGGGACGACATGCCGCATATCTCTATTGAGGGGCAGGTGTTCGCTTGCTATACGCAAGGAGAACACCACCAGAAGAAACATTCCGTCTAATGTCACAGACAAACAGCCTGGAAACCTGCCATCTGCGGACATGAAGCATATAGTCCCAAAACCTCAAATGGACAGCAGTCCTCTACCAGTTCACTTGGCCTCTTCCTCAAGCATAGGGAACTCGACAGCGTGGGTCTGGGCCCACTCGATAAGCGCACATAGCGTTGGAAGCAGTGTTTGAGCCAGCGCTGTAAGTGCGTACTCGACACGCGGAGGCACAGTCGGGTAGACTGTCCGTGTGACAAAGCATTGTTTTTCTAGCCGCTGCAGCGTTTGACTGAGCATCTTGTGTGAGATCCCACTCACATCGCGCTTCAATTGGCTGTAGTGCCTGGGTCCATCCGCCAGGGCCACAATCACCAGCATAGTCCACTTGTCGGCAATCAGGTCGAGCAAGCGCCGGGATGGGCAGCGCGTACTCCACACATCAGATCCAGCAATCTTTCTAAACAATTCCCCTGTTTCCATGGCACTCACCTTCTGGTAAGTCATGCACATAAAAGTGCGTTCTTGTCCCAAAGCTTTTGCTCTCTTATAGTGAGTATAGCACAAATAGAGAGTTATGATTCTGCTAACTCATTCTACAAACAAGAGGAGAAAAAATGAGTACTAATCCCCATATTTTGGTGGTTTTTGGGAGTACGCGGCAAGGACGTAGAGGTGAAGTCGTGGCAAACTGGCTTATGGATCGCCTCGCATTGCGCACCGATGCCACATATGAGTTGGTTGATCTTCGTGATGTCTCCCTTCCTTTCTTTGACTCCCCTGACTCGCCAGTGTATGGACATATCGCGCCTGAAGCTGAGCAGTGGGCAGCGCAGGTTGAGCAGGCCGATGGCTTTATCTTTGTGACCCCCGAGTACAATCATGGCTATTCGGCAGTTCTCAAGAACGCCATTGACCATCTGTACTCTCAGTGGGCCCATAAACCTGCTGCTATTGTCAGCTATGGTGGCTTCGCAGCAGGTTATCGAGCAGCGGAACAGTTGCGCCAAGTCCTCATCGAGCTCAAAATGGTCCCTATCCGCGAGCAAATGGGCGTCTCTCTGGTCCCGAACTGGGTTCCCAGCATCTCTGATGCGTCTGATTCGCCAAGTGGAGCATTTCTCAACCGGTCTTTCAATGGCATGATGACCGAATTGCTATGGTGGGCTACCACCCTCATCCCGGCTCGCGAACGTGATCGGCTGTCTCAAGACTAACAAGGCATTCGAGCACGATCAGCTCAGGGGTGCCGGTGTCATCAGGGGCTATAGAATGGTTGAGCATGAGCAGGCTCCCTCTGACAGCCACCATCTGCACAGCTAAGCCGAGATCCATTTCTTCCACATGGAGCAATAAGTCACACTGGTGCAACAAACGATTTGTTGCACCAAATTTTTTTACGCTCTTCTTTTGAAAAATTTTGCAACATTCACTCGTACGAAGAAAAAAGATAAATGAAAGCCCCTCTTTTTGTCAGAATGCTCAGCCCAGACGAACAGGCGAAAATCGAAGCAGGATTGCGCTCATGTGATGCCTTTACCCTAAGCATTCAGGCAACATTTGGTGGGCTTGGAAGAGAAACACAGACACATGCAAAAGCAGAAACGGAAGCAGTATACACAGGCTCAGTTTACACATCCAACAGAGCGAGCGATGCTGCTTGGCATCACACTTTTTTACTGATGGGAGTATGGCTCACTGATTTTTGATCTGGACTATAACGAGAATGGGGAAAGAAAAAGAGAAGGCATGAGTATATATCGCGAGTCCTCACTATCGAGAGTACTGTGTTGTCTTCCACAATAAGCACGCTCGTATATGCTTTGATCTTTGTAGGTCTCTGAAGAGATCGTGCCTGCCTTGAACAAGACAGGCGAGGAGCAAAGACGAACCCATGTCTTTGTCAGAGCCACAGTTTCATCGCGAAGAAAAAAGTCTATCGTCACCCGAACTTGTTACGTGTGCCTCTTGGTTGCAGGCTCTCGCGCACGATTGTGCCGACATCTTTTGGATGCTGACGCCAACAGGAGAGATGTACGACAGCAGTTCGAGTTGGCATGCCTTTACCGGGCAGCAGGAGCAGGATTGTCGTGGCAAGGGGTGGCTCGATACATTCCATCCAGCCGATCAACAGCAGGGAGTAGAAGCACTTACCCAAGCAGTTGTCTCTGGTCGCCCTCAAGAAGCAACAATCCACATCCTTCGAGATCATGATACCTATCACCTGATTTCCCTGCGCTTTGTTCCTGTGCCTGGGGCTTTTGGTGAGGTCAGCGGGGTATTTGCCTACGGTAGGGATCTTACCAAGCAGGAACAGATCGAGCAGATGAGTGACATGCAAATCCAGCTCGCCTTAAAAGCATCCAGGGTGGGTATGTGGGATTGGGACCTCACGACGGGTCAGCTCATGTGGACGAATCAAAAGAAAGCCCTTTTTGGCTGGCCGCCAGAGACACCCATCAGCTATGAGCGTTTCCTCAATGCAGTCCACCCTGATGATCGTGAGCATGTCCACCAACGCAATGTGCGTTCCATCGCTGAGCAGCAGGAATATTGTAAGGACTACCGCACGATTTGGCCTGATGGGAGCATACATTGGCTCTCAGACCGAGCGCGTGGCATCGCTGATGCCTCCGGAAAGGTCGTTCACATCGTGGGAGCTACGCTCGATATTACCGAGCTGAAACAGACGGAGGAACAACTCCAGGAAGCCCATCAACAGGTCTCCACCATCCTTGAAAGTATTACGGATGCGTTTGTGCATGTGGACTCGCAGTGGCATTTTACCTACGTGAATCGATGGATGGAAGACTTTTTAGGAAGAAACCGAGAAGCATTAGTAGGCCGGTGTCTGTGGGACGTTTTACCGGATCTGCTTGGAACCCCTTTTGAACATTTCTATCGTCGAGCAATGGCAACGCATCAAGCCCTCCATTTTGAGGCGCGCCGTCCCATCACCCAGCAATGGCTTGATGTGCATGTGTATCCTTCACAGGATGGACTCGCGATTGCTCTACAGAACATCACTGAGCGCAAGCAGATGGAAGAAGCCCTGCAAGAGAGTGAAGCGCGCTTTCATCGGCTTGTGGAGTCCAACATTATTAGTGTCATGATGGCTGACCCGGAGGGAAATGTACATGAAGCCAATGATGCCTTTCTCTCCCTGCTGGGGTATACACGGGAGGATATGGCAGCGGGACTCATCCAGTGGAAGACCATTACGGCTCCAGAAGTTCAGGCGCGAGACCGGAAGGCGATGGAGGAAGTGATGAGGGTGGGGGTTGCTCAGCCTTATGAGAAAGAGTATGTGACGAAAGACGGCAAGCGTGTGCCGGTGCTCATTGGGCGCGTACTCTTTCGCTGGGGAGACACCTTGCCGTTGTTTATCAATGTGGTCCTGGATTTGACCGCTTCGAAAGAGCTTGAGCGACAAAAAGATCTCTTTCTTGGGATGACTGGTCATGAACTGAAGAATCCACTGGCCGCACTGAGATGAACTATGTGACCAATGCGCTCCGGTATTCACCGGCCAATCAACCAGTCGTTATTGGGCTGGATTGTGAGGATGGTGTTGCCCGTGTCTGGGTGCGCGATCAAGGGCCAGGTCTCTCGCAAGAAGCCCAGAAGGACATCTGGCAACGCTTTCACCAGGTCAAGAGTGTCCCTGTACAGAGTGGTTCTGAGAAAGGGTTGGGCCTGGGCTTATACATCTGTCAGATGCTTATTGAGCAACATCAGGGAGCAGTGGGCGTCGAAAGTACTCCTGGGGAAGGCTCAACCTTCTGGTTTACCCTGCCTCTCGTCAGAGAACCGCCTGCGCATAATTGCTGCTGAGGGTATTGTCAACTTAACCAGAAAAAAGAAGCATATTGCTGAGGTATGGCGAAGAAAGATGCAGATGGGTCATGAAAAATGGAGGGATACCGATGGTTATGCGACTTGTTTTGCTCCAGTCGCTTCATTCCATGTTTGCAATCGGTCCTGGAAAAGGGGACGATATTCCCCGGCAGTCAAACAGTGACGTCGCGGTTGGAAATGGCCTGCAATAGGGCCAAATGCAAAGAGAAAGCGTTGGACCTGTTTGGCTGATTTGAACCGTCGCATCTTCTTTTCGCGCAACCATGTGGGTTGGTGTGAGTTTTCCGCTCGATTGTTCAATCGTTTGTGTTGGCGATGCTCTACACCAGGCAGGGTCTCACGTTTCGCTGCTCCATAACTCTTCAGTTTATCTGTAATGATCACACGCGGGATGTACTGGTGCCCTTTGAGTAGCTTTCGAAAGAAGCGTTTCGCCGCTTGTTTGTTCCGTTGGCTTTGCACCAGAATATCCAGCACTTTGCCATCCTGATCTACCGCTCGCCATAAGCAGTGCGTTTTTCCATTGATCTTCAGGCAGACTTCATCCATGTGCCATGTGTCACCACAACGAGGGCAGCGACGGCACAGTTCATTCGCGTACATCTGACCAAACTTTGAACACCACTGGCGCACGGTTTCATAGGTGACAATGATCCCTCACTGTGCCAGGAGTTCTTCGACATCGTGGAAACTGATCGAGAAAAGAAAATAGAGCCACACAGTATGGCTGATAATCTCGATGGAAAACGAAAACCTGTATAGTCGGAAGCAGGAGCGTTTGTTTTCATGGGGCTATTTAGCATAGTGTTCGGGTCTATCCCCAAGTTGACAATAACCCTTATAGATAGTGCTTGGGATGGAGGTGTTATCTACGCACTGCGGCATCCCTTTCTCAACACGTTTATAGATGTCTTCGGTTCACATGCTCTCCTGCTTGTAGATTTTGATGTGACCCATTTCTTTACACTTTTCTCCTATCGTGGTGGAGCATTTAATCAATTCGATGATAGTCCTCTTTTCTTGTTGCTACAACGCTACTAGGGTCTGGATGCGATTATGAAGCAGACAGTTTCTCTCTCGAAGAAGGAGAAGAAGTGTGAAAGGTATCAACAAATATTGATCGACAATTCGACTATAAACCAAATTTGACACCAATTGAGACATCAAAGACGATCAACAACAGAGGAAATCATTAGACAAACTTCGATAAACAGAATTCTCGGAGCCGCTTTATAAGCCTATGAAATCAGGCATAGAGCCAGCCAAAAATAGGCCGTGGCGTAGTTCAACTCTCCCCATCTACACTACAAGAAGACGAGAAGTAGAATAGATAAACTAACTTCTTGCCTTCTTAATACATATCAATGTCAAGCAGATAATACTGAAAATGGCTCCAGTACACTCTGTTCCTCGTTAGAGGTACACGGAAAGAGAAAATCAAGCCACTTTCACTTATAAATCATGACAGGAAATTGAGCAAAGAGAGTAACACCTTCATCTTGAGAGGACTCTGCCCAAACTTTCCCTCTATGTCGCTCGATAATTCCCTTCGTGATTGTAAGGCCAAGGCCCCATCCTGGAAGAGAGGCATTTTCCACCTCAGATGTTCGATAAAAAGGTTCAAACAGATATGCTAATTGCGTTGGGGAAAGCGCAGAAGCATCGTTATGGATATAAAGCACGACATGCTTCTCATCTGCGTATCCACCTATAGTGACAACAGAGTTGTGCGGTGAATACATCATCGCATTGCTTATTAACCGCGTAAGAGCTGGGGTAAGAAGATTCTTGTCAGCCATAATCAAAATAGGAGTCTCTGGAAAAGAAAACTCAACGAGATGTTCTGAGGGCGTTTGTTGCTCTTTGAGCACGTCATGGCAAAGACTTTCAAGATCACAGGGAGTTAAATTTAAAGGAACCTGCTCTAGCTGTACACGGGACAGATACAATAGGCTTTCAAGTAATGCTCGTTGCTGATTTGCCCGTGCTTTAACCACTTGAATATACTTCCGTACTGCTGCCCAGTTTTCTGGCGTCTCCCCTGTTTTCTGCAAACGAGAAGAGATCAGTTGTGTCCGACCGAGAATAGTCGTGAGCGGTGTCCGAAGCTCGTGTGCTGCCCGCGTGAAAACATAATCTTTCAAGGCATTGGCTTGTTCAAGCTGTTGATTCATTTGTAAAATACTTTGATTGGTTGCATCCAGATTCTTATGAACACAATAGAGATTCAGATGAGAACGTTCTAGGCGAATGACTATTGCTAGGGTTAGAACCAAGAGAAGGATAAAAGGCCCAAGGATGACGATGTCTCTTAGAATGTTAGTAGTCAGGAGGCCAGGAACAATAAATGCAAAGACAACAATCATCCCAAGCACAAGAGCAACTAACGCAGGCCCTGCTCCCCATACCAAGGCAACAAGAATGGCAGTGAGAGAATAAGGAAACCCAACGATATAGGGAATTTCTGGAGAAATATATTTATTGAGCAATTCCACGACAATGAGAATACAAATAAGAAGAATTGAAACTATATACCCAAATACATAAGAGTGCCGAAAATCTTGGTACTGTGCAATGAATTGACATTGTCTTCGCTTGCTTTGTGATAACTTTTCGCGCGAAGCATCACCTGGACGTGCCTGAAACATACAAAGTCTCTTTTCTAATATCAGATACCTACTTTTACTTCACGTTGAAAACGCAAACGAGATAAGACAACCCTCTCATTCTCATATTCTAAAGGTTGACCAAAGCCCTGTAGTAAAGAGATATTTATTGAGCGAATTACATGTAGGATTAGTCGATACGTTCATAATAATAAAATGGTTCATATACTAACCAATTTAAATATCTCTTTCTACATCAAACCTGGCACCAATTGAGACACCAAAATAGAACAACAAGTACAGCATTTAGTACAGCGACATCGGCAAACTTCTACAAGAAAATACCAACACCGACAAATAGAGAGGCTAGATTTCAAGCATCAAGAGGATAACAACAAACACCCACAAACAAACCGGACCGCATCTCTCCTTCGGCACTCGCAAGACATTAACCGCTGTAGCAACGACTGTAGCAAAACGCACCAATTTATACATGGGATTGCAACAGGTCGAAGAATTGCTATGGGTCTACTGGTCCTTTTGTTCTAAAGAGGGGATACGGCCCGTTTGGGATTGCTCCAAGTAAAAGACGACTCTAAAGACATTTGCGAGATGTGGAGATATTTCAGCAAGCAAGAGATTCTTGCTCAAAAGGAAACATTTGTGAAATTGGTAGACCTTTCAGCAGATCGTAGACTCTTTGGAATGATTCCATTCCCTTTCCTCTTTTTCCTTCTTATGAGGCACCTCTTCAGTGAGCAATGGAAAGAAGGAAGAGACAAGTGAGTCAGGGTGAGAAGGACGAAGATGCGCAGGTTCACCTCTCCATTCCTCTCGCCATACGCTCCTAGAGCGTGATCTCTAATAGCTCTGCCAGGTCTTTTGTCAATCTTTCTAGGTCCTGAACACCTTTGGGTGACATCAGATGACTTCTGCTCTTAATATACTATGAGCTTGGAGCAATGACAAAAGGCGCGCTGAGTTGTATTGTGTACGAACTCTCTGTAGGAAAGAGCCTATGCTATACTCCATTCAGGTATACCAAAGAAAAAGCGAGCAAAGGACACTGGCTGCTATGTGGAAACTACCGAATGGCAAACACATCGATGAAGATATGCTTGAGGTTGCGATGCAAGATGCAAGCGGGGGTATTCCTATTATTTGAATACGCAAACGGGCGAAGTCATCTTCATTTCAGTCTTGGATTCGATATACGACGAGCAAGATGCGCAGCCAGAAGACATAGAGGAGAACGACGACATCTATCTGCCTATTGAAAGTATCCCATCTAGGGAGGCATATCTCTGGATGCGAGCGTTTGTTGATCAACTGGTTGCTCCACAAAATGAGCAGGCTGCTGAAAAACTTTCTCTTGCATTAATGGGAAAAGGGGCATTCAGACGATTTAAGGCAGTCCTATCGAGCATGGGCGAAACGTGGATACAGGCATGGTATCAGTGGAGGGATGAACGTCTCTATGAAGCGATAAAGGCGTGGCTTATGGGCTTGCCGTTTCCCATTATTCAAGAATAAAGGGCCTGTCATTCAACATATGCCCGAAGTTGGGTGATTCTTTTTGGTGAGGTGCTTTGATTTTTTCTCCTCAAAGTACACAATTGATGATTTGGAGATAGCTGTCCACCAACATCTCTCTCTACTGCGTGCTCATTACAAGCCATTTCATCCATATTTTCGTCTGGAGGTCTGTGGTTGTCTACTGGCGTAGCTGTCAAGCGTGGCTATCACACCCAGAGATCGTGATGAGCTGTCAATTGTTCTCTCTATTTCTCGGCAATTCTCTCATAAATTGTCTCCTCAGGCCATTGCACCACGCTTCTCCAATGTGACAAAAAACCTGTTCGTGACATCAATCGGCCACCTTGCGCCTACCGTTCTCCGAAACTTACCCAAACATGGACAGTCCACATTTCGTGTTCGGTTCCTGCTTCAACCCTCGAGGGGTACAACGCAGATTGCAAGCGTTTCGCTTGTCTTACACCTGCTCCACAGGCGTCACTTCCCGCAGAACTTGCGGTACGCCACGTTCATTGTGCCAACGCCGCGAGATTGTTGGCGGCATTGGCATCTCGGTCTTGCACGCTTCCACACTCCAGGCAGACAAAGACTCGATCTGAAAGGGTGAGCGCCTCATTGATCCAGCCACACCACGAACAGGTTTTTGAAGAGGGTTCCCAGCGGGAGGCCAGCAGCACCTTCACCCCTGCCTGTTCGGCTTTGTAGAGCATCTGCCGCTTGAACTCGTACATGCCCACATCCGCAATCGCTCGAGCCAGCCTGCGGTTCTTGAGCATACCTGCAATATTCAAATCCTCTAAGACGATCACACGCGGCCGCTCTTGATCGGGCTTGGTTCTCGCCACGATCTGGGCGATTGCTTGGTGCAAAGCGTCTTGGCGCACGTTGGCGATCCGAGCGTGCATCCGTGAGAGGCGCAGCTTGGCTTTCTGGCGATTGCGTGATCCTTTGGCCTTGCGACTCTGGCGCCGCGAGAGGCGTTTTAACATCGTGATCTTCTTGCGCAGTGCCTTGGGATTCTCGAAGGTGCGTCCATCAGAGAGGGTCGCCAGCCACTTAATCCCCAGGTCAACCCCAATGACGTCACCTGTGGCTCTCTGGGGGTCTTTCGCTTCCCCTGCTTGCTCGTGCACACAGATGGAGACATACCACCTGCCTGTTTGCTCACGGATGGTCGCACTGCTGATCTTGCCGCCCAGAGGGAAATAGCCGTGCTCTTTGAGTCGGAGCATTCCCAAACGAGGCAATTGGATGGCACCCGCAGACACCCGAATGCTCCCGGTGAAGCGGGCACCACCGATGGCCTTCTTCCGGCTTTTGAAGCGGGGATAGCCACACGAGCCTTTCCATGCCCCCCCTTTTTGAGCCGGCACTTGCGAAAGAAGTGCTTGAAGGCGGCATCCAGGTCACGCAAAGCCTCTTGGAAGGCGCACTTGCTGACCTCGCGCATCCAAGGCTCAGAGGGCTTGAGAGCATTGATCTCGCGATGCAGATCGATGGCGGTGGGCGTTTTCTGCCCAGCTTTGTAGGCCTCTTGTTTGCGGCGAAGACCGTAATTGAAGGCCCAGCGAGCGGCTCCAGCATGTTTACGGCAGAGCGTCTTTTGCCGATTATTGAGGTCAAGTTCTCCCCGATACCCACGGATCATCCGGTTGCGCTTCCTCCCTCTGTGTCGTAAGTAGAACAAATATACCAGAAAAACACAGCTTTGGCAAGAGGAAGAGATGTCACTATTTGCCTACACCTATCTAAAGAAATAAAAACGAATTATGACCCTTTCCTCCATGAGAAAAGAGCGATTTTTCCAATGGTCACCCCCCTTCTACTCGTCTCTCTCAATTCTGCCAGGACACATGAATGGCACAGAAGCATCTTCTGGAAGAGCCTACTATTCGCTGAAAGGTCTACCAATTTCACCTGGGAGAACGTCTGAAATGACAAAATGCATTACTTTCGTAACATTTTTGACATACTTCAGAAACAGCCATGAGAGATATTATCTGTGGAAACAAAAACACAGGAGGATTGTAGAGATACAATGCAAGCAAACCTAAAAGAACAACAGAAGAATAACATGCAAATAAGTCTAAAAGAACAGGGGGAAAATGAGAGGAAGAAGCGGTTTCGGGTCTGGAAATCCCATCCACTCGTCGCTTACTTTGTATTGACCTACGCTCTCTCATGGCTCTTGCTGGGTCTGGTAGCTCTCTCTGCTCACGGCTTCCTCTCTCTCCCATCCAGTCTCATCTTTCCCCTCACGTTTGTGGGCAGTATTGGACCGCTCCCTGCTGCTTTATTGGTTACAGCGATAACCGCTGGCAAGGAAGGGATGCGCGCCTTTTTCCGCCAATTGTTCATCTGGCGAGTCAACCCCTGGTGGTATCTCGTGGTGCTCTTCGAACCGGCCCTTGTGACATGCATTGCCCTGGTGGCAACATCTTTTCTAGGAGGGCCTACTTTCGATTTCGCCCATCCTCCAGTGGTCCAGCAACCTCCTCTTCCTCTTCCCGCCGGCATCAATCCCTGGCTTCTGATCGTCCCATTGTTTCTTCTCGGCGGTCTGCTTGGTGGTCCAGCGGGGGAGGAACCAGGATGGCGCGGATTTGCCCTGCCAAAGCTCCAGGATCGGTACGGTGCCTTGGGAGCAAGCCTCATCCTTGGTGTCTTGTGGACAGTGTGGCACCTTCCATTCTACTTCATACCAGGAACGTCTCAATCCACTACTCCGTTCTTCGTCTTCGCGCTCGGCACTCTTGCGAACAGCATTCTGTTTACCTGGGTTTACAATCACACACGAGGGAGTGTCTTGATGACATTTTTGTTCCACAATGCACTCAACATCACTGCCCTCTATCTCCCTCTTTCGCTTTGGGAGCATTGGCAAGGGGTGGTAGCACAATGCCTTGTGGCATTGGTGGTGATCATCGTTGCTGGTCCAGCACACCTCTCTCGGCGATCATCTTCTGGGCAAACACCTTCATCTGAACTATCTCCGAAAAACGAATGAGAGAACAGAGCCAAAAACTGGTCAGATAGGATGTTATTCCTGCCACTTTGGCAAATGTCATCTCTCCCATCCTTTGGGGTGCTGTCAATTGGGGCAAGAGCAATGCCTCTTTTCCTTGGCATTGCTCTTGCCTTTTTCCCCCAACCTTAAAATTCGGGGCATCTCATGTCATTGCTTCCCAGGGGTCTTGTGTTTGGTAGGAATTTGGAATTCCTCGAATCACTTCGAGGGTTTCCGGCTTCGTTGAGGCTTCCCTGGTTTGGTTTTCACCGCGCTGGGTCTTACAGCCTCTCTACAGGCGAACGCCGTGGAACTCACGACGTGAACATTCTGAGCAGCAATAACCTCATGTGCAAGTTTTCGCGAATGAAGTCACATCGTCCACCGTACCCAAGGCAAACATTTAAGTGATAGTGATCATACCCTTTGGTAGACTCTTCCGCGTAATGGATCGCTTCCTGAACATCCAGGGGAAGATGCTACAATTCGCCGAGAAAACGCAAACGTGTTTGTTTGGTTTATACATCAGAGCGTTGAACAAAATCGCCTGACTTTTTTTTCACCAAGTCAAAGATCACATCTATTTCTGCCCGATCACGTTGGAAGTTATTGAGAGAGAGGCACCATACTGAAACAATATGTATGCCTAGCTCGTAGCACCAATGCAGAATTTCTTCCAGTTTCTCTGCTCCCTGGCATGACCAAATTGTTTTCGGTCTGTGTTCCAAATCTGATGTTCCCTTGCAAATCTTCGATTACCATCCATAATAATACCCAGGTGACGCGGAACACACCATTGCTCCTTCTCTGCCTCTAAATGCCTCAGGGAGAGCGAAGAGAAAGGATGCTTCAATGTAATCGAGAACAACTCTGCTTTATAGCACCTCCAATACTTCATAAATCGATCCTGCTGCCCTGTGATAGTTGTGCCAGCGCCAGATTGAGGCGCTCATACGTTTTGCTGCTCGCTTGCACAATGGTTGGATCATAGAAGATCCTCTTTGTAGAACTATGCTATATCACTCCACAAGGAGAAGAACGAACGTGTTAAGGGGCAAGAAACTGGACTTCTGGGTAAGCGCTTATCTTTCCCTGCAAGAGCGGGGAGGGTGTGTGGTTGAGATACATGTCAAAGAAAGCCAGGACATAGGCCCGCGTGATCTGTAGACCACGCGCCCCGTCTATAGGGCCAAGAGCACCGAGGGAGCGCAATATCCAGGGGGCGTTATCGAGAGCATAATCAGAAAAATTGAAATGCTCCGCGCCCTTGATGCACACATTGTAGCTTGCGCCTTGCGCAATTGTGCGCTGGACTGTGTGTATATCGCGCTGGAAGGACTGGCATCCGGAATCTGAGCAGGAGCCTATATCGCTTTGGAGAAACAGAAATGGACGTGTAAGGCTCATCTGAGTCGTATCACCAGTCAAGTAGCCATCCATATTAATGCCAGCCTTGCAACGTGAGTCCATATGGCAGACCTGAACCGCCGTCGCACCCCCAAAGGAATGCCCAAAGACACCCAGGCGCGTCAGGTCGAGACGCTTTGTAAACATCGTGCCCGGATCCGTGTTCAGCTTCTCTAGCTGGTCCATGGCAAAGAGAACATCCTGTGACCAGATATTGAGAAGTGGGGCAGAGTCATACTCCGGATTCCCAGCGGGCGTCGATCTGGCGACGTGTCCATCGGGAAAGACCACAATATTGGCGCTATAGATTGGCGTGATGGCAAAGATGATGTACCCGTGACTCGCGAGATCTTCAAGCAGGGTCGTATATTGTGTGGGGGTGTTGCCCATACCCGGCTCGAAGATAAGTACTGGATAACTGGTCTTGCTCTTCGCAAGTGGAGAGCCCTCAATGCTATGAGTCTGGATGGACGTACTCCTCTGTTTGAGCGACAGGCCAAGCATCGTTTGTTCCTGATCACTTATCTGTCCCCACTTCTGGGGTAGGTACGGAGCGGACCGTGCGCCTGGCATGCTCACTGCAGGATACCAGGACCACACGACAAACTCCCTCTTTGTTCCTGCTCGTGGCGCAAGCGTATCAACACGTGCCTTGTCAGTCCACACATACTCCTGCCTGCCAATAGCATAGGAGCCATTGGGGGCTGGTAATATCAACGTTTGTTCATGCCGCACTCCGATAAAGACCAGGCCGGATACAAGTACAAGAACGAGAAGCAGCAGCACAAGCGCAAAAATTTTCACGAGCCTCTTCAACCATAGTGGAAAACGTAGACGCATAAAACTCCTCCCTGAGTATTTACTCTCTATTCTTTGATATCGCGCTTCCAGGTCGTCACGAGAGTGAGCACCAGGAAAATCAGTACATAAGCTCCAACGACCATGAGAGCCTGCACCAGACTTACAGACACAAGAGGTTCCGCACCAAAGGAAGCGGACACGCCCTGTACCTCTTTAGGAAGCAACCTATCAGGCAGGCGATTAAGCTGTGGGCCAAGCAAGTACAGTGAGAGTGAAGGCCAGAAATGACTATGGGTCACCTCTGCGAGCACATTCAAGACAAGCGCACTGACATTGTCGAGCGGAAACCAGGCCAGGGAAGCGCTTATCCCAAAAGTGAGCGAGCGTCCAAGTGCGCTCATGGCTGCTGCCAACAAAATGGTCGCGCCCATGCTGATGACAACGGCAAGCAAGTCGCGACCAGTATTGGCCCAGAATGCTGATGTCGTAGCACCAAGTGGAGCGAGATTGCCTACAAGCGCAAATGAGAGCATGCAGAGAAAGATGAGTGTGATCAGAGAGAACAGGACGACAAGTCCCAGGCTCAGAAGCACGATCAGGGCCAGCTTGGCAAGCAATAGTTGCACTCGTCCGACCCCGCGTGCAAGCACAATCCGAATGGTACCATACTGGTACTCACGTCCAATGCACAGCGAAGTCAGGATCAAGAGAAAGATGCCAACCAGGATGCGAAAAAAGGTCATGCCAGTTTCCATGATGTCATAGAGAAAGTGGAGTGGCGTCTTTTGCGCGGAAAGGTTGAGATCCGGGACGCTTGCCTGAAGCAACAAGGCCGCAAGAAAGCCTATCGCCAGGATGGCAGTCATCCACCAGAAAAGACGCGCGATCTTCACAAACTCCCCACGTACGATACCTGAAAAGCTGACATATCTGACACGCTCAGAGGAAAGAAATGATGTATCAGAGGGAACCTGGATATGCATGTTTAGTTGTCTCCTTCGTGAGTATGTATGATTGAGAAGAAAACTTCTTCCAGATTTTGAGCGGCTGGCGAGAGGCTTTCAGGCGGAAAGCCTGACTGGGATAAGAAAACAAAGAGTTCGCGCCCACTCTCATTGGGAGCGGACGTGAGAATTGCCCCAGCCCCATCCAGGCGCGCCGATTGCCCCCACGACTGCTGCTGAAGGAGTATCAGGGCCTCGTGGGGGTGCTCAAGCTGTACCACAAACTCGCCCTGGCCCCGGAGCAGTTCTGCGACGCGCTTATCCGCAACCAGTTTGCCTGCATTGAAGAAGAGCACCCGCGCACAAATCTGCTGTACTTCACCTAAGAAGTGGCTGGACAGGAAAACTGTCTTATCAGCGTCTGCGAGTTGGCGGAGCAGATCGCGCATTTCAACGATGCCTGCCGGATCAAGCCCGTTGGCTGGCTCATCAAGAATGAGCAGGTCTGGATTGTTCAGCAGAGCGATCCCTATGGCAAGACGCTGCTTCATACCTAGCGAGTAGGTGCGCGCACGATCTCTCTGGCGCGCTTGCAGCCCGACCAGCTCAAGCACTTCCTCAATACGCTGGCGCGATACGCCTCCCAGAACATCGCCAAAGGCACGCAAATTGTCCCTTGCGCTCAAATGCAAATACAGCGCGGGTGACTCCACCAATGTGCCGATGCGTGGGAGTATTGAGGCGCGTTCGGTCGCGAGATCATGTCCAAACAGCTCTACTCGCCCGGCAGTGGGGGTAATCAAGCCAAGAATCATGCGGATCGTCGTTGTCTTGCCTGCACCATTGGGACCGAGAAAGCCTACAATTTCGCCGCGACGTATTTCCAGGTTGAGCTGATGGACGGCTATCCGCGAGCCGTAGTGTTTTGTTAAGCCATAGGTGCGTAAGACGGTCTCCCCTGTTGGCGAGGATGATGGAACTGTCGTGGCCTCTGGGGGGTGTTTCGCCTGCATGTTGGTACTCCTTTCGCGTAAGAAAGCCTCTAAATTTTGACATGATGAACTGTCGATAGGACCTCTGAACCTATCTTGCTAGAAGCCCGCTCTAGAGTCAGGCCATAGGGAATTATGCAGTGGTACTAAGCCGTAATTTTGTGCAAAGTGGAGTGAACTGAGAGGCCGCGTACAAGTCCGATGACGGCCAGTACGCTTGTGACGATCATCGCAAGGCTGATGCCAAGCCATGTCCCTGATGTGCTCATATCGACAATACCGTGGTTTCCCGCGAAGAATTGCGAGGCGCTCGCTCGTGTGGCAAACCCACACAGAATGGTAGCCATCGCGATGAGCACCATCGAGAGCGTTGCCAGGGTGGACGGGACCACAGCAAAGCGTAGAGCGTGTTCTGAGACGTCGCTTCGGGCGACGGTAAAGCATACCGAGCCAGCGCTGGCAATGGCTGCGATGAGAAGCATACACACAAAGATGGTTCGCCCTATGAGTATGTGTTCTGGCGTTGAAGGCTGACTCCCCTGAGGAAAGAGCGTTATGTGAAGTTGTGTCATGTTCAGAAATGCCATGTACACGAGAACGGGCACAGCCAGCCCAACCAGAAGCTCATACCGCTTCCGCACCAGGGCAGACCGAATCGCGGATATGACAATGGGTACGCCGCCAATCACCACTGCCAGGAGTGCGCTAATGGCTCCAATGATGACCAAAGTAAAGGTGATGCCAACGGGGCTTGAGGTGCTAGCGATCCGCTGGAACTCCGCATCTTCGGCCATTTTCTGCAAGCCCATGCCGGGAAGGATAATGCCGATATAGGCACAGAAGATGATCAGAAGCGAACTTCGCAGAGATGCGTTCATATGCTTCGTCTTCTCCAAGGGTGACTTATCTGCCGTTCCCAGGGATGGATGCAAGTGAGCATCGAACGCACCACGTATGATATCAATACCCTCAAGCCAGGAGAAAGGGTGAGATGTAAGTATGACCAGAAACTCTTCCTCGTAACGCTCCCGCCAGTGGCGCGGATAGAGCCGAAGTAATAGGGTATGAATATTCATAACGTTGCCAACCTCCGTAGGCCAAGCGTCGCTAACGCTTCCATGCTAATAAGTTGTTCGCGCAAGAAGATCACTCCAGCAGAGGTCAGGCGATACGGGCGGCGTCCACGTCCCTCAGCTGCGAGCGCTTCAATCAAACCATGTTCTTCCAAGCGCGCGATAGCTCCATAGAGCGTTCCCGTTCCCAGGCGCACCTGGGCGATAGACTCAATATCTTCCATAATGGCATAACCATGTTTCTTGCCACTAGCCAGGCTCGCTAAAATCAAAATGGACGGGTCAGAAAATCGTCCAAGATCAGGCATGCCCATACACTGTTCCTCCTCATTGCCATAGTACGTCTAAAAACATATCACCAAACGACATGTCGTCAGACGTACTATAATTGATAAGAGCGACACTGTCAATATCCCTGCGTGCCAAAAAAGAGGGTCTTATGTGCATGCAATCGGAACGGCACCACGTCGTCCGGTGGCTCGCCGTTCATGATAACGTACCACCCCGAAACAGTGCTCCAAATCATTGTTAATACGAGCAAGACCTGCTACTTCATAGCAGTGAAAGAGTCCCGGCGCAAAGCTGTTGGTCACCTTGAGAAAGCGCCGATGCGAGCGAGCCAGCGGTTGCTTGGGAAGCAACCATCTCTTGCAAGAGTGTTTCATACCACGCACGAACCAGCGTGGCAGAGGCCTTCTCTTCATTGCTCAGAAGAGAGGTGGCTCAATGAACCCAATGGTAGGCTTGGGCAATGGAAGCCCAAAGCTCCTCTGTTTTCTGCAACCCTTTTTTCAAGAGTCGCTGAAGTTCGCACAAGGATGGTGGGAGAGCCCTTTTTTCTACATTGGTAATCTTTCCTTGCAGAGCTTCTCTTCAAGCTCTGCAAAATATCTTTCAGGAGACTTACGGAAGCCTTCGTGACGATGGTTTAGTTCGTTCCCGCAGACGGGAAGCGACGGAGGCCACTATCCGAACGGCTCCACGGACTACCAAGCCAGAGGAGGCCTGTTTTTGCCCGGTCACCCGCCGCTCATAGTAGCGTGCTGAGCCAAATATTGCTCTAACGCGTTGTTCGTGCGTGGGAGATCAGGAAGGTCGTAGCAGTGAAAGAGGCTAGGCCAATAACTGGTGGTAACTTTGCGAAAGGTCGAGAGCATTGTAGCGAGTGTCTCAGAAGAGAGAGGCGCTTGCTCCATCTCAGCCAGGAGGTCTTCATACGCCTGACGTACCTCTGCCGCCGTCTGATTGGTGTCATTGCTCAACAGATGTGCAATCCAATGAACCCATGCATATCCGGGTTGTACATCTGACCACAGGGCGGCGATTTCGGTGAGTCCTTTAGTCAGGAAAACGTGCATGCGTTCTAACTCACGCGGCAAGCCCCTTTTTCAGAGATCCGGGTGAATGACACAACAATGGCTGAGATGCGAGCATGGAGCTTGAGGCCAGGCGCTTCTAATGGTGGTCTACCATCGTCTGTTAAGGCGCTGCAGACCGCCAAACAATCACCACAAATCACCTCAGCCTCTGCATCATTCCGTTTTTAGACGGCTCGTTCAATCGGACGGACTCCGCGAATTTGCTTTTTGAGTTCT
Source organism: Ktedonospora formicarum (assembly GCF_016587355.1). Lineage (GTDB taxonomy): Bacteria > Chloroflexota > Ktedonobacteria > Ktedonobacterales > Ktedonobacteraceae > Ktedonobacter > Ktedonobacter formicarum. The sequence goes on along the minus strand of NZ_BNJF01000002.1, from coordinate 1,644,394 downwards.
TTCTTGGCGTACCGATCCGCTTCATAGACCGGCTTGGCCGCTTCGCGCAGGTAATGGAAATGGCACAACTGATAGGGTACGTCCGGCAATGCCGTTTGCACTGCCTTGCGGATGGAATGTTGCCCATCAGAGATCACGCCACGAATAGGAACGCCGTCAAGCATCTGTTGCACCTCACGGAGCAGATCTGCCAGATCAGCCTCGCAAGCACTCAACAGGCTCCGCGCGAGAAGGATTTCTCCAGAAAGACAGTCGCGCAGAATCTACAGGACTTTCAGCCGACAATTCCCCTGCAACGTGGTAATCGTGCGTTGGGTGCGGTATGCCACCGATATCGAGCGGCCACAGTAGCTGCAATGAGTCCGCAAGCGCGTCAGCACCTGCTCCGTCGTCGCGGGAGCGCGACAGTCTTTTCTTGCCATCAAACAATCCCTTTCCAACAGAGGGGTAGTGCCATGCCTGATGCGAGTTCAAGACGACTGGCCTGTTAGTCTTTATTCCTCTCCTGCACAACACGTGCGCTATATAACGTTTTTAACTATTTGAGCGAGAAACGTTCCCGTATCCGGTCGCAAGTACTCTCATCCATCGACTACCAGCGCATAGCTATGCTTGGCATGCTGCTTCACGCATGCCAAGCATAGCTATGCGCTGGTGGAATCGGCATATCGAAAGGTGAAAACTGTACACTAAGAAAATCATTCCATCACGGACACTCACAATGAAGCCTTCCTTGGAGAGTTATGCGTGTGTAACAACAAGAGCATACGCACGCCCTGGTGGCATATGTGAGGGCCGGGGAATGGGCAGTTCCTCCCATGCAGTTCCTGCATCTCCTGAACGGAAGCGTCCTTTATTGTTCTCTGCATAAAAGACGGTGGGTTCAGCCTCATGACCTCGGTAAGAGCTTCTTCCAATCAAGCGTTTGGGCCCATTGCCGGAAGGTATGCTCTCCTCGGGGGTGTAGGGTCAAGCAGAGCAAGACCCATCGTAGCATAAGTCGGATAACGAGGAAAAACGCGGCAAGGAGTGTCTAGTTCATGAGACAATCTTCCTCACAAGGAAGCTCGCACGAGGCAGATAGAGTGGGAAAGGGTGGTTATGGTAGCTGTCGACAGCAAACGATCGGCAGCTACCATAAAGTTGCCATCAGATGGAGTAGCGTCAGGCTCAATCTTTGTGAGGACCGCTGTAGGTCAGGCTATAACTCTTTTGTTGATCTTTCCCTCGGGTTCATACTATCAAGGGATATCTCTTGTTCGCTGAGTGAAACCAGAATGTATCGAGTATGAAGGAGTGTGCGAATGAGGATTGTGGTAGACCTGTCACGGTGTCAGAGTTATGGGCAGTGTGTCTTTGCCGCGCCGAGCGTTTTTCGGTTTCATGGCGATGAGCCCTTGAATATAACTCTACCCCTGATGGCAAGCTGCGTGAGCAGGTTATATGGGCTGCGAAAGCGTGCCCGATCCACTCCATCACTCTCGATTACCGGGATGAGCAACCTTCTCAACCAGGGGGTGTTGGAGGAAATGCATGACAAACAGCCTGCTTCCTATACCACCCAATTCTACCAATGGCCGAGTAGTGATCGTTGGGGCTTCTCTGGCCGGTTTGTACACAGCGGAGACACTGCGTGCGGAAGGCTTTCGAGGCCATTTGACCTTGATTGGCGATGAACCTTATAAACCTTATGACCGCCCGCCATTGTCCAAAACCGTCCAGACGGGATGGATCCTGGCAGAGCAAACCGCCTTGCCTCGGCGACGAGATATCGCGGCGCGGTGGCTGTTAGGAACTCCGGCGGCCGGGTTAGATTTGCCCAATCGGCACGTTCAGCTTGCTGATGGGCTACGGGTTCCCTTTGATCGCCTCTTATATCGCTACCGGCACCCGTGCGCGTCCCTGGCCGGACAAGGAACAAGCGTCCCTTGATGGGGTGTTTACGCTCCGCACTCGTGACGATGCCACCCGGTTTTATGCTCGCCTCACAATGCCGCATACGGATGTGCGAATATATGCGCCAGCTCAGCGCGAAGCGACGTGCCTATCCAAGGAATGATTTGCTCTCTGCCCTGGTTGCTGGGAACGACCCGGATGGTTGCCTGCTTGAACCAGACCTCCTGGCCACAATGCAATTGCTACTCATCGTTGGTCATGAGACGACTGTCAACCTGATCACGAACGGTATGCTGGCGCTGCTGCGCCATCCAGAGGTGTTCGATCGACTGCAACACAACCTGGATCTGGCGATCCCGATCCTGGAAGAGATCCAGCGCTATGATCCACCAGTGCAATTTGTGAAGCGTACAACACTTACTGATGTACCAATTGCCAATGTGACCATCCCGCAGGGAGCCCCGGTCATACTGTTGCTGGCATCAGGTAGCCGCGACCCCGCTCGCTTCGTCGATCCGGATCGCTTCTGGCCTGAGCGAGACGACAACGAGCATCTTGGGTTTGGTAGTGGGGACCATTACTGTGTTGATGCTCCGCTTGCTCGGCTCGAAGTAGTGACGGCCTTGAAGGCGTTCGCACGCCGACTCGAGGTCCCACGACTGGCCTGCGACCCGCCATCCTATCGCAAGAATGCTGCCCTGCGTGGCCCGGAACACCTGCCGGTTGCTTTTGAGCGTTTGAACGACTGAGAAAGAAGAGCCAACCCTCAACTATCTCGTCTCCTCACGATGAGGGCAGAGCGTTTTCTGCATATTCCTTTGGCTATTTGTGCTTCAGGTCTCCTCATCATGGGGTCGAAGGGAGAAACCATTGATGATGAAACAATCAACCATCACAATCGATGCGTGGAAAATTCACGAGACAACGCTCAACCTGGATGTGCTGGCACAGACCGAGTCGGTGTTCGCCCTCTCCAACGGACATATCGGGCTGCGTGGCAACCTAGATGAAGGAGAGCCATGTGGTCTTCCTGGCACCTATCTCAATTCCTTCTATGAGCTCCGCCCCCTGCCATATCCCGAAGGAGCCTATGGCTATCCTGAATCTGGGCAGACGATCATCAACGTGACCAATGGTAAAATCATCCGCCTCCTGGTCGATGATGCCCCTTTTGACATCCGGTATGGTCGGCTTCAAAGCCATGAGCGGGAACTCGACCTGCGCGAAGGGGTCCTACGCAGGTCCGTCACGTGGACTTCGCCGACTGAACGCACGATCAAGGTGTCGTCGATCCGCCTGGTTTCCTTTACCCAACGGGCAATCGCGGCAATCAGCTATGAGGTGGAACCACTTGACGCTCCAGTGCGCATCGTGGTGCAATCGGAGCTCGTGGCAAATGAGGCGCTACCCGATGTCGGAAACGATCCGCGAGTGGGCACTACTTCTCTTGCCCCGCTTGAAAGCGAGGAACACGAAGTTCAGAACCTGCGTGGACTCCTGATCCATCACACCCAGGCCAGCCGCCTGCGCATCGGCGCGGCAATGGATCATCTGGTCGAGGGGCCGGAAGGGATGACGATGGAAGCAGAGAGTACTCCCAACATCGCACGCGTCTCTTTCAATGTCTGGTTACGACCTGGTGAGCGACTGCGAATCATCAAATTTCTGGCCTATGGCTGGTCGAGCCAGCGCTCGCGATCAGCGATCCACGACCAGCTTATCGCTGCGCTCACTGCTGCCCGATCCATGGGTTGGGAGGGGTTGCTCCGCGAGCAGCGTGACTTTGTGCAGATGTTCTGGAAGCATGCAGGGATCGAGATGGAAGGGGATGCAGAGCTGCAACAGGCAGTACGCTTCGCGCAGTTCCATGCGCTCCAGGCATGCCGCCGAGGAGAGCAGCGCCCGATCCCAGCCAAGGGATTGACCGGACCCGGCTATGATGGGCACACATTTTGGGACACTGAGATCTTTGTTCTGCCCGTGCTGACGCTGCTCTTCCCTCACGTTGCCGCCGAAGCCTTGCGCTGGCGGCACTCGACCCTCCCGCTGGCCAGGGACCGTGCTCTCCAACTCGGACTACGCGGAGCGGCCTTTCCCTGGCGAACCATTCATGGTGAGGAGTGTTCAAGTTACTGGCCAGCAGGGACGGCTGCGTTTCATATCAACGCGGATATAGCGTATGCGGTGACTTTTTACATCGCATGCACCGACGATCACGTATTTGAGCAGGAGGTGGGGCTGGAATTGCTTGTCGAGACCGCACGGTTGTGGCACTCGCTCGGTTTCCTTGATACCCATGGGAAGTTCCTCATCAATGGTGTCACCGGACCCGACGAGTATAGCGCTCTGGTCAACAACAATGTCTATACCAATCTGCTGGCTCAGCAGAATTTGCGCGCAGCGGCAGAGGCTTCCAGGCGTCATCCGCAGGTAGCCCGCTCCCTCGGCGTAGACACAGACGAGATAACCAGTTGGAATGAGGCAGCCGAGAAGATGATCATCCCCTATGACCAGGAGCTCCAGGTCACCCCCAGGATGACGCCTTTACCTCCTATGAACGATGGAACTTTGCGAACACTACACCAAATCAGTATCCCTTGTTCCTGCACATTCCGTATTTTGATCTCTATCGTAAGCAGGTGATCAAACAGGCTGATCTGGTTCTGGCCATGCACCTGCGGGGTGATGCCTTTTCGCCAGAGCAGAAGGCGCGTAACTTCGCCTACTACGAGCCGCTGACCGTCCGTGATTCCTCGCTCTCAGCAGTGACACAGGCCGTCATCGCGGCTGAGGTGGGGCAGCTTCAGCTCGCGTATGACTATTTCGCCGAGGTGGCGTTTTTGGATCTCTATGATCTGGCGCAGAACACGCGCAACGGCCTGCATCTCGCGTCGCTGGTGGGCATCTGGACGGCCCTGGTCGCTGGCTTCGGTGGACTGCGTCTGCGCGATGGTTCTCTCGCATTTGCTCCCAGGCTGCCGGAGGGCATCAATCGGCTCACGTTCCGCGTGGTGTTCCGCAATCGTTGTATTAGGGTAAAGATCACGCCGACAGAGGCACAGTATGTGCTTGTGGAAGGCACACTGCTGGCGGTCTGGCATGAGGACGAAACCATCATGCTTTCCACCCAGAAATCCGTCACCCGGCCCACATCTCAGATCCAGGCAGGCCCACGACCGGATCAGCCACCTGGGCGTGTCCCTCTGAAACGTGCTGCCCGCTCCCTCTCCGAGGGACCAGCGGAGCTACTCCATCATAACAGGTAGAGGTGTTATGTTGTTGACACACTTGTTGGTTTGACCATTGGTAAGGTTAACCAGGATGTCGCTCCCTGCCCAGGGGTGCTTTCAACCCCAACGGTGCCATGATGGTGTTCGAGAAGCATCCGGTACAGGTAGAAGCGTAACCCTCCACTCAAATCCAGTTCCTGCTGAACAGAGCTGCCTTTTCCCCGATAGAAGCGATCCCAAAGGCGAATCTGCTCTTCAAGAGGGATACCTGCTCCTTTGTCATGGACCGAGAAGCGGGCCATCTGCACCTCTTCTTGCACCTGAACGGTCACAGGCTGCTCTACCGGAGAAGAGGCGAGGGCCGTGGTCAGGTAGATGGTGAGCACCTGAGTGATCCGCCCGGCATCGGCCAGGATAGAGATGGTGGAGTTGGGTGTCAGGATTTCGAGCTTGATTGCTCGTCCGGGCTCGGACTTCTGCTGCTTCACTACTACCTGTTTGACCAGCACAAGCAGATCACAGGGAGCAAGCGTGAGATCCAGCTGACCAGCCTGAATACGCGCGTCATCTATCATATCCTGCACCATACGCTCTTGCAGCCGGACGCTCTGCTCGGCAGATTCGAGCGACCGTCGGGCCCGTTCAAGCTGCGCGCTTGTGCGCTCAGCCTGTTGAGAGATCTCGCTCCGTAATCGCTCTAAGCGGCGCTGTGCTAACTGCAAATTTCCCTTAATCCCCGTCAGTGGGGTGCGCAGTTCATGACTGGCAAGCCGCAGGAAGTCGTAGCATAGCCGAGTCACTTCGGACAGGACCAGCTCTCTGGCCTGTTTCTCTAAGGACGTTTGCAAGGAGCCCAGACATTCAATGAACAACCGAATGTGTTCGTTGACCTCCCTCACGAGATCAATCTCCTCCTGGGTATATCCACCCTCCCACTGGTGTTTGTGGATCACAATCATTCCAGCCAAATGCTGCTCCCGAAACAATGGAAACACCAGAAGGTTCGCGTTCCCAAACTCTTCAGGATACCCGGTCGGAATATGGAAACAACCTGGTGAGAGAATCACCTCCTGATTCGCCTGGAGACGAGCAAGCACGGTTTCGTCAAAAAAATCAGCGAAGCGAAAACGCCAGCCATGCTCCCGGAAGAGGTGTTCTCGCTCGGCGGAGAAGCCGCTCCCGGCAACGTGTGCCACAAGAGGTAGTGGAGCACGAAAGGCAACCAGGTTCACACACCAACATGCCAGGACCTGACGAATGACATCTACGAGCTGTTGGTCGACAAAGCGCACCGGCAGGGAGAGGAGACAGGGGTCTTCAGAGTGCCCTGCAAGGAATTGCTCGGGAATCCGCGCGATGGCATCGTTCAAGGTCATCAACGCTTCGTAGACCCGCTGGATGTGCAGGGCCTTTTGATAGCGGGAAGTCATCACTTGAAAGGACGCGAGCACGCCTGTCGGCTGCAGTCCATCAAACACCAGTGAACAGCGCAGTTCGAGGCATATCTGGTGATCGGAAGGATGAGTAAGGACAAGAGTTTGCTCGTAGGGGAGGGGCACGGCTTCTTGCTTGAGGGTGGTCAGGCTCAGCAACCAGAGCGGAAAAGAGAACGATCGTTGTTGTTCGTCACACCACGTATAGCGCTGGAGGAACTGCTGGGTTGAGGTGCCGCACCAGGGCGCTGAATCCTGGACCTCAAAGAGCGTCAGCGCCGCAACATTCAGGAAGAGAAGCTTTCCTGCCCGGTCCCACACTACGATAGCATCAGGAAGAGAGGAAAAAAATGATGAAGGTGTGAACGCATGGGAACACGAAACACACTTGGAGAGAGGAAAAGTCTACCACCTTGGCAAAACGATCAATCTCAGTAACTTGAAAAACTGATCAGGACGCGAAAGGGTCGTGCTCTTGGCTCTTGTTGGTTTCACACTCAATTGACATCTCTTTCCACGCCAGGAAACGATCCCATATGAGGACACGGTGATCTCTGGCAGTGAGGCGATGCCGTTTTCAGACGAAAGTGATCCAGGATCTGCCCAAATGCAGAGAGAAACTGTTGGGCCTGTCCTGGGGATTTGAAGTGGCGCATGGTTCGCTCGCGTTGTCGAGTTGATTGGTGCGAACGCTCCGCGCAATTGTTAAGCCCTTTGTGCTGGCGATGTTCTACACTTCGCAAGATCTCCTTCTTCGCTGCAGCGTAGCTAGCCTGTTTGTCCGTGATGATCACCCGTGGGACGTATTGCAAGCCCTTGGGCAGTTTCCGGAAGAATTTCTTGGCTGCTTGCTTATTACGTCGGCTTTGCACCAGGATATCCAGGACATTTCCACACTGATCAACAGTTCTCCACAGATAATGAGTCTTGCCATTGATCTTGAGATACACTACATCCAGGTGCCACTTGCCACCCGTTTTTGGGCGACAACGTTTCAGTTCATTGACATAGGTCTGGCCAAATTTCAAACACCACCGCCTGATGGTTTCGTAGGTCAACACGACCCCACGCTCTGCCATAATCTCTTCAACATCACGGAAACTCAAGGAGAAGCGGAAGTACAAACAGATGCAATGGCCAATTATCTCAGCTGGGAAGCGAAAACCTTTGTAGAGGGATGCAGATGCTTGTGTTTTCATGAATGTGAGTCTATTAGAAAATGGAGCCACTCAGCCAGTTGATAATACCAGATCAACTGGCGACTTTGACAACAATGATCCTGGTGGGCAATCTTTTTGGGGTAGCCTACCCACCAGGATCATATTGGGATTTTTATACTCCACCCTTAACCCAGGATTTTCCTGCGATCAGTGGGTGTAATTTCCGTGCTTCCAAAATCCGCGTCGAGCACAATACGGTAATGCGCTTTACCTGATTCCAGGCGGGCGAAAGCCTCATTCACATTACTCATCTTAAAATGCTCAACTTGTGGCACAATATGATGACGTGCCGCAAATTGCAACATATCCGCAATAGCGACCGGTGAACCCGTGGGAGATCCTGAAACACTCCGCTGACCGTTGATCAGGTCGAAGGCTGCAATAGGAATGGCTTCCAGCACGGCACCAACGATGTGTAACTGTCCCTGAGGCGCAAGCGTGTCGATCAACGCCGACCAATCGAGTGGGACATTCACGGCGACGAGCATGTGGTCGAGAGTACCAGCCTGGACACGAATTTCTTCCGCATTCCGGCTCGAGAAGACCCGGTGAGCACCAAAGGCTCGTGCTTCTTCATATTTGGCCTCACTGGAGGTAAAAGCGGTCACTTCACAGCCCCAGGCGGCTGCAAACTTCAGAGCCAGATGGCCAAGTCCGCCAATGCCGACTACCCCAACACGCTGAGTGGGTTTGATATCATGGATGAGGAAAGGCGAGAAGACCGTTATGCCACCGCACAGGAGAGGACCTGACGCGCTTGTGTCTAAGGCATCAGGTAATGGAATGACCCAGGTCCACTGAGCACGTACCCGTTCAGCAAAGCCGCCGTAGTGACCAACGATCGTCGGAACAACCTGGCTGCAGAGATGGTGATTGCCTGAAAGACACTCGTGACAATGCAGACAACTCTGGGCAGTCCAGCCAAGTCCAACATGCTGACCGATGGTCAGCCCTTTGGTAGACTCCCCTAAGGCGACCACGCGACCGATGACTTCGTGACCAGGAATGCAGGGATAGGCTGATATCCCCCATGCATTGTTGCAGATGGAAAGATCAGAATGGCAGAGTCCACAGGATTCTACCGCGATTTCAACTTCCTCTGGACCAAGCGGCCCAGCCTCGTATTCGTAGGGGTCGAGGGGCTGCCCAGGACCATGAGCAGCCCAGGCACGGATTTTGGACATAGTGTTCTCCTTGCTCCTACGTCTTACATTTCACTCGCAACCACAGTTGGGTTGTGCCAGCCGCCAGCATCAGCGATGAGTTTCTCGGCTTCAGGTGGTCCCCAGGTGTTGGGCTCGTACTCATAGAAAGGGGTTGCCTCATCCAACACCTGATCGACCACGCGCCAGGCAGCTTCCACCGTATCCTCGCGCACAAAAAGCGCAGGATCGCCGCGCAACGCATCACCGAGCAGGCGTTCGTAGGGAGCCATGATCCCTGGAGATTGATGACTGGCAAGCAGTTCCACATCTTCCCCACGCCAGCTCTCTCCAGGCAGCTTCGAACGCGCTTGAAGCGCAACCTGTATCTGTGGACTCATGCGAAAACGCAGATGGTTCCGGGCGGCTTGCTCTTCAGCGAAGGCCGTGTGGGGCGGCTCTTTCAGGCGCCCCAGCCCTTCGGTACAGGTCACCAACAGGCATTTGACCGTTAGGAGCCTCCATTAGCCTCTTCCTCAATGAGATCTCCTATGCGCATCAAGGTTTGCGCGCGCTCATACACATTCAACTTGCGCCAGGCATCGCTCGTAAAAGCCTTGCTGGCCGCAGTAATGGCATCCTCAACATCGCTCGCGGTTGTTTCGGCCACGAATGTTATCGCTTCCTCTGTGGCGGGATTAAGAATGGGGCGAGTTTTCCCGTCACGCGCGGGACGCCACTGTCCATCAATGCAGAGCTTCCCTTCGGTCAGAGGGAAGGACAGTTTTCGTTGCTGAACGGTAGTCATAGCAATTCCCTTCTGTCCACACATCATCGTGGATCCACGTTGGTTGATGATCCTAACAGCGATGCTTCTATCTGGATATCTTAGAAACAAGAGGGGAGAGGGTGAGAGAGCCTAGAGCCGAGCACCGATGCCATACAATAGGAAACAACCTCGCTGCATGCCAGAGCGTCTTCATGAGCTTACTCATGCTTTGTTTGCATGTTTTTTTCTATTTCTCTATTCCCTACCATAAGGATAGACCCTTCAGGCAAACAGGGCCATTTTGATAGCAAGATTTACAACAAGTAAGTGGCGCTAGCATGCAGTCAGCGCCACTTACTTGTTGTAGATAAAATCTGCAATTCTAGCCTCCTTTATCAACTCTGATTTTTCTCGACCGCTATGCGTAGAACAGGACAAACGCTTGATGAGCGAGCGCCTCAACACGCTGGGCCAATTCATCGATCTGTTCAATGAAGCCAAGGTCAAAGTCCAGGAGTCTACACCAGGATTCACGGGCTCTCTTGCTCAAGTTGGTGGAAATACTGGATGACGAACGCTCGAAACTGCTGTGCCGCCTGCGAGAGGTAATGCGTGGTGCGCCAGGCAAGCCCGAGCTGACGCTGACAGCGCGGTTCGGCGATGGGAAGGGCTCGTGCTGCGAGTTGAGGGGTACTGCGTACCATGAGGCGGGGGATAAACGTCACCCCCAAACCAGCCCTGACCAGGCCGCGAATCGTCTCGGTCTCGTCGCCCTCAAACACGATTCTGGGCGTAAAACCCACCTGGCGACAGAAGCAGTCGGTCAGCTCCCGTAAGCTATCTCCAGCCCTCAAACTGATAAAGGGCTCGTGGGCCACTTCGGACAAGTGAATGCTTTTCCGCCCAGCTAGAGGATGTCCGAGCGGCACCACCAGATAGATCTCTTCATTCAGCAAGGGAATCCAGCCAAGGCCCTCCTGCCAGTGGGTATTCTCCTGCTCAAGCGGAGGAGAGATAATGCACAGGTCGATTTCTCCTCGTTCCAATTGCTGCTGCGCCGCCTGCAGCGTGCGCTGATGGAAGAGGTGGAAGCTAATGTGAGGATGGAGTTCCTGGAAGGCACCCAGCAGCTCAGGCAAGATCTGGGGCACGATCACGGAGAGTGCAATCTGGCCATACTCCGTGCCTGCCAGGTCAGCTAGCTCCTGCCTGGCCTCGTCCAGTTCCCCAAACAGACGTTCCACATGCCGCAGGAGCACTCTGCCAAAGGCGTTGAGCCGGATGTACCTCCCTTGTCGCTCAAAGAGCGGCACCCCCAGTTCGTCTTCCAGATGCGCAATGGTCTGGCTGAGCGAGGGCTGGGCAATCGAGAGCGCTCTGGCTGCCTGGGTCATATGCTCCATCCGGGCTACCGTTTGAAAATACTTCAGTTGTAAGAGATTCATCGGACTCTGCCTCCTCGTCTGCTGACGTGTATTAATAGGTTCCTCTCTATAAAACAATAGGTGATTTGGTATTGGACTTTATGAGTACCTATCCGTAATATAAATAGTGTTATCAATAAACTATATAATCACATCAATACGACTATTGATGTGTATCCTATATAACTCAGCTGGTCGAGTGTCTTCGGCCAGGAAAGAAAGGTGATTTCCCATGATTACATTGCATTCCCCCCTCGATCTTCCCCTGGGAGCCAGCGTTGATCAAGAGGAATTCGTTCGTGCCGTTATGGAGTGGCACTTCAGTCCCGAAACCGGATCAGCGTACTGGCTGGAACGGGCTAAGTCTCTGCACTTCGATCCACGCAAGGACATCAAGAGCGTGGAGGATCTGGCGCTGTTTCCCAATCTTGTCAATGAATTACGCGACGTGCGCGTCGAGGACTTGATCCCCCGTGGATATGGAGCCCATCCTGAGGTTGTCGGTATCTATGAAAGCGGAGGCACCACCGGGGCTCCCAAGCGCGTTGTCTTCCTGCGTGACTGGTTCGACCGCTCACAGGCACACACAAGCGCTAAGCTCGATGCGCACGGCTTACCACGCAACGTGAACTGGCTTGTCGGCTTCCCAAGTGGACCTCATATGGCCGGCGCGTTCCACAAGCAGCAGGCCACGCAGCGTGGTGGTCTGGCCTTTACGATCGATATGGACCCACGCTGGGTCAAGAAGCTGATTGCCGCCGGCAAGATCGAGGAGGCTGAGGCTTACAGCGAACACCTCGTCGAGCAGATCACGCATCTTTTGCGTACACAGGATATCGGTATCCTTTCGATTACTCCGCCAATGCTGGAACGGATCGCCCGCCACGATGACCTGGTCGAACTGATCAACCAGAAGGTGCAAGGGATCCTCTGGGGAGGCGCGCACATGGACGCCGATACCCGCCACCTGTACCAGACCGAGGTTTTTCCAGGTGTGAAGCTGGTGGGACTCTATGGAAGCACCATGATCCTGGGAGGCTCCGCCGAACGCCTGGGTCTTACCGACGACGATCCCTGCATCTTCGATCCGCCCTCGCCGTTCATCATTTTCAGCGTGATCGACCCCGCCACTGGCCGCAGGGTTGGCTACGGCGAGCGAGGCCAGGTGGTAATGCACCATCTCAGCAAAGATATGCTGCTACCCAACAATCTGGAGCGGGATATGGCCACGCGGATCGAAGCACCAGAGGGCCAGTTGGGAGACTCAGTGGCCGATGTGACTCCTGTTGCACAGTTTGACAATGAAGCCGTCATTGAGGGGGTGTACTAATGAGTGTAATGCATGAACTGATCGCGGTGGACGCCCTGGGACCTCACGGAGCCTACCGAGCCCGCAACCGACTGACTATCTCGGATGTGGCGGGCCACCCACTGGCCGAGCTGAGCCTGGTGCCCAGGCTCTTCGTCACGCGAGCTATGGCCGCGCTGCGCAAGGCAGATACCTTGCCACTGGAGGAGCGCCTGGGCGCCCTGGTACGAGCTGGCGAACTTTTCGCCTACGGAGTGATCAACGGGATGTCTGCTCCTACGTATCAGCATCTCGTGAGCCGGATGTCCGGCACGCCAATTTCCATCGTGCGCGAATCGGTTGAGGGGATTTCTCGCAAGGCCGCTGAGGTGTACGACAGCGCTCAGCAGGCCCGGCCCATTGGGGCGGTGAACGACTGGCACGAGCCCAAAGCGCGCGAAGGGACAGCGGTCTGGGTCCGGCGCGGGAATGTTTTCGCGGTGCATGCGCCGGGCAACTACCCTGGTGTGCATAGCATCTGGTTGGAGGCGCTGGCCCTGGGTTACCGGGTGGCCGTTCGGCCCTCGCGGCGCGAACCACTCACGCCGTCTCGGCTGATCGCTGCGTTGCGGGCCTGCGGGTTTGGCGACGATCAGGTCGTCTTGTTGCCCACCGATTACAATGAAGCCTCCGAGATCCTGCGCCAGGCCGATCTCTCCATGGTCTACGGAGGGCAAGAGGTGGTAGACACATACGCCACCAATCCCACGGTGCTGCCGCAAGGACCCGGTCAATCGAAGATCCTGCTCACAGCGGATGCCGATTGGCGTGAATACCTCGACATGATCGTCTCCTCGATCAGCCACGAGGGCGGGAGGGCCTGCATTAATACCACGGCGGTGTTTGTGGAAGGCAACCCGACGCCGGTCGCTGAAGCCATTGCCGAGCGGCTCGCGGCGATTAAGAGCCTGCCGCCGGAGGATGAGCAGGCAGTGCTGACAGCCTATCCCCTCGAGGCGGCGCAGAAGATCGAGCGCTACTTGCTGGCCAAAGCAACTGGGACCAGGGCGCATCTGGGGGGCGAGGGCGTCGTCGATGACCTGGGGGATGGTAGTGCGGTGCTGCGTCCCGCCGTCCACCAACTGGATCGCCCCGACGCACCCCAGGCGAACATTGAACTGGCTTTTCCGTGTGTGTGGGTCGCGCCCTGGTCGCGGGCGGCCGGGATCGCTCCGTTGAAGCAGACCCTGGTGCTTACTGCGGTGACAAAGGACGAGCACCTGCTGGACGAACTGCTCGCAGAGCCAACGATTAAGAATCTTTACATCGGCAACCATCCGACGTATTGGCTCGAACCAGGCATCCCCCACGATGGCTACCTCGGCGAGTTCCTGATGCGGACCAAAGCCGTCATCCGCGACTGAGACACGACCGCGCGAGATGCAGTACCCGCGCTCAGGAGCAAGACGGATGGAAAAGGAGAAAACGACCCATGGAGTATCGTGTGGCCGTCCGAGTGGCGAGGCCACCCACCTGATAGTGGAAATCAACGGTGTTCAGTTCGCGCCGTTCGCTGTGGTGCGGGTGCTTTGGCCCAACCTCGCGCTTCCGCCTGAGCGCATGCGTGTGTTTGTTTCCTCCTCGCACGCAGACCTGGATGAGCAGGTGCAGCGAGGAAACACGGACTTATGTACTTCCTCGCTCACGGCGAGCCAATTCCTGCAGAAGATGGGGTTCCTTTCACCAGCGGGGGAAAGAGACGGATCAGCAGGTGGGAATGGCCGAGAACCAGGGAACGACAGTGAGCGCGTTCACTGTGCCATCCGAAATGGCCGAGCATGGTGGGGAAGCACAAGAACAGGATGCGGGCCTTGGATGGCAACTTCTGCAGAGGCGAACAGAACGCGAACAGGGCGACGGTGGATTCAATCATGACCTGCCATACCGCTTCAGCTTGCCCATCTGGACCCCACAAGCCGTCACCTGGGTCAGGCTCGTGACGAAGGTGCAGTCCGGTGGTAAACATCATCGGTGGACACGCACCAGGGAACGACAGTGAAAGAAAAAGGGATGAGGAATCTCTCACAACAAAGGAGAAGAAAATGAATGAAGCGCAAATCCAGCTCGCGCTGGAAGCGACGCGCGTGGGCGCGTGGGAGCTGGATCTGCATACCGGCGGGCTGGTATGCACCCCTCGGGCTCGCATGCTCTGGGGCTTCCCGCCCGACGTTCCGCTCAATCTTCAGGACCTCCTGGCAAGGGTTCATCCCGATGACCGTGAGCGCGTCGCTCGGATCTTTGATAAGGATCGCCTCGACCTTCAGGAAGGGTTCGAGCACCGCCTCATTTGGCCAGATGGGAGCCTGCACTGGCTGAGTGGGGGAGGACAGGCAATCCATGACAAGCAAGGCCGGATGGTTCGCCAGATCGGGGTCGCCGTGGAGATCACTGACCGCAAGCGAGCGGAAGAGGAACTGCGGGAGAGTGAGCAGCGCTTCCGCCGGCTGATGGAGTCCAACCTCATTGGGATCGTTGTGAGCGACCTGGAGGGCACCATTATGGAGGCCAATGCGGCCTTTTTCGATCTGGTTGGCTACACCCAGGAGGATATAGCAGCATCCCGCGTGAACATGATAGAGATGACATCCCTGCAGTACCAGGCGCAAGTCGCCCAGGCGTTCAAGGACGTCCTGGTGACTGGTGTGGCTCATCCCTTTGAAACAGAGTGTGTGACCAAAGATGGCCGTCGTGTGCCGCTGCTGGTGGGAGGCGCATCTTTTCGCAACGCCGACTCTACGCAATTCGCCGTCAATTTTGTTGTCGATTTGACCGCCCGCAAAGAACTCGAACGGCAAAAAGACCTCTTCCTGAGCATGATCAGCCATGAATTGCGTACCCCGCTGACGATCCTGAAAGGGACGCTCCAAGTGCTCAAGCGGCGGCTCAAACGGCAAGAGGCGATGGTGGAGCAGCACTCTCTGGAGTTCATTTCTCCCCTGCTCAAGGAACTGGCCACGGCGGAGCGCCAGGTGAATGTCCAGACGCGCCTGGTCAACGATCTGCTCGATGTCTCGTGTATCACCGCCGGCAAATTACCGCTCACGCTACAGCTCTGTGACTTGCTGGCGCTGGTGCGTGAAACTGTCGAAGATCTGCGGCACATGGCGCCGCACCGAGTGCTGCTACTCGATCTACCAACGCAGACGACGGTTCCCGTGCTGGTGGACAGGGGCCGTATCAAACAGGTGGTGGCCAACTACCTGACCAATGCATTGCGCTATTCAAGCCCTGAGCAATCTGTCTCCATCGGCATGATCCGGCAGGATGGGAGGGCTCGTGTCTGGGTACGGGATCAGGGGCCAGGCATCTCGAAGCAGGCTCAGAAGGACATCTGGCGGCGCTTTCGTCGCGGTGAAGACCTGCCTGTCGGCAGCAGCGCTGAGCGAGGGCTTGGCCTGGGTCTCTATATCTGTCAGACGCTCATTGAAGCACACCAGGGAGAAGTCGGCGTGGAGAGCACACTCGGTTCTGGGTCGACCTTCTGGCTTGCGCTGCCCGTCGTCGATCAAGCCAGAAAGCCGTCATGAGAAACAGCATCACCACCCTGCCCGTTGTGATGTGGCAGCTCCCGTGTCCTCTTGGAAAGGGTCGGACAGCCCGTTTCAGAGGTGCGCGCCCAGGTGGTTGCTTCGGCTGCGGCCCTGCCTGGATCCGTGGAGTAGGTCGGATGACGGCTTCCTGGGTGGAAAGGGTGATGTTCTTGCTCTCATGCCAGACCACCAGCTGCTCGCCTTCCAGAAGCGCATACCTGACCTCGGTCGTCGTGATGTCCACCCCGATACAACGATTGCGGAACACCACGTGGAAGGCGATCCGGGCGATGCCCTCTGGCAGCCTGGGGACAAACGCGAGGGAACCATCGCGCAGACGCAGTCCACCGAAGCCAGCGACCAGGGCCGTCCAGATGCCCGCCAGTGACGCGAGATGCAAGCCGTCGCGCGTGTTCTGTGCCAGATCATAGAGAGGTTGTGTTGCAAGAAATAAAGAAGAGTATCCTGAACGAGATGTTTGCTTTCTTACGAATGATTATGCTGCTAGGCTAAAGGCTGATGATAGAGATATTCCTACACTTATGCCCAATGGTGAAATACGTACACTTTGAATCGGAAGAGGAGAAGAAGCGAAAAGAGCAGAATGGATACTGGTACGAGTATCCCAACGCAGGAGGCTTAAGAGAATGGATTCCATCTGGCCCCCGCTCACAGCAAAAGGTACAAGAGGCGCAGATTCGCGCACGGTGGAGTGCAATAGTAAGTGGCGCTGGTAGATGATGATGCAACTCTGATAGAGAGGTGGTAAATGAACTGAAGAGTGGACCGATTTTGGGGGGTGAGAATATGATCTGAAAGATGGAACTTGAGGCTTCATTGCCTAAGAAAAACCGCTTCACATCTGGTGTAACTTCGATTGAAAGTGGTACATACCGATTTGGGCCCGAAAACTGTCTTGATTTTTTGGGCCATCAGAGCTACAATCAAGAACATGGAGAAAAAAATAGGAAGCGAAGCATTACGACCAAACCCAGCGCTTGAACCCTTTAAGGTTTTTGTGGGCCAATGGCAAACCACCGGGTCTCATCCCTACCTTCCCGGGACAATCTTGCATGGCCGTACAACTTTTGATTGGCTTGCTGGCGGCGCATTCTTGATCATGCATTCAGAGATTGACCACCCTAGTTTTCCTGACGGGGCTGCGATTTTTGGCAGCGATGATGTGGCAAAAACCTATTTTCAGCTTTCCTTTGATGAACGTGGCATCTCCAGAAAATACGACATGACCATAACGGGAAATCAGCTCAAGTGGTGGCGTGATGAGCCAAGTTTTTCTCAGCGAGTCACCATGACCATAGAAGATAACGGCAACAAGATGGAAAGTCTGGGTGAAATGTCACGAGAGGGAGCAGCCTGGGAGAAGGACCTTGCACTGACATACGTACGATTAAGATAACTCACTCACACTTCTCTCCCTTCCCAATGTGCGATGCATCTCCAGGAAACGACACGATCTATGGGGGAGTGCTCGCCTGTCTCGTGTATCAGTCTGTGGAGGCTGCCTGGTTGATCATCAGACCCTCTCCAGAAAACAAGGATGTGGTAACTGCCAAGAGCGTTCGAGCTCTTGACAACTTTCTCTAATACTTCCCTAGATATGCAGCGTTTTTTCCAGGCATCCTCGCCTCAAGTTCCATCCTTCAATACACAATCCAACCGCATTCCGTGCAAAATCGGTCCACTCTTCAGTTCATTTATAATTTACCAAGAGGGGATGCGACTACTCTTCTGCATCTTTATCAAAAGGAGACTTCTCAACGAGATGGAGAGGGGTACGCGCGGCAGCCCGATCCTTGGTTTCGTCGGCCCCAACAGCTAGATTAATTGGTTCTGAGTCGAACAACGGCAATTGAACAATGCCGGCAACACGCCGTCTCCTGCGAGCGGGACTAGCTCCGTTTTTTTCATTAGAGAAGCCACTCGCCCGGCCCCAGATCGAAGAGCGCGAGCTGCGGGGAGCGAAACAGCGTCTCAGCCAGGCGAGGATGACTGACTTCTTGCAAATGCTTATGATCATCTTGCAGGGAGACAGTGTACCTGTGGTTTGAGCGAGGCGAGCAAGGGCAAGTTGTAGTTCGACTTGTTGAGCGTGTTAGAGGGGTTGTTGTCAGAAGGTGCGAATGAGATCTATGCTTGCTCTCTCTG
This sequence comes from Ktedonospora formicarum, assembly GCF_016587355.1. Classification (GTDB taxonomy): domain Bacteria; phylum Chloroflexota; class Ktedonobacteria; order Ktedonobacterales; family Ktedonobacteraceae; genus Ktedonobacter; species Ktedonobacter formicarum. The sequence goes on along the minus strand of NZ_BNJF01000002.1, from coordinate 1,626,236 downwards.
ACCTGCGCCGCGCCTGGAACCTCTCACCTATTCTCTCAACATGGACACCTGAAACCGGAACCATTCATCGTATCCTCTTACTCAAGACAATTGAAGGGAGCTATGCTCTGCGCGCGTACCGCTACACACCGGATGAGTGCTGGCGCATTTCCTGTGAGCACGCCCTCATTGCATATGCACAAACACATGGCCTTCCCGTTCTCTCCCCTTTGCCTTTATCGAATGGCGAGAGCATCCTTGAGCAGGAAGGCCATTTTTATGCGCTCTTCCCGATCGCTCCAGGACAGCAAATTGCTCGTGGTGACCTGACACTCCATGAGATAATGGTTATGGGGCGTTTCCTGGGCGAACTTCACCAGATCCTCGTCAACTATTCTCATGAGCGAGTCCCTCACCGCTCATTTACAATTGATCGTACAAAGACGCCCGCAACCATAGATACCATTGAAAAGGTTATTCGTTCCCAGCCTCCTGGGAACGGTGAGGACAGCCAGGCATTGTCTCGATTAGCTGAGCGTCGTGCCTGGCTCGCAACAACCCCATCAGTCAATCTCGAAGATCTTTCATCGCTTGAACAGCAGGTCATTCACGGCGACTATCAAGAAACCAATCTGTTCTTTGAAGATGGGCAGGTGAGTGCGGTTATCGATTGGGATCAGTCGTACGTTGCGCCTCGTGCTTGGGAAGTCGTGCGGACCCTTCATTATGTCTGTAAGCTTGAGAAAAACGCGTGTCGTACCTTTCTTGAAGCCTATCGCTGCATCCTCCCGCTCACGTCAACGGAATTAGAAGTGGCTGCTGCTGCCTATGGGTGGGTGCGTGCTCACGATCTCTGGCATTATCAGGCGATCTATCTCAAGGGAATCAGCGGGTGCGAGCCTTTTTGCAGCCAGGGCCATTTCTTCCTTTTGCGCAGCGATGGGCTGCGCTTCACGATTTCTTATCTTCTAGCAAGAGTCCATTCCATTCTCTGTCGCCAGACTGATGAACCGAAGGGTAAACTCCTAGTGCAAACTCAAGAAGGACGATCAATGAGGCGATATAATTGAGCTATTCAGAGGAGAAAAGAAGCTTTTGAAAGATAAAAGGAGATCGTATGACGAGAGTGGATTTCATTCTTGACCCTTCAACGCCCCATTTCCCACCGCATCTCTTAGCAATCGACGCTATCACGGCCACGGTTACTCCTCATACTCAGTACACAGTGGATGTGAATAAGAGCAACGCTGGTCAGCCCTCAGACTTAAGAGGTAGACTGGCTCCTTTCTCTCTTACCCCAGGTTCATTCCTGGGATAAGAGACTTTTATTGCCCAAATACACGGTACCTCAAGAATGCTCTATTTGCACGAAGGGAGCCTTTGCGTGCTCTTGCTGAGCACCATTTCTGCGGGAGAATCCAAAGGCATCAGGTACTTTTACACACGAGGCAACCGATCAGGCTCAGAAGGCAAAGGTGTAGGTTTTTCATGGGGACGTGTATTCGCAGATAGGGGTGGAACAGGAATAAGGAGGGGTTGATGCATTGGTTGTTTGGCCAGTTTCTGACGTATCTTTTCACCAAGGCGCATTCCAGGCTTTTCAATAAAAAGATACAAAAGACACGAAAATGGAATAATCACCAGACACACCCAGACCCACACAAGGCTATTGAGTATCACTGGATTGGAAATCTGGTGGTGAAGTGGAACAATGACCACACTGACAAAGAGCGCTATTAAGGGATCATGCCACATATAGAGGCTAAACGAAATGAGGCCAATCCAGCGAAGAGGAGACCATTCAAAGGGGCGCTTAAGCCAGATGGGCGCATATAAAAGTGCTAGCAAGCACAACCCAAATCCAATAGCATAGCACAATCCCTCCCATTCATTCCATGAATGAAGGGCCAGGTTACGGTAGGCATCAAAAAGATGGAATGTATGGCCTTGATCCCATGCATAAAAGTGCCAGAGCACCATAAAACTGGAGATTGCCAGACCGAACAGGAAGAGAGGCACGCTGAACCTACGAATATGCTGATTCCAATGGCTATCCTGAGGACTATAGCGCAAATAGGTGTAGAGCATACAGATCAACATGCCCATAGCGAACACCTCCAGGAACTTGCCACCCCCGCCAAAGAGATAGGGATTTACCACAGCCTGCACAGAAGGAGGATAAAACGGCGTGAGGGTTCCCTTCGGTAACCAGACATAGAGACAATATAAGGAAATTACTCCCCACGTCATCATCGCGACTAAGCAGAGCATCAATTTTGTCATCCGCCAGCCAACCTTCCCGCGCCGAACAAATAAAGCAAAGATCCAGGCAAACAACGGAAGGAGAAGATAAAATTGGAATTCAACGGCTAACGTCCAGAAGGGGCCATTCAATTGCTGGAAGGTTTCGGGTGCATCCATACGAAAGGTCAGGAACAACCAGAGATCGTGAAGTTTGTCTACCTGAAGATACTCTGGATGAAAAAAACAAATCATGAGGAAGAGAGCAACATAGTACGCGGGAACAATGCGAAAAACACGTCGCACGTAAAATTGCCAGAATGAAGGCCAGGTACTCTCAAAGAGCAAAGCTTTTGCATATGGCAGAAATAAGAGGAAACCGGAGAGCAGAAAGAAAAGAATGACTCCGGATTGTCCAGATAACGCAACTGCTCCATACCACGAGGAAAGTACTGGAAGAGGGAGCCAGAACTGATGGTCTTGTGCAGCGACATTGACATGAAAAATAAGAATAGAAAGGCACGCTACTGCCCGCACCCCATCAAGCACTTTAATCGAAGATTTCTGTTTCCCATCATCAAGAAATTGGATGATAGATTGCCCTAAGAACACGAGCTTCCTGCGCCAATCATATCGAATTGATTGTAGTGTTTCCTGTCTACGACTCATCTTAACCTCGGCCTCCAGCAACAAAAGCGGATGTTGTCAATAAAAGATCGACTGTCTTGAAAGGCATTTCTTCCCTTTCCACCTCATCGCGTGATATGTCTAAGGCCAGGAAGAATGTCAAACGAACACGACTCATTTATAGGCATACCACCCATGAGATGTTTATACCATCCAGTAACCAGTCAAGAACTGGAGCAGGAAGAAGATCATCAACCCATTGGAAAGTAGCATATAGGCTGTATGGACTTTTTGATCCTTCCCCATCATTGCCAAGACCATAAAAGCAGGAAAGACTTCCATGACCAGGCGCATTTGAGATTGGAGAGGCGCTCCTATAGTACTCGGAAAGATGATGACAAAGAGGAATGCCACCGCCCCATAGAGTGCATATGCGAGCGTTCTCTGACGAAATCGCCAGGGTCCAATAAAGCTCAGGACAACAAGCACTCCAATAACAAGACCTGCACTCAAATCAATCACGTTGTGAATCGAGGTAAAAGTCAGCATTGGATTGGTCACAATAAGTCTCAGAGAGGAGATAAAACCAAGAGGGGGAAGACGGAATTGACGTCCCCAAACGCTTTGCGCATGAGAGAATGCCAGAGGATCATGAAATTGCCACCCACAGTACAGGGCAAACATGCCCAACCCACATGGAATAAGCAGCACGTTGAGACTCTGCCAACGAATCTTTTTCCACTGAAAGTTGCAAGAACGCAAATACTCATAACAAAAGGGTACCACTAAGAGAATGCCAGCGGAGCGTGTCAAACTTGCAAGCAACCCACATATCCCGGCGAACCACCATTGCTGATGTCGGAGGGCGTAAAAGCATGCAAGCACACACAATAAGAAAAGCGACTCATTATATGCAGCGGCAAGGAAAAATGCAGCGGGATACAACGAGAGATAGAGTGAGGTGCGAGACGCATGCTCGTGACCGAAATCTTCCGCAACCAGCTTATAGAGAATCATGAGAATACCAAAGGACGCAAGATTGGCAAGGATTAATCCAGCAACGAATGGGTCATGAATAATGAAGGAGACGACAGACTCCAGGAATGGATAGAGGGGAAAGAAGGCGGTTTTCCACGGAGCCGTATAGCCTTGGGTCGCGATACTGGTAAAATGCTCCGTATCCCAACGATCCCAGCGATGCAAGAGTGTCGTCAAGGGAAGCGCGGTTTTCGAAAAATTCTTGACCTCAAAAAGCGCCGCCAGGTACGTCAGGAAGAGATAGATGAGATGTGTTACTCCAAAGAGAAAAAGTGCCTGTTTAAAAGCTTGCTTCCAGGATGGGAAATGATCTTTGGAAATTGCCACTAATGGAGTCGTCGGTAGCTCAGTTACGAGTAGCACTTTATTTGGCTGGACGATTGTATCCGCTGCTTCTCCTGCAACTTGAGAGAATGTCGGAGCCAGGTGCTCAGAAGACTGAGGAGAAATAGGTGATGGCGGTAGTATATCCATGCTTTTTATTGAAATGAGACGAAGCTTACATACTTCTTTTTAGTGACCACTTGGAAGTTGGTCACAAGCATGTGCCAAGATGATGCGATTGCTCATCATCTGATACATCTCTCTTCCAATCCTTTATATTGTTCTAAATAGACGAGCTTAAATCATGTCTACTATAGCAGAGTTTTGGGGGAGCAATCAAGTAGTTAGTATTTTAGATATAGTAACTTGGCGCATGCGATTTTGGGGGGAAAGTAGATAGAAAGAAACATACATCGCAACATGCATACGAAGCTAGCAAGTAATCTGAGATGCGAACTTCATGACGGAAATATCTACAATTATCTCTAAATCAATAATAAATTTCTGGTATCTTTTGTCATCTTTAAGAAGGCACGACCCATTCAGTCATAAGGTTTGGGGAGTCCAAGTAGTATATGGTGTGCCCTTTAACGGGTGAACATTCAGCAAAGTGATCTCTATGCCCAATTGTATCATGAACAATTGCCATCGCATTAAGACACGCGCACAGCACCCATAACAACATCGTGCACTGAAAACCAGGCGATGATAGCTCTCTGTAACGATGTATCTTTTGCATTCAGAGCAAAGAGCGTCACCATCTCCTTTATGGAGGCAAAAATGTTCTTGTTCGATGAGTGGTAGAGAGCACCTCTTGTCAAAGACGCTGTCGTGATCATGACGCCTTCTGTGGCTTTGCGTTTCTCAATGCTAACCCAGTACCGCTACCAATTCCTCTGCTTCCGCTCGCGCCGATCCCCATGTGCACGCCAGCGTCTCATAAGTACTTTCTGCCTCACTCACCCCTTTCTCTTTCTGCACGCGCCAAATGATGCAGAATTCCTCACGGCGTAAACGCAAGAGAGAAGAGAAATATGTCAGTATGCAGGTAGTACATTGCATGATGTCTCTACTTGCTCCTCTCCCTGCGGAAGGCCCAGAATGTATCCTGGGACTTCCGCACTTTCGCTCCACTGTTTCACAAAGGTTGTAGAGGTCCGGTACTACAGATCAACCGCGGTCGTTGCCAGAACGCAGCGCTCAACATCCTTTGCTCTTCATCTTTCAGGCTTCTGAGCATTCAATTGGTTCTCCTGAATCTGAAGAATTTCCAGCGTCTCACGTTGGCAGATGACATCGATTCCTGCTTTATCAATGACGCTCTGAAAACGGCCGAGAAGAGCTGGTTGTCCCTGGTAGTCAACCTCTCTCACAGGATACCATCGCATTCGAGAATGTTTGTGCCAGAAATGTTGCACTTGTGGGAGATCAAAGAGGCAGTGAGAGAGGGTATTCGTCTCTGTACGGTGGCATGATGAACAGACGATCATGACGCCATACGATTCTTTCACGTTTCGTATGGTGTACTGTGATGGGATATCCTGGGGACCGCAGATGCTTGCGCGAGCCCCGCCTTCACAAAAGCGGCAAGAGACCTGGCCTGTTGTGATTGCCTGCCAATAATAGGCCCCTAGCCAGATGAGAAGATGGTCTAGCATTATTTGGGAACTTTCTCCATCCAACCATACTCCCGGCCTTGATAGCCCTCCAATGGGGCAACAGATTGGGCAACGAAAACGGACGTTGTTTACAATAACGCTCTGAAACTTGATGAGATATTCTTCCCCACACATGGGGCACCAGATGTCAGTTTCCTCACTTTTTGTCTCTGGGATTTGTGGCAATGAAGTCATCTTTTTCTCACTCCTTCACAGTCTTTTCTGTTTGCTTGGAAAACCCTTACACCTTCTCTATCACAAAAGTGAGAAGAAACCTGACAAATAACCTTTTTTCACGGGGCCACTGCTTGAGAAGCTTATGTACCAAAATGTTCCTCACTCATTGTATTGCCATGGATCGTAAGAACTTTGAGTGAATCACGATGGCATACCACATCCAGATATGAACCATCGGTTTTACTCTGGAAATGGCTGACCAGAGCTGGTTGGTCAGCATACTCAATCGTTGAGCCGAGATGCCATTGCATCTGTGGATGATCACGCCAAAATTGTTGTACAGACGTTAAGTCGAACGTCAGATGAGATACGGTGTTGAAATGCGTTCGACCGCAACCCATACAAACAATAGCGAGCCCTTGCTGTGCACCGAACCGTAAAAAACGCGATGGGAGGGCAGAGGGAGCGCGTATCTCTCTCTGAGCAAGGCGACCACAATAGAGGCATGATGGTTGATCATTGATGGCACGCCAGTAATAACGCTCTAACCACATGACCTGTTGCCCAAGAAGCGCTTGGGCACTGCTCATATGCTGCCATCGCTCAGGGGGAGTCAGGCCAACAACAGGGCAGCCATGTTGGCAGGAAAAACGAATTTTGTGGTGTTGGGAATCAATGGATTTGATCAGGTGGCCAGTGCCACAGAATGGACACCACATCCTTGTCGTCACGTGCAATGATCCTTCATCAGGAGGAACAATCCCATAAGTGGCTAGCTCCTCACGCATCTGAGTCAGCAAAACACGCCGTAGTGCTCGTTTTCCTCGATACAGTCGTTGCACAAGAGCATCTTCGCTCATGTTGAAGCGCTGGCGTATCTCATCATGTGAAATACCATGCAAATATCGTTGTACGAGTGTCTCACGTATCCCCAATGGAAGATAATCTAGGGCGCGGGAAAGCAATTCAGCAAGTTCCCGTTGTTCGAGTTCGATCTCCATATTGAATGTATCAATGACACCATGCTCTAAACGCTCTGAGTACTCTGGTTGAGAACCAATGGGTGCATGGTGAGCCAGCTCACGCCCGTGATTCCTCGCCCAGCGGAAACACATATGGCGAGCAATCACGCGAAGCCACTTCGTGAGCATTTCCTGATCGAGAGGTTTCTGTAATTTCCCTTGATCTTTCCAGGCTGCGAGCAAGGTTTCCTGCGCAAGATCTTCGGCAGCCTCTTCTTGTTTCACCCAACGAAGACAGAGGCGTACCACCCATGGGCGCATACTGGTGAGCATGAGCCCGAATGAAGCACCTTCCTCCCTCTCTGGAGGAAGAAAGGTTGTCGTATTCTTCTGATGAAGCACAGTGTTCTCTTTCTCTTTTCTGCTCTCACATCATTTTGCAACTATGATAAATTTTTTCCTCTTCTCTTGTTATCACAATAAGACGAAAAAACCTGACAAGCGAAGAGAAAGAAGCTGAATAGGGAAGAGCTTTGACTCAGTTCGTACGACATGTTTGACGCTGATACGTTGTTGTACACATGACTTGAAACGCACTTGCAAGCAGATCCAGTGGCGAGAAGAAGAAAGTTGAAACCATTGCAAATATAATGAAAATAGCGTATGCTTCCTATGGAGAAAAAACACGTTCTCTATATTCAGCCAACGAGGAGAGAGATATGCCTGACCAGCGCTAACACCTGCTAATGAATGTGACTGAAAAGCCATGCTGTTGCATCCAAACAACAGTTCTCTTGCTTTGTCCAGCATTCTGAGTAGTGTGTTAGCAACGTCGCGATGAAGGCGTACTATCTCTTACAATCCTCATTCCCGCACCACATATCATAAGCCTTTTTCCTCCACGTTGTCTCTCCTACCTTCTCATGCAACGCACTTTTCTGTTCATATTTCTGGCATCTGATGTACTTCATTGTATCAATGGATACAGAACGGCATAGAGAAAGGATGTTGTATGGAAGCACAACACACACCGATCAGTCCGCGCCTTACCTCGTTACAGCAGCAGATGCTCTCAGGAAATACGGCTGCGCTACTCGCATTTTGGCAAGAAATGACGCGACAGGGGGCTCCGCTGATAGAAACGATTGGAGGAGATGAGAAGCACGCTCTGGTCACGTTTCTGTGGAAAGCGAACGGAGACACACACAATGTCGTGATCTGGGGCGGGCCAGCAGGGTTAGACCACCCCGAGGAACATCAGATGACGCGCTTGTTACAGACTGATCTCTGGTACAAAACCTACCGGCTGCAAACCGATCTGCGCGGCGTCTATACCTTCTCTATCAACGATGCTTTGGCTGGTCCAGCGCAGGGAGGTTTTGGCACCCGCTTTCTCCCTGATCCGCTCAACCCCAAGCAGTTTGTGGCTCACAGAGACGAAGAAAAACCTGATTCGCAGGAGGTTATCTTCTCCATTCTGGAATTACCCCATGCTCCTGCTCAGCCCTGGATTGAGCCTCACCCCAATGGAGACAAGGGTCAACTTTATGCCCATCGCTTGCGCAGCCAGATCCTCGACAATGAACGCCGCATCTGGGTGTATACTCCTGCCGAGTACACTGAGATGAGCAAGCCATACCGTCTCTTGCTCCTCTTTGATGGATGGACCTACCTTGACCTGATCCCAACACCAACCATTCTGGACAATCTCATACGAGAGGGGAGGATCCCTCCATTGGTCGCCGTCTTCCTTGATCACCCAGATGATGAGACGCGCAACAGCGAACTAGCCTGCCACCAGCCCTTTATCGATTTTCTCGTTCAGGAACTGATGCCATGGATTCATGAACAGTACCATGTGACGGCTGAGGCCACCCAGACGATTGTTGGCGGCTGTAGCTATGGCGGATTAGCAGCCGCATTCGCCGGGCTACGCGCCTCAAACACCTTTGGCAATGTGCTTTCGCAATCTGGCTCGTTCTGGTGGGAGAAAGATCCTGAGGACGATATTCAACAAGAATGGATAATCCAGCAGTTTATCGAGAGCCCACGCCTCCCTCTTCGTTTCTCTCTGGAGGTTGGTTTGAAGGAGGATATGGGATGGATCTACATGGTTGGCTGCAATCGGCATCTGCGTGATGTGTTGCGCCTCAAAGGGTATGAGGTCCAGTATGCCGAGTTTAACGGGTATCACCACTCCGTTTCCCATCGCGGCTCACTTGCAGACCGATTGGTCGCCCTGGTGAGCAAGGAACCAGCGAGTGGAGCCAAAGATGAGGCATGGAATCGTCCACCCGCCTCTGGAAGAAACCAGAAACAGAGTATCGTTTCTCAGCTCATGAGCACGTTCACTCCGGAGTAGACGTACTTCTCTCTGATGCTCAGGGTTCACTGCCTGAAAAGGGTGCCGCCATGCTTCTTCATCGTTGAGGAAGCGTGGCGGCATCCCTTTCAGGCAAAACACCTTCGCGAACAGGTGCCTTACCTCCATAATCTCCAATGGCCCATTTTCCCTTCACGCCACAAGACTTCTAAGCCCTACACATGGGCAAGGACGGACGCGCCAGCGAGACATCCCCTGAAGCACATCTTCGCCAGGCCCCACCAAGCTCCTACCCCGGTGACACAGGCGCGCCAAGCCATCCCTTTGTAGCGCCCTCACGCTCCGCCCACTTACGCACCAGGCTCACAACGTTTTCACATTTCCCCCCACCACATCAGTCACACGCACTCATCAACGCGACGGCTCCAGACCCGCTTCAAGCGCCAAACTCACACAATAACGTCTCATATCGCCCATATCGATGGACTTGTACACCTTCCTCGCCCCTAGCGAGGGCGCTACGTTCTGGTTCACACTACCCATTACACCATCTCTAGAAAAATGAGACACCTTCCCACGTCAATCACAACTGAGAGACAACGTGTTGGGCATCCCATAATAGAGAGGAATCAGGAGATTCTTCGATGGCTGATCCAAATGCATCCCCATTGTCCCGTCTCACTTAGAGCATTTCGACTGAAAGCGGAATATCAGCGCCTCCCTGAACCATTAAGCGAAAAAAAGATCGCAGAACTGCCCTGATACTGCGACATCAGCGTACGATGCTTGTTACCCTGCCATCGGCTTTAGGTGCTCCTGACGTCCCAGGATGTCGAGCGTGTTAAATTCTTCATCACTCAGTTGGATGTTCGTGGCAGCGACGTTTTCTTCCAGATGCTTTACGCTGCTGGTCCCAGGAATCGGCAACATGATTGGGCTACGCTTGAGTATCCAGGCGAGTGCTATTCCGCTTGGGGTCGTATTATGCTTTCTGGCAACCTCACTCAGAATCGAACCAGATTGCGCGAGACTGCCTGATGCCAGTGGGTACCAGGGAATAAAACCGATATTCGCACGGGTACAGTAATCAAGCACGTCCTCGCTTTGGCGTGTCACCAGATTGTAGAGATTCTGGACCGTCACAACCCGAAAGTATTTCTGCGCTGCCTCAATCGCGTCAATATTTACTTCGCTCAAGCCTGCATACCGAATCAACCCTTCCTGTTGCATCTGCTTTACCATATCGAACTGCTCTTCACGCGGCACCTTGGGGTCAACACGATGCAATTGCCAGAGGTCGATACGCTCCACACCCAAACGGCGCAGGCTCATCAATACACATTGGCGAAGATACTCCGGGCGTCCAACAGGTTGCCAGATGTCTGGTCCTTGACGGGTAAATCCACCTTTTGTCGCTATGACCGTTCCAGTATATGGGTAGAGCGCCTCATGGATGAGATTTTCACTGACCTCTGGGCCATAACTATCCGCAGTGTCAACAAAATTCACACCAAGTTCTGGGAGGCGTTTCAAGGTACGTAAAGCCTCTGGGCGATCTTCAGGTTCGCCCCAAATCCCTTTTCCAGTAATGCGCATAGCACCAAAACCAAGGCGATTTATCGTAAGATCATCGCCAATGGTGAATTGTCCACTAGCTGCTGCATTGATGTTTCCCACGCTTCAGCTTCTCCTTTTCCTTAAAAATTGACTCCATGGTTACACAATATTCAGGTCCATCATTTTCGTCCCAACTCGCCACTTCCCCTCCTTGATCAATTCACTTCCACTGTCTACAAAGAGCATACAGACCCCAACCTAGAGGTGTATCAATCTTTTTATTATAAAAATACGCATAATTGAATTTAACATTTATAACATGCAAGGTATCCCCACTCAGAGCGTATCAGCTGACACAAACTAAAATGTGTATTGATGTTGGCTTGAAAACGTTCTATACCGATTCTGAAGGTGTTGCCATCGAGAATCCACGTCACTATCGCAAGGCTGAAAAGCGCTTGAAGCAGTTGCAACGACGTCTCTACAATGGGTAGCATCCTCCCCGCTTGAGAGGATTTCTTGCCGTGTCCATGAGAAAGCTATATCAATGCCAATGTGTTAATAATGCCTAACCCAAACGCGAGAAGGCTTTCTGCGCGCAAGAGTGTACGCAAGAGCAGATTCTCTTCGATGTATCGTAACCCTTCCCACAGCTCTTTGAAGACGTGATGGAGTCTCTCTTTTTGGACAACGAGAGACTCTGCTGGTTCTGACACATGCATGCTGCGTATGAGCAGCCAGGAGCAGATGAACGATGCTGCATTCAAGGTAATGGCCGAACTCACTCCCAGATAGGCGTAGAATATGCCCGCAAGCGCTGAACCAAGAGACCAGGCAACCATAGCTGAGCCTGTGGTCAGCGCAAAGGCTCGGGTAAGCTTCCCTTCTGGCACAATACACCTGAGAAGCACCTTCGTAGATGGATTGAAGAATTGACTCAAGCTAGACGTAGCAGCGACCACCAGATAAATTGCACCAAGTTTCATGGGTATGGGCAACGCCGAAGTTGGTGCCGAAAGAAACGGAAGCGGACCTGGTCCGCTCACCAGCAGCAGAGAGAGAACGAGAAGCACTCGCATTACATCCATGATGCGCATCGTCTTTTGCTTGTGCCAGCGATCCACAAACACTCCTGCAAATGGACTGATCAGAAGGGCGGGGAGAGCGGCTGATAACGCTATGCCACTTATGGCGAGTGGAGCATAGTTCTGGTTATGAAGGAGCGTCCCAATCCATAAAGTGAGCACGGTTATAAAAAGAATGTCACCGATGAACGAGATAGTGCTTCCTATCCACAATACTGTGTAATTGTGATTAATGATAATGAAGCGATGGCAATAAAGTGCCAGATGCTTTTGAAAACGAAGACGCATATCTATCCTTTCGCATGCGCAAATGGTGGAGGTGATCCATGTTTGAATACCTGTGTAAGGGGGATGCGCAGTGCGGAAAAGATGCGCCACGTTACTGGAGAAGGGAAAAAACGGGTAGGAGGTCAAGACAGAAAGACAAGTCGCACCATCACTGTTTCGGACGGTCATGTCTCTCTTGCATGGTGGTCTCTTCTCTCGCTATTGCGCCACATGCGGCGCAGTAACACCCGGAGAATGAGTGATGATGCTGACAACAGACGTCTGTTGTCGTAGTCCCATCTGCTTCATTATATTTCCTTGCTATTCGCTCTCTTGATAAGATATTTGGATACTATCATGTCAAGTTGCTTTGTATCAAGCGCTGCCCATAACGTTCCAAGGTAGAGTACAAACTTAATTGCCAAGTGTTTCTCGTTTGTGTGAATAGGCGGAGCTACTTACTCAAGAGCTTTCTCGAGTCTGCACTAATGCATCATCAGGTTTCGGCCTGACCATAGCGAGAGGTTTCATATGACCAGTCCAGATTGCCCCGCACCATGGCACGATGAGCCATGGTATAGAGATGAATCTCTTGTTCATACGTGGGGAATTCCCTCAGGAGATCGCGCTCAATATTCATAAATAATTCTGTCTCTGCACGCACCAGATCACGTACAATACTTACAGCATCCTGCAGAGTGCAATGAGACGTATGCTGAATGATAAGCACCAGATTATTCACATCGTTATTCTCAAACTCCTTTCTTAAGGACACAATATCATTCGACCAGCACACAATATTATTGGTAGCGCGTAAAAACACTCGAAACACGTCGCTTGAGCACATCGCTTGAGGAAAATCCATGCGTTCGACAAGATCAATGAAATCAATCCCTATCAGCATGCCACTTGAGAGGCGGCGCTTTTCAATGTACATATCCTTATCAGGTACAAGACCCAAAGATCGGTTTTGCGCTTCCCAATAGGTTCCCGCAAAATAATCTGCAAAATGATCAAGAAATTGTTTTCGCCAGACTGATGATGTAAACCCAGCAGTCCGCCACCAAAGATCGTGAAGTGCAGAGGACATAGGATCACTATAGCGAAGAGACGGTATTGTGCCATCTACAATTGAAAACAATCTAGCCATAACAGGTCGGATACGATCGGGTTGATGGCTTATCGCCCCCTCACTAAATAGATCATCAACAAAAAATAACCAGGCCAGCCAGTCGGCAAGAAGTGAGAGTTCGCTCGCTGTTGCAGTCGGATAGCAACGTGCGACCAGCCACCCCATACGTGTTTTGGAAAATCGCTGGAGGGAAGGCCCTTGAAGTAAACGAAATTCCTGGACCCAAGCCTCTAAATGCTCCTGTGCAACCTGAACATGAGGACTTATGCGTGGAACAAAGGGGCAAAAAGGTGGTGCTAACTGTATATCCTCCAAAATCTGCTGCCTTTCATCGAACGAGAAGGGGGAAACAGCTATAATTTTTATGCCATACAGGATGAGGTCTTATGAGTAATTATTGAAGAAATGAGGGATGTTTCATCATCCCTTCTCATAGGTTTGCCCTTCACAAGCCCCAGCGCTTCACGCCTGCCTCTTATACACATTTAACAAAGTGATTTTGCGACTTGGCTGAAGAAACTGCCCGAGAAGGAAGAGCTGACAAACGGAGCCTTGCGCATCTCAGCCTTGTCAGTCCGCATCTCATGTAGCCTCTCCTTTCCCTTTGTTAAATGTGTATAAAAGTTAGCGCTTCATACCTGGAGTCATTGACTTATGTGCGCCAAGGATCAAACTTTTACCTTTGAGCACATCAAAAAGAGGCCAAAGGCTGAATTGCATTGGCTGAACAGAATATGCCGGGAACGCAAAGCCAGCTTTATATTCTGCATGTCAAAGATCAGGCAGATGCGACAGACATCACTCAGGATAGTCTCAACAGTAGTTGGCTTCTCTGGCTATTGCGAGTCACATCTAGCGAAGCGACTGCCGATACTCATCTTCTTGCAAAAATGAATGTGTGGACACATTATCCTCTTGTACACCTTTACGGCGAACTGCTAATCGAAGCAAATATTGCGCTGTTATATGATCTGTCACTAAAATATTAGCCAGCCCAGCTTGTAGCGCTGCATGAATGGCTGGAACATACGCAGGCCCCCCACCTGCTACAAGAATAGCCTTGACCCCTTTTGTTTGGATTTTTTCTTTTAGAGAAGGAATTTCAAACCCTGTCAAATAATAAGGTGACGGATCGAGCATGGTATTAATACATCTACCTTGTGCATCAAATACCCAGTGATTAATGTCGACTGCTGGCTGTTGTTTCTCAATGATCGATATCTGTTCTTGCGAGAGAATACCTTTCATCACCACCTCATCATTGGTAGAAGGTGTCCAGAGCCCCATCATAAATATGCTTGCTTGTTCATAGAGGTCATACGCTTTTTTTACCATAGGATACTGCTGGATCATTGCGCTTAAATCTTTTAATTGAGCTTGCGAAATAGAAGGAAAGAATGCGCCAGCGCAGAACCACGTATGGGTTCCCCCATAGGCCTGAGCCAACTCATACGTCACCATATTCGCATCCCCTTCAGTCGTATGAGGCTCCACAAAACCAATTGTAGAAACAACGTTCAGGTGAGGAAGCATCTTCGTGGGTCGTAAAAAACGTGTCACCGAACGCATCATCGTACCGCCGGACATAGCGAGAATGCTTGAATCAACAAGGAGTTGGTCCAAATATTCGGCAGCTGCTTGAGCGATGTCAATTACGACGTTCTCATTCGTATCGGCTTTCGCCATCCCCTCAAAGGAGCGACCAGGGACAAGTACTAAATCTTCAAGCCCTAATTCAAGGCGTGCTTCGCGGGAGAGATTGCGTAAATAGCCACCACGAAGTTCAGGGAGAATAGAAATGCGAACAATACCTGCTGTTTTTGCTTTCTGGAGTGCTTTGCTCACCGTCATCCTCGAGCAACCCTCCCCATCGGCAATCGCTTCCTGAGATAATCCATTCCCATAATAGTGCTCTGCAACCCTGCGTAGGAATCGATCATCAGAGAGCAATTTGGTTTCCGACATATTCATTGAAGGTCTATTTGAGCGCATAATATCACTCCACTTCCTTTCAAGGCTTATACACTACTTTTCCTCTGCTAACAGTCAATCATGCCTATAAAGATCGACATGACCGCTAGAAAGTAATTATTTGTTTTATATTCTAATATTTGCTTAAGCTTACTCTATTTTTCACACGAATGCAAGTCTTTTATAACACTTTCTACAATTTTCCGATTTCAGCAAGCAATAACGACATGCTATATTTTAGATAAAATATAGCATGTCGTTACTCTAATGAAGAAAAATAGCCTATTATCTCGTTGTAGACAAGAATATAAAGAACATAATTTTTTTCTGTTTTGGAGCAATGTAGCCACTTTTCTTCAAAATCGATTTATCTCTTCCCAAAGCAACGCTTTCTTTGCTTCTGTCTCGCTACTGTTTTTTTAAACACTCTGTTTATTTTGCACATTAATAGATACATGGAAAATTTATTCTACAACAAAATAATAAAAATATCTTTTTTAATATTAGTGCTACAATTGATAAATTTATTACTTTTGTATCTAATTTATAGAATTTCTTGCATTTTTATGTTAAACTAGCTTTTGTGAGCTATCAATTCAAATTTGTTTTCCCTAAGCAAAGCGACACTTATCGCTGAGCTTGATTGATTGCTCCATAGCATATCCTTTTCCTGAGGCACAAGAGAAAGTTGGTGGAGGTGCTCATGGCAAAAAGAATCATGTTCAAAGTTGAAAAAGGTCGTGTTCTCGTGCCTGTTGGAGAGCCTTGCTCCTTTGGATGCCGCTACTGCTATACGCGAGGAGGGGAAGTGGGCCTTTCACGTGTGGATCCCGAAGAAGTATTAACGCAATTTTATGCATTTGCACGTGGTGCATCATTTGAAACTATTCAGTTTGGCTATGATGGTGATCCATTCGCGAATCCTGCGCGCGGCCTGGCAATGTTGCAACGTCTGTCCCTTCTGGGGAAACATGTCAACTTCAGTACGAAAGGTCATATCAATGAGACAGGCCTTGCAGTACTGGCTGAAATTCAGCATCAGATGCAACTGCGTCACACCACCCTGAGCACCCTCGTCTCCCTGAGCTGTTGGGATTCAGCATCGATAGTCGAGCCACACACCCCTTCCCCTATTGAGCGAATTCGGACCGTAGCCAGCATCAAAAGTCTGAACATCCCCGTCTTCATTGCCGTTCGTCCTATTTTGCCACATATTCCAGATAGTGAATATGTGCGCCTCATTACAGAAGTGCTCCTCGCCAAATGTGATGGCTTCATTCTCGGCCCTCTCTACGTCGATGATCGGGGTCAGTTCGCACGTTTTATTCCCTCAAATATGCTACGCCAGACTCCTTGCCGTAAAACGGTTGTCTCGTGGTCGGCCCACGCTCCCACATGGACCCGCTACGAAGATGAGGCTCGATTACATCGCCTTGCGGCAGTCATCGAGAAAAAGGGAGGGAGAGTCTTTTTTTCATCAGCAGATGCCATGGCAGATATTATACAAAGGAGCGTAGTTGCATGATAGAGGTTGAATTTAAATACGCAATTGATCCGCAAGTGAAACCACGTTTGGAAGCGAGACTGCGAGATGCCCAATTTGATCGGCTGGTACAAAATAGCGACATTTACTATGATACTCTCACCTACGATCTTCTCCAAAAAGCAGTTTTTGTTCGTGTGCGCAATCAACAAACGCTCCAATTCAAGTTCAATGAGCAGGCCGAAAAAGCGCATATAGAGAGTACTGAACGAGCATTTTCACTCTCTGCCCAGGCCAAACACACAACGGCAATAAATACGTTGTTCGCTCATTTCCTTCCAACGTGGCAAGCTGGATTATCGTGGGAAGATGCCCTACAAAAAAACAAACTGGTAGTACTCGCCCATATTGAGAATACACGTCGACAATACATCTATGATTCGGTCAAATTGTGTGTTGATACCATTGCGGGTATAGGCGAGTTTTTAGAGGTCGAGGTCGAATGTGAGGAGGGAACGAATACACACCATTTACACTCGCATCTACGCCGTATCTTTGGCGATGTTGTCGCAGAACCGCTTTCAGTTGGGTATGTCGAACTCTGGCTCCATCAGCACAATCTTCAGGCTTATCACAAGGGCGTGTATCGGTTGCCAGACAATGTAGAACCAGGGAAAGGAAACATGCCATGTTAAAGGTAGAGAATTGGTATGAAACACAAGAAGGACATTTTGTACAGATCCTGGGTAGGGATGAAGCACTGGACAAATTTGTGGGTCAGCTCGATGCACGACTGATATGTTATGACCAGGAAGGCCAGCCCTACTATATTGCAACGGGATATGCCAATGCACCTGACATTTATAAATTGAAAAGCCTGGAGCCAGTATCTCCCCCTCAAGTACATGAATATAAGCTCAATATCAGTATCAGTGCTTCGATCAAGGTCAAAGGCATCTCAATACAAGAGGCGAAAGCTCTTGCGCCAGACATGATTGATCTGGAGGCACTCGACAAAGATCTGCAAATAGAAACTTTTAGCATCAAGATTGAGGATGGACACTGGCACTACTTATAATGATTTCCCCTAGCCCTGAAGTTTCAGATAAAACGCTGCATAGCGCTCCTATTTTCGCTTGGGCAAAACGACAGAAGAAGAGCGGCCTTGTCACCATGACGAGAAGAGAGAGAAAAAGCATGTTGTAGGATACCAGAGAAAAAGAAGTGGAAGGGAAGGGGAATTGCGTTCGCTACGCAACGTGCTGCGTGCTGGCAATGTCGTTCCACGTCTGCGCTTCGCTCCCGCATGAGCACACGAGACGCTGACGCATGAAGCCGATGTCGCCATGGTCGAAAGTGGTCTGAGATGGGCCCAAAGGCAGAGAGAAAACGTTGCGCATGACCAGGGAATTTGAAGCGGCGCATGCCGCGTTCTCGTTGTCGTATCGGTTGATGCGAATTCTCAGCTCGATTGTTGAGGCCTTTGTGCTGCCGGTGCTCGACACTGGGCATGATCTCCTTCTTGGCTGCAGCATAACTGGCCAGTTTGTCGGTGATGATCACACATGGCACAGAGTGAAGACATTTGAGCAGTTTGCGAAAGAACTTCCTGGCAGCTTTTTTCTTTCTCTTGCTTTGAAACAGGATATCAAGCACGTTACCATATTGATCGACCGCCAAAGAGAGCTTTGCTTCCCTTTAATGGTCAGAAATACCTCATCAAGATGCCACGTGTCTCCAGTGTGGCTACGTCGCTGTTTGAGCTCATTGGTGGTGGTCTGGCCACATGTGGGGCACCACTGCCTGATGGTTTCATACGTCAGAATGACACCGCGTTCAGCCATGATCTCCTCAACATCACGAAAACTGAGCGAGAAGCGGAAATACTACCAGATGCAATGTCCAATGATTTCAGATGGGAAACGATACCCTTTGGACAGAGAAGATCTTGTGTTATTCATTCCGCCGGTATGTCAAAGATTGTAGCTTCTTCGCAAATTGACAATATCCACTCTGCTCTGGCTCAACGGCCAATATGGGACCGAAGCCGTGCTAGTTGATATGGCCTCCTTCGCGTTTGTGGCCCGTGGCAGGATTTCTGTGGCAGCAATTGGGTCTTTCCCTTGGCCTTCCCCTAACGGCACAGTATATGCTGGGGGAAGAACAGAACAACGGGAGTGAATGATGCTCAAAATTGGGGAATTTGCCCGTCTCAGCCAGGTCGCGCTGAAAACCTTGCGGCACTATGACGCGCTGGGTATCCTGCGACCATCACAGATCAATCCGGAGAATGGCTATCGATGGTATGACCTGGACCAACTCACTGACATGATGCGGATCCTGGCACTCAAAGATTGCGGATTTGTGCTGGAAGAGATTGCTCACCTGCTCCACACCCAGGACGAAGACGCCCTGGAGGAGTTGCTCCAGCAGCGAATGATTGCTCAGCAAGAGCTGGTGAGGGAAGAACAAACACGACTCGGACGCCTGCTGACGCGTGTGCAGCAACTGCCCATGATGCAGACGGCAGGTCCGTTGTATGATGTGGCGCTCAAGCACACTGAGCCACTCACATTGCTTGGGGTGCGTGGACAGGTGTCCACCCCAGAAGCGATTGGGGGATTTTTCTCGCAACGTGGTGCGACAGCTCAAGCAGCAGACCATCATCCCTATCAATCCGCTGATCCACCTGTACTTCGACGAGACCTTGCTGGATGAGGGGTTTGATCTCTTTGTGGGTGCTCCCGTTACCACCCTGTCTCCTGCTCTTCCGCTCATCTTTCCTGCCTCAGGTTGGCTGGAGAAAAACAAGTCGCATATGTGCTGTATCGGGGGAGTACGCCAGGATCAGGGAAGCGTATGTGGCCCTGGATCGCTGGTTGGCGACCAGTGGATACCACCCACCAGGCTGGTCCTTAGGCTACATCAGCAAATTGACAACACTCTCATTCCACAACTGGCTCAGAGGATGAAGCACTCATGACACTGAGAGGTAAGGCAATATACATACTAAACATCCGACGTGATTTCAGTTCCGACCAGATACGTCCTCCATGCATTTGCAAAATGTCTTCACACAGAGACATACAAATATCTTGATCATGTTGATCGAGTGTTTGAGACCAACTCCCAAATATATCGCTTCTTGTGACATGACTTCGTTTGGGATGGCGCATGCAAATGTGAATCCCCATACGTGCTTCCCCTCTTTCTTGCACCGCTGTTTTGTGACATTCAAGAGTGAGATGCAGAGAAGAAGGACCTTCATGAAAAGCCATATTATGACTCAGCACATGCTCTAGGACAAACTCTATCCACAGCACATCGCAGCGGACACACAACTGTTGTGATGGGAAGTGAACCTCGATAGGTTTCTCTGCGTAGAGTGGAGCAAGCCGCTCAAATACTTGCTGCACTAAAATTGCCAAATCAGTCGTTATCAATTTTTCACAGAATCGGGTATCAGATGGCTGAAACACAAATTTTCGAATGTGAGTCAGAAACTCATTGAGTTGTACCATCCGCTGTTCGAGCTTTGTCAGATAGGCACAGGAGGCTTCACTTTCCAGGGAAGATGACGAGAATCGTGCTCTTTGCAACATTTGGGTATATCCAGAAATAACGGCAAGCCCATTGCCAACTTCATGATGCAAGATTTCGAGCAGAGAGTACTGGGTCAGGTTCTCCTTTAAGGTTTTACAGGTCGTTTTTTTCAACTCTGACATATGTTTTTCCTTCTCTTCGATACAAGTTTTACTCTCACCGGCAAAAGATAAAGGGAAGAACCATTCATCGATGTTTTCGTTTCTGACTGCATACATCGAAAGTGAATGATTCTCAGACATGGGGCAGCCCTCCATGAGCCAACCTCAATGATACAAAGGCATATGCATAGGGCAAGTGGGCGCTTCTTCGATACTCACCTTGAACTTCTTTCTTCAAGCTCTTTTGCGCTTGGAAGCTTGATTGGGTCTCATCAATGAAACTGATTATATGTAATTTACTCTCTCCACAAAACCCAAGCATAGCTTGGATGCACCAACAGAATACATAGGATGAGTGTGCCACGCTTTTTTGCACGCAGACATACACTCAGTTTATGCTTTCCCTTTTCTATACTGGTAAACTGTCACACCTGAATTGAAGGATGGATAGAGACGCTTCAACTTGATACGGGCATCGGCTGTATTGAAACGCCAGTTGATCTTGGTCTGGACCTGATTGCGTTGGGCTTGCCTGACCGAGATTCGTTGGAGCAATGAACCATTCGGGGTGCTTGTGCCACGCCTGCATGCCCTTGCGGAACGCATTCCAGATCGATACGAACTGGATCAAGATGGAGTTGGAGGCCTTGCGGGGGGAGGGCCTGATAACACTCCTGGTGCTTGAGACGATGATAGATCTAGACATAGGGGAGGAAGGTTCCATCCTGAAAGAAGGCTTGGCGGATGTGATAGGTCTCCTGGTTATACCGGTTCTTTGAAGCTCTGGCAGCCTGATCGATGCAGCCATAGCGATGATCGGTTTTGCGGATGAAATTGTTGCTCTACCAACTGCATGCCTCACGTACCTTCTCTGACATCTCTTTCCGAGAGAAAGCATAGCACATCCATTCGAGGCCGCACGAGAAACGAGAGACAAGATGACAAGATTGAGGAACACGTGTCATCTTTTTGAGAAGCTCATTCCAATACCTACCACCATTACGCTATCAGGCATAAACCCAGACTTGGACAATAACCTCCTCTTGCTTCCCACACGAATTCAGAAGGGGCATACGCAACTTTTCTTCACTGATTCTTGGAAAAGATAAAAATAGTACGCCAGACCAACAGGGAGAACCAGCAACTGTCATCATGATCACCCAAAAACTCTCTCCATCGACGTTATGAGTGATGCAAGGGCACATTCGAGAACTGGCCCTTCTTAATCAGGAGATATTATCTGTGTTTACAAGAATCAGAAAAGCTAAAAAAACCTCTCCAAGGCATCTCATTCTCCCCCGAGAGATTCACTTGATCTTAACGGGGGGATGCGCGCTCATACTCATTCTAGCTCTATGGTTGGCTTCTTGGCTAGGTATTCCAGCCTGGTATGTGCGCATAGGCGGCATAGAGACAAGTGGTATCGCGAAAGCTGTTGCCTCCTGTGGAGTAGATGATTATGCACAGCAGGGAGACAATGCGGAAACATTCATCTATACTTTTCAATTCTCTGGCCCACAGGGGCAACCATATAAAATCACACGCGAGGGCAATTGCAACAATCTCTATAGCGATGGGGAACACATATCACTCTGGTATCTTCCCCAGGACCCTCAACGCATTCTTACCGCACAGGAAGCCCTATGGCTTTACATCTTCACGTGTATCTGGCTTGGAGTCACTGGTCTCATGCTTCGTTTCTTATGGCTTCTGCTCCTCCCCCTCCTGGCACGCTACTAGAGATCACACCCTTAGTTGTCTGTGAAACGCACTTGTAGGCGCTTCCTATCATACGGCTAAAGGCGCAGTACTCCTCAAATATTGTCAGGCACTATTCCAGGTCCGCATCCTCCAAAACATCTCTGGCAAGCACTGTCCAATCCATATACCGCAGATTCTTCGTACCATATCGTTCACGTGGCACCTGATAGTCGATCCCGGCCCAATCCCTGGGTGCCGTGATGCCGGGTGCGCTGCCGTGGGCTGTTCATGTCGCTTCCCTTGCTTGCTGTGGTCGTCTCAGCATCTTGGGAGGCCTTTCTCGTCTATTCGTCGTCTGGAGCGGCAAATTGGCGCAGTGCCTCGACTGAAGGGACAAAATAATACGCTCCGCTGACTGGCGTGGTGTACCTGGTCAGGGCATCGCGGATACCATCCTCGGCTCCGGCCATCCGCTTGAGCATGCGGGCCAAGCGATGCTGGTCACAACTGAAGCCAATAAACATCGTTCCTTGCTCGGCGGCGTTCCCGAACGGCGTATTGCGGCGGAAGATGTGCCGCTCGACTCCACCCTCTTCGATGGTGGTGCGCGGGACATGTGCAGTTGGACCGCTGACCGTTTCAGGCAACTCGATGCTCTTCTCTTTGGTCCGCCCGAAGACCTTCTCTTGCGCCTCAACCGGAAGCGCCTCCCAGGCTGCGGTATGGTGTAGCCACTTCTGCACCAACACCACGCTCCCACCAGCACCGGGAGAGCCATCGGGAACAAGTACCACCTCGGGGGCCTGCAACAGACTGGGATTCTTGGTGCCGTCGATGAAACCGGTTAAATCCCGATCTACCCGGTAGGTCCACCCGTCCACATTCAGAGCAAGGGTGGCTAGTCCAGCCAGCGCCTGCTTCGCCTCTTTGGCCACATCAAAGACCTTATCATAGGCATGACCCGCCGCCCAGACCCACAGATCGTGCTGCGTCGCAGGCATGGTGAAACCCTCTATTCCGCGCACGTCCTGCTCGAAATCCTCGACGGCTTGCGGCATCTCCTGCGGACTCACGCGCCTCCAAATGGAGGGCCGAAAGCCGACCACCAGGTTGACGCCCCCGGTCGTCATGCGTGGTTCTCGTAAATTGGCAATCGCTCGCACCGGCACAACCGGGTCAACAGAGGCATGCAGATCAAACTCCAGAAGGGAATGCGATCCCGTTCCCAACGCGAAGATGCCACTTTGTGCGACGTGCATGAATGATCCTCCTGTACATAATAAGAAAAGTCAGATGGTCAGGATGGCCTGGCTTCATTGGGTGGGAGAAAGGCATCCTTGCTCCTCAAGTTTGTACAGTAATAGATGAAATTAGACAAACCCGGCATAGGGCTGCCAATGCGCGGTCAGAGCCTGGATTTGCTCGTAGGAGAGAGTTCGTCCTAGGAAAGCGGCTCACTCAGCACGACCGCATTATTATACTGGACATCATGGGCTGCAAACACCAGGGTAAGCGGTCCCTGCCTAACCAGGTCCCGTTCAGCCTGTGACAACGAACGCATAAAGTGCATTCAGTAGCCGGAGGCAAACTCACGGCTCTCCACGCGAACCCTCTAGAACTTGCCTCTTGAAAACTTGCTTGTGAAAGACCCCAAGACTTCCAATGCTAGTGTGGTTCCCCATGCTTGCAATCCTCATTATACCCCTACTTCTACAGTTGTAGTTAGGACGTGTTGAGAGCAAATTGACGTTTGTAATGACAAGCTTATGCGACTGTCTGATGGCACCAACAAAACGGAGTCTGTCTTGAGAAATGGTCTGCCTGCGTGAAAGGAGGGATGCCCGGCGAGAACATCCCTCGAACATCCCTGAGAGTCCTATGACTTGAGGCCTATGATTCCTGTGAGGTTGGCTCCTGTGAGGTTGACGCCTTTGAGGTTGACTTTCTCAAAGTTGGCTTTCTCGAGGTTGGCTTTCTCGAGGTTGGCTCCTTCGAGGTTGGCTCCTGTGAGGTTGGCCTCTCTAAGGCTGGCTTTTTCAAAGATGACATCTTTGAGATTGGCTCCTGTGAGGTTGGCTCCTGTGAGGATGCCTCCTGTGAGATCGTTTTTTTCAAGGCTGACTCTTGTGAGGTTGGCTCCTCTCAGGTTGGTGTCTTTGAGGTGAGCTCCTGTGAGGTTGGCTCCTGTGAAGATAGCTCTTGTGAGGTTGGTGTCTTTAAGGTTGGCGCCTCTGAGATCGGCTTTCTCGAGATTGGCATCTTCGAGGTTGGCTTTTTCGAGGTTGGTGTCTCTAAGGTTGGCGTCTCCAAGGCTAGCTTTTGTAAGGTTGGCTTTTGCAAGGTTGGCTCCTTCGAGGTTGACTTCTATGAGGTTGGCGTCTCCGAGGCGGGCTTTTGTGAGATCGGCTTTTGCAAGGTTGGCTTCTCTGAGGCCTGCGCCTATGAGGTTGGCTTCTCTGAGGTTGGCTTTTTCGAGGTTGGCTCCTTCGAGGTTAGTTCCTGTGAGGATAGCTCCTGTAAGGTTGGCTCCTTCGAGGTTGGTACCTTCAAGAATGGCTTCTCTAAGGCGGGCTTCTTCGAGAATGGCTTCTCTGAGGTCGACTCCTGTGAGGTTGGTTCCATTGAGGTTGACTCCTGTGAGGTCAGGAATAACAGATGCATTCTGTTTTCTCCATTCATTCCACTTCTCTACCTCTCCATTTTTGAGAAGAGCAAATTGTGGATTATTCATCATAATATTTCTCTCCTTTTTTCTCTGAAACCAGAACCTCTATCTGGCAATGGGAATCGGTCAATGCCGACGCCACTCTCTGTACCCTCCATTTTGTATGAGAGAGAAGTAGAGTTGCCTCCCCGCCTCTCTCTTTTATGCTATCCTCCTCTCCAATCGAGAGTATTCGTTTTGAGGAGACGTTTCACAGTCGACTGTTTCCCATGCTGTGTTCTTCGACAATTTTCAAGCTGAGTAGGAACTTCAGACAGTGAACGTCTAGCAAACGTGTGGCATGAGGTGAACCCGCGAATACCATACTGCTTGAAAAGAGCCTGATGACCTACACTCATATATTGACTCCCTCTGTCGGAATGGTGCAAGAGCCCAGCCTTGGGATTTCGGTAGGTAACTGCCATCTCAAAAGCACAACATACCAGTGCTTCATCGTGGTGCTGATCCATGGACCATCCGACCACACGCCACGAGTACACATCAATAACGGCCGCCAAGTAGAGCCATCCCTCGGCAGTCCAAACTGCTGTGATGTCTGTGAGCCATGTGGTGTCTGGCTCGCTTGCATAAAACTCCTGCTTCAGCAGATTGGGGCCTCGGGATCACTGTGTTGGCTATCCGTTGTGACCACCCTACGTTGCTTCACTTTAGCACTGAGTCCTCTTGACGTAACTTCCGCGACATCTGGCATTTCCATGAACCGATCCTCACCACAAACACCTCACGCTCCTTCAGCCCTCGCGCACAGAGGGCAAATCCTCCATCATGCGTCGCCAAAAAGAGGCTTCCCACTCCCTCGGCAAACAGCTCCCACGCATCCGCTTGCATCTGCTGATCCGCGCTATTGCGTCCCGTGAGCATCACCTCTTAACTGGCGTCGATTTTGAAGATAGTCAAAAAGATCGGACAGCACTGAAGCTTTGACAATCGCCTCTTATCAAGCTATAATCAATGCCGATAACATCATCGCAAAAGGAGATTGTCTGATCATGACGCCAGTGGTGTACTAACTTCATCCTACTCATGCTGGAAATACAGATGTAAAATCGCGCAGATCGCCATCACACACATGCTACTGATGCGCGATCATGTCGTTGTGAGATGAAAGTAGTAATGCAACACTGAAAGGTAACGTATACTCATGGCAATCGGACTTTCTGACTTCTTCAAATACAACCTCTGGGCTAACCTGCGTCTGCTCGACACCTGCGAACAACTTACTGATGCCCAGCTCGATGCCGTTTTCCCTGGCACCTATGGTAGCATCCGCGTCACCCTCAAGCATATGTTGGGCGCTGAGGAAGGCTATGCGGCCAGATTGGTGGGTGGCTTCCCAACCACGCCGCCTCTGCGCGAGGAAGAGGAAGCTCCGCGCTCCTTCGCCGAACTGCGCGAGCGCGCCCGTCGCTCCAGCGAGGCCATGATCGCCTTTACCGAGCAGGTCACGCCGGAACAACTCCAGGTGATCCAGCTCCTGGACGAAGGCACCTACAGGGCGCCGCTCCTGGTCACGGTCATCCAGTTCGTTGATCACGGCATCGACCACCGCACCCAGATCTGCACGGCCCTCACCCATCTCGGCATTCAGTCGCCGGAGCTGGATGTCTGGGCATATAATGAGGCAGCGTTGGGATACGGGGAAATCAAGCAATAAGGTCTATTCGTACTCAAGGGCCAGAGGTGAGCTGAAAAAGCTCTTGAACGTGTGCTCGTGTTACACAGGATCATGCGTCCAAACAAGCTCTCTCTGGCCCAGCAATGGAGGCTGGTTGTTTGGCACGGACCTCAATCCAAAGCCTCGCTTACAAGACAGGTATCCTGGGCAAGTGTCTATCCTGCATGACCGCCCAGACGATGGTCAGACAACTGGTTTCTGTGGTGAAGGCATCAATTTGATCGGTTCGCTGGCAAACATTGCGAAAGAAACTTTCAATGGCGTTGGTACTCCTAATAGAGCGGTGCATCACTGGTGGAAACATATAAAACGCCAGGAGATGTTCTTCATCCTCGTAGAGGCTGCGGATGGCTTCGGGATAGCACTTCTGATATTTGGCTTTGAAGTCGACCAAATTGAACAGTGCATCCTCTTTCTTCTCCTGTTTGAAGATCCCTGCGAGTTCTGTCCTGACCTCTTTGCGCTCCCGATAAGGAATGGCATTGAGTACATTGCGTTGTTTATACACGCCACAACAACGCTGTGGCGTCACAGTAAAGAGAGCAGAGATAGCAGCGAGAAGACCCTCATGCCCATCAGTCACAATCAGGTCTATCTGCACAGGCTCGCAATGCGAGCACATCTTTTGATACCTATTGGGCGCAATCAATTGGGACCCCACAGGTTATTGTGCCCTTATTTATTCTCGGAAGCATCGATCCCATGTGCTAACAGGTCGAGACCAGCCATGACCATAGCTGAAAGACCAGCAAGAATCTCCTCAGAAGATTCGCCTTTTAATCGTCGCCTCGCGTATTCCGCAAAGATCCTTGAATAAAGGGTCAGGATCAAATGCGCAACCAGACGAGGTACGATATCATCCGATTCTGTGCCCATATCGTCCGCAAGAGCATGGGCCAGATCCTCTTCAATAGACTCAGTCATTTGCCGGCCCCGAGCTTGCAGGGTAGGGCTTTCCCGAATCACCCGAAAAACCTGCTGCCGCGTAGAATCCTGCTCTGGGGGCAGCATCGCTTTCATACGTTCAAGACTGCCGAGCAGCAAATGACGTAGAAAGGTGAGCAAGAGTTCGCCTTTCTCACGCTGACGAATGATTCCTGCCAGAGAAGCCTCCATAGGCTGATTGAGTCCAAAAAAGAGGTCCTCTTTAGTCGGAAAATAATTATAGACGGTATTTACCGACACATCAGCCGTTTCAGCCACTTCGGTCACTGTCACCTGCTCAAAGCCACGCTCAATAAAGAGCTCTAGAGCTACTCGCGCGATCTTCTCCCGTGTCTGCTGCTTTTTTCGTTCACGTCGTCCAGGTGTCTGTGTCATAGGCGCATTGTAGCTCTTTTTGCAATGGACTGCAAGATTGGGGTTGACTTTCTTTCTGCATCTCATTTATAATTGGAGTGACTTAAAAATTTAAGTTAATGCAAAAATACACGAGATGCAGAAAGGAAAACAATAATGACAGATGTCTCTGTTCCGGTTTTGATTATTGGTGCCGGACCAACCGGCCTCTCGACTGCGCTCTTTCTGGCACAGCAGCAGATCCCATATATACTCATAGAGCGTCATCCAGGAACAGCGATCCATCCCCGCCCGGTTGGCCTGGGAGCACGGACGATGGAGATATTCCGGGCGCTAGGGCTAGAAGAGAGTGTCAGGAAAGCTGCCGAACCACTCAGCAGGAGCCGTGGCGAAATCTTTGTCGAGACCCTTGCCTCCGCCAACATAGCACAGGTCAAACGCCTGAACCTGGATGGGAAAGATCTTGAGACGTTCGACCAGATGAAAGAAGCAGAGCAGGCTATCAGTCCAGCCACAGGCTGTCTGTGTAATCAGGCTGCTCTGGAGCCCGTGTTGTTTGAGGCGGCGCTGGAACGAGGTGGAGATCTGCGCCTTCAGACTGATTTACTGTCTTTTGAACAAGATGAGACAGGTGTGACGGCTCTCGTTGTGGATCGCAAGAGGGGAGTACAGCAGCGTATCCGTGCCGACTACCTGGTTGCCGCGGATGGGGCTAATAGCCTTGCACTGCGCACTCTTGCAATCCCCACGAAAAACTTTATGTTGTCAGAGATGCATACACTCGCGATTGACTTTCGTGCAGACCTGAGCGAGCTGGTACGAGGCCACGAGTTTATACTCTGTACGATAGAGACCCCTGAAGCTCCGGGCCTGCTCATGGCAATCAATAATAGTGATCGCTGGCTTTTTCAGATGCCCGGGTATCTCGAAAATGGAGAGTTGAAGATCCCATCTGTCGAACGCTGCCAGGAGCTGGTGCGCAAGGCCATCGGGATACCTGATCTTGCGGTAGAAATCATGGGTATTCTCCCCTGGTTGCCGCAGGAGAGGCTGGCTGAACGCTACCAGGATGGGAGAGTCTTTTTGGCAGGCGACGCAGCCCATATTATCCTGCCCACAGGCGGCGTGGGTGCGAATCTGGGCATCCAGGATGGACAGAACATCGCCTGGAAGTTGGCCGCCGTTCTCCAGGGTTACGCAGATTCCACCTTGCTCTCGACCTACGAGACGGAAAGGCGTCACGTGGCTGGCTTTGCCGCCGAGCAGGAAGAGATCACCGACCGAGAAAAAACGACTGACAATGAACTCCAGGCTCGCTTCGGTTTTTATGCCTCGTCAGCCGTGCTCTCTGCCGAAGGGGAAAGCCAGCTGCTGAACTACACAGAGCTGAGAGGGCAGCCCGGTTCGCGCGTGCCTCACCTGTGGGTGGAGTATCAAGGCCGACATGTCTCAACTCTTGATATTACTAGTCATCATTTTGTCCTGCTGACAGGCTCAGACGAGGAAGGGTGGCGCAAGGTGGCGAAGGAATGCGCTGTTCACTTTGGCATCGAACTGCCCGTCTATTGTATTGGTCCTGAAGGAGAACTCGTAGCAAACGAGGAGAACTGGCAACAGGCGACCGGCCTACCTGATCATGGCATGCTCCTGGTCCGGCCTGATGGCTTCGTAGCTGCTCGTGTGAGCACTCCTGAAGAGAACAGGAGTCAGCAGCTTATGCGTATGCTCTCGGCTTTGCATTTGCGTTCGAGGGTGCAACTCGCATAGCGACAAGGGGAGATGTGGAGCGGTTGCGGGAGCCTTACGCTTGTCCCCGTCGGGATGCAATTCCTTCAATCTTGGTGTTACACCAACCGCGACAAGTGCAAGGCCCCCTTCCAGGCACCTACAACCGCTCCTTGTCGCTATGCGAACCCATCGTTCTCTAAAAATGGATCGGGAGCAGGGGGCGCATTATCCTTCCTTTCTATCCCTTGGCAAGGAATAGGGTGGCTTTTGATCGCTTTTCCGGTTTCTCTTCTTCGGGCGCGTGGGAAAAGCGGAAGAATATTATCCCCCAGTTTATAGATCTCTCATGAAGCAGGTGATGCTTGCATAATAAGCTGATCTGTAAGACCGCATTTTCCTCTGGGATGGTTGTTCTCAAACAGCTCTGTTGTCTCATCTTGTTAGATTAGAAATGAGGATAAGCTTCCCTTTTCATCAACGCGCCGAGTTTGGCCGCCGTGTCATCCTGCGGCAAGGGGGTATAGACCACCATTCCCCTATCAGGTTGTTGGGGAACAGTAAAAGTAGTGAGCTGAAACGCAAGGTGACCGACCAGGGGGTGATACATTTCACTAGAACTATTGCAAGTCAAGAGAATCTTATGCTCGGGCCACCAGGCCCGAAATTCAGGACTGGAAACACTCAAATCGGCAATCAATTTCGCCCCCCATGCATCATCGCCATACTGGTCCATCATCGCATGCAAGTGTGCAATGCAACCGCGTGCAGCCCGCTCCCAGTGAACAAAGCGTTGGCGTTGCAGCGGGTCCATAAAGAGCGACCAGGCCAGATTGCGTTCGCGCTCAGAGAGAGCAACGTAATCGCCGAAGAGTTGGTTTGCACTGTCATTCCACGCCACCACACTCAAACGATGATCGAGCAGTTGGGCCGGGTAGAGAAACGCATCGAGGATCGCTTGATAGGGAGTGTTTTGTGAAAGCTTCTCTCCATCTGGTTTTGCTGGTAGCGGAACGTGACCCCGTGCCAGCGCAAACAAATGACGGCGCTCCTGGGCGTCGAGTTGCAAGATATCTGCAAGGCGAGAGAGGACATGATCGGAGACCTGAATATCTCGGCCTTGTTCGAGCCACGTGTACCAGGAAATACCCACACCCACGAGCTGGGCAAGTTCTTCTCGTCGAAGTCCAGGTGTATGTCGCCTCGCACCTGTTGGGAGGCCAAACTGTTCGGGACGCAGGCGAGCACGACGGGTACGCAAAAAATCGGCGAGTCCTGCTCGGTGCTTCGCACGTTCTGTCATCTGTTCCTCAATATCCAGCAGCGAAAAACTGTTACTTATTACACCTATGAGAAAACACACTCCTGGTTTCAGCAGGGATGCTGCTCCATAATACCACCAGGCCGACTGGCTCGTCTATTCCCCTCTGATCCATTCGGTCACCTTGTATAGAACAAAACATGCAGATGAAAGAAAGAGAGAATAAGTGATGCAACAAGAAGAGCAGCTTTCAACTGTTGAGTCCCCGCGCTCCATTCGTGATCGTGTTGGGATTTTTTCTGAGGCGACTGATATTCTGGATGCCATCTCCTGGGTCCGCGAAGCAGAGCGGATAGGGGTCCAACAAATCTGGGCACAGAATGCTGGAGATGCCGACCTTGTAACGTTCTTTGCGGCGGTTGCCACACAAACTGAGCGCATCAGGCTTGGAAGCGCGATTATTCCCGTGTATACACGTCACCCGTTGACGTTGGCACGACAGGTTTTCGCAATAGAGGCTCTCGCTCCTGGACGCCTGCGCTTAGGAATCGGTCCCGGCAACCGGATGCTGATTGAGAACTCGTATGGCCTCGCTCAGACAACTCCACTTGCCTATCTCCAGGAGTATCTGGAGATTCTACGCGGCGTTTTCAATGATGGCGCGATTTCTCACCACGAGACATTTTTTAACGTGGAGTACACGCCCCTGAACGCTTCTGTGCGAACGATGCCACAAAGCACTTCAGTGCCTCTCTTGACTTCAGCAGTCGGCCTCAAAGCGTTCAGGCTGGCAGGGGAGGTGGCTGATGGCGCGATCTCCTGGGCCTGCCCAATCCCCTATCTCCTGGAGTCGGCACTGCCTCAACTACGTGCCGGGGCAGAGGAACGAGGCCGTCCCGCCCCTCCAATCATTGCGCATGTGCGAGTTGCGCTGAGTACTGATGAAGAAAAAGTTCGCGCAAAGATGCGCCAGGGGATACAATTTGCCGCCCGCTTTAGCTCTTTCACGCGGATGTGGGCGGCTGCTGGCTTTAAGAGAGCAGCGGACGGCAATGAAGAAGAGATTGATGCCTTAATACGAACATTGGTGGTCAGCGGTACTGAGGAAACCATACGTCATCGTCTAAAAGAGCTTTTGGCGAGTGGCTTGGATGAACTGATGCTGCAACTCGTTCCCATTGTTGACGAGGAATGTGAACGAAAACAGTTGCTCCATCTGGTTGGCTCTCTTTAAAAAAGAGGGCTGTTCCAAACCGGGTATATTGAAACAAAAAGTTGGCTTTCTCGGGCAAGTGATGCACTTTTTGTTTCAATATGTCTGCCGAGCTACGATGAATATATGAAACAGGTATGGTATCGCCTCATCCCCATTGTTTGGTAACTGGGGTTTGGTAGGGACAGAATGAGGCTGGTAATGGGCGTGCGTATGCGGTATAACATACTCATTGAATATGCGATGTTTTTCTGTGGCACCCGAACGGAAAGGCGTCGGCTCCTCCAGGTCTGGTTTGGGCTACTCCCTGAGGAGCGTTCATGCCGTTCCCGTTGCTCTTTCGCGCGGGGAGACAGGGCATGGATAAAGAGATCGGCCTCGATGTCGATAAAAAAGAGAGCACCTTGCACGTCTCGCGCGAGTCGCCTCGACAAGACTCTGCGGCAGCGCTGTAAGGTAGACCAATCGGTGAACAGCAAGCAAGTGAAAGGATGTAAGCAAGCAGAGAGGATTCCTCACTGAAGGTGGAAGCATGGGCCTTCCAGGGAATACAGCCGGATAAGTAAACGAGAAGAGTTGATGTAGCATGCGGGGTTTAGCGGTTCCAGTAAGTCTGCAAATCAGAGGCTATCGTCACTTGATGGTGGCCTCCCTAATCTCCAACACGGGAGGATGGGGGCAAAGCGTAGCGGTTGGAGTCGTGGCATACCACGACCACAATTGGTGGGCCCTGTACCTGGGGTCCCTGGTACCCACATTCCTCCCCAGGGCCCTCATGGGACCGTGGAGCGGTTGGTTCGCGGATCGATTTCCGCGACGGCAGGTCATCATCTATGCCCTCAGCATCCAGCTCATCGACGCGTTGGTGTTCTGGTGGCTCAAGGCTACGCGTGACGATCTCCGCGTGGTGGAGATGTTCACGCTCATCACCATCTCCAGCATCTGCAACACTGTGATCAACGTCGCGCGGCAGGCGCTGGTGAAGGAGATGGTGCCGTTCGATAGCCTCAGCAACGCGCTGAGTGTTAATGGGCTCAACGTCCGGGTCGGGCAGGCGCTCGGCTCGTCGCTCGGTGGGGTGCTCTCCACACCCGACAAGCAATCCTGGTTGTTCCTGGGCAACGCAATCTCCTATCTGCCCGTACTTTATGTCATGTACAGACTGAAGGATTTCGGGCGCGAGAAGCCGGTTCGCCAGTGCGAACCGGTGCGGATGCGAGAGGCGCTGAAGTACGTTGCCAGGGAACAAGAAACCAGGCGCGCGCTCATCGTCGTCGTTCTCATGACGGTCTGCATGAGTGGGGACGTCGCGAACCCGCCCATCGGGCAGGCGCTCGGCGGACCTCGCGCTTACGCCCTGGTGCTTGCGGCAGGTGGCGTAGGAAGCGTGCTTGCGGCCCTTATCCAGTCGGTGCTGAAGGAGAGGCGTAAGCCGACTCTATCGGGCCTCCTGGGCTGGTCGGCATTGATGAGCTTTCCAGTAGCTGTGTACAGTTCCACATCATCGCTTCCAGTGGCGATGGCCTGCCTGGGCATGGCGTACGCGTGCGGAAACGTCTCTACCGTTCTGTCGAACGTGCTGGTCGTAGGCCGTGCGCCGCGCGAGAAGAGCGGTCGCGTAGGCGCCATCTATCAAATGACGATGCAATGCAGCACACTGTTCAGTGGGCTGGTCACCTACCTGGTGCTTGACCACGTAGAGGCAGGTGTGCGCGTCATCTTTACCACCATCAACCTGATCGGTATGGCGGTGCTCTGTGTATGGTGGGCGCTTGAGACCCCTCGTCTTCGGCTCGCTCTGTCATCCTCCTGCCTGCTCTGGGTGCTTCACACCCCGGGTCTAAGGCGGGATCGGCAGCCTTAGGGCTGTCTCACTTGCCCCCCAGGCTACCGGCCAGGTAGTTCTTCGGGGGCTACTGTTTTAAGAGGTATTGTCAACTTTGTAGAGAACTGAACAGTGTGCTACTCTGGCTTGATGAAAACAAACACCATTGCTCCGAGAGACAATGGCTTTTGCTTTCCACCCAAAATCATCAGCCACGTCGTGTGGCTCTCTTTCCGCTTCTCGCTCTGTTTCCCCGCTCTCTTCATCGTATTCTTCCAGAGGCGAAATATCATCGCAGGGGATTAGGCAGCTATTGAGAGGGCTTGTACCACACACCATCTGCTCGCTCGTACTCACATTGGGAGAGCACCCCCGTAAGCGCCTGACATCTTTCGAGCGCAGGGTTTCCAAGGGCAGAGCACACAACAGCGTGTGATTGTGCCCTTCGTGTCTCCACATCCTCCCCTCTCACGCTCCAAAACTGCGCACCCTATCCCACCCCACTCACGTCTTCTTTTGTAATTGACGAAGAGGAGAGTGACTGAAACAATGAAGAGAGGGACCAACCAGATGAACAATGTAAGTAAGCCTGCTGGGCCTGAAAAGGCAGGGGCAATGGAGAGCAATGTTCTCGAATATGCTCATGCAGTGGTATGATAAGCGGTTCATGCTCTCAGCTCTGGTGAGTCCCAAATGCAAAAGGCAAAAATAAAATAGGAAAGAGAGGCATAATAATAGTGGGAGAGAGAAACAAAGGAAGACCTAGCTATCAAGGGTGAACGAGAACTCTCAGGGAAGCTCATCAACCGCTGGAAGAGAGGAAGCTCATCACCGCTCCATCAGCCTTCCCACCCTCTCTGGTCACAAGACGGCAAGGACGATCAGCACCGCCTCCAGCAATGAACTATGAAGGTTAGTAGGCCAATGGAAGAGAACACGGAGACTACGTCAGCAGCAGAAGCCGATGCGGCAAGAGCCTCCACGATGGCTCTAAGGAGTGAGGGGTTCCCTCAAGAACTGGGAATACGAGATCTCACCAGCCTCCTGCTGTTGTTTATTCTCTTCTTCACATGCATCAGTGACATTCAACTCGCCGGTCCAGCTGCCTTGCTCTATTGGGTGCTTGGCCTCTTCTTCTTGATTCCGATGGCAGTAGTGGTGCGTTGGCTCTCTCGGCGGCTCTCTTTCTATGGCGGACATTACATCTGGATCAAACAGATCGTAGGAGGACGCCTGGCGGAACTGACAGGCGTCTGTACCTGGTTATTTGGAATGACCATCATTATAACGACCCTTCAAGCAGCACTCTTGCTCCTCCCAGCATGGTTTCGTTCTCCTCTTATCTCCTATGGAGGAGAAATGTGCCTCTTGCTCGTCACAACCATGCTCGCCCTGATCCCATTGCACGCCTTGAAACATCTCTTATTTGCAGCCGCTGGTTTGCCTGTCGCAACGTTTTTTCTGGTGGGACTGGCTGGGGGATGGTGGCTTATGCAAGGGCATGCTCCAGTCATCGGTCTCCACATATGGCAGAGTTGGCATGCCTGGTTGCCCTCTCCGCAAAACATAGGGATCTTAGGCATCGTGGCATGGGCATTTATGGGTATAGATTGGCCCTTCATCATGGGCAATGAAGTGCGTGGTGATGAGGTCACACGACAACGAGCTGGACGCTTCCTCTGGTGGGGCTGCATCTGTATCTTCCTAGCTTATCTTGTCGCCACCTTCGGCGTCATGGTGGTCGTTCCTCCAGAAAAGGCAACCTCTATGACGGCGATGGTGATTGCGACACGTACGGTCTGGGGACCAACATATAGTAATGTGGTCCTGGTCATGCTTTTCCTCAACCAGATTGCCACCTCTGTTGTGATTCTGCTGATCTTTTCCCGTCTTCTCATCGCCATGGCACGGGATCGCTTGTTTCCTTTCGCGCTGACCCGCCTCACTCACCACCATGTGCCTCTCATTGGGATAGTGACACAAGCACTCTGTTGCGCGCTACTCTTTACCGTCATGGCCTTCCTCCTTCCCCCTCTTGGAGTACTCCCTCTCAGTGAGCCTGTGAATCTTGTGCTGCAAGCACTTGAAGCTCTTGTCTGGTCGATAGCCACACTGATCCTCTTTGGATGCGTCATTTGGATGCTCATGAGCAGACATTCACTGGCTTGGAGCAGGATTGTCTGCCATAGTTCCCCAGATCGACGGAGCACACATCTCGCTCTGGGAATGACACTGCTGGGATTCGTTGTCACCCTGGTGAGCATTGCCCTGGTACTCACAACCTCCTGGGCATCACGATGGCTCTCCACCCCTCAATGGAGCCTGGCACTCGTGGTGAGCACTGGATCGTTGGTGGGGATTGGATGGCTTTGCACAGAAGTCTCTCACCAGGGACGCTTGGCACATGATCTGAGTCAGGAAATACGTCAGAACAATGCCCTGCGTGCACAAGTAACCCAAGCATATATGCGCCGACAGCATCTGGTGCAACGGCAACAGGAATTATTGCAAGAACGAGACAAGCTATATCGGGAGCAGGCAGCACGAGCAGAACGTGATCCTCTCACAGGACTCTATAACCACCGCACATTGATGAGCGCACTGGAACGTTTGCTCACCAGATGCCAGGAGGAAGGAACAGGCTGTACGATGCTGTTCCTTGATCTAGATCATTTCAAACAAATCAATGATATGTGGGGGCACCGCGCTGGGGATGCCCTCCTCCATCAGATAGGCAAGAGCATACAGCAATGTATGGCAGAACTTGATACGACCCATGTCACTGGACGCTATGGAGGCGAGGAATTTATGGTGCTCTTGTTTGCCGTGAACGCCCAGAAGGCTGCACACATTGCCAACCGACTCCGCGCTCGCATTGAGCAAGAAGTGCTCATGTGGAGAGGCAAACACTTGTCATCTCCTGTGAGTATACGTGTGACAGCGAGTATTGGTATGGCGATGTACCCCATCCATGCCACCAGATATCAGGACCTGATTCATTGGGGAGATCAAGCCATGTATCAAGCGAAGCAATACGGGGGCAATCGCGTCTGTATCGCTGGCACGCAAGGGCAATGGGCAAACAGCGGGAAGGGGCAAACAGAAGAACTGGACTCGATGGAGACGATGACGGAGCAAGCGTTGTTGGCCCTCTTACAAGCACGAGATTCCCAGGCATTTGCACACGGGCAACGGATGGCAGGGCTGACTGAGGCAATAGCGAAGCAGATGAAGTGTAGTGCCAAAGAGGTGGCAATGGTACGTCTTGCGGCTCTATTGCATGACCTGGGGAAAGTAGGGGTATCTGAGGAACTTCTTTCCCAAACGGGACCACTCACCGCAGAGGAGCAGGATGCAATACAGGCTCATCCCACTATTGGATATGCTATTCTGGTTCAGGCAGGTGGCATCTTCTCCCTCCTTGCTCCTATTGTTGCCGCCCACCATGAGCACTGGGATGGAAGTGGCTATCCGAGAGGACTGCAACGCGAGAGCATACCGTTCCTCGCGCGTATTGTAGCGGTCATCGATGCCTTCGATGAAATGATCTCTCCAAGCGCAGATCGCGAGGCAAGAGGAGAGAGAGATGCTTGTGCACAACTCATACAGGGAGCAGGAACACAATATGATCCGAACGTTGTGCAAGCCTTTTTGGATGTCTGGTCTCTCCGTCAGCACCAGAGACAACAGCAACCTCGGCTAAGGGCATCCATTGAGCAAGAATAGCCCATGAAGCAAGCCAACTCCCCCAAATTCCTCCTAGCGCTACAAGCGGTCAAGAAGAATATGAGCAAGCTCTCTAATGTGCACAAGAGGGCATAGAAGGAAAGGTTTTGAGAGAGAGGGAAGAGTGTGAGAACGACCTTTTCAGAGGTAAAACGACTGATCCTGGCCTGCGGGAAGTGGCGTTCTCACGTAGCAGGGAAGAGGCAATCGCTTTCCCTGCCTTTACGCATCATATGTCTCTTGTTCCGATTACGGTTTGGCCTTCCTGGTGGGAATGGTGCCCTTACCTCTTCCTCCGCGCCAGCCTCTGCAAAAGTAGAATCATCGTGCCAATAACGCCTAGAACGGCTAACGATCCAAACAATTCGACATACTTGTAGTGTACCAGGGTCGGATCTGCCTCGGCAGGAATAGGGATGTGATTGATGTTCGGAATGAGATAATAGAGGCTCAACAACAGAGCCACCACGGTAGCAACTATAACTCCATACAACAAGGTGGAATTCTTTTCGTTCTCCATAAATGTGAAACTCCTATAATAGTATATTATCGATATCTCATTTGTGTATGCCACTCATCATTTTCTTATGTTCTGAGATAGTGACACCCACTTAGGCTGCCGCCAATTGCATTCTGCGCAGGTAACCAACACGTGCGATCCAGAAGTAGACCATAAAGCTCACCAAGTACAGTAGGGAAACGGGAACAAAGGCTTGAAGGATAATGGTCGAGAGACCAAGTTGGGCAAACAGATCCGTGCTATGCATGCTTGTCATCAGATTCGCCAGATCGAGCAGGGCCACAATGCTATGTACGAGTGCAAGCACGATTGGGAGAAAGAAGAGCAAGAGGAATTCACTGCTCAAGAGGTGTGCTGCCTCACGGCGCGTGAAACCAATGCGCTCTAAGGCCTGAAATTGACGCCTATCCTCTTCTTGCTGCGTAAACAGCTTAAAGTAAATGGCGCTTCCTGCGGCGAGAAAAAAGAGGCAGCTTATGAAGAAGGCGGCAAAGAGCATAACCGAGAGGAACTGCTTCCCGCTATTGAAGTTGGTCACCGTATCCGTGAGCAACGTTTGCTGCGATGCGGGCAATTGCTGACGGAGTGCTTGCACCAGGGGCGCGCTCTGCTGCCAATTGGGCAGGACATAACTTGTCACCTGCCAATGCTGAGCAAGAGGGGTAGAGTCCATCAACTGAGCATACCGAACGTCGGTCACGACCAGGACGTTTGTCGTGAGGTCATTGTCAGCAATGCCAAACCAGGGATTGATAACACGCGTTGCACTCTTTTCAAGTTGTAAACTCACTGTCTCTTTTCCCACGACAAGTTGGCTCCGTTGCAACGAAAAGCCGTAAGTGATGTCGGGAGTAGAGATGTAGCCCTGAGAATCACTGGTCAATGCCTGGACATTGTTTTGATTTTCAACAAAATCAGGATGAGCCTGACGTTCGACTTCTTGCAGGCGAACAAAGCTGGAAAGATCCATGACCAGGACTGGTACCCTGTGCTGCCCCTGGGCGATAGTGCCAGTGATGAACGAGGTATTCGTGACCGCTTGCAGGGAAAAGTGCTGGCGCTCAATTTCTTGTTGTACCTGCGTGGAAGCAAGCGCGGTGGGATGAGCCGTATTGCTCAAGAGCTGGATAGAGAATGGCAGCAGGTGAACCGCTTGCATCTCAAAGACCTGCAAACCACCAAAGATGGTTCCCATTCCAATGAGTACGACCGCGTTCAAGACCGTTACAACTGTGAGCATACGCGCGTAGTCGCTCATACGATGCGAGAGACGGGCAAGAAGCAACAGGCGCATACCAGGAATACCGGGTTGGCGCAGGCGCGTAAGCAGCATCACAGAGCATTGACTGAACAGCAAGTAGGTGCCAGCGATGGTCAGGCCGATAATAGGAAACATCGTGGAAGTGATTGAGCTGCTAAATTGGAGGGCCAGATCATAGGCTACCCCAATGCACAGCAGGCCAGCAAACACGGACCACCAGGAAGCCTTGGGTGGCGCCTGCTGTGTCCGCGCACCGAGCAAGAGAACACGTGGTGTGCGCCTGGTCACGCTCGATGAGATCCAGCAAGCCTCCAGAAAAAAGACTATGCCAAAGAACATACCAGTCGTGAGAAACGTAGTGGGAGGAACTGCGAATGGTAACGTCACAGGGAGCGCGAGAATAGCCAGCATGGCAAGCTGAAAGAAGTATGCGCACACAATGCCCAAAATGATCCCGACCAGCAGGGCCAGTAGTCCGATAAGCAAGCTTTCGTAAAAGATCAGCCGTCCAATCTGGTGCGGAGTTACCCCTAATGTCAGCAACAAACCAAACTCTTTGTTCCGCGCTCGCATCAACGCGGCATGAAAGTAAAAGACAAAGAAGATAGCGAAGAGCGCGACAAGGACGCGAAAGGCCACCAGCAACTGACTCGCAGCTGCGGTAATCGGCGCGGCGCGCACAGCGGGATTATCAACAAAGTTCGTGAACATCGCGAAGATCGCCACTGCTATTGTCGCAGCCAGCATGTATCCTATGTAGCGTCGCAGGTTGCGCAGCATATTCTTGGTCACAAGATTACGCCAATTCATGGGTACCCTCCACTTGCGCCAGGGTATTGAGAATGCTCTGAAAGAAGTGCTGTTGGCTCCCGGTACGGCGCAGATGCATAAAGATACGCCCATCCTTAATGAAGATCACCCGCTGACTATAGCTGGCTGAGAAAGGATCGTGCGTGACCATCAGAATCGTCGCCCGCCGCTGGCTATTCAATTGTTGAAACAGCTCAAGCAGCGATCGTGCCGAGGCAGAATCGAGATTGCCAGTTGGTTCATCTGCCAGCAACAGGCGCGGCTGGTGGATGATCGCACGGGCCACGGCTGTGCGCTGCTGTTGACCACCTGAGACCTCATATGGATAGCGTTGCATCTGGTCCTCGATACCCAGAAACCGCATCATCTCGCTTACCCGCTGTAGAATATGTTTGTCGTTCTGGCGATCCAGACTGAGGGGCAAGGCCACATTTTCCGCCAGGGTCAGGGTATCCAGCAGATTAAAGTCCTGGAAGACAAAGCCCAGGTGACGCCTGCGAAACAGGGCTAACTCATCTGCCTTGAGCGACGCCAGATTCTCGCCTTGAAGCCAGAACTCTCCGCTTGTAGGTTGGTCGAGTCCCGCCAGAATGTTCAGCAGGGTGGTTTTGCCACTGCCCGATGGTCCCATGATGCTGATAAATTCCTGTGGGTAGACATCCAGATGTATGCCATTGAGGGCATGAGTTGTGACCTTATTGCGTGTGTTGCTATAGGTCTTGGTCAGATCTTGCATCTGTAAAAGGCTGCTCGCCCCCTGTGATGATGGTGCTCCAGTTTGCACATTCATTGCAGGAGGACTAAGTGGGTTCTGTTGCGTGTAGGAGTGCATAGTCGTCTCTTCCCTTTATTCTGTCATGTCGTTTTCTCTATTTTCGGTGCAAGTACCGATTGATCCTCATAGTAAAGGAAAAGTATCAACAAAGAGGAAACAGAAGGTCGAATCAGGCTGGCTGCGGGAAAAGTTTTGCAAATGTTTCTATTCACGGCTTCTGATATGAGCGAGCCAATACAGCTCAATGGCTGCTGACATGTTCATGGTTTGCAGGGATAAAGGTCAAGTAACCGGAATTACTTGACCTTTAGGAACGAGGATGCTACTGTTGTGATTCTCGTTAGAGGCTTATGTCAATGCGACCTTTTTGAGTTCTGGATACTGTTTCAGCA
Source organism: Ktedonospora formicarum (assembly GCF_016587355.1). Lineage (GTDB taxonomy): Bacteria > Chloroflexota > Ktedonobacteria > Ktedonobacterales > Ktedonobacteraceae > Ktedonobacter > Ktedonobacter formicarum. Next base: position 1,584,800 of record NZ_BNJF01000002.1, on the reverse strand, counting down.
ACGAGTCTGTGGCCTCACCATGCTTCAAATGTTGCTCAAAAAAAGTTAATGTGAGCGCCTCAGTGATGACAAGACACCTTACAGGTTCAGTCTTGCCGCCAATGCCTATGAATTGGCGGAGCTGATCATTACCAAAGAAAAGACCAATATCGGTAAATTTCATATGATCGCTTCCTTCAATGGTATAGAGATTTCCTGATGCTTTTACCGTATTCGCAAGCCCAACAAGATTTTGCAGTGTCTCGTTGTAATCCTTATCATAGGCTTCCTTGCTTCCATACACGGAGAGCATGTCCTTTTGTTCCTTATCGCTCATATCGGCGAACTTTTGCATCCCAGTGTCGTGATTTTGAATTCTTTGAATATGAATTTTATCGTTCGCTAGCATGAGAAAGGGGGCCATCGTGTTCGTTCCCCCTTTTGGCGTAGTATATACGGTGCCATCTAAATCAATGGCAGCTTTCACTCTGCTGTCATTGATTGCCAGATCGTATGCCACCGCACCGCCAAAGGAGTGACCAATCGCACCTATTTCATCAAGATTGAGCCTTCCTTTGAATTGAGGGTCAATGCCCCCTTCGTTCAATTCAGCTAACTTGTCCATAACAAACTTGTCATCATCAACAGCGATTTGAGCAATGGTTCCTCGCGGATCACCCTCCGCAAAAACAGTTGTGGCATCCTGCGCCGTAACGATTTTGTCGGGGAATACGGTTGCGGCTGATATGTAGGTATGATCAATCGCGACCACGATATATCCATGACTGGCTAAATCTTCACACTGAGAGGTATGTACTTCCATGCTCGTTCCTGCCCCATGAGAGAACAGGATGACTGGATAGCTTGACTGAGTATCTGAGATATGAAGGCCTTCTTTGGAATTTGTCTTTACCAGATTGAGTTGATCAAGCAAGAAACTCGGAAGGCGGTTGCCTGCTGTAAGCAACCGTATGAGTTCGGGTGAATTGTGAAAATACGGCGAAAAAGGTTTGCTCTTGTCTGGCTTTGCCGGGTAATAGACCTTCACCATCAATTCACGCTTTTTCGTTGAGTTCTTCAGGAACGGTTCGTTACGCTTTTCGTCCACAAGGTGGAAATACTTGATACCCACAGCAGAATTACCAGTTGGCTGCGGAAGTGTAAACACAGGCAGGGCGGATGCCAGAAAGGAGGTCAGAATCAGACACACCAACGAGAAGCTGATGATGATGATCTTCAAAGCTGTCGGTAGCTTTGCGACAAAAAAGTTGCCACTGGCCTTGATGAGAGTATATATCGTAAACAGCATGGTAAAGAGGTAGGAGAAAACCATTTGGTAGCGAAAGCCCTCGAAAAAACCATGCAGGATGAGGATCGCAACATTAACTCCTACCGCCCCTAACCACACCCCTTTTGACCACTTTCGCAAGCTCAGGCAGAGCGTTAGCACATTTACCAGGACGAATAGTATCTCAAAAGTTCTCACAAAATGACCTCCTCTTGTCATTGCATAAAGAGACGTGCTGTGATTCTCAAAAAACTGGATTATGACATCTATGCGAATATTTCAGTTTATTAGGCATCGATGCCATAGAGATTGGCGACATCGTGCGCCTCATGCTAAAAGGAAAGTATCAACAAAGGATAAACAGATAGCCGATTCGGACAGGCTGTGAAGAAAGTTTTGAAAATGTTTATATTTAGTGTTTATGATATGGTTGGGTCAGGGAAATGCTGGTCAATAACAAGGGACCATACTGAATGAAAGTGAGACAAAAGGGGGACGTGGAACACGACAAAATGCGCGGTACCATTGTGGTCGTAGACGATGAGGATGACATTGTCCAGTTTATACAGGATGCCTTGGAGGATGAAGGCTATACTGTATTTACCGCATTTGACGGCGCACAAGCCCTGCTGGTCGCGCGCGCGCATCATCCAGATCTGATGATCCTCGATATTATGCTACCACGACGCGATGGCTTTGCGGTCTGTAGAGAACTGCGCGAAGAACTAGACATCCCTATTCTGTTTCTAAGTGCGAAGCAAAGCGATGCGGACAAGATTCAAGGATTTCGTGTGGGTGCTGACGACTATGTGCTCAAGCCATTTAGCATCAAAGAATTAATGGCTCGCGTAGAAGCGCACCTGCGCCGTGAGCGGCGTGGACAACAACGCAGAGATCAGGCACACTCCGCAACATGCTTGAACTATGGTCACTTAAGCATCGATTTGAGCGCGTATGAAGTGCGCTATGCCGGCCAACTGCTTCCCCTGACGCTCAAGGAATTTGAGATTATCCAATTGCTCGTTCTGCATCCACGGCAGGTCTTCTCCCGCGAGGTGATCTATGATCGTATCTGGAAGATGGACGCCCTCGGGGACACCAAGACCGTCACAGAGCACATCAAACGCATTCGTAAAAAAATCTCACACTATGATTCACGAACTGAATATATCAGCACCGTCTGGGGAGTAGGGTACAAATGGGAGCTCAGAACATCCATCTAAGGAAAACCAAATCACACCGCAAGCATGCCAGCTTCAGGCGGATCTTTGTCTGGTATTGTATCGGCATACTGGGTGTGACCTTGAGTATTACCTGCCTTCTCGAATTGGTGCTTCTCTTCTGGTATCTGGCGCAAAGGCGGGGCATGCCTGTTGAATCAGTTTCGTCTCTGAATGAATTCAGTCGGTGGCCTGCACTCTCTCTACCATTGGCTGTTCTGAGCGTGACCATCCTCTTTTTCGCCTGGCGCATGGGACGGCAGGTAAGCCAGCCCGTTAGTGAATTGATGCGGGCTGTAGAGATGATTCGCCAGCGCGATCTGGATTTTACGATCAACTATAGCGCACCTAATGAGTTGGGTGACCTCTGTGGGGCCTTTAACGAACTGCGCCACGAATTGCAGGAATCCCTGGAACGCGAGTGGCATCAACAGGAAGAGATGCGCATTATGATCGCGGCGCTCTCGCATGATCTGCGCACCCCTGTGACTATTATCCAGGGGCATATCGAGGGGATTGCCCGCACAGAGGCGGGAGAGAAACGAAATAGACGCCTTGAGCGCTACCTTCCAGTGCTTCAAGCTAGCAGCCAGCGTATGACGCGCCTGCTCAACGATATGTTGTTAGTCTCCGCTCTTGAGCAGACCAGCTTGATTATCCAACCTCAACCTGTCGAGCTAGAGCAAGAATTGGCCCGTAAAGTCCACATTTATACGCTTCAGGCTGCATCATCTGACATCACTTTTCAGTATCGTTTCCAGAATGCCGTCGCGGATGTATCACTCGTGATGCTTGATCTCCATAGAATCGAACAGGTGTTAGATAACCTGTTTGAAAATGCCATACGCTATACCCCAACGAATGGACAGATTTACCTGACCTGCACCCGCGATGTTCGTTCCCTGGTGTTTGTCCTCCGTGATAGCGGGAGTGGCATTTCTCCAGCCGATATGCCCCATGTCTGGGAGAAGTTTTATCATGGTCACGCCTCTCCAAACGAGAAGCATCAAAAGACCACCGGTCTTGGCCTTTACACCTGTAAATTGCTCGTAGAGCGTCATGGTGGATACATTACATTGCGGAATCATCCTGCTGGCGGCTGTGAAGTGACTGTTTATCTTCCTGCCATTCAACATATTGTGAAAAAATGAATAGCGCATAAAACTTTATAATATTTATTTAAACTTGTAATACATCTTTATTTAGTATTTCTTTTGGTAGGGCCCAAAATCACTCATATCATTCGCCAATTGACGCCTGACTGAACTGCTTCATGATTCTAGCTCACATGGAGAGCATGCATGATGAGTTGTTCACGTTGTGGCTCAAGAGGTGCCGAGAGGAGCAGAAACCACTGTTTTAGGTCTATCAATGAGAGACGAAAAGCCTACCTTCCACTGAAGAGTCTACCAATTTCGCAAACTCCTCCCAATGGAGAGAGGAAAAGTCTACCATCTGCCGAAACGATCCATCTCAGACCGTACGAAAAGCCGATCAAGACACAAAGAAGCCCGTGCTCTTAGTTCTTGTTGGTCTCACACTCAAAACTGTTCTCAGGAAGGAACGTTACATTCATCCTGCCCAGAGAAACGAGAGACAAAGCCCTCACGCCAGGCAAAGACCGCAGCCTGCGTTCGGTCCAGAAGATGGAGTTTGCTGAGAATATTGCTGACATGACTTTTCACCGTTTTTTCGCTGATCACGAGCCGACGCGCAATATCGCCGTTTGGAAGGTCTTCGGCAATGGGGCGCAGAACGTCTCGCTCACGCTCACTCAACTGAGCATAGTGCTCCCAGTCAGATACAGGGAGGCTGGCTAACTCCTGGGCTATGCGCGCAGCCACATGGGAATGCATCACCGCTTCCCCAGCGGCAGCTTTCCGTATCGCGCTCGCCAGTTCGGGCAAGCGGAAGAGATATGTGCTGAGAAACGCGATGTATGGCGGCGATGCGATCTCTTGCACGGTGTCGAGGGAGACCAGGACACGCCAGGGCACATTGGCTGCCATCAGTCCGATGACCGTGACCTGATGATAACGGGTTGTGGGTGCTGCAGTTACATTCACTGCGCCAGTCGCATATTCCTTGCGAATATTTATTGCCTCGATAATGATCTCACGCCTGTTCTCAGAGAGAAGCGGTGGTATTGGAGAGAGGTATTGCATATGCAGAGTTTACTCCTTTACGAACCATGCTGTATGAAACCAGTGGCAAAGATGCTCTTTCTGGCTCATAGGGAGTATGCCTGAGAAAGATGCCAGGGTCATCGGTCTAGAGAAGGGCTCTGCACTCAGTCTGGAGGCGGGGTTTCGTGGAATATCTGCAGTTTGAGGCAAGGAAAAGAGAATAGAAGGAACGTTCGTCGTTCTCATGGCACACAGCAACAGTCAAACGCATTGGCTGATCCCCCTCCGATGACTGGGAGAATCGCTTGGGAGGACTCCTGTCAGTCATCGGAGAGGGATCAGCTCGCCAGCACTCACGTTCTGTTACTTTTCCCAGGTTAAGGGCAACTGCTTCACTCCAAAGACGGACGAGCTCTTGATCGGAGATAATGGCGCATCGGACACGTGCCAGGAACCGGGCAGGCGGTCGAGCATCGTGTTCAGCGCAATCTTCGCCTCCAAACGTGCCAGGGGAGCGCCCAGGCAGAAATGGACACCACGCCCGAAGCCCAGGTGCCGATTGGGCTCACGCTCGATATTGAACTGACTGGCATCGGGGAACTGAGCCTCATCACGATCCGCCGAGGCAATCCAGGCAAAGAGCAACTTGCCAGCTTCTATGCGCTGATCGCCTATCATCGTCTCGGTCGTGGTCCCGCGTATCGTGAGTTTGATCGGCGAGTAGTAGCGCAGGGCCTCTTCAAGCGCACCTGGCACCAGCTCGCGATTGGCACGCAGACGTTCCACCGCTTCAGGATGCTCATCCAGACAGAGGATAGTATTGCCAATCAGATTGGTCGTGGTCTCGTTGCCCGCAACCAGCAGCAACACGCAGAACCCCAGCAATTCCTCGTTGCTCAGGCGCTCCCCATCTACTTCCGCCTGGAGCAGCGCACTCACCAGGTCATTCTGGGGATGCGCACGTCGCTCCTCAAAGACCTCGTTGAAGTAGGCTTTCATACTCTCCATGGCCTGCATGATCGCCTGTATATCCTCTGGTGTCGATTCCGCATCTCCTCCAACGGACGCATCAGACCACTGCTTGAACTCCTCACGCCGCTCTGCGGGAACTCCCAATATCTCCGCGATGACGGTGATAGGCAGCGGATAGGCCAGATCCCTGATGACATCCATCTCACCCGATGCCTGGACCTGGTCAAGCAAGCCATTGGTGATCGCCTGGATGCGCGACTCCATATGAGCCACCATGCGCGGTGTGAAGGCGAGCGAGACGAGATTGCGCAACTTGCGATGACGTGGTGGGTCCATACGGAGCATGCTCGAACTGATCGGAGTGGCATTGCGGTACTCAGGTGGCAGGAAGCTGCTCTCATCAGAAGAAAACGTCGCGTGATCACTGAGTACACGCAGCACATCGTCGTAGCGGAAGATGTGCCATGCCTGGATATTTGGGTCAAAGAACACAGGCTGCGCCTCGCGCATCTGACGATACCAGTCATAGGTGGCTGTGAGCTCTGCTCGCTTGGAATTAGTCTGCATATTCTTTCTTCTTTCTCTTTGGAATGCTTTATCAACCTTTATGTAAAAGGTTTCATGCTGTTTGCGGCAGCATAGGAGAGGCGCAGAGGGACTGACGGGCCTCTGCACTCCCCACTATTCCAATCAACTTTGACAAAGTGATTGCCACTTTCCTGAAGCAGCCCGCTTTTACGCGCGCTTTCTGTAGGCTCGCATCGCGAAGATGTAGGCGACAACCAGAATTCCAACACACCATGCCAGCGCAACCCATAGAGTATTCGAGACTGGCTGTCCAGAGAGTAAGGCACGAATGCTTTCCACAATCGCGGTCACGGGCTGGTTCTCGGCAAAGACCCTGACGACGAAAGGCATCGACTTCGTCGGCACAAACGCCGAGCTGATAAAGGGTAGGAAGATGAGCGGATACGAAAAAGCGGTCGCGCCGTCGATTGATTTGGCGGTCAGGCCAGGAATCACCGCCACCCAGGTTAAGGCCAGGGTAAACAAGGAGAGTATGCCAATGACCGCAAGCCAGGACAGGATACCCGCCGACGAACGAAAGCCCATCAACATGGCGACCAGCATGATAACCACCACCGAAAGCCCGTTGGAGACCATTGAGGTCAGGACATGTCCCCACAGCATGGTAGAAGGGGCAATTGGCATAGAGCGAAAGCGCTCAATGATTCCCTTTTGCACGTCGGTAAACAAACGATATGCGGTATAGGAGATCCCACTCGCAATCGCAATCAATAAGATCCCAGGCACCAAATAATTGACATAATTGGCTGTCCCTGTTTGAATGGCGCCGCCGAACACATACACGAACAGCAACATCATCGCAATCGGCGTGATCGTGACCGTAAAGATGGTGTCCACACTGCGGAAGATGTGGCGCATAGAACGACCGAGCATCACGCCCATATCACTGAAAAAGTGGTTCTGTATTCGAACGTCTGAGGTGTTACTCTGTATGGCTTCCATTTATTGACCCTCCTTTTTGCCAATGATGGCGAGAAAGATCTCCTCCAAAGTTGGTTGTTTCTCCACATACTCCACCTCCGCCGCTGGAAACAGCTTTTTGAGCTCCGTGAGCGTGCCGCTGGCAATAATCTTGCCCTCATGGAGAATGGCTATGCGATCGGCAAGCTGCTCGGCCTCATCCAGGTACTGGGTGGTCAAGAAGACCGTAATGCCACCATCCGCAAGTTTCTTGACCTCTTTCCAGACCTCGATGCGAGCTTCGGGGTCCAGCCCAGTGGTTGGCTCATCCAAGAACAGAATCGGTGGGGTTCCCACCAGGCTCATGGCGAGGTCAAGTCGACGACGCATGCCGCCGGAATAGGTCGCCGCCCTGCGGTTGGCAGCATCGGTTAACCCGAAACGGGTCAGCAACGCGTCGGCAACCTGGCGTGGCTGTTTGAGATGGCGAAGTTTAGCGATCATCATCAAGTTTTCTTGTCCGGTCAAAATCTCATCCACCGCTGTAAATTGCCCGGTCAGGCTGATCGATTGTCGCACATAAGCCGGCTTTGAGGCCACATCAAAGCCATTGACGATGGCCGTTCCCCTGTCCTGGTTGAGTAGTGTGGTCAGGATTTTGACAAGTGTGGTCTTGCCCGCGCCGTTGGAGCCAAGCAGGGCAAAAATGCTGCCCTGCTCCACGGTAAGATTCACACCTTTTAAGACATCGAGCTTCTTATATGATTTGTGCAGGTCGTTGACCTGAATGGCAATGTTGTGCATCATTTCTTCCTTATGAGAGAACAGTTACCTTCGAGACATCAGCCCCTATGCCTTTGAGCGCAAAGTACGTTAACTTATCCATCATCGCGCCATCTAAGTGAAGGGATCGTATGGCACGGTTCTGAGACCAGATCCCCACCGCGCGGAAAGACACATTTCTAAGAGTCGCACCCTGAAACGACACATCCCTGAGTGACGGCAGATCAAACTGGACGCCAATAAAGGTCTGCCCATCCAGTCGCTGTCCGCGTAGATCGGAGTAGTGGAAGTCTACGCCCAGAAAGGTGCAGCCTTCAAAGATGATTTTTCTCAGGTCGGTCGTCGTAAAGTTGACATCCGTGAGCTTGACGCCGATGAATTTTGCACCGTCCAGCCCTGCCGCTCTGAAGTTGGTGCGCACCAAAATGGCTTCACGGAAGTTAGCATCCGTCAGGTCAAGGGCAGAGAAGCTACAATCGGTCAAATTTGCGCGCGTGAAATTGGCCTCACGGACATCACTGCCGGAAAACGAGCTTCCGGTCAAGTCTGCGCCCGTAAAGTCAGAGCCGCGCAACATGCTCCCTTTAAAATTACCTTTCTGCGCGATCACACCCGCGAAGTCGCTCTGTGGCAGATTGCTCCCACCCAAGTTGATAGCCACCCGCCGCTCCAGCGAGTGGGAGAGGTTGGCGACCTCCTGAACAGTTTGCTCAATGTCACCGATGCTCTCAACGGTCATGGCAAAAGCGGTCTCATCATCCTTGCCCTCGGCTTTGAGCTCACGGAAGCGCTCCTGCAAATCGGAGAGCAGATCCGCCTTTAATTCGGTCGTGCTTTTGACCTCATCGTAGGGAGCAAAGACGCCGTTGACATAGTTGGTCAATTTATCGTTCATATTAATATCTTTCCTTTACAAGAAGTTCTTCAGCTACAATAAGTTCTCTAGCACGCGCTTGGCGTACTCCCAGTTGTGTTTGTTGCGATCGTAGGTCGCTTTCCCTTTGTCGGTAATCCGGAAGTATTTTCTTCTCCCGCCCTGAGATTCATCACCCCAGTACCATTCGATATCCCCGTCGCTCTCAAGGCGCCGGACGCTGGAGTACATCGTGGCTTCCTTGAGTTCATATTCGCCACCCGAGCGCTCAGCAATCAGTTTGACAATCTCGTAGCCGTAGCGATCAGCTTCCGATAAGAGGCGTAAAATCATCGTATCGGTATGTCCGCGTAGCAGGTCGGACGTCAGTTTGTTTTCACTCATATCATCACCTCATGTTTGGAGTATACATCACATTACTATGATTGTCAAGGTAGTATTTTAATAATGATACTTTGCTAAACAAACCGAATCTCCGTTCTTGTGTGACCTTCCTGGTAAAAGTGACAAGATAGGGCTTTGTTCAGCTTCTTTCTTCTCTCGGGAGGCTTTCGTGCCTGTTTCTTTTCCTCAAAATGGATAACGTCAAGCGAAGAAAAGGGTGGTTCCTCAGCCTGGGGTGTTTCATCCGTTTCCAGGGAAAGAAGACTCAGCTTCAAACGGCACAGCGTTCCCAGCACTCCATGCAGCGCCGCCTGATCGAGGAGCGTGCCAGTGAGCCGGGTCGTTCCCATGACATCGTGGAGAATGGTTAATCCTCCCAGCCATTCTTGCCAGGACGGGTCCATGTGCCCTTTCGCCTAGGTGTGGCAATGCATCTCGCGTGTGTTCTCTGTTCCATTTCTTTCTTTTCATAAGAAGAGTATAGAGAAGATCTGGGTGAGACAGGCTCATCTAGGTGGGTAATTGAGCGTGGGTGATAAAAAAGGATATGCATTTTTGCAAAAGCCTCCCAATTGGTGAGAGGAAACGTCTACCATCTGCAAAACAATCAGTCTCAGCAACTTTAAAGCCAATCAAGGAACGATGCTGCTTATGCTCTCGGCTCTTGTGGGTCTCAAACTCAAATAAGCTGGGAAGAAATTATGTCTGCGCAGTTGGTTCTTTCCCATTCCACCATGCTTCCTGCTTGACACTCTCTCCTGATATCAGAGAAGAGAGCACAATGGACGTAGCAGGTTCGCCGTAGGGAACGAGCCGATTCACCACCTGCTCTAGATGGGAGACCGATGAGACAATCACTTTGAGGTGATAACTATCCGTACCCGTCACGCGATGGCACTCAAGCAGTTCAGGAAAAGCGCTGACGAGATCAGTCCCTTGTGGCAATGGCATCTTCAAAGTCGTTATGCGAATGACGGCAGTGATCGGTAGCCCAACTTTTTGTGGGTTGACCTTTGCCCCATAGCCAAGAATGATTCCGGCATCTTCCATCTTTCGCACCCGCTCAGCCACCGCAGGAGCTGAGAGCCCCACACGTCTTCCTAACTCATGGAAAGAGAGACGCGCCTCCTGTTGCAATTCTCGCAAAATGTTCCATCCAATTTCATCGAGGAGTCCATCATCGTGGAAAGCCATAAACCCTTTTCCCTTTCTCTTTGCAAAGTGCTCATAGCATATCACCGTTTATTTCGTCTGTACAAGTGCCGGTCCATTCTCGTATGATTATACTCCAATCATCTGATGAGAAAAGAGGGATCTGGTATGTATTTCCACATCGAGCCTGCGATATTTGAGCGTTTTCCCAGGATGCGTGTTGTCGTAGCCGTTGCACAGAGGATCGACAATCAACGGGTTCGACCCGAGCTGACGACTCGGTGGCACACCATCTGGAAACGCGCTGCGAGCGAGGCACATCTCTATGGCAATGCACAATCACATCCACATGTGCAAGCCTTTCGCGAACAGTTTCGGGCGATGGGCGTTTCCAACAAGAGGTTTCCCAGTGCCATTGAAGCGCTTCTGCGCAGAGTTCTCAAAGAAGACACACCATTCCACATTAACGCGCTCGTCGACTTTTATCACACGGTCTCGCTGCAATATGTCGTTCCTGTCGGTGGTTTTGATCTGGATGTCCTACATGCTCCTGTGCTCGCACGGCTGACCCGTGAGGGGGATCAGTTTCAAGCGCTCGATGATGATCTTTCTCAATCGCTCTCCCCAGGAGAAGTCGCTTACGCCAGCGGACAAACCGTTCTCACCCGTCATCTGATGTGGCGTCAAGCGTCTACCGCGTTGCTGACGAACGCAACATCCTCCGCGCTCCTGATTGCTGAGATACCAGGGGACATCGGGGAAGAGGTTGCGGAAACGGTCCAAAGGGAACTGCGAACAGGTCTCCAGGGCTATTTTGACGTGCCTGCGCTTACATTTATTCTCGACGAAGACGCTCCCACAGCAGTTTGGTAACAACCAGTTACTCTGGTTGAAGCCGCTTGCGAAGCCAATCAAGGGGCAATAGGCCCGAGACTCTCGTCCTTGTGACGCTCAATCGCGAATGCGGCAATTTTACCGAACTTCGCGGCTTACGAGATGCCCTCTGGCCCCTATTGTATGCTGCAATCGACCGATGGCTAAACTCATCAAGTGGACGCATACAGGATTTTCCCGACTCAAAGAAAGGATCGAATATTTTGCAATCTCCTGAAGAATTGGATGCATCTTTTGCCTTGAAATCTATCGCGCGCAATATTCCCCTCAAATCTTCCCTCCAGCAGATGCCCACGGTCTATTCCATCCTCTGGTCTGCTGCCCGACGATTTGTCACGGGCGAAACACGGCAGGATGGAGTTGACACGGCTAAATTTGTGGCGGCACAGGGCTATGGTGTGTCTTTAGAATACATTGGAGAAAATACGGCAACGAAGCAGGCTTGTCAAGCAGCAGTGGACGAATTTGTCGCATTAAGTGAAGCAATAGAAACAGCTTCACTTCCCAAAGGCACAACGATTTCGCTCGATCTTTCCCATATAGGTCTTTCCGTGAGCCAAGAATTGGCCCTGGACCATCTCCATTATCTGGCTGAAAAGACCAGAGCGCGCGACCTCTCCTTAATGGTGAGTATGGAAGAATCAGATAAACTTCCCGCTATCCTTGCTGTCTACACCCAGATAGCTGCGCGACATCCACATGTGGGCATTACGCTACGAGTGCATCTCTATCAAATGCAGCAAGACCTTGAGGCATTGATGCACCTGCCTGGAAAAATACGCCTGGTTAAAGGAGTGTATCAAGAACCTGATGAGCGTGCCATGAACCGCTCTGAAGAGCTAGACGAGCGCTTTCTCTCGTTCGTCCAGTTGCTCGTCGAGGCCCGTCATCCGCTCTCCATTGCCACCCACGATCAGCATCTTTTGCAGGAGATCGAGCGGCGACAACTTCTGGCGGCTCCTCATGTTGAGGTGGAGATGCTCTACGGCATTCGTCCGGATCTGTTGAGGCAGATGCAGCAGGCGGGATACCAAACTCGCCTGTACTTGACGTATGGGACGGAATGGTATTTGTATCTCTGTCATCGGCTGGCAGAATATCCTCCCAATATCTATCAGGCGCTCGCTGATTGTGTCCAGCCTTCCAGAACAGAACAGCTTGTGAGCAACTACATCTAGGTGGGCTGAGCCATAATCTGAGAGTTTCCAAACCAAGCGATGAAGTAAGAATAATTGCGCGAGCAAAGACATTGACTGTTTTAAAGAGGCTAAGTGGGGAAAGGGCAGGCGCTACTTTCTATTGTGCGATTGACCGCGATGGCAATCTAGTCGATTCACGTCTGAGCGAGAAGCGGAATACGGAAGCGGCAAAGCAGTTCTTCAGCCAGGCTGTAGCAACGGTTGATCACGTCTCGGAACGGGTAACGACCGATGGATATGACTCCTATTCCACGTGCCATTCGCGAGACGATGGGAATCTCCTTATTCTTCCCCAATGCAAGCCAGTCGTCAATCGTGCTGATGGGAATGTCCTGGGTATTTAGCTGGTGATTTCATCATAAAAGGAGCCGCCAGCAAGTAGCGACTGTTCTGCTTCATCCTTTGGGGATGAAGCAGAACAGTCGCTTACCAGGGAATGTGATGAGAACTGGAACATGAGAGAATGTTTTATCACAATGAGACACTGGAGGCATATGAAATACATTGAAGCTGCAATTATCTTGTTGGGATTTCTTATTGGAGCTCTAGTTGGTTGTCTTATCCCTCTGTACGACGGGAATGCCGCGCTTCTCGGAGCTTTGCTTGTGCCAGCTCTTGGTCCGCTAGGACTTTTTTTTGTCAAGCAGAGACATAAGAAAATGTCCCTAGAGGGGCGGAACCAGCAGAACCAGGTGCTGCATCAACATTATGTAGGAAGTGCTAATTCCAAGACAGGACAGGTGCTTTTTTCTTTGAGAAATTCTTCCATCGCTGATACTCTCTGGTCAGGCGCTAGAAGGTTGTTGATGAATCCCAGAACGACACATTTTTCCTAATATCGTCCTCCCTCTTTGCCTATTTGTATCGGCAGACCCAAATCCCTATAGAAATCGTTTCTTCCAGGCTTACTTGGTTTTGAATTATGCGCGAATGCTGCAAGATCTTCACGAAGGTCGCATTAGCTCCAAGTTAGAAGGAGCCGAGTGGGCTAAACAAATTTTAGATCCGCATTGGAAGTCCCTGATCGACTTTTGTTGGCAAGAACGGCAAGATACTGAAATTCCCATACACCAATCAGCTATTCCAGAAAAGTTCGCGGAAGTACTCAGGTTTGTAAGTTACGTTATGGAAGCAGCAGCAAAATACAAAGTAGACGAGTAGCTAATCTTGGTTGCGATAGCCTCCACGATGGCCCTCCATTCATATCACCAATGATTTCATCAATCTACGACCGCCGCAAAGCCCAACGCTACTGCCCGTTCTGCCGTTTCCTTATCTACTACGTTGGCGAGGGGTTAACAAATTGTGACGCCAGTTTTCTTGCACCTCGTTCATCTCATTTGCGGTCTTGCTCTGATCTTCTTCGTCCTCTGGCTCCTATGGAATATTCTTCCGTTTACGGGAGCCTGAGAACTTTATGAGGTTTCGTAGTGCAAGCCAAGTATAGAGGCACATCACACAACTGAGTTATACAAACTTACTAATGTTTTTTTATCCCACACGCAATACATACATTCCTGGTATGCTCAGGCTGATTCGTCAAACGTTCAGCAATCGTGATGTTCATTTCGCGTAGCTGGTATAGACATCTTGACATGCTTTGTGGTAATACGTTACACTAACATAGAAAGTAGAGGAGTTGAGGTATAAGGCTTGGTTGTTTTGTTACCGAGCTTCTGATCCAGTTTCGCGTTGCATGCGCCTATGTGGTAGAGAGGAGCAGGGATTGCGTCTCTTCAGACATAGTCGCTGGTCAACTAGTGTCCCGGTCAAACGTACAAGTTACGTTTGACCGGGGCATGGAACCTTCATTGTGGGAACATGGAATAACGCTTACATGGCGAGGGCACAACTGGATCGGATCCTACCCAAGCCTCATCCCTCATGGTGTACTTCTCTCAGGCACATATGAGATCGAGACAGGCAGCACACGGCTGACATTATGTCGGCTCGAAGTTCATGCAAGGAGTTACGCATGTCAAGAAAAATGGTGTTGCAACTGGGAGCGGCGTTTAGCCTGCTTTTGCTGTCAATCGTTGTAGTGCTTCAAGGGGCACCGAGCGCGCGAGGAGCATCCCTCGCCACCAACATTACGACCCCTACAAACGTGCATGTTACCGCCACCGGCCCTCAATCAATCACGCTTTCCTGGTCAGCTTCGACGGATAACTCGGGTACTGGCGATGTTCCTGCTTACTACGTGTATAATGGCTCGAACATTGTCGCGACCTCTATGGGAACCTCTGTGACCGTAAGCTCACTGCTGCCATCGACAAGCTACACATTCTCGGTCCAGGCCTACGACAAGGATGGCAATACATCGACGCAAAGCTCAACTGTTTCCGCTTTGACGCAGGCCGTTGGCAGCTCTACGTATCAGAAAATGGCTTACTTCGACCAGTGGAGCATATATGGAAACGCCTACTATCCGTCGAGTGTGGATAAGTCGGGAGCAGCCTCGAAACTCACGACGATCCTCTACGCCTTCGAGAACATTGACCCCACCAATCTGACGTGCTTTGAGGCTATCAAGGCCTCCGACTCAACCAACGAGAGCAATCCCAACGCAGGCGACGGAGCCGGAGACGCCTATGCCGATTATCAGGATAGCTATAATGCTGGTAATTCTGTCGATGGCACAAGCGACTCATGGAGCCAGCCTATCAAGGGAAACTTTAATCAGCTACGGCAATTGAAGATCAAATATCCGAACCTGAAGATCATAGTTTCTCTCGGTGGTTGGACCTATTCAAAATACTTCTCTGATGTCGCAGCGACCGCTGCCTCGCGTCAAAAGTTTGTCAGCTCCTGTCTGTCCATGTTCGTCAAGGGCAATCTACCACAGAACATCGGTGGGGATAGCTCCGGCGGTACTGGAGCTATCGCAGGGCTCTTCGACGGCTTCGACATTGACTGGGAGTATCCGGGCGTGCTCGGGCATACAGGCAATCATTATGGCACGCAGGATAAGGCGAACTTCACGCTCTTACTGCAAGAGTTCCGCAATGAACTGGACAGCTATGGCGCAAGCGTTGGCAAGCACTTCCAGCTTACGGCGGCACTCCCCTCGGGTCAGGATAAGATCGCTCAGATCCAGACAAATCAGATAAGCAACTATCTCGACTATGCCAATATCATGACCTATGACATGCATGGTGCCTGGGATGCCACCGGCCCAACGAATTTCCAGGACCCTCTGTATGATTCACCCAGCGATCCTTCGCAGGCCATCCCTCCCGGCAGCAAGAAGTACAACATTGATACGTCTATCAAAGCCTGGACCACTGGCCTGTCGGATTACGGTATCACGGGAGGCTTCCCCGCCAGTAAGATAACGATGGGTTTTCCTTTCTACTATCGCGGCTGGACTGGCGTCTCGGCTGGCAGTAATCATGGTCTCTACCAACCAGCTACCGGACCAACCCCAGCGTACTCGACCAGTCAGACAGCCGGTCTTGCCGATTACAAAGAACTGCTCGCGGCAGGTCTGATTGGCAATGCAAGCTACAATTTCTTCGATTCCACCACGCAAGCGGCATGGATTTACAATGGCACCAACTTCTTCACTGGCGAGTCCACGCAATCCATCAATGCGAAAACCACCTATATCAAGAGTAGTGGCCTGGCGGGAGCTATGATGTTCTCGCTTGAGGATGATAGTGCTCAAGCCACCTTACTCACAACCATCACTTCAAACCTCGCTGGTGGCCCAGGAGGCGGCGGCACACCAACCCCTACACCCACACCGCCAAACACGCCTACTCCAACACCTATGCCTACCCAGACCAGCACGCCGACGCCGACGCCTACTCAGATCAGCACACCGACGCCTACACCACCTCCTGGCAATCTGGTCACCAATGGTGGCTTTGAGACGGGCAATTTGAGCGGCTGGACCTGCGCTAGCGGAGATACCGTGATCTCTTCGCCAACACATAGCGGCTCGCACGCCTTACAGCTCACGACGAGCAACAGTTCAACTGGGGAATGCGATCAAACGATTACGGTACAGGCCAACCATACCTACACGCTAACTGCGTATGTCAATGGCTCATATGCTTACCTTGGCATCACAAATGGGAACTCTACCTGGACATCTAGTACCAGTTATTCCAAACTTAGCCTTACCATTACGACTAGTGCCTCTCAGACGAGCCTCACTATCTATGTCCACGGTTGGTATGGAACCGGAAATGTAGATGTAGATGACGTTACGTTAACCTAACATGACAACTCTCAAGGGAGGCACACATGACCCGCCAGTGCCTCCCTGTACATGGACGCAAGCCAATTCGGTGGGGAGTCTCCTCTTCCCACCGGAGTGAAATCTTTCCAGGGATGGAGAACGAATATGGTGAAGAACCTACGACTCGGCCTAGGATTTACCATCCTCGCCGGGCTGCTCATGATCTCTCTGCTCCTTTTTGCGAATGACAGAACCTTCACGGCCAAGGCCGCCTCGAGCGCTCTGAGTGCGAACTGGTATAATGCCGCTCCCTATGTCATGCCGCTTGCTAATAATCCTCCCAGTCTCACATCCGTTATGTCCGCGACAGGGGCCAAAGCCTTTACATTGGCCTTCGTGGTCGCTAATGGCGGCTGTACACCTGCCTGGGAGACAGATTCCGGCCTTGTGAATGTCACGAACGATACGCAGATAGGGCCCATTATCTCTGCGATTCGCGCGGCAGGTGGCGATGTAGTGGTTTCGTTTGGTGGCTATGGCGGTACCAAGCTTGGCGAAACATGTGGCACGCCCCAGGCTACCGCGTCTGCCGAGCAGGCTGTGATTTCAAAGTATAACCTGAAAGCGCTGGATTTCGACCTGGAGGAGCCAGAATATGAGAACGCGACGGCTATTAACAACGAATTGGGCGCGGCCCAAATCCTACAACAGAATAACGCAGGCCTCTATGAGTCAGTGACAATTCCAGGGACTCCCAGCGGTACGGGCTGGTTTGGGCAACAGTTGTTAAACAACGCCAAATCGCTCGGTTATACGCCTTCTACTTACTCGATTATGCCTTTCGATAATGGCTTCAACGGCGCGAGTAGCCAGATCAGTGCCGTACAAAACTTCAATACGCTGTTGATGAACACCTTCGGATGGAGTAGCTCGACGGCCTATGCGCACAATGGCATCTCCTCCATGAACGGGCGCACCGATAGCGCCGAGTACTTCTATCAGTCGGACTTCCAGACGGTGTTGACCTTCGCCGAAAACAACCATCTGGCACGGTTTACCTACTGGTCCGTAAACCGCGATCGCCAATGTAATCCGCCCGATAACAATGGCACGCTTTCGGGAACATGCAGTAGCGTAGTACAGGGTAATTGGGACTTCACTAAGATCATTGTGCAGTTCGCGGGCGCGACTCCCCCACCAACGACGCCAACCGCCACGCCATCTACGCCAACTCCCACTCCAGGCGGTGGCGGCAATTGTGCTGGTGTCGCGACCTGGAGCCCAACTATTGCCTATGTGGGAGGCAACAAAGTGATCTATAACGGTTCGCTCTGGCAGGCGAAGTGGTGGACTCAAAACGATGTTCCGGGCGGTGCCGCAGGAGTGTGGACGCTGCTTGGTTCGTGTAGTTAGGCACACGAAGGGAGGCAATCTCTTGCTTGCCTCCCTTCTTACTGAGATGCACGAAGGGACTCACAAGCCATTGAAGACTTCGCGCAGGCTGCGCGTGCGCTGTCTGGCATCTTCGGGCAATAAGATCAAGTAGGGAGCGACAAAGGCCCATTCTTCGTCACTAACATCGGTCGGATAGGGGTTTCGTGAAGGAGTCATCCTTCATTTTCCCACCTCCTTGCTCTTGCGCTTTCCGAGGTGGGAACCACTCTGCGTTCGCGAACAGAAAGCCACCATGTCGTACGCTGTCAGTTATCTCGGAGAGAACTTTTTCTCTCTCCTTTTTGAGTGCAGCTTCAAGAGGCACGCTCCGGCTGATGTATGCTGGCCCAAATGCATTGCTCCATGACTGAAGATCGAGCAGTAACGGAATAAGCGCTAAACCTTGCTCAGTTAAAGAGAAAATTTCGCGGCGTTTGTCCTTTGGGTCGGCAGCTTTCGTAAGAATTCCTTGGCATTCAAGCCGTGCTAAACGGTCGGCTAGGATATTCGTCGCAATACGCTCGTCTGATTTCAAGAATTCCCCGTGCGTCCTTTTGCCAGCATAGACAATGTCACGCACAATAAGCAGTGTCCACTTATCGCCGAAGATCTCAAGTGCGAAGTTAATAGGACAGTCAGACCTTGGCTGATTCTTTTGCATTTGGTACCCCTGTTTTGTTGAATTACCGACCTCTCATCCCCTTTATTCCTTTGCTACGGTTGAAAAAGGATGGAAACGCTTGATTCCACTGAAGAATCAGCCCGACATTGAGTAGGGCTGATTCTTGCCTATCAAACCGAATGATCGATTTTAGGCGTGAGCAGTTTGAGTCCTCTGAAATATTTCCACATGCTGCGCAACAAATTCGGCAAATGTCGTTGGACGGATACCAAACAGTTTTTGTGTCTCAAGGAGTATGTTCGACTCAGAGCCCTTGCGTCGCTCACTGTAAAGCTCGTTCACAGCATCCGCCAACTGCTCCGGCATACCGAACGAAACGAGTTGCTGTCGCTCCTGTTCAGGTGTAACATTGACGTAGTGGATCGTCCTCCCAAGTGCCTTGGAAAGCTGCGCAGCAATATCGTTCATCGTCATCGAGTCAGGCCCGCTTAGTTCATACATCTTCCCTTCATGACCTTCAGTTGTCAGCACGACATGGAAGACTTTGACAAGATCGTGCACATCAATTGGTGCGATGAACGCGTCGTCCATAGGGATGAAGAATGAGTCCTGCGCGAGAACCGTCGGTGCATCGAGCAAATACATTTGCATGAAGTGGGCAGGGCGAATATGCGTCCATGCCATGCCGGAATCCTCAAGGTGTTCCTCGATCTCGGCATGCATGCGTAAAAAGCGGGCTGGGCTCTTTGTATCTGGATTCAGGCAGGACAGCTTTACGATGTGTCGTACACCCGCCTTTTTGGCAGCATTGATAAATGAGATCTGCGTTTCGGCCATTGCTACTGGGTCCGCCGTCGATAGAAGCACGGCTTTATCTACACCATTGAGTGCGTCATCAAGTGTCTCTGGCTTGAGCATATCGCCGACTGCAATCTCAATATTCGGATCATCTTCAAACATGATCGCGTTCTTAGCGTCCCTCGTGAGTATGCGTACTTGCTCATGATGTTTTCGGAATTCGTGAACGAGTGCCGTACCGGTCAGGCCAGTTGCTCCAGTAATGAGAATCATGATGTGCTCCTATCTTTTCGTTTGATGCACTCACTGCAGCGTTATAATTTGTTTGCAAAATGCAAACAAATTATAACGCTATTATGGCGGAGATGCAACAAAAAATGCTCCAATTTGGAGCATTTTTACCTCTGCTACATACCGTGGCTGGCAATTATGAGCCAAGTGAGAACCGCCGTTTCCAGTCCTTGAGCATTTTTCGAAATCGAGTCACTAACGGCCTCTAGGACGAACCAGTTTGCGTCCTCCTCCAAACCCTTGTTGATCGAGCCAGGCTGTCATCATGATCAAGCTGTTTTGTGTCCCCAGCGACTTCGCGGCCTTTCTGGGGCTGGCTATGACATCAGAACGGGAAAGACAGAGCGGAGAGACCCAGCACTGACTGAGTAACACGCAGAACGTTCAGCTTTGGCCGTTCCCTGGGGAGGAGAGAAAGGATCTTTCACTCCTCCGCGTGTTCAGCAAGAGCAACCTGTTGAGCCGTGTGGAGTTGTTCAATGTGCTCGGCAACTGACTCCAGTGGAGCTTGAATGCATTGCTGGAGCGTCATGGGGCCGTATTCGCCATGAATCCCCTCACGTGGTAGAGCGGAAGAGGGAAGAGCCGCAACGAGGGCGGCAAACCGTTCACACTGCTGCTGGAGATCCTCAAAGAGCACCGCTGGATCAGCCTGCTGATATCCATGCTCAAGAACCTCTGCGTCTTGATCATATCCCGGTAACGTGGGCCGTTTTTCATATGCAATCCGCTCGACGCGACGCGACCAATGAGACATTTTGTCGATCATATGACCCACCACCTCGATAGCTGACCATTCTCCCGCAGCTGGACGATGCCGAAAGATTTGCTCATCTCCTGCACGCAGTGCGTTGCGAAATGTCTGAGGAATCTCGCGTAATTGTGCGGCCCATTGGATCTGCTCGGCATTCCTGCTTTCCCCTTCAAAAACAGGACGCAGAAAAGTTCGTTCATAGCTGAGGATGCAGCGGGTCGTTTCCGCGAAAGCGAAGGCGGCCTGACATTCTTCATCGGTCAATATGCGCTCTCGATAGATTTCATAGGCAGTGAGGCTGGGAAAACTGAAGAGCGCAAAAGCAATATTGTTCGCTCCTTCATGAGGGAGAAAATATCCGTGATGGGTTCCGCCAAAGCGATTCACGAGCGGAATCCACAGGCGTGCATATGTTTCAAAATCGGTTACTTTGTACGGATCAATGACATAGCGTAAGTAACAGGTAATCATCTTTCAGATCTTTCCTCAATCTTTTTCTCTCTGAGCGTGTATTGGGTGAATAGGGTCTCACGTATCTCTGTCCAATTCACAGGAAAAGGCAGGATGACGTTGTCAAAAGGCCAAGTTTGCGTATCTCCCTATTCGTAATTGCTCGCTCGTACTCTCTTCTTACCACCCCATGAGTTTCGTGTCAACGAAACCGCTTCTGATAGGGCAAGAGAGCTACACAATCAACTCTGTGCTCTCCGTTCTGTCTGTATTTGTGGATTCCACTCATGGGTCGATTGGGAACAGGGCATCCTTGAATGGCATCTTTGCCTTTGCCATCTGGGTTGAGGCATGCCAGCAACTCTTCATCGCCCGTGATCACCTGGGAGTCAAACCGCTCTTCTATGCCCAGGTAGGCAGTTCCATCGTCTTTGGCTCAGAGATCAATGTTTAGCTCATCAAAGGGAAGCGGGTGCAGGTCAACACAACCCAACTAACCGAAATCGCCACGCTGATTGGTGAGGAATGCGTACGTGTCGCCTACGAGGCGGTACTGTCCCTCTTGGAGGCACGCAAGGCGCATGAGATCGCCAAGGCAAGCCATGCGCTCGGCAAGGTTATTCTGCGTATCGTCGCGTAAGCTATTGCAGGGAGAATACAACAGATTATGTCCACACTTCCTCATCTGGTCTATTTAGAATCCTTGTACAGAGCCGCTGAAGCACACGCAGATTAGGAACCTCCCCATAGACAACATTGGCCCAGGCAAAGAGCGTGTCATGCTCTTTGACCAATACATGACCCCGCACGACCTGGATATCCGCGACCTCGCTCCAGGGCAACGATCTCCCTTTGTAGTTGAGACCCAATTGATCAAGAGTGAATGGGCCATAGGAAAGCAGTTGACCCTGCTGGTAATTCTCTAGAGCTTCTGGGAAGAGCAGGCGTGTAGTCTCCTGCTCAATCATGCCTCCCAATAACTGGTTCGTAGAAAAGAAGTAGCCAAGTTTAAATTGACGACCGTCTCTACGCTGAGGGGTATAATTATGGGTAACACCTTTACTATTTCGTGTACACTTATGCCAGACGATGGCAATCTCATCCCAACGAATGGCCTCGACTCCATTGGCACGCACAGCGAGCAGCCCATACTCATGAACAGATATGCGCATCTTACGACATCGATAGAGGGCAATCAAACCTATTAGACAACTCAGGAGGATCATGGCGTAGGGGAGCAACCCGGGAGTAGAAAAAGACTGATCTCCTTTGAGAAAGGAACGATAAAATTGAAACGACGCCACTATAAGAAACAGCGCCACAAACATCATATGCACTCTGACATTGGGTGTGAATTCTCTGCGTAGTTCCCCCAGTTGATAGTTCTCTATCGTGTTTTGATCTTCATACGATTGTGAGTCGAACGACACAGGTTTCATTGCACTTCTCCAACCCTCATTACTCATATGCAAGAGCGGGATAGATACGGTTCCGCATATACTATAAAATTTTTACTCTTTCCATTAGACGCATATCTTAAATGAATCTCAAAACAATATTAAGCCCTCTAGTACGGTTGTGTTGCAGAATAAAGCTGATCCATTAGAGTGGAGGACCCCTATGACAGAGCAATACCTGTTCAAGATGCCGTCCCCATTTAATGGGAACTTTACATCAGCCTCTCGCTTTTGCAGGGCATTTGACGAGGTACGCCAGTTCTCTCGGTTTCGGACCACGAGAAAGTAATATGTTTCCCTCGCTGACTAACGCCATCACTTATGCCAACGATTGGATACCTTAAAAACCATGTTGCTGGTCGCCTAAACAGATTCAGATTGAAGGTAAAGCACGCCTGATAATATTTTGTGTTCTCAGTTCTAACACTTCCACGCCAATGCCAATTGCAATCTCGCCAGGCTGCTTCGCGTGCCTGGCGAGATTGCAACAAGCCACATAGATCTTGAAGCCCTGATAGGTGGTAAGCCGTCAACGTAAAGAGATCACCGCGTTACCATTTATAATACAAGCCTCAAGCACTAACCCTGGCTCTCCCGCTATATTCGTCATTCTCTCCTTTGAATGGGTTGCCATCATGCATTCTTCTGTCAATATTATATGAGCGCCAGATCTATTTTGCTGCTTCCTCATAGAGTGCCGCTACTGCCGGGTTAGGCCCAAAGTACAGACGAATGCTTTGAATCTTGCCCTCATCATTGACCTCGAAGACATCAATACCCTCTACCTGCGCTGTACGTCCATTCTTCGCCGTCAAGTGTCCACTATAGAAGATGGCAGCTCCATTGCCCGTGATAAAGATCTTATCCATGGTCACCGCAGTCTCTTCACAGGGTAACAACATCTGGCGTGCAACCTGCCGAATGGCCTCATGCCCAGTAATTGGCGAGATTTCTGCGACATTATACATAGATGCATCAGGAGCAAAAGCGTTCACAAATCCCTCTACATCAAGTGCGTTATTCGCGGAAAAGTAGGCCTCAATGGCGGCTCTGATTACCTTTTGTGATACCATCTATCTTCTCCTTGTCATAGTCGCTGTTATTCTACGACTGCAAAACCTCTTCTTCTGGAGAAGAGACAGCCTGCTCATCATAGTGAAACGAGAAGGCTGGAACAACTTCGTCCAGCACGGCCTCTATGTTCTGCTGATCGTAGCCCTGGAACAGATCGGCAAGTATCGTGCCCCTCTCCTCTGGTACTTCATCCAGCAAGAGATTGAGCATATGTACGTTGATGACATCGCGGGGAGATACGATCAGCGCGGTCATCAGCATATAGTTCATAAAAAGTGGATTGAACGCTCCTGTCTGTTGCTGCTTCTCGAACTGCTGTGTCTGCCGTTTGAGACTCAGGTCAAAGTACTTATGCAGGAACGCAATGTGCTTCAATGGCTCTGGGCCGCTATGCGTCACACCTGACCAGCGCAAGTCCTCAAGGGTGCTTAACCACCAGGCCGGGTAAATGGCATCCTGCATCCGCTGAAGCGCGATACGCTCAAAACCAGCTTGCGGAGCCCCTGGCTGCTCGCTCAAACATCCAGCAAGTGCTTCGGCTTCGATAGCAGCTACAGTCATGCCTTGTCCATAGACTGGATCGAAGTAGCAGAAAGCATCTCCTAGGACCAGCAAGCCAGCAGGCCAATTCTCCATCTGCTCATAGTGATGGCGAATACATTCCGGAATGCGGAAGCCACGTGGCTCCGTCAATGGTTCGGCGTCTCGTAACACCTCGGCTATCGCGGGGTTGATCAGGCGGGTCAAGCCCTCCTCGAATCCTTCTGCGGATGTAGAAGGATACTGCCCGGCTATGCTGGAAAGACAGACTGCCCAAGTGTCACCTTCAATCGACTTGAGCACGCCACCAGCAGAACTCCCTTTGGTATGATCATTTTCAATGACGATCAATGGCACTTGGCCCTTCTTCTGTTCGGGCGCCTTATAATAACGTGTGCTATAGCCAATCGCAGAGATCAAACGTTCATCTTCTGGCAGTTTATACCCCAGCGCCGTAAGCCACTGCGGGAGCTTCGAGGAACGCCCACTCGCAACAACTATCAGGTCCGCCATCAACGTCTCCTGCCGCTCAATTTGTCCGCGCTGTCGGATGTGAACTCCCGTGATCCTTGTGCGATCAAGACTAGTTTCCAGGCTTGTGACTTCCTGATGATAGAGGAAACGCACATTGGGTAAAGCCTGCACCCGTTGACGCAGCACCCACTCAAGCAAGGCTCTGCTATAAAACACTCCCTGAGCTGGCATCATCATTGTTCCATAGCGATTAATCCACTGCACAGGTTCCTGAATTGGAAACGCCCCCAACGCCAGCAAGTCATCGCTAAAACCCGGAAAGAAGCGCTCTAGAATCATCTCGCCACGCGGCAATACTTGATGTAAATGAAAAGACTGCGGGGAACCAGCGCGCGCCTCTGGCTTCTCAGGGCGCTCATCACGTTCAATGACCAGGATATCATCATACTGTTCAGAGAGTACCCGCGCGGTCAGTAATCCCGCAATGCCTCCCCCCATAACAAGAGCTTTCTTTTCCTGTTTAATATAGTTATCCATAATAATAATCCATTTCCCTTTTTACTATATTATGCATTACTTACTTCTTCTTTTCATCTATGCTTGCTCTCAAGCATCTGTTGGAAGTATAAAATGTCCAGGAGAAGGGCACACTCTCCTGGCGGGTAGTCAGATGGGTAGTTACGAGGGAAAGAGATGGGGTAGGATACCTACTGTTAGAGAGACTCGTCTAGCTTTAGGTAGCGCGCGGCCTCACTAGCTTGCAAACGATTGCTCACCCCTAGCTTCTGGTAGAGATGTTTGATGTGATACTTGATAGTATTGACCGACACGATCAGCTCGCGCGCGATGTCCTGATTGCTCCATCCAGCAGCCAGCAAGCGCAATACACGCTGTTCGTGTGGTGAAAGAGGTTCGGGGAGCAAACTGGAGGAGCCCGAAGTAGTTTGAGGAGCGCTCGTCTGCTCATACACTTGAGTTTCGGCGCGCAGAATGGTCTGAGCATACGCTCGTAGTGCCTTGTCCTCAATGGTTGGCAATAATAAGCGTAGCAGGCGTGTCAGAGGCTTGCCTTCGTTGAGAAAGAGACGGATATAGCCCTCGCGCATCGCTTGCAAAAGAGTTTGCCGTAGCCAGTAGAAAGCCTGCTGATCCTGCTTGCAGGTAGCATGCGCCAGCGCCAATAGCAATTGAATTTGAAGCACAACGCACTGATGTAAATGCTCCTGCGCGATTGGAAGAATAGACGCAAAATGCTGAAGCGCGCCCTCCACATCTCCCCGTGCCAGAAGCAACCGTCCCCGCGAGACCTGCTCTTCCAGGTTCTCAGTAATTGATGTGCTCTCGTCACTTTGAGATAGCAGCGGCAGACCGTCTTGTTCCAATGATACATCCCCCATTGCTATCCTCAAACGTGTGTGCCAGGCGCGAATGCGAGATAGAAACCAAAAACCGCCAGGAGTCCAGGTCGTCTGTGGCTTTTCCAGTAATATTGTTAGTTGCGCCAAAGCGGTGGCTGTCTCACCCTGTACATATTGCAGAAGAGTAAGTTGGAATGTTGCACTATCGGAGAGCATTGTAGCGTGGGGGCAGCGGTGTAGCACAATATCTTGTGCCTCCTGTGCCTGCTGCTCCGCACCTCTGAGGTCGTTCCACTCAAACGCCAGCCATGCCAGTTCTAGCAGGATATCCGCGGTCAACTCATCATCATTTAGTTCTCTAGCTTGGGCAAGGCTCTGGCAAAAATGGTCTCTCGCACGCCGAAGTTCGCCCTGAAGCGCATGACACTTGCCCAATGTTAAGTGGATATCGAGGGCAAGATACCTATTGCCAGGAGACACATTATCTTCTTGCGCACCGAGAAGGGTTTGTCGAGCTTCAGCTATCTGACCCATGTGAAGCTTATCTATGCCATCAAATAGCCGACACGAGCTACGATACATCCGCAAACGGAGATCCGGTTCATCCCCCTGAGGTAAATAAGCTAGTGCTTTCCTGGAGTAGTCGATAACCTGAAAAATTGGTTCCCCATATACCAAACTATTCAATGCCCGATGACTCCAGATGGTACCGATCCAGGCATAATTGCCGGCTTTCCGCCAGCCTTCCTCGGCCATCCGAAGCAACATCTCTACACGCGCACCCTGCGTTTCAGATAGCGGGACTACAGCAGCCACTGGTAGCGCCTTCTGCGAAAAGCGAAGTTCTACGGGAAAGCAGAGTTCGGTTGCAAAAACGAGGCAGAGCATTGGATGTTCCCGCAATACTGTTTCCGGTATATGCTCCAGCCAGCGCAACATCGTTCGTGGTTCATAGAACTCAATCTCAAAGGATAGCTCAATGAGCCTGGCGACCCGCTCCACATCATGTGCAAGCCAGGTCATCTCCACTGCTTCCATGAGCAGCCTCTCTCGTTCATACCAGGAGCTTGCCCGTAGCGCTAATACCTTCAGTGTCTCTTCATCCAGGCGACGGCTAGCTTCACGGCTCATGGCTTCCGCGAAGAGCGTGTGATAGCGATACCACCTACCCGGCCCTTCCAGGGTTTCCAGAAAAAGACCTGCCCGCTCGATAGCTTCCAGCCGCTCCGCGCTATCCTGCTGCCCAGTGACAGCATCACAAAGAGGAGCGGAAAGACGGCTGAGCATGCTAGTTTGCAGGAGAAAACGTTGGAGCGGCTCAGGCTGCGTCTCCAGGATTTCCAGCACAAAATAATCGAGCAGGGAGCGATGAGGAGTGGAAAAGCCCTCCGCTGCCGGGCTTCCCGTAGCATGCTCACCCAACGAGAGCAGCGCCTGCTCAACAGCCTGTGGCGTCTTCCATCCCGAGAGCGCCAGGGAGAGCAAACGCAGCCCGGCTGCCCACCCTTCGAGGGTAGCGTCAAGCTGGATGAGCGCCACCTCTGAGAGAGAGACTGGTAGCGCCTGGCGCAGAAAATGCTCCTCCTCTTCCAAAGAGAAACGTAAGTCGGCAACATGCAAATCATAGAGCACTCCTCTTGCGCGCCAACGCAGAAGGGCAGAGGAGGCTCTGATCGTGAGAGCAGTAACACATGGACCACTGGCGGCAGGTGGTCGATGAAGAATGTCAGCGTTTCGTGAATATGAGGCTCTGTAATGGCATGATAATCGTCTAGGACAAGCAATCCCCCAGGAGATAGCTCTGCGAGATCATTAAGCAGGTGTGTCAGCGCCCTTTCGAATGGTGGCTGTTCAAAGGGCGAGCGATTGGCTGCGGAGAGCAGTGCCAGTCCTTTGTTTATAGCGTGTGTCTCTCTCCCAAACAACATCTGACAAGCCCGCATCACATAGTGCCAGAACCTCAGAGGATCATTGTCACTACCATCAAGTGAGACCCAGGCCAGTGCGGGAAAAGCGGGCGACCCACGACGAGCAGCGAGCCACTGGTTCATTAATGTCGTTTTACCAAAGCCTGCTGGGGCCTGCAACAATGTGAGTTTATGCCCAATGCTGTAATCAAGCTGGGAAAGCAAACGCGCGCGCTCAACAAGGAGCACCGGAAGTTGGGGAGGATGCAATTTGGTTTCCAGCAGAGGCGGCATAGCACCTTCATAGTGTTTTTGCTGAAGAGGTTGACGCTCCACTGTAGATAGAGCTTGTGGAATCTCTATCTCTCCATGTATGCGCTCTGACAACGTAGCTGCGATTTTAGCCAGTCGTGCTACAGTCAGATCTTCCAGTCTCCCTAGGTATGCTCGATAGAGTATTCCCTGATGCTTACGATACGCTTTCCAGTACCAGCCTCCCCGGCTGTTTCCTACACGTTCTTTACGCGCCGTATAGGAGCCGTGAAGAGATTGGAAAGAGAAGGTTGTGGATGTTTCCTCGCATAACCACTCGAACCATCGCTCTGATCCAACAACGACTGAGATAGCCTGATTTTCTTCATAAAAAGAAAGCGTATCCTCGCGTACAGTAGGTGTTGATCGCGTCATGACCTGCTTCTCTTAGTGCTCCCCGACCTTGCCTCACTTTTTGAGGACAAGATGCATCCTGCTCAAAGTTCCCCAACAGTATATCACATGTTGGGGAACTTCACTCTCCCATCCTCTTTCTACGCAGATATGGCGCTATTCCGTTCTCCGAAACTGATCCATGTATGGACATGCCATACTCAGTGTTCGGTTCCTGCTTCAGTGCAGAGAGAAAGCCTTTCGCTCGTCTTCCACCTGCTCCACAGGCGTCACTTCCCGCAGAACCAGGGGTAGGATATCAGTCAATAAAATTATAATAGATAATGTATAACATAACATATTTCTTCCTTCATAATCATATAATTACATTATTATATTCGTAACATACATAACATTATGAATACACTAAAATGATCGCATCAGATAAAATGACCGAAAAGTGTCCTTGTTGTAAATCCCAAGATTGGGCGGGAGAAATCTGCAAAACGCTACGGGCTATCGTAAGCTGAGGAGCTTACCCTTTGGCTCTTTGTTCACCAGGATACCTCTGCCGATTCCGCCCTTAGAATGTTGGGATTTACAATGGAGGTATCAACGCGGCCCTGGTGGGTAATATGTTTGGCAGAGTTAAATCTAAAATCTTTCCCTCTATTTCCTAGCCTCTGCTCTGGTGATATGGTACGCTTGTTCCATATACATATTGGTTCAATCGCTTGCCCCGCCTGGAGGTGCATATTCCTGGCTAGACAACTCGCGCCTTCAGCGTTCGCCCCGATGGGGCATTTTAAATAATCAGGAGTTGGAACATGATGCAGAAGAGAACAAGCCACCATCTCCCCTTGATATCACCGCTTTCTTTCCTGAATTAGCTACCCTGGCCCGCCGAGCTGTACGCCTGCCCCCACGTCGAAACCCTGAACCTGGACCAGATGAAAGCAAGGTGGGCGGCACGTTTCTCTGGCCCGCCAACGAACCCTGGCTGATATGTTCAGTTGGTCATGCTCAGACTGAACCTCAACACAGACAGGATACAGAATTGCTGCGCAGGGAGGCGGGGTCCTGGGATCCTGTAAATGAGCGCAACAGAGAGTGGTATGCGAATGGTTCCCTCTCCAGAGAACCTGACCCAATGCCCGCAGGCCAGCCACATGGAGCCTATGTTGGGATCATCCAGCTGCGAGCTGATAATATCCCCGAACTTGTCTTTCCAGAAGGTTGTGATCTCTTTCAATTGCTCTGGTGTCCACGAGATCATGACCATAAAGAATACTCCTGCTGGGGGCCCGAATGCCGTGTGTATTGGAGACAGAGCAGCACCATTTCTGAGGTTCTGAAGGAGCAGCCAGTACCCACCATCTTCAACCCTGATTATATGCCGCAGGTCTGCCAGTTTATCCCGGAACGTACTCAGGACTATCCAGACATATTCGAGCTTCCCGAAGAGTTGCAGTACCGCATCTGGAGATGGGAAGAGACAGAGGCTGCTCAAGGCCACATATACGGCTACGGCTCCCATCTGGGTGCAGCTCCGGGTATGAAGATTGGTGATAATGTAGATTGGATTCAGGACCCCTGGCTCCCCCTGTCCTTCCTGTCAGCAAGAAATGAAACATTTACTAACGGTAGCAGTTGGGAATGGGATGGAGAGTCTTTCCGTAGGTGGAGACCTCTGGAGGAACCGCCCCTCGTGCATGGTGTGCCTCTGCAAGACGGCCAGGGCACGAGCAATCAGGCGTTTGGCCCAATTTACTAGCCATTACCTGGTGGCTTGAACAGGGTAAGCTGGACACTCCCAGAGAGATTGCCACACGCTGCGCGCTGCTTGCCTCGACCGGCGCTCTCGTTCTTTTTCCTCACCCACCCACAACCATTCCATTGGGTGAAGGCAACTCACCCCCTCGCGCTTTATACTTCTCACAGGTTCAACGAAAGGAGGAAAGTGCGAGCCATTCGATGCTGTGGTATCAAAGAACATCTGGACATCTCCTGGCAAGAATGGTTTGATGATCTTCAGGTTCTTCCCCAGGCCTCTGGCCCAACGATCTTGTAAGGTTCCCTGATCGATCAAGCAGCACTCTATCGGGTTCTGCTCAAAATCAACGGCCTGGGCTTGACCTTGCTCTCTCTCCAGACACGAGAGGAGGCTTCACAGCAAGGGAGAACTGAAAAAGCAATCGCTTCTGAGAAGGGCGAGGAGCACAATGACCAGAGCCATTGTTTCTTGCCAGACAAGCAAATTCCAAGCGAATAGAATGAAAAACGTTCAAATTGGCACGGGCTCGCTCCTTGCTCTAACGAGATTCCTCCCAACAGGTGGTCTTTCTCTTCAGGCAACTACTCCTTTTGGCATCCTTTTGGCGACTGTAGAATGCCTTGCATTCTGTTATTCTTTGTTCAGACGCGGTTCGGTAATCCTGGTGAACTAAAATGGCTCGCCGATCCCTCGCACGGTGCGAAGGCCGCGAAACGAAAGCAAAGAATACACTGTTTTATGATACCTGAAAGGTTGGTTATAACCATGGCTAATGAACAAATTCAGATGGTGATGATTGCGGTTACTGATATGGCAAAGGCCAAAGCCTTTTACGCGGAGCAATTGGGATTTCAGGTAACCACAGACTACGGACAAGGCGACCAGCACTGGGTGACGCTTGCACTCCCAGGAGGCGGTGCCACGCTGACGCTGTCGACGTTACATGGAAACATGAAGCCAGGATCGATGAGGATGTACCTCTCAACTTCAAACATTGAGGAAACCTACAACGGGCTCAAAGCAAAGGATGCTAAAGCCAATGATATAAAGGATGATCTGTATGGCCCGGGGTCTGGTGTCAAATGGTTTGACCTCCGTGATCCCGATGGCAACGTGTGGCAGGTGGTTCAGTCCTAGCCGCAACCACGTTGCGCGATCATCATTGCATGATCGCTTTGACCAACCTGATGGGGGCTGGCAGTCGCTCCCATCAGGTTGGGAGTGGGTCAGAACTGCTCAGACGTGTGCTGTCGGGCACACCGGCGCAAAACTGGATCAGGTGAGGCGTCGCGCCGATTGACACGATGTAAAGTAAAAATGAGGAGCATGTATGAAACAGTCCTGGCAAGATTTTGCGCTTGCTGAACCCGAACTCTCTTCTTTTGGCGAGATTCGCTTGAAAAGTGGTCCAGCGTTTCTGTCAACCGTTCGTACTGATGGGATGCCTAGAGTTCATCCTGTGACGCCAATTCTTGGTGAGGGGCATCTTCTCTTGTTTATGGAGCCAACATCTCCGAAAGGCCATGATCTCCAGCGTGGCTCAGGCTATGCCTTGCATTGTTGGGTAAGCAGCAATGATGGTGGCGAAGGAGAATTTAGGCTGACTGGGCATGCTCATTTCACTGAGAGTCCAGCCATGCGGGAGCTTGCTACTACATACGGATATCCACCGCAAGATCACTACATTTTATTCGAGTTGACTGTAGAAAGCGCGTTTTCAACGGTGTACTCCGCTACTGGTGAGCCAATACGGAAAAAATGGAAAAGCAAACAAGACTCTTAAAAGAGAAACATGCTGATGCCATAAGGGGACTGAATATGAGTGGGGATACGTGAAGAAATGCCGACCGGGGTTTCACCACCATGTGAGGCGACACATATCGAAAAGAATATATGTCCGCAATTGAAATGCGGTAAGGTTTTCAACCTAAATGAAGATGAGGAAATTGTTATGAGCCAGTCTGAAAAGCAAATCACGCAGGATTCCGCCAGGAGCACCGAAACACCTACCAACAAGTATAAGGGATTCTCAGAAGAGGAGCGGGCCGCGATGAAGGAGCGCGCGAAAGAGCAGAAGGCGGAGGCGCGCGCCAACAAGAACAGAGCAGAAGGAGAAAGCGACGTGCTCGCGAAGATCGCCGAGATGCCAGAACCGGATCGCTCCATGGCTATGCGGATCCATGAGATCATCAAAGAGAGCGCGCCAGTCCTTTCGCCGAAAACCTGGTATGGGATGCCCGCGTATGCCAGGGACGGCAAGATTGTCTGCTTCTTCCGACCTGCCCCCAAGTTCAACACCAGATACGCGACATTCAGCTTCGAGGATAGCGCGAATCTCGACGAAGATGATATGTGGGCGACCGCTTTCGCGCTGAAGGGGTTGACTGATACAGAAGAGGCAAAAATCGCTGCGCTCGTGAAGAAAGCGGTGGGTTAAGGGCTAAACTCGCCACTGGTGTAAAGCGTGGACATGACACTGTCGATTTTCGAGGAAGTATCCTCGTGATTGCTCCGCTCATTTTCGGCTAGCACGTATCGGGAGCTCTCCACCTGGTTGCTACCGCTTGCTCTCACCACTGATAACAGCATCGCCTTGATTGAAGCGCTCCTGTCAGAAATGCGTGCGCGCCAGATTCTCATTTCGGAAGAACGCGCGGCAATCGAGGTGATGTGGAATTGCTCAAACACTCACCCCAATTGCGTTTGCCGGCCAACCAACTGCTTGCCGACACAGGCATATTCCCTCGCATCGTGACAATGGCTGCAAACAGGGTATGCCGATCCGTAACAGTTTTGGCTGGCGGCCTCTTGACTGATGGGATTTTCTTTGCTATGCTTGGCCTACTACGCGAAAGGAACAAACATGAGTACTACCTCCACCTTCGCGATGAAGGTCTTCTAACGCTTCATCCTCACGTACAGGACTTCATGTGCGAGGAAGCCTGTCACATCTGAATACGCAACGTCCATCGAGCAAAAAGAACAGCTCTTGCCAGGGAACAACAATCTGTTCCAGTCGTTGCTCCTGCAACTTGCTACATGGTGCATGCTTGTTGTGATGTTCGCGACCTCTCAAAGCTACTAATCCTGGTAGCACTATCAGATATGTGATTCGCGCAGGCGTCCGTTCATACTTTGATCCCTCATGGGGATGGTATCGTCTGCCCAATCGTTGCGCGGAAAACGCTTGTAACTCTTCCTGTTCCCGTATACACTAACCGTCTGCGTTGTCTATGCCTGTCAGGCAGTTGTTGCCTGATGAGGAAAGCGCAGGTGCCGTGGGGTGTTGACGGGCCATCCATACAATAAAGATTTCCATTTCCCGTTTCCAAGGTGGGAAGAGAGGCGCTTTGCTGTCGAGGCCAATCTTTTTGCGGAGCGTGACTGCTGTTTTCCAGTTTTTGGGTGAAGCAAGTAATATGAATCAAATACACGATCAACCAGGCGGCGAGGAAAGCTCGCGCTCTTCTGAACTCATCTTAACGCCAGCGGAAGTGGCGGTGACGCCTCGCTATCCGTCGCTCTGGCGCAATCGCGATTTTATGCTGCTCTGGAGCAGCCAGCTCCTCTCAAGCGTCGGCAGCCAGGTTTCGCTGCTAGCCTTTCCGCTGCTGGTCCTGGGCATTACGCACTCAGCGACTCAGGCAGGATTGGTTGGTGCTCTGGATAGTTTGCCTTTTGCTATTCTCTGCCTGCCTGCGGGCGCGTTGATCGACCGTTGGGATCGAAAGCGGGTGATGCTGATCTGCGATACCGGGCGAGCGCTTGCCCTAGGCAGCATTCCCGTAGCGCTCTGGTTGGGGCACCTAAGCCTTCTCCAAATCTGCCTGGTCGCGCTGGTCGAAGGGACGCTGATGACCTTCTTTTCGGTGGCCGAGATCGCCTGCCTGCCGCACTTGGTGCCCAAAGAGCAGATACCCGCCGCCAGCGCGCAGAATCAGGCCATCAACTCGACCTCCTGGACGCTGGGACCGTTTCTGGGCGGTTTGCTCTATGGCATCGGGCCGGCTGTCCCGTTTCTGACCGACGCCATCTCATATGTTTGGTCGGTACTGAGCGTCTTCTTGATGCGCGCGCGTTTCCAAGAGGAGCGCGCAGAGGAGCCACGCAAAATCTGGTACGAGATCGGCGAGGGTCTCCTCTGGCTCTGACGCGAGCACATCCTGCGTTTCCTGGCCCTACTGACCCTGGTCCTCGTCTTCTCCACGGTCGGTTTTACGTTGATCCTGATTGTGCTGGCGCAGAACCTGCATGCCACGCCGCTTGCCATCGGTATGCTCTTCGCTAGTGGCGGTGTGGGCAGTATTGCCGGAGCAGTGCTGAGCGGTCCCTTGCAAAAGCGTTTCGCCTTTGGTCCGTTGACGATCGTTTCAGCCTGGGTTTGGGCCGTTTCCTGGCTCGCCCTGGCCGTCGCGCCGAACCTCTGGGTGTTAGGGGTCGCCAACGGAGTGAGCTTCATTATCGTGCCCATCTTTTACTCCGTCCAGTTCAGCTATCGCATGATCGCGATCCCAGACCATTTGCAGGGGCGTGTGCAGAGCGTGTTCCGTCTCCTTTCTCTTGGCAGCCAGCCCCTGGGCCTCGCGCTCACAGGGCTGTTGATTCAATGGATTGGTCCAGGTCAGACGGTTGTGCTGCTCTTTGTGCCTCAAGCTCTCATTGCGCTGTTCGCCACCTTAAACCGTCGACTACGAGCCATTCCATCACTGAGCGAGCTGGCACCCAAAGAGATTGGGTAAGGTTAGCATCAGGCAAGATCACTGCAAGGTCTGATCAAAGAGCGATTGGACCTCGCTACACGTCTCAAGGAGAACGGTGTCCATATCTGTTTTTGCACACATCCATCATTTTGGTAGAGCCACATTATGATATGGTTGGCAAATTGGTTCCCTGAGCTCAACCTAGAGAGATATTCTGCTCAATCACGAACTAGTTTTTTAATTCCGCCAACAATATCATGATCTGGTGACGAACTCAAAGAAGTCGAGGAAAATGAGCTCGAACAATGAGACCTTCACCACTTAAGGTTGCGTTGAGCTATCGAGATGTCGAAGAAATGATGATGGAACGAGGACTCACTATCGATCACACCACGATCAATTGTTGGGTGCAACGCTACGCCCCAGAGCGAAACAAGCGATGTCGACCACACCTCAAGCTTTCCAATGACTCCTGGCGCATCGATGAAACTTACGTCAAAATCAAAGGGAGGTGGATGTATCTCTATCTGGCCGTAGATTCCGTGGGAAATATTTAAGTGCGTGGGCGCTGCTACCATGCTCTAGGTGAGTGGAGCATACTGGAGCCGCTTGCTCACCTAGAGTATGGGGGATTTGTGCCTTGATAGTGTTGAGATGTATGTTGTTGTGCTTGTGCTTGCCTTCTTGTGGCAATTGTTGGGTGGAGAAGGTTGAAATTTACCTGGATCTGGCGCCCGCAGCCACTGGAGCGGCACTTCTTTTGCCTGCTCCTCGCAGTTCCTCGAACCATCCCCAATCTGTATTCTGATCAATGACCGTCTGCAAGAACCCTTTAACCGTTTCTTTCCGTGCCCAATCGCGTTGCAGTTCACATGCGACCGCGTTCCATGTCACCAGATGTGCACCAGCCTGCTCTATTCGGCGTAACGCGGTCTCATGCGCCATAGACGTTGTCCCACCAAGTGCATCCACCACGGGATAGACTTCGTAGCCCTCCTTGAGCGCGTCAAGGGTTGGAAACAACAGGCATGCCTCGGTCCACAACGCACCGATGATCAGTTTTCGCCGCCCGGTGGCTTTAATCGCCGCCACCGTCTCTTTATCTTCCCAGGTATTAATAGAGGTCCGATCATACGATTTCACACCCGAGAGTGCTTCTTTTAACTGTGGAATGGTATCTGGATTCACGCCAGTCTTTACATTGACCGTTGTAAGAACGATAGGAAGTTCAAACACCTTCGCGAGCCTGGCGAGGGTGACAACATTGTTGATAAGGTCGCCAGAATTCATCGATTTGACGGTGTAGATTTGCA
Source organism: Ktedonospora formicarum (assembly GCF_016587355.1). Classification (GTDB taxonomy): domain Bacteria; phylum Chloroflexota; class Ktedonobacteria; order Ktedonobacterales; family Ktedonobacteraceae; genus Ktedonobacter; species Ktedonobacter formicarum. The sequence goes on along the minus strand of NZ_BNJF01000002.1, from coordinate 1,548,664 downwards.
ACGGCTGATAGTCGATGAGCACCAGTGCTGCATTCTTTGGAGTCAGCAGGTGGTCTTGCATGGGATCGCGTATGGGTAAGCTAGTCATCACGTTCTCCTTTAGGGATCGTTGTAGGCGCATCCCCTTGCCTAGAAATCCTTGGCATCTGAAGAGAGGCAAGAAAACACCCGGTATTTATTTTGAGTATAGCAATCCCAGAAAAGCTCTATGCTTCTCTCACATGGTTGGCCTTTCTTGATGCTCCTGTTTACTCGTCGTACTGACGAGCGGCTGCCATAGATGCTTTTCCAGGTGTTTTGAAGAGAGATGGACCAGAATGCAGAGGCGTCAGCGACGAGTGATGAGATTGTCATCTCTTCTCGGCAAAGTGTACAATAGCCTTGTCATACGGCTTTTTTCATGATGCGTGAAAAGTGATACATATTAATATGCAATAAATGGGAGAAACACCAAGGAAACCAAACCGCCTTGGTGCTTCTCTTCTCGTGTGATGAGAGTGGTCGTGCTTAGCGTTTCACTAATTTCATGGGAAGGTCCGTACTGGGGACGAGCGCCAAGGCGGTTTTTGGCTCAACTGGCTGATCTGAGAGTGAGACAAGACGGTAGTTTTGAGCTACCAGCGAGAGCATCACTTGCATCTCCATGAGGGCAAAGTTATTGCCGATACAGATGCGTTGTCCGCCACTAAAGGGCATAAAATAATGACGAGGGCGCTTGGCGACTTGCTCAGGTGCAAAGCGTTCTGGATCAAAGCGCTCAGCATCCTCCCAGATGGCGGGATGACGATGGAGTTCATAATTGCTCCAGAAGACGATGCTCCCGGCAGGAATGTAGTAACCATCAATTACGTCATCATTGATGGTACGCCGCATCAACTGCCACACCGTTGGGTAGAGTCGCATCGTCTCATCAATCACCATCCTCGTATAGACCAGCTTAGAGAGATCTTCCATCGTGGGAACGCGCCCCCCCAGCACTCGATCCACCTCCTCGTGCAGTTTTGCTTCAACATCAGGATGTTGGGAGAGGAGATACCAGACCCAGGAGAGGGCATTTGCGCTTGTTTCATGACCGGCGATAAAAATAGTCTGAATCTCATCGCGCAATTCTTGATCGCTGAGCCCTTCACCCGTCTCTTCATCCACAGAGGCCAGCATCATCGAGAGCAGATCGCCCGTGTCTTCCTGGCGCTCACGACGTTCGCGCATGACTGTGTAGGAAATAACATCCATTTGCTGGATCGCCTGCCGGAGACGTCGATGCGAGGGCGTTGGGAAAGAGAGTGGCGGGAAGGGCATACGCGCAAAGGCGGCTAAGACCTCATTGGAGGTCTGGAAAGCCCGCCCAAAGTCCTGTGCGGCATCACTGGCGTCAATGTTCATAAGAGCCATGCTCACCATCTTGAGCGTAATTTTGAGCATTTCTTCCTTGACGTAGATCGTCTCATTGCGTACCGTTTTTTCTTCCCAGGTCTCAATGGTGCCGCGTGTGATATCGTTGATGAGATCCACTAGCTTTTCAATGCGCTGGCGATGGAAAGCTGGCTGCATCAGGCGTCGTCGCTTCCTCCATTTCTCCCCCGAACTGGTGATGAGTCCTTCACCCATGACGGTATGCAGCATCTTATAGATGAAAACATCTTTGTCATAATTGCTGATGTTATCAATCAGGACCCGCTTGATGTAATCAGGATGATTGAGCATCACGATCTGCATGTTGAGCAAGGGGAATTGCACGATATCGCCATACTCTTTTGCCAGCGAGCCAAGAAACTGAAGTGGCTGTTTTTGAAAAGCCAGCGTGGCGCTCAGTGGATTGCGTGATCGGTACTGAGGCACGCGTTTTGCCGTTGGTGTTGTGGCGGTTGGTGATGGGTGTATTGTCTCTGCCATATATGAGATCCTTCTCTTTCTTTGGGGAGAGATGATGTTTTACATGATCAAGTATTGCTTACACTACGCCATGATTTTTGAACGGCTTGCAGTGAGATATTCAAGAGGTCAATATCCGTTCCTGTACGCAGCAATGGCAAAGGTTGGTTAGGTGTTTGGGCCGTCCTTTGCAGCAGGACATCATAGGCCGTAATCGCTTGCTTCATCCTCATGAGTTCTGCATCGGTATATTGGGCACTACGTAGGCGCATCCATAGCGCGTTGAGGACGCCAACCAGAGGCCAAAGGACTTTTGCAGGAGGATAGGGAATACGCTCAACCATTTGACCGTTGCTCGCATCGACATAGACCTGCACAAGTTGTTGGATACTCGCTTCTAATTCCTGTTTTTCCTGATCAACAAGCTGCCGGTCCTTCGCCACCGCGCTCTCAATGGCCGCCATCATCTCAGCGCGATTGGCACGCTTCGAGGCGGCACTGGCTGTTGAGACCCACAGGGCGGAGATGAACGCAACCAGAAATTGCAAAGCCACGGGAACACCGAAGACGACGAAGCCATTGGCCCCAATCGCCTGGGTGAGCTCCACCGCCTTTGGCTGGAAGAAGTAGTCAAGGACAATAAAGGCCGAATCAAGGACCGCGAAGACAAACACAAAGCGGATGGGCAGCAGCGAAATCGACAGCAGTTCGATGAAGACGAAGAGCCCATAGAACACGATACTGACGATATTCATCTCTGGATACATAAAGATGATAGTGAAAACCAGGAGGATTTCACACCCAAAGACGGGAATACTGCCCGCAAGAACAGGTCGCCCAAGCCGATTCGCCACCATCATGGCCGCGATGAACAGATAGACCAGCACATAGTCTACATTCATAACCATCGATCTAGCCCCGATCACGACGGTAATATCTATAATTTCCATGATGAGGAAAAGGATGCCAACTGTGCTGATGGTGCGATGCCGTCGATAGGCTTCTTTTTTGATGATACTGGCGTTGGCTGGAGGCTGAGGTGGCATTGTGAGTTTGTACCACCACCCGAAAAGCTTATCCAGACGGTCCCCTTTGGTCTCCATCATGTCACCAACGGAGCGGGCTGGTGATGGAGCCACAGGAGTCTCCACAGGGGGGATGTTCATATTCACGTTACTTCACTTTTCTCCTTCTTCTCTACTTCTTTAGAATAATCACTTTCAAGGTCAGAAGCGCATTGAGTATCTCGTCAACCAGAGTGGGTGCGTGAGATGCTTGCAGTGCCTCTTTGATCTCCCAAACGGTATGCCGCCCGTCAATCAACCGCCATACCATAAACAATGCCTGACGCTGCTGTGGCGTCCAGTTGTGAAACCAGTGCCAATTCATTACCGCAACAGCGTGGGGAATGAGCATATTGGTATCTGACACAACCGGAAATGAGCCGCCCGCTTGGCCTGTTGGCGTCCTCTGTGGTTGAGGCGAACGCGTTTGGGTGGGTGGGTGATTGGTCACGTGATTGGGTGACGTGGGTTTTACTGGGTGAAAGCTCCATTCAAAAGGTCCTCTCTCATCATTGAGACGAATAAGGACCTCTTTGGCAATTGGAGCCTGCTGTCCTTGTTTGTCTATCACAGAGCATGACACCACCGCTCCATTGACCAGTTCCAATCTAGCGGTGCTCTTCTTGGGAAGTCCAGGAACCCGATGGAGTTCAGCCTGAAGTGTACCGCTCAAGCGATGGAGTGCGAAGAGTTCAAGGCTTATGTCTAAGCCCGCACTCACGTCAATCCTGTCTTCATCCACATCCATTCCTCACGAAGTTTGGCTAGGTAGGTAGTATCAAGCGAGAGAAAGCTTCACCTGCCCAAAGGCAATGGCGATGTTGGAGGCTGGTAAGCAAATGAAACTCAACATTTCTCTGGGGCAGCGTAACATGCTTTTCATAAAATCGTCAAATATTATAAGAGGAAGTAACTATATGAGCAAAAAAGTTATTTACTTAAAGTACTACTATTCTGTTTATTATATTGATGAGCTATTGTAGCAGATATAGAGGTTTCAGCCTATTGATGGGTTTATACTGCAATTGCTGGGCAGAGCCCACGTGTGACAAGTGGCACACTGTATACATTTTGGAATTTGGGTTATCAACAACAAACTCTCTCCTTCTTTCTGATCACGTGCGGTTCTCTCCCATTGACCCATTTCTCCATTGCCCTGGACAAGCTCAACGAGCAAAACCTTGCCACACCCGCAGTTGATGAGTACGGCAAGTTTTTGCGCGAGGCAGTGTTCAAGAAAAATCTCCGTGCTACTCTGCTGGCGAACCATTCTATCAGGTACATAGCATTTTCTCTGAGCAGGTGCGGAGATGGTGGCTACGTTGCGCCTGAGCATGCTATATCAAAGCCCAAAAGTTGCTATAAATTTGCTATACAGCTTTCCCTGCCAGAGCCACTATACTTTCACTATCAAAGGGAAACGGAATCTCCAGCAGTAAGGTCGTCTCGCTTATGAGACATAAGAACACTGTCGAGAGCAGTTTCCTCTAGGATAACGCGTGTGTTTGAGATGCTCTCATTGCTTTCTAGAAGCAAGAAAGCAATGCTCAACGGAGCCAAAGTGATTTGTTGTTTGACATGAACACATGAAAGGATGGATTCATGCGATATCCTTCGTTCCGCCTCCTTTGGAGCGTGATGTTGGCCTGTCTTCTTGCTTGTCTCGCCTTACTGGCCACAACACTCCCCTCCTATGCCTCATCTCCCACTTCTGCCAAGAAGGCGATTGTCACATGCCATCAGATCTTGGTGCAACTGCACGGGAGTGCCCCTGCCACTTCCCAATGTCTTGATCAGCGTTCCAGCGGAAACACAAAGACCAGTGTGAAGCCGGCTATAACAACCGATAATGCTTGTTCAGCCTATACCGGTGCGCTCAAGATCTATTCGGACGCCAATTATCAAGGGAGTATGATCTGCTTCATCGGCACGGGTTGGGCTGATTTGACGCAATATTGGCTCTTCTGGCCTGTAAGCTGGAATGATCAGGCAAGTAGTTTCTATGGGGGCTGCAATAACGGTACGTTTTACCAGAACGTCGATAAAAATACACATACGGGATGGGGGAATTCCCAGAGTTTCGGCGGGGCATATAACTGGGGAGGCAACTTTGACGGCCTCAATGGACATCTTCCCAACGATTCCCTGTCAGCGATCCTCATCACAAGCTCCTGTAATTATTAGATAACCTGCATCCGCTTGAGGAACATCTTACCAAGTACGGCAGCCACACAAATATGTTCAGGGAGCAGGACCTAGACTTGGCAGCGACCCCTCTTGGAGGAAGACTTCTCGGATGCACTGCCAACGGCAACGCTTCAGGTGTCATTCAAGTCGCCTCCTCCCTACCCGGCGACGGCATCAATCGGGCGGCTGGCTCAACTGGGGCAGGAGGAGGCCGAAGGTCTCGGCCTCCCCTACGGCACCGGGCTCAAAGATGGGACCTCGGATGCAAACGCGCTTGTCGCGTGCGCAGGTATCCCTTCGCTGGCAGGCCTCGGACCGATCGGTGACAAGGAGCACAACGCCAAAGAAGAAGCCGTTCCGGAAGCGACACGCTATCGGGCGACTTCTTCTTTTGTCAACATTACTCCGACAGTAGCATATGCCAAAGCCATTTCTTGATATTACTGAGCACTATTTTTGCGGGAGAGCCAGAATTTTGGACATAAAGGAATGCAAAGAACGTTAATAAAGTGTGGAAGAAATCTACACGTTCTTTCGTACTTTTAGTCTAGGGAAGGAAACTCCAAAATGAAGGCCACTACCAAGCAGCTTATACCACGTGAAGTTCTCTTTGGGAATCCGGTCAAGGCTAGCCCACAAATCTCTCCAGACGGCAAGCACCTGGCCTACTTGGCGCCCGTTGATAATGCGCTCAATGTCTGGGTTGGTTCTTTAGATGGTGACGACTATCAGCCTGTGACCGAAGATAAAGAGCGAGGGATACGCTTTTATTTCTGGGCGGCTGATAACAAGCATATTGGCTACATTCAGGACATTGGTGGTGATGAGAACTGGCACCTCTATCTGACAAACATTGAAACGCGTGAGACACGCGACCTCACACCATTTGAGAATGTACAGGCACGTGTGGCAAGTCGCGATAAGCATTTTCCCACTGAGTTACTGATAGAGCTGAATAAAGAGGATCCTCGTGTCCATGACGTCTATCATCTTGATCTCCTCTCAGACGAATTGCAGCTGGTTGCCAAAAATCCTGGCAATGTTGCCAGTTGGGTGATTGATACACAATTGAAGGTACGGGGAGCAGTGACAGCGCTTCCTGATGGTGGCAATGAACTGTTAGTACGTGAGCGGGAGGAGAGCGAATGGAGCAGGCTCATCACATGGACCGCTGAAGATGCACAGACAAGCGGCCCCGTTAGTTTTACCCACGATGGTAATGGCCTCTACATGATAGACTCACGTAATGCGAATGCTTCACGTCTGGTGAGACTTGCGCTTGATACTGAAGAAATGAGCGTGCTGGCGGAAGATCCACACTATGATGTTGAAAACGTGATGATACATCACGATACCTACGAGATTCAAGCGGTTACCTTTAATCGGGATCGTGTGGAATGGACAATACTTGATGCCTCCTTGCAAGAGGATTTCATGCGGTTACGTGAACTCCATGCTGGTGATATCTTCATTCTTAGCCGGGCTGATGATGACCAAACCTGGCTTGTAAGTTATGTTGTAGATGATGGTCCCGTGGCCTATTATGTCTATGATCGTGCCAGCAAGAATGGTCACTTCCTCTTTACCAATCAGCCAGAATTGAGTAACTATCTTCTAGCCCCAATGCAACCAGTTACATTTCAGGCTCGTGACGGTCTCACGCTTCACGGCTACCTGACGCTACCCGAGGGTGAATCACAAACCACCCTGCCTTTGGTACTCAATGTGCATGGCGGTCCTTGGGCACGCGATAGCTGGGGCTACAGAGCCGAGGCACAATGGCTCGCCAATAGGGGGTATGCCTGCTTGCAGATCAACTATCGTGGCTCGACTGGCTATGGGAAGGACTTCTTAAATGCGGGCAATAAAGAGTGGGGAGCAAAAATGCATGACGATCTGGTAGATGCTGTGCATTGGGCTATTGAGCAAGGTATTGCTGATCCCAAGAAGGTCGCGATCTATGGTGGGTCCTATGGCGGCTACGCGGCTCTCGTTGGCGCAACCTTTACGCCCGATCTCTTTTGCTGCGCTGTTGACATTGTTGGGCCTAGCAACTTGCTTACCCTGATCAAGACGATTCCGCCCTACTGGTCCACATTCCTGGCGACCTTCCATACGCGGGTGGGGAATCCAGATACTGAGGAGGAGTTTTTAAAGTCGCGTTCACCTCTCTTCAAAGCTGACCAGATCAAGATTCCTCTACTTATCGCACAAGGGGCAAATGATCCTCGCGTTAAACAGAATGAGTCCGAACAGATTGTAGCTGCCATGAAGGAGAAGGACATTAACTACGAATATATGCTCTTCCCTGACGAGGGACACGGTTTTGCCAAGCCAGAGAACCGCATCAAATTCTATGCAGCGGCAGAGAAATTTCTTGCCAGATGGCTGGGCGGCCGTTATGAAGAAACAGAGGAGAGTGCGTAGATTAAGTAATCATTCCATGATGGTTTCATGGATATAACACGCCGTGCGCAGAGAGATTCATGCGCTCCTCATGATTAATAACAGAAGCAAACAAATTACTTTTGTTTGTCATGTAGCATCCCCTGTTTCTCATTTATCATGTGTGTAGTTTAACCAGCCTTTGTAGCATCTGCTACAAAGGCTTTTTGCACGAGAAATGAAAAGCAAGTCTTGAGGAAAATGGCTGAAGCAATGGACCTTACTTGGCTGTTGATCTTCGATTCCGCATCATTTCCTCTATCTAAGGAACTATAAATGGAGATGCTCTTTTATGATAGGAGGTTCCCCTTGTTAATGATCGAGACTCATCCTATTTCTATAACAGAAACTTATGATTTGCGCCTCATAAGAAATTGAGAAACCATCGGGCGAGGATTTTGACGCACATCCTTGTCATTTGGTCTGTACTGACTCCTAAACCTTGACAGCCGTGATGTACAAAAGAGATGGAACGGTGCGCTGGGAACAGCCTCCACTCCTTTTTTTGATCACCCATTACCCGGAGATGGTATCAGGCCTGGGCTGCAAGATCACCACTTCGATCAACGATCCATGTGATCTCAAGTGCTCGTGCTTGTTCCCGATCATCTGATCGCACGGCCTCCACGATAGGATGAAGAAGCGAAAGCACTCAAAGACGACAGCTCGCGTGTGTCTCTGGGCCTTAGAGCCTACCCCAATAGGTATAATTTCCTCTTACTCTGGAAGGCGGCGCACGACTTCAATGGCCTCTTCCAACCAGTCAATATACGCCTGTTCTCGTTTTAATCCCTGCTCTAATGTTAGGCGTCGGAGCATCTGTCTGCGACTCACTCCTAACGTCCCAACTAACGCATCCAGGGGAAAATGGACCAGCTGTTGATACGATGCCAACCGCTCATTGTGAGCGGTACGCTGTTGCTCAAGTAATTGAATAACCTCAGCGTTTGATAGGATAGACGCGAAGAAGACCTGAATGAGCAGAGGATCACGGAAGATGGGCAGATCCTGAGATTCGGTTAACCAACGGCGAAATTCCACGCGCCCGGTCTCTGTCACAGTGTAGACCTTGCGATTGGGCCGTGCGTGCTGGATCTCTTCGTGAACCGAGGCATACCCCTGTTCCACCAGCCGATCCAGAGTGCGATAGATTTGCATTTGGTCGGCAAGCCAGAAATAACCAACCCCCTGATCAAATTGCTTCTTGAGGTCATAACCCGTCATGGGTTCTTTGTGCAACCAACCAAGAATAGCGTAGGCAAGCGACATCTCTTTTTCCTCCTGAGTTTCCTCTTGACAACATAGGGCCCAGCCGTTATTATACAATCTGTCTAGTATTAGATAAGTCTTATATAAGACTTATCTAATACTAGAGAACAAGACACAACCCATGGCCTGAGCGGCCAGGAGAAAACGAGAGGAACATCTCTTTATGACTCAGAAGCAGGAAAGTGAAGTTCGAGTCCTGTATGATGTGCCCGCGACCATGCGCGATGGAGTAGTGCTACGCGCTAATGTGTATCGTCCGGTAAGCGAGGGGCACTGGCCAGTGCTGCTCCTGCGCATTCCGTATGGCAAGCATTTGCCACTGGCAACGTCCCTCTTCGATCCTACGCAGATGGCGCGCAGGGGGTATGTGGTGATTATTCAGGATACCCGTGGGCGCTACGCGTCCGAGGGAGAATGGGAACCGAATGTCAATGAGTGGATGGATGGGGTGGATACGATCGAGTGGGCAGCGCGTCTCCCCTATAGCAATGGCCAGATCGGCATGTTTGGAGCCTCGTATTCTGGTTTTGCCCAGTGGGCACCAGCCACCCTACAGCCCGCTGCTCTCAAGACAATTGTGCCGATGATCACTGTGGGCGACCCGCTGGACGGCTCGCGGTATCGGGCCGGGGCTTTTGAGCTGGGCAAGCATACGAACTGGCATTTACAGTCGGTTGGAACTGATGTGGTCCTCAAACAATGCCAGGGTGAGGCTGATCCGCGCAAACTTGGTCAGGCTCTGCGCGAACTGGCGGAGGAGATTGACGCACTGGGCACACGGGGTTACTGGTCCCTACCGCTCAAAGAGTTTGCGCCGCTCAAGCGCACCGGCACGGGGCAAGCGTTGTTTGAGGAGCTTGAGCATGTGATGGATCGTAAGGGATTGGATGGACTCACGCTGGCGGGCAAATATGAGCAGGTACAGGTACCAGCCCTCAATATTGGTGGCTGGTACGATCTTTACTTACAGGGCACCATCGAGAGTTTTCGCGCCATGCACGAGCGCGGCAGCACGCGCGCAGCACGCCAGAGTCAGTTGTTGATTGGACCGTGGTCGCATATGAACCGCACCAACTTCGTCGGCGAGATCAATTTTGGCATCGGCGCCAATAGCGTGACGCTTGACCTGAGGAATTCCATGGAAAGCATCCACCAGCGCTGGTTCGATCACTGGCTCAAGGGACTTGAGAATGGCGTCATGGAGGAGGCACCAATCAGGCTCTTCGTGATGGGCGCGAATGTGTGGCGCGAGGAGAACGAATGGCCACTGGCGCGCGCAGTTGAGACGCGCTACTACCTGCACAGCGGCGGACAAGCCAATACCATACATGGCAATGGGACGCTGAGCACAATCCCGCCACGTGAGGAGGCCGCGGATACGTACAATTACGACCCCGCAAATCCGGTTATCACGCACGGAGGTGCGCTGCTGATGACGGTGGAATATCCAGCTGGTCCCTATGACCAACGAGCCACAGAGAGCCGGAGGGATGTGCTGGTCTACACCACGCCACCATTAGAAGAAGACACCGAGGTGACCGGACCGATCACAGTCGTGCTGTGGGCGAAATCGAGCGCACCGGATACAGACTTCGTGGCACGCCTAGTCGATGTGCATCCCGACGGCTACGCACGAAACCTCACCGATGGCATCATTCGTGCCCGCTATCGTGGCTTCACGCGAGGTGAAGAGCCGTCGCTGATCGAGCCAGGCACCGCCTATGAGTACGAGATCGATCTCTGGTCCACCAGCAATCTCTTCAAGCGCGGGCATCACATTCGCCTGGATATCACCAGCAGCAATTTTCCGCGCTGGGATCGCAATCCCAACACAGGTCACGACTTCGGCGTCGATGCCGAGCTGGTCGTCGCCTACCAAATGATCCTACATGATGAGGCACATCCCTCGTATGTCGTCTTGCCCATTGTGCCCTCAATCTCCTGATGATCCTGCGCCTGTACCTCTACACAGTGTTAAGTCAATACTGTGTAGAGGTCGGAATCCGTGAACAACCGCTTTAGCATAAGCTATCAAAGTGGTTGTTCACATCTGGCGGGAGTCAGGCTCGATCCTGTGCATTTCAGGACGCTATCAAACGCTTCGTTGTTCGTCTGAATCTCCTGCTAGAAGGGAGCTACGTTTTTTTTGCAAAGCCTGCGCATCTAAAGGGCAACAGGTTCCTGCTCTCATGATCATCTTCTTGCTAAGGCGAGCCATGCTTCCTAGCTGGCACTGATCATCCCCCTTCCGACCCAAGCAGCGGTCCAACAATGTGCGCGAACCGAGCCAGGAGGTGCGCGATCCAAGGAATCCGTAAGAGGGGCGCAATCGCCCCAGCAGTTCATGAATGAACTGCAAAAGAGCCTCGGTCTGGCGTCTCTCAGGGCTCAGATCCTGGAGCCAGAAGAGAACCAGGGCTAGCTGCAAGCCATAGAGAATCGTCGCCAGATCCTCCACCTGTGAGGCACGAGGGATATCCCTGGCATGCTCCACCAGAAGACGATAGCTTGCACGCGCTCGGTAACGAACTTCCGCTCCCTCCTTGCCGAAGACCCCGGCGCGCGAGAGGGGATTGAGGGCCGCCCCAGATAAGGCAACCAGCGTTAAGCGGTGAGGTGTCATGACTTCCAACAGTGCGCGCATAAGCTGATGAAAACGGTCGGCGATGGAGGTCACAGGAAGCAGCGGAATCAGTTCCTCTAACTGGAGCACCAGCCAGCGGTACAATTCCAGGACGAGATCCTCTTTGCTGGCAAAATATCGATAGGTCAGTCCCAGGGAACACGAGGCCTCTGCCGCTATCTCGCGCATTGTGGTCTGATCATAGCCTTTCGTCGCGAACAGGCGCCAGGCTGTCTCCATGATGCGCTGCCGCGTCAGGAGCGCTTTCTGCGTAAGTTTCTGCGTTGCTCGTGGTTCGCGCGTCTCCTGCGCCTCAGACGATTCCATACTGCTCTCCTCAAGACGATTTTGCTCGCCGACATCCACATGAGCCCCCTGGACACCAACCCGCTTGATTGGAAGTCGGTATCCAACCCTTGACTACAGCATAACGCATCTGCTAGGATATTAACAAGTGAACAACGTTCACTTTTCTGTAAACCTGGCTGATCATCAGTATTGTAGTGCCCAATTCGCGTGCCTGCGAGGTGTCTGGTGATCATTAAGATATGGAGCTTCATATGTCTTTGCACAGAAACAAACGGGTCAGGTGGAGCTGGATCAGCCCTGGCTTTGGGGGAGGCATCTGGGGAGGCATCGTATGTGCTCGTCTGCTCAGTTGGACCCAACTGAATGATCTGGAGATTGTGCTCTTGCTGGCGCTGTTTGTGATCACTCCGTTAGCTCTCCCTTTTGTTTTCTCCCAGCAGGCAGGCCCTTTGTTCTCGAAATGGACTGCACTGGTCGTGTTTCTCCAGCCCTTGGCGGCCATTCTCGGTGGCGCCGCCTTCTTTCTTCCTACGGGACCGTTAGCTGCAACATTTGCTTCTGTCTGGGGTGGGTTTACCGGGCTGCTCGCGCTGCTTAGTCTGGTTCAGTTCTGCCAGATGCTCAGAAAGAAGCACTGCCCCTCGCTTGCCGAACTCTGCCTGGCAGGAGCCCTGCTTTACCTACCAGCAGGCGGGGCATGGATGATGCTGGCGTGTTGGGGTCTTCAGCCGCTGGGCTTTGGTGTGCACACTGACCTGCTTACAGCCGTTCATTTTCACGTGATTCCCCTGACCGCGCTGGTCATCACAGGACTGACTGGGCAGGCTCTTCACAACAATCTGGTGACATGTCGTGGGGTCTATTGGATGGCTTATCGCACTGCGGCCTTCGGCGTTCTGATTAATCCGCTGCTGGTCGCTGCCGGGCTAACTGCTGCCCAGATCACCGGCCTGCCCGATCTCGACACGACACCAGCCGATCTACTGGCTCTCAGCCTGCTTCTGCTCGCACTCTTGGGTCTGCGTTTCGTTGTGCCCACAACCGTTTCCCGGTTCGCGCAGATGTTTATGGCGTTGTCGTATCTGACCGTCTTTTTCACCATGCTGGTTGCCGGAGCGTATGCCCTTGGCGTTGCAACCGGAGCGTGGACCTTCACCATAGCTCAGATGATTGCAATTCATGGGCTGGAGAACGCACTACTCTTTGGCTGTGGTGGGTTACTTGGCTGGCGTCTCAGAACAAAGCAGAGGAGCAGCGGAGGTGAGGAATGCGCGTGCTGATTACTGGTGGTACCGGACTGATTGGACGGACGCTCACCCATCTCCTTATCTCTCAAGGATATGAGATCATCATCTTGAGCAGATATCCAAAGCAGGCAGCAGAGATGTTTTCCCAACAAGGCTTGCCACAGATCCAGACGATTAGCTGGGATGCCACCTCTGCACAAGGATGGGGAGAATTGCTAACCAATGAGTGCGCCATCGTCAATCTGGCGGGCGCGACTCCGGCTCACTGGCGCTGGACGCGCACGTATCGAGCGCGCATTCTGGAGAGCCGTCTGAGCGCCGGACAGGCGGTGATCCAAGCAATGGAGCGCTATGGGGCACCAGCGGTGCTGATCCAAGCCTCAGCTTCGGGATACTATGGTGATCGCGGACAGGAACTGTTGACCGAGACGAGCTTGCCTGGGCAGGGCTTTCGCGCGCGGGTCTGCCAGGAGTGGGAAGCATCGACCGCTTCTGCTCCAACCAGATGCTGTATCATCCGTACCGGGCTGGTCCTCGACCTCCATGCTGGCGCCTTTCCCCCGTTGGTGCAGTTTGCTCGCGTGCTGGGGAGTCAAGTGGGCAACGGGCACCAGTGGCTGCCTTGGATTCATCGCGTGGACGTGGCCCGTGCCATCCAGTTTCTGATAGAACAGCGCCAACTCTCCGGCCCGTTCAATCTCTGTGCGCCGGAAGGGGCGACCAATCGAACGTTTCTGCGCGCGCTCCAGGACATTTTGCGACGACCTTCCCTGTTTCCCCTTCCCGCGTTCGTGCTCCGAGCGGCGTTAGGAGAACTCGCGACGGTGATGCTGGACAGCCAGCATCTTGTGCCTGAACGTCTGATGGAGGCGACCTTCCAGTTTGTGTATCCTACACTCCCGCAAGCACTCGACCAGTTGTTGCGCAAGCACGATGGTTCTCCTGTTACAAGGCGGAAGGTCTATGTATGATGGGTGATCAATTTTGTGTGTCAAAAAGAAAGGATGAACGCAATGACCCAACGCATCCTGTTCATTGGTGCTTTTCTCGTGATGATGCTCATTGTGGGGATTCCGCTACATTCGCTGTTATCAGGAGCAATGCAGCGGGATCCCATATCCTAAAAACCTCAAAATAGTTCATTTACCCCTCTTATCTAAACCATTCGTGGCCTTATAATCTCTTTCTGTACGTATCTCTTCGATACTCCTTTCATTTGTCATACGGTCCTCCTGCGTTTCACAATGGGTTCACAATTGGGGTGTCTCCTATCACCTTCTGACGAAGACCCATGCACAGACCAATCCAAGGAAGAGAACCCCTCCGGCGACGACAAAGGCGAGATGCATGCCTGAGAGGAACATCTGCTGATTCCCCACAAGCGTTCCAAGAATCGCGACTCCGATAACCCCACCCACCTGCCGGCTCACATTGAGCATGCCCGATGCGATGCCTGATTGGGCTTTTGGAGCATGCGACATCACCGCCTCAGTCATGGCCGGTAAGATCAGGGCAAGCCCGAATCCCAAGACGGCAGTGATACACGCCAGCAACAGGTAGTTGGTGTGTATCTCAACCAGCAAAAACCCAAAACAGGCCAAAGTGCTGAGGAGCAGCCCAATGACCATCACACGTTTGGTCCCGATGCGAGCCATAAGCATGCCAGAGAGAGAGGTTGCGAGCAAGGCACTGCCAAAGGAAGGAAGCAATGCCAATCCTGTGAGCGATGGCGTATAGTGTTGCACCTCTTGCAAGAACAGGCTGATGACAAAAATGAAGCCTGTAAACGTAAAGGTCTGGCACAGGGCGACCATATTGGTCGCAGAGAACGTTCTTTCTTGAAACAGGTTCAAGGGAAGCATCGGATGGCTGGTGGTCTTTTCTCTCCAAAGGAATATGAGGAAAAAGAGGGCACTTCCAGTATATGCTGCAAGAATAAGCGGAGATCTGTTTCCCAAGCTGTTTCCTTCAATCAAGGCAAATGTCAACAGTCCCAATGCGAGAATACTTGTCACTTGCCCAGGAAGGTCCAGGTTGCGTCCTGCTTGCGGCGACGAAGGAGTAATAGAACGAAAGGTGAGCAGAAAGCCGAGAATGCCGATAGGCAGGTTGATCAGGAAGATGCTACGCCACCCAAACGCATTGACCAAAAAACCTCCAAGCAGAGGACCTGAAAGTGCTCCGATGCTGGCCACAGCGGCCCAGATACCAATGGCTTGCGCCCGTTTGTGTGCCTCAGTATAGATGGTATTTAAGAGGGCGAGCGAATTGGGGACAAGCAGGGCTGCCCCAAGCCCCTGGATGGCACGGGCAATCTGCAAGACGAGCAACGTTGGTGCCAGGCTACACAGCGTTGACGCCAGTGTGAAGAGGGCAAAACCAACCAAAAAAATCGTTCTACTTCCTCTTCGGTCGCCAAGCGCTCCGCCAGTCAGCAGCAAACTGGCGAAGACGAGGGCATAGCCCTCCACAATCCATTGCAGCCCGGTCACATTCGTGCTCAGGTGCTCTTTGATATCAACCAATGCTACATTGACGATGGTCACATCGAGAATCGTCATAAAGTAGCCAAGACAGAGAGCCAGCAGTGGCATCATGGTTTGTGCTCTTGGTTGTTGAATTCTCTGTTGAGATGAGGTCGTGATCATGTACTTCTCTTTCACTGAATGCGGGTCAATGCTTCCTCACTTCCAGTTTATTGATGGCCGACGATAGGATGCGGCACATACGGCTCTTCCAGGTATGCGACCTCTTCCCGGGTCAGGTGGATGTCCAGCGCTCCGACGGCATCTTCCAAATGCGTGATTTTCGTTGCTCCGACGATAGGAGCAGTCACCGGTTGCTTCTGTAACAGCCAGGCCAGCGCGATTTGAACGCGCGGCACGCCATGTTTTTCCGCGATTTCCGCAACCCGTTTCACGACCCGTTGATCGGTCTCGGCGGTCGCATCGTACTTGCTCTTTGCGATCTGATCTGTTTCGACGCGAAGCGTGTTTTCCGAAGAACGGTCACGCGTTAATCTTCCAGATGCGAGTGGGCTATACGGGATCACGCCAATCCTTTCCTCACGGCAAAGCGGTAGCATCTCACGCTCCTCTTCGCGATAGATGAGGTTCAGGTGATCCTGCATTGTGACAAAGCGGGTCCATCCATGCTTCTCGGCAACGTGCAGCGCCTTCTGGAACTGCCACGCGAACATGGCGGAGGCGCCGATGTAGCGAGCCTTTCCAACTTTCACCACGTCGTGTAGCGCCTCCATCGTCTCCTCGATGGGAGTCTGGTAATCCCAGCGATGGATCTGGTAGAGATCCACATAATCTGTTCCCAACCGTTGCAAACTGTGGTCGATCTCGCTCAGAATCGCTTTGCGCGATAGCCCAGCACCATTGGGTCCATCATGCATCTTGCCATGTACTTTAGTCGCGATGACTACCTCGTCCCGATTCGCGAAATTCTTCAATGCCCGCCCAAGGATCTCCTCACTTTTCCCAATGGAATAGACGTTGGCAGTATCGAAGAAATTGATCCCCAACTCAAGGGCTTTCTTGATGATGGGCCGACTGTTTTCTTCGTCAAGCACCCATTTGTGTACCCACCGTTCCGTGTCCCCAAACCCCATACAACCGAGGCAAATGCGAGACACATCCATTCCAGTGTTTCCTAACTTCGTATATTCCAAGCAATCTTCCTCTCTTCCCGCTTCTTTACGCAGATGGCACCAGCTTCAGCAAGGTCGCACGCGCTTGAGGGGCGACCATCGGGCGAACATACGTTGCACTGTATCTGTGGTACTTCGATTGATAGGCAGCATCTATCTCGTTACCCAACGCCTCATCGGAGCTTGCGTCCACCAATGTCACGTCCTTCCTCACTCCGCCAGCCTCAATGCGTCCTTCAGGCCTTCGTTGGATCTGCTGGAACCAGGCCGTTTCACGGCCACGGTATGCACGCACGTAGAGATCATCACCGGCACGAACGACCCAGATAGTGACAGGCTTGCGTAACGTGCCATCCTGCTTGACAGTTGCGAGTTGCAATTCCTCTGCCGCTCCAATTCGCTCGAGATCATTGCGTGTCCAGTTCGTCATTGTAGACCTCCTTCGTCGATAACTTCAGCTTCTCTTCTTTCACGTTTGCTACATCGTCCCTACTTTTATCAGCGACTTGATTGCACGGCGTTCGTCCATTGCCGCGTACGCTTCCTGAATGTGGTCGAGATCGGTTGTAAAGTCGAAGACACGTCCGGGATTGATACGGCCCTCCAGCACATCATCAAGCAGAGCAGGGATATAAGCGCGTGCCGGAGCTGGACCGCCGCGCATACCAACATTGCGATAGAACGTACCTGTTGCCGGAACCTCTACATCGTGCGGGACACCGACGCGACCAACAATGGCACCGGCGCGCGCAATTGCAAAGGCCGTCTGGTTCGCTTCATTTGTTCCGACGCACTCAAGCACCGCGTCAACACCGATGCCATCAGTCAGATCCATAATCGTTTTGATCGCATCATTGCCACGCGAGGCAAGCACATCTGTGGCACCGAATTCACGCGCAAGTGCCTGACGTTCAGGATGACGGCTCAGTGCGATAATCCGTTCAGCTCCAAGCAATTTAGCAGATAGAACAGCAGACAAGCCAACTGCACCATCACCAACAACAGCAACAGTGTCACCCTGTTTCACGCCAGCCGAGACTGCCGCATGATAGCCAGTTCCCATAACATCTGAAAGTGTCAGGAGTGAAGCCAACGTTTCATCAGAAAAATTGGAGCCTGGAACAACCACAAGTGTGCCGTCAGCCAGCGGTACACGCGTAAACTCTGCCTGCCCGCCATCGCCTTCGTTACCCGCACCAAAGAAGCCGCCATGTACGCAGGCTGTTTGGAAATCGGCCTTACAGTTCGGACAGGTGCCGTCGCTAAAGGCAAACGGTGCAATAACAAAATCACCTTTTTTAATGGTTTGAACCTCTATGCCAACTTCCTCCACCACACCGATAAACTCGTGACCGATTGACCCCACTGGATGCGGTGATATACCTCGGTAATACCAGAGGTCAGAGCCACACACGCAAGCCAGTACGACACGTACGATAGCGTCAGTCTGTTCTTTAATGATCGGATTTGGCAGCTCACCAACTTCTATTTTGCCTGCTTCTTTAAAAATTGCTGCTTTCATACTTCCTCTATCTCCTTCTCGTCAATGCTTAATAACATTGCTGCGAACTTCATATAAGCTCCTTCTGACATCTGGCTATCCTGTTTTATGCACGATAGCTAGCCATCTTCGCATCCAGGATAGCCGCGATCTTCTTTTCTTACACGCTTAGCCCTGGTACTGCTCGTCGCGGACGTGTTCCATCCAGTCGACAGTCTTGCCATCAAGCCGTTCCTGAATGGCGATATGCGTCATAGCAGTGGTTGGCGCGGCTCCGTGCCAGTGTTTCTCCCCCGGCTCAAACCAGATCACGTCGCCCGGTCGAATTTCTTCGATCGGACCGCCCCAGCGTTGTGCGCGGCCATGGCCAGCAGTCACGATCAAGGTCTGGCCCAGAGGGTGAGTATGCCAGGCTGTCCGAGCGCCAGGCTCGAAGGTGACACTGGCACCAGCCACACGGGCCGGTTCAGGGGCTGTGAAGAGGGGATCAATGCGGACTGTGCCGGTAAAATACTCGGCCTGCCCTCTGCCGGAAGGTTGTGAGCCACTTCGTTTGATATCCATTTTCTCAATTCCTCCATCTTGCATCTTTTTTATTCATAAGCTTCACACTCCCACCCCTTGCAGTTATCTGTGACATGAGAGTCGATAAAGTCTAGATCAAACACTACATCAGAGTGCCTTTATCTCTTCTTGAAGAAAAGTCCAGTTTATGAGCCCCGGAGAGAGAGGCTCGTCCTTTCACTGATGCTTATTATAGACAGCCTGGAACCCAGAGTGGTAGAATAATTCTCGAAAATGATTGTCTGATTCTACAAATTTTTAGACAGGTAAGGCAGAAACCAGGAAAGAGGTTGCTATGACTGTGATGGCGGACCGGCAGGGAGAGCGCAAGGCGACACTACTGCAAACCTATCGCGAGGAACTGGTGGAACGAATCGGGCAAGCTATCAACTTCGATGGGTCCGTCCAACCGCTTCACGGGCTACACCTGTACCGTCACTCTGTACCTCTGGAGCGCGTGTACAGCGTGGTCGATCCGTCAGTGTGTGTGGTTGCGCAGGGGAGTAAGGAGTTCCTCCTGGGCGAGAGCCGCTATCGATACGATCCCTTCCACTATCTTCTGTCGACGGTCGATCTGCCCAATATTGGTCAGGTCCTCGAAGCCTCGAAAGAGCGACCGTTCCTCAGTCTCCGCCTCTCCCTTGATCCTGGCCTTGTCAGTTCGGTCATGCTTGAAGCAGGCTACGCCCCTTCGAGAAAGCCTGTGGGAGTGAGGGCCATCGATGTCAGTTTGTTGGATTCCAACCTACTGGAAGCGACCGTTCGGCTTACGAGGCTTCTGGGCTCCCCAAGCGAAGCATCGGTTCTCCTGCCTCTGATCACCCGGGAAATTGTCTATCGGCTCCTGATGGGAGAGCAAGGAGTTCGGCTCCGCCACCTGGCGACGCTTGGGGAGGGTTCTTCCCCCATTGCGAGGGCAGTTGAGCGGCTTCGTCAAGACTTTGACCGGCCACTGCGCGTCGAGCAACTCGCGCGCGAGATCGGTATGAGCGTTTCGGGATTCCACCAGCACTTCAAAGCTGTTACCGCTCTGAGTCCCCTGCAATTCCAGAAGCGGCTGCGACTACAAGAGGCACGGCGTCTGATGCTCTCGGAGGATCTTGATGCAGCAAGTGCGGCCTATCGCGTGGGTTACCAGGATGCCTCCCATTTCAATCGGGAATACAAAAGCCTCTTCGGCGTTCCCCCAATGCGTGACATGCAACGGCTACGCGAAGCCACCAAGGTAAGCGCTGACTGATGAGCCAGGCATATCCGATACAGAGCATGATCCGCCTCGCGCAACGGATATGTCAGAATTGAGAACACAGAAGGACATCCTGGCGTAGGCAACTAATGCGATAGTGCAGATGGGCGACCTGCCAGCGCGCTTTCTCCCGATTCGCGCGATCCCAGTTTCCGGCGGTGCAGCCGTTTGTTGGCCTGACGCACCTTCTTGAGCGCGGTTTTGAGGAAGGCTTGGTTTTCGACGTGCTCTCCTGTACTCAAGGTCACCAGACGGTTCAAGCCCGCATCGATCCCTACAGCAACTGGTTTCTGTACCGCGATGGGATCAGGGATCTCAACGTGCAGGGACACAAACCACCAATCTGCCTGACGAGTGAGACGTGCGCCTGTATCCTTGCCCTCAAAGCGCAGATTCTCAGCCAGATTGGCCCATCCGAGCTTGGGGATCCACATGCGATGACCTCCCAACTCCAAAAAAATTAGAAAGGGGATAAAAGTGGAGAAGGGCCTCTATTTGATTATACCCAAGCACTATAGGCAAATTCGCATATTCTAGCCTTTTTAGAGTATACTGTGTTAAGAAATAGAAAATAGGAGCGGCTGCATAGTTAAAAATGGTGAAAAAAATAACAGAGGCATACATGGATCTTATGAAATCATGTTTCCCTATGTTCACAAAGGTACATCACGCTCATCTTATCTTCAGGCAGTATCCGTGTCCTTCATCGAAAAGCTCTCTTCTCTGTGAAATAAAGAAAAAGTTTTCCTATCTTCCTGCACAACCTTCTTGAAGCATGGTTTCTGCAGGAGATACCATTGAGACCTTGGAGGATGCCTGATGCCAACACTCTTCGAACATGCTGGTGGCCTTGATGCCCTGTACAGATTAGAAGAGGTCTTCTACGCCAGTGTACTCAAGGATCCTTTGCTTCAGCCCCTTTTCGGATCTGGTCAGCCACACCACGTTGACCATTTGACAGCCTTTACCGCCGAGTCCTTGGGCGGACCACAACGTTTTACCCGTGAATTAGGAGGGATGGATACCTTAATCGCCAGACATCGCCATCTCAAGATTACCGAGACCCAGCGGCAACGATTCGTTGAATTATACATGATGGCTCTTGATACAGTAGGGATGCCAGATGATGACCCTTTTCGCAAGGCATTCCAAGAACATGTAGAGTTTGGTTCACATGTGGCGATGCAAAATTCCCATGCCGAGCGCGACGAAGATCTCTATCCGTTGTACGAGGTGCCTCGTTGGACGTGGGCAGGAGATAAGTCAGATGATGAGGAGGGACCTCATCAAAGGGAATAGTATGAGTAATTCTTCCTGGTGGGAGAGATCTCCTTTTTCCTAGCCAGCAACCTTTACAACCCTCGGCTTGGCATAATTCTTTGCTCACAAAGAATTATGCCAAGCCATCTACATTACAGATGGCGCCAACCAAATTGTGACAATTGCACTCCTATTCCGCAAGTGCTTACAAAAATGGGTGGAACGCGTCGCTCTTACATGAACAGAAAGTTGGCCATGGTTGCCCTTTGTTGTCTCTACTCTTGAAAACAAATTATAGCCCCTCAACAGGAGTACGTTCACCTGTAAGGGATATCAGACGTTCGAGAAGAATGGACGGATCAAGTCGATGGGTATAGTTTGGATCGACGAAGGCCAAGCGCACGGTTCCTGACTGATCGAGCAGAAAGGTCCCTGGTATGGGCAATTCCCAAGACTCATCGCCATTGTAGGTAGGCAAATCTGCGCCAACTTGTTTGTGTGCAGTGCGTACAGCCTCATCAATCGTAAACACCAATCTGTACGCTCGCGCCACCTGATTACCAACATCGCTCAAGACGGCAAAGGCCAACCCATACTTCTCTGCGAGTGAAAGGCTCTGATCTGGGGTCTGTGGAGAAATCGCCACCAGCGAGGCACCCAATGCCTGAATTTGAGGAAGCACCTGTTGGTAAGCATGCAACTGCAAATTGCAGTATGGACACCACGCTCCTCGATAGAAAGTAAGTATCACTGGCCCTCGCGTAAGCAGGTTCGAGAGCGTCATTGCATTGCCCAGAGCATCGGGCAAGGTAAAATCTGGGGCATGTTCCCCCTCCTTGAGAGCTTGCTCTGCTATACCCAATGTGAGAAGCTGATCAATCGTGCTCAATATTTGCTCTACCAAATCTGCGGGAGCACGATTTTTCACGAAGGCCAGCGCTGTCTCAAGCTGTTGCGGGAAGGGCAAGTTCATTTGCAGTATTGTTTGTATTTGCTGCTGTATTAGCTGTTGCGCGTATGAATCATCCATTAGAATTTGTTCCCCTTTCTCATTAACTGTTCTGTTTGGTAAAAGGCCAAACTGTACCCAAAGAACCTATTTGGTGAGATTTCAATACATCTGGAATACTGTACCCAAAGAACCTATTTGGTGAGATTTCAATACATCTGGAATACAGCAGGTATATCGGCATTCGCACATTCGATATCTCTTCACATCGCGTCCATGCTCCCCTTCTTCTCTTACTCAATAGGCCTTCCACGTCTTTTATTTTCTATCACCCTATCACATCACACACCTCAATTGCTACTTATGGGCTTCTCGCTCAAAGGGAGAAAGAGCGAGTCCCTCGCAGAAACTGGTTTCGAGACTCCTCATACTTGCTCTAGACAAAACAAGTGCTTTGTGTAAAAATGAGCTTAAATAAACAATATTTTTCTTCAACGAACGAATTCATCAGACAAAACCCCAACAGCACATGGAAGAACATATGTGGCAAAGAATCAAGAGCCTTTTTGCTCAACAGAGTTTATGGATCCGTATTGGTATTTCACTAACACTGCTGGTAACGTTGATCCTGGTCGTTCTGGGCTATCGTTACACCTGGGGGTGGATGGGTGTCTCTGGCAAGAACTTCTGGGACTGGTTGAGCATCCTGATCGTGCCAGTCGCCGTGGCATTGACCGGGTCGCTGTACACCCATCTACATAACAAGGCTGAGCGCGAAGAAGAACAGCAACGCGAAGATCAAGAACGCGAACTCGCACTCGACAATCAGCGCGAGGCAGCGCTTCAAACCTATTTCGACCGTATGTCAGAACTCCTGCTTGAGAAGCAGTTAGAGACCAATCCCAAGGCGCTCGCCATCGCCCACGCTCGTACAACGACGGTCCTACGCATGCTCGATCCTTCCCGGCGTGCCAGCGTTCTGCGTTTTCTCGGTGATACTGATCTCGCGCGCCAGGTCATCAATCGTGATATGCGCAGCCTCAATCTCGAGGGCGTCGATCTTTCATCGGCCAATCTCTCTCAGGTCGAATTATTGCTCGTTGACCTAGCAAGCACGAATTTGAAGCGCGCAGACCTCGCGGGCGCCAATCTGGAGAAGGCCCGCTTGCGGAGAGCGAATATGAAGCAGGTCAATCTCGAACGTGCTAACCTCTGGCGTGCAGACCTGACCAAAGCCCACCTGCACAATGCCAATCTGCGAGGTGCCAACCTGACGGAAGCTGATCTCAGTGGTGCCATACTCTCTGAAGCCGACCTGAGCGGAGCACGCCTAAAAGGTACAAACCTGCAAGGCGCGGACTTGCAAGGAGCTCTTCTCAAACGAGCTAACTTTATCAACGTGAAAGGGCTTATGCCTGAACAATTGGAGCAGTATCGCCTACAAGGTGCTTACATCGATACACCTCGACCAGTTCACACTCCAGCATCTCTCCCCACGCCCATCGAAACGCCAGCACCTTCCAACTCAGGTCAGGAAAGTGAAGAACCCGAAAGAAAGCAAGTCTAAACTCCAGGAATATTACAATCCTTGCCAACGACACGTTCCCGCGTACAATCTGTCTGTAGATTATCGCCAGTAGCAGCTACTACTGAGGATCTAAAGACAGATTGCTTTTGCCTCATTACCCACACTCTCTTCGAGAGTGTCAAACATATTCTTTCGCCTTCCTATCAAGAATATGTAGCCATCCCGCTTATCGAACTCCATCCACTATCTAATGCCAACTACCTCGCACCAGTAGCCGAAACAGCAGAAAGTTCTCCTATACATCCAGTTACTAGTTGCTTTTCATTCTCTGGGCTTGGTATCCTGTATTTACTTTATTCTATCTATATGATAATGATGGGGTAGAATCAGCCAGAAATGGAGCTAATGCGTGTGAGCTTTTCAATAGACACTATTCGATCAAAGCCTACTAAAGACCATGAGACCAAATTATTTCGTTCCTATTTATGGAGCATATTACGCAACTGGGAATTCTATGTATTATTGTTGATTGCGGGATGGCTGCGCCTGTATCATCTTGGAAGTAGTGAGTTCAATACTGATCAGGCAGCCCTCTTTCGTATGGCCTATGATGCTGTCCATCAGGGACTCTTACCAGTAACGAGCAATGAAGCCTCGATTGGTTTTGCGAATGCCCCTGGGTCCATTTATCTATTGATGCCAGCTACTCTCTTTACGTCAAATCCCATTGCCGGAACGTTGTTGACTGGCTCCCTTGCAACACTTTCCGTCGCGATTACCTACATATTTGTGCATAAGTATTATGGTCGTATGGCGGCAATTTTTGCCACTTTCCTCTATGCGGTCGCGCCCCTTCCGTTAAATTACTCGCGTACATTGTGGCAACCCAACATGATGTACCTATTTACCATGCTCTTCATCTTTGCTCTGTTTCGTGGAGTCGTTGAGCGGCGTAAGGGTTGGTTCTTTCCTGCGTGTCTTCTGTTAAGCATCCTTTATCAAATGCACCCGACTACGATTATCCTAGGAAGCGTGCTTTGTCTGGCTGTTCTGCTGGCACCCACAACCATTCGGTGGCGGGACATGTTCTATGCGTGCCTTGGCGTTGGTATTGTCTTCTTCCCCTATTTGCTCTGGCAACTTTTGACTGGTTTCCATGAACTTCCATTAATGGTTATGCAATCTCGGGCAGCGCTCATTGACAAGCAAGCCATCTTTTTTGAGGGTCTGCTTCTTGGACCATATAGCATACGCTCACGTCCCTCATATCCACAATCATTCGGCAAACTCTTTTACCCATACCTGCAACCATTTGAATACCTAATTCTGGCACTGGCGCTCGTAACTATTATTGTATTGAGTGGCACAGTATTGTGGCGCTGGTATCAGCAGATTCGAGATCGGCGTAAAGCTGAGGAGACTCGACAGAGATTCTGGCAATCCTGGGAGAGCTTTATGCCACGTCCAGCAGTGGCAGGATTGGCAATTCTGTGTGCTTGGCAAATACTTCCGGTGCTGATACTTACTCGCCATTCCGCGCCAATATTTCCACAATACCTTTTTATGACCGTTCCCGCCCCATTCATTTTAATAGGACTATTACCTGGAACACTAGGAAGTTGGGACAATGCCCGCTGGCAAAGGATCGCCAAACCTCTACTCCGGGCTTTATATGTTGTTTTAGCTTTTCTTGTTCTGGCTCAACTGATGGGAAGTGTTGCCAACATACGCGATAAGACCCAGGGTTATTTTCGTGACCATGGTTCTCAGGAGTCTGCCTCATACTATGAAGCACTCGATTCATCGCTTGCGGTCCTGGAAAAAGCAGAAGCGCTTGCGGATCAGTATCACGCACGTCGCATCTTGATTGCGACAGATCGCTCCACAGAATTGTCAATGTACTACCTAGGAGAGCACACACGCTATCCAACGACGGTATACCGTGCTGATACCTGTTTGCTAATGCCACGTAAAGAAGATGGCCCCGCGATACTTATTATGGCACCATACGCGCGAACGGGAAAGGCATTGGCGCTTCTCAACGCCGCGAAGCTATTGGGGGAATCTGCGCGCCTTGGAGGCTCACCTTATCTGTTGTATGCTCTGCCGTCAGCCTCTACCAATGAGGAAACGTCGAGTGGTCCGGTATTTGCTCCACAACTTCAGGCAGCGCCCTCGGTGGTCTGGCAAGATGGATCTGAATCTCCGCTGGTCACTCGTTGGACGGTACGACAACCATATGAACCTGGTTCTGGAAAACGGTATGTCTACGAGATGCACGCCCAAATCAGTGATACTGTTGCTTCATTGAACAGCAGTTGCACGTTGAGTAATGCGCAAGCTGGTGATCAACTTATCGTCTCTTTTCAGCTTTCCCCAACCAACCATGTCACGCGCCCACAAAAGGTTGCCTTCCAGGCGCGAACGTACACGATGGAGCCCTATAACCCAACCTATGGGCCCTTCCATTTGGCAACGCATCGCCTGGTAAGTAGCTCCCCTGCCAGTATGCTTGCTCCAGACGGGTCAACCTTGCTAACGCTCCCTATATCATAATCTTCAGGCTCTAAAGGGATAAGATGCTCACAGCCTCCCTGTGAGCATCCAGCCCCCTGTGCCGCGGAGAACACCTGGCACACTTTGTCTTGCTGACCTCATAGAAGCCTGGACAGGCTTGGGCCAATCGTGATTGGTATTAACGCGAATGCCACGCTCAATTATCTCAGAGGGGGTGTAGCCTGCTCCCTCAGAAAGGAGGCGCCAACGACCCTGGCGACTTCTTGTGGAGCCCCTTGGTCGATGCCAAAGTGGTCAAGCTTGGGAAATGTATGTGTTTCTGTGCGCGGGATGACTGCAGCCAACCGTTCCATCGTCCGTTGGAGCCGAGGGTTATAGGATTTGCCCCCATACATGAGCAGTACCGAGGCTTCTATTTCTCGATAGTTTTCATAGCTACCATCAAGCCGAACTTCTTCCTGATGCTCGCGCAGACACTCATGAAGAAGATCCAGCTTCTGCTTGCGCTCATGGGAACTCATGAATAGGAGCAGCATGAATTTCATGAGCCAGGGCGGGAGTTTGCCTGAAGATTCAGGGTTTATACCTCTTACAAACTCAACAAATGCATCGAGGTTCTTTTGCTCAGCTAGCTTCTGACTAAAGCGAGGCATCCAGCCGGCTGGTATGGACCCCTCAATCGAGACGCCGGGTTCGTAGACTGCGACGTTGGTGAACGAGGGATTGTTGCGAGCAACTTCTAGAGCGACGAATCCTCCAAAACTGTGGCCCACAAGACCAGAAGCGCCAGTCTGACGCTGCAAAGCCAGCACATCCTCACACTCTTTTTGGATGCTGTAATCAGCGCCTTGCGGACTGCTCTGCCCACGCCCACGCCGTTCAATGATATGCACAGTAAACTGTTCAGCTAGCGCGCGCCCGAAGGCAGCATAGTCAGCAGCCAGAGAGAGGGCGCCTGGAATCACGATAACCGCTGGTCCATGTCCAAGTGTAAGATAGCTGATCTTCGCTCCATCCTGGGAGACCACCATGTGAGCAGTGGAGGTAGCAGCATCTATAGAAGTCGTTGTCATATCTGTTCCTCCTTTAATTTCAACATCAGGGCTTGATATAACCGTTCGGTAATCTCACGCAACTGCTGAGCATCCACATCTGCAAGGGCTAGCAACTGGTCAAAGTGCGCATCCAGCAGTTGTCGCCCACGGGTCACCACTTCGTTACCTTTCGGCGTGATGGTCACGAGCCGTTTGCGACCATGCTCCGGACTCCTTGTCGTCTGGATGTAACCGTCTCTGGCAAGTTCTACCAGCATCATGCTCACAGCTGGATCGCTATAGCCAAGGGCGACAGCCAACTCATGTTGAGTGACTGTACCAGCGTGTTGCAGAACAAACAGAAAAAGGGCACGCTTGTAGGTAATACCCACCTGCACCTGCAATAGGCGATCAGCAGCACGGTCCAGTTCCAACATGAACCTGCCTAAGAGATAGCTAGGATGAGTGTCTATCGCCATATTAACCCCTTAATACTAAGTACTTAATATTAAGATCTTAACATATTTTGCTAAATGATTCAACACTTTTCGGAGGAGACACCACAAACACAAGCATTTGTCTCTGCCAGTGTACTTTGACTGGCTGGGAGAGGATGGTTACTATGAATAGTATGAGAGGAAGAATATTTTCCTGATTTGTTATTTCCCTTTCAGCCCTCCTCTCAAAGCAGGTGATGAAGGAGAAGGGCTTTCTGGCGATGACGATTCGGGATATCGCCAACCGGGCCAATGTCAATCGAGGAACATTTTACGCCCATTATCTCGACACATGCGCCTTACTGGATGAGTTGATTTATGAGCAGTTTCAAACACTCCTGAAGAAGAGTCTTTCGCCGGAGTCGCACTAAAATAAGCAGACACTGCATCTTCTCATGAAGATTGTGCTGGAGCACTTCTGGCTCAAAGCCGAGGTCATTATCAGCAAGCCCTGACACTCTGGAAACGAGCTTAGGGTTTGAACCATGTCGATATGCCTTCCCGTTCCACGGGCTGACTAACATCACCCACGATCAAGCAATGATTGAAAATGGCCTAATGAGCCAAAATGCGGACTCCATTCCTAATGCTTTGGCTTTTCTGCCCTTGCCCAATTGGCCCTTGCCACTTCAAAGAACCTCTGGTATCTTGATCCAACACCACATCTTTGGAGGGAACCACCGTGATTCAGGAATGGCATCGTGGAATGTATGTCATTAGCACCGATAAAAATCGCCTCGATCTTCAGGTCATTCATCGCTACCTTACCACCTCCTACTGGGCTCAAGGCATTCCTCTGGAAACCGTCAGGCGCTCTCTTGAGCATGCTCTGACCTTTGGCCTCTATCTGCAAGATCAACAGGTGGGGTTTGCAAAGATTATCACAGACTACGCCACCTTTGCGTATGTTGCCGATGTATTTATTCTGGACCCCTATCAGGGTCAAGGGCTGGGAACGTGGCTGATGGAGACGGTAAAAGCGCATCCTGACTTACAGGGATTGCGGCGCTGGGTGCTCTCGACGAAAGATGCTCATGCTCTCTATCAAAAAGTTGGCTTTACTGCTTTACATTTTCCTGAACGTTTTATGGAAGTTCTAGTGTTTGATATCTATCTCAAAGAACAAGGAACGACTCCTGACAGTCCTCCATACCGACTGAGACAGTGAGTCCGTAAGACGTGGCTACCAGGTGCTCCTTTAGGTTGTGAGTCGGAAATCCATTAGATCAATCGAGACCATTAGCAGATCGCGAATTGGTTTCAGGCCTGGGCCACGCATATATGCACGACGCCTGGTTGGAAAGCGGAGCCCCCTAACTTCAATTATGTCATAGACATATTGTGCTGCTGGAAAGCCACCTGCCACATCAACATGATAGTCGTGCCGGCGCAGGAGAAAATCCTCGCCAAAGTAGAAGTCCTGTTCTTTGCTATGGCTGGCGATTGCTTCCGGAAAACGTGCATGCAACCCACGCCAAAGTTCTCCACCTTCTTGCCAGGGCGAGATTTCAATAATCTCGAAGCCAGGCATAGCCAGAAGAAATGGCGTCGTAAGGTAGGTCCACAGCGCATAGCCGTTAAAATATGCACGCTGAAGCGGATCCCAAGGCGTGTTCATAATGTGGTTGGTGAAAGAGGTCCTTGGATTGAGGAGTTCTCTGACAACGGTCCCCGTGATGGTTTCTATCGCAATCCTATTGGGCGTAAATGCAGTACGCCAATTCGGCTGACCGAATGGGCTGACAGACGCAATTTCCTCGTGAAGCATAATTGTCTCCTCACGGAGATTGGAATCCTGCTCAAGACCCTTCATCTGCCACAATCCTCCACCGGTGATGATGGTTGCGGTCATCTCCTTAAAAGAGTTCCAGCAATTAAGGCCACCATGCGCGGCAATAACACGCTCAAGAAGATCATGCATATGATTCCTCCTAGAATCAGATGAAGCAATTTCTTAAGATATTATATGTGGTTGGAAAACAAAGAGAAGCATGAGTCCTCAGCCCATCCAGACTATTGGCGTCATCAAGATGCACCTCACTAAGCGATATCTCCCAATGTATCGTTTATACCATTCATCTATAAATTCTTCCCAAAATCGGCCTCTAGCACAATGAAGCGTGTGTCTCCGACACTTTCTTAAAAATAAGCAATGATGTGCTTGACTTTGACCACCTAATCTACACTATTATGATAGCAAGTAATCATCACATACTCTATCCGTCTCACAGAGCTCATTGCATGTGGAAAAGTGCTCCCAATTCCACACCATCCCAGACCCTTATGCTCTGATGAACGTACAGTAAGGAGAAAAGTGGCGTTTTCAATGGCCCTGGGACATGCGAGGAGGAGGGCAATCCGATGTCTGTATCTCATTCCCATCAGCCAGAAGAGAGAAATCAACCACATCAAAGATATGAAGCACCTGAGAATCGTTTTCTGGCTATCATGCAAGAAGATGCCGATATCTTTTGGATAGTAACCCTAGATGGCTCAATGCAAGAACGCTGCCCCAGTTGGCAAACCTTTACTGGTCAGCAAGAACACGAGTATTTTGGACGAGGATGGCGGGATGCACTGCATCCCGCTGACCAGCTTCTGATAGCAGAAGCTGTGACCCAAGCCGCCTCCACTGGCTCTACCACGAGGAGAGAGTGCCACATTCGTCGATATGATGGGACCTACTGCCTGGTAGATCTGCGGGCGATTCCTGTGCGCGAGTCTGATGGATCTATCCTTGAGGTCATCGTCTGTGGAACAGATATCACCGGGCAAGAACAGAGAGGTCAGATGAGTGAAGCAGGGGTGCAACTTGCCCTCAAAGCTTCGGGGGTGGGTATGTGGGATTGGGATCTGATCACAAATCAGATTAATTGTACGGACCAGGGGAAAGCGATTTTAGGTGTGTCGCCTGATCTTCCACTTAACTATAAGGGCTTCCTGGAAACATTGTCCCCTGAGGATCGTGAACCAGTCGACCAATTCCTGGCAGATGTGATAAATGAACGTGCAGAGTATCAGATTGAGTACCGCATTCGCTGGCCTGATGGAAGCATCCATTGGATCTCAGATAGAGGTCAAGTCATCACTGATGCGCAAGGCTACCCAGTCCACGTGCTCGGAGCCGTCATTAATATCACGGAACTGAAGCAGGCTGAAGAACAGGTCACCACCATTCTTGAGAGTATTACCGATCATTTTTGGTCTGTCGATCCAGAGTGGCGCTTTACGTATATGAATCAAAAAGCTGAGGAGTTGACAGGAAGTAGCCGGGAAATGGTGCAGGGCAAAATTCTGTGGGATGTGACACCTGATCTTCTTGGCACACCTTTTGAACACTATTATCGTGCAGCAATGGTGATGAAGCAGACAATGCACTTTGAAGCCCTTCATCCAACCTCCCAGAGATGGGTTGAAGTGCATGTGTACCCGACGCAGAATGGACTCTCGATTTATATGCAAGACATCACCGAGCGCAAACGCGGAGAAGAAGCATTGCGGGAAAGCGAAATGCGCTTTCGTGGGCTTGTGGAGTCCAATATCATTGGAATCATCGTGTCTGACTTGACAGGAACTATTTACGAAGCGAACGATGCCTTCCTCTCGCTTTTAGGCTATACCCATGAGGACCTGAAAGCTGGAAGAATGAACTGGATAACGATGACGGTCCCTGAAGATCGGGCGCTCTCCATTCAGACAGTAGAGGAAATGCTCGCAACCAACCGTTTTCGGCCTTTTGAAAAAGACTATATCACAAAAGATGGTAAACGAGTACCTGTACTGATTGGGGGCACACTCTTCCGCCAGGAAGGCGCTTCCCCGTTACTGATTGCTTTCGTTTTAGACTTGACCGCCCGCAAAGAAATCGAACGACAAAAAGACCTCATGCTCGGCATGACCAGCCACGAGTTGAAAACCCCACTGGCAGCGCTTAAAGGCACATTCCAATTGCTGCAACGACGAGCAAAACGCCTGGGCACTCAAATCGACAATCTGTCCCCCGAAATGAGAGCTTTCTTCGATGATCTTATGGAACGTCTGGCAGCCAGCGTCCAACTAGTAGATGTTCAGACACATCTGATCAATGATCTGTTGGATGTCTCACGAATCTCGGCGAATACTCTGGAAATCTCATTGGAGCACTGTGAACTGACCTCAATCGTGCGCGAAACTGTTGAGAATGTGCGGATGGTCGCGCCAGAGCACAAGCTCCAGCTCGACTTGCCAGAGCACACCACGGTCATGGTACATGCCGACCGAGCTCGGATTGGTCAGGTAGTAACAAACTATCTCACCAACGCAATCCGCTATTCGAGCGCAGATCAGCCAATCCACATTGGACTAACCATTCAGAAGGGCATGGCTCGTGTTTGGGTGCGAGACCAGGGGCCAGGCATCACTAAGGAGGCTCAAAAGGAACTATGGCAGCGCTTCTACCAGGTCAAGGGAGTACCAGCTCAGAATGGCTCAGGGAAGGGATTGGGCCTGGGTTTATATATTTGTCGTACACTCATTGATCAACACCACGGAGAAGTAGGTGTTGAGAGCATACCTGGGAAGGGTTCCACCTTCTGGTTTACCTTGCCCATAATCAAATGAGCGCAAACTGAAACAGCCACCTACGAAGCTCTTTGAGCGACAATGACTTCATAGACGAAGTTTCGGACAACTTCCCCGTTGTATTTCGATTCAATCAGGCGTTCGATATCTTGGAGGAAGCCATGCCGAGACTGGTCGTTGATGCTATTGACCAAGGAGTCGGTATGCAACCAGCCTATATAAGAGGCGGTTGAATGCTTCATGGGGATTTCGAAATAGCGACGTTCGACTGAACGAAACATAGGTAACTGGGCTAGCTCTGGGTACATTGTCGGAACATTATCAGGTGCTGGTGGCTGAAATGACGGGTCGTTGCTCAGCCCCCATTTCAGGTAAAAAGGCTGTGTATCTGCAATAAAACCAGGCGTGCCTCCTCTCACGTGGTGAACGTGAAGGATCGTCAGGAATCCTCCTGGGGAGAGAGCCTCAGCAGGCTTTGAGAATCGGACATTAAGATCGATCCAGTGGAAGGCACTTGCACTAATGACTGCATTAAACTGCTGTGAAAACAGGGGCCACGCTTCAAACGAACTCACTTTAACTTGCGCGTTGGGAAACTGTTTGAGGTTCTGTATTGCGAAAGCTGCCAGATGGGGGCCAAGTTCTAGAGCCAGCAGATCTATACCGTGTTGGGCCAAGGGAACACTGAGCTGTCCTGTTCCACAGCCGATCTCAAGAGCTCTGCTTCCCTTGTGAAGATTGGATAACACAATGATCGTATCAACCACCACCTGCGGGTACTGTGAACGGTACATATTGTAGTATTCGGCAACCAAGTCGAATGACTCACGGCGGCGACCTGATTCCTCATTATTCATAGTAGCCATTGGGATAAATTATAACCTCTCATTTCTCTTGTGTCGCTTCTCTCCAACAGCCCTAGAGCTGAACTTGTTACGCTCTGTTTAATCAAACGCCATTTATCCACCAGCTGGATCATTTCTCACCCCACCTAATTGATCAGGTGTAAGCAAAGACATCACCCAACCTTCGCCTTATTCGAGATACTCAAGATACTCCTTTTTCACAATATCTTATATTTGTAGGAAGGATTTTCGCGCAGGTCCTTTACATCTTTTACATACTCTCCCCTTTCCTGGCAGAAATCTCCTCTTTCAAGTTTATCTTCCCCACATTTGCAGGTCAAGACCACGCTGGTGCCTCGATAATGACAAATAGCTCTTGACTACGCTTATGATGATCGTAGTGATGCCACTCGCGATTGCTTTGACAGGCGCTTGATCATAACCTTGCATGTATTTTCCCATATCACATCTACCTCTCCTTCACCTTCTAGACTATAGGAATTACATAATCCATACCAGAGCCTAAGCAAAGGCCACTCCCTCTTTTCTTCTTTCATCAATTTTCTTCTCTATAGGCAGACGCAGCAGGCTATTCCGGGTATTGGTTCTAACTGTGGGCAAGTCCAAACTCAGGCTTGGCAACATAACGATATATCGTTAATATAAATAATAACGATATATCGTTATGGAGAGAAGAGGGTTGCTTTCGATAGAAAAGGGAACCGTTCTGAGAGTCAAACCACTGGGCGGACCGCAAGCATCCCTCAAGGCTAACCCACAGGAAATGATCTAACACCCTGGCTGTGGCCTGCATACGCAGATCACCAGAAGCAATCCATCAATAGGCACCAGTTGGTTGAACATGAATTATCCCAAACTCATCGCATGGCACTAACACTTGTATACCTATCATGATGGATATATGAAACACATTTAAAGGATAGACGCAATATGGCACAACAGACTCCGGAACTTGCCATTGACGCACGCGGACTGGTCAAAGTCTTTGGCGATAATCGGGCCGTTGACGGCATTGATCTACACGTACCAGCTGGCAGTATTTATGGCGTCCTTGGCCCCAATGGCGCTGGGAAGACCACAACTATTAACATGTTGGCAACCTTGCTTCGGCCCGACGAGGGCACCGCCACCATCTTTGGACACAGTGTTGAGAAAGAACCGCAGATCGTACGCCAGCTTATTGGCGTGACTGGTCAGTATGCTTCGGTCGATGAAGCACTCTCCGCAACCGAAAACCTCATCATCTTTTCCCGGCTGCTCGGCCTGAACAAAGCTGCGGCAAAGCAAAAAGCCGCTGAACTTTTAGAGGAGTTTGGTCTGACTGAAGCAGCAAAACGCCCCCTGGCAAAGTTTTCGGGTGGGATGCGTCGTCGGCTTGATCTTGCAGCCAGCCTCATTGCGCAACCACCACTGCTTTTTCTGGACGAGCCAACCACCGGCCTTGACCCGCGTACTCGCGCGCAGATGTGGTTAACCATTCGTCGTTTGGTCGATACCGGCTCAACCGTCCTCCTGACCACCCAATACCTCGATGAAGCAGACCAGCTTGCTGATCGCATTGCGGTGATCGACAAAGGCAAGGTAGTAGCTGAGGGGACACCCGATGAACTGAAAAAATCGGTTGGCACGGCGGCATTGCAGGTACGCATACAGAATGATCTTCAGCTCCCACAGGCGCAACAAATTGTCGAGGCCCACCTTGGAGTCAAAGCGACGTGCTCACCGATGACAGGAAGCTTGAGTGCGCCAATGGGGAACGCTGATAAAGTCACTGATGTGCTGGTCGCCCTCAGGAATGCAGGCATTCACCTCAGCGAAATGAGCGTCCAGAAACCAACACTTGACGAAGTCTTCTTAACACTTACCGGACACGATACCAAAGAGAAGGATGCAGACGATGAGTAGCACTCAAACCATGAGGGATATCCAGCCAATGAAGGATTCCCAGGCCATCACCTCCATAGCAGAACGCCACCTGAAAAATCATGTCAGCTTGCGGCAGTCCATCAGTAACTCGATGGTGATGGCGTATCGCGGTGTGTGCAAAATGCGCCGCACACCTGAACAGTTCTTTGACGTGACTGTGCAGCCAATCCTCTTTACCTTGATGTTTACCTACATCTTTGGTGGGGCGATTGCCGGCGATGTTCAAAGCTATCTTCCAATCATTATTCCAGGCATTTTGGTCCAAACTGTGATTTCCACCTCGATTGTTACGGGTGTGCAACTACGTGAAGATATGGACAAAGGAGTGTTTAACCGTTTCCGTACTTTACCCATCGCACGCATCTCACCGCTGGCAGGCGCGCTCCTCGCTGACATGATTCGGTATGGGATTGCGACTGTGCTGACGATTGTCATGGGCTACATCATGGGTTACCGACCCGAGTTGCTTGGCATAGCAATCGGTGGGGTGCTGGTGATGGGGGCAGCCTGGTGCATCAGCTGGATTTTCGCTTTCTTCGGTGTGATCGCCCGAACGGCATCGAGTGTGCAAGGAATCTCAATGATGGTTCTCTTTCCACTCACCTTCCTCTCGAACGCCTTTGTCCCGGCTAAGACCTTACCAGACTGGTTACAGGTCTTTGTCAACTTCAATCCCATCTCCCATCTCGTCTCGGCAGTACGCCTGCTCGCAAGTAGCGGCACTATTGACCAGGAATTTTGGCTGACGCTACTTGGCGCGCTGGCAATCGTGCTGATTTTTGCGCCACTGACCGTCAGGGCATATATGCGCAAAGCCTAGACTGGCTTCACCCTTTTTCTGTCCATGCTCACATGGAAGGTCGCTGATACTCCAAGGTTGTCCCTGGAATATCAGCGACCACATCATGCGCAACCTCTCTACTCATAAAAAAAGGAAACGCTCATTCGCTTCTGTTCTTAATCCAAATCGACGACTGGCAGGCCATGTGCGCCGAGAATGGTGGAGATTTCGCTGCCGTGATGGATGTCATGTTCGAGCACTCCCCAGATGATCTGCTGGAGCGAAACTGCGGGTCTCACTTCTCCGGACAGGCGCGCTCTCTCTACCCACATCTGGGCGTATGGCTGGAGCGCTGGCTCTACCAGATTCGCGTGGCGCTCACGTTCCGCCTCAACCAAAGGAGGAAAGGTCTGCTCAAGATCAGCAGGGGTCAGGCGGGTAAGCGTCTCCTCGATCATTTGCCAGGTCTTCTCAAGTCCGGCAACCAGTTCTGCCGCCGTATGGCATGGGTCCACGTCCGCCTCACAAACTCCCAAAGCCCATAATTCGAAGGTGGTCAGGTCGTCGTTCCCTTCGCCCATCCGTGCGTGGAACCACCAGGCGCGATTCGCGACAATATGCGTCACATACATGCCAATCGACCAGTGTTGCGGCGCGAGGCGCAAGGCAAGCTGCTCGTCTGTAAGAGGCGCGATGGCAGCGATAAGACGCTGCGTATATCGACCCCAACCCGCATAGAAGGGGAATAGTGAAAGCTTATGTTCTGTCATGATAAGTATTCCTTGCTTTTTTCTGAGAGAATAAACAACACAATCGTATCAATACGCAAGGAAACGATTGGGAGAGACCAGAGGAAGAAGAGAAAGCGAGTCATCGCTTGCACCATGATTGAACATGCAATGCCGCGATGGAGGAAAAAATGGCATCCACCTGCTAATGGTATGGTCTTTCGGGGAACATCGGCGATGCGTTCGCCGCTGTTCCAGGCCTGACACCTCGCGAGCCGCGTGCTTCTCCATATCTCTCTCGTACCATCTCGTTGCTTGCGCTATTACTATCCATCATCTCGCGCAGGCTCTGCCAGAGGGACACGAGCAGGAATCAGACACAGAATAGCTGATCGCTCATGCCTGATGAGAGACACGCGATAGATGGAAACAAGAATGGGAACGTCTGTTTCCCTATTTGAGCGGGAAACAGGGTGGAGTTAGCGGCACACTGGCATAGATATCAAAACCTCCCAAAAAATCGAACGAATACTTCACTACTATACAAAGGAAGAGATGATCCTGTCAAGGCTGTGTTGTCGAACTAATCCAATTCGGGCTTAGCAAGATCATTATCATCCCTTTGCTCTCTCCAATGCACAAAATCCCGGTGAAAGAAGCTAGATGAAAAACGAATTTTCCAGAAGCATGTGCCCTGCTGCACTCAATCTTGAGCAGCAGAATGTTGAGAGCCAGAGTCATGCAGTCCAGAATCAATGTTTCATCTTCTCCCTACTTCAATTTAACTCACGCAGCCACCGAACACATAAACCTGCTGCTGCGCTTACCAGGGTGAGCGCGCCAGCGGCAAGAAACAATGTCTGAGTTCCCCAGGCGCTAGCGATGGCACCAGAGCCGTAGAGTGAAAGTGGCGCAAAACCAACACTCGCTAGCATGACAAAACTCATCACCCTGCCCAGCATCTCCTTTGCCACGTTGGTCTGGATGAGCGTGAGGAACAGCACGAGCAGCATTCCATTGAGCAGGCCCACACCCGCCAGGCAGAACATCATCAGAGGTAGTGGTATGAAAGCAATCCCAATTAGTAGTGGTGCCTCCAGAATCTGTACCAGACAGAAGAAGCGCCCCCGCGCCCGAGTCGGGCTGTAGATGCCGGATACAATGAACCCAAGCACTGAACCAAGACCTAAGCTCCATAGCAACAGGCTGTACCCCTCTGCCCCAATGTGTAGTACATCCCGAGCAATCAGCGGCAGGCCGACAGAGATAGGGCCCGTCGCCGCTAACGCTGCGCAAGTGTCTATCAGCAATAATGCAATCAGCCAGGGGAAGCTCATAACATAGCGCACCCCTTCGCGCGCATCATGTAGCAACGACTTTTTTGTCTCCTGTAGAGCACGTGCCAGTGGGGCCATGAGCCACGCCGCCAGTACCGCGATGACGAAAGAGAGAGCATTGATACCAAAAGCCGCCGCTGTGCCAAATGTTGCCACTACGAGACCTGCTGGCAGCGCACCGATCAACGTTCCCAACTGCGAGATCAAGGCCATCAGCGAATTCGCGCCATCGAGTTGCTCACGAGGCAACAGATGAGGGGGAATGCTACCTGCCGCTGGATCGAAGATGCCTGTTGCCACACTGTGAATGCTGAGAAGTACACACAGCAACCAGAGCGGCACATAACCAGTGAGTGCCATTAGACCAAGCGCACCCGAAGTTATCGCACGTGTGGCATCAGACCAGAACATGACTGTACGTGGATCAAGCCTATCGGTAATGACTCCTCCGGCGATGGTCAGAGGAATTCTGGGAACTGACAGGGCCAACATTGCCAGCGCCAGATCAAGTGGCGAGCCCTTCAACTGTTGCAGCACCAGCCAAGTTACGGCAACCACCTGGAAGGAGTTGCCCAGCGCGGAGACAGTCTGCCCAATCCACAGCAGACGAAAATCCCGGTCACTCAAAGGGACGATCATACGAGTAAGGCTCAACTGTTTCATCATGGGACATCATGCTCCCTGTGGGTTTCTGGCACCCTATGAAGGAGGTAGCTAACGGCAACGAATTGTTCGTAGGTATCTCGCTCTGGATCTTCCAACGCCTGATAGATCTCACGACCCACAGCATCAAGCAATTCCTGGATACGTGCTAGTCGATCCTCTGAGAGCCTTACCAGCTCATGCGTGAACTTCGTTCCTGGTATCGGTTCTTGAAAGTAAGCGCTTGCCCTGATATACTCCTGGCGCAGAGCCTCCAGTGTACTCTCCACCAATTCCTGATCTCTTGCTGTTTCTTTTGTCTCTGGCGCGAGGCGTACCACACGCGCCACGGCACGATAATATTTCTCGATCACGCCGCCTTTGGGCTTCTGGGAGACAATCTCAATCATCCCCGCCGACTGCAACTCACGCACATGGAAATGCATGCGTGGCGGCGAGATTTGCAGCATCTCAGCTAGCTGTTTGTTGGTGTAAGGTGCGTTGGTTAACAGGCCGAGCACACGCTGCCGCAATGGATGGGCAAGGGCACGAATCTGCTCGGGCGTCTCCAGAACAAGCACATCTCGCATTGGCGACTCCCTCGTTATGATCAACTTTCTATATATTGATAAATTTTATTTTAATCAATAAAGAAAAGTATAATAAATAAGATAGAGTCTTGTCAATGACGGAGATAATAAAAGCTGAAAGCGATACGCAGGAGCAAACATCAATCAATTTGTTAGAACTGATAGTGGAATATTCATCCACCTTCCTTCTTCAAAACAGGCAAACTATACATCAAGAGATAAGTAGCTTTTATCCCCAAGCCAGAATTTTGGTCGTCGTTTATGACCCCAAGGCATTACAATTTTTTTCTGCTCATCTAGGGCAAGCAGATCCACACTTTCTGCTACTCATCCAGCTTTAGCGCTCATCGAGCGATGAGCGCGCCAGCCAGGCAAGGACACAAAATAGGACGCCTCCGAGGAGAAACCATGTGCCCCAGATAAGATTTTGAGTAATAAATTGTTGCATCGTGAGCGCAGCCTGTGTGACAGGTGCACCTATTAGAAGATGCTCCTGCTGCCAGCTCATCATACCTGTTATTGCTAATCCCTGGAGAATCCCTCCATAGAGTTCATGAATAATCATAATCACACCGCCAATCCAGGCAAGCAGAAGCAACAGCCAACGGGGAATGAAGCGCCCCCAGGGCTGGACCAGCGCTAGTGAAATTGCCGCTCCGAACATACAAAGAACACCCGGAGCTATGATCCACACGAAGCCATTGACGGTAAAGCTGTAGGCCACATAAGCTGTCATCGTTATTATCCCCACTCCGGTCGCCCCCAGTTGCATACTACGGGACATCTTATCGCCTTGCAGACAAAATAACATGATGAGCCCACCCAGAACACACAGGATGCCAACAGTCACGACCCAGGCGAAGATGACTCCACTCCCAACAGCAGGGCCGCTCTCCAAAGGTATATTGCCAGTAGGGACAGTAAGTATTCCCGTGGTAGCAGCCTCGATTCCCCAATAGAAATGGGCAATGGCGAAGAGCAACGACCAAGCACATGCAGCGTATCCAATCCATAGTGCTGAGCGTTTCTGCTTGCTGGTCTCCAAAACACCCGAGATAGTTTTCACCTTTCGATTCTCCCTTTCTAAATGACAGAAAGACAACATGCCATCGATATCGGCAACGCTTTCACCTGCTCATCCGATCTCAACTTGCCAAACAGTGTATTCAGCTTTTTTGCTCATGAGGCTGCTCTTCTGAGTCTGTCGCCTCCGTATTCGCTCTCCTGCCAAGCGTACTATAAGTAGAGCGTCCTATGATGCGTCTAAAGTCCTGTTGAGAGCAAGACATTTGACCTGCCCATGCAAAGCGTTCCTCCCTGCAAATCAGTCTCTCCTGCCAGGCAAGGATGGCGACTCGCGTATGATCCTAGAAGCAGAGCTTACTTGCATATTCCTCAAATTTCACCCGATTATCTTCTTGAGATAAATTGCACCTGGCTCTAAAGAAGCATCTTCTCTGCCGAAAGGCATTGTTTGGGAGTGTGTCTCAATGATCGGTCACATTTCCTCGTTTGCTTTTGTCATAGGAATGAAAAGAAAACCTGCCCGATGCGGCAGGAAGACACACTCTCACTTCTCGCGCTGACTGACCAGCCTAGATATTGATGAACCACAATAGGCAAAGAAAGATTCTTTCAACAGCAGCCTTCCCAAGAAATTGGCAGTGTGTTGGTTCTGGCACAAGCTTGGTGAAAACTCTTGTGTAGTGAAAGCCTCACACCATTCTCTGGACTCCACAGAGATGAGCATGGCTTTAAACGATCTCATGCATCACCGAGCGGAGGCAGAACCAGTTTTTCAATATGGTAGACATTCTCTCATCCGCACATCGAGATCGTGGATGTAAAGTGTTTCAGTTTCCAAGATTGGAGGATATATTCATCATGGCAGCAATAAATATGCAAGGGAAAGTGTGTCTGGTGACAGGGAGCACTTCGGGGATTGGGAAAGCGACGGCCAGAGGACTGGCTAGAATGGGCGCGACGGTGGTGATGATCTGCCGCAATCGTGCAAAAGGTGAAGCAACACAGGCAGAGATCAAAGCGGAGAGCGCAAACGCACAGGTGGACCTGATTGTCGCCGACCTCTCTGAGTTTTCCCAGGTACGCCGCGCCGCCAGTGAGGTGACGCAAAAATACCCACAGCTTCACGTATTGATCAATAATGCAGGAGGATTGAAAAGTGAACGAGAAGTAACAACTGACGGCTTTGAGTACGCCTTTGCCACCAATTACCTGGCTCCCTTCCTGCTTACCCATCTACTACTGGATACGCTCAAGGCCAGCGTCCCGGCGCGTATCATCAATGTCAGTTCCGCTGGGCATACCCTTGGAAAAATCGATTTTGAAAATTTGCAAAGCGAACGACGGTATAGCCCCTCAAGAGTCTATGGTGATACCAAGCTAGCGCAACTCTATTACACCTATGAACTAGCAGAGCAACTCACAGGAACGGGCATCACTGTGAACGCACTTCATCCAGGGGCAGTCGCCACCAATTTCAATGATAATTTGAAAGGCTTTGTGCGTCTCATTGGGGCGTTCAATAATTTAGTGGGAACAAGTCCGGAAAAAGGAGCACAGACGACACTCTACCTGGCAACCTCGCCTGAGGTAGAGGGAGTGAATGGGAAATACTTCTCTAAGAGCAAGGAGACCCCTTCCTCCAAGCTTTCCTATGATGTGGCAGTGCGAAAACGTCTCTGGCAAGTATCAGAGGAGTTGCTTCAGCCATATGTTCAATTAGCAGCCAATAAAGTATGACATCGTGGAGAGGCAAAACAAGTATAATGATGACGAAGAGAAAAGCTGACGTTGTGATAAGAGATAGACTCCAGCAGAACACACATGGGTGGCCCCACATCGTTTCATTGCCGAAAATACTCAGGAGTATCCTATCAAGCGGCTTGAAGAGGGTCGCACCTCTCTCAGAAGCGTCATTGTATTCCTCATTGACCTCACATGAGACTCCCATCATTGATGCCATGTTCTATATGCTTCAGCATCTTCTTGCATACACCATCAATATACTGAAAGGAGCGGTCGCTAGACCGCTCCTCAGAGACCACGAAGAAGCAGTTAGTGAGCAAAAAACACGATCAGGAGAATCACAGCCACCAGCACGCGATATATGGCAAAGGGCACCAGCTTGACTTTTGCAATCAGCTTCAAGAAGAAATGGATTGCTATCAAAGCGCTGACAAATGCGATCACAAAGCCCACCCCAAAAAACGGCAAGGTATGAGCATTCAGCGTATCCAGGTGTTTTACCAGGGAAAGCGCGCTGGCGGCCAGCATAATGGGCACAGACATCAAAAACGAAAAATCTGAGGCCGCCTGATAGCTTAAACCGAACAAGACGCCAGCGGAAATAGTGCTTCCAGAGCGCGAGAAGCCGGGCCAGAGCGAGAGGCACTGAAATACTCCTATGACAAATGCTTTTGGCAGTGTCAGGCTATCAATCGTAGGAACCGTAGGAATACGTGGGCGAAACCAGTCTGCTGCAACCATCAAAAGCGCACCCACGACCAGGGCTCCCAGAACCGTTGGCACCGAAAAAAGATGCTCGTCAATAAAATCAGAAAAAGCAAATCCCAGAATGCCAGCAGGCAGCAGGCCAACCAGAATATGCCCCCACCCGAATTTAGAGACCTTTGTTTTTCCCAGAGCCCTGGCTTTGGCGGCTGCAAGAGGAAGCGTTTCCTGCAATTCCGGTTTGACGGCTGCAAGAGGAAGCGTCTCCTGTAATTCCGGCTGTAAGCGTGCGAGTCCAAGAAGATTGAGGAAACGTTGCCGAAAGATAATGACCACTGCCAGAATAGCCCCAAGCTGAATAACAACCTTAAACGTATTGGCGACATCCACCG
Organism: Ktedonospora formicarum; assembly: GCF_016587355.1. Classification (GTDB taxonomy): domain Bacteria; phylum Chloroflexota; class Ktedonobacteria; order Ktedonobacterales; family Ktedonobacteraceae; genus Ktedonobacter; species Ktedonobacter formicarum. Next base: position 1,505,598 of record NZ_BNJF01000002.1, on the reverse strand, counting down.
AATAGAGCCCTTCCGAGTGGAGCCAAAGATCATCAACAAGAACCATATGCCCAGTCGAGGATACTGGAGCAAATTCCGTTAGCCCCTCAACCAATCCCAAGATAACTGCGACAAAAAAATTCCAAAGTGGCATGCATCCTACTCCATCATTTATCATTCACTGGTCTGGCCGTCCTGAAGAAAGGGATGTTTCTCTTATCCCCAAAAAAGCCCTTCTAGTATAGCACGACAAATACATGTTCTACCTAAAAATAGGAGAATGTATTGGCAGGGTCTATCTTTTTGAGAAGAAATTCTCTCTATCAGCGAGCGCCAGTACACCGGGGGCAAGCTTTCCCAATCTCTACATCCTCGCAAGATGTTATATGATATTGGTACACAAGCAAGGCTGATTTTGCTTGTATGTTGCGAAAAGAGACGAGGGCAAACTTGAAGTTAATTATTGTTTACTTTATTGTACTTAATATTGTGACTTTTGTAGTCTATGGCCTGGATAAGCATGCGGCCAAAAATAGATGGCAAAGAGTTCCTGAGAACGTTTTATTATTACTCGCATTTGCTGGTGGCACCCCTGCCGCATATTTTGCGCGAAATTATTTCCGGCATAAGACGATCAAACGCCCCTTCATCAACAGGTTGCGGCTTATACTCATCGTGCAAATATGCCTTTTAGTTCTCTATATTCTGTTCGCTTTCCGTGGGCAGGCTTAGCTTTCATTCGTTTGTGAATACTCTTTAGCGCTGCCTACGCCTCAAACCCAAGGAAGGCTCTACTACTATAGGGCCCCTCGCGCTACCACCTGACAGCTACCAACAAGGTAATAACTTGGTTGGGGCTGTTTTTAGATGCGTAGCTACTCCTTAATAATCAAATTTTTCAAATCACAAATTCTTGAGCGGATTTTTATTTGTTCGCTTGGTGTCTATATACTCCCTTGATCAGCATATAGCGATAATAGATAGTGCTTGAAGAACGCTTCTAGAAATTTCATGGTGAACGGGAAGAGATACCCTTTCCCAGTGGAAATGTTCGGAATTTCTAAGCGTATGAGCATATACCTATAAGATCGTTTTGTGTTACATGTGGTGAGAGAAAAATCCTCCCACCGGACGAGAGAGGCACCTCGCAACAATATCATGCTAAATTTAATATGGCTCACCCATATAGTCACACTCTCAGCAATGTTTGTGCTCCCACTCTTGATTCCCTACGCTTCAGGAGTCACGTCCTCAATGGCTCACCATAGTAGAAAACTGCGTTGGTACATAATTGTCCCCCTGTTAGGGTGCCTACTGCTGTGTAGTCAACATGTCGAGCAACGTGATACAACCACGCCAACATTGACAACACAACAGGTTTCGTTCGCAAGATGTGGTAATACGCCAGAAATAATGATGGTTCGCTTGATGCTCTGGAATGGGAGAAGATGCGTCGCGTTACCTACAACCTGGGGATAATCACACCTTCTTTTCTACCAGCATATGGCTAAAATTTAGGGAAAATATCTTCTCAATGTTGCCAAGTCGGGTCGCTGAATTGGGTCAAGAAGAAGGCATGCCTCTATCAGGCGAATCGCTTCTGGTTCCAGGCGACTTTCTGCCAATCGCAGTCCTGGGGCCAGTTCATTCGGCCAAGGCCTACGTCTGTCTATGAGCTTATCATCACTTTTTTTGAATGGTAGCTCCCCAGTCAACAGTTCCCAGGCAATAATCCCCCAGGAATAAATATCGCTACGCACATCTCCTTTAAAGCTGACTGGCGCTGCTGGCGTACTCTGTTCCTTTTCGACATACTCAATTAGCTCCGGCGAGGCATATTCATCCCACATCTTATCGCGCTCTTTTCCTTTTTTGAGATGATGCAATCTGGTCCCGCTTCCCGGTATTTTCGTGCAATCAAAATTAAATAATTGTGCAATTGGCTCCGCCTCACTCATCTGTACAAAAATGCTATCTGGGCGTAGATCCCGGTACGCGCTCTTCATAAAGCCTGACTGTTGTGTCAGATATTCTAACGCGTTCAGTAGCCCTCCCAGGATATGTATGCGTGCCGCCAGATCAAAAGGAATTTGTTTCAATTCTTCCTCTGAAGTTGCCCTATACAATTCTCCGGAGAGGAGTTCACTTAAAAAAGCTCCAGACCTGCGCGCAAGGATGACATAGAGATTTTCATCGGTTGATTTTACGGTGCGATACTCAACGATATGTTTATAGTGGGCAAAGCGAGTCAAGACATCGGCATGGCGCAAAATCAATTGCTCTCGTTTCACGCGCTGGTCTTGTGACGCCAATACCTGCCCATATTCTTTGATCCAGACTGGATCTTTGAATACTTCTCCCTCACCCAGAAAAATCTTACAGTCAAGAAAAGCATCGTTGTGATGCTCATTTAAAAGTAGATACCCTTCAATGCTGCGCTGACGCGATTTGGCAGCTACCTTCACTTCTGAGAGAAGGATATTCGCAACCTTTGCTTGTTGTATCGCGTTGAGATGGATATTCTTCGTGGGATTGGCTGCACGGAAAGCCGCGATGAGTTGGGGCAACTGCTCAAGACGGCAAGCGCCAGCGGCACCTTCTGGCTGTGGCCTTTGCGGGTCCCCTCCCACATATGAGACCTGGGGGCGCGAATCAAGGCCGATACTCGTAAAGACAAGAGCGGCATAAACAGGTGGAACCACAGGCAGCCAGTTGCGCTCTTTTTTCAGGCGTCCCCCTAATTCCTTGGCCGCATACCGGTAGTTTGGCAAAGTATTATGCTCATCTTTCCATACGCCATCAATAAGGCGTCTCACCTTGCCATTGCTTCCCTCAACTTCTATGCGCTGCCCCCGCCAATTTTTAAAGTCAAGCAAGAAAATGGCATCTGGAAGCAGCAGGATCGCATCAATCTCACGATCCATGGTCTGCTTGCCAATAAATGTCGCTGGAAGGATATATCCATTTTCCTGGGAGAGAAGGCGCTGTAGGTCCTTGATAGCCTGTTCTTCATTTCTTTTTATGTACTTCGATCCTGCTGTCAGCTTTAGTTGTATCATCCGAAGAGCTTCCTCCCTGTTTTTGCTTTCGCGAAGGCAGCCTTAGCCGCCTTCCCTCTTCCTAAGGCCTGTAGTGCTTTGCCCTTGCCATGATGATACTCTGCAATGTTGGAATCAAGATGAATAGCTTGCTCAAACGCAATTAACGCTTTATCGTAGCGTTTGAGGGAAAGCAGAAGCTTGCCTTTCATATAATAGGCTGGGGCAAAACCAGAATCAATATGAATATGATGTTCAAAGGCTTTGAGAGCCTCTTTATGTCGTCCCTGTTCTTGGAGAAGAAAACCATAAAAGCCATAGTCTGTGTAATAAGGATTCAGGCGAATTGCCTGCTCAAGTGCTTCAAGCGCTGCTTTCTGATGTCCAAGAGCCACCAAAACTCGGCTTTTTAACTCGTAAGCCTCCGCGTTATCAGGATCAAGTCCAATGGCTTGCTCAACTGCGGTCTGAGCTTCCATAAATTGTTTGCGCTGAAACAAGTCCTTCCCTCGTGCCACTAAATGTTCAATACGACTGTGAACAAGTTGCACATCTTCCTTACTTTGCTCAAAGGACTCCAATATGTCATCTGGCAAGACCTCCAAATGACTGACAAGAAGAATGCCTCGCTTCCGTTCCGGGTGCTTACCACTGTCCCTCGTAGCTTGTATGCCATCTTTCAGAAGGCGAGCAGGCACATTCTCAGGATCAAGACGAATTGCCTGCTCAACCGTTGCTAGTGCCTCCTCATAGCGTCTGAGCGTAAAGAGAAACTGGCCCTGATCAAGATAGGCTGCGAGATAGCTGGGTTCAAGGCGAATAGCTTGCTCGACTGCTGTCAATGCCTCCTCATAGCGTTCCAAAGCATAGAGATATTCACTATGAGCCAGGTGAACGGTAGGATGATTGGGTTCAACGTAAAGGGCCTGTTCAATGGTTAGAAGTGCTTCCTCGTAGCGCTCCAGATCATAGAGAATATCTCCTTGTAAGAAATAAGGTTCGGCGGAATCGGGACACTTCTCTTGCATCCGCTTGTAGATATTGATGGCCTCATCGTCTCTCTCAAACATTCTCAACAAGGCACCTAAATTATAATAGAGCTGGGCGTCGGACGTTTCAAGCTGCACGCCATGTTGAAACGTCGCCAGGGCCTCTTCATAGCGCTCTAATCGACACAGGAGCTCCCCTTGATTCAGATAGGTCTCAGCAATGGTAGGATCAAGACGCTGTGCCTCTTCATACGCCGCTAACGCTTCCTCATAACATTGAAGCTCCACCAGCACTCGGCCTTTATTCTGGTGCACAAGTGCGTAGTGGGGATGAAAATTGAGGATCAGTTGAAACTCTGCCAATGCTTCCTGGTAACGCTTGAGGAGAAAGAGGATCGTACCTCGATTATTATGATGGGAAGGGTTCGTAAAATCGAGACGCAGGGCTTCATCAAGCTCGGACAGGATGTCCTCATATGATTTTTTCCCTTCCAGCACTTCTTTTTGCAGCACAAAGCTATCAACATGCGACTGCAACACATCCCTCTCAACAGTAACTTCTTGATGAGGACGACCAAGAGCAAGCTCTACCTTCTTTTTGAACGCATGCGCGCGCGAATCATTTGGATGGTTACGTATGACCTGCTCGAATATTTCAAGTGCCTCCTCAAGACGATTGAGCAGCATTAATACCTCTCCTCGGGCGCAAGAAGCAGCGATGTCATCAGGGCGCAGGAGTCTGTACTGGTCTAATGCATCCAATGCCTCTTCATAGCGTTTTAAGGTAACAAGCAGGCTCCCCTGGCTGAAATAGACATCTGCATTCTTCGGGTCCTGGCGGAGGATATGCTCAAACATTGCAAGCGCTTCCTCATGACGACCAAGTTTTTGCAGCAGTCTCGCCTGTATAAGAGAGAACTCCGTCAAGTTTGGCCCAATACGACCGCTTCGCTCAAAAGCCTCCAATGCTTCCTCATAATGATCAAGCGAAAAAAGAAGAGCTCCTTGCCTGGCTGAATATAGAACATTGTCAGGGTCGCGGGCCTGAGCCTGTTCAAACATTACTAGAGACTCTGCGTAACGACCAAGTTCAAACAGAATTTCCCCTCGCAGGGCGTAGGCATCCACAGGCTCTGGATCAAGCTGAATACTCTGCCCAAGCGCTACCAGTGCCTCCTCATAGCGATTGAGAGTGTAGAGCGTAGTACCTATGTGATAAGGCTTGCGGGCATCTAAGTGATCAAGGTTAGCCGCCTTCTCGAACATCGCCAGGGCTTCCTCATGACGTTCGAGTGCTTTTAACGTCTTTCCTTTGTTAAAGTATGCCTCCGCGTACTCAGGATCAAGGCGTAAATTTTCTTCAAATGCGGCAAGTGCCTCCCCATAGCGCTCAAGTCGAAACAGTATAACGCCCTTATTGCCGTATATACGCCCTCCTTTGGGGTCTAGGCGTATGACCTCTTCATAGGTTGCCAGGGCTTCTTCGTACTTTCCCAGTTCGTTGAGTGAGTTCGCTCGATTCGTCAAAATCTGGTATTGAGGAATGCTCCCGTGGTGTTTCTCGGTACGCGGATAAGAATGGCCTGGCACGCGCTGGTAGATAAATTCCAATTCATTTGCGATCTGTAACATACTGGACGGGCGATCTTCCGGTCTTTGCTGGAGACAGTGTTTAAGCACCTCTCTGATTTCAGGCGACATCGCGGGAATACACGCGTCCTGGGGCTTAAACTCATCCAGAGCTTCCAATGCCAGGATTCCCGATCTCCAGGTTACTTCCCCAACAAACATCTCTAAGACCGATACAGCCCAGCTCCAGATGTCTGTCCTATGGCTCAACGGTTCCTCATCATACTGCTCAGGGGAACAATAAAATAACGTGTATCCTTGAGCTGTGACCAGACTACTATGCTCGGCGCTCTGCTCCATTCCCCTGCTTGCCAATACGCGTGCTTTGGCTAAGCCAAAATCTGTCACTTTGGCTATACCATCTTTTGTCATCATCACATTGGCAGGCTTAATGTCCTGGTGGACTACCCCCTGTTCATGAGCGGCATAAATCCCCTGGGCCATCATAATAGACACATCGAGTATCCGCGCCAGCGCGCTCGTCTTCCCTCCCCTGTAGAGTTTGCGCCGCTGAATCCACTCCTTGAGGGTGCCTCCCTGAACGTATTCGGCAAAAATGCGTGGAATGTGACCAAGAGTCAGGACATACATACAGAGCACAATGTTCGGATGTGGTTCCAGGTGCACCCAGGTCTCAGCCTCACGTACAAAATTTTCTTTGTCTTCCTCGCTGGCAAACATTCCTGGCAAGGGGCTTTTAACCGCCAAATCGGAGTTCCGTGCGTAATCGCGTATTTTATGGACAACCCCCATTCTTCCGTTTCCCAGCAGGCCCATCACTTCATACTCCTGGAGGATACGATCACCAATCTGCCACGTTTCGGGTACATGATGAAAAGGACTCTGATCCTTCCAGCGATGCATAATACTCTCATTGGAGAGGTTTTCTGAATGGTCTCTTTGCTCCATACCGCTAAAAGAATCCTCCTTCCGTATAAAATGAAGGCTTTCAACATACATAGGATGCTACGCTCATCTTAAGCATTTATCTGTTCGCATTGAGTACGATCATGGTTAGATTGAATTTGAGTGGAGTTTGTTGCTGGGGAAAAAAGGAGAAATCGGGTGGTCGCGAAAATAGTCATCAATAGAGACCTAAAGCAAATCTGTTCAGTCTCTCTGCTGGCGCTTTTTACTCCTATCACATACTTATACTATTTTAATTTATATATGCATTTTTGTCAGTATAGCATAGGAAAATTAAAAATGTCCAGGCACGTAGGGAAAGAAGTAGTCACAAAGCCCTGTATAACACCAACTACTTCCAGAGCAGGGAAGAACACATAGAAGGCAGAAACTTGTGTGGGTCAAAAAGGCAGGAGGCGGGTACCACACACTCTCGTGTGCGGCACCCGCCTCGCGCATCCTTATCCCTTGGCGTACCTGCCACGCAGTCGCCGTGTCGCCCTGCGCAGCATCTCCACCGGGGACTCGCTGGCCCCGCTCCTGCTCACCACGTAGGGGAGCGGCAGGAACAGCAGGTTCCCCGTGAGCTCGACGAGGAACACGCCTCCTGAACCAGTTGCGAGCAGCCCCACCGATATGGCCCCTAGCCGGAAGATGAGGGCCGTCAAGCCCGCATCTCGGACACTCGCCCACGTGTCGGGCCCACTGGCCTGCCACGCCCGCCAGCTCTTCCACATCTCCTGGCGCGTAAGGTTCCGCCAGGAGGAGGGCCGCACCCGCCAGAAGCTGATGACGAGAGCCAGCTGCATGAAGTGGGCCATCATCTGGACCACCAGGATGATCGTCGCCCAGGCCTGCGAAATCCGGTAATGGTTATACCAGATCTCGAAGATCACACCGTAGGAGACGACCAGGAATGCCGTAGTTGCCCACACCGCTCGCCGCCAGGCCTTCCGGTCGGCCTCCGTCGGCTCGGGCGTTCCGCCGACCTTCTGGTCGTCCTTCGTCAGGTCGAGCGTTCCGTCAGCCTCCGTCAGCTCGGGCGTTCCGCTGGTGCTGACCGCCAGTCCACCGGTTGCGAGCAGGACGAAGACCACCTCGGTCAGCGCCGTGTAGACACTGCTGACCGAGGAGAACTGCACGAGATTGTGCAGTCCTCCCTCCTCGTAGGACCGAGCAGTGAATGTTCCCACGGCGTACGAGATTCCCAGCATCAGCGGGAGAAGCGTCAGGGACATGTACAGCCCCCGGCGCTTACGCCAGTTACCGCTCGGGTCATCGGCCCTCTGCGCGACCCATGTGATGGGAGCCGCGAAGCCTGCCAGCATCGCGGCGGCGATGCTGAAGTTCTTGTCGGTTGCGGGCAAAGAAGACATCAACGCCCACACCGCCAGACCCATGCCGAGGCTGAAGGTCGGCCAGCCGACCGCCCTTTCCAGCCCTTCCTTTATACGTCCCCACTTGGGTGACACTCTAACCCCTTCCTCGGGGCTCGAAGTTGATACACGCTCTGGGATTAGATACGCGCCTTATGAAAGCATAGCCCGGCAGAGCCTGTGGGCTCCCAGGCGTGAGAATATGCAATGATCATGGACCACTGGCTTTCTCATACTCTCACCCGCCTCATTTCGTAGAGGACACCACGCCGCTTTACTGTCTGGAGCAGTCGCCAGTGTGCCTGCATGCTTGTGGTGTCGAACACCATGATCTTACCAAGCAGCCAGCAGATAAATCCCTACTGTTGTACCACATCTCGCAAGTATACACAAGCATACATAGGAAAATACCCAGTCCCAAAGGAAAGAGGAGTTTCCGCCTTGCGATCACCTCGATTTGTCCTGTATCCTAAGAAGAGAACCACGACGCGATGACGCCGGCAGGGCTACGAAATAAAACTATCGGAGGAGAATATGCCACATGTCACAACGCATCCGTTTAGCTCGCGCGAAGGACGCTCAGGCCATTCAAGACATTTACGCCCCTATTGTCAGCCACACCCCAATATCATTTGAAACAACCCCTCCTTCCATCGACGAGATCCAACGGCGTATTGAGCATACACTTACAAAATTCCCCTGGCTGGTCTATGAAGATGCGGATAGGTTGTCAGGTTACGCCTATGCCAGTCAGCATCGCACCCGGGCAGCCTATCAATGGGCGGTCGATGTATCTGTCTATGTTCATGAGCAGAGCCGCCACCGGGGAATAGGACGTAGGCTGTATACAGCACTTTTTCAGCTACTCCGCCAACAGGGATTTTATAACGCATATGCTGGCATTACACTACCTAACGCTGGCAGTGTAGCACTCCATGAGGCCATGGGTATGCGACCGCTAGGGGTCTATCATAAGGTGGGCTATAAACTAGGTACCTGGCATGATGTTGGCTGGTGGCAAGGAGAATTACAACCACACAGCAACAATCCACATGCTCCAAAGAGCATGGCTGAGATGGACATCTTTATATGGGAAGAACACATCTTATAAAAGTTCACACGTTACGTATTCCTTAAAGTGAGTCGGGGTCGCCAAATATGGCAGCCCCGACTCACTTTATAAACACCTTCAATTAGACCCGCTCAAAACTTCAGTTTGTACGGGCATATATGTGTATTCATATGAAGCAAACGTTGTAGATAGCTCTGCTTACACAGGCACTTTGTAGTGAAGACACTTGCTGACCTCCCAGTAGATTTAACTCATGTCAGAAAGTGAAAGGAACCAAAATGAGAGGCAAAGTGAAACGTTCAGTTTGCACTAAGATGATGTGTCTCCTAACACTCGGCATTGCATTCGCACTGCTACTTTTAGTTGGCACCTCAAACCATGCTTCGGCTGCTAGTAAAGCGACAACAAAGCCTGCCATAACAACTGCGAAGAATACAACGGTTCAATGGCCTGGTAGATTCGGCGTCGGTCGGTTTAACCGCGGTTTCTCTATTGGTGGTAACTTTGGGCAGCCTCAGTTCTTCCAGCAGCAACAGCCCCAGTTCTTCCAGCGTCAACCTATGTTCTTCCAGCAGCAACAGCCTCAGTTCTTCCAGCGTCAACCTATGTTCTTCCAGCAACAGCAGCCGCAGTTCTTCCAGCAGCAACAGCAGCCGCAGTTCTTCCAGCAGCAACAGCAGCCGCAGTTCTTCCAGCAGCAACAGCAGCCGCAGTTCTTCCAGCAGCAACAGCAGCCGCAGTTCTTCCAGCGTCAACAGCAGCCGCAGTTCTTCCAGCAGCAACAGCAACAGCAACAGCCACTATTACAAGCCGCTCAACAACTTCAGAATGCCCAACAGCGGCTTCTAGGCATTCAGCAGCAAATACAGCAATTTCAGGGTATTCAGCAGCAGCCTCAACTCATGCAACAACAGGCGCAGATAGGTATGGGCATGCAGCAAGTTCAGATGGGGCAGGGTATGCAGGGCATGGGCATGCAGCAGCCTCAGCTTCAGATGGGACAAGGTATGCAAGGCATGGGCATGCAGTAGTCTTAGCTTCAAGTGGTTCAGTAATTACGCTAACCACAAATAAGATTGGCGCAAAAAGCCAGGGCGGAACCATGTCTAGGTTCCGCCCTGGCTTTTTTAATTTAGAACTCGCGGAGAGCTTTCGCGAGGGTATCTAACTCTTCCTCAGTATTGTAAAAACCTGTGGAGACGCGTATCGCCTGCGTTTCAGGAATGTTACGAATTAGAATATTCCGCTCACGCAAAAAGGTTACAATCTCTTCGTCAGATCGACCCTCAATCGTGAAGGAGAGCAGACCGCTTGCGCCTGGTTGTGGAGTGAGAATGGTGAGACCAGGAACGGTTTGCAATACTTCCGCCGCATAGGCATTAAGTTGACTGATTCGAGCGAACATCCATTCATGTCCAACCTCTTGCTCAAACCATTCCAGGGAAGCATTCTGACCCGCGATGGCCGCTGTCTGTCGTCCCCCCAACTCAAAGCGCTGAGCACTCTCAATCAACGCCCAATCACCATGGAAGTTCTTGGCAGACCAGTAGCCCACATAAGTTGAAGTAATGTGCCTCAAGGCATCGCGACTGGCAAAGAGCCCGCCGGTTCCTTCAGGTCCGCACAGCCATTTCTGCATTGGGATGGCATAGAAATCGGCCTCCAATGCTTTCATATCCAGTGCGATAGCTCCGGCGGACTGCGCGCCATCAATCAGTACCGGAATATCTCTCTCATGCCCCAGGCGATTCACGGCGCGTACATCCAGTACGCTACCTGTCGTCCAGGTCACATGCGATAGCACAATCAGGCGAGTATGTTCGGTAACTAATGGCTCAATAGCCTCGACGGCAGCGCGATTCGCTGTTGGCCCCAACTCTGCAAAACGAATCACCACGCCATAACGGTCACGTAACTGATAGAGAGGTGCCAGAGCACTAATATGCTCATGATCCGTCGTGATAATCTCGTCTCCCGCGCGCCAGTTGATACCGTTAGCGACAATATTCAAGCCCTCGCCGGTGTTATCAGTCAAAGCGATCTCTTCGGCATCAGCGTTGAGCAGATTCGCGACATTCTGACGAGCACGCTTATAGGTATTGACTGTCCGTTCAAAGCTTTGTGCTACAATACGTCCACCCTGTAATTCCTGCTCAAAATGGCTTTGGACAGCTTGTATACTGAGCTCTGGCAGGGGACCAAAGGTGCCCGTATTAAGATAGATGTGTGCAGTAGCCGCAGGCAACTGCTCGCGTATGCGCTGAATGTGAGACTGGTCAGACACGGATAAAGCTCCTCTTTGCGTAGTGACAATAGAAAATACTGAGAGCATCGCGCGGAGTATAATTACTACCACACGATCCACGTACTTTGCTCTTCAGTATACCTCATAACATTGATATACATCTATACATAGTGCCTGGGCAGTAACAAAGAAAGCATGTAATACTGGACGGCATAACCTAATTGCATTGATATCTACCCACAGTCCGCCCTGGCTCTCGCAGGCCTACTATGCGTCGCACAAAAAACGGATCGTAGTCCGCATAGCATATTATGCGAACTACGATCCTTCTTGCCAAGGGTCGAGAGAAGAAAGAACTGCATGGATTAACAACCATAAGTGCCAGGCGCAGCGAAATAAAGGCGAGAAAAACTCGTGATGCCTAGAAAAAATGCCAGCTCCTGTTTCGTGGATAGGGGATGCAAATACGCAAGAGTTGGGTCAAGGAATAGAGAGAGACACACCTTTGCCTGATTGAAGTGAAACGAGACAACTAGGATCAACCCAATATTGAGATATATCTTTAATAGCCCGGTAAGGAAGAGGAAACCTCTTTTTAAGACATTAATCATTGATAGAAATATCGTATATATTGCATTAAAAAACTTACAGGTCGTATAATGTTTAAGCGAATGGTTGCTTGATATAAGAAGAAAGAACTCTACAATAGATCAAGCCAATCAGAGAAGAGAGTGAATTCATGTCAAAGGAGCAGAAATGAGCATGTGGCCTTATCAACAAGACTCATGCTCATCACCTTTTTTGGCAAAATAGGAATGACTCCCAATAGAGCCTTTCACATGAGAGGAAAGCATGGAAATACTTGATTTTCAGCCCAAGAGTTGGGTTGAACCTTTTCGCATTAAGACAATAGCGCCTTTACGGAAAATATCTTACGAAGAACGTTTATCCGCTCTGGAGCGCGCGAGCTATAATTTATTTATGCTTCGCTCTGAAGATGTATTTATCGATCTTTTGAGTGACTCAGGTACCAGCGCAATGAGCGAGAATCAGTGGTCAGCAATGATGAGAGGGGATGAGAGTTACGCTGGCAGCAGTTCCTTTTATCGTTTTGAAAAAAGCGTAAAAGATATTACACGCTTTATGCATATTATCCCAACGCACCAGGGACGATCAGCCGAACATATCCTTTTCAGTACTATTTGCAAGCCTGGGGACGTTATTCCTAATAATTTCCATTTTGATACCACTCAGGCTAACGTTGAGTCGTCTGGTGGTGATCCGCTCAACCTCGCTATTTCAGAAGCGAATTACCCTCACCTCGAACATCCTTTTAAAGGGAATATAGATCTGGAGCGGCTTCAGCAAACGCTTGAAGAGGTAGGAACAGAGCAAATTCCCTGCGTAATGCTCACAGTAACAAATAATGCGGTTGGTGGGCAACCGGTAAGTATGGCAAACATCCGAGCTGTTAGCGCTCTTTGCCGTAGCTATGGTGTCCCTTTCTTCTTAGATGCTTGCCGCTTTGCTGAAAACGCCTGGTTCATCAAGCAACGTGAAGATGGTTACGCTGACCGAACCCCATTAGAGATCGCGCAAGAAATGTTCCAGTATGCAGATGGCTGTACGATGAGCGCGAAGAAAGATGGCCTTACGAATATCGGTGGTTTTCTAGCATTAAATGATACCGAGCTTGCCGAAAAATGCAAACAAAAGTTGATCCTGATCGAAGGCTTCCCTACCTATGGCGGGCTAGCTGGTTATGATATGGAGGCTATAGCGGTCGGTCTCCAGGAAGTGCTCCAGGAAGACTATTTGCGTTACCGGGTAGAGTCGGTTGCTACGCTAGGGCAAAAGTTGCTAGATGCGGATATTCCAATAGTACGCCCTGTCGGCGGCCATGCAATCTTCGTTGATGCCAGCACAATGCTGCCTCACATTCCTCAACATCAGTATCCAGCGCAAGCTTTAGGTATCGCACTCTATCTCTCTGCCGGTATCCGCACAGTAGAACTAGGAAGTGTCGCCTTCGCTCGCAAGGATAGTGAGGGCCGAGAACAGGCCGCGCCTCTGGAACTCCTACGCCTTGCTCTGCCTCGTAGAGTGTACACACGCAGCCATCTGGATTATATCGCCGATGCCTTGATACATCTGAAACACAATGCGGCCCACATTCAGGGGGTACGCATTACCTGGGAACCAGAGCAATTACGCCACTTTACAGCTCGTTATGCCCTCTGTTTACCTTCAAACACAGAAGTATAGGCGTCAGCAAAAAGAAACCTCCTGCGAGAAACTGATAAAAGAAACATCAGTCATCTCACCAGGAGGTTTCTTATATAGTCATAGTATGCCCCCTCGATAGCAGAAAAGCAAGCAGGGCAACAGCTCTCAGAGGATGTAGCCTAGTGGCTTCATAGGATCTTGAGGCCCTTGCTGGTCACATATTGGATATCCTGCTCGACACCCATTTAGCCCCTTCATACCTCGCTTTTATTTTCTAAATTTTTCTTCACGCTAGTCCTGACAACCACTCATAAATCCAGGGAGGGTGCTAGAATCAAGAGAGAAACCAAACCAGAGAGAAAGGATGAGACACATGGAATGGAGAAGCACCTGGACGGACCCATTCCAAGCGTATCTGAAGCCATTCGCAAGCTTGATAAGGGATCGCAGGACGTGGCGGGCATTGCTGGAAACGGTGAAGGGGATCATCGCGAGTGGAAGTGTGATCGGCACTCGTATCGCAGCGTCTTCTCAAGAACTGAGCCAGAGTAAGAATGGGGCGCAACGGGTGTTGCGGATGGCCAAAGGAGAGAGTACCAAGCGCTCAGAGCTAGACGCTGAGGAGCTGACAGCACGCTTGCGGCAAGTGGGAGTGGGGCAGTTGCGGGAAAGCAAAGCGGACGAGGTGTGGTTCATTGCTGATGGCTCCGAGCTCTGTAAACCGTATGCGCAAGAAATGCCATATCTGATGCAGGTCCGCGATCAGAACAAGAAATTGGTGCCGGGCTACCGTACGCTCACCGTACTGGCAGTCACCCCAAAGCAGCGGGGGATTCTCTATCAGAAAGTGTTCAGTAGCGAGGAACCCGGTTTCGTGAGCGAACCCGCCGAAGTCCAAACCATGCTCATGACGGTGCATGAGGCAATGAAAGATGGCCAGGTGCAGTCTCAGGTGACCTGGGTGCTCGATAGTGGCTTTGACGATGTCGCGGTCTGGCGCACGATGTGGGAGCAGCAGGAACACGTGGTCTGCCGAGTCTGCCAGCGGAAGCGATTGGTCCAATGGCAAACAGAGTCAAAGGCCTGGAGCAAGGGGCCGTTACAGGAGGCAAGCAAACGGCTGAAGATGCTGGCAATGGTACGCACCAACATGGAGGTGCCCCTGGGGAAGCAGGCTCATCCCAAGCGGCAAGAGGTGGATGTGGAAATTTCGGCCTGCTCAGTTGGGCTCACCTATCACAGCGAGGTTCGTCGTCTGAGCCAGGAGCCAGATCAGATCCTGCCCAAGGATCTCTGGTTGGTGCAGGTGCGCATCCTCAATTGCCCGTGGGAGCCGTGGTGGTTGATCACCGACTGGCCGGCGGAAACCGAAGCCGAGGCCATGCGCATCTTTTGTATGTATCGGCAAAGATGGGGAGTCGAGGAGAGCTTCAAGTTTACCAAGACGTGCTTCGCCTGGGATGAGGTGCAAGTCCTTGATTGGCAGGCCATCAAGACATTGGTCGCTCTGGCTTGGGTTGCAGCAGGCTTTTTGTATGAGATGGGGGTGACCTTCTCCTGGGAAGAGGTCCAATTGCTCGCCAAACTCGGCGGATTTGTTCCCCATCGTGGTCGCTTTCCTGGCAAGATCGTCTTGTTACGCGGTCTGGCACGTTTGCTGGAGATGCTGGCCACTCAGGCCATTCTCTCGCGCTACGCTTCTGAGCATGGGACTTTGCCTCCCAAGATTACCGCTTTCTTACACGCTCTTTCTCCTCCCAACGAGTTATGATGGGATGTCAGATCCAGCCCCTTGACAATATTCACGTATGATGATCCCCTCATTAATGAATGTGCGGCAATGCTTGCCACCCATGAAGCTCAAGCTCCATATGGGCAAAGCTGTAGATCTTCTCATATCCTACGCGCTCTAGAAGGCGTTGGGCACGCCGGTTACGCTCGCTGATCCAGCTCACGCCCATGGTGACATGTACTCCTAACGTGGCTTCGGCAGCCCAGGATTCCGCTCGTTCCTCTGCGCACCATAAGAGATACCTGCCGAAGCCACATCTTGTATACTCTGGAAACAACCATACATTGGCGAAGAGCCGCACCTGCCCAGGACCTCTGACGCTGGCATAGCTCACGATGCGTCTATCTGGCGCACCTACAACCCACATATCCGCTTGGAGGTCAATAGTATGCTCCTGCCAGTGCCGTTTAAGGCTTTCTCTATCTGAGAGCAACTGCCCAAATCCACCATCTCCTGCACGTTCTGCACTCGCACGACCGCTTCCAGGTCATCCATTTTCACCGGGCGTACCCAGAAATCATCTGGTAGCATGCTTGCAACGATCATATTATTTCCTCTCTTTGTTGTCCTTAACCGCCAATTATGAAAAGCATTTGCCAACGCTGCCTGGGCAGCAGCTAGCTTCGCCGCCACATTCTTCCACCTCAGGCTGAGTTGGCGTTGTGTGACGTCTGAGCCTCTCAGGCGACTGCGCTCAGGTAAACGTGTGGTAAGCCGCCACAGGACTTCAGACCCCAGATGCCCGAGCAGATTCGATGCTTCTGTACGAACGGCTTCGCAGGAATCTTTGAGCGCTGAAACCACTGGTTCGATTGGAACTCGCTCCTTCTGTTTCCCAAGCACGCGTAACGCGGCAAGGCGAACATCTTCCTCCTTGTCCTGGAGAGCTACAACGACAGGTCCAAGAGCAATCGGCTCCTCTCGTTGCTCCAGGGCTTCCAAAGCCTCTTTACGGACCACTTCATCCTCATCATGCAGAGCTTCGAGAAAGGCGATTTCTGGAACTTTCTCCCCCTACATTTTCAATGCCCAGATGGCTTCCTGACGAACAGAGGCATCCTCATCTTCAAGGGCTCCAAACAGCGCCAGAGGGATCTCTGGAAGGCCAAGTCTCGCCAACACATTCACGGCTGCACGACGGACTGTTGGCACCCCATCCTCCTGAAGCGCGCTGATGATAGCCTCTTGGATGCGGTTGCGCAATTTATCTTCGAGGGAATCCATGGCTAGCGTTTTCCATGCTTGTATCACACTGGTACGCACTTCCCAGGATGGATCGTGCCGCAATTGTAGAAGAGTCTGAGGCAACCCTCGCCCTTCCAGGGCCTGCACTGCTGCTGCGCGCACAGCTGAAGAGATATCTTTCAGAGAAACGCGAAAGGCATCAATAACAGCCGGTGGCGCTTCATGGCCCTGGCATGCCAATACACGTATTGTTGTCACACGCTTCTCCCACTGGGGACTGGCGAGGTCTCGCAACAACGTATCTATGGACATAGTCAGCTCATTCTGTGGTCTTGGGGTAGGTGGGTTTGCGGAGGTCTATCTCGGCAAGCATATTCATTTAGACACGCAGGCTGCTCTCAAAATTCTGCATACCCGGCTCGCAGATCCTCAAGAGATCGAGAATTTTCGCAAAGAGGCGCGTACTATCGCTCAACTCCAGCATCCTAATATTATTCGGATTCTCGACTTTCAGATCCAGAACAACACACTTTCTTTGTAATGGATTTTGCTCCTCATGGCTCTCTGCGTGATCGTCATAAGCGTGGTGAACAGGTTCCATTCGAGGCGATCGTTACCTATACAAATCAAGCAGCTTCAGCTCTTCAATTTGCACACACGCACAAATATATTCATCGCGACATCAAGCCTGAGAATCTGTTAATTGGCTATCATCAGGAGATCCTCGTCAGTGATTTCGGGATTGCGGTTGTTGCTCAGAGTACGCATATGCCAACTGCTCAAGATATGGCTGGAACTGTTCCCTACATGGCTCCTGAGCAGATCCAGGCCCATTCGCGTCCCGCCAGTGATCAATACTCACTAGCCATTACTGTTTATGAATGGCTGACCGGAAGGCGCCCTTTTAACGGGACTTTCACCGAGATTGCTGTAAAACAGAGCACAGTTCCACCGCCTCCACCAAGCCAATTTGTGACAATTGCACCAGGAACAGAACAGGTAATCCTAAAAGCGCTGGAGAAAACGCCCGAACAACGTTTCCCAGATGTAAATGCCTTCGCTTCTGCGCTTGAACAGTCGCGCCTGGGCTATACCATCACATCCGTTCAGAGTGTGCCATCTGAAATCAAAAAGACGCAGCAGGTACTCGAACAAGTGAAAGCACCTCCCATGCCCAAGCTCGTTGAGCCTACTCACTCTGTAAATATCGAGACGCCTCTACAGCCAGCGTCAAGGACACCACCATATATTCTCCAGGCACCTCTACCGCCTCCTCAATACGCTATGCCCATGTATACACCTTATCAATATGCCCAGAACAATATGATGCCCTATGGAGCTGACAGCATCTATGCGTATCCGCCTATCCCTCAACAACAAACGCTGCTCCCCATACTACAGGGGGAAACCACGAAAGATGGATGCGCTCTGGATAGGTCTGTATGTTGTCGTGGGTTGGATCCTCTACGCCTTATATGAAATCGCGGCCCATATTTCCGAGTTATTGGTTGTCACATGTCTCTCACCCGTAGTAGCAATTGTGCCATTTCTCTGTGAATTATTGATACGAGGCATTGTCAAACTTGTATCCAGGTTTGTACGAGGAAGAACAGTAGCCTGAACATCTTACGCATAATATCTTCTGGGTCCTCCATTCCCTCAGTTTGTCATACCCAGGTTTTCATAGCCCCCCTTTCCACACATCTATCACAACTGCTATGGTAATCTGATGCTTCCTTTACGGTAATATAAAGTCAAGCCCGTTCAACAAAGGTAGGAACAAGCAATAACTTGCTCTAGTGAACAGTTGAACATGCCAGAGAAAGGCACGATCTTCCATACGGCTCGACCGATTACGAAAGCTTGCGCTTCTCTGGCAGTGCTCCGGAGAAAGCATCTAACCACATCTTATAGTTCGCATGCTCAAAGGTTATATGCGCAAAACGTCTTATTGGTGTGCCTTCGTTTCCTTCCTTGAAGCATCTGAGAAGGGAAGGGTAAACCAGAATGTGGCTCCTTGCCCAGGCACACTCTCAATCCCTACTTGTCCGTGATGTTGGCTAATGAGTTGGTGACAGATATAGAGGCCTAACCCCAAACCTGTTCTCCACCCTCGCTGCACTTGCACATTCGTTACTTGATAAAAACGATTCCAGATGCGATGTTGCTGCTCCTGAGTGAGGCCGGGACCATGATCCTGTACCCATACCCGAACCATATCTCCATCCAGATCCAGTCCCACCCGTACTGATTCAGTCTCCGGGGAGAATTTGAGCGCATTGGTGAGATAGTTCCCCAGGACTTGCTGAAGCCGATCCCTATCTGCAGTGACCATAAGATGATCCAGTTCTGGCAACACCAGAGTTATCAACCTTGTAGGCTGAGCCGCTTGCTGATCATGCACCGTTGCCGAAACCACCTCAATCAGATCACACGGAGCCAGGGCCAGTTCCAACTTACCTTCCTGAAGTCGAGAAACATCCAGCAAGTCGTTGATGAGCCGATTCTGCATTCGCAACGATTGCTGACCACGACCAAGCATCAACAACACATCTTCCAAAATTTGTAGTTGTGTTTCGGAGAGTGATTCATTCTGATTGAGGAGACGAATGAGTCGGCGCTGGGCCATTTGCACATTACCTTGCAGGGAGGTAAGTGGTGTCTTGAGTTCATGGGTCACCACACCGACAAAAGCATCTCGCTCTTGTTCAAGGGCTTTGCGCTCAGAAATGTCACGCGCAATCGACGAGGCACCAATAATCGTTCCTCCGCGATCCGTGATAGGAGAAATCGTCACCGAAACGGGAACAAAACTGCCATCTTTGCGCACGCGAGTGGTTTCAAAATGCTCAACGTGCTCTCCCCGCCGAATATGCTCCATAATTGATTGAAATTCATCTTGATGGCCTGGCAGAAAGAGTATTGTAACTGGCTTTCCGATGATTTCCTGGGCGCTGTAGCCATACATTCGCTCGGCAGCAGCATTCCAACTGGTAATAATCCCGTCCAAATTCTTGCTAAGAATGGCATCATCCGAAGAGGTAACAATGGCAGCCAGATAGAGTGAATCCGCTTCTGCCGATTTATACGCTGTCATATCGCGCAGATTACATTGCATCATCTCCTCGCCCTGGACCTCAAAGAGGGTCGACACCCATTCGATGAAACAGGGCTTCGCATCCTGGAATGGGCATGCCATTGTCCCCATATGTACCAATCGTTCCTCTTGTACACGCAGCAAGAACTTCTCCTGCGTCGCCTGGTTGTCAAGCAACCCAATTTGCCAGAGGGCAGACCCTACAACCTGTTCGTAGGCCATTCCTAATAAGTGAAAGAGCGTAGGATTTGCATCGATAATACGACCACTGCGAGGGTCAACGAGCAAAATCCCATCAGTAGAGGCTTCAAAAAGGCGACGATAGCGCTGTTCTTTAAAGGCCAGGTGTGCCTCAATAGCTTGATGTTTCACGCTCTCAGTCTGCAAAGTGCGGTTTTGCTTTGGCAATAAGCTCACTGCCTGCCTTTGCTCTGTTGTGGTGGCATGGTGAAGATCGTGCTCATCTGGAAGGACATGAGTCTTCAGTTCACGCATCTGAAGGAACGATTCTCTCTGTTCTTGTCCAGTAAAAAGTGCCAAGGGATAGGCGCACAACAGCGAAAAGGAGTGAGTACCAATGCTATGAAGGTTATTCCAGAGGGCTTCTAGTTCAAGAGCAGCCTTCGGCTTGCCCTGCTGCCAGAGCAGTGTCACCATCTCACCAAAGATACGAACATGAGAGTGCCTCTTCCCAAGCTGAGAAATCAAACCGTCGATAAAGCTGGTGAAGCGCGTAGGATCAGGCGATCCCTCAATCGAAATATGGGTAAGGACCTCAGCCGCATCGAGAGCAATATAAGACCCCTGAGCATGAACCATGCTCAAGTCAATACCATCTGTCTGTAGCCGTTGGGAAAGGGCTTGCAAGTGGTATGAGGTCGCCAGCACCAGACACGCAGCCCCGCTCGTAAGCCCTGTCCTAACGAATGAAACTACAGTATCGAGAAGAAAGGCATCAGTTTCATAGAATTGAATTTCATGTTTGCCTAAACGCAGCCTCTCCCATGCGAAGCGCAAAACAGGCTGCTCAGCTACCACACTCTGTAATAATCTCTCTTCATATTCTTGTGGTGGCACATCTTCTGGTGAATGTTTCATATGGATTATCTCATCCTTTAGTCACTGAAGCGAGAAACGCTGACTCAAATTATTCCCACAGAATCAGGCACGATAGCTCTTATCAACAAACCAATGATTTTGAAGCTCAATGCTGCGCCCATCTGCTTAAGCAGAAATAAAATAGCGTTTACTAACTACTCTCTAGAGTTTGTTAGGAAGGCTCCAGGGTAATTTTGGTAAAACTTCAAATTCTTAGGAGAAAAGGAGGTTAGCTTACTACGGCTTAGAAATCTCCAAAGGGCAGCTTCAATATAGAGCATAAATATCTCACTCATCAAAATAGAACCTTTCACATGGAGATGATATAGATAAATTAACGCCTCTATCTGTGTGACGTAACACATATTTCTAAAAACAACGTAGCACACAAAATAGCAAGACCTGAAAGGGCTCGCCTCGAAATGTCCTCTTAGTAATACGGTTGACGGGGTGCAATCCGATGGAATAGTATCAATAGTTCTTCTATCTCAACAATATTTCTATCCATTACAAGGGGAATAGATTGGGTTGGCAAAAACGCAGATTCTCACGATAGAAAGGATTGCAAGTGTCTGCATGTACAACACGGCAAATGAGTTCACTTCTAGACCAGAGAAGCACTTGCCTCCGCGTGACAAATCACAACATCGGTTCCATTCAAGAGACTGCTGGTAATCTTGAAGTGAAGAGCGTTGACCGCGATAGGGACATTGACCGGCGCATTGGTTACCCTGATCGAGCGTAGGTATGCGATCCACTTATCGTTAACGTACCATCAGAATTCGTCGTGATGGTACTGGGGCTTGTCGTACTATCGCCCCAGTCAGTGGATGACACTATCTGTTCCGGAGAGAATGCCCCCCATGTGATCTTGCACGGCGTAAAAGACATGTTGTGCCAAAAAAGGTGATTCTTGTTTTAACCATTATTTCCTAAATGCTTCAAGCGATGTTTTCTCATAGATAATGTCATGCCCTAAGATGTTTGAAATTTCTGCACACGCCTCAGGGTAAGTATATTCTTTGGGGCCAAGCAGTGAGTAAGCTTTCCCTGCATGGGCTGAAGAATGCTCGAAAATGGTCACAATCATGTGAACTTGATCCTCTGCTGCGATTGGCACGTGCTTGCTTTCTTCAAAGCGAGTAGAAAAATAGGCGCAGGGTGCGTCGTGTATCCGCCTCCGGCTCTTTTTCCGCTATACCAGGCTCCTGAAAATAGAGTGCGAAGTTAAAGGCGTTGCCCGACCATTGCTTGAGTAATCGGGTGTGGGCTGGTAGATGCTGTTCATAGGGAATATTAAGACTACCATCGCGGAAATGCGCTCTGGATAGAGCCGTGCGCATCACCAGACGATGTTCGCTCCCCAATCGTTGGCGATAAGCACCACCTTCTCCTCTTCTAGCGCATCTAGCATACCTACGATGTCGGCCGTCATATTCAGCATGCTATAGCTCTCGATGGCTTGCGGAGCATTGTAATGTGGCCCATAAATTCGCCAAATAGGGGATCAAGGATAAGCCTTGGTGCGAAGATCGAACATCGCCGCGTTCCATCGGTTGAGGCAGAACGCGGCTAATGCATGTCGCGTGGCGCGGCAAAGCAAGTAGTTAAAACTGGTAGCGGGTTTGGCCGAGGCCTATGGCGAATGCGAAGACTTTCCTGAGTTTGACGGAGAACACAAGGTTCGAATCTGTGAGAACTCTTTGTTCGTCTTCATCGTAGAGATAAAAATAACCGTTGCGTACCTGGTATGGCCAGTCTCCATCCCACTTGGTCGCCCACACCGAGGCTAAGCGTTCGAGCGCGTCCTGGTCGGTGATCTGCACGGCGTCGCCCTCAACCACCACGGAGAGCCCTTCTTTCTGGTTGCTACCGGTCGTCAGAATAACGTGCGGGTTTCCACGCAGGTTGACAGTCTTTTGTGCGGCGTCGGTAGCGGTAAAGTGGATGGTCCCGTCGTGCCACACGGCCACGAGCGGCGTGGCGTGAGGGCGACCATCGGCTCGCACCGTTGAGAGACAAAAGAGATCGGCTGTTTCCAGCACCCGACGAGTCTCCTCCCATGGCGTGCCCCCTCTGCTTGGTACACCGTGTTGGGTGTCGGGTGTCGTGATAGGTTCGTTCATCTAAGAACTCCTTTCAATCGTTCCGTTTCTCTCGCAGGAAGAGAGAAGATATCAATCCATTCTCTTTGCACGCAGGAAAGCTGGAAAGGCCAAAAACGACGCGATGCCTCCAACGGTCAAAATAGCCTGCGAAGGTACCTCAATCAAAAGCGCATCCGTTGCGCATCCCGTGTGAAATTCAATGAGAAATACTGAGCCAACATTTCTCTTCCATGCTATTTCCAGTACATCTCGTGGCAAGCAACTCGCTCCCAATAGCTAGTGGAACATTCTATACCGCTGCCTTGACATTCAGTATATTGTTTGTGTAGCATATATTTAGCTAGACAAAATATTTGTGAGAGAATTGAAAGGCGGATAGCACGATGGCTCCTTTTCCACCACCCTCTTCGACTACCCTTGC
Source organism: Ktedonospora formicarum (assembly GCF_016587355.1). Classification (GTDB taxonomy): domain Bacteria; phylum Chloroflexota; class Ktedonobacteria; order Ktedonobacterales; family Ktedonobacteraceae; genus Ktedonobacter; species Ktedonobacter formicarum. The sequence goes on along the minus strand of NZ_BNJF01000002.1, from coordinate 1,482,437 downwards.
CCAGGAGTTACTTGATCTTCTTCCGAGACTCCTTAGACGCATGCGTATTGATACACCCATTGCCCAAGAGGAGGCTGGCGAACCAGAAACATGGCACGATATCACAGAACTACGCGCTGCATCCGGACAGGTTTCCCTTTTAGGGTTCCTCGTTAAACAGGAACACGCGACGATGCAAAGCCTTGCGCAATATCTTGCAGTAACTCCCGCGACGGTGACTATGATGGTCAAACGCCTGCTCACACAAGGCTATGTGGAACGGCAGCGTGATGAGCATGATTGGAGGCTTGTCTGGGTGACACCAACCGAGCGAGGACGACGAGCCATTCGCGCTTACCAGCAACTCCGCCAGGCTTCGTTTCAGCAGCGTTTGGCACAATTAACAGATGAGGAACAGCAGCACTTGTGGGCAGCCCTCCCCGCCCTCCATCACTTAGTAGCAATCGATATCTCCGCGAGTTCTGGAAAGGGAGAATAACAAGCATGTCCTGGCTCACACAACTCTATTTATCCTTTCTCTCATCATTGCGAGCTGCGACCAGGGATGTTTTACACGTCAACAGACACGACATCTGGTACAGCTTGCGTGTCCTCACGGTGATCCTTGTCCCTCTCCTAGTCAGCGGTCTCTTTCCTCACCTTCCTGGCTTCCCTGATAACACCGTTTTTTTGGAGCTGGGGGCTTTTTTCACGATGCTTGCCATTCCCGATGGAAGCTATAGCAGACGGGCACGCATCATGGGGCTTGGAGTCTGTCTTGAAGCCGGCGCCTGTATCGCTGGTACCTTGCTTGGCAAGCAGGCGCTTCTATCTGCGGTCGTGGTAGTTTTCTGGGCATTCGGGACAGGCATGCTCACTGCCTTTGGGAAAGCAGGCGGCAAGCTGGGGTACATAACAACGGCCTGTTTCGTGATTGCTCTTGCCTCCCCTGCGAGTCTACCGCTGGCAGGACTCCGTTGCGCGATCCTGCTCTCTGGTGCCGTCTGGGCTATGGTGTTGCATCTGTGGGTCTGGCCTATCAGAAAGTATCAACCTCTCAAGCAGACTGTTGCTCGCTATTACTGCGCATTACAAGCAGTGCTGACTACTCTCCATCTCAGGATTGTTGGTAACGCGCAGGGAAACGAGCGCCACACCGAGGAGTTCTGGAAGCAGCGTACCAGCCTACAAAACATACGCAAAGAGGCTCACCAAATCTTCGATGAGGTCCATTGTGGGACCAATCCAACGGCCCAGCGGCTAGCATTCTTCTTAGGGCAGGCAGATGCGCTCTTCAATGTGGAGATCGCGTTTGCTGAGAGTCTGAGAACTTTCCCACTGCAGCACGCTTCTCCTGTTGTGCAAGAGACGCTTATGCAGGCAAGCGCTGTTCTAAAACAGACGCTAACATATCTGTCTCAGGCGATCTGGTCGGGACAATCGGGAAGGAGAAAAAACGGTCTTACAAAGGCACTCCAGGATGTGGTCGAGAAGCTGGCGGAGGCTGGTGCTCTTCCCACCGAAGAAAACACTGACGCCCAGGCACAAGCACATCTACTGCATCTGTTGCATCTCTTAAAACAACTTGTCACACTCTGCCAGAGGAGCTTGACCGCGATGGATACGGCCATCCCCAAGGCACCAGTAACTCAAGTGAGACAACGCCCATCCTTACGAACCATGCTAGCGAACGCCTGGCACACACTCGCTAACCATCTAAACACTCGCTCACGCATTGTACGCTATGCCCTGCGTTTGAGTATTACCATCTCGATCGCAACTGCTCTCTTTCTCTTCTTGAGGATTCCGCATGGGTACTGGATGGCTATGTCAGTTCTCATTGTGCTCAAACCTGATTTCCACACAACCCATCAGCGTACTCGACTGCGTCTTGGCGGAACAATTGCCGGCGGGATATTTGCTGGGGCATTGTCTCTGATCGTGTACCAACAAGGGCTGCTCCTCCTGCTGATAGCCTTGCTTTGTTTTCTCGCATTTCTGGTCCGTTCACGTCATTACGGCATATATGCATTTTTCTTGTCTTCCTTTCTGATATTGTCTCTCGACATCGCCCATCCTGGGAACTGGACCGTGGCCCTGATCCGCATCGCTAGTAATCTAATAGGCGCGGCACTGGCGTATCTTTCGATCTACCTGCTCTGGCCTCGCTGGGAAAAGAAGGGACTACCCGATCAGGTAGGTAGTGCTCTGGCTTCCATCCGACACTTTTTCCATGGTGCGATCAGCCTGTATATTCTCCCATCATCTTCCCCAATGAACATGAGAGAGCTACGCCTCGTTGCCAGTCAGGAATGTACAAGAGCGATACACTTACTGGAGCGCCTCTCTCTCGAACCGTGGTCCTCGCCGGATGATTTAACGCGTTATGCGATCCTGCGTCTGTCTCTGCGGCAACTCTGCGAGAGTATCATCGCTCTCTCTCACCTCCTCTCTCCTGCGAGGAAACCCTATCAGACGCTGCCGGATGCCGCAAGGCTCCCGGCTCAGATTGAGGAGGCACTTGAGAATATAGAGGATGCTATACGGCGCGGGTGTTTTCCAAACGATATTCTCCAAGTTCAAAAACGTCTGCTGGCGCTACAGGAAACGCTACGTGGGATACAGACGGTACAATGCAATGAGCAGTCTCCACAGCTACCTCATCATGAACTGCCGGTTATGCCCGCGCCTCTTCTAGGTGTCTACTTACCGTTTCTAGTACAGACTCTCAGTGAGCTATCCCTGGCAGGCAACAATCTCTCAAGGGAAGAGAGGCAAGAAAATCATCCATCTTATGCTGAAGCAAGAGGGCAATGAATGGTCAGCATACATGTTATCACTTTGTCAGACTAGCTTTAACACCCTTTCAAACAGGATGGAAGGAGGTATGCACGGTTTCCTCATAACTGTGCATACTTACGGCCACGGATGTTTGAGAACTTTGAGGGTCGTTGGCAATCTGGCCAGATCTTCTTGGCTCTACTGATAATGGCGGTTCACATCAATGACCGACAATCTCTTGCAGATACAAGAGAATTGATCCAAACTCAGAACGCTCTCCTGTGAGACCGATGTATCCATCAGGACGAACAAGGATCAGCGCATCTCCGTGAACGCCATAAGCGCGATGAGCATGCCCTTCGCTATCAATCAGCGTTTGGTGAGAGGCAGTGGCCGTGTTTCCTGGACGGGTTATGGTATACATGCGCAGGTTGTTCTGATACGCTGAGGGAAGTTGCGGCAAGGGCTGCTTCCCGAAGGCAAGCAGGGTGAAATGCGTGCCTTGGAATACATCGAAGAGACGAATGTGCTCTCTCCTCTTCTCATGCAGGCATGGGGCATCGGGAGCACGGTCTCCGGCGCGAATGTCTGTTGTGGTGGTCCTATTCCAGGATAGCGTACTTTCGCGGTAATGGATGCCCAACTGCGTCGTATCACTGAAAGCATCCTTCCCCTCAAGTCGGTTGGCAATACTATGCACGCCTGCGGAATTCCCCTCAGCATCGGCCTGGCCCCACGATTGGAGACGGATGGTGGTGGTGGTGAGAAGCTCGCGCGCAACTGGGAGCCGTTCGGCCTGATAGGTCTCCAATAAGGTGTCTGGAGCGCCCCGCAAAGCAAGAGCGAGTTTCCACCCCAAATTGTAAGCGTCCTGAACGCCCGTGTTCATACCTTGCCCACCAGCGGGCGAATGGACATGAGCAGCGTCACCCGCAAGAAAGACCCTGCCTCGGCGATAGCTATCGACCATACGAATATTGACGTGGTAGATTGAGAGATAGGTGGGATTGCTGAAACGGACGCCAGGCTTGCCTACGCGCTCGTCAAAGATGGTCTGAAAGGTCTCCACGGTAGGAGTTGAAAAGACGCCATGCTCGTCGGGCGTGATAGGCGCGGTAAAAAACCAGGTATCGCTCCGAGGCATTGGGGAAAGCGAGAGCAGCCCTCGTGTCGGATGCGTCCAGAAATGACAACGGGTAGCATCCAGCCCGTCGACATGCAGGTTGCCGAACAAGGCGAACCGTTCTTCCCAGGTCGCACCCAGAAACGAAATGCCCGCCGACTTGCGAACTGCGCTCCCTCCTCCATCGCACCCAACCAAATAGCGAGCGCGAATCTCCTTGACCGTTCCAGCATGCTGCACGGAAGCCACCACGTGATCCTCGTACTGTGTGAAGTGGGTGAACGTGTGATCCAGTTCTACGTGAAGTCCAACTGCTTCCAGACGCTCGCGCAAGATGGCTTCGGTGTGCTGCTGGCTGATATTGAGGTCACCAGGATAAGGGATCGTGGGCGTTTGGGGCGTTTGGGGGACGAAGACCTCGCGAACCACGTTCCCATTGCGGTCATAGAAGCACCAAGGCAGGGGGACCTCGGTAGCGGCTGAAAGTGCGTCGACGACCCCTAGATCCGCAAAGAGTTCCTGTGAACGCGGACTGATGCTCCGGGCGCGCGTCCCGATAGGATAGTTCTCGGCCCGATCAATAATGCGGCAGGACACACCACGCCGGGCAAGATCGATGGCGAGCGTCATGCCCACTGGTCCTGCACCAACAATAAGGACATCGATGAGAGATATCTCAGTCATAGAGAAGTTATTCCTTCTGTGCTGTTTTCTGTGTCTCGTTTCACTAGCAGGAGTCTCTCACATGTGAGAGACTGCGCTCGACCCAACTATGATACTGGTGGACAGGCCAAAAGAATATATCAAGACGCTATCATCTTTGTGAAAATGATCGTGTTACCCAAACTCTAAGTGGGCGCTTGGCGAGCATAAGAAATCGTTAAAAGTGTGCAGGCAAACTGTGCAGAAAGTCACGTATAGCTTTTGCCTGCACATGGTGCATCTGTTCAAATAGCACGAGAGCCATCTTACCCTCAGAGCGAGCTTCTTCATACTGATGTTTAGCTCTGGCAACAAGGGCTAATCCCATATGGGCGCGAGCCATGCATTCTTGGAAATCGTGGGGGATCGTGTGTATCACCATTTCAAATTGCTCTTGTGCCTGAGCATAATCTTGTTGCTGAAGTGCATACTTCCCCCAGGCCAGGAGGGCCTCTCCCTGTAATTGGGGCATGTCCAATGTGTTTGCCAGAACAAGTCCTTCTTGCAGAGAGCTATGTGCGGTACTCAGATCGCCATCTTGCAAGGAGGCAATGCCTAATAAAATCAGGCTTTCACTACAAAAAGCGCTATGCTCAATGTGACGAGCTTGCTCCAGTGCATGCAGAAAGCGCGAACGAGCCAATTGCAAATGCTCTTGTGCCAGTGTCAGCCGTCCCTGAGCCATGAGAAACTGGCATTCACTATGCGTTCTGGTCCTTTCAGCAGTGTGCGTTTCCGCCTGTTGAAGAGCATCCCGTGCGGCCTCAAAATCACCTATTTTGATCGCAACCAGGCTGATTTTGAGCCTGATCCAGAAGAGCCATCGCTGTAAATTCAGGGCAGATGCCTGTTCTAGTGCTTGTCCATAGAAGCTGTTCGCCTGGGTATATGCCCCTTGAAGAAAAGCGATTTCTCCAAGGCGGTAGTTGTGGATTGCCCGGTTATCAGCAAATTTGTGTGCTTCGATGATGAGAGATGCTTTATCAAAGAGAGCATGTGCGTGGTTGAGTTCTCCCTTATGAGTATAGAGCACGCCCAGATTCTGCAAGACCATGACAAAATGATACGCATGTGCGGTGTGTCCCTTTGCCAGATGGTAGGCTTTCAGCAAATTCGCTTCAGCTGTTCTTAGATCTCTCCGATTGAGTCCAAGCACGCCGCGATCGGCGTAGTAGAAGCTCAGACGGGCATCTCCCAGACGTTCTGCTGTCGCAATGGTTTCCTCGAAGCAACTCGCTGCCTCGGAAAAGCGGTCCTGCTGGGCAAATACTGATCCCAAGTGGGATAAAAGCTGAAGGCCTTCAGAGAGATCATGGTTTTGGAGCGCTGTCAGCCCTTCCCGCAGAATCTGTTCCGCCTCCAAATAGTTCCCATGCTCGCGAAAAGCCACACCGAGATGATCAGCAAGACGTGCCTGAACAATCGCATTCCTACTGAGGCGCGCATACGCATAGGCTTGTTGGAGCAAGGGGAAGATCACATCATATGGAACATGAGAATGCAGATAACGAGTGAGATGGAGAATCACTTGGATATAGCATTCAGGTTCATGGAATTGCTGGGCTATCTCCAGTGCGGTAAAGATGATATGGCTCTCCTGATCTAGCGCACTCGTATGTTCCTGATGCTGCTCGACGTACTCCATCACATAGCGGATGAGATGCCTTTCCGCTTGCTGTTTCTTGCTCGGGCGTTGTTTGGTTCGGGCATAGTCGGCGATAGTCTGGTGGAGGTAATAACGTGTGTCTTCGCACACCTCAACCAACCCTATGTCCACCAGACGATCCAGGGTGCTCTGAGTTGATCTGGTGACAAAGAGGGCAGCCTCTTCGGAGAAACTATGTGGCTTCGGTGGAAAAACGGAAAGAGCGGTAAGTGCCTGCTTTTCGGCTGCCGTCAATCTGGCCTCACTGAGTTGAATCATCGTTTGCAACGTCAGGGGTGTGCCTACAGGCAAACGTGCGTCCGGCTCGAGACCAAGTTGTAGACGTTCTGAAGCGTTCTGTAGGCGCGTTAAAGTGGTAGAGAGGCGGCGTGGCTGGTGGTGGCGCGTCTGCACGGTGATATGTGTGCCCATGAGTTTGAGGGCCAATGGCAATCCTCCCGATGCCTGTACCAACTTGTTGAGAATTTCCTGGTTAACGTCGCGCAGAACAGGCGCACACTGGGTCAGGAACTCAATACTCTGGATTCGATCCAATTCAGAGAGGTGGATCGAATCCAGAATCGCAAACTGCGACGCGACTTCTCGAAGTCGCGTCGTCAGCAGATAGACACAGCATGGTCCACCAATTTGACAGGCCAGAGCATCCTCAAGGGTCCAGGCATCATCCAGGATGATAAGCAGGCGTCTCATACCTATGGCGTCCCGCAAGACCTCTCTCCATTGCTGGCTGCTCTTGCGAGAGCCTCCCTCACGGTTGATGCCCAGCAGCGTACTCCAGCGGCTGAGGAGCGCAGGAATATAGGGCTGTGGTCCCAATTCTGCCCAGAGTACGCCTGCTGGGAATGCCTGCTGGATTTGTTTCTCATTCACCAACGCTGCGGCCAAAGTTGTCTTGCCGACGCCAGGCAAACCGGTCAGTGCAAGTCGCATACCGTCTCCATTCTGGCAGTGCTGAACAATCTGTGCGAGTATGGCTTCCCGACCAATGAGGCGAGGCGTTTGGAGCAGCTGGAGCGGGGTTGCAGGATCAGAAACAGGCCAGAGGGATGTGTGGGTTGTGGGCACGATCGCAAGGGGTACCTGCCGGAGCAGGCCGAGTTCCGCTTCACTTTTATTGAAGAGCTGGCAAAGCTTCTTGCGATAGGCTGGCCCTGGAAAAACAGTGCCGTTCTCCCAGCGTGCCACCATATAAGTGTAGGGAACCTCCAGAAGATCCGCAACTTCCTGTTGAGACCAGCCATGTTCCAGGCGAGCACGCTTGAGGCCAACATTTGGTTCTCTGCGCTGCGGCGGCTTGTTTTTCAGTGCGATCTTGGTTGGTTGCTTCCTAAAAATTGCACGTGTATCTCGCTGGGATGTCCTTCGTATCTTCGGTCCCTGAAGAAGATCAGCTTTGTTGGGGAGAGTTGATGTTTCTTTGTTCCCAAGCACTTTTGCCGTTTCCTCTAAGCGAGCCAGAGAAAGATTGCTTGTTTGCCCAAGATATTTCTTCGCGACACGCTGCCCCTGACGACGATAAGCATACCAATAGTAACGATTGGGTGTTCGCGCCTCTCGGTGCAGATTCAGAGAATCAGATATTCCTCGGAAGGAGAACGAAGCGTGCGTATCAAGCCAGGAAAACCAGAAAGGTTCATCAGAGGATGTGAGCAGATAACAATGCTGATCCTGCTCAGAAAGAAGATATGCCTGATGTTCTGGTGACCAGGCAAGAGTTGCAAGCGGAATTTTGGGCATCGTCTTATCTCTATTGTCCTTGTGTTTCCCAAATCGCAATCAGGAACAAGCTGCTGCTCCTCGGCATGTTGTATCTCACTCATAGGACAATCTCATTTTAAAGTAATTCTATCCGGCCTTCAGTGTACCACAAGAGGAGAATGCAACCGATAGGGACTATCCAACCAGTTACCCGTCGAATGAGTATGTGAAACATCCAAACGGTTATTCTCTGAATGGCTGGTCAAGTTTTGCTAGCAGTGGACTTCTGGGTGGAGGCGCTTGAGTCGCGCTGCTTTGCATTGTCTTAGAGCCCCACCTTGTAAAAAGCCGCGCTCGCCAATAATGTATGAGCAAATGGTTTGGAAAGATGATTTGGGTCTATAGAAGGATCTTTCTATGAAGGCAGGTTTTCTCTTGGATCAGGCAAGCCACCACCATACCAACCTCACCCATTAAGAAATGCGCTCTTTTGTTTTCTCGACGAATGGAGCCTCTCCTCTTCTCTACATATGCATCTCTTCTTGATGTCGACCTACCGCAATAAGTGAGCCGCCATCCTGATTCCACCCTTTATCCTAATGGATGAGGTCTAGTCATTTCGACTTCGTTTCTAGCTGGGAGGAAGAGGGCAGGCACCGCCCGTAGTGCGTCTGCCATTTGCTCTTACCTGAGTGAGGATGGTATCATAGAAATAGCGTCGCGTGTCGATGGCGGACAACGCCAGACATGGAGGCGCTATACTGTGAAAGGACAGACATGTCTGTTAGATTCAACCACACGATCATTGCCACCCGAGATCGGCACATCTCGGCGACCTTCTTCACGCACCTCTTTGGCCTTCCTGAACCAACCACCTGGGGACCATTCGTCTCTGTCAGGCTGGACGAGGGCGTCTTTCTCCAGTTCGCTGAACCAGGCATTAACGACATCCAGATGCAGCATTACGCCTTCCTCGTCGATGACCAGAGTTTCGACGAGATCTATGCGCGTATCCTCCAAGATGGGATCGAACACTGGGCCGATCCCCAGATGACCCTGCCCGGTCGCATCAATACCAATCATGGTGGACGGGGCATCTACTTCCTCGACCCAACTGGGCACGGCTTAGAAATCTTCACCCGTCCCTATGGCTAGGGCACTTAATGGACAGAGAACACAGCGCTTCTTGTCCTGTATCACTGGTTGACAGCACTTCAAACTTTTTCTGTATCCAGCTTTCTCTGCATGTAGAGAAAGCTGGGCATCAAAGATACTGGGAAAAGACAAGTTTCCATCCCATATCTTTTCGATCTGTTGAAGAACTAGCAGAAAAATGGAAGACGCTTGTTCATAAAAATCGACTCATCAATGGTGAAAAGATATGTGTCAGAGTCTGCCCATTCTTCCTCTAAAACAGTGAATTACACAATGAAAAGTTATGAGCCGATTGCGGAGTTGGACAGCTTTGCTGCTGGGATCGAACGGACAGGTGGAAGGACAGATTACGAAATTGGAACTCATTAAGCGAAGTATGTATGGTCGGGCAGGCCTTGATGTCCTTCGGAGACGGATTCTTCTCTCACTGGCGCCAACTTCAACAACACGATCGAACAAGCAAAAAGGAGAGGACCATGATCCACAGAATCCATCTTCAAGACGTGCAGCAAGCCAAGCAATTGCTTGAAGTGCAACGGGCTGCCTACTTTGTCGAAGCAGAACTGATAGGTTCTTTTGCCATTCCAGCTTTGCATGAAGACCTCCAAGCGCTTCAACGGTGCGATGAAACGTTCTATGGCTATTGGGTCAATGAACGCTTGGTAGGAGCCATCTCGTACAAAAAAGCGTCTGAACTTCTTGATATTCACCGTTTAGTCGTTCATCCTGCCTCTTTCCGTCGAGGGATTGGCAAGGCGTTGGTCCAGTTTGTTGAACATGCAGAGGAGGACATGGAAAGGGTGATTGTTTCAACAGGAACGAAAAATCTTCCAGCGAAACAGCTGTATACCCAGCTCGGTTTTGTCGAAGTTGGGGAAAAAGAAGTCATTCCAGGGCTCTTCATTACTCTTTTCGAGAAAAAACGATTCTCAAAGGCTTCGTAGATCGACGACCATTTCCGTTCAAACCACAGCGATTGAGTCACCTCTGGCAGCGATTTAGCCTGTGTTTCACCTGAGGAGCAACTCCTGTACGCCTGCTTCCTCGTACGCTGCTATACGCTTGCGGATCATCGCAGGACCACCAATCAGTGCAGCATTGCTCATATAGGCTCTTGTTGCCTCAGGAACTTTTGCCTGGGCCTGCTCATCAGTATCCCCTAGAATACAGGTCGTTCCTACTGTGCGATGAATACTTTGATAGTCGCGTCCAACAGTCTCACAATGCCGTTTGAGGATCGCCATACAAACTACAGGCAGCCCCGTACTGCGCCACCAGTTTGAGCGTCACTTGCTCGCCACCACCAGCAATGAGCAAGGGGATGTGAGGCTGCTGCACCCCTTTGGGCTGATTGATGGCGCCATTCACCTGATAGTATTTCCCTTCAAATGTGGCCTCTTCCTGCGTCCACATACGTAGGAGAATCTGGACCGCTTCGCGCAATTGGCCAGAGCGAATAGAGGTCGGAGGAAAATCAGAACCATAATAGGCACGAAACTGAGCAGCAAGTAAAGGAGAGCCTGACCCAATTCCCAACGTGAGCCAACCATGACTCATCACATCAACGGTGCTTGCCATTTTCGCCAGCAGCGCAGGATGACGAAAGACGTTGTTGGTGACCATTTGACCGATACGCACACGGCTGGTATCACGTGCCAGTGCTGCCGTCGTGGTCCAGCACTCGAAGAGAGACTCTTGTAAAGGTTGTGAGGCTCCAGAAGCATCACCAGACCACAAGACATCAGAAATCCAGATGGCGTTGAACCCTGCTTCCTCAGCGGGCCAGGCAACGAAGGCACTGGACCGATTAAGTGCGTACCTTCAAGAACTTGATCGCCAAGGGATATTCCACGTTCCCGATCCTCGCCTTTCAGCGCAGGCTTTTTTAGCCTTGCTGGAAGGGCAGATCATCGAGCGAGCACGTCTGGGAGTAGGACCTGCTCTTACGAGTGAGAAGATGGGGCATCATATTGACGCCTGTGTTACCTTGTTTCTTACGGCCCATCAAGTCAATCGTCCTGATTGAGCGCTTTTTCATCTCAACTCCCAAAAGATGCATGCGCGCAGGCGAGAGGGGTTGCGTGATAGGTGCAGAAAGCTCTGACGGAACACTCCCACTTGTTCGGTTTAGTCTAAACATCAAAGCGTAGTGTAAGCTGTGCTGTTCCGAAAATCGTTCTTTGCGCCAAAAGCCGGGGATTTTCGAGCAGGATTTGCGGAATATGGGGCTTGAGGGACTATGCATGTATTTCGTGCGCTTTGTATGCTTCTGCCAGTGGGTAAACCATCGAAATCTCGACACGCACACGTCCTGTAACGATGAGCTTGCCAATCTCAGCGAGTTGCGCCGTCGTGGGGAGCAGGAGAACCACATCCTGAACGATCAAAGAAGCCGAAACTGTATGCGACGTCGAGTAATGACCCCAGGTCGTTGAAATCAGCGTGCCACTGCGTTTGAGCACAGAGAGCAAGCGATCCTGTTCTCACCACCCACCGTATCAATGACCAGATCAACATCATGCGCAACCTATTCCACTGACGTGGTGGTATAGTCGATAATCCACCGTTCTTGAGCAAAAATCGCGGCATGTTTTGGATGAAACTCTTCTGCGGAGGCAGGAAAACACCCTGGTTTCCTTTGCAGTGGGTCCATCGGATAAACAGGCATATAGACGGCTTGGAAAGCCGTCTATATACATTCGATCATTCGATTTGCCTCCACCAGCATTTCCAATGATAGAACTCAAGAGCAAAGTGCGTTGCGCAAGAAGGCCAGCAACGTCTCAACTTCAGCAGTGTATCCACTTGGTGAGCGTACTCCATCGCCCATGGGACGCACAAGCGATAAATACAATATGCCGATATAGTGAGCCAGTTTCTCCACAGCAATATCGGTGCGCACTTCCCCACGCTGCTGCCCATAGGATACAAGCGCCTGGAGCATATCAAAGAAACCGGTACGATTGGTCACTGCATTCATGGTTGACTGCGGAGAATAAAACTCCTGCCGCAAAGCCTGCTCGATATCCGGGTGCGTTAATATTTGCTCGCCAATCTTCAGGAAGAGAAAACGGAGCACATCGAGCATCTCTGGTTGTGTCTCCAGATATTTGTGTACTGCAGGTTGAACATACTGCTCATAGAGATCGCCCGCAAAGGGGAGCAGGAGCACCATTTTGGTCGGGAAATAATTAAACAATGTGCCACGACTCACTTCGGCTTTGACCGCGACCATATCCATGGTAGTCCGCTCATAGCCAACCTCGCGAAATAGCGTGCGAGCAGCCTCCACAATTTGTCGAATGGTGCGTTGTTTGTTACGCTCACGTAAAGGCAAATGACCCATATCACGTTTTGCCTCCATACCCTTTCGTCTCCTCTCTCCAACGGACAATTCCATACACCACAGCCAAAATAGAGAAGAGCGAGCATGGGATGGACATAGGCCATCCCAGTCTCGCCTCCTCAGTAGGCAAGCGGCTCTGACGCCACTATTCTATCATTTGTAGCGGAAATGTTAAAAAGCAATCGGGAGGCTGGTCAGCCCACGTACGTTGAGCGCGCCATGCCACGTAATGGCTTCGCGTGGTACAGCGAGGCGCGCGTTTGGCAGGCGTCGCAGCAAAGTGGTAAAGGCAATATCTCCTTCCAGACGCGCCAGAGGAGCGCCCAAGCAGATATGTATCCCTTGTCCAAAAGCCAGATGACGATCAATACGGCGTGCCAGATCCAGTTCCCCCGCGTCTGTGAAGTGTCTCTCATCGCGGTTGGCCGAGGTTAAAACCGGAATCAGAATATCTCCCCGCGAGATGTGTTGTCCACCGAGTTCAACATCTTCCATGGCCCGACGTGGCACAGGGGTTAGCACCGGCCCAGTAAAGCGCAACAATTCCTCGACTGCCATGGGAACAAGGCTCAGATCTGCTCGGAGCTGTGCCAACTGCTCTGGATGATCGAACAAAGCCAGCATGCCGGTCCCGATGAGATTCGATGTTGTCTCATGTCCGGCTACAATCAACAAACCAATCATCGATAAGAGTTCCGGCTCACTCAGACGATCCCCTTCCTCCTCGATCTGGATCAGCTGGCTGATGAGGTCGTCCTGGGGCTGGCGGCGTTTTTCCGCGATCAGTTGAACGATATATGCATTATATGCGCGAAGTTTTTTTGCCCGCTCGGCAGCTCCTTTCTCATCCAGAATAATCGGTCCCCCATCTATGAGCGCCCGGGACCCCTCGCGAAGCACATCCCAACTGTCGTGAGGCACGCCCAACATGTTGGAAATGACGTTAATAGGCAGAGGAAAGGCAAAATCCTCAACGAGGTTCATCTTGCCCTGCCCCTCAACCCGATCGAGCAGCGTATCAGCAATCTGCTGAATACTTGGGCGCAACTCCTGGATATATCTGGGAGTAAAAACCTTGGAAACTAGCCCACGCAGACGTCGATGGTCCAGACCGTCGACGCTCAACATAGATTGACTAAAAATGGTAAAACCGGCATTTTCCGCCTCTCCCCTCCGCTGACCCACCACATTGTCTTCTCCAACTGGAGGGGTGACAGTGAAACGCTTGCTATCTTTCAAGACCAGAAGTGATTCTTCCATACGCGTAATCATCCAGGCTTTCTGTCGTCCACCAGTTGGAAAAGGAGCCGGTACCACAGCTCCCCTCACGCGCATTTGTGCGAACAGGGGAAACGGATCATTCAAAAGCTGTGTCCCAAAAAAGCTTGAAGATGGTGTTTCCGCTGCGTCAAACTGCATAGCCATCAAGATATCTCCATTTTTTTGAATGAGATCTATTTTTATATTATCATCAAACTTATACTTAGTATATATTTTTTGCGAGAAGATTGTCAAGTACCTATCTCATGGTGGATGTCATTCAAATTTTTGTGGAGAAAGACACAACAAGAAAAGGGGCATGTTCACGTAAGTGCTGGGCTTGCCCCGCTTAAGTCCTTCCCACTCGAAAAAGCAACAAGCAAGAGGTTTTGCATCAACGGATGCCAACAATAATAAGCAGTAAACAAACAAGCGGTGGTAAGCCTAGCATGTACTTTATTATTTTCTCTTTATACATGTAACGAACATTCTCTCCATACGCAAGCGCCATCCTGTTCTTCTCCCTCAGCTGTTTCTACTCCCTCTCCTCAACTCAGCTTTCGCCATATTCCTGCCTCCAGCGAGACGAAAGATGGCATCCCCTTCTCTCTTGATCTGGATGCCTCCTCAACACGAGAGGGAAGGGCTTCCTCAACATACAAAGTACTGAGGTGTGTTAACATTTTTGCGAGCAGAGCGATTTATAAAGCAGAAAATGTTCATGCTGAGGGAATTGTATGCGCCAGATTCAAACGGAGGTTGGTTTTGATGACTCACCACTTGCACTTCTCTATGATCGTTACGCACATATCATTTTGACATATATCGCACGCTCTATTTCTTCAAAAGAAGATGCGGATGACGTATTGTTGGACGTATTTATTGTGGCGTTAGAGAATCAGGTCTGGCTGAACTGGAGCGAGGGAGAACAACTTGCCTGGCTCCGCCGCATCGCCTACAACAAGTCTATCGATTATTATCGACGCAACGCTCGTCACCCATTGGTCGCCTTAGAGCAGATCATTGCAACACACTTAAGTGATGACGAACACTCTCCAGAACAGATCGCGCTACGCATAGAATACTGGCTTCTGAAATAACGGACCTGGGTGGAGGAGCACAGATCTGGCATGATACGATGCTGCTGGCTGAGGGAAACATGCCAGTAAAAGCGTTCGCTCCTCCACCTACCGATGTTGTGCAAAAGGCCGTCGGCTACCCACAAAGGAACCTCAAGCAATACCAAGTCCCTAATGTTGATGCCTTGATCTGGCTGCCTAGCAGTGGTCTGATCGTCACCGGGGATAATAGTGGACAGATTGTGAGCTGGAATGTCACCAATGGCAAGACTGCTCATACCTACAAGCAACTTGATCCAAGGGTTATTTCACGTACCTGGGGATTGACCTGTACGCCTGATGGAGCATTCATCGCCGCTTGTTTTCTTACTGATAGCGCTTCTGAAAAACTCGTCCAAGTCTGGGAATCGCGGAGTGGGAAACGCCTTTTCCAATATCCTCCCGAAGGATAGGGGAAGTTGGAAGAGGGATGGCTGGCAAGAATTCCTTGTGGATCCTTTGGCAACTGTCTTCCGTTCAGTCTATGATAAACTAGACAAGATGAAACAACAGCAACCAAGCATCACAGCACTTTGAGCCGTGATAAATGAGATACGTTAGACAGATAGAGAGCAAGCATGCATCATATTGAACCAACACCTACCTCTTTTCTTGGCCGAGCGCAGGAAATCGCTGAGGTCGGTACAGTGCTCGCTGATCCCTCCTGCCGCTTACTGACGCTGGTCGGGCCAGGGGGAATCGGCAAGACCCGGTTGGCGATGGAAGCCGCCTCACTCCACCGTGCTTTCTTTCCTGACGGCGTCTTTTGGGTGTCGCTTGCTCAGCTCTCCTGGATCGACGATCTGCTGCCAGCCATTGCCGAAGCCATGCCGTTTCATTTTCAGCAGGGAAGTCGCAGCCCACGCGAGCAGTTTTTTGCGTATCTGCACGAAAAGCAGACAAAACAGGTTTTGCTGGTGCTGGATAATGTAGAGCATCTGTTGGATGGGGTTGATCTCCTTACCGATATCTTGGCAGCCACTACTGGCTTGAAAATCCTCGCCACCTCCCGTGAAGTGCTCAACCTCCAGGAAGAGTGGATTAGGCCGATTACGGGTCTCGCCTATCCTGATCAAGAAGAAGGCAAGGCAGCAGGCGATTACAGTGCCGTGCAGTTGTTTGTGGGACGCGCACGCCGGATACACGGTGACTTCGATCTGATCGAAGACGAGCAAGGTGTGGTAGACATCTGCCAGTTGGTGGAGGGAATGCCGCTGGCTCTTGAACTGGCGGCTGGATGGCTGGGGACACTCCGTCCCACCGACATTGCTCAGGAAATCCAACGCAATCTGGATCTGTTGGCAACCCGTGTGCGCAATCTGCCAGAGCGCCACCGCAGCATGCGTTCCGTATTCGATCACTCCTGGCAGCTGATGCGTGAAACAGACCGCGAGGTGTTCCAGAAGCTCTCCGTCTTTCGCGGCGGATTTACCCGCGGGGCGGCAGAAAGCGTGGCTGGAGCATCTCTCCCGACGCTGGCCAAGCTGATTGATCAATCGCTGGTGCGCAGGACCACCTCGGGACGCTACGAGATTCATGAACTGCTGCGGCAATACGGCGCGGAACGGCTAGGGGCGGCTGGCCAGGCGGCGGTCCAGCAAGTATACATCGACTACTATCTTGGTTTGCTGCATCGACTTGAGAGCGACATTAAAGCACACCAACAGGTCGCTGCGTTAGACGCCATTTCGACTGACTTTGAGAATGTGCGCCACGCCTGGCACCTGGCTCTTCAGCAGAGGCATGTTGTGATGCTTTCCCTGGCGGTCGAAAGCTTGCGTCTGTTCGCCGATATGCGCGGACGGTATCATGAAATCGTCGCCTTACTCCAGGCAGCAGTCGAGCAGTTCCCACCATCCCCCACAGAGGTGCAACACTTCCTATTCAGCCGCATTCAAGCACGGCTGATCCACCTGATTTTGCTAGGCAGCCTGCACAGAGAACAGGATCTACGCGTTCAGATTGACACCTGTCTGGCTACGGCACGTGCACGGCAGGATCAGGCAGAGATTGGATTCTGCTTGCTCGTTTCAGGTATTCTCGCTGTCTGGGAGGTAAATGGGAAACACTCACATTTCCCCACAAGGGCTGCAACGCTCTTTCAGGAAAGTACCGCTGTATTCGAGGCACTAGGTGATCCTTTCTGCCTGGCAGAAGCACTGAACTGGCTGGCTTGGGAGATACCATTGACCTCTGATGATGTGCATCTTTCAGGGCAGGTACTCCTCAAGCAAAGCCTCGACCTGCGGCGCGCGATTGGGGATCGCCACGGCGTCGCTTGGATTACGCTCAATCTCTCTTGTGCCTCACTTGACCAGCTCAATTACCTCGCCTATGAAGTCTATGCGCGAGAGGCACTCGTGTTGATGCGCGAAATGAGAAGCGCGAAAGGTACTCTTCAGGCCCTCTTCAATCTGGCCCAGGCAACCCTCTTGAAAGGTGAACTAGAAGAAGCCCTGGCTTTGGCCGAGCAGATGCGCGATCTGGCTCATGAGATTGACAACCTCGATGGGGCAAGGTTAGCAGCAGATCTGCGAGCATTTGTACTTTGCGTAATGGACGAATCCTATGCGGAAAGCGCGGCGCTGACGCAGACTGGCCGCTCCATTCCATTAGAGTTGTTTTTCGGCAATCAGTACAATCTGGGGAAGTGCTGGGGGCAGGCAGTAGTGGACTGCGGACAGAGTAAGTATGAAGACGCCCGGCTGAGTTACGCGACGTTCTTCTGGGGAAGAAGTAACTATCGATGCGACGATCCCGGCCCGGCAACGCTCTGCCTGGTCCTGGAAGCAGCTGCACTTGCCCATGAGGGCATGCTAGAGGCCGCTGCTGAACTGTTGGGCCTGGCTTTTCAGCAACCAAGCAGAGCCAGTGGGTGGCTGCGGCGATGGCCACTTGTAGCACGCCTGCGCGATGGCCTGAGATGCAAACTTGGCGAGGAGGTGTATCGAGCTGCCTGGGAACGTGGTGCTGCTCAGGATCTGGAGGCCACGGTTCGGTCAATCCTAGGCAATATGGGTAAGACTGCTCGCAAGAGCGCGAACCACACGTTGCTCGAACCGCTGAGCGAGCGGGAATTAGAAGTGCTCACTCTGATTGCCCAGGGGCTTTCCAATCGCGAAATTGCCCAGTGCTTGGTGCTGAGTGTAGGCACCGTCAAAGTCCATACGCGCAACATCTACAGCAAGTTGGGCGTAAGCAGCCGCACACAGGCGCTCGCACAAGCTACCAAATTTAAGCTTCTGTAGTTTCGCTGTATGACTGTTCTCAATCCTCCAGACACCTACCACTCCGCCCAGAAACAGAAATACCCCTGGTCTGTATGGCAGATTACCACTTTTGGCAGATCACACTACCACCACTGCTCATCTATACTAAGCGCATCAGAAATTCGCGCAAGAAGAGGAGAAAATTGATGGGTAAAATGCATGTCGATGAGGTGGAGATTGGTAGCACTCTCGTAAGGCGGTTACTCGCGGCCCAGTTTCCGCAGTGGGCGGACCTCCCCATCGAGCCGGTCCCCTCCGCTGGAACCAATAACGCGCTCTATCGGCTAGGCCCAGACCTGGCCGTGCGACTTCCACGCATCGAAGGTGCTACTGGACAAATGAGCAAAGAGCACCAATGGTTGCCGAGGCTTGCTCCGCATCTGCCGCTTGCCGTTCCTGTCCCCCTCGCTATGGGAATGCCCGGCGAAGGCTATCCCTGGCATTGGTCCATCTATCGGTGGCTCGAAGGTGAGAACGCGGAAAGACAACGTATTGTCGATGAAGACCAGGCGGCGAGTGATATGGCTCAATTCATTACTGCTTTACAGCGAGTCGATTCTGCGGGTTGGTCGTCCCCTGAGCTGCCCAGATCCTCTCGTGGGGGACCGCTTTCCATGCGGGATGTCCCCACGCGTACCGCCATCGCCCAACTTTCCGGCGTGCTCGATACCGACGCGGTGACTACGGCATGGGAGGCAGCCCTCCAGGTACCAGAGTGGCGCGGCGCACCCATCCTGACCCACGGAGACTTGTTACCAGGAAATCTGCTTGTCCAACAAGGCCGACTCAGTGCCGTCATCGACTTCGAGGGGTTGGGCGTAGGTGATCCCGCTTGCGACTTGATTGTTGCGTGGAGTCTGCTTTCCGTCCGCACGCGGGACATCTTCCGCGCAGCCCTATCGATTGATGACGCAACCTGGGCGCGAGGGCGAAGCTGGGCACTGTCCATCGGATTGATCGCCCTCCCCTATTACCAGAGTACAAATCCAGTGTTCGCTACCACTGCTCGCCGTATGATCACCGAGGTCCTCGCCGACCACCAAATATAGAAAAGGAGCATTATCTGTGAAATTTGCCATTGATATTCCCCACTTTGGTCCTTTTAGCAATCCTCACCTAGTCGCCGAATTGGCTCATGAAGCTGAGGAGGAGGGTTGGGATGGTTTCTTTCTCTGGGATCACATCAATTTCAAACACGCCGAATCGTCGGAACCCATAGCAATCGCTGACCCCTGGATTCTCCTGGCCGCGATTGCACTGCGCACGAAATCCATCAAACTTGGTCCGATGGTCACGCCGTTGCCGCGCCGTCGCCCCTGGAAGTTGGCACGTGAAACCGTCACGCTTGACTACCTCTCAGGAGGGCGTCTTATCCTCGGGGTTGGTCTAGGGGGCGACTACTATGGAGAATACCACGACTTCGGCGAGATAGCTGATGCCAGAATTCATGGAGAGAAGCTCGATGAGGGACTTGCCATCCTGACGCACTTGTGGAGTGGTGAAGAGTTCAACTATGAGGGAGAACATTATCATCTCAGCCGGGTACAATTTCTGCCTAAACCCCTTCAGCAACCACGCATTCCCATCTGGGTCGCGGGCAACTGGCCTCACAAAAAGCCTTTTCGTCGTGCGGCTCAGTTCGATGGGGTCTTTCCCCAGAAGAGCGGGAGTGAGGTCACTCCAGAGGATTTCCGAGAGATCCTTGGCTCTATCTCTATCCAGCGGACGCAAACAACCCCTTTCGATGCGGTTGCCTTTGGACTGACCAGCGAGACTGACAAAGCACGGGCTGGAGCACATGTGGCTTCATTTGCCCAAGCAGGTGCCACCTGGTGGTTGGAGCACTTTGCTCCCCATCACACTGTTGAGCAGATACACCAGCGTATTCACCAGGGACCACCGCGCTTTTGAGTGAGTTACCGCCCCAGAACTGCAAGAGGATCCTGATTCTGTGTTTTACATAGTGAAACCATGCAAACATTGTGCAATTACCACTATCGATCTGGTGTGGAAATCTGGTGAGAGGTATCAGAAATGATAGGGAAGAACTTTGCGAATTGTTCCAGTCATCCCCCATGAGGTCTGTCCATTGGATCCTTATGCCACTCGAAATATCATATCTACAAGCCATCAAACGGATCTCGGATCTTACTTGTTCGCCGTACTATAGCGAACATCTTTGCATAACCCGAGCGCCAGGTCGCACTCGCACACATGAATTGCTCTCCGATGATGAGATTGAAGTCTCTTTTCTACGACGCATACAATAAACTTAGAATAATGTTCTTTTTCTCAGCTTGCAGCGCAATTGAACATTGCCGAAAGAGATTATGTGGTGGGTAAAACGCACCATGTCACACAACGTAAAAAGAAACGGGGTGGAACGCCTACAGGGAAGCCCATTCCTTACTCCCGCTCTTTGAGGATCACACCCCACGATCAAATGCAATTTCGCCAGTTGAAAGCTATCTGGGAGTCTTTCCCAGAGGGTCTCATTGTCTGTGATCGCAACCAGAAGATTCTACGGATCAATGCCGCTGCTCGCACACTCTTTGAAGTGGCTTCCGAAGCCCAATGCAGCAGGTGGATCGCGTCTTGCCGGAAGAAACCTTCCTCCTCTCATCTCCGGTACTCTTCGTGGCCCAACAAGTGGTAGATGTCATCCAGTCTATCCTGAATTGTCACACTGTGGATATGCTCGCGCACGGTCATCGATCAGGCCATCTGTATTATGTCGTGGGAAGCGGCTATACTGCTGAACAAGAACAGTACTGGCGGGACATCGGGGGATATTTCCATCCCTCAGAAGTGCTTGGCGACGCGGCATACACTCGCCTGGGCACTAACCAAGAGGTAGTGATTGCGATGGATCGGTTGCACACCATTGCACGCCTCGGGAAACATTTGCCTTTTCCGGCGTCTCTTTGCTCTGCATCTCATGACACCGAGACCTTCCTGCTCGTTCCTCTGTTTCTGGAGCAGCAGTGTGTTGGGATGCTGATGGTCGCCAAAGCGAGTTCGGAAGAAGCGTACACGCCAGAAGAGATCGCGTTCGTGAAAGCCGTCACCGCGCAGACCATGCTGCTCATTGAGGGCATTCACGATTTCTCTGCGCAGGAAGGGAAAAAGAACCGAGCCCTTGCCCAGCAGGAAGTGAGTCGCCTGGCTGGCGAATTTCTGACCCTGGCCAGTCATGAACTGCGCACCCCACTGACGGGTATCATGGGCAATCTGCAATTAGCCCAGCGCCGATTGCAGACCTTCAAAGGGCAGCTTACTCCTTCGTCCGTTCAGGTCTGCGAACCCTTTGCCTATGTTCAGCAACCCCTCGCAGCCGCCTCGCAGAGTGCCCAACTTCAGCAGCAGATGATTAATGATTTGATCGATGATGCACGGATCCAGACCAATACGCTCCCATTCTCCCTGAGACCTGAGGATCTGGGCACTCTGCTCAGAGAGGTGGTGGTCGGGCAGCAACACGCTGCGCCTGAACCCCCCATCACGTTGGATGTTCCGCCTTTGGAACCAAAGGTGCCCATCCTCGCCGATGCGGGGCGGATCACGTACGTGCTCACCACCTTTCTGACGAATGCACGCACCTCTTCTCCCCCTGGGCGACCTGTCGAGGTGCACATACGGGTTGAGGAAGCGCTCGCCCGGGTCTCCGTCCACAACGAGGGAGCAGGCATTGCGAGAGAAGATCTTGATCATCTCTGGGAACGCTTCTATCGCACCAAAGGCAACGCCGTCCAGCATGAACTGGATCTGAGCTTCGGATTGGCCCTCTATTTGTGCCGGGTGTTCATTGAACGGCATGAGGGAAACGTTGGGGTGCAGAGTGCTCCTGGCGAGGGCGCCACGTTCTGGTTTACTTTGCCCATCACACCATCTCTAGGAAAATGAGACACGTTCCCTTGCCATCTAACTCAATCATTGTGAACACGCTGTAGAGGTAGAGAAGGAGCATATCCCAACATGAAACAGTTGTCTAGATGAGCTTGTCTTTTAGAACGTCAACACATCCGAGACAGCCCCGGTAAAACAGTGGCCAGTGATCCATCAGTGTTTGCAATTCTGTCTTCTTTGCTTCGCGTCTAAAAACGGCCCAACATGCCTGTTTGAGCAGCGCGAGCTGTACTCCTTGAAAGGCAGAACAGTCCTCCAGGTTCTCCAACTAATAGCACGGAAAATGCACATCCGTGCTCAGACGGGCCGCCTGGCTACTGACTCGGCGGAATTTGAGCAGTGGGTAAGGCCCGGCAAGCACTCTTTTTTCGTGGCTGTGCGACGTGATATTTGGCAGCAGCGCCAGAAACTGTGGAGAAAAGGGTTCCATTTTCTCGATATCTCCTAGTATACTTCTCGGTGAGATGTTTGTCCTCTTGCTTGAGAAGGACTTTCGCAAGACAAGATAAGGGAGATTATGTGTGAGTAACATTGCGATCTACGGTTTTGGTCGTATTGGACGTTCTATGCTCAAATCGGCATTGAAGCGGAATCTGTTCACACCCGTTGTGATTGCCGACATTAGAGATCTTGAGACGACAGCCGCCGTCTTTCAAGTTGATAGTAACTATGGCCGCTGGCATGAAGATGTCAGCACCAGAGAAAACAGTTTTCTGATAGGTGGGCGTGATATTCCCTATATTGATTCGTCCAAAGAAGTACCCGATTGGGGAGCGATGGGCATCGATCTGGTTGTTGACTGTACGGGTCGTGCCGTCACTCGCGCCGGAGCGCAGGTTCATCTTGACCGTGGCGCGAGGCGAGTGCTCATCAGCGCCGCGAGCAAAACCCTTCAGGATTGCGACGCCGTTCTGCTGCCTGGCATCAACATGGAGAGTTTTGATCCGCAGGCCCACAAAATCGTGAGCATGGCAAGCTGTACCACCAACGCCCTTGCCGCCGTAGTGAAAGTGATGCTGGAGCAATTTGGTATCCAGTATGGCTTATTCACAACGGTTCACGCGTATACCAACACGCAATCTTTAACCGACCAGCCCATGCGCGACCGGCGCGATTCGTGGGCGGCAGCAGAAAATATCATTCCTTCCTCCTCAGGCGCGGCGAAAGCCCTCAAGTTTATCTGGCCGGACCTGAAAATCACAGGCAAGGCGTATCGCGTCCCCATCAAGACCGGTAGCATCGCCGAACTCAATCTCATCACCGAACGCACGGTCACAGCGCAGGAAGTGAACGCCGCCTTTATCCAGGCAGCCAGCGAGGGGCCGTTGAAAGGGATTATGGATGTGCTGAAAGAGGAATGGGCATCAGCACGCATCGTCGGCGATTACCATTCTTCGATTATTGATCTCCCCCTGACCCAGGTGCAGGAGGGAAATTTTGTCTCGGTCGCGGCCTGGTACGACAATGAATGGGGATACGCTTCGCGCCTCGCCGAGACTGCGGCGAAACTCAGGAGCTAGCTAAAGGAGTGCACTACCACTGGGCAAGGCGGAGAGGGCATTTCCCCGCTTTGCCTGCGTGCGAACCAGATGGCCGTCGCCTGTGTGGTGCGCACATACGCTTTTGGAGATATGTCGATGATGACGAATCTCGTTGCCGATTTCACTTCTTCTCCGATCTCACGTTTTCTCGCTTGTCCTTACTTTGACCAGCGATTAATCGCGTGGCGTTCATCTATCGCGGCATAGGCATCGGCAATATGGTCAAGGTCGGTAGTGTAATCAAAGACGCGACCAGGTTGAATCTTGCCAGCGAGGACCCCATCAAGCAGTTCGGTCATGTAGGCACGAACCGGAACGGGACCACCGCGCATCCTAACATTACGATAGAATGTCCCTTCGGCAGGAATCTCTACATTGTTAGGCAGACCAACGCGACCAACTATGGCACTAGCCCGAGCAATCGCAAAGGCCGTCTGATTCGCTTCCATTGTCCCAACACACTCAAGCGCCACGTCCACACCGATGCTTTCAGTCAAAGCCAAAATGGTTTTGATTGCCTCATCACCGCGCTCCTCGGCAATGTCAGTTGCGCCAAACTCACGAGCAAGTGCTTGGCGCTCAGCGTGAAGTTAAGCCCCAATGGTACATTTGGGATGTGTCATATTTATTTGATAGTTTATTCCTCGACCTGTAAGGTGGAGAGGAAATAAGAAAGATTCATAGGGCCAGAAGCATAGTTGCCACCCCCATCGGAAGAGTCAGAATCAAGTTTGTAGATGTTGGGATTTTCTGGCTTGCTATTTGTATCAAGCAGCACATAGTAATTTCCACCATCCGCGATCCCAATCACAAACATGCCCGGATGGCTCTTGCAAAAGCCAAATTCGTCCATCCCTTCGCGATAAAACATGCCAGGCTCAAACATCCAGACCCAGACCCGGGCGCTATCATCATTTTTATAGCTCACGCTCTTTGGCCAGGCCACGTCTTGATAAAATTGGCGGATCGGTTCAGGAAGCACCTTCCCATCCACTGTAACCTGCTCAGGGTTCTCGCGTGGGTTATAGGTTGCACCAAGACGCTGAAGATGTTTGATAGCACTAGCGGAAAGGACGCCGGGAGGTAATTTATTTGCCAAAACAAAAGACTCCATTCTTTTTACTGGTACGCTTGTTGAAGCGTGCCTATATCTTCATTCTCCTGGGAGATTATGAGATCGGTAATCAGTAAAAAAAGGACTCATAAAGAAAGCCTGCCCCAGAACAAGGCGGTTTTCACATGTTCATCTTCTGGAACAATGGTCAACTTCTTGACATTTTTCATAAGTGCGCTTATAATAAGCGTGCTTATGAAAAGGAAGGACTTGCATTTATGTGGACTCTGACTGCAACTGCCCGCACTCGTGCTGCGGCTTCGCGTGTATGGGCCATCTATTGTGATGTCGCCAACTGGCCTCGTTGGGATCATGGGATGGCCTTCTATTGGCCTGATGGTCCCTTCGTAGTCGGTACTGCTGGCACACTACAACCTGTGGGGGGACCAGAACTGCCCTTTACAATCACTTACGTCGAAGAAGGGCGTCGCTTTGATGATCGTACTCCCCTTGGACCAGACCATGCCATCATCGCTCGCCATGAATTGACTCCTCTAGCTTCGGGGACTCAAATTACCCATATCATTGAAATCGAGGGCCCGGATGCGGAGTTCCTCGCTCAACAGATGGACTTTAAGCAAGAAGAATTAAACGATACCGTCGCTCATCTGGCCCGCTATGCTGAGGAGGACAACCATGACTGAGATCCGGTTCTGGATAGGTGTTGTCTCACATGAGCATGTACAAAGGGGGGTTGAGTTGGGCATTGCCCAATTCAACCACGGGAAGCGTGCCCCCGCTGCTCGCATGCGTCAAGGGGACTGGCTCATCTACTATTCTCCGCGCACAAGTTATCCATCTGGCGCTCCCCTGCAAGCATTTACAGCCATTGGGCAGATTACGTCCGAAACTCCTTACCAGGTCACGCTCCCTGATGGTTTTCAGCCGTTCCGTCATAACGTTCACTATCTTCCCTGTCGCCCAGTTCCCATCCAGGAGGTGCTTGAAGAACTGGCCTTTTTGCCGGATAAACGGTATTGGGGAGCGCGTTTTCGCTTTGGCCATCTCGCAGTGTCCCGCACGGATTTTCAACGTATAGCTCGCGCCATGGGTGTGAACGTTTCTTCTGGAAAGGAAGATGCCAGTGAAGCTCTCTCGTTTCGAACAAGCAAATGAGAGTTCGGGCTTTTTGCTCTGGCAACTGACCAATCTCTGGCAGCACCACATTCGCAGCGCGCTTGCGCCTTTGGGAATTACTCATGTCCAATTCGTGCTGTTGGCAAGCGTCGCCTGGCTAGAGCAGATGGAACAGTTGGTGAGCCAAGCGACCCTGTCTCGCCATGCCCGCACCGATATCATGATGACATCCCAGGTGGTGCGCACGCTCGAGGAGAAAGGATTACTCACCCGAACCATTCATCCAACCGATACACGTGCCAAGGCGGTCTCATTGACCGCAGAAGGGCGCGAGGTTGCGCGACGAGCAGTGGCCGTGGTTGAGAAAGCTGATGACCAATTTTTTCAGGAACTTGGTGAGCAAGCTCCAACCTTTCTGAGTTTGATGCATCGATTGATCGAAGTGGCAGGGTCGGCACAGACCTCTTCTGCTGAGTGGTAAAGAGAAGAGATGCTCAAGAGTCAGGGAACGGAGCAAGATGAGCGCAGATGCTTGCTCTGTTTGCCTCTCTTGCTCCTCTCCGTTTCTGCAGATGTGGAGATCGCAAAAAATTGAACGATCAGCATGAAAGTTGTCACACATCAGTCCCATCAACTTTCATAAATAGGAACACATGCTACTCCTTCTGCTACCAGGATTCACATGCTGATAGTGAGATACCAGTGGATCATCGGATATTTATGCATCTATCGATCAATGTGAGGCATTGTATATTCAGGTTGAGAAAGAAGCATATATACTCTCTCATATACACATCCTTACAGATACCATTCAAAGAAATAAATGACAGGGGCAAATCCATCTATGCGAATTTCACACAGCACGTTGCCACAGGGGATCTCTCGGCAGGCAACCATGCATCAGTTAGGAAAGGTTCGCGAGATCTACGAGCCACGCCACACCCATCCTCTAGCGATGGTAAGTACATTGTTGAGCATCATGATCGTTGCACTCATCATAGTAGTGGCTATCCTCATCTTTCCCCTCCCCATTCCACAGCATTATATATTCTATTCCGTCTCTCGGGAGCTCTCTTATTTGTTATTCCGGTTGTTCTTATTATTATATGGTACACGATACTTCTGCACAGGAACACGCGGGTGTATACCTTCAGCAACGGTTTGATATACAGCAAAAATGATCAGATGATCCCTCTCCGTTGGGAGGGCATCCAATCACTTTATCACAAGTGCGTCCAGGGAAAGGGAGGAGCTATACATACCTATACCATCCAGCTCTCCAACGGCCAGAAGATACTCCTGATAAACGAACTCAAAAAAATTACCCATCTGGGAGACATGATTGAGGATAAGACCGCGCGCTTCTGGCTACCGCAGGTGATAGGCGCCTACCAGAATGGTGATCCCATTCACTTTGGCCCTTTGACGGTGAATCAGAGCGGCCTCGACAGTGGGAAGGCACATATTCCCTGGGCGCAAATTCCT
Organism: Ktedonospora formicarum; assembly: GCF_016587355.1. Taxonomy (GTDB): domain Bacteria; phylum Chloroflexota; class Ktedonobacteria; order Ktedonobacterales; family Ktedonobacteraceae; genus Ktedonobacter; species Ktedonobacter formicarum. The sequence goes on along the minus strand of NZ_BNJF01000002.1, from coordinate 1,455,217 downwards.
CGTCTGGTGGACACTCGTACATGTGTTGTTGCCGATCAGCGAGGCATCTTCCATAGGCTTTTGGTCAGAGTGGAGGATGTTCCGAATGCGGTTTTACTGCAACGTTTGGTGAATCAGATTGCCACGGCGAATAATTCCACGAGATGATCGCCCCATAAAGGCTCATCTTCTCACTGCTAACTCATAATGTTTTCTCTTTGCAAAAGCGCGTGGGACACCCCACACTAATCGTCATGACCTGGAGCACGTTGGGTGCAGCAAATTTTTGCATGGGGTTGTTCCAGAGAAAAACTCCGTGCTACAGAGGTGTGGGGAGGGAACCCGAACTGAGCGCAGCCATTTTAAACAGCCAATCCGTCAAAACCAGCTCCGTGAGAGGAGATGACCGTGGCTACGACGGTGGAAAATTTTTCAAGGCAGGAAACGACATCTCCTGGGAACGCTACTTTATCCTTTCACGTTTTTCGCGTACGTATCCTCAGAGTGAAGCGTATCGAAGAGTGCTTGAGTTGCGATGACTTGTTCGTAGTTCTCGACAATCCAGTGTTCAATCTGGAGGGCCAAGACACTCAATGTTTCTCCTAAAGGGGTCAGGCTGTATTCCACACGGGGTGGCACTTCATGATAGCTCCTACGCTCAACCACGCCTGCACGCTCCAACTCACGGAGCGTTTGCGTGAGCATTTTCTGCGAAATTCCCTGACCTCTTCGCATCATCAGACCCGTGCGCATCGGTCCTGCTTTGAGTAAACAGAGAATCAAGAGGGACCACTTCCCTCCAATGAGTTCCAAAATCTCGCGTGAGCGACAGTGTGCATTCAATGGTTCGGGCTTGTTTGCGCCGACCATTTCACTTTGTCTGGCCATAAATACCTCCTTCTCAACAGGTCTTGCATCACGCTCTCAATTATTACCAAAAGGTGCGTACTTGTCAATCAGAAACATTGATCTTAGACTGGATACTGTTGAGTTGCGAACGGACCGTCCAGGTTTGTTGGCAGATTAACATCGAGCCTTACAACAGAAGGAAAGAAGGATTCACATGAGTAAGAGAAACGTCGCGATTGTGACAGGAGCATCAAGTGGCATTGGGCTTGGTCTGACCCGTGCTTTGCTTGAACAGGAGTATGCCGTCGTCGCTACTTCCCGCACCATTACCACAGCGGGAGTGTTGATCGCATCTGAGCAGCTTGCCCTTGTAGAAGGCGATATTGCCCATGAGCAAACGGCGGCTTTGATCGTCGAGACAGCGGTGCAGAGGTTTGGCTGTATCGACCTCCTGGTCAACAATGCAGGCATTTTTATCGGCAAACCCTTTACTGATTATACTGCTGAAGATGTCAAGAAGCTTGTGGCGACAAATCTCTTTGGCTTTTTCTTTCTCACGCAACAGAGCATTCGCCAGATGCGAAAACAAAGATCGGGTCATGTCATCAACATCTCGGCGACTATTGCCGATCAACCTATCGTAGGTGCGCCAGCAGTCATTCCCATTCTCACCAAAGGGGGATTGAATGTTGCCACAAGAGCACTTGCTGTTGAATATGCACATGAGGGGATTCGGGTGAATGCCATTGCCCCAGGGACGATTGATACCCCTCTCTCGCAAAAAGGAGATCCTGAGTTTTTGAAACAGCTTCAACCAATGCAGCGAATAGGGACGGTATCGGAAATTGCTGACGCCGTACTGTATCTCACAGGTGCTTCCTTTATTACAGGTGAGGTCTTGCATATTGATGGGGGAGCACACGCGGGCAAATGGTAATCCCACGAGGCCTCCCTTAACATTGGGCCTATAAGATCCTTCTCTCTGGGAAGGTGAGTCTGGACCTGAGCAGTAGCCACAGTAGCCAAACCATCCATGAACATCCAGGGCAGTAATGGTGAGGAGTGCTTGTCCAATGGCTTCTTATAATGCTTCTGCAGTCGCATGTGGCAGCCTGATAATTGCCGCCATATGTAGTATGTTGTCTAATAGTGAGGCAAAATGGGAAGCCTTCCAGGAGCAGCAGGCCAAAATTATCGAGCAATCAAGCGCTCCTGCAGCGCTGGAATCACAGCATCAGTCGAAAGGATTCAAACGATGTCACATTCTCTGCTTTTTGTGAAGGATGTCCCTTCAACGATTCCTTCTATCGTCGCTCTCTGGCAACGACAAGAGCAGCGTCAACGGCAACTTGATCCATGCCTACATCCTGAACGGAGCGCGATGGAACTGGAAGACAGGGTTCAACATGGCCTTGAGGATGGCATCGTCATCCTGGGACCATCTGGACGCGTGCGTGGATATGTGCAACCAGGCATTTGGCCTCTTCCCGAGATGAGTCTCTTGCACGCCTTTCTAACCTCAAGAAACGGCATCACTCAGGCATTGGTCCTTTCTGATCCACAGGATGATGATGCTCATGACGTTGCTGAGATGGGGCTTCTCGCGCTGGCAACATTTTGGCATGTGCAGAGGACGACAGGTGAGCTGATTCGTTGGCCGAGCCATGATCGCTGGCTGGAGCCGTTGCTACTCTTGCATGGTTTTGCTCTTGATAGCGTCTGCGCCTTGCGTCGTGAACCCCTTCCGAGCGCATCTCATCCGCCGTCATCGTTCACGGTGCGCCATGCGCGCCCGGAAGATGAAGAGGCGCTAGTGGCTCTCTTCGAGGAAGAACTCACCTTTCATGAGCACTACACACCCTTTGTACGCAAGAGCCCACGTGTGTTGCGCGCATTTCGTGCAAAGCTGGCGTGCATCTGGGAGGGGAGGAGTCTCGTTGAAGGGGCACCAGCGGTTCTGGTAGCAGATGCAGCAGGAGCCGTCATTGGGATGGCGGAGAATACACTCGTTGAGATCGGAAACACGGATGAGCCTGGCTTCACGCCATCTGGGCATTATGGGTGCCTGGATAATGTTTGCGTGACCGCATCCTCTCGTGGGCAAGGTGTTGGTCGTCATCTGGTGCAAGCCTCTTTTGACATGTGGACAGAAATGCGGCGGCTTCTGACCTTGGATGGATACCTGCTCTGGTACAATCCTGACAATCCAAGTGCTGCGCACTTCTGGTCCCGGTGTGGCTTTGAGCCATTGTGGACGACCTATCAACGCTTGCATGCTCCTTCTGTAAAATAGCGGAACAGTGAGTCGCCCTGTCCAGTTTCTTGAACTATAATGATACTTATGGCTCTATGTCCTGATGATGGCGTGTGTCTTTTTGCCTGGAACGTCAGCTTCATTCTTCCGTACCAGCTTCATTTTTTCAGGCTCTTAGAGAAGACCGCGTTCACGCGCATACATCACGGCTTGCGTTCGGTCTCGCAGGCCCAGTCGGCTGAACACATTGGACAGATGATTTTTCACGGTTCCCTCGCTAATCACCAGACACTCAGCAATTTCTCGATTGGTTGCGCCTGTTGCAATGAAGCGCAAGATCTCAATCTCGCGCTTCGTCAAATCTCCTAGACTGGTCTCCCCGAATGCGCTGTTGGCTCGTCGTCCCGTAGAAATGGGAGAGGAAAGATCACCTGGATCATTTTCCATCTCGCTAGCCTTCCTGCTCGTCGATGGAACGAACGAAGAAACCACTTTGCCAGCAATTGATGGGTCGAATTGATAGATACCTTGAGCGGCTGCACGAACTGCCAGAGCCAAGTCAGACGCCGGAATATCTTTGAGTAAGTAGCCGTGTGCCCCTGCTTGCAAAGCGTCCTGGATGTACTCGTCATCGTCAAAGGTCGTAAGCATAAGGATGTGGCAAGAAGGAAGCTGGCGGCGAAGCTGGATTGTTGCTAACACGCCATCCATAATTGGCATACGAATATCCATCAAGATTACATTCGGCTGCCAGTGAAGAGCAGCCTCAAGCGCCTCCTGTCCATTGGCGGCTGTTGCCAGAACTTCTATGCTGTCCTGGACTTGTAAGAGCGATGCGATGCCATCACGTACCAATTGCTGATCATCGACCACCAACACACGCACTGGAGGGTCATGTCTTTCGCTAAGCTTCATCATCATACCCATTCTTTTCTGTTTGGATATGCTCGCTTTGATGCGTAGCCGAACCTGCTTTGGGTAGAGTCACTAACAGATGGGTTCCGTGACCAGGGGAACTGTCCAGATGGAAATGTCCACTGACCAGGGCTATTCGTTCCCGCATCCCTTGTAAGCCATAGCCAGATGTGCTTTCTGCCACTTTTCGCTGGACAAGTTCTGGATTAAATCCCCATCCATTATCGCATATCTGCAGGCGAGCTTCTTGTTTATCAAACTGGAGCATCACCTCGATCTTTTCCGCATGAGCATGCTTCTGAATATTCGTAAAGGCTTCCTGAGCTACTCGATAGAGGGTCAGGCGTATTTCCTGGGAAAAGTCAGCTTCATCTCCCATAGTGTGGTAGTCCACGGCGAACTGGCTCGTGTACAACTGTTGGATCAAGAAGGTCATACCCCTGACGCAGGAAAAGTCTTCCTGGTTCAATCGGAGCGCACGTACAGAACCACGCACCTCCTGGAGCGCTTCTTTGGCCACCTGTTTCGCCGCCCGAACCGCCTGAATGGTTTCCTGAGAGGACACTTCATGATAGACCAGCGCTTTTTCCAACTGGACAGTGATGGCCATGAGGGAGTGTCCAAGGCCATCGTGAATGTCACGAGCAATTCGATTGCGCTCCTTGAGCGTAGCAAGTTCAGCCACCTGCTCAGCATAAACGGTGAGTTGTTGATGGGAACATGCGATCTCTTGCAGTAACTGTTCTGCCTGCATACGGCTGGCTTTTTCCTGGGTGACTGTTCGTGCCATGGTCAGCAAAAATACCAGAGCGAAGCAGAAGAGGGTAGCCGTCCAGAGGCTACCCAGATTGGTATACCAGTGGAATGAAAAGAGCGTTTCCTGACCAAAATAGACGCCCCCAGCAAGGAGAGCTATCCAGAAGCCAATCCTGTGCCCAAAAGAGAGCGTGGCCAGGTAAGGCGGGATCAAATACAGTATGTCAGCATAGTTGAGGGGAAGGAGGTAGAAGCGCTCAAGTTGGACCGCCCCTTCAATCAATAGGATACGGATGATCAACAAGATGCTGGCCATTCGCTTCGGAACTTCCTCTCCATACCTACGATACTCCATGCGATCGATTGAGAGCAAAGCCAGGATAACAATGGTGATCGCCACCGTCAGTTCTATAGCTCTGGCCTGAGAAACACAAGAACATCTGATTCCCAGCTTGAAGAAGGAAATGCCCAAGATGCCAAGATAGAGGGAAGAGGACACCCAATCGAACGGTTTGGGAGCCAGCCACCAAAGAAGTCGCCTCTGTTCGGGAAATCGCATTGATCTGCGTGACGATACCATTTCTTGCATCCTGGAGTATTCACCTTTCGAGTCTATAGCCAGCCTGGCCCATACAGCTTGTTTTGAAACAAGCATAGATGAAAAGGAGCAAGCGCACAATATGCCATTCGTCACAGCGTCAGGATCAATAGGCATAGGATGATTGGTTCTTCACCTCTAGCAACATCATTTCTTAAAAATGGCTCTTTAGGCTGTCACAATATCCCTTTTTTCACTCCATCCTCCTCGCTGTTTCTACCTATACTTGTTGAGCGTGAGAGAACCTTCCTCACTATCTAGAATATCAAGCTGTACGCTTCATCGAAGAGAGAAAGAAGAAAACGCATGTTAAGCACAACACATATTTCTCCCAGACGTACCTGGCTCCAGAATCATTCGCTGCTTGCTTACTTCCTCCTTGCCTTTGGGATCAGTTGGCTCTTCGAACTCCCTATTACCCTTTCCCAGTCTGGCATTGGCCTGCTTCCCTATCATCTTCCGCCGCTTCTAACAAGCCTCACACCGGGGGTGCCGCTCGGACCAACCGGTGCGGCCTTTATCCTAACAGCCCTGTTGGAAGGAAAGCCCGGAGTGATCCGTTTACTCAAGCGCTATATCCAGTGGCGTGTCTCCCTCAAATGGTACCTCTTAATCCTTCTTGGATGCCCACTGTTGTTGGCGCTGGCGGTCAGTCTCTTCTCCACACCACGTCTCCAGAATCTGCCCACTTTCCTGGGGTCGTATCTCATGCACGTGCTGTTCGCTCTCTCGCTCAATTGGGAAGAGGGAGGATGGCGTGGCTTCGCACTCCCTCGCTTGCAAAAGCAAGCCGGTCCTTTATTAGGAACGATCGTTCTGGGCATCTTATGGGGAATTTGGCATCTACCGCTATCGCTTATTCCGGCACAAAACCCAATGGGCTCTGCAATCACGCTTTCCTTGCCCCTGTTTTGTCTCTTTTTGTTTCAGACGACAGCGAAATCGGTCAGCTATACCTGGCTCTGGAACAATACAGGTGGCAGCCTGCTCATTGCTACTCTCTTTCATGCTGCTGCCTCTCTCAATGGACATGATCTAGACCAACTCTTTGGGAAGGTAAATGCCGTGGTTCCCTCGTTTGCCACTGCTATCGGCTTTGGGGGAGTGGCGCTTCTCATCATCATTCTGACAAGAGGGACGCTTTCCTACAAACCTAACGAGACAATTCTTCCGGGCGATGAGAAATCAGCTATTGAAAACAGGGTGGCATTCCTCACCTCTGTTGATGGGGAGAGGGAATATTGAGAGAGGACTCGATAGGGCTGGTGAGCATCACGATACGCGGAAAAGTTGCCCTACGCATCATAGAGTAACTTTTTTCCTCTCGCCTGTATGCAGAGTCATTAAGGGGAAAACAGAGTGAAGCCATCTCGCCCGTTTTCCTTGTAAGTTAGTGAAAAAGTGGTATGCAGACTCTTCGAATTTACATTACCTGAGCGTAACCTGTCGCATCTAGAGCAGTTTTTCGATGTAACAAATCGTTGGACTGCTGGACACCTGTGAATTATACCTTCTCCCTTGTCAAAACGGATGACAGGCAATTTCGGGATGACATGCTCTACACGCATGCCTTCAGCCTTGTCTGATAAATAGTACGACCATCAGGAGCCTTTCAATCTTGGTAAAATTGAAAGGCTCACATACTTTATAATCCAAGAGCCTCTATTGTGTTCAAGACTCTCCTGCGCATGCCGATCGGCTTTCAACTTATGCCAGGCTTTACGTACAATCCCAAAGTGGCACTCACATTGGGTAAGGGATGTGCTGACGAGGTCTCATACATAGAAGGTTTTTATGTTGGGACCCCGATTAGAATGGTCAGTGGAAACAATGGAGACGGGCCCCAGGCTTCTGGCAACGCTTTATAGGCAACTTTCACCCAGGCGGCAGAACCATCACTGCTCGCTGGGAGATCTCTTCTGGCTGAGAGCATTGGGAACGGAACTTCGACTTGACGTATATGAAGGTCAGCTAGGCTACACGGTTTACAGCCGTCCCCTCCGCCAGATGCAAGGGAGAGGTGCAGCGATGTCCTTTTTCTCTGGATCAATACGAAGGACGAGAATAGTCTGGATGCACACATAAGCCTTGCGTGGTCGCCCAGGTTTTTCCCAAGGGGACAACTTGACGCAAACCTCAGGTGATGCGTCAGTTGCCAAACGATACCCCTTCCTGCTACACTAAATACAACACGATAACAGTGTAGGATAAGTCAAGATGAACAGCTTGAAGGATGGGCTGCGGGACTACGACTCTTCACGCTTGGTTTCCAGGATCATACTCATCTTGACGATGTACAGCAATTTCTCTCTTCCTTTACAGGTCGCCACCACTATCTGCTCGATTACTTTATTACGGAGGTCCTGAACGCACAGCCTGCAAGCATACAAGCATTTCTACTTCAGACCAGTATTCTTCAGCGGCTCTGCGCACCTCTTTGCGATAGTGTCACTGAAAACACGGGGAGTGAGCAGATCCTGACAGAGATTGAGCACACTGGTCTGTTTCTCCAGGCGCTTCCAGGTTCGGAAGGCTGGTATCGCTATCATACATCCTTTGCTGAGGCGATGCAAAAAGAGGCCCGGCGCTGTCTGGGGGAAGCGCGCTTCTCGCTCTGTCTGCAGCGAGCACAAAGCTGGTTTGAGCACAATGGAATGCTGGAAGAAGCTATCGTGCTAGCGCTCCAACGCCGCGCCTACACAGATGTCCTTACACTGCTTGAGCGATTACTAGAACCCTTTAACACGTTTCGTGAGTACATCTATGCCATTAAACGCTGGCTGCAACTAGTGCCCGGAGATCTTCTTGCTACTTCACCGCGACTCTGCTTTGTATATGCCTCCGCTCTCACATTCAGTTCAAACTCGGATCAACTCGAAGCATCAACCTTTATCCACGTTATGAGACTCTTGCAATATGCTGAAGATCAATGGCAAGCCCAACAGCAGATCACATCCCTGGCCGAGGTCTATGCCTTGCGCGCTATGATCTTCATTCGTCAAGGGAAGATCTCACAGGCAGCACCTGACGCACACAAGGCGCTTGATATTCTTTCACCGCAACAATCCATCTGGCGTGTGATCTGCCAGTCAACGCTGGCCCTAGAAGCTCGCTGGCTCGGGCATTTTCAATCCGCCTATCAGGCCATGCTCTCAGGGATTTCTACATTTGGAGATACACAAGAACAGGAAGGAGCCATCGTGCTCAGGCTGCTTCTGGGAGAACTCTGCATTGAACAGGGACTACTCTCCAGGGCTGAAGAACTCTTTCAAACGGTTCTGCGTGAAGCGAGAGAGGGCTCGAATGACCAGGCCAGAGCACTGGCAGGAATGGCACAGCTCGCTTATGAACATAATCACTTGACCAAGGCAGAACAACAAGCAAAGCAAGCGCTGGCGATCAGCACCTCCATCAATGATCGGCTCTTGCAAGTCCAGGCAACGTTGCTTCTAGCGAGGATTGCTGCTGCCTATGACAAGAGACAAGAGGCTATTAAAATGCTCCAGGCCTTATTGATTCACCTCGATCCCACCCAATTTCTGCAGCAATATCGCGAGGTCTCACTCTGGCTGACGAACTGCGCGTTCTCCGCAGGTGATACCGCCTCTGTTCAACGCTGGCTCAGTTCACTTACCGACGAGACTCCCCCCTCCATTTCGCGATTTCAGCAAGAGCGAGAGGTATTGATGCGGGCTCGCTTGCTTTTACACAACGGCGCAGCCCAGGACGTAGTGACTCTGCTCAAGCCCTGGCAGGAAGAGGCTGTGTCGAACGAACGCCTGCGCAGCATACTTGAGATTGATCTTTTACTGAGCCTTGCCTATTTTCAACGGAAACAGCCCCAGGAGGCCAGAAAGCAGTTCAGTGAGGTTATCCAGCTTGCGTATTCCGAACATTACCTGCGTTTGTTCCTCGATGAAGGGGAGATTGTCGCCTCGCTGTTCTCTGCACAGCTCAATACTACGCGCGAAAAATCGCTTCAGACCTATATCCGTTCTATTCTACAAGCCTTTGACAGCAGGCAGGTGCATCCCAATATACCATCTTCTGACCTTGCTACCTTGCTTGCCTCATTAAGCCCGCAAGAACGGCAAATCTTACGCCTGCTCGCAAACGGTATGGAGCGACAGGAGATTGCCGAGCACCTGGTAATCAGCCTCAATACTGTCAAAACGCATTTGCAGCGCCTCTATCAGAAGCTCCATGTGACCAACCGCTTTGAGGCGGTCGAAATTGCTCGCCAGCTTGACCTCTAGTTTCACCCCTTGATTCACCCCTGTGGGTGACACGCCTCACCCTGCGCTGAAACTATACTCTAGACAACGAGAACACACGATGCCGCTCGAGAGTAAAAATGGACATAAGTACACATATAGGGGTTTCATACATGTCTCAGAAATCTTTTCACGTCATGGTTATTGGTGGCGGTCTGGGCGGACTTTGCCTGGCTCAGGGACTCAGAAAAGCGGGCATCAGCGTTGCTGTTTATGAACGTGATCGGACCCACAACGAACGCTTACAGGGGTACCGCATCCATATCGAGGCAATGGGCAATCGCGCTCTGCACGACTGCCTGCCTCCTCATCTTTTCGACGCCTACATCAAGACCACCGGGAGCGCGGGCACGGGCCTGCTGATGAGTGATGAGCAACTCAATCATCTGATGGAATTTGCCGTAGATTTGACCAAACAGAACAATCTGCTTGAATCATCTCGCTCGGTCAGTCGCATCACCCTGCGCCAGGTGCTACTGGCGGAACTGGATGATGTTATCCAGCTCGATAAATGCTACTCACACTATCAAGAAAACGCTGATGGATCGGTGACCGCTTTCTTTGCGGATGGCTCAAGCGCGACAGGCGATCTACTGGTAGCAGCCGATGGGGGCAATTCCCGTGTCCGCCAGCAATTCCTGCCCCAGGCCCAACGCGTTGAGACCGGGACAGTAGCTATCATGGGCAAAGTGGCCCTGACCCCGAGGTCCACTCACTGCTCGTCGCTAACCAGCTCGATTGGGCAACCATTGTGCTTGGACCCAAAGGACGTGGCTTCTTCTCTGCCGTCCACAACCTCAGTAGCAAGGCCGGGGAGCGGATCTGGGGCATGATTGGGGCCAACGAGGAAGCCTTGCTGGGGGAGGCCAGCACGCTGTTCGAGAATACCAACGATTATTACTTCTGGGCTTTCCTCACAAGACAGAAGAACTACCCAATGCAAAGAGATCTGCAACAACTGCCAGGAGGCGAGCTGCTCCAGATAGCTCAGGACATGATAGGCGATTGGCATCCGACGCTGCGACACCTAGTTAGCCTGACAGATCAGAGCACAGTTATCGCAACGCCCTTGCGCATCGCTACAACCATTGCGCCCTGGGAAAGCCAAAACATCACACTGCTCGGCGACGCTATTCATAGTATGCCTCCCACGCGCGGGATCGGAGGTAACACGGCCCTCAGAGATGCTCAGTTGCTTTGCCAGAAACTGATCGCAGTAGCAAGACAAGAGAAAACCATGTCTGGAACTCTTAAAGAGTACGTCACCGAAATGCTCCACTACAGTTTTGCCGCCGTCAAGAGTTCAAAGCAATCGTTGGAGATGATTGTGATGGAAAATTCCGTTGGCCGCGCACTTACAAAAACTGCTTTACGTTCTGTCAATCTCTTCACTTCGCGCAAGAAGAGTTCATAGGCATTTTAAGCAAAAAGTGCTTTGTCAAAGCTCATTTGATACCCTGGGAGTGAGGATCAGACGGAGGTAGGCATGACTCATCAGGCAAAGGTGACTCTTCAATGCGACTACGAGCGCTACAAGCGTTCCTGGGAAAAGCGCTTTCCATCTGGTATACTCCCCCACAAGAGGTGTAAATCGCATGCCTCATCGCAGTCTGATAGACTGTGAGAGCACTTCACCTCCCATTCGTACAGGGGGAATGCCGAATACCTGCAGGTATTGCTACGCATTCCTCGCAGCTATTGCGAGGACACGCTATAATGAAAAACATCTCAGAAATGGAAGAGTCTACAGTATTACGAACCGATTTTTCGGATGAGAGTGTATGGCGGATGGTTTGTGCACTCATCGAAGAGCCCGTCGGTGACTTCCAGGCTAACGTTACTTTCGTCAGCGACTCAGCACTTGAAGAGATCACTGTAGAGGAGATCGTCGAACACGCGAAGAAGGATGTAGGCTTTGTCTTCATCGTCGATACCATAACGATTTCACATGAAGAGCACCCCATCCTCGTTGTGGACTTGTGGGAAGAGCCTGGTCGTACCTTTCGTGTTATTCCCTCTGAAATGTGGGGTGTTGAGAATAATCTGTCGATTGCAAACATGTTCTTTTGGGAATTTGCGGAGAGTGCTGACGATGATGGGATCTATCGTGGCTTTGACGACTAGAGGAATAATCTGTCACCGAAAAAGTATCTATGGCTCGTCTCCCGTCACATACATTTACAAACACTGAGAGATGAAAGCTGCTTCTGGAGGATTTCTCTGTCGGCCAATAGTTGCGCTGCTCACTCTTCGCCCTAAAACCTGCTCTTAGCCTTATTTACCAATTTTATCGCACCTAATGCGCAAAAAGAAACGACTTTGTTAGAGACTGTGATTGTTCCTATGTTTCCCACGTACCCCGCCCTCCTCCGAGGCGATACTTGAAAATATAGGTACTCCTGTGTTTATCAAGGGTAACGGGCCGAAGAAGGTGGTGAACATGCCATCACTGGCTACGGCAATAATCCCTGTTCCAGCGCACGCGTGACTGCGGCGGTACGGTCATCAACGCCGAGTTTATTGAAAATTCTGAGGAGATGGGATTTGATGGTGGCTTCGCTAATATGCAGACTGCGTGCGGCCTCTTTATTGCTGGCACCGCGGGCGACCAGTCGGAGTACTTCCAGTTCGCGCCAACTTAGAAGCGTGCTGGCGGGCTGCCGGACCTCTTGTAAGAGAAAGGTTGCAACTTCAGGGGCAAACGCCGATTTCCCTTGCGCGACCGTCCTTACTGCAACAAAGAGCTGCTCGCGCGGAACATCCTTGAGCATATAGCCGGTGGCGCCCGCTTTGAGGGCACGCAGGATATCGACGCGGCTCTCAAAAGTGGTCAGCACCAGAATAGGCGTCTCCAGGTGGCGCTGGCGGATGCTTTCGATCGCGGTGGTTCCATCCATAATCGCCATGCGCAGATCCATAATAACAACATCAGGGCGCAATTGCTCCACCAGTTCAAGCGCATCCTGACCGTTGGAAGCCTCACCAACAACACTCAAATCGGGCTGGCTGGCCAACATCCCGCGTAGGCCTTCGCGTACTACAGGATGATCATCGACGATAAGCAGACGAATACTCATAGAGTCTGCTCCTGATTCTCCTGGGATGGCGTAGGCAAGGCGGCCGCCAGAATAGTCCCTTCTCCAGGGGCGCTTTCAATAGTCAGTGTACCGCCAAGCTTTTCAATGCGCTCCCTCAAGCTTTTCAAACCAAAACCGCTACTCTGCGCTCCCGCCAGATCCACAAGATCTTCTCTGGCGCCCGGCTCAAAGCCAGTTCCATTATCCTCAATATCCAGCGTCACCATCTGGTCCATATAGGAAAGCGTCATGGTAATCCGCGAGGCTTGCGCATGTTTGCGCACATTTGTCAATGCCTCCTGCGCAGCTCGCAGCAGTATATGCTCGTATTCCGGGCGCAGGGGGTAGATATCCCCAGTCACAGCCGCGCTGGCGGAGATCTCGTTCTCACTAGACCATCGAGCTACCAGTGTGCTCAGTACTTCTCCGAGGGAAGCGCGGCCCAGAGCCTCGGATTGCAGAGCCCAGATCAGGCGACGCGCCTCGCTCGCGTTTTCGCGAGCGATCCTCCTGGCCCGATCTATATGCTCACTCACAACCGTTGCTTCCCCCTGCCACTTGGCTTCGGCGGCCTCCAAGTGCATCACAATGCTGGAAAAGCCCTGCGCCAGCGTATCGTGAATCTCGTAGGCCAGGCGCTGGCGCTCCTCAATAACGCCTGCCTGTCTCTCCGCGCGTGCCAGCGCCTGCCTGGTCTCTTCCAGCTCTTTAATCAAATTATGCTGAACATAATTTTGTTTAATACTGGAGGAGACAAAAAACGCAGTAAGGATCACTACAAACATAATGCCAAGAAAAAAATAGATGGAATTATTCATGCCATATACCAACGAGACAAAAAACGTGGAAAAGACCAGTAAGATCAGTGCAACGATTATTTTCCAGGATAGAGGGAGAAAAAGAAAGATCTGCAAAAACAGAATATACAGCATGTCAAAGAAGCTGACATTCAGATAGACCAGTCCCAGCCAGATCATCCAGCTGATCCCCAGGTATCCACAGGTTTTAAGAAGATGCTTCATCCACCAGAGCGGATTGACAAAAACGCAAATGCCATACCAGAGCGCAAACACCAGGCAGCCACCGAGCGCCAGGGTGCGGGATTGCCAATCTTGAGCGGGCAACATGGCAAAAGTTACCGCACCAGCCATAGCCAGGTACGCGCTAGCGTGAAAAAGAGGAAGCCAGTTCATCCATGCTGATGGCGACGAACCATGAGCGCTCCTTCTCGTGGGCATAAATGGCAACATGCAAAGCATACTTTGACCTCGTCGTGCGATCCAGTTAAAACCGACTGGAGCATCGATCTCCATCCAGAAAGACTCCAGCCAAGTATACCATGCAACACACATCATTTACAGAGGAGGGGTGAGGGTGCGCTGTTCGACCAGCGTTCCACCCAGTCTCATCACAGCCGCTTCAATCAGTGCCCACTGGCGCTCAGTAGTGGTATCCCTGACCAGCAAGCGCGCGGCGGGCGAGGCCATCGAGAACAATGCCCACGGAGTCATCAGGGCACTGACTACTGCGCCACGAACAAGCTGCTGAACCGCCTGCCCGCGCGCCTCTTCGTTCACCCAATCGCGCTCGCCCAGACTCACGACAAGATAGCGCTGATCATCTGGCTTACAGGCAATGCCTACGGTCACGGCCCGCTCCAGATGATGAAACTCCCAGCGACCAATCTGCACCATGACCGCACGGCCGCCGCTCACTTTCTGCGCGCGCATTCGCCGTGTATATTGAGACGCTTCAACAATGGCGTCGGCCAGATTTTCGGGGGTGACCTGTCCGGCATAATAGATACGTTGCTGCATGCTTTCCCTCCTGTAACAGAATGGACTCTTTTACCATCTCAGAAAGTATCGCCAAAAATACGCCAGGAGGCAAGCGCCACCTGGTGGAATCGGGATTCAACCTTCTGGCTGAATCGCAGGTCCACCTTCTGATTGCATCCGAAGCCCGACAAAAAGAGGGACACATTTTCCATCATTTGGCCGTTTCAACTGAATATACTCCTATGTTTTACTTGTTAAACAATATGCAATAATTGCATGTGTTTCACAAGGAGTTTTCATATGACACAAACAGCAACAACGCAGGCTCCCGCTCAGAGCCGTCCTCTCACACCGTTGATCGCCTGGCGGAATGTCCTGGGAGCAACCATTGTGGGCTGGATTATCATCGCGCTCCCGAACTTTGCCTTTCTCACCGACTACCTTGCAAGAACCATGAGAAACGATCTTGTCCTGGCTTCACTCTATCTCGACTGTGGCTTCTTTGTCAGTTGCGCGCTGGTGATCGCCCTGGTCTACTGGTGGCAGCATGCACACGGCGAGACTCTGGCAGACCTCGGCTGGGGCAAACGTACCACTGTTACAGCTATAATCATTGCAGTGATTTTTGGCTCGCTCTGGACCGCCACATCCTACCTTAACACCGCCAGGAACGGGCTCACCTTCTTCGATCTGCCCTGGGAACGCTTTGTAATGGCCCCGATGGGCATTGTTCTGGCGTTTGGGGAAGAGATCCTCTTTCGTGGCTTCCTGATGGAGCAACTGCGTCGGGCTGGAGTCAAAGCCTGGATACAGATACTGGTTTCCGCAGCCACCATTGGCTCCTATCATGGCCTGGTCGGCTTTCACTACTTTCCTGAATATGCCATCTCTGGCTTTGTCCTCTTCTCCATCGTCGCTCTTCTCCATGTCATTGGCAAGCGCAGCATGACCCCCAATCTGACGGCTCATGCTCTGGCTCATGTCTTTGGCGATCCCGCTCTGACAATGGGCATCCTCGCTGGCCTGCTTCATACACTTAAATAAGGCCCGTAGTGCCCGATGTCCTGCTCCTGGTAGCATTACCAGGAGCAGGACATCGGGCACTACGGGAGCTCTCTCGCAATTTTATGCTTCTTTTACTGCTTTTGCTCGCCGCTCTACACCTGGTAGCAGCTTACTGATCTATAGCGGATCCATGAGAGAGCGTCTTTTCTTGCGGTTCTGTCAGAACTCAGAGTCTGATGTGGCGTAGAAGCGGCTTATGGCATATTCTTTTGAGACACAAACACCTGATGAGAAGCACCCCATGAATTGTCCCGTTGTACATCTTCCTCCATAAAAGAACAACGCCAGAAAACCATCCTCAGGTACAAGACATTTCGCTACACAGACTACAAACATCTTTTCATGAACGCATCGGCACTCCTTTCAACGTTCTCGAATATCCTACGTATATCGTTCTTCTTGTCGTTATCCGGCGAGTGCGCTACAAACTTCACCTTCGCGATGGAGCGGAGATGTATTTGGAGCATGGGTGGTCTTTCACGCACGATACCGGTCAGGGATGGCGCTGTTCTCCCCATCTGTAAATATGGAGATTCCAGCTAAACTTGCAGCAAACCTATGAGTCAATCGTGGCAGTGTTTTTTGACAAAGCGCTATTCTTAGTGTTAATCTTCTTGGCACTCTGGGGAAAGAGCAACACACCAAGCGCCATAAGGGCAAACAAAGTGCAGGTAAGCATCGCTCTGCTCACAGCAAGTCCGCCGTGGTCGATTGGCTTGTCAAAGAAATTGCCAACGACAGCACCAAATGGTCTGGTAAGGATGAAGGCTGCCCAGAACAGAATCGCTCCATTTAGTGCGCGGCGATGGTGAAGAAAAACGATACTTAGCAGCGCCAAGCCAAACACGAATGAAGAGCCGATGTAACCAAGCCCAGCGGTATCGGCAAACCAATCACCCAATGCGGTTCCTAGCGTTTGCGAAAATGTTATGGTGAGCCAATAGAAGCATTCAGCACGTCGGTCTAGAATATCATCAGCGGAATTTCGCCCTAAAACTTTGCGCCACGTAATCAGAGAACCGATAACAAGGCTTAATAGGAGTAGCGAGCCGCCAGTGTAGCCAATCCCAAGAGAGCGGGTCACATAATCCGCAAGCGTTGTTCCAGCAGTCGTGGATGCAACTATCGTTCCCCAGTACAGGAAAGGATGAAATCGCTTCGTCATAATCTGCACGAAAGCCAGCAGGGCAAATAAACCCACTAGGATGGTTGTTGCCTTGAGATACCCTAATCCCATATCCATACTGACCAAATTGCCGCCAACCTCACCAAATGTAGTAGCCAAGATTTTGATCAGCCAGAAGCCAAAGGTGGCTAGTGGCACTTTGCTGTTAATGTATAATTTGCTCACTTCCCTCTTTTTTTTATTGCCGTCGATGACTATTTCGCTAATATCCACTTCAATTGCCCTTCATATGACCAGAAAAATGATTTTTCGCTGAAAAAGGCATATTCTGACGCAACAAAGAATAACCTGTCGTTTTGTCACACTCAAGCGCTTCTTCTCAGAAGCGCAATGAGGAAGTATATGCTTTCTGAAAGTTGTCAAAGAAGCATAACTTGCTTGCGATTCTTGCCCTTGATACGCGTCAACTCTATTATTACTGCTTTATTTCAGGTAGCAGGAGCATTCTTCTCTTATTGCTCCATTTGTTTCTAATTTACTCAGGATCAAAAATGATGTTCTCAAATAGAAGTAGAAGTACCAAAAGTAACTGAACCAGTGTGCAAGTTTTTTTGTAACTCTTCAGTATCCAAATCTCGCGAAGCGCCGCAAGCGCTGAGGAGCCAAGGGAAGGAGCGGACCTGAAATGTTACAAGAAAATTATGAAATAGAGGCTATGATGATGCGGGGGCATTATTTGTAAATATGGAAATTCCATTGCACAGATTGCTAGCCCCAGCCTAGCTGATAGAGTTATTGAAGAAGAGTGGATGCAACCATACAAGTCATCAGTTGGGCAACGACGCCTCTCGGAGCACTCTTGGGAGGATGGCTTGGAGAGCAGATCGGCATACGCTCTTCCTTATTTCTCGTGGTTGGTGGTCTCCTTTTTGGGCAACTCTGGCTCTGGTGTTCGCCCGTCCGTATCCTGCCGCACACTTCCGCAGGAAAAAGAACACAAGGATTGGCGCTAGGATGATATGAGATGAAGCATCCAGTGATTGATAGCCCCTGAGTCAGGAGGCAACACCTCGTGGAGCGACTGTCGCGCTCATTCTAATGCCCCAGAGAGGCGAATCAATGAGTCTGGCAGACGTAAATACTGCTCCTGTGCTCACTCTGTCTCAGGGAAGTATTTGGGTTTGACAGTAGTCCATTTCTCTTTATAGACAGAGACCAGGTTATCCACCATGTGAGAGCGCTGGTCATACAGGCGTTGGAAGGGGCGATGCTCACACTTTTCGAGCACATAGGCGGTCAATAGAGGGAGTGCTATCGTTGTATCCACGTAGCAAACGACTGAATCGGGTAACTGGCTGGGATCGACCTTTCCCCAGGTCACAGCCTCTTGAGGCGTGGCACCAGAGAGGCCACCTGTATCGGGGCGAGCATCGGTAAATTGGATAAAATAGTCATGGCCTTTTTCTTCGAGACCTAGGACCTCCTGCAACTGGGGTTCAGTCTGCAAAGCAAAATTCTTTGGACTCCCACCACCTAGAACGATCACAGCACTTTTGCCATGATTCTGTTTGGCTTGATAGACAATAGCTGTTGTTTCCATGACATCTGCTTCAGGATCGAAGCCTACCTGGTAGCCATCGGCGGCACGGATCGCGGCAATATTCATCCCAATGGTGGAGTCGCCTGGGCTGGGAGTATAGATTGGAACGCCTGCGAGGTGTGCGGCTGAAAGGAGAGAACGATAGGGATAGTTCAGCACGCGCTCACGTTCAAGAGTATAGCGTCCCAGCCGATAGTGAAGCTCAGCTGTACTCATGCGATGCTGGAACTCTGGTTGTTCGAGGCAGCGATACAGAAAGGCATCTGTCTGAAATAACACATCCTGATCCATCAAAATATCATAGATACGGATGATCTTCTCCTTGAACAGGGCCACATCGTTGACAAAAGGGCTGCCCTGGTAGAGCTGAAGGCCAAGAGAGCGATGCATATCGTGATACAAATTCGCCCCAGTAGAGACCATCCAATCAATAAAGCCTGCTTCGATGAGCGGAACAAGAGCAGCATAGCCAAGACCGGCAGGAGTGAGAGCGCCAGAAAGTGTCAGGCCAACCGTCACACCAGGGCGAAGAACCTTGTGAGCTAGGAGCTGGCAAGCCTCGCGTAACCTACCAGCATTATAGGCAAGACAGAAATTATCAACGAGTTCAGCTATGCTCAACTTTGACGGAATAGATTGTGGATTTAATAAAGGTCCGTATGCCATATCTGAAAATAACTCTCATTTCATGTGTGTGTATGCTTCCGTGTCCCACCTACCACCAATCTACAAACCGATGGAAAGATGCAGATGTAAAAGGGGAAGAATGCGATGGTAGTGTAGCAGGAAGGGAGAAAACAATCAAGGGGAATATAGGGAAGATTGTGCTACTGCTGAATTGCTTGCAAGTCGCTGGGTAGTTTAACGATGGGTATCGCTTACTGAGCGTATCAAAGCTTAGCCCTCTTAATTTAGTTGACCGTTCTTCAG
The DNA here is from genome assembly GCF_016587355.1 of Ktedonospora formicarum. Classification (GTDB taxonomy): domain Bacteria; phylum Chloroflexota; class Ktedonobacteria; order Ktedonobacterales; family Ktedonobacteraceae; genus Ktedonobacter; species Ktedonobacter formicarum. The sequence goes on along the minus strand of NZ_BNJF01000002.1, from coordinate 1,436,016 downwards.
CCTATGCAGGAAAGTTTTGCCCAAATGATTCCCAAAGCATCAGTAGTTCGGTATGCACTTTTTTAACGTCCTCATTATCGAGGCCTTCAGACCACGTCTTTTCAAGCTGGATTGTAGAGTTCTCTAAGCTGCGCAGCATTTGAATAAATGAAACATTGTCTAGCTTCTTTTCTGTGCGAGAAGGTTCCATAGAGGAATTCAAGTCCTCCTCGAAGCCAGATACGTAACTTACTCGTCCATGAGTAGTGCTCTGCTGGATGAGGTGCTCATGTTCTTTCTCTCCTGCCCCAGCAGCTCATGGGTGACGACAGGGTGCATTGTGGGCTGGGAGAACGTAATCGAGGTGGAAGGCTGACCGTGGACCGCAAGTTGATCAAGGACACTGTCCAGGTGAGCTATCGAGGTGGCGGCTACCTTCACCAGCACCTGATCATTACCGGCCATACGATAACACTCAAGAACCTCTGGCAGTTCACTGGCAGCGGAGGCCAAGCTCCGACAATGCAGTCCCGCCGCTGGCACTAAGCGGACCAAAGCCACAATAGGCAACCCAAGCAGAGCAAGGTCTACCTCAGCATGATAGCCTCTAATGATTCCTTGCTCCTCCATCTTACGTATGCGTTCGGCGACAGCAGGCGCAGTGAGTCCTACTTGTTGTCCCAACTCGCTGTAGGAGAGGCGCGCATTCCGTTGCAATGCCTCAAGCAGTTGCCAATTTGTCTCATCAAGCAGTTTTTTTGTATCTAAAGTCATAGTCTATTTTTCCTTTAGTATCTAAAGTTTTCCGATGTCATTGCTTGCATTTTTTTCTACACTTTACCACAAAACAATGCTACACTGGATGCTGAGAGAGCAAGCAGGGTAAAAAAGCTATTGAGAGCGGGCGCATGAGTCTCCTCCTTTTGCTCTCACTGTTTACCTCTCGATGGAACAAGGGGCAAACAGGCGGGCGTACCAACTATCCAGGCATTTGGATTCACCACGCTCGACAAAAGATCGCGACTGCGTTCCCAAGAAGAAGGAACTTGGTAGCTAGGGCGTCTATTATCGCCTTTGTATGGATTAAAGGAATATAAGAGAAGGAGAATCTGATGAGCAGACAACATGTTCGTTTCTACATAGTTGATGTCTTTGCACAAGAGCCCCTGAGCGGAAATCCACTTGCACTGGTGGTAAATGCGCAGGATTTGAGCCAGGAGACCATGCAGCGAATTGCCCGCGAGTTTAACCAGTCTGAGACCACCTTTCTACTCCCTCCAACCAGGCACGAGGCTGATTGGCGTCTACGTTCTTTCACCCCAGTGGGTAAAGAGGTCGGAGGTGCCGGGCATAATGCGCTCGGGGCCTGGTGGTGGTTGGCTGAAACAGGCCAACTGAAATTGTCTGGACCTCAGACTGTCTTTCATCAGGAGATAGGGGAACAGGTTCTCGCAGTGGAAGTGTTAGCGGATAAGAGAGAAGAGGAAGCGCTGTGGCAGCCAACGACCATCAGCATGAGGCAGACCGCTCCATCATTTGGAGCTATCCACACAGATCCAGCAGAGTTAGCGGCTGCGCTTGGCCTAGAGTCATCTGATTTATTTGTTGAAGGCTTACCTGCACAGGTTGTTTCAACAGGAGCTGCACATATGATGGTACCCGTGCAGAGCCGTGAAGCAATAAGTCGCGCTCAACCAGACGCGAAACGCCTGTATCAACATCTTCACTCGGTCGGTGGTCAAGGCTGCTATCTCTTTAGCCTGGACACCGTTGATCCACTTGCCGCAGCCTATACACGTTTCTTTAATCCTACAGAAGGGATTGTCGAAGATCCCGCTACTGGGACTGCGGCTGGCCCGCTCGCCTGCTACTTAGCAAAGTATGGCCGCATCGACTCTTGGGGAACGACAATAATCGAGCAGGGATATGACCTGGCGCGGCCAAGCCGTATTGAGATACGTTTGCAGGGCGATGAGGTGCGCATCTGCGGTTCAGGGGTAACGGCGGCTGAGGGCATGCTACGACTCTAAGCAAAGAAAGCACTATCAGGTATCCCCATGTCTTTCGACAGGGGCTTGCTTTCACAAGCCTGGACTTGTCCAGACTCGGCAAGGACCCTTCGGAGTTATGCTGTGGTACTTCATGGAATATGTATCACACGAATGATATATAAAAACGTGAAATAACCATTGCCAATTCCAGATTTTCCCTTTTTAGGGAAAATCTGGCCCACATTCCGCAGTTTGAAAATTGTTTTTTGCATATTTGCTTGTATGCCTTTTGCGCGTTTTGCATGATTACTGAAAAGCCTAGAAGTACCACAAAGGAACATGCAAAATCATGTTCAGCTTCTGTTAGAATTTCTTGCTTCTTTTATCTATAGTTATAACAGGCACTACAGGTTGATACGTCTTGAGCCAGAGTGTTTCTTTGATACGCTGAAGACTATTTTCCAAACTGCGGAATATGGGGATATTAGACAAACAAGGCTACAATTACATTTTTGTTACAGCGAGATTTCTGTTTTTCGCCGTCGCAATAAAAAGTAAAAGCAGCATAAAAGAGAATACCCCAATAGTCCATCTGCTTCCCAGATACTGTAGCAGATTACCGGTAATAAAGAAGCCAAATGAATATGCTCCGAGTACAACTAGTCGAGCTAGACTAGTAACTCTGCCTCTCATTTCATCAGGAACCATTTTTGCTGAATAGGAAGACGTTGTTACATTATAGAGTGGGTCTACTGCATACAAGAGTGCAGTGATCCCTGCAAAAAGAACATTATTTATGGCGAGCGCATATAAACTGAAAATGAAGAAACTAAGTAATGATACGCCGACAAGTAGTCGCTTCATGCCAAAGCGACTATATATTTTTGCAGATACGAAGGAACCACAAATGCCTCCTCCGGCACCAATAGTAAAGATAACGCCGATAAATAAGGAGGAAGCATGATGCTCTTTCGCAAGAACAATAATGAGCAAATATAATCCTGCGGAAAGAATGGTTCTTCCTGCTGTAAGAAGATTTAAGAAGCGAAGTAACGGCTGATGCCAAAACCACAAGATTGCTTCTTTGATTTCATGATGAATTGCCTTTCGTTCAGTCAGGGTTTCTGCGTCAAGAGGTATATTTATAAAAAAGATGGAAAACGCATTGATAAAATAAGAAAGCGAATCCACAAAGAAAGCAATAAAACCGCCCCCTGTCTGATATAAAAATCCTCCTAAAGGTGGCCCTACAAGTAAGGCAATCTGGTCTGCTGTACCAGATTGTGCAGAGGCTGCTGGAAATTGTTCTTTTGAGACAACTTTTGGGAACGAGGCAAACCTTCCTAAATTTGCAAAGACAAAGAATGATCCCTCAATAGCACTCATTATGTAGAGTTGAATTACAGAAAGAGTATGAAATGCGAGTGCGAGGGTAATACTTCCCATTGCTAATCCACTCCCAAGATTTGCTAGAACCATGACAATTTTTCTATTCCATCTGTCAATTAATCCACCAGCCGGAATTGCCCAAAAAACATAGACAAGGCCCCGTATGGCAGCAACCCCTCCAGCTTGTGCGGAGGAGCCTGTTAAAGCCAGAACAACTAAAGGAAGTGCTATACCGGATACTTCTGTTCCAACCCAAGAGACAAGCTGTCCACTCCACAGAAGCATGAAGTTACGTTGTTTCCAAAGTGATTTACTCATATTTTAACTTAGAACTCACATTCCGCAGTTTCGATCTGAAAAAATAGTATTGTTGAGAAGTTTGCCACAGTTTCTTGTTCCAGATTTCCAGCTGCTTGTAGGCCTGCTTATAAGCCGTCTGCAATGTATGCTTGATGCCATCGGCGCTGCGAACTATGATTCAGCGCTCAGATCCTTGCTCCAACTTTATCTGCAAGCTCACCATCTGCCTTTGACCATCAGCGCTCGGCATCCATGCCTTCTCAGCCTCTCTGAGGGCAGCTTTAGCTTCTTTGCTGGTTTCGGGAATCCGACTGACCCACTGCGCCGATGCTTGATTGAGTGCTTACATGGTATGCGTGCTGTAGAGGCCATTATCAGCAACGTAGGTGGGTATCTCTTGTGGCTCCTGCTGTTGCAACTGAGCATGCAGTTCGGCAATGATCTTGATCAGGCTTGCTTTGTCGCTACTATTGCCAGAAAGTGGTTGCAAAAAGAGTGGAATATCGCCTTGATGGACTTGATGAGCAATGCCAGCAAACAAGGTGGTCACATCCTGCACGTTTAGCCAATCCAGGGTCGGCCCAGGCAATCGTCGTTGAGCATGCCTGCACTGATACCGGGCCCCAAGAGGTGCGCGGCTGGTTTGTTCTCAAAAAATTGAGGGACCAGAAGGTGCTGTCGATTGGAGAAGCCCAATCCGTTGAGGATCATGGAGACCGTGGCCGTTCCGTAACTAACCACGCGCTGTTGGGTAGGAGCCAGCGCGACCAATCAGGCTGCCAGACCTATTTCCTGGCACATACCTGCGACAATTCCTAGATGATCCACACGTTCGTTCTGGTAATCTTCAGCCTGCTGCATCGAAATTCCGCTCCTTGCGTCCGCTGAAACCAGCTTATCCAATTTCCGTTTTTCTGTCAATTACCCCGCGGAATGTGGGATCTGGAATTGTTTTTTGCCTTTCGCTTCACTTTACAGGTAGGCAAATCGTAGTACCTTCGCCCAAAAGAGCGAAGGGTGTGTGCGAATCAGGCGCCCACCTATTTCACACACCCCTCCATAGACCGCAGGACGACGAATCATCGCAGTATGAGTGCGCTGCGATCCACTGCACCACATTCCGAGCCATATTACCACTTGAAAACCTCTACCATTGTTCTCTGGTTGTCATTAGGTCAATTTTTGGTATACAATATACAATATACCAAAATAATTTCTCGGTTGGGCTCTCTCTCAAGAGAGATAATAGAGGAGTACAAACTATTAGCAGCAAAGCTACTTCAAAGGCTATTGCAGAAAAATAGCAGATGGTATACGGCGAGCGACAGATTAGACTATGAAAATATGCCATAGAGGATAGAAATATTGAAGGATAGCCTAGAACACTATACACTCCATCAGCGCATTTATTTCAAGATTCGTGAGCTTATAGAGTCCGGTGATCTTCTGCCTGGTACACAGTTGGATGAGCGGACTCTTGCCAGTCGCCTGTCTGTAAGTCGGACGCCTTTGCGGGAGGCAATTGCAACCCTCGTAGAGGAAGGGCTTGTAGAACGTCGTCCATACCGCGGCAATTTTGTAAAGGTATTTACAGCCAAACAGATAAGCGATCTCTATGAAGTACGTAAGACACTAGAAGGGTTAGCCACTCGCTTGGCAATTTCCCAACTTTCAGATGAGGATCTTGCACAATTACGTCAGGTTCTCGATGAGGCTCAGGGAGCACTAGAGCGCGAGGATATAGCAGGCTATAGCATGGCTGATCAGCGCTTTCATACTTTGATCACGCATTTATCAGCGAACCAGATTCTGATAGAGATGCTTGATCGTTTGCAGCGGAAGATACATATCGTGCGGATTAGAGCGAATCGCGATCCACAGGTAGTAAAACGTACTGCGTTTGAACGTCCACGTATTCTTGCAGCACTTGAGGCGCGTAATGCGGAGTTAGCTGAACGTCTGATGGTGGAGCACATCGAGGGCGTGCAGCGCGATGTCGTGGCTCAGATTGAGGCTACTGAAGCGACAGCAGGCAACAGTATGTAAAGTTAGCGAGTATGTAAAGGCTTATTGAAAGGAGTGGTTCTATCTCGATGGGCAAATGGAACCAAGGCAAGTTCATCAACAACACGAAAGAACCAGAAAATATTCACTATACGAACTGGGGCAGCTCGCCTGGTTAGTTGGAACAGTACAAATGCCAGGAGCAGAACAGACGTTGGGAGTGGTTACAATTCGACCAAAACACAGGAATCCACTGCATATGCATCCCAACTGTGAAGAGTTGTTTTATGTCATAGCGGGAGAATGTGATCATAAGCTAGGGAACGAAATTTTTCATCTGACCCCTGGGAGTGTCATTCGTATTCCGCGTGGGGTGCCACACTGGGCACAATGCACCAGCGAGGAGCCCCTTACGGCTGTCGTTTCCTTTTCGAATCCAGACCGGCATACAGAAAATCTTGAAGAGGGTGATATTGCTTAGGCAGTAAAGAATTCAGCTCGTTGGATACATACATAAGTAGACCCCCAAGAGAGTAGATAGACTCGACTCGATCAGCAATCATCCCTGCCAATTAGTATCGTCTTCGAAGAAGAAGGAGCTTCAATAATGAAACAGTTCAATATTGCTGTTGTTGGTTGTGGGAATGTTTCACACATGCATTTCGATGCATATAAGGATCATCTAGAGCAAGTGCGAATTGTGGCTGCGTGCGATACAAATAGAGAAAGCATGAATGAGGCACATAAGAAGTATGGATTTGAACAGGGTTTTACCTCGTTAGAAGCTATGATTGCCCAGGCCCAGTGGGATGTCGCAGTGGTCTGTACGCCCACTCCTGTACGTAAGCACGTCGTGACGCGACTTGCGGCGGCCGGAAAGCATATATTTGTGGAGAAACCATTCGCAGATAATTACCAGGACGCGCAGGATATGGTAAATATATGCGCTCAGGCTGGGGTCAAGTTAGCTGTGAATCAGAATTTTCGCTATCATTATCCCTTTGATATGGCTCGCAAGCTGATAACGGAGGGAGAGATAGGACGAGTGATGCATATTATGCATCAGGATCTGATGTTGCGCCAGGATACGGGGTGGAGGCTGCAAACAAAGAGGCATGCAATGGCGGTGATGGGGATTCACTGGCTAGACGGCTTCCGCTGGATAGTAGGCGATGAGCCTGTCTCTATAATGGCAGAGACCCGTTCTTCGGCTGCGATAGAGTGTGTAGGGGAAACGGAGGCTTCTGTACAGGTTAATTTTGAGAAGGACGTGCTGGCCTCATATCTGGAGAGCTTTTCTTCTGCACTGGCAAGGACAGAGACGATAATTCTTGGTGAGATGGGAACACTGGTACTTACCTATAACGATATGTGCTTATATAAACTCAATGACCACAGCAGGCCATACAAGCAATGGGAGAATCCACTGAGAGGCCCGAAGAAACCGGAAGCAACTTTTGTTGGTCTCAATCTTCTGTTGGCCTCGGTAGAACAGGGAAATGAGCCAGCAAATAGTGGACATGATAATCTCAAGACGATTGCACTGTTAGACGCAGCATATCGGTCAGCAAAGACACAGCGTCCGGTATTTTTCACTGGAGGAGTGGCATGAAGTTAGCGTTCTCCAAACCAACAAGTAAAGATGAGCAGCAGGAGCTATGCACTCGTTTCCGCTCATATGGCTATGATGGTCTCCAACTGAAATATGACCAGTATAGCAAATACATATGTGCTCCCGAGCGTTTTATTGATGATTATGGAACGGATGCCAGGGATATTGCGTCCGGACTGATCATAGGCGGGAGACTAGACGAGGCGGGGGTTACTTCGTTACGAAGCGTCTTCAAGTTCGCACAGGCAGTTGGGACCAAACGCATCATTTTCTGTCATGGAGAGTCAAGAAAAGGATTGTCGTCTTCTGATCTTCAGAGTTTCGCAAGAGCGCTTTCGGAGCTAGGGAAGGAGGCTCAACAATATGAGGTTGTGTTGTCACTTCACCATCACTATGACCAGCCAGTTATGTATCGCCAGGATTTCTCGGTATTTTTTGAGGCAATCGTTGATAATACCGTCAAATTGACAATAGATACTGCACACCTGGTAAAATCTGGTATCGATGATATTGCAGGCATGATCAGAGATTACCGTCATATTATTGATAATATACATGTCAAAGATATCAAGAAGGGCGAATTTAGGGTTTTAGGTCAAGGTGATATCGATTTTGAGCCACTGTTCACTGCGCTACGCGAGATCAAGTATGATGGGTGGTTGTGCGCCGACGAGGAGAGTGGAAGTGACCTGGTTGGCGCTATGGAAACATGTATACGCTTTCTTATTCCGTACGTTGTATGTTGTTGAGTTCAAGTTCGACCCGATAGCCACGTGTCATGTGTGTTTCGCCTCTCTCCATCAAAAGTAGAACAAATAGACCAGAAATCGCTTGTTCGTGCAAAGAGACACATACGTCCCCCTACCTGCTACAGGTCATCGCTCGTTGCCCATCGCGTGATAGAGATATTTATAATAAAGTGAGAAAAATAGAGTCAGAGAATCATGGAGAGACAGAAACAATCGCTTTTCCCCGCTTTCAAATATCATCCTGATCCCTTAGCGGCAGGCATGATCCGGAGACAACAAACGATCTGCCCAGTATGTCAGCAGATCCGGGCCTACGTCTATGTTGGCCCATTTTATTCTGAGGAGAACGTTACAGGCATCTGTCCTTGTTATATAAAGGATGGCTCGGCTGCGCAAACATATCACGGACAATTCACTGATCTGATTGATTGCGGCTGGAGGGAAATCGCCCCGGAATATCTCGATGAGTTACATCATCGAACCCCTGGTTATAGTAGCTGGCAATCAGAAACCTGGCTCAGCCATCACAACGATTTCTGTGCGTTTGTGGGTTATGTGGGATGGAAAGAGATTCAACCTTTTGCCGAAGAGATAGCGGTGGATCTAGCAAAGCTCAAAACTCTCTATAGGCTCACACAAGCTCAACTAGAGCGATGGAGCACTGGTGATTCCATTCAAGGCTATCTGTTCCAGTGCGTTGTGTGCGGCAAAAATCGCCTCACCACTGACGCAAGCTAGGGCAAGTTGTGAAAAACGTTCATCAAAAGTAGTCAAATGATACAGATTCTTGATGGAGAAACGATGTTCCCCACAACATTCAGAGAAGATGAGAGTGAAGGGGCGACAAGGCCCCAAGAAGACTGGGCCGTGGTTTTACCGCTTTGGGCCTCTGGCGGCATGAATGAGGATGTCAAGCAGCGCCGCACTGGCCACGCCGATACCGGTGCACGGCCACAGAGGCTGATTGATCATCCCACTGATGAGCCCACCGACGACTCCGCCAAGGAGAGGGGCAATGAACAGTATCGCAAGCAATCCGATGCTTGCAAGAATGCGTATGACCCACAGAAAGGGAGTGAGTATCACCTCTCTTACCCCTTCGAGCCCGTCGTCCCAAGCCTTGAAAGCCAGGCCAAGGATCACTGCACAGAGCAGTAGGATCCACCAGAGCCAGCCGGATATGTCCCACAACCAGGACACAAGACCACTTCCTTCGATCGGTGTTGCACCTTATAGGGGCCGAGCCAAAAGATCAGGCTCATTGAGCAGATGCTTAGCGGTCTTCCTCGTCTGCCACGCCTTCAGCAGACGATGCGATCGCGAATGAGTAGTCAGCAGATCGCCCACGCGAACTTCGTAGCAGAAGGAGACACAACTCGATGGGCTTTTAGTATACAGAAACAATGGCACAAAGCACTTGTGCATCTATGTGCAAAAATCTTGCCATGCCCATTGCTCTCTATCCAACTATGCATTCTCCTGAGACTGCGCCTGTGCTAATAACGCGGTCGCTTCTTCATATCCCATCCATTGTGATGGGGCTTGAGGTTCGATTTCCTGTCCTTGCCCCAGCTAGTTTCTTTTCTTTCTTCAAGATGTCCATAATTCGTTTCCATCTCAAAATCGTCTCTTGTTCCAACAGCAAAATGTCAGAATGCAACCGAAGCTCCTTGACAATTGTTTCAAGGAACCATTGCTCATCAGGCGATAGTACCGTTGTCGTCAGTATCGAGTGCGGGAATGTGCTGCAATTTCTCAGGGTTGACAATGATATCAATTTCCTGGATCTGGTTATCGGTGCATGCAAGGATCATGACAAATGTAGCTTTCCCTTTCTGGGAGGCACGTTGATGCCACACAGGAAGCATCTTACTACTCTCCTTTCCTTCCAGTCCCAGGCTGTGAAGTTGTTTTTCATCTAGACCTTCCTCCAGGTAGCCAATCAGACCTGGTTGGCCATTGATGAGTGTTGGTCGAATCGCCACCTTGATCCCATGGAACACTTTTGGCTGAAGCCAAAGCAGATGACGAGCCACACGATCTAACCCATGCACAGGATGGAGCGTCGCTCTTACTTTGCCTCCGCCATCGGTATTAACCACAATCTCGTCTGAGAGCACCTGCACTAGCCCTTCCATATTACCGTTCATCCACGCCTGGAAAAACTGCGTGAACACCTGCCGTTGCCCAGCATAAGGTGCAGATGTGTGGGTGGGGCGCGCAGGCAGATGCCGCCGCGCTCGGTGCAGAATCTGGCGACAGTTTTCCGCGCTTTTGCCCACGATGTCCGCAATCTCTGCGTAATCGTAGTCAAACACCTGGCGTAAGAGAAAGACCGCCCGTTCGATGGGAGACAGCCGCTCCAGCAACAGGAGAAATGCGAGAGAGAGTGATTCGTTGAGTTCCGAGAGTTCAGACGGATCGGTGGCTTCGATCAATGGCTCAGGGAGCCAGAGACCAACGTAGGTTTCACGCTGCATTTGAGCGGAGCGCAGCTGGTCAATACACCTGCGCGTCACCAGTGTGCAGAGATAGGCTTTGGGTTGTTCTATCGTTTCTTTCTCTTCGGAGGCATAAAACTGCAGAAAGGCTTCCTGCACACAATCTTCAGCATCCATCACGCTGCCCAGCATGTGGTATGCGATGGAAAAGAGTAACGATTTATACTGCTGGAACATTGTTTCCTGTTGCACGGATGATCTTTTCATAGCAAAGGATCTCTTTTGCTGTTCTGTGCGACAGCAAAAGAGACGTAGCCCCTTTCAGTTTAGTCAATGACATCCGATGAGTTGACCAAGGATACGCTCTGTCTAGAGCTGAGCTTGGCGATAATCAGCCTAGCCGCACTCCTAGCACTGGCAAAGCAAGCGTCGGCCTTTTCCCCTTCCGGGCCAACCCAATCGCCCACGACATACAGATTGGGGAACCCTGGAATCTCTGGACCGGGACGCCCGGAGAGACCACCAAACCTCGCCTGGACAATCGCATTGGAGGCAATCATATGCGGCAAGAAGGACTGCTCGACGACCTCAGCACGCCAGCCGGGCTGCAAGAGATCCATCAGCGCCTCCATCTCTTGCTGGGTCGCCTCTGGCTCCGCCGCTTCACCAGGTCGTAGATATTTCATGAGATGGATCAGGGCGCTCCCCTCCGGCGCGAGATGTGCCGAGGCGGAATGCACCGAATAATAGAACGGGCGATCGATGCCATAGGCGACGAGGTTCTCTGCTTTCTTGAGACGGCGCAGAGCGATATCGAGGCAGGCCACATACGCGGGAATTGCCTGGGCTGCCCAGTGGCTCAGAGTTTCGTGTGTGCCATCGGCAACCAGAGCAGAGACTGTTTCTGGATCAGTGGCCAGCAATACCATGCTTGCTTCGTGGAGTGAATCATCCGCCAGACGCACGCGATATCTTTCTCCAGCCATTTCAATCGCCTTGACACGTGAATGAGTGATAAGATGTGCTCCTGCCTCCTGCGCTTTTTGTCGGAGACCATCCACCAGCGTTTGCCAGCCATTATCCAGATAGCGTACTCCCTGGCTATTCAGCAGAGAAAGAGCCAGGCCGGCGGAGAGCAGATCAGGTGCATGGATATAGGTTGAGGTGCGTGCACTTGCGAGAAGAAACTGGCGGGCCTGCGGATGCTGAACTTCCTGTTCGAGCCATTCCTGCCAACTTATCTCCTGAAACTCTGCAATGTTTAGGTGTTTGACACGACCAAACACGCGCATCAACTCTTCTTTGGCGGCGGGTGCCAAGAAAGGGACCTTCAAGAGAGAGGCTGCTCCACTTGGCAAAGAATGGATCTTCCCATCCGCAAGTATGGAGAACCCGTAGGGCTGCGGCAGCGAACCACTATAAGAGACGCCAAGTTCGCTCAGTACTTGTTCACCGGCTTCATGCAGACGGAGCGCATGCGCTCCTTGATTGAAAAAGAAACCGCCAACAGAACGGGTTCTGGCACGCCCACCAGGAGTACGGGTCTTCTCAAAAAGCGTGACGGCATGACCAGCTCGCGAAAGATAGGCGGCGGCGGAGAGCCCCGAGAGGCCACCTCCAACAATGATCACCGGAGGTTGAGTATGTGAATGTGTTGCCATCAATTTGTCCATTTCTTGTTGTGTTCTGCCTGATCATGCGGTCAGGCGCTTGCTTCATTTCAACCGTATTGAGAGTGGTAGAGAACCATTGCTTCCATTCTCTTCGGCATCAATGTGCCCCCTTGCTTCACTCCTTAAACACGAGTCGAAATAGGCAACCTGTTTGTGACACAAGAATTTTTTTCGCAATGATCAAGAGTTTCTACCAATCGACGCATCGATGAGTGATCGATCAGCGTGAAGAGCAATCAGCGTGAAGAGCAATCAGCTCAACCATTGAATGTTCGAGAACCCGGCCTGTTAGGTCTCTATCAGGACAGAGAACAAACGGAGAGGTGTCACATCTGTAAGTGCTCTCTTCTCTCGACTCCTATATGAGCCTCAGAGAGAGGCACTCAAAGTTTCGTCGTTCTCTTGGCAAGGGATCGATTGTAAGATGCTAAGTGGGCAAAGGAAACAACGCTTGACAGGCAGAAACGTCTTGTGATAGGATCAGCATATCTTTTCAAAGAGCAAACAGTAAATATATCGATGAAGCAAGGATGAAATGTTGACACCCCTCCAAGGAACATCCATCGTCAGCATTCTTGCTCATTGTGCGAATATGTTCGCGCCGCATGCGGCGCACAGCGAGGATGAAGAACAGAGATAAACTCTCCCATGTCCACTCCTTGTGGGCACACACGATCTCTTCTTCTCCAGAAATACTATTCGTAAACAGGTGTGCAGCGTATCATCGCGTGAGACAGCTCGAACTTGTTTGAAAAGGTTCATGCTACTATTTCGCCTGGGAAGTAGTAGGATAAACTTTTTGCAAAGGTAGAGCTTCTCTATGAACAAGTCAGCAGGTCCTACAAACCCAAACACATCTGTAGGACGCACGTCTTTTGTGCTTCTTCTCGTCATCGCACTCCTGAACACTATGGGAATGACAATCATTATCCCTCTTGTTCCGTTTCTCACGTTACAATATCTTGCTCATCCGACAAATCTCGCAGCCATCGTGGGATGGCTCACCGCAGTCTATGGTATCTGTCAATTGATCGCTGCGCCAGGTTTGGGTGTTCTGAGCGACCGTTTCGGACGACGCCCCATTCTCTTCATCTGTCTCCTTGGTTCCGCGTTCGGCTATCTCATCTTCGGTCTTGGTGGAGCGCTCTGGCTACTCTTCCTCGGACGCATTATCGATGGCCTGACAGGTGGCAACATCAGCGTCTTGTTCGGCTACATCGCTGACATCACTGAACCAGAGGATCGTGGCAAGTACTTTGGCATGCTAGGTGGTGTGGCAGGAATCGGTTCTCTCATTGGCCCCACTCTTGGTGGACTGCTGGCAACGATCAATTATCGCGCTCCATTTCTTGTCGCCGCTAGCCTTCTCCTGCTTACGCTCGTCTGTGGGTACTTCTTGCTCCCAGAGAGTTTGGACAAAGAGCACCGCATCACTTCCATTTCTGTGAGCGAACTCAATCCCTTGAAACAACTGGCATCCGCATTTCGTTGGAAAAATGTGCGCGGGCTCTTGCTGGCCTGGTTCTTGTATGCTCTCCCAGTGAGCATGTTGCAGGCAACGCTCACGGTCTTGATGCAGGGCCGTCTTGGCTTTAATGCAACGCAGGCCGGTCTCGTTGTTACCCTGGTTGGAGCGGTAGACATTCTCGTGCAGGGAGTCCTGGTTGGCTGGTTCCTCACCATGTTGGGAAATATCAGGCTCGGTCTTATCGCCCTGGTGCTTGTCGGTATCAGCTACCTTGTGCTTGGTTCCATCGCGTTTCTTGCCACACCACTTCTCTTGTTTGTCGGTATCATCCTCTTCGCAGGTTCGGGGAGCCTCGTTGAAAACGCTTTGCGCGGGCTCATCTCTGAAATGGTTGGACGGCACGAACAAGGTCGTGTGAGTGGAGCAACACAATCATTGCAATCGCTTGGATGGGTTGTTGGGCCACTCGTTGGCGGTTTCATGTACACCGCATGGGGGCCTTTTCAAGCATATGCCTCAGCTACATTCAGCATTGTCTTCGCCATTCTCTGTCTCTGGATTGTTCTCCCGCTTCCCCAGAGACAAAAAGCAAAAGAGCAAACACCCAGTGAAAAAGAAGTTCCATTGCTATCGAGCGAAGAGGACTAAAAAAGATCTTCCCTGTCGTTTCCTTCGAGGGAGAGAGTTTTCTGCTCTCCCTCGTCCGTTGATGCCTTCTCGTACACCTCATCAGAAAATTGAGGAACTCATCGCCAAAAACGAACAGTTATGCTACTCTGCCATTTCCCTCGTAACGAAAAAAGAAGGGCATTTTTCCAGATAACATGTCCTAAACGGGATCTTAGACGTTTTTTAATGTCGTGACCCCACAACGTGCGCCACTCGTTCACGACTACCCAGATCATTTCGCGCAAGGAAAGTCTGGAGCCCTCAGAGAGGTGATACCCATGACCTGGAGTTTTCCGATTGACCGTTTTCATCAGCACCAATTTCAAATCATCAGGCGATCGGAGATACTGAGGAACGCCGCTCTACGCGACTGCATGATCCCAATAGATGCAACGTTTTTGCCGACGCAGACTATATCTCAGTCTTGTTGGTAATCATCAGGAGAGTTTTTACATGTCTTCAATGGACGTGAAGCCCTTTGCCGGGTGAGAGAAGCCGCGCATAACAACAGCAAAGTCGTGTACGCCGGCTTCTCTTTGGCCCTTCCTAATACGTATTAGGTAAGATGTACACCCAATTTCCCTCTTGCCGCCAGTTTTTACTTCCCTGCCAGTTGGGCAACAACCGGTGCGAAGGCCCGCATATACTGGGCGCGGATAACAAGATATGAGACGCCCAGGCGCTCGCGCCAGCGCTGGATACGCTCGACCATTTGCTCAGTAGTTCCAAGCATGACATAAGGATTGGCAAGCACCTGCTCAACCGTGGCGTCTGTCAGTTTTCTTTCGCGGATGTATTGTTCCGCGGCCTCCTGCTGACTTTGTGCCAGGGCAAAGCCGGAGATAAGAATATTCAACTCGATGGACGAAAAACGCTCGCCTGCGGCCTCGCGAATCCACCCAACTTTTTCGGTCAGGGTATCCTCAATATTTTCTGTGGCATCGACGGTACCATTATCATTTACCTTGATGTGCAGACCAATAACATTGGCTTCGCGCGCAGCCAAGCTCAGGAATTTTTTGCCACCACCACCCATGACGATCGGCGGGTGAGGACGCTGAATGGGTTTTGGCGTCACGTTGAGATCGGTCACAATATAATGTTTGCCAGTGAAATTGACGGTTTCATCGCTGAAACTTTGTTTCAGAATCTGTAAGGCTTCTTCCAGGCGTTCAATGCGGAGCCCGGCACGTTCAAAGGGCACACCAACCTGGTCGTATTCCGGTCGATTCCAGCCCGCTCCAATGCCCAGTTCGAAACGTCCACCGGAGAGCATATCCAGCGCCGCCACCTCTTTCGCGAGAAGGACCGGGTGACGAAGATCATTGTTATAGACCAGTGTGCCAATTCTCAGAGTTTTCGTCGCGTCCGCGGCTGCCATGAGGGAAGCCAGAGGAAAAAACTCGTTGGTATAGTGATCTGGCTGCAAGAGGATAGAATAGCCCAGATCTTCGGCCTCTCGTGCCCGTGTGATCCATTCTTCGCGATTAGGGGCGCCATCTGTAATGATGCCAAAGCGAAACGGTCGTACGTGTGGCATGTAACTTCTCCTGATTCCTTTGATACAGCTCTGTTCACCGACAAAATTGTCGTCCTATTAAAATTTTGTCATAAATCATGGCTGCTTGCCAGAACAATCTCACTCTCAGGCATAAGTGGCAAAACTGAAGACATAATCTGTTCGCACAATGAGAACGAGGGAAACAGCTCTTTGCATTTCAGGAACTCTTCTAAAGCGAGTCAACTCCAGATGGACCTCCATACAAATACAAGGAAAGAAAAAGAACGAAGAGCACCTGTTGTAATAATGATATCCAGCAGATGCTCTTTTTGTCGTCAGCAAGCACATCAATGTACTACCGATGCCTCTTTAAAAGAATTGCCGTTTGGTGATAGCCGACACCAACAGCGGCGAGTATCAGGTAATCCGACACGATATCAAGATAGTGATAGGCCAGCGTCACAGGATAGGAGGCTAGCGTCAGATTGCCAAATTGTTCCAACGTATCCAGGTATTCACGTGGTTGTATATGCTCTGCCCAATGATCCATCAGGACCCGTGACGCCTGGTGCGTAATAAGCGCAATGTCTTTCCCAGTTAGCCTATGCTTCGCTAGCAGGCTATGCACCATTGCAGGTAGACCTTGCATCGCCGTGACCTGGAAGGAGTGAATGCCTGTATCCTCCATGATTTTATAGGTTGGATGCATGGCATCACGCATTTGCATCGTCATCGCGCCATACTGCTCACTCATCGTCTGGCTCGCATAATCAATCAACTCAAAGTCGGCATCCGGGCCGACGACCGCTGATCCTGCTCCATCGCCAACACTGAGCGCATGCCCTTGCGTGTAATCCATGTAGTGCGTCCAATTGGTCCCACAGGCGACAAGGGCATATGTGCTCCGGCCTGCTGTTATAGCACTCGATGCCTCAATCACACTAAGCAAGAAGGTCGAGAACTCGTTGTTGAGTGGAACAACGAGTGTATGTTCAGAGAGGTGCAGATCGCGATGGACAGCATAAAGGCTGTTGGGTGTGTAGAACTCTGGTACAGATGCGTACCCATAGAGTCGATCAACCGCTTCAGGAGTAACTTGCGCTCGCTGAAGTGCCAGCCGTGACGCTTCCACCATCAGCGTTTCCAATTGCTCGCCTTTCGCCAAGTAGCGCCGCTCCTTCATGCCAGTGAAGAGATCCTTTTCTGCAACGCCCTGCGCATTTGCTGCCGTGGTGATCTGCTGAAAGATCGGATCATCGTTGACCCGTATATGAGGCGGAACGCTATATCCACACCCTTTGATGCCAACTCTCATCGCCGGCGTTTTTCTTCCTTTTAGTGGCCCTTTCATTCTCAACGAGAATATTCCAAAAGAGTGTGACAATGTCAATTTCCTTATGTGCCTAACAATGGAATTAGTCTTTATTAAAGAGCGTATCGACGCGACGTTGTAGTGAGCGGGGAATTTGATTGAGATCGACGGATACTTCGATCAAGGATGGAAGCCCTTGTGCATTCAATTGCAGTGATTGACGTAGGCTCGCTTCAAAATCAGCCAGGGTCGAGACAACGCAGGCATGCACCCCCAGGTTGCGAGCGATGGCACCTACCTGGAGTGGCTCTTGAAATGTGGTGAGGTACGATGTTCCCTTTAACAACTTCTCACCATTCTGTACCATCCCATGTCCTCCATTGTTGAGGACCACCCAGGTCACTGGCACGTTGTACTCGGCAGCTGTATGAACTTCAAGTCCATGCATGCCAAAGGCCCCATCCCCCAGGAGTGCCACTACTGGCCTCTCGGGATCTGCAATCTTGCCACCGATGGAGGCGGCAATGGCATAGCCCATACTTGCAGTGTTGGTGGCAAAAAAGACAGTTCCTGGCTGGCGCGCCTCATAGAATTGTCCCGCCCAACTTAAGCAGTTACCGTTATCTACGAACAGCAACGTCTCCTCAGGCAAGACTTCATTCATTTTTGTGACGACGGCTTGCGGCTTGAGCAGTGGGGAGTTGCCTTGAAGTTGTTCAGCCTGATAATAACGAGGAGTCGCCGCGCTCATCTGTCTGAGAGCGTTTGATGGCATGCGCACCACCTTTTGTCGCGACCGCGCCAGGTCAGCAGCCAGTTCTTGAAGAATCGCATTTGCATCACCAACCACACTATAATCGACAGGATAGATATTCCCAATAGCCTGGGGATCAAGATCTATCTGAATGATGGTGCGACGGTGAGGAGGAGCTAAGAGGTGATCCCAGCCATTCGTTTGGAATTCTCCCAGGCTGGTCCCAACAAGCAGCAACACATCGACGTCTTGGTCATAGAGATACTCTTCTGCAAGTGGATGACCACCAAAGCCAAAGACGCCAAGCGAGAGCGGGTGCCGCTCAGGGAAGGCGCTCTTGCCTTTGAGTGTTGTGGCAACAGGAATCCGCAAACTTTCTGCAACTTGCTGGAGTGGGGACCAAGCTCCAGCAAGATTAATACCATGTCCAACGAGCACAGCTGGTTTCTTTGCCGCATTCAGAACATTCGCAATCTCATGTATCGCCATAGGATCGCCCACAGGAGCCACCTGCGTAAAAAATTTAGTGGTGGGGAGCCCATCATCAGGGGCAGGTTGCTTGACCACATCGGCTGGCATGTTAAGATGCACAGCTCCCGTACGCCCCGTTAGTGCCGTACGAATCATACGGCGAATGAGATGCTGCGTCTGTTGGGGGGTTTGCAGCATCAGCGACAACTTGGTGGCTGTGCGATACACCTCTACAAGATCAATGGTCCGGTTGCCGCTGCTGCTATCTTGTAGACCACCTTTGCCAAAATCTCCTGTTGCAACCTGCCCCGAGAGGAGAAGTACAGGAATGGAGTCACTGTTGGCGCTGGTAATACCTGTCAGCGCGTTGGTCGCGCCAGGGCCGCTCGTTGCACAACAAACACCCAACCCTCGTTGCACACGGGCATAGCCTTCAGCCATAAATGCTGCCCCTTCCTCATGCTTTGCGAGCACAGGCTGAATTTGTTTCCGCTGCGCGAGCGCCTCAAAGAGAGGGACAAGGGGACCACCAGGAACTCCAAAAAGATGTGTTACGCCGACCTCTTCTAGAGCGCGTAACATGACATGGATCGCCGTTGGGGAAGGTGATAGAGCGGCAAGCGGTTCTGTTTGCGTTGGTGTAGATATGTCCTGCATAAAAGACATGGGGTAGATGACTCCTTCCATCATTATGCGAGCAGAATGTGCTGGGCAGGATTGGAATCGGAGTACGAGGATATATCGTTGAATGAGTGCAAAACTCCGTGTTCACCTCGCTATTATCATTTTTGAGCCAATGGCTAGAAATAGTCAGCACAAATAAACTCATCCAATCTACAAGCTCAGCTATAAATCGAAAGATGAAATATCTATTTATATATAACACGTTGCTGATACGATGTCTACTTGAAGCATCAGTGAGTCCAGGCAGATGAGGAAGAAGAGAAGAGGGAGGAACAGGATAATATCGCCTCAAAGAATAGAAATATGCCTGTAGGGATGAGACATTTTTGCTATTTCTCTCCAAATGAGTGTTAATCATACATGGCTTTTTCTCATATCTTATTGCGTTGTTTTCACGTGGAGCCCACTATTATTTTGTTGTTGATAGCAAGGCGTTATTTCTGTTTTTAAGCTCAGACCTGTGCAATGAGGATCTTGCTTTACTTCAAAAAGGTACATCTAAAAGAGAATAAAAAGGCGATTCCATCGCCTTTTGCTTGAGTAGACTTGCAGTTTTAAATATGTTACATTTTCCTGGACTAGAAAGACACCATCGCCCACACTATAAGGCCGTACGTAACGTGCTAGAACATCAAGGAGGATTGGTACATTTGGATAACTCACCACACCAGGGATGGTCCCCCAATGAGCTGATCGAACCACAAGAAGCCGCGCCCAAGAAAGGCTTTCTCCAATGGTGGTACCGTCTGACGGCATTGCCCGACCCACCTGCGAATGCAAGCGTGGTAGCGAGAGAGGCCGCCCGCAAATCACGTCTGTTGAGTGTGATTGTGGGATGTCTACTGATCAGTTTTGTCGCGTTTATTCCCGGCTGCCTGGCTCTTCCCAACCCTTATGTCATTGTCGTCGACCTGGGTATGTTGCCCTTCTGTATTATCGCTCTCTTTCTAAATAGAGCCAAAAAGCCAACCCTTGCAGGCATTTTACTCACAGTCGCCTTTGAGGCGGCACTCGTGATGGTTGTGCTCACTTCGGTGCCATTCGACGAGCCATCGCTTCAGCAATATGAACTCTTTGTCTTTGGTGAACTACTGGCAGTATCACTTATTGCACCTGGTAGTGTCTTTGCGGTGGCTGGTTTCAACATTCTCTTTATTTCGTGGAGCCTCTTCTTCCAGACCCCCAAAGATCCGCATTTTCTCATGGTCTTGCAGTCGCAATTTGCGCCGATCTGGGTGCGACCCGTCGCCGTTCAATTCCTGGTAGCTGGCGTGACCTATTTGTGGGTCTCTGGCGCGCAAAAGGCGATTGCGCGTGCCAATCAAGCAGAGATGATCGCGAAACTCGAACACGAGCTAGCAGATCAGAAACAAGAGCTTGAGGCTGGTATCCAGCAAATTCTTGAGACCCACGTCCAGGTCGCGAACGGGAATCTGAAAGCGCGCGCGCCGCAAACGCAGGATAGTGTGCTCTGGCAGATTGCAAATGCGTTGAACAATTTGCTGGTACGTTTCCAGCGTGCCTCCCAGAGTGAAAGAGAACTACAAATCTTGCAAGAGGCAATAATTCGCTCTGTACGGTATGTGCAGCAAGCCAATGCCTATCGGCAAAAACCTGTGCTTCATCCCACAAAGACGCCTCTTGATCAACTAATCGCAGTCTTGCAAGGGCAGGAGCTTGGGAGTGTGAATGCTGCCAACCCAAACAGTCAGCCGTTGTCAAGTCGCCAATCGCGAAACAATCAAGGAGAGTGGCCAAGTCCCTAGCCTTCAGTGAGACAACAAAAAAACCAGGGTGATAAGCTTTATTATCGCTTAACACCCTGATTTCTTTTGCCTCTTCATCTTGCGGTCATTAACGTGTTATTCACCACTTATGCGGGTAGCGACTGCCACTGTTCCTCAGTAAAGGCCTGAACTCGGCGGATTGCTTGCCCTGGCGCGGCCTTGAACACGACTCGAATCCCCGCTGGCCATCATAAAATACCAACAGAATGATTTATCTGGGGAGTATCAATTGTATTATCCTCTTGGGCCTGGTGGTGGGCATGTCCCTGTTTCAATCCAAGACGTCAGATCTTTCAGATGACCATCCCAGGCTTCGCTGATATTAGTATAAACCTCCCATTTTTCTCCTTCACCAATACCGCTATGGGTAAGTGTTAACAACATGCCGTCTTTTTCTTTTGTTAACCCAAATTTAATGGTTGTCGGAGTAGGGGAAAATGCTTCCCAAGTAAAACTGAACGATTGAGATGGCTTCACTTCTTTTACTTTTCCATGCTCTCCTACGCCAGGCGCCCATTCTGTACAAAAGGTTCCTCCAGGTCTCAATTCAATTTCAGCTTTTTGTACCAACCAGCGTTCTAATTCTTCCTTTTCGGTAAGTGCTTTAAAAACTCGTTCAGGCATAGCTTTAATAAATTGTTCTTTTTTTATAGTTATTGTATTCATTTATATCATCTCCTTCTCTTACATTGTACTCGCGATTTAAAAATTTTATCGATCTTTTTCACCTACCCAAAACCGGGAATAATAAGGAGGGTAGGAGAATCAAAATATATGCTCAGATGCAAGATAAGATGAGATATTCTAGAAAAAACATCAACCCTGTTATGAGCTTCAGATCCTCCATTAACTTTGATGACTATCGCTAGTCTGCTTGAAGAGAGCCATCCTAATATACTTATCTCTAATACTACAGTGGCACTTTGACAGGAGCACCTCTGATAAATTAGCTTTTAAGGGCAGATACATCGCTCCTCTTGCTTGTTGTCCTCTCTGCACCGCTGCTTCAGAATACATACACAGCCATTATCTGCGAACGGTGGCCGACATTCCGGAAATCGGCCAGCTCGCCATACTGAAATTGACGGTGCATCGCTTCTTTTGCCGCAATGCTTTCTGCCCTCGTCGCATTTTTACCGAAAGGCTTCCTGAGCTTGTTCAGCCGTAGGCCCAGATGAAAATGATAATTACTACCAGAATACGGTCAGTACTTTTGGTAGATTGTTCAGGCTATCAAGAGGGAATTTATCCGTTCACATTGTTGGTATTGATAAGCGCAAACATTCTTTCGTCAACAAACTGGTTGTTGGCATATTGACGATCGCGGAGGCGTCCTTCTTCCTGAAAACCGAGCTTTTCGAGCAGGCGTGCGGAGGCGAAATTGGGATACGCAACCTGAGCTTCAATGCGATGCAAGTGGATATGTTCGAAGCCGAACTGAATAATCGCAGTCAAGGCCTCTGTCATGATCCCTTTATTCCAGTAGTGTTTCGAGAGAATATAGCTCAGGCTTGCATTTCGATTATCGGCATCCCATGAATATCCACAGTTGCCGATGACCCTGCTCTCTCCCTTTGATATGATGCCCCAGCGTAGTGCTTCATGTTGAGCAAAACGCCTTCGATGACGTTCAATACTCTTTTCCGCTTGTTCGAGCTGTGTCATTGGAGCTGGATCGTAGTAGCGCATATTCTCTTCATCGGACAGAAAGAGGAAGGAGTCTTGTGCATCCGTTGCCGCAAGTTGCCGTAAGATCAGGCGTTCTGTTTCTAAGGTCGGAAAGGTGTGCAGGTGGATATTTAAACCCATGATGATTATACTCTCCTCAAGTGTATTTTCGATATATATGCGAATATTATATGCTATTCATTTTGATTTATTTGATAATTATTCGTTGAAAGAAAGTCTATATTTGTTCCTGGATCAAAGATAGCCTACCAGGGCCCACGGGTTACGCTAACCTGGAATGGATGACAACCTATAGAGGGCCTCATGCGTTGCTTTTTGCATCAGAGTTAACGTTAACCTTTCATAACGCATACTACTAACAGAAGATTTCCAATTTCGTCAATCTCAAACCCATTTACACCCGCAATTGCTCGTATAATGGCTTTACCCTTGACAAATTACTTTGCTCTATGCTATCCTCATGATAGAAAAACAAGGTTAACGTTAACCTTGTTTTTCTATCATGAGGATAGTAGCTATTTACTGGGTATCTTTACCCAGCACGTCAGAGCACGCAATGGATGCGGCTGGTTAATATGCTGTTTACCCAATGGTTCTCTCTTACTTAGATGTTCAATGATGATATCTTTGAGGAGGTGTGTATGCTACTTGTACCCCTAAACACTTCTTTTTTACCTGCTCGAGTTCATCAAAACCTCCCGTACCCCTTGCCAATCTCTCGTCGGCAAAAGGCATCGTTCCCATCTGAACCATTAAAATGTTCTCTGCAATCAATTATCCTTTCCACCTGACAACTAAAGCAGTACACGTTATTCATCGTATACGATGAATACTCGTTGCCATTATCCTAATGACATCACTTCGATATGTCATTAGATCAACATGCTTAGCACATAAGTTTCCATGTGGAGAACTCGACGAAATGGCTCTTCCATTGCCACCTTATGTTTCGCGGGACAGAGCGTCAGGCGGAAGTGCTATTCATCTTGAGCTCTGGTTGATTGTGGTTCTCAATGGTTTAGACGACACAGGCCTCGTATAACGACATCGTATTTTGTTGCATATTCTAAGCCGTATTCAGGCTGTCAGTATGGTCTCCCCCACATGGGAACATATGGAGAGCAAGTCTGAGAGGATAAGACAACATGCAAGAGAAAAAGGGCCAAAGGCGGAGCGCATTACTGGGAGTACTCATAATACTCACCTTGACTATTGGCATATTTGTTACTCTGCCCTATACCACCAATGCTGCTGGCTTGACAACACAGAGGGGTAGTGCGGCGGCTGCGGTTGGTGGCACAGGAGCGACACTCCCCTATGCCGAACTGGTAGCTCATAATGCGACCACAACCGGCACCATTATTGGCCCATCCTATACACTAGGGGATCTGGCGTTCGATGCAATCGATCATCAGGCAGTTCGATTAACCCAGGGACAGTATGTACAATTTACCTTACCTCAGCAGGCCAATGGGCTCAACCTGCGTTACAGCATTCCCGACGCGCCTGGTGGAAATGGTATCGATGCCTCGCTTAGTATTTATATCAACGGGGTCAAGCAGTCCAAGGATCTGCAACTGACCTCGAAGTATAGCTGGCTCTATGGAGCACCAAATTTCTCGGATTGTAATTCCGTGGTCTGGTCAAATTCACCCGGTGGCACAGCACATCATCAGTTTGATGAAGCGCATGTGCTTCTACCCCAGATGGCGGCAGGCACGACCGTAAAACTACAGGTGGATTCGGGAAATACGGCTCAATGGTATGCTATCGATGTCGCAGACTTCGAGCAGGTACCAACACCTCTCTCCCAGCCAGCAGGCTCCATTTCAGTCACATCCGCCCCCTATAACGCGGACCCAACTGGGTCATCGAACGCCACACAGGCAATCCAGAATGCCGTCAATGATGGCAAGGCCCAGGGAAAGAGTGTCTGGTTGCCCCAGGGCACCTATCTGGTCACCAACCACATCCTCGTTGACAATGTCACCTTAACGGGCGCGGGTCCGTGGTATTCGATTCTCACGGGCGCTCCCACTGGTGGCGGGAATGGAAATAGCCCAAACAATGGTACTGGCGTTGGCATTTATGGGAACGATGTCTATGATGGAAGTAGCAGTTCCAATGTCAATCTGTCAAACTTTGCCATTAATGGGCAAATTACTAACCGCCTCGACTGTCTCCAGGATAATGGCATTGGTGGTTCACTCAACAATTCAAGAATTTCCAATGTCTGGATCGAGCATACCAAAGTTGGTATGTGGTTCGATGGCCCTTTCAGCGGCCTGACTGTTACTGGCTCCCGCATGGATAGCCTAACCGCTGATGGCCTGAACTTCCATCGAGCAGTGTCGAACTCGTCAGTCCAGCAGAGTATCATCCGGGGTACTGGTGATGATGGTCTTGCCATGTGGTCAGATCTCAATGGAGCATCCATTGGAGATACAAATAATAGTTTTGACCATAACACCATTCAGTCACCTTTTGTTGCCAATGGTATCGCCATCTACGGTGGGAATGGAAATAGCGTTACCAACAATATTGTCAGTGGCTCGCAATACCGTGGTGGTGGGATCAATCTGGATTACCAAAATTTTGGAGGTCCAACCGCCCCCTTTAGCAACACCACCACCGTCTCGAATAACACTATCAATTATACCGCTGGCATAGGCGACCAGGGAATCCAACAATTTGGTGGACTGATGTTCTGGTCAGCCAATGGCTCAATCAACGCACCATTTACAGTCTCAAACAACGAGATCGACAACTCGCAATATGTCGCGATCTCGTTTGATGGCGGCAATCCTATCAGTAACATCGCTATGAGCAACATCAATATTAATGGTTCAGAGTTCGCCTTTTCCAACAAAGTCAATACAATTACTGGCTCTGCCAGCAATGTGACAGCCAGTAATCTGAGTGTTGGTGGGATGCAGAGCTGTGAGTCAGCAGGATCATGGAATGTGACGATGGGTCAGGGCAACTCTGGTTGGAGCCCCACGCCGCAAACCTGTGGTTTCCCAACAGGAACCCCAACACCAACACCTTCACCAACGCAACAACCTTCACCAACACCTTCGCCAACACCAAATCCCCCGCCAACCGGAACCCTGGTGACGGCGATCAACGCGGGTGGCTCTGGCGCAGGCAGCTTTGTCTCCGATACAAACTTTAACACGGGTAATACCTTTAGCGACACTTCGTCCTCAATTAATACCAGCAGGGTTGCTGAATCCATACCACAATCGGTCTGGCAGACCTGCCGCTGGAACAGCTCATTTACTTATACCATTCCTGGCCTAACGGCTGGAGCAAACTACACTGTTGCGCTCGATTGGGCGGAATTGACCTGGACAGCAGCTGGTCAGCGCAAATTCAATGTTGCACTCAACGGCAATCAGGTTCTCACAGGTTTCGATGTCTTTTCGACTGCGGGATACAAGACGGCTCTACAGAGACAATTCACAGTCACGGCCAACAGTAGTGGTCAAATTGTCATTGCCTTCTCACAAGGTGGGGCGGATAATCCATTTATTAGTGGCATCGAGATCTGGGGATCCTCTGGTACACCCACACCAACCCCAACGCCAACGCAGGGAACCGGCACGCTGGTAACCGCGATCAATAGCGGCGGCGGCGCGACGGGCAACTTTGTAGCTGACACTGGCTATAATACTGGCAATGCCTTCAGCGATACCTCATCCTCAATCAATACCAGTGGCATAAGTAATCCAGCGCCGCAGGGAGTCTGGCAGACCTGTCGCTGGAATAGCTCCTTCACTTATACCATCACGGGATTGACAGCGGGAACAACCTACACCGTCGCGCTCGATTGGGCGGAATTGACCTGGACGGCTGCCGGTCAGCGCAAGTTCAATGTCGCGCTCAATGGCAATCAAGTTCTCACAGGTTTCGATGTCTTCGCGACTGCGGGATATAAGACAGCCTTACAGAAGCGATATTCAGTCACGGCCAATAGTAGTGGTCAGATTGTCATCTCCTTCTCACAGGGTGGAGTGGATAATCCATTTATCAATGGCATCGAAGTCTACCGTGCCTGATGCTCTGATGAGCACTATATGCGGAGTTAGCAGTGGATCACCCATTGCTAGCTACGCACAATTTCGAGGAGTTGCAGGAATGCCAGGCTACATGCGATGCGGCCTGGCATTCCTATGCGATATGAGTACAAAGCCAATGCAAAGTTATGGCGAGAACTCGTTTCGTACCATGCTTAAGAGTCCATTCCTTATTGGTGCAATCTTCGTCTGGACTTCGCCACGCAAACAATATCTTGGCGATAAGGTTGCGCACACAATCATTATTAAGACTCGCTAAACTACCACACTCTCTATTCCAACAAATATGACTTGTTTACATTCGCGATTGGAACGCTTCGAGCAATTCCTGAGAGGAGATCACGCTTGCCTGACGTGGAAAGACCTTCTGGGTTAGGACGCGATGAACCTCTTCATCTCTATCAGCACAGCAATCCTCCACCACAACCAGTTCATAATCCATATCCGCCGCCCAACGAACCGTAGAGAGGACAACACCGCTTGTGGCAATACCCATCATGATGAGTCTCGTAATGTCTCGCGCCTTCAGGAGCGTCTCAAGGTCTGTTGTGCTAAAGGCTCCAACACGGCGTTTAGTCACAACACTCTCTCCTGGCAAGGGAGCAACGCGAGGATGGATCTCCGTTCCTGGTTGTCCCTCCTGAAGATGGCCCATCCCTCGAATGGCAGAGAACCCACGATTACGCGGGTTAACCTCCGGGTAGCCCTCGCGGAAACGCACAACGACATAGATAATGGTAAAGTGTGCATCGCGAGCCGCCTGAAGCACGTTAGCGGCTCGTTCAAGAAGAGCTTCCTTTTTTTCTCCCGTGCTGGAAACCATGTCATTCTGATAATCCATAACCAGGAGAGCAGTTGGTGTATTGCTCACTGAGAAGATGTCTGTCATGTGTTTACTCTTTTCTACAATAGTTTGTAAGGTGCTCCGCCTGCGGCGGTATGAAAAAAGGGAGAAATGCAGAGAGACTAACACCCCTCTGCACTCCTGACTTTCATTGCATTGTGATGAAAGTGGATGCCTCTCCCTGCCTTATTGCATATTCTCTATCGTGTCGAGGCTGGCCTCTTCTTTATCATAGCTCGCAGCGTTTGGACGGGCAAATTGTTGCTTGCCACGAAGCAGGGACGCGACTGCAGCGACCAGGCACATCGCGGCGGAGAGGTAGAAAACGCTATGCAATCCGACTGCAAATGGAGATGTGATCAGATTCGGGAAGAAGGTATGTCCCAGAAGGTTTGCTTTGCTCGCCGCCGGGAGCACATTGAGCGCGTTGTCTGGGATCAGTTGCCCCATGGGATTGTAGCCCAGGAAAGCTGCAAAGAGGGCCGAAGTGGGCGGCAGATGCGCGATGCCATCGGCTATATTCGCCGGAATACCTGCGGCGATCAGACCATCAAGAAGCGTAGTAGGAAGCGAAGCCGCCAGGCCCAACGTTATCAGGCTAAAGAAGACGCCGATGCTGACAATTGAGCCAGAGTTCTGGAAGGTTGAGCGCATACCAGAAGCCACCCCACGCTGCTCACGCGGCACGCTACCCATGATCGATGAGGTATTAGGCGATGAAAACATCCCCTGCCCGACGCCGAGCATAAAGAGAATCAGGGCAAACCAGATATAATCAAAGTTCAATGGCAAGACCGTGAGCAGGAAGAAGCCCAGGGCTTGTATCAGCATACCCAGTGTCGAGAAGGGCCGCGCACCAAAGCGATCTGACAACCAGCCACTCAACGGCCCCATCAAGAGAAAACCTATCATCAGCGGGATCATATAGATCCCCGCCCATAAAGGGGTCACCTCATAATCGTAGCCGTGCAGCGGAAGCCAGATCCCTTGAAGCCAGATGACTAGCATGAATTGTAATCCACCGCGCGCGATGCTTGCCAGGAAACTACTGGTGTTGCCAGCCGCAAACATACGAATCTTGAAGAGGCTAAGACGGAACATCGGATCAGGAACGCGCAATTCAATCCAGATAAATGCTCCGAGTAAAAAGAAGCCAAGGATCAGCGCGCCTAATACAAGAGGGTTTCCCCAGCCCGTGGGCGAACCATTATATGGTTCAATACCATAGGTAATACCGATCAGCAGGATCGTCGCACCACTCGCAAAGGTAATGTTGCCCATCCAGTCAATCTTCTGGCGTTTGGGAGTCGTCGCAGTCTCACGAAGCATCGCATAGGCCCAGATAGTGCCAGCGATACCAACGGGAACACTGACCAGGAATACCAGTCGCCAATCAAAGTAGGAGAGGATGCCTCCAAGGATCAGGCCAATAACAGAGCCAAGAATGGCTGCAATCTGGTTAATACCAAGCGCGAAGCCTCGCTGGTGCTCAGGAAAGGCGTCAGTGATGATCGCCGAACTATTGGAGAGAAGGAAACCTCCTCCTATGCCCTGGACGAAGCGGAAGAGGATTAGCTCTAACGCTCCCAGATTCCCTGTGCTTGGCGTCAGCCAGAGGAGAATACTTCCAATGGTAAAGATAAGAAAACCGAGATTATAGAACCTGACACGCCCAAACATATCGGAGATACGCCCAAACGTGACCAGGAGTGTCGCGGTCACAACCATATATCCCATCAACATCCACAAGAAATAGCCGGTTTCATCGGGTGCCAGGGGATCAATATGAATGCCTTTGAAGATAACGGGGAGAGAGATTAATACAATACTGGAGTCGATAGTCGCCATAAGAACGCCAAGAGTCGTATTTGTGAGCGCGATCCATTTATAGCGAGGTGAGATGGGTCTGTTCCTGCGAGGTACCCGCTTCACCTCCTGATTTTGTGTCGCAACATTCATGTCCTTCTCTTTTCTTTTCTGCGTACCATTGGAAATTCCGTTTGCACCTCCATCCTGCCAGACAAATGGGGAGCGCAAGGTTTTGAGAGAGCACCTCGCGCTCCCTCAAGGACTATCACCCTTGCGTCCCATTTCCTCCCGAAAGGATGAAGCCATAGCCATCTATTAGAATATTAATCTAGAATAATATTCTCGTCAAGGTATGATACAATGGGCGACAGAAATTTGCGAGCACGAACCTGCTTGGAGCAAACAGAACGCATAGGACAATTATGCGTTGTAAGGAGAAATATTTGATGATGAATGCTTCAGATCGTAGCGCTTCAACAGAAGCACGACGGAAAGCCATTCTGGATGCCGCGCTGGCACTCTTTCTTGAGAAAGGCTTCAGCGAAACGACGATGGAGGATATTCGGCAGCATTCGGGTGCCAGTACCGGGAGCATCTATCATCATTTTAAGAACAAAGATATGCTCGCACGCGCGCTCTACCTCGAAGGGCGGCAGGACATGAATCAAGCAGTCATTGAGGCACTCGCAACAGAGGACCCATATAAGGGGCTTACCGGAGTGATCTATGCTTATTTACAGTGGTTTGAGCAAAATCCGGAATTAGGCCAGTATGTTATGCAGGCTGCCGATACAGAGTACCTGGGAGCATATATCAAGGTGCTGCGCCAGAAGATTACCACCAGCATCTCAGGAGAAAGTTTTCCGGCACAGTTCCTGAACTGGCTTCTGCCTTTTGTGGAGGCGGGTATTATCGTACGACTCCCACAACAACTCTATTATCCTCTTGCCATTGGTCCAAGTCGGGAGTTCGTACGCCGCTGGCTACGAACTCGCATCGCAACCGAGATGCAAGAGGCAAGAGCACCACTGGCGGAAATGGCATGGGCGACGCTCTCAGCCTCACATGCACAAGGATAGCACCCTTTTCCGTATCTCACTAACCAACCAGCCAAACTATCAAGCTTGCGCAGATGCAACGACAAGCCAGGCAGCTTGCGCCAGGGGGTCATATGCTTCTTGCGTCACTTCCGCGTGCCTGGTGCGTAACCAAATTCGGACAAATTCTCGGCTAGAGCCAAGAATAAGCGGAACATAAAGCGATTCTGGCAATCGCCTAACATTTCTACTCTCAATTGAGGGGGTTAGCCATTGCAACACTCGTTCTGACAGCGTCTCAGCGGGAAGCGTGGTTTTGGTCTTTTGGCGAAGCACTTTGATATATGCATTCAAGTACTCAGACTCGCCTGCTTGCATGAGGTATTGACCGAGGTCAGGATGCTGCTCAAACCATCCAAGATACGCATACACAAGAGCTTGAACACCTTCCTGAGCAATCCGTTCAACAAAAGATGTAGCAAGGGCTGCATGGGAACTTGTGCGCCCTTCAAGATAGAGAGCTTGCGCAAGTAGCTCTTTATTGGAGAAGTGATGATAAATACTCCCAGTACTGGTTCCAGAAAGCTTGCGGATATCCTCCATAGTGGTTTCTGCAAAACCTTTGCTAGCAAAGCAGGTGAGCGCAGCATCCAAAATGGACTGCCTCCTGGATGCTTTAGGAATATTCTGTGCAGAATCACTCATACATCAATGAATCTCCTCTTTCTCCAATGGTATTCCCATTTCTAAGGAGTCATACAGCTCTGTTCCTACCAGTGTATTGATAATATTCTATCCTTGACAATAAAACAATTCTAGAATATTATTCTAATACGATTGAGCAAAACGAACACAGAAAGAAGGCCTGCTGGTATGCCTATCTGGAAAAGAAACTTACTAATTTGCTGGTTTGGCATGTTTGTCACCAGTGTGGGTATGAGTCAGATTGCTCCCGTTTTGCCACTGTATATCAAACACCTGGGCATCGACAATTCAGCCTCAATTGCACAATTGTCGGGCCTTACCTTTGGCATAACCTATATTATTTCTGCGCTGTTCTCCCCTATCTGGGGTATGGCAGCGGACAGGGCTGGTAGAAAGCCTATGTTACTGCGTGCTAGCCTCGGGATGGCAATTGTGATCGGCCTCATGGGTTTAGCGCAAAATGTCTATGTACTGCTGGGTTTACGGTTGTTACAAGGCGTCATCACTGGGTATAGTACGGCTTGTACCACTCTCATCGCCACACAGACGCACAAGGAGCACGCGGGTTGGGCTTTAGGCACCCTTTCCACGGCGAATATTGCGGGAGGGCTGCTGGGTCCCATCATTGGAGGTGGAATAGAAGAGAGTCTTGGTCTGCAAAATGTCTTTTTTCTCACTGGTGCTCTCATGCTGATAGCATTTCTCATGACCCTCTTCTGGGTCAAAGAATCATTTACCCGCGAAGGGAAAGAGATGCTGGGGGTGAAAGCAATCTGGCAGCGTATACCAGACAAAAACCTTACAATAGTTGTATCATTGACGTATTTTATCATCACACTGGCGCTCTATTCGATTGAGCCCGTGGTGACTGTCTATGTGACTCAGCTTACCACTGATACTACGCATGTTGCGCTGTTAGCGGGTATGGCATTCTCAGCTTCAGGGCTTGCCAATATCATTGCGGCTCCACAACTAGGGAAACTCTCTGACAGATTTGGAGTACAAAAGGTCATGCTTATCGCGCTGGTGGTCGCGGCAGTCATTTTCCTTCCCCAAGCCTTTGTTCAAGATCCATGGCAGTTGATGGGGCTACGCTTTTTGTTAGGTCTTGCCGTAGCCGGGTTAAACCCTTCGATCAATATCTTAATCAAGAAAATCACCCCCAGCGCCCTGACCGGAAGAGTGTTTGGTTTTAGCATTTCCGCAGGCTACTTAGGCGTCTTTGGAGGATCTGTGTTAGGGGGACAGGTGACCGCCTGGTGGGGGATCAGATCCATCTTTTTTCTAACCAGCACCCTTTTACTGTTCAATGCCGTATGGGTGTATTTCACAATCTATAAAAAATTAAACAAGCAGGAAGAAGCGCTTTTCCAACAAGGAAGATCAGGAGAAACTTTGGATATTCCCGCCGAAGTCCAGTAACAGATCACTTAAGAGCAACCATAAGTGGTATCTCCAGTATGAGCCTCCTCTCGCGCCGCATGGGCTCAGTGTGCCGCGTAGTAGTCAGCTACCGCCTTGAACGACTCCTTTGGCTCCCAGGGCATATCCGGATAGGAGGCTCCATGCCTGCCATCAGCATAGCTTTTTACCAGGCCATAGCTAGCCATGTCTAGATCGCGCCGAGGGTCGCTTTCGTGATGAACCAAGGCAGGGAAATGAAAAATATATACGAACGCGCCATTGACTCCCGTGCCATCGAGTATCCCCAACAAGTCCGTGATTTCACGTGCCTGCAAACGCTCATCGCGCACATAGTCGCCCTTGAGTTGCTCGACTGGCATGATGGTCTCATCAAGGATCGCCCAACCCATACCGCCCACGTCTTCGGCACCTCGGTACGTACAGCAACCGAATTCAGTGATGATCACTGGCTTGTTATGGGCAAAATACGATGTGATCAAGTTGCTATAGACCTCTTTGATACGCTTTTCTCGATACACATCAGCGCACACGAAGTCAAAGAGCGACCAATCGACTTGTTCAAGGGGAGCGGACGCATAGGTCACGGCACCACTGAATACCTGCCGAACAGTCTGGTTGGCCTTGGCTAAAAAGGCATTCAACGGCTTGTTATGAGCACCCGTTTTTACCACGCTCTTGAGGGCTGGAAGGCGCTCAATGATGTTTTTGCCCTCCACAATGCCTTGCATAAATAGCGTCAGTTCACAGCCCAGAATAAAGATGAGTTGTGGAAAGAAACTGCGTAACCGTTCAGCCTCCATGGCGCACTCTCTGATGTAATCAAGCGTCTCTTGTTCATCTTGATCGTACAAAAGCGGAGACAGCCAGACTTCTAGCCCCTGCTTGAGAGCAGCTTCTGTAGCAAGCATCAGCCGCTCAATTGAGCGACCGGAGATTCTGATGGCATTGCAGTGCAAATCCTGCTGAATAATCTCAAGCTCACGATGGACACACTGCGAGTCGAATGTTGGGTGTGTGACAACCAGGCCACCGCGCTCATTTCCAATATCGTAGCTCACTCCTACGTCGTAATTGACGCCTCTTCGTCTCATAAATTTCTCTCTTTCTCTTCTGAATCTGGCTTGAGTAGACGTAAGACAATCCTGGCATCAGGAAGGGGCTTTGTGAGGTGTTCTTGGTGAAGGAAAGCCATCCCACTCCAGAGACCTTGAAGACAGGCAAAAAGCGCGGCTATCAATTGATCTGGATTGTCTTTCGCAATCTCCCCAGTCGCCTGCCCCTCGACAATGAGTTGCCGCACCATACTTTGAAACTCCTGGCTTTGCCTGGCGACCAGTTCACGCAGATCATTGGGCAGCGTTTCATCAATGAGCAGCTGATAGAAAAGCTGGTAAAATTCAGGTTGCTCGCGCCGGGATTCAATAACCGTTGTAATAAGAAAATCAAGGCGTTCCCCTGGCGTCCCCGGCATCTCCAGAACGTGCGGGAGGAGCCAGTCAGCTTGCACAACCTGCTCGAGCAACGTCTGAAAGAGCTCCTCTTTGCTAGCAAAATGGCGATAGGCCAATCCTTGGCTCACTTGGGCCTCAGCAGCAACATCTGCCATCGTCGCCCCTCTGCCCAACCGCGCAAAAACTCTTCTTGCGCTTTCCAGAAGTTTGGCGCGTGTGGCCTCACGCAAACGTTGATTTGCCTCTGCCGTTCGAGCCATTGCACCTCCTCAATAAATGAATCATATCTTCATTTATTGAGGAGTATACCCACTTTGTTTCGAGATGTCAAGGTTTCGACAGGGGACCGTAGTCAGGAAGATCCTTATAATGGATATGTCGTTCTGTTCGATATCTTGCGTTTCCGCCAGCCCCCAATGGGCGCCTCGCGCTATTTTGAGAGCCATTAACAAGAGAGAGTATGAAGCAGAGGAGATGGTCATGACATACCATCTCCTCTGCTTCATACTCTCTCTCTTGTTAAAATCCCTGTCTCGCGGCCTTCTTACGGTTCGCGCTTTATCTCCTGATGCATTTTTCCTGCTCAAGTCATTAGTGAGCGTAATCGATCACTTTCACCTGATATGGGGTAAGTTCAACCTCTTTCTGTTGAACTTTCACAGTAATCTTGGTAGCTGTTTTATTCACCAGCATAATGTGTTGATCTGAGGCCAATGCTTCAACCTTAGCAGGTGCAGAAACAGTTGTGTTATACAGCTTTACACCTGGGGCAAAATCGTCCTTGAGAGCCTTGGCACTAAAATACCAGGGCTGCGGTTGCCCTCCCCCGACGTAGGTATCAGTCCAGAGCCCCAGATCTGTTGAGCCATCGCCCGATCCACCCCAGGCAAGGGCTACCGCTCCACCTACTTTCAAGAACTCGATCATCGTACATGCCTTTAACGCGTTATCGAAATTTGCATCAACAATCTGGTTACGTGGGTAAGCAAACCACTCAGATAACCAGACAGGCAATGTCGTCGAGCCTGGATAGAGATTAGGATCAAGGGAACGAACCCAACGCACAATATCCGCAAATTTCGCCGCCGCAACAAAGGGATCGGCAACAAGGGCACCCGTCTCTCGCTCTTCTCTATTCTCAATCGAACTATCTACCGTAATGAAACCGGCACCAGCTTTGTGTTGCAGCCAATATCGTACAACATCGAGTGATCTCTGATCGAACGTTCCATAGGGTTTCGTCACTATTGACGGGTTACTTTGATCCTTTGCGGTCCACACATCCATAAAGACATAAGGGCCACCAATTTTGACGCTCTCCGGTGGTATCCCCTTTGATTGTGCCACTTTTATCAGTGTATTGTAGACCTGGTTATACATATAGGTATAGCCATGGCGAGCAGATATAGCATTGGGATTTCCCGGGCTCACGGTAAAATCATATTTATCCGCTCCAGGATTATAATATCCTTTTAATTCGTTCCACACCTGGAAGTATCTAACATTATATGGCGGGACCATATAGCGCTCGGCAACACGCTGTACAAGGTGTAGCCAATCCCCCATTTTATTATCGAGAATGCGTGTGCCATACGCGATGGAATCCCATTCCTGTGACTCTGTCAATACCTCTGTTTTCCCACCCGCAATCGGTCTTCCCTTCATCCACCAGGGGGCTTCATCCAGCGAAATAACTGGGGTATTCCCAGCATCCACCGACAACTTCAGGCGACTATCCAAGGCAGACCAATCCGTTGGATCAGGATCGACAGGATTCGGCCAGGGATCTGGCAAACCCCAACTCATAATGTGTGTATTCTGAAATGACATGCCATTTTTGAGCATCGACTTCACGTTCTCAATAGCTGCGAGATCGTTGTTTCCAGAGGGATACACAAGCGAATCATCAACATGAGTCACTCCAAGAGCAAGCTGACTTATGCCAGAACATGACGTATCGATTGTTATGTCCACTTCGCCATCCTTTGGCGCGGTTGCTTTTCCCTTTTGGCAACGGTCAAGGTCATTCGGAATGCTGGTTGCGGCCATCGTGGGTTGATTTGTTATACTCCTGTTGACAGTTGAGGGCTTCTGATCAGGATCTGCACAGGATACTAAGACAGCCAAAAGTAGTATAAAATAAACATACAAAGAAGTTGAATGCTTTTCCCTTTTACCCATAAAACTCACCACAAGAAGCTGATTGGCAGCCTCTATAAATAAAAAGAACCCGCAAAGCAAGGCATAAAATAAAGCAGAAGGGTACTCGCCTTATCTCTGGGATTGAACATTGGCAAATGGCAAGACATGCCCCATAGACTGCTATGGCTCAATCTCAATTATGTTCTATTTCCATTAGTCAAAGTCGCCTTCTCAATCAGAAAGATCCGTCATCTCCCCATTCTTTATTATAAATTGAATAGTGTTAAGCCATCAATATACTTGGCTTAATAGTACCAGAATGATTGAGAAACAGGCCTCTACACCTATTGGGATACATGTATAATAACTGCTTATAGAGTACCCAAAGTAGCATCTTAAAAAGCTATACTTTCAGAGCTTGACAGGCCACATGACAGTCAGTATACTCATCGACAGCAGACTCACTACTCTATTTTAATGAGCCAAATAGTTCTGTTGTAACTTGTATTTAACTACAAATACGCACTTTTTTATTATTTTCTCTCTATCTACTTATAACATCGGGAAAGGAGATCCTCTAATCCTTGAATGTGGCATGATAATTGGGGGATTACAGCCACAACTCACTGTATTTGTTTTCTCGCGAGAAAGAGAAGATTCACTACTATGTAAGCAAATACTAACAAGCTTGATATTTTTCGCCTGATCATGATCGCACCCACAATTACTTTTTTTCGTGAAAACATGTGCTCTGGTATAAGCTCCATGCAGTCGGTGAAGCGAACTATTTTCTAATGCTATCACTCACTCATTGCTTTTACCTCACCACTCCCTGGCTTACCCATGCTCTTCAGCATATATCACATTAAGCGCTGAGCAAGGTCAAAAAAACGCGTAGAACACGCATCTCTGGAGTGTTTTCCAAATAGAATGCTATGACCTTTCCCAAAAGAGACATACATTCAATGACTAGATGATTCCTTCTGGGCAGAGACTCTATGAAAGCGAAGCATGTCTTGCCCAATAAATCATAAAGCAGCATGTTGCTTGCAAAGTAAAACATCCCCCACCCATGACGTAACAGCAAAGGATCTAGCCTACGTCATCTCCACCTCAAGCTCAAAAAGGTGAGCGTAACAGTGTAGGAACAGAGCTGACCCTCTGTTATTCCAATTGCCCTGAGCTTCCCATGGAATTTTCATGCTGATCACAAAAAATACAAATTGCTTCTGAATGGCTCTCACCACAAGATAATATCAGTAATAGGAAGCAGGAAAAGGTGAAGAGACAAAACAGGCTTTTCTATCGTCCAACGAGTTTTCACTCCCAGTCCTTATTATCAAAGCAAAAAACATTTAAAGCGTAGCACGATGCGAGCAAAGGATGTCGATGCTAATATGCAAGAGCACCAACACTATCCAAGTATTAGCGTGGTGATTCCAACCCTGAATGAAGCCCAGAATCTATATCACATTTTACCCAAGATGCCAGCTATTGTCAGTGAAGTTATTCTCGTTGATGGACACTCAACCGATGATACTATCATTGTTGCCAAACAATTGCTACCAACAATACATATCCTTCAGCAGCAGGAAAAAGGCAAAGGCGATGCAATGAGGACAGGCTTTTCAGCGTGTACGAGCGATATCATCGTGATGTTAGATGCCGATGGATCAGCCAATCCGGCAGAGATTGTACGCTTTGTTGAAGCCCTTATGGCTGGTTTTGACTTTGCCAAAGGATCACGTTTCATCAAAGGCGGAGGAAGCCGGGACATTACCCTGCTACGGAAGATGGGAAATTATATGTTGTGCCAGTTCGCCAATCTGCTTTTCCGACAGCGATTCAGCGACTTATGTTATGGGTACAATGCTTTCTGGCGCCATTGTCTTGAACAGGTCGATATTGACTGTGATGGCTTTGAAATCGAATCGCAACTCTGTCTCCGCATGCACAAAGCCCATTACAAAATCATTGAAGTCCCCAGCCTGGAACATGTGCGCATCCATGGGCAAAGCAATCTACATACATTTCGCGATGGCTGGCGTGTGCTCAAAACAATCGTGAGAGAGCGTCGCACAAAACTCATCGGGACGCCTCATTCCTCACTACTCCATACGCAAGGGCAACACTCAACCCCTTTCGTAGAAGAGGCAAGCATACGGTAACGGACCGATCAATGTTCCTCAAACAGGAAACAGAATTCATTTAGAGAGAGTGAAGATAAAAAGAAATGCTCGCACAAGCGCCAGAGAAAGACGCCCACAGTAATCGGGCTCCAGATCTTGTCCCAATGCGCATCATCGAAATTGAATTGGGGCAACCTCTACCCGTTCTCTCAAATTTTGATGAGAAGAAAGGGAGGCACTATCAGCGTGCTCTAGGCGTGGTACGTCTACATACGCAACCACTGGGCACCATCGAATTGCAATTACCGAGGGAGCGTGTAGAGCCTTCTGAGTATGCGCAAATACTCTGGAACGCACTGCACAACGAGATCAATGAACACTTGCAACAAGATGGCTTAACCCCGGTCAGTGAGCTGAGAAGTGATGGTTTACCCCGGGCGACCCCACCGCCGTGCATCAGAGAGCGCAATAATTTCTTAGGCAGTACAGACGCCCCATTCGTAAGTGTGATTGTGCCGACCCATGATCGCCCTGAGAGACTCGCAATCTGCTTGAATACCTTACTAGCACAGCACTACCCACATTATGAAGTGATCGTTGTCGATAATGCCCCAAAGACAGAGAGCACGCTCACCTTGATCACCAAAAAATATAGTGATGCCTCTCAGGTACGTTATCTTCGTGAAGAGCGTCAGGGCGCGAGCTGGGCTCGCAATTGTGGTATGCAGGTCGCCAAAGGCGAAATCCTGGTCTTTACCGATGATGATGTGGTCCTCGATACGTACTGGCTAACTGAGCTTGTGAGAGCCTTTCGTCGCTCAGACAACGTCGCCTGCGTGACCGGGCTAATCCTTCCTCTCGAGCTTGAAGAGCCTGCGCAATTCTGGTTTGAACAATATGGAGGCTTCACCAAAGGCTTTAGACGACGTATCTTTGATATGGCCAAACATCATCCCAAAACGCGTTTACATCCCTATACCTCCGGTCAATTTGGCACTGGTGCCAGCATGGCCTTCTCTGCTGCCTATCTACGCGATGTCGGTGGCTTTGATCCAGCGTTGGGCGGAACTGGTCCCATCAAAAACGGGCAGGATATTGCGGCCTTTTTCGAAGTGATGATGCAAGGCTACCAACTCGTCTACGAACCACTCTCACTCGCCTATCACCTTCATAGACGCGACTACGCGGGGCTACTCAAGCAAATCTACGGGTATGGTATGGGGCTAACAGCCCATCTTACCAAGTGCATCTGTGATCGCCCACGGCTCTTTTTTGATCTGCTTTCGAAATTATCATACGGCCTCTTCTTCGCCCTTAGTGGACGCTCTGCAAAAAATCAGAAGAGACAGGCAAGCTATCCCAAAGAGCTGAAAAGTGTTGAGTTAAAAGGGATGCTCCAAGGGCCAGTTGGATACCTGCGAAGCAGAAGCATTACGCGGAAAGCGCAGCAGAAAGGATGATGGCATGACTTATAGCAGAGAAAAGATGTATAGCTCTGATATTTCCGTTATCCTCTGTGCCTATACAGAACAACGTTGGACCGACCTGATCGCAGCCGTAGCGTCTGTACAACACCAGACTCTGGGAGCGCGTGAAATCATTGTCGTCATCGATCATCATCCGGATTTGTTGAAAAGGGCGCAAGAACAGCTGACAGGCGTGGTCGTTGTGCCAAATAAAGAAGAACGTGGATTATCTGGAGCACGAAACAGTGGTATTGCGGTTTCCCAGGGACAGCTTATCGCGTTTCTGGATGATGATGCCATAGCGGACCCCAACTGGCTGCGGCTCTTTCAGGAGACCCTACAAGATCCACAGGTGCTAGGTGTTGGTGGAGTTGTAGAGCCATGGTGGGTCGATCATAGGCCCTCCTGGTTCCCAGAAGAATTTCACTGGGTGGTGGGCTGCACCTACCGAGGCATGCCCCAGACCAACGCCATCATTCGCAATCCCATTGGAGCGAGTATGTGCATACGTCGCGCTGTATTCGAAAATGTTGGAAGTTTTCGCAGCGGGATCGGACGTGTTGGTACCCGCCCAATTGGTTGTGAAGAGACAGAGTTATGCATTCGCGCACGCCAATATTGGCCTGACCGCCACTTTCTCTACCAACCTCAAGCGATGGTACAACATCGTGTACCAGCACAGAGGGCGAACTGGAGATATTTCTGGGCACGCTGCTACGCCGAGGGAATTTCTAAGGCATTTGTCGCTCGCTATGTTGGAACAAAAGATTCCCTTTCGTCAGAAAGTGCCTACACGTTCCGCACGTTACCTCTGGGAGTTCTACGCAACGTAGGAAGCATACTTACACAACGCGACCTCAACGGAATGGCGCGCGCCGCAGCGATCAGTACTGGGCTGTTTGTCACTACCGCAGGCTATCTCGTTGGCAGATGTTTTTCACAAACAAATGAAAGTAAGCAACATATGGAAATACAGGTTACAAGCTCCAAGCAGCTAAACGATGCCCAGGCTAGACCATAGTCCTATCGGGCGTGCAGGCATAAATATTCCTCGGTAATGTATGCATGCATATCTTCGCGTGTGTACCTGTTCGTAGCGTGGATAAATAGCCCTGTTTCTTGGAGTCTTCAGCGGTGATAGCATCACTCTTTCAATGGATCAAAAAGAATAGTGCCATCTTATTTAATACTGGTTCCTTAATAGGCACAATGGCAGTGACATCAGTGCTAGGTTTCGCATACTGGTGGGTGGCAGCTCGTTACTTCCCGCCGGACGCTGTTGGCCTCGCATCAGCCGCAACCTCAACCATGATGTTGCTCTCTTCCTTCTGTATGCTGGGACTGGGTACCCTACTTCTCACCGAGATTCCACGCAATAAAGGGCAAGAGGGAGCACTCATCAGTACAGCCTTGTTACTTGTTGGAAATGTGGGATTCTTAGTTGGGATAATTTTCTCCCTGCTCGCTCCCTTAATTTCTCCAGCACTACGCCCGATTGGTGCCACGATACAAAATATCTTGCTCTTTGCCGCCAGTATCAGCATAACTGCTATGACAGTTATCATCGATCAGGCTGTTATAGGGTTGCTCAAAGGCGAATTGCAATTCTATCGCAACACCATCTTTTCCCTTGTCAAACTGGTTGCCTTGTATCTCGTCGGGCTCTGGCTCACTGATAAAATTGGCATGACAATTTATGCCACCTGGACATTGGGCAATATTATCTCATCGCTCCCATTGCTGATTCTGGCCCTCTGGAAAGGGCGACACAAGCTGGGCAGTTTATCACCCAGGTGGCAGGTACTGCGGAAACTGGGATCATCAGCCATCCAACATCATATCTTTAATCTTATCCTACAGGCACCAACTCAGATATTACCAGTCCTTGTGACGGTTCTACTGTCCCCAACCATGAATGCCTGGTTCTATGTAGCATCAATGATCGCGAATTTTATCTTCGCGGTCGCGGCATCACTCACGACGGTATTGCATGCAACAAACGCGGCACAGCGAGCAACCCTATCACAGAAAACACGCCTGACTGTGGGCATCGCAACCATAACAGGCATCATCACCAGCGGCACCTTGTTTCTAACTGCCAACCTTGTTCTCAGCTTTTTCGGTCCAAATTACGCGGAACAGGCCGCATGGCCTCTGCGAATCCTGGCACTGGGAGCATTCCCGCTGATTATCAAAAATCACCATATTGCCATACGCCGGATCAAGGATGAGGTTACCAACGCGATGCTCCCTATCATTTCAGGCAGCGTACTTGAACTGGTCCTGGCAACGCTTGGCGCACGTTTGGGGGGGCTATCGGGGCTCAGTCTTGGATGGGTAATTGCCCTCTGTGTTGAGGCTCTCTTTATGTCTCCTCTCATATTCAGAACCATCAGAGGCATAGATAACACAACCAACACTATCAAGCAACTTATGATCTTAGATACAAAAGAAGAGATTCCATATGAGCAAAGAGTTCACACAAATGAATACATCCAATAAAACAAAGAAATCAATTATTATAGATATTCTACTGACTATCCTATGCCTCGCCCTCCCGCTAGGCTCATTCGCGCTCTGGTACAGTTCGCTCAACGCAGTGGCGACGCAAATATCACATATGAATGGTTTGGGTCTCGTTTCCATCATGCCTCCAGAACTCATTGGTGCTCTGGTAATCATGATGGTTAGTTTCTGTATCACGCTTCAGAAAGTACGTTACTATACCCCTCTTCTGCTTCTGCATTTTGGGCTTATTATCATTATGTTATACGGTGTCACGACTCTCGTTGAACAAGCTCCGCGCTTTTCCGTGGTGTATACACATGCCGGGTATACCGAATATATCATCCGCACAGGTTCGGTGAATCCTCACCTAAGTGCGTATTTTAATTGGCCCGGATTCTTTATATTAAGTGCTTTTGTCACCCAACTCGCCGGGTACCAAACGATTTTGAGCTACGCTGCCTGGGCTCCCGTCTTTAATAATGTTATTACGCTTGCAGCGCTCTACTTCCTCTTTACAACATTTACGACAAATCGACGAGTGATTTGGCTCGCCTTGTGGCTCTTCTGTATCACGAATTGGATTGGGCAAGATTATTTTTCTCCCCAGGGCCTCTTTTTCTGTTTCTACATTGTTATTCTTGCAATCTTATTAAAATGGTTTAAAACACCTTCTGACGAGTCTATCCGCTCACTTGGACCGCGTTTAAGTCGGCTTCGTTTTCTCCCATCTCTCTATACCTGGCTTACCGCACCCGATCCACTCAGCACGCCAAGTCAGCGGCGAAAAAAAATCGCGCTTCTTCTCTGCGTTTTGGTACTCTTCTCCTTTACGGTGTATGGCCATCAATTAACACCTTTTTTCACAATTGTCAGCGTCACGGCGCTCATCGTTTTCCGGCGCTGCACTCTAAAGCTCTGGTGGCTTCCTATCGTGATGACAGTGATGACCCTGTTTTGGATGTTTATAATGGCGCACACTTATCTCGCGGGGCACATGAATCAGGTCTTTGGAGGGCTCAGCCAGATTTTTGTTTCGCTTTCATCGAATGTCTCGGATCGAGTCGGAGGTGATCCACAACATGCCTTGATCGCCCGGCTACGAATTATCATGACCTTTTTTGTGTGGGCAGTAGCATTTGTGGGGGCTCTCTTTCGCCTGGGCAAGGGGTACAAAGATGCCTCTGTGGTATTACTGGCACTTGCTCCATTCCCACTCTTCATCGTACAGCCGTATGGTGGAGAGATGCTACTGCGCTGTTATCTCTTCTCTTTGCCATCAATGATCTTTCTCGCGGCCTCAGTCGTTTACGAGAAACCACCATTTCCGTCCTTTTTCTCAAGACTGACAATGATCAAGCTTCCCTGGAAGGGGCTGGTCATGTCGAGCCTGACAATTATCTTGCTGGGTGGCTTCCTATTCACACGCTACGGCAATGAGAATATTGACTATAAGACCTATGACGAAGTCAATGGAGTCCAGATGCTCTATAGCATAGCTCCTTCCAAAGCATTATTTGTTGCTGGTTGGACCGGAACACC
The DNA here is from genome assembly GCF_016587355.1 of Ktedonospora formicarum. Lineage (GTDB taxonomy): Bacteria > Chloroflexota > Ktedonobacteria > Ktedonobacterales > Ktedonobacteraceae > Ktedonobacter > Ktedonobacter formicarum. Next base: position 1,392,409 of record NZ_BNJF01000002.1, on the reverse strand, counting down.
CTGGCAAATGAAAAACTTTGAAAAATTCCGTGTGACAACGCTCGCCACAAACGAGACATTGAGCAATGACATCATCACACTCGACGTTCGAGATGTGGTCCACTTTATGCAAGATCAACAACGCCCTCAGACATATATGATCTTCACACGCAGTCAAAAGGCCTGGTTTGACGCAATGTCAGGCTATCCAGTTGGTTCGCTCGATAAATTTGAGGAGGCTATCAACTCATCAGGAGAATTTACCCTGATCTACCGCACTACCGACGTACAGATTTATCAGCTCACCAGTTCTCTAGAAGGAGACCAATAGCAATGCGTTTCCATTGGTTATGGCCTGTGATTATTTTACTTTCTGCCGCTGCAACAAGTATCGTGACCTATGTAAGGCCTGAGGCTCCGGCCAAGGCACTTATCGTCATGAGTTTTCTCTTTCTCTGTCCAGGCATGGCACTGACGCGTTTTCTCCGGCTCCATGAAATTGTCGCAGAACTAATAATTGCATTGACCCTCAGTTTCTCCATTGATGCCATTGTTGCAGGTCTCTTTCTGTACGCTGGGAGCTGGTCGATTTCGGGCATAATCATGACCTTGCTCATATTCAGTGTTACAGGCGCAATCGCGCAATTTGTGATACTCCACCCGGCAATAGCACAACGGCTCTACGCGCTCCCAGTCCGCAACAACTCAGAGAAGAGAACTGACAGTGTAGCGCTAGCAGTTCTCTCAAATGACGCTCCCGCACCAATACTTCTTGAAACTGAGCTAGAAACTGAGAATAAAGCAGACAATGAGGCCGATCAGTTGCCCAATGGTGCCTCTACATTGGAAGTTGTCCAGGAAGAAGTTATTGAAGACCAGGAAACATCTCACTTACCCAAAGACACCCCTATAGCAGAGATTTCACAAACAGAGAACAGTGAACTAGAAGCTTAACCCCTTAAGGTAGGACGAGATCATATGAATTTGCCATCTACCTGGCTGGAAGCCGAATTTTGGCTTATAGAGATCTGTTCTAAACAATATAGTGATGAGATAATATAGTGGTGAAAGGCAATTCAATGAGTAGCGTCCTCTCGATGTAAGCCAATCGACTCGAGAGGTATAAATATATTATTGTTGAGCATTGGAGGGATTTAATGCCTTTATCACCTGTAGAACAATCACATAAAAATAGAGAATACCAGCAATCACAGAATCTTAAACTCTGGTTATGGTTGCTCATTATCCTTTGCCTTGCCAGCGTGGGCTCATTTCCCCTAACATCACTTTTTCTTTCTCCAGAAGATTACGCGCAACTGACAACGAAGCAACCTTCTCCAACACCCGCACACCAAACAATTGTCGATCCACTTAACAATTGGAGCAAAGTTTACAAACATACAGATAATCTGCAATTTGACAAGAATAATAGTCAATTTTTTGAGGGTGATACTTCGCTATTAGCACGTTGGAATAATGCGAAGACACATGAGGAGATTACATGGCACCTGCAAGGAATGACTTCATTTCAAGCTGTAACATATTTTTGGCCCCAGGAACCTATCTCACATTTTAGTATTTATATTTCTGCGGATGCAATCAATTGGAGCGAAGTTTCACCGACAATTACTGGTGGAAAGGGGAACTGGACACGCTATGACTATCATGTAAAAGGTCTAACTGGTGTGAATTTTATTAAGATGCGTTGGAATAACATTACTGGTCAGGCCTGGTCTCCTCAGATCAGTTCAGTAACGCTCTCAAATGAATGATTGAAAAGAACGTTCCCTCTGACGCTACTAGAAGACAGCTTTCACATATATAGCAAAACCCTAGGCAAAACTGAATTCGCGCTATAAGCAACTCTCCTTGTATTCTATATTATTCAATCTCTCTTCTATCGCTATCATATACACTCAGGGTCGGATTACTATTCTTTCCATATATTTTACCGAGATTAGTAGCCACATTAACGAACATCTAGCATCACTTAATCAAGGTTGCTTTGAGCTGAGCACATAAAAGGCCCCTTCCTATCCCTATGTGCAGAGATGGAAGGGGCGCGTTTATATCAACTTCTGATCGGGAAGCTAGACATACGTGATGATAGCTTCAGCGTGACCAATCACAATATCAGCGCCCGCCCTAGGTCCTTGCGTTATTTTCACATGCAACCCATTAACCTGGATGGAAAGCCGATTCTGTTGTTGTACAATTGCCTGCTCATTGAGTATCACAGTACCAACACCAGGAATCGGTAGCGTGGTATTGGGAGTTGGACTATAGTTTGAATGTAGAGGCTGACCCGGGATAGACAACAGTGCGAAAGTCGTTGAACCTGCCAAGGCTGGTGGTAGTGATCCCACAACATGCGCGGTGACAGTTGTACCAGAAGCAACTATACCAGACCCTGTAAGAATATTAATTGTTGAAGATGCGTCTACGATTGCCGGATCAGCAGTCGCCAAACTAGAAACCGTATCAGTGATTCCTGCAACTGTAAATCCAGCAGCCGAGGCAACTGGAGTAGTAGCGGATTCGCTACACCCAAGTCCCTGAATCGAAACATCCCCCACGGGCGCAGTTGTTGGATTAGTGCTCTGAAAGCCGAAAGCGCGAGCCTGCGGGACCGCCAATGGCTCAAAATCGAATGTGGTGGTTCCACCCGTTGTGGTGCCCAGAGTGAAGAAATCGACATTGCCTGTGTATCCATTCGGTCCTGGCTCACCTACACGAATACCCAGCCAGCCATCACCTGGAAGGATACGCGCGTTCGGAAATGCGGCCTTAATGGCATTCCATGTGCGATACTGGCTGGTATTGTTATCCGGCCATTTATTCCCGTTGCTTCCATAGCGCGACCATGTCCATAAAGCATTACCACCATTGATGGTATCAAAAGTGTTCCATGTATCTTGAGGAACCGAACCATTGGCACTTGGCACATAAACAAGTCGCCCCTGGAAAGAGGTTGACGTACCAGTAAAATCGACATTAAAGTTCAGGAATGGCGACTCAGATGCTCCCGCGACTCCGCTATGTGAATACGCGCCAAATGACATTTGCGTGATTGAAGCAAGGGAGGTACTGCTGAACTGATAGGTCGCAATGTTCTTGCGATTATAAGGAGATGGATCAAGTGTAAATTGTATGCTTCCTCTCCCGTGTGGAGGTGTTCCAGGGCCGACGACAAAAGAACCAAGTGTGTTATCAATCGTATCATTAGTATCATTGTACATGAACCACTTCTTCGACCCGGATGCTATAACAACTGCCGGATTTGAAGAGGTGTAATCAAGGTCAAGTGCTGTTACAATCACCGTTGGATCAACTGCTGATGTAATAGTCATTGCCGTGTGTGCTGATACTTCTTGCGACATCTCCACCCAAGCCCTTTCTGTTGCTTGCCCCCCTTATCTGATTTGGGAGACAAGAGCTTCAAGAAACCCATTACTCAGTCGTATCGCATCATCTGCATTTCGCTTGATCGCCCTTATGAGCCATTTTCTCTATTATTTACATCCTCAACTCTCTTTCCTTGAAAATCACCATATACAATTTACACCACTATTATGTACTATATTTTCAGTAAATACAATATTATACTATAATCATTAATTAAATTCAATTAACTTTTTACAATTACAGTACAATTTCGCACATTTGTCATACATTTTTAACATTCGCCAATAGAATTGAATACCAGACAGTGATCTCAACCAAAAGATAGAGCATCCCGATTACGGTGCACATAGATGAGCAGAAACACAGAAATCCATGTACTCTGTGCAAATCACACATCCAGAATCAGGTTGATTATGATACTTTGATTGTGATACAGCGGGCGACATATGCCTCCAGCCAATTCATAACTACCTATTTAAATGGCCCTAAGCGTCTACCTAAATATGATAGGCACTGCTTGACTTTTACCCTCTTATTAGGTATATTTCTCCATAGCACATATATGACCGTAATTTCAATATTGGTCATTTTTATACAGTCAGAGGGAATTATATGAAAGCTCCAACAAAAAGTACTCAAGAACAGCCATTCTGGATCAGATTGCTGCTCGCTTGTGGCGCGATCGGTCCGCTGCTTTTCATTGTCTCCTTTCTCGTCGAAGGTGCCACACGGCCTCACTACAGTGCCTTGCATCATGTTGTCAGCTCGCTCAGTCAGGGAGAGGATGGCTGGATACAAATTACTAACTTCATCGTCTGCGGAGCACTTGTTTTTGGTTTTGCCATTGGATTGAGGCATGCCCTACGTACAGGTCGTGGCTCTACCTGGGGGCCAATCCTACTGGGTATCTTTGGGCTCGGACTCATTGGAGCTGGTATCTTTGTAACTGATCCACTTCTAGGTTATCCACCAGGAGCGTCGAGCACTCCCAGCATTCACGGAATCCTCCATAATCTTATGAGCCTGTTCGTCTTCGTTTCACTGATCGCGGCTTGCTTTGTATTGGCACGACGTGATATAGCCAATCCTGGCAGGCAAGGCTGGGCATTGTATTCAATTGCCACAGGTATTTTAGTTGCCATCTTTTTCGTCTTGACCGATATCGTCGCGTTACAAGATGGGCCAGCAGGACTCATACAGCGAATCTGCATTATTCTCGGCTGGTGCTGGATCTCACTACTGGCAATCCGTCTGATGAACAAGAGGATATCGATAGCTTAAATCACAAATCAGGAGAGTGACTATTGGCTCAGCAGAATGGAGGCGAAAGCCGACGATTACAAACTAGAATGAAACGTGAAGCACGCGCACAGCACATTCTGGATGCAGCATTAAACTTAATCCTGCGCAATGGCTATGACAAGACTACTATTGAAGATATCGCCAGGGAAGCAGGAGTTGGAAAAGGAACCCTCTACCTGCACTGGACTACGCGAGAAACACTATTCTCAGATCTCATTCTCCGGGAAAAAATCGCGATGGCAGAAGATATCAGGCAGCGTCTTGGAAGCGATCCTGAAGGCGCTACTTTGCATAGCCTCCTCAAACATGCAGCTCTTGCTCTCTTACAGCGCCCATTACTCAAAGCTGTCTTACTACAGGATACGGTGGTTTTTGGGAAGTTTATCCAACGTGAGCAGAATAGCGCTATCTCAACACAGGTCCTTACAGGTTTCACAAACTACCTGGAAACGCTCCGCGAGCAGGGATTGGTACGCTCTGATCTCACTCCGCACTTGCTCACATCCCTCTTTGGTTCCATTTTTCTCGGTTTTTTCCTGGCTCAACCCCTCTTACCAGACGCTATGGCACTGTCTAAGGAGAAACTAGCAGAACTGATTGCCGAGACCGGGCAGCGTACATTAGAGCCATCTGATCCCGCTCCATCTGGTGCCTTGCATATCGCCTCTCAGGCCCTGACTCAATACCTCGATCATTCTGTGGGCAAAGCACAAGAACAACTTCAAGTAGGTGCTCAGGCGAAATCTGAGGAAGATCAACTGCTTATCCACAGACCCATCCGGGCAAGAGGGAGAAAAGGTGGGCGGTCAAAGTTACTAAAAACAACAGAACAGGTCGCCCAGGCCCGACACTTGTACGCCGACAAGACCAGATCTATTCAGGAGATCTGTACAGTGCTCGGCATCTCCAGAGCCACCTTTTATCGCTATCTGCGCGAGACACAGAAAGATGAGGCATAACCAATAGTAAGCAAAATCACAAATGAGTTTAACTCAAAGCACGCAAGGATTTGGAAGCACAGCGCAATTATTTTATAGCCTAATATGCCTCAACTTCTCTATACTTGAGAAATCAGTTCTCAACAGCAGAGAGAAGATAGGAGGCAATTCACATGGAGTTCTCTCAGCCTATACCGGTCCGCCTTTATCTATTCCAACTATCCCTCATTGAAGATGGGACGCCCATTCCTGGCTATCTGATCCAAACCAGTGATGGCAAAAATATCCTTATCGACACGGGATACCCGGTCGATGGTTCCATGCTCTCGTGCAATCGCCCACCCGGCCGTGCCATTCGAGAAACCTATCCTGTCGTTGACCAGCTTGCAGCGCTAGGGCTTACTCCACACGACATTCACTTTCTCGTCTGCTCCCACTTTGATCCTGACCACTCTGGCTGCCACGATGCCTTCCCCGAAGCAGAACTCATTGTCCAACGGCGTCATTATGAGTTTGCCTGTGCGACCCAAGATGATCGTTTCACCTTCACCCGTCCTCACTGGAACGCCCCTGGTTTATGTTACCAACTTATCGATGGCGACCTGGAACTAGTACCTGGAGTAGAGCTTATTGAAACTAGCGGTCATGTTCCTGGCCATCAGGCCATTCTTGTTCGGCTTCCACATACCGGCCCTATCTTGCTCGCCATTGATGCAGCCGCGATGGAAACCGAATTCGATCCCGCGACACGAATGGATGATAATGGCTCCGACCTCAATCCTACTGAAGCTGCCGCTAGTGCGCGCAAATTGCTTGCCCTAGCGAAGCGCGAAGGCGTGGTGCTCACCGTTTTTGGGCATGACGAAATACAGTGGCCCACGCTCAAAAAGGCTCCCGAGTTCTATTGCTGATCCTAAAACCATATGCGATTTCTCTGGATAATTACGCTGAGCTTGCTCTTTAGCGGAGAGGGACCAGGCTCTCATAGCAATAGCGCCTGGGAAATACTATTACTATGAGAGCCTGGTCCCTCTTTGAGGAGCAGCCCACCAACTACTGGTGAGCACGCTCGGCATCAACAAGTTCACGAACGGCGGGAACAACCTCGGCAGCGAAAAGCTCTATTGTCCGCGCGTCATCTGCGGCAAGGATATATCCAGTCATTCCGTACTTGAATGTAATTTCCGCAAGGTCTTGAGCCCATTGCTGGGGCGATCCATCGAGCAGAGAACGACCAGCACGTGTGAAGCGACCTGAGATGTTCAGGAAACGACGTATACTGGAAGGGTCTCGTCCTGAGAGCGCCGCCCCCTCGTCAATATACTTGTTCATTTCTTCGAGATCGGCTGGTCCTCCTGGTAAATAGGCCAGTGTTGGCAACCAACCATCGGCGACACGTCCAGTTAGTCTCAAGATTCGTGGTTTATAGGCTCCAATCCAGATCCCTATTTCATGCGCTGGAGCGGGACCGCGTTTGATCCCTTTGACCTGATAATATTTGCCGTCAACGCGCACTCCGCCAGGTTTATCAGCAGCCCATATCTCTCGGATAATCTGTATCGCCTCATCCAGTGCCCCAACCGCCTGGCCTGGCGTCAAGCGACGCCCTCCCATGCCTTCGATTGCATCCCAGAATCCACCAGCTCCTATGCCTAACTCAAAGCGACCACCGCTCAGAAGATCCAAACTGGCTGCACTTCGCCCGAGCACGGCAGGTTGCCTCAAAGGAAGATTAAGGACGTTACCACTAACGCGGATGCGTTTGGTGTTCGCCGCGACATATGTAAGAAGCGTCCAGGTATCATGAAATGATGGCTGATACGGATGATCCTGGAACGTCACCAGATCAAGACCCACCCGATCCGCTACCATCGCAAGTTCAACCGCATGCATAACTGGTTGGACCACAGGCGTTATGAACAAGCCAAAAAGCAAATTCTGCCTATAATCTGTCATGAAATTCTCCATTAGGTTGTTAACATCCTATTCACAAGTAAGGTATTACTTATACCGTATTAGCGGATACACGGTTAGGCGCGATATTGAAGTTGTCACGGAAAACATTTTCAGGATCATATCGTGACTTCAGCTCACGCAGACGCGCTAGAGTCCTGGGTGGAAAGGCATCATTGAGGCGCTCAGGGCGCAAATCAGTTTCAAAGCTCAGATAGAGCCCTTGAAAATGAGCTGAGAGTGCATCCCATAGTGTATTCATACGATGACGGCTCATTCCAAATGCTGTCACGGAAAAATTTGCCGCTCGGTTAGCATAGGCTGTCGCGTCAGGATCAACATCTGAAACCGCTCCACCAACTGCGCGTATCTGGAAAAAGTACACAGCTCCACTGTATATTAAGCGCGCGGCTTCAGCAGCGAACTCGGGCGTGATATGTTTTATGAGGCCAGTACGCCCAACTGGCTCCCCCTGTCCCTTATGGTAGCCCTCATCATGTGCATTTGCCATAATGTTCGCATAGGACGTAATGACAATATTTTGATCATACAGTGGCGCGATGTTAGCAAGAGGTTGAAGTCTGTCGATGATAATATCAGGTTGATCAGAGTCAACAACAGCCATTACCTGTGCTACTACCGCCATTCCCCGACGAGGCGGCCCCATGATAAGGAAACTTGTAAGATCACGCGGCGCTCTCTCGACAGCCTTACCCCATTTTTCGAGGAAGTCGGCGGTATCACTTGCATCAAAAACCAACTGCGCCCAACCAACAGCACCAACCTCATCTACCTCAAACTCAAAGGATGTCACAATACCAAAGTTTGCTCCGGCCCCACGAACGGCCCAGAACAAATCCGGGTTCTCATCGTCGCTAGCACGCGCCACTGAGCCATCCGCAAGCACCATTTCAACAGCACGCAGGTGATCAAGCGTCAAACCATGTTCACGCACAAGCCAACCCACACCGCCAGCAGTAGCGAGCCCACCAACCCCCACCCCACCGTAATCACCCGAACTAAGTGCCCACCCATATGGTTCTAATGCAGCCGCGACATCCATCCAGCGCGCTCCTGGCTCAATTCGCACGCGACGGGTGAGCTCATCAAGCACCTCTATCTTGTTGAGCCAGGAGAGGTCGATAACAATGCCACCATCATTGGTTGAACGACCACTAATACCATGTCCACCGCTACGCACTGCAAACGGTACAGTAGGATGTAAGCGAGCGAAAGCAAGGGCCTCAATGATTTCATTTGTATTCTTCACCTGGAAGACAATGCCGGGGGATCCACCTCGCATATAGGTTGACTTGACGCGCGCATAGCTCACATCTCCGGGTTCTATAACAGCCAAAGCCAGCAACTCAGGTACGCCATCATAGTCAATTCCCACACGTCGCTTGGCCCGTACTGCAGCACGACGTATCTCAGGTCCTAAGAACGCATCTGGTAATTCCCGATTCACCGCTTCACGCAATGCTGGAGCAACCTCAAGAGCAAACTGCTCTATCGTTGCCAGGTCATCTGATTTGAGAATTACAGTGCTGATGCCATCGTTGGTAACGAACGGTAAAAGTTCTTCAACCCATTGAGCACTTGGTCCTCTAAGAAATCCTTCCCGAGATGGCGAGAAATTCCCTGTGATGACAACAAGACGTCGAATCTCGCGTGGATCGCGACCAGCCTCGTGCGCAGACTCGTCGATAATTTTATTCGCAGATGGGAAATCTTCCGGTTTCATAGACTCAATCGAGGACAGCCAGCCAACCGCCTTCTGGCCTATCAAACGCAACGCTTGCCGTTGGGTAGCGCTAACCCAGATAGGGATATCGTGTGCTGGAATAGGTCCTCGTTGTGCACCTTTAAGGCGATAGTACGAGCCATTAAAGCGGAGTGGAGTATCATCGCCACCATCTAGCACACCACCAATGATATCGATCGCTTCATCCAACGCCATCACTGCCTCATCGTCCTTCTCGATCTCATTCCACAAGGTTCCAGCACCCAGTGCGAGATTGAGCCGACCGGAGGAAAGAAGGTCAAGGCTTGCCACCGAGCGCGCCAAGACAGTGGGTGACCACTGCGATATATTGGATATATTTGCCACAAGGTGCACGCGTTTCGTTTGAGCGGCAACCCATGAGAGGAGTGTCCAGGTATCCAGGAGCTCTGGTTGTAAGAAGTTATTATGAAATATTACCAGGTCATAGCCAAGCTCTTCACTACGTTTCGCAAGCGAAACAGACGTCTCTGGTTGGCTGCTAACCGGAGTAATATTTATTCCGAACTGGATCGGATGACCATAGTTCATATGCGTAAGGTTTCCTTAAGTTGATCGAGCATCTGATTTTCACACATGGTAAGAACAAACTCTTTTATCAGGCGATGTAGTTCCCCTTTGTATGTAGCTTTCCTTATGGAACTAATAATATATTCGCATCCTAGATTTGTCAAGAACATTGTTTTCTACAGAAAATGATGTTATACTTTTCCCTATGAAAGCATCAGAGGCAAATCATCCATCCAACATACAAGAAGCCTGCACAGAAACTCCATTAGGACGAGCCATCCATTTTCTGGGAGATACCTGGGTGTTGCTCATCGTCATGAATTTATTACAGGGGTCTATGCGCTTTAACGCTTTGCGCTCAGTGCTAGGGCACATTAGCTCCAAAACACTTTCCAATCGCCTCAAAATGTTGGAAGAGTTAGGGTTCGTGCAGCGGCTTGCTTACCTGGAAATTCCACCGCGAGTTGAATATCATCTCACTGCCAAGGGCAGAGAACTCGGAGATGTGCTCGCAGCTCTTGAGGAGTTTGGCAACAAACACCTCTCCAATTCAACCACTATCGCGGAATGCGATGAATACTTATCCACCAATGAAAAAGCTCCCGCTGTCAAACAGGCCGAATAGCAATTACGCCTTGCTTATGGTAGCCTGCATGAAGAATCATCATTTTTAAGCCTATCATCCCTCCAGGCGCAATGCCAACCAAGATTCATAATTTTCTTCAACCTCAACCGTTCAAGACGGTTTGCCGACAGTATCATTTCACATTGCAACAGCAGACGTCTTTGCCAACGTTTCTCAATGACCCCAAACAGGGAACAGGATGCTTTAGACGAGCGGCAATGCTTTCAGCTCTGCCATAGCCGAAGGGAGTACGCAAAAATATGGAGAAAGATCAAGCCAAGGAGGCAACATTTGGTAGGGCTTGCTTGAAATTCTTCACTGATTTGTTAAGGAAAGTCATGGCGCTAAGATATACAAATTGAAGGACGATCTCAGCTCCTGATATAATTAGGAGCTGAGATCGTCCTTCAATTTAGTTATGGGGCTTCACCTAGAGTATCCCAGGCTCGCACCCATGAATTAATATCAGGCATACCGCTGGCATAACCAATTTGAAGAAGGGTAGGTATATCAAGAGGGATGCGGCGCAGATCGACACTTATATGTCCATTACGCAGGGTAAGGATAGCATATTCAGCCCAGCGAACCTGCTTGTTACGCTGGAGATCCTTACTCTCAGGACCGACTCCTGGAAGGCCAACACTCCCAGGATTAATGAGCAGCGCTTGCTCAAAGCGACGTAGCATCTGCACATGTGTATGCCCACCAGCCATAATCCATGCCTGGTGACCCGCAAACATGCTTCTCATTTCAGAACTACTCGTCGTAGAGGCAATCACTTCATTATATGATCGTGGGGATCCATGAAAGCATAGAAGTGATTTGTCTGTATCAAGACGTAACTCGATCACTGGTTGAAAAGAGCGTAGATACTCCAGATCAGCTTCGGTAAACTGCTGAAGGCCCCAATGAACAATCTCTCTTAGTTCCTCATCACCATCAGGCACCGGTTGCAGATACCAGTCATCGGTATTGCCTAAGACCACCGGGCAATTCAGCATTCGTAGCCGCTCAAGCACTTCGTGGGGCTGTGGCCCTAACGCAGCTACATCTCCAAGACAGATAATGTGGTCAACCTGCTCCTGTTGCAATTCACTTAAAACACATTCTAACGCGACGAGATTGCCATGAATATCAGCAATAAGGCCAATTCGCATGCACATCTCCTATCTCTTGCCTCTTATAGATAACTATTCTTTCCTCTATTCTGTCACTAAGCAAGTATATACTGCTAATCCGCCCCTTCTAGAGAATTGTGCATCATTATTCTCGCAGTTGTTTTTACATCTGTATTGTATGACCAGACTTAAACGCTGGTTTTTGCTATATGGCTTGCCAGATAGTCCAATAGTGCCTTCAACAAGCTCTCGAATGTCTCATTGTTCACGTTTGGAAGGCCAAATCCATCAATGTATTCCAGTGAGACACACCCATGAACGACACTACGAAGCATGCGCACTGCAAGCCGGGCAGCAGCATCTGAGAGTTGATAGGCAGATAACGCACGGATCATAGTCGCCACCACTTCTTGCCCAGCCATCTGCCACTCGCGGTCCTCAGAATCAGGCGCACGCGAGGCAGCCTCGTAGAGACCTGGATGAGCTCTCGCAAAGTCCCGTAGAGCGTATGCGAGGGCGAACACCGCATCATCGCCAGCCTTGCCCTGAACAGCACGCCCCACCTGAATTGACACTTCCTGCAATCCTAGAAGGGAAAGCTGACGTCGCAGTCCAGCCAGACCAGCAAAGTAGTGGTAGAGCGCGGGAGGACGAACACCCAGTTCAGAGGCAAGCGTAGCCATCGAGAGGGGAGCCAACCCACCTTTATCCACAAGCTCAGCAGCCTTTTGCACAATTGCTTCTGCATCCAAACCAGCACGCGTAGCCATCATTGGACCTCCTGTAAAGATGTAATTCCTTGTTGTGAGCTTATTTCGGACAGAAAGGCAAGAATGCGTTGCCCCACCACCACTGGTTCCTCTACATGCAAATGATGACCAGCGCCTTCAATGACTTGGGCTACTGCATGTGGCAAACGCGCCGCAAGAATCTGAGCTTCGTGGGTGGGATCTTTAAAATCAGGGTCGCGCGACCCCATCAAAATCAGAGTAGATGTCTGGATCTCTCCATGGCGAGCGTAGGTTGCCCCACTGCTCTCAGAGAATAATTGCCGTAAAGCGCGCAAGCGTCCAGGTTCCTTGAGCATCATCTTAACGCGGCATCGGTGTTCCTCAAAATCATCGGGGCGAGCTTTGGGATACATTTTCAAAAAATACCAATTAAACACTGCCACTCCCCATAGAGGTGATAATAGGAGATAAACCATCAGCTTTGTAAAGAATGCAGATCTTGGGGCCGCAACAAAAGGTCCGATAAGAACCAGTCCCCGCACAAGAGAAGGCTCTTGCAGCGATGCCTGGAGGGCCGCTCCGGTCGCTTTAGATGTGCCAATAATAAAGGCTGGAGTAGCACCTAAATGTTTGATAAGCGTTAACATATCTGAACCAAGCGCGGCATCAGTATACTCGGGCCAGTCAACGCTCGATTCTCCTTGCCCCCGTATATCCATTGTCACAACGCGATATCCTGCCGCGACCAATTGTGGAGCTAGATAGCGGTATTCAGAGCGAAAATCCCCTCCTGCTGGCATACAGAGGACCATAGGGCCTTGCCCCTGATCCTCAAAAGAAATGGTCCCATCAGCTATTTGCAGGTAGTGAATGGACATTTATCATACCTTTCTGGAAAAAGCTCTTCACGCAGAAATATTTTATTTAATATACTTTCATTTTAGTTTAACACCATTAAACTGTCAAGTATAAGAGAGCTTCTTGGATAGTCAAGTGATCAGTCCAGGTCGATCTTGACAGGAATGAGATACTAATGAGCAACCCGATGAAAACCAGATGGAGTACTCATGACTGACACTAATATCACCCTTGCCATGATGACTGAGGGCTGGCAAACGTATCAAAGGGAATTGAGCGAAGCCCTGGCTCCGTTATCCACTGAGCAGCTTGCTCTGCGCGCTGCGCCCCACCTGCGTTCCATCGGTGAGCTGGCGCGCCATATGATTGCAGCGCGCGCAGGTTGGTACCACGATGTTCTGCACGAGGGAGATGACGCTTTTGACGCGCTCTCCTATTGGAACTCACCTGGTTCTCCAATACGCTCCGCCAGTGAGATCGTAAACGGGCTGGCTCTCACCTGGCAGGTGATGCAGGAGGCGCTAGCGCGCTATACCCCCACCGATCTGCAGGTCGTCTTCGAATATGAACTCAACGGCCAAACACACAAGTACACCCGTGGATGGGTCGTCTGGCATGTGATTGAACACGACTTGCATCACGGCGGAGAAATTAGCTACTCGCTGGGCATGCACGGCCTTCAGGCTCCAGATATCTAGCCTGTGGGCGTCCTCCTGTTTCAGGTGGAGTACCTTCTTGAGAAGGAAAAGGCACCTGTTTCTCTCCGTCAGGCTCCAGTGTTCATCTCGTTGTACGTCACGTGGGTACTCCCATTTCAAGAACCCCGCCTCACGCCTACATCTTCCGTCCGTTTTGGATATCGGGATACAGGTGGGGCAATTTCAGGCGAGCCTCGTTCGTCGTAAACTGCCACATGATTGAACAACGCTTCTGGTTGCGTGTACGTTCCAGAGTATTAATACGCCGACGCGGCGTTCCCAGACAGTCGACCCGGCGAGATAAATAGCCCTTCTGGAAAATACTGATCTCGATTTCGGCCATATTCAACTATCAGAATTTCCTTCGCCAGAGCCTCATAAAAAACTTTGATGAAAATGTCATGAGGCATATTTAAATCCCTGAACAAGGCTTGACATTATTAAAATAGGGGCATATACTCCTAATCATGGGAACGAAAATCCAGGAACTCGATACAACAGCATTGAAGGCGTCCGCAGAAATCTGTGCATGCTCACAGGTACGCAAAGCCGCACGGGTGATTACACAACTCTACGATCGGTGTTTGCAGCCAACTGGATTACGCATGACGCAGCATACTGTGTTAGTCATGATTGCTATCTCAGAACAAGAGACAGTGATGCATCTAGCTGAGAAGCTAGCCATGGATAGAAGTGCACTTGCTCGCGCGTTGAAACCGCTTGAAAACCAGGGATTAGTAACTGTTGATGCAGGAAGTGATCGACGCACGCGAGTAGTACGCCTGACAGAGCAGGGGAAACAAGCACTAATAGATGCTCATCCTTACTGGCTTCAGGCTCAAAAGCAAATCATCGCACAATTTGGTGAGCAACAGACACACACCCTGCTTGCCGAACTGAAAAAAGTTGAATCGTTAGAGCACACAATTTAATTTTTTGTATAAAAGGGGCGCATGCCCCTTTTATACAAAAAATCTGCTTTTCTTTTCCCATAAAGGGGCATATACCCCTTTTCAAGGCCCTGGAGAGTAAATCAGGCCCTTTTCCTGATCTCTAGGAGACGTAGGGGGAGTGGAAGTGGTAGCTCTCAATCACATTAACAAGAATAGAATGGAGTAGATAACACATGACACAGATATTGAGCGGGAAAGTAGCATTGGTCACTGGTGGATCGCGTGGGATTGGCGCTGCAACTGCGTATGCCCTTGCTGAGCAGGGTGCGGATGTCACGATAAGCTATACCAGCGATGCCTCAGTCACAAAGGCAGAAACGCTTATTCGTCAAATCAAAGAGATGGGGGTACGTGCAATCGCTTTTCGAGCTGATCAGGCCGATCCCGCACAGGTCACGGGGCTAATCGACCAGGTCATCAAGTATTTTGGGCGCCTTGATATTCTGGTCAACAATGCTGGCGTCCTGGCATTTGGAGAGATTACCGATCCCCAAAGAGACGAAACGACCTTCAACAATCTGATGGCAGTCAATCTTACCAGCGTGGCAACTGGGGTGCGTGCTGCGGCACGTGTAATGGGCGAGGGCGGAAGGATCATCTCCATTGGCTCCTGGTTTTCCACAAGAACAGGTATTCCAGGCATTGCAGACTATAGTGCAGCAAAGGCTGCCATCGCTGGATATACCCGAGGCTGGGCGCGAGACCTAGGGCCGAAAGGGATCACTGTCAACATAATTCAACCAGGAGCTATCGATACCGATATGAATCCGGCGGATGGACCGTTCTCCCCTGGAGTGACTTCAACCATCGCTCTTGGGCGTTACGGGCGCCCTGAAGAGATTGCGGCGGCGATCGTCTTTTTGGCAAGTCCGGCAGCATCCTATATTACTGGCACAACTTTGACTGTTGATGGAGGAATGCTGGCTTAGTCATCACACCAGGGATGGGAATTCGCGAATTCCCATCCCGTCTGGTTACACAATCTCAAGGCGTTCGATCAAATCATTATGGATAACGAAGCGATACTGCAAATCTGCAATTCCACCAGGAAAATTACCAGTTAGGCGACCAATCACTAGATAGCTCTTCTCATCCAAACGCTTGGTATCAAGAATCTGTGTCGTGTATTCATATATAGATGCAACCCCTTCCTGCCATTCTCGAATCTCTTGAGAGCCATGATAGGTATGGTTTTCATCAACGACCAGCGCCTCTTCGCTAAACGACGCGACAACAGCGTCTATGTCACGTCGAGCGCTGGCTTCGAAGTAACGGGTAATAACGGAAGTCTCAGTGAGAGACATAGGGCCTCCTTTGTTTCAACTTATGTTAACATTCCAATGACATTGGAAAATGTTTCATAAATATGACCAGTCTAATTCTGACGACCTGACGACTGGTCAAAATGACCAGTCTGATTACGATTCCTAAGACCGTATAGTGCTATTGATTCGACAGTAAGCGAATGGAAAGCACGAACCTCCAGGATAGGTGAGCACCTCCTCTTTGTAGAGGAGGTGAAGTTTGCCTTCTCCCTTGTCGTCGAAGTATACTCACTGCATGCTCTGTATACAAGTACGCACAAAAATGTGCGATACTGACAGCAATACTAGTAAGTAACTCATCCGCCAGAGCGCAGTCACCTAGAATGCTCAGTTGTTGCATACCATAAACTCAGCTTGTAGTGGAACCACATGCCGACTAGCTTCGTCGCCACTCAGGCGGCATTAGCGAATGCTTTACTTAGCATACTGAGATAGCACTAGGTGCCGAAAGGAAGACGTGTTCGATGGGACAAGATAATCACATGGCACAGGACAAGTGCGGAGTGGAAACAACGATATCCGTTGTTGGAGGTAAGTGGAAACCCATGATTTTATTTGCCTTGCTCTCTGGCCCACGTCGTTTTGGGGAACTCACTCGGCTTATCCCTCAAATCACACAGCGTATGCTCACACTGCAACTACGCGAACTAGAAGAAGATGGAATAATTTCGCGCGAGATCTATAATCAAGTACCTCCGAAGGTCGAATATTCCCTAACACTGCTAGGACAGACTATCGAACCAATCCTGGCAAATATGCAAAAATGGGGCGAGCATTACACAAACTCAAGAGCAATAAGTGAGAAGCACTACTCAGAACAGAGACACACAGTTCAATAATACATCTGCAAAATGCGCAGAATTACACCTATGTAATTCAAAGATGTTCTTGTGCAATCCGCTACAGATGAGCCTATCAGTGCTTCCTCATCAACATAGGGGAGTCTATGGACTGATGAGAATTATGGCAGCAGGCGCTCAATACGCTGTTCAAGACTTTCAGGTTCTGGTACAGATGGTTCAGGAAGGCCAACTTTATCAAAGAGCAGGAAGGAAGCGTGTTCTCGGTGAGCTTTTGCCTGCGGGATCAGCATCCAATCGACGCTTTGCGCGGACTCTTGATACACCACATTGGTAAGGATACCATCAATCTGGTTCGCGTGGTTCTTCCTTTCAAAAATGATACCTGGTGTCCCAAACTGCTTAAATAGGGCAAGACGTTCTTCCGTCGTTTTTGCTCCGCTCTGCCAGGGGGTGGCACATAACGACGCACTCGATGCGTCAGAGACGACGACAGACAGATCCAGATCACTGAGCCACGTTTCTTCACTACGACCAAAGCTCCCAGTCAACCAGGCTGCCACAAAACGCTCATCATTTTGCAACGCGAAAGTGATCTGTTCCAATAACATAGTGCGTGCTTGGACATACTTCATTTTTTCCATGGACATCAACGATCTCCTTGATCCTCTTTGCTCTTGTAGTAAAATAGCGCATTAACATATCGACGGAAAAGAAGATATGGAGTAACAGAGCACTCTGAAAGATGCATATATTTCCTCAAAATACATAAAGATTTCTTGTTTAGACTAATGTAGAGCAAAAAGGCAATCTCTCTTGCGAAAGATTGCCAAAGCGAGTACTGTTCCGGTATCAAAGAAACAAAAGGAGCAGAACTCGCATGTACCTTACCACATGGAACAAGTTTCGTCACGAGATCTATGACTGCTTTTTGCGAGCCAAAGATGCGCTGTTCAATACGGTGGATGCACTGATGACGGAAACGCAGGCCAAATCGTTGCCAGAAGTGACACAATCGCTCTGGTTTGAAAGAAAGTGGTCGTCGATCTATGAAGCGTTTGAAGATGGTCGCATTGATCAACAGGCCCTGCGAAAGGTGTTCATCCGATATTTGCCCGAGAAGGAAGCAGATTCCAGCTTGTGGATCGGGATTGATACCAGTGGCATAGCTCGTCCGAGATCGCTCACCGCCAGAGATCGCAGTGCGCTGCCGGTCCCTAATCTGCCGAAGTGTGAGAAGCCAGTCACGTTTGGATGGCAGTTCTCGACGGTCGTCGCTTTGCCTGATCCTGCCAGCAGTTGGACCTACATCCTGGATCAGCAGCGAGTGAACACGGGGACGACCGCAGCGCAGATGGCCTTTGCCCAATTGCAGCAGTTGAGTTCGTCGTTGCCCAAGGAAACGGTGGTGGTGCTGGATCGTGGATACAACGCGATCTGGCTCTGGTGCCAATGCAGCACCTTGCCTTTGCAGGGCACGCTGATCCGTCTCAAAGGCAACCGCTGTTTTTACCGCGCAGCGCCTGCTCCCTCGGGCAAACGAGGAGCACCACGCAAAGATGGAGAGAAACTGCAACCTGAGGAGGAGAGCAGCCATGGGAGTCCAGATGGGACATGGCAGGGTCAGGATGCCAAAGGTCGACTGGTCACGGTCACGTGGTGGAAACAGGTCCACGTCAAGCAAGCACGCTGGCTGGAAGTGACGGTTCTGCAGGTCGTGCGGCCTCATGCGACCAACAAAGAGCGCGATCCCCGCGTCAGTTGGTTTGTCTGGATCGGAGACACATCGGTGGATCTTGCCTCCATCGCCCTGGGCTATGTGCGCCGCTTTGGACAAGAACATGGCTATCGCTTTGACAAACAGGCGTTGTTGTGGGAGAAACCGCGCTTGCGTACTCCAGAGCAGTTTGAGCGCTGGAGCCTGATCGTGGCGATTGCTCACAATCAGGTGGTTCTGGCACGTTCGGTGGTCGAACCGCAACTGCGTCCGTGGGAAAACAAGCAACGGGTGTCTACCCCGCAGCAAGTGCGACGCGGGATTGGCAAATTGTTGCCTCGTTTGGGAACCCCGGCCAAGCCGGTCCAACTGCGAGGAAAATCGAAAGGCCGCCAAAGGGGGGTGCAGATTGGCAAAGCGAAGCGGTTTCCGGTCGTTCACAAGACGCCAAAATTGCCTCCCCTGATTCCCAAATAACCAATTTGGGCGCTTTTTCATCGATCCTGGCTCATTTCACGGAACTTTTTCATGAGTTCTGGTAGATAGACGTTAGTTTAAACAAGAATAAAGATCGTACTTACAATAAAACTTTGATTCTTGTCGATTAGGGAAGAACAGATGCCACCTATTATTTATGGTGAAACTTGTCAAATATTATTGTCCTAAAAATGCCAAATTTGACCGTCTTCTAATAGAAAGCCGAATTTACAGGAGGTATGCTATCGCCAAAAAGCCTGATCGCCCAAACGCGGATGAAGTATTTCCTGACAAAGTCACCCACTATTTTCTCAACAGATAAGGAGACTGCCTTGACCGAAAATGTACAACAGACCGGGACCTCTCCTTCCTGGATCGTCGAAGGAGAAAGCAAAGTACGCTTTGGCATCCTATCTAACATTTTCCTTGAGTGGGAGAGCTTACTCAAAGAGGTTCTCTACATAGAAGAACTTGGCTACGATGCAGCTTGCATCTACGACCATCCGGTCAGCACAGGCAGTTCAGATTGCTGGACAACGCTGTCTATGCTTGCCGTCACAACCAAACGTATTCGTCTCATGTCATTCGTCAGCAGTGCTTATTATCGGCATCCAGCCATTCTAGCACGAATGGCGGCAGATGTAGACCGTGCCAGCCATGGTCGCCTCGTACTTGGGCTAGGAATGGGCGATGACAAGGCTGAATTTGAGCAGTTAGGTATACCTCTTCCAAGCGTCAACGAACGGCAGGAGAGATTAGAAGAAACCATTCAAATTATCAAGGGGCTTTGGCAAGGGAAGCCTTTTGATTACCAGGGTCGTCATTTTCAGCTTCAGCAAACCAATGGCTATCCATTACCCATGCAACAACCACATGTACCTCTGCTCATCGGCGGTGGAGGTGAGCGCGTTACCCTACGCCAGGTTGCTCAATATGCGGACATGAGTAACTTTGGTCCCCATGTCTGGACTGGGAGCGCTTTTCGGCTTGAGGATATCCAACGTAAATACGATGTACTGAACGTATACTGTGAAGCATATAGCCGCCCATCCAAGACCATATTGCACAGCTACTTTGTGCCAACGCTCCAGGTTGCCCGCACGCAGGAAGAACTCAATGCCAAACGCCTACTCAACCCCATTCGCGAAGACGCAGTCAGAGGAGCGATTGTAGGTACAATCGAGGAGGTTAAAAACCAGGTCCAGACCCTGGTGAACATGGGAATGCAGTATTTCATTATGTATGTTCTTCCCACAGACACTGAATCGCTGGAAATATTCGCCCACGAAATCATGCCAGCAATTCAGTATACGTGAGGAAGAGCGGCAAATTTAAGCTGATGACTTCGAAATAGGGGATGCGACCTACTGACGCAAAGAGGAAATGGATCATTGAAGTGTACTTATTGGCACATAAGCAATTGCATAACAAAGATCCATTTCTTCTCTTCAAGCCCAGGTATAAGATAATAATATTTTTTGAGTAATGGAAAACGAACCTAGAGTGTGTATAGCGCGAACCTCTGAAGCATCCACATCATCATCCCTTCCTTCTGTTATCAGTCTCTATCCACGCCCTCTATGACTAGAATTTTCACGTTAAAAACACAGGCTCAACTACCAATAGGTAAGAATTGATTGCAGAATTAAACACAATTTGTTACAGTACGCCCATATACAATAGAGCGTCCCAAATTAATTTCCTGGTTTGCAATAGTAAATAATCCGAATATTTTTACATTGCTTATTGCGGCTCTACAATGGGCTTGAGAACATTGTCGTTTGCGCCTTAGAGACGTCGGAATGCACATGATTCCAATAAATCTAGTGAAGGATTTTGAGCATAATGGCAGTCAACAACCACAACATCATAACTTTTCAAGAAAAGCAAAAGGGTTATACGCTTGAGATTATCAACAAAGATGGCGAAACAAGTGTGGTAACCTCAACAGAAAATTGTCTCCAAGTACTCTCGCCATACCCCAATGACGCAATTTTCACGATTAATGCTCATTATCAAGAGAAGAACATAGGCACTGGGCGCTATCGTAAACTCGGAGAAATTGGTCAAGTTACTTCTATCGAAGTACTTGAAGCTTTTGGCGCTATGATGGGCCTGCTAGAAACAGCTCTTGCTCGACGGCAAGCCAAACATCAGGAAGTTCTGCATGCGGAAAGACTCGCTCGCCTGGTTATACTTTCCTGTGAGTGTGGACATGAAGTAAGCTATGATCCACAAGAGCATTTCTTCACAACTTCGTTGGGGAGCCCTGCCATTACTTGCGAGGTTTGTAAAACTATTCTCGATCTTGAAACTATCAAACAAAGCATACAACGCCGTACTCTATCTCTGGAAAAGGAATTGCAACAACAACGCGAGCAGCTAGCATACATAGATACACTTCGTAGCGACTTAAATAATAGAGCATCGTCATAAGTTGAGCATCAAGCCCTTTACTGTCATTCATAGGGTATTGCAATACGCCTACTCCAATCGTATGTGAAAACCCATGTAGCCTGAACTGCAGCTAGCATTGATGGTGGCTCCGTCATTGCTGGAACTTCTATGCTTTGCAATCTTTCTATGGTTGCGCCCTCCGCATTCATATATATTGATACGCGTACTCCTGCTTTCCAATTTCCTCTTTTTGGTCAGAACCCTCGTAAAGAGGACGCAGGCTAACCGGTTTTCCTCATATACTGTTTTCTACAGAACGAAAGGCAGAAAAGCACAACAAAATAAAGGAAACGCAATGCACACCTTAACATGGAATCAGGTTCATACCTGGCGGTTAACGCAACATGGTCTCACCCCCCGTATATCCAAAGAAGATTGGGTCCAGATAGTAACGCGCATTGGTGGTTTTCAAGCACAGGTTATGTCCGCCGCAGAACTCGCGTTGTGTTCTCGTGTGGAGGGTCTCTCCGCTCAAGACATTAAATCCGCTCTCTGGCAGGATCATACTCTGATCAAAACCTGGGCTATGAGAGGAACGCTACATCTGCTCCCAGCCACCGAATTGCCTCTCTATGTGGCAGCTCGTAACTGGCAGTTAGATACTAGCTGGTCTCGCTATTTCGCTGAATTCGGTTTAAGCAGTCAGGCACAACAGGAAGCCTATCTCGCCGCAATCCCGCATGTTTTGGAGCAGGGACCGATGACTCGCCAGCAACTTGCTGACGCTGTCGCCAAACACACAAGAATTGCTCTCGTTCGTGATCTCATCGTCTCGGCCAATTGGGGCTCTCCTTTGAAACCATCGGCCTACCGTGGCGATCTCTGTTTCGGACCAAGCCAGGGTTCCAACGTCACTTTTGTACACCCCAAAACGTGGATAAGCAACTGGTCCGCTCAAGACACTCTAGAGCAGGAACAGGCTCTTAAGCGCTTTGTTCGTCTATATCTACAGGCCTATGGTCCAGCCCTCCCAGAAGATTTCGCCCGCTGGTGGGGAGGCAACCTCTCTCATGCCAGAAAACTCTTTCGGTCAATGCAAGACGAAGTCAAAGAGGTCGAAATAGAAGGTCAGCACGCCTTTGCCTTAGATACTACTCTAAAGCATATTCAAAATGCTGAACGATCAGAGGTGATCCATTTTCTTCCACTGTTTGATGTGTATACAATTGGAGTGGGACGGACACTGGGTGAGATTCTTCCTCCAATTCATAAGAAGCTCGTCTTTCGTCCACAAGGATGGATCTCTGCTGTCATTCTGGTCAACGGGTCCATTCAAGGTGTCTGGCAATCCAGCCCCAAGCGCTCGCAGATTCACATCAAGGTTCACATGTTCCCTCCGCAAGCTACTTCGATTGAGAAAAGAATCAAAGCCGAGGCGGATCGACTTCGTTCCTTCTACCAGAAGGACATTCATCTGGAATTTCGTAAATAAACAGATGTATTCATCGACAAATACAGTCATAAACACTATGTATGCTACCAATTGGAATTCTTCGACAGGAACATCGGAGGCTGGCTTTATAGCAGCCTCCGATGGTTTAAATCACAAACGGCAATTCTGTCCTTTGTAAGGGTCATTCATTTCCACTAATAGCGAATAACAGTATTCACTGTGTGCTTTTAAACCGAGACTATCTGCCACTGCTGATTGGCCCCACCCCAGTAGTCCCATTGTTCCAGGGGCGCCCCATCGCTTGTAGATTGACCTGTCACATCAAGAGCCTTTCCACTGTGGCGATTGATGATCTTAACATACCCACCCCCAATATCAACAATCTGCCACTGCTGGTTAGCACCTCCATTATCATGGTACTGAATGACTGGGCCTCCATTGGCAGTCGATTGCCCTGAGACATCGAGCAGCTTTCCACTGTTACGATTGACGATTTTGACGTAACCATCCCCTGTATCGACCAGTTGCCATTGCTGATTGGTGCCACCATTATCGCTATACTGAATGATCGAGCCTCCATCCTGGGTTGATTGCCCCTGGACATCGAGCACCTTCCCGCTATTGCGGCTCACAATCTTTGAATAGGAGACCGGAGCGGGAGTATAGGTGACATTAGGGATGACAAAGGTGGTGATTGATTGTGCAGGCAGCGAGGTGCTCAGGGTTTTATTCGCGATAGAGAGGCTGGAGAGTTGAGCCAGATGCTCACTCGATGAAGTGCGATATGGCGTCGCTATGCTACCCACGCTTGTAAAGTTTGAGAGACTATACTGCATATCAGTCGCCGTGGTGTTGCCATTGGTCGCCACAAGTACCAGCGTCTTCGAGGCAGCATCATAAGCACTGAAAGTGTTACTATCGCTATTACCAATCATCTGATAGCCGGGGCGCACAAATTTGGAGTAATTTCCAAATCCATAGTAGCGCGCAGGGTAGATAATATTACCACTACTATCGGTGGCAGCCAGGCCCCAGAGATCACTGGTCGAGCCAGCATTGCCTGAGCCTGAGCCATTGAAGTAGTTGTCTGCCGCCTGCCAGATGACCCAGGAAGAAGGATGTAGATGCTGTTCGTCACGCAGAATTTCCCTCGATAGCGTAATAGCCGCAGCCATCTCACTGCTTTGCGCGCCCGTTCCCCATTCAGACATCCACAGGCGCTTATTATCGCCCTGCCCAATGGTATTGTATGCGTAGTCGCGGTCGCTATCACTTCCACCATAGGTATGCGTATTATATTGCGCAATGTAGCCTTTAGCCTGGCTATCATAGGTATTGTAGTTTGAGTTAGAGCGATCCACAGAGGTATCATCTGAGGCTGAGATAGAGGTATAGGCGGAGACACCCGTCTGTGACAATACAACACCAAGCTTCTTGATGATGGTGTTCTGTGTCGTGGTTGAAACATTCATGCCTTCCTGATCGCCCTGAAAGTTCCAGTAGCCAGGGGTTGGCTCATTGAATGGAGCAAGTGTCTGGAAGGTCACGCCCCAGCTATCATGGAAGTGCTGCGCAATCGTGGCCATATAATTCACAAAGTCGTCATAGTGCGCACTACTCAGGTTTTCTGCGTTGCCACTCGCACCCGATGTACAGCTATTTGTGAGCATCCAGGCGGGAGGAGAATTGACAAAACCTTCAAAAAGATTGGCGCCGCGCTGCTTGGCAGCCTGCAACACCCAACGTTGATTGGCGTCCTGATTCCAATCGTAGGTACCAGCCGAAGGCTCATACGTGGGAATATTGGTATAAACACCCGCTTTGCCGGAAGCAATAGCATTGTGGCAAACGTTTCCGGGGCCATCAGCCCCAAAGTTATAGCGCAACACATTAAGACCAATGCCTGTATTCGTATTAAAGAGCGCATCAGCCAGCGCATTGCGCTGTGTATCGCTCAAGCTGCCAGCCCAGTTAGCCCACCAGGCCATACTACTCCCCCAACCACGAAGTACCTGATATTGTTGCGTAGGATAGACTGTCACGATAGTTGCTGCGCGTGCATTAGGCAGTCCGCCAGCCAGAGTCAGCCCAAATAGAGCAAGCGCCATTATCAAAGAAATGAGATATTGCCTGTGGGAACGATGAAGCATACGGTTCCTCCTTGTACTACAGACGCCATCATGGTGCCTGATGACAATGCCCGGAAAGATCCCAACCAAAAGCAAGTTCAACGACTAGAGCAACATTGACATAAAGCAATCAGGAAGACAGACAGAGGCTTATGGAGAAATAAGGGGGCGATGTCGAAACGACGTGAGGATCAATGTATAATTGAGGTCACGAATCAGGTCGTGAGCGCCCTTGCAAGGTAAGATCATCCTTGATCCTCCACAATAATTCATACACTGTATAAACGAACTGTACCCAACAAAGAAATGAAAGTCAAGTTCTCTGCTAGTCGATAGAGGTATATAAAAGGTTAGCAGAAAACAGCACATTTGCTTGATAATAGCGGAAGATAACGTTGTTCTTGAGAGTATGGCACCACATAGCTCAATAGGGGAGTTTATTTGATGGCACGAATTGGCACGTTGAGACCCCTGGTGTTCTAATAGAGAGAAATATAAAAATGTTAGATACTTTCTCTTTCAGCTAGATAGTTGTGAGCATAAACGCTATAATTCTAAATATAGTATCATGAAAGAAGCAAAGACATCCCATGAAAATCCATTTATTACGCCACGCAACCCTGGTCATCACATCAGGTAATCACACCATTCTTGTCGATCCTATGTTGAGCCCCGCTCAAGCAATGGAGCCAATCGCCAATGCCGGTAATCAACTGCGCATTCCGATGGTCGAACTCCCACTCTCTTCAATGGAACTACAAACCTTGCTTGGGAAGATTGACGCGGTTCTGGTCACGCATACGCATCGCGATCACTGGGATTCTTCCGCTCAGTCTCTCTTACCAAAGCATCTTCCCATTTTATGCCAACCAGAAGACCAGGGAGTTTTTGAGCAGGCAGGTTTCTCAACTGTTCTTCCAATCGAGCAGCAAAGGAACTGGCAAGGGCTTCAGATTTTCCGAACAGGAGGACAGCATGGAAGTGGAGAGCTCAGAAAAAAGATGGGTCCAGTCTCTGGCTTTGTTCTTGCAGCGGCTGGCGAACCCTCACTCTACATCGCTGGCGATACTATCTGGTGCCCTGAGGTAGAGCAAGCGTTGAAACACTTCTCACCCAACATCGTCGTCTTAAACGCTGGGGCGGCTAGCTACATTACGGGGGGTGGTCCCATTACGATGAATGAGGATGATGTGTGCCAAGTATCTCGAGCGCTTCCACAAGCACAGGTGATAGCCGTTCACATGGAGGTTGTTAATCACTGCCTCCTCACGCGAGCGAATTTGAGAGCGCGAATAGAGGCTGAAGGGTTGGAGAAGCAAGTCTTGATCCCTCACGATGGAGAGGCCATCGGCTTCTAATTGAGAAACAATAGAAGTCAAGAAAAGTTTTGAGTCAACCTCCTTTATGTCTCGCCATCAGCGCTTGCCAAAGCAAGGCATGAAGGAGGAACGAAAAGGCCAGCCTAGAGTAGGCTCACTCTCCGGGCCAATATATCAAGCATAACTCGGCCAATATTCATTATTTCATATCAAAAATCCTACTGCTGGAGACAGAACAACTTTTATGCCTTGCCAATAGTAGCAAGCTGATCATTAATCAGTTTCATTAGAAGGAGATAATTCGGAACTAAACTTGTCTTGAGAGAAAGCCAGGTCGTCCCATCCTTTTTCTTGATGGCAAGCGCATACGTAA
Organism: Ktedonospora formicarum; assembly: GCF_016587355.1. Lineage (GTDB taxonomy): Bacteria > Chloroflexota > Ktedonobacteria > Ktedonobacterales > Ktedonobacteraceae > Ktedonobacter > Ktedonobacter formicarum. Next base: position 1,365,566 of record NZ_BNJF01000002.1, on the reverse strand, counting down.
AGGTATCAACCTCTTTTGTTCGTGTTACAAGCTTATCTTCAATTCCAATGAGCATAGTGGATCTGATGGTCTTTCACCAGGACATTAACCGGACGTTTACCGGTCACTTTGCCTCATGCGCTTTACCTACCGATTCTCTTTGTTTATACTGTATTTATTACCTGCAAATCACACAAGGATGTCAGAATCTTCAGGAGGAAGAAGCTATTTCCATGCATTTTGGACAACGATTGCGCGAGGAGCGGTTACGCCGCCATCTGTCTCAGGAAGCGATGGCGGAAGCGCTGGCCCTTTCGCCCAGGAGTATCCGTCGTTGGGAACGAGGGCAGGCCCTTCCCCAGGCCTCCGTCCGGCTCCAACTTAGTCGTTTTTTCGGCCTAAGTCCCGATGAGCTTTTTGAGGATGAGAAGCAGAGCCAGTCACCACGTCCCTCTCAGTGGTTTATTCCTTATGCTCACAATCCTTTCTTCACTGGAAGAGAAGAAATCCTCACAACCCTTCAGGCAATGCTCACGCCCAATCGAGCACCTGCGGCTACACACATCTATGCACTCTATGGGCTAGGTGGAGTTGGTAAGACACAGGTTGCCTTGGAATATGCATATCGTTATGCACAGGAATACCAAGCCGTACTATGGATCGGGGCAGAGACCACAGAAAGCATCATTTCCAGCCTACGAGGTATTGCCAAGTTGCTTCAATTGGAGCAACAGGGCGACAAAGACCAACAACAGATGATCAAAGCAGTCCAAAACTGGTTGACAACACATGATCAATGGCTGCTCATCTTAGATAACGTGGAAGACCTGGAGATGGTAGGCCGTTTTCTCCCAACCGCACGGCAAGGAGCAATCTTATTTACGACACGCATTCAGACATTGGGAACGCACGCGAAAGGCATACACCTGTCGCCTATGGAAGATATTGAAGGATTGCTCTTCCTCTTGCGGCGTGCCAAGGTGGTCGATGCTAAAGCTACTTCCGAACAGGTACACATGCTCTCTACAAGCCAGTCACTTCAATACGACGCAGGCAAGGAACTAGTCAATGCCACAGGGGGATTACCACTAGCACTTGATCAAGCAGGAGCCTATCTGGAAGAAACACAATGTGGTCTGCCAACCTACCTTGACCTTTTTCGTACTCAACGCGCCACGCTTCTTCAACAGCGAGGTGAAGGGGCACATGAACATCCAGCATCAGTCTCTACTACGCTCACTCTGGCAATCAATGTAACATCTCAACGCCATCCGGCAGTCAGGGATCTCCTACGGGTCTGCGCCCTTTTACAGCCTGATGCAATCCCAGAAGAACTCTTCCACCAGGAAGCCAAGCAGCTTGGTACAACTCTAGAAGCCGCCTGTAGCAATCCACTGGACTGGAATCAGGTAGTAGCTGTTGCCTGTTCATATTCTTTACTGTCTCGCCAATCCGAGACACAGACATTCTCGATCCATAGGCTACTACAAGTGGTCCTCTTAGATACTATGACAAAGGAAGAACTCAAGGCATGGACCTCGCGAGTTATTAAAGCACTCGACTCCATGTTTCCTGGGGAACAACAAATAGAGCAATATGCCAACTGGAGAAGGCAGTGTGATCGATTGATCTCGCATGTACAACTCTGCTTGCAGAGAACTAATGATTCTGAAGACGCTCTCGCCCTGGCATCGCTAACCTATAAAGCCGCCCAGTATTTGCGTGAGCGCGGACAATTTGCCGAGGCAATGCTACATTATCAGCGCTCGTTACACCTCTGGGAGCAAAAACGAGGGCCAGATCATCCGGATACGGCCCGGGCGCTCCATAATCTGGCAGTACTCTACTGGAGGATGGGACAGTATGCTGAGGCTGAACCGCTCTTTTTGCGTGCGTTACGCATCAGAGAGGAAATCCTGGGCATGGAACACCCAGATGTGGCAACGACCCTTAATTATATGGCCCTGCTCCAATGGAAAATGGGTCAATATGCCAAGGCAGAAACTCTCCTTCAGCGCGCGTTGCACATCTGGGAACAGGCGCTTTCTCCTGATCACCCCAATATCGCATATCCATTCAATAATCTAGCAATTCTCTATGCGGAACAGGGCAAATATGCTGAGGCAGAAACTTACTTTCGACGCGCGTTGCAAATCCAAGAAAAAACGTATTCCCCCGATCACCCAGATATCGCTCAGGGACTTCATAATTTAGCGGAGCTCGCTCAAGATCAGGGCAAGTATGAAGAAGCGGAATCGCTCTATCAACGTGTCCTTCGCCTTCGTGAGCAGACCAACGGCCCTAATCATCCCGATGTCGCGGAAACACTCAATGGTCTCGCTGAACTCTACCGAATGCAGGGCAAATTTACTGAGGCAGAGCCACTCTATCAAAGAGTTTTGCATATCTACGAACAGAGCCAGGGAACGGATAACCCCTATGTGGCTATGGTCCTCAATGAGTTAGCAAACCTCTCACGCGATCAAGGCAAGTATGCGGAAGCCGAAGTTCAATATCAGCAGACTCTCTCAATGCGCGAGCAACAACTTGGACAACATCACCCAGATATAGCTGAAACATTACATGATCTAGCTATCCTCTCGCAAATGCAAGGAGATCTAAGTAGAGGACTCTCGCTAACAAATCGAGCCCTTGAGATACGCTTATCCTCTCTGGGAGAAACACACCCTAAAACGCTTGCCATACAAGAACTCTACACCCAACTTGCAAAAAATAAGGAAGAGGATGATAATGAGTAACTTGCAGGTTTTTTGGCCGCTAAGAAGCAGCATCTTCAGGCATACGTTGCCTTAAAGCATTCCAAAATTGGGAGAAATGGAACCATCAACACAGTTCAATCCGCCCTTCGCTGGAATTACTATAAGATACAGAAAAAAATTCCTCAATCAAATAAATAGTGCGAGCTCTCATTCTCTTGACAGAAACCGGTTTCTAGGTTACTCTCTCTTTAGAGGCAGAATTCGCATTTTACACCATATTTAACATCAATACATAGATGAGTTTTTATCACTTATCTATGTATACTCCGCCATTTTACGGGCAAAAGAATGAGTACCGAACGTCAAGAGCGCACAGCATGGAGCACGCTATGCACAATAAATTGACTATCCAGGATATAGCTCGCCTTGCAGGTGTCTCAAAAGCAACCGTCTCACGCGTCCTCAACCATAATCCGTCTGTCAATGGACTCTTACGTGAACGTGTGCAGCGCGTTATAAAAGAGCATAATTTTATTCCCAGTGTTATCGCTGTCGGACTAGCAGATGGCCACACGCGCCTGATAGGTGTGCTTGCCCCACCTTTAACATGGCCTTCCGTCCCTGAGATCATGCAGGGGGTAGCCGAGTACATTGAGCAAACACATTACGAGATGGTCCTCTACAGTATCGGCCTGGAGCGCAATCACTCAGATGTGCTCGACAATATTCTACGCCTGAAGATTGTTTCTGGCCTGTTAGCGATCTTTCCCGGTGAGCTGATGAGCCACCTCACCTACCGCTTTGAGCAAGGCTTTCCCCTGGTAACAATAGATGACCAGGCTGAACCAACCTCACTCCCCTGGGTGGGCGTCGATAATCATACCAGCGCATATCAGGCTACACGCTACCTGCTCGACCTCGGGCATACGCGTATCGCTCACCTCATGGGGCCTCAACATTATTATTGCGCCATCGAACGGTACCAGGGATATGCTCACGCCTTACGTGATGCCGGTATCATCCTCGATCCAGCCCTGGTTTTCCAAGGTACATTCGTGCCTGATAGTGGGCGTCAGTGCGCTATACAGCTCTTCTCGCGTGAGAAGAGCGACTGGCCCACAGCTCTCTTTGTCGCGAACGATCAAATGGCTTATGGAGTCTTGGATGTGGCTGAACAACTAGGGATACAGATTCCAGAGGAGATAACCGTTGTCGGCTTCGATGATAACAACTTCTCGGCACTTACCCGACCCTCTCTTACTACCATACGACAACCCTTTTCCCAGATGGGTCGGCAAGCCCTTGAAACTCTGGTAACAATGATTGATCAACATCACCATACAGGAAAAGAAGCGCTCAATCACCCTGAAGCTGAAGAAACCCAAAAATCGATGCACTCTGAACAGGAGGACACTTCTCCGCGTATTCAGATCCCAACTCATCTCGTTGTACGCACGTCAAGTGGTGTCCCCAGGACACTTTCAATTGGTTTATAACCTGATTTTCGCCATTTATTCAATAAATATATTATTTCAAAAGCCTCTTTTACGAAAAATAAATCCTGTCATAGTGGCGGCATGTTGTTTTGATATGAGAAACCCTTCCGTGGATACTGAAGCGCAGTATCCGCATCTCATAAACATCTGTTTGTCGTGTGAGGCGTGAAGTATTCTCTGCTTCGCTCGCTTCTATCAAGGATGAGAAAGAGGTAATCAATGCAGATGCATCCTCAAGGGGTTCAGGGAAACGATCCCCGACAACGTCATCAACCCAGTACACTTCTTATTGTGACGCTACTAGTGCTCCTATCACTTCTGGCTGCGGCCTCTGGTGCCATCTTCTCGAATAAGATAGCCCAGGCCCGTGCGGATGTCACCTGGACACCGGTCTGGAGTGACAATTTCGACGGGCAAGCCGGCACGGGCGTCAACACCTCCGATTGGCGCTATGATACTGGAACCGGCTGGGGCACCGGTGAAATCGAGAACATGACGAGCAGTACAGCAAATGTACAACGAGATGGAAGCGGCCATCTCAAGATTACGGCTCTGCGCGATGGCAATGGGAACTGGACCTCTGGGCGTATCGAGACGCAGCGCGCAGATTTCGCGGCACCTGCCGGCGGTCAGCTACAGGTCAGCGCGTCCATTCAGCAACCCAATGTTTCCGGGGCGGCGGCAGCGGGTTACTGGCCCGCGTTCTGGATGCTTGGTGCGCAGTTCCGCGTAGACCAGAACTGGCCTCATGATGGCGAAATTGACATCATGGAGGATATCAATGGCCTGAGCTCAGTTTTCGGTACGCTCCACTGCGGCGTGAGTCCTGGTGGTCCCTGTAACGAGACCACTGGTATTGGAAGCGGTCAACGAGCCTGCTCTGGCTGCCAGACCAGCTACCACACCTACTCCATGATCGTCGATAGGAGCGTTTCTCCTGAGCAAATCCGCTGGTACCTGGACGGTTCTAACTACTTTACCGTCAACGCCAATCAAGTCGACGCGTCGACCTGGTCAAGTGCGGTTGACCACGGTTTCTTCATCATCTTCGATCTGGCAATGGGAGGTGGCTTCCCTGCCGCCTTTGGTGGTGGTCCAACCTCCGCGACTCAATCGGGAGCCTCCATGCTCGTTGACAATGTGCAGGTATCCGTGGCTGGCGGCTCTGGTGGCGGCACTACCCCTACCCCAACTCCTACCTCAGCACCAGGAAACGGCTACACCTATAGCGCAAGCAGCACTGGCACCAATCAAGCTCTACTCACCTTTAAGCCTACTGGCTGGACAGCGGGATATGTCATCGTTCACTATATCGTTGCCGGGGGTGGTCAGCAGAATGTCTATATGACATACAATAGTGGCAATGCTCGCTGGGAATACACTGTTGGCGGGGTGAACCCTGGCAATGTCGTCCAATATGCTTTCACCTATCAGAAGAGTGGACTCCAATATGATACCCCATGGTATTCATGGACCCATCCATAAAACGTCGCTCTCCTCATTCTTATGAGTAACACTCATCGAAGAGTTGAGGGGAACACGTACAAGTTCGAGGGGTACCTCTCCAGCAGGGACGCTAGAAAGGTACCCCTTGAACTTGTACGTGAGCTTTTAGCAGATCGTAGTAAGTGCTTGCGGTCGTTCACCAGTCAGCACCAGTATAGCTCATGTCATTCGAAGATGTTAACGAAACAATTCATCGTACAGACACAAGCGCGGTGACAAACCCTGCGATGGCAGGAATTGCGTCCGTCTCTTCCCCAAAATTGCATTGCTCTTCCATCTCAAGCCCACAGGACGCCAGGAAAGCCGCCACATGCTGACTCGAAGGTGACGCGCTCTCAATTCCGAAGGTGATTGGCTCGCCAGTGGCCTTGAGCACAGCTCTAATATAACGCATTTGAAACGACTGAGATCTGATCAAGTCCGCATTGAAGTAATCGAATGCAACGACACTGCCAGGAGCGAGGCTCGCGATTTTCCGTAATGATTCCTCGACGGACTCCCGGTCCAAATACATAGTTACGCCCTCCCACAAGAAGAAACTCGGCTTCTTCGGATCAAAGCCAGCATTTACTAACTTCTCAAGCCAGTCCTCCTTGAGAAAATCGGCAGGCACGAATGTAATCCGTGTCGTGTCCAAGCCAACCTTTCCCATCATGGCACGTTTTGTCCGCTGAGTATCTTCTGTATCGATCTCAAAGCAGCATATTTCATTGGATAGCTGAAAGGCCCGTGTATCCCAGCCTGCGCCAAGAAGCACAAACTGTTTGATGTCGCCGAGATGGCGAGCCAGCGCCGCGTCGAAGAAAGCCGTTCGGGCTGCAGACTCGTACGCCACAGATGATTTTCCCTGATAGGGGTAGCGATAGACTGCTGGCACAAACCCGGTGAGACGATTAGCTAGGATCGCAGGACCTACAAAAAGGCGTAGACCCAAGCGAGAGACATTAGGAAGAGCCATCATCAACCGAACCGCTGGCTCATCAGGCATTGCTCCCAAATGGTGGCGCACATATCGCATATACAAAGGTGCGAGCGCCGTCATTGATACACCTGCTTTGCGCCTGAAAAGGATGCCTTTTGTCGCAAAAAGTATATATCCCACCAGTTCAAACGGAAAACACACGATCTGGATGAGGCGAAAGATGGTCGCAGCAGCAATAGAGCTCATACTATATGACCCCTTTTTTCACGGACATCTGCATATCATTCATAAACATAGACTCGGTTTATTAATAGCCAGAGTATAACTCAGGGGCCAGGAGCTGTCAACGATATACCTTTCGTAGAAGGCCCTTCTCTCTTGTTGGATGGGCTCTTGCGCCTACGAGGCTCAAAGAAGTAAGGGGATGTGCATGAGGCTTGGGAGAAATCCCAAGTCTCATGCACATCCCCTTATGATAGGAAAGACTGTGTTTATACTATATACTTACTCGGTCCTGAAAGAGGTCACCTTCTCCTGGCCACTCATTTCAATCACTGGCTTACCATCCTCATCGACCCACACACCACAGGGGCCACCTGGCAGGCTGGCATCAAGATCAACTTCTGTGCCATCCATGCGCAAAATGGGCTTCATAAACTGCGAGACCTGTTCCGCCTCCCCAGAGATATAATGACCAATAAGTGAGCGACGGAAGCGATCCTGGGTGGTATTCGGATAACTACCATGCACCAACGTCCCATTAAAGAAGAGAACATCTCCAGCCTTCATCACCATCGGGCGTATCTCTTGATCCTCAGGCAGAGGAACCGTCACGTCAGTAAAGCTATTCTTTGTATCGGCTTCAGTAGTGCAGAGCAGAGGCCAGGTATGGCTACCAGGAACAATCTGCATGCAGCCATTGGTTTCATCACAATCATCCAGCGCCAACCAGGCTGCCATGCAGGTCCCTGGTCTGGCTCGTAGGAAATATTGATCTTGATGCAAGGCCTGACCTCGGGCACCCGCAGGCTTAAAGTACAGCATCGTCTGGACAGCATATGGTTCGCGACCTAAAAGACCTGTCAAAACTTCATTCAGACGCGGCTCTAACAACCATGTAAGGCTCGTCTCGTCCCAATGGTGCATATGAATCATCCGAGGATAGTGCTTCAGTGGATCGCTACTTTCCGCGTCAACTCCGACTAAATCGCCAGGATGAGCACCTCTCGCCCGCAACTCTACAAAATGGTCGCGCAGGTGCTCCACCTCATCGGGTGTAAACAACTCCCTCGCAATCGCATAACCATTCTCTTCATAACAAGCGCGCATATTTTCAGTCAACATAGACTGGCACATTCCTTTCCATCGTATAAGCCAACAAGCTTCATACAGAGAATTGCATTCATTGCGTACAGCATAAACTCGTGGAGAGGAAAACGCCAGAGCTACAAGTGACAAAAAGGTGTCTGAAAGTGACAACCTTCACGCTTCACAACAAAGGTGTCCTCCAATAAACCTGAACATCGTATGGTCGTTGGTTCATTGGAGGACATCAGGGACAGATGTCGCAACTATAAACGATAAGCTAGGCCCAAATGATACGAGTCTTATGCTGGATCATAGGCAACAGCCCAATCAATTTGCAAGTTGCCACGCGTCGAAGGGGATGGGCAACCATCAAGGCATGACTCAGTTTGTATGACCCACTGCATTGGAACATTGGGTATCGCTCGTGTTGATACGCCAACAACCTTATCATCAAGGATAAAGCGCACCTTGCCTGGAGACCACTCAAGGGTAGCGGTATGCCAGGATGTATAGGTCACACCACTATCGAACGCATCCTGCTCGCTACCATCACGTGGATGCATAAAGCCATTGATCGTGTTATCGAGATCACCTTCGGGGAAGTCAATCTCTCCATCTTTAGCCGAGATTCCTCCATTCTGACTATCAGGCCACAGGAGCCAGGCCGTCTTAAAACCTTTGAGCGAATCTGATCTAAAGCGAATCGTGTATCTCCCATACAAGTGGTTCTTCAGGATAGGCAGGATCGCTGCCCCCATTGGAGTACCATTCTCTGTATGTAAATACAGGTTCAATAGGCCGTTTTTGGCGCTCAGGACTTTAGAAGGATAATATTTTGATGGCGATCCCAGTTGGCCTGCTGTGTCGGGCCAACCATCTTGATAGATAGTAAACTTTTTATCATAGGCAGGGCCAGGGAAGTCTCCAACCGCCACATCCGATGTGAAATCTTCAGTAAAGACCTGATGCCACCCAGCAATATCACCCAGTGGCATATTCTGGCCCGATGGCGATGTACCGCTCTCACCAGTGGCGGTAGGGGTAATTCCCGTAGCAGGGGGAGTACTTACCGTGGCGGTAGGAGTACTGGGGGCCTTACTATCCTGACCATATACTTTAAATTCCCAAAGCGAATAGCCATATTCAGTGGCGCGCTTTGTGCCATATATACGGATATACCGACCCTTGCCAGAAACGCTTATGGTCTCAGTTCCGCCATGCCCGGCCTGCTGTGTATAAATAGTCGTCCATTTTTTCCCATCATCAGAAACCTGAAGCTTATATGCCTTCGCGTACGCGGTTTCCCACTGGAGTACGACACGACCAACATTGACAGATGCCCCAAGGTCAATAGCCAGCCATTGCGGGTCGCTATAGGCGCTGGACCAGCGGGTCTCAGCCTTGCCATCTACCGCCGCCGATGGGGGAAGAAGGACATTCTCGGTTGATGAGGCAACCGCCAAATGCCCCTGGGAGAGGAGTGCCACGCTATTGGCAGCAGAGGCATTGAGAAGTTGTGGAGTGAAAATAAGGCCAACAATACAACTGAGAGCCAGTATGCCAAAGGTGAGTAAGCGAAGCCGTTTCCGGCCCATCCATGCCCTAAAAGGAGTTACATCCATTATACGCTCCTATTTTATGTATTCCAAAAACACCAGCACGACACCCAGTACCTCCCTCAAAGTGAGCTTATAGCGTTGGAGAAGAAACGGATGACGTAGCAAGGAAAATTAGTGTCTTATGAGAGCATAACATACTGAATTGGCTTTTAGAGAGGATAGAGGGAGAAAATGCCTAGCAAATAATCTTTTCTTGACTCTGAAAGCGATCATATACGCCAAAACCAGAATTGGAGTACACAAATTGGCAGCTTTTCCCAGCATATGTCGGCGTGGCGTTTTAGCCTGCGCCAGGCCCCTCATCCATATGTGGGCACTCCACTCTCACCTACGCCGAGCTCACCTCTCAATCTATCTGCATTTCATGATAAGAAATAAATAGAGAAAGAGCATCCCCTAACAGGACAACTACCGGACACTTTCAGGTCAATTTGCTCCAATCGCTTTACATGCCGATAATATTCTTTTACACTGTATTTACATAGTTAATTTTACACAAATATGACAGAACATCCAGAAGGGACGGCACTATTTATGAGTTTTGGAGACCGTTTGCGTGAGGAACGATTGCGGCGTCATTTGTCACAAGAGGCTCTGGCTGAGGCACTAGCACTCTCCGCCCGAAGCATACGCCGTTGGGAGCAAGGACAGGCGATTCCCCAAGCCTCCGTCCGAGTCCAACTAAGCCGCTTCTTTGGACTGAGCCTCGAAGAGTTGTTTGAAGATCAGAAAAAATCGTCCTCCCACACACTCCATTGGTGCGTCCCGTATACACGCAACCCTTTCTTCACTGGTCGAGAAGAATACCTCACAGCTCTCCATACATCTCTCTATACCAATCAAGAGGCTGAATCTACCCATGTATATGCACTCTACGGGCTGGGCGGCGTGGGTAAAACACAAATCGCCCTGGAATATGCCTATCGATTTGCCAAAGAGTTTAGCGCAATCTTCTGGATTGGGGCGGAGACCAACGATAGTCTCACCTCAAGTCTATTACAGATTGCCAAGGCACTTCAATTGCCAGAATGCGATGACAGGGATCAGCAACGCGTCATGACAGCAGTTCGCCACTGGCTGACAACGCATAGTCAGTGGTTGCTCATCTTCGATAATGTGGACGACCTGGGAATCTTAGATCTCTTTCTTCCATCCGCACGACATGGAGCAGTCTTGCTCACAACTCGTTTGCAGATCTTAGGTACGCGAGCGCGGGGGATGCAACTATTGCCGATGGAACATGAGGAAGGGATGCTTTTCTTATTATGTCGGGCAAAAGTGTTGGAGGCAGATGCGACCAACGAGCAAGTACTCCAGCTATCCGTGCAGAAATCTTCCCTGTATGCTGTTGCGGTAAACCTGGTCACGCTCATGGGAGGGCTTCCGCTGGCACTCGACCAAGCGGGAGCCTACTTGGAAGAAACGCAGTGTGGTCTGCCTGCCTACCTGGAACTTTTCCATACCCGACGTACCATCCTGCTCCATCAGAGAGGAGAAGGAGGCCAGAATCACCCCATGCCAGTTTCCACGACCTTCGCCCTCGCGATCACAGCGACTGCTGAACGCCATCCAGCGGTGGGAGATCTCTTACGGGTCTGTACATTGCTACAGCCAGATGCAATACCCGAAGAACTCTTTCGCCAGGGAGGAACACATCTCGGACCAATTTTGGGAACTGTATGTAGCGATGTGCTGGACTGGAACAGAGTGATCGCTCTCGCGTGTTCCTACTCTTTGTTATCTCGTCAACCAGAAGCACAAACCTTTTCGATCCATCGACTCGTACAGGCAGTTCACTTGGATACTATGACAGAAACAGAACGACAAGAGTGGACCAGGAGAATCATTGAAGCGCTTGATGTCGTGTTACCCGAAGTGCAGCCGACAACAGAATATCCCATCTGGAAGCAATGTGAGCGGCTCTTACCACATGCACTGCTATGCCTGAATAGACTTACGGTTGAGGATTCCCTCGCTCTAGCATCCTTAGCTTACAAGACAGCTCAGTATCTTCGTGAACGTGGGCGATATATGGAAGCGGAGCCGCTCTATCTGCGTGCGTTACGCATTCAAGAGCAAATTTTAGGCCCCGAGCATCTCAAGGTAGCAGCCTTGCTTAACTACCTGGCAGCCCTCTACTGGAACCAGGGGAAATATGCGGAAGCAGAGAAACTCTTACAGCGTGCTTTGTCTATCTGGGAACAGAGCCCGGACCACGACCAGCTGAATATAGCTCGCGCGCAGAACAATCTGGGAAATCTTTCCTGGGAACAGGGGAAGTATGCAGAGGCGGAACCACGTTATCAACAAGCTCTGCATATTTGGAAGCAAACTTGGGGGTCAGATCACCCTAACGTGGCGACCTCATTGAACAATCTGGCAGAACTCTACCGCATGCAGGGCAAATACACAGAGGCGGAACCACGCTATCAACAAGCGCTTGCCATCCGAGAACAGAACCTGGGTTCCAGCCATCCCGAAGTTGCAACCTCGTTGAACAATCTGGCAGAACTCTATCGCATGCAGAACAAATATGCAAAGGCAGAACCGCTTTATCAACGCGCGACTTCTATCCGAGAACAAATATTAGGCCGTACACATCCTCTGGTAGCGGAACCACTCAATGGGCTGGCAAACCTCTACCGTGATCAGGAGGAGTACGTGAAGGCAGAGCCAATCTATCAACAAGCGCTTGCCATCCGAGAACAACATCTAGGCCGACAGCATCCTGAAACAGCACAATCGCTACATGATCTGGCTATCTTTTTTCAGAGGCAAGGCAAGCTGAGAGAAGCACGATCTCTTGTTGAACAAGCTCTGGAAATTCGTTCTCAGTCTCTGGGCAATGTCCACCCTAAAACAATCGAGGCTCAAGAACTATCTACTCAACTTGCACAAGAACTGAAACACACAGAAGAAGGAGCAAAATCCCAAAATCGAACAGAAGAAGCTTCAGGCTAGTTTATCCAAGGCATATCTGGAAACTATTCGCTTTTCCCGACCTTTCCTGACTTTCAGCATTGTCTCTTGGCGACAACAAAATATACACCTCAAGCGCCGCTTCAATCCCAAAGACCACAATCGGATTTTAGTAACATCAAGCTTATGGATTTGCTAGTAAGTCGCTTTTTTTCTTTTTCTTTCGCACTGTGCCTTTTCAGTGGAAAGAAGTACTATTGTCAAAAATGGATATGAGGCAACTTTCTTTTCTTCTAAATTGAGCTTCTTTTCTGTGTCTGAGAGCACTGAAGAGAACTCATTTAGATTTTCGGTGCCCCATTTTCCGCGCAAAATACACTCACATCTAATTGGATAAGTCCGCTCTAGATGCGGGTTTACCACTGAAATTTTTGACAGCTAATTGGGAAGGAAGAATCCGAAAACGAAGGGGGATAGCAGGGATAGGGAGGTATCCAAAAAGTACCTCAAGGAGTATAAAAATGCTCCCAAACATGTTTGAGAAACGTGAATAATAAAAGTCAAATATATTCTGCTTGCGTGGGTATGATATATTTGGTTTCAGTTCACATTGAAAGGAGGTCTGTCTATGGCAGACGTCGCATATTGCGTGAAATGTAAGGAAAAGCGCGAAATGAAGGATCCCCACAAAATCGAGATGAAAAACGGGAAACCTGCGATGCAGGGAACCTGTTCTGTGTGTGGGACAAAGCTTACGCGCATCCTTTCTAGTAAAGACGCGTAATCCTACTATTATCATGAAATACTGCTTGCACATTTGGTGCTAGCTTGACTTATATCAAGGAGAAGCAACAGTTCTGTGGCTTCTCCTTGATTGTTTTCCCATCACGCATACAACCGCTTTAATTACAAAACGATTATGGCTTATAGTACCCAGGCTCATCACGGAAGCTAATGCCGAAACGGTTCCAGGCATTGATAGTTGCGATGAGCAGTGTCAAATCCGTCAGTTCGGTATCGTTAAAGTGAGAGCGTACCTGCTCAAACACCTCGTCTGGAACCTGATCAATTGAAATCTGGGTGAGTTTCTCTGTCCAGAGCAGAGCAGCACGCTCGCGCTCACTAAAGAAGGGGGTCTCTCGCCACACAGGAAGAGCATATAGGCGCTGCTCAGTCTCTCCGCCAGCACGAGCATCCAGACTATGCATATCGACACAGTAGGCACAACCATTTATCTGTGAGGCACGCAAACGTACAAGTTCCTTTAGAGAAGTTTCAATGCTACAATCAGCGATATATTTTTCAACACCATTCATGGCCCGCATGGCTCCTGGAGCAGCCTTAGAGTAGTTCATTCTTGTACCCATATTATTTTTCTCCTTCAGATTCTATTTACCTAACCAAGCTTCTTTGATGGGCCAAGTATAATACGTCAATGGCCCCCTACAAAGATCCATTTTTAGCGTTTTCGAGGATACCATTAAGTGCTGGGCCACGCACCGTCGTGCCATTTCCTCCAACTATGGCTTCACTCCTTATCCAAAAACCTGAGAAAGTGTGTGCTAACTGAGACCAGTAGCATTAGTTTTCGCAGAAGACTTAGCATGGGTAATGGAAGTTGAATGAGAACAAGTGTATAATTGATCAAAATATTTGATCACAAAAGGCAGAGCGTGGCCTTCAAAGCTCAAAAGAGCCTCGACAGGGAGAGGATTTAGCCATAAAGGAGTTATAGGGATGCAACTCGCTATCTGGTTCCGCCCGTTCACACAATCTCTGAGGACAACATCTTCATCTGTAGCCCACCTCACACGATGGAATTGGCGCTCAAATTGGATGCTGCTCTTTATCATTTGTTTGGGTATGAGCTTTGCAATCCTCTTATTGTGCGCAATCCCACTTCTTGAACAAGTAACCGGTACCGCCAGTCTGCGCCAATCAATCCGCGTGTCACCTGAAAACTCACGCCTGACATTAAGTGCGAACGCAATGGCACTCTCACCCCAATTGCTCAAGTCAATGCAGGCTACGACCATAGAACCCTTCCGAACGCATCTCGCCCCCTATCTAAAACCGGAAGTGCAGGCGCAATATCGGGTAGGCGGCTTTCCGCTTCTCACACCCACAAACCCCAATGCAGGCGATCAACTCAACTTCATTACGACTGATAACGTCCAGATGCGCAATCACGTCCATCTTATTCAGGGTAGGTTCCCGACAAACAATGCTGGCAGCGAACTGGAGGTAGCTCTCAAGCCCCAAGTAGCGCAGGCGCTGAATATTTCTCTTGGCTCAACCATCACTACCAACATCACCTTTTTTACAAGTCCCACTGAGAAGGATCTAGCAGGCTTTACCAGAGATCCCCACCTCGTCCATAACACAGAACTTACCATGCGCGTCGTTGGTCTCATAGATGTGAATGCCAACGACATATTCTGGCGTGGCACAAACTTCCTTCCGACACGTATTAATCCAGAGAGAGCTCAGCCTGTGAGCTTCCCTCTCCTACTCTCAAGCAATGCCCTCGCCCTCTGGTGCCAGGATCGTCTTGAGCATGAAAATATTCCTACCATTAAGTCGGAGATCTATCAGGGTCCGCTAACTCGTGAGGCGTTCGTCTTTGATAAGGTTATTTTCGCCAGTTGGGACCTTTTTATCGATCCCTCACATCTAACCATTGAACAGTATAATCAATTTCGTCAGGATCTCAGAGATGCGGGAACAGGCTTTAGTAAAGCTAGCACTCCCCAAGACAATAATTTTCTCAACTTCGACCCTCCTTATTTAGCAGGGCAGGCCTTTGGAAGTCCCATCCTGGGCGATGGCCCCTCGATTCTGAATCAGTTGAGCACCCATCTGGCGCTCTCGCATGTGCCTGTCTTGATCATTTCGCTTCCCACAATCTTGCTCGACCTTTTCTTCATGAGTTTCTTGATTTCCTTGCTCGTCGAACGCCAGTCAGGCACTATCGCGATATTACGAAGTCGGGGAGCAAGCTCACTTCAAATTATGCTCTCGTTCACATTCCAGGGTTTGATAGCGGCCCTACTGGCGGTAGCTATAGGTACCATCTGCGCACCACTCGTTGTAAGCTCTGTAACGCGCACACTCCTCCAACCGCTAGGGCGAGACGCAGTCGATGTTCTATGGAGCAATCCCTGGCATACAATACTGAGTACTTCACCATACATGCTCGTGGCCTTCCTCGCTGGCATGGGTATCCTCATCCTCACCCTCATTCAAAGCTTGAGGTTGAATATTCTCACCTTGCGCAAAGAGACCGCACGCGCAACACGTCGTCCCTTCTGGGAGCGATTCTACCTGGATATCTTTGCAACGCTAATCGCGATTTGCCTCTATCTCCTGGCAAACTACGCCTACAGCCTGCGCACACTACTCTCTGACGACGTGCTTTTTGTAATCGCTACCCCTCTCGCGCTTCTAGCCCCATTCTTCCTGATTCTGGGGCTTGCCTTCTGTTTCTTACGCCTGGCTCCACGCGTACTCAACTTTCTGGCATCCCTGGCAAGTCGTGGACGAGCAGCACCCCTCATGCTCGCTCTAGCGCAGATGACACGCTCTCCCCAACGCCCCTTGCAGGTATCCCTCCTGCTCGCGCTTGCGTCTTCTTTTATCATGCTCACACTCATCTTTAGCAACTCACAACAGTTACGCCTCACTGAGCTAGCACGCTATGAGAATATCGCGGATTTCAGTGGAACCATATCAGACAATTCAATCTCTTCTGTGCCCAATGCCTATCATTCCTTAGGAACGCTCAAAGGCGTGAAGGCAGCCTCCGTCGGCAATCAGATTGTCGGCTTTATCGATCAGAGCCATGCCACACGCATACGAGCCATCGATTCCTCAACATATGCTCAGGCAACATTCTGGAGTAACCGAAACGCTGAGCAACCCTTAAGCGAGCTTATGCGCACACTCGTAGCAAAGCGAGATATGGCTATTCAGCAGCACGTAGTTCCCGCCCTCATCGATGCGCTGGGTTGGGATGAGTTGCACCTCTCACCCGGCAAAACGTTTACGCTCACTTCCTATGCTTCGGGCAAAAGCTATAAGACGACTTTTTTCGCCGTGGCTCGCGTGAACGAGATTGAGGGTATGTATGACTCGCCACAATTAAAGACCTCCAACGACTTAAGCGTAACACCGGCACTACTTGTAGACTATCAGACGCTTGCGACTTATCGCGCGCAAACAGATAAGCAACCAATGACTCTCACTCAGTTCTGGCTGCGCACTAGCGATGATCCAGCGCTTCTGACGCAGTTGCGTTCTCAGTTGAGCGCATCAGCATTGCACATCACTGAGCTAAAAGATAGACGAGCCTTGCTCGACACACTGCGCACTGACCCCTGACAGTGGATTTGTTCATATTATTGGGCCTTGGTACAGTTGTGGCTCTGTTACTTGGGACATGTAGCAACGCCTTGATGACCTGGAATAGCCTGCGGGAGCGGCAAATAAATTTCGCTGTTCTACGCGCGCTTGGAACCGAACCTCTCCTGGTGACACAAATGCTGGCCTGGGAACAAGGCTTGATCTATTTATTAGCACTACCAATAGGTATTACTTTCGGCCTTCTACTGACTCTGACTCTCATACCCAATCTCATCATCAGCAGCACTCCTGTTGCTGGCACTCTGGGCAATCTGAGTGGCGTAGAATACAATCTGCTCCAGCACACGCTCCCTGTGAGGGTCCAACCACCTCTATCGCTGGTCTTCACGCTTCTGGCACTTGTCGGCATCGCTATACTCTCAGTGTATTTAATCGCACGCTCCTCGCGGCGTACAATCCTGGCTCAGACTATCCGCCTGAGCCAGGATTAACAAACAGTGCAAGCTATGCCACTTAGGTCACATAGCTTGCACTTTCACCAATATCCCCCACATCAGCTTGAGTTCCGCGCTGGCTCAAGCGCCGCTGTCGTTGTTTTCGCGAAAACATTCTATGCATACAACGAACTTCTCCTTTAGGCTAAAAAAGCTGAAATACTACGCAGGGAATGTATATCTACATGCGTTACAAGAAATAGAAAGCTTGGATATACAAAGTCGAGGAGAACAGATGTATCAGGCCTATAGAGAAGAAGCTTCAGACTGTATTCAGAAAGATACAGTCTCCCTCGATCATCTTGTAGCGCAAGCACGCTAGGGAAAAGCTGCCGCATTTGCACATCTCTTTGAAATCTTTAATGCGCCTATTTGTACCTATATAGCTCGCCTAGTGGGAAATGATGAATGGGGGCGAGATCTAGCGCAGGAGACTTTTCTCAAAGCCTGGAAGGGCTTACCAGGCATACAAGGTGAATTACAGTTTCGCGCCTGGCTCTATCGAATTGCGACCAACGTCGCCTATTCACATCTGCGCCAAATAAGGCATGTGCGCTGGCTGCCCTGGATTCAGGTCGGCGAAAATGAAAGCCCTAGCATTGAGGGGCCAGAGGCATGGGTAAGCGAGATCGATGTAATACAGCATATACTGGTAAGATCAAATGGCATTGGGGAGAGAAGTCTCCAAACAAAGGTGCAACCTGGGGGCCAGGTTACCCAACTTCATATGATGGGATACTCTACTTCTTCTTTGGAGAGATTTATTCTGGCTCACAAAACGGCCTTTGGGTCTTGCATGATGGTAAGCGAGATATCTATCCTTTGCAACGTTAGAGCAAAGGCAAAAGTGTATCTACGGCCAATTCCCCCATGCTCAAGCATGGGGGAATTTTCATGCTCAGTTTCAGAGTCATAACACAAATGTACCTAATGGGAATTCAAGTGAGCAAATCAGCGTTATCATATATCAATAGCTTCTCCTCTACCCCGTTGAGTGAAAGCTCCGGGCCTGTGGCCTATCCCCAGGGAGGTGTAAAAAAAGGATAGCGAACGGCTAAGGATGCCGGGTGGAGCTACGCATGGGGTGTAACAAACGCGCATTTACGCGCGAATTTATTCACTGCTTCACGCTCTGGGGCTGCGCAAGCGGTCACCGAAGCACGGTCATTTCTGACAACATGCGTAGGATCGAGGAAGCTCTTCGCAAACGACAAAATCCCCAAACTGTTGGTGGGTGTGGTGGTTGTGTTTGGTTGGGGGAAAAGTCTCTCCCAGAGAGTAAAGCATGTCGTCACGGCACTTCGTGATGACGTAGCAATCTCATGGGAGATGCTCAAACTTTCTGGCAAACGTCTGGTCGTGGGCGCGCTGGTCGCGTTCGCGCTGGTCTGGGTAACAAGCGTCGCTGAATTCGCCTTCGGTTTCGGCTTCGCTCCGAGCGTCGACGGAAAGGTGTGGCGTATCTTTATTAACGCCACGCTGTTCGTCGGCCCACTGGGCATCCCGCCGTTCTTCATGGTGCTTTCCTTCTGGCTTCACTCCAGGGGGCGGCGCATCTGCTGGATCGGCAAGGGAGAAGTTCTGTCGGTTCTCATTACCGAGTTCGCCGTCCTGGTCAGCAACGTTCTGGCGGTTCTCATCAATCAGGGTGAGTTCACCAAAAGCTTCGTCCTGGTACAGATGGGCACCGTCTTCACGCTGATGCTTCTGCGCTCGGGATACATGGGTCGCGCCGCTGCTAAAGAGGGATGGCTCCCAAAGCTGGAGCACAAGCGCACGGATCACCTGTGGGCCGCTCTGGCTGGAACGGGGCTGATCGGGGGAGCGCTCCTGGTTCTCTGGGCCTGGAAAAGCACGCGAGAAGGGACCTTTACTGGCTCCCTACCGCTACTGGGAACTGGCATCGATGTTGTTGGTGCCGTGCTCATGGCGGCGGTAACGAAGTTCGCTCAGTTCGGGCAGCGCGTCTTCCAGCTCCAGGGCTGGGGCGACTCGAAGGGCAACGTCCTGCGGGTCGCGCTCAGGAGTTGCGGGAAGATGGTCTTGCTGGCGGTTTCGGCCGGGTATCTGAGCATCGCTATGGGTATCTGGGGTGCCAGCGTCTTCACGGATCGCTGGCACCACTTCGAGGGAGTTCACACCCTGGTGGTGGCGAGCAGTGTCTTCCTGCTCGCACTGAAGGGAACGGTCGGTGACTTCATCGGCACGTTCCTCGCACTCAACATCATGAGTGGTGAGGGGCAAAGTGAGGAGGAAGTGAGCGAAGAATTCCTGATCCAATGAGAAGTGAGGTGGCTGGTCCTTCGGGACCAACCACCTCACTTCTTTTTCAAGTTCCTACGCGCCTCGGTCCTGCTCGCCCTCCAGGCGCAGCCACTCAAAATCTAGTTCCTGCTGCACCCGGCGCATCACTTCATCACTGATCCACTCCTCATTGCGCAGTCTCACCAGGGCATCCAGCTCAACCTCTAGCAAATCCTGTTCTAACTGTGCAACCTTCGTGGAATGAACCTCAGCCTCCTCGTCCCGTTCTCCGTGATAACGGGCAGTATGTAACTGCACCCTGGACGCATAGCGCTTCTTCATCTTCAGCGCGAATTCCTTTGTGATAAGCTCCTGCTCCACCAGTTCATGTAAGCGTGTCTGAGCCGAGAGTGCAACCTTGAGGCGTGCCTTGTGCTTCTCACGCTCCTCGCTGCCGTCAGTAGTAATCTTCAGCCAGCGAATGAGTAAGGGCAGACTCAAACCTTGCCCAATAATCGTCACCAGAATGATCACAAAGGTAATAAAGATTATCAGATCACGCTGCGGGAAGGGCGCTCCTCCTTCAATAACCAGAGGCAACGCGAGAGCCGATGCCAGCGAAACAATACCGCGCATGCCAGTCCAGCCAACAATCAAGATATGTTGCCACGGTGGCACCTCCCGCTGCACCTTACCACCTATTCGCCCTAAATAGGCTCCTGGGAAAACCCAGATCATACGCACAGCCGCCAGTACGAAACAGACTACAATCGCATAGACAACAGCCGATATAAGCGAGATATGAGCCTCCGCGAGTCTCTCTACGACGCCCCGCAGTTGTAGACCAATCAGGATGAAGATCATCCCATTTAGAAGAAAGACCACCATCTCCCAGATCGCTGTCCCCTGAATACGTAGCACTGGCGTCATAGTACTGAAGCGAGGCTGAGCATAGAAGAGTCCAAGCGCGATAACCGCCAATACCCCTGAGGCATGCAAAGCATCCGCCAGAAGATAGACAGCAAAACCAGAGAGAAAGGTGAAGGTCAAGTAGACAGGTACATCGTTCGCTAGGCGACGGAAGAATGGAGTCACCACGAAGCCACCAGCGATACCAATGGCAATCCCACCCAGGCTGCTAAGTAGGAACTCTCCACCAGCCTGCCACATCGAGAAAGCACCAGTGACTACAGCGACAACAGCCGTGCGATACGCTACCAACGAGGTAGCATCATTGAGCAAGCTCTCACCTTCCAGCACAGTGACGATGATGCGCGGGAGACGGAAACGCTTGGCAATGCTGCTCGCCGCCACAGCGTCCGGGGGCGCGACGATTGCTCCCAGGACAAAAGCAGCAGGCCAGGGCAGACTGGGTATAAGCATATGCGCTATTACGGCGACCGCGATCATAGACGCCAGAACCAGGCCAATCGCCATCAAGCCAATTGAGCGCAGGTTCGTCCGAAAATCACGCATTGAGGTGTCATAGGCCGATAATTGAATGATAGGAGGTAGAAACAGCACAAATACAATGTCAGGCTCAAGTGTCACACGGGGCAAGCCAGGAACCAAGCTGATCGCCAATCCGCCTGTGACAAGTAAAATGGGTTCAGGGATGCCTAGCTTGTGCGCTATAGCAACCAGAATCAGCATAACCGCAAGTAGGGCGAGAATCGTCTCAACTGCCAATGTATATGGGTCTCCTTCGGGATACTAAAAAGGACGGCAATTGGGAGCATCACGAACTTGCCTTTTGGCACTCGCCTGCCTGGAAGACAAGCTATTCGCTAGCGACAATAAACTATAGCACATACATTCAAGAATAACGATAGAATTGTCCAGAATCATCCATAAATATTCGAAAGTAGTGGAGTAGACACCAGGACCAACTCTCCCTAAGCCTTGCCTGGGGATATGTCTATCTCAGGGACGGTATCAGCTATGCTACTCATGTGCAAAGCCAGTTCACGTAGCGCGTCGCGGAGTTCTGGTGGTTGGCGAATGACAAAGGGGATATTGAGGCTCATCAGGTACCGCGCCATTTCGGGTAGATGGGAATGGTGCGTTTGGAAGAGTACCCCCGATGAGGTCTCGCTTAATTTGCCGTGTGAGGTAGGTATCTTATGACGCACAGTATACAGTTCCGCATGGAACTCAATCTCAATTTGCCAGAGGGCAGGAATAGTATCAAGTCGCTTGACAACAAACTCCTGACAATCAAAGTCCTCATCACGCGTAAAGGTTGTTTTGAGCAAGCGTACATCATCCATGCGATCTAATCGAAAAAGGCGAAAATCTTTTCGGAGGCAGCAATAGCCAACAACATACCATTGTCCTTTACGTCCAGCCAACCCATACGGCTCAATCTCGCGCGTCGTCTGCTGATTATGATGCGAACGATATACAATTGCTACACGCCGCCGCTCCTGAATAGCGTCACTGAGAGCGATCAATAATGAGGCATCTGGGCGCATGTCCTCCTGATGCGACACCAATACCAGATGCTCAGAGATACTTTGCAGGCGCTCACGTCCACGTAATGGCAGCACACGATAGACCTTGGCAAGCGCTCCTTCAACCGCCACTGACGAGAAGTCAATTTCCAGCCAGGGTGCCCCAAGTAACGCGAAGACAATTGCCGTAGCCTCATCTTCAGTAAAGAGGAGGGGAGGTAGCTTGAATCCAGGGCGCAGACGATAACCACCACCCGGTCCCCGCGACCCCTCGATTGGCATACCCATATCCTGAAGCATCTGGATATAGCGACGTACCGTTCGCGGCTCCACTTCCAGACGGCGCGCCAGTTCATCTCCTCCCATGCGCGGATGTGTTTGCAACAGTTCTAGTATTGTAAGCAGACGCGTTGTTGGATGATACACTCTTCCCTCTCTATATTCACTTTGGTCTTATGCGAACCCCAACGCCGCTGAGCGCGGCTAGCATGCACTCCTTATCGAAACCCCTGAGCATATCAGCGCTAACTGCCACTCTGGCGGTGTTGGGGTTCGTATCCAGAAGAATGTGCTCAGGTTTCCCGATAAGGAGGATATTCACAAATTGCACGAGTTTAGGACTTATTTTAACCGCAATTGCGATTACAATGCAAGGGTAGTTGCTTCAAAAGGAGGATACCAATGCAATTGATTTCTGTTCGCTTACTGGTCCGTAACTTCTCTGCCTCAATTCGCTTCTGGCAGGACGTTATGGGCCTTACAATGCCGTTCTGTGATGAAGGGCTAACTTATGCCTACTTCGACACAGGTAGTACCCTGTTGGAACTCATCGGGCGCGATAGTATGGCCTCGGCAATCGATGAAGCAACGCCAACACCAGACCCAGTTGGTCAACGAGCGGTAATCAGTTTCCGCGTGGAAAATGTTGACGAGACCTATACCAGACTCATCGAGAGTGGCGCTACAGCGATCAAAGGTCCCCTGGATCGCGCGACCTGGAACGCACGTGCCGCCCACATTGCCGACCCCGATGGACATCTCATTGAGATCTATAGTCCACTCTCTGTCACCAACGCCTGAGCATATTGGCGCTCACGATAGCAATTCAAAGGAATACTATCCAAATGAAACTAACCTATATTCCCTTGCGAGTTACCGATTTCCCAGCAGCGGTTCACTTCTGGAGCAAAGTCGCAAAATTGCCCCTGACATACAGCGATGAGAATGGCGAGTTTGCATCATTCGACACTGGCAGCGTGACATTACTCCTCATCGGCAGCAAAGCAGTCGCAAAAGCTGGTGGCGACACGCTCCCCATACAGCCGCATGCCCAATCGTTGTATCTCTCATTTCAGGTAGATGACGTTGACAAGACCTACGCTGATCTGATAGCAGGAGGTGCCACTTCAGTTTACTCCCCGCAAGATTTTTCAGATCTACAAGCACGTCAGGCTCATATCATGGATTCCGACGGTCATCTCATTGAGATTTATCAGCCGTTAGTAAAAGTCTAAATTATCAACAGGCTGACTTTCACACATGCTCAAGGGAGTCAGCCTATTCAAGAGGCACATGCCCATCACAAAGTGAATAAGACAGACCAATGTAGAAGTCTGAGGAGGGCGGGCACAGCCCTTGCAAAAGTTGAGCTTGTCCTACAGGTGTAGAGTATGTTGTGCAAGATGTATTTCTGTGTTCTGTTGATAGGGAACCGACAAGAAAGAGTGCAGTACAATTATGCAAAACAACCCCTCTCACAATGAGCGATTTGTCGGTCCTTTATGGAACGAGCATATCAAACATATCCTCATACCTCCCTCTCAGGAAAATACGCTTCTTCTAGATACATTCCTTCGGAATGACCCGCTCTGGCAAAACCACGCCGAAAGCGTCTACGCTGGCATCATTATCCTCGATACCCAGGGAATTGTTGTGGATTCAACATGCCACCCTGTAGCACTATCACCACCCTGGACCGACGAAATCATTGGGAAACCTTTCGTTCAAATCTCCTGGTGGTCTTATGACCTCCTCATTCAACAGCGCATACGCACCGCAATAGACTATGCCATCCATGGCCAAATCGTACGTATCGATACTCGCATCCTCTGCCCCAGTGGCTCATTCCGCGATATAAAAGCAACCATTACCCCACAACTAGATATCTTTAATAACATCTCATGCCTCATTTATTCATACCTGGACACGACAGAAAAGAGGCGAACCGAAGAAGATATTCGGATGCTGATCAACGCTATGCCACAACTGGTCTGGATGGCACGCGCAGATGGCTATATCAACTATGCCAATCAGCGCTGGCTAAACTACACGGGAATGACCCTGGGTGAAATTCAAGATTGGGGGTGGAGCGCATGTCTGCATCCTGACGATTTTGAGCGGACAACAAATGAATGGAGAGAATGCATACGCACTGGTAAGCCCTTCGAAGTAGAGCAACGACTACGTAATATACATACCCAAAACTATCGCTGGTTTCTGGCACGGGGAGAGCCAGTACGCAACACTCATGGCGAAATTGTGCAATGGATAGGTACGGTCACCGATATACACGAACAAAAGCTACTCGAAACCGCTTTGCGGACAAGCTATGTTCGTTTTAAGCGTCTATTTACCTCAAACATCATCGGCATCGCGCTCGCGGATATCCATGGTCGTGTCATTGAAGCGAATCAGGCTTATCTAGATATAATTGGTTATTCCCAGGCCGAGCTTGAGGAGGGGTTAGCACGATGGAACACCACAACACCCGATGAGTATCGTTCACTCGATGAGAAGGCTATCAGGGAACTTTTAGAAACCGGTACGTGTACGCCTTTTGAGAAAGTCTACCGCCGACACAATGATGGTCGAATTGTTCCCGTCCTGCTCGGCGGAGCTATGATGGAAAAAGGAAGCGATCAATTAATCTGCTTTATCATGGACATGACACCGCAGAAAGAGCTTGAAAAAAAGAAGGACGAGTTTATTAGCATCGCCAGTCATGAATTAAAAACACCACTTGCCGCGCTTAAGATGCTGCTCCATTTTGTGAAGAAACATCTCAAGCATCACTCATATGATAAAGTGGAGTCCTACTTGATGCGCACGGATATACAGGTAGCTGTACTTACAGATTTAATCAACGATCTTCTCGATGTATCCAAAATTCGGATGGGGAGGTTTAGCTATATAGATGAGATGCTTGATCTCGACGTGTTTGTCCGCAGGATCATAGATGAGATGCAAGAAACCACTACTACACATAACCTACACCTCCATGGCGCGACCAGCATGCATACCCTGGGCGATAAACACAGGCTGAGCCAAGTCTTTACCAACTTGTTGACGAATGCGATCAAATATTCTCCGCAGGCAAATACAGTTGATATCACCCTCACCTCCTCTGAGCATACCGCTTTCATCCAAATACGCGACTATGGCATAGGCATTCCAGAAGAATTCCAGGCCAATATCTTTGAACGCTTTAACCGTGGTAGCTTCAGTAAAGAAGAACATATCTTTCCCGGTCTGGGCATGGGCCTTTATATCGCACATGAGATCATCAATCACTATGGCGGCACCATCAAGCTAAAAAGCGAGGCAGGGTATGGCACCACCTTTACTGTCTCACTCCCTATCATACGCACGACACCAGTTAACAACATCGCTTACGCACATTGATCTGGAACCATTTACCATCTAGTATCGTCTTATCTTTACTCGGGGCTCAGACCTTATTACATTTATATATAGAAACAAGAGGGGTTTATGAAAACACGTCAACTTCTTACATTGCTCTGTCTCCATTTCCTCCTTCTTCTCCTTGTTGGATGTGGTACCCAGGCCGCTGCTTCATCTTCTACCAATCCAGATGCACTCCATATCACCAGGAAGCCCGTAGATGCAAGCGGAACGAGTGAGAAGACAGTCAGCGAAGCAACCAAAGTCCAACAAATCTATAAGCATATTCAATCTCTTCCCTCCATGCCCACAGATCAAATGTGTACCATGCAAGCAGGCCCATCCTATGAACTGGTCTTCTCTCACGCTGGCACGACACTCCTGACAGCCAAAGCCGACTCTAGCGGCTGCGGCACGGTCAAACTGAGCGATAAAGACACACGCCTCGCTGATAAAGCCTTCTGGCAATTGCTCCAAGACGCCTAGTTTGCTTCAAGAAGGGCAAAAACAAGGGAAAGGATGCGAGTGGAGCACTCACATCCTTTCCCCCAAAACAGACTCGCTTCATCTGCGACATCACTTCTCCGCGAGTTCATAATAATGAATCACGACCCCAGAAGGATGAGTTTTTGTATTGGACAGTTTCAATTTTACCTTATTATCGCCAAAGAGAGACTTCCCACTCCCCAGAACCACAGGATGGATGAGAAGCTGATATTCATCAATTAAACCCAGGCGGGTAAGGGCTTGTACAATGCTAGCGCTCCCATAAATCAATATGTCACGCCCCTCTTCATTCTTCAACTTCTCAATCTCTGTTGCTACGATCTCCCTCTCTAGCTTCGAGCTGTTCCAATCAGCACTCTCAAGCGTGCGGGAAAAGACGATCTTATGCATGGCATTGACAATATTCGCGTACTCAATCTCTCCCTGGGAAGCGTTCGGATTATTAGGGACATGAGGCCAGGCACCCGCAAAACTCTGATATGTTTCACGCCCTAGTAATAGCGTGTCAGCCGCGCTCACGATATCAGTCTCATACCTACCCATAGCTTCGTCATAGAACTCTCCAACAAAGCTCATATCATTATTTGGTCCAGAAATAAAGCCATCTAGTGAAATCCACATCGTTACGATGATCTTACGCATCCTATTCTCCAATCGGTGTCTCAAAATTATAGCTTGCAATCCGCAAGTAGAGCTACCCTACTCTTCCAAATCCATAAAACAAAAACGGAAACGCTGGTAAGGCCTCACTACACGGAGAAATGAAGTGACTACTGAGTCAGAGGCTCAGTAGTCACCAGAGTCGTATCGATGCTGATCCGATATGACAATAGTTGCCCTGGCAAATTAACTCACAACAATGAGTTATAACGCTACAGCGAATAAGGAATATATAGCTCTATTGCAGCGTAGGTTTCAAGGCTCGCCAACTTCTACCGCCATCATATGTCTGGAAGAGTGTTTCCGTTCCATCATCAGTCTTATCAACCATCCAGCCAAGAGTTGGATTTAGGAAAGTCATACTTGTGATGACCTCACCATAGGGTTGCAAACCAGTTGGTTGAAGCGTCTTCCAATGCCGTCCACCATCAAACGTTCGCTGAAGAATCGGCCAGTTTTTTTCGTTTGTTCCAAGCACCCAACCATTGCTGGCGTTTACAAAGGTAATCCAGTAGAAGATTCGAGTTCCACTGCTCATAATAGTAGCACCAGATTTCCAGGATTTACCTCCATCACTAGTGTGAAAGACAGTAAGGGCGCTTGAATTGCTCCCGAAAGCACCAGATTTCACCATTAGCGTCCCTTGACGCGCTTTACTGAAGAATGGTCCATAGCTCTCAGTGAAGGAATTCTCGTCTGATGGCGAATCTGTAACCGGAGGGATGGAAGAGAGGATCCAGGTCTTCCCTCCATTATGAGTCTCATATAAACGCACATTCAATGTGCCATCCTCAGGCCCAGTCATCCATCCATTTTGCAGGCTGGTAAAGTAAAACCTCTTTGGCCCATTCGTAGGCAGGCCAGAGGGGTTCTGGGTAGTATCGAGTAACTGCTTCCATGTCTTGCCACCGTTACTCGTACTCATGAGCACAACATGATATTTACCAAATCCATGATCCTTATCAAAGGCCAGCCAACCATGTCGCACATCAATGAACTCAATTTGATAGATGCCAATATTTGTCAGAGGCTGGAAATCGAATTTCGCTTCGGTCCAGGAGCGACCACCATTCTCGGTTCTCCATAGACTCGTCAGGCCATTCTGCAACACACCTATATAGGCATGTCGCTCATCCAGAACAAACCATGAGGTTATGCTATTCAATAGATTGTTAGGCGGTAAGTACAGATCTGGGGGAGTCACTTTCTGCCACTGGGTCGATCCACGATGAGTTACCAGCACCCCAGTTCTATCTTTTAACAGCGCCCAGCCATCTGTAGGGGTAATCATTTTCAAATCTTCGATCTGCACAGGCTGAGCAGGCGGTTTCGCCGCGCTCACATAAACCCTGGTAGGCAACACAAAGAATAAGTTTACAGCTAACAACAAAGCCACACCAGATAATGATATTCCAAGAGGAAGCAATAGCTTAAGGCGCTGATGTATAGACCACAGGTCGTCCTGACTAAACTTCATAATGTTCTTTCCTATCCATTACTTTGATATTATTAAACGTAATTTTTACAGGAAGCAATGCACCAGGAAATGATGGAAAATCACATTGATGGGGTGTGAATGCTTCGCTCATCTCCTTCCTTGCAAGCAGCAACGACACTAACTTTCGGAGCAGGCATAAACATTGATCACATAGATAAACGCCAGATATAGTAAAAAGATCGCGCTTTGCTCACGAAAAACTCAGCACTTCATCAGGACCCATAACCTATTCGCCTGGCGCGCCCTTGTTGAGGGTTCGTCCAGGTGTAGCAGAGAAACTAGCCAGTTCACCAGAAGCATCTTCGCGCGACACATCCACAAACTCTTCAAGGTGGTTGCTTCGCCAGGCTACCCAAGCTGCCTGGACTAGCCTCTGAATCAGGCCTGCGATTGGGGCTGCCAACAATGCCCCCAAAACACCGAAGAGCTGACTCCCGATCAGAAGTGCAGCTATAGATATAATCGGATGCAGGCCTATCGACTGACCCAGAATACGTGGAGCTAGAATTTGTCCTTCAAGCACACCATTCACAATGGTAACAAAGATCCCCATAATCAGTGCCGTCTGCCAACCTTGTGTGAGGGCAAAGAGAATGGCAATAGTGCCCGAGATATAAGCTCCGATTATTGGGACAAACTCAAAGACAAAGGCAATTACTCCCAACAGCACGACAAAGGGTACCCCGATAATCAGCGCTCCAATCACCGTAATCAGTGTGATTATGCTCGCCAGAATAATCTGTCCCCGCACGAACCCCCCTAGCGAATGCTCTAGCGTATCAAGAAAAAAGTTCGCCTTCACCCTAAACCGTCGAGGCGTCCTATGTCGAATCCAGGCAATAAAACGCGATCCATCCATCAAAAAGTACACACAAAGCGAGGCCAGAATAATGCCATTGATAAGGACCGCGAATACATTCCCGATCAGTGGTAGAACATTTACTACCGCGCTCTGAAGATAGCCCGCGACCTGCTTGAGCGCGCTTACCAGTTGTTGTGGAGAAGAGCCAATCTGCGTTAAAAAATTCAGGAAAGGCTGAAGTTGCTTCTGTAACGCCGGATTCTGCACAAACGTCTGTAGCCAGGCAATTAGCGATGCTAATTGCTCGATGGCGGCGATAACAATGAAATACAGGAGGAAAACCAGTAGCAAGAGCATGAACATGAAGACTATCAGGATAGCTAGTTTGCGCGGCATTACCTTCTGAACCAGCTTCACCAGTGGATAGACGACATATGCTACAAGACCCGCAAGAGTCAGGAGAATGAGTGGGCCAATAACTAACTTCAGAAACCAGACAAGTCCCGCGACCAAAGCCAGCCACGCTACCAATGTAACGGCAATGAAGCATCTCCTCCGCCAAATATCGATACTCGATGAGGGCTCAGCAGACATAGAGGTCAAAGCTCACTTTCTGAAGGACATTGAGAAGGAAAGCTGTCTGGTTCTATTGTATGCTGCTAGATGAAATGGGGAGCGTTCTATCATAAACAAACTGCTCTATTTTCGCGAAAAAGAAGCAATCAAACGATTTGCTAAATACCTTCTCTCGCAGAAATAGAACAGTTTGTTTATGATAGAAAATGTTTTACAATTGAGCCAAGCTTATCTACGTCAGGCTCTGGGAACGACAAACTGCGTTTCAACGCTACCTTCACCCAGGGGAGGTCCTTTTGAATTCAGCTTCAAAATCCAGTTCCCTTGATGCTGCATTAAATCCTCCTGAACGGTCGCATACCAGCCGATTACCTTCCCCTGTTTCCCATTACCATGAGCGTCTGTGTATGCCTCTACCAATATCTTCTTCCCATTGAGCATACCTTCCAGGTTAACCTGACCATTCGGTGGTAAATCTTCGGCACTCTCAATGTAGATAATGGTCTGGCTATGAGTCACTGTTATACCTTTGAGGTTCACTGTATGCCCATTGATACTCAGCTCCTTACCAGGTAGAGCAACTCGCTTCGCTGAGTGAAATGGAATCATAAAGTCGAAACCCGTAATATCTTCGTGAACATTGAGTGTGGTAGTGCCCATTGGTATTGCACTCGAATCAAAGCTAATTAACTGGATCGTGCGTTTGTGCTGTGTATCATAAAAGTAGATATTCGCGGTTGGTCCTAAAGGGAGCGAAATATCTTGCTGAACAATTAGTTTATCAATGTAGAGAGGATTCACAAACATTGGCTCCCCATCGATAGCAAGTCTCACAAAGGTACGATTTGTATCAGCATAGGCAGAAATTAACGTCACTTGTTGACCATTAATGATCTTTGTGAGATTTAAGAGTGTCTCCTCTCCTCTCAGGCAGGCAGCATGCTCCCCATTATCAACACCATAATAGTTGTCAGCAAATGCATAGGAGCAATCTACCTTTGCCACAGACTTAACGGGTGTTGGAGTAGTTGTTTTTTTTCCCAGGTCACTCATTTCCTTGCGACTATTGAACAGGATGAGTGAGCTCGCGACAACGAGTGCCGCAACGAGCACCACAGCAATACCACCGAATATACGCGAGAAGCGACTCCATCCAGGTCTTTGAACCTCGCGGCTTTCATTCAATGCGCCCGATCTAGCTCTGCGCGATCGAACCTCTTGCAGAGAAATTATTACCCCCTGCTGTCGAGTCGCCCTTATCCCCTCCTCAAGACGCTCCCTGACACGCCGCAACGATTCCGCATTCGCCGTTGTTTCAGCAACAGGAGCACGATAGAGCCACCGCAGATCCTCTATCAGATGCTCCGCCGAAACATCGAGATTATGCCCTGCCTCATCAATCTGCTGATCAAGGCGCTCAGGCTCAAACTTTTGCTTCTTATCAGTCATTAAAGATCTCCTTCCGCCTGCTCATAGATGCGACGTAACAGATTCAAGGCTCTGTAGAGCATAGTGCGTACAGCACCCTCGCTCTTCGCCGTCACTTGAGCAATCTCTCCGCAACGTAAGCCCTCACCAAAACGTAATTGTAATATCTCCTGCTGGGATGTGGGCAGTTTAAGTACATGCATTCGCAATTGTGCATATTCTTCTTGCTGTAAGATAGTTTGCTCTGGTTGGCGCTCCTCTGCTGCAAGGACAGTGTCTTCGATGGCCGCGATTGGCACATGGTAATGTTTACCATGGCGCCTGAAGTAATCAACCACCTTGTTGCGTGCGATTGCCATGATCCAAGCACGCTCATAATGTTTGCCCTCACCTCGTATAGATGCTCCTTTTTCTACGACCACCGTGAAAACTTCTAGCAAAATATCCTCAGCGTCCTCGCGTGTTCGCAACTGCCTTAATAAATACGCGAATACAGTCGGCGCATACGCTTCGTAGAGAGCAATAGCTGGTTCATGATTTGGTTCTAGTCGTTGCATGAAGTACTCCGCGACTTTTGAGATCTCATTTAATATAGTCGCAAAATCCCTAAAAATAACACACCTTTGGGGCTAAAATTTTTAAATTGGGTGATGAGTCTTCTGATTGTCTCTAACGGCGCCTTAACGAGAGGCTCATAGGCAACACAAATGCGCACCTGATTCTTCTGAAAGAATCGAGTGCGCATGTTGACTATCTTTAAAAGCTTATCCCTGGCGGTAACGGGATGGTGCTGACCTTTGGGCCTGCTGATCTGCATAGACAAGCAAGCTATTCGCCACGCGCCGTTCGCGACCGTCCGAGGGTGTATTGATAACTGAAACACTCTCCTGCCCTGGCAGGCGAGCCACCATCTCGGAGGAACCCCCACCATCAAAGAGAAGAGCCTGGTACGCTCCAATCGACAGAAGATAGCCTGCCATCTCCTGTCGCGTTAGCCCCTGGCTATGATCTGGACCAACCTCACGTCCATCAAATACCGCCAGGAATGCACGCTCACCATCCTGAGTAATACCTACGGCGGTCAAGGGGTTGGCAGCAGTCGTATTCCCTAGCTCACTTGAGGAGGGAATTTCGCCATCACGAATCAACTGTACACCACCACCAATAGCCTGCTGTAAATCGTTGTCTGGTGTAATCTGCTGGCTAATTTCCAGTTCACTTCCCACCTGGAGATTAGCCTGGAGCCACTGTCCAGACTCGCCTCCACCAATCAACGCCTCCTGACCATCAGAGAGTTTAGCCAGAGTACCCAGATTGGTTTCAAGAGCGGTAACAGTATAGCGCGCCTCGTTGATGGGCTTCAAAAGGGCTACAGTATAACCGCTCACATTCATCGCACCCAGGCGCGATGTAGCTAATAGCATGCCACCTGACCTGGCGAAGGCGTAGCGATTCACTGCGTTCAAGGCATGGCTAGAAGTCCCTACATTGATAGTTCCGTTATATTGTTCATGCCCAATAATCAAATTTTTATTCGCATCAACGCCCAGTACGGCAAGATCATTGGCATTCTGAGAGCGAGGAGCAGGACTCTGCCACATTTCGCCATTAATGGCCAACATGTTGATCGGAGCACCGGTCGTATTTATCTCAAAGAAGTCGCCATTAATACCTGCGATTGCTTGCGTACGATTTGCCATCGAACTCACAGTCTCGCTACGGCTGAATATCTGATCGTTTGCCTGCACAACACCCAGGTTCACATTTGGATTAGAGAGGTCCAGATCCAACAAGCTTACATGCTGAGACCCATTGGATGTGCTCAAAGTCTGCGAAGAGACCTGAACCCCCGCTGCCAGACTCTGATCTAGCGTCTGCTTCTCACTCAAGATAACAGGCCAGCCCGGTGGTGTCTCTGTAAACGCTACCCTGGCATACGTCAACGCCGATTGCCCAAAAAACAGCACTAGCAATACCACACAGAGTAGGATTGGCGCAATGATGCGCTTTCGTAACAACATATGCTCAATTTCCTTGCACAAGTTTGTGAAAATCGTGATTACCTTGTTTTCATTTTACCGGCTCTTGATAAATAATAAAGCACCTTTACATACATATAGCCCATTAGTATGATGTTAAACATATTCATATTCAAGTATTGATGAAAATAACTGAATATCAGGACAAGAAGAGAGGCGAGGAGGACGTAAGGCAGGCGCAAATGTACCTGTCTTACGTCCTCCTCGCCTCTCTCAAAATGTTCTCTCGCGGTCAGAGCATAATGTTGACCTATCACATGCTATGCGAATGTTTCTCCCTCTTGAATTTGCCACCATCTGGCGTATGATAAATGATGCGGGCACTTCGCTGATAGGTCAGGTAATTCAAGGCATATTGGAAAGTCACGATGAAACGGTTACGAAAACTTATGAGGTTGTAGATATGGATACCAACCCATAACAACCAACCAATCAAACCGGCTATATGCAAGCGACCAATAGCAGCAAGCGCATAGGCACGCCCTACCATCGCCATTGTCCCCTTATCAACATAATGAAATGGGTATGATATGTGCTCACCTTGCAGCTGTCTCTGTATAGCTTCCGCAACGTACTCCCCTTCCTGGATCGCGACCTGTGCTACCCCAGGCAAAGGCTTTCCTCCTTGCAGAACACACGCTGTATCACCTATTACGAAGATATTGTCATGCTCTTGAAGCGTAAGCGCAGTAGTTACTTTGACCCGCCCACTATGATCAACTTCAGTCCCAAGCCAAACGCCAGCGGGAGAAGCTAGCACCCCTGCCGTCCAGATGACAGCTCGCGTAGCAACGAATTCACCACCAAAGGTGATTCCCTCCCCGCTCACATCTGTGACCATTTTGCCTACATGCAGTTCAACACCCAGGTGGCGCAGTTGCTTTTCAGCCGAACGCGCCAAATCCTTGGGCAATGTTGGTAAAATACGCGGCATAGCATCCACCAGCATGATCCGCGTCAAACTCGGGCGCAAATGACGAAAATCGCGAGCTAACGTCTTGTTAGCCAGTTCGGCAATACTGCCAGCCAACTCGACACCAGTGGGGCCCGCACCCACCAGCACAAAAGTCAACAGAGCGCGACGCTTTTCCTCATCTGGCTCCAATTCAGCCTGCTCAAAGGCACTCAGAAGCATTGAGCGAATCGCAAGTGCATCTTCAAGCGTTTTCATACTTGGTGCAATCTCGCCCCATTCTGGATGCTGGAAATAGTTGGCGCTCGCACCTGTGGCAATAATAAGGTAGTCATAAGAGAGTGGCAACTGACCGCGTAGAACCACCTGTCGCCGCTCGACATCAACGCCTGTGACCTCGGCGAGCATTACTCTTGTGTTCGCCTGTTTATGCAAAATCTCACGAATAGGCGCAGAGATTACCGTAGTAGGGAGGCCAGCAGTCGCAACCTGATAAAGCATTGGCTGAAAGAGGTGATAATTATCCCTATCAATTACTACTACCTCAACAGGCGTCATAGCAAGCCTCTTCGCCACCGCAATCCCAGCGAAGCCTCCCCCAACAATGACCACGCGTTGACGAGACAGAGGCTCCACCTCATTCATCATTGATTCCGCTTTCTCTCGCTTTAGCTTCTCCTGAGATAGGGATTCATCATACATACCTTCATCTCACCTTCGCGTCTAAATTATCAGCCAGAAAGGGCACACAAAAGTAGGCCTTTCTATAGCCCCCTTTGCCTTTCAATGTAACGCGAGACACCAACCAGATGTCAGGCACCTCAATATAATGCTATCCAGCCAAACTACATTGGAGGATAAGCCGAAGGAGGCCCCATCTGGACGGTTTTATTCCCCATGCCCTTCCCAACAAGCCCCCCCAGTGCTCCGATACCAATACCCACGCCAATATGTAAAAAGAGCGTAACGAGCAAGCCCAACACGACACTGATAAAATAGCCGGAGGAATAGGCAATTCTTAAAATCGCGATGAAGCTAATCATAGTCCCCACACAATAAGCGATAAAGAACAGGAGACTAGCCCATAGGCCTGCGATGGTAGCGGTCGCAATCTTGCGTGCGCGTTGGGCAGCAAGCATTCCCATAACAAAATAAAGCACCCAATAAATTATCATAAAGATTGTGCCCTGAAGCAGCGCAAAGGGTGTAAGAGCATTATTCGCGATTCTATGGATAAAAAGCGAGATAAATAGTTGATTAACAACGATAGACAGGATATACGTAGCGACCATAATCGCGCCAAAGATCAGCCCATACGTCAAAGCAATACTATTTGTGGACCTAGGCGCGGGCGAAGCGGGTTGATAGGGAAAGCCAGACTGAGCGGGATTGGGTCCATTCTCTTGATATGGTTGACTCTGATAGGGGTTTGGTGTGCTATGTGGTGGCGGTGGTGGTTGCTGCAATCGTACATCTCCTTTAAATGGTTACACAAATACAAAGCTACATATATATTTATGAACACCTCCATGTGGAGGTATTTGCAATCTGCCGGGATGAAAGAAATACACCCAACAGTATACCATCTTCTAAATCGTTAGACTGTGAAACTCACCACAACGAGGTCAGCGAATGCATGGCTTGACATATAACTGTACAATACAGAAAAGAATGTTCGGCCTGTGAGGGTATAATATGCAGTTCACGCTTGATTCAATCCAACCGCCTCACCTGCGGCAGACAAACAAGGCGCATAATGCGAATGTGCAATCTCTGGTCACATTTGCGGACTTGCAACACGTGCTGCATAGCTATATCGTTTCTGAGAGACACCGCCAGCGTATCCAATCAGCCTATGAACTGGCAGAGAAGGCCCACCGGGGCGTTCGGCGGCAATCTGGAGAGCCATACATTCAACATCCCCTCGAAGTGGCGCTTCTACTCGCGGAAATGTATATCGACGCAGATGGAATCATCGCCGCGCTCCTCCATGACGTCGTAGAAGATACAGACTATACCCTCGACGACCTGAGACAGGCATTTGGCTCACAAGTTACCATCATCGTCGATGGCGTGACCAAATTCACGGCCCTGGCACGTACCCAGGGCGAGATAAGCGGCCCATCGCCAGATGAGAAGCGCCGCTCTTACGCGGAAACGGTACGCAAACTTCTGGTCGCCATGGCAGAGGAGCCACGGGTAATCGCTCTCAAGATCGCAGATCGCGTCCATAATATGCGCACACTGGTGGCAACCAGCCCCGCTCATCAGCGAAAAACATCCTTAGAGACCAGGGAAATTTATATTCCCCTGGCAAAGCGCTTAGGAATGGCACGCGCGCAAGCTGAACTGGAAGATTTGGCGTTTCTTTACCTGGATCCAGAGAGATACGCGGCTCTCCTGCAAGATGTAAAAGAGAATATGGAGTACCGCCTTCCCCTACTCAACGAGATTGGCAGTACGCTACAGACAGAACTGCAACGAGCAGGGCTACATGCTACCATTCAGGTTTGCCAGAAGCACCTGGTCAGTATCAAACGTAAACTCGAATTTGGTCCCCTTCAGCCCCTAGAGCAGATCCATGACCTGCTCTCCCTACGCATCCTGGTTGAGACTGATCGCGAATGTTATATGGCACTGGGGCGGGTTCACTCCCTCTGGAAAGCAAAAGATGGTTGTATTAAAGACTATATCGCTACTCCCAAACTCAATGGCTATCAATCCCTGCATACCACGGTCTTCGCTCTGGGAAAAAGTTTGATCGAGATGCAAATTCGCACGCCAGATATGCAGCGTACAGCCGATTATGGACTTGCTAGCTACTGGTATTTGCAAGAGCGGCTCCGCAAAGAGGGACAGGAGAAGGCATCCACCTCAAGCTGGTGGCTCTCCTATCGTGAAATGGTTTCATGGATCACACAGTTGCGACAGTGGCAACGCGAACTTCCCCAGAATACAGATGAATTTGTAGAAGCATTCAAAGCGGATACTTTTCAGGAGCAGATCTTTGTCTTTACACCTAAAGGGGAAGTGAAGGATCTACCAGGTGGCTCCACGCCACTCGACATGGCGTATCGCATTCATCCTGACCTCGGAAATCATTGCGCCGGGGCACGTGTGACCACAATCAACCAGCATGGACTCCTAGATACACGTCTGGTCCCGCTTGACTATGAACTCAAGGATGGTGAGATCGTCGATATTCAGATCCATTCCGATATCCATCCAACACGTGAATGGCTCCTCTTCGCGCGAACCGCCGCCGCACGCTCGGCAATCAGACGGGCATTGCAAACTCTGGA
Organism: Ktedonospora formicarum; assembly: GCF_016587355.1. Classification (GTDB taxonomy): domain Bacteria; phylum Chloroflexota; class Ktedonobacteria; order Ktedonobacterales; family Ktedonobacteraceae; genus Ktedonobacter; species Ktedonobacter formicarum. The sequence continues at coordinate 1,328,138 of NZ_BNJF01000002.1, read as the reverse complement.
CCGCTCAAAACTTCTGCACCTTAAACAGGAGCCGCCGAGTGATCTGCCCGAAAAGGCCGACCAGCGGGAAAAAGAGAGCTTCCCTCCATCCCCCAATGCCAGAGCAACACGCTTAGCTTCGTGCTGCGCGCCACTCCCAGGCGATCCTATCATCGGTGCCATCCTTCCACAAGAGGACTTTATCGTACATCAGCTAAGCTGCAAACAGATAGATCAGGCCCGCCAGAATACGGCAGCCCAGCTTATTAAGGTAGATTGGGAGAGCATTCACGCAGAATCTTATCTCGTACCCGTGTTGATTCGGGCACACGACCGCGCGGGCTTGATCCGCGATATCTCCATCGTGATCGCCGATGCCAATCTCAATATGACCTCTGTAGCCTCTGCCTCCTCACATGGGAGCGCATCCATTACAGTCACTATTCAGTTTGAGGCATCAGAGCATTTCCTTGCTCAGCTTGCGTCTATTCTGCACCAATTGCAAGGCGTTAAGAATGTAATCGAGGCCCAAAGAGCAAGCAATAGCTCATCCTAATGGAGGTTTCGATGCCAAAACGCCTACTTGATCAGATACTCATTATTGATGTCGAGGCAACCTGCTGGGATGGCCCCACCCCTCAAGGTCAAGAGAGTGAGATAATTGAAATAGGTCTCTGTCTATTAGAGACGACAACGGGCAAGCGGCATGACAAACGCAGCATCTTGATTCGCCCGGAACGCTCAACGATAAGCCCATTTTGCACACAGTTGACCGGTCTAACTCAGGAACAAGTTCAGCAGGGCATCTCATTTACAGACGCCTGCGCGTTGCTACAGATTGAATATCAATCTCATCAACGCATCTGGGCCAGCTATGGAGATTCTGACCGACAGCGCTTCGAACGCCAGTGCAGGGCACAGCAACTCCCCTACCCATTCAGCCCCAAACATATCAATATCAAAATTCTGTTTGCCCTCCTACGTGCCCTGCCCAAAGAAGTTGGAATGTCATCAGCACTCAAGATCCTCAATATTCCTCTGGAGGGAACCCATCACAGCGGAGCCGACGATGCCTGGAATATTGCCAGAATCTTTGCCATCATCTTGCAAAAGGAATAAAGAATTTGCATTAGCTTATGATAGGGTTCAGCATTTCATTTTTCCACAAACTGCTAAGAACCTTGGAAACTCAGGTGATAGTAGCCCATACTATCACCTTGTTGGGGCAACAACAAGGTGACATGGGATAGCTATTTATTCTTATCTATCCCAAATGCCTGGCCTGTTCGTCGCTCTCTTCCATTAATTCGACGAGTTGCTGTTGAACAGAGAGGACTCTTGGCTTACCATCAAGGGTAGCCGCAAGCTCATAGCGAGCCGGGGTATTTCTGGTTGCTGGTATTCTCGCCCGAAGCTCAACGCCACACAAAATTTCCCCGCTTGATAAAGGTGTCACATTGCCAAAAACGTCCCGAAAATTAATCGAGCGACAGAACGCAACCTGATAGGTCCTCTTTTTCTGCGACATACAACCCTCCCTTTCAGCACAGCCCGCTTCCTACGGACTATGCTGCTATCAACGCACTATCTTCCATCCACAGAACCCTTCGCCTCAATCAGCCATCCTCTCATGCAGGTCGGCTTCTTGCTTGTCTTAGAGGCATAAGAGATGTTATGATGGCTAAAGTAGCACCTATTGGCAGAAAATACATCGGGGAGTTCACCTATATTTCTGTTCATTACCTTCAATTTACTTTTTATGATCTACTTCTTATCAGAAAACCCAGGCACAATGGCGCTAGCCAAGCACGACAGAAAGATGGGTTAAGCAGTAGATTCTATGGGGAAGGACAATTATGGCTGAGATCAAAACATCAGATCGAAATCTGGCAGATCTCTTATGCGCGCTTTCATTTGCCACCGGGATAGGCTTTGGGGATCATATGGAGCATGGATTGAAAAGCGCATATATAGGACTTCAAATCGCCAAAGCACTCCAACTCCAATATGAGGACCAGGAAGCTATCTTCTATGGCGCGCTCCTCAAGGATGTAGGGTGCACGGCATGCTCTGCTGGTATCTCAACCTTCTTCCCCGATGATGAACAAGTTCCACGCTCCGACTTTATGCTCGTCGATCCTTCACAAATTCAGGAGATGCTCGGGTGGCTCGCTAAAAATGTACCAATGGATGCACGCCTGCCAGGTCGAATGACAAAGCTCCTCTCCTTTATAGCGCAGTGCGGACCCGTAATTCGCGAAGCGATGCGAGGGCATTGCGAAGTAGCAGAGCTCTTCGCGCGACGTCTGGGCTTCCCAACTTATGTACAAGAAACACTTCGTTATCAGTGGGAGCGTTGGGATGGCAGAAGCCTCGCCTATGGTATCAAATCAGCTCAGGTTCCCATCGCGGCGCGTATCCTCCATCTCTCACAGGTAATGGAGCTTGTTTATAGTATCGGAGGGCCATCCGCCGCACGCACACTCGCGGATGAGCGCCAGGGAACGCGCTTCGATCCCAAGCTTGTTCAAACATTCCTCCAAATCACTGAAGCAACTAGCTGGTGGGATACCTTCGAGCAAAAGGAGCAAGCACAAACAATTCTTGCCATGTGTCCTCCCACACAGGCTGAAGTCTTCGCGCAGGATCGCACAGAGGATATATGCGAAGCCTTGGCAGACTTTATCGATGGTAAGACTCCAGAGACATGGCATCACTCATTCCAGGTTGCGGAGGTCGCGGTTGGTATCGGAAGCTGCCTCGGGCTAAATAGTCAGGAGCAACGCTCCTTACGGTGTGCAGCGCTGGTTCATGATATTGGGAAGGTCGCGATTCCCTTTGGCATCCTCGCCAAAGGAGCACAGCGCTCAAAAAGCGAATGGGACATCTATTGTCTCCACTCTTACTATACTCAAAAGGTGCTGGAACAGGTTACACCACTCCACGAACTCGCAGAGATTGCAGCCTCTCACCATGAATGGTTAAACGGGCAGGGCTATCATCGCCAACTTAGAGGTGACCAGATACCACTCGCGGGTCGCGTGCTCGGTCTAGCAAATGCCTATGTTAGAGAGAACCAGAACCATGAGACAGAGGTGCTTTTGCAAAGTCTTTCCGAGCGCGTCGGAGCACAATTCGATGCCACATGCTATGACGCCCTGGTCTCATTCTTGAAACAAGGCAATGGCAAAGAGCGAACAAAGTTCAAACCCAGGTCTCCTGGCAGCTTGACCCAACGCGAGACCGAGGTACTACGCCTCCTGGCTCAGGGAGCAAACACGCCCCAGATCGCACGCACTCTCTCCATCAGCAAAAAGACTGTTGAGCACCACCTGGCTCACATCTATGGCAAATTTGGCGTCTCCTGTCGCACCGCCGCAGTAGCCTACGCCGTACAACAACAGTTTGTGTAATATGAAAAGAGGCCAATTGTCTCCTATATAAGCGCTTATATAGGAGACAATTGGCCTCTCCTGATAATCTAATAAATCAAATTAGCGCCCGGCGACTGGCAGTTTATCCACAACAGGCACAATCTCGGTAGCAAGGATTTCGAAGACTTCGGGCTCATGAACATTTGCCAGGCTAAAGATGGCCTGGTCGATACCCATCTCCCCTAGTTTGCCGAAGAGGTCAATGGCGGCTTGTGGACTCAGCGAGCCATTCCGGCCATCTTTAGTTATGGCTAACTGGTCCAGCGAGGTCTTCTCAATTTCCTCATAGGGCCGATTAAAGGTAGCACAATGCTCACGAAGCACATTAAGCTTATGTTTGAGCACATCATCCCCGATGCGAGCAAAGAAATTGCAGGCGTCACCATACTGAGCGATCATACGCAGAGTCTTCTTTTCGCCAACACCACCAATCAAGATTGGAGGATGTGGTTTGTGTACAGCCTGCGGTGAATTCAGTGGACGCGCGAGGTGATAATGCTCACCCTCATAAGGTTTCTCATCACCAGACCACATTTGATGCGCGATCTGAAGTGTCTCCTCCAGGCGTTCAAAACGCTCCTTCAGAGAAGGGAAAGGTACGCCTAATCCTAGATGTTCCTCCTCGTTCCACGCCGCGCCAATCCCAAAATAAGACCGCCCCTGAGACAGGACATCCAGCGTAGTTGCGGTCTTTACCAATAGACCCGGATGGCGATACGTCACGCCAGTAACCATTGTACCAAGCTTGATCCGCTTCGTGCGAGCAGCCGCGAAAGCTAGTGCGCTCCATCCCTCCAACATCTCCATTTCCGGAGGGCCAGCAAAGCCAATCTGGAAGAAATGATCCATCACCCAGAAACTATACAAGCCCGCCTCATCCGCGCTCTCAGCAATGCGGGCAAAAGTTGCTCCAAGTTCATTTTGCCCATTGGGCCATGTAAAAATCGGTACCTGTAATCCCAGACGCATTCAATACTCCTCAATCAAACAAACTTTCTCTCAATTGCCATGGTACTACAAAACACACAACAAACAGAGAAGCCCCAATTATTCCACTGGCATCTGACCCATACATTTATCATTCATAACAAATCCCATATCACCACTAAATTATGTATCATACTTCTTCACAACAGGCAAATGCGCTAGAAGACTCTTTAGATAGCTTTGGAAACCCAGCGAGTGAAGTCTGTCAGGTAGCCAACTTTCAGCAATAGCTATGCTTCTATCGAAGATTTTGGTACAATAGCCATACTCCCGATAGGCTCTCTTTCTGAGCCAGGAAGAGACTTGCGTGGGTAAGCGTGTGCAGTATCCGTATATGCCGGTCCTCACACATTCAACGCGGCTTTACGCACCGCAATAGCATAGGTATTCTCTAACAAGAAAAGAGGGTAGGTACTTCCCGTGGCAAACAAAGAACAGAAAAAAGTGCAGAAAGCTGCACCCAAATCCAATAAACAGAAAAAACAAGCCCAGCGTGAGAAGAAAACTCGTAGCCAGGCGTAAAGTATCTCGAACAGGCAGAGAGAGGCCGTGGCCTAACCTGAATAGCGTTGACCTCTCTCCGCTGAACCCTTCCCAATGCCTATCTCATTATTCCAGACCTTTACCACGTTCCTCACCAGATTCGCCATTTCCTACAGCATGAACAGCCATCTTCCAACATGAGCGGCCATCTTCAAACCATTAAGCCTTTAGAGTGAAGACAATTCCCTCTTTCGAAGGATGCCATTACTCCACGCTTCCAGGTATATTTTGCTTACACCTTATCCGAAAACCTGAAGACATCAGCGCTAACCGCCAACAGATGGCGCTGGCTTTCGCATGAGATCCTACGCCTTCTCCAAGCGCTAGAATGATAGTGCTAACTATGCCAATGGAGCCGCAACATGATTACCTACAACCTTTCATCACATAACCCGGAAGAAGAACCCATTCTGCGCAACATCGATACTATGTCACAGCGCATTATCGCTCTGGACAATGAGATTCTTTTCTATCAGGATCACATGACCGCCTTCAATAATGTCAATGAGTTCTTCAGAGTCCTTCATCGCATGGATGACCTCACACGGGAAGAGAACAGACTATACAATCAAATCAGCGAAGAAGAGCAAAAATTGTATGTCCTTCGTGAAATTCAGCCAGAGAACCCCTCAGGCTCAACAAAACGTGAGTCTCGGGATCGGTAATGTCCGATAAAAGTCAAGCAGCCATCTCATTCCGCTTTCATCTCTGCGCGACACGCGGACCTCTCTAAAATTCGGACTTGCAGGACCTCTCAATACTGAATATAGTATGGAAAGTCGCGGCAGGAGTAGGATAGAAAAGCATAAATATCCTATTTCTTCTACTCCAACTTAAAACGATGCGACTCACCATTATGAGTACGTTTGATTCCCATACATCAATATAGAAAGGCCCTATTTCATGGCTGATTTGAGTAATCCGAAGGTGCAAAAAATCCTTCAATCAAAACAACTCGCGTATCTCGCGACGCTTGGCAATAACGGCGAGCCACAGAATTCGCCCATGTGGTTTTTATGGGATGGTGAATATCTCAAATTTACGCACACAACGAAACGCCAGAAATTCCGGAATATCCAACGCGACCCACGCGTCGCGATAGCGATCACCGATCCCGATAACTTGTATACCCAAGCAGAGTTCCGTGGCATCGTTGACCATGTCGAGGAAGATCCCAATGGCGAATTCTTCGACACTCTCGCGAAGCATTATGATTCCACTATCCGCTACCCAGGCGATGAGCGTGTCATCCTCTACGTAAAACCCCAGCATATCGTTGGTCAGGGTCTCTAAGAGATATCTTGAATCGTCCTGATTTAATGATGAGATAGCAGAACGGATCTCCCATAGTCAGTAGTAATGCTCTAAACAAGAGAGCGGTACCTGTTTGCGTAGGTACCGCTCTCTTGCTTGGAGGATGGTCTTCAGCTTAAAGCCCACCATGTGCTGGTGAATTAGGGGATACGGCGGGAGCATATTTGCCCTGAAGCATGTGATAGAGATACCAGGAAATCGTATCAATAATGGGCACCTGGGTCGCGAAGACCCGAGGATCTAGGCCACTGGGCTTCATATGGCCGGTATTAACACGCTGCAACATCGTCAAGAGAATTTTGGCAGCATAAGCAGTCTGCTCATTTGTAACGCCACCACTCTGCTTAAGACGATAGAATTGCTTCAACTGGTTGTTAATGAACATGCCTTGCTGGTGGAGTGGATGGTTAGGAGATAATACAACAAGACCTTCCTGGCTGTTTGCCAGCAAGCGCAAGGCATTGATGATCTCCTGCACAAACTCCTCTACCTGAGCTTTCCGTTCAGCTTCAACCATGCTAAAGCGCTGCTCAATACTCCGCAATTCCTCGGCTCTATCAGCGCGTTTTACGGCCTGATCCATACCACGCACCCAGAGAAACGAGATTACAGCAACCATAATCTGAATCGCCACCGGACGCCCCACGATAACAGCCATAGTATATTGAGATATGGCTTGCTGAAGATCAGGTGACAAGGGCTGCACCATCAGATCAGCAGTGATCAGAATCGTATTCACCACTGCAATGATAAACGCGGCACTGCGTGGGAGAATAGAAGCACCAAGAATAACAGAAATAACCATAATATCGTAAGCTGGCAAATAGACTAGGTGAATTTTACCATCCGCTGAACCAAGAACAACGCCGATGGTTGCCAGGATCGATAGCGTTACGAGAATACCTCCGGCGACAGTGACAAAGCCTTTGCGATTGCAGAATGTTGCCACCAGCACACCAGCCAGAGCAAAAAGAACTGAGAACATTGAAGCTCGGTCAGTAAATGTTGCTGGAATAAAGGCCGTAAGGGTAACAAGCATGCCAAGCAAAATCCAGGAAGTGAGTCGACTTCGACGCACCTTCTCTCGTTGCTCAATTGTTTCCTGAGGTATATCCCATCCAGTACTTGTCATCCGCAGCCACCAATTTACGCGAGGTAGTGGCGGATTGGTAGTTTCACCTAACGGCGAACTTGTCCGCGATTCGGAATTGGTGGGATGCATCATTTGTTCTTCTCCTTACATACAATACAGGATTGATCAGCAACACAATGTATATTTACTTGCTCGTAATAGGTGTACCTTCCAACAATGCCTTGAGCTTCGTAAACATTTCTTGATGCGAGGCATATCCTTGCTTATACACTGTTTTGACAAGTAAGCCCGGCGCCGTGATTTCAACACGCTCCTTTACAAGCGTTCCATTCCCCTCTGGGATGCAGGTAGTCACATTATGCAAAAAGATACCAGGTGACTGATGCGCATCATAGACAATCTGCCCCTTCGCGTTGATACTCATCTCAACACTATAGGTAAAGGTCGTCATGAAAGGTCCCTGCTTCATCCGATCCGTAATCTTATAATGATTGACATGAGAGCCATCGGCCGCCACAGTTGATTTCATGTGGGTAATTTTGACAATAAGTGGATGGATCTGAGTGTGATTGCTCAGTGTAGAGAGGAAACTTGTTACCTTTTCGGGTGGCACCCCGATAAACGTTTCAAGATCAAAGGAGGCATGTGCCATACTAGTGATCCTTTCGCATTCAGTAAATAAATATGTCAATACAAAAAATCCGCTCAATTAAGGAGCGAAAGATTTTTATGTCTTTGGCAAGACAAGCCTTCAAAATATGGTACAATGATCACATTGACTCATAATTTGAAGGTAAATAACGAAGTAAACTATAGCAGCAATATAGAAATGAGTCAATACATATTAAGAAGGTCCTACAGCAGAGTTATAGCAATGGAAGAAAGTGAGGGAAATGAGCAAGCCAGCCAGGAATACAAAGGTGGAGTTATTCGTTTGTAGTCCCGGCAAGGCAAGCTATCACAGGGGAGAGAAGAGAGGTTATGTACCTCTGCAATGAGGATTATGACTGCCAGCTTTCGTCCGCCGCCGCATGTGGTGAGTCATGCGAGATCTGCATCAATTCAATACGGTTGCCATCGGGATCAGTAAGCCAGTACTGCCAGTTATTATCAAGGCCACGCACTGGAGCACCTTCGATAGGTAGCCCGCGCGCCTCTAGCTCCTTGAGAGTCGCTGGTAGATCATCAACCACCAGACAAAAGTGATTATACCCTACCTCACTCTGACGATTCTCACCGCTGGCTCCAGGAAAGAGTTCGATGAAATGTCCCGGAGCGATTTGCAGATACACGATCCATGGCGAGGGACTCCCCTCGCGGTCGAGTTGAAAAGCCTGACGCAGGCCCAATTTGTTGCAATAGAAATCCAGGGAGCGCGTCAAATCACTAATATTGAAGGCAACATGCCCAATGCCCTTGATCATGATGGAACCCCTTTTCAAATATTGAGATTACACACTTACCTATAGTTCCTCACATCCAGGGGCCGCATGTCAAATACCCCCCAAAGCATTTTCTTTGTCGCTCTTGCTGCGGACATTCGCCCTCTATAGCTCACTTGCTAGCAACAGTCACATTTTCGTCACACTTTCGCCATAGATCCACCACATCTGCTACTTATACTTGACCACAAAGGTACGAGCATACACAGTAACTTTGAGAAAGGACATACAAGTATGAAGCAATATCAAGACTATGAGCAACCACAGGCTGAAGCCTATCAAAAGGAATATTGGGAGCAGCCCCAGCGTGTATACGATGATACCCAATCACAGTATCGATTTGAAGGACCTTCAATGCAACATCAGGAAGGGTTCGAAGAACCCAGGATGTCAGCGCAAATACCCCAACCCATGCTATTCTCTTTCAGTAACAGCAGCACCCGTCTAGCAGGTCTAAGCTATCTCCTCTTCTGGTTGAGCGGTCTGTTGGTACTGCTCTACGCGCCTAATGACAGGCTGGCTCGCTTTCATGCTCTCCAATCGCTCATTTTCTTCGGCAGCTTCAACGCACTCTACATCGCGCTTCTCACTATCATGGTGAGAGAAATTCCATTAATATATGGTTTCGCCATCTTCGCCTTCGTGCTCTTGAACCTTATAGGCTTCGTCGGCTGGATCGTCGGCATGGTTGGTGCTTTCTCCGGAAAGTATACCAAACTTCCATTCGTGGGTAACGTCGTAGAGCACTGGCTGGCAAGCAGCAAGGCGATCAAAGGGTGGTAATCTAGATCACAGCCTATTCCCACTTATTATCAGTAGCCAGACAGGCAACACATTCCGTAATAATGTACAGAACTTCATCGGCAATTTGTCCTACTCTTAATCCCATCCTTGTACCAGTGGATGGTCGCTCCTAAGATAGTCCAGGGGCAGGCGCCACCTTTGCGCTAAATTACAACTGCTGATCTTGCTTCAAAACATCCCACCTCAGTTAGTCAGCTCTGACTAGCTGAGGTGGATCATGGCAGAGTAGTTCAGACTCTTCCTGGCAATTCGCTCAGGCCAGGATTATGCCATTATCTACAGGAAGTTTCCAGAGGAGTTTGCCATCGCTGGCACGTATCGCGGTAATAGCTAAGACAGATGGTCTCCCCCCAATGTAGGAGTTACTCCATACTATGCTATAGACCACACCATTCACATTTGCAACTCTGTTACTATCACCGAAACTATAACCTGGAATGCCCGTTTCCCAGAGCACATTGCCGCTTTTCGCATTTAAAGCCACCATATACTGTTGAGGTCTATCCTTAGTGCTTCGAGAAGCGGATAGATAGAGCACATCAGAAGTGGTTTGCGTAATGAGTCCATTCCTCGTAATACTAGCATTATAGGACTGTTGCCAGGCCAATGCACCCGTTCGCACATTCAGGCTAAAGACATTCCCTGCATAGTCAGCGCAAATGAGGGTATCACCGCTCAAGGAGGCACTTCTTACACCATCACTATGCATGAAATATTTCCACAGGAGCTTACCTGTATTGCCGTCGAAAGCATAGAGGAAATCTGATGGAGAACTCTTTCGATCTTTCGAGCGGAAAGACTGATAGACGACACCATCAATTACTCTTGCTGGATAATCCTCATATGTGTTCTCAGGTTGAACCATAGGCATACGCCACAGGATCTTGCCATCGGTCAAATTGGCTGCATACACGACTTCACCAACCTGATCCACATTTGTTGTAAAGGTTAATGTATCCCCATCAATACCATTTATCAAAAATCGTTTATTTATCGGTACATAGCTTATCTTAACTTCGCCGCTGGCAGAATCTAGCCCGTACACCCGTGGACCTGGATTGACATACGAGTCACCCGCTACAAAGAGCAAGCTCTTATAGAGGGTTAGGCACGTATATCGGCGTGCTCCATTATTGGTAATCTCGCGGGACCACCGTACCTGTCCAGTTTGCGTATTAATCGCTGTAACCTTATTTATCTCATCAAACATATACAGGTTATTGCCCAGGACGCAGGCTTTTGTCACGTTAGTTGGGTCTAAATCTCCCTCAGATGCATGATATGCGCGCGTCACATGCCACAAAATCTTGTGTGTCTTGAGGTCTAGTTTATCTATACCATCCTTCTTAAAAATGTAGATTCCATGAACAGTGGCGACAGGGCTCGTTCCTGTCTGGTCTGCGCGCATCATCTGCAAGACTGTCAGCAGCGAGCTAATCAGAATGCCAACCACCAGCACAGCAGCAAGTGTAGTTAGCCAAGAGGGAACGTTTCGCCTGGAAGGGAAAAGCGTGAGCGAAACTGGTTTCATTTGTTTGACGACGTCGCCATACCTGTCACGTGGTCCCTGTAAAATGCCGCTTTTAGTATTTTCTTCATGCCCAGCCGCACCATCTAGAGCGATTATCTCTACATCATCATTGGTAGTGGCAATATGCCGCGCCAACCGCTCCCAGACACGTTCCCCCGCGTTCGAGTATTTGGTATAGACACGCCGCAAATCTTGGGTCATACGCGAATCCGGTGTTGAGAACTCAACCCTAGAAAGTGAGTTAATCTGCTCTTCAATCAACTCTGGCTGGAATCGTTCATCATGGTTATTCATAGCAGTTTCCTTCCTCCCTTCGTTGCTTATAAATGCCTCGCAGTAGATTGAGCGTACGCGAAAGCATGGTGCGAATTGCCCCCTCGCTTTTACGCATACGAGCCGCGATTTGCGCGCAGGGCAGTTCATCGGCAAAACGTAAGCGCAACACTTCCTGCTGCTCCCTTGAAAGAGAGCCGAGATGCTCTTGAAGTTGCGTCAGTTCCTCCTGATGCAGAAGGGATTGCTCAGGGGTAAGCGTTTTTTCGTCTACTAACCGCTCTGCAACATCATCATGTAAAGATTGTGCGGGGCGCCGAATTCCACGTCGGTGATAATCCATACATTTGTTGTAGGCCACACGCCTGAGCCAAGCTTCCTGGCGTTGAGCGCTTATTTGGAACAGTGCTGAGTGTTCCATTGCCGCGAGAAAGACGTCCAGCAAGATATCTTCCGCGTCCGCCTCTGAGGGAATATGTTGACGGATCGCAATTAGAAGACCGAGCCAGTGACGCTGATAGAGTTGGCCCACAGGCGTCTCTACCGGCTCAGGCGGACTGGATACTAGTTGCATCATGCACCTCATTATTCATCTGGTTTTGAGATCTCACCCCATAATCGCGTTTACCCACCAGATGTTACAAGTCGGAAGAAATTCCCTCCCACCCCATTTAGCCAAGAGAGTCATATGGTATGCTTTATCTGGCATATAATCATGCGAGGCCCTAAACATAGCACCAAAGTGAGGACACTCAGACAGAGGCAAGATACAAGGAGGTAGAACCTATATGAGCATAGCAGATGAATCATCGAAGAAGGTGCCCTTAACAGGCGCAGACGTCATACGTCAATTTATTCCTACATCTCCCTATATTCGATATCTTGGCATACAGCTTGTCGAGATCAAGCCCGGTCAGGCAACTCTGCTGCTCCCTTTCAGAAATGAGGTGATCACTCGGGAACAAGTAGTGCATGGGGGGGCAATCTCATCACTCATTGATGTCGCGGGAATGGCCGCAGCATGGTCCGACGCCGAGGTGCCTGAACGTATACGTGGCTCAACCGTTAATCTTACAGTCTCATATCTTGCTCCCGCTGTGGCATCAGACCTACGTGCGGTCGCGCGCGTTTTGCGGCGGGGCCGCAGCCTTGTCTATCTTGATGTCGAGGTCTACGATGCCGCTAATAGCATAGTTGCTAAGGGTATCGCGACATACAAGCTTGGTTAGGTTCACCATTAGTTAATTCCGCTCTAATTTGGTTATTGCTAGAGAAGTAAGGAGTAAAGGGTGTAGGGTCGCCTAACTCTTCTACGACCATAATCCAGCTTTCGATAGCGTCCTAGCCCTGCTTCACAATTTCTTCATAGGTATGCCCATGTGTTTTGCATCCAGGAAGCTCAGGAACAGTGACACCAAACTCCAGAGAGCCTCATATAACACAAGGCAACGCGAAAATGCGGCTAGATGGTTGGTTTATGCTTGTAATCTACAAAAATGCTCCCAACTCTGGTGTGGAAGAGTGCCAAATTCTCCCTAATTTTCGCCTAATATGACCACCGTTGTCATATTACCAGGTGTACACTTTCGCTGTAATACTGAGTATTTGCAGGCAGGGAGAGTAAAATAATGAAATATGGTTTCATTCTCATGGGTGAGCCAAACGAGGTAGTAGAACTAGCGCAAGAGGCTGAGCAGGCTGGCTGGGACGGAGTTTTTCTGCCCGATAACTGGATGACGGCATGGATATTACTCACGGCCATTGCGACATGTACCAAGCGGATCGCGCTGGGCACAATGCTCACACCACTACCTGAACAGCCCCCCTGGTACATAGCTGCACAAACCGCAACCCTTGATCAGCTTTCAAATGGGCGAGTAATCCTCACAGCAGGACTAGGAGTGCTAGAGCTTGATAAGTTCGGAATGCAGGATAACAAGGTGCGTGCCCAGAGGCTTGACGAGGCGCTTGAGCTTATCAATATTTGGTGGCAAGGAGAGCCTTCGCAAACTCTAACATATGAGGGACGGCATTATCACCTGCAAGAGATGCAAGCCAGTGTGGATTGGCGCACACAGCGGCCAGTACAAACGCCACGTATTCCTATCTGGGTAATTGGAGGAGTTAAACAGAGCCAATTACGGCGAGCAGCGCGCTGGGACGGTGCGGTCATCAATGGCAAACCTGATGAGATAGGTAAGCGCAAGACAGCTATCGAGGAACTACGTGAAGGTTTGCCCCTACGCGACATTATAGTCGAAGGAGAGACTCCTCCCAATGATCCCGAGCGTGCAGGCTCTATTGTGCGCCCATTTGCTGAGGCGGGCGCGACATGGTGGCTGGAAAGCATGTGGGAATGGGAGGGCATCTCACGCGCTTATGATATACGCACACGCGTTCGCTCAGGTCCTCCACGCTATTGAAAGTAAATAAAATGTGAAAGAGCGCTTTTTCAACTGTGATGGAAAAGCGCTCTTTCACGTAATACTCTGCTTAGATGCTGGCTTCAGCGGCAGCGATAGCCTCGTCGATGCTGGTGGGCTGCTCCTTGAGGGGAGACTTGCGCATCGTGGCGGCTGCCTCGCTGTCACGTATCAGGAGGGAGATACCAGTCGCGATAATGATCAGGATGGCGGAAGTGATGAACGCAGCATGATACGCATTCAGGTTGGGTTGCGCAACGCCATGTGCGTCCAGGGTCGTCATCCCCACAATGCTGATAATACTACTGATGAGCGCGACTCCAAGCGAGGCACCCACCTGCCGCTGAGCGTTGTTGAGTGCCGAAGCCTGACCAGTCTGTGCAGACGTGATCGTAGCAAAACCTGCCGTCTGCACAGGGAGAAAAGCACAGGCCATACCTGCCCCAATCAGGAACATCAGTACCCGCATGAACCAGAGTGAAGTATCCTGCCCCATCAGACACATCAATAACATGAAGATGGAAACGCCACTCAAGCCAGTGAGAATGAGGCGTCGTGGCCCTAATGTGGGATAAAGTCGCCCAACAATCTGTGTAGAGACCAGGACACCCAATGCCTCAGGGAAGGTGGTGAGACCCGAAGTCAAGGCTGTGGCACCACGCCCCTCTTGCAGGAAGATCGGCGCGGCGTAGAGTAGACCCATGAAGCCTGCTCCCGAAAAGAGGGAGAGCAGGTTGCAGACACGGAAGGCCCGATTACTGAATAAGCGCAGATCAAGCATCGGATGAGCGACACGTAGCTCAACAATGACAAAGGCGATCAAGATCAACACGCCAACAATGCCGCTTATCAGGATGCCAGGAGCGGTCCAACCATCATTTGGTCCCTCGCTCAACGCATACATCGTCAATGCAAGGCCTACACCAGCAAGTACGAAGCCCAATACATCAAAGTCCCTGGTCTTATGCTCAGAGTTCTCAGTAAGAAAGAAGAGGCCAAAAAGGCAGGAAACAATCCCAATAGGGACGTTAACATAGAAGACCCAATTCCACGAAAGCTTATCAATGAGCAAGCCACCAAGCACTGGACCCATGGCAGGCGCGAGAGCGGTCGGAATATTGAGGATGCGCGAAACCTGAACGCGCTCAGCAGGAGGGAAGGTACGATAGAGCAGCGCGGTCCCCACCGGAGTCAGGGCGCCACCTGCCAGACCTTGAAGAACGCGAAAACCTATGAGCATAGGTAGGCTGGTCGCCAGTCCACAGAGGGCGGAAGCAATACTAAAGAGAGCTAGCGAGATCAAAAATACACGCTTGGTACCGAAGCGGTCGCCAAGCCAGCCCGATGCTGGGATCACTACTGCCAGACTTACAAGATACCCTACTACCACCGCGTCGATAGCCGTACCAGTCACATTAAATTGGCGGCTTAGAGAAGGTAGCGCTACGTTGACAATAGTTGAATCCATGATACTCATAAACATAGCAGCGACAAAGACGATACTGACTGAAATCTTGGGATTAATGCGAGGAAGATGCATGCAGGGCGCTCCGATTTGATAGATGACATTTCGCTAATAAAAATATTCGCGTATAGTAGTATTCGTAACTATTTTAGATACATTATAGATAAATGTCAACCCACTTATCTCAATTCACCACCCATCACTCTGCCCTCTGGACATGTACAATCTGCAAGCTTTTCCGCAAGAAGAGCAGTATTGAGACTAGATCTCCTCTGTGCGTGTCCAGCGTGTATGGAAAATATTCACTCCAGGTTATGAGATGATTGCTATAATAAGGATTTTAGGGACTTCACGCATATCAACCCAGCTAAGATCAGCCCCATTGAAATTGGTACCTTTAAGTTGAGCTGAATGCAGGCTTGCCTTCAGCAGAGCAGTACTCCCTGTAGTATGGCTTGTCACAGCTTGACCTTATGAGGATTGCTACGTGTAAGGTCAGCACTCCTCAATGAATAAGCAATGAGATTAGCCCCGGACAGATCCGGCTGTATATGTGGGTTTCGCTGCGGAAATCAGCCTGCTTCGCAGACCTCTGGGTAAAAAGTGTGTAATAAAATGTTGTGCATAGCATTTTATTACACACTTTTCTTCATCTCTTCCGCGCCAAGTGGCAAATATTAGCTAGACCTGTTCAGGCGCGCTTTGAAGGCCCGCGTAATCCACCCCTGTTAGCTCAGTAGAGACCTGCCAGAGCCGTTCAGCGGCAGCGTGATTATATTCGCGCTTGGCATTGACCTCAATCTGAGGATAACCACGCAATCCGAAGAGACTACGAGGCCCAACTAGCTCACCTCCGTGAACATCAGGCGAAAGAGCAGCATAAAGCTGTGGGAGCGCCCCCATAGCAGCACTCTGACCCAGAACATTATTAAAACGATAGAAGAAACTCTCCATTGAAGAGTTGCTGAGGGTTGCACTGGTCGCCTGCAGATTGGTGTTGGCATAGCCAGGATGCGCCGCAGCACTAATAGTCTCCGCCCCGGAAGCAGCAAGGCGTGTCTGAAGTTCAAAGGCAAAGAGCAGATTGGAAGTCTTGCTCTGTCCATAGGCAGACCAGCGCGCATAAGAATTCTGGCCTTGCAGGTCATCAAAACGGATGCCTCCCATTCGGCGCGCCACGCTACTTGTCGATACGACGCGACTCCCAGGTGTAATAAGGAGCAGGGGAAGTAAGAGGCCAGTAAGCGCGAAGTGCCCAAGATGGTTAGTACCAAACTGCATCTCAAAACCATCAAGCGTCTCGGCACGTGGGATCGCCATAACTCCTGCGTTGTTAAAGAGAAGATCAAGACGCTTGTAATCCTGGCGCACACGCGAAGCGAACTCGCGCACCGAAGCAAGCGAAGCCAGATCAAGCTGGAGTAGCGCGATAGACGCCTTCGGGATTTCCTTCAAGATTGCATCACGCGCCTTCTCTCCGCGCTCAAGGCTACGGCAAGCCATTATGACATGCGCTCCATGCGCGGCAAGCGCCTTTGCGGTCTCTACACCCAGGCCGCTGTTCGCGCCAGTGATAAGCACGATCCTGCCGCGCTGGTCAGGTATGTCATTTACTGTCCAGTTGCTCAAGGTTTCCCTCCAAATATACTCGTTCTCTCGCCATATAGTTGATACGTGCAAATAAAGCTCTGCTACACATTGTATCACCATGAGCACCTCCTTGTTCACATAAAGAGTAAGCGAACAAGGAAACAAACCCATCCAAAATAAGCGGGTAA
The DNA here is from genome assembly GCF_016587355.1 of Ktedonospora formicarum. Classification (GTDB taxonomy): domain Bacteria; phylum Chloroflexota; class Ktedonobacteria; order Ktedonobacterales; family Ktedonobacteraceae; genus Ktedonobacter; species Ktedonobacter formicarum. The sequence goes on along the minus strand of NZ_BNJF01000002.1, from coordinate 1,311,072 downwards.
TACGGGCCAGTGCAGCGATCCCTCACACTCAGGCAATTGCGGGAAGCTCGACATGAGGATCTCAGATGTGCTAGGGTAATCTATGGCCCGCATGCATACAATGCCGGGGACGAACGAAGGCCAACGGGGGCGTTCCTCACTGTCGCGGAACATAGCCCCCAAGGTTCGGTAAATACAGAGGAACCCACAGCTCAAGCGAAGCACACCTTCGCTCAAGCACATGAGAAAATGGAATGGAAATTACTTGACAAAGGCTTTCACAACCTTGCATGGTACATTGCCAGTGTTGCGCAAAGTGTAGTGGCTGATACTTGCGGGTAGGATAATACTCTCGGCAAAGCGCAGTTCCACCGGATCGTTTCCAGGACTAAGAATCTCGCAGGTCTCACCTTCGACAAAATTGAGGGCCACAAATTTCCCTTGCGTCTCGTCCTCGATAGCGATTGAGAATTCGAGGCGATGAATGGCAAAGAAGAGTTGTTCAATATCACCAATGCGATACTCAGCCCAGCCAGAACCTTCACGCAGAAGTTCAGGTTGTGGGATGAGGTTCTGACGCACCCAGTTTGTCGTACGCGTTGAGTCAAGATTGGCGAAGGCATGATCGATATGCACATGGCGCAGATTGCCGGAGAGGTCACGCCTCAGATAGTCATAGATCTTGAAGGTGAAGATATAGGGGGTCGCACTGATCTCTAATACAAGATTATTCGCGCCACTGCAATGTACGGTTCCACTCGGGATGAGAAAGAGGTCATGAGGCTTGCTGGGGAAGCTATTAACATGATCCGTGATTTCAAAGGGCATGCTTTGATCGCGCGCAGCCAGAGCAGCGCTCTTAAATGACTCGCGATCAGTCTCTTCACGCAAACCAAGGTAGACTCGCGCGTCCTCGTCACAGGTTACGATATAGTAGGTCTCATCCTGCGTAAAGGGCTCTCCAAATTGATCGCGAATGTAGTCAACGCGGGGATGAACCTGGCAAGAGAGGTTTGTCCCACCCATAGTATCGAGATAGTCGAAGCGGATAGGAAAATAGCTACCATAACGCGCGGCGACGGGAACACCAAGGACCGCATCAGTCTCAGCCCAGAGTAGATAGTCGAAGGCACACTCAAATGAGCGCTCCTGGTTTCCAAGTAGCAGACCATTCTCGGGAGCAATCAACTCAAAGGACCAGGCGTAATTGGGAACCTCAGTTGGCAGGCCAAAGCGCTCCTTCATCCACTGCCCACCCCAGACCCCAGGCGCGAACCAGGGCTTGACACGAAATGGTCTCTGCGACACCTCATGCAGAGCTCGACGCATTTCGTCACCTGCGACAAGCTTTGGCACTGTATGCTCACTGCCATCGACAAAAAGATCCATCCGCGTCAGTTGAGCACGCTTGATGCGATTGAGCATAGGCCAGTCCACAAAATAGAAGCGCTTATACATAGCAGAGAAGCCCTCTGGCTGACACACACCTACATTGGTAACGGCTTTCTGACCTGCTAGCTGCTGGCCCCGGTCTTTGGGCACTTCAACATATACATGATAACCTTGTTCCGTGATAAGGGAAGCCCCGAAGCCATAAATCACGGTTATGATGTTCCCTCCCCCCTCCTCAATATTGTTTTGGAGTTGGTTCAAACGTTCGGGTTGCCAGAGATCGCGCAGGTCGCCATGAAAGATACGCCCGAAGACGGGGTCATCGGTAAGCGAGGTAGAGATAAGCTGATTAATCTCACTCTCGGATCGAAAACAAGTTTCGGTTGAGAGCCAACGCGTCTCATCCGTCGTCAGGTCCGCGAACGCTGCCCGAAGACGAGTTATGAAGTCATCCCAGGGCAAACCAACGAAACCGTCGATGATAACTATCTTCTTTCCACTTACTTGCTTGATAGCCTGAAAGAGTGTGCGTGCGAGAGCATTATGCCCTTCTTCGATAGTTAGCCAGGGGAAAAGCTGAACCGGGTATGTACGATACGTGGATGATGCAGATACTTCTTCCATTACAATATACTCTCTTTTCGATTCACATTAAGACGTCCAGACCGCGAGCAAGGGCAGAGGCGCCAACAAGCGCGGCTGTGTCTCCGAGTTCCGCTATAGAGATGCGCGTGCGGCAACGTGGGAAGGTCCAGGTATGCTCATCTACGTAACGCTGAACTGTAGGAAGGAACAATTGAGACGAAGCGGCAACGCCACCGCCAAGGATGACAAGATCGGGATCGTAGGTATGGATCAAGGAAACAATACCAACACCTAAATATCGCGCAAAATAGGCCGCAACTTGTTCCGCAATGGTGTCTCCAGCCGAGGCAGCAGCAAAGATACTCTGGGGAGTCATCTTCTCAGGAACAGGGATACTGCGCTCAGTATAGAGGGTCACTGCATGCTTCAACAATGGGGCTGTGCCTATCATGGCTTCAAGACATCCAATATTGCCACAGGTACAGCGCGGGCCATCGGCCTGGACGGTGATATGGCCTCCCATACTTCCGAAGAGACCACGTCCACCGCGTAGTACACGCCTCTGAAGCGCGACGCCACAGCCAATCCCGGTACCCAGTGTCAGACAAAGCAGGTTCTCCACTTGCTTGCCCGCGCCATACATCAACTCACCCACAGTATACAGGCGCGCGTCATTTTCGATGAAGACAGGTACATGAAAGGACTGTGATAGTGACTGCGCGACTGGAAAGCCGATCAGACTGGAGAGGGATTCGTTGACATCCAGAATAGTTCCTTGCTGAGGGTCAATAATACCTTTTAGGCTCATCCCAATTGCCTGCACAGATTGGCCCGCCAGGACGCGCTCTCCAATTCTCATAATAGCCGCCAGCACACTCGCAGCGTCACGTTGTATGGGCAAGTCTACCACATGTACAGCTGTCACCTCTGCTCCTCGCACAAGCCCGGCCTTAATACGCGTGCCCCCAACATCGAAGGCCAGGACCGCTGACGGAAACGTCAGCGATCCCGACTGCGAGATCAGAGCCTCTTTATGTCTCACTGGATCAAACATATGGATCTATCTCCGTTAGCGCCAACCGAGAGCTTCCACTGGAAGCGCGGCCTGGAGTGCCTGCTCATCGCTCGTAAAGCTCACGGTGCTTACAAAGCGATAGCGTAAACGCAGACGACCTCGCTGATTGATGGGGAAGTTGGTATGCCAGTAGTGATTGACCGGCATCGAGGCCAGGAAACCATTCCAGGCATAAGGCTCAGTTTCCCAACGATTATACGCAAGCTCATTGGTCAATACCAGGGGTGCATCCAGCGGAAGCCAGAGGAGCGCAGCCCCGTTCTCGTCCGCGATACGTGCCGCACGTTGAACAGTATAATAACTGGAAACAGTCCCCGGTAACTGCCCATCTGTGGCATGACTACCAGGGCGGAAGTAACCACCTCCAGTTTCAAAAAGCAATTCATGACGCGCAGCGAACGGGAAGGCCACATAGGCCGCTTCTGGCAGATCGCACCAGACCTTCTCCCAGTCTACCACCAATTCGACAATTGGCAAGTGATGATAGACACGCCAGGAAAGCATGACCTGTCCGACGCTACTCTCAGTCCCGCGCAGTGTTACCTCATCAAAGACAGGGCCTCGCTGTAGGGTCGCAGACTGATCCAGCGGCACACTGAGATGGTCAACGATTTTCTCCCTGGGGAAGGATTGCTTGAGTTGCTCGCTTGCCATATCCAGCGCGATATAACGAGCACGGTTCCCAACAGCTTCTCGCTTCCAGGGATGGACAACTCGCTCATGAACGAGTTGTCCAAAGCCGTGGTGATGCTTGGCATCGACCCACTCACGCCCATTCGCGCGCTCACGCAGGCTAAGCAATTGCCCACTCTTGATATCGATATTCAGGTCCCAGGCATCAGTTGAAAGCCGGGTCGATCCGCTTCCCTGTGATAATGTCTGTAGCTCAGAGCTGCCCACACCTGTGTTGACAAGGGAAAACGATTCGAACGGCTTCTGGCTAGTAAGCGGAAGAGAGGCAACATACCTTGTCATAGCGTTATCTTCAACCTGAATGGGATAGGTAGTCCCGCTCTCGTCAACCAGAGACTGCATCTGCTCATCGATACGATAATCTTCGGACGCGAATTGAATAGTATGCAGCCCTTCCTGATGCTGGGCAGAGCCAACATGTAACTGGCGTCCACGCGTCGAAGAGGTGGGTAGAATGGTACGCAAGCTGCGTCCAATAGCCTCATTAAGATAGAGATCGGCCCTATAGAAGGTCAAATCCTTCTGCATGCGATGGAACTCATTAAAGGGAGAATCAGGACGAGCCGTCGTCGACCAGGCATTGAAAGTGTGCTCAAGAGCGAAACGCTCCTGATCCAGGGCAATATCCAGCGCAGCTTGAGCCTCTTTGGAACCACTTTGCTCAACCAGGGCAATAGCATCAGCGCGGCGACGCTGCGTCTGACGGGCCAGAGCAACACGCGGGGTCTCGGCCCCAAGGCCATGCGCCCAGTGGTCGGGCCATGCGACCTGATAGGTTGGATACTCCTGAGTATAGCGTTTCTGGAAATCTTCGAACCATTCATGAGGGGCTGCGGTGCGGAGTTTAATATCATCATGCTCAGCGTTCCAGCGCTCAATAATGGCACACCAGCGGCGGTCAGGGGGCGCGTTATCGACATAGAAGCCCCCTGTATTGACCTGCATCATATCGTAGGGAAATCCCTCAGCACGTATACGCTCAACATAGCGTGGCAATTCGCGTTTCGTCGCCTCATAGAGCTCATCGACGCTTGTGGTGTCCGTCTCGGTGAAATAGCGACTCTTATCAGCCCCAAAGCCTTTGATGCCAGAAATAGCGATAGTATTTCCAAGATGGTATTGTTCACTCAACCAGTGCAGCACGCGCCCACCGTCCGGGCCTTGCCACCAAAACATCTTCGGAACACGGATAGGGGTATCTTGACGTAAAAGGTCGCTCGACTCTTTCAACCAGGCATAATGAGCACTTCCGCGCTTGCCCAGAGGATCGGTCGCGTTATCGATATGGACATGACTACAAAAATAGGGGATATTAAACTCGGCCAGGATATCTGCTGCCGCCCAGGGCCAACCATTAATATCGCTATGCATGGCAGTGAATAGAGGCAGATTGTGACGCTGGCAATATGAGACCGCCAGTTCGATACTACGCCGATAGGCATCGGCATCGATAAGATCAGTATAGTGGAGATACGTTGCCATAATCTCAATCTGCCCACTACGCACGTAGCTGAGGAACTCCTCCTCACGCTCTGGTCTCGCGGTAATGTATTGCTGAACCTGCCAGAAGGTCTCGCAGGTCCATTTAAAACGATGTGGCTCCGGGTCTTGTTGCGTCTGCCGGCAAATATCAAGCACACTATCGTAGAATTCTATATACATTTGCCGGATCTGCTCCGGCGGATGGGTATATCCAATATCTGTATGCGCGCTCTGCGTAACGTAGAATGTAAAGGGATTCGCCATAGAACTTGTGCCCTTTCCGGCTGGAATTACACTATCTTACGCGAAAACCAGCCCCCAATGTGGGCTCGCGTGGCTAGCACAGGCACGCTCAGGTTTTCGAGAGACTCACTATGATTCGCACTCAAGGCATCATTGCTCACCGCTCGTTGCACTCAAACTTGACAAACGCTCTCGGGGCGATCATAATAACAACAAAGCACACTTGTTATAACAAGACGATACCATATTGAAAAGAGCGCTGTCAACACCAAACATACTGACGCAAGCTATTTATCATATGGAACGAAAAGGAGAAGGCTACCATGGACAATGATGTCATTGATGGAGCATCCCCAGATACGGAAGGGAAGGCCCGAAGCGTATCCGGTCCATTCCCAAAACACTATCAAGTCAGGGAAAATATCGCTAACCGGATTGCTAACGGGACCTGGAAGCCAGGCGTGCTGATCCCCTCGGAAACCGTATTGGGGAGCGAATTTAGCGTGAGCCGCATCACAGTTCGACGCGCGATTAGCGACCTCATTCATGAGGGAAAGTTGTTCAGTATCCAGGGGAAAGGCACCTTTGTCGCCAAGCCCAAGTTGCCGGAACGCTTTGTACATCGCGCTTTTGGTATTTACGAGGATCTCAGGCGTCAGGGAGTACAGCTAACGACACAGATCCTCCGCCAGGAACGACAGCCAGCACCTCAAGGCGTAGCCACGACGCTCGGTCTGCAAGCCGGTGAAGAGGTGCAAGTGTTGGTACGCGTACGTTCGGTTGAGGATGAAAGGCTACTTGTCTCGACCACGTATATCCCAAACAAGCTGTGTCCAGACCTGGATAGTGTCGACCTCACCTCCGCATCCTTGTATCACGTCTTGAGTACACGCTATGGACTGAAGATCGCACGCGGTGAGCGCAGCCTGGAAGCGGTTGCCGCCGGTCAATGGGAGGCACGTCAGCTTGAAATAGCGCTTGGTAGCCCATTACTTCTCCTCGATAGTATCGCCTACCTCGCCAATGGTCAGGCATTCGAGCACTCGCGGACCTTCCACCGTGGAGATCGAGCACGCGTCGAGGTTGAGTTTACGCCCAGTCAAGACGAATGGTAAGGAAGCGGAGTTATCATGGCATCTTTCCATACAATATGAGCGCTAGCTAAAGCTCAGCGCCTACATAGAGGGCATCTTTTCAAAGTTTCTTTTCTCATCTCCGAACAACGCATCTGTTCGGAGCTAGAGCCTTATACACTTTTTCACAGCGCAGTGATATACGAAACGACGTTGTACTTAATCACTTATTCGCTGTCTTGACGAAAAGGATGGCACGTAGGCTCTTCATAGCGGACATTAGCACATCATAAGATCAAGCATACCGCATGAGAGATACGTTCGATGAAAGGAGTCGAGAATGAACGCCCTGCGACGTTTCTCGGGGTTACATATCTTATTAATTCTGATTTTTCTCTTGCCCTTTCTCCTGGCTTTCTACCGACCAGGAACCCAGGAAAGGACTCACCAAATCACCTTCTGGACCACCTATACTGATGATATTGGAATACCAGCTCAAGAGGCGGTTATTGCCGCCTTCGAGAAAGCGAATCCCGATATCCAGGTTAAGATGGTACCAATACCAGGAGGCGACTCTGACCTCTCCTCGCTCCTGACCGCTGTTCGTGGTGGTACGGGGCCAGATGTCTATTTCCTTCCACGCTTTACAACCCCACAGTATGCAGCAATGGGGCTACTTGAGAACCTGGGGCCACAGATGGCGCGCGAAAAAATAGACCTCTCCAAAGAATTCATCCCCTCAGCCTGGAGCGAAACACAATATAAAGGCCAAACCTATTCGCTTCCCATTGAGTCAGACGCACGTGCGCTTTATTACAACAAGAGCATGCTACGTCAGGCCGGAGTTGATCCCGACGTGCTCGACCCCTCACATGGGCCAATTAGCATCGACACATTAAAATCCATCGCACTCAAGGTGAATCATACCGATGCGCGGGGCGCATATGATCGAGTCGGCTTTATCCCCTGGCTCAATGAAGGATGGCATACGACCTGGGCGATAGCATATGGTGCGAAGTTCTTTGATGCCAATAGCTGTCAGGTTACCCCCACCGATCCCGGCTTAGAGAAAGCCTACCAGCTCTTCTATGACTGGAACGAAGTGATGCCTCAGAATAAGCTCAATACTTTCACATCATCATACATTCAGAAGAATGGGCCTCCTTCTCAGGACCCCTTCTATACCGAACATCTGGCAATGACCATCAGTGGCGACTGGACATTGGAACAAATCAAGAAGTACGCGCCGAAAATGGATTATGGTGTAACATACCTACCCTCGACCTACGAGGGTGAGCAACCCTACACCTGGTCAGGCGGCTATTCCCTGACCATTCCCACAGGCGCGAAGCATGCCGATGACGCCTATCGCTTCATGCGCTTTATGACTGGACCAGAAGGACAGCGGATCTATGTCAAAGATACCGGACATCTGCCAACCTGGAAGTCACTACTGAACGAACAAAGCCTCTTTACACCAGAGCACAACTTCTTCGTCAAGCTCCTGCCCTATTCACATGGGCGCGTGCCGATTCCCGTAAGCTCGTCCTACTGGGATGAATTGACCACGGCCCAGGAAAAGGTCACGCTACACGCAGCTACGCCACAACAGGCTTTACAAACAGTGTACCAACACTTGCAGCCACAAATGCAACCATATTGCGTCTGAGCACTAGGAGGTGTTGAAATATGCAAGCAACAACTTCGCGTCGGGTATCAAACAGATCTAAAATGAGCGCTAGAGACCGCTCGAACCTGATCAAGGGCCTCCTTTTTATCCTACCCTGGATCATCGGTTTCATCGTCCTGGCGGTGTATCCAACGATCTATTCCATATATCTGAGCTTTACACGTTACTCGGGCTTTGAGCCTCCGCTATGGCTAGGGTTAGGCAACTATACACGCCTGTTCCATGACGACCTGTTCTGGACCTCGCTCTACAACACGCTATTCTATGCCATCATCGGCGTACCTATAGGCATCGTTATAGCGCTCTTGCTAGCAATGGCGATGAATCGACCAGTACGAGAGATCTCAATCTACCGCGCCATTCTCTACTTGCCGTCCATCCTGCCAATCTTCGCACTCTCATTTGTCACCATTGTTTTAATCAATCCACAATACGGTCTGATCAGTTATCTACTCTCGCTCGTGGGAGCGCCACAGATTGATTACCTGAGCGACCCAACAAGCGCGAAGATGGTTATCATCGCCCTGGCACAGTTGGGCGCAGGGAACGCGGCCCTCATCTTCCTGGCTGGTATGCGTGGTATCCCCAAGGCGCTCTATGAGGCAGCGCACCTCGATGGTGCTGGTCCAATGCGCAGCTTCTTTAGCATCACCCTTCCTTTGCTCTCGCCGGTGCTTCTATTCAACCTGATTACCGGAGTGAGCCAGGCGCTACAGGTATTTACACAATCATATATCATTACGAGCGGTGGGCCAAATAACGGTACCTTGTTCTATATGCTATACCTGTACAACAACGCCTTTAAATATGCCCAACTGGGATATGCATCGGCCCTGGCTGTGGTCCTGTTCATTATTGGACTGGCAATGGCTTTGATCCTGCAATTCGTCTCACGGCGCTTTGTCAACTACGATCTGGTCAGCTAATAGAAGGAGATGAAATCTATGCAAACAATGATGAAACAGGCCACTCCTGAAACAGAGCAGCAACGACCAGAAACGAGGGAGAAACGCGCTACAGGGTTCACGCGCCTGCTTGAGCAGGTTGGAGTACGAATTTTCCTGATCGCCATGAGCCTGGTCTTTATCATCCCAGTCGTCTGGATGGTGGTCACAGCTTTAAAGACTAATCAGGAACTCACCATATTCCCACCGTCATTTTGGCCGCATGATATACGCTGGGAGAACTTCGTTCAGGCCTACAACTTTATTCCCTTTGGGAGATACTTCGTTAATAGCCTGTTGGTAACGCTGGTGAGCATCATTGGAGCGGTCGTATCGAACTTACTGGTCGCCTACGGCTTCTCATGCATTCGCTGGCCTGGGCGCGACATCGTCTTTTATCTGGTCATCGCGACCATCTTTATCCCTTTTCCTGTCGCGGCGATTCCGCTGTTTGACCTCTTCGCGCGCCTGAAGTGGGTTGACACGCTCCTACCGCTGACGGTGCCAGCCTTCCTGGGAAGTGCCTTCTATGTCTTCCTGCTGCGTCAGTTTCTCTTACAGATTCCATACGATATGATCGAGGCGGCACGCATAGATGGAGCAACTGAGCTTCAGATCCTCACGCGCATCGTCGCGCCACAGGCTCGCGCATCACTGGCAGTTGTAGCCCTCTTCAGCGCCGTCGCTTCATGGAATGACTTCCTGGGGCCACTAATCTATGTGCAGAACGATGCGTTACGCACGCTCGCTATTGGACTGCAATTCTTCCGCTCGGCTCATGATGTCGAGTTCAACTTGCTGATGGCTGCTTCTCTAGTGGCGGTTGTGCCAATCATTGTACTCTTCCTGATCTTCCAACGCTCGTTTGTGAAGGGGGTTTCAGTAGGCAGTATTCGTTAGATGCTTTACCAATTGGTTTAGAAAATGACTCCCCAATATATGTCTAAATGTTGGGGAGTTTTGCTTTGATGATTCTCATGACTACAAGAATTATTTACACAGCAATTCCTTCGGAACCGTTTCACAAATGACTCTAAAGTACCATCGTCACCTGGAACATTTATGCGCTCATAAAACTCATCATAACCAATGTCAACAGCCTTATCATCGCATCCCATAAACACCATGATGCTCGCAGGTTTACCAGCTTGACGCATCCCTGTTATTAAGGAGTCAATTCATGACAATATTCCTCTTCTGTGGTCTCACCATCGAGAATAAGAGCCTTTATAGAGAGTATCAGCAACCATTCAGGTTTCCCTGTGTGCCCCAGGGGATATAGACAATGAAGCGCTAGCACGATATAGTACGAGCAACGCTTCACGCATCTAGCGGTTATTCTTCCGCACGTGGCTCGCACTCATATACGGCACACTTGACCAGGCCGAACCATTGAAAGGACTCATCACGTATGCAGGACACAGTACAGACTACGCAGCAAGAGGAGCAACTCGCCCCTCATGCCACTGTAAGCTGGCGCGAGAGGCGTCAGGAGGCCAAACGTGCCCGGCAACAGGACCGGGCTGCGAAGCGGCAAGAGAAAAGGGATCAAGAGTCAGCACTTGCGACGTTTGACCTGACCAGAACAGAACCCGAGAGCTTCTACGAAAGAGCCATCGAATGGACGCATCGCGCGGACAAAATCATCAACCTTGTGCTGGGATACTTACTAGCGGTCGCCTCAGTCCTTGGCTTTATGGATGTGCTAAGCAATGGTGAAGTTCTGGGACATGTCCCTTTCCTCTTTTACATCTGGCTGCTCATAATGGGTCTCGGTGTAGACTTCCAGATCTTGCTCGTTATAGGACGCGTACCCGATCTGGCACGCATGGTTGGGCACCCGGTGGGAAAATGGATACTTGTTATCTTTAATATCGCCTTTCTGGCCTTCCTCGCCTATGTTTCAATCGTTATCGGAGCCGTATTTACCCAGCATCGAGACGTACCCGGCACTATCACACAGGCTATGGGTGTACTCGGCATCAACTCAACGAGCTTTGTCTACGAGCGTGCCACATTAGCGACGTTCTTGCTCATTCTTATGGCTGTCGACCGCACAATGGAGCGCTGGCGCATGCAGATCGCGGCAGGAAATCGCCAGCAGCAGCGTGAAGCAAACAATGTAGAAGTCACAGAGAAGCAGGCCAACGTGGTCACGTTAGTCGAGCAGAACAAGCAGAGTAGCGAGATGGCGCAGGTTATAAAGGCAATGCAGGAGATGAACACTCAAAATCTGGCCGCGATGCAAGCTATGAACAATGAAACCCTGGAGCGCTTCTCCCGCGTCACGGCAGAGATGGTCCGCGAGACCGTGGAACACACAACGGCTACGGTCACACTACCCGGCTTTGCCCGGCGCGCCCTACCTCCCGGCATCACTCAGGATGAGAACGATCTAGAGCGCAATACAGGGGCGTTGAGATCAATCGATCTTAATGGCGCAAACGAACAGCGAATGCGCTATTATGGCGAGCTTATCGAGGCAATTTACCGAGGCAACCCGGAGGTCAAGATCAGCGAGATTGTCGACAAAGTTGGTTGCTCACGCGCAACGGCTTCCAGATGGCTCAAACAGGTCAAAACGTCAGTTACGCAAGAGAACTAAAAAATAGAGCACATACGCACAAATGAGGGGCATGTTCTTCGAATTGAACATGCCCCTCATTTTATACCTATACGTATAACCAAGGTCACCCAGGATGCCGGGTGAAAAGTACCAGGTGAGATCTTTTAGCCATGATAGACATTATTCTATATATATGGCTTTATGGCTTGATTGTTTTGAGAGCTTAATATTTCTGTATCTCTTGAAGGAACTTGTAAATGCAACAGGCACCACAGCACAAGAATGCGCCTGAATCGATAGAGCGAGAACAGCAACCCCTGGACCAGCAGAAGACCCACCTGCTTAACACAGATCAGGCAGAAACAACCTCTGAAAAAGAGAACAAAGCAAGAACATCTGAAGACCAGGACGTTAAACGGAAATCTATAGAAGAAGAAAAGACACATCTACTCGACAAATCTCCATTATTGGAACGCCCACAGGTCTATTGGTACAAGCGACGGACATCGATAATAGCTATATGCTGCGCATTGGTAGCGATAACTGCTCTGGTCACGCTGCCATTGTGGCAGACCTTATTGCAGGGTAGCGCACCTAAGCCCCCAACGACGACACAGGCACATGCAACTCCAACAGCACAACCAACCCCGATTCCCTTTGACCCTAATGTGGGCGCTGTCTTACCTAATCATCGCGTAGTAGCCTTCTACGCTGTTCCAGGCGCGGAAGTAACGGGACCAGCCTATGTACCAAGCACATCCATGCTGAATGATCTTAAAAAACAGGGTGCAGAGTATGAGCGCCTGGACCCTGCTCATCCGGTGCAACTAGGCATTGACCTTGTCGTAAGTGTGCCAGACTCGTATCCTGGTCCCGACAACACGTACAGTCACCATGTTGATATCGAAACCATGAAGGCATACCTGGCGTTTTGCGCCCGTTATAACCTGCTACTATTTCTCGATCTCAACATTGGGCAGGCACCGGTTATGCAAGAGGTCAACTCCTTCCTACCATACTTAGAGAAGTATCCATTTGTCCATCTCGCAATTGATCCAGAATGGATGTTTCCACGCCACGACGGAATCCCAGGAACCAACCTGAGCAATGTTCGTGCCAGCGACCTCAATCCGATCATTGACGCAGTCGCCGCCCTGCCCGCACGTTACCACATTCCACGCAAGATGCTCATCATCCATCAATATCGCGGCGATGGCGATGGATTGTCCAACCCCTATAATGCTGGACAGGCAGAGATTGCGGATAAACGCAACATTCACTCCAGCCCCAACGTTGATGTCGTGTTCCATGTAGATAGCGTTGGAGGCTTTCCAGGTGACAAAGAAGCCAAGAGATCACAGTACGCCGAGTGGGTAGGGCAAGACATACAGAATTACCACAACTTCCGCTATGGAGGCTTCAAGATCTTCTACAAAATCGAAGCCAAAACCGGAATTATGACCCCCAAGGAGGTTCTCTCGCTCAATCCCGCTCCTTTGATCATCACCTACGGCAATTGACAAAAGGCACCAAAGAAGCCGGGTCGAGAACAAAAAATGTTCTCGACCCGGCTTCTTTGCATCAAGAGAGAAGTTCCTCACAATGCCATTCACGAAAGACCATGACAGGATTAAGGTTGACAACTAACGTTAGTTAAGCTATACTTACGAACGTGAAGAGGTTTAGTGAAGGACGAGGAGTATGGCTCTCTTTGATGACAGGCTAGCGCAAGAGATTACAACCTTAGTGAAGCAAAGGTATATAGATCTTGGGATGGCTCTTGGCGCTACAAATGAACGTGAAAATTTGACAGGTAAGGAAAGTCCACTACAGCAGGATCTCGCGTACTTAATCGGAATCGCTAATGGTGGATATGACAGATCCACCGAGGCAATATCTCGGGCTGAATTGGCTCTAACGCGCTTATTGGAATTACTTCTGGGAAACGTATTACACAGCAGAGCGACAATTCCAGAGGGCTTCTGGCGTACAGATATCGGAATCCTGGTGTCGCGCGTGCGCTGGTGGATCTCCGTCGATGATCTGATCACAATAAGCAATGCCGCCGCGTTGGCCTTTGGAGAGAACACGCAGGCTACTCGTATGCGCATTGTACGCGCTATCGAAAATGGCATGCTTGAATGGGTTCCTGATCCCTCGATAGCAAACTCCCAGCGCAATAAACGCGTGCTCAGGGCACAGGTAGAGCGCCTGCGCGAACTACGAACTCTACCCGAATAACGCGATATACTTAGCTATCACACCTGAGAGAGCACAATGGATTCTCTCGGGTAGTTAAAATCATTGCACACTAATGAAGGTATGACAATATGTCTACACAACATGTAAAAAATGGAGCTTCAAGAGACGACTTTATGCGCGGCTTTCCACCATCTAAGGAGGCACGAGTTACACATGCGCAGCAACTCCTGGGACCATATAACCGTTGGAGTTTCCAGAACATACAAAAGCTTAATCCCACAGCCGAAGTATGGCGTGGGGAAGGTGCCGTCGTACATTTCGATAGAGAGCCACGCGACCTGGATGGGATATCTTATCAAAGACGTAATGGGTCACGCTATACCTTTGGTGAGATGTTAGAGCTTAGCTACACAGATGGGATTGCGGTCATCCACCAAGGTAAGATGATCTATGAGCGCTATCTCAATAGTATGCAAGCTCACACCCTTCACGCCTGGGCTTCAGGCAGTAAATCCATGACAGGAACACTAGCAGCGATGCTAGCGCATGAAGGGCTCTTTGATCTAGAAAACCAGATCACATACTACCTGCCTGAGTTAAAGGAAAGTGGATTCGCTGGAGCGACCGTACAGCAAGCAATGGACATGACGACGACTGTAAAATTCCGCAGGGTCGAGGGTGGGCCTCTGACTGCTCATCCAAGCATGGTTGAGGATTGGCAATATAGCGTCACGCTGGGGTGGCTAGCAAAACCTGAAAAATATACAGGCCCAGAGACGAGTTATGAACTACTTGCGACAATGTACAGAGATGGTGAGCATGGAGAGCGCTTCACTTATCAGACGCCCAATAGTGACATCCTGGCTTGGATCATAAAGCGCTTGCTGAACAAACCCCTCGCCGACATCATGCAAGAGCGAATCTGGAGCAAAATGGGAGTAGAACGAGACGCAGCCTGGGTTGTTGGCCCTACCACCGAAGAGACATCAGGATCGGGACTCATCACCACACTCCGCGACATGGCACGCTTCGGGCAGATGATGCTGCAAAAAGGTAGGTTTAATGGAAAACAAATTGTTCCTGAGGCTGTGATCGAGGACATGGAGCGAGTTGCACTTCCAGGCTCACATAATCCTATGCCTTACCATAATCAGTGGTGGCTGGCAAACAACGAGCACGGAGCTTACTATGCATTAGGGTACGGTGGGCAGATTCTCTACATTGATCCATCAGCACAACTCGTCGTAGCAAAGATGAGCTCATATCCTGTGCCTGTCGATGGTGGAGAAGAATTCTTCCATGCTTTCGCCGCACTTCCAGCACTAGCAAATGAGCTAGTGAAGTGACGAAGAGAGCAACCAGTTGCACCGACTGGTTGCTCTCCTTACATTCGAATAGTCAGGATACCTATACTGAGCTATTGTGCTGGCTCAAGGCATCAATACGCGCAAGGAAGCGCTTACGATCCGCGTTGGTACGAATGAGCACAACTTTGTGCTTGTAGGGCATTAGATACTGATGAACGAAGGCCGCTGTGGGCGCGAAGACGACGGGAAAGTACTTTTTCAGACGAACCAGTATGTATTCAGCATCGAGAAGATCGGCAGGCTCTCTTTGTCCCTCAAGATAGAGCCGTTGGTACTCCAGAATTGTTGGGTCAGTAATCTCCCTACTCAAGCAATGGTTGCGTGTATCCTTGAGTAGCTTGAAGAGCAACTTCAATCCATTGAAGCCAGGATAGGGGTTAATACCACGCAAACTCTTGTTAATATGACGAAAAATGATACGCCAGGCGGCAGTTGTCCAGGGGACCTCATACAGCACAATATAATTGGCATGGTAGAGTAGCGGCTCCGTCCAAATGAGGAAGATACCTTCTGTGACCCATGAAGGCTGAGAGGCAATTGAAAAAGCATCTTCAATATATGCCGCGTCATTGGCACCATTCTTCGAGCCAAAGGTATCTAGTTCATAATGAGGGATGGACAGGCGAGCAGCGATATCGCTCGCTAACGTAGTCTTGCCACTACCAGAGCCACCAAGGATATGGATCTTTACCATAACAAACTTTCCAGTTCAAAACAAACACATTTGAAAAGTGGCAAAGGTATGGAGAAGATGCTGCAAGGCATAATCTACTAGAATAGAGGGTTTGGAGATGAATACACTGCAAACAAGGAAAGACTAGCTTGCTACAGATCCATACCAGGCATCACTATGATCGCACTTTCTCCATACCAGACACACCATCATGTGCAAGATAATCACAAGAGGAGTAATGATGTGTTGTTACGCTTCTCAGCGGAAGCAGGGTGGAGTTAGCGGTGAGCTGGCATAAATGTAGGGAACCTCCATGAGGGTACTTGAAGAAACTACGATATGTAGGCATTATATCGACGTATAGATCAGGATGTCAAGAAGATTCTCGCAAGTTACCATTCACAGTGCAGAGCGTGTTAGAGAGAGCAGCTGCACTAGACTATGCCGCATTGTAGTTATTCATGAGACAGGATGGAGACACTATGAAGCGGGAGGGAGAAGAACAGCATAAGCAGCCCACTGGCTGGCGTCCTCCAGAAGAACAGGGGCAACATAATATGGTGGATATTGTAAGAGGGCTCATAACACGCTTGCGTATCCCCTGGCTCATGGCCCATCATTCAAAGGCAATAGTGCTCACGCTCTTTAGCTTCTTCAACGGGTGCATCAGTATCGGTTTGATGGCGATGCTAGCAGCCATTACTGGCTCACCATTTATCTTCCCCTCACTTGGCCCCACCGCTTTTCTCTGCTACTATGCCCCCACCTCACCAACCGCCTCGCCACATAATATCATCATCGGGCAGCTCATCGGAACGCTGATGGGCTATCTAAGTCTTATCGTCACAGGGCTAACGACAGCGGATCCCGCGATCAGCGGCGGTGTTACATGGTCACGCGTCCTAGCAGCCGCGCTCTCGCTGGGGCTGACGTCTGGTCTAATGATTCTTTTTAGAGCGCCACATCCACCCGCTGGAGCCACAACACTGATTATCTCACTGGGCATACTCACAAAACCCTGGCAACTCGTTCTGCTGATGGTCGCGGTGGTACTTCTAACACTTCAGGCAATTGTCATCAACCGGCTCGCTGGTATCCCCTATCCACTCTGGAAGGAATACCCAAAGAAGGAGGAGCCAGGGAATACTCCCTAACCCCTCCCCTCCTTACACTTCTGTTCCTCCGTGCTGCCTAACTAGTTCTTAGGCTTGCCTGGCGCGGGCGGCAGTTTAGTGCTTACCAACACTCTCCAGTCTCTCACGCAACTTGCTCTCGGTGGCTTTAAGCAGAAATGAGCGGGACATAAGGCGAGCCATCTGAATAGAGAAGTGGTTCATACGCCCTGGAATAACATAGCGCTTCCCTTGCTCTAACGCCTTCAAGCCAGATACTACCACCTCCCGAGGGGTTACCTTGACACCAACATCTGGTACGGGATTCTCAGTCTTGGCATGGAAAGCGGTCTCGACCTGACCAGGACAGAGCGCTAACACTTGAATACCGCGCTGACGATACTCCGCCCAGAGCGACTCGCTGAAGGAAAGCACAAAGGCTTTGCTCGCAGCATAGACAGCCATATAAGGAGTAGGAATAAAGGCTGCCATTGAGGCCACATTGAGGATCGCCCCCTCGCCACGCGCAGCCATCTGAGGTAGAAACGCATGGGTCAAATCAACGACAGCGGTGACATTAAGCATAACCTGTTGATGATCGCGTGCAGGATCAAGTGCGTCAAAGTTATCATAGGTCCCGAAGCCAGCATTGTTGACGAGAAGACCAACATGCAATCCAAACGTTTGAACCGTATCCTGCACCTTAGCGATTGCCTCTGGCTGGCTGAGGTCGGCGACAATCACTTCGCTACGAATGTTATACGTCTCTGCCAGCTCAGTCGCGAGTGTACGTAAAGGTGCCTCCGAACGCGCAACCAGGATAAGATGCATTCCACGCACTGCCAGTTCGCGAGCGAAGGTTTCGCCAATACCAGAGGAAGCGCCAGTGATCAACGCTGTTTTGCCTGCATAATGAAACATCTTTATGCTCCTTCAATTCGATGGTGAATAAGCCCACTTACAGTTTCGGTGTAGTTCGTTTGTTGACTCTCAACTCATTGGTGGCAGTATAGCCGGGCAAAACGACAGAACTATCCTCCTAATGGGTGGTTCTGTCCAACGAATTGTGGAGGAGCTTAGTCGAGTTTCAGGAGCCGTGCAGCCTCGCTGGCCTGGACACGATTGACGACACCTAATTTTTGATAGAGGTGTTTCACATGATCCTTGACTGTGTTGACAGAGACAATCAGCTCGCGCGCGATATCCGCATTACTCCAGCCAGATGTGAGCAGGCGTAGTACACGCTTTTCCTGCACAGACAGAGGCTCATAGAGCAAGCGACCTGAAGATGAAAGGGCCTGCTCAGCGCTCTGACTGGCTGCACGCAGAAGCATTTGCGTGTAAGAGAGCAACGACTCGTCATGTTGCAAAGCGGGGAGAAGCGAACGAAGCAAGCGAACCAACGGCTTGCCTTCATTAAGAAAGAGGCGGACATAACTCTCACGCGAGGCTCTTGAAAGAGCCTCACATATCCAGCGCCGAGCCTGCTGATGCTGTTTGCAAGCAGAGTGAGCCAGGGCGAGCAGGAGTTGTATCTCAAGTACCAGGGAACTATAACCATATTCCTCTGCGAGAGGAAGCAAAGATGAGAGTGTGCGCAGGGCAGGACGAGCCTTTCCCTGGGCGAGAAAAACACGCCCCTGCATTACTTGCCTTGTCAGGCGTTCGATCACTGTTGGGGAGCCCTCTCCCAGGCTGACCTCTACCGCTTGTGCGTTACCTGTGGCAAGCAGTAAGCGACTATACCAGACATAAAGGCGAGCATACAGCCAGGAATTGTCGGAAGTCCAAACCTGATGTTGATGTGGGAGAAGGTCCAGGATATCTTGTAGAGCCTCCTCAATCTCACCCTGAGCATATCGTAAGAGGGCTAGTTGTAAGCAGGCTTGAACGTGTAGGTCCTGGCGAACGCCAGTCTGGCGAGCGAGTTCAAGGGCTTCCCGAACCTGCTGCTCCGCCGATACTAGATCGTTACGCTCAATGGCAATCCATGCCAACTCTGACAATGCATCCACAACCATTTCATGGTCACTCTGCTTGCGAGCTTCAGCAAGCATTTCGCGCTGATAGGTACTTGCCTGGCGCAGTTCGCCTTGAAGCAGGCTACACTTGCCCAATGCCGAATGAATGGAGTTCGACAGGAAGTAGTTCTTCAGAAAGAGGCTACGCTCTTTGGCGGCTAAGAGTGTCCGATGAGCCTCTTTAACCCTACCAAGAAAGAGCATTTCACTTCCTGTAAAGTACTGACATGTGCCAATCCAGACTTGAATATGCTTATCGGGGTCCTCAGGAGGAAGCAGGGCAAGGGCCTGCCGAGCCGAACGAGCAATGTGAGCAAGGGGCTGTAAATCCAGGCCAATCAGCGCGCGATTTCCCCAGACCACACCAACCCATGAAAGCATATTACGCTGTCGCCAACTCTCCTCGGCCATCTGCAAAAGAGTCTCTATACGTGCGGCTATCATTGCTGGTAGGGGTAGAGACGCCTGCGAGAAGCGGAGCGCGGATGCGATAGAGACGCAGAGCATAGGATGCTCACGCAATACGACTTCTGGCAACGGCTCGACCCAACGCAGGATGGTTTGCATATCCTCGACATCTCCCTGCATCTCAATATGAGCAAACAGGAGCGCGACACGCTCCATGTCTCGTGAAAGCAAAGCCGCCTCTATAGCCTCTGCGTGCATACCTTGCTGCTCGTACCACTGGCTGGCAAACCGGGCTAACCGCTGAACAGCCTCCTCACCGAGATTGTGAGTGGCCTTACGACGCAACGACTCGGCAAAGAGTGGATGATAACTATACCATCCAGCATCGGACGCCTCTAGAAAAAGCCCTGAACGCTCAATCATTTGCAAAGAAGAGGTGCTCATTTCATCCCCAGCTAGAGCATTGCAGAGGGAAACATTCAGACGGCTCAATACACTTGTCTGTAGGAGAAAGCGTTGCAAAAATTCAGGCTGTGTAGCGAAAATCTCAGTATCAAAATAATCAAGTAGCAATTTATAAGGAGAAGCAGGATTTGAAACAGATAACGTGAGAGCCTGCTCAATATCCAGCTTGACACGCGAATGTGTGAGCCCCAGAGAGAGAAGGCGCAATCCGGCGGGCCAGCCTTTCAGAGATGTATCAAGGCGCTTGAGCAGAGTCTCAGGAAGTGGTGTGGAAAGAGCCTCGCTAAAAAACGTCAGCGTTTCCTCCATCGAGAAACGCAAATCAGCAGCAATCATCTCGCGCAAATTGCCTCTGGCACGCCATTGCATAAGAGGAAGAAGGGGTTCTGAGCGCGAAAGCAATATAACACGCATATCCGGTGGAAGATGATCTAAAAAATAAGTCAACATTTCCACCAGCCGAGGCTCTCTGATGACCTGAAAGTTATCCAACACAAGCAGCATATCATGTGATTTATGCACAAGCTCATTGAGTAGAAGGGTAGGAATCTCGTTCGACGGATTTTGTATGAGGCATTGCGCCAGTTCTTTCTCTAAGAGAGACATCGCGAGGGTACTCCAGAAACGAAAGGGGTCGTTATCATCTATCTCCAAGGTGAACCAGGAGGCAGTGGGAAGCATATCGCGCACGGTAAGCCACTGACTCACAACTGTCGTCTTACCATAGCCTGCGGGGGCTTGTATTAGTGTAAGCGGATAAGAGCACGCCCCATCAAGCCAATCCATCAGACGTAAACGCTCTATGACCAGCGATGGTAAATGCGGCGGAGACAGTTTAGAGGCAAGCACTGGTATTGCAGGGCGGATTGTAGAAGATGAAGTTTGAACACCTCGCAAGTAGAGCACAGTAGATGCTGACGACTCATGGCCCATGACGCGTGCAAGTTGTTCCAGAGGGAGGGTTTGGGCCATGCAATATCCAAAGCGGTGGCGAAGATCCTGTGGGCTAATATCAACGAGGCGCGTAAGTTTAGCATATTTCGATACAAGATGCCCAAGCGCACGCTCAGTAAGGGCTTTCCCAGTCTTTGTTGACATGAAGAGATAAGTACATTCAGACGGAAGCGAAGCAACATACTCGCTTAGGGCAGAACATTCTTCAAGCGTCACTTCGCGCACATGTTGGCGCTGATCTATGATATTAAGCGTCACACCTCCTTGATTAAAGTGAACCTGTTGGGGTGTCAAAGCACATAACTCATGAGCTCTCAGGCCAGCATAAAGAAGTAGGCTTATTATGGCCCGGTCACGCAATGAACCAGAGGTGCCTACAGCAGCCAGCAAGGCACGCTCCTCCTCATTGTTCAAGTATCTCGGCATTGGAGCGTCCCGAGGGATAAGCGTGAAAGCACTGCCAAAATCGCATTGTGTGAGACACGATGCTGATGCCCAGGAAAAGAAACGCCTCAAGCTTATGAGTGAGCGGTTAACACTGGCATGCTTGAGCTTGAGCGTAATGAGCAGGTAGTCGCGATATCGCATTAGCAACGCGAGGGTAATATTTTCAGGCGCAAAGGTGATGTGAGAAGCATCTTTTTGCTCACACCAGGCAATAAACTGACGGAGATCGCTCAAATAGTTGCGCACTGTCACTGATGAGAGTTTGGGAGTCTGGTGAAGGGCACTGGCGTATTGTATAAACATTTGTTGTCCCTCGTCCGTGATGGATGGCTGTGCCTCGCGACTCATTACAATTCCCTTTTCTGTCACACTATTAATCATGTCTGCTAAGCAGTTTAGCAGATAGTGATCACAATATCCAGATTTAGAGAAGACACTACGCTACTATCCAAATTGACCATAACAATGGAAAGCATGTTGCATCCCTTACTTTATGCTTTACAAAAATATTAAATCCACTTAAAGCTCATATGTTAAGATACAGGCAAAACACACAAGAAAAGGATCGTTCTATGGCTGCTACACCTCAGCGTATACGCATTTTACACAGCAATGATATTCATGGACGAATAGCAGGGCTTGCACGTATCGCCACACTAGTCAAGCGTGAGCGAGAGGAGCATCCCGAACTTCCGATACTCTATCTGGATGGGGGCGATATCGAAGAATCATCAGTGCGCTTGAGTAACCTGACACGCGGAGTCGGGATGCACCGCCTGCTAGCGGTAGCAGGCTGCGATGCAGCAACCATTGGAAATGGCGGCATGATGCGGTATGGATATCAGATCCTTAAAGAATATGGTGAGGCTGTCCACTTTCCTGAATTATTAGCGAATATGCGCACCCCTGAAGGTGCGGTACCCGAGGGCGCGCTCCCAGCTACAATTCTCCAGGCAGGAAGTTTGCGGCTGGGTATCATTGGCCTGACAGACAACCTTAATAATATCTATACTGAATTCTTCAGCATGCCAGAGCTACCAGCAGGACCACTGGTACGCGAACTCACAACCGAACTCCATCAGCAAGGAGCTGAGGTAGTCATCGTACTCTCGCACCTGGGGCTGCCTAATGACCGCAATTTGGCGCTGGAGTTACAAGGTATTGTCCCACTTATCATTGGGGCACACACGCATGACTTACTACCAGAGGGAGAACAAATCGGCGAGGTCCTGATCGCACAAGCTGGCTACTTTGCACAACACCTGGGTCAGATTGACTTGTTCTGGGATGGTTCAAACCTGCACGTTGAGCAGATTCAGGTACGAACGGTTGAAGAAGAGGTTCCACCCGCTCCCGAAATTCAGATTGAGGTAGAACGTGTTGAAGCAGAAATGGAGCATCACCTCAATATGATTGTGGGCATTATGGATAAACCGTTTGACTATTCAGAGGAGCATGAGTGTGCTGCGGCAAACTTGATGGCGGATATGTTACGCGAAAGGATGAGCGCGGATATCGGAATGGTCACGGCGGGCATCTCCTTTATCGCTGGCATTCCAGCAGGCCCACTTACACGCAAAATGCTATGGGAAATTTGCCCCTGGCCTTCAAATCCTGCCATTGTCGAAATGACAGGTGAACAACTGCTCGCTACTGTGCGGCGCGGCTACAACCCTCAGAAGGCCGCTGAGCGTCCACGTCCATTGCGTGGGCACGCGCTTGGTTTCTTTCATCTAAGCGGCGCCAGCTACCACGATGGAGAACTTCTTATCGCAGGCGCCCCGGTAGAGGCCGAACGCATCTACCGTATCGCAAGCACAGACAACGAACTTAATGCTAGCAGTAACTACATCGATTCTACGTGGGGACTCAAGCCAC
The DNA here is from genome assembly GCF_016587355.1 of Ktedonospora formicarum. GTDB lineage: Bacteria > Chloroflexota > Ktedonobacteria > Ktedonobacterales > Ktedonobacteraceae > Ktedonobacter > Ktedonobacter formicarum. Next base: position 1,287,823 of record NZ_BNJF01000002.1, on the reverse strand, counting down.
ACTACGATGTGCCAGTTATCCTGCGAGAGGCAATGGAAGAGTATATCGGCAAGCATGGACATGTGTCCCCACGCCAATAGGAGGGCAAGCCGGATATCTCATGAGAAATGAGTTTATTCATTTCTCATGACTTTAAAAAGGCCAATAGATCAGCGTTAAAATGGTCCTTATGCGTACTGGTAAGCCCATGAGGAGCACCTGGATAGACCTTTAAGGTAGCATTCTTGACCAGCTTTGAGGAAAGCTGGGCCGAGTCACCAATAGGTACAATCTGGTCTGCGTCACCATGTATAATCAAAGTTGGGATATCAATTTTCTTAAGATCCTCCGTGAAGTCCGTCTCTGAAAAGGCTTTGACGCAATCATAAGCACCTTTAAATCCAACCTGCATCGACCACAACCAGAATGCATCGCGCAATCCCTGTGAGACTTTAGCGCCTGGACGATTGGCGCCGTAAAAAGGAGAACTTAAATCCTTATAGTATTGTGAGCGATCCGCAACGAGACCCGCTCGGATCTGGTCAAACGCCTCAATAGGGAGGCCACCAGGATTCGTAGGTGTCTTGAGCATCAATGGCGGCACTGCTCCTACCAACACAGCCTTGGCGACACGCGAAGTTCCGTGACGTCCAATATAGCGAGCGACCTCACCTCCGCCAGTAGAATGTCCAACCAGAACCACATCTTTTAGATCAAGTTCATCCATAACCGCCGCCAGATCATCAGCATATGTATCCATATCATTGCCGTTCCAGGTCTGGCTAGATCGCCCATGTCCGCGTCGATCATGGGCGACTCCGCGATAGCTATTGGAGGCCACAAGGAACATCTGATCATCCCATACGTCGGCATTTAGCGGCCAACCATGGCTAAAGACAACAGGCTGCCCTGTACCCCAATCTTTATAGAAGATCCTTGTACCATCTTGAGTTGTAATAATGTTTGTACTCACAGCCAAAGGCCCTCCTCCTTACAGTTCGATAATTATCCGCCAACATCAAAACACGTTCAGGAGGGAGACTATGTTACGACTTTAACCATAAAATTAAGAGCTAATCAAGTCGTGGCTGTATGTTACGCCCACCAGCTAGATAGCATTATTTGTTTTTCTAGATGTTTGGATCACATGATTTATGCATCAGATATCTCTTATTATCAAATGTAATAATTCAACAATCATATGAATGGATCATTCTAATAGTTACATTTTAAGAATACGTGCGTTAATATAATTGCGGGCACATATAATCAATACATACCATATTACCGCTTTTTGGGAAGGCAAAAAGAATAGGCTGATACTGGTCATTTTCGCACATGTGAAGAAGAGGAGGAGGAAATGTCGATGCGGAGATCAAAACGGTCAAACCAGTCACCAATCATTCTGCCCGCCTGCCCCGAACGTCCTGGATTGGGCTGGTTCGCTCGCGAAATCCTGGGCCGACCGCTCTACCCCTACCAGGAACTTGTAGGCGACGCTATTCTCGACAGCGTCCTCACCGGACGAGGCGACACCTTTACCGTTATGTTCGCGCGTCAAATGGGAAAAAACCAGCTTAGCGCCGCCCTGGAAGCCTACCTACTCTTCTGTATGCCAGAAGGTTGCATCATTAAGGCTGCCCCAACTTATAAGCCACAGACCATTAATAGCCGCCAGCGCCTCCTGAGCCTCCTCGAAGCTGAGCTAACTCGCGAGCGCGTCTGGAAACACTTTGGCTACATTATTGGACTTGCTCCGGAGCGCGAGCAAGTCGCGTATCAATCAGGTCCACGAGTCATGTTTTTCTCAGCAGGTCCGGGCGCCAATATTGTCGGCGCGACCGCGTCGTTGCTTCTCGAAATCGATGAAGCACAAAATGTAGATCCTGACAAGTATGATACTGATCTCAGACCAATGGCTAGCACGACCAATGCTACCACTGTCCTCTATGGCACCGCCTGGTCCGAGGACACTCTACTCGCTCGCGCTCGCGCACATAACCTGGAACTTCAATACCAGGACAATCGCCAACGCCACTTCGAATTTGACTGGCGCACCCTGGCTGCCATCAATGCCAACTATAAACACTACGTCGAAAGTGAAATCGCCCGTCTGGGTGAAGACCATGTAAGCGTGCGTACTCAGTATCGCCTGCTCTCCATTCTCGGTTCAGGTTACCTCTTCAACGAACTACAAACAGATCTCCTTCAAGGCGATCACTCCTGGGAAAACACACCTAATCATGAGGAGGGTTTCTATGTTGCTGGGCTAGACGTGGCGGGTGAGCAGCGTCCACAGATGGGGCTTCCCGCCCACAAGCACGACAGCACCGTCCTTACTATCGCTCACATTACCCTTAACGAACTCGATCTTCCTGAGCTACGCATTGTACATCACTATGCCTGGACTGGCATGAAGTATACCGATCAATATGCCTCGGTGAAACACATCATCGCCGACTGGGGCCTGCGACGACTTGTCGTTGACAAAACTGGCCTTGGTGAAGGGCTGGCTTCCATGCTTACCGAGCGCTTTGGACCAGAGCTTGTCCGCCCTTTCCATTTCACTCGCGCCAGCAAGTCACAGCTCACCTTTCACCTCCTAAACCTCGTCAACGCCGGACGCATCAGCATTTATCGTCAGGAGGGAGCCCCCCACGCCAGCTATAGCCAATGCTGGCATCAGCTACATCATGCTCGCTATAATGTTCCAGCGGAGGGGCTAATGAACATGTATGTCTCCGAGGCCGATGGTCATGACGACTACCTCATGAGCCTCGCGCTCTGCTGCGAGGCCAGTCATGAAGGGCGTCCACCAGCCACAAGAAGCGCGATTATTCATCCTATTCGCCTGTACGAGGATGGCAGATTTTAGAGGGACTAACATTGGTGTTTAGCCGAGAAGCAGGTGCGAGCATAGGACCTATCAAAGATGATGGGTGCATGGCTCGCGCGTTAGTTCTCTTTGCAAGCAACCAAACATAGATCTCGTTGTATACTCAAGTTATTCAATGCTTTACACACATACAGAAAGTCGAGTTTGGAATGTCTACCTATTTAGAACTTTATGACTATCGGCAACAAGTCTTCGCGCTTTATCGCGAACGCGACCACGCCATACTAGCAGGTAAGGATAGCGAAGCAATCTGGAAGCGCTTTTGCATGAGGCGAGATACCCTCTTCGCGCAACACTCCCAATCCGCCCTCACCGAGGAGCAGCGTCGCACGTTCACAGCATTACCTTATTTTCCCTATAATCCAGCACTACGCTTTGCCGTCGAGATTGAGACCAATGTAGAGCCTCAACGGCAGTCAACCGCAATGAATAGCACAGAAAGTATGGAGATGGCCACAGTAGGTCGTGTACATTTCACGGTTGAAGGGGAAGAAGCATCTCTTGATCTCTACTGGCTTGACGTCTATGGTGGCGGTCTCTTTCTACCTTTCCGCGATACAACCTGTCCTCAGGAAGCTTACGGCGGAGGTCGCTATCTCTTTGATACAGTAAAGGGTAGCACCCCAATTCCAGCAGGAGAAGACGGAAAGAATACCATCATCCTTGACTTCAACTACGCCTATAACCCCTCTTGCGCCTATAATGATGCCTGGGTTTGCCCCCTCGCACCAATGGAAAATCGCCTCACAGTTCCTATTCGTGCAGGCGAACTCAAGTATCGCTGAGCAATACCGGGCAGGCAGGGAGAAGTTACACAAAAGTTCATGCTTTCTGTAACTTCTTCCCTATTAATGGCGAAATGGAGAAAAGAATCCACCTTACAACCCCTCCTGCGATGGAGGTCATAGCCTTCTTTGTGTGATTAAATGGAAGAGACAAAAAGTTAAAACAATCCTAGTGAGTAACTTGATTGCCGAGAGCCCTCTCGAATATCACATCAGGTTATGAGGCAAAGAACGCTATGGTAACAGAAATCAATACAGAAGGGCCTGAAACAGCGACAGCCAAGCCTATACCTTTTATCAAAGAGCCACCACTTGTTGGTAGTCTTTTCGCCTACCAGAAGGACCGTTTGCAGATACTCATGCGCATCTGGCAGGAGTTGGGAGAGGTTGGTGGTTTCCATATGGGGCCTTATGCTCTTCCAACGTTTAGCGCCCCTCATCATGTGCACAGCATTCTGGTTGAGCACGCATATGATTTCGACAAAGGCGAGTCAACACATAATGTCTTTCGCCCAGTTATAGGCAATGGCATCTTCATTAGCGAAGGAGACTTCCATCGTCGCCAGCGTAAATTGATGGCCCCTTCCTTCCAGCCACGACACATTGCGAGCTACGCGGATACGATGGCCTTCTATGGCGAGGAGATCCAGAGCGGATGGCGCGATGGCGAGGTCATTCTTATCGACAATGAGATGATCGCGACCACTATGAGTATCATTGGAAAGGTCCTCTTTGACGCCGATGTATTCTCAGAAACAAGCGACCTGGGGTCAGCCATGGAGACAACACTAAGCTTCATAGGGGATCGTCTGGCACGTATAATCCCAGTTCCTTACTCCTGGCCTACACCAAAGAATAATCGCACGCGCCAGGCCATTGCGCTGCTCAGGAACCGCATTCAGCAGATGATCTCTGAAAGACAAAGTAGCACAGCAGAGCGCAATGACTTCCTCTCTATTCTGCTCAATGCGCGCGATGATGATGGTGAACCAATGAATGATGAGCAGATCATTGACGAATGTCTGACCCTCTTTGGGGCCGGGCATGAAACCACAGCGACAGCCCTTACCTGGGCCTGGTTTTTACTGGCCCAACATCCAGAAACGTACCGCACATTACAGCAGGAGGTTGATACCATCCTCCAGGGTCGTCTACCTACCTACGCCGATTTGCCAAATCTCCCCTATTGTCTCCAGGTTTTCAAAGAAACGCTACGTATGTATCCTCCTGCGTACGCGATAGCCCGCGCGGCCCTCAAAGATCTGGACATAAATGGGTACCAGCTACATAAGGGCGACGTAGCCATTATCGCGCCATACATAATGCATTACCGCTCGGACTTCTTCCCGCAGCCAGAAGCCTTCCAACCTGAGCGCTTCACGCCCGAACGCGAGAAGCAACTGCCTCGCTATGCATACCTTCCCTTTGGGGCTGGCCCCCGCATCTGTATTGGCAATCATTTCTCCATGATGGAAGGACAATTGCTACTAGCAACCATCGCACAGCGTGTCACCTTTGAACTGGTCCCCAACCAGAAGATCACACCAGACCCAGGAAAATCGCTGACCCTACGCCCTGATCATCCCATCAAAATGATCGTTAGACGACGCTCATAGCCTCTATAGAAATGTAACAGGCGCCAGAGTCACGGCTGAACAAAACTGGCTATGACCCTGGCGCTTTTGCGCACTTGAGAAGCCTCTTCCTATCGAATACCTAATGGCATATATTTCGATGCCTTCATGCAGTAAGTCATTATTATGGAAGGAGAGTAGTTTATTATACCTTAGCGGCTTTAAAAAGGAGTGTTGTATTGATGGCATCGTATTCGTATCCATTATTTTTACACATTGTTGGCGTAGTGGGGTTGTTCATCGCCATTAGCCTGCAAACAGCCAGCTTGATAGGCATTGTTCACGCACGCACTGTTGAACAGGTAAGAGTGTGGTGCAGCTCGCATAAGGTCTTGATACGGATTTTTATCATCTCCTTTCTCCTCACGCTCCTCCCAGGTATGCACCTGACATTTAACACCTGGGGTTGGTCAACGGCATGGATCAACGCCTCGGTGGTGGCTCTGCTTGTATTAAGTGGGTTGGGACCGTTAATCAATACCCGCCGTCTCAGGGCTATTCATAAAGCCTCACTGGTAGCCTCCGATGGACCTATCCCCGATGCGCTGGCACGTCAAAGTCGTGATCCACTGCTCTGGTCCTCAATACTGGGCATGAACGGCCTCGCCATTGGCATTATCTACCTGATGGTACTCAAGCCGGACCTGTTGGGCTCAATTATAGCTTTATGCATAAGCACACTACTCGGCGTAGGCATAGCATGGTTTGTTTGGCGCCTACGTCCCGCTACTACTCCCCTTCCCTCTGTCAATTAAGACTCACAATGAATGGAGCTTCCTCATGCGAGGAAGCTCCATTCATTGTGAGTTGCAATACTTTTCAAACAATTTGTTCGCGCTTGCGCCGAGGCCAGAGACGTAGCTCGCCTATCACCATACCCAGGAAAATACAGGCACATCCAATCCAACCAAGCGGTGTGAGCGATTCGCCAACAGCATAGCCGAAAACGCCCGCCCAGACTGGCTCCAAAGCATAGATTAACGTCGCCTGCGTACTACTAACCGACTGCTGTACCCTGTTCATAAGCGCCAAACAGAAAGCTGTAGCCATGACCCCCATAAAGAGTGCCGAGAGCCAGACCGGAAGCGTTGGCATAACGAGCGGCTCACCAGCAATAGGAATCGCGAGGGCACTGAGCAAAGCAGTCAGCGCCACTTGCACAGTAGCCAGATTCATCGGGTCAGCCTTGGGCGCAAATTTGCTGACAGATACGATATGCAAGGCATTGGCTACAGCACAGCCAAGCATTAGCAACTCCCCAATGCCAAAGGTAAGCGCCAGTTCTTTGTTTGTGGATAACAGCGTTAGCCCCACAAAGGAAAGAACCACGCCTAAAACTGCCAGGCGAGTTGGAACCTGACGCAAGATAAAAAGGGATAGCAGCGTCACAAACGGAACGTACAGTCCGGTAATGAAAGCGGCTTCGCTGGATGTCGTGTAGCGCAATCCCGCCGTCTGTAGAACATAGCCAGCAAATAGAAAGAGCCCAATCAGGCTACCAGCAAAGAATTCATAGCGTGTCAGCTTGCGCAAACGCCTGTGAAAAATCACGATAAGCGCCAGAGCACCAATGCTAAAACGCAGAGCCAGGAACGTCATGACTCCTGTAAGCTTGATCGTCTCCTGAACTATCAGGAACGTGCTTCCCCAGATCAGCGTCGCCAGGATCATCAACGCGAAATACAGATACTTACGCTGACGCGTCAGGGGCAACAGTACCAGAGTTGTACTGGTACTTTCCATAGTTGTTGGCGAAGGTGTGCTCATGTAGTCGGTAGTATTTCCTATTCTCTGGTATCTTCTCCTTATAAGGAACCCTGAGCGCTTTGCGCTAGCCGCGACTAGCAGCGCTGGTTTCCGCATAAGATCTTTATGCACCCAAAATACCATAAGAGAAGGCAAGTACCAAATCAAATCTGATACTTACCCTCTCTCAACATCACACAGGACGCAAAAGCTATACTAAAAGCAACAGCAAATAAAACTTACTGCGGGCTTGCCGTTGCTTCTAGCTCTTCGAGGTTCTGCAATAGAAGATCTAGCGCCGATTGCACGGCCTCCGCATCAAACGCGAACTGTGCTCCGGCAGCCGCGAACAGTTCTGGGATGGTTCTCGTAGCACCAAGCGAGAGCGCATGGCGATATTGTTGTATAGCAGCCTGTGGATCTTTCAGATAGTTAGCCCAAACCTGGATCGCGCCAAGGGCCGCAAAACCATATTCCACATAGTAGAAGGGATAGCAATGGAAGTGCAGAATATTCTGCCAACCTGTTTTGAGAACTGCGTCGAGGCCACTCCAATCAACTTCGGGCAAAAAGCGCTGAGTCAACTCCTGCCACTTCTGATCGCACTGTGCGGGATCTTGCGCTAGCTCAGGGTTCTCATAAGCCCAATGCTGGAAGGCATCACCGCGCGCCACGCTAGGAAGGAGCCACAAAATCATATGCTCAAGGTGAGCTCTGCGAAGAAGTGCCGTCTCCTCGAGCGTAGCGATACCGGCATCTGGTAGATGCATGGAGCCAATAAACTCCATACTTGTTGAAGCAACCTCAGCAAACTCTGCCGGAAGTGAATGTTCTCTGTGCTGTTCCAGGTATGGAAGCTGACGCATCTCAAAGACATGGAAGGCATGACCTGCTTCGTGGCAGATCAGATCAATAGCATCTGTCAGAGAAGTCACACGCCCAAAGATGAAGGGTAATCGCTTAACTTCATAGGGCAGGTTGTAGCCTCCAGGAGCCTTAGATGGACGATCATCCAGGTCAAAGAGCTGTTCCTGAATCATCGTCTCAAAGTACGAGCCAAGCTCTGGATCGATATGCTGGAACAACTTTTGAAACTGTCGCAACATCTCATCAATGTCCGTCACTAGACGAGGAGCGACCTCTTCGTATGGATTGACATTGGTATCCCAGGGCCGAATCGTTTCGACACCCAATTTCTGCCTGCGCTTCTCCCATAGCTTACTAGCTGCTGGTACAATAACTTGCTCAATCGCAGCCAGGAAAGCCTTGCAATCTTCAGGTGTGTAGTCGAAGCGATGGACCTGAAGCCAGCGATAATCGCGGTAATTTTCATATCCAGCATTGCGCGCAATCTCCTGGCGAAGCTGGAAATTCTTGGTCCAGAGAGTATTCAGCGTCTCTCGATCAGCAATCTGGCGCTCGCTCACAGTACGCCAGGCTTGCTCTCGCCTGTCCCGATCATGTTCAAGCAGGACAGGGTGTAATGAAGCAGCGCTTTTCTCCTCCCCTTCCCATTGCACTGTCTGCTCACCTTTGACACGAAGATACTCCGTCGCCAAACTTTGCTCCTCGTTTAGGAGAGGAAGGTTTGCCTCATTAAAAATAGAGGCCTCCGCACGCAAATTGCGCATAGGGCCCACGAAATTCTCAACTTCCAGGCCACTCTCCAGTAGCTTCTGCTTGAGTTGCTGCTCATACGGCTGTGCCGGGGCGTTCACCTCATTTAGAAAGCGCTGCTGGCGCTCAGCCCGCTCTTGATCCGCCGTGTTCCGTGTGCACTCAATCTCATTCCGCGTCCTGGTCTCATCAACAAGCGCACCTAATTGAGACCATTGAGCAAGCCAGGGTGCTAGGGTTTCTGTTGAGAGGTCAGTTGAGGTAAGCTCCTGATACCAGGGCTCTATATCGGCCCAGCGAAGACTTTCAAACTCTTCGCTTGTCTGTGGAAGTTGGGTATACATCTAAACTACCTTTCTTCTATCTCCGCGCAATCGAGTTTCTTTTTCGAGAGGGCTGGGTGCGGCGATACCATTTGTCATCCTCTATTGATCCTCGCTTAGTATAGCATAAACGGGACAGCGAGACTGAACGAATGGGGAGGCAGCCTCTCACAAAGATGGCTCTCCTCTCGGAATAATCATCTAGCGCCACTTCAAGCAGGCAAGATAAGGGTGGGAGGTCCATGCGCACACGATCGCAGAGAACGCTCCCACCCCTTAGTGAGGAAGAGTAACAGCTAGTCTACTGGAGAGATTAGCTTATTGGGCCATTGTAGCTAGCGCTGACATTGATATCATCAATATAGAGATGATTGGTGGAGGTATTGAGCACCATCAAGCGCGAGTAGTGCTGCGTAGTCGAGAGATCATTGTCGACCGCCCCCACAGAGGTCCCATTCAGCCACAACTCAGCGTGACCGCTTGTAACCTGATTCAGAGCTATCTCAACGCTATACCAGGTGTTAGCCTGGATGCCGTTTGCAGGCGACGAAAGCGTATAGATCTGACCATTATTGCCCCAGATGAAGGCATCAAGCCCTTTTGTCCCCGAGTTGTAGACAATCTCCCAGGCATTGTTACCGTTGTTATTGCGTCCAAGCGCGATGTCAGTGCCAATCGAGGTATCACTGATGCGGAAGTAGAGACGCGTGAAACTCTGTGTGACCGGGCCTGAGGGCATAGTAGTGTAGATGTAGCTGTACTGGTTGGCACTATTGATAAAGGCAGCAGCATTCGTGCCACCATGTGTCACACTCGTCTGTACACTGGCTTGCCCCGTACTATCGGCGTTCGTGAATGTCCACTTCGTGAAGTTGCCGGTTTCAAAATTGTCCTGGAAGTAGCTCACCTGCGTCACGCCGATACCACTGAGCGGTATCGAGTAGGGAGTACCACTGGCACTGGTCGCGATATTGAGCGATGCGCTCCTACTCCCAGTCGCGGGAGGATGGAAACTTACCGTGATCGTACACGATCCACCACTGGCAAGCGAGCTGCCACAGGTATTTGTTTGTGCGAAATCGCTCGCATTCGTACCGCTTATACTGATATTACTAATCCCAAGTGCGGAGGCTCCAGTATTTGATAAAGTAACAGTACGCGAAGCGGTGCTATTCACACCTAACTCGTCAAAATCCACGCTACTGGGAGCAAAGTTGACATCGGGTCCAGCATTGGTAGGACCATTGTAGGTGTCAGAGACCACAACATCATCAATATAGGTTGTGGTAGCAACCTTGTCGAAGAACATCAACCGCGAGTATGGGTTAGCATTTGACATGTTAGCATCGACTGAGCCAATGGAGGTACCATTAACCCAGACCTCACCATGTCCATTCGTTACAGAATTGACATAGACCTCGACACAATACCATGTGTTGACTTTCAAAAGATTTGACGGGCTAATGAAACTATGCACTTGCCCCTGATTATCCCAGAAATAGACATCCAGGCCATGCACATCACGGTCAAAGTCGACACCCCAGACGCTACTATCGTTATTGTTACGACCAATCGCCAGTTCAGTGCCACTGGAGAGTCCATCAAAAGTTGAGTAACGCACATAGAAACGGGTATAGGCTTTCGTTTGTGGGCCAGAAAGGGCCGTATACACATAACTTATCTGACCGGGATTAAAGGTGTTGGTCAGGGCAAGGGCGTGTGTACCTGTGTGTGCCACCTGCGTCTGAACTGTGGCCTGACCATTCATGTCGCTGTTATTAAACGTCCATTTACTGGTATCGCCACTCTCAAAACCATCACTGAAATAGACTTCAGCCGCACGCACCGTATGTGGGAACAACGCAAATACAGCCATCAGGAGTGCTGAAAGCACAAGGAGCCGTATTCCACGCTTTGTCGTCCCTGGCAAAACATGTCGCATTTTCTACCTTCTCCTATTTATCCAATCTTGGGAGCGACCTCACCAGACGGAGCCTTATGCCTCCTCTGGCAACACTCTTACACGTTTGCGGCCTGATCGCTCTCATCATTTGTCAAGCGTAACAGGTACCGGTTGCGAGCATGTGTCAATAAGAGTGACAAGAATGTGCTCATTCGAGCAGCAAAGTAGATAATAGCTTGTGGTTTTATCGCGAGGACGAGTAGCACGCCCCGTCTGGGCGATTGAGACGTTGTACCATTATTTGACAGGGTTTTCGCGCTTATGCTATGCTGTGACAAACGATACAAAGTATCAATTTATGGAATCACGCAAGGATCACAGTTTAGCACTGGTTGGCAAGGAAAGGGCCTCATCGCAAGCATGTTTGACATTCTTATGTACCCCTTTATACAGAACGCGTTCTTCGCCGGGACGTGCGTCGCGATCATAGCCGCTGTCGTTGGCTATTTCCTGGTGCTACGTGGCCTGACCTTTTCAGGCCATGCCCTCTCACACATTGGATTCGCTGGCGCTGCGGGGGCTGTCCTGCTTGGTGTGGACCCTGTGTTCGGCTTGCTCGCCTTTACGGTTGGTTCCGGTATCGGTATCGGCTTAATTAGCAAAGAAGTCCGCGAAAGCGACGTCGCTATTGGCGTAATCATGACCTTCGCATTATCGCTGGGCATTCTCTTCCTCTCAATCTACAAAGGCTATGCTGAGCGAGCATATAGCATCCTCTTTGGAACTATTCTAGGAATCAGCCACTTCGATGTGATGGTAAATGTGATCTTCTGTGTTCTCTGCCTGGGAGTGATTGCCTTCTTATTCCGTCCCTTGCTCTTTAGCTCATGTGACCCCGAAGTGGCCCATACCCGAGGAGTACCCGTACGCCTGCTAGGTATCCTCTTCCTGATAATTGTCGCGATTACGATCTCTATCTCGGTGCAGGTTGTGGGAATTCTACTGATCTTTACACTTCTGGTTGGACCAGCCGCGACTGCTATGCGCATCGTTCACTCCCCTGGCAAGACTCTCATCCTCTCCATCGCACTAAGCATCGCCTATACCTGGTTGGCAATCTTTCTGGCGGCTAACACCTTGTTACCAGTTAGCTTCTTTATAACGGCACTGGCCTTCGTCATCTACCTCCCGGTACGCCTGCTCTCTCCTCTCTGGCTAGGAAAGAAGGGGCGCGAGTTATCGGAAAATCTGGCACAAGAGCGGAGCGCCCAAAGTGTGCCCGAAGATATGAAAATTAGCGTGCCCTCGCGCTAGAAGACGAGGGAGAGACTAGATAATGTCAACATTACTCGAACTATTTCAACTCTATCAGAATCAGGAATTCGTGCGTAATGCCTTTCTGGCTGGCACCATGGTTGCCATCGTGACCGCTATCGTGGGCTACTTTGTGGTCTTGCGCTCACAAGCCTTCGCCGGACATGCTCTCTCACATGTTGGTTTCGCAGGGGCGACGGGCGCGGCGCTTCTTGGCCTGAGTTCATTAACAGGAATGTTCGCGCTAACGCTACTCGCCGCGTTGGGTATGGGTGCTCTGGATAAACGCCTACAGGGGCGAGATATCGAGACTGGAATAGTGCTCTCGTTCGCTCTTGGGCTAGGTGTCCTCTTTCTCAATATCTATACCCAATATGCGACACAAACAGTTGGCGTACTCTTCGGTTCGCTATGGAGCGTTTCGCATAATGACATGCTTGTCACGCTCATCGTTGGCCTGATCGTCATTGGCGTGCTAGCTCTCATCTTCCGTCCCCTGCTATTTAGTTCTATTGATCCAGAAGTAGCACAGGCGCGCGGCATCCCTGTGCGCCTACTCTCCGTCATCTTCCTGCTTTTGATTGCCGTCACTGTCACTGAGGCGGTGCAGGTCGTGGGAGTACTGCTAGTCTTCGCGCTTCTGATCGTACCGGCAGCTATCGCGCGCCAGCTAACCAATCGTCCCCTGGTCGCGCTCTGGCTCACGCTGCTTCTGGGGCTAGCCTTCACCTGGATTGGCTTGCTGCTTGGATTACTTGGACACTGGCCCGTTGGCTTTTATATCTCAGCGCTCGCAGCTCTCAGCTACTTTACGGTCACTGGCTTTAAGCGTCTCCGCCCCCCAACACGCTATCAGAATATGCCTCATCCTAATCGCGAATGTGACTGAGCACTTGGAATAAGGGAACACTCTTACTGCCATGAGGTGGGGTTTGCGGATGTGGCTATGCTAGATATACATAGACTAATAAAGCAGCAAAGAACAGGGCATGAGAACGTTACCATGGACTATCCAACATAATCTGAAATGGCGCAAAGCTGGCCTGCTTGGCCTCGCGGCATTGCAAAAAACATTGGCAGCCGCAGTCTCATGGCAAGTTGCCTTTCTCCTGGCGGGAACTGAGGCGGCTGCGCTCGCTGCTGTCTCAGCGGTTATCGTGCTTCAGGTCACTGGCTGGCAAACCATTCAAAAAAGTATCGAACGGGTACTCGGTGTAATTATCGGTATTAGCATTTCTATTGGCATCGTCCATTACCTGGGACTACAGGTCTGGACGATCTTTTGTGTAGTCTTCGCTGCCAGCATCATAGGGATTTGCATTCAGAAGCAGGGAGCCTACATGGCGACGCAAATCCCCATCAGCGCGCTGCTGGGCCTGGTCGTGGGAGTGGGGGAAGAGAGTTACCCGCTCTTGCGCTTACTTGGCGCGCTGATAGGTGGTGTCATCGGTATAGCATTCAGTATTCTGCTATCGCCGCCAACCTATGCGCACAAAGCCCAGAAGACGCTAGCGAACCTGTTACAAGAGGTAGCCCAGACGCTACCAACCCTGGCAGATACCGTTGCAGGCTCAGTCGCATCGTCGCGCCAGTTAGCAATCTATGAGCATATGCACGCGGTCGAGCGCAAAGTACGTGCCAGTGAGCGTGATCTTGCGTTGGGCCGAGAAAATTTACGCTTTAACCCCTGGGGAAGATCTCTACAAGGTATTGTGGAGGGCCAACCTCACATGCTAGAGATGTTGGAAAAACTGACGCGTCAGATGGAGCGAATCGCCTGGACCGTAAGTGAGACCGGCAATTCATGGGAGGAAATGTGTACGTTCTATGCCTGGGCCAAACGCTATGCAGAGCTACTTCGCATTATGGGTGAGATGCTAGATTTTGTAGGCAAACGAGTGCAGCAGGTGTCACTCACGACCTCTGGTATGAACTACAAACTAGAGATCCACGACGAGAATAGAGTGCTCGCGCAACTGGAACAGGCCCAGAAACGGCTCACAGAAGAAGAGGCCGCGCTTCTAAAAGACCGCGAAGAGACCTCCGTCAAGCAACAAGCCAAACCGGAATCCACGCATCCATCGTATCGCGTGGTTGTACGTAGCTCTCTGTTGCTTGACCTGGGGCGTATGCTCGATGACCTGGAAGAAATGATTACTACTGTACGGCGCTGGCAAGCTGGAGGCGTTTCTGGGCAATTCCTTTCCTAAGAACAGGAACTATGCCGGGAAATGGCCCTCTAAAGCCCGCACATAACGGTCTGCCGAGCGTATGACAGCGTTTCGCGCATCGCGCGGAACAATCGTCTGGAACCAGGCTGCGTACAGGCGCTCAAAGGGATAGCGGACAGCCGTCTCAGCAATAGAGCGTACTGTTGCTGCTGGCAGTGGTATAGAGTTTGGATAACTATACATAAACGTCACCCAATTGCGGTCCGCGACTACACTAATCGTATCCCCAGTCAATAACACACCTTTACCCTCTGCTCCCTTGCTCCAGTGCAGCACACTACTTCCTGGATAATGCCCACCCAAGCGCTGTACCGTCACATCATCGGTCAACTGGAGTGTCTCACCAGACCAGAAGCGCAAGTGCTCATCGGGACGCGATACCCACTGCTTATCATCTTCATGCAGATAGACCGGTACATCAAAAGCGCGCGCCCACTCGACCATGGCTGAGTAATAGTGTGGATGCGAGATCGCAATGGCTCGCAGCCCTCCAAGGCGTTCGATTTCTCTGCGGGTCTCTTCGTCAAACAAAGTGATACAATCCCAGAGAATGTTTCCCTGCTCTGTCTGTACCAGTAACGCTCGCTGCCCAATCGCGAACGACGGCTCAGTCCCAATACCAATCAGTCCAGGTTCATGCTCTTTAAAGACATTGTGATAGCCCTCCGTCTGCATCGCAGTCAACGTTGTCCACTTCTGTCCCTGGTGTCCAATGTATTGACGCTGATCCAAACAAATCGGGCATTCCTTGGGAGCCTGCTCGCTCTCAGGATACTGTGTTCCACAAGTGGCGCAAATCCAATGTTCCATATTCCAACCTCCATAGGTGCGAATCGTATCTTTGTGGACCTTATTATATAGCAAGCATTCAGGAAGATAAAATGCCCATAAGGCCAGTACTTATTGTACTTTCAGGCAGTCTCAGGCTAAACGCACACGCTAATAGGGCAGAACTTCACCAAAGTATGCCAGAAAGGGGGTTACGAAGTGGAGGGGGTAAGGAAAGTTTTCTGTACACGCTCAAGAAAGCGCTTCAACGTCTCCTGCTTGATGAGATAGAATACCTGTTTGCCCAGGCGACGCTCCTCCAACAGCCCGGCATCACGCAATTCTTTGAGGTGGTAGGAAAGTTTCGACGTAGCGATATTTCCAAGCTTCGGTTGCACATCAATATAGGGGCAGAGGGCTTCCGGTAGCTCAGGATGAGGCGTCGAGGTACATGATTCATCACGCCCCTTCGCGAGAATGCTCAGGATTTGCAAGCGCAATGGATCACTGAGCGCCGCCGCGACTCTCGCCAAGTATTGTTGATCTTCCATAGCAAACAGTATAGCATAATCGGCTTGACATTACAAATAAATTTGGAGTATGATGCCATCATTCCAAATTTTATTGGATTATCACGTTAACTTATATTTACGAAGAGAGATGCTATGCAGAGATTTATGAATAAAGTTGTCCTGATTACGGGGGGGAGTACCGGAATTGGCCTGACAACAGCCAGAGCTTTCGCGCGTGAAGGAGCGAAAGTGATTATTGCAGGTCGCCGCCTCAAAGAAGGTGAACAGGCGATCTCTTCCCTCAGAGCCGAGGGTGCACAAGCCAGTTTCATCGCAACCGATGTCACGATGGAAGCAGAAGTGGCTCACTTACTGGACGAGATAATCGCACGCTATGGGCGACTCGATGTGGCCTTTAATAACGCAGGCATAATAGGTACAAGTGGGCCAGTTGCCGCATTGAGCGAAGATGAATGGGACAAAACTATCGCAGGCAACCTCAAAGGAACCTGGCTGAGCATGAAATATGAAATCCAGCAGATGCTAAGTCAGGGAGAAGGCGTGATTGTCAACATGGGGTCAAACATTGGCGTACATGCTACGCGGTCTATGCTCGGAGCCTATGCCGTCGCCAAAGCTGGCGTACAAACCTTGACAAAGGCCGCTGCTCTTGACTATATTGCTTCTGGCATTCGCATCAACTCCGTCAGTCCGGGAGCGGTCAACGCCCCCATGTCGAAGCGACCTTCAGAGACAGATGAGGCAAGAGATCAAAGAGTTGCGGCAACACTTCCCATCGGGCGCATCGCTCAACCAGAAGAGGTCGCTAATACCGTTCTCTGGCTGAGCTCTCCCGAAGCCTCATTCGTCGTTGGCAACGATATCATATTGGATGGCGGATTCACCCTTCAATAAGCCTATAAAACCTTTTCATCAGAGCAATCGTGCTAGGATTAGACCAATTGCCCTGTAATTATATTTTTCCCTTATACGGAAAAACCAACGCCGCTGACGCGCTCAGGTTTTCGCATAAGACCTTCTCATTACAAGAAAACCTGAGCGTGTCAGCGCTAGCCGCCGATCAGGTGGCGTTAGTTTTCGCATAAGACCTTCCTGGAGGATTGGCGTGAAGACCTTTACGATCAGTACAAAGAAGAAAGATCAAATCATCGACATCACCAATACTGTCGAACAGTTTCTCCGTGATGAAGAGAAAGAGGATGGGCTCTGCTTACTCTTTGTAGCCCATACTACCTGCTCGCTCACGACTGCGGACCTTGATCCCGGCACCGATCTCGATCTCCTCGATGCCCTACGCAACCTACTTCCACATCTTTCATACAGACATCCACACGATCCACATCATACTCCGGATCACATCCTCTCGACCATCATCGGCCCCTCACTTGTCATACCTTACTCTGACCGTCAACTTATGCTCGGTACCTGGCAGAGTGTCATTCTGGTCGAACTGGATGGCCCTCGCCAACGAACGATCCATCTCAACACATTCTAGCCAGTATAAGCAAGACTCGCCCCCTGGCCTGATGGCACCAAAGCATTAGCCTCGAATGTTAGCGGCGCGCGCAAAGACACGGTAACCAGCCGCTTCCGCCAGTTTAAGCGACGCAACATTCGAGCTTAACGCGCTATAGAACGGGACGAGCCCTTCCTGAGCCACGGAAGCGGCCCATGCCACGGTCGCCGCCAGAGCATACCCACGGCGACGGGCATCTGGTTGTGTCTCAATCCCCAGCTCACAGGCCTCAGTGGTTCGACGCGAGCTGTGCGCAATACTCAACAGGCGTCCCTCCACAACAACACCTAGAAGTGGTCTTCTGGCTGGGTGAAAGTAGTATTCTACAGAGCCAGCCTCAAAAGCTTCAACTAATTCTTCATCATCCGCTGTGAGCGGGCGCACGATCTGTTGAGCAGTAGTCAGTGGCAGGATTGGTAACGCGATCTGGTGCAAAGCCACCTCCCGACTGATATCTGGGGTAGTCTCCGCTGTAGGAGGAAGCGCTAGCGCCTCATTTACTCGCATGAGCAAATCTCTTTGCTCATGTGCGGCAACATCCGCTCTCCAGATATTCACGCGTTCTCCAGCAAGTTCAGCAGTACAAAGCTTCCAGGGTGGCTGTGGACCCTCTCGCAAAACTTCAACATCACTCCGATTTATGATTGGGAGTTTGATATGCCATACAGCTTCGATATGTTGTCGAAGCAAGGTTCGGTCTCCTGCTAACATAACAAATCCTTTCGTTTTATGAAAGTGTAACATATACACTAAAAAGTGTGACTATCAAGCAAGTTGTCCGTTTAGTAATGTGAGTGGAAAAATACGTTAAGTTTTCCACCTGGAAAGAGGCTTGGTTTGTCAACTCGTATCCACGTAGAGAGCAAAGCCGGAATGAGCCGGTTCGGAGCGGGGGAAGTATCAAGTACTGGTAATAACGAACAGAACATCAGGAACATCAAGTTATAGAACATCGTAGCTCACAGATCAAGGACGGTCCTTGGTGTTACCTTCTCTTGAACACAAGCGAAAGGAAACATCATGAGTCTCATTGCTCTCTTTAAGCGCCCCTCTGCCCAACCTCCAGTAGAGGTCATCCAAGCGGCCTGTGCCTACTACGGCCAATCCCCTGAACGTGTTTCATCAGTTCGTGCGGAGAAATTACGCGCGCTCTCTAATGACATGTGGGTCGTACGCCTTAACGAGCGCCAAAGTGCCGTTGTCGCTTATACGCCCAACGAGCGCGAACGTGCAGTCGCAGCTGCCTGGTTTAATGAATAGTAGCGAGAGAACGTAAGAGAAGAAAGGCTCTGTTGTTGACATATGCCAGCAACAGAGCCTTTCTAGCTTTGAGCATGTCCCATTAGAATGTAGTTGGAAATCTCAAGCTACTTCATATGTAAACATTGCGCTTGAAGCAACGCCTCACAGCTCAATTGTTCTCAACACAGCTATAGCGGCTCTGACTATCTATAGGCTGCTATTTGGCACGCGGATGATTGGCTCGTTGATCCGCTTGAAATCATTTGAGAGACACTCCATGATGATTTCGTCATAAAACTGTCCGCCCCAGCAACATGCCTCATGCCTTGTGCCAACCACCCGGAATCCAGCCTTGGTATATGCTCTCTGCGCAGCCGTGTTATAACTATATGTACGCAGCTCGATATTATGCAAGCCAAGGACCGTAAAGCCATAATCGAGCATCAACCGTGTCGCCTCAGTGCCATAGCCTTTATGCCAACAATCCTTCATGCCTATAAGAATACCAAAGGTAGCCTTACGATGTATATGGTCGAGATGCCGTAATTCGGTTATACCTATCATGCGCATACCGACACGCTCATAAATAATAAAGCCAATCCTATGATGCTGGTCATCCCTTAGATCTTGCTCTACATCGGCTTTCACCGCTTCTAGAGATCTAGGAATTAAGGGGTCACCAGAGAGTAACGAAACCTCAAAATCATTTATCCATTTGTACATAAGTGGCACAATATCTAAATGCATCGGACCAAGCGCAATCCCTTCCCCAACTACATTAATGGCATACTCTTTCTTCTCTCGGTTCTCCTCATTCCCTGACATACGTTGCTCCTTTGATGTAGCAAAATACAGGTATAATCTCCGCCTTATATTGTAACATGCACTCTCGGAAGACGTACAGAATACGCTACAAGCTTCCGGGGCTATCTACTTCTCACTTCACTACTTCAATCTGCCCACTTCGCGGACCTCGGGCACTATTAACATGCACATATTGACATACGTCATACGTATGACTTACCATAGGAAGTGGGACCTATGCTTGCCTATATGCCCAAATGCTCACTCACTGCCTACAAGGCATCGCTTTTTGATGGATAGTATTCAATACCAGTTTTGAAAGGATTTCTACGTTGAAAACCCGAGGGTATCTGCTCACGCTTCTCACATCCAGCGCATTTGGTCTGGGCGCGGTTCTGGGCAAGATGGCATCTTCCGCGCTCAATCCCTTTCTGGTAGCTAGTCTGAACTTTCTGATCGGAGGGCTACTACTACTCGCATTTCTTGCCTGGCGCAGAATCCGGCTCTGGCAACCCTTAGCACGGCGCGACTGGAGAAATATCATCCTGCTTTCAATCTTCGGTACAGCCCTGCCTGCCTGTTGCATCATCTATGGCCTGGGACTGACTAGCGCGATCAAGGCGGGATTCCTGATTCAGCTTCAAGGCGTTATGGCCACTATCTTCGCGGTTATCTTCCTACGCGAGCATCTAAGCTGGAAGCAGGTTGCTGGAATGCTGCTCCTGCTCGTTGGGGGTCTTTTCGTAATTATGAAGGATCTACACAACTCTTTCTGGAGCGCCTTTACGCTTGGGGATGCTCTGGTAATTCTGGGGTGCATTGGCTTCGGCTACGCCCTTGTTCCAGCAAAGCAGCTAGTTAATAAAATTGACGCACTACCACTTACAACGTGGAAGCTTCTCATCAGTGCCCTGGTTACCATGCCACTGTTACTCACGCAGCCAAACGTCATACCGAACTCTACGCCAAATTTCCTCTTCTGGCTTATGCCTCTCTATATCGTGTCGAACTTCTGCATTGCCTACATTACACAGCAAGCAGGACTCAAATATTTGCATGCCTGGGAGTCCGCGACCATCATGCAGACAACGCCGATCTTTTCGACGCTCTCTGCCATCTTTATCCTTGGTGATACCCTCTCCCCGCTTCAATTGCTCGGTGGTGGCATCATGCTTGGAGGTGGATGCATCGTAGCTTTGAGCGATATGCGTATAAGCAAGAAGGCTGCGCAGGAGCCCACCAGTATGGCAAGCTCCGCGCGCGAGAGTTAAGAGAGCAAGCATATCCCATGCTTGCTCTTACCAGCTATGGAAGGGAGTTCAGATGAGGCTTGACGTTGTTGGCAAAGTTGTAGCCATTGGAAGCATCCCAGCTAATTGACCAATCCATTGCCCCACGTAGGGCTGGATAGGTAGTCGATGGTCTGAAGCTGCCACAGTTCGTACCTCTCGTCAGGCAGTCCAACGCTGCGTTGACTACCGAAGGCGAGACGTATCCGCTCCCTGCGGCAGATGTAGATGCGGGAAGGCCAATGCCAACCTGATCAGCGCGTAGACCGCCTTGCAATTGAATGCAAGCCAGGGCCGTGATAAAGTCGACGTTTCCCTGCGAGTACACTTTGCCATCACACCCGAGCATTGAACCGGAGTTATAGTACTGAGTGTTGACAACCGTCAGGATGTCTTTAATATTCAAAGCTAGCTGGAAGTATCCAGCGCCCGTCGACTGCATATCAAGCGTCTGTGGTGCCAGAGTGATAATCAGACTGGAACCCACTCTTGATGACAACTGACGTAGCGCATTCGCCATATAGGTTGGATTCAGCCCATTCTCGAAATCAATATCAACACCATCAAAGCCATATGTCTGAATCAAGCTGTAGACGCTATTGGCGAAATTGGTCGCGCTGGTGGCATCATTGACGCTCACGGTACCATTCTGACCACCAACCGAGATGATGACCTTCTTGCCCTGAGCATGTAACGAGGCAATATCGCTGGTGAACTGAGCGGCGCTATACCCATTTAGAGCGGCTGAGAGGCCCGAATCTACACTAAATGTCACTGCACCGGGTCTGCCTGGATCGGCATTCGCGAAGGCCACAGCAATCAGATCATAATTCGAATTGACGGCGCTCAGTCGCAGGGGCGTAGCACCATTCACAAAGTCCTGCCAATAGCCAGTCAGGATATGCCTGGGCAGGCTCCCGCCGCACGTTGTGCATGGTGTAGGTGTCATTGTAGGTACCGTCGTAGGTGTTGCTGTAGGTGTGTTTGGGGGTGTAGTTGGGGTTGGCGTACTTGTACCAGCGGGACCAACCAAAGAGATATCATCGACGAAGACATTCCCTTGAGCATACCAGCCATGAATATAGATAGTCACGCTGGTTGTAGAAGCTGTCGTAGTAAACTGATACGTTAGCAGAGTATAGCTACTGCTACTCGTCCAGTTAGCACTATATCCATTAGCACCAAGATACGCATAGGGACCATTAACGTACGCGCTCAGAGTATAAGCGGTACTGGGCTTTACACTGATTGTCTGCGTACACTGACCCGTTGTTGAACTGCTGGGAGTGAGTTGTAGCGCATGTGTGCCACTATGTACCGGACTACCAACCACGCTATCACCCGTGTCACAGTTCCAGCCGCTAAGATTGCCAGTCTCAAGACCAGGATTAGTAACCAGGTTACTATCAGCGGCAAATACATGCCCTGACCAGCCAGAGAAGACGAGATAGCCAGCGCAACTCATTACGACGACAATAATAGAGGTCATAAGTATGACGGAACGATAGGAACGCAGCATAGTTCGCTCTCCTTGCAATAATTTGCTGCGGCAATGAGCTCAACATACATCTCTGAAATGTGGCAAGCTCATGTCCTTCAAACGAAATACAACCTATCATGTGTCTCGCATGCCACTTAGCAATAAGCATGCAGTGATAACTTCTACCTGAAGTCCTCATATATAAGCATAAAACCATACAGCCCTGTTGTCAAGACAACTAGACCAATAAGCAGCCAAATTCACAAATTCTTTCAACGATAATCAGAGGTCATAAACCTTCCACATGTAAACATAACAATTCAGCCTGTGTTATGCCTGCCACCCTACGTATCTGCCCAACCGTTATAGATAACCTGTTTATGGCAAAATATCACCTCCACTTATGCCAAAGAAAGACAAGCTCTCCAACCAATGTGGCCGGAGAGCTTGTCTTTAAATTAGACGCGTTTCAGATTTGAACGCCTTGAGAGGATTGGTGCCTACTGTTGGCTACCACCACCTAATGCTGGACCACCGAAAAGGCCGCCGAGCAGCTGATCAATTAGAGGAAGCTGGATGGGAAGACCAGCGAAACCACCCTGTATACCTTCCAACTCAGCGTCATCCAATTCCTTCATCTCAGTCTGGGGTTCCTGTGCGATACGTTCGTCGTTCTTCATCATTTCCCATTCCATGTTCCAACTCCTTCGCCATTATCCAGTACTTCTGTCCATGCTTACTAAATAACGGCTTTATATCTCTTTGTTTTTTCAACCTTAAATAGAGCGTCAACTGCTCTATAAGATTAGTATACTCACTGATCTAAATCATATACCCCTGTAGTACTATTTCATATATGTATATCCTTCGTACTATTTATTGTGCCTCCCGCTCGGGCCGCATCCAATGCTCTACTTATGCTTGCGATCTCCTCTCGACCAGTGGTCCTACGCAATGATCGCCACAGTCTGAAACAGTACCTCAGCGTAAGCCTTGTTCCCCTCAATAGTTGCCTCTTTCATGGCTCGCTCTTTCGCTATACCTTTTGTAAAGAGTCGCCATGCAATCTCCTGCTTCATCGTCACCAATGTCACAGGAGCAAAATCACATTCAGTAAACAGAGACCACTTCCCCTCCTGCCGCACGAGATACCACTGTTTACCTGCCTCACCCTCTACACATAAAGCGACCGTTGTTCCTTCGGCTGCTTCGACAACATGAAATGTCCAGGGTAAGGCACGCACAAAGGTATCTAGGACAGGGGTAAACAATGTGGGCTCAGTGAGTTCCGGTTGCCCAACAGCCTCACGGATATGTTGCTGGTGATGCCAGCGTTCAGTGTACTCACGCGCTACATCGAGCCAGACCGGTGCCCGATTTGGGCCAGCCCAACTGACGACACCGTTCATCTCCATAAGAGAAAGGCTTTTGAAGTAGCTGATAATCTGTTGCCCTGTGTGTTCTAGCAAATTACAAAGTAAATGCGGGCTCATCCTTCGTGTCGCTTCAACCCAGATCTGATTTTGCGCGTTAATGCGGCTTACCAGATCTGGACCAGGAGGCAAGAAAGAGGAGGTATCTTTATCTCTTCCACCTGAGAGCTTACCAATATCATCTCCTAGCAAATGGAGAACAATATCCTTCACAGACCACCCGGCACATGGCGTCTCGCGTTTCCAATCCTGCTCATCGAGACCCAAAAGGAGGTTCAACAGATGCTCAAGCAGTGGCTCAAATAGATCAACCACAATGATCGGCTCAACAGCTTTCATACCAAACACCTTTCCTACTCTCCAGACAAAGACACAGCTCGCCTAAACATATATTTCAGATACGCTTCTTTTCTTCAATCATTCTTCATATTTATTTTCGCTTATATTACCTATCTATTTCAACCAGATAGCGCTCAATATATCCGCCTTCCTAATAATAGAGGCCGAGATAGTTGCAGTTCCAAAGCCCGGTGCAATATGATATAGGGAGAGAAAGGATGGTCACATGACAACGACCCACACACTGAGCTTTGGAATCAAAACTGCACCCCAGCATACGACCTATGAAGATATGCTCACGATCTGGCAGGCAGCCGACGAAGAGCCAACCCTTGAACATGCCTGGCTCTTTGATCACTTCATGCCTATCGTTGGTGACTATACCGGCCCCTGTCTGGAGGGCTGGTCGCTCCTCTCCGCCTTCGCCGCGCTCACCAGGCGCATCCGCGTTGGCTTGATGGTGACTGGCAATACCTATCGCCATCCCGCCGTGCTTGCCAATATCGGCGCAACTGTTGACGTTATCTCGGGCGGACGCTTAGACTTCGGAATTGGAGCGGGCTGGAACGAGCGCGAACACTCATCCTATGGTATTCCGCTCTACAAGCCAGGTGAGCGCATTCGCCGCATGGGAGAAGCATGCGAGATCATTCGCCGCATGTGGACCGAAAAGGCCCCCACTTTTGAGGGGCGCTATTACCAAATCAACGAAGCCTATTGCGAGCCGAAACCCATCCAAAAGCCATACCCGCCCTTTGTAATTGGTGGTGGCGGCGAACAACTGACCCTGCGCTATGTCGCGCAATACGCGGATATCTGGAACATGACAGGCAACGATATTGAGACTTTCAAGCATAAGAGCGCAGTGCTGGACGAACACTGTGCCGCCATCGGTCGTGATTCCAGAGAAATTGCACGCTCCATTCAGGTTCCTATCAATCCCGAGAACTTAGGCGAGGCACGAACACTCATCGAGACTTTTATTGAGGCAGGCGCGAGCCACTTTATCCTCGGTCTACGCCCACCTTTCTCGCAGGGAATCGTACATCGTCTAGTTGAAGAGATCGTCGAGCCAATCAAAGCTACTCGTTAGCACTGAGGAACACTCGTTACCAACACCTATCTTTGTTTCTTAGTCTCAGGAAACACTTTCTCGTGCCAGGTGTGGGACTATCTTATCATGCTCACGCCTGGCAATGAGCAGTTGATGCATATAGATTATATGCCTTACAATGGCTTTGGCTTCCACTACTAAGGCGTCTAGCATCGGAAATTCAGATGAGTAGACCTGATTCTTTGCCAAACAGTCAAGGGAGCGAAGATCCTTCTGAAAATTGGGTAATTCCTTCGCGATTCCATGCCCCCCAATCGCGACAGCAATATCACTCATCGCCATGCAAAAATGCGTACAAAACGTAGAGATATGAGGCAACCCTTTATGATTTGGTCTATCCAAAAGGTAGGACTCTATGGCTAATAAACTCCGCATAATGGCTCTACTAGACTCTAGCAATCCCTGACCAAGGTCGGCATCAAATTGATGTTGTGCTGGTTCCTGAAGAGAACGCGTCACCGATGCCTCGGCGTTTGAGAGGGCCAGACGCGTTTTTAGCAACAATGTATAGAGCGCGAACTCATCATAGGAGCCCGGGTTAACATATGCTTGTAAAATGGCAGCGCCGAAATCACGCAAGGTTCGCATTCGCTCAGCAATGTTATGTGAGACATGCACCTGCTCCCACGTAGGCCACAGGGCATAAATAAGTAAAGCCAGCGCCCCACCAATGAGCGTATCCACCATGCGATCAACGGCGGTCAACAGCGGATTGGGAATCACAAGAGTGAGCAGAAAGACTATCGACGAGGTCATAAATACTGAAAAGAGAGCATAGTTAGCAAAGAGAAAAGCGAATGCTAGGTAAGCCATTACCGCATCTAGTATCACCAGCCACCAGTGTGTGGGCATTAGGAGCCCAACCAGGATAGTTGTCAATCCAACACCCAGGAATGTACCCAGTGTGCGTGCCAAACCTCGCGCAAAAGTGTTTGTGAAATCTGGCCTGAGTACCACGAGGGCTGTCAATGGTATCCAGTAACCACGCTCTATAGGCAGAGGGCCAAGGCGATAGAACGCGGTTGATAGCGCCAGGGCGATCCCTAGACGAATCGCGTGCCGAAAGGCTGCCGATTGTAGGCTCAGATTAGCACGCAGAGTCGTGAAGGCGTTATGCCATTGAAGATGGCTCTGCTGAGTGGCCCGCGATCCTCCTGGAATGGACGTCACATGTCGAAGTTGCTTATAACTCCAGGAGCGAGCCAGTTTTTTCGCATGATGCAAAGTGCTACGCAACTTGTCACAATAGGAAATTAGTTGCTGTAAAGTCTGTTCGCTCTCCGGTGGCTTCTCTAAATTGCGTATAGTATGCAACGCAAGCTTAAATTGAATATATGGAGATTGAACTGGGCGAACAAAAGGAGATGAGGGTTTCAAATCATAAGCAATCAGGCGCAGTTCGGTAGCGGCTGCCTCTAGCACTTGATCCAGCTCATAAATATATTTTGCATCCTTACCTAACTGATGTTCAATATTCAGCCGAAGTTGGAAAATAGCGATTTCCAGAAGGCGTATGCGTTCGGCTTCTTCTAATAAGGCATGAAATACCTTCCAGGGTCGCTCAGGCATACTACTCTCAGCTAGCATCTCATACGCATTAAGTAGTGCTTCTCCCACTGGCCTAACCCCTTCAACTGAGCCATGCACATGCTCCGCAAGTATCTCGTAGGCTTGTGCAAGCGTTATTCGCTCAATCGTTGTGACATACCCACGCGATACCAGCCATATCAAGCCAGTTTGCAAAAGTGCTCCCGCGAAAATCAGAAACGCCTGGAGAGCCGCGTGCAGGGGATCAAGTGAGAAATGTGAAAGCACTATCAGGGCCGCAGCAGCTTGCAAGCCTATAGGTGTAGCATATTTGCCAAGCGGAACAAGCATTCCAACTCCCACCCCCCAGATGCCCGCGACCAGAATGGCAAGCCAGTCAATTCGACTGGTTGCGCTTCCGACAAAGGCCGATACCGCTACACCTACGCACGCCAGGAGCATTGCGCGCACACGCGCTGATGAGGTCGCGTTCAATCCTACCGAGCCAATTCCAATCGCACCACCAGCCATCGCTACACCTTCAGCGACATGGCCTGTCGCCACACCGATGACCAAGGGAAGCGCAAAGCCCAGCATACTATAGAAGCCTTGGATCGGAGCTAGTTGCGTTCTATCAATCCGTAGCGTTCCCCCCAGGCATGCTTGAGAGGAATGAGCCACGATATATAATTCCGAATATCGATGCCTGGAAAGCGCTTCTTCTCATTTCTCTCTAACGCTTTCTTCATCTCTATCGCTTCTCTTCACTGATGTCGTATGAGATAACCAATCATCTATCACCAGTGTAGGCACCCAAAAAAGAGAGGAGTACGGAAGGATTGAAACCCTCCGTGCTCCTCTCTTTTTCTAGGAGATACTAGCCCTGGGCCAGTTTTGAGGTGCAGCCCTGCGTCATCTTCTGCAAAGCATCATTGGCGGATAGCTGGCTCGTCAGCGCTCCTGTGAAGTTGGTGGTAATGACCGTGCGGCAGTCATCCCAGGCGGGCAGAGTGCTGGGCACGAAACCATTCTGGATCGACTCGGGACCAGCCTTGCGCGCGGGATTCTGATCGAAATAGCTCTTCAGCTCAGAACCCTCGTACGCCGATTTACGAATAGGCATGTAGCCGGTGGCTTTGACGAACTGTGAGTTCGCGTCCACGCTCACCAGATACTTCATAAAGTCCCAAGCAGCATTCTTGGCATCTTCATTCGCGCCAGAGAGCATGGCGACATTGGTGCCATAGAGCGAGGTAAATTGCCCACCCGAACCACCAGGCAGAGCAGACTCCGAGAACTTGAACTTACCGGCAATCGCGCTCTGAATAAAGGGATAGCTGGCAACAGTGCTAAGCGCGAAGACAGATTTACCAGCGGCGAAGTCGTTCTGCCAGTTATACAGCTTGGTAATATGGATATTACCAGCCTTGACCAGGGGGGTGAGGTCACTCAAGGCCTTGAGCGCGGACTGTGAATTATTCCCCTCTCCAAAGGCAGCTTTCGTGCCATCGCTGGAAACGAAGTCGCTACCACCAAACGCTTTATAGAGGGTCGACCACTCGTCAACCGAGGGGGTCATTGAGAGGCCCCAGCGTGAACCGTCGGACTTGGAGACTTTCGTAATCGCGGCCTTCAATTCATCAATCGTGGTGGGAACGGCAATGCCCTCTTGCTTTAAGACATCTTCATTGTAGTAAAGCACTTCGACGCTCTTGTTGAATGGGAGCATATATTGCGTCCCATCAATCTGCCCATCCTTCCAGATGGAAGGGTAGAAATCGCTGATATCGCTCTGGCTCAGACCATTCTTACCCGAGATATAGGGCTGCAAAGACTCAATCGCGTTGGACTGCTGGTACTTCGAGGCCCAGCTCTCGTAGACTTGAGCCATGGTTGGCGCGTTATTGGCGGCAATGGCGGCAGTCAACTTTGTCTTAAGCGTGTCATAGGAGTCAAAAGCCTGCAACTTGATAGTTACATTCTTATGCTGATCCATATATTGCTTGGCAAGGTTCTCCACGGCGGTCTTGTTCGCACCGGTGGCAAAAGCCTCCCAGAAATCGACAGTATACTTTTTGTTGGCATCCAGCACGCCAGCGTTTCCACTACCATTGTCGCTGGTGGAATCGCCTCCACACGCGCTCAGAACCAGGGCCATGACCATTAGCACCAGGGCCATGCCAGACCAGATACGACGACGCATAAAAATTGAAATCCTTTCATATAAGAAAGCGCAACAAAGAGTTTGATAGATCAATAGAGCGCCTTTACCCCTTAGTGCTCCCAGATGAGATGCCCTCTATGAACTGCTTTTGCGCGATCAAGAAGACGACCAGAACAGGCAGCGTTGTAAAGGCAACGGCAGCTGCCAGGCCAGTCGGATCATTACCTTCGTTGGTGACGAAGGAGCGTAATCCAACCTCAACCGGGCGGAATGTGTCACTACTAGTTACCAGATAGGGCCAGAGAAAAGCATTCCAACTGCCTATAAATATCTGAAGCGCGATTACCGCCAGGGCAGGCCGTGCCAGGGGCGCAGCCACCCGCCAGAGATAACCGAAACGCGAACAGCCATCAAGTTGTGCCGCCTCCCATAATGATGGCGGCAGTGAGAGGAAGAACTGGCGCAGCAGAAAGATACCTGAGATGCTCACGCCAAAGGGAATAATTTGCGCCTGATAGCTATCGATCCAACGCAAAGATGAGACTATCAGGTAACTCGGAATCAGTGTGGCCTCGGAAGGGACCATGATGATACCCAGGAGCAGCAGGAATAGGATATTACGCCCAGGAAACTTCATGACTCCAAAGGCATACGCAGCTAACAGCGATGTAACCGTTGCCAGAACAATCGTACAGATCGCGACCAGCAGGCTATTACCAAAATACTGTAACCAGGGAGCCATGTTCCAGGCACGCGCATAGTTTGACCATTCCCAATCTGGCAACACATGCGGTACTACGTCATATGCATCGTGTGTGGTCAAGAGCGAAGTAACCAGCATATAGTAGATGGGAAACACCGCCATCAAGGCAGCGAGCGCGATCACCAAGTAGCGCGCACCCAGTCGTATTCTCGCACCCAACCAACCAGACGCACGCTTCTGAGGCCGCTTAGAGTCTCTTATAGCAGACATAAACCCTTCCCCCTATTCCACAGCAGAAGTAGAGCGGCGCGATAAGCCAAACTGTGCTACTGAGATTGTAAAGACAAGCAGGAAAATGATAACCGAGATCGCCGCACCTGTTCCGGTATGCGCCGAGGTACCAAACGCCTGCGCGAAGAGATACAACCCAAGGGTTTGACCAGCATTCCCCGCGCCCCCATCTGGTCCCACAAACAAAAAGGCTGGCTGAAACATCTTGAAAGACTCTATAGTGCTCAGCAGCAGCACCACCATTGTGACAGGCGTCAGCAACGGCCAGGTGATATGACGGAAAACCTGCCAGGGTCCAGCACCATCCACACGCGCGGCTTCCGCCAACGCGGGTGAAATATTGGTCAGCCCCGACATAAAGAGCACAACACTAAAGCCCAACGACTTCCAGGTTGTATACAGGATCATGCTAGGCAAAATCCAGTGAGGGTCTCCCAGCCAATCAATGCTCTTAAGGTGGAGCAAGTGGAGAATGCCATTCAATAGGCCATGATAGTTATCAAACATCCAGAGCCAGATCGAAGTCGTCGCGACCATCGGCGTAATAAAAGGCGAGAAGATCGCCAGTCGCCAGAACGCGCGCCCTCGAATACTCGACATCAAGAGAATCGCCAATAGCAGCGAGAGGATGAGTTGCAGTGGAACTGAAACGACGACATAGAGCACTGTTGTCTGGAGTGACTGCCAGAAACTCGGATCACTCAGTAAGAAACGGTAGTTCGCTAGCCCTACAAATGGCTGTGTACCGTGATTGAGGAAATTCCATTTGAAGAGGCTGATAATAAAGACAAAGACAGAGGGGAAATATGAGAACACACCTAGAATAATGAAGGCAGGAAGTAGATAGAGATATGCCTGACCCGTCGTCAACCACCGCCTCCACCTCTGCTTACGCGAATAGGGCTGTTTGCCCTCGCTGGCTACAGATAGCCTAAGATCGCTTTCCATACGGCTCCCCAGACAAGAAATAAAGTAGCGCTACAAACATGATAACTATAGCACGTTAAACTAGGGTAATCAAATCGTAAAAACTAGTTTAACATTCCATTATATCGCCCCACAGCATTTGCGCAATATGCTTGAAGGATCAGACCGCCCGCATACACATATTGTTCAAGGGAAACATCTGGCAATTACCCATACATATTGTTTGTTACACTTAACTCTTTCATACGATTGGTTAACTGAGCATTCGCTAGCGAAATAAATTCTTGTAGCCCTATCGCCATCATTGGACTGGTCTGCAAACGGGCACCTCGAGGTCTCCTTTAACACACTGGGGATCTTCGACGGAACGACATGCGCAACAAAGCTACAAACTAGCCTTCAGGGCACTAATGCTCTCTGGTCACCTGACCATACGCGCCTATTAAATATTTCAAGCACCAATTTTCCTCAGATCGTGGATGCCAGCACAGGCAAGGTTCTAGCCACCTATATCCCAACCGAGCAAGCTAAGGGTTGTTGCGGCGGCAGTGGTTATATCGCTCCTTTCGCGTTTGCCTGGTCTGGTAATGGTACACAGATCATCTCACTCACAGGTAGTCAACAATCTCAATGGAGTGTTGAGATCTGGAGCGCCAGCACAGGTAAAGTTGTCAGCAAGCCTCTAACACAAAATGGCACCCCGAACTTCATCCAACTCTCGCCTAGCGGCAAATATGTTGCTGTGAGCGATAAGAGTGGCATCGCAATATGGAGTATAGACAAGAAAAAGCAGATAGGGCACCTTTCCCTCAATGTAGACTCCCAGCATGCCCCTTTGGCCTGGGCATGGTCGCCTGATGGCAAATATCTAGCCGAGAGCAACTCAGAGATTCATCTCTGGGACGTTCACGCCAAAAAATTTGTCGCCATCTTTGGCAAAGTATCCAATAAGAACTGGATCTCAAATCTAGCCTGGTCCAAGGATAGCATCAAACTTGCCGCATCCATCTCAACGCCTCCAGATTGGACCAAAAACACCGTAAATATCTGGAAGATCTCTTAAGCACTTCAACACGTTGAATAGCAAACAACAGAGGCGCTGGTAAATCAGCGCCTCTGTTGTTTGCTATTCAGGCTTTCTGGTAGCAAAGTACGATCCTGCCTGTAGGATATGGCTGAACATACAGCAGCTTCAGAGACATCTGATCAGGCAGGGGCGTAAAAAATGGCTTACCCGCTCCCAGAACCACAGGGTGAACACGCAGATGATACTCATCTATAAGGCCAGCCTGTGTCAACAATGAAACAAGGCTACCACTACCAAAGAGCATCAAATCTTTTCCAGATTGCTGTTTGAGGGTGGCGACAGCTTCTACAACCTGATCTTGCACCAATCTGGCGGGTGCCCACTCTCCCCAGGGAGCATTTGTCAATGACCTGGAACAGACAACTTTGGAAAGTGTATTAACCTGCTCTGCCAGCGGATCTTGCTCTTTGCTCACATACGGCCAATGCGCGGCAAACATCTGGTATGTCAGCCGTCCTAAGACAAGTGTATCCACCTGACTCAGAAGGTCTGGAATAAGATCATGATCGTATTCAGTCCCAACT
Organism: Ktedonospora formicarum; assembly: GCF_016587355.1. GTDB lineage: Bacteria > Chloroflexota > Ktedonobacteria > Ktedonobacterales > Ktedonobacteraceae > Ktedonobacter > Ktedonobacter formicarum. The sequence continues at coordinate 1,255,654 of NZ_BNJF01000002.1, read as the reverse complement.
GTCCAATTCAACGAACCGTCTGATCCAGCCATAAAACCATCTAGACTGACAAAACTTGAGGCAATGAGTTTTCTCATTTCACCATTCCATCCTAATCAAAAATAAACAACTCTTTCCCATTCTCCAGAAGTGAATGAAAAGCGGCAATCCCAGCCCATACAAATCACTGCTTGCGCTTGCAAGCAGATCCTCACTATAATTGAGCAGGCAGGCAATGATTGAGCTGCCAACATTCATGTTGTACAGGAAGCAAAGAAAAGAGACTTTACCATGATAGAGAAGGTCAATTTAGCGGAGAAATTTGGGCGTTTCACTGATCACTGGAACCCAAAGATTGCCGGTGAACTCAATGACTCTTATGTTAAGCTCGCGAAATTACAAGGGGAGTTCGTGTGGCATCATCATGAGAACGAGGACGAAATGTTCCTGGTTATCAGTGGTCACCTGCTCATGAAATTGCGCGATCAGGATATCCACCTTGATCCAGGCGAATTTATCATTATTCCACGTGGCGTCGAGCATATGCCAGTAGCGGATGAGGAGACGCAGGTGCTTCTGCTAGAGCCAAAAACAACACTGAATACTGGTTCAGTCGTCAATGAGCGCACCGTCGCAAAGCTTGAGCGAATCTAACGCACAATGTAAACGCTCCTCGCCGTTTTTCAACGGCGAGGAGCACTGAAAAGACACTCTAGATTAAACTGAAAGACTAACCCGCAAATTCTGCTTTTAATGGTTGAATAATCTCTTCGTCAAGACGATGGGCAATGCCTTGTGGATAAGGTACAAGCAAACTCAGAATGAGATGTGTTGCCCCTGCTTGAATATAGCTATATATCTGGCTACGGGCATCCTGCATATCTTCGGGATCCACAACAACCTGTATTGAGCGTTGAATGGTTTGCGGATCTCGCCCAATAGCAGCACAATGGGCATCAAGAACCGCGCTTCTCTGCTGAAACATATCAACGCCTCCACCAACAAAGTTCCAGATCGAGGCATATTGAGCAACAATGCGCAAGGTCAATTTTTCGCCTGCCCCGCCTATCACAAAGGGTGGATAAGGCTTTTGTACTGGCTTAGGTTCACAGTAAGCGTCTTTAAGCTGATAATATTTACCCTCAAAACCAGGTGCGGTTTCGGTCCACATGCGACGAATAACCTCACATGCCTCACCCATACGGCGAATCCTTTCGCCAGTAGTATAGAGAGGGATACCATATGAGGCATGCTCTCGCTCATTCCAGCCCGCGCCAATTCCGAAGTCTAAGCGACCACCAGAGATGACATCCACGGTCGCGCCGATATTAGCCAGCACAGCGGGATGGCGATAGGTATTGCCAGTCACCATCAAGCCAACGCGGATGCGCCTGGTGAGCGCGGCGAAGGCGGAGAGGAGCGACCAGCCCTCAAGACAGGGACCGGTGAAATCGCGTCCCAATGGCATAAAATGATCAAACAACCATGCATGCTCGATGGATGGAATGCTATCTGCCTCCAGCCAGACACGGAGCATATCTTCATAGGTCGTATGTTGAGGTACTGTTTTGATGCCAAAACTCAGTTTCTTACCAGTCATCATCACGACTCCTTTTGCTCATAGATAGGCACTTGAGTACCACTTCTTCCGAGTATACAAGAAAACACGTTGAAGAGAATACTCTCAGCCTCTACGCCGCTTTATAGAATAGTCACCCATAATGAAGAGTAGAAAAAAGAAAGGGGGCAGGCCTTTGTGGCTCGCTCCCTTTCTTTTTTCGTAAATGCCTGGATTAGCCAGCGGTCACACGTCCGATGAACTTACGCGTTCTCTCGTTCTGACAATCGTCAAAGATCTGTTCCGGCGGTCCCTGCTCCACAATCTGGGCATCTGCCATGAAGACAACGTGATCAGCGACGTCGCGGGCGAAACCCATTTCGTGCGTCACCACGACCATTGTCATGCCCTCTTCCGCTAGCTGGCGCATTACTCCCAATACTTCGCCAACGAGTTCGGGGTCAAGCGCGGAAGTGGCTTCGTCAAAGAGCATCAATTTGGGATTCATCGCCAGGGCACGCGCGATAGCAACACGCTGCTGCTGTCCGCCCGAAAGCTTATGGGGATAGGAGTTGGCCTTCTCTGCGAGTCCCACCTTCGCCAGCAGGTTGTGCGCAAGCTCAACCACTTCGCCCTTTGGCCTACGCAGCACCTGTATAGGTGCCTCAATGACATTCTCAAGCGCGGTCTTGTGGGCAAAAAGATTAAAGCGCTGGAAGACGAAGCCAATCTGTGAGCGCATGCGCGCAATATTGGCTTCACTATCCTCAATCAGGCGACCATTCTGCTCACGGTAACCCAGATGCTGACCATCGATATAGATACGCCCACCATCAATTTTCTCCAGATGGTTCAGGCAACGCAACATGGTCGTCTTACCAGAGCCGCTGGGGCCGATAACGGCGACTACCTGACCGCGCTCAACCTGAAAATCTACCCCATTCAGTACAACATTATCACCAAAGCGCTTCACCAGTTGCTCGGTACGCACCATGGAGATGTTCTTCTGCTCAACAGCCATTAGCGCGATCCTCCCTTGACTAGGCTCTGATCATTACTACCGAAACCGAAGCCAAATGTACGTTGTGAAAAGCTCTTGTTTACTTTGAACTTCTGGTTGCGGTCAGGGTCAAGTTTGCGCTCAATCCATTGCTGCACAAAGCCCCAAAGTGTGGTTAGCAGGAGATAGTAGACTGTTGCCACAATGAGCAACTCAAAGATGCTAAAGGTTGGCGCGCCAAAGGTACGCGCGAAGTTCGTCAGTTCCATCATACCAACGACGGTAGCGATAGAGGTGGTCTTGAGCATGTTATTAAACTCATTACCCAACGGTGGAATGATGACGCGAGCGGCCTGTGGCAGAATAATACGGCGCATCGCGACCCAGTAGCGCATACCCAGCGCCTTAGCCGCCTCCATCTGACCTGGATCGACCGCGCCAATGGCGGCACGCGTGATCTCTGACATATATGCCCCTTCATTAAGGGAGAAGGCAACCAGCACACAAGCATAGTCAGGCAATAAGAGACCGGGAACGAGCTTTGGCAGACCATTCCAGAGCAATAGCACCTGGACGAGCAAGGGACTACCACGGAAGAACCAGATGTAGGCTTGCGCAATCCACTTTAGCGCACGGAACCTGGACATCTGCATGAGTGCGAGTAAAAGACCAAGTACAACGCCAATGGCTTGAGCCACGACAGAAATCCACAAGGCGAGCCATGCCGCATTCAAGAAATAAAGGTGAGGATCTTGAAAAAGGTAGAAACCGACAAGATTCCATTTAAACATTAGCATTCCTCCTGCTGAGGTAGACTCCCTATCCCTGACCTTTGCTAACGCGAAACAGGGAGTCTAATATTAGGCCATAGATAAGGCATGCGCCAGGCATGCAAGGCCGCGAGCGCCACCCATTGGGGCTGCACCAGTGTAATTTGTGATCCGCAGGGAGCAGGTCAGGTGCGCTCCCCAGTTAAACGCCTTCTTCATGTGAATATCCACTACATCATCACAACGACTTCTCTTCAGGCACCAGAGCGGACTCTAGCCGCCAAGGGGGTACGTTGGCATTCAATAGCTCTAACACCAATTCATGTGCCAGCGTACCTCAATACCAGATAAGTTTGGCACATGGTCATAGTCTTTGGTCAATGATCCATTGTCCTTAAAAACAGGCAAGCCTCACCCTCTCTACTTATTTAGACTCCTCTTAGCCTGTAAGAACAGACAGAAGAACACCACCAATATTTACACAATTCAATATATTGCCTCTTGAAGAGGAATAATAGCACGCTCTGACTGAAATTAAAAGAGCTTCAAAGTGTTATGCATGAGGTCGCACCCAGGCTTTCATATCGCTTTCAAAGGCTTGAGTAATACCTATGTTTGCATGTATGCTTTATAGGGTAATGGTCTAGACCATTCTACACTCATAATTAATGCGTCGACTTATAGCACTCGTCGCATTATGGTGCCAGGACAATGAAAGAGAAGGTAACGGATGACCTCTTCAACAACCACAAACATTGTCATCATGGGTGGAGGAGTCACAGGAAGCTCTATCGCATACCACTTACAAAAGGCAGGGACCACCAGTGTGACCGTTATCGAGCGCGAAGAGATAGCCTCCGAATCCTCTAGCGCGGCGGCGGGCATGCTCGCGCCCATAGGAGGCATGCAGAAGGACGACGCCTTTACCAATCTCCTGATCGCAGGTCGCAAACTCAATCTTGAACTTATTCCTCAGCTTCAGGAGGCAAGCGGAGTGCAGCCAGAATATCGTCGCCTGGGCTCACTGCGTCTCGCCACTACCAAGGTGGAGGAAGAGCAGTTACGTACACGCTTTACATTCTGGCAAGAGCTACAACAAGAGGTGGAGTGGATGAATGGCGAGGAGGCAAGAAAGGTTGAGCCAGTCCTGGGAGAGCAGGTACGCGCCGCTATCTTCGCTCCCGGTGCGGGTTCGATAAAGCCCAAAGGGTTTACACAGGCATATGCTGGTGCCGCTCGCAACCTGGGGGCGCGTTTTATCGAGCGCTGCGAAGTGGTAGGGATTGAGCACGACGGCTACAATGTTACGGGCGTGCGTACCTCAACTGGCATGAACATCCCCTGCCAGCATCTCGTGATCGCGGCGGGGGCATGGTCGGGCCGCTGCGGCGACTGGCTGGGTTTTGATCTCCCCATTACGCCAACGCGTGGACAGATTCTCGCGCTCCACCAGCCGGAGCAACCATTGACCCATATTCTCTCTGGAGCCGGCGTATACCTCATCCCTAAGCCTGATAGCACAATCTTCGTAGGTGCGAGCGTAGAAAAGGCAGGCTTCGATAAGCGCTTGACCGCAGGAGCCATCGCTCGCCTGCTCACCAGCGCAATTCAAGTCGCCCCCATGTTGGAGCAGGCAACAATAGATCGCATGTGGGCTGGATTGCGCCCTGGAACGCCTGATGATCGCCCAATTCTGGGCAAAGCGCCCGGCTGGCACAATGTGACTCTGGCGGCTGGTCATAACGGTGTGGGCTTCGAGTTGAGCGCTATCACAGGTAAACTCATAGCCGAACTCGTCACCACAGGTCAGACTCCGCCCTTGATCAAGCCTTTCGGGGTCGAGCGCTTCGCCACTAATTAAGAGAGAACAAAGATAATGCCAGCGAGCAATTCAGCTCAGCGTGAGCAGCTTGCCCACCTCATTGCAGATAACTATCACTTTTCCGGTGAGATTACACTACATCATGTCGCTCACTACTGGTTTGAAGATCGTGGCATCTACCGCATTGAAGTAGGTAAAAATGAGGCATATCTGCTTCGCGCCTTCCGTAGAGATGTCGCTCACTGGCTTCTGGGGCAAGCACAATTGCTCACTTACCTGAATCAGAACAACTATCGCGCGCCGCGCCTACTACTCACCCGCCAGGGCGAGACCATAGCGCGGCACGGAATTTGGATGGGATTACTTATGACTTACGTCGAGGGCGAGATGGCTGACTTCTCTCCCGAGACACTGGAAAAGCTTGGTGAGCAGATTGGGCTTCTCCATACGCTTCGCATATTACCCGACGTTCAACTGCCAAGCTCACGCCTGGATCCTCATCTAATTGAACCATACCACATCGAGCTCCTGGGTAGCAGTCTACCTAAGCTCCCCCAGGAGCTAGCCACTATTGGCTCGGAATTACTTACTACCCTTGAACACATTCAGCAAGCGCGATGCCTACCTCATGGGCTTCTGCATGGTGATTGCTGGCCCCATAACGCCGTGCTCACAGATGGCGAGACACTAACCATGATTGACTGGGATGGCGCAGGTGCTGGTCCCTTGCTCCTCGACTTGGGATACTTGTTGATGTGCTGCCATCTCGGCAAGCCACAGCTACCACAGATGCAAGCCGACAAAGAACTCATTCAGGCTGTGATGCGAGGTTACCGCAGACGCCGTGATCTAACTGAATTAGAATTTGTATATCTGCTGGATGCGATTCGCTATGATCTGGCACGCCGCGCCGCCGTTGACGACATTTTTGCTTCCATCACACCACAAAACCCCTGGCAAAAGAATCTCTGGCTTCAAAAGACACGCGCTCGCTTTGAGATCAGCACGGAGATAGCACGATTGGCTCGCACTTGCTGACCATAAGAAGATCATTAGGCAGAAACCTTTGTCGTCAGAAACCGAATAATGTGCTGCGCTATGGCATCCGCATCTTCCTCCAATGCGAAGTGACCTGTATCCAGCAGATGCACTTCACACTGGGGCAAATCGCGTTTAAACGCCTCTGCGCCAGCTGACCCAAAGATTGGATCATTCTTGCCCCATACGGCTAGTAATGGCGGCTGGTATTGCCGGAAGTATGCATGCCATTGGGGATATAGTTGCGGATTAGTACGATAATCTTCAAAGAGAGCTAGTTGGATTTCTACATTGCCTGGACGATCCAGCCCCATCTGATCAAAAGTCCAGGCATCTGGGCTGATATGGGTTTTATCATGCACTCCTTCGGTATACTGCCAGATGGTTGACGCAAGTGTACATAGTTGCCGGATAGGCTTCTCCGTTTCGGCATTGCGATTAGACCAGAATGGCTGGGCCGCATCCCAGAAAGAGGTAAATCCCTCCTGGTAAGCATTACCATTCTGGCTGATGATGGCTGTGATTTTCTCTGGATGCTTGACCGCCAAACGAAAGCCAACGGGAGCGCCATAATCCTGCACATACATGCTGAAGCGCTTAAGCTTTAACGAATTAAGAGCTTCTTCCACAACCTCTTCCAGATGGTCAAATGTGTACGAGAATTGCCTGATATCTGGACAATCGCTATAGCCATATCCAGGGTAATCTGGTGCAACTATATGAAATCGCTCGGACAGGGAAGGAATAAGGTTACGAAACATATGTGAGGAAGAAGGAAACCCATGCAGCAATACAAGCGTCTGCTCATGCTCCTCTCCCGCCTCACGATAGAATACGTTGATTCCGTCAACCAACACCTTGCGATAAGTGATAGCTGTCATGACACACCTCTCTTCAGTGAACGCTCCTACCACCTTTCATTCTAGCTCTCTACACACAACCCGCGAACGTCACCCCTATCATCCTCTGATACCACTTTATCAATGGTCGACATCCATCATAGCTATCCACCTTGACGAAGGGCAATGAATTAGGATATCTTTAGCGTATGTTCGTGGGTAACTGGCGATCACAGTGGAATAACCACGGGGAAGCTCGCGAATAGAGGAAGAGACAGTCGCTCGCCTGGGCTGGCGCATCCGTTGTGATGCGAAGACTATGCTGTTCGGCAGCATACCAGTCAGAAGGAGAGGACTTATCTATGGCGATCAATACTCCACCCTCAACCCTACTCACTCGCTACCTACAATCACTCAATGGGGCCACCCCTAATTCTGCCGCCACCGCCTTCTATGCCTCAATCGATACGGTTAGCAGTGTTTCGCCGTCTATCGCGAATTCGATTCTACAAGAGCTACAGGACCAGCGTCAGAATCTCAAGCTTATCGCGAGCGAGAACTATAGCTCCCTGGCAACCCAGCTTGCCACCGGCAACCTTTTGACTGATAAGTATGCCGAAGGCTATCCCTACCATCGCTTCTACGCGGGCTGTGATAATGTCGATGCCATCGAGTCCGAGGCAGCGGAACTGGCACGCACGCTCTTTGGGGCCGATCATGCTTATGTGCAACCTCATTCAGGGGCGGACGCGAACCTTGTGGCCTTTCTCGCCATTCTTTCAAGTAAGGCTCAGAAACCTGTGCTAGAGAGCCTGGGAATTGAGAATATCTCCACAGCTTCACGCGAGGATTGGAACCGGGTACGCGCCGCTGTCACCAATCAACGCCTGCTTTCGCTCGACTACTACTCTGGTGGGCATCTGACGCATGGCTATCGCCACAATGTTTCGAGCTGGCTCTTTGACGTCTCCAGCTATACAGTTGATCGCGAGAGCAAGCTTATCGATCTCGACCAGTTGCGAGCACAATTGCATGAAGTACGACCGCTGATCCTTCTGGCTGGCTATAGCGCCTACCCACGCAAACTCAATTTTGCGAAGATGCGCGAGCTCGCCGATGAAGTGGGCGCGGTCCTGATGGTTGATATGGCACATTTCGCGGGCCTGGTCGCTGGCAAGGTCTTTACCGGCGATTACAACCCAGTTCCCTTCGCGCACATCGTGACCAGCACGACGCATAAGACCCTGCGCGGTCCCCGTGGCGGACTCGTCCTCTGCAAACAAGAGCTAGCCGAGTGGGTCGACAAAGGCTGTCCGGCGATCCTGGGTGGGCCGCTACCACACGTACTGGCAGCGAAGGCTGTGGCCTTCCGCGAAGCCAGCCAGCCCGAGTTCCAGGCCTACGCCCACCGCATTGTGGAAAATTCCAGCGCGCTTGCCGAAGCCTGCCTCGAAGAGTCATTGCAGGTCTTGACTAGCGGCACCGATAACCACTTGCTCTTGCTCGACGTAACCCAGACGTTCGGTCTAACCGGGCGGCAAGCAGAGTCGGCTCTGAGAGCGTGCCGCGTGACGCTGAACCGCAACTCTCTGCCCTTCGATGTCAATGGCCCCTGGTATACCAGTGGCCTCCGCCTTGGCACGCCTGCCCTGACGACGCTTGGCATGGGACGCGAGGAGATGCGCGAAATAGCGCGTATTATCAAACTGGTGCTCTCAAATACGCGCCCCAGCGTGACCGCTAACGGTAAATCCAGCCTCGCGAAATACACATTGGACAGCGCTATCGAAGCCCAGGCTCAGGAGCGCGTTCAGAACCTCCTCTCGCGCTACCCACTCTACCCTGAACTCGACGCGAATCTGCTTGCAACACGCTAGAGAAGATATTAAGAAAGAGCAGAGTGCGATTGGAAAGTGATCCAATTGCACTCCGCTCTTAAAACTATATGAAATTCCTATAACTAGGGGAGCAGATCCTTGCCAGGTCGAAGCTCTTTCTCGTAGCGTCCAATGCGCATGGTAACGGACATGCCAGCACGTTCATAGAGGCGTTGAGCGCCCGTTAGGCTTTGCCCATCTACCGCCAGACCAACACGCTTGATACCATGCTGATAGAAAGCGTGAAAGGCATTCGTAAGCAGAGCAATACCTAGTCCACGCTTGCGCCAGGAACGGAGAACTGCCAATCGCGCGATCCAGCCATCCCCCTCCTCCCGTTCGCGACAGAGCGCTGCCCCTACGATCCGATTGCCATCCTCAGCAAAAAACCAGAGCGTAGGATCAAATGTCTCGGTAACCATATGCTTTCGCCACTCATCATAGTCTTGCGGCGCGTGCCCCCAGTGGTCGCGAAACCCCTCCTCAATGGTATCATAAGCATATCTAATCTCTTCAGGACTACCATCACTCATACGAATGGTAATTCCCTCTGGAAAGGCTGACAGAGTAGGAGAAGTCTCCATCATAATCGCCATGCGGAAGAAGACACGCGTCAGGGAGTAGTGCGACGATTCTAACAGGTTTATAGCAGGCTCATTATTGGCAACGATATTGTTGACCAGGACCAGGCGAATATCCTCAGGCTGGTCAGCAATCAGCTCACGTGCGCGCGACTCCGTGAAGCTAATAATGGCGGTCCCGATACCACGTCCATAATGCTCAGGATGAACATAACCATCGGCCAAGATACGCCCGGCATCCTCAACAGTCAAAGTAGCATAGCCACAGACAAAACCTTCAGTTGTGGTAATCAGCCAGGCATCGGTTTCGAGATTCAGTTTCTCCCAACTAGCAAGGATCGAGCTCTCCTCCTCCATCTCGCCACCGCCAGCCTCAGCAACATCATGCGCATGCATCAGAGCAATGATTGCGGGTATATCCTCATGTACAGGTGCGCGCCCCTTATACTCAGATGCCAAGGAAAAGGTCGCAGGCATAATCATGTTCTCCTTCGTTTTTGGCGTGGTCTGGCACACATTTAGACACAAGGCAGGCGCAACACATCTATTTAAGAGCTTTACTGATATCACCAGGATAGTACCCAAATACTCAGGCAGGTACCTGGATAATAAGCCCGCAATATGGGAGCTTGGGATAAAGATCTGGAACTTATCGATGAAAACGACCACAGGGAGATTACACTGTGATGGGCTACCTTATGCACGGCGCGACCACGCAACCTTCACCTACGCTTCATTCTGTGCGCAGGCGTATACGTATACGTAGTTTATAAAATCAGGCAAATGCATTAGTAGCGCATCAACATGGGTGATCGTTCCTTTCATTGTTGAGGTTGATACCTTCAGTATACGTGACTCGAACGCGAGATGCAAGCGTGATTCGAAAAATGCATACGCAGATTTAATAGCCCCAGAAGTCTTGTTCAACATTATTATCTAAACAAAAGACAGCGCAAACAAGAATATACATTAGTATAGAACAAAGAGAGGCAATTTACAGAAGAGAAGTTTTCAACTCTCCCTTCAGGGAAGATAAGATCCACTCAAGAAGCTCTAGAGCCACTCGCACACGCTTGCGTGTCTCACCACAGAAGAGGCACTCTAGCCGCTCTTCGATATCAACCGGGCCTTGTGATAGATCTTTGACATGAGACCAAATAGATCCATTGGGTGGAAGCGGTCTGTTATTCGCGGCCCATAGTCCTTCGATAATTTGCCAGGAAACCGTCCCAGTTACAAAGGCAGCTTTCAGCAGCTGATTCCCGTTCTCAGCCACGCGAATCTTGAAATGAGCAGACTCTAGCCATGAGATGATCTTCTCCTTCTCTGGTTCAGATATCTGGTAGGTCTCAAAGCGCCTCTGAGCCTGCTCCCTCAGGTCCGCAAGTACACCATGTGGATCAAGGAGGATTCGTCCATCCAGGTAGGCATAGACTTCCATTGGATTTGCTTCGAGTTCGGATTGAGCCAATGCCACATCAGCATATCCTTGTTCAATGAGGATTCCTTGGCGTAGCTCTCGATGAAACTCACGCTTGGTGCCAGGAGTAAGAATGAAGCGCATGTCCAAATCAGACCCCAGCAAGGCATCACCTCGGGCAACAGAACCAGTCAGCAGAATCCCGATTACCTCTTCTTGTCTGGATAGCTCCTCAACCAGCTCTTGAATGAGAGTTTGATATAACAAATTAGTACTCCTTCTGGAATCTTGCTTCATCATCGACATATAAATAGGGCTACTTACCAAGCAAACCATAATAGAAGAGGTGCCCAAGATCCTCTTTGTACTTCCTCGATGTCTTCAAGAAGTCGGGCTGAGAGAAGAGTTGCCTGAACTGTGAAAGATACGCCACCACCGCCTCAAACGAGAGGTGACTCTCAATGGCTCCCTCACGTTTCCCTTTCTCCACAAAGGTGCGAAAGAAAGGGATAGTTCGTTCGTTGGCATACGCTTGATAGAAAGCCTGAATTTCCGGGTCATCCCATGCAATAGAACGCATGAATGTATCACTAAACTGATTGGCCAGTTCCCCCTGCTCCATGAACAGCAATGCGAGTTTCTCGCGAAAAGGGATATCTCGCGCCAACAACTGCTCAGCCTCGTCCATCGCACGATTCATGTAGCGTTTGAGCATTTCAAGGGCAAGCGCCTGCTTTGTCCCAAAGTAATGATAAATGGTCACCTGTGAGACATTCGCCTCTTTCGCGATTTCAGAGACATGAACATCCTGCAACCCTCGCTCTAAAAAGAGCTTCTGAGCCGCATCTAGAATGGCATCTCTCTTCTTCTGGCTTCTTCGTTCATAACCATTCATAAAATATGACCACTCTCCTTGCCGCTCAGTATAGCATAGTTTTGAAACCAATTCATCACAACTAGTTCAAAACTCATTGACAGGAGGCCAATACGTCGAGTAATATGAACTTAAATCTAATTTTGAGTTCATATTACTTACAAAAACTGGGCAAGTAGATAGTATCCATCCTACAGTGGAGGAACAATATGGCAACTACTATGCATACATCAAAGACTATTCCAGGCCCTCGTACTCTGCCACTACTAGGGTGGCGTGCAAGCATATTCAAGCTGTACAGTGATCCATTCCGTTATCTTTCTCACTTATATGCAACCTATGGTCCGGTGGTTACGCTCTCAAAGGGGGATGCCTCCTATATTTGTGCCTTCGGTCCCGAACTGAATTTCGCGCTACTCTCCAATCCAACCCTATTTGAGGTCAGCGCGGGTCCTATGGAGAAGCTTGCACAGGACACTGCCCTGGTGCGGGTCGGAGGTCATAGCTTACAGATGATGAGGAGGGAGAAGCATAAACAACAACGGCGACTCATGCAGCCAGCCTTTCATAAACAACAGGTCGCCCATCTGCTCACAGATATGGTTACTCTCACTTCACTGATGCTTGATAGCTGGCAAGAACGCACCGAGATCCAGCTTTATCGGGAAATGGAACTGCTTACAAGAGATATAGTTGTAAAGACACTCTTTGGCTTGGACGACAAGGCCGAGATTGAGCATCTGGGCTCTTTGCTAGAGCGCATGGTCTCTTCGCTCATGCTGGCACTAATTGCGCCTGTGAATCTGCCTGGCACGCCATATGCACGTATGCAGCACATGGCAGAAGAGCTAGAAACTGCTTTACAGGCGATGATTGCTCGTAAGCGCTCACAGGGGGAGACCACCGATTTGCTCTCAGTTCTCATCCATGCTCACGATGAGGATGGGGCAACGTTGAGTGACCTTGAACTGGTGAGCCACGCATTTACGCTATTCACCGCCGGGCATGCGACGACTACTGATGCCCTGACCTGGGCACTGTTCCTCCTGAGCCAGCATCCCCAGGTCACAGCAGACCTCCTCGATGAAGTTGATGGGGTGCTTCATGGTGAAGCGCCAACTATTGAGCAACTCCAACAACTACCATTACTCGACTATGTCATCAAGGAGAGTTTACGCCTGCTGCCACCAGGAGGTATTGGTCAGCGCAAAGCGATGGCCCCGTGCGAGCTTGAAGGTTATGAGCTAGCCGAGGGAACAACCATCATCTACAGTGAGTTCCTGACACATCGTTTATCTGAACTCTATGAGCAGCCAGATCGCTTTTTGCCCCAGCGCTGGGCAACACTCAAGCGTACCGCGTACGAATATCTCCCCTTCAGTGCGGGACAGCACAGATGCATTGGCTCCGAATTCGCGCTGCTGGAGGAGAAAATCACCCTTGCCATGCTGATACAGCGCTATCGCCTGGAAGGAATCTCAAATGCAAGGATCGATCTTGGTCTGGAGATGCGCCCCAAACATGGAATGACAATGCGCATCTTCCCCCAAGATAGACAGTTCAAGCGCGTGCCCGTACGCGGCAATATTCGTGATCTGGTCGTGCTTGCGGAATAGGTCCCCAGTGACACAAACCATTATCTTGCTCCTCTCCTTCAGCTTGTGATACACTCGAAGCTGTTGGGTGATTAGGCACAAGCTTTAGGAGGCCACTCCCACGCTCTGCTAGACCATTCCTTTTTTACATCTGAACATATACAATCATAAGGATAACTTTCATGCTCACTCTGCGGCGTTATATGCCTACCGATCAAGCAGCTGTCGAACATTTACATGTATACGCCATTCAGCGGATTGGAGCCTACCTGGGACGTGGTCCCTGGGATGACGATATTTACGCTATCGAGGATACATATCTCAATGATGGGGGTGAATTTCTGATTGGAGAAATCAATGGTCAGTTTGTGGCAATGGGAGCCTTGAAACGCACAGACGCGAACCAAGCCCAGATCAAACGTATGCGCGTCCACCCAGAGCATCAGGGGCACGGCTATGGTCAGCTTGTTCTACTAGAGCTAGAAGCGCGGGCCCGCGCTCTCGGCTATCAGAAGCTCCATCTTGATACCTCTATCGTCCAACTCCCCGCCCAGAGGCTCTACGAGAAGCATGGTTTTCAGGAAGTGGGCCGCGATATATATCAGGGGTTAGAAGTAATCTTATATGAAAAACATTTGAGTTAGGCTCCACAATGTCAAGGTCATCTCTCCACATACTTGCCTGGTCAACCGAGAACCAGCGTTATAAGCTCTCTACCAGGGGACAACAGCAACAAAGCTTTTCCCTGGATGAGGACGAGGCGTGGCGAGGCTGGCTATCACAATGTGTCTCCTTCTCCTTCCAGGGACGCTACGGGAATGCTAGTGTGGTCAAAGAGGCCCGCTCTCGGGGTGCGGGCTACTGGTATGCCTATAGCACACGTGGACGCCGTACAGGCAAATGCTATCTTGGCCCGGATTCTAGGGTAACGCTAGCCCGTCTGGAAGAGGTTGCTCAGTCGCTCGCTCAGACAGCTTCACCATTACACGATTTCATACCTGATGAGCCATCTGTAACTAGAGAAGCTACTTTAGCACCATCGATTGAGCCGCTGCTTGCGACAAAACTCTCTCCTCCGCACTTACCCTCCACTCTAGTAGAGCGTGAGGCATTGCACTTGAGGATGGAAGAAGCTCTAGCGCGACCCCTGGTGCTGCTTTCCGCCTCGGCAGGCTGGGGTAAGACGACTCTCCTGAGCTCATGGGCCACTCAAACAGCTCGCGACGTAGCCTGGCTTACGCTTGACGAGCTCGACAATGATCCAACGCGCTTTTGGAGCGCGGTAATCACAGCCCTACGTTCCCTATTGCCAGATGTTGGAGCCAGTGCCCTAGCGATGCTACGCACGCCTCAGCCACCACGTCTCTCTGTCATTGTAACCACCCTTCTCAACGAACTAAACGACCTGATGCGTCAGGCAGTATTTGTCTTCGATGACTACCACCTGATCGAAGAGCAGGCTATTCATGGATCTCTGCTCTTTTTCCTTGAGCACCTGCCACAATCGCTCTCTTTGGTACTCGCCAGCCGGATCGACCCACCTCTGCCACTAGCTCGCCTTCGCGTGCGTGGTCAGATGAGCGAGTTTCGCGATATGGATCTGCGCTTCCAGCGCGATGAAGTGGCACGCTTCTTAGTTGATAGCGAAGGTCTGCCACTCTCTAAGAGCGAGGTGACAGCACTTGAGAGACGCACTGAGGGCTGGATCGCTGGTCTCCAACTGGCGGCACTCACCCTGCGCCAGCGCTCGGACCACGCTGCCTTCGTTCAGAACTTCACAGGCAGCCAGCGCTATATTCTGGACTACTTGCAAGAGGAGGTTATGAACCAATTGCCCCCTCCCTTACAAAACTTCCTACTTCGCTCTTCTATCCTAACGCGCCTGAACGCCTCCCTCTGCGAGGCTGTCACGGCAGAGCCTGAAAGCCGGAAAATGTTGGCAACGATTGAGCGCTCCAATCTCTTTCTGATCGCGCTGGATGAAGAGAGGCACTGGTATCGTTTCCATGATCTATTCCGCGAAATGCTGCTGACCCACCTTAGAGCCAGCCAGCCAGAACTCGTTCCGACCCTACATGAGCGTGCCACGCGCTGGTATGAGGCACAAGGCGCGCTGCCAGAGGCTATCAGACATGCCCTGGCTATCAATGATCTTTCATCTGCCGCCGAGTTAATGGAAAAGGCCGCCGAATCAATCTGGTTGGCTGGTGGCGCGAAGATTGTCCTTGATTGGATTGTACTTCTCCCTGAAGCGGTCTTACGTCAACACCTGAATCTGGGTCTTACAGCCGCCCTGCACATGCTCCACAAGCTTTTCGGCGCACCTGAAGAATATCAATCGGAGGCGCTGGTTAAGGTAGAGCAGATTATCTCACGTGCGGAGCGCCTGCTTCACGATGATAAGACCAACATACTCTCACCAGCGGAACGAGAACAGCTTAAGAGACGTGTGCGTCTATTCTACCTCTGGAGTTACGCCAATAAGTCCATCCTGGCAGGCGATATCGTGCAACTGAGTCAGCAAGGACAACAGATGCAAGATCTAGCCATTGAAGAAGAGATGCTCTGGCAACTGGTTCCGCTCTTTGTCAACGTTATTCTCAGCCTGAACTCAATCACTGATTTCAGCTTCCTGATGCCCATGCTTCTCAAGGCGCGCAAACTGAGCGAGCATGAGCAGAAGGTCTATGCCTTCCTGAGGATAGGGCAGTGGTTGGCACAACTCTCTTATGAGACAGGGCAATTGCGCGAGGCACGAAGGATTGGCCTGGAAACGCTAAACCTGCTAGAGTATGAGGACATACAGGCTCTCTCAATAAAAGGCTACATTCATCTCACACTGGCTCGCATCTACTGGTCCTGGGGGCAGCGCGAGGAGGCACAAGCACAGTTACAGGCTGCGTTAGAGCACGCGCGCACCTGGCAATACCTGGCCCTGAATCTCGACGCGCATAATCTTTGGTTACAATTCTCGCTCGACGAAAGCAACGTCGTTGACGCTGAGCAGGCACTCCATGTAGTCGAGCAAAACACCCAACAGCAGATTACTGGACTATATATCCCTGACATGGTAAGCACGCGAGTACGGCTCTGGCTCGCTCAAGGAAACATCGATTCAGCAAGCGATTGGGCTGCTCAACGCATACAAACTACAAACACCTATGAGTCCGCACTTGCCTGGGAAGAAGATTTAATCCTGGCTCGCGTTTACCTCTCACAGCAGCGCTACACGGGCGCACAAGAGATCCTGACAGCTCTGGTAAATGGTGCCGAGCGCGGCGGAAGAATCAATAAGCTTGCTCAAGCTCTTGCGCTTCAGGTAGTCGCGTTTGAAGGACAGAATGAGAGTGAGCAGGCAATGCAGACTACCACACGTCTGTTACGTTTGACTGAACCAGAAGGCTACATTCGCGTTTATCTGGACGCGGGCGAGCTAATGGCACGCGTGCTTCAGCGCCTCCTCGCGCCCGAGGGAAGCTATGCGCGACTCATCCTTCCACCAGCCTGCATAACTATGGCCGCAACGCTATGCGCCACATTCGAGCAAGGACGCATAGTCGAAGAGCCAGTCTCCTCCGCGATCACCCACAACACAACCTCAACTCAGCATACAGGTTATACCTCACAGGGAGAAACTTACGAACCTCTCAGCCCACAAGAGCAGAAGGTATTACACTTGCTGATCGAGGGCAAGACCTACGCCGAGATTGCCCAAACGTTGATTGTCTCGCCTAACACGGTCAAGACCCAGGTCAGCAGTATTTATCGCAAGCTTAATGTAAGCCGCCGTGCCGAAGCGATTCGAGCCGCCCAACACCTGAATCTCCTCTAATCTCACCCGTTGGGTGGACAGGTTATCATCCTTCATTCTCCCAACATTCCGAGCGCAATCACCCTTTCAATCACGCATTCTGGCGAAGACCAACCTAGGCCCAACCGGCTATACTCCTATCAGTGAGAAACGAAACAAGAAATCTTCTCACGAAAAGGAAGCGCCTATGTGGATACAGATACGTGTGAAAGGGCATATCGATCCCATCTGGCAAGTAGACTTCGAGGGCTGTGCATCACGCATGAAGAGAACGGGACCTCACTCCTCTCGGGGATTGTAAAGGACCAGGCCGCCCTCTATGGTGCGCTATTAAAGGTCCGCGCTCTGAGCGTATCGCTACTCGCGCTAGAATCAATGCCAAACGATCCAATAAGTTCAGCTCAACAGGACGAAAGGATAAGATAACATGCAAGCAACAACACTTCTTCGAGAACAAATTCAGCAGGCTCATGGCTTTTTGGGAGCGACTATGGAAGGCGTGACAGAGGAGCAAGCTCACTGGACTCCTCTCGGCACCGCGAATCCTCTGGCAGCGACCTATGTCCATGCCATTGCTAGCGAGGACTTAGCCATCAACATGGTACTCAAAGGCGGCGCGCCCCTCTACGCCTCCGAGTGGGCAAATAAGACTGGTATCAGCGACGTTCAACCTCTGAGCTCGCCAGAGTGGGCGCGGAGCGTGCGGATCGACCTGCCGCAAACACTGAGCTACGCCCAGGCGGTCCATGCTGCCACCGACGCTTACCTCGCGACCTTGACTGACGAGGACCTGGATCGCGACCTGGATCTAACCGCCTTCGGATTGGGGCACATGACTGTCGGCGTCATCCTCAATCGCATGGTGCTGGGGCACGTCGACAATATGACTGGCGAGATCTCAGTCCTCAAGGGTCTCCAGGGCACGAAAGGCTACCCTATCTAAACCTCACATCCAGATCAGTTGATGCCTGGTTCAGTATCAATCAGGCATCAACCCCAACAACGCAAACACACTTGTATACATCATGAATTAGTTACTTATAAAGCATATATGCAAATAAAAGGTAGAAACAAATATCCATGAACGCAGAATTAACGACTAAAACAAAAACTACTGCGAAAGTGCTCGATTCAAAGCGCTGGCTCATGCTAGCCGCCGCACTAGGCGCGACTTTGATGGGGGCAATCGACATCTTTATTGTTAATGTCGCCATTCCAACCATCCAGCACGAGCTACATACGGGTTTCGCGGAGATGCAATTAATCTCTGCTGGCTACACTCTAGCCAACGCTGCTTTGCTCGTCCTTGGTGGTCGCCTGGGTGATCTGTATGGGCGCAAGCGTCTGTTTCTAATTGGCGTAGGAGCCTTCACGGCCTTCTCAGCACTTTGCGGCTTCGCGCCAGATCCCTTGCTACTGATTGTCTTTCGTGTATTGCAGGGCACGGCGGCAGCAATGATGACCCCACAGGTCTTCTCACTCATTCAGGATAATTTCTCGTCTCAGGAGCGGCCAGTAGCTATGAGCGCCTATGCTGCGACCCTGGGTCTGGCCTCAGTCGTAGGCATGGTACTTGGCGGTGGACTCATCGTGGCGAATGTCCTGGGTATGGGCTGGCGTAGTATCTTCCTAATCAACGTACCTTTTGGTCTCATCGTTCTGGTGGCTTCGATACTTTTTATTAAAGAATCTAGGGAACCCGCCACACACACCCTGGATTATGGCGGCGTCGCTCTGTTGACACTGGCACTGGTATTCTTTACCTTTCCCCTTATCATGGGAGGTAATACCGGCTGGCCGCTATGGACCATCATCTGCCTGCCGTTATCGCTACCTTGTGTCGTTGCCTTCTGGTTCTACGAGCAATATACAGCAAAACAGGGGCAAGAGCCCCTGGTCTCTCCCGAACTCTTCAAGCTGCATAAGTTCACGGCTGGTAACCTGACCAATCTGCTTGATGGTTCGCTTTGGAATGGTATGATTTTTCTGTTCTCAATCTATCTACAAACCGGGCTACATTTCACACCACTACAATCGGGTCTGGCAATGGTGGTTGGCAGCATCGCGTTCATCCTGGCTTCCAGCGCCAGCACTCTAATTCTGCCTCGCCTGGGTCGACGCAACATCTCAATTGCCGCTTGCCTGGTAACAATCAATTATGCCCTGGTCTTACTTGCAGCTCAATACCTTGAAGCACGCTGGGGTGTATTCCCAATATTGATAGCCTTCTTCGTCCTATGCTTCAGCCATGCCCTGCTCTACACGCCACTCATGCCAAAGACGGTTGAGGAAGTCACAGCGGCCCATGTAGGGGCTGCGTCGGGCATCTACACCACGACACTTGAGATATCTGGTACGTTGGGAGTTGCCATTATCGGTCTGATCTACGCGGTGCTGACCATTAGCGGCACGGGCATCGCACTTGCTTTCGTTCTGACCATGGCCTTCATCGCGCTCCTGAGCGCGGGAACGATCTTCTTAGTACGGCCTCTAGAGGGACATAAGCCCCATGCCAGCAACACAACAATGTAGCATTAACCTCTATGATGAAGCGAGCCCCAAGGCAAAGGGTGTCGCTTCATCGTCTTCTCCCACTTCCACCATTCCTCTACCGCCTCATTAATATCGCTCCTCACATATATCGCATTCAGACTCACACTCTAGCCCATGCCTCGGCAACCTGAAGCACCTTACGCCCTGCTTGCACCTGACCTACCTTCAGCAGAAATAACCCGTGAGACATTGATTGGATGAAGCCCCACTCCCATATACCTTGTGGATCAACACCGGTCAAGTGGCTGAGATAGTCACACCGTTCGCGACCCAGGCTCACCGGATCAGCAAGCAATTCATCGCACCACTCACGCATTGGGATGCTAAGGTCATACGCAGGCTCGGCCACAAAGCCATCCGGATCAATAAACTTAAACGCGGGTTGAGGCTGGGAGAGATCTTGCAGTATGTTACCGCTATGAGCATCGCCATGTACCAGGACCGCGCTTTGCGGATCAAAGGCCGCTTCACGGGAGCGTGCGAAAGATAACACCTTGTGATACGCTCGCTTAGAGACGGGTCTACCAAGTTCTTCCCAGAGCGTTGTAATAAAGTTCGCCAATGCCTCAGCCACACCAGTACCAGTCTGAAGCAGTGAAGCTGGCGGACGGTGGGTCCAGGCAGCCTTAAGCGTTGTACAGATGATCTCAATCTGTGTGTTTGTAGCATATCCCAGATCCATTAATGGCGTGCCCAGACGCTCCAACAGCATCGCGCGGCGAGTCAGGTCATGCCTGATAAGGCGGGCGTAACCATGACCATCCGCGACTGCAAATGTCTGAACCTCATTCTCGAACACAGTATTACCCACCATCTCCGGCATAGCCAGCTTGAGAATGGCCTCTGAACCATCCCCCATTCTGGCTTCCGCCACATATGCCTCAGAGCCTCCCGCAAGGCACTTGCCCACACTCATATCCCACTCCTGCTCAAGCACCTCAATAAGTTCGCCTAAACCCTCCACCCACCACAAGCCCTCCTCGCCCAGCGTCGCAACCTT
Organism: Ktedonospora formicarum; assembly: GCF_016587355.1. Classification (GTDB taxonomy): domain Bacteria; phylum Chloroflexota; class Ktedonobacteria; order Ktedonobacterales; family Ktedonobacteraceae; genus Ktedonobacter; species Ktedonobacter formicarum. Next base: position 1,234,937 of record NZ_BNJF01000002.1, on the reverse strand, counting down.
CTGGCGTACTGCCCACGGCAATTCAATCATTCGTTCGCGCATACAATGACACTCCTATTATCAGGCACTCATCAAAGTTGAGTGCCTACATATCTTTTGCATCAAAGTTTCTTATCTCATGTCAGAGATGCCCCCTCAGATGCGCCACCCGCGACCCGGGCAAAAAGCGAAAGAATGCCAGTACTATGCCGTGGTGGGGGTGGTGTCCAGCGTGCTCGCCGCTCAGCTAATACGCGCTCGATCTCTTCGGCAGCTAGATGCTGATCCCCAGTTCCTACCACAGCGAGACGACGCTCAGGAATATGAATCTCGATCAGGTCGCCTTCTTCAATGAGCGCGACAGGGCCTCCATCGAGGGCTTCGGGGGTAATATGCCCGATACATGGTCCCTTCATCGCGCCTGAGAAGCGTCCATCAGTTATCAGGGCGGTAGTGGTGTTGAGCGCGGGATCATCGGCGATGATAGCGGAGGCAAAATACATTTCGGGCATGCCATTGGCACGCGGCCCCTCATAGCGAATGACCACCACATCGCCAGGAAGAATCTTGCGCTCCCGTAACGCCGCAATAGCCTCCTCTTCAAAATCGAAGACCCTGGCTGGCCCTACATGCACATGCATTTCAGGCGGGACCGCGAAGGCTTTGACGACTGCTCCATCAGGGGCGAGATTGCCTCGTAGCACCGCGACCCCACCGTCACTACCGAAGGGGTCCGAGCGTGGACGAATGACCTCACGCCGGGACACCTTAACATTGCGCAGATAACCGATGCGCTCGGCGAAGAAGCGGCTATGTTCAATCTCTTCCAAATTCTGACCCAGCGTCTTACCAGTCACGGTCAGGCAGTCCAGGTGGAGCATATCACGTAACTCTAGCATAATGGCGGGAACACCACCAGCGTACCAGAAATACTCAACCGGATAACGCCCAGTAGTCTTTACATTTGCCAGCACTGGCACCTGACGGTGGATGCGGTCAAAATCATCGATGGTGATCTCAATCCCTGCCTCGCGCGCGATCAGTGGCAGATGTAACAACATATTCGTGGAGCCACCAACCGCCGCGTGGATAACGATTGCGTTCTCAAAAGCTTCGCGAGTCAAAATACGCCGGGGTGTGATCTCCTCTTCAATGAGTCTCAACATCTGTTTACCAGTAGCGCGAGCATAGCGCAAAAGTTGCGCGAGAGGCGCTGGCACGAGGGCCGACCCCGGCAAGGATAGACCAAGCGCCTCCGAGATAACCTGACCCGTGCTGGCACTCCCCATGAACTGGCAGGCTCCACATGTGGGGCATGCCCCATGCTCGGCCTGTTCAAACTCTTCCCGTTCAAATTCTCCCCGCTCGACAGCCATGCCCATAGGCCAGAGGTGATTTGAGGTCACATAATCGGGCGCGTTCAATTGGGTACCACCCGGCAGGTGAATAGCTGGCAGGTTGCAGCGAGCAATGGCGAGCAGATGTGCAGGTACCGACTTATCATTGCCTGAGATCAATACCATACCATCGTGGGGGTGCCCCAGAGCGTGAATCTCAATCATCGCCGCCATGATATCACGTGAGACTAGAGAGTACGACATACCTGAGTGCGCCTGAGCGACACCGTCGCATATATCGCTGACAGTAAAGACGCCCGGCTTACCACCTGACTCAAAGACACCATTACTCACCTCTTCAACAAGCGAGCGAAAGTGGAATGTGCCCGGATGACCCATACCATAGGCGCTATCGACAAGTACCTGAGGTTTGCTCAGATCTTCCTCGGTCCAGTTCATACCCATCCGCAAGGCGTCGCCTTGATGATTCACGGAGCGCAGGTGCTGGCTCCTTAGTTTGCTAGGATCTATCGGCATCATTGCTCTCCTTTTCAACCATGCAATCCAGTGTTAGCGGCTCGCATATTGCTTATCTTAAACGCGAAGAGTATTTAGGTAGATCAGGCATATCATCAGGCAGAGGACTATGCAGCGTCCAGCCCCCATCAACCACAAGGGTTTGCCCTGTCACTTGGCGCGCCCCAGGCGAGGCGAGATAAAGCGCGGCTGCCACCACATCATCTACATAGCCAACACGCCTGGTTGGTGTCACCTCTGCCCAATGCGTTTCATAATCGGGATCATCTTGTAGTGTTCGCTCAGTAAGGGTCGCGCCAGGACTGATAGCATTGACTGTAATACCATACTTACCGACCTCCAGCGCGATACTCTTCGCCATCATGCGAATTCCCGCCTTGCTCACGCCGTACACGCTCAAATTCAGGTGAGCCTGAACGCCAGTAACAGACGACATCAAAATAATGCGTCCAGGAGTCTGCGCTTCTATCATGATGCGGGCGGCTGTCTGCGCGATAAAGAAGCTTCCACGCAGGTTCACACCTGTTAAGCGGTCAAAGGCTTCGGGAGTATAGTCGAGGAACGAGCCATAGTTGGTAATGCCAGCGTTGGCAATCACAATATCTAGCCCACCTGCTTTCTCCGCGAAGCTTTGAAACATGCTCCGAATGCTATCTACATCAGCAACATCACCCGCATATGGATGGACACACTCAATCTTCAGTTCAGTATTCAACGCTTGCGCAGCCCGACTACATAGTTCCGCATCAATATCGTTCAGCGCGACCGTTGCGCCCTCATTCGCGAAGGCCCGACAGAGCGCATAGCCAATGCCCGTCCCCGCGCCAGTGACAAAGACGGCCTTTCCAGTAAAATTGCTCACATTGTCCCTCCTTTGCTTTACACTCCCTTCAGTCTCGCATGTGAACCCCGCTCATTGCAAATTCAAAGTCACTTGAAAGTGTCGTTTCGTTTCTTTACTCTTCCACATCTACGACATTCCGTCAGAATAACACAGTACAGACACTTGTGAATTGCAAGCGATATTGTGCTAATGAAGAAAGGAACAGGGATCAGAATGGACATGAAACTTGAGCTGGTGCCAATACCAGTCGCGGATGTTGATCGCGCCAAGGAATTCTACGTGGAGCAGGTTGGCTTTAATGTGGACGTTGATGTACAGAGGAATGGAATGCGTGTTGTGCAACTCACTCCACCTGGATCAAACTGCTCAATCGTCATCGGCACCGGACTTGGCGAAATCTCAGCTATGCAGCCCGGTACCATAAAGGCTCTGCACTTAGTTGTAGGGGATATTTACAAAGCTCGTGAAGCACTTGCCAACCGTGGCATTCACATGAGCGAGGTTGATGAACATGACCAGGGGATAAAATACTCCTCTTTTAGCGACCCTGATGGCAACACATGGCTTCTTCAGGAGATGCCCTGGCGCTCACCCGAATTCCAATAACCCAATCTCCACACAAAAAACTTCCTCTCCCCATATGTAGGCGCAGAGCTTCGGACTGCGCCGCTTCCCCCACGATCTCACTCGCATATATACACGAGAAGGCTCTGGGGATCGCCGCGCGTTGCGCTGCTGGCGACTCCCGGAGCCTTCTCGCTTCGTTCTCAGTTGTTCACCAGTGCCCCGGCGTCGAGCTGGGCGATGAGGGTGCTGACGATGCCCTGGTCCTTTCCCGCATCCACGGGAGGGCCGAACACCTTCACGTTCGTCTCGGTGGCGTACCCGTTGGCCGGCACCGGGTGCCAGTCCTGGGCCACCAGAGGCTTGCCGTCACCGGTGAGTGCATCCACGCCGCCGGTGTTGCGGACCTCACGGTCCTCGCCGCGGACGAGCAGCACGTGCTCCACAGCGTCGTTCACGACGTTGGCATGGGCACGCCCCTCGAAGCCGATGATCTTGTCACCCTTGATCGTGACGCAGTTGCGCACCCCACTGCTCCAGTCGGTCTGGTTGAGCGCGGTACCGACCACGTGACCTTTCACGGTCGCCGTGAGCTTCAGAGTGTGCTTGCCACCGAACGGGGAGGAGCCCGTCACCTTGACGGGCCCGCTGCCGGTGACCACGGTCTGCGTGCCGCTGATGGACAGGGTCAGTGTGGCGTCGTCGACCCCGCTGATCTCACCCTCGACCTGAGTCGCCTGTCCACTTGTGCCCGTCAGGTCCTCCCGCGTCAGCGAGATGCAGATCGTGCGCGGACCTGTCGCGGAAGGCTTCACAGGCGCTGAGGGATCGGTCGTCGGGCTCGCCGACGCCGAGGGCTTGTCCCTTGATTGGTTGAGCGGCATCGACGAGTCGCTCACCGGCGCCGAGGGTGCGACCCCCGGCCGGGCGTGCGGCGGAATGCCGCAACCAGTTAGTGCCACGAAGAGTATCGCAACGATCGCGACGAAGAGTGCGTTGAACCAGTTTCGACCAGTCAGGTGCATGCGCACGTGACTCACCTTCTCTCTTGAGAGATGCCTGATGATTTTTTTAAGTGCTGAGAACACGCTTCATTCTTCTTCGTACCACTAGTTGGCACACATCCGCGTCAACTGTCTCCCGGATGGAGACTAGCTTCGCAGAGACGAGTGTCAGACCAACAATACACAGAAGAGGTGATGCGTTTCGCTTGATACTCGCAGTATACTATGGTACAAGTACAATGGACAAGCATTGCACCAAAATTGACCCTATTTCAAGACAATTTCAGGCTTATACTCCTATTCCCAAAGCACGCATAAGCGCGAAGTGGTATGCTGGATCACCGGTCTTGAAGAGGCCATACCACGCCTCCAGGGCTTCAGGGGTATAGACCTCAAGCCGTTTCAAGATGTGATAAGCAAATTCCAGCGAGGCCGTGGCTCCTGCGGTGATAAGATCGCCATCCGTGAAGGCTCGCTCCTGCTGATATAGCGCCTCACCCCGATATCCCGTTGCCTTGAGCGCGTCGATAATATTGCCTGTGTGCCGCCTATCATCAAGCAGCCCGGCACAAGCTAGCCCATCTACAGCACCACAAATAGCCGCGACTGGTACACCAGTTTCCAGGAAAGCCCGAGCACACTCAAGTGCTTGATCCCGTTTGCCTTCCGTCCAACCCTCACCTCCAGTCAGGATCAGCATAGCACTCTGCGCAGGCGTGAGCTCTGCCAATGCCATATCGGGAATGATGGTCAACCCTCCAATCGTCTTGATGGGCTCGCGACTAACGCCTACAGTTCGCACGCAATACCGTGACTGCCAGGATGGATTATTTAGGGCCGCGATAGCATAGGCTGGCTCCCAATCGGAGAATGTATCATAAACAAAGAGGTGTACAATTCGTTGTTTCTGCTGCATCAGAACTCCCTTTCCTATTTATAAAGTACTTCAAAGGAAGTGAGGGTATTTCGCGTATCCAATACTAATATAGCAGCATAAGCAGACATAATTGACCCTCTTTAAAAATTATGATCCATGGAATGATTATTGAAGATGACAGAAACGGTAAGCTACAGTTCCATATGGTAATCATTATAGTTTTGAGGGTTAATCTGGACAGTTACATATTCGCCCTCGCGGACAACGGGGCGCGAGTTCTTATCCTGCTTAAAGCGATAGCGCGAACCAGTGCGAGGATCAAGCCACTCGGCGCGCACCGTATACACAGTATAACCATTGCCAGGTGAGCTTGCATTATTATTTACGAAGCGACTCTGAATATTGCTTACAAGCGCGGAAACGCGCATGCCCCTCTTGAGAGACGGTCACGCTTGAAGGCATAGCTCACACTCCGCACAAAAACAATCAGCCCCATAAGTAAACCCAAGCCGACACCAATCAGCGTGCCAGGACTGGACATGGACATATCAGTAGGATCAAACGAAGAGAGCGATGCCCCATGCGTAAAGAGCACTTCATAAAAAACCGTTCCTAGAAGACCGCAGACGAGAGCCCCAAAAACAGCCATGAATACGCCTGCGATGACGGCTCCAATGAGTCGAAGAAGAAGCATGCCAGCCTCCCTGCCTTTGTGGCAAACCACTAAATTGAAGTACAATCTGACTCGTTAGCCTTTTACCCCTATAAATTCATAACTCATCCACACCCGGAGTGCAATAGATCAACGTGCAGTATTGTATATTTCAGGGGTTCGCTTTCATCAAGATTACTTAGCTACATACAACATTACTTCTAGCACCTTGGAGATACCCTGGCAGATAATCTGAGGATATACGGTAGATAAGAAACTATCATACAATTAAGGGAGGAGGAAAGTATGGAAGAAAAACCTATTTTGCCGGAGGCACTAGCCATTCAGGCCCAACCAACACCTTACGACGATGTTAACGCGGTCTTGCACACCTTCGCAAGCATAGCACAGAACACGCTAGCTGATCAGTTTGTCGGTATGTATGCCTATGGATCACTGGCTCTGGGTGGCTTCGATCCAGACACCAGCGACATCGATTTCATTGTGATTACCAGAGGTACACTTAGTGATCATCACATCACAGCTCTACGGGAGATACACAAACGCTTCGACGCAAGCCAATCGCCCTGGGCGGCAAAGCTAGAGGCAGCCTACATTCCTCTCAAAGTATTGCAACATCATACACCAACCACCACACGCTATCCACAGGTCGAGAAGGGAACAGCCCTCTTCGAGGGTCCTCTAGAAGAGGGCTGGCTCTTCCAGTGCTACACCCTTCGCGAGCATGGTATAAGGGTGGCAGGTCCCAATCCCCACACCCTGAGCGAACCCATCACCCCCCGAACCATGCGCCGGGCCGTCCCAACAATTCCGAAGATGTGGCAAGAGCAGGCCAGGAGTGATCCCTCCTGGCTAGACTGGCTACGTGTCCGCCACAACCAGGCATTCGTCGTCTTAACCCTCTGCCGACTTCTTTTCACGCTCACCACAGCCACAGTCGCCTCCAAGCCCACTGCTGCCCACTGGGCTCAATCAAATCTGGATTCACAATGGACCAATCTTATCGAACAAGCGCTAAACAATCAGCATAACCCCGAACAAGTCCCAGAATCCGATATAGAAAGTACCCTATCCCTGCTCCAATATACGATTGAGCAATGTCAGGCCTACAAAGTGCTTTGAAGCCCCTCCAAAAATAAAGAAGAGGGTTAGCACTTACTAATCCCTCTTCTTCGAATGCTCTCTCAACATGCAGGCACTAAGATTTAGTCAGCGCTTCGCTTCAACACAATCAGCGGAATCTGGCGCGTCGTTTTCGCCTGATGCTCAGCAAGAAATGAGCTCACCTCATTAAATTTGGCGAAGAGTCGCCTATACTCCTCACCACTGGCGATGACAGCTGTAGTAGTAAAGGCCTCGCCACCTATTTCTACGGTAACTTCAGGATTCGCCACTATATTGTGATACCACGCTGGGTGCTTCGGCGCGCCAAGCATCGATGCCGCGACGACATAACTATCGCCATCATCAACAAATCCCAGCGGGGTCGTACGCTTCTCACCGCTCTTCGCGCCCACTGTATTTAATAGCAACAGCCGACCGCCCGCGTAAGGTCCGCCCACCTTACCACCATTGGCCCGAAACTCATCAATAACATTCTTATTCCATGCATTGATATCCTGCATTTATCGATTCTCCTAAACATACGTTTCAAAATATTATTTTTCCTTCTTGCAGAATATCACAAGAAAAGGAGGGTCGTATAGCTTATGGACACATATATATCCACAAGCCATATGACTCTCCCTTATCTCTTCTCAGTAGAACTCGTTGAATTCGAAGGCAGTGGAGCATCACTGCATGGCAGCTTATATAATTTATACTGCTTGATTGACCGGGTCTTATCCTGCAATACAATCACGGTATCGATAGGCGGAAAACCAGGCTCGCAAACTTCTGGTCTTTTCTCCGCTAACGGCGCGCCTTCACCTTCATACAGCGCTCGATGTACCCACGCTCTGACTCGCTCTCTAATGAACTCGTCGCTTCCGCGTTTCGGCTCACTATGATTGTCCGCCATGTTTCACGAAGCTCTTTCTATATTTATATGCTATATATGTTAATCGCAAACAATATCTAATCGTAACTCAACAGGACCCTTCGATACGCCTGGGAGCGAAGTTATGCTTAAACGTCCCCCACTGGTAAAGAGGCATCCTTAGTATAAGACGCCATCCATCCCACTTTTCCTGACAGCCCAACAACATCATACCCCGCCCGCTTCCCAGGCAGCAAGAGCCATAATAAAGCGAGACATCATAGCTTACAACCTGCACACCTTTATCTACTCTTACGACACTTTAGCTGGCGATTTTTCACATAATTTAGCTCATAACTACCCGCTTGCTTGACTTGACATGGCTTAACTTACCGATTTATAGTGACTCAAACTTGACCGTGCATTAGTCAGGCGAAAGGAAGCAAGCGATCAATGACTGATCAACATGATTCCCAAACTACACCCTCCACGACAACAACCCACAGCAAGATATCCCAGACCACTATCGCGAATCTGCGCTTCGAACACCTTAAGGATACGCTCGGTATAGGTACAGACAGGCCTCGCCTATCATGGACAATTGAGACCACCACTCCCAATTGGCGGCAGCGCGGCTACGAGCTTGAGGTCTATACTACAGATGGAGAACTAAAAGGACAAACTGGTCTGGTTGACTCTGAGCAATCAGTGCTTGTTCCCTGGCCCTTTGAGCCACTCCACTCCCGCGAAGGTCTCTCGGTCCGCCTGCGCATTCATGAAAGTAATGGGCAGCATTCGGACTGGAGCGCCCTATACTCCGTTGAGGCTGGTCTCCTCTCGCCAGATGACTGGAGCGCGCGCTTTGTGACACCCGATTGGGAGGAGGATACCTCCCAACCCGGAGCCCACCCACTCCTGCGCCATGAATTCGATGTGCAACCCGGCCTGAAACAAGCACGGCTCTATGTCACAGCCCTGGGACTCTATGAGTCTCACCTCAACGGCACCGTCATAGGCGATCATACCCTGGCACCAGGATGGACCAGCTACACACATCGCCTCCGCTACCAGACCTTTGACGTCACAAGCCACTTGCATGAGGGGCGTAACGCCATCGGAGCCATGCTCGGCGATGGATGGTATAGGGGGCGTCTCGGCTTCAATGGTGGGCAACGCAACCACTATGGGGACCAGCTGGCTCTACTGGCTCAACTTGAGCTTACCTACGAGGATGGCACAACAGAGCGCGTTGTGACCGATCCATCATGGCACGCGGCTCGCGGTCCCATCCTTGCCAGCGGTATCTACGACGGTGAAACCTATGACGCTCGCCAGGACCACCCGGGATGGTCCACACCAGGGCATGACGACCATGATTGGTTCCCAGTTCGCTCTGTGGAGCGTGATCTCAATACTCTGGTCGCGCCCACAGGGCCAGCAGTTCGCCGCGTTGAGCTAGTCACCCCGTTATCCATCACAACCTCACCGAGTGGACGCACTATCATCGATTTCGGACAGAATCTCGTTGGACGGCTCCGCCTGACAGTTCGCGGCGAGGCTGGACAAACAATCACCCTGCGCCACGCCGAGGTGCTGGAAGATGGTGAACTCTGTACACGCCTCCTACGCCACGCGCAAGCAACCGATCACTATACACTACGAGGTGGCGACACCGAGACATGGGAACCACGCTTTACCTTCCACGGCTTCCGCTATGCCGAGGTGGAGGGTTGGCCCGGCGAGCTTCAGCTTGATAATCTGCGCGCCGTGGTCTGCCACTCCGATATGGAGCGCATTGGCTGGTTCGAGTGTTCAAATTCGCTTCTCAACCAGTTACACTCCAATGTTATCTGGAGTATGCGTGGCAACTTTGTAGATATTCCGACCGATTGTCCCCAGCGCGACGAGCGAATGGGCTGGACCGGCGATATCCAGGTCTTCTCACCCACCGCTAGCTTTCTCTACAATACGGCAGGCTTCCTGACCTCCTGGCTAGCTGATGTCGCTTTCGATCAGGCGGATGCGGGTGGCGTTGTGCCATTTGTCGTTCCTAATCTTCTGGACAAGGACGTGCCGCCAGCGGCTGCCTGGGGTGATGCTGGCGTGGTCGTACCCTGGGTACTCTACCAGCGCAGCGGAGACGCTGGCATCCTCGCCACCCAATTCGCCAGTATGCGCGCCTGGGTCGATACAATAGCCGAGAGAGCCGGTAGTACTCGGCTATGGAATACGGGCTTTCAATATGGTGACTGGCTCGATCCCCGCGCCCCAGCCGAGCGTGCCGATGATGCCCGTACCGACAAGTACCTGATCGCTACCGCCTATTTCGCTTACTCATCTGAACTGCTGAGTCAAGCCGCGCAAGTGCTTGGAGACACCGAGAATGCCGAGCGCTACAGCAAACTGGCTCAGGAGGTACGCGTGGCCTTCAATAGGGAGTACGTCACGCCAGGCGGTCGCGTTCTCAGTGACAGCACGACCGCCTACGCGCTGGCCTTGCAGTTCAATTTACTCGAAACTACAGAGCATCGTCAGCGCGCGGGTAAGCGATTGGCGGAACTGGTGCGAGAGAGTGGCTACCATATCAGTACGGGATTCGTTGGCACACCGCTCATTTGTGACGCCCTCTGCGCCGCTGGGGAAGAAGCCGTCGCCTACCGTCTTCTGATGCAGACCGAGTGTCCTTCCTGGCTCTATCCAGTAACCCAGGGAGCCACCACCATCTGGGAGCGTTGGGACTGCCAGCGTCCGGATGGCACAATTAACACCAGCTCCATGACTTCCTTCAATCACTACGCGCTGGGAGCCGTCGCCGACTGGTTGCATCGCACTGTGGCTGGCCTCGCTCCCGCCGAGCCCGGTTACCGCCGCATCACCATCCAACCACGCCCCGGTAGCGATCTTACGCATGCCAGCGCTCAGCACCGCACGCCCTACGGCCTCTCCAAAGTGGCCTGGAGGCTAGAAGATGATAAACTCAGCGTCGAGGCCGTAATTCCGCCCAATACCACCGCTCACGTGGTCCTCCCTGGGCGAGAGAGCGAGCTAATAGAGGTAGGCTCTGGCTCCTATCACTGGACCTACGAATATCAACAACAGAAAGGATAGCTATATGGAAAGTGCCGCCCAACGCGCCGAACGAATTCTATCCAAGACATTTGGCGGTCCTATACACCTTGGTGAAGCGCAAGACCTGGGCGGCAGTGCTCGCTCAAAAGTGCTACGATTTAGCGTATTAGAAGGGCCTGATACAGCTCCCAGGAGCATCATCGTAAAGCATATAAACAGCGAAACATTTGACCCTCATAGCACCAACGACGCAACCTGGTACTTCTTCAATGATTGGGCCAGTCTGCAATTCCTCGATCAAGTGACCTCCTCACCACTCGCCCCCAGGCTATATGGAGGCGAGCGCGAGACAGGTCTGCTTGTCATGGAAGATATCCAGCAGATAACCCGTTTGGATCATCTCTTGCTAGGAGATGATCCAAACGCCGCAGAGGCCGGGCTGATGGCTTATGCCAAGCTACATGGTCATCTGCACGCGCTCTCTATCAACCATCAAAATGAATATCTACGCATTCGTGAGTACCTTGGGCCCACCAAAAGCGCCGACGATTTCTACACCTTCCTCTGGCTTCCCACAACCCTGGAAGAGGTTGCCAGACTCCTCGATGTACCAGTTCAGCCTGGCGCAAGCCATGAGCTTGAGAGATTGATTACAGCCCTGACCAACCCTGGCCCTTTCTTAAGCTTTGTGCAATCGGATGCGGCGCCAGACAACATCCTCTTTGACGGCGAACGATGGCGCTTGATTGACTTTGAGGGTGCTACGTATATGCATGCGCTGCTTGAAGGAGCATATATTCATATGCCTTTCCCCACCTGCTGGTGTGTCTACCGCATACCTGATCCTCTGGTTCAGCGACTTGAGGATCGCTATCGAGTCGAACTGGCTCGCGCCTGTCCAGCCGCTTCAGATGATACTCTTTTCAAGCACAGTATGGCTGAGGCATGCATCACCTGGGTACTGTTCTTCCATAAGTGGATCTGTTCGCTTGAGAAATTACTGATTCAGGACCAGAACATCGTGGCACTTAGTGATAGGCAACGCTTCTTGCTTTATATGGAGAACGCCACTCGTTCTTTGGAGTATGCCAACCACCTTCCGGCTCTAGGGAACACATTACGCCTGTGTGCTAAACGGCTCACCCAACTCTGGCCGGAAGCTGTAGATCCCCCCTACTATCCAGCCTTTAGATAAGGCTCGCGCTCAACCACTTATCCACAAATCTTCCACACCACTCAGAAACATAACTTTAAAAACTGTGAACGACAGGGGTAGTCGATGTCTCGATGCTATTGAGAGCCGCGAATACAGTCCGCGCGGCATCATCTAACGGTAAGAGCGCCATAAGACAGGGATACATTTGGCTACAGATAGAGATACGAATTTGTTTAAGTTGGATTGGTTGCCATTCTCCCGTAATAGTATTTCTACAGAGAAGCTGCTTTGGTAATTCGTCATGTTGATCAAGGATCTCGCCCTGTTCCCAATACATACGAAAGTCGGCAACAGCACAGAACCGTTCAACGAGTTCTTGATACCAGGGTTCAAATTGGTATAATCTGTTGCTCTGCTTAAAGAGTTGGATGCCCCGAACGACCCCAACTTCCCAGGCTTTGGTAGATTCGTCATTAAAGCTCGAACGCTTTCGAACTGGCATATCATGACGAAAAAATAAAGGAAGCACATAGCGCTGTGTCTCTGGAATTTCGGAGAGTGGTAGGAACTCAAATAAGCGCTGGAAACTCCCGCTAATAGCCTCAATATGCAGAGTGTGCGTCACAAGCAGAGCAGGGTAGGGCAGTGTATCCATGACCTGCCTCCCCTGCTCTAATACCTGCCGAAGGTCGGAACCCGTTAATTCTAGATTCTCTGGAAGATAACGCGCAGCTAATAACAGTTCGTTACGCTGAGCCATGCTGCATTCAAGGTAATGAGCAATCTGCATCAAAGTCTGGCGGCTCGGAACCCTCAGTGAGCGCCCAACCAGCAAATTCTTATAGGTTGGGCATGCTTCATCCGTTAACTCCTGCTGAGTAAAGCGTTTGAGCAATGGATGCGGGCAATCTCTCACCTCATCCTGGCGCGCGATTCGTAACCTCTCTATCGTCTCAATGACGTCTCTTATCACTGGTAATTTCCGCGCAATATTGGAATCGGACTCAAGCATACATCTTCTCCTAAAATGGGGCAGGCAAGCTCGCTCCATAGACGACAGGCCAATCCAGGTGTAGTTTTACACTTGGTACAACATAGAGCACCCCCTATACTATTTCCCGGAACCACTACCTGTGGCTCCTAATGAACCCATACTAAGATTAGGAGATTTTATCGTGCCAAGACTTGAAGGAAAAGTTGCCGTTATCACGGGAGGAAGTACAGGAATTGGGCTTGCAACTGCTCAGCGTTTCGTCGCTGAGGGCGCATATGTATATATCACTGGTCGCCGCCAGAGCGAGCTTGACGCGGCAGTCAAGAAAGTAGAGCACAATATCACCGCAGTTCAAGGTGATGTCGCCAATCTCGCCGACCTTGACCGCCTCTATACGACGGTAAAGCAGCAACACAATCACATTGATATCATCTTCGCCAATGCAGGCGGAGGAGAACGAATGGCACTGGAGAGCATCACAGAAGCCCATTTCGACCAGACAATGAACACTAACGCCAAAGGATTGCTCTTTACGGTTCAAAAAGCCCTTCCACTCATGCGGGATGGGGGATCAATTATTCTCACCGCCTCGACAACTACCGTCACAGGTGTCGAAGGACTCAGCGTTTATAGCGCTGCCAAATCCGCTGTACGCTCTTTCGCGCGTAGCTGGGTTCTGGACCTGAAATCTCGCGGTATCCGTGTTAACGCTATCAGCCCTGGCCCAACCAACACTCCAGGGCTCAATGGCCTCGCAAAAAATGAGGAGGAGCGCAGGCATCTCCTGGCGCATTTCGCAGATATGGTACCGTTAGGCCGGTTAGGCGATCCCGACGAAACCGCGAAAGCTGTCCTGTTTCTAGCATCGGATGAGAGCAGCTTCGTTAATGGGATAGAACTCTTCGTTGATGGAGGCGAAGCCCAAATCTAAGGAATGAGTGTATTGAAGGTGGTTTGATTTAACCACCTTCAATACACTCATTCCTAAATCGCTCACAATCCTCAGCAAAGCAGGGCACAGATCTCATGCTCTGCTCTAGCTTCTCAAGCTAAACATTGTTCTCCGCTAGATTTTCGGCAGGAAACAACCACTGAGTGAGCTCTTCGCGTGAGGCAACATGTATACTTCCCTTTGGGGCACCCAGCACACGCTCGACTGCATCAGCCGAACCCTCAACAAGCCGTTGCAGACGCGGCAAATCTTCTGGCGAGCTCTCTTCGCCGAGGAGCAATTCAGCCGAGGCAAACCCGATATCTTCGAAGAGGGAGAGGACTGCTCTGGCAGCCTGGTCGGGATAAGCAGTTGTCAGAACCCCCTCCTCAATCCCTTGCCGTATAATCGCCTCCAGCCAGGGAGTAATGCGTTTGATTCTGGCACTATAGAGTTTCTGACGCACAATCGCATTCTCATCGCTATACCATACGCGCAAGAAGGCAAACACAAGCTGCTTGTGCTCAATCTTTTCTCGATCAAGTACCGCGAAACTACGCCGTAGCTTATCAAGGGCTTTGAGTTCTGGATCATGAACAATGGAGAGTATAAGCGGCTCTACTTTGTCCGCTCTACGCTCAACCATCGCTTTAAGTAACGCTGGCTTCGAGTCAAAGTAGTGGTAAAACGCCCCTGAGGAGATTTTCAGCTCACCCAGAATATCGGCAATCGCCATCTGCTCATATCCCTTGGTTATGACGGCTCTTTCAGCCGCGTCCAGGATAGCATTGCGACGAGCCTCATACGCCGCCTCATTAACAACACGTGGCATACTCTCTCCCCCCATTAGCAAACAGAGTCTCGGTTTATTCGTACGTGGAGTATAGTCGATTGTGGAAGTTCTTGTCAAGAAGAGCAAGATACAAGAACTTTTTAATGATGGCTCCATGGTACGATCTCAAAATACTCTCCTTTATACACCCTATTCCCCAATCGCTCACATTCTCTCATAACTGCCCCAAAGGACAGGGTCGCCGCTGACCCTTTAGACGAAGCGTAATAGTTGCTTCAGGCTTATACTCACCTCACATTCTTTGAAGGCCCATAAATATCACAATCACACTTACGAGAATCTAACATCCATAAGCTTCTAAATGAAGCCTCAATCACTTCACGAGCCACTATCAAGAAAGGTTAGAGAGATGAGCAAAGTTTTGGTAACCGGGGCAACCGGCAACGTTGGGCGAGAGGTCGTAACGCAATTGTTGAACGAGGGCATAGAAGTTCGCGCGCTGATCCGCAATCCCGCCTCTGCGAGCCTTCCTAATGGAGTTGAGATCGCACAGGGCGACCTGTCAGATACCAAGAGCCTGGTCAAGAGTGCCGAAGGTGTTGAGGCAGTATTTCTGGTGTGGCCTGGACTGCCAACTAGCCTCGCGCCAGCCATGCTAGAAGCATTCAAGCCACATGTTTCCCGCGTTGTCTACCTCTCATCAATGAGCATCCCCAAAGATCGCACAATCAAAATCGATCCAATCACGGATTTTCATAACGAAATCGAACAACAGATTGAGCATTCCGGCCTGGATTGGACCTTCTTGCGCATCAGCGGCCTCGCGACCAATACCCTCGGCTGGGGACAGCAGACCCGTTCCGGCGATGTCGTAAGATGGCCCTTCGCGGCTGCCGCTCGATCACTCATACATGAGAAAGATGTAGCAGCCGTCGCTGTTCGCGCGCTAACCAGTGCTCAACACCATGGAGCAAAATACGACTTGACTGGTCCCCAGGTGTTAACACAGGCCGAACAGGTTCGTGCCATCGGGGACGCTATTGGACGTCCACTGCGCTATGAAGAAACCTCTCCCGAGGTGGCACGTCAACAGATGCTAGCCTACTTCCCCCCCGCGACGGTGGATGGCATGATCAAAGCCTGGGGTAGCCTCGTCGAACACCCCGAGCGCATGTCACATACAGTGGAAGAGGTCACTGGAACACCAGCCCACCCCTACAGCGAATGGGCCCGTGACCACGTTCACGACTTCCGCTAATTTCTCTTCATAAAGGGCACCAGTCACAGTAAGGGCCAGAAGGGAAGCACTGATCTAATCATCTTCCCTTCCCAATCTGCTATACTTATTCTTCTATAGATAGCGTTCTATCCGATAGAATCTAGGAGAATATAATGTTTCGCTCCCAACCATTTGATATTGAAGCGTATGAGAAGAGATCGAAGGAAGGCCCTTGCTTTGTCTGCGAGCTCATTGCAGGCAACAATCCACATCATATAATCTATGAGGACCAGACCGCTATAGCTTTCCTCAACAAGTATCCCACTTTATACGGCTATGCCCTGGTGGCTCCGCGCGAGCATCGCGAGCAGGCAACGGGAGATTTTAGCCTGGAAGAATATCTCGCGCTGCAACGTGTGATATACCATATCTCCGAAGCCTTGAGACAGGTCGTCCCTACTGAAAGGCTCTATGTACTTTCCCTTGGAAGCCAGCAAGGGAATCGCCATGTACATTGGCATCTTGTACCTCTGCCTTCAGGGGTTCCCTATGCCCAGCAACAGACCGCAGCCATCGACGCTGCATCCAGGGGGGTGCTTGCTATTTCAGATGAGGAGATGGCAGCGCTAGCCCAGCAAATTCGTTCGGCTCTGGCCTAACGTGACCTCTCCTGACCCTTCTTCATCTAAAGCACATTACGCGGATTGAGCATAGCGAGAACCATTAGCTTCCTGCTCACGCATCCAGTCGAGCGCGGTCTGGATAAAGAGGTTTGCGCCTGGCGAGATTGTCTTTCGTGATCTGACAGAGAGGCCAATCTGAAGATACTGGGGCGGATCAAGCGAGAGCGCAGACATGCCATCAAGCCTCTCTGGAAGCATCATACGAGGCATAAGTGTAACGCCAAGACCCTCACGAACCATCGCCAGAATCGTCGCGCTATCGCTAGCCTGATAGCGCACATGAGGCAGATGCCTGCCTAAATCGGTGCCCGCCATTTTCATAAGCTGAAGCGCGCACTGCGACTTCTCGATGATCAGACCCTCCTCACGCAAGTCGCTCCCGGTCACGAAATCTTGCTTCGAAAATCGATGCTTCTCTGGAACAAGTACACATAGTTCGTCGCTCATGATCAGCGTATGCTCACGTCCCTCCTCAGGTGGGAGCAGCACAAAGCCAACATCGATTACACTCTTCTCAATCCAATCACCTACCTCATGCATCGCGCCCTCAAAGAGCACTACCTCCATATCTGGATAGCGCTGCTGAAATCTGGTCATCACGCTCGCAAGCAGATTGGGAGAGATGATAGATAGCATACTCCCCAGGCGCAATTTACCCATTGCCAGACCCCGCTCAACACGCGCCTCCTGCTCAATAGCGGAGGCAGAGGCCAATAGCGCGCGAGCATGAGGGATGATCCTTTGCCCCGTAGCAGTCAATGCGACAACTCCCTTACGGTTGCGCTCAATGAGCGTTACTCCCAGCTCCTTCTCAAGGGCTGAGAGGGCGTGGCTGACCGCCGATTGCGTTAAATCGATGGCGTAGGCGGCCTCCGTGAAACTTCCCGTTTCTGCCAGAGCGATGAAGCTTTGAAGCTGTGACAAGTTCATATGAATCTCTTTCATAAGATGATGACAAACATGATTTGCATTCATTGTAGCAGGTAAGCTATACTCATGACAAGCAAGGAGATGAGGTTCTAGAAGATTCCCTATGGAGACCTCCATCTCTAAGACGTACCCTTCCATTCTCACCGCCTACGGCGAGGATTCTAAGATAATACACTACGAAAAAGGAATCATACTTACTATGTTGATCATTTCAGAACAGACGCAAAATATACTCCAATCGAAGGCGTTCGCGCATGTAGCAACCATTGGACCAAAGGGAGAGCCACAGGTCAGTCCAGTGCTCTTTGGCTGGGACGGCACATATCTCTACTTTGGGATGAACAAGATTCGCCAGAAGCATCGTAATCTCAAGCGGGAGCCGCGCATCGCGCTCTCGCTCATCAATCCTACCGATAACTTTAGCTCTATAGAAATTCGTGGCGTCGTGGATCGCATTGAAGATGATGTTGACTATCAGGTTCTCCATCGAATATCGCAAAAGTACTTCAACCGGGACGCGTCCGCCGATATACAGCCAGGCGAGGAGAGAGTCGTCATCTATGTGAAACCTGAGCGCGTCTTTGCCTTCCCTCCCACAAATAGCGAGAAGTAAACTAGCCTTTTCCATCAAGACTACCTATAAAACAGATATCATGTTGGCCTATCATCATATTGAGGGAATGATTTATGTCCAAGGATAATTTAGCTGTAAATCCCGAAACAGCCTTAAACTTTTCCGAAAAGAGTGCAGAGATACTCGAACGTGAAACCCCAATTCGGGTACGTCATGTACTCATTCTAGGCTCCCTGAGCGCGTTTGGGCCGCTCTCAACGGACATGTACTTACCTTCGCTACCTGCCCTGAGCCATGACCTACACGCCACGATGTCACAGACACAGCTTACCCTGAGCGCAGGCATTCTTGGGCTGGCTCTGGGGCAGGTACTCTCGGGCCCGGTAAGTGATGCGCTCGGACGCAAGCGCCCTTTGATCGTTGGCATCGTTGCCTTTATCCTTTCATCGCTGCTCTGCATTGTAGCGCCAAATATTCCAGTCCTGGTCGCCCTGCGCTTTATTCAGGGGATGTCTGGCGCGACGGGAATTGTGATTTCTATGGCTATGGCACGTGATATGTACGCAGGTAACGCCATGGCTCGCTTCCTCTCGTTGCTGATGTTAGTCAATGGGGTCGCCCCCATTGTCGCACCCATCATCGGGAGCCAATTGCTACGCTTTACCTCCTGGCATGGGGTCTTCATTACTCTGGCCCTCTTCGGAGTTGCTCTATTGCTAGCCTCCTTCTTCGGGCTCGGCGAGACATTGCCAGCGACCAGCAGGCAGAGTGGGGGCATCGCCACCACATTTGGAGCATTTCGTGATTTACTCAGAGATGGTCGCTTTGTGGGGTACGCGCTCTCAGCAGGCTTCGCCTTCGCTGCCTGCATCACCTACATTTCAGTTTCACCGTTCATCTTGCAAAACATCTATCACCTGTCGCCACAGGTCTTTGGTCTTCTGTTCGGCATCAACGCGCTTGGCATTGTCATTGTGGGGCAGATCAACGGTAAGCTTGTCGGTCGCATTTCATCACGCACCTTACTGAACTGGGGGCTTGGAGGTATCGCGCTAGGTGGTATTGCGTTACTCATAGTAGTGATTAGCGGGATTGGTCTTTTCGGCGTTCTGCCATCCCTCTTTATACTGGTATCCAGTATTGGGTTGATCATGCCAAACTCCGCGGCGCTGGCTCTCGCGACCACGCGTACAGCAGGGAGTGCCTCGGCGCTCCTCGGGGTATTACAACTCGTTATCGGGCCTGTAGCCGCGCCCTTGATTGGACTCGGTGGCACAGAGAGCGCACTCCCGATGGCCCTGGGTATAGCCGGATTCGGCATTTTGTCTCTGCTCACATTCGTTGTCCTCTGCCGTCCCCTTCAGGACCGCGCTCAGGTACAGTAAGCCCTTTGGTGTCAGCAACCTTGATCACATTACAAAGGCGCAGAGCTGATTACACCACCAGATAAGAAGGAGTTGACTGACGCTAAAAGGTCGAGCCAGTCAACTCCTTCTTCATTCTTCTGGAAGCTACCATCAGGATAGGAAACTGAACGAGCACAAGCCTGATATAATAGGCAGAAGAAATAGTAACAAGGAGGCTCACACATGGCAAGGTTTGTAACACTCTTTCGAGGCATCAATGTCAGCGGAACGCAGGTGCGCATGGACGAACTCAAAGCCCTGCACAAAAACCTGGGCCAGAGCGATATTGCCACCTATATACGCAGCGGGAATGTCGTCTTCACCGACAATGAGACAAGCGCGAGTCAGCTTCCCGCAATGATTGAGGAGGCTTTTGCTTCAAGGTTCGGCTTTCAAGCCAGGGCAGTGTTACGCACAGCAGCCGAGCTCGAAACCACAATTGCTCACAATCCCTTTGTAGAAAAGGCGGCCAGCACCCCTAATTGGCTTATCGTACTCTTCCTGGCGGAACAGCCTACCGGGGAAGCACTTGCAAACTTGCGCCAGACTTATAATGGTCCCGAAGAGTTCGAACTTGTAGAACGTGAACTCTATATCTATTATCCCAACGGCATTGGACGCTCTAAGCTCACACTCCCATTGATCGAAAAGCGTTTGAACACTTATGGCACTGGTCGCAACTGGAATACTGTCCTCCAGCTACAAAAAATGCTTCAGGGATAGGCTATTTGATGTTGTTCATAGCACAGAATCTACCTAGATCAATACGCGATCTCAGGCGTGCTGCTGAGCTTTCCAATCGCGCAAGATCTCATAGTGGACGGGAAACGCGAGTGTTGGAAGTTCTTCCCAGGCAAAGAATCCAAGCTCGCTCGCCTCTTCGAGCTGAATAGCTAAATTGGGAAGCTGATGAGAGGGAAGCTGTGCCTGAAAGGCCGCTACAATATTAGAACCACCCTCTCCACCATAGATTCCAATCAATTTATCTATTTGGATATCGATATTGGCCTCTTCCTTTGCCTCGCGAATAACCGCCACCTGTGGCGACTCTCCAAACTCAATATATCCTCCACAAAAGTTCCATAGGCCTTTTGCTGGCTCAATATTCCGCTTGAGAAGCAGTAATTTCCCCTCATGTTCTATTACCGCCAAGACTACCAAATTTGGCTGGGGATAGTAAATATAATGGCACTCAGGGCAACAAGAACGGCGTACTTGATGTATCTCTTTCTCAATCAGGGCGGTCGCGCAGAGTGGGCAATAAATAAAGTTTGTTTGAGGCATAGCAGATTACTCCATATCGTATGTGGCTTCGAATGATCCCGAGAAGCCTTCCATTCTTATTATTGTCTTACAATCAACTAAAATAACAAGCAGGCTTCAACTTCTTGCGACCAAATGTGTTGCATTCATCAGTTGAAGATCGCTCCCTTACAAGAGAGCACCCTGCTTGCTATCACGCACGCTGCCACCAAACACTATCAAACAAATCAACTCATACTATGAGGGCTGAAGCGATACTTTTACAAACATGGCGGACGATATCTTGTCCATCTTCAAGGGCATTCTGGCTCTGCGAGTAGACAGCAACAACATAGGTTACTTTGCCTCTGGTTACTATGCCCGAAGAATTCATGACCCATAAACCATCGGGGCCCACAACCCAGCCATCCTTCAATGAGACAAGCGCCCCTATCGGCGCGGTATCCCCAACTCCTATCTGCTGATCCTCCTCCACGTGCCGCATAAGATCCAAAGCAATCTGGCGATCCTGAGCATTCAAGATTTTCCCTTGATGGAGCAAAGTGAGCATATCTACCATTGACTGTGGGGTAATCGCGCTATATCCCCATGACTCAGGATCGGGGGTCAACCCACCCACATGAATCTTTTGGAGGTAACTCATGAGCGCGGGGGCACCACCAAGTTCATCATAATAGAGCGCGGAGGCGGCATCATTATCAGAATTCTCAATCATCGTCGTCAAGAGTTGCATTTCTCCATCGTCAGGTCCTCGCCCCTGGCTCTCAAGCATATCAAAAAAGGCGAGCATGATTGGGATCTTCATCGAACTTGCCATCGTAAACGGCAGGTCGCTATTATATGAGTAACTGAAGTGACGTGTAACATCATAAACTGAAACGCCGACATTGTTTCCACGACTGGTAACATAACTGGCTAACTCTGACGAGAGCACATCAAGCGATGCCTCACTGCGCATATTGCTGGATCCTGAGAAGCTTACTACGTTAGCAGGTATCCATCCTGTCCCACTACGATTGGGAGCATCCCACCGCACACGATACCATAGCATCCCATCATTCCAATTCGTTTCTCCCTGCAATAAAAGAGGAAAGTTTTTTCCTACATGCACTACTGCTTTGCCACGCTCAGGAACATCGAGAAGCTCAGAAGCACTCGATGCCCACACGCGCTGCTGAGCACGAATGGAAACTGCTGGCATTCCCAGCGTATTCAGGTAATCCAACCCGGTTGATAAACGCCGAATAGCTGGCAGCCCCTGTGCATTCTGCGCATCCTGATCCAGAACAAGCCCATCGCGTCCAAATACCTGAACTTGCAAATGGTGAAGCTTACCATTTATTTTAGCGATAAAGGGAAGAACTTCAGTGCGTGGGTCGCCAAAGTCAACCTTCCAACCATCAGGTGAGATATCGGTGCGGATAATATATTGCCAGAATGCCTGCGGAATCCGATGTCCAACGTCTTTACCCGCACGTGTACTCGTCTTCACAAAGACGCTTTCACTAGAAGTTGTAGAAGCCGCTGTTACCAATAGAGCGGGGTGAGCTGCCTTGCGAATATCAACATAGGTCAGGGAGCTTCCTTTGCCTCCAATCTCTATCTGGCTGCCTGCTGTCAAGAGTGCTTGTAGCAAAGGCAAGCGCACAATACCAGTTTCAGGATCATTCACGCCATTAGTAACCAGGCCCGCTAATATATCTTTAGAGCTAGACTTGTAGTTTTGCTTCTCGATTGGAAGAAGCAAAGCGCCTGAACTAAAAAACTGTATCCATCCATGCTCTACTGGATACGCGACGGTTAAGGGAGCACCCAGGCTAGTTTGGCCACTATGGCTCTGATAATAATTGGCAAAAAAAGAAGAAACCGCGAGCTTCCGCGTTGCAGTTTGGGAAAATACGAAGGCTGGAGTTGTCACCTCGCCATCATTCACCCATCCATCCAACCCGGCCAGATCTTTGCTATCGTGATGGGGAAACCAGGCGCTTGAGGTAAAGACAAAACTCGAAAGAAGGCTGAGAATGACAAACAATATCACCAAAGGCGTAGTTCTCTGACTCATTGAGCTTCGTGTTTGGCCCGAACGGTATAAAAATCTTTTGATATGCATTCGGATATTGCTCTCAATCCACTTTGTCTTCTCATCTAGTACCATATGCATGCTATCAACCGCCCTACCAGCCACATCTGGCTCGTCCTCTCGTCGTTTGCTAAACTGTGCCCTACCGCAAGACACCTGCGTCATATGCAGCTTGAAGTCCCCCCTTCTGATGGTCAGAGGCTTTTCTGCACTCAAGGGCTTCACGGAATTCATGGGGCGTCGCGGAATCAACGCACCCTCTGTTCTTCGCGAAGTTTTGGGAGATGAAGAAGGCTCCTGAGCGTTAATCAGGCGCACCCTTCTAATTTCCATAGGTAATAACCATAGGGGCGGGATCAAGTTTAAGCACTTCCGCCGGGGTCATCAGGCCCGTCGGAGCCTCAATCCGATAAAACAACTTAAAGCCACCATAGCGAAAGTTTTGGTATAAGTTCATGTCGCGTTTCACCCATTCCGCGTACTGTTGTTGCTTGTCCTCATGGTCGCCTTGATATCCGCCAACGCTATCCACATGTAGCACAACATCAACACGCTTCTCAGACAGGAGTTTCTGTTTATCCGCCAGTTCAGCATCAGACCCGCTAAACGGATTCGCCAATCCATCACCACTAGGTCTATACTGGTGCAGAATGAGCATTTTACGTGGTACATGATATTTTATAGGAATATCCGCCAGAGCCTTAATAATTGGATTAAGATCACTAGAGCGCACATTGCTAAGATTCACACCTGGAATACCATCATGGCGAGGAAACATCCATTCGGGATCAACCGCCATATGCACAAAGCGATACTTTTGCAAGTACGGCAAAAATGAGTTAACTTCCTTCATTACCTGGGCCTGACCAAAGTTCAGGTCCAGGAAGAGGAGGAGATGGTTTTTCTGGCAGAAGTCAATATAGCTACGCACTGTCTGCTCATCGACATGGTGACTATAAGTTTTATCGGGACCAGGCGAAGAGTCTGGTACACTCACAACCAGATCGATACCAAGCTGAACGGAATGCCTGGGGTCCAAAGCTTCATAGGCCGCGCCCTGCTGTTTCAGACGGTCAAGCATATCCGGGGTGGGCTCATAGGCCGGACCGGTTGCCTCAGCCCCTGGAACAGCGTAGTAAGCTACAACACGATGTTGAGGTAGAACGGCACCAATATTGGGATCAAATGGGGGTTCTGGTTGCTGGAGCTTTATCGTGTTCTGAATAGCTCCTTGAAAGGATGTTTGCCATAAAGGATAAGTCACGACTATAGCAATAATTGCCATCAGGGCTGACAGGAGAAAACCAACTGATACAGGCCCTGGTCTACGCGGAAGTCGCCAGGAGGATGTAGAAGGATACCAATCCATATCTGGCTGATTATCATCCGATGGTTGAAAAGTTTCGCGCATAGGTTGCCCCTCTAACTGTTCTCTGAGAAGAGTATGCCAGCGCAACCTACAGGTACTTATCAATATATAAATACACAAGCACGGAGACGCTCATTAACACATCAATTGAATATCTTTTCCTCCCAATTTAGCCTATAAACATCCCTAAAGCAGGAGTACAGAGAGGCTTCAACCCCTCTGCACTCATCACTAGCTTGGGGAAAGAGTATCTACATCCCTCCGCGCGAATGTAGTATCTGGCCTGTAATCCATCGGGCTTCTTCGCTGGCAAGGAAGGCAATCAGGCGCGCGGCGTCCTCGGGTTGGCCCAGACGCCCAAAAGGGGCTTTGGCAAGAAGTTCTCTTTTCAACTCCTCACTCATCCATCCTGTATCGGTCGCGCCTGGATCAACGGCATTGACAGTGATGCCACGGGACGCGAGGTCGGCGGAAAGCGAAATCGTAAATGCCGCTATCGCGCCCTTTGTAGAGGCATAAGCCAGTTCATGCGGCATAGGCCAATCCTGCCCTGAGACAAGGTTAACGATCCGTCCACCGCTGGTTGAAGAGAAGCGTCGCGCGAACTCAACACTCAGAAGAAAGGTGCCACGCATATTCACTGTGTAATGCGCATCCAGAATTTCAGCGGTCAGTTGCTCATAACCATCGCTTACTGAGTAAGCTGCGTTATTGACCAGGATCGTAGGAGAACCCAGCCGCGCCTCAATCTCATCCATGATCTGAGTTGCGGCCTGGGGATGGCTCATATCCACTTCCATACCCTCACACCGCACGCCCAACGCACGCAGAGCAGTGGGGAGATCACGACGCGTCTCGTCGTGCGTCCCATATACCTCTTGATCATAGCTTCCCCAATGAGTGAAGAAGATATCGATATTCATGCTCGCCAGTGCTTTACAGATAGCTGTGCCGATACCACGATCTCGGCTTACTCCAGTCACTATCGCAATACGTTTCTGGGTAGTATTCAATCCCATAAATTATTTCTTTGCCTTTCCGTTAATACGCAATTAAGGTCTTAGACGAAAACCAACCCTCATACGAGGGCACGGCGCCGCTCCTCGCGGCTAGCGCAATGCGCTCAGGTTTTCGCATCAGGAGTAAACACAATTCAAGTTCAGCAGAATGGCTCGAAACGCCGCACACCAAGCCATCTAACATAGCAGCATTCATCGGTACGGAAAGGTTATGGGAAGCGTATACCATGCTCTACAGGCGGGCAGTATACGAGAGGGTGAGGAGAATGCAGAATTACGAAGAGTAATAAACGATGGAAACCAAGAGGAACGTGACATCTCACTCAGCCTTACACGACGCAGCGTTACACATAACCAGCACAATTGACATTGTTGCTTCATGCATCACAACAATCAATCTTGATATGCTCGTTCCGCTACCGAGTAAAGCTTACAGGCATGCCACTGGGGAGGTCTCCTTTTCTTGAATCAAAACAGCTTAATAAAGAACAGTATAAGCAACGGAACGCTGATCGTCAAGCTATTTTGAGGCACATCATCATTGTGGGGCTTCACGCAAGCTGTCTTTGCTAGCGACAACTTGCGCGAGATAACTATTGTCTCATTGTTATAACTACTGCCGTTCCAAATATGATGCACAGTTGCGTTCGATCTGACGCAGGTGAACGATATCGTGATTAGCCCAATGCTCGACCCAAATCTCCGTCGTTAAATCCCCCTCTTCGGGATGATACGCTGTACGCTTCCAATCATCCTCGCGCAGAAAGCCGATAATGTTCAGGCTGGCGGCTCGCTGGATTGCAAAATCACGTAATAGCTCGCTAACAGTATCGCGTGAGGTATTGCGCTGACTATGCCACAGCTTCTCATCATTGGGAACGAGAGTAGGATACTCTTCCCTAACAATGCGCTCCAAGCGTGTACGCATGACAAACATTTCGTCGTCCACCAGGTGAGCCAGAATTTCCCGTATACTCCATTCTTCTGGCCCTGGATGATAATCAAGTACCTCATCGCTCAGTGTCGCGGTTAAGCGTGTCAGTTCTTCATGGGTGACTTCCAATGTCGCAATCAAATGCGCAA
Source organism: Ktedonospora formicarum (assembly GCF_016587355.1). GTDB lineage: Bacteria > Chloroflexota > Ktedonobacteria > Ktedonobacterales > Ktedonobacteraceae > Ktedonobacter > Ktedonobacter formicarum. The sequence continues at coordinate 1,208,575 of NZ_BNJF01000002.1, read as the reverse complement.
GTGTCGCTGCCATTGCTGATTTCTCCTCTTCAATTCGCAATCAGGTGACCAGGGAAACTCCGGGTTCTTCTGGAGGCTCCCTGCATATGCCAACTTTAACATAAAAGATGCATCAGCAGTGACTATAGTTTTTGATTATAACGATCAAAATTTTTAATAAGAAAGCTCCCATGCTTCTCTTGCGGAAGAATGGGAGCAATACTCACTCATTCAACACACTGGCATCAGCCAGCGATGATGAGCTGTCGGAAACAAAAGCCTAAGAATTGCTGGCGGCGAGGTCTCGCGCGATATTCCAGGCATTAGGAGTTCCCATGCCTGTCGCCAGATCGTATCCCTTTTTAGCGCCATAGTACAGGTTGTCGCCTGTAGTGACATCATGATAGGGAGCATATGGTTGTGGAGTCGTAAAGAGGCTATAGAGTGCCTCATGACCGCTGCCCATCGTGGGCATATCCTGGCTCGTAAGGTACTGATTAATGTTGGTTGCGATGCCAGCCCAGAGAGGAGCCGAGGCACTGGTACCACCGATGACGCTCCAACGTCCCTGAATAAAGACCGAGTAGCCACTTCTCAAATCGGCATCCGCCGATATATCTGGCACAGCACGATAGCGAGAAGTCTGAATGCCATCTTGATAGGCTGGGCGCTTGAAGTACTGGCTGATGCCGCCACCGCCACCACCTCGGCGGCTAGAGCTTGTATCACTCCAGGCAGACTCGTCAGCATAGGAGCCATCGCTATTGACGCTTAGCTTCGTACCGCCAACACCAACCACATGAGGATCACTGGCGGGATAATCAACTCCAAGCTGACTATCATCACAGGCATAAGCACCAGAGTCACCCGAGGCAGCAAAGAAAGCCTGCCCCTGCGCGACACCTTGCTTGAATACATTGTCCATAGCGCTCGCCAAAGATTGGCCCGTCTCGCGCTCACAGGCCCCCCAGCTAATACTGACAACTTTCGATGTATTATCAGTAACGATCTGGTTATAGAGGTCCAGCGCTCCCTGCGCGGTGTTGGGGCCAATATAGACTTTCTGCGTAGCTTTGGGAGCGATAGCTGAAAGTATCTCCATATCTAGCTCAACCTCTGGCGCACCAGAACCAGCTTTATTCTTAGCACCGTCCACAAGGACATTGGAGTAGCGAGGCGCACCCAGGCCATACTGTTGCAAATAGGTATTCACATCACCAGGAACATAGCCATCTAGCTCAAAGAGCGCTACAGACTGCCCCTGTCCGTTGAAGCCAGCGTCGAGAAGGGGATTGATGTTATAGGCGCTACGCAGAGTGGAAGGAGTGTAACCACCAGCGGGTCCTCTATTTGCACTTGTGCTACTCTGAACAGTCGAGTGGCTATAATGATGATAGCGCGCCACATTGTCAAGCCCGGAGACATTGAGCACAACATTGGAGAACTCGGCTGGTAGCGAGGGCTCACTTGTGGGAGCATAGGCGGTACGCCCATCAATGTTATAGTCAGAGATGGCGACATTGAAGACCTTCTCCACCTGCGACAACGATCCACTAACATTGATGAGCTGGGAGTTCGACGAGATTCCAGTCACCTGTAGACCAGAATCACGCAAATAGCTTGCGACACGCTGCACAGACTGTTGATCTGGCGCAAAGCGTTGTTCAAAATACTGTGGCGTAATATAGTGGTGATACAAGGATGAATTAGGATTGTTCTGAGCTGCGATCAGCGCATCCAGCTCAGCCTCATTGCGCAGTCGTAACGAGAGCGCCAGATTCATTGGCTGTTGCTCGTTCGCTGCATGCATCGGCTTGTATTGCTTCAGCACTGGCGCGATATGACCTCGCATGGTAAAGCGAGGTGCCTGGCTTGCTGAAGCTGCAAGATGCCCTCCGACTGTCTGCGCCGCTACCATCGCACTTACCAGCAAGAGAAGCGTAAATACAGTAACAGGGAGAGACCATTTCCGCGTCGTCAGTTTCATGTTCCTCCTCCTCTACTAACTTCATAAGCTAAAACCAATCTTTATTCAACTGCGCTGCGCTTGCTGTGCAAGCGTGACCTCTATTCAGAGGTGCTACGCGCTCAGATTTTCGATTGGCTTTAAATACCTTGCATCCCTACAACCACAAAAGCAAGCATTCATAATATTCCAAATACAGTGATGTGTTGCGTTGCCTCAATTCACAGAGATCGTTTGAGGCACCAATACTGCTGGTTGCTTGCATAAACTAAAGCTTACATTGAAATATCTTGATACACAATGAACTGATGAGAAATTGATATAAAAGTACTATACGAAGAACGAGTATTCATTCAGGGGCAGCATGGCGCGGGGTAAGCTATAACCTGATGCTTTATTTAGGGCGAAACATAATCCTTGATGATTCCAGTAAATGAGATTGCTCTTCAAGGGAAAAGCGATAAAGTGCTGCGCGTGCAGCACTTTATCGCCCTCATCTGGGAATTTCTGAGCGTGAAGACGCTAAAGGTGTCACATCCAATGTTGTGCTTATAGCATTAGATGTGACACCTTTGGCGTGAGAGGAAATCTGGCAGAGAAAACTTAAGTAGAAACCACGAAGCACTTATAACTTTTGCGCATTGTCACTAGCTAGATTACTTCGAGCACCGGATGTTACCGGGTCTGTGATTGATTTGTCTTACGCCGAAGTTGTTGCATCTGGGTTGCCTGTAAAAGCAAGTCGTCTATAGCATGCGCATCGCCCTCCTCATAGATAGGAGATTGAAAGACTTTGCGCAGGATAAGGCTCGCGGCACCTCGCGCCCAGGTTGTCTCATCAACAGGGGTAATCACCAGCTCAACATTCTTCTGTACCCCAAAGGTGTGAAGTGGTATAGTCATCCTAAGTGGTTCTAACAGCAGTTCACCAGCACGTAGCCCCTCGCCAGTAATCAAAATCCGTTCGGGATCGAAGATATTTATGAGATTCGCGGTCGCGATCCCCAGAGCCTCACCCGCACGTCGAAAGATTTTCTGGATTGCGATATCTCCAGCCACAGCACGCTCAACCAGATCATCAAGTGCTGAACGCTCATAATATCCAGGGTCGCCCCCGGTCGCTGCACGCAGGATCCCATAGTCTGAGGCTACAGCTTCCAGGCAGCCTCGCTTACCACAGGTACAACTGGGAGCATCAACGCGTGTATCGACGGTCATATGACCAAATTCGCCTGCACCCCCATGGCTCCCACGGTAGATCTCACCATTGATAATGACACCCATACCGACGCCGCGCCCAGTGGTAATAAGCAAGAAGTTATCAATATCATGCCCGGCCCCAAATAAGCGCTCGGCAACAGCCAGTGTGTTAACATCATTATCAACACTCACAGGAACGCGCAGCTTAAATTCAAGCGCGGGTCCAAGTTCGGCGTCCCGCCAATCAAAAAGTGAGGAATAGCGACAGATGCCGTGAGTCGAATCAACGAAGCCCGCAAGCCCAATCCCAACACCGAGAACCTGACGAAATGTCAGACCCGCCTCGCTAATCATTTGCTTAATCGCGCTAGCCATCAGGTCAACCACCTGATATGGAGGGCTGCCACCAGTGAAGGTTTGCTCACTGGCACAAAGAATCGTGCAACTCAGGTCACACAAGGTAATAGTCATGCCGTTCTCGCGTAGCTTGACGCCTACCGCATAGCCTGATGAAGGATTAATACTTAGCAGAACGGGGCGACGTCCCCCGCTCGATGTCTCTGATTGCACCTCTAGAACAAGCCCCGCACTGATGAAATTCGCCACGATGCGCGTAATAGTCGCCGCTGGAAGGCCGCTTTTCTTTGCAAGCTTGGTGCGCGAGATAGCCTGCTCCTCAGCAATCAAATTGAAAACAATGCTCTGGTTAAGGTCTCGTAAGAGACGCTTACTCCCAGTACGTGTAGATGCCATAACGTTGTTTCCTCCACACATGCAGACGAGACGCACTCGGCGACCATGCTCAAGCCAGGCACCAGACCGCATGTCACTACACTGTCACTTTGTCGCGTTCCATGTGCATCTTGTTCTGCTATTGTATCAGATATTAGATACTTTTCTACCCCCATATTATTCGCATGCAATCATTTTATGCATGCATTGCTTAGCGGCAATATACATCCCGCTTTCAACCAGCATGAGTCTCGGCACACATGTCGTTAAAACAGGATGTATATATAACCCTTAACTTTGTTTTTTTACAGAAATAAGTATGATTCGAGCGTACCATCACTAACTATCACTTGTCAAGATGCACGCGATTCCCCATAGTTATGTTGTAACTTCGCCCCGATCAGGCAGCCATTTTCGCACTAAATACACATATAATAACAATTTACGCCATATGGAGAAGCCATTACAGACAGAAAACCTCGATTCCTGGGGCATATATTGACATCTCTAAATTTTCAATGTAAAGTTACATGTAACATCGTTGAGTGAAGTAAGTTTGCAAGCCAATGAGGGGTTGTCTGCACGATGTTGCTTTATTTGGCTCTATCTACTGTTGGGTCAAGAAGCTAGCGAAACTTCACTAACCGGCAACATTGTGCGTTGTCAATGGCTTCAATTATATCTTAGACGAAACCATAGCTGTCACTAATCTCCATTTGGAGAAAAGATGCATACAGGTTTTCGAATAAGGTAGTCGCCAGGAATTGCTGCCACACAACAGAGGGGGTAGCAAAATCAAACCAAAGGGGGCTTTTGTGCAACGGTTCATAGCACAACACAGGATCACCATAAGCGGCATTGGCGCTGCTCTCAAGTTCCATATTGATCAGCCACTTTCTTCCCTCACACTCTCGGACGTGTGGGCTGGCAAGATCGCGCATCCCTTGCGAAATGCCGCTATGACTTGCTCTATTCCCACTGCAATTGCTATGAACAGGCAACCCAATCCCCAACATCTGTGACTTTTTTCGCGCCCAACCTTTCGATGGCTTCTACATCGAAAATCATCAGTGTTGACGGTGACAGTCACGTTCTGTTCACATCGCGATATTTAATGATTCGCAATGCCCTATCCACAAGAAAGGGCACGCCCAGACGGATTGTTACAGTCTAGCAAGTTCATTTAGTAGGTCTTAGACGAAAACCAACGCCGCTTTCGCGGCTAGCGCCGACGCACTTAGGTTTTCGCTGAGAAAGGAAGGTATCATGAATACTGATCAGAGCAATCTCATGGATGATTTCATGAAAGGCAAGATTGGCCGCCGCACATTTGTGCGCCAGGCAACGGCGCTGGGCATCTCGCTCTCCAGTATCGGAGCCATTATGGCTGCCTGCACTACTGGTGGTAGTGGTAGCAGCAGTGACTCCATCAAGTGGCAAAACTGGGCCAACACAGGTGAAATCCAGCGCTTTAAGGACTTCACCGCGAATTACAATAAGACCCACAACACCAACGTTCAATACACCTTCATCCCCTCAGCCAACAATAACTATTTTACAAAGATCTTGACCCAGCTCAATGGTGGCGTTGGGCCAGACGTTTTCTATGCTGGTGACGGTGATGTTGGTAAGCTCGTTGCGAACAAGACCATTCTTGAACTGAATGATCTGCTCAGCAGCTCGAAGAGCAAAGAGAAAGCTGAAGACTACAATCCAGCCCTGTGGGGTGCTGCCAAGACGCAGAGCGGTAAGATTTTCGGTGTCCCCGTCGACTGCAACCCTCTGCTGCTCTGGTATAACGAGAAGGTGCTCGAGGATGCTGGTGTTACCACCATGCCCGCGACCCTGGCCGAGCAGGGCAAATGGACTCGCGATGCCTTCCAGGAGGTCATCGACAAGGTTTTCGCTACAAAGAAGTCAGGCTTCATCCTCGAAGCCTGGGCGCTACAATTCTGGGCGTGGTGTACAGTCAATGGCGGCAAGGTCTATGACAAGGACGGCTATGGCGACCTCATCGCACAAGACGATCCAAAGAGCATGGAGGCACTAACCTGGCTTTCCAACAATGTTCGCCAGAAGAAAATTGTGTATGCTGGTAGCCTGCCGAAGGGCCAGGGTTCAGACCTCATTCTGATTAGCGGTCAGACAGGCTTTGTCTCCGCTGGTCGTTGGCTGCTCCCCGAGTTCAAGGCCGCGAATGGCATGAAATATGATTGTGTCACCTTCCCCTCCACCGATGGTAAGATCGCGCCTGCTCCTGTAGCTCTTGCATACATGGTCATCAATGCCAAAACCAAACTCAAGGATGCAGCTTTTGACTTCCTGACCAACTTTGTTTCCGCTGATGGTCAGAAATTCAGACTGAGTGGCGGCGGTAACGCTGTGCCATCGATCCAGGCTGCTGACGCAGAAAAGGTCGTCACTGACGGTAATGATCCTAAGCACGCTCAGTACTTGCTCGACGCTCGTAACGCTGGCTACGGTCTCTTCCCAGCGGAAGGCAACGCCCCTGGCTTGAGCGACGATATCAAGACAATGTTCGATGGAATCTGGCTGCAAAATAAGGATATTAAGACCTCTCTAGCGAACTTTGCTAAGACGGCGAATCCACGCATCCAGAAGGGACAGCAGGACGCAAAGTAGGTATTCTCAGGGCATATGAACTACTAACCTCCTTGTCTCAGATCGCAGGGAAAGCAACACACATAAGTGGAGCTTTCCCTTGCGGTCTTATTCAACCATTAGAACACAGCGAACGAAGGTAGAGGTCATAGGTTATGGAATATCAGATTCAATCGCGGGAGGGGACTCAGGTACACGCACCAAAGAGCAACCGGCACGCGCGCGAAAGAAAGGATGCTCTCTGGGGGTACGTCTTCATTCTGCCACAGTTGCTGGGTATGCTAGCATTCTCCTTGCTTCCTCTGTTAACAGTATTCTACTTGAGTACGGTAAGTTGGGACGGTCTCGGCCCCATTCAATTCGTTGGTCTGCAAAACTTCATTGATCAGCTCACCAGCGATGATTTACGCATCTCCCTCTTGCACACGGTATACTACACTGCGCTCTCCGTGCCCGGAGGTCTCGTCTTAGCCTTGCTCATCGCACTTGGCCTCAACAATGTGCGTGGGAAGAGCTTCTACCGGGTACTCTACTTCATGCCATATATCACGGGCTCAGTCGCAGTGGGTGTGATCTGGGGCTGGCTGTTGAACACAGACTTTGGTCTGATTAACAATATGTTGCGCAGTTGGTTCAACTTCAATGGCTTCGGCTGGCTCACAACCTCGCAGCTTGTCATTCCGTCTCTGGCGATAGTAAGTATCTGGCAGGGATTGGGCTTCAACATGATCATCTTCCTGGCAGGCTTGCAAGGTATTCCGGCAACCTACTTCGAAGCCGCACAGATCGATGGCGCAAATAAATTCCAGGTCTTCTGGCGCGTTACGTTGCCTCTACTAACACCAACCATTTTCTTTACAACGGTTATCTCGGTCATCAACTCCTTCCAGGTCTTCGACATCACCTTCGTGCTTACAGGTGGCGGTCCAGGCAAAGATAGCTACACAATGGTCTATCTCCTCTACCATCAAGGCTTTGAGCAAGCTCAGTTTGGTAATGCGAGTGCAACCGCGGTCATCTTGTTTGTCATTATCCTGGCACTCACCCTGCTTCAGTTCCGCCTCCAGAGGCGTTGGGTGAACTACGAAGTGTAAGTGCGCTTACTCCTTATGCGAGAACCTGAGCGTACTTGTTACTACGAACATCAACCCTCATACGAGGGCACGGCGCTGCCTTAGCAGCGGCAGCTAGCGCGAACGCACTCAGATGTTTGTGCAAGAAATACGCGCCAGCCACATCAGTGGCGTTAGGTATCGTATAAACCCCTTAGAAAGTGAAGTGAGCTGATGTTACAAGAAACAATCACACAAAATGCTGAACAGACGGGACGGAAAGAAGTCAGCCGAGCTAGAAAATCATCGCCAAAGAAGGCGTCGGGTATGGCTACTACAGTATTGCTCCACGCGGTACTGATTCTTGGCTCACTCGTCATGGTTGTGCCGTTCATCTGGATGCTGGTAACGTCGCTGGAAGGGACAGCACAGTCATTTAGCGTCCCACCAGCCTGGATTCCCAATCCCGTTATGTGGGAAAATTATCCAAAATCACTTGCGGCGCTCCCTTTTGATCTTGCCTATATCAATAGCGCAATTGTCTCACTTGCGGTAACAATCTGCCAGCTAGTTACCTGTTCCATGGCTGGCTATGCCTTCGCCCGCCTCAAATTCCCTGGGCGCAATATCATCTTCTTCGCCTTCCTGGCTACTTTGATGATTCCATTCCAGCTTACCATCATTCCGATCTTCATTACGATGAAGAATCTGGGTATCCTGGATACGCTGGTCTCCCTGATCCTTCCTCCAGCACTCTTTAGCGCTTTTGGCGTCTTCCTCATGCGCCAGTTTATCATGGGCTTACCTATCGAACTCGAAGAGGCTGCCATTGTAGATGGGGCCGGACGCTGGACAATTTTCTGGCGCGTTGTGCTGCCCTTGCTCAAAGCCCCGCTTTCGGCGCTGGGTATCTTCGCCTTCCTGGGCCAGTGGAATGACTTCCTGAGACCCCTTATCATGCTCAATACGCCCGAGAACTTTACGGTGCCGCTGATGCTCAATCAGTTCCGTGGGCAGTACGCGACTGAATGGACCCTGGTCATGGCTGGCTCGGTCATCGCAGTTGTTCCCGTCCTGATCGTATACATCATCGCGCAGCGTCAGGTCATTCAAGGCATTGCCATGACTGGCTTGAAGGCGTAAACTTCTACCTTATTAGCTTATCCATATTACCTATTCCAGGCAAAGAGAGGATGCAACGACCCATGCCACAACACCATCCCTGGTGGCAGACCAGTACGATCTATCAGATTTATCCACGCAGTTTCCATGATAGTAATGGGGATGGTGTTGGTGATATCCCCGGTATCGTGAGCAAGCTAGACTACTTGACCTGGCTAGGGGTCGATGCCCTCTGGCTCTCACCTATCTATCCATCACCAATGGCCGATTTCGGCTACGATATTAGCGATTACACGAATGTCCATCCTCTCTTTGGAAGCCTGACTGATATGGATGCCTTGATTCAGCAAGCGCATCAACGTAATCTCAAGGTTATTCTGGATTTCGTACCCAATCATACTTCTGATGAGCATTCCTGGTTTCAGATGTCGAGGTCTAGCCGCGATAATCCGAAACGGGATTGGTACATCTGGCGCGATCCCGCTCCCGATGGCGGTCCACCCACAAACTGGGCAAGCACATTCGGTGGTCCTGCCTGGCAGTTCGATGAGCTGACAGGGCAGTATTACTTGCATCTTTTCGATGTGAAACAACCCGATCTCAACTGGCGAAATCCAGAGGTGCGTCAGGCGATGTATGATGTCCTGCACTTCTGGCTGAAGCGGGGTATCGACGGTTTCCGCATCGATGTGCTATGGCTCTTACTTAAAGATGACCAGTTCCGCGATAATCCGCCCAACCCTGACTGGAAGCCTGGCGATCCTCCCTACGCGACCCAGAGGGATATCTACACCGCAGATCAGCCCGGCATTCATGACATTGTACGTGAGATGCGCGCCACACTAGATGAGTACAGCGAACGTGTCATGATCGGCGAGATCTATCTTCCAGTGCACCGCCTGGTTCGCTATTATGGCGAGCACCTGGACGAAGCCCATCTACCTTTCAATTTCCAGCTTGTATCGATGCCAACCTGGGAAGCGCAGGCTGTTCAGCAGATTGTTGAAACCTACGAGGCAGCGCTCCCTGCTGGTGCTTGGCCGAACTGGGTTCTAGGCAATCATGACCAATCGCGTATCGCTTCACGTATCGGTCGCGAACAGGCTCGCGTCGCACAGATGCTTCTATTGACGCTCCGTGGCTCGCCAACCTGCTACTATGGCGATGAATTGGGAATGTCCAATGTGAAGATTCCTGTGGAACTCATACACGATCCCCAGGGAAAGGATAATCCTCAATACAGTCGTGATCCCTATCGCACGCCAATGCAGTGGGATACCGGCTCCAACGCTGGCTTTGGCCCTTCTGGCACGACTCCCTGGCTACCAGTTGCTGACGACTCCCAGAACTATAATGTGAGTGTTGAGCAGGAAGATTCAAAGTCGTTCCTGACTCTGGTCCGCAGCCTGCTGTCGCTACGACGAACGCTACCCGCGCTCACAATTGGTGAACTGCGCATCATCGCACAGTCAAACCCGAACTGTTTTGTCTACCTGCGTCAGAACGGAGACCAGCACTACCTTGTGGCGCTCAATTTTTCGGGAGAAGAGCAACTTGTGGCGCTTCCAGAGCAAGGAACGGGCCGTGTATTACTCTCAACCAGCCTTGACCGTGAGGGAGAGCATTCACTTTCAGAGCTACGCCTGAGAGCCAATGAGGGACTGCTCATCGAGCTTCCATAACTTCACCCTGTATGTAGCCGTGCCGCTTTTGCCGCGGCACGGCTACATTGCGTTCTCTTCCGTCAGGCCGCTTGTTTGGGACGAGCACGCATTGGCTAAAGCACTGCTGAGTGCATCCCTGTCACGACTAACCTTGCCATTTCAGCTACCTTCGATTACCTCTCACGTATGCATCGAACTATTGACATCTTACCTTGTTTAGGCCCACAATAGGGAGAGCTAAAATTGACCAGAAGGTGTCTAGAATGCGCATTTTGTATGGAAGGTATGAACGAGAACAATCATATCCTATGGCCTACTGAGGTCTCTCTTGGTGACGTTTACTACCCACCTGGAGGTGGCTTTGGCCCCCGCAAACAACCGTATCTACAACTCGTCTTCCTCCATAGCGGACATATGACAGTCTGGATCGATAAGGTAGCTCATGATGCGGGGCCCAATATGGTCTTTTTACTCTATCCAGGGCATGAAGAGCTTTTTCGCTTCGCTGAACATGAAGTTACCTATCACTCCTGGTTACACGCGGATATACCGGACCTGGCACCAGAACTCGCCACCCGTCTCGCGTCTATCCCACGCCCCTTACCACTCACGCCAACTATGCTACAATTGCTCCACAGCGCGCTCGCGCTACAGCCAGCAAGTCTCTCTACCACGACCGAACTTCTCAAGACACTGGCGATGCAGATGTTCTGGCTCTACATTGGTGAAGGTGAACGGCACGTGCGCTATGGACATGTGCTCGCTCACTCGACGGTCGAAGAGGCTCGCCTTTACATTCATGCTCATCTCTCCGACCCCCTCACGCTGGAACAGATCGCGCAAGAGGTGTCCATCAGTCCATCCTATCTGATTCGGCTCTTCCAGACACATCTACAGGCAACTCCTATCTCCTATCTCTGGCAGGCTCGCGTCGCGCATGGTATCTCGCTTCTTCAGAAAACGGGCCTCTCCGTTCAGGCCATCGCTGAACAATGTGGTTTCCAGACTCGCCATCACTTCTCGCGTCGCGTGCGTCAGGAGTTAGGATATGGCCCCCAGGAAGTTCGTAACCGCTCCTGGCTACGCTAAACAATACGTTGAAGAATGCCCAACTATGCTACAATAGTGCATAGCGCATTCAACCTTCTTTTTCAGGTTCAAGGATGAGATGCCTGAGTAGTACAGAGAACGTACATATATTGAAGGAGAACGTACCATGAAAGCCGTGCTGTGCAAGGCATATGGTCCCCCCGAAAGTCTTGTCATAGAAGAGATAGAGCCACTCAAGCCAGGCAAAGGGCAGGTTGTTATTGCTGTGAAAGCCTGCGGCGTCAATTTTCCCGATACCCTCATCATTCAAGGAAAGTATCAATTTCAGCCACCAATGCCTTTCTCACCAGGGAGTGAAGTCGCGGGCGTTGTGAAGGCGCTTGGAGAAGGCGTCGAGGCCGTGCATATCGGCGAGAGGGTCATTGCCTTTACGCTATTTGGAGGCTTCGCGGAGGAGGCGCTCGCCGAAGCCTCGCAACTCATTCGCATTCCAGATGGGATTGACTTCACTACAGCCTCTAGCTTTGTCATGACCTATGGCACCTCGCATTACGCACTCAAGAATCGGGCGCGCCTACAACCCGGCGAGACACTGCTTGTACTTGGCGCTGCCGGAGGGGTTGGCTTGGCTGCGGTCGAGCTAGGCAAAGTTATGGGCGCGTGCGTTATCGCTGCGGCTTCAAGCGCCGAGAAACTAGAGGTATGTCGCCACTATGGTGCGGACGAGGTAATAAATTACGCCAGTGAAGACCTGCGCGAGCGTATACGCGCCCTGACGGCTGGTAAGGGCGTAGATGTGGTCGTAGATCCAGTAGGAGGAAGCTATTCTGAAGCAGCCCTACGGGGCATGGCCTGGGATGGGCGCTTCATGGTCATTGGCTTTACGGCTGGCGAGATCCCACGTATCCCTCTCAACCTGATGCTCCTCAAGAGTTGCTCTATTGTAGGCGTCTTCTGGGGTGCCTTCGCAACTCGCGATCCTCAACGAAACCAGGAGAACCTGGGCGAGCTGCTCTCCTGGCTCGCCAGCGGTCAACTTAAACCTCTGATCTCCCAGAAATATCCTTTGAACCGCGTTGCCGATGCGCTACAGAGCATGCTTGCCCGCAAGGTGACCGGCAAAGCCGTTCTCTTGATTGATGCAGAATAGAGGTTAGCTCTATATCTCAAAGCAAATAACCGTCACAATGGAAGAAAGGTAACGTCCAGGGCCAATTTTTAGTAGACCCCGGACGCTACCTCTCTTCATCTACAAACCACGGCTAAGGGTGAGACATATGGAACAGTTATGTGGGCAAAAACACCCCTATGTCTTGGTCGAATAGTACCAATTGGCCCAATTTCTCTACCTACTCATATAGATTGGCTGTAGACATTCTGGGCTTCACGCCTTATGATAAAAAATATTTAGCCACTTGAGCATCTACGCGGCAAGGGAATTCAGGAGCTAGAGGAGAGAGGTACCTATGCAAAACTTTTGGGACCAACGGTATGCCCAACGTGTCAAATTGATGAAAAGTTCAGCTATTCGCGATCTGCTAAAACTCACCGAGCAGCCAGAGATTATTTCTTTCGCGGGTGGTCTGCCCGCGCCCGATGTATTTCCAATCGAGCAGGTTGACGCTGCCTCCCACAAGGTATTACAGGAGCGCGGCGCGCAGGCACTCCAGTATGGACCCTCGGAAGGCTATGGCCCACTGCTTGAGCTAATCGCGCGTACCGCTTCCCGTGATGGCCTCCCCATTACGCCGGAAAATGTTTTCATCACCTCGGGATCCCAGCAAGGGTTAGACTTTATTGGACGCTTGCTTGTAAATCCAGGGGATCTTGTCCTTGTGGAGTCACCAACCTATATGGGCGCATTACAGGCCCTGGCTCCCTATGGCGCGGAGTACGTGACCATTCCCTCGGACGAGCATGGCATGATTACCTCCTCACTAGAAGAGGTGCTGGCAACCAGGAAGCCCAAACTAATGTATGTCTTGCCGAACTTCCAGAACCCGGCAGGCGTGACGATGAGTTTGGAGCGCCGACGACAATTAGTAGAGCTTGCTATCCGTTACGAGATACCAATCATTGAGGATGACCCATACTCACAATTACGCTTCGAGGGAGAACATCTACCATCGCTACTAACCCTTGAAAATGAGCTACGCGGTACAGAAGAGGATACCTACCGGGGATACATTATTCAATTGAATACCTTCTCCAAGGTGTTAGCACCGGGTCTGCGCGTAGCTTGGATGATAGCCGCACCAGAACTGGTTCGCAAGCTAGTCCAGTCTAAGCAGGGAGCCGACCTCCAGACCGCGAGCCTGAACCAGATGATCGCCTATGAGTTGATGCGCGATGGCTTCATTGAGCGGCATATCCCCCTTATCCGCCGCACCTATCGCGAACGGCGCGATGTCATGCTCAATGCTATGGATGAACACTTCCCCGCTTGCATCCACTGGACACGACCAGAGGGTGGCATGTTCCTCTGGATCACGCTGCCTGAGGGGATGAACGCGACCGAGCTATTGCGCGAGGCCGTCAAGGAGAATGTCGCCTTTGTGCCGGGAGCCTCCTTCCATGCCGAGGGTGGCGTACAGAATACGCTGCGCCTGAGCTTCTCCAACGCGACACCAGAGCGTATTCGTGAGGGAATCGCGCGCCTGGGTCGGGTCTTCCATAAAGCGGTTGCCGCTCAGACCACCACCGCTTCCACACACGTCTGATCACACTTCGAGATAACAACAGGGCTACGCTGTTTCCTGGTGAACGCGTAGCCCTACTTCATTTTAGAGGATTTGTATGCTACTCGTAGCGCTGGAATGCCAGGCAAGTATTGTGACCGCCAAAACCCATTGAATTGGATATCGCGACCCGTACATTGCCAGAGCGCGCCTGATTGGGAATGTAATCAAGGTCACACGCGGGATCGGGATTCTCAAGGTTGATTGTGGGCGGCATAATGCTATTCGTAATGCTAAGAATGGAAATCGCGGCTTCAATCGCGCCAGCGGCCCCAAAGGTATGCCCAAGCATAGATTTGGTTGAGCTAATCGGGATCTTATACGCATGCTCGCCCAGGGCGGCTTTAATCGCCTGCGTCTCTGTGGAATCATTAAAAGACGTCGAAGTGCCATGCGCGTTGATGTAATCAATCTGCTCAGGAGTGAGGTCAGCAGTCTGTAACGCGCGACGTATGGCGCGCGCCATGCCTTCGCCGCCGGGCGCGGGTTCAGTAACGTGGTAGGCATCCGCAGTCGAACCATAGCCAACCATCTCGGCGATGATGGGAGCGCCACGCTCTAACGCGAAGTCCAGATCTTCCAGCACAAGCATACCCGCGCCTTCTCCCATCACAAAGCCATCGCGCTGAGCATCGAATGGGCGACTTGCTCGCTGTGGCTCATCATTACGCCGCGAGAGAGCATGCATATTGGCGAATGCAGCCATTCCCAAAGGCGTAACAGCTTTCTCTGAGCCACCGGCGAGCATAACACGTGCTGTTCCGCGCCGAATAGTCTCCCACGCCTCACCAAGCGCGTTACCACCGGTCGCGCAGGCCGAAGCGGCGGCCCACACTGGTCCCTGCGCTCCCGTTAGCAGAGAAACCATTCCTGACGCGGCATTCATCATTAACATTGGGATAGTAAAAGGGCTGACACGCGAGGGGCCTTTGTCTTTCAATACATAGATCTGATCGTGTATTGTATTCAATCCGCCCACACCACTGCCAATGTATACTCCAACCTCTGGGGCCAGGTCTTTCGTGATCTCTAGGCCAGACTGGGCAAGCGCCTGCCTCGCCGCTCCGACTGCAATGTGCGTGAATGGGTCATTCCTACGCGCCTCCTTGCGATCCATATACTGGCTCGCGTCAAAGTCCTTCACTTCGCCCGCGAACCGTACAAGGTACTCGCTCGCGTCAAAACTTGTGATTGGACTAATTCCAGAACGACCCTGAAGTAATCCCTTCCAGGTCTCTTCAACTGTATGTCCCAGGGATGTCACCATTCCCATGCCTGTCACAACTACACGCTTCATAATGTTTATAAGTCCCTTCAAAAGTATATATTCAAGCTATCGATGGCATGTTCTCGTTTCTTCCTCACTATCCCCCATGCCTCACTCTTCTCTAACTACTTATCCTCAACCTGTAGAGCATAATTGTATAACATAGGGAAAGGATACTGGTAGTCGCTGCGGAGCGTTACCAGTACCCTTTCCCTATGTGTGCCTGTATATGCATTACTGCGCCCGTGCTGCCACTATCTCATCATGCTCATGATTATGGGTGTGCTCCATGCAACAGTAGAGGCCCTGTGAGGAGCAGGATTTTTTTGCTGCTGTGTGGCACTCAAACTGGATTGTCGTGTGACCAATGTTATGGTCTTTCTTCAACATCGTCTCCAGATTTTGCAAAATGAGCGCGCTCTGGCTCATTAACTGATCATCAATATGCACATGGCAGGAGAGAGCATACATTCCACTGGTGATACTCCAAACGTGCAAATCATGAACATCCTGGACACCTTCGACACTCTTCATGTCATCGACTAAAGTCTCCATATTGACATCTTTGGGTGCTGCCTCCAACAAGATATCAGTTGTTTCGCGGAAAATACGCCAGGCGCTTAGCGCTATGAGACCCGCGATACCAATTGAGAGAATAGGATCTGCGATGGTCCAGCCTGTAAACATGATGATGAGGCCCGCGAGAATAACACCAACCGAAGCCCCTACATCACCAAATACGTGCAGGGCAGCGGCACGGGTATTGAGGTTATCGCCTTCTTTCTGTAAACCAAAGCCAATAAACAAATTGACTACGATACCCACTCCCGCTGATACAAACATAACCAAAGGCTGTATCGGCTCTGGATGCTGGAAGCGCTGAATAGCCTCCCACAGAATCCAGAAAGTTATTAAAATGAGTGTGATAGCATTGACCATGGCCGCAAGAATACCTACACGGTGATAGCCAAAGGTCTTACGGGCGTTGGCGGGTCTTTCAGCCTGTACGGCTGCGAACCAGGCTAGCCCTAATGCGAAAAGGTCTGTGACAACATGGCCTGCGTCAGAGAGCAGAGCCAATGAATTTGCCATGATACCGCCGATGAGTTCGGCCGCGAGGATAAAAAAGGTGAGGAAAAAGGCCAGGCGCAAGGTTTGCTTCGCCATATTGTGCACATGTCCATGCGCATGATTATGTTGATGTTTCTCCTGCATTCTTTTTACTGCCCTTTCCTTACATAGATTATTCAATTTAGCATATGCTTAATTATACGGTCCAAGCATAATGAATGCAATAGGTCGGTTTATCTCCTGAGATTGCATTCTGTAACCTTCGTATTCCTCATTATTGTGCAGGGTATTCCAATTCTTGGCATCAGTTCATCACTTCGGCTTGTTTTTCCTTTGGTACCAAGAGTAAAGGTAGGAGTGCAATATTTTGCCTTACCATTGCGGAATTTAGTGCATATCTGGTAATATTATACTGCGAAATACACCAGAGCAGGAAAAAGTTATCACTCCTGCCTCTAATCTCATCCTCTCCTTTAAAGCTTTTGTAGATCGTTTACAAGGAAATACGTATTTTGTAGGTGATTTATAGGCGAAGAATATATTACATGCATACGTCACGCAACATATGAAAGCAATAACCTGTACAATGGGAGCTTAAATTGAGTCGTGGCGTAGCCAAAGGAGGCGCGGGTATGCCCTGGACAGTAAATCGCTATTTTACCCTGGCTATCGCGGTCATTTTCCTTATTGTAGGCACCTGGGGAATCGCTGTAACCTCCACTATGCAGGTTGGTAGCCTACTCATCTTCGATGTGGATATAGTCCACAACTTCTTCTTCTTTTTTACGGGCACAGTGGCAATGATCGTTACAGTGCTGGGTCCTGACTGGTCAAAGCGCTTTAATCAGATCATTGGGATTATCTATCTCGTTGTGGGGCTGCTAGGGCTGGCCTACCCTACACTCTACTTTGATGGTCGGCTCCTCGGCATCATGCATGCGAATCTGGCGGACCATATACTCCACCTCTTCATTGGGCTGGTCGCCATTGTTCTCAGTTTCTCTCCCGAGGGTCTCGCAGTCACAACTCAATCTCAGGATGCCACAGGCTAGGCGTTTTCCGGTCCGGGGTGCCAGCATCCCGGACCGGAAAGCAATTAGACACAGCTCAAATAGCGCTCACTCATCAGGCTCAAGATCTGCGCACCGGGCATTTGCCAGAGCGCCTCGTTGAAAATCTCAACTTCGATAGGACCTCGATATACGGCAGCCTCTACAAGCTGACGCAAGCGCCGTAGCTCAATGACGCCATCTCCCATCATGCCACGTCCATTGAGCATATCTGGCGTTGGCACAAGCCAGTCGCAGACATGAAAGCCCAGGATATGCCCGCGTGCGGCTTCAATCTCGCGCTCAAGCTCAGGGTCCCACCAGACATGGTAAGCATCGATAACGACGCCAACATTAGGATGTGCGAGACGCCGTACAAACCCATTGGCCTGCCCCAGTGTGACAATCACTGAACGATCCCCGGCATACATCGGGTGAAGTGGCTCTATGCCAAGGCGCACACCATACTCTTGCGCGTAGGGCAGGAGCGTGGCTATACTTTCCTCGACATAGGCTCTCGCGGCTGGCAAATTGCGGTCGGCGGCGGGACCACAAACCAGCACCAGCGTATCAGTACCCAGGGTAGCGGCCTCCTCAATGGCTCGCCGATTGTCATCGAGACGCTCTTGCCGCTCACGCTCACTTCCGGCGCAGAACCAACCACCACGGCACAGGCTGGAAACTCGCAATCCCGCATCCTGCACGATACGCGCGCTCTCCTGTAGGCCCGTAGCCTCAACCTTGTCGCGCCAGAGGCCGATGTAAGGAATGCCAGCCTGCACGCAACCTTCGACAGCCTCGCGCACGCTCCACGGCTTCGTGGTCATCTGATTCAAACTCAGGCGCGAAAGATCGCGCAATGGTTCTTGCATAACTCATTCCCTCCTTATCCGGCAATTCCTGCCAGGGCCAGCACGCGCCGCATTCGCTCACAGGCTAGATCGGGATTCGCAAGCAAGCCAGCACTATCCGCCAGCATAAACAGGTCCGCGAGATGGACCAGCGAGCGGGCGCTCTCCTGTCCGTTGACCATGCGGAAATGCTCCTGATGCCCGTTGAGATAGGCCATAAAAACGACACCCGTTTTATAGGAATAGGTGGGAGCCTGGAAGATATGGCGCGAGAGCGGAACAGTGGGAGCCAGGATTGACTCATAGCGTTCCCATTCCTCCTCGTCGAGGGCGTGGAGCGCGGCGGCGGCGGCAGGCGCGATGGCATCGAAGATGCCCAGTAAGGCGTGACTGTATCCCTGCTCATCGCCGCGAATAAGGCTGGCGAAGTTGAAGTCGTCCCCTGTGTACATCCGCACGCCCTCAGGCAGTTGCCGCCTCATCTCAATCTCGCGTTCCGCATTCAGCAGCGAGATTTTGATACCCTCAACCTTCGCGGCATGTCGTCGAATCACTTCCAGGCATACCTTCATGGCCTCGCCATGCTCGCGATGCCCCCAGTAGCCTGCCAGTGCCGGATCAAACATCTCGCCAAGCCAGTGTAGGATCACAGGCTGCTTTACCTGAGCAAGAATAGCGCCATAGACACTCGCGTAGTCTTCTGGTCCGCGCGCGCAGGCTGCGAGCGCCCGACTTGCCATCAGTATGACGCGTCCTCCCTGCCCTTCGACATACGCGCACTGCTCCTCATAGGCCGCTCTGACCTCCGCAAGTGTCACACTCGGGCTAGGTATGAGGTGATCAGTGCCCGCGCCACAGGCCACATCTCCCCCGCAGGCTCGCGCCTCCGCCAGTGAGCGCCGAATCAATTCCCTGGTAGCGCTCCAATCCAGGCCCATACCGCGCTGAGCCGTATCCATTGCCTCAGCAACCGTGAAACCCAAACCCCACAGATGTCGGCGGTACGCCATGGTAGCCTCCCAGTCCAGAGTGGCGGGGCTTCCAGGAGTATTATCTGCATAGGGGTCCGCGACGACGTGCGCTGCCGCGTAGGCCTTCCGCTCACGCGCCGGAGGACTACTGGCGGAAAATGGCATGTACTCAGAGAGTGTATAGGTCTCAAGGGTATGGTCCGCGCGTGGTAGCCGTAGCTGATAGCTCATGTATGCTTCCTTCCTCGCCTAGCGCGCTTCGTCTATCAGGTCTGGCACATCAACCCAACGCCGCTCGCGCCATGAGCGCAACCCTAATTCCGCGACTTGTACGCCTCTGGCACCTGCCAGCAGATCCCAGGCAAACGGCTCATCATCCACAACATGCTTGAGGAATAGTTCCCATTGCACTTTGAAGGCATTGGCGAAGACCTCATTATCGGGCACATCCTGCCAGCTAGCGTAGAAATCGATAGGGTTGGGAACATCGGGATTCCAGATGGCGCGAGGCGTGTTGACACGGCTCTGGACCTTGCATTCACGCAAACCCGCCACCGCGCTACCATGCGTACCATCAACCTGGATTGAGAGGAGTTCGTCGCGGTAGACACGCACACACCAGGACGAATTAAAGTGAGCTACGATCCCGCCCTCAAGCTCAAAGGTCGCATAGGCAGCATCATCGGCAGTGGCGGCGTAGGTATGCCCCCGCTCATCAACGCGCTCCGGAATGTGGGTCGCGCCAAGACAGGACAGGGACTGGATCTCTCCGAAGAGGTTCGCCAGTACATAGCGCCAGTGACAGAGCATATCGACAATGATGCCACCGCCCTCTTCCTGGCGATAATTCCATGATGGGCGCTGGGCCTCCTGCCAATCTCCCTCGAAAACCCAATAGCCAAACTCGCCGCGCACCGAGAGGATGCGTCCGAAAAAGCCACTCTCAATAACGCGCTTAAGCTTCATCAGGCCCGGCAAGAATAGCTTGTCCTGTACTACACCATGCTTAACACCCGCCGCGCTGGCCTGCCGCGCCAGAGCCAGCGCTGACTCGGTATCAGTCGCGGTTGGCTTCTCGCAATAGATATGCTTGCCTGCTCTAATGGCAGCGCTCACGCTCTCCACACGCCTTGTCGTTGTCTGCGCATCAAAATAAATCTCATCTTCGGAGTTCGCCAGGCAAGCGGCAAGATCGTTACTCCAGCGCTCGATCCCATGAGCCTTCGCTAATGCCCTCAACTTCTCTTCATTGCGCCCCACCAGAATGGGGTCAGGCATCAATCTGTCCCCATTCGCCAATCGAACCCCACCCTCATTCCGTAACGCAACAATAGAGCGCACAAGATGCTGGTTCGTCCCCATACGACCTGTCACGCCATTCATGATTATGCCTATTCGTCTCGTCGCCATCGTATAATCCTTTCCATTACTCTATGGAATTGTAGATTTTGAAGTGTCAGCCCAATACTAATTCACAGCAGGCTCATGAGCCCCTTGATCGGTCTCGTCGCTAGCCTCAGACCCTATACGCGTCACGCGACTCCTTACCCAGAGCAGTAACGACAATGGTAACCACGAAGAAGATGCCCGTAACGAGAGCCAGAGCCAGGCCATAGTTTCCCCCATAAGCCACGGCAATATTCGCTTAGATAGTCGCGTTCGCAGCCGCGATCAGGTTCCCAAGCTGATAAGTGAGACCGGGGAAGGTGCCACGTACCTCGGCAGGTGAGAGTTCGTTAAGGTGAGCCGGAATAACACCAAAGGCCCCCTGGACCATAAATTGCATCAGGAAAGCTCCAATGGTGAGCATCAGAACTGTTGAAGAGAACGCCCAGAGAGGGGTTATCAGCAAGGCTAAGACCTGAGCTATAATGATTGCCCTGCGCCGCCCAATCTTCTGTGAGAGGGTGCCAAAGAGCACGCAGCCCAGTAAGGCCCCGATGTTGTAGATAATGGCGATAGTTCCCGTTACCTGCGGCGTGAGTTTATGCTGCGCCTGCAAGAATGTTGGGTAGAGGTCCTGTGTGCCATGGCTCATGAACTGGAAGGCCGTCATCAGTACCACAAGATAAAGGAAGAGTGGGAAACGATGAATGATCGCATGCCAGATGTTACCAGTGCTGGCACGACCTCGTTCCTGGGCCTGCCGCCATGCCGGTGATTCCTTGACTCCCAGGCGTAGAAAGACCGCCAGCAAGGCCGGGATGGAACCTATGAAGAACATACCGCGCCACCCCACATAGGGATAGGCGACGGCGAAGACGACTGCCGCGAGCAAATAGCCAATCACATAGCCGCTCTGCAAAACACCAGAGAAAAAGCCCCTGGACCGCTCGGGTATCGACTCCATAGCGAGCGATGCCCCTACGCCCCACTCGCCTCCCATAGCAATCCCAAAGAGAGCGCGTAATACCAGTAACGCCGTCAGAGAAGGGGCGAAACCAGATAGTAGCTCCATCAATGAATAGAAAATAACATCAATCATCAAAGCCGGTCGCCGCCCAAAGCGATCCGCGATCAGGCCAAAGATCAAAGCCCCAACCGGGCGAAATGCCAGCGTTAGCGTTATCGCTATCGTTACCGCTGGCACACCAACTTGAAAATCCTTTGCTATCGACTGCACCACAAATACGAGGATAAAATAATCGAAGGCATCGAGGGTCCAGCCCAAAAAGCAGGCAATAAAGGCATTACGCTGATCGCCATTCAAGGCACGGAGATGCGACAGAACATCCATTAAACAGGCACTCCTTTCGCTATTACCTCATAGCATCTCAACACTGAGAAAACGTTATCTTCCCTATGACTGAAGAGAATAGACAGCAGACCCATTCTCTAAAGGGAAAAATAAAGCGCAGATTTCGCACCAGCCATGTTTACCTGATAGTAAACCTTTACTATCAAAAACTATAAAACAATTGATTCGCCTTTGTCAATGTGAGGCGCTAACTTGACAAGCCGCGTTCTTTCAGCAATACTTGCGAAGAAATGCATTACTGATCACAGGAGAGGTGTTAGATGGGGAAACAGACAGCATCCATTGTCGATGTCGCCAAACGGGCTGGCGTTTCAGTCGCCAGCGCCAGCAGGGTTCTTAGCGGTTCCTCATATCCGGTCAGCGATGAGACGCGACAAAAGGTCCTTGAAGCCGCGCAGGCTCTAGACTATGCCCCCAACACGCTCGCGCGAAGCCTTCGCGCGCAACGCAGCAATCTTATTGCGGTCATTGTTGGTGATAACGCCGACCCCTACTTCGCAGAGATCACGCGCGGCGTCGAAGAAGTCGCCAATGAGCGTGGCTACCTCACTATCGTCTGCAATACCGACCGCCAGAGCGACCGTGAATTGCACTATCTGCGTATGCTTCAGGATTACCGGGCCGATGGTGTTATCTTCGCTGGCAGTGGACTTAACGAGCCGGAATACCTTGAACAATTTGAGAAGATCATCGAGACAATGCAAGCACGTGGAGCGGCAATAGTTGCTCTGGCTCAGCATACGCTTCAGTTGCCCACAATTCAGGTGGATAATTTCGGTGGTGCTCGCGCCATGACCAGGCATCTGATTGAGCAGGGTCACAGGCGCATCGCCTTTGTCTCTGGACCCACGAATCTACTGGTCGCGACTGCGCGACTTCAAGGCTACACCGCCGCTCTGGTTGAGGCAGGCCTATGCGTTGATTCAGACCTGATTCTCCCTGGCAACTTCAACCGTGAAGGCGGTGAACAAGCTGCGCATAAACTCGCTCAGTTCGCCGCAGAGCAGCGCCCCAGCGCGGTCTTTGCCGCGAACGACGAGACCGCCTTCGGGGTCTTGAGCGGTCTGAGTAGTCAAGGCTGGCGCATTCCCGCTGACATCTCCATCTGTGGCTTCGGTGACCTGCCAATGGCAAGTGTGGTCTATCCACCTCTCACCACTGTTCATATCGGCTTACGTGAACTTGGGCGCTCAGGTGCGCACAAACTCCTGGCTCAGTTACAGCGTGAGGAAATAGAGGCAAACGAGATTATACCCACCTCACTCTCTATACGCTGCACAACCAGTTAGATGCCGCTGCTGAAGCGATGCGGCTACATATGATGAAAAGTATACGAACGTAAGCGCGACATCAATTGCATCTTACGTTTATATACGCTCCCTCCTCTCTATGTAGCCGCAGAACTTGCGCCTGCGCCATCCCTATCTCAAATGCCTCTCCACTAGAAACCCTATATGTAGCCGCGTCGCTTCAGCAGCGGCAGCCTGCACCATCATATGTGCTCCCACTAAAGAGCATAATTGACATCACTTCTCCTCCCTATGTATACTGTTCTTATGAGCAAACAAATTGTTCGCCATTCTGAACAACAGGGCATGTTACCTGCCAATGGCACAAATGGAAGCGCCTCCGCTACACCTATGGTCGAACGGGCCTTTCTCCTGCTCGATCTGCTGGGAGCATCCGAACGCGGCATGACGCTCTCGGATCTGGCTCGCGCGCTGGATATGAGCAAGGGCAGCTTGCACGGGCTACTCAGAACGCTAGAAGCAAGCGGTGCGGTTGAACAGGACTCTGAGAAGCTCTATAGCCTTGGGCCGCGTGTCTTTGATCTGGCCCAGCGCTACATTCAAGGAGCGGGCTTGCGACGCTTCGCTCTCCCGGCTATGCAACGCCTTGCCGCAACCAGCGACGAGACCGTACTACTGGGACGCGTCGAGAGTAATGGAGTGCGTATCCTCGAAATCGCGCAAACGGAGAACGAGCACGCTGGCCTGCGCATCACCGCCCGGCAGGGAAGCAAGGTGCATATGTTGGCGGGGGCGACAGCTCGCGTCATTCTCGCTAGCTGGCCTCCTGAGCAGCGCGAGGCATACTTGAGCGAGCATGCACTCCCACGCTTTACCGATCACTCTGTTACTGATAAGGCGCGCTTCCTTCGCGAAGTCGAGCAGGTTGCCTACCAGGGCATTGGCATGGATTACGGTGAATATCTCACAGGCGTCAATGCCGTCGCCACGCCTATTCAGGGGCCAGGCAATACGCTTATAGCTCTTTTGTGGATCGTTGGTTTCGCCTCACGCTTTGGCGTGGAGCGTATGACAATACTAAGCGAGCATCTGCACACGGAAGCTCAGAATATCTCACGCTCGCTACTCCATATCTAGCATCTCTCTTGTTGCCTATTCATCAAGGAGTGAGCTATCGCAATGCAACGTATGCTAATAACTCTCAACATCAATGGCGAGGAACGAGAGGTCGCGGTACAGCCTCACCATACACTACTGGAGGTCCTGCGCGAAGATCTGGGGCTGATCGGCACCAAGCACGGCTGCGAATTGGGCGAATGCGGAGCCTGTACAATCCTGCTTGATGGGGCACCCGTACTCTCCTGTCTTCTCTTACCTCTGGCTCTCCAGGGACGCGCCATCACTACTATCGAAGGTTTGGAGGATCATGGGCAACTACACCCACTCCAGGAAACCTTCGCCGAGTTGGGTGCTGCCCAGTGTGGCTACTGCACGCCTGGTATGCTACTGGCAGGCGCGGCCCTGCTAGCCCACAACACACATCCATCACGGGAAGCGATGAAAGAGGCCCTGGCAGGCAACCTCTGTCGCTGTACTGGCTATACCAAGATTTATGAGGCTATAGAGGCTGCGTCTGAACGCATGGATGAGGAAAAGCATAAGGCTGCTTTGCCAGGTCCGTCGTCGAACGGGATAGGAGGCAAACGACGATTATGAAAGAACAGCTATCCGACTACAAGCAGCCTCACCCCTATAGTATAATAGGTACGTCCAGGCCTAAGGTTGATGCCTATCCCAAGGTCACCGGGCGCGCGCTCTACTCTGACGATATTATGCTACCGCGCATGCTCTACGGCGGTCTCTTGCGCTCCCCTCACCCACACGCGCGCATTATCGCCATCGATACCCGACCCGCGCTCGATCTGCCCGGCGTGGTCGCAATCCTTACGGGTGAAGACCTCCCCCAGCGCTTCGGTATTCTTCCCTCTAGTCAGGACGAACTGGCGCTCGCTATCGATAAGGTCCGCTATGTTGGTGACCCAGTAGCGGCTGTAGCCGCGCTTGATCCCGATACCCTTGAGCAGGCAATCAAGCTTATTGAGGTTGAATATGAGGTTCTACCCGCGCTCATGAGTATAGATGAGGCTCTGGCCCATCCCGAGGTGAAGATTAACGATGAGGCACGCATAGGCAATATTCATAAGGCTGTTTCCTATGAATTTGGTGATATGGAGCAGGGCTTCACCGAGGCCGATTATACGCGGGAGGACTGGTTCTACTATGAGGGCAATAATCACGCGCCCATCGAAGAGCATGCCTGTGTCGCGAACTGGGAACCTAATCCCGCCGACCCCGAGGGTGGCAAATTAACGCTCTGGTCATCAACTCAGACACCTCACTATGTGCATCGTGAGGTGAGTAAGGTGCTCAAGCTTTCACCATCACATATACGCGTGATCGCGCCCAATGTGGGTGGAGGCTTTGGGGGTAAGTCCGATCCCTTCTCCCATGAGATATGCGCCGCCGAACTTGCGCGCCGTACCGCGAGGCCGGTTAAGATCACCTGCACGCGCGAGGAGGTCTTCCTGACACACCGAGGACGCCACCCAGTCAAGATGTGGATCAAGACGGGCGTCAAGCGCGATGGTACACTCACCGCCATGCACTTCCGCTCCTTCCTTGATGGCGGAGCTTATGGCTCCTATGGCATCGCGACGACCTACTATACAGGTGTGCTCCAGACAGTAACCTATAAGCTTCCCTGCTACAAGTTCGAGGGGATGCGCCTCTTCACCAATAAGCCGCCCTGCGGACCCAAGCGCGGACACGGGACTACACAACCTCGCTACGCTGTTGAGGTCCATCTCGATAAGCTCGCACATGATCTAGGCATGAACCCGCTCGCTCTACGCCAGCACAATCTGATTGAGCCCTATACACGGACTATCAACGGCCTACGCGTGACCAGTTGCGCTCTCGGCAAATGTCTAGAACAGGTCGCGGATCGCTCGCACTTCACGACTCGCAGTCAGGATCGCTCGCGCCAGGACACAGGGCCGGTACGGCATGGTCTGGGAATCGCCGCGTCATCATATATCTGTGGTGCGGGAAAGCCAATCTACTGGAATGATATGCCGCACTCTTCAGTACAGATTCGCCTGGATCGCGGGGGTGGAGTGACCGTTTACTGCGGAGCGACAGATATTGGGCAGGGCTCAACCTCCGTCCTAGCCTATATCGTTGCCGAGGAACTTGGCATCACACCTGAGCATATCCACCTGGAAACCGCCGATACGACGCTGACGCCCGTTGATCTGGGTTCCTACTCCAGTCGCGTGACATTCATGGCTGGCAACGCCGCTATTAGCGCCGCGCGCAAGCTTAGAGAGCGCCTCTTCGAAGTCGCAGCGGTACGCCTGGATGTGCCAACCGAGCAACTAAATGCTGCGGACAATATCATCTATGATGAGGAAGACCCTGGACGCTCTCTCCCCTTCACGCTAGCAGTCCAACTGGCGGAGGCGCGTTATGGCGGGCTGGTCTCGTCCGGCTCTTACGCGCCCCCTGACAATATTCACGGCGATTATAAGGGCGCGGGAGTTGGTCCCTCACCCGCCTACTCCTATTCTGCCTGTGTCGCGCGCGTCGCGGTCGATTGCGAGACTGGCGAGCTGACGGTCGAAAAGCTCTGGTTGGCTCACGATGTTGGTCAAGCCCTCAATCCCCTGCTGGTTGCGGGACAGGTTGAGGGGGGCGCGTATATGGGCTATGGCGAGGCCGTAATGGAGCAGCAGATCTTCCGCAAGGGGCGGCATAAGATTCCCTCTCTGCTCGATTACAAGTTACCTACGACGCTTGATACGCCAGAGATCGAGACCATTCTAATCGAAGAGCCCGACCTTGAGGGTCCATTTGGCGGCAAGGAAGCAGGACAGGGTCCACTCAATCCGGTCATTCCCGCCATTGCTAACGCGGTCTACGACGCCATCGATGTGCGCATCGACGAGACGCCGATCACGCCCGATAAAATTCTCCAGGCACTCAAAGCCGCTTCAGGTGCGCGCACCCAGATTCGCGCCGTCAAGCCTAGCATAGCACCCGATCCCTGGCCCACACGCCTCATCAAGTGGGAGCCTAATGCCCAGGCTCATATCATCGAGCCAGCAAGCAACCGCGATCAGTTTAAAGACTATACAATGTCGGACCCTGCTACACTGAAGGGGAGGAACATCTAATGTTACGCCTGCCACCTTTCCGCTATCTCGCTCCCTCCTCACTGGATGAGGCCGCTCGTATGCTCGCTAGCGAGGGGCCCGACGCCATGCCTGTCGCGGGCGGCACCGACCTCTACCCCAATATGAAGCGCCGCCAGTTCACGCCCGGCGTACTCGTTGGGATCGGCCATCTCTCCGAACTGGCTCACATTGAGGGCTCGCCCGAAAGTGGTTTGCGCATCGGAGCTGGCGTATCATTGACGACCATCGCGGAGCATCCCCAGATTCGGGCAAGCTATCCCGCGCTTGCTCTCGCCGCCGTCTCGATCTCTACTCCCCAGTTGCGCAATATGGGCACCATTGGCGGAAATGTCCTGCTTGATACGCGCTGTAACTACTACAATCAGACCGAGTTCTGGCGCCACTCCATCGGCTACTGCATGAAGCGCGATGGCGATATATGCCTGGTTGCTCCAGGCAGTCCGCGCTGCTGGGCTATCGCCTCGGCGGATACCGCGCCAGTGCTGCTTAGCCTTGATGCCCGTGTGACGCTGGTCAGCGCTCATGGCACGCGCCAACTCCCAATTCGCGATCTCTACCGCGACGACGGCATGCGTCCCTATACCCGCGAACCAGATGAGTTGCTTACAGAGATTGCGCTCCCCTCTGCTCAGGGCTGGCAAAGCACCTATCTCAAACTGCGCCGCCGGGGTTCTTTCGATTTCCCTCTGCTAGGGGTCGCTGTCGCGCTCCTTCGAGATGAAGAGGGCACTATTCTCGACGCCCGGTTGGCTCTCGGAGCGGTCGCCTCGCATCCCGTAGAGGCTGATGACGCTGCCGCGCTCCTACGCAATCAGCGCCTCGACGCCGAGCTTATTGAGCAAGTGGCTCAAGTCGCCACAAAGCGCGCCAGACCTCTCGACAACGCCGATCTGACCATCAACTACCGCAAGCAAGTTACACCTATCTACATCAAACGCGCCCTGACTCAGCTTTTAACTATATAAATATGGCATCAAGTTGCTACCACCCATCGCAATTTAGTTTGCGATATATCCAATTAAAATAGTGCCTTTTTCTCTTTGGGTTGGAGCTATTGGTGGAAATAAGATCAAGAGCTTAATTTTACACCAATATGGTTCATTTGCCCCATACATTAGCCTCCATTGATGAGATATATTCTCTATGCACATGAGAATAATGCATCTCGATAAACACAAAAGCCGGAGGAAATGTATGTTTCGACGTATTCCAAAATCGGTCTGGGTTGTAACACTTCCCGTAGCAATAGTGCTGGGTATCTGGCCGGCTGTCTGGCTGGCTCAAAGCAACTGGGTCTTTTTAGGTGTGCTTATAGGATGGTTGTATGTCCCACAAGGACTGTACCTATTCATTAAAGACAGCTTTTCTACAGACACAGCTCGGCTCCAATGGTTCGCAACGCTTGGTTATCCGCTGGCGATGCTGGGATACAGCGTCTGCGCTTACTGGGTTACACATAGAACGAACTTCATGCGCGATGGGCTAATTGTCACGATTGTTGCAGCATTTGTCAGCGCAGTGGGAGGCATTGCGACAGCTATCACTGTGGTAGATTTCAATCGGCATGAGAACATCCTTAGCGCCATCTCAGGCTACGTGTCAGCGTTGCCAATTCATGGATTCATCCTGATCCACCTTCTCTTCTCAGCGGTACTGGGATGGTTGATCGGTTCAGGAATAGCTCGGCTTAATTCCCGAAAAGCAATAGCACATGGTACAGCTTAAAACAAAACAGTAGCACATCTGCAACATCTCTTCAGTTTTCTTTATCAACGCATAAAGGCTTAAATTTTGCTCTCAATTAGCTGGAATAATACCACATAGCAGTGGAAAGGATGACAACGCTATGTCAAGATTGGAACGCGCCACACGGGAATATATTGTCGAACATCAATTACACAAACTCAGCTCAGGATTGCGCCACATCACAACGTGCAATCGCTTCTACCAGCATAAATTCGCCGTTCACTCCCTGGATATCGATGCTATCCAGAATCTCTCAGACCTCGCTCTGCTTCCCTTCACTACCAAA
Organism: Ktedonospora formicarum; assembly: GCF_016587355.1. Lineage (GTDB taxonomy): Bacteria > Chloroflexota > Ktedonobacteria > Ktedonobacterales > Ktedonobacteraceae > Ktedonobacter > Ktedonobacter formicarum. The sequence continues at coordinate 1,178,945 of NZ_BNJF01000002.1, read as the reverse complement.
AGCGAGCTGGTCGCGGACCAGGAAGCATACCCCCCCTATGGCTCCTTCCTGAGCCATGAACCACACGACTACTACCGCCTGCATCAGACCTCCGGTACTACCGGGCATCCGCTCAAGGTTCTCGACACCCTTAAGAGCTGGGACTGGTGGGCTCGCTGCTGGCACACGGTCTATAGCGCGGCAGGCTTGACACGCAAAGACATACTCTTCTTCGCTTTTGGCTTTGGACCCTTCATTGGCTTCTGGTCCGCCTACGAGGCAGCCAGATATCTCGGAGCTCTCACTATTCCCGGCGGCGGCATGAGCTCACTTCAACGTCTGAACACTCTTCTGGACTGCGGCGCGACCGTTCTCCTCTGCACACCTAGCTATGCCCTTCACCTCGCTGAGGTCGCACGCGAGCAGGGAATATCGCTAAGGGAGAGCAGCATACGTGTAACCATTCACGCGGGAGAGCCGGGCGCGTCTATTCCAGCTACGCGCAGGCGCATCGAAGAGGCATGGGGAGCCGAGACATACGATCACGCAGGCATGACTGAGATGGGAGCCTATGGCTTTACCTGCGAAGCGCATACAGGTATTCACGTCAACGAAGGGGAGTTTATCGCCGAAATCCTTGATCCACAAACAGGCGAAGTCGTGCCAGAGGGTCAGCGTGGCGAACTGGTGCTCACCAACCTTGGACGCTGGGGTAGCCCCGCGCTACGCTACCGCACAGGCGACCTCGTTGAGAATGGTGGTCATCACTGCCCCTGTGGTAGGAGCTATCTTGTCCTACCGGGTGGTATACTTGGGCGGATTGACGATATGCTCATAGTGCGTGGCGTCAACATCTATCCCTCAGCCCTCGCGAACATCCTGCACCGCTTCCCCGAAGTCGCCGAATATCAGATCATTGTCACAAGCGCTGGCACGATGGACGAACTCACGCTACGGGTTGAATGCCCCGCAAATCTCGTTCCACGCCTGCAAGAGGAGCTACACCAATCACTCAGCCTGCGCATACCTATCGAAGCAGTTGAGTCCCGGACGCTCCCACGCTACGAACTCAAAGCTCGCCGTGTCATTGACCAACGCCACAACAAAGCCTAAACGAGTTGATCCTCAGATGGGGCGCTAAGCTTTCGTCTGTCGTTTGATCACAATGTTCTCGCTCATCCATTCTATGGAGCAAGCCTTACTTCTTCACCTCGCCAACCACTGTAATAAAGGTCCACAGTCCACAGAAGTCGGGCGACTTCATATCCTCAAGCGCGAGATGATAAAGACGATCTAGTTCAGGTTGCGTCGCGACTTCATGTTTTAGCAAGTAGGGCTGTACAAGCTTGTATCCGGTCGCCCCATCCTGATAGACACGTCTATGCTCAGGCGTGCCAGCCGAGCAATCCACCACATAGGCATAAATGTTGACATCTCGGCAACCTGCGTCCGTGAGCAAGCGCCGAAGCATTGGCGTCACCCCACCATGCCGCCCATCTGGCGAGAAGCCCATGCCCGCGCGAAAAAAGCTCTGGTTTAATAGCGCATGAATCTCTTCGCATGCACGGCTGTTTGTCAGGGCAGACTCGGCCTCCGTCAGGCGGATGAAACCACCCTTGCGCGTTACCCGCGCACATTCACGAAGGAATCTCGGCCAGATGGTCCTCGGCATAAAGCTAGTAAGCAAGCGCGCATTCACAAAGTCAAATACATTGTCCAGGAACTCTAACGGCTTGGTAGCATCCATCTGGCGCAGATGTATATTGCGTACCTGCTCTTCCAAAACCGATGAGCGAGCATATTCAAGCATCGTTGCGCTATTGTCTAGCCCCGTAATCTGTAGACCAGGATTCTCTAACGCGAGATCAATCATCCATCCACCCGCACCACAGGCCACATCCAAAACATCATGTATACCCGCGAGGCTCTCTAGCTCAGGCACCGGCCTCTTCATGCCACTCGCCAGCAAACGGTGTTGCTTACACAGACGCGCGACCTCGCTAAAGTTGCCAGCATCCATCACGTACGTACTCGCCCTCTCCTCCTTGAAAGTATCGGCTTGCTCAGACATCAGGTTTCGCCCTCCTGCTATTTACATTTCCTATTTTTCGCTACATATACCTTCTTTATTATAAGCTGCTGACTTTAGTACTGCAATATATATCAGAGCTTGACATCCATATCTACTAATGCTTATATTATAATGGCTCTGTTTAGGAGCTCAATACCACTCAATATTGCTATGCCTGATAGATTCACAACATCGTCGCAACCCTTTACACCTACATACTTACAGCAGGTACACTATGAGCTCTCTTATGAATAGTAAAGCATATCATTATGCGGAAACGCTACTGGAGCATACGCCTGTAGGTGTTGCTATCTTTGGCGCACACGATTTACGCCTGCTAGAGTTTAACTCAAGCTATCAAGGCTTTCTTGATAACTATTTCGCGACCCGACCAGAACATAAAATCGTCGTTGGCAAGACAGTTTTGGACTGGGCCTTTCACTCCGATAGCACTCGCGTCATGGAGATTTTTAAAGAAGTACAGGCAAGTGGCCAACCTTACCGCAATGAGGAACTCCCTTTCCACGTTGGCGAAGACCTGTCTTATTGGGACTTCATGCTCCAGCCAATCTTTGACGATACCCATAAGATGACTCATATCGTACAGACGCTCAATGATGTCACCAAGCAGGTGCAGGCTCGCCAGCAGGCAGAGAGAGCGCGAGCCGAATCGCAAAGGGTGAGCAATCTTGCTGAGAGTGACCGCCAATGTATCGCCATTATTGAGCGGGTCGCTCGTTGTCTTCGCGACTCCCTTGAGATCGATACCGTGGCCCACAATATCATCTATGCGATCTCTCACCATATTCGCCCCTCAAAAGTTTGTATCTTCAGTAGCGACTCAAATCAGCGCGCGCTACGTCATGTCTGTGCCTACACAGATCCCGTTAGCAAACAGACTGTTTCCGATTTAGAATACATCCCTTTCGAGCACACAGATCTCCCATTTGTCCCCTCCATCCTACAGCAGCACGAACCAATCTTCGTCTCAAATCTGCAACAGGCTGCCACCCAACGCCAGATTGATCCTCAACACGTTCTTGTTCAAGCTGGTATCCAGGGTTATGCCTTTCTCCCACTGTGGCATAGTAATCGTCTCGAGGGAGCACTCAGCGTCCTCTTCGACACTCCCATTGACCCCGACGGAACAGAGGCACGCGTCCTGCGCGGCTCCTGTGCTTATTTCGCATCGGCCCTGGCCTACGCTCGTCAGCATAATTCAGCCACGCGAGAGCAGAGCTATCTCCGTGCTGTCCTTGACCAACTCCCAGAGGCCATCCTTATCGTCGAGTCAGCCGATGGCACAATTAGCTACGCCAACGAGGGGGCCGCCCATATCCTAGGCTACGAACTACAGGACATCCTCAAACAGCCACTCCATCACTACCGTACTCCCCTCACTGAAGATGACCTGAGCTTTGGCGGACGCCACATTACTCCTTGGACCGTGATCGTCAGCCGCGCTCTTTGCGGTGAGACCATCAAAGGAAAAGAGGCTATGGTCGGGCGCTCTTGCGGAAGCCATTTGATCACCCTTGCTTCGTGCGCGCCACTCTACGGTGAAGATAATATTATGAATGGAGCGGTCATCGTCTTTCAGGATGTCACAGCACAAAAGACGATAGAGCAGCATAAAAACGAGTTTTTCTCTATCGCCAACCATGAACTGCGCACACCCATTACTGTCATTCAGGGCTTTACCGAAATCCTACAACTCAAGAGTCAGCAGAGCTATCAATTCGATACCCTCACGCTCTACGCTCTACGTAGCATCTCCGAACAGAGTGAGCAACTCACGCACCTCATCGAAGAGATGATGGATATCTCGCGTATCGAACAATTTCGCTTTACACTCCAACGCCAATCCCACAATCTGCTTACGCTCTTCACCCATACCTTCGAAGCCCAGCAGGTCGCTGCACGTCAGCACACGCTCAAGCTCATTTTGAACAACATCCAACCCGGTGAACACCTGTTAGCCTTTATCGATGAGGAGCGTCTACGCCAGGCTCTCAATAATCTCGTCGGCAATGCTATCAAGTACAGCTCTCCCGGCAGCCAGATTGAGGTTGGTCTGCGTGTGCAGCGCGACACTGAGCAAGAACCCGAAGCCATCTTCTGGGTTAAAGACGAAGGAATTGGCATTGCCAGTGATGAGATTCCCCATATCTTTGACCGCTTCTATCGTGCCCGCAACGTTGACCAGAGCCAAAGCGGCTTCGGCATAGGCCTCTATCTCGTCAAAGAAGTCGTCACCCGCCACGGAGGTCGCCTGTGGGTAGAAAGTAAGGAGGGGCAGGGCTCGACTTTCTATGGTTCCCTTCCTCTTGCTGCTATCCAGAGCGGCACATAGCCACTTTTGTTAGCTAGCTAACTTGTGCTATTATTACCCCATTTTCCCCTACAACTTGCTTAATGTGTGGTACATTTAACTAGCCTTACTAAATCAATATTACTCGATGTATTTATTTTTTTATTTCTACAAGAAAGGATAGTAAATGGAGGAAGGATCTTCTGATACAGCCGCAAATACCAGAAGGCTAGAAGAGCTATTAGATCAATTGGGGACGCGCTATGACAAATCGCTTTCCGGGCTGACTGAAGAGGAGCCTATCGCGCCCTCCAATCCAATCAGTCAGCCATCTTTTCCACCGCCCGGTACATGGCTAAACGAGCTCAAGAGCCTTGAAACGCCAATACAAACAGATGCCAATGCCGTATTGCCTGCTAACCAAACATCACTTGCTAGCACAACCGATCCTCATTCAGGTATACAATCAGGCCCTATTGTAGCGCCACCACTTGCTTATCCGCAGGTGCCGGGCGAGTTCGCGAAGCGCGTCTCTCAGTCCGGCATCCAGAATACCACAGTATCGACCCCCTCTTCGCGCACGACAGACAAGCTGGATGAGAAATCGCTTTCATTCCCAGTAGGCACAAAGTCTGACACAAGCTCGCAGCCAGTGCCAAAGCCAGCACCAAACATTGTGCGCATTCTTCCAGATCCACCACGTCGGGCCTCTGGGAATCGTAAGCGGCGCTCTTTCATCCCCGCTATTGTGTGTCTGGTATTACTCACGATAGCTGGTATATTCTGGCTTATGCAACAGAGCAATGCCAACCTCTTACCGGAGGTACAACAAGAGACAAACTCTATCGCAACGGCTGCGAATACGCCTGCTTTACAAAATACGCCAGGACAAACACCAACCGATAGTCACCATCCGACACAGACAACTACACCCAAGACAAAAGCCACACCTACGACTCCTTCTAACCCAACAACCGCGCCAACTTCGCCTCCCACCCAGGTTGTGAAGCCGCCTGTTACCTCAACCAGTGCCCTCTCCTTTGAGGATGGGGGAACAGATGGCTGGATACATAGCGATCCTGATGGCACCCTTTATTCGGTCAAGAACCAGGCAACGAGCAGCGCGAAAGATGGCAGTCATGTCTTAATGGTGTCATACAATTCAGATAATAGTTCTAGCTACCCAACTCTGGAAACCCCGCTACTACCAAAGACCCTCAAATCCGGACAGACCATCACGGCCTACATTCTCAAAACACAGGGCAGCAGTGTGGAAGCGAGTCTCTATATTGCGGACCAGAACGATACATGGTACAAAGCGACATCAGATAGCAATGTAGCCTTTGTCAATAGTAATCAAACATGGTATTCCTTCACCTTCAGAGTACCATCAAACATCCAGGGACCCGCAACAAAGGTGGGCATTATCCTCTTTGGTTACAATGCCGTTGTCTATATTGATGCTATCGATTGGAACTAGATATCTATTTGTTTCTCCCCATTAGAGGGTGGTACAAGGCCCTGTTCTCATAAACAATCCTGAGAACAGGGCCTTGTACCACCTTTTCTTCGGCATATTTCAACACGCGCCAACGACTTGCCAAAGTGCGATCAATCATACCTTTATTGAGATCCTACTCTAACACATCACGGGGATAAATACTCTTTGCCTGAACACTATCAGCTAGATTAATTTCAACTGTAACAAAGGGAATCTGACGAGATGTAGAGGCTAGCACATCTCCATCTGGATCGATAATCACGCCATGTCCAACAAAGAAGTGATCATCCACGCGATTGGAGGAGATCACGAAGGCCCCCGAAACAATCGCGGCCATACGAGGAGCAACAATCCAGCGCTCATAAGCAATTGATGACGCACGCGGAACTGCAATGATATTCGCTCCTTGTTTGCCATAGTTCCTGGCCCATTCGTTAAACATTACTTCTGTGCAAATCAGAAAGCCAATTGCCATATCCTGTACATGAGTTACCGTGAAATCACGCTCATTGCGGTCAAACCAGCGACGCTCATAAAAGTCTTTTTCATCAGGAAAATAATACTTATCATGAATTCCCTTATACCCCTCCTCAGATGTCCAGGAAAAACCTCGATTGAGATGCTTGCCATCCTTGCTCACCAAATGCGTCCCTAAAATGGCTGCCGGTGCAAGCTCAGAGAGTTGATTCATCATTACATCGTGCTCATTCTGAGCACTCTGCCAGCGCAGAGCATCAAACTCTGGTATCCTGGCAAACCAGGCGGAAAATGGTAATTCTGGCAACAAGACCAGATCACTACGCTGCTCTCTGACATGGGCAATCAGCTCTTTCCAGGCAAAGCTAAAATTTTCTCGGTTATTGGGAAGCTCACATACAGTCACTTTCATATATTTTCTGATCCTTTTAGTGGCTACAAATAGAAGATATACAACTCATCCATATCTCATCATATAATATCAATCTAGCTAAAACCAGAAAAAAGGGCAATCAGATTCCTCAGGTAGCTATTTAAAAGGATCATTCCTCATCATACTTCTTTGTGTAAACGCTCCAAACAATAAAGCAGCCTGGAGGTAGAGTAGTTATTTTGCCCACTCCACCCCAGGCTCCACATGAACGATTCCCGGATCGCTCACATGCTCTCAATTCACTGTCTGGATAGTAATTGATCCGCGTTCGGCATCGCCAGAAGCGGACTGCTTAAGGTGGCGATAGCGCTTCTCTATGCTGAGAATCAGGTACATAGCGCCAATGCCGATGAGCAGGTGAACAATCTGGATCAGCCAGTGCAGGTCACCGGGAAGGATTCGCATCTGCGTCACGCCAAGGACTGGCACCACGAGAGCGTAGGTGATGCCTACAATACCCATAAGCCTGACCCCTGGCGTGAGGAGCGCGATGACTCCTAGCACCAGAAAGAAGAGAGATCCGGTACTACCAAGCACAATATGCACATTCACAATGCTTATAGAGGCCAGAGCCGCCAGAAGCCAGCCTAGTCTCAACAAATTAGCAAGCCAGAACAATAATCCAAGAACCAACGTGGTCATCAGCGCCAAGCGGGCGACCAACGAAATGACGCGTACAACTCTCATAGAAAACCTCTATTATCATCTTCAACAATGATTGCTACCATTTTTGGATCAATCACACTTCCTACCACACCGCATTCTTATGCAGGAAAGCGCTCACACTTCCCTGCACACTATTACCGTTTTCCGAATCGATCACACTTGGATATCTATGTACAATCGTTTTTGGGATCGATCACACTTTCTTCTTCTCGCCTCTGACAATCTCACGCGCTGCTTCATAGACTTTTCCGCGCCTTGACATAGCCGATTTCGGGTAGCTTAGGTGAGTCAGTCCCTAGCTTGCCACTCTCGATCTGGATGAACCCAGCCTCACTTAGAAGTCCTGGCTGATCCTGAACACCACTGTTCCACGGTCCGGTATGCGCGGGACGTGTTGAACCCTCCTCAGACCTCCTGGTATCAACAATCAGTACGCGCCCTCCAGGTTTGAGTACGCGCTCAATCTCTACAAGTCCCTGGCGTTTAAGATCATCAGGCAGAACATGCATCATCAAGGTACTCAGGACCAGATCGAACGACTTATCTGGAAAGGGCAAGTTTTCAATCGCTCCCACCTGGAAGTTAATAGAAGGAGCATCAGTGCGCGCCTTGCGGTACGCGCGCTCAATCTGCTTCGAGCCTGGATCTATTCCACACACACGACCCTTAGCGCCAACGAGCCTATACGCGTCTATGGCTAACGTACCAGTCCCACAGCCCACATCCAGCACCGCTTCTCCAGACTGTAAATCTGCCAGTTCGATAATTTCCCTCTGTAACGCACGCCACTTCCCGGGCGCGGTGAAGGTATTGAAGTACCACAACATCAGGTCGTAGCGCCAGCCAAAATCTAACACATGACCCCTCGTAATATATGTCTTTCCTTTGTCATGATGTATGGATGAACGCATAAAACTTGCTCCTCTATAATTGCCTCTCCGCACTGGCCCTTGCCCAGACGAAAGAGTTGCCATTTATTTGATAACTTTTGAAGCCTGGACAGGACGTAATTTCTCAAGTTTGGCAATGATGGTAGATGGCTCAAGGCGCTGGGTGAAGTTAGGATCGACGAAAGCCAGACACGCGATTCCAGATTGGTCAATAACAAAAGTTCCTGGCATTGGCAGTTCCCAGGATTCGTCACCATTGTAGACAGGGAGATCCATGCCTACCTGTTTATGAGCGGCACGTACAGACTCGTCGAGAGTGAAGACGAGCCCAAACTGACGCGCGACCCTGTTGCCAACATCGCTCAAAACGGTGAAAGTCAATTCCTGCTTCTCCATCAGCGATAGGCTATGGTCCGCTGTCTGGGGTGAAATCGCGACCAGGGAGGCCCCTAACTCTTGAATCTGCGGTAATGCCTGCTGATACGCGCGCAGTTGTAGATTACAGTATGGGCACCATGCGCCACGATAGAAAGAGACCACAACCGGACCTCGTTGGAGTAACGTCGAGAACGTCACTAGATTGCCAAGCGCATCAGGTAACGTGAAATCAGAAACCCGCTCCCCCACTTTAAGAGCTTTGCTGACTGCCTCAGACGCCATTAACTGCTCAATAGGGAGTTGTAACTGGCGTAGCAAAGTGCCTGGTAACTGGTCATATGCCTGCGCCGCTAGCGCGTCAAGCTGCGACTGCAACGAAGTCATATTAACATCCTGTTTCTCCATAGCACTCATGGAATAACCTTCTTTCTCAATGACTGCCAACGGCGGCTTATAAAGCGGTAAATTCGAGGGCGACCATCTCCCCCGTTCTGGTATATCCTGAAAACCGCAAAAGCATGCGCATTTCCCGCGCCAACCTTGTAGTGATTGATATCAATTGTTACAATGTGAATGCTACCTGATTGATTGGGCATAAACAAGTACGCAAAAGTTCTTGACTATGGTCTTATGCGAAAACCAACGCCGCTGCCGCGCTCAGGTTTCCGGATAAGGTGTAAGTATACGGAGGGTCATATATGGCGCAACAAAAAAAGGCAATGAGATGCCCGGCGGGAATCATGACAGTAGGGGGCAGATTCAAATTACAAATCTGGTATCACTTGCTCAACGGAACCAAGCGCTTTGGCGAATTACAGCGCCTCATTCCACAGGCCAGTCGACAGATGCTCACACTTCAATTGCGCGACTTAGAGCAATTAGGCATGCTTCAACGCCGAGTATATGATCAAGTCCCCCAAAGGTTGAATATTCGCTGACAGACCAGGGGCGAAGCTATGAATCTATGATTCGTCAGTTAGATGCATGGGGCGCAAACTTTGGAGCTTAAACATGCTATCGTAGTGAATTCGCGAAGTAGCGCAACTATGGTATAGTATAGATGCTCGCCCATGCTTCCCGGCATTGCTCGCCCGGACAGGCTAGAGGCACACATTTCTTACTCCTTATGAGGAAATTTGAGCGCGTTCTATCTGTTATGAACACCAACACGAGCGCCGACCCCGTGCGGAGACACAGCGCGCTCAGGAGTTCAATAAAGAAAGGGTCCGCGCTAACTGCCGCGAAGGCAGCATTGGTTTTCGAATAAGACCTTGATGGATGATTTACTGCTGGGAAGGTTGCTTATGAGTATCATCTCTCGAAATAGCCCTTTGCCACGTTACTACCAGCTCAAAGAGATCATGCGCGAAAAGATTCGCGGCGAGGAATGGAAGCCCGGCGATCTCATTCCTTCCGAGCGCGAACTCAGTGAGCAATATGGCATCAGCCGCATGACGGCACGCCAGGCCATCACCGAACTGGTCAACGAAGGGCTCTTCTATCGCGAACAGGGGCGCGGCACATTCGTCAGTCGTCACCGCATCACCCAACACCTCACTCAACTCACCGGATTCACCCAGGATATGCAGGCTCGCGGACAACGGGCAAGCGCACATGTCCTCTCCGCCAGAATGTGGCCCGCTGATGAAAAGATCGCGGAGCGTCTGCATATCAAGAGCGGCGACAACGTTTTTCGCCTGCATCGACTGCGCATCGCCGATGGTGACCCCCTGGCGCTCGAAACCTCCTTTATCCATTTCATGGGCTGCGAACGTTTGCTGGAAGAAGATCTCAATGCACATTCGCTCTATCATCTACTAGACGTGAAGTATGGTCAGCCGCCGCTAGAGGCCGATCAAGAGCTTGAAGCTGGTCTGGTTGGAGCGGATGAGGCCCGATTACTCAAGATCTCAGTAGGTAGCCCCGTACTCTATACACGTCGCACAACCTATACTGAACGCAAGCAACCAATCGAATACGCCGCATCTATGTACTGTGGGCACAAATATACTTTCTACACGCACTTGCAACGAGAACACTTTGTCCGCTAAAACACGCAAACATCTACAGGCGCGACTCTCGCTTACGCGAATACCTGAGCATACTCAGGTAGATACAAATACCTTAGAGTCGCGCCTGCCCTATCTCTACAACCCCCACTATCCTTGAAGCGTATCTCCATTGAAATCACCAATTTGTAACCTGTACATCATTACCAACTCGTAGGTTATGCGCTATGCAAGGAGAAAGCATGACTACTTCAGAGATACGCCCATATGAAGCTATTCCAGAAGTTGAATTCCCCGATAACTTCAGCCTCCAAATGGGCCCAGTGCTCGCCGGTCTCTATGAAAAGCATGGTCCGATATTTCGCGCCGAACGTTTTGGAATGCAAAGAATCTACATGCTTGGACCTGAGGCCAACCGCTTCGTTCTGATCAATAATCGCAAAAAGTTTTCCAATCATATTGGCTGGGGGACAGTCTTTGGCGTTGAGCAACTCCTGGGACGGGGTCTGCTCATGATGGATGGCGATGAACACTCACATCATCGTAAGATTATGAATCCCGCCTTTACCTTTAGCTATATGTCGCGCTACTTACCCCTGATGCAGCGCATCATCCGTGAGCAAGCAAAGACCTGGGGCGAGCGCGGCGAGGTTGATATCTACGAGGAGATGCGTACAATCACCTTCAATGTCGCCGCCGAAGCTCTTACAGGCCTAAAGAGTGGTACGGAGGTCGATACCTTCCGCGAACTGTTTATCAATCTGCTCTATCCCACTGGCCCTTTTGATTCAGATGAACAGTACTACGCCTATATCATGCCTCTTCAACAGCGCTTGCGTGAACTCCTTGTTCCTCGTATCGAGGAACGACGCAAGCATCCTACCGACGATATCTTTGGCCTACTGGTAAGCGCTCATGATGAGCATGGCGAAACGCTCACGGATGAACAGCTTATCTCACACATCAACATTCTGCTGGTAGCAGGTCATGAAACCTCCACTAGCTTGAGTGCCTGGCTACTTTATCTGCTCGCACAATACCCCGACTATACCCAACGTATCATGCAGGAGCAGGAGCAACTTCTCACTCCGGGTAATGAGCCAACGTTGGAAGAGATCAAAAAGATGAAGGTGCTGGACAACGCTCTAAGTGAGGCCGAGCGGCTCTATCCTCCAGTCGCGAATGGTCCACGCGGCGTAACAGAGGACTTCGAGTTTCATGGCTATCATGTGCCTGCCGGAACCTTCCTCCTCTATTCCATCACAGGGGCTCATATGATTCCCAGCATTTTCGCGGACCCTGAGAAATTCGATCCCGACCGCTTCACGCCCCCACGCGAGGAGCACAAGAAGAACCCATACGCTCTGGTTGGCTTCGGTGGCGGCCCACGCATCTGTATCGGTATCAACTTCGCTCAGGTCGAAATCAAAGCTCTGGCATCGCATGTTTTGCGCAACTATCACTTCTCAGTGGCACCCAATCAGAATATCCAACAGGTCTATGGAGTCACTGGCTCTCCCCTCAATGGTATTCGCATGCGCTTCAAACACATCTAATTCCCGACGCGCAAGGGTTTCACGGCTACAAAAAATATTGTAAAACACTCAAAAGGATGCTCTTATCCGAGAGCATCCTTTTGAGTGTAGCTCTAAGTATAGATTAGCACTAATGGTCAGGAGCGGCTATCACCAGCCACGCTCAATCGTTCAGCAAGAAACTCCTCCCAGGTACGGATGCCGTCACTGTGATCTGGTGTTAAGTTCGCACCAGCCCGATGAGCACTAGCGGCCTTGCCTGGCTGCCACATAGGTATAATCAAGCGACGCTGATGCCTGGCACGCAGGTATGCGCGCATCAGATCAGCCATCGCGTATATTCGTGGCCCACCAAGGTCAGGAGCAAAACCAACAGGTTCTCCTAACGTGAGCTGGACCAATCGATCAGCCACTTCTTCGGCAGCGACTGGTTGGTATTTAAAACCAGCAAAAGTTGGCATAACAGGCAACTTCGCCATAGCCTGAGCGACTGTAAAGAGCAAGTCATGAAACTGAGTAGCGCGCAGAATCGTCCAGGGCAAGCCAGAATCAATCACAATCTGCTCGGAGGCACGCTTAGATGCGAAATAGCCGAACATGGCTCGGTCCATGAATCCTTCAACCGGAACGCGGTCCGCGCCTACAACGGAGATATATACCAGATGCTTCACACCCACTCCCGATGCCGCTCGGACCAGATTCTGAGTCTTCACTTCGTCGCCACTATTGCTACCCGCACAATGCAAAATGATATCAACGCCCTTCATTGCGGCATCGATTCCTGAGCTCGTTGTCAGATCACCTGTCACAAACTCGATGCCTTCTCCAGACTCGCGGCTGTGTCGACTTAGAACCCGTACCTTGCAGCCGGCATCCCGCAAGCTAGGGACAACATTACGACCAAGGGTACCAGTTCCGCCCGTAACTAGAATATGTAGCATAGTAATTTCTTCTCTCATTTCTAAATATTCTGAATGAACCTCAGATGTCGTACAGGAGACGAGAGAGCACAGGCAAATGTGACAGGCCTCCTTTTTGTTCTCTACCCTGAAATAGACTTATAATACGCAGGAAGAGAGAAGGAGAAATGTAAGTGATGGATGAACCCATAAGCCAGGAAGAAGAGTTTGAGCATTACCGCTCGCTCCTCTTTACCATTGCCTATCGAATGACCGGGAGCGCAAGCGACGCTGAGGACCTTGTTCAGGAGACATATCTACGCTACCAGGCAAATGCCAGCCAGGATATTGTCTCCTTGAAGTCATATCTTACAACCATTATTACCCGTCTGTCACTCGATTATCTAAAATCGGCTCGCGTCGCACGTGAGCAGTATTTTGGTGTCTGGTTACCCGAACCAATTCTCACAACGGGAGATAACGAATCTCTCCAAAACAACCTTGAGAAACAAGAAGCGCTTTCGTTGGCGTTTTTATGCTTGCTAGAAGCTCTCAACCCACCAGAGCGAGCCGTTTTTCTCTTGCACGAAGTCTTTGATTATCCCTTTAGCGAAATCGGGACAATGCTAGAGAAAAGCTCGGCCAATTGCCGCCAGATTTTTCATCGGGCCAGGCAAGCCTTACAAGACAGGAGAACGCGTTTCGAGCCGGAGCCACAGCGCCAGCGTCAATTCGTGCTTAGTTTTCTTTCCGCCAGCCAAGCCGGTGACATGGCGGCACTGACCAGCCTTCTGTCACAAGAGACCATATCCTGGTCGGACGGTGGTGGCAAGATACAGACAAACTTCAAACCAATTTATGGTCAACAAGCCGTGGCGCGCTTCTGGTGTTTCTGGCTCAGTGGAGCCTACAAAAACAATCGGGCTCTGCTACATACGTTGGAGGAAATTAACGGCAACCCCGCAATTCTGTTCTGGGATGAAGGTAAACTAGTTATAGCCATCAGCATGACCTTGAACACCGAAGGGATTCAGGATATCTATACTCAAATGAACCCAGATAAACTGGCCTATCTGCAAAAACAACTCTCTAGCACTCACTACCGTCCAGAAAACAGAATGCCATAAAAAACAGCCAGGGGAGCAGGTAACCTGCTCCCCTGGCTGTTTTTTATCTTCTGATGCTCGTTAGCGCCGAACCGTTCCGCGCGAGACCGCTCGTAAGATTGCGATCAAGATACATGCGCCAATAAAGGCAATGATAATCGATCCAATAAGGCTGTTAGAGCCAAGTCCCAGCAAGCCAGCCAGGAAACCACCAATCAACGCGCCCACCAGGCCCACAACGATATCTCCGATGACGCCATAACCACCACCGCGCATAACCACGCTCGCCAGGAAACCGGCGATCAAACCAACAAGCAACCACCATACAATCGTACTCAAGCCCACATCCGCAAGTATAAGGCTAGCTGTAGTAAACATCACTCAAATCCCTCCTCTTCGATTACGATAACTTCTTTGATGCCTTGATAATGAATCTTCGTTGTGTCCTTACAGATATTATCACGGCAAAAGAGGAGAGAAAGATTCACAAATACAAGCAGATAGCGTAGGATTAATAATTCTTTAATTTTACATTAAGCTTTTTAATTTTACATTTATAATGCATTCAGCTTATTTCATCCCTTAGGCATCTGCTCATATACAGCCAGCCAATCGGTGGCGAGCTTAATCTGGGCCTGCTTCAGATCAAGCGTGCCTGCACACACCTGACTATGCAGAAAGCTCTCAACACGATCCTTCTCATGGGCCCCTGGTTTGGGGTTAAGTGCCTGAGGCCACAGATTAGCAGGGCTATTAGAACCACCTAGATCCAGGCTGATGAGATGATCTATCTCAAATTTACTACTAGACTGTTGATCAATACCATATGCTGTAAAAATCTGGCTCCGCAGGCTCTGTGGCATCCCTTGCATCATGGATGTGTAGTCATTCTTGCACACCTTTTCTTTTGTTATACCTGCAACAGCATCTCCCGGCGTACATCCTTTATCTGGTAAGCTACTGCGCACGACACAACCCGAAGTCCTGGTCTGTGCTCCCCAGGTTGGCCCAGGAGTTAATCCTGCGGTACTGAGGTTTTTGGTCGAAGTTTCCTGAGCGCATGCGGATAATATCAGGGCCACAAACACACAGCCTGCAAACAGACAGTATAACCTCTCTCGCATAGCCTTTCTCCCACGGAAAATGGCTCGCTAAGCGAGCCATTTTCTTACCTATCCTTACTCACGAATGTTACGTCTACGTTCATATCAACTCGTCTGTCTTCGGATTCCCATAAGACCACTCCACATTCACCCCTAACACTTGAACCAGGGCCAATGCCTGCATAGGATCTATAACTAATCCCTGTAAATCGTTCGCGCTTATATGTAGACCCTCAATCTCACAGCCAGCGATCCGTGCGCCTTTGAGTCGCGCGCCAGAGAACTGTACACCTCGCAAACGACAACGCTCAAATACTACCCCTGTGAGATCGGACCCTTGAAAATCGGCCTCGCTCAAATCACAATCCTCGAAGCGAACCGCCCTGAACTTAGCGAAGCGAAACTGGGCCAGGTTGAGCTTGCAATCCTGGAATACCACATCATGCAAGCGCGATTCGTTGGCCTGGAAACCCATCAGAAAACAGGAGCGAAACTCTATGCGATCAAAGCTAGCTTGCTGCCACTGTGCACCCGCAAGTTCTGTAGACTCCAGGCGGCAGTCCTCTAAGCGGATCAGCTCAAACTGGCTCTCGCTCAGCTTTACGCGCTTCAATAATAGCTGATCCAGATGAACATGCTCAGCCACCTGCCCACTTAACTCCTCGCGCGCGAGGATAAACTGACTATAGTGCGCGTGGTCCTGCACGAAAGGCGTTGGCAGGGCATGCGTCGCCATACGTCGGGGCAAAAGCGGGGCTTTAATAATCCTCACCGCTTGATGTTGGCCGGTTATATAATTGCTGTCAATAATAACATCACCCCTTTCTCACGAACACTTTCAAAGATATCCTCAATTACTCCAACGCTCGACAACTCCGAATTTCTCACCTCTTTCTCTTATACGACATCTACCGCAAAGTTTATCACATGGGAAATAAGGGATGCAGGTACGATTATCGCTAACAATCGTACCTGCACACCCTGCCTTCTGAGAGAAATGCCCAATTCTTTACAAAATTCAGGAAGGGGTATGAATGAGACGTTAGCCTCACTCATACCCCTTCCTGACTACGTTCTGGTATCTATTAGACGGCTCTTGGCAACTCTTCCTTCACATCCGTATGGCGGAAGCCCATTGCATAGAGTGAGGCGTACGCACCCTCAGCATCCAGCAATTCGTCGTGTGTACCCTGTTCGACAATCTGGCCCTGCTTCAAGACAATGATCTTGTCCGCGCCCTTGATCGTCGAGAGACGGTGAGCGATCACAAACGCCGTGCGCCCATAAAGTAGGCGACGCAGGCCCTCCTGCACCAGGACCTCTGTAAAGGTGTCAATGCTTGCCGTGGCCTCATCGAGAACCAGGATACGCGGATCAGCCAGCAGAGCGCGCGCGAAGGAGATCAACTGACGCTGTCCCACACTCAGGTTACGTCCACGCTCACGAATGACTGTATCATACCCCTCAGGCATGCCTAGAATGAGATCATGCACACCCACAACCTTCGCAGCCTCCTCAACCTCTGTATCACTCGCATCCAGGCGCCCATAACGGATATTTTCGCGAATCGTGCCAGTAAAGAGGAACGGCTCCTGAAGCACGATACCAATTTGTCGCCGCAACGATTGTTGTTTCACTTCGCGAATATCGTGCCCATCAATCAGTAATTTCCCATCCAGCAACTCGTAGAAGCGGGGAAGCAGGCTGATAATGGTACTCTTACCAGCCCCGGTCGGACCCACAATAGCAATCGTCTGACCAGCTTCAGCCTTGAGATTCAGCCTCTTGAGAACTGGATGCTCCTTCTTGTACCCGAAGACCACATCCTTGAACTCGACGGTCCCCTTCACCTGTGGCATCTCATAAGCATCCTCGCGATCCTGAATCGAAATCGGGACATCGAGAATCTGGAAAATGCGCTCAGCAGCCACACCCGCGCGCTGCAGCTGCGTATACTGCATGCTCAGATCGCGTATGGGGTCGAAGAAACGGTTGATATAGAGCGTAAAGGCAACAAGTATGCCAACCTGCAACTCACCATGCGCGACCATCCAGCCACCATAAAGGACCGCCAGAGCCGTCGCGACAGCAGCAACAACCTCGACCAGCGGCAGGACCAGGGCTGCGATGCGGTTCGCTTCCAGGTTAGTATCCAGATTATAGTGGTTCAGCTCTTCAAACTCTTCGCGGTTACGATCCTCACGCGCAAGGCTCTGGATAACACGCATACCCGAGATATTTTCCTGCAAGGTTGCGTTCACCAGCGAGATAGCCGCGCGCGTGCGACGGAACGAGCGTTGAGCATAACGCTGCCAGAATATGGCGATAATAACCATGACTGGCAATACCGTAAAGGTAAGCAACGCCAGACGCACGCTCATCGCTAGCATAGTGGCAATGATACCTATCAACGCGACGAGGGAGCCAAGCATCGAGAGCAAACCCGAACTCAGCATCGATTCCATGACATCGATATCGCTCTGAAGGCGCGACATGACGCGACCAATCTGCGTATGGTCATAGAAGCTCAGGGAGAGCTTCTGCAAGTGCGCATACATGTCGGCGCTCATGTTATACAGAATCTTCTGTCCCGCCAGAGACATGCTCCAGATTTGCCAGTATTGCGACTGCCACATGCCAACGTTAACCAGCAAGAGCGCACCACTAATCCAGGCCAATCCTACCAGATCGCTATGGCTGATAAAGCTGTCAATCGCCACACCAATCAGGTAGGGGTTCGCAAGGTTAAAGGCCGTGTAGAGCAACACCAGGAAGCAACTCATAATCGTTACCCCTTTGTACTTATCGACATAGGGGCCAAAGCGACCGATGAGCTTCCAATCGAACTTACCGTTGATATCTTCATCTGAACCCGCCAGGCTATTCTCGTTCCAGGTATGTTGGGCCGCTAGCTTGGCATAGAGATCATATTTTGAACTTTTCTTGCGCACAATCACCGCATCACCTCCCTTTTCTCAGCGTTCTCTATCTCCATATAGTCAGTCGTATCTACGTCCTTGCGATTCTTACGCAACTCCTCTTCAACCTGATCAGCTAGTGCGCGAGCCTCAAACTCTTCTTGCTCACGCAACTGCAAATCATACAGGCGCGCGTAGCGTCCATTCTCTTTGATCAGAGAATCATGCGTACCACGCTCGACAATCTGCCCTTCTTCGATAACCATGATCTGGTCGGCATTCTTAACTGTTCGCAGTCGCGAGGCTACGACAAATGAGGTACGCCCTTTCATTACGGCCTCTAGCGCCTGCTGAATCAGGTATTCTGTCTCCATGTCGACGCTTGACGTCGAGTCATCCAATACCAGGATACGCGGATCAAGCAGGAGTGTACGCGCGATGGCGATACGCTGCTTCTGACCACCGGAGAGCGTTACACCGCGCTCACCCACCCAGGTATCGTAGCCATCAGGCAGCGTCATGATAAATTCGTGAATGCGCGCTACCTTCGCCGCATTATAAATCTGCTCATCGGTCGCGCCCCGAACACCATAGCCAATGTTGTCACGGATCGTCGCGTTGAAGAGGAAGACATCCTGTAGCACCAGACCAATATTGCGGCGTAGCGACACCTGTGTTACGTCACGCACATCTATACCATCCACCTTCAGCGAGCCACCAGTCACATCATAGAAGCGGGGCAACAGGTGCAGGAGCGAACTCTTTCCGCTACCAGTCACACCTAGCAACGCGACCACCTGACCGGGCTGAGCGTCGATGTTGATATCATGTAGAATCTGTCGACCGCGATTATAGGCAAAGTCCACATGCTCGAACTGCACATGGCCTTCGATATTCTTTAATTCCTTCGCATTGGGAGCATCCACAACCGTCGAGGTGGTATCAAGCACGTTGAAGATGCGCTCACCAGCGGCAAGTCCGCGCATGAACCAGTTCACCATGAAGCCAAAGGTACGAACCGGCGTCGCCAGCAAGAGAGCATACTGTGTTACCGCAACCAGTGTACCCAGACTCAGATGATGCTGGATGACCGCGACACCACCTACCCAAAGCACCAGCACAGTCACGATATTGAGAACAAAGACCAGCAAAGGCTGGTTCCAGGCCATAAAGCGCATTGCCTTCAAGCTGTAATCGCGCAAGAGCTGATTTTGCTTATCGAACTTGTCCATTTCGAACTCTTCGCGCGCGAAGGCTTTAACGACCCGCACACCACTCAAGCTCTCCTGCATAACCGTGCTTAACACGCCGTTCTCATTCTGGACAGCCAACCAGATAGGGCGAATGCGCACCGCGACCTGTGAGGTAAACACCGCCAGAAATGGCACACAGATGAGCGTTACCAGTGCCAGCACCCAGTCAAGCGAGAAGAGGAGCCCTGCGACCGCCACAAAGGTGACAATAGCCAGGCAGGCACGCATAAGACCAAAAGGGAGGAAGTTGCGTATTCCCTCGATATCCACCGTCATACGCGACATCAACTGACCCGTCTCAGAATCATCGTGGAAGGCAAAACTGAGATTTTGCAAATGGTCATACATTTTATTACGCAGATCATATGAGACATCTTGCGAGACGGACTGTGAGAGGTATCCCTGCCCATACGCGAAGAGACCTCGTAGAGCGCTGGCACCAAGAATGGCTGCCGCAGCGATCAACAATCCGGTAAAATCCCCGTTTCGCACACCTACGTCGATAACCCATTGCAGTAATTGCGGCACTACCAGCGACGCACCAGTTGCCAGCGCAACACAGAGGATAGTAACAACGGACCAGAACCAATGGGGGCGCAATAATCCTACAATTCGAGTGAGTATACGCCAATTAAACTTAAATGATTCAACATACGATGATAATAATTTTTGCTGTCTCTCTAATGGCATTGCAAGCAGGTCCTTTCTTGACACGCCTATAGCCTCTACGCACAAACCACATCTTCCCTTTAAAAGTCTAGCTTGCAATGACTGACAGGGGGGTGTCAGTTATTCGATGAGTTTTGAGGGATACTGAAAAACAGCGACACGCATACCACCGCGCTTTACACTTACATGCTTGCTCAGATCACTACACAAGCCACATGCACTACGTGCATTATGTTAGGAAGCAACCAAGCCATTATGGCTCATCAATAGCGGCCCATTGCCTATATAAAAATATTACTATAATCAGATATAGGCGCAGAAGATGAAGGACCATACCTGACCTGTACTTATCTGTTTTGGCGACATCCATTTAAAATCGGACATGGCAACCATTCATATCTCTATGAGTATAACGTCAAAAAGGGCAAAATGTTGCATAACTAGCCCTATTTTCTACTGAGAAAAGATGCCAAAAACACTACTATAACCTTGCCATTAGGTACAGCTTCATGTCAGAATACAAGTATGCAAAAGATCGAGCGTCTCATGGCTATTACGCTACTGTTACAAGCACGCGGAAAAATGACAGCCAGGAGACTAGCCGAGATTCTAGGGACATCCACGCGAACAATTTATCGCGATATTACTTCCCTCTCGCTGTCTCATGTACCTATCTCGATGGATTATGGGCCAGGTGGAGGGTATTATTTACCGGCTGACTATCAATTTGACTCGACCGTCTTCACGCGTGAGGAAGCGGTTTCCTTAATTCTCAGCACGGATATCGCAGGTAACTATAGCCTTTTCGCAGGGGACGATGGACTTCACCGCGCGCTCATCAAACTGGAGGCCACGCTTCCAGAAGAGTATCGCAGCGAGGTGCGAGAGGCACGTGAGCGAATCTTCTTCGATATGACTGCCTGGCGCTTTGGCAGCGCGCGCACAAGCTATCTTGAACAGATCCGCTCCGCCGTTCTACAGGCCTTGAAGGTTGATATCCTGTATCCCTGTGTCTCTTGTGTCGACACGCCCGGCATGAGATGGCGTCGCCTCGACCCTATCGGGCTGGTCTTTAAGGGCCTGTCGCTCAAACATATTCGCACAGGTATCTGGTACCTTGTGGCCTACTGCCATACCTGTCGCACGTATCAGACCTTCCGTGTAGGCAATATTGAAAATATACGCGTCTCCGAAGAGGTGGTATGCGAGCACCAAAACTTCGATCTCCGCACGTACTGGAAGGAGGAACGCAGCCTCTCCGAGGCAAATCAGCCACCTATAGGCGTTATCTTACACATCAGCGAGGAGGCACGTCATAAACTTGAGGGGCGCTATACCATTCTAGAAGCCCATCCCGATGAGAGTATCATTGTCGAGGTAAAGCTCAATTCGGTAGAGGTCGCCGTTCCTTATGTCCTGGCTTTCGGTATACAGGCAATTGTTATTGAGCCAGATGAAGTGCGCATCGCCGTCGCCAACGCGGCCCGCCAGATCGCGGAACAGTATTACACCTGAGAGGAACTGACCAACCATACAACGGCTAGTTCCTCCCGGGTTATCCAACATCATTTTCTTAACAAGTGTCGCACAAGAAAGGCGCACTGGTCAGCAACCGTTTGCTCAAAAATCGCGCCCTCGTAAAAGTCATAATGGTCGCAATCATAGCACAAGGCCTCCCCATGTGGCGCGGCCTGCGCGGTCTTGAGTGCCGCTTGGGGCGAGTCGGCTGTGTCGCGATTCCCTATGCACATCAGGAGCGGACACTCTACACGAGATGCATAGGTAATGGGGCGATAGAACGGAAGGCTCAGAAGCGCGCGGACGGCAATCCTATTCTTCCAGTGAACGCCATTAGGCACGAGATGCCGCAGATCGCGTTCCACATCAGGAGACTTAAAGATCGCTAATTCGTCAGGTTTTCCCATGATTTTGATGTAACTAGGAGACTGCCCCAACCACCCCCAAAACTGGTCCTTGATAGCCCTTGCCAGCATCGGCAGCATCGCAAGAGGTTTGACAGCGGCAAGGTTGGTAAAACCATCCGTAAAGGGATTCTGGGCTATCACAGCCGCCAGGCCACGAACGCGGGCAGCCGAAACGATAGCATGTCCTCCACCCAACGATGTTCCCCACAATGCGATTCGTTCCGCATCGAGTTCCGTATGAGCGCGAGCATAAGCAATAGCCGATGCCCAATCCTCAAGCTGACTCTCAATATGTACCAGTTCACGCGGCTCACCTTCGCTGGCTCCAAAATAACGGTATTCAAAGACAATGGCCGCAATCCCAGCCTCGACAAAGCGTGTGGCGTAAGCATCCAAGCGCAGTTCGCGAGTTCCACCCAAACACTGTCCCAGGATCACACAAGGAAATGGACCCGATTCTGATGGCAAATATAGCCAAGCAGCACAGCGCTTTCCCTGAGAAGAAATTGTGATATCTCGTCGCTTCATGTGTCTCTCCTCTGATTCTATCTATAGAGGGGATCGCCCCCTCTTGCTGAGATACAGCTTAACAGGGTATACTATCGCTTGTCCAACACTTATTTCGCTTCTATTAACACTTCTACCATACATAATAGGGGAGAAAGCCTCTATGGAGCTTCGCCACTTACGCTATTTTGTCGCCGTTGCCGAAGAGTTGCACTTTGCCCGTGCCGCCGAACGACTACACATCGCGCAGCAGCCGCTAAGTTTTCAAATCAAGCAACTTGAAGAGGATTTAGGGGTGATGCTTTTTCGGCGCACCACACGCCGGGTCGAACTGACAGATGCAGGCCACGCCTTTCTCGTGGAAACCTATAGTGCACTTGCACACCTACGGCAGGGGATGGAATTAGCCAGGAGAGCAGAACGAGGAGAAGCGGGATCGTTAGTGGTCGCCTACGTAAGTATAGCCCTCTTCAACCTAATACCAGGGGTAGTGCGTCTCTTCCGCGAGCGCTTTCCTGATGTGCAGATCACATTGCGCGAGATGTGCTCTCCCGAACTCGAAGAGCACATCTTAGAAAAGGGCTGCGATGTGGGTCTGGTTGTACAGGGAATGCATGTCCCTGAAATCTCCTATGAAACCGTCCTAAGCGAGCAAGCAATGATTGCCATTCCAATCAAACATCCACTCGCAGGCCAGGGGCCAATCTCGCTCGATGACTTCGCCTCAGAACCGTTTATTATGTATGAGCGCACACAAAGATCTTTAATCTACAGCCAGATTATCGCGATGTGCCTGGAAGCTGGCTTTAGTCCCAACATCGTTCAGGAGGCGACATCCGAGCAGGCAGTGATTGGGTTAGTGGCAGCGGGTATTGGGGTCGCACTGGTTTCATCCTGCCTGAGCGAATTACGCACGCATGAGGTGATCTACCGCCCGCTCGCGGGTCCCGCAACCCTGGTTAAGTATGCAATGGCTTGGAAACAAGAGAATACCTCCCCCTTAGTCAAGGCTTTTCTCAATGTGGTCAGGGAAGTTTCCCAGCATGCAACCTTGGACCCGTCTTTATGACAGATAAAGGTAACCAGTTATCGATCTCTGCATTTCCAGAATCAAAACAACCTTCACTTTTTATGCGCCGCCTCGCTGACACTATGGTAAGTGCGCCCACGCCACGCTACCCCTTTGCCTGAAAGCACCTGCCAGGCCGAACGCCCCAGAATGCCTTCAAACACCGCCGCACCTAGTGGATGTGTAAGCGCGTAGCGCCGTGGCAAATCCAACATACGATTGAGCCAGAAACGATAACTCAAAAGCGCCCCCATCTCTAGCACCGTCGCCCCTACTATCTCTCTCTTACGCGGAGACCTCCAACGTGCCAGTAGAAGCAGAGGTAGAAGAAAGGGAGCAATGGCAATATTGAAGAGCCCGAAGAGTTGCGCCAGGAAGAAGGCAAAGCCACCGCGATTGCCCAGGTATGCATTCTTGAGCCAGCCATGCCAGACCTCTTTAAAGTTGTGGTACATACGTACCGAAACCAGTCCGCGCCCATCGAGGAAGCACACGCGATAGCCCTGCCCTTTCACAACACGCGACAGATCCAGATCATCGAGTACAGTCGCACGCAGACGCGGCGCGGCATAACCGCCAATACTCTCATACACCGAGCGCCGAATGAGCATAAACTGGCCCGCTGCTATGGCAACAGGGCTGGTTGGATCATTGACCTGTCGGGGCGGATAAAGCATACCGATGCCCATATAGGCAATAGGGATGAGCGCCTTCTCCCAGAAAGTTTCTAACTCCTGGTCAGCGCCCATACTAAAGAGATCGACGCCCTCTTCTTGCGCGCGCTCAAAGGCCGAGCGAAGAGCCTGGGGCGCGTGACAGGTATCGGCGTCGGAGAAGACCAGCCATTCTCCGCGCGCCACTCTGGCCCCCTCATGCATGGCATGCGGCTTACCCGCCCAACCAGAGGGGAGATCATGCACCTCCACCACGCGCAATAACCTGCCATGCGGATGCTGAGTCTGGATGTCTCGTAAAATCACCCCTGTCTGGTCGCTTGAATCATCATTGACGACAATGACCTCGAAGTTGGGGTAATCCTGTCCTAGCAGAGACTCCACACAGCGCCGAATACCTCGCTCTTCGTCGCGAGCCGGAACAACATACGAGATAAGTGGCGAGATCGCTCGTATATCGCGCGCAGAGAGGATGCGCACTCGGTCATTCTTCCCCGGCCTCGTACGCCACCAGTTTACAAGATAAAAGCCTGCGACCCCCAGAGCATGGCTCCATAGTAGCAGGCGCGGCCATGACGACCGCACAAAGTTTTTTCTTCGCATATATATAAATTCTTCAAAACTTTCTTGATAATTCGCTCTTCCAATTCTAGTGCAAAATATCCAAGCTCACAAGCATACGTCCACCGGCAAGAAAAAATGCATATTCTTAGAAGTAGCAAGCGCCGATTGAATTAAGAAAGCGTTTGCAATCTGACATAGCTATGTTATAATCATTCACACATATAGCAGGCATTGCTTGAGACAATGCCATCGTCTCTGGTACTCACAGAGAGGGACACCCCGAGCTGTAAGTGTCCTGTGTACCCACGATGGATACCACTCAAGAAGCTTCTCTCCTACTTTTCTCAGGAGAGCGGATAGCCACCGTTATGAGGCAGAGAGGCCGGTTTCGCCACCAGGCAATATGCGCGCGATCCGGTAAAACGTGGGTGGAACCACGAAAGAGTGCAGGCTCTTTCGTCCCGAGGGTCGGGGCGAAGGGGCTTTTTTGTTGGAAGGAAAAATGTCACAATGGGTACGGCAGTAGAGGCAGCGGGCAAGCATACTCAACAAGAATTGGATCGTATGCGCCATTCCACAGCGCACTTGATGGCGGCGGCGGTCCAGGCCATCTGGCCCGAGGCGAAATTCGGCGTTGGGCCCGCGATCAAACACGGCTTTTATTACGATATGGATCTCCCCGTGGCGCTCACCCCCAAGGATCTTGAGCGCATCGAGAAAAAGATGCGCGAATTGAAGAATAAGAAACTTGGCTATAAACGCATCGAGATTGGCGTCGATGAGGCCATCGAGGAGATGAGCAAGCGCAACCAGCCCTACAAGGTTGAGCTCTTGAAGCTCCTCAAAGAGCGCGGCAGCACAGCAGTTGTGCAGGAGACTGGTGATGCCGAGGCCATTGGCGTCAGCGAGGGTCAAGGGGGAGCGGAAATCGTCTCCTTCTACGAGACGGGCGACTTCCTTGATCTCTGTCGCGGACCTCACGTCAATGATACCACCGAGATCGGGGCTTTCAAGCTCATGAGCATCGCCGGGGCGTATTGGCGCGGCAACGAGAAAAATCCTCAGCTCCAGCGCCTCTATGGTACGGCCTTCTATAGCAAAGAAGAGCTGGATCAGTATCTCTGGCTGCTAGAGGAATCGAAGAAGCGCGACCATCGCCGACTGGGCATGGAACTCGATCTCTTCACCTTCTCCGATCTCGTCGGCGCGGGCCTGCCTCTCTTTACAGCTAAGGGAACACTGGTACGCGATCTACTGGAAGAGTTCGTGCAGTCCTTGCAAGAGCCGCTGGGCTATCAGCGCGTACATATTCCGCACATCACCAAGAACGATTTGTACAAGACCTCGGGCCACTGGGACAAGTTCCAGGAGGATATCTTCCATGTGAGCGGCAAGAGCGGCGAGGACTTCTGCATGAAGCCTATGAACTGCCCACACCATACGCAGATTTACGCCAGCCGCCTGAGAAGCTACCGTGAGCTACCTATCCGCATGAGCGAGGTCACCAGTGTCTACCGTGACGAGTTGCCAGGCACCCTCCACGGCCTCTCACGCGTTCGCGCGATCACTCAGGATGATGGGCACGTCTTCTGCACACCCGATCAGGTACAGGAAGAGGCTCTGAGAATTTACTCCATTATCGAGGACTTCTACAAGCCCTTCGATATGAAGCTCACCGTGCGCCTCTCGCTCTGGGACGAGGAGCATCCAGAGAAATATCTGGGTACACCTGAGCTATGGAATAGCGCTCAGGATCAGTTGCGCCAGGTGCTGAAGTTCAAGGGAGTCGAGTGGGTCGAAGAGGCGGGCGAGGCCGCGTTCTATGGTCCCAAGATCGACTTCACAGTTCTTGACGCCCTGGAGCGCGAGTGGCAGCTTGCTACCATCCAGCTAGACTTCAACCTGCCCGAACGCTTCGATCTGCAATATACCGCTCCAGATGGTCAAGCCACACGCCCAGTCATGTTGCACCGCGCCATCCTGGGCTCAGTCGAGCGCTTCATGTCAATCCTGATTGAGCACTACGCGGGAGCCTTCCCAACGTGGCTATCGCCTGTTCAGGCGATGGTCATTCCTATCGCGGATCGCCATCTCGACTACGCCCATGAGGTTCGTAAGACCTTGCTTGGTGTACGCCTCAATTCGTCGCGTGAGACAATCAGGGTAGAAATCGACGAGGCTCGCGAATCGATGCAGAAGAAGATCCGCAACGCTCAGTTGCAGAAGATCCCCTATATGCTCGTCGTCGGCGACAAGGAAGCAGAAACCAGAACGGTAGCCCTGCGCCACCGCAGCGGCAGCAACCTGGGAACGCTCTCGCTTGACGCCATCGCCGAACGCATCAAGACCGAAATCCTTACACGCGCAGATCTGCCACGCGAGTAACAATGAACTTTCGCGCCGCTGGCGCTCATGGGGGAAAAGGCAAGACAAGCGGGTCCGTGTGTCCTGTCTTTTCCCCTTACCCTAAGACCCACACCGGGGAAGAAATACGTAATCCTGGTTCCTAAGATCAGAAGCTTGACACCTTCACGCAGTGTATACTATAATTTAGCCGGCAAAGTAAAAGTTGGCAAAGTTGATGAGGAACTATGCAATCATTTGAAGAAGATATAAGCTATGCTCTTATTCAGGTAATAAAGGAGCATCGCCGCCAGGCCGATGAAGCACTAAAGCAGCTTGGCTTGCATGCATCCCAGGAATTTCTGCTTTTTCTACTTTGGGAAGATGATGGCTTATCTCAATCTCAACTTGCTTCACGCCTCAAGCTAGAGCTTCCAACAATTACAAAATCAGTACAACGAATGGAACGTGTTGGTCTGGTAAAGCGTCGACTCGATGAGCAGGACACTCGTATCTCGCGTGTCTACCTTACAGAACAAGGGCGCGCGCTCTATGAGCCAGCCATGAAATTATGGAAGGATCTTGAAGCCCGCACCTGTAAGCATATGACAGAGCTTGAGCAAGCTTTGTTACGTCGCCTGCTTCAACAGGCTCTAGCGAACCTTTCTTTAGAGGAGTAATTTCCTCTTTTTTTACTCTTTTAAATAGCCGGCTATTTAAAAGAGATGGCGAAAGGATATGAACACATGAGTATGAGAACAACTTCGATGCAAGGTCGTATCGCTCTGGTAACAGGCAGCAGCCGTGGTATTGGTGCCGCAACTGCCATTCAACTTGGAGAACAAGGAGCAACCGTCGCAGTCAACTATTACCGCAATGCCACGGCTGCTCAGAAGGTGGTTGAAACAATTGAGAAAGCGGGAGGCAAGGCACTTGCCTTTCAGGCGGATGTAGCAAAGCAGGATGAGGTTGAGCGCATGGTCGCACGCATCCATGAAACCCTCGGGCCAATCGATACTCTGGTTTTGAATGCCCCAGCTTCAAGCAACTCTTCTTCTGAGATACCTGCCCATGAACAGCTGCAGGCGATTCTTGCTCCCTTCACAGGAAGTCGCTGGGATGTTCTAGATACATTTGTTCGAGGTCAATTGCAAGCTGCTTACTATCCCAGTCAAGCCGTTCTTCCACACATGATCAAACAACAAAGAGGAAGTATCATTTTCGTCAGCGCCACACATGCCCGCAGACCTGACGCTGGGGGAATAGCCATCTCAGTCTCTATAGCCAAGGCTAGCGTAGAGGCAATGATAAAGAGTATGGCGGAGGAGTTAGGGCCACACGGCATCAGAGTCAATACGGTTGGTGGTGGAATGATTCTGACTGATCTCAATGCTGGAGCGCCCCAGGCGTTTAAAGATCAGATGGCAAGCATGACTCCTTTGCGTAGAAATGGTCGCCCAGAAGATATGGCCTCTGCTATTACGTATCTGGCATCAAATCAGGCCTCTTTTGTCACAGGGTCCTATCTCACTGTTGATGGTGGCAACTTCATCGTCTAAGATCAATGCTACAAGAGCAATGGGCGTGTTCAGCTTGGCGAACACGCCCATTGCTCTTGTAGCGTTATTCCTACCCAACATGAGATATACCCTCTCGAACCTCAGCATTCATACCACCTCAAAGATTAAATAATAAGTGTTCTATGAGTATTCGATGTGGTATAAAACGCTGGTCAGGGTTACATTTGTGGACCAGGCATGCCGCTTTAGTATCGATATGCTCTATTGAAAGGCAAAAGATATGTTTCACAAAATCCCTTGTTACACTCCTCCTCAACATTCTTTCTCATTTAAGAAGAGATGTTTTGTAGGTCTGCATCCGTTGTGCCAGCTTTTGCCGAAGCGAAGTACACCATTCGGGATAG
The DNA here is from genome assembly GCF_016587355.1 of Ktedonospora formicarum. Taxonomy (GTDB): domain Bacteria; phylum Chloroflexota; class Ktedonobacteria; order Ktedonobacterales; family Ktedonobacteraceae; genus Ktedonobacter; species Ktedonobacter formicarum. Next base: position 1,149,741 of record NZ_BNJF01000002.1, on the reverse strand, counting down.
TCGTGACCTTCCACAAGGTCCATTGCCCGGACCAGCTTTGCGTACATCATAAGATTCGAGAATCTCATGAACGTTGGCAGGTGAGTATGCAACTCTTCAGCCAATACATGATGTGCTGAATATCCACGGATAAAAACACGGAACGAGGGGTTGTTGAGATCGACACCAGCCTCAAAGAGATCTCTGAGAGCCAGGGCGATATCCGCAACATGCCAGCAATAAAAGCAATCATCAAAGTCCAACATGGCGATGGTGTTGTTCTGCCAAAAGAGGTTATCAAGCTCAAAATCGCCGTGAATGAGGCCATAATTCATTTCTGTCACCGGAAAAGCAGACAATAATGAGGTGATAGAATCAAGTTCAGCCTGTATCTTAGGCTCATCACTAGAGACATAGCTTTGGGCCACATCCAGTTGGTCTCTCCATGTAGGACGCTTGGATAAATTCGGCTCTCGATATTGGCCCATCGTTGCATGCAGTTTTCCTAGTGCCGCTCCCCATGCCTCAAATTGAGCAATGCTCAACTCTTCTAAGTTTAGCTGCTCACCTTCCAGTTTCGTAAACACGACCGCATGAAATGTGCCCCTGCCAGTCTCGACCATTTCAACCCAACGCCCATGCATAGACATGATAGGAGTCGTTACGATCATACCTTTGTTGGCAAGCCAATTGAGAAGAGCCATCTCAACCTCAATAGTCGACACAGTCCGTTCGCTGGTATCGACAAAGCGTAGAAAATAGCGCTCGCCACCTTTGAGAAAGGTATACACAAAATTTGCACTCGATCTGAAAAAACGAGCAGTCCCCTGGTCATGCTCCCATCGCTCTAGAATGCGCTCTGCTATATGGCTCCGCCACTGGCTATCTAGAGTGCTATCCACCTTAAGCATCGTGCTCAACTTCATCATAAGCATGCCCTTCCTCTGAGCCAGAAAATATTGAGATCGCCATATCTTTAACCTGCTCACCACCCCAGGAAAGTATATCATTTCTCAAGCCTATCACATTTTCTCATTAATTTCGCTTCCTATGCCCCTAGCAATTAGCCATGAATTTAAGGTTATCAAAATCTTTTCCAAAAAAGGCTTGACATGGCTCTAAAATGCTGGTATATTTCTACTTACCAAAGGTAAATAAAATTAACTAAGGTAAAGGTGAGCGAATGGGAAGGAAAGAAAGGCGCACAAGAGAGCAGCAGGAACTTAAGCAAAGCATCATGAATGCTGCCCGCGATATCGCTCTCGCGGAAGGGTGGACCAATGTAACGATGCGCAAGATCGCAGACCGCATCGAGTACAGCCATCCCGCTATTTACGCACACTTTGAGAATAAAGACATGCTCTTTTTGGAGATTGTACATGAGGGCTTCCGCCTGATGGAAGCCGATTTGAAGCTGGCTCGTGAACAAGCTCATGATCCAGAGGAAGCGCTACTGCTTGTCGCGCGCGGTTATCTTGGATTCGCCTGGCGCTACCCTGAGCTCTACCGCCTGATGTATGGCCTGGATGGTGTTACTTTCAGTATCTCAGAGCCTCAGAAAGAAGGCCTTCAGATTGAGAATATCGTAGCCCTCACCGTTAAAGATTTGCTTGATACTCACGGCTGGCCAACAGAGCACCTTGCCGATCAGGTAAATATCCTTTGGGGAACAGGACACGGTTTGGTAACCCTCACACTCGCTGGGCGTATTGGCAGCCAGGAGCAAGCAATGCAATTATTCGAACAGGCCCTCCAAGATCTGCTGCTAGCCTGGAAACATAAAGCAGACACTACACGTCCAGCATCCCTTTTCCCAAACACAGCATCTTGAAAATTTTCATGAATATTACAAGCCTAATTAAATTTTGGCCTTTACTTACCTAAGGTAAAAAATTAAACAAAGGTCAAACATAGTTACTGATTGAGGAGACGGATATTATGACACTTTATCCTTACACACTGTTAATGCACATCATGGGCGTTATCGGCCTGTTTATCGCTATCAGCCTGGAGATGATCATCTTATCTCGCCTGAGGGCGGCGAAATTGACTGCCCAGGTCCACGAATGGCTGACACTTGGACGAGTGATTGATCTTCTTTTACCGATCTCTGCCGCGCTCATTCTCATTAGCGGCCTTGTGCTGACATTCTCGGTCTGGGGATGGGAGCATGCCTGGATTGAGCTTTCGCTAGGACTGCTCGTTCTTGTTGGTATCCTGAGTCCCGTTATTAACGGACCTCGACTGAAAGCAATCCATGCCGAAGCGAAGACCGCGCCCGAAGGTGAGATTCCAGCGTCTCTACGAAAGGCTATCGCTAATCCTGTGCTACGAGCTTATGTACCCATCCCAGGACTAATCGCGTTGGGGGCGGTTGGCATGATGGTTCTAAAACTGGATTGGCTTGGTTCGGGAATTGTCCTGGCTCTGGTCCTCATTGCAAGCCTCATCATCTTCGCCATCTCGCGTAAAGGATAGCTTGAGCATAGCAACAACACTTTTATAAAAAAGTATTGACATAAATTTACAAGAAAAAAAGGGGAAAGACATGTTTTCAGAACAAGAGGTATCGTTCCTGCGCACACAACCACTCGCAAGACTAGCCACTGTAGCAGTCAATGGTCAACCCGACGCAGACGCTGTCGGCTTTGCCTTCGAGAATGGACGCTTCTATATTGGGGGATACTTCCTCAAGAGCACTCGCAAGTACAAGAATATTGCAGCCGGACATAGCAAGGTGTCCTTACTGATTGATGATCTGCGCTCACTCGAACCATTTGAGCCACGCTCGATTAAGCTTCACGGCGAGGCCGAAATAATGGATCTTGAGGAAGGTTTTCGCGGTCCCGGCACCTACATTGTAATCACGCCTAAGGTTTCCTGGAGCATGGGTATCGAAGGACAAGCCTTCCAGGATGGTCAGGCCATCATTAAGAAAATCACCTGGGAATAGAGATCGGGTTTACAAAAAGGTCTCCCCTGCCACGTGACCTGCTAGTTAAACGAATAAATGAAAGGCAATGATTGGTTATGATAGAGAAGAAGCATGGGCAAAAGGATGGCACTACACCTCTCACTCGTCTAAGCGCCTCGGAGCTGGCTCGCCATATTGCTGAGGGTTCACTTTCCTCGCAGGAAGTTGTTGAAGCACACATTCGCCAAATCGAAGCGGTCAATCCTCGCCTGAATGCTGTCGTGGTCCCACTCTTTGAGCAGGCTCGCACTCAGGCTCGCGAGGCCGATAGCCTGCGCGAGAAAGGCACACTTCTTGGTCCACTCCATGGCATCCCCATCACTCTCAAGGAGCAATTCATGGTGACGGGAACCGCAACCACCGTTGGTATCATAAGCCAGAAAACGCGGCTAATGCAGCAAGAGGGTCCCCTAGTGACACGGCTTCGACAGGCCGGAGCTATCCCACTTGGAAAGACAAATGTCTCACAACTGCTGATGTACCATGAATCCGATAACCCTGTCTATGGGAGAACAAATAATCCCTGGAATCTGGCCCGAACTCCCGGTGGAAGCAGCGGTGGAGAGGCCGCTATAATAGCAGCCGGTGGCTCTCCCCTTGGTTTGGGAGGGGATTTTGGTGGCAGTATTCGCGTACCTGCGCACTTCAGCGGCCTGTATAGCTTACTTCCCACAGCTCGGCGCTTGCCACATTTCGATACCGCTCACCATGCCTATGTCTCTGGGCAAGAAGGTATTATCGCTCAACCCGCTCCTATTGCTCGAAGCGTTGAGGATCTGCGCCTGGCAATGAACATTCTAGCGGCCCCAGGATTGAATAATATCGATCCTACGATTCCTCCTGTTCCCTGGTCTGATCCTACCGCTGTCTCACTTTCTGGGCTAAGAATTGGCATGTATACCGATAATGGTATCTTCTCGGTATCTCCAGCAGTGCGCCGCGCTACAGAGGAGGCAGCACAAAGTTTGCGCGCTCGCGGAGCTATCATTGAACCCTGGAGCCCACCTGATGTAGCGGAAGCTATTCGCATCTATGTCGGGTTAGTTGGTGCGGATGGGTTTGCAACCTATAAAAATAACCTCGGAAACGATCCGCGTGATCGTCGTATCAGCTTCAATATGCGTGTGAGCAGTCTGCCAAAGGCCATACGCGCCCCACTGGTAGCGCTCCTCAGGAGCAACGGTCAGGTTCACATGGCGTCTTCGTTGCAGTACATTCGGGGGGCATTATCGGTCAATCAGTACTGGAAACTGGTGGAAGAGCGTAACCAATACCGCCAGCGCTTCCTGGCTTCACTCGATGCACAGGGCTTTGACGCAATTCTCTGCCCACCACACGCTCTTCCCGCGCTGACTCATGGAACCAGCGGCACCCTAAACGTGACAAATGCTGGAAGTTACGCGATTCTCTATAACTTGCTTGGTTTGCCTTCTGGGGTAGCCCCCATCACTCGCGTACAACCAGGAGAGGAGAGCGAGAGAAATACTGGTAAGGATAGTGTTGAACGTGCCGCTCGTACCGTCGAGATGGGTAGTGCTGGCCTGCCGGTAGGCGTCCAACTGGTGGCCCATCCCTGGCGGGAGGATATCGTCCTGGCGCTTATGGCCGCCCTGGAAGAGCAAACTGGCACCTTTCCATTCCCTGAAATCTAAAATCTCATGCTATGAAGATGAGGAAAATGCAGAAGAACTAGCCACTGCATTCTCCTCATCTTCGTATGACCTATCTCATCCAACGCGGTAGCCAGTTCCAGTACATAGAAGACACCCCTCTCCACTCAAATACGGCGAAGGTGCTCATTTTCCCTGGCATTGAGCTCGCCTTTCTGGTACACTTTTTAGTAAACGTATTCCCCCAAATATTATGAGAATGCACAAAGCCTCAATATAAAGAAGAATGGTTATCAAGTAGGGTGAGAAGGCGGAAGCGGGCTTCAGAGAAGATGCCCAGGCGACGATAGCACAAAAGGAGCTTTCATGATGATCAAGAACGCGCGCACACTTGATTTCCCATTGATAAGCAATGGCTACCCCATAGCCGCCACACAGCAAGATACAGGCTGGCTAGAGCCAACCAAACCAGCGGCACCTCTGGCGCAACTCCATAAGCGCTATCAAGAGCATGGTTATCTCTGGCTCAAAGGTATTCTTGATCGTGAAGCCGTGATGGCCTTTCGGAGCCGCTTCTTCGAGGCCTTCCGCTCGACTGGCCTACTAGCAGAAGAAAGCGATCCAGTTGAGGGCCTTGACTCGGGACAAGAGGTAGATCGAGAACAGGTACATCGCATCTGGATGGAGGCCGTTCGTTGGCCCGAGTACGAGGCATTTTGCTATTCTCCCCAGATTGTTCGCTTCTATGAATCCTTTCTCGGAGGCGACATCCAACTGCTTAAACGCAAAATCATACGCTATACCCGTCCCGGCGACATCCATTGCACACCCGGTCATTACGATCTGATCTATCTGCGAGCAGGCACAGATCATGTCTATAGCAGTTGGATTCCTCTTGGCGATATTCCTGTAGAAATGGGTGGGCTGGTCTACCTGGAGCACTCCGATACGCTTGGCAGGCAAATGGAGGCCGAGTTTTCCAAACTCAATGCTAGTCTCTCCTATGAAGAGCGTATCAGCGCCTATAACAAAAACATGACCGAAGGGGGCTGGGTAGGCAAAGATCTGGCGGCTCTCGCCACAAAGATTGGGGGGCGCTGGCTCCTGGCCGACTATGAGGCTGGCGATATGGTTGTGCATAGCCCCTATATGATCCACGGCTCAACAGAGAATCGTGATCCTCTGGGTCGTATGCGTCTCTCAACCGATATTCGCTACCAGCGTCAGAGCGACCTCAGCGACCCTCGCTGGAATAATCACTATTATGTAGGAGACAAGCTTTAAACTTACGTACCCTTCCGATCCATCCAGTACAATTGGAATACAATATGTTTTCTCTTGCCAGGAAGGTATGTAGTACATGAAGATAGCAGTCATCTCGGATATCCACGGTAATTGCTTTGCCCTTGATCAGGTGCTCGCTGATATTCGCGAGCAAGGTATCGAACAAGTCGTATGCCTGGGAGACGCCATTCAGGGAGGAGCACAGCCCACGCAAACGGTTGCGCGCTTACGCGAACTCGCCTGCCCGATAGTCATGGGCAACGCCGATGCCTGGTTACTCGCAGGGCTGGAAACCTCACAGAACGAGCAGGTCAGCCCTCAACAACTTGCGGTTCGCGAATGGCAACTTGCTCAACTCTCCACTGAGGATAGAGTCTTTATTCAGAGCTTTCAACCAACCATAGAAATGCCATTGGAGGCTGGAAAGAAGTTGCTCTGCTTTCATGGTTCACCCCACTCGTTCGATGACATCATTTTACCCAATACGCCAGAAGATACCGTCGAACAGCTTCTCAATGGTTTTAACGCTACGTTATATACAGGGGGACACACCCATACCCAGCAGATACGCCGCCTGGGAGCGATCTGGTATTTTAATCCTGGTAGCGTAGGCTTTGCCTATAACTGGCGTCAGACTCAAGAGCGCTTCCACGCCGATCCCTGGTCCGATTACGCCACATTAGAGAGCCAGGGTGAACGCTTCGGAGTCACCTTCCGCCACGTTCCCTTTGATGTCGATGAATATATCCGCATCATTCACGATAGCGGCAAGCCATACGCTACCGAATCCATCACGTCTTACCAGACTTAGCGCTTATCTGAAATCATGACACAGGAGAGCCCCCCCAATCGCTTATGAGAGCCTCTCCTGTACCGGCCCTGTCAACTTAACGAGAGAAAGACCATACCATTCGCAGGATACTGAAAGTTCCAGTAGGAGAGGACGCCCCAACCACCACCATTCGCATACCAGCTATAATTGCTTGTAGAGACAACCATTGAGGAGACGATAGTCTCGACAATCGCCACGTGTCCCAGGCTCCCAGCCCCCTGTACATTTGGTTGAAGCACCATGATAGAGCCAGCCGTAGGGGTGGGCGAGACGACCCATCCAGCACTCTGAGCCTGACCGGCCCACTCCCAGGCATTCCCCAACCAGGGTACCCAGACTCCAAAGAGCTGATGGAAGCGTTCCGCTGCCCAGAAGGTACACTGCCCCGCGTAGAAATGATTTCCCGTTCCAGAGGTTGGCCCCTGTGGAGGAGTGGGTGTCGGTTGCGGTGGTGCAGGGGTAGGCACTTGTGGAGGATTAGGAGGAGCAGGTGCCTGGGGTGGCATAGGGATAGGCCCCGAACTCTGCCGAGGAGGATTAGGAAGGCGCATAAAGTAGACATCGCCGCTACCCGGTGGTTGATCAAACTGGCGCAAGGGATCATAGGCTAAGATTCCACGTTGAAACCATTGATATGAGCCTGGGTAACCAGTGCGAGGGGTATACACATTAGTTATCGGTAGGCCCAAATGTGTCAGACCACTCATCCCCAGCCCACCAAATTGACAGTAGAAATTGAGTATGCTTCCACCAATATAACAGCCCGTTTGTTTGCAACGCCAGTAGTTTGCCCCGGCAGCCTCGAAGCAGGTCGCAACTATGGGATCGCTTAGACTGAGCATTGTTAACCTCCCTACAACCTCATCACATCTCCCCGCTTATACTCTATAATATGTACAATTCAAGTATACCCTATAATTCTGATATTGTACAGGTTTCTACATTTAGAATAGCATAAATCAATATAAAATACTGAGAAGGAACCAGGCAATCATCGTAGCACTCATAGGAAAGTTTATTTTTCATGAGCATCTTATAGAAGACTTTACGTTCAGATATGACTTATGCTATACTCAAGCACAATAATGTAACATATCTTAATTGAGGAACGACATGCCCGGCTACCGGAATCTTAGAGCCAACTTATATAGCCAGCAGCAGAGCCAGTGCCATCTCAGGTCTGGTTCTTTAAGCATGTCGCCGATACTCTACACGCCGTAGCAAACACATGGCCCGCGCGGGCAAGAGCAGGTAAGAACGAACGCCAGACCTTTGAACAAGGGCCTGGCGTTTTTGTATGCTCTTTTCCTCGCAACCACCTGAAAGGAAACCAGGATATGAACGTTGAGCTTTTCTTCCGCACCTTCATCATCGGTATATCGATTGCCGCCGCCGTCGGTCCAATGAGCTTGCTCTGTATTCAGAGAACGCTCACACGCGGCTACCTCTATGGTCTGATCTCCGGGCTAGGTATCGCCAGCGCAGATGGTCTTTATGCCAGTGTCTCGGCCTTCGGGCTTACCGCCATCTCAAACGTGCTCATCAGTCAGAACTGGTGGGTACACCTCGTAGGTGGAATCTTCCTGATCTACCTGGGCTGTAGGACGGCGCTCACTCCACCCGCTCAGAAGGCTGCACGCACCGTTACGGTACGTGATTTGCCCCATGCCTATGGCACTACACTGGTACTCACACTCACCAATCCTATGACCATCATTTCCTTCGCGCTCATCTTCGCCAGCGTCGGTCTGGGAAACACCTCTGGGACTGTGCCCGCGCTTGGTGTCACGCTCAGTATCTTTCTCGGTTCACTCTGCTGGTGGTTAGTGCTTGTCAGTGGCGTCAGTTTGTTACGTGAGCGCCTGACCACTACCTGGCTGCTCTGGATCAATCGCCTTTCAGGCGGCGGTATTGTCCTCTTTGGCCTGCTCATCCTCTTCAAAGTGTGAGTAATCCCTGCATCGTCCGTCCTGGAACAACACTATTCCAGCAATTCCAGGCGGACACGAGAGAGGCGATACAATACTCGCCAGTGCGTAATGTACTGGCGAGTATTGTCCTTCCTAAGGCTTCTTGACGGATTTTATTTCGTTATGAAAAGTCATCCATTCCCTTATCCGCGAGGAGACGGCGCAGGTGGTGCAAACCCAGGCGCATACGCGCTTTGACTGTTCCCAGTGGCACCTGACAGCCCTCCGCGATTTCTGTATGGGTCCATCCCCCAAAATAAGCCATCTCAATCACCAGGCGTTGCTCTTTGGGGAGTCGTGTCAAAGCATCTCGTACTTGCTCTCCCTGAATATGTCGCCACGCCCCATCCCAGGCATCAGGACTGGCGATTTGCGCTTCCTGCTCTATCGCATCGAGAGTTGTGGAATTAAGAGCCGAGCGACGATTGGCTTTGCGGATATAGTCAATGGCACGATGGTGGATGATAGAGCAAAGCCATGTCTTGACTGAGCCAGCCTTTGGCGCATAAGTAATCGCGTGCTGCCAGACCGCAACAAAAGCCTCCTGAAGCATGTCCTCAGCAAGCTGATGGTCCGCCACCATACGGTACGCAAGTGAATAGAGCAACTGGTGATAACGGTCATAGATGGCCTCCAGAGCCACAATGCTTCCATTGGCCGTCGCGCTTATTAATCCCTCATCACTCAGATCATTCATCATTTGAGGTGAGAGGCTAGCCTCTGATGTCACGGCCCTTCTTTGCTTAAAGAATCGCATGCAATCCCCCCCTCATCATCCGCTCTCGTTCTCGATGGGCAGCAATATCAATCAGCGCTGACATATAGAGAATGCTTGATCTAAACGCGCACCCTCGCTTAAGTAATCCAAGCGCGATAACCCGTCCCTGGGGAGTATGGGGGCTAGCCTGCGGACCCGGCTCAAGACTAATGGCAACTGCGTCGTACCCGCGAATGTCGCCCTTAATGCGTAATGTGGCTACATCCTGCCGGATGCTCAGAACACCGATACTACTTGGCTTATTGTCTCGCAGGAACCACCCCTGGTAGAGATTAGTTCCCTGGAGGTGAGGCAGGCGATGCATCACCAGCATCGTCTCGTCCTGTTGTGGCATTGTAATCAATTCGCCACAAATCTCTGATCGCTCTTCCGACCCACTTAGTGCATACACAGTAAAGGTTATTGAGGAGGGAGTTGTAATCTGGTGCTGCAAAGAAATGTTCCAGGCAGCCATGACACCCAACGAAATTAACAATAGAGCAGCAAAGCTCGCCAGGGTACGGGCGCTCCAGGTAGCCAAAAAATTGGTAGAACGTGGACGAGATGAGGCGCTGTCCGAGGATGGGAGTATGTGATGAGCGGCCTCGCTCGCCCGTATCCTGGCAAAGAGCACTTCCTTCTGTAAAGGCGAATGCTCAACTGGCCTGACTGAGAGGGGCAACAGATGAGTGACAGCCTGTAGTTCTTGGGCGAGTTTACGACAGGCAGGACAATCAGCCAGGTGCTCCTCTGCCAGCTGCCTCTCTTCTGGAGGTAACGCACCCAGCGCGTATGCTCCTGATAGCTCATCGAATTCCTGGCAGTTCATCCCGTATTGCTTCCCTTCTTGCGCCACGGCTATGTATCCCATAACATCCATCTTTAATGAAAGCCAGGAATCGCGCCAGAGAGAAACAAATCACCAGGACTCAATGTGCGGTGAACTGTTTCTCTCTTCTCAAATTCAAGACAGGCGCTTTCAAACTAGACATACATCTTTCTATAGATAAGCACGTCCTCTGACCCTTTTAAATCGGTGGTCTCTGCAAATGCTCAATGATTAGCCTGACCGGTTCAGAAGCTTTGAGAGCGATGCCTGACAAGCCTGCCCAGGAAATAGATGAGCACACACGCGACCAGAAGGGAAAGGCTTAGCCATTGCCACGAAGGAAAGGATGGCGCTGATACCAATGCTGATGGATCGCTGCCTGTGCCGGGCAGGCCAGGGATACCCATGACTTGCGCGCTAATGAGCTGGAGTTTGGGCGTTCCCTCTTGCTCGCCAATGGCAAAGATACTGGCTACATTCCAGTCCTTGAGCGTTATTGTAAGCGGAAGCTCGACATTTTTTGGGCCTGCGTACAGGGTAAAGGTCCTCTCCCCTGCTCCCACAGTAATATAATTACTGGCTTGCTTATAGTTCAACCCCGAAATGGTAGTCGAGCTCCTGCTCACCTTCACCTGAGCTGAGCCAGTCCCCGGTGCCAGATGATAGGCACGAACCTTGGACCCGGTCTTAGGCGCGGTATTGTCGTCCTGAAAGACGGTAAATGAGAAGCCAGAGCTTTTTGTTCCAAGCCCCACGATGGTATAGGCTGCTCCATCCTTGACCTCGATGTTCTCGGTGACTATCGAGGCGCCCACGCCCTTACCCAGCAGAGCGAGTTCAACACTATGTGTTCCTGCTGGAAGCGGCAAATACTCAGTGACTGTCGCGAACTGGAAACTACGCAATAACTCCTTGCCATCAACGAAGACATCCACAATTCCCACATCAGGAGAGGCATGAACAACGCGAACCATAGCTGTTGGTTGGGTTGCCGCCCGCGCCATTGGCGCGCTGGCAAACATGATTGCCATAACGCAGAATAGCACAACTCCCGTTCGCAAAGTCATTAGAAGGATCGGTAGCATTCTCATAAGAGTTAGATTTTTCTCCTCATTATGCTATAGCGCTTCCCCTGGCACCAGATAAATGAGTCATGGCTTTCGCAAACGCCACCTTCTCCGGCTTTGTTCCTGACGAACAACCATCAATACAAGCCAGTGTGCATTCCCCGGCAGCGTTCACGAAAACCTGAAGACAGGTCACACACATTGATACGCAATATAAACATTTCTGGATCTCTTTTGGCAGACAATTCTTCCAACATTGCCAATTTTGCTCTGTAGCATCAAATACTCGTCTATATTCAAGCAGTCTCAGGAGACTGTATTCCTCTTTTAGCAGTTAGATTCAGGGATTCTATATTCACGATGCACCTTCGCGGAGCATCATTGGCTGGGGATGCATTTTCCACGCGCATTCGCAGCTCACGACGCATTATAATGGTTATGGTAGTATTGTTTGTGTCAAGATACGCAAGCAAGACGCGGGCTGGCTCTATCAACGGTCTTAGTTATCTACTAAATTACGGTGCCAGGGAGTAAGCGCCACATAAAGAGGGAATACTTATGGATGAGTACAGGGTTGTAAGACTCCACCCGAAGATCTTTAAGGAACGCTATGACGTCGAGGAAGTTCTTGGACGAGGTGGATTCAGCACCGTCTACCTCGTTAAAGACCGTGAGGGCGAGCGGCAACACTTCGCGCTCAAAGAACTGCTCGACCAGGAACCAGCAGAGCAAGCACGCTTTAAATTCGAGGCCGAGCTCCTTATGAGGCTCGACCACCCGGCGCTCCCTTCTGTCTACAAGCAATTCGAAGAGGGCGAGCGTTCATATATGCTCATGGAATATATTGATGGCCCTAATCTGGAAGTACTACGTAAACAGCAAACCAACCGGAACTTTCCTCTGCGTGAGACGCTCACAATGCTTACTCCCGTCGCTGACGCGCTGACCTACCTCCACACGCGGACAACCCCTATCATTCATCGGGATATCAAACCTGCCAATATAATTGTCCCTAAACAGGGAAAGACGGCAGTACTCGTTGATTTTGGGATCGCCAAAGCCTATCATCCCGACGCCACAACTACCGCTATTCGCCGCTGCACGCCTGGTTACGGCGCACCTGAGCAGTATAGTACGGAGGGATCAGATCGACGAACTGATATCTATGGACTGGCTGCAACCTGCTACACTCTCCTCTCTGGCACTGTTCCCATCGATGCCTTTCAACGCGTTACCCAACTCGCAACCAAAAAAGCCGATCCCTTGCAGCCACTTATAGAACTCGTTCCATCCCTCTCCCCACAGGTAGCTCAGGTTATACACCGCGCGCTTGAGCTGGATGGGACACAACGCTATGATTCCATTGAGCAATTCTGGCAAGCCCTACAGAAGGCAGCCCTTGGGGGATCGCGTACTCCATCCGTTGTGCTAGTCCCAACATTCGCAAAGATAAACCGCCAGCGACAACTTTCCAGCCTGGGGCGAAACGTAGCCATGTTTAGCATCTTACTGCTAGTCGCGCTTGTGGCAGTGGGGAGCGGGATATATTTTCAGTACAATGGGCATTCCGCCGCCAAAATGGGTGCGACACCTACGACACCACAACACTCCATACCAACCGCTACCCAGGTATCACTCTATCCCCAACTCGCTCCAACATATGATGGCACCATTTCCAATCTGCAAACAAACAAGACAGGTAGCCTACAGATGACGGCCATCCAACAGCAAGGTGGAGAGATTAAGGGCATAGTCCTCAAGGAGCAGGAGAAAGGCTCATTCACTGGCGCGCTCGACATCTCACGGCACATCCTCCTCACAGTCACCATTCCGCGCGCAGACCATCCTCTTTTCTTTCAGGGTTCCCTGCGCCAGGATGGTAATCTTGTAGGCTCGTACTGCCAGATCGACGAGGGTGGGCAATGTATGGGGGAATATGGAATTTGGAGCGTCTCACCTGGCCCAAGCCATTAGGGGCAGGCGAAGCGCTCAGAACCAGGGCTAATCCAAACTGGTATACACAACACGCCGCAGGATAGTTTGCTGCGCTACAGAATCCCAGCTTCCTTCACAAGTGATAAGATTAAGGAATTTGCCACTGGTATCCGCGAAAATTGCTTGCAACGGAGCACGTTGAGGGCTATATTGATCTACCTTAATAACATGGAAACGCAGGCGATGTCCCTCGTTGTCGGAAACCATCACGCTATCTCCAACCCGCAACTGGTGCAAGTTCCAGAAGACCGCCGGAACGCCACCAGGTCTATCAAGATGCCCATCGATGACCGCGCTTCCCCGCTGTCCCGGGAGTGGTCCTCGATTGAACCATCCCACGCCGGTCCACCGGTTACGGCGTGGCACATCCAGGTTTGAGCCAGCAAAACCAACCGGCTCGATAGGCGCATCCACCCCGATACGCGGAATCTGAAGGCGGGCCGTCGCGATATTCAGATCCGCGCCAGACCGAGGCACAGTAGGTGTCTTGCTACCCAACGAAGCCACATCTGGTGTACTCACCTGACGGATAGAGGAAGAGGATGCGCAACCAGATAAAACACAGAGTAGAGCCAGGCAATACAGCCAGAAGCGCGACCTTCGCGACATATTACGCCCACAACCTCTTTCTATTACGCTTATACCAGGAGGCAAATCTCTTCTTTTGCTATGTTATGAATATCTACGCCTATCAATATATCTGGATCACTAAGTGTAACCTTTTTTGCCAATCTCTACAACATCCAGTAAATTTGATACTTCGCGCCACCTGAGGGGCAAAAAAGAGTGAGAGCGACATCGCCAGCATTCCACCAGCAAAGTCGCTCTCACTTTTATCTAGGATATACCCGCTACTGATTCGCCGCGTTATACTCATCAAGAGAATCGTTGGCCTTCTGAACCGCCGAGTCAAGGGCGCTCTTGGCGCTATTGTTGTGACCCGTAAGGTAATCATCTGTGGCCTGCTGAATGTAGTTGCGTACGGAAATCATGTTGCCAGCGACGCAGCCAGCATTGTCGTAGTTGGCCGAGCCAGAGCGAATCTGATCAACACCAACCTTGAATTGAGGATACTTATTCAACGTATCCTTCATCTCCTGCTGATTGTAAGCGGAGAGGCGAGTTGGCATATAACCTGTGTTTGCGGACCAGTAAGCCTGATTCTCAGGCTGTGCGGTGTACTTAATGAAGTCCCAGCCGCCTTCCTGCTGATCCTTCGTACCTTTGTTGGTCAACCAGAGCGACGCGCCACCAATGGCAGTGCGACCATCGGTCTGACCAGCGATGCGAGGGACATAAGCTACACCAACGTCAAGCTTGTTACCGGTCTTCTCGTTGGTATTCAGGATATTGCGCAGCGAGGCAATCGACTCAAAGGTAACTGCTGTCTGACCATTCAGGAAAGCGGAGGTAGCAGGCGCGCCATTGGTACCAAAGTACTTGGCGGAACCGCTATCAAGAAGTTGCTTCTGCCACTCCAGCCACTGTACACCGATATTGTTGTTGAAGGCAAAGCTAGCCGCGCGCTGTGTGCGACCATTATTAGGCGTAGCGGCCAGAGTATTGTGCGCAGCCAACTCTTGCTCAAAGAACCAGGAATAATCATAGAGGCCGACGCCCGCGCGTGAGACCTTACCGCTAGAATCTTTCTTTGTCAGCTTCTTGGCCGCACTTAGCAACTGGTCATATGTCCAGAGCTTCTGGTCGGTAGGCAAGCCCGCCTCTTTGAAGGCGTTCTTGTCGTAGTACATAACCATCGTTGAGGAGTTGAAGGGCATCGAATAGAGCTTACCATTGATGGTGTAGTAGCTGCGAATGGCAGGCTCCAGGTCATCGACGAGGCTCTGCAAGTTGTCGCGCTGAATCAGATCTTGCACAGGGATGATCTGCTTGGTATCGATCATACGCTGCGTACCAATGTCATAGATTTGCACAACATTTGGAAGCTGATTACCGCTCAATGAGGCATTAAACTTACTGAGAGTATCATCATATGAAGCCTGGAAGACAGGCTCAATATAATATTTATTCTGGCTCTCGTTATATTTATTCACAAGCTTACGAACAACATCGCCATTGACACCACCCAGACCATACCAGAAGGTAATCTTCGTGGTTCCGGGCTTCTGTGGCACCATAGTAACGGCCGAGGTTGGTGCTGGTGTCGTCGCAGCCGTGTTTGTAGTCGAAGTGCTGTTGTTTGTGCTGCCGCCACATCCCACGATAAGCAGGGCAAGCAAGAGCAAGAACGGTAGATAGAGTTTGCGTAGCCGCATGAAAAGGGTTCCTCCAAATAGGGTTGAAAAAATTTATTTAATAATGCCAGCCGTCAGCCCACGAACGAGTTGGCGATGGCCAAGAATTAAGGGTATCAGAGTTGGAATCAGGATAATCAGAGTCGCAGCCATCTGCGTATTGAGCACCTGAACTTCGCTGTTATGAAAGATCGTGATACCAATCTGTGTCGTACGCCATTGAGACGCGTTCGTGACCAGCAGCGGCCAGTAGAACTGATTCCAGGTCGAAAGAAAGGTATAGAGACCCAGCGTCGAGAGAGCTGGGCGAGCCAGCGGAATCAGAAAGCTCCATAAGTAGCGCAGGTGTCCACAACCATCCAGTTTGGCGGCCTCCCGCAACTCAGGAGGCAGCGTCAGAAAGTACTGGCGCAAGAGGAAGATACCAAAGGCACTAGCCAGGAAAGGCACCACCAGACCTTGATAGCTATCTGTCCAACCTAGATGAGAGATCAACAGGAAGTTAGGTACGATAGTCGCCTCAAAGGGGATCATCATGGTTCCCAAGGCTATCAGAAAAAAGACCGACTTCAACCAGAAGTTGAGGTAAGCAAAGGCATATGCCGCCAGCGATGATGTAATCATTACCCCCAACGTCACCAGAATCGAGACCACAAAAGAATTGAGCACCCAGCGTAACAGGTCTGGCTGTTGCACCAGAACCGCGCCGAAGACGCTAAAATCCAGTTGCCCCAGATTAGGGATGAAGCTGGGCGAGATTGTATCACCCTGCAAGGCGATAGAGAGTGCGAAAATTAATGGAAAGAGCAAAATCAGCGAGGTCAGTACCAGCAAAAGATAGGTAAAGAAGGTACTCACGTGCCGCGCCGCACCATGCGCTGGCTGATGAACTACACTACTCATCGGTAATGCACTCGCTTTCCTAGGAATGTAAATTGGATCACGCTCAAGATGAGCAGAATGATAAACAGAACTACAGACATCGCAGAGGCAAATCCATAACGATGGTCGATCCAGAATGACTGATATATGGCATAGGTAAAGACATTGGTTGAGCTATCCGGTCCCGGACCATTCATCAAGACGTTAAACTGGGTAAAGGCTTGGAATGTCTCGATGGTATTGACAACCAACAGGAAGAGCAAGATAGGCGTCAGCAGGGGCAAAGTGATATGCCAGAACTTACGCCAGCTCCCCGCACCATCCAGGGAGGCACTCTCGTAGAGCTCACCAGGAATAGCCTGCATCCCCGCCAATGTGATGACGAAGGTAAAACCCAGGCCCGACCAGATTGACATGACCGCTATCGAAATAAGCGCCGTTTCGGCGTTGGTCAACAAGCCAGGTTGAGGCAAATTCAACAAATCTACCAGCCAAGTCATGATGTTGGTCGAGGGATCAAAGATCAAAGCCCAGATGACACTGGAACTTGCCAGCGACACTGCGATACTGATTGTAAAGATAAGGCGAAAGATGCCAATACCACGTACCTTCGCCAGCGCCAGCGATGCTAGCCCCAGTCCGCAGAGTATCTGAAGAACTACTACCAACAGGACAAACTCACAGCTCGTCAGGAGGCTACGCAGATAGTCGTTATCTGGCTTGCTGAAATCTAAGATCTGTTGATAGTAGCGCAGGCCTATAAATTTCACTGGTTCGCCAAGCTCATTGGAGATGTTCAAACTCAGCCAGAGCGCTCGCCCGAATGGGTAATAGGTAAATATAAAAAAAATTGCTAGAGCTGGCAGGAGAAAGAGTAGGGCCAAACCCAACTCGCGCCAGCGCGTCACTAGCTCTCTCCTTCTCATCTGAGAAGAGGCTTGTCGCTCTTTAACTTGTTGAGCCATCTCCAGTTGCTCAGGCTCAGCCAGAGTCAAATCCGTTCTAGTTAAATGAGAATTCTGTGTCAATCCTGCTGCGTACTCCTCTCTGTATGGAAATCTATTACTAAAATATCTCTGCTTTATTAACAAATAGTTAAATATGAATAAAGATGAGCCTAAAAATTTATTAAAGATAAGGATCTGAGCTTTAATGTTGGGGTAATTAAGAACCTCTGTGTCTGGGAAAGCCAGTTTGAGAGATGCCTGTTTCTCTTTGGCTTTGACTTGACAAAGTCACGAGTTACAACTATAGTTATCATATATCATTGTAACCATATTCATTACATTACTGAAGAGAGATATTGGTCTCTCAAAGCGAGAAATTATCATGGGTGCCAATAGTCGATTAACCATAGCATCTCATGCTCTGGTGGTAATAGCGCACAGATTGCAAAAGTATGGAGAGCAGTATGACTTCTGCACATCACAGGAGATTGCTGACAGCGTCAACACTAACCCTGTAATCTTACGTGAACTATTAGGAATGATGGAAAAACAGCATCTTGTCCGCGTTCAGCGGGGCTGCAATGCTGGCTGGAAGCTCGCGCGCCAACCAGAGGAGATTACACTTCTCGACGTTTATCATGCGGTCAAGCCGGGCTCGGTGTTCGCAATGCACCATACTCCTCCCAATCCTCATTGTCAGGTCGGGAATGGTATTAGTTCGGTACTGAAAGGCGTTTACGCGAATGTCCAACACACGTTGGAGCAGGAACTGGCAAATACGACTATTGCCGATATTCTGCGTGATAGCCTTGCAGGGTCATCTACATATAATGTCCTTATAGAGGAACAAGCATCAACTTCGATTTAATGCGCTTCAATTGAGGCTCCCCTTTGCTTTTTAATCTTTACAATATAAAGCAAGTCTTCATGCGACGCTCCACTATCTATCCTAGCTCGACGAAGCTCAGGATGAGCCACTAGAATACAGTTAGCATGTACCAGAGCAGTGATCAAGGGAGAACATTAGTATACTCAGTCATGTCTATGGCTTTTAGCCATCAGTGTAACAAATATCATTACACTTGAGCGAAGAAGGCATATCTTTCCTGCATGTCATCCATTGCAAGCTCTCAAGCGCCCACGCGTAATGAACCCTTAAAAGGCCTCAATCCTCGTATCCTCCTCCTGGCTCTGGGCATGTTCGCACTGGGAACCGACGCCTTTGTGGTCGCAGGGGTGCTGCCTACTATTGCTGGAGAAGTCAAGGTAACAGAGTCGCTAGCCGGACAGCTCGTCACAGCTTTCTCCCTGACCTATGGTCTGGGTGCGCCGCTCCTGGCTGCGCTTACTAGTCGATGGTCGCCTAATCGCGTGCTCTTGCTTGCACTGGGGTTCTTCTGTTTTGCTAATATAGGATCTGCCATCGCGCCAACTTTTCCCTTACTGATGCTATCGCGTGTCCTGACTGGCTGCTTCGCCGCATCCTACGCCCCACTCGCTTATACTATTGCAACCTCGATGGCTCCACCAGAAAAACGGGGGCAGGCTCTCTCTCTAGTCGTCATTGGCACAAAAGTAGCCACAGTAATAGGTTCTCCGTTAGGAACCTGGATTGGTGAGCATATCGGCTGGCGCATGTCCTTCGGACTGGTCGCGCTTCTAGCTGGGATAGCCCTTATCGCGCTTCTGATCTTCCGTCTCCCCTCTACAGCCGCACCCATACGCCTATCCCTTGGCGCTCGCCTGGCTCCTATCACACAACCACGGCTGGTACTAGCCCTACTCCCGGCTCTACTATGGAATCTAGGGACATTCGCGGTCTATACCTACATCGCGCCCCTACTTCAAGCTACCGTGCATATTAAGGATGTGAGTGGACTCTTGATGGCGTTTGGAGTGGGAATGATCTGTGGTAACTTGCTGGCGGGACGCATTGTTGACCGCCTCGGATCAAATCGTCCCCTGGTATTCTTCT
Source organism: Ktedonospora formicarum (assembly GCF_016587355.1). Lineage (GTDB taxonomy): Bacteria > Chloroflexota > Ktedonobacteria > Ktedonobacterales > Ktedonobacteraceae > Ktedonobacter > Ktedonobacter formicarum. The sequence continues at coordinate 1,130,385 of NZ_BNJF01000002.1, read as the reverse complement.
TGATCGCTCTGATTGTTGTCCAATCTTTCCTCGCTCTGGCGACCACTACCTTGATTGGTAGCATCATATCCATCTTTATCTGGGCTTTGTTGACGTCGATAACCTTCATTCCACAACAATACCGCATGTTACATCTCGCACCTGAACATGCGAATGTCATCCTGGCCCTTAACAATTCAACATTATACCTGGGCATTGCTGCAGGTGCCGGGCTAGGTGGTCTCGCCTTACACATCGTTCCCGTCACACAATTGGGCCTGCTTGGGTCTGGAGTACTCTTGCTCTCTCTCCTACTTTTCGGACTCAGCATCCGCCTGAGCGATGGCAAGGCATCGCAAGATGAAGAACACGCGAGAGAAAAGATACTTGTTACACCTGAATAAAAGAGTATGCAAAACAGGCTTAACCCGAATTTTATAAATTCTTGATAGGCCTGTTTTGCATACTGTAAACAAGTTACCTATCAAATATACAAAGAAGGAAAGAATAGAGTATAATAAATCTAGGCAGAGCGGTACCTGCCTAAATTATATAGAGAATGGAGTCTCTTATGGCAACAACAGAGCCGCAGATTGATTTTACATCTCCTGCATTCAAAAAGAACCCCTATGAGATTCTTGCCAACATGCGACGACAGAATCCCGTCGCAAAAATTTCTCTCCCTGGCGACCGAACAGGTTGGCTAGTTACTCGCTACGAGGACGTTGAAACTCTCATCAAAGATCCACGTCTATCCATCGACATACGCGACGTCTACCCACCCGAAGTTATCCAGGCGGTCTTCCCTTTTGGAGAGGTTTCTGAAGGACTCCTACATAGTATGGTGTTCTCCAATGATCCGAAAACGCACTCGCGTCTTCGCAATCTGGTGAGCCACTCCTTCACCCCTCGCTATATCGAGACCTGGCAGGGCCGTATTCAAAACATCATCGATGAGATCATTAATCAACTCCCAGAGCATGGTGAAATTGATCTCATTCGTGAGGTGGCATTCCCCCTGCCAATGATCGTTATTTCAGAAATGTTGGGCATCCCGGTCGAAGACAGAGAGAAATTCCGCGACTGGTCAAATAGTTATGTGGACTCACTGGGGAACCCTGCAGCAGCTCAGGCCATTATTGGTGATATGGCTGAGTTCCAACAATATCTATTTGAATTGATTGAAGCCAAACGCGCCAATCCTTCGGATGATCTCTTGAGCAAACTGGTGAGTACCGATGTAGAGGGTGATCGCCTTTCTCGTCAGGAACTCATTGGCATGACACTCCTGCTCGTCATGGCTGGAAATGAAACCACGACCACGCTCATCAGTAGCGCAATGCTCACGCTCTTCCAAAATCCTGAACAAAAGGAGCTTCTGAAGCAGAATCCCGCATTACTGAAACCGGCAATCGAGGAATTTATTCGCTATCAGGGCCCGCTTCTCAATTTGAATGATCGTTGGGCAGTGGAAGATTTTGAGTATAAAGGGCAACAGATTAAAAAAGGCGAGTCTGTCTACCTGTGTGTTGCTTCCGCTAACCGCGACGAAGAGCGTTTCCAGAATGGGAACTCCTTCAATGTTCAGCGCTCTGATCTTCAGAGACATGTGGGCTTTGGTCTAGGCATGCACTACTGCCTAGGCGCGCCACTGGCTCGCCTGGAAGGAGTTATTGGCTTGCACACTATCTTGCAGCGCTTGCCAGAGATTCGCCTCGCCGTCCCAGAGGAAGAGCTCACCTGGCGACCGAGCATCATCACATTCGCTCTGGAAAAGCTTCCTGTGCGCTTCTAACATCGTGGCGAGCAGGAGATCAGACACTTCCAGAAAATACATCAATAACTCGACAGGATATTGAAAAGCTTCCTTCGAGGGCTGATCTTGCATTTCTGCCAGGGAAAGATCATACTGCAACCACATAGAAAAACCTCCTGTAGAGAAGACTGACATAACAAATTTCAGTCTCTCTAGGAGGTTTCTTTTCCGTAATAGCGCCCCAAATCTTGATGGGACACTCTATGCCTACACCTCTATTTACTTCTCGAAGGGTTGCAGGAACTCTCGCTGGGCCTCCCACATCTCATCGAAGAGATCGCTCAACTCGGCAGGTGAGCATACGGCAGCACTCAGAGGATCAAGCATCAGCGCGTAGCGTGCCGCCTCCTTATTGCGCTCCAGCAGGGCCTCACTCATTAGCGTATGCACTGCCATATGGCTGCGATTCAGGGCTGCAAGCTGCTCCGGCAGGGGACCAAAATGCGTCGGCTGGACTCCATTGCGGTCCACAAGGCAGGCTACCTCGACGCAACCATCCAACAGGTTATCGATCAGGCCAGTGTTGCGCACATTGCCGTAGATAACTTGGCGACGATTCAGCGTAATACCCTCGACAATATAGGACCCATACTCATGGCTGCGGTTGAAAGGGATCTCAGCACTACCATCGAGCATAGCCTGAATGGTGCCTTCGTTCTTACGCCGCCACTCGGGCCAGTTGTTAGCATAGAAGCCTGTCTCACCCAGGTAGCCAGCACGGCAATAACGCTCAATCAACTCTGGCCGCTTGCGGAAATAGGGAACATATTCAGAGAAGTGACCGCTACTCTCAGTGACAAACGCGCCAAAGTAGCGCATCATTTCAAAACGGACCGGATCCTTCTCATAGATTTCGCTGTCCTGAATGCGTTCCAGCAGCAGTGGATAGGCGTTCTGCCCCTGATAACTCAGCTCAGTAAACCAGGCATTGTGGTTGATGCCTGCGCACTTCCACTCAAGCTCATCATACTCAACCCCCAGGTAACTAGCGAGCTGCTTGGACGAACCCTGGACGCTATGGCAGAGGCCCACTGTACGCATTGTTGTTCCCTTGGAAGCAACCAGAGTCAGAATCGACATTGGGTTGGTATAGTTGAGCACCCATGCCTCGGGGCACAGCTCTTCCGCGTCATGCAGGATATCAAGCCACGCAGGACCAGTGCGCAAGGCCTTGAAGATACCACCGGGTCCGATGGTGTCACCAATGCACTGATTAATACCATACTTCATGGGAATATCGAAGTCGTGGCGCACATTTGCCAGACCGGCGACCTCGATTGTGTTTACCAGGAAGTCGCTTCCAGTCAGCACCTTGCGGCGATCCGTCGAGCTTTCGACATTCCATCGCTTGCCACTTATTTCTACCAGCTTGGCTGCGATCTGGTGCGCCAGTTCCAGACGAGCTGCATCAATATCGACAAGCGCAATCGTCCCCTCATCGAGGCCCTCGATATGCAAAATATCTGTAATCAGTTGGCGCGCAAAGACGGTGCTGCCCGCGCCAATAAATGTAATCTTCGGTGTAGCCTTAGACATACAGATGCCTTCTCCTTCTCTGGTAAGGTCTTGAAAGCCGCCCCCGGCGGCGGTAAACATACAATCCCCATGTTTTTACAACAGCATTCAGAAGACTTGAGCCCACACAGCCCTCTTTAGCTCACTCCGTCTACCCACTGTTGTACCCAACGAACTTTCTATGCAATGGGTGCTGGACCTGTTGACTGCCGTACCACAAGCCGAGTTGGCAGAGTGACAGGCGGAATGTACTCCTCACCCTCTATCATGCGCAAAAGAAGTTGTATAGCCTGCCGCCCCATCGCCTCTTTATCCTGACGCACTGTCGTCAATCCTGGTTCGGTGTAGCGGGCAAGACCCACATCATCAAACCCTGTGAGTGACACATCTTTGGGGACACATAAGCCTTGTTCACGCAAGGCGCGTAAAATTCCCATCGCCATCAGGTCGCTTCCAGCGACGATAGCCGTGAAATCGCGCCGCTCATTTAAAAGCTGACATGCAGCTTCATACGCCTGTTCCGTGTTCCAGCCAGACTGACGTATTAAGTCAGGGTCAAGGCTGTAACCCGCGCTGGTGAAGGCCTGCTGCGCTCCCAGAATACGCTCCATTCCGAACATATTGCTCAATGAGCCAGTAAGAAAGGCGATACGCCGATGCCCTAGCGAAAGCAAATGCTCCGTTACCTGACGTGCGCCGTTTCCGTTATCGCTCTTTATATAGGTAGCGAAACGCCCCTGCCCTACCGCGTCTATGAAGACAGTTGGCAGGTCCGCCTGGACCAGCGCCGGAATACGCGCATCAGCCGAACTCAGAGCAAGAAGGATCGCGCCCGCGACATTGCGCGTCCGAAGCGAGCGAACATACCCTTCCGGCGTCATGTCCTGAGGACGCGATGGCTGTAGCAAATCGTAATCGGCTTCCGCCGCCTCCGCTTCGATGTACTTCAACACATCCAGATAGAAGTAGTGCTTGGTCTCTCCCAGGCGTGAGAAAGAGAGACCCTCCTCTACATGAAACATGCCAAGCACAATCGTCCGCGAACGCTGACGTACCATACTCTGCGCGACTACGTTCGGCTCATACCCCAGGGTAGCTGCTGCCTCCAATACCCGCTGCCTTACCTCTTCGCTGATACGACCCGTACCATTGAGCACACGCGAAACCGTGGTTCGCGAGACACCCGCCAGCCGAGCGACCTGCTCACTGGTAATCATCAGCGTTCTCCTTCACTCCAATTGCGCACACGTGTGCATAGACATGCTTCTATTATGCATGGTAAATTGCGTATATGTCAAGATAACAGCAGTCCAAATTGCGCACACGTGTGCTCTCCCAAAATGGAAATGAGGTAGCTCACCTCTATGTATGGCTTACTACCCCGTATGTATGGACTCGCGCTCAGTCGAGTTTCTTGCGCATCTGGATATTCGTGGGAAGGTAACCTAGCTTCTCGTACATTTTGATCGCGCCATGGTTATGACCAAAGACATGCAGGACTATCGAGTGAAGGTCCAGGTCACGCACTTTCTCTTCCATAAGCTCAAAGGCCCGTGAACCATAACCACGTCTGCGATATGGCTCAAAGATTTCTACATCGTAGACAAAGGCCATAGGCTCAGCTTCGCGCTCAACACGTGCGAACCAGAGGATTCCAGCATGCTCGCCACTCTGTTCATCGTAGATCGAGAAGAGATAATTATTCGGCGTCTCGACTCCTTGAGGCAAATAGTTCTCAAACTCCTTGCGTGAGTTCTCTAACGCGTTCTCGGCGGTCCATCGACCACCTTTGATATGGTCTTCAGCATAACCCTTGACAGCTTTATCTAAATAGCTCTGATATTGCTCCTCGCTCAACGGAACCAGTTGAACCATCCTTGTTTCGCTCCTTTCCTGATAAACACATGCGTATTGTAGCATAATTGCGGACCTCGCAGCATGCGCTTTGCAGAGTTCACAGAGCATGAACGGTTTTGCTCTCCACAAAAGAGGCTACGCTCTTCCATTTCACCACCTGTAGCCGTGAACTGCCCCTCCATCGTGATACTCTCTGTGAGGAGAAATGTAAAGCCTCATACTATAACCAATACTTCAGCACCTTTAAACAACCCAAATTGGGACTTCCCATACGTAGGCGCAGCGCTTCTGCCCGCGCCGGGCACTACATCGGACTCCGCTTCGAACCCTTTCTGCGGACAACTACAAATATGACAGGAGGTATGCTTCTATGAGTATGTCACGCTTCGATCCCTTCGGCGAAGGTCTTAGCCTGCGTAACGCCATGAACCAGCTCTTCGAGCAGAGCTTTGTGCGTCCACGCCTGTTTGGCGAGAGTGTAGAGGCTGTCAGTATGCCAATGGACGTCTACGAGGACGAACATGGCTATGAAATACGTGTAGGCATGCCAGGCGTCAAACCGGAAGACATCAACCTGACCATCCACCAGAACACACTCACCATTCGCGGTGAGTATCATCAGAGGCGAGAAGTCACCGAGCCACAGGCAGAAGCACAGAACCAGCCAACACAAACAACCTCTTCTACTCAGGAGGAACATCATAAACAGGGAAACTGGCTCTTGCGCGAGATCCACTCAGGCTCTTTCCAACGTACCGTGACCCTTGACCGTCCTATCGACGTCGATCATGTAACCACCAATTATGAGAACGGCATTCTAGGCATAAAGCTACCACTTAGCGAGGCTAGCCGTCCACGCCGCATCAATATCCAGCGGGGGCAAGAAACTAATCAGCCTCCCTCTGTCAATGCGGCACAGCCACCACAACAACCATCATAGTCCATGTCTTGTTTTTTGTAGCAACCTACAGAAGTGAGCACGCCAGCAAAGGGGGAAATATCCATGCAAGCCTTACGCATCACTGATTTCGGCCCACCTGAAAACCTCCATTTAAGCGATGTAGAGCATCCTCGGCTCTCCGCCGATGAGGCGCTAGTCGAGATCCACGCTGCTGGACTCAATCCTAGCGATATTGGTAACGCGGCTGGCCGCTTCACCCAAACTGACTTGCCACGTATCCTAGGACGTGATTTCGCAGGCATCGTTATCGAGGGGCCCGAACATATGCTCGGACACGAGGTATGGGGAGGTGGAGCCGAGTTTGGTTTTACGCGTGATGGCTCGCATGCCGAATATATAGCTGCTCCTAGTGCTGTGCTCTGTCCAAAACCAGTCAATCTCTCGATGGAGCAAGCCAGCGCGGTCGCGACCCCCTTCGTCACTGCCTGGCTCTCTCTGGAAGCAAGTCAACTCCAAGCTGGACAGTCTCTTCTCGTTATGGGTGCGCGCGGTGCGGTCGGGAATGCCGCTCTACAACTCGGAAAAGCTCGCGGTCTACGCCTTTTCGGAGCCCAACGCGGTGAACTTCCTACCGAGGATATGTATAAGGCAATCAATACTGAGCATCCCGACGCCCAACAAGAGCTTCTCAAACTCACTCAAGGGCGCGGTGTGGACGCCTGCATCGATACTGTAGGAGGACCCCTTTTCAATCTTGGCCTCTCTTGCCTGACCCATAGTGGTTGCCTTATCGCCATTACTGCCCGCGCCGAGGGCATAGTCCAATTCAATATGCGCAACTTCTACCATCGCGAGCTACGCCTCTTCGGGGTCAACTCTCTCAATTGCGGAGCCACTCAGACTCGGGATGTGCTCAATAAGTTGAGGCAGGACTTTGAAGCAGGCGAGCTTCACGCTCCAAATATTCGCACCTTCCCCCTACACGAAGCACCTCAAATCTATCAACAGCTAGCTCAGGGAGTGCTCGGCACCAAGGCTGTCTTCGTCCCCTGAAGCAGTCCTCATCCTTTCTTTGCAATACAAAGAAAGGATGAGGACTGCTTTATCAACCATAAAACAGTCCTCACTCTTTTCTTTGTACGAGATATCTCTGGTGGCGTAGATTCTTGAAGAAGAATCCAGGCAAATATTATTGATAACAGGCTCGACCAGGGGAAGTCTCCGCAGGCTGTATATAGAGCTGCGATTTTAAGTGTGACCAGGCGTCTGAGTCCAGAGGGTCACTCATTTGCAGGTCTTCGAGCTCCACATGAAAGCTCTTAAGGAAGTCGGTAATCTGGCTACCAAAATCAATGCGCTTGTCCTCAATCCACCACCGGAAAACCGCCCTATCCTCTTCGTTCATCTCGCTAATGGTCGACCAGAGCTGTTTCGCGAGCGAAACCTCTTCCTTCTCTAATAACAGCGCCTCCCAGGAGCTTAGACCTTGCTGCATAGGTAGAGCCTCAATATGCGCCGCCACCCAGCCAATTAAAAAGCGCCGCAAATTCTCAGGACGGCGCAAGATCTCCAGTAGTAATCGACGATTACATTCTTTAAAATAGACTGCCAGTTTCTCGGTATCGCGCGTGACTTCCGTCTCCTCATCCGTAACTCGGATGTCAAACGATATCACCACCTGCATACGCGAACGCATCAGTTCACCCATGCTCCACTCCTTCCAACAACCTGCACTCCACCAATCAACACTACACGATGCAAAACGTGTCTACTTACAGTATGCTACATGTCTGCAAATTATACTACTTCTAAAGCGGAAACGTTACCATTGATCCCCAAAAAATGTAACCTTAGCACGTTAACTCATTATCGAAGCATACAGCCAGCCAAAACTATCCCAGCGCCAACGGCTTATGCTATAATAGCCGGACTAGTTTCCAAGCGCTCAATTTGAGATAGGACGCGTCCCTGCCACAGATATTTCCCTATATAGGGAATATCGCTTATCTCTATCATTCTATTTTTCACATATTGTTGACATAGGATATGAAAGGTTCTATGGACGAGAACAACTATGTTCCTCCCTCCAAATCGCCAGAGGAGAGGAGGCAGCCTATCGCCCTGGTTGCGCGTTTGATGCAGGATGCTCCAAACATGCGCCATGTGGACGAAGTATTTTTATGGTTATCCCAGACGATTGCAAAGCACCTGGATATTACTGTTGTCCAATTCTGGACCACTCAACTCGATTCTAATGGGCAATTTCATGCTGCTCTGCGCGCGCTGGCATCTCAACATCAAGCCCTACCTCAACCAGTGCATCTCAATCAGCATATGGCCTTAGTCATGCGGCAACGCCTCCTTGAGAAGAGAAGTAGTGCATCTCTTCCTGTCGAGAACGTTTTTCCCGCCTCTCAAGCCTCTCTACTTGCTCACTACAGGTTGCGCTTCCTTGCCAACTTTGTTCTCAGTAGAGACGCGCTTCTCCCCCCACCAAAAAGCTTACCGGAGGGTGTTCCTTCTCCGTTTATTCTGTGTGTGGCTTTCCTCACTTCGCAGCCGCTTACCAGAGAGCAAGAGCGGGCTATCCGCTTCCTGATGGAGCAATCCATCCGTATCCTGAGCCAGTTCCAACTGCTTCATACTCCTGGCTCCATCAGGCAAAAGCAAGCATCAGGCGACGCGAAAAAGCCAGCACCTTTTGCGCTTGACGAGACGATACCTCGCCGAACCCAGAACCTGGAGCAATTTCAGGCGGATAATCCTTTCTCCAGCGCGGCTATCATCTCTGATAAAAACGCTCGTCGACTCTACACCGCTATCGATGGACGCAGAGATGTCGCTGAACTTCTCCAATATTTGCCTCTAGAACGGAAGGAGGTTTATAGCGCTTTGCGGAATCTACTCGAAGAGAAGAAGATCCAATTTTATACGCCGCAAGGCGAAGGCATTGACGCTTCGCTTATCCTTTCATCACTCTCGTAATTCGCGAGAGACTCTCTGTAAAGGGGCTCTTTATTTATGCCAATACCTGTAATTGCGAATCTTATGTCTATCCCTATTGCGCTGGTCACAATGGCTATCGCCATTCGCGCCCTATTTATGTATCGACTCTCGCGAAGTGATATGCTGCTAGTCCTGGGATTGGCAATGGGTTCTATCTCTATCGCGACCCTCGTAGGCTCACTCAGCGATTCTCATATTGGTGGTACTTCATTCACAGGCGACTGGGCCAGAGCCTTTGGTGCATGCTGTGGTGCGCTCTTCATTTACCTCAGTTCTTTAGTCAAGTCACATGAGCAGATGTTAAATCTGGTGCGCTGGCAAGCTCTAGGCTGGATTCTCTTCATTATCGTTATTCTTTGCACCCCACTCTACCCCCCCATACAAGCACCGTGGACGCCTCTCATTCTTAATCTTTTCCGCATGATTATTTATAGTCTTGCCTTTGTTCGCTACGCTTCGCTCTACGCGACCAAATCAACTCGTTTCAGCATGATTATGAGCGTGGGCTTCTTTATCCTCATCATTGGCTATGCGCTCAATATTCCTGGTTATTTTCAGAGCGGACTTATCTTTTTTACTATTATCGCCGCTTCCGTTCGTATTGTGTCCTACCTCACTCTATTCTGGGCCTACAATACCAACGCCTAGCTCTTCCTCCTCATCGCTGGCAACCCTCTAGGGTTGCCAGCGCTCCTCAATTACCACTCTCACCCAATTTCATCCTTTCACGTATCATATTCCTTATTTGAAAACCTGAGCGCGTCAGTGACGTTGCTTTATACATAAAATTATAGTTGACTCATTTTGTCATGATTGACAAAAGCACCATTCCTGAGTACTATTAAAATATATTTGTGCTCTTCCTTTTAGCAAGTCCTTTCGCGGCAGTTTTGCTCATTTACCAGAGGAATTCCTTTTACCGTAATGGCAGCAAAACTACCCAGGCTTGTGTCTACTTTATCCGAAAACCTGAGCGCATTGGCACTAGCCGCCGATCAGGTGGCACCGTGCCCTCGAATGAGGGTTGGTTTTCGTATAAAACTTTATTTATGTTTTTTGAACCGAGGTCGCCAGATGACGACATCCGTTGAACATAATTCTTCCGCATCTCCATTAGCTATTGATGTACATCAACTTAGCTTCCGCTATCGTGCGCCTGATGAGGATGAGAAGGAGAAGGCTGCCGCCCACTCCTACCCCTCTATCATTGAAAATATCTCTTTTCAGGTAGCCGCAGGCGAACTTCTGTTGATCGCTGGCCCAAGTGGCAGCGGCAAAAGTACCTTAATAAGATGCTTAAATGGTCTGATTCCCAATAGTTATAAAGGAGTGCTTAAAGGGAAGATTCAACTTCAGAGCCGCTCCACACGCGGTCTAAAGCTTCGTGATCTAGCTCCCTACATTGGCACTATGCTTCAAGATCCCGATAAGCAAGTGGTTGGGAGTACGGTTGAACAAGAAGTCGCCTTCGGTTTGGAGAATTTAGGTACACCCCGGGCCGAGATGCGCCAGCGCATCCAGGCTGCGCTCAAGCAACTTCACCTTGAAGCCTACCAGGGACGCGAAACCTTCGCGCTCTCGGGCGGACAACGCCAGCAGGTAGCTGCCGCCGGACTGCTGGTCATGCAACCTGCGATTATGCTCTTCGACGAACCCTTTGCTAATCTTGATTCGCGTGCAATTGATGAACTAGAACAACTTATCTCCACTTTGCGAGCCGAGGGTCGCACTATTGTCATTGTAGAGCATCGCGTCGAAGAAGCCCTGCGCCTTAAGCCCGATAAAGTGCTTCTCTTACATGAAGGCAAACAGGCCTTCTTCGGTACGACAAAAGAGTTTATGGCAAATCCTAGCGTCGCAGATCCTACCCAGGTGAAGTTGCCTATTGAGGCTACATTACACGCACTACCATCAAATACTACCGTTCGCGAGTGGCTTATCCAGCCTATCGCGACTGCGCATAGCGCGTCTGACAATGAGCAGGTACCAGTGTTGCGCTTCGAGGATGTGCATTATCGCTATGGGCTCTTCTCTAATGAAGTGCTTCGCGGTATCTCTTTCGATGTTCGCCGGGGTGAAACCATCGCGCTCCTGGGTCCCAATGGTTCTGGCAAAACTACTCTGGTCAAGCAGGCTCTAGGCTTATTACGGCCCACCAGGGGCCACGTCACCCTGCACCAGGACAATACCCGTAAGTTAAGCGTCGCACAACTTGCCTCACGCATCGGCTACGTCTTCCAGAGCCCTAATGCGATGCTTTTCGCGCCAACCGTAGCCCAGGAGGTAGCCTTCGGCCCTACCAACTTACACTTCTCAAAAGAGCGCCTGCACGATGCAGTGCAAACATCCATCAAAGCCCTCAATGTCGATGCCTTCGAGAAACGCTCCCCCTTCTCTCTCAGCTTTGGGCAACAGAAACGCGTTGCCATCGCTTCCGTGCTCGCAATGCAAGGCAATATCCTTCTCCTCGATGAGCCTACAGCAGGGCAGGATCATCGATCTTATATTAGCTTCATGGAGTACTTGCGCCACTTGCCCGGACTGGACGCGCTCCTCTTTATCACCCATGATCTGGATCTGGCCCTACGCTATACTCAACGCGTACTCCTGCTCAAAGAGGGACAACTGGTAGCCGATGGTTCCCCCCTCGACGTACTCTCTGACAGGAACTTGCTAGAGGAGTGCAATTTGCGCCCCACCTCTCTTCTGCGCTATCTACTCGCCGAACATGCCCAGGTTGGCGAGCGACTCTAGCGAGAGATGTGGATAACAGTATGGAAAGGAGGAGCATCCACAGCACCTGATACGCGTTTTTGTAGCACTGATTTCTTTTAATTAATCATCGCATGTGTTCATCGCGCGGATTATAACGCATGGAAAGGTTATTTGTATGGACTCCTTGGAACAGACGGAATCTCCCGTTGAGCGGAACGAAACGTCCTCGATATGGGGAATTAGCGTACGTCACGTTGTCTATGCCGCGCTTGGTGCAGCCCTTTATGGAGGCCTGAGCTACCTGACCAATATCATTCAGTTACCTAGTGCAGGTAATGTCTCCCTGCGCCCGGCTATCGTAATCCCACTGCTCTTCGCGGTCCTCTATGGCCCCTGGGTCGGGCTCTTCGCGGGTGGCGTTGGAAACCTGCTTGGCGACTGGATTTCAGGCTATGGTGTCTACTGGAACTGGGATGTTGGTAATGGACTCCTTGGTTTTATCGCGGGGCTGGCTATCATTCTCACTCTGGGACGTTATAACAACACGCGTAAAATCGTGATCGCCGAGATTTTTAGCGCCATCGGTATTGTGCTTGGTATCGCCTTCGCTTCATACAACGAAATGTGGATCTCTAAGATCGATTTCAACACCGCCACTATAGGCTATATGGCACCTGCAGCTATATCGGATCTCGTCAACGGTCTGATCTTGCTGCCAATTCTGCTGGTAGCCTATAACGCGGCCATTCGACGCGTTGGGCGCGGCTAGAGCTTTCTCATCACACGCGCTGAAGGAGTATAACCACTCTACCAATATATTTCGCACCTACACCACGCAGAAGACCATAAACCTTCTGCGTGGTTCACCTACCAGAGCGCCACTGGCGCGAAACGAGAGTGCAATCTACAATGTTGATTAATTTTCCTTATATCAAACGTGACACTCCCATTCACCGCATGGATGTGCGCGCCAAATTGCTTCTCCTTATTACCTTCGGCGTCGCTGCCGCTCAGACATCCAACTTCTGGCTGATACTTGCTTTTTTTGTGATCGCGGTCTTCTATTACCAGCAGTGCCACCTGCGCTGGCATGAAACAAAATCCGCATGGCGGCTGATTATCGTTCTCAATGTAATGCTTATCCTGGCGAACTTCTTTCTCACAGGTGGGCAGGTCGTTCGTGGCGTGGATACAGGGCCGGAACATATCATTGCCTACATCCCCTTCCTCGGCTTCCTGGCACACACCCCCTTCATCGGCCTTGTCCCATTACCCCTTAGCGTCGAGAGCTCGGTCTTTCTACTCACTCAGACACTTCGGAATTTCGCCATCGCCCTGATCGCCGTCTCTCTCCCCTATACGACAAACCCCGGACACATAGCGCCTGGCTTCAAAGGACTCGGCCTTCCCGACTGGGTCGCTTACGCAATGGATCTTTCTTTTCGCTTCCTCCCTAGTGTAGGACGTGACTTCGGAACAACGTTAGACGCGCAACGCGCCCGTGGCTTCGAGCTAGATAAGCTCCGTGGCGGTATCGCAGGCAAAATCATGCGCCTCGCCCCCTAATCGTGCCCCTGGTCATTGGCTCCATTGTCGGCGCAGAAGACATCATCAATGCGATGGAGTTACGCTGCTTTGGAGTTGGCAAACGTACATGGCTACATGAAGCACATGCTCGCCCTCTCGATATCGCGATTATTGCCCTTAGCCTATCCACATTCGTCCTCATCACCGTTCTCAACATCCTCGGCGGTATTTATGGTACCGGCCCTCTCCACATCTTACACGTCCAGGGTATCCCTGCCAACTGGTTCCCCCACTAATAAGCATCTTCACGTGCGCACATGTAGGCGCTCGCCAATGCTGAGCGCCTGACTCCCACTTACTTTCACTCTATGCATTGTCAGAATGGTACACTGAAATCAGTACCTATGTTTTTCTTATACTCACAACCGATGAATTATTACGTATGCTCTTAAATGATAAATTCAACGCCCATACGCAGAAAGGGCTAAAGCATGTATGATCCAAACGCTCGTAATGAAAATGATTTTGATAACGCTTTGTCAGAATCACCTGAGCGCACAAAGATAACAGAGCCAACGCCCAGTCTTCAGCACCGGGTTCCCTATCCAGATAGGTCACAATCATCATGGCCCCTGTATTACTACGAGCAGCCAACTCTTGGTGCGCCACCACGAACAGTTCCCACCCGTCAAGGTTCTGTTTTGAACGCAGTCCTGCTTACACTGCTGTGCGCGACGATCTTTGGCGCGATTCTCTTTGGTGCGGGTTGGGTCTTCGGTCGTAATAGCACTATCCCCAGTCAGGAAGCCTTACATCCCATCGCCGTTACGACTATGGGGCAGGCTCGCGAGATGGTTGTGAATAAGGTCCAGCCCTCCATTGTACAGATTACCGGACAACAGACCACCAGCAATTCGGTTGGCACTGGCGTCATTATAGACAAGCGTGGCTACATCGTTACCAATAATCACGTTATTCGCAGCGCCATAACAATTCGCGTCCAACTCCCCAATGGTAAGACCGTCCCTGGAGAAATAATTGGTAGCGAACCTGATTACGATCTGGCGATCATCAAGGTTGAGACAACCAGCCCGCTTACAGCCATCATGCTAGGAGATTCATCGCAACTCCATGTAGGACAGGATGTGCTCGCGATTGGCAATCCACTAGGCATCAGCAGGACTGTTACCAGTGGCATCGTAAGCGCGGTCAATCGTACCATTTCAGAGGGTCACGGTACGACGCTGCATGGCGCAGTCCAGACCGACGCCCCAATCAACCCCGGCAACAGTGGCGGCGCGCTCGTCGATATGCAGGGAAATCTCGTTGGCATCCCTACCCTCACTGCGATCAATCCCGAGTTCAATACGCCAGCGAATGGCATGGGCTTCGCTGTCCCATCCAACAAGGTCAAAGAGATCATGGAGAAATACCTGCCATAGGTCGCAGTCAGCCATATGTAGATGTAACGCACGCATAAGTTATCTCAATTCGCAAAGTAGTATTAACAGTATAGTAAACAAAAGTACGGACTTTTCCGTACTTTTGTTTATTGTCAATCGTCCTGACTGCTCTATGAAACACACTACCTGGAGCTTTGGTATTGGCGCTCCCGGCTACGCCATAGTCACCGACAAAACACAGTCGAATACATAGGCACGCAATTCTTTGTAAAGAGAAGCCCATACTAGCACAGACCCTTTGTTGTGGAGTCCGTGCTGGCATAGGCTTCTCTTTCTGTCACAATCTTTTTTGTTGTCTATTGACTTTGAAAATGCTCCATGGTTTGGTTATCCGAAGATTAAGAGCCTTTATCTGCTCTATGTGTAGCGCTAGCTGCTCGCGAAAGAAACGAGGGAAAGGAACTTGCGGTCATTGCTCTCTTTTCCCTGGGTAATGCTCTCTCCCCAGCGCTACACTCCTTATTAACTAGCGCGCTGCCCCTGTAAGACCATCTGCCGTTTCGCACCCCGCGTCGAGAGAGCCATCTCAATCAAGCGCAACAGGCTTAATAGATCGATTTGCTGCCATAGCACATAGAGCTTGCGCGCCGCCACAGCATATCTTAAGGCCTCCTCATCACCTCCTACACAGGAGAGAATAGCCGGAACTTTCGCTAGCTCTGGCTCATTGTGCAAGCTATCAAACACGTCAATACCATTCATGGACATCAATTCATAATTGATAAGGAATAGATCTGGTTTCAGCTCGCGACCCACGCGCAAAGCCTCGAGGCCATCTGATACATAGCAAAGATGATAAAGTTCCTGACCCCACGGAATTTCCAGATCGGCTACATTGCCGTCATTAGCACGCTTCCCCACTACCAGAATCTTTTTCATAAAGAAATAACATCCTTTTCTAACAATAAGTGCAGGGGGATTGTAAAACGCCACAGTTTCCCCTGCTTCTACATACGAATAAGGCAAGGTTACAGTCTCACTTAGCCCAAATGGCCCCCTTAAAAGGCATGTATCTTCCTGACAAGAGCCAACGTGCTAGCTACAAGAGCACTGTTCTGAAGGATTGAGCTCTCCATATATAGGTGTAGAGCATTCGCCTGCACTTGAGTTCACCGCAAATGGCGCTTCTCGCGAATAAGATTTGGAGGATATGATGATGGAACACCATACACGCCTGGAAAAATTTCTTGAGGGCACGGAATACCCCACGACAAAAGCTAATCTAGTCATATATGCCGAGCGATATGGTATTGAGCACCAAATCAGTCAGAGGCTTCTGCAATTGCCTGAACGCAAGTTTGACACACCTACAGAGGTGCTTTCCGCTCTTGGCCTGGTTCGAAGTACTTCAGCCAAAGATTCTGTAGAGTCTCATCGAGGCTCATCCAACTATGACCGCAACATACCACAAGGGGGAAAGGGAGGACACTCTTAGAACCTTCTCCTCTGGTCCAGTGACCTTGCTTCAACCGTATCAAATTCCAGGATCAAGAGTTTGATAGGAAGCGGGTGAGAGAGAAAGATGCATTATGGAATCAAACATGACGCAACTCAATCAACCAAAGCGCATCGCGATTTTGGTCGAGGACGCCTTTGAAGATAGTGAACTTCTCATCCCGTATAACGCGCTTAAACAGGCAAGGGCCGATGTCAAAGTCCTTGGCTCTCGCGGCAATGTTCAGTATGCAGGGAAGCAAGGCAAGTTCTCTATTACCTCGGACGCGAGCACCGCTGAAGTTATACCTGGCTTCTTTGACGCGATTCTTATTCCTGGTGGCATGGCTCCCGATATCATGCGTACCAATATGCGCACCGTCCACCTGGTTCAGGATGCAATGCGACAGGGAAAACTTATCGCCGCCGTCTGTCATGGTCCCCAGGTACTTATCGAAGGTAATTTGTTGCGCGGCAGGTATGCTACTGGTCTGCGCGCGATCCGCAAAGATATGCAGAACGCAGGCGCGAACTATATCGACGCTCCTATCGCTGAGTCTGGCAATCTACTAACCGCGCGCAGGCCAGGAGATCTGCCTATTCTCACTACGGCAATCCTCAAGCGCCTTGATCTTCAAGTTCAGGGCCTCGACCTGCCCGATATTCATAACTTTGAGGCACCATGGTGGAAGCTAGCCGAATTTTGGGGCGGCTCTAGCAAGGCACAGATTACCGAGGCCATTACGCATACACTACAGGAAGAACAACGAGCGGCAGAGGTTTGCGGCTACCACGCACCTAAAGTTGATGATGAAGCAATACGCGCACTCTATCAGCGCCTGACGACCGATGCCAGTAATCACGTCAGGCTTCTGACGCAACGACTCAGCGATCTGGGTGAAATTAAGCCAGAGTTGGTAGGGGATGGAGCACAACAGGCACAACAAGCTTGGCAGACCCTGCATGATCCTCTCGATGTACTCCTAGGGGTGCTCGACAAGCTACAAGAACGCATTGGGAATGTGTATCAACGAAGTATTACCCTAACCGATCCAGTGACGGTCGCCATCCTGGATCGTATGGAGGTATCACTGGTAAAGAGCGAACAACAACTGGTAAACTGTTTGCAACAAATTCTGCTAGGAGCTACAGTACAAAGCGAAAGAACCCAAGGCACCCATCAGAGGCAGGTACCTTAACACACAAACCATACAACATTCAGAAAACCAATACCCACATATGTCTGCGCAGCGCTTTAACCTGCGTTTGGCTCGCAACCCTACAAATGTAGGCGCAGCGTTTTAGCCTGCGCAGTGCTTTAGTATCTCATACGAAAGAAAGGGTCCTAATGGAAGCGATATTAGTGTATCTCTTGATTCCTATTTTTTTCATTGCGCTCGGCATCCTGGTCCTACTCTTCGCTCGCTCTAGTCTCGCCACCTCCCCTTTAGAAATTGACACAAATCCCATAGTCACTGAGGCCGATGCCACACAAAAAGAGGGGGAATATCTATAAGCTCCAACCGCAGGCTATCCCCTTGACAGGTTGCTCTCTTATGGAACAATGTCGTATTCTTTTATTGAGGCCCGCCAGCCCAGGTCAATCACGGCTGCCGGGCTTAACTATTTTTCCCGAACCACTCGCAGCCCACACTCCTGCTGGCATAGTATTTTAGCCTGCGTCAGAACACCCAATATGGCCCAGCGCCACTTATTTCGCGAAAGGAACACTTAGTTTATGCTTATTGACATGCCCCTACAGGAACTCGAACAATATCGGCCTGCTCTCACTGCCCAGGAGGATTTTGACGCTTTCTGGCAGCAGACTCTCGCCGTAAGCAATGCACAGCCGCTAGATGCAAGTTTCGAGTTGCTACCTACTGAAGAGTATGCATATGTCGCGGATCGCGTCAATATTTATAATGTTCACTTCAATGGCTTTGGCGAAGGCACACGTGTAGCTGGCTGGTACCTCGTTCCTAAAGCGGACTACCGCCGCGAGAAGGATGGCAAGATCCCCACTATTGTGCAGTACCACGGGTATAGCGGTGGGCGTGGCTTACCCAGCGCCTATTTGCATTGGGCCCTACAGGGATACGCGATCCTGGCCGTGGATACGCGCGGGCAGGATGGAGATACGCCCGATAATCACCAGTATGTAGAAGGTGGCTTCGTAGGCTTCATGACCAAGGGCCTACTTCAGCCTGAGCACTATTACTACCGCCATGTATACATGGATTGCGTACGCGCCATCGACGTCGTTCGCTCTCGACCAGAGACTGGTCCCATCTTCATCACTGGCGGCAGCCAGGGAGGCGGTCTAACGTTAGCGGTCGCGGCCCTGGCACAAGATAAAGGCATTGTCGCGGCCATGCCCGACGTTCCTTTCCTCTGCCACTTCCGGCGCTCTATCGAAATCTATAGCGCCGGACCTTACCAGGAACTGGTGGATTTCTGGAAGCGCCGCCCCCACACCGTCGAGGAGAGTTACCGGACATTGAGTTATTTCGATGGCCTTAACTTCGCTCCGCGTATCTCCTGCCCCGTCCTGCTCTCGGTAGCCTTGATGGATACTATTTGCCCACCTTCCAGCGGCTTCGCGGTCTATAATCACCTGGGAGGCGAGAAATCTCTCCGAGTCTACCCCTTCAACGGTCATGAAGGAGGCAGCAACATTCAAGAGCAGGAAAAATATCGCTTCGTCCACAAACTTTTACAGGGTTAAGCACTAATCCTTTCCTTTGTTTATAGCTACCACAGCATTCTAAAAAGAAGGGATGTGATTTAGAGAGTCATAACATTGACTACTAGATCACATCCATACAAGCCTCCCTCGCCCGCATGCCCACTGTATTAGCACCAATTATTTAGGTGCTAATGAAATTTCAATCTCAGCGGGAATATTACTCAACCTTATCTTGTTAGATAGAGTAGAGTAGCCCCACAACTCTTATAAAAAGTGGAGTAAGCACTCTTTATAGACCGCGTCAGCGGTGTGTATTTCCTCTTCACGTTCTCACATTACCAGAAAGGATATTCAGATGGAAGCGATACTGTTTTTGGTCCTTATCGGTGTAATAATGTTTGTTGCTTTTGGGTTCATGACTATTTCATATGAGGTCGAGAGACGGGCAGAGATCAGGCTCACGCTTGAGGATCCGATTGTTGAAAGGCAACTCAGCGTAGAAAAACAGCACAATGGAGATATCTGTTGCGCAGCCTGAACGCTTTGATCTTAGCTTCCCCTTCGAGGTTATGCACCTCGATCACCTTTAGCACAACGAAAAATCAAGAGGGTGTGGGCGTACGACAGGAACCTTCCTATCATACATCCACGCCCTCTCAGCATCTCCAGAACGCATAATTCATCATGTGTAGGCATTGAGCTTTAGCCAATTCCTAGCTCACCACCCCACTACATGTAAATGCAATGCTTTCCTTTCGCCTATGCTCCGTTTTAGACTGCGCAGACCTCTTGCTTTTTACGCTCCTGTCGGTTACAATGGGGTCTGTACTTGCGCATCTTGCAGGTATATTTCTACATTAGTCCACAAGGAGAGCCTTGCAATATGGGTATAACCAGGAACCGAATCAAGAGAAGCGTCAAACGCGCTGTATCTGGATTCGGAGAATTGCAGGGTGTCTCGGTCACTCCCTTTACACTCTTCTTCTAAACGCTCCTACATTCTTTCTCAGGAAGCGGCGAACATCCAGCAGCGCGGATGCTGCCTGAAGATGCTAGTACATTCCTGACTTCGATCAATTACTCACACCTCTTCGGACAGCACCATTAACGCTTTCTGGTCGTTCTGGTGAATTACCTGCTATCGAGGTAGCCTCCGCAGAAAGAATGAGTAACCATGGCACGCAAACAATACAAAGCCCACTTCACAACAAAGACACAACAGATCACACGCGCGGGTTGGGACCCCCTGGCCCATTGGTATGACGGCTGGGTTGGCAAAGATGGCAGTCATCATCATCGCCAACTCGCCATTCCCTCCCTCCTAGAGCTACTTCACCTACAGGCTGGCGAAGATGTGCTTGATATCGGGGCAGGTCAGGGAGTCCTTGCTCCCTATATAGCTCGAACGCAAGCAAACTACGTAGGAGTCGAGGTGAGCCCCAGACTACTTCGTCTGGCACGCCAACGGCACGGCAATACAGGAACATTTCTACAAGGCGACGCGCGCTACCTCGCTCGCATCCCAGGCATTCAGCAAGCCTCATTTGACGCGGCAGTCTTCCTACTAAGCATACAGGATATGAATCCGTTGCAACCAATCATGGATGCCGTAGCCTGGGCCCTACGCGGAGGCGGGCGCATAGTGATTGTCATGACACATCCCTGCTTTCGCATCCCTCGTCAAAGCGGTTGGGGTTGGCAAGAGGACCGTAAATTGCAGTATCGACGCATTGATCGCTATCTCACGCCATTAACCATTCCAATGAAGCCTTATCCCGGTCAGACTCAAGGCACAACTCTCAGCTTCCATCGCCCACTAGAACACTACGTCAACGGGTTAGCTCGAAGCGGACTCCTGCTTGACCAGATGCGCGAGATTACCACCTATAAGACCACCAGCCAGGGACCACACTCTCATGCCGAGAATCTGGCTCACCAGGAAATCCCCCTCTTCCTCGCCATCCGCGCCCGCAAAACAACTTAACTGGCTCACTCTAACTTATTGTTCTGCATTCTCCAAGGCTCCAATATAATTGCTGAACTTTATCAGTACTTATATTGGAGCCTTAACGCTCCACTTTAGCAAGCGCACAGCAGCACCACCACTCTATCCTAATTATGTTGCATTTTAATATCTACAGCGAGGAAATATATGAGACATAAAAAACAGTACGGTTAAGTTCAAGAGAGTACATAGACATGCGTATATTTGGCATCCAGAAACAGTGGGGGGCTCCCCTGCAACATAAACACAAAAAAATATATATACTTATAATATTTCTTCTCACCATACTTTCTCTTCAAGCGTGTGGCGCTGATACTAAAAACATAACAAACCGTGTAGCAACCAACGCAGATCGACAAACGCAGAGTGAGAATCGCGGTTCACAGCAAGGGAATCAGAGTTCCTCCGAAATCAAGGACAACAACATCGTTACACCGGCAATGTTAAAAAATGCCCAAAAGGCACTAAGCGACCTCAATAATGAGATCAAGCAACTTAAAGCCAAAGGTGTGGACGTTCACACGCAGCAGCAAAAGTACCAGGCAGGCCAGCAGAGCGTCAAAGCGATAGCGACAACCCAGGACTATATTCTCGCTCTTATATCCATTGGCGCGGATCGCGTGGCGGTAGAGAGCGATGCGGCCCAGGGCAACGGCTACACACTTGTCCAGACCCTACAGGATAAAGCCCAGTCCTGGGGCAATGCCCACAAATGGCACAATCCCTACGATAAGCAGAATTACCTACTGGACACCAGTTACCTGAACCTGGAACTTGGTTACGGCGCGGTACCCTATCTCACAAACAGACTTTCAACCGTCGGACCAAGTGCCTATCAGGAGGTGGAGGATGTCTTGTTCCATCTCGCCATGCTTGAAGCCAATGCCGAGGATATGACACCTTACAATAAAACTCATGCTACTGATACGCAGATTCTGTCATACTATCATCTACAGGAGCAACGTGTAATGGTCGTGTCGTTAACCGAGCAAGCTATGCGGGTATATGAAAATGGAAAGCTGGTGCGCTCGTTCCTCGTCACGACAGGGCGCGCCAATCGTCCTACACCTCCCGGCTTATGGAGTCTGAGCACACACCTTACTAACGTACCCTTCACCTCCTTCGACCCACCTGGTTCACCCGATTACTACAAACCAGTCACGATCAACTACGCAGTCGAGTTCCGCGCGCAGGGTTATTATGTTCATGACTCCTGGTGGCGCAAGGATTACGGACCCGGAACGCAATTTCCCCATGAGGATTCAAGTCACGATAGTGACGCTGGAACTGGTAGCCACGGTTGCGTAAACCTACCAACCAATCAGATGCTCTGGGTTTACCAGAACTCCAGCGCGAATACAAAACTCGTTGTCTACTAAAGAGGAATCTCTCTAAAACCTGTGCTTTCGCACTAATTCTCCATCAAAGGTAGTGGTGCCTTTGATGGGGAATTATTTATACTTACTCCACATCATTTCCGAGAGATGCTGCCTCTTGCAGTGTTTGAGCGGCTTCTGCAACAACAGCTTCCCACAATTGCTTCCCCAACTCAGCACTCGCGTGCGTTGGATCACCAATCACACCGGTAGAGGTATAGTGCGTAAAATCCAGATTGGGATCACTCCAGTCAACCTCTGTGGAATGGGGATTGGTGATTAGTTCTTTGCGAACGGATGCTGGACGCAGATAGAGAGAAACAGACGTGGTAAAGCTATCAGCATGCCCTACTGGGATCTCGGGGTCAGCTAGCCGGCACCAAATCGCATGAAAGGGATGAGATGGTAAGAACACCTGTGCTTTGCCCTGGAACCTCTGATTAAAACGCTCGACAACATCACTCAGAGCATGACCGCCACAGCCTCGCCAGATGACCATGCGCTTAAATCCCTGTGCCGCTAATGATGTCAAAGTTGCTTCGATCAAAGCGTTATGCAAATCGACTGGCACATCAATAAAACCACTACCAAAATTGCGGTGCTCTGGCGTTGGTCCAAAGGGCATCGCCGGTAATACAACAGCCTGAACTGCGAAATCTAGCGCCGCTTTTTCTGCGGCTGCGACCATAAGCGTTTCAGCAAACCACGTATCAAAATCAACTGGAAGATGAGGCCCCTGCTGCTCCGTACAACCAGTTGGAATGATCGCTAACCAGCCCTGTTGAGCGCATCTGGCAATTTCTTGATAGGTCAAATCACCAAAGCGTCTGCTCTTTGCTTCCATCAATAACATATTTCCTTTTCTTTCTACCCTTCGCTCTCGTCCGCCCCTTCTGCCTGCTTCAATGCCTGACCACAGTTATAGCAGTAATGAAAGCTGGTAGCACATGGTGAGGAACAGGAAGGACAGTTAAGCGTAAGTTCACCTCCAGCCAGCAATGCCGCCGCTTCTTCCGGACTCGGTGACGTGGACTGCTCCTCTTCCTCTAACCCTTGTGGATTCTGCTTAATTATCCGAAGCGTCTCCGCACGCACTTGCTCTAGTTGAATACCTAGTTGCTCCAAGGTTGCTGAAGCGATGCCTTCACCTTCTCGTATGAGTGCCAGAAGCAAGTGCTCCGTTCCAACGAAATGATGATTGAGTTTACGTGCTTCATCAACTGCGAGTTCAATAACCCTCTTGGAGCGTGGAGTCAGGCCAACCATACCTAGCACAACGCGATCACCTCTACCAATAATGAGCTCGACATTACGGCGAACTTTCTCCTGCTCAGCGCCAAGGCTGGTTAAGACTTTGTTGGCAATACCTTCGCCTTCAGCCAGTATACCCAGCAAAAGGTGTTCAGTGCCAATGTAATTATGCTGGAAACGCATTGCCTCTTCCTGAGCCAGCATTAAAACATTACGAGCCCGCTTGGTAAACCTATCAAAGCGGTCTTTAGGCCCCACTGGGTTCAACTGTTTACTCTGCGTGATTTTGCCAAAAAGCTGAGCTATCTGCTCGAAGGGGATATGCGAAGTAGAACCTGAATCGCTTTGCGCTTGAGCAGTGATGCGTTGCCGCTTCAGATAATCCCGAAGGTCTGATGGCGCGAAGCGGTAATCAGCTCCAATGCGGTAGGCGGAGAGTTCACCTTTATTCACCAGACGTCGAATCGTAACTGGGTCAACATGCAAAAGCTCCGCAATCTCTTCAGAAGTCATGAACTTTTCCATAGCATCCCTTCCTTCGGTGCTATAAGATATTCAAACAGATTTTAGAGACTATATATTACTATGAATACTATACATTACTATAGATGCATTCAACAAGGATGGAATGGCAATATCCGATGTCATGCATACACTCAATACCTCTCCACCATATGTATCAGTGCATCCTATCGACAATGCTTAGCTACCAGTTGACAGCAGCAAGGGCACGGTGTTACCATTATCCAATAAGAACTTGATGAAAGGGGATCAGTATGACTCTCGCGACAACGCGGCACATTCGGGGATGGCGCTTGAACGCACCCGGCTGTGTCTACGCACCTGTCAAGGCGCTTCGTGTCGCCCAGGGCCGTACTATGCCTTTTTTGGTGTGGACGCTAACACGAAGCTAAGCAGCGTATCCAATACACAGGCCGTGGGTGACACAAACTGGTCTCGCCTACGGCTATTATTTTGCCCTCCATCTCGCAAGGGCTAGAAGTCCGTGGCACGTGCCAGCAGGTGTCGCCCATGGCTTTTTATAATGCTCTTTTTGTGAATGGAGTTATCTCATGTCGCACGAAACCAAGACCCACACGCCTCCCCTCTGGCGTAATCCCAACTATCTGCTCTTGCAAAGCGGGCAGATTGTATCCTACCTCGGTAATCAACAACAATTTATCGCGCTACCGCTGCTCATCCTGGCTATCACAGGCTCAACCATCCAGGCGGGTATCGCCGTCAGCCTGAACACCATAGCCGTGCTGGTAGTCAGCCCTCTCGCTGGCGCTCTGGTTGATCGGTGGGACCGTAAAAGAACCATGCTGGTCTGTGACGCAGGTCGCATGCTGCTCACTCTCAGCATTCCACTAGCCTACTGGCTACATGTTTTGAGCATGGCGCAGATCTACATCGCTGTGACGCTCGCTGGCGCGTTTGGAACGCTCTTTAGCGTCGCGAATACCGCCGCACTACCTAATGTCGTGACGCGCAAGCAATTGCCGGTCGCGCTCTCGCAAGCCCAGGTAGCCTATTCCTGCGTGCGCACCTTCGGTTCGCTTATTGGTGGCACGCTCTATAGTATTGGCAACGTCTTCCCTTTCCTGGCAAACGGCATCTCATTTGGCGCGTCGGTACTCTCACTGAGCTTCATACGTGGGCGCTTCCAGAGCGAATCTGAAGCATCTCCCCGCCAATCGTTGCATCAGACTATCACCGAGGGCTTCACCTGGCTCTGGCGGCAGCCACTATTGCGCTTCCTTACCATCATCAATGGCGCGGATAGTCTTCGGTATGGCGCGGGTTATCTTGTTATCCTGATTCTGGCGCAAAACCTGCATACCTCACCCAGCGGTATAGGCTTCATCTTCACTGGTGCGGCGGTGGGTGCGCTGTTAGGAAACATCGCGAGCCACTGGGCACGCCAGCGCTTTCCCTTTGGCAAGATCGCCATCAGCATGCTCTGGCTCGAAGCTCTGATGTTCCCACTCTACGCCATCGCGCCCAACGCCTTCATCATGTGTCTCATCGCGGCAGCCGAGGAGTTAGTTGGTCCAATCTATAACATCTCGCTCGACACCTACCGCCTCACAGCGACACCAGACACCATGCGCGGACGTATGAGCAGCACTGTTCAGCTTGTAACGCAGGGCGCGCAATCGTTGGGAGCTATTCTCGGTGGGCTTCTCATTCAGATAGTTGGAGCGCAATGGAGCGCCCTCATCCTGGGAGCATGGCTGATCCTGCTTGCCATTGCCACCACCCTGAATCATCGCGTCAGGCACGCCACGCTCCCAACACCCGAACCGGCCGTCTAATACACAACTCTCAAGCCACGTATAAACAAGAAAACAAGATGGATGTGCTTGCCGACAGCAAGCACATCCATCTTGCCTCTTACCTATTCAACATATTGAGCCAGTTTCGCAAGAGATGACTCTGTACCAACCTCGTTGTCCTCGGGTCGAATGCCCACTGGAATATCCTTGAAAGTCATGGTAACCATTGTTCCGCCGTTTTCGGCCTCCAATGTGATTTCCATGATCATCTCTCCAGTGAAGGCTGGATCGGCTGAAGCAAAAGTAATGGCTTCAACAATCCTTCGTGGTGGTTCCAGTTCCACAAAGCGCGAGGTATAACTATCTTCTCTCTCAGATGTCTTGCCACGTGCACTTGTGTCCGTTAATGGATAGTACAATGACATCCGATACCCGCCACCAACCCTATGATCGAAGCTATGAACCTCTCCGGTCATATCGCCCGGTGCCATCCAGGTCGCCAGGGCCACTGGATCGGTAAAGGCTCGATAGAGCGCTTCAGGCGTCGCCTTGATCCAGCGCGAGTTGTGAGTGCTACCACGCGAGCGTGCTTCTGCCATGAGCACATCCTTTCCTTCTGAAAGTCACGCGCTATTTGCGCGCACTCACTCATTCTCACCGTGCGATATCTTTACGGACAAAACGGATCGAAGCCAGGACCAGTGCCATAGCAGTCACCAGCAACACTCCCAATGTATCCATAAGCGGGAGACCATGCAAGAGAGGAGTGCCATAGTAATAGAAAGCTGAGAACCTCAACGTTGTCTCTGACCAGTTCAACTCAGGACCAACAAAGCTGATGAAGAACCAGATTACCAGTAAGAAGCTCAAGAGGCCAGTATCCACTACTGTCCGCAACCAGCCAGCAAAGAGATAGCCCAGAGCAGCCATGAGTAGGCCCAATGGAATGATTGAGAGTGTCGCGGCAGACAGGTTGCCCCAGTCCAACTTGAGGCCGGTAGCTAGCGAAGCCAGCGTTGTCGCGCCCAGCGTCACTACTCCCATAAACACCGTCGCGGTCGTAAGCGCACCAAAGCGTGCCAGCAGAACCCGCAGACGTGACTGCGGCGTCGCCAGCACCAGATCATGCAGGCCCTCCTCCTCATCGGCGGACCAACGTGTAGCCTGGGTTATGGCAAAAGCCATCAGCAAGAGCGGTAAAAAGGCAAACAGGGCACTGAGTAGTGTGGCATTCATGCCCGAGTCTCCACCGCCAACCTTCGAGAGAATGCCGCTCAACAGTGGTGAGCTCTCATATATTTTTGATAGTTGTTGCTCTGTTTGCTTGACAATCACAATCATCCACGCGGCAAACCCGGCGATACCCAGTGTCCACCAGCAGGCAGGTTTTACGATCATCCCTAGACTGCGCGTATAGACCGAGCGTAGCGACCAGGCATTCGCGGGGAGCGCCCGTTCTGTCCGCGCCGCGCGCTCTGGTAACCGCAAGAAGCGGGGCAGAGCTACCGTTCCGCCTACATCACGCCGCACGAAGAGTCCTAGCGCTGCGCCGCACAGCACCACATTCAATGCCAGCAAGATCAATAAGCCGCCAGTATTAGTCCCAAAACCTGATACAAGCGGTCGACTCAAATTATAGTAATAGATAGGCGAGAAGCGGCTAATCCATTCGGTATCAGGGATGACCCGGTGAATCATATCCACCATGATCGCGATCAACAATAGACCGCCCGTAATACCAGACGCCGCGCCTCGTTCCTGTGTGAATTGGGAGAGCAACAGGGCAAGCGATCCAAAGACGCCGCAAGCAAGCACCACGTTCAAACCAAAGAGCAGGGCATCTCCCAGACCAAAGTCCGCGCTGACCTTCTGACCACCTGCGAAGGCCAGGAGTCCAATCAGCAGCCCCATGCCCAGCAAAGCGGTCCAGAGAGCGGCTAGCTTCTCCAATGCGACACGCATCCGCCCACGCGGAAGCGAGAGCAAGACATCGAGAGAGCCACGCTCTTCTTCGCCCCTCAGCATACGACTGCACACAAGCAGAGGCCAGACAGCCATCAGCAGGATGGTAAAGCCATATTTAAAGGTGGCGTAGCCGCCGGGCGTATCCACGGCGACCGGTTCGGCGAGCCAGGTGAATGAGCTAGAGAGGCTGACAAGCGACGCCCGAGCCTCAGGAGTCTCTACCAGCGAGGGGAAAGCGGACAGGACCGCGAAGAGTAGCAAGCCCATGCCCAGACCCCAACCAAGAATAGCGATTCGCGCCTCGCGTAAGGTTTTGAGATAGACACTAGTGAACCACATGACTGGCCTCCCTGGCGGCGACGCCGTCACTTTCGTAGTAGCGCATGAAAATGTCTTCCAGGCTGGGTTCGTGGCTGCTAAGGCTCACGACAGAATACCGTGCCGCTTCCTTGATGACCGCATCGGCCTGCCCCTGTACAGCGATCCGCAGCGTACGTCCATCTGCCAGCGCCTCCACCTGCTCCACGCCTTCAAGTCCCTTGAAGACTTCCACAGGCACCGCACTGGCAAAGACAATGGTCATCTCCTGATGCTTGATATCCTTCAATTCTTCGATGAGACCCACCCGCGCGAGTTGTCCCCCACGGATGATAGCGACCCGATTACAGGTCTGCTCCACCTCGGTCAGGATATGAGAGGAGAGGAATACCGTGCGCCCATCGTCGCGCACTTCCAGCACCATGCGATCAAACTCCTGCTGATTCAGTGGGTCCAGTCCGCTAGTAGGCTCATCCAGAATCAGCAGGCGAGGACGATGCATAAAAGCTTGAATGATACCTAGCTTGCGCTTATTGCCGCTGGAATACTGGCGAAACTTACGGCTCGGATCGAAGTCCAGGCGCGCGATCAGTTGCTTGAGATAGACCTGATCGACGCCTCCACGCAGGTGCCCAAAGTACTCTAGAATCTGCCGACCAGTCAGATTAGGATCAAGCGCGAGCTCACCCGGCAGATAGCCGATCAAACGTTTGACCTCTACAGACTGCCGCCAGACATCAAGTCCAGCGATTCGCGCCTGACCTGAATTGGCGCGCAATAGCGCCATCAGCAGGCGAATGGTGGTTGTTTTACCCGCGCCATTGGGACCGAGAAAACCAAAGACCTCTCCCTCTTGCACTTGAAAGGAAACGTCACTAATGCCACGCTTACTTCCATAACGCTTGGTCAGGCTCTCTACTTCAATGATCGCTGTCATATCCCTATTCTCTCTCTCATTTACAAACAGAGTCTCTGTTTATTTTCTACAAGGAGCATAGCCCAAGAATATGGCCTTGTCAATGGAATTCATCGTATTCTCGGAGCCTGAGATAAAAACATTTAGCATATATTTACATTCACGCCTTCCTGCTTCCCAGAATCCGCAAAGTGGGCCGATGCCATCTGTCAGGGGAGAACTGGAAAGCTACGCGGGGCTTTCAAATCGCCCTTGACGTGAAGGGGAAGTTCATGTTACTCTTAAAGAGCTTCAATTGATTAGTTTGTAATAAACATCCACTCTGGAGAGGCAACTACATGGTTTATTGTATGGTAACGGAGCGTGCCATGGCTACGGCACGTGTGGGCATTAATCCTTTTGTCCAAGGCCATACTATGCCCTTTTTGCCGCTTCTCTCTACATTGAAGTGTCCTGACCGCTTCAATTAGATATGCTACTCAGGCTGTGGGCACAAGATGGTCAACGCCCACGGCACCACCTCAAATCCCTTGTTATTCGACATCTCCGTGGGCATTTATCCACTTGTATAGGGGCGTCACCTGCCTTTACGCGCCCACCATCCCGTTTTAGCATGTTTGCTAACGGTCGATCTTAACGGTTTCGTACATAACGACAATACTCCAAAGAGACCTGGAAGGGACCATCATGCATCTTAAGGGCTATCGCCAACTGCTCGCAACATACCTCGCTCCACAATGGAGGCTGGTCATTATCCTGGCGATATTACTTTGTGGTGACATTGCGCTGCAAATCGTCAATCCACAACTCCTCCGCATTTTTATTGATACCATCACGTCTACTGGTGTACAAAATGGTATCTTGGGAGTCGCGCTCCTCTTTATCGGTGTGGCACTGGTGCAACAGATCGTCAAGATCTTCGCGACCTACTTCAGCGAACGCGTAGGCTGGTCCGCTACAAACGCCTTACGCCTGGATCTTACAGAGCACCTCGTCACGCTGGACATGGGCTTCCATAAGCGTCATACACCCGGCGAACTTATCGAGCGTGTCGATGGTGACGTCACAGCGCTGGCCAACTTCTTCTCCCAATTCATCATCAAGATTGTTGGCAACCTGCTGCTCTTACTGGGTGTCCTGATTGTCCTTGCCTTTCAGGACTGGCAGGCAAGCATAGCGCTGATCCTCTTTACCATTATCGCGCTCCTGCTCATCGCCAGCGCGCGCAATATCGCGGTCAAGTACTGGAAAGCCTTTCGCCAGAGTACCGCCGAACTCTTCGGCTTCCTCGAAGAGCGCCTGCACGGCACCGAGGATATTCGCTCAAGTGGAGCTCAGGAGTATGTAATGCTCCGCCTCTACAGGCATACCCGCCAGCGCTTTCGCACCGGGCGCACCGCCAGAGTCATGTCGGTCGCCGTATGGACCATGCCGATTATAACCTCACTCATGGGAACAATGGTTGCCTTCCTTGTTATCGCCTGGTTTTACAGCCGGAATGAGATGTCTCTCGGTATGGCCTTCTTGATCTATTTCTACACCCAACTTATCTTCCAGCCCATCCAGGCTATCACGGACCAGCTGGACGACTTCCAGAAGGCAAGCGCGGGCTTTATCCGTATCCGCGAAATGCTTGAGGTGCAGAGCGAGCTTGAGGACGGTCCCGGCGCGACCTTTCCAGAGGGCGCGTTGGACGTCGAGTTCGAGGATGTCTCCTTTGGCTATGGTGAGGAAGACCTGACCGTGCGAAACCTGGCCTTCCGCGTCGAGGCAGGAAAAGTGCTAGGTTTGCTAGGGCGCACTGGTAGCGGAAAAACAACGATCACGCGCCTGCTCTTCCGTCTGTATGATCCTGCAAGCGGGGTTATTCGCCTGGGCGGACAGGATATCCGCGCCGCCAAGCGTGCCGACTTGCGCAATCTGGTTGGCATGGTCACCCAGGACGTACAGCTTTTCCATGCCAGTGTGCGCGACAATCTCACCTTCTTCGACAAGAGCATCGACGACACGCGCATCATTCAGGCCATCGAGACACTTGGCATGGGTCAATGGTATAAGGAATTACCGGAAGGGCTAGACACAATGCTCGCGAGCAACGGTGGTGGACTCTCAGCAGGTGAGGCTCAATTATTGGCCTTCGCACGCGTCTTCCTGCGTAATCCATCGGTCGTCATTCTCGACGAGGCTTCATCACGTCTCGATCCCGCCACCGAGCGCCTGTTGGAGCAAGCTATTGATAAGCTGCTCAAGGGGCGAACCGCGATAATAATCGCGCACCGTCTGAGCACGGTCCAACGCGCCGATAGCATCATGGTGCTGGACAAGGGGAGTATTAGCGAGCTTGGCGCGCGTACCGAACTCGCGAATGATTACGATTCCTACTTCTCACACCTGCTTCGCGCCGCTCATGAGGAGGTTCTACAATGAAAGCCTGGCGCTGCTTCTGGTACCTGATTCGCTTCCAGCCCTGGTACTTCGCGCTCAACTGCCTCTCAATCGTCCTGGTCTTCATCTTTGAGATGATAGTTGGATTGATTGTGCAACGCTTCTTCGACAGCCTGACCGCCAATAGTCTGAGCAGTCAGCTACTCTGGTCCATCGCGGCCTTGTTATTGGCCTCAGCCCTGGGACGTATCATCTTCCTGGCAGGCTGTCAGATCACCAACTCGCCCTTCATGTACGTTGGCGCGGCCCTCTTGCAGAAGAACATCTTCGCCCATGTGCTACGACAGCCAGGAGCACGGGCCCTGCCTGCATCCTCCGGCGAGGCAATCAGTCGCCTGCGCGACGATGTGGATGATATTTCCAGCTTCCTGATGGGCTTCAACGACCTTGTAGCCTTTATCATCTTCGTGGGCGTGGCTTTTGTCATTATGTTCAGGATCACCCCCACGATCACAGCCATCGTCTACCTGCCGCTGATCGTGATTGTTGCCTGTGTGCAATTCGCGGGCGAGCAGATCAGAAAGCGACGTGGAGATAACCGCAAGGCTACAGGCGCGGTGACAGGCTTTCTAGGAGAGCTCTTTGGCGCTGTCCAGGCGGTTCAGATCGCCAACGCCGAGCATAAGAGTGTCGCCTACTTCCGCCGCCTCAATGACGCTCGCCTGACCATGACGGTACGCGACAAGGTGCTTGATCAGGTGCTACAATCAACCTTCTCCAATACCGTAAGCATTGGAACAGGTATCATCCTGCTTCTGGCAGGACAGGTCATGCACAGTGGTAGCTTTACAGTGGGCGACTTCGCGCTTTTCGTCTACTTCCTGGGTTGGATGACCGAATTTACCACCCACTTTGGGCGCATGTCGACCGCGTACAAACAGGCGAACGTCTCTATCGACCGCCTACTAACGCTGCTCCAGGGTGCGCCCCCACGCAAACTGGTCGAGGTCAGCCCACTCTATATGCATGGTTCACTTCCGGAACTACCGCCTACGCCTGCTATAGGGGAGAAACGCTTACAGTGCCTCGACGTGACAGGTTTGGGCTACCACTATCCCGATACGGAGCACGGCATTAGCGGCATCAACCTCGCGCTCAAGAGAGGTTCCTTTACCGTGGTCACGGGTCGTATTGGCTCAGGCAAGACGACCCTACTTCAGGTCTTGCTGGGTCTGCTACCACCTAGCCAGGGAGAGATAGCCTGGAACGGCTCACGCGTCGAGCAGCCCGAGACATTCTTTGTTCCGCCCTTCAGCGCCTATACCTCGCAGGTACCGCACATGTTCAGCGACAGCCTGCGCGAAAACATCCTACTGGGGGTCAAGGAGGAGTCGGAGACCATGAGCCGCGCGCTTGAACTAGCGGTCCTTGAGCCCGATATCGCTGAGATGAGCGAGGGATTGGACACCATGATTGGGCCAAGGGGCGTGCGCCTCTCTGGTGGACAGATACAACGCGCGGCGGCAGC
Organism: Ktedonospora formicarum; assembly: GCF_016587355.1. Taxonomy (GTDB): domain Bacteria; phylum Chloroflexota; class Ktedonobacteria; order Ktedonobacterales; family Ktedonobacteraceae; genus Ktedonobacter; species Ktedonobacter formicarum. The sequence goes on along the minus strand of NZ_BNJF01000002.1, from coordinate 1,097,463 downwards.
GCGCATGTTTGTGCGCCCGGCGGAACTCTACGTCGTTGACGACCTTTCCAGCGCACTCGACGTAGAGACCGAAACACTGCTCTGGCAGCGAATCGCCGCGCGACAGGACGCCACCGTCCTCGCGGTCTCGCATCGACGTTCAGTCCTGCGCCGGGCCGACCACATCCTTGTACTCAAAGAGGGCCGCATCGAAGCCGAAGGCAAGCTTGACGACCTGCTCGCCAGCAGTGAAGAGATGCGCCGCCTCTGGCATGGTGACTTTAGCGCCAGCGAAACAGTCGAAGCCACCACAGACTAGCCAGTTGTAGTCCCTTACAACAATCTATGTGCTAAAACAAATAATCTATAAAACACCCTGGGACAGGGTCGTCTCAGGGTGTTCCGACAACTTACAGAGAGAATATTTCAATATGAGTTATCAGATTAAAGCCGCGCTCGAACCACATCCTGAGTTTGAGAAATACTTGCATGAGCGCATCCGAGAATTTAACAATCAACATTCACCATCACATAAACAAGCTCGAACTGAAGGAGCAATCAAGAAGGCGCATATCATAGTTGTAGATAAGGATAATCAGTGGCAGGGTGGCATTACAGCTGAGCTTTACTGGAACTGGCTAGAACTAAATGACTTCTGGCTCTCAGAGACGCTCCGCGGTCAAGGACTTGGAAGTACGATTCTGACACAAATCGAGCAAATAGGCCGGAAAAATGGAGCTCACAAAGTCTTGCTAACAACCTATGAGTTCCAGGCTCGCACCTTCTACGAACGTCACGGCTATAAAGTCGTGGGAGTCATAGAAGACTATCCCCCTGGCTCAAGCTACTACACAATGGTTAAAGTGCTATAAGGAGCGCTATTCTGATCTTACAGGCAAACGCTTAATTGTTACTATAAGAAGGTTTCATCTAATCCATCGATGAAAATAAGTTCTCGCGAAAACTTTTTTAACAACAACAATGCAATAGAGATCAGAAGGCTTACCTCCAAAGAATTGATGATCAAGAACAGGGTGGGGAAACAGACTTAAACCTGTGCTGGGTTTCCTTTTTGTAATCACAAAACCACAGGGCCATATCATATCTCATGCGACGATCCCTGTGGCTTTGTGTTAAGGTTTTAGTGCTTGTGATGCCTGGAACTAGCACTATGGGTAAAGAGTTCTACTTCGACGGGCTGAGAGCGCACGATGAGCAGGGGGCAGGCAGCGGCATTGAGCATATCTTCGGTGACGCTGCCCTCGCGTAGACGTTGCAATCCAACCTTGCCCTGGGTCGCCAGCGCGACGATGTCGCAGACCTGATGATCACCTTCTCCCATATACTTGACCTCCTCAAGAAGGCGCTTCCAGATATCATCCCGTGCCGTATAGGGTACTACTGAGGAGCTGGCAGTGAGCGAGTAATCGCAGAAGTCGCCGCCACGAAAACGGGCTTCGATACTTTGTAGATAGGCCATAGCTTCGTCGCGGGCCTGGGAGTTCTGCGCGTCAATTTGCCTCTTATTAGCGCGGCTATTCGCAGTTTGGGTGCGGACAGCGCAGGTCAGGTGAATATGGCCCTTCCGCGGGTGGGCGAGGGCATGGGCCAGTCGGGCGGCCGGGAGAAGCGCGGACTCAGAAAGGGATGAGCCATCGAGCGCGACCAGGATATGGGGCGTGTGCTGGGGGTTCTCATAGTGATGCACGAAAGACATGCAGATGTTGGGCGTGACCAGGGTAGGGATCGGGCTATAGCGTACAACATGCTGGGCAACACTACCCAGAAGCCAGCGTGCATGCGCAGCCTGCCCATGACTGCGCATGACGATCAGTTGCGCCATATGCTCCTGGGCAGCGCGCAGGATCATGTCACCGGGATTACCAATAACAGCGCTGGCAGTGGTTGGGATACCTCGCAGTTGTCCCTCTTCGCCGATGCGCTTAAGATAATTCAGGGCCTCTTCAAGACATGTTTCACGTAGATGCTCGACCTTGTGACTCTCTACATGCGCGCGTAAATGCATATGCATCTCCTCGGGTAGCAGCACTCGCAACAGAATCAATGAGGAATTCATCGCGCGCGCGAGTCGAGCTGCCAGTGGTAGCGCTTCCTCCGCGCGAGTCGAGCCATCAAGCGGGACGAGAATGGACTGAAACATACGTAGGCTCCTTTCAAACTCAGCCAATCGGCAAGTGAGTAGAGATAGATGCATTACTACTTCTAGAGTACCTACTACCTCTACACATGAGCTCTCAAGGAGGCGCAACGTCAGCTAAAATTCAAAGCCTGCATATGAGGGATTGGGCTTGAATGAGTATTTATGGCGCTAGGAGATGCTAGCAAAGGAAGGGGTTGACGTCAACTCCTTCCCTTATCATTACTTTGCGGGAATGGGTGATTTTAGATCGAAAGCCTTGGCAAGCAGCTCATAGGTGCGGGCCCGGTTCTCGTAGCCGTAGATCATTGCGGAGATCATCAGTTCGTCGGCCTCAGTCTCCTCTACGAGATTGATAAGCCGCTCGCGAACGACTTCGGGACGCCCAACCATCTGTCGCCGATTGTGGTACTCACGGAGAATCTGTTGCTCAAAGGCGCTATAAACATGAGCCTTCGCCTCTTCAGGGCTGGGCAGGGGCGCGGGCTTACCGCTGCGCAGGCGCACCCAGGCTAGCGCCATTGAAGCCGACAAATCCTCAGCCTCTTCATCCGTCTCGGCACACACAACCGTCGTCGTCAGGATAACCTTCGGCTCCTTGAGGTGCTCGGAAGGCTCGAACGCCGTGCGATAGAGAGAAATAGCAGGAACGGCAAAATTGGGGTTGATGTGGTGCGCGAAGGAAAAACCAACACCCAGCAGCGCTGCCGCCTGGGCGCTAAAGTCACTGGAACCCAGGAGCCAGAGGGGAGGAAGTTCAACATCATCAGGCGTTGCCTTCACCGAACGGAAGGGATGGCCCTCTGGGAACTCATCTCCGGCATTGGCGAAAGCGCGCAACTCGGCGAGCTGCTCAGGGAAGTCATCGGCGTTCATGGCATCGCGCGAGCGGCGCAAAGCCAGGGCGGTCTTAGGATCAGTGCCTGGCGCACGACCAATTCCCAGGTCGATGCGTCCGGGGTGAAGCGCTTCCAGAACGCGAAAGGATTCAGCCACCCTGAGCGGCGAATGATTGGGAAGCATCACGCCACCGGAGCCAACACGAATATGCTCCGTAGCTTGTGCTACATGCCCAATCATAATCTCTGGCGATGAGCTTGCCAGCATATTTGTATTGTGATGCTCCGCCAACCAGTAACGCGTAAAACCTAAACGATCCGCCAATTGTGCCAGCTTAATTGTGTTGTATAGTGCCTGAGTGCTATTGGAGCCGGAATCAATCATAGAGAGATCCAGCACAGAAAGTGGGAATGCCATAGCTTCTATCCTTCAAGATGTTGTAGATATATTCCGTCACTATACACAACAAACGCCAAGCATAAATTATTCGTGTCTGTGGAGAAGCGCTGCACTGGCCAATGGAGTGAAAGCGTGGCTACAACCTATGGAGGTAGGGCAGGATATTGCAAGAAGCATCATTTAGAATGACGATATTAACGAAGTGCAGGAGGGCTCCCATATGAACTTATGGCATGTAGGAACCCTCCCTTGTACCCATGATATCAAGATGCATGAAGAAGCAAATGATTACACGTGATTATATTTAAGCAGGGCACCAATAGAGGTTAGTAGCGCCTGCTCCTTGAAAGGCTTCTGGAGAGAAACAGCGCTCCGTGGGAAAGGAAAACAGAGTGAATTGTCATCTGACAGGAAGATGATCGGAATTCGCTCACGAAGCGACAGCAAACGCAGGTGCTTGATGAATGAATTTCCATCGCTGCCAGTAAGATGAGCATTCACCAGAAAGAGGTCGGGCAAAGTGGTCCCTATGATCTTAAACGCTTGAAGCGCGCTGGTAGCGAAGATAACCTGACAGGTAGGCTCGGCTTTCAATGTTTGCACAAGAGCAAATCCCGCATCAATATCCTCTTCTACTACCAGGACCTTTTTACCTGCGAGAGCGATGTCTATTGTAGCCATACTATAGCCTCCCTCAAAGTTCTAGAGAATCGCATAGCCTACCTGCCTTTCAAACAATAACGCTCCACATATCAGCACCAAGGACCCTCGCACCCATGCTCAATTTTGATATTCTTGATCTACAATATCAACTTATAACTATAATAACGCGTCCAGGGTAGTTTTGTCAAGAAGAGAACAGACAAAAACGGCGGGGCGATCGTGAGGCGATACTAGCTAGCGCCTTGCTTGGAGCGAAAGGTAGCCAACTGGTCTGGCAAGCCGGTTATCACCCCCACGTCGCCTCGCTTGATAGTGAGATCAGCGGCGGTCCTCATCAACACTTGCTCTCCACGCTTGAGCGCGACAAGAACCATACCGCTATGCAAAAGCTGGTTTTGCGCATCCGTCATAGCCATGCCAATAAGGCGCGAGTGGGGCGAAAGCGCGATCTCTTCCACCTCTAAATTAACTCGACCGCCACTCATTACCGTATCAAAAAGCTCAAACATCGCGGGTTCAAAAGTCATATGAGCCATATAGTGCCCACTGATAGCATAGGGGAGAGGACGCGATCAGCGCCAGCGAGCTTAAGTTTGATCACCGTCTCGTCATGGTTAGCGCGCGCGACAATCAGGAGTTTATTGTTGAGATGTCGTGCGGAAAGGGTAATAGAGATATTATGCGCGTCATTATCGGTCGCCACCAGCACACACTGCGCATGAGCAATCCCCGCCTCACGCAGTAAATCATCGCGTGTAGCATCACCTTGCAGGGCCAGATAACCGCGCCGCAGACACAAGTCAATATTGCGCTCATCACCATCGAGCACAATAAAGGATCTCTGCTCACTGACAAAGTCTTCCGCGATTTGCACGCCGACGCGCCCGAAGCCACAAATAATATAATGCTGACGCAGTTCCGCGATCTTCTTATCCATCAAACGCCTCCTGACCGCCTGATTAAAATGCCCTTCTAATAAATACTCCATGCCAACCGCGAAGGTATAAAGCATTGCACCAACGCCTAATACAATAATCAGAAGCGTAAAGATCCGACCCACATCAGTAGTAGGGTAGGTACCACTACCAATCGTCGTCATCATATCGACCGTGGTATAGAGCGCGACAAGAAACGAGAGATGCTCGATGAGCATATAACCAATTGTGCCAATAACCAGGACACTCAATACCAGTGCGGTCGCAATGCGCAGATGGCGAAATGAGGTTGGCTCAAGCGTGGATGGAGTGCCTCCCTGTTCAGATGGCAGAGGTTTCTTAATCATGGCATTGCTTGAAAGCTGTGTGACATAGCGCTTCTCTCTGAGACTTAACATCCTCACAGTTGTAATACTACAGCCAGCGCCAAACGCGGGGCCGCATCCAGATTAATGCTATAATCTGAAACAGAACAAAAACTAAGGATAAAGGACGGGGGAATGAGACGCGAGTTTCATCAAACACACACTGTACGCTATGACGAGTGCGACTGCTATGGGAATCTCACACCGGCGGCATTCTTGCGCTATATGCAAGATATCGCGGCCCTGGATACAGAAGATGTGCAGCTAGAGGCAGAGGGTTACTGGATTGTAAAGCGGACCATTATCTCTTTCACAGCTCCAATTAAGATCCATACCAGGCTTGATCTGAAGACGTTCGGCATTGGCTTTACACGCATCACAGCCCAACGCGGTTATGAAGCCTATATCGCGGGGGAAGCACAAGAAGAACCAGTTGTGAGCGCGAACTCACTCTGGGTCTTCGTTGATAAAAATGGGCGACCGAGGCGTCTACCAGAACGCACCGCTGAGATCTGGCATCTCGACAACGCGCGTCCCCAGGAACCTCTGGTCGCTATGCCGCCAACACCTGAGAGCGAGCCATATACAACCGAAGCTACGGTTCGCTTCTCGGACATGGATGTCGCCATGCATATGAACAATGCCGCGTATGTCGAGGTGCTTGATAACGCAGCCTGGGAGGCATATGCACAGAACGGATTGAAGCCCGAAAAGACTATACCAACCGCGCGCTACTATGACATTGAGTACGCGGAGAGCATGCGCTTTGGCGAGAAGCTTGAGATCCAGAGTTGGTTCGAGCCTCAACCCACGACAGGGCAGGAAGCGAGCCGTATACAGAGCATCACCCATAATGGCAAGGTCGCCGTACGCGCTCATTCACGTTGGCACTGGCAGGGTGAGGAGTAGCGCATAATTGAAGGACATTCGCCAGGACGACCTCTTGGCAGCTTGTTCTGAAAAGCATTTGCCAGCGCCGCCTATGCGGCGGCTAGCTTCGCCGCCACATAATTCCTCTTCAGACTGAGTTGGTGTTATGTGATATCTGAGCATCTCAGGCGCCTACGCTCAGGCAAATGAATGGCTAGCTATGAGCATGAAGCCAGGAGGCGAGATCGGCGTCCATTTGGGAGCGGTCCGCTTCGAACTGGCTGTCATGATGGTAGTCTGGATAGTTCTTCCAGTTCTTATCTTTGCTCGCAAGACGCTCAAAGAGAGTTCGATTAGTCTGGATAGAAACGGCGGCATCGTCGTCAGCCTGAATCACCAGAGCAGGCAGGCTGATTCCACTCGCCTTACCAAGCGCGGCAAGGCGCATCATAAGGACCTGGAAGAGCATACTCGCTGTCTGCCGTTTCCCCCAGAGAGGATCGGCTTGCAACATCTGTATCGCTTCAGGATTGGTGGTCATGGTACGAGTATCGGCGGCAACTGTCCAGTAGCGGCGAGAGCGCATAAGACCACCAATGGCGATCCCAAGCGCGATAGAGAGAGGGATGCTTGACGTGTCCTGAATCCAGGCGTTGAGCAGGATCAGGCTAGAAAGTTTTGAGCCATAGCGAGTAGCTGTATGAACGGCGAAGAGGCCCCCCATGCTATGCCCAAGCAAGTGGAGACGCGCATTTGGATGGCGCTGGCGAATAGTATCTAGCACAAAGATAATATCGTCAACATAAGTAATATAACGGTCGATGTGTCCTGACATGCCACCAGAGCGTCCAAAGCCCCGGTGATCCAGCGCGTAGACCGTGATGCTCTGTTGAGAGAGCACGTTTCCCAGATCGTTATACCAGGCGCTATGCCCACCTAATCCATGCATAATCAGGAGGACACATTCCGCATCTGTAACCCAACTACGCACAAAGTGAGAGCAACCATCGGGTGTAGTTAGCTCTTCGGTCCCTACGCGCACACCTGGAGTTGCCCGCATCTCGCCCCAATCGCCAGGGGCCTCCGTTTGGTACAACATACACATCTCCTGAAGTGACGATACTCGCGACAATCATGCACTTTATCATATGCTTTCGGTCACCACCGCCGCAAGAGGAGTAGATATGCCTGCATTTATCACAGGGATTGACTTGAGCCGCCGTTTCTATAAAGAGGCTGTGCTCCCTCTGCTGGACACATCCTTTCCCAGCCTACGCTATGCCACTGCGCTGATCGGTCCAGGAAGCGAAGTCCTTGGCTTCGACACCGAGATGTCAATCGATCATGACTGGGGTCCACGCCTGTTCCTCTTTCTCAAAGAGGAGGACATGAAGCTTGGTGACGCCATCGCGGATATGCTAAGCCATAAACTACCAGCAACCTTCGCCAGCTTCTCCGTTGCTTTCACTATGTCAAAAGAGCCACGAATCGCAAGGCGACCACTAACAGGGCCAATCAAACATCATGTTATTCCTATCACCGTGCGCAACTTTGTACGCGTCCAGCTTGGCTATGATCTTAACCAGCCACTAGAGGTCGCTGACTGGCTAACCTTTCCATCGCATGCTCTCGGCGAACTCACCGCTGGCGAAGTCTATCATGATAGCGTTGGAGAGCTTACCAGGATACGGAAGCGCTTCTCCTGGTATCCTGCTGATATCTGGCTATACCTGATGGCTGCGAGCTGGCAGAGAATCGGGCAGGAAGAGCATCTGATGGCCCGCTCAGGATACGTAGGAGACGAGCTGGGGTCAACACTCATCGGCACGCGCCTGATTCGCGACGTGATGAATCTGGGCTTCCTGATGGAGAAGCACTACGCTCCTTATGCCAAGTGGTTTGGCACAGCCTTCAAGCGCCTTCAATGTGCGCCAGAGCTCTCTCCTCTACTCTGGCAGGCTCAACAGGCGGTTTCCTGGCGGGAGCGCGCAGAGGCTCTAGCGCGAGCGTATGAACAAATGGCACGCATGCATAATGCTCTGGGAATCACAAATGCACTACCGGAACACTGCTCAGACTTCTATGACCGCCCCTTCCCAGTCATTCATGGAGAGATCTTCGCACGCTCACTGGTAGAGCAAATCAGTGACCCAGAAATGAAACGGATAGCTGAGAAATGCCTCATAGGCAACATCAACCAGTGGAGCGATAACACAGACATTGAGGGGATTGAACGGGAGAGGCTGCGCCAGTTATACAAGTAGTCTGCGACTATCATAGGTTTGCGCGACAAGATGATATACTACCTTGTCGCGCAAATCTATAATGGAAGGTTAGAGTTGCCCTATGAAGCGCATCAACTGAACCTGTTCAGCACTAACATCTTTGATCGTAATGGGGAAGAGCATAACCTCATCCAGGCCCGCATCCAAGTACCCACGCACACGTTCAGCAATAGTCGCATCATCGCCAGAGAGGACCAAACTCTCAACTAGATCCTCCGGTAGTTCGCCACTTGACGGAATGGTAAAGCCTGCGCTCGCGAACATTTTCACATAGAAGGGAAGCTTCCCATAGCGACCTAGCTGCTGGCGAGTAGCAGCAAGGACAGCCTGCTTATCTTGGCTGAACGCAACAGGAATATGCGCGACCAGGGGAGGCACTGAGCGTCCCACTTCAGCAGCTCCAGCACGCTGAGCTGGCAGAGACTTCTCTAACAGATAAGGTGGCGGACATACCCAGGAGAGCGATCCATCAGAAATCTCACCCGCGAGATGAAACGCATTCTCGCGTAGCGCAGAAACGAGGATAGGAATACGTGGAGGGCGAGGAAATGTAGATTTAACAGTGTAGTATTTTCCCTGGAAATCAACCTTTCCATCCCAGAGGAGAGCGCGCAACACAGCTACATATTCGCGCAAATGCTCATGCGGGCTCTCCATAGAGAGGCCATATACGCCTTCCATCACAGGACGATGGCTCGGGCCAACACCCAGACGTAAGCGATCAGGAGCTAAATCAGCGATGGTCAGTGCCTGCTGCGCCAGAGCTAGAGGGTGCCGGGGATAGGTTGGCACAATGGCAGTCCCCATACGAATACTGCTTGTTTTCATCGCCGCTGCTGTAAAGATACCCAGTGTATCGGGTAAGGGGGTGGATTGGGTCATCCAAATTTGGCGCACACCTGCTGACTCAGCCTTCCCAATCGCGTCGACCGCTGACACAGTATCTGAGCCAGCCAGAGCCAATCCAACTCGCTCACGCGTTGATACTGAAGATTCATTATTGGTTTGCATAGTAAGCCCTTTCGTCAAAAATGACAGCTTCTTCTATCCAGGGAACACCATGTCGTTTCGGGTTATTCCACTTGCTCTATAGTGTAGCTTTGTTGTATGTGTGATAGATTGACAATACTATTTCATGTACACGCCTAGATAGAGAGGATGGTTCTCAACTTGCCCTTCAGTTACCTACAGCACCTCGAATGCCCTCGTTGCCACGCAACCTACAATGCCGATACCCAGGCACACTTATGTACCTGCGGTTCGCCACTCCTGGCTCGTTATGATCTTGAAGCCGCGCGTGAAGGCTTCACCAAGGAAGAGCTTCAAACGCGAGAGCCCTCACTGTGGCGTTACCATGAACTGCTGCCAGTTCGCGCGCCAGAGAGTATCATCACACTAGGCGAGGGCATGACACCACTGGTACCAGTTCCACGAATGGGAGAAAGCATAGGAATACCAGGGCTCTACGTCAAGGACGAAGGAGTCATCCCAACTGGCAGCTTCAAGGCGCGAGGAGCCGCCGTGGGCGTCTCACGGGCTCGCGAGTTGGGGGTCAAAACGCTCGCCATGCCAACCAATGGCAACGCCGGGGGAGCATGGGCGACATACTCAGCGCGTGCTGGAATCAAGGCCGTGATTGTCATGCCTGAGGGCGCGCCAATGATCACCCGCAACGAATGCGCGATCAATGGAGCTCAGCTCTTTCTCGTCAATGGGTTAATCAATCACGCTGGAGCGATTGTCGCCCGTGGGGTGCAGGCTCACGGGTGGTACGATGCCTCAACGCTCAAAGAGCCATACCGCATCGAAGGCAAGAAGACTATGGGCTTTGAGATCGCGGAACAATTCCACTGGAACGTACCTGATGTGATTCTTTATCCAACCGGGGGCGGTGTGGGTATTATTGGCATCTATAAAGCCCTGCGCGAGTTACAGAGCCTGGGCTGGATTGGGAAACGCTTGCCCAGGCTGGTAGCTGTCCAGGCGACAGGGTGCGCACCCATTGTCGAGGCATGGCGCGATGGTAAACTCGATTCGCAACTCTGGCCCAACTCGCATACCGTTGCCTTTGGCATCAATGTCCCCAAAGCACTTGGTGACTTCCTCGTACTTGAAGCGGTTCGCGCAACTGATGGCTGTGCCATCGCCGTCGACGATGAAGAGTTGCTGCAGGCACAGGCTCGACTCGCTGCTCACGAAGGACTATTTGCCTGCCCCGAGGGTGCCGCCACACTGGTAGCGGCTGAGCGCTTGCGCGCTGAGGGCTGGATAAAAGAGGACGAACGAGTTGTCCTCCTGAATACTGGCAGCGGCCTTAAATATCCAGATACGGTACAGATCGATGCCCCAATACTCCAACCACAGGATGACTTGCCTGGTACACTGTAAATTATACACAGGTCGATTGAGTTGCCAGCCTTGCGCAGGCTTAAGCTCTGCGCTTACATATAAAACTTTTTGTCAATTACATCCGGAGGAGGAGCAATTAAGGCTCTACGCCTCCGGATACAACCACTAGTCCCCATTAAACCCATTCTCCCACTATGTACATGTCTTATACCATATATTCCATTTTCTTTATATAACCGACGCATGTTCGCAGCATCCACCAATCCTCATAAGTAGCCGTAACGCTCTATCTTCATCGTTAGCAATACTCAGGTTGCGATAGGCTCCTTAGTGGCTAATCTGCTTTTTCGTGCATTTGACATTGCTCAGGTTCGTAGGGTATAGTTAAATTGACGCTCTACTATGTTGATCAACTAAATCAACTTTAATCGGCGACAATGGCTATCTTTCCATAAGTATAACGGTCATAACACAGGTCAAATGAAAAGTCCCAGGTGGGTCATATTGATGACCGACTATATGCACAACGACATGAGAGGTTGACATGAAACTGCTGCTCAGTTGTATTTCAACTCAGCATTCTAGCTTGAAAAAGCACTGGAAAGAGACGCGGGAGCAGACTTCATGCCCGCTAACTGTGATTGGGAGCATGCGTAAACCCGATGGAGATCCTGGTGGTTTGCTCTGCCTTATTGATGATCTGGGAGCTTCTCGTAAGGAACTTGCACTGAGCCTGGCTGCCGGGATTACTCCATACGACCAGGAGCATATGCTAGTTACGGCGTTCAATGGTATTCACCGAGTTGGCATTGACTTAGAGTCAATTCATTATGATGCCATCAGTTCCCCGCTCTTCAACGCTTTACATTCGCTCTCGCGGACACGCAGTGGCTATCTTGTCGCCAGCACCGGTCTTGATCTGCTCATCGAATTTAGTCCAGCAGGGGATGTGCTCTGGACATGGTGGGCAACCGATCATGGCTTTACGCATACGCCAACTGGTGAGATCCGCGAGCTAGACAAAGGAGCCGACCATCGCGACATCAAATATGGCACGCTCCAACAAACCACACATGTCAACTCGGTCGCCGAATTGCCGGACGGTCGCATCCTGGCAACCCTCTTCCACCAAGGAACCGTTATCGCCATTGACCGCGAAACTGGCAGATGGGAGACGCTACTTGAAGGGCTGGATCATCCTCACTCGGTACGCATTTTGGATGAGCAATACTTCACCGTCGCAGACACCGTTCACGGAAAAGCGCTACTCGCGCAGTTCAAGCCTGACGGCAAGAGCGTCAGCGTCGTGGAAGAGGTCGATGCCGAGACAAACTGGCTTCAGGATTGCAGCTATGACCCACACCATAACACCTGGGTTCTGGTAGATGGAAAGAACACTCGCGTCACACTTCTTCCCGGACGCGCCAACGGTGAGACTGCCAGGCATAGCATCACACAGTTTAACTTTGATCCAGAGTGGCGACTATACGAGGCCTATACTTTTTAGCTGATTGTTTGTTTAGCGAGAGGGAACACAAGCACAATGGTAAGTACGGGGCAAACAGGTTTCACAATCTGGTTTACAGGCTTGTCGGGGGCAGGCAAAAGCACGCTTTCAGAGGCGGTAGAGCAGCGCTTCAAGCAGCATGGGCGCAATGTTGAAATTCTCGATGGAGATATTGTACGCACACACCTCAGCAAAGGATTAGGCTTCAGCCGCGAGGACCGCGACACGAATATCAAACGTATCGCCTTTGTGTGTGGGCTCCTCACGCGCAATGGAGCCGCCTCGATCTCCGCCGCCATCTCACCCTATCGTGAGGCACGGGAGTGGGCTCGTCAGGAGATTGGTAATTTCGTAGAAGTGTATGTTAAATGTCCCCTCGATGTGTGCCGCCAACGCGATGTGAAGGGTCTCTACAAGCTGGTTGATGAAGGGAAGATCAAGAATTTCACAGGTGTAGATGATCCCTATGAGGAGCCAGAGCATCCCGAACTTATCATTGAAACAGACAAAGAGACAATCGCGGAGAGTGTGCAACGCCTCGTAAGCAAGCTTGTTGAGCTAGGGTACCTCGATCCCACCTATCTCGAAGAGCCAGTCCAGGCTTGATTGAAAACGGTATTTACTCTTTATAGAAGAATAAGCAAAGGAAGTATAAACATGACAGATGGCCTGATCGCGCCTCATGGTGGTCGCCTGATCATCAATCTTGCAACCCCTGAAGAACGAGAAACGCTTTTGGAACGAGCGCCTACCCTTCCCCACATTGTACTTGGTTCGCGCCAGCTAGCCGACCTTGAACAGCTCGCAAATGGCGCATATAGCCCCCTAACGGGCTTTCTTACGCAAGCCGATTACCTCAGCGTTGTAAACAATATGCACCTGGCAAATGGTCTCCCCTGGTCAATTCCCATTACACTCTCAATAAATGAGCTGGAGGCCGCATCTCTCAACGAGGGGCAGGAAATTGCTCTGGTGGACCAGACAGGCGATGTACAGGCTGTACTTACGTTACAGGAGAAGTATCACTACGACAAGCACCACGAAGCCCGGCAGGTCTATCGCACCGAGGATGAGGCCCATCCAGGCGTCAGAGTTATCTATCAACAAGGCGAGATCCTCCTGGGTGGTCCAGTGCGTATTCTGGCAGTGCAAGAGCAGCATTTCGCACGCTATCGCTACACACCTACCCAATCTCGTCAACACTTCGTCGAGCGAGGATGGAAGCGTATCGTTGGCTTCCAGACGCGCAATCCCGTCCATCGCGCGCATGAGTATATCCAGAAGTGCGCTCTGGAAACCGTTGATGGACTTTATCTACATCCGCTGGTCGGAGACACCAAGAGCGACGACATCCCCGCCAATGTGCGCATGCGCTGCTATGAGGTATTGCTCGCGAACTACTATCCGGCTAATCGCGTCTTGCTGGGTGTTCTTCCTGCCTCGATGCGCTACGCGGGACCGCGTGAAGCCATCTTCCATGCTCTCATGCGTAAGAACTACGGCTGCTCGCACTTCATCGTAGGGCGCGATCATGCCGGTGTAGGAAACTATTACGGAACTTACGACGCACAACACATCTTCGCCGAATTCGATGCCGCGCAACTTGGCATCACACCAATGTTCTTTGACAACACATTCTTCTGTCGTTCCTGCCAGTCGATGGCATCGAACAAAACATGTCCGCATGATAGCGAGCATCACGTCACCTTGAGCGGAACCAGAGTACGCCAGTTGCTCCGCGAGGGTACATTACCCCCACCTGAGTTCTCGCGACCAGAGGTCGCACGTATTCTGATCGATGCCTTACGCGAACCCGTTGCCTGATTAAGTCTTCGATTATTTTAAGGAGTTTTCGCACGATATGAAACTCGCGCTCTCGAAGTATTGGAGCTTGCTCGCGCTCTTCGCGCTGCTCGCCGTGAGCCTCATTAGTTGCAGCAATCCCGCCAGCGCTGATAGCAATGGCAAAGTGACTGTTCACCTTGGCTATTTCCCCAACGTCACTCATGCCGTGGCTCTCGTAGGTGTGCAGAGAGGCACATTCGCCCAGGCATTCGGGGACAAGGTTTCGCTCAAGACAACGACGTTCAACGCGGGTCCCGCACTGATCGAGGCACTTTTCGCCAACAGCATCGACATCGGCTATGTTGGCCCCAATCCAACTATTAATGGTTACACCCAGAGTAAAGGAAGCGCCCTACGCGTTATAGCTGGAGCCGCTAGCGGTGGAGCAAGCTTTATTGTCAATCCGCAAGTCATTAAGACGCCTGCCGACCTCGCGAATAAAAAGCTTGCGACACCACAGCTCGGCAACACTCAGGATGTCGCGTTGCGCTTCTACTTGCAACAGCACGGCTTGAAGACCTCAGATAAGGGTGGCAATGTCCAGGTTGTACCAACCGACAATGCCAATATCCTGAATCTCTTCAAGCAAGGCAAAATCGATGGTGCCTGGGTTCCCGAACCCTGGGCGACGCGTCTGGTAGACGAAGGCAAGGGTAAGGTTTTCCTCGATGAGCGCACGCTCTGGCCTAATGGGCAATTCGTTACCACCAACGTGGTTGTACGCAAGGCCTTCTATGACCAACATCCTGATATCGTAAAGAAGTTCCTTGAAGCGCACGTCGATACCGTCACCTATATTCAAAATAATCCGGATGACGCGAAGAAGATTGTGAACAACGAAACCAAGCGCATCACGGGTAAGGGGCTAGCTCAGGAGGTACTTGATCAGGCGTATCAGAACCTCAATATCACCTATGATCCATTGCCAAGCGCGCTCTTCCAGGCCGCTGACCAGGCATACGCGCTTGGCTTCCTGAAGGAGAAACCCGATCTCAAGAACCTGTATCAACTCAATGATCTCAACACGATCTTGAAAGCGAAAGGGCTAAAGCCCATCGCCGTTCCATAATACACATAGCGATTACTACGGTGTGAGGACGCTATTAAAAGCCCTCATGCCGTAGCAAGCTATGGGCATTCCATGTTGTTCGTGATAGCAAAAGCGCATGTTGGGAGGAGACTATCCATGCCTCACCACTCGACAGTTATAGAAAATCAGAACTCTATAAAGGATGAGCACCGCACTCATAACGGTATTCCGCTCAGGATTACGGATGTAAGCAAAATCTATAGAGGACGCACCCAGGACGTTGAAGCACTGCTCCCGGTAAGCCTGGACGTGGAGGCGGGCGAGTTTGTCTGTTTTGTAGGACCGAGTGGATGTGGCAAATCAACGCTGCTCAGTATTGTCGCGGGTCTGGAAACAGCAAGCGGAGGCGAGGTGCAGGCTAATGGGCAGATAGTTAGCGGACCTAGTTCAGACCGGGTTCTGCTCTTTCAAGAAGCGGCCCTCTTCCCCTGGCTTGATGTGCGCGGCAATATCGAATTCGGCCTGCGCCAGATTGGAGTACCGAGACAGCAAAGGGCGGCAATCACGCAACACTTTATCAACCTTGTACATCTGACCGGCTTCGAGAAAAGCTATATTCACCACCTCTCGGGCGGAATGCGTCAGCGGGTTGCAATCGCGCGCGCCCTGGCGACCAATCCCTCGGTACTCCTGATGGATGAACCATTCGGCGCGCTTGACGCTCTAACGCGCGACCGCATGTATGCGGAACTTGAGGCCATCTGGTCCTCAACTGGCAAGACTATTCTTTTCGTCACCCATAATGTGTATGAGGCCGTAGCGCTTGGGGGCCGCGTAGTTGTCTTCTCACCCAGACCCGGCGAGATTGTGCGCGACTTCCGTATTGACCTGCCCAGGCCACGCTCACTTGAGGATCATCGACTCGTCGACCTCTCAGCCGAAATTCTCTCGGTACTCAAGGAGGCAATGGGCGAGGTGCCACAGGAGGTAAGTAATGGCTAGAGCCGTAGCAAATATACCTACACCCGCCCGACCCACACGACTGCGCTCAACCTATAGTGTACTCAGTGCCTGGCTCAGGCGCTTCATCTTTTACGCGCTTCTCTTACTAGTCTGGCATATCGTCGCCAACCTGAATATCTGGCCCTCCTATGCCTTGCCAGGTCCGCTCACAGTCCTGGCAGCCCTCGCCGATGGCTTTCAGAGTGGTCAATTTGGGCTTGGAGCCTTAGCAAGCCTGCAAAGCCTTGTCATCGGCTATGGCATCTCGCTAATCATTGGTGTTGTTCTCGGCTCACTCATCGGACGCTTTAAGCTCCTGGAAGAGACCGTAGGTTCGCTTATCCTGGGTCTACAGGCTCTCCCAAGCGTGTGCTGGCTACCACTCGCTGTCCTCTGGTTCGGGCTGGGCGAAGAGGCCATTCTCTTTGTGGTCGTTATGGGCGCGCTCTTCTCAATTACCCTGGGAGTGGTCAACGGTATCAAAAACACACCACCACTCTATCTCAAGGCCGCGCGCTCACTCGGCACGCGTGGTCTCGCGCTGGCAACTGACGTCATCTTACCCGCCGCCCTACCATCCATTCTAGAAGGGCTAAAGCAGGGCTGGACCTTCGCATGGCGCTCGCTGATGGCAGCGGAACTACTCTACATCACGCTCAGCCTGGGCAATCTGCTCAACACCGGGCGCGATCTCAACGACGCCTCGCAGGTCATGGCGGTCATGCTCATCATCATCGCCATTGGGGTCGCCATCGATACATTCATATTCGCGACCATCGAGCGCCGCATACGCGAACGACGAGGGCTCCAGAGCTAACGAGGATGATGATATGAATCAAACATTCAATATCGTTCGCGTCGTCCGCGACTGGTATGTCGCGATAAGCGCTGTGCTCACATTCGCCTTTGCCATCAGCTTGCGCTTTTTCGCAGCATCTCCGGAAACATGGTTCAACCAACCAGGGCATATTATTGGCACCCTGATCTTGATTGATAGCTTGCTTGTCTGCTGGCAATTCACCGAAGGCATCGCCCATGAGCGGCGCGAGGCACAGGCCGGGCTTCTCTGGCCCTCGGTTGCGCTGGTTCTCGGAGCGCTGTTAGCCATGATTGGAGTCGCACTCACGCTATATACCGCACCGATAACCTGGACAAGCATGCTCTTTATCATGGGAGCATCCAGGCTCCTTGTTATTGTTATCCCCTTCCTTTTATTCGCGCTCCAACGTCGCGTAGAGCAAGGTTTCACCTCACAAAGGAAGAGTTCATAACCAAAGATAAACAGAGAAAAAGCGCTTCCCAAAGCAGGGTAAAACTGCCAGGGAAGCGCCATCTCATAAACCGGCAAAATCGGAGGGGAAATAATGTATATTACCTCCAAGCCTTACAACGTTGAGGCATCTCGATGAGCACTGAGGAGCGCTTTGTACCAATGACCGCTATCCTTGATAATCCGTCTCTGCGTTTGATAATCGACATAGACAATACCAAAGCGCTTGCTATATCCCTCGGCCCACTCAAAATTATCCAGCAGTGACCACGTAAAGTAGCCACGTAAAGGCACACCCTGCTCTACCGCTTCAGCGGCGGCTTGTAAGTATTCTTGTATATATGCGATACGGCGAGGATCGTGTACAACCCCATCGCCATTCCAAGTATCCTTGAAGGCTGCGCCATTCTCAGTAATGTACAGCGCCTGCATGCCGTATTCATGATATAGACGTAGCAGCAGTTCATTGAAGGATTGCGGATGGATCTCCCAACCCATCTCGGTATAGCAAGCGCCAGGAACAGGGCCGACCTTTACTGACTCATCTGGACGCGCCGGTATAGTACCACCACGTATCACATCGCGAGTGTAATTATTGACACCCAGGAAGTCGATAGGAGCGCCTATCAACTCTAAATCGCCATCCTGCATAGGTGGAGGAGTAACTTCCAACGCTTCAAACAGGCCCTCAGGATAGCGGCCGTGCGCGATTGGTGAGATAAACCACTGATTGACGAAGAGATCTGTCAGTTCAGTATCGCGCTTTGTCTCCTCACGCTCATCAGAGGCATAGGTTGGCGTAAAGTTCAGCGAGAGGCCCACCTGAGCGACAGACTTGATGTTCGCGCGCATACGAGGGAGGGCCAAGCCATGCGCCAGAAGGAGATGATGTCCCGCCACAAAGGCCGCCTGCCGATCCTGAATACCAGGGGCATGGATGCCACAACCGTATCCCAGATAGGCTGAACACCAGGGCTCATTGAGTGTAATCCAGTTCGCGACCCGATCTCCCAGGCGTTTTGTCACGATATCGGCGTAGTCCGCGAAGGCATAGGCCGTGTCACGATTGGTCCAGCCTCCAACCTTATGCAATGACAAAGGCAAATCCCAGTGATAGAGTGTCACAAACGGGGCAATACCATGCGCCAGTAACTCATCAACGAGGCGTTCGTAGAAGTCCAGTCCAGCGGCATTGATAGCTCCACGTCCTTGAGGAAGCACACGCGGCCACGCGATAGAGAAGCGATACGCGCTCAAGCCAAGTTCCTTCATTAATACGATATCTTCTGGTACACGGTGGTAATGATCGGTCGCCACTTCACCTGTGTGTCCCTGGAAGACCTTTCCAGGGGTTGCCGAGAACTCGTCCCAGATAGACGGACCGCGCCCATCTTCCTTGATGGCACCTTCAATCTGATAAGACGCGGTCGCCGCACCCCAGAGAAAGCCTTTTGGGAACGCCCGAACTAGATCCAGATCGGCGCGCGAAATTGGGTATATCTCTTCAATACTACTCATGCCAACTCCCGTTTTTCTTCGCATGGCCCGTGCCATCCAGGTCTGCCACACTAGATAATCGCTTTTGTCTTCTTTATATGTTTGAGCAATTTGCGCATCCCCCGCTCGGTACGCAGGGATGGATTAGCGATCTCATCAATGCCGAAATTGATAAAGGTCAGACCCGCGCACAGTACCGCGACACAGAGGCCTGGAGGGATAAACTGCCACCAGCCACCCGCGAGTAGCGCGTTCTGCGACTGCGCCCAGTAGAGGATGACTCCCCATGACGGCTTGCTTGTATCGCCCAGACCGAGGAACTCAAGCGCGACCTCGGTGAGCGCGGCATAAATGAAGGTACCAACGAAGCCTGAAGAGACAATCGCGATCTCATTAGGCAGAATCTCAGTAAAGATGATGCGTAAGGGATTCTCACCCATCAATCGTGACGCACTCACAAACTCACGCTGGCGTACCGTGAGCGTCTGTGCGCGCAAGACACGCGCGCCCCAGGGCCAACTGGTAAACAGAAGGACCGCGATCACAGTCCAGACACCTTTGACAGCGAACGACGCAATTACAATTGCTAATGGCAATCCCGGCAAGACCAGAAACACATTCGTAATGAATGACAGCACATCATCTATCCAGCCACTAAAGTAGCCAGCCGTGAGGCCAATAATCATCGAGAGCAGTGTCGAGCCAATTGCGGCGGCAAAGCTGACAAGGAGCGAGGTGCGCGTTCCATAGGCCAGTTGTGAGAAGATATCTTCTCCCCTCGGCGTAGTCCCAAGCCAGTGTGTCGCGTTAGGGGCCTGAAACAGGTCATTGGTGAGAGTCGAAGGATCATAGCGCGCCAGGAGAGGCCCTACCAGGCCAAGCAAGACAAAGAAGCCAAGGATACAGAAACCCGTTAGCATTCTGGGATTGGCTGTAATAACGGACTTAAATGTCTCCCACGCACTCTGCTTATGCGCTGGAACTACCGCCGCGTCCGCTGAGGTCATCACGCCCGGCGCGACAGGCTGTTGCACATCTCGCGTGGATATCGGCATCTGTGGTTCAAGACCCATCGACTAGCCCCTTTCATTCCTTACACGCGGATCCAGCAACATATAGGCGATTTCGGACAGAAAGTTCGCCGCTAGCATCGCGACAGCGATAAACAGGAAGATACCCTGAATGAGGCTGTAATCCAGATGGTGAATAGCATTAAAAAGGTCGAAGCCGACGCCCGGATAAGAAAAGACCATCTCGGTCAAGAGCGAGCCTCCGACGACATAACCTAACGACATGCTAAAGCCAGTGATGTTAGGCAGAATGGCGTTACGCGCGGCATATGCTATCATCACCCGGCGCTCCGTCAGGCCCTTAGCCCGCGCCATATGCACATAGTCTTCAGAGAGCGTGGTTACCATCGCATTACGCATACCAAGCATCCAGCCAGCGACGGAACTGATGACAATTGTCGCTGCTGGCAGGATCGCATGTTGAATAACGCTCAACATAAAGTCTGGGCTCCACTCGGGCACAATGCCGCTCAGGGTATCGTAGCCATCACCAAGTGGGAAAAAGCTTTGCTGAAATGCCAGTAGATAGATTAGACCCAGCGCCAACCAGAAGTAGGGAATCGCGGAGAAGAAGGTAAGCAATGGGGCCGCGACTGTATCCAGAATGGAGCCACGCCGCCAGGAAACTACAATCCCCAGGAGCGTTCCCAGCACAAAGCTAATCACCGAGGCAACACCAACCAGACCAAGCGTCCAGGGAAGATCTGAGGCCAGCACAGCCGTCACATTAAGAGGATAGTGGGAAATTGAAGTCCCCAGAGAGCCATGCACAAGATTCCCTAGATACTGAAAATATTGGACCAAAAATGGCGCGTCACTGACTCCGAACTGCGCGCGAATAGACTGTACGGCGGCCTCAGTAAGATTCCCCTGCCCACGTAATGAAGTGATATACGCCTGAACGGGGTCGCCCGGCATCAACCTGGGCAAAATAAAATTGATCGTTACCGAGGCCCACAACGCTGCTACATAGAAGATGATGCGGCGAAGTAGGTGGCGCATCGTCTCCCTCTCTTTCTAGGCTAGGTGCAAGAGTGGTGAGAGCATAGCGTACCCATTAGTGGTAGGCATACACCTTCCTCTCACCATTCATTGCAAGCTCTGTCAGGCTTAGCTATTTGCTGGCGTCAGGTGGAGAACGATATTCTCACAGTCTGGAGCATCGAACGGCGAACCGTACGCGTAATCGTTGCTCTTTTCGGGCCAACCAACAGCATTCTTCGTTGTATACTGGAACCAGCCTACGTTGTAGTCCAGCGGAATGACTGGCAACTGCTCAACCATGATCTTCTGCAAGCCATAGATGGCTTCCTTCTGCTTCGCCACATCACTGGTAGAAACATACTGATCCAGCAATTTGTCGGTAGCAGCGTCCTTCCAGTGCTCCCAGTTCGTGGAACCGGCGAGAATGGTCTTGCCTGTATCCCAGGTCTTGGTGCTGCGCAACAGATCATTGAACGGGAAGTATGGCGTTGGGCCCTTATCCGTCCAGGAGATAGCCGCATCGTAGTTACCAGAGTTGAGAGCCTGGGTATAGACATCCGGGGTCGCCAGAGAATCAGGCTTGGCGTCAATACCTACCTGTTTCAGGTTATCGGAGATCACCGAGAGGGTCGACTCCCAGTCAGCCCAACCACTAGGAACGATCATCTTAAAGGAGATCTTTTTGCCTCCCTTTTGATAGATTCCGTCGCTCCCCTTGGAAAAGCCCGCCTGCTCTAGCAGAGAAGCCGCTTTCGTCAGGTCTTGCGTGAACTTGGCGCTCTGATAGTCTGGCGAGAGCCAATCCTTCTGGTTAGAAGGCAGGACAGCCGTTGGATGCGCTGGCTCCGCATAAAGAGCGGCCTTCTGGTGAATCTCGTCGCGGTTGATAGCCAGACTAATTGCCTGACGAACCTTTAAATCATCAAATGGTGCATGTGTAAGATTTAGGTATAGATTGACCGTATTATTACCAGGGTACCACTGATGATTATGCGCAGGGTCTTTCTTGGTAAAGTTGGCATCATACTTGGGATCCCAGCCCACACCTGCCCAGTCAATTTCGCCTTTGGAGATCTTCAACTGAGCGGCGGTATTATCGCTTGTCGCGATATAGCGTAACTGGTCGATCTTTGGTAGGCCAGCCTGCCAATACTTGGTATTCTTCTTCAGGGTATAAACCTGAGTCGAGAACTTATCAAGCATGTAGGGTCCGGTGCCAACTGGCTTGTCATTGGCGTACTTCGCAGGATCAGAGACAGTCGACCAGATATGTTTCGGGACGATGTACAACTGACCGAGGTATACGGGAGCCGTGGATGTTGGCTGCTTAAAGGTGATCTTGATGGTGTCCGCGTCAGGGGTGGCAACATCCTTGATCACGCTCGACCATAGGCCCTGCGAATCGAGAGCAGGAAATTGTTTCAGTAGGTTCAGTGTAAAGAGAACGTCGTCCGCCGAGAAAGCCTGACCATCGTTCCACTGAACGTTCTTGCGGACAGTAAAGGTAATGTTCGTCGCATCATCCGCAAGCTTATAATCGGACGCGAGCATGTTCGTGACCTGACCATTGTAGCGATTCACATAGATCAAGGATTCGTAGATCATGCCTTGTGCCCCAAACATCGAGCCGTTATTTGGATCGATATAGGGGTTAAAGTTCGCGGCCTTAAAATTGCCATTCGGCGATGCCAGAATGTTCAGGCTCGATGTCTTAGAGCCCGAACTACCAGAACCGCCACAGGCCGCAAGGAGCATGGCAACAATTGCCAGCAGGGAGAAAACAACCATCCTGGTTTTGCCTCTGCCCGCTTTACGCCTGGCCTTCGGCAACGAATTGGGAGTCATACAACCTCCTCACACAAAATAAATCAACACTGATTTTGAGCACTGTTTGGGAAAAGTCTGTGCTGCGATGAAATTGGTAGAGATAGTGTAACCTGAGGGCTAAGGGATACACAGGAGACAAAAGTAGTATATAGGGGTTTATTTTTGCGGCGTACTTCTCGCCATCAACATAACAACAAAAGCGGTTCGCAAAGTGCATAAATGCGCTTTAGATGCCAAATTACAGCCAACTAGACAGATCTATGGATGTGTATTATAGTATACAGGTGTTAGGTAACCGTACAAGCCCCTCTATCATGCGGCAATACATTGGTCAAATCATAATAGTATTTACGATAGGTAGCCCATCATGCCTGATCCTTCTACTTCAGCAGCCGCGAAACTGAATAGAGCGCTACCCGAAACGGAGAGCAGAGATGCTTTCCTGATGCATGTGACCCCTCTGATTGGACGTGAAAACGAGGTAGCAACGGCTTCAGCACTCCTTCGAGAGCCAGATGTACGCCTGCTAACTATCATTGGTCCAGGTGGAGTAGGTAAGACCCGCCTTGCCTTGCAGGTCGCGCAAGTACTAGAAGACGCCTTCCCAAATGGCGTGCGCCGCATCGCTCTCTCTTCGATTACCTCACCGGGACTGATCATGCCTACCATTGCTCAGGCACTTGGCCTCGTAGAACTTGACGATATAACACTTTTCGAAAGCGTGAAGCGCCACTTACGCGATAGGCGCGAACTCCTGCTACTCGACAACTTCGAACAGATCGCTTCAGGATCACCTCTGATTGCCGAATTATTGGGAGCCTGCACCTCACTCAAAATCCTGGTCACCAGCCGCGAAGCTTTACATATCCGTGCTGAATATGAATTCGCCCTCCATCCGCTGGCCCTTCCTGACCTCAAACAGGCAGCAAATCTGGATACGCTATCACATAACGCGGCGGTCAACCTCTTCCTGCAACGGGCTCGATCCGTGAAGAATGACTTCCAACTTACCGAAGAGAACGCGCTTACAATTGCGGAGATTTGCACGCGGGTAGACGGCCTTCCCCTGGCTATCGAGCTAGCAGCGGCACGTATTAAGCTCCTCACCCCAAAAAAAACTACTTGCGCGTCTAGAGCACCGTCTACAGGTACTCACCCAGGGCGCGCGCGACCTTCCTCGGAGACAGCAAACGTTACGAGAGACCCTGACGTGGAGCTATGATCTCCTCGATCAGCGTGAGCAAAAGCTCTTTCGTAGCCTCTCTATCTTTGTGGGTGGCTGTACACTCGAAGCGGTCGAGTACCTCTGCCGGGTCATTCACTTTGATGAGGTCGATTCCCTGACTCTGGTTTCATCACTTGTGGATAAGAACCTGCTGCAAATCGTCGAGCGTTCAAATGACGAAGCACGCCTATTGATGCTTGAAACGATCCGCGAATATGGCGAAGAATGCTTGCATACCTCCGGTGAGTTTCAGGCCGTCCGCGAGGCACACACCAAGTATTATCTACAATTGGTCGAAGAGGCCGAGCCAGAGCTTCGTAAGGCGAATCAGGCTCAATGGCTCGAACGCCTGGAACAGGAGCACGATAACTTACGCGCAGCCCTCAAAGGTTTACTTGAACGGCAGCATGCGGAGAAAGCTTTACGCCTGGCTAGCTCGCTCTGGAACTTCTGGCTTATCCGCGCCCATCAGAGCGAAGGTTATCAATGGCTTGAGGATGCCTTGAATCTAGCGATATCCAATGAAGTGCCTCCACCTGTTATCGCTCGCTCCTACTACGCAACTGGTATTCTCGCTGAGAGTCAGGGCCTCTATCAACGCAGTACCGAATGCTGGGAAAGGGCATTGGAGCAATATCGCGCCGTCCAGGATCAGCACGGCATCGCTGCGACACTTAATAAGCTTGGCGGTGCCTACGCGCGCACGACTCCCACAGAAGCTCATGCTCTATTCGAGCAGAGCCTCGCTATCGCCCGGCAGGAGCAGGACCTCTATATTATCTCCGACGTGTTAGCTTTCTTTGCTGCCGAAGAATTCGCGCAGGGCTATCATCTTGAGAAGGCCCGCGCCTACTGTGAAGAAAGCCTTGAGATTGTAAGGAACTTGCAGGATCGCCGCAGTATCGCTTACCGCCTAAGTGACCTGGGCCAGATTCTCACGCACCTGGGCAAATATTCAACTGCCTATCAATATCTCACTGAGAGCCTGAGCATTTATCGCGAGGTGGGAGACCGTGTGAGTATGGCCTTTGTCATGATCTCATTGGGCATGGCGGCTCTCTATCTTGGTGATTATTCAGCCGCGCAAACCTGGCTCTCCGAGAGCTTTACCGTTTCCCGCGAACTGGGTAACCAGAACAAGCTCGCGCAATACCTGGGTACTCTGGGAGAGGCCGCGCTCTATCAGAAGGGAGAAGAGCCGCCAGCTCGTGCTCTGATTGAACAGAGTTTGGCGATCTTCAGCGAGACGGACAACGAGGAGGGTATCGCCTCTAAGCTTCATAGCCTGGGCTGCATCGAGTTCAACCAGGGCAACTATATGCTCGCACGTACACTCCTCTCCGAGAGTCTAACGATCATGCGCCGCCTGGAAAACCGCGCTATGACCGCGGCCTCGCTCCATATGCTTGGACAAGTGGAGGCACATATGGGCAACCATGCCATAGCACGCACATCTATGGAAGAGAGTCTGGCGATTTCCCGCGCCCAAAGCGACCGTCAGGTGCTACCCACACGCTGTATCCAACTTGCCCTCGTTGAACTAAACGATGGCAAGAACGAGCGTGCTCGGGAACTCTTCAATGAGGGAATTCAGGTTGCCAAAGAGATTGGCGACCGCAGGCAACTCGCGGACGCGCTCTGTATGCAGGCCCTACTCTATCTGAGTGAAGAAGACTATACGACAGCTCAGAAATTGCTTGAGGAGGGCTACAACGATACTGATATTCAGACCAGCTTCTACCGACTGGCGGATATGGGGCGGCTCGCCCTTATTCAGGGGGACCTCACCAAAGCACGCCAGTTGATCGAGGAGAGCCTGGCTACCTCACTTCAAATTCGCAACCGTTGGTTCGTCGCCTCATGCCTGGAGCGCCTGGGGGAGGTCTTCGTAGCCCAGAGCCGCTATACACAAGCCGCTCGCTTCTGGGGTGCGGCATCGGCCATTCGCAAGGCCATTCAAGCCCCCATTCCCCCTATTGAAGTCAAGCAATATGAGCGTGCCCAGGTCCAGACACGCCAACAACTAGGAGAGGCTCGCTTTCAGGCCGCATGGCTTGAAGGGGAGCAGATGACCCCTGAAGAGGTGCTTTCTCAGGAAAAACAGGATGAAGCCCACAAGCACAATAACGAGAAGGCCGCTCCGACTCCTGAATCTGCGCAACTCGACGACTTGACCGAGCGCGAGATCGAGGTCCTGCGCTACGTGGCAACTGGTCTGACAAACGCGCAAATCGCGGAACAACTCATCATCAGTCCGCGCACTGTTCAAGCCCACCTTACCTCAATCTACAGCAAGATAAGTGTCACCTCGCGTAGCGCCGCCACTCGCTATGCGCTCGAACACCATCTCACCTGAAGCGCATAAATGCTTAGCTTAACCCCTTACCGCAATATCCATTTTCCGCGCGTAAGCATTTATGCGTATATGCTCGTTCGCGCGCCCTTATTGTCCACGCCACAGAAGATACGCATATTGTCTGATGCCTCATAGCCCCATCATCGACTATAGTTTATGTAACGACTTCGAACTGTAGCAATGACACCCGTGGTTATCTCAGTTCCCAGCTTCTTCATAGATGAGGAGTTGCAGGCTATGATGCACATGCCCATCCCCCAGGTCCTGGGCGACCATTTGCTCTTACATGAAAACTCTCAGGCTACTCCATCCGTTCCTGTAGGCTCATCTCACTGGTATACCTGGCTCGCGGATGCTCAGAACCGATCATTTTCCTTTAGAAGTCATGCAGGGGCTTTTACCGCTCGCCATGAACGCCAACGTAACAATTGGTATTGGTATGCTTACCGCAAACATCAGGGCAAAATTTATAAAGCCTATCTGGGGAAGCCACAGGAACTCACCGCTAATCGGCTGAATATCGTTGCCAGCACCCTCTCCAGAAAGCGCCCCTGCCAGCGAAGCCAGCAAACCATCGTCTCTAAGCTGACCATACCAGCCTTACCGTCTCACGTGCTCGCACGCCCACGCCTGATTATGCGACTACAAGAAGGAGTTCAAGGTCGTTTGACGCTGCTCTCGGCTCCTGCAGGTTGGGGCAAAACGACACTTCTACGCCAGTGGTGTGGCGAGCGCATTACTCAACATTTGGCGCTTAGCTGGCTTTCACTCGACACAGAAGATAATCAGCTTACTCGCTTCTGGTCACACCTGATCGCAGCCCTTGATACCCTTGTGCCAGGGTTGAGCGAGGCTGTGTCGCCAGACCTATTCACACTATCGTCACTCCCTGAGCAGGGCTTGCAAACCCTGCTGAACAAGCTTTCCAGTCTCTCGAAGCACGCAACACTGATTCTTGATAACTATCAAGCACTCACAAATCCTGCTATTCACCATGCGCTTACAATACTTCTCGAACTGATGCCTGCTCAACTGCACATTGTAATAGCTTCACGCATAGATCCACCTTTGCCCCTGGCTCGATTTCGAGCTCAGCGCCAGCTTACAGAAGTGCGGCTAAAAGACCTGCGTTTCTCGCTACAGGAAATTATCCAGTTCTTACCACAAATTACGAAGAGCCCCTTTACTTACAACCAGTATGCGAAGTTAAGCACGCGTACTGAAGGCTGGATTACGGCACTACATCTCATCACCTCTGCCATCAATGAGGGGGTAGCTATCGATGAGGCAATAGAGTTACCACAACGCTACATCACAGACTATATCCTCGAAGAGGTATTGCCACAACAACCAGAACCAGTACAGAGCTTCCTGCTCTCAACTTCAATCCTCGATAGCTTCTTTGATGCCTCCAGCGCGGAGGCTATCAGTGAACAGCCCGATTGTCAGGCGATCCTTGAGATGCTCGCCCACGCCAATCTGTTCATTGAGAAGCCCGAACTGCCAGGGGATCAGTATCGCTACCACACACTCTTCGCGGAGGCTCTACGCGTGCGGTTAGGCCAGGCCCACCCCACGCTCCTCCCCGCGCTATATCTGCGCGCATGTAGCTGGTATCAGCAAAATGGCTTACTCAATGAGGCTCTACAATACGCGCGTAAGGCCACTGGCGATGATACACCCATCGTACACCAATCCGTTCCTATATTACAGCAGGAAACGCCAACACCCTCAGTGCTCGATGGCGTATTTACCCAACGTGAAAACGACGTTATCCAGTTCTTACTACATGGCGCGTCTAACCGTGAGATTGCTTCACATCTGGTTATTAGCGAGGGAACTGTGAAAAAGCATGTTTCTAATATCTGCGGAAAACTTGGGGTCAGGAGCCGCACACAGGCTATCACACATATTATCAATGCAAGTATTCCAGCGTGATAGCCTGGAGCAGGTCTTACAAGCGGATAAACATTTCGTGCTGGGTAAAGAACTCTGTAAAACCAAGCCTGAGATAGCGCTTCAACAATGGGCTATCCTCAGGCTCATTGTAGATCTGAATACCACTACAATCGCCTGCGACTTCTCGCAGCAAACCAAGCAATTCACTATCGGTTAGCGCACTCTGAACTACCGCAGCCTGAATGCGAGCTTTACCTCCGCCGCGTTGTATGACCAGGCCGTTCATCCCGCCACCAGGGCCTGGTGCGACAAAGGTCTCAACCTCCTGTACAAACAACGTCGCTAACTCGCGCTGCCAGGATTGTGTGACATCATTTTGACCTAGCCAGGGAAGCAGCGTCTCCAATGGAACGCGCTCCACATGCAAAACCGGCGCTTCTGGCAATTTCTCTAAAGCGACCTCCAGCCCTAGCAAGCGCCGTCGCGTGGTAAATCCAGCCTTTTCATAGGCCTTAATGGCGGGTGTGTTCTGTGTCAGAACCTCAAGTTGGAGCGTCTCCAGGCCAGCCTCACGCGCCGTCTCTAACATGCGCTTCGCCAGCAACCCACTCAAACCACGCCCCCGAAAGGCAGGCGCAACACCAAAGCCCCCGCACCAACCTCGCTTACCACGCCTCGCGAGTCGGACCTGTCCCACGAAAGCCCCCTCCTGGTCATGCATATTCACAGAGCTACAAGCGTCAACTTGATATATGCGCCAGAAATCGGCAAAAACCTGAGGAGTAGCCTGATTTGGCACAAAGTAGCCACTAAAACTACTATTATGCATCTCACAGAGTTGCGCCAGAGTATAACCTGTAAAGTCAGTAAATAGATATTCGCTCATGTTATCTTCCCCATTGTGTACGCATTCGAATCGCTCGTGTTAGTGTAGCACACGAACATAGCTGGTGTCTGGGATGCGCATCCTAACCCTGTCACACTCTCTGTTAAGGCTTATTCCCGCACACCCACATCTACCAGAGAGGCAGGTGAATCATTGTTAGCCTGCTCCGGCGCTATCTTAGAACGCACGGTGAGCAATACAATCATGGCTGCTACCATTCCTAGCAGAGCGCAGAGAAGCCAAAAACCGCTCGCGCTCCAGGTGTAGACAAAGGCTCCAAGCAGAGGAGCAAGAACCAGACCAAGGCTCCAGGTCATTCCCCATGCACCTTGATAGCTCCCTCGTAAATGCTCAGGTGAGAGATCCGCCACATAGGCTGACGCGACTGGTCCCTGCACCATTTCACCAAGCGTCCAGACGATAACCGCAAGAGCGAGCAATGGTATTGTGGACGCGAACGCGAACATCCCAAAGCCCAGGCCAATCAATAGAAAACCTAGTGCGGTCATGGTTGCTCTGGAGAAGCGGCTTGTCAAAGCACTAATTGGTAGTTCAAGAAACACAACAGCGAGGCCATTGATTGAGAGCAACAAGCCATAGACAGTATTTGATAAACCAAGCGCCTTTACCTGGAGTGCCAGGGTAGAGAGCTGTTGCAAATAGACAAAGGCTACAGCAACACCCGCCACCAGGAAAAGGAGAAAGCGGCGATCGGGCAACACTGCCTGGAAAAAATTACTCTGCCTGGATGATAACTCGACCTGTTTGCGCCTATCGGAGGGGAGCGCGAAGAGGATGAGCAGACCAAAGATCGCTGAAGTCAAGGCATCACCAAGAAAGAGCATAAGAAATGAGCTGCTAGCAAGGATACCCGCAACCACTGAGCCTACAGTCACACCCAAATTAATTGCTAATCGATACAGAGCAAAAGCCCCTACCCGCTGCTCAGGTGGAACAAGATCGGCAATCAATGCGCTGGATGCAGGTCGATAAAGTTCTGTTGCCAAACCCGCAAAAACCACCAGAACAATAATCAGCCACAACACATTGGCTTGCGAAAGCGCCAGCATAGCGACGGCTGATGAAAACATCGAGAGCATAATTGTATTGCGCCGTCCCAGGCGGTCAGCAAGATAACCACCAAGCGCGGCGGCGCTAATGCTACCAATACCATAAGCGCTGGCTGCAATACCTGCCTGAGCAGGAGTATAGCCTCTGCTCGTCATATAAAGAACAAGAAAGACACTAACAAATCCGCCAATGCGGTTGAAAAAGGTCCCAATACAGAGAACCCAAAGAGAACGGGGATAGTTGAGCGCTTTTTGCATTTAAAGATATTTCCTCAATTCTCTATTGCTATCGTGTACATGATCAATGAGAATATGCTACATAGCTGAAACATGCGCATAAATATGCATGCCAATCAGGCGACATTGAGGGTTGGTATACCCTCTTCCATGAATTGCCCAGGTTAGTGTAACACATGAACACGGTGATCATCTGGAACAGGGTGCCGCGGTTGAAGCGACACGGCTACATATGAGCACTGAGAGTAAGGTGGTTGCATTATCCTATGAGGCTATGCTTCAATTTGAACTTGGTCAGCCTGGGATACCAGTGGAGATTCCTCTGTCATCTCTATACTTGCGCGGTCAGGCAATGTACGCAGATTGCGTATACGTGCGCCTAGCACCCAGAGAACACCAAAGAGCAGGCCAATGGCCTCACAAACCAGCGTCCAGCGTAAGCCTATCAGACCTTGTAAAGCGCCAGCGGCTGCGGTGTCAATAGGCACCGCTCCCAATATTAACCAGGAAGTACTCGCGGTAACACGCCCCAGGTAGGCATCTTCAGCCAACGCCTGCCGTAAACTCGGATAGTAGATATTCGTGCACGCTAACCCCAAACCATTCCCTAGGAAAACTCCCACCAGGGATACAACCTTTAATACAAAGGGGCCAGCAATAAAGGGATTTAAGTGTGAGGCCCTAGCCCGCGCCACACCCTCCACTATAAAGCTCTATATCAGAAGTTCCCTTGTAACCAGCGAAATCCTAGCACAGAGATCCATCCGACCAGCATTGCCAGTAATACATTGCGCGTCTTCACAGCTATAAACAGAGTCACCAGGGCTGCTCCCATATCCGCGATGTTCGTTGTAAACACCGACGGCGCGATAAGAGCAACGAGGATAGCTCCTGGTAGAGCATTCATCCAGCCCTTCAGCCGTCCAGACAAACGTATGTATGTCATTAGCCAGATACCACCAATGCGCGTCAGGTAAGTAGCCACTCCCATGCCCAGGATTGTGAGAAACGAGATCAAACTAATCTCCATTGCGTACACCTCCCACAAGACTTCCAGCCAGCGCGCCCAGTAAGATATACCATTTCCCAGGTAGGAAGTGTGCGGATACTACAGCTACAACAGCCGCGACCCCCCAGGGGAATAGATCGCCTTTACCTTTCCAGAAGCCCGCTAACAAGGCAATAAAGACAGCCGTGGTCAGAAAATCGAGACCCCAGCGTGCTGGATCGCTTATACCTCCCCCCAGGATTCTCCCCAGGGCAGTGGAGGTTATCCATGATAGAACCATCACCACCCCACTACCAAACAGAAAGGCTGCGTCCCGCTTCCCCTGCACAAATTCGTTTATGGTCAGAGCCCAGCTTTCATCATCCATAAAATGAAGCAAGGGATATAATAGAAGCGGTGGGAGGCGCTTGAACCAGGGACTTAGAGCCACTCCCATGAGTATATGACGCGAATTTACCAGCAATGTCGTAAAGATGATCGGCCATACAGCGAGAGGCAGACTCCACATACTTAACACTATAAGCTGAGATGAGCCCGCACTGACTAATCCACTCGTCAAGATTACTTCTAGCAAACTCAGGTGAGCCTGACCCGCCAACATGCCATAAACAAGGCCAAAAGCACTACCTCCCGCTGCCAATGGAAGCGCCTTCTTCATCCCATCCAGAAAACCAGCACGGCTAAAAGTAACCAGTTCTTGATCCTGCTTCTGCTGGATCGGCTCCGCCGTTAGAATATCCTCAGACATAGATCACCCCCCTGACCTTTTCAGTTACTCGTATGTAATGGTATCATAGTTAATGATACCATTACATACGTTACAATAGCAAGCATAAAAACAAGTTATTGGGAGAACTGGCGATGGATATGTCCTGGGAAACACTTATCAACACGGATTGGCACGACTATCGCGGAGTAGCAAAAGACGAGGATCGGCTTCTCAACCTCCTCAAACCAGGCTGGAAAACGCTACTAAGAGAATGGTGGAATATTGAGGGGCTAGATCAACCTACGCCGGAGGCTATTGAAGCACTGCAAATGTTGCGCACGCTCCTGCAACGAATCACGAGAGATATTATTAGTGAACGACAGATTGCAGAGCAGGATCTTGAAGAACTTAACTCGTACCTGGAACACTCACCCTCACGCCTTCTACTCACTCAAAACGAAAATGAGTTTACCCTACAACGAATTCCATGTACTTTTGACTGGTCATGGCTACAGGCCCAGATCGCAGCCTCGTTCGCAACACTACTGGCTGAGTACGATCTCACGCGTGTCAAACAATGTGCGAACCCCGATTGCCGTTGGACGTACTACGATGAAAGTAATAGCAAGCGCCGTCGCTGGTGTGACGAAGATTGCGCTAATATCATGCGCGTACGACGCTTCCGTGAACGCCACCACTATCCATAGAACATAGTACTTCTATCCATATTCCAGTATGTCTATGCTCATCTGCCGATACTTATAGCTACAGGACGAAACACATCAGGAAAACGCATGGAGAGCGTGAGGAAAAAGGAAGACATACCTAATGATTACATCACGCAAGCGCGATGGAACTTCAACACATATACAACAATACACGATCTTTCCTGCTCCCAGTCAAGAGCCTGATCATAAAACAGGAAACCCATTCCAGCGACGAATTCAATCTTTCTTGGGCACGTCCTCTTTTTCGCCTGAGTTTTTACCATCTATACTGCGCTGTCGTGGCATAGGCTACATAATTGCCATCATGTTGCCACTTATCACTCTTTTCTTCGAGTATATCCTTAAGGATATTTCGCCATATTTTACCTTCGCCAGCGCTCCTATCATGCTTATCATAGTTGTGGTCTCGCTCTGTTGGGGAGCTATCCCCGGCCTCATCTCAACTATCATTAGTACAATTATATTGGTAGCGATGGTACTGCCTGCTTATGCGCCAACGACACTTGATCACGACGCCTATCTGTACAGCACAACGATGCTTGGTCTGACAGGCATTGGCCTTTGCCTGCTCAGCACGCGCTTGCAACATGCACGTCTGCAAGCACTTCAAGCACAGAAAGAAGGGGAGAACGCCCGCGCAAACCTATTCCGTGTACTCATGCAAGCCCCTATTCCCATCAGCGTTGTGGATGGGAAAGAGTTTCGCTTTGTTCTGGTCAATCCTTATGCACAATGCTTTACAAGTGGACGCGCACAGTTGGGACAAACTATATATGAGTCCGTACCCGAGTTCGCGGAACAAATTACTTATATGCTCAAGCGAGTACAAGAGACAGGCATTGAGCAGTCCATTTCAGAAAAGAGAATTCTACTCAATTGCGGGCAGGGGGAAGCGCCTATCGAGAAGTTTGCGAACGTTGTGCATCAGCCCATGTTCTCTGCTAATGGAGAGATTGATGGCATCATCATAATTGCGACTGATGTCACCAAACAGGTACAGGATCGCCAGAAGATAGAAGGCCTTTTGTCCGAGCTTGACAACTGTGTCAGTGTGGTCGCACATGAATTGCGCACCCCAATTACCGCCGCGAAGACGAGTACCCAACTTTCACAACGTAGAATGAGACGCATCCTCGATATTCCGCACTCAATCGAGCCCGAAGATTGGACGAAAGTGTTAGCTTCTATTATGAAAAACTTGGAGCGCACTGGGCAACAGCTTGAAATGCAAAACCGCCTGGTTCATGATCTACTCGATGCGTCGCGTGTGCGCGCCGATAGCCTGGCTCTCCAGCCCAAACGCTACGATCTGCTACCCGATATCACGGAAAGCATCGAGGTACAACGCAGCCTAAATCCTGGTCGTGTGATCAATTTGAACCATTCGCAGGCAACCAATATGGTCATCGAAGCCGACCCTGATCGTGTGCAACAGGTCGTGATTAACTATCTGACCAATGCGCTCAAATACTCTGACCTGGAGAAGCCCGTGAATATTGAGGTTTCGACGCGAGAACACGAAATCTATGTCGCGGTACACGACAAAGGTCCAGGCTTGAAACCTGAGCAGCAGCAACGTGTCTGGGAGCGCTTTTATCGTGCCCCTGGAATCCATGTACTGAGCGGATCTGGTATGAGTCTGGGTCTTGGCCTTTTCATCTGCCGCTCGATTATTGAGCGACAAGGTGGGCGCGTAGGCGTTGAGAGCACTCCCGGTCATGGCTCAAGCTTCTGGTTCACTCTACCACTAGTTGACATAGGAATAGGCCCCTCCGCTCCTCTGAGCCATGTTGATGGCTCAGAGGAGCGGAGCAAAACTCACGCTCTCATAACATCCTAATCATCATCGCTGTGATCATGTCGCTTCATGATGCGTTCATTCGATTTCATGACCTTCTCAACCTCCTCCTCGTCGGCGACTACCTGATAGCCACCATACAAGAAGGGTTGCACGAAGAAATCTTGAGCCAGCACATGATGAATACCATAATTGGGATGACGGTGATGAATATCGCATAGGACCATCATATTCTCTTCCGAGTCAATGAATTCCTCCAAGGAATCGTAATCCTTCACCTGGGGAAAGATATGGTGCACCTTCCGAGGATCGCAGGCATTAAGCAAGCTACGCTCAATCGGATAATGATGCGTCTCCAGAGCTTTCGCGCCATAGGGATTCTCTTTCGGGTCATCTATGGTCGAGTGACGTACACCGCAGATCGCGCATGGCGTATCGAGCTTAAAGATCAAATGGTTATGAGTCCTTTGATAAATGGGCGTATCCTCACGTGGGTCATGAGGCGGCGTCATCTCCACACGCGTAACATCTATCATGGTAGCATGCACATGCATTAATGTTTCGCTAGGCTTATCGTCGTCATCACGCTCAACCTTCTTCACTCTCACATCTTCAGTGATGCGCTCATGCACTTCAGTTGTTGTGCGACCCCTCTTCTTCTCTACCGAGACATCCTTGTGGATGTTCTCACGTACATGCGTCTCTTTGATCCCCTTCTCCGTCTCTTCCACGCGCTCAACATCTATCTCCTCATCCACATGAACGCGCTTCTTCGCGTGATGCGCTGCTTGAGGAGTCAAACGCAGGTGAGAGAGACCAGGAATCGCCTTGAGGATCGGGTCAAAACGTAGCGGTTTAAACATGTTACCTTCTCCATAAGTCACCACACCTCACGCCAATAGACATATATCTATACATTGACGTGCAACTGGTAATAGTGAACAGTTATGTATCAAAGCTTAAAAATAATAAACGACAGGCTCATCTATCATAGGGTGATTGGATAAGCCTGTCAAGAAATTCATGCTTTGATTTTTCAAGGCAATGTGAAGGTAGGTGAAATCCATACGCCATTGACAAGCAGACATTTAACCTTCTACAATTTCAGGAATGGAGCGCCAAAGAGGTCGCGATACTCCTGCTTCGAAAACCTGAATCCGCGCGAGCCGCGAACAGCGGCGCCGTACCCTCGAATGAGGGTTGGTTTTCGTATAAGGCCTTAATCAAGGAATGGAGCCAACTTAGATGAACGATCAGGGCACACTGACCCAACCAGTACTCGCCATCCTGCCACGCCCGGCAAGTATCAGCTATGGAAGCGGAAACTTCTCACTGACACATGAGACACTCATCATTACAAATCAGGAAACAGCCAATATAGGCAAATGGCTGGCAGGCGAACTGCTTCCCGGTTCTACGCTGCAAATGTTCATAGACAAACCTTCCTCGAACCAGCCTGCTATTTCGCTACATCTCGATCCTAATGACGGACAATTTGGGCAGGAAGGCTACGCTCTAACAGTTGCGGAAGAAGGCATAGAGCTTCGAGCCGCTACGCCTGCGGGTATATTCTATGCGGCACAGACGCTCAAGCAAATGCTACCCACTGGAAGCACAGAGAATTCTTCGTGGTCTATTCCAGCTGCTGCTATCAACGATGCTCCACGCTTCCCCTGGCGCGGTTGTATGCTCGACCCTGCGCGCCATTTCATTCCCAAAGCCGAAATCTTGAAGTACATTGATATTCTGGCATTGCACAAAATGAATGTGCTACACCTCCACCTTACGGATGACCAGGGCTGGCGTATCGAGATCAAGCAATATCCCGAACTGACGAAGGTGGGAAGCCAGCGTAAAGAGACTATAATTGGGCATGCCCGCAACTCAAATGCGTACGATGGCAAGCCGCACGGAGGGTTCTATACGCAAGATGAGTTGCGCGAAATCGTGTCTTACGCGGCGGAGCGCTTCATTACGGTAGTACCAGAGATTGATATGCCGGGCCATGCTCAGGCGGCGGTGGCATCTTACCCTGAAGTTGGCGTCTTGCAAGAGCCTGTCGAGGTAGCAACAACCTGGGGCATTCATCCCTACCTGTATAATCCAACAGAAGAAGTGCTTCAATTTCTGCGCAATATCCTGGACGAGGTTCTGGCGATCTTCCCAAGCATCTATATCCATGTGGGTGGCGATGAAGCACGGAAAGATCAATGGCAGGCAAGCCCAGCAGTGCAGGCCCGTATTAAAGAATTGGGTCTAAAAGACGAAGACGAACTGCAAAGCTGGTTTCTCTCGCAAATCGGGGCATACCTTGAGAGCAAAGGGCGACGCATGCTAGGCTGGGATGAGATTCTAGAAGGTGGGCTACCCGCCGGAGCGACGGTCATGTCCTGGCGTGGGATAGAAGGCGGTATCGCTGCCGCCCAGGCTCACCACGACGTGGTAATGACGCCTCAATCGCATGTATATCTAGATCACTATCAATCAAACGATCCAGCGGAACCGCTTGCTATTGGTGGTTATTCACCTCTGGGCAAAACCTATGCCTTCGAAACAGTACCAGATGTGCTCACCTCTGATCAGAAGAAGCATATTCTTGGTGCTCAATGTAATATCTGGACCGAATATATTCCCTCAGTCGAGCACCTGGAGTATATGACGTTCCCACGCCTGATCGCCCTGGCTGAGGTCGTGTGGACGCCAGAAGCGCAACGCGACTTCTCTGATTTTTGCCAGCGCCTCGCGTTACATGAACCCCGTCTCACAGAGCATAACATTAGATTCCGCCCTGTAGCCACTCTGACACAAGAAGCGTCCTTCCCTCTACGCTAGCCAACTTTACTATATAGAACACAAGGGAGCCAGAGCGCGCTGAATGCGTACTCTGGCTCTCATTTCCAAACCATTGCTTACAAATTCGGATGATCTCGGTCCCTGCCGTGATCTATTTTGTCTTCCGCGCGATTGATCCCGCGTTCCAGATCATCT
This sequence comes from Ktedonospora formicarum, assembly GCF_016587355.1. Classification (GTDB taxonomy): domain Bacteria; phylum Chloroflexota; class Ktedonobacteria; order Ktedonobacterales; family Ktedonobacteraceae; genus Ktedonobacter; species Ktedonobacter formicarum. Next base: position 1,059,683 of record NZ_BNJF01000002.1, on the reverse strand, counting down.
TTCGCTTGATTGATTCTACGATCAATCTTGTCTGACAAGCGGTTAGACTCACTAGGCCGATCCCGATCAAGAGGATTGGGGCGATCTGTACTCCCATATTTATCGCGGTCCATATTGGTCGAAGGCTCTGTCTTACCATACAATGGCTGATCACGATCTACTCCAGTAGGCCTATCAGTCCTACTATACTGATCACGATCCAACTGCGAGGATGGCGGTTCCGTCTTGCCAAACTGTTGTTGATCCCGATCAACTCCTGTCGGGCGATCAGCTCTACCATACGTTGACTGGTCTCGATTAGCCTGAGTAGAGCGACCATAGGGCGGCTGGTCCCGATCAGTAGAGGTAGAACGACCATAGGGCGGCTGATCTCGATTGACCTGAGTTGACTGCTGTGTACGGCCATGCGACGACTGATCTCGATCAGCGTACGGAACCCTATTTCTGTCAGCCGTAGCAGTCATTGGCTCACCTGTGTAATCACGCACAAAGTAACCGACGCACGCCGCAATTGCACCAGTCACCAGATGTAATATGTGGTCTCCCACATTATTGTGCATCATACTCAGGAATAGACCGCGTGAATAGAGACCTGGATAAACTAATCCCGCCAGTCCTATTATCAGGTACACGACACCGAAGATCTGGTTAAAGAGGCGCGACCAACCGGTGAAGGCAGCGATCAGCCCAAGTAACCCTGTGACAAGGTGAAAGATGCTGTGTACAATGTCAACATCAAAGCCGAGCATATTCCTTACAGCCATAGTTGGCGTAAGAATCAGGCCAGCGATGCCAAGAATCGTAAACACGATACCAATGATAAGCGCGATTGTACGATTGGCTGTCCAGGCGGTTCTCTGAACCATAGGTGCTGCCATACGTTCTCCTCCCTCCTAGAAGGGTTATCTATAACGACACACTTTACCGAAAACACACGCCTGACAACAGCAGAAAGTTGACTGTGCTATATAGCTCACATTTTTGAACAGGGAGGCTATGTTATAATGGCTGACAATTACGATGAACATCAGGGGAAAGACCCAATGCCAGTGATCTATCATATTACGACCGCTACTGCATGGAACACCGCTCAGGCAGTGGGAATCTATCGCAGTCCATCGCTCGACATGGAGGGCTTTATCCATGCCTCATTTGAGCATCAAATAGACGAGGTGAGACAAAACTTTTACCGCTCTGCCTCAGACCTCGTACTCCTTTCTATTGATCCACAACGCCTGACAGCAGAGGTACGCTACGAGCCTGGAACAGGCCGAGATATCAGAGATCCCCAACTGTTTCCCCATGTTTATGGCCCACTCAATCTCGAAGCAATCATAGATGCCGCTCCCTTGCCCTCAATAGAAGCATAAGAGGGCCAAACTTTACCCACAGAAAGGATTCGCTTATGAACGGAAAAGAACGCTTCGTCGCCTTCCTACAACAGCCAAGCACTCTACAGGAATTACGCGAGGGACAGGAGATATTTAGAGCAAAGGAGATACAGGACTACCTCTATTTCGTGCGCGACCCAGACACAGCTCTGCGAGAGATGGCACCCCTCCTAAACACTATTGATGGCTTCCATGCAGGCGCATTAGCGCTGCTTTGTGGTTCGCGCGTGGAGAATGGAGGCGATGTCTCTATTCCTTTGGATGCAACACTGACGCTGATGATCCGTCAGTTAGAGCAGGCCTTTAGCTATCAGAAAGTTTGCCGTGAACTAAGCGACGAAGAGCTCATTCAACACTTTCCCGAAGCCACACAAGCGCATTATGGGCTTCCCTATACTCTACTGGCAGCCATGACAATGCTCTCACGCGATGTACAGGCACGTCAGCAACTGCAGCAACGTCAGGACGTGCGGAAACTCATCAACGAGCTAGAAGAGCTAAGCTCCGACTATGAAACTCTCTACTATATCAAAGAAGCGCTAGCTCTACTGGATAACAAGGAACTTCTAGTGCTCGATCCCACAAACGAGCGCGGTTTTCTGACACGCCTGGTTGGCGTGCAAGATCGCATGTACCACTGCTATGCCCTGCTTCAACATGCCATTTTAGAGCATACTGGTCCCGGCTATCTTAACGCCGACCCAACCGTTCCTGACGCAGTACGCTACGCGCAGAACCGCGATCTGACGCGTGACGATTACCAGAGCCTCAAGGATATTCATGATTATCAACGCTTCTCGTTCTGTTATCCTGCTGTATCCAGATCAGAAGACGGTCATTACTCCTTCGAACCACTTGGCTTTTTTCCTGGTTCCGCAAGCTTTTATGACAATCCAGCAGTAGCACTCTACGATCCACCAGTAATCCTCATTGGCGAAAAATTTATGACCTTCAATTGGACTCCCTCTAATATGTATCCTGTTCTACATAGCGCGTTAAACTCAAGCGTCGAGATCATACGTGAGTTATCAAGCGAAGAAGTACAAAACTGGCTTCAAAAGCTCTCTCAGAGGAACAAATCTCCTCACTAATAGATCCCATCGCTTCGCCCAATCGGAAGGTCTGGGTGTAGAAATCCCCCTCTTGACAAGCGAGTGACCATAGCGTAAAATAATGACTGTAAAGTCATAAAAATAGTAACGAGTCATAGAACATCTTAATGGTCAGACTTTTACTATGGCGTCGAAAGACAGAGCGGTCGCTCGACATTAGCTACTCCGAGAACCATTTATGCAGACACAATCATCGCACCTTACATTAAAAGAGCGCCAGCGGATGGAGCGAGAGGACTTAATTCTTCAAGTTGCCGAAGACGTGTTGGAAGAAAAAGGCTACTATGATACCTCGATGGAAGAAATAGCCACACGGGTTGGTATCGCCAAAGGCACCATCTATACGCACTTTTCCAGCAAAGAAGAACTGGTCGCTAGCATTTTCGCGCGCGATATGAACAAGTTCATCCAGGGCATTGACAAGCTTCTAGACTCGGGGCAATCACCCCGGAGCCGTTTGGAAAGCCTACTGAACTACTTCTACGACGGCCTCTACAGCCGAAGAGCAAAGTTGCTCACTTCTACATTTACCGGAGTGGATTTAAAACGGTTGATTAGCTCAAAAAATGGGTCAGTTCATCAAATGTGGGATTGTATCGTCTCGAAGGTTGCCAAACTCATCGAAGAGGGAAAGGTAGCGGGAGAATTTAGAAACGACGTATCCACACAGGCCATGATCTTTATGATACTCAGCATCATTTCGCCACGCGTCTATGACCACGTTCTGATAGGAGATAATTTCACGGCCAAAGAACTGCATCAACAACTTATATCCCTATGTTTCAATGGAATAATATCGCCTGAAGACAAGTAATAACCTCTAACGAAGAGAAGGACACCGTATGGAGACTATCGCTTACGACGAGCAACAATCCGAAGCCATACAGAACACAGCCCAGAATGATGACGCGCCCCAATTTACGCGCCGCGAGACCATTCTGACCATGGTTGGCGTTTTGCTGGTCATGCTTCTAGCCTCGCTTGACCAAACTATCGTTTCAACGGCTATGCCACGCATCATCTCAGACTTGCAAGGCATTGATCGTTATACCTGGGTTACTACCGCTTACCTGCTTACCTCGACTATCATGGTACCTATCTATGGTAAGCTTTCAGATCTGTTTGGACGCAAACCAATCTTCCTGGTTGGTGTCGTCCTCTTCCTGGTTGGGTCCGCGCTATGTGGTGCCTCGCAATCTATGACAGAGCTTATCCTCTTCCGCGCCTTCCAGGGCCTGGGAGCGGCGGCCCTGATGCCTATCGCTATTGCTGTCATTGGCGACCTGTTCAGCCCGCGTGAGCGCGGTAAGTGGCAGGGTATTACCGGCGGCGTCTTTGGTCTCTCCTCAATTCTAGGGCCAACAGTCGGCGGCTGGATTACCGACAATGCGACCTGGCGCTGGGTCTTCTACGTCAACCTGCCTGTTGGTATCGTCGCACTGCTGGTGCTCATCTTCTTGATGCCAGCACTCAAATCCAAGGCTACCAACGCGCGTATCGATTATATCGGTGCGGCTCTGCTCGTACTGGGTACGGTGCCCTTGATGCTTGCCCTGACCTGGGCTGGCAATGACTATGAATGGCTTTCCTGGCAAATTCTGGGCCTCTTCGCGGTCTCTCTGGTCTTCCTGGTCTCTTTCTTCGTCTATGAGTCCGTGCTGGAGAAACGAGAACTACAGCCCATCATTGAACCAAGCATGTTCAAGGGCAGCATCTTCTCTGTATCTATCGCGGTCACGATGATTATCAGCGTCGCGATGTTCGGCTGCATCCTCTTCCTACCACTCTTCGCACAGGGTGTCCTGGGAATCACAGCCACTAATAGCGGTCTGTTGCTCTCACCCTTGATGCTGTCACTCATCGCTTCCAGCGTCATCTCTGGTCTGCTAGTCTCGCGCTTCGGTAGATACAAATGGGTTGCCTTACTTGGTATGGCGGTCACGATTGTAGGCATTCTACTGCTAGTGCGCCTGGATGTGCATTCTACCGAGACCGACCTGGTCCTGGCAATGATCGTGCTTGGGCTTGGGCTTGGCTTCGGTATGTCACTCTACACTCTGATTGTGCAGAACTCTGTGCCGAACAGCAAGATTGGTCAGGCAACCTCGTCACTGACCTTCTTCCGCCAGATTGGCGCATCAATCGCGAGCGCGGCTTTAGGTTCAGTAATGCTAAACACCTATAAGCCAGCCTTCCATGACGCCATTCCAAATGATGCCAAGCTCTTCTTCCAGATGATCGACGGTCAGGCCAACGGTGCAGGTCAAAAGATCCTCTCGGGCTTCGACAATCCAAATATCTTGCTCTCAGAGGAGGCGCGTCAGCAGGTAAGCCACTTCTTTGGGCAGTTTGGAGCACCAGGCACCACTGTCTACAATCAGGTACTTGAAGCGGTTAAGGTGGGTCTAACACAGGGCATTCACAACCTCTTCGTTATATCGGTTGGCCTAGCAGTTGTGGGCTTCATCCTGATCTTCTTCCTGAAGGAAGTGCCACTACGCACACGTAGCAAGCCTTCCGCGCAGGCAGTAGAGGCAGCGGATGAGATCGTTAGCCCCGTACCTATGCACTAAACGATACTCTCATCCATAGGTTGGGCATAAACAGAACAGGAGAGCGATGACACATGTGTCATCGCTCTCCTGTTCTGTTTATGCCATTGAATTACGCAGATGAAGGTGAGAAATTGAAAGAAATCCTAACTTTTGCAGTGCCAGGAACGTAAGACTTTATGTAGCCTCAGTTACAGTGTGCCCAAAGGGAGGACAATACTCTCTAATACATAGCAATAATGTTGTTTGACTTCTGGTGGTAGCAAGCGTCAAAGGGGTCAATAAGCAAAATATTTTGGATGTACTGTCGCTAAAGATAATCAACGAGGGAAAGGGTATAATATCGGTTAGTGGTCACACATGAGTTACATATATCATCATATACCCCCGAGTTGGAATAAAAAAATAAAACGATGAGGAGCGAACATGAGTCAGGAACAGACCTTCGGATTTCTACGCACCTGTATGGATAAGCGCTTTGTCGCCGCTACACGCGTAGCCTTTGAGCGCGCCAGCGGACTGAGCGAAACAGGCTACTGGCACGAATCGTACGCTGGTGGATCGGCGGTCCCGCCTGTGAGCGGCATCGGAGAAGAGTATGCCGCCGCGCATGGCGCGCGCGTATTTGGCTGGCAGGCCCACATCAACAACTGTGGTGGACAGCCCGGAGCCAGTGATGAGGAGATCGCGAGTCACCTGGATAGCGTTATCGCGACCAAACTCAAACAATACCCTAACGCACGACACTTCCGCATCCTTGCTTCAGAGCAAGGCATTGATATTCGCGAGGTCACACCATGAGCAGCCAGGAATCCATGTATCAACCTCCTGAGCAATCACAAGAGCGACGACCATATAATGACGATCCCTACGAACAGCCCCAGGCTTCCTACGAAGCGTATAAGTCGCCAACGCCTGAGCAGCCAACTCAGGGGCAAGAGCAGGCCTATCAAAAGGGTTATGGAGGCGCAAGCTACTACCAGCAAAGTCAGGGAACATATACGCCTCCTACGTCCTTCCCGCGCCAACGCCTCTCTAGTAAACAGATTTTTCTGCTCATCATCGGTATTATCATTGCAGTTAACATTCTGGGAGGCCTGATCGCAAGCACTGGCGGTATCTTCGCTCTGCTGATTATAGCCGTAATAGCTATCACTGTTCTCAAATTTGGCTTCGATCAGGCCACACCTGTAGCGCCCCAACAGTTTGCTGTCTCGGAGCAGTCCACAATTAATATTACCAATCCCTTCGGGCGCATTCGTGTCCTACGTGGGGAAGGTGACAAAGTTGTGGTTCAGGGAGTCAAACATATCAGCAGTGTGCTTGGTAAGCAAGAAGATATGGTCATTGATTGCCGACAGAACGATAATACGATTAGTGTCAATAGCCGCAATATCGCGACAGGTGGCATCAGATCAGGCCATATGGATATTACCGTTTTTGTACCCGAGAAGTGCAATCTAATCATTAACAGTGCTGCAGGCACCATAGACATTCAAGGCATTCATGGGCAGGCCAATGTCATGACCAATGCAGGCTCGATTAGCGCTGGTCAAAGCACATTCACGGCGGGAACAAACCTGCACACAAATGCGGGTACGCTACACATGGAGCAGGTGAAACTTGAGGGCAGTGCGAGTCTGGACACAAACGCAGGCACCATCCATTTCGAGGGTGAGTTGGATGGCGCACACGACTATATGATGTCCACCAACGCGGGTACCATCCATGTCGAGCTACCTACCACCAGTAATATTGCTTTGCAAGCAAAGACAGACCTGGGTACTGTCAGTAATGATTTCGCGCAGCCTCCCACAAGTGATGGTCAACAGGCACGCCTCAATCTGCGCACCAATCTAGGCACCATCGCCGTCCGGCGCGTATAACAAAATGAAAGAACGGGGTCATGCCTTCGCATTCTTCCCCGTTCTCTACTAACTTTTATGCACCTACAGATCTGCGCCGCTTCCAGCCTCGGTTTCGCCTGCCAAGATTTGGTTGCCACAATGTCCATTTTCCCGGCCCGGAGAGAAACAAAGACACCAGGGCCGCGATTATCAGCAAATCAAACTCATAGCCACCGACAAAGCCTGCGTTACGTTTGGCGGTCCATATCGCTACGATCATCATAATCACCAGCAGGATCGTGAAGATATTCACGGCAAAACCCGCCAGCAGCGCCAGCCCACCGATAACTTCTAGAGACGCGACCGCGGGAGTAGCGACGGCAGGCAAGGGGATACCAAGCTGAGCGAAAACTCGGGTAGACATCCCCAGGTTCAGCAACTTTATCGTTCCATGAACGATAAAGATCAAACCGAGCAGCAAGCGCAATGCCAGAGGTGCCAGACGTACGGTTGATGCTAACACGTCTTGCTACCTCCCTTTCTACTTCCAGCATAGTCCCCTCCCTAACATATATGCGTCAACGTCAATAGAGCAATTACTAGATTTCGATGTCAGCGACAGACTCACGCACCCAGGTGGGACGATAGGGAAAACGCTCAATCTGCTCGCGCGATGTGACACCGGTGAGCACAAGAATGGTGTGCAAGCCACTCTCGATGCCAGCCACCATATCGGTGTCCATACGATCTCCGACCATAACCGTCTCCTCGGAATGAGCATTCAGAGTACGCAGGGCACTACGCATCATCAGGGGATTTGGCTTACCAATGAAATAGGGTTGCACACCAGTTACCGCGCTAATAAGGGCCGCGACAGCGCCAGTCGCAGGAACGGTCCCCCCCTCTCCTGGTCCCATCACATCAGGATTGGTGGCGATAAAGCGCGCTCCGGCAGCGACAAAGCGGCTAGCACGCGTGATACGCTCGAAACTATAAGCCGTTGTCTCACCAATGACAACGTAGTCCGGTTCCTGGTCAGTGATAATATACCCGATATCGTGCAATGCGGTCGTAAGGCCCGATTCACCTATGACATAGGCTCGACCTCCTGGGCGCTGGGAATGGAGAAACTGGGCCGTCGCCAGGGCCGAGGTAAATATCGATTCCGCACTGACATGCAATCCCATATAGTTGAGGCGCATTTGAAGGTCACGTGGCGTATACTGTGAATTGTTTGTCAGGACCAGGAAAGGAATACCCTGATCTCTCAGGCGCTTGATAAATGCGTCCGCGCCAGGAACCAGGGTCGATCCCCTCACCAGCACGCCATCCATATCTGTCAGATAATTCTTTATACCTTCCATTAGAGAAAGACTCCAATCTGCAACGAATTGCCATTTTCCTATACGCTACCAATACCACACTTTGCCAGATATTACTAGTAGCTCAGCAACATCCCTTGCTATCAGCGGCGACTCGATTGGAGGTCATAAAATCAACCTATAGCATAGTAAAAAAACTATGAAAGTAATGCGTTATACTTGGCAGTCCAAACGTTTCATGTTATGCTGTCAAAAACACTCATCAACACCGCTCTATCGAGGCTAGAGGTAATTTCATCAGGGCAAATCTTTCTGAACTCGAATGCTGATCAGGGCGGAGGGCAGATTGAGCTTGGGCTTTGCGCAGGCAAAAACACCGCGCCTACATCTAAAGCCCTCAAGCCATCTTAAACGTTCCGTAAATAGCATGCATCATTGCTGGGGAAGAGATGAAACAACAGTCGCCGCGCTTCTACATCATACTCTCAATCATTGCCGCGCTCGTCACGATGACAGTCAAATTTATAGGCTATTTTCTCACGGGCTCTGTTGGCCTCTTTTCAGATGCCGCCGAATCAATTGTGAACCTGGTCGCAGCCCTCGTTGGCTTCTGGGCACTCACACTCGCCGCCCGACCAGCGGATGATGATCATGCCTATGGTCATACAAAATCGGAATACTTCGCCAGCGGCGTAGAGGGCGCTCTGATCCTGGTCGCAGCCATAGTGATTATCTTTGAGGCAATTCCACGCCTCCTTCACCCTGAACCAATTGAGCAAGCATGGCTGGGATTGAGTTTCTCAGTGTTTGGCGCGCTCATCAATGGCGCGTTAGCCTGGTTTATGTTACGCGCGGGTAAGCGTCAGCGCTCCATTACGCTTGAGGCCGACGCTCATCACCTCTTCGCAGATGTAATTACCACAGTGGGTGTGCTGGTTGGTATTGTCCTGGTTGCGCTGACCGGATGGTACATCCTTGATCCAATCATCGCGATTGCCGTAGCAATCAACATCATCTGGACGGGCATTAAGCTGCTGAGAGAGACAGGCCTTGGCCTTCTTGATACAGCGCTACCAGAGGAGGATCAGGATATCATTCACCAGGTAATGAAGAGATACGAAGAGCAGGGAGTCGCCTTCCATGCCTTACGAAGTCGAGCGGCGGGCCATCGGCGCTTTGTCTCTTTCCATGTCCTGGTACCAGGTAGTTGGAGCGTACTCAAAGGACATACCCTTTGTGAAGAGATCGAAAAGGCTCTACGTTCGGAACTGGTCGACACCACCATCTTTACTCACCTCGAACCCAAGGAAGATCCTATTTCCTGGCAAGATACAACCCTTGATAGACTCGATAGCGCCCCACGCTAACAGCTATTTATCTTGCCATCCAAGCCCATGAAGCGTACCAGATTGGTACGCTTCATGGGCTTCGCAAGGATATCAGTTTTGCATCCTCTCTGATCACTGATATTAAGTTGCAAATGTTGCCTCCCATCGTCATTTAGAAATGGCGAGCATTTTTCTTCTTATCTAAAATTTATCCATTATTTAGCAAATACTTATCCTTAAGCGTATCCTCAATTCATGTTTAACTCGTGTACATACTAGAAGATCAAGGCATGATCTCGCTAGCAATTACAGCTATTATTAGTAATTCGAGCAAAGATCACGTTTGAATCTATTTGGGAATAGCAGGCAAAGCGCCAGAGCCATCCCATAAGTTTGAAGAAAGAGGTGCACTGTTATGGTAAACATTCTTTGGGGAATCGTCGTCATCCTGTTCGTGCTCTGGTTATTGGGCTTCGCGCTTCATATGGCAGGTGGTTTCATTCACATTCTGCTCGTAGTAGCGCTTGTCGTCTTACTATATAACCTTTTCGTAGGGAGACGCTCACGCGGAACCCTCTAAGGCATATCCAATAGAGAACCCAAAACAGAAAGCGAGATCCCACCGATTTGAAACTGGTGGGATCTCGCTTTCTGTTTTGTTCATTGCTAACTCCTTTTTCAGCAAACCTCTCTCAAGAATGTGCTAATGTAACAAGCGCCAATTTGTAACACTTGCTACTAAGATAAACATGTTACATAATTTAGGTAGAGGAGAGAAGCGCCAACCAGGAAACCTTTATTAAAAAGCGTTCATTATGAGCAGCACGCATGAAAGGGACTCACTATGCAACTGGCCGTCACTATCTCGGCATTTCTGGCTTCAGCGGTTGAGTTTGTCGAAGCATTTACTATTGTCCTTGTCGTTGGTGTCACTATTAACTGGCGAAGCGCACTCATGGGTACACTGATCGCTATCATTGCTCTGGCGGTTGTCATCGCTATCTTTGGGGTTACGCTCGTTCAATATATTCCTCTAGATATCTTACGCCTTGTTGTTGGCTGTATCTTAATCCTATTTGGCCTTAAGTGGCTCAAGAAGGCTCTGTTACGCTATAGTGGCCTCAAAGCGTTGCATGATGAAGAGGCAATCTTCGAGGAAACTATGGCGGAACTGAAGGCCAAGGGAGAGGGCATCGCATCGCGTCTTCAGCCTACAGCGGTCGCCCTAGCCTTTAAGTCCGTCTTTCTTGAGGGCTTGAGGTGGCCTTCATTGTCATTACCTTTGGCAGTAGCGCCACTACCCAAGGTGGCATGGGGGGTATCGCATCAGCAACCATAGGGGCCACCTGCGCGGGCTTACTGGTTATCATCGCTGGAGCGCTCATTAAGGCTCCATTGACACGCGTACCCGAGAACACTCTCAAATTCATAGTAGGCATCATGCTCACCACCTTTGGTACTTTCTGGGCTGCCGAAGGTTTTGGCTTTAGTTGGCCCCTTTCCGACACGTTCATTATTATCCTGGCAGCACTTTATTTGCTAGCCTCGCTTCTGATCATCCTCTGGCTCAAGAGTATCCGCCAGCGTCAGTTAGCCACAACGTCCGCCAGTTAGCCGCACAGGAGGTTAGTTTATGTTTATCGTCAACGCTATCAAGGCTATTTATAACTTTATTGTCGGCGATATGATCATATTGCTAGGCGTCCTGATCGTCATAGCACTGCTCACACTTATCTATGGCATTAGTGCCCTGGAACCATTACGTGCCATAAGTGGCTACATTCTAATTGCTGCCACGCTTATCGTGCTCATTGCCACGCTCAGTCGCGAAGCATACAGCCGCCACCGCTAGCCTGTGATACAATGATGGGTAGTCATGCCAGGGCACGGCTACCCAACTCACGTCTCGCCCATACTGTGACTTCAGCTAGAGAGAATGTATCTATGGCTTCCCACCTGTATACCCTGCTCATCTACCAGGTCCCCAGTCAACCCTCGGCGGCAAGGGTCGGCGTGTGGCGTGAACTCAAACGGACAGGCGCGCTCTATCTACAACAAAGTGTCTGCATCCTTCCACAAACTGAGGCATTGCTGGCAACCCTGCACAAAACCTGCGAGCGTATCACAGAACTGGGTGGCAACTACCATCTACTCCCTATTCATTCTCTTCCCGAGGAGGAAGAGGGTAAAATCATCGATGGTTTTCTAGCGCAAAGCAATCTACAATACGATGAAATCATCGAAAACTGCCGGGTCAACTTCACGAAAGAGATCGAGTTCGAGACCTTCCGTCAGAACTTCACCTACGCCGAAGCCGAGGAGATACGCCAGGAACTCGACAAGATCCGTCGCTGGTATGATCGCGTCGTTGAGCGGGACTGGTTCGGTGCAGTAGGACGAGATGAGGCATTGCGCTGTATTGAGAATTGTGAGCGCCTGCTTGAGGCTTTCGAGGAGAAGGTCTTCCTTAAGCAAGAAGAAGATGAAACCCATGATGCGCCACTCATGGAGGGTAAGAGGCGCCTACACCCGCGCCGCCTCGAACGCCGCCCCACGCCACCAATATCTGAGCAGTAGTACTACGACATAATGGCACTTGATATCTTTACATATTAGCGAAGTAGGGCATTCCCAAAACCATCTACTAACGACTCCGCTGCCAATAAATAGTGGTCGCGGACCACTCATCGAGAGCACCCAGAATCTAGACGGTAGAAATACATATCGACTATGCTACTCCTAGGAAGCAATGATGGTACTACTTATGGCAATAGCAGGAGGAATTTGATGCTCAAAACTGTGCTCAAGCATTGGTTACTTGCGGCGCTGATTGTGACAGCGCTCTCGGGCCTTATTTATGTTGTAGCACAACAGGGGCTTCGTCAGGGAGCAAACGATCCCCAGATACAGCTTGCTGAGGATACAGCAAACAGATTAGCTCAGGGACAAACAGCGCAGCAGGTCATACCTACCGAAAAAGTTGATATCGCGCATAGCCTGGCTACATATCTTATCGTATATGATCGCGACGGCAAGGCAGTTGCTTCATCGGCACAACTCAATGGCAAAATTCCAACCGTTCCTTCTGGAATCATTGCCAACGCCCACCTGAATGGCGAGGATCGCATTACATGGCAGCCACAGCCTGGTGTTCGCAGCGCAATCGTTGTGGTACCTATTCAAGGTGGTAATCAGGGCTTTGTACTTGCAGGTCGCTCACTTCGCGAGGTAGAGATGCGTACAGAGAACCTTTTTCAGCTTACGCTCCTTAGCTGGGGTGGGACACTACTCATTACCCTCATCGCTTGCGTGCTTCTCTTCTGGCGCAGACCTTTACGCATCACGCACCATTCAAACAAGCAGCAAGTCGCAGCATAACCTCTTGTAGAATAAACTACGATCAGCCTCGCACATCAAAGACTGCGAGGCTGACCATGCCTGATTACCAGACTTATACCTTAAAGTTGCTCATCAACAGATGTGATAAGGTACTTAAAGGGAACACTTTGTAAGAAAGTAGACACAGGTATCGTCACACCTAGATCGGCAACAATGCGATTCTTAAGCTCGACGGCCATTAGCGAATCAATGCCGAGGCGATTGAGGGGCTGGTCAGCCTCAAGTGACAATGAAGTATGGCCCAGAACACGCGCGATCTGGTCGCCCAGGTAGCGCGAGAGGGCTGAAGGGCGTTCATCAATATCCATCTCAGCGAGCATATCCCGCGTGAGGCGGAATGCTCGCGCCTCGCTCTCCTCATGAATCTCAACTTCAGCAAACAACCGAGCGAAAAGTGATGAATCTTTGAGATTAGGATAGAACTGGCTCCAACTAGGCAGATTAAACGACATGACACCTATCTGAGTCGGGCTCTGCCGCAAAAGGCTTCCCAGAATTGCCAGGCCATCCTTTGGCTTCATACTCGCAAAACCTCGCGCATCTAGACGCTCACCTCGATCTCCTTTCATAGCCTGCCCAACCTCTCCCCAGCGGCCCCAGTTGATACAGAGCGCGGGGTATTCTTGCTGCTGACGATAAAAGGCCAACATATCCATGAAAGCGTTCGCGGCAGCATAGTTGCCCTGCCCAGGAGAACCAATCAAGGACGCCGCCGAGGAGAAGAGTACAAAGTAGTCCAACGAATCAGTAAGTGTCAGGCGATGCAAATTCCACGCCCCATCTACCTTAGGCGGCATCACGCTCAGGAAGCGCTCGCGGTCAAGTTGAGAGAGCGTTCCATCATCCAAGACGACCGCTGAATGGAAGATGCCTCGCAAGGGTGGCATCTTTTGGCGAATCTCTGCCAATACAGACGCCAGTTGTTCCTCACAGGCAACATCGGCTTGCATCACACGCACATCAACACCTGTCGAGCACATGACATCAATGGCTTGCTGTGCTTCCGGGCTCGCGCCGCGCCTGCCGAGCAACACAATTGAGCGCGCTCCTTCATCCACCATCCATTGCGCAGTGCGCAGACCTACTCCTCCCAATCCACCCGTGAGCAGGTAGGTTCCATCCTCACGGAAGAGTGGTTGTTGACCCAATACCTCTTCCTCCGGCAATACCTGATGCGCAAGTCGTGCCACATAACGCCTATCGCCACGTAGCGCGACTTCATCGGCAATATTGTCAGCACGGATTTCACGTGCCAGGGCCTCAATTCCGCGTGTAGTTGGCGCGGTCTCCAGGTCAATCAGCGAGCAATGCAAATCTTGATATTCATAAACCGCGACGCGCCCAAGGCCCCATAGTTGAGCCTGTGATAACGCAAGGGTTCGATCATGCTCCTCGATACTCTGCACACCATTAGTAACCAGCCAGACGCGCGGTGCTGGCTCAGACTTGAGCGCCGCCACAGCCTGGAACATATGGAGCGCGCCTACGCCCACTAGTTCAAGATTATCGCTCAACGTGCGCGTTGTGCTCTCACTAGTAAATGTCGTAGCCATCCCCCAGAGATAGACAACTCCCCAGGATTCGGAAGCATCACCAATACTAGCAAGTTCACTCAAGAGTTGTTGAAAATCCTGTGGCGAGCCAGGGTGAAGCACAAAATCCCGCTCCGCGAGGCGGCTATAAGCCAATCCTGGCATTACGTTAACAACGGTATCGCCGGAGGTCCGCAGTTGTTCGGCGAGCCAGGGACCCAGACCCCTCGGCTCACTCAAAAGTAGCCATTTCCGACGCGTTGGAGAGGGTGAGGCTATTTCGCCGAGATCCTGGCGCTCCCAGTCAACCGCGTAGAGCAACTGATTGAGGCGCTGACGTAGCATATCATGTGTGCCGCTCTCAAGCGATTGCAGGCGTAAGCCCAGCACCTCAAGCATAACCTGACCATCCTCATCAAGCAGGAAGAGATCGCCCTCAAGTATTCCGGGAGCATCAGACGTCTGAGGATTTACCAGAGCATGCGTCCACAGTGTCGCTCCGGGCATAGGTTTCTGATGATACTTCACCCGCCTCACGCCAACTGGCACATAGCTATCATCATTCTCTTCCGGTAGGAAAGGCGTAATGCCCTGCCAGAAAGCATCCATGAGAGCCGGGTGTACCTGATAACCATGCATATTAGAAGCCACATCATCCGGAATCGTCAGGCGCGCCACAACCTCACCTGCCCGCCGCCAGACATGCGTGATCCCCTGGAAGAGTGGGCCATGTTGAATACCTCTAGCACGCAGACCAGCATAATAAGCGGAAGCCTCTAACGCCAGTTCCCATGAATCTGCTACCTCGGCGAACACAGGATGAGCTATCTGCTCTGGCTTCAATGCTTCCCCAATACGCTGAATTCTCACGCTGGCATGCTGAATCCAGGCACCACTCTGCTTCTCCTGCCCAAGCGGCGCACTGAAGAAGCGCAGAGTCATATGCTCGATGTCAGGCTCAGGTGTCATGATTAACTGAAGTGTCTGCGTAGCTCCTCCCGGTGGGAAGAAGAGCGTCTTTGTGAGTTCCAGATCAGAGACCACAAAGTGATGTGTCCCAAATACCTCGCTTGCCGCAGCCAGAGCCAGTTCGACATAGGATGCTCCCGGCAGAACCGGCACATCATAGACACAATGCTCACTCAGGTAAGAAAAGAGCCGTGTATCTACGCTTGTAGTCCAGAAATGGGTAGAGGGATGGAGCGCTGATTGCGTACTCAACCCAAGCATAGCGTGTGCCTCCAAACCGTCGGCATGCTGAAGCAAACGCGATGGTGAGGCCAGGGCATGCGCGCGCTCAAGGCTCACATTCCAGTGGCGTTGGCGCTGCCAGGGATAGGTAGGCAATTGGACATATCTCTCATTGCCCTGGAGGAGCACACGCCAATCCGGCTCAAGACCAGCAGTAAAGAGCACACCAAGCGTGTTGAAGAGCGCTGAAGACTCATCCTCTTCGCGCCGGAGCGAGCCCAGCGTCACCCCTATGCGACCATCCTCCTGTAGTGTCTGCCTGAGCGCACCAACCAGCACAGGATGAGGGCTCATTTCCATGAATATATCAATACCCTCATCTGAGAGTGTGCGAGTAGCATCTAGAAAGAGCACTGGCTCACGCAGATTTTTGACCCAGTACTCAGCCATCAACTCGCGACCATCCGCATAGGAGTTGGTGACGGTTGAAAGCATCGGGACACGTACCTGACGCGGCTGAATCCGCTCCATAAGGGCAAGAAGATCATCATGCAGTGGGTCCATTTGCGGGCTATGCGAGGCGATATCTACCCGCACAAGACGCCCAAAGATGCCATTCTGCTCAAGCAGCACGAGTATTTCGTTCAGCGCCTCTGGTTCGCCCGAGATGACCGTTGAGTGTGGACTATTATTCACTGCCACAGAGACGCGGCCCTGATAATCGCGTATCAGCGCTTCAGCCTGTGCAGTCGAGAGTTCGACAACAGCCATAGCCCCTTTGCCGCTCACATTCAAGAGGAGTCGACTACGCGCACAGATAATCCAGGCCGCATCCTCCAGGCTCAATACCCCGGCCACATAAGCGGCTGCAACCTCACCCATTGAATGACCTACCACAACATCGGGCTTGATGCCCCACGAACGCCAGAGAGCTGCCAGAGCAACCTCAATGGCAAACAGCGTTGGCTGAACAACATTGATGTCGTTCAGATGAGAGTGGGCTTCATCTGCCTGAAGTTCCTGCAAGAGCGACCAGTCCGTATGCTTATAGATCGCCGCGTCGCACTCCTCAATGGCGGCACGGAAGACTGGTTCGCTTACTAGCAGCTCACGTCCCATACCCAACCATTGTGATCCCTGTCCCGGAAAAATCCAGGCAATCCGTCGCGCCTGCTCGCTCTTTCTGCCATAAGCTACATGTGAACTAGTCTCACCACGCAAATAGGTACGCAGGCCAGCACACACATCTTCACGTGAACGACCGACAAGAGCCAATCTATGCTCAAAACGCGCGCGGCGCAAGCTGGTGCTATAACAGAGATCGCGTAGCTCCTGATCGAAATGGTGCTCATCTTCTAGATGACGCAGGTAGCTCGCAGCCAGTTCCTTCAAAGCCTCTGGCGAACGGGCGGAGAGAGGGAACAGATGCATAGCACCTGGCTCGGCTTCTCGACGCACACCTGACTGGCGCGGAGCTTCCTCCACAACCACATGGGCATTGGTACCCGCGATACCAAAACTACTCACACCAGCCAGGCGCGGACCTTCGCACTCCGGCCAGTGTTGTAGACTAGTTGGAATCGATAGCGCATACTCGTCCCAGGGAATACGCGGGCTAGGCTCATGAAAATGCAGGTTCGGCGGAATCATGCCGTACTTGAGGCTGAGCGCGACCTTAATCAAGCCCGCAAGCCCAGCGGCTCCCTCGGTATGACCAATATTCGTCTTTACAGAACCCACCAGCAGCGTGTGCTCACGCGTACGACCAGCGCAGAGTACACCTCCCAGGGCATTAATCTCGACAGGATCACCTGCCAGCGTACCAGTACCATGAGCCTCCACATATTGCACGCGACGTGGATCAATACCGGCATCCTGATAGGCCAGCACCAGGCCAGCCTTCTGCCCCTCAACACTTGGAGCCATAAAGAGATCACAATGCCCATCATTATTAGATGAACTGCCACGGATCACCGCGTAGATAGGATCGCCATCGGCAAGCGCACGCGTGAGTGACTTCAGCACAACCACACCAGCGCCCTCACTCCGCACGTAACCATCGGCACGCGCATCAAAAGTTTTACAATGTCCATCCGCAGCCATCATGCGCCCCTGCGAGAAGCCAATCGTATGATCAGGATTGAGAATAATATTCACGCCACCCGCCAGCGCCATCGAACACGAACCCGTACGCAAGCTTTGACATGCCAGATGGACCGCCACCAGTGAGGAAGAACAAGCAGCATCTACCGCTACGCTCACGCCCTTGAGACCAAGCGCATACGATATGCGACCCGCCGCGCCACTACGCGCGCTACCAGCCGTACTATAAACATCTAGATCAGCCGGATTATGGAATTGCCGATCCCAATAATCACCGGTAATCACACCGATAAATACACCAGCGACCTCACTTGAGAGCCGATCCACGACCAGGCCAGCATCCTCAATAGCCTCCCAGGCCACTTCAAGCAAGAGGCGATGCTGTGGATCCATACGCGAAGCTTCTCGTGGCGAGAGGCCAAAAAAAGACGCGTCAAACTGGTCTACGTGATCGAGAAAGCCGCCAAAACGGCTCATTACCTTGCCTGGAGTAGCAGGGCGTGGATCATAGACCGCGTCAACATCATACCTATCAGCCGGCACTTTGGTGATCGCATCGGTACCATTACACATCATTTCCCAGAACGCGCGAGGATTAGGCGCGCCCGGAAAACGACAGCCTATACCCACAATGGCAATAGAGTCTTCGCTTTTCCTGGCCGAAATAGTGCTCACTCTCTTCTACCTCCCAAATTCTGCAAATCCACTTGACAACTACCATTTCTACAAGACAAATGCACTACTATGCACTACACAACATGAATGAAATGTAATGTTATTTTTACGATATTTTTATAGCTAAATGCATGCATGTGTGTTACTGTGTACATACAATAGATTTAGGTAATCATAACATATCATACAGGAGAAATAAACTTCTCACGCCAAAACATTTCAAATACTTTTTTGTTGGTAGGGTAACATACTACATGTTTTGAGGAGACTTTTGTGCTTCTTTTCAGGCATGTATGCAACGACGAGGAGGTTGTCGTGTCGATCACCACTAAGAGTTCGTCAGCTCGCAATCGTTGGTCGCCTTCGGACCTGATGGAACCTCAGAAGCGGCAAGGAAACGGTTTGATCCAACGCTGGAACGAACTTACCGCCATTCCAGAATCTAGATCCAATGCAGACTTTGCCCAGCGCGAAACGGCGCGCAAGTCTCAAATGAGCAGCAACATACTCTTCTTCTTCACCATTATGGTTGTCTTTCTCTTACCAGCCTGCTACTTCGCGCCTTATCCATCATACTTCTGGCTCGATCTGGGATTGGCTATCTCCTGTGTCATCGCGCTAATACTAAATCGTCAGGGACAGACACTCGCGGCTGGTATTCTGGTAAATGTCGCTGGCTTCATTGCTCTCACAGTGGCTCTCTTTTCAACTGTCCCTTTTGATGAGACAACGTTACAGGGCTACGATATGTATGTGATCGTAGAATTGCTGGCGGTCTCGCTGTTACCGACACGAAGCGTCTTTATCGTTTTCGTAGCCAGCGTTGGCTGCATTCTGGGCACCTTGCTCTATATGCCCCATACTGTGGTCCTACAAAACGATTTACACGAACGTTTCTTGATTATCGTAGCTCGCCCCATAGGCACTCTCCTGCTTGTCGCAGGGGTAGCCTATATCCTGGCAACCACAATGACAAACGCGATCAAACGCGCTGGTCAGGCTGAGATGATCGCGACTCTGGAACATGAACTAGCTGACCAGAAGCAGGAGCTTGAAGAGGGTATTCAGCAAATCCTTAGCACCCATGTCGCCGTTGCTAATGGTAATCTGAGCGCTCGCGCCCCTCTCAATAAGGACAATATGCTCTGGCAGATCGCTCGCGCGCTGAATGTGCTCCTGGTAAGGCTCCAGAGAGCATCACAGGCCGAAAAGGAACTGCAAATGGTGGAGCAAGCAATCGGACACTATGTCGGGACCATTCAACAGGCAGAGGCACATCACCAGGCCCCTAATCTGACTCTGGGTCATACGAAGCTCGATCCGTTGATCGCCGCGCTTCAGGGTCAGACCATCAACCGCGCGCAGCTTCCACCACCACCACTACCCTCACAACGCTCATCCCAGGACGGTGGGGGCACCCGTCCCTTCCCTGGACTCAATAGCTCCAACCCTCTCTATAAGGCCACTCCCCGTAGATAAACAATATTAGTAGCGGAATATAAATAAGGCGAAAAAGTCATGCGCATGACTTTTTCGCCTTATTTAGCATTATGAAGACCATTCCATTGCCTCCATGAGAATGAAGGGGACGAGGTTGCATGTACAACCTCGTCCCCTTCATTCTAAGAAATATACGTTAATCAATACTCACAACTTGCAGTGAAAGCAAAATACGTATGGCCTCCTCAGTGACATTAGGCGCAAGCGGAACCTCTTTTTTGATAGTCTCGATATCCTTCATACCATTGATCGTTTCATATACTGTCGATAGCATCAATTTCTGTCTGGAGGTCCAACCCCGCAATAAATCAATATCTAATGGCGCTATGATCCGCGGAATAGGCGTACTCTCCTCCACATGAACGAAGGTATCGGGCCGCAACGCCGGTGATGGGGGCGTAGGAAGGGCCATCAAATGCCAATCAAAAGGGCCTCGCTCATTGTCCACTGCAACAAGAACACTAGGCGAAATCTGGTGGCGTCGACCATCCTTATCTTCAACATAGCAAGTAGTAACTTTGCCTTCAACCAACTGCAAAAAACCCTTACAACGACCGCGTATACCCGGCACATGTGTAAGCTCTGCCTGAAGGAGGCCGTTTTTTCGATATCTCTCAAAGAGCGTAAGACTAAAACCCAGGCCAACGCTTGCGTCAAAATGTTCCTTACCCATACCAAACCCTCAAACCCAAACTTTTCATCACTACAAACCAGTCTGTACCACAGATATGTTTCCTGACAGCAAAGTGTCTAATGCTGCCTGCTTCCCCTGAACAGACATCAATAGTATTGAGGCTAGCTCTTCGATAGGCACTTTTCCAGTCTCGCCTACGATGAGTAAGTTCTATCATTGTTAGCCGCCATGCTAGCGGCGTTGGCAAATGCTGAGCCACAGCATGCCAACTAACTTATTTGCACAGAATGTAACACATTTGTATGTATAAGTCCATTAAACATTGATGAATTCAGCGTGACCACTATTCATTCAGAGCACTTTAAGAAAATAAAAACAAACTATTTGATAGCAATATCGCATAATCTATAACCTTATCAATCCTCTCTACAAGCCATTTCACCTATATTGCTACACCCCATTGAGCTCTATCCAGACCAATACAACCACCTGTAAAAAATTTCATTTAAACACTTTATGAAATGCCAAAAACTGTTTCCCATCTCTTACAAAAATAGCAAAAAGGTACCTTTAATTGAATTGCTCTTCAAGTGTATTTCCTGTTTAACATCAAAAGCTCTTATCGTGTCAAAATCTCCTATAAGAAAAGCTGATTTTGTCTTACAATGTTCATAATTATGAATATTCTGTAATAAAAAACAGAATTTGCGCCATGAAGATTAAAAATGCAGGTGCAGGGGTTGAACTTGTAACATGGACATACAGGCGTTTACCTCGAATCCACGGAAATTCTTCCATGAATTCCTCTGACGCTTTTCCGAAAATTCATGCTCTTGATTTGAATTGATGCTCTACAGTGAAGATGAACTTCACATCGCGGTAGAGTTTCGTGGGGCAGCGGTCGATGAGCGTACTCGAAGTTCAAGGGGCATAACTTCACGATGAGGCTCATGGGGAATCTGGAAGTCCGCCAGGAGTATCTCAGTTGCACGCCGACCAAGCGCGGTTGCTGGAACCGCTACGGTTGTGAGAGCGGGTGTGAGTGTCTGAGCAATAAGGCCATCGTCAAATCCAACCACAGAAAGATCGTCCGGTATCTTTAACCCGGCTTCCTGGGCTGCCTTATACGCACCTATCGCCAGAATATCATCGTCACAGAAAATGGCCGTGGGCGGATCTGCGACCTGAAGCAGAGTTCGTGCCGCCCGTTGAGCAGCACCAGACTCCAGCGCCGCGTATGCTGTATAATCATCTCTTACCAACAGGCCCGCACCCAACAATTCCTGCTTATACGTATCTCGCCGCTGATGAAAAGTCTCGGCGTCAACTGTTGTTGCCAGATGCGCGATCTTACGGTGACCCAGGCCAAGCAAGTGGCGCATTGCTGCCCGCGTTCCGCCAACAATATCCAGAAGCATGGATGAGATTTCAGGATGCGTTACATCAACCATTACAGCCCGATATCGTAATAGCGTGAGGTCAACATCCTCGGAAGGACGTACCGAACATAATACAAATCCTCCAATGGAGTGTGCAGTCAATGCATCCATCACAACTCCCTGCCAGCTCAAATCATCCTCTATGTTGACCAATACAACGGCGTAATTCTGCTGGCGCGCGGCCTGCTCCGCTCCCTTGAGAACAGCAGCAAAGAAGGGATTACTCACATCGGGAATGACCAGGGCAATAATGTTGGTGTGCCCCAGGCGTAGCATACGCGCAACTGTATTAGGTCGATAGCCCAACTCCTGCGCAACACGCAAAATCTCACGCTGAGTCTGCGCTGAAACACGCCCCTCAGCTTTACCTGCGAAGACGAGTGATACCGCCGATTGTGATACGCCAGCCTTCCTTGCAACGTCAACACTGGTAACGCTTCGGTTTCCTTTTCCCAACTCCATAAATTCCCCTTCGTCATAACAGATTCACTTCCAATACAAAACCTCAGCACATCATAGCTCATCATGACACACGACGGCGTTGTTCCTTATAGAAATCTCAGGCTCATTGTATCGCAACTGCGCAACATCCTCTCTATTGGATTCCGCCACGTTCAAGATTTAGGCATCAAGAATGTAACAAAATGCAAAGACAAACGATTATATAGATGTGGTGTGTTGAGCGAAGGGAAATAACATAAGAACTGATATTGTGGGCACTAGCTGTTCTTATGCCCTGCGCCTACACGTCACCCTTCCTTTTAAATATTTCCACCAACCCAGAGGCTAACCTTCTCAATCTACCACACCTCCATTTGCTTGCTTAAGATCTTTCTACTTATGCCAATGCTCTGTGAAGTGTCAAATGGAGCCACATCCGCTAGAATATGATAGTCACCACTGTGCGACGCCACTAGATAGTTAGAATTCAAGCAGAAAGCATTTGGGAAAGTAAGATATGGATCAAGAGTTACTGACAATATTCAATGAAGAAAGGCAAATATTGGGCACACGCTCTCGCGCCGAGGTACACACGCATGGCTACTGGCATGAAACCTTTCATTGCTGGTTCTTCCGCCGCGAAGCTGATAAGATATACCTCTTATTTCAGTTGCGAGCAGCCAGCAAGAAAGACTACCCCCTCAAACTCGATATCACTGCCGCTGGACACTTGCTCGCGGGCGAAACCCCGGCTGATGGCATTCGCGAGATCACGGAAGAATTGGGCGTGGTTGTGAACTACGATGATTTGCTACCAGTGGACATTATCCCTGTCTCATTTGAGATGGAAGGTTTTATCGACCGAGAATTTTGCCATATCTATCTCTACCACTATCAAGCTCCGATCCCTGGCTTCGTTCTGCAAGAAGAGGAGGTTGCCGACGTCGTCTCAGTCGAGATCAACACCCTGACAGCTTTATTGAGCGGCGAGAAACCTCGCATCAATGGGCTTAGTTGCGTGCGCTCATTCTCCTCAGGTCAGCTCATAACATTTGACGAGCATGACCTTGCTCCATACACACACACATACATCACAAAGTTATTACAAGCGCTCAGACAATACCAGATTTAAAAGCTCTTCGCAAACACCAGCTAATCAATAAGTGGTATAACATGAGGGCAAAGTCAACTTTTACAACGTTGTAATTACTTGACACAAGATTGCTTACAAAGCAAGAGAGGATCAACACATTTCACGCATGAACGAAAACATCCATCCACGCCCACAACTGGCACGCGGACAGTGGCTC
Organism: Ktedonospora formicarum; assembly: GCF_016587355.1. Taxonomy (GTDB): domain Bacteria; phylum Chloroflexota; class Ktedonobacteria; order Ktedonobacterales; family Ktedonobacteraceae; genus Ktedonobacter; species Ktedonobacter formicarum. The sequence continues at coordinate 1,035,907 of NZ_BNJF01000002.1, read as the reverse complement.
GATCTGAACGGGCCATGGGATTTCGCCTATGATGACCAGAACGAGGGCCTTGATAAATGCTGGCAGCTTCGCGAAGATATCTATAATAAAACCATTCAAGTGCCTTTCCCGCCCGAATCTCAGGCAAGTGGCATAGCGGATACAGGCTACCATCCCTATCTCTGGTATCGGCGCACCCTTAACTTACCCGCTGCCTATAATGGCAAGCGACTCATTCTGCACTTCGGAGCAGTCGATTACAGCGCTCAAATCTGGGTCAATGGTCAGCTTGTCGCGACCCATGAAGGCGGGCATACTCCTTTCAGCGCGGACATCACCTCGGTCATTCAAAAAGAAGGCAAGCAAACCATCGTGGTGCGCGCCGAAGATCAACCTAAAGATCTCGCGCAACCTCGTGGCAAGCAAGACTGGTTAGAACAGACGCATGATATCTGGTACAAACGTACCAGTGGTATCTGGCAGCAGGTCTGGCTTGAGCCAGTCTCACAGGATTACATCACGAACGTACGCTGGACTCCTAATTTGAGCCAAAACACACTCACCCAGGAAATTACTATCCAGAGTCATACGAAAACACCTCTACGTGTACGTACACAACTCTTTTTACGCGGAGAATTACTGTTAGACGATACCTATCTCTTACAGGGTCAAACACTCAAGCGCGACTTATCGCTCGCCTTCGCGAATATCGAGCGTGGCGACCTCCTCTGGTCCCCTGAGCATCCCAATCTGCTCGACGCCACAATCACATTACTAGAAGACGACAAGATTGTGGATCAGGTTCAGAGCTACGCAGGAATACGCGGAATTGGCACGCAGAACGGTCGCTTCCTGCTCAATGGTCATCCCTACTATCTACGCCTGGTTCTACAGCAGGGCTACTGGCCTCAATCCCATCTGGCCTCTCCCAGCCAGGAAGCACTTCGACGCGAGGCGGAACTGGTCAAAGAGCTTGGCTTCAATGGTGTACGCATCCACCAAAAGATCGAGGACCCACGCTTCCTTTGCTGGTGTGACCGATTGGGTATTATCGTCTGGGGCGAGATTGCCAATGCATACACTTTCACACGCGAATCACAGCTTCGCCTGACACATGAATGGTTGGAAGCAGTAGAACGCGACTATAGCCATCCCTGCATTGTGGCCTGGGTGCCTATTAATGAGAGTTGGGGCGTTCCGAACCTCCTCAACGATCCAGCACAGCGCCACTTCTCTCAGGGTCTCTATCACCTCACGCGTGCCCTAGATCCTACGCGTCCAGTTATGGGCAATGAGGGCTGGGAACATGTCGAGAGCGATATCCTTGGCATCCACGATTACGCCTTCTTCGGCGAGACTCTCCAGAAACGGTACGGCGACGAGGAAGCTATAGATAATACATTCGCCAGCGACCAACCTGGAAATCGCGTGCTCCTCTTCGCCAATGAGCGAAACTCCGATGCCCCCATCATGCTCACGGAATTCGGTGGCATCAGCTACAGACCCCAGGAGGGTGAAGCCTGGTACGGCTATGGTACGGTGACGACCAGAGAGGCATATCTAGCAAAGTATCGAGAACTGATTAACTCGGTCCTGACCAGCCCGGCTATCGCGGGCTTCTGCTACACCCAGTTCACTGATACAGAACAGGAACGCAACGGACTCTTGACCGAACAGCGCGAATCGAAGTTTGATATTTCAACAATCAAACAAATTAATCAGCAGCCAGCGGCACAGCTTTCTGGTGATGCCCCCATTCGTTTACGCGAAAATCAATAATATGCTTGCCAGAGAGCTATGGTGAGTGCACTAACTATAGCTCTCTAGCGCCTTCGTAACCTTTCCATAAGAGTATTCGTGCCATTCTATACACTTAAATGAAAATTACTTCTTATACGGAAACCCTAGCGCGCCGTGCCCCTGCATGGGGTCAGCGCTAGCCGCTCTCAGTGGCATTAGTTTTCAAGTAAGACCTTTGTTGATATCGTCAGATGATCCTTCTGTCTGCCCACTTCTCGCCCGAGGGACGCCCCCTGAGAGAGAGCATTTGCAAGCAGACATACCATAAACGAATGCGAGGATACTATGGGTAGTTCCCATAAAAGACGTACTGGCACCAAAACCCTAGTGCAAGCCATCGAACAAGAGCCAGCACAGAATGGGGCATCCGAAGAGATAGCGCTGCAAACCCTTGAGCGTGCTCTACAGGAGACACGCGAGCGCTTTGAATCTTTTATTAGTACAGCAGGTCATGAATTACGCACCCCACTTACCACCATCAAGGGCAACGCTCAACTTGCCCTACGCCGATTGGCGAAAATCCAGCGCACTACCGTGCGGCAGGAGCCCATCGATAAAGAGGCGCTCATGACCGATCTCGAACGCCTGCAACAGCCACTTGACTATATCGTGTACCGCGTGGACATGCAGGATCGCATGATAAGTGACCTGCTCGATGTATCACGTATCCAGTCGGGGAAGCTCGCCATCTCCGCTCGCTCCTGTAATCTCAGGCTCCTCGTTCAAAACGTGGTGAATACCGCTCGCCAGCAAACACCCGAGCGGCAGATCCATCTTAACTTACCAGCTGAAGAAGAGATACCCATCAAGGCAGATCCAGAACGCGTTGAGCAAGCCATCAACATCTTTCTTTCCAATGCCCTTAAATTCTCCACACTCGAACAGCAAGTCGAGGTCTGCCTGACTCTGGAAGAAAATCAAGGTCAGCGCATCGCCCGCCTACAGGTACAGGATCATGGGACGGGTATTCCAGCTGACGAGCAGGAACGCATTTGGGATGTATCCTATCGCGTGAAAGAAATTCAAGTACAGGATGGCTCACATGTAGGGCTGGGGCTGGGGCTATTCCTTTGTCGTACGATCATAGAACGCCAGCAAGGACAGGTAGGTATGTGCAGCGCACCCGGCGAAGGTTCATGCTTCTGGTTCATACTCCCACTTGAATAAACAGCCAATCATAACCTTCTCAGGCGCACATCTTCCAGGTCAAGTTCGCGCTCAATCTGGTGGAATACATTGTCGTCGATAGTTCCGCTGTCCCTCAAGTCAATAAGAGCTCGACGCTCAAACATATGAATATCATGAGTCAACTGCTGCAAACTTGCGAGCCGAGTTCGTTGAGATCCCAGCTCATCCCCTTCATCCTCTATCAATGCATTCAGCCGCTTCTCATAGTATGTATGTAAGCGTTCTATGGCCGATTCAGGCGCCTCACCATCCAGTTTTAACTCCTCCAGGCGAGCCAAAGCCGCCTGTGTGACTGCCTGCAAGGCCAGGTGTCTTTCTTCCTGCCCTGCTGGATCATCGTGCAGATTGAGCCAGCGAATCAGAGGACCAAGGGTAACTCCCTGAAACAACAAGGTAAAAAAAATGACTCCAAAGGCAATAAGAACAATGGTATCACGCCCTGGAAAGGGGATGCCAGACGCGGTAAGCGTGGGGATAGCCAGAGCCGTCGCCATGGAGATACCACCCCGCATCCCGCTCCAACCAATTACCAACAATGCAGGCCAGGGTAACATCTGTTGATATTGCAATACATGTATTTTATCTAAAATACGTAATATAGAACCAAAAAGGAATCCCCAGATAAAACGCACAACAACGACAGTCAAGCTCACCAGGGCAGCATATCCAATTAATACAAACAGCGACAGCTCACCAAGATTGAGATGCCCCAATTGCACACCAATCAAAAGGAAGATCAGAACGTTAAGTAAAAAGACAAAAACGTGCCAGAAAGCGTCCGATTGTAGCCGTGTATTGGAAGTAAAAAAGTTAGCCGAATGTCTCCCCAGATACATACCACCCGCAACCACGGCGATCACTCCCGATACCTTCAAACCTTCAGCACTCAAATACATAGTAAAAGGTGTAATCAGCGAGAGCGCGATCTGACTGAGTGTATTATTAGCCCAGCGATGAAGCCAGACCGCCAGTACCGCGATTCCCAGTCCCACCATGGTGCCGCCTATGCTCACTAGCAAGAATTGTACACCTGCATCCACCACGGAGAATGATCCTACCGAGACTGCCGCAATCGCGAGGCGATACGCCACCAGAGCCGTTGCGTCATTCACCAGGCTCTCTCCACTGATAATAGTGGCGATCCGTCGATTAAGACCCAGACTCTGAATAATGGATTCAGCAGCAACTGCGTCAGTTGGCGAAACCACCGCCCCCAGCACAAACGCCGAAGCCCACGGCAGGCCAGGCACAAACGCGTGCGCGATCGCCGCCACACTAACGACCGTCACCAGCACCAGTCCTATAGCAAGCGAGGTGATAGCCCGCCACTCCTTGCGAAAGTTGCGCCATGACGTAAACCATGCGGCATAATAGATCAGGGGAGGAAGAAAGATCAACAGTATGACATCTGGCAACAATCTCACATAGGGCAGGTTCGGGATAAAACCAATAATCCCTCCACCTACTACCAGCAGAACCGCGTAAGGAATCCGTAATCGCGCGGCAACAACTGTCAGAATGGCTGCTACAACCAACAATACCAGCATGAGATAGAGTAATTCATGGATAGGTCCAGTCACAGCCCTCTCTCCCTATGAGAAACTTTCAGAACAGAGATACATACCCCACTTTTCATAGTAGCAAGCTGCCTCGAACACTCTTGCGCTTGCTCAATTCTCAATGGCAGATTGAAACTACTTATCGCGATGCAGTTTGAAGAAGTAGGGCTGCTCCATACCCTTGAAGTCCATAATACCCAGGAGTGTATCCTGATCAATAAGACGAAAGGCATCACAAATCGGCACGTTGTCATAGAGCATAGTAGCGCTCACCTTGCCACGATACTCCACCATCCGTAGACGTGCCTTCGCATGGCGGGTCTGCAAGATGAAGCGCAACAGAAGCAATATCTGCCGTACCAATTTATTTCGTAAAAAGGGCCATTTGAATCCCAGCGAGAGTGGCAATCGCTTGGGATCAAACGCAAAGAGCCGATTATGTCTATCGAAAAACAAAAGAGGATGTACATGATCGCGATCAAGAAACTCTTTGCCATACCAACCAAAAATCGTTAACAGCCCATCCATTGGATGGTGGGTAGAAACTTCGCTTCCATGCCACCTGCCGAACAAAGTCTCAATCTCGACACTTGGAAGAGCATCACAGAGCTCAAGCGCCTCTTGTAGGCTCATGCTATCCCGTAGGGCACGCGCTCGCAGAACCTCCACCGAATTAATCTCCGACATACATAGATTCCTTTCCGCTCGCTTTCGCGAAAACAAATAGACAGTGACTGACCCCCCACCAAAAACATTAACATATCTTTGGCAATGAAGAACCTGATATGCTATACTTAAAATAACAGAGCATTATCTATGCCAGTAGAAAGGGAGGCACTATTATGCGGCAGATCATAACCACAAAAATTTGGTGCATCCTTTCCCGGTTGAGACTGGAAGCTTCCTACTAAGACGTCACCATACGTCCCCTCCGGCGTCCATCCTATAACCTCAAAAAAATCAGCCTTCATACCTGGCCTGATTTTGGATGCCCTACCTTCTCTTACCAACCATTCATAAACAAAATCAGTATATTTTTGTGCCATTCAAACGTTGAAAAGGATTTATTGTGCTAGATAATCAAACTCAGGCTGTCAGCAACGAACAAACATCAGAGGTTCATAAGCCCCTTCCTCTGTGGCGTAATCGAGACTATCTACTGCTCTGGAGTGGTCAGGTGGTCTCGCAAACAGGCGCGCAGGTGTCGCAACTGGCCTTTCCTCTGCTTATCCTTGCCCTCACACAATCACCAACGCAAGCAGGCTTCGCTGCGGCAATGCGTACAATTCCCTATCTACTCCTTAGTTTGCCCGCTGGCGCGCTTATGGATCGCTGGGACCGTAAGAAGGTAATGATCTTCTGCGACCTTGGGCGCTTCTTGAGTATGGCAAGCATCCCAATGGCCCTGTACTTTCATCATCTGAGTATCATCCAACTATATCTGGTATCCCTGCTTGAAGGAATTCTCTTTGTCTTCTTCGACCTCGCAGAAGTCTCCAGCTTGCCCCAGGTCGTCTCAAAGGAGCAGCTGCCAGCAGCCAGCGCCCAGAATATCGCAACTTTCAATATCGCGATGCTGCTCGGATCACCACTAGGTGGTTTCCTTTATAGTGTTGGTCAACTCTTCCCCTTTCTCGCCGATACCTTCTCATATTTCTTCTCCGTTATTTCGCTCCTCTTTATCAAAACGCCATTCCAACAGGAGCGCGCGAAGACCTCACGTGCGTTGATTATGGAGGTTAAAGAGGGATTACAGTGGTTATGGAGACAGCGCTTTATTCGCTCGCTAGCGCTATTGCTGTGTGGCATGAATCTCATGACAGGGGGTCTAACATTAATCGGTATCGTACTAGGACAGCGTATACATGCCTCAACAGTCGATCTTGGTATCCTGTTCGCAATCTCGGGCATCGCTGGTGTTCTAGGTTCACTGGTAACGCCGCTGCTCCGCCGCCATATGAGCTTCTTCGCGCTCACTATGAGTACTCTATGGATACAGGCCCTTATCGCGCCATTACTCATCCTGGCTCCTAATCTACCCCTCCTCGAAGCGACCTTCGCTCTCCTCTTCTTCTTGTTTCCCATTTTTGATGTCGCGCAGCGCAGCCAGCGTATGGCTATCATTCCTGATGCCTTGCAGGGTCGTATCAATAGCGTGTATCGGTTGATCGTCTTTAGTGGCAATCCGGTCAGCCTGGCTCTAACTGGATTTCTGCTTCAGAACGCTGGAACAACGCCTACCATCCTCATCATAACAGGCGGCCTACTGCTCATAGCGCTCTCGGCTACACTCAATCCGCACGTACGTACGATGAAAGCCTGAGAATCGGCCCCACTAAGATTGACTTAGTGGGGCCGATTCAACCCTTGACATACCTATGGTTTAGTGCTAAACTGTCGATAGTCAAACAGAAAGGATATTGGCACAAGGATGTTAAGATCTTCAATATTGACATGGCTTCGGCTTTACCGAACCTTTCAGAAGATTGACCGTGCTCAGACCATACACCTGCGCACCTGGGGCTTGAATGTCGCGCAGTTCGATGTGCTGGCTCGCGTGGGCGCGCATAAGGGCATGACACAGCAAGAACTTGCCGATAGCCTTCTGGTAACCAAGGGTAATGTCTCTCTACTACTCAACCGTATGGAGAGCCTGGGGCTGCTAAAACGCTATCAGGAAAAGCGCAGTAATATCCTGGTCTTGACCGAAAAGGGGCGCGAGCTTCACGATCGCGTCGTTCCAGCGCATGAAGACCTGATTGCCAGTCTTATGACCGGCCTCACCGCTAGCGAAAACATGGAGCTACAACGCCTCTTGCGCAAGCTTGACCATTCGCTACGCTAGCAGTCAAATTTTTTACGCTTTAAGTTTAGTGCTAAACAATAGCACTGTTTCTATAGATTGAAATAGACACAGAAAGGATATGTCTCATGCAGTTAGGTGGATTACATCATATTACCGCTATTACGGGAAATGCTTCGCTAAACGTCGCCTTCTACACCGATATTCTTGGGCTACGACTGGTAAAGAGGACCGTCAATCAGGACGATGTCAGCGCCTATCACCTCTTCTACGGTGATGAGACTGGGAAACCAGGCTTCGACATGACCTTCTTCGAGTGGCCCACTGCTAACCTCAATCGTGATGGAGTAGGAACTGTCTCTAACATCGCCTTTGGCGTCAACAATCGCGCTGCCCTTGAATGGTGGGTTCAGCGCCTCGATAAATATAAAGTTCAGCACGACGGCATTCAAGAGCGCGACGGGAGAGCTTTCCTGCACTTCCAGGATCATGAAGGGCAAAGCCTGGAACTCGTCGATGCTGAGGGGAAACTGACCAGCACCTACTGGCAGGGCAGTACTGTACCCGCCGAGATGGCAATTCAAGGCTTCTATGCTGTACGCCTCGTCGAGCGCGATCTCGAACCATCAACGACGTTCTTTACTGAAACCCTTGGCTTCCGCCAAGGCGGAACCTACCAGACGGACTCAGGTCATACTGTTCATATCTTCGAGGTGGGACCAGGCGGTCCAGGAGCAGAAGTCCATCTAGAAGTGAGACCAGATGCTAGAACTGGGCGTCCTGGCATCGGTGGTGTCCACCATGTCGCCTTCCGCACACCTGACGCCGAGGAGCATCGCCAATGGCGTGAGCGCATCAAGCCGAAGAACGCCACCGTCACCAATGTCATTGACCGCTTCTACTTCCGCTCGATCTACTTCCGCGAGCCCGGAGGCGTCCTCTTTGAGATTGCGACAGATGTGCCCGGCTTCACAACAGATGAAGACCTGGAGCATCTTGGCGAATCGCTGGCTCTTCCGCCATTTCTGGAGGGACACCGCAGTGAAATTGAGGCTAACCTGCGCCCCATCATTCCCATTAAGCTCGCCAGCCTCAGATAAAGAAAAGACAAGGAATGAGGGGTTAAATCGGCATTTTGCCGATTTAACCCCTCATTCCTTGTCTCCCAGAGTAGATGGTATATTCTTCCTAATATTCTCACAACACGCCATAATTATCCTCATTCGTCTAATTTGGGGTCCTTTGGGGTCGCAGAGGTGTTGCCTCCGGAATACGAAGGGCGTATAGTAAAACATCAATGTATCCCTCTCTGGTGTTATACCTCATGACATCCGCAAATCATCAATTGTTGGAGGCCCATCGACCAAGAAATTGAAAAGATTCGCGAATTTATGGTCTCGCCGGAATTTGCTGTCAGATTTTCCATATATTGAGAGTCTTTACTAATGAGAGGGCAATTAGGAGAGGATACATATCAGGTAAGCATTCTCATTAACGCAATAATTAAACATAAATGCACTAATTGAACGAGGAAGAAAAAGACGAAGGTGTCTGTTTGCAAGGAGCGTAACAATGTCGTATCTGATCGAGGATCGCACATTCTCGGGCGCAAATCAAAAGGTCGAAGCGCCCACTGACGATGCCGAGATGGAAATTCTCGTTGTCCAGGCTCAAAGAGGAAACATCAGGGCCTTTGAGGCACTTTATGAACGCTACAACAGCCAAATATGCAGATACTTGAGTCGCATGGTAGGCAATGATGGTATTGGCTGCGAGCTGACTCAAGAAACCTTCGTTAAAGTTTGGTCATCTTTGCCTGGGCTGCGTTCGCCAGTCAGCTTCGTTGGCTGGCTATATCGCATCGCGACCAATTGTGCCTATACTTACCAAAAGAAATATGCAAAACGCCAGAAAGAGATATCACTAGAAAACTACCTGGAGCAGGCGAGTGAACCATATGTAGAAGGGCCGGAGAAGAGAGTCGAAGACATTGAACTCTTACGGGCCGCACTCGTAAAAGTATCCCCGACCTATCGTCCTTGTCTTATTTTATATCTTATCGAAGATCTTCCACAGAGTAAGATCGCAACCTTGTTAGATATGAAGGAAACCAGCGTGAGTAAGTATGTAAGTCGAGGATTAGAAGACCTGCGCCAGATATATCTCAAGCATGAAGGGTCTGCACGTCCAGTACGCAAAGGAGGAAAGAAGCGATGAACGCGCAAGCCCCATGTGCCAGATGGGCGGAACAATTGGCGCGCAAACGCGAAGATCTGTCCGCCTGCGAACGGGAAACGCTAGACGCTCATGTAGCAACTTGCGCGGCCTGCCGAGAGGCGCAACACGATTATCAGCTGCTCGTAGTCGCTCTTAAAAGCCTGCCAGAGCCAGCGGTCAAGCCAATCCCACGCATATCTCTTCTCATTGAGCAATATAATAACAATGAGAAAATACATGCATCGCCAGTGATGGATATTCGTCGCTCACGAATATCTCGACACGATTATCCAATCCAACGCCGTTCATTTTTTCGTACCATACAGAAAACTTTTCCGTTACTCACGGTAGCAAGCATCCTGATTTGTGTCGTTCTACTGGGACAGCTCTACTACGCATCGGTGAGCCGCGCCAACCAGTCAGGTACAGCCTCACTGATTTACCGCCAGCACAATGGTTTCGTAAGCGTGGTCGCGTGGTCCCCTGATGGACAATATGTCGCTTCGGGCAGTTGGGATCACACAATTCGAGTCTGGAAAGCCAAATCGGGCGAGCTTGTCAACATCTACGCAGGGCATAACGAACTGGTTGATGCTCTGGCATGGTCTCCCGATGGAAAATATATCGCCTCGGGCAGTTGGGACCGCACGGTCCAGGTCTGGAATGCCTTTACCGGCAAGACGATGCTCACCTATACCGGACATCGTGAAGAGGTAAGCACTGTGGCATGGTCTCCCAATGGGCTATATATTGCTTCGGGCAGCTGGGATCATACCGTCCAGGTCTGGCAAGCTTTTACCGGGCAGCGCCTCATCAACTATACAAAACATGTTGACTTTGTGAATACCCTGGCATGGTCTCCTGATGGCACTAAGATCGCTTCTGGCGGTCGCGACACGAATGTCATGGTCTGGGATGCGAAAACCGGTTTCACTTATCTCAACTACAACTACATTACCACACCGGGACATCCTATAAATGCTCTGGCATGGTCTCCTGATGGCACTAAGATCGCTTCTGGCGGTCGCGATAATTCAGTACAAGTTTGGGATGCCACTACAGGCAAGCTCTACCTGACCTATACAGGGCATTCAAAAGAAATTAACGCCCTAGCCTGGTCTCCCAATGGCAACGAAATTGCCTCTGGAGGATTCGATAATCTGGTTCAAGTTTGGAACGCTGATGACGGCACTACACGCCTGACCTTCAACGGCCATACTGATATCGTCACTACCCTGGCCTGGTCTCCAAATGGCAGGCAGATCGCTTCGGGCAGCTGGGATAAAACCATCCAGATTTGGAAGGCCGTTGGATAAATAACACTACACTAGCAATCATTTCCAACTTCGACATTCAGGGTCGTAAAAGTCCCTGTCGCGGATTCTTGTTGACACTTTTCTGGGTCAGTATCAATGATTGATACCAACCCATTTACGAATATATATTTACATGATGCGCTCTTTAGCGCGAGGAGGGTCTAATGGCAATCTTCAACCGTCAAAAACGGAAGGACCTGGATCAACTCGTCGAGAACTTTGCTACGCAGAGTATGCCACGTCGCGAGTTTCTACAAAAGGCTACGGCAGCCGGTCTCAGTGTCAGCGCGGCCTCAGCCTTGCTGGCAGCCTGTGGGGGTGCTCCTAACACAACCAATGGTACACCTGCCAAAGTCAGCAGCATTGACATTTTGGGGCAGTGGAGCGGTGAAGAACTGGATTCCTTCAAAGCTATCACATCGGCTTTCACCCAGAAAACCAACATCAAGGTCAACATTGAGTCCACTCGCGACACCAATGCCGTCTTGACGACTCGCCTCAAAGGCAACAACCCACCAGATATGGCTGGTATGCCTAGCATCGACAAGTTCCATGAACTGGCGGGCCAGAACAAGCTGATAGCATTTGATCCGTTCATCGACATGAACAAAATCAAAGAGGAGTACTCGCAGACCTGGATCGATGTGGCCTCATTCCAGGATCACCTCTACGGTGTGCTTCCCAAGGCCAACACCAAGGGCACCATCTGGTATAGCCCCAAAAGCTTCAAGGAAGTTGGCGGCACTATTCCCGAAACCTGGGATGCTATGATCGCCCTCTCTGACAAGATCGCGGGTCAGGGCAAATACCCCTGGTCAATGGGCATTGAGAGCGCGGCCTCTAGCGGTTGGCCTGCTACCGACTGGGTCGCAGAGATCTACATCAACAAGTATGGCCCTGAGATGTATGACCAGTGGACCAGCCATAAGATCCCCTGGACACACGCCAGCATTAAAGACGCTATCTCGATGTTCGGCAAGATCGTGACTGGCAAGCACTACATCAACGGTGCTCCTCAGGCCATTGTGGCGACCAACTTCCAGGATGCTTCTTACCAGCCATTCTCAAGTCCCGCGAAGGCTTACATGTACTACCTGGGCGACTTCGCCTCTGGTTTCATCAGCGCACAGTATCCGAAGCTGAAGGCCGGCGAGGACTTCACCTTCTTCAACTTCCCCACCATCGATCCCAAGTACAAGGGAGCCGTCACTGGTGGCGTCGACATCCTGGCAGCCTTCAAAGATAACGACGGCACACGCCAGTTCGCGGAATTCATGTCATCGGCTGAAGGCCAGTCCATCTGGGTCAAACGCGGCGGCGCGACCTCCGTCAACAAGAAAGTTGATCTGAACCTCTATCCCAATGATGTCGTTCGCCTGGCTGCTCAGCAGATGCTCAATGCCACATCCTTCAGGATCGGCGCTGGCGACCTGCTACCCGCCGCCCTGCAAACTGCGTACTGGAAGGGCATGGTCTCGTTTGTTAGCGATCCATCACAGTTGGATAGCATTCTACAGTCACTGGAAAGCACAGCACAACAGGCTTACGAGTCCTAGTTGGCTTTAGTTGGTCGGAGGAGTTAGGCTCATCTATAAGCTGGCTTCTCCAGCCAACTCAGGATAGTGAAAGGGTCGATAACGCTCCTCGCTTTCTCGATCCCTTCACCTGGCGACTTAATAGTTAAGAAGTGAAGCTGGTTGTGTGGAAATAGCATAGGATGACTGCACAACCCTTGCAATAGCAAAGGATGCAGGGAAATGGCAAAACAACTAGCCGTGGCCCGCTCACAAAAGGGCCGCAGCCCCATCTATTGGCCGGCCTGGATCTGGGTCGCGCCCGCTCTGATACTGGATCTTACCTTTTTCATCTATCCTTTACTGTACACCGTCTATCTGAGCTTTTTGGATAAAAATTCCATTGAGTTTGTCGGTCTCAGGAACTATCAGCGCATTTTTACCAATGCAACCATGCTCGAAGTGTTGAAAAACAATTTGATCTGGTTGGTTCTGGCGACCATCCTGACAGTTGGATTGGGCCTGATCATCGCTGTCATGGTTGATCGCGTCAAGGTTGAGAGCGTTGTCAAATCGGCTCTCTTCCTCCCAATGGCGATCTCTTTTGTAGCTGCTGGCGTTATCTGGCGCTTCGTCTATAAGTTTGACCCGGCAGGTCAGACACAGACTGGCTTGCTCAACGCTATCACGACTCTCTTTGGTGGGCAGCCACACGCCTGGCTACAGGACCCCAATATCAGCAATTTTATGCTGATTATCGTTTACACCTGGATGTGGGCAGGCTTCTGCATGGTCATTCTTTCAGCAGCGCTGAAAGGTATTCCCGATGAGATCATTGAGGCCGCTAAGATTGATGGCGCTAGTCGCTTCGTGATGTTCTGGCGCATTACCATTCCAATGATTCAGGGTACAATGGCTGTCGTCGTTACGACCATGATTATCAATATCCTCAAGATCTTTGACGTGGTATATGTTATGACTGGTGGCAACTTCAAGACCGATGTGGTGGCATTGGAGTTCTATAATCAGTTATTCACATTCAGTAATTATGGCCAGTCAAGCGCGCTAGCAGTGATCCTGCTGATCACGATTATTCCCGTCATGTATATTAATGTCCGCCGTATGAAGGCTGAGGAGGCAATGCGATGAGCATAACAAAATCAGAGCAGATAACAGTTCCTTCGCGCGAAGCCCAGATACGGGATCTTGAGCGCCAGAAGATGAGCCGCTATCTGGTCCGAGGCGTGAGCAATGGCCTCTTTACGGCGCTCGCGGTAGTCATTGGACTTCTGTGGTCCGTCCCCACTTTTGGACTCTTTGTGAGCTCATTCCGACCCGGTACGGATATTAATACAAGTGGCTGGTGGAGCGGGCTGGTTCCTCCCTGGGCCTTCACGCTTCAGAATTATGCGGACGTTATTCATGCTCAGGGCTTCGGTCAGGCATTTCTCAATAGCATCATTATCGCGGTACCGGGAACCATTTTGCCTTTGATTCTAGGGGCTTTCGCGGCATATGCCTTTGCCTGGATGAACTTCCCTGGCCGTAACTGGATCTTCCTGGGCATTGTGGCCTTACAGATTATTCCGCTCCAGATTTCGCTGGTTCCAGTCCTGTACCTGTATACCGACCTGGGATTGACGGGACAGTATGCCGCTGTCTGGATCGCGCATACCGCGTTCGGTCTGCCCTTCTCCATCTACCTGCTACGCAACTTCTTCGCCGCGCTTCCTGGCGACTTGATGGAGTCGGCACATATCGATGGCGCATCACATGTGCGCGTCTTCTTTAGCATCATTCTCCCGCTCTCGGTTCCAGCTCTGGCTTCGCTAGCAATCTTCCAGTTTATGTGGGTCTGGAATGATCTATTAATCTCTCTGATCTTCCTGGGTGGTAATCCACAGAGCGCACCTATGACACTGTCGATTGCTAACCTTGTGAACACGTACGGCAATAACTATCAGGTTTTGACCGCAGCGGCCTTTATCTCAATGGCGCTGCCCCTGGTAGTCTTCTTCTCAATGCAGCGTTTCTTCGTTCGCGGTATCCTGGCTGGCTCCGTCAAAGGTTAGTCTCCAGGCGAAACGCTCTTACGCGTGATAAATATGCCGCCAGATGTGGCCCGGCTCACCAAACAGCCTGGCCGCATCTGGCGACAGTATATTATCAATTGGGTTCATTGTTTCTATAGCCATTCCAGCCGGGAAACGCTCCTGATATCAAAAGCGCTTATCCCAGAGCATTTATAGCGCTAAATATTCTTATAGAGCGATCTCTCTTGTGGGTGTTACCCACTTTCCTCTGGCTTCTTAACGTGTCAAACACATAAGAAGCACCGAAATCTAAGCAAGCATCCTATATTTCAAGGAGCTTGTTTTCTAAAGAAGAGGAGCTGGCAAGCTACCAAAAAGGTAGCCGCCAGCTCCTCTTCTTTTCGTTTGGAGGAGAAGATATATGAGCAAATGGAAAGACCACTTTGGTTTTCCGGAAACACGGGGTAAATACGGATTTCTGCTAGTATTGATCGTTGATGCATTTGGAGCGGGACTCTTTCTACCGCTTTCAGTTCTCTACTTTCAAGTCACAGCCAACCTACCATTGCCAGCCATCGGGCTAACCCTGACTATCGCTACTGTCTGCACACTTCCATTGTCGCTGATTACAGGAAATCTGGTAGATCGATTTGGCGCTCGACATATAACCGCTATTAGCCAAATCATCCAGGCGTTCGGTTTTCTTGGCTATCTCTTCGTGCATACGCTTTCTTCCTTGTTTGGTACGGCATTTCTGGTAACAATGGGGAGCAGAGTATTCTTCGCGGCAAGTGCCTCGCTTATCGTGGATATAGCCTCTCCTCATGAGCGGGATCGCTGGTTTGGACTTGTTGGAGCCATACGTAATATCGGCCTGGGCATCGGAGGGTTTCTAGCAGGCTTTGTCATGGCAACGAATAATCCAGACATGTATCATCTACTGATAGGGTGTAGTGCGCTCTGTTACCTGGTGGCAGGTTGTCTTTTGCTGCGTTTGCCAGAGCCAGAACAAAGACATCATATGCAAGTAGCAAAGGAACCTGTTGGAACCATCTGGCAAAACCACCTGTTCCTTGTTTTTTTGCTTTGCAATGTCACCTTTCCTCTCTGTGCCTTGATGCTAACGATAGCTCTCCCAGTCTATGTAACCGAAGCAGTTCATGCCCCAGGCTGGATACCGGGGTCTGCTTTGATGCTCAATTCGCTCCTGATCATCGGCGGTCAAACGCTCGTTGTTCGAATTCTGGAACCATATCGCCGCACCAGATCTATAGGAGCGGCTGCACTTACATGGGGAGTATCATGTAGCTTTTTTGCAATAGCACTGCTCATCTCTCGCACTATACTCATACCCTACCTCTTCCTTGCCGTAGCTATTCACACCCTGGCATCTTTACTGTATGGTCCAGCCGTAAGCGCTCTGATTGCTGATCTAGCTCCAGCAAGCCAACGTGGGCGCTATCTGGCAACGTACGAATTCGTATGGGGGATTGCCAGTGCCTTGGCACCAGCACTCTTTTCACTCCTATATGTGGTAACGCCTACTCTACCATGGATACTGTTGGTGATATTGATATCCGCTTCGGGTATAAGCATGCTCTGGCTCGAACGTAGGTTGCCAGCACGAGCAGTACGAGCCAATAAGCCATCAAATAATTCCTGAGAATTATGAGCCTTCGCGTTGTAAGCACTTTATGAGCCTTCGCGTTGTAAGCACTTATAGAATCGGTTGACTGACACTTACCAGTTCTTAAAGCAGTATTAGGCACAGGCTGAGAAGAGGCGGAGCATAGCGGAGTGAGTGTAAGTCCCTCCGCTATGCTCCTGGCTATATGTATCATTGACTACAAGCGCCTACGTACTTCAAAACGCAGGGTTGGCAATCCATGACGCTCCCAGAGGCGTTGGTAGCGCGATATGATGGGTGCGCCAAAGCCAGATAGGTACCTCTCAGCATGAGTCTTCTCAAAGCGATGATCCTGCTCTATGAGTTCGAGCATTTCATGGAAGTACTCGCTATGATCCGTCATCACACTTAAATAACCATCTGGGCGTAAGGCTCGCGAGACAGTATCCAGCAACACCGGCGTAAAAATTTGCCGCTTGCGGAATTTGCGTCTCCGGTTGGGATCGGGGAAATGTAGATAAACGGCCTGCAAGGAATCAGGTGCAAACAGCGGATAAAGCTGGCGAGCATTGGCAGCAATAAACTTGATATTCATCAGGTTAAGCTTTGCAGCCTGAGAGGCTGCTTGCAGGAGCGATGACTCTGAGATATCAATGCCAAGGAAATTGGCGGTAGGGTTGGCCTCGGCAAGTGCGCAGAGGAATTCGCCGAAACCGCAGCCAATCTCTAACTCCAGGGGCCTCTGATTACCGAACAGCGCCTCGGAGGTCAACATAGGGAAGTGCTGGATATGATGATAGAGCCAGCGCGCAGAGAACGTCATCAGATACCGTTCCCTTATCTCTTGGTTCAGCGATATATGGGCTAAACGCCGGAAGACGGTTCTTCTAGGCATCTTCGCCCCCTCTCAACAAATGGCAATTCAGCAAGAGGTAAGACTGAAGGCTTACTATTTGACAGCGCATAGAGCGCTCCTTTCACAGCAACAACTGCTACGGGTAGCGCTCGACCGTAATCAATAAGAGCATCACATTAGGCGTGATACGCTAAGGGAAGCTATATCACCGCGAGGATGATGGGGATAAAAAGACCACGGGCGAGGACCACCCGTGGCTGGTGATGACAAAAAGCTATGTTTAAACGGTAACATTCGACGAACATTTGGGGATGCAGGACAATATTAAACTAACCGTCATCCAGGGATAGACACGGTTTTGTTCGTCGAGGTTGCAATCTATCAGTCCACAAGGGTACTCACATTAGAGGATGTGGGTATACACCTTGTTCACATTATTGTGCTGTGAGTTGAGGGGTAACATGCGTCTCTACTCTCTTTACTCCTTACAAGAAAACCTGAGTGCTTTCGTCTTGAAACGACCCTCAACGCTGCCTGGACGGCAGCTAGCGCTGCGCGCTCAGAGGATCGATAAGGAGTTCACACTAGCAGCGACAGCGGCGCTATGCCCCCGTACGGGGGTTGGTTTTCTCATAAGACCTTAGAAACTATCTGAAGCAAATGCAGATTTAAGTATATCACAGTTTGGATCAGAGATACGAATGTGAACGATTTGGGAATCAAGCTCTTTGCTTCTGACACTTTAACACTACCATCACAGACAACGAGGAGAGCAGGAATCCATTCTCAACATTTGTGAGAGGTTCAGGAATCACAATATTGAAAAAGCCCTAGTTAACACGCTTTTGATAGAGATGAGGGGGATTCTACCGATAGATGCCGCGATATGTCCATTTGTAAAGTCCTCCGGTCGCACGTACAGCACTGTCAAAGATCAACTCAGAATTGGGCCAGGCAGTATCTGGTGAGCTATGAATCACAGTGGCATTAATAGCTTCATACTGTGTGCCTTGCTCTTGCAGGTCAATTCGTAATAGCGCTTCTCCGCTGCTTGAGGATGCATAGCTTGTCAGACCTAGCTCTATGAAACGAACGAAAGATTCAAGGGAAGCGAATACCTGGGAATTCCATTCGCTCTGGGAGGCGGTTGGCTGGATCGAAGCGGAAAACAAACACTGTTGATTGTTATCAGATACACGAAGAGTTCGGACATTATCATCCTCAGAGAGAGACACATCTATATGGGGAAGAGTACTTGAGAATACACATGGCCCAAGGTGGGAGATCAAGGCATGATCCGCATATCGCCCAAAAACATAGACAGATGGCACAGGCTCACTACCAAAAGTATCACGACTCCAACTAACTCCACAACGATACGCGCAGGATATCGTCTTTAAGCCAAGCCATGATGGCAGTGATGAGATCATAACATGCTCTAGCTTCAGAAAACAGAATGACACTACACTCCAGCCTTGTAAGACCTGGGGGTGGAGATAAGAAACTGGTAAATGGGAGGCAAGAACATCAGGTTTTACCCGGAAGTTAAAGATGAACCGTTCAACGAGTTGAGCATGCACTGAGCGAGAGAAGAGCATAAATCGAGTCCTTTCTCTTTACAACTGTGGGTCACCCTCATCCGAAGGCTGAGAGAACAACGCTGTTTGCCTCTTGTCACCTAACAATGGACCAAGAATGGCGGCTAGCCGCGCCAACGCCTGGACAATGGGGGGAAGCCAGAGAAGCGGCTGCATTAATTTGAGCATATCGCGCAGGAACGCAAGCAGGAGACGAGACCTCCATGCACCCCGACTTTCATCGATGAGCCAGAAAAGCACCAGCGCCAAGTGTGTGCCATAGAGTATGGTCGCCAGATCTTCACACTGAGGCTCCTTTGGCGCATCTTTAGCCTCTTGAATAACAATCAGATAGGTTTCTCTGCCACGGAAACGAATAGCTTCCGTATTCTTACTAAACACACCTACACTGGAGCGTGTATTGAGAGCGGAACCAAAAAGGGCGCTTAGAGCTTCACGATAGGGAGTCATCAATTCCATTTGTTTAGTCACCATCATATGAAACCGCTCAGGGAGCGGGCAAATAGGCAAGCTATGTGTGAAGAATTCCAGATCTGTACACAGATTTTTATAGAGCCCCAGCACAAGTTCTTCCTTGCTCGCAAAATAGCGGTAGGTAAGCCCTGGTGAATAACCCGCCGCCGCCGCGATCTCCCGCATTGTGGTCTCTTCATATCCCCTGGATCCAAACAAGGAGAGAGCACTTTCCAGAATACGCTGGCGTGCATGTTCACCCTTCCTCGTCCTTTTGCCATCTGGCTCTTCTTGCATACCACCTCCATTAGTGCCGCTCTGTTTTGCTACCATATCAAAGTAAACGCGTTTACTTTTACTAGTATAGTTCGCACATTCAAAATAGTCAAGAAAAAATAAACAAGTTTACTTTTGTAGAAAATAATTATGCCATCAATAATAATGCTCTCATTTAGAAACAAGCTAGAATCAAGAGAAACAGGTCGGATTTCAACCGCATTCGCTGTTAGACTAAGAGAAACAAGAGGAAGTCTATGCATCACAAGGAGAAATAGCTCATGGCTGAAGACAATTTTACGGTCTCAACGTTCTATAGCTCCTGGAAAGAGTATCAGGACCGTATCAAAGGAGCAATCGCCCCCCTTACCTCCGAACAGCTTGGACTACGAACCGCGCCGAACCTACGCTCTATTAGAGAGATTGCTATGCATGTCGTCAGTTGCCGCGCCTACTGGTTCGCCGCTTTCATGGGTGAACCCCGTGGCATAGAGCTGAAGATGTACGCGGATTGGGATGATGATGCGCTGATGAAACAAGGCGCTAATGCCCCAACCGCCACAGAGATAGCTCATGGCCTTGATCACACCTGGCAATTCATGGCGGACTGTATGGCTCGCTGGAGTTCAGATGAGATGCAACAAACCTTCCCTGATGAGTATGATGGCAAACAGGTTGAACTGTCACGCGCCTGGGTTGTGTGGCATGTGATGGAACATGATCTGCACCATGGCGGCGAACTCTCGCACACGCTCGGTACGCACGGAATACCAGCGGATTTCCCTGGCTAGAGTCTGATAAAACTCGATAAAGAAATGGGACAGATGACACCCCCTTACCTCCTGCATCCCTGTGTATATTCTACAGAGAATAAATTTGGATCGCCTCTATCAGCGACTGGATCGCTAATAGAGGCGGAGGAAGGGACTTCCGATGTCACTACGCTCGTTGTTTCCTCGTATTCATGGGCTGGCTAGCTTTACCAAGCAAACGATATTCAGCCCTCCCGTCTGCATCTTGCTTGCTATTGGCTCAGTTGTTCTGGGTATGGTCTGGTTTTTCCTGGATTTTTTCGCCGGTATGGCCGTCATAGATATCTACTCCTGGCTTCCATTGATCGTCGCGCTGGCAGTGATAGATCTATTGATAAGCGAGAAATGGATAACGGCAGTAATCGCCTTTCCACTAGTGATCATTACCCTGGCTTGTCTCTACTATGTTCTCTTCTGGCTGGGAACGCTAGTGTGGCTACCAACACCCGCCATCGGAACAAGTGGCATGATCCTACTCATGTTGATTAATGGCTCAGTGCTCTGGGTAACTTATGAGGTTCAACTAGTTAGAAGCCATAAGCAGCAAGATGTGCAACGACGAAGACGCTTTTTCAGAATGCTCCCACAAACCGCTCTTGCACTGGCGGCAGGAGGGCTCTTTATTAAAACCTATTTCTGGGATGATCCATCTCGACAGTGGTGGTTAAGCGATCTGTTACCCTCTAACGGCGCCGGGCTAAAACTGACACTTGCGCCTCCTATCTCTCATCACCTACAGGACGCTAGCCATCTGACAAGTAGTATCGTCAATGAACTACGCTCTCCCAGGGCGGTTGCCGAAGTTATCCAGGCTGTAAGAGATGCACGCTTGAGTGGACGAAAGATCTCGCTCTCAGGTATCAGGCATAGTATGGGAGGACAGGCCCTTGGCTCAGGCACATTGCATCTTGATATGACCCATATGGATGCGGTGCGCTACAACAACTCTGACCAAACGATCACAGTCGGCCCTGGTGCTACCTGGAAGCAAATTCAAATGACCCTTTCCCCACATGGTCGAGCCGTAAGAGTTATGCAGGATTCTAATATCTTCTCAGTTGGTGGTTCTCTAAGCGTTAATACTCATGGCAAAGATCCCCGCTATGGGTCGTTGATCGAAAGCGTCAATTATGTGAAACTGGTGATGGCAGATGGAAGAGAAATCCGATGTGATAGGACACAACAAAGCAATTTGTTTGCAGCAGTGATTGGCGGCTATGGAATTCTGGGGATTATTACCGAAGTTAACTTGAGAACCACCCAAAACAACGGCTACGTATTTTCGCTCATTCCAACTCAAACCGACTCAGTCATAGAAAAACTGGAAGAACTGGGGAAAGATCCCGCGAATCGGCTGATTGAGGCACATCTTTCGGTTGATCGTGAGCACTTTCTCACCGAGGGCCTTATCTATAACTACTCAGAGTCCAAATCACTACCCCAACCAGCAGATGATCTCCAGGGAGAGAATAGCATCTGGTTGCGTAAAGTCGTCTTTCAGGCATCTAGAGCAAGCAACATGGGAAAGATCTTACGTTGGGAGTTAGAAAAGCGCCTCACCCCGCTGGTTGATCCAAAAACAGTGAGCAGAAATACGGCTATGGCTGTTCCTGTACGTTTTCTACAGAATCCTGATCCCCAGACAACAGATATTCTCCAGGAATACTTTATTCCCACCGAACAGACCAGGGATTTTCTTGAAAACTATAAAAGACTCTTACACAAGCACAACATAAATCTCTTGAATGTTACGATCAGGAAAGTAACCCAGGATACGAATGCGTTAGTTTCTTATGCCCAAACTAATATGTACGGCTTTGTAGTCTATTATAAAGTATCTCGAAGGAGCAAGGAGATCCAAACACTCCAGGCATTCACCAGCGAACTCATAGAGTATTTAATCTCGATCAAGGCCAGATATTACCTATGTTACGGAAGCTATTATTCCCAATCTCAGCTGATAAGCATGTATCCTGAAATCCACACGTTATTCACACGAAAATCTCAATATGATCCACAGGAGTTATTTACTAATGAATGGTACGAAAAATATCATGAAGCCTTCCCGATTCGATGATAGAGTTACCATTAATGTCATTTTGAAAATCTCTCTACCCGTAGTTTGACGCCTGGACATCTCTTAGGCATAATACTTACACAAAAGATAATCACTTATATAAAGGTAGAGATTGACGTGAATCAACGCAGTGTACTTCAGGAGATAGCGCATCGTCCTTATCCTCTGCCCAGTACAGATTGGGTAATGACGCAGGATTGGAAGGATTTGCTCTTCTCACACTGGCCCATCGCGCCAGATAAGCTACGTCCGCTAATCCCTCCGGCACTGGAATTAGATACCTTTGGTGGTGAGTGCTGGATAGGCATCGTGCCTTTCTCCATGGCACATATTCGCTTGCGTGGGCTACCGGAAGCTCCCGGCCTTTCAGCGATGATTGAACTGAATGTACGTACCTATGTGCGCGCGGGTGATCTGCCTGGTGTTTATTTCTTCAGCCTCGATGCCAGCAATCCCATTATGGTCGCGACCGCACGCACCTTCTTTCATCTTCCCTACTTCAACGCACACATGAAGGTTGAGCATAGGGGTGATACGACGCACTACACCAGTGTCCGCACCCATCGCGGAGCGGCACAAGCCGAGTATGAGGCACGCTATCGTCCCCTGACCCGTGAAGCAAAGACCCAACCAGGCTCTGTAGAGGAATGGTTCACTGAGCGCTACTGCCTCTATGCCCAGGATAGACATGGACATCTCTATCGCGGCAACATTCACCACCTACGCTGGCCCCTCTGGGAGGCCGAATTGGAAACCATTCGCGATACGATGACGAAGCCACACGGTATTACCCTTCCCGACACTCAACCAATCCTGCATTACGCACACCAGCTAAGCGTGCTGATCTGGCCCCTTCAACACGTAATATGAACCTACTCCGTGAGGGTCTTCGTCTTAAGCACGATATCAATAAACTGGCGCGCCAGGAGCGAGAGGGTACCGAAGCGACGGTAGACAAGGGCATAGATAAATTCCTCTTGTAGGTCGGAGATAGGTAGCAGAGTCAGACCCTCATGGTGCGCCGAACGCATCAGAGCCGGCGAGATAAGAGTAATGCCACTCCCATGACGCACCAGTTCCTTGAGCCCTTCTACAGAACTGATCTCGACGCTGGGACTGATAACAAATCCACGCTGCAAGAAGATTCGGTCGAGTACTTTGCGCAGGCGTGCAGATTCGTCGAGCAGGATGAGAGGCTCTTCCAGGGCACGACTCAATGTGATCTCTCGCGGCTCCTGACGAGCCAATGGATGCTCTGATGAGACCAGCACTTGCAATTGCTGGCGAAAGAGTTCCTGTAAGACAACAATCTCAGAGCGCACATCGGGGTCGAAGATCAACCCCAGATCAACTTCCCCCTGTTCAACCAGAGAGATAACCTCATCAGTACGGTTGACGCTAACCTTCATACGGACATCGGGATACTGACCACGAAAGCGCGAAAAAACTTCAGGCAAGAGAGCCGTAGCCAATGATTCATTACAGCCAATGCTCAGAGTGCCACCCTGCCCTTGCTGTAAACGCGACATCGCGAACTGCCCCTGCTGTAAGGTATCAAGGGCACTCTTGACATAGTTGGCGAATTCTTGCCCGGCGGGAGTCAGAACAACGCGCTGCTTGACACGCCTGAAGAGTGTGATACCAAGCTCTTCTTCCAGGGCAGCAATCTGCCGACTAAGCGCGGGTTGTGCCACATAACAGAGGTCGGCAGCCTTGCGAAAATTCTGTGTCTGCGCCGCCGTGAGAAAATATGTTAATTGACGAAATTCCATGCTGCTCCCTGAGAGCTCATATAGCGAGCCCATCCATGCACATTCAGACTTGATGCCTTAATGTTATCACAATTACGAAATTTAGGTATTAGACATATCATACCAGCCCCTGTATACTACTATGCAAAGCACGTATCCACAGCAGGAAAGAAGGTTTTATTTGCTTATGGATCAGGCCACATCTTCACGTCCACGCACACTCTTCGAAAAGATATGGGAAGCGCACGCGATCAGCGAGGAACCCGGACAGGGCACACTTTTATACATTGATCGCCACCTCGTACATGAGGTTACCTCTCCCCAGTCCTTCGCGGCACTCTGGCAGGCGAACCGACGTGTACGCCGTCCAGACGCTACCTTCGGCGTTGTCGATCATAGCATCCCTACTACACCAGTACAGGCTCAAGGCAAACGCAGTAGCATACCCGTCCTCGATGCCAAGGCCGCACTTCAGATTCAAACTCTTGAGAAGAACGTCAAGGAAGCTGGCATCAACTTTTTTGGCGTTGACGACGCGCGCAATGGTATTGTTCATGTTACCGCGCCTGAACAGGGCATCACTCTACCCGGCATGACAATTGTGTGCGGCGACAGCCATACCGCCACACATGGCGCGTTCGGCGCGCTGGCTTTCGGCATTGGCACCAGCGAGGTTGAGCATGTGCTTGCTAGCCAGACCTTGCGCCAGAGTCGTCCGAAGGCGATGGAGGTACGTGTCGAAGGCGAGATTCCCCAGGGTTGTACTGCTAAAGACCTTGCCCTCTTCGTCATTGGTAAGATTGGGACAGGCGCAGGGACGGGTCACTGCATCGAGTTCACGGGTTCAGCCATTCGCTCGCTCTCGATGGAGGGTCGCATGACGCTCTGCAATATGGCGATTGAGGCTGGCGCGCGCGCTGGCATGGTCGCGCCGGACGAGACGACCTTCCAATTCTTACAGGGTCGCCCCTTCGCTCCCAAGGATGAAGCATGGGAGAAGGCTGTCGCTTACTGGCAGATGCTCAAGACTGACGACGGAGCATCCTACGACAAGCAATACAATCTGACAACTGAGGGTATGATTCCCCAGGTGACATGGGGCACAACACCTGCTATGGTCTCACCTGTGACTGGCATCGTGCCTGAACCCGAAGACTTCTCCGATCCTGCCATCGCGCGCCGCGCCCTGGAATACATGGGGCTAAAGTCTGGAACACCTATGCAAGAGATCAAGCTTGATCGCGTCTTCATCGGTAGCTGTACAAATAGCCGCCTCGAAGATTTGCGTATCGCCGCCACAATGGTCAAGGGCAAGAAGGTTGCAGAACATGTGCAGGCGATGGTCGTGCCAGGGAGTGGACTGGTCAAGCACCAGGCAGAACAGGAAGGGCTAGACCAGATCTTTAAGGATGCAGGCTTTGAGTGGCGCGAGCCCGGTTGTAGCATGTGTATCGCCATGAATGGTGACCGACTCGCCCCTGAAGAGCGCTGCGCCAGCACCTCGAACCGCAACTTCGAGGGTCGCCAGGGTAAAGGTGGTCGCACCCATCTCGTCAGCCCCGCTATGGCAGCCGCAGCCGCTATCGCGGGCCATTTTGTCGACGTTCGCACGTGGGAATAGGGTTGATACGAAAACCAACGTCGCTAGCGCGACTAGCGCTCACGCGCTCAGGTTTTCGAATAAAGGAGTTACAGCTATGCAAGCATTCACCGAACACACTGGCATTGTGATGCCACTGGAACGCGCTAATGTCGACACCGACGCGATCATTCCCGCACAGTACCTTACCTCCGTCGCACGTACAGGCTTCGCGGAAGGACTCTTCTCGCACTGGCGCTACCTGGACGAGACGCTCAAAACTCCCAATCCCGACTTTGAGCTGAATCGCCCACGTTATCAGGGAGCGAGCATTCTGGTAGCTCGCGAAAACTTCGGCTGTGGCTCATCTCGTGAGCACGCCCCCTGGGCGCTGGCGGAATATGGTTTCCGCACCATCATCGCGCCAAGCTTCGCCGATATCTTCTATAATAACTGCCTCAATATCGGTGCCCTACCAATTGTTCTGGATACAGAGACAGTACAATCGCTCTTTGAGGAGATCAATGCGAACGAGGGCTATACCCTCGCTGTCAAGCTTGAGGAGCAGACCATCACGACGCCTTCCGGGCGCGTCATCTCTTTTGAGATCGATAGCTATCGCAAGGAAGCGCTACTGCTAGGGCTCGACGCGGTAGGCCGCACGCTCCACATGCAGGATAAGATCGCGGAGTATGAGCGCCAACGCGCCCTCATCACCCCCTGGCAGTTTGCCTAACTACCACGCTTCTGCGTATGTAGGTGTAGGCTGAAATGCTGCGTCTACATTTGAAAGAGAGGCTGTAATCTACAGGGCTTGTAGATTATAGCCTCTCTTTCATTCACTCAATGAATTCTCACAGTGGGTTGAAGCAATTATTCTAGCCCGCCAAGCCAGGCACTAACCTGGAATAGGATGCCGCCCGTTAGCCAGATTGAGCCGTAGAGTAAGGCATAGGGTGCTTGCAAGAAGCTACTGGCACCAAAAAGATGCCATAGTGGGATACTACAATACCCACAACCATAGAGTGACATTCCAATACCAAATGCCCAGGTCGCAAAGAGGACCATCCACCGCGATACACTCTGGTTCCGTGGGCGCAAGAGACCAACTATTATACCAAGCGCACAGACCCCTAGAGCTAGTAGACATCCAGAAATCTCATGGGCAAACAACAAGCTGTCCATCGCGAACAAGATCATGCCTACATAGCCTGCGATCAGCGCTACCCATTGGGATTTTCCCGACCAGACCAAAGTCAGGGGAAACAGGGCCTCGATAACAAATAGAGCAATATTCAATCCCCATCCGACAACATAGAGCCAGGGATTGGCGCTAAACTGTACACTAGCCTCTTGACTAGTTTCAGGGGCAAGACCAATGTTACCTCCACAGGCCCAATAGACATGAGCAGCCGCGAAGAGCAGCGCCCAGGCACAGGCAGCATATCCTGACCATCTTCCCCATTGCAGAGAGGTATTGAATGTACCTCGCATAGCTTTAGATTTCATTATCCTTCATTCCTCCTTTGAGGAAAGGATAAGGCAAACAGGCGTTATATGGATGCGTCTGTGGTCTCGTTGTAGGCAAGTCTTAGGAACGATACTCAATCGCGGTGAAGGAGGCCCTGTTGCCACGCGAAGACGGCAGCCTGGGTGCGATCCATTACGTGAAGTTTGCTCAGGATATTGCTCACATGCCCCTTGACTGTCTTCTCACTGATAACAAGTTCCACCGCGATATCGGCATTAGAACGTCCATTAGCAATCAGGCGTAAGACCTCCAGTTCGCGCTCGCTCAGTTCGACAAAAGGATTGGGAGCCTCTCCCCTGGTTCCACGGACCTCCTGTACCACGCGCGCGGCAACACGAGGGTGCAACATAGATTCTCCACGCACAGCCTTGCGCACAACCTCTACCAGTTCATCAGGCGAGATCTCTTTGAGGACATAGGAGAGCGCACCCGCGCGCAGAGCAGGAAAAATGTGCTCATCATTATGGAAAGAGGTCAGGACAATTACCTGTGAATGCGGGCTTACCTGCTTGAGGCGACGCGTGGTTTCCACGCCATCAATGCCAGGCATCATCAGGTCCATGAGGATAACATCAGGAACTAGCTCTGCTGCCATACGCACCGCGACTTCACCTGACTCAGCTTCCCCAATAACGCTGCAATCAGGTTGAATGGACAGAAAGGCGCGTATACCCTCGCGCACGATGGCATGATCATCCACAATGAGAATAGTAATGGATTCAATCTCTGACATACTCTAATTGCTCTCCCTTTAAAGTTACCGCTCAAGCGATGTGGCTACATATACTAGTAAGATGCGGTATGATCACATTGAACTATGATCGTGGTACCCTTGCCAATCTCGCTCTGAATCTCTATATCACCGCCAAGGACCTGAATGCGTTCGCGCATGGAGGAGAGGCCGATGCCAAGAGAGTCTCGCTCCCGAACAGCAAAACCCTTTCCATTATCGCGAAGAGAGAATGTGACAGTTGTATTGCAGTCCAGGCACAGAGTGACCTCAGTTGCCTGACTATGGCGCGCTACATTCGCCAGCCCTTCCTGCACAATACGGAAAAGGGCATCCTCAAGCGCCGGAGATGGCTCCTCGTCGCCGCTTAACTCCAATACAACGGAGACGCTGGTTTGCTCTTGCCAGGTATTCACATAAGTCCGTACAGCCTCCGCCAGGCTTCTCCCCTCCAACGCCACCGGGCGTAGCTCATGAATAAGGGTGGTCAATTCGCGTTGGGCCTGGCGCACCAATCGCTCAACAGATGCCAGATGTGTCTTCGCGACAGACGTGTCACGCTCTACAAGTGCCCTTGCTGTACTTACCTGCAATGAAGCAGCGAAGACTTGCTGTTTGACACTATCGTGCAGGTCACGCGCTAGACGATTGCGTTCTTGAAGTGTCGCCAAATCCTGGCGCGTCCTGAGCAGGCGTTGCAACTGTTGCGCCATATAGTTAAGGCGACGTGCTAACTGCCCCAGTTCATCATTAGAGCGATCCCGCACAAAGGTCGAGAAATCCCCCTGACTCCAACCATCAACCGCAGTCACTATACGCTGAAGACGCTTTACCAAACCGCGAGCGGTAACGACACCGAAAGCAAGGCCCACCACACCCGCGCCAAAAAAGAAGACCAGAGCGCTTACACCAAAGAAGAGTAGGATGTTAAGGCCTGTAGTGAGATTCGTTCGCATATATTGCGCTTGTATCACAAGCGCTTCATGGCCCGAAAGGCTCCCTGAAAGAGGAGCCACAATGTACACTCGATCCTGATCCGACAGAGTACGCATTGCATTACTCGTGGATATCGAGGAAGGGGAGAGCACGTCCTGTACATTATGCTGGATGGTGACTGGCAGATCAGGGAGCAAATCTTGCCCCAACACGGTATTATAATCACCTGCCACAGAAACCACTTTCCCGCTAGCATCGACAGTGGCAATATAGCCTCGAAATGTCGAGTCGCTCTCCTGGCACAGCGCCCACGCCGCCTGTAGTTGTTGCTGACGCGAACTCGCTGGAGCCTGCGAAGAGGTTACAATGCGCGCAAGAAGCTGAGTTCGTTTTACAAGCGTCGCATGGTCATTACTCACGAAAAGGATCATACTTATGAATAGAACCAGCATTTCCATCAGGCACAGGACAATCACACTCGTTAGAAGATAGGATATCGTCAATTTCCATTGCAGGCGATGGAAGCGTTTGAATAAAGTGACTGGAAAACTCGCTGTTGTCATCTCGCTCTCCCAGGTAAACATTTAGACCAGGTAGCGCCAGTAATGGCGAGCCGCGCCACGACTATAATACTTCCTTGCTCGCCTGCACGGGTTTACACACCCTAAAGAACATCCACCCGTTGCCCTCCATCACAAGCATACATCAGAACTCTTTATCTGTCATGCGCCTGAAGACCTATTGCAGGCAAGGCTGCAGACCTGGAATTTAGTCTCATTATTCCTTGACTAATCGTTCCAAGATAATATATACTAGTGAAAGAGAAAGGGTATTGCAACTATACAATGGCAGGAAAGAAATCGTTTCAACCAGAGCTGGTACTTGATAAAGCCATGGGCCTGTTCTGGAAACAAGGTTATGAGGCATCTTCCATTGAAGATCTTGTACAGTGCACGGGCCTGGGGCGCGGCAGTTTGTATGATACCTTCGGTGGCAAGCATGAATTATATCTTGCTGCTCTGAAACGATATTGCGCAAAATACGACAAGAATATCGAAGAGCTTCGAGAACCAACGGAGTCTCTTCCGGCCTTTCTTGAGCGCTTTTTTCAAGCCTGTATTCAAGATTTGCTTAATGATCCAAATCGTCGCGGCTGCTTTCTCGTCAATGCAACCATAGAAATGGCTCCACAAGATCCAGAGGTTAAAGATTTTGTGCAAAAAGCGCTTCAAGATATAGAAGAAGGGTTTTACCGTCTCCTTATCAAAGCACAGGTCGCAGGCGAATTCGCCTGGACTCATGAGCCACATCAATTCGCGCATTTCTTAATGGGATCCCTGGTCAGCATTCGCGCCCTGGCACGTGGAGGTCAGGATCGACGTGTGCTAGAGGACATGGCAAAGACTGCCCTAATGGTCTTCCGTTAATTTTTTTTACTATAATGTTGGAATGCTTATTCCAACATTATTCGTGCCAACTACTTCATAAAGGATAATAACAATGGAAATTAAAGATTCGATAGTACTCGTCACTGGTGGTAATCGTGGACTGGGAAAAGCACTTGTCGAGGCTTTTCTCGCAGCCGGAGCACGCAAAGTCTATGTCGGGAGCCGCACCCCAATTGAGTCTGCAGATCCTCGCCTCCACCCAATCAAGCTCGACATTACGAATGAGCAGGAAGTCGCCGCTGCCGCTCAGGCATGCCAGGATGTCACCATCCTGGTGAATAACGCCGGTGTTGCATCCTTCGCTTCATATGCAGGGGCTTCATCGCTGCATGGAGCACGCCAGGAGATGGAAACAAATTATTTCGGCCCCCTCGCTATGGCC
This sequence comes from Ktedonospora formicarum, assembly GCF_016587355.1. Classification (GTDB taxonomy): domain Bacteria; phylum Chloroflexota; class Ktedonobacteria; order Ktedonobacterales; family Ktedonobacteraceae; genus Ktedonobacter; species Ktedonobacter formicarum. The sequence goes on along the minus strand of NZ_BNJF01000002.1, from coordinate 1,005,442 downwards.
CAAGCATTTGCCCCAATCCTCAAGAAAAATGGGGGAGGAGCTCTCGTCAATATGCTCTCTGTTCTGAGTTGGTTTACGTCACCATCTCTCGGATCATATAGTGGCTCCAAATACGCTGCATTATCATTGACTGAGGGTATTCGTGTCGAGCTACGCGCGCAAGGAACACGCGTGATAGGTGCCTTCGCTGGCTACATAGATACCGACATGACAACAAAAATTAATGCTCCTAAGGCTAGTCCGGTGGATGTCGCCGCCAACATCATTGAAGGCATCCGTAATGACAGCGAGGAGGTGCTCTCAGACCAATCTAGCCACAGGGTCAGAGCCGCACTTGATGGCAGCCGTAAAGCCTTCTACCAGAACATTCAGCAGGAATGGGATAACGCTCAGCATTAATCCACACGGTCTCAAGTTCTGTGCAGGCTAAAGCTCTGCGCATACATATAAAATCTTGGGCCTGATGAGAAATAGAAGAGGATCAGCATTTTCTAAAACTGATCCTCTCTTTATGTTTGCTACTGGATAGTATAGTTGACGCTAGTCCAGGTCTGACCGCCATCGCTGGTATGAAGCAGCTTGCCGTCAGTCGTGGCCCAGCCATTGCTGGCGTCGATAAAGCTCATTTCGTTGACCTTGCCAGTCTGTGATTGAGATGCGGTCCAGGTCGTTCCCCCATCGCTGGTGTAGTAGAGTTTGCCACTATTATTATCGGAGACCCAGGCATGAGTCGGGTCAAGGACATACACGCTATCTCCCTCAAAATCACCAACCTTCATGCTAGTCCAATTCGCGCCGCTATCGGTTGAGCGGTAGAGGACAAAGCGCTGCTGTCCCTTCGAGTCAACTATATAGACTGGTAAGATGCCAGTGTTACCGAAGAAAACCGGAGGAGTCGTACCCATTTGCTCAACAGTCAGGCCAGTTGGAGGCGTCAGGCTCCGTTTCTCCCAGTTCGCGCCACTATCACTGGTCCTGTAGAGGCCTGGATCACTCGGCTGTCCAGTAGTGCTCCGGGTCGTAGCAAAGCCGGTTTTGGCATTCATGAATGAGATGCCCGACTTAAAGCCACCATTGCCAATACCACCATCACTACCAGACTGTGAAATTTGCTTCCAAGTCTGACCACCATCGTTGGTACGGAAAATGTAGGCGCCCTGACTACCCGCGCCCGGCGAGGCAGTGACCTCAAGCCAGCCGTCGGTACTAATCAAGTGAAGCATATCCACACCTGCTGGATCACTCACATTGAGCGATGTTGCCTGCCACGTCTGCCCGCCATCGGTTGTATGCTGAATAGTAACCTTATTCTCAGTTTGCTGAGCGCTGACGATCCAGGCATTGTTCATATCGATAAAGGTGCCCTTCGCCTGAGCGTAAGAAGGAGCATTTTGCGAGGTCATGCTCATCCAGTGCTGACCGCCATCGGTTGTCTTGAGAACTTTATCTTTAGTAAGTGCCCAACCTTGTGTACTTGTGACCATACGGATCGAGGTCAGCGGCTCAGATGAAGTGGCTGTATCACCACTGCTACTGGTGCTAGCTGTTGTAGTTACCGAAGCCGAAGTGGTATCAGTTGGTGTACCGCTAGCTGTTGTGTCTATCCCGCCGCTACTACCACACGCCGCGAATAGGCATAGGCAGCTAAAACATACAATTATGGACACAATCTTCTTCAATCTGCTTTTATGCATATGCTTCTCCATTATTTATTTCACATTAGCATAAAGGGTCTTGGTTTATATAATAAATGGTCGAGTTTTTCTTAACCCCGTCATCTTATATAATGCAAAAGAGGTCGGAAAAGTTCCACTCTCTTTTTATCGAGCCTCATTTACGTCTAGATAATCAGGCACTGGCAACATATGCTCGCCATGCGTTTGCCAGGCTCCCTTGCCGTGCGCTATACTCTGCTTAGAATAGGTTTCATATCGTATTTAGAGCCGCATAAAGAGATAATTGATATGGAAAACGAAAGCACATTTGCACGACACAAAGCGCTTGTCATTCATAGCCCGCGTTCTGGCCGATCCGAGCAATTAAGTCAAGCGTTAGAGCAGCTTCAGGCCAGTGGCATCGAGATTGTCGACTCCATCTCGATTGCTGAACTTGACGGTCAGTCAGCCCAAGGCGCGAACTGGCACGAGCAAGGCATAGAACTGGTGGTGGCAGCAGGTGGAGATGGCCTGGTTGGTGGAGCAATCGCGCATACAGCGGAAGAAAAATTACCAGTAGGCATTTTGCCACTGGGGACCGCAAACGACGTTGCCCGGACGCTTCAGATTCCCCAAGATATTTCTGGGGCTGTCAAGACAATCGCGCGTGGAAAACAATTCGACATGGATCTGGGGCAGGCACGCCCGGCTGAACAAGCCCCTCATACCGCGCAACCAGACGGCGAATCACTTGTCCATATCCCGGCAGCACGCGCTATGTATTTCGCACACGCCTTGACTGTAGGCCTCAACGTCCAGTTCGCGCGTCTGGCGACCGATAAAAATATGCGCGAACAGTATGGTTCTATGACATATCCGATGGCGGTCGTGGAAGCTTTACGCAACTATAAACATATCGAATGTGAAATTACACTTGAAGGTCTGCTTACACGTACAGATGAAGGCAAGCAGAGCATTAGCGACCAGCCAGTGACCTATAGAGGCAAATGTGTCCAGATTACGGCTGCCAACGCTCCTATCTTCTGGGGACCGCTTGAGGCATCAATTCCTGGCGTAAAGCTTGATGACCGCCTCCTGGACATCGTTATCATTGAGGATGCCGATATAAGCCAGGTCATGCTCAGGGTCTTACGTTTCTTCGGACGGCAGGCAGAGCGCGAAGCAACGGATGCCAGCTGGCACGCGCAGCATCCGCAACTACTATCAGCGGCCCTGACCGATATTCCAGGCATCCATCATGTCAAGGCTCGAACGCTCTCTATCAGGACTCCCGACACCAGGCAAGACGCGACCCTCGACGGTGAGGTGCGTGGACAAACGCCTATTCACGCCCTTGTCGCTCGCGAGCGGGCACGCCTCCTGGTACCACAGACCTTTAGAGGGCTCTAGCCAGACTACTGGCGAGGAAAGGGTAGCGCCCACTTCCAAACGCAGAAAACAAAGATGATACTACCTGCGATCACAAACAGGTGGAAGATCTCATGAAAGCCAAAAACGCGTGGAAAGGGATTAGGGCGCTTCAAGGCATACACCACCGCGCCTATGGTATAAGCTAATCCGCCAGAGATAAGCGCCAAGGCAAATTGCCAGGACGCGGCACTAATAAAGGCCGGAAAAGCCAGGACCGCGACCCAGCCCATGAGGATATAAATCGCGGTGCTCACCCATCGGGGCAGGCGCAACGTATAGGGGAAGATGGTCAAAGCCAGCCCTACTAACGCCAGCGTCCAGATAGTAGCGAGCAAGGCGATACGCACCCAGCCGTTGAGGATATTGAAGCAGAGCGGCGTATAGGTGCCTGCGATGAGCACAAAGATGTTTGAATGATCGAGCGAGCGCAGAACCTTACGAGTGGCAGGCTGCCAGGTGCCAATATGATAGATAGCGCTCACTGTGTAGAGCTCTACCATGCTCAGCCCAAAGATAAGCATGGACCAGAGGCGAGGCCCATCCTCGCGACTAAGCCAGCAAAGTGTAACAGTAAGGGCAACCGACGCAATAGCCCCGAGGGCATGGGACCATCCTCTTAATAGAGGTTTTTCTATCTTATCTTGTAGGTTTTTCTCAAGGTGTGAGACATGCTGTACCATGATACTACCATGTTCCTTTTCCCGACAATACGGAGATGCATGGCACCCCGAAGCCAGGCTTTTATGACGCTTTCTACTCCGTTTAGAGGGTATTTATAAACAGATTGTTTCAGCAAGAGGGGCGGCACCCGCGTTATGGTGGATGCCGCCCCTGGCTAATTAGAAATGCTAGCTATTTGAAATGGATTTAAATGGTAAGGTGAGCGCTGCGCTCAGGTCCAACACTAAAAGAGAGTGGTAAACCTTGCTCATCAATCTCAAAGTGTGCTGGTTCGCCAACATTGCCAAAGGAGTCGCCACTCACAATAGTAAAGGTATCGTCCTGAAGATGTTTAAGGCATGAGAAATCGCTGGATGGTGTATCCAGAGAGGGATCGTAGAAAACAGGGCCACCATTGATGAGCGAAGTCGCAAGATCACCCCAAATGCTGCGGAAATAGCTCTCATAGCGCTCAGGCGCGAGCGATGTGGCAAGCGTGCCATACTTGTCGTAATGGGTAATTACTTCGTCGAGAATGTGAAACGCGCCATCTGCCAGGGCTTTAGCAGAGGCATCCATGGCGTTGACAAAGATGACGAGGCCAAGGCCACGCTGCGGATCGATGCCGAAGCGGGAGCGGTAGCCCTGATAGCTGCCACCATGCCCATAAATGCGTTGGGTGTTAATTTTCCAGGTTTCATAACCCAGACACCAATCGGTATTGCTTCCCTCGCGCAACCACTGAATACGACGCATTTCACGTTTCGTCTCATCCTTAAGGAGGCGCGGATCACCATCGAGATGTGCCATCATAAACTGGCAAAAATCGGAAACATTGGAAGAGAAGCCGGTCGCGGATGCCATGACACGCGCGTCGATAGAGGGGAAGGGTTCGCGCCCCTGTCCGGGCAAATCGCGGCTATAGCCCACAGCCAGACGCTCAGTAATGGCATTGGTCAATTCCGGGGCGGTATGCGTCAGACCAAGTCGCTTGATGATAGATGTGGTAACGTAGTGCTCATAGCTGCTTCCCGCTACAGCTTTCACAACTTCGCCGAGTAAGGTATAACCGAAGTTGGAATATTTCCATTGCTCAGCCGGATCGAAGATCAGTGCCCCCTCTTTGATATGCTGCTGAATCTGAACCAGGGAGGGAAAATCAAACGTGTTCCAATGCGGAGTATCGCCATCGCGATCTAGACCGGAGGTATGGCTAAGAAGTTGCCGAATCGTAATGTGCCCAATTTGGGGCTGACTCTCAGAGACACACCATGGCAGGTAGCGCGACACGGGATCATCAAGATGTAGTTTTCCTTGCTCGAAGAGTTGCATAATGGCGAGCGCCGTGAAAATCTTGGAGAAGGACGCAATACGGTAACAGGTTGTATCCTGAGTCACCACCTTACGCGCCAGGTCAGCGTATCCATAGCCCTTGCTGAGCAAAACCTGATCCCGATAAATGAGACCAACAGAAAGGCCTGGAAGACGGTTAGCATAAACCTTATACGCCAGCCAGCGATCAATCAAGCGGGTCGCGTCGGTAAGTTGTGCTGTAAGATCCTCCATCGCAAAGCTCTCCTTACTTGAAATAAGATTGCATCGGCTCAAGGTATGGGCGTTGGTTCCACAACAGTAACATGCCCGGAAAGCACAACGATCTGATCGGCATGTATGAGGAGCGCGGGTGTCATCTCGCCTTCCAACTGAAGAATCGCACCTGGACGCAGGTCGCCAGTGTTACCAAGAGCGATAGGAGTTGTCCCAGGAACCCACTGAAAGCGAATGACCTGCTTGGTACGCGTGTAAAGCAGACCACTCTGCTGCGTTAGCAGAGTAGCATAAATAAAGTAGTCTGTATTGTCATACTGGGGACGGCGATCAATTGCCTCGACGCGGGTCACTTCACAATAGACCTTAATGGGCATATTAGGAATGGTGGTAACTGAAGGGGTAGGGGTAGGCGTCGTACGCGTGGTTGGCGTTGGAGTTGGGAGGCCGCTAATCCACGGTCCAGGTGTTACATTGCCAGTTATCATGGCCTGCTGAGTTCGACTCCAGGGCATATAGAGCACCCAGCCGAGAATAGTAACCATGACGGCCAGAATACACAGACTGACAACTAATTGCCACCATTTACCACGCAGGCTCTTCAAATTGCTGCAACTCGCTTCCCATTATGTCCAGAAGAGAGATTCTTCCCTGGATGCCTACAATGTCCTATGGTACCGGAATGTAGCACAGTGGCACCAAAATTGCAAATCCTGCCAACTATAGCCTGGAGCTATAGCCTTTCAGGTAAAGCAAATTGATACATGGTCAGGCTGTTTCTATACCGCCGAAGCACATCGACAACCACAGATTGCGGATGAGCAAAAATAGTCGGATAATCGATTTCATCGAGTTCAGGACGCACTATAAAAGCCAGGCATTCCTGGTCCAGGGAGAACTCCGCCTGTACGCCTGGCTTATTGCCCCTGGCATCAATTCTCACCCAGCGATTTAAAGAGGAAATATAGGCAGCATTGAGCGCATGGAGCGCGTAGCCGCTCTCCGGCGTCTCACCCAGAGTCAATCTTTGATAGCAGATACCAACTGGGATGCCTTGAGCACGTAACAAGGCGGCTAGCAGATGAGACTTGGCATAACATATGCCAGTTCTATGCTCAAGGACCTCTGAAGCATTGCAAGTGACGCGCGGATTCTGGGCATCCCATGAATGGGTAATCATATCGCGAACGAACTCGAATGTCCTATGTATACGCTCTATCTCTGACTCAGTCCCCGCACTCAGGTCTCGCACTTCCGCCTGAATGAGAGGATGGGAATAGTCAACAACTTCGTCTTCATCCAAATAATCTTCTATGCGCGTTGATTCACAAACTAGTTGCATAAACTCACCAATATCCTTTCAATTCCTGACTACTAGATTACGCCTCACCTTGGCTCGCCTTATATATTCTAACTGTAACCCTAGATTCTGCTCTTCTGGCAAGTGTTCACGACATACGAATATCGAGAGGCATATATGCAGTTCAATTCCACACTAAAACAAAGATTACAAGACTGTAGTAGCACATACGCGGAGTTGAGCGCACGCCTGGCATGCGCGAGCACGCTTTGCATCTATGAGGGAGCAGAAATGCTCAATGCTGGAATCCCCCTGCTGATGGGATCTGTAGCAAGTGCGGCTATCTGCGAGGAGCAATCACATCTCCCTGATAAGGTTACACCCATTGAAATGTATGATGTCGCATATACTGAGCCAGTCATCTTCGCCAAGGTATCATCCGAAACACCATTTGAGAGCGTCTTTCGCCCGTTCACGCAAATGCTCTTGCAATTAAAATCCACCCTGTATAATTACCATCTCTCCCTTATACGCCTAAACGCGACTGAGCAAGAAATGCAAACCAATCTGAGCGATCCCAATAGTGGCGAATACCAGGATGCCAGTATGTTTTCAATCTTGCATATTCAGGCACTCTGGCGTAACCTGGACCTGAGCTCTCAGCTTCTAATGCGACTTCTAACTGGCGCGCCACGCGTAAACATCTCCTGGCACCGCGCCCGGCAGCACATTCCCATGCAACAGCGCTTCAACTTTCCCGATATCAGTAAAATCATTACAAACATCTGGAAGGATCAATCCAAAATTGTAGCGACCTATCAGCTCCCCGCCTTCAAAATCGATGGACCTGAAATGGTACTCAAACTGCTCTCGATGCGTAAGGACCTGACCACTCCGTCCCTACTCATCGATAACCAATGGCACCGCAGTAACTTTATGCTGCGTCAGGAATTGTCACAATCTATCGAGCACTTCTACGAGTCACAGGAAGTCAGGTTTCACCCACTTACACAAAAAAAATAAGTGCTGGCGCCCGCTAAAGGTGAGCGCCAAATTCACAACTCTATCCTTCAGTCCTCCACAAGAGACAGATGCATAAGTGGGAAGGAGACAGGGCAGGCTGAAGCTCTGCACCTACATTTAGATTGGCTTTGATGGTGCTTGTGAGAGTGTACGAACCTGTTGTTCGATAGCCTGAACTAGCGAGGCAGCGCTCTCATACTCAGATCGGTAGAGCAGCACGCCAAAACGCATCGTCACATGCCAGCGTCTCCTTCCTCGTTTGTAAAAAAAACCAGCGGGGATAACCGCAACACGTGTCTGCTTATCTCGCTCAGCCAGTTCAATCAGACGCGCAAAACCTGTGTGGAAGGGAAGAAAGCCCTCTCCATTAGCTTTTGCATTTGGCTCGGATCGATATTAGGATAGGCCTCGGGGAAGATAAGCAACGCCTCCTGTTGGCATAGCAACATTACTGAATTTTGCATGGCGCGCCTGAGATAACTCCTCACTTCATCAGCTTTATACTGAAGAACAGCATCCCGACGTCGTAAGCGCTCGCCACGCAGGATCACAGGCCATGTCAATGCGGCACAAGCTTGCTCTATTAACATGCGCTGCCATCGGCTCCCAACCCAATCCAGCGCGACAAAGATACGCAGGCGACGACTCAGGGTACGCAGCAAAATACTACCATCATAGAGATGATGATAGTGCCGGGCTACGATAAGCAGAGGACCATGTGCTGGCACATGGTCAAGCCCCTCAACCCGAACGTATACACCCAGACTTACAATGAGCAAGGCACCTATTTTAACAACACGATGCGAAATAGCGCGAATACTATTTGCGATCCAGGCAGCACGCTTCTCTCCCCACGATGCTTGCCATATCCGCATTCGGGGAAGCACACCGAGCATAATACCACACCTGGGTGAGCGTGCTAAGGGCCACCACTGTGACTTCATACCGAGCCCTTTCGTACTACCTTGCGTCCCCGCCAGATATGTTCACGGCGCAGAGCCATCCGAGCAAGTTGGAACGCTACTGGTAGATCACATAAGGGCGAGAACCAGTAGGACCAGGGACGTAATGGATAGGCACGCGCAGTCCCAATAAGGACACCCAGACGCATCGCAGCCAGTATTCCATTCAACGCCAGGGCAAGCCGAGAGCGGACGCGCACCAGGAGCAGAGTGATGAGCAGAGGCAGAGGTAGCGCCTGCACTAATGTGACCTCCAGCCAGCTTAGCAGGCTCTGCTGTGGAGACTGATGATCAGAGAGAGAAAGTGAGCGCGTCCAGTTCTTCCACATCTCGCGCCAGTCGTCATACATACGTACAGATACCAGATCATCCGTCTCATAGAAGCCTATGGCATGTCCTGCCCGAACCATAAGTCGCGCAAGAGTAACATCCTCGCTCAGTGAATGGCATGTCTCATTTACACTAAAACCATCACTTACTTCCAGCACCTCTCGTCTAAAGAGGAAACATTGACCATTAGCCTGCACCTCATCGACGTCCCGAAAACACCTGCCGGGCGCTCCAAAGCGATACACCAGTGTCGTCAACAGGCTGGGGTGGAGCAAGCCCTCACCCGCACTACCTAGCTCCTGCCGCGTTGCTACACTTAGCGCATCCAGATGTTCTTTACGGGCAAAACCAAGCATGGAGCTAACAAGCAGGGGTCGAGGTCGCACATCGGCATCGATAGTCAACACCCAGTCAGGTTGGTCCCAAATCGCCTGCCAACCTACTTGTAGGCCCCAAACCTTCCCATTCCAGCCAGAGGGAATAGGGCTGGCATCTACCAGACGCAAACGAACATCACGGTGCGCGAAGCTGGCGACAAGCTCACGCGTACCATCAATCGAACCACCATCGATGACTATGATCTCTGCGACCTCGCGCCCCTGCGCCAGTAAACCCTCCAGGCAAAAAGTCAGGCGTTTATATTCGTTTAGGACAGGTACCAGTATTGTTACACATTCATCTACTGCATGCTCAGCATCCTGGCTCTCAATACGTACACCTTTCGAGGTATACAACAGACGCAAGATGACGCGCAGAGCAAGTAGAGTCTGCGCACAAATCAACAGTTTCCATAAATATGCTTTCATTTGCACTCTCCTCACCCTACGACGCCAGCGCACCCCAAAACAGGGCAAAGCCATTTCAAGGCTAGCCAGATAATGTGAGACCTGGATAAAGCTCAGTATCGACTTCTATCTAGCATTCCATACATCGCTACGCCTCATCAGCCATACGTCGCGCTACCCGCATACCATGCTCCAACGCCAGGTGAACGCGTCCACCCACAAAGCCGTCTCCGCATAGCGCTAAACCTAGAGGAAGAGTCAGATCAAGCAATGGTGCGTCATCGACCAGAACAGATGGAAGAGCAAATTGCCAGCGCTGGACGTCGCTAAAATAAGGTGAGGACAGATCTTCGTCCAGTAAACGCGAGACACGCCCGGTACAATCATCGATCAGTTTCGCGTCAGCGCGTCCCCAGGCTTCGGCACTATACGCCGGCGCCATCTGCGCGATCAGCAATCCCGCCCCCTCAGGAACTCGCTCAAGCGACTTCTCATGCTCCCAGGCGAGCCATGAGATAGCGTGCCGTTTATCGCTATTCACCAACGCATAATATGGACGCGTGCGCGGCGTGGGACGATAGCCCAACATAATCGAGAGCAGAGGACGATACATTGACGTTCCCAGTACCGTTCTCACCGCCCCACACACCTCCGGCTCAAAATGGCTCTTGCCCAAAAACTCACAGACCTGAGGAAGAGGGAGAGTCAACAAGAGACGATCAAAGGTACCAATATTCTGCCCCTGCTCGCCTACAAGGTTCCAGCCATGCTCATCATGACGCGCAAGCTCAATAGGAGTTGAGAGATGCACATCCAGGCTCTCTGCCATTCGCTTCGTTAGCATCACTAGACCTGAGCGATAGTTCCACTTCTCTTCCGCGTTTTGCGCTGAATCGCCTTCCTGAATGCTCCCTTTTCCATCAAATGTCCACACTGGCTTTACGATATCAAGCAAATCGGAAGCACGAAAACGCTCAGTAATCCAGGCGACGCTCTCAGGCGAGCCACGCTTGATATATTGTGCTCCATAATCGTACTTAAAGCCTTCGCGAGCGAGCGTAGTGGCTCGTCCACCAACTTCATGTTCTCGCTCAAACAGAGTCACGCTCCAACCTTTATCACGCAGGATATGCGCCGCAGCCAGACCACTACAACCTGCGCCTAAAATCGCTACCGAAGACATACTGCCCTCCTGACAATGTAATCTGGAAACAAATATATTGTATCCCATATCACACACTCATCCGATGCATAGTCCTCGGTTGTGAACAATTCTGTTTTTATCAATATTGTTGTGAACAATCCCGGAATTGTTTATGCAGCTTCATAAGTTATTTGGCGCATGCCCCATGCTATCTCCCCTATAATATCTGGTCCTTCGGCAAGAACACTTAATTCCTGGTCCAACTGGTTAATATCGTCAAGTGAATAATGCGACCGTACATAGGAATTATCGCGCCACGTGCGCAGGTTTGGTAGAAACATACGCGCGGCATCTCTTGTGGTAACCGAGTGATGATAGAGTCCACTGCTATGACATTTCAAAGTAGGAGGCACAGGCATTGACTCAAGGAACACGCCAATATAAAGCTGATTTGCCTGTTGCCGAAGCATCTCCTCCACAATCTGTAGGTAGCGCTTTAAGGTTGGCTGTCTCACATCGATCCACTCGACTTCCTCCAGGCACAGCAAACCACCAGAGCGCAATTGAGTCGCCCAGCGCGCAATCACTTCGGGCACCTCTGTGAGATGCGTCAGAAGCATTCGGCAATAGACAAGATCAACCTTGGCGACAGGAAAGGGTACAGAGGTAATATCATGGCATGCAAAAGAGACACGCTTGGTAGAAGTTTGTTGCGCATACGCGATAAAGGATTCTGAGATATCCAGCCCAAACACATGGTTGGCTGATAACTGCTCCGCGAGTAGATGTGTTGTATAGCCAGGACCACAGCCCAGGTCTAATACAGAATGGGGTTTACTCTGAATACTCTGAAGAAAGTGGCAAGTGGATAGTGCGAAGACCTCTGCGAGTATCTGTAATCGTTGACGCGCAAGTTCAGTATCTTTAAAGAGGTAAGAAGACAATATTAAACGCCTTTCAACTATATCATGCTAATACGTCGATTCATTGCCATAGAGTTTCTACGGTTGCAAGTGCTTCCAGGTTATCATGCTTATGATGATTTTCCATGTTAAAATAGCATTAAGATATATTGAAGGAGGAAAATCAATTTGGAAATAACAAATGATCCAAAGAAGATCGGACAGGCACTTAAATGGATAACAGGCATTCTTAAGCAGCATAAAGTGCCGTACCAGATTGTAGGGGGATTAGCGGCGAAAGAATATGGAGCGACACGGCCTCTGGTAGACATAGATATATACGCACCTCTAGACACTGAGAAAGTTCGGGTAGCGCTCGCAGAGCTACAGCCATATATTATACGCCAGGCATTACCACATCGTAGTGACTCCTGGGACCTTGTCTACCTGGCACTTGACTACCAGAACATTTATATAGAGATCGGCGATACCAGCACCAATCCACGCTTCTACAACCGCATTGACCAGCGCTGGGAATCACAGAATATTGACTTTACGCACTCCGTTGAGCTCGAACTTTATGGGGTTAAAGTCGATGTCATGCCAAGAGCCGAACTCATACGCTACAAAACCATGCTTGACCGAGAGGTTGACCACCAGGACATCAAAGAGATGCAGCAGCAGCCATGGTCTTATTGCTTCATCGGCGGCATTTGTTCAGGATATTCAGTTTGAGGGCCCTCATACTCCTGCTCCTGGTATTCCACGGACGAGTACTGACGCTGTGAGCCTCCCTCTGTATAGCTCTTACTGGGTGTTGGCTGATAGCCCTGCTCATAAGGCTGATAGGGCTGCTCTACATCCTTAGGTCCCTCATAGGGCTGATAGTAGGGCTGCTCTGCCTCCTGAGAGGCTCTATAAGGAGTCTGCTGCTGATTCTGTGGCGGCTGATAATAGGACTGTTGTGAGCCCCACCAGTTCTGACTCGAACGCCTCATGACACCTGAAAAGATCGCGAGCACAATAAAGCCCGCCACGATCCAGGTCCAACTATGTGAAAACATAAAAATACCGAAGAAGATAAAGAAAACTACGGTGAGTCCACCCCATGACCTACCACGACGATAACGTTGCTGTGCTCGCCACATGTCTCGTGAGTAACGCTGGGAGGCCCTTTGCGCATCGCGCGCCGCTCTTCGAGCGTCTCTAGGATCTTCATATTGCATTTATAATTTCCTTCATTCTCTCAATAAAAGCGTAATTTCTTCTCTCAACACATATACGTAGTTCTTAACACTGAGTTGTGCTATTTATAGGCATATGGTATACTCAGTCTGTCTATAACCACGTTCTTATGAATGAGAGGAGGCCGATTCATGCAAACAACAACAAAGTTAAAGTGGCAGCGCATCCCTACCGCGAGGGGTTTACAGATCACTCTCTAAACATGAGAGGTCTTCCTGTGTACAAACCCTGTTATTAGTTACCTGATTTTCGATAACATTTTACTACCCACACCACCTCGCAAACAATCTCATCAGTGCAAAGCAATCTTTCATACACCAATTACCTATTAAACCAGACCTTTGCCTTCTTGAGACCTTCTGATGCGCCCCTCATCACCATTACTTCTATTAATAACACTTTATATTAACGGCATAAGGACAGTATGCGCCTTTGCACGCGAGGTTAAATATATGTCACAAGTCGAACCACACACTATCATCAAAGAAGAGATTACCAAGGCAGACCACGCCAGTGTACGCGACCTGCTATCTATCTGCGAGCAACATGACGGTCAGGGCATCCCTATCAACCTGGAAACGCTCAACGACGGCCCTGGCAACGGTCTACTCTATTATCGAGACGCGGTGCTTGTCGGAGTCGCCTTTATCTTCAGCATGGATACAATAGAGACTATTGGAAGTGTCCATCCCTCATATCGCCGCCAGGGCATAGGCAGTGAACTACTCAAGGCACTGAAAGCCTACAGCCAGTCCCAGAACAAGCAAGGATTGACGCTCATGTGCTCAAACGCGCTTCCCGGCGGTGAAGAGTTCGCCAGGCACTTTGACGCTGAGTATTGCTTCTCCGAGTATCATATGGAGCTGCAATTACCACTTAACGGACAACCCACCACAAAAGATAATGCACTAAGCTTACGTCAGGCTGAGCCCTCCGAAGCGTCCCTCGTCACTGATATTAGCGCTCAAGCCTTTGGCGATGATCCGAACGACTTCGGCCCCTGGATTCAGCAAGCGATTCTCAAACCTGGGCGACGCTTCTTCTTTGTCAGACACCATGACAATATAATTGGCGTCATCAGCGCGGTACAAGAAGATGAGCAAAGCGCAGACATCACCACCTTCGGTATTCTCCCAGCATATCGTAAGCGTGGTTATGGTCGTCAGGTGCTCACACACATGGTCGAGATGCTGCTGGCTGAGGGCTGGCAGAAGATCGCCCTCGACGTCGAAACTGAAAATAGTAACGCGCTCACGCTCTACCAATCCTGCGGCTTCCAGCAGGCACGCGTGTATAGCTACCACAATATCCCACTCTAACAGCAATATATCTCCGTAAAGCACGATACCACTCGGACGTCCGAGTGGTATCGTGCTTTACGGATTGGTGACTTGCAATGGGATATACTTATCCATACTATGGAAGCTTCTCATGCGGAAAAGGATCAAGGAAAGGACATTATGCAGAAGAGAGTACAGTTCGACTTTGAGATCGAGTTTACAAATAGTGGCGGGATACAGGGGCAGGGTTTTCGATTGGATATCACAGGTAATGACATCACGGACCAGGAATTAGCCGACTATATCATCGAAGATATGCGCTTATTAATGGTTGGCAAAGTGAGCATCCTTAATAAGCTGATCATTGAGGAGAAACATAAACGCATTCCTATAGATGCCCGGCAAGAGACTCAGAAACTGATCGACCTGAGTCACATTATCGAGAATGGGCTCATCACATATAAGGGGCTACCTGCTCCCATCATCTGCGATTATCTCAGTAGGGAGGAATCGAAGAAGCAATACGCCGAAGGAACACAGTTTCAGATTGGCAAGATCGAAATGGTCACCAATACCGGCACCTATCTTGATTGCCCATTTCATCGTTACGAGCACGGCAAGGACCTATCAGAAATAGGTGTGGAGCGTCTCACAGACCTGGAAGGCATCGTTGTGCGCGTGGACCATAACGAGACGCTAGCAATTGACACTAGTTTTTTTCGCGATAAGGAATTACGTGGACGCGCCGTACTAGTACACACAGGTTGGGATGCCTACTGGCAAGCTGATCGCTATTTCGAGCACCATCCACACCTGACAGAAGACGCAGCCCACTATCTAGTAGAATGTGGTGTCAAGCTAGTTGGTATCGACTCGGTAAATATTGATGACACCAGGACCGGCGAGCGACCAGTTCATACAACGCTACTTGGTTCGGAAGTGCTAATTGTGGAGCACATGTGCAATATGGGTCAGCTTCCAAACGAAGGCTTTACCTTTAGCGCCCTCCCGCCTAAATTCAAAGGCGCAGGCACCTTCCCCGTCCGCGCATTAGCGAAGATTTACTAATGAGCCATCTCTTAACATTGTAGGGACAAAGGCCAGGGGTTATACAAGTATTTGAAATACTTGTATAACCCCTAAAGCATTTTTTATCACTTATTTTATGGAAGAGTAAATCCAAAACATCTTATAGATGCTATAATAGTACTTGTATGAACTAAATAATCAGGAAATGTAAACTCTTCAGGGACGTTGTTGGGAGAAAATGGACTCCGTTATGGAGAAACAACGATCAACGTCTAATAATCAATCGAATAAACAGCAGTCAGCCATTCAGCTCCCTACCTCAGTAGAAGAGTCATCCTCAAATACCTCATCAGCATCAGAGCAGCCCGAAAAAGTTGAAAGCGCACGCATGCTACATGAAGCAGCACAAATCACCGCGCAAAGCTTTGGCAGTGCTCAGGAAGCAATAAGTGCTGCCCTCGATACTATTGGACACGTCCTGAATTGCCAGACGCTTTATCTCGCCAAAATTGAAACAAACGAACTTGGAAAATCTCTCCAGTCGCGTAATCAAAATATTGACAAACGTATCATATCTATAGTAATAGCGAATGAACCATCGCTATCGGGAAAGCCTTTAGGGCCAATAGACACGACCTATTGTCAGACCATTCTACACACCAAGCAGCCACTTCTCATCGAAGATGCCAGGCATGATCCCAGCTATCAGCATTTACCAACAACTGACAAGATGGACATCGGATCATACATTGGCGTTCCACTGCTCTATAGCAACGGTCGCGTATTCGGAACATTATGTTCCATCGATCCGAAACCACGCCCCCTATCAAAAGAACCCGAGAAGATGGAGCTTATGCAAATTGTAGCCCGCTTCCTCGTTTCGTACATCGAACGTGAAGAACTTACAATGCAACTTCGCGAGGCAGGGCGTATACAGACAGAACTGGCTCTCAAAGAGCAGCAGGTACGGATAGAGGTGGATATGCGTGTTCATGAGTTGGAGGCTATCTTCGATTCCATAGGTGATGGAATCTTTGTCTGTGACCTGGAAGGACATATGCAAATGAACGCCGCAGCGCACAGTCTCGTACCTCCAGACTTTACCTCCAAGGCATTCACAGATGCCTTCGCACATAAATACGGACTACCCATCTTCACAACCGAAACTGACGAACTTCTATCAGTAGACCAGTGGCCTATTAAACGGGTCTTACGCGGCGAAAAACTTACGGGAGATAATATAGCTTATCTTAAAACAGAGAATCAGCAGAAACAGAAAAGATTTCTCAGCATCTCTGGCATGCCCATTTACGATAATCAAAACCAGATTAGTGGAGGAGTACTCGTCTGTCGAGACATCACCGAACAATTTCTACTCACAAAACGCACACATGAAACATTGGACGCACTTATCGCCTTAGCCGAATCGCTAGCCTGGCTACCAGGGAATGTAAGCGAATTCTTCAAGACGAGCACGAATGACCAGGCATCACAAACCAGACTTACAATTGAGCAGCTAACACAACTTATATGCGCCGCATTACAGTGCAATCTGGTGGGAATACTCGTCTTCAGGCCGGAAACAACAGATCTCCAACTGTATGCTTGCAATGATACAACGTCACCATACAGGGAAATTTGGTGGGAAACAATAACACAAACCTATTTATCCGACTCATCTCATCTAAACAACAATGAGGTCGTGACTCATAAAATATCATCTCAAATAGATGGCAATAGCCCAAACTCACAAGAGCTTGTAGAAGCCCCTATGTTTCTAGGTAATAAGCTACAGGGTATTCTAGCTCTCATATATAAGCAAGAAGAATTTGCATTTACAGAAGCCGAGAGCGTCCTGGCGAAGGCGGTCGCTAAACTGACCGGGCTGATAATCGAGCGGGAGCGCCTTCTAAAAGAACAGGCAGAAACCAGAGCTCACACATTAGCATTGCAGGAGACAAACCAGCGCTTCAATGAGTTTCTAAGTATCGCCAGCCATGAATTAAGAGGGCCACTCACTGCAATTAAGGGTAATATCCAACTGGCGAAGAAGAAGCTAAATGCCCTCTCATCTGAGCGGACTTTGGATAATAAAGACCTCTCTGCCAGAATCGACAAAATTCATCAGTACCTTGAACGCTCAGAACACCAAATAAGTACCCAAAATCGCCTGGTCAGTGACTTACTGGATGTCGCACGTATTCGCTCAGGTAAGTTAAATCTTCACATTCAACAGTACAATCTAAGCCAGATTGTGCGGGAGGTCGTACAAGACCAACAACGAATTGCGGAGGATCGCCTCATTCGAATACACATACCTGAAGAGGGGATATTGGTCGATGGTGACACAGACCGTCTGGGGCAGGTTGTCAACAACTATTTGACAAACGCGATAAAGTACTCGCCCGCCAATGAACCGATTGATGTTACGGTTTCCATTGAGAATTCATGCGCACGTGTCTCTGTCCAGGATCGTGGGCCAGGCCTGACACTAGAAGACCAGGAGCATATCTGGGAGCGCTTTTACAGGGCAAAAAATGTGCAGGTTCTCTATGGGCATGGTATAGGGTTAGGGCTAGGGCTGCACATATGCCAAACCATCATCGAGCAACATGGTGGTCAGGTCGGCCTATATAGCGAACCTGGCAAAGGATCAAACTTCTGGTTTCTACTCCCACTGCTTACTACAAAATGAATGGCTTGCTCTAAAACCATTTCACTCAAATCCATAATAAAGAGAGAAAAATCTACCCTTAAGGGCAAAGGTGCAAATATATGCCTTCCTGAGAGAACCTCACATATTACAAGCATATACTAGTAAACGAGCTGTTTAGTAAGGTATGATAGAAGCCATGATAGAGCAAACAGCCAGGAAGCCACACATGCTAGCTTCTCTGCCCACAGGAAACAGAATCAGAGAACACATTCTCTAGCTTCATATTGTTCGCATGGAGGCATTAATGTCTATATTTCAGTCTCTTGCACGCTTATTTGGGAACCATGCTTCTCAAGTCAAAGCGCAACCATCGGGAGTATCCTCGAAACCAGCCTATCTAGATAGTGCTGGACGCAGGCGACGAATAGATGTCCCTTATCTTCTACCGAAAGATGATCAGGAAATCCAACGCCTGGATTATCAGCATTACATTCTACGTCAGGCGCTGCATGGAAATATTGCCGCGCCACTCCCCGCCGACATCCAACATGGGCACATTCTGGATGTCGGATGTGGCACAGGTCGCTGGGGAAGCGAGATTGCAGCGCTATATCCTCAAGCTCAGATTATAGGTTTGGACCTAGAAGACAGCACTCATATGAACTCCAAACCAACTAATTACCAATTTGTGCAAGGAAACATTCTGCAGAGATTGCCTTTCAACGACAGAAGTATGGACTACGTCCATCAGCGTCTGCTGGTCGCTGCCATTCCTTCACTCAAGTGGCCCTGGGTAATACAAGAACTCATTCGTGTAACCAAAGTAGGAGGGTGGGTAGAATTAGTAGAAATGGGAGATGGCTTTAAAAATGAAGGTCCAGCCACCCAGCAATTCATGAATTGGTTCGCGCGTTTGAGCCAGATGAGAGGCATTGACATGGCAATAGTCTCTCATTTAGATCTACCCCTACAACAGGCAGGTATGATAAACGTTAACCAGCAGGTCATCAATATTCCAGTTGGAGCCTGGGGTGGACGACTCGGCGATCTGCTAGCCCGTGATATGCTCTCAGGATGGCCGAGTTTACAGCCCTTATGCGAGGAGCATTTGCAGGTCCCCAAATCCGCATTTGAACAAATTATCAGTCAATTGTCAGATGAATGGAACAGGCGACAAACCTCATATGAGGTCTATGTCACATACGGGCAGAAAGTAGTTTGATATCAAAAAGTGCCCTCCATAGTAATAACTATGGAGGGCACACGTGTTATATGCGGGAGATTAATTAGAAGCCGCTTGAGTTACCGCAAGCACCATTGCTGGACTTGTAGACATTGGCCCAGTCGCCAGGAGGAATGAGACTCTGAGCGTTATCCACGACACCCTGAACACAGGGCTTGAGGACATAGCTGGTCGCACGCTGGTCGATAGGAATCCAGGCCACGTCGTTTATCATCTGCTGCTCAATCTTGTTGTACTGAGCGATGCGCTCGGTGGCATTCTGATTCACATCAGCCTGCAACATGAGCTTCTGCATATCCTTCTGGGTCGCGACGGTTTCGGAATTGCCCATGCCGTAGTTCGTCGAATTGTTCGGCGAGCCAGCGCCAAAGAGCAAGGTCGTCCAGTCCTCAGGATCGGGATAGTCCGCACCCCAGGCCGCGAACCACATCTGGAGCTTGCCGTTACCAACTGTACCCGAAACATCATCGAGGCGCTTGTTGAAGTCCTCGTCATTGATGCTTACATTCACGCCCAGAGTCTCTTTCCACTCTGACTGAGCGAACTGGAAGAGGTTCTTAGCGCTCTGCGAGCCACCTGACGCAACTGTCACGGTAATGGCGGGGAAGTTGGAGAGGGTATAACCAGCCTCCTTCATACCGGCAGCAAAGAGTTCCTTGGCCTTGGCCTTATCACCCTTGGTTGAAGTCACTCCAGCGGGGGCGGTCAGATTCTCGTTGTAACCAGGCATACCCTTAGGAATAATATGATTGGTCGCGAGACGCGCGCCCTTCTGGATGCGCTGCTCAATGATATCTTTGTCAACAGCAAGCGCGAAAGCCTGACGAATCTTGATATTGTCGAAAGGTTTCGCCAGATAGTTCAACGCGAAGTAGTCAATGGTCAACTGAGGAACCTGGCGATACTGCTTGTTCGGCAGAGCGCGAGCGCTATCCAGGTTCGCGGTTGGGACGCCAGCCTGGTCGACCTGGTTGGTCTGGTAGGCTTTGTAAGCTGTCTGTGGATCTTTGTAGAAGGCGTAGACCAGTTTCTTCAGCTGTGGCTTGTTACCCCAGTAGTTGCTGTTAGGCACAAAACTGACCTGCTTGCCAGAGATATGCTTATCCAGAATGAAGGGACCAGAGCAGCCACCCTCATTGAGATGCTTGAGGAATTCGACATCGCCATACTTCTCAACAAAGCTCTTCTCCACAACATATGAAGTCGTGTAGGTAAGAGACTGAAGGAAGTACTGCGCCTTCGAGGTAGTAATAATCTTGACAGTCGTTGGATCGGGAGCGTAGAGGCTATCATTGATAAGGGTTTTCACCTTGCCTGAGAAGCGCTTATCCGAATCCTTAATCAAGCTGAGGTAGGATGGCGCAACAGTTGACTTGAGCTCTGGTTTGAGAGCGCGGTCAATGCTGTAGATAACATCCTCAGAAGTGATGGGGTTGCCATCGCTGAACTTAAGGCCCTCGCGGAGGTGGAAGGTCCAGGTCAGCCCATCGGATGAATTTTCCCAGGACTTGGCAAGTTCGCCATAGACCTTGAGGTTATCGTCGAGCTGTACCAGACCTGTGAACATCAAATTAAGAGCATTGATCGAGGGTGCATCCGTCGAAAGCCCTGGGTCGAGCGTCGCAACATCCGAAAGACCGCTAAGGGGGATGACATAAACCTGTTTGTCATCTGGAAGCTTACTCCCTGTGTTGCCATTGCTCTGAGAACCGCCACACGCTACAACGAGCATGGCAATCAATCCGAGCAGCAATGGCAAGAGAAGAGCGACGCGCTTTCTGCTAGCCTGCATAGATATTGATCTCCTTGTACTTAAGACAGTACCAGATTCTACCGAGTGTTAATAACATAAAGTAGTCTTATCAAATGGTTGTCAAGATGAATGGATCACCTGCACCAATGCACGGAATTATCTTATTCTCCCTAGAACTCGCTTATAACTTCGCTTTCAGGGAAATCCAATGGTGACAATAAAAATGCTATTACCCTCACCGTATGCTTACTATCCGTTCAGGTGACTTTTATGATTACTAACAGCATAATATATATACGTTATCTTTTTTGGTAATCTCTCATCTTTATATGGCGTGTTTCTACAATTGGCTGGGTTTATCAAAAGAAAGCGTTGCGTATCTGATGAATTAATGAAAAGACGCCACAGAAGGAGAAACATGTCTCCTTCCGTGGCGTCCTTCACAACTTGATAATAGCTTAGATAACCTCTAGAGCATCGATATCTGGCATGGGAGGATGGGCGACATGAGGCTCGGTTTGATACCAGAAAGCCACAGATGCAATATCATCTTGCAATGGCAAGTAACGTCCGCCACTGCGCCAGCCCAACGCTTGAATGGTGACGCTCAGATTCTCTTCAAAGCGAATCGGGTCCATGATATGCCAGCGATAGAGGCCAAAGCGCTGCTGGCTATAATATACGCCGTCAGGCTTGATGACCTGTGGCATACCTAGAAAAGGAGTTGAATAGGGACCATATTCCATCTCTTTAGCATTGACGTTGGATATAAAAATGGAGCGCTTTAGATTTCCACCATCAAATTCCACAAAGTCCTCGCGCGGCCTCAGGAAACACCAGGCGCCGCCAAAGTAGTCCTCAGTACCGGTTCCACAGATTGTAGGATATTCGCTATCACCATCCAGATAAAACTTCATCTCACCTTCACCCCACCAGCCTGAATTGTTGGCCTGCCAGGCGAGATAGGTGCCAACATAATGGCCCTTCCCTTGAATGTTATCCACCAGTGTATGCACATCTTTATACGCCACGGGGTTGCTTCGACGCCATTGCGCATGAAAATAAGCCGCATCTTCTGGGATCTCTGTCAGAGCGTAGGTTATCTGGTAGTAGAGCACCACTTCTTTATCGCTCAGATTCTCAAGCGTGATAAGAGCACTCTTGCGGAAAGGCATCTCCCAATAAGAGTTCATGCCACCAGATGGGTTGACCGCAATAGGCATAGAATTGACCTGGCATGGCTCACACCAACCATTGGCAAAAAAATCTCCATATGGAGTCTCAATTGAGGCATTCTCTTCATGATCCCAATAGGCGCGTAATATCAGGCTGCGGAAATGGGGAGAGAAAGTGGTCATCCACATGTGTTGGATCGCCCCTGGCCCCTCGATATCGGCCAGGGTGACGGTACTCTTTGGAGCAATCACGATAGATGGCGAGACCTTCCAGCCCTGACCAAGTTCGCGGGCAGGGCCAGCCCCTGTCCCCTCAGTCGCCATCCCAGCTTTGCCCTTTTCGCCCTTAAAATTTTCAGCGTTTATCGAACGCGTCTTCGCATTTGAGAGCCGTGAGAGATTCCCCAAACCCATACCTAGACCGTTAAATTCATAGTTCGCCATGCTTGACAATCCTTTCTATCAGAAAGAAAATGCAAATCAACAGATCTCAGAGAGCAGAAGTCCTGTAGAACAACAACAATACATCTTCAGGATACTCTGATATACCACTTAGAGTAGCGAGGCAAGAGAGCACAAAAGGGGTATGCTCCACTCCATTCCCTGCTTAATGGACGCGTTGGAAGAGTGGGCGAAGCGCAGCATAGGTCTCTTTATAGAGCGCATACCCTCTGTCGTACGTTGCGCGCGTTGAAACGTTGGGGGCAACCGTCTTGCCTGGATGGACCATAGTGTGAGCCGCCAAGCGAATATCGCTAAAAGCCCCCGCCCCTACCGCGGCACAGATGGCGCTTCCCAGAGTTACCGCATCAGGCTCGGTCGTCAACATAATAGGAACACCAGCGACATCGGCCAGAATTTGTAACCACAGGGCGCTTCGCGTACCACCGCCACATGCAACAATGCGTTGTGTCTCAACACCTAGCTCCGCCAGTTTCTCCAGAATGAGGCGATTGCCATAGGCAGTTCCTTCATACACAGCTCGCAGGAGGTGTCCTAGTCCATGGGCGGGTGTCAAACCCCAGATCGTACCGCGTGCCTGGGGGTCTTTGATAGGAGTGCGGCTCCCTTGCCAATAATCCAGCAGGACCAGCCCATCAGAGCCGGGAGTCACTTGCGCAGCCTGCTCTTCAGCAACTGAGTAACGGTCAGCGCCCTGAGACAAGGCTCCTCCCAAAGTGTCGAGGAGCCAACGAACCGTCCCGCCTGTACTCGCCTGCCCCGCCTCGATGGTCCACTCGTTCGCGACCACAGCATTCTCAAAGGGGCCCCAGAGTCCAGGGTCCACAATGGGTATAGTAGATTGAACAAGTTGACAGGTTGAAGTACCTGTAATCAGAGCCAGAGTTCCAGGAGCCAGCACATTCATACCGATCATGCCTGCATGGGCGTCAATGCCACTCATCGAGACCGCGACACCTGGACGCAGGCCAAGTTCTGCCGCAGCCTGTTCCGTTAGCTCGCCCGCCTTTGCGCCCATGGGCAAAACTCGCGTAAAGAGCTTATCGCGCATAGATTCCAAGCCCACCGCTCGCAATAGACTTACGGGCCAACCATCCTGCTCATGGGTACGATAATGCCACTTGGCTGCCGCGCTATTGAGTGGGGCTACTTGCTCGCCTGTCAAACGCCATGTCAGCCAGCTCATCTGTTCGATAAGGTATGTTGCCTGCCCCCACAACTCAGGCCGATGGCGCTTGAGCCATAAGGCTTTGGGTATAGGCCATTCGGCTGGCACTTCTCCTCCACAATAACGCAATACAGGATCATGGGTCTCGGTAAGCTCCCGCGCCTCATCGGTTGCTCGTAGGTCCATCCACATCAAGCTTGGGCTCAGGGGATTCCCCTCACCATCCGTCAGCAGAATATCACAAGGGGCGTCAATCGCCAGACCAATCACGTGCGCAGGATTAACGCCACTCTTTTGCAGACAACCACGTACAGCAGCGACCAGCGCCTGCCACCAGTCCAAGGGCTGCTGCTCAGCCTGGCCTGGTTGTGGATAATGCGTCTGGTAGCCCTGGTCATAAAAACCCAGTGGACTACCCGCGAGATCGAACAAACCCGCACGCAAACTGCTTGTGCCAGCATCAATACCTAAAACTAGCTCTTCACGCATAGCAAGCACATCCTTTTAGTCTTTCAAAAAGGCAAATGACTACCAACTATTCGCCGTAGACGCGAGCCTCAATACCAAGCAAGTCAGCGACCTGGCGCAGTTCATTGACCCAATCGCCATAAGCGGCATGAATATGGTTGCTGGTATAGTTAGCGATGAACTCTTCGGCAGAGCAGTCGAAGCGTGTGAAGGCATGAGGCCAGGCCAAATCAGTCTGCTTCATGAGATCCATGTTCTTCGCCTCATCATACTGCACAAACTCGCCGCGCAGGATCGCCATTGAGTATTTGCCATCCAGGCGTGTAAGGCGCGCGAACGTCGCGTTGCCAGGGTGCGCAAGATGATGAACGCTTGCACCACCAGCCGGAAAGTAGAAGCTCTCAGGATAGAAGTGAACATGGGGCAGGTTGTCTTTGGGATCGAAGGAGCGACCAGCGAAATAGGTTGCATGCTCGCCAGAGTTTACTAGATCCCAGATCCCCAGGTCAGCGTGATAATGGCGTACATCAGCAAAAAGAGCAGGAGTATGGGAAAGATGCTTGAAAATTTGCATAGTAAGTGCAGCATCCATGTCAGCTTCAGTCGAGCAGACGTGTGGCTCATGCGGACCATCCCAGTCATAAGGATCATTCAAGAAAGCTTCCGTCACATCCATTGTACAGAAGTGATTTGTTAATTCGGGCTGGGCCTTGATGCCAGAGAAATCGAGGCGATACTCCTCAATGATCTGCTTCATAGCATAGGTCGCGCGGACCTGAGTTTTTAATTTGTCGGGAGTAAGCTGTTTGCCATCGTAGTGAATGTGCCCAATATTCTCTTCCAACCAGGCAAATGCGGCGTCAACTTGCTTCTGAGGAACCTCAGAGGCGAGGCGAATAATCTCACCCTGGTCTACATGCTCAACATCTACACCAAATACCTTCAGCCACGTTGCAGGATCAGAGGTAGTTGTATACATACCCATCGGACGTCCACCAATCAAGCCAAAGGTCTGACCGCGTAAGGCTGAAACGGCTCCAGCAGCCCGTACAAACGAGCGAACTTTCTCGTAGGTCTCTTCGTCCTCAATATTGCCATACGCGCGTGAATACTTAGTTCCGGCCTGACTCAGACCACCTGCACTCGCCAGCATGCCAACCAGACCGGGATACTGAGGGTCAATGTTGCTGAAAAGGAGCAAAGGTCCGGGAGTAAAGCGCGAAGCCAGGGCGGGTAAATGAGGGAAAGCCCAAACAGCGAAATTAAATATTGTGCAATCACAGCCCAGAGCCGTCAGGCGTTTGCCCTCACGCACAGCATCTTCGTTCGTGCAAATAATCGACTCTCCAGCGATAACCTGATAACCATCCTTCTCCAGACGCTGCTTAATGCGATCTTGATAGCCCTGGTTGAAAGCTTCGACCTCTTGCGCCACAAACGGTCTTCCATCAGAAAATGTTAAAATACCAATCTTTGTCATCACGAGTTACCTTTCCATTACAAATTGCCTGGCCTCACCCTTGAGCCAACTCGTCCTGACGTGCATCAAAAGAAGCACGAATCAAGCCAGAAGAGGTTGCCGTGGCTGCGATGAATTTCGCACATGAAGCGTTGGAGAGAGAACGATCTCCTGCCTCGTAAATGAAGCCCCTTTTTGCATACGCTGGAACAGGCGTAAAGCGGCAGTGCTTCCCAGTTCATAGACTGGCTGTGTGACCGTTGTTAATGAGACGGAACCCAGGGCGGCCCAGGGAATATCGTCAAAAGCGACAATCGCGATATCCTCGGGTATACGCATATTGCGCATACTGATAGCCTCCAGCGCACCTATGGTCAACAGATTATTGGCAACAAAGAGAGCGTCCACTGGCTCATCAAGGTCTAACAACTCACCCGCGAATTGTTGACCAGCCGCCATTTTGAACGGCCCTTGACGCTCTAACTGGGGATCCGGCGTGATTCCAGATTCGATCAACGCCCGGCGATATCCGAGCAAACGTTCACGTCCAGTAGTCGTCGTCTGAGGACCCGTAACCACTCCTATGCGTTGGTAGCCATTCGCGCAGAGATGTTTGACCGCTTCATAAGCTCCTCGCTGGTTGTCCACCACAACAGTATCGATATCAGGATCTTTTACCCGCCTATCAACCGCCAGAGCTGGAATACCTAACTCGCGAAACGGTTGCAGCGAATGAGCCTGCTCACGTGTAGGAACCACAATAGCTCCCGCTACGCGCTGTGAGCACAGAACCTCGATATATTGCTGCTCCTTGAGTGGATTTTCGTCGGAGTTGCAGAGAATCAGGCTGTAGCCATTGCGCTGCGCGACATCCTCAACCCCTCGCACCAATGCAGTGAAGAAAGGGTTCTGAATATCCGTAATCAATAGTCCAATGATCGACGATTGGTTTGAGCGCAAAGCCCGAGCCGCTCGACTGGGCTGATAATTAAGTGCCTCAATCGCAGTGCGCACGCGAACCATCACATCCGGATTGACACGTGCGGTTCCGTTTAAAACACGTGAAACTGTTGATATTGAAACACCTGCATATTTAGCTACATCTTGAATTGTGCTCATGGAACGTTCCCTCTACCCTCTTGAAAACCACCCATTACTCAGAAATTCGGCAGGCGCGAACGCGCTCAGGTTTTTCGGAAGGCATAATTCAATTACCCGCGACAGGTTCACTTACTCCTTGTACGAAAACCTGAATGCCCTCGCATGAGGGTTGGTTTTCGCATAAGACCTTGCGGCGCAAACCGTTGTCATCCTGATTGCTATCATACAGGTATAGCACATCAATCGCAAGATTTGCAGCTCATGAAGGCAATCTGGATGCCTTGTGAAATCCTTTTCAGATTTAAACCCACTATGTTCAAGTTATTAAAATCTGATGTGAAAAGGATTTCACATGTCAGCGGCTAATTGTTTCAACAATTCAGAGTATAATCACGTACTCGCCTAGCTGTCAAGTCAGAAATATGCACATTACGCGCCTAATTTAGGCCTTAATGCGATAAATACCTGCAATTAATTCCACTTGATTCTCAGTAAATCAGACGAACAAGCCTTGACAAAGATGGCAGAGGTGATTATTATCATCTTTGTAAATGTATTTATGAAAACATTTTCACAGCTTTTACCTGATGCTAAAACATGTCATGAAAATGTTTTCTGGCACACTGTAATGGTGCAGTGCTTATTTCTTCACCAGCAGAGGACCTAGAGGTTATATGGCAAGCCTCTCTCAAGGGTCACATCTGTTACGTCTTGGGGTACTTTGCGGAAAGAGCCGCAAGAGAAAGGTATAGGTAAGTACATGGACATTGATCGTCCTTTGTTGAGCGAGCTGACAGATACTTCAATATCACGTCGTGGTTTCTTGAAGCGCGCAGGCTACGGTGGTATGGCTGCTCTTGGCACAACCAGCATTGCAGCATTGATGAGTAGCTGTGGCGGCAGCACGTCCTCTGGACCTATGAGCTTCTGGCAATTCTACGGACCTAATGGAACAGTCAAATCACAGAGCCAATGGTTTGTAGATCTGGTGAACAATTGGAATAAGTCTGAGAAAGCCCAGATCAAGCTGGAATATATCCCGAACACAGACTATATCAGCGGCTCTAAGCTACAAACGGCGTTCGCCTCTGGACAAGGACCCGATATCTTCATCATCAGCCCTGGCGACTTCCTGCGCTACTACAATGGTGGCGTGCTCCAAGACCTCACACTGCACATTGATAAAAATGCCCAAAGCGAT
This sequence comes from Ktedonospora formicarum, assembly GCF_016587355.1. Taxonomy (GTDB): domain Bacteria; phylum Chloroflexota; class Ktedonobacteria; order Ktedonobacterales; family Ktedonobacteraceae; genus Ktedonobacter; species Ktedonobacter formicarum. The sequence goes on along the minus strand of NZ_BNJF01000002.1, from coordinate 977,462 downwards.
CTTTACCCAGATGTCATGAGCACACGCACAATTGACGGTAAGATCTATGCCGTTCCAATGGAAGTCGAGCCAATGGCTTTCTACTACAGCATCGAAGCCTTTGAGCAAGCTGGACTGAACGAGAACGACGTTCCTAAAACCTGGGATGAACTCCTTGAGATCGGCGATAAGCTTAAAACAAACAAGCGCTCAGGTATTATCTTTGAGCCCACACCTGGATATTATCAGAACTTCACATGGTATCCCTTCATGTGGCAAGGCGGCGGCGAAGTCGTCGATGCCGGTGGAAAGAAGAGTACCTTCAACTCTCCAGCCACAATCCAGGCCCTTCAGTTCTGGCAGGACGCGGTAAAGCGTGGCATTACACCGCGTACAGTTGTTGGTGGTGGTGGCGATACAGTAGCCAACCTGGCTGCCGGACGCTGTGCGATCCAGAACGCTGGTATCTGGGGCGTCTCCGATTTGAAAAATAACGCACCCAAGTTTAAGTACGGCGTCTTCAAGCTCCCCATACCCACTGGTGGAACATATAAGACGGTGCTTGGTGGCTGGGCCTTTGTGGCGAATGCCAAGGGTAAGAACCCAGACGAGGCCGCTCGCTTCTGTGCCTGGGCACTCGCCTCTATGCAGCCAGATTCCATCCAGCGAGGCGTGGACTGGATATCAAAGGCAAAATCGGATGTTGGCCCACGCAAATCGGTAATGGATCAGGCTACAAAGGACAATGCCTTCGCTGAGGGTGCGCTAAAGACCTTTAAAGAAGAGATCTTCCCTGGTGGTCGCGCCGAGCCTCGCTTCCCACCTGAAATCTATAAACCCATCTCGGACGCAATCCAGGCATGTATGCTGAATGGCGCAGACCCACGCCAGGAGGCCGAGAAAGCCTCAAAGGCTATCGATACCTTCCTCGGCAGCTATAAAGGAGGATCTATCGTATGAGTGCTGGCTCGCTTGCAAAGCACGCAGGCGATAGTTCCGCGCAGCAGGGGAGGCCCGCAAAGGGCCTCTCTAGACGCCAGCGAGAAGCTTTCGCCGCGTATCTCTTCTTACTTCCTGATGTACTCGGGCTCACAATCTTTCTAGCGGTTCCGATGCTGTTCTCGCTTGGGCTGGGCTTCTTCGAGTCAGATGGATTTGGCAACTTCGCCTTTGCTGGGCTGGGAAACTATACCCAGATGTTTAGCGATGAGCAGTTTCTTGCAAGCCTACGCACAACTTTACTCTATGTCTTTGTGCTTACACCGCTCCTCTTCATTGTGAGTCTAGCCCTAGCTCTACTTGTACGGCAGAAAATCCCTCTGATTGGCGTGTTACGTAGCATGCTCTTTATGCCTTATGTAATAAGCCTGGTTGTGGTAGGATTCGTCTGGCGCTTCATGCTGACGGATCAGGTAGGCATTGTCAATCAGCTTCTCCAATTTCTGCATCTTCCTACTCCTTCATGGCTTGGTGATCCGAATGTGGCCCTGTGGACAGTCATTCTTGTAAATGTCTGGTTTGGAATGGGCTATTACATGATCATCTTTGTAGCAGGCTTGCAAGATATTCCTCGCGAATATTACGAGGCGGCTGAAATCGATGGTGCTGGCGGCTGGAATGCCTTCTGGAATGTGACCTGGCCGCTGCTCAAACCTACCAGTTTCTTTGTGTTGCTCGTCTCCATAGTTTCTTCTGTCTCTGGAGCGCAAGGCTTTGACCTCATTTATGTCATGACCAAAGGGGGCCCTGCTCAGTCGACCTCACTGGGCATCTTCTACATTTATCAACAGGCATTTCAGTTTGGACATTATGGGTATGCCGCCGCAATGGCATCTTTCCTGGTCGGAATTTTGCTGATCGCTACTCTGATTATGTTCGCACTCACAAAGGGAGGTCGCTTTGAGTCAGATTAATCGCTCTCCAAGTGTCAGAACTTTCAAGCGCTACTCGCGCAAAACCATTACCTTCGTCATCACAGCAGTGATCGCCATTCTGACGGTCTTCCCGTTACTATGGATGCTCTCTAGCTCCTTTAAAGGGCCTACAGAAGTCAACAATAATAATCTCATTCCCTCAGCGCCGACACTGGACAACTTCACGTATGTCTTTACACAGGTCCCCTTTCTAAGCTATATGCTCAATAGCTTCATTGTCGCAGGAGTGGTCACAGTTGTTGCGCTTCTCTTCCACTCAATGGCAGCCTATGCGCTAGCAAAACTCAAGTTTCCAGGCCGCGAGGTTATCTTCCTGGCGATCTTCTCAACCTTTCTCGTCTCATTACCAGTCATCCTGGTGCCGCTCTTCATTCTGATTAAGAGCCTGGGCATGCTTAATTCATATGCGGGCTTAATCATTCCAGCATTGTTTAATGCCTTTGGCATTTTCCTGCTGCGACAATTCTATATAGGTATTCCAAATGAGCTTTCAGAGGCCGCCATCCTCGATGGCTGTAGCTACTGGCAAACCTACTGGCATTTGATTTTACCCCTCAGCCGCCCAATTATGGCCGCACTGGCAGTCTTCTTCTTTCTGACAAACTGGAATAGTTTTCTCTGGCCCTTGACCATCACGACTGATTCTAGCCTATGGATGGTACAAATCGGTATCGCAAACTTCCAATCACAGTATTCCGCCACCTGGAACTACATTATGGCCGCATCAACAGTCGCGGCACTACCAACCATCATTCTCTTCTTTGTCTTCCAGCGTCAACTTGTAGAATCCATCAAATCCTCTGGCTTGAAATAAACCAACGAAGCATCAAAGGGGCGATGAAGATGTTCGCCCCTTTCCTCACCATAATTACGCATCTCATTATCTTTAATCTTGATCAAAATGCAACCAGATGATGATACAATTGTTCTACCAATGCAAGATATTGGCAATCGAGAAATATCTTGCACACGCTACCATGAACATTGTTTGAAAAGAAGCAAGGAGGCACAAAGATGGAATACTACGCGCTAGTCGAGGAATGGAAAAGTGAAAGTATGGTCCTTTTTCGAGAGTTGCCGGGATGTCTAACAACTGCCCCAACTTATGAGGAGGCGCTACAAAAGGCACCAGCCGCTATTGCGGAATATTTACTCTGGCTCAAACAGCATGACCTCCCCCTCCCGCAAGGGGATATCGAAGACATCAAAGTGGTGGTCCGAGAGCGCATTCAGGCTAAGAATGTTGGACCGCGCTTTGAGTCCGACTTGCCCGCACCAACGGACGAGGAAATTGAAAAGGTATTTCAGGTGGCGAATACCGCACGCACACAGCTTGTCAAACTCTATGAGAGTGTTGCACCAGACTTGAGAAGTAAATCTCCCGGTCCAGGCGAATGGTCGCTCTCAGAACACTTACGCCATCTGATTGAATGTGAAGCTTACTACGTGATGTGTCTAAATGAGAAGGAACCACCCACTACGCCAGATGTAGCTGACACCGTTCTCGTCCACACATTCCTGGAGAATGGGGCAAACTATGAGAGGCTCTTGTGCGGATTCACAGAAGAACAACGCTCGCATATTTATATACAAGGAGGCGGTGAGTGGACTATGGCAAAGACCTTCCGCCGCATGACAGAGCACTTGCGTGAGCATTATCCCTGGATGCAGGATATTACGCAACGGGTATCATCTGTAAAATAACAGGGCTGGTAGATATTGCCCAGCCCTGCAAGTAATCCAGAATACGCACCCTCACTCATGGGAGCATCAAATGCAAATCACCAAACTCATGCCAGAGGTAACGCTGACTCAGGGCTTCGCGATAGGTGACCTGAAGATGCTCACTACCCGCCAATGCTTCAAGCATAAGCAGATGTGAGGCACGCGGCTCATGTAGGCCTGTCAGCAGAGCATTGACCGCGTGAATGCCTCGGCCAGGCGTGATAACCAGACGCGTCCAGCCCTCGCCTGGATGCGTTACGCCATCTCCATCCGTCACTGTTTCCAGGGCGCGCACGACTGTAGTTCCAACGGCAATAATGCGCTTTCCGGTCTGACGAGCAGCATTGACACTCCGGGCCGTCTCGACTGGCACACGATAAAACTCCTCATATGGTGGCTCATGCTCCTCTAGACTGGATACACCTGTATGTAGGAGCAGCGGCACAATCTGAACTCCGCGCGCGACCAGGCGTGTCAGAAGTTCAGAGGTAAAGGCCCGACCTGCCGAAGGCATCTCGGCGCTCCCTTTCTCCGTCACATAGACAGTTTGATAGTAGTGAAGGGGCCATTCCTCCTGTACATAGCTATAGCGAATGGGAAAGCCATTCAAATCAAGGTAGGGCTGAAGAGATTGAGCGAGATCCAGAGTCGCGATCCAGAGGCGTGACTTTTGCTGAACGCGACCGCCAGCATCGTCGCGATAAGGGGTCAATATATTAAGAGAAGCTCCCTGTGGCAAGCGTAAAGACTCTCCTGCTTTAAGATCGAAGAAAGGGCGCGTGCTCTTTCCATGTGGTTGGCGAACTTCGACGATCCACAATCCCGCTGGTAGACGAGTTGAGAGATGCAGTTCAAGCGGAGTGCCATCCACACGCGTGGTCTTCAGAGCAGCATTCATCGTACCACTGGTATTGATGACCAGCATATCGCCGGGCAGCAGCGCGTTCTCGATATCGCGGAAACTGCCATGTACGACATGGTTATCGGAGCGATACGAGACCATTAAGCGAACGTCATCGCGAGCTAGCCCACGCGCTTCAGGCGGCATTGTGGCCTCTAGCTCAACAGGCAACTCAAAGTCCAGGCTACTGGGGATAGGCTGAGTTGTATTGTGTAATGGGCAGGTAAGGATTTGTGATTGCGTCATCGCTACACTTCCTTTAATAAGGCCTGAGCCTGATAGCGTCCACTAGGATAAATCCCTTCAATCAATTTGAGCAGACCGGGGACACTCTCTTCTGGCAATGGACGGTCACTAATGTCTTCGCCAGGGAAGGCTTCTTGATGCATCTGGGTACGCATATCGCCGGGATCGACCCAGTAAACTCGTAACTGTGAGTTCTCCGCTGCCAGGATATGTGAGAGTTGTTCAAGCGCGGCCTTGCTTGAGCCATAGCCCCCCCAACCTTCATAGGCTTCAACGCCTGCGTCGCTGGTAATGTTAATGACAACCGCTCCAGGTTGAAGGTATTGCTGTAGCGCCTGAGTTAGCGCAAGGGGCGCAATGACGTTGGTACGATACACCTGCTCAAGCGTTTCTAGTGGATAGGCGAGTAGAAATGGCTGTGGACTGGGGCCAAGGATACTAGCATTGTTGACCAGAAGATCAAGCGACCCAAATTCCTGTACGGCGCTTTCGATGGCCTGACGATGACTGGCATTGGTCACGTCACCCGCCAGGGCAACGACGTGACCAATGCCAGCACAAACAAGTTCAGCCCGCGCCTCTTCCAGGGCATCAGCACCGCGGGCATCGATGATGAGGTTCCAGCCTTCGCGAGCGAGGTGGCGCGCCAACGCGAGACCCAACCCACGCGAGGCTCCAGTAATCACTGCGGTACGTGCTTGTGTTGTAGGCATAGTATCTAATCCTTTCGCACAGTAGCCAAATCTGGCATTGTTATCTCTCTGCTACTTCTTTAAGAAAGACTTTATCAAATCGAGCATGGAGAGACATTGTGCGAGAGGACAGTATAGGCTGTCCAAAGGGACAGCTTTTATGTTACCCACAATAATAAAGAAGAAAGTGTGTAAGGAGCAGGTGCTTATCTCTGAACATTTATGATGGCGTTCGGAAGGCTTATGTCCTGCATCTGTAGGCAAAGAACTTTAGCCTGTGCAAAGTTCCTTCCACGCACCATTTCAGAGTAGATCAGCGCCTTCATTCCATTCTTCGAGGATGAAGCCTTGATGGATACGGAAAATTTGCATCATAGTTCGATGAACCTCGCGACCACTCGCGAGCGTTCCACGCCAGGTTGTGCGGACAGCAACCCTATTGTCTTCTGCAAATAGATCGTCAATAGTGATGGTAAGGTCCGGCAGGGCGGCACGAAGCTGAGAAAAATATGCTCGCACGCCCTGCGGTCCTGGTATCTGCTCAGAAGTTGAGCGATCAACGAAGTCAGGCGCGAAGACTTCATCTATACGCACCAAATTTCCAGCATTGATTGCCTCGTAAAGCGAACGGATAAGGTTCTTCTTCTCAGAAGATGACATAAACTCTTTACTCCACACTCAAGCGCGATGAGTAGTGATGCCTTCTGAAATCTCCTGAAGGCGGCGCAATCCCTGACGATCACCGAGGCGTTCGAGAACGGGACGGGCCCGCTCAAAGTGTGTAAGATCACCGCAACGTTGAGCGAGAACAAGTCGCATACGAGCTGCATGTGGAGCGAGACCATTCGCCTCGGCCTCATCAATCGCTTGCGCCAGACGATCATTATCGTTTGCGGTCAGGGCCTGAGCGATCTCGCGCCAGCAGCGATAGCCGCTCCCATCCTCGTTGACACGCGAAATTTCCTCCTCAGAAAGGGCGACTCCACGCTCGTTCAAGATCAGTAGAGAAGCAAGGCGAAGGACATGCCCCGCAAGTCGAGGGTAATCCACACGTATCTTTTGCGCATCGCCTTCCAACAAACCATCAAGGTAGCGAGCAAAACCGGGTCCCAGAAGCTCCCCATCCCTGCGGACCCTGGCGGCCATTTCAGCGATTAAGGTACTATCTTCACGCGCCATAGCTAACAGGAGAATCGAATGATAGGCGCGTACAAGCGAAACCAGTGCACTCTTGTCCGTCTGTACAAGTGCATGTATTTCATCCATCTTCGAGCGAAGTCTATCCAATTCATCCCATCGACCAGAGTTAAAAGCGCAGAACGCGGCGTTACCTACTACCTTCTGGAAACCAATCACTGATTGACCGGGCTTAAGATGCTTGAACGCGTCCCAGGCATCAGAGATGCAAGCATCATAGTCTCCCATCAAGAAGTGGCAATCAGCGAGCGAGCCAACAGCGTCCGCCCACTCACCGGCAGGCAGATTTGGGATAGTCAGGCGGCGCTGCATAGCATTGAGGGCTTCAGGCAGATCATGGACATGCATTGACAGTGCGCCATATGCATCCAAAGCCTCACTAAGCGCCTCCCATGACTCATGCTGCTCAAAGTAAGCGGCAGCCTCCTTAGCTAATACACGTTGCTCTGCAAGTAAGGGTGCCAGGGACATATGTTGCTCCGAATCACAATAGCGGAGATCGAAGCAAGCAATCAGTCGAATGCGCCAGCGTTCCTCCTCATCGCCACTCTGCTCAACAAGTGCGAGGGCCTCCTCGCGCATAGCAGTCACCTCTTCAAAGGTGAAGCGAGGGAGGAAAGAATGACGCGTAGCCGCGATCAGGAGTTTGCGCAAGAGGCGCGCGCCGATTAGCGGCAAACGCTCCTCAGTAGAACGCCAACAGTCCAGCGCCTTCTGATAGGTATCACAAGCCATTTCCCCATGTGGCGTGCTCTCTGCTAACTCCTCATAAAGGCGCACACATTCAGATTCAGGAGCAAGATCAATCGCCAGTTGCAAATACATTCTGGCTTCCTCATATGAACCGGTTCGACCAGCCAGCAGCCCTGCACGCTCTAAAGCGCGTGCAGCCTGTTCTGCCTGGAAAGGCATTTCAATGGGCACGGCGGACTGACGTGAGCATTGAATTGCTTCTCGATAGTGATAAGCGATCAGGCCAATATATTCGTCAAGATGGTCAGTGGCAGCGGCCTCCATCCAGAGTGCGCTCTTGCTATGCAAACGGACACGCTCGGCACGCGAGAGTGTACCGTAGGCCACATCGCGCACAAGAGCATGGCGAAAGGCATAGCGACCGCTCTCCAGCGCTACCAGCATATCGCGACCGAGCAAGTCATCAAGTGCCTCGTCAACATCCTGCTCACTCGACTCATCGAGGAGGGAAGCCAGCCACTCCCGGCTAAAAGAGCGGTTAGCGGCTGACGCACTCTGGAGAAGCGTACGCTCCTGGGGAGCAAGCAAATCGATACGCGCGAGAACAGCGGCATGAACGGTATCAGGAAGAGCAATAATATCAGTAGCTCCACCACGTTGTACATGTTCAACGTAGCCACGCATCAGCTCGAGAGCGAAGAAGGGGTTGCCGCCAGAACGTTCGATAACAAGTTGGCGGACATTCTCAGGTATGGTTACTGGCATACGGTCCAGCAGTTCTAGTGTTTCGGCATCGCCGAGCGGCTGCAAGTGCATGGTAGTAACACCTGGAACCTTCCCACCCCAGGTTGCGCTACGGTCCTGGAGCTCAGGTCGACCTGTCGCGATAAAGAGCACAGGTACATCTTTCAAGGCGTGGATAAGATGCTCAATGAGCTCAAGCAGAGCATCACTGGCCCAATGCAAATCCTCAAAGATGAGTATGCGTGGGGACTGGCGTGTCAGAGCTTCAATGAGCTTGCTCCAGGCGTCAAAGAGACTACTACGATCGGGTGTATAGAAGCGTGAAGGGACTATCTCTTTAAGAGAGCGATAGATATTCGCACGAATTAACTCTCCAAGCTCATTCCCTTGCCTATCTATTTCATCAATATTACCAGAGAGCGGATTGAAATCGGGTCCAGGCGTCAAACGTCGCGCCAATTCGTTGATAGATGAAGTCAGAATGGACCTCACTTGAGGCGTAGGGATGGACAGCGGTTCCTGAGGTGGAGGATTAACCGTGCCTGGAGCATCCGAAGCCGCGTCTCTCTTCATGCTCGTGCGCTCATCTGACCAGATTGTATGACCAGAGTCACTGGTACCTTCTCGTTCAAGCCCCACAAACTTTAGCCAACCATCAATTTTGCCCAGTTCTTCCGATGTGGGGACAGAAGTCCCACTATCGGCGTCAGAGGGGGCGGATTTTCCCTCTTCCATACCTAGAGTCGTTAATATGTGCTCAGTAAGACGACTTGCATTCTCTTCCGAGTACCCTCCCTGGCGAAAAACGGAGCGAATCTGCCCTCTATCAGGCTCATGACCAAGCAGGTCAGTGAGCATACCACGCAAAGGCCAATAGGTAAGGGTCTGCCCATAGGGGAGGCAACGTGCATACGCAACCTGGAATTTGTCGGATGGCTTAAAGCGCACGACAAACTCCTCCAACAAACGCGATTTGCCAGTACCAGCAGGAGCAATAAGCGAAGCCAGGCGCGATCGTTGACCATTGCGCACATGCAATTTCAAAATCTCGAGATGCAGTAGGTCATCGAGGCGACCTACAAAGGGAGGGCGTTCAACTTGCCGACTCGGACGACGACTAGTAAGCGGAAAGACGCGCAGAGGCAAAGGCTTGCCCTTAGCCTGTAACATACGCTCTTCGCCAAACAAAAATGCCTTGCGCGCGGCTCGCGCCGTGCGTTCGCTCACGATAATCTCGTCGGGCTCGGCTCCCTGTTGCAGACGTGCGGAGACGTTCACGGCATCACCCGTCACAAGAAAATCAAGACGCTCAGGGTTGCTTGTAGCGACGACCTCACCAGTGTTAACGCCTATCCGCAGACGAAAGAGAGGATGCAGGATCTCATCAGAGGCAATGGCATCACGCAGAGCCAGGGCTGCGGCTAGCGCGCGTTCAGCATCATCCCCGTGTGCCTGGGAGAAGCCGAAAATAGCCATTACAGCATCGCCAATAAACTTCTCCAACTTGCCACTGTAAGCGGTAATGATGCGGTGAGCATGCTCATAGTAGCGGCTCATAAGAGCTCGGACATTCTCAGGGTCCATCGAATCCGCCAGAGCGGTCGATCCAGTAACGTCTGCGAAGAGAATCGTAACCAGTTTGCGTTCGTCGGGCATGGGCCTCTCCTTGAACATGCAATGCCATCTATTTAGGCATTATCTTAACGCAATCAAGGGGAAAAGAGCAAGTGTTCAACCCACAAAAGAGGTTTCCAGATTTCAATCTGGAAACCTCTTTTGTGGGTTGATTGAATATCGAGTTAGCTATACGGCTTCCTCTTGCAGGGCACGACCAGTGAACTGGCTATTGTAGAGATCGGCATAGAAGCCATTCTGCTCAAGCAATTCTTTATGTGTGCCTTGTTCAATAATGGTACCGTGGTTCATAACCAGGATCAGATCAGCATCACGAATAGTTGAGAGGCGATGAGCAATCACAAAGCTTGTACGACCCTTCATCAGTTCACTCATAGCAGTCTGAATCTGCATCTCAGTACGAGTATCGACACTGCTGGTAGCCTCATCCAGAATCAGAATTTCAGGATCAGCCAGGAAGGCGCGAGCGATAGTCAAGAGCTGGCGCTGGCCCTGCGAGATGTTAGTCGCCTCTTCATTCAGGATGGTGTCATAGCCATCGGGTAGCGTTCTGATGAAGTGATCAGAATACGCAGCCTTCGACGCCTGTACAATCTCCTCTTCTGAAGCATTATCGCGACCATAAGCAATATTATCGCGAATAGTGCCATTGAAGAGCCAGGTATCCTGCAGTACCATACCAAAGGTTCGGCGCAAGGCCCCACGCTTCAGCTCTGTGATGTCTACACCATCGACCGTGATACGACCTCCATTGAGTTCGTAGAAGCGCATGAGCAGATTGACCAGGGTCGTTTTACCCGCGCCAGTCGGGCCAACAATAGCAATCATCTGCCCAGGCTGAACATTGATATTCATGTCCTCCATCAGGATCGAGTCCTCATTATAGCCAAAGCGGACATGCTCAAATGTTACCGCGCCCTGTGAAGATTCGATCACCTTGGCTTCAGCAACTTCCGGTATCTCCTCCTGCTCGTCGAGCAGCTCAAAGATGCGCTCAGCCGAAGCCATTGTCGACTGGATTACATTGGCAAAGTTGGCAAGCTGGGTGATAGGCTGGGTGAACTGCTGGGCATACTGAATGAACGCCTGCACATCACCAATCGAGATTGTACCCTGCGTAACCAGGATTCCACCAACCACGCTTACAAAGACATAACCAATGTTACCAATGAAGCGCATAAGTGGCATGATAATGCCCGAAGCAAACTGTGCCCTCCAACCCGCCTCATAGAGCTTTTCATTCAACTCGGCGAAGTGAGCCAGAGACTTCTTCTCGTATCCGAAAGACTTCACGATCTTGTGGCCCGTGTACATCTCCTCAACGTGACCATTGAGGATACCGAGCGAACGCTGCTGATCGCGGAAGTAGGTCTGTGAACGTTTCGCGATACCCATCGTGACCACCAGGCTCAATGGAAGCGTGAGGATCACAATCACGGCGAGCAACCAGCTAATCGAAAACATCATCACAATCACGCCAACCAGGGTGACGACAGAGGTAATCAACTGCGTCAGGCTTTGCTGAAGCGTCGTGCTGATATTATCCATATCGTTTACTGCACGGCTCAGGATCTCACCATGAGGACGTCCATCGAAGTACTTCAGAGGCAGGCGCGAGAGCTTCTCATCAACCTCTTTACGCAAGCGATACACGGTCCTTTGCCCAACGCTTGCCATCACGTACTGCTGAATATAGCCGAAGATGGAGCTCAAAACATACAGACCCAGCAGGAACAACAGAACGGTGCCGATATAGGTAAAGTCGATGCCCGGCGCAGGCTGGTGCATCATCAAAGCTTTATATTTACCGATCAACCCCTCAAAGAGTTTGGTTGTCGCCATACCCATAATCTTTGGGCCAACGATCATAAAGACTGTGCTCAGGATAGCCGTAACCAGCACGACCGCAAGTTGAAACTTGTACGGAGCAAAGTAGCCAGTAAAACGCCGAAGAGTACCCTTGAAATCCTTCGCTTTCTCTACTGGTCGCCCCAACGCACCCATAGGGCCACCTGGACGCATAGGGCCACCCTGATTGTTATTGCGTTGCATGCTCATGCGATTTCCTCCACAGAAAGCTGCGAAGAGACAATTTCGTGATAAACATCACAGGTCTGTAGCAACTCCTTATGAGTGCCAATACCAGCAATATGGCCCTCATCGAGGACAATAATGCGATCCGCATCCATAACCGTGCTCACACGTTGGGCTACAATCAACACTGTCGAGTTCTGCGTCTCTTCCTTGAGCGCGCTTCGCAGACGGGCGTCGGTCTTGAAGTCAAGCGCGGAGAAGCTATCATCAAAGATGTAGATCTCAGGCTTACGCACAAGAGCGCGAGCTATCGAGAGGCGCTGCTTCTGTCCGCCAGAAACGTTTGTCCCGCCTTGAGCGATAATGGAATTGTAGCCATCAGACATCCCAGTAATGAACTCTGCGGCTTGTGCCACCTCCGCCGCATGGCGCATCTCCTCATCAGTGGCATCATCTTTACCATAGCGAAGATTCTCAATGATGGAGCCAGAGAAGAGCACAGCTTTCTGCGGCACAAAACCAATCTTCTCGCGCAGATGTTCCTGCGACATCGCCTGCACATCGACGCCATCAACCAAAATCTGGCCACTATCTGTGTCATAGAAGCGCGGAATCAAATTAACTAGAGTCGATTTTCCAGAGCCAGTGCCACCAATAATGGCCGTCACCTCACCAGGGAACGCACTAAATGTAATATTCGAAATGGCTGGCTCTTCCGCACCAGGGTAACTAAAGGTCACATCCTGGAACTCTACATACCCGCGCTTCTCATCGGCGCGTACCACCTGTTCAGCATCGACAATCTCGGGTTCTGTCGCCAGCACCTCGTTGATACGAACAGCGGAGGCTGCTGCACGAGGAAGCATGATGAACAGCATCGCCACCATAAGCAGGGAGAAGAGAATTTGCATAGCATACTGTAAGAACGCCATCAAAGCCCCAACCTGCATGTCGCCATTATCGATACGAATACTGCCAAACCAGATGATAGCGATACTTGAGACATTCAGTACCAACATCATGACAGGCATGAGGGCTGCCACCAGACGATTCACCTTAATACCAACTTCAGTGAGATCGAGATTGGCCTCATCAAAACGCTCTTCCTCATGGCGTATGCGATCAAAGGCCCGAACCACGCGCACGCCAGTCAACCCCTCGTTCAGGATGAGGTTCAGCTTATCGAGCTTGACCTGGATCAAGCGGAAGAGAGGGATAGCCCGGCTCATCATCAGAGCAATCGTGATAATGAGAACTGGCACGATCACAACCAGAATCCAGGAGAGTCCCAAATCCTGTTCGAGCGCCATGATAATACCACCGATACACATTAGAGGCGCGATAATCAACATACTCAGGCTAATTACCATGACTTGCTGCACCTGGGTTGTATCATTCGTCGTACGGGTAATGAGCGAGGCAGTGCTCAACGTATCGAACTCATGCAGCGAGAACTGCTCGACACGACTGAAAATGCTTGCGCGAAGATCGCGACCAAAGCTAGTAGCGACGCGGGAGGAGAAAAACATGCCCACTACAGCGCAGATCGTACCTCCCACAGCAATCAAGAGCATCCAACCTCCGGTGCTCCAGATGTAATTCGTATCTTGCTTCGCAATACCCTTATCCACGATATCCGCCATTAATGTTGGCAGATATAAATTCGCCATTGTTTGAGCAAAGGCGAGCACCAGCACCAGGATGAGTGTCATGCTATACGGCTTTAAGAACCGCAATAACTTGATCATGAATTCTCATCTCCATTCATTCAAAAAAGATTAATCCGCTTCTCTCTCAGACTCAGAAAAGTAGTAGGAAACTCTGGTTAATAGTTCGGCTAATTGATCGCTTTGCTCCTCACCGAGGTATTCGATGAGTCCCTTGATAGAAGAAGTGAAAGCCTCATGAGCCTCTTGCGCGACCCTTTCACCTTTTTCGGTCAAGCGCACGCCAACAGCTCGTCGGTCAAAAGTATCGATATGACGTTCGATTAAATCGTGCGCTTCCAGGCTCTTTAGCAGTTGAGTGACGGTTGGAGACGTCACCTGGAGCATCTTACTGATCTCCGACACCTTTAACTCAGAACTCTCTGCTGCTGTGCGCCTCTTTACGCAAATCAGCACGCGTATCTCGCTCGGTTTCAGGCCGGCAATAGTCTGTGGATACCAACTTAACCGCCTAAAATGCATCATGGCGCGCATGAGTTTCTGCTCAATAGCGGGAGTAGTCATGCTCACTTACTTGCCCCCTTATAATAGGTTCGATCTTCCGAAAACCAGAGCGCGCCCTCTACTGTGGCTATGGTTTTCATATACTTAGGTTGCCAACTATATTGTCTACTAAATTAGTTGGCAACCTAAGTATATAGTGAAAATGGCGTCATTGTCAATACTATTTTTAGCAGGGCCGAACTAACGACTAAAACATTCTATATTTTCGATGGATCGCAATTAGTGAGATGAGCGAGAGGGAGCAAGGAAGAAAACAAGCTCTGCTTTTGATGGCGTCGAGCTTCTGACGTATATCTATATACATACATAACAGCACCCGCGCGCTATCTGCCATATATGCCATTGCAACCGTACCCGCGCGCTAATAATTTATACAGAATCATAGCTCACTCATATCGAGCAAGGAGCATCGTTACGATGTTATTCTGTGATCATTGCGGGGCCGAAAATAGTAACACCGCAAGCAGTTGTGTCTACTGTCATCAGTCGTTACCTAACAAGCCCATAATCTCCACGCGGCAGGGTCAACAACAAGTCCAGGTCGCGCGTGTTCATCCACCACGTCAAACAGTAACCTCTTCTCCTTCACTGACTTACCAATCGAATTTGCTACAACAACGTTATCGCATTGTAGAAACCATTGGTGAGGGAGGCTATGCCTCTATCTATAGGGCGTTTGACAGGCAGAACAAACATCGCTCTGTCGCTATCAAGGCCATTAATCTCAAAGGACTGAGCGCGGACGAAATGATTGACGCTACCGCGACATTCAATAGCGAGATCGCGATCATGAGCACGCTTCACCACAAGGCGGTACCACAGCTTCATGACCACTTTACTGATTCCGAGCACTGGTATATTGTAATGGATTTCATCGAGGGGCAAACGCTTGAGCAATATTTCTCAACCCTGACAAGCTCGAGCTTTCGCGAGGTTGGAACCACTCGCACCTTTCTCCATATAGCGCTCGAGCTGTGTGAAGTACTCGCCTATATGCACAATAAGAGCCCACGTATCATTTATCGCGATCTGAAGCCCTCTAACATCATACTTAAGAAGGATAATCACATCGCCCTGGTTGACTTTGGCACAGCGCGCTATTTCAAACGAGGTAAAGCACATGATACCTTGCCACTCGGTTCTCCTGGCTATGCCGCTCCAGAACAATATGGCAAAGCTCAAACGACGCCTAAATCAGATATCTATAGCCTGGGTGCTCTCTTGCACCAGATGTTAACAGGAGAAGATCCCTCGCAGAGTCCCTTTAGCTTCTCACCTATTACCAGACAGACTCCAGGTCTTTCCCCAAAACTGGTCGAACTTATCGAGCGTATGACCTCTCTTGACACCAAGTTGAGACCCGCGACCATGCGCGAAGTCAAGATGTATTTGCTAGGTGCGCTCTCAACTCTTGACAGCTCGAATCCGCCTGCTGCGCCTGTGCCACACTCACTAACCACTCGACCAGCCTGGAGCAATATGAGGGCACCTATCATTCCCATGAAGCCTGTAGCTTCATCTCCACAGCAACAACCAGCGAAAATCAATCGAAGAAGGGTGCTCATCTTAGGAGGAGGAGCTATTACTCTGGCGGCATTCTTTGGGGCCCAGTATCTGGGAAACTCACATGCCTCCGCACCCCCAGCTATCACCTCAACACAAAATACGGATTCAAAGATAATTGATGACGACAAGCCCGATGATACAATTCCAATGACGTCCAACTTTACACGCATAGAAAAGCTCGCGACATGGACATTGCCTGCGACCGCGACGGCCTTCGCAGACGCCGAAGACAGCGCCTTTAGTATAGTGGCTTGTACGGATAATACTATCTATGTCTTCTATTCTCATCACTCGATCACCTATACAGGACACGAATCTGGACCAATCAAATATATCTCACACTCGCATCATGACACTTACATCGCTTCCTGTGCCGAGGGTGACGCTACAATCCACGTTTGGGATGCTACAACGGGTGAGCTATATCGCAAGGTGAGGGCTCCGGCTTCCGTCACCGCACTCTCTCTTTACGGCGATGTTCTCGCCATCGCCTGCAATGACACAGTGTATACCTATAATCTTTCGAAAATCGATAATAGCAATAACGCGACCGCTTCACCAAAGCGTATCTATCACGAAGCAGGAAACCACATCACAGCACTAAGATTGCAAGTCCCATCTGATAACAACCAACTTTACCTCTGCTATGGTTGCGAAAATGGAAGTGTCAGCGTCTGGCAAGATGACAAGATCACCACACAATACAAGCACACAGGCCAAATTAACGCTATTGCTTGCTGGGATTCCTTCATGGCTAGCGCCAGTTCTGACTATACAGTGCAAGTATATAATCTCACAAATACCGATGGCCCTGTTACAATCTATCATGGACATGCGCCACAGAGACGAGCGGTGCAGAAGGTTACCTGGCTTACTTATGATATGCTCGCCTCCACTGATAGAAGTGGCTCAGTCCATATCTGGTCATTACGATCCCCAATCACAAACCCCAACGATCCGGTAAAAGAGCCACTGGTCATAACCAGAGCTGACCCGCGCTTTGATATCAACGCCTATATTGTCAATTGTGATTACTTTCTCACCTGCATTACGTCGCCACAAGAATACTCAATCTATAGAATTTTCTAAATCTTAAATAATCACATGAAAGAGCCATCTCACTAGCTGAGCAAGTGAGATGGCTCTTTCGCGTTTCACACAGGCTATCTACTTAGAAACTTGAGCATATCAGCGGCGTGTTTTTTTGTTCTAAGAGCTTAGACAACCTGCAACTGCCATTGTTGATTTGCACCCTGGTGGTAAGCATATTGAATTACGTTGGCTCCAGCGGTTTGGGATGCGCCACGAACATCAAGGGCATAGCCTGACTTCTTATTGGTAAACACACAATAGCCATCACCTGTAGGTGTAATCTGCCAGAGCTGGCTATCCGAGGTGCTCGAAGGTGTAGCTAGTGTAGCGAAAGCGCTTTGCGAGGTTGAGGGCATATCGATAACCAGATTATTCGCCTTACATTGAATCTGGTAATAGCCGTCTGGTCCTGGAACAAGTATCCACTGCTGCTTCGTCGCTCCATTACTGGTTTGCTGCAAGAGCGCGGTACCAGCCCCACCACCGTTGGTATCATCAAGCACTTGCCCACTATTGTGGTTGACAAGCTTAAAGTAACGGCGCGTCATGATGGGAGCACGCGAGCTTCCACCACTATGGTACATGAGATCCTGATATGTAATGCTGCTTGCAATTGGGAAGGCGCTGGGCATTGAGATTACCGACGCGCTACTGCGTGTAAGTCGAAAGGAAGGAATACCAGCAGCAAGGGGAGCTGTAAAGGATGTCATACCAGCATTCGCTTGCTGCTGATATATATTGCCGGCAACACTTACTTCCAGCGTACCAGAGCTCTTAAGGAAACCCAACAGCTCAATTTTATCGATGGCTGGATCGCTGGCAGCGCGCAAAGTCATAACCTTCGTCTGCTTCGTCGTATCTGGCTGTGCATTGGCAAATTGGGTCCGATGGAAGTAGTAGAGCACATCACGTGTAATCGCTGGCTGTACACCCGTCTTAAACCAGGCTGTGTAATACGCTGTAAGGTCATAGAACGCGTACTGAGTCTCAACAGAAGGTGCAAACTGTGTGGATTCAGAATAGTCATTCCAGGTCAACATCAATGCCCATTCAGCATTTGTCTGAATGGCCGAGGTCCAGGAGTTACGCAGAAGCTGACTATTCGACCCCTCCCAATAATTTCCCTCTTTAGGGCGCGTATCCTGTGTCGCGATGGGAGCGACCCATATATTATTGTGGCTATGAGCCAGTGATGCATCGGTTGTATAGCTGCCCATACCAGACGCTTTACGCGTTCCCCAGGAAGAGACACCATAGGTAAAGCTCATCCATGATTGATAAGATGAGACATTCGTGCTCAAGAAGAGAGGAATAAACGCGATGTCGGCTCCACCTGCCTGGACAAGAGTGCGTAACTGCTTCCACCAATCAAGTGGCTTTCGCTCCGGATAGAATGGCGCAACCACAATCCGTCCATCATCAAGGCGCAAAAGTGAGGGATGATTCTTGAGCGCAAGAATCGTATTCGCCATGTTGTTCGGCGTAGAGTCTGCCGCTGTTGGAAAATCAATACTCAATCCAACACGGAATCCAGGGTCAACCGCTTTTGCGGCGTCGAGCATAAGGTTAATACGATTCCAGCGCTGATCAACCGAAGTGTGATCTGGCATCTCGTAGATGAAGCCATCAAGCCCAATATCGATGGCGCGCTGCACCTCGATTTTATAATCAGTCTGGAGCCAGGAACTCTCTGCGCGTGGAGCACGACCCAAAGGTCGGTCACGCAAATAGCCGCCAATGGAACGATACTCGCCATTTTTGGCATCTGGATCAAGCCAACGCGCGTAATAATCTTGCGAGGGAACCACGTTCTCAATCGAAACAGGATATGGAGGGAAATAATACGCGAAAGCTTTCTTCTTTGACGCGCGCAGGGTAGCAGTCGAAGGCATATCAAAAGGGAAAGGGTTAAGGATGGGGGCAGCCGCATGTGTTAAACCAAAACTTTCGGGGCTGAAGAAGCTCAGACCAGCTCCGGCAGCAAATAAAACGCCTGCTCCGCTGGCAGACAAAGTCAGGAGTTGTCTTCGGTTCATTCGAAACTTCATATGTACGACGGCCTCTTTAATCTAGATTTTTAGATGTTTCATGCTAATACATCTAAATGATGGTTCCCATTAGTGCCGATTATAACTACCAATACCCACCTACTTGTCTAAGATACGCAAAATCATTGCTGGCAATTTAATGGATGAAAATAGCATAACATAGGCAAAAGTAAACTACACTTCTATTGCTTCTAAAATAGTACTTGCATGCTACTTTCTTGCAAAATGCGATCACCAATTGACTGAGTCAACGTAGACAACGACATTTGAGCCAGAGAATTCAAAACCAACACGGGTCGAGGACCCCTGAGCCCAGGAACCAATTTGATAACTTAAGTAATACCATGATCCCGTTGGCAATGATATGAGATCTTGTCCACCAATAAAGCCATTCATATTCTGATCCAGTATGTACATTCGACCTCGAACATTACTCCCAGCCGCAACATATACATAACCCGAAACAACCTGACCTTTATAGGGAGGATTATTTGTGGGTGTTGTCGAGATATGAGGATAGTTGTCCGAACTGGCAAAAGTTACCATCAAAGAATGGCTTCCATCTCGCGCGACATTGGTGCTGTTTTGTACATATACATTTGGGCTGCTACGTGGTGCCCAACCTTCAAGTTGCCCATCCTCGAAGGAGCATTGGTAGAGCGAAGGAGGAATTGGGGCTTTAGTTGGCACAGGTGTAACCCCCTGTGTAGGGACAATAGTTGGTGTAGGCTGAGAGGTACTGACAGGCGATGGTGTTACCTTCGGATTTGTGGTTGCGGTCTGTCCAGGTTTAGTAGTCGCGGTATGCCCAGGTGTGGGTGACGACAGTATAGTAGTATTCTCAAATGTCACTATAGGCGTTGACTGCTTCACTTCCCTGGGCAAACCCTGTGTCCTCTGTTGCAAAAAGAAGGTCGTGCCAAGCCCACCAAGCAAAAGTAAAATTACCACTGCGGCGATGAAGATAGAGTATAGCGGCCTCTTCCTCTTAGCAGGCTTATTATGGGCAAGCGGAATAAAGCCCAGAGTTTGAGGTATGTTATCCGCCATCGCTGGTATAACAACATCGGTCGAACTGTCAGTAGATGCTGTTTCTTTAGAGGAAAATGTAGTGCCACCAGATTCAGGCTCAGCATCCTCCAAAGTCTTTGAAAGATCGCCACGCATTCGTGTGCTCAGCAAGTTACGTATAATCGAGCCTGGAACAGGCAAGTCATGATCAACCACAAAAATAGAGGGTAGAGCAGCTTCAAATTTATCGTCTTCTATCTTTTCTGTCGACAAAGGTTGAACAATTTTTTTGTCACTGGTTTTGATATCCTGACCCAAGTTCAAAATAGGGCCACGCGACCTGGAAGATCTCACCTGAGGAGCTTTAGAACTTTCAGGAGTTCCCCATATATAGGGGGTGATAGAGTCTTTAGATGCAACAAGAGAAGTAGCAGGCGATACATCTTTTTTCTTAGAAGATTCAGGCACCTGAGTTCCAGCAGGCTTCGCGTTCTTATTCTCATCCTTCGCCTGGGCGAGACTCTTAGACCACTCCCTCACCTTTTCCGATGGGAAAAGATCTCCCTCCCACTTCTTTTCTGGGGCATTCTCTTCGCTCACTTAGGGCCTCCTTTCGGTCACACACAAAAGCCAGAAGAAGGTAGGGTAAATAGAGTAGTTATAAGTAGATTTAAATAGCACATATGATGAGGCCACCTCACCTGTCTCTGGGCATGGACTTGTTCCAATAGTAGCATGAGTGGTAACAATATTCTAGTATTCTGTTACCTTTGTGCAGCAGTTTTTGATACCAAAAAGGCGAATCAGGAGCATAGCTCACACAACCTCAAATTGTGCGACTTCGCACAAACACGCTCCTTGAATTTAACTTGCCTGGCCAGACCACATCAATGCTCAACAGACCTGGGCTTCCATATGGAAACTCAATGCTTTAGCCTGCGCAAAGGATTTACTATTTGATCCACCTCTTCTCCCTAATAGCTAGCACGCCATCACGAATGTGAATCCATTGCGGACTCATCATTACAATGGTGACATTCATTAATAGCATTATTTCAATATAAATACATGATTCGTATTTTATCACCAACCAATATCATTAATTCATAATTACAAATCTATAATTATTTCAAATGGCAACTTGACATTGATAACGCTTTCAGACATAATAGTAAGGCCTTCTTTTTTCATGTAAGCAGTTTCGGCGATTGCATTGCTAGCAAAGGATTGAGATGGCATCACTAACAATAACCCTTCAGGACATCAACACCTACGAGAAAGAAACCTTCATAAGCGCATTGGCAAACCTTTTTGAGGGTCCACCCTGGATCGTCACCAACGCCTATCCTACCCGTCCATTCGCAAGCCTCGATCAATTACATCAGGTTCTCTGTTCCATTATGTATGCCGCTCCCCTGGATCAACAGGTTGCGCTTCTGCGTGCCCATCCTGACCTCGTCGGGCGTGCGGCATTGATAGGCAGCCTCTCACCAGCGTCAAAGGGAGAACAGGCTGCTGCTGGATTGGACCAACTTACTGGCGAGGAGATTGCAACCTTCCAACACAACAACAAGCTTTATCGTGAACGCTTCGGCTTCCCATTCGTCATTTGCGCCCGCGAGAATAAGAAGGAAAGCATTCTGGATGGCTTTGACAAACGGTTGAATCACACCTTTGAGCAGGAGGTTACCCTGGCTTTAACAGAGGTTGCAAAGATCTGCTCTCTACGTCTACGTGATCTTGTGGTAGATGATTCACTCTGATGGCGTTTACACCAGCGTGCACACCTAGCGCGACGCTCTAATGGAGAAGGGTATGCATAGGAACTACAGATGTACAATCAGTTATGGGAAGCTCAATATTCCGGTCTATCGGGTATATGCACAACCACTTACAAACATTACACCAATTCCTGAATCACGTTTCAAGGGTCGGCCAAATACGCTCTTCGCGCTACTCATCGATGTCGAGGTCTTCGGCAACAACTTCCTGCCCGCTTATACCGAAGGTGATAATCGTAATGTTGTTGCAACTGATAGCATGAAAAACTTTGTGCTACGCCAGGCACTCAACTTCGAGGGGTCAACAATTGAAGCTCTGCTGATTTTCCTCGGTCAACGCTTCCTCTCCACATACACTCAAATGGAGCAAATTCGCCTCACCACCCGCGAATTACCCTTCTCCCCCGCACAACTACCAGAGAAGGCAAGCACTATACTCTTCAGGCGGGAACATGGTGACTTCACGACAGCCACAATGGACTTTACTCGGGACACGAACCAACAGCCTGTTATCACAGCCCATCAATGTGGGCGGCTCCAAATGGAATTATTCAAGGTCACAGGAAGCGCCTTCACACACTTTGTGCAGGACGAATACACAACGCTTCCTGAACGCATGGATCGCCCCCTCTTCATACGCCTGAATGTATACTGGACATATACGGATGTCACATCTCTCCTGACCCCTGATCACGCGGCATATGTAGCTTCTGAACAGGTGCGCGACCTCATACAATTTGTCTTCGATGAATTTGTTAGTGAGTCGATCCAGCATCTCGTCTATGAAATGGGGTGCCGTCTGCTAGAACGTTTCCCCCAGTTGGCAACGGTTACATTTGATGCCCAGAACCATACGCGTGATCTCGTCGTGGCGGCACAAGAGGAGGAGCAAATTAAGGTCTACACAGACCCCTTTACCGCTTTTGGCAATATTCACCTGACTCTCAGCCGAACATCCGAGGAGAACCAGTCAGAGGAGCCACGTTTATGACAGGTATGCTAACAACACATGTTCTGGACACAATGCATGGTTGTCCTGCCACTGACATGAACATTGAATTATGGCGCGTCAACGTTCAGGGTAAGCGACTTGAATTACTCAAACGTACCAACACCAATGACAACGGGCGTACTGCCGAACCACTTTTGCAAGGCGCGGAACTGATTGTAGGACACTATGAGCTAGTTTTCTCAGTTGGTGACTACTTTACTGTACATGGCAGCAGCCTACCTAAGCCTGCTTTTCTAGATAAAGTACCTATCCGCTTTGGCATCGCCCAGACTGAAGATCATTATCACGTACCGCTACTGGTATCACCATGGGCGTACAGTACATACCGAGGTAGCTAGCTTCATTACAATAAACAACCGAATATCTTCTTTTTGGGAATTTGAGCGTGGTAGCGTCAGTCATCGCAATGGAATTGTGATGGATAGCAAGTGACCAGGTCCACATGAGACTGTAGGAGCCAGAAATTATGGAAACGCGACAGACATACGCGAGCGCTGCCCGCACCATAATAGATCGCTGTGAACTACTGGCGACATTCAGCGAGATACCAGGCCAGATCACACGCCGTTTTGCCACTCAGCCCATGCGCCAGATGCACGAAGTAATTAGCAATTGGTTGCGCGCGGCAGGCATGGTAGTTGAGGTCGATGCCATTGGCAACCTTATTGGGCGTTATGAGGCAAATAAACCCAACGCCAAAACGTTACTACTTGGTTCACACCTGGATAGTGTTCGTGATGCAGGTAAATATGATGGTCTGCTTGGCGTCATGGTCGCGCTATCTTGCCTGGAACGACTTCATCAAAGCAATATACGTCTCCCCTTTGCCATTGAGTTGCTTGGCTTCGCAGACGAAGAAGGTCTGCGTTATCAAAGCGTCTACATGGGAAGCAAGGCTATAACAGGGGCATTTGCTCCTGACCAGCTCACGCTTCAAGATGAGGATGGCATTACGATTGCCGAGGCTCTGCGCGCCTTTGGTTGTAACCCTGATCCCACGAACTTTTCTGTGTCACGCTGGTCTCCCAGAGAACTGCTAGGCTATTGTGAGGTACATATTGAGCAGGGGCCAATCTTGGAAGAGCGCGACATGCCACTTGCCGTTGTCAATTCCATCGTGGGGCAACAGCGCCTGCTCTTCCAATTCCACGGCGAACAAGGGCACGCCGGAACACTCCCCATGAACCTGCGACACGACGCACTTTGTGCCGCCTCTGAGTTCATATTGGCTGTTGAACAGCTCGCCGGTA
This sequence comes from Ktedonospora formicarum, assembly GCF_016587355.1. Taxonomy (GTDB): domain Bacteria; phylum Chloroflexota; class Ktedonobacteria; order Ktedonobacterales; family Ktedonobacteraceae; genus Ktedonobacter; species Ktedonobacter formicarum. The sequence goes on along the minus strand of NZ_BNJF01000002.1, from coordinate 953,691 downwards.
GCGTCGAGGGATTGGTTGCGACTGTTGGGCAACTTGAGGTCCAACCCGGAGCCAGCAACGTTGTGCCGGGTCAAGTCCAGCTCAGCCTTGATATTCGCCATGAAGACAACACGCGACGCGCCAAATGCGCCTCCCAACTTCACGTAGTTGCTAAAAACATCTGTGCGCGACGCGGTATAGCACTCAACTGCCAGCTTGTACAGGACAGCCCAACCGTCTTCTGCGCTCAGAACCTTGTCCAACGCTGGCAAGAGGCGCTCATAGCAGAGGGTTACCCGGCTCCCCTGCTCGCTAGCGGTGCCGGACATGATGCGGTAGTCATAAGCACGCTCACAGAGATGAGTATGCTCTTTGTGCGCTGTACAGGCGGGATCAGCCATCACCCATCTGAAGCAGTACGTGAAGAGGATGTGGAGGCAGCAGTGGCAGCCCTTGAGCGTTTCCTGCTGCTCACAGCGAAGGAGGTGGAAATTGAGCCTGTATGACCTACTTATACATGATGGCATATTGGTTACATCAAACGGAGCGAAGTATGCTGACCTCGCGATCAGTGATGGTAAGCTAGTCGCCATCTCCCCACAGCTTACTGGCTCTGCGAGCGAAGAAATTGATGCTACAGGATTACACATCTTCCCCGGCGTGATCGATGCTCATGTTCACTTTAACGAGCCAGGGCGCACCAATTGGGAAGGCTTTGCCACGGGCTCACGCGCCCTGGCTGCTGGTGGCACAACCACCTTTTGCGATATGCCACTCAACGCCTCACCACCTACATTGGACGCTGCTAGCTTCGCCCTCAAACGCGAGGCGTCTGAGGCAGCCTCACTGGTCGATTTCGCGCTCTGGGGCGGGCTCGTCCCATCAAACATTGAACAGCTCGATGAGCTTGCGGAATGCGGTGCCATTGGTTTCAAAGCTTTTATGAGCAATAGTGGCATCGATGACTTCGACGCAGTCGATGACGACACACTCCAAAGGGGGATGGAACGCGCCGCCCGCCTCGGCAAGTTAGTCGCTGTCCATGCCGAGGACGACCATTTGACGACTAAACTGGCACGTGAGGCTATTAAAAAAGGTCAAACAAGCGTGCGTGATTATCTGCAAGCGCGTCCAGTCAGCGCCGAATTAGACGCAATCCAACGTGCCATTGGCATAGCAGAAGCTACAGGATGTTCCCTACATATCGTACATATCAGTTGTGGCGCGGGTATATCCCTGGTTGCTGAAGCACGAGCTCGCAATGTTGATGTCAGTTGTGAAACATGCCCACACTATCTGGTGCTGACAGAGGAAGACATGGAGCGCATGGGAGCAGTCGCAAAGTGCTCGCCACCCCTGCGTATCAAAGCGGAGCAAGAGATGCTATGGGAACATTTGCGCATGGGACATATCCAGACCATTGGTTCAGATCACTCACCCTCACCCACAACTATGAAGATAGCCCAAAGCTTCTTCCAGGTCTGGGGAGGCATCTCGGGCTGCCAATCACTACTCTCTCTCTTGCTTACAAAAGGACATCATGAGCGCAACCTACCCTTATCTCTGCTCACGACTCTCACTGCTGAAGCGGTCGCACGTCGCTTCCAGCTTCCAGGTAAGGGTAAGCTTGTAATTGGCGCAGACGCAGATTTAGCCCTGGTGGACTTACAAGCACAAACAATCTTGCACACTGAAGATCTTCACTACCGCCACCAACAAAGCCCATACATCGGTATGTCCATGCGAGGACAGATCACACAGACACTCTTACGCGGTAGAACGGTCTATAAACAAGGCCAATGCTCTACACAGGCGCATGGTCAACTGCTCACCCCTCAACGTCGATAAGTTTCTACCAAAAACACTACTGTTTGCGCCTTCCAGGCAGTTTTTTTAGGTGGAGAGTAACATTTAAGAAGAGGACATGTATGATGTGGCAAAACTGCATACAACCTACAAGTCTACCGGAAGCACTCGAACTAGTGCGCCGTTATGGTGCCAGTGCGCGTATCGTCGCAGGTGGCACCGATGTGTTAGTAGAACTTCAACGAGGCGTAAAACCAACCCAAACGCTAATTGATGTCAGCGCTTTGCCGGATCTCAAGTATGTTCGTCTGGTAGGGAACTATCTGACTTTAGGCGCTCTGGCAACGCATAACGATGTTCTCCGCTCATCGCACTGCCGTAATCACGCACCCGCGCTCGTCCAGGCATGCTCACAGGTAGGCGCACCTCAGATCCGCGCTCGCGCAACCATCGCAGGAAATTTGCTTACAGCTTCTCCTGCCAACGATACCATCCCTCCCCTGCTGGCGCTCGATGCGGAACTGGTTCTTGTCAATGAAAGGGGCGAACGGAATGTACCTCTGAGCCGCTTCTATCAAGGTGTCCGAAAAACAGAACTGCAAACGGATGAATTTCTACGCGAAATCCGCATCCCTCTAAGCAAGATAGAACGTCGGAGTCACTTCTTCAAGCTTGGACTGCGCCGTGCCCAGGCTATCTCAGTCGTTAATGCCGCATTGGTACTCATGCTGGAAAATAACATCGTCAGTGAAGCACGCATCGCACTTGGTTGTGTAGCTCCCACGGTTGTACGCGCTACGCACGTAGAGACTTTTCTCATTGGCAAACACCTTGACACGGAAACTTGCCATGAGGCAGCTCAACTCGTTGAGCGCGACTGCTCCCCATCGATGATATACGCGCCTCCGCATCCTATCGCCTACGCTGCCTCACTAACGTACTCGCTCATGGTCTTATGCAACTGGCTCATGAGGGTTTCACGCGCCCTCTTAAAATAAATCCAGTTTTGCTCGAAACAGCTAGCCTACCACCTGCTCCCCAATCCTCCTTTACAGGTGTAGTACAAACCACCATCAACGGCCAACCCTATGCTATTGCAGACGCTCAACAGAAGACGCTTCTCAATATGCTACGTGAGGACGCCAGGCTAACTGGCTGCAAAGAGGGTTGCGCGGAGGGAGAATGCGGAGCTTGTACTGTCTGGCTCAATGGACAGGCTGTTATGTCCTGCCTCGTTCCAGCAACTCAGGCTCACGGAGCGCATATTACAACTATCGAAGGGCTAGCGGACGCATCCGAACACCTTCATGCTCTTCAGCAAGCCTTCATTGATCGCGCGGCAGTGCAGTGTGGTTTCTGCATTCCAGGGATGCTCATGGCAGGCGCAAAGCTTCTGGAGGAGCGCCCACAGCCCGATATTGAAGAGATGCGAAGCGCCCTTAGTGGCAACCTCTGCCGCTGTACTGGCTATAGCAAGATTCTGGAAGCATTGATTCAAGCAGGAGAGAAGGCATGACAGAGATCGTAGGCACCTCCTTACCGCGCCCAGACGCCACTGGTAAGGTCACAGGCACCACCCGTTACCCAGCAGACCTTATGCAGCCAGATACGTACCATCTCCAGGTGGTTTTCGCCGGTCGGCCCCACGCACGCATCCTGGCGATAGACGCCCATGAGGCCCTGAACCAACCAGGGGTAATCACCGTACTTACTGCTAAAGACGTACCCTACAACGCCTATGGGCTAATCGATTCCGACCAACCTGTTCTGTGCGATGATGTGGTACGCTTCGAAGGGGATAAAGTCGCCCTGGTCGTGGCGCGCACCAAAAAAGCTGCGCTCGCGGGAGCTAGCGCAGTCAAAATCAGCTATGAAGATCTACCCGCCGTCACCGATGCGCGCGAGGCTCTAAAAGCCGAAGCCCCTCTGGTACATGCCGGGCGGTCCAGCAATCAGCTCTTCCATTTTCCCTTGCGCAAAGGCGATAGCCAGCGCGCAATGGCAGAGGCCGATATCGTGCTCGAAGAGAGCTTCAGCACCTCCTGGCAAGAGCACGCCTTTCTACAACCCGAAGCTGGCATCGCCTATATCGACGCTCAAGGTAAACTTGTTGTAGAAACCGCTGGACAATGGCTACATGAAGATCGTCGCCAGATAGCCGCTATGCTTCAACTAGCTGAAGAGGAAGTGATTGTACGCTACGCCGCAATTGGGGGCGCTTTTGGGGGGCGCGAAGATCTCTCTATTCAACATCTTCTCGCCCTGGCTGCCTGGAAACTGAAGCACGCAGTCTCTCTAGTCTGGACACGCGAAGAGTCGATCATCGCGCATCACAAGCGACACCCTGTCCATATTCACTGTCGCTGGGGAGCCAAACGCACTGGTGAGATTGTAGCTGTAGAAGCTGAGGCTGTTGCCGATGGCGGAGCCTATGCCTCGACCAGCGTGGAGGTCGTCAAGGTTATCGCACTCTTCATGACCGGCTCTTACGAAATCCCCAATCTTACCGTTGATGCCTATGCCGTCTACACGAACAACGTCCCATGCGGTGCTTTTCGCGGCTTCGGCGCGCCACAAGCTCATTTCGCCTGTGAAAGCATGGTCACGCGCTTGGCACTAGCTCTGAACCTCGATCCCATCGAGATCCGACACCGCAACCTTTATCGTGAGGGTAGCATCGAACCAACTCAGCACCCCGTCCCAAGCGGCGTGAGTGCCATACCAGTTCTTGAGCGCTGCGCCCAAGAGATCCATACAGGCTGGGGCTATACCCAGATTGCGGGACAGTGGTTCTCACCTGAGCAGCCTTCAGAGCCACACCTGAAACGAGGTATCGGCATCGCTAGCGGCATCAAAAATATCGGCTACTCTTTCGGTTTTCTAGAGAAGGCAACGGCAACAGTTGAGATCTATGGTGAGGCCGAGCTTGAGCGTGCTGTAGTGCGTATTGGCGCGGCTGATGTTGGGCAAGGTAGTCATCTCGCACTCCGCCAAATAGCTGCCGAAGTCATCAAAATAGCTCCCGAAAAAATTACCATGATCTGTGATGACAGCCAAGAAGCACCCAACGCAGGGAGTGCATCCGCCTCACGCCTGACCTTTATGGCGGGTCGCGCAGTACATGACGCAGCCCTGGAAGCACGCGAACGCTGGAGCTTTACTGACGAGTACCAGGCTTACGCGACCAGCACCTATCATGCCCCAACCACGACTGCCATCAATCCGAGCACCTTTCGAGGAACGCCTAACTACTGCTATGGCTACACAGCCCAGGCCGTTGAAGTAGAGGTCAACACACTCACAGGGCAGGTGAGTGTCGAGCGGGTCATCAGCGTCCACGACGTGGGCAAGGCCATCAATATGCAGCAGATTACCGGGCAGGTCGAGGGCTGTCTGGCTCAAGCTCTGGGTTACGCACTACTTGAACACTTCCAGGTACGTGATGGACGCGTGCAGACCTCACATCTCAGTACCTACCTTCTACCCACCGCACTCGATATGCCGCTTGACATCACTTCGGTGATTCTAGAATTAACGGACCCAAACGGAGCCTTTGGCGCACGGGGCATGGCTGAGATGCCACTCATCCCCTTTGCCGCAGCAGTAGCCCACGCTATCTACGATGCTACTGGCATCTGGCTTACCCAACAACCAATGACACCAGAACGCGTCCTTAACGCGCTCACTAGCTCGCGCCACTCCGATAGCATTTCGCACGACTAAGGAGGAGAAACATATGAGTGAAGTACACATTACCGTTGGCAAGCAGTTTGAGTTCATTGCTCGCCTCGAAGAGGAGGACGCGCCCAAAACTTGTCGAGCCTTCCTCGCCCTACTGCCTTTCCACAACAAACTCATTCAGGCCCGCTGGAGCGGCGAATCAGCCTGGATACCACTGGGTGATTTCAAAGTAGGGGTTGAGTTTGAGAACCACACTTCACACCCCGGTGCAGGCCAGATCCTACTCTATCCTGGCGGCTTTAGCGAAACCGAAATCCTCTTCCCCTACGGCTCAACAAGTTTTGCCAGCAAAGTCGGGCAACTTGCGGGTAACCACTTCCTAACCATTATCTCAGGTAACGAACAACTCAAAACGCTAGGGCATAAGATCCTCTGGGAGGGTGCACAGGACATCATCTTCGAAGCCTACTGATACGAGGTTTGGGGCGTGTTAGCACGCCCCAGTAACGTTAAACGCTATATTCGCAACATATACCCCATTCTATCTTTTAGAAATGGCAGCAACGAAATTTACCACCACTCAAGCACGGACTCCATCATTTCCAGATGAATCCAATGGGCAGCGTAGGAACGGAAAGGTACTTGTGTCTTCAATCCAAACTTGTGAATAGCATACGTGAGTCCTCTATTGCCAGCTTCAAGCAATTTCCCAACATCTTTCCCAGGAGCCAGATACCCCTTTGCGGCAGAGAAAACCAATTGCTGGCTCGCCATAAACAAGCGAAAGTAAGCTAATTTTCCCTCCTCTACAACATGACTATCTGGGTTTTCGTTGTAATACTCAGCACGTTTATTTTCCCTCTCCCGACGCGCAACCATGTGCGCCAGTTGCATCTCTTCCTCCGGGTTGAGCGCAGGATAGAGTTCAACAAGAGACTCTGTCAGTATCAGAGCGCTTTCGTTCGCCTTCTCATCAGCAGGCGACCTTTGCTCTGACACTCGCTCGACTCCCAACGATTGCAGCAGCCCATAAGTTATTCCATATTCGTTCTCGGAGACCTGCAAGGCACATAAGATATGTTGAGAGCTAATCGCAGCCTTTCCACCATTTCGCGCTTCCTGTTCCGCCCTTCCCAAAGCGTTGAGCGCCTGGGGGGTAAAGGGAGTACCAGATTCTGGATCGCCTTGATCTTTTCCGACAAGAAAAATCAGTCCCGCTCGAACATGCTCAAGGGTTGTTCCCTGCTCAATCAAAGAAGTCGCGGCACTCCCTTCGGCTAGGACACCTAACAGGAGGTGCTCAGTTCCAATGTAGTGATGCCTCAAAGAGAGCGCCTCTTCTTTAGCTAACTCAAGCACTCGTTGACCTTGCTCGGTATAATTGAGTTCCTGCTCATTCATCTGAAAAAGCTTCCTTTCTTCCGTATCAATAAGGGCTGCTTGTCGCAAGGCGCGCAATTGTAGTACTCGCACATGCACCGCGCTCAAACCCATTTCCTGACCAACCTCTGCCGCTGTATATCCATGCAGGAAACGCAAGAGGAGCACTTCACGCTCACGCGCTGGCAGCAAAGAAAGCAAATGTTGCACTCGTCTCTGCATCTGCTCATTCTCAAAGTGCTCAAAAGAGGCAGGCGCATTGTACTCTATGGTCTCTAGAGAAAGAGGAGCGAATTTCAGTTGCTCTCGCCAGTAGTCGGCGATGGTAGTACGAGCGGCGGCATAGAGCCAGCTACGAACTTGCCTCATACCACGATCTTCAAGCAGCCAGCGAAACGCTTTCAGAAAGACCTTACTGGTCAGATCATCGGCGACATCAGGCTGCTTAACCTTGTTGGAAATGAAGGAATGAACCCCTTTATAATGCTCACGAAAGATAGTCTCCATAAGAGCACGTCGCTGTTCACCCTGTTCCGAAAAGGATAATTCCATTGCTACTTCGTATTTCCCTTTTCTGTTATATACATGCAACATATATAACAGTCAGGCGTTACAAACTCCCAATCATTTACACATGCAACCTCAATGACAAACCATGGGAAAACAAATACCTACAAACCAGGATACTCTTAATTAGATCAACCCATCTATATGTAGTTCCAGCCTGCATTGAGCCTTAAACATCAACAAACAGGCCAACCATTATCCCTGGTTGGCCTGTTTGAAGAATATAGTATGCGATATGAGAATATCAATTGTGCTCATTCAGATGCTAGACTAGTCAGCGTTGTCAGCGACAAAGAAGCGACGCAACTCCTCGCCAACGCGCTCGGCTCCATCTTCACTCGGCGCAGTATGCCCAAAGCCTGGGAACTCAACACGTTCTGATCGTGGCAGGACCTTTCCTAATGCATCCATCTGCTCCCTCAAGAAAGCTGGACTTTTCTCGCCACTGAGTAAGAGCACATCAGCTTTCATATCCTTAAAGCTCGCAAGGGTTTCTTCCATCTCATCTACCAGCATCATATCTAGTCGCTGGGTAGGAATAAGATCCCACATAGAAACATCATCTGGCCTTCCTGACAGATCCTCCCCTCGTAATCGCTGCTCTACCAAAGGCTCAAGCACTGCCCTAGGAATATCGGGCAAATCCGTATCCATTTGCAAGCCCTTAAGAACAGTTATCAGCGCCGCAGTGAACCTTCTCTCAGCAATCTCTTGCAGATACTGAGGCACCCAATCTCTCGGTATTGAATGATCAATGGAGAGAGGAGGCTCATATAAAGCCACCTTCTCTATCCCTGAAAGAGTCAGAGCAGCCTGAAGGCTAATCAGCGCGCCAGAACTGAGGCCGAATACCAGATGCGCACCAGTCTTCTTTAGTAATGCTGCTAAATCCTCACACTCCTTCACCATACCATAGCCATCCCCTGGAGCGCCACTCATTCCTCTCCCTCGTCGATCGGGGATATAAATTGTGAATTTGTCAGCAAGGGATATGCCTAAGGCCATCATAAGTTGTGAGGCTTGCATACCACCGTGCATAAGCACCACACCCGGACCACTACCAAACTGTCGATATCCTATCACAGTCCCATCCGCAGAAATCACAGTACTGGTTGTATATGGTTGTAAAATCTCTGGAACGTTCATCTATCTCAAACCTTTTCTACTTGCTAATAAATCGATAATTTGTCTTAGCGATTCCGCTCGCCGCGCACAAAGAGGATAGTACCGATAACCAGGCAGAGTACAAAGAGCACAGCAATCACTATCAGATTAAGCAATGGATTAGCCAGAACAACCTGAGAGTACTCTGGTCTGCCGATATAGAAGATGCCACGCACCAGATCCACAGCATAGCGCAAGGGCACTATCCTTGCTATAAGATCCAGATACCAGGGCAATGACCGAATGGGTAGAAACACCCCTGAAAGCAAAAGTTGCGGAAAGATCAGGAACGGCATAACCATATTGGCCGTACGTTGTGTGCTAAAGATTGATGTTACCAGGACGCCAAAAGCGCCCCCGAACAGACAAATGATCAGCGAAGCTGGGATAATTAGCAATAGACTAACTAGCGATACTGGGACATTGAAAATGAATATACCAATGAGCACCAGCACAACGCCCTGAACCAGGGCGACAAGCGATTCGCCCAGGATCTTGCCAAAGACAATTGCATAGCGCGAAATTGGTGCGATAAACATCTCCTGGCTGAAATCGCTCGCCTTATCTTCAATAAGCGATACAAGACCGCTCATTGTACTTTGAAACAGAGACATTGCTAGCAGGCCAGTCATACTAAAGGTCATCAAGTTATACCCAGCGGCCTGACCAAAGCTACTTTGTAACGGTCCAGCAAGTCCACCAACCAGGATGATTGGCATAATCAGAGAAAAGATCAGGCGCATTGGTTCGCGCACGAAGCGCATGATATCGCGTCCAGCGATAGTCATAATAGCGTTCCACGTTTTATTGATATGCTTCGATTTATCTGTACGTGCAAGCGTAGATGAAATGCTCATAATAGTTCTCCTACGGCTTTTTACTCCTTATCCACAAACCTGAGCGCGCCATGCCCCCGCATGGGGTCTGCGCTAGCCATGTTCAGCGGCCTTGGATTTCGAATAAGCCCTTAGTCTTGTTTGATAATATTCAGGTAGACATCCTCCAAAGAGGGCGAATGCGTTTGCACCACACTCAAAGGCGTCGCTAACGATTTCAAGAACTGATGCACAACCTGATTTTCCATATTGATAGAGAAAAAGGCCCCTTCCTCGAAGGGCTGCCCAATTTGTTGGAGCTCCGCGCGTAGGGAATTGCGGTTTGGAGCATCGATCAGCAGGGTAGGTTGAGCCAATTCAGCTTTCAATTGCTCCGGGGTACCTGAGCTCACAACACGACCATGATTGAGGATACACACTCTATCAGCCTTCTCAGCTTCTTCCAGGTAATGCGTGGTCAGAAAGACGGTTGTGCCACTCTCAGCACGCACCTGGCGCAGGTACTCCCACAAACCCCGACGGCTCTCCGGATCCAACCCCGTCGTTGGCTCATCCAGAAAGAGTACAGCAGGCCTATGAAGCAGGCTACGCACTATTTCTAACTTGCGCTTCATACCACCTGAAAAGGTCTTAACAGGCTTAAAGAGGCTCTCCTCGATTCCCAACAACGCTGCCAATTCGCTGACCTGTGTACGATAGGCTTGTGGCATCATGCGATAGGCAAGCCGGTAAGGATAGAGTCCATATAGAGTTGCGTGCAAACGTACATTTTCTTCAGCTGTCAAATTAAGGTCAAGGCTGGGTCGCTGAAACACAATCCCTATCTGTTGACGCACCTGGAGCGACTGCGTTGCCAGATCGTAACCCGCGATGCGAACACTACCTGATGTCGGTGCCAGGGTAGTTGTCAAAATTGAGATGGCAGTGGTCTTACCCGCCCCATTGGGACCAAGCAAGGCAAACATATCTCCTTGCGCCACCGAGAATGAGACGCCATCGACTGCGTTTTTATCAGCTTTTTTATAACGCTTCACCAGATTATCAACACTGACAATGGGAGTAGCAGGCGACACCTGTATGGTATTGATATCAGGCAAGGACATAACTTCTTGAGACATCTTGCATACCCCTTTCACACAAAATGATATCTATTAATCTTTAATCATTGCAAAACGCATGGTAAACATGAATCAGTTTGTTTGTTTCATTGGGATCAGTATAGAGAAAAAAAAAGCGGTATACATCATCATTAGAGATGATTGAGAGGATGATTCCGAGAACGTCAAGAGGATGATAATCAGCTTCAAGAGGTTTGCGAAAGGGATTCTATCTCATCAGTTGAGCAAGAAGGCAAGTATTCTACTTATATGTTAAATGAGGCGCAGGTCACGCGCGATCTCGCAGGCAGCATGCCGGTTGTGCACATGGAGCTTGTGGTAGATGCTTTGTATCTGCGAACGCACTGTATTAACAGACACAACCAGTTCGCGTGCGATCTCGTGGTTGGATCGTCCACTTGCTAGCAAACGCAAAACACGTAACTCTTGTGCGGAGAGAGGTTCAAGAAGCGCTGTATTGACCGGAGTAACAATAGTAGTTGAACGCACATGTGTAAAGGCTTGCAATAGTGTCTGTACATACCCACGCAGGAGTTGTGTTCGCAAGTGAGGAAACACATCTCGTAGCAATGGGATCAAACCCTCACCCTCATCTAGAAAGATACGAACAAAACCCTCTGCGTACCCCTGCTCGAGCCCTTCCAGCAAGTAATGACGCGCCTCTGGTAATTCCTTGCGTGCAGCATATGCCTGAGCAAGAAGTAATTTAATCTGAAGCAATATCCGCCCATGTCCTGTTGCTTGCGCCAATGAGAGAATATCGAGAAGCGACATCAACGCAGTCTCAATTTCACCATGAGCAAGATTCACTCGAGCCCTAAGCAGTTCTTTACGATGATGAAAGGTTGGAAGGAAGCTTTCTATCTGCTGCTCCCGGGCAGAATTATCCATTGATTTCTCATCAGCATCTGGCATATTAAGCAGAGGCGTATTGGTACTGGGCAATCCCTGCGATCTATATGTGACATCATTCACCCAATTCTGCGCAGTCACATGATCACCTTGTAAAAGGGCAAACCGAACTAACCATGATTGAACTTCCTGATAGAAATAAACCATGACTTCGTTATCGTATTTATGCCAATCAGATAAAAGATTGACCAGGAGTTGGGTCGCAAGCGTTGTTTGTCCTTCTACATGCAGGATGCATGCCCGGGCTAATGTCAAAGGTACTTGCATGATGTCACGAAGCATTTCAGGAGCGAGATCATAATGATGTGATGCCTCTTGCTCCAGCTCACGCATCCGCTCAAGGTCGTTCCACTCATAATAGACCTGAGCCAATCCTAGACGTGCAGAAATTGCCGCGAGCTGCTCTTCCGAGAGGGACCTTCTATCGACGTTCACATCAAAATGCTTCCTTGCCTGGCGTAATAATCCTTGCTCATAACAAATAAGCCCCAACAACAGCGACATACCATTAACTGCCTGATCATGTCCTGCCGCTTTATAAAAGCCAACCACATCCACAAAAATGCCTCTGGCCTCGTTCAGTTGGTTCGACTGAAGAGCATGAATTCCCAGCACACTCATGCTTATACCACGCCAGATAGGCTCCGTTTCGGGCAACCAGGCAAGGGCTTGGCGTGCCCATGCAACTGCTTGCTCTCGTGGACCCCACCTGAACATTCTAAAAGCCCTTAGCGCCAGAACCATTCCCAGCCCCTCAAGGTTATCATTTGTACGCCAAATCTCCTCAGCTATTCGCAGCAGATCTTCAAATTTAGCTGTGATAGCCTGAGAAGGTTCTTGCTCATCATAGCTAAACATAAGCACCACAGCGTAACTAAAACACAAACGTGCGCTTTGTCGCAGGATCCCTTCTGGTAGTTGTTTTAGCCAACGTTGTATTGTCTGATGCTCCTGAACATCATGAAAGCGTGTGGTATCAATTTGTAACTCGATTAAAAACGCAGCACGATTATAGTCTTCGGCTTTAAAAGAAGCCTCAATGGCCTCCGTAAGTAAGCTATGCTCCTCAAACCAATGGCTAGCAACACGCAAAAGTGAATGCCATTCATCCTCTCCTAAGCGCAAGCGTGCCTCCTGTTGCATAGCTTCAGCGAAAAGAGCATGATAACGGTACCATTCACCACTCCCCTCAAACGCTTCGAGGAAAAGATTCCTACGCTCAAGACTCTCCAACAAAACTGTGCTATCGCTGCATCCTGTAATGGCCTCGCAGAGCGAAGGGTTCAAGCGAGTAAGTACACTGGTTCGTAACAGAAAATCCTGAAGCTGCCCAGATTGTGCATGTAGCACCTCGGCGACAAAATAATCACGAATGAGGCGATGCCCTCCACGGAAGTTGGCAAGCACCTGTTCTATCTGGGGCGCAGTTCGCTTGCCTTGTAATGAGAGAGAAAGCAATCTCAAACCAGCAGGCCACCCCTCCAGATGCACACTCAGGCGCTCAAGCGCTTCATCAGGAAGAGGCGTATCTACTGTTTGTTGCAGAAAAGCAAGCATTTCATCATGAGAAAAACGTAGATCATCTGCCTGAATGTCGTTGATTCCTCCATTCGCTCGCAATCTTGTCAACGAGAGTGGCGCTTCATGGCGTGTCATCAATATAATATGCAGCTTTGCGGGCAAACGTGAGATAAAGAAGGTGAGCATCTCATGTATTCGAGGGTCATCAATCAGATGATAATCTTCCAGAACAAGCAAGCGATGCTCAGTTTGATGATTTATTTGATTCAGAAACGATATTAAGACAGTCTCTAGCGTAAGCTGTTGTAAAGCTGGATACGTGGTCACAGGGAGCAACGAGAGTGTATGTTGATTCAGGCTAGAATCCCATTTCTGACAGGCAGTAAGCACGTAACGCCAAAAGCATATTGGGTCATTGTCATTACTATCGAGTGAGACCCAGGCAACATCCATTGAGGACTGATGCTTTGTTAGCCAGTGGCTAACCAGAGTCGTCTTCCCAAAACCGGCAGAAGCACAGAGCAATGTAAGAGTATAATCTCTCCATACATCAAGCCTAGAGTACAATTGTGGTCGCTCAACCAATGCAGGAGGAACACGTGGAGGATGTAACTTGGACTCAAGTAGCGGCATAAATTTCACCTTAGACTTCTCTATGGAACTTCCCCGCTCTTCTTTAGCCCTGGTTTTATTACGATCTACATCCACAAATAGACCCTCTTGAGCGCCAATAAAACGTGCGGCGATCTCCTCTAAGCGCTGCAAAGTCAAATCTGATGTCCGACCAACATAATGCTTGACAGTTTTCTGCTTTAGAGAACGATATGCATACCAGTAAGCCCCACTTTGCTGAACGCTCTCTTTACGCACAGTACAATGCAATCCATGCTGGCTGTAGAATGCAAATGAGCCGATTTCATCCAACCATACAAACCAATTCGAGCTCCCTGGTACTAACTCGCTTAAGACCACACTATCTCCCTTGGAGACTTCATAGGTTTGCGTTTGTGACGACCAGCGCAGTAGGTAGGGCGCGCGTCTTGGCATTGACACTCCTCAAGGGTCAATAAGTTCAGGTATTACCTAAAGCAGTATATCACATAGGCAACCTTTAGGTAATACATTGATGAAACGAGCGGCAATCAATCATTTGGTACCAAACTACATATAAGTTATTTCTTAAATTGGAACAATTAATCCATCTTATTTTTCTTTTGCTTGTTTACTTATTAAATTCTTTTTACACACAATGAATACACTTTATTCGATAATACCGATATGTAACATGCATCTTGACAAGTAATATAGAAATATTTTATAGTTCCATCAGGAATATTGATAATCTTTTTGATCCTTATTCTTCTATCACCCACATAATCACTTTTGTGATATTATATTGTTGTATTGTATATGTCATTGTAATGCGTCTCATCTAGCCGCACACCTTCTCATCTGGTTGCCTTCTGGTCTTTGTGGATGTTCTGTTGTGTTTTGGAGGAGATATGACCACCCTTAACCCTTTCTCGCGCCTTTCCACTCCGTTTCTCGACCTCGCCGACCTGGCCCATGAGCCTGCCGAGCCTACTCCCTGGGCCTTTGCTAACTTGCTTGCTCCAGGCCTCACCTTGCTCACAGGCGATGCCTTCTCGGGCAAAACCTCCCTTGCCTATCATCTAATGCTACGAGTAGCTTTAGGGCTCAATGCCTTCGATGGAGCCAGCGACATGTCCTCAAACTCTGGGCGTGCCACCTTCCTTGGTCTCGACTCCTCGTCCAACCATCTCAGCTCACTCGCCAAACGCTTCCTCGCCGCTCATCCAGGTATATCCCTACCCACTAATATTCGCATCAACAACACTCAGAAGCCTCTCACGACAGAAGAGGGCCTCCAGGAGCTCTATGAGGAATTCATCTCTCATCCAGATCAGCGTCTCTTTGTCATCGATAATCTGACCTCCCTGCGCCACCTCTTCAAGGGCAGAGACCGCAAACTCTTCGCCTTCCTGCGAACTATCGCAGAATCCCAGCAGGTCTGTATCATGATTGTACACACTAGCCGAGTTACCCCCTCATTGGTCTCTGCAGTCGATACACACCTGCACCTCAAACGCTACGCCATATCCAACTTCTATCAACTCACCATCCGAGGCAAAATGCTGACTAGCACCACACGTCAGCTCTACTGCCCGGTATCCGGCATTAATTTCCGCCTGCTAACCACCCAGGAGCTATTCGGACTGACAGCTCATAGTGCGCAACGCTCCATGCGACGCGAGCGAGTAGAAGTGTTACGTGTCTTCGCCGCCTTTGGACCAGCAGCCTTGACCCCTTCACAGATCGCGGCAGCTCTAGATGTGGACATCGAAACCATCAAGATCATCCTACGCCCGATGGTCCGTACACACCTACTGGTCTCACCCAAACGCTTTCACTACCAACTCAGTCCTACCATCAAACCATTACTCAACGCTATTCTAGAACAACATACCTTCTTGCAACCTCTGGCCGTTAGCATGCTTCCCCAACCATCAGAATCCGAAATTCAGGCAGCTAAAAAGCTTACAGCTTCCATCAGCGCAAAGCAGACTAGCGCAAAAACGCGCAACAAACGAAAAGCTGCCGCGCTAAAACTTGAGAACGCTAGCGAATCTCCAATGGCTGGAAGCGTTCCTCCAGGAACACACCGTAAGGACGCACAAGGTGATATGCATCTCCCACACTTGGAGATTGCCACTCAAGCACATGAGGACTACACTATCAGCGAATCACCTTCTGAGGAACCAATCCTTTCAGAGGCCGACCCTAGAAACCAATCAGCATCAGATGTATCCAGGCACACCCGTGACCAGCAACGCAAAGACAAACAAAAAGGACAACAAAAGAACTCTCGTCAGGGGAGAAAGCAATCGAGTCTGCGACGCGCAAACCGAGTCAAACCGGTCCTCATCCTCGCACAACCAAATCAGTAGGGCTCTTTGAAGCTCTGAGCACATTCACCTGTTCTTTTCCAATTGAAGACTTAGTATCGTAAGCCGCTATGCAAGAAGCGTCGGCTATATGTTTCAAACTCAGTTCAGGTTTGCTTGTGCACTGCTGAGGTATAACATATAATCACCCTATATATGATTTTTGGGGAACAAAACTTTACAGAGATAGGGGGCTACATGCCTGTACCTACTTTATTCACCCTCAAATGGGCAGCGGAGCATAAAGAATACGCACTATATGAGCAAGGTAAATTAGTCTCTCTTATTGAAGATGATAAACAATGGCGAGACTGGATAACAAATCATGCCTCCTTCGCTTTTCAGGGAAAAGAGACACGCTTCAATTTGCTCAAAGAAGCGCGTAAGAACAAGGGTGAAGGCTATTGGTACGCCTATCAGCGTCAGGGGAAGCGCACAATCAAACGCTATGCAGGTCGCAGTGCTGATTTGACTATCAAGCGCCTGGAGGTGCTTGCCAGCACAATACAAACTCAGCAATCACATATTCCATTGCTCGAACCAAAACTTCAGCCTCCACGCTTACATTCGGGACTAGTTCGACGAGAGCGTTTGCTTTCGTTACTCAACACAGGTACGGAAGGGTCTCTCGTCCTCCTCTTATCTCCCGCAGGAAGCGGTAAAACTACATTGATAAGTCAATGGTTAGAGGAGCATCAGAAAGACCCTCCAGTCACCTGGCTTGCGCTGGATAAAAACGACAATGATCCCATCCGATTCTGGCGCTATGTAATAACCGCTTGCCAGAGATTTCAGGCCGATTTGGGAAATTCCGCGCTTGAGAAGTTAAAGAAGGCACCTTCCTTCCCGCCTGAACTTCGACTCTTTGAAACAGTTCTGACACTGTTTCTGAACGAATTAGGACGTGCTCCGCACGGCGGCATTCTGGTGCTAGAGGATTATCATGTCATCACTTCTCCTTCTGTCCATCAAAGCCTGTCTTTCTTCCTCGAACACCTTCCTGTTTCCATCAACCTCACCATCACAACGCGCAATGAATTACCTCTATCTTTGACGAGACTGCGAGCCAGAGGTGAGCTTTGTGAGATCATGGGAAGCGATCTCCAGTTCTCTCAGAAAGAGATGATAGCATTCTTTCAAACGCTTTTTCCATCTCAGACTTCCCTGGAGATAGCTCTACACATCGGCACACAATTGGAGGGATGGGCTGCCGGACTGCGTCTTTGCGCACTCTCCATGCAAGCGTTACCTTCGGAGCAAACTATACAACGTCTACTGACAAATTTCACACTCGAATATCATCCCCTTCACGACTATATACTTGAAGAAGTCTTTAGCACACTTCCGGAGCAACTACAAACCTTTCTACTACAAACCTGTATGCTGGAACGTTTAACACCTGATCTATGCAATGCTGTCTGCGAGATCAACAATAGTGCATCCCTACTAGATTCGTTGGAACGCACCGGACTCTTTTTAGATCACCTGCATGGGTCAGGCACATGGTATCGCTATCACGCACTCTTCGCCGATACTTTACGCGCTGAGGCCCGCCGCCGCTTCGGGATGGAACGACTACATACTTTATTACACAAAGCCAGTACATGGTATGAGCAACAAGGCATGCACCCCGAAGCAATTGAGACGGCTTTACAGGGGCAAGATCTGATAAAGGCAGCAACGCTCATTGAACAGCATCTTGCGGCCCACAGCCACAACGAGATACAAGAACCGCATACACTACGCCGCTGGCTTGAACAGCTTCCCCACACCATCATTTCCTCCCATCCAGTCCTTTGCTTTGCCTATGCCCAGTCTATTTCTTTCTGCTTTGTACCAGGGCAACCACCACCTGATGCACTGGACCAGATCGAAGAACTACTATCCATTGCCGAACAGCAATGGCAATCCACCAATGATAACACTATTCTTAGTGAAATTGCTGCCTTCCACGCCTATATCTCCATGCGTCGAGGTGACCATGCAGGAGTCTTTGCATTCGCCAACCAGGCGTTAAGAGGTTTGCCCACAACTGCTAAACACTGGCGAGGTGTTTGTCTGGCATTATTAGGAACTAGAGAGCTTCAGTACAGCCAGCTCCACCAGGCACATGCACATGTTCAGGAAGCGCTAGCACTCTGGGTTGAATTGAATCATAAACATGGAGCCCGAAGTGCCACACTTACCCTAGGTGCTATCTATCATGCTCAGGGAGCTCTGCTGGCAGCAGAGGCATGCTACCAACGCGTCATTCAGGAGGCGCGAGAGGTTGGTGATAATGAAGATCTAATCCCTGCCCTCATCGCACAGGCTCGCTTAGCTTATGAATGGAATAAGCTCGATATAGCCGAACACATAGCCCAGGAAGCCTGGAGCCTGGGAGAACTGTCACAGAGTCAGGAAACAATGGCTCATGCCTCACTTGTCCTCATACTAATCTGGTTCGCTCAAGAACGCATCTTGCTTGCCAAGCAACGCCTCTCCATCCTCATCACACAATTGCATTTACCTATTTCTATCATGAACGAGATCAGGCTCCATCAGATACATTTCTTGCTCACCGAAGGCAACTATATGCTGGCTAACCATCATCTCCAGAATCTACTCACGAATACAGAGAGATTGAACACATTTACAAAAGAGCGCTTAACCTTGCTTGAAGTCCGTCTTCTTCTCACTCAGAAGAAACTAAGAGAGGCCAATATCCTACTGGAACCTATTCAGTTGACCGCAAGCGAAGCTGGACATGGCATGATCACACTTGAAGTCTACCTCCTCAAAGCCAGGATATATGGTGCTGAACAGCATATTGATGATGCCTGTGATGCACTGATTACAGCACTCTTGATAGCTCATCCAGAGGGTCACATACGACTCTTTCTGGATTATAGCGGGGAGCTAGCAGAGGTGATGCAAGCTACACTTCCACGCATTCAGGACCCAACAATCGCGAGCTACCTACGCTCCATCTTACGCGCCTCGGATCTCGAATCTGGAGCGCTCTCCCAGCTCCCCAAGAGCATTGAGCCACTTTCACGACAAGAAGAGCGCGTACTGCGCCTGCTCATAGCTGAGCGTTCTTATGCCGAGATTGCGAGCGAACTCGTTGTGTCAATCAATACCATTAAAACACAGGTAAGCAGCATCTACCGCAAGTTAAATGTGCATAATCGCCGAGAGGCACGAGCCGCAATACAGCACCCACATCTCTAAAATTCTTAATGGCATAAATCACGAAAGAAGGTGAAGCGGTATCACCCTCTTTCGCTCTATACTGCGAACTCCACACTCAAAATAGTTTATAACCCAAATCGCAAGGAGCATGCAGTATGAATAAACCAGAAATCATAGAAGAAAATATTCCTGTCCTGATCGTAGGGGGGAGCGTAGTAGGGCTCTCAATGGCACTATTTCTAGGTTGGCATGGTATCCCTTCCCTCCTGATCGAACGTCACCATAGCACATCAATTCATTCACGCGCGGGAGTGATGAACGCACGCACAATGGAATTGTATCGTCAGGTTGGTCTAGAAGCAGATATCTTCCGGCTCGAAACATCTGCTGAGCAACTTGGCGAAATGGGCCTGCACGTTGAAACACTGGTTGGCAAGGAGCTTGCCACTAACGAGGCAGCAATGCATCAACGCTTTCAACAGTCTGATCCATTTGCCAGTCCAACCCGCCGCTCAATGATTGGGCAAGATAAGCTTGAGCCGCTTCTGCACACACGCGCGGCTGAACTTGGTGCTAACATTCGCTTTGGAACAGAGATGCTCACCTTTACACAGGATAATGACGGTGTGACCGCGTACATACGCGAGCTTGCAACGGGGGCTGAGCACCTCATACATGCACACTATCTCGTAGCAGCTGATGGAAATCGCAGTTCCATTCGACAGCAGCTCGGTATCGCATCCCACGGCTATGGAACACTTGGGCATTGGGTAAGCATCATCTTTCGTACTGACCTCAGTAAGTATCTACCAGGACGCACCATTTCTCTCTGCTTCGTAAACAATCCAATCGTAGAAGGTATCATGGGGCAATCAGGCGATCACTGGGCATTACTTGCCAACCTCAAGCAGCACAAGGGAGAACAATCCGACTCACTCTCGCAGGAGCGCTACCTTGAACTTGTGCGCGCTGCGATAGGAGTTCCCAATCAGCCAGTTGAGATTATAAGCACCCTCCACTGGGAACTAGCCTCGAGAGTTGTGGAGCATTATCAGCATGAACGTATCTTCCTCGCTGGCGATGCTGCACATGTCATGACAACTATGGGTGGCTTCGGCGCGAACACTGGCATCGCAGATGCTCATAACCTTGCCTGGAAACTGGCTGCTGTACTCAATGGAAGCGCTCAGCCTAACCTTTTAGCAACTTATGAGACTGAGCGGCTGACAGCAGCACATCTAGCTGTGGCAGTATCTACCGGGTTGTATGCTTACCGCCTGCCCAATCATGAGCGAAGAGAGGCTATCATGCAAAGCGCAACAGAGATGTTGCAACTCGTACGCACCAATTCGGATGCTCCTCAACCCACTGGCTATAGCGTCGCGAGTGGCTACCGCTATAGCTCAACTGCGATTTACTCAGAACAAAAAGATACAGGCACTGGTTTCGAGAACGAGCCTTCCGCCGCCCCAGGAACCCGTGCGCCTCACCTCTGGCTCACACATGGCGATAAGCGTCTCTCGGTTCTCGATCTTTATGGGAAAAACTTTGTCTTGCTCACATACTCAAATGGGGATTTATGGGAAAAGGCAGCATCCAGTGCAAGCCAGAGATTAGATATCACCCTAGATACTTATTGCATTGGACCAGACGCAAGTTACGCCGACGACGATCAGAGCTTTCTCGCTACTTATAGAATTTCTCAATCTGGAGCGGTCCTGGTTCGCCCAGATGGTTTCATTGCCTGGCGCGCACACGAAGCTATGGTAGATGCACCTACTACGCTACAGAACATCTTAAGTCATCTCCTATCACGCTAAGCTCAGCTAATTGACCGGCCTAGAAAGCGAGATGTGATAATTGCCGCATCTCGCTTTTTGCTTGAACCTCTATCCCCTAAACCGCAGATACCAGATGCCACAATTGTGTGAGAATTTCTCCTGAATATATCTGAAAATTCGTCAGAGATAACGACTTCGACGTTAACTCGTTGTTCAGATCTGATAACTATCACTGACAACAACAATATTCTAAATGAGGAAGAGTACTGACTTCACAGGCATTTTCTGATGAATTGTTATCTCTATAAGACTGAGAATACATTATAAAGGTAACAATTCATCAGAAAATACGACATAACTGTCTCTGCGCTCCTGGTGAGGCGGTAGGCAAGCGCCCTTCATCGATGATAAACTATAAAGTAGAAATCCAATCACATTGAGGAGGGGTTTTATGAGCCACAGACTGAATTGGGGTATTCTAGGCACAGGCAATATTGCCAATACCTTCGCACGAGGGCTGGCTAATTCGCAAACTGGCACGCTCGTAGCCGTTGGGAGTCGCAATCATGAGTCTGCGAACACCTTCGGCGAACGCTGGGGAGCCACACACAGCTATGGTAGCTACGAAGCAGTTCTGGCTGACGAGCAAGTCCAGGCCGTCTATATTGCTACACCGCATCCCATGCATGCTGAGTGGGCCATCAAAGCAGCGGAAGCTGGCAAGCACATTCTTTGTGAGAAGCCAATCACACTCAATCACGCACAGGCTATGGCTGTCATAGAGGCAGCACACCGTCATAACGTCTTCCTGATGGAAGCATTTATGTATCGCTGCCATCCTCAGACAGAGCGCCTGCGTTCGCTTCTCCAAGAAGGTATTATCGGACAGATCCGCCTTGTACAGGCAACATTTAGCTTCAATTCTGGCTTCAATCCCGAGGGACGCCTATATAGCAACAGCATGGGTGGCGGCGGCATTTTAGATGTAGGCTGCTATTGCGTCTCTATGGCGCGCCTTGTTGCAGGCATTGCCAATGGCAAGGATTTCGAGGAGCCGATTGAAGTAACCGCTGTCGGGCAGGTTGGCGAGACCAATGTAGACGAATATACTAGTGCCTCTCTGCGCTTCCCTGGTGGAGTTATCGCACAACTCTTCACTGGCATTCGCGTCAGTGGCGAGAATATTGTGCGTATCTTCGGCAGTGAAGGCGATATTACCATTCCAGCTCCCTGGCTTCCCACACGCGGTCAGACACGTCTACTCCTCCACAAGAGTGATACAACCGAAGAGATTATTGTCGACAGCGATGCGGATCTCTACGGGAATGAAGCTGATACTGTAGCAGCCTATCTCGAACAACGTCAGGCTCCCGCCATGAGCTGGGCTGATACCCTTGGCAATATGCAGACACTTGATCGCTGGCGCAAAGCCATTGGTGTTGTTTACGAAGCGGAACGCCCCGAAGATAAGACGCTTACGGTCAGCCAGCGCCCGCTCAGTGTCACACCCAACGCACCAATGAAATATGGTCGCCTACCCGGTGTTGAAAAGCCTGTATCGCGCCTCGTCATGGGCGTAGATAATCAGACTGAGTGGGCGCATACATCAGTCATGTTGGATGACTATTTTGAGCGTGGTGGAAACTGCTTCGATACGGCCTTTATCTATGGTGGTGGTGCATGCGAGAGAATGCTAGGGCAGTGGGTTAAAAATCGTGGCTTACGCGAGCAGGTTGTGCTCCTGGGCAAAGGAGCGCACACCCCTTATTGCACGCCTGAATGGTTGGTAAAACAACTCGAGATCAGTCTGGACCGCCTGCAAACTGATTACCTGGATATCTATATGCTACACCGCGACAATCCAGAGATTCCAGTTGGCGAGTTCATGTCTGTCCTCAATGAGCAAAAGCAGGCTGGACGCATGCGTGCATTCGGAGCTTCTAACTGGTCTATTGAGCGCGTACAGGAAGCAAACCGCTGGGCTGAAGAGCGTGGTCTACAAGGCTTTGTCGCTGTCAGCAATAACTTCAGCCTTGCACGTATGGTTAACCCGGTATGGAATGGCTGTATCGCGGCTTCCGATCCAGCTTCACGCGCATGGCTGACTGAAACAGGGATGGCACTAATGCCCTGGTCCAGTCAGGCTAGAGGCTTCTTTACAGGGCGAGCAAAACCCGAAGATCACTCGGATGAGGAGCTCGTTCGCAGTTGGTATAGTGATGACAACTTCCAGCGCCTTGAGCGGGTCAACCAGCTTGCCGCACGTCGCGGTGTGCTCCCAATCAATATCGCACTGGCCTATGTCCTCTGCCAACCCTTCCCAACATTCCCGCTCATCGGCCCACGCGCTCTCTCCGAGACTCGTACCTCATTCCAGGCGCTCTCGGTAGACCTCTCGCCCGAAGAGCTTTGCTGGCTTAATCTCGAAGATTAAACATACCAAGAGAGGCTACATCCCGTTGAATGTAGCCTCTCTCATATATTCAGTCAATAGACACCATATATCTTCATTACAACAGAACGAAGATATATGGTGTCTATTGACTATCTACGGGCTTCTAGCCAGCGCCGAATGATCTCACCATGTTCCTCATAATGCTCAATGGTGTTTCCCATTGTGTAAGCACCTACAGGAATATCGTTGTTATACCAAGGGAATGGTCCGTTCAAATCCTCCCAGCTTAGTGCCTCTGTCGCGGCGAATACGCGTTGATACGCTGAGCGGAAATCCGCCAGCACATCCGCCAGGGAACGACCCTTGTTCTTCTCGTAGAAATATGTATTTATTGTGTCCTCTGTGTCCAGACCGGGCGCAGGGTCTGGTGGCTCCTCTCCTCTATCCAAAAATGCTTCCATTCTGGTCGCATGATAAGTCTGCCACGCAGCCAGATGAGCAATGTTGTCCTTAATAGACCAGGAGTCATTGACACCAGAAATTACCATCTCTTCTTCGCTTAATGAATCTAGCAGAGCTTCAAACTGATCGTAGCCAACCCGTATACTAGCAAGCAAAGCTGCCTTATCAGCAGGCTTGTGAGGTTCTGACATATTGATTACTCCCAAAAGCTGTTAGTGACACATCTCGTTACTGTCAGTATCTCATAGAATACGGTTAATGTCATTCCTGATTACATGCCCATTGCCATTAATACACTAATTTGCAAAGATTATCCCATAATTAACTGCGCAAAATTAAAAGAGCAAAGGCTTGGCGGCACAAATGACTTTACGGATCAATAAAACTGCCTGATCGTTAACTTGACATCTCTAGCAAGGCATGTTATAGTATCAACAACGAAAGGA
This sequence comes from Ktedonospora formicarum, assembly GCF_016587355.1. Taxonomy (GTDB): domain Bacteria; phylum Chloroflexota; class Ktedonobacteria; order Ktedonobacterales; family Ktedonobacteraceae; genus Ktedonobacter; species Ktedonobacter formicarum. The sequence continues at coordinate 929,503 of NZ_BNJF01000002.1, read as the reverse complement.
GGTGGTGTGAATATGTATGAACCTACATGCTGCGCAAGCAGCTTCCACACCTTCCAGGGAGGTCTAGTTCGCTAGACTTTCTGACGGGGTATACTCCGGGCAGGTGTGTTACCTGTTTGTGCAGTATTTTACAGAGCATTAGGATTGAAGAATTGATATTCCTGGTGCTCTGTTTTTTTATGCCTTTAAACACGAGAAGGGAAGGTGGAGGGGCAACCCCTTCCGCCTTCCCCTCTTTCGCACTTTTGTCCAGGGAACGGCACCTACTAATGGGCCTCTGCTGCCATATAACCGCTAATCGCAGACTGGAAGGTATCTTCATCTATGTTACCGCCAGTAATCACAGCGGCGGCACGCTGATTGGCGTGTGTCTCTAGATAGCGCAGGGCCGCCCCAACGGCGGAACCGCCCGCACCCTCCGCACGAATTCCATTGTGTTTCCAGAGCAGATGCAGAGTATGACGAATCTCTTCTTCGGAGATAAGCTCAACATCAAAGCTTGGATAGGCTCGAGCACGCTTGAGAGGCAGAACACCAGCCTGGCGTACTAGCATACCTTCAGCCATGCTCTTAGCCGGAGGTAGCAATACGCGCTCATTGCTGGCTAGCGCGATCTTCATCGAAGGTACACACTCCAGTTCAACGCCTATAATATGTTGTCCTGAGTTCTCGTATGCCTCTAGACATCCAGCGAGTAGCCCACCGCCACCAACTGGAAGATACAGCGCGTCGAGAGGCTCTTCAGTCTGCTCACGAATTTCGCGGAAGAGGCTTGAATGCCCATGCACGACAGAGGGATCGTCGAGACTAGAAATATAGGGCGCTCCGGTCTCTCGCTCAACACGTAGCGCTTCTTGAACGCACTCATCATAACCACCTTCAACTTTCACGACCTTCGCTCCCAGTTCAGTGAGCATTTGAGCCTTGACAGTCGAAATATGTGCCGGAACAAAGACCTGAACTTTCAGGTTAAGCATCTGTGCCGCGAGCGAAACCCCCATACCATGGTTACCAGTAGAGGCTGTGACCACAGTGGTACCTGGAGCTTCTTCGAGCAGGCGATGATAGGTACCACGAAACTTAAAAGACTTCCCAACCTGCTTCGTCTCGTCTTTCAGCCAAAGCTCGCTCCCAGGAGCAAGGGGTCCCTGATAACGCACAAAAGGTGTGCGAATGACATGTTGATAATACTGATCTGGAAACAAGATATACCCTCTTCAATCTATGCAGAAGGATGAATGCCAGTGCGTTTGGGAGCAGGGCAACGCTCCTCACGAAGCCCCGCTGTAACGAAATCACGCTGGCATATCGAGTCTGCTTTGATGCCTGATAGCGAAATGCTTACTCAACAATAGGATTTACTATTTGCTTTGATTCGCTTGAAGCTCAATAAACTCATCACGCAAAATACTGTAGACACGAACATTGTGATACTTGCCAAAGCGTAGGATTGCCTCGCGAAGCGTTCCTTCCAGGCGGAAACCAGCTTTCTCATCCGCGCGCCAGCCACCAATGTTCTCCTCCATATCCTGCGTCTGGATACGATTGAGATTGAGTTCCATGAACCCATACTGGATCATAAGTTTGGTCGCTTCGGTACCATATCCCTTACCTTGCGCGGACGGATCAATCTTGATATAGAACTCCGCAGTCTGGTTAAGAGTGTTAATATCTTTCAAGCCCACAAGACCAATAAGCGTATTGTCTTCCTTCAGCGCCACCCCCATCAGGATATGGCTAAAACTACGGTACATCTGATCCAGGCGCTCTTTTGAGCGGGTATCGCTAGTAGGATACACATTGAAATAACTGCGCATTTCCTCACCATTGTGCCAAAGTGCGACATGATGATAGTCCTGCGCGGGCTCTAATGGACGCAGGTAGAGGCGGGGACCAACGATAAAAGGATTTTGCATCTCTGCTACGGTGTTACTCATTCTCTATCTTTTCCTTCCAAGCCAGGCTTTAGGCTCTCGAAAACCTGAATACATTAGCCATAATAGTGGCTCTAAATTCCACTTAGGGATGGTTTCCATTAGAGAGTTTAACGATAAGAGCGCAACTTCTGACGCACCTCATATTGTTGAAAGGCCAATTCAATGAGCTGGTCAAGCAACTGGGGGTACGCCAAACCACTGGCGGCCCATAGCTTGGGGTAGAGGCTCTGATCGGTAAAGCCAGGTAGCGTATTTACTTCGTTAATGTAGAACTGGCCGTCAGCCTTGTCCTGGAAGAAGTCTACACGAGTCAGACCTTTGAGGTCAAATGCCTGGTATGCCCTTAAGGCCATACCGCGCAACATCTGTGCGGTATCCTCGGGAATCTGCGCGGGGATAACAAACCTGATGGTATGGTTGACATACTTATCTTCGTAATCACTGAACTCACCACCAGTGAGGATTTCGCCAACAACCGAGGCGCTCAACTCATCATTACCCAAAACCGCACATGAGAACTCACGGCAATCAATACCTTGCTCGACACTTACTTTACGATCATAAGTAAAGGCTTCGTTAATAACTTTGGTAAGCTGCTCGCGGTTGAGAGCCTTACCAACGCCAACACTTGAACCGAGATTGGCTGGTTTGACAAAACAAGGATAGGTAAGCTGCTGTTCAATCAGATCGAGAATTCGCTCAGGAGCCCGCTCCCACTCATACAACTTGTAGTTCAGGGTTTTAACCACAGGCAAGCCAGCGGACTGGAAAAGTTCCTTCATGATCTCCTTATCCATGCCAGTCGCCGAGCCAAGTACAGTACACCCAACGTAGGGGATATTCGCCATCTCAAAGAGGCCCTGAATAGTGCCATCCTCACCGTATGGTCCATGCAGCACTGGGAAGAGAACATCTAGTTCGCCATTGCCCGGCAGAGGGCTAGCATCATTGGTGCTAATAAAGCGCTTGCTGTGTCCATCAATAACCAGAGTAACAGCGGGCGCGGCTGTAATCTCAGCCGCGATGGCGGGGTCACTGGCATTGAGCAGTTGGCTTGGTGTCACGCCCCAACGCCACGTTCCTTCCTGGGTGATGGCTATCGGAATGATGTCATATTTCTGCGCATCTAAATTCTGTACGACGGACGCCGCAGAGGCCAGTGAGACTTCGTGCTCACATGAGCGTCCACCGAAAACGACGCCTACACGCTTCTTTTGTACCATTACTATATCCCTCTTTATTTCTTTAGATAGGCCAGTTTTAGAACAGTGATAACAAGGTTTCCATACGCACACCACGCGAGCCCTTGACCAGTATGAGATCCTCAGGGCGCACATGCTCCTTGAGGAATTGCGCAATCTGACGCTTCCCCTCTTCCACCTCAATACTATTCGCGGGATCCACCGAGAAAAGATGGATTTGTTCTGCTGGCATCCCTCCCTGGATAGCCCCCTCCACAAAGTAGCGCGCGAAGTCACCCAGCACGACCAGGTGGTCTACATTTCCAGCCAACCCTCGGCCAGACTCGACATGTTCGTACATGGTATGCTCGCCCTGCTCAAGCAGTTCGCCCAGCACAGCCCAGCGTCTTCCCTGTGGAGCTATTGGTGTTGCCTTCAATGTCTGTGTCATGGCAATGATCGATTGGCGAATGGAATTATAGGTATCATCGATCAAAATGCTCCCATTAGGACCAGCACCAGTTTTGACCTCGCCACGATGCAGTACAGGCCCAAGGTTCTCTAACGTCTCGCATATCTTAGTGAGCGGGATATTCGCCGCATAACCAGCCGCCGCCGCTGCGAGAGCGGTAGTAATTCCATGCGAACCTGGGAGGCGGAGGTCTACTTGCATCTCCTGTCCTTCTACACGCAGGGTAAATTTGGAGCCGAAAAGGCCACGCTCTTCGATATCGCAAGCACGTACTGTCGCGCCCTCTCCACGCCCATAGTAAATCACGCGAGCACGAGTCTTCTCATTCATGGCTCTGACTACGGGATCGTCATAGTTGAGGATAGCAATGCCTTCAGGTGATAGAACCTGAACAAGTTCGCTCTTAGCGATAGCAACATTCTCCACAGAACCGAAGTGCTTGAGGTGCGCAGCCCCCACCGTTGTAATCACGGACCAGTCGGGACTAGCTATGGTCTCGCAGAGCCCACGTAGTTCGCCAACCCATTCAGCGCCCATCTCAAGCACAGCGTATCGGTGCTCGTCTTCTAGACGCAGAAGTGTCAGTGGATAACCCAACTCGTTGTTATAGGAAGCGTAGGTCTTGAGCGTTGGCGCAACACTCCCTAGCACGGCGGCAATAGCCTCCTTGGTAGTAGTTTTACCACTACTGCCTGTAATCCCAATCTTGATGGTTTCTCGCTGCCGCTGTACGCGCGCGCGCGCTGTGGCTTGCAAAGCCTTCACGACATCTGGCACAACCAATTGGAGAAATTTTTCGGGAACATCATCGGAAGGTACGGTACAGAGGGCTGCCGCAACTCCGGCACCCGCCAGATCAGGAATAAAACGGTGTCCATCTACACGCGCCCCTGCGATTGCAACGAAGAGGTCATTTGGTCCACATTGTCTGCTATCATGCTGCGCACTCTGGAAAACCAGATCGCGTGTACCTGGTATAGAGCCATGGATGGTAAGGCTCTCCTGGTTTCCAGAAATGATATCTTGTAATTCAAACATTTTTCGGCATACTCCGCATTAGAAAGCCTGAGCACTCCTGCGCTAGCCGCGACCCCCATGCGGGGGCACAGCAACGCGTTGGTTTTCACATAAGACCATACTCCCGGCATGTGTGAAAGTTCTATTCACCTGCTGCTCCGCTTATATTATATTAAAAGTTTTCGATACACAAGGCAGGCACGTAATCGGGCTAGCCAGGGATATTCAAACAGCACTCAGACGAAGATCGTTTATTCTTCCTGGGTGGATTGCCTCTACTCACTAGATAATTTTTATTCTTTGTACTCCACCAGAGCGAGAGCTTCCTTACAAGGCTGATGTTATTGCATAAAAGGCAAAATTTACAATATTCATGAAATCCTATATACTTGCGGTAATGGTAGCCAAATCCTCTTAACATTGAGGTTTTTAGCAAAGGCACAGGAACATATTCATGAACATACTCACCAGCAGCACCCCATACGCCAAGACAAATACACCAAAGAAAAGCCGCGTCTTTAGCCCTCAAGGTATTTTATTGACCCTGCTCTCGCTAATTCTCCTATGTGTGATTGCTGATGGTGGTATTGGTTTTTACTTCTCCAATGTACTTTTAGAGCCAACTCATCAAACAAGTTTTACATTGGAGGCAACCAATGTAAGTACACACACAATAACACTCCCCCATAACCTTGATACAGAACAACCTGGGACATTTGGTCTCACCTGGCCCAATGGACAGGCGATAGTTGGTGGGATAACATCTGAGACGCAAGATACGGTAACACGCGAGTTAATTGAAACGACCGCGCCTCTAACTGAGCATACGATGGTCGCTTGGAATCGCGAGATTTACCTTGGTAAACTCAAAGACAAGCTCAATTTAGAAACAAGCACAGTCCAGGTACCCGCTCCACTGGGGTCAATGCCAGCAATATATGTTCCTGGTAAGTTGGACACCTGGGTAATTATGGTACACGGCAGGGGTGATGCCGCCAATTCGGGACTCCGCTTCTTTCCACCACTTGTGAAACTGGGATTCCCCGTGCTCAGCATCTCATACCGCAATGACACAGACGCACCAGCCAGCCCAGATGGATCTTATCATCTAGGTGATAGCGAATGGCAGGATCTTGAAGCGGGTGTTAAGTATGCTCTCAGTCATGGAGCACGTCACCTCGTCCTCTATGGCTGGTCTATGGGTGGCTCGATTATAGAAATGTTCCAGCATCACTCTAGTTACGCGAGCAATGTGCAAGCTCTCATCCTCGATGCTCCCGTCCTCGATTGGCGCACTACGCTAACATTCCAGGCTAACAACCGCAGCCTGCCTAGTATAGTTGCCAGCACAGCCGAGTTCATCGCGACACTACGCACCGGGATCAATTTCGACCATCTTAATCAGCTCAATCAGCCTCAAGGAGAGACACCTATTCTGCTCTTCCACGGCACTAGCGATACTTCTACACCCATTTCGGTCAGTGATACTTTCGCCAAAACACATGCCAATATCGTAACCTACTATCGTGTAGAGAATACCAATCACGTTCAGTCCTGGAATACCGATCCCCAGAAATATGAAGCGGAATTGAGCGCCTACCTTATTAAGGTTCTGCACCTGGGATAAAGCTTTTGCAATTCCCCTCACACGACATAGTGGGATAACATCAGTCATGTGGGGGAAACCTCCAGTTACACATCAATTCTCTAGTTTGGCATCTACCTGCCAGACGATAACAGAAAAGTCAGCGGAAGCCGAGGCAAGATACCGACCATCAGGAGACCAAGCTAGATCAATGATGACATCGCTATGTCCGTTGGTCTTACCAAAGGAGAGTGTGGGCAATATGAATCCCTCTCCTGTCTTCTGAGGAGAGGGATTGGCCAGATCCCAAATGTATATCAGCTTACTGTTGAGATGGCAGCCTGCAACATAACGTCCATTTGAGGACCAGGCCAACGCACTGAGGCTGATAGGCTCTTTCTCAGGTTCAGCAACCGCTAGCAATGTCGTCGCCTTTTTTTGTGTGAGGTCATAGACTATCGCGAGATCCACATCATCTACAAGCACCTGCTCTGGCCTGGTTGGTATAATCTCCAGGCTACGCGAGTCAGAAATGTCAAGCAATAACTTTTGTCGTTTTGCTATAATTACAGAGCGATCAGGGAGCACAAAAATGTTCTGTTTGCCCGTTTGAGCGTCCCAGATCAACAGGTGATATTTGGTGTCCAAACTTAAGATGCGCAAACCATCCAGAGACCAACGCACAATTTGAAGGCCATAATAGTTATTATCAGTTGGTTTAATCGTACTGTTAAAGACCTTCACAATTCCCCGTTCACTATCTGTTCCAGGAGAATTCCAGAAGATAATAGCACCTTCATAATCCCTAGATAGGCTATTGCTGGCGGCAGCAGCGATCAACTTGCCATCTGGCGACCAAGCTGGTGTGAGGAAAACATGTAGGTCTTTGTATTTACTATTGCGATCCACATTGTTGGTTATTTGAGAATTAGGCGTGAAGACATCGATAGTTGAGAGTATGCCCTCGCTAGACCGTGCATTAAAGTCAGCACGAGCCTCTGTAACCAAAAAACGACCATCGGGTGACCAATTGAGATCGCCCTGGAAGATCTCGCCGGGCATTTTCCATTGCACGGAAGGATGCGTCAACACCTGCAACTTACCCGAAGCATTCATCAAAGCGGCATTGGTATCCCAAACCATAACATGTGTATCCCTTCCAGCACTTGCCAGAAGACGGCTATCGGGTGACCAACAGACATTGCTGACGTCATTTGAGTGGGCTGTCATCTTGAGACGTGGCACTCCTGGCATGAAGCTCTGCGGCCCCCTATGCGTAGGAGGCTGATAGAGCGCATTAGCGAGAGCGTAGCCCCCGCCAGCAAGCAGCACAACCCCAGCGACCCCTCCCAACAAGAGAGAGCGGCGCGAGATGAGAGATTGCGACTTCTCTGCTTTCGTCGCCTCTCTCTCTGATATCTTATCTTTGGCTTCAGTGTTGCTCACCATTGTGCTCGCTGATTGCAGTGTATCGTTCAGTTCGCTACTTCTAATTTTGATAAGCGTAGAGGCTGGATCGTCCTGGATATGTGGTATGAGTGTTTCAGAAGCCTGGATGCGCTCCAATTCGCGTACAAAAGCCAAACATGAAGAGGGTCGCTGTCCAGGGTCTTTCGCCAGGGCTTGCAAGAGCGCATCCGCTAACTCTTGCGAGAGACGTTGGTTGAACTCGCGAGGCGAAGGTGGCTCTTCTTGAATATGCTTGAGCATAACTTCCAGTGGCCCCCCACCCTCGAAAGGAGTAATACCAGTCAGCAACTCATACGTTACTACAGCCAGGCTATAGAGATCGCTAGCCCCGCTCGCGCTCCCCTGGCACTGCTCAGGGGACATATAGAGTGGTGTACCACCGCTCATCTTTGCCTGGCTACGAAAGGTCTGAGTTGAGAGCAATGTCGCGATTCCAAAGTCACACAAAAATACCCAGTCATCCTGAAGCAGGATATTAGCAGGCTTAACGTCACGATGCAGCACGCGCTTACTGTGCGCAAAGTCGATGGCTTCAGCGACCTGTCGTATATAGTGGAGTGCCTTCTCGACTGGCATCATTCGTTGCTGCTTGTTCATAAGGTCAAGCAACGAGCCACCTGAAATGAATGGCATAATGAGGTAGGTGACAATATCATCACCGAACTCGAACTCACCGAAATCATGTATAGAGAGAATATGTGGATGCTCAAGGGATGCGACCAGGCGTGCCTCCCGATTGAAGGCTTGCAGATAATCTCGCTGTGAATTCAACACTGGAGGGAGCAGTTTAACAGCGATCTCGCGCTGGAGGTCCGTGTCATCAGCAAGCCAGACCTCACCCATACCACCAAGGCCAAGTAAGCGCTTCAGATGATAACGCCCCAACATCTGATCTTGCCATTGCGATTGTTGCACTGGCATATGCCTAACCTCTCACTTTCCAGATAAGAATAGAAGCATTCACATCCGCGTAGCTTGCTGCCAACCACTTGCCATCGGGTGACCATGAGAGGGCCTGCACCTTACGCGCGCCAATGGAATTGCTGGTCAAGGGCTCACCAACTGGAAGTGAGTTCTCCTGTAGATTCCATAACCAAATTTCGCCACCAGAGGTCCCCATCGCCACCATTGATGGAGTGGGGCTACATGCCACACTGCTAACTCTTACATCATCATCCACCACCGACTTGCGGAAACTACTAGGCATCCGCACCTTGCGCAGTTTGAGCGTCTTCTCCAATGTAGAAAAAAAGTATATACCGGGAGTATAGCTATTGCTTCCAACCAGAGATTCGCCATCACTGGCCCAGGTAGCACCATACAAGCTCACGATGTCGCTATTCTCACCTAGCGTAAAGGTACCTTCAGGCTGCCAACGCATACCATTGCTCGATGATTGGAATGTGCCAACTTTAAAAGTTTTCTGGCGCAAAATTGCTAACCGCCCACCTTTAGCAGAATATGCGAGGCTGTTAGCTTGAAAGAAATCACCCTTAACAGCGTCAGTGCCAACTACTTGCAAAAGGCGACTGTCTGTATCCCACAGACAGAGCTCCGCGCTCTCTATGCTAGTCTGTAAAGCATCTTTCGATGAGTCCCTCATCATAGCGAGAGAATTATTGGAAATCCAGCCCAGACCAACGTAAAATAGATACTCCTTCGTTATGGCTAGCGGTTGCCCAACTGCTTCAAAATATGATGTAAAAATATTCAAAAGCATAGTTCCACTGCCATTTAAATAGTTGGCAATAGCCAATTTCTGCCCATCGGGGAGAGTGCAAGTATCATACTGCGGTTCTGGAAGAGCAGGCTCTGGCTATAGAGAGGCGAGGCATCAGAACGCGCAGGTGAACGCAACAGGCTGGCAATATCCCAACGAAAAATTTGTCCATTGGAACTGGCAGTTATCAGAGCCGAGCTATCTGGAGACCAAAGCATAGTATCGGGCGCGAAGTTATGTCCTGTCAGGACGAGAGAGAGGTTAGTAGGCTCAGTTGAACCTGGGCGAGCCGAGAGTGGCAACTGTAGAGGCACCTGACGCGGCAGGGTAGAGAGATGACGCAGCCAGCCCCATCCACCAAGCACTCCACCCGCTACAAATGCTGAGGTTAACGCAGCACCGAAGAGCACCTGGCGACGGTCAGGCCGCGCCAGTTTATGACGTGGCTCTTCATCTCTTAAAATCCGATCCTGAAAGGCGAGCGATGGCATCGCTTTCAGGGTACGCAACCCTTCATATCGGCGCTCAGGATACGTATACGCAGCTTCCAACTGGTCTATTAGATCAACTGCAAGAGCTGGTCGCACCTCAGGGTCCTTTGCCAGCCCTTGCAACAGGATACGTTCAAAAGCAACTGGGAGCGTGGCGTTTAACTGACTCGGCGGAGGCGGCTCCTTTAAGATATGTTGCACCATGGTCGCGAGAGCAGTCGAGCCCTCGAAAGGGAGCTGACCTGTAAACATCTGATACACAATAACCGCAAGGCTATAGATATCGCTGGTTGTCGAGACTCGACCCTGAGACTGCTCGGGAGCCATATAGGCAGGTGTCCCCACGTCGCTCACGGTTCCCGGTTTATCGGTTGCCAGGAGGCGCGCGATACCAAAGTCCGAGAGAAACAGCCAGCGTTCATCGCGCATGAGCATATTGGATGGCTTAATGTCGCGATGAATAATGCGCTGTTCGTGGGCATAGTCAATGGCCTGGGCAGCCTGCTTGAGCAGTCTGAAGGCTTCTGCGGCGGGATAGACCCTACCTGTAGTCAGGCGCTCCTGTAGTGATCCCTCCTTGATAAGGGGCATAACAATATATGGCAACAATTCGCCTGAGGCGAGGGATTGTTTGCCTGTATCATGTACCTGGAGGATATGTGGATGCGAAAGAGTGGATGTGATGCGCGCTTCATGCTCGAAGCGCCTCAGAAAGCTCTGGTCTTGCTGATGCCGGAGAGAGAGCGTCTTAATCGCGACTTCGCGTTCCAGGCGTGGATCCCAGCAGAGCCAGACATCGCCCGCACCACCACGTCCAATCCGGCGTATGATATTATAGCGCCCCAGCGAGTTCACGTTGAGGCGCTGTAAAGTGACATATGTGCTGCTCATACTTTACACTTCCTCTACTTGCCAAATTAAAACCGTATAATCGTCAGCAGAAGAGGCCAGATAACGCCCATCAGGCGACCAGGTAAGATCGCTGATAAGTGTGCCTTTAGGATGTCCATGCTCCTTACCAAAGGCTAATTCGGGCAGATGATGCCCCTCAGAATCGCGACGTGGGTGCTCATTGTTAAGATCCCATACAAAAATCTGATTGCTACTCAGGTAGCTTCCCGCAACATAGCGCCCATTGGGTGACCAGGACATAGGCCCAATTTGGGGGCAGAATCTGTCCCAATCGCTATAAGAAGTGAGCAAGTAACTACCTTTGGTTTCAGGATCAGAACAGCCAAGAGTTGAGATAATCTTCTTACGCTCTATATCAAAGATCACAGCGATATCAACATCGTTAGCAAGAAACTGTGTCGCGTTTGTGGGTGAATTTAGCAACGACAGGAAGAAGATAATGCCATTCTGCGACCGGTTTTCAGGCAAAGCGAGCGAGCGTTGGGGAAGATCCAACAATTTTGTTTTCCGCTCCTTCTCCACATCCCAGAGGTAAATAGTAAAGGGCTGGAAATAGGCCAATAACTGCTTCTCATCTTGTGTCCAGCAGAGATATGGATTCGCATTAAAGACTTTGGTTATCTCATTCTCCTGCGTCTCATCTGGATTTTTCAGGCGTTTAAAAACCTTGTGAGACGCGGACGCGTCTAAATGCCAAAGTGTAATATCACCCGTTTGATCGGAAGCGATAGTCGCAAGAGTCTGACCGGACGGCGACCAGTTCAAACTACCATAGAAATGAATCGCATCGGCATCCGAGTCGACGGTGAAACGTAAGGTGGCATTCGGGCTAAAGACATCAATTGTTCCAACCGCTGCGTTTTCACTGTCAAAACTCCAGCCCTTCATAGATCCTAAAAGTGCTAATGTACGTCCGTCAGGAGACCAGGCCATTTGCTGCCTGGAAACTCTATTACCCACCCTCCAACCAAGAGGCGCAGGACCAAGTGTACGGAGTGAGGTCGTCCGCTCAGCCAGGGGGGCGGCTAGATCCCAAATCTGGGCATTCGCGTTGTTGCCAAGTGTCGCCAAATAGCGCCCACGTGGATTCCAGCAAAGATTCCAGATGAGGTCATTAAAATCATTCAGCCTTAACACAGGACGACCCGCACGTAACTGGCGCGGTCCAGGAGTCTGCTCATATGAGCGATAGAGTGTACTACCCAACGCCAATCCAGAGCCAGTCAGGAGAATAGCGGTGGACGCCGCTCCAAGCGCGAAACCACGCCTTTTCAATAGCGGCACCTTTTGCTCTTTTTGCCCCATTTGCGTCTCAGAATCTTTAACAAGAGTTGACTTCTTACTCACACTACTTGTGAGTTTTGGGACATCAGACGTTGCGTATGAAGCATTATCAGTATTAAGATCAGAAAGATCTGGCTCCGTAGCTCTATTCTCCATATTTGCGGCGAGAGCTTGCGGATTCCAGGGCGCGATAAGCGTAGCATCTGGATCATAGACATCGCCTGAGCGTGAACGCCGGCCGGCCTGCCAACCACGCGTCAGAGCCTCGACAAAAGCCATACAATTCGCTGGGCGCGCTTCTGGCTTCCTGGCGAGACCATCCAGGAGGACACGCTCCACTGCTTCAGGCATCTGAGGAACAAACTGGCGCGGAGAAGGTACTGGCTCCTGAATGAGCTTGAGAAGTATCGCAAGATCTTCTTCCCCATCAAAAGGCAACCTGCCAGTAAAAAGTTGATAGGCGATAACCGCTAAGCTATAGAGGTCACTAGCGGGCAGGGATCGCTCTTGTATGCGCTCGGGAGCCATATAGGCAGGAGAACCAATAGCGGCGCTGGTCCGGCTTCGATAGGTTGAAGTCGTGAGCAGGCGCGCGATACCAAAGTCAGCGAGATAGAGTTGATCCTCTTGCAACAATATATTAGCAGGTGTGATATCGCGATGCAGGATGCCTTGACTATGAGCATAATCAATGGCGGAGGCAGCCTGCTGAAGATAACGCAGGCTCACATCCAAAGGCAAGCGCCTTGATCCGCCCTCGATGCGCTCGCGCAGGGTTCCTCCTTCCAGGTAGGGCATGATAAGATAGGTAACTACATCATCGCCCTGGCGTAACTCACCATAGTCATGAACAGATAGGATATGGGGATGATCAAGAGATGCAGCCAGTCGTGCCTCACGATGAAAGGCTTGTAGATACTCCTGTTCGCTATGCAGGACTGGCAACAGAAATTTGGCCGCAACCTGGCGCTGGAGGTCTATATCCTCAGCCAGCCAGACCTCACCCAAACCACCACGTCCCAGCGACTTGAGTAGACGATAGCGTCCGACCAGGCTCCCCGGCCCTAATTGTGCTTGATTTACCAGCATCTATCTATCATTCTCCTCAACGAGTTGATTACAGTTTCCAGATGAGAATTGAGAGCTCACGATCAACCAGGGTAGCAGCCAGCCACTTACCATCCGGCGACCAGGATACAGCATTTATCATTGATTTACTCCCCAGAGTATCAAGCTTGCGCACAGGTAGGCTATCCGCCTTCAAATTACAAAGATAAACCTCGCCTGCACTCCCGCCAACAGCCAGCATAGGAGTAGTTGGAGACAAACTGCTAGCCAGGCTTTCGATATAAAAGCTCTTGCCATCGTCGCCCTTCTCTGGTAGCTTGAGGCCCTGCTGACGCGGGGACACCGCCTGCCAATCGTAGAAGAAGAGGGTATTACCCTTCTGGTATTCCGCATGAACAACTATATGTTTGCTGTCAGAGGCCCAATATACACCATGAACTGTACTCCCCACACGGTCAGGGTCTGATGGCGGAACATCAAGATGCGCAAGCGGCTTCCACCTCGCCTTGCCCGCAAGCTCAAACTTCCCGACTTCAATACTTCTTGCCCGTGCAAGTACTTGAAGCGTGGGATGCGTGGGTTGGTTTGAAGCGAATAGGTCGCCATACATGCCTTCATCCTTGTCCGTCAACGCAGCTATCAGGTGTTGAGGAGCTTTTACATCAACCACATAGAGTGTGAAGGTTGTAGGTTCAAGTGGCACACTTGTATAACCCTCCAGATGCAGAAGGGCGAGATGTGTATCTGAGATCCAGGCGGCACCTTCAAGTAAATTCTGATTTCCAGGTATCCAGACCTCACCAATCACACGCAAATCTGGTTGGCAGAGAAGCACCTGTATCCCACGCTCATCCCAACGGGAATTCACCAGGGCGATAGTCTTACCATCTGGCGACCAGAGGGGGGTTATGTTTCCACTAAAATAGGGAGGCGACTTTGTTTTATATAGCGGAACACCAGAGGGGCGATCAGGTCGCTTCAAGAGATCCGGAATATTCCACTGAAAAAGATAGCCATCGTTGGCGCTCGTAAGTAATGTCTGACTATCAGGAGACCAGACGAGATGTTGAACCGGCAACTGATGACCGCCAGTCAATACCAATGTTGGCTTATCGGAACCAGTAGAAGAGGGGCGAGCTGAGAGCGCACGTGGAGGCGGTAGATCCGGCAGGCGCTCACCTATGATATTATGCTCATAGCCCCAGGCACCCAGTGTCACACCACCGAGCATCGCGGCCCCTGATGCGCTCCCCAGTAACAAACCACGGCGAGACAGCCCACGCTTCCGCTCCTCAGGAGTAACTGGCGTCACCTCTTTTCGAAAAGCCAATTCAGGATGCTCGCTCAGGGTACTCATGCTCTGGATGGTAGTAGCTGGATCGCTCAGGGTACGCTCTAGCTGCTGAACGAATTCGCTCGCCAGTGCCGGGCGCTTCTCGGGGTCCTTATTCAAGCCCTGTAGTAATACTTGCTCAAAAGCGTTTGGCAATTCGGCATTCAATTCACGAGGCATAGGTGGTGGAAGCGTTAGGTGTTGCATGATAGTCGCCAGGGCCGTCTCGCCCTCAAATGGAAGTTGGCCTGTGAAGAGCTGGAAGGCAATAACAGCCAGGCTATAATTATCGCTAGTTATCATGGCCCGTCCACGCGCCTGCTCGGGGGCAATATATTCAGGCGTACCAAAGCCAAAATTCCCCTGTGACACATGCTTGTCGTTCGTCAGCATACTCGCGATACCAAAATCCGCTAGGAGTAACCACTGTGGGCTACGCAAGAGCATATTATCTGGCTTGATATCGCGGTGAATAATCCCACGCTTATGCGCGTAATCAATAGCTTCGCCAGCCTGTTTAAGAAACATCAAGGCTTCTTTATGACTAATTTGCCCTTGCCGCTCCTTGAGATAGCTTCCCAGCGAACTCCCCTGGATATAGGGCATGACAAGGAAAGGAATGAGAGATCCATTGGCCAACTCTTCTTTTCCGTAATCATGCACCTCCAGGATATGGGGATGAGTCAGAGCGGCGGCGGAACGAGCTTCCTGCTCAAAGCGCTGAACAAACTCCTGGTCCTGCTGCCCATGTACAGGCAAAGTCTTGATCGCGACTTTGCGGCCCAGGCGGGGATCATCGCACAGCCAGACTTCACCCATGCCTCCACGCCCAATACGGCGTCCAACTTGGTAGCGCCCCAGCGTCTTCACATCGGTTGACTGTAAAATTTCCTGCTTTTCCATGCAGCGCTGGTTCCTTCACAATAAATATACAAACATTTATCAATGCATTCACTAGCATAACAGAAAGTATGCCCAATGAACATGGAGTGACTCACATTTTACATCCCCATATTCACCGGGATGTAGTGACTAAAATAAGGAAATATCCATTACCATGCTAAATATTAGGAGAATTACACAGATGTGTTATGTTTGGTAAACCCATGCGAATATATACGCGAGATCTCAAATGACAGCATGAGGGGATAACATGCAACAACCATATATGGTTTCCCAGGCAGTGGACGCCGAACTATATCAACAATATGCTCCCGCTCTCTTCGCATACTTGTTACGCAATGTCAGCTCACGTGAGGACGCGGAAGACTTGCTACTCGATATATTCATGGCCGTTTTAGAGAAAAGGTCGTCCAATGGACTAGATGATCAACGATTGCCAGCCTGGGTCTGGGCTGTCGCGCGAAATAAGGTCGTGGATTACCACCGACGTAACAAACATCGGACAAAGGTGCAGATTGAGAAGGTAGCAGGTATGCTCTTTGAAAACGAGGAGCAAGCACCAGACCATGTAGCGCTCAAGAACGAGGAGTACCAGCAGCTACATAAGACATTGAAAGAGTTACCAGAAACACAGCGTGAAATAATACAGTTGCGCTTCGGGCATGGCCTGTCATGCGGTGAGATAGCAACCGTCACTCAAAAGAGCGAGGGAGCTATACGCATGGCACTCCATCGTACTCTCAAACTATTGCGCACACTCTACACCAGGAACGAGAAAGGAGGCATGCTGTGAACCACGACGAAACAAACTTTACCCCTGAAAATCTGGACGACCAGATTGAGCATCCTACCAACTGGCTAGCACCAGATGAACGACGTATGCTATGGGACCTGAACCAGACCTACAAAGAACAGCAAAACGCGAACGCGCAATCTTTGCAGCATGTCTGGACGCGCCTGGAACGAGAGCGGCAGGGACAGCATGCTCGAAACGCGCCTATAGATTTGCAACAAAGGAAACGCACGATGAAGGATACATCGTCCTTAGATGGCTCCTCAAGGGGCAACATCAAACGCACCCTCAGCCTGCTTGTAGCGGTATTAGTGGTCGCAATCGTAGCTGGTAGCGCGGCCCTCATCTTCAACTCAGCCAGTAACGCACACAAGCAAGGTGGAAACACTGCTAACAAGCCAAAACCAACGAGTACACCTGTCGTCAATGCCTCTGGTATATACATTACCTACATGAATAAGCAAGGTAGGTATGTAGCGAGTAAGATCGACTCGAAGACACATAAACCCGTCTGGACCTATGAGCGGAAAGATCTCAACGATACCGGCGATCCAATCGTCTACGGCGATACAGTCTACTTGAACGCCTCTGATGATATGGCGAGTAAGTCGCATCTAATCGCGCTCGACGCTACGACGGGCAAGGAACGCTGGGACGTAGAATTCAAGCCAAACCTTTTCACAGACGCTAATGGTAGTGGTCCCAACAATATGGGTTACCTGACACCTCCTGTCATCTCCGATGGGCAGGTCTTTGTTGAGGATCGCACGGGCACCGTGTTCGCCTTCAATAGCAAGACAGGCAAGCAGAACTGGACCTATAAGTCCGGAGCATCCGCCCTGGTCTCCACATACTTCACCGACCCCAATACAGGTAAGAAAGATTTAGCAGGCTCAACCATCTACACAGGAAGCATCCCAACAGTCAGCAATGGTGTACTCTATAGCGCGCAGCACAACATTATATTCGCCGTCGACATCAAGACTGGTAAGCAGATCTGGAAACTCAAGCCCGTATCTGACGACCAAGTATTCAACGACGCACAGGTTATTGATGGCGTCATCTATGCCATCTCATGTTCGATAAGTGAACACCATGCAGGCCAGGTCTACCAGAGCTATGTCTTTGCCTTTAACGCGACGGATGGAAAACAGAACTGGAAGAATGCTGTCGATGGCATGGCTAATGGTGGGCTTGCTATTGATAGTGGGCGCATCTACGTTATTGCCAGTCCAGGGCCTATGACTGATAATGGTTCGACGCTCAATGTCGTTCACGCGATCAATATGCAAGGTAAAGAAATCTGGCACCGGGATTTCAGCGATCCCGTAGTTTATACGTTGAGCGCTGGAAGTGGCTACGTCAGTGTTAGCGGTGGCACCTTCGCTCAAGGCAAAACCCTTTCGTATACACTCTTCGTTCTGAACGGCGCGGATGGGCATGATGCCTGGAAAAAGGATATAATCGCTGATCCCGCCTCCATCGTGGAAGGAGTACTTTACGTAAAGGGTGAACGAGAAGTCATTGCCTACGATCTAGCGACACATGCGGAACTCTGGCGCGCCAAATGTGGCTCTGACCTTGAGGAAAGAACAGATTACTCCTTTCCTGGCCTTGTCAATGTCGTCCCATAACCTCGTCTAACCTGATCTGATCCAACTATTCAGGACTGTTCACAAAGAGAGCCTCACGCGGGAGGAGCAATGTTCTTCCGCGTGGGGCTCTCTTTCTCTGCTATCAGCAGGCCCTTGCATCAATACTCCCCATACGTAGCTTCGTCACTTTCTCTGAGACACTACCCATGCGCTATAATACCCACGGGCAAGCGCGCACCATCTGGATGTTCAGCGCGCTTATAGAAGGGGAATATTATGTCAATGGAACAACTTCGAGAGCAACTGACGCGGATACAACCACTTGACAAGGACGCGATACAGCAGGCAACACAGAGACAGCAACAGCTTACTAAGCCTGCTGGGAGTCTGGGACGGCTTGAAGAGATCGCTATTCGCCTCGCTGGTATTCAGGGAACACCAATACCGAAAATCCAGCGACGGGACGTGATTGTAATGGCAGCCGATCATGGTGTCACACGTGAAGGTGTGAGTGCCTATCCCGCCGAAGTCACACCACAGATGGTACTCAATTTCCTGAGTGGAGGAGCAGCCATCAATGCCCTGGCGCGTCAGGCTGAAGCTGCCGTCAGCATCGTCGACGTTGGTGTCGCCACCGAACTGCACCATCCACAGCTTATAGAGCGGAAGATAGCCCTTGGTAGCGCTAACATGGTCGAGGGGCCCGCACTTACCAGTGAGCAACTCTTTAAAGCAATCCAGGTTGGCTTTGACGTTCTTGACGAGATCGCACACCAGGGCTCCGACCTCGTAGCAATTGGCGAGATGGGAATCGGCAATACCACCGCCGCCAGTGCCATCAGCGCAACCCTCCTGCAACAACCTGTTGAAGCGCTCACAGGCTATGGCACCGGCATCAACGAGCAGCAACGCCAACATAAGATCCAGGTTCTTCAGCGTGCTGTACAACAGAATCAACCAGATCCTCACGATCCTCTGGATGTCCTGGCAAAGGTTGGGGGATTAGAGATTGCCGCGCTGACCGGCGTCGTCATAGCCGCAGCCGCGCACCGCATCCCCGTCCTCATTGACGGCTTTATCTCCAGTTCCGCAGCGCTGATAGCTTGTGCGCTTCAGCCACGAATTACAGATTACCTTTTCGCCGGTCATGCCTCAGTTGAGCCCGGTCATCGCTTGATTCTGGCTCAGCTTGGGCTTACCCCTCTCCTGAGCCTTGATATGCGCCTTGGTGAAGGTACAGGCGCGGTCCTAGCAATGCACATTCTGGAAGCAGCCCTACGCACACACCGCGAGATGGCGACCTTCGCAGACGCAGGCGTAAGCGAGCGCACAGAAAATACTTAATTACATGTATATTTGCATATTGACTTTGAAGTATGCAATACGTTAAACATACGCGATAAAACTACTCATTCTCAACCAAAACTCAACTTTCGATCCTTGCTCCTGACGCATCTTTCGTCAATAATAGTTAGGATGTAATTATTCAGGACCCCTCACTACCTACAGTAGTTCGTAGGGGTCATAGGATGTGGGCAGGATTGCCAATGGTAATCCTGCCCACATCCTATGACCCCTACGAAGCGCTCTCGCGCTGAGAAATACCAGACCTGGGTAGCTACAGTAGACATTTATTAGCACCCTTTAGTTGGGAACGCGCTATTACTATTATTCGCGCGTTAATGGACGAAAGGATCGAAGCCTTGCGTATTCTCCGACACCGCCTGGCTCTTCCAGTACTTGTAGGACTACTTGTGCTCGGACTCATCATCGTGTTTGCCCCCAATATTATTTCCAGGGCGGAGCAACATCAAGGGGACGCGAACTATATCGTTGTCTTCCAGCCGAAGATGCCTATCGACACCCAGCAGATATCCAACCGTGGGCACCATATCCTGCGCGACATGAGCAAAGCGGATATCATGGTTGTGCGCTCGAACAATCTCTCAGACCTGGAGACACTACCCGGCGTCAAGAGTGTCGCGCTCGACACCTTCGCCTTCGCAATGCCCGATGAGCGCCCCGTCACCATTACTCGCAATAGCGTATCGGTCGCGGCGGATGGCACCAGCTCAACCCAGGGCTGCGCCTCCAATAGTCAGACCTGCCCCTTGCAGTGGGACCTGAGCCGCATCAATCTGGCCCAGGCATGGCAGACGACCCAGGGCTCAGCGAGTGTACGCGTTGCCAATCTGGATACTGGCCTACGCTCTACACATGAGGATGTAGGGACGAACTATGATCGTGCTCATAGCCGCTCATTCGTCGAGCCTAGTTCATCGTGCACAAAAAAGGACGATGTGACCAGTATCGAAGATTTCGATGGGCACGGCACCTGGACCGCCACACATATCGCTGGTAAGAACGGTCCCCAGATGAGCGGTATCGCTCCCAACACCACACTTATCAATGTGCGTGTACTCAATGCCTGTGGTAGTGGAGCGCTTAGCTGGCTACTCAACGGCATGTACTATGCCAACAACATTGGTGCGCAGATCATTAACATGTCCATGGGAACCTATATCTGCGCTGACGGCGTCATTCCCGGTTCCGCTCGCTGCGGCAATCAGCAGGCTGTAGGCAACGACCAGGCTACCTGGGATGCCTTTACCAATATGGTGAGCTACCTCAAACAAAATGGCACTACTGTTATCGCAGCCGGCGGTAACGATCATGTGGAAATCGACCAGAACGGGCGTGTTATGAGCGCAAATAGCCTGCCCGAGAGCGGCAACGGCACTACTAACAATGATCTACGTGGCACTAGCCTGGTTCCAGGTGGCGTACCTGGTGTCATCTCCGTAGGAGCGGTCAATCGCGTCACCAATGCCGCCAATTCGGGTTCAACCAAATATGGGCAATATGGCGCATCACAACGCGAGCAGATGGCATATTATAGCAACTACGGACCGCGCATTGACCTTTCCGCGCCCGGTGGAGCACGCAATTATAATGTGCCTGTAAACGATTGCGTCTCTAGCGACTGTAGCCGCCTGGAAGCAAATACCTCACTCATTGGCGCAAGCGATAATCCTGGTGTCTTCGGGGCATATGGCGTCGATAGCAATGGTCAGGGTTGCGACAACTGCTACGCCTATATCCAGGGAACATCGACCGCTGCGCCAGAGGTAGCGGGAGTTGCCGCGCTTGCCCTGGCGGCTCGGCCCAACATGAACCCAAGCGAATTGATCTCCTGGCTACGCCAATCGGTAACACCATTCGCTTCTACCAATGATACGCCCCCGGTCACCAGTGATCCCAACAGCCCATACTATAACGTCACGCTCGACTACAAGGGGACACCAATCCCCAACAACGAAATGGGTACGGGTATCATCGATGCTGCCGCCGCAGTAGGCACTGATGATCAGTTTCAGGTAACATACCAACCATAGGGTTGCTAACAGAACGATACTTTGGTGCACATCAAAAAGAGCAGGGAACCTCTTTCGCGAGAGGTTCCCTGCTCTTTCCACTTAACTTTTATAGAGTACAATCACAAGCGCAGAGCAAAGCCGCTTTCAGCTATTGCTTGCGTGAAGACAGCTTCATCTACTGTGATACCAAAACCCGGTACGGATGGCACGCTTACCCGACCCTCTACCAGCTTATAACCCGGCGCGCTTAAACCGGGAGTCGTTGCCTCGTCCCATTCCAGATAGACAAAACCTCGGATCGCGCCCGCCAGATGGGCGGCGACATAGTTACCATAGTGAGTGCCATAGTGATGAGGAGCCATGCGCGCTCCCCAACGATCAAGCTCACGACCAGTAGCCAACCAGGAAGTGAAGCCATGGCTGAAAATGTCGTATTGTACAACATCCACCAGACCAATACGAGCCCACTCCAATAGATGAGGATCAGCCGCACCCTCGCCATCACTAATAAACGTCGTCAACTGCTGCGCCTCAAGCCATTCGCGTAGATCTTCGTACAGGATGGCATCTTCATGGAATGGCTCCTCAATCCAGAATATACGGTCGGAAGCAGTCTCCCGCAAAATGCGCTTGGTAATGTTCAAATTGTATCCATTGTTCGCGTCTAGCATAATAGGTAGATCGGGGCCAATCTCTTTACGAACAGCATGAATGACGGCAATATCGCGCTGGATGCCCTGCTCCAATGGCATATGGCGCGCACCTCGACCAATCTTAATTTTGAAGGCACGGTGCCCAAGCTTATATCCCTCAGCCGCTTCGCTAGCTATAAGATGAGCCGCCTCTTCGTCATTGGTCAGGTTCAGGTCATCCAGGTACAGCGAGGTATCGTAACATGGGACACTTAAAGGCTCCTCAACCGTCATTTCATTCACCGCCGCAGCCAGAAGATACACCGGCTTCTGCTTGCGTTTACCCGCCAGATCCCATAAGGCATAATCGAACGCCAGCCAGGGAATCGCGGTCCCCTGTTTCAGGTCAAAAACGTCATCAAAGCTTCTCCCTAACAGGGCTGAAGCCTTCTCTTCATTGGTAATACAAAGCCCAATACCACTCTGTCCATCTTCTGTAGTCAGGCGAGCAAGAGGCAAACGAATAGTATCTCCATGAGGGCCTAGCCGGGCATTACTCCCCACCAGACGCGGGCGCTTCCCCTCCAATGTTCCCCACTCGATAGCCACAATGCGCGAGCTTCCCATAATGTATCTCCCTTGTTACATATCGAATATTGTCAAAAGAGGTTTCGAGCAATATGTTTAGTATAGAACACTGCCTGCCAGGGCATCAAATGGCGAAAGCGACCCGTCATCACCTCAAGATGATTACATTTGAAAGGGATGGGCTCTTTGCTCATCCCTTTTCTGCTTCATCTCATTTGTTCACAAACCTCTAACAACCAATCTGCAATAGCTTCGCGGTACAGCAGTAGCTTGAAGAGGCAGATATAGGGCGATCAGCTTTGACATAACCCTTGTTAAAGATATCGTTATAAATGGAGGCAACTATAGGGCCAACCGCGTAACCGCCCTCACCGCCATTTTCCTTCATCGCAAGAATACTCAGTGCAGGAAGCTTCTCCGGATGTTGCCAGTCATAGGGAGCTTGGGTCATCAGCCAGCTATGGGCAGGCTTGCCACCTCCTAACTCCGCGCTTCCAGTTTTGGCAATAATGTTCCACGGTGATTTGTTGAGGTCAACACCATCTAATGAACCGGAACCACACTGATCTACACCGAACATGGCCTTACGTGTGTCGCGGGCAGCCTGCTGGCTAACTTGTTGCTCACCCAATTTCCGAGGCTCAAAAGTTTGCACAGGGCTACCATCGCGAGAAGCAATCTTGCTAACGAGTGATGGTTGCATAAGCTGACCATTGTTAGCAGCAATGTTGTTAATCATTTCGATCTGCATAGGTGTAGTAAAGTCAACTCCCTGACCAAAGACATTATCAACCAGCATATTCTCTTCAAGCGTGCCATCAGGTCTGGTAACACTGCTCTTGGCGATTGGCAGATCAAAAGGAATGCTCTGACCAACATAAAAGCGCTTGTTGTACTCCAGCCATTTGTCGACTCCCATGTCGACCCCTATCTTGGCAAAGAGAATATTATCTGAATGTGCAAAGCCGTAGTTAGTCGAGACATGGTAATCCTTTGTAAAGGGGTCGAGATTGCTCAAGTGACGCTCGAGAGTATGCTGTCCCAGCACGACAGGGCCATGCGTATACAAAGGGTCATAGACACGTTCCAGGGATGTAGTACCAGAATCAATGCCCGCCAGAAGCGTCATCGTCTTATAGGTTGATCCGGGCGCATAAAGCCCCTGCGTTGGGCGGAAGAGGAGTGGTTGATTTGCGTCTCCCGTCATCCGTTCGAAATAACTCTGGTCGTTTTTTGATAGTGTCTGCACCATCTTATTCGGATCATAACCTGGGCTACTTAGCATAGCAAGCGTCTGACCAGTCTGAGGGTCCATAACAATTATCGAACCACGATTGGTCGAAAAAGTATTATAGCTATCGATGTGTATAGGATCTTTAAAATGCTGTGCCACTAGCCGCTGTATACGCACATCAATGCTAAGATAGAGATCATCTCCAACTGGCGCACGATGGAGCGTCTTATTCACCTGATTATCCAGCGAAGTCAGACCAATAAGACCAGATAAGTAGTCGTCATAAGCAGCCTCCAGACCAAGCGATGGGAAATTGGGGCCTGGATAGTATCCAATCAGGCCAGCAAGCGAAGGTTCATAATAATGGCGCACATAGCCACCGCAGGCATTCGGATCTGGGCGTGAATCAGCCAGCAGGACCCCATTGCGGTCGAAGATGCGCCCACGCTCAGGCATATTATACGAAAGACACCGACGCTGGTTACGATCATTCGCCGTCACCTGGTTCGCCACTATCACCTGCCAGTAGACCAGTCCGGCACTGGTAGCAATAAAAATCACCATAAAGAGTTGCATTAAACGCCGAATATGTTTTTCAATATACATATATTCCCTATCAGCAAGCATACAAGTTTTATTGACCAATGTTTCCAGCATAACATAACAAATCACAGGAATGGAGAGGAAAAGAGATACTAAAACTGATACTTATAGCGAAAGGCATAGGAAGCTACGCCAGGCAGGTTTAGTTCTCTCTTTACGGCTATATGGCATGTTGCTCATTTGCCTCTTCCGCTGTGAGCTACCTTACAGCCCCCGGTTACAAATCTAGGAGATAATCAGCTCAGCAAAGCACTCAGAAAGGCACATATGAACCATGCCCGAACAGACTCTACATCATATGCACTCACCAGCTCCTAAACACGAGCAACCCACACCAAGACGCCGCCTCTCATGGCGCTGGCTGATCCTGACCCCACTTATATCGCTCATTGTCATCTGGGCATTAATCCCTGCGGTGCGTGGCTACACGTTGTTGGCAAATAGCAATCGCCAGATACCTCCTGCCTCTTCCGCTGGCATACCTGTACAGAGTGTAAGTTTTTCCTCTACGGACGGCATTAAACTCTCTGGTTGGTTAGCTATCGCTAATCCCAAAGCCCCCACCATTATCCTTGTTCATGGCTTCAAGACGAACCGAACCGATATGCTACCAGCGGCACGCATCTTATTTGGAGGTGGTTATAACGTTCTGCTCTATGATAGCCGTGGCTGTGGAGCAAGCGAGGGCTGGGGCATTACACTAGGCGTGCGTGAACCTGAAGATGTGCTTGGCGCGGTCAAGTATCTGAAAGGGCGCTCAGATCTAAGCAATAAACATTTTGGACTGGTTGGCAATTCACTGGGGTCAGGCATAGCGCTTATGGCAGCGGCTCACGAGCCTTCGATACTGGCAACAGTCGCAGATAGTGTCTGGATTGATAGCCATGACCAGATTCAGCGCATGGGCAACATGAGGCTGGGACCACTCACACTACCTCTGCTCCCCTATGAGCCAACTCTGGTCGATCAGCTTATCGGAGCACACCTCGCGGACACCCGTCCCATTGACGTCATTCACCAGATTGCCCCCGAGCAGTCTTCCTCATTCATTCAGCCGACGACCAGAATACAACAACCCCTCCCTCGGGCGAGCGTCAGCTCTTTGAAGCTGCGGGTTCGCCCAAGCAGGAGTGGATTGTCCCCAATGGAGGCCATACTGGCGCAGTCCGGGCGCATCCAGCCGAATACACTCAACGCGTGCTCACCTTCTTCAAGCACTACCTTCGTTAACGCTACTTGCGAGCCAAGACCCAGTAGAGTACATCGATGGTATGACGCATGAGACACCGAGTGCCCCTGGTTAATCCACATAAAGAAGAGGAGTTGCCATCAGACTCTATCAGGTCTAGCGGCAACTCCTCTTCTTAAAAATACCTTTCTTGCAGAGAAGTCTACTAATCACCTGCAAGAAGATCAAATCGCCAGTCATTGCATTGCATAAAGTGACCCTTAGGGTATTCAAACTCGCATTCCTCAACCAGCGTAAACCCTAGTTTACGACAGAGAGCATTTGATGGTGGATTTTCAACAGATGGGAAGGCATGAAGAAATCGATGCTTGCCATCTTCTCTGGCTCGGGCAATAGCCAGAGCAGTCGCGGCGCCTGCGATACCTTTTCCCTGGAATGCTGGGATTACAAACCACCCCGCCTCATAGATCTCTTCGCCATTATGGATGCTATCCCAATAGCCAACTGATCCAGCGGCCTCACCTGTAGCAACATCAATTATCTTAAACATGCGACCTGTCCCCTCTTCCGCTATCCGCTCGAATTTAGCTTGCCGCTTGATGAGTTGCTCATCACTTTCAGGGCCGCCAACAAATCTGGTCATCGCTGGGTCACCCAGCGTCTTCTTCAAAATATCCAGGTCCCCTTCACCCCATGGCTCAATACGTACGGCACTCTGTGACTTGTTGCTTGAACTCATCCTTATCTCCTTGTCCGTAGAGAGGTCTTTCCCACATAAAGTACAAAAACAGGGGTAGCACTCATTTCAAATATGGGAGTAGCGTTTGCACCCAGAAACACTATCCGCTTGCTTATCTCTATGATTTGGGCGCAGGCGGCGGAAGCATTGGTAGGGCAAAGCCCCAGTCGAGTAGCGCTTTGGCATCTTTGACACGCTCAACATCATCCTTTGCTCCCAGGATCGCACCGATGAGGCGATGACCTGAGCTATACGCGGAGAAGACGAGACAATAACCAGCCTCACCCGTAAATCCGGTCTTGATGCCAGTCAACCCGGCATAACTGCTCAACATATTATTCGTCGTCTCCCACACATAAGCATGGTGTTCACCGCTCGCAGGAAGGATATAGCGCTGTAACTCAACGATCTGCGCGAAGAGTGGGTTGCTCATAGCATAGCGCGCCAGCTTTACCAGATCTTCACCCGTTGTATAGTGATTGGGGTTAGCTTTGCCGTCCGGGCCTACGTAAGTCAAGCCGTCGGCGTTAATATAGTGGGTATTCTGAAGTTTGAGCTGTTTCGCGTATGAGTTCATCAAATCCACAAACTTCTCCTGGGAGCCTGCGACCGTCTCCGCGATAGCCATTGCCGCATCATCACCAGAGGGCAGCATCAGAGCATAAAGCATATCTTTCAAGCGAATTTTGTCCCCAACGACGAGTTGCGCGTTACTACCGTTATTCTTCACAGCCTCATCAACGTCCTTCTGCGTGACAGTCACAATTTGATTGAGGTTGGCCCGATCAATTGTCAGAATAGCCGTCATAACTTTGGTTGTGCTCGCCATGGGCACACGTGTCTGTCCATTGATATTCGCCAGCATATTTCCCGTATCGCTATCCATTAAATAAGCGATTTTGCTCCCGATGACAGGCGGAGTACCGCGTACCGTCAGGACTGGTCGTGGCGTAGGAGTCGGCTCAGCAAATAACGAGGTAACAGAACTACCTACTGGTGTAAAGAGACCTACAGGAATCGCCACAATAATAAGTAAAGCCAGCAATAAGAGGATAAAAGCCAGAATACGCCGTCCTGTCATACCTTATCCGCATCCTTCAAAATTGTTTTAAAGAGAAAATGTTGGCTACACTATAATATAGATCTTTCATCTCAACAAGTGCTCTACCATCTATTTCTACATCATAAAACGCCAGGGAGCCAGAATCCGTTCGCTCGCCTTAGTGTACCACGGGCGTCTCTGCCAGGCATCGAGCGTAAGCTCAAAGGTATCTGAGGTGTCGCACTCAAATAACTCCCGCATCTGCAACGCCAGTTCCTCGCTATAGATCTCGACATTAAGCTCATAGTTCCCAATAGAACTCAAGCGGTCCAGATTCGCAGTACCAATTGTTGACCACTCGTCGTCAATCATACATGTCTTGGCGTGCAGCATCGCATGTCGATAACTAAAGATGCGTATACCCGCCTCCAGGCACTCCTGAAAATATCCATGCGAGACCCAGTCCGTCAGGATATGATTAGAGACCCAGGGAACCAATACCCGTACATCTACACCACGCCGAACCGCAGCCTTCAACGCATCCAGCAGCGCATGATCCGGCACGA
Source organism: Ktedonospora formicarum (assembly GCF_016587355.1). GTDB lineage: Bacteria > Chloroflexota > Ktedonobacteria > Ktedonobacterales > Ktedonobacteraceae > Ktedonobacter > Ktedonobacter formicarum. Next base: position 901,772 of record NZ_BNJF01000002.1, on the reverse strand, counting down.
AATAGGCATTTGTTAGCAGAATGCAGCGTTGGGCTTTGTCGATAGCGTCAATATACATATCGCGAATGGGAAAAGTGAGGCGTAGAGCATTATTCTCATGGAGATCGATAAAGGGATTAAAGCCTGTGGGAAAATGACGCTGTATCTCTTGCGTGCGAGGCTTATTACGATTCCAGAACCAGATAAAAGAGTTCGCCAGATGTCCGGCGGCTGGCCCTGTAATGCGCAGATGTGTGTCTCGCCACTCAGTCGCATACAAGCTACCAATGTTGTAACCACCAATAAAACCAATTCGACCATCAACGATCAGGAGTTTGCGATGGTCTAGTGAGTAGTAACGTGGGTCGAAGACATACCAGGGACGCCGAATCGCTGTATATTCGAGCACGTGGATACTCTTATGAAATGAGTGCTTGAACTCGCGCGGCACAACGAGATTGCCAAAGCCATCAAAAATAACATAGACCTCTATCCCCTCCTCCGCTTTGCGTGCAAGGTGCTCCTTGAATTCCTGCCCAACCTCATCATCCTTCCAGATAAACGATTCAATAAAGATACATTCACGTGCCCTGTCAATGGCTTCCAACATATCATCATATAGCTCACGCCCAAAACTATAGAGTTGCAAGCCATTATCTCCCAGGCGCACCTCGCCTACCTGGAAATGGGGAAAAGCCTTTACATGTTGGCGACGGTTTCGCCAGGAAGATGCGATGAGTAGCAGCAAGGCGGTTACAAATTGGAGCAATAGCAAGCCTATACCCGCGCGTTTCCCCAGTTTAAAGAGCGAGGATCGCCAATGCCAGCGCGTGACGCGCTTGAGAATGTTTTCTGGTTCTCTAGATACCTTTTTTAAGCTGGACATAAATACACCTGCCTCCACTCGATATAACGAAATATTTTATTGATATATCTCAATATATCCTCTATCGACAAAAACACTTGAATGCTTCAGCCTATACCCAGCGACCCGCCTCAGGCACTATATTACATACGTTTTATCCAGCCTTCTAGCTCCATATCATCCAATACATTCGTTGACTTCTATTCTGACGCATTCTTGAGAGAGTGAGCGCGAACGCACACCTACTCATCCCTGAGCAAGTGTGCCGCTTTGTCGCATCGCCTATAGCTTTACCTGGGGTCGATACTCACCTGTTATGTGTTCAAAACGAGGGCGATAGCGCTCTGTGTGATAATCGACGGGATCGACACGACGCGCGACAAACTGTTTACTCGGAATGTCGGTAACGATAAACTTTCCATCCCGATGCGCGGCCATTACACCATGCTCACCCTGCTCAACCAAACTCATGACGAGATTCGCGAAGAAGGTGGCAGCATGCTTATCGTAAGGCTCGGGCTCACCACTGCGCAAGATGTATGTCAGGTCCATTGGCAGGAAGCGAACGCCAGCGATGCGCTGCGTCAATTCATCAGCCAAAAATTCTGCGACATTAACCTTCTTACGATGTCCATAGGCATCAGCGGGTCCAACCTCTGGTACAGGAACGCCTAGATTAGCTCCCTCCGAAAGCAGGACCATAGAGTAATGCTGTGGATTATGGCGATCATGCTCCACCAGTTCCGCAAGCCGATCAATATTTACTGGCACCTCAGGAATCACCACGCGATCAGCCCAGGTCACAATCGCTGTTTCCAGGGCTGTGAAGCCAGCGTCACGCCCAAAAAGGCGGAAGAGAGCGGTCTGACTATGAGAACCAATCGTTGAACGGGTACGGTTAATGAACTCAGTCGCGCGACTGACAGCGGTCTGGAAGCCAATACAGTAGTCGGTACCAGGCACGTCGTTATCCATGGTCTTAGGGATACCCCACACAGGCACACCATGCTTGACCAAGTGAGCCCCATAGCTGAGTGTGTCATCGCCTCCAATCACAACCAGACCATCCAATTCAAGGAACTGGAGATTAGTGAGCACCTCCTGGGTCAGGTCCACCCGATCTTCTGGCTCATGCCCTTCCCCATATGCCTTCAGGCGATCTGGTAGATCCTTCGCACGCATACGAGCAGGGTTGGTACGTGTTGACTGCAAGATAGTGCCACCCTGGCGATCAATGTCGCGAGTATTCAGCCTGTTGAGCGGCACCACATAGCCGTTATCCCATGTGCTAGCATCATCGACACGAAAGGTTAGCTTCTCTAGCCCACGATCACGCTCAAGCAGAGTAATACCTTCCCAGCCCGCACGCAAACCAACAACACGTATGCCCATTGTTTCCGCACGGTATACAAGTGCTTTAATCGCGGAATTTAACCCTGGCACATCACCACCGCCAGTCAATACTCCCAGTGAACGAATAGGGCTTGTAACCCTGGTAGGCATAGATTTCCTCCTTTGGTATTCATGCACCTGAGCCCGCTAGCCGCTCACGATGCGGCCCTAGCGTGCACTTATGTAACATGTAGCCCGACATACTATTTTCGAACTCCATATGAGTCAATACATCTTCATGAGTTTTCAGCATATCACACTCTTACCACAACTGAACTACGCACCATGGCTCCTCTAGCCCTTATGTCTTTACCAATCTAGCTCACACTTTTATTGTAGCTCAAATTTCACACTTGCCCAAAAAGAAAGCGCCCTGCTCCTCATAATATGGGGAGCGAGGGCCAATAACTGTTGGAGGGTAGATGTTTTATTTCATTTTCGCAATTGATCGCACTTCCTATCCGCGAGTGGGGCGAATATCACCATTTAGCGCGACTCTTCCACCTGCTGTTACAAAGAGAGAGGCTCGACCATCACCATATACAACATTCGCCATATGGTTATAGCTTCTATTCAGGGCAGAACCACCTACAGAGCCACCCGCTACAGCCTTTACGGATACATTACTCTCCGCTGGTAAGGTTAGGATCGCGCTGCCACCCGCCGCGACTTTATGCAGGTTTCCCAACGCGAAGAGGCCCTCTAACTTAGCGCTACCACCCACTGCTATCGAGTGTAGACTCGCCGCGCCGTCAATATTCGCGCTACCACCAACGGCAGTTATCTCAACCTCGGCCTGGTGACAACCAGTCACCTCCGCGCTACCTCCAACATGCTTGCAGAGAAGCTTTTCCGTGATATCTTGCGCATTGAGGCTACCACCGATATTATCAATATCAATCAAACGCGCGTTCCTGACCAAGACACTTCCTCCAACCGCACCCCAGGCCCGCACATAGGGAGCATTGATAGCAGTCAGGCTACCACCCACAAAATGTAGCTGAGCCTGCTCTCTTAATTCTTCCAGGCGCACACTTCCATATGTCTCTTCCAGGTAGACATTCCCGCTCACCTGACGCAACTCGACACTTCCAACCTTCTCCATCTGAACATTCCCGCTCAGCCTCGAGGCAGAGATGGAGGTCGTCAAATGATTCAATATCACACGGATAAAGGGTACGCGTAACGTAATATGGCTACGATAGCCTTGAATACGGATTGTATCGCCTTCCTGTCGTATGTCCTGGATTGGCTCCTCTGTTTCGACTGCAATTTCCCTGCGCTCCCATGGAAGCACAGTCAAATTCCCTTCAATATTCTCCAGAAAGACCCAGGGTTGCTTACCCATAATGGGAAATGTCTGCATCGCCATATGCTATCCAATCCTTTCCGTATGTAACTATCAGCTTTTCATATGCAGGTGTTAAAAATTTATTATTAAACTAGCTTTTATTACCATCACAGAATGATATTACCATACAACAATTCAAAAAGTCAATATACTTTGCACAAAATCGCCAAATATTTACAGATTATTTCCATTTTTGCGATAATTATGTATCTTTGAACCATCACCAATCCCTGGCAAGGCTGAGAAAAGAAATGAGCACACTTCAGCAAGTTTTGAGTTTCCCTCGGAACCAAAATAGAGTATAGTAGAACAAGCATCACCAGGCGGAGCAAAGGAGCACAAAACATGCAAAGCGACACTGTTATGGGCTACATCATTCTAGGGACAGCAGTAGCTCTCTGGATCTGGGTCTTACTGGATTGCATTCGCGATACAACGCTTGAACCTGTTAGTCGCAAACGCTGGATCGCATTTGTCGCGCTTGTACCAGGCATTGGCGCGTTCTTCTATGTCCAGCACCGCCGCTCAACACACAAGGCACTCAACTACCCGCGTAGCGAGAGGCCCTCAACACCTTTTCCCCATTTGCCGCATCTCTCGCTATCTGGGCATAACCATGAACCAGACACCGAAGATTTTGTCTCGCAAGAACAGGAAGAGCCGCACCGCGACCTCTAAACCTTATCCGTTGCTGTCTAATTTTATATAGCTTGATATCGAGGCATTATGCGATATATGAAGGCATTGAGCTAAAGCCTGCGTCCAGGACTGTGATATCTAAACCGATCTTTAGCATGGATTGAGGAGCTAGACATGACGTCACACAAAGAAATCCTTTACGCTCTGCCAGGGATATCAGGTAACCTTCCGTTAATGTGGATAGATCCCTTGTTCGCGGCAACCATCTTCGGTATTGTGTCCCTTGTAGGGGTTCTTCTGGCAATGGGATCAATTGTTTTTTGGATCTGGATGCTTGCGGATTGCATTAACAATCGCCGTTTGAAGGATGATGCCAAACTCATCTGGGGCTTAATAATCTTCTTCACGCATATCATGGGAGCTATTGTTTACTACTTCGCAGAATTTATTCCTCACCGAAAGGCCGAGCGCTCAATATCCCCCCCGATTTACGCCCCAACCTTCCCGCCACCCATGACACCATATCAGCAGGGCTACCACCCTTCACAACCAAACGCTCAGCCACGCGAGGGCACAAGCCAGAAAGACTATCATTCTACTATTAATGAGCCCACACACCTAACAGATCCTTCGCCTACCGCCTGGAAGCACTACGAAGAGCCGCGTGCATCCTATCCCGATCACTTCGAACCGCCACTGCAACAACAGTAGCCAGATAGCATCCCTTTCTGTCTACTGTCCTTTCACATAATTGCGCAAATTGGGCATTGAAGAGACAAGAGTGAAAAGTCCCATCTCTTCCGCAAGCTCTATGGCTCGTCGTTCATGCAAGCGCGCGTTGGTATCATCGCCTAGCAACGTGTACATATCCCTGACAAGAAGGTGATCGAGCGGTAGATAGGGTCTGAAGCCAGACTCCTCGCGTAGCTTCAACGCTTCCAAAGCCAGGGTTAACGCCTGATCCAGGTTGCCTAGTCTTAGCGCATTGATGGCGACATGGCGCGCGGGCTCAGTCTTCTCAAACATGTAGCCATTCTCGTCGGCAATCAAGCGCGCCTTGTGGTAATACTCCTGAGCCACATCGTGCTCCTGCCAACGCTCATACACCAGACCAATCTGGAAATATGATTCGCTCATCCCTCGCTTATCACCTAGCACTTCGCGCAGTTGCAGAGCCTGCTGCTGATAGTTCAAGGCTTCAACATATTTCCCCTCTGCCCTGGTGCTATTGGGTGACTCACCTCGTTTCAAACTCTCCACTGTGGTCACAAAATTATACGCCTGTCCGAGCAAACTAAACATATCCGCAATCCCCTGATTGTCTCCTATTGCCTCAGCAGCTTGCATTGCCTGCTGGCAAATCGAGAGTAGCTCGTTGGGATCTCCTCGCTTGAGCAAATGATCGACGACAAGCACTTGCCCATAAAGATGCAGGAGTTTGAGACGCTGCTGAAGAGTTGCCTCGCGAGCCTCTAGCAGAGGAAGCGCGGTCCCAAGTAGACGCTGGGCATCTTCCAGGCGTCCAGACATAAAGTAGGTGCGTGCTATCTCGCTGAGCGCATCATTGGCGGTGGTATAGCAATATGCAAGTTCTTCGGAAGTAGGTAGGATAGCTGGCATTGTATTCCCTTTCTATAACAATCGCAAGCTCAAATCGCCTGTTTGTTCGAGCTTGTTTGTTCTATAATAGTAGGGTTCAACATACTGCCAAACAATGCGCAAATCACACGTTCTGTTCAATATTAAACAGATATGCGAAAGTGTTCAGGAATAAGGAACAAGTTATCAGCTCATAATAAACACATTCAGGGTGTTGGCAAATGAAAGGCAAAGGGATCAGGTAATGGCAACCACGATCAGAAAGGGAGACAGGCGTATCCAGCGCACTCGTCAGGCATTAATACAATCTTTCAAGGATATTGTCCGCGAGAAAGGTTTTACCGCGACAAGCATCCAGGATATTACCGAGCGCGCCAACGTCAGCCGTGGCACCTTCTATCTCCACTTCACAGACAAATACACCATGATTGATGAATTCATCCGTGAAGACTTTCAAATCCATATCGCGAGTGCGATCCCACCAACATCTCAATGGAAACGAGAAACACTCTATCTTCTCATTACCACCATGCTAGACTACTTTGAGCACAAGTATAATCATCAGAAACGACTCACACCCACAATCGCTCCCCTGATTGAGCGAGCCATGCATGAAGAACTAACCGCCCTTCTATTAACCTGGCTTAATCAAGATGCTAGACCCTATACGCGCGTACCAGTAGAGACCATCGCCCGCATCGCAGGCTGGGCCGTCTTCGGAGCAGCCATTGAGTGGAGCCAGGAAGAAAGTGCAATTCCACTGGACCGCATGGCGAACGATATTCTGTCAGTCATCCTCGATGGCATTACGCGCATTGCCCCCAGTGCACTTCCAGCCTAGCCATAGCCGTATGCAGGCATATTGCTTTGGCCTGTGCCATCCACTATCCGCCGTCGACACCTCTATCCATTCGGTATGAATGGTTGCTTTCCTTCGCCCTTTAGCGCTAAGATATAGTGACTAGAGAAGGGGCGCGTACTGCGCTAAACACGAAACAGGACCGAAACACTCCCCCTTACCTAATGTCTTATGCGCGAAACCAAGGAGGACCCCCTAGCGTGAACAACAGGCAGCACCTGACCGGTGCGCAGGCGATTATCGCAACCTTACAGGCATACCAGGTCGATACGATCTTTGGCATTCCCGGCATTCATACCCTTCCCCTCTATGATGAAATTCAGCGCACGCCCAATATGCGCCACATCCTCGCCCGCCATGAACAGGGCGCAGGCTTCATGGCAGAAGGATACGCCCGCGTGACTGGTCGACCCGGTGTCGTCAGCACCATTACCGGACCCGGTTTGACCAATGTAGCTACCCCCGTCGCCAGCGCCTTCGCCGACTCCATTCCGCTCTTCGTCATCAGCAGTAGCGGACCACGCGCTACTGCTTCACGTGGTCGGGGCGAATTGCATGAAGTTAAAAATCAGCTAGGGGTCATGGAATCGCTAGCGGGATGGGCACGCGCCGTTGAAAGCGTCGAAGAGATACCTGCAGCCGTTCAGGATGCCATGCGAGGTATGCTGGCTGGACGATCCAGGGGAGCCTATCTACAGGTGCCTCTCGACTTACTGCGCGCCAGTGCTACAGTCACGCTGCCCTCCCCTGAAGAGCTGATCTTCGAACGCCCACGCCCCTCGAGCGAAATCCTCACTGAATCTGCCCGCTTGCTACGAGAGGCGAGCAAGCCCGTCATTCTCGCTGGCGCTGGTGTTACCATGTCTGGGGCCAACCAAGAGCTTATAGCACTGGCAGAGCGTCTTCAAGCACCCGTGATTGTTGGCAGCAAGAGCCATGATATCATACCCAGCGACCACCCGCTCGCCATACCCACGACAACCTATACCAATACTGAGCTTCATCCTTTGCTCCAAAGTTCCGATCTGGTTCTCGTCGTAGGCAGCAAGCTCGGAGCCGAACGCGTAGCCTATGGGCAATATCCCTTACCCACACGCCTCATTCATATTGACATCGACGCCTCGGTAATCGGCCATATCTATCCCGCCACGCAGGGCATCGTCGCGGACGCACGCGAAGCCCTGCGTGCGCTCCTTGCGCAATTGGAGGATTTTGCCCCGACACGTCCTGAGCTAGAGACAGAATTGGCACAGGTACGATCCGCGATCCGCCAGGAGACGCGTGAGCGCTTTGGCGAGGGTGTCGCGCTCCTCGATGGTGTGCGCGCGGGAGTGCCATCGGACGGCATTATCGTCGCCGATATGACGATGCTCGGCTATGCCAGCACCGTCTATCTCCCTATTCAGGAGCCAGGAACCTTCATCCATCCCTGCGAACTCTGCACTATTGGCTGTGGTCTCCCGCTGGCTCTCGGCGCGCAGATCGCAGCGCCAGACCGCGCGGTAGTCACCCTTGTCGGCGATGGTGGTTTTCTTCTCAACTCCAGCGAGCTCGCCACTGCCGCTCAAGAGCAGCTCCCTGTAGTCATCATGCTATTCAATGACTCCACCTTTACCGCTGTCAAGACGGAACAACACGCGATCTACGGAAGCCGCTATATTGCCACCGATGTCACTGAGCCCGACTATGTAGCTCTGGCTCGCGCCTTCCACATCCAGGGTATGCGCGCCGAAGGCCCCGATGCTCTCCGCGACGCCATTCAAGAGGCTCTCGCCTCTCGTCGCCCCACTCTTATCGAAGTTCCCCTTCCACCTAAGGAGTGGTAAGAAAAAATAGAAGGGCTGGGAGGTCGCCGCGCGGCGACCTCCCAGCCCTTCTATTTCCCTTTACGCTACTTCGTAGTCTGTTCGGCTAGGCGAGCATTCGCATTGCGTCGCCAGAGGAAGATATCAGCGATGAGGACAACAATGATTGCTGCTATAGGAAATGCGAAATCAGCGTAGGGAACATGTGTCAAGATGGGTCCGAGTTGGCGATCTTCGACGAGCATGCCGCCCGCAGTCCAGGCTAATACAAGGCTCGCAAGATCCAATAATAGAGGGAAGCGAGACATGAGGGCTGAGATCAGAGCGCTACCTAGCAGCAGCAAGGCAATACTAATTAATAGACCAATAACCAACGTGGGAATATGTCCCTCGGCGATGCCTGCCACCGCCAGCACATTATCCAGGCTCATCGTTGCGTCCGCGATCAGAATAGTCAGAAGAGCATTGGCGAAGGTGTTACGCTTCTTACCCGCTTTTTTCTGCTCTTTGACAAGCTCTTCCTGCTGCTCCTCAGGCAATTTTGTCTTATCGCCTTTCTCCATCAGTAATTTTATGGCGATATAGAGCAGAACAGCCCCACCTATAGCCTGGAGCAGAGGCAACCCTAGCAGAAACGAAGCGATCACGGTAAACAGGATACGTAGGACAATCGCGCCACCACCACCCAACAGGATAGCCCACCAGCGCTGTTTCTTATCCAGCCCCGCCGCAGATGCGCCAATGACCAGCGCGTTATCGCCGCTAAGTGCCAGATCCGAAAGCACAATTTTTAGGAGTCCGATAAGACTAAAACCAGCCAGTAATGCGCCCACTTCTTCTATACCTTTCAGCATATTCATCTCGCAAACCTGAGCGCGCCGTACCCCGCATGGGGATTAGCGCTAGCCATACTAGTGATACCAGGTTTTGCGTAAGAAGAATTTGTTGTTGATTATGTGATATGACTATTTCTTACCCTGTACTTACTAACACGACCCTAACCACTGTCAAGCCTCAATTGAGGCTTGTACCTCCCTTTCACGCTCCGGAGGCTCCGTGGGGAACTCTTCAGGATGCCGCTCGCGCCAGGTAGTCCAGGCAGCGATAAGGAGAGCTTGAATGATACCCGCCGTAACCGAGGCAAAGAGTGCCCCTGTAGCCCCAAACAGCTCACCACCCGCGATCAACGCCAGTAAGGAAACAATAGGGTGTAGTCCAACCGCCGGGCCCACAATACGCGGCCCTAGAATCTGGCTCTCCAACACCTGCAAGAAGAGCAGGAAGCCCAGAGCCAGTAGCGCTGTAATCCAACCCTGTGTCAAAGCCAGAATGATGCAAAGTGCACCTGTGATGAACGCGCCAACCACTGGAATGAACGAGAGGATAAACGCCGTGACACCCAGAAAAACAGCATAGGGCACCCCTATAATGGCCATAAAGATACCCGTAATAGTGCTCAAAATGGTGGATAGAAGCAGTTGACCACGAATATATCCTCCGCCCACACGCTTCAAGGTATCGAGCAGAAAGTTGATATTACCACGCTGACCGGCGGGAGTCTTTTCGCGCAACCACTTTACCGCGCGCGGACCATCGAGCAAGATATAAATGCTCAGCGTCGCCACAACCAGCGTATTAATAACCACGTTAAACAGGCTGCTCAACAGAGGAACAACCCTGCTTGTCAAACCCTGTAGCTGCGATACAAGTCCCTTTGTAGCGTCTTGTATCTGCTCCTGGCTGATCCCAAACTGGTTCAACACATCCTGGTAATACTGCAACGAGCCATCATTGAGCACCCCCTGAAGATAATGGATCAGAGAGGTAAGCTGGCTGACAGCCGCGCGCCCCAAGAAGAAGAAGAAAACACCCAACGTAACCATCGCCAGCAAGTACACCGAGACAACCGCGATTGGGCGCGGCAGTGCCCGTTGAAAGAGTTTGACGGCGGGATAAATCGCGTACGAAACCAGACCCGCTATCGCCAGCAAGATCAGCGCTGTCGCGAAGTAGGCGAGCAAGCGTCCTGCAATAATCGCCAGTACTACCCACACCAGGATTGTTAGTGAAATAACTAAGCGTCTCGTCCAGAGTGTAAAAGGAGTCGTTTCAACCCTATCAGGGCTGTTTGTCTTTACCTGCTGAACTTCCATAACGCGGCAACCCTCCTATTGCTATATAATCGACACATACCACCACCATCATGAAGAGCGTTGAAGAACGCAACAAAGGAAACCAGCGCCTCTAGCGAGGTTTCCACATGTGTTCTCCGCCCATATCTCCAAAAGCATCGTCCGAGGTATCTACTATCCCTCCTCTGCGGCCAGAAGGGATTTGCCTCAGCTCTCTTACTAATAATCATTCATACCCACCTAAACGCAACCTCATCAGGATTATCAAATCGCCCACCAAAAACGCATAAAGCGAAGAGTTAAGGACCGAAATCGACCGGAATAGGAAATAGAATAGAGATGTCATGTATAAGACAACAATACGTAAGCTACCATCCAGAAAGAGGAGTGTCAGTGCTATGAATATCCAAACAAAATCTCATTTCAAGATTGTATCCTGGGAACAGAGCTTTTATGACGAACCTGAAGCGGGAGCCAAACTGGCGCGAGCCGATGTGAAAAAGGTCTTTGAGGGAGAGATTGAGGCTGAGGGTAGCGCCGTCCTACTTCTGTGCCAGGGTGAGAACGATGGGAACGGGTATGTAGCGACAGAGAAGATTACAGGACGCATCGGAGAACGTTCGGGTAGTTTCGTTATTCAGCATGGAGGAGCGATAGCGGGCACCACAATAACCGATTCATTTGGATATGTGGTGCCCGGTTCTGGCACGGACGAGCTGCAAGGAATACGCGGTCATTGTTCATGGCAGCACGATGAGCAAGCCGCAACCTTCACCCTGGACTACGAGATTGAGCAGTAGCTTAGGCAAACAAAACGGAGTAGAAGCGAACATGGTGGGTGTCTTATAATATCCGTCATGTTTGCTCATCTTTTTTTGCCAAATCCTAAGAGCGAAGAGGAGATTGATTAAACTATGAGCATCGCGCAGACTGAAACTCTGCACCAACATATACAGGACTCAAGCCTTCTGAATGCCGCGATGAAAGCCCAAACAAAGTATTTACAACCTCTCAACATGGAAATAAGCAGTTATAACAGATTTATCATTACCTAATCATACTTGCTTTTACACGAAAAAGCCTTGATTTATAGCGTTGAATTAGGTAATGTGTAATTTACGACAATGTCTTATAATGTCCGCAATCAAATGGGAGGCGTCTATCGAGAGAAGCGTTTTTCACACATCGATGCCGCTATCCACACGATGTCGGCAAGGTGCGAAAAGCATGTGCTAGTATTGCCTGAACGGCAATTCACATCGCTCAGGCACATGCATAGCATCCAACGGAAGCAGAAGATGTATCCTTAGCCGCTTTACATCTTGTAAGCAGTCACCACCCAGACAAGGAGCACCAGTATGCAAAAAGTATCCCTGCGCAAGGTAAAAACACCGTTAAGTTATGTGCAGGATATCGATGAGGAGGTAATGCACTTCTCATTACAGGGACTTCTCGCGCCCGGCCACACGCTCGCGCTCAATACAACCCTCGGCACCCTCTCTCACCTCACCAGTAAGCACGATCTGCCCTATATGTTGATGGAGCAACAGTTCACCACCAGCGAGATCTGTGTTTTACTCCCTCTGCTGGAATCGTATCCCTACTACTGCCCTTATGAGGTGCTACTGGCTAGCTTTACCAGTGGCAGGGTAACTGAGACGACTATAGAGCGCTGCCGATTACGTTTGCAAGAAGCCCAGGAGGCTGGCGTATGGGATCAGGAGATGCGCCCGGTTCGGAATGTGCTCTCACGCACACGTATCAAGACCCGACCCTTCGGCATTGAGATTTCATCAATTCTGGAAACTGGCTACATCTTGATGTTCGCCGCTAAACGGAGACAGGCTCAATAAAGCGTACCGACAGAAGACATTGTGAATACAGGTAACATACATCTGGCTCACGCTTATAGACACAAAACAATCACAAACCTGAGCATGTTAACTCCAGTCACATAGCACCCATCTTGGGAAGGCTTAGCAGGCAACTCTTCAGGTTTGTATAAGACAGGAGTATATTAAACAGCGCGGTAATAGCCTGCCAGCTCTTAAGACTGGCAGGTAGCCGTTTCTTGCGGAAAGCCTAACACTTACCTGCCTGATATATAGCTATGCCCCCAACAATCCACCACCTCATTCTATACGAAAAGCGCGTCCCAAATTCAACAATCCTGGTCGCGCTATGATGGCATCTTCATTCGCTTCGATGGCTGTCCTGCCGCGCCACCGCAACCCACCCAGTTCGCTCGCTATTGCGGTGACGCAACAAGTACAAACCCTGGAACAAATGAAACATCGTCCTTCTTCAAGGTAACACATTTTAGCCAACAATACCATAAAAAAGGTATAAAAATTTTATAAAAAATGTGGTTCATATGTCTACAGAAGACTAGTATAAGACAATACAAAGCTTATGTAAAAGATCTTTTCTAAGACTTCCTGTCGCCTACCGCAGCTCACAATGTTGAAGGGATGAGGCGGCAGTGGCGCGTACGCGCCACTGCCGCCTCATCCCCCGACCCAAAACAGAAGCTTGCATCACGAGAAGTTCCACTCCCCCTTCCATGCTCCCTTCACACATACAGGAGCCACACTTTCACCTACCCCATCCTCCTACACCCCACGCGTACGACGGTCTTGCCTGTCTTACAGCGCATCTACAGACTTTTCCAAGGATGAGAAGACAGCTAGGAGATAGTAAGAAGCCAGGATACGTATACTTCATCCAGTGCAGTGCAATAGAGTGCTTGTTCATCATTGTTCGCGCGGCAAGTGCTCACACGGATATTGGTCTCGTACTGCGTCATTGTAGGGATATCGTGCCGGGGGAGCCTCCCTTTCGAGGCGAGCGTTCCTGAGCTGGTTGTACGCTTCGCTTGCCTGATCTGCGACTCGGGCTGCGTTACCGCACAAAGCGGTAGGCGCTCTCTCTATGGGTGGAGAGAGAGCGCCACGTTTAACCAGATCTGAACCCTCCTCGCCACACGATAATAAGCACAAACACAAACGTGCATATGTAAGCACGTACAGCGAAGGCAGGCATATGTAGCCGTCGCTCCTAACTGGGAACGCGCCTACATATGCCTGCCGGGCACCGCCTTCCATATGTAAGCACGGAACTTTCGTCCGCAGCAGGCTTTCAACGCGCTGTATGTCCAACTCGCCTACATATACACATCTCCCCTACACAGCAATTATCTATTCAGGAAGAGCAACTAGATGAAGAAAGCGCCTAGCAGGATGTTTGAGTTCATACAGAGCTCACGTCAAGAGCATATAGAGCCAACTCCTCTTCCATATTACCTCTCACCACTGAAGCTCTGGCGCGTAAGAGGGATCAACGCCATTCGCTCTATCTTTGGCCTGCTCTGGCTCATCAATGCCTGGTTCGCTTGGCAACCTGGCTTTCTGACTGGTATTACTGGACATGCGGTAGAGATGCTACCCGAACAACCATTTCTCATGGCTAACTGGACGCGCCTCTGGCTAGATCTGCTCAACCTCAACCCGTCTCTCTTCTCCTGGTTGATCGCTCTGCTAGAGACAAGCATCGGCCTTGGCTTACTTCTGGGTGCCTTTACCAATCTTGCCTGTGTGGTTGGTCTGTTCCTTTCACTCTTTCTCTGGTCCACGGCAGAAGGTTTGGTCCTTCCCTATGATACCGTGAGCCTGGGTGCATCTCTCACCTATGCCCTGGTCTTCTGTGGCCTGATCCTGGGAAACGCAGGTTATCCCCTTGGGCTTGACCGCACCATCAGCCCAAAGCTGGGCATCTTCTACTTTCTGGCCTCGGGACCCGAGAAGCCAGCCCACAAACGCAAAAACAAAATCTATATTCACCAGGGAATCTTACAAGATCCATACAATCAGATATTCTGGCTACCTCCACGCGGCTCAGACCAGATAAAAACCCAGAACCTCCCTGTGGCGCACAGCCTTACATCAGATGTGACTACCAGTGAGGCTAGATCTAATACCAATACACAATCACGCCTGAACGCCATTCGGGGCCAGCGCCTCTCGCCCATGAAAAACAGTTCCAACGGGCCCAAGAAACCCATCAAACAATTCCGTTGACGAGATCGGCGACGCCTATGTAATCGCAGCGAAAGGGGATGCGAATACATATACACGACGAAGCCCTTTAGCTAAGATGCGGGGATGTCCAGCACGGCATCGCTCGCGAGAAGTGGAGTGTGTAAACTATGTCGTCATATCAGAACGCTGCCCGCTCGCTTGGAGGGCTGAACCCACCATCGAATATTGGCCTGGGAAATACCGAGCATAAGATTAGTGGCACTTCTCAGGAGACTTTCACCTTCCACGGCGAGGCTCTGGCACGGGATACCTGGGGCGAACGCTATGGATTCTGGATTGTCCTTTGCTTTACCATGGCCTTCGCGCTCTTCCTGATCGTGATGGTGCTGCTGGGGAATGTACCAGGTAAGAGCTTCCCTCTGAAGAGTATCTCAGACATCTTGCAATTTGTGGGTGAGTTTATTGGCCTCTTCTTCTGTGTACGCATCGCCTTGCGCCTGCGTAAAGTGACTCTTCAACTCAAATATGAGCTGGCCCAGAAGGAAGCCTGGAAGCATAGCCCTAACGAGGCGGCTCAGGCTCGAGCCGCGTATCAGAGCGCACGACGTGCTTTCCTTGCCTGGACCTTCCTCTCCATCGCTATCACCTTCTATGCCAGCGGGCAAGTCGCCTGGACCAGCTATGATGTACGCATGAACTCTGCGGAGGTCCCTTTTCCCGGCATCTATGACATTGGTTTTGTAGGGTCTTACCCCTTCTTTCTGCTAGGCACTCTCCTGCTTACACGCCGCAATCGAGCAGCGGTAGGACGTGTACGACTGCTCCTTGATGCCCTGGCGGTTATCGGAGCCGCGCTAGCAATCTCCTGGTTCTTCCTGCTCAATCCTCTTATCGAGGGTCTCTCACAGCAGCCCAGCCAGGGCGCGGCCTTCCTTTCGGTCTACTTCCCCACTGGCGACCTCTTCCTGGTTGCCGTTGGCGCGCTACTGATGTTCAGCCCACTCTCGAACCGAGATCAACAGTCAGTCTTTATGCGCCTGTGCCTGGGTCTCTTTTGCCTGGCTGTAACCGATAGTCTACTCGCTTACTACTCACTCTCATTCAGCTTCAATACAGGAACACTACAGGATGTACTCTGGCCTTTGAGTATGGCTTTGATAGGACTGGCTGCGATTGAGTATCCGCTCAGTATCGCACGCGGTCAAGTACAGCAGGCCAGTTCGCTGAATGCACGCCCCAACGTGACCTCACTTATATCACGAAATCAGAACTCACAAACGACCGCTATTGCCCAGGCTATCGCGCCTTTCATCTTGATCCTGCTCACCAGTGCCCTACTCTTGACAGTCGTCGCGCCTCGCGGTGGTCTGTTACTGGTACAGGCCGATATGGCCGCGCTGGGTCTCGTTCTGATTATCATCGTTCGTCAGGCATTAACCCTGATCGAGAACAACCGCCTGACAATGCAGATGCGCGGCGAACTCGTTATCTCACGCCGTGAGCTCCAAGTTACCAAACGAGAGGCCGACGAGGCAACTCGTTCAGCCCAGGAGAAGCGCGTCCTCGAAGAAGGCATCGCTCTCTTGCGCGAGGTGCATGCACGCGTCGCCAGAGGCGATATCGCTGCCCGCGCGCCCACCGTACCCGGTCCCTTGCTACCCATCGCCATCAGCCTCAACCTGATGCTTGACCGCCTGAGTTCACTATCCGAGCGTGGCTCGCGCTACGACCGGCTTGTACAGGACTGCCGCGCACTCCAACTAGCGATAGAGCGCTTGGGTCAAGGCCAGCCTGTGCTCGCAAACAATCAGCCACCAGTAAACCATCCCGAATTGCGCGCGCTATTCCTTGGCCTGAGCCACCTGCAACGCGCTCAGGATAGCCAGCAGCGCCGCCAGGGCACCAGCATTACAACGCTGAACAATCTGATCCGCCGCTTCCGCGAGTCCATCTACGAGGTGCGTCGTTCACCATTATTCAAGGATACATCCCAGGTTAACTTCGAACGTATGCTTCTCGACCGCGTGATTCGCGAACTCGAGCTAATGGAGCAACAAATGCAAAACCTGCTTGGCAAGGGAGCCGCCAACCATATACTTACACCTGTACAAATTACCCTCCCCCAATCGCATCAGATCGCGTCGCCAGTGCCACAAAATAAAGGGGAGCAACCTAACAACGTATCGCAACGACTCCACAACCCATATCAACGTATCCGGAACACGCAGGAAGAACACTAAGCTCTTAAATGGCGCTAAGCTTGAGCTAGCGCCACATCCCCCATTCTGTTGACAGCGTCCGGAGAAAGGTTAGATCGAGATGGAATCACAATGGAACCAGACAAGCGGCATTCGCACCTCAGGCGTGCGCGACGGCGCGACCCTCTTCTGCCTGGGCAGTGAGCACCATCCGCTAAAAGCAGAGGAGGAAGTTTGCCCCCTTTGTGGCTATCTAGCTTCGGGCGCGCAATTGGGTATCTATCAGGTATTACGTTGCCTGGGGAGTGGGCGTAGCGGTCATGCCTACCTCGCACTACACATACGCTCGAAACAACAGGTCGTGCTCAAGCTCTTCGCCCCGGACCCAATGAGCATCATGCTATGGGAGCAGGCTCGCCAAGAGGTACGCACGGCCTCCCTGCTCAACCATAGCTCGATCTTACCTATCTCTAGCTGCACCCACTGGCAACCAAGCCATCAACCAGCACAGCAGCGCCCCTTACATGAACTAATTAACGCATATAGCAGTGCTGAACCGTACTTACTGACTCTCTGTCAGTACACCAATGCAAATCTCTCCCAGTTCATCGCCTACTATGAAAAGCCTGAGGCTCAGCAGGCAATACAGGAGCGCGGTCTCTCGCTTCGCGCCCACATCGGAAAACTCATTCAACAGATGGGGTCGGCCCTAAACGCAGCCCACGCCCGTAATCTGGTTCATGGTGCGCTGACACCGGGAAATATTTTGCTCGATGGGCGAGACCGCCTCTGGGTTGGGGATTTCGGCCTGGCCCGTCTTCATCCCCCATTCGCGCCATATCTCGCGCCCGAACTGGAAGGCATCGTACAGCACGGAACACGAATGGGTGACTGGCGCCAGTTCTGGCAAGCACTCTCGCCAGCCAACGATCAATATATGTTGGCCCAGATCTGTCAATTGCTCTTCACACGCCTGCTTCAGCCGAATGAATACGAACGAACACTGCCAATTCTACGCCACGCATCTCAAACTAGGCCCGAACAGCGCTTCGCCAGCATTGAGAGCTTCATTCACGAATTGCTGAACCAATTACAGGATTCAGGTTCTCGTCCAGCAGGTCGCATAAGTAGCCCAAACAACATCAGTTCCGCTGTCTACGCATCCCTTACACCATCAACAGGGAGCAATCCTGCTTATCCATCGCTCGCTAGCTCTGGCAGCTATGGAGGCTACAGCTCACCCTTTCAAGCCAGAAACACCACAGCGGGTTATCACAGTTCTAGCTCACCATCCCAGGTTAGAAACACTACAGCAGGTTATCACAGTGTGCCGGTCACAACCTCCAGCGATGCACGCTCGCAATACAACAAGATGCTCAACTACAGCCTCGCCGCCTCACAACCTGTCTCGCCTGCCGATGAATGGGAGAAGCGCGGCGGCAAACTCTTTACAGAACATGACTTTGCCGGAGCCGTGCGCGCCTATCGCCAGGCCCTTGCTCTCGACAACTACCGCTCAACACTCTGGCAAGCCCTCGGCGATGCCCACTTCGCACTCGAACAATACAAGGAAGCGCTCTCATCTTACGAGCAAGCACTTTCACTCAATCCCAACGACTCAGCCACATGGCTGAATCGTGGCACCGTTCTCGATTCCCTCGGTCGACGCCAGGAAGCTATCGAATGCTACGAGCGCGCCGACCAACTCGACTCTTAGAAACGAGGCACGTAATGCATAATCCAGCAACTTATACACTCATTCAGGGCTGTGCCCTGCTCGCGCCCACAGAGCCCAACCACCTGCTTTATGATCAGGATATCTTAATTATTGGGAACCATATTCAGGAGGTCGGACCCGCTGGCACCCTCTGCTATAATCCCTTACAGATCGACCGAGTGCTCGCAGGTCAAGATCGCCTGGTCATACCGGGGATGATTAATGCCCACACTCACTCGCTGGAGAATGTACTCAAAGCAACATCTCCATCTCTACCACTTGAACTCTGGCTAGTTCCCCTCTTCGGTAACACCTTTGAGTGGACGCCACGTATGGCCTACCTGAGTGCCGCCCTTGGCGCGCTGGAGATGCTTAAAAGTGGCACTACGACAGTGCTTGACCACCTCTGGACACCCTCGGGCGTCTCAGAACCCTTTCTTAACGCGGTCATGCAGGCATATGAAGACGTGGGCATACGCGCAGCGGTCGCGCCATCAATTGAGGACCAGGATCTCCTACTTACCAGTGGCCTACAGCAAGGTTTCGATTTTCCCGAGCATCCCTTTACTGATCGCTTTGACCTCTGGCCCCCTATTGAAGAGCAGCTAGACACACTTGAGCAGTTTATCGCGCGCTGGCATAATACCGCGTCTGGTCGCCTGCGCTGCCTGGTCGGACCCAGCGGTATCCACTGGTGTAGCCAAACGCTTCTAGCTCACTGCAATGATTTAGCTGATCACTACGAAACAGGGCTACATATCCATGCCGTAGAGACAGCCCTGCAAGCTCAGATCATCCGTGACTATCTTGGAAAAGATGGCATCGCCTATCTGGCGGATCAGAACGTCCTACGTCCTGGAACCTCGCTAGCGCACGCTATCTGGCTGGCTCCTGGTGACCTGGAACGCATCGCTCTCTCAGGCGCGACCCTGGTACATAACCCGGTAAGCAATCTGCGCTTAGGCAGCGGTCGCTTCCCACTCAAGCGCGCACTCGACCTGGGTGTAAGCGTATCTCTTGGCTGCGACGGCTCCGCTAGCAATGACAACCAGAACATGTTCAGTGTGCTCAAACTGGCAGGACTGCTCCACAATTATCCCAGGTTAGACTATAAGCAATGGCCGAGCGCGGCTGCGATTTTCTCGGCAGCTACCACTGGTGGAGCCTCCGCGCTTGGTCAATCCACAGAGTTAGGCACAATTGCGTCAGGGCAACTGGCGGATCTTGTAATGTTGGACCTGAGCAGTACGGCCTTCC
Organism: Ktedonospora formicarum; assembly: GCF_016587355.1. Lineage (GTDB taxonomy): Bacteria > Chloroflexota > Ktedonobacteria > Ktedonobacterales > Ktedonobacteraceae > Ktedonobacter > Ktedonobacter formicarum. The sequence continues at coordinate 881,942 of NZ_BNJF01000002.1, read as the reverse complement.
TGCCCTTACGCGACCCCTATCTCCACCTCGTCTATTGCGAGCCCGGACCTGCTGTAGAAACTGTCATCGTGCATGGTGAGGTTGTTGTCGAACAAGGACATCTAACACGCCTGGACGAAACCGAACTGGCGCATGAGATTCGCGAACGCTGCCGCCACGATCTGCCCGACACACCCGCGCTCCCAGAGCCTGTCGCCAACACTCAGGCTGTCATGGCACAAATCGATACTTTACGCCGTCTTACTCTGCGTCGCGGCAAACCAGCTATTGCCCATCTCATGTAAATGAGTAAATTACTCACCCTTTATGAGTTAATATAGATAGTAGTATCTGTATCTTCACACATTATTGTGTTCCATCATTTACGGAAAGGACGCCTATTTTCATGGAAAACTCAATGCCTAAAGAACGCCTCGACGCCCCCGCAGACTTTGTAGCGGAAGAACAGCCTGCACGCGTAAGCTACAGCCTTCGCTACACTGGTCTTCCGGCATTGGGGCAACTGGTCGCCGTCGCCGTCGCAGCCGCCGTGTATACGGTGCTCTCATGGCTTTCAATCCCGATACCATCCGGTATCCCCCTGGTTTCAGCACTCTTCGTCGCCATAGGCTTTGGCATTCCTTTCGCGCTCTGGTTTGGCGGCTGGGCCTTTGTCATCGCCTATCTTGGCAACTTCCTGGGTGCGGGTCTACTCGCCCCCCAGCCACTTCCCCTGCCCGTCGCGCTCTGGTTTGGTACCGTTGACCTGATCCAGTTGGGGCTACCCATGCTGCTGTATCGCTTGTTCGCGTCTCGCTTCGGCGTTAGCTCCATTGGTAAAGATATCCTGACGCTGCGCGGCTTTATCTTCTTCGTCTGCTGCGCCGTGCTACCAGGTAATATCATCGGTGGCCTCTATGGTAACTTCATCCTTGTCGCCTCGGGCACTGCCCCCGCCGACACGCTCCTCCCTGGCTGGTTGGTATGGTCAATCTCCAACATCGTTGTCACCCTTATCATTGGCCCAATCCTTCTACGCACTCTCAGCCCTGTCGTTGAACGCTCTGGCCTCACCATCCGCAATCTCCTCAACTAGTCCTCTAATTTTAAAAAGGGACAGATATAAATGCCGAAAGATTTAGCACTTATATCTGTCCCTTTTCCATTAGAAAGTTCTGAGCGTCGCCTGCCTCCTTATGACAATCTACATTTAACTTGATATGTCGGTTTACCTATCTTCACCTGCCTGCTTCTTATACCAGCGAATAGTCGTACTCAGAGCTTCCTTAAGTGGTGTCGCACGCAAACCAAAAGCCTCCTCTATAGCATGGGAATCGACGATTTGCGGCTCTTTGTATTGGTAGAAGAGCTCCTCATACTCTGAGACAAAAGTTTCATCGAAAATCCTCTGTTCGCGTGCCTTCTCGATGGAATCTACTGTGAAGATCCCAAGAGGATATCCAAGCTCCTCCGAAATCAGCTTGAGTACTTCGCGCGTTGAGACAGCAGGAACAACTGGCAAGAGCCACTCCTTACCCAACGCCTCATCATTCTCACCTAACGTAGCCAGACCACGCGCGATATCCGGCATATAGCTATAGCTGTGGGGCAAATCGATATCTCCAAGCGCCAGAACAGGCTCACCCTTAAGCGCGCCAGGAAAAACAAACTGGCCCAGGGTTGAATTGAGTACACTCGGCCCGAAGAAGTCAGCAGCCCGTCCTAGAGCAACCCGTATCTTACCAACGCGATGTGCCTGTAGATAGCCCCAGGCTAATTGTGCTCGTAATCTTCCTTTACGTGAGGTAGCAACGTGAGGCGTATTCTCAGTCATAGGACGCCCATGGGTTTCCCCATACAGATAGAGTGTATCAATCACAACTAATTTTGCCCCGAAAGCTGCGGCGCTTTCAATCATGTTCTCCTGCAAGCGAGGTAGGATCTCAGGCCAAGTTTCATAGGGTGCATGGGTCGCGTTATAAATGACCTCTGCCCCCTGACTGACCTCCTGAGCAGTGGCCAACTTTGAGGCATCTCCAGCCACCAGTTCCGCGCCCTCTGGTACATTCCCTTTTCCACTCCGATTAACCAGACGCACATGCTTACCCCGAGCGATCAATTCTTCTGCCAGCGATACTCCAACCGGTCCTGTCCCAAAGATTACATGCAATTGATTCTCCGTGCTCATTTTCAAGCTCCTTTTTCTTAACGTTGATAAATTTTCTAACTTTGTTAGATTAAAAAAACAAGCTACTAGCCTGGTCCACCGGAAAAGCTCCATGTATTCAATAGACTGTGCCCAACTTGCCGAGCCATCAACTCTACACGGAGGCTCTCCTCCTGTGAGCGGCCCATAACATATAAGCTAACAAGCCCATGCAAACAGGCCCAGAGTAGTTCTACCGCCTCCTCTGGATTCTTCAACGTGACTTCCTTCGCTTTTGCCCACACCTCTAGAGCCTCTAATGTAATCTGACATACTTCATATGCTGCCTGCATACGTGCCTGCGAATCCAGAGGCACCCCTCCCAATCCATGCATCACCTGATAAAGTTCAGGGTACGCACGTGCAAACTGGCAATAAGCGTCGCCAATCCGCAAAAGATGCTCCTCGGGCTCCACCGCCGCCTGACTGGCATGCCGCATCGTCGCAGCTAGCTCGCTAAAACCCTCTCGTAGCAGCGCAAGCAGAAGATCATCCTTACTGGAGAAATACTCATACACCATAGGCGAACTATATTGTATCTGCTCAGCTATCTTGCGAATCGTGACCGCTGACCAATCCTCCCGCCGAGCCAAACGCCGCGCCGCGTCCAAAATCCCCCGCCTCATAGCCTGCTTCTCCAAATCACGCCGCTTCTTCAAATTCAATTTTTTACTCCTGTAAGAAAATCTAACTTTGTTAGAAACAATTGTAGCATCAGAAATAACAAAAATCAAGATCTCGTACCTCACTTGAGAAAGTGTAGGCTACCATTCATGATTGGTAGCAGCTTAAAACGGGGGAGCTAGTAGTCGTCTCTTTGTTTGAGAAACAACTACTAGCTCCCCAGTCACAAATGCCTGCATATCCAATCACACTTGAGCAAACACGTCCTTACGCTCCCTACACATTGTGCGCGCAAGCCCCATTTTTGCTCAGGTATACACCAGACCAATCATCCGGGGGAAGCTGATCGAGAGCACTGATATTCCAACCTTGCAGACATGGTTTGACTACAAAGGACTTCACGTTCTGAAATAGTGGTATCCATGCCACATCATTAATAAGGCGCTGCTCAATTTCGGCATACCGGCTATAACGCTGCTGCTGATCAGCAATACTATCAGCCTGAGCCATCATCGCCTGGGTCTCCTGTTGTTGAGAGGAGTCACTAGCGCTATTCTGACCATAATTCTGGGCGTTATTTGGCGTACCACGCCCAAACTGAGGCGCAAGCGTCGCGTGAGGGTCAGGATAGTCAACGTTCCAGCTAAGACGCCAGATCCCTAGTCCTTGTGGATTGTTCAGCGTATTCTGAATATCTCCATAATACTTCGCGCCATTGACATCATTAATCCTCACGTCAATATTCAGTACGTCCTTCCACATCGTACGGATAGCGTTGTACTCATCCTTGATATTCGCATCCGAGGGGATACCACTGTAGACCTCAAAGTTTATATTCCTGAACACATCACGCGTCAACCCCTCCTCCTGCAAACCCTCATCAAGCAACTGGCGAGACCTCTGCTCATTCCCCATAGTAGTGGTCACACCATCTGGCCCTGTCAGTGTAGGCGCATAGCCAGGAATGCCCGAGGGAATAATATTATTGGTCGGACGCATGGTTCCATCATAAATCGTGCGCGCTAGCACGTCTTTGTTAATAGCCAGAGCCAATGCCTGGCGCACTTTGATGTTATCTAACGGCTTCACAAGGTAGTTCAGCGCATAATAATATGTCAGCAAGCCCGGAGTTTGGCGCAACTGACTACCACCCAATCCCCGCGCACGTGCCATCAAGCTAGCGGGCACAGGCGCGATATCAACCTGATTGGCTTCATAGGCACGGTATACCGTCTGGGCATTGATATAAAAGGTCACAATAGCCTTATTCAGGCGTGGTTTAGCACCATAGTAATGAGAATTGGGCTTTAACACAATATAGCGTGTCGCCTGCTTGATTGAATGCTCAATAAACCAGGGGCCAGAACTTCCCCCCTCGCTCATATGACTGGTCCAGTCGGAGCCGTACCGCTCTACAAGCTGCTTCTTCACCACAAAGGCACAACTATTGCTCAGTGCCGATAAGAATGAGAGATCTGGTTGAGCCAGCTTGATAATCACAGTTCGCTCATCTGGCGCGAGTAAGCTGTCACCGATCAATGTCTGCACCTGCCCACTACGTAGTTTATCCGCATCCTTGATAGCCCCCAGGAAGGTCGAAGCTGTAGGTGAGGCGGTAAGAGGCTGGAGCGCCCGATTCAGGCTGTAAATCACGTCCTGAGCGGTAAGGTGAGAACCATCATTAAACATCAATCCAGGCTTCAGCGTAAAAGTCCAGGTCAGCCCACCATCTGTCGCCGTATAGCTAGTTGCGAGTTGCGGGCGAACCTGTAATTTATTATCCAGGCTCACCAACCCTGTTGATGTCATATTCGTTACCAGTAGTGATGCTCGATCACCCGCCTGCGCCGGGTCCAGGCTGCTAAAGTCTGTCTGGCTATTCTCGCCAACCGCCGGAATGATACCCGTCTGCTGATCCACTCCCAGCGGTGCATTGGGTCCACTCAGTAGACTTCCCTGCTGCGCGCACCCCATAAGCATGAATATAAGAAAAGCAAAGATACACAAACGCGACGAACGCGCTCGCCTAGCTGCGATTCCCCTGCACAAGAACTTTATCGCCATATACCGTCCAAACTCCATAAACCATTTTTACCCGCTGCGTAACACAACTAACATACCACTCTCTATGAGAGTCAGCATAACCATACAGCCAGGTATAAAAGAAGCACATCCATAGGCAAGATGCAAGCACATTATATTTGGCGCTAAGCTTTTGCTCGTACCAAATATAATGTGCCTGGACCTCGAATGAGGGCTAATACATATCTTTCAGCCTATCATCTTTAAGGAGATACCAGCCAGATTATAGCAAACATCCTCTCTCTGGCACACTCATACCTGAGCCTTATCTATTCCCAATTCCTCTTTGCTTAATGGTTCGCTTAATGAAGCAAAAAAAGCCACAGGATTATTCCGAGCTTTTGTTGTTTTGCCCACTTTTACGTCGTATTATAGTAGTAGCAAGCTTACAAGAAGCTTGGATAATTTCGCTTCATTCAAGCTAATGGAGTTTCGTATGAAATATGTCAATATCGCGATAGTCGTCCTGGGACTGATCGCCGGTGCCATCATCGGAAGCTTCATCCCACTTGGGAATGGGAATGCCGCCTTAGTAGGAGCCTTGATTCTACCCACGCTGGGCTTCCTGATTCTCTACCTTACCAGACATAAGCGCCATACTCTCTCCCTGGAAACACGCAATCAGCAAAACACGCTCGCACATCAACATGAGCTTAGGGCTGAGAATGGTCGAGCAGGCCTTATTCTCTATGCCATGCAGAAATTCACCAGAACCTCTCAGAATTGATAAATGGGGCATGCTCCTTCTAAGCGAGCATGCCCCATCGCCTCTCTAACCAACCTATCCCTGATAAGTAGTAAACATATAAATCGCGCATTTATGCGAATTTGCTCTAATCTCCTAACTATGCGTCCAGTATTCGAATCATGATCGCATCGTACCCCACATTTTCAGCACTTTCCTTGCCCTCATCCGGTCGCCAGCCTCCCTTAAGGACATTACCATCCTCACTGAATGTCCCGGTGTACTTTGATCCCTCCATCCAGTGCGTTACCACATCATCTTGAACATCCCACCAATAGGGCATTGGCACACCTCCCATGTCCGAATAGACAGTTGAGGAGAATCCCCTGGTCGTTGGATCATAACCGATGACTTCGAGACTCTGACTCTTAAAGCCCTGGAACTCTATTTCTCCACGCAATGCGAGGAAAAAGCCACCTGGCAACCATTCAATGGTAGTTCGCCCGCGAATATTATCTTCCTGGGCATCTAGTGTACGTCCCTTGAGACTCCATGTTCCGACTAACTTATCCAGGCGCCTGAGTGCGGGATCTGGTATAGGTTTCTCGGGTAGTATCGTCTCGTCGTTCGCCATTTGGAACTCCTTCCCTGCTTGCAATACCTTTAACACAGTATATAGACATAGTAGCCAGAACATCCAGTTTATAGCAAGAAAAGTAGAGAAGCTTCTCCAATCTTGCTCGCAACAAGAAGGCCTATCTCCTCTGATGAAGCAATCGCTCACGCCTCGCGCGACCATATGCGAGCCTGGCGCTTGCGCGACGATATTTGGTTGGCATTTCGCGTCAACCTGTTCACGTTCGCGTTTTCTAATGCTATACTGTTAGAAGTATTGGTCAGTGGCGTCACAATTCGCCCTGGCAGATGAAAGGCTCTCCACTCCGCCCAGTAAAGAAAAAGGAGGCTTGCGACAGGCTCTCATAATCATGAAGGATATCCTCCTTACACTTTATTAAGAGCCACTCGCAGATGCTTATGGACGAACACAAGCAACCAGAACTCGACCTGACTCCACAAAAAGCGGCTATCGTTGATACCGCTCCTATAACCGACGAAGGCGATGATGAGTACGATTCTGAAATTGAGGCCCTGCTCGATCAAACCTTCGCTGACGTTACGGATTATATGTCCGAGGAGGAAGCCACCGAATACCTGGCAAACATCCTAGAGGGCGGCGAGATTGAGCATGAAGCCTCGCTCTTTGACCGCATCACTCCCTACGTGATGGAGAATCTCAAGGTCACTAACTATCGACCTGATCAGGCGGTACGCGAAGCTTCACTGGCTCAGAAGAGCATGTGGCGACCCGGCGACGGTGAAATTTCCTATCTCGCCTCCAACATGCTTGAGGTTTATCTCGGCACTCCCGAACGTCCCCTGGAGATACCTCAAGCCCTCAAACAAATACGTCAGTTGAGCGAGAGCACAGTCCTGACCGCACGTATTCTGCTCGGCCTTTGGAACATTCGCCGTCATAACGACCGTGTCTCCAAAAATGGGAGCGTGCCAGTGCTACTCGACGAGATCCTACAATGGCAGGGACTCAAAAAACATAGTCGTGTGGCCCATCCTGGTACCGCCAAACGCTATACTGATGGCTATCGAACGGAGCAGAAACGCCGTGTGCTTCAAGACCTGACACTGCTGGCATCCTGTAATGTACGCGGGAACTGCACGATTACTGTACGTGGCAAATCCGTTCCTATACAGGTCGATGGTCCCTATATGCGCTACTCGGTCGTCAGCCGCAAGGCCCTTACGGATGACAAGATCATCATTGGCTTCCTTGTCTCACCTGGGGATTGGATCAGCACTTATGAAGAACATCAGAACTATTACCTGGCTGAGATTGATAGCCAGATCTTCAAGCTGAACCCACAAAATGATCGCTACTCGCTACGCATCGCTCTCTACCTCACAGAACGCTGGCGTGAGCAGGCCAAACAAGGAAACTTTAGCGCTCCTATCGCCATGTCGGAGCTTCTGGCCGCTAGTATGATTGAGGTCGATGAGCGTCACATGACAACGCGCTTTGTGCCTAACATAGAAGCAGCCCTCGCCAAGCTCGAAAATATGGGCATCGTAGGCAAGCAGATTTGCCTGACGGAGGTTAACAAAGATCAGACACGCTGGAGTAAAGACTGGCTCGCCTCCCGCTGGGAGATTCTCCCCCCTCTTAAGCTTATTCAAGAGTATCAGGCTTTGAATAGCCCTCAGCGTAAGCGACCTCGCCGCGTTCGCGCCCGCGAGGTATCTAAAGAGAAGGAATAGGTATCTTCATTTACTATAAATGCGTGCTCCCTATCATTCAGGGAGCACGCATTCTCATTTCATCCACGAATCTTCACTTAGATACACATGAACTATGCTAAACAATCAGGCTATCAGGGTTGACGATCCATAAAGCCCATGTGACCCCGCTCAGAAACGTAATCAACTAATGTAGTATTCATCTCCCACCTCCAATTTCCAGAATTGTCCCAGTTGTGTATGATGCCGCTGGCGAGAGCAGCCATAGCACACCCTCAGCTACTTCCTCCGCTGTCCCAGCCCGTTGCATAGGTACGGTTGGACTCATGCGCTCAACACGATCAGGAGCTCCACTCAAAGCGTGCAATTCGGTTTCTATGAGCCCAGGAGCGACAGCATTGACACGAATACCTTCCTGGGCAACCTCGCGCGCCAACCCAATAGTAAAGCTATTAATCGCTCCCTTAGACGCAGCATAATGGACCCACTCACCAGTTCCACCAAGACGCGCGGCAAGCGATGAAATATTAACAATCGCTCCTCCCCTGCCTCCACGACGCAATGACATGTTTTTTACGGCCTCACGCGCACACAATATTGCTCCAGTAATATTGACTTCTAGTACGCGCCTGATTGTTTCCGCCTGTACTTCCTCGACACGCGCAAAACCACCAGTAATCCCAGCATTATTAACAAGACCTTGTAACGGTCCCAATTCACTCATGGTTGTCTCGAAGATGCGCATGACATCATCTTCACTCGCAACATCTCCTTGAATAGCGATAGCCCGACCACCAGATGCTATGATCTGCAAAACCACTTCTTGAGCGGCGGTTTCGCCCTTCGCAAAGTTCACGGCTACAGGAAAGCCATGCGCCCCTACAAGTCTGGCTACAGCAGCACCAATACCCCGACTGGCTCCAGTTACAATGACTGCTCCCTGCTCTCCTTTATTCCATTCGCCCATATGCATTCTCTCCTCAAAATTAGCGTTAATTGCTCTATTTCAAACCCACCGTTACCATACACGTTGTTAAGGTAATCCACAAGCCTATACTCGCCCAAAGCTAACCCTTACGTGAGAAAACCCTTCATTCTCTATTAGGCAAAAGAGATTCCAATCCCCACCAGGGTCGGGTGCATTGTATTAATCAGTAATACAATAATCATACAGCCATAGCGGCTTGTTAGTAGTACAAATGTACTTCGATCGCATATATGTTTGAAAGATATTTTGCTCTACAGATACTCTAGTACCAGGATTTTTGGTTAGCCAAATTACCCCCATTTCGAGCGAAATCCCCACCAGGGTCGGGTGCATTGTGAGGTTAAAAGTGGCGTTTTCGAGGTATTGAGACATGCTATTTTCTATTACATTTTTACGATTGTTCTACTTACTTTTGGAAAATTCCTGGCTTTTCTTTTAGCTTCAATCGATAAAATTCCCCCACCACCGTTGGGTGCATTGTGAACTCTTTATATCGCTTGCTATGTGCTATAACATAGCTCTTTTCAGCTCTCGTTTTGTGCTCTTACCCCCACCACTGTTGGGTGCATTACAGCACACTTTTCATGCTCTTACCCCCACCACTGTTGGGTGCATTACAGCACACTTTTCGTGCTCTTACCCCCACCACTGTTGGGTGCATTACAGCACACTTTTCGTGCTCTTACCCCCACCATCGTTGGGTGCATTACAGCCATCTTCTTGCACTTTTGGCCCCACCATCGTTGGGTGCATTCCAGCTCTCGTTTCGTGCTCTTCCCCCCACCATCGTTGGGTGCATTCCGGCTCTCGTTTCGTGCTCTTCCCCCCACCACTGTTGGGTGCATTACAGCACACTTTTCGTGCTCTTACCCCCACCATCGTTGGGTGCATTCCAACTGAAAGCTGATGCATCGTTGTGAAAGCATATATTATGTTTACCCCATCGTAGTTAGGTGCATTTCACGATTGGAGTAGGACATAAAAACAACTACAAAAAGCCATTTTGACGCTCACTACCCCACCACTGTTGGGTGCATTCCGTCCCTCACTTCACTGCCATGTTACACATCAATATATATTTTCTACCCAATCTTCCCCACCACTGTTGGGTGCAAATCATCTCTTGCTTTGCGCTCCTTCCTCCACCGATGATGGGTGCATTCCAACTCTCGTTTCATGCTCTTCCCCCCACCACTGTTGGGTGCATTCCGGCTCTCGTTTCGTGCTCTTCCCCCCACCACTGTCGGGTGCATTCCAGCGCATTTTTCGTGCTCTTACCCCCACCATCGTTGGGTGCAAATCATCTCTTGCTTTGCGTTTTTGCCCCCACCACTGTTGGGTGCATTCCAGCTCTCGTTTCGTGCCCTTACCCCCACCACTGTCGGGTGCAAATCATCTCTTGTTTTGCATTTTTGCCCCCACCACTGTTGGGTGCATTCCACAATAATATTGTTCATTTGTAGCAAGCATGCCAAAGGGATGTTTATCGCAACCGATCCCCACCGCTGTTAGGTGTATTTCTCAGTTCACGATTAGCGTAAATAAACTAAAAAACGATTCTTTATCTTCGTTTGCATTACATTTCCCTCTTCTTTTTATCCAATCATGTAAGTGATTACCCTCTCCCAACCTCCATATTATTTATATTATTTGTTAAGTCACATAACATTTGCGCTTTTTTTTCCTGGCTCTTGACATTGCTCCTAGCATTGTGATACTTGGCCATTTGCGGCCTTATGAAGCAAAAAATAGCTCATACCCAAAAGTCATAACGCGACCCCCACCGGAGTGTGGTGAAAACCCCACCAGAGTGTGGTGAAAACCCCACCGTCTGATGGTGCAAATTTGAGCTCAAAAGGCAAACACCAGAAAACGACTAAATAGCAATTACTGCACTAGTAAAATTCTTCTTCAGAGTGTACTATGTGTTTTACACAAAAGTTGAAGGTCCGGGGAGCATTTTGCTTTCTGCGAGTCGATCAATGCTTAAAATTTTTTAAAGGTGAAGGGTTTGAAAATTATTCTCGCCTTCACTTATTTACACAACCCAACATAAAGTCACAATGGCTTATCAGGCCATTGTAAGCAAACAATTAGCAGGTAATGCAGCCTGCTTCACGATACTGGCCCATTCATGGTTATTGGTAGATAGTGTTTTAGGGGGTTTGTATGGCCGAGCCATATCCGTCCAATCAAGTGAATAATTTGCAAGAAACCTTTGACCCTCCAGACCTGGACACACAGGTGGGAGTAGGTACAATTTCACCCACTGGCGTTGATATTCAGCAGGTGAACCCGGCAATCTTTCACGTTGTGGATAAAATCTTCGCCAAACCCTTAAAGGGGCTAGAATTTCTTAGCCTGATCCTGACACAGGCTGAGGTCAAACAAGAGGCGCTCACGGATGCCACAACGCAAACACCAATAGCTTACGCAGTTATTACACTACAAAACATACGAGAGCTCGCGCATCGCATTCATTGGGGCTATGACACAACCCATAAGTATGTGATAACTTTTTGCGCACTCAATCTCTTATTTAAGCGCCGTTTCAGCAATCATATTGAGCTACTTTTCCCATTACAGCACTATAATCTGCCTTCATCACTTAATGAGCTTGATCGCTTGCTGCTAAAGAGCCGCCCTAAAGTTCAGCAATTTGCTCGGCGCTTACGTGAACGTTGTGTTTTGTATAACACCTTCGCCCCTTTAATCAATGAGGATCCTAAATCTGGCATCGTTTCCCTATCACCTGAGCAAGAACTTGTGTCTCAGCTTCATTCCATCTTATGCGCTGAGAACATCGAGGTCGAACGCCGCCAACGCCTGGTCAAGCGCATCTCCAGCGAGATTGTTAGCAAGCTGCTAACGCACCCGACTGTTCAGGTCTCATCCTCTCCCAAACAGGGTAGACTCCGCGCAACCAACACCCAAATAGCCCCAACAGTCGTAGAGTCTACTTTTTCCGGTAGACTTTTACCCAAAACTAAAACAGCAAATGAGCATGAGTCTACCATTACGGTAGACTCAGCTCCTTCTCGCGTTGAAAACTTTGTTAGTGAGTCTACCACATCGGTAGACTCCATAGCATTAGAAATCATTGATCGCGATGGCAATACTCAAAAGTCTACCGATGTGGTAGACTCTAACCCTTCTCAGGATAAAAAACAGGCTCATGAGCCTACCACATCGGTAGACTTTACGCCTCGATCCTTGGATATTTCCGAAGAACACTTCTCAAAGTCTACTCCGCTGGTAGACTCTGTACCTTCTCGCATTGAGAGTTATGCCCCAGAGTCTACCAGCCACGGTAGACTCATACAAAAAAATATTGCACCTGGGGCGTATGAGTCTACCAAGCATCATATGGTAGACTCTCCTTCCCAAGCACATAGAACACACAAAAAGCCCACATCTCTTCACGATTTAATCAAAAACGCGCGTACTCAGGGCGCACCAGTAGACTTCACACCACCTTCCGAGCTTGAGTCTACCTCGCACCTTGAGTTGCAAGATCCTGCTTCCAACCAGGAGGTAGCCTCCCTAACAACGGTAGACTCTCAAACCTGCCGACCAGCTCAAAATCTACCAGCCACAGTAGACTCGAAGAACGAGGCAAACACAGAGATTGAGAATATCATCACCGAGTCTACTACCGAGATACTCAACACGGTAGACTTTGAGGGCAATAAGGCCATAAAACTGCTTAAAGACCCATCAGCTTACTCTCGCGAATTCTTGGCACTATACGTAACGTTAAACGTAAACGAATTTATTACAATAATTTATAAAAATAATAATAATACTAACGTTACGTTACGTAAGGACCTACAAATGTTTCTAGCTGAGGTTTTCGAAGGTAACCGATCAGCCTGGCATAATCATCAGAAACTGCTTAAGACTGTAAATGCTCATGCGCTTGCTTCTGGTTTTGTGTATACCTTGCTCTGTCTTATTAATCCCAGTGGTAGAACTATTCACAACCCCGCAGGGCTCTTTACTAGCCGTTGCAAAATGTTCATGGAGAACAAGATTAATGATAGGCTGGATGAGGTAGAGCATCTATTGCAAATGACCTGTGAGCAGATATGTGTCTATCTCGAAAATCCATATGTGAAAGCGGAAGGACTTAGCCCATTCTTGCAGAAGCTACATCAGGAAACCAAGGCAAATTCAGGTGCGAAAGTAAAGAAAAGGGGTGGAAAATCATTTTATCGAGAAGACAATTTTTCTTCAACAAAACTTTATGGATTAGAGAAAAAATAAACATGAAAAGTAAAAGACTTATTGTCGGATTGTAAAGAGAAAGTTAGCGTGTAAGATGTTTCATAGGCATCTAGCAAATTATAAACGACCAACTCACCTACCAGGCCAGCGTAGCACCGTTTTTGCCAGGCATATAGCTTCACTTGCGGAAAATGAGCGAACCCTTATGCAGGAGCGTTTGCTTGCTCGCCATCAAGGTGGTGAATGTATTGGTTGCAATCATCAAGGGGTACCACTGGGAGTCGATGGAAGAGAACTACCTGTCATACGTGAGTTCAATGGCTTCTTTGCTCCAGCTGAATACTGTGATTGCGAACTGGGAGTACGTTATCAGCATCTTATCAAACGCGAGCGTGAAGAGTATCGCAGACAGAGCCTACTTGATGATTATCATTATGCTTGTAAGCTCTTTGAACCAGCCCTCCTTACCCCCTCGAAGACAAAAACTGGTTTACCTTATACTCTTGAGAGCTGGCCACTTCACTTTGGTAGCTCACGCGTAAAAGCAAACGAGGAATATCAACCCGCCTACGAGGCACGTGTCAAGCTTTTAGAGGCTGCTAAGAACTTTGTAAAAGATCAGCAGCTCGAAGATAAAGTGAGCTGCTATGGTCTTTGCCTTCAAGGCTATCCTGGCGTTGGTAAGACTGGACTTATCCTGGGTCTTGCAGCCTCCCTAGCCGAAACTGGGCAGCATATGCTCTCACTTTACACACCTCTCCTGCTCTCTCACTTTCAGGCGACGGATCAACAGGAAAAAATGTTGAGCACACTGCGCAGAATACCTTTGCTGTTTCTGGATAATCTTGGTGATTCTCAATCAATGGATCCTGCCCCTTACTATATTCGCAAATTTCTTGAGGACATTTTTGATGCTCGCTACACTACCCACCTACCTATCATGGTTACGACTAACCTGGATGCCGAGCAGCTTGAGTGCCAATTCGGTGACGCGGTTGTCTCACGTTTGCGTGGTTTGTGCAGATTGGTGGAAGTTCCCGGAGTCGATTTACGTTAGGAGGATACCTTATGGAGCGGCTTTTACCGCAGAATGTAGAGGCTGAAGCAGGTGTGCTAGGTAGTTTGCTGATTGATCCTGAAGCTAGCTCTTTGATCGTTGGCTTTCTACGTGCCGATGACTTTTATCGTGATGCTCACCGCTTGATCTATGAGGCGATACTTCGCCTGTTTGATCAGCATGAACCTGCTGACTTTGTTACGGTTTGCCATGAACTTGAGCGTCAAAATAAGCTTGAGGAGGCAGGTGGTGAGGATTATATTATTTCGCTGATCAATCGAGTGCCTACTAGCGGAAATGCCGAGTTTTATGCCCATATTGTTGAACAGATGGCTCTGCTTCGACGCTTGATACATGCGGGAGGACAGATAGTCGCAACCGCCTACGGTGAAGAAGATGCTGAGGCTGCCCTCGATCAGGCGGAACAATTCCTTTTCACTATCCGTCAGGGATATGCGCATAAACGCTCTCAGAGCCCACACATCCGCGATGTAATCACAAACTACATGGAGAGGCTATCCTCCCTTTCTGAACGCCGTGACGGACTTGTAGGAGTCCCTACGGGCTTCTTAGATCTAGATCGCATCCTTGGAGGCCTTCAGGCATCGGATTTAATCATTCTGGCTGCCCGTCCTGCTGTGGGAAAAACGAGTTTTGCTTTGAGCCTGGCTTACAATGCGGCTCTTGATCATAAACGCACCGTAGGTATTTTTAGTCTTGAGATGAGTCAAGATCAACTTGTGCAGCGTTTGATCTCTATGGATGCCAAGATTGATCAACAACGCCTGCGTACAGGTGATCTCTATGATGATGATTGGGAGCGCCTTGAGATCTCCATGACGAATCTTTCAAGCACAACAATCCTCATTGACGATACTCCGGGGGTGACTGTAACGCAATTGAGTAGTAAGGCTCGCCAGTGGCTCACCGATTTCGATAGCCTGGACTTAATCATCATTGATTACCTTCAGCTTATGCAGCCGCCTGCTTCAGAGAAGCGTTCTGACAATCGGGTTCAGGTAATTGATGATATTAGCCGCCAGCTTAAAGCATTGGCCCGTGAGTTGAATGTTCCCGTGATCGCCCTGGCTCAGTTGTCGCGAGCTGTGGAGTCACGTCAATCGAAAATTCCAATGCTCTCGGATTTGCGCGAATCTGGCGGCCTTGAGCAAAACGCCGATATTGTGCTTTTCATCTATCGTGATGAGGTTTACAATCCTGATACTGAGCGAAAGGGCCTGGCTGATATCATAATCGCCAAGCATCGTAATGGGCCTACTGGTGAAGTATGTCTCGCCTTCAATCGCTCACAGACACGTTTCCACGATTTTGATACAAGTACTGCTCCTTCCTCTGTTGACAACTTGGAGAGTCGTGCTCTGACCTATGAAGGCTAGGTCTTAACCTTCAGTTCCGAACGAGTCCTTTTATCTGCGAGATATAAAATAGACCTTGATCTTTTTTATAATGCAGCATCATTGAAAAAGAGGAGTGCTTCAATGGATTTAATGCGCAAAGCGGATGAGATCATTTGCCAGGACGATTTTGAAGAGATGATGGTTGTTGCCGAAGCTGCGATTCTTCTTGGCGTGAAGACTGGTCGCATCCACGCCATGATCGAAGTTGGTGTGCTGCCCTCACGTTTCGCTACCCGCCCCGAGATTGCCCAGTTATTGACCACTGGTCGAGTAAAAGGCGTGCCTGGATCTGGTATTCGCCTGGTGCCTCGCTTTGCTGTAAATATGGCTCAGAATCGATCTGGTCGTGGATGGCGTAAAGGTCGGCCTCGCAAATCATAGTCCCAGGTCTTATGTGCCCATTTGGTGTATAAAAACATCTATGTATACGTAAACGTAGCGTATACATAGATGTAATATGGCATATAAGACCGTAAAATGCCTCTAAAACCGCATTTATTATGCCCAAGAGAGGGCAATTTATGTTACAATGTGGTCAAGTAGGCGTTCTTTTTTGTAGACGTCATGGTATACGCCAACAAAAACGTATACGTATACATTAATCTTTGATTTACCTCATATCACACAGGCGATGTGAGGTAAAAATGTGATTTGTCTTCTCGTCATGAACGACCCTGTCATGAGACATCAGCTATTTTCTTATAATAAGGAGTGCAAATTGTGAGAATTTTCAGTCTTGCTAACAATAAAGGGGGCGTCACGAAAACGACCACCACAGTGAACCTAGGGTATGGTCTGGCTCGTGCGGGTCACCGGGTATTGATCATTGATACAGATGCCCAGAGTAATAGCACATATAGCTTGTTGGGCCATCTTGATCAGGAGCCAACGCTTTTTGACGTCTTGATTAATGGCACTAAGATCAGTGACGCACTTGTAGCAACTCAACAGGAAAATTTATATCTGGTACCTAGCTCCATCAATCTGAGTGCGGCAGATCTTCTGATGGCATCGGCTCCTGGTCGTGAGCGAAAATTAGCTCGTGCGCTCGCTCAATTGGAGGATTTTGATTATGTTTTAATTGACACTCCTCCTAATCTTGGAGTGTTGACCGTGAACGCCTTTATGGCTTGCACTGATGTGATTATTCCCATCGCGCTTACCACTTATGCTCTCATTGGTATCAGCATCCTGGAGAATACTATGCAGGAGTTGCGTGATAATCTTGATGTAGAATTACCGATTTTTGGTGTTATTGCTAATCTAGATGATCATACTCGGTTGAGTGCTGACGTTCTTTCCGCTGTCCGTGAGCACTTTGGTGAGAAGCTGTTTGACACTGTAATACCACGTAATATTAAGGTTGAGGAGGCTCATAATCAGATTGCCTGTCTTTTCGATTATGCTCCTAACAGCACAGGCGCCCAGGCGTACAACAAACTGATACAGGAGGTGCTAAGACGTGCCGAAAGAGCCTAAGAAATTTATTAACCCTCTCTTGCGCCCATCATCGGTTGCCGATCGTAGTGAACAGGCAGAGGAGAAGCCTGCGCGTAAACATCAGGCTGAGACACCTATTTTACCCTCGCCATCACCCACTGAATCGGCAACTGGTACTCCTGATCAGGAAACCAGGTCTGGGGAAGGGCGTGTGACTGAACAGGTCTCTATGGCACCAGTACGAGCTAGCGGAAAACGGGCTTCCAATTCACGAATAGAGGATGAGCATAAGGTGGAGACTCCTAATGTCCAGCCCTCGCCAAGACCTGTGAAAACAGATACGCAGACATCATCAGATACGTATACGTTTACTGATGATGCTGAGCATCATCAACGCGTAAATGCTCTTCCTCACCAGGATGAGGAGGCACCCTTGCCTCAGCGTAGTAAGGCTCAGACTTCCAGGCGAGGAACAACGCTGGCAAATGTGCTAGATTCCTCATCACAAACCGTTCCTTTATATAGTGATCAAATCGAGCCACAAAATCAGGTTGAAATTCCGTATCAGCGCATTGTTGATGAGTATCGAATGATACCTCAGAGACAGGCACCAAATGATGAGGATAATTTCTCAATTGAGCCGACTGCTTCTTCCCCATTTGCTCCTGCCGCCAATGGGCAATATCCGCGAGACTTGCTGGATGGCACGACATTTTCTGCTCAAGGTGCTGTCCGCCGCCGCCGTGGTGCTCAAACTTTTGAGAGAACACATGAACGTATCACGCTTTGGATTGATAAGCGCTTGAAACAAGCGTTTGATGAGCTTGCTAACGACAGAGAGCTTCCTAAGACGGCTCTGTTGAATGAGGCTATAGCGGACCTCTTACGCAAGTATCGTTCTTAAGAGTGGTCTCTTATGTGGCCCTGTAATCCTACCCCCTTCTCATAGCGCAGGCTGAATTGTACAATTTAGTCTGCGCTCTTTTACTCAGTTTTAAATTGAATGAATTATCTTGACTTTATCCATCCGAGATTTTCTACAGCAGGTATATGAACATTCTCCATATTTACTGTGTAATCTAAATTTCTGCTCGTTCTTACGAATACGTCAATCGCTTCATCCGCTTAAACGTATACGTTTACGAAAACAAATGTGTGTACATTTATCCCACCTTTTTCATATATCGTTAGCTTGCCTATGCCTCTCATCTTGCTATATAATACGCATCTGAGGCTAAATATACTTTTGGTATGCTTGCAGCTGTTTATGTATACGTAGACGTTTGCACAGACGTACCTGGCTACGTTGTCGACCATATTTTTTTACATATCTATTTGACTACATGTAAGTACACGTAAACGTACACGTTGCTGTTTACCAAATCGTAGATGTAAGTGTAAACATACACCCCAGCATCATCAGGTACGCAATCATAAACATATTTGTTGCTGTAAATGAATATGTAAACGTAGATGTTAACACTACCGTAAACAACAACGCGTACGTTTACGTATGCATTAATGTTTACGATAACGCAACATCTACAACGATGTAAATGTAGACAATGACGTTTATATCAATGTAAACGAAAACAAAAACGCCTATGAAAACGTTGTTGTAGGTGACTACGTTAACGTAGACGTAGACGTCTACAATTAAACGATGTATCCAAATACGCACCTGTCTACAGATATGTACTTGTTAACATCTTCGTAATCATCCACATCTACGATATCGTAGATGTGGATGATTACGAACACACACACACAAATGTAAACGTACACGTAAACATATGAGAATTACGATGACGAGTGCGAAGCGGTAATCATTGTCGAAAACGTTAACGAATGCGCAAATGTAAACGTGAGTGGTTATGAAAACGTACACGTAAAAGTCTGTGCAGATGTAAACGTATACGTAAATATCTCAGAATAAAAAGTATTTAAAGAAAGATATAGAGTACGCTAATCAGTATAAATACGTAAACGTACACGTAAAAGAATGCAGCGAATTGACTTGGAACAGAGAGGCTAATATACCATCTGGACGATTGCTAGTGCTGACATGCTCAGATGTTCGCGCAAGGTGCGTGCACTAGCCATGACAGCGGCGTTGTTTTTCAGATAAGAGTCAGGTGGAAAGGGAGAGAAATCTTTCTTGAGATATCCCAGGTGAGGGCGCGCTGATGCGTAAAAGTAAATACGTAAACGTATACGTTTGTGTAGTTGTATAATTATTAGCGAAAATGAAAGGCGAACGACCCTTTGGCGTTGGATCGTTCGCTGAATATGCTCTCGGCGAATTGGTGTAGCTGCGATTTGTAGAGACTGGGGATAGTCTCTACTCCCCATCATCGTAGTGACTCAAAGTAGTGTCCCTTCGTTAAGTCACCCCAAGAAGTCCTGGAGCCTGCGGTCACGACAAGGATGCCCCAGTTTCTTCAATGCGCGGAATTCCATCTGGCGTACTGCCTCGTGGCTTAAACCCATTTTCTTACCTGTCTCTGTCAGGCTATGTTCTCCATTACCGTTTAAGCCAAATCGGAGTTGAAGAACTTTCTTCTCTCGGGGTGTCAGACAATTCAAGATATCCTGTACCTGTTCCTGGAGGGTCTGGGTGAGCACAACACGTTCCGGTGAATAGATTGGATCATCTTCCAGTACCTCGCTTAATGAGATTTCGTCGTCACCTCCTTTGCGTGGCATGTCCAGGCTAATAGTTTCCTGATTCGTTGAAAGCAGAGATATGACCTCGGGTACGCTAATTTCCATTTGAACCGCTAATTCTTCAAGGGTGGGTTCTCCTGCCTCTCCCTGCTGCAACTTGCGTTTGATTCTTCCTAAACGTTTGATCTCTTCGATTTTATAAAGTGGTACACGGATCATATGGGCTTGCTCCGCCAGGGCGCGAGTAATGTACTGGCGAATCCACCATGTGGCGTATGTGCTAAAGCGATAACCCTTTTTGTAATCGAACTTTTCGACAGCATGCATAAGCCCCAGATTACCTTCTTGTATCAGATCCATGAGATCTACACCAAAGCCTCGATATTTGCGAGCAAGATGCATGACGAGGCGTAGATTGGCTTCAATGAGCTGGCGCTTAGCTTCCTGGGCTTCTTTGTCATCGAGACGTGCCGAGCGAGTGAGTCCACGTTGCTTCTTGCCAGTCTGACCTTTTTCAATACGTTCAGCCAGGTGTGCAACTTGTTCCTTCGAGAGGAGTTCGACCTGACCTATCTCGTAGCGATAGAAATGGGTCGAGTCGCTAAGACTGAGTATTTCCGGATCTGCCTGAATTCGTAGGGTATGAGCTTGCTGGCTCGCTACAGTCATGTCTATCATAAGGACTCCCTCCAACCATTTTCTAGCAAATACTGTTCTTTGCTAGAAAGTATAGGCAAGTCCTCTTTCTATGATCTCCTAATCTCCTTCCGCTGAAATTTGGATGCCTATCTCTCCAAAGAAGATATGATATATGCCTGGCTAAAGACATTTTCCATTTTCATAGCCATTAAGCATGTGCCTGCTAGCATATCAAATGACCTTGGTGGTGGTTGGGGGAGAGTGATCTAACTGAATTTGGGGCGGTTTTCCACATTTTCTTCTTCTTGTATTCTGAAGCTGCAACAAAGATTTGTTTTGTCTTATACCAGTCTTATCTAAATTAGTTCATTTTCTTCACTTGGTAGACTCTGAAGAGTTTGTATAGACTAAGGATGTGCAAAATGGGTGTTTTCCATTATTAAGCCTGAGGGAAAGAGACTTGCTGTCTTATTTATCGTGTGCTCAAGGTTGTTGGATACCTATTGCGGTGTTCACAAAGATTGAGCCAAATGGCAGGGGAACGTATCTCACATTCCCCGAGATGGTGTGATGGGCACGCTCAACCAGAAGGTGGTTCCCTGACCAGGAGCACTCTGCACCCCAACGCTGCCGTGATGCCGTTCCATGAACACTCGGCACAAATAGAGGGGCAATCCCCAGCTCAGATCCAGTTCATGTTGGACCGCACTGCCTTTGGCGCGATAGAAGCGGTCCCACAGATGATCGAGATCTTCTCTTGCCATGCCTGCCCCCTCGTTGTGGACGGAGACACGGGCGAGCGCCTCCTCCATCCCTAATTGCACCTCGATGGGAAGCCCTGGGGGAGAAGCGGTGCGTGCATTCGTTAGATAGGTGGTGAGCACATACGTGATCCGCCCGGCATCGGCGAGGATAGGCACGCCTTGTTCTGCAGAAGGAGCATCCAGCACGATGGAGTGCCTTGGCGCAGCGTATTGCTGCCTAGCTACCGCCTCTCTCAGCAAGGTGCCCAGATCCTCAGGGTTCAGGGAGAAAGGGAGCGTATTGGTTTGGATACGCGCATCATCGATCAAGTCATTGATCATTCGCTGCTGAAGTTGGGCACTCTGTGAGGCGGCTGCTAGAGGTTGCTGAATATGGGCAATAGGTTCGCGGACCTGAACAGACGGAGAAGCGAACTGCCCTTTGAAGGTCTGTAATCGGCGCTGTGCTAGTTGCAGATTGCCCAGGATCCCCGTTAGTGGGGTGCGCAGTTCATGGCTGGCTAGGGTCAGAAATTCGCTCATCAGGCGACGCACTTCGTGCTGAACGAGTGCTTTCTGCTGTTTCTCTCCCTGCGCGTACAAACAGTGGATCCCCTCAATGAGCAGCATGGTCTGCGCGGTGACGGCTTTCGCGAGCGTGATCTCCTCTGGCGTGTACATTCCTTCCAAACTCTCTTTGATAACCATCAGCGTCCCAACCCATTGCTGCCCTAGAAACAGAGGAACGAGTAGGACCGCCTCGGAGTCAGGAGATACGGCGTGAAGATGCGCCGGAAAAGGCAATTGTTTCCCGAGGTGTGCAATGGTGTGCATCTGATCCATCGCAAGCACGACCTCCTGGTTGGCGCCCAGGCGAGCGAATGCCACATCATCAAGCATTTCTCTGGGATGGAAGCGTCCCCGATGTCCCGCCACTACAGTTCATGTTCAGCAGTATAGCCACTTCCCGCGACAAAATATAGATGGCCCGTTGGATGGCCGAACGCGAGCATATTCACCCGGTGACAATTCAGAACAGACCGAATGACATTTGCCACCTGCTGGGCCACGAAGAGAACCGGTGGCGAGAGAAGGAAGGTTTCTTCTGGCAAGACGAGATCTACTTGCTCGGGAATATGTTCGATCGCAGCTATCAGCTCCAACATGGCCTCGTGGGCACGTTGGAGCTGGGAAACATCTTGAAGGCCATGCGTGAGTTCCTGGAAGACCGAGACAGTTTCTTCTACGTCGCGCTCTTGATCACTCACAGAAAAGGAGCGAACCGTGACCAAGATCGTGCGCCCGGAAGGCAGATGCAGCCGCAGTGTTTGTGCTTGCAAACCGGCTCCTGTTGCTCCGGCAAGAACGAGGTTCAACAGCCATTGCTCTCCCGAAACGCATGATGGCTGCTCATCAGAGCGGATATAAGATGTAAGAAATTGCTGGTAGTTTCTTCCTTGATATTGGGATTCGGAACCCACTTCAAAGAGCCTGCAGGCAGCAGCATTGATCCGGACAATTCGCTGGTGGCGATCACAGGCAATGAGACCCTCCGGGAAAGACTCCCAGATGGCTTCCAAATGGTTGCGTTGCTTGTGTGCACCCCCGAGAGAGCGAGCGTGAGTAATGGGTTTCCCTCCAGGCGCTCCATCTCGTTTCGGTTTGTGCTGTGTGACATGTTGCAAACTTTTCCCCACCTGAGAGCTCCTTTCAGAAAGGCTTAATTGTGTTGCAAGCTGAGAAAAAGAATACCCGCATACCGTTATTGTATGCGTCGTGAAGAAGAGATGGCAATCTCATCACATGGAGATTGCCAGGGCGAGCCCTCTGGTTTGAAAAAAAGGCCGAAGAACGAGGTGGCTCAATCTTTGTGAACACCGCTGTAGACAGATTGAGGAGTTAACCCCTGAGACCTTTCTGTAAGGCCTCAGGGGTTAACTCAAGGGTACATTTATGGTTTCCCCTGAAGGTAGGGGAAGAGGCGTTCGAGAAGTTGCTGGCGTTCGAGAAGGCGGCTCTGAGCTGTCGTGACCATACGCTCGGTAAGGGTTGTGCGAAGTTCTTCAGAATTCTGGTAGAAGAAGGGAGGGCGGTAGACCCAGCTTTGTGCGAAGAGAGGGCTATTGCGTAGACTCTGGGTATCCTCTTGTGTGGATGCTAACGGGATGATTGGCGTCTGATCTCGTTTTGAGAGTGTAATGAGTTCGGGTGCTATCTCCGGACCGCTGATATCGGCAATAATAAAGTTTACGACGCCAGAGAGGCGGTGAAGCATCTCCCAGGCAATCTCGGGTTTGGCCGCGCTCAGCTCAACCAGAATGGGTTGATAGCGTAACTCGCGCAGTTTTGTGGCGATAGTTTGTGCGATCTCATAGCCACCATCGCGTCGAGCAAGTACAAGTACCCCCGAGGCATGGCGCAGCCGAAGACGCTTTGAGAGTGCGTTTGTTTGAGAAGGAGGTAGAGCAACTGGCCCGTTTCCAGGTCATCAACAGTAATGGCCGGTTCGTGGGCAGCGGCGTTGCTGATGATGAGCTCTTGCTGCTTTGAGCCCTCAAGTTGAATATCCCAGGCATTGATACCATAGACGAGGCAATGCGAGAGGGTTGCATTGCGTAGGTCGCTCTGCACAAGGTTGGCGTTGCTCAGATCTACGCGCTCAAGGGTCGCATGTTGAAGCTGTGTGCCGATGAGGCTAGCCTTATTAAGATTCGTTCCGCGCAGGGTCGCGCCTGATAGGTTCGCTTCGTCCAGAATGCAATTATAGAGATTTGCCTGGTTGAGAAGGGCATCGCTGAGATTTGCCTGGTCGAGAAGGGCATCGCTGAGATTCGCATTGGTAAAGTTGGCCTGGCTGGCGTTTGCGCTCTGTAGGTCGATCCCCTCCAGAATAGCACCGCTAAGGTTGGCGTTGCTCAGGTCGCTGTGGTGCATACGTGCCATTGACATTGAAGCTTTACGCAGGTCGGCCTGACAGAGATTGGCTTCGTGAATCGTGCTATCATAAAGGTTGGCCCCACTGAGATTGGCGCGATAGAGAATGACACGGTGGAGATCAGATTTATGTAAATTGGCGGAACTGAGATTCGCTCCAGTTAGATTGGCATTGCGCAGGCTGGCTTCACTTAAATCAGCTTTAAAGAGACTGGCGCGGTAGAAGACAGCACCATCGAGCAGAGAACCCTGGAGTGAGGCACGAACGAGGTTTGCTCCACTAAAGTTTGTGTTGCTCAAGTTCGCGCCCATGAGATTAATTTCCCACAAGGTCGCCTCGCTCAAATCGGGCTTAATAGCGGGCTCTTGCTCGCGCCATTTGTTCCAGGCTTCAATGCCCTGGCGTAGTATTTCCAAATGCTTCTGTTGTGCCATAAATTTGATCTCCCCATATAGGCATTGCCATCAATAATGATACCAGAAAGATGATCCTTGAGATAAGAGGCTTCTCAGTTCTTTTTATGTATTTCGCAAGACTCATCAGAGAGCCACATACAATAAACTCCCTGAGGTCTCTAAATTTCCATCTAATAATATCCCCTAGAATAATAGACGAAGGGAAGGGCGAAAATAGTTAAGCTTTAAACGGCAACGTGATATAAAAGTTGCCTCATGATGTAATGAGTGACCCACAAAGAGCTTGCTAAGAGCGTAGCATTGGAAGGCTTTCTGTGTTATACTATTCACCAGAAACTGTATGGTGCATAGTTACTCAAAGTTGAGATAACCTTCTGTTATGAGACCCTTACCTTTTGAGGCTGCCGGCGCGATACAGAGCGTAAGTTATCGGGGAAATCCCCTTGTTAGAATCGAGAGAATTATATGGCCTTAACTGACCAAGTACTGTATTGCCGCGACTGCAATCAGGAATTCGTATTCACCGTAGGAGAGCAGGAGTTTTTCGCTAGCCGTGGTTTGACCAACACCCCCACACGTTGCCCCTCCTGCCGTTCAGCGCGCAGACAGTCTGGTGGTCGCCGTGATAGCTTCGGGTCTCAGGGTGGCGGTTATCGCGAACCTCGTCAGATGTACACGACTGTGTGTGCAAGTTGTGGCAATGAAGCTCAAGTTCCTTTCCAGCCTCGTGCTGATCGTCCAGTCTATTGTCGTGATTGCTACCAGGCCCAATCCTCGTCGCAGGGAGGCTATAGCAATGGTGGCGGTAATCGCAGATCGCGCTGGTAGATCTGATGAGTCAGGTAGTTGTTGGACCGGGAGACTCGTTTGAGTTCGCGCTAAAACGTTTTTCTCGTAAAGTGCAACAGGCTGGCATTCTCGCAGAGGCACGCAGGCGAAGATTCTATGAGAGTCCGCAAGCACGTCGTAAGCGTAAGGCCGATAGCCTTAGACGCCGTCAACGCCGCAGCCGTTAAAACTTTCTCAAGTAGTAAGCATAAATCATAGCATACCACAACAGAAGGGGCCTATCATCAAGGTTTGATGGTAGGTCTTTCTCATAGAAGAAGATCATACCCTGGTTTCAGATCTGAAACCAGGGTATGATCTTCTTCTATGAGAGGAAATGTTAGCTGTAGTATTTAGATGCCTTTTTGAGCTTTGACTACTGTACATTGTCACGCCCAAACACAGTGAGCCTTACCCCTTCGCGTTTCGCCAATTCAAACAATTTCCGTGCACCGATGGCTGCTTCTATAGGATCGAGATCAATACCATTCTCATTCAGGCGTGTCATGGGATCAAGCTCAGCCTCTTCGGCAGCCGTATCGATAGCAAGTAAGATAGGCCCCGTTTGTGGGAGATGAGCCTGTAACGCTCGATGTTTGGTGGTGTCAACGGAAGAGTTCACAAAAATATAGCCATTTTCCCTTTCTTCTCGTTTCTTCAGCGTTCCATTTTCTGAGTATAGAGAAGCTGAAGCGGGTAGGCTACAAAAAAATTGCGGCGCGTTTCTAAATTCTTGCGCACATTAGCCTTTTTGAAAAAGGTCTTAGCTGAATTGAGATTGAAGATCTTCACCCTGTTCAACAAGTTGAGCGAGATGGCAGTCACGAGCGTCATGGATGGCTGAGAGTAGATGCTCGTTAGCTTCAGGATGCTCTAATAAGGCTTCAACCTGGGCGAGCCCAAGGCGTGCGCGAATGCGAGTTTCAGTTTCAAGACCGTCGAGGGTAAGCGTGTATTCCAGATCTTTGCGCGCGTGTAAAAGCAAACGATGGTATATTGTGGGTAGTGCCTCCATGGTTTGGGCCTGAGATATACGGTGGTTGCCAAGGCTCACAAGGGCGCGGCCTAGGCTGGGGATATTATGTATGGCGCGGGCAGTGCGCATAGCAAGCATGACGCAACTGGAAGCCTCCTGTACCTTGCCCTGGGCGAGCAAGACGGTGGCGAGGCGGCTGTTCCACTGGCTGATATAGACTCTATCTTTATGGTTCTGAGCGTAAGAAAGGGCACGCCGATACCAGTTCTCGGCCTCTTCAAGCTCACCGCGTGCGGCGTGTAATTCGCCATAGTTGCTGCTGATCACGCCAATGAGAGGATCGTCATCAACGCTGCGGGCGAGAATGAGGGAGCGTCGCAAGGCAGCTTCGGCTTCTTCGAAGTTACCTGTCTTGAGGTGAACGTAGCTAAGATCACAGCAAACATGAGCTATCAAGCGTTTGTGATCGGCCTGCTCGAAGATGAAGAGCGCGGTTTCGAGATGCTCAAGAGCATCATTGGCTCGTCCATCGGCATCCGCGAGCGCACCAAGCAGGCGATGTGTATTACCCAGGTCAACAGGATCGCCCGCGAGGGCTCGTTCGATGCGGGTGGCCTGGATAATAGGTCCAACGAGATTAATAGTTTGCTGGCTGGCGAAGAAGTCAAGAGATTCGCTGGCTGCCTGACGAGCCTTAATATAATTCCCCTCCATATGGTAGATGCTACCCTGTTGGTAGCGTAGTCGGGCCCAGGCTGGCCCGCTGGTAATGCCAGCCTGGCGCAAAACAATTTCTCCGTGCTCGCAGCAGGTACGTGCCATGGCTGTATCACTGGCATTGCGCCAGCAGCGCCCAACCTCGCCCCATAGGAGGGCGCGCTTCTGTGCTTCATAAGTATTGGGAGGCTGCTGGATGTCGCGAATATTCAATACCTGCTCATAGAGTGAGCGAGCTTCACTGAAGTGTCCACGAATGATGGCGCATTCGGCGAGACGCTCTAGCAGGCTAACACGGAGAGAGGGAATATTTTCTAGTTCCGCTCTATGTTGCGAAATCAAGTTGGATGTGATGGAATCATTGGTGATGAGTGATGTGGCAGGTCGATCCAGATAGTCGAGAGCCAGGCGGTAATGGCGCTCGGCTTCGGCATAGGCCGAGAGCGCATAGGCGCGTTCGGCAGCGAGGCGAGCATAATAAACAATTGAGGCCGCAGGTGTATCGCCCAGGACAAGGTGATGAACGATGGTCGCAGCCACTTCATCTTCGCGCCCTGCGTACATATCCTGAAGCACACGAGCAGCCCGGCGGTGTAAGCGAGCGCGCCTTGTGGCTGAGACATGGTCATAAAGGTATGTGACAAGCATAGGATGCCAGAAGTGATAGATAGCGCGCGAACCGATAGTCTCTTCATTAAGGACGCCGGATTGCAGAGCCTCCTCAAGCTGTTCAATAACAGTGTCCTCATCAACCGTGCTGGTGGTAGATTCCATGGTGAAAAGGGTATTAAACTCGAAGGAGCCTCCGAGGACTGCGGCGCTTCCTAAGAGCTGCTGACAGGGGCGGCTCAGGTTTTGGATACGGTGTTCGAGCGCCGATGTGATGGTTGAGGGGAGCGTGGGTGGTTTAGAGCGGGCAAGTTCCTCTGCGAAGAAGGGATTGCCTGCTGCCTGAGCCTGGATGAGTTGGATACGCTCTTCGGGAAGATGTGAGACCAGGCGCGCAATCTCCTCACTGCTGAGCGGCTCAAGTTGGAGCGAGCGTACGGAATGCTCGCGCCGCATGTGGGATATGAGAACGCGGAGTGGATGAGGTGGCTGCTGCGATAGTTCACTATCGCGACAGGTTGCGAGGAAGAGGATTGGTCGGTCAGCGACATGGCGAGCTAGATACCCAAGCAGGTCGCCACTACTGACGTCGGTCCATTGGATGTCGTCGAGTACGATGAGCAGGGGAGCCGTTTCACTGGCGGTACAGAGAAGGTTATGAACCGCTTCGTGCAGGCGCAATTGCTCCTGTTCGGGTGAGAGGTATGAAGGATGCAGTGTTGCATGTAGGTTGGCATAGAGCGAGGCTAGCTCAGGTAGCAGTGTTGTAAGAGGTTGCCATTGGGACGAGGGCGTGAGTGTGGTTGTAGATGTGGTCTGTTCCTTGGGTGTCAAACGGCGTGGGCGTCCCCTGGTTGTACTGGATGAGGAGGGGCGCTCCTGAACGGCAAGGCGTGTATTTTTTTGTGTGAGTCCAGAAGGCGTGGTTGGTGAGAAGGAGGGTAGCGCTCCAAAGGACCCATAGAGCCCTGAGAGCAAACCACTCTCTGTCATGATTTTGCGTAGCGTATCGGTCCAGATATGATAAGGGATACCACTCTCCTGTGGGTAGCCTCGGCTCCATGTCACGGTCCAGCCGCGCCTCTGAGCCTGGCGCGAAAGTTCTTCGGCGAGACGTGTCTTGCCGATTCCGGAGTCTCCCATAAGAAAGACGCATTGAGGGCGGCGTTGTGTGTCGAGCGGGATGATGCCTGCGAAGTTTCGGCCTGGAGTAGATGGGGCGCGTTGCTGTTCAATCTCGTCGAGCATAGTGCGCAGTATATCAAGTTCAGATGAGCGTCCAACTAAGGGGCTCTGACCGGGACGTCCGATAGGTAGCCTTGGGAGTGCTGTCTGTGTCTGGATAGCAACTGCTGGAGGGGTGATGGGTTGTGATGATCCGGCATCCTTTGTGGATGGTATAGAATCACCAGAAGTAGCGTCAGAGGGAAAAGCGTGGGCGAAGGGCAGGAGTGGGCGCGGATCTCGCCCATGCTTTACGGCATCGAAGAGGTCGCGTGTAGTCTGATTTGGAATGCGTTTGCCATTATCCTCTAGTAGTTGTTCAAGGCGTTTATAGGCGCGCAACGCTTCGCCGCGTCGCTTAAGATGGGCAAGGAGGTAGATGCAGCGCTGTGTGGCCTCTTCATTGGTAGGCTCAGAAGCGAGGATGCGATCAAGGAGGGCTAACGCGCCGGGAGCATCCTCGCGTGCGATTGCGAGGTCTGCCTGTTCGAGCAGGGTCAAGGAGCTTTCACCTGCACTATTAGCACGCGAAGAACGCTGAGAAGCTTTCCGCTGTAAAGGTGTGCTTTGTTGTGGCTGGATAGTATCGCTATGCTCGGCCTGAATTTCAGCCTGGACGCTAGCGGGAAGTGTCTTGCCAATATAGGTGCGCGTGGTACGCCCATTTTCGGTTTTGTAGGCATACCAGTAGGGGCCGTGACCGATACCCTCACGGCACCTGCTGCATCGTGGCTTGCCACAATAGCTTATCTGCTGGTGGTAGGTCGTTTTGCTGTTCACGATTCCCTCTTTGCCTCCTTGCCGATGTGCTGCCCGCGCCTAAATTTCCCCTGATCTGGGGTCTATTCGATAAAATACCACA
The DNA here is from genome assembly GCF_016587355.1 of Ktedonospora formicarum. Classification (GTDB taxonomy): domain Bacteria; phylum Chloroflexota; class Ktedonobacteria; order Ktedonobacterales; family Ktedonobacteraceae; genus Ktedonobacter; species Ktedonobacter formicarum. The sequence continues at coordinate 852,310 of NZ_BNJF01000002.1, read as the reverse complement.
TATTTCACAATTCTTCTATCTTTTAGCCCTACATAGTATAAGACGTTTTTCTAAAGTACTTTTTAAGCTGAAGCCTTCTCAGCATTAAAGCACGTCGTAAGAAGCTAAATAGAAGTTAAGATAGGCCTTGATTGATGAGAGGGTGATTGAAAGGAAACACGAAGACAAAGCTTATGTGCTATCTATGTGTCAGTAGGATATATAGCGGGGGGCATGGAGAGCCGAATGAGTAAGGCTAGTGTGTAAATGCGCTAGCCTTACTCGATAGATGTTAGCGGGTGATGGGTTTCTTCTCCTTGGTAAGAGACTTCATCATTTTCTTGTTGAGGTGGAGGTGAGCCTGAACCAGTTCTGGTGGTGTAAGGGCTAGCCATTGCTTGAGCGAGACATCAGCATAGTGATCGCTCTTGAACATTTCAAGGAAGCGGAGTGGAGTCTCGCCCGTATTCTCGATATAGTGTCCCATCGCGAAGGGAACATAGCCGACATCGCCTGCCTGATAATCGAAAGTGCGTGCTACGCCATTAGAGGCGAAGACAGTCATGCGACCCTTGCCCTCAATGTAATACTGCCACTCGTCATTATTAGGATGCCAATGGAGCTCACGCATTGCTCCGGGTTCCATCTCTACGAGCGCGGCAGCGATAGTTGAGGCAGCGGGGAAGTTATGGGAGTCGGTGATACGAACTGTGCCGCCATTAACACGAATGGGCTTCTGAGCCAGCATACGATGCGTAAAGCTTGTGGGAATGGTACCAGCAGGACTACTCACTTTGTCTGAGGATAGAGAGCCAGGGATCGCAGCTGGGAATATATAGAGTTCGTGTTCTGGAAGTGTGTCCAGATCGTTCTCACTGACCCCAAAATTCTTCGCTACCACGTCGCGAGGTGTATGAGCGAGCCAATCGCTGAGTAGAAAAGTTGAGTTCTCGGAGAAGTTGCCATCATCAAAGACAAGCAGGAACTCGCAACCTTCCTCAAGGCCCTGAATTGAGTGTGGAAGACCCGCAGGGAAGTTCCAGAGATCGCCGACGCCAACATCGTCGACAAAGTTGCGACCATCCTGGTCGACCGATGTGACGCGAGCGCGGCCATTGAGCATATAGGCCCACTCGGCTTCTTTGTGCCAGTGAAGCTCGCGCACAGCTCCAGGCTTGAGGCGCATATTGACCCCCGCCATAGTTGTTGCTATCGGCAATTCGCGTACAGTTACTTCGCGCGCCCAGCCTCCATCTTCAAGCCTGTTGTGTGCGTTAGAGAAGGAAAACTTGAGGTTAGGAATGGTGCCTGAATCTGTCTCAGGCGGAGTCAGGATATCGGGATTTAAGCGATCTATAGCAACATTGCGAGGTCCGGGATCGTTCGCGCCAGCACCATCTCTAATAGGCTGCGGAAGAGACTCCTCCGTTGTCGTAGTCGTAGTTGTATGACGGCGGGGAAGTATGCCCATAGTCGTTGTTCCTTTCATGATCATTACTGGTCTGAAAGATTCCGCTTCTCAAGCGACGCGGCTACATATTATGTTTATGCCATCGCGCGTGCTATAGCCTGACACGTTGGCGTATGAGGTTGCGTAACAGGGATGAGGTGTGAAGGATCGCTGCATTGAAGATGGAAGTGTGAGGGATCGTTGCATCAGAATGCCAGGTCAGGTGAACAAAGTGTGAGAGATTGTTGCATTGAGCAGAAGGATTAATGGGAAGTGTGAGGGATCGTTGCAATGGACCGTAAAGATTGAAAAGACAATATTGCCTTTGGTATTTGTAAAATCACCTATCCCTTCTCATGTTCGTATCACACTTTAAGCCGTTCATTCACTAATGAAGCAATTCTAGCGTGTTCAGGTTTCCAGGTATTCCAGACCGCTTTGCCCCATGCCTCTAGCGTGGCAGTGCGCTCAGAATCGGGAGTATTGAGGATGTCGAGGATGGTAATTGTAGCCTTGGCTTCTGGTGGGTTGAAGTGAGACCAATTCTTTGGTGTCCGCGCGAGTAGCATATGAGCATGTTGAACCTGTTTACCAGTATAGTTATGCTCATATCTCAGATATAATCCAGCCAGGGCGAAGGTGATAGCGATGGGTTTCATAGCGGTGCTCGCATGCTGGGCGGCATAGGCATCAACAACAAGCTGGTGAATGAACTCCTCATCACCTAGTGATAGGGTATACGCAGATAGTTCGCCGCACAGCTCCCGGCATGCATAGGAAGCATTGTAGCGCTCGTCAAGTTGTTCCATCTCAGAAGGCAGGTGAAGGCCACAGCCTGGACAGATAGTCGTTTTGCTCATGTGCTTAACTCTATCATTGAATGAGAGTATGGTCAATATGAAAAGGTCTAGTATTAAGTTAAGCGCAACTTAATACTAGACCTGGCAATGAGGATCAACTATAACACTTGGCAGAGAATAATAGAGCCCTAGTCTTCGAGGAACTGCTGAACAACCTCTTTATTAGGGTGAATGGAGAGGATCTGAAGTGGTTCATCGCCTGTGTTGATGAACTTGTGAGGTGTGTTGGGGGGAGCCACGACGATTTCTCCTCCATGTACAACGTGTGTCTCGCTCCCGATGGTAAAGGTTGCTTCACCATGCTGCATGACGAAGACCTCAGCATATGGATGAACGTGTAGACCTGGACCTCGACCGGGCTTGGTGAAGACCCAAAAGAAGGAAGCTGGAACATCGCCATATTCGGCCCCCTGGAAGCGGAAAGCCGTTTCATTGATCTGGATTTTCTCTTTCGGGATGATATAGGTCATGCTGCAAATCCTTTCGTGTAGCCATGCATCTCTTTGTGGTGGCAGCGCGCTTGCCGTTACTTGTGGTCAGTATACAGGGAAGTTGGAGTGGTGTCACTGTCCAATTTTACAGCTTAGAAGGGGGCCATTTGGAATGGCGTGAGTACATGGAGTAGGGAGGTGGAACGCGTTTGTTGATCGTGTTCGAGCAATGAAAAGAGAGCCATCCCCGGCTCACTGGGGAGGCTCTCTCGTTCGCGCGGTGGACGGGCGTGCCCGTCACGGAGTGGTGTCGACTGGGTGTTGTCTGCTAGCCCGGTGGCTGGGGGTCGCGCTGGCGCTGGACGTGGGCGCGACCTCCAGCTATCAGGCCAATACGTCGAGGTGGTAAAGCCCCGGACTGGTCTTGCACATGCAGGCACTTAGCAAGCGCCCTTTGTTTAGAGGTTAGTCGTAGTGAGACATGAGACCATCCTTTCGGTTGGTTGAGGCACATTGTACGTCTATGCTATAGATATGCGTATGTACTAATGTCTAGCCATGAGGATAAATCATATTTGGCTTAATGTCGGAGGCGCTGAACATGTGCCATACATCGACATGAGCGATGGTGGTGTAGGTGACAAGACCTATGACGACTAAGGTAAGAAAAGCAAGAATAACGAGTGCGAGCATTTGATTTTTGCGCAGCGCGAGACTCATAGGTGGCACATCCTTTCTGGGTGTGGGTGTGTCATGGGTGCCCGCCCTGGTCGACATTCCAGGTTTACGGGCCTAGCGAGCTAAGGGTGTTTTGTAGGCTGTTTGTAGATTTGACTATGGCGAAAGGTTTTATTTTCGCGGCTCGCCATCGTCATATCCTTGTGAGAGTAATAATACTGAAGGATGGGGTTGGAATGTAGCGTTTTGATATCAACATTTGCTAGACGCGATGGTAGCTCGCCAAGCGCGGAGGGTCATAGACCTGGACGGCTATCGTGCGGAATGTCGTGGAGGATTACAAAGTGTGAGTGACATAGCATTATGCGATGGACGTCGTCAGATTTTTGGATGTTTATCGTGCTGTGATAAATTGTAGCCTGCTGAACTCAGAGAGCAGATCGTTCGCCATCAAGAAGTTGCTCAACGTTATGAGCATCCTTTTTTGCTCCACATGCTTTAAAGATGCGCAAGGCGTCCTGTAAATGGCGTAATCCTCGCTGATAGTCTGTCTCTCTTTGATTTCGCTCTCCTAATTTGATCAAGATTTGCCCGTATGCTGAAAGCGTATGGCCTTCTTCCAGGCTCATTTCATATTTACGACAAGTGTTGAGGGCCTGCTCATAGTAGTGGATGGCATCTTCATTATTACCTAGATACCTCTGGATTTCGCCAAGGGTTCGCTGCCCACGCCCCTTCAGCCAGATCAATTCATATCTTTCAATGTCTGCTATGGCCTGGGTGGCTTCCTCATAAGAGTGTTTGATGTCTCCTAGCTGCAAGAGAATCACTGAAAGCAGGAGTTGAGCTTCCGATCTTGTTTCTGCTTCCAAGCCATCCAGCGAAAGAGATTTTGTCAGAGCTGCTTGAGCACGTTTGAGGAGCCTTAAACTTGTCTGTTTATCGTTTTCTGTGGTAAGTGCCTGTGTAAAACGCAGATGACCGAGTGCTAGCAATGTCATGCCAATATAAGGTGTAATATGCATTGAATAGCTTAATTTCAATGCCTGTTTTAGTGCTTGAGTGGCATTATGTAGCTTACCCAGTTCTTGCTGAACCATAGAAAGCGTAGCTTGCATGATGCTAAGAATTGCCATTTGATTAGAAGTGGTTGCAGTTGTAATGCCTTGAACCAATTCGTTTTCGGCATCGTGTAAGTTGCCCTGACGTGCATCTAGCACTCCAAGATTCCCTCGCGCAAATGAAATTAGAGGTGTTTCACCAACACGTTCAGCAAGATTTAGCGAGGTCCTGAGTGCTGATTGAGCATCTTCAAATTCAGCTCGTCGTAATAATACATCACCTATGTTGCAAGATAACAATGCGATGTCTCTGATGCGCTCATGCTGTTCAAAGATAGTTAAAGCCCTGTTGTAATGATCTAAGCCATCGCTGCTACGGCCACTTGCAGCTTCAATCATCCCTAGAAGATTGTGCATACGCCCTAGTATGACAGGGTCTCCTTGCAGAATACGCTGAATTTGAGTTGGATAATCTGGGGATGTTAAATGAGCGTTGGCAAGTGATGTGTCTTTGAAGAGATTAATAGCTTCTTGTATTACTTCTCTTGCTTTATCATAGTTGCCATCCCTCCAATGGTTGCGGCTCTCCCAATAACGGAGGTATGCCCATACGTAACTGGTTGTGATGTTGGCCTTTTGTAGTACCATTTCACATTGATTGTAGAACTGTTGGGCTTTCACGGCATTGCCTACATCGTACCAAGTAACACCAACTTCACACCAGAGTAGGGCCTGGATTTCTGCCTCTTCCTGTGAAAGGTTGAGATATGCGCTAAGCTGGCTGCGCTCTTGTAGGGCATTCTCGTATAACTGGCGGGCCTCCTCATATTTACCCTGAAGACGTGTGCATTCGCCGAGGTATTCGAGAATCTGGGCGCGTTGGTCGCGGGTGGTGGAGGGGAGGTGCTGAAGGGCGATTTTGTAGTGCTTCTCGGCGTCGGGATAGGCGGAGAGGGCGTAGGAGTGGCGCGCGGCTATTTCGGCGAAGTGGGCGATACGGTCGTCGGCGGCCCCTCCGAGTAGGAGGTGATGGGTGATGGTAGCGGCGTGCTCCTCTTCACGTCCAGAGTACATCGTCTGGAAGATGTCGGCGGCGCGGCGGTGGAGGCTAGCACGACGTGCCGCGCTCAATGTCTCATAGAGGTGGCTGACGAGTAGAGGATGCCAGAATTGGTAGGTTACGCGGGTGCCGGAGCCTTCCTCGGTGAGCATGCCGGAGCGCAGACCCTCTTCGAGCAGGTCGAGTACGATGTCTTCATCCATGCCGGGGGTGTGGGCCTCCATGGCGCTGATGATCTGGAACTCAAAAGAGCCTCCAAGAACGGCTGCCTTCTGGAGCAAGCTACGGCACTTCTGCGTCAGACGGTCGAGACGTAGGTTGAGCACAGCAGTAATAGTATCAGGTAGCATCTCCTCGCCATTAGCATTGACCTTGCTCAATGTGTTCTCGATATTCGTATAGGCATGGCCCTGACCGTTGCCGTTGCTTGAAGCAGTAGTGGCAAGTTGAGCGCCAATGGTACGGGCCAGCTCTTCGGCGAAGAAGGGATTACCCGCCGCACGCAGGCTGATGCGCTGGACGAGAGGCTGCGAAATGTGTGGGACGTAGGAGACAAGAGCGCTGATCTCCTCCTGTTGAAGAGGGGCGAGATTGACGGTCTCAACAGCATGCTCGCGTTGCAGGTCAGTGAGCAGGGCCTTGAGGGGATGATCCTGAGCAAGCTCGTTATCGCGACAGGTGCCAACGATCACGATGGGATGACCCTGAATACGGCGTGCGAGATAGGCTAATAATTCGCAACTACTGCGGTCGGACCATTGCAGGTCATCAAGCGCGATAATAAGAGGCGTGCTCTCACTGATGAGAACCAGAAGTTCGCGCGTGGCTTCCCATAGGCGCAATTGCTCCTGCTCTGGTGGGAGGGGGGTTGAGAGTGCCATCGGTGGTAGATAGTCGATTAACTCGGGCAGGAGCGCGGCGAGAGGCTGGAAGACGAGCGGGCGACGTGTCATCTCCTGGCGCTGCCACGCGCCCTGTGTTGTCGCTTTGCGTAGGATCTCGGTCCAGAGGCGATAAGGGATGCTTGTCTCTTGAGCGTAGACGCGACTCCAGGCCACAGCCCAGTTCTTGCCGCGTGCCTCGCGGCTCAACTCCTCGGCCAGGCGCGTCTTTCCAATGCCAACCTCACCCATCAGAATGCCGCATTGAGGGCGGCGCGGTGTGTCCAGGGTTGACGTGATAGTCTTCTTCTGTACGGTCAGCTTGAAGCGCGCAGCCTGTTCGGTATGCTCAATCATTGTGCGCAGAGTCATCAACTCTTCATTGCGTCCAATAAGGGGACTCTGGTGAGTACGCCCGATGCGTAGAGCTGGATTGGCCTCCATGTTAGTCGTGTGCGCTGTCGCCGTTCGCGTGTCTGCTGTAGAGGTGGAAGGCGTCGTATTGAGAGCAAGCGCGGCACTATTATTCCCTGACTTGAGCTCATCATATAACTGGCGTGTATCTGGCAGAGGCGCGATATGATAGCCCTGGCTGAGGACTGTCGCGAGGCGTTTATAGGCACGGAGGGCCTCACCTCGGCGTCCGAGATGAACGAGCAGCTTGATTAAGCGCTGGACCGCCGCCTCATTGGTAGGATCGACCAGTAGCAAGCGGTCAAGAGGCTCGATAGCGGCCTGGAAGGCCTCGCGGCGGATGCGTAGATCGGCTAGTTCTAGCAACATGCCAATCCAACTTCGCTGAAGAGACTCGCGGCGCGCGGAGGTCCACTCCACTTTACGAGCCTCGGGCAGGAAGATTCCGCCATAGAGGGTCGCGGCTTCATTGAATAACTTCTCGGCCTTGCCGGGGTCCTCGCGCTGAAGGGAATGAGCCTGTGAAAGCAGAGAATCGAAGGCATCAGCATCAACCCAGATCTGCGACTGGTCCGCGAGAGCCAGCACCTCGCGTTCAGTGAGCAGGAGGGGTGAGGTCGCAGGTCGGTTGCGCTGCGGTTCAAAGATCTGGCGCAAGCTATACACAGCGCGGTCAAGGCGGCTAGCTGCGACATCTAAATCGAGTTCGGGCCAGAGGTTGTCCATAATCTGCTCGCGCCCGAGCTTGCGCCCCGTCGCACTCACAAGAGATCCCAGCAGAGCACGTACTCGCTGATGCTGCCAAGCTGATTCAGTCACTGTCTGCCAATCGCCTGAGCGTGAGGCTCGGCGTTCGAGGCGGAACTGACCCAGAACGTATATGCGGATGCTGGCATGAGATTGAGAGTCGGCCTCGGAGAAGGCTGGATTCTCCGTATGGCCCTCCATCTGAGCCTGAACATCTGGCGGTAAGTTCTTACCGATATATGTGCGTGTTGTACGGCCATCGACCGTCTTATAAGCGTACCAGTAGGGGCCATGTCCGGTCCCTTCGCGGCACTTGCGGCAGCGAGGCTTTCCACAGTAGCTCACCTGCTGGTGATAGGTCACTTTGCTCTGCATGCGCAAACTCCTTCACCGGCAAAGTATACAACGAAATAGACGGAACGTCATGGAATGGGATGATAAGCGGTATGCATAGAACCGCTTAAATACCCTTACATTATACCAGAGGACCACATTAAAAAAGAACCAGCGAGAATAGGAGAATTGGGTGAGATTGGTAGATCTATACGGAATTTTAATACGCTTGGATGGTTGTGTTAGATAAAGTTGATGACAGTCACTGACTCGAACCCAGTATCTATCAATAATGGTAGGGAGTGGGGATGGGCTGGAAAGTAAGTAGGGATAGTGGATGAAGTGCTGAAAAACGTTGTAGCTGGGGAGAGAACCTCGTCAGAGGTCCTTCCCCAGCCACATACGCTGAGCGCTGACACCGCTTGAACGGTGGTTAACTGTTGTAAACCGCGACCGTCACCGAGAGGGTGACGGTGTGGGTGCCCGCCTTGCCAGCGTCGAGTGCGTCGGTGCAGAGGGCCTTGGCGAGCCCGAGAATGCTGGTCGCGACGTCGGGCAGACCCGGCGTTGCGACTGTGACGTTCTCCAGGGTATCCGTGCGGGAGTTGCTCCACACGCCGACTGTGAACGTGGCCGCGAGGTCCATGCGTCGCCTGGGGGCGCCGGCGTTGGTCTGGAAGGCATCGTTCACCTGACCAGCGATGTTCTGCGCGACCTCCCCCGCGAGCCTGGCGAGCTGGTCGCCCTGGCAGAGGTCGATCGTGTCTCGCTGGTTGTGCCACTTCAGGGTGTTCGCGGCCGTGACCGGGCTCGGCAGACGAGAAGACATTGTATTTCCTCTCCGTTCTCTATTTGAGTAGAGAACTGATCAGTATCTTCGATCACAAGGATGCTGGGACGACAAAATGCGCCCGGATTTAACCTCTATCTGGTGTACAACAAAGCGCTCTCACTCATGGATACTACGCGCCTTCAGGAGCTTGGTATGCGCAATAATGGATGCGCGATGACCAATCTATCAACCGTAGGAACGCAGGTACATTCGTGTAGGCTTTAGGTCACGAGTATAACAGTTCAAGCGGGAACAAGCGAGGGGTAAATAGGGAAAGTTTTGTGGATTCTGCTGACATGACCATATCCTTTCGATCTTTGCTTCACTTACTCTGATGTATAGATGTTGAACTTGAGTTGGCATTGGGCCAGAGGTTCTCGATGTAGAGTTTGATGAGCGCGGCATGGGAGAGCGGTTTTTGCAGGTTGGTAACATCGGCGTTGGTCTCGTAATCGAGGAGAATAACGGTTTCGTTGGCGGACAACTGGCGGAGGGTTGCGATTTCAGCCTGGAGGTTATGCTCGATTACCCAGAGATAGGTAGGAAGGTAAATCGTGTAGCGAGCGTCAAGATAGCCAAGCAGGCGAGTGCCGTGGACGCCCTCGCGATGCCCGAGAACAGGACCATTGGCACGGACCGAGCGTTTAAGTCCTTTCATTGTAGTCACGCTGAATTTGCTTATATCGACATCGGCGCGCTCAAAGACCTTGAGGCCTTGCCAGATGCCCTCCACTGAGGCGCCGACGTAACCGGGCGAGAAAGGCACTGGGATCGCGCCATGCGGATAGAAAGGACTGACGCGAATCCAGGGTTCAACCCCACGCGATGTCACATCGAGAACGCGAGCCTGACCATAACGGCGAAGCAGGGTCGCGCTATTAAGGCGATGGCTTTCAACGATGAGTGGCATACATTCACCTCTCTATCTGTAGCCACTGAACTCGCGGCTTTTAGCATTAACAATCAAGGAATCTTGCCCAGGGTAAGGTTTGTCAGGTAGACCCAGAACAATGTGGTTCCCTGGCGAATTTTGGTATCGCCTTGTTCAAAAGCAATAGTTCCACAATTATTCTTATCAATGGTCGCGTAGAAGGTTTGATTCACGGCAATGAAGGCTACCTGATAGCGACGCCCTTTTTTGTGTTCGCAGATTGGATGTTCAGGCAGGTGTGGAAGCGCCAGAATGCTTCTGTAGAGCTGTTGTGTTTCAGCGGGCGTAGAGAGAACGATCTTTGGTGCTCGCTGTCCTTTATCCTGGGTCAGAGGAGTAATCTCTGTTTTCGTGAACATCATGGGATGCTCTACCGTGCGTCCGGCATCACTACCACAAGCAGTTAGCAGACAGGCCCCCAGAAAGAGAAGCAAGAGGACATAGTAGCGCATGCGTAACGATCTCCTTAGGGGTTATGAGAAGAGCGGTTTCTGGGACTGAATGGGGAAGCGAGCATACTTACCTTCTTCGACCTTGATTACAAGCGCGCTGGCTCTGGTTTCGGTCAGAGGGGCGAGATGCATGCCACGGAAGTCAGGCGCGACCAGCACGGCTCCAGCATCGCTCAGAGCGAGGGCACGTTCGGAATCGTCCTGAATACCAATGCAAGTAGCTCCTGCCGCGACTCCGGCGCGAATACCGCTTACGGCATCCTCAAAGACAAGGCAGGCATCGGCTGGTGTCTTGAGAAGTTGAGCACCAAGGAGATAGCTCTCGGGATCAGGCTTGCCGCGCGTAATGTTATCAACTGCCACAAGGGCGCTGAAGAGGTTGGTGATACCCATTCGTTGTAGAGCCAGATCGGAGCGCCAGCGCCTACCACTGGTGACCAGGGCCGTAGGAATGCCCTGGCGCTTGAAGGAGCGCAGGAGGTCGATCACGCCAGGCATAGGGCGATAGTGAATAGAGCGCTCGTACTCCATAATTTCATCATGAATAGCCGGGTGGCGGTTGGCTTCAATACTTGGAAAGAGCATGGCGAGGGTATGTGTTGAGGGGCAGCCATAAATATGGTGCTTAAAGTCTTCTTCGCTGAGGGTAACATCCTCTCGGGCAGCGAGCGCGAACCAGAAATCGCGTACGGACTGATTGGTATCAGCGACGACGCCATCCATGTCAAATAGAGCGGCCTGATAGTTTTTCATATAGTAATTAATATCTCCTCAAATGCCAGATCGCTATTCCCTTTATCTTCGCACGGTACAGCGATAAGCGCAAGTGTAGTAGTAAGTATGTGAGGAGCTTCAAAGGGTGATGACGTCCAAAAATTTGACGAGGTCTATCGCAAAATGGCATCTCTCCCGATTTGGGTTCGGGGAGTACACAGTGGGAGGGTCGTGAGAAAAACGCTTCCAGAGCGCTGATACTCGTCTATACTGCTAATAGATCGTTGTATGACTCTGTGGAGATAGAGCCGGAGACGCGGTTAAGCGTGCGTGTAGCGCTGGTTAAGGAGTAACCGCGAGGTAAGGGAGACATTACTATGCGAATGAAGGTGCTGGCTTGTTGCGCTTTCTTCATCAATACCTTTCTGACCGGAACCTATTACGCGGTCTCGAAGGGATCGTTGGGGCGCATGGATCCAATTGTATTCACATTCTTCGTTATGGTTGCGCTCTTGCCCCTGGCGCTCTGTATCATCATTTATTCCTGGCAAGGTATCACGCGAGAGGTTGTCAAGAGTGGCGTCCTGCTGGGTAGCTGTATTTGTATTGGTCTCTTTACACTCTCAGTAGCGCTGAAGTATAACACTGCGACTAGCACCGCCTTTTTCCCCTCTCTGAATGGCTTTCTGGCTGCCATATGCGTATGGATCTTTCTGCGTCAGCCGATTCGTAAAGCCACATGGTTCGCCGGGCTGGTCTCGGCATGTGGCGCTCTGCTGCTTATCCTCAATTCTCCACTAGGCGGACTACGGGGCGCGTTGATCGCCTTCATAGGCGGCCTCTTCTGTACCTTCTATGTTTTTCTGGCGGACCATGAGCAGCGCGGGAAGACGGCATATATGCCGCTCTTTGGCATCCAACTACTCACAATGTCGGTCTGGGGTTGCTTTATAGCCCTGCTCTTCGGTAACTGGCAGGATATCCATCCCGCGCTACCGGAGGACTTATGGAGTGTGCTCTATATAGCCTTTGGCACGACCTGTCTGCCTACGCTGATTACTGTACGGCTACAAAACTACATCTCGCCCGTTACGGTCTCCTTCATCTACATTCTGGAACCTGTGCTGGGCGGCATTTTCGCCAACTACTATCTGCATGAGGTCCTACCATTAGATGGTTACCTGGGAGGCGCATTGATTGTCGCTGGCGCTCTGATCCATACCTGGGGAACCGCTGAGCGACCGGCGAGCAGTGGTACGCAGGGGCCATCACTCTTCCGAGTACGCTTGATGCAGGCGTGGCGTGGGAGCGATGGCGGCCTGATTCTGCCAGTATTAGGGGTGGTCGCAGGCGTCTTCGTTCTACTACGTCTGGATGGTTTTCCCCCAGCGACGTGGAAGTTGGCTTTGCAACTGTGGCCGGAGGTATCTAGCATTGTAGCGCGCGGACATGGTTCAGCCCTGGCCCTGGTCATCGGGCAAGCCTTTTGTTGGCTCCTGGCCTGGATGGCAGTTGGGGGCCTGGCAATCATCAGTGTATCTCGCCTGGTGCGCCTGCTACGTATGCCGGGGCCTGCCAGTCGGGAGAAGGCGATAAGCGAACAGGATACATTGGAGGTACCCGCGATGCCTATATCCACAAAGCATTATGAGATTGAAGAAGTCTCCATGAAAGAGGCTCCCGCACCAGCCTACACGCTGGAAGCATGGGATGAGCGTTCGTTGCGTCAATTGGGTGCTGCCCCTTCCAATGTCTACTGGCGACCCAGAGCCCGCGAGCGTCTGCAACGATTAGAACAACGTCGCCAGGAGCGACGAATGGGCTCGGAGGTAGCCAACCGAGCGCGCCTACGTCGCCAGACGATAGATCTTTCAGCAAAGCGCGATGATGCCATGTTTGACGAAGATATCCCCGCCTATGATCGCCTGCGGGGTTGAGAAGAAACGAGGGATAGGATGAAACGCAGCGACACGGGTGAATTCTGTGTGCTCTATTTGGAGGCCGCAGATGACAGAACGGCGCTCACAACTGAGATGAGTGAGTTGCGTAAGCCAGCGGTTATTATGCTAGCGGAACAGGTACGGCTCTTCCAGCGGCCCGACGACTTTAGCACTTTAAAGCACCTGAAGCGGCGCCTGGACATTCCCGTGGTCTTCGTGATTCCACACAATGGGCACGCGGCTCAGTTAGCGGCTCGCTTCGGCTTTCCTGTCTATCTCTCGATGGACGCTCTGGCAAATGCTCTGGCGGCGGGCCAATTCTCGCGTCAGCGAAGTCAGAGTGGAATGGCCAACGCACAGAGGATCACGGCGCCACTTAGTCCAGCAGCCTCGCTGGCTTCGTTGTCCTCTTTGAAAAAGAACGCGATTAGCTCAGGGCCACTAGGTTCTATCAGCCAGCCATTACGTCGACCGAAGGAGCCTGAGCCCGTACTGGAGATGGCGCAAGGCATAATTGAAACACATGAGGAGTTGCCTCCACGTATGACACCGCCGCTCTCGCCACGTGATGTCAATCCACCTCAGCGCTCAGGAAATCTTCCTGCGCGGGAAAATCGGAAGCGAGAGACACGATCGCTGCGCGCAGAGCCCCTCGACGAGTCTCTAGAGGAGTTCGCCGAGCCTGAGCCGCTGATCCTTGAGCGTGGCGCGACCAGGAGAGGCAATCAGGCTCGGCATGCTATCAGCGATCCCGCTATGGAGCTGACGCGGCCACAGCAACTACGCCCAGAGCCAGTCGCGCCTCCCAGGAAACCGCAGACAGGTTTCGCCAAAGTAGTTGCGATCCTGGCGATCATCGCCCTCTCGGTTGCTGGCCTGGGCTACTTTTTAGTAAGCTATCATCAGTGGCCCACCACAACGGGCGAGCAGATTGTAGGACAGATCACCTACGCCAGCAGTAATCAGGTAAGCGATAATAACAACCAGGGCATTTCGGATCAGGTTATAGTAGACTTTCAGCACATCAATCCGCCCGAGGAGGGAGCTGCCCTCTATGCCTGGTTGCTTGGTGATAAGCAGAGCGAAGCGCGTCCGATAGCACTTGGGCGTTTGACTCTCAACAATGGCAAAGCCAGACTCTTCTATCCTGGGGACGCGAAACACACGAATATTCTGGCGTTCACAAGCCGTTTCCTGATTACAGAGGAGAGCTCTGCAGTGACGCCTGTAGCTCCCTCGCCGAATTATAGTCAGTGGCGCTATTATGGAGAAATCTCACAGGTCCCCCTGAAGTCGCCTGAAGGCGGAAAGCAATATAGCTACCTCGACCATCTACGGCACCTGTTGGCGAGCGATCCCACGCTTGACAAGCTCAATCTACCAGGAGGGCTTAACACCTGGTTCTACCGCAATTCTGGGAAGGTGTTGGAATGGACAACAAGCACACGCGACCTGTGGCAGCAGAACAACAATTTTACAAGTGTGCGCAGCCAGGCGATGCGTACTTTGGAATACCTGGATGGAGCGACCTTTGTGTCGCGTGACCTGCCCAAAGGAGCGCCTTTGCTAGTCAATGAGCGGCTGGCGCAGATAGGAATGGTTCAGGTGGATGGACCAAACCAGGAACCACCGTGCTACTTCAATCATGTTATGAAGCATGTCGATGGGCTCTTGCAGGCACCTGGCGCTCCTGGATCATTACGTAAGGATGCTACAGAGATATCTAACTCGCTCAATGCCATTAACGGCTGGCTGAATCAGATACGCACGGATGCTAAGAAGCTGGTTTCTATGAATGACAAACAGATCCGCCAACCTTCAACGCTCAATTTGTTGAACGATATGATCGCTAATGCCAACTATGCCTACACCGGACATACCGACCCAGCCACAGGCAGCAATATCCACGGCATAACCTGGATTCATGAGCATATGCAATCTATCGCGACCTTTAATGTCTCACCCTATCAGACCAGCCCGCAGTCGACACAAATGATCCAGGACTTGTGGCATACACAGGTGTGAGGATACAGCCTTGTGCGGAAACCTGCCCTCTACAGAGGGGTCTGGCGCTACTGTTGAGGCAGGCGCTGATAGGCTCAGGTGTTCGAGAGGCAAGGAGATGAGACGATGACGAGACGCGTCGTGGCGATAACGCTCTTACTGATCCTGGTCTTGCTCGGATTGACGGCAGGGGTCTTCATGGAAACCATTCAGCGTTCGCTGACCCTGCCGGACATGCAGGACATGTTTCGAGGTAACGTGGGCAAGACGCCGACTACCATGCCAACCATCGCGCCGACGGCGAAGCCAAAAACGACGCCAACTATAGCTGTGAATGCCCTGGCACGTGACAGTTTTCAACGCCAGGATCAGAGTCTATGGGGCACGGCTAGCGATGGCAATACCTGGATGGGAGATGCCAACGCGCGCGCGAACTTCTCGATCAATGGTCAGGAGGGTACTATCGCTAATGGCACTGGTGCCCTGAACGCCCTGCTTGGCCCGGCGAAGGGCAATATCGACCTGCTCATTCACGGCTCACTCAACCGCTTTAGTGGCAACAACAACCTTGGCTCAGTGTTGCGCTGGCAGAACATCAACAATTGGTATAAAGCCTACATCAATGGCACAAGCCTGATTATTATTCGACAGATTAACGGAGTACAGAGGCAATTAGTGAGTGTTCCCTTCGCCGCGCGGGGAGGGATAAGTTACGCGCTCCGCTTCCGTGTCTTTGGTGGTACACTTCTGGCCCGTGCCTGGGAAGCCAACACAGCCGAGCCTGCCAATTGGCTAGCGACAGCTAATGACGCCTCTCTTCAGCAAGGGCAGGCAGGAGTGCGCGTTTTGATGGATGCTGGCTCAATTATAAAGATTACGACCTTTGAAGCTACAGCAGCGACCGGAGTAGCGTAAGGGAGGAGAATTATGTTAGATGACTTGAGACAGGCGTATCAGAGCCGATTGGTGGTGCGGATGGTAGTGTATGGCTTGCTGCTCCTCTGCGCGGTGCTGCTATACATATTACCGGGTGGCTTTCCGCCGTGGGCGTGGCGTTTCCTGGCTTCGCTTCTCCCGCGCCTGGACGAACTTTGGCGTGTACAAGGGACGGCGATGTTGCTACCTTTGGCGGGACTCATCTTGCTCTCGCTCTCGCTTCTGATCCTCTGGCTAGTTCTGCTCATGGTAACGTTGCGCCTGACCTTCCATCGCTGGCGTGAGCATTATGAGCAAGAGCGCTTTGAGCGCGAGTTAGCCGAGGCAGACTTTGAATCAGAGCGCCTGGCGCGCGAGGTCATAAATGAGGAATACACCGAACCCGTTCCTACCAGACATAGGACTCCTCCCCAGGAACAGGCGATGTATGCAAGTGCAGAGGAGGAAGAGGAAGAGCGGTTTAGCCACATAGGGGAGAGAGTAGTGGCACGTGAGCGTGAACAGGCTCCAGCGATCTGGAATGGGTACAAGGTCGCGCAGAAGCCCTTCCCTGAGATTGCACGCAAAGTACCACAGGCTGACAGCCCCTTGTTGATACCAGCACGCCCGGTCGCGGCCCCACATGGAATGGAGGTGCCTCCCTGGCCTGGAATCGCTTATATGCCGCCAGTAGTGAGCCAGGGGGCATCCTCCCTTGCTCAGTCCCATACCTCATATGGCATGCGTGGCGCTACTACAGATGAGAATGAGCGTTTACAAGTCGCGCGCGAGACTCCTCCCGCCATGCGTGCGCATATCCCTGTTGAGGAGCCAAGACCGATTAAGCTGGCGAGGAACGCGGGAGCGCGAATTGGCAATGCTTCTATAGGGAGTTTCGCAAGAAGATGCGATGAAGAGCAGGGTGAGCGAGTTGACTGGCAATTTGATGAGAGCGAGAGTAATGATGATGAGTTTTTTGAGGAGGAGGAAGCTAATGAAGATGCTCTTGATCAAGAGTTTGGCATTGAGGAGTATGAAACACGCCCCGTTGTAGTGGTAGAAGGTGAAGACGAAGAGGTGGTCAGCAATGGAGGGAGCCGTGAGCTACGCCTGCGCTTAAATGTAGGGATGGGCCTTGACCCTGGAATAGTGCGCAAAGATGATCCCAACGAAGACAACATCTTCGCTATGCAAGGTATTCGACCAGGGGCGGAAGGACCAGAACCAATTGGCCTCTTTGTCGTCGCCGATGGCATGGGTGGGCATGCAGATGGGCAAGAGGCAAGCCGACTGGCGATCCAGACCATCGGCAACGTTGTATCACCAACACTGTTGCGCGAGGCCGAGCTAGAAGAAGATTTTGGAGCCATCATCAAGGATGCCGCGCACCGGGCCAATCTTGCTCTTTACCAGCGTAATCGGCAACAAGAACATATGATGGGTACGACCCTGACGGCAGCGCTAGTCGTGGGGACCAGTGCCTACGTCGTCAACGTAGGTGATAGTCGAACGTATCGTTACCGTGCCTCCGAGGGGTTGACACAGATAACACGTGACCACTCAGTTGTAGCACGCTTGGTCGAGAATGGAATTATCGAGCCGGAAGATGTCTACACGCATCCTAAACGCAACCAGATATATCGTTGCCTTGGTGAGCATGCTACTGTTGAGCTTGATTACTTCAAGGTCGAGCTTCAAGAGCGAGATGTCCTGGTACTCTGCTCTGATGGTTTGTGGGAGATGGTGCGCGACCCGGAGATCGAACAAATCATTGCAGAAGCCAGTACACAGGCAAGCGAGATCAGCTCGCAAATGGTCCAGGCCGCGCTCAGTCATGGCGGAGCCGACAACATTAGCGTCGTCGTCTCCTGTCTACTTCCAAAGGGTGCGTAGGGCAAGAGCTGCTATTGAGGGGATGATCACTTGGCGCGATCGGTGAAGACTTTACGGGCGACACCGATTCCATTGAGAGCGGCAGGGAAGCCTGCGTACACAGCCATTTGGGTGATGGTCTCCACAATCTCTTCATTTGTCACGCCAACATTGAGAGCTGCATTGATATGTACTCCGAGCTGGGGCTGGGCCGTGCCTAACGCGGTACACATAGCGATGGTTGTGAGCTCCGTAAGTTTCGTGTCAAGTGTTGGACGACCGATTACATCGCCATAAGCAAATTCAACAACGAAGCGCCCGAGGTCAGGAGCAATATCTTTGAGGCTTTCAATAACAGCAGCACCAGAGCCATGGCTTGTCTGATCAAGCGCCTGCATACCGTGCTCATAGCGCGACAATTCCTCATCGTGAGCTACCTCGCTCGCTGCTGGCATCATGCCTTGCTGGATGAAGACTTCACGTGCACCTGTAATGCCATTGAGAGCGGCGGGGAAGCCCGCGTAAACCGCTGCTATGAGCATTACCTCAACGATCTCCTGAGCACTCCAACCAACATTGAGTGCTCCCAGAACATGATAACGGAGCTGGGGTGCGGCTGTTCCCATAGCAGCCAGGGCTGCGACGGTGCAGAGTTGGCGCGTCTTCAAATCTAGACCTGGGCGGCTGATAACATCGCCGTAGGCAAAATCGACCGTGAAGCGCCCGAGAGCTGGTGCTATATCGTCAAGCGCGCGGATTGGCACATCATAATTCTCTCCCCCAACCTGGCGCAGTAAGTCTACACCACGCTCAAAGCGGTCAGTGGCGCTTGCCTTTAATCCATCTTTGTCTTTTGAACTCATGCTATGTGTCTTTCTAGTTTAGATGATTATGCTTTTAGAATATCACACAGCGATTGGAGGGTTTATTGAGAAGGCCTCCGTGAAGTTTGCTTTGGCGCTAGGTATTTGCTTTCTCATGTTGTTTCTATAGGCAGCATAGCATGCAAACACAGTGTGATAGAGGGTTTGCAGATTCGCAGATACTTCTACAATAAAGAGAATTATGATATGATGGGCTACATTGATGAGCGTTTATGAGAGCCGCGAATGAAAAGCGTAGGTAAGGGGATTCGTATGGATTACGGGACAAGCCTGCTGCGTAAGCGTATTCGTATGGGTCTGGGTCTGGCAACCTTTGGCACGATGATCGTCGCCGATATTCTCTTCTTTGTGGGCCTGAGCAACCCATTGGTAACCCCCTGGATTACCATCTCTATCTTCGCGTTTGGCTTTGTGGGCCTGGCGACTCTGCTAGAATATCTCTTCGTCCATGCTCAACGCGCCATAGTCAATCGGCGTGGTTTGACATGGTTGATACGACCCGCTATGCTGGCTTTTGTACTGGCGGCGTGCGCGTATCTGCTGTTGGTAAGTGGTTATCTCCTCGGTATTTTCTCGGCCTTTAGCCATCCTCTGGTAATGCCTGTATTGACTGCCGCCTTTATTCTCATGGCATGTGTCGCCGCATATCTTATCCTCAGTTTCTGTCAATGGGCATACCGTAAGCTTGTAGCGGAGGGCTGATAACCAGGGTGACGGATTGTAAAATCGTCCAGGGTTGACCTATGCTCAAAGTCAGCCATACTAGAGATTTCGCGGTCAATTGGTGAAATAGGAAGTCCTCGCATCAAATCGAGTTATGAAAGTGGTGCAAGGCTTGGATGCGCCTGCCACCATACCCCCTTATGTTATAATGTGATGCGGTATCTTACAGTGAGCGTGGATTGTGGGTTCATAGACCTCGTATGTTTTTTGGACGCCCGTCCAAAATGAAAATGCATCAGCCGACAAACGACCTTGAATCATGGCGCGCGCTTCCGCTGAAAAAGGGGCTATTAGGGCGTCCCCTCATGGTACTTTTAGGAAGAGATAGATAGCGTGGACGTGAGCGTTCGCGTTGGTAATACCTACAGGTGTACGAGTGTTGAGTCTCCAACTCTTGCACAACATCCGTCCAGGTTTCCACAGAGCCATTGGCATGCTGTAGGTATTCCCTCTATTCCTTAATAGGCATTATTTTATGTACATTGAAGCAATTGTGAGTTAAGGAGATTTGGTGCGATGGAGAATGAGCAGCAGCGCGTCCCTGGACGATATGGCTTTGAAGAGATTGAAGAGAATCGCCTGGAGCCCTGGCCTAATCCACATCCTGAGAGCAACTACGTTGTCCATTTTGAGATTCCAGAATTTACATGTCTCTGTCCGCGTTCGGGCTTTCCCGACTTCGCGACCATCGTGATTGACTATGTGCCTGGTCCTTCGGTGGTTGAATTGAAAAGCTTGAAACTATATATCAATAGTTATCGTAACCGGCAGATCAGTCATGAGTCGTCAATCAATGTGATTCTCAACGACCTGGTAACACTGCTTTCGCCGCGCTGGATGCGCGTTGTGGGTGACTTCACGGTGCGCGGCAATATTAAGACCATTGTCTTCACCGAACATGTTGAGCCAGGATATGAGGGCCAGCGCCCCGAATACCGGCGTTATCAGCAGTCTCTCTAGTTCCTATCCGAAGAGCAGTAGAGTAGACTATTCTCTGAAATGGAGTATATGTACATGACTACAAAGCGGCGCGGGGAGCGCGCGGTCCTCATTGTGAGCGGCGGCATGGATAGCTGCGTGCTATCCCACTATTATGCGGCGGCAGGCTTTGATCTGCACCTCATCTCCTTCAACTATGGGCAGAAGCACGTCAAAGAGCTCACATATGCCGAGCGCTATATAAGCGCGCTGCGTGAGCGCTATAGCGAATTGGATATCCAGCACCAGGTCGTGGCTCTGCCAATCGCGCATCTCTCGCCCAACTCCAGTTCGGCGCTCCTCAATTCTGAGCAGCATATGCCGCATGGACATTATACCGATGATAGCATGAAGGCTACCGTTGTGCCGTACCGCAATCCAAATATGTTGCTCCAGGCGGCGACTGTGGCCTGGAACGAGAACGCGCGCGTCGTAGCCTATGCCGCTCACTATGGCGATTACTCACAGTATCCTGATTGTCGCCAGGATTTCGTGGATGCCTTCAACACCATGCTTGCCCGCGCGATGGACTCAGATCAAGTCACGGTAGAGGTGCCTTTTATGCGCTTCTCAAAGGCACAGATTGCGCGCCTGGGAGACAGCCTGGGTGTTCGGTTTGAATTGACGTGGAGCTGCTACGAGGGCGGTAACGAAGGTTACGGTGACAAGCATTGCGGGCATTGTGGTACCTGTGTTGAGCGCTACGAAGCTTTCAGACACGCGGGGGTTGAAGATCCTACTGAGTATGCCAACGATCCTGAGCAGTTTCTCCATATTCCGGGCAAGCGCGCTTAGAAGATGAAGCAACGCGATGAGAGGAATGTGGAGTCTGTCGTCTCCAGCGTTCCCGAACGCAGATCGAGAAGGAGAACATGAATGCCAAGGTATGCGCTTGTGAATCGCGAGTTCTCATTTGAGGCCTCGCATCATCTGCCCAATCATCGAGGGAAGTGTCGGCGCCCACATGGACACTCGTATCGCCTGGAAGTAACATTGCGGGGACCTATTATTGAGGCACCCGGCGAATCCAGTGATGGTATGGTGATGGACTTTGAGGATCTCAAGGATATCGTCAATCGCTGCATCATTGATAACCTTTCGGACGCGGTTCCACGTGGCCCTGGAGCCGGACCAATCGAGAAGGGTGGGATGGACCATAACGACCTCAACGCTCTGACTGGCATCCGCACGACTGCCGAGAATCTTGTCCACTGGATCTGGGACGCGCTGGTCAGTGGAGGTCTCCACGAAGAGCTACTCTATCGCGTGCGCCTCTGGGAGACAGCGAAGGGGTATGCCGAGATCACGCGCGCGGAGCGCGGATTGGAGTAGGCGTATATGAGCATAATAAGCGAAACCAACCGCTCTGAGCGGGTTTCCCTGCCCCAGGCACCTAAGAAGATTGCTATCTCTGAATGTTTTGGACCGACCATTCAGGGAGAGGGAGCATTGATTGGAAGGCCAACCGTCTTCGTGCGCACAGGTGGCTGTGATTATCGCTGCCAGCGCTGTGACACGCTCTATGCCGTCCTTCCTGAGCACCGTGAGGAGTGGAAACCGATGACGGCGCAGGAAGTTCTCAATGAGGTGAGACAGCTCTCGCAAGATCGACCCATTCTGGTGACGCTCTCTGGCGGTAATCCCGCTATGCAGCCCTTGGAGGAGTTGCTTGACCTGGGCCATGCCGAAGGCTATACCTTCGCTATCGAGACACAGGGGAGTATCGCGCAGCCCTGGTTCGCCAAGCTGGATTATCTCACCCTTTCGCCTAAGGCACCAGGCATGCGCAATCCGCATCCTACCAACTGGGAGCGCCTGGAGCGCTGTATTCAGTATGCACGCCAGAGTAAGGATGGCAAAACGCCGAACATCTGCCTGAAGATTGTCATCTTTGATGAGGAGGACTATCAGTACGCGCACGGGGTCGCGGACCGCTATCCAGAGATCCCTCTTTACCTGCAAGCAGGCAACCATACACCACCGCATCTGGCAGATAGCATTGATATTCAAGGTATCCTGGGGCGTATGGACTGGTTGATCCAGCGCGTGGTTGATGACCAATGGTTCGAGGTTACTATCTTGCCGCAGTTACATACACTGTTATGGGGGAATAAACGCGGCGTCTAAACACATATTCCTTATGCGAAACCTGAGTGCGTTTTTCTTGCTACGAACATCAACCCTCATTCGAGGGCACGGCGCTGCCTTTGCGGCAATTAGCGCTCCACACTCAGATGGTCGCGTAGGGAGTGCGTACGAGGCGCGATAGCGACGTTGGTTTTCGCATAAGATCTTAGCCTTCAGGTTTGGGGCCAGAAGCGTAAGCTAAGTGAGAACCTGGAACCACAAAATGTGATTTGCACAAGGAACAAAGCGAGGGACAACTATGACAATCCAGAGGGACAAAGTGCGACAGAATGGCTTAAATGGTGCCGATGAACCCCATCCAATAGGGACTCTACCCTTCTCCATTGGGCGCGAGGTTGATTACCCACAACTGCTCAAGCTAGGGCGCGAACTGCTCGTCGCCATCGGCGAGGACCCGGACCGCGAAGGCTTACGCGATACGCCGAGACGTTGGGCTGATTCCTGGCGTGAGTTCGTCGAATATGACCCTGGCATTACTGATACCTGCTTCTCGTCAGCTGAGACAGATCAAATGGTCTGTGTCTCAGGAATGCGAGTTTTTAGCATGTGTGAGCACCATCTGATGCCTTTCTGGTGCGATGTCGCCATTGGATATATCGCGGGTGAGCATGTGTTGGGCCTCTCTAAGTTCGCGCGGATCGCGCATCAGTTCGCGCATCAGTTGCAAATTCAGGAGCGCTTGGGGCAGCAGATCGCTGATGAGATTACGCGCATAACGGGGACACCTGATGTTGCAGTCGTTCTAAAAGGCGAGCATATGTGTATGACCGCCCGCGGAATCCGCACGCCCGGCAAGATGACTTCCTCTGTCATGCGCGGCGTCTTCCGCACCGAAAACGAGGCTCGCATGGAGTTTCTTCGCCTGATTGAGTAGACTATCGAGATGATAATGCAGATTGACGTAAGAGGTAATCAGATTAAGAACACCTGAGGTCTGAAAACAGGAGCAGATATCCACCACAATATATAGGCGCAGCGCTTTGGCCTGCGCCATCTTAATGCTCAAAATACATGTTATGCGCTAAAAATGATATCATGAAAAACCAATACCACTAGTCATAGCTAGCATTTATTCGCTCAGGCGTTCGGATAAAGAGTAGCTCCTAAAATCATGAAGGTTCGGCGTAAATAAACTATACTGGCTGGTGTGTAAAAGATCATAGATCCGGCATTATTATTATGAGAAGGAGAGAAGACTTGTGAAGGGTAGCAAGAGTCTCGACGCACCGGTCCCAGCTTTTTTGGAAGTGCCACCGGGGCGGCGCTATGTACGTTCATTTCTCTTTTCGCGGCGTATTGATGCTCCGTTTGCCCAGTTACACCTGCTGATTCGCTTTGTGTTGGTGGCCTGTATCTCCATTGTTCAGCTTCGCTCAATAGATGTCGCACATCCCGATCCACTTGGTGCTGCCCTACTGAGCCTGCTGGCACTAGGACTATTTCTGGGTAGCGGGATGCATGCGCGCGTGGCTCAAGTGTATATCTTGTTGACTATCCCCACCCTGATTAGCCTTTTCTCAACCTGGATTATTTTTAATGCTGTCCCTGGGCGTGTTATCCTGTTACAAACGCAGGTTTACGCGGGGCATATTGATCTGGGGCTCTCGGTCTGGTTGGGCCTCTGGTTGGTTCTGGTGCTGGGTTACTTCTTATGGACGCGTAAGCTATTGCTCGGCATCGTGCTTGCTACGCTAGTAGCCTTTGTTGGTTCGCGCCTCTGGACGCTACCGGGCTGGACCCTGGCCCAACTCCCCTTCTTTCATCCCTTGACGCTAGTTGTTAGTGATCGCGGATTGTATATCGCGATCACCAAGGTCATTGGCTATTCGGGCCTCATATTCTCCACAGTTGCCCTTGTTGTCTCCAGTCGCGACGCCGAATTGATTGGCGCGTTCCGTCAATTGCGTGTACCACAGCCAGTTATCTTCTTTATCAGCACTGTCTTTCGAGCTCTGGATCTTGCTCTGGTGGACTACCAGACCATTCACCAGGCACAGGTTGCGCGGGCTGTAAACTCGCGTCCACGCGACTTTATCCGCCAGTTGCGCGATCTGGCAAGCATCTCGGTTCCCTTGATCGCGGTCATGATTCGCCGTTCAGGTGAGATGGGTGATGCTCTGATGGCGCGTGGCTACAGAGTGAGTCAGGGGAGCGCGGACTTCTATGAGACGCAGGCGTGGCGTTGGTGGGATTGGGCTGCGCTCATCTTCTGTGTGGTGCTGCTCTACCTTTCTTTTGGTCCACACGTCAATCTAACGGACCTGCTCTGATGGATTGTGGCTCGGCGCAGACTGAAGTTCTGCGTCTCCATATGGAGGGTTCAGGCCTTCAGAGTTTTGTTGTAGGGTTTCGAGTGGTGAAGATCTTATGCTAAACCCTATGGCGTTTAGCGCGGAAGTGCTTATGAAAGTGAGAAAGGCGATATGATCAGTGCGCTCTCTATCTCTGGCTTGTGGTGGCGCTATCCGCATTATGGCGAGAAGGCACATCCGTGGACGTTGCGGGATATCACATTGCAAATTCAGCCAGGGGAATGTTTTGGCATTACAGGTCCAAGTGGCGCGGGGAAAACAACCCTTTGCCGCCTCTTGATGGGCATCCTACCCTATAGCGCTCGCCTGAGTAGTGAGCAGTTGCGTGCTTATTTTCGTGGCACCCTTCAACTGCTAGGAGAGCCAATTACAGAGCAAACTACCAGTAGCCACAAAGTTGGCATGATTATGCAGGACCCGGAGAACCAGTTTCTCCGCATGAGCCTGCTACATGAACTGGGCATTGGCTTGCAGATTCAGGGTGTGCCGAATGACGAAATTGTTGAGCGGGCACGCGCGGCCCTTTCCTGGGTTGGATTGGAGCACCTCTGGCATGGCGCTATTTATACACATCCGGCGGACTTATCGGGAGGTCAGAAGCAGCGCGTAGCCATCGCAGCCTTTCTCGCCATGCGCCCCCAAGTCCTTATCCTGGACGAGCCTACAAGTGACCTTGATCCAGTTGGCAAGCGCGAGGTTATTGAGACCATTGCCCGTCTGAGGCATGATTACCAGATTACAGTCATCCTGGTAGAGCAAGACCCTGAAATTCTGAGTGCCTTCTGTGATCGGATTGCCCTGTTACACGAAGGGAGAGTGGAACTGGTTGCCCCGCCTACCGAGTTCTACTCGTATAGGGATGTTTTGGAGCAGTGTGGTGCTTCCGTTGGCGAGCTTACGCGCCTCTCCTGGCAGAGTGGTCGCACCATCGAAGGACATTTGCCTCTCACGCTTGATGAAGCTGAGGAGGTATATACCCCGCTGCTGACAGCTTCCAGCGAGCTTTCCACACCAGTACTGAGAGCGCCTGAAGAGCCAGTTGTCAGCGCGAAGGGTGTTGAGTATCGTTATGGAGATGGTACGCTGGCTCTTAAGGGGATTGATATGAGCTTAAGGCGCGGAGAAATGCTGGCGCTATTAGGTCCCAACGGCAGCGGGAAGACCACCTTCGCGAAGATATTGGCAGGCATTTACCGCACCAGCGGAGGGCGAGTGGAGGTATTAGGAAAGGATCTAGCGCGGAGGCGAGCGCGAAGTGAACTTCCGGCACACGTTGGCTATGTTTTCCAGAATCCCGACCATCAACTATTCTGTCGCACAGTGAGCGACGAAATCGAATATGGCCTGAAGAACGTGGGGATGCCAGGGGGCCAGCGTCGGGAAGTTGTCAAGGACACGTTGGAAGCTGTCGACCTCGCGCAGTATGCCGATGAAGATCCCCTCTTCCTCAGCAAGGGACAGCGCCAACGCCTGGCGGTCGCCGCTGTGCTGGCAATGGGACCTGAGATCCTTATTGTTGATGAACCAACTACCGGGCAGGATTTCCGCTCGGTCAGTAGCATCATGCGTTTGCTTCGCACGCTTCAGGAGCAGGGTAAGACCATTCTTGTCATCACGCATGATATGACATTGGTCGCCGAATATTGCCAACGAGCAATTGCCTTCCGCGACGGACAGGTAGTGTTTAACGGTACACCTGGAGAATTATTTAGCGAAGAAAGGGCTTTAAAGGCAACGGGTTTGCGTGCGCCTGCCAGCGCGGCACTCTCTATCCGCCTGCGCCAGCGAAATCCATACCTTCCTCGCCTCATCACAGTAGACCAATGGCGCGAGGCGCTACGTTGTAGCGACCCCGCGCTTTAAACCGGATCGTTAATGGCACTTCTTAATATTTGCCTTGACGGCCTTATTCATGGCTGAGCGCATAATGCAGTTGCACAACGCCGTTGCCAAGGGGCTTACAATCCAGCAGTTGTACATCCTTATACTGGTAGTGTTCCTGGTCCAACAAGAGATTGTAGCCCTTCCCCTCCATCACGGGCGCGATATTGAAGATAGCCTCGTTAACGAGCCCTTGGCTTAGAAAGGTATTATGTAGATCAGCGCCCCCAGAAAGAAGAGCTGTTGTATGGCCCTTTGCTTGCAGGTAGTCCAGGGCTTCTTGAGGCGTGCTCACAACCTTGACGCCGGGAACGTCTTTGACGGTCTGTGAGAGGACAACAATGTTCAAATTGGCAAAGGGATTTTCACCGCTTGCCTGTCCTGACTGAGCCACGCGGCTTGCGTCCTGTTGCATACCCTCAAATGTTCGCCGTCCAACGATGAAGTTACCAGCAGCACTAGCTTGAGCCGCGAAATCGGCGAGTGTTTCTGGCTTGGGTGGATGCTCGGGGCTAGACTGTGCGTAGTTTCCGTTCGCGGTTAAAGTGGCCCAAAGAATGGTTTTCATGAAAATTCTCCTTGAATTGATATGATTCTATGAAAAGGGTTTTGATAATAAATGTGTGTTCATAACAAGCGTTAGCTTAGTTGTTGGAGCCAGTTCGCGATAGCCTGACCAATCTCATCGGGGGAATCCTCCTGAGGCGTGTGGTGCCCGCGTACGCTCACCTTGGTTTGTGCGGGGAATGCATGGTTAGGTGCATCCTGAGCGGTACCTTTTGTGCCTGGAACAGCTTGAATAAGCAACTTTGGAACGTCGCTGTGGGAAAGCCATTGAGCTGAGGTAGTGACAATCTCTGTCACGTCTGCTGGTTCGCCTTCAATAGGGAGTTGACGTGCCCAGGAGAGAGTCGGGCGCCGTCCTTCCCCTGATTCGGCGAAGGGGCGACGATAAGCGCTCATCTCTTCCTCTGTCAGTGCGCGAAGAACTGTCTTTGGCAGATTAAATTCGATGAAGGCGTTGTGCTCCAATACTAATTGCTCACCTTCTTGCGAGCGCATGGCCTGGAAACGTTGGCGCGCGATCTCGGGCATCTCGCTCCATGTGGATGTCTCGGCTACCGCTTCCATATAGGCAATACCACGTACGGTCTTCGGGTGTCGACGAGCCCAATCAAATGCCAGGGCTGCTCCCCAGTCATGCCCAACCAGGACGACCTGATCGCGAATATCCAGCGCTTCGAGCAGCGCGTCGAGATAGCGGCGATGCTCAATGAAGGTATAGGAATCAGGGCCGCTATGTGGCAACTTTTGGGAATCGCCCATACCGATGAGATCTGGCGCGATAATCCTGCCAGATCCTTGTACATAGGGAAGAATATTGCGCCAGACATAGGAATAAGTGGGATTGCCGTGTAGGAAGATAATAGGATTGCCCTGGCCCTCGTCAACATATGCCATCTCTAAGCCTAGAATCTGCTGACGTTTCTTTTGATATGGAAATTCTGCGCTTAACATGCTCTTTCTCTCTTTTCTGAAAACCCTGTTGTGTTTGTCTGAATCTTTGTGCCCGCTTCCTATCCTGGTTGAGATCCCTGGTATATCGTTGTATTGGGAAGCGATGCTTGTTTATGATCAAAGTATAGATGTCGGATGGATGAATTGACTTCATCCGTGGGGATGATAAATTGTATGAATTGTGTGCGGCTTGAAGAGGAATTGTTAGTGGTGGAAACTGAGATGTACCTGACCCGCGACGTTATCCGAAGCTAAGAGTGAGTATTCTTGAGTAGTGTGAGTGCTCTCTGCCAGCAAAAAGTAGGTATGTTATCCAACAACAATAAAGTATTCTGATCTGTTAGGCAACAAATTAGTCTGCCCTAAAAAGCATTCGCCAACGCTGCCGACCAGACGGCTAGCTTCGCCACCACATGGTACCGCTTCAAGCTGAGCTTGTGTTATGCGAGTTTGAGTATCCCAGGTGGTTGCGCTCAGGCGAATGAATAGCTTGCTATAGAGTAGTGAGTACTTCAGTTTTTTTGACAGAGGCAGGTAGACTCGTAATAGACTCTTATTGGATATTGGAAGGCTCATATCTCCAGGGAAAGCTATCCTCTCAAGAAAGGCTTAGACAACATGGGATTATTAGAGCGAAAGGTCGCACTTGTAACAGGCTCTGATAGTGGAATTGGAAGAGCTATTGCACTATTATTTGCCCGGGAAGGCGCGGATGTCGTTATTAATTATGTGCGCAATGAAGATAAGGCAGCTGAAGTGAAGAGTATGATCGAGGGGCAAGGAGGAACCTGCCTGGTGCATCAAGCGGATGTATCGCAGCTTCAGCAGGTTACCGAGTTGGTAGCGCATACCGTCGAGCAGTTTGGTCGCCTGGATATCCTGGTTAACAATGCAGGTATGAAGATCCAGAGCCCCTTTCTAAACGTGACCGAAGAGCAATTTGACCGTGTCATAGATGTTGATCTCAAGGGCGTATTTTTCTGCGCGCAGGCGGCGGCGCGTGAGATGGTCAAACAGAATATTCGTGGGCGTATCATCAATATCTCATCAGTGCATGAGGACCTGCCTATGCCTGAGAACACACCCTATTGTTGTGCTAAGGGGGGCGTAAGAATGCTGACACGTACGATATGTCTGGAACTGGCTAAGCATAATATTACTGTCAATAATATTGCATCAGGGGCAATCGATACCCCAATTAATGCCGATGTAAAGGCTGATCCTACAAAATATAAGGCGCTTCTGAATGAGATTCCTCTTCAGCGCCTGGGGCAGCCGGAAGAAGTGGCACATCTGGCGCTATACCTGGCTTCTGATGCGGCTGAGTACGTTACAGGCTCAACCTTCGTTATTGATGGGGGCTGATGCATAATACTGGCGGACTCTAAGAGTTTTTGTTAAAAGAGTGGGTCCAGAGGGCAGTTCGCGCGAACTGCCCTCTGGACCCACTCTTTTTTCTGGTAATGAAAAGGTCAGGCATTAATGCTTTTCTGTTCCTGGTTACGCAAGATTCTCGCGAAGTGCGCACGTAAAGAAGGCGAGAAGTGGCGCAACTCGGCAGCACGTTGGAGTGCTGTAAGATTACTTTTATCGCCAATGACCGCTGCGACCTCGGCGACAGTCATGCTTGTCTCATCACGTTCCAAAAGAGTCATGGTATCATTGGTGGCTATATCACCCTCTTCAAGTACCGAGAGATAGAAGCCAACCCGCTCGCTTTCCTGAAAGCGCTTAATAAAGTTGGGACGCTCCAGACGTGCTTCGAGCTTATAGCAAGGTGTGCGTGGCTGGGTGACCTTGAAGGTCGCATTGCCAATGCGGAAAATATCCCCGATTCTGACCTCATGTTCGTGCACTCCCGAGAGTGTAAGATTCTCGCCAAAGGATCCCCAGGGAAGTTGTTCGCGTGCTAGTTCATGTTGCCAGTAGGGATAATGAATTGAAGGGTAGGCGTATACAGCCTTATCCGCTCCCCCATGATTTTTTAGATCGCTTTGCCGATCGCCATCGAGGTTCATTTTTGTGACAGCTACCCGTCCCTGGGTGGGATATTTATAGATACTCGTTTGAAATTCTTTGCCTCCCCACTGGATTATGCGTGGCTGGCCTACATTTACCGAGATGACGCGCATGGTTTCTGGGTGCATGGCTAAAATCAACTCCCCACTATGCTATGTTTTGGACTATGCTACTCGTTCTATAGTACTTATACTGCCAAGTTTATACAAGGCTGGCGTATTGTCAATTAGAATCTGGTTAGTTGCTATGAGCATTATAACAGCGCTCTGGGCCTTTGTTCTTAAAACCTGAAGAGAGTGTCAGGATTAGAATCTGTCTATGTTATAGTGTAGTTGTACACAAGAGATGGTGGAGGGAAAGTGAAAAATGGTTTGATTAAAGGAGGCAAAGGAAATGCAGCTTTTGCCATCTGAGGCATATCAATTAGCGAAGAGCTATCATTTAGGTGCGCCCCAGGTGTGTTATCGGCGAGGATGGCTAAGAACATTAACTGGCCTGACCCTTTCTCTCTCTGGTTTGTATGGTGGGTATCAGCTGTTATTGTATGGCTTCCCACTTCTATTTTATTATTTCGGTGAGCGAGAGGGCAGTTTCTATGTCCTGGGGCCATTCACGCGCTATGATGCGGTATTTGAAACTGATGGTAGTGTAATTGATCTGGCGATCTGGGCGCGGTCGCATGCGTGGTGCTGGTTACTCTTATTTTTTGGCACCGTGTTGAGTGTGAGCGCATTCATCGTATTATGCAAGGTTACGGGAGAGCTGTTTATTCGTGAGCGAGTGTATGTCTGTGTGGAAGGTATTGTCTGGCTTAAGGGTGTGAGTAGGGCTCATATAGTCTTGCGCTGGGACGAGATACACGAGTTACGTTCCCAAAAGGAAGAGTTATATGAACGTTATCACATCCCACCAGCGCAACGTGTGTTCCTCTTAACAAAAGAGGGGCAATCGATCGCCCTCTCTTTCACCGGCTTGAGAGAGATTATTGAGGAGAATTTAGCAAAGACACGATTGACCGAAGTTAGCTCGCAAGTTTTATAGATAGAAGAGGAGCTTTTCGTCAAAAAGGTAGGAGACGAAGATGGATAGTGATGGAGCGCAAAGCGCGGCGGAAGGTTTACGGCGACCGTGGCGCTTGTGGCTGGTAAGGCATGGTACAACATCCCTGAATGAGCAGGGGCGTTACTGCGGATGGAGCGATCCGCCGCTTTCAACGTCAGGTGGTGTTCAGGCGCGCTGGCTGGCTCACCGTCTGCGGGATGCTAGACTGATCAAGATGTACTGTAGCGATTCTCTGCGCGCGAAAAATACCGCCAGCATCATACTTGAAAACGCGTCAGAACGAATTGAGGTTCAATACACGGCACAATGGAGAGAGCTCAATTTTGGCGCGTGGGAAGGTCTTACCTACGAGGAAATCCGTACCCGTTTTCCAGCGGAGAAAGGCTTCTTTCAGAAACCTCTAGAGATAGCACCTCCAGGAGGAGAGAGTTTTCCACAATTACTACAACGCATAGACGAGGGATGGAGGGTCATCCTAGCTGATGTTATGAGTCAAGAACAAGAGCGTAATGTGGAAAATGGATCAATACAGTACACGCTTGTGAGTCATGGGGGGCCATTACGCGCTCTTCTGTGCAAACTGCTGAACTGGCCTATGGAGTATCAATGGCAGTTGCGTCTGGAACCTGGTTCGCTGAGCGCCGTAGATCTGTTTTGGGATGGCACCTCGTTATTCGCGACACTTGTACTATTAAATGAGCAAAATAGCGATGTCGCATCAAGAGTATTTGGAGTAGTATCGGAAAAGAAAGGAAATAAATAGTGCATGAAGCAGGATCCACAACCTGATCGAGAGAAGTATATCTCTGAGGAGTCAACCGAGCGTGTGCAAGCACACCAAAACGGTGAGCCAGAACGAGGGCGTACCCCGTATCGCCCAAAGCGACCCATATTAAAGCCTGATCCTACAGGTGAGGGTAATACATGGTATGGATCTGCGGGTAGCAAGCAGCCAGAAGAGGTAGGGCCACGGGCTCATATACATAGTCCAGTGGGTGGCGTCGCGCCCGGTAGTCCCCAGGCGACGCATGGTGTAGGGCCACAGGGGGGAGCGAGGCCAATACAAACGCCTGCTTTTCTGGCAAATACCTCCTTAAGCGAGCAATTTGCTGAACTTGTAGCGGCTATACGCTTTCTCTCAATTCTGCCTATTCCGACGAGTTGGGGTCAGAAGCCGGGGCCGCAGGGCGTGCCTATTACGAGGATTGGTGGAGGATATTTTCCGTTTGTAGGGCTAATCTTTAGCTTGTTGTTATGGCTGATAACGTGGCTATTAGGTCTGCGCCTGCCTTACCTTGCTGTCACTGCGCTCAGTGTCGTCGGCATTGTCATCCTGACAGGTGGCTTGCACCTGGATGGATTGATGGACTCATGTGATGGATTGTTTGGGGGAAAGACACGCGAAAATAAGCTTGAGATCATGAAGGATAGTCGTGTGGGAAGCTTTGGTGTTCTCAGCGCGATCTGTGTTCTCCTGCTCAAATGGGCGTTTCTGGGCAGCATTCCAGGGGAGCACCTGATCCCCTCACTCTTGCTCACACTAGTCTCGGCGCGCTGGGCGATGCTCTTCGCGATCTTTGTCTTCCCAAGTGCCCGCCCTGGCGGTCTGGGCGCGACGTATCGGCAAGCGATAACCCGTAATCAGTTACTTCTAGCTGGAGTGATCTCGGTGGTCGTTGTGTTGATTGCCGGCTTCTGGCTGGCGGGTTGGATGGGAGTAGCGATAGGTGTTCTGGTATGGGTGTGCGCGATCATCTGCGCTCTATTGCTGGGGAATGGCATCGGCGCTATGATAGGTGGATTGACAGGAGATAGCTATGGAGCGATAGAGGAGATGACAGAGGTCGTACTTCTCTTCCTCCTGGCGCTCATTTAGGATGTAATTGATGAGACTTTGGATTGGATAGAAGGAGGTCCTTATTGCATACTGAGTTAGAGCACGTGTCGGCTATTCTCTCCACCACACCAGAACGCTGGCAGCGGTTAATTAGCGTACTTCCCGCTGATGTGCTGACACGTCCACCAGTCGCTGGAGAGTGGTCGGCGCTCAACTGCTTACAGCATTTAGTGGTCGCAGAGCGATCGCTCTTCCCTGTACGCTTTCAGTCGTTTCTAGCAGGGCAGGATTTTGAAAATTTTGATCCGCACCAGCGGCATGCGGACATTGATGTTCAGACACCTGAAGAACTGGCAACCGCTTTTGTACAACTTCGCCAGGAAAATCTGGTTAAGATCGAACAAGTGCGGGATGAAGACCTAAAACGGACGGTACAACATCCCAAGTTTGGGACCGTGACACTGGCAGAGATGCTCCATACATGGGCTGCTCATGATTTGAATCATACCATTCAGGCTGAACGGGCGCTTATGCAACCTCTTATGCTCAACTGCGGTGGTTGGCGTTCTTTCTTTTATGACCATGAGGTTGGCGCTTCAAAATCGTGAGATTTTAGAGGCATGGCATTGGCTAAAGCTCAATGTCTACATATTAAGAAGCTCAAGATATCTGCATACTACTACAAGTGCTAAAGCGCTTTGTAGAGAGTCAGGGGGTGAAGGTGTGCTTAATGTACACCCTCACCCCCTGATCTGTATGAGCTAGCGGGCGACCCGGCTAGAGAATTAGGACCTGAGCGTAGAGGCCAAAGCTGACGAGTGCGAGCGCGACCAGAACAACGATGTACTCAACTTTGCCTCCAGTGCGGAAACTAACAAGGGGGATGCGTTGGCTCTTCTGATAGAAGGGATAGAGCCAGGGAACTCCTGCGACGGTCATGGTATCCTCGATACTGTGAAGCACACAACCGATCATGACCGCAGCATAGAAGGTATAGGTTGCGCGAATATTCACAGGATCAAGTTCTATACCAGCCTTTGTGAGCCCAAAGATGGCAAGCGAGATGACTAGCCCCCAGAAAACCACAGCTAGTAGGATACCGAAGAGGCTATGTGTCAGGGTTCGATGCTTGAAGTATTTTTTGACGATGGGCCTGGGTAGCAGAATAAGTCGGCTAATGCTGCTTTGGGGATGGTCAATGTCAGGTAGGAGAGCACCAATGATAATGCCGCTGTAGAAGACCATTTTGAAGAGCAGGTCTGTTGTGCTAAGCGGGTGTGGGGCCAGAGGATTTAGCGCGCCAGCGTTGTTCAGAGCCAGAGGGGCCCCTGACAGCGAGAAGTGAGTCGTGGCGTCAACAAGGGAGTTGAGAGCGATAGCTGCCGCCGCGCTGAAGAGCATATGGCTGTGTCCTAACATCCAGGTAATGTCCTCTCAATTTTAGAATGGTGGGTGAGCACTTCTCACACGTTGCTTTGGGTAGGTCTCCCATATTCAGCAAAAAGGGTTCATTAATTACATAGACGAGGTGATATTTATCAGTATATCCTGCTTATTATTACGGCTGTGATGCGCTTTTGGCGTCATTTTTGTGTGGGATTTAAGCGTGAGGAGTTACAGGTCCTTAAGGAGTGATCCGTGGTAC
The DNA here is from genome assembly GCF_016587355.1 of Ktedonospora formicarum. GTDB lineage: Bacteria > Chloroflexota > Ktedonobacteria > Ktedonobacterales > Ktedonobacteraceae > Ktedonobacter > Ktedonobacter formicarum. The sequence goes on along the minus strand of NZ_BNJF01000002.1, from coordinate 817,749 downwards.
GATAATGAGCAACTTATGATAAATGTGGAGGATCGGTATAAATGACTGGACAGGGTCTGAGCCCGCACCTGATGCTCATTCTTGGTGGGCACGCAGCGGAAAAAGCGCCTTCGCTGAGCGCCTGGCGAGGACGAGTGGGCGCTCGGTTGCGTTTATCGCGACGGCGACGGCTGGCGATGAGGAGATGAGAGAGCGGATTGAGCGGCACCGCACTGAGCGTCCTGCAAATTGGCTCACCATTGAGGAGCCACTAGATATGGTTGCGGCTGTGCGGCAGGGAGCAAAGGTCGCGGATGTAATCATACTGGATTGTATGACACTCTGGCTGACGAACTGGCTTTTCCGCGATGGCTCTATTGATGTTGATGGTGAGATGTCGCGACCGGGAGAGCTCTTTAACGAGGAGGTCGCGCGAGAAGTTGAGCGACTTGTGAGCGCTATACAAGAATTACCTGACAGCAAGTCGCTGCTGATTGTCTCGAATGAGGTTGGGTTGGGATTAGTGCCTGACACGCCGCTGGGCCGCGTCTACCGCGATATCCTGGGGCGCATCAATCAGCGAATCGCGACTGAAGCTGATCTGGCTTACCTGCTAGTGGCGGGTCTGCCTATCGAACTCAAGCATTTGCAGGCGAGCTATCCCTGGTGATAGAATGACCAAGCTGTATATTATCAATTATCGATGCTGCTTCGCTGATATACACGGTTTGCGGAAGCTAGAGTGCAGTAGTGTTGGTAAGTGCTTCTTATAGCAAAGAAAAGTACATTGGGTGACCCATAAAGCCGCAAGGCGAGTGGGTTGAAAAGGGAAGCCGGTGGAAATCCGGCGCAGTCGCGCTACTGTAACTGGTGAGCGCCTCACTCTCCTCATAATAGATGAGGAGACGCAAAATCACTGCTCTTTTACGAGAGTGGGAAGGTTTGGTGAGGAGTGTTTGAAACCAGGAGCCAGGAGACCTGCCCAATGCTAAAAGCTCTTATCCTTCGCGTCAAAGGAGCGAGTACATGGATGAAATATTGAGAACAGGCGATATCGAGCCTTTGCCGCTTGATAATTCGAAACACTCTCCCATGTCTTCCCCATATCTCCAAAGGACGCGAGGTGACCAACGGGCAATGTTGTTGTCTATCGTGACATATTGGAGGAGTTCGACTAGTGTCTACCCGTGTCATCTCTCAACGCCTGTTACCCCTGGTGCTTGTCGCGCTGTGCGCGCTACTCTCCGCTTGCGGTGGTGCTACAGCCACCCAAAATGGGACTAACACACCAACTGCTACACAGGCACCAGCGCTTGACTATTATGGCAAGCCTATTACAATGCCCAAGACCGCTCCACAGCGTATCATCTCATTGACCGCCAGTACGAGTGAGATCCTGGGAGCTCTTGGACTACAAAGCAAGGTTGTAGGCGTGGACGCCTTTACAAGCTATCCTGCTGACCTCACGAAGCTGCCCAAGGTATCCAGCGCCAACGGCTATGATGTAGAACGCATTATCGGTCTTAAGCCTGACCTTGTGCTCTCCAGTGGGGGCCTGACAAAGGAATATGATAGCAAGCTCAAGGATCTTGGGGCGAACATTGTTGACCTGCCTACAGTAAATTTCACCCAGACCTTTGATCAGATTCAGCTTGTTGGACGGATGACCTTTACGGAAGAGAAAGCGAATTCGCTGGTCACTGAATTGAAAAAGGAGCGCCAGGACATCAAGCAGAAGGTAGCAGGCACTGATTCGCCCAAGGTGCTACTAGAAGTTGATGACAGCACTCCCGGTAAGCCCTATGTCTTTGGCGGGGGATCGTTTGGTGATGAACTGGCTCAGGATGCCAGCGCGACCAATATTTTTCATAGCAATACCGCCAACGAAGGCTATCCACAGGTGACTGACGAGTCTGTTATCAGCGCCAATCCTCAGTTTATTATTCTGACGGAAGATCCCGTGTATGGAGGCAACCCAGAGAGCGTATATAAGCGCACGAACTGGGGAACTGTAGAGGCGATCAAAGCGCATAAGGTCTATCATATTAACTCTAATATTATGCAGAGACCTGGCCCAAGGCTGGTGCAGGGTTTGCGCTGTCTGGCACAGGTAGTGCATCCTGATAAGTTCACAGAGACTTTACCCGCTTACTGTTCCGGCACAATCTAAGTTCTTATTAATCCGAGTGTACTCTAGTTCTTGTAGAAAATGCCTTGAACGACGGAAGTCCAGAGGCGCGGAGACCTTCTCCGCGCCATCTTACCATAGAGAGGAGTGAGATTATGTCGGAAGATGAGGTTATCAAGGAGACGAAAGGATACGATCCCGAAGAAGATGAGGAGCTAAGTGAAGAGGAGCGTCTCAAGAGGCAGAAAGCGAGCCATGTCGCGAGGCGCGAGCGGGCTAAAACCGCCATCAAGAAGGGGCTGGTGATTCTGAATACAGGCAAAGGGAAGGGGAAGACGACGGCGGCTCTAGGGCTGCTCTTCCGTGCCTGGGGTCAGGGCTTGCGCGTATGTATTCTTCAGTTTATCAAGGCTCGCACAGCGAATTGGGGAGAGGAGAAGGCGGCGCGCAAAGTCGGGATCGAGATATATCCTCTTGGCGACGGCTTTACCTGGCTCTCCAAGGATATTGAGCATGATAAGGAGCTGGCACGTCAGGGATGGGAATTGTGTAAACAAAAGATCCTTTCGGGAGAGTATGATCTGATCGTGCTCGATGAGTTAACATATACCCTCAAATATGGCTGGTTGGAATGGCGCGAGATTCAAGAAGTACTTGATAACAGACCTGAAGGCATGCATATCGTGATTACGGGTCGTTATCCGATTCCCGAATTAGTCGAGTATGCTGATACTGTCTCGGAGATAACGGACATCAAACATCACTACGACGCGGGTGTCAAAGCGCAGAAGGGAATCGAGTTCTGAGTGAGCAAAGTAGGAAGCGAGTATGATGGCAGGAGTGAGGGACTGGTTCTCCTGCTAGCCGTGGGATTTGATCTTCTCGGCGAGCCACCAGCGAGGTTCCATCCTGTCGTATGGTATGGGAAGCTTATTCGCATGCTCGAACGTAGGGCACCGCATAGCAATAATGCTCGCTTGCTTTATGGTGTGTGGATGCTACTAGTTGCGTGTACCATTGTGCTGGTCATCGTGAGTCTCTTTCAACGCTTTACGCAAGGATTAGCAGGACTGACACAACGCTGGGGAGAGTGAGAGCAGGTTGGCTTGGTGTAGCGTTTCTGTATGGAGTGGCGCTCAAACCCTTCTTCGCATGGCGCATGCTGGCGGAGGCTGGAGCAACCGTGAGGCGTGCTCTAGAGCGTGAAGACCTAGAGGCCGCACGCGAGGCATTGGGGAGCCTGGTGAGCCGAGATCGCTCCCAACTGAGTCGTGAACTAATTGTGGCGGCAGCTATCGAGTCATTGGCGGAGAACTTGAGCGACTCGGTAGTTGCTCCTCTCTGCTATTACGCGCTTTTCGGCTTGCCTGGGGCTGCCCTTTATCGTCTCGCAAACACATTTGACTCCATGATTGGCTATCACGGCTCGTATGAGCATCTAGGGAAAGCTGCGGCGCGCCTGGATGATACCCTCAACCTGCTACCATCGCGACTGACCGCTCTCCTCATCATTGCCTGCGCGCGTTTGTATGATGGTGATCAACGTCAAGCCTGGGCCATATGGAGGAGTGATGCGAGTAAGACTGAGAGTCCGAACGCGGGTCAGCCAATGGCGGCGGCGGCAGGTGCGCTGGGCTTGCGCCTGGAAAAGGTGGGACATTACGTGCTTGGCGTCGAGCGGCGATCGTTGACGCCCTCCGCCATAAAGCGCGCGGAACAGATGGTCTGGTGGGTTGGAGGATGCGCCTTTCTCTGTGCACTGGTTGTCAGGGTCTTAAGAAGGCGGGTGAGGTAGATGTATGACTAGAGAGCCGGTTGTGCATGGCGCGTTTGATTACGCTGAACTTGAGCGCCTAGGCTTGAGCACGAAGGATGTACTGGACTTTAGTGTCAATTCCAATCCCTACGGACCCTCGCCAGCGGCGCGCGAGGCTCTAGCTACGCTAGCCCTTGAGCGCTATCCTGACCGCGAATGCCTTGCGTTAAAGCGTGCGCTGTTAAGCTACGAAGTTACCAGCACAGGAATTGAGCTTGAGGGGTTAGTCTGTGGGAATGGGGCCAGCGAATTGATATGGACGATAGCACGCGCCTTCTTGCGATCAGGAATGGTCACCGCGCGTCTGTCTCCGACATTTGGTGAGTATCAAGCCGCCTCGCGAGCGATAGGAGCTCTTGATTTAGCATATAGACTTGACCCCATGTGTGGATTCGAGGTCAATCTAAATGCTCTTCTAGAGTGGCTTGAAGTGGAGAGACCCACGCTCTTCTGGCTCTGTAATCCCAATAACCCGAGCGGAGGGTGGTTACCTCTTGAGCAGGTGCGAGAACTGGCTCAGATCTGTGAGCACCTTGGAACGCTGCTCGTAATAGACGAATCATATCATCATTTCCGCTTTCCTAGAAAAGCAGCAAACAACTCCACGAAGCCACAAGATGATACCGCACTCACATTATTGAGTGAGGGTTTGAGCGTGCTTATTCTCCGCTCGCTTACCAAGGACTTTGCCCTGGCGGCGTTGAGGCTTGGCTATGTAGTGACGACCTCAGAACTGGCTACACGTCTGAGTGCTCATCTACCATCCTGGAACGTCAACGGGGCCGCTCAGGTCGCAGCGACAGCGGCGCTCTCTGATAGAGCACACCTGGAACGTTCTTTAAACGCGCTGGAGGTGGAGCGTAATGCCTTCTTTGCTGCTTTGCGAGAATTGGATGTGGATGTCATACCATCAGGTACACACTATACGTTGGTGCGCGTTGGAAACGCACCGGCCTTGCGCACGGCGCTGTTACGTCGAGGATTACTTGTGCGCGACTGTAGCTCCTTTGGTCTGCCACAATATATCCGCGTTGCCACGCGGCAGGAGCAAGAATGGCGGAGATTAACGGAAGCTCTGACAATACTAAAGAGAGAGGAGCATGAACTATGGAGCGTTTAGCGCCTACATTGATGGTGCAAGGAACGGCTTCGACCGTAGGTAAGAGTACCCTGGTAACCGGGTTATGCCGCCTCTTCGCGCGCGAAGGGCTACGTGTGGCCCCTTTCAAGGCGCAGAATATGGCCCTCAACTCATTTGTAACGCCGAGCGGCGGTGAGATTGGACGAGCACAGGCTGTTCAAGCTGAGGCAGCAGGCATTGAACCAATTGTCGAAATGAATCCCATTCTTCTCAAGCCGGAAGGCAATTCTCGGAGCCAGGTCATTATGCTTGGTCGGCCCTTGAGTACAATGGAGGCGAGTGAGTATTACAGGCAGCGCAGTGGTTTTGAAGAAGTGGTCAAAGAGTCGTTGGCGAATTTGCGCCGCGAATTTGATCTGGTGCTCATAGAAGGCGCGGGCAGCCCGGTAGAGATCAACCTGGCGCGCTATGACCTTGTTAATATGCGTGTAGCTCGTTGGGCTGATGCGTCGGTCTTACTAGCAGGTGACATTGATCGAGGAGGTATCTTTGCGTCGATGCTAGGCACACTCATGTTGCTTGAGCCTGAAGATCGTCGCCGTGTTAAAGGGCTGATTGTGAATAAGTTCCGTGGTGACTTGAACCTGTGGCGAGATGGAGAGCGAATGCTCGCCGAACGTGCAGATGTACCTGTACTTGGAACTGTGCCATACATGCAAGATCTGGGAATCGCAGAGGAGGATAGCGTCGCACTAGATGAAGGGTCGGCTCTGCTGATGCGCAGCGTGAAGGAGACAGGCGGCGATAAACTGCATATCGTCATTTCGCGCTTTCCTTATCTGAGCAACTATGACGAATTTGATGCTCTGGCAGCGGAACCCGGAGTACGTCTCTTCATGGTTGCCTCACCTGAGGAGTTACCTGAGCACGTTGATATGTTTATCTTGCCGGGCAGCAAGAACACGCTAGCAGACCTGGACTGGCTCTGGCGCAGTGGCTTGGGGACGCGTATACGTTCCTTGGTGCGCGAGGAGGTGGCTATTCTCGGTATCTGTGGAGGTTATCAGATGCTTGGTGAGTGCCTGCTAGATCCGATAGGGGCTGAGGGTGAGGCGGGAGTGGTTGCGATGGGCCTGGGCCTCTTGCCGCTGGAGACGACATTCGCAGCCCTCCATGAGAAAGTAACCTGTCAAAGTAGCGCGATCATTACAGATGCGGCGCGCCAGAGACTTGGCTTGCCGCTCATAATGGATACCTTACACGCTTATCAGATTCACCTTGGGCGAACCGAACCATCTGGCGACACTGATAAACTGAAGCCATTCTTCGAGTTACAGGGAGCATCCGAGGGATGGCTAGCAAGAGATAGCTGGTGTGGAGGATGCTATCTGCATGGTCTCTTTGAGAATGATGCCTTCCGGCATGGAGTACTACAAGCTCTTTGGGAAAGACGTGGTGTTAACGCGCCAGATATGAAACCTTTCGCGCGTGAGCAAGCTTATGATCGATTGGCTGATATGCTTGCCGAGCACCTTGACCTTTCCCAACTGCGCTCCATGATCGGATTATAGACTACCTTTCTCTATCAGGCTTTCTCCGCCATCTTGCGCAGAACGAGGCCGCAACCCATATCCCAGAAATTACGCACAAGACAGTGTAGTTTGGGATACCAGTAAGAGCGGGATGAGCCGTTGGTCTGGTCCCAGATAGGATCGAAGAGCATGAAGGTCACCATCATCTGGTAATCGCGCCAGAGTTGGGGCCAGGTATAGAAGTCGACGCCGAATTTATAAAGGCGTTGAAGGTAGCGATGGAGGAATTGCTCCTCACGGCGAGATTCCTTACGCTGCTCTGGTGTCCAGAAGGTCGCGAGGAGATAGGCAATATCGTAAGCGGGAATGTTCGCACTGACGGCTTCCATATCATAGATGTAAGAAGGGCCCTTCGGCTCCTGCGCCTCTCCGGCTACTTCGCGTGGGCACAGAAACTGGGTGAGATAGCAGTCACCCTGTGTAAGCGTGATTTGCTTGCGTGGCACTATACGCTCTTCCAGATACTGTTTCCAGAGAGACGGCAAGCGTTTCAAAACATATTCATAGGTTGAGCGGATCTGAGAGGAGATCTCGTCTCCGGTGGTGCGCTTAAAGGAGTCCCACTCGCGATGACAGCGCTCAATATGTTGTTCATATGCCTCTTTATCGCTATACCAGGGACGAACAGCAGTAATATGGTTCTGTCCCAACTCGGCATGTTCCCACCAATGCGCGTGAAAGCCTGCCAACGCGTCAGCAATACCATCCATATGGTCTGCGCGAGGCAGGCCGTGTCCCGCCAAAAGCTGCTGGCGAGTTGTGGGCTCGACATGAGTGAGCGAGAGATCTTCGAGCAGCAGATAAGAATTCCCGCTTTGCGTATTATAATCCTGAGCATAGCAGTGAACCAGCATATTCATGTTCTGATGCTGTGTTGTAACAAGATGATAGAAGCCAGCCTCATGTCTACCATTTTGTTTCTGCTGAAGTTTAAGAATGAGCAGGCGTGGTGCCGCGCCATCAGCGTCCTCACTATAGCAAGGTCGCAAATGAGCGGTCAGGGAATTAAAGGCATCGGTTGGAATTTGTTCTATCGTGACAACGCTCCCATGTGGAAGATAGCCGTTCTCACGCAAAGTCTGCGTGAGCCACTCGGGCGTAGCTTCCTCAAGCCGGGATATGACTGAACTCATAGGTTGGATGTTAATCCTCTCTCGTTTTCCCTTATGGTACCGTGTTTCGGTTTCCCCCACAAGTCCTATAAAGAATTCATGTAATTTGACGAGTATCTCTCGTAAGCATACACTATTTTGATCAATGTGTTTCACAATATGTCAAAGTAGGTTTTTTCGTAATTTTGTAGCGTGATGTTTTGTTGCCAAGGCACAGGCCATTTGGGGGGTTATAATCCTATGTCTATGTCTACACTATCTGTTGACCTTGTGGCGGGTGAGACACTGGGTGAATACCGGGTTGAACAGTTATTGGGGCGGGGAAACCTGAATGCCGTCTATCAGGCGCGACATCAGGGGTCTTCGCGCGAAGTGATGCTCACAGTTTTTCTCTTGCCTTCATCCTTCTCTCCTCAGGCGCGAGCGCGGTTCATCGCTCGATTTACTATTGTGGCGTCAAATCTCTTAAAATTACGTCACCCATATATACAAATTGTCGAAGATTTTGGCGAACACTGTGGATTACCATATATGGTATCACCACTGGTAAGTGGTAGTACACTAGCACGCATTTTGAGCGCGCCAAAGCGCCTGACACCATTACAGATATCGCGCATACTAAGAAAAATGGGCGAAGCATTAGACTACACGCATAGCCGAGGTGTCGCGCATGGTGCTTTGCGGCCTCTCAATATCTGGCTGGATGAGCAGAAACTCCAGATTGTGGGCTATGGCCTGGGACCAATGCTGGCGCTACAGGGATTGGTAGGCTCAGACCATCCATATGCGCACCTCTTGAGCATGACAGGATCGTTCCTGGGTGCGCCGGAGTATATCGCGCCAGAGGTCGTCCTAGGGTGCGCCATCAATCCGCGTGCTGATGTTTATGGGTTGGGTGCGATGGCCTTTGAGATGCTTTGCGGACAACCGCCTTTTACCAATAAAGACCCTTTCGTGCTTGCGCGTATGCATGCTGAAGAGCCTATCCCCTCCATGGCCTGTTTGGGCGCGGAGGTTCCAGAAGCGCTTGAACTAACGGTTCAGAAAGCGCTGGCAAGAAAGCCGGAGGATCGTTTCCAAACGGCTGGCGAGTTCGCGGCCTCCTTTACGCGAGTGGTCAAAATGCTTGAAGCACCTGAGCATAAATTAGAAATTGATAAACAGATGGTGGCAGGCTTTTCAGGTTCGTTGATTACAGGTCCACTTACTTCGGGCTCGCTCTCATGGGGAGGAGTTCCACCGCGCCCGGTGAGTGGCTATCTCTCAACGACATCGCACAAACTCCAGGCAATGCCGCATAAAGTGCATTTTGTTCCACCAACTGTAACCACTTCTTTCGAGAGGCTGGGCTCCTTGCAGGGATTGAAGGAAAGTGAGCTCCCAACCATCGCGAAGACACAGCCACTTAACTCAGGTGGTGGCATAGAGCAGCATACTTCGGGAGAATATGAGCACGTTCAGAATGGCTTCGCGACTGTTCCGATGACTCCTCTGAATTGTCCTCAAAGCGCCGTGGAAACGCCTGAGAAGGCCATATCAGAGAACAAGATCAAGCCTCTGCCTGGATCAATGAAGGTAGAGGAGTGGATGAAGTCTCTCAAGAAGCAAACTCGACAAGTGCCTGGTCGAGCGTTGGATATGAGCGTTGATATGTGGACGAGCCAGGATAGAAATAGTCGTAAGCGTATGCTTATTGTTCTAGCTGCCGCTCTACTTGTCCTGGTGATTGGTGGCGTCAGCCTGGCATTCGCTTCGCATGCCACAGTGCAGCGCGCGAGTGGACCTCGGCAGACCATTGGCAAGCCGATCAGTACTCCTCCACCCGTGACAACTACACCTGAGCCAGCGAAGAAAGAACCAGAGCCAACTAGCACGCCAGCGCCTCAGAAGATTGTTATTGGTAACACCAATCAAGGATATGGAACAGCATTAGACTTCAATAATCCCGCCGATGGTAAGAAGAGCTTGCTTATTCGAATGAATGACGGCAACTTTGTGGCCTATGAGAGCAGTTGCACAACTGATGGAGGGCAGCTCACGTATGACGCGGTGAACAATAAGTTGATCTGTGGAGCCGATGGATCGATCTTCGATCCCGCTAATGGCGGCAACGTCGTAAGTGGACCCGCGACAACTCCGCGAAAGCAGATCCCGTTGATTGTCAACACTGACGGAACAGTTACTGTTGATCAATAACCAGGAGATATCCCGGCGCTTGCATTCTCAGAAGGGAATGCAAGCGCCATTTTATTGTCTCTACTCGCTCCCGAGCTGTTATCGTAATCAGCAATGAAGAATGTGAAGCTATTTGGATTGTTGATTCGTACAATAACTACATAGATACAAGAGAAGATACAGTGAAAAGAGTGAGAGCTGTTAAATCTCATTGTACATATGAAAAAGGAATCAACATTCTTCAAGGACTTTGCCGCAAAAAAGCTATTAGATGCCACTCTCGTAATAGAGGGAATTATTGCTCCTCTCAGAGTAGCAATCCAATAGTATGAAATGTCTTTGCACAGACATTTCAAGAGAGTCAGAAAGGATTAATTGAGGTATGGTTACTGCAAGCATTCTTGGTACACTCTGGGCCTGGATTGTCTGGATAGTTATTGGCGGTATCGCTGGCGCAATCGCTGACCGTCTGGTGCAGGGTGATCGCCTGGGTATCATTGGTAACATTGTACTTGGTATCATCGGTGGCGTGCTCGGTGGTGCCGTCCTTGGCTTGTTCGGTATTGGTGATAATGGCCTTTTCTGGACATTCATAACCTGTCTTGTTGGTGCAGTTATCATTCTGTTGATCGCGAAGGCTGTAATGGGTGGTATTGGTGGTCGCCCACGTCACCTCTAAACCTGGTGGCTTAACAAGCGCAAGGAATATGTTTCCAGCCTGCTTGAGCAGACATCTCAATTTGATTGCATAAAAACTGTGGCGGAGAGTCTCAGAAATGAGGCTCTCCGTTTTGCTGTAGCCAATAATTTTTTAGACCATATCTTCTTCTCAACCACGGCTTGATACTCAAGTACTTCCGATTGACCTCAATTTGCGGGTCCTTCCTGTTCTTAATTCCCACAATGCTTGACAACGAATCCTTCTTTCTCTATACTTCTACTATATTCATAGTTATTTAGTATATTAGTTATTTAGCACAAGATTCTCATGGTCGAGAGAGGCTAATGATGATTGAGTTTTACGTGGAGCAGCGCACGGGTGTATCCCCGTATATGCAACTGGTCCAGCAGGTCAAGCGCGCTTTGCGACTAGGCTTGCTTCAGCCAGGGGATCAGCTACCTACCGTGCGCGAAGTTGTCAGCAGGATCACAATCAACCCCAATACGGTCTTTAAAGCCTATCGGGAGCTTGAGCGTGATGGCTTGGTCGAGAGCCGTCCTGGATTGGGCACATTTGTGCGCGCCTCGGTCAGGGTTCCCGATATCGCGAACCTGGAGAAATTACGCGAAACACTTTCGCAATGGCTGGAACAGGCATATCAGGCAGGTCTGGATGACGATGGCATCGCTGACTTATTAGCCGACACCTTGCAAAAGCGAAAATCTCCTACAGCGTAAGCGAAACGCGCTGGATGCGCGTTTAAGAAAATCTCAAGAGGAGAAACGTATATGACATTGGCATTGGAAGCAAGTCAACTTGGCAAGAGGTATGGTAAGCGCTGGGCTCTTCGGAACTGTGATTTGGGCGTCCCCGAGGGGAGTGTAACTGGGCTTGTGGGCCTCAATGGAGCAGGCAAGACGACCCTGATGCACCTGGCGATGGGCCTGCTGAAACCCGACGAGGGCAGCATTCGCGTATTGGGAGAGATAACAGGGCCAAACGCGACGGCACTGATCTCGCGCCTGGGTTTTATCGCGCAAGAGCGACCGCTTTACAAGTCATTCTCTGTACAGGACATGTTAACGCTTGGGCGCAAATTGAATACACAGTGGGACCAGGATTTGGCTGTAAAGACTCTGGAGCGGCTACGCATCTCACTCAAAATGCGCGTCGGTAAGTTATCAGGTGGACAGCAAGCTTTACTGTCCCTGATGATGGCATTGGCGAAACGTCCACAGATGCTCCTGCTAGATGAACCGTTCGCCAGCATTGATCCCGCCGCGCGCCGTGATCTCACGCGCCTCTTAATGGAAACCGCCGCCAGTGAAGGTACCAGTATCCTGATCTCCTCTCACTATATCATGGACCTGGAGAACACCTGCGATCATCTGATCTTACTAGCACAAGGGCAGGTGAAGCTTGAAGACGACATGGATCACTTCATGTCTGAGCATAAGCTGCTGATTGGCCCACGCGACGACTTCGAGCAGATCGCAGCCCGGCATACTGTCCTACAGGCGGGGCATACTGGACGGCAAAGCAATATTGTTGTGCGCCTATCTGCGCCATTTGCCGACTCGCGCTGGACCATTCAAGATCTCTCGCTAGAGGATATTGTATTGGCCTACCTCGATCCGCAGAATGTTCAGCCAGAGCAGAGTAATAGTGAGCGCGAGGAGGTGAGACAATGATCTGGCTAACCTGGCGGCAGCATCGGACCGCTATCCTGTGTGCGGTCTGCCATCGAGTAAATGTGTGCCACTAATATAGAAGGGAATTTTAAGCTATGCTCTGGCTAACCTGGCGACAATATCGCGTTGCCTTACTGATAGGTGCCTTGTTGTTAGTGCTCTATGGCCTCTTGTTTCTGGCTGAGTTGTTCGCAAGCGTTCACTCTCTGTTCGATTTGTCCTTTTTTATGCCCCAGGTCGTCGCGGTCTTCGTGGGCGCTCCATTCGTGGCGCAAGAACGCGAACAGAAGACACATTATGTCGTATGGGGGCAGGGAACCTCGCGTGGGCGCTGGTTTCTGTCACGACTGGCATGGGTTACACTTGGCACCATTGCCATCGCGGGGCTCTTCTGCTGGTCAGCTAACGCAATGACGGGATGGCTCGAGGTCACATATAACTATACTAGCTACTGGGGGAGGCCGGGTATCGTTCTTGGAGGTCTCACGTTGTTCGGACTGATGCTTGGTGTCATGGTGGGAAGCTTTACGCGAAAGAGCATTGTTGCTATGGCACTCACATTTGTCCTGCTCCTGATCTGTTATGTCGTATATTCTCAAGTTGAACATAGGCTCATTCCACCGCATATACAGTACACAGAATACCAGGGGGACAAAGCGCTCTGGGGGACGAATGACCAATTTGGGATCTACGCGGGCTTTGCCGACCGCCAGGGCGATGAGACCGGGGATATTGATAGTTATTGTCGTGCGCATGACCCTGCCTTTACAACCAATGTCAACCAATGTGTGAAAGATCTTGATCTGCAATGGAAGCGCGTTTACCTGACGCCGGACCAGTTCTGGCCTACGCAATTCGCGGGCACTGCTCTCCTGTTGATTGTCTCATTTGTCCTGGCTCTAGTGGCTTTCTTACGTATCCGCTCAGCCGTTGACTAGTCTTCAGTAAGCACATTACCCATTTCCCTTCCATCATTGCCGCTCTCGTTAGGAATAGTAAGTTAATCGCGAGGAGTGACAAGGGTGGAAGGGGTCCTTATTTGTGAGAAGTTTTAGGTGAAAGAGAGGGAAATATGACGACGGTTGAGGTGAGTACACGTTTGATGCCTGGTGTGTACGCTGATGCAAGCATGCCAGTGGTGCATGTGCAGATAGGGAGTGAAGTGTTAGCGGTAAGTGAATTAATCGAGCGCACGGTAAAAGAGCAAGTACGTGTGCTTGCTGAACGCAAGCTTCAGGCTCAGGCTGCTAAACGTATGCTTAATAGATATTACTTGAGTGAGGAAAATGTTCGCGAGCAGACTCAGCAGGGAGCAATACATATGCCATCTGATCGGGCGGAACGTGAAGAGCAGGTGAACATAGAGGTGGCGGTGAAGACAGCACAGGAGGCATTCATACGGCGCTCGTATCTGCTGATTGTGGATGGGCAGCGAATGAATAAACTGGACGAAAAGCTGACGTTTCAGCCTGGAAGCAAGGTAACCTTCTTACGTCTGACTCCTCTTGTTGGAGGCTAATGCTTACTGGAAGAAGTAGTTTGCCAGAATGTCAGATATATTTTATTGGAAGGATATTTAAGTAAGGGTAGAGTGAGACCTTGTGTGGTTTCAATTGTTTGCGACGGGCGGCGCAACTCTTGACTGAGAATCCTATGTCCATAAGCGAGTTGCAGGCCGCACACCATCAGATAGATGCTATAAATGCCACAATCATCTGGGAACAATTGTCGAGAGATGACCTGGAGCCAACCAACCCAATTCAGTACGAGAGAAGTGTGCAGGAACTAAGTCAGTTTCCAGGGGAAACGCTCAAAGTGCTGTTTCCCCTGACACCACATGCCCACAGACTCATAGCCGATGCGCTTGGCTGGCATGAGGCGCAACCACTCCTCAATTATATTGAATCTCATACAAATTGTTTGCAGTCAGTCGGGCAGATGCTGGATGAGAGTAGTATGTTCGGGGTGGTGGATATTGAGGAGGTGAGAGCATTACTGGCGAGAGTGCCAAAGGAATCAGCGCGTATGATGCTGAGCCTCTTTGTGGAGGCTGGCATCCACAAAGAGATTTGTTATCAAGTGAGCGCCATTGCGGGCTGGAATCGAGAGCGCGTGGCAAAGGGGATCAAACATCATAGCCAGGTCGCGATAGCATGTCTAGGTCTACTGCCACTGGAACGAGGCGATGAGGAAGTGCTAGAACGGTACCTGCGCCTGCGAGAAATCGAAGGTATGGCACACAAATTTGGCCCGCAACGGCGAGTCACCCATAAGCAAGCTGCCTATGAAGGTATGAGGAATCTTGCCAGGCTAGCGGATTATGCTGACACGACATTAATGGAATGGGAGATGGAGGCGCGCGTAGCTCGGGATCGCTCTCCCGAAGGGAGGCGTTGGCAGGTTAGTGCGTATAGTATTACATTGCGGTTAGATGGCATCGACATCTCACTTGATATTGAGCGTGATGGGCGCTTACTCAAATCAGTACCAAAAGAGGTTCGTGCTAGTGCGGTATATCAGGAGGCGAAGGAGGCTGTACAGCTTTTGCGTGACCAGTTGAAGCGCCTGCGCACTAACCTGCTAGAGATGTTGGTTGCGAGCGAGAAGATACTCACCGTTGGCGAATTACAGAACCTTGTGAGGCTTCCTCTTGCGCGAAAATTATTAGAGCGTCTTGTGATGGTGAGTGGTGAGAATATGTTTGGGCTTTTCGATGGTGAGCGCTTCGTGCTACAAGACCTTGATGGCTCCTTGCATCCTATTACGCAACCAGTAAGAGTGGCGCACTCCTACTCACTTTTTCAGGCTGGCGTTCTGACCGCGTGGCAACGTGAGATCATTTGCCGGAAGATTGTGCAGCCCGTCAAACAAGTATTTCGTGAGCTGTATATTCTGACCCCTGCTGAACGAGAGGCGGTTGCATTCTCCAGGCGCTTTGCTGGACACTGGGTGCGTGGGAATATCGCTGGAAGCCTTCTTGGTTCTCGTCAATGGCGGCTGCAAGAATATGATGTTTGTTTCAAGACTTTTGGCACCATCCAGGCGTGCGTTGAATTATCACAAGCCAGTTACTATGAAGGCTTTATTGTTGGTCAGCCTATGTTGGTGGGAAATATCTATTTTCGGTCCACAGTGCGCTCATATGAGCGTATGTGGGAAGAGTCAAAAAAATACATACCACTCGGAGAGGTGCCTCCACTTGTCTTCTCGGAAGCTATGCGCAATATTGATCTCGTCGTATCTGTAGCGCAGATAGAGGATCAGCAAATGCTCTTTTGCTCAAGCGAAGTCTACGAGCGGCGCCGTGAATTGCTACAAGCGTTATTGGATGACCTGAGTCTGGCAGGTGTCACGCTGGATGGACATTTCGCGTATGTACAAGGAAAGCTCGCTCGTTATCGTGTTCACCTCAATAGTGGCGCGATCCATATAGAGCCAGGGCACTATCTGTGCATTGTCCCACAGAACTGGGGTGGGAGCCATCCTCAACTCTTTCTTCCCTTTGCTGATAAAGAGGACACCCGGCTTAGCGAGATTGTGAGTAAGATACTCCTACTCCTGGAAGATGATCGTATTAAGGACGAATCAATCTTGCGACAGATTAGAAGCCATATTTAGAAGGAGAACGGGGTCCGGAATTGGCGTGTGGGGCGTGGTGTCTGCCTGTCCGGAGTACTTTGTTCAACCGCCCAGGTGAACGCTTGAGCGAAATCATGCATGCTGGGGAAGCGTTTCTCAGGACTCTTGGCAAGTGCCTTCATGACGACCTGTTCAATAAGGGGCGAGAGCGCGGAATTTCTTGTTCGCAGAGGTGGCGGCATATGGTGAAGATGTTGTTCAACCAGTTCATCAAATGTGCCGCTAAAAGGCCATGTTCCGCTCAGCCATTCATAGATTGTAACCGCGAGAGAATACTGATCGCTCGCACGTCGTGGTGTGCCTAACAACTGCTCCGGTGCCGCATAAATGACTGTGCCCTCGAAGTCATGCTGTTGAGGTGCAAGAGGATCGAGACTGTGTGAGACAACGGAGATTCCAAAATCGCTTAAGAGAACATTGCCTTGAGCGTTGATAAGCATGTTATGAGGCTTGATATCGCGATGAATAAGTTGCTGTTCATGAAGATAGGTAATAGCATCGGCAACTTGCCTGACGTATCGGACAACAGTCGAGGATTCAACCACTTGCCCCTTGGGATGGCGCTCACGTAGGTTTCCGTTGGGAAGGTAGTCCATCACAAGATAAGTGAAGTCATCCTGTGTACCGAACGCACGAACGCGCACAATATAGGGATGCTCCAGGCGTTTGAGGCGAGTAGCATGGATGAAGAAACGAGTAAGGTTATCCCCTGCCCGGTGCCCAGGCAGGATCTTTACCGCTACTGGAGAGTGGCTGCTTGCATATTCGGCTAGGTAGATCTCGGAGCCATTACCGTGTCCTAGTAGACTCAGTAGGCGATAGCCCTCAATCTCACGGCTCAGGCTATGCTTGTCGATCATTAGTTCCACTGTCAATCCCGCAAAATGAACCCTACACCACTTACATTTCTCTCTTTCGATTTTATGTTATGCTCAGTTTTATGTCAAATGAACAGGACGTTTATACAGGAGGTCTGTACGAATGACCCGAATGACTCCGAACTATGAAGATAGCTAGACGCCTCATAACGTATATGCAGGGGTTGTAAGACTTTGCATTAGCGCGTATGGACGAGGATAGAGCCAGTTGTGTTCTCGATATGCAGACTAGCAGTGAAAGAGCTTGTCGAAGGCGCATCAAAGTCGTTTTGTACCTGCCCTAACATAGAGGAGATAGAGACATCAACGGGCGCGTTACTGGGCAATGTGGCATCGATACTTCCAGCCGTTGTTTTGAATATATTTTCGCTTTGAGGAGCGATGCTACCATCAAATGTTACCATGCCTGCGACCGTTTCCAGATGTGATGAACGCTCAAGAGTTGTGCACTGAAGATCAATGGAGCCTCCCTCGGTTGAAATGTCCTGTTGTCCCGAAAGATCAGCAATATCAACTGTGCCTGCGACATTTCTGATGTAAGTATCGGTCGCAAGTGGCGTTGTTATGTCGAAATTTATGTACGTAGAATCGCCGTTAGATGTTTCATTGGCATCAAAATCATTTGTCTTCTCAATGTGGTTAATTCGTGAGGTAATGTGAATGATCGAGCCTTGTTGAGCGTAATTGACAATGATAGTGTCATTGTATGCGGTATGTTTGCTGCCCTGGATATGGACTTGCTGTGTCGTGCCTCGGTGAATATGGATTCTAGCAGCATCGCTATCGATGTTCAATACCGTTCGTCCAATAATCGCGAACGTTTTTTGAAATGTGTCAGGCGTTTTGTCATAGGAAAAGGTTTGCGTGAATGTCTCACCACTACAAGAACTAAACATGAGTAATGTGAGTGCTAGCAAAAGTAAGTGCCAGCCAAAGGGGGCGATTCGACGCAAGCATTTAATGAAAATATTGTGTATAGAGATTGGCATAATGCTCTCTTCCCTTTCCTTCCTCTCCATTCCTAATATGGTAATACAAAGCATGCTAGCCTCCTATATAGTCTTCTAACATCTAAATTATACATTTATAATAAAAATCATCTAAGTCTTATAATAATATATAAGAAGCATTTGAGCGTCGAACTGCCTCATATCGTAGGTTGCCGTAGCTGGTAGGTTTGGTATGAATGGAGCATTACTGTCTGCGAGAAGTAGCCAGGTTGGCGTTGTGTTTCTGCCAGTCTTGGATATCAGAGCTATTTCTAGGATAGAATAAGAGTTGTCGAGCCCGGCTCGTCGAGAGCAAATAATTGTGACCCCTATATTTTTTGGTGTCTATGCTCTAAACTATGTAAGGTCGGATGGACCATACTACGAAATTATAAGTGAGAACTTTTAGATAGAGCGGAGAGCTTATTATGTTACTTGCGGGTGATATTGGTGGTACAAAGACACACCTTGCTATTTATTCATCACCACGCGAACTGCGAACGCCCGTGGTTGATAAAACCTTTCCGAGTGCACGTTATTCGAGCCTTGAGGTTATGGTTAAAGAATTCCTCATGCAAGTAGATGCGAATATTGACCGAGCCTGCTTTGGGGTCGCGGGACCCATTGTCCAGGGAAAGGCCAAGATCACGAATCTGCCCTGGCTTATGGATGAAGTCGAGCTCCAAAGGAACCTGGGCATTGAGAAGGTTCGTCTTCTCAATGACTTAGCCGCGATGGCATATGGCGTACCTCTCTTGAGTGAGGAGGAGACATATATCCTTAACAAGGGCGTGGTTAATCCTCAAGGGCCCATCGCAGTGGTCGCGCCTGGCACAGGCTTAGGGGAGGCATACCTGGTCCATAACGGCTCGCACTATGTGGCCTATGGAAGTGAAGGTGGACATGCTGATTTCGCGCCGCTAGATGAGAAAGAAATTGGCTTGCTCCGTTTCATGCTTGAGCGTACTTCGCACGTGAGTTATGAACATGTGTGTTCGGGTATTGGTCTCCCAAATATTTATGCCTACCTAGAGTCAACTGGTATTTATGAGGTTCCCAAGTGGTTAAGTGAGCAACTGGCTCAGGAGACAATGCAAACCCCAACCATTATTAAAGGCGCGAAAGAGTCGTCTATGCCGATTTGTGTAGAGGCTGTGAGGATGTTTGCTTCAATTCTTGGGGCTGAAGCGGGCAATGTGGCGCTTAAAGTGCTCGCAACGGGAGGTGTCTACATCGGCGGAGGCTTGCCACCGCGTATCCTGCCTTACCTTTCCGATGGCTCATTTATGAAGACATTTGTGGCGAAAGGGCGTATGGGTAAGATGCTGGCTGATTATCCAGTGTCTGTCATCCAGTATCCAAATACAGCCTTGGTTGGTGCTGCCTCGTTTGGCTTTACTTTGTAACAGGCAATCTATGCCCTAAACTTACAGTGTATGAGCTACGCTGGGTTGCGCGAGCTGAAGCCTGAGTTAAATAGAGAGCCAATGCTGAGTGTGCCGATAAAGTGAGATGTTCCGCATAAAGGTCAGGTGTTAGTGAGAAATAAGATCTCAGCCTAAATTCAGGAACATCTCAGTGTAGTCTCAGTACGACGGATTAGAATAAAAAGCAAGGTATCCCTGGCGGGTGTTCTGTTATGTGTCGATACGCTAAAGGGGCTGATCGATGTCTTTGCTCTTGAAGGGATGCCTTTTATGGAATTGCCCTCTTCAGGGCAATTTTTTTTGTATTAAAATCCATTTTTCCCATTAAAGGTGATAAGGGCCTCTGGTTTGAGAGAGAGCCAAAAAAGACCGAGGCCGCTGCTTGGTGCGGAGCAGCGGCCTCGATACGAGAGAAGGGTGAATGTGTATGTTGGGTATATATGTAGGAATCTTTAAACGTATGTAAAATCAGGAATCCGTTCTTATCGGCAGGGGTGATTCACCATTTCCTTACTGTCGATACTATAGCGCAAGAAGATGAAAGCACACTGTGAAGAAGCTGAACTCAAACTGAGAGGGGAAAATTGCTGTCGTAATCCTATATCAAAGTGCCAGAGTGAGCCAGCATAGCCAGATTTACGGGGAAGTTCTAATCGGAGAACATTAGGTACTTTTTCTCACATTGGCAAGCTTTGTATATTTTATATGCCTAATTGGGTACGTAACATTATCACATATGTATTTCAGCGAATATGGCATACCCTTATACTGGAAACAGAATGTATCATTGTAGATTGATACAACCGAGGAGTCTCAACTGATCTGAGCGTTGGCTACGTTAGCGATGCACTCAGGACGACTTCAGTTACTTTTAAGTGTCAGTTCATGCGATATCGCTATGCTATAAAGTGTCGGAGTAGTGTAACCGATATAAAAGGCATAGATGAATAAAGGTGCTACGAATTAAGTGTATGTACTACCTATCGGCAAACAGAGCGCTGAAGCGCCTGCTACGCTAGTGGCATGGATTTTATGTAAGGCGTTAGATAGAGTGTGCTATGAATAGTTGCACCGGCACTTACTATCTTGAGGGATATGCGCCTCGCGCGATATCTTTTTATACCAAATTTAGGAGGTATGTCAGTGAAAGCTACCATGCAAGAAGGAAAAGAGATGAATAAGACCGGTCAGAGTGATGAATTGTTGACGGTACATGAGGTTGCTCGTCATTTGCGTGTAGATGATACAACCGTGCGGCGCTGGATCAAGAGTGGCGCGCTAGAGGCCGTCACGCTGCCACATCGGGGCAAGCGTCGTGGGTATCGTGTGCGTAAGATGACTTTAGATACGTTGCTGAACAATTCAACGATGCCAGCATAAACCTGAGGCTATTGCGTAGTCTCTGCTTCTGGATTTATCCAGAAACAATTAGAGATGTGAATGTTGTTTGTGTTTGACTGCAACACTCGCATCTCTTTTTTATGAAAGGGATCAAAGCGATTGCAATTCCAATTATTTATGCTATAAAAAGAGGTACCTAAGTTTGATGGAAAGATAGAAGGTACATAACATGGATGCACTCCTGGCTGAATTGCAACGTACTCTCTGGACGAATATTCCTATTACTCGCAAGCTTGGCCTTAAAGGCGAGAGCTATGATGGTACTCACCTGTGCCTTAAGGCACCTCTGACCACGAATATCAATCATGCTGGTACCGCCTTCGCAGGTAGTCTGAATGCGCTGCTAACTCTTACTGGTTGGGGTATGCTCTGGTTAATTTTACGCGAACTAGAGCTTGATGGCGAGATTGTAATTCAGGATAGCAGTTGTCGCTACGTTGCCCCGGTCACTCACGATTTTATGTCATCCTGCGTGCGTCCTCGGGAGGATGACATCGAACGTTTCGCGAGCACATTGCGCAAGTATGGTAAGGCTCGCCTGACCTTACAGGTCAGTATTATCGAGGATGGGCAGACCATTGTTTCCTTCACTGGCCGATATGTAGTGCATCAGTATGGCGAGTCTACCAATTCCCGTGTATCCGCACGCGAGACATACTTATAAACTACCCACGGTCGAGACCCTTGAATGCGCTATATATTTCCTCTTGGGAAGGGCAAAGTCTCAGAGTCCGCTGCGAATACAGGATTAGCCCGATGTTGCTGTAAGTGTTGTGTGATCTCGTCTGCTATGTCAACCTGTGTGTTTCGTTTGGAGGCGTGGTAGATCGCGAAAGAATCAAATAGCAGGAACAAGAAGGGGAGGTCAATGAGGAAGAGCAAGAATAGCACGAGCATTGGGTGATTGGAGAAGGCGCTATCCGATCCCAGATAGCGGTCCAGGGAGAAGGCTGCACTATTACTTATAACCAACCCTATGAGGATGCCATAGAGCATTTTGTGAGGATGCACTGGGATTTGATACGAGTGAGTCTTTAGACGAAAGAGGTATCGATAGCTCAGAGCAAGTGGCGTAATTACTAGAAGCAAAAAGCAGGTAAGCACAGGTAGATTAACGAGCGCCTTCATGTTTTCGAGTATGTACATGGATATTAACCCCTCCAACCACTAGTCACCAAATACTCACTTTAAGCTACAGTATAAATGCTATCACAATCTGAAAATGCGAATGGGTACAGAGCACAAGATGTATACAGGGCTATGCGCCTCTGAAGGCTGGCACAAAGAGAGCCAAATTCCGAAAATCTGGACTCTGGCTCTCTTTATTTCTTTTACTAATGTGTTTCGGATGTGCTTGTCCCGGCACGCTCAATAAGAGCGTGGATGTTAGCAAGGGAAAGTTCTGTGAGCGAGGTCAGGCGTAGACTGGCTTCAGAGAAGTCGAAATGGCTGGTAAGGGGATTGGGGACAGCAACACAGAAAATACCAGCCGCGAGAGCGGCTCGCATACCGTTGAGAGAGTCTTCCAATGCGATAGCTTCATGAGGCTCTACCCCAAGTTGTGCTAATGCGGACTGGTAGACATCGGGTCTGGGCTTGGCATGCCGTACCTCGTCACCGCAGGCAATAGCATCAAAGTAGCTTAAAAGGTCACGCTCTTTGAGATGTCCCGCTACCCAGGAGCGGGGGGAACTTGAGGCGACAGCGAGCAGAAGCCCGTTTCTCTTAGCCTCATGTATCAGATCCTCCACCCCAGGCAGGATTGGCTGATTGGCTATAAGTTCCAGGTGGCGTTTAATGCGCTGCTGGCGTATGGCCTCACGGTCGAAGGTCTTCCCACTCTTCTCCTCAAAGTGATCAAAGATATTAAAAGGGCTAGTGCCTGGTCCAGTACCTACCAGTGGTAGCCAGTCTTCGAGGGCGAAGGGGGCATTATGTTCTTGATAAATCTCCTGCCATGAGAGGAAATCGGGCATCTCAGTATCAATGACAAGTCCATCAAAATCAAAAATAATGGCTTTAAGCATAAATTTATGGTTATTCCTTTATGAAAGACGCTGGTTGCATGTGCTAAATCCTCTCAATATCATATGACAACGCGCCCCAGAGGGCCAAATTACCTGGTACCCTTACCTTCTTACGCAGGAAGCCAGCGGGTCATAAAGTGACGCTTATGCTCTGCAAAACCAGCTTTGCGGTATAAGTGTTGTCCAACCTCGTTATCATACTCGACTTCAAGATGTAGAGCGCGAATACCCATTTCCTGGCAGGCCTTTTCGAGAAAGGCGAGCGTCTGAGTCCCTACCTTCTTTCCCCTCGCATCATCACTAATATATAGCTCATCAACCAGCGCGTCTCGCCCATAGAACTCAATGCTATAGCCAAAGGTAAGAATGACATAACCAACTGGCTGCTGGTTGTATTGGATCAACCATATACGACCGTACGCAGGTGTCCGAAGTAAGTGGTCAACTACTTCTCGTTTCCTCTCGCTTAGTTGATAGCTATACATTGCGTAGAATTGTTGCATAAAGAAAATAATGGTCTCAAGATCGGTAGGAGTGGCTAGTTGGAATGTTACACTAGACATTCTATGGCTCCATCTAGTTCATTGCTTGCGGCATACTCATTGAAAATGATTTCATTCTGCTTTTTGACAGAGGCGACCATGCCCTTTGGAGTGGGGTGGTTTCGCGAAAGACTGTACTTATGTTTATGGTATCACATCAGATCAGTAGCAAAATTGGCTGTTCGCGCTCGCTATGGGCCAATCGTATGATAATATATGTAAGATCGGAAAGTGCGTTCAATCAGTTTGTATGGGTAAAGGTGGATGGAGATTGCGATTTCTGGGTTAAGCTACAATGGGCAGATCAGACGTTTGCGAGAACTGGCGGAAGCGGCCCTCACCTACTTTGATATTGGTAATGCGCGTCTAAGCCTGCTCAACTCCGGCGCGGATACTTTGTTTCAAGTTATGGCTCAACGACGTATCGCCTCAGATGAGGATAGCTTGAATGTACATATTGAAAAGGGACGCTATACACTGCGGCTGTATGGGGATGAGGTAAGTACAGAATCTATCTTATCTGAAATGCGCTGGCTGCTCGCGTTGAGGCGCGATACCGAATTGGTAGTGCCGGAACCAGTTGCAACGCGAACTGGTTCCCTGTTAATACAGGTTGAGATTGAAGATATCCCCGAAACTCCTCGCTGTGGCCTTTTTCGCTGGGTCGAAGGGCGTTTCTCAGAATCTCTATTGAACGTGAGTCGCATGGAGCGTGCTGGAATGTTTATGGCGCGCTTACACCAGCACGCGGAAAACTACATGCTTCCATCTGATTTCACGCGCCCTCGCTGGGATTGGCAAGAGCTTATAAAGCCCGAGCTTACCGAGATTGCAGGAGATCTAGGACTTTCAGCGCGTGAGGCTGCGACCTTCACCACTCTCTTTGAGCAAATGGAGGAAATGTTTGCTCAATTGACAACCAATAAGGCGCACTATGGATTGATCCACAGCGATTTTCAACCCTCGAATTACCTTTTCTACAAAGACGAGGTGCGTGCCATCGACTTTGAAAAATGTCAGTTTGGGTATTATCTCTATGATATGGCTGTGGCATTATATTCACTGTGTGGACGTGCCAGTGAGGAGATATTACGCGAAGCCTTTTTTAGCGGTTATACTCAAATTCGTGTTCTCCCTGAACAGCATGAGAAGCGTCTAAGCCTCTTCACTGCTATCTATATACTAGAACCTCTCTTAAGAAATATGTGGTCGCACAGCGTACAGGCCCGAACTGTCCTTATACATGAACTCAAACTTGTAGCGGAACAGGTACGTGCTTATCTAGCCTTGTAGTCCTTCTTATCTAGCACAAGAATAGGTTAGTTGCTGTCTACATCCTCTGTCAGCAATATGTTCCCTTGTTTATCATAGCAAGCAAACGTCATGCTGCTTGTATCCACAGTCCATTTCTCTATACCGCTATCCGCCAGTCCTTTGGACATTTCCAGATAGCTTGTTTTTCCCTGGTTATGAAGGTCAAGGTGTTCTTGAGCTTTCTCTCTATCGCTGATATCGCTAATCTGAAGCATGTCGTGGACGGAAGGGGAGACAACCTTATATCCCTCCTTGCTGAAAAATTCCGAATGCCCATCAGCGAGATATGAGTCATATTTTTCAACACCTAACAATTGAAGTGCTCGCACGTATTGAGAGAAATCCTCTATGGTGCCGAGACGATCATGTATTTCGTTAAGTTGCTCGAGTGTAAACATAGGGAAATTTTACCACGATTATGAGGTTGAATGCTACAGATCGGGCTTCATCTTATTATATCTTCTAAAGTATTGACAAATCGCTTTTGGTAATGTTAATTACTGTATAGTAGTACAAAATATTTTATAGTAATATGATGTTACTTGAGAGTGAGGGAAGTCATGAAACCACTATTAACCTCTGATGAATTGGCGGAAATCTTAAAGGTTGATGTTGTCACGATTCGCCGATTAGTAAACCGGCAGGAGATCACGGCCTATCGTATTGGTAATGAATTTCGTTTCACGGAATCTGACCTGGAAGGTTATCTTCAGAGGCAGAGGCTCCCTGCCAGAGAGGAGGGAAATAACCTCCCCGGGCGCTTCTCTGGCTTCTTGCGAAAGATATTAGGTGGAGCAGGTCAGGGGGATCGTTTCAATTTCACAAAGCGTGCCCTCAAAGTCATCAGCCTTGCTTACGAGGAGTCCCTTGAATTAGAGCTCAATTATGTTGGTACTGAGCATCTCCTATTGGGCATGTTGAAAGAAGGAGAGGGAATTGCCGCGCTAGCCTTGCGTGAGCAGAGAGTTAGCTATGAACAGGTGTATGAGCTTGTGAAGGGCATTAATAGCGAGTCTCAAAGTGACTTGAACAAAGTTGGTTTGACCACCAGGGCAAAAAAGGTCATCAAATTGAGTGTCGATGAAGCGAAGCGTCTGGGGCATGCTTTTATTGGTACCGAACATCTCCTGCTGAGTATCTTGCGTGAAGGTGAAGGACTGGCATGTGGAATCCTTAAAGAGCTAATGAGTGAGGAGAAATATACGCAATTGTCAGAGGAGGTTATACAGAAGGCTAAATTACGTAGAGAGACTCAAGGCAAATATGCTGGAGTAGAAGAGGCACGTCAACTTCTCCTCAACGACGAGGGGAAAGGTCTGCCCTGCGTTAATTGTGGCGAGTTTTGTCCAGATCACTTTAAATACTGCTCTAACTGTGGCTCTCGCTTGCGCGAAGAGTGATGATCGCTTGCTTCCATTTTCGCTTATCGATTATACTCCAGAGAAGAAAATCAGAACTGGAGAGGTGTTTTAATGTCACAGATTCTATCTTTATTCGCGATTACTGGGCAGATTGCGATTGTGACTGGTGGAAGTGGGGTACTGGGTAGCGAAATGGCACGTACTCTGGCTCAAGCTGGCGCACGGGTTGTTGTCATTGGTCGACGCCTGGAGGCATGTGAAGAGGTTGTGAGCAGTATTCAATCCAGTGGCGGAGAGGCGATAGCGATCTCTTGCGACGTGACCAACAAAGCTGACCTTGAGCGTGCGCGCGATCAAATATTGCAGCGCTATGGCACTATCGATATCCTTGTCAATGGGGCTGGTGGTAATCAGGCAGCAGCCACCGTCTCTCAGGAACGAAGCTTTTTTGAACTGGATGAGCAGGCCGTGAATACCGTTTTTGGTCTTAATTTTCAGGGAACACTGCTCCCCTGCCAGGTTTTCGGTGGAGTAATGGCGAAACAGGGCCATGGAAGCATTGTGAATATCTCATCAATGGCTTCTTTGCGCCCTCTCACACGTGTTGTCTCCTATGGCGCGGCGAAGGCCGCCATCAACAACTTCACGCAATGGTTGGCCTCGCATATGGCACAGGAGTACAACACGCATATACGGGTCAATGCCATCGCGCCCGGCTTTTTCCTGACTGAGCAGAACCGTTTTCTGCTCACGGACGTCAATGGTGGGCAGACCGCGCGAGGTAAAGCTATTCTGGCTCATACTCCCGCCGGGCGCTACGGAACACCGGAGGATCTGGCGGGCACGCTTCTTTGGTTAGTAAGTCCCTCAGCGTCCTTTGTGACAGGGATCGTTGTGCCTGTCGATGGTGGCTTCGCGGCATTTAGTGGAGTGTAGCCCACGCAGCCACCACTCACATTTTATTCCGGTTTATGATCTTGATAGGTCTCCGCCTGAGAACTGAGAGATTCCTTGAGTGTGGGAAGATATGTCTTTAACCAGGCCGCGTATTGTGGTAGCACCACTTCAGGCTCGGCGATTTCTGGATGCCATTTCTTCTCCCACTCTACCGAAACCCAGCCATCATAGCCAAGTTGCGCAAGCTGCAAGAGCTGATTGTCAACTGGAATTTCTCCCTCACCAAGCAGGTTGAATTCCCACTTACCATCAGCCAGGTGTGTAGCATCCTTTACATGATAATGCATGATGCGCGAACCGAGAACGCGCGAGACCTCCTCATCTGGCTCACCTGCGCGGTAAGTATGCATGCCATCCCAAAGGGCACCTACTGCTGGTTTGTTGACCTTATCAAGAAGGCGCGCTACCCGGTAAGCCGAGGAAAAGGCATCATGTGTCTCTAAGGCAACAACCACCCCCGCCTGCTGCGCCTCTTCAGCGACAGCGTTAAGCTCGCCCGCCATCCAAATATGTACTTCTTCCTCTGAAGGCTCAGTCTCAGAACCTGATTGGTTTACACCACCGAATACGCGAATAACAGGAACCTGTAGCTCGCTTGCGAGCTGTATCCAGGAGCGCATAGATTCCACCTGCTCTTGTTGCCCCTGCTTGGTTGCCTGATTGAGAGTGCATGACGTATCAAACGCGCAGACTTCTAGCCCATTCTCGCGAATGAGATTGACCGCGTTCACGATCTTCTCACGATCTCGATGATATTCCATTACATCACCATCAAGCAGGCGCAGTTCAATGCCGTCATAACCGAACTGCTGGGCTGCTGCAATAATTTGCGCAAGGTTCCATGAAGGGCAGGCGAGTGTAGTGAAAGCTACTTTCATATTGTAGTACCTCTTTCTGTGGCTATCGCGGCGTATAGTCGCGTTTACATGAAGGTGATAAAGTGTTTATTAGCTCCCTTCTATTTATTGGGTGAGGAAAGTGAAGCTACCTGGAACCATATCTAATGTAAAGCAGCGAATACAGAGGCTAGAATCTCTCTGTACTATATACACATTAGAAAGGTTAATGAAAGGATGAACGGCAAGAATAAGCAGGTATTGCTAGCAAGTAGACCAGAAGGTTGGGTGCAAGAGAGTAATTTTAAGATTGTTGAGAGTGACATACCTCAAGTAAGCGATGGTGAAGTACTGGTCAAAAATCTGTATCTCTCACTTGATCCGTATATGCGTGGTCGTATGAATGAAGGAAAATCGTATGCTGAAGCGATGCGGATCAGTGATGTCATGGTTGGTGGGACAATCGGGGTTGTTGTTGAATCAAAGAGTCCCGACTTCAAAGTAGGCGATATTGTCTTGGGTTATTTTGGGTGGCAGCTATATGGCCTCTCACATGGTCGTGGCTTGCTCAAGATACCAACGTCTGATGTTTCTTTGTCCGCTTACCTGGGAGTACTGGGTATGCCAGGTACTACAGCCTGGGTAGGCTTGAATATGATAGGCGAGCCTAAAGCAGGAGAGACGGTTGTTGTATCCGCTGCCTCTGGAGCCGTTGGCAGCGTTGTTGGCCAACTAGCGAAGGAGAAGGGATGTCGCGCTGTAGGCATTGCTGGAGGCAAGGTTAAATGTGATTATGTGGTCGATGAGCTTGGCTTTGACGCCTGTGTAGATTATAAGGCTGGTAATCTTAAAGAGAACCTCCTTAAAGCGGCTCCAAATGGTATCGATATCGACTTCGAGAATGTAGGCGGCGAGATACTTGACACGGTTCTCCCGCAACTCAATCCCCATGCCCGTATTCCCCTCTGTGGATTTGTCTCGCAATATAATGTGGACCAACCATACGCTCTGCGCCACTTTGACGCTTTCCTGATCAGCCGTGTCAAGCTGCAAGGCTTTATTGTGGGCGAACATATGGATCTCTGGCCGCAAGCAAATAAGGAATTGGCACAGCTATACAAGTCCGGTCGCTTGAAATATCGTGAGAGTATCGCGGAAGGGCTGGAAAACGCGCCAAAGGCTTTCATTGGAATGCTGAAAGGTGAGAACTTTGGCAAGCAACTGGTCAAGCTCGCTGATTTGTAGCAGTAAGGTATAGCAGAAAGGCCTCTGTATATAGAGGCCTTTCTGCTATACCTTACTGCTATTCTAAAGGTAGAGGGAATGCGCGTGAGCGAGCGGTATTGTTATGAAACAGTACCGTGGTCCTACCAGGAATCCACATATTGACAGGGATAGGAGGCTGTGGGATAATGACCCTCGCTCCACAAGAGCTGCGGATCGAGCTCACCACCGTGAGCCTCAGGAGGAGCGATCTCTTCGCAAGAGTTCCGAAAAGAACTTTTCGAGAAACCGAAAAACTCCTGAGAAAAAGGCTTGACAAAGCGCAAAGCCTATGCGATAATGACACCTGTCACCGGCGAGGACGAACGAATCTCCCGGATGACACGCCAGACCCACAGCGGTCGGCGGGGGCGACGCTTCCGAGCGTCGAGGACTCACAAGACGTACCTGAACAACTCAAGAGTGGAATGCAGATGGACATTGGCCCTTCTTCCAGCGCTCTCGCAAGGGAGCCATGAGAGGAAGGCACACAATCCTGTCAATTCTGCGAACAAGCAAACAAAGAAGCCAAGCACTTCTTTCAGCCTGGACGCAAACTCATTTACACCTTCGCTCATCTCCGCGTGAGGTGAGTCGAGATACATTCACAACTTGAATGGCGAGTTTGATCCTGGCTCAGGATAAACGCTGGCGGCGTGCCTAACACATGCAAGTCGAACGCCCTTGGCAACAAGGGAGTGGCGGACGGGTGAGGAACACGTGGGTACCTACCCCCAGGTGAGGAATACCGGCGAGAAATCGCCGACAATACCGCATATCCTTCGCAAGAAGGAAAGTCCTTCGGGACGCCTGAGGATGGGCCTGCGCCTGATTAGCTGGTTGGTGAGGTAAAAGCTCACCAAGGCGACGATCAGTAGCTGGTCTGAGAGGATGGTCAGCCACACTGGGATTGAGAACGGCCCAGACTCCTACGGGGGGCAGCAGTGAGGAATTTTCGTCAATGGGGGCAACCCTGAACGAGCAACGCCGCGTGCAGGAAGACGCTTTTCGGAGTGTAAACTGCTTTTCTGAGGGACGAGAACGGACGGTACCTCAGGAAGAAGCCCCGGCTAACTACGTGCCAGCAGCCGCGGTAATACGTAGGGGGCGAGCGTTGTCCGGAGTTACTGGGCGTAAAGGGCACGCAGGCGGTCCTGTAAGTCTGTTCTGACAGCTCCTGGCTCAACCGGGAGAGGCGAACGGAAACTGTGGGACTTGAGGACTTCAGAGGGACACGGAATTCCGGGTGGAGTGGTGAAATGCGTAGAGATCCGGAGGAACACCAAAGGCGAAGGCAGTGTCCTGGGAAGTACCTGACGCTCAGGTGCGAAAGCCAGGGGAGCGAACGGGATTAGATACCCCGGTAGTCCTGGCCGTAAACGATGACCACTAGATGTGGGGGGTATCGACCCCCTCCGTGTCGAAGTAAACACAATAAGTGGTCCGCCTGGGGAGTACGGTCGCAAGATTAAAACTCAAAGGAATTGACGGGGACCCGCACAAGCAGCGGAGCGTGTGGTTTAATTCGATGCAACGCGAAGAACCTTACCAGGTCTTGACATGTGGACGAAGCAGTGGTAATGCACTGTGCTCTTCGGAGCGTTCACACAGGTGCTGCATGGCTGTCGTCAGCTCGTGTCGTGAGATGTTGGGTTAAGTCCCGCAACGAGCGCAACCCCTACTGCCTGTTATATGTTTCAGGTGGGACTGCCCGAAAGGGAGGAAGGCGGGGATGACGTCAAGTCAGCACGGCCCTTACGACCTGGGCGACACACACGCTACAATGGCCGGAGACAAAGGGAAGCGAACCCGCGAGGGGGAGCCAAGCTCAGAAAGCCGGTCTCAGTTCAGATTGCAGGCTGAAACTCGCCTGCATGAAGGAGGAGTTGCTAGTAACCGTAGGTCAGCACACTACGGTGAATACGTTCCCGGGTCTTGTACACACCGCCCGTCACACCACGAAAGTCGGCAACACCTGAAGCCGCCAGGCTAACCCTTTGGGAGGCAGGCGTCGAGGGTGGGGTCGGTGATTGGGGTGAAGTCGTAACAAGGTAGCTGTACCGGAAGGTGCGGCTGGATCACCTCCTTTCTAGGGAGAGTTGTTTCTCGCCACAGCGCGAGGAACCATCCCAGGTCGAACAGGAACCTGTGGTGCTGATGTTGAAAGCTGCTTCCACTCTTGAGCGGTTGAGCGCTTCGTCGTCCCTCTTCGTGAGGGATATGCGAGTCTCACCCGAGCACCTTGAACAACCGAACATGTTTCCTTCAATTTTGCTGAGCGAGCACGCTGTGCCTGCTGCTTTCTTCGAGCTCTTTCGGGAGCGAGAAGCGAGCGACCTGCGCGAGCGCTGATCGCTGACAGTGAACATGAAGACCGAATCCCAACAACAAAGGGTAGATACACACTAACAACAATTCTTCACATTCGGCGAAGAAAACGGCAAGGCAGAACAAGCGACAGAGAGTACGAGGTGGATGCCTTGGCGCTGAAGTCCGATGAAGGACGCGGAGACCGGCGAAACGTTCAGGGGGAGCTGCATCCAAGCTATGATCCCTGAGATTCCCAATGGGGCAACCCCTCCAGAGTTATGTCTGGAGACCCACCGTTGAACACATAGACGGTGTGGAGGATCGTGGGCGAACTGAAACATCTCAGTAGCCTGCGCAAGAGAAATCAACCGAGATTCCCGTAGTAGTGGCGAGCGAACCGGGACCTAGCCCAAACCATCACGTCCTCGGACGTGGCGGGGTTGTAGGACTTCCATCAACACCATACTGACCTTACTTGAAGGCATTGGAACGTGCCACCAGAGGGGGTGAGAGTCCCGTAGAGGTCGGGGGCAGTACGGTGGGAAGGATCCTGAGTACCACGAGACACGTGCAATCTTGTGGGAAGCTGGGGGGACCACCCTCCAAGGCTAAAGAGCTTCAGCGACCGATAGCGAACAAGTACCGTGAGGGAAAGGTGAAAAGGACCCCGAGAGGGGGATGAAAGAGACCCTGAAACCACGTACTCACCAGCAGTCAGAGGCCACTCTTCCATGAGGAAGTAAGGGCTGATGGCGTGCCTTTTGTAGAATGATCCGGCGAGTGCATCGCACGTTGCGGGTTAACCAGCGCTAAAGCTGGGGAGCCAGAGGGCAACCGAGTCTGAATAAGGCGTGCGTGTAGCGGCGATGCGACCCGAAACCGTGTGAGCTATCCATGAGCAGAGTGAAGCGGATGTAACAGTCCGTCGAGGCTCGAACCCACCAGTGTTGCAAAACTGGGGGATGACTTGTGGATAGGGGTGAAATGCTAATCGAACACGGAGATAGCTGGTTCTCCCCGAAATGTATTGAGGTACAGCCACCCGAGAGAACTATCCTGGAGGTAGAGCACTGAGTAGGCTAGGGGCCCTGTGCGGGTTACCAACCCTAACCAAACTCCGAATGCCAGGACAGGATGCGGGTGAGTGAGACGGCGGGGGCTAAGCTTCGTCGTCAAAAGGGAAACAGCCCAGACCATCGGCTAAGGGCTCAAAATCGATGCTCAGTGTCAAAGGGGGTCAATGCGCCCAAACAGCCAGGATGTTGGCTTAGAAGCAGCCATCATTTAAAGAGTGCGTAATAGCTCACTGGTCGAGTGCAATGGCACCGACAACGTACCGAGGCTCAAGCATCGTCCCGAAGCCATGGATCTCTAGCTCAGCTAGAGATGGTAGGGGAGCGTTCCTGTGGCAGAGAAGCCAGATCGCAAGGACTGGTGGAGCGGCAGGAAGTGAGAATGCCGGAATGAGTAGCGCAATATCTGCGAGAACCAGATACACCGAATGCCTGAGGGTTCCTGGGCAACGTCAATCGTCCCAGGGTGAGTCGGGACCTAAGCCGAGGGCGTTAAGCCGTAGGCGATGGAAAGCAGGTCAGAGATTCCTGCACCGCACAGCTTCGTGATGGAGCAATGGGGGGACGCGGTAGGGAAGGTGAGCCGGTCGAATGGACAGGACCGGTGCCCAGCCAGAAGCGCGTGACCGAGGCAAATCCCGGTTGCGAAAGCGTGACTGCTGGGCCGAGCGCCCGCGAGGGTGCGGAAGTCATCGGAGCCCAGGCCGCCAAGAAAAGCCTCTCGCCAGAAGACTGTGCGCCCGTACCGCAAACCGACACAGGTAGGCAGGGGGAACTCTCCCCAGGTGATCGAGCGACCCTCTGTTAAGGAACTCGGCAAATTGACCCCGTACCTTCGGAAGAAGGGGGGCCTGAGTAGCTGTCTCTTGGTAAGACAAGAGGTGGTGAGAAGGCTGCAAAAACGAGGCCCAAGCGACTGTTTACCAAAAACACAGGTCTCTGCGAACGCGAGAGCGGAAGTATAGGGGCTGACTCCTGCCCAGTGCCGGAAGGTTACGAGGAGTGGTGAGCGTAGCCACGAATCTAAGCCCCGGTGAACGGCGGCCGTAACTATAACGGTCCTAAGGTAGCGAAATTCCTTGTCGGGTAAGTTCCGACCCGCACGAAAGGAGAAACGACTTGGGCACTGTCTCGACAGAGGACTCGGCGAAATTGAAGTACCCGTGAAGATACGGGTTACCCACGACAGGACAAAAAGACCCCGTGGAGCTTTACTACAGTTTGGCCTGGAAACGAAGTATGGTGTGCGTAGGATAGGTGGGAGCCGAGGATTTCGCCCTTGTGGGGGCGGAGGAGGCAGCAGTGAAATACCACTCTCACCATGGTTTGTGTCTCACACGCATCCGTGAGCCGGAGCGTGAACAGGGCCAGATGGGTAGTTTGACTGGGGCGGTCGCCTCCCAAAGAGTAACGGAGGCGCCCAAAGGTTCCCTCAGGGTGGATGGACATCACCCTCTCAAGAGTGTAAAGGCACAAGGGAGCTTGACTGCGAGGCAGACGCGCCGAGCAGGGACGAAAGTCGGGCTTAGTGATCCCACATTCCCGAGTGGAAGGAGTGTGGCTCAACGGATAAAAGCTACCCCGGGGATAACAGGCTTATCTTGCCCAAGAGTTCACATCGACGGCAAGGTTTGGCACCTCGATGTCGGCTCGTCGCATCCTGGGGCTGGAGTAGGTCCCAAGGGTTGGGCTGTTCGCCCATGAAAGCGGCACGCGAGCTGGGTTCAGAACGTCGCGAGACAGTTCGGTCTCTATCCGTCGTGGGCGTAGGAGAAGTGAGGGGAGTCATCTTCAGTACGAGAGGACCGAGATGGCTTGACCGCTGGTGTGCCAGTTGGGGGCCTCCCCCAGAGCTGGGTAGCTACGTCAAGAAAGGAGAAGCGCTGAAAGCATCTAAGCGCGAAGCCGACCCCAAGACGACTTGTCCCACCTATTCTTCGGAGTAGGTCAAGATCCCAGGAAGAAGACCTGGTAGATAGGCTGCGCGTGGACGACTGGTAACAGGCGAAGCGGAGCAGTACTAATGATCGTACGGCTTGTTGCCACCAACGTGTGTATGTGTGTGTGATCCCTGTGTGGGAGTGGTTCTCATGGACTGCTGTGAAGGGAGAGGCGCACGTGTGGGAGGCAGGCAGGAGCGTGGCTCAGCAAAATTGAGGGAAACATGATTGAGTTGGTTCGAGGAGACAAGAGGGTTCCGAGGTCGCAGCGCGACATCGCGAACTCTTTTTTGTATTTTGGAAGATTTAAAAGATGTGTATGGCGTAGAGATAAAAGAATGCCACGGATGAGCCGGTAGGGGGCCGTGGCATTCCAAAGTGTCGGGAGAAGGGAATGTATAGATATTCTCCTTTAAGGACAAGATATTTTTGCACTATTATGAAGGCGCCTTAGTCGTCATCCTCATCTGATGAGAAGGTGCTGTGGCAGCCAGGGCAATAGTACTGAAGGTCACCGTCTTCATCGGTGGCAGGCATGTCTTCATCCAGATCAACGAGCAATATTCCATCTTCGTCATCATTCGGGCAGGTTCGATACTTGATCTGCTCTAGATTCATTTTGAGTCTCCTGTATTTTCAAACAATTAACAACATACTCCGCGACGAGATCCGTGCCCTCTCGCTGCTGCCGGCAGTGTTGCGGAAAGAGGACAATTCTGATCCGAGCTAACGAACAGGATGTATGCAATAGTTCGAACTTGCTTCTTTGAATGACTTTATATACTCTTTTTTATTTCCTCAACTCTTATGGGCTTTTTGGGCCTGAAGTACCATACCCTTTTACTCTTATATAAAGAGACGTCTGAAATTTTTGTATTCGAAGTATTGTTTATATCAGTGGAGGATATGTAGGAATTTTGGTGGGATGTAGGCAAAACTCCGCTCGGATTGTTTTGCTAATGCTGTTGGCAGTGGAATGCGTGTCACATCGATGCTTAAACTTCTCCTGAAACGTTTCAGAAGAACCCTCTTTAGTTACCTGATGCAATTTTACAAGAGTATCAATTACAATATGCTTGGTTTGTATACCTTGAAGTATTATTATATGTTTGAAAGAAGGCGTGTAAAGACACGAAGTATCATGATAAAGGAGAGTCTTTATGGGTAGCGATATGCGCAATCAGCCGGAGTCATTCTGGCGAGAGAAACTGACCCCTGAGCAATATCATGTGTTGCGTCAGAAGGGCACTGAGCGCCCCTTTAGCGGTTCCCTATACCACAATCATGAGAAGGGATTGTACGAATGTGCCGCCTGTGGAAATTCGCTGTTCTCTTCAGACGCCAAGTTTGATTCAGGTTGTGGTTGGCCGAGCTTTGATGATCCCATGAGCAAAGATACTGTTGAGTTTCATGAGGATAATTCGTTTGGTATGCATCGTATAGAAGTGCTGTGCAAGAACTGCGGTTCGCACCTGGGTCATGTTTTTGATGATGGCCCACGCGACACAACTGGTTTACGCTACTGTATCAACTCAGTTTCACTTAACTTCAACCCTGAAAAGAAGGTTGAGGAACAGAAATAACCTCTCCAGAAAAAGCGCATGGGCACTCTGCCCATGCGCTTTTTCTATTTCTTATTTACGTGTTACTCCCATATTACATTGAAGCCAGGTAAAAATGTCTGGTAGATTATAAAATGTTATGAAGTCTTGCTCCATGTTATTGTTGCTCAGCTTCTTAAAGAATTTCTTCTACACTTCGGATTGTTATCTATATTCGTCAACTAGCATGTTCAATGCGACATTACGTTACAACGGCACTCGGAGGATTTGGGCTCCTCGTACATATAGGCACAGAGTTTCAGCCTGCGCAGCGCCCCAATATGTAGGTATAGAGCTTCAGCCTGCACAGCGACCTGCTATGGTACAATAGTGCCTAATAATGGTTTCATACCTGGTAAGGGAGTGGAGGGTGTGTCAGTCAAGAGAGAAAGGGTCTTATAACAGATGTTGACCACGCAAGAATTACCTCGTTGGGATATGACTGTAATCTATCCTGACATGGAAGCGCCTGAGTTTGAGCAAGGATTCGCCGCGAATATTCGTGCGGTAGATTCACTGAGTGCGCTTTTTGATCAACACCATGTCGCAGAACACACTGCTCTGACGGTTGATGATGCGCTGGTAACCGCGTTTGAGGAGGTTATCGCACGCTATAACGAGGTGTTGGAGCATATCGAAACGCTCTACACTTATATTTCTTGCTTCGTAGATACCAACTCGGAAGACACACTTGCTCAGGCCAAATTGAGCGAGCTGATGAATGTGTATGTTTTGCTCACTCAACTTGGAACTCGCTTTACAGCCTGGGTAGGCTCTATGGATGTGGATGCTCTTCTTGCGCGTTCAGGACTGGCACGCCATCATGAACATATGCTGCGCCGGGCGCAATTTCGAGCCCGTCATTTGATGTCTTCCGCTGAAGAGATGTTGGCCTCGGAACTTAATATCAGCAGTGGTATGGCCTGGGGACGACTGCATGGTAATATGACCTCACAGTTGAAGGTCTCATTGGATGTGGATGGTGTTACAAAAGAGTATCCCATCAGTGCTGTGCGCAATATGGGATATTCACCTGATCGCAATATGCGTAAGTGTGCCTACGAGGCCGAGCTTGCGGCGTGGGAACGCGTGGCTGTTCCGTTGGCTGCCTCGCTGAATAGCATCAAAAATGAGACGAATGTTCTGGCGCGTAAGCGTGGTTGGTCGTCAGCGTTGGAGGCAACGTTATTTCTGAACAGCATTGATCAGCAGACATTAGAGGCAATGCTGGAGGCGGCGCGTGAGTCTTTTCCAGATATGCGGCGTTACCTCAAGGCAAAAGCGCGGGCGCTCGGTTTGCAAAAATTAGCCTGGTATGACCTCCAGGCCCCAATAGGCCAGAGTGAGAAGAGTTGGTCCTTTGAGGAGGCTCAACTCTTTATCATCGAGCAATTTGGTAGCTATTCTCCTCGGCTGGCGGGATTGGCTGAACAAGCATTTAACGAGCGCTGGATTGATGCTGAGCCTCGCCCAGGCAAGATTGATGGCGCGTACTGCGCAGGGCTTCGCCCTGGCGAGTCGCGTGTGTTGGCGAACTATTCGCCATCATATGATAGTGTGAGCACGCTGGCACATGAGCTTGGGCATGCCTACCATAACTTGAATATGCGTGATCGCACAACCTTACAGAGTGGCTCTCCAATGACACTGGCAGAGACCGCGAGCATCTTTTGTGAGACGATTATCCGTAATGCCGCTTTGAAGAATGCTAGCAAGCAAGAGCAGTTGGCTATTCTGGCTTCTTCGTTGCAGAACTCTTGCATGATCGTGGTTGATATCACCAGTCGCTTCCTCTTTGAGCAGGGGGTCTTCGAGAAGCGCCAGCAGCGTGAACTCTCAGTCGATGAGCTAAAGGAATTAATGCTTGATACGCAACGTCTGACTTATGGTGATGGTCTGGATGAGGCTGCGTTGCATCCCTACATGTGGGCGGTGAAGGGTCATTACTATAACAGTGACTACCCTTACTACAATTACCCCTATATGTTTGGTTTGCTCTTTGGCCTGGGCCTTTATACGCGTTATCAACAAGATCCAGAAGGCTTTAAGCAAGGATATGATGACTTGCTTTCCTTAACAGGTATGGTCGATGCTGCAACTCTGGCTGCTCGCTTTGGCATTGATATCCGTACCAAGGAGTTCTGGTGTTCCAGCCTGGACAACCTGCGCAAGGATATTGACCGCTTTGAGGAGTTGGTGAAGACGTTCTAGTTTTATTGTTTCCATGACGAAAGAGAGAGTTTCGTGTCAACGACTGCACGCTTGCCACATTGGGATATGTCCGTTGTTTTTCCAGGATTGGATTCCCCGGAGTTTGAGCAGGGGTTGAGCCAGATTCTAGGTGACATCAAAGAGCTTAGTGTGCTTTTTGATAAGGACCAGATAGGTGCGACGCCAACACCGCCCACGCTTGATAACGAATTCGTCCAAAACTTTGAGTGGCTGGTAGATCGTTATAACGCGGTCTTGAATCAGGTGCGAACCATGTCTGTGTACATTGGTTGCTTTGTGAATACTAACTCGCAAGATAATCTGGCGCAGGCGCGCTATAGCGAGTTCCAACGTGGCCTGATTCAATTATCGCAATTGGGTATTCGCTTCACGGCCTGGGTTGGTTCGCTGGATGTTGAAGCTCTGATAACCGCTTCCAGTGTGGCGCGAGAGCATGCTTATCCTCTACGGACTGCCCGCGAGCAGGCTCAGCACTTGATGTCGCCTACTGAGGAAAATCTGGCTTCCGAGTTGAACGCGAGTGGTGGCTCAGCGTGGAGTCGCTTGCATGGCAATATCTGTTCGCAGCTAAGTGTTGCTCTGGAAGTGGATGGTGAGACGCGCGATTATCCTATGAGCGCTATTCGTAATATGGCTTATAGCGAGGATCGTGATCTGCGCCGTCGCGCGTATGAGGCTGAGTTGGACGCCTGGAAGCGTAATGCGGTGCCTTTAGCTGCTGCCCTGAACAGCATCAAGAATGAAGTCAATGTGATCTCGCGTCGTCGCAACTGGGAGACGCCATTGGCAGCCTCGCTCTTCGATAACAGTATTGATCGCGAGACGCTGAACGCCATGTTCGCGGCTGCACACGCTTCCTTCCCTGATTTTCGCCGCTATCTGCGTACCAAGGCGCAGCTACTGGGTGTAGAGAAGCTAGCCTGGTATGACCTCTCCGCACCAGTTGCCAAAGAGAGTAAAGTATGGGAGTTCGATGAGGCTGCTAGCTTTATCGTCGAGCAATTTGGAAGTTATTCTCAACGTCTCTCAGATTATGCCGCGCGAGCCTTCCGCGAGAACTGGATCGATGCGGAGCCGCGATCGGGCAAGCGTGATGGCGCGTACTGCGCTGGTTTGCGTGCCGATGAATCGCGTATTCTTGCTAACTTTAAGCCCGCTTTTGGTGGAATGAGCACGCTCGCGCATGAGTTGGGTCATGGCTACCACAACATGAACATGGCGGGAAGAACGCCGCTACAGCGTATGCATCCGATGACGTTAGCGGAGACAGCAAGCATCTTCTGTGAGACGATTGTGCGTCATGCGGCTCTGAGTCAAGTGGAAGCCTCGGAGCAGATCGCGCTTCTCGAAGCCTCCCTTCAGAGTTCGTGCCAGGTCGTTGTGGATATTACCAGCCGCTTCCTCTTTGAGCAGGGGGTCTTCGAGAAGCGCCAGCAGCGTGAGCTCTCAGTTGATGAGCTAAATGAGCTGATGCTTGATTCACAGCGCCAGACCTATGGTGATGGCTTAGATGAAGCGACTCTGCATCCCTATATGTGGGCAGTCAAGGGGCATTACTATAGCACGGGTCGTTCGTACTATAATTATCCATATATGTTTGGCTTGCTCTTTGGCCTAGGACTCTACGCGCGTTATCAGCGACAGCCAGAAGAGTTCAAGCAGAGCTATGATGATCTGCTCTCTTCAACAGGCATGGCGAGCGCTGCGGAACTCGCCCAACGCTTTGGTATCAATATTCGCAGCGAGGATTTCTGGCGCTCTAGCCTGGATATCATACGCCAGGATATTGATCTCTTCGAGCACCTCGCTCGCTCATAGGGTTATGTGCTAAACATAGCGATAGATCGTAGACACTCAGGGCTGGAGATGGAATCGCTCACACTTTTCTATCTCCAACCCTATTCTATTTCTTATAGTTTATGATTGGGGTTAAGTGTTTTTCTTTTGAGCTTGCTCGTTGAGTGCTATTGCCGGTAAGCTGGTGATTTGAAGGTGCTAAGTATTGATCTGGTTAATGATTTCTTCAACAATCTCTGTTGGGCTCATTTCATCCGTGGCAATTTGCGTGGCGAAGGCTGGGGATGCGAAGGCCTCTATACAGCGGTCAAAGCGTTCTTCAATCCATTTCAGCGTTTCTTGTGTGTGCTCCTGTGAGCGTTTTGTTAAACGCTGGTGCAATATCTCTTTACGGGCGGTGAGACAGAAGTGATAGACACATGGATCAATTTCACGCAGACCTGAAATGATCTCCTCAAAATAGGGGCGATGCCAGAGAGTCATGGGAATGACTAGTGTACGTCCATAAACACGCTTGAGGATACGCGCGGTCTCTATGACAAGGGGTCTCCATGCGGTCAAATCTTGAAAATCGGTAAAGGTTTCGATTGGTTTGACGATGTATGCCAGACCTGTACCCACAATCTCAGGATCATAGAGCATGCTATGATAGAGTCGTTCAACGAGCAAGTTGGCGGTGGTGGTTTTACCTGACGCGAAAGAGCCATTAACCAGGATAATCATGAGTATAACCCCTTTTCTTTGATCCTTGTATGTTAATTATCGCTAATGTATCTAGCAAATGCTATTCCGTAGCCTGTTTTTCCTTAGAGCCTCGATGAGAAGTGTGATCAATTGAAGAAACGAAATGAGTCTAGGTGTGGTTAAGTGAGTGATTTGAAAAGGGTGTTTGTGTAACTTTGTCTACCTGAGAGGTGAGTATTGATGTCTCGTATGACGCCCAGAGTTGAGCAAGAGTTATTGCATATTCAGGATGTGCATGATGGTGCTCTAACAATAATGGTTGGCTCTCCAGAATGGTTTGTGTGGTTACAGGAACATCGCGTCTTCAGTTTTCGATCTCAGGACGGCAACTTTACCGCGCGCAAGGAACAGCGCGCGGCGGGCTGGTATTGGTATGCCTATCGGCGGCGGCATGGAGTTTTGCGGAGTGCCTACCTTGGTAAGACAGATGAATTGACATTTTTACGCCTTGCCGAGATTGCTATTCAGCTCCAGAGGACGTCAGCGACGGCACAACCTATTGTTAGCGCGCCTGATCAACATCTGCTCTTGGCGACGAAAATTATTCCTCCATTCCTTCCTTCCTCGATGATTGCTCGATCCCGTTTAATTGTCTCTCTGCATGCATCTACTGATCGTAAATTGATTCTGATTACAGGTCCGGCGGGCTCAGGAAAGACAACGTTGCTAAATGCATGGGTGCGTGAGCTGACATGCTCAGTGGCCTGGGTGACGCTAGATGAAAATGACAACGAGTTGGCGCGTTTCTGGAGTTATGTGCTTGCGGCGCTACAAAAGTGTTCTCCGGGCTTTGCCGATCACCTGCGCAACCAACTTCCTATTCTTCAGGTCGAGACAATAGAAGGGTTCTTGGTGCTCTTAATAAACGCTCTGGCGACTTTGCCTGGCAAGGTGGTGCTTGTGCTTGACGATTATCATGTACTGACCAGTCAACCAGTGTATGATAGCGTGACCTTTCTGTTGGCCCACGCGCCACAACAGTTATGTCTAGTTGTTTCCAGTCGCACCATTCCGTCATTGCCCTTGCCTGGATTGCGAGCGCGTGGAGCATTGGTTGAGCTGGACTTCAATGACCTGCGTTTTGCACCACAAGAAGCAGAGGCGTTACTTAAAACACTGGGATGTGGTTCGCTACATCCTGAAAATCTCTCGGAATTATTAGTACATACCGAAGGATGGGTGACGGGTCTTACCCTGGTTGCACTCGCCTTACGCGAGGCGCAAAATAACGAAACTGTCGCTTTGGGTTGGCGAAGCAACCATACAAGTTTTGAGTATCTTGCTAGTGAAGTTCTGGCCCGACAGCCTGAAGAAGTGCGCGATTTTCTCTTGCGTAGTTCTGTACTTGAGAGCTTACACGCAACTCTATGTGACACTGTCATAGAGCGTGAGAAGAGCCAAGAGCTCTTACAACAATTGGAGCGTGAGAACCTTTTTCTCATTCCGCTTGATGATCAACATAGCTGGTATCGCTATCACCAGCTTTTCTCGGTCTTCTTACGCGATCGTCTGGAGCAAACCTATCCAGGTCAATCCTCAATGTTGCATAGACGTGCTTCCAATTGGTACGAGGCGAATGGTATGCCGAGCGAGGCTATCGCGGCTGCTTTGCGAGCGTGTGATTATATCCTGGCAGTTCGTTTAATTGAGGCACAGGCTAAAGAGATGTTAATGAGGCATGAGGTAATTACTCTAGGAGCATGGGTAAGTGCTTTGCCTGCGGCGGTTGTCGATAGCCGACCCCACCTCTGTATCTATATTGCCTGGTCGCTCTTACACACGACGCATACCCTCTCTATTGAGCGCTATCTCAATGCTGCTGAGCGTGAATTGAGCAACGGTGTAATAGAAGAGGG
The DNA here is from genome assembly GCF_016587355.1 of Ktedonospora formicarum. GTDB lineage: Bacteria > Chloroflexota > Ktedonobacteria > Ktedonobacterales > Ktedonobacteraceae > Ktedonobacter > Ktedonobacter formicarum. Next base: position 775,327 of record NZ_BNJF01000002.1, on the reverse strand, counting down.
CGAACAGAGGGCATTGTATGGTGAGATTGTCGCCATTAGAGCGCGTATGGCAATCTACCAGGATCAAATTGAACAGAGCGTAGTTCTTGCTCATCAGGCATTACAATGGCTTGATGAGGAGAATAGCTTGACACGTGGTGAAGTGCTTCTGGGCCTGGGTACGGCAAAAGAGGTGCTAGGAGAGACAAAGGTAGCAGAGCAGGCCTACCGCGCTGCTATTGATCTGAGCAAGGCTTGTAGCAACCTGCGTGCGACTATGCTAGCGACCCGTTCACTGGCAATACTCTTTAGCCATCAGGGGCGTTTACATCAGGCTCACAGGCTCTATCAAGATGGCCTTGAGTACGCACTACAGATAAAGCAGGAGGATTTGCCTCCTGTGGGCTTTATGTATCTGGGCCTGGGTGAGTTGTGTTATGAGCGAAATGATTTGGAGGCTGCTGAGCGCTATTTGCGTGAGGGAATAAGATTGGGTCAGCGTGGAGGTGATGTCAAGATCTGGCTTCTGGGGTATGTGGGCCTGATGTTTGTAGCGCAGGCGCACGCAGACCGTAATCAAGTCTGGACTCTCTTCGAGGAAGCGGAGCGCCTGGCACAACAGGTAACTTTTACACGTGGCCTTGCCTGGCTAGAACTTATCCGCCCACGCCTGAGCGCCTTGCTGGGCGATGAGGAGCCACTGCTAACCTGGTCTCAGGAATGCGGCCTGGATCCTGCCAGGGAGCCAGATGCGCTCTATGAGGAAGAATACCATCAATTGGCCAGGGCTTTCATTGTACGTGAGGAGCCTGAAGTCGCTCTACCTATCTTGCGCTGCCTTTTAGAGAGAGCCGAGCGAACAGAGCGATCAGGTTTTAAGATTGCCATCTGTTTGAGTCTAGCTTGTGCTTATGAAGCCCAGGGTGCTAAGAAGCAGGCCTTAGAGGCTATGGCAGAGGCCATAGCCCTGGCTGAACCACAGGCCTATATGCGCTCGTTTCTTGATGGAGGTATTCGTATCTTGCGCTTGCTCAAACAGTTGTGCAGGACTTATCAATCAGGGAAGCAGCAAGAGCGCTCTCGCTTACTTAAATACCTGAAAAGGCTTCTCTCTATCTCTGAGTGTGAGCAGCCTACATTATATAACTCTGCCCTCATTGTCGAAGAGTTGAGTGCGCGTGAAGTAGAGGTGCTATGCCTGCTTGCCGCTGGTAACTCCAATGCTGAGATCGCTAGTGCTCTTGTCATTGGAGTAAACACAGTGAAGACGCATCTAAAGAACATTTATGGGAAGCTAGAAGCTCACAATCGTACCCAGGCTATTGCTCAGGCCCGAGCCCAAGATTTATTGTAGTTATATCCTCCGACTACTGCAATCCTCCTTTCAGGTGATGTGTTTTAATGCTTCAGACCCTACACTTCGAACATAGTTCAAACAAGCACGTCAGAAATGAGGTTTATGCAATGTCCCTATCTTCAGAGGCTTTAAGCGAGCGCTATGCCAGTTCTCTACAGACAATAAGCGAGATTGCCAACGCTTACTACTTTCAGGGTCGGATTGATGAGGCATTACGTCTGTTCCAGGGAGGCGAGCAATGGCTTGCTGCCCCGGAGGCGGCATCGCGCGATAAGTTATACTTCCTGCTCAAATATGGGCAATTCCTGATACACTACTACTTCCTTACTAATAAGATGGAAGAGATTATGTCCTCAGTAGTGCGGCAGGCTCTGCAAGCGGCTGAAGCTAGTCAGGACAAAGCCGCGCTTGCGATAGCTCTCTATCTGCTAGGGCAAGTCCACTACTATCGCAATTTGTATGTGGGCGTAAGTGATTATGGAGAGGCTCGTGAATATTTAGAGCGTGCTTCAGCACTTAGCGAGCAGATTGGTGATCTGTTCAAACTTTCTGAATCACTCTTTTATACGGGCTTGACTTACGATAGAGAGAGTCACAGTGAGCAGGCCCAGAGTTATTATCAGCGCGCTCTGGAATTAGCAGAACAGCACGGAAATAAATGGGCGGCATCCGAGGCATTACGCCACCTGACAGATCATACAGAGGGGGAGCAGCGCTTACACTATGCTCTTCGCTCATTGGAATTGCGTGAAGAAATGGGCTTTAAACGTGGTCTTCCGCCAGCCCAATTGTTGGTGAGTGATGTCTATCTGGATCTTGGTGACCTGAAGCGTGCTCTGGAGTACTGCCAGCAAGCAGAACAATTAGCTACTGAAATGGGATTGCAGATCCATGCTATCTGGGGATTGCTCACCTATGGCGATATCGCCAGCAAGCGCGAGCAAGTCGACCAGGCTCGTGATTATTATCAGCAAGCTCTCACTATGGCAAATGAGTTTAATAACGCCTTCGGTATCGCTCTGGCGAACGAAAAGCTAAAGAAGTTGGCATCAGAAGTGTAGTAATGCGGAGAGTCCCTGGTTGGGAGAAGTGAGAGTGTGAGGTAAGTCACAGACTGAGAGATTGTGTAACCGCTACAATTGTGGCAGATGTAATATGCTCATTTATTTCATGGAAGGAGTTACTGCGTGTTAAGGACGGCACATGCCTCTCTCAGTCGTTTCTTACTGGCTCCCCTTCTAGCCACTTTTATGCTTCTTGTATTGACACCATTCAATGGAGTAGAGGCCCATTCAACACCTCAACAGGAGTTCTCATTTTCCTTTGGCAAACATTATCTTGCCCTGGGCGATTCGCTGGCATTTGGTTTTCAGCCAGACGGTGATTTCATAGATGGGTACGCGGACTATTTTGCGCGTGCTCATGCTGTGACGCGTCAGGGTATCATGAGTTATGCCAATGAGGGGTGTCCTGGTGAGACAACCAGCACGCTGATCAATGGAGAATGTCCACATCCTGAAATGCGCAAGTATCCCTATCAGGGGTCACAACTTGCAGCGGCTCTGGATTACATCAACAACTGGGGCCCAGTCTCCGTGGTGACGCTGAGCATTGGGGCTAATGATTTGCTTCCCAAGATCAATCCTGCTACATGTATGATTGATGAGGCAGGCTTTACAGCAAGCCTGAAGACGTTAGATACCAACTTGACAACGGTTATCTTGCCGCAACTCTCACGCGCCCTCAAGAAGTCACATGGCAAGCTTCTGGTAACTAACGCCTACAATCCCTTCCAGAATATTTGCCCTCAGTCGAATGCCTATATTAAGGTGTTCAATGAGCATCTCTCGCATGATGTTAGAGGGTATGGTAAGCTGGTTGATGTATACTCAGCCTTTGGTGGGGTCAGGACGCCCAATTCACACCTTTGTAATTTGACCTGGATGTGTGCCAGTTCTCCTGACATTCATCCCAATGACAAGGGCTACAAACTGATTGCTGATCTGTTAGCTAAAGAATATTGATTTGTATAAATGCTTTGTAAACTGTTGCCTCTAATAAAATAATACTTCATGCCAATGGTGTTCAATAGGAACAGGTGTGAGAGATGTGCGTGATCGCGTACATCTCTCATTTTTTGACCTGAAAATGAACGAGAGTGTGGCTCTAACGTATATGTTATATTGTGTGAAATCTATATATGGGAAGTGTCCAGAACAATATAATTTCTCTGGACACTTCCCTGAATTCTTTTCAGAGTAGATTCAGTTATGCTTCAGTGTCTTCTCATTTGCGCGGCTTATAATGGACTGCATAATGAAAGAGGATGAAAGTCATTCTTCATAAAGAGATACTTATGGGCTCGCACAAACGTGTAAGATTGGATTTACTACGCACGTTTAAGCTGAAGAAGTTGTGGGCAGTCTGCTCACGATGTAACGTAGGCTTAGAGCAACTCTGGCTAGTTCCGCCTTGAGCGAAGGGGCTGACTGGTCTTGATCTTTACAAGGAGCTTGTTATGTTCTTGGCTTTAGTGCTCCTATTCTTTGTCATTATGCTTGTGGTACTCTTCGCGCGCGCACTTTCGGAGCAAACGACACAGCGCATCCCAGATGGTTATCCCAACGCGCCCCAAATGCCACAGCAGATGCCTCCGCAGTCAACGTATACAGACCCATATAGTGATACAGGCTACTACCAATCTGGAGAATATGCTCAACAAGGTAGTGGGACGCCTCCACCCAAAGAGGCTAATGCGTTTGAGCGAGGATATGAGCAGGGCTACGCTGGTTACACCTCACGTTCTGATCCGGGTACCATGCCACGCGCGGATGAAGCAGCGGCGGCATATGAGGCGGAACGCGTGCGCTCGACGCGACCTGGCAACTATGATACCGATTACTATCAGCAAGGGGCGAGCAACAGAGAGCATGCTAACCCAGGTTCGGTACAGTATAATCAGCCTCAAAGTCAATATGAGGTACCAATGCAGCAGAGCCAGCCGCCCTATCAGCAACCTTATAGCCCATATTCTCAGCAGCAACAGAGTTATGGTCCAGGGTATCCTCCACCTCAACAGCCGCAGTACGGCCCGCAGGGTCAACCCTATCAGCCGCCCTATGGTCCTCAAGGTCCATACCCGCAGCAACCATTTCCCCAGCAGAGGAGTGGCATGAATCCATGGATCGCGGGTGGTCTAGGCGCGATTATGGGTTATGGATTGGGAAATCTCTTCTCGTCTCATGATTATGGGGCAGTACCGATGGATCATGGTGACGCTGGAGGTTTTGGGGGAGGTGACTTTGGAGGGGGAGATTTCGGAGGTGAGGGGGACTTTGGTGACTCCGGCGGAGGAGATTTCTAAAGCGTATGCTACAAAGTGTGATAGAGTGGTTGAAGCTCTTCTATAACCAGTATGGTTACCTGATCGTCTTCTTAAGCACGCTCTCTGAGAACACTGCTTTGTTGGGGCTGGTGATGCCGGGTAACTCGCTGGCACTGCTCGGAGCTTTCTACGCGCGTCTTGGTACGTTAAACCTTGGCCTGGTCATTTTCTGGGCGACCCTGGGAACAATCGTTGGCTATCATATTGATTACCTGTTGGGACGTTACGCGCTTGAACGTCCGTTGCAGCGCTTGAGCGCGAGCGCTTTAGGGCGGCGCTTGAGAATTGGTGGGCGTTTACGTCTCGCACGAATCTTGCTTTATAAGCATGGTGGTAAGGCTATTCTCTTTTCGCACGTAGTAGGTCATCTCCGCTCGTTTGTCGCCATCAGCGCAGGCCTGACGAGGATGCCCTATGCGCGCTTTCTTGTCTTTGAAGTGATAGCGGCTCTGACCTGGAATACCGTTTATAGTCTGGTGGGCTATTTTATTGCCGTCGAAGTGGAAGCGCTGGAAACAATCTTTCAGCGTATGGGTATTGTGATCGTCGCGGTGCTTATTATCCTCTTTGGCATCTGGCAACTTAGAAAGCGTCGTCAACAAGAGCGGCGTCATCAGCGACGTATGGCACGGCTGGCTCGCCTGCGGGCATGAGTTTGCAGCTTCCGAATATATCCCCATTCTCCTATAGCTATCTGATAGCTTCGCTTTTTCAGCGTATAATGAAGTTGCCAACATGAATTACATGGTGGTTGAAGCAAAAGGAGAGCAAAAACTATGGAGTTTGGTGTAATTGTGCCTCAAGGTTGGAAGATGGATTTAGTGGATATTCCCGATCCTGTTGAGGCGTATGAAGCGATGACGCGTGTGGCGCAAGAGGCTGAGGCGCTCGACTTTTCATCTATCTGGCTCTATGATCACTTTCACACGGTTCCCACGCCAACACAAGAGGTAACCTTCGAGTGTTGGACGAGCACAGCGGCGCTAGCACGTGATACCAAGCGGGTGCGTGTGGGACAAATTGTCACCTGCAATAGCTATCGTAATCCTGCCCTGCTAGCCAAGATGGCGAGCACGGTGGATGTGATGAGTCACGGTCGTTTGGTGCTCGGCATTGGCGCGGGTTGGTACGAGCATGAGTATAATGCGTATGGCTATCCCTATCCTTCAGCTCCAGATCGCTTGCGCCACCTGCGCGAGGCTCTCCAGGTAATCCATGCCATGTGGAGCCAGGAAGAGGCCTATTTCGAGGGCAAGTACTACCAGGTGCGCGGAGCGATTAACCAGCCTAAAGGTGTGCAGAAGCCACACATTCCTATTCTTATAGGTGGTAGTGGCGAAAAGGTCACCCTCAAGCTGGTTGCCCAATATGGTGATGCCTGCAACCTGGGTGGAACCATCGAGAATATCAAGCATAAGTTAGAGGTGCTCAAAGGGCATTGTGAGTCTCTGGGTCGCGATTACAATAGTATTAAGCGCACCGCAATTGTAGATGACTGTGCCATCGCGGCTACCGACGCCGAGGCTGTAGCGAAGCTACCGGAGCGCTTGCAGCAGAATGTTGATGAGGTGCGCCAGCGTGCTTTGATTGGCACACCAGACGCGATTCGGGCACGCATTGCCGAGTATGAGGAGGCGGGAATTCAAGAGCTGATCATTCGCTTTGAGGATGCTACAAAGCTTGAGTCTCTGCGCCTCTTTGCCGAGACATGTATGCGTTAACTTGATTTATCTCCAAAAAAGTATCATAGCAAAAGGGAATAATGCACATCTTGTGTGTGTTAATATGAGATGTGCATTATTCCCTTTTGCTTACTTCTAATAATAGATATAGGAGCAATGTAAAGATAGGGTGCATCATGTACACCTTTAATTTCAACAAAAGGAGAAATTCAGTATGGAAGATAAAGATTTTATTGAACGAAACATAAATGTAATTAAGGAGTTCCGTGCGAATGGGGGACAGGTTCCAGGCTGGGCACCCCTGATCCTAATCACAACGAAGGGCGCGAAATCGGGTCAGGAGCGTATCTTCCCATTGATGTCCGTTCCTTATGGGGAGAGTTATCTTGCCGTGGCTTCCAAGGGTGGCGCGCCCAAACATCCACTGTGGTATTACAACCTGAAGGCCAATCCTGATATAACGATTGAGGTTGGTAAAGAGAAGTTTGCGGCTACGGCCAGAGAGTTGTCAGGCGAGGAGCGCGCGAAGGCTTTTGAGGCGGCAAAGAAGATTTTTACTCCTTACGGCGATTACGAAGAGAAGACGAGTCGCGAGATTCCTGTCTTCATTCTTGAGCGAAAATAACGTTTTTGATTGGCTTTAGCCACTTCAAATATGAAAGGAAGAGCAATCGGCGCACGTCGATTGCTCTTCCTTTGTTTCTCTATTAATGGATACCTGGGAAGAAGAGCCCATGGAAGCCGAAGGGAATATGATGTGGGACTTCGGCGCGACCAATCTCATGGAAGGTGTGGGCGTCTAAAACGAGCAGAAATGAGTTGCCTTTCTTGCCGTTTAAAACGACAGAGAGTACGACACCATCATCTTCAGCCCGAGCCTCTGGCGCCTCAACGAAGATTGGTTCGCCCGGATAGCAGCCTTCCTCAGACCAGGTAAGCGCTTTTTTCTGACGAGCATCTATACGGACAAGCTGATTGGAGACGACCTCGGGATGCTCCCAATCAGTGCAAACTCCGTAAGCTATGCTATAGTCACGAGCATTGTAGCTTTGGTAATTGATCGTTGGAAGCTCAATCCTGGCATTTGTTATGTGCTCATAGCTAGCCACTTCAGTCTTACTACTCAGGGGTAAATGATAGCGTCTGAATTCACTGGGTTGCTGTGTTGGAATCTCTTGTGAGATACCGCGCAACTGATCTAGATAGAGACCCTTTACAATCGTGGCATCTGAATATGCCACAAGATCCACAAAGATGTCACCATCTTGCTCAAATGAGTTGATGTGATGGAAACAAAAGAAAGCGTCAGTGCTAAAAATACGCACTATACTCCCATCTTGCTTATCCATGACAACAAAGCGTGCTCCCTCCTCTGGCAACCATTGGAGGTTTTCGACATATGCCTTGCCTGACTGCAAGCTCAACGGATTTAGCCGATACGGATATTCGGCAATGATGATGTAATGCTCGCTAATACTAAAGCTATGGATGTAAGGTGGCATTGTGACTGGATAGGAGCCAATCGGGGTACGATGTGGCGCGCTATCATTCTCAATGGCGAAGACCTTAAACTCGCATTGAGGGCCAAACTCTGTCATAAAGCTCAGAATGCGCGCTGTGCCATCGTGATGAGGATGCGCGCAGCCATGATGTCCGGTAAGACGGTCGTCATACTCAACAACGCCTAAAGTATCCAGGGTATGAGGATCAAAGCGTACAGGAATGGGGGATTCAGTCATCGCTACAAATTGCCCTACCATCTGATCAACGCTCACATTGGTATTGATTAAGACGCTCTGTGTCTTCTTAAACACGGCCTTACAAGGATCGGTACCAAAGGATGATCCAACAATGCGCCCCTCTTCCATTGATTGGACATAGCTATCGCTGCGTAGAAATTTGTTCGCGTATGAGATCTGACCCTGTTGAAAGGTAAAGCGATGTAGCATACCGAAGCCGTCGAACCAGTGGCGAAAGTTTTGTTGGCCCATCTCGAACTTAGCGGGACCATTGCGGAGTAGTGAGCCCTCCAACCAATGTGGAATGGTGCCGCTTACTGGCAGGCGATCCAGAACCACCTCTTGTTCCAGAGAAGAGTATCCAGGGGCAAAAAATGAAGAGGCTTGTGATAGCGTCTGAGACATAATTGGAAATCTCCTTAGCCTGAATGAAACTATATATTACTTTGTTTCAGTTGCTGCTAGCTTACGGCGCATTCGAGCAATGTAGACAAAGGTCCAAAAGAATGTAGCAGCCAGTGTGATGGTAAGGATAGTGCTACCGAGTGAGAATGCTATGGTTGTAGGAAGCGTCAGGGCCAACACAATGCGAACCAGAAATTCACCTATGAGTGCTACTCCCCAAACAGAGGTCACAAGACGATGACTAGCGCGCATTGTAGGATTTTGCCAATTCTCATTAAAGCGCTGAAGGCGTACGGGATCATTGCCCGTAAGCATTTGCCGACCAACATAGAACATCAGTGGGCGCGGGAAAACAATCAGCGAGAGGAGGCAGATCAATCCGAGCGCACCAGAGAAGAATGATTCGCGGATGATTAACAACTGAATAGGCCCGCCCAGCACAAGGGCCAGAATACTGGTTGAGGTCCCCAGTAGAAAAAAGACAGCAATCAAGTCCAGGCGACGATGCCGTAGAATCTCCACTACACTATCCACAATTGGCACCAGCGAGGCGAGGCTCAGCGCGATAAACTCGCTGGTATGCATATACGTGGTCAATATATAGATGAGCAAGAGCGGAAAGCCTACATTAATGAGCAGGCTCAAAATCAGGCTTCTGAGAGCCCCTTTAAGGGTTGGGCTCGTGGGGGCTGTGGATTGTTTAGAAAACGCGCTGTCATTCATTTTTAGAACCTTCTTCTCTGTAAAATCCAGCTATAGGTTAAGATTTTTGTAACTTGTCAAGGATCTCTAACGTCTCATCGCACCATGCGAGCAAAGCTCTGGAAATATGGCGACCATAGCTCAGAGTAATCAACCAGTAGGAGAAATGTGAGCTCTCGCTATCATTAGCTCGAAGCTCATCCTCGATGCTCTGATAATGAGCCAGTAATTGCTCCTGCATAGCGCGGTGACGTCGTACATGTTCCAAGCTGATAGCTGTAGGATTGAGATAGCCAAAGAAGAGCTTGAGTAGCAATTCATTTCGTTCGCGTTGATATTCGAAGGGCTCACTTAACCAGGCTTTGAGAGCCTCCCAACCCGCTTCTGTTAGTGTATAGATATGCTTATCAGGGCGACCTTCCTGCTTCTCAACAGAACTATGCGTCAGGCCTTCCTGCTCCAATTGCTTAAGCATGGGATAAATCTGCGGATAATTCTCGCTCCAGAAGTTGCCCACACTATATTCAACGGTCTTCTTTATGTCATAGCCAGAAGCTGGTGCGAGGCTTAGAATGCCTAACAATGCAAAGCGGCTCTTATTTTCTTTTCCCATTTCTTTCACCTATATATATGGAATATATATTATACTCATATATATAGCAGCGAAAAGCGTGATTGTCAAGAGCTTAGATATGCTCTTAACAACCCTCAGCTCCCAAGCGAACTTTCGCGTCTTCGGCACACCGATTTCAGTGTCAGCGAGAATTGGAAAGTTAAGAGGGTATCTAATAAAAAGGATTGACAAATCGCAACATCTAGGTTACGCTAGCTATACTAAGAGTAATACATGTTTAATATCAACCTGAATGCGCTCAGGTTTTCCAAGAAGGAAAAGGTCAAGAACGAGGAAAGTAGGGCACATAGCGATTTCAGAGAGCTGGCGGCAGCTGTGAGCCAGCATCAGAGTGTTGTCTGAAGCTCCCTCGCAAGCCGCAGGAGTGAAACGTTCATGCGAACGCTGGTAGTTCCTGCCGGGATGCTCCCGTTACTGAGCATGGGTAATATCCATACCCTTTAAGGCCATTATCGCAAGATAATGGTGAAGCATGGTGGTACCGCGAAGGTGGGCCTGTCCGCACTTTTCGCCCTGCATAGGCGGAGGTGCTTTTTTATGCCCTCCGCGCCTATTCTCTGTTCCGTTCTACAGTTTGCTTAGTCAGTAGGAGGACCTTATGTCACAGGCGCGGTTCCCAGAAGGCGTCTCGGGTAAAGCCATACCCCAGTCAGTAGAGCCTGGAACAAATTTTGAGTCTGAAGAAATTAAATCAGGTACTATTCCCTCAGTATTCACGCATGTGCGCCAGCCAGGCTATGACTTCGCGCGCTTTGAGGCAAAGTGGCGTGAGCGCTGGGAGATGAGCAAACTTTATCAGGTCGATCTGCGCAACGCACGCAAGCCATTCTATAACCTGATGATGTTTCCCTACCCCTCCGCCGAGGGATTGCACGTAGGCAATATGTATTCCTATATCGGCGCGGATATTCAGGGGCGCTATAAGGCGATGCAGGGCTACGATGTTTTTGAGCCGATAGGTTTCGATGCCTTTGGCATCCATAGCGAGAATTTTGCGATTAAGCAAGGTGTACACCCAAAAGCTTTGACTCGGCGCAACATCGAGCACTTCCGTGAGCAGCAATTGAAGCGTATCGGTAACCGTTTCGACTGGTCAAGCGAAATCCACACCACTGAACCGAGCTACTATCACTGGACGCAATGGATCTTTACGCAACTCTTCAAAGCAGGGCTGGCCGAGCGCAAGGCCGCAAGCGTAAACTGGTGCCCCAGGGATAAAACAGTTTTGGCAGATGAGCAGGTAATCAATGGGCACTGTGAGCGCTGCGACACTATCGTAGAGAAACGCTGGTTGGAGCAGTGGTTCTTCAAAATCACCAAGTACGCGCAGAAGCTGCTGGATGATCTGGATACTCTGGATTGGTCCGAGCGAGTAAAGAGCCTGCAACGTCACTGGATTGGTCGCTCCGAAGGATTGGAATTTGAGATGGAGGTCGTGAATATACCGGGCACGCGCATTCAGGCATATACGACACGGCCTGATACCATCTATGGTGTTACCTTTGTCGCGCTTGCCGCACGTCACCCATTAGTGGATGTGATTACGAGCGAAAAGCAGCGCACAGAAGTGCATGTCTACCAGGAACAGGTGAGCAAACTGCCAGTCGATGCAGAACGAGGAGCGACGGGAGTCTTCACTGGTGCCTATGCGAGGCATCCTCTGACAGGCGAGTCGCTGCCCATCTGGATCACAGACTATGTATTGGAAGGGTATGGAACGGGTGCGATTATGGGAGTTCCCGCGCATGACCAGACCGATATGGTCTTCGCGCGCGCTCAAGGTCTGCCTGTACGCTTTGTTATTCGCTCAGGTGATGGAACCCCCGCTTCCAACACGGCACAGGCAGAAGCCAACGAAGAGGACGGCATTCTCTATGACTCAGGCGAGTTCACGGGCTTGACCAGCGCGCAAGCCCGCGAGGCTATAATTAGCTGGTCCTCTGTACAGGGTTTGGGGAGACATCGCGTCTCATATCGCTTGCGCGACTGGTTGATTAGTCGCCAGCGTTATTGGGGACCACCTATTCCGATAATTTATTGCCCTGAGCATGGGGCTGTGCCGGTGCCAGATGAGCAGCTACCAGTCTTGTTGCCCGATGTAGAAGACTGGATGCCGACAGGAAGTGGTGCCTCGCCGCTAGCGAATATCGAGTCGTTCGTGAATACAACCTGCCCCATCTGTGGGAAGCCCGCGCGTCGAGAAACGGATGTTAATGATAACTTTCTGGATTCGGCCTGGTATTACCTGCGCTACCTCTCAAAGCATGACGATATCCAAGCATGGGATCCCGAACTGGCGCGCAAATGGCTACCCGTAGATATGTATATAGGCGGCGCGGAACACAGCGTGTTACACCTGATGTATACACGCTTTATTACCCTGGCCCTCCATGACCTGGGCTTGCTGGACTTCGAAGAGCCATTCAAGCAGTTTCGTGCTAACGGCCTGATCACGCGAGATGGAGCGAAGATCTCTAAATCGCGAGGTAATATCATCGTTCCTGATGATTATATAGACCACTTTGGCGCGGACGCCTTTCGTGTCTACCTGCTGTTTATGGGTCCATATGAGGCTGGTGGTGATTTTAGCGACCGGGGCATTGGTGGTGTTGTCCGTTTTCTGGACCGGGTCTGGCGATTGGTCACACAACAGCGTCAGAGCACAAAGGCAAATCCAGCTTCTTCGGAAGCCACACGCGCGATGCATCTGGCTATTAAGCGCGTGGGAGAGGACACTGCGAATCTCAAGTATAATACCGCTATTGCCGCCACCATGGAGTACTTGAATGGTCTGGTGGAGCGTGGCGACGCCTCACGGGCAGAACTGGAGACGTTGCTGCTGTTACTGGCACCCTATGCGCCCTATATCACGGAAGAGTTATGGGAGCAATTGGGGCACACGGAATCAGTGCATATCACTCCCTGGCCTGTGTATGATGCCGAGGTGATTCAGACGAACCGCGTGACCATTGTTATACAGGTAAATGGTCGAGTGCGTGCCAGCATTGAGGTCGCCACGTCGAATAGCGCTGAGGAGATTCAGTGTCAGGCTCAGGCGAACGAACGCGTTCAACACTTTATCGCGGGTCAGCCTGTTCAGCGCGTCATTTATGTGCCTAACCGTCTGATAAATATTGTCACAGGCTAGCGAAGCCAAACCATGACTACATACGATGCGTTAAGGGAATTAGTATTCCTTTGACGCATCAAGATTCGCGCGCCAAAGCTGCTCTAACGTTTGCAAATCGTCCATAAATTCTGCCTGAGTTTGCTCTGACTTTTGCTCAAGCACCTCAAGAATCTCAAGCGCGAATGCCTCTGAACCTAGCTCGCGGCACTCTTTTTTCAGTCTGGGATGGATAGCCGAGCCCGTAGTGAGCGCGAACTGAAAGTGATTTTGTACACTCTCAAGATTCGCGGCATGGCCTAGCAGATATTGCCCACTCTGCCTGTTGATGATCCGATAGATTCCCCGCTGAGTTTTCGCTCTTTGAAGGCGTTGATAATTTCCTTGCGTTTACCTTTTGCCATGTCTGCTTTGCTTCATTGTGAGTTGCCAGGCCAGAAAGAGGTACTTCTGACATGGATAGAACGGTAATTAGTTATAGGTTTAAGATAACGTAACTATCGTTAGTTGTCAAGAAGGCGATAGCGGCACTTCCAAAAACACTTCACTTTTTCATCAGTTGCACGTATTCCATTGACGCTGCCATTCCGGCATGGTATGCCATAATTAGCCTGTTTTGCTGAGAGAGGCATATCACTATTGATTAGGTGCTTTCATGGGGAAGGGCGAGGAGCCATAAATTAGGGAGCCCCATATGGCGTGGATCGGCTTAAAGTGTGGCCTTACCCTGCATGTTATCTTGCGGGTAAGCTTACCCTAATCTGCTTGATGGCCTCACAATGATAGGTGTATAACGCATGAAAGGAGAGCAAATTAGCGGTCAACGAAGATCTCAACCAATATTGTATCTCATCGTGTGTGCCTGAGCAAAAGGCACATTTTGACAGCAATGTACGAGGAGAAGCTGATGAAAAGCAAAGGACGCTTTCGTCTGTTTACAATCCCTATCACCACGCTGCTACTGTGTGGACTCGCGGTTGGCAGCCTATTCTTCAGTGCAAAACTTACGTATGCTGCCTCATATTGCCAGGTGAGTTATACCATCACCAATCAGTGGCAGGGGGATTTGGCGCAAACATTACAATTCAGAATACCAGTTCCACAGCATGGACTAGCTGGAGACTGGCGTTTACCTTTCCTGCCAGTGGTCAGGCTGTCACGCAAGGCTGGAATGGCTCGTTTAGCCAATCAGGTCAAAATGTCACAGTGGTGAACATGGATTATAACGGGAATGTAGCGGCAAACGCGACGGTCAACCCCGGTTTCAATGGTTCCTGGACAACCAGTAACCCCATACCCACAAGCTTTAGCGTGAATGGTAATGCCTGCAACGGATCAACATCACCAACACCAACGCCAACCACGCCTTCCTCCACTCCTACTGCTACCTCGACGCCTAGCACACCAACACCAACCCCCACGCAGCCCCCGGCAGGCTCCCATGTGGACAATGTGTTCGCAGGCGCCGATGGCTACATTAACCCTGACTACAAGGCGGAGGTTACTGATGCTGCGAGTGCCAAAGGTGGAACCCTTGGGGCGCAAATGGCGAAGGTTGCCAACTATCCAACTGCTGTCTGGCTGGATCGTATCGCGGCCGTTACGGGCGGACCAGGTGTGACACGTACGCTCGCAGGACATCTGGACGCTGCGGTACAGCAAGACGCTGCGAATGGAAGCACTCCAGTGGTTATCACCATCGTTGTCTACGACCTTCCAAACCGAGACTGTGCGGCCCTGGCATCAAACGGTGAATTGCTCGTCGCACAGGACGGCTTAAATAAGTACAAGACCCAGTATATCGATCCACTTGTCGCAGTCCTGAGCCAGGCGAAGTACAAAAATCTGCGGATTGCTGCCATTATTGAGCCAGATTCACTTCCTAACCTGGTGACGAATCTCTCAATGTCGCTGTGCTCCGAGGCCAATTCCAGCGGTGCCTATGTTCAGGGAGTGCAGTACGCGTTAAGCAAGTTGCACGCGTTGAGTAATGTCTACAATTACGTTGACATCGCTCACTCTGGCTGGCTCGGATGGAGCAGCAACTTTGGACCCGCAGCCGATCTGATCGCGAACACTATCAAGGGCGCTACCGGGGGCGTCAACAGCGTGGATGGTTTTATCAGCAATACCGCGAACTATACGCCAACCACCGAGCCCTTCATGACTGCGAATCAGACGGTTGGTGGTCAACCTGTACGTTCGGCCAATTTCTATCAATATAACGACTATATTGACGAGGCAAGCTATGCGTCAGCGATGCGGAGCGCGTTCATCAGTCGTGGCTTTCCCACGACCATTGGTATGTTGATTGATACCTCGCGCAATGGCTGGGGAGGGTCCGGTCCTCAGGGGTCACGCCCAACCAGCGCGAGCACATCGACGGACCTGAACACATTTGTGAAGGAGTCGAAGATTGATCGGCGCGTACATCGAGGCAACTGGTGTAACCAGTATGGAGGCATTGGTGTGCGCCCAACAGCCAGCCCCGCCTCTGGCTTCGATGCCTATGTATGGGTCAAGCCTCCAGGCGAGTCCGATGGCGCGAGTCAGGCTGAGTCAAATGATGAGGGTAAAGGCTTTGATCGCATGTGCGATCCTACCTTCCATGGTAGTCAGCAGGCCAATGGTGGCAATCTAACAGAGGCCATTCCTAATGCACCTTTGGCTGGTCATTGGTTTGAAGCCGAGTTTGAAATCCTGGTTCAGAACGCTTATCCAGCATTCTAGCATACCTGGATAGCACGAAAAGTCATTTTATGCGCCTATAAAACAAACGAGCTCCAGTAGTGATGATCTCTGCAATAATCATCACTACTGGAGCTCAACTTGCACGTTGGCTACCTACTCTCTTCTAAGAGACGTTCGACTATATCAAGCACATGTATCACATCGAAGGGTTTACCCAGATGTTCATTGCACCCAATGGCGCGGGTTCGTTTTTGATCCGCTGGTGAGACGTGTGCAGTGACAGCCACGATAGGCGTTTCTTTAAAGTCGTCCAGTTTGCGTAACTGGCTTACGGCCTCCCAACCAGTCATACCCGGTAGGGACATGTCCATCAGAATGAGATCTGGTTTCACACGTAATGCCTGCGCAAGGGCTTCGACTCCACTCTCTGCCAGATATAAGTCGTATAGCTCTTCTTCTTCAAGAATCTGGGTCAGGAGTTGGCGCATATCTTCGCTATCATCGACAATCAAAATACGCTTTCTCATGGCCGCGGTGCTACCCATAGTATGTCTGTGTCTCAATCTAGGTCCTTGAAAGTTGACCAATGTCGCGCTTCAGCATCGAATATTGCATACCCTACCATCATCCCAGCCTTGCATTTCTGAGTCTGCTACCCTCTGCTCTCACTCTCTGAATCGTCTCTGAGAGTGCTTTCAGTTACCTTTCCCTCTAGAAGGGGATGTGGTGTGTTAGGGACATTTGCATTGATGGCTATATTCCTATGCTCGCCGCTTTCATTGTTTTTTCCTACTTTGACGAAGAGCATGAGCATTTCAGGATGGGCCTTCTCGATGATCGCCATCATATCTTGCCCATTTTTGGTATTCAGAAGTTCAAGATCCCTATTATGAACGATCTTTTCTATCAATTTATGGATATCACGTTCATCATGTACCAGCATTATGGGGCGCAACGCATCGTGTATAGCGGACCCCTGTTGATTCTTATTGATTTCGTCTGTGGGAAGTTCTCTGGGCGCGTCTGAGCGGTTAGTAAGTTGGTGCAGTACGCGCAAAAGAGCATCACGTGCGACAGGCTTCACTAGATATTCGTCGGCGCCGAGCACGTAGCCTGCCGAACGATCTTCAAGCACTGTTAGTAGGATGACGGGGATGGTAGAAGTCGCTGGATTTGATTTCAACTGATGTAGGATCTGCCAGCCGTTGATCTGCGGCATCATGATATCCAATGTGATCGCGTTTGGCTTGAGCTCTTGAATTACAGCAACAGCCTGCGCCGGGTCTTGTACTCCAACTACGCGGTATGGTGTCTGTTCAAGAGATGCTGTGATTAGTTCCAGTACATCGGGATTGTCGTCAACAGCAACGACCAGATAGGGGTCTTCCACCCCATCAGATGCTGGATCGAGCGTAGTCAGTTCACCTGAGCTAGGGACTCCTATTATATCCGGTTTGTAGAAGATTTCCGTCGTGGGGGCTGGATACTATTCAAGCGCATGTTCTGTGCAAAACGCTGGTCGCGTAGATGGACAGGCAAGATAATGCTGAAGGTTGAACCTGTGCCCGGTACACTTTGAAACTCCAGCTTGCCACCTATCAAGGTGGTCAACTCGTGTACTATCGAGAGGCCCAGACCCGTGCCACCATAGTTGCGGCTATTACTGTTATCGGCCTGATAGAAGGCCTCAAAGATATGCTCCTGTTTCTCTAATGGGATGCCGATACCTGTGTCCCTGATAGTGATGATAATCTGCTCAATCTCATCAAGCTCTTCTGTTGCTTGTGAATAGTGTTTAGCACTAACCTCGACCGCGCCCTTTTCCGTAAACTTTAGCGCGTTTGAGATCAAGTTAAGTAAGATTTGCCTCAGCTTGCGTGGATCGGTTTCAATGCCACCCAGCCCTTCTTCAAACTGGCTAGTCAGGTTGAGCCTCTTCTCTATTGCCATTGACCTTGTCTCTTCGACGACACTTGAGATCAGGTTCTGCAAGATGATCTCATCGGCGTTGATATCCATACGCCCTGCTTCGATCTTCGCCAGATCGAGTACGTCGTTGATGAGACTTAGCAGATGTTGTGAGTTCTTCAGGATGCGATCTATATTGCTGGTCTGGCGCTCATTCAATGGATTCTTATTTGCGGAGCGAAGGACCATCTGAGCAAAACCGATGATTGAGGTTAATGGTGTGCGTAGCTCATGGGACATGGTTGAGAGGAACTGACTACGCACCCGGTTCGCTTCCACCAGCGCGGCGTTCAGGACGGTCATTTCCTCATGTTTTTGCACAAGTGCTTTATTGCTCTGCTCTTGCTGATGCGCGTATTCCGCCAGTTCAAGGGCTTGATTCTGTATACGCTCATAAGAGGCAGCGTTATGCACTGCCGCCGCCAGATTGCTACTGATGACATTGAGTACGTTGCGTGCTTGCTCGCTCATAGGATAGATTGAGCCAAGGACAAAGACACCTAGTAGCTCTTTGCCCTGGAGTAATGGGAGGTGATAGAGGCTTGAAGGGAGTACCGTCCCCATTATCGTCTGCACCTGGAATGTTTGGTCTTCCTGGTCGTGATTGCTAATCATGAGAGGTTTGCGCCCTTTGGCCGCGCGTCCGATCAAACCTTCGCCTAGGGCGATGCTTGTTAGCAATTCAGCGTTGTTACTGCCTACCGCTGAGAAGAGGTTTAATGTCTGCGTTTGGGCATCGAAGCGATAGAAAGCCGACACTTGCACGTCCAGCAGATTTAGAAGATGTTGTTGCGTGTTCTGTATCAGGGTTTGTAAATCCAGGCTCTCAGTCATCAGCGAATTTAACTGCAACACATTTTCAAGAATATCGCGATCTTTCAACGCTCGCTGCTGTGTTCTGAGGCGTGCTACCATCGTGTTGAAGGTTCTCCCAAGTTCGTTAAACTCGGTATCCGCGCCCTCTGAGACTCGTACTGTGAGGTCCCCTTCACCAAAGGCAGCCGAAGCGGCTTTAAGACTATCCATTTGCTCGCGCTGTACACGTGTGAAGAGGCTGAAGGTAAATGCTAACCAGGTTACGACCAGCACTGTCAATATCAACGCGAACACAATAATGCTCAAATTGAGGGTATTTGTATTGCTCTGCGCAGTTAATAGATCTCTGTCGGCGCTTAACTGTAGGCGGTTGATGTTATTGCGAACCGCATCAAATAGACGTTTTCCCTGGTTGTTAATCGTTTCGGCTCGAGCAGCATCTAGACGATCAGCATGCATATTCGCGATCTGCGGTTCTCTGTAGGTAGTTGCCCACTCGTTGACGCTATTCTCTAGTTGCGAGAGTGCTGTAGAGGTTACGCTATATCCATTCGTGGCTAGATCTACTTTGAGCTTCTGAATGTAATTTGTATATTGCTGCTCACCAGTGTTCAGGGGGTCCAGGAAGGTTGCGTCTCCTGTCGCGATATAACCACGCAAGCCTGTCTCCTGATCAACAAGTGCTTGCAGAATACCATTGGTATCATCATGTACATTGACTTTGTGTTCGCCAAGTTGTTGTTGATTAGTGGAAACAAATAAGCCTGCGGAGACACTGAACAGTAAACAGAATACCAGGCAGCTAATGCAGATGATTAAGCGACCCCTTAATTGTCTCAGCAAACTCTGCTTTAGTTGCTGTATTGATTTTGATGTTGATCTAAGTTTAGGTCGCGCCACGATGCAAACTCCATCTACAAATACACGCTTTCCACAGAAGAAATCCTGCATGAATGCATATTGATGATAGCATATCTATTGTTCTACTGTCGAGATATGCTAACTTAGAAGTTTAAATACTAAGCAATTTCTAAGCTTCTAGCTTTTCTGGAGATATGCACTAAATTTTCTTTCACTCAAGCATGAAGGCTTTTCTACGATAGTTGCTACCTCTAAGCACACAATACGCCCATACTACTGTCACTGCTTAAGTGTATGATGTGGACTCAGACCTTACCCCGTTTAGGACTTCTAGGGGGAACAGTTGTTGGGGTTGGGACATGACCAGATAACAAGAGAGCGGAGGTGCGCTCATAAAGCACATCTCCGCTCTCTTGCTAGCTACAGACCTAGGGATGAGTCAGTACAAACTTCTCAATCTCCTGGAGTTCACTCTCACTCAGGCGGTATTCTGCGGCCATGACCATGTCTTCGATCTGTTTTGGTTGGCGTGAGCCGACAATCGCGGCGGTAACCCCTGGATTACGCAACGTCCAGGCGACGGCGACGACGCCTGCTGTGACGTTGTGCATTTGTCCAATCTCTTGTAGGGTATGCGCCAGTTCCAGGTTGCGCTTCAGGCGTGTGCCCTGGTACTCGGCATCATGCTTGCGCCAGTCATCCTCGGGCATCTGCTGAATGCGCTCCTCGGTCATCTGGCCTGTTAATAGACCTGATGCCATAGGTGAGTAGACTATGACACCGATATCGTGCTTCTCACAATAGGGCAGGATATCCTTCTCTGCCTCGGGATGGATTAATGAGTAGGGGGGCTGAAGTGTCTCGACGGGCGCGATACGCTCGGCGCGCTCCATCTGGTCAATGCTGAAATTTGAGACGCCAATATGGCGCACTTTGCCTTCTTTCTTCAGTTCCGCTAGTGTACTCCAACCCTCTTCAATATCCGGGTCGGGGTTGGGCCAGTGGATCTGGTAGAGGTCAATGTAATCGATGCCCAGGCGCTTGAGACTGGATTCTACCTCGCGCTTGAGGGAGTCTTTCTTCAGGCTGTTTCCTACCTTGCGGTTATCGTCCCAGACCAGAGAGCATTTTGTGAAGATCAGCGGGCGTTCGCGCCCCTTGATAGCTTTTCCAACAACTTCTTCCGAGCGTCCAAGGCCGTAGACAGCCGCCGTATCAATCCAGTTGATGCCTAGATCTAGACCACGTTTGATGGTTGCTATAGATTCTTGATCGTCCTGCGATCCCCAGCCTCCGGCCCACTCGCCTCCGCCAATTGCCCATGCGCCAATTCCAATGGGTGTAATTTGTAAGTCGCTTTTACCAAAACGACGAGTATGCATATCTTTTCCCCTTTGCTTGTATCCTCCTAATGCGAAAACCTGAGCGCGTCAGCGCTAGCAGCGAATAGCGGCGCCGTGCCCTCGTATGAGGGTCGGTTTTCGTATAAGATCATCACGAGAAGATGTGCTATATCCTTAGCGTAACTGTATGTAGCCTTGTACTCAGCTTGCTCAGCGAATTGCTTGGAAAGATAACCACCAAGATTCACCTATCCACCGACCCGTTCAGACAAATGCAAAGCAGAACCAAAGTGAGCAAGCCATTAATGTGACTATAGTCAGTATACGTAGCATCCCCGCGTGATAGATACACAGCTATCGCATGTCGCGCCCGTAGACATAATATTTAATAGAGGAAATAGTGTATCTTAATCGGGTATTTTATTAGTAGTACAAGTAGTGGAAAATACCAATCGTTTATAGCCATGTGCCTGAGAGGTGAACAACTCTATACAGAGGTGCTAAGTTTCGATTCTCACAGCTTGATCCATTGGCGCATCGTTTTAGTTCATTGGCTCTGAGCCAGGGAGGTAAACAACTTGAAGATATATCTTGCTATGGAGAGAGAGCTACTTGTCGCTGAACAACATGGTGATCAATGGCAGGCGCATTCCCACCTGGAAGGATTGCAAACCACCTGTCTCGCAGTAGACCTTTTTCATCCTGAACGGGTGTATTGTGGAACGTTTGGGCGTGGTCTCTGGCGTAGTGAAGATGCTGGTCATTCATGGCAGCCGATAGGGGACATTGGGGAGGCTATGAAGCCATATAAGGGTGACGGCATCTATCAGCCGTATATTACGGCGCTCGCGGTTAGCTCAACTGAACAAAGCAATGGATATGGTGTCGTCTATGCTGGAACCGAGCCGAGTACTCTATTTCGTTCAGAGGATGGAGGGAGTACCTGGCAGGAACTCGAAAAACTTCGTGCGCTTCCATCTTCCTCCTCCTGGAGCTTTCCTCCACGTCCTCATACCAGCCATGTGCGTTGGATAACACCCGACCCTAATATGCCCGGTCGACTCTTTGTTGCCATTGAGGCTGGAGCGCTCGTTCGCAGCCTCGATGGTGGTCAAACCTGGGAGGATCGTGTGTCCGATGCTCCCTTCGATACACATACCCTTATTATGCATCCTCAGGCTCCTGAGCGCTTGTATTCATCGGCTGGCGATGGCTTCTCTATTCATGGTAGAGGCTATAGCGAGAGCTTTGATGGTGGTCAAACCTGGCAGCGACCCGACGAGGGGCTTGAGCACCATTACCTGTGGGGTCTGGCTGTTGATCCTGTAAATCCCGATATCATCGTTGCTTCTGCTTCCCCCAGCCCCTATGCCGCTCATCATCATCGTGAAGATGCTCAATCCGCCATCTATCTCAAACAGGCTGGTAAGCCCTGGCAGCGCGTTACTGCTGGTCTACCTGATTTTCAAGGGACAGTGATACCAGTTCTTGGGAGCCATGCCGAGGAGCCTGGCGTCTTTTACGCGCTCTGCA
Organism: Ktedonospora formicarum; assembly: GCF_016587355.1. Taxonomy (GTDB): domain Bacteria; phylum Chloroflexota; class Ktedonobacteria; order Ktedonobacterales; family Ktedonobacteraceae; genus Ktedonobacter; species Ktedonobacter formicarum. Next base: position 753,105 of record NZ_BNJF01000002.1, on the reverse strand, counting down.
ATCATGGTGTATATCGTTCATCTGACGCGGGATTGCATTGGAGACTTCTGCCTCTTCCCTGGAAAACAGCCTTCCTTGGGCAGCACCATCAGGCACTCGCGTTAAGCACAATCTAAGCATTGAGAGGCGTGGCTATAGAGCGCTATGCGTTGCTTGAAGCAACATAGGTACGTGACTCTATATCCACGCCTCTATCTTTCTTAATGCGGTCCAGCTACCTCGACGCCGCAGGGGCCACCCCCTTCGTTTATGTCGATCTCTACCTCTTCTCCCTGCGTAGTCAGGATGGGGCGATACCATGTTGACATGCGTTCGGATGAGCGACCGATATAGTGGCAGATAAAGGAGCGTCGAAAGCGATCCTTTGTCGTATTCGGTTGAGATCCATGCACTAAACTGCCATTGAAGAAAAGCACACTCCCAGGCGCGATATCAATTGGAATTGCCGCGAGCCCTTCTGGCACTGGCACAAAGTCGCGCGTGAAAGAAACCGAACTATCAGCCTCTTCAGGGCAGAAGATATCCATCTTATGCGTTCCTGGTACGACTTCTAGACCCCCGTTCTCGCGATTAGTCGGGTCAAGTGGTACCCAGGCCGCTATGCAGGTTCCAGGCTCTACGCGCAGATAGAAGTTATCCTGATGTAAGGCCTGACCGCGCGCGCCAGCGGGTTTGAAGTAGAGCATGCTTTGCGCCGCGAGTGGCTCTTCGTCAAAGAGGTCCCATAATATACCAGCTAGTCGCTGATCCAGTAAATAGCGGCGTGCTAGCTCATCGAAACGGTGAGGGTGCATGATACGTGGATATTGCTTAAGAATATCACCTTTGGCTTCATCGGACGAGACAGGCTCAAAGTAGCCCGGTACAGGACCGTGCGCGTGAATCTGCATAAAGCGTTCACGTAGCTTTTCTATCTCTTCTTGCTTGAAAACATCATCTACGACCAGAAACCCCTGTTTATGGAAGGCCACCAGTTGCTCAGGAGCAAGATGCATTGTCCCTGTCGTCATAGTTCGCATCCTTTCGCTGACTGAAACTCACGACAATGTGTGTATGCTTCAATGCTAACCCGAAAATTGGCGTAGGAGAATGGACAGAACAGTTATAAACCTATATAATCCTGCTATGGTTAACTTTGAGACGCCCGCGCCACCACCCGACATTTTTGTAAGCGGCTACCTGCAGGAGCACTATGGCTATGCGGTCCAGCGCTCACGCGGCTCTGGCAACTGGCTTATTACCTATACCATCGCTGGACAAGGATTGTATCGTCTCCACAAAGAACGAATCCTTGCCGAACCTGGGGATCTTGTAATCCTCAAGACCGGTGCATCCCACGACTATTCGGTTCCGCGCGATGGTACATGGGAATTCCTCTGGGCTCACTTTCTCCCGCTTGCTGACTGGACTAACTGGTTACATCTCCCTGAACTGTGCCCTGGCCTCTGTAAGATTTCGCTACACGCCACAGCGACTAGAGATCGGGTGCAGCAAGCCTTTCTCCAACTGAACGCGGACCTCAACTCATTCTTCGTCTCTCACAACCCACCAACTTCCCCCTCTGACTCACTCGCCATATTACAGCGGAAGCTTGCTCTGAATCGCCTGGAAGAGATTCTACTACTTGCGATAATGGAAAATCGGTTTGAGGAGCGCCGAAGCTATGATCCACGTATTCAGCAAGTGCTTGAGAGAATTACCGACGACCTACGCGAATGGCATACAGTCGAAGCGCTGGCGCAGATGGTTGCTCTCTCTCCCTCGCGCCTGGCTCACCTCTTCAAACAAGAGGTTGGAAGCCCCCTCATCCAGACAATCTTAGAACTACGCCTCAAGCAAGCCGCACGTTTGCTGGCTTTCACAAATCACAACATTGAGCAAATAGCCACCGAAGTAGGCTTTCGTTCTCCTTTTTATTTCAGCCGCCAATTTAGCAACCACTATGGCCTCAGCCCCACTGCTTACCGCTATTTCCATACTACTCACCCTTAATTCTACCTGGCTTGTCTTATCTATTGCTAAGCTATGTTGGGCTTCACATTCTTGTTGGTGTATGAGGTGTGTCAGGTGGCACAATTGCTCCGCATTAAACGTGTCTACCCTGAGTTGAGGAAAATACCAGAAGGAGAGAACGTCACGATGGATCTTCCCATTACTCTACGCATCAATGGTAAGGCTCATCAGCTAACTATTGATACCCGTACGACGCTACTGGATGTTTTGCGTGAGCACCTTGGTATGACAGGTGCGAAGAAAGGGTGTGATCATGGGCAGTGTGGAGCCTGTACCGTCCTGCTAGATGGCAGACGCGTTAATAGTTGCCTCGCTCTGGCGGTAGCTCAGCAGGGACGTGAGATTGTGATGATTGAGGGGCTTGTCAGCAATGGACAGATGCATCCTTTACAGCAGTCCTTCATTGAACATGATGCCTTCCAGTGTGGTTATTGCACACCGGGTCAAATCTGTTCGGCGGCTGGGATGTTTAATGAGGTTGAAGCTGGCTGGCCCAGCGTGGTGAGCGCGGACCTCAATGCCCCACGAATAACGCTTGACGAGAATGAGATTCGAGAGCGCATGAGTGGCAATTTATGTCGCTGTGCTGCCTATGCGAATATTGTGCCTGCTATTGCGGAGGTGCGACGATGAAGCCATTCCGGTATGAACGTGCGAGCGATGCCCCTCTGCCATTGCGTTGCTCACAAAAGAGCCAGAGGCGACCTTCCTGGCGGGAGGAACAAATCTCGTCGATCTTATGAAGCTAGGGGTAGCACAGCCAGAGGCCCTTATAGATATCTCGCATCTACCATATGACCGGGTTGAAGCGCTTCCTGATGGTGGCGTTCGCATTGGATTTGCTGTGCGTAACAGCGAGCTAGCGGGTAATCGTGTCATTCGTGAGCGCTACCCGATGCTAGCACAAGCATTGCTGGCGGGTGCCTCTGGTCAATTACGAAATATGGCGACAACTGGTGGTAACCTTTTGCAGCGCACCCGCTGCGTCTACTTTCAAGATACCTCCAAGCCGTGTAACAAACGAGTGCCGGGTAGTGGCTGCCCAGCGCGTGAGGGGTATCACCGTAACCTGGCGATCCTGGGTGCCTCCGAATCCTGTATTGCTACCCACCCCTCAGATATGGCAGTAGCATTGGTCGCTCTAGACGCTGTTGTACGGGTGCAGGGACCAGACGGGGAGCGAGCTATTCCGCTTACTAGCTTTTATCGCCTGCCTGGTGATGATCCCACCCGTGATACAGTGATAAAGCATGGGGAATTGATTACTAGTGTTGATCTGCCACCACTGAGATTCGCGAAGTACTCTTTGTATCGCAAGGCCCGCGACCGTGCTTCATATGCTTTCGCGCTTGTCTCGGTTGCCGCAGCGCTTGATATGGCTGATGGTGTCATAAGTGATGCGCGCCTGGGTCTGGGTGGAGTGGCACATATGCCCTGGCGCGCGACGAAAGCCGAGAATGCTCTCCGAGGCAAACCCATGACGGAAGAGGTATTGAGGAGCGCCGCTGAGGCCGAACTGGCTGATGCGCGTCCCCTGCGCGATAACGCCTTTAAGGTGTCACTGGCCCGGAACATGATTGTGCGTGCCCTGCTCGATCTGGCACAGGGGGAGGCTCACTAATGGTAGTACAAACAACTCGTAAAACATTAATTGGCGCACCGGTAAGCCGGATAGATGGCCCCAAGAAGGTCACAGGTAGCGCGCCTTATGCCTATGAGCATGAGGTCAAGGGAGTAGTTTACGGTTTCCCTGTTCAGAGTACCATTGCGAAGGGTCGCGTCACATCCATTGATACCAGTAAGGCGAGCGCCCTGCGAGGGGTACTTGGTATCATCACACATGAGAATGCGCCGCATTTGGTAAAGCCTCCCCAGCCTGAACTCGCGGTCTTACAGTCCGACAAAGTGGCATATCGAGGGCAATTTGTGGCGATGGTTATCGCGGAAACGCAAGAGCTAGCGCGCGAGGCAGCTGAGGCTATTGTTATTCAGTATGAAGAGAGTGAGCATGATGTCGTTCTGAGCGCGGATAGCGAGAACCTGTACAAGCCAGATCGAGTCAATCCCGATTTTGCGACAGATACCGCGACAGGTGATGTTGAGGCCGCCCTGGCCTCGGCTACCTTTCGAGTTGATCAGACCTACACTACGCCAGCATACCATAACAACCCACTTGAGCCGCATGCAACTATCGCTATCTGGGAAGATGGAGGCATCACTCTATATGATTCATGTCAGGGGGCGCACTCCGTTCAGGATGCAATTGCACAGACGTTTGGGCTCGATCTAGAACGCGTTCATGTCATCTCACCGTATGTAGGTGGAGGCTTTGGTTCCAAAGGTCAGATTCACCCTAATGTTATTCTTACGGTCATGGGTGCTCAGGTTGTCAAGCGCCCTGTGAAGTACGCGCTCACCCGTCAGCAAATGTTTGCTCTAGCAGGATATCGCACACCAACCCTTCAGCGTATTCGTCTGGGGGCGGATAAAGATGGGCACCTGACTGCTATTGCCCACAATGCGATCTCGCAGACCTCAACGCTTCATGAGTTTGCTGAGCAGACTGCCGTTGCTACCCGTTCGATGTATGCGGCCCCTAATCGTTTGACATCGCACCGCCTGGCAAAGCTCGATGTTCCCACACCATCCTGGATGAGAGCGCCTGGTGAATGCCCTGGAATGTTTGCGTTAGAATCCGCGATGGATGAACTGGCCTATGCTTGTGGACTCGACCCAATAGAGCTTCGAGTGCGTAATGAGCCTAAGAAAGACCCGGAGACTGGCAACCCCTTCAGTAGCCGTGGACTCGTCACCTGCCTGCGCGAAGGCGCGAAGCGCTTTGGCTGGCAGCCACGCGAACAAACACCGAGAAAGCGCATGAAAGATCGCTGGCTCGTTGGCACTGGCGTCGCAGCCGCGACGTATCCATCCAATCTCATTCCTGCCAACGCACTCATTCGCGCGGAACAGAATGGATACTATACCGTGCTTATCGACGCTACGGATATTGGGACGGGAGCCTGGACAATCCTGACGCAGATAGCTGCTGACGCATTGGACGCTCCACTGGAGCGAGTTCACCTTGAGATCGGCGATTCTCGTCTTCCGCGCGCCTATGTCGCGGGTGGCTCAACCGGAACCGCTTCATGGGGCACGGCTATTGTGGAGGCTGCTCGCAAGCTTCGTGCTCGCCTCAGTGAGGAGCATAATGTAATACCTGTTGAGGGGCTTGAGGCTACCAGCACTACAAAGGAGAATCCCCAGGCAAAACGCTTTGCTATGCATGCCTATGGCGCTCATTTCGCTGAGGTGCATGTTAATCAAGACACATGTGAGTTGCGCGTACCGCGCTTGCTAGGAGTCTTCGCTGCAGGGCGTATCATGAATGCTAAAACGGCACGCTCACAGTTCATGGGTGGTATGACCATGGGCCTCTCAATGGCGCTCCATGAGGAGAGCATATTAGATCCTCGCTTCGGAGATTACGTCAATCATGATTTCGCTGAGTATCATATCGCGACCAATGCCGATGTGAGGGAGATAGATATAAGCTGGATTGATGAGGAAGATCCGCATGTGAATCCGCTAGGAGCCAAGGGTATTGGCGAAATTGGCATTGTTGGTACCGCCGCCGCCATCGCCAATGCTGTCTACCATGCGACTGGTATTAGGGTCCGTGATCTCCCCATCACGCTTGATAAGCTACTCGCATGATGTGTTAAGAGTAAAGAGAAGGGTAGTGAGCAAGAAGAAATGCTCACTACCCTTTATGTATTACCCGATCAACAATGTGCGAGGATTATGTTTGACCAGGTATTCTCATCATTTGACACTTTATAGGCCAGTGGGGACACTAGGATAGGCAAGCTGCCAGGGAGAGTTGTCGGCCTCCATCGCGTTATAATCGCCGGGTACCTTATCGTTGACGTTGGTATAAAGAGGGTAACCCTGATAGAAGACCATTGTACGGCCCAGGTAGTCGGTACCAAGGCTTAACTTACCAGGAAGTTTGGTGTTAGCTTTAGGCGCTCCATGCCCATTATAGAGAAATGGCTTCCAGGTAAGTGCGCATGCTCCATCACAGGAGAAGCCGCTTGTACCATGCCACTCATGGATATAGAGCGTCATGCCTTGTATGGTAGTCAGAGTGGGATTCATGACTCCCACCGCCTGATGCGAAGGAACCAGCCCGACTGAGACGACCACATTGCTGTTGCCAGATTTATGACTTTGTGAAGCATTTACAGCTTTTAGGCTCGTCGCGGAAACTTCTTTGGCCGAAGCTGTAGTACCAAACGCCGCCAGGATGCCAGCCAGCAAGAGCGCGAACAAAGTGTTGAGCGCGATAGTTTTTAAACGCATTGATTATATTCTCCTCTTTTATTTAGGGGGTTTTAATTTATAAAAGTATCTATTCTATCATTATACTGGCCATGAAGCATAACCTATTTTTTCTTGTTATCACCTCCAATTTATTTACTGTTCTATTTACTTTGTCGTAAGGCTTAGCTGTTTCGTCACGCTATTTTGGAAGCAAATTTTGAAATTCATGAAATGTTTTATTAAGAGATACAATTGCTTATTGTCTTAGGTGAACACATATGCATTATCGCTGTGTTCGTAACTTGAATTTGGAATATCCTATAAGCCAGTTGGGACATCGGGAGTAGCAAGATCCCAGACGGAGTTATCAGCCAGAGGTGCTTTGAAATCGCCAGGGGCTTTGTCATTAACATTGGTGAAGAGGTAATATCCCTGATATAGAACGACTGTGCCCTCTTGTTCATCGGTCCCCAGGCTTAATTTGCCTGGAAGCCTGGTTGTCGAAGTGGGCTGTCCTTGACCATGATATGCGTATGGAGTCCAGGTTTTACGGCATTCCGCGTCACAGGTAAAACCACTTGCGCCCCGCCACTTACGAATATAGAGTGTCATGCCCTGTCTGGTGGTCAAAGTTGTCATCATCACTCCGACCGCTTGATGGGAAGGGACCTTCCCAACCGAGACAACAACAGAAGAATCGCTCTCTGGCTGCGTTGGCGTAGCGGCAGGAGTGTTTCCACTGGTCGCAGTTGGCGTATTAACCTCTAGAGTTGTTGTGGGAGTGCTCTCATTAGTGGTCGTAGGAGTGCTCACACTCCCTGCTGTACCTGAAGAATCACATGCGGCTAGAAGCCCGGTTAGCAGAAGCGCGAGTAAGAGATGAAAAGCGACGTTCTTAAAGCGCATAATAATGGGATCTCCTCGATTATTTAGTTGATAAGATTATTTTTCTATTTGTTGCGTTGTTTTAGATGTTTCTATAGACATCTCTGCGATGGCTTTCGGCCTCAATTTGCGTATCTACAATATACCGTCGGGAAAATTCTCACTTTTGTCACACTTTTAAAGCAAGCTAGAAATATTTAGCTTCAACTTATATGAGAACATGATGGAACCATAGATAGGGCACCTACTCAAGCGGTGCCCTATCTATAAGAAAATGCGTTTAGTAATCGGGGAGGCAGCTGTCTCTCTTAGGGTCTGGGTGGAGGCGAGGGAAGTTTGAAGACTCCTCGCGCAAAAGCAGCGAGGAGTCTTCAGTTAAATGTTCACATATGTGATGTGGTAGTCGCATGTGTGACCACCACTACAACTTGTATGCTCACAATAGTATATACGTTGCGATGCGCGATGGGGGCTTCACTAGTGCTGTCCGCAGTGTTTACAGCTACCGCGCCTGCGGTAGTAGTAGGCAGCCGTTGCTATCGCTAAAGCGACCCCCCAGATCGGCCAGAGGAGCTCAGGACCCATAGTTGTCCAGTTGGACATAAAATCACCATACGCGCTGGTCACAACGAGGCGTACATATTCCAGCCCAGCCGAGGTGACGATAAGAGAGACGAGTGAGGCGGGTATGATTGCCAGCATGGGAGGTACTTGCTTGCCAGCCAGACCTATCATCCAGCGGGGAAAGATCTCACCCCAGCGCTGAACTAATCCAAGCGTGAGGATGGCCCCGCCAACTGCTACAGATGCTAAACCTGCTCCTGCTAGCCAGAGCCCGCTAGCTTGCCCTTCTCGCAGAAATTCTTCGCTTATACCAAGTGGAATGCCCAGAGCCCAGGCCCAGCGCGTGGCGGCGTAGAGTACCGGCGCCGCAACCGCAACCGCGACGCTCCATTTGCTCCATACCATAGCTCCTTGCGCTGGCTTTGCATCCGCTTTTGTATTGAGGCGGCCACAGTGAACGCAGGCTTTGCGAGTGCGGCGCTGATAGGAGAGGGCTGTAAAGGCCCACAACAGACCGCCAAGCATGAGAATAAGCTGGTTGATGACAGGCCACGGTATGGCTTTAGAGAAGCTGACAGGGGGCCAGTGAAAAGGAGCGCCGATAATGAAAATTGGCGCGTAGGCCACTGCCATGAGGACGCGCCGGTCGGGAATTACTATCAGGAGCGTCGCTGCGCATAGCCAGGCAAAGATGAAGAATAGTTTTCGCGTAAGGCCTCGTCCGTGCGCTCCGGCTATAATCAGTGCGATCAGTGTCGCAACCAGCCCCAGAGTAACTATGATAGGAGCTCCACTCTCCACCTGTGCTGATCCTAGCAGTGATTCTATGGCGCCTGTATCATTCGCCTTTCCGAAAGGGAAACCTGGGCCTCCTAGCATCCAGTAGAGGCCCATTGCGCCGTAGATCAGTGACCAGAGTGCCGCCGCATAGCCAATCCAGCGAGGCCATTGTGCTATCCAGGAGCGTGAAGTGGTTGCGTGTTTATCATCTGCTCGTATCACTGTCATTCTTCCTTTTGTTCAAAGCCTGCCGCTTTCGATGCGATGAGGCTGTACATATATGAGGTTCAATATTTTGTTGCTTTGTTGTATTAGGAAGAGGATACAGCAGAAAGGGTATTCTGTAATGCGTCGGGAGCCCTGTTTAGAGTAAGACTCCAGGCGTAGTGCTAGGAGAAGACAAACAGATCGAGATATCCTAGCTAGCGGCTTGTTTAGCCTGATCTCCAAAAGCCGCGAGCTTGGCTAGCTTGCTGGCGGAGTCGGATTCCGGCAAGGGGTATAGACGACCATGCGCAAGTCGGGTGCGTCGATGACCTGGAAGCTTGTCGATTGGAGGTCAAGGCGTCCCACAAGAGGATGCTGTAACTCTTTGTTGCCAGTGTGGATTGAGCGGATGTCATGGCGAGGCCACCATGCGCGGAACTCTGGACTGGTTGCTTGCAGATCAGTAACCAGGGCTTTGAACCAGTCTTCGCCAACATAGCGCTCAGTGCTTGAGCGGAAGAGCGCTAGCACTCCCTGAGCTTCCTTTTCCCAGTTGACCAGCAATTTACGCTGGTGTGGATTGGTGAATGCAAAGCGCAGAATATTGAGGTTGTGGGTAGACATGGAGTCAAAGTCAGCATAAACGCGACTCATCGCCTGATTCCAGGCCAGAATGTCCCATCGTGGGTTGGTCACATACGCGGGATAAATACCCATAGTGTCGAGAATGGTTTGGAGTGAAGGTGGGAGGATACCGGTCAGGGGATGTGCATCGGCAGGCAATTCCTCGCGTGCCAGCGCATAGAGGTGCGTACGTTCGGCGGCATTCAGATGGAGCACCTGGACCAAGCTCTCAAGTACCTGGGTTGAAACAGTGATTTCGCGCCCCTGCTCCAGACGGGTGTACCATGTGACTCCAATACCAGAGAGTACGGCTAGCTCCTCTCGGCGCAGTCCTGGTGTGCGCCGACGTGCCCCAACTGGCAGCCCAACTTCCTCAGGTGTCAATTGCTCGCGCCGAGTGCGCAGGAAATGGGCCAGTTCTTTGCGCCGTTCCTGATCATTCATTTATACCTCTCTCCTTCATAACCAGGCACTTTTTGTACCAGGATAAGCTGAGTTCTGTTTGGATGGTTGAAAATCTGGCACTATTCTATCACAGGTTCGATTATCCATCCGCGTACAGGCGTGGAAAGTTTATAAAGGAGCTTCCTTGACAGTAGACAAGGAAAGCACAACACAAGAAGGAGTTATAACATGCGTGCCATTACTATCCCAAGCTTTGGCGGAGCCGATGTGCTGAGCATACAGGAGATGCCAATCCCTCAACCTGCGGCAGGAGAGGTCACTATCGATGTTGCCTACGCTGGCGTCAACTACGCTGAGGTGCTCTTTAGGCGTGGAGTTGTTGCTGATCTGCCCCTACCTTTTGTGCCGGGTATTGAGGTCTCGGGTTATATTCGCGCGCTTGGTGAAGGTGTGACAGATCTGAAGATAGGCCAGCCAGTCGCAGCACTCACTATTACTCAGGGGGAGGTTATGCCGAAGTAGTCAAGGTCTCTTCTGAGCTTGTCTTCCCCCTGGATGACCTTGGCGGAAGTATTGATCTTGCCACTGCTGCTGCCTCACCCTCGAATATCACAACTGCATATCTGATATTAACACGTGTTGCGCATCTGGAAGCTGGCGAGTCCGTCCTTGTGCACGCTGCGGTGGGTGGCGTTGGTAGTGCCCTGGGGCAGATGGCTCGCAGCCTGGGTGCGGGTAAGGTCATCGGCGTGGTTGGTAGTCAAAACAAGGTGGAGTATGCGCGTGCCCTCGGGTACGATGAGGTCTTACTTCGCGACTCGTATCAGCAGCGTGTGCAGGAACTTGGTGGGATAGATATCGTTATCGATCAGGTTGGTGGCGCGGCGCGCACGGATGGACTGAACTTATTACACCCTCTGGGACGCCTTGTGGTCATGGGTAATGCCAGCGAGGGGGAAGATGTGAGTCTCTCAGCTAACACACTCTGGTTCGCGAGCAAAGCTGTACTCGGCTTCAACCTGCAAGCCTTGACACTGAGCGCGCCTAAACAGGTTTCCCATGCTGCGCGGCAAGCATTACAGCGCGTAGCGCGGGGTGAGGTTCGTGTTGATGTCACGGACATTCTTCCCTTCGAGCGAGTCGCTGAATCTCACACACGCATTGAGCAACGAGCCACAATAGGGAAGCTGGTCTTGAAGTTTTAACACATGCAGTAGAATAGAATGCAAAAGAAGGGGAGAGATCGCTCAGCGATCTCTCCCCTTCCACATGATTGGCGAACGAAAAAGAGCTATGCTTTGGAGCAGGGCTGGTCGTTCGAGATGTAGATGTTAGCCCAGCTATCGGGGGCAGGCATGAAGGGGGCGTTGAGGTCGTAGCCTTTGACGCACGACTTGAGTACCTTGCCAGTCTCCATCTGGTAGAGGGGGATCCAGGCCGCGTCGTTTACGACCTGTTGCTCTGCCTGTTGATAGAGCTTGTAGCGCTCGGTGGGATTCATCTCCCCGTCCGCCTGACGCATCAGGTCGAGAGCCTTCTTCTGCTCATCGATGCTAGATGATTTGTTGTTCCCGTAGTTGTAGTTGTCGAAGGATGACTCGGGCGCGAAGAGCGTGGTGAGCCAGTTTTGAGGATCGGGATAATCGGCCTTCCAATAAGATGCCCACATCTGCAAGCCGTTGGGGTTGTTTGTGCTTGCCTCGCGCAGGTCCGCTAGCTTGCCGGAGTCCATCGTATCGATCTTGACCTGGATGCCCAGGACGTTTTCCCACATCTGTTGCGCCGCGACAGCCTGATTAGAGTCGTCCTGCGAGAGAGCATAGATCGAGAGCGTAATGGGTGGCAAGGTTGAGCGTGTCAATCCCTCTTCCTTCAGACCCTCCTCAAAGAGTTCTTTGGCCTTGGCCTGATCGCCCTGTGTGCTGGTCACGCCAGTGGGACCTGTGAGCTTGTCGTTATAGCCTGGGATGCCGGGTGGGACCACATTGTTGGTCGGAATGACGCTACCACGCAAGACCTTCTGCGCGATCTGATCCTTGTTCAAGGCGAGGTCGAAGGCTTGTCGGATCTTGATGTTGTCAAAAGGCCTCGTCAGGAAGTTCATGGCGAAGTATTGTACGCCCGCGATAGGCACTAGCTTAAACTGATTGTTGGGTAGGCCCTTCGCCGACTCAATCTTTGAGGTTGGGACCTTGGCGTAGCTCACCTGGCCAGTCTGGAAGACCTTGTAGAGAGTCTCTGAGTCCTTGTAGAAGGCCATGATGATCTTCTTCAACTGTGGCTTGGGGCCATTGTAGTTGGGATTGGGAATGAAGACTTCCTGACTATTATCATGCTCGCTCATGATATAGGGACCTGCACCCGCACCCTCGCCCAAGTGCTCGGTGAACTTGTCACCATACTTGTCGACAAGCTTCTTGTTAACAGTGTAGGAACTCACATATGTCAACGTTTGCAGGAAGTAGGCAGCCTTCTGCTTGGTGATGATCTTGACTGTATTATCATCAGGCGTGAGCAAGCTATCGTCGATCAGCGTCTTCACTTTGCCCGTCTGGAGCTTGTCGGCATCTTTAATCAGGCCCAGATAGACCAGTGCATACGGCGATTTGAGGGCTGGCTGTAGAGCACGGTCGATGCTATAGACGATATCCTTTGATGTCAGGGGGGAGCCATCACTGAACTTCAGGTTCGGTTTAAGCTTGAATGTCCAGGTTAAACCGTCATCCGAAACACTATGAGACTGTGCAAGCTGATCTATAAGCTGCTGCTTTTCATTGAGCTGAACAAGTCCAGTATAAATCAGGGTAGGGCCAATGGGGCCGCCAGCGAAGGCAGGGTCCATATCGCTGAGATCGACTGTTCCCGCCAGGGGATAAATAAAGACCTGTTTATCATCGGGGGCCTTGCCAGAGGAGCCCGTTTGGCTTCCACTGCCGCATGCCACCAGAAGCATGGTCAGGGCCGCGAGCGCGACCGCCATCAGACGCGTGGAAACGCGCTTACCTGTCTGCGACACTACATTTCTCCTTCAATACTTAGGTTGGTCACTCTATATAAATACTGATGACTATCAATTTATTCCCGCGAAGAGGATTTAGATTCGACTAAGTTGATAAATTAACTCATCTTTTATCGGGTTGATAGCAGGCAGTATCGCACGTGAATATATAAGCTGTCAAGCGGTGATTATGGGTAAGGTGAGATGGAGTAGGCTCAAGCTCTGCATTCCTATCTGAAGGAATAGGAGCGTGATGGCAAGTTTGATAGAAAATGCCCGGCGCGTACTGATGCTGATTTAAAATTTGATCTGAGAACGATGGTGCTCAACATGAATGGATGAATTATAAAGATAATATCGACGCTGATCTACATTATCTAAAATGATCGCGAAAACATTTTTCACGATCATTTGCTCTATCTTATGGAAGCATGGTTGATACTACTTTGAAATTCAAGTTTTTGCCTGTTCTCTGTTAGAAATGGAGAATCAGACCAGAACCTTATGTTGCAGGTTCCACATTTGCCAGTAGAGGCCCTCGCTTTGCATAAGATCTCGTTCGCGACCCCGCTCGGCGATTTTGCCATCGCGAAGGACAAGGATCTGGTTCGCCATATCAAGGTCGACGAGGCGATGCGTGATGAGGATGGTTGTACGACCTTCCATCGCGGTACGCAGTGTGTGTAGGATCTCACGCTCGGTCAGGCTGTCCAGGTTGGCGGTCGGCTCATCTAGGATGAGCAACGGGGCATCCTTCAGCAGAGCGCGAGCGATGGCGATACGCTGGCGCTCGCCGCCGCTGAGGAGGAGCCCCTGTTCGCCGATCTGGGTCTCGTAGCCCTGGGGTAGCGACATGATGAAGTCGTGAATCTGGGTCTGACGGGCGGCTTCAATGATAGCCTCGCGATCAGCGTCGTGATTGGCGATACGCAGGTTCTCGTATATGCTGGTATTGAAGAGATGCGTATCTTGAGCGACAACGCTTATCAGGCGGTGAATATCTTCCTGGCTATAGCTATTTAGCTCCTGGTTATCAAGTAGGATGCTTCCCTGATGATACTCCCAGAAGCGTAGAAGCAAGCGTGATATAGTGGATTTACCTGCGCCGCTTGGACCGACAATGGCTACACATGACCCCTCGGGTACCGTAAAGCTCAGGTCTCGTAATATGGGGGGCTGTTCAGCGTTGTAGCTGAAGGTCACACCACGGAACTCCACATCATAATGTTGAGGTAACGGCGCAGACTGCCTGGGGTTCTGAACCTCGCTCTTCGTGTCAACTATCTCGAAGAGGCGGCGCGCGGACTGCGTGGTGCTGCCCAACTGTTGAAAGGCAGCAGGTAGCGGTTGCGCGGCTTCAAAGCTTGAGAGAACCGTGAGAACGAGCATAGCCAGTAATACACCAGGTAGATGACCGGACGTGACTAGCGGGATCGCCAGAACCAATGTTAGCCAGGTGGCAAGGTTAGTGAAGAAGTTACCTAAAGCGCTCTGAATGCCCGTAATGTTTGCCATCTGGCGTTGCAAGCGTTGTAGTGTCGTATTCAATTCTCCAAGGCGAGCGCTTCGTCGCTGCTCCTGCCCAAAAGCCACGATATCGGCCATGCCCTGGATGTCGTTTACAATCTCGGTCTTGAGTTGAGCGTTGAGTACGACTAATCGCGCGCCTATGGCACGGCTCAGGAGGTGTGTGAGCAGGGGTATGCCAATGGTAGCCAGCAGAAAGGTACCGATGAAGACCAGCCCTATCACAGGGCTGAACGCACCCAGGAAGAGCCAGACACTTACCGCTACCAGCAGCGCGACCACAGGAGGTGCGATGACGCGGATATAGACGTTTTGCAGAGCGTCAACATCCGACATGATGCGGCTTAGCAGGTCGCCGCTACTCAATCCGAGTTGGTTATGCGCGAAGCTAAGGATGCGCGCAGGCGCGAGAGGCTCTATCGAGTTGTAGAGCCAGACGCGAATGCGGGCGAGCAGGCGGAAAGCCACCTCATGCGAGGTGATACGTTCGAGATAGCGGAAGACACCGCGTCCGATGCCGAAGGCACGCACGCCAACAATCGCGATACTCAAGGCCGACACAGAGGGATGTAATGCCGCAGTTGAGATCAAGTAGGCCGAGGTCGCCATCAGCGCGACGCCGCAACCAATAGTTAGAAAACCGAGCAGGACCGCCAGGGCCATCATGCCGCGTAGTGGCTTCGCGAGTTTCAGCAGGCGGATAAATGTTTCGTTCATGCCTGCACCTCCTTTTCGCCGCGCTTGTAGGCCGCGAGTAACTGACAGTAGAGGCCGTTATGCGCCAGGAGTTGACTATGCGTCCCATCCTCCACGACCTGACCTTTATCAAAGACGAGGATTCGATCAGCTTGGCGAACTGTATTCAGGCGGTGGGCAATGATGAAGAGAATATGATCGCGGGTCAAAGTGTCTAATTCCTCCACGATCTGGTCCTCATGCTGGCTATCCAGGTTGGCGGTCGCCTCGTCCAGCAGGAGAATGGGAGCTTGCTTCAGAAAAGCCCGCGCCAGGCTAATGCGTTGAATTTGTCCGCCGCTCAGAAGCGCCCCTCGTTCGCCAATAGGGGTGCCATAGCCCTGGGGGAGCGTCTCTATGAAGTCATGGATGCCAGCGTGACGCGCCGCCGCGATGACCTCCTCCATGTTTGCACCAGGGCGCCCGAAGCGGATATTCTCGGCGATGCTATCGTCAAAGAGATAAGGGCGTTGCGGTATCCAGGCCATCTGCTGCCGCCACTGCTGCGTCGAGAGATCAGTGAGAGGCGTCTTGTTTACGAGAATCTGACCGCTTTGTGGTTCGATGAAGCGCAACAGTAGCGACGCAAGCGTGCTCTTACCCGCCCCACTCGGCCCCACCAGGGCGATTTTTTGTCCGCGACGTACTTCAAAGGAGACATGCGAGAGGGCCTGTCGGGCCTCCCCATCCTCTAGCTGGTAGGCGAAGCTCACATCATTGAAGCGTAGGGTACGTGGTTCCTCAAGCGGCTCTGATGTTGGTTCTGTTGTTTTGGGTACAGGCTTGTCTAGGATGGCGAAGAGACGCTCTGCCGCCGCTGTGCTGTTCATTGAGGAGTGGAAGCGTGTACCAATAGTGCGTAGTGGTTGGTAGTACTCGGGAGCCAGTAACAAGACTAGGAAGGCGTATTCAAAGGGAATCGTGCCATAGAGTAGACGCAGGCCGATCTCGACAGCCACCAGGGCGACACTGATTGTAGCGCCCATCTCCATTATAAAGGAGGAGAGAAAGGCTAGCCGCAGGACTTTCATTGTCAGAACGCGATAGCGCTCACTAATGCGCCCGACAATCTCACTCTGAGCGCGGCTTCGGTTAAAGAGCTTCAGTGTAGCCAATCCTTGCAGGACATCTAGGAAGTGCGCGCTCATCTGGTTCATTGTTCGCCACTGCTTCTTCGTTAGCGTATCGGCGGACTTCCCAATCAGGATCATAAAGATGGGCAGGACGGGCAGCGTTACCAGGAGTACGATGCCAGAGAGGACATCGCAGGCAAACACCACTATCAGGATCATAACAGGGACGACCACAGTAATAATCATCTGTGGTAGTAACTGGCTGTAGAAGGCGTCCAGGGCCTCCACTCCATCGGAGAGGGTATTGGCAATCTCGCCACTGCGCTCGCCAGAGGTATAGGCTGGCCCAAGCGCGAAAAGGTGTCTCATCGCCTGCTCGCGTATAGCCGCCCGAGCCTTGCTGGCGGTGTATCCGGCAATGAACTCGCTAAACCAGGGTAAAAGGGCGCGTGCGAGCATCACAACTCCTATAGCCAGCAAAAGTTTTAGTACCTGCTCCAAAGTCTGCCCCTTGAGGAAGACCTGCTGAATAGTTTGTGTTATGCCGTATGATTGGGCGACGATGAGGAGCCCGGTGAGTAGGGCTACCAGGATCATGCTTGCCAGGTAGAGCGCCGCGCGGGGCGTATAGCGGAATAATCGGCGATATACTTTCATAAGCTGTCACATTGCCGCCTGCGGCGGCTTCCTAAGGGAAATTTGTGGGTATTTCCCCATTCCCCGGCAGGAGGTTTGTTGTCCCCTGCACCTCCCACTTCTATGCTTGTAGAGGGGAAATTAATCACCCTCCACACATACTTCTATCTACTATGATACACCTCGCTCGCACGACGATGTGAGTGTAAGGATCAAGAGAGGCGCATCATAGAGATTATTAGTGGCTGCTGAGAGCGTGGAGGCTGACGCGTTTACGGAAGACCCAGTAGTTCCATGCCTGGTAGGCCAGGACGAAGGGTACAAAGGTGAGCGCGACCCAACTCATGACGGTTAGCGAGTAGGGACTGGAAGACGAGTTATAGATGGTCAGATTCCAGGCCGGATTGATGCTCGATAGTAACACATTCGGGAAAATCGCCATAGCGATTGCGACAGTTGTGAGCACGATTGCCAGCGAGGTCATGATAAAGGCCATTCCACTGCGCTTGAGCAGGACCAGTACTGGAATGATTATCAGAGCTAGCGCGCCAATGATTGGGATCAGGACACGCAGATCACCAGAAAAGTTCTGCACAACCGGCGAAGCCATGTAGAGTCGCGTGATAAAGGCCAGAATCAGCAGCAGAGTGGGTAACCAGAGCAGAAGTGCCGCCTTCGAGGCACGCTCCATAAGATGATCCTCAGTCTTAAGGCTCAGGAAGATCGCGCCATGCAGAGCGAACATCAGTGTAAAGGCCAGCCCCGCGATCAGCGCATAGGGATTGAAGAGTTGCCAGGGAGTTCCGACGTAGTGCATACTGGCATCCACAGGAACACCCAGGAGAATGTTGGCGACCGCCACACCCCATAAGAAACCTGGAAGCGCGCTTCCTACAAAGGCCAGCCAGTCCCAGGTCATGCGCCAGCGTGATCCGTCATGCTTACCGCGAAACTCCAGCGCGGCTCCTCGCAGGATCAAGGCTAACAGGAGCAGCACAAAGATCAGATAGAAGCCACTAAAGAGCGTCGCGTACCAGCTAGGGAAAGCGGCGAAAATGGCTCCGGCGGCGGTAATCAGCCAGACCTCGTTGGCATCCCAGAAAGGACCAATCGTGCCGAGGATGGCACTCCGCTCGGCATTGTTCCTGCCCAGGAAAGGCAGGAGCATACCTACACCGAAGTCAAATCCTTCCAGCAGGAAGAAGCCCGCGAAGAGTACCATTACCAGGACGAACCAGAATACTTGTAAGCTCATATGTCAGACTCCTTGCTCAGGCGAATAAGCGATATTAGTACGCACCTACCAGGACGTTTTCCTCTTCGGGAGTATCCTGAGTAGATTCTTCCGCGGGAAGCTCCTGTTTTGCTGTACGCAAGAGTAGCCAGCCATCGACGACTGCCAGGATCGCATAGAGAGCGATAAACATGATCAGCGAGAAGAGAACCATCTGAGCGCTTACATTAGGGGAGACACCAGCGTCCGTCTTGAGTAGACCGAAGACCAGCCAGGGCTGACGCCCCACCTCTGCCAGAATCCAGCCCATGGTGTTTGCCAGGTACGGTAGCGCGATAGCTAGCACCACCAGGCTTGCCAGCTTTGGATATTGCAGCAGGCGCTTCTTGGTGAGCAGGAAGAGACCGAGACCCGCGATGGCAATCATCACCAAACCCGCACCAACCATTGCTCGGTAGCTCCAATAGCTGATGAAGACTGGCGGAACATAGTTACCAGGACCGTATTGCTTCTCATATTGTGCCTGAAGTTGATTGATACCCTGTACGCGCCCCTCAAGCGAGTTGTAACTCAGCAAACTGAGAATACCTGGGATATCGATAGAGAAAAGATCACGATGCTGATTCTGGTCGGCGACCTTGAAGAGCGAGAGGGGAGCAGGATCTTCGGAGTTCCAGAGTGCTTCAGCGGCAGCCATCTTCATCGGCGTATGTGTGACGCTGTATTGCCCCTGGATATGTCCAAATGTCGCAACGGCGATCCCACCAAGCAAGGCCAATGTTAGGCCGATGCGGGCCGAGCGCGTAAAGAACTCGCTCTCGCCATCCTTTCTGAGCAGGCGGTACACGCTGATACCAGCCACGAAGAAGGCACCTGTCACTAATCCGCCCGCAATCACATGTGGATATTCAACCCACAAGCGTCCATTAAAGATCAAGGCGAAGAAGTTCGTCATCTCGGCGCGCCCATTGCGCAGAACAAAGCCTGTTGGCTCCTGCATAAAGGAGTTGGCGATAATGATCCAGAAGGCCGAGAGGTGCGAGGCGATGGCAACAAGCCAGATAGCCGCTAGGTGAACCTTCTTCGGCAGGCGGTCCCAGCCAAAGACCCAGATGCCCAGAAAGGTCGATTCCATAAAGAAGGCTAGCAAGGCCTCAATGGCTAGCGGCGCACCAAAAACATCACCTACAAAGCGTGAATACTCCGACCAGTTCATACCGAACTGGAATTCCTGCACAATACCAGTTACTACACCCATGCCGAAGTTGATAAGGAACATCTTGCCCCAGAACTTCGTCATCTTGCGGTAAACCTCTTTGCCTGTGCGCACATAGAGCGTCTCCATGATTACTAGAATGATAGAGAGACCCAGCGTGAGCGGAACGAAGAGAAAGTGATAAATTATTGTGCTCGCGAATTGTAATCTTGCTAGAAGTAGCGCATCCATAGTTATTTGCTCCTTACACTTTATCGCACTCAAAGCATAGCATTGGAGGCGCGGAGCCAGCCTCCTGTAAACGCTGGATATTGCCCAACGCAATCACCCTATTTCTGTGCTTACATTTCTCCCAAGCGCCTCAGGTATCCTCTGAGCTACATGTCAGCAGGAGAGCCACAACAGACCACATTCATATCTAATTTGATGCCAGCATAAGCCTGGAGATAGGGAAAAGTAAGAATAATCAGCAGTTGAGCAAGTGCTATGTATCAGGTTGTTGCAGCTAACACCCTAAGGTGTATGGTATACACTTACTCTAGCCAACCCCAAACGTAAGGGAGGTCAGGAGGATAAACTAGAAGCCTGAAGGAGATTGAGGGGAGAAATTACAGATATGTTAATGCTGAGCTGAGTGAGGAGAGATTGTGATGAGTTGCTGATAGAGCGCCTTGTTTGTTGTCAGGTCGGCGAGAGTGTAGTTATCGAGTACGCGCATAAATGCCTCCAGTGCCTCTTGTAGAGCTCCTCGCAACTGGCAGACGGGCGTAATCACACAGCGATTGTGTTCGCAATCAAAGCATTCGACAATATGGAAATCCTCTTCAGTTTGACGCACAACCTCACCAATGATGATCGTCGCGGGATCGCGAGCCAGACGAATACCGCCTTTACGACCCCGAAGTGTTTTAAGGTAACCCAACTTTCCCAGCTTATGTACAATCTTCACCAGATGGTTATTGGAAATAGAGTAGATCTGTGAGATCTGCTCGATATTTGCCAGGTGCTTATCAGGGCAGGTAGCTAGGTAGAGTAAGACGCGTAACGCGTAATCAGTCTGATAGGTCAGGCGCATAGGTGAGGTGCCTCCCGCATGATAGATGGTACGTGGACACGTCTCAGAACTTAAGCATTTTGTGAAAGTCATCGCTGGTCGGGAAGAGTCTACACCTTTGTTGGGATAGTGGCTCCATTACCACTTTCTTCAATGAGCCGCCGCCAACGATGAGGGAAACGTAAGTTTCTATTATCTATGTATATTACTGCCTCTGACCTATTTATGCTAGCTCTTGTCAGACGATTATAAAAAGATGTATATAATATATATCTTTTTAAGAAAACGGGGGTATCCATATGATTGACACAGAGATAGTGACATTGAGCACGGAAGATATAGCGCTAGCGAAGTCGTTGGTACCAGTATTGAAGGAGAGGGGAAAAGAGATTACAAGTCGCTTTTATGCGACCTTGTTCAGAGATCATCCGGAACTATTGAATATTTTTAACCATAGTAACCAGCGTGATGGATTGCAGCAGCAGGCGCTCGCGACCTCTGTATATGAGGCAGTCGCAAACCTGGATAACCTGGAGGCCATCTTGCCAGTTGTCATGCACATTGCTTATAAGCATCGAAGCCTGGGAGTCATGCCCGAGCATTATCCCATCGTTGGTGACTACCTGACCAAAGCTATTCAGGAAGTATTGGGTAATATTGTTACTCCACAGATTGTATCTGTCTGGACGCGGGCGTATGCCATTATAGCCAAGACGTTTATACAGATCGAGCGTGATCTCTATCAGGAGGGTGAAGAGCAGGAGGCGGGCTGGTCAGGTTTCCGGCGTTTCGTCGTCAAGCACAAAGTGTCGGAAGGCGAAGGGCTGCAAGCACTCTACCTGGAGCCAGAGGACGGTGGACCATTACCATACTATAAACCTGGTCAATATATCAGCGTACGGGTCAAAATTGGTAAGTATGATCATTTGCGACAATATAGTCTAATAGATATGCCTGGGAAGAGCTATTATCGGATTGGAGTGAAGCTTGAAGGAAGCGAGGATGGAATCATTGGCACTGTCTCAAGCTACCTCCATCAGAAGATCAAAGAGGGCGATATACTTGAGGCTAGCATTCCGGGTGGTGTTTTCACACTGGACCAAAGCTCGCAGCGACCCGTAGCCTTGCTAGGAGCGGGGATTGGGATTACTCCACTCCTATCCATGCTGTATACACTACGCACAGAGGCACCTGAGCGTGAGGTCATTATGGCGCAAGCCGTGCGCGATGGTCGTTATCACTCCTTTGCCGCTGAAATTAAGCGACTCTGTGGGGAGAGCGGGCAAGTTATGTCAACTATCTTCTATGAGAAACCCAATGATGAAGACAGGCGTGTAGGGGGTTTTGACCGTGAGGGAAGAATTGATGAGGGTTGGCTGCGTGAGCATATTCCCGCGAATGCCGAGGTCTATATTTGTGGGCCGCGTGGTTTTATGCAGGGTATCATTACGGCCTTACTCTCTAATGGATTAAAGGCGGAGCAGCTTCACTATGAAGTGTTTGGGCCTGCGCTTTCGTTTAGCGTGCCGTTGGATCAAAGAGCGTCTATGCCAGTTTAGAAAAGCAAACCTACTATAAGTAGCTGCTCTACGGCATTGATGAACGAAGGACAGTGGCCCATTCGCTCATCGATACCGTAGAGCAGTGAGTGTTAATACATCGTCGTGCCCCCCTTCCATTCAGGATGGTTGCTCTTTTTATGGATGCTTACCCTGTGCTCCATAGGGTCATTAGGTTTTACCTTGCTCATGTAAGTAATATTTAATAATTACACTATAATGCCATTGTGTTAAGAGATTACGATAATAACCTCAGAGGAATGTAAGAAAATTGTAAAAATTAGCCCGATGGGGTATCTCTAATATATTCTTAACCCTCTTCTTTTCCTGATATTAACAAACACAGGACCCCACAATGTACTCAATAAGCCTCTGTAGGCAGGTGAGGTGTATTCTATAACTATCAGCGTACACGTATACGTGTGCGCTGATAGGGTATGGGTGATATGCGAAATTCAGGTAATTGAAACACTTTATATAGAATATCACTTGGTTAGTGGCTAATATGAGTAGACTTTACCATAAAAGTAGATGCAAAAGGTGAATTTAGACTTTAAAATATTCTTCTCTATTGAAGATGATTAATTTGTACTTGCTTTATATAAAGCAGTCTGATATAGTAAACGGGTAAAAATAACCTAAACAGCGTATAGATAGCCATAGACTATATTTTTCTTGGAATGCTCCTATACGCGACTATATATATCTGAGTTCTATGGAGGAGAATGAAATATGGACAAGTACCAAGTCGTGCGTAAAGCGAAGAGCGAACAGATACGCCTGGTACGATTTCTGTATTGCGATAATGGGGGTATCATCCGAGGGAAGGCTACACACGTCGACAAACTAGAGAGCCGCATTGTTGAGGGTATTGGTCAAACGCTAGCTATGCAAGCCTTTACAGGGGTTGAGCAGCTAGCCACGGTCGAAGGTATGGGTCCTGTCGGAGAATTCCGCCTTATTCCCGACCTGGACACTTTTGCGATCCTGCCCTACGTCCCGCATGCAGCCTCGATGATGTGCGATATGGTACGCACGGATAGCGTTCCCTGGGAGGCCTGTCCACGCACCTTCTTGAAGCGTATGACTCATAAGCTTGCCGAGAAGGGAATGCGTGCGGAGGCAGCGATTGAGCACGAATTCTACCTGGCGCGCAAGGACGACCAGACCGGACAATTCGCGCCAGCTGACAGCAGCCTCTGTTATAGCAGTATCGGCCTGGATGAACAGGCTCATGTCATTGATGCCATTCTGGAGGCCCTAGAGTCACAGAGCGTCGGCATTGAACTATTTCATACTGAGCTTGGACCAGCCCAGCAAGAGTTGTCAGTCCAACATGCTGATGTGGTGCGTGCCGCTGATAATGTATGCCTCATACGCGAGACAGTAAGAGGCGTGGCACGTGAGTATGGGCTATATGCGACTTTCGCTCCCAAGCCCTTCCTGGACCAGGCTGGGAGTGGCGCGCATGTCCACTTGAGTCTATGGGGGGGCGAGACAAGCGAGTACCCTGGGAAGAACCTCTTCTATAGCGCGGACGAGCGCGGCGGCTTTAGCCAGCTTGGCAAATATTTCGTGGGTGGTGTGCTGAAGCATGTACGTGGTCTGGTTGCTCTGACCTGTGGCAGCCCTAATTCCTATCGCCGTCTGCTTCCTCACTACTGGAGTTCGGCGTATGGCGCATATGGCTATGACAATCGCGAGGGTGCGATTCGCATTCCTTCGCTCTTCAGTGGTCGTGAGGCTAAATCCGCCAACATTGAATTGAAATGCGCGGACCATAGCGGCAATCCCTACTTGGCCCTGGGCGCGCTACTGGCCGCTGGTCTTGATGGGATTGAAAAGCGGATTGATCCCGGCGAAGCTCAGGAAATCGACCCTGGCAACTATAGTGATGAGGAGCGTGAGCGGCGTGGTATCCAGCGCCTTCCAACGACATTGACAGAGGCCCTGGATGAACTGGAGCGTGATACCGTGCTCACAAAGGCACTGGGTGAGCAGCTAACGAAATCGTATCTGGCTGTCAAACGCAACGAGGCAGAGTTCTTCAAAGAGAAGACGCCCGAAGAGGAGACGGCCCAGCATTTCTACAAATATTAGTAGGATATGGCATGGCAAATGTTGATGCATCTGCCATGCCATATCCATGATCTGGATAGTGGCTTTGAGAGGCACATAGTCTCTCCTGGTCTGGATGGTGAGTCAGTCTTGTAGTGTTGCATAGTATTGTGAAAGGGAGGGAAACCCTCTATGGCTACATCAGTTGAGGAGCAGGATAGTAACCTGTTGCCTTCCGAACGTATCGCTGGTGGTATTTTACCTCGTGTACTGAACTCCTTCGATATGGTAGCTATTTTCGTCGCGATTGTACTCTTTGCCAGTAACGGGGCTGTGATCGCGGGCGGGGCGGGGCCATCGGGTTATATCTACTGGATTCTAGGTTTTATCACTTTCCTTATTCCCGGTGCCATTGTCACAGGACAACTCGGCCTGATGTTTCCTGGTGAAGGTTCAATCTATATCTGGACTCATAAGGCGTTTGGCCCTTTTATGGGCTTCTTCGCTGGCTTCTGCGCTTGGTGGCCTGGCATCCTAGTAATGATCGCGACCAGTGACGCGGTCGTGGCGTTGTTGCAGCAGATCAATGCAGCCTGGCTTACAGAGCCGTGGCAGCAGGGTGTCGTTATCCTATTGGTGTTGGCCTTCTCGCTGCTGCTCTCAGTATTGCGTTTCCGTGTGACACAGAACATGGTCAATGTCATCTTCGTGGCCTATGGTGGAGCGATCCTGCTGGTGGGTATCGCTGGCTTGATCTCCGTACTGAGTGGAAATGCCGCCCCGGTCGACTATTCCACCGCTAACTGGGTACCTGCTCCCTCATCGTACACTTTTTATGGTACCGTGATCCTGGCCCTGCTGGGCATTGAGGTTCCATTGAACATGGGTGTCGAGGTAACCAGTACCCGCTCTATTACTCGCTATCTGCTGTGGGGCTCAGCGGTGGTTATGGTTGCTTATCTGTTGTTAACCTTTGGTGTTATGACAGCGGTCACGCCAATTAGTGCTCAGGGGTCTCCCGCAGCTATCGCCCAGGCTGTTACATCGGGCTTTGGTGGGGCTGGCGCAGTCCTGGGTCTGATTGTCAACATCATCTTCATTGGTTTCTTCCTCTTCAATACAAGTGTGTATAACTACTCTTTCGGTCGCCTACTCTTTGTTTCCGGCCTTGACCGGCGTATGCCCGCTGTCATCAGCAAAGTAAACGCCAATAAGGTACCATGGGTCGCGGTGCTGGTACAGACTGTCATCGCCGCTGTCTTTACCGTTATTGCCTTTATCCTTGCTCCCTATGCTTTTAGTACTGGTCTCAAGCCGACAGACCTCTCGACGATCATCTATGACATTCTTCAAGCCGCCGTTACTGTGATCTGGTGTGTCTCTATGGTCATCCTGTTTGTGGATGTCATTGTGATCCGCCGCAAGTATCAGGATGCTTTCTCTAAGGTTAAGCTCGCGCCAACCTGGGTCTTCTACCTCTGTTCGGTGCTGGGCCTGATCGCTAGCGCGGTCGGCGTCTATGTAACCTTTACAGGCCCCTGGACGACTCTTGTAAGCAACACGGAGTGGTTACTTTGGATTGGTGGTATTGGCTTACTCTCACTGGTCATTGGTGTACTGCTCTTCTTCCTTGGGCAGTCCCTGGCTAAAAAGGCTAACGACACCGAAATTGTCGCTGAAGTAACTAGCTCTGCCGATTAAGGGTATTTTGAAGGCTAATCCTTTCAAGAGGGTATCTCTTTCGGGGGACGGCGGTAATCACTATGAGGGTGATTGTCGTCACGCGCAGATTTTTCGAAGAAGGTGTAAGCCGTCAGTACAAAGAGGTGGGGAGGTTGGGCTCTAGCCTGCTTTCCTTCCTCTCATGAGTAATAAGGGCATTGTAAGAAGCAGTGCCATTGTGGATGGCATATGGAGATAAATAGCAGGCCAAGCAGGAGGCGACCACGCCTGGCGATTCTACATTCGGAACAATACATTCCCCAAGTCATGCCTAAGATTTTGGGGACGCGCGACCTGACATCAACTTATATCATTGCGGTTTTCTTTATAGTAAACGCGGCGACAGCGGCCCAGGCGGGAGCGGGAGCTTTTACCTACCTCTTCATTGGTGCGATAGCATTCTTCCTACCAAGCGCACTAGCAACAGCCCAGTTAGGGCGTATGTTCCCACATGAAGGCTCTCTCTATAATTGGACTCACAAGGCATTTGGTGGATATTGGAGCTTCTTCATCGGCGTGGGAGCCTGGTTCCCAGGCGTTCTGGTCATGATCGCGGGCTCAGATGCTGTAATTACCTTGTTACAGAGCTTTAATAATACCTGGTTGGTAGAACCATGGCAACAAGGCCTGGTGATCGTGTTTTTGCTGATTTTGAGTTGTGTGATATCGATCCAGCGCACACGTGTTGTCCAGAACTTAGTAAACATGGGTGCGCTCTTGATTATGTTGGCGGTCGTCATTCTGGCGGTTGCGACACTGGTATGGTACCAAACAGGGCATGCTTCAATGACCAATTGGTCCGATCTTACAGCCTGGCAGGTCCACTGGTCAGGCGAGCATGCGAATATCAATCTTTTCGGCCTGATTACGCTTGCTTACCTGGGAACCGAGGTTCCTTTAAATATGGGTGGTGAGATGAAGGGGAAGCTACCTGCTTCTCGCCATATCTTCTGGGGAACACTATTAACTCTGATTGGCTACTCTGTGGCAACATTTGCTCTTTTGAGTATCCGTGGTGGTGGTAGTGCCATTACTCCAGTAGACCTTATTACTCTGGTAGATATGACTCTCGGAAAGTTCTGGGGCAATATCTTCTCTGTCTTTGTAATCTTGTTCTTTGTGATTGTGCCTGTTGTGTATAATAGCTCTTTCGCTCGCCTTGTACTCGCTGCTGGTGTAGATAAGCGGTTGCCTCGCCTGGTTGCTCTGTTAAATAAGGGGCGAGCACCAGCCAACGCTATTATTATCCAGACTATCCTGGCGAGCATGCTGAGTATAGTTATCTTTTGCATCGCACCTTACGTCGTGGTTATTGATCTCACTTCCGCTAACCTCACGATTGCGGTATATAACGTTGCTCAGGCGAGCGCGACTCTGGTATGGGCCATTTCAACAGCCTTTCTGTTTATCAATCTGATTGTGTTCTATGTAAAGGATCGTGACTGGCTATTCAGGCAGTTGGTAGTTCCACGCTTTCTACTGTTCTTAAGCGTCATTGTGGGGCCACCTGCCTGCCTGCTGGCTATTGTTGATACCTTGTTCTATTCATGGACGGCTGTTATACCTAACGTTACATGGGGTATGATTGTAGGCGGTGTTACGGCAGGCTGTCTTCTGGTTTCGGGTATTACTAGCCTGATCGCGAATAGCGAGGCTGTGTGGGAGGGGGTGCTTACTACCGAGGATACAAATGGGTAGTATGTGGGTGTATTGTTGGCTGAAAAGTCACATATGACTGATGCCATAGAGTCAGGGAAGGATGAGTGGCGAGAAGCAATTGCCACTCATCCTTCCCCAAAATCTAAAACGCATACCATCTGCCAATAGTACACGACGGCGCTGGCAAAAGCACGGCGCCATCTCTTACCTGTATTGGTCGTGCTTATGCCTCGTCCGTCTCGACCTGTTCAACATAGGACTTGACGTGTTCAGAGAGTTGCCCGGAATGCTCGGTGACACAGGTAAGGTGAGTGCCGGGTAATATGGTCACAGGTGCCCCCTCTGGTTCAAAAGCCTGCCATCTTGGACGCTTATCTAGATCTTCTTCAACCCAGATAAAGCGTGTGGGCGTTGGGTCAAAATTCGGTTGATAGTCTCCTGCCAGCCAGGCGTAGTAGCCTGCGAATTCCTTGTGCAGTGTCTCTAATGGGGGAAACACCGTCTTAAAACGCGAATCAAGTTCAATCAGTGCTTCATAGCCACTGAAGCGTGGATGATCGGCGGGTTCTACGTAGCGCAAAAGGTGGCGTCGAGCGTGACGCATACGCAGGAATATATCGCGTTGGAACGATGGGCGGATATGCAAGGCAGAGCAGATGGCGCGCGAAGCCTTGAGTAACTTCCGCGCTTTTATTGGGAAGGTGGAGGGGGTAATCATAACCATAAGCCGCACCTCATCCCCATGCGTCTGAAGTTGGCGTACAACCTCGCAGGCAATGAGTGCCCCATTGCAATAGCCTCCTAGCAGATAGGGACCATCCGGTTGCTTCTGTTTGATGGCTTTGACATGTTCAGCGGCTAGCGCTTCCAGAGTCAAGGGTTGATTAGGTCCGTCGAAGTGGTAAGGCTCAAGCGCATAAAAAGGACGCTTACGTCCCAATGCTCGCGAGAGCGCATACGCGTAAATAGGAGCCTGCGACCACCAGTCGCCATGCAGGAAGAAGAAAGGGCGCAGACCCTTGCCCACCTGTAGTGTAAATATGGGAGCCTGCGGGTTTTCAACCGCAACCTCTGTTTGCTGTGTAATGTTCGGCATCGGCGCCAATCCGTTTCTAATCAAATATGACCTGGATATTTACAGAGTGCTGACTATTGAGTGTGGTGAGTGAGCCCCACAGAGTTGACTTGTTTCCCTGAGGGGTGAGGCGCACCGACTTTGTGCCACCTGGGTATAGATGGAAATAGTTCTCTTCTGGTAGGTAGCCGCTAGCATTGATTGCGACTGCTTGCGCAAACTGCTCCGTATGTATTTGCAGCAGATAGCTACCATCAACCTGTAGTGCTGCTTGTGCCTGTAATCCGATGGACTGCTCTTGTACATTTGGTAGCCCATGAGGAAAGTAGAAGCTTTCACCAAGGACCTGACCAGTCTCCCTCTCGCTCAGTATGGCGACCACGATATCATGTACCGGTGGGCCAAAGCGATAGGCGTAAGTGAGGTCAAGAAAGCGCCCTAGGAGTGCGTCAACATGTAATTCTTTTCCTACACGCGGCGGGATCGATACCTCGATACTTAAAGTCTCCTCTACCTGCGTTCCTGGCAAACGATACAGAGCCAGTTCTAGCCTGGCATTGATTGGCTCTGCCTGCTCGTTTACCAGATGAAGGTAGAGTCCGCTTACCCCTTCATCACTAAAGAAGCAAGTTTTCGGGCGCAGGACGCGTTGCAAATAATAGTAGGCGGCCTTGGGATGACCAAGCGCGTCGACGACTCCCCAGCCTGCGCCGGGCCAGAGGTCGCGATAGAACCAGATCAGACCTCCTTGTGAAGGCGAGGACTGCCGCCTCCATTCAGCGAAGACATAAGCCATGACCTCACCGCTGACGACGCGGCTAAGCGCTAGATAGCGCTGGATATCGGTATAGCGAAGCCGCATGGGATCGACACGGAAGAGCTGTTGTAGATAGTAGTCACGGATATCATCGAAGTCCCAGCCAGTAGCGTGATCGCGAGGAACACGGGCCTTCCACTTTGGATGGTTGGTAGGAGATTCGCCGGGCCTGAGAACGAGATCAATAGTCTGATCCTCTGGTATATTGGCAAAAGTAAGGCATTCAGACGCGAAGCGTGTGCCGCTCTGTCGAGCATCCTCCAGGGGTCGCATATAGGCTCCCACCCCCTGATAGTGCGAGTTGCCTACATTGGCCTGGAAGGGCAATGCTCCACCGCTTGGACTGGAGGGCCAGTAGGCTGTATCTACATAGGAGCGGCAGAGTGCGGGCAATTGTTGCTCGAAGAAATCGCTTTGCCACATCTCCTCAGAGAAGCCAAGCATTGCTATCTGCTGCTCGATCTCGCTATTGCCGCAGATGATCGCTAAGCATGCATGGCCCTGGAGGCGTTGTAAGATCTGCTCGCATTCGGTTTGAACATTGGCAAGGAAGGTTGGGTCCGTGAAAGGATAGTCCATATTGGCAAACATAAAGTCCTGCCAGACGAGGATGCCTAGTTCATCACATAACTTGTAGAACGCCTCATCCTCGTAGACCATTGTGCCGCCAACTCGCAGCATGTTCATGCTTGCTTTGCGTGCCATGCTTAGGGTTTGCTCATAGTCCTGCCTGCTTGCTGTGAGGGTGACGATGTTGAGAGGTGTCCAGCATGCTCCTCGACAGAAGATAGGCTCTCCATTGACGTGAATAGCGAACTCGCCATGCTCACTTAGCAGCTTGATAGACCGGAAGGCTAGCCGACCGCAGTCCACACGCACGGTTTCTTCTTCGTAGCCAAGCTCGATGCTAGCAGGATACAGAGATTGCTTGCCATGGGTATGAGGCCACCACAGCTCAACCTCGTCAAGTTGGGCCTCGCCATGGAGCGTAAAACTATCTGCCCCTATGTGCTGGATAGATAAGGGGAAGATTTCAGCGCCAACGTGTAGGGCTGCTCTATTGGGTCGCGTACCGACCAAACTACGGGCCTGAAGCTCGGCGGTGACCAGACCCGCATTTCCCTTAAGGGAAGCGCGTACGTCACAGCGCTCGACGGTTAGCGTCACGCGCTCCTCAAGTGTCACACCGCGCCAGGGACCAACGGTCTGGACGGGCGGTGACCAGCCCGGCATGCGCCCCAGGAGCGTTGTGCGGAACCAGCGCAGGTGCTGGTGATCGGTAAGTTGAGTGCGCCAGCGTGGGCGTGGGTGCTTCTTCGCTAATAGGGCCTTGAGCGAGTTAAAGCGGATATAAAGCGTATTCTCTTCACCGCGCGGCCTGAGAAGTGAAGTAACATCGACTTCATAGGCTAGGAACATATTCTCGCTGTGGAGAATTGACTCACCATTAAGCCAGATGTCAGAAATGCTCGCGAGCCCATCGAATTTGAGCACAAACCGACTCCCCACCTCACCTATAGGCGAGGTGAAAGTACAGCGGTACCACCAGTCCTGCTCATCAGCGTTGAGAGGAACGGAAATGTCCCAGCGCTGGTGTATCTGAAGTGCTTGCGCCACTGTGCCCGGCACTGGTGCGGTTAGCCAGCGTTCTGCTTCATAGGCGGCAGCTTGTTCTGGTGTCTCGCAGGATCCTGGCGAGACTGCGAGCATTTCCCAGTGAGTGGGCAATGCGATCTGACGATAGGTATTCACCTGGTATGCATTCATCAAGCTTGCCCTCTTACTTTACATGCAGAACTGGCTGGAGTTCCTGCATACCCAGCTCCCAGTGTTCCGCTATTTCCGCGAAGTAGGCGGCATGATCGAGGGGCTTTTTATTGCGCACCACGCGTGCCGCTCGCAGCAGAAAAGTCTGAGTTCGGCTAGAGATAGCATCAAAGTGTTTGGCTGCTTTTTTCATATACAGCCCACGATAATTTCCAACCCAGTCCAGGAAGTGGCTGGTATAGTTAAAGCATGCTCCGTATTGGCGGAGCGTGGCGAAGGCATACTGATGGTAGGCTGGCAGATTGGGCAGGGCCGCGAGCTGTTCCTCGAAGTGCTGACTATAGGCGTGGAAAGGATTGTGAGTGGGTAGCCGCTTGATATAGTCCGCTAGTAGGCGCTGGCCTTGCAGAGCCAGCGACGCCTCCGAGAACTTCTCAACGCGGTCCAGTTTGGCGAACTCAACGTATGGTGGCAAGGCTGTGGCATGCTCCTGCTGGAAGATACCTGCGAAGTCATCCCCCTGAAGTGTATAGTAGCCACTATTATGGAAGTAACCAAGTTGGCGTGCCTCGGGATCGATAGACTGGATACCAATGGTTGTCTTCTCATGCGCTTGGTGGTAATTGGTATCGCTCACATCTGGCAAATAGAAGGCATCAACCTCAACCAGCGTCATACGGTTGCGGCTGGCTTGCTCACAGACCTGTTCGAGCAGAGAATGCCAGATATTCAGCTCTTGCACATCGATTCCATATAACAGGAAGAGGTCATGAAGCGGGAACTTAAAGAAGGTCCACTGATCTCCCTCAAAGTCGATGGCAACTGTAAAGGCCAGAGCTGCCAGGGGATTGAGGCCCAATGTATGCAGAATCTCGATCCAGAGATCCATATAGCAATTGGATTGGGGCCAGTGATTGGTGCTATCGTGCAGCCAGTGGGGCATGTAGCCCTCTACATTGATGTTTTGTACAACGTGCTTCATGCGCCCCACAACCTCTCTCGGACAACACCGGGCCATTCTGTTACATCCAATCCATGTTTGCGGAAGAGTGCCAGCGTAATGCGCTCCAGGCCAAAGCCTACACAGGCGGTATGTGCTATCTCTCCATTGGCTGTATGAATGCCGAATTCTTCAGCGAAGTGGCTCTGGTGGTAGTTGCAGGAGACAGCCGCTGAGAGCTTCTCATTCGAATTGATGGGTACCAGAAGCTCAAACTTGAGTTCCTGTTCCTGCTGGCTGGCGGCAAGCAGACGACCTCCTGGCCCGAAGAAAGGATCATTCGCGGGTGCTACTACTGGCTCTAATCCCAGGTCACTCAGGAAGGCTGTACCTCTCTCAACCCACTCATTGCGCCACTGCTCAACGATCTGGGGGGGGCGATGCGCACAAACTCATACTGGCGGAAGGATTGCATACGCGCCGGATCAGAGGATGGCTCATGACGGAAGCAATAGCTGCAGACATCGACGAGGCGACCACCTTCTGGTAGTGTTCCGGCGATCGCGGGATAAATAGGGTAGCAAGCAGCAGGTATCAGCACGGCCTCTGTTGAGGAAAGGCGCTGACTCCAATCCTGGTGGCTATCCATTGCTTCCAGTAGTTGCTGATGCTCGCGGTGCTTGCCTGTAAAGGAGTGGACAGAACCAAGCAATTGTGGAAAGGAGCGCATATAACCAGTCTGTTCAGTTGTGGCGCGGCTCATAACTGGAGGGAAGCGCATGACCTCAGCCTTCATCGCGCGTGACGTGCTCATTAGCAAATCTTCGATGCGGCTAATAACATCCTCAAAGACGCCACTTTTGCCATATAGCCCCTCTACACCTGAAGGAATAAGCAGGCCCCGCTCAATAAGCTGTCCAAGGAAGGTCTCCTCATGTTCTGGCGATAGATGTGTCATTGCGTAATCTGCTTTCTATGCTTCTTCTTTATGGACCAGGAGTAGAGCCGCATTTGTCGTCATCAAGCGATCATTACTAATCATTAGGGCAGCCGAATAGGCGTCGCGTAGGTGACGTGCCACGCTGAAAGGTGACTCTTCACTATAGCCAGCCATGCCACAGATGTATAGTGCCTGCTGTACAACTTGCACAACGAGTTGCGAGGCCAGAACCTTTACATTATTCAGGCGAATAACAAATCCCAGGTTAGAGGCACTCTCGGCCAGATATTGAGGATTAGATAGAAATGCCGTGTACTCCAGCACCACGGCTTCATTTGTAGAGCGCATCAACTGGAGATCAGAGGAGGCCTGAACCAGATGATTATCGCCAGGAAGCGAGGTTGTACGCAACTGGCGTGCCTTGCCCTGCATAAATTTACGCGCGCGTGCCATGGCATCGGTCGCAATTCCCTGCCAGCAGGCAGACCAGAGTAGATGTGAGAAGGGAACCATCGTTTGAGGCGCGATCTCGGCGAAAGGGGTATCAAGGATCTGCTCCGGCGAGAGGGTCGCAGAAACATTAAATCCGGGGCTACAGGTGCCACGCATGCCGAAAGTATTCCAATTGCTTGTCTGCTCCATCAGCGTATCCTGACGACGCAGCAGGACGAACACCTGATCTCCCGCAGCAGCCTCAGGTGAGCGCCGGGCTGTGACCAGATAGCCATCGGCATAGGCCCCATAGGATACTGTTGTCGCCTTCTTCGTAAGGCGACATATTGCGCCATCGTGTTCGACGGCGGCAATACTATTGCGAATATCGCCGCCGACTCCAACTTCTGAGGTAATGGAAGCCAGGAGAAGCTGTCGCTCCGCGATTTCATGCAGATAGTTCTGGAAGAACGGGGAAGACTGTCCATGATGAACGAGGCATGCGACCTGAATTTGGTGCATTGCCCAGATCATAGCTGTTGCGGCACAGTATTGCCCAAGAACTTGAGCAATGGCGACAAGGTCAGTAAAGCTATATCCCTCGCCGCCGTAAGCAGGAGGAATGTAGAGAGAGAGGAGGCGCTCCTGGCGGAGGGCATCAATGGCTTCCTGTGGGAAACGAGCCTCTCGGTCGACGCTGGTAGCTGCCGGTAGGGCGATAGTTTTGCCAATATGGCGAACTTTTTGCAGCAAGTCTGCTAGATCGGGCGAAGCCTCAGAGGCTGGATGAATAGCATTCATGAGAGACTAGCTACTCCTTCATTTTACGGGTGTCAATTAAGAAATTCTTGAAATTTGTAGTAATACCCATCCACATAAAGAGATAACGCATACCATCAGGATTATGGAGCGAGTGCTTATCTAATATATTATCTTTGTAGATATGTCAATGCTGACGAAGGGTCCCAAAGAACTACCCTACACTCATCCAATATGCTACAGTATAGCGTATAGTGGCTGGAAAGAGGTTATTTTCGTATTGAAAAAGCTATGTGCCTCCCGAAAGTCCTATCTTGTCTGCAAAGGCAAACTTCCGCGTTTCTGTTGTGCGGTCGCGTCTCTCGTGCTGCCGAACAGATTGACAGTGGGAAATGCAGCCTATTATAATTCATGAAGTTCTAGGACTAATGGTTGATATAAATTGTTATGAATCCATCACCGTATCGCGTTGGGATCGATATTGTACTGGTTAAACAGATCCAGGAATCGATAGAACGTTTTGGCAAGCGTTTTCTAAACCGTGTCTTTACCATGGAGGAGCAGACATACTGCCGAAGTCATTCAAGTGCCCTGACGGTCGCGCAGAGCTTTGCATCGCGTTTCGCCGCCAAAGAAGCTACGATCAAAGTCTTGCGCCCAGAGAAATTCTGGGGTGACTGGCGTGAGATCGAGGTACGGCGCAAGCAGGACGGATCATGTGATATTATCCTGCATAAAGAAGCGAAAGCGCTCGCTGAGAGTCGTAGTATAGCGGCTCTATCACTTAGTATGAGTCATGAAGCTGAATACGCGACAGCCATTGTGATCGCGGATTTTGAGTAATGCCTTAGATAGAAACTTGAACTCTAGCGCGCCCCTCGCGTAAAGATGAGTTTTCGTGTAAAATCTAAGCTCTAGTATCTCTCATTAATCTTTGTCTATTGAGAAGGATAGCTGTTTACCATGAATGAGCGTATTCGTACCATTTTGCGCGATAATGCGCGCCTGCCCATTGATGTCGCCACCCTGAAGGATGAGGATAACCTCTATGACGCTGGCATGTCCTCTCACGCCAGCGTTAATGTTATGCTAGCGCTTGAAGATGAGTTCGAGGTAGAGTTTCCCGCACGTTTCCTCAACCGCACTGCCTTCGCCAGCATCGCCAACATCCAGCACGCCCTGAGCGAACTGGTCAGCGACCCAGAACTGGCGCGAGGTTAACCATCCTCTCGACGTTAGAAACCATGAATAAAGAGCCTTTCCACTTAAGATTTCAGGTGGGAAGGCTCTTTATTTCCTTCGCGTTTGTGGTGTTCATAAGAAGAGCGAGCATAATTGTCAGGTATATACCCAACAATTATGCTCACTTCACTTGTGTGTATCAGTTTGTATTGAAGGCTGAGACCACCAACAGCAGCAAATAGGGATACTCCTGTTAAAAGTACTAAGTAATGTGACATTATGGGCCGAGATCCGATATGATAGGTAAATAGGTTATGATGGTGAGTGTCATGCGATGGTTATTCGACCAGTACGATATTCTGTTGTTCCTGACCAAATTTCCTACAAATATATACAGATAGCAATATGTAAATCATAATGGGATATGGATGAGATGTGGTGGAGTTGATCTTTAACCAATGTTCTTTGGAGAATTGCCTGAAATCAGCATCGCTTTCTGCTAAAAGCACTTTCTCCTTATTCGAAAACCTGAGTGCTAGCTGTAGCAGCGGCGTTGGTTTTTGCATAAGACCTTTATGGATTTGTGGAGTCATGTGTCATGCGTATACTGTTTATCGCGCCCTATCCATTATCACGTATTCGTATTCGCTCATATGGATTTGCCAGTCAACTGGCGAGGCAGCATGACATCACAGTCCTGGTATTGTGTTCTAATCAGCGTGAAGCCCTTGATGTGCAAATTCTTCAAAATGAGGGCTTGAACGTTATTGCTGTTGAGGATAAGCGGATGTGGAAGGTGTGGCGTGCTTTGCGTGCGATCTTTTCTTCTCAGCCTTTGCAGGTTGCTTTTGATGCTTCCCTTCGCTTTCGTGCGGCAATCGAGGAACAACTCGCGGGTGTGCAATTTGATATTGTCCATGTCGAGTTTATCCGCGCTCTGGGTGCGTTGCCTCCAGAAATATCGCCTCCGGTTATATGGGACGCGGTGGATTGCATCAGCCTTCTCTATGAGTATGGAGCAAAGCATGGTGCGACTCCTATGCTGCGCTTTATTGGGAAGCGGGAGGCCGCGCGCACGCGAGCATATGAGCGCTTGCAGCTTCAGCGTTTTCAGCACGTTCTAGTGACTTCGCCTCGCGATCAGCAGGCCCTAGAAGCCATCGGGCGGGATGGTCAGATTAAAGAACAGGGGCAGCCAATCGCGAAGATTACGGCTTTGCCACACGGCATTGACCAGGAGTATTACCAATATTATCGCGGAGAGAGACAGCCCGAGACGCTGATTTTTTCGGGTAAGATGAGCTTCCATGCCAACGTTGCTGGAGCCTTACATCTGGTTCAAAAGATTATGCCATTGATCTGGCGCGAACGACCTCAAGTCAGGCTAGTTATCGCGGGTAGTAAGCCACCTACGAGTATCAGAGCGCTGGCTAAGGACTCGCGTATTGAAGTGACTGGCTATGTCGCGGACCTGAGACCTGCTATACAAGGAGCGCGAGTTGCCATCTGTCCGCTGCCTTATGCGGTGGGCATTCAGAACAAGGTGCTGGAAGCAATGGCTCTGGGAACACCAGTAGTTGCTAGCTCACACGCTGCGGCGGGCTTACAAGCTGTCGCAGGGCAGGATCTCCTGGTCGCTGACGATCCTGAACAGGTAGCGCAGGCTACCTTGAGGTTGCTGAATGATGAAGATGCGTGGCAGACGCTTTCACGTCAAGGTCATTCTTATATTCAAAAATATCATAACTGGAATACAATCACTACTGATCTGATAGCACTATATACCCAGGCTTTAAATAGGGTCTATGAACAGGATACAAATGAAGACTCGATAGCTGGCCTGACTGTCTAGTAGAAATCGACATTTAAATAACGTTTATTCAAGCAACTTGTTTCGTTTGAAGGAGGCTATGGCATGGTTGACCAACGTTATTATGGCAATCTAGCTTATGATCAACCAGAATCCCTAATGCCCAGTATTTCACTTCATGATCTTCAACTACAAGAGGTGCGCGTTTCGCGCACATATCAAATATTGAAACGCACACTTGATATTATTGGTGCACTGTGCGGGCTGGCTATCCTGGCTGTTCTACTTGTCTTCGTCGTATGGATGAACCGCAGGGAGCCGGGACCCCTTTTCTATAAACAGAAGCGCGTTGGGCGGCATGGAAAGCCATTTTATCTTTATAAGTTGCGTACTATGATAGTCGATGCGGATGCGTATCTTGAGCGTCATCCCGAACTGCTGCTTGAATGGCAGCGCAATGGTAAGTTGCAGGATGATCCTCGGATTACGCGGGCTGGGAAGTTTCTTCGTCGCACTAGCCTCGACGAGTTGCCACAAATGTTAAACGTGCTCCGTGGGGAGATGAGTCTTGTTGGTCCAAGGGCAATCCAATTCTCTGAGATTGAAGCCTTTAGTGAATTATTCACCTTGCGTCAGATGGTCAAGCCCGGATTGACCGGTCTCTGGCAGGTCAGTGGACGATCCATGACCAGTTATGAGCAGCGTAATATTTTAGATTGTACCTATGTCCTGGAATGTTCTTTGAGCATGGATTTCCAGATACTCATCAAGACCCTTCCAGTCGTTCTGAACGGGGCCGGAGCTTTTTAAGAAGAGAGTGCAAACATGCAAATGTATATACGGCATTTCCTATGGGTGCTCAGGCGCTATTTGCTTCTGATCATCGTTGGTGTTGTGGTCTGCACAGTGCTAACGGGCATGGTTAGTGTAGTGAAGACGCCAAAGTATGAGGCCGTCGCGATGGTTCAGGTCTCAATGGCGAATGGAGATAACACAAACGATGTCTTCAGTAACCAGGCCCAGGCGGTCAACTTTGCCCTCAAGATGACGACTACCGATGTCTTGAAGGCGGCTACTCAAAAGGTCCCAACAGTCTCGGTTGAAGATCTAAGAGAGTCAATTACCGCCGCGCCTGTTGATGGGACTCAGCTTATTGGGGTGCATGCCACCACCAGTAATGCACAACTCTCTGCCGATGAAGCCAATGCCGTCGCCAATGCCTTCATAGAGTATGAGAAGACGAAGGAAACTCAGCGCCTTCAGGCTATTCTGGATAAGTTACGGTCTCAGATTGTCACCGCTCAGCATGAGGGCGATCAAACGGGTATGACCTCGCTGCAGGATACCTATAGCAATGTGCAGACACAGCTTACCCTATTGGATGGAGGGTTGTTTCTTCAGGATCAGGCATTGCCGCCAACCGCTCCCAATGGGACTAGCTTGGTCGTGAATGCCGCGCTTGGTTTTGCCTTAAGTTTGATTGTCATGTGCGTTCTTGCGATCTTGCTTGACTGGGTCGATGTTTCAGTCAAGACTCCCGAAGATGTCACACAGCTAGCACGTCTTGAAGCTTTGGGGAGTGTGCCTCTGCGTAAGGGGTCTTCATTGCTGACCCCTTCCACTATTGCCAGTGATGAGGAGCTAGATGAAGCCTTTACTGTCGTGAGTGCTAGCTTCCAGGCGTTATACAACGGTCAGCGCTCGTTGATCGTAACAGGTATGCGTAGTCGTGATGGTGTTACGGTTATCGCTTCTCAGCTTGCAACTTCTCTGGCTCAGTCTGGACTACGCGTTTTACTGATCGATGCTAATTTGCGCCGTCCTAAGTTGCATCAGATATTTCAGGCTAACAATTCGCGTGGACTCTCTACAGTATTGCCAGATGTCTATGCACTGAAGAAGCAGCGCTCGCAGTTGCCAGCCTGGCTTGGACAATGGAAGACACCAACCCCTAATCTCTGGCTTTTGCCTGCGGGGGTTGCTTCGGTTCCGCCCTTGACCGTTCTCCGTTCGATGGAGCTGCGCAAGCTTGTCGAGTGGCTGGTCCAGGATACCAATGATCAAGGTGGTGCTTCCGCTGTGGATCTGGTGATATTTGATGCTCCTGGGTTAGATGAGCAGGCTGATGTGAGCACACTTGCAGCCCTCTGTGATAGTAGTCTGCTTGTCGTAGAGGCTGGGAAGGTACGTAAAGAGGGCTTGAAGACTGCTCAAGCTTTGCTACAACGCCTCTCCGCTCCGCTTATGGGTGTAGTGATCAATCGCCAGAAGGAGACCCATTACCCTTATTTCTATACTGGTCAGGAACAACAGGTTGAAGCTCCTGTCGAGGTGACGCCGGCCTCCAAGTATGCTTTGCTGCGCCCGGCAGAGGAGGTAGTAACACCTCAGGCGGTATCCATTTCAGCTCCAATGCATTCCTCACCTCGTACAGTGTCTCAGGCATCTTCAACTCCCTCTTCGCAAAACATGCCGCCTGCTTCAGTATCACCTGCTCCGCGCCCTGTGGCATCAGTACCGTCAACCCCCTCCTCGCATGGCATACCGCCGGTGCCTGCGACTCCTGATCTGCCCACAGCTCAATTGCCTGTATCGGAGATTAATACTCCATCTCCCGCAGTTGTTAGAACCTCTACGCCTATTCCTGAAATGCGGAAAAGTGGAAGCTCTCCATCTTATGAGCCCGTAGAGGAGCGTGCATCCCAGGTTGAACGACCCGCGCAGCGTGCGGCTGCTTCGCGCCCTGGTGGCTGGAAGACACCTAGCTTTAAAAAGGTGATGGAAGAAAACAATCCGCGCCCAGGATCAGAGCCGCCCCATCAACAGAGTAGAAACTAGTTGCTATGGATATATTGACAGGAAAGCAGACGACCAGGAGGGGAAACACCTCCTGGTCGCCAGGGCGAATGTTTGCCGAGAATTTTACTTTCTCGCCGTTGCAGGCGCTCTTATTGCTACTCTTCATTGTATTTCTGCTACTAGTAATTGCTGGTAGCGCGGGTATTGTTTCGCCAATCCTATCGATCGGCGCGCTTGGTGCGGCAGGTGTGCTAGCTCTCTCTTTGCGCTATCCAGTCTTTGCACTGATCCTGGTGTGCCTGGGTGCAGGTTTACCCTCGCTGCTTGTGCCGGTGCCTGGTCATACTATGCGTCCAGTTGAAGGAGCTCTGTTTCTGTGTGTCGGCCTGATTCTGTTTCGCCGTCCCAAGTTTCGCCTACATGCTTCGCATATCATTATAGGGATCTTTTTCCTGATCGCTATTCTCTCCTTTATTCATGTTCCACAGATCGGCGACCTGGAATCGTATGGTGCCAATAAGCGGCTTTTCAGTGCTCTTCTGATGATACTGGCCTTCTTTGTTGGCTCTTTTCTTACTGGCTACATCAAGGATGTGTCTTCGTTTATAACGTTTGCCCTCTTATCGACCGTACCCACCCTTTTAATTGGCATGGGACAGGCATTGAAGCTTCCCATGCCAGAGCTATTGGTACCCAGTCAGGCCATTGAAGTGACGCAAGAGGGTCGTTTGAGCGGACCTTCTGATTCTCCAACCACTTTCGCGTATGCAATGGTGGTGGTGTTCGCTGTGGCTGTGGCTTGCTGGCTACTGGGTACGCGTAGGCGCGATCGCCTTGTGGGCTTTGTCATTGGTTTGGCCTCTGCTGCCGAGATATTGTTGAGCGGTACGCGTATGGCAAGTGCGTTGGTGTTGGTTATCCTGATTGTGGCGCTTCTGGTGACGAGGCGTTTCAAGACTCTGATGGCTACTGGAGTGATGGCGTTAATTGGTATTGCTCTGCTCTTTGATACCCTCCTGCCAAAGTTCTTACATGGTGAGAGTTCGGACACAAATC
Source organism: Ktedonospora formicarum (assembly GCF_016587355.1). GTDB lineage: Bacteria > Chloroflexota > Ktedonobacteria > Ktedonobacterales > Ktedonobacteraceae > Ktedonobacter > Ktedonobacter formicarum. The sequence goes on along the minus strand of NZ_BNJF01000002.1, from coordinate 712,256 downwards.
GCTACTTTCTGTGGGGTAAAGCCCTGCATCTGATCTATGAGAATCTCTGGATCGGTATTGGTATGTCCCAGTTCCCCAACTATTATCAGACATACATTGTCAGTACATCTGATAGGCTAGATCCGGCGGGAATTAGTGTACATAATCAATACCTGGAATGGGCTATGGAGAGCGGTATTCTCTGGCTTGTGGCTGGCGTTCTCCTTATGTTGTGCCTGATTGTAGTCTGCTGGCGGGCATATCGCTTTGCCAGTGAGAAGCGAGTGATCTATCTTGCTACCATCTTGATGGTCCTGGGGTATATGGGCATATGTCTGACAGATGTGCCATTTGACAAGGTAGAATCGACAGCCTGGCTCTTTCTTATAGCAGGGATCGCTGTGGCAAGCGTGAATCCAGCCAGCAAAAAGGTGAAGCGTGCGCTCATGGCGGTTTCACCGAGTATGTCGTTTAGGTATAGCCATCGTCTGGCTAAGAACCAGGCTGATTCAGAGGATGAGCAAGAGGAAATAAAATCTTCCCTTATTGCCAGGATGGCGGATACAGGTAAGATAACCTTACGTGTACCGACGCCCTATATGCGTGCCTTCAACAGTGAGAACATACAGTCCACGAAGGGTTATCTGCCTCCACCTCCGAGACTCCAGAGTTTTGATGCCTCGCGCGAGTTAACAATACCACTTCCGGCAATTGATCTTGGTGCCGATGTTGCTCCCAATGCGCGCAAGACAAGCTTTTCGATCATTATTCAGTTGATCTCATGGGCGGTTGCTATTCCGATTATCTTTCCTACAACCGCGATGTTGACGCGAATTCTGGGGCCTGTACGTTATGGTGAATATAACTTCACTCTCACTATCCTGGCGATTTGCGCTCTGCTCTCGTTAACAGGTATGGACCCTTTGATCAGCCGCTACCTTAGCCGGCAGAAGCGTGAGCAGTGGAGCGAAACGCTGAGCGATGCGCTAAGTACTCGCCTGGTAACCGGAGTTGTTGTGGCAGGACTCGCCGCGCTGGTCACCTGCTTTATTCCTATGGATGGAGAACAGCGCAGTTTGCTGTTGCTCGGCTATGGGACTCTGCTTTTTAGCTACTCCTTTAACTGTGTGCGGTGTGTTTACGAGACAGCCTTTGGAACTGAGCAGCGAGTTGGTGCGACCTCACTACTGACGACGATTAACCGTATGACCACGGCAGGCCTGATTGCTCTGGCGGCTTATATGCACTTTTCCTTCCAGTGGACATATGTGCTGATCGCGTATTCAGATATTCCATACTTCATCATCCTGCTGGTCCTCGCGACGCGACGCTACCACATACGGCTGCGTTTCCGACCGGACCGCATGTTGAAAATTATCAAGGAGAGCCTCGTTTTCACTGGGCACGATGCCCTGGCCCTGCTTGCAGGTCAGATCGACGTTTTGATCTTACAGCCGTTGGGAGGAGCGCTGAGCGTTGGTATTTACTCCCTGGCTCTGCGAATCACCAACCCGCTTATGAATATTGTATATGCCTATGTCAGCGGTTTATTTCCGTACTTGAGCCGGAAATTTGAGGAGGGCTTTAAAGCCTTCGCGGACCTGTATTATGAGTCGACACGCATCCTGGCGCTTGGTATCATCCCGCTCGCGGTCTTTGTTGTCATTACTGCTCCGCAAATCGTTGGATTGATCGCGGGTCCTGAGTACACTGACGCAATTGCCTCGACTCAGTACCTGATGATTGGCATTACTCTGGGCTTCTTTACGCAACTGGCAGTGCGTACCTGTATGGCAGCCAACAAAGAGAATATTATCCCACTTGTTACCGCTATCACTCTGGTTATCAATATTGGAGCCAATATTATTCTGATAACTATGTGGAGCGCGACTGGCGCTGCTATTGCCGCTGTCATAAGCGAAGGTGTTTCTGTTTGCTTGTTCTCCCTGCTGCTTGTCCGTAATGTACAAATCTGGCGTATCCTGCGCATCTTCTTGCAAATTATCCTGGGAACGGTGCCAGGCGCAGCCTTTCTCATCTGGCAGGAGCAACTGTCACTGTTCTATCTCGCTCCTGTATTTTTTGTACTTGTTCTGGTAGGCTGCTTGATAACCAGAGCAGTCTCCCTGAAAGATGTGCAATTAATACGGCAGGTATTCTTGACACGGGCGGGCAAAAACGCTTAAAGTTGAGGTGGAGACGTGGCAGATGAATATTATTAGGAATATGGAATAACGCAGATATAATGACTGACTTAACAATAATAACCGTGAGATCCCTTGACCAGGGACCTCCTAACGATAAAGGGAGTTCAATATGCGTGTCGCTATTGACTTGATGATTGCTGAAAAAGAGCCCGGTGGAATGCTTTATGCTACGCGCGCTTTGCTGGAGGGTTTAGCACGCATTGATCGAGCCAATGAGTATATTATTATCACGACCCGTCCAAAGGAATACAAGGAACTTGCCAGTGCGCCGTCCGTGACTATCTATCCGGTGAAGTTACGTACCTGGCGTGGGATTCTTATTCAGCATCAGTTGACTCTCCCGGATATCCTCAAGAAGATCAAGCCAGACGTGCTACATGTGCCAACCTTTGCTGCCCCCATCGGCTGGCATGGTCCATTGGTGATGACTGTCCACGATTTAGAGTTTCTGAAAGAGCCTCATCAATCGTCCCTGTATACACGCCTCTACTGGCAATACCTGTTGCGTGAAAGCGTGCGCCGCGCTCAGGGCATCATTTCGATTTCAGAGGGTACAAGCGAGGAGCTACGCACCCTCTGGTCTATTGACGATGAACGCATCCACTTGATTCATAATGCCCTTCGCCCTTCGTTGAGTCTGGATACGGTAAATAATGCCACACGGGCTAAAATGCATCAACAGTATGGGAAACAGTATATACTACATGTAGGGCGTATTATTCCACGTAAGAATGTGGAGACGCTGATCGGAGCCTTTGAATTGCTTGCAGAGCGCCTCCCTGATTTGCATCTAGTGCTGGTAGGTGGAGAGGGACATGATAGTGCGGGAGTTGTTCACCAGGCTCGGAATTCCGCGTATCATGAGCGCATTCATCTTGCGGGCTGGATTCCAGATGAAGATATGAGCGCGCTCTATGCCTCAGCGGAGGCTGTGGTGGTCCCATCTAAGCATGAGGGGTTTGGTTTACCTGCTTTAGAGGCGATGGTATGCAGGACACCTGTTATTGCTAATTACGAGGCTGCTAGTAACGAGATCGCTGGCGATGCCGTGGTACGCGTAGATTGCGAGGATGCCTCGAAGCTTGCCGAAGCGATTGTTGAGGTCGTCTCCGATCAGAATCTCCGTGCGAAACTTATTCAGCGTGGCGCCATTCAGGTTGAACCGTTTACTTGCGAGAGCACCGCACAGGCGACTCGTGCCGTTTATGAGCAGGTCGTAAGTATGTCCCAGGCAACTGAAAAAGGTGCGAGACTTCGGGTCAAAGAAATGTCTCCGCGTGCTCGTTGATCAGGTTGGTAGGCTGTGAAGGCAGAGGTAGATTGTGGTCGTGCTCTTGGGCGTGGCTATAATTCATATCAAATGCGCCTCTTGGCGCGAAGTGAGTGCACATGTTTAGAAGAAGACCTAAGCAGGCTATGATCTTCCTCCTTTTCTTGGCTCTAATTGCGTCGATTTTTGGGCTTGTTAGTAGGGCTGCGGAGCATAGTGAGACTATATCTTCTCTTCCTCAGGCTACTCCAACGATGAAACATAAGCCCTCGTCTCTTACAGCTTATTATGTTGAGGGCAAGACGATCTTCGATAATTATGGGAACATATATGTTCCATACGGTGTACATAGCACTGCCCTGTTTCAACCCAATTGGCGTCATAGTTACGATTACAAGAACTTTACTCAAGCACAAATTAAGGCCGCACGTACATTTTGGCATGCCAATGTCATTGGGTTTCAGATTTCGCGAGAGAATTTATTTCCTGATCGGCAGAACCCAGATACGCCAGATGAGGCATATTTAGCCGCTCTAGATAGAGCCGTGGAATGGACGACGCAGGAACATATGAATGTGATCTTTAATTTGCAAACCGAGTCGTCCACCAATGAAATAATGGCTACCCAGGCCGATATCCCCTTCTGGCAGTTGGTTGCTAACCGCTATAAGGACAATCAAAGGGTTTTCTTCGATGTCTTCAATGAGCCGCGCGACTTTTACGATTGGAACCTCTGGCAGAATGGTGGTGTACATAATGGTGTGTCCTATATAGGAATGCAGCAACTTGTAGATACGATTCGCCAAACTGGAGCACAGAACCTGATTCTCGTACAGGGTCAGGGAGCAGGCGAGAGCTTCGATTACTATAATTTTCGCCATCACCTGTTGAATGGGGAGAACATCGTTTATGCGATCCATCCCTATCTGAGCAATACTCAACACGCGACCCGGACCAACTGGGAAGACTGGTGGGGGCTGGCTGTACGCAAGCTAGATGTGCCTTTTATCGTCGGTGAATGGAATGAAACGCCTGGTAGCGGTTGCATCGCTAACGCTCGTACAGTGGCTCCCCAATTCCTTGCATATGTCCAGGAGTTGCATCTAGGGCTGATTGCCTGGGCATTAACTCCCGGCTCCCTTATTCGTAGTAATGGCGATCCGAATACTCCCTGGGATTGGACACAACTGACGAGTTTTGATACTCCCACCTATGCTTGCATCGATGATATAGTGTATCCCTACTTTGATCCGCAAGCTCAAGGTGGAGGACAACTTATCCTTCAGTTCTTACGCATTCACTCACCTTGAGGTACTTCCTGAAGTTGCAATGACCGTAAGGTCCCCTGCTGAAAATCATCAGCAGGGGACCTTAATTTGTCAGAAGCCTAGTTCCAGCCAAACACAAACGATGGTCGCGTGGGGAAGAGTGCCTTGAGCACTATCCGAGCTTCATTGCTGACCCATACATCGGGAAAGATCTGGCGTAAAGCTTCAATGCTGCGATGACCGAAGAGTACTGGCAAGAAGGTCAAGGGTGGAAATGCTGCGCTTTCATCAGAGTTGTGGAGCGGGACCCGCCAGTTTTCTACTCCTGTCAGGTGTCCGCGCTCAAAAATCATTCGTAGCCCTCCACGATAAAAGTTTAGTTTGAGATCTCCCGTATATCCTGCGACAGGGGAGGCCGCCAAACGTGCTTCAAGCGCGGGAGCGATATGCATCAGAAAGGCTGGAAGGTCCTTGACCCGTAAATACCAGGCATAGGGAGGCTCTTTGGGATAATCCAGTGCTTCGCCCAATATTTCATGAACTGGGTGGATGGTTCCCAGGGCAAAGCAGATCTCCTGGAGTGGAGGGTAATCGGATCGTGCCGGTTTAAGCGAGAGAGCGTAGGTACGGAGCGCACGTAGGATTGAGGGCATGACCTTGAGCTTGTTTACCCCTTCCCTCAACTCTAGCAGCCATACATACCATAGGTCAGTTGGGTTACCTCGACGCTTGGCATCGAACGCTATCATACCTACAGTCTCTCCCTTGTCATCTACGATCATCTGGAAATTGATGGTGTGCCCCAGTTCGGGATGACGTTTCCAAGTCTCAATCTCATAAAGCCACTGCTCATATGTTGGGCTCTCAGCAACGATGCCGCTTTCCTGGCGCTGTTTATAGAGCTCTATGAGTTCAGGAATATCTGATGCTGTAGCTTCGCGCAAGGCAATCGGCTCTGGTTCTCCCAGTTTCGCTTCAGGGATGAGCGCGAGAGGAGTCGCGCGCCTGTCTTCTAATTCAAGTGCGTATTCATAGCCAAATTGGCGATAGAAGTAAGAGATGCCGGTAATGGCCTGGACCATGTCACCGTCAGCCACACTTCTGGCGTGGAGCATCTCAAAGAGCGTGCGAATAAGTCCGCGATTGCGATACGCTGGATCGGTTGCGACCAGTTCGGGGCGTCCAACCCCGAAGGATATGCCCTCGTATGTCCAGGTATGCCTCCACCAGCAAGCGCAGGCTATCACCGGAGTTCCCTCTTTGCTGGTATCCTCAACAATCCCAAAGTCATCTGGTCCCATCAGGGGATTGTCGCCACTCATGAGCGCGCGTACGCTGTTCATATAGTTTAGATTTGGCGGCTCGTCAGCTCTTTCACGATGGACCAGACCATGAAAGGTCGCGATTCGCTCAATATCGGCGGCAGTTGACCAGCGCAATACCAGTCCCGCGCCTAAGTCATGACGAAATGAGCGATTGATAGCAGTTGACATGCAATTCTCCTTGTATAAGTGAACAAAAAGATGTGGAATAGGGCATACGAATGCCCGGGTTGTAGGAGGCTCTGAGGTACATCAAATGCGCCAATGCAAAGGATATAGTTTATCCTTTGGTGAGTTCGTGGGAAGTTTCACTCAGGTAAGGAAGTAGAGTTTACTCGCAAGTGGGCACAATGATCCCCTGGGCCAGTGAGGTATTGGGGTTATGATGCTGTGAAGGGATGGAGAACATGGTCAGAGAGAGGCTTTGGGCAGTAAAAAGAATTTGCTGCATAATTCTCTCCTCTTTCTGATCGTATTTAACAAATATTAGAGGTTTGCACATACAGAGTGCAAGCTTATTGTACCAGAAGAGGGCCGGTACTTGTCAAGTTCAGATATCGCCCCTCTTCTGTAGTTCAATGGATGTTATTCAAGCTTATTGATACAAGTGCGGAGCGCGTTTGCCAGGACATGAATGTGTCTGGTTCGGCTGGTCAGGTGATTACCCTCGACCTCATAAACCTCGATATCTGGCCGATTGGCTAGCTGTTGATCCCAGAAAATCCTCCTGCTAACAGGGAGTTCCTTTGCCCAGAAGACAGCAATCTTTCCCTGGCGTGGTCGTACCATGTAGTTAGCAGACAGCCAGTTGAAGATACTACTGTAGTTGGTGTGTAGCTTCTCAATAGACGGGAATAACCATTGGAAATTGGGATGTGGAAGATCAATCTCCTCTGGATCACGTTCGCCCTGCATCTCACGTTCCATCTTGAGAAGTGTCTGGTGCTCTTTATAAAGCCTAAAGTACTCGTAGAAGTGCAGGATTCGGAAGAAGAGCCTGTCCTGTAGCCGGATATTCAATGGAATTCCCTTACTGAGAGTGTGCATGCCTTTGCGTAGCCAGGATGAGAAGGTGGGAGCACTTCCAGGGTCCATCATGATCAGGTTCTCGACCTCCTGACCTGCATCCTGAAGCTGCCGCGCCATCTCATAGGCAATCAGCGCTCCGTTACACCAACCCCCAAGTAAGTAGGGACCCTGTGGCTGAATATTGCGCATGGCGACGATATGGGCTGCTGCCACCTCTTCTAGCGTTGGTATGACATCGAGGCCTGTGTAGCTATATGGCTCCAACAGATAGAATGGTCGGTCTGGCCCCAGTGCTTGGGAAAGCTTCAATGTATAGAATGCCTTGCCGTTCCAGTCGCCATGCAAAAAGAAAAAGGGCCGTTTTGAGCCGCTTGCCTGAACTGCGATGACAGGTGTACGTGTATCTTCTGGCTGATCCAACAAAATGTTCTCAGTGAGTCGTTCAATCGTCGCCCCCTTGAAAAGCATCGAGAGATGCAGATCTTTACCGCTTACGCTTTTTACCTGAGTCATCATACGCGCGGCTAGCAAGGAGTGACCTCCAAGAGTGAAGAAGTCGTCACGGATGCCTATTGGTCGCGTATCAAGTACCTCTTCCCAGATGTTGACAAGTTGGCGTTGCAAAAGTGTTTCGGGGGCGACATAGTTATTCTGCTCCGCTTCTCGCTCACTATTGGGAGTGGGTAGAGCGCGGCGATCAACTTTGCCATTGGGGGTCTGCGGCAGCTTCTCAAGGGTCACAAAGAGCGACGGCACCATATAGGCAGGGAGCGATGCGCTCAGGTGCTTGCGTAGCGCTTCGGACGCGACCTGCTGATCCTTCGCCGGAGCGACATAGGCGATGAGGCGCTCCTCGCGAACGATGGCGACGGCCTCACGTACCGCTTCATGGGCGTTGAGGATGGCTTCAACCTCCCCAAGTTCCAGGCGCATGCCCCGCAGTTTAACCTGCTGATCGACGCGACCGAGGTATTCCAGGTTGCCATCGGGGAGATAGCGTGCCCAGTCGCCCGTCTTGAAGAAGCGTCGCGCCGAGTCAGGATGCAGCGGATCGGTGAGGAAGACGGTCCTGGTGAGCTCATCGCGCTCGAAGTAGCCGCGAGCGACGCCATCACCCCCGATGTAGAGCTCGCCAGGTACACCAACCGGGACAGGACGCCGTTGAGCGTCGAGCAAGTAGGCGTGCATGTTGGCGATGGGCCGTCCGATGAGCACCTGTTGTGCGTGAGGTGGAAGCTCATAGCAGGTGGCATCGGCGGCGACCTCTGAGGAGCCATAGAGGTTGAGCAAGCGGCTCTGCGGCATTGCCGTCTGGAAGCGCTGTGCGAGATCAAGAGGGAGGGTTTCGCCGCTACAGATCCAGTGGCGCAGCAAGGGGACGCGAGCTTGCAGGTCAGGCTCGCTCTCAAGCAGCACACGCAGCAAGGAGGGAACCAGGACCAGGCGTGTGACGTGTTCACGAGCCAGCAGGTCAAGGAAACGCTGAGGATCTTTGAGCGTGTCGTCAGGGACAAGCACGATGCGGACGCCCTGCAAGAGAGGGCCGAAGGTCTCCCAGACGGCATCCACAAAGTTGAGGGTGGTCTTCTGGGCACAGACCTCGTCAGGAGCGAAGGGGAAGCGGTTCCACATCCACTGGAAGCGGTTGAGCGCTCCGCGATGAGTCCCGAGCACACCCTTGGGGCGTCCGGTAGAGCCCGAGGTATAGAGCAGGTAGGCTATGGAGTCCCCAGTCGTACGCGCCAGCGGGTTCTCCTGAGGTTGTTGCGTCAGAATCTCAGCCTCACGATCCAGACAGAAGGCGTGAGCATCCGCCAGAGGCAGCGCGTCGAGGTGTTTCTCCTGGGTGAGGACAAGGTGGATGTGGGCATCCTCAAGCATGAAGCGCAGGCGCTCGCGAGGGTAGGCGGGATCGAGGGGCACGTAGGTTCCGCCAGCCTTGAGGATGCCCAGCAAGGTGATGACCTGGGCACGAGAGCGCTCCAGCGCCACGCCAATGTGTGCTTCCTGCTCCAGACCCTGGCTCAGCAGGAAGTGCGCGAGTTGGTTGGCACGCCCATTGAGTTCGTTGAAGGTCATCGAGCCATCGGTGTCTATGAGGGCGATGGCATCAGGGGTGCGTTCGACCTGCTGCTCGAAGAGTTGTTGGATGGTTGCCTCACGGGGGTAGGGGGCATCAGTAGCGTTCCAATCGACTAGGAGGTGCTGAAGCTCCTGATCAGTGAGCATAGGAAGCGACTCGATGGGTTGCTCGGGGTTGGCGACCATGCTTTCAAGCAGGCGCTCCCAATGCGCCGCCATACGCTCGATGGTGCTGGCATCGAAGAGATCGGTGCTATATTCGAGCAGAGCCTCAATGTTCTCTGGATGCTCTGCTAGTTCAAGGGTGAGATCAAACATCGCCGAACCTGTTGGTATGCTCTCCTGTGTGAGGTCCCAGGAGGTAGTGAGAGTTGACGCTGGAGGATCAAGCGTTATCATGACCTGGAAGAGTGGACTCTGACCCGAGGAGCGGTCGGGATGCAGCTCTTGCACCAGGCGATCAAAGGGCATGTACTGATGGGCGTGCGTGCTCAGCACGTTCTCACGGACCCGCGCGAGCAGTTCGCGCACGGTGGGATTGCCTGAGAGGTTGCCGCGCAGAACCAACGTGTTGATGCTATAGCCCACCATGGTGTCGGTCTGCGGCACGCTTCGTCCAGCAGCGGTCGTGCCCAGCAAGAGATCTTGCTGTCCACTATAGCGTTCAAGTAAGAGGAGGAAGGCAGTGGTGAGAGTCATGTAGAGCGAGACATGCTCCCGCTGGCTCAGGTCCTTCAGGTGTGCACTCAGCGAGGCAGGCAGGCGGAAATGGTGGAGCGCGCCGCGATGAGAAGGCACGGCAGGTCGTGGGCGATCCGTGGGCAATTCGAGCAGAGTTGGAGCTCCCTCCAGCGCTCCCTTCCAGTAGCTGAGTTGCTCTTCGAGAACCGCTTCGGTAAGCCATTGATGCTGCCATGCGGCGAAGTCGCCCATCTGTGCCTGAACGGTAGATAATATTGGTGTTTCGCCCTTTACGAAGCCCTCATAAAGCGTCGTAAACTCACGTAACAATAGGTTTGTAGACCAGCCATCGGAGATGATATGGTGCATGGTGAGCAGCAAGAGGTGCTCTTGTGTGCCCAGGTGCAGCAGGGTAGCTCGAAAGAGCGGCCCCTGTTGCAAGTCGAAGGGGCGTTGCACCTCGCGAGTCATGAGGTGGTGAGCCTCGGCTTCGCGCTTTTCAACTGGTAAGTCTGCAAGGTGTGCTTCCTGAATGGAAAGCGAGCGAGCAGGTGAGATAACCTGAATAGGCTCACCATCGGGCGCGGAGAAGGCCGTGCGTAGAGCTTCATGCCGTTCGACAAGCGTATCCAGGCTCTTCTGAAGTGCTGGTATATCTAATGATTCGCGCAGACGAAGCGTGAAGTGCAGGTTATAGGATGTATTGCTCTCATCTAGTTGGTGTAGGAACCAGAGGCCACGTTGCGCGAATGTGGTTGGTAAGTGGATGGCCTGGTTAGGCTGTAGTAGTCTCTCCGTAGGTTGTAGTTCTGGTAACGTATCACTATTCGCCTGATCTTTTACCGCATATTCTGCGAGGCTAGCAATTGTTGGACGCTCAAAAAAGACGCGTAGAGGCGCTTCTACCTGTAGTGTGTTGCGTATGCGGGCTGCGACCTGCATGGCGAGCAGGGAGTGCCCTCCGAGGGCGAAGAAATCGTCATAAATGCCAACGCGCTCAACCCCCAGCACCTGTGACCAGATGTCTACGAGCTTCTGCTCAGTAGTGGAGCGAGGCGCGACATAGCTCTCCTGGTGTGCCTGTGCTGTAGCATCTGGAACAGGGAGAGCGCGGCGGTCGATTTTGCCGTTGGGGGTCTGCGGCAGCTTCTCAAGGGTCACAAAGAGCGACGGCACCATATAGGCAGGGAGCGATGCGCTCAGGTGCTTGCGTAGCGCTTCGGACGCGACCTGCTGATCCTTCGCCGGAGCGACATAGGCGATGAGGCGCTCCTCGCGAACGATGGCGACGGCCTCACGTACCGCTTCATGGGCGTTGAGGATGGCTTCAACCTCCCCAAGTTCCAGGCGCATGCCCCGCAGTTTAACCTGCTGATCGACGCGACCGAGGTATTCCAGGTTGCCATCGGGGAGATAGCGTGCCCAGTCGCCCGTCTTGAAGAAGCGTCGCGCCGAGTCAGGATGCAGCGGATCGGTGAGGAAGACGGTCCTGGTGAGCTCATCGCGCTCGAAGTAGCCGCGAGCGACGCCATCACCCCCGATGTAGAGCTCTCCGGGCACACCAACCGGGACAGGACGCCGTTGAGCGTCGAGCAAGTAGGCGTGCATGTTGGCGATGGGCCGTCCGATGAGCACCTGTTGTGCGTGAGGTGGAAGCTCATAGCAGGTGGCATCGGCGGCGACCTCTGAGGAGCCATAGAGGTTGAGCAAGCGGCTCTGCGGCATTGCCGTCTGGAAGCGCTGTGCGAGATCAAGAGGGAGGGTTTCGCCGCTACAGATCCAGTGGCGCAGCAAGGGGACGCGAGCTTGCAGGTCAGGCTCGCTCTCAAGCAGCACACGCAGCAAGGAGGGAACCAGGACCAGTCTCGTGACGCACTCTCTCGCCAGCAGGTCAAGGAAGCGTTGAGGATCTTTGAGCGTGTCGTCAGGGACAAGCACGATGCGGACGCCCTGCAAGAGAGGGCCGAAGGTCTCCCAGACGGCATCCACAAAGTTGAGGGTGGTCTTCTGGGCACAGACCTCGTCAGGAGCGAAGGGGAAGCGGTTCCACATCCACTGGAAGCGGTTGAGCGCTCCGCGATGAGTCCCGAGCACACCCTTGGGGCGTCCGGTGGAGCCCGAGGTATAGAGCAGGTAGGCTATGGAGTCCCCAGTCGTACGCGCCAGCGGGTTCTCCTGAGGTTGTTGCGTCAGAATCTCAGCCTCACGATCCAGACAGAAGGCGTGAGCATCCGCCAGAGGCAGCGCGTCGAGGTGTTTCTCCTGGGTGAGGACAAGGTGGATGTGGGCATCCTCAAGCATGAAGCGCAGGCGCTCGCGAGGGTAGGCGGGATCGAGGGGCACGTAGGTTCCGCCAGCCTTGAGGATGCCCAGCAAGGTGATGACCTGGGCACGAGAGCGCTCCAGCGCCACGCCAATGTGTGCTTCCTGCTCCAGACCCTGGCTCAGCAGGAAGTGCGCGAGTTGGTTGGCACGCCCATTGAGTTCGTTGAAGGTCATCGAGCCATCGGTGTCTATGAGGGCGATGGCATCAGGGGTGCGTTCGACCTGCTGCTCAAAGAGTTGTTGGATGGTTGCCTCACGGGGGTAGGGGGCATCAGTAGCGTTCCAATCGACTAGGAGGTGCTGAAGCTCCTGATCAGTGAGCATAGGAAGCGACTCGATGGGTTGCTCGGGGTTAGCGACCATGCTTTCAAGCAGGCGCTCCCAATGCGCCGCCATACGCTCGATGGTGCTGGCATCGAAGAGATCGGTGCTATATTCGAGCAGAGCCTCAATGTTCTCTGGATGCTCGGCCAGTTCGAGGGTGAGATCAAACATCGCCGAACCTGTTGGCATATTTGTCTGTGTGAGGTCCCATCTGCAGGTGTTCTCCTCCATTGGAGGATCGAGGGTCAAGAAGACCTGGAAGAGTGGACTCTGACCCGAGGAGCGGTCGGGATGCAGCTCTTGCACCAGGCGATCAAAGGGCATGTACTGATAGGCGTGCGTGCTCAGCACGTTCTCACGGACCCGCGCGAGCAGTTCGCGCACGGTGGGATTGCCTGAGAGGTTGCCGCGCAGAACCAACGTGTTGATGCTATAGCCCACCATGGTGTCGGTCTGCGGCACGCTTCGTCCAGCAGCGGTCGTGCCCAGCAAGAGATCTTGCTGTCCACTATAGCGTTCAAGTAAGAGGAGGAAGGCAGTGGTGAGAGTCATGTAGAGCGAGACATGCTCCCGCTGGCTCAGGTCCTTCAAGTGTGCACTCAGCGAGGCAGGCAGGCGGAAATGGTGGAGCGCGCCGCGATGAGAAGGCACGGCGGGTCGTGGGCGATCCGTGGGCAATTCGAGCAGAGTTGGAGCTCCCTCCAGCGCTCCCTTCCAGTAGCTGAGTTGCTCTTCGAGAACCGCTTCGGTAAGCCATTGATGCTGCCATGCGGCGAAGTCGCCCATCTGTGCCTGAACGTCAGACAATCTTAGTGTTTCGCCCTTCACAAAGCCTTCGTAGAGAGTTGCTGCCTCGCGCAGCAGCAAGCCAAGAGACCAGCCATCGGAGATGATATGGTGCATGGTGAGCAGCAAGATATGCTCTTGTGTGCCCAGGTGCAGCAGGGTAGCTCGAAAGAGCGGCCCCTGTTGCAGATCGAAGGGACGTTGCACCTCGCGAGTCATGAGGCGGTGAGCCTCGGCTTCGCGCTTTTCAACTGGTAAGTCTGCGAGGAATTCTTCCTGAATGGAAAGCGAGCGAGCAGGTGAGATAACCTGAATAGGCTCACCATCGGGCGCGGAGAAGGCCGTGCGTAGAGCTTCATGCCGCTCGACAAGCGTATCCAGGCTCTTCTGAAGTGCTGGTATATCTAATGATTCGTGGAGGCGCATTGTTGCCTGGAGATTATAGGCTGTGGTATTGTTGTCCAACTGATCTATAAGCCAGAGGCCACGCTGGGCATAGGATGCGGGAAGATGGATGCTTCCATCGCCTAGTTGCTGTCGCGGGGTGAGATGGAATGCTGGCATTTGCTCTTCCTTGCTGACGTTCTGGATCTCGGCAAGGCAGGCCGTGAGCTGAGCGATGGTTGGATGCTCAAAGAACTGACGTAATGGTAGGTCTATCTCTAGAGCAGTACGAACACGGGCTGCGACCTGCATGGCAAGCAGAGAGTGTCCACCAAGAGCGAAGAAATCATCATAAATGCCAACGCGCTCAATGCCTAGTACCTGTGACCAGATGTTGGCGAAGCTCTGCTCGGTGGCGTCGCGCGGCGCAACATAATTGTTCTGGCTAGCCTGTGTTGTGACATCAGGGATGGGTAGGGCGCGGCGGTCGACTTTGCCGTTGGGGGTCTGTGGAAGCTTATCGAGCGTCACAAACATTGAGGGCACCATATAAGCTGGCAGTGCGGCCCGAGCTAATTCACGAAGCTGATTCACCTCGGGGCTTTTACTTGCCTTTGGTAAGAGATAGGCGACGAGGCGCTGATCCCCCGGCGTATCCTCACGTACGATGGTTACTGCCTGTTGTACAGATGGATGACGTGCCAGAACATTCTCGATCTCACCGAGCTCAATGCGGTACCCTCGTAGCTTGACTTGATGATCAACACGCCCAATTAGTTCCAACGTGCCATCGTTTTGCCAGCGGGCGAGGTCTCCTGTGCGGTAGAGCCTGATCTCTTTCCCCTGGATGTTTACCAGTGGGAAGCGTTCAGCGGTCAATTCGGGGCGGCGCAGATAGCCGCGCGCGAGCCCATCCCCTCCTATATAAAGCTCGCCGGAAACTCCTACAGGGACCGGATTCTTGAAAGCATCGAGCACGAAGAGACTTGTATTGGCGATAGGATGCCCCACTGTGATGCGCTCCTCCTCTGAGCTAATCTGGCTTAGAGTTGACCAGATTGTTGTCTCAGTAGGACCGTACATATTGTAGAGTGCCTTCACGCGGGTCCGAAGCTGATGCGCAAGATCAAGAGAAAGGGCCTCGCCGCCACAGAGCGCTTTAAGATCTGGATTACCAGTCCAGCCAGTTGCCAGGAGGAGGCGCCAGGTAATGGGAGTAGCCTGCATGACACTAATTTGTTCACTGAGGAGCAGTGATGCCAGCGCGCTACCATTGGTCGCGACATCGCGAGAGGCGAGGATGAGACGCGCACCCACTAGCAATGGCAGATAAAGTTCAAGGCCCGCGATATCGAACGAAAGGGTAGTGACGGCCAGAAGATTATCTTGTGAATTCAGACCGGGCTGCTGACGCATGGAGAGCAGGAAGTTGAGTAGGGCGCGTTGCGGAATTTGTACGCCCTTGGGCTTACCAGTGGAGCCGGAGGTATAGATCACATAAGCAAGTTGTTCACCATCGATAGCCAGATGTAAATTTTCGTTGCTGTAAGTGGCGATCTGTTCGTGATCATTGTCGATAAGCACAGTATGCCTGGTGGGTGCTGGAAGCGAGGAGGCTAGAGCTTGCTCTGTGAGAAGCACAGGAACCTGTGCATCTTCGAGCATAAAGGCGATGCGTTCAGATGGATATGTAGGATCGAGAGGCAGGTAAGCTCCCCCTGCTTTAAGAATGGCGAGCAAGGCTACGACCATATCTAGCGAGCGTTCAAGGCAGAGTCCAACCAGCTCATCCCGTTCGATACCCAGCGTTCGCAGGTGACGTGCGAGTTGATTGGCGCGCTCGTTCAGTTCGCGATATGTAAGGCTTATTGTTTCAAAGGTCACCGCTATTGCTTCAGGAGTGCGTTCCACCTGTTGTTCGAAGAGTGTATGGACGCCAGCATTGCGAGGATAGTCCATCTCCGTATGATTCCAGTCCACAAGAATCTGTTGGAGTTCCTTGTCTGTGAGCATGGGAAGGGACTCAACAGCCTGCTCAGGATTGGCGACCATGCTCTCGAGTAGGCGTAGCCAGTGTTGTGCCATACGCACAATGGTCGCTTCATCGAAGAGGTCGGTGCTGTATTCAAGGTGCCCAATGAAGGCGTCTGGCTGTTCGTCAAGCTCAAGGGAGAGGTCAAATTTGCTGCCACCTGTGCTTGTTGCCATGCGTGTGAGGGACCACGGCCCGACGGATGGTGTGGAAGGTGGATCAAGCTGAAGCGCGACCTGAAAGAGCGCATTCTGACCTGCTGTTCGTTCGATCCGTAGCTCACGCGCCAACCTCTCAAATGGAAGTGCCTGATGGGCATGAGCATCTAGCATCGTGTCACGGACATTCTTCAATAGCTCTCGTAGTGTAGGGTTTCCGACGAAGTTTGTTCGTAGTGCCAGCGTGTTGAGGAAGAGACCCATCACCTCGCGCACTTCGGGAAGCTGGCGGTCAGCTATGGAGCTACCAAGCACGATATCTTCCTGCCCTGTATAATGGTGCAAAAGAAGTTGGAAGGCCGTGATCAACGTTATGTAAGATGTCACCCCTTCCTGGCGACTGAAGGTCCTGACTGCCTCACTTAACTCTTTGCTCATGGTAAAGATATGCGTCGCGCCGCGCACGGTTGGATGCGCAGGGCGAGGGCGGTCAGTAGGTAGTTCCAGCGTTCCAGGTGCATCGGCAAGCTGGCGCTTCCAGTAAGCCAGGTCTTTTTGAATCCTGGCTTCGCTCAGGGTTTCACGCTGCCAGAGCGCGAAGTCCGCGTATTGAACCGGCAATGTGGTGAGTTCTGGCTGCTGGTTGGAATCGAAGGCAGTGTAGAGTCTCTGGAACTCGTCGAAGAAAATGCCAATCGACCAACCATCCGAAATGATATGGTGCATAACGAGTGCCAGCATATGCAGGTTCGATGTAAGTTGGTAGACTGTTACCTGCCAAAGTGGGCCGCGTGCCAGATCAAAGGGGTATGTTGCCCTCTCGCTGATCTGGTGCAGCGCCAGAGTTTCGCGCTCAACCTCCGGCCCGTCAGAAAGATCGATTATTTCTAAGGGGAGATCCGCCTCTGCCGCGATGATCTGGTATAATTCATCATTAGCAAGTGTAAAGCGAGTGCGCAGGCTCTCCTGGCGCTGCTGCAAGGCTTGTAAGCTCGCGCGAAGGGCCTCAATGTTTAGCTTGCCTGTGAAGCGCATCATAGCTGGAATATTGTAGCCAGTATTGCCCGGCGTCAACTGGTCCATGAACCAGAGACGCTGCTGCGCGAAGGAAGCTGGGACGACCTGTTCGGAAGCCGTCTTGTTAACTTGTTGGCGTGGGTGCAGTGGTGGAAGGGCCTCTTCCTCTCGTTCCAGCCCATGCTCAATATAGGCCGCGAGCTGTGCGATGGTGGGCGCTTCGAAGAGAGCGCGTAAAGGAAGCCTGATCCCTAATGTGGCATAGAGCTGTGAAATAACCTGGGTTGCTGAGAGCGAGTGTCCGCCAAGGGCGAAGAAGTCATCATTAACGCCGATATGTTTGATGTTGAGCACCTGTGACCAGACATCTGCCAGGGTATGTTCAGTAGGTGTTTGTGGTGCGACAAATTCGGTCGATAGATTGGCGCGTGTGCTCGTATCGGGCGAGGGCAAAGCGCGGCGGTCGATCTTGCCATTTGGGCTGAGAGGTAGTTGCTCCATTTCGACAAAGGTCGAGGGCACCATATATGAAGGGACATGGCGAAGCAAATACGCTTGTAGGTCGCTAATGCTACCAGACTGCTCATTACGCCAGACAATATAGGCGACCAGGCGTTTATCCCCTGGTACATCTTCGCGCACGATCACCGCGACCTCGCGTGTGGCTGTATAGTGTCCAATCGTGGCTTCGACCTCACCTAATTCAATGCGGAAACCGCGCAGTTTGACCTGGCTATCAATTCGCCCCAGGTACTCTATCTCTCCTCCTGGTGCGTAACGCGCGAGGTCACCTGTACGATACAGGCGCGCCTGCGGGTCCTCACTGAATGGATCAGGAATGAAACGCTCGGCGGTCAACTCTTCGCGATTGAGATAGCCCCGCGCGACGCCGATACCACCTATATATAATTCCCCCTGTTCACCTACGGGTACGGGTTGACCATCGCTATTTAGAATATAGATGCGGATATTAGCAATTGGATAGCCAATAGGCACGATATGGCGTTTGCTTTGGCGCTGACACTCCCAGTAGGTCACATCGATGGCGGCCTCTGTTGGGCCGTAGAGGTTATGCAACGCGGCCTGATGGCGCGCAAAAAAACTTTCCTGAAGTTCGAAGGGTAATGCTTCACCGCTGCAAATCACCTGTCTCAGGCTATCGCACTGCTCTAGATCCGGTTCGGCGACAAAGACCTGTAACATTGAGGGGACAAAGTGGAGGGTTGTGATGCTCTCTTGCTGGATCAGCTTGATGAGGTAAGCGCTGTCCTTATGCCCTTCAGGGCGCGCCACAACAAGCCTTGCCCCCGTCATGAGCGGCCAGAAGAACTCCCAGACCGAGACATCAAAGCTAAATGGTGTTTTTTGTAAAACGCAATCTTGTGCGGTAAGTTGATATGCGTCTTGCATCCATTGCAGGCGGTTGCAAATGCCCTGGTGAGTATTGATAACACCTTTGGGTTGGCCTGTAGAGCCGGAGGTATAGATCACATAGGCCGCGTTTTGCGGTTCGATGAGATCTATAAGATCTTCTCGCTCATGTCGGGCAATAGATTCCCACTCCGTATCCAGGCAGAGAAGGTGACATCCCTCGGCTTCTAAACGAGGTGCTAAGTGCGCTTGTGTTAGCACCTGTAGACCATGTTGGCTCTGGGTAATGTCCGCCAGCATAAAAGCGATGCGCTCGTCAGGATAGGTTGGATCAAGAGGAACATAGGCCCCACCTGCTTTGAGAATACCGAGGAGGGCTACAACCATTTCAATCGAGCGTTCCATATAGACACCTACAAGTGTCTCAGTTCCGACGCCCAATGTACGTAGATGGTGCGCGAGCTGGTTTGCGCGCTCGTTGAGCTCGCGGTACGTTAGCGTCTTTTGCTCAAAGGTTAGCGCAGGTGCATCAGGGGTGCGTGCGACCTGTTCCTCAATCAACTGATGTAGGCTTTGAGTATGTGGGAATTTCTTTGCCGTGTCATTCCATTGGATGACAACCTGCTGATATTCTTCTTTAGAGAGTGTAGATGTAGAGGGATATTCGTCTGATTTATAGCTATTTGCAAGGCGTTTCTCTTGAGCTGATTTTCTCACAGTTGACATTATATTGCAATCCTTAACTACGTCAATGTAATGCTATACATATACTTGTGAAGCTGAATCAGTGCGGTCAGGCGTGAGGCCACGAAGGTATCTTTGAGGTCCATCCCACCAACTCTACGCCGCCGGGTAATATTATTAGTATGTGTCTACTGAAGTATAGCCTGTACAATTCCGGTTGTAACGTTTAATGGCCCGATAGTCACCTTATGCTCTCATTTTCTTAACCTCCATTGTGTTATAAGCTCGCTGTTGATATTTGAAATGTGTTCATTCTGTGTTACTATATGAGTAGATGCTCAGGTACGAAAATATATTTTGAGGAAGAGAGTAGAGAGATGCTGAAAGAAAATCAGCCGATGCCTATAGATACAGAAGCGGTCGAGGCTGCGCGAGGGCATGCATTAGCGGAGCCGCACCTCCTCATGATTGTTGAGACTTTTCAAGCTCTGGCGGACCCCACGCGGGCGCGTATCCTCTATGCGCTAATTAGCCATACTCTCTGTGTACGAGATCTGGCGCTTGTAGTTGGTGTCTCAGAGTCGGCGGTCTCGCATCACCTCCGCTTTCTGCGAGATCGCCGCTTGGTAAAGTCCAGGCGTGCTGGCACCACCATCTATTATTCCGTGGATGATCAGCATGTCGCAGCACTCTTTAGAGAGGCTGACCATCATGTCGATCATGTGCGACGTGGCCTGCCCGATCATCCTTACACTATTTCTCCTCACCAGGACTAATCCTGTGGGTAGGTCTTATCCTGTTTTCCGCGAGAAGATAGACAAGTTATAGGAGTCGCAATCATGTCGGACCAGGAAACATCGGAACAGCAACAAGCCCATAACCATGCTGATATACAGCCGCATCAGCATGTTGACACTCATCATGCTGAGCAAGGTCACCACCATCATACTTCCCATGAGCATGCTCATCGCCATGGCATACTGGGTCGGATGATGGATGCCATTCCCTTTCTACATGGGCATAGCCACGGTGAGGTTAATGTAGATACCGCTCTGGAAACGAACGCACGTGGTTTGTGGGCGCTCAAGATCTCACTGCTTGGCCTGGGGTTGACAGCCCTCTTCCAGGTTATTATTGTGCTCATCAGTGGAAGCGTGGGGCTGCTTGCCGACACAATCCATAACTTTTCGGATGCCTTTACCGCTATACCCCTTGGAATTGCGTTTGTTCTGGGTCGCAAGCTTGCGACGCGCCGTTATACATATGGTTTTGGGCGTGTGGAAGATCTGGCAGGTGTCGTCATCGTTGTGATGATCTTCCTGAGTGCCGTGCTCGCAGGCTACGAGAGCATTATACACTTACTATATCCAGAGCCGTTGCGTAATGTCTGGTGGGTCATGTTGGCATCCGTGATTGGTTTTTTGGGTAATGAAGGTGTCGCGATTCTGCGTATTCGCGTAGGGAAAGAGATTGGTTCCGTTGCCCTGGTTGCCGATGGACATCATGCGCGTGTGGATGGGTTAACCTCTCTCGCGGTATTACTTGGAGCACTTGGGAGCTTGCTCGGCTTTCCTCTGGCAGATCCGATTATCGGACTTCTCATCACTGTAGCCATTCTCTTCATTGTTAAGGATTCCATAGTTGCGATGTGGCACCGCCTGATGGATGCTGTAGACCCTGAGATTATTGACCGTCTCGAAAGTGCGGCAAAAAAAACACAAGGAGTACTTTCAGTACAGAATGTTCGCGCGCGTTGGTTGGGCCACTCACTCGCCGCTGAAGCGCAAATCGTTGTCAGTGAAGACCTCTCACTACGTGAAAGCAACCTACTTGTTGAGAAGGTTCGCCATAGCCTCTTTCATGCACAGCCTCGCTTAACAAGTGTTTCGGTTCAGGCACGGCCCGATGGCCTCAGCGGTCGTGAGGCCGCGAACCTGACTGCCCACCACGAACGTTGTACTTCTTATAGTAGTATGCAGAATTCTTGATCTACTCCAAATGTAAACATAGCACTTTAGCCTATGTGGCCCTCCAAATTCCGAGTTTTCAGTTCAATCGCTCTAAATATTGCTCTAATCAAAGACAAGCCGGAGGATGGTTATGATACACCACCCTCCGGCTTGTGTGTTCCTTTCAAGTAGCCTGGTTTAGAACTGAACGCGTGTTATGCGTAGTTCTCACTCTTATCATCTTCAAAGATAAGTGTATAGTTCTCATCCTGGCTGGATTTTGTGCGCGCATCCATATAGCATACGCTAAACGCGCGGCGAGCTATGTCGGTTGAATTGGTATCCGAGCGATGGAGTAACCAGTTATGCAACAAGACTACCTCACCTGCCTGTAATTCAAGATACATGCTTTCTTCGGATGAGGAGGCTTCAACCGCTTGTTCCTCAGTCAGAAAGCCCGATACATGTTTGGAATTAAGTAAGCCCCGCTTATGGCTGCCTGGAATGACCTCGACGCAACCATTTGCTACAGTCGCGGGATCAAGCGCCGTCCAGATTGTGATAAGAGGGTCGCGATCCAGATAGGACCAGCGGTCCTGATGCCAGGGTAAGAGCGTTCCCTGATGAGCAGGCTTATTCATGAACATGGCCCGAAAGGCTGCTACAGGTGTCCCTTGTCCATATATACAAGCGCAAATCTCTCTGAAGAGTGGGCGCTGCATATATACCATAAATTCAGGATCATGCTCTAAATCTTGAATTTTTCGATAGGCCAGGGTGGCTCCTTTGAAACCCTTCGATTGAGCGCCAGCGTTATTGTATTGCCCATCGGGGCTGTCAAGCTGCATTAAGAAGCGACCATAATCGATATCCGCCTTGCCAAGCATGATGTCATTAATGCGCTGCTGTAAGGTTGCCAGAGCGTCATCGCTGAGCACCTTTCCCAATTTAAGATAGCCATCGCGTTCGTAGTGTTGCCATTGTTCGGGAGATAGCAAGGTTGACATAGCAAGTTCCCTCCTTTGTTTTATCTAGCCACACATACGCCTGAGCAAATCTCGCCATCGATCAGGCGGCGTTAGCGAATGCTCTAGAACTAACCATTCAAAAAGGTAGGTTATTTTGAGTATACTGGTGTTTAAAGGGTGAATAAATGGAAATTCTGCCAAAGCTTTGTGGGATCTGATAACGATGAAGAATACAGAATTGCAAATTCTAACTGGCAGCGTCACAGAACAATGTACACATAGAGTCGACAAGCATCTGGATGGCTATTACACAATTCAGTTCATGGCAAGAGGTGGTGTTGAGCTCTTCTATGATGAGCAGCACTTCAAAATGGAAGGAGCCTGGTTCTGGCCCGCCTATCCAGGACCACATATTCGCTTTCATGTCGCGCCCGGTTATGCCAGTTGGGAGCATCGCCATATCGCTTTCCGAGGCCCTCTCGTTCAGCAGTGGATTACAGAAGGGCTCTTTCCTACGTCTCCTCAACCTGCTTTGCCGAACAAAGACCATCGCTCTGCCTTTGATCAGATACTCGCGCAGATCAGGCGAACGGATCATTGGGGAATGCGTCGGGCTATCCATATGTTAGAGGGTTTGCTGATTGAACTGGCTGAAGCTCGTGCGCAATCCATCCTCCAACGCCCCTGGATACAAGAAGTGCTCGAACTCTTCGTGCATGGAGAAACTAACTTCATTCCCAATTACGCCCAACTAGCGCGGCGCTATAATATGAGTGTGAGCAATTTCCGCCGTCAATTTCGACAGGCAACAGGTATTGCAATTCACTCATATGTGCTTCAATGCCGTATTGCCAGGGCCAAAACCTTGTTGACTGAGACCGACCTGCCTATGAAATCTATTGCGCAAAAATTAAACTATAGCGATATCTACTACTTTTCACGTCAGTTTCGCGAGTTAACAGGCATCACTCCAACCATGTATCGTCAGAACCAGTATTTATAAGTGAGTGGAGGCTCAATTTTTCATGAGTTTAAGTAGCGGAAACAATGTTTCAAGTTCCAGTTGTGAGAGCAATGGGCAGAAGCCTCTGTCTAAAGGGAAACGTGAAGCCTCCCGTTGGGCGGCGATTCTTGGTACTCTTACGCTGGGCATTATCTACTATTTTCTCCCAGCAAGGCTCCGATTTGGCCCTGAGTGGCTATTATTGGCGATAGAGATTATAGTGCTTCTGCCTTCAGTGGTGTCGCTAGTCTTGAAGCGGCGTTTACCGCACCTTCCGGCGCGTGTTCTGTCACTATTAATATTAGGTATAGTTACAGTGGCTCTGATTATAGGTGTGTTCTCGCTGATCATTACATTGGCAACATATACGGGTAAGCAAGCACGAACTCTGCTCTATTCAGCTATCCTGCTCTGGCTCTTCAACATCTTAGTCTTTGCGCTCTGGTATTGGGAGATTGACGGAGGTGGTCCAGTAAAGAGGCACCAGGCTGGTCATCAGGCTGCGGATTTGCAATTCCCGCAACAGGTTGGAGGGAATGATAGTGGTTGGGTTCCACACTTTATGGATTACCTCTTTGTATCCTTTACTGCCGCCACTGCGCTTAGCCCAACCGATACCATGCCCCTGACTCGTCGAACCAAAGCTCTGATGATGATTGAAGCTTTGACTGCTATGTCGCTCATTGTTCTCCTTGCCTCACGCGCTATCAACATTTTGTAAATGCCTTGTTTTATGGAGCGTATAATATCCTAACGCTTGATCTCCAGTAGGGCATATAATGATCTTGAAGAGTCGCAATGGCTCTGTACTTTTGCACTCTGGAAAATGTTGAAAAGATGAAAGGATGTGTAACATATGGCCGCTTATTTTCTAGTCGATGTTCAGGTGGAGGATCAGGAGACATATGCGGAGTATCGCAAACTGGTTGGACCAACACTTGAGTTCTATGGTGGTAAATTTTTAGCACGTGGCGGTGCAACAGAGACGATTGAGGGAGATTGGCGGCCTCAGCGCTTTGTGATCATTGAATTTGACGATGCCGAACAATTCAAGCGCTGGTATAATTCGCCCGAATATATGCATGCCAGGGAGATTCGTTTTAAAGCCTCCACAGGTAGAGCGATTTTGGTTCAAGGAGTCTAGCCTGATAGGCGACGTTGGGTGTTTATGATCGTTCACAAAACGAACGTGTGATAGAGAGCCTTTCTCATGATGGACTCCTGAAAATTGGGTCATTAGACCCATACATAGCTTCGATTGCACACATATACTCATGTTATCGAGCTTATATATGAAGGAAGGATCATGTTTCATGGAAGAGATTCCTCACCCAACGCATATCTACCGGAACATCCTTGTGCTCATACTCGTTGTTGCCTCAGTCTTAAATCTCACAATGGCAGGTTGGACTAGTTTCACTTCATCACATATGGATGTGAGCATGTTCTGGATCATTGCTCTTGGCACCTGCGTGCTCCTGCTGAGCGGAGGACTAGCGCTGTATGTGACACGCGACGTTCCATCTATTCGCCGTATAGGATTGTGGGCAGGGATGCTGTTTGGGACTATCTTAGGTGCGTTGATGGCGATCGCAGCTTCTGGCCCTAATGATGCTGCAATGGGAGTTGCTTTTCTTACGCTTCTACCCTGGTTCTTCCTGCTTTCACCGCATAATGGCCTCTTGATGGCTCTTTTTGTGCTCTCGCCGCATATAGTTATGATTCTTGTTCTTGGTGGAAGTGCCTTTTGGGCCACTCGGCTTTCGGGTAAAGTGCGATCAGGCATTGGGAGCGTGCTCTTATTGACATGTATAGTGACCTGTTTCACGATCCTTGTGGGATTTGTAATGACCTTCGTGCTGGGCAAACTGGATATGTTAAGTATGTATGATGCCTGGGGTATGCTTTTCGCGTTACCCTTCCCAGCATTGCTGGTCTATACTCTGACGGTGGGTACACTTGGAGCGCTGCTGGGTCGTATAGGCACCCAAAGAATGGTACCCTCAATCCTGTAGTAGTAAACTTCAGTGCTTGAGTGGCTCCGATTCTTGAG
Source organism: Ktedonospora formicarum (assembly GCF_016587355.1). GTDB lineage: Bacteria > Chloroflexota > Ktedonobacteria > Ktedonobacterales > Ktedonobacteraceae > Ktedonobacter > Ktedonobacter formicarum. Next base: position 687,364 of record NZ_BNJF01000002.1, on the reverse strand, counting down.
TGAGTATGGCTGGTTCTTGTGCTGGTCTGGTTGGGACTCCCTCTATTAGAGGCAAGCTGATAATAGCGGTAGTACCTCGACCAGCAGCGCTACTCAAATTTAGGGAACCACCATGTTCAATGGCTATAGCTCTGGCGATGGAGAGTCCAAGCCCGGTCCCGCCAGCGGCGCGAGATCGCGCCTTATCTACGCGATAGAAGCGTGCGCCGAGATAGGGAAGGTGGTTCGCTGCGATACCAATGCCTGTATCGCGAATTCCTAATAGAGCTTGTTGTTTCTGCACTGAGGTCTGGATTATCACCTTCCCTCCAGTCAGATTGTACTTGATAGCGTTATCTAGCAATATCAGAAGTGCCTGCTCGATTAGGAGTGGATCGCCAAGAATATAGATTGGATGGGGGGTCTCTAATTCAAGGGTAATTTTCTTTTGCTGGGCAAGGGCTGTGACTCGACGTGCCCCTGCTCTCGCTATTTCCTCAAGGGACACTATTTCATGTTCGCGGTGTTGCGTGCCTGCATCAAGTCGCGCCAGAGTCAGCATATTACTGGCAAGGGTTGTCATATGACTGGCTTCAGTAACAATATCCTCCAGTAGCTCTCTATCATCGGCATTAGTGTATGAGCTTGAGCGTAGTAATACTTCAGCATCAGCACGTAGAAGCGTGAGAGGCGTCCGTAATTCATGTGAAGCGTCAGCTATAAAACGTTGTTGATTGTTCCAGGCAACGTGAGCGGGTACCAGTGCTCGCTGTGCCAGAAATAGCCCACCTACAAACGCACCGAGCAGAGCAACGCCACCAATGGAGAGCAGAAGTGTGAGCAGAATCGAAAGCGCTGATTCCTCTGTCTGGACAGATTTTCCTACCAGAATTACCCCTGGAGAGTTTGATCCATTGGTATTGGGAATCACTAAGGCGTAGCGGTAGAGCGTGCCCAGCGTGCTCTTTGAATCAATGATATCGCTTGCTGAACCATCATGCATGGCCTGCTTAACGAGTCCTATATCAAGGAATGCGGAGGGTAACAGATTCACACCATCCTCTGGTTGAAGCCTTGCGTTCTGATCAAAGCAAGCGAGCAGGAATGGCTCATCGCGGCCTACGCTACCCTCGGGGTGCGGGAAGCCAAAGGTCGGTAAAGGAGAGTTACAGGCAAAGTCGGGCGAATTTGTAAGCCAGTCGCGAGCATGCCTGTGCGCGAACGAAGAGAGATCTTGTTGAATGGGTGAGAGCAAAAGTTGTTGAACGCCAAAATAGAGAGCGATTCCAAAGAGCGCAAGTGCTATACCCAGAACACCGCTGTACCAGAGGGTCAGGCGCAGGCGTAGCCCTTGGAAAATGGCTGTTCCTGGTTCATTGGCGCGGCGACGCCTTTGCGACTGAATCCGCTGAAGTAGCGCTAACTTATTACTCATTGCACTCCTTCCCTCTCAATACGCATAGGGGCGGCTTCAATCTTGTATCCAATGCCACGCACGGTCTTGATGAGTGGTCGCGAGAAACCTTGATCAATCTTATCACGCAGATAGTGGATATAGATATCAACCACATTCGAGAGTGCTTCCAGATCATAGCGCCAGACGGAGTCGGTAATCTGAGTACGTGTGAGAGCCTGACCAGGGTGACGCATAAGATATTCAAGTAGTGCGAACTCTTTGGCCGTCAGCTCAATAACGCACTCTTCGCGTCTGGCTTCATGGCGCACAAGGTCGAGTGTTAGATCACCAACTTGAAGCATTGTTGTGACCTCGAAGTTTCTGTCACGTCTGCGCAGGAGTGCATTGATGCGCGCGAGTAGCTCCTCCATCGCGAAGGGCTTGGGAAGGTAGTCATCCGCGCCAACATTGAGACCCATAACACGATCTTCAATGGCCCCGCGAGCTGTAAGCATCAAGACTGGAGTAATAACGCCATCGGCGCGCATCTGGCGGCATATCTCGAAACCATCATATCCAGGTAACATTACATCCAGGATGACCAAGTCATAAGTGCCGCTCTCAGCTAGCTCGAGCCCATCTGGACCATCATAAGCAAGATTGACAGTGTGGGATTCTTCCTGTAGCACACGACGTAGCAGATGTGCCAGGCGCTTTTCATCTTCGACTACCAGAATGTGCATAAGAGCTGACCTTTCTTATCGAAGAGAGGGATTAGGATAATTGCCTCTCCGGCTTATCATAGCAAATTTTGACATAGTAGGCGTGCCCCTATGGATCATGCTTCCAAATAAGAGGACCTATCATATATGTTATTTAAGGAGTAGAAGGTACATTGTCGCTATCCGCTGCCGCTTTGATCAGACGGAATGCGAGCAAACCACCAACGAGCAGGATGCTGGTGGCATATAGGAATAGAGCCCATGTAGTGTCGCTATCACTACCTATGACAATTCCATGAAGAGTGGCCAGGACAAAAAGAAGAAGCGTCAGCAGGTGGAAACGCCGCCACCACTGATAGCCAATACGTGGGCGTAGCCATGTACTAATGCCAATGGCGATGCCCAGGTAGAAGGCGAGGATGCCCAATCCCATCCAAATTGTATGATAGCTGCTAGCAAAAGGGACAAAGATCTCAAACCAGCTAAAGTGAGTGTATGCATCAATCCAAATGGCGAGCAGATGAACGAGCGTGAAGATGAGGCTAAGCAGGCTCAGAAAGTTATGCATTTCGCTATTGATCAGGCGCGGCCACCATGGACCTTGCCAGCGGAGGCTGAGAACGAGCCCTATGATAACTGCCAGGGTGAGTAGCAGATAGGCTGTTAGTCCTCCCGAACGCGCAATATTCCAGGTGATAACATTCCATGTATCCATTGTTTGTTTCTTCTCTTCATATGTGCGTGAGAGAGCTTCTCTTACAGACTCCCTTTGGGTTGTTCTTCTCTCATACTCTCCACGGGCCATGGACCGGCGCTTGTCCAGTTCCCATCACTGTGAATGAATAGACCTGCTAATTTGTGACGAGTTAGCAATTTCGCGCCCTCTTCTGGCCCTAGCAGAAAGGCGGCTTTGGCAATCACTTCCGCCTGCTCGCAAGTGCCAGCGGCAACAGTGACCGACCAGAGCGTGTTCTGTGTAGGCTTACCTGAACGTGGATCAAGCAGATGATGGCGCTCAATGTTCCCCTGTCGCCAATGTCGGCGTGCGATACCAGATGTTGCCAGCGCACCATAGCGGAAAGGTATGACCCAGGAGGCGGTTGGACCATCGATAGCTAGAGGCCAGCTTCTATATCCAGGTGGAATGCCTATTGCCGCCAAATCGCCGCCAGCATTTATAAGTGCCATTCGTATACCATATTGGCTTAGTAGCTTCAGCGCTGCGTCCACAGCCATGCCCTTCGCGATTCCTCCAACATCGATACCACAGCCAGGTGGCAGGGATACACTTTTCGTACGGCTGATAAGCTGAACAGTGCGCCAGTCTCCGCCAGGACGAGAAGTGTCATCTCCTGGTGGCGCGTTGGTGGCTAACTTATTGAATGGGCGATCATAGCCCAGCTGGACCAATTGTGTGAGAAGTGTGGGATCAAAAAGCCCTTCGGTCATCTCGGCTGCGTGTAGTGAGGCCCGGATGACGCGAAAGAGTAGATCGCTCACTTTTACCGATTGGCCTGCCCGTTGATTAAGCTGTGAAAGCTCACTTTCGGGTTTGAAGCGACTTAGCGTTTTTTCCCAATGGGCGAAGAGATTGTGTACAGTTTCAGCGCCAGCATGAAGTGATTGCTCTGGTAGTAGCAGAGTAATTGTCGTACCCATAGCGCGAAACTGTGCCCGACCCATGTCAGGTGGTATAGTAAGTGACTCAGGATGCGTGGGATCTTGAGATAGGTGGTTGTTCCGGGTCGGAGTTCCCAAAACCGTAGCCTCCTTGCTCCCACGGCGAAGTGGTCGCATATGGTGATTGAGGTTGTGCTGTTGACTCATCTGATGACGAAGAGTTGCCCAACGTGGATTGTTGCTCATCACTGGCAACCTTATGTGTCATCACCAGACCACTCAATGTGCCGAAACCAACAAGTGCAGTGATAGCCATGCAACGTTTTAGCCAGCGAGAAACTGCCAGAGCTTTAGCCTTGGGCATACGGCGTGCTCCCAAGGAGGGAGCTTGCCGTGTTGCCTGATAGGCGTTCGCCGTCGAAGATGCGAATTCAGAAGGCGCTGAAAATGGTTTATGCAAATTTGGGTGTTTCATACTGACTGTCCTTATAATGGAGTTAATTTATTTTCGCGTTAGCACAATCATAGAGCCCACTGCTTGAACTGACATTGGCGTTCCCTGTACTCCATGTGCTAGTAGGTACTTCTGTACAATGGGTGGTGATCCAGCTTGTCAGATTGGATTGACCTCTTGGACTTCCATTTCCGCCAAAGATATTGCCTCTATCAAACCTATCTCGATTAGCTTGTCCAGAGGTGTTGTCCTGATCGAAGACTGGTATTTGTCTACCCATCCCAAAAGAGTTGAGCAGGAAGAAACGCACTGTCCCTTGAGAGACCATTGCAGCGAGTTGGTTGGTCGTCAGAATTGGGTCACCGCCACTGAAGCCACCCAGGGCCATGACTGGCTTGTTTGTTGTTAAAATGATGTTATCGGCTGTATTAGAGCTAGGCGTGGCGACGAGATAGGTCGCCTGGCCTTGATTTGCCTCAAGGTAGCGAAGCATGCCTTGATCCACATCAGCGTTCCTCCCAAAGCCATTACCACCGCCCAGGTTTCTCATGAGCTCAAGCCCCATGTTGCTATTTTGTGCGCGATCAGTGTCATTAGCTTGGGGAAGCGCGTTACTTGAGAAGTTGCCAGCGCGTCCAAAGCCACCATTGCCAGCGGGACCTGCGACTGGGAGCTGTGAAGCGCTATTACCAAGAACTGGAATCGCAGCCCAGACTGTTGGCGCTATGAGCAGAGCCAGAATACCTATGCTGAAGGCGGGGATCAGGTAACTCCTTGCGGGGAGTATCGCTCGAAGGTGAGGTGCGATACGATTGGCGACAAGGATGCCGACTGCTACGATGGTCATAACAAGGATCATCGGTGTCAAGAACTGACTCCAGGTTGGGTAATCAGCGAGAAGGTAGATTTGCTCTGCGGCGGTAGCGATCAGGGCTAATGGGAGTAGCCAGCCGCGCCAACCTGGCCCACGGAAGTCCCGCCACATGACAACCAGGCCAATCCCGAATAGAGCGCTCAGGGCAGGGGCCATCGTTGTTAGATAGTATTGGTGGAAGAAGCCAGCGACACTGAAGAAGATTCCCATCGTCAGCAACCACATACCCCATAGGATGAGCGATTGCTGCTCTCTATCATTCTGGAAGCGAAATTTGCGTTGCCATGCCAGGGTGAGCATCCCGAGGAGTGCTAGAGGAAGTATCCAGGCAATCTGTCCGCCAAGCTCACTCTGAAAGAGCCGCAGGGGGCCTGCTTCACCTGTTCCAAACATATTGCCACCACCAAAGCCTGGGCCTTGAGCGCTAATTGTACTTGTTGGTGGGAGCCCAGGTATGTTATCTAGCGTACTGCTCGAAGAGCCAGTGCCATTATTCGTCAATGGTATGGCGTTATTATTTATGCTGGCGCGGCTTCCACCACCAAAGCGTCCGAGTAGGCGGGTAATACCATTATAGCCGAAGGCTAGCTCAATTTCCGAGTTGGTCTGACTAGAACCAACATATGGACGTGCTGAAGCTGGGATCGCATCGACGATGACAAGCCAGGAGAGCGAAATGCTTGCCAGCAAGACACACGCCAGTAGTAGATGTATAACGCGCTTGCCAATGCGGTGAGGGGAGGCGAGGAGGTAGAGCAGGCCGAAAGCAGGCACGACAAGATATGCCTCAAGCATCTTAATATTGAAACCGATGCCGATAGTGACTGCACAGAGAAGCAGCCAGCGCAGGCGTCCGGTTTCGGCCGCGCGTAGCACCGCCCAGGCTCCTAGCAACATAACTAATGTGAGGGTGCTGTCAATGGTATTATTGCGGTTTGTGACGACACTAATCGGGCTGATCGCCAGAGCCAGAGCCGCCAGCAGTCCCGCGATTGTTCCAAAGTGACGGCGTACCAGCCAGAAAAGGAGAGCTACTGAGAGCACTCCTGCCAGAGCTTGTGGGAGAAGGATGCTAAAAGCTGTGAAGCCAAAGATTTTTGTGCTGATAGTTTGCAGCCAGAAGCCGAGCGGTGGTTTGTCGATGGTGACGAAGCCGCCAGGATCAAAGGAGACGAAAAAGAAGTTATGCAGATTATCACCCATGCTTTTCACACCAGCGGCATAATAGAGGTTCGGGTAACCCGTTTGCCCTAGTTGGTAGAAGTTCATGAAGATAGAGATGAGCATAATACTACCTAGAGCGCAATACCTCCAGAGTGATGAACGTGGGCGTATCTTCTGTTCTGAGACATCCTCAATGGGTTCTTGAACGATTGTATCTGTTGTGTCAGCCATAGGAAGTGTTTCCCTCTTTATTGTAGTGTTTTTAGAAAGATGATTTATGCCCTCGATGGTTGCATGATGGGTACGGTTTAGGTCTGATGCTGCCTGTTCATCCTTCATAAAAGCGCTGCATTATGTGTCCAATGTAATCCTCATTCATTGGCTTTTGATTGGAAACAGATGAGAGTTTTCCAATAAATGAGGCCATCTAATTTGTCAGGAAGCACAAGTGAGCAGCTTTCCTTTTATAGAAGAATTGATGCCTTGACTTGATATTCATTCCAGGATAATCAAAGTCTGGTCATGTATATGTAACAGGATAACAAGTGATGATGAGAAGAACATTGGAGACGAATGAGGAGTTTCTCATGCATCTATGTATTGAGTGGGGGAAAGAGCGTATGTTACACTCTTGAATATTTAAATAGTGGATGTATACGAGATAGTGAGAGGAGAGGCATATGGACGATGCCGATTTGAGGTCACTGCTAGATGAGCTTTACAAGAAGGGCATGGAAAATGATAAGCGTGAACACAACCGTGCTCATAAGATGTTAAATCTGGAACCTGAAACGGCGCACTTTTTGAACATCTTATTGCGCAGTAGCAGGCGCAAACATCTATTAGAAATTGGAACCTCTAACGGCTATAGTACAATCTGGTTGGCTCAGGCTGTTGCTCACAGTGATGGACAAGTCACCAGTATTGATCGGGACGCAAATAAGCAGGCGCTAGCGGATGAAAATTTGCGGCGGGCAGGACTGCGCAAAATTGTTGAACTTAAATGTGGCGACGCCACTGAGATCGTGAAAAGTCTGCCCGGTCCATTCGATTGCGTCTTCTTTGACGCTGACCGCTATAGCGCCCCTGCGCAACTGGCGTACCTCTTACCGAAGCTTACTGAGGACGTTATACTACTGGCTGATAACATTTTGTCACATCCTGAAGAGGTTGCAGGCTATCTGCAAGCATTGGAAATGTTGCCGGATTTCGAACGTATAGTATTATCGCTGGGCAAGGGTTTGAGCCTGGCCTATCGTGCAAATAATAGAGGCCTGTTATAGCAAGAGTTGCTAACCTGTATGGATTCTCATTAAATGCATGAGAGGGGTTGTACACGTTGTATTAAGTACAACCCCATTCAAAAAGGGCCGCTAGTTGAAATTGCTCAAGCCTCTATTTTAAGCCTGTGGTTTCTGTCCATAAGCCAGGAAAAAAACAAAACTTGTCTGTAGTCTCTCCCATTCCTGTGGAAGGGCCTCCCAGGTACGTTCATACTCCTTTTCGGAAGCGATACCTAGTTTTGCGCAGGCGACTCGTAGATTGTTAAAAACCAGGTGAAGATCCTTGCTCATCATTTCGCCAACGCGCCCTGCCCATTTACCCATTGGTATAGGGAGCGTTGTGTGTGTGATATTGGTGATCCCGGCATGAGTTAAGAGTATCGAAAGATTTTTAATTGGAGTGGAATCAAAGCCAGTTCTCGCTCCTGCTTGACGCCACCAATCTATTAAGCGTAATGAGTTGGGACCTCCATTAACAAACACATCGGCTACTTCAATCATCTCAACGAAGCCACCTGGGCGAGTGACGCGTGCCAGTTCATTGACAACAGGCTGCCAACTCTGGGCGGGGATGGCGGCGGCCAGTAGACGTTCATGCACAAAGTCAAATGCTTCATCTTGAAAGGGTAAGCCTTTTAGCACGTTACCTTGAAGCAACAAGCTGTTCCTGGGCATATTTGACATTGAAAGCGGTAATTCAATGTCAATACCCACGACCTTTGCATCCGTGAACTCTTGTGCCATTTCCTGAGGCCAGATGCCACTTCCACTACCTACATCGAGAATATCATGAATCTCTATTTTTGCCAGTGGCGCTATATAGTTGCCTCTGAGGAAGTGACGTAAAGCATAATGTTGGAAATTTAAGCGATCCTGTTCATTGATATCTTTGGGAAAGAAATAGGGGATATCTGTACGATAACGGCGCTGGTTGACGATCTCTTCTAAGGGCTTGGCGCGTCCGAATTGTTCTGGTTGTTCATCTGGTGTGCGTCGTTTTTTTGAGCCAAAGAGCCTATTTATCATACAATCTCTCCTGATATGATTGTAATTTTTATTGATGGTATATGTCTGCCGCATGTTTGGGCTGAAGTGAGTTTAACCATATTTTAATAATATCAACAAGCATCTAAACGTTCAATGGGCCATGCAAGCCATCGCATTAAGATTTCGTTAAGATATGCTTTTAAGACTGATAAATGGCATACAAGCATTCCGAAGCGGCTCCTTGTGCGGTTGGTTCGCACTTTCTACGGTATTTCACACTTAGCGCGGAGGGAAGAGGTGATTAAAGGGCCAGAGGGCTGAGAATACCGTCAGAGGTGAGATGCGACTTGCATGCTGGCGAATGGGAAGTGGTTGCGTGATGATGCTGGTTTGTGTGTCAGGTTGATGGTGCCAGAGCATCGCTCCAATACCAATGAATACCATGATGATTTCAAAGCTGATCAAGGGCCATTCGCTGGAGAGATGAGTCTGGAAGTTCCGCTTAAAGAGTAGCTCAATGAAGAGGAGGCTTAGACAGAGCATGCCGTAAGCGCTGAGGTAGAGCCGTTTGCGTTCTGACGTGCTGCGATAAAAGAGATGAGTGTGAGCAAGAAAAACGCAGATAGCCAGCATTGCGATTGCTACTGGCGGAGAGTCATCGCGCCACCACAAGATGATGATTAGTAGCCAGGAAAGGATACCTTGCACAACGAGGACTGGTCGTAGTGGCTTGAAGTTGCTTGCGGCTCGAAGTAGATTTGCTATGCGACCTTGCTGCTTAGAAGAAACCTCAATAGGTTTGAAGCAAAAGATGAACATGAGGAGCCAGAGAAGAGCAAAGAGGAGCCAGATCAGGACGATTTGTATTAGATATGGCATACCTTTGAGGTGACAGATGAGGGCTGCGTTTGTTTCTAATTGAGAGATCGAACAGAGCCAGGTATCCCAGATAGCCAACCCTGTGATGACGATGAGAGAGCTAAAGAAGGCGGAGAGCAACCACCAACGCGGATACCAGCCCATGTATGAGCGGATAGCTTCGGTGTCTGTATTTGTTTCATTGGTCTGCGCGGAAGATTCGTGTTTGAGTTCGGGTTGGCGCATCGGTGTTCTCCATTGCGAGGGCTTCGCCCTGGCTAAAAGTGGCGATAAGGAGCCATGGGTGAGCATCTGAGATGTAAACTGGATAAGCGTTTTCTGGAAAATGGGGGGAACCCTTTTGCAGATCAGCTTCACGACCACAAATAAAGGTCATGTATTGCTCAGCGCTATATGAGCCGGACTGATAGAGCTGGTTGCTGGCTTGGGACAGAGCTGCATGCCATACCTCGGGCTTCCCCAGCGCCGCATGTATCTCTACAAGATCGCCTGTACAGTAGGGACGCGCTATCTCATGAGTGAAAGCTGTTAGGTAATCGAGAAGATCCTCCGGAGCCAATGTCATGATGTTCTGGTCTTGCTCTACAAGCCCGGTTAGAAAGCGCCTCTGGATAGAGGATATAGCATGGTGCCAATCTTCAGTAGGCGAAGAGGTGCGGGCCTGATGAGCCTGCTCAGAAACATCTTCGAGCGTATTTTGACGTTTTTCTTGAAGCGGATCACCATTTGCGACGAGAAAATCATGGATGCTAGCAGGGCTCTTGAAGAGGTTAGTCTGAATAATAGAGATCTCTTTTGTAAGATGATTGTGAACCTTGCTGAGTTTTTCTGTGAGGGTGTCCAGATGGATATGTAGTATGCGTATCTGCTTCTGAAGCTCATCGAGTAGCTTCTGGCGTAATAGATCCTCGCACAATTCACAGTGATATGCATAATAGCGACGATAAAAACTCAAAATATCTTCACGTGCTTCACGTGCTGCTATACCTCGTTGGTAGGCAAAGAGACTATGTCCGCTCAAAATGGTAAAAATGATTGTTCCTATACCCATATATGTGATGGCTGCGGGATAAATGCTAGGAAGCGTGATGAGAACGGCGAAGATAAAGGGAAGAGCAATCAAAAGTAGAGCCAATGGTGAGGGGACACGACTTTGGCGGATCTTACGACGCTCTTCAAGATGTTGAAGGATGGTCATCTCGCGCTTTGAAAGCTGGTCCGATTGGGAGGGCTCAGGTGTACTGGCATAGAGCATTTCAGTGGAGATTTGAGCACGCGAGGCAAAATCTTGTAGCGCCGTTTCATAATCATGTACGTGCTCGTAATGCCAGCATTCAATATAAGCCTGAACCTGTTGCAGCCAGGCATCGAGTTCCTTAATATAAACACCTGCTAGCAAGAAACCGCTATCTTCGAGCAGGTATAACTGTTCAACAGTCGCCTGAATCTCATCACGTATGCGGCTGGTGGTTGCTTCCCAGGCATGCGTGGCAATCTCGTTCCATGCTTTATACTGCATGCTGGCTCTGCTGGCTTGGCTAGAGATAAGCTCTAACCATGAGTTCGTATCATTGATTGAATGCCTGGAGATGCCATATAGGTACTCAGGCCAGAAACAGGCGAATAGGGCACGTGTCCGCTCGTAGAGGCACCGATAGAGGCGTGTGTATTCAACTGAATAAATTTGCATGTGTGCTTCTGGACGTGATATACGTCCAAGTATTGCCAGGCTGGGAAAACGACGCCCACCAATATCTGGTCGTTGCGTATGCCAGAGGCGCTGTGGACCGTTTGCTAGTGGGCGTTCCTGTGTGTCATATATCCATTCCGCGAGCGAGGAGACGAGGTTATGGGCTCCCGCCTGTATCTCTTTACTGCGTGAGGCAGGTATTGATGGCTCGTTGATATTTTTAAGCCAGCGCGTGAGCAGGTCGATACCCAGGCGCATACTACAATAGTGCAGAATGGTGTCGTGTGGGCAGAGAATCAGGCTTGTGCCCAGGCTACCAACACACAGGTGGGCATCGGAGACGGCTCCTCCACACATGATCTTTTCAAAAAACGGTTCGGTGGTAATACCAGTTGCTAGCAACGCATAGAGTGCTTCGGCGGTGATATAGTGGGTCTCATTCTCAGATAAAAAAGTCAGAGTGGGATGTGTTAGCTCACCTTGATAGAGGTAACAGAAACTCGCATTACCAACCAGGGGCTTGAGCGGAGTTGGGAACTCATGGAGAGAATGGGGTGAGAGGTGAGCTGGAAGTGCCCCCGTTTCTAGATCTGTATGTAGGACATAGCAGACAAGGTTATTTGCCTTCATGAAGGCTAAGCGAGTTTGGATGATATGGAGTACTTCTGGAAGTGGACTATGGGCCGGATCGCCAATGATATAAACTTGCGCTCTGGGGTTCGGGACCGGATAGCCGGCTCTTGTGATCGCAGTAATACATTTGCTTGCCTGCACTTCTTTGATAGCTTCCTCTAATAGATCTGGAAGTGCCAGAGTGGTATCTTGAACGAGAGAATGAGTAAGGGGAAGGCGTTGAGCCTGGTGTGTATCTGAAGCGTAATGAAGTAGGGCAATCCCCTGACAAAGTATGCTATCGAGTGGTGCCAGGCGCAAAATAGCCTGAAACTGCTCATAGATAGCGCGGCCTATGTCGTCAATAAAGAGGAGCAAGCCAGGACGAAAACGTAGGTCGATACGTGGTCGCATGTCTTTCCTTCTCTCATGAAGCAGATGCCAAATCTTGACAGGCTGATCGTATTACAGGCATAGGTATATGTTGGATAACAAGTTCTGGCAGGAGAGTATTAGAGCCAACGGCGTTTCTGTTGCATGAGGAGTGGAACATAGGCATTTATCTCTTCTAAAACTGTGCGCTAAGACAACTTTTCTCTCTTCACTATAGCGCTTCTCCACAAAAGCGAGTTAGCCCTCATGTAAGCTGAGGAATGACTGTGGGCTGTTTAGCGAGTCATAAAAACCACCAAGCAGCCCACATTTGATGGGCATTTGTGCGTGACCATGTTGTTTTATCGGATAAATGATGTATTATGAGATGGCTGGATTGTGACCACTACATATTTTTTGAATTGTGTGTGCCAGGCCCTTTGACAAACTGACCAGGTGTCGCGCCGGTATGCTGCCCTTGTGCAATGACGCGTGTTCCATTTACCCAGACATGATGGACACCAGTTGACAATTGGTGCGCGTCGGCAAAGGTCGCGCGGTCGCTAATGATTTGGGGATCAAAGAGCACAATATCAGCGTAATAGCCGGGACGAAGAAGCCCACGTTCACGTAATCTCAGGCGAGTTGCCACTGCTCCAGTCATCTTACGAACGGCTTCCTCTAGTGAGAAGAGGCGTTCTTCACGGACGTATTTACCCAGTACGCGCGGATAGGTGCCATATGCGCGAGGGTGTGTCGGCCCAAGTTCCGTTTTCGCCCAGGCAGGGTCTACGCCACCTGCATCGGTTGAAATAGTGACCCAGGGTTGGCGTAGACCCTGCTTCACATTGTTCTCATCCATGCTAAAGTAAATAGTGAAGATGCGCTGTTGTTCCGAGACCAGCAGGTCAAATGTGGCATCAATCCAGTGCTGGCCTCGCATGGCTGCGATCTCCGAGAGCCGCCTCCCCACATAGATTTGATTCTCAGGACGTTCGAAGCCAATCGGCATAACCCCTTCAGCACCGATGCCATGAGCCATTGCCTCCCAATCGCCAGAGGGATTGAGCACTTCAGCGCGTACCTTATCACGAATGGCTGAATCGTTTAGGCGTTCATAGAGCGAACCACCTTCTGCCAACCATGGCGGCAAAATGGAGGTCAGGCCTGTGCCCGACCCTACATAGGGATACATGTCAGCAGTTACATCCAGGCCGCTATCCCGCGCTTGCTGAATACGTTTGATAGCTTCCTCCATCCTGAACCAGTTTTGTGAGCCGCTAGCTTTGAGATGATAGATCTCAACAGGCAGATTCGCAGCTTTGCCAATGGCAATCGCCTCTTCAATCGCGTCTAGAAGCTGGGCACCTTCGGAGCGAAGATGTGAGATGTAGATTCCACCATAGCGGGAGGCTATCTTTGCCACCTCGATCAATTCATCAGTAGTGGTGTAGGTATCAGGTGGATAAATCAGGGCATAGGAGACGCCAAATGCGCCATCCTCCATCGCTTCTGCCATGACGCGGCGCATTGTTGAAAGCTCGTCTGGCGTTGGTGTGCCCATGCGCAGGCCCATCGCATATTCGCGCAATGTTCCTCCACCCAGGAATGAGCCAACATTAGGGCTAACTCCCCGCCTGACCAATGCCTCCAACCAATGACGAAAGCGCGTCCAATCTTTCGCCTTTTCCACCCATTCCCCGGCCAGAGCATGCTCCCGCTGTGACAGGTCCGCCAGGCTATCGGCGATATGCCCGCCCACAGGCGCGGGTGTCCAACCTTCGCCCATTATCTCTGTCGTCACGCCTTGCGTGATTTTCGAGAGATCGTGTGCATCATGGAAGAGCGGTATGTGTGAATGGCTGAGAATATCGATAAAGCCGGGTGAGGCAACGAGCCCCTCAGCCTCAACAACCTCACGCGCGGCTCCAGTTGAGATCTGCCCGGGAGGCATAATGGAGCGAATGTGGCTACCCTCAATGGCGATATCTCCGTAATACCAGGGATTGCCGCTCCCATCTACTATCTGAGCTCCTCGAATAAGCGTCTCAATGCTACCTATCGTCACGTGTTAACCTCTTACTTTCTAGTTCTGAGAAAGTGTCTAAACTAGATTGAGAAGGGCCGAAAAGGAGTTAACCGCTTGAGAAAGAGCTGAATGGAAGCGATTTGGATGAATGCCTCACTGCTCTGGGGCAAGCCTTCATAATCGCGAGCCAACCGTCGGAAACGAATGAACCACCCAAAAGTGCGCTCGATCTTCCAGCGATGACGTTGGACCTGAAAGCCGCCTTTTGGCTTGGGCAAACGAACGGGTTCACCATTGATGAGCACCCAGGGATCTTCCTGGTCCGCTTTCGGCACGATTTCGGTTTCCCATCCCAAGGTGGCTTTGATCCAGTCAATGAGCGGGCCAGTGTAGGCACTATCAGCGAAGAGATGACATAGGCGAGGAAATCGATCTGTCAGTTCCTGCAAGAGCAAGGGTGCTCCCAGCCGATCCATCAGGCGAGCTGTATGGACCTTGACTGCTAAAAGAAGCCCCTGGGTATCAACCAGGATGTGCCGTTTGCGTCCGTAGGTTTTTTTTCCCAGCATCAAAGCCACGGTCGATGCCTCGCACAGGGCTGGTTTTGATGGATTGGCTATCAATGATAGCTGCGCTTGGTTCGGGATCACGCCCCATGTGGGTGCGCACATCTCGACGCAAGCTGCTCATCGCCCGCTCCCAGGTGCCATCCAGGCTCCAGCGACGGAAATAATGGTACACCGTCTTCCCATTGGGCAGATCATGGGGCATTTGTCGCCACGAACAGCCGGTTCGCAGGACATAGAGAATGCCATTGATGATCTCTCGACGCTCAACCCGTTCTCGCGGACTCCACTGCGTTTGAGGAGGCAGCAATGGTTCTAAGCGGTCCCACTGCTCATCTGTCAGGTCGGAGGGATAGGCTTTGCGCTTCTGGTGATCGCTCATCTGATCAGTTCCTTTCTTTGGCTCTCGCGGTCTCCTTTCTTTCAGTCTAGCACGACCTTGTTTAGTTCAGACACTTTCTGAAGGATGGAGGGTTATGCCTTGTAGCATAGCATATGAGACTCTCTCATATCCGCCTGATGCAAAGCGAATAGTGTGAAACTATGGAGGTATAATTGCGATTTGAAGTGATAGGAGGACATTGAAGCGCGAAATGTGCTACGATGGAGGCGTATAGTGTCAATTGCGTTCGGTGCGAGCACCAGCGCTAGAAGTGAGAGTAAGCCATGCCGCGAGCAAGTGTACAGATTCGTGTTCCATTCCCCGATGTCGATAGTTCAGGGCGTATCCATTTCACGGCCATGTTGCGCTATATGGAAGTTGTCGAGCACGAACTGATGCGCTCTATCGGTTTCCCCTATGTTAAACCTCTGCCAGGGGTGGTCTTTCCGCGCGTACATGTCAGTTGTGACTTTCGTGGCGCAATTCGCTATGACGATCTGTTACGTGTGGAGGCGCGTGTAGCCCGCGTTGGCGGCAGTTCGTGGAGCCTTACCTTTACAGCCCGCGCATGGCAAGATGACAATGAGGGAGCGCCCCTCGCAGAAGGCGAGATGACGATTGTTGCGATGGACCCTGAGACTGAGCGTGCTCGCCCCCTACCTTCTGATTTGCGTGATGCCCTGGCATCCGAGTAGTAGAAAATTACACAGCGTTTAGAAGCTTCTTTCATTATATTTTCTATTTTCTCAAGGATGTGATACGTGATAGAAAAATTGGAGCTCGTGAAACCTGGCCCTGAGCATGGGTCTGCGTATCTGGCGATGGTAGATGAGCACCTGACATATGGTGAGGAGTACAATTATAACAACATTGAATTGGCTCGCACTAACTTTGCTGCCTTCGTACGTGAACTTGAGGAGGAGGCACAAGGCATAGGCCTACCTCCAGGCTTTCCCGCGCAACAGACATATCTATTGCTCAAGGATGGAGAGGTGGTGATCGGCGAGATTCGCTTTCGACCTCACTTGGAACCACCTTATGAGCGCTTCAATGGGCATTCAGGCTACAATGTTCGCCCCTCTTATCGCGGCAAAGGTTATGGCACACGTCAGCTTGCTTTGCTTTTGGCGGAGACACGTAAATGGGACCTCCCCGGCATTTCATTCACTATCGAGGACGAGAATCCTGCCTCTGTGCGTATCATTGAGAAGAATGGTGGCAGGTTACTCTATGTCAAGAATAACCCTATTTTGGCATGTCTTGAGGAGGGGCAGGGCGAACTGGTTGTAAGAGATGTTGTTATGGAAGGTGTGCGCTGCTCGTTATATTGGATTGATTTGTAGTAGATACAGCACCTAACAGTCCCTCTTGTGAGACATGAGAGGCTTTATTTTTATCAGCGGACTGATACTAGTAAAGTCAAACCGGACGTTATGATGCCCTTGACTTTTTCTTGCTTAAGGTGCTATATTCGTTATACGCACAGCGAATGAAATACCCATAGTTAGAAAGCTGGTTATGAAAAAGCAAGGGACAACCAACCTGCGCGTGGAGGCTGCGGAGGCTAGTAAGAAGGCCATTTTAGACGCAGCCGAAGCCCTGTTTGCCGAGAAAGGCTATGATGCCACAAGTTTGCAGGAGATATGCGATTCGGCGGGGGTAACGCGTGGATTGCCGGGTTATTTCTTTGGCTCAAAGGATGGTCTCTATCGTGCGGTGTTGGAGCGGTCAATGGCTCGAGCTCAAGATTTGGTGACATATCTGAGGGAACAGATACAATCGAAAGAGGTTCGAGGTAAGGAACTACTGAAGATTATCATTGAGCTACTTTATGACGAATTTACCTCCCATCCAACTTTTATTCATATTACCGAATGGGAAGCCCTGCATAAGGGCCGCTACCTGGGTAATCTACCAGCCCAGCTTCAGGTATTACGCGATGGGCTGCAGGTCTTGCAAGAGGATACCTCTTTACGCATTGATGCTGAGCAGTTTCTTATCGATTTCTTCTCTCTCTGCTGGTTTCCTGTCGTACATACGTATACCTTCCTTAAGCCATTGGGTATCAATATCCAGGATCCAGAGTTCAAAATTCGCCATAAGCACCACGTTGTTCAGCTCTTACTAAGAAGCAGCCAAATCTAGATCCAGTCGCATTATCACGTTTTCGTTATAGATTGTCAGAGAAATAATTCGCTGTGTGTTCAGCGAAGAAATTAACATTGCGCTAAACGCATCTCATGGCACTTGATAAAGGCGGTAAGTGCCATGTCAATTTAATTCGCTATATGTTTAGCGAATTATAGGAGGGCTACTTATGAAGTACTTCTGGTCAAGACACGTATGGTTACGTAGAAGTGCTTATGGGCTTGTAGTATTGCTTACCATCATGTGTGTAGCACTACTGTATATAGCTTATGTTTACATGCCTCCGGAGAATCGGGAGCATAAATCGGCCTATCTGACCTTGCTTGAAGAGAAGCATCTTGATGGCTATATTGATGCAGGTAACTTCAGATTGCACTATTTGCGCCAGGGGGAGGGAGAGCCTGTAATACTGTTGCCGGGCGGGGGAGCCTGGATGTACGACATGCGTGGGATAGTTGATGCGCTTGCTCCTCATTATGCGGTTTATGCTATCGATTCGCCAGGGGATGGTTATACCACACCGTTAACGAAGAATCCAGACTATAACAGCATCTATACCCTGGATTCGATCAACCAATCCTTATTAGCATTCATGAATGCGCAGCACATTTCGCGTGCAACGATTATCGGCAATTCCTGGGGAGGGGCTATGGCCTCTATTTCGCAGAGACACATCCTGAGCGAGTGCATAAGTATGTTTCGCTAGATGGTACCGGGCTGAATCTCCCTGATAACTGGATGTGGGAAGCAACGAAATGGCCTGTGTTGGGTGAAGCCGAAATGAAGTTAACAGCGACACCAGATTTCATCAGGCAGACGCTGGAAGAACTTTACGCACCCAGGAAGGTTACAGACGACATGGTGCAAGAATATTCAATTCCTTATGCCTTTCCCTGCAACCTTACTTCTCAGTGGGTGTTGGAGCGCAACCTTCACTGGAGCGACACTGAGGACCTCTTGCCACGCTTGAAAGCTCCAACTTTAATTATCTGGGGTAAACAGGACACCGTACTCGACCCAGCACTCTATATTCCGCGCTGGCGTAAACTGGCCCCAAAAGCGACTATCGTGGAAGTCGAGCATGCAAGCCACGTTGTCCATGCTTCCCAGCCTGAGCGCGTCAACCAGCTCCTACTAGAATTTCTTGCTCAATAGAAAGTATATGCATTATGAACAAACGCACGAAGCGTGTCGCAGGAATTCTCATCGCGGCGGCGCTGATTACTGATGGTTTTACTCACTTGTACTGGGCAACAGGCAATGTCTGGCCCGCTCATAATGACAGATCGCTCTCTCTGGCAGTCCTGAATATGGTAGTTTCATTTGGGCCACTTGTAACGCTTCCGCTGGCTATGCTACTCTTCGCTGGGGCGGCGATTGCGCTGGCAAGAATTGACTGTCTTGGGAGAGTAGGAGAGCTCATTCCTGAATGGGTATTGCAAATGGGTACCCTGGCTATGGCTGTCGGGTTGTTGCTCCGCGGGTTGGCGGGCATCGTCTGGATTTTGGGTATTGGTGCCGATACTAGCACTACTTTCTACTGGCTCAATCTGCTTGCCTATACTCCCGCGTGCCTTGCGCTTGCAGTTGCGGCTGCTCTATTGGCATTTCCTGCTCGCTGGCAAAAGGCTCTAGCATGAAGTTGTAGCCGTTGTCATAACCGATCGTGTGAAGCGTGCCTAATTCTGGCAATATAAATAGGTTCCTGTCACAATCGCGGCAGGAACCTATTTGACCTGTTTCATGCGAGCCTTCTGGTGCTTATGCTTGTGCGAGGTATTGTAGGTGTGTTGGACCTGGAAAAGTTTGCGATCTGGGAGACGGATGGCGGTAAGCATGCCTCCACGACACGCCCTGGTATCGACACATATCAGATTGGGTTTAATGAGAGGATCAATGAGGCCCCAATGCCCGCATACAATGGGTTTTCCCCAATCATATTCACTCTCAAGGAAGCCTTCCACACCCCACATCTTTTCTTTATCAGATGTACTTGCATAGGGGTGACCTGGAAGCGCGCCCGCATGGGCATAGTAGGCATACTTGTCTTCGTAATCGATGCGCGTCTCTTCCAGCCAGTCTCCTACTGCAAAAGGGATCTTTCCCTGATAGTGTCGCCAGAGGCGGCGTGCACTCTTGGATTTGGGAGCATGCGTAAATCTGGCCCCATCCCAGCATTCTAGCCACTTGTCTTCGTGATTTCCTCGCAGAAATATGCACGCAGGATGTTGCTGTTTCAGGTCGCGTAGGGCATAGATTGTGCCGACAGAGTCCTCGCCGCGATTTAGACAATCTCCCAGGAATACTAGTGTGTCCTCTTCACGCAGCGGCAATATCTCGAATAAACGCCGAAGTAGTGTAACCTCGCCGTGAATATCCCCAATCGCATAGGTCATCCCCTGCCTGGATGGCGGAGCATTCTCAACCATAACGGGAGGTGGTAAGATGACCTGTTCGATCTCCATTGGTGGTGCTATCTGCTTATTTTCAGATTGAGGCGTGAGCTGTTTTGCTTCCGGCAATGGCGTTGTGATCGATTCAGGAGCCGTGAACGCGAATAGGTTGTGGAAAAGCTTCTTCAGCTTGTAGTAAATCTGCTTCATGCCAGAATAGCATACCAGATCACCACGCTTATAGGCAATTAACTCGCTTGCTTGCTAATCAAAGGTACCTCGCTCATCCATTTAAGTGAGTTGAGATATCGGGGAAGGCCCTTTTGCGAACTGGATGCTTATGCTATAATACGAGATGACTGAATTTATTGAAAAGTGTTGAGGGAGACGAGTACGCGCGGCTTGCCCGGATACAGAGAAAGCACGGTTGGTGAAAGTGCTCATTGGACACGCACGGAAGATCACTCCTGAACTGAACGCTGAACGTCATGTGGATAAAGTTGCGCTTCCCTGACAAGTAAGTGGACCGGTCTTGCCCTCCGTTAGCGGGGCAGAGATGTGATGGCATCTCACTGAGAGGATACATCATGCCCTAATCTGGGTAGGATGTGTCAAAGAGGGTGGTACCGCGAAGCTTATAAGAACTTATGCGAACTCCAACGGCGCAAGTGCGCTCAGGGGTTGAATTGAGAAGTAGCCTCGCCCCTATTGGGGGCAGGCTGTTTTTTTATGCACTTTTTCCCAATTATCTAACACGTATATATTAATTTAGCAATGATGGCGATGGGAGCTTAATTCAGGCATGTTTAAAGAGATTGATACAAAGCAATCATTTCCTGCGCTAGAGCAAGATGTTGAGCGTTGGTGGCAGGAACATGACGTAGTACAAAAGGTGCTTGCGCATGGCGACCGGAGTAAGCCGTTTGTCTTCTTTGAGGGTCCACCAACCGCCAATGGTCGCCCTGGTGTACATCACATCGAATCGCGTACCAGTAAGGACGTCGTGATTCGCTATCGACGTATGCGTGGTCAATATATCCTTGGCGCGCGTGGTGGCTGGGATACGCATGGTCTGCCAGTGGAATTGGAGGTAGAGAAGGCACTAGGATTCTCCGGCAAACCAGACATCGAGAAATACGGTATCGCCGAATTTAACAAAGCCTGTAAGGAGAGCGTCTGGAACTATGTCCAGGAATGGGAACGGCTAACAGACCGTATCGCGTACTGGATTGATCTTAAAGATCCCTATATCACGTATACCAATGAATATATCGAGTCATTGTGGTGGATTCTCAAGAACTTCTGGGATCGTGGTCTGCTCTTCCGCGACTACAAGGTAACTATGCACTGTCCGCGCTGTGGTACCTCGCTCTCTGACCATGAGGTGTCGCAAGGCTTTGAGGACAATGTGGACGACCCTTCTGTGTGGGTTCGCTTCCGCTTGCGAGCGAGCAAGCATGAACTTGATGAGCAATTGGTTGGTGCGTCCCTGCTCGTCTGGACTACCACACCCTGGACGCTTCCCGCTAATGTGGCTGTCGCAGTTAAGCCGGATGCTGATTACGTATTGGTGGAGTATAACGGAGAACGTCTGGTGCTGGTTGGAGCCCTGGCGGAAAGAGTGTTGGGTGACGGGAACTATACGGTTGTAGCGACCTTCAAGGGGAGCCAGTTGCGCGATATGCGCTATGAAAACCTTTTCACCGGCGTTGTGGGCGCGGGCCAGTCAGTTGATTTGGACAACACCTATCGCGTTATCGCTGATGACTATGTGTCGCTGGAAGATGGCTCAGGTTTAGTGCATATCGCGCCAGCTTACGGCGACCTGGAGATTGGGCGTGCGCATGGCCTGCCAACTCTCTTCTCGGTTGATCTGGCGGGTAAGACTTTCTCTGCCTTTGATGAACTTGGCTTTGGTGGACTCTTCTTTAAAGAGGCGGATCCGCTAATCACACGTAATCTTAAACAGCGTGGATTGCTCTTCAAGGGTGAGCGCGTGCGCCACAGCTATCCTTTCTGCTGGCGCTGTCATACGCCTCTGCTTTACTATGCTAAGCCCTCATGGTATGTGCGTACAACACAGTTCCGCGAACAATTACTGAACAACAATGAGCAAATCAACTGGGTACCGGAGCATATCAAGCATGGGCGCTTTGGTAACTGGCTGGAGAACAATGTCGATTGGGCTTTGAGCCGTGAGCGATACTGGGGAACACCACTCCCAATCTGGATCTGTGATAAGTGCGAGGAGTCGGATGTCGTGGGCTCCGTTGCGGAACTTTCGCAGAAGGCCGGACGAGATCTGAAAGAGCTTGACCTCCACCGTCCTTATGTTGATGACGTGACCTGGATCTGCTCTTGTGGTGGAACCTATCATCGCGTACCCGATGTCGCCGACTGCTGGTTCGACTCCGGTTCGATGCCTGTAGCTCAGTGGCACTATCCCTTTGAGAATCAGGACATCTTCGAACAGGCGGGTCAGGCCGATTACATCTCTGAGGCAATCGATCAGACGCGTGGTTGGTTCTATACTCTCCACGCCATCTCGACTTTGCTCTTTGACCGTCCAGCATACAAGAACGTCATCTGCCTCGGCCATATTCTGGATGCGAAAGGCGAGAAGATGTCGAAATCGCGCGGTAACGTTGTCAATCCCTGGGAGCTACTGGAAGCGTATGGAGCTGACTCGGCCCGTTGGTTTATGTGTGCTTCTGCCCCACCATATAACGCGCGCAATTTCTCGTTCGATTATGTGAGTGAGATGCAGCGCCAGTTCTTGCTGACGCTCTGGAATACCTATGCCTTCTTTGTTACTTATGCTAACATTGATGGCTGGCAAGCTCCCACTACGGATGATCCCTTCGCGGATGTCGAGCTGCAATTGATCGACCGCTGGATTCTTGCTCGCTTAAATGGCCTGATCGGCGATGTCACGGAGGCGCTTGAAGGCTATGATATTCATGGTCCGACGCGCGAGCTGGTTCGCTTCATCGAAGATCTCTCCAACTGGTACGTCCGACGTAACCGCCGTCGCTTCTGGAAAGCTGAGAGTGACCAGGATAAGCATGCTGCTTATCTCACACTCTATACCTGTCTGGTGACTGTGGCAAAGCTCATGGCTCCATTCACACCCTATATCAGCGAGTCATTGTACCAGAATCTGGTGCTCAGCCATGATGCCAGTGCCCCTGAAAGCGTGCACATGACTACCTGGCCTGTTGTCGATGTTTCGCGCCTGGATAGCCAACTTGTTGCTGATATGGCCTTGCTCCTGGAAACAGTTAACCTTGGTCGCTCGGCTCGCCAGACCTCGGCTTTGCGTATCCGTCAGCCT
This sequence comes from Ktedonospora formicarum, assembly GCF_016587355.1. GTDB lineage: Bacteria > Chloroflexota > Ktedonobacteria > Ktedonobacterales > Ktedonobacteraceae > Ktedonobacter > Ktedonobacter formicarum. Next base: position 664,480 of record NZ_BNJF01000002.1, on the reverse strand, counting down.
TTGAGCGAGCTACTTATTCGCCTGACGCGTAACAACGCCAGCGCGGACGGTCTGCGCCGCTTCGAGAGTGAACTGCGTGAAGAACTAAACATCAAGAGCATCCGTTTTCTGGGCGTCGAGGATGGTCTGGTTGAATACTACTTCAAGCCTAATCTTCCTGTGCTTGGTAAAAAGCATGGACGCATGATCCCGGCGATCCGTACCGCCCTTAGCGCGCTTACAGGTGAGGCCGCAACACAGGCTGCGCACGCGCTTGAGAGTGGACGAACGCTCGCGCTTGAGATCAACGGGCAGCCACTCCAACTAGAAGCGAATGACATTCTGGTATCGGCGACCTCACCCAAGGGTTATGCCGTGGCAGAAGGTGATGGCCTGATTGTGGCTCTCAACACGACCATTACTCCTGAATTAGCTCAAGAGGGTATGGCGCGCGATCTGGTACGCTTGATTCAGGACGCGCGCAAGTCCGCAGGTTTTACGATCACAGATCGTATCACTGTACTCCTGAAGCCAGAGGACCGGTTTAACCTGCAAGCCGTTCTTGACGCACACGGCACTATCATTAGTGCCGAGACACTGGCGAACTCGCTCAATCTCGGCGAGGGTCGGGATGGTTTCTATACCACGCAGGCTGAGCTTGAAGGTGGTAACGTCATCATTGCTCTCCAGCGACAATAAGGTCTTATGCGAAACCCAACCCTCATTCGAGGGCACGGCGCTGCTGGTTGTGGCTAGCGCGCACTCCCTGCACGAACCCGAGCATGTCCATAGAGAAGCGAAAGGGGCCAGTCATGATGACTGGCCCCTTTCGCTTCTCTATGGACATGCTCGGTACTCTGACTATTCACCATCAGATTTTACGTTTTCCGAACAATTTCTTGAGCTTTATATTGAATATATTTGGTAGAGTTACATCAGAACACATCGACATTGACTAATTTGTATTGATAGAAAACTATTTTGTGTTTGCCTGGAGAAGATCTATGTCTGACAGTGTAGAGACACAACCACAGCCCCTTATCAGTGATGAACTCTCTGACGCGCCAGTTCCTCCAAAGGCGCGTAAACCGCGACGCCGTACTCGTAGAACCTGGCTCATCGTTCTGAGCATCATCGTACTCATTGTTCTTCTAGGTGGTGGCTTCCTCTACTGGCGAGCCTCACGCAACTCCTTACCAAGTTTTACTCAGGCACAGGTAACAACTGGAACCCTGAGTACGCAGGTTTCGGCAACAGGTCCTATTGCCGCCAATGCCGAATATGATCTGAATTTTCCCGCCTCAGGACAGCTTGCGAGCATTTCTGTGAAGATTGGTGATAAGGTGACGAGCGGAGAAACCCTCGCAACCTTGAACGTAACCAACACTCAGAACCATACAAGTACATTGACACTTACTGCGCCAGGGGATGCTACAGTCGCGGCTGTACGCGGTGTTGTTGGCGAGAACCTTAGCTCTGGTGGGAATGCGACAAGCAGCGCGTTTATTGTGCTAACAGATACCAGCAAACTGCGGGTTACCGCCTCCGTCAACGAGACGGATATCAATAATGTCAAGCAGGGACAGCAGGCCACCTTTACAGTTGCGGCCTATACTTCACAGATTTTTAAAGCGACTGTTGGTAGCATTGAAACCGTAGGTCAGAGCTCTTCTGGCGTTGTGAGCTATGCCGTCAACCTGGATGTGGATATGACCTCGCTCAATAGCGCGCACCTCTATCCTGGCATGACAGCGACCCTCAACATTATCACGCAACAGAAGGCGGGAGTTTTGATGGTCCCAAATTCCGCGCTGACCTATTCGACAACCGCGATCAGTAACGGTTTAGTTGATCGCTCTACCCTGCGCGGACTGATTGGGAATCGCCAATCGGGTGAGGCGGGCTCACAGAATAGCAGTACGGGCGAGAAGCGTGGAATGGTACTAGAATTGCAGAACGGTAAACTAACCCCAGTGCTCATTACCACAGGCATCACAAATGGACAGTATACTGAGGTGCTCTCGGGCTTGCAGGATGGTGATGTAGTTGTAACGGGTCAGATTGGTGGTAACTCTTCTACTACAGCCTCTTCACAAGGAGGCAATGGTCTCTTCAATCGTGGCGGTTTGGGAGGAGGAAACGGCGGCTTTGGTGGGGGAAATGGTGGTTTTGGCGGAGGGAATAGAGGAGGGACCGGTCGTGGAGGTAACCAATGATGACGGATGAAAAGCCCGGCGATCAGGTGCCACTGCTAGAACTTCGGCACTTAAGCAAACAATATGTGATGGGCAACACAATTGTTCCGGCACTCCATGATGTCAGCCTTACAATAGCTCACGGTGAGTTTGTCGCCATTATGGGTCCCTCTGGTTCAGGTAAAACAACCTTTATGAATATCCTGGGGTGTCTGGATCGTCCCAGCGCAGGCAATTACCTGCTCGATGGTGTCTCTGTTAGCGAGATGACGACAAATGAACTGGCGAATGTGCGCAACCAGAAGCTAGGTTTTGTCTTCCAGAGCTTCAACCTCCTACGCTGGATGAGTGCTCGGGCCAATGTTGAGTTGCCACTGGTCTATGCTGGCATATCGCGAGAGGAGCGAGAGGAGCGCGCGGAATGGGCTCTCTCTCTCGTTGGGCTGGCGTCTCGCGCTCAACATCGACCAATGGAACTTTCAGGTGGGCAACAGCAGCGTGTCGCTATCGCGCGCGCGCTCGTTACCTCGCCAACGCTTATCCTGGCTGACGAACCAACTGGCAATCTGGATAGTCACACTAGCTTGGAGATCATGTTGATCCTGCAAAAGCTTAATGAGCGTGGTATGACAGTGGTATTGGTTACGCATGAGCCGGACATCGCGAGCTATTGTCGGCGTAGTGTTGTTTTTCGCGATGGTCAGATAGTCGCGGATACGCTCAATGCGCAGCCGTTGCTTGCTCAGGAACAACTAGCGCGTCTCAGTGAGCGGAAGGAGGTAGAGGCATGAGTGTCTCACAGGAACGGAGCAATAAGGTTGGACAGTCTCCACCGCTGATGCCGCCGTTAAAGGTGCCAAAACGTGGGCGAGACGGGTACGCGCTGCTTCAGAGCTGGACAAGCGCTTTGGAAGCCCTGCGCGCCAACAAGTTGCGTTCACTGCTCACTGCTCTGGGAATTATCATTGGTGTGGCGGCGGTCATTATGATGATCGCGATTAGCGAGAGTAGCGCTTCCGTCATTAATGGACGCCTCTCTTCGCTTAATCCCAATCTGCTCACCATTCGGTCTGGTAGTGCGACAACTTCGGGTGTCAGGCAGGGCGCGGGAACGCAACAGACACTTACTGAGGCCGATGCCAATGCCATTGCGACCCAGGTTGCCAATATTAGTGCTGTCAGCCCCGTCCTGACAAGTAATGGGCAGGTGGTTTTCCAGGGACAGAATTGGTCAACAAGCGTGCAGGGAGTGTATGCCAGCTATCAGCAAATAGGTAGCTGGACAGTGCAGGAGGGAAGCTTTTTTAGCGATAGCGAAGAGCAAGCTGGCGCGAGTGTTGCCGTCATCGGGCAAACGGTTGCCGATAACCTTTTTACACCACAGGGAATTGATCCTGTGGGACAACAAATACGCATTGGTAATGTCACCTTCACCGTCGTAGGTGTCCTGGCTTCCAAGGGCTCAAGTGGTCTGGGAAACTCGGATGACATCGTTTATGTTCCCTTCAAGACTGTAGAGACACGCCTGACAGGCAGTCAGCGCGCACTCGCTATCTCGGTCCTGGTGAGCGGAAATAACAACATGACGGCGGCCCAGAACGCGGTTCAGGAAATGCTGCAAGAGCGGCACGGTACCACCGATTTTACCATTCAGAACCAGTCCCAGATCCTGGAGACGGCACAAACAGCCACGCAGGCCTTGACCATCCTCTTGATTGGTGTTGCCGCAATCTCGCTTCTAGTGGGTGGCATTGGTATTATGAACATCATGCTCGTATCAGTAACCGAGCGTACGCGTGAGATTGGTATTCGTGTTGCTCTGGGAGCCTATCCACGCGATGTTATGTTACAGTTTCTCATCGAAGCCTTAACGTTGAGCGCTCTGGGAGGACTGGTGGGCATCATCATTGGTATTGTTGGTGGCTATATCGTCTCTCTCTTTCTGGCGGAACCATTTGTGCTCAATATTGGCGCCGTCCTGATCGCGTTTATCTTCTCGGCTGCTGTAGGCATCGTCTTTGGTTTTTATCCTGCTCGACGTGCCGCGCGCCTCGATCCTATCGTGGCTTTGCGTACCGAATAGCCTCAATTACGTTAGAAAAGGATTTTGACAGGCGAATACAACTCCGCCTGAGTGCTTGACTGTGGTATAATCGCGACCAAAAGGCGTTTCAATCGCCTGGGAGGTGAGAATATGTCGCAGTCAAGCGCTCTGGGACGTGTTGGCAAAATTGTTCGTATTGTGAAGATGCTTTCGGGTCCTATATGGTTACTCTTCTTGCTGGCCTTTGCTGCGCGTACCTGGCTATTACATGGTTCGCATGGCCCTGCCTCACTTGGTGCGTACCTTGGCTCGCTACTTCTTGTCGTGGTCATTGGAATAATAACATGGCTTGGTGCGCTGGGATTGGCAAAAATGGCAAGGCTCTCCAGGCGTGGTGAAGAGCGTTTCATGGTCATGTCCACCCTTGGTGCCCTACTACCTGCTCCGCCCCTGGCTGTGCGCGAGAGCATTGGCTGGCGCGGCCCCAATTCCTTACTCGCGCTTTCTCTACCACCAGCAGGTGGATATTCCTATATTGCCAGCCTTATTGTGCTGTTCATATCCTGCTTCGCGCTCCTGGTCGCTATTGGCGCGTGTATAAGCAATTTCTGGCTTAAGCAATTCATCATCACACATTTGCGCAGGTTGACTATATTTCCGCTTGTGTACTGCTTCATTACCTTCATAGTCGTTTTGGTAATAAACTCTCTATCTATTGTCCCTGACACACAACGTTATGTCGAAGTTCTTATGGGCATGGCGCTACCCTTCTTCCTCGCGGCCCTCTTTACTACTCCGTATATGCTCACTCAATGGTACGAGGAGCGTCAGGTGGCGCAAAGTGTGACTATAAGGATCGTGTTTCATATCGCGATGCTGATTCTGATTAGCCTCTACTTTTGTTCTCTGCTGATCTTCTATGTGCAAATGAGCTAAGCTGATCGGTCAAGCATATAACTCTTCTCTACCTGAAAGCGTATAATTTTTACGGTTATATAATCTACATTGAGATAACGTTGGAAGATGTGAAACATGATAAATGTGTGCGATAGATAAAAGAATTCATGGAAGAAGGATGTATGCAATCTGAGCAGCAGTTTGATGATAGAAGAAATAGCAATACCGATCCGCGTGAGCAGCATGAAGATCCCCGAGGCCAGTGAATCGTGACCCACGTGAGCAGAGCGTAGATGCGTATGGTTATCGTGAAACGAAGGCGGATTATATTCAACCCCCCAGCGTCAGCGTCAGCGTGGGCCGAAGTTTTTGGGCCCTTTGATAATTCTTATTCTTCTCTTGATGGGGGCGGGATGGCTTTTCAGCGGGAGCCGCTATTCACTAAATATTAGTAGTAGCGTATTGCCTACGCATACATTCATGGTTACAGGTAAGGACGTCCTGCATGTCAAAAGCCCACGTGGTGATATCCGCATTCATGAGGGGCAGGTAAATACCGTTGTCGTGACGGCAACCAAGCGGACTCCTATTGTCGGTAATTTTGGCGATAATTTGAAAGTTGATTATAAGCAAACTGGGAATGACATTACCGTTGAGGTTGAGGGAAACAGCGGTGGGCTATTCTTCAACTCCGCTTACATCGATCTCGATATTACTGTTCCCACTGAGAGCGATCTCGATGTATATGATTCTTCTGGTGATATTACTGTGTCCGATATTAGTGGGCTGGTTAAGGCCGAGACCGGGAGTGGCGACATTGATGTCTCTCGCACACAGGGAACGACAACACTTAAGACCGGTTCGGGAGATATAGAAACCAGAGATACGAATGGATCGGCGAATATTCAAACCGGATCAGGAGATATCACGCTTCGAGATGCGCGTTTAGAGGGAGAGAGTGTTCTTCATAGTGGCAGCGGTGATATTAAGTTTGATGGCTCGCTTGCATCAAATGGTGACTATACCATAGAAACTGGAAGCGGCGATATTAATCTTGCCTTGCCCGTTGATTCTTCTTTACAACTCAACATTGATTCCAGCAGTGGTGACGTTGATAACGACTTTCACACTCGATCCATTGGCGATGACCCGCGTGCACCAGTGTTTATTCACACAGGTAGCGGTGATATTAGCATCCATGAACAGTAATTGCCCATCATGCTGTTAGGGGCTTGGTGAAGAGTGAATGGCAGCGAAGGCAATAGAGAGAGAAGGAGTGCTACCCCCTGCTATGGGTAGCACTCCTGATGGTATAAATCCACTCCACAAAGCCTTAAACAAGGCTCTAGTTTACCTTCTGAATGAAGAGTGAGGCATTCACAAAGTCGGGAATATTGTCATTCGGTATCTGAAGGTAGATTGATTGGTGCAGGCGATTCCGTAGCGTGACATAGCTATTGGCGTTGAGATTGACGAGTACATAACCAGTGTTCTGCTGATTGTAGTCATTGGAGATGTACGTGGAACCGTCAATCTCGTCCTTGCCATTTAAGAAAAGGCTGAACACATCAGGACCAATGCTTGATACCGAATACAGGATCACATACAGACCAGCATTTGTCACGGTAATTCGCTCGGGGCTGGCTGTCGTGCTGTGAACAATTCCTGACGTAAGCTTTCCGTTTGTCGTGAAAGCGATGTCTCCTTTGGCTGGCACAATCTGGCGACCAGTCGTAAAGACATAGCCAGATTCACCACCACTCGCGAGAGGCACTACAGGCGTATCAGACGCGTCTGCCTCCTTTATCAGATTGGTTGCGGCTGCATAGCCTTGAAGGCTGGGAGGAGTGGGACCCGAGAAGCCATAAGGCCCATGTGAGGCTGGGAAACCACCGGGATAGCCATAGCCCGGATACCCCCCAGGGTAGCCGCCAGGATAGCCATAACCCGGATATCCCCCACCAGGACTTCCAGGATAGCCCCAACCAGGACCACCAGGGTATCCTCCACCGGGATATCCAGGATAGCCCCAACCAGGACCGCCAGGATACCCCCACTGGAACCACCAGGGAATTGTGGTCCATTAGAGCCACTAGGGGTAACAGGTGTTCCTCCTGGCCCCTGATTACTTGGATCAGGATTGCTTGGAGTCGGATAACCAGAATTGCCTGGATTTCCCGGGTTACCAGGATTACCTTGACCGGGATAGCCAGAGTTGCCTGGGCTACCTGGATTGCCGCCAGGATTTCCAGGATAGCTGGAGTTACCAGGGTTTTGAGGACCGCCAGGGTAGCCAGGATTGCCATTGGGTCCCTGAGGATTGGGGTAGTTGGGATAGCCCGGGTTTCCGCCAGGGGTTCCGGGATAGCCTGGGTTACCAGGGTTAGGGTAGCCCGGATTACCAGGACCTTGAGGACCAGGATTCCCGGGATAGCCAGAGTTGCCTGGGTTCCCAGGATAGCCGCCAGGGGTTCCGGGATAGCCTGGGTTCCCAGGACTTTGAGGCCCTCCTGGATAACCAGGATTGCCATTAGGCCCCTGAGGATTGGGGTAGTTGGGATAGCCTGGATCACCACCAGGAGGACTCTGAGGATTGGGGCTGCCCGGGTAGCCAGGATTGCCACCGGGACCTTGTGGACCAGGATAGCCTGGGTTCCCAGGGCCTTGAGGCCCACCAGGGTAGCCGGGGCTTTCACCGCCAGGACCCTGAGGCCCGGGGTAACCTGGTGTGCCAGGGCCTTGGTGTCCTGGGCGCTGTGGGGGCTGCCGATTGGGAGGCATTGGTCTGTTTGGCGGTCCAAATTGCGCGTTTGGCTTCGCGTTCGGCGCAATCAAATCGCAAGCTTTGTCATTGGCAGATGTGTTGTCGGATTGCAGCTTATTCAGTTCTTCTTCCACCATTCCACCTTCTTCCCAGGTAGGATCTGACGCTGTGAGTTCATCGTCAAATCATCTACCACTGAGGTCTTATACGAACTAGAGACCAGCCTGCTGCTCCCCCGATCGAAATTTTTAGAAGCCTTGAGCTTGAGCCAACGTCAGGCCCCATTGCTCAATCGTTCTGCATACCGCTCTAAAAGGTCGCAGCGTTGCTATCGTAACTAGCATTCGCGGTCAATATTTCGTATAAGGTGTAAACAACACTATCTTTTCAATCTATAGAAGCAAAAAAGCTTCTACGTATAGTATGCCACTATTCACTACACTATTGCAATAGTGACTGATAGGATATTTATGGCTACCCAGAAATAGGTTGAGTAGTTACTTCATTATGCCGCTTACCTGATGCTTAAGGAGAATTAGTGGGCGAGAGGAATGCCAGATTCTTTCGTCTCCGTGGCCGCCAGTTGGTAGTTCTGGAGTGCTTTTAGTGCCTCTTGCTCCTGCGAATCCTCTTGTTTTGCCTCATAGCGTGCGCTGCGAACAGCATCTGTGTATGTCAATATATCGTGTTCTGGATAGGCAAGTTCAGTGAGCGAGAGGCGTACCATCTCTAAGCCTCCCTCTAGCTCAGGATGAATAACATGCTGCGCACCGAGTGATTGTAGATGCCCAACACCATCTTTTGTCGTGGCTCGAACGACAATTGGTGTGTTTTGGCTCTGCTTGCGCACCTCTTTAACAACCATCTGCGCGTGGACCTCGTCGGGTAGAGTGACAATGACCATCCGAGCGTCCTTCACCTGAGCATGTGAGAGAATCTCCGAGTTGACCGCGTCGCCATAGAGGATGGAGACGCCCTTTTCGCGTAGTTTGAGTAGCCGATCAATATTGAGGTCAACAACGAGCAGAGGAATATCAAGTGTACGCAAGACGCGTACGATCTGTTCCCCCACGCGCCCACAGCCTACAAGTACGACATGATCGCGCAAAGTGCTGGCTCCTGTTGAAAGACCCAGCGAGTTTGTGCGGCGCTCCAGGAGCCGCCAGAGAGCAGATATGGCCTGAACGCGTTTTTCGGCCCATGGAAGAGCTCGGAAGAGGAAGGGATTGATGGTAATAGAAAGGATCGCGCCCGCAAGCAGCAGGGTATATTGCTCATGCTGAAGCAAACCCAGAGAAACTCCCGCTTCACCAAGAATAAAGGAGAATTCACCGATCTGTCCGCGACCAGCCGCGAGAGTCAGCGTCGTCTTGCCTGACCAGCCGAAAAGGAGCCCTGTCAGGAAGGTCACTACATATTTGCCGATGATGATACATACTGTCCAGACCAGGACAATTGGTGCGAGCGTCCAGAGTTCCAGAGGATTGACGAGCATACCAACGGAAACGAAGAAGAGGACGGTAAAAATATCGCGAAATGGCGTAATCTCCACTTCGACCTGGGAGCTTAGTGAAGATTCGCTGATGACAACACCTGCCAGGAAGGCTCCCAATGCCAGTGAGACGCCAAAGAACTCCGAGGAGATAATAGCCGTGCCCACGGTCACCACGAAGAGCGCGACGATGAAGAGTTCGCGCGAGCCTGATTGGACCAGGCGTAGCAAGACGAAAGGCAGAACGCGTGTTCCCGCGACCAGCATAATCGCGGCAAAGCCAATTGTCTTGAGCAGAGCTATGCCCACTGTCTGCCAGACTGGTTCGCTGCTTTTCGCGGCGAAGATAGGTAGTAGAACGAGGAGTAAAACGGTAATGATATCTTCCAGCACCAGCCAACCCATGGCTGCATGCCCCTGAGAGGTATTGAGGAGGCCACGATCCATCAGGTTGCGGAGTGTGACGACGGTGCTGGAGATGGCTATAGCCAGGCCCATGAGGATACCCTGAACGATGTTCCAGTTCCACCATGAGCCTATAAGCAAGCTCAAGCCAATAATAAGCACTATTTGTAATATCGCGCCTGGGATGGCGATGGCGCGGACTTCCCACAGTTCACGTAATGAGAAATTGAGGCCAACGCCAAACATAAGGAAGATCACGCCTAGCTCAGCCAGTTGTTCGATGAGATTTGAGTCTCCAATAAAGCCAGGAGTAAATGGACCGATTACGACACCTGCGAGCAGGTAACCGATCATGCTCGGAAGTTGAGCTTTGCGCGCGAGCCAGCCACCGACGAATGCCAGGGAGAGCGCGACAACGATATTGATAATGAGAGGGAGATGCTGCAAATCGTGCTCCTTTCGCGTAGTGTAGAAGAGATTACCTGATTGTACAATTTTAGCCTGAGACGAAACTAAGAGGGTCTGTATTTTTTCGTAATGGATAGACAAATGCTAGAGAGATTGGGTAGAATACATCTGTTTGCAAAAAGATTTTCTGGTGTCAGAGTATGTTTATGGCACCAGTCTATGAGTTTGCCTACAGATTGCCATTTGTAAGGAAGGAGATGCCATGTTATCGATGCCCCCTCTGCTCGAATGCGTAGATGCTCTACCATTGAAGAGAATTTATCTCATCGCTGGTCCCGCCGCGTCGGGGAAAACTACCTTTGCTACGACCCTGGCGCGGCATATGCGTGCTACGCTACTCTCGATGGACCATTATTATCTTGATGAGGATGTGGTGGTGAAGGAGTATGACGAGAAATATGGAGTAATGCCGCAGTGGGAGAGTCCAGATGCATATGATGTGTACAGAATGCGAGAAGATATTGACGCCCTACTAACCACTGGCTCCGCCACCATTCCAAGTTATAGTTTTGTCCATAGTCGTCGCGAGGGCTATCAGGATATGTGTCTTGATGAGGACCAGCCCCTTATTATCGAGGGCCTATATGCTATCCGCTTTTCCGGTATCTTGAGCGAGGAGAATGACTCAATGCTCAAGCTGTATATCCATGCTGAGACGGAGGAGCGCCGGGCCCGTTCACACATCCGAGATGTTGTTAAGCGTGGCAAGCCGCTTGCAGACTTTGAGAAGCGCTATCATTTTGTGGATTTGGGAGAGAAGCGCTGGGTGCTCAGACAGATGCATGACGCGGATTTCGTGATCGAATCGACGAATGAGAAGCGCTATGGCTTCTTTCAGAGGGATAGTGAGGTGTCGCACGCGGAGGTATGATGCCTGACAGGGCGCCATACCTCCGCGCGTGGCTTACTTGCTGTATCTGATCGCTTTGCCACTGCCCGCTGTAGAGAGACAGTTTCCCTGGTTATAGGCCAGATTTCCGCGCAGGTAGACTTGCTGGATCTGACCCTTGATTTTCGTGCCAGCAAAGGGGGTCCAGCCGCATTTCGAGAGCATCTGGTCGTCCGCAAGCACATACTCATGATTGGGATCAATCAGCACAATATCGGCATCTTTCCCTATTTCGAGCGTGCCTTTGTCCTTAAGGCCGAAGATTTGAATTGGATTGGTAACACAGCGCTTGACCACCTCTTCAAGCTTGACCCGGCCCGAACTGGCTGCGTTGAGCAAGAGTGGTAGCATGGTCTGTACGCCGGGCATACCAGAAGGGGCTTGAGAATAGGGCTGATCCTTCTCTTCGCGCGTATGGGGGGCGTGATCGGTGCCAATCGTATCGATATCGTCGAAGTAGCGCCAGAGGGCCTCCCGATCATCTCGGCTGCGCAGAGGTGGGTTGACCTTGCCAAAATTTCTCAGTCGATGCTGATCCTCCTCGGTCATGAAGAGATGGAGAGGTGTAACCTCGCAGGTCACGCGCACTCCCTTGCTGCGTGCTTCCTGAATCAACTCTAATTCGCGCCAGGTTGTCGTGTGAGCCACATGCAGGCGTCGTCCGGTTTTTTCAGCGATAGCAATAGCGCGACTGAGCGCGATCTGAGCGCTCAGGGGTGGGCGAGCCTGATTGTGATCCTGTAAGCCCATGCCACCAAAGTATTTAAGGGATTGCTCATCTTCTGCGTGAACGGCGATGGGTTTATCGAGTGGGAAGGTCGTAAAATGGCGGTAGATAGGCGAGAATTCCGTGACCAGTAGCGTTCCAGTCGAGGAGCCCATATAGAGTTTCATGGCTGCAACCTCGCCAGCAACTGATGCTGCCTCCTCGATATTGGTATCAGTTGCGCCGAAGTAGAAGCCGTAGTCGACAACAGCTTTGGTTGCCACGTGAGCGGCCTTCTGTACAAGATGGGCGCGACTATCAGTTGGAGGCTGTGTATTGGGCATATCGAGGACTGTTGTCACGCCTCCGGCGAGCGCGGCGAGTGTACCTGTGAAGAAGTCTTCCTTCTGGGGTGCGCCGGGATCGCGGAAATGGACATGCGAATCGATAAATCCTGGTAGGACGAGGCGCTCGCTGGCTTCGACGACTTCCTCATCTTGCTCCGGCGCGATCTCCGGCGCGATCTCGGTGATTGTCTCCCCACGCACCCGAATGTCCAGGCGCGCAGTTGCTCGGTGTGTGACCACTATGCCTTGACGAATCAACATCGTATCTAACAGCTCCTTTATGTTTACAATTACAGAGGGATGGCTTGTTTCCTGAAGCCCGAATTGCTAATATACTTGAAAGGTAACCATTCAGATTAGATAACCCTCAACACTTTATGACCCCGATGTGCTATCGAGGGTCGTGAGTTGTACTCAAAACCTGTATAGGGATAAGGGATGTTACCTTAAAATTATATCTTGAAATACTGCGCTGTTGCTTGCTGAGTTTGAGAAGAGAGAAGTGCCTCCAATGTATAAAGCTATTATCCGTCCGACCATGTACCGCGCGTGGGGTGGGGACCCTGAAACTATGCATCACTGGATGATGGATCGCCTTGCGTTTATATCACGCTTTCAGGCGCTACTAAAGATCATAGAGGTGGCGAATGCCTATAAAGCGCCGGGGCTGGAGCGCGAGGTGTTTGGGGTGCGCTTTCCCAATCCGGTAGGGCTCGCGGGAGGATTTGACAAAAACGGGGTCGCGCTTCCGGCTCTGGCAGCGCTGGGGTTTGGCTTTATTGAAGCAGGCACAGTCACTCGTCATAAGCAACCAGGCAATGAAAAACCGCGCATCTTTCGCATTACAGAGGACGATGCTCTCATTAATCGCATGGGCTTCCCAAATGAGGGGGCTGATGCCATTAGCGAGAGATTAGCAAAGGAGCCCACGCCCTCTATCCCTATTGGCTGGAGCATCGGCAAATCCAAGATCACCCCCCAGGATGAGGCCATCGACGACTACCTCTATTCACTACGCAAGCTCTATCCATATGCAAATTTTTTCACCATTAACGTTAGTTCGCCCAATACGCCCGGCCTTCGCCAGTTGCAGGATAAAGAGCCATTAGATCGCCTTTTACAGGCTGTGGTGCAGGAGTCAGAGTCCATTGCGACCAAGAGTGGTGTAAACGCGAAGCCTGTTCTGGTGAAGATCGCGCCAGACCTGAGCGAGGAACAGATCAATGATGTCATAGAGGTTTGCCTGAGTAGACGTGTGCGAGGGATTATCGCCACGAACACCACCCTTACCCGCAACGGCCTGAGTCGCGACATCGGCGAGGCAGGAGGTTTGAGTGGGCGACCGTTACGAGCTCGCGCGCTAGAGGTTGTGAGCTATCTCTGCAAGAGGCTGGATGGAGCCATCCCGGTTATCGGTGTTGGTGGTATCGCGAGCCCTGATGATGCGCGACGCATGTTCGATGCCGGAGCGAGCCTGATCCAGATCTATACCAGCTTTATCTACGAAGGCCCTGGCATCATGAAGCGTATCAATAAACAGATCCTCTAGTTCCACACTCTACAATCCTCCAAAAAGAGAGAAGGCACCGCCCACGTCGTGTGGACGGCACCCCTCTCGGGTGCGCGCGGACCTGGGCAGGGACTCCGAATGGAGTACCCTTCAGTCCGCGCCAGTGTTGGAGTCTCTGCCTTAGAGGACTCCGGTAAGGGTCAGCCTCCTCCCAGGAGGTTCTTGGCTCCGACGATCAGGAAGTCGAATCCATAGACCAGCATGAGCATCATGGTGAGCAGGTTCAGGTTGGCCTTACCCTGCTCCTTGAGACGGCCCGTGATCTTCGGCGTGAAGATCATGGCGAGCATCACGATCAGGAGAGCGGCGGCGATCGCCGCACCCAGGGCCGCCAGTGGCACGACGCCGTGCGTCTCGCTGACTGCGCCGATGACGAACGTCATGGCTCCCGGCCCCCAGATCACCAGGAAGGCGAGCGTGAAGATGATCGCGTGCAGCGTCAGCTTCTTCTCACCCCTGTTGGGCAACCGTTGCTCGTGCCGCCTCAGGTCGAGGCGCGCCTCGAACCGAGGTGTGCCAAGAGTCACCTTCGAGGGGTCGCCCTCCCCGCTCTTGGAGAGGTCGATCGGCACCGTCTGCGCGTATCCGAACGGGACGACGAGGCGCCTGAGAGCACCAAGGACGACGCCCCCACCGTTGATAATTGGCGGGTAGGGCACGTTCTGGACCTGAGCCTGGTTCGCCAGGAGGTTCTGGATGTTCTCCAGGTACTCCACGATGAGCGCCAGGTGGGCCATGAAGTTCACCCAGTTCTCCTTGAGAGCCACCCAGAGCTTCTCTACGAGGATCTCAAGGCCCATGATGATGAACAACAGACCCCCCGCCGTCCGCAGGGCTCCGATCGGGATGCCCAGCAGTTTCAGGGCGTACGGGCCGATCGTGGCGCTGAAGAGCGCCATCATGGCGACGTACACCATGACCCGGATGATGATCCTACGCACCTGCTGTTTGCTGAGCTCCCGGGTGTTGGCCCAGAAGACGAGCATGATGCTCGTCACGTCCAGGATACCCACGAGCTGAAAGAAATTGGGGGTGAACACCCCCACCGCCTGTGCGGGAATGAATTTCATCCCCGCGATGATGGCGACCGCAAGGACTGCGGTTGCCGTCACGCCTACTACGATTTTACGGCTAAGGGACACCGTACTTCCCCTTCATCGGGACGGATTAGTTTAGTGCGCGCATCGGTGCGCGTATGCCGTTGCCTGGCGCGGGGGCCGCCCTAAATTGGCGGCATCCCCGCACCACATAATGGCTAACGGTTAAGCGGAGGCCCTCACGCCGGGAGGACCCCCATCTGACGGAGCGTCAGCACCGCCGCCCTCACCACCATGGCGGTGAAGTTGTTGGCGAACAGATAGAGCCCGATCGCCAACAGCAGGGCGCCGTTCACCTTGTTGATGATGAACAGCGTGGACGGCTTCAGCTTCGACATGAGCGTGGCCCCGAAGCGCAGGGCGATCCAGAGGATCACCAGAGCGCCGATGACGCCAGCGGCGAGACCCAGTTCCTGAGCCATACTCGTGTAGCTGCCGAGCGCCGTGATCAGCGCGGCGTTCACGCCGGCTCCCCGATGAATGGGAAGGCCATCGGTACGGCGGCCCACGTCAGCAGTTCGGCCACCTGCTGTGCGGACGGCTCCTGCACCTGCTGCTTCTGCACGGGCTGGTTCTTGCGGAGCTTCCCCCGCCCGGGGGCAGGCTGCACCTGCTCCACGATCTCGCTACCCCCGCGGAATTTCAGCTTCCACCGGGGAGTGGGCTCAGGCTCGGGCTGCTCCTGGACGGGAGCTGCCCTCAGCAGACCCACCAACGAGTTGAACTTGCCAGACGCGAAGGCGCGGACGCGCTCGCGCCGGGAGAGCTCGGGCTCGGGCTCGGGCTTGTACTTGGCTCGGAACATCAGATAGCCCTCGACCGAGAAGGCGACGCCTCCGACTGCACCGAGTGCTTCGATTGGCAGACCAGCCATCTGAAGGAAGTACGGGCCAATGCCGACACCGATACCGATCGCGATGAAGCTTGCGACCACCATCCTGCGGGCGACCTTGCTTTTGACGAGCTTGGGCATGGATGCGGTCTTCTCGATGAACATCGGGACGACTGCGAAGATTCCCAGCATCATGACAAGCATGCTGAAGATGTGGGAAGCCGTTCCGTAGAGCGTCAAAGGATTCACGGTTACTCCCTGGGAGTCTAGGTCTTACCTTATGTGGGCGCGCGAACATTCGCGCAGGTGCTACTTTGCCTTGCCTCCTTTATTCACTTCTTTGGATTTGGGTCTATTGCCTTGGGCTGGATGCAATGATCCCGCTTGTGGTAGACCCGTTATGGAGGTGGTACGTGGTTTGGTCGTGACACCTCGCGCAGAAACCTTTGTATGGCCGCGACGGTGGATGGGCTCGGCTTTAGATTGAGCGTGATACGCTCAAGATCCTTGTCTTCGAGCTCAACTCTGCGCTCATTCAGCTCCAAAATGGAGACAGCGGCGGCAAGAGGTGGCGAAGACTTCGGGGGCGAACCAGACCTGGGTACCCCGAATACACTGGCTAACATTATAACCAGTGTAACACCTTCGGCTGGACCGAAAATGATTTGGTGGAACTGTAACAAGCATACAGTATGAGTATTCCAAATAGCAATGTCATTTCACGACAATTTTGTCCCTATATAGGGACATATTCAAAAGACGAGCGTATGCAGAGGATAAAAAAGGAAGGGTGCGTGGTACCGTCGATGTCGACGGTACCACGCACCCCTAGCTTCCACCCATCTGGAGAGGTTGATCCGTTAGGCGAGTTCCGGGTGCAGAACTCCCAGGATGATCCTGGTGACTCCGGCGACGGTGCCGTTGATCCCCAGAAGGAGCAGGACGAAGCTGGCGATCTTGTCGAACGTGAGCCGCCCGTTGTAACTGAGCGACCCCATGATTCGGGGCGTGTTCAGCAGCAGCGTGAGCAGGATCACGAGCAGGGCGAGCACCGCAAGCCCCAGGTCGAGGTACTGGGCCATGTTGTTGTGCTGCACCTTGCCCTCCGCCGTGATGACGGAGGCCAGGAAGGCCGCTCCCGCGAGCTTCGGGAAAGCGACCGGGATCGATGCCTGCCGCATCAGCGCGGCCTCCTTCTTCTCCTGGTGGCGCTTCAGCAGCTTGGCCCTGGCCTCCTCCTCCAGGCATGCCAGGCGCTTCCGGTGGCGCTTTGTGTGCCACCAGCGTCGCCGAATCGTCAGCTCAGGCTCGGGCTCGGGCTCCTCCTTCGACAGCATCTTCGTGAGAGCGTCGATCAGGAAGATGACGCCTCCCGCTGCCTGAAACGCCCCGAGGGGCAGACCGAAGGCGGAGGGGATGTACCTACCGATCAGCACGTCTCCTATCGTGATGATCATGCAGACACGAAAGACTTTCCAGGCGAACTTCTTCGCCATTTCACGCCGAACACCCTTGATGGGTTCCCCGGCGATCAAAGGCACAGTAATCATCCCGAACGCCAGCATGAGATCCCTGAGGAAACCCCAGAGTTCCACTGGATTGATGATGGACACGATTGGCTCCTTAGCCGTAGAGCAGATGGGTGGTTGGGTCTTTCCTTGAGGCGCGTAATCGCGCCCGTTGTGCTACGTTGCGATCCTTCTGGTCGTCGTTGAGTCAGGCGTGCTTGAGACAAGAGCTTGCCTATGGACAAACCTGTCCAGAAGGATGAGGATATTTTTCATGCACCTCGCGCAGAAATCGCATTTGAGATGCGACCGCAACGGTGGATGGGCTCCGCTTTGGATCGAGCGCGACGCGCTCAATAACCTTGCCTCCAGGCTTCCTTCGCGCGCATTCCGTTCCTAAATAATTAGCTCGGCGGCAGCAGGTGGGAATACGCAAGGAGGCTTCGGGGCGAGCCAGGTGACCCTGAGACCCCGAAATTCCGGCTAACGATTGCTAAGAGCTTATGCGAAAACCAACGCCGGAGGCGCACTCAGGTTTCCGTATAAGGCGTTAACCGAAGCTTAACACAACTAACGAGATTACGTCAGTCGTGCAAAAATAGATGTAGCAAGCATACAGTATATATGTGGTGAAGATCAATATGCATCTGTCCCCACAGGGGGACAGATGCATGCCAGTTTTGCCGCAAGTGACGCTTGCGCCTTTAGACGAGGCCGCTAGGGGAGGAATTAGTTGAGCTTGCTGAGAACGTGTTCGGCAAAGTGCTGGAGTCGTGGGAGGTCATCGAGATCCATCCATTGCAGCATGATCTCTTCGGCACCTGCTTGAGCGTAAGCCTGGATCTGATATAAGGCCTGCTCAGGCCCACCAGTGATGATCTTACCGGAGGCATTGAGGGTCGCAATAGCCTCTTCAAGTGGGCGCCCAGCAAGTTCCAGGTCTGAGAAGCGAGGCTGAAGCAACCGTTCCGCCTCCTTGAGGTCGCGTCCATAGGTGAGGTTCGTCATAAATGTGCGCTTGACATCGGTTGGTTTACGCCCCTCTTGTGCGATTAGAGTATCTAGCAAGGTTGTGCGCTCCTTAAACTCGGGGGCTGAGATGGAGACGGCATTCCAGACGTCGGCATAGCGCGCGGCGAGTGGTAGAGTACGCTTCTTTCCATTTCCCCCAATAAGGATGCGTGGGCCACCAGGTCGCTGGGGGCGCGGTAGTAGGGTCGCGCCGCGAAGTTGGTAGAATCGCCCCTCGAAGGTTACAGGTTCGGTGCTACGGAAGAAGCGCGAGACGACTTCCAATCCTTCCTCAAAGCGTGCCATGCGAGTCGCGATATCCCCAAGTGGGTAACCATAGATATGGTGCTCACGTTCCTGCCAACCTGCGCCGAGCCCGAGCAGGAAGCGTCCGCCGCTCAGATCGTCGATAGCTGCAGCCTGTCGCGCCAATAAGAGTGGGTCGCGGAAGGAGAGAGGCGCGACGAGGGGTCCGAAGTGGATTCGCTTTGTATTGCTTGCCAGATATGCCTGTGAGACGACCATTTCGAGCGAATCTATGTCAGGAGGTTCGGGATTGGTGAAGTGGTCCGAGCGGAAGAGTCCCGCAAAGCCAAGAGCCTCGATCTCGCGTGCCAGAGTTTGCCAGCGCTGCCAGTTGAGACCGTTCTGTCCCTCAATCATGATAGAGAGTGCAAGCATGAATGTCATATTCTCCTTATATAAATATTGTCTTTTCTTGTTATTAAGAACCTATTTATACTGTATGGCTATTCCCCACTCTTATCATGCAAGAGCTTTCATACCTATGAAGATGCTTGAAGATATCGTGGTATACTCTGATGAGAAAGGGGATCTGTGACATGAATGAGCCGATAAGGGCCACACAGTCTGTATTGTCGCGCGAAGACAGTAGTAGACTTACTGAGCCGCTTCTCTACTTGTCCAGTGCAGAAGCAGGTTGGGAAGGAGTATTTGCCCAGGCTTTTCATGAGCCAGCAGAACTGGAGGGTTGGGTCACCTCGCGGCAGTCAAGTATCTCATTGATCATGTTTGATGGTGGTGCGATGCACATAGAGCGACGTCGTGCAAGTGGAAATTGGCGTGGAGCCTACCTTCGACATGGAGATTTAATGCTCCAATCAGGGGAGCCGACGACCTATGAGTTGCGCTGGAAAGGTCTCTCATCAACTTCTACGCGAACCCTTCACCTACAGTTAGATCAAGATTTACTGACACGTACCGCTGTCGAGGTTGCTGACGCTAACTTCACGCGCCTGACCCTGATGGACAACTCTGGTTTTCAAGATCCCCTCTTGACGCAGATAGGCTTTGCGCTCTGGCACGAACTAGAGCAGCACGCCCCGGCTGGTAAACTGTATGCGCAAACTGCGTCGCAGATGCTTGCTGTTCACCTTCTACGTCACTATACTTCAGTGGGTGAGGCTATTAGAGTTCCCTCTCAAGGTCTGACCTCCGCGCAATTAGGGCGCGTGACAGACTTTGTGCGGACTCACCTCGGCCAGAACCTCTCACTGGAGGCGCTGGCGCAACAAGGTGGTTTTAGTCCCTATCATTTTGCGCGCCTGTTTCGGCAAACCACTGGGGAAAGCCCACACCAATTTGTGTTACGTCAGAGGATTGAACATGCTCAGCAACTTATCCAGACCTCGGATATGCCTCTGGCACAGATCGCATTGGAGAGTGGATTCGCGAACCAGAGCCACCTCACTCAAACCTTCAAGCGCTATATCGGTCAGACCCCACACGCCTTTCGACAGCGCTTCACCATTAACGCAGGTTTTTGATAAAAAACGCACATTTCTGCAAGATTGCTGCTAGCCTTTCGCTTTATCATAGGAGCACGACGTTGGTAACAGACCTATATCCAACTTGGTGCAATCATGTAAATGCGAAAGGAATAAAGTTATGGCGCTAAATCTCTATATGGTTGGTTTGATTTCCCAGGACATGAGCAGGTCATTGGATTTCTACCGGCGGCTTGGCGTTGCCATTCCTGATGACAGTGAGGACAAGACTCACGTCGAGGTCAAGATGGGGAATGGGTTGACCTTCTTTCTGGATTCGATGCCTGCACGCTGGGACCCAGGATACGTTAAGCCTCACGGTACTGAATATACGGAAATGTCAAACAACTATTCTTCGGTTCTTGAATTCTATTTAGAGGATCGAACTGTTCTAGATGCGAAATATGCCGAACTCACCAGCCTGGGATATCAAGGCCATCGAAAGCCTTATGTCACTTCTTTTGGAATGTACTTCGCGCTGATCAAGGATCCTGACGGTAATATGATTCTTCTCTCAGCAGATTAGAAAGATGTTTAAAGCATATCCTAAGTTTGAGCCTCAACTTGGGGTATGCTTTAAACGTCTTGAGTACCGCTATGCTAAATGGTGAGTCAAGAGTGGCTGCGAGCTGTAGCGCTGGCGGTCGCAGGTTCGAGGGCCTGGGCGAAACGCTCATCCTGAAGGCGATAAGATGGAGCGAAGTTTGGATCGGTATAGAGGTCCTGTAGCGTCTTGGTTGGGATCTCCTTCAGGTCGCTTTTGGCAATGACTTGTTCACCATTGCCTTCTTGCCAGGCCGACTCCCAGATGGAGGCCAGGCATTGAACCCCATTAGCCAGGAGTTGTTGTGTGGTATCACCAAGTTTCTGCCACATCTCCGCGAGCCTATCGGCTGAATGAGCGCTAGACACGTAAGCTTCGATGATGGTTTCGGGCGGAAGCTCGCTCCAACTCCGGCGCATGAGATTCATGCAAGCGATAGCTGCTTGCTTGCCACCTGTAAATGGTGGATTGAGTATGACGCTGGATAACTTCTGATTGACGCCAGTGATGAGTTCTTCAGTGAAGCGATCCAGCAATTTTGTTTCGTAGGCGCTATGCACGCCTTTCTCTGCTGAATTGTCAGGATGCCCATCATGGAGGAATGAGGCATGGAGTGGCTGGCTTCCGTCGCCAACATAGTGAGCCAGGACACCAGCGGTACAGACGAAGCGCGCGACATCCTCTTCCTTCAAGGCTGCGACCATCAGATTGTATAATTGCCAGACGCGGAAGAGCAGCGAGCCGCGCTTTTCCCCCATGTCCAGGCTATCATAGAATGCATTCCAGGTCGCGATATCCAGATTTTGTGAATCCTGGCAGAGATCGAGCAGTGTTTTACCACTGAATTCTCCCATCCCTTCCTGGTCCACGTCGGCGAAGTGGTTCGCCGAATCCTGGGGGCGGCTTGTACGCCAAACGAGGTCTGCGACATCAGCCAGGGGTGTGAATTGCCCATGCCCATGGACATGAGAATTTCCAGTGATGAGAGCGTGGTCCCCAAAGGCGATTGAGTCCCGGTTCTTGCTCATTAAAGCCTTGAGATTTGGGGATTGGACAAGGTCACACGCGCTCCCACCAATCTTATAGTGTCCTACCTCGCCCCAGTACTGGCGATGACCAGTATGCCAGTTGGGGACCAGATCGACATCCAGTTCACGTAAGACTGTGCTCAGGCTGGTTGCCAGCGCGAAGCGAAACTGTGATCGGCTATGATCCTGCTGAAAGACATGACCACCCCATTGTAAACCCAGTGGGCGCAAAATTGGTATAGTATCTGGCTTCGGCTGTTCGAGAGATGAATCGAGACACCAGATAGTACCCGAATCGCCGGGTATGGTCTGAAGAGGGGATTGCCCTGAGCGAGAGCCGATGAGCAGATCGCTAATGTAGTCTGTGCCACCTACCGAATGATAGCGATAGAAGAGCGCCTGAATCTCTCCTTGCATGAAGCCGGAGGCAGCGCCAAATGCGCGGACGGGCCAGCCGATGATATCCAGCGTAATTGTTTCGGGAGTCAGATCGATGGGACGCCCTAGCTCTCCCAGACCAAAGATCTGAGCGGTCCAACTTTTGACATCATCAATTCGGATGAGGCCGGCATCAATGTTGATATGCGACGAGGTTGCTGACCAGTCAGGATAGACCGCCTTGAAGGGGAGTTTCCCAATTTGATGGTGGCTTGCCTTACCAATAGATGCGCGCTGACCGTCTACAACGGTATACACAGGTGTGCCGGAATCACCACAGACATGCTGATTGGTCAGGGCATAGATCTGATTGCCATCAGTAAGCAGACAGCCAATGGAGCCGATATGCTCACGCCCCTGGATATCGGTTAAAATCGGATAACCGCCTCCAAGCAGATCGCGAGAGAATGCGATGTCACGGAGAGGTGGAGATGCTTGCTGTATTTCCTCCGCCAAGATCACACAGGTGGGAACTACCCGCCCATCAGGCAGGTAGAGATAGCGTGGCACAACCTGATCGGGATCGGCCTCAACAAGTTCTTGCTGAGTCTGCCATCTATTAACAAAGACCAGCACGCAGGGCCAGGACCAGGGCTGGACGATGGTATTTTCCAGCGTTCGTGGAGGTGAATCGCTGCGATGACGCCAATTTTTATGTGGCAACTGATCGCTGGCATCGGCGTCTTCCTGCCGGATACGATACAATCCAATAGCGGTAGCGATCACATTATCCAGATGTGCGAGGTGAACATGGTAGGCTTCACGCGCGTCCAACAGGTCACGAATAGCAAGCGACTTAAAGCTCCTCTTTGGTTGCATAGAATGCCTCTCATAATATCTTCTCGCTGCTGACCAGCAAAAACGAGTTCAAAGTGTTCTATTAGCGATACTTGTAATCATGCATATTGCTTTGTTTAACATGCACTTTCATCTGGAAGAACGGAGAAATATATATACTTTGGGGTATAGGTATGTGGAGAGGCGAGCACACTATCTATGTGTGCTCACCGGAGCAGGACTATTTAGGGTTGGGTCCAGATGGCTTCAAGCATAGTGCCGTTGTTATCAAGAAAGGTCAGACTACGCAGCCCACCGAAGTCGACGATGTCGCTAAAACGTGAGCCGTGTTGGCGAAGGCGCTCACGTAATGCGAGACCTGCCTCCTCGTCAGGCAAGGTGAAGGCGATATGTTGGATAAGACCCGCCATGATCGTATCTGGTTGCTGCCATGTGAGCGATTCTGGCAATGGTGGCATCTCTGCATTGGTTGACTCCCAGACATGCAATCCCCAGGCCCGTGTCGTGCCAGGAGTGATGAAACAATGGCGCGTCTTACCGCCGCGAGCTTCGTGTATCTCGCCGATCTGCATACCAAGCACATCGCGGTAGAAAGCAATGGTCGCATCGAGGTCGCGCGCAATAGTCGCGACATGGTGAAATCCCTGCCAGGATATATTGTCTAATGTCATATGATAACCTCCTGAAATGCTAGCGAAATGCTCTTCAGTTGAGCATCTGAGGTGAAGTATAGGAGGTGAGTGCATGAGGCTACATCCTCTGGTTGGATGATTGTACTGGATGATGATAAATAGGTATGGAGTGGGTTAGTTAGATGAGTCCATGAAGGCGTGCCGCCTCGCTTGCGGAAACGCGATTATTTACATCTAGTTTACGATAGATGCTCTGGACCTGAGTGCGAACCGTATTAACAGAGACAACTAGCTCACGTGCGATCTCAGGATTTGTGCGACCGGCGACAAGCAGGCGTAGAACGCGTGATTCCTGCCCACTCAGCGGCAGTGGTGGCGATCCAGAAATTTTTGGTGTGCCTTGTGAAGATGAAAAATAGCTCAGAAGCCTCTGTATAGTGATTTTCAGCACCTTCTCTGACTCATGTGCGACTATAGAGCGCAAGACACCAGCCACCGCTTCACCCTCATCAAGGAAGAGGCGCTTAAAGCCCTCGGAACGCACGAAGGGCAGGATGTTGCGGAGCCACTGTCGCGCTTCGTGCGCTTGCTTTAGCGCGTTATGGGCCAGGGCTATAAGTATCTGGATTTCCAGTGCTCGTTGAACCCGACCCGCCTCTTGTGCTGGATTGAGGAGGTCCATGAGTTTGATAAGAGCCTCCTGGGGGGCACCGCTCATGATAAGGAGACGCGCACACAAGATGGATGCTTGTTCCTGGCGAGCAGGTATAGAAGTGGGCGTGAGGTTGTTTAGATTGTCCAGGGAGAGATGTGCCGCAGCTAGATCCCCTACGGCCAGAGCGAGTCTGGCTTGCCAGAAGAGTATCTCGCGGTAGATCGAAGGCGAACCATTGGACCGCATATGAGCGAGGTGCGTAGTGAGTCGTTGCCGCGCTTGCTCTTCCTCTCCGCGTGCAAGTTGAATGCGCGCCAGTAAGATCTCTGCATGCGCGATATGTCCCTCATGTGAGAGTTGTCTTCCAAGTGTGAGAACCTCCTCAGCCTCTTGCCAGGCTGTGTTAAGGTCATTCCACTCATAGGAGAGGGAAGCCAGTCCCAAAAGAGCGTACCCTGCATCATCAAGATCCTGGCGCGCTCTGGCCTGGGTGAGAACCTGATTATAATACTCCCGAGCCTGATGCAATTCTCCCTGATCGAAGCAAATGCCACCGAGCATGTTTGCGGTCGCGCGCAGAAAATAATGATTTCCATTATCCTTGCAGAGCGCGCGAGCGTCATGAAGCGCCTGGCGCGCGTCATTGAGCTGACCAAAGTGGAGTTCTTTGCGCGCCAGGATGCTCAGGCTGAGGCTCTGCCAATCGCGCTCTTTGTATGGCAAAAGCGAGAGTGCCTGACGGGCGTAAAGCTCCATGCCCATGAAATCTTCCTGCCGCCAGGCGACAAGCGAGCGGAAAGAGAAGACCATCCCAAGTCTCTGGTCATCCTTTTGTTCCTCAAAGGCATACTCCGCCATGTTGAGCAAGTCCTCGATACGTGACATTGTTGCTGGCGTAAGGCGATTGGATGTCACAAAGAGCTCAGAAGATGCATAGTTTAGGCAGAGCATAGGATGGCGCGCTAGCAGAGTCTCTGGCATCTCTTTTAGCCAGCGGTGTAGCGTGTGGTATTCATGAATTTCATTAAAGCTCTCGGACTCAAGTAAGAGGTCAATGAGGTATGCCGCGCGTTCCCAGTCACATGCATTCAGGGCGGACTCAATCGATTCTGTGAGCATCCCATGCTGCTCATACCACCGGCTAGCCCTGGAATGAAGGTCGCGTAGAGTGGTTGCTTCCAGGCGGCGGTGAGCTTCATACCGCATAGCCTCGGCGAAGAGGGTGTAATATCGGAACCATGACTCGTCCAGCCGCTCCAGAAAGAAACCACCTTGATGGAGTGTGCTCAAGAGGCGAGCACTATCACAATCTCCCGTAATGGCGTCGCAGAGTGAACCTGTAAGGCGGGTGAGCACGCTTGTGGCAAGCAAGTATGCTTGAAGTTGCTCAGATTGTGTATTGAGTACCTCAGAGATAAAGTATTCCAGAACGGGTCGTTGACTACCTGTGAAGGCCGCGAGCGCTTGCTCCGCATCTTGAGGTAGGGAACAGTGTTGAAGCGTGAAGGCAAGCAGGCGCAAACCAGCGGGCCAGCCCTTCAGGCGTGCTTCAAGCTTTAGCAGAGATTCTAGAGAGAGAGGGAATGAGGTTGTACGTGCAAAAAATGCAGCGATCTCCTCAGGTGAGAAGCGCAGATCGGTGGTATTCAATTCATCCAGGTCAGCGGTAGCGCGTAGGCGAGCCAGTGGAAATGGTGGTTCACCGCGGGCAATGATGATGAGGTGCAGCGACGGAGGTATATGCTCAAGCATAAAGGCAAGCGATTTATGTATGGCTGGCTCATTGATAACGTGAAAATCCTCCAATATGAGTAAGCCTGGACGTATGCAGGAATTAAGGAAGGTAGTCTGTACCTCCTCCAAATGGGTCTGTTCAAAAGGGACGGTCTTGGAGAGTAGTGCGATCACCGCCTTTCCCTGGTCTTCCAAAAAAGGCTTACAGGCGGCAGTCAGGTAGTGCCAGAAGCGAATGGGGTCATTATCGCCGTGATCTAGTGAAAGCCAGGCGACTTCTACAGAGGCCGTTTCGGGCTGACTGGCTCGAAGACCTGCTAGCCATTGTCCCATGAGAGTTGTCTTCCCAAAGCCTGCGGGTGCCGAAAGTAGAGTAAGTTTGCGTTCGAGAGCGCCATTGAGGCGCGCCAGCAAGTGTTTACGCGGGATAAGTGACGAATGTGGCTGAGGTGGTTGAAGCTTCGTTGAGAGCAATAGCCCTGGTGATGAGAGCGGTACATCCAGGGAAGATTGTGTTGGTGACTGAGAAGCTGTTGGAGAATTGTTTGTCAGTGCTCGCGCAACTTCCTCCAGATGTTGTATGTTCAGGTTGTGAGAGTGCCCTAGATATTTCTTCAGCATACGCTTTCCCTGGCGCTGGTAAGCGTACCAATAGCCCTCCTCGCCTCGGGGCCTGTGCTCCTTTAGCACGTTTATGCGCCCATTTTGACCGTGAAAAGCGAACGAAGTATGTATATGAAGCCATGCGAACCATGCCTCCTCGTTATCCTTTAGAAGAGGTTTCTGCTTGGCATCTCGCTCAATGAGGCGATAGTTTGTCTCCTCTGGCGACCAGGCTAGAATATACCTGACAAGTTTCGGCATATTATGTCCCCCAATTCCTTGCTACCCAACAAAGTAGCATGGATGATTATACCTCACTTGAGATAGCAGGAACAAGTGCTACCCAACAAGTTTGATGAGGAGAGAGAAGGCTGAGTGTGCCCTGGCAAGATCAGATGTGGTTACCATTTTCACAGGGCAGAAAAAGAATCCCTCCCCATCCAGTGAATACTGAGGGAGATGCGAGTTTGTCGAGCAGGTTGCGATTATGCTTGAAGCGGACCATGATTGGTACGGAAGAGCGAAGCAGGAAACCCAGTGGTAAGCATTGGAAGCTGTCACGTTTGTGGTAATCGGGAAGAAGTTCATATTTGTAGTTGTAAATCATAGTAGGGGTCTCGCGATGGAACGAGGTTCTATATTATTTCAGACTGGTCTGGTTGCGAGGCTCTGCGAGAGGTCATCATGCTAAATATCGATATTGATGTAGCCCGCCGCTTCATTCTTGGTAAGCAGGGCTTGTGGCCTGGACGACGCTGGCGAGGCTTGGAGGGAACCGAGCAGGCAATGAATGCAATTGAATATTTGCAGCTAGACCCATTGCAAATCATTGCTCGCAGCCAGGATATCACTCTTCACAGCCGAGTGCTCGATTATACTCCTGGCTTGTGGGAGGATGTAACGTATCAGCAGAGGAAATTCTTCGATTGGGGCGGCTGGCTGGCTGTCCGACCCATGAATGAGTTGCCGTATTGGCGCGTGATCATGCGCCGCGAACGTGAGATCAGCGCGCGGCTCCGCACCACAGCCAGCGATCACGCGGATGCCATCGTCGAAATGCGAGCCGCTTTACATGAGCGTGGCATCGTGAGCAATCGTGATTTTGCTATGGCGACGCGCACACGCACGCAAAACTATCGTGGTCGAAAGGATAGCGCGCTTGCCTTGTATTACCTGTGGCGTACGGGTGAAGTGATGACGCACCATCGTGACCGCTTCGAGCGCGCCTATGCACTGGCCGAAAAGGTCGCGCCCGCGCATCTTCTTTGTGAGGGCGACGAAGTCGAGACTGATCGTTTTTTACTCAAAAAGGATATCAGCTTTAGCGGCCTGTGGCGGCTCAATCGAACGAACGATTCGTTCCAGCGTGGTGATCCAGCTCAAATAGCGAAGCTGCTTGAGCAGATGGTGGCTGATGGGGAACTCATCGAGGTCAAGGTTGATGGCTGGAAGATGGCACACTACGCGCTTGGGAATGACGCTGACGCGCTGAGTGATCTAAGCGCGGGACGTGTGCCCGGGTCCTGGACGCCATTGGAGACAACAACGACTGAAGAGGTTGTCTTCCTTGCACCCCTGGATCATGTTAGCGCGCGCGGACGAGCCAAAATTGTATTTGGCTTCGACTATATTTGGGAGGTCTATAAGCCTGTACATCTGAGGAAATTTGGCTACTATACATTGCCTATTTTGTGGGGTGACAAGCTCGTCGCGCGTTTCGATAGCAAACTCGACCGGGCGACCAATACCTTTGTCATCCTGGGTTTGTGGTTAGAAAATGAAAATCTGGGTAACAATGAAGCATTTGCCGAGGCATTAGCCCGTGGATTCACCCGCTTTATGCGATTTCTTGGTGTGGATAAATTGAATGCCACAGCAATTCGTGAACCGTTGCTACATCGCCGAATCTGCTCTTTATAAGTACATATTGGGACCTCTATCTCGAATATAAACATGTACGTGTGCATGTATGACAAGTTGTGGCTGTTCTGATTTCTGGAAGTACAATAACCAGAGAGGCAAACTGTTTTTACCTCTCTGGCTGAACCTCAAAAGATGTGGTAAATCTCGCCTCTTCAAACACATTAGAGTATAATTTGAGGAAATAGAGCAGCCCGAGGCGATTGGCATGACTTGGGGTTTCTTCATTATTTGAGCCGGTTATGGAGTTGTATGTAGATGAACACTGAGAAATACCAGACCATTTTAGTAACAGGGGGTGCGGGCTTTGTGGGTTCTCACCTGATTAGCAATTTGCTACACCGCTATCCCCAGGTACAGATTATTTCTCTCGACAATTATTTTACGGGTATGATATCAAGTCATTCAAGGACCGACCGTGTTTTGTATCTGGAGGGAGATACACAAAATATTGTTAACATCTGGCAAGAGAAAAACTTGCCCAGACCGGATGCAGTTTTTCATCTTGGGGAATATTCAAGAATTGTGCAATCTTTTGAGGATTTTGACCAGGTATGGGACTTCAATTTAAGAGGCACAAAGGAAGTAGTCAAGTTTTGCCATACCCATGATGCAAAGTTGATCTATGCCGGTTCAAGTTCAAAATTTGGCAATGCAGGACAAGATGAAAATTTATCCCCATACGCATGGGTCAAAGCAAAGAACGTTGAATTCATCAAGAATTTCTCTCAGTGGTTTGGGCTTGAGTATGTGGTGACATACTTCTATAACGTTTATGGTCCTAGGCAGATTAAAGACGGAAAATATGCCACTGTTATTGGAGTGTTTGAGTCCTTGTATGAGCAGGGAAAACCACTAACCGTTAGATCACCAGGGACTCAAACCAGAGACTTTACCCACATAGATGACATTGTAGAAGGCCTTATCCTGTGCTTTGAGAAGGGGCAAGGAGATGGATACCAACTCGGCGCAGGTCAGGAATATTCCATTTTGCAAGTCGCTCAGATGTTTGGAGGGGAATACATTTTCATTCCAGCTCTCAAGGGTGAAAGAGAACGAGGAAAAGCCGATAGGACAAAGGCAAGTTCCTTGGGATGGATACCCAAACATTCTCTTCCAGTCTATATTGAGGAGTTTAAACGACTCTCTCCAAGAGGAAGTGCCTTATATTCATAATAGTATGGGGTAAATTGACCTCAGTTAAGGAAGAGCCAGTTTGATGGCGGTAGCCATCAAGAAGAATGCAAAGGCCAGGACCGCCGCCCAGACACCAGCAATGTGAAAACGCTCTGCATGAGCAACTTGCGTCTTCCAATCTGTTGGAGGTGCGCTGAGCTGCCAATCAAGCGTTGCGCTGTTGATCGGGACAGTACCGATGACCCGGATCACGACCCAGATAGACAAGGCTGCCACGGCTACACACCGGAACATAAGGCCAGGTGTCGCCATGTTGAGAAATATTAGGACTGTCCCTAAGATAACTGCTGGCGCAAAAAAGGTTGGAACCAGCACACGCAGCTTAAGCACCAGCGCTTTGCGGAATTGGAGCTGTGCATGGTCGGGAAGCTGCTCAGCGGGTTTACGTACACCGTAGTGGATCACGAACTCAATGCCAGCCAGCATGCCAGCAAAGAACACATTCACGAGGTCGAGGAGTGTCATGATCATCGTGTTTCAATTCCTTTCGTTTTTCAGCTTGAAGGGACCTATGCGCTCTGAGACCACAGACCAGTCGTCGTTTGCTCAAGCGTCAAGACGTTCGATTTGAGAGAGAAAACTATCTGAGCTGGAAGTGATATTTCTCTTCCTGTATTACATGCATTCTGGCAAGGTGTTAAAAAGTTTACTTCTGAGTGTTTTCGCTGCCCTTTATCATAAGTCGTGGAGGGAAACTGAAGCGATCCCCTATAGTTTTCCCAACTTCAGCAGCGTTTAGAATGAGCTGTTGGAGTTGGGCCAGGAAATGGTCCAGTTCCCCCTCGACAAACCCTCTTTTCAAGCTTTGCTCGAAGTGCTCCACTGAGATAGCGAGCGTCTGTGAAATGTCTCTGCCCTCTTCCGTGAGATAGACTTTGACGACCCGGCGATCTTCTCGGTCATGTTGACGTTCCACTAGCCCAATTTGCTCCAGTCTTGTGATAATACCTGTCGCCGCTGGTGCATCGACACCGCGTTTCTGACTCATAGTTCCGATGGTCATGCCATTCTGGGCAAGCAGGAGTGATAAGGCCCCCCACTGTGGCGGTGTCACAACATAGGGCTTTTCCCGTTCTACACAATGAGCTCGTAGTACTTCCGCATAGGCGTACGAGACACAGCGTTCTGTATAGAAGAGCCAGTATGTGAGCCGACCTTGATTCTCCTCAAGTGGTAAATCCATAGGTTTCCTTCGTACCTTAATACTTTATTATTAAAAATATTCGCATGTTAAATATTTAACATGCGAATAGAATAAACGATATATCGTTTACTGTCAAGGTCCGGGAAGGGCCTCAGGGGTTGTGCTCATTTCATGGTGACGTTTTGGCTCAGGAAGTGATATAAAAGAGAAGGATCGGTAGTGAGAAGGAGCAGTGGATGTTAGCGTTACGCGAGCAAGGCAAATGATGAATGAGGTACGACATGGATTCGATAGTCGAGATAGTCTTTCGGCATGCGGAACGGGAGCCGGAGCGCCCCGCTATTTTTTTTGAAGGTCAAACCGTATCCTATAGGCAACTTGTCTTGGAGGTGAAGCAATTCGCACTAGCGTTGCTAGGGAATGGGCTGCGGCCTGAAGATCGGGTAGCGCTCTTTCTAGAGAATTGCCCCGCCTTTGTCGTTGCATACCTGGGAACTCACCTTGCAGGTGGCATTGTCGTGCTGGTTAATAACCAGTATCGGCAGGTCGAGTTAAGCCATATCATGACCGATGCTGGGGTGCGCTTTTGCGTCACCGGAACATCAGGGCGGGCCGAGTTGTCGCGACTGGAACTTCCAGATCTCGAAATGCTTATCATTGTCGATGATGACGCTCATGAGGTGACACACGAAGCATGTGCTTCATATTCTTTGAGCGATTTCCTAAATTTAGGAGACGAGCAGGGAGCCTCATATGAGTTAACCATGCCATCCCCAGATGATCCTGCGGTTATTGGATATACCTCTGGCACGACGGGGCGATCCAAAGGAGCACTCCTCCTTCAGCGCAACTTACTCGCCAATATCACGTCGCTCACTGAGGCTTGGCGCTGGACGAGCGAAGACCATCTTCTGCTTGTATTGCCCCTCTTTCATACCCATGGCTTAATGGTCGGAATGCACGGCACACTCTACATGGGTGCGCGAGTGACCTTGCGGCGCAAGTTCGATGCCGCCAGTGTGCTAACGAATCTGCGCGATGACCCAGGCATCAGCCTCTTCTTTGGTGTTCCAACCATGTACTCGCGCCTACTGGCTGAGGCCGAACGTCAGGGTGGACCCATGCCTCACCCACGCCTCTTCGTTTCCGGTTCCGCACCTCTGAGCGCACACCTTTTCAACGACTTCGCGCATGTTTTTGGGCAATTCATTCTTGAGCGCTATGGTATGACAGAAACTATTATGAATATGACCAATCCGTATGAGGGAGAGAGGCGCGCGGGAACGGTTGGATTGCCATTTCCGGGGCAGGAGGCGCGTGTTGTGGATACGCAAACGCGCCAGGTGCTCTCTGCGGGCGAGATTGGCGAGATCGAGGTGCGTGGTCCTCACATTTTCGCTGGCTACTGGAATCGTCCCGACGCGACTGCCGAGGCTTTTAGCGAGGATGGCTGGTTTAAGACAGGCGACCTTGGTAGTAGTGCTTCTGACGGTTATTTCACCATTACTGGACGTGCTCGCGAGTTGATCATCAGCGGTGGTTACAATATCTATCCACGTGAGGTAGAGGATGTCTTAGCAACTTACCCAGGCGTTGGTGAAGTTGCTGTAATAGGACTTCCCGACCCAGATATGGGCGAGCAGGTCGTTGCTGTTATTGTTCCTGTGCCAGATCAGTCTCCTACCGCATCTGACATCATCGCTTATTGTCGCGAACGGCTCGCCAGCTACAAGAAACCCCGTCAAGTGGTCTTTATTGAAGGATTACCTCGTAATGCATTAGGCAAAGTGCAGAAGCATGTACTCACGGCTCGTCTAAGGTAGCCTGCGTAGGCAGTTATTGTTGTGAAAAGCACACCAATGACTGCCTGGAACTTTCGCGTAATCTCGGCAAGTTGGGCATCAAGGCTGAATATGTTACAACGCGATGGCGCAGGCCGGAGAGTGAGAAAGCCCATTGACTTCAGATCTCGTAGCCGATGGTGGGCAGTGTACGTGAGATGTCTATAAAATCAGTAAATATGGATAGATTGGATCGTTTCTGTAATAGTTGCGTTTATACCAGTAAAAAGGAAAGCGACTCCGTGAGCTATTCAAACTATCCACAACCATACCCAGGGTCTTCCTATCCGTCTGCACAGCCTGCTTTTCCTCGTCGCAAACGAACTCCAAGGAGGAAGATAACGCTGGGCACTGGCCTGGCGATCATAGTTTTACTAGGCTTTGTTATATATATGGTTTTTAATTCCCTTACGGCAATGATACGTCTTTGGGGACCAAATACGGCTGCCTTTGGATCGAGCTATATCACTTATGCTGGGCATACCTCAGACATCTTTGCTGCTGCCTGGTCGCCTGACAACAAATATGTCGCATCGGCGGGCGCTGATAAGACCGTCCAGGTATGGGATGCTTCTAATGGGCATTTGATCTATACATATAAAGGGCATACAGCCTTTGTACGTGCGCTGGCGTGGTCTCCTAATGGGAAGTATCTGGCCTCTGGTGGGCAAGATAAAACAGTCCAGGTCTGGTCCGTTGAGCAGGGGAAGATAGGGCAACGTCTGCTTACTTATACTGGCAATCCCTGGATTGTCTCAAGTTTGGCGTGGTCTCCAGATAGCCAGTATATCGCTTCTGGCGACGAAGCCAGCACCACAATTGAGATTCAGGTCTGGCGTGCGCTATCAGGCGAGCTCATAAGTACCTACAAGGGGCATAGTGGGAGCATCAATGGTCTATCCTGGTCTTCGAAGGGAAACCTTATTGCTTCTGCTGACGAAGATGGGACAGTCCAGATTTGGAATGCTTTAACCGGGAAAAATACCGTGCGCTTCCAATATGGGCAGGAGAAGGGGAAGACAATGATCGCCAATGCTATCTCCTGGTCACCTGATAATACGCTCGTTGCCTCTGCTGGCGGCGATGGCAATATTCGGATCTGGGACGTTGCCGCGCAAAAAGAAGTACGAAATATCACTATTCATCACTCTTATCAGGATGATTACGACAAGATAAATGCATGGGATAATAACAAATCCAAAGGAAGAGTAAGAATATCACCTGATACTAATGCTGTCTCCTGGTCGCATGATGGCAAACGCATTGTCTCTGGAGACAACCAGGGTGCGGTCTTAATCTGGGATGTGAACAGTGGTAAACTGCTCATGTATTCTGATGGGAGAGAGGCTCCGAGAGACCGCAACATAAACAGCATAACCTGCCTGGCCTGGTCGCAGGATGATCGTAGCATTCTTATCACGAATGTCTCTAAAGTAGTCATTTGGAAACTACCATAGAGTAGCGTGCCTGTTGGGGGAGCAGGCAGAGGATATGATGGAGACGTTGCGAGACACTACCCCTTTGGAGCGAATTGTTTTATGTAGAGGTAGATCTCGCAAACGTAAATGATAGTTATGACTGAGGAGTGATCTTTAAGACTCGCCCGGTGGGCACAACTGCTTGGGTACGCTGACCTGCGGTCTGAATGCGTTGCACGATCATGTAGTAGCCAGGTTGAATCGTCGTAGGTAGCTTTAGGAAGGTTTCCGCGTTCTTACCGTTCCAATTGTCAGTCTTAATAGGCTGGATGGTTGCCTGGATACGTCCTTTAATTGTATTACCATCGAAACTAATGGCCTTCTTGAGCTCATCCATGCTGGTGAAGGGGCCAACAATTCCTGCGTCAATCTGGATGGCGGTAGGCTTGTTTGCTAGCGTGTCTTGCCCTGGTTGCGCTGACCAGGATAGTGGGACCTCTCCGCCTACTGGGTAGGTAAAGGCTGTATCTCCTGGGCTGGTGAGGTGATCTTTAGGTAAGCTCGCTATGTTTGAGTAGGTATAGGTCGCATGTGAGGGAGCCTCAGTGAGATTGCAGGCAGTTAGCATGAGTGTGAGCACAAATAAAAACAGTGCAAGCGCAAAGAAGCGGTAATCGGACTTCTTGCTCCCAAGTCCAGCTTGTCGTTGGCGAGGCGTCACGACCGTATTCTCTTTAGGTGCTGTCTCCAAGTGGGCGCTGGCGCATGTTTGAGACAATATGTTAAAACCAGGCACTGTGGTTATATATCCTTTCAAATACCTCTGGTATGGTTCTGATGATGTCGTTTCAGATTATACAAACTAATCCGGAGGTATGCAAAGGCGCATTGAAGACGGTGCAGAGCGGCTTATGGGTTTGTGTGAAAGTAGGCATAAGATAGGGAGGTCATTGCTTGACCTCCCTGTGACGACTCTACATCCTTAGCGTAGATGCATTTCCTGGAGCACCTCTTTGAGAAGGTCTGGGCGATTGGTGATGATACCATCTGCGCCAAGTTGGAGGAGTTCCTTCATAGTAGCCTTGTCGTCAATTGTCCAGTAATGGACCTGGATATGGAGTCGATGTGCTCCCTCGATCAAGGCCCTATCTTTGAGATTGAAGCCGCTATTCTCGGTTGGGATTTGAAAAACGTTGGCGGTAGGGCGGTAAAAGCCGGGAACCCAGAACTTATGTGTCAGCACAAACTTGGTGACCTCAGTGGTCCCTGCTCCTAGCGCGACCTGTCCATGAGCAAGCTGATCAAAGTGGTCGATGAGTTCTTGATGGAAAGAGGTCACAACGACGCGCTTCTCAACATGATACTTCTGAATTAGCCCCCAGAGTTTAGCCTCAATCTGTGAAGGACCATTGATTGGATAGGCATCCTTCATCTCCAGATTATAAAGGTACTTTTGCCCATAGGCTTGCAGCAATTCTTCAAGGGTAGGAATGGTCACACCCTTGCCTCGATAGCTATATTGTCCCGCAAGATCCTTAAAGCGATAGCCCGCGTCAAGCTTCTTCAGGTCGCTCAGTGTATAGGAATCTACGCGTCCCTTGCCGTTTGTGGTGCGATCAACAGTATTGTCATGGATGAGGACGAGATAGCCATCCTTTGTCATGTGGATATCGGTCTCCAACATATCAACGCCAATAGAATCTGCTTTGGCGAAGGCTGCCATTGTATCGCTAGGCGCGAGGAGTTCTCCACCTTGATGCGCGATGAGTAGCGGTGTCTTTACATCCGTAAATATAGGGGTCTGGGTGGGCACAAAAAAATAGTAGAAAACTTCGTGAATGAGAAAGACGATGGCGATGATTGCCAACAGGACGAGAATGACCTTGCGCCACCTGGGCATCTTTGCGCGTTTCGCGACTGATGGCTTCTCCGTGTCAGGTGCTTGTGGCATAACAACCTATATCCTTTATGGAAAAATAACGTGGGTCTGTGGTTTCTGCTAAGAGTATAGCTGCTTTTGGCTATCTGAGGGAAGAGGTGCGATGTATTGCGACCTATATTTAATAAGTTGTGAGATTGTGGCGCTAATTTACGTAGTGTATGTAGATAAAAACTAGTGATAAAGAATGTAGCGTTGCTCGATTGATACGCCTGGGTTTATAATAGGTGTACAAATCCCTTCTGTGTTCGCGCAATGATGTGCAAAGTGTTGTCATAGATGTGATGCTTCTCCGCTTGCCCGAAGGAAGAGTGGGTTGTGAGTGAAGATGGTTGAAATAATCGAACCTGCTTATCAAGAGGCTATTAGATAATATCTTCTCGCATCATCATATTTGTGTTGTGGTCTTCTCCATTGCGGTTAGAACACCCGCTATTGAACTAGTAGAGCAAGGAGTAGTTGACATGAAGCGTGGCAAACTATTTGCCGGGAAATTCTTGTTTCTCCCGGCGCTTTTCTGCCTGCTCGCCGCCTTTATTTCGGCGTGTGGTGGAGCCTCGGGAAGCGACACTGGTAGTAAGCTTTCTGACGACAAGCAGATCTACGTTGTGCCAGTAAGTGGGTCTTCGGACGTCGCGACCCTTGATCCGGCTCTTTCGACGGACCTTGATTCAATCAGCGCCCTCGATACGATGTTTGTGGGTCTTGTGCAGTTGAACGACAAGCTAGAGGTCTATGGTGAACTTGCAAAATCCTGGGAGACATCATCCGATGGTCTGACATGGACCTTCAAGCTACGAGACGGCCTCAAATTTAGTGACGGTAACCCGATAACCGCCAATGATGTTGTTTTCAGCATTGACCGTGCGCTGAAGCCGGAATTGAAGTCGACAGTTGCCCCTTCCTATCTGGCTTTGATTAAAGGGTCGGCGGATCGTAACACAGGTAAGCTCAAAAGCTTGATTGATTATAGTCTCTTCGCGCCAGACGCCACGACGGTCAAGATCGTTACCAGCCAGCGTGCCCAATATTTCCTTGATGCCCTGACGTATTCGACCTCCTACGTGGTTGAGAAGAGTATGGTGGAAAAGTATGGCGACGTTGATTACTTCAAGCATCTCAATGAGGGTGGTGTTTCTGGTCCTTTCAAATTAGAGGAGCGCACCCCTGGTCAGCAGATTTCCTTTGTCCCGAACTCTAATTACTGGGGTGCCAAGCCGCAGTTGAAAAAACTGGTCTATGCCTTCTATAAGGACCCTCAGACAACCTATAAGGCATATCAGACGAACCAGGTTGATCAGGCTGGGGTACCAACAGAGAATCTGGATGCGGCGCGAGGACTGCCCAATAATCAATATCGTCAGGCCCCTGCTCTTATCATTGACTATGTCGCGATGAACTACCTGATTAAGCCTTTTGACAATATTAAGATCCGTCAGGCATTTGCCCTGGCGATCAACAAGGATGTCATAGCGCAAAATATTTGGAAGGGTGCGCGTACTCCATCAAATCATATCATCCCAAGCGGTATGCCAGGCTATAACCCTGATCTCATTGGCCCTGGAGGGGTGAAGGATACCAAAGGGGATGCATCAAAGGCCAAGCAGCTTCTGCAACAGGGTATGCAGGAAGAGGGCTATACCACCTCGAATTTCCCGACGGTGACTCTCACCGTTGCCTCACGTGGTAATCAGACCGCCAAAAACGAATTTCAGTTCATGCAACAGCAGTGGAAAGACAACCTGGGCGTCTCGGTTAATATCCATGATGAGGATTGGAATCAGTTGCTTGACGATACGGCAGCCACTGTTAAAAACACCAAATCTTTGCAGATGTGGGTTGTGGACTGGATCGCTGACTATCCTGATCCTCAGGACTGGACAAGCCTACTCTTTGGTGCTGGCTCTCCCAACAACCAGTCCAATTATGGCCTGGGGAATACAAAGAATGTCGCGGTACAGAAGCAGATGCAGGACTTGATGGTCAAGGCCGACGAGAATCAGAATACTGCTGATCGCTTGAAGCAGTATAATCAGATCGAGCAGCAACTTGTTAACGATGTGGCCTGGATACCGATTAACCAGCGCACATCTAGCTATGTCCTCAAGCCCTGTATCCAGGGCGTGGTAGACAACGCTCAACAGTTGACGCCGCCGCAGGACTGGTCCAACATCTACAAGACCAGCGCGTCTGGTTGTGCCACGACTAGCAAGTACGACTAGAGCTAGCTGCATAAACAAGGGGAGCACGGTCATGACCGTGCTCCCCTTGTTTATGTTCGGTATGTGCTTGCTTTCTGGATCGATCACACTTCTCAACTTGCCTTATTTCTCTTGCTGAAAAAGCTGTGAGGCAATGGCGAAATCATAAGAGTGTGTGGAAATTTGTTGGTAAGTCCCCTCCTCATGTAGCTCGTGCGCAATGTCGCGTACAAGTCCCATTGTTGCAAGCATGGCTGCCCCACCAATACTTACACGATTCACACCTAGCGCGAAGAGCTCACGCGTTGACGGTGCTCCAGGACTAGCCATAATGTTGAGTGGTGCTGGGATCTCACGCACCAGGATTTGAATGTATTCTGGATCAATCACACCAGGAACAAAGATGCTATCCGCGCCAGCCTGAAGATAAGCCTTTGCACGTTGAATGGTCTCTTCCATGCGTGTTGCTTCTTCCCCAACCTGATATAAGTAGGTGTCAATGCGAGCGTTGATGACAAGCGCAAGGCTTGCGTCATCAGCGGCCTTGCGCGCTGCCGCGATACGTTCTACCTGCTCATCTAGTGTATAGAGTAGTTGGGATACTCCCCTATTATCCTCAAGGTTTATGCCTACCGCGCCAGTCGCGATGACCGCTCGAATAGTCTCCGCGACATCCTTGGGTGTTGGTCCGTAACCCGCTTCAATGTCCGCTGTTACAGGAACTCGCACAACTTCTACGATGCGAGCTATTACGCGCATCATTTCATCGCGGCTGATTGCCTGCCCATCGGAATAGCCCTGTGAGAAGGCAATACCCGCGCTTGTTGTACCAATTGCTTGAAAGCCTGCTTCTTCAAAGAGGCGAGCGCTGGCGGCGTCCCATGCGTTAGGAAGTAGAAGTGAGTGACCTTGTTGTTGTAGCCGTTGAAGAAAATCAGCCTTTTCGTGCTGTGTCATTTTATATATTTCCCTCTCAATAGTCTCATTGTCTTGATAGTCTGTATCTTACACGAGATTATTAGTATGAGCTGGCGTTTTTCGGACACAGCCGTCAATGCGTACTTTCTAACGGGATAGTGTTATTTCGATAGATGTCATTTGCCACGGTGTCCGTTTTCTGATTGATCACTCTTTTTGGCAAAGTAGGGTTAGCTGAGCAATTGTGAAATCTCGCGCATTTGTGGCTCACTTAGAGGTCCAAGGAGGAGTGTGCCTGCATTATCCTCTACCTGAACGGCTGATTTGAAGCCTGGAATGGGGATGCTTCGGGAACTACGTGCCAGAATCCAGGCTAGTGAGCCCTGGGCTAGTGTACGCCCATCGGTGGTGAGGATAGCACGCACTTGCTCTATCTTTTGCAGCCATTCCTGCATCTTTCCTTCCTTGAAGTAATCCCACCAGGGAGCGTGGAGCCTGACATCGTTGGTGGCAAGCTGTTCTGGCGACTGATATTTGCCAGTGAGCAGTCCCATCGCAAGTGGAGTGCGGCAAATACTCGCCAGATTTTGCTCTTCACAAAGACTCAGGATCTCATCGTTGCCGCCAAAAATATTGAGGTGATGCTGAATGGCAGTGCAATGCTGCCCCTGAGCAAAGGTTTGGGCGTGCTCGATGTTGTCGTCGCTTAGACCATAGAAGCGAATCTTACCTACGCTCACCAGATCTTCTAGTGTTGCTACTATCTCATCCGCACTCTCCTCGGATTCCAGGCCGTGAAGCTGATACAGGTCGATATAATCGGTCTGTAGTCTGATCAGGCTGGCATCAACTGCCCGCTTGATGTACACAGGAGTGACGTCGCGCCCGCCTGCCGTTTTTGTCTCCTCATCGAAGCGATTTGCGAACTTGGTTGCGATCACAACTTCGTGTCTGTGTCCAGTGAGTGCCTGCCCCAGGACACGTTCACTTCGACCACATCCGTATACGTCTGCGGTGTCGAAGAAGTTCACACCCATCTCTAGCGCCTTGTAGACCGCCCTTGTCGATTCCGCATCATCAACCTCTCCCCATCCATCGTGCAATCCATTGTAGGTCCATTCGCCACCGATGCCCCAGGTGCCCAGTCCAAGTGCGCTCACAATCAAACCGCTTCGTCCTAGCGTTCTCGTCATAGTTGTCTGCATGGTAGTCTCCTCCATTATGTCGTCCAGATTCGCCATTCTTTGGGCGTAGCGTAATCTTACTCTTGGTGCGTGTCTGTACACATCCATCTAAAGGAGAAAAAGCAGGTGCTATGAAAATCTTTAATAGCGCTTACCAAACTTACCCAACGCCTTCACTGCCACCTATTTTATAGTCGCCCTGGCATATGGTGGCATCATGTCGTTGTAGTGAGCTAAAGTTGAGCAATGATGGATCTATTTGCCAGGATTCTGACTAGTCTCAAAGGCAAGTAGGTTGCTAGAATAGATGGAAACTTTGTAACCAGAAGGGAATATGAATGGGTCAGGATAGGTTTGAATTTGCTGATGACAGGATGACAATACCAAACGAGTGAACCAGCAAATGAGCCGGGCTGTGAGGTAAGCCAGACGTTATTGACTGAGGAAACGCTCGATGATTCGCTCTAATTCGTCCAGGTCAAAAGGTTTGGCAAGCATTGCGTCTGCCTTTTCGTCGCGCATTGCCGCTATAGTATTTACCGCACTTAGCATAATGACCGGGGGCATTGTTTTCCTCTGTTCTGCTGCTTCGGCGCGCAAGGCTTTTAGGAGGCCAAGACCATTAAGGATAGGCATCATAAAATCCGTAATAACTAGCGCGGGCCAGCGCTTACGCGCCAGGGCCAGTGCTTCCAGGCCATTATAGGCAACCAAAGGTGTGTATCCTAGTTCCTGGATAAAATCAGCGAGAGTTTCAGCAATGCCTACCTCATCATCAACAATTAGGACAGAGAGGGATTCGGTTGTGCGAAGTGAGGTGTTTCGCTCGGTCATCCTCTCCCCCTCTCTGAGGGGTTGTCATACTGGTGAGGTGCATGCTGAGCCCCATGCTCCGCTCCATCGTTTCCCAACAAGCCATCCAATGTGCTTTCTTCCTTAGTCAAAACTCGGATACCATCAGGTGGTGCGATAACGAATTCACGCAGACTATGTTCATGCGTTGAAAAGCGCATCTTCAGCACGGAGAGAACGCGGTGCAACTTGTTGTGTGACATCATTTGTTGGACTAGCAAGACGTTCTCTGCCAAGACGGAGAGGGTATCAGCCGAGAAGTCCATGCTCGTCGTAACTATCTTTGAACTTTCTTTTATTGCCAATAAGGTTACGCCGCGCGCTCGGAAGACTGCAAGTAAGGCTGCCAGGTAGTTTGCAATTCTCTCCGAACCGCTGCTCTCCACGACGGCGCGTTCTAATTCTGCGATGCTGTCGATAACGACTCGGCGTGCGCCAGTGCGTTCTAGCGAGTTGAGCATTTCCGTCGCTACCTGATCGGAGTCGACTTCGACTGGCTCCCAGCGTTGTAATGTCAATTTGCCGGATGCCAGCGCGGAGCGCATCTGCGCACCCAGCGAGAATGAATCGGCCTTCTGCAAGAGTTGCTCTTGTGTTTCACGGAAGCCCAGGAAGAGAGCTGGCTCCCCGTGCTCAATACCAGAGAGTGCGAATTTGAGCGAGAGTAAAGTCTTGCCTACACCAAGACTTCCAGTGAGTAGGGTACTGGTCTGGCGTGTAATGCCTCCTCCAAGGAGAACATCCAACTCAGGCAAGCTGAATGTGGCACGCTTATGTTTGAGTGGTGTGGTTTGTCTTCCTAGTTGATTGGTTGGTACATAGCGGCTCCACGTCTCCAGGCGTGGATAGACGTGTACTCCGTGTGCGCTCAACGCAAGGCTGTGCCGTCCAGGTAGGGGCGCTCGTCCCCGTACTTTGAGCACCTCAAGACTGCGATAGGCTCGGACCCCTGAGAGGGTGAAGTAGAGGCCAATGAGAGTATCACCAGTGGTCATTTCTGGGAAGAGATTAGGATCACGCGGATCTGCTTCGGTGGTAATAATGGTAGTTGTTCCCAGGAGGCTCAGGCGTGTTCCCAGGTCATAGAGGAGTTGACGGCTAGCGTTGAAATCTGGTTCTAGCGAGCGGATACCCTGAAAGCCATCTAGCACTACCAGGTTTGCCTGCGTTTGACGTACTGCGTTCACGATATCTTTGGCGATTGGTGGTTTGCCCTGGGCTATGAACTGCTGTAGACTAAAGACCTGTACACCATTTCCGACGAGCTCGGGTTTGAAGAAGCTATAGGACTGAAGGTGACTGAGCAGCTTTGTTGTCGGCTCTGAGAGCGAGGTGAGAAGGAGCGCCTGTTCTCCTCTTTGGGCAGCG
Organism: Ktedonospora formicarum; assembly: GCF_016587355.1. Classification (GTDB taxonomy): domain Bacteria; phylum Chloroflexota; class Ktedonobacteria; order Ktedonobacterales; family Ktedonobacteraceae; genus Ktedonobacter; species Ktedonobacter formicarum. The sequence continues at coordinate 622,075 of NZ_BNJF01000002.1, read as the reverse complement.
GCGAAGGCAATCTGACTGGCAAGAGTTGTCTTGCCGCTGCCGGGTGCGCCAAGGATAATGACCAGGGCTCCTCTGGGAAGACCTCCCCCCAGTACTAGATCAAGCTGAGGCACTCCGGTAAGCTCAACCTTTCCTTGCCGTGGTAGCAGAGATGCCTGATCGTCATGAGATGATGGTGTATTCACAGTATCCTCTTCTAAAACTGTCAATTGCTAATTTATAGTATGGCATAGAATACTGTGATTTTCTAGGGGATGAACAAAGTTTGTTGCCACCTGCCTCTGTTTGTAACTCCGTTTATAGCGGAGGGCAGGCGGATTGAGCGGTGAGCTCTGTGCAGACTGAAGTTCTCAGCCTACATATGGAGTACCAAGCCATTTGTTTAATGAAATTTATTCTTCCAATACGCTCTTGCGACGGTTAAATATGTGTGAGATTGGCGAAACGGAAAGCGATAGAGGCAGATAATCGACTTGTTGCCGCTATTGCTTTCCGTTGCTTTTAAGCCATTTACTGGTGAAATTTCAGTTTATCTACGATTTTATCGACCACTTTGCGCTCTGCTCTGATCGCAAGGCCCACCAGATGAAGCTTCTCACGTTCGAACTGGCGTACGGCTTCGCGATTGGCGGCATCATGGCTGGTTGAGAACATCTCTTCCGTGTATAGGGCAGGCTGTACACCACGCGCGAGCGCGCGATCAAGCACTCGCGCCAGGGCGGCCCTATCCGCGCCATAGATCAAGATGGGCTGCCCAATGAGACGCAGGTAATCATTACCTGTTGCGTCTGCATAGGGCTCACCAATGCATTCGGGATAAGATGCTGCGATTCCACTTGCTACGAAGGCCGCCACGTTTATTTTTTGCCATGAGGCCAGATCCTCTCGAATGACAAGAGCTACCTTAGTATCAAAGAGCATAAATAATCCTCGCTTTATAGCATAGTTTGATAAGGGTCTCGTATGGGCTCTATAACATAAGGGGGGCGATGGGGTTATGGACTTTCGGATGGTTTGAGGGTGAGAGTGGTTCTCCCACCACTGGCTATAGTTGTGAGCATGTGTCGCAGGAGCTTTGTTTCTTCAGTTGTGAACGAACTAAGAAATTCCTGGTTTATCAGCTCTAACTCATGATCCAGCGGTTCCTGGAGGTCGCGTCCGCGAGCCGTCAAGGCGATCACATTTACCCGGCGGTCAGTTATATGGGGTCGACGTTCAATCAATCCCGCATGTTCGAGGCGATCTAAGAGGCCAGTCATTGTAGCGCTATCAAGTAGCAGTCGTTCACTCAGGTCTGCGCCGCTCTGATAATCGCGTTCCCAGAGAACTTTGAGCACTGCGTACTGCCCCGATGTGACTCCAAAGGGCGCGAGACGTTGTCTGGTTACCTGTAGAACTCGTTGGTAGGCTTTGCCGAGATAAAAGTTCAGGCAATCTTCAATATGTTCCAATTGAAACAACTCCAAGGAATGTTCATTTAGGGAGACGATGCCATATTCATCCATCGATGTATGTGAGTAAGTATAACATATACAAGATACTAAAACAATAGTATCTTGTATACAAGTAATTTGTATCTAAGGAAAACCACCATTGCCATAACATATCAAGAGGGGAGTGTGAGATATTTGGAATATGCCGCTTGACTCTCAGGTTAGATGAGAGTGTATGCTTCGGCTTGAAGAAAGGGTAGCAACATAAAAGAATCATTTATGCTCAAGATTGGCGAGTTTGCCCGGGTGGGGCAAGTCTCCATCGTTACATTGCGTCACTATGACCAATGCGGCCTGCTCAAGCCGCATGCGCTGGATCCTGAAAGCGGCTATCGTTACTACATCCTCGAACAGCTCCCGCGCTTACATCGAATTCTAGCTTTTAAAGATATGGGATTCCCCCTGGAACAGATCTTGCGATTGCTGGAGGAAAATCTCTCTCCTGATCAACTACAGGCTATGTTTTTGCTTAAGCAGGAGCAAACGCGGCAACTCATTGAAGCGGAACAGGCGCGACTGGCGCGTATTGCCGCCCGGCTTTGCCAGATTAAACAGGAGGGAAGCATGCCAGTATATGAAATTCTCTTGAAAGAAGTGGAGCCTGTCGTTGTAGCATCGGATCGTGGGCTTATGTCGATGGAAGAGGCGATGGGACTGGTATATGAACGTATCAGAACGTATCTTGATGGGAAGCAGATTTCATATGCACAGCCAGAAATGCTTTTGTTACACTCTCGACACAAGTTGCAAGAGGATCGCCTTGTGATTGATGTGGAAACGGCTGTCCCGCTGTCTAAAGGGCTTCCTGACAACACTCCCTTCAGCGAGCGCACATTGCCAGGCGGCTTAATGGCCTGTGTTATGCACAAAGGATATTATCTTGCCCTCGGCAATGCTTATGCGACGCTGTATCGCTGGTTGGAAGGCAATAACTATCAACTTATAGGTCCACCACGGATGTTGCTCCACCAAAGAGGAAAGGATATATCCACAGATCAGTATGTCACGGAAGTACAATTTCCCATTCGCCTGCGGCCTGTATCCACACATCTTAGCGAAGAGTGAGTCATCCAGAAAATAGAGCACAAAGGTTGGAGAAGCGATGTGTTTGCTGAAAGTTCACTAGCGTCTAGTTGGCCCTCTTTCCATTCTCATCGCTTCAGCCGTTTTCTGGGTACGTCTTCGTTTTCTTGGAGTGAGTTCAAGGATAAAGAGTATGCCACCTATAAGGATGAGGCCAACAGCTATCAGGGCCATCTTAATAGCATCCGTAATGCTCAATTGCGTAAAGTAGCTCCATTGTTGTGTGAGGAAACCATTAGGGCTCACTACTGCGGGCGTAATGAGTTTAGTTAGGAGCAGTAACACTATGACTCCAGCGACCACTACTACGAGGCTGAGCAGGGCCATAAACAGGCGATTAAAGATATTCATGTGAGCGCTCTTTCCTGGTGTGTAACGCTTCTTCCTTCGAAAACTTGAGCGCGTTTGTTGCAACGAACAGTAACGCTGCCTTCGCGCTTAGATATTCGCGCAAGGAGTGCGCGCTAGCCGCGAGAGCGGCGCCGTGCCCTCGTATGAGGGTTGGTTTTCGTCTAAGATCTCCGCTATCTTTCATGAAACGCTATCGATCTTTGAAAGTGTAGTATATCCCTCTGTTCAAGCTCGTGTAGGATGTTGAGTAGCTCATGTAAGCTGGATGGTATGGTCGGACGTGGAGGCACAGGTTGTAGAACCAGATTCCCCCTTTACGCTAGATTGCTGGATATGCTACATTACAGCAAAAAGGGGGATGTGCATGAGCAATGAAGCCGATGCGATCATCGTCGGGGCGGGCCTTGCCGGATTGGTAGCCACGGCGGAACTGGTTGACGCAGGCAAGAAGGTTATCGTGCTAGATCAGGAGCCAGAAGCCTCGTTTGGCGGTCAGGCATTCTGGTCCTTTGGAGGACTCTTCTTCGTCAACTCGCCTGAGCAGCGCCGCCTGGGCATTCACGATTCCTACGAACTGGCTTTACAGGATTGGTTTGGGAGCGCTGGCTTTGATCGTGAAGAGGATCATTGGCCGCGAAAGTGGGCCGAAGCATACGTTGCCTTCGCGGCAGGTGAAAAATATTCCTGGTTGCGTGAACAAGGGCTGCGTCTCTTTCCTATAGTGCAGTGGGCCGAGCGTGGTGGCTATCTGGCGAATGGTCATGGCAACTCGGTTCCTCGCTTCCATGTCACCTGGGGAACTGGACCCGGTGTGCTGGAACCTTTTATCCGGCGTGTTCGTGAGGGCGAGAAGCGTGGGCTTGTCTCACTCCGTTTCCGTCATCGTGTGACCTCTCTTCGTATGATCGGCGATACCGTTGAAGGGGTACGGGGAGAGATCCTTGAGCCAAGTTCCGTCGAGCGTGGTATACCAAGCTCACGTACAGTTGTGGGGGATTTTGACCTCAAGGCTCAGACGGTAATTGTGACTTCGGGTGGCATTGGTGGTAATCACGAACTTGTGCGGCGCAACTGGCCTGAGCGGATGGGACCACCCCCAAAACGCCTGATCTCAGGCGTGCCTGATCACGTCGATGGGCATATGCTCGAAGTCGTAGCAAATAATGGCGGGCATATCATCAATCCAGATCGCATGTGGCACTATCCTGAAGGCATTCATAATTATGCACCTATCTGGACGAAGCACGCCATCCGCATCCTGAGCGGGCCCTCACCGCTATGGCTAGACGCACGTGGTCGCCGCTTACCTATTCCCCTCTATCCTGGTTTTGACACGCTTGGTGCGCTTCAGCATATTACCACACAGGGCTACGATTACTCATGGTTCCTGCTCAATCAGCGTATCATCGAACGTGAGTTTGCCCTCTCTGGTTCGGAGCAGAATCCGGACCTCACAGGACGCAGCATTCTTAAAACGCTTAGTCGCGTTCTCCCCGGCGCACCAGCCCCTATTGAGGCTTTCAAACAGAAGGGTGCCGATTTCCTTGTCAAGCGTACGCTGCCAGAACTGGTACAGGCTATGAACGAATTGATCGGTGAGGATCTCATTGATGCAAGCGAGCTTGAGCAAGAGATTGTGGCTCGCGATCTTCAGATTGCGAATCCCTATGGGAAGGATGCCCAGGTTACGGCTATCCGTGGCGCACGTTCATTTATTGGGGATAAACTGATCCGCGTTGCGAAACCACATCGCATACTCGATCCTGCCGCCGGACCTCTTATTGCCGTTCGGCTCTCGGTCCTTACCCGCAAAACGCTGGGAGGACTTGAGACAGATCTTTCGGGACGTGTCTTACATATTGATGGTCAGCCTATACCCGGCCTCTACGCTGCTGGCGAAGTTGCTGGCTTTGGCGGAGGTGGTGTGCATGGCTATCGTGCGCTTGAAGGAACCTTCCTGGGCGGGTGTATTTTCTCCGGTCGTGCGGCTGGTCGTTCAAGTGCTCAGGTAATTGTTTAAGCACACTGGTAATGGTTCCTTGCACTTATTGCGGATATCCGCCTATACTAAATTTAGGATGTGTTTTTAGCCAGTAGAACGATAGCGTTTGTCAAAGTAACGGCTTTCGCTTTCACATATGAAATTATGATGCTTGCTCAGGGGATTGGTGGTGAAAAGCATGGACGCTATCACAATTCCCCTGATTGGCATGAGCTGTCGATGATTGGCAAATGCTAAGCCATCAGATGTGTAAGGTTTGTAGAATGCGTCCATATCAGGAGCTGTGGTTATGACCATCGCGAGCGATAGATTGACTAATGTTTATACAAAGGGCCTCCAGCGGGGGAAGTACGTAGCTCTGGCAATTCTTATCTGCATGACGCTTGCGAGTATTTTGGGTTTCTTTTTCCATGTGGCTGAGGATAGGTATCCAGATCTGGTATCGAATATTATGTATCCCTTGGCGTCGGGTTTAGGCTCTACCTGGGGTTTTCTCACTGCTTATCGTGCTTATCGTGGTCCCCTGCGCCTGGGGAAAGCCTATGTGCTCGCGTGGTTGCTGATTGGTATGGGACTCATGTCAAACTGCCTGGGCGGGCTGTACTATACCTACGCGGAGTGGACTGGGCAGAGCTTACTCTCACCTTCCTGGTCGGATATTGGCTTTACCTGTGTATATCCTCTCACTTTCCTGGGACTGCTGATTATGCCAAGTACCTCGCATTTTCGGTTGCGCCTGGCTCTTGATGCGGTCATCGCGACGCTTAGTATTCTGGGGGTGAGCTGGTTTTTCTTCATAAGCAAGGTCTTTTTCATCCAAATCAAGTCCGGGGTGAGCACCTCTGAGTTGGTGACTGCTGTCTCCTATCCCTTCTGGGATATGCTCTTGATATTTGCCATTATCCTTTTAGTTTATCGGCGTACAACTTCACTCTTCCTGCCCTCGCTGGTACTGTTGGGTGTGGGCGTAATATCTAATATTTGGGCTGATACTGGTTATGCCTATACCCTGGCGATTGGAACGTATGACGCCGTAAAATTTTTCATTGACCCCTTCTGGTATCTTGGCTTTATGCTCATTGGGCTGTCGGGTATCTATCAGTATGCCGCGATTTGCCGCCATGCCTGTGATAATAAGGACTCCTCTTCTGCTCAAGCGCGAATTGAGCCACTGCTCAGGTTCCTGAGGACGCAAGAGGCTAATCAAGAACTATGGCAACTGGTACAAAATCTCCTGGTCTATTTGCCACTTGGCATTCTGCTGGTTCTGACCTTTTATAGCGGCGTTCAGGAGTATGCATTCAACGAGAATAGCTCACTGGTTCTGATCGGGTTAACGAGTGTTGTGGGATTACTGGTCACCTTGCGCTCGCTTATAGCCATGAGTGAGAACAGAAAGCTTGTGCAAGCGCTCTCTCAGGCTAAGATTGAGCAGGAAGCTGTCGCTTCCGAGCAAGCGCGACTCTTTGCGGAACTTCGCCAGACGCATGAGCGACTGCAAGAACTAGACAAGCTCAAGGATCAGTTTATGATTACAGCTTCCCATGAGCTTCGTACGCCCCTGACCTCTATTCAGGGATACCTGGAACTGCTCATGACCTATGGAGAAACAACTCCAAAGCAGCAGCAGCGCGATTTTATCCTCAAAGCCCTGCGTGGCAGTGAGGAGTTGGCATTCCTGCTCAATAACGTGATGGATGCTTCCCGGCTAGAGATTGATGCGGGTATTCGCCCCATCCACCTGGAGCCAGTGGAGGTTCTTGAAGCAGTTAAGAATGTCATTACACTCATTGAGCCACAGATCTTGCATGAGCAACGTAAGTTGGAGATATGTGTACCAACCTCGTTAATAGTTCAGGCTGAGCCCACACGGCTACGCCAGGTGCTCCTCAATCTGGCTACCAACGCGGTCAAGTATTCACCACCTGGCTCCCCGATTATTTTTTCCGCACGCGTTGAGAACAACCTTTTTGCTACTGTGAGCGTCACTGACCTGGGTAGCGGCATTCCTCTAGAGGAGCAAGGGCGTCTATTTCAGCGCTTTGTACGCCTTGAGCGGGATGTGAATAGTGTGATTCGTGGTTCTGGTCTTGGTCTCTATATTAGTCGTCGCCTGGTCGAGGCTATGGGAGGAATGGTCTGGGTTGAAAGTAGCGGCGTCCAGGGAGAGGGCTCAAGCTTTAAAGTCCAGCTTCATTTAGTGAGATAGTTTCCTGATTTGCATTTGTGGCTTGCATAGCATATAATTGGCCCAGGCAAGAATATACTTGACAAAAGCAAGTATATGCTATGAAGGAAGGAAGCTGTGGATGGAACTTCTCACGCTTGATGATAGAATACGAGCCGTACGACACTTCAACCGCCTTTTTACACGTCGGATAGGGGTGCTTCGTGAGGGATTGCTGAACAGCTCTTACTCATTGACAGAGGCGCGTATTATCTTTGAGTTGGGGCAACGTCGAGACCTGACAGCGGCCGATCTAGGGCGTGAGCTTGGGCTGGATGCGGGCTATATGAGTCGTATTCTCGCGCGCCTGGAGCAGCAAGAACTAATCGAACGTGTGCGCTCGGAGGCGGATGGGCGCCAGCGTATCTTGTATCTCACCTCGCAGGGAGAGGCCGCTTTTACCTTACTTGACCAACGCTCGCGGGAAGAGGTTTCCGAATTACTCAACAGTCTGGGCGAGGATGAGCAACTACGCCTCCTCAAAGCGATGGAGACCGTAGAGAGTATTCTCGATAGGGGGCTCAAGTATGCCGAACCTTTTATCTTGCGCGCGCCAGAGCCGGGCGATATGGGTTGGGTCACTTATCGGCATGGTGTACTGTATAAGCAGGAGTATGGCTGGGATGAGAGCTTTGAGGCTCTGGTTGCTGAAATTGTTGCTGGCTTCATCAATAACTATCAGCCTGAGTACGAACGTTGTTGGATTGCCGAGATGAATGGCGAGATCGTTGGTTCTGTCTTCGTTGTCAAGTCTAGCGAGACTGTCGCCAAGCTACGCCTATTGCTAGTCGAGCCCAGGACACGCGGTCTGGGCTTGGGTTCTCGCCTGGTAGAAGAATGCATTCGCTTTGCCCGCCGTCGTGGCTATCAAAAGCTGATGCTCTGGACCAATGATGTGTTGGTCGACGCGCGGCATATTTATGCCAGGGCAGGCTTTAAGCTTGTCGAGCAGGAGCCACATCATAGTTTTGGCTATGATTTGATTGGCGAGACCTGGGAACTTATCCTATAAGATTCTTGACATCTTCTCTAATTGTAACTATAATGGTTTCAAATAGAGAAAGGAGTGCCGGTACCATTTCAACCAATAGTCAGTTCGCGGTTGCGTTGCACATTTTAACGTTGCTTGCTCAGAGTCAGAACGAACTTCTGACCTCGGAATATATGGCGGGAAGTGTCAATACGAACCCAGTCTTTATCCGGCGTATACTGGGCCTTTTGCATCGCGCGGGCCTCGTCACGTCACAGCCTGGGGTTGGTGGTGGTTGGCGTCTTTTGCGTGCGCCAGAGACTATCACACTTCTTGATGTCTATCGCGCTGTCGATGAGGGTCATTTGCTCGCTTTGTCGCGTAGCACGCCCAATACAGACTGTACTGTTGGAAGAAATATTCAACGCACACTTTTGCTCCATTTTGGAGAGGCCGAGCAGGCTTTTGAAGAAGCTCTGGCGCGTAAGAATGTCGCCCAGATATTGAAGACAGCGCTCGGAGACAGTTCTCTGCCCGCGCTATAAGATGGGCAGGTTCTTTTTTTACCCAAATTTGTAACTGATTTGGTTGCAATTGGGCTAAGTCTTATTATAAAGGAGAGGCGAAAAATGAAAATAGCCATATTTGGTGTTAGCGGTATAGTTGGACAGCGCGTAGCGCGTGAGGCATTGGATCGAGGTCATGAGGTCAAAGGTATCGTTCGTGATACCACACGTGTAAGCATCTCGCATCCTAATTTTAGTGTTGAAGAAGGTAACATCCAGGATGCCGCCAGTGTTGCTCGTCAGGTTGCGGGTTATGACGTTATTGTGAACGCAACTGCCCCCCGCTATGCGGCGGGTGAGGGTCCACAAACGTTCCTTACCGCCGCCAATGCCGTTATTGAGGGTGTTAAGCAAGTTGGGAGTGGTAGGCTAATCGTGGTTGGTGGTGCAGGTAGCCTTGAGGTAGCTCCAGGTGTGCAACTCGTCGATACCCCTGATTTCCCCGAAGCCTGGAAGGCTGGTGCCAGCGTTCTACGCGATGCGCTGCCAATTTACAAAGCCTCAGATATCGATTGGACCTTCTTCTGCCCCGCCGCGCTTATCCAGCCCGGCGAACGCACTGGTAAGTATCGCCTGGGAACGGATCAGCTTGTCACGAACGAGCAGGGCGAGAGTAGCATTTCGGCAGAGGATTTTGCCGTTGCTCTGCTGGACGAGGTTGAGAAGTCTCAGTTTATTCGTCGCCGCTTTACGGCTGCTTACTAGAGCAAGCGTAGCAGGTCGCTGGGAATGAGCCAGCCAACGCAATAAGATCTACCTCTAAACATTAATTGAGCAGGGGCGCAATCAATAGGAGAGAGGTGTGCCATTGGGATGCGCCTCTCTCCTATTGCAATACCCCTTTATCGCGCCTCTGCATTTCCTTCTGATAAGCGCCTGCATGATAACCATAGGAATTATTTCTCTATCTTGTAATATAAGGGGAGTGAAGTGCTATAGTGAGGACACTAACCAGAGCAAAGAAGAGATATAGAGGTATTTATTGATGGAAGAGCAAGCAGGCATTGCGCATGTTCCTAACCCGAAGACGGTAGAGGAAGAAACCGCCGATCAGGAAATAGTTGAGATTGTCGAGACTGCTGAAGCTGAGCCAGAACACAGTAAACGTGGTCAGCTCGTCAAGTCGGCGACTCTTGTCATGCTGGGGAACCTGGGGAGCAGCGTTCTAGGACAACTGCGCCAAAGCGCTCTGGCGGGCCTGGGAACAGCTATCACCGGACCTTTCGCCACTGCCCTGACTCCCATGCAGACCTTTCTTGATCTGCTCGCCAATGGTACTGTTAGTGGGGCGCTCATTCCTACCTTTACGGACTACTCCGAAGAGGAGCATCAGCAGGAGCTACGGCGCATCGTATATAGCCTGGTCAACCTGCTAATCCTGGTCTCTGCGGTTATCGCAACTATATTTGTCTTTATCGCGCCCTGGTTCGTGGGAAGTGTCCTTACAGGGAATTTAGCGCCGAATCTGAAGCCTTTAGCGATTACCTTCTCGCAGATCATCATCTGCGCCCTAGCTGTTATGGGCCCCTTCGCGATCTTACAGGCTGTACTATACTCGCGCAAAGAGTTTGGGGTTGCGGCCTTCGCCGCTGGAGCACTGCACCTTGGTATCATTGCCGGAGCCGCGGTGACTGGCTGGTGGGGTGCGAACCAGTTTGGGCACTATGGTCTGGCCTTTGGTGTCATCCTGGGTGCTTTGGCGCAAATAGCATTACTGGTTCCTGGCCTCAAGCGTCAGAAGTTGCCCTATATGTTTGTGCTCGACCTAAAGCACCCGGCGATTCGGCGTATCTTCAAGCTCTATGCTCCCCTGGCCCTGAGTTACATTGTGAGTATGTTATTTGTCTTCCTTGACTTAGGTCTACAAACACGCACTCCGGGAAATCCTTCTGCGAATCTGACAGCCACCAAGTTCGCCACCACTTTGATCCAGTTCCCCGGTGGTCTGGTAGCAGCAGCCCTCTCCTTTGCGATTTTGCCTACACTCTCGCGCTATGCTACTGAGAATGAGGATGGGCACTTCAAAGAGACGCTCATGATGGGTCTGCGCCTGGGACTGCTGTTGATGATACCCGCTGCCGCTGGCCTGATAACTTTACGGTATCCCATTGTTTCTCTCCTCTTTGAGCACGGGGGCTTTAAATCTGGCGACGCCAACCTGACGGCTATCGCCCTGCAATATTATGCTTATCAGCTTCCCTTCCTGGTTGTTGACCAGTTGATTATGTTCGCCTTTTACGCGCGCAAGAATACAATTGTGCCAGTGGTCGTAGGCTTTGTGTGTTACGGCTGCTATGCCCTGGTAGCTCTCCCCTTTTATCGCACCATTGGTATGCCCGCGCTTGTCTTTGCCAATACAGTACAGAACTCGCTGCACGGTATCATCCTTGTTATCCTTTTCTATCGCTTCTTTGGCTCACTGAAGATCCGCTCTTCTCTGCCTGCGTTCGCCAAGATTATCGCTGCGACTATCGCGATGGTGGCGGTTGCCTGGGGCCTGCAAGCCTGGATGGGACAATACGATCTTTTCTCGCTGCGTACCTTCCAGGGACAAGTACTGACCACGCTTATCGCAGGCGGCGCGGCGGTTGTGGTCTACTTTGGTGGTATCCTGCTACTTAAAGTAGAGGAAATCGCGCTACTCAAGCAGGCGGTCATGGCTAAGCTTGGCAAGCGTTAAGGTGAGGAGGGCATGGACGCGCTATGGAGAGACAGGAGGTTGAGCTCTACCTACAGGAACTAGGTGATGAGCTTGAGCGGCGAGGCTTTGAGAAGCCTGTACGCGTGATGATCGTAGGTGGCGTCTATATGCTGGTTATGGTGGGCAACCGCGAGTCTACCCAGGATATCGATGTGGTGCTCATGGATATGCCCGATACGACGAGCCTGGATACCGCGACGAAAGAATCGCGTCTCTTTAAGACGGCGGTGCGAGCAGTCGCACGCCGTCTGAAGATTAAGCAGCATTGGCTCAATGATGACGCGGCTCTCTTTGTGCGCGGTTTTGCTCCTGATCCTCAGGCTCGTCATTGGAAGACCTTTAACCGCCTGGAAGTGTACCTCCCATCAAAAGCCTGTATCCTGGCTCTCAAGCTCATTTCCTTTCGTGAGAAGGATAGGGGCGATGTCGAAGCACTCTGCACTCATCTTGGCGTACAGACACGCGAGGAGGTGCAGGCTCTGGTAGATACCTTCATTGCCAAACATTGGCAGGAGGAATATCTCCTCGAAAATACCCTGGACGAACTCTTCTATTAGCTTCCTGTATCTTTCGGTTTCATGGTATAATGCGCATAAGGATAGAGAAGGTTGACATAATGAGGGGTGCAGTGCCATGCTAACAGACATACAGCTTCAAACTATGGCCCTTACATACCGGGAGATTTGCGAGCATACGGACGCGACCCCGTGGGTTCCACTTGGCAATTTCATGAATGATTTCTTTGATAATTTTGCCAAGCGGCGTGAGGAGTTGGTGCAGGACTGCATAGAGATCCCCGCGAATGTCACGCCAGAACTTCAGCGATGGGCCGTCTTCTGTGCGGCTTCGGTTGAGTACCTCTGCGTTCGTTATGATCTGCCCTGTCCCGCCTGGGTACATGATGCGGCCTTCACGCCATTATCGGTGGCTTGGTTCTTCTCTCCCGCCGCCGAGCGTAATCCCCGTGTGCGTGAGCGCTATGAGCGCGAGACGCCAGAAGCTTTTAAGCGTCGCAATATCTACTGCGGCAATAAAGTCTATGTGAGCAAACGCGAGGCGGCAGCCGCGCTTCGCTTAAAGCTGACGGCCTGAGCGTACGCTGCCCACTGGTATTGCCGAGGGGATCTTATAGCCAACAATAGGCTCGAGTTGTTTGCGTAAGAGGATAGGTGGTGTGGCTCGCAGAGCCAGATCGCGCAACCCACACAAAAATGAATTCTCCCATTGACCGATCTGCCCCAGGAGACGCGATTGACGTAGGATTCTATTGGCACGTGCCAGGCGGCGGCGTTCGTATGCCTGGAATGCGTCTTCAGGCTGTGGATATTGGGCTATACATTCGGCGAGCACCACGGCGTCCTCAATAGCCTGGCACGCTCCCTGTCCAAGATTGGGCGTCATGGCGTGCGCGGCATCCCCAAGCAGCGTGATGCGTCCTACACTCCAGTGCGGTAGCGGCTTGAGTTCATAAATGTCTTTGTGAAGGATAGATTGAGCCTCAGTGGCTTCTATGATTTCCGGGATTTGTTGATGCCATTGATGAAAGAGCGTAAGAAGCCCTTGCTTGCGTGTTACCGCGTCCGCATCGTGTCCAGGTGATTCATTGCGGGTCGCGAACCAGTAGGTATGATCCTGAGAGAGGACCACTGAGCCAAAACGTATGCCGCGTCCCCATGTCTCGATAGCAGCGTGTGGATGCCTAAAGCGCGCGATTCCGCGCCAGGCTGTATATCCAGCAAAACGCGGTTCACTCCCTGCGAAGAGGCTGGTCCGAAGCATAGAGTGAATGCCATCAGCGCCTATTAAAGCCTCACCATAGGCGCTTTCCCCATTCTCAAGCTGTAAATGCACTCCACGCTGATTTTGCTGATATGTGACGCAGCGCGTGCCAAATTGGACAGCATCTCTTCCCAATGCGTTTAGAAGAAGATGGTGTAAATCTGCCCGGTGGATAGCGACCGGTGAGACGCAGGGCGCTTGTGTTAGCGAGAGCGTTGAGGTTTCGGTCAGAACAGCACCATGCGGCGTTTGGAAAGCAGCGCGTGTATATGGCATTGCGAACTCCCGCAATGCTTCTGTTAATCCCAATTGTTCTAGCGCGCGTAGAGCATTTGTCCAGAGTGTCAGGCCAGTCCCTGCCTCTTGTGCGCCCTCGGCTCGCTCAAAGACCTGCGCCTCAATACCAGCGCGGCGCAAGGCCAGGGCTGTACATAGGCCCCCAATGCCAGCGCCGATAATAAGCACTTTCATAGCCTGGTGTTCCCTCTAACAATCAACGTTTCCTCGTCTTCTTATCATACTGCATACACTCATCTAAGTCAGCTCTCTATAGAAGAGAAGTATGGGTTGAAGTCACGTTGACTTCAACCCACATCTATGTCCTCAAATCACTTCTTATAGGCGAGTAGGAGCAGGGCGCCTACCAGGAGCAAGCCGCCCAGAATCCCAAAGGGTCCAAGCTGTTCATGGAAGAGTAGCCATGCCAGTAGAGCGGCGGTGAGAGGCTCGAAGAGCGTTATAATGCTTGCCGCCGTTGCTGAGACCGAGCGCATCCCCGCCTGGAAGAGACCATATGCCAGGGCTGTTGGGATGCTTCCCAGGTAGAAGAGAAGTAGCCAGTCGCCCGTAGGGTAGGTCGCGACCAGACCTCCTGGCAAGGCGAAGGCGAGCAGAATGAGCGCGCCAGTTCCGAAGGCCACAAAGTTGATCTGAACAGAGTGATAAGAGGTAGTGAAAAGCCGCCCAAAGAGAATAAAGGCCGCGTACCCGGTAGCGGAAAGTAGCGCGAGCCCAATTCCTACCAGTGAGAAGTTTCCCTGTTGTGGATCGGTGCGTGAAACGACAAGTAGGATCGTACCGAAGAAAGCGCAGAGCAGAGCTAGAAGCGTCGAACGCGTAGGCCTCTCGTGCATCAAGAAGGTAGAGCAGAGCACAACAATGATTGGAGCCACGCACAGCGCGATCAGCGTCGAGATTGTCACGCCGGAATAGGCGATAGCCGCGCTATAGCTGGCCTGATAGAGCGCTTGCATCGCCCCCATGAGGACCATTACTCCCAGGTCGCGGAGCTTAATCGAGAGGAAGCGGCGGCCCAACAGGCGTAGACAAGCTATCAGGAAGAGTGGTGCGGCTATCGCCAGACGGAAGAATGCCAGCGAGAGCGCGTTAGTAGCTGTATGTGCATAGATTGCCTGATTGGCGACGCCGACAGTGCCCCATGCGACGGAGGCGGCGACGATAAACCAGAAATCACGTTGAAATGAACCTTGCGAACGCATAACACATCCTTTAAAGACTTAAGACTTATTGTGAGGGGATAAAATGTGTATGGAGTGAGGGCAGGATGTGAACACGAACGAATAACACGACCCAACCATATAGGAATGGCGCGTATGGAAGAAGGTATAGTCGTTCAGCCTGCCCTAGTGGGTGGCGATGACTGGTGGGGGTAAAATAGAGTATGAACTGTAGAAAATGCGATCTACCATAATCAATGTATCCTTTATCCCTATAAAAAGGATCGGCAAATACCTTTCAGCGCCTATTTTATCAGAGTTCAGGCTTTTCTGGCAAGGGGTTAGGCTCTCGCATTCTACTCATCCTTGCGAGCATAGATATTGTCATGAGCGAAATATATTTGCTCACCTCGCTCATTGCTCTGCAATATCACGTAGGTAACTAGCCAACTCACCTCCTCCTCATCCTGCTTGATGACGTTGACTCTGGCTTCCTCATCGCCAACAACTATGATATCCTTGATCTTAAGTTGTTGTATACTCTTCCAGGAATAACTATAGGTCGCGAAGAGTTGTGGCTGTTGCTCACTCTTTCTTCTGGTCATAGCTGTCCCCCGTATGGCATTATCGTATATACGTAAGCATAACATGACCCCACAAAACGGTAAAGACGAATGAGAGACATGCTAATAACCTTTCGCCATCCGTTAAAGATGGGAGTATCGGAAAAACGCTGTCGCGACAATATTGACAGCGGCAATCAGAAGGAATTGATGCGTGAGAAAATGGTGGGGAAAAGGCAAGACTCAAGTGCTATGCCTACATATGCAGGGCTCAAGCCTTCTGACGGTCGTGGTAGATGTCTTGCTAAATCGCATGAGCAATAGCTGAAAGTGAAGGAACGCTATGAGTCAGGAGTACATTCCAAGGCCAGCCTTTAGGCGTCGCCTCTTCGCTAACTATTATGAGCGTACGGCGCAGGGAGCGACAGAGAAGACGTATATAGAGCCGCTTCGCAAAGAAATAGTTGCTCAAGCGAAGGGTGTAGTGCTGGAGGTCGGCGCGGGTAATGGACTGAACTTTGCCTTCTATGATCCACAGCTTGTCGAGTGTGTCGAGGCGACAGAGCCGGATGATACCATGCTAGGTTATGCGCGTGAGCGGGCAGAGGCTGCGTCAGTGCCAGTTGTCCTGAGCCGAACGCGTGTTGAACACTTACCCTTTGCCGATGCGTCCTTTGATTGCGTCGTGAGCACCCTGGTCTTCTGTTCGGTTGCCCATCCACTAAGTGGCATGCAAGAAATTCGTCGTGTGCTCAAGCCAGGAGGTCGCCTGTTTATGGTCGAGCATGTGCGCTCTCATAAGCGCAGTGTGGCATTTATTCAAGATATGCTAACACCCCTTTCAAGGCTCTTTCTGGGCAACTGTCATTGGAACCGGTATACAGAGCAAACCGTTCAAGAGGCTGGCTTTCGTGAAGTGAAAGTTGAGCGGAGGCTCGTTGCAGGCGAACTCTTACCGATAGTGCTTATGATTGCTGAGAGCTAAGGGTAGCAAGCAATTTTTGAATCTCTCCCATTGTCAGGCTTGTTGAAACCATATCTGTGTTCTGATCCTGGGCTTATAAACCTTGCGCGTTGGGTAAGTTTGGGAAAAATTAGCAGGTAGGGGCTACAATTAATTATATGTAATTACATGCAAAACTGTACTTAAAGATTTTGAAGAGCATGCTGCGATTCCTGCTTTCGGTGGATGTGGGAGAGTCAGTTGTGATTCTATAATCTGCTCAGAACGAAGGTCTACTAGTCTGCGAAAGTGAGCATGAATATGAGTCACTACTCAAGCACAAGCCTTTTTATTGTCCATAATCAGATGATTCAAGAATTTATAGAGCGCGGAAGGTATGGGGCAAAGGTTGGGTGTGGAAGGTATGGGGCAAAAATTTGGGAGACAGACAAGGATGTACCACTTGTACGCTCTAAACGCGATACTTTCCTTATAAAGCTTATGCGCTTTGTCCTCCCTCCCTGGTGGCCTGGCGCGCAAGAGTTTGAGCTGTGTGCTCCAGTGTCATCTCTGAGTCAGGAGCATTGCATCTCAGGCAATTGATGGGAGAAGGCGATATGCTCCCTTCTCTTCTGACCGAAACATCCTATATTGACATGCATGATTCTAGTGTATATGCTGGTGGCCCCATATGTAGGCGCAAAGCTATAGCTCTGCGCCTACATATGGGGCCAGGGTTGTCAGCGTTAGTGTTTTGATATAAGAGGAGCTATGGCACGAACAACACCCCGCGTTGAACAGAATAAGCTCGTCTTGCCAGTAGACAAGAGTATGCCCGTTACAGTGGGGTCACGGCAGTGGTATGCCTGGCTGGCTGATGAGGAAACAGGGAGCTTCTTTTTCGAGGATGAGGCGGGCTCGTTTACAGCGCGCAAGGAGCGCCGGAAGCGTGGAGGCTGGTACTGGATCGCATATCGTAGCCGTGGTGGTAAGCTCCATAAAACCTATATTGGGCGGAGCGAAGACATGACCTCAGAGCGTTTGAATCAAGTCACCCGTCATCTCGCCTCGTATCAGAGAGAAGAAGCGGACGGAGTTAGAGCCCAGCCACTGCTAAATGTCAAGTTTACCCCACCTGCCCTCTCGCCATATCAGGGTGACCTGCTTGAACGGGTTATCCTGCTCGAACGCCTGAACGCGAGCCTGCGTGCCAAACTAACGCTGGTCACAGCCCCGGCTGGCTTTGGTAAAACAACTCTGCTGGATATGTGGTATGAGGCATACAGGCAACGATATAGCAAGCGGAGGGATATTGCCTGGATCTCACTTGACGAACGTGACAATGATCCAATTCGCTTCTGGAGCGCAATCTGGCGTGCACTGCAACGAGAGCACTCCGGGAGTATGCGCGATCTTCCATCTCCAATCGCTTCTCTGCCGCAAATGACGCTAGAAACGATGGTCGCTGCCCTGATGAATGCACGGCAACGTGGAGTCCTCATTCTGGACGACTATCATCTCATCTCTAATATCCAAATTCACCAGGGGATGCAATTGCTTCTAGATAACCTTCCACCAGATATGCATCTGATCATTGCCAGTCGGAGCGAGCCGCCATTGACCCTGGGAAAATTCAGGATGTATGGAGAACTTGTCGAACTGCGTACAGAGGATCTCAAGTTGAATCTGGACGAGCTTGAACAATTCTTTCGTGAGATTGGTGGAGTCCCACTCACAACAGATGAATGCGCCTTGCTGCACGAACGTACCGAGGGCTGGATAGCTGGCTTACGCCTGGCTACTCTGGCTTTACGAGGGCGACGCGAACCTACCGAGGTTCTGGCGGGTTTTAGGGGGGGGCAACGAGACCTCTTCGCCTATTTCGCGGAAGAGGTCTTCGCGTGCCAATCAGCCGAGATTCAGCGCTTTTTGCTTTATACCTCTGTACTCCCGTTACTTACGCCCGAACTATGCTCAGTCATTCTATCTGATGATGATATCGATATTCAGAAGAGTCATGAAGAGAAGGCATGGGAGCAGCTTGCTTCCATCGAGCGCGCAGGCCTGTTTGTTGTACCTCTCGACGATCAAGGTCAGTGCTATCGTTATCACGCGCTTTTTGGCGAATTCTTACAAGCCAAGCTTGTCCGAGAGAGTCAGCCGGGGTTGATAGAGCGTCTGCGGATTCGAGCTGCCGCCTGGTATGAGCAACAAGGAATGGTTGAGGAAGCCATTGAGTATTATCTGTCCGCGCGCGAGCTTCAGCGTGCGGTTCTGCTGATCGAGCGAATAGGCGAAGATGTGTTATGGAAGCGGAGTGAGTACAAGCGCTTGCTGACCTGGCTGCAACAGCTACCAGGAATGGACGATGGTCAACATCCCAATCTCGAAGCACACTATGCCTGGGCCTTGCTTATGAGCGGACAGCGAGATCTGAAGGATGTCGAAGCGCTTGTTACGACCATTGAGGAGCGTGGTGAAGAAGAATACCGAGGTGATATTGCCGCGCTCCGAGCCAGAATTGCGGCCTTCAATAATGACGTACCAACGGTTATTGAATACTCGCATCAGGCGCTGCAAACTCTCCCCGCGAGTCGCGCGCTCCTGCGCGCCGATATCGCCTTTGGCCTGAGTGGCACCATGCGGGATCTTGACGACTCGTACCGCATGTTTGCTGAGTCCTTACATATCAGTCAAGCTCTGGGTAGTCTGCGCCCAGCTATGTTCTCGGGTCGCTATCTGGCAGCGACCTGTATTGACCAGGGACGGCTGGCCGAAGCCGACGCCATTCTTCAGCAGGCTCTCTCAACGGCTGAACTCCGTGCGGGTTCGCGAGCACCCGTGAGTGCCATAGTACATATCGGTCTCGCCGAACTGTTGTATGAGAAAAACGACCTTGTGGCTTCTTTGCGCCATGCCCTGGTGGGGGTGGAACTAGGCGAGCGGAGTGGGGAGATTAAGGCCGTGCTTGGAGGCTGTTATATTCAGGCGCGCATCTTCGCTGTAAGGGGAGAGTTTGAACGCGCGTGGAGGGAACTCTGGAAAGGTGAGCGGATTTCAGCGATAGGCAAAGTACTCTGGTCGCAATTGATTTTCGCTGAGATCGCGGTAGACTTATCGCTCCTCCAGCAGGATCTGGATGGCGCGAAGCGCGCGCTTGGCAAGATTGGCATCAATGCCAGTAGTATGATACAAAGGCTGACATCAAGCCAGCACCAGGAATGTCTGACTCTCGCGAAGGTCTGGCTTGCGGAGGGAAAGTATCGCGCCGTAGTTGCCCTGCTTTCGCCGTTGATCAAGGTGGCTTTAGAGGAGAAACGTAAGAAGCTGGTTGTGCAAGCTCGCGCTATACAAGCTCTCGCCTTCGCTGAACTAGGTGAACGCGAGCGAGCTCTCAATCTGTTAGGTGAGGCGCTTACCGGGACAGAGGAGTATACGCGCCTCTTTCTCGACTTAGGAGAGCCTATGCGTGCGCTCCTTGCTCAACATGGTCACAAGAGAGAAGCGCGCCACTATGTAAGTCGATTGCTGGCAGCCTTTGAGCCAAATGAAGACGAAAAGAAAGATGTGAGTGGGCTAAGTGAGCGCGAATATGAGGTCCTGCACCTGGTCGCGCTCGGTATGTCTAATCAGGAGATTGCCGAGTCTCTCGTCATTGCATTGAGCACCGTCAAAGCGCATGTACGTCACATCTGTCAGAAGTTAGATGTGCAGAAGCGCATCCAGGCTGTAGGAAAGGCGCGGGAGCTCGGACTATTGTAGCCGCACAAGTAGATCGAAACATCCTTTGATTGCTTTACGAGCACTTGTATATACTGTAATAAGGGATGATTCAAGCACTTTACTGCATTGGCTTGAACACATCCTCTTATCACTCTATCCTGCGCCGCGCGATAGAGTGAAGCAACAATGGAGGTTCTATTATCATATGTCTATTACAACAGTGCAGCGTCTGTGTGGCATCGTGGTACTTGCCGGGTGTGCTATCCTACTCGCTGGAATCATTCCCGCTTTCTTTAACAGTGATCCTAACAGTATTCTGACTTTGATCCTGCCCCTGCTCAGCATGTTTGGTGCTATGCTGACGGCGCTGGGTTTACCCGGTATCTATGCCAGCATTAGAGAGCGGATCGGAATTATAGGCCTGATTGGGTACATTCTGAGCTTCTTCTGGCTCCTGATCACCTTGTCTTTTGAGCCTATTGTGGCCTTGGTCATGCCCTTCCTCTCTTTCCTTGTCTCCAAGTCGCCTAATCTGGCGAATGTCGAGATGCCCTCTGGCCTGTTCACCATGTCTTTGATTGGAAATATCTTGTTTCTGGTTGGCGGCACCTTGTTAGGCATCGCGGTTCTGCGTTCTAGCCTGACGGCAAAGCTTGCGGGTGCTGTCATGGCTGTAGGCGCGCTTATTACCTTTATTGGTAATTTCCTCCCCCAATTTGTCGCGAACATCGGAACCATGATCTTCCTGGCGGGACTGATATGGTTGACTGTACGTGTCATGATACTTCCTTCCGTCAAGTTGGATGAGGAGGTCGAGCCCTCAGCAGCAAGTGCGCGAGCCTGAAACAGGCGGAAAAGCCCACTTCATTTTTTAGCTCCTCTTTAAACAGGAACAAAGAAAACAGGAACAAAGATGCCCTCTTACGACAGTATCATAAGAGGGTAATGACCATTACAATAAGCAGGCATAGGAAGGCTCTTGCGTCTTGTAATTGTTTAGGAGGAGTATGAACATGGCAGAGGTTTTTTCTAAGTTGGGATTAATTCAGGATATACAACGTGAGTACCAGCAGTTTATGGAACTCATTAGCTCGTTGAGCGAGGAGCAACTCTCGACCCCAGGTGTGAATAGTCCCTGGTCCGTCAAGGACAACCTCGCGCATCTGACTACCTGGCAGGAGTATATGCTGAGTCGCTTGAAGTCCATCGACTCTGATAGAGAACCGCCAGTTCCTGAAGAATATCATGGCACAGAGGATGAGATCAATGAGCGTATCTATCAGCGGAACAAGGCCCGTCCTGTCGCGGATGTCCTGGCGGACTTTGAGCGTTCGTATCAGGAGGTAATAACCACGCTTGAGGCTACTCCCGAAGCCACGCTGGCTTCTCCTTTCCCCTGGAGTACTAGTGGGAATCCGGCCTGGGAATTTGTCGTGGGTAACACTTCAGAACACTATCAGGAGCATGGAGAGTATATCCGAAGCTCACTTGTTTAGAGCCATATCGAGTAAATAATAGAAGGGAGTGTGGGAAATACCACACTCCCTTCTTATTGCAATGCGAATGAGCATATACGGACTATAAGCTCTCAAATCTACCAGAGATAGGGTACCAGGCGATAGCGAACCTTGCGCGTGTATTCTGTATATCCAGGTAAATCGTTTTTTAGCATCGCCTCTTCATCGAGTATCCTGAATATAAGCACAGGCGCGGTAATAGCGATAATCGCGAGACCCCACCAGGAGCCAAGCGCGAGTGGAACACCCAATACCATAATCAGGACTCCCACGTACATAGGATGGCGCACGCGCGCGTAGAGGCCCGTGGAGATGACTTGCTGGTTTTCAGAGATTTCGATTGATGACCCCCCAAAGGTATTTTCTCGGAGGACAAGCAGGTTGACGAAAAGCCCAAGAGCAACCAAGAGATCGCCGATGAGCGAGACATATCCGGGAACCGGAGACCACCCGAAACGATGGTCCAGAGCAGAGAAAACCATCACACCGATTAATGATAGAAAGCCGAGGGAGATGATTAATTTCTGTATTCCCCTGGTTTCCGCCGTTGGGCCACCCTTCTTACGGCGCTCAAGTAACGCCGGGTCCTTCAGGCTCAGGTAAATGCCGATTCCATTTGTCGATGCTCCAAAGACAACAATAAAGACCCACGCTTGCCAGTAGTTGAGCGTCCATGCGGGGAGAAACAACATCAGCCCTAGCACGATGGCACCCGCAAGGAACATTCCTATTGTTTGAATGCCGAGCTTCATAGTATTACGATCCTTTTCTATCTCCTATTAGAAAACCTGAGCGCGCATGTTACAACGAACATCAACGCTGCCTTAGAGGCAGCTAGCGCGCACTCCTTACTGAGTACTTGAGCGCGCCAGCACTAGTCGCGGCAGCGACGTTGGTACTCAGAACACGTGGAACGCGCTTAGATGTTCGCGCAAGGAGTGCGCACTAGCCCCGAGAGCGGCGTTGGTTTTCGCATAAGACCTATGTGACACAAATTTTCAGATGAACTGGACTACCATAAGAACAATAGAGGCCAAACAGATCAATGAACGTACCCAGTTGGCTGTCTGGAGCTTCCAGCGCTCCTCCGCAAGCGCGGTTATGGCTCCGTTATCGAGGGCAAGAATCCTTTTGTATACCGGTAAGTTGAGAAGCTTCCCGGCAACTGAAGAGAGAATAAAGGCGAAAAGGCCTGCGATAAACCACCAATGGTTAAAGCCATAGAAGATGAAGTAGGGAATCATCGCAATCATGGTGATGGTCGATGAAACGATAGCATACGCTGAGCTAATGCCACGTTTATAGAGCAGGTGCATAAAGCGCCCAAATGTGGGCTCGTCCATGTCATTCATGATTGACTGGAGTACATCTGCTATCCAGATCAAGTACCCGGTAGTAAGAACAGAAGGGACGAGAATCAAGATTTCAGCCAACGTTTGAGTCATAAAACCAACCATCCTTTACGCATAGGCTTTCCCGACATTCAGTGGTATTGAGCTGCCTTCGCTGCCTTATTGACCATCTCGTGCGGCGGCGACCCAGAAGTTTATCGTTTCGGTGTCAATTCGCGTGAGTGAGCGTGCTGGTGCGCCGAGGGTGCGCTCTATCGCGCCCATATAGGCTTCATAAATGGCAATGATCTCATCTACGATAGGCTGGTCATCACTGTGCGGCTGACCTAATGCCAGCATCAGTCTGGCGTGGATTGTACCCATCCCTTGCAATAGAGATAGGATCACTTTGCCGGTGTTGTCTGGATCGATGGAGTTGAAGGTGCCCTCCTGAACGCCCTGGCGAACAATCTCAGCAACCAGCGGCGTGCGCTGCTGGAAAATCGCCTCTTCCACCCTCAGGCGGACAATGGCATTGGTGTCGGAGTACCAGACACGTCCCAGGCTAATCACATCATCAATGCGGTCACGCCGCAACTGGTCGAAGGCATCAAAGAATCTCTGAAACTTTTCGATAGCGTTCAGGTGGGGATCTTGGATGATAGGCAGGATGGGCTTCTCTGTCTCTATCCTGATCCGTTCGATGAACGCATCTAGTAATGCCCCACGCGAGGCGAAGTAATGATGGAACGCCCCGCTGGAAATGTTTATCTCTTTCAAGACGTCTTGAATCGACATCTGTTCATATCCCTTGGTAAACAGGAGTCGTTGAAAGGCATCTAGAATCTCCTTACGTTTCGCTGCGACTGCTTCCGGTTTGACGGTTCGCGCCATTATTCCACCTCAAAAATTAATAATTAGACGATCTGGTTATTAATTATAATCGGCGATAGGCTTTTGTCAAGAGGGTGGACATTTGTTGAAGCGTTGTTGTTAGGCGTGAAGTGGGTCGGGGATGCGGAATTGGCGCGCCGCCTTGACACTTTGGCATACGATAGAAGCGGGAGCGCTTCTAGAGATATTGCCGCTAGCGTCGTGAGGGCGTGAGTGGCTTGTAATCGCGGGAGAACATATGAAGATTCAGACTGTAGGTATCCTGAGCCCAGGTGATATGGGGCACGCTATAGGTGCGGTATTGCATCAGCATGGGATGCGTGTCATTACCAATCTACATGGACGTAGTCAACGCACCCAGGAACTGGCGCTAAAAGCTGGCATCAGCGATGTTGGCGGTGATGAGGTTCTTGTGCGCGAGGCCGATTGCCTGCTCTCAATTATGCCACCATCCCATGCCTATGCCTTTGGCGAGCGTATTGCAGCAACCCTACGCAACGTGAAAAAGGATTTGCTCTTTGTAGATTGTAACGCCGTAGCCCCCCGCACGGCTCTGGCGCTTGATGCGCTCTTGACGGAGGCTGGCGCGTCCTTTGTGGATGGGGGAATCATCGGTGGACCACCACGCCTTGGTGGTGAAGGACCACATATCTATGTTTCGGGCAAACGGGCGAGGGATATCGCGCAATTAAGTGAGTACGGACTTGATGTACGTGTTTTAGGGGCTGAGAGCGGTCAGGCATCGGGTCTCAAAATGTGCTACGCCTCGGTTACAAAGGGATTGACGGCTCTGGCGACAACGGCTCTTACGGCAAGTCAGGCTCTGGGTTTACAGGAGGAATTGATAGCAGAGTTTCGTGATCTACCAGTGTTCCGTAGCCTCGAACGCTCAGTTCCTGGTATGCCGCCCAAGGCGTATCGTTGGGTAGGTGAGATGCAAGAAATCGCGCGTACCTTTGCCGATTTAGGCCTTCCTCCACAAATACATGAGGGCGCAGCTGCGCTCTATCATTTTGTCGAAGGCACTGAACTGGGTCAGGAGACACCCGAGCAGCGCCAGCGAGGTCAAACATTGCAAGATGTGACGGCTATCCTGGCAAGTGCGCTAGAGAAACAGAAAGCTTCAGACAAGGATCGCTAAGGCGTCGTGAGCGGTAATGAGCTCAGAATGAGTTTACGGAGTGAGTCAGCCGTACTATGGACATAGCGGGATTCCTGGTAGAGTTGGCTGAGCATGATCGCACCCTCCATTGTCGAGAGCAGAAGTATGACCCAGTTCTCGATATCCACGTCGGAGCGTATCTCCTCGCGCTCAATACCACGTACCAGAATGCGTCGAAGTGTATCCTGTAGCTCGTTCATAGCCTCCTGCGCACGAGTCCGGAGAGCTGGATTGGTATCATCAGCCTCAACGGATAGGTTCAGGATTGGACAGCCTCCTGGCACTGGCGGATCATCGATAATGCCCTGGAAGTAGTCCAACATTGCTAACAGGCGGTCAATGGCGTGTCTTTTCTCCTTGAAGGTTTGCCGCCAGCGTTCCTGAATTAGAGCAAGTGTATAGTCAAAGGTCTCAAGTGCGAGTTGTTCCTTGTTAGTGAAATGGTTGTAGATGCCACCCTTTTCGAGCCCGGTTGCTCGCATGAGGTCAGCAAGTGAGGAGCCAACAAAACCCTGTTGATTGAAGATTGGGGCCGCGCGTGCCAGGATCATTTTCCTGGTATCATTACCTTTACTCATTGCATCGCTCCCATAGTTACATGCCAGGCAGAGTATCCGAGCGCAGGAGGCAGTTGAAGAAGGTGCTAACTGTCTCCTGTTCGGTAGTTCGCCCCAGGCGCGCAAGAAAGATATTCGCCGGATGCATGTTGATGTTGGGCTCAGAGGTCAGGTACTCCATGAAGCCATACGACGCGCACAGGCGTTCGAGCATTGACCTGTAGTTTAATGGCGACAATTCCGTGCCACCCATGTCCCAGTGCCAGTGTAGACCCATGCCCAGTACAATCATATCATCCAAAGGCACCATTTCAAAGACCAGATCAAGTAGATGGCGCGCGATCCCCATGCGTCGCCAGTTAGAACTTACCTCGAATGCGATCTCATGAGTTTTTTTCAATTCATGCCACCAACCCTCGACAGGCGCCAGCGAGACCTGCCCAATAATCTCGCCCTCAGGGGTATAGGCTAGAGTCAGCACCGCATCATTATCTCTGGCGAGTTTCAAGAGCAGACCATGTTCACGTTCAGGCTGGCGTGCGAAGGCGCGTAGCCCTTGTTCCGCTCGCAGTTGTTCAATCAGGAGCGGCGAGCAGTGTGTTTGCAGGTAGATTGGTCCTGCTGCAGTTGTGAGTGATCTTCTCGCGCCAGCAAGATGCTCATCGATAGCCAGGAATGTGTCATCTAGCAATGTCATAGCGGACCCTTTCTGCATAACAAATATCAATTTGAGACCGATTGGTCTGATTCGTAAGCGAAATTTTGAGACCAATCGGTCTCAAAATTATTATATCTTGCTCACACTACAAAAGGCAAGGGTAAATGAGAAGAGTGTGCGAAGCACTTAAGTATATATCCATATACTTCGCGCACTCTCAAGGAGGGTCTCGTATGATGTGTTTGTTGTTAGTTGAGAGGATGAGATCAACCTTTCAGGCCCGTAGTGGCGACACCCTCGATGAGGAGGCGTTGGAAGGCCAGGAAGAAACCAAAGATGGGTAATAGCGAGAGCACCGACATGGCGAACATCTGCCCATAGGCAGAGTTTCCGGTACTATCGAGGAAGGTGCGTAGCGCGATCGGCATGGTGTAGAGCGCGGAATCGTTGAGATAGATAAGCTGGCTGGTGAAGTCGCTCCAGGTCCAGATAAAGGTAAAAATAGCCGTGGTCGCCAGGGCGGGCAAGGCCAATGGAAGCACGATGCGCCAATAGAAACCATAGACGCTACAGCCATCTATCTTTGCCGCGTCATCCAACTCTTTAGGCAAGCCACGAATGAATTGCACCATTAGGAAGATAAAGAAGGCGTCAGTTGCCAGAAATTTTGGCACGATCAAGGGTAGAAAGGTATTGACCCAATCCAGATTTTTGAAGAGGATATATTGTGGCACCATCAACGCATTGTGAGGTAGCATAATCGAGCCCTGCATAAGCGCGAACCAGAGAACTTTATATTTGAAACGCAGACGCGCGAAGGAGTATGCAGCCATTGAGCATGAGATGAGATTCCCGACGACCGCGCCCAGGCAGACGATGAACGAGTTGAAGAAGTACGTATCAAATGTATAATCCAGGGCGTTCCAGCCATCGACATAATTGCGTAGCGTCCAGCCGGATGCGAAGATATTGGCATTGCCACCAAAGATGGAGTCAAGCGGTTTGAAGGAAGCCACAAAGAGCCAAATCAGAGGATAAATCATACAGAACGCGCCAACCGCGATTCCCAGGTGTAAGAGGAAACGGGAGAGGCGCTTGTTATGCCTCTGTGTTCCAGAAAGATGGGTAATCATCAACTAACTCCTCTCATCCTGATAGAAGACCCAGAAGCGCGAAGTCTGGAAAGCCAGCGCGGTAATGCTTGCAATGGCGATCAATAAGGTCCATGCCATCGCTGAAGCGTAGCCCATGTGCAGGCTCCCAAAGCCCTGCTGATAGACGTAGAGCGTGTAAAGCAGCGTCGAATCGAGTGGGCTTCCCTGCCCATTACTGATAATAAAGGCGGGTGTGAAGGCCTGGAACGCCTCTACCATCTGCATGACAAGATTGAAGAAGATCAGCGGTGTTAGCAAAGGGAGCGTAATGCGGAAGAATATGCGTAGCCTTCCTGCGCCATCGGTTTGTGCCGCCTCGTAGTACTCAGTGGGAATCTGCTTAAGACCCGCCAGGAAGATAATCATGGGCGAGCCGAATTGCCAAATGGAGAGCAGAACAAGCGTGGACAGAGCGTAATCTGGATTCGCGATCCAACTCTGGTTCGCTGGAATGCCAAACAGCCTGAGAAACTGATTGACCACACCATCTGAATCAAAAATCTGCCGCCACAAGATCGCGATGGCAACGCTCCCACCCAGCAGGGAGGGAACATAGTAAATGGCTCGGTATAAGCCTATGCTGGTCAGCCCGCGCTTTAAGATAAGTGCTAGCAGGAGCGCGAAGGCGATCTTGAAAGGCACCGATAAGAAGACATAGCCAATCGTAACGCGGACCGCGTGTTGCCAGCGCTCATCCTGGAACATGTTGATGTAGTTGTCCAGCCCAAGCCATCGTGGCGCGGACAAAAGATCATAGTGTGTAAATGAGAGATAAAGCGAACCAAGGATTGGCCCTATCGTAAAGACGATGAAACCGAGGAACCAGGGAATAAGGAAGACATAGCCTGCTACCTGCTCCTTTTGCAGGTGATTGGGCGTGTGTTTGCGCGTTGAGATAGGCTTGAGCGTCTCTTGTGGTGCCTCTTTTATAGCAATGCGAGCCATAAGTATAACTCCAGTGTTGTTACTCTGTCATGATGCTTGCTAAGTAGCCTCTGATATGGCCTATCAGGCCATATCAGCACTCATAATCAATGGCGTGGCCCATAGAGGAATGTAGAGCGGCGGGAGCATCCGCTCTACATTCTGAGTGCTAAAGACGCGGAGGCGCATCACTTAGCCTGAGCAATGGCCTTCTGGGCATCAGAGAGGAAGCTTTTGGCTCCCGCTGAGATAGATGTCTTACCAAAGCTTACTGCCTGTGAATCCCTGGTTAGTGCGGTCTGAACATCGCCCGCGCCGGGAGGATCAAGGACCTGCTTGCCCTTGACTCGACTACCCTGGGCCATACGGTCGAAGAAGGTCATGACAATCTTTTGACTGGTCGTGAGTTGCGAAGTGAGCGACTCGCGAGCCTTAGTTCCTCCGGGTACACCACGGTCGAGCCCAAGGGCTTGAACCCCCTTGGGGTCATTGGTGATGAAGTCGATGAATTTGGCTGAGTCATCGGTGTACTTTGTCTTAGAAGATATGCTAATAAGCATTGAAGGCTTGAGATAAGAGCCTGGTTGTGAGCCTTTAGGAATGGGATAAAGCTCAAGCGCGTGCTTCGTGAGGGTCTGATAGCTATCAAAGAGGTTCGAGTGGGTGACGTTAAAGATTGCTTTACCATGAATGAGAGTGGAGTTAGCGGCCCCGCTGGTTCCGCTTAACGATGCCTGAACGTCAGGTGGGACACACGCCCCCGCCTTGCGCATCTTGTCCCAGAAGCTAAACCACTCGGCAACGTCGTCAGCCGTGAAGTTAACCTGCCCATCGTTGGTGTAGAGTTCCTTCCCATGCTGGCGCAACCAGACCTCGAAGGTCGCAATCTCACCACTGGCATCATTGCTGGCGCTTACTCCTTTCTTGAGCTGTTTTGAAAGCTTGGTCATATAGTCAGAGAAACCATTCCAGTCCAAGTCATCAGTGGGGGGAGTGCCACCAGCGTCCTTGAGCATCTCGGTATCATAGATCCAACTATGATAGTTGCCGCCCATTGGGATGCCATAGACCTTTCCACTAGCTTTGCTACTCTCTAGTAGGGTCTGGTCAAAGTCGGAGAGATTGATAGCTTTGCTATCGATAGAGGATGTCAGATCTAATAAAAGACCTTGCTTGACATACTGAGCCACGTAGCGCATGTCCATTTGGAACAGGTCGGGCATGGTTCCGCCTGCTACCTGTGTATTGAGCTTGTCCCAGTAAGCGTCAAAGCCAGTGAAGTGTGAATTGATGGTAATATTGGAGTGCTGTCCCTGAAAGAGGCTGATAGCCTTTTTGGTAAGCTTGTCGCGTGAGGCGGAGCCCCAGAAATAGAGCTGTAGTTTGGTGGTTCCACTCTTGGCGGTAGGGCTCCCACAACTGGTGAGCCCTAGAACTGTCAGCCCTGCCAGGCTGCTTACACCCAATTGAACCGCTTGCCGTCGGCTATAGATCCTGCTCATAAGATCATGTTCTCCTCTTCGTCTTGTGTCTTACGCTTTCGCCAACCCACTGTAGGGATGCGACATCACTTATGCCAGCTACGTTGCCAGTGTTCAGATTCTGAATAACGTTCGGAATCTAAGCGTTGTGTGATTTTAAGACTGTTCTGCTCAAGCAGAAGAAAGACATGCCGTGCGTTTATCTCGTCTATGGGATAGTGTGCTTGCTTACTTGTATGGCCGCACTCGTTGCGACCAGTAAGAAAGAGCGCCTTGGATCGGTAAACAGGAAATAAGATTGGCGTTGTTGGATATAGTGGTCAGGATATGACCTGTCGTGAAGGGTCGGGCACCGGGTAGGTGCAGCGACATAACCTCCTTTCTCTTTAGCGTATGATGGGCTTTAACTCATTGGTAATCGTTTTCTTTTGTCGTATTACTTCACTGCCTCTGGAGAGAGGAGGGGAAGCCGTGCCGGGAGTAAGATATTGTTTACCTGTTACTGAAACCTCTTGAAGATGCTATGCGTCAAGTCGTACATTGCTCATGGTAATTTGCGTGTACTCTCGCGGATGACAAGATTTGGTATGAGTATACGTTGGTGAAGCTCTAGTTCTGGATCATTAAGTAGCTCAATCAAGTATTTGACTGCCATCTCATCCTGCTTGGAGAATTTAAAGTCAACCGTTGTAAGTGGCGGTTCGGTATAGGCTGCCAGTTCTGCGTTGTCGAAGCTAATGACAGAAACGTCATCGGGAATGCGCAAACCATGTTCGCGTAAGGCTCGCATGGCTCCAAATGCCATTGTATCGGTTCCGGCTAGCAAGGCGGTGAACGTATCGTCGCTCGCCAGAACGTGTTTTGTTGCCTCGTATGCCGCGCTAATAGTGTAGTCAGCCCCATAAGCAGGCCCGGGCGTCAGGCCATGTAGGCGCAGAGTCTCTTTCCACACCTTTTGACGCCAGTATCCATTGATAATTTCTTCTTCGGGAGGGATGGCGGCGATATGCCGGTGCCCCAGATTGATAAGATATTCCACTGCTATGCGTGTCGCGTATACCTGATCAAAGCCAATCCAGGCCAGTTTTGAACTTGGAACATAGTCGCGTCGAACCAGGGGGATTCCATGACTTTGAGCTAAAAGATCATCATCTGAAATGTGCATGCGAGGCGCGTACATCACGACTCCATCTACCAACCGTGATGCTGCCTGCTCAAATGCCTCTTCCAAATTGTCCTCATCGGTTTCCGAGACAAGGAGACTGTAACCCATGCTCTTTGCGACATGTGCCATCTGCTTCGTGGTATTGGCGAGACGCCCACCATGCCTGACATCTACAAGAAACAACTCCAATGTATGTGAACGGTTGGTGCTGAGTATCTGAGCTACTCTGTTCGGCGAGTAGTCTAACTCTTCCATCGCGCTCAAGACGCGCTTGCGTGTCTTCTCTGAGACATTATCACTGTCATTCAAGACGCGTGATACCGTCTGGTACGAGACACCTGCCGAACGTGCGACATCATGAATTGTGATCTTTTTCTTCTTGAGTGTCATATTGGTACTCAACTGCGATAAAAATTGTGATCGGTCACATTATAATCAAGCTTATTTTGCTTTGTCAATCCCTGTTTTGTCATAAAAAGATCATAAACCTGCGTATAATTTGCTTTTGGAGCGCTTTGATGACTATACTATTGTGTGACCGGTCACAAAAAATTGACGCCGAGGACATGCTCCTCCACACGAAGGGAGAAGGAGAAGAAATGACTCAGAGCAAGCGTTACGCTATCGTAGGTACCGGGTCGCGCGCGGGTATGTATGTAGACGCGCTGACCACGACCTATCAGGATAAGGCCGAGCTGGTCGCGTTCTGCGACCTTAGCCAGGTACGCATGGATTGGTATAATCAGCGCATACATGAGCGGGGATATCGCGGTGGAGAGCCGCTACCCACCTTTAAGGCTGAGTATTTTGATACCATGATCGCTGAGGCCCGGCCTGATGTGGTGATTGTGACGACTATGGATAGCACACATCACACCTACATCGTTCGCGCGATGGAACTGGGCTGCGACGTGATTACAGAGAAGCCGATGACGACTGAGGTGCCCAAGATTCGCGCCATATTTGATACGATTGAGCGAACGGGCAAGTCTCTGCGAGTCACATTTAACTATCGCTATACACCAGCCTACACGCGTTTCCGTGAGTTGGTGCGCGATGGAGTCGTGGGTCGTCCGCTCTCGGTTGACTTTAGCTGGCTCCTCGATACCAGTCATGGGGCAGATTATTTTAGACGCTGGCACCGGGAGAAGCAGAACAGTGGTGGTTTGATGGTCCACA
Source organism: Ktedonospora formicarum (assembly GCF_016587355.1). Lineage (GTDB taxonomy): Bacteria > Chloroflexota > Ktedonobacteria > Ktedonobacterales > Ktedonobacteraceae > Ktedonobacter > Ktedonobacter formicarum. Next base: position 590,195 of record NZ_BNJF01000002.1, on the reverse strand, counting down.
AAGCGACACACCACTTTGACCTTGTAAATTGGTGGATCGACTCATATCCACGTCAGGTATTTGCCCTCGGCGATCTGAAGTTCTACGGGCGAGCGAACGCGGAGGAGCGTGGAGAGTCCTACCCCTACACGCGTTATACCGGTATTCCCGAGGCTCAGGGCGACCCCTTTGCTCTGAAGCTAGATGAGAATGAGGCTCTACGAGGTCTCTACCTGGAAGCCGAGCAGGAGTCCGGTTACTTGCGTGACCGCAACGTCTTTGGCGAACCCATCACAATAGAGGATACAATGAGTGTTGTGGCTCGCTATCAAAATGGCGCGCAACTCTCCTATCATCTACTGGCGTACTCGCCCTGGGAGGGGTTGCGTGTCGCGATAACGGGCACGAGGGGACGAATTGAACTGGAGGTTGTGGAGAACATCAACCACCTGAATGGTGACGGGCGTGCCAAAGGCGTTGGTGCGAGCAAGGGATCTTTCAAGCAAGCGACTATCCGAGCCTATCCTATGTTTGGTGTGCCCTATGAAGTTGAGGTGCCGATTGGCGAAGGTGGGCACGGCGGGGGGGACCCAGTGCTTTTGGAGCAACTCTTCGCTCCTGAGCCGCCCTTTGATCCTTTCAAGCGCGCAGCCTCGCATATTGACGGAGCGGCCTCAATCCTTACAGGCATCTCGGCGAATGAGTCGATGCGTACTGGCACGCTGGTAACGGTTGATGACCTATTCCCTCTCTCCACGTGGAAACAGAAGGAGGCAAATACGCTATGAATGAGGATCGCTATTTTTCCCCCGAGCCCGCACAGCGCCAGGTCGCGCGTGCGCTCTACGATGAGGTGAAAGCGCTGCCTCTCATCTGCCCGCATGGGCATGTTGATCCGCGTCTACTGGCTGACCCCAATTACCAGTGGGGAACGCCCGTTGATCTACTCATCATCCCTGATCACTATGTCTTCCGTATGCTCTATTCACAGGGAATCAGGCTGGAAGAACTCACTATTCCCACCAGGAATGGCGTAACTGTAGACGCGCCCGATCATCGTCGTGTCTGGCAACTCGTCTGCGATAATTGGCATCTCTTCCGAGGGACGCCTACTTCCATCTGGTTACGTGACGAATTGCGCGATATCTTCGGCATCGACGAGAAGATCAACTCCGCGAACGCGCAGAGCATCTATGACGCTTTGAGCGGGAAACTGGCGAGCGATGAGTTCCACCCTCGCGCGCTCTTTGAGCGCTTCAATATCGAAGTGCTGGCGACAACTGATCCAGCGACGAGTACTCTGGAGTATCATCGGGCGCTGCGTGAGTCAGGCTGGCATGGGCGTATTATTCCCACATTCCGACCGGACGCAGTGGTCAACATTGATACTCCCGACTATGATCTTCAGATCCAACGTCTCTCTGAAGTCTCTGGCATTGAAGTAAAGGACTATCAGTCATATATCGCAGCCCTGGAGCAGCGTCGTGCTTACTTCAAGAGTCTTGGCGCGACCGCTACCGATCATGCGGCTCTGACCGCATATACGAAACGGCTGAGCTCAGGTGAAGCTGAGGCGATTTTCCAGCGCGCCCTGAAGGGGAATGTCAGCGCCGAGGACGCGCGGTGCTTCACCGGACATATGTTGATCGAGATGGCGCGCATGAGTATTGAGGATGGGCTCGTGATGCAGTTGCACGCTGGTAGCTATCGCAACCATAACACCTCCCTCTTTGAGCGCTTTGGTCCAGATATGGGAGCCGATATTCCCACAGCAGGCGAGTTCACCGCCAATCTCAAGCCACTGCTGGATGCTTATGGTAACGAGAAGGCTCTGACTCTGGTGCTCTTCAACCTCGACGAGACAACCTATAGCCGCGAACTGGCTCCTCTGGCTGGACACTATCCAGCGTTGCGCCTTGGTCCGCCCTGGTGGTTCTTCGATAGCCTCAATGGGATGCGGCGCTTTTTTGATAATGTCGTCGAAACGGCTGGCATTTATAACACGGCTGGCTTTAACGATGATACGCGTGCTTATCCTTCGATTCCAGCGCGCCATAATGTCTGGCGTCGTGCCAGCGCTGACTGGCTAGCAGATCATGTTGTGCGCGGTATCATCGATGAGGAAGACGCCCATGAAATGATTGTGGATCTGGCCTATCGCCTGGCGAAGCAGACGTACAAGCTAGGAGGACTCTAATGTCAGACCTATCAAGCTTGCCTATATTGCCGCAATCGGTCGTTGAGTATGAGGGGACGACCTATGCTTTGATGAACCTTGAAGGTGAGAGAATGCTGGTGGTCGCTGGTCAGACGGCGGGCTTTGTGGGTACCCCTCACGACCAGCCATCTGCCCTGCTCTGCTCTCTACTCGCTGAGAACGCAGATACCCTGCGCCAGCGTTTGCCCTGGTTGCAACCCGTCACGCTGGGTTTGAGAACGTCGGCTGGCATGGGTGACAGGCTGGGCTTCGCTACACCTGGTCATATTCAGGCGATTCAGGGGACCGGCGTGGCACCCATCTTCGCGCAGCAATCAGTACGCGAAAATACGCGTACTGGTCGTACGCCCCAACAAGTGCTTGATGATGCCATGTGGGGCGCGTTTGAGATGGGCTGGCGCGAAGCCTGGGGCGCGGATGCCGATCACCTGAAAACGCTCGCGGACATCGACCCATTTGTGGAGGCTGGTTATACGTTCTACACCATCGATCCAGGCGACTATGTGGACGACGACGCGGATACCGCTCCCCTTGAGCGCTTGCGTGAGAAGGTCAGTGCTTTACCCTGGGACGAGTTGGAAACAACCATGCAGGATACTCAGGTGCGCTACCTCACGACCGTAGACCTGGACGGACGCCCTCTGCCCTTCGATGCCCAGGCATTGTATAGCGCGGTTGCCAAGTATGGAGCCGCTATCGCGCATACTGCGAGAATGGCTCGTCGTCTGCGTGAGCTTATGGGAACGCGTCCCTTTGAGCTAGAGATGTCGGTTGATGAGACAGGCACCACTACCCGTCTGCAAGAGCACTTCTATATCGTCTCCGAACTCAAACGCCTGGGAGTGCCCCTGGTCAGCATGGCACCGCGTTTTGTTGGACGCTTTGAGAAGGGCGTCGACTACATCGGCTCACTCGACGAGCTTCAGCGCAACCTTGCCGGGCATGCTGCCATCATGCGTCACTTTGGCAATAGCTATAAATTGAGTCTGCACACTGGTTCTGATAAGTTTGATGTCTACCCGCCCGCTATGCGCTATACCCAGGGATTGGTCCATCTCAAGACGGCGGGTACAAGCTATCTTGAGGCGCTGCGCTTGTTGGCTACTGTAGAGACAGATCTCTTCCGCGAGATATTGACCTTCGCCCGCGAACGTTACGAGGAAGACCGTAAGACGTATCATGTCTCGGCGAGTCTGGATAAAGTACCAGCGTCTGATGAACTCACTGATGAGCAGTTGCCATCCCTCCTTGAGCAGTTTGATGCGCGGCAGGTTCTGCATGTCACCTTTGGGTCAGCGCTTGATAGGTTTGGGGCGGCTCTTGAGCGTGCTCTGGTTCGGCATCGCGAGGAATACTATGCCTTTATAAAGCGGCACTTCGTCCGGCACCTGGAGCCGCTTCGTCTTCAGTAGAGGGGAGCAAACCTTTTGCAACTTAGCATTGTTACTGATGAGATCTCTCAGGATCTTGAACATGCCTTACAAGTGTGTCGTGATCTGGGTGTGGACACTGTTGAACTGCGCACGTTTGACAACAAAAATATCGTCTTCCATGACGATGCGAGCCTGAAGCGTGTCCAGGATCTACTTGAGAATGGCGGATTCAAGGTTTGCTCTATCGCCTCTCCCTTTCTGAAGAGTCCATTCTGGCAGAATGAGAGTGAGCAGGAGCGGGAGTGGGAAATCTTGCAACACTCCTTTGAGCTGGCGAAGCGCTTTAACGCTCCTCTCGTACGTACCTTTTCTTTTATGCGTGTGCCTGATCCCACAGCTGTACGTGAGAAGGTTCTTGAGGTAATTGCCGAAGCGGTCCGGCGAACCGAGGAGGCAGGGCTCAAACTGGTGATAGAGAATGAGCACGCCTGCAATATCGCTACAGGCGAAGAGACTGGCTGGCTGCTTGAACGCATTCCATCGACCTCCTTTGGCGTGATCTGGGACCCTGGTAATGAGGCCGCTCTCGGCTCATCCCCTTTCCCCGAAGGATACGCGCATGTGCGTCAGCGTGCCTATCATGTCCATCTCAAGGATGTAGATGACCAATTCCGCTGGACAGGCATGGGAGCAGGAACTATCGATTATGTCAGCCAGTTTCGCGCCCTCGCAGCTGACGGCTATGAGGGATACATGTCGCTGGAGACACACTACTCACACCCGCAGGGCGGTCAGGAGCAGGCTACTCGCGAATCCTTTGCCTCTCTGCTGACACTCTTGCGCGAAGCAGGTGTTTCATAAAGGTGAGCAAGGCCGAGTTGAATATTGATATACAAAACATGTAGTGAGAAGGAGTATTGTCGCGATGGAGCAGACACGCCTGAGGCACGCGATTATTGGTGTTGGGGCTGGCATATTGAACGGTCATCGACCTGCGCTAAAATTGCCAGAAGTCGATCTGGTCGCGGTTTCCGATGTTAATGTCGAAGTTGGTCAGCAGCGCGCTCAAGAACTAGGCAGCGCCTTTTATGAAGACTATCGCCAGATGCTCGCGAAGGAGCGGCCTGATATTGTCGTGATCCTGACGCCGCCTTTTTTGCATGCATCAATGGCGATTGACAGTCTAAGCGCGGGAAGCCATGTGCTGATCGAAAAGCCTATGGCGGTGCAGGTCGAGGAGGCGGATGCTATGCTAGAGGCCGCACGTCAGAACGAGCGCCAGTTAGGCGTAGTCCTCCAACACCGCTTTCGCCCAGAGGTAAACGCCGCTCGTCAGGTCTTACAGCAGGGCGTGCTGGGTGAGATTCAGCGCGTCGAACTGGTCGCGATGTGGCCTCGTCCAGCGAGTTATTTCTCTATGGCAGCCTGGCGCGCGACCTGGCGAGGTGAGGGTGGTGGCATCCTTACCAATCAGGCCGCGCATAACCTGGATGTGCTCTGCTATTTGCTGGGTCAGCCCAGACGAGTTGTAGCCTGGACGCGCCAATTACTACACGACATCGAAACGGAAGATACGGCGCATGCCATGCTAGAATGGTCGAACGGCGCCCTGGGCATGCTCCATATTAGCACTGCCGAAGCTGATGTTGCGGAGCGTCTGAAGATAGTTGGTACGCGTGGCTCTCTCGAAATGGGACATGGCAAGCTGAGCGTGCAAACGCTCGATGTGGATATGCGGGAGTACAGAGTGAGTTGTCTCAACCCCTATGGTAGCCCCAACGTGCTTCCATATGATGTGAGTCTGGAAGAAGGTAAGGGCGATCATGTCGCCGTCTACCGTGATTTTCATAATGCCATACTCAATGGCACCTTACCTCGCGCGGAGGGTGCTCAAGGATTATTGGGTTTAGAGCTTGCTAATGCCATCAACTATTCCAGCCATAAGGAGCGCGAGGTTGTGCTTCCCCTGGACCGGCACGCTTATGCGGACCTCCTTGCGGACCTGCGCGAGGGGAAGAAGTAGGCCTGTTTCAATAGAGGAGAATTCAAGGATTTGAGATGTAAAGAGGTGATACATGCTCGGCTGATGTCTGCATCATGTCGCATGTATCACCTCTTTATCCTAGTGGACGAGGACTTTTTGCGTATAAATGAGACGATTTGCGGAGGGAGGACGTGCAATAATATAACGTTACTCGACTTTTCTCTAAAAGGACTGCTTATGTATCATACAAACGAACAGAACCTAGAACGCTCCTCAAAATATATATTGATTGTGGAGGATGATGCTGAGATTGGCCTCTTTCTCACGGAAGCTATCAAGCAGGAAACCCCTCATAGGGCAGTGCTGGCTTTTACCGCCTCTGAGGCTCTGGCGCTTCTCAAGCATGATCGCCCCGACCTTTTCATTTGTGATTACCGGTTGCCCGATGTAAATGGCTTTACTCTTTACCAGACCATACGAGCTATGGATATCTTCGATGATGTACCTGTCGTACTTATTAGCGCCATGCCCGAGCTTATGAATATACCAGTGGAGCATAATAAGCTTCTGCGTTTGCAGAAGCCAATCGAACTTGACGAGTTCCTCTACCTTGTCAATACCTTGCTCTAGGATGATGTCTCCCTGGTGTGTCTCGGCTTCGTGTTCATAGTAGACTACCTATTGCTGTATCTTTTTAAGAATGGAACCAAACAAACATCGGCACTCGGCTTTCAACAAGTAGATACAGAACAGGACGAGGAAGAAATGTTCGCTCTGGCTTACCTGGAGCTGCGCTAGCGAGAGGCATGGTTGCATTTAGGGGCATAAGCAAAACCTCCTGCTAGTACTATAGCGAGCATGTGGAGCCGGGCTTTATGAGGAGTTCGACTCCACATAATTTCTTATCTGCTCTGTATCATGGTTACATACGCGATTGCTTTCGCTTTTAGCTTGTTATTAAGAAGGATAGCGTTTACAACAATCGCCGCGATGATAAGTGGGAAATCACATACCCCTATACTGAAGATTCCGATTACGACAAGCATAGGCCAATATACGAAGAAACTGCATAGAAGCAAGACAATTCCTACTGTTGTCTCCCCTGCTGTCAGCCAACCAACGCCAAAGATGCCGAAGATAGAGAGGATAATTTCAACGACAAGCGGGGTGTTACTTCTCTGCGTATTGTTGACGACTGTAACATTCACCCCTGGTTGAGGCCCATATTGAGGTGGCATGTAGCCTTGTTGAGGAGGAACATAGCCTGATTGTGGGCCATAACCAGGCGTAGGAGGAATGTAGCTCTGTTGGGCCTGGTAATAGCCTTGTGGTGGTGGATTATACCCCGGCTGTGGTGATTCATATCCTGACTGTGGTTGATCATAGCTGGATTGACCAGAAGGATAGTAACTCTGTTGTTCTGGTCTATATTCTGGATTTTGAGCATAAGGGTATGAAGCAGGAGCCATAGCTCCACAGTTTAGACATACAGCAGCATTAATTGGTATCACCATACCACAATTAGCGCAATTCATCGCGAGTATGCATCCCTTTCCTTATGTCTAAGGTCTTATGCGAAAACCAACGCCGCTGCCGCGGCTAGTGTTGCTGCACTCAGGTTTTCGAATAAGGAGTAAGCCTATTCTTAAATGTTATAAAAAAAGCCATAATTGCGTATTAAAGATTGTAGCATGCAGATGTGTTTAGCACAATCATTCCACCTTTATGTCTAATCTTGCCTGATCAGTTTGTGCTCAGGTGCAAACTGAATGTACAGAGCAATATTTTTAGATGCTTTAAGGAGGGAGAGCATGCTTGGCGAATTGAATCAGGAACAAATAGATCATGTCTTGTACAGTAATGTCCTGGGGCGTATTGGCTGTCATGCTCACGGTCGTACGTATATAGTTCCCATCAGCTATGTTTATGATGGTGACTCTATCTACGCCCATTCGCTTCAGGGGATGAAGTTGAGAATGATGCATGAGAATCCAGATGTCTGCTTTGAAGTCGATCATATAGACGATCTGGCGAACTGGCGCAGCGTCGTGGCATGGGGCCGATTTGAGGAGCTTGAGGGAGAAGAAGCTGCCAGAGCGGTACAGTTATTGATGAAGCGCATGGTAACCATTGTTGCCAGTGGCGAAGCTGTACATGAACTTGTCGAAACCGACAAGTTTCTTCCTGAGCGGCTGCGTAATGTAGCCTCAGTCTATAGCATCCATCTATCCGAGAAGACAGGTCGCTTTGAGACGGACGGCGCGTAGCGGAATATATGCGCCTGGCGGGAGTTGGCGCGCACTATTCTCGCCAGACGTGTATTGAAGGAGCTTTAGACACGCGCCGCTTCCGCACGTGCTTGCAGGTCACGCGCCATTGTTTGAAAGCCTCGTTGCAGGTCGCGAGCAAATAATACCTGGAGCAAGGGGGCAACGATGCCTGTAAAGGACTCTTGCGTCCAGTACTCGGTTGTTTGCTCGTTGATGGCCTTGATAACCTGGAAACGCTCACCACGCAATATCCATGCAGGAGAACGAATCTTCCAGGCTAGCAGACGTTGTGGCTCAAGCGCGGTAATTGTTTCGACACTTGTTGTCGCAAGATTACCTCGCATACGCACACGCATCGTCAGTGTCGCGCCAACGCGCAAATCGGCCTGCATCGATGGCACAAAGCTATTCCATTCTCCATAGTGTTCCAGGTCCGTCAGGACCTCCCATACGCGTTCAAGGGGGGCATTGATAGTTATGCTGGTCTGAACGCTGAACCAGCCCGAAGCCTCTGGTACTTGCATCAAAATCAGCCTCAAGATAATTTAGAGGGGACAACATAATCTGCTTGCGAGAGTCGTATCGTCATTGCCAGAAAGCGCAAGTGAGTGCGTGAAGGTCCTCGAAGAAGGAGAGCGAGTCAGGGTCTTCTGTATACCCATAGGCTTTGAGAAAGTGTAATCGATAGGAACTATGCTCCCATTTTTCTAGCAGGCTCAGGGAGAATAGCGCCGTCGCCAGATCGAAGCGTCGATCAATGTAACCTCCTCCAGACCAGTCAATGATGCCTGCTACTCGCTCATGAAGGATGAGCACGTTTGGCAGGCAATAGTCATAGTGACCAAATACCATGTCATTCTCAAGCAGCGGGCGGCGAGCTTGTAGATCATCCAGCAGGTGGTTTCCTATTGCTCCATCGAAGCGTGTTCTGGTACGCTCAATTGGTGTGTTGACCGGGCGTGCCTCGATCTTTCCTCTCAGCCAGTCCAACTTCTCTGACAGCCAGTTCGCAGGTCGCGAGAGATCTGGTGACCAGTTATGAATCAGGCGCAATGTTTGCGCGAACTGGGTAACCAGATCCAGCCTCTCTTGGCTCTCTGCCCTACGCAGGCGCTTATAGAGCGGCTCACCTTCAAGATAACTAAAGAGGAAGGCATGTTCACCATCTCCCGCTTCCTCCATCAAGGGCTGAGCCACAAGTGGAGCCTGATCTTGTAGTGCTGAGAGAACATATGCTTCTCTGGATAAGGCTTCAATCATGGCAGGCGTCTGTGCGACTTTGAGGATGAAGCGCCCACGCTGAGAGGTTAGGATGAATACTTTGAAAGCCATTCCCTGAGGTGGGGTCTCGACTGAGAGCAGCGGGCCAACATAGGACGCGACCGCTGGAGGTAAAGGAAGCGACATGTGCATCTATTCTCCTGTATAATGTCGCTTGTAGTATACCACTTTTCGCGTTTTAAAATTTCTAGTATGGCGAAAGGCGGATTGTGCGCGGTGCCTTCCCCTATCTCAAATTAGGGTTTCATACTCAGCCTGGATAATCATTTCTGCCAGGGCATCGAAGACACGCTGGTTATCGTTAGGAAGTATAGTGCGCGCGAAGGCAAGGCCCAGGCTGGCAGCTAGTTGACTGGCCTCAATGTCTAGATCATAGAGCACTTCCAGGTGATCGGAGACGAAACCAGCGGGACAGACTAGAGCTCCCGCCTTTCCTTTGTGGGGAAGCTCCCGCAATACCTCCAGGATATCGGGGCCAATCCAGGGATCGGCAGTACGGCCCGCGCTCTGCCAGGCAATGGACCAGTGAGTCAAGCCTGCTGCCCTGGCGACAGCTTCCGCCGTTTCCCGAAGTTGGCGGGGATATGGGTCATTATTGGCGAGAATACGCGCGGGCAGACTATGCGCCGTGAAGATAATCTCTAGCTGCTCCTCGGTTATCCCTGATTCCTTGAGCAGGCGTTCTCGCGTGTGCAATATCTGTTCTGCCAGATAAGTAATGTAACCTAGCAAGAGATGCCAGGACTCGATGGCTGTAAAATGCAGACTCGCGGGCAGCGTCTTCTGAACGCGTTGCATATACTGAGCTACACTCATGCTGGAATAATGGGGAGCGAGCACAAGCCCAATAGCCTGATTAGCACCACTGTGCGCAAGCTCCGAGGCACTCGCCTCAAGAAAAGGATCGGCATGCTTCATACCGAGGAAGGTTTGATAGTGGCCGGGCATTCGTGCGTCGAGTGCTGCCTGTATGCCCTCGACCTGGGTACGCGTATGCTTCAGCAGAGGCGAAAGCCCACCGATAGCCTGGTAGCGCCCACGTAGTTCCGCCAGCAACTCTTCCGTTGGGGGATGTCCATGTCGAATGTGAGTATAGTAGCTCTCGATGTCTTCGCTCTTCGCTGGCGTTCCATAAGCCATAATCAAGACTCCGACAGGAGCCGGAGTGTGGTTGCTCTGTGGTGTCATTTTCTCTTGTCTAACTCCTCTGTTTCCGGCTCGTTGGACATTTCTCGGCACAAAGGCGCTTCGCCGGGTCGATTGTATTACCTTCTATAAGCAAGTATACTCATGCCCTCGCGCAGTGTCTTTCACGTTTGGCTCTCCTATGCTGCTAGAAGGGCTTTACTTTTGCCTCGTTTTATATGAGAAAAACACCATTTACTCCTTATCTGGAAACCTGAGCGTGCCGTGCCCCCGCATGGGGACTAGCGCTAGTCACACTCAGCGGCGTTGGCTTTCGCATAAGATCTTAACACAAGAATATACGGCGCTTAATATGATTATCACATATAAAGCAATGATTGACTGAAATTCTCAATGAGGCATATAATAGGGCGAAATTGATGGTGTACCAACGTTGAATGAATGGCTAGCGTTATAGAGGATTGTAACAGTGTTAAAAAGTATGTGTTGAAGTAGTATAAGAATGAGTTTGCACTAAACGACTGCCGCTTACAAGGTCGGTAGGGATTACCAGGTCAAGTGGGCAGAATTTGATGAGTTCATGGAAAAGCGGCGGACAACTGACGACGACTAGCGCTATTTTAATTCCAGATTGTATGGATATTTGTATGTTGGTCGTAATCATATTGGCAATGTAGGAGGGTTTGCACATGTATATCTTAGTGCTTGATGACGATCTCTTGTCGCTGCAACTGATTCAGGTGGTATTACGGAATAATGGCTATGAAGTTGCTACAATTGATAATCCAGACGGAGCACTGGCGTTGATCGAAAAGCGGTTGCCTGACCTGCTGCTGGTCGATGTCCGTATGCCACCAAATATCACTGGCTTTGAATTTGTCCAGCAACTCAACGAGGCTGGATATGCTATACCAGTCGTCTTTGTGACTGCCTGCACGGAGATACCAGATCGGTTGCATGGATTCGCGTTAAATGCTGAAGATTACATCTGTAAGCCCTATGACTTCCAGGAACTTTTGGCACGTGTCCAGGTTGTCGAGCGGCATCTTATGGGACGTTCATCGAACCGAACCATGAAGATCGGACCTTTTGAGTTGTTGCCTGATACCTTTCAGTTGGCAATCAAGGGGCACAAGAAGATTGTCTTAACACCAACCGAACTGCGTATAATGACTATCCTGATGAGCAATGCCGGATCGGTAGTGTCACGCGACAAATTTTTTGACCATATTTGGCAGGATGAAACAAGTAATGTGCTGGATGTCTATATCGCTCGTTTGCGGCGCAAGCTAGGCACGGCCAAAAAACATATTACCTCACAGCGGGGTGTTGGTTACATGCTTCAGGCGTGAGGCTGCTTGTGTCGTCGTTAAGATCTTTTGTACTGGTGATATGGCACTTTAGGAGTATGGAAATCAGTTCCCTCTAGACGAAGCACGTACATGCTGCTATGCTAGGCACATGAGCGCGTCAGTCTACTTTCAGGGTGGGACCCTGGTTCTGCGGCACATTGATGCCAGTGAGCCCATTCCAGCCCCCTTTCAATTCATTAAGGGTTTGTGGCGTTGTGAGGCATACCATTATCATGCCCTACGGCCCTGGTTTCAGGAGCGTGCTATCCGCGATGACGTTCCCCGTTGGAAGCGTCTCAAGCTACATCTGCATGAGACGCGTGAACCCCATGACTATCAAATCGCGGCCCTTGATGCCTGGAAGGAGGCACAGAGTCGTGGCAGTATCATTTTGCCTACAGGCGCTGGGAAAACTTTCCTGGCGATCCATGCCATTAGCCAGGTAAACGCCTCAACGGTCATTATTGTGCCAACTATCTCACTTGTACATCAGTGGTATGCGCGGCTAGTTAACGCCTTCAAGACCGAGATAGGCGTCTACTATAGCGGTGAAAAGCTGATAGCCCCAATTACCATTACGACCTATCACTCGGCTGGCGACCTCATGGCTGAGCATGGCAACACCTTTCGCCTTTTGATTTTCGACGAGGTCCATCATCTACCCGCGCGCACCTGGGGCGAGGCGGCACTGATGTCACCTGCTATCGCGCGGCTTGGATTGACTGCTACGTATCCTGAAGAGGAGGAGCAGATCAATGGACGCTGGCGCGTCGATGAGCTGCTTGGACCTACCGTCTATACACTACCGCTGCACAATCTAGTGGGGCAGCAGCTCGCGCAGTACCGCACCGAGCGCGTGCGCGTGAATTTGACTGAGGAGGAGCGAGCGGCGTATGATTCAGCCTACGAGATCTATACAGGCTTTGTGCGCGAGCGCCGTCTGCGCAGCAGTCACGGTCCAGGCTGGCTACGGGAGTTAATGCGCCTCTCCTCGTTTGATACTGCCGCTCGGCGTGCCTTACTTGCGCGCCAACGTCTGCTTGAGATTGTCTGGAGTTGCGAAGGCAAGTTCGCGAAACTCGATGAACTCCTGCGTGAGCACGCGGGCGAGCGTATCCTGATCTTTACCGAGAGCAACGCCGTCGCCTATATGATCTCTCAGCAATGGCTGGTCCCGGTAATCTCACATGAAACAGGAGTCGCTGAGCGCAAGCATATTCTCGACGCCTTTCAGAGCGGTGAATATCAGGTGGTAACTACATCGAAGGTCCTGAACGAGGGGGTGGATGTTCCGGCGGCAAAGATCGCGATAGTTCTGGGTGGTGGCTCCAATAAGCGCGAGTATATCCAGCGGCTTGGGCGCATCCTGCGCAAGCAGGAGCAACGCGAAGCTGTACTCTTCGAAGTTCTGGCTCGCAAGACTATTGAAGAGGGTAAGGCTCAGCGTCGCTATGTCCCCCAGGAGAAACGTTGATGCTCACTAGCGATTTGATCCGACCTCGGCTTCGCTTCTCTGGCTCAGTGCTCTCTGTCGAGATGGTTGATGTAGAGAATCCAGAGCTACAGCGCACTGCTCAGGAGTTGATAGATCTACTGACGGCACATGTCGGGCTTGCTCAAGATACATGGGACCAGAGCTTCGCACGCTATGAAGGCGCGCGAGTAGACTATGTGTTCCTACGCGGTCTCGCGAAGGTGCTACTCGACGCGGCGATCTTCACACCTCTAGCAACCCCGGTCGCGCCCGCGACTCTTCGTGAGCGGGCCTTCGCGTATGGCCCCGTCTTCAAGCAACCTGACGTCTTTCGCTCACAGAGTCGGCAGGATGTCTTCGAGAAGCTGGCGCAAGATCTCTCAGTGCCTTCTGAGCAACTTCACACTATGCTCTACGCCGACCGGCGTGTCTCATATCAACTGACTGATGCTGGTCCAGCCTGGACGCCTGCTGAACTGCTGGCGCGCTACAATCTTGAACTAGCACGTGGTGTCCTCTATTGGGCCTCACGTATCACTCTAGAGGCGTATAGCAACTTCAAAGACCTGTGGAAATATATAAAATTTTTTAAGCTCATGTTCGTTGCGGAGCCACAACCCGAGGGTGGTTACCGCGTCGAGTTGGACGGCCCAATCTCGCCTTTTGTCTCTTCAACGCAGCGCTATGGGCGGCAGATGGCAGCATTTTTACCTGCTCTCCTGCTTTGTGAGCACTGGCAAATGCGCGCGCATGTTCAGCCACCGCAAGCACGGGAAGCCCTGACTTATAGCCTTGACTATACTTCCGCCTTGCGTTCTCACTTCAAAGCTTCGGGGCCTTTTGATAGTACCCTGGAAGCGGATTTTGCTCAGGAGTTTGAGCGCAAGATCGGCGACAAACGCGGGCACTGGCGACTCAAGCGCGAGAGTGAGGTGTTACTGCTGGGCGATACGGTAATGATTCCGGACTTCACGTTCTTCGATGAGCATGATGAGCAGCGTTACGTTCTCGTCGAGCTTGTAGGTTTCTGGCATCCCCAATATCTTCGGCGCAAGCTTGAGAAGGTACGAGCCGCCCAATGTCGTCATATGCTCCTACTCGTCTACAAGGGTTTGAATGTCACTGAAGAAGACTTTCGAGAGGTTGCCAGCGAAGTACTCTTCTTCCAGCAGAAACCCGTCCTGAAGGATGTCATGGTGGCGGTTGACGCTATAGCGGAGCGTGTCTATGGTCCACGTCCACCTAAAGAGAAGAGCCCTCCGAAACCCAGGCGTTCAAAGGCCAAGTCCCCCAAGTCTTCTAACTCCTCTAAAAATATCCCTCCAATACCATAGCTGCTTGCATTCCTCTACACCATAAGGCGTGAGGGTCGCGGGGTGGCGATCCTCACGCGGAACAGCGAAAGACCAGGAACGTGTGGTTTCTACTGGACCTGGACTGTGATAGTTGCCTCTTTGTTGGTCTTAATGGTAAATGTTCCCGCTGTGTTAAAGGTTGTGGTTGCCTTCTCGTTTATGGGAATCTTGACATTTACACCCGCCTTACTGGCGTCCCCTCCAGTAATTTCCTGTACCTCATCGGTCTGGTTCTCGATAGTAACCTTATCACCCTTCTTCACAGTGAGCGTCGTTGGGTCAAAGGTGTATACATCGCCTGATGGTCCCCTGGATTCTTTGATTGTGATGGCGGTTGTCGAGTTATTAGAGGTGTTGGAAGTAGTGGATGTCGTCGAACCATTATCGCCACCGCATGCCGAGAGGATCAAGATAAGCAGTGTCAGGCAACAGCCAGCTATGAAGAACATGAAGCGGTTACCATGTCGTGTGGATGTGCGTTTCATATGTCTACATCTCCTTTGGACGAATGGCGTGGGAACAGCGGGCGTTCCCGCGTTAATGTATTAATTTGTGTCAATGGTACAATGCGAAATTCTTCGTAATGCGTGGAATGCTATAAATTGGCAGGAAAGTACTAGAAACTGGTTATGCTACCTTTACCGGGAAATAGTACTTTCACTCTAGAAAAATGCAGTTTATGCGAATATGCCAAAATCGCTCAGGTATCATCTCTCATAACATTTATTGTGTTCAATGTGCTCCATGGCACACCATTTGGTTTCCGTAATCCACCCATGAACACGATGAAGTAGAGCCTTTCTCATGTAGACATGATGAGCATTCATATCGAGATGAGAAGAGGATGTTGTATTGCAAAGGAGAATACCCATGACTCCAGCGAAGCTCCAAGTACGTAAGCGCTATTTATCCGCTTTCTCCCTCCTGGCATTGTTGGCGTTATTACTAACGCTGCTGGCTGCCTGTGGGCAGGAGAAGAAGGCAGAGGTTTCCAAGCCTGCCAGCGTGATGATTACTGTACGAGACAACTACTTTGATCCCGCCAGTGTCAGCGTTACACCTAATCAAAAAGTTACGGTCACCTTTGTCAATAAGGGGGCAAATATTCATATCGTAGAGATCCAGGGGCTCTCGCCTGAATCCACTCTTCAGCCTGGACAGAGCAAAACGGTCGTTCTGAATCCACGTGAGCGTTCATACAAGATGTATGATGAACTTTATGTGGACAAGGGGATGGTTGGCGCTTTTGTCGGTGGCAAGGATACGACAAGCAGTACAACCGCAGGCAACTCCGACATTACCGTTCGTCAGGCTATCACGACCTATCGCGGGTATGTTGCCGATCAGAGTGATATCCTGGTGCAACAAACAAAGCTCTTTACCGATGCGGTCATCAAGGGCGACATGGAGCAAGCGAAGTCGCTCTATGCCACAACGCGCCAGTACTACGAGCGTATCGAGCCTATCGCGGAACAGTTTGGTCAGCTCGACGCCTCGATAGACGCGCGCGAGAACGATGTCCCGCTCAACGAGTGGCGCGGTTTCCACCGCATTGAGAAGGCTTTGTGGCAGGAGAAGACCACGAAGGGTCAGGAACAGAATGCTCGCCAATTGATGACAGATGTCCTGGCGTTGCGCGAGAAAATCAAGGATGTTCCATTGACGGCGACTGATATCATAGATGGCGCTGTGGGCTTGCTGGATGAAGCTTCAAAGACCAAGATGACAGGTGAAGAGGATCGCTACTCACATACCGATATCACGGATCTCGCCGCGAATGTTGAAGGCTCTCAGGCTGCCTTTGAGGTTTTCAAGCCTTTCCTCACCAAAAAGAATCCAGCTCTGCTCACGGAGATTTCAAATCACTTCCAGCAAACCTCTGATATGTTAAATGGCTACCGTAAGGGTAACACATTTGTCTCCTTTAATACGTTGAAGACCAGCGATACTCATAAGCTCAGCCAGTCTATTGATGCCACTGCCGAGCCTCTTTCTAAGGTTGCCGTAGAGTTGCCAAAGGAGTGAACGCTATGAAGCGCTTTCATCTGAACCGCCGCGACTTGTTGCGCGGTGCGGGTGTTGCCGGAACTGGAGCTGTGCTAGCAACTGGTGGTTATACATTGCTTCAGCAGCGGGACGCGGCGTTATCAAGCTCAGTGCGTGACCATTCGCAGGAGACGGTGCCCTTTTATGGACCGCACCAGGCGGGTATCACTACCCCCGCGCAGGACCATTTGCATTTCGCCACCTTCGACCTGCTATCGCCTACTTTGAGCGAGATTCGCGGTCTCATGCGCATCTGGACCTCTGCGGCTGCTAGCATGTGCGCGGGTAAGTCGATTGGTGAGGGGGAATTTAATTTGCAGAGCCCGCCCCCCGATACAGGCGAAGCTATGGAGCATGGGCCATCGCGCCTGACGATCACTGTGGGGTTTGGCCCGACGTTCTTTGTCAAAGAGGGCCGCGACCGCTTCGGATTGGCTAAGAATCGCCCGCCTGCGTTGATAGATATTCCAGCTTTACCCGGCGATGCTCTCAAGCCGGAACAGTCTGGAGGAGACCTCTGTGTACAGGCATGCGCTGATAATCCCCAGGTTGCTTTCCATGCGGTTAGGAACTTGACGCGGCTGGCGCGTGGATTGGCAGTGCTACGCTGGTCACAGCTAGGCTTTAGCCGCACGGCGACGACCAGCAAAGGGCAGGCGACCCCACGCAATCTCATGGGCTTCAAAGATGGGACGGCGAACATCAAGGCGGAGGATGCGAACGTTGTTCGTCAGTTTGTGTGGGCTTCTGATGCGGATGGGCCTCATTGGATGGCTGGGGGAAGTTATCTGGTTGCGCGCCGGATTCGCATCCATATCGAGTCCTGGGACCGAGACTCGCTGCTTGACCAGGAGCAAACTATCGGACGGCATAAGCTGAATGGCGCGCCGATAGGTGGTCATGATGAGTTTGCTCCATTAGACCTGAATGCCAAAGACAAAGACGGTAATCCGCTTATTCCCCTACAGTCGCATGTGCGACTGGCGCGTGGTGATGACACTATCAAATTACTGCGGCGTGGATACTCCTTTACTGATGGCATGGATCGCGTGACGGGTGAACTTGACGCGGGTCTCTTTTTCATCAGCTACCAGCGCGATCCACGTACGCAGTTTGTTCCCTTACAGACGCGCCTGGGGCGCGAGGATGCACTCAACGAATACATCACACATACGGGAAGCGCTCTCTTCGCCTGTCCGCCAGGTATGAATGAGGGCGAATACTTCGGTCAGAGTCTCTTACAATGACGCCTGAGCAAGGGAATGTCCATTCCCTTGCTCAACACCAAGTCCTGTATCGCTATAGCAACAAAACCGTAATCGCTCACATTCGTGTGCGATAATGAGGGTAAAACACGCGGGAAGGAACAGCTTGTTATGGCAGAGCGAGAGCGGGACGAAGAGCGCCTCAAAGAGAATGAGGGCGAATTGAGTCAAAACCCTGCCGATGCAGGGAAGCATGTAGAGCAGGGGCGTATCCTGTACTGGCTGGGGCATTATGACGACGCTCTAGCACAGTACACGAAGGCGCTGGAACTTGACCCGGAACAGGATGTAGCCTTGCGAGAGCGGGGAGCACTCTATCGAGAGCGCGGAACCTGGGCACTGGCGCTCAAGGATTGGGAACGCCTGAAACAACTTCAGAAGGCCGATGAGGATGTCTACCTAGGCTTTATCGAGTTTCAGGCTATGCGCAAAAGTGGTAATCATCAGGCTCTTTTGCGCTGTCAGGAAGCAATTGAGCTTTACCCACGCCGCCCAGCGTGCTATATTCAACTGGCCCATCACTATACGCGCTCGTTTCCATATAGCGTCAATGGCCCTAAACGCTTTCTGGCATGCGAGCAGGCGTTATACCTCTCCGCTGACATCGAGAGCCACCCTTCAAGCTCTGGATATTGTGCTAGAGCCTGGGCTTTGACCTATCTCAATCGGTTCGAAGAGGCGGCACATGTCTGGGATCAGGCTATTGCCCTGGACTTAACCAATCCTGATGTCTATCGTGGGAAAGCACGGATGTGTCAGTTGGCAGGTCGTGAAACGGAGGCACTGGCCTTCTATGAACAAGCTCTTGCCATCTTTGAGCAGAAGCGGCGGGGTTATCCTTGCCAACTTATTGACCTTGTACATGAGGGTGATTTATTCTTATCCCTCGGACGCTATATCGAGGCGTTAGAGGCATACGAGCGGGCCTGTCGCATGGATAGCGCTTCTGCACGGGCCAGTTTTGGACGGGGTGAAGCTCTTTTCCACCTTCAGCGTTATGAAGAGGCTTATTCGGACTATAAACGTGCCATCGAGCTTGAGCCATTATATGAAGAAGCTCGCTGTGCCTTTGAAACTCCTCTTAAGACCTTCCTCCGCTATGAGGGCGATCTTGCGCGAACCGTGCTGGCGCTTCAGGAGAGCCCCGACGAAGCATCTTTGCTGGTAACTCGCTCCAATTGCTTATCAAAGCTCAAGCGCTATGACGAGGCATTACGGGCGGCAGAACATCTACTACGCCATGTCCCTGATTCGTCAGAAGGACATATGGCGCGTGGTGAAGCTCTGATCGGCCTCTCGCATTATGCGGAAGCGCATGCGGCGTTTGAGCGCGCTCACCATGCTCACTCCTTGACGGTGCGCTCTTTTAGTGAGCAGGAGAAACTACGATCCAGGCTTACTTTTGCTAGCGAGATTATGGAATATGATGAGCGTTTGCGCCAGCAGCCCACAGATTGGGAGTGTGCGCTCAAGAAGATTAGCAGTCTATGGGGGGCCTCGTGCTATGACGACGCGCGTGTGGCGTATCACATTGCCTGTTATGCTATTCAAGATGATGCCAAAGCGTACCTCGAACTCGCTAAGAATTCGCATTATGGCAAAATGGATGCGCTGTATTGCTGTGAGCAGATGATACATCTCGACAGCTTGAACGCTGAAGCTTACGCCAGGCGGGGGAGCGTTTTCTTCGATCTTCAGCGCTATGATGAGGCACTTTCAGACTGTGAGCAAGCACTGGAACTTGGCGCGCCATCCTGGCTGGTCGCCTTTACGAAGGATAAGCTGGATGCGCTTTTTAATGAGAGAAAGCGTGTCATCGGAAATCTAGCGAATGCCAGCATTGCGTTCCTGCGACGTGGTGGCGCAGCCTGGAATGCCTGGCGTGCTACTCAGGACGCCTCTACCTACGACCTTAGCTATCTGGCATTGAGCGAGCAGAATCTTTCGCAAGCCAACCTTTCAGGCGTCAATCTCGACCATAGCGATTTGAGCCGTTGTGACTTGAGTGGGGCAGTGGTGAGCAAGGCCAATCTTACAGCAGTGAATTTGCAAAGCGCAAGCTTAAATGCCGTCAACGCACGCGAAATAGTTGCACCTAACATCAACCTTTCATATGTGAATATGAGCGGGATCGACCTGCGGAAGGCTAACCTCTCACAAGCCAAATTGAACAAAGGCTTCTCTTTTCTTCCTGATTTGGAGCGCCATCGACGTGTCCTCTCTGAGGAGGAATACGCCTCGCCCGCAGTGTCTGATCTGCGCGAAGCCAGCCTGCATAAGGCTGATCTCGCGGAAGCTTCGCTCGATTACGCTTTGTTAGCGCGTGCCGACCTGCGAGAGGCCAATCTTGCTCGTACATTGCTCCGTTATGCCAATTTACGCGAAGCCAACCTCTCGCAAGCTAGTCTGATTGGAGCTGAACTTGCTGGCGCAGATCTCTCAGGTGCCTTGCTGCAGGAGGCTGATTTAGGTCATGCTGACCTGAGGGGCGCGAATCTGGTAGGAGCCAACCTGAGCGGAGCGAACCTCTATCAAACATTGCTCGACGATACTATCCGTCGTGGTGTGGATCTCTCGCAAACTATCTCACGCGATACCCATCCCCCTCGGCGCAAGGTTGCCCCTCCATCCGCAACGGACCCTATGAACCCGGCTAACGTCTCAACTGTCGAAATGCGGCCCGGCGTCCTCACTACCCTTATGCACTGTCAGGCGCCAGGATGTGCCGAAGTAATGAAGCTTGAACTGGTCGTCGCTGGCAGGCCGCACGAAGATGACCAGTACCAGATCACGCGTATGGGAAGCGAAAAACCTGCCAGCCTTATCTGTGACTATCTGCCCACCTATGCACAATCCTGGCATCCTTCGGGCCTTGCCTTCGAACGAGTGGCGCTCGCGCTACGGCATGGCGATATCGCCATGCTTCGCACCCTGGACGATGATTATGTACCCTTCTATTGCTGGTGTTGCCACGGTGTCTACTGCTTTGAGCATATGCGCTTCGAAGAGGTATGGGACGACTTTTATCCTCACCCTGATTACTGGCGAGGAACCTGTCCCTATGGGCATCCCACCTTTGTTGATCACTAACCTCACTGAATGCTCTGCTTGATATAAGAATGATCAATGTAAAGGATAAGGATACCAAAAAGGGGGAATGAAATGGCACACTTTATTGACAATGCTTGACTCAAGTGTTATAGTGCCAATATTAGTTAAGCAATAAACATGCTCAACAGAACTGAAGGAATCCAATTTTTTATGGCTAACGAACAAAGAAAGCCACCTACTCAAAATATACAAGAGCTTACGCTCCCTGGACTTACCCTCCTCCTTATGCGGGTCGTCCGGGGTCGTGCAATGTATCAGTTCTGAGTGATTCCTTCGCCAGCAACAAGCATACAAAGACCGTGGATGACCAGAAGTGCAAGTGTCCACGGCCTTTTTCTTTTTACCCAAGCAACGTATACATGCATATCTGAGGAAAGCAGCCGTGACCTTGCGTCGCGGCTGCTTTCTATTGCGGCCCTCCGACCTGACCACACACGGTTCTCAGCGCCAGAGGCGCGAGTGTAACGTACATCAGCGAGTGCCTTGCCCGGGCTAACTGGGGCAACGTCGGACATGACAACGGAGGTTTTACATGACGTCGCAGAATATTGATAACGCGCAAGTAGAGCAGGTAACCGTTAGGAGTCAGGGACAGACACGACTGGTTCCAGGGAACAAGTATCGCCCTTTTCCGTCCATCGAACTGCCCGAGAGGCAGTGGCCCTCACGCTCCATTACGACCGCTCCGACATGGTGTAGCGTTGATCTGCGCGATGGCAACCAGGCCCTTCCTACGCCTATGAGCGTCGAGGAGAAGCTCAGGATGTTTGACCTGTTGGTCAAAGTAGGCTTTAAAGAGATAGAGATTGGTTTTCCCTCCGCTTCACAGATTGAATACGATTTCATTCGTCGTCTCGTCGACGAGAACCGCGTTCCCGATGATGTTACTGTGCAGGTTATCACTCAGTCGCGCGAAGACCTGATCCGACGTACTTTTGAGTCGATTCGAGGGTTAAAGAAAGTTATTGTGCATCTGTATAACTCGACGTCGCCAGCCCAGCGCCGCCTGGTCTTTGGCCTGGACAAAGCGGGCATCGTTGATATCGCTACACGTGGTACAAAGCTGATCAAAGAGTTGGTGGCAACTGTTCCTGAGACTGAAATTACCTTGCAATATTCTCCTGAAAGCTTCGCGCTCACTGAAATTGATTTCTCTCTGGAAATCTGTGAAGCTGTCGTGGATATCTGGCAGCCTACACCTACGAACAAGATTATCCTCAATCTACCTGAGACCGTTCAGATTGCTACTCCCAACGTCTATGCAGATCAGATCGAATGGTTCTGCCGCCACATGCGCGACCGCAATTCCGCGATCATTAGCCTGCACACACATAATGACCGTGGTACGGGTGTTGCCACAACTGAATTGGGTCTGATGGCAGGAGCTACTCGCGTCGAAGGCACTCTCTTTGGCAACGGCGAGCGCACCGGTAACGTGGACATTGTTGTTGTCGCGCTCAATATGCATATGCAGGGACTCGATTCTCACCTCGATTTCAGCGACCTGGATAGCATTCGTGTTGTCTATGAAGAATGCACCCGTATGCAGGTTCCTATGCGCCAACCTTACGCAGGTGAGTTGGTCTTCACGGCCTTCTCGGGTTCGCACCAGGACGCGATTCAGAAGGGCATGGCGGCCTGGGAGGAGAGCGAAGGTGGAATCTGGGATGTACCCTATCTGCCAATTGATCCCAAGGATATCGGACGCTCCTATGAAGCTATCATCCGCATCAATTCGCAATCGGGCAAGGGTGGCGTTGCCTACATCATGGAGACCGAATATGGTTTCCATCTTCCAAAGCCTATGCGCGTGGAGTTCGGCAAGGTAATCAACGTCCTGGCTGATGCCAGTGGCGAGGAATTGCCACCCCAAAAGATCTATGAAGCCTTCATGCATGAGTACATTGATCGTAACGGCCCCTTTGTTTTGGAAGAGTTCCACACCGAGAAGGTAAGTGGCGAGGTGGAATGTAGAGCCCATGTCAGCGTGAATGGTGCCATGCATGAACTCCAGGCTCGTGGCAATGGACCAATTGACGCCTTTGTCCGCGCTTTAAATGAAGCCCAGCTAGCGAACTTCTCGCTGCTCTCCTATACTGAGCATTCGCTGAAGCATGGCTCAGACGCCCAGGCCATTGCGTATATCCAAATTGAGGCGACATCTAACGAAACCAATACGACCAGCGCCTTCTTTGGTGCTGCCATCGAGACCAACATCGAAATGGCCTCGATCAAGTCCGTCATTAGCGCACTTAACCGCTCTCAAGTAGCGGGCGCTTAAGCACCTATGGGAGAATGGTGGTAAACGCGCCGCCACTCTCCCATGTGCTCACCTGTGAGCTTGCGGGTAGCGTTACTTCTCTCCTCTCCGCAACCGAAGCCATTGAAGCGCGATCAGCGTTTTAGCATCCATGATCTCCCCGCGCTCTATAGTTTGCCATAGCTCGGGGAGACTGAGCTCTACCTGTTCAATATCTTCGTGCTCGGAGGCTAGCCCTCCACCGTTATTGATTCGATCAGCAACGCTGACCTCTGCATAGTAGAGCCAGATACGCTCTGAGCATCCCCCCGGTGATGTATAGAAGGTCGCAACGGAGGTCAGATTCTGTGCTTCGTAGCCCACTTCCTCACGGATTTCACGCTTGATGCTCTCCTCTGGTTGCTCCCCCTCTGAGATACTGCCCGCAACAACTTCACATAGCCATCCCGGTTGCTTCTGATAGGTAGGATAGCGAAACTGCTTGATAAGAATCACTTTTTGCGTGTCGCGGTTCAACAGGAGCGCGGCAGCAGAGTCACCACGCTCGAAGACAAGTCTTTGTACGGTATCACTCATCTCGCCATTGAATTTCTCGAAGCGTAATGCTGACTCTTCTATCTTAAAGTTATGTTTATTGAATACAGTATGAGTGCTCTGTAGCTCTACTTTATGCATAGGCGTTGTCCCTTTCTCTGTGTGTCTAAAAAGGTATGTTGTTATCATACACGAAATGCTGCCAGCTATAGATAATGTGCCGCTCCCAAATAGAAAGAGGGTGAGGGCATGGTTTTCAGGCTTCACCCAAAACCATGCCCTCACCCTCTTGTTCGAGATGCTGACCTTACCCAATTTTGACGAACTGAGTAACAGGCTCGCTTGTCTGGTAATAAGCGTCAGTAACGGTAAGCTTGACTGTGTATGTGCCGCTATGAGCATAGGTATGTGAATTGGATCTACAGTAATATGATTGGTCTTCGGTTTCTGTTTTACCGTCACCGAAGTCCCAGGTACAGCTAATGATATCAGTGCCGGAATACAGTTGCGATGTATCGACATCAAAGTAGGCCGTATTTGAGAAGGAGTAGGTATCGGCTGTGAAACTTACGACCGGTATGGGAGGGTAAACCGTCACATTTGTTGTGTCTTCAACTTTTTTTCCCGTAGAGTCGGTAGCAGTTACCATTACAAGATGCGAGCCTGGGGTGGAGAAGGTAAAGCTCACACTCTGCCCATTGCGATTGGCTGAGCCATCAGTGCCGGACTCGCTGTCACCGAATGCCCAGCTAAATTTTAGGTCGCGCCCTGTGCCCTTCGCAGTGAATTTGACCTCTTCATTCATATGTGGTTTTTTTGTCGCGAGCTCTTCGATGTGGACGGAGGGTTTAGGATAGCCCAATTCCAGCCCGCGTTGACCCGACCAGCCGAGCCAGGCAAAGCTGCCTACGACCAGGCCCAGAGTCAATACAACCGTAGCGATTAGGGCGATGCGATGACGCGGGCTAAGACCTGGTGGCAGCGTATGCGCGCTCGTAGCGTTCGGCGTTGAGTTGAACATAGGGGCATTGGGTTGTGATTGAATACCTGATTGCATTTTATGCTCCTCCTCCCTGGATAGTTGGCTCGTTTGAAGCGGGCATGGTTGGTGGTTGGGGTGCTGGTGTTTGTACTTCAGCAGGCATGAAAGGTTGTATTGGTTGTATGGGCTGCTGCGGCTGGTTGGCGGTAATGATTGCTAACACTGGATCGTGAGCCAGCGCGGAGGCCGCCGCGCTAAGAAGCAAGATACCCGGTAGACCAATCAACAAGAGTGCCATCAGGTCTCTGAACTGCTCACTCTGGTCGAGTGTTATAGTCTGATTCTGACCGATAAGCATCAAGCCAACGCCGACTGAGAGCACTGCCAGGACAAGAGCTGCGATAAAGGCTGTGTAGAGAAGGACACTACCTGTACTTCGCTTCTGCGTGCGAGGGCGGCCTAGCAAGATATCAAAAACAACATAGAGCGGGGTGAATATTAGCAAGATTGGTTTGACTATTGAGCCTAGAATTTTACTGACGCTGAGACGAAGCATACTATTCTGGTACGCGCCACCCAAGGCTCCCGTGATTGCGCCACTGACCAGCCCCCAGAGCAAGACATCGCCGAAGTTAGCGCCTCGCGAGATCGTGATTATGGCATTGGTGGTCTCGCTTGAGTAAGAGGAGCCATAACCTGACAGTGTCATGCTATTGGTATTGATGAGCGTGAACGCGATGAGTAGGACTGTAAAGGGAAGCGCGATAAGCGCACCCTGAATCGCGCCAGGACCGGAACCACGCACACGTGAGATTGAAGCACTGATTCTCCCACCAACGAAGAGGGCGATAATGGGAATTAGGAGCAGTACGAAGGCCCAGGGGTGAGTTATGAGCCCCCCGCCCAATTGCTGCCAGATTTGATTTGAATCGTTCTTGAGACTATAGAAGTTGTTCCGGTCGGCATGCGTGATAATGGGGGCACCGCAGGAATAGGCTAGCAGAGCGACAGCGCGCATTAAGCCGTTCACGAAATTGGTGAAGCCCTGAAATATGCCTTCATGGACTGGCGTCAGGTTTACATCAGGGATGTAGTTAAGGTTGCTGGCGTTGTGCATCTGGGAATGCAGGCCCAATGCGGCGATGAGAGCCATGAAGAGTCCAAGCAGCGTTGAGGCAATACCACCAGTAATGATGCCTGCGATCTGTGGATGGCGATGTGTGTAGAGATAGCGGTGAATCTTGTGGCGCAACTGTCCCTGACCAAGTTTGATTCCTGCTCCTATGAGGCCAAAGAGGGCGCCCCAGAGTAGGCCGAAGAGCAGCAACGTATTCGGATCCACAGTTAAGGTGCTTGTGCTGGAAGAGGTGTCGCTCAGATCAGTAAAAATGGGAGGGATGGTGCCATTGACCTGCGTGGAGAGCAGGAAGAGCAGGGCTGTATAGGGAATAGCAATGGATGCACCTCGTAACAGGCTATTCAAGCTTGTATTACGGAAGTCTGTGCTAGCGGCGAGATACCCTCCCAGGATCAGGAATAAACCCTGAAGTAGAAGCAGGATATGGAATGGAGAGGTAAAGGTATCAGATGCTGTGGAAGTAGAAGATGAGCCACTAGAAATTGTTTGATAGGTTGCGTGTGTGTTTTGAGCAGTTAGAAAGAGTTCGGAGGTGTCACGGAAAGAATTGCTCAGCGGGATATAGCCGAGCAATTCGCCCGTGACATATTCCCGCCCCTGCTGTGTTTTTTGATCTTTGAATCCCTGACTCTGGATAAAATCTGTAGGGATAGTGTAAGCCACTATCGTAATGATGAGGAAGAAGCTAAGCATGCCCAACAGAGTTGCGACTATCGCACCCCAGATTGAGCCAAAGATGGCATTGCTCGCGATCAAAGGTTGGAAAAGACGAATATTGAGGCGTTGCGCCCAATTGGGTTTTTCGGGTAGGACGATCACTACTGGCTGGCGTGGCTGCTGACCAGGAGGAGGTGGTAATGGCTGCTGCGGATAGGGCTGATAGCTAGCCCCTGAAGCGGGTTGTTGTGGATAGGGTTGATAGCCTGGATAACTCGCTCCCGAGACAGGTTGTATGGGTTGCAACGGATAACCTGGATAGTTAGCTCCCGGATACTGCGTTGGAGGAAGAGGGGGCTGTATACCAGATTGTGCATAATTTGGGTAAACGGGTTGTGGTGTTGCTGGTGGTGTAGGAGGGTAGACGCCAGAAATTCCAGGTTGTGGTGTTATGGGTGGATAGGTTGGATAAGCCCCACTGATG
The DNA here is from genome assembly GCF_016587355.1 of Ktedonospora formicarum. Classification (GTDB taxonomy): domain Bacteria; phylum Chloroflexota; class Ktedonobacteria; order Ktedonobacterales; family Ktedonobacteraceae; genus Ktedonobacter; species Ktedonobacter formicarum. The sequence goes on along the minus strand of NZ_BNJF01000002.1, from coordinate 563,286 downwards.
GCAGCAGGTGCCTGCTGTGGTATTGGATCAGCAGGGGAAGTGCTCCTGAAAGTTGTACCATCGGAGGGTGTCGGTATATTGGAGCTGCTGGCTGTTTTCTGCTCCTCAATAGGGGGCGAAGAGGCAGTTGATGGCTCTTCGCCTGATGTGGCGCTTTCTGAACCTATTGGCTCGACGCTCACGGTCTTCTCTTCCTCTAGTTGAGAAGGGGCATTGGTGGACGTGGGGAGTCTGGTGCCGCAATAACTACAGAATAAGCCATTCACGGGCACTGGTTTGCCACAATTAGGACAGTTCATAAAGCAGTTCCACCTTGTGTTTAGAGTATTATTCCACTTATAAATAAGCTCAATTCAGTGCTATGTATTCAAACGCTTCAATTATAACAGAGGTCTTTGGGATGGGCAAGCATGAGAAGTGAACGCTATATATTGAGCGATATGGCATCTTGATAGGGTCTGAGCGTTGAAGCAATCTAAAAAGTATTTATGAACAAAACTAGCTCATGATATTCTCAATATTTCGTCCCTATTTACATCTTAATTATAAAAGTACTTTTAGGTAAAATAATGCTAAGTTAGCATGTTTTTTCTAACCGTTCATAACCTGGATCGCACCTGGGAGGGGCCGCAGAACCGATTGTGATCACAAAGAGAAGATTTCCATGCACATTTGAGTCAGCTTTCCAAAGGCTTGTGTTCTCCATATGTAGGCGTAGCGCTTCAGATTGCACCGGGTTCACAGCTCAAACGATCTATCCTCCCTATAATGCTATAATGAAGCAGCCTATAGACTTAATTGGAAAAGGGAGACACGTAAGTTATGTTGCGTAAAGTAGAGCATGGAACCATCTTCCCGCGTGAGGATGGAAAGGTGATCGATGAGCATTTTGGGGTGTTACACACCCAGCATGATGCGTTCAGCCTCGCGCATATGTTCGCTCCTCCTGCCTGGCGGGAAGCGGCTCAGGTGGCGGAATTCGATGAGGTAGTGATTGTTGTGCGAGGATGGCTGGCGATAGAAGCGGACGGCGAGCAGCAGGAAGTGAGTCCAGGTGAGACATGTTTGGTTGAGCGTGGGACGCGCGTAACATATAGTAATGCCCGGCAGGACGAGGAGTGTGAGTACTGGTCACTTTGTATGCCAGCCTTCCGTCCAGAGCGCACGAGGGGGTAAGAATAAAGAGAGATATGGCTCTGTCCATCACGGATTAGAGTCATATCTCTTTTGCTTTGGTATATCTTAGGCTGGGATTTGTTTCTCGAAGTTCTTGAAGAACTGGTCGAGCATACCTTTGACGGCTGGCTTGATGGCAAATTCTGGGACGGCTGCGAGTTTCCCTGAGAGAGCGGCGTTAACGTTATAGCTCAGAAGGGTTCCAGCGGCATCGTCAGCCAGGTCAATGACACAACGCGTGGCGACTTTCCCCAGGGAGTTTTGTGGCTCGGCCTCTATAGCAAGGTGGGATGGCTCCTGAATTTCCGTGGCATGCAGGTAAATATCGTAGGTGCCATTGAGAATAGCGACGTTGACGTTGACGGTGATTTTGAGGAAACGACCCTCAGGCAGTTCGACATATTCCGCGCCCTGGCAGCTAGGGATGCTCTTTTTGAGTACCTCAGGATTGAGAAGCGCGTTAAAGACATTAGCGCGTTGGGCCTGTAGCTTTTGTTCACCCGCAAATTCCATGCTATGTTGTTCCTTCTAAAATATTGTATTCCCTATGAGAAGACCTGAACGCGCTGTCGCTCCCATGAAGAAACACGCTACCTGAAATATGGCAAGCGTTGGGGTTTTCTCATAGGAAGTTTGCGTTAGCGGCGTCAACGGCTCTGGCTTTCGCATAAGAATCTAGTAATGATTCAGAGAATCGGGTCTCATTATACGCCTGATGTATATTGATATCAATCTAATTGCCTCTATAGTACCAGACGAAAGGAGCGTCACCCGTAAGCAGGTGACGCTCCTTTTTGCTAGACGCTACTTGTACTGTGAGGTGTCGGCGCAGGGGTTGGCATTGGAGATGTAGATCTTTCCCCAGTCGTCGGGCGGGGTGAAGTTCTGAGCATTCTCCACGACACCAATGACGCAGGGCTTACGCACAATAGTGCGAGCATACTGGTAAATGGGTATCCAGACCACGTCGTTGAGGAGTTTCTGTTCCGCTTCATTATATTGTTGCAGGCGTTCCTGCGGATTAGTGTTAACGTCAGCCTCCTCCATGAGTTGTTGGACTGCCTGTTGATCCTTTGCCATAAGCGTCTGGTTCTGACCATAATTCATGGCGTTCTTGGGCGAACCTTTGTCGAACAGCAAGGTCAGCCAGTTCTGTGGGTCAGGATAGTCCGCTGTCCAGTCGAGAGCATACATCTGCATGCCTTTGGGGTTGTTGACTGAGTTGGTGCGGTCCGAGAGGAGCTTATTATAGTCCTCGTCTTCCAGCCTGACCGTCACGCCAAGCGTTCCTTGCCACATCTGCTGAAGGGCTGAGAACATATTACGTGAATCGCTGGTACCTCGGGAGGCGAAGGTAAGTGTGAGTTGTGGAAGCGTCGAGGCGGTAAAGCCCTCTTCCTTCATACCCTGCTCAAAGAGTTGTTTTGCCAGTGTGGGATCACCCTTTGTGCTGGTTACGCCCTGGGGCGCGGTGGCTTTCTCGTTATAGCCAGGCATGCCTTTGGGGATAATATGATTGGTGGGGACTACGCCATCTTTATAGACGCTATGCGCGATGGCGTCCTTATCGACCGCCAGAGCAAATGCCTGGCGAATCTTCAGATTATTGAAGGGTTTTGCCAGGTAGTTCATAGTAACGTATTCTACGTCAAGTTGTGGAACTGTCTGAAATTGATTGCTGGGTAATTGTTTGGCGGACTCAATCTGGATTGAGGGAACGTCAGCGGTACTGACCTGTCCAGCCTGATAGGCTCGATACGAGGTGTCGGCCTTTTGATAGAAAGGCATGACAATCTTCTTGATCTGGGGCTTCTCTCCATAGTAGTTGGGATTGGGAACGAACTCGATTTCTTTGTTAGGAAGGTACTTCGAGACTTTGAAAGGTCCACTCCCGCCGATGCCTTCGGAGAGATGACTGGCGAAGTCGTTTCCATACTTGTCGATCATGCTCTTTTCGACCACATACGAGGTCTGATAGGTCAGAATTTGGAGGAAATAGGCGGCCTTATTCTTTGCAATGAGCACGACGGTCTGATCGTCGGGGGTCAAAATACTGTCATTGATCAGGGATTTCACTTCACCAGTGAAGCGTTTATCTGAGTCTTTGATCAGGCCAAGATAGATTGGTGAGACGGCAGATTTGAGGGCGGGATCGAGCGCACGGTCTAAACTGTAGGCTACGTCAGCGGAGGTCAGGGGCTTGCCGTCACTGAATTTGAGGCCGGGCTTGAGCTTGAAGGTCCAGGTGACACCATCAGAGCCTAGAGAATGAGATTGCGCGAGTTGATCTCGCACCTGAAGATTGTCGTCAAGCTGTACCAGACCCGTGAAGACGAGATTGACTGCGCTGATGGATGCGCCTTCAGTTACCAGGGCTGGATCGAAGCTCTGTAGCTCCGAACGCCCCTCAATGGGCTTGATGAAGACCTGCTGGTCGTCGGAGGCTTTGCCCGTATTGGCGGTATTACTACTTCCGCCGCAGGCAGCGACAAAGAGTGCTAGGAGTGCCAGGAGAAAGGGCCAGAATCGGCGGCTCGCCGTAGTCAGCGAGTTATCTTGTCTGGCGCTGTCAACATGTAGTGTGTGTACGTGCATTGTGTCTCCTTGCTACCAGATAATGGGGATCTTATAGCCATTGCATAGCAATGGCACTTGTTCTGGGATCAGTGAGGAGGCTACGGCGTCCTCCGGGCGTACCTGCTACAGCGATGAAGAGGCACGTCACCCGGTGTAACTCCACAAAAGGATTCGTCATTGCGATACATTTACTACGTAAATTGCTAAAGAAAACTCACGTATAGAGAGAGGTGTATAAATCTCGAATTCAATTTATGCAGCAATTATCGCTTGTTAAATGCTGGTTCTATCCAGGTGAGATGATGATTGTAAATGAAGTATTTACTTTCTTTGCCTTATTAATGGAGGCTTTTGTGGGCGGTGACGGTAAAGAGCTTGGGAATGCCTCTATCATCGAGTTTGGGGTTGGGCTCCTCGGTGAGGGACGCGATAATTAGGCCAGAGGTGGCGATGGCTGTGATGATTTCACCAAGGGTCCACTGGCGCTGGTAGACAACAGGTGTGTGCTCCTGATAAGCAGGGTTGAGGTGCTTGCTGGTGGCGACAGTTTGAGTAATGATGGATTTGTCGAAGTAGTTACCACTCACCTTGTGGCGTGCTCCACGCGAGGTAATCAGCTTAGTCGAAATGGGATGGAAGTCCTGAAGTAGCAGGAGCCCTCCGGGTCGTAGCAGGCGTGTGATGGTGCTCATGAGCGGTTCCAGGTCCACAAAGTAATGCAGTACTCCAAGCTCTAAGAGAACGAGATCGTAGCTAGCATCCAGTTCGGACTCTGGAAGACTCAGGACGTCAGAGACAATATAGCGCAAGTCCACGCCAGCAGCACGGGCTACGTCGAGGGCGTAGGCCGCGTTCTCAGAGGAGATATCGACGACAGTGGCATTTGCCCCAAGCAGGGCTAGCGCGATAGCCTTTGCTCCATGTGAGCCGAGGAGATTGATGATCTTTCTGCCCTGAAGCTCTGGCAAATGTGGGACATGCGACCCCAGTCGAGCTCGTGGGTTCTTGTGTAGACGGCTCGCGGCCTCCTCTGGAGTGCCGAAGCGAGCCAGCCAGGCGTTATAGGTTTCCTGGTTCCAGGCCTGAGCATTGAGGTGGTTGTTCTGCTCCTGAAGTGTGTGCCAGTAGGCTTTGATGGCTTGAACATTTTTATTGCTGGCTGGGAGTGTGCGCACGTAAAAATCGAGAGCTTTGGCCCATAGATTCTGCCCATCGTGCTCAACGCGTAGGCGCTCAGGATCAGTCGCGACGACCGTATTATATTGGCAGGTGAACGCGATGGATAGGCCCTCACGTAAGAATGAAGCGCGCCCCACCTCCTCTGTTCGCTCCTCTGGCATGGTGGCAAAGAGTTCACATGCGCGCTGGAAGAGGTCCCATTGAACGGCGAGAGCGAGTTGCGTGGGGGGAGTGTTAAGCGCCCCCTGGACATAGAGTGAGGCGTTTTCAAGCAGGGTGTAATCGATATGAGCCTGCTCAAGTGCGGTAACAATTCCAATAAGTGTGCTCCACCAGCGTGTGGACATGTGCTTTTCCTACCTCATTTCATGTTGACGGTTGACCATCACTATAGCAGGCGTAGGGCGCGATGGCAATGGGATTATCATCAACTCATCCTATGATATAATTGGTCCAGTCGCTTGTATAACAACACCCATTATCTAATTTTGCCTTTCTCAAGCTCCAGTTATACTTGCGGTTTGAGTGTGAGTGGTTACGTCTCCGTGATTGGTACAAGCGTGAGCTATCCTGCCCCGGAAATTGCAAAAGCCTGGATGATTGCGTCTATGGAAGTAGGGGTTGTATTTCCAATGCGTTGTTGTAGGCTGTGCTTTTGCTAGCAAGCATCGGGAAGGAAACCAATGCGGCGTATGTTACCAGGCCCTTTCTTGTTGATTCTCCCTCATAAGCAAGTAGAGGTTGTCTATGATTCATATGGCAATCCCATTCATGCCTCTCAGAACTACAATATTCCTTGCGGTTGTAGCTCAGTTTTTATAGCGCTCCCTCTGGTTTTGCTGGTCAAGTGGCTTTGCCCCACTGTGATACCCTTCGATCTATTCGCCTTTTGGAACCTGCATGGTAACCCTTCGCAGCTAGTGGGTGACATCTGGCCTTTCCTCGTTGGTACGGTCCTGACGGCGCTGTACTGGATGTTTAGTCCGACATTAGAAGAGAATCGTTGGGATTTCAGTTACTATTGGTCGCAGACAGGTGATTTCTTCAAACGCACGCTCTGGTATTATTCGTTCTATGCACTTTATGAAGAGTTGGCCTTTCGCTGGCTGATTTTTTATAGCTATATTGTAGGTGTGACGGTTCTTAATTACCTCCTGCTGGGTTTCGCGGGCCATAATCTGGTGCAGTGGCTTTTTACACAAGCACTGATCCCGGCGGCGGACTTTGTAACATTCTACAAGCTACACGATATTCTTATCAGTAATCAGTATAGTTGGGTTGTTGGGGCCGCGATCCTGAGCGCGAATGGTAAGTTTCGCGATGGGCACTCATATCAAGGGTGGATGGGTTGGATCTGGTCCTGGTACAGTGGAATGTTCTTTTTTCTGATCATGTTCAGATATGGTCTGCTTGTAGCAGTCCTCGTCCACATTGCGCACAATCTTTTCAAGAGTTGGACCGCATACCTGCGCGTGCAGTTTGATTGACCTGGAATAGTGTTTAGACGGAACGAATTCTCGAATATAGAGACATAGAGCTGTAGCCAATGCTGATAAAAAAGGTGAAGAAGAAGCACTGCTCCTCTCCACCCTTTTTGTTTCTGCTTTTAGATCATGGGTTGATGGACGAAGAGTAGCACAACACTAAGCACGAATAGGATCGTGGGAGCTATGATGTTCGGGAGTGTATCCTTTATCCGAATGTGAGTAGCGATTGCGCCAATCATGGTACATATTACCAGGAGCACCCCAAGTGTTGCTAGCACAGGCGCCCAGATGCCTGCGATCAAAGCTAGCGCGGCAATAACCTCAATCACACCAGTGATTGTCATGAACCAGAGTGGGTAGTGATAGCGGTTCTCAAAATTGTCTACCATCTGCTTCTGTCGAGTCAACTTGGTAGCGCCGGACCCTAGAAAAGCGAGAGCCAACAAAATCTGTAGAACGACGGCAATCCAGAACATAGTAGTTCAAACCTCCCCTGTAAACGCATTTAAAATAAGGTTGAATGTAGCTCAACTTAAATGTCAACGCTTGTTGACTTAATATGAGTTATAAACCATAATGTAGGTATTTGTCAACAAGCGTTGACAACTGTGATGGGGCCTGTAGAGCGAGTCAGGTCTTGCGCGTAAAGTCGCTTCTAGAGCGGACATGCCTTGTTTGTGAGGTCAAGTAAATTGTGTTATGATTGGGAGGAAGAGGTAACGAGCATATATTCCTTATCTGAGAGCCTGAGCATATTAGGGCAGCCGCGCCAATGATATAGCTTTTTCGGATGAACTCTAAGATGACGGAGTGTGTGAGCCAGAGGCAAGCGAAGGCATAATGCTTTATGGGAGGTTTGCCAGGAGATTGTTGTGAGCATACGAGATAAGCTAAAGAATGCGCAGAGTTGTCCGCGACAGCGTCGTGAACGCGATGCAGCCGCGACCCGGAAGGCCATCCTACACGCGGCACGGACACTCTTTGCTCAGGATAGCTATGAACGAGTGACTGTACGGGATATCGCTTCCCAGGCACATATAGACCCTGCGCTGGTCATTCGCTATTTTGGCTCAAAAGAGGATCTTTTTCAGGCAAGCATCTCTATCGAAGGAAGCGATTGTGGCCCATCGCCATTTGAAGGTGATTTGTCCGAATTGGGGCAACGCCTCATTCATAGCTTTATCTCACATGCACAATTGAATACTCCTGATCCGCTGATGATTATGATACGCTCAGCCCATTGCGACGAGGTTTCTCATCTGTTGCGTCAGGCATTGGAAGAGCACTTCCTCGGACCCATGGCAACTTACATTGGTGGATCCGATGCCCATTTGCGTGCTGAACTAATCCTCTCGCAACTTATTGGGCTGAGTGTTATGCAATCGTTTATCCACAGCGAGTCGCTTGCTCAGTTTCCTGACGAACAGTTAACGAGGATTATCGGTGCCGCCCTTCAGCGCTCTATTGAAGATGATCTACCATGAATGCCCCAAAGGGATGCATGAGTAGCCCGCCCGATGTAAATGTCAAACCCTGCATCTTAAAGAGGGAATTATGTGTTCAGTGAATCAGCGATTGGACCAACAGGAGCCATGTGCTTCACTTCCCATGCAAGAGAGGATAATCCTTGTTACTGGCATTCAAGCTGCTGGGAAATCGACAGTATCACACTTGCTCGCTGAGCGATTTGAGCGAGGGGTACATGTTGAGGCGGATACCCTTCAGCATATGATCGTGTCTGGAAGTGAAGGTGCAAAAGAGCCCGGTGAACTCTCAGGAGAGACCGCGCGCCAGTATGAGTTACGTCAGCGGCATATGTGCCTTTTAGGTCGCTCCTTTCTGGAGGCTGGCTTTACTGTTGTGCTCGACGATATTATCACAGGCGAAGAATGGCCTACTGTGCAAGCTCATTTGTATAGTCTGCCTTACACATTGATTGTGCTAGCTCCCCGTGTTGAGGTTGTCGCCCAACAGCGTGACAGGAATCGAAGTAAACGCCCCCTTGGAGAAGACTGGGCTGTGTATCTCGATGATGTTTTGCGCACGACCATGAACGGAATTGGATATTGGATCGACTCCTCTGAACAAACGCCAGAGGAAACAGTTGATGAGATTCTTCGTTATCTTTTCCCCAGCAAGGAATGCTAGCCTGGACAAGCCTCTCATTAACCTGGAAATTATCTGCCTGGGATACTTAGATGTTGCGCAACACTAAAGTAGTTTGAAGAAGAAGCATATGGATGCCTTGGCGAACGCTTTATGAAGCAGGAGGTCGCGTAATAGGAACTTTATATATTAGAGCATAGTGACGAGTTTTCTAAGGGCTTGGAAAACTCGTCACTATGCTCTTGACTTAGAGTGCGCTCTAGATTATACACTGCTTCCATGGAGGTAGAGAACATGACACAACAGGTTGAAGAAGAACTGACCATTCAACAGGTTACTGAAGCGACAGGGGTGAATGCCTACACATTGCGCTACTATGAGCGTATTGGGCTGCTTGATGGTGTAGAGCGTGCAAGCAGTGGTCATCGTCGCTACACCAACCAGGATATGGCCTGGATATCAATGTTGAGGCGACTGCGCTCAACTGGTATGTCGATTCGCAAGATGCAAGAGTTCGCGAACCTGCGCCGCCAGGGAGAAAAGAGCCTGGAGCAGCGCCTGGCCTTTCTGGAACAGCATCAGCAAGAGGTGCTGGAGCGTCTGCATGAGACTGAAGCGCATCTTGCAGTCATCGATGCCAAGATCAAACTTCACCGGGCTCAAATCGCACGTAAGAAAGAGGTTGAGCTTGAATGTTTCAATATTGGTGAACTCACAGCAGCGGAACACCTCGCGATGCTTGAAGACAAGATCGCAAGGGTAGAAAGCCAGTAGTGAACATGCCTGGAAGCCTCTAGCTGAAAGAAAATAGCCATCTTGCATCCATAAAATGCTATGGTCATCTCTATTGTGTACCTTTTGTTGCCTGTCTCTACCATCACCCACGCGATAATAACATCAGCATTTATTAATACTATGACATCATGATGTCATAGTGAGGAGTTGTTTGTGGCAAAAACATCATCAATGTTACTTCCTGATTCTCAAGTAGCCCCACGCGCGGAAAGGTCCGGGCGCTGGAGGAAGTCCATTATATTAGCGGCTATCTCGCTAGGCTACTTTATGGTTCTTATGGATGGAACCATTGTGAATGTGTCGCTTCCGGCTATTAGTCATGATCTGGGTGGGGGTCTTGTGGGCTTGCAATGGGTGGTGAATGCTTATACCCTGGTCTTTGCCAGCCTGTTGCTGAGTGCGGGAGCCCTCGCCGATCAATTCGGGGCCAAACGCATCTTTATCAGTGGTCTGGTGCTTTTCATGCTGGCTTCTGGTATCTCCTCGTTCTCCCCTTCGCTTGAAGTGCTAATCATCATGCGTGCATTGCTTGGTGTAGGGGCAGCGGCTATCACATCAACCACACTGGTGATTATCACGCATGAGTTTAGTGATCCGGCTGAGCGGGCACGTGCAGTTGGACTTTACGCGGCTATCACAGGGATTGCCTTTGCCTCTGGCCCGGTCTTTGGCGGTATACTGGTCGATACCCTGGGATGGCACAGTATCTTCCTCGTCAATGTGCCTGTGGCTCTCATTTGTATCGCTCTCACTATGTTCCTGGTACGCGAAACGCGGCGCAATGAGCAGAAGCGACTCGACCCAGCAGGCCAGTTCTTTGCCATTCTTATGATTGCCACCCTGACGTATGTCTTAATTGAAAGCCAGAATCTTGGTTGGAGCTCGCCCCTCATTCTGATTGCGCTAGGATTAGCCATTGTTTCCACTGTGGCGTTCCTTATCATAGAGTCTCGTATTGATAGTCCTATGCTTCCGCTAAAGCTCTTCGCAAATCCCATCATTAGCGCTGGCATGGCTGCGGGTCTGCTCATCAATTTCGGTATGGCTGGTATCCTATTTGTCATGTCGCTTTTCTTTCAGCAGGGACTTGGGTATTCAGCTTTGATTGCTGGCCTGGCCTTTCTCCCACTCACATTGCCAATAACCTTTAATCCGATTCTGACCAGTCGCCTCGTCAATCGCTTTGGAGCTCGGCTTCCAATGATAACTGGTTTTGTTCTGGTGATGGGTGGTATGCTACTTCAGTCTGTGACTGATACCAATACCAGCTATATTGTTATTGCGATAGCCCTAATCCTGATTGGGTTTGGCATTTCTCAAGTGCTGCCCTCGTTGATTACTACTATCATGACCACTGCATCGAAGGAGCAAGCTGGTATTGCTTCTGGCGCGCTCAACGCTAGCCGTCAACTTGGGGCTGTACTCGGTGTCGCCATACTGGGTCTGATTCTGAATGCTAACAGTTCTTTTATCTCTGGCCTGCATCAATCCCTCCTGTTTACCGCTGGTGTGCAATTGCTTGGCCTGCTGGTCATTCTGTTCTTTGTCAGAATGAAGAGAAGTTGAGATTAACTCTGCGAATTAAGCTAAAGCCATAAAATACTGTATAAGAGTTTCCATCGGAATTCAGGTAGCTTGCAATTGGAAATTGGATCATGTATCCTTGCCACGGAAGAGATAGCATCCCTGGAAATTCTCAGGTTTATCGGGGGAATGGCCCAAATTCACCGTTCTATAAGCACAAAAGAAAGGTAAAATATTACGTGCCTCACCAACTTCCAACAAAGCCTGTTCTTACGCTTGCAGTAGCTAAATTGATCGCAGCGGCGGCAGAGGAAGTAGCAGTTGAAAATCAGTGGTCTGTCGTCATTGCGATTGTGGATGACAGTGGTAGCCTTTTGTATTTCCAGCGCATGGATCAGAACGCGAACTCTAGTGTCGATGTGGCGATTGCGAAGGCTACCCATGCTGTGCAGTATCGTCGACCAACAAAGTTCCATGAAGAGTTGCTAGACAAGGGAAATATGGTTGTGCTTGGTATGCCTGGCATGATTCCTCTGGAAGGTGGTATACCCTTGTACGTGGGTGAGCATGTCGTTGGAGCCATTGGTGTGAGCGGAGTGAGATCTCCTCAGGATACTATTATTGCCGAAGCCGGAGAAGCCGCTCTAAAGGTCTACCTTGCCGATTAACAGAAAATCGCTCACATCTTTCTGCTAGATGGAAGTGTGAGCGATTCATGTCATCGTTTTACCCAATAAATTCGCGAGCAAAGAGGCGGAGTAAGTCCAGTTGTAGGGGATCAATGAACCCGAGTATGATTTCCTCGACGCCTATCGCCTCCAACTCAGCGAAGCGCTGGCGCAAGGTATCCGGGCTACCAATCAGCGCTCCCGCCGAGACGGGGCGGTTCATGAGCGCGGGCGGAAATTTTGCTCTTGCCTCATCGTCGGTCTCACCAAGGGAGCAGGCTAGGGTTACTGTGCGACGGATGCTGTTATAGTCACGCCCGATAGCTTCACAATGCCCCTTGAGGATTGCGAACTTATGCTTGATTGTTTCCAGGTTACCATAGATGTTACAGGCATCACCATATTGCGCGACTAACTTGAGCGTCACCTGTTCGCCGCTGCCGCCGATGAGCATGGGAATGTGTGGTTTCTGTACCCCTTTCGGTTGGTTGATGGCTCCGTGTACGTGATAATATTTCCCCTCAAAGACCGCCTCTTCTTGCTCCCACATCGCGCGAATGACCTGTACTGCTTCGCGCAGGCGGCGTAGACGGTCGGGCGCGTCGGGGTAATCGTAACCGTAGGCCCGGTATTCATGCTCGAACCAGCCAGCCCCGATGCCAAAGTTAAGTCGCCCATGACTTAGTACATCGACGGTGCTTGCCATCTTCGCCAGGAGCGCGGGATTTCGGTAGCCGTTGCAGGTAACCATCTGACCAATCCGAATACGTTTGGTGTCGCGCGCGAGGGCGGCTGTGGTGGTCCAGCACTCAAAAGTGATCTCCTGAGCAGGCCTGGGAATGGTATGAAAGTGGTCGACGAGCCATGCCGACTCAAATCCCAACTCGTCGGCGAACTGCGCGACCCTGGTCATCGACTCGTAGGCTTCGATTGGATCTTTGATAGCCGCCAGTTCCATTGTCCAGCCTTGCGGCAAAGATAAACCAAATTTCAGAGACATGAGTAAGTCCTTCGTTTCTAAATGCAAACAAGATATCCGCTTTATTGGTGTGGATATGCGCCAACTTGACGCAAGCATCTGGCTTGACTATACTCTGTACCTGATATGCGAACCAGGGTTTTATGATCATAGGTCTCTGACCACCACGATATCGAGGAGCATTAAGGATGCAGCAGCGTGAGCGCCGTCAAACACTTGCCAATTTCTTGCGTGAGCGACGTGCCCGCATCTCTCCTGCCGATGTAGGCTTGCCAACCGGCATGCGTCGGAGGACGCCCGGACTACGGCGCGAGGAGGTTGCGCAACTCGCCAACATTGGCACCTCCTGGTATGTCTGGCTGGAGCAGGGGCGGGACGTACATCCTTCGGCGCAAGTCCTGGAGAGCCTCGCGCAAGCGCTCAAGCTAACCCCAAATGAGCGCCGCCACCTCTTTTTACTTGCCGAGCAGCCACTACCCTCCGCTTTTCCCGTTACGGATGAGATAGTCAGCCCCGCGCTCCAACAAATGCTCTCTGACCTTGATCCCTCGCCTGCATATGTTATGGGGCGGCGCTATGATTATCTGGCCTGGAACCGGGTCGCAGATGCCCTCTTCAGCCTTTCGGAAGCCACAACCCCCAATGAGCGTAACCTGGTATGGCGTTTCTTCACTAATCCAACCGCAAGGACGCGTCCCAATTGGGAGACAATCGCACGCGCGACTCTGGCTGAATTTCGGGCAGCGAGCACCCGTTATCCCGGTGATCATTGGTTCGAGACGCTGATCGAGGATTTGAAGCAAGTAAGCCCCGAGTTTCGCCAATGGTGGCCCCACCATTATGTGCGTAGCGCGCTCGATGGTCACAAACGTATCGAGCACCCTGAACTGGGTATGCTTGAGTTTGAGCAAATGACCTTGCAAGTTATGAATAACCCTGATCTCACTATTAACGTCTATTCCCCTGATGACGCATCCCGCAAGAAACTACGAGCCTTGCTGGAAACAACAATTAGCCGCTCCTCCACATGAATTAGCACCCGCCAGCCTCCGAGATCTGAAGACTGGCGGGTGCTAATAGATTGCAAACATAGCTAAAACTCAAAAGCATACGCCCATCTTTAAGACCAGAGGCGGGTGTATGCTATCTACTTTCCGAAAATGGTGCTAGAAGTGTGATCGATTCGCGCCACAAAGTTAGTACACGACTATCTCGCTCCCCTTTTGTGAGTGCTCAAAGAGCCATTGCGCATCATTTTGGGGCACCTCGATGCCAGCAGTGATGCTGCCATCAGCCGGTTTGCCATTCTCGGCGTGAGGCAGTTGCGAGTCCGGACCAAAGACGGTGCGCTGAGGGTTGCAGTAGATAAACCCCCTATAGGTGGCGAAGAAAGGCAAGGCCTGCTTGATCGTACCGTAATCTAGCTCATAGGAAGATTGAATCTGACCCTGTCCCGATGGCAAGGCGTCGGACGAGAGACCCCTTTGATCAAATTTCATGTCTACCTGGAAGTTGCCTGGTATGGTTGGCAATTTTGTAAAGCTTGAGGCAATTGGGAACGAACGCACAACCACTCCATTTGTGTATACGCGAGCGGTCTGATTCGCGAGTGAGAAGACGATCACTGTCTTGCCGTTCAGTTTGAGCGTGGATAACAACTTCAATTCGGTCACATGAGGTGCGTTGTTGCCCTGCGCGGCCTGCTCGAAGGAGTTATGAAATTCAAGCCCCTGTTGAGCTTTGTCCGCAATATAGGTATAGTCCTTGTCCGTTTTGGCGATCTGCTCAAGGGCTTGGAGCCGCTTGACTAGTTGCTGATAGCTATAATCGAGCTGATAGGTCTTCTGATCGTAGGGGTTCTTATATGGGTGTACCGTCCCCCATGTAGTTACTTCTTTATCAAGCTGTTGTACCAGCGCCTGAGCACGCTCCTTGGGTGGTAGCGCCTGAGTTGCTGTTGCTTGTGGAGTCACCTGATCGTGTCCGGCTGTTTGTTTTTTTTCCGCCAGGAACATGTTGCTCACCACGAGGCTACTGGCGATGAGTAAAACAATAACCGCCGCTATGGCTATGTAGCGCGCGATGCTGGTTCTCCGGCGGGCTCGCGGTGCGAAACCTGACGTTGTGTTCGATATTAGTCGTAAGCTCGATTTGGGTTGGTCAGCCTGTTTAAGACTTGCTTGAAAGCGATTGCGGATGTTCGCGATAGATTGCTCAATCTCGGCTTGCGAAAGTTCTTGTGTTTGTTGCTGTCGTCGGGCCGTCACAGCGTGAAGGGCGTGAATGACAGATTCATTACGTGGATCTTGTTCTGCCTTAGTCTGGTCTGGCTGCGGACGAATATCTTCTAACATGCTTCCCTGTTTCTCCTTGCTGCATTACTGACCATAATAAGTGCGTAAGCGCTTCAATGCTCGACTGAGGGTGGCTCGTACAAATGAATCTGACTTATTGATAATTTGAGCGATCTGTGTGCAGCGCATACCCTCGATATAGCGTAAATGAATGATGTCTTGTTGTGCTTGCGGTAGGCGGGCTATCGCCTGGTCGAGGCGCTGATAGTTTTCATTGCGCTCACTATACTGCTCAGGAGTCAGGTCATTGTCCGCAATCTCAACATCTGGCTCTAGCGGAAGAAACAAGGAGCGTGTCTGGCGTCGATAGCGGTCAACGATTTTGTTGTGCGCGACCCGCTGAAGCCAAGCCAGTTGTTGTTGCTCGGATTTATGTTGTAGCTTGTCCTGGTTATCCGTTGCCGCGAGAAAGACATCCAACGTCAGATCTTCAGCATCCTGTCTATGTCTAATCTGCTGATAGACGTAGCGAAAAATATGCGTGGCATACTGGTCAAATAGTGTGAGTGGAGCATCGTCCAGTCCTACTCCGGTGTTTGACCTTACATGTGATAATTGCATGAATCTCATCCTTGACAATAGAAGTGTGAGAGTGCTTCTCACTATTATCATCGTTGGGAGTGAGAAAGCGCAGCAACTTTTTTGATAATCTTGACAAAACTTCTCAATACTGGCTAGTATTGGCATAAATCGATGGTATGGCTGTTTCCTGATAGGAGCATCTTGCACATGAGTAGCTTGCGTCGGGGTGGCGCGCGTGAGCAGGCGACGTTCTGGCGCGATCCCAACCTCAACAACCTGGAACTGTTACACGCGACCTATGTGACACATAGCTTCGCCCCACATACGCATGAAGGCTATGCCATCGGCGTGATCGAGGATGGGGCGGAGCGCTTTAAGTATCGCGGTAGCACGCATGTAGCCCCTCAGGGGAGTATTGTGGTCATTAATCCCGGGGAGATGCATACAGGCGCGGCGGCGATTGAGGCTGGTTGGCGTTATCGGATGCTCTATCCTGATGTCTCACTTCTGCAGCGTGCGGCCTCCAAAGAGGCAGGACATGAAGCATCTATCCCCTTTTTTCCCTCGCCTGTCATCCATGACCCTCCGCTGGCGGCGATGCTCACCACACTTCATGCTACTTTGACTGCCTCGCCCTTTACGTTGGAGCGCGATTCTAAACTGACCTGGGCCTTTACTCACCTGATCCTGCGTCACGCGGACGCGCGCTTTATGCTGCCACCAACCACGAATGAGCGTGCTCATGTTCAACGTGTGCGCGCCTATCTTGAAGGACATTTCGCCGAAAATGTGTCACTAGAACAGCTAGCCACACTGGTGAACTGGAGTCCCTTCCATCTCTTGCGTGTCTTCCGCGATGCCATCGGTTTGCCGCCTCATAGTTACCTGACTCAATTGCGTGTGATGCAGGCCAAGCGCCTGCTTGCTCTAACAGTATCTCCTGCGGAAGTTGCCAGCATGGTTGGCTTTAGCGATCAGAGCCATCTCACCCGCCACTTTAAGGCGTTGGTTGGAGTCCCTCCGGGCGAGTATGCTCGGAGTTGTCGCCGATAGCAAGAACGTACAAGACATCTCGGTAAATGCTCCCTAAAATAAGGGCATGAAAACACCACGCTCTGAATTTCTCGCGGGTGCCAGGGGTACCCTACCGATCCTGATGGGCGCCGCGCCATTTGGGCTGATCTATGGCGTGTCGGCTCGTAGTGCTGGCCTGACCATTAGCCTGGGCCAGGCTATGTCCTCTATCGTCTTTGCTGGCTCGGCCCAATTTGTCACTGTGCAATTGTTGGGTGCTGGCATATCGGCAGGCGTCATTTTCGTAACCGCCTGTATTATTAATCTACGCCACGCGCTCTATAGCGCTTCGCTCGCGCCCTATATGCAGCGTTTGAGCGTGGGCTGGAAACTGCTGCTGTGTTACTTGCTTACGGATGAAGCCTATGCCGTTGCTATTACGCGCTACCAGCAGTCGGACGAGAGCCCTCATAAGCACTGGTTCTTTCTGGGCACAGGGCTGGCACTGTGGAGCGCCTGGCAGGCATGCACCGCTGTTGGTCTGATCCTTGGTGCTAATATACCTGCTAGCTGGTCCCTTGACTTCACTCTGCCGCTGACATTTATTGCCCTGGTGGTTCCAGTGCTCAAGCGCAGAGTTGATCTTGCTGTAGCTATAATAGCGGGTCTGGTGGCGGTGTTGGCGGCTCACCTGCCGCTCAACTCAGGCCTACTCGTCGCTACCTGTGCCAGCATTCTCGCAGGTTCCTTGATGGAGGTTATGTATGGCAAGCGTACCGAGTCCAATGTCGTTGGGGAGGAAATGGTGGTAGAAGGAAGGAAGGAGGCAGAGTCATGATGATCTGGCTTTTGATCGCGTGTATTGGTCTGGCGACCTTTGCTGTCCGTATCTCTTTTGTCCTGGGTCTAGGGAAGGTAGAGGTCTCCCCACTTGTGCTCAGGATATTGCGCCTGGTCCCTATCGCGGTACTTACCGCCATTATCCTGCCCCAATTGGTGCTGCCAACTGGTAGTATTGATTTCTCAACAGGTAATCCACGCTGGATCGCGGGCATTCTTGCCGCACTGATTGCCTGGTGGACGCGCAATGTCTTTCTGACAATAGCGGCAGGTATGGTTGCGCTCTGGCTGCTCCAATGGCTCCTATAAACCGTATTCATTAATTTTGAGCGCCTATATCTTAGGGAAGACTCTTGAGGTCTGGCAAGTGTTGTCAGTTTTGTGAGCTACGGGGCGTGATTTGAAGAAGTGCAGGCTGTTCCTCCTCACCCTGGTTGCGAAGGGCTTCGATGCACTCCTGAATCTCGTTGAGGGGATATCCCAGGCGTTCTAGCATGACTTCTACGATAGTCACGCAGCCCTCAAGCTCAGGATAGATGACTCTGGTGGCTCCAAGCTCTTTTAAGTGGTGGATGCTTGCGCTTGTCGTAGCTCGTACTACTAGCCTGACATCGCTGGTCAGACGCCGCACCGTCGCGGTAATGACGCTGGATTTGGTTTCATCTGGGACAGTAACGATAACTGTGCGGGCTCGTGAGACTCTGGCATGTGTGAGCACAGCCACGCTAGTCGCGTCACCGTAAAGTGCTTGCACTCCTTCTTCCTTAAGCTGTGTGACGAGCGCAAGATTGAAATCGACGACAACGTAAGGGATTGAGAGCGATTGAAAGACTGAGACGAGTTGTCTACCTATACGCCCGCAGCCTATCAGTACAATGTGATCCCCCAACGCTTGGGGCTGGCTATCCGATGTAGGGGCTGTCTCGCGTTCAAGTAACGACCAGAGAAATGGGATGCGTTGGAGATGTTTTTCCATCCATGGTAGGAGACGAAATAGAAAGGGATTCAGTGTAATGGAAATGAGTGCCCCTGCTAGAAGTAGCGCGTACTGGTCACGTGTGAGAAGTTTCAGATAGACGCCGGTCTGCCCAAGGATAAAGGAGAACTCGCCTATCTGGCACAATCCTATCGCGATTACCAGTGTTGTGCGTGCAGAACGCGAGAAGAGCGCTCCCAACACCAGTGTCAGTACAAACTTGCCGACGATAATGAGTAGTGCTAGAGAGAGTTCAGCCGCCCATTGTTGGAACAGATATATAGGATTGACCAGCATCCCAATCGAAATAAAGAACAGTACCGCGAAGGTCTCGCGAAAGGGCAGTATCTCAGCTTCTACCTGATGGCTCAATGTAGATTCATTGATGACCACGCCTGCCAGGAACGCACCCAGCGCCAGCGATACCCCGAAGAGCGAAGCAGCACCCAGCGCGATTCCAATGGTTATCCCGACAATCGCGACCGTGAAGAGTTCACGCGATTGTAGAAGAGCCAATCGCTTCAAGAGCCAGGGGAGAAATTTCGTCCCTACAAGAAGCATCAGGGCCGCGAAGATTGCGGTCTTTGCCAGCGCAATCAACCCTGTTTGCCAGATATTCGCGCCATTGTGACCAGCGAAAGCAGGCAATAATACCAGAATCAGCACTGTCGCAATGTCTTCCAGTACCAGCCAGCCAAGCGCGACTTTTCCCGATGGGGCGTGTAGTAAGCGTTGATCTATCAGGTTGCGTATCAGGACTACCGTGCTGGCAATGGAGATCGCCAGGCCCATAATCAGACCAGCCGTTAGCGACCAGCCCCAGAAGGTCGTCAGGAGTAGACCCGCAAGCGTTGTCAGCGCCATCTGGAGCAGTGCTCCAGGAATCGCGATAGAACGCACTGCCCAGAGATCGTTCAACGAGAAGTGCAGCCCAACACCAAAGAGCAGGAAGATAACACCGAGTTCAGCGAACTGTTGAATCGTATGTAGGTCACCAATGTAGCCAGGTGTAAAAGGGCCGATGACGACCCCTGCAAGTAGGTATCCCACAATGGTTGGTAGGCGTAAGCGACGCGCGAGTAGCCCACCTATCAGTGCAGCACCGATAGCCACCGCGAAATCAACTAAGATGGGCAATTCATGCATAGCACGCTCCTGTATGGTTGGCTCTCTCTCTTTAGTTTAAGTATAGGTGGGCACTGAAGCTTGATATGATTCTTGCCGCTTGCGATTCAGAAGCAAAACCAAGGGAGGCAGGTTGAATAGTCGCCAACTATTCAACCTGCCTCCCTTGGTTTTGCTTATTTACTGAGCATTTGGATTGGCGCTATGCTTGTTGCTTCGTAGAGCTAGCGCGGCGAAAAGGGCCATGCCAAACCCTAGAATGCTACCGATGGCGAAAGTGATCTGTGGTGTAATCACCAGGGATGCGGCGGCCTGGGCCAGAGGAGCGGTCAGAATGGCAAGCGAGATGGCTGAGCCACGCACACCCATGACCTGCGAGCGATTGTCCTCTGTGGTCTCCCGCAGATAGAGTGCGCCCAGCGCGGGTAGCATGAGCGCGCTGCCCGCGCCCGTGACGAATGCCGCCGCGATCAGCAATGGATACTGGTTTATAAAGAGCATTGCCACGTTCAAAAGGGGTAGGAGCAGGCTTCCAACGACGATGAGTACGCGCTTGGGTAGTAAGTCGCTCAGGCGTCCCAAGATCAAGGGGCAGACCGCGAGTGAGAGCCCATACACGCTGACAATCAGTCCATATTGTGCTGCGCTATAGTGGAGCACCTTCTCAAAGAAGAAGGGGTATTGTGGCAGTGTAAAAGGATAGATAAAAGTCGACCCCAGGTCCATAAGAATGAGAGGGGCGAAGAGCAGAGCCAGTTGGAGAGCATTCGTGGTGTTTCCACGTGTGGCACCCTCTTTGCGCTCTTTCTTTCCCAGACGTGCTCGTTTCCGTGCCTCCTCTGATAAAGTCTCCGGTAGCAAGAGAAGTGCTAACAGCGCGGCGATGAAAGCCAGACCTGCCGAGAGCAGGAATGGGCTCTGAAAGCCCCATGATTGATAGATAAAGCCGCCAATACCTGGCCCCAACGCGATACCCGCTGCCTGAGCCGTAGTCATAATGCCAATCCAGCGTCCCTGGCGTTCAATTGGA
Source organism: Ktedonospora formicarum (assembly GCF_016587355.1). Taxonomy (GTDB): domain Bacteria; phylum Chloroflexota; class Ktedonobacteria; order Ktedonobacterales; family Ktedonobacteraceae; genus Ktedonobacter; species Ktedonobacter formicarum. The sequence continues at coordinate 542,934 of NZ_BNJF01000002.1, read as the reverse complement.
AGGCTATCGCCGACGATTGCCATAGATGCTGGCATCAGTCCGGCTGCGAGCGCGCCCTCTACGAAGCGTACGACAATAAACATAAATGGGATATTGACCAGAGCTAATATGACGTTCGTGAGGATGAAACCACCTAGCGCGAGCAGGATGATTGGCTTACGTCCGAAGCGTCCTGCCAGCGTGCCCATAGGTGTACTAAAGAGGAACATACCCAGCCCAAAGCCACCCTCCATTAGTGCCAGAGTCTCAGCCCCCAGCCCCAGCGATTCCAGGCGTTGGGGAAAGACCGGGATAATGATGCCAAAACCCGTCATGATAATACTGATGCAGGCTGATAGGAAAATCAGCGCCGAAGCCACGTTTTTTGGTGCTCGCGTAGACTGCCCATGCCCTTCCTGGGGTATCTCTGGTGGCTGGGATAATATTGCTTCAGTTGATATGTCGTGCATATAATCTTTCCCGCCACATGAGTGTGGCTATGGCTATGGGCATAAAGTACGCTGTGGGCGTCATGCTTTATGCTGGTTGTAATGTAGTATTCTCTTCCACCCCGCTTATTAGCCCCGATTCTTCATCATTGAGGAGATAAGGGTACGTACAAAAGACCAACATCATGAATGTATTGAGCGCTGTCGCGCTTGGTTTTTTGCTTCATGAGGAATAGGAAAAGATGTGTTTGTGAGAGCGCATTATCGCGCGGTTATTCTGTTGGTCCGCACGAGGCGCCGTCAACGTTTTACGATTTCACTTCAAAGAGCCAGAGTGGCGATTCCCATATGTAGAGGCACAGCATTTCAGTCTGCACCGTGTTCCTGAGTCAAAAATCAGGACTGCCCAATCCCTCTCCATGTAACCGCTACTAATGCGATGTAGCTACCTTAGTATAAAACAAGACAGATGAGTTATGCAATTGGAATAATGGAGCTATTATAACACGGGTAATTGGCTCTTGTTGCTGGACCAATAACGGGTTATAGTAGAGCATACGGGCGCGGATATGTAAAGCGTCCTGTTCTCAGACTTGTATATAAAGGAGCAGATAACCGCTTATGAATATATTGCCACAGAAGGAGCGCGCCGAGCTATTGCGCCGCTTTCACTATGATTCGTCTATGCTTGTTCTGCCTAATGTCTGGGATGCTGCCAGTGCACGTATTGTTGAGCAGGCTGGGGGACGCGCAGTCGCGACATCCAGTTCGGGGGTTGCAGCCGCGTTAGGGTATAACGATGGTCAGAAAATTAGCCGAGAGATGCTTATTGAGACTATTGAGCGTATTACGCGCGTAGTTGCGTGTCCCGTGACCGCGGATATTGAGGCGGGTTATGGTCGCTCATTGGAGGAGGTACTTGATACAGTACGGGCGGTGATAGCGGCGGGGGCGGTAGGTATCAACATCGAAGATTCATCACAGTGGGAGCAGGGAACACTTGTCGATGTTGCCTATCAGACGAAACTACTGCAATCTCTGCGTACCCTGGGGAATGAGCTAGATATGCCACTTGTCATCAATGCTCGTATTGATGTGTTCTTAAAACGAATTGGTGAGCCTGAAGAGCGCTTGGAGCATGCTGTGCGCCGGGCGAATGCCTATTTGCAAGCAGGTGCGGACTGCGTCTACCCTATAGGCTGGCTCGATCTCGATACCATTAGCAAGTTGGTAAAGGCTATCGAGGGACCAGTAAATATCCTGGCTGGCTTCCCAGATTTGGCTCTGGCAGACCTTGAGCGCACAAGCGTGGCGCGTGTCAGTTTTGGAGGTTTTCTAACAAGCTCGACATTGGGACATATGCGCGCGGTCGCGCGTGAGATCTTTGAGTTGGGCACTTTAACGAAGATGCATGCCGATTCCCTCTCAAATGCCGAGTTCAACGCGTTGTACAGTCGCGACTAGAGTGACCGTAGCGCTCGCGTTAACATGTGCACGCCAGTACGCAGGTCTTCGGGAGTTGCCGTCGCGAAGCCCAACATCAAGCCCTCTCGTCCTTGTGGCTGTATGTTGTACTGTGAGGTGAGTCGGATAGTGAGGCCGTGTGCTTCCAGGCAAGCTCCCACCTGCGCGCTTAATCTCTCTGGAAGCCACGCGACGAGATGGATACCCGCCTCCGGGGTGACGATATCTAATAGGTCACTCAGTTCCCGCGTGAGGGCGTCGATGAGGGCGTTGCGCCGCTCAAGATAGAGTTGGCGCATCCTACGTAAATGGCGTGCGAAGTTGCCTTCGGTAATGAAATCAGTAAGGGCCATCTGTTCGAGCATGGGTGGGTGTACATCCACGAAATAGCGAGCTACTAACAAGTTTTCGAGCAGCTCAGGTGGAGCGATAAGATATCCCAAACGTAGCGCGGGTAAGAGAACCTTACTGAACGTGCCAATATAGATTACGCGACTGCTATCGAGGTTCTGTAAGGCTTCCAGAGGTCGACCACTGAAGCGGTATTCGCTATCATAGTCATCTTCCGCGATCCAGGCCTCTGCCTCTCGTGCCCATCTCAGCAGCTCCAGTCGTCGATTCAGGCTCATCGGCACGCCGGTAGGGAATTGATGCGAGGGGGTCACCAGCGCCATTCGCGCGTCGGGGCGGAGTTGACGACCGGCGTCCACTACTAAGCCTTCTCGGTCAACCGGCACAGGGACAATTTGGGTCGAGGCTGCCAGCAGCGCGCCTCGCGATCCATTATAGCCGGGGTCCTCAACCCAGACCGGATCACCGGGCTTGAGCAAGACGCGTGCCAGTAGATCAAAAGCCCCCTGGGCTCCTGATGTCATGATAATTTGTTCAGGTGAGCACTGTACTCCACGTGTGATGCCGATATGGCTGGCGATAGCTTCGCGCAAAGGGGCATAGCCCTGAGCGTCATGGTAGAGTGCGATTTTCGGTAACGAATATCGGGCATGCTTCGCGATCAACTTGCCCCACGTTTTGTAGGGGAAGAGTGTCACATCGGGCTGACCAACACTGAAGATGCTCACATTCTCCGGGTTTGAGCGTGGACTGCTCAAATGTGCTAGCTCGCTATATAGCTGCCCTCGCCCTGTAAAGGGTGCCGAGGGGGCCTTGCCCTCTTTCCGCCTATGTTTATTCTGCGGGTGAACTGGTTCTTGCGGTCGCTGTGGTTGCAGGCAGGCAACACGCGTACCATCACCTACCCTGCTCTCAATATATCCTTCTAATAGCAGGAGTTCATATGCTAGGGCTGTTGTGTTGCGTGAAACCCCTAACTCACTGGCGAGCATGCGTGTTGAGGGTAAGCGTGTGCCAGCCTCCAATTGCCCCGTCAATATTCTGTTTTTCAGGCGCTCATAGAGCTGCCTATACAGTGGCGCGGACTCGTTCTGATTGAGAACGATCTTTGATTCGCCAATAGGTGTTGCATGTTTCGACATAGATAACTTTATTTTGCGTAATACATTTTGATACAACTGCCTTCAGCTTCGTTACCTTTACTGAACGCGTCAAGCCTCCCCCATAATACCATATGAGTATCCCGGCCTCTTACTGTGGCAAACAAAAAGTTTGAGCCCAGCATATGTAGGCACTCAGCTTTGGTGAGTGCCGGGGCTCACCGTATTAGCTGGGCGGAGGCAGTGTGACCAGGGTTGCGGCGAGCGAGAGGATGCCGAGAAGAGCAAGCAGTTCCAGCCACCACCAGCGCTTGTGCGCATGCTGATTCTTGCGGCTGATGGCGACGAAGAGCAAGGGAATGAACAGAGATGCCGCCTTTGCTGTGAGCACCAGTCCATAGACACTGCTGAAGATGTTCGTGGGCCGTACCTCATAGAGCCAGGCCATAACAATGCCAGTCAGGACCAGTTCGATCACTGCGATTGCTGCCAGCCCTCCAAAGCTGAGAATGACTGCCCGGCGTTGGATCTGGATTTCTTTCTCGCGCCAGAGCGTCAGCAGACTTAGAAGGCCACCCAACCAGACTCCCATGGCTGTCACATGTAGCATGTTCGCGAGCAAAGCTAGCCAGGCCAGCAGGGAGTTTATGGCATGACTGGCAGTCCCATCGAGCAGTCCCAGCGCTCCACCAAGGATGAGCATGGCGATTCCGCTTTTGAAATAATCCTGACGGGCGATGCCTAATAGTATCCAGAGCAAGAGAGCTGCCGCCAAACGGAGCGCCCAGACTCGCCCAAAGCTAGAGAGTAGTAGCCCTTCGGCGATGCTACTGTCGAATGCCCCGCCTGGATGCAAGCTGACAACCTGAGCTATTAGCGAAACCCCCTCGGCCATGATCAGCAGAAGTAGCCCATAGTTGCTGAGTTTTAGAATTCTGTCGCGAATTGTTTCACTTACCAGTGTGAGTGGGCGCAGGACGAGCAGAAGGAAAGCCAGAGAGCCAAAGCCCAACGCGAAGCCCAGATAGTGAAGCAGGTGAGCCAGTAATTGGAGCCAGAAGCCAGTCTGTGAGGTGTTACCGCTGGTTGTGCTTGCCCAGACTCCCGCCACGTAGCTAACATGGAAGACGAAGCTTCCACTCGCCGGATGAGTGTCGTCTGATACAACCTGCCATGTGATGAGGTAGGTCCCCTTCTGTTGTGCGAGAAGGGGAATACTCACTTCGAGTCCGTGAACGCTCGCGGCCCCGATTGCTAGCTCTGCTCCAGAAGGAGCATAGACTCTGATAGGCTTTCCTACAAGCTCCACAGGCTCCGTGAACCAGAGTCGTACAACCTTGGGTGGCTGTGAGAGTGTACTACCAGCCTGTGGGTCCGAACGAAGCAGCAAGGCGTGGAGTGTGCTTGCCTGAACAGGAAGTGGGAAGGCCAGTATGCTTGATAGCAATAAGACAAGCACAATGGAGCACTTATAAAGCGCCTCTCGTCCTTTTAGCATGACTGTCCTTCCCGTCATTATACGCGCATTATCAGATCAGGATTGAGCGGCGATCTGTGTTTGTGGCTGCTCCTGTGTGGGGCGTGCCACGCGACCAATGCGGATAACCATTCCCGCTGCCAACAGACAGAGCAGGCCGCAGGAGATAAAGATGGTCTGATAACTGCCTAGGAGCGTACGTGAAAGACCAGCCAGACCAGCAGCCGTGGCGGCTCCTAGCTGGTGCGCGGCTGAGATCCAGCCGAAGAGGATGCCAACGTTCTCCTTGCCAAAGATATCTGAAGCCAGACGCACAGTAGGCGGCACAGTTGCCACCCAATCCAGCCCATAGAAGACGATGAAGACGAGCAAGGCAAGATTCGCACTATTAAGCGCGTAGGGCAGGAAGATCAGCGAGAGCCCACGCAGGCCATAGTACCAGCACAGCAGCCAGCGACTATCCACGCGGTCAGAGAGCCACCCCGAGGCCGTTGTGCCGATCAGGTCGAAAATGCCAATGAGCGCGAGCATGCTTGCCGCCAGCACCTCTGACATGCCATGATCCATCTCCGCTGGGATCAGATGTGTCCCGATCAGACCATTAGTGGTCGCACCACAGACAAAGAAACTGCCCGCCAGTAGCCAGAAGTCACGTGAGCGCATACCCTGAAATAGAGCACTAAACGTTGCTGCAAAGGGATTGATCTTGCTTTGCGGTTCCTCCTGGGTCGCTCCTTTTTCCTCTGGAGCTCCATAGGGGCGAAGACCAATATCTCGCGGTCGGTCGCGGAAGAAGAGAAAGACCAGGGGGAGCAGGATAAGAGCCGCGATAGCCGTTCCCCAGGCTGCGGCGCGCCAGCCCGACGAGACCGCCAGCGACGCTAGCAGGGGTAAGAAGACCAGTTGACCTGTCGCGTTGCTAGCCGAGAGGATGCCCATAACCAGGCCCCGATTCTTTACAAACCAGCGTTCTGCGACAATCGCGCCAAGGATAGTTGCCAGCGCCCCCGTTGCCATGCCCAGCAAGAGACCCCACAGCAGATCAAGCTGCCAGACATCGTGAATGAATGTCGTCAGTGTGCAGGCTACCGCGACCAGCAGTAGCGCTCCCATAATTACGCGCCCAATTCCCAGGCGTTGCATCAAGGCTGCCGTGAATGGACCACTGAGTCCATAAATGACGAGGTTGATCGAGATTGAGAGCGAAATAGCGGCATTGCTCCAGCCAAACTCGCGCTGAAGCGGCACGATCAACACACTGGGCGTCGAGCGCATACCGGCGGCAAGTAGCATGGTCAGAAAGATAAGAGCCGCGATGACCCATCCATAGTGAAAGCGCAAGCGCATCATTTTTGCCAGCATAGAAGCATATCCTTTGGGTTAGTAATGTCTTTACTCTTCGAGCGTAGAGAGTACCATGGTGGTTAGTGTTTCCTGCACGCTTGGAATGGCACGAATAGCATCGATCAAGTCCTGAAGCGCGAGGGGCGTGGCTACATGTGCCTTGAGCAGTGTACACCATCCTCCTGTTGTCCGGTAACACTCCGTAATGATCGTGTCAGGACAACGAAGAGCCATGATTCTAGCCGTGGTTTCGTTGGCGGGTACCTCGACTGTGTGATAGCGCACTGAGATGAACGCGGATAGGGGCAGACCTAGCGCTCCCCAGTCGACTCGTGCCTGATAGCCACGCAAGACCCCTTGTTCCTCCAGACGCTTAATCCGCTCATGCACTGCCGGACGCGAGAGGTTGACCTGCTGCGCGATATGCTCTTGACTGAGTCGCCCGTTCCCTTGTAGTAGAGTAACTATCTTGTGATCTACCGCATCCATTATCACTGCTCCTCATCTCTACCTGTATATGTCGCTTCGTTTTTCATAGTACGTTACGGGATTACAGGTAGTCAATGGATAAGGAAAAATACAAACGCTTCGTCGGATCTCTAGGCCAGGATTGCTATAAATCATAGATCAGACAGACGTTTAGTCAGCAGGAGCATTCAGAGGATGTACGGCTCGTCCCATTGGGGAAGGAATTTGCGCTCCTTTTTGTTAAGCATAGTGAGTGATACAATTGGGCCACGCGTGGCAGTATCGCTTCGCAATATAAACAGAGAAGGATTTTATAGACCTTGAGGCCAATGAAGAGGAATGACATGTCAACGTTTATGAAGGCGCCATGCGATGAAGGTGTCATGCGTGCAGCGCCACAAACTGGAACGTGTACTCGCAACGTGGGAATATGGGTGCTTGTCGCAACCATCCTGGGGTCAAGTATGGCCTTTATCGATGGTTCAGTTATTAATGTTGCCCTGCCAGTCATTCAGAAGGAATTGAATGCAACTGCGACCGATGTCCAGTGGATTGTTGAGGCGTATTCGCTCTTTCTCTCCGCCTTGATCCTGGTTGGCGGCTCGCTAGGTGACCGTTTTGGGCGCAGGCGTGTCTTTGCCATTGGCGTCACGATCTTTATTCTCGCATCTCTCTGGTGTGGTTTCGCACCGAACGTTCTACAACTCATTCTCGCGCGTGCCATTCAGGGGATTGGAGCCGCGCTTCTGGTGCCGGGAAGCCTGGCGATTATCAGCGCATCATTTAGCGATGAGCAGCGTGGACGCGCCATCGGAACATGGTCCGGCTTTACGGCTATTACCTCGGTCGTCGGGCCCGTGCTTGGTGGAGTGTTCGTCCAGTATACCTCCTGGCGCTGGGTCTTCTTCGTCAATATACCTCTGGCTGTGATTGTGCTTATTGTCCTCTTCTGGCGTGTGCCGGAGAGCCGCGATGAGTCGGCCTCAAAGAAGCTCGATTGGTGGGGAACGCTGCTGGTGGTTGTTGGCCTGGGTGCGCTTGTCTATGGGTTGATTGAGGCTGGTGGTACCAGCCTGGGGAATCCGGTGGTGCTAGCTTCGCTGACGATAGGTGTGCTGGCTCTCTGTGGATTTTTGCTTGTGGAAGCGCGCAGTACCTCACCAATGGTCCCGTTGAACCTCTTCCGCTCGCCTACATTGAGCGGAACGAATATACTGACTTTCCTATTGTATGGTGCGCTGGGAGCATTCTCCTTCTTTCTGCCCTTCAATCTCATTCAAGTTCAGGGCTATCCGCCCGTCTTCGCAAGCCTGGCGATGGTTCCCTTCATTTTGCTGCTCTTCCTCTTCTCGCGCTGGGCTGGTGGATTGGTGAACCGCTATGGTGCGAAGCTTCCTTTAATAGTGGGACCAACTATCGTGGCGCTGGGCTTTGTACTCTTTTCGATCCAGGGGATCACCGCCGGAGTGGGTAGCTTTTGGTATACCTTCTTACCAGCTGTCATTCTGCTAGGCGTGGGTATGACAATTACTGTCGCCCCTTTGACCACGGCAGTCATGGGATCGGTCGAGGCGAGGCATTCCGGTATCGCCTCTGGCATCAACAATGCTGTCTCTCGTACGGCTGGCTTGCTCGCTATCGCGGTCCTGGGTATTGTAGCACTCTCCATTTTCAATAGCAGCCTCGACAGTCACCTTGCTTCCCTGCATCTCACTCCCACAGTCCAGCAAGCCATCGATTCTCAGCGAGTTAAGCTAGCGGGCATTACCATACCAGACAATGTGAGCGCTGGAACGCAGGCTGCGCTCAAGCAAGCTATAGATGAATCCTTTGTGAGTAGCTTCCGCTTGATCATGTTAGTCTGCGCGGGATTAGCCCTTGTCAGCGCCTTTAGTGCATGGTTGCTGGTCGAAGGGAAACGCCCAACTGAGCCAGGCTCAGTGGCAAATGAGGAAGTAGGTGCGGAGACTGAGAAGGCATTGTAAGCTCTGCCTGATTGACAGCGGTTTTCTTTGTAGTTGAGACCCTTAATGATGAGTAAGGTAATACATGAGAAATGATCAATCATTTCTCATGTATTACCTTACTCAAGAAGCTCACTTCGTAGGCCGAATACTATTAAATATCCCTGACTATTCTCTACCTAACTTGACTATTCATGCTGGAACAGTTACAATGCAAGGCGTTATGACGGTTTGCAAGGCATGGAACAGATCGCTAGCATTTCCTGTTCCCCAGTAAAGACGCTAAAGAGCTCTGAGCAATCCTCTATAGAATTAACTCTTCCTGCACACACGTTCGTATCTGATATCAGCAAGCAGCATTGCTCCCGTAATCCCAACGGCCTGCTCCTGGTATACCCTGCTGGCATTGTGCCTCCAGGTGAATTACCGTGCTCATTTCAGGGGCACATTGGCCGAAAGGACTTTTCATGCCTTCTTTTAATGATATCCCCCTTCAATCCTCCACGCGTGCAGTGCTGGCAAGTATGGAAATTAGCGAACCTACCCCTATTCAAGCTGAGTCTATTCCCGCCCTGTTGGCAGGTAAGGACCTCGTAGGACAGTCCGCGACCGGGTCGGGTAAGACCCTTGCCTATAGCCTTCCTATAATAGAGCGTCTGGCGAAGAACAGACGCGTCGTACAGGCCCTCGTACTTGTGCCAACACGCGAACTGGCGGTGCAGGTTAACAATGTTTTGAGCCGTTTCGCGAGCAGTCGTCGCCTTACAACAGCTCTGCTAGTGGGTGGACGCCCCTATGGCAGTCAGATCTCCGCGCTCCGCTTCGGCGCGCAGATCGTCGTTGGCACCCCTGGTCGTGTACAAGACCATCTTGAGCAGGGAACTCTGATGCTGGACGAGTTGCGCATGTGTGTGCTCGACGAGGCCGACCAGATGCTCGATAGCGGCTTCGGGCCAGTGATTGAGGGTATCCTGGCCGATACTCCCGACACACGTCAGATGGCTCTCTTCTCTGCGACCATGCCTGAATGGGTCGCCAAGATCGAGAAAAAGTTCCTCAAGGAGCCCGTCAGAGTCACCATTAAGCCTGCCAAAGGTGCGGAGAGCACGATTGAGCAGATTGCCTACCAAGTCTCACAAGATCAGAAGATGGCTGCTCTGTGCACCCTGCTTCAGTCCACCGAAGGCGAAAGTAGCCTGATTTTTGGGCGCACAAAGTACGGTGTCGAGAAGCTAGGCAAGCAATTGAGTAAGCTTGGATATATGGTAGGAACCCTGCATGGCAACAAGAGCCAGCGTGCTCGCGAAGATGTCCTGATGGCGTTCCGCCGTGGACATGTTCAAACTCTGCTGGCGACCGATGTGGCCGCGCGTGGACTGGATATCAAGGGTATTCACCAGGTTATCAACTACGAACTGCCAGAGTCGAGCGAACTATTCACACACCGCATTGGGCGTACTGGTCGCATGGGTCGCCAGGGTAAGGCTATTACCCTGCTGAGTTCCTCGGATATGCCCAAGTGGCGACGCATGGCGCGCAATCTGGGTCAGGTTGTCGCCCTCCAGCGCCTCGCCATTAGCGACGATGCCACTACGCCGAGAGTGATTGAGAAGCCTGTCGTTCCTACTGAGCCTGAGCGCGAACAGCACAGCGAGCCGAGACGCCCCGCACGTGGTGGACGCAGGCCTTTCGCTCGGGAGCGTGAGGGTTTTGCTTCCTCTCGCCAAGAACGAGACGATTTCGTTCCACCTGTTCGCGAAGATCGCCCAACTCCAACCGCAAACAGGCAACAGCGCCGCGAGCGTATGCAGCAAGAGATCGCCACATGGCAAGCTGAGACCTTCTCCCCTTCCACTGGCAAGCGCCGAGGCGGGAGAAGAGATGCGGAATCGCGGGTGGAAACTGTGAGCCTGGATGAGGCTCCTTACATAGGCAAGGGACGTAGAGCGGCGGCACGGCAGGCTGCCGCGTGGCAGGTCGAGGGCTATCCCCTGCCCGAACGTCCCTATGTAGAGAGGGGCAGGGAGAGCAAATCCGAGCGCCCCCGCTTTGAGAAACGTCGTGAAAGTAAGGCTGAGCTCCCGCGCTTCGAGAAGCGTCAGGAAAGCCAGTCCGAGCGCCCACACTTTGAGAAGCGTCGGGATAGTAGGAGAGATGCTGGGCATGAATTCATGCCTGACATGGTTCCAACTCGACGCAAAGCGCAGCCCTTTGAGGCGGCAGAGAAGCGCCAGTCAGCCACACGGAGTAAGCCCGGCACATTCGCCGCTGGTCGTGGCCCACGCAAGACCGCTCCCAAGCGTTCCGTTAGTCGCTAACATTATTCGATCCTTATAATATTCGGCCTCTCACAACCAGCGTCGTTACTTGTAGCACGCTGGTTGTGAGAGGCTTTTGCTTTTGTTCTCACATCGAATTCAAAGAGGAATAACCCTGCCCTCTTTAGGTGAGACAATGGACAGAAATAGTGAGTTAGCCTGTGTAAATATCCAGTCTGCTTTATTAGATGAACGGGAGAAATAGATGACTCAACAACACGTGATCGGGCAAACGAAAAGCGTGGGCTTTCAAATTGGCGTGCGGAGAACATTTGCCATTTCGGTCGAGCAGGCATGGAACTTCCTTATCTCGGAGGAGGGACAAAGGATCTGGTTAGGTGAAGTTTTCTCATTGACAGAAGGGCTATAGTTAGTTTTCTATTCTCTAGACAGGAAGTGACAAATAGGGACATGTATCTCCCACTCTTGCCAAAGCCGTGGTTTTCTGGTATCTTTGTTCTACTCTGAGCACCGAGGAGGAAGAGCAACCGATGGTCCGTGGGTATCGGGGAGAACTTGATCTCAATAATCGACAAAAGACACTCTGCCGCAAACATGCCGGGGCCGCTCGCTGGGCGTACAACTTTGGTCTTCGCCGCAAACAAGAGGCCTACAAGGTAGGAGCGAAATCACCCAGCGCCATCGATCTGCATCGCGAGATCAATGCCCTCAAACCCTCTCTCCCATGGACGTACGAGGTCAGCAAGTGCGCCTTTCAGGAAGGACTCCGCGATCTGGACCAGGCCTTCAAACACTTCTTCCGCAAATGTCGGCTCAAGAAAGAGGGGATGTGGAAAGGGAAATGTGGCTACCCACGCTTCAAAAGCCGGAAGAAAGCCATCGGTGGCGCCCGCTTCACCGGGAGCATTCGGGTGTTTCCTGATGCCATCCAGTTGCCCCGTTTGGGAATGCTCCGGCTCAAAGAGCATGGCTATTTCCCTCTGAACAGCAAGATCAGCAGTGCCACCATCCATGAGCAAGCAGGCAGATGGTTTGTTTCCATCTGTGTGCATGAGGAAAAGGAAGCACCCCAAGCAGCCACAGGTGACGTCATTGGCGTTGACCTGGGGATCAAGTGGCTGGCGACCCTCTCTGATGGACGCACCTTCGAGAACCCCAAGGCGTTGCGCAAGAAGATCACGGCACTCAAGCGAGCTTCACGACGTCATAGCCGCAAGGCCAAAGGATCACGCAATCGCCAGAAAGCCAGGCAACGCCTCTCACGAATGCATACCCGGATCGCCAACGTGCGCCAAGATGCCTTGCACCAAGCGACCGCTCAGATTGTGGCGAGAACCAAGCCCGATCAAGAGAGGCCGCGTGTGATCGTCCTCGAGGATTTGAACATTGCAGGCATGCTCAAGAACCGCAGGTTGGCTCGAGCGATCGCCGATGTGGGCATGTACGAGTTCAAGCGGCAGATCCTCTACAAAGCCGAGCAGGCAGGGGTGAAGGTGCTGCTGGCCTCGCGCTGGGAACCCTCCTCAAAAACCTGTTCGTGTTGTGGCTGGGTCAATGAGGCGCTCACCCTTTCGGATCGAGTCTTTGTCTGCCTGGAGTGTGGAAACGTGCAGGATCGAGATGACAATGCCGCCAACAATCTCGCAGCATTGGCACAATGAAAAGAGCGTACCGCAAGTTCTGCGGGAAGTGACGCCTGTGGAGCAGATGTAAGACAAGCGAAACGCTTGCTCTCTGCATTGAAGCAGGAATCGAACACTGTGTATGGCTTGTCCATATATGGGTAAGTTTCGGAGAACGGTCAACCTATACGACGCCCGATGGTACTCAAGGGGTCATTCGTGTCATTAATCCACTGGTTAATCTGCGTTTGAGTTGGAGGCCTCAAGGTTGGGCGAGGCCCTCTATCATTCAAATCCGTACTATTTCAAGTGGCGCGAATACAGTAATTAGTTTTCATCAAGAATGGCTACCCAATGTTCAAGAGCGAGCTCGTATTCGTCAGCGCTGGCAACAGGTCATCATGGAACTTGAAAAGCACTTTCCATCTTTAAAATGAATGAGAGGGCTGAGGTGTCGGGCTAGCTGCTTGGTAAAATGAAGGGTTGGTTGGGGGCGAGCTCCTGGATGTCGAGTACGAATTGCATGATATTGGGGATAGAGCTCGTTATGGTGAGTTCGACAGGCGCATGGGAGCGAGATCGGAGTGGAGTGCCGAGGCTGGCGGCTTCGCTGGCCCAGGAGGAAGCTTCCCATGACGCATAGGGGACGAAGGTTGCCGCGCCCCGCTTGGCTGGAAGGCGGCGCGCATTACCGGTATTAATTGGGGTCAGACTGATTCGCTCGGCATAGGCAGAGATTAGCCTGTTTGCATCCACTGTCAGAACTACCTGTGGGCGGGCTTTACAGGCTGCTCGGTGTCTGTTGAGTCGTTCTGGGTCGAGCCAGAAGAAGATGCGAGTATTAATGAGTGCGTACCATTCGTTCGGGGTGAGACCGATTAAGCATTTTTCCAGGGCGGCAGGAGGCATCGGCCTCTGGTCTCGAATTTGTACGCCATTTGGAAGCTCGGTGTGCGTCAAGCGCTGGCGTTTCTCTAAACGTTCCCGCTCCCATCCGCTGATGCCAGCGATATCTAACAGTGCGCTGGCGCTGTGCAAGCCGTCTCGCTGAATTGTGGGCCAGTTGATGGCCTCAGCCATATGATAGGCATGGATAAGCTGTTTCATAATGTGCATACTAACATGCCGAGCTCAAAAAGGCTAGCTTTTCGCTCATTATTGTTGCACCATACCACGAATATCGCATCAATTGCATCCCCTTGAGTGTTTCTCAGCTCACATACTCCTGTAACGACTATACCCTGCTATCTATTACTGCTCTGTTACCTTGCTCATTACATAATGAAAATACCTGCTTCTTTAAGCCTCCTGCTGTATCGACGTTCCTATGTCGTATCATGAGAGTATTAACTGATTGTGAGGTGTTGTTTATGGTAAGTGAATTTAGTAGCGAGGCCTTCATCGCAGTGCTAGCACTGGTTGGGATTGTCATTATTATCGCGGCCTTAATTTCAGGTGTGATAGAGCGTAGTGGCATTCCACAGGTGGCCGTTTTTCTTCTCATTGGCGCGATGTTGGGGCCAGCGGGTATGGGACTACTGCATATAACACTGGACTCGTCTATTTTGCGTATTGTGGCAACCCTGAGCCTGGCTCTGGTACTCTTTACGGATGCGATTTCGCTGGACCTACAGGCTGTACGTCGATCTGGTACCCTGGCATTGCTCGTACTGGGACCGGGGACTCTGCTCTCTGCCGGGTTCATTGCCTTGCTGGCGTGGTGGATACTTCGTGTCCCACCGCCAGCCGCCATATTGCTTGGGGCGGCTCTGGCTTCGACTGACCCTGTGCTATTGCGTGGTCTGCTCCGTCGTGATGATATTCCAGCACCAGTGCACCAGGTATTACGCCTTGAAAGTGGGCTAAATGATGCTGTCCTGTTGCCTATCGTGTTGGTTGCGATGGAGTTTCTGTCAAAAGGTGGGGGCTTGAGCGCTGGCGATTGGGGTCGTCTGGCTCTTGATTTGTGTGTGTTGGGGCCAGGAGCGGGGATGATCGTCGGAGTGTGTGGAGTATCCGCGATGGCGCTGATTCGGCAGCGTTTCGGTATCCGTCGCGATTATGAATCACTGTTCTCATTGGGTATTGCCTTTACAGCTTATGCTGCTGCAGAGGCTGTCCATGGTAGTGGTTTCCTGGCTGCGTTTGTTGCCGGCCTCACCATTTCAGTTCTGGATGTGGAACTGTGTGACTGCTTCCTAGAATATGGTGAAACCACATCAGAATTGATGCTTCTCTTTACATTCGTGCTCTTTGGTTCCTCTCTCATCTGGAGTGGGATAACAATTCTGAGCTGGCCTTTACTTCTCTTTGCGATCTGTTCTTTATTGGTACGGCCAGTTGCGTTTCTGCTCTCTCTCATTCGAACGCGCCTCAATTGGCAGGAGCGTCGTTTAATAGCCTGGTTTGGACCGCGAGGCTTGAGTTCACTTCTGCTCATTCTTCTGCCGGTCTTTAGTGGAGTCGCTGGCAGCGATTACCTGTTTACCGTCTGCACTGTGGTTGTGCTATTCTCGGTAATTGCCCATGGTGGCACGCCGTTGGTGCTAAAGGGCCGTGACGCCCGACGCCGGAGCCGGGATACGGTCATTGAAGATTTGTCGCCGGAAGTCTCCTCTGAAGAAATTGTGTATGATGAAGCACCGGAGGAGGAAAAAGAGGTAACGCCCTTACAGGTTCCAAAGGCTTCGCATATCGAAAAAGAGAAGACTAGAGTGCCTGTAGAGCAACAACCTGCTCCTTTGCGTATCACATTGGCTGATACACAAAGCCTGATACATAGCGGCGCGCAGGTACTCTTGCTGGATGTGCGCAAAGCGCGTGATTACTATCGCGACGAGGCACAAGCCAGGGGTTCTATTCGCCTTGACCCTGACAATGTTGAGTATCAGGCACGAAAATTAAATTTGCCTCGCTCTGCCTGGCTTATTGCCTACTGTGCTTGACCAAACGAAGAGACAAGCACCCGTGCGGTGCGAGACTTACAGCGAGCCGGTTGGCCGAATGCACGCGCTTTGCAGGGAGGATGGGAGGCATGGCAAATTGCCGGACTCCCGACCGAACCGCAGGGGAGCATTCATTCTGTCGATGAACCACTCACGTTATAAAACTATGCTATCCATGAGCAGGGAAGGCGCCTCCATCTGGAGATGTCTTCCTTCCTTGCTCATTAGCGTTTCCAGGATCGCTCACACTTCTAGGAAATCTACGATTGGAGAATGGTTGGCAATCCTGGAACCTGATGTGGTGAAGATTGGCGCGGGAGCGTAATTAGAGCGTCTGACCACTGTCTATAGTGATGATCTGGCCCGTCATGGCTTCCTGCTCTAGTGTCGCGCAGATAAGATGCGCGATGTCCTCGGGCGTAGCGATGTTTCCTAACAAGGTGCCATGGCTTACTTGTCGCATCTTTTCCTCTTGACCTGCCCACCAGCGGGTCGCGACGGCTCCGGGAGCAACGCTGCTGACACGAATTTCTGGTGCCAGGGCACGTGCAAGGGATTTTGTTAAGCCGTGGATGGCTGCTTTGGAGACGGCATATGGAAGGGATGAGCCAGAACCTATGAGCCCGGCGATACTGCCAACATTGACAATGGCTCCCTGTCCACTACCCTTCATCAAGGGAGCGACGGCGCGAGCGCAGAAGAACATGCCTTTGACGTTCACAGCGTAAAGTTCATCCCATATCTCTTCGGTCGCGGACTCTAGGTCGTTAAGTGGGATATGGCGCGTGATGCTGGCATTATTGACGAGCAGGTCGATGGTGCCGAAACGTTGCTGAATAGCCTTTACCATCTCGCGTACTTCCTGATCGTGAGCGACATTAGCCTGGATGGCGATGGCCTGTCCACCAGAGGCGCTAATCTGACGTACCGTTTCATCGGCGTCGCTCTGTGAGCGTGAGTAGTTGACAGCGATTATCGCGCCCCGCTCTGCCAGCGCGATTGACGTAGCTCGACCAATGCCAGTTCCACCACCTGTAACGAGGGCGACTTTTCTTTTGAGGTCCATATATTCTAGCTGCTTTCTAAAATGTAGGAAAACGTGTTTCCCAATTCTCGTACCTGCTTCATTGCAGAAAGTTTCACCTTCTCCGCAGAGAAAGCCAGAGCCTTCCACTCCACAAGCGAATTATCGTGCCGATGAAGCCACGACCGGCACGCTCGTTCTCAAACGAGAGGCTTCATTTCTGATGTTCAGTGAGGCGTTGTAGTCTCTGTCGGAAACATAGCCACAATCCTCACAGATAAACACTCGCTCACTCAGCAAAAGCTCAGGTTTGACGTAGCCACAGCTAGAGCAGGTTTTTGACGAGGGATACCAGCGACTCACCAGTTGTACATAGCCCCCATGCTGCTCTGCCTTGTAGAGCAATTGCCGCTTGACTTCAAAGAAACTCGCATCGTTTACAGCTTGTGCTAAGCAAGAATTGGCAAGCATGCCCTTGGCATTCAAGTCTTCTAGCCCGATCAGGGCATAGGTGAGGGCAATACGCGTTGTCATCTTGTGGAGCTTGTCAGAACGTTGGTTTGCCACGCGATAATGTGCCTTTGCCAACTTCTTCTTGTTCTTCCACCAGTTCTGACTGCCTTCTTTTTTGCGGGCTAGTCCTTTGCTCAAGCCCTTGATGCGCCCCAAGTTCTGACGATAGTGTTTTTGGTTCTCGAACACTTCTCCATCACTCAAGGTTACAAGCGTCTTGATGCCCAAATCTATGCCCACAGCATCGCCCTGATGGGTAGGTGCTTGGTGTTCCACTTCCACAGCAATGGAAACAAACCACCAACCCGCCCGCTCGGAGACGACTGCACTGAGAGTCTTGCCTGAAAAACGCAACTGCTCAGTCATATTGACCTTCCCCAACTTGGGTATGCGTATCCAGTTGCCCTCGACTGAAAACTTGTCGTTGTTGAGATAAAAGCTCAAACGATCCCGCTTCTTGTTCTTGAAATGCGGGAAACCCGCCTCTTCTCCATCCTTGCGAGGGTGCTTGAGCTTGGGTTGGGTCCCATCCTTTTTCATACGCCAATAGTTGTCAAAGGCTTGCCCAAGATGACGAAACTCTTGTTCTGGCGCACATTTTGTCACATCCGCACACCAGGGAAACTGCTCATGCTTGACGCGGTTGTATTCCGCTTTCAGTTCGCGCATTTTGACCCGTTTACCCTCTGAACGAGCTTGTTTCCAGTGGTCTAAGGCCCAATTGTAGGCATGACGGGCGACCCCGCATGCCTTGCGGAAGTAGACCTCTTGTTCTGGTGTTGGGTTCAGGCGAATGACGTGCGAACGATTCATGCGCTCTTCTTCCTTCTGTTGCGCCGCGTCTTTCAGGACTTTTTTGTAGGACCGTAGTCCGTGAAGTCTTGCCGAAAAAATGGTGACAATGGCGATCAAGTCCTGTACCAAATCTTGCTCAGGGGAGAGGCTATCGCCATTGATGACAAGAATTTGTGTATGATGCCGCTCACAAAACGCTTCAAAATACTCAAAACCAAAGCATACCAATCGATCACGATGAGCAATGATGAGTCGTCTGACTTGTCCTAACGCAACCATCTCCATGAGGCGATTGAAGTGCTTGCGTTTGTAGTTAAGTCTACTGCCAATATCAAACATCCACTCATCAACGGCAATGGAGTGCTGCTTACAATAGGCTTCAAGCGCGTTGACTTGGTTGCGCAAATCAGGCTTTTGAGCAGCACTCGATACCCGTGCATACACCATGGTTAGCCCTTGCTTTGCTGCTTTCAACCCACGATACTTAAGGTATTGATCGTGGGTGTAGTAGCGTCGATTGGTGGGAGAGCGATGGGCTTTGGGTAGGCCCTTGCGATCCCATTTCTGTAAAGTATTGGTCGTTCTGCCAATGAGTTGACCAAACTCTTTCGGTGTATATATATTCTCTATGCACACATTTTACTATTATTCACTCTATTTGCCAACACTGTTTACCCACTCCTTCATAGCTTTATGCAGAGCCTGGCGAGGAACAGAGAAGCATTGCCGGGCTCTGCTAAGCTTCCCTGCCCCATCCCAAGCCTGCCTATCCATTCCAACACCACAAGCATACCAGGGCCTAAAATATTGATCAATACAAAGTATTTGAATAGATGCTTCAGTTTTATTGATAGTAACTATCTTGTGGAGGGTAGATGGATCAAGTTGGATTTTCTGCTCAGGCTAAAGCACTGCGCCCGCTTATGGAGGGATCATACATGTAGGGTTGCTAGATAAAAGAGAGGGCATAATCCAGCTCAGATGTCATCTGGGCTGGATTATGCCCTCTCTTATATTACATTGGAGCGATGATACTAATTTACTGGAGTCTGTGCTGGCTCCTGGTGAAGCGCGGTGTTTGCTTCCTCGCTTATGGCCTCCTCTGTCGATGTAGTGATGGGTATATCTTTGAGGAAAAAGGTTGCTAGTAGCGCGATAACCGTGAAGATCAGGACGGCAATAAAGCCATGTTGAAGCGCGCCTGCGAATTGAAGTTTCTCTGCTAGAGTTGTTGGGAGGCGCTGGTCCAGGCCTCCGGTCATCGAACCGCTTACGACTGTACCAACAATCGCGATACCGAGAGTCGCGCCGAGCTGGCCCAGGTAGCGTGTCGCGGCAGTGCCAACGCCGAGCTGGCTCTGTGGAAGGGCATTCTGAGCCAGCGTTGGCAGGAAGAAGAAGGTTCCAGTACCGATACCCGCCAGAATCATAAAGACTATTGCCAGGAACAGGTTTGTCTCAATCGTCATCAGCGTGATGAGCAAACAGCCAGTGACCATAACTGCCGCGCCAATGATCGCGATAATCCGGGCTCGTTTGAGTGCGCTGACGAGGGGACCAGCTAGCATCGCGCCCAACACCATGCTAATTGAGAGAGGCGTCATTACCAGACCCGCCATAGTTGGAGAGACGGCAAGTACGCCCTGCAAAAAGAGCGGCAGGTAAAGTGAGAGACCCATGAGCACCATCATCTGCAACATCGAGAGCAGCGTCACCATACTAAAAGTCTGATTGTGGAAGAGGCTCAAAGGTAGGATAGGCTCCTCGGCTCGCTTCTCGACGAAGGTGAACAGGATAAAGAGGATCACACTTATGCCTATCAGCCCCATCACCTGAAAGGAATTCCAGGCATACATCCGGCTACTACCCCAGGTCAGCCCGAGCATTAGACAGATAGTTGCGACCGCCGAGATGAGTGAGCCAAGGAAGTCGACACGGCGCACCGAGCCCCAACCGTTCCACTCGCTTGTTCGCACCGAGAGCTGATTCGGAAGGAAGAAGAGCAATGCTGCGACCGCGATCAAACCCACGGGAAGGTTAATGTAGAAAACCCAGCGCCAGCGGCTATGCTCTGCGACTAAATTTGCGATTAGAGGACCGTGCTCGGTTAACCAGCCGCCGAGGGTTGGTCCAAAGAGATTGGAGATACCGTAGACAATGCCAAAGAGGCTTCCCCACTTGGCTCGCTCCTCTGGTGGGAAGAGGTCGCCCAGGACGGTCGCGATCAGTGCCATTCCGATGCCTGCACCGAGCCCTTGTAGCGCCCGAAAGATAATCAACTGGTTCATCGTCTGCGAAGCACCTGCAAGCAGAGACCCTACCAGGAAGAGAGAGGTACCACCCAGCAGGAACCATTTACGCCCAAATTGGTCGGAGAGTTTGCCCACGATGGGGATCATGGTCATTGAAGCCAGCACATAGGCGGTCACGACCCAGGTATAGCGATCTAACCCGTGCAGTTCTGCGATGATTCGTGGCATCGCGGTCCCCACAATGGTCTGGTCCAGTGCCTCCAAAAAGAGCGAGAGCATAAGTGCAACGATAACAGAAGCCAGCGCAAAGCCCTTCAGACGGGACCCTGGATGCGAATGAGTTTCGAGTGTATTTTTAGCCATTCTTCCCTTCTTCCTTCTACAAATTACATAATATCAGTCATAGTGAGAATGAATATTTGTATTGAAATGGAATATACTTACTATTTTAATGGCAATAATAACACGCTATCTTTGAAATTGTCAATTAAATTGGTAATTAAGCACAGTGAAAATGAAATATTTGCCATTAATTGTAATATTTTTGTTAAGAGGGATAATATCCCTTTTTCTATCCAATGATATAGGAAGTATATCATTGAAGAAGGGCAGAATCGACCCTCGTTTTTCTGCTTTTGGGAGGCAATCGCAAATCGTGCATATCTGCTTGGATGTTTTATTTGGCAGATAAATGGGTGAGCTATAGGTGTATTAGAAAATGGTGATTATGATGAGGGCGAAGGAGAGATAGATTGAGCTGTGAGCTCGTACGGGCAGAAGATCCGCGAGGTTGTAAATATGAAGGCGTAGGCGGTGTGAGGCAAATGAGTAGAAATAGAGAGATGACCTGAACTATTGAATTTGTCCCAGGTCACCTCTCGTCCTCATGCTACCACTCGGCGATTGTACCATCGGTCGTGCGCCACACGGGATTGCGCCAATTATGACCAATTTTGGCTGCCTCTCTGACGGCTTCCTCATTGATTTGAATTCCCAGTCCAGGCCCGCTTGGAACATTGACATGACCATCCTGGTAGGCGAAGACGTTAGGATCTTGCAGGTAGTCGAGCAGGTCGCCATTCTGATGATAGTGGATGTTTAAGCTCTGTTCCTGAATTAGCACATTGTGTGTGCAGGCATCGAGTTGGAGACAGGAAGCCAGCGCTATTGGTCCCAGTGGGCAGTGGAAGGCCACAGAGACATCGTATGCTTCAGCCATCGTAGCGATCTTGCGACATTCTGAGATGCCACCTGCGTGTGAGAGATCTGGCTGGATGATATCGACGACGCCATCATGAAGCAATTGTTTGAAGTCCCAGCGCGAATAGAGGCGCTCGCCAGTTGCGATGGGAATGGTGGTATAGTGAGCAATCTCTTTCAGAGCCTCATTGTTCTCGGGGAGCACGGGTTCCTCGATGAAGAGGGGATGGAATTGCTCTAGCTCACGTGCCAGCACCTTTGCCATACTTTTATGCACGCGCCCATGGAAATCGATAGCGATTCCGAAGGCTGACCCCAAGGCTGACCCCAACGCCTCGCGTATACTCCCAACTCTCGCCAACACCTCCTCGACCTTGTCGAATGAGTCGACATAGTGTGACTGACTGGTAGCATTCATCTTGATGGCGGTAAAGCCGCTCTCCATGCGCTGGCGCGCGGCAGAAGCAACCTCATTGGGGCTATCGCCCCCAACCCAGGAATAGACACGCACCTTCTCGCGAACGCGCCCACCAAAAAACTCATAAATGGGAAGATTGTGGGCCTTGCCTTTGATGTCCCATAGGGCCTGATCGATGCCAGCAATGGCACTCATCAAGACGGGGCCACCACGATAGAAGCGGGCGCGGTAGAGCGTCTGCCAGATATCCTCGATCCGCGTTGGATCCTGTCCAATCAGGTACTCGGCGGCCTCCTGTACCGCAACTTCAACGGCACCTGCATGCCCCTCGACGATTGGCTCACCCCAGCCACAGATGCCCTCATCAGTTGTGATCTTGAGAAATAGCCAGCGTGGTGGTACTTTAAAGCATTCAAAGGCAGTGATCTTCATAGTTAGTTTCTTTCTATTGTTAGTAGCTCTTTGGGAATTCTCGTCATCTGCGGTGGCTTGCAGGTCATGGAGTGTGGGTGGATTTGCCTCAGCAAATCCACCCACACTCCATGACCCTCTAGATAGCGGTGGTTATCGTAGTGGCGACAATCAAGCCTGCGATCAGCCCGACGCGAGCGGGTACGGGAGGAAGCAACGCATACTCATTAGAGGTGTGTGCTCCTCCACCAATCGCGCCTAAACCATCGATACTTGGGCAACCAGCCGCCGCCATATTGCAGCAGTCGGAGGCTCCTCCGCGAGTCTCCGGAGCATAGTTAGTCTGAAGAATCTGCTCGGAGATATAGCGCACATGTTCTGCTAGGGCCAGGCTCTCATCGGTTGCGACCATAGGCACCATTGAATCTGGTTCGGGAGTCAGAGTGAGTTTGACATCTCGGACAAGCTGGTTCTGCAAGAGTTCATGCCAGCGTTCAATGGCGTCAATGCGATCCTGGGGATAGAGAAAGCGAATATCGAAAACAATCTCGGCAAAGTCAGATACGACATTGGGACGGGAGCCGCCACGAATGGGACCAGCGTTAATAGTAAAGCCCTTACGCCAGTGCATAAAACTCTGAGCCTGCACAATCTGGTGTGCCAGTTCTAGCACAGCGTTGCGTCCCCTCTCGGGGCTGCTTCCCGCGTGTGCTGCCGCGCCCTCAGCTGTAAGCCTATAGTGAGCGCATCCCTTGCGCCGAATGACGACGGTGCCGACTTTGCTGGCTCCCTCCAGACCAAAGACATAGGGGCGTTCCTGGGCAATCTGCCTGATCAATCCCACATGGTAGCGTGAAGAGATTTCTTCGTCAGGCACAGAGAGAAAGAGGATTTTGTTAAAGTCGCGGTATCCCTGTTTCTTGAGCACCTCCAAGGCATATATTCCCTGCAACAGACCAGCCTTCATATCCACGGTACCAGGACTGTAGAAGCGCTCACCATCGAGGCGCGTGCGCTCCTGGGCCGCACCAAGGGGATGCACAGTGTCATGATGCCCAATCAGGAGACAGGTAGGGGCATGTGGATTGTCGCCCATAAGTGTGCCTACAACGGCATTGCCACGTGGATGCTCGACGATAGTTGTTTGCATATCAACGCGCTGGAGTAGCGTTGCCAGCATTTTCGCCGAGGCGTTGAGACCGGCGGGATCGTCAGAGGGCGATTCGAGTAGACAGAGCGCCTGTAGTTCTTCAAGATAGCGCGGCATAGCCTGCTCGGTCAATTTTACGCCGTCTAGTACGATATCGCGCACCATTGCAGTCTCTTTAGACGATTCCTGTAGCTCTTTCATGTACCTGCCTTTCAAAACACATGGTAAAACGTGTTACCACAGTTCTAATTGCTGCATGTGCATCGGACAGGAAGCCTCTTTGACTTCTACGCTGTTGTGATCCTCATGCAGCACACCGCACTCCGCAGAGAGAGTGTATGGCCCTAGCCGGGCGAGGAACCTCGTCAGAATGTTCCGAGCGCTATTGTCATCTCGGTTCATCACGAGTCCACATTCCACGCAATTATATGTTCTCTTCCACAGTGGCATAGCCTGCAGATGCCCACAGCCACTACACTGTTTTGAGGTATTGCGCTCATCTACGAATTGAAGCTCTTTCCCGTAAAATTTGCATTTGTAGGTGAGCATTTGAATGAAGAGATGCAAGCCCCAATCATTGAATGTCATGCGATTGAGTTGTTTGTTATGCTCAAGATGCTCTTTCATGACCATCTGTCGTTGGGAAAGGTCTCCGACCACCACAGTTCTTTCAACCAGTGTGTGGGCAATCAGGTGGGATGCCTTATGCAGGCTATCCCTCTGCTTGTTACGTTTTTTTTCACTTACGCGTTTGTACACCTGAGAAAGATGACGATAGCGACGTGACTTTTTCTGGCATTTGTCTCGCTTGGAGCGAATACGATCCAATTGGCGGTTATACCATTGCCCCCCTTTGTACCTACCAACATGGTACAACCTGCCTTGCTCATTGATCCCCGTTGCCAGTGTCTTGATTCCCAAGTCGAAGGCAACAACACCATCATATTCATGCTGCTCTTCTTCACGCTCGGCCACAAAGGATGCATAGTAGTTGCCTCTGGCATCCCGACTAATAGCAACCTCTTTGTAGTGGGTTGGCGGCGTTTCTGTAAGGTGAGCAACGATATTGGGATAGACTTTTGCCCCATGTTTGCCGCCGCCACCTGTCGGTAAAATAAGTTTGTTGTCCTCAACCTTGATGTAGAGAGCAGGATAGCAGAGTGTAAAAAAACAATGACGTGGGCGTACTCTTGGGAACCCAGGCGTCTCGCCTGCCTTCACTCTGCGGTAAAAGGCTTTCATGGCCCCATCAAGGCGAAAGTACACCTCTTGAAGCAACTTGCCATAGACATGAACTAATTCAGGATCATGCACTTTGCTCACTTGCAGGCTCTTCTTGGCTTCATAGATGTTCCACTTCTCTCCATTGCGAAGCCTCATCACCTGCCAGTTGTAGAGTAGGGTAGACTGGGAGCGAGGTTTCAATTGCTTGCTCCTTTTCTCTCAGTCTCCCTCAGAACCGGACTTGAACCTTTCGACTCATCCGGCTCGCCAGTGATGTTCAAGTTTCGGTGCCTTCGTTCTCCGTAGTGGATATTTTCGTGGCATCGACGACAGGTAATCAGCGTTTTTCTTCTTCTTGCTGCCATGATCTGTATCCAGCGAGGCTTTTCTTTCCTCCCCTTCACATTCAGGTCAGCCAGTTTACGGATATGATGAACCTCTACTTGTTCTTTGGAGCCGCATAGTTCGCATGTATCTGCGAGAAGCCGTTTAATCAGTTCATTGCGCTCAAATTTCTTGTAGATCGGTAGCTGATCGTTGAGGAGTGTCGCTTTTCTCCTACGGAGTGGTATTCCTCCAAATTGTGCTATCAATGGTTTCTTTCCCTGTCGTTCTACTTTAACTTCCAAGCATTTCATTTGCCCGTATGGAGTCTCTGTCTGCGTTTGATACTTGCGCACCATAGCAGTTACGCGGGCTTTATGCTTGTTTGCCAGTGTTTTCAGCAGCGACATACGCATAATCCAGTGGAGCTTGTTGAGCCGTCGAATATTGGTGGCAAGTATATAATATTGAACTATTCCCCGGTATTCTGACTGGTATCGACTGATGATACTGTAGTCATCATCTGAAAGCAGTTCTGCTCGATAGGTCGGCTTTTCTTCTTTCATGTATATGCGGCTTTTCTTTTCAATGACATCAGTCGGGATACGTAGACCAATGTTCCGATTGATCTTCCGCCGTCCGTTGCCATCAATTTGATCCGTCGCATGTTGACTCATCAGTTCATACCCCAGAAAACGGGCCGCTTCGGTAGCTGCATGGGTGATAAGCGTCTTCTCTTCTGAGAGATGGAGTTTGAGCGTTTCTTGGAGATACGCCCCAATTTGACGTTTAATCTCTTCCAGTTCCGATTGCGGGCCAATGAACCCGATCAGCCAGTCGTCCGCATAACGAACGTACCGAAGCCGCCGGTAAGAAGGGTCATCAGGATCGCTAGAGGCTTCCTGTCGGAGTTGTTGATACAGTACCTTCACTTCTCTGATGTGACCCTCTTGTTTGGCGTTCTCGATTTTCCTCTGGATGGCAGTGTATCTGGGATTTCTTCGTCTGATCTCACCTTTGGTGTAGGTTGGAAGGAGCCTCTCTTCAATGTACTTATCCAGTTTATCCAAATAGATATTTGAGAGGACCGGACTGATCACACCGCCCTGTGGGCTCCCGCTCCAGGTGGTATGGTAGGTCCAGTCTTCCAAATAGCCAGCTTGGAGAAGGTTTTGGATCAACCGTAGGAACCGATTGTCATGAATACGTTCTCCCAGAATGGAGAGCATGATTTCGTGGTCCAGGCTCCCAAAACAATCTGATATGTCGCCCTCAAGGAACCACTTGGTGCCTGACCAGACATTTGCCACCTCACGTAATGCGCTGTGACATCCCCGTTCAGGTCGGAAACCATGTGAATGCTGATTGAACTGAGGTTCATAGTACGCTTCTAAGATTTGCCGGAGCACCTCTTGCAGCAATTTGTCAGACCAAGAAGGCAGGCCAAGCGGGCGGAGTTTGCCATTCTTCTTTGCAATGTAAACTCGCTTTACTGGTGTCCATCGATACCGTTCCTCACGGAGTGCTTCGATGATCTTCTTGATCTTGGTGAGCGCCATCGCATCCACGGTCTCCGCTGTTGTTCCTGGTGTCATTGCTCCATCGTTGGCATACAATTTTGCATAGGCACGCAGGTACAAGTCTGGATTGTACAATTGCCGATAGACTTCTTCCAACGGCAGTCCTCGTTTGCCGCGTTCTTGAATGATACTCAGGACGGTTTCGGCTGTCCTCATCTCAAGTACCTCACTTTGCTGAGTATCTCATCACCTCATCCCCTTTGCCGTGTAGAGGGCTTTCCCCTCCTCTGACTACTATGGGATGTCCGTCATCATGGGGGTCTCCCCCTTTAGATGATCCTATGGTTCGTCATCGTAGTACGTCCGAGCGCGACGTAGGTAGCTCATTCATCTCTTTAGGTGGCGTCGTTCGCCATCGCTCATATGGAAGAAGTTGTAAAAGTCGAGGATTCAGACCTTTACACCATATGACACTGGTTTCAAGCACTCTACCAGTGGGGGAATGTGAACCCCGATGGAGATTGAGCTTCAAGCAGTTTAGCTTTTACCATATCGCACGGGTCTTGCGGGACATATCCTACAGTGCTTTGGGATATCCACCGCGTTAGCAGCATGCTACGGTCCCCTGGCACTTTTCAGTGTTAAGGTAAGCTGTTAACCCTAGAACTTACTTCTCAGTTCTACCTGGCTGAACCAGGGATACTACGATGCGCTCTCATAGCGCACGCGCCCGACACTTGCCCTGCATGAACTCAAGCGTGGCGGCGTCCTGCTTACTTACTTCAATCTTGATTTTTGTGCACAGCAGCATCTCGTATCGCTTTCTTGTAAGATCGAAGCCAATGAAGTCTCGCTGAGAAGACGGTCATGATGGTGATCAGGTCGCGCACAAGCTCTTGCTCAGAAGAAAGATTGTTGCCATTGATGATCACAAGTTCGGTATGGTGCCGCTCACACAAGGCTTCAAAGTAGTCGTACCCAAAACGTACTAGCCGATCCCGATGAGCAATGACAATGCGCCTTACCTGTCCTAGCTCCACCATCTCCATAAGACGGTTGAAGTGTTTGCGTTTGTAGTTGAGCCCACTGCCAATATCAGACATCCACTCATCGACTGTGATGGAGTGCTCTTTGCAGTAGGTTGCAAGTGCATTGATTTGAGTGACAAGATCAGGCTTTTGAGCAACGCCTGAGACTCTTGCGTACACAACCGTGAATCCCTGCTCTTCTGCTACCAATCCACGATACTGTAAGTATTGTTCATGAGTGTAGTAGCGCCGATTGGTAGGAGATCGATACGCGTGTAAGATGCCTTTTCGATCCCATGTTTGCAGAGTAATTACCGATCTGCCAATGAGTTGCCCAAACTCTTTCGGCGAATATGTATTCTTCATGATAACATTATATCACATTTAAATACATATTTTTAATTGTTCCCATTCTCCTCTTTCTCTGATGATAGAAGCGCGCCTTAAGGTATCCAGGTTTTCAGTGGATGAGTTATATTAGGAGACTCTCTTTTTGGGTGGCTGCTTTCGCGATCTGGTATATCTTCTCCGAGAGAATACATCTGTTTTCAGCAGTATACCATCTCAGAGATGAGCGTATGAAACCAGCATGAGTAAAGCTTGTGTGTCCTTCTACCCCTACTGAGATCGATGTTCATCAGCTTGCCGAGGCGCGCTACCAACCCGGTGAACTGAATTGCCGGGTAGCTGTCTAAGCGCCCCGAGTGGGTGGCGGTTCTATTTAACAGATGCCATAATAGTGGTAGCTGTCTATAGTTTTAGGATATGAGAGAATGTAAGGAAAGTTGAGAATTACCTATGCCCGTTCTCGTCCACCTGACACCAGCGAAGAACGTGAAGCGTATTCTGCGCTCAGGCATTCATCAGAGCAGGCAGGGCGTTTACTGCCTGCCTGTTTTACAGAGTTACTACGTCTCCCATCAATGGATGCGAGAGCTGAAGCGCTGGGGACAGCGAACCTTTATTGGCATCTATTTCCACGTACCAGATGACGAGATGGTCTGGTTTGGGCACTATAACCAGCCACACCAGTATGTCACGGTGTCTGAAGCTATTTCCCAGCTTATGCAGCAGGTGGACCCACAAGGGTACGAGATAATTATTCCTCGATCAATTAGTGCCAAGGAACTGCATAAGATCAGGACTGTCTCAAGGGTGGTTGGCTGGCGCTATCAGCCAGGAGTGCGTCAATGTGCCTGGTGCGCGTGCCCGATCTGTGTCTCACGCGGCGAGATTAAATCACGGAAGAAGCGCCTACAACATCGGCGTGCCATAGATCGGGCTTAGGCATCAAATTGAGAAGAAAGCGCCCCCAGATTGGGAGCGCTTCAGCGGTGATGGGAAAGATGGATGGTTCTATTTGCCCATGGCTGTCTTGAGAGCCTGGGTCAGGGTTGAGAGCTGATCCAGCATCCAGCCTTGATAGGTCTTGTTCTTTGGCATAGTCTCGGTGACTGGCACAATTGGGATATTGTGTGCCAGGGCGTCCTGCTGTAGCTTTGTAGTAATGGGAGTTACTGTCTGCTCGTTATAGATAAGCACCTTGATCTCCCCCTTCGTGACCTGATTATTGGCGGTCGCGACCGATGAGGCGGGAGGATCGTTGCCCTCGGCGACAGCCTTCTGGAATTCTTCGGGTGTCTTGACATCTAGCCCCATTGGCCCTGTTTGATAGAGGTAGATGGTCTCGGTTAGGCCAACAGGTGTGCCTGCATATTTCCCCTTAATTTCGTTGAGCTTCTGCGTGATTTGTTGAAGTGAGTTGTCAAATGTCTTCAGGTTATTGTCGTAGTCGGAGGCATGGGTTGCGTCCTGCTTCTTGAGCGCATCCGCGATAGCTTTCGCCACGGCGCGCATATTCTCAGGACTATACCAGATATGCTCGTTGTCGGGTAGCTTCGACGACGCGATGTCGAAGCCTGTGACCACACTGCGATCATCGTTTGGAGAAGCGCTTATGAGTTTATCCATCCACTCATCATAGCCCCCACCGTTTTTTATGATAAGCTGCGCTTTAGCAACAGCCATACCGTTGGCTACATTCGACTCATATTCATGGGGATCAACCTCAGGGTCGGAAAGGATGCTTGTGACATTGACATGCTCTCCCCCCACCTGTTTAGCGACGTCGCCATAGAAATTCTCAGCGGCCACGACATTGATTTTGCCTGCTATTGCGGTGCTATCATTGTTTGCGCAGGCACCGAGAAAACAGAGGAGCCATAAGGGGATCAATAATACCAACCCAACTCGCTTCAATTTAGCCATACATTCTTCCTTATAATGTTTCCTTGCTTTTATGAAATAATGAGACAATATCTCTCTAATCTCTCTACAAGGGAGAGTATAGAGTAATTATTGGCTTTTGTCAATGAGATAATGTCTCAATTAAGAGTGGTTAGCGTGAAGTTTGCCAGTAGGATTGGTAAGAAAGTGAGTATGCTGCCGATGAAATGTTATCACTTCTAGTAGTGATAGTTTTCACTGGAAGTGATGAATGTCAGACAATCAGTAGTACTTTCTTGTCTGTTTTCTCCCTTATCTCCTCATAATTTAGTATGCTATGAGCATATTAATAAATGGCTCTACGGCAGAGAGAGCGAGTGTATGGAGGGCCAGGCCGAGGATGACAGATGATCTTTCAAAGAGTGGGGATACGACACTAGGGAACTACCGCCTGATAGAGCTTATTGGTCGTGGTGGCTTCGCGGATGTCTACCTGGGAGAGCATATCTACCTTAAGACCCAGGCTGCTATCAAAGTGTTGTTGGTCCATCTTGACCGGGATGCTTTGGAGCAGTTCTTGACCGAGGCTCGTATTATCGCGCACCTAGCCCACCCACACATCGTCCCAGTACTGGAGTTCGGCATCGAGCAAACGACCCCTTATCTTGTTATGGCCTATGCACCACATGGATCGCTTCATCAGCGTTATCCCCCTGGTTGTATTCTCCCGCCAGTAGAAGTGGCCTCCTATGTACGTCAGGTCGCGTCAGCGTTACAATACGCACACGATCATAATATCATCCATCGTGATGTCAAGCCGGGCAATATGTTGTTGGGACAAGGAGAGACTGTGCTTCTCAGTGATTTTGGCATCGCTGTGAAGGCACAGACGCGATTGACCGAAGATCGCCAGGAGAATAGTGGCAAGGCGGCAGGTACAACGACCTATATGGCCCCGGAACAAATTGGAGCTAACCCCACGTATGCCAGTGATCAGTACGCGTTAGCAGTCGTGACATATGAGTGGCTTTGCGGTTCGCTTCCTTTTACCGGAGCGCCTATGGAGATTGCTTACAAGCACGTAAACGCGCCGATACCTTCTTTGCGCGAGAAACTTCCTTCGCTATCAGTGGAGATTGAGCAGGTTGTCATGCGTGCTCTGTCGAAGTCAGCACAGGAACGTTTCGCGCGTGTCCAGGACTTCGCGGATGCCCTTTTGAGTGCCTGCCAGCGCGCTCCTCAGCGTGCGTCTAGCCCTTCCCTCCTCTCACGTCAGACATCCAACCTTTATGATGAGCGCCTCTATGCCACCGGGACTGTATCAAACATAGCTCCATTCTTGCCCTCTGCTCCTACAAATCCATCAACACCTGGAAAGCAATTTCGCATGGGCGCGCCTGTATCGGGATCAGGCAATCAGTTCCGTATGGCCCCGCATACCTCTGGTTCACAGTTCAGAACGTCTTATCCAAATGTACCTCAGCCTCAACCTCAAAAACTCATCAATCGTCGCACGCTCATGCTGGGAGCTACCGGTGTGGTCTCGCTAGGAATTGTGTTGTTGGGCGCGGGTGCGCTCTGGCAAAACGCGCAACAACATACGCCTCCTCCTACTCAGGGCCAGAAGAAGCCAGCCGCGACCCCAACGAAAGCCAAGCCTACACCTGATCTGGCCGCGACCGCCCAGGCGAGCATTATGTCCTTGACCTCACGCCCTACAGCCGTCGTTTCCAGCCCCGGCCATAGTTATTTATTGGTACGTGGAGCAAATGATGCTCTCTGGCTACGCACTTTTGATGGAAGCTGGCATCCCTGGGAGCCTTTGAATGGTACTGTACCATCCGATCCTGCAATTACCGCCTGGGGTGAGGGCCATCTTGATATCCTGGGGAGAGCAGCAGATAACACGCTCCATTACACATGGTTTGATGGAAGCTGGCATCCCTGGCAAGCGTTGGATGGAGCAATTGTCTCTGATCCAGCGGCGGTCTCCTGGGGACCAAACCGATTAGATGTCTTTGTGCGAGGGCCAGCTGACGCCCTCTGGCATCGCGCTTATGACGGGACATGGTATCCCTGGGATCTGTTGGGAGGAACGATTACAACCGCGCCAGCGGCTTGCTCCTGGGGAGCCAACCGCCTCGATGTGGTCGCGCGTGGAACTGACAATGCTCTCTGGTATAAAGGCTATGATGGGACATGGCATGAATGGTTCCCTCTTGGCGGTGCCTTCAGCTCTGACCCCACTATTACCACCTGGGGAGTGGGTCGCCTGGATATCTTCGCGCGTGGCATGGATAATACTCTACAACATGCCTGGTATGATGGAAGTTGGCACCCCTGGGAATCGCTTGGGGGAGCGCTCGCAACTGCTCCGTCCGCCATTTCCTGGGGTGGAAATTATATTGAGGTCTTCGCACGTGCGACAGACAATACGCTTCAGCATACCTGGTTTGATGGGAGCTGGCACCCCTGGGAGCCCTTGCCGCGTTAGTAATACTAATCGCATAGATCACGCTAATAGCTGCAACATTTATTATTATCATATATATAGTTTCTTATCGTATGTACAATAAAAATAGATAGCACGCAAGTTAAAGTAGAATGAGCGATTGTATACATAATAGCGTTTTATCTTGATAGAATGAAGAATTCAATTAATAACGTGAATATTGTCAATTACTCATTCTTAAGCGAGTTATCGCAAATCGGGTTGAAAAAAAGAAAAAGGAAAAGTATAAAATGAAAGAGCTTGATATTGTCACAGAGCTGAGCGATTCTGAACTGGAGATGATCAATGGTCGCGGTGGCTACACCGGCGGCGGCGAGGGCGGCTACGGTGGCAAAGGAAAGGGTGGCTTTGAAAAGGTTCAGGGTTACAGGAACGACAATCAAATTATCAACAACTTCTCATTCCGTAACAACACCAACATTGGCGGCCTCGCCACTATCCCTGTCACTGTTAGCGACTTCACATGCAATGACTTCGGTAACACCTACATCGGTTACTAATTACGATGAGGTAGACACTTTCCAGCCTGAGTTGTAATTCAGTAGTGCACTCCCTGGCCGGATAAAACCACCCGCCCACAATAAAATTGGGGCGGGTGGTTTTTTGTTATGAAGGGTTTGGGTATCTTAAAATGCATTAATATCATACATATGATTTTGTGATATATATATAATAAAAAAAGATAGCCGTGTGTAAAATGAATCAGCAATTGAATTCTTCATAGCCGCTTTATTTAAAGACTGGAGAGTCTGTTGGCAGGAAAATTAAATTCAAAGGCTGAACAACATATGTGCTATCGGTAAGCAGGTTGAAAAAACAAAAGGAGTATAAGATGAAAGAACTAGAAAATATCGCAGGAATTGCAGAACTCAATGACGCCGAGCTGGAGCTTGTCAGCGGTCGCGGCGGCGAAGAAGGAGGCATCGGTGGTTACGGCGGCGGCGGCGGCGGTTACGGCGGCAAGGGCGGTTTCGTCAAAGGCTATCGTAACGAAAACAGGATCCTCAACAACTTCTCATTCCGCAACAACACCAACATCGGTGGCGTTGCTACTATCCCCATTACCCTAAGCGATTTCAACTGCAACAGCTTCAGCAACACTTACATTGGCTATTAAGCGTAAGTAATCTTCATATTGTACGGTCAGGAGATGCTAAAGAAGCATCTCCTGACAGGCACGAAAGCCATCTGTTCCAGATGCTTGGAGCTGGTGGCTTTCTATATTTTTATTATCGTAAAGACTTATTCGATGATGCATGTGTGATCAATAATGCCCTTTAATGATTTTAAGATTGATTTATCATACATGCAACTTCATATTATGTATATAATAGTAATAGATGGCTCGCAGATTAAAAATGGAACAAGCGATTCATTATATGCTAGCGTTCTTATTTTCGACTGACTAGAGAAAATGATGAATTATGCTTACAGGGCATGAACTTGTTCCGGGCGGGCTATCACAAATTAGGTTGAAAACAAAAAGGAGACCAATAAAATGAAGGAACTAGAAAATATCATTGCTGGAGCAGAACTCAATGATGCCGATCTGGAGATGATCAGCGGTCGTGGCGACGGTGGCTACGGTGGTGGCAAAGGTGGTTTTGTACAGGGTGGAAGAAGTGACCTGCGCGTGGTCAACAATTTCTCATTCCGCAACAACACTAACGTTAGTGGTGTGTTGACTATCCCGGTTACCGTAAGCGATTTCAACTGCAACAGCTTCAACAACATCGTCATCGGTGGTGGCGACGGTTACTAGGCCCTCAACAACTTCTTTGCCACTCAGGATGTGATCTCATATTCTGGGCAGGTGAAAAGAGAGGCACTTTCCATATTTTTATGGGAAAGTGCCTCTCTTTTATTTCTTCGACGAAATACCCTAAAAGTTGAGTGCTTAATGATGAAATATTGCTTTTCATTTATCCATTATCCCAACGAACAAATTATATCATATATTTAATATAGGCACAATAATATATATTGCTATTTTTATATATGGTTTCTTCTTTTGTGTAAAATAAAAACAAGAGGCTCGTTATATAGCGCGATGTTAAACGTTGGTTGTACTAGCGGTATTATTTAATACTGATACGCAATGTATAAAAAATGTTATTAACATGGGCTAGAGCTAGCTTACTGGCGAGTCATCTTATATTAGGTTGAAATAAGCAAAAAAGGAGATCAATAAAATGAAAGAACTGGAAAATATCATTGCTGGAGCAGAACTCAATGATGCCGAGCTGGAGCTTGTCAGCGGTCGCGGAGACGGTGGCTTCGGCGGTGGCAATGGTGGCTTCGGCGGTGGCTACGGTGGTGGCAAAGGTGGTTTTGTACAGGGTGGAAGAAGTGACCTGCGTGTGGTCAACAACTTCTCGTTCCGCAACAACACCAACATCGGTGGCATTGCCACTATCCCCATTACCCTAAGCGATTTCAACTGCAACAGTTTCGGCAACACCTTCATTGGTGGTGGCGACGGCTTCTAAGCCCTTACATACTCTTTTGCTGCTCAGGATGTAATCTCTTATCCTGGCCAGGTGAAATTGAGAGGTGCTTTTCCATGATTTATGGGAAAGCACCTCTTTTTATGTGATTAATGGATGAATATAGGTGAAATTATACGTACTATTATTTTATATACAGTTTCTTATTTGATATAAAATAATAATAGAGGCTCATTGAATAGCGGAAATTTAAACATTGGTTGTAATAAGCGCTTATTTCGTAATCTGGCGTGATGTACAATAAATGATATTAGCAGAGGCTAGAAATTATTCGCTGGCGGGCCATCTTGTATCAGGTTGAAATACAGAATGAAGGGAACAATAAAATGAAAGAACTGGAAAATATCATTGCTGGAGCAGAGCTCAATGATGCCGAGTTGGAGCTTGTCAGCGGTCGCGGTGGCGAAGAAGGAGGCTTCGGTGGTTACGGCGGCGGCGGCGGCGGTTACGGCGGCAAGGGCGGTTTCGTCAAAGGCTATCGTAACGACAATGAGATCGTCAACAACTTCTCATTCCGCAGGAACACCAACATTGGTCTGTTAACTGTCCCCATTACCGGAAGCGATTTCACCTGCAACAGCTTTAACAATATCGTTGTCGGTGGTGGCTACTAAGCCCCCAACCCCTCCTTTGCCGCCCTTGACATGATTTCATTTGTGGGCGTTTAAGGTTGAAAGGCACCTTCCCTTCGATGCGAGGGGAAGGTGCCTTTCTTTTTAGCCGTTATGAGAGATTGCTAGGACGCGTAGCGTCTGGCGGTGAGCCACAATGGTTAATTGCGCACTACTCTCCTGGTGCAAGATCTGGAATGCGATGGCGGGTTCGCCATTACGCTCGATCAATTGCCCTGGCAGGCTTTTGGCTCGGGGATAGTCTTGCAGAAATTGGCGCGTGCGTGGGTGTGACCAGTAGACAATCTGATCGACGGCAGGGATGCAGCCACTCTCGTCAATTTCCATTCCGCAATGGAGGCAATGGAGGTGTATCCAGAAGGGATAAGGGCTTGCGGGCTGGAGGTCTTCAGGTTCTCCCCCCTTACGCGTATTGTCGCGGGTTTGCCACAATGCAGGCAGGAATGCTGTCCTGGTACGAGTGCCTGCGTTATGCGTTCAGTGAGCCCTTGCATTGTACGCTTCCAGGCTGGTCTAAAGGTGTGGAGTCCTTCCAGTGTGACCAGACCCATACTGTGTACGGTATCTTGTCCGTAGCGCTGAGAGCAGCCAGGGCAGCGCAAATGAATGTTGGGCCCTCTTGATCTAGCTCCCTCCACAAGAAAACAGCCTTGAAGGCGACGCTGTCCGCAAAGTGGACACCACAGGCGCGTCTCCTGCCATCCCTGAGTTATCGCTTCATCCAGTCTTAACCCCAGATCTTCAGCTTCCCTTCGCAGTGGCCCACTCAATATCTGACGTAGTTGTTGGCGAACACGATGAAGGCGCGTCTCTAGCGTGCCGCGCGAAATGTTTAGTTGTGTTGCGACCTCTGAGCGAGGCAGTTCAAGCAAGAGACATGTCTCGACTATCTGCCGTGCCGCTGGTGATAAGAAGCCTAGCGCGCGATCTAGCAGCAATGCCTGATCCTGGCGGCTTAACGCTTCCAGAGGATCGGAGCTCTCAGGGGCCGTCAGTGCCTCGAACGGTTCTAGTAATTCTGTGTCTGTGTGAGGCTTTGCACTGGAAGGGGATGTTTGTCGAAGAAGGTTTATTTGATATCTCCTGGTGGTGCGGCGGCAGACGTTGCGGCAAATCTCGTCAATCCATACATGAAATCCGCCTGGTGTATGCAGGCGGTCGAGGTGGCTCCACGCTTCAAATAGAGTTTCCTGTACGACATCATCTACGTCTTGGAGCTCTATTCCCCGCGCGCGAGCCAAGCGGGCGAGTCGCAGGCGTGTCGCTGTCAGCACTCTCCCTTGATCGTTAAGTAGCGCGCTCCGAAGCCGTTGCCACTCTCCTGATTTACCCTGCTCCATAGAATTGATTGGGCTCTCCTGCCGCATCTTGTTCTCCCTTCGTTGTGCCTCTCTATTCTACCACTGAAACGAGGTAGGCCATATTTTGTGTAATAATTTGGGTGCTCAGGTGATAGGAGAGTGGTGTGTTTTTTGCCTGGCTTTGTCGCGAGGAGAGCACACTGCATCTCTATGCGAGCGCTGCGTTTTCAGGCGTGAGCACTGGATGGTGGTTATCCTGGCTGGAAAAAGCGCTCCCTTCCGATTGAGAGTACTCAGCAGGAAAAATAATTTCGTAGAATAGAAGGAAGATATATAGATGCAAATTGATGAGGAAATGATAGAAAAGGAGCCTGTAAAGGCAGGCCCACAGGGGACATTCTGGGAGGTGCTGACAGTTTTTACCCGGCTTGGCCTAACCTCCTTTGGTGGTCCCGTAGCGCACCTGGGGTATTTCCGTGAGGAGCTAGTTGTGCGTCGGAAGTGGCTTGACGAACAGAACTACGCGGACCTGCTGGCTTTATGTCAATTCCTGCCCGGTCCCTCAAGTAGCCAGATGGGTATCGCGCTTGGCATTACACGCGCTGGGCGCTGGGGCGGCCTGGCGGCGTGGCTGGGTTTTACTCTCCCCTCGGCTATCGCTTTGACTATCTTTGCGCTCCTCACCAACGGTATCCAGGGAATAGCACAGGCTGGATGGCTCCATGGACTATTGGTAGTCGCGGTAGCGGTTGTAGCTCAGGCTGTATGGGGCATGGCAAAGACACTCTGCCCAGACCGGTTGCGCGTCACGCTCGCGATAGGAGCTGCTATTGTGATCTTGCTCTGGCCGGTAGCTATTGCGCAGATAGCTATTCTGGTTGTGGGTGGCTTACTGGGCTGGCGCTTTCTCAGAGCGGTCGAGACCTCGCAGCCTGCTATACTTCCTCTAGCGATCCCGCGTCGACTCGCGATTGCTTGCTTGATTATATTTTTCACCCTATTAGTGGGGTTACCTGTTTTCCGACTGCTGTTCCCGGTACAGGCGCTAGCGCTCTTTGATACCTTCTTCCGTGCCGGTTCGCTGGTCTTTGGCGGTGGGCATGTTGTTCTACCTCTCTTACAACGCGAAGTAGTGCCCTCTGGCTGGGTGACGAATGACCAATTTCTCACGGGCTATGCAGCCGCACAGGCCGTACCTGGCCCGCTCTTTACCTTCTCTGCCTATCTTGGCGCGATGAGTAAGCCATTTCCTAATGGCTGGCTTGGCGCTTTGATTGCACTGGTTGCTATCTTCCTGCCATCCTTTCTCATGGTGGTTGGTATTCTCCCTTTCTGGAACCGTCTGCGCGCAATTGAGGCGTTTCAGGCTTCGCTTCGGGGTATCAATGCTGCCGTGGTTGGTATTCTGTTGGCTGCACTCTATCAGCCAATCTGGACTAGCGCCATTCGAGCTCCGATTGATGTGGCTTTGGGCCTTGCGGCCTTTGCGCTCCTGGTCATCTGGAAGGTGCCACCCTGGATCGTTGTTGTAATTTCTGCGCTCGCCGGGGCAGGTCTGAGCCTGTTATAGCGAGTGTATGGTCCCCACTGTCTTTCGCTCAGGATATGTTCTGCACAGAACATATCCTGAGCTTTTTTTGCGGGTAAGAAGGAGGGGAAACAAATGGAATATACTGATGTTATTGAATGTAAAGCAAGCTAGAAAGTTTATATACTGTGGGGAAAACAAAGCTTATTTTGCTAGAAGGAGTGCCGGGTTCGGGCAAGTCTACCCTGGCACAGTTTATTACCCATGCCTTTGCGCGCGAAGGGATCGTTTGCCAGTGGTGGTATGAAGAGGTGAAAGGGCACCCACTCTATGTATTTCACGACCTGACCTCTTTACAGGATACGCTAAATGCTCTTTCAAATGGTGGGTATCGCGCTGTCATTAGGGATGCATTAAAGCGCT
Source organism: Ktedonospora formicarum (assembly GCF_016587355.1). GTDB lineage: Bacteria > Chloroflexota > Ktedonobacteria > Ktedonobacterales > Ktedonobacteraceae > Ktedonobacter > Ktedonobacter formicarum. Next base: position 504,504 of record NZ_BNJF01000002.1, on the reverse strand, counting down.
GGCGGAAATTTGCCGAACTCGTGCAGACATCAGAGGACGTTGTGATTCTCGACGGATGTTTGTTTGGCTATCTCACCTGGACCCTCTTTCCGATGGATGTTTCACCTGATGAGATTCGACAGTATCTTATGCAAGTGGAGGAGATCATCAAGCCATTGCATCCCAAACTTATTTATCTGTATCAACGAGATCTGTCAGCGGCTATGGAGAAGATCTGTGCGCGCAGAGGTGAGGACGCTCGAAAGCGCTTCATCGATCAGGCTACCCAAAGTGCGTATGGAAAGCGACGAGGTTTCAAGGATTTTGGTGGGATGGTTGCATACTGGGAGGATTATTGCGCCTTCATTGATGCTGTTTCCTCCAGATTCCTGATCTCTCACCTCGCTCTGGAAAACTCTGCTGGAGATTGGTCAGCTTATGAGCAAAGAGCGCTTGAATTCCTCTCCTTTCCTGCTACCACATGGCCTGACATTGCATCTAATGCATTTAAACGCTTTGTTGGATTGTATACATATAAGGAGGATGGGAGCGAGCACATCTGCGAAGTCAAGCTTGAGGGCACTCACTGCGTCGTGGATGGAATGCCAGAGGTCTGGCAGCATACGCGTTTACGACCGCTATCAAGCGCCGAATTTGTAGTCGAGTCACTCCCAATTCGGGTTTCTTTTCAGGAAGACGAACATGGTAATGTTATACAGATGAAAACGGAGGGTCCAGATATGCTTTTCGGGAGTGTGAGTAGGCTCTTTACTCGCGTGCTAGATAATCCAATTGTCGCTCGTCTATCCCCAAGGCATTGACAATTTTGTAATAATAAATTATATTTTTTACATCACTAAAAAATTATTTTAAACAATGCTTAGAGATCTGAAGTCTTTCATCTTCTTCCTCTCATGCTGGAAAGGATATCGCATGGCCGAATTACAGGAGCAATTACGAGGTGAGCGTTTTAAAAAAGGGTGGAAACATTCGGCTTCTCTTCCCTCCCTGGCAGAAGTTCATCGCACGATTACAGTCCCATCAAAGGATAAGGGGTTTTGGCGTACCCTGCTCGCCTATCTTGGCCCAGGGTTGATGGTTGCGGTTGGTTATATGGACCCCGGAAACTGGGCTACCGATCTTGCAGGGGGGGCGCAGTTTGGGTATATGCTCATCTCGGTGATTCTCATCTCAAATTTCCTGGCAATCATTTTGCAACATCTGGCATTGAAGCTTGGCATTGTGACTGGCCGTGATCTGGCTCAGGCTTGTCGTGATCATTACTCGCGTCCTGTGGCTTTTGTCCTATGGGTTCTGTGTGAAATTGCTATTGCGGCTTGCGATCTTGCGGAAGTGATTGGTTCGGCGATAGCACTCAACTTGCTCTTTGGTCTCCCGCTAGTAGTGGGTGTATTCATTACTGCGTTGGATGTCTTTGTGGTCCTTTTCTTACAAGGTAAGGGTTTTCGTTTCATTGAAGCTCTGGTTGGCACACTGATTTTAACTATTGGTCTCTGCTTCCTCTATGAAATATTCATTTCTCAACCAGCAATGGCTCCGCTTCTGTCTGGCTTTATTCCACGGACAGAGATTGTAACGAATCCCCATGCCTTATATGTAGCGATTGGTATACTGGGGGCAACGGTGATGCCTCATAATCTCTACCTGCATTCCAGTATTGTGCAGACACGTGCCTTTGGCAAAGATGAAGCTGAAAAAGCGCGGGCTATCAAGTTTGCCACCATCGATTCAACATTCTCGTTGTTGCTTGCTTTTTTTATCAATGCCGCAATCCTGATCCTGGCAGCGGCAACATTCTATGGCACACAACACGCTGATGTCGCAGATATTGGGCAGGCGTATCAACTTCTCTCACCCGTGCTTGGTGCTCCACTCGCGAGTGTCATCTTCGCTGTAGCCTTGCTCGCGTCGGGACAAAACTCGACTCTGACAGGTACGCTCGCAGGTCAGATTGTGATGGAAGGGTTTCTCAACCTTCGCCTCAGGCCCTGGTTGCGCCGTCTTATTACGCGGAGCATCGCGATTATCCCCGCGATTATTGTGACTATCCTCTATGGTGAGCAAGGGACGGGGGAGTTGCTAGTGCTAAGTCAGGTAGTGCTTTCTTTTCAGCTCAGTTTCGCGGTGTTTCCCCTGGTACAATTTACCAGCGAAAAAACCAAGATGGGCCGCTTTGTCAATCCTGGCTGGCTCAAGGCGCTTGCATGGGTAATCGCGCTCGTTATTGCCGCACTCAATGCATACCTTCTGGCTGTGACATTCTTTCCCCAATTAGCCGTTGGAAATTAATCATTCTATCAACATACAATCAGAACAGAGAGGGTCTCGCATTATTGACAACGCGAGGCCCTCTCTGTTCTGATTGTATGTGAGCGGCTATTAGATGGTGTTGGTGTTTCCCAAAGCTCTAGCCTTCCGTGGTCCTTGCGATGGATGGGACCTGTTCACCGGCTTCAACCATGCGTTGAATTAAACGCTCTTTCAGGTCGCGAGCGATTTCAAGATGTGATGTTTTACCTGCCAGATTGTTGAGCTCGTAGGGGTCTGCCTCCAGGTCATAGAGATACATTTCGACATAATGGTCGGAGTTGGAATCGTGCCAGCCATGCTTATCGGGCGCGATTACCCCATACTTCCAGTTTTTGGTGCGGATCGCTCGCCCAACCTGTGACTCGCTGATCTGAACGAAGACCTCTTGAGGCCAAGCTGGAGTTTCATCTTTGATGACCCTCAAAAGAGAATTTCCCTGCATTTCCGATGGGACGGTAAGTCCAGCGGCATCGATGAGCGTCGGGGGAATGTCTATCAGGCTTACAAGCTCTTCAATTCTCTTTCCGCCTCGAAAGCCTGGACCCTGAAGTGCGGCAAGGACGCGAATAGAACTCTCATGGCAGGAGCGCTTATACTCGCTATTGCGGGTCTTGAAGTGGCAGCCATGATCCGAGGTGAATAATATGATGGTATCCTCTTCTAGTCCAAGGCTCTTGACTGCTTCCAGCAGGCGTCCGAATGCCTCGTCGACACGTTTGACCTGCCCGAAGTAGCCGGGCAGATGTTGATGCGCGGACCCACCCAGGGCCGCTAGATCTGGTGGCATCCAGGCTCCACGATAGCGCTCTTCATAGCCATCAGGCGCGGGAAAGTAATCTTGCTGATTCTGCTGGTGCGGTTCCAGTTGGGAGATAAAGAGAAAGAAGGGGCTTTGTTGATGCGCATCAATGTAACGAATGGCGGCATCTGTGATCGCGTCAACACGGTAGCCTGGGAGTTTGACCGCCTCGTTCTCATTGTTATATACCACAGTGTCATATGGGCGCGAAGTGAACTCAAGGATGTTTGAAGCGAGCCATTCCTCATAGCCTCCGCGCTCTTCCTCCACCACAGGGTCCGCCGTCCCTAAATGCCATTTGCCGATATAGCCGGTCGCGTATCCAGACTCTTTGAAGACATGGGCAAGTGTTGTTACATTCTGGGGTAATGGAATGTCATTGTGATAACAACCTGTGGTCGTAGGATAGAGTCCTGATTGCATGATAGAGCGCGCGGGCCCGCAGACAGGTTGGCAGGTAAACATCGACGTAAGGTGCGTTCCACGCTGAGCGAAACGATCAAAATTTGGCGTTAATTGCAGTGGATTGCCATGCAAGCTGGAAGTATCCCAGCGTTGCTGATCCGTAAAGAAGACGATAACATTTGGGCGCTTAGTGTGTTGTACCATTCTATTCAACCACTCCACTCTGTTCTCTATCCAGATTTGTGTGCAGATGCCACCATAGATGACATCTCTGTTTTAGTGAACTACGATATCGCTTTGCTGATGCGTTATTTCATGCCTGAGAGGCTAATCCCTTTGACGAAGTATTTTTGCGTGAAGAGGAATAGGATCAGGATCGGCACGAAGAGCACGACCGCGCCTGTTGCCGTATAGTTCCACTGCGTGAAGTATTCCTGATTAAAGAGTGTGAGCCCGATGGGCATAGTGCGCATTTCCGTACTATTCACAACAATCAACGGCCAGATAAAGTCATCCCATTGGAAGATGAACGTAAAGAGGCCAAGTGTGGCGAGTGCCGGTCTGACCTGGGGTAAGATAATGCGCCAGTAGATACCAAATTCTGAGCAGCCATCAAGACGAGCGGCATCAATAAGCTCGAATGGTAGTGGCTGGATAAACTGGCGCATCAGAAAGATGCCGAAGGCGCTCATCAAGAAAGGCGTAATCATCGCCTGGTAGGTATCGAGCCAATTGAGTTGGGCCATTAGAATATACAAAGGAATCATGCGCACAAAAAAGGGAATCATCATGGTGCCAAGAATGAGCAAGAAGAGCACATTCTTGAGCGGGAAGCGAAATTTCGCGAAGACATAACCTGCTAGTGGATCAAAGAACAGGTGTGAAAGGGTAATTGTGCCAGCCACAATCAAGCTGTTCAGGAAAAAGCGGGCGAAGGGAGCCTTCTGCCAGATGATGAGATAATTCTGGAACTGTGGTATCGCTGGAAGTAGTATGGGAACACCGGAAAAGGTTTCAGCATCACTTTGAAGCGAGAGCGATACCATATAGAGCAGAGGCAGAATCGCCAGGGCTGCCAGTAAGATCATGACGACATACACCGAGATACGACCCAGCACATGAGATATGGGCATAGTTTGTTTCTGCATAGTGCTCACCTCCTTCGCGTTAGTACTCAACTGCTTTATTGCCCAGACGCCACTGAATGAGTGTCAACACCAGAATGACGACAAACATGATGAAAGAGAGCGCGGAGGCGTAGCCAAGATTATTTTCATTAAAGGCGATGTTGTAAACATGGAAGACATAGAAGCGCGTCGCGTCTGCCGGTCCGCCCTGCGTAATAACAAAGGCTTGCGTAAAGGCCTGCAAGCTATTAATCACGCCAATGATAACGACAAAAAGCATTGTTGGAGCGAGCAGCGGTAATGTCACATGTCTGAAGCGCGTCCAGGCACCTGCGCCATCGACTTGCGCGGCCTCATAATAGTCCTTTGGGATGCCTTGTAAGCCAGCCAGGAAAAGGATCATTGTATATCCCACCCCCTGCCAGACCGTAATCCCAATTACGACTGGTAGAGCCAGATGGTAATCAGTCAGCCAACTCTGCTGAGGGATACCGAGCGAGAACAGAATGCGATTGAGAATACCGACTTGAGGATCGAGAATGTTGCGCCACATAAGGCCTACAATGACCAGTGAGGACATATAGGGAACCAGGAAAATAGCGCGAAACAAGACGCGACCCTTAAAGGGTAAATCCAACAGGAGAGCTAGGGCCAGACCGATGACGATATTGAGTAGCGTCACGCCCAAAGCGAAGAGCACAGTCACTTTGAAGGTCTCCCAGACACGTTGGTCCTGGAAGGCTTTAAGATAGTTCGCAAGGCCTACGAAGTCCGTGATGCTCTGCATGCTGGCCCATAGTTCTAGCAGAATGGGATAAAAGAAGAAAATGGTAAAGTAGAGAAGCGCGGGCGTGAGAAAGATATAGGCGATAAGAGCCTGGCGACTAGCCAGGCCCGTTCGCACGGCTCGTTTGGTTCCCACACTATCGCGCGCCACGATGATGCTCATAGTTTGGGCTCCTCTCCTTTAGATCGCAACACTTACTGGGACAATGCCTTGTTGCCAGCTTCGGTGAAGGTTTTTAGCGCCTCCGAAGCCGGGGTTTGTTTGTAGATGACATCCTGATATGCCTTATCATACAGACTTATGACGGAGCCAGATTTGCCAGTTTTCTCAAGATCAATGGTGGAAAACTGAGCATAGTTTAAGCCTTGGGCGAAGGGGCGATGAGATCTATCCCTTGTACATCTGCATGCTGTGACCAGGATTTACGGGGCATGGTCATACTGGCTTCTTTAGTGACCGCAATTTCAGTTTCAAGGGCGAGCAGGCGCTTCATGAATTCCCAGGCCATATCTGGATTTTTGGCCTTCTTGGGAATCATGAGACTTGTGCCAGCGGCGGAAGTTGCCTGACTGCTCTTTTTAAGAGCCTGTGCGATACCTAGCGGAAAGTTCGGGTTCGCGCCCAGAATGGGTTTGATATCCCACGGGCCCGTGACAATAAAGGCCGCGCGCCCAGCCGAGAGCAGTTTTTGTGGCCCATCATAGCTACCAGTTGCTACAGGTACCGGAGCGACCTTGTGTTTATAGATCAGGTCGGACTGGAACTGAAGCGCTTCATATGCCGCAGGATTGTCCATGGAGATAATTTTTTTGGCTGGATCATAGATGTGAACATTATTCTGGAAGAACCAGGGCCAGGCATAGGATGAATCCTGGTTAGCTGCGAATCCGTACACATTATTGCCGGTCAAGGCTTGGCATGCATCTACAAACTCTTCCCATGTCGTCGGAACAGTGGAATGTCCAGACTTACTGAGAAGATCCTTGTTATAGAAGAGCAACATACAAGTCAGATGGAGCTGTATGCCATAGACTTCACCATGAACGGTGTTGCGCGCTACCGTATATGGTTGCCAGTCATTGGGGAAGCCAATCTCATTTCCATCTTTTTCAATATATGGTTGTAATGAACGGAGATTGCCAGCAAGGCCGAATTCCTGTACCCACCCACCGGGCTCTTCGATCAAATCAGGCACGTCTCCTGCCGCAAAGTTCGCAAGTACTTTTGTGCGCATATCCGGCCATTGGTATAACTCTAATTTTACCTTCCAGCCTGCATGATCCTTTTCAAACTGGGAAATGACTTGCTGGTAGGCGGTATAGGAGTGTCCTGCGTTCCAATAGACACGCAAGGTTTTATCGGAAGAGGATGTTGAGGAAACAAGACCACCTGTGCCACCACAGGCGGAGAGCAACAAGGGAACACCAATGGCTGTGGATGTGAGGGTCCCACCCAATTTTAAGGCATCGCGCCGCGAGATACGTTTATTCTGATTCATCTTGGATGAAGAGAAAATAGGTTTATGGGTATTGTTCATATACTGTTTCCCTCCTATGGAGTGTGCTTCTTCGCAATAAATATATGTTAGTATCCACTGACCCAAGCTCAGGCGCCCCAAAAAAGGCTTCAAAAAACGATAAGTGACATGGGCGGTTGCTTCTAAGAATTGATACGAGAACTAACGCCGCTGAGCACGGCTAGTGCTGACCTCCATGCTGGGGCTGCGCGCTCCGGTTTCCGCATAAGGAGTGAGCTACTTTTTATCGGAAACTGTTCCCCTGATTATCAGCTCCCATTCGCGGAGCAGAATACGTTGGGGCTGGTCTGGATTGCGGAGGCGATCTATAAGCATCTCGGCGACATCGCCGAAGTCAAGCGAAGCCGGACCGACAGTCGTGAGTGGTGGACTGGTAATCTCGCCTTCTGGAATGTTGCCACTACCAATGACGGCAAGGTCATCGGGAACGTTTAAACCTGCATCCTGCGCTGCCCATAGTGCGGTGATAGCCACATTATCCGAGCCTGTAAAGATTGCATCGGGGCGCTCCTCTTGTCGTAACAATTGTGTGATGCGTTCGTACACGGCTTTGCGGCTCTCCGGGGTATGGATGACCAATGTCTCGTCGAGCGGCAGGTGAAATGTGTTCAATGCTCGCTTATAGGCTTCCAGGCGCCCATCTCGTCCGAATCTCTCAACATAAAAGCACGCGATTCTGCGATATCCCTGTTGTAGCAGGTAGCAGATAGCTTGATAGAATGCCTCTTCCTCCGTTGTTTGAACGATATCAATGCCTCTTCCTTGAGTCTCATTATGCATAAGCGTAACCGCAATTCCTGATGCGACCAGGCGCTCTAACTCTTCAGCCGTCCAATCTCCATGAACGGCAAGTACGCCGTCCGCCAGACGGCGTTGAAGTTGCTGTAACACCTCCTGTTCTTTTTCGCGCGTGCCAGTGAGTGAAATCACGACGTTGTAATGGTGCTGTTCCGCCACGGCTGCCACATGCTGACAAAGAATTTCGTAGTAAGGAACGCCAAGACGCGGTAAAACGATACAAAGCCGTTCTGTCTGTTGACGTCGTAAATGACGAGCAGATTGATTGGGCGTATAGCCCAGTTCAGAAACCGCTTGCAATACTCTCTGACGCGTGGCTTCACTGATTGTTTTCTTGCTCGAAGTTCGCCCATTCAAGACGTAGGAAACGGTTGCAATGGAGACACCAGCCTGTTTCGCAACCTCTCGAAGGGTGGGTTGTGTGCTTACCATGAGTGTACCATTCACAAGGTGAAACGTTTAACTAAATGAAAGAGTACCATAGAAAATCCAATAGTGTCAATGGTTGGAGGACAATGAGCCTTTTGAGTTTCTCTTGACGCATATGAGCCTTATGCCCTACAATTAGCTTTTGTAAAGAATGTAGAGACTGTAACTAACATTCCGAAGGGCTGGTAGAATGGGAGAACAAGTCAACCACGTAGGTCAGCGCCTTGGCAACTATCAACTTGTTCGCATGTTAGGCAAAGGTGGCTTTGCTCAGGTGTATCTTGGAGAACATATCCATCTGGGCACCCAGGCTGCTATTAAAGTGCTCCATACGCGTTTGTCGGACAGCGATATTGAGGCATTTCGTATGGAAGCGCGCACAATTGCGCGCCTGGTTCATCCTCATATCGTGCGCGTCCTTGAATTTGGCGTAGAAGGCAACACTCCTTTTCTTGTCATGGAGTATGCAGCGGAGGGCACTATAAGGAAGCAGCACTCAAAAGGGACTATTCTGCCGCTAGAGACGATTACATCCTATGTACAACAGATCTCAGAGGCTTTGCAGTATGCGCATGATCAGAAAGTGGTTCATCGTGATATTAAGCCTGAAAACATGTTGTTAGATAAGCAGCACCGGGTGCTCCTGAGTGATTTTGGCATCGCGGTCGCTGTACAGAGTTCGCAGGATCCGATGGCGCGAGGGATTGCCGGAACTGCCACCTATATGTCCCCTGAACAGATCAAGGGTAAATTCTCACCCGCAAGTGATCAATATGCATTGGGCATTGTTGTCTACGAGTGGCTTTGTGGAGAGCGCCCTTTTCAAGGCTCATTTACTGAATTATGTGTACAGCATTTGTTTGCCTCTCCCCCTTCACTACATGAGAAGGTTTCTGAGATCTCACCTGCGATCGAGAAGATCGTTATGAGGGCTCTCGCAAAAGAGCCTGCTCAGCGATTTCAGGATATTCACACTTTCGCAGTCGCTCTGCAAGAGGCTTACGAGACAAGAGAGAGCCGCACTGTTCCGACGTTGCAAACTGCTATCCCAGCGCCTGAACCACAAGAAGACCATTCATTGGCAGCAGTGGCGGACACACCACCAACGGAACTGAAAGCCGCGAAATCCTCGACCCAGCTCAAACAAGAGATCCCATCAGTGAGCACAAGCCATGAGATGGTACAACCTGCGAAGGGCATCTCGCGTCGCACGGTGATTTTGGCAAGCCTAGGGGGATTGGTTGGGGTCGGAGGTGGAGTTACCTGGCTTGTGGCTTCATATCATAAACAGCCGTCCACTCCAGTTTTTGCAACTCCTTTCGCCCCGACTACATCATCATCCTCATCTTCAACACTACCATCAATAGGGACCACTCTTTCTATTTATGAAGGGCATACTGATACAGTTGACGCAATTACCTGGTCGCCAGATGGGAAATATATTGCCTCTGGTGGAAATGATAGAACCGTGCAGATTTGGGATGCGGAGAAAGGCGTCCATATTTCCACTTATCGCGAACACAAGGATGGTGTGCATGGCGTGGCGTGGTCGCCAGATGGGAAACGGATCGCCTCTGGCGGTTATGACAAAACTGTGCGTATATGGGATGTCGCTAATGGTGGTAAAGCGTTTACCTATGTCTACACTGGTCATGGTAATTTGGTAGAAGAGGTGGGCTGGTCGCCGGACGGAAAGAAGATAGCTGTCACCGGAGTAAGAACGATGGAAACCTGGAACGCGGAAGATGGTGGACAGCGTACTATATATCAGCAGGGATTAGGAGCCGCGAAAACGGTGTCCTGGTTCCCAAAAGATGGTCACCAGATTGCTTCTGGCGGAGGAATCATGGTCTATATCTGGAATGTCGCCGATGGCAAGCAAGCCTTCGCCTATACCGGGCATACAGATCGAGTGGATACTGTCGCGTGGTCGCTAGATGGGAAGAGGATAGCTTCAAGTGGCAAAGATAAGACAGTGCAGGTATGGGATAGTGCCGACGGTAGTCATGTTGTGACCTATCGCGGGCACGCTGATTATATAAATTCGCTAGCGTGGTCTCCGGATGGGAAGAGAATCGCCTCTGGTGGCAATGATGAAGCTGTACATGTTTGGGATGCTACGGACGGCAGGCTTATCCTGAAGTATCGAGGCCATACCAGCGATGTGAATGCCGTGGCGTGGTCGCCAGATGGGAAGAGGATAGCTTCAGGTGATGATGGGAAAAGCGTGCGTGTATGGGTAGCCCCATGATTATGCCGCAAGCTTCAGGAAGATGAATATCTGAAGAACTATCCAGAGCAGATGAGAAGAGATGATCTGCTCTGGATGGTATGCTCGGATACGAATGGGTAAAGGGCTATTGGGCAGCCACTTGGTCCACAAACTTCCAGGTGTCTTTCCCATTTACATTCGCTATTTGCCAGACCGAGATAACCTTATTGGAGGTATCGCCGTCGGCACTAAAGGTATGGTGCCCGGTAACGCCGTTATAATCAGTCTTCTTCATTGCTTCGATTACCGCCTCGCGGAACGTTTTTCCCCCTTCCGCGTCATTGGAATCTTTGGCGGTTTGAGCCCCTCCATCAAGCGCGCGCTTGATGGCCTGGATGAGAATATTCATGCAATCGTACGCGGCGGCGCTATAAGAGCCATAATCGCTCTCGCCATACGTCTTGTTATAGCGTTCAATAAAGGATTTGGCCGAAGGGAGAACAGTCTCGTTTACCTTGGCAATTGTGGCATAGGTGGGTCCCGCCTTGGCACCGATAACCTGGGCAAAGGACGGGTTTTGAATGCCATCGCCACCAGCGAACGCCAGTTCAGCGGTGCCCGAATCATTGAGGAGTTGTTGTCGCAACTGTGTGCCACCCTGACTATCGGTGCCACCGAAGAAAACCAGATCAGGTTTCGTATTTTTGACGTTGGCGATGGTGCCACCGTAATCATTACTTCTCTGTTTGCTTTCGCGGCTCCCAACAATCGTGCCACCAAGCTTTTTCCATTCGTCGCTAAAGATGTTTGCCAGACCAACGCCATAGACGGTAGTATCGTCTATCACATAGACCTTTTTGTAGCCTGCCTTCTGATAAAGATAATCCGCCAGGACCGTTCCCTGGTGGTCATCGGTAGTGGCTATGCGGAAGTAGGTAACGTTTCCAGTTGGACGGAGGGTTGGTACTTTATCCTGAGCACCAGTGCAATTGACCTTTGCTCCTCGCTGTGTGAGGCATGTATTAGTATTTGAGGGGCTAATAAGCGCAATGGGGGCTTGATTGGCGACGGGCATTTCAGCCTGCGCAACAGAGCTATTGAAAGGGCCCACCACACCAGTCACCAGTGCGTCGCCAATCAACTCAGTTACGTTTTTTTTGCCAGTATCGGGATCGTACACACCTTGCGCACCAACGTCATCTTTCGGCACAAATTCCAACTGATACCCTGGAATTAAATGCTTCTCGTTTGCTTCTTTCACCGCCAGTTCCGCCCCGTCCTGAGCAGGTTTCCCGTTGGCGGTATCCTGTCCCGATACAGGGAGATCGCTCGCAACCTTGATGGTAGTCGAACCTTTGCCCCCGTTCTGAGACCCGGTGCCAGTCGTAGGACCGCAACTCGTCAGAAGGAAGAGTATCATCCCCAGGCTTAACATTGAGATGCTCAATCGTATGGGCATACGTCTATTGTGCATTCGCTCGCTGCCTTGCATTTGCTTGTTGACCTCCTCTTCATAAGTAATGGTCAAAAACTATTTTTAATCATTACTTATGAGTATAAGGAGCGCCAGTAGTCTTGTCAAGGCAAAGAGGTTTTTCCGTTGCATAACATTTCAGGGTAGCCAATAGTTAGTTATTGGCTACCCTGAAATGTCACAAGATGATGTATTGAGGACATGGTTGCTACCAAGACGTCCCATAAATGGCCTATGGCTTGAGGTCCAACCGTGCTTTGCCTGTCGCCATATCGACGGGCACTGAGACCTGATGGTGTACGATAAGCCATGTGCCGTTGATCTTGCGAAAGCAGGCGGTCCAGCGTACCCACTGATCGGTTTTCTGTCCGGTGCTCATGGTGCCGCTCATCCGATTGAGGCTGTGGGTGAAGGCAACGTCATCGCCCACCGTGATGGACAGGTCGTGAATTTCATAGTGAATCGGACCCTGGAAGACGAATAATATCTCTTCCCAAACTTTTCTGAAGGCGTCTGCCCCTATATATTGCAGCGGGGGGACGATGTCGAACGAGACTACCTCCGGCGCGTAGAGAGACATAATGCCTTCGATATCCCTGTCATGAAGCGATCTGATTCTGTCGTTCAGGAGTTCCTGGATTATTGCTGCATCTTTGTTCTTGTTTGCTTCGACTGACATAGTTTTCTCCTATTTTGTGCCATGATGATCGCAAGTTCGAGTGGGAATTGGCCCTGCGTATCAGTATCCCTGGTCCGTGACAATCTTGCGCATTTCATATGCTACCGATAAGGGTGGAAATCTCATTGGAGGTGCGCATATCTTGGCGTGAGTCAAGGAACTGCTATTACTATGACATGCATCACTGCAAGAATGTGACAGATCTATTACGATACAAGGCCAAGATGAAGCAAGCGGGATGGGGCGTTTATTTTTACGACATCAGTTTATCCTTTGCGCACCAGCGTGAATCGCGTATTTCAGGGATAACGCTCTGCCCGAGGCAGAGATTGAGTTGGGTAGAATACTTCTGCAAATGGTGCATGATATAGAGATGTAATTCCAGGTAACTGACTAACCTTATAGCAGATGGCAGATCGATTGAGCAGTGTGTCATACATAGGCTGAAGCTCTGCACCTACATATGGATGACCCAAGATTTCTAATGATGCTGTAGATTCTTTACTAAAAAATTTCTTGACTTCTTATACTTATTTATGCTAATATATATTTAGCTTAGTTGAAAAGTTAATATCATTAAGATTGAATTTGATGGATAAGTATAAAAAGTAAAAATAATACCTGTGATTAAGGGGAAATTCAAAGCCATGGGTCAAGTCAGTGATACAGTTCGCGCCTTCTTTGAGGATTTCAATCGAGCAAATAATTCATTTGAGCCGGAGCTTCGTGCTCCTCTGGTGGGTGACTCTCTAGTTGGTGCCGATCCCAATGGTGTTGTCCAGTTACTCACGAAAGAGGAATATCTAGCGGGTACCGCCCAAAGCCAGGAATATTTACAATCTCTGGGTTTTAAATTTGTCACAGTGGTTCCCACTGAAGAAGTTCCCTTGACTGACCGCTATACGATGGTAAAAACGAAGGGAACGATGCGTCTGGAAAAGGTTCCAGGTCAGCCTATTGATCTGGCCCATGATGCTACTTACATTTTGTATATCAAAGATGGCAAACCTCAAATAGTCTTTGCTCTCTCTCATGAGGATCCCATGAAGATGGCGCAAGATCAGCATGGCGTTGTCTTCGAAGATAAACGTTCGTGGGATGAGACGCTAGAGCAAGCGTAGTCGATCCTTTACATTCGAGGTCGAGCAGCATATATGTAGATGCTGAGCTTAAACTGGTCCAGCAAATACTTTCCGAAAGTATTTGCTGGACCAGTTTCATTGAGAAGCGACAATACCAGTATGGGTATTGGGCAGTGTATAGCTCAATAATCAGTAGGTGCGAAGGATATGAAGCATGTAATCTTTGCGGTTTAGGGGATTGAAGTCCGCACGCTTCCTGGTTGGGAAGGCACCTTCTATTTTTTTAAACCCGGAAGGGGTCGTCAAGAAGATACCCTCGCCTTCTGTAAATGAATGCAGGCTTCTTTGAAACTCCTCCGTTGTCGCTACGGGTAGTGTTCCCGTTAGAAGAAACGTATCGCCGCGTAGACTCGGCGTGTCAAAAGTGGCCTGTAATGCCGATAGCCTGAACATCGCCTGACTAAGGGCGGGGCCAGGAACATGCAACTCAAACTGATTTAATGGTTCATGGACTACTGTACCTGCCTGAGCAAGGGAGTCCATTAACACAAGCGGCACCAGTTTACGGAAGTCGCTCGCCGTCGTGATGGGGCTTGAATAGCCGGTATGGGTGAGGAATATAGCGAGGTCCGTGACCTCCCAACCATAGAGCCCTTGTTTTAAGGTTTCATAGACAGTCTCTTCAATCGCTCGATGAAAGGCAAGAGGGAGAGAGCCAAGTTTGACCTCCAGGGTATAGCTTATGCCACTGCCCGCGTTACGTGGTTCTACACGAAAGCCAACGGTCGCATAGAAGGGATTACCCTCTACCCCCATGACATCCAGCGCCTGACCCGTGGCGCCTAGCCGTTCGATGCAGACGACCCTTGTCTCAGAGAAGGAGACTGAGAGGCCATAGGTTTCCTCGAGAGTCGTTTCGACCACTTCTTTTTGGACCTCGCCAAAAAGTCGTAGATAGATTTCATGGTGGAAGTCATCCATCCTTACATTAATCAATGGGTCCTCTTGTGACAATTCCATCAGAGCTTGGTACAATTGATGGCTTTGTGCTGGTTGATTGGCTTCGATGCGGGCTTCCATCTGAGGGGCCACAAAATGAAGATCCCGTATATGTGTGGACCACTCGCCCACGACGTCACCAATTCTGATGTCGTTGAGGCCCCAGGCTTTACAGAATTCGCCAGCCTCTACTTTGAGAGCTTGAATGGTTTTTCCCTCCTCAAACGTGTGAAGCTTTTTTATTTTATCTATGTGGGTTTCGACCTCATGCTCCTGTGTTGCCCTGCTCACTGAAACATCTTCTCTGACACGCAGGCTGCCTGAGAAGATCCTGATGTAGGCGACTTTGTTACCTGAGGCTTCTTTTTCGAGTTTAAAGACGACTCCAGATAAAGGAGCCTCATTCAGGTTGGTATTGGCTGGAAAAAATGTCGCAACACCCGTGAGTAGTTCCGCAACGCCAATCCCAGTCATGGCTGAACCAAAGAAAAGCGGGTATAGTTTGGCCTCTCTGACCTGCGTTGTCATAGCGCTCAATATTTGCTCTTCGCTTACTTGTTCTTCATTAACGTAAGATGCAAGAAAACGTTCATCGTTGAGCGCGATAAGCTCAAGGCATTCATCTCGAAATGCCTGACCCTCATCTCCATTGAAGGTCTTTTTGACAAGAAAGGCTTCTTTCGTGCCGATATTTTCGGGCCTATAGAGGGGAATGACACGCTCTGTAAGCTTCCCTTTGATGTGCTGAACAAGCGTATGGAATTGGGCACCTCGGCGATCAATCTTGTTGACGAAGATTATCACTGGAATACCGAGTTTAGTGAGGATGGACATGAGGAGTTTGGTTTGAGCTTGAATACCCTCTACGGCCGATATCACTAGAATTGCTCCATCCAGCACACTGAATGAACGTTCAACTTCCGCGATAAAGTCCGCATGTCCAGGAGTATCAATGAGGTTGATTTTTAAGTCTTGTACAAAAAAGGAAACGACTGAGGCTTTTATAGTGATGCCTCGTCTCTTTTCCAGATCTAGCGAATCGGTCTGAGTATTTCCTTGATCTACTTTGCCAATTTCATCAATAACATGTGTTTCAAACAGTATGCGCTCCGTTAAGCTTGTCTTTCCAGCATCGACGTGCGCGACGATCCCGATGTTGATGGTTCTCATTCAGTATAATCCTCTGTAAGTTGTCTTGAAGCATGTTCATCTCCTTGTGTGTGATGTTGAATTGCCGCATGTAATAAGTCTCCTATCTTCTAAAGTAATATGCTATAGGGCTACAACCAGATTGTGTAGCTCTAGCGAATGTGGGTACCGTACACGATGAGAGCGGGATTTGTCAAGAGAACCTCTGCCTTCCACTACTCCCGATAACAGGGCTTAACAGCTCTGGCTGAAGAACACGCTTCCCTTGCTTTATCTTTATGCTTGATGCACAATGGGACAGATAGAAGATTGAATGCTCCATCTTCATTGGTGCTTTTCCTGAAGATTACAAACAAACCTCAATTTTTCAAGCTCTTTCGTATTCCTTTTCAGTGCATTGGAGGGAACCGAGTGCGATGAAAAACGCTAAAGCAACGCCTAACCATTCTTTACGACGAGAGAGAGAGCTAAGGGGCTGGTCACAATGTTATGTGGCAGATCAGATTAGCGCTCCCGCTTCGTCCTATATTCACCGCTGGGAAAAAGGATTGGCCTTCCCGAGCCCCTTCTATCGCGAGAAACTCTGCGCCTTATTTCAAAAGAATGCTGATGAGCTAGGCTTTCCTGTGACATCTACCCCCAGACATCTTTCATTGGTACCTCAAGACTCGAATAGAGTCACAAATGTCTCTTCTCATTTCTGGTATGTCCCCTATCAGCGAAATCCTTTCTTCACTGGTCGCGAAGAAGCGCTTAATGATCTCTATACGACTTTTTTTGCTGAAAAGGGGGGGCCTTTCTCACAGGTTCAGGCCCTCAGTGGTATTGGAGGCATTGGCAAGACACAGGCTGCTATAGAGTATATTTATCGCTACCGAAACGCTTATGCGAAGGTGCTGTGGATGCAAGCCGAGACCCGTGAAGATCTCAATGCTAGCTGTGTGGCCCTGAGAGCTCTTTTGAAACTGTCTTCTCATAGCGAGCAGAAGGAAGATTGTGCTATTGAGCTCATCAAGCTCTGGTTAACCAGCCATGAAAATTGGCTTCTCATTTTGGATAATATTGAAGACTTTTCCCTGCTGCAAACGATCCTTCCCATTGATCCTCAGGGTCATACATTACAAGAATCCGAGCGAGAAAGCCCTGCTCATTGATGGCAGGGATGAATCGCCGTTCCTTGAAAGGCGCAGGGGAGGGGCGAATCCTCACAACAGCGGATGGTGGGGTACTTGACGAGAGGTCAGCATGCTGCTATCATATGGAACATATGATCTAACCACAAAGTGTCATGCACAGGAGAGATGGGATGATGAAGCGCCAGGCTGCAAGCACCCACACACAAGCACCCAAGATCCGTACATCCACCTTCCTGCTGGAACTGCCTCTCGTGGTGAACGCCGGGCAGGCCAAGCGCTTGCGCGCCCATCTGGAAGCGGCCCGACAGCTCTACAATGCCATCCTCTCTCTCGGACAAAGACGCCTGCGCCGCATGCGAGCTGACCCCGCCTGGCAGGAGGCCCGTGCTCTTCCTCGCACCCGCAAAGCTGAGCGAGCGGTGGCCTTCTCTGCCTTGCGTCAAGCCCATGGTTTCACCGAAACCTCCCTGCATCAAGCGGTCAAGGGCTTGCGCGTGGGCTGGATTGCCGAGCACATCGATGCCGTGCTCGCCCAAACCCTGGCGAGCCGCGCCTACCGTGCTCTCAATCGTGTCTGCCTCGGCAAGGCCAAACGCGTGCGCTTCAAGAGCCGAGGGCGAGGCTTCTGCAGCATTGAGAACAAGCGCAATGACACTGGTCTGCGCTTTGTCCTGCAGCCTCCCGAAGCCGGAAATGCGGGGTTCCTCCTCTGGAACGGAGATCAGTTGCCAGCCCTCATTGATTGGCAGGATGAAGTGGTGGCTCATGGCCTGAGACATCGCATCAAGTACGCCCGTCTCCTCCAGCGTCCCGCTAGCAGCAAGAGAGCGGCTGGTGCCGATGCAGAAGGGGATCGCTACTGTGTGCAACTCGTCCTGGAGGGGACGCCTCACCACAAAGCGAAGCACACGGTTGAGCAAGGGATCGTTGGCGCTGATCTCGGTCCCTCCACCCTGGCACTCGTGCCCCAAGAGGGAGAAGCCAGCCTGCAGGTGTTCTGCGCCGAACTGGCTCCTGACGCCAAGGCCATACGTCGTCTGCAGCGGCAGATGGATCGACAAAGGCGAGCAGGCAACCCAGAACACTACGATGAGAAGGGACGCATCAAGAAGCAGGGCACGAAGAAGCGACAGTGGAAGCAGAGCAAGCGCTACCAGGCAACGAGGCGGCGCAAGGCGACCAAAGAGCGCAAGCTGGCGGCACACCGCAAGAGCCTGCATGGTCGCAAGGTCCATGAGGTGATGGCGCTGGGCAAGACCATCATCCTCGAAAAGATGTCCTATAAGGCATGGCAAAAAACCTATGGCAAGAGCGTGGGACTGCGAGCCCCAGGGATGTTTGTAGCACTGTTGAAACGCACCGTTGCAAGCACGGGCGGCACCCTGGTAGAAGTCCCCACACGCACCACAGCGCTGAGCCAATGGTGTCATGGCTGTGGCAAGAAGGTCAAGAAACCGCTCTCTCAGCGCTGGCATCAGTGCGAGTGTGGTGTGGGTCCCGTGCAACGCGACCTCTATTCGGCGTTTTTGGCTGCCTATCTTGATCCAGTAGATCCCATCCCCTCGTGTGCCCGATACCAGGCGTATTGGGAAGGTGCGGAGGCGCGCCTGCGGGCAGCACACGAGTGTCTGATCCAACGTGCGAAAGAGGGGCAGGATCTGCCCCGAAGCTTGGGTCTGACCCGAGCCAGAGTGCGTCTGCCCAAAAGTTCAGAGGAACCTCCATTAGAGCCAGTTCTTCTCCTTTGGCGAGAAGAACTGGAAGCGTGAGACGAACCTCTGGAACCCCCGCTGCTTGAGCACGGGGAGCACTCAGGACAGGGTTCGCAGTGAGTTGAAATAAAGAGAAACGCTGTTTGCTGCCCAGTAGTGGTATATGTTGCCAGATTCACCTCGTCTCCTTGGAGAGTCTCCGCATGAAAATCTGGAGCAGAGGTCATTTTATCCAGGCCCCCTTGCTCCAGATCGCTCATTTTAGGAGCGTTGGCGTTGACTCTGCGAATCAAGGCTAATGTCAGCACAATATTGCATAATACAACTAGCCAGAGCAGTACCGAACTTACGATCAAAACGGTTTCCAACCCCATTCTCCTTTTCTATTAAGCTGGGAGAGTTATGCCTCAACTCAGGCGAAAGAGTTGTACAATCTCTCCAAGCTGAATCCAGATCAGAACAAATATTAATGCCCCCAACGATGCCAGGAGCCACTCAATACTTCCCAGGTTCATCTGCTGATTTCGCGTCCAGAATATCGCCCCGCAGCCACCAGCGGCGCAGATAAGAAAGCCCAGATTGCGCCAGATATCGGTGGTGGAGACATTCTTCTCGCTTGCGCCAAAGCAATTACAGTTCGTTTGGAGCCTTCTTACCAGGACTGAAGCTAGAGCGCCACTGAACATGAGCAGTAGAAGTGCTGCGAGAAGAAACCCAGAGAGGAGGAGTGGTCCGCCGAGCGTAACAAATACAACTACTGTTAGCTCACCGCTCAGGAAAAAAAGAGCGATTGACCTGCTTAGACGCCGTGGGAGAAGGCGGAAGCCAAGAATAGCTCGTTGAAATTTGGGAATGTCACGTAGTTTGCCGAAACTCGAAATAGCGAAAACCAACCCGATAACGATTCGACAGAATGCCTGGATATACAATGCGGTCATATTCTATCCTACCGTCGCAAAGTTACTATTTCTAGCTAGAAGCATACCTGAGAAAGTAAGAGAACTACATGACATTTAGCATACATTTACTCTACATGTTGTATGCATGCACTTAGATGTTGATCGCACTTCTGGCATATAAAAACCGATGATAGTTGAAAAATGCTGAGAAATAAGTTTGAAACACTATATATTGAGAAAAACGAAATATAGCATACTGCCAAGTATATACTGCCAAAGGCTAATATAACCTTAAAATAGAATTAAAATTTAGATACACTTTTAACTATTTGCTTCCTTTTGTATCCTTAAAGTAGATACTAAATTAACTCCTTGTATAGAGAGGAACTTTAGCATGAAGAAAATTGTCTTATTTGTGGCGCTTTGTATGCTCGCGGGCTTCCTGGCCCTCCCGCATATGGCCCATGCCGCTTCTCATAGTTCTGACCCAGATACTTACGCCCTTGCTGCGGACGCTGGAAACTCTGATGAGGCCACAACAACCGACGAGATGAGCGCAACGGACGAAGCGACAGCGACGGACGAGATGAGCGCAACGGACGAAGCCACGGCGACGGACGAGATGAGCGCAACCGACAAAGCTGCTACGACGGACGAGAAGAGTGCGACCGACAAAGCGACAGCGACGGACGAGACAAACGCGACCGACGAAAGCAACACCACTGACACTGAGAGCCAGGGTTCTCAGGATGGCGATTTCTAGTAGAGCAAGCTAATAAAAAAGGAAAGAGGGTTGCCCATACGGCAAACCCTCTTTCCTTTTTTATCTTCAGATTGAGATTCTGGTAGTCTCCTCTGGTGCCTATTTGATAGAATAAACTGCATGGCAGCAAAAACAATGTTATCAGAGCATGACTTAAGAGCGATCCTTGCCAATTATCATCTGGGGGAATTGGTGAGTTTTAAACCATTGACGCTTGGAACTGTGCAGACCAATTGTCGAATTACAACTACGAAGGGCGTGTTTGTTTTCAGATATTATGAAAGCCGCTCTATAGGTTCAGTGCTATTTGAAAGCAATCTTATCCGGCATTTAAAGCGCAAGAATTACCCCTGCCCAGGACTATTGAAGAATAGGGGAGGGGGATATGTTGGTATCTTCAATGAAAAACCGTATGCGATTTTTGAATTCGTTGAGGGGCAGCATTTAGAGAGACCTACTGAGATTCAGCAAAAGCAGCTGATACAAAAAGTCGCGGAACTACAAATCATCACCAAAGGCTATAAGCCGCGCAAAACGGAGTATAGATGGAACTACAGTGTTGATCTTGCTCGCGAGTTGGCCCATGAGGCGGTCAGTCGAATAGGCTCAGTTAATGCGGAAGAGAAGCTGAAGTGGTTTGAGGATGAGCTAGCAATACTTCAGCTTCCTAGAACGCTCCCCAAAGGGGTTTGTCATTGTGACTTTCACTTCTCTAACATCCTCTTCAAAAACGGCGAATTTCAGGCTTTACTTGATTTCGACGACGCGAATTATACCTTTCTTACCTATGACCTTGCCACGCTCATAAATCCGTTTATCCCATCCTTTGAATGGAATACCTGGCATCAATTCAAACCAGATGATAATGTAATCGATCTCTATAGTGCCCACAGTGTAGCATCGGAATACGCACACTATAGAGCGCTAAGTAATAGCGAAAAGAGGCATCTGTTTGATGTCTATAAACTCAGCATCTTGTTTGACTGTATCTGGTATTTTGAGCGAGGGGACGTGAGAGATTTCTATGAGAGGCGAAAAATCGGACACCTGAATCGCCTGGGGCGAGATGCATTTTATGATGGATTGTTTGGAGAATAAGATAACGAGAGCAGAAAGCAGGACAATTGAGTGGTGAGCTTTGCGTAGGCTAAAGCTCTACGTCTACAAATAGGCGCTCAAGTCTTTCGAGTGCTGCAAGTGCGATCTTGTGGTGAATATAAGGGTACAAGCCCTCTTGCTACCAACAGCAAGAGGGCTTGCACTCTGATGATCAGGACACTTTCGATATGCGAAGAATTGTGCTTTCGAAATTATCCAGGGTCAGTTGTAGACCAACGTTCATCCAGGCTTGCCCGGAACGTATCTCCTCGAAACCCTCTACGCGGTAGCGAGCCTCAGGGTCAAGCCCGCGTAAGTATAGAAGTGGCAGTTCTGTGGGATTGGGAATCTGAGTCCGGAAGGCAAAAAGCGCTCCTTCTGAGCGATCCTTGGTCATATACTCAAGCGCTGAGAAGGCGTGAAGCTGAGGCGAACGAAGCCGGTAGAGATCACCAAACTGCACGATGGGGCGAATCTCTTTGTATTGCGCGATGAGGTGCTTGGCTTGTTCCCGCTCGCCCTCGTTCCAGTGCAGGATATTGGCTCCAATGCCAAGGACACCACACATGCTAGCATGGAAACGGAAGGCCAGAGAGGCGACTTTGGGGTTCGCATCTGTTACCCAGGCTTCCATCGTAGAGGCGGGGAAAACCTGCGAGAAACCTTCTTGAATGCCAAGGCGGGCGGTTGCCTCTGTGTTATCACTCACCCAGATTTGATCGGCGAGACCTAAGATGCCCAGATCCGCGCGTCCACCGCCGCCGGAGCAACTTTGCCAGCGAACCTCAGGATGTCGCGCGCGTAAGGTCCCCCAGACATAATAGAGCCCTTGTACATAGCGCACCCAGAGTTCTCGTTGATCACCAGGGGCATCAGGCCAGCCCGGTTCGCTTACGTTGCGGTTCATATCCCACTTGATAAAGCGAATATTGTGCTGTGTGAGCAGGTGATCCAGCTTTTCGATGAGATACTCCTGGACATCGGGGCGTGCCATGTTTAAGATGAGTTGATTGCGTGCCTCGGATCGCGTGCGTGTTGGAAAGTGAATGACCCAGTCAGGATGGTTGCGATAGAGATCGCTATCCGGGTTCACCATTTCGGGCTCAACCCAGAGCCCAAAATCCATGCCCAGCGCGTTAACCCCCTGGATAAGAGGCTCTAAGCCATGAGGGAACTTCTCTTCATCAGGCCACCAGTCACCCAGACCCGCATTATCAAGGTTGCGTTTATGGAACCAGCCATCGTCCATCACAAAGAGCTCTATCCCCAAAGCCGCCGCCTGGCGTGCCAGAGCCAACTGGGATTGCTCATCGACGTCGAACATGGTGGCCTCCCATGAGTTGTAGAGGACCTGGCGAGGAAGCTCCGCGTGAGGCACCAGGGTTTCACGAACAAAATCATGGAGGTGTCGGCTTGCGCCACCAAAGCCTTCACGCGTATAGCCAGCATAGCTGCTTGGAGTAGTAAATGACTCACCCGCGTTCAGTTTCCAGGCAAAGTCCCAATCATTGATGCCAAGCGAGAGGCGTGTTGAGGCAAACTCAGTGACTTCGGCCACCAGTTTCCAGTTGCCACTCCAGGCAAGAAGGCCGAACCAAACCTCGCCCGCATCCTCATCAGCTTGACCACGGTCGATAGCAAACCAGGGATTGTGGTGATGACTTGTCGTGAGACGTCGGCTTTCCAGAACCTTTAAGCCTGCTTGTAATGGCTCCTGCACCAGATGCGTTTCGTCTAACCAGCGGCCATTGAGGTGAGAGAAACGGTAATCGTTGCCTTGTGGAAGATGCCATTGGGCGGAGAAAATACGCTCAAGCGCGATAGGTGTCTGGTCTTCGTTCGTGATGGTTGCCCAACGTTCGATTAAGTCCTGATCCGCGTGGATACGGTAGTGGAGCGTCACCAGGAATGGATAGTGAGTATCACGTAGGTGAATGGTTAATTCTTCCGCTTCCTGATCCACGTAGTCCAGGCGCAGAACCACGTCACGTACTCCGTCGTTGAAAGTCACTTTAAGGCAGGGGTCAATATAGCTTGGGCCAGCATATCCTGGATATTCTTGTTTCGTAAGCTGGGCAGGACCATTAAACGATGCCCAGCCTTGTGAATCCGTAGGCGTGGGATAATCTTCCGCGAATGGCAGAATAGGCCCCCAGTAGCAATGGGTCAGAAGTCCGGCCTCGTTGAACCCCAAGGCATAGCCAGTCCTCTTTGTCTCAAGCACCCAACCTTTGTCAGTGGTGTGAATCGGCATAAACTCTCCTCCACCATGTATATCAATATAGAAATGCGCATATTTAATATGTGGGTTTGTATAGCGATATGAAAGAGCTGTTGGGGACTTGGAATTCCCCTGGGGTAGTCACTCCCGTAGCTTGACAAGCCCTGAAGCGCAACTTATGCTAGGATAGCATGAAGTGCTTCAAGTGGCAACCAAGTTGTAATTCATCGTTTGTCAAAGGAAGGGTAGCATGGATTTACTCGATCTTACAGACCAGCATATTCTAATAACAGGGGGCTGTGGCGCCATTGGGCGGGTGGTCATACGTGAACTTGCGGAACATGGGGCAACAGTTTCGGTAAATGACGTCTTGCCCAAGACCCAGGCTCAACAGATTCTAGCTGACGCAGAGATTTCAAGTTCTCATGTCTTCTATTATCAAGCCGATGTAACCCAGCCAGAAGAGGTTGCTCGCTTATGGCAGCAGGTGGAGAAGCAGAGTGGAGCGCCAACCATTGTGTGTTGTCATGCTGGCATTACTGATGCCTACCCTATCCAGAATTACCCTTTGGAGAGCTTCGATGCTCTCTTCAAAGTGAATGTGCGCTCTGCGTTCCTGGTAGCCCAGTATGCTTCGCAACGCTGGATTGAGGGTAAGGCAGCGGGGCATCTGCTCTTTACCTCTTCCTGGGTCCAGGATGTTCCATGGCCTGAGATTACGCCCTATACAGCTACAAAGGCTGGCCTCAAAGCCTTGATGCGCGGCTTCGCGCGTGAACTGGCACCCTATGGTATCCGCGCTAACGCTATCGCGCCAGGCATTGTCGCAGTTGGACTCGCCAAACAGCAATGGGATACAGATCCTGGCTACCGCCAGCGAGCGGAGAAGGCAATCCCGCTGGCCTATTTACAGCCACCGGAGACCATCGCTCACACCTTTTTATTTCTCTGCTCGCGTATGGCAAGCTATATGACCGGATCGGTCATGCTTGTAGATGGAGGTTGTAGTCTGTATCCCATGGATGATTCTCAAGAGAGTTGATACACGGCTAGAGCGAAATTAAGGGGACAGCGACCAGTGCTAGAGCGATTCCAAACCCTTGTATCCGCGTGACGCGCTCATGAAGGATAAATGTTGCGAGTATAACAGTAGCCGCTGGATAGAGCGAGGAGAGAACCGAGGCTACATCCAGGCGACCTGAATGAGCGGCCAGAACGAAGAAGGCATTCCCGATGGCATCTAATGATCCCGCGAGTAGGAGAAGTGGGGTGACGGCTTTCTTCGGTAGTAGCGGTTGGCGTCGGATGAGGAGAACTGCGACCAGAAGCAGTACTGAGGTCAGGCGCGCCATTGCCAGCGGCCAGAAGGTTGCGGTTGGGCTCACTCTACTGATGAGGATGAAAAAACAACCAAAGCCACATCCAGCTATCAGGGCCAGCCCAAGGCCTACTGGACGCCCCTGTGAGCGTTCTGGGCGCGAGATGAGGACAATGGCGATGATCGCGAGCAGGAAGCCTCCCAGTTGTAGGAGGTTGGGTGCTCCTTCTGTGATAGCTCCAAAGAGCACAGGCAGCGCAGCGGTGATGACCGCTGAAAGTGGAGCAACGATACCCATGCGCC
Source organism: Ktedonospora formicarum (assembly GCF_016587355.1). Lineage (GTDB taxonomy): Bacteria > Chloroflexota > Ktedonobacteria > Ktedonobacterales > Ktedonobacteraceae > Ktedonobacter > Ktedonobacter formicarum. Next base: position 479,267 of record NZ_BNJF01000002.1, on the reverse strand, counting down.
CAAGCGAGAGCGCGGAATAAAACGCGATTAATCCGATAGCTCCAGCCAGACCAGAGAGACCTCCCCACAAGAGATCTTGTGTCGATGGGAATGCTTCTCTCCATAGTAAAGCGAGAACTAATAGTAGTACAAAACCAATGGCATATGCGCCCATAACAACAGTGGATGCATTGGCGCGGCGGGAAGCCAATCCACCGGTAAAATCACCGCTTCCCCAACAAAGAGAAGCCGCGAGACCAAAGAGAAGCGTTTGCAAAGCACTATTCATCAAAACCTCTGCTTCTGGATACCCCTGCTCTTCTAGGCCTGTCTTTTCTACACATTTAACGTTGGCAAAGAAGAGACCACATCAGATGGGGTCTGATAAACCTGAGATGCGCAAGAGCTGACAAAGAAGCTCTACTTTTCCGGATAGCTTCTACAGCCAAGTGGCGCATTCGCTTTGTAAAATGTGTAGAAAAGACAGCCCTTCTAGGCATGGGGAGGAAAGAAGCGTTCCTTATTGGGGCAAAGGGGTGGATGTCCTATGCCAATAACTATAGCCATCACTCCTATGGACTGCCTGACAAAAGCGATGGCTAATCCCTTGGACCGTGCCTTGTTCTGTCGTGATATTAAAACTGCCAGTGGTTCGTACCGCTACGCGACCACTATAGATGCCAACTTTTTTGCCTGATGTGACCACCGCTTTCACAAGATCGCCTGTTTGGAATCCATAGACATGCTTTGCTTGTTTGGCGCTGGTACGTGGAAATCCATAACGATCTACACGACACATTTGACGAGAACCATGCCCATTCGCGGTAATCACCAAAGGGACTACGCCTTTCTGTGTGAGAACCATAGGCGTACTTTTGCCAACACAAGCAGCATCAAGCCAGTGGGATTTCGGCAAGCCACGTACTGTTCGGTTGTATTTGGTCAAGCCTGCGCTCCCACACTCCACAGGGCAACCAGTGGCTTTGAGCCGTTCAAGCAAGGCGTAGCGCGTGGCGTTGACCGCAGCCGCATCCTTCAATGGCTTCTTGGCTTGGGTCAGAACCCGCTTGAGCACATCCGGTTTCTTGCCAAGAAACACCTCAATGGATTGGGTACCCTTGGCCTTGTTACACAGTTCACATGCCAACGTCAGGTTACTTATTCGATTGGTGCCACCATGAGCACGTGGATGGATGTGCTCAACCTGTAATGGGACATCCATTTTTCCACAATAGGCACAGGCGCGTTGCCATTTCTCAAGGAGATATTCTCTCACCTCATAGCCTTGCAACGTTCCTTGTTGGTATTGCATGCCTGTCATGTTAGGATTCTCCATCAATTGCATATCAAACTTCACCAACTCTTGGCTTAATCCCCTTACAGGAGCATAGCGACACACCCGCCTCACCCATGTAAGAATATTGGCAAGCCGACTTTCCAGGGATGGCGGCAACCACCCTTGCTTTCGCCTTCGATTCTGCCAGCGCTGTTTTCTGTACCGTGTTTTGCGCTGTCTTCGACCACGACGAAGCGCACGACGGCGATCCAGGCTGGCTTTGATGGTCTGCCCTCGGTGTGAGAGTTCAGCCGCAAAGATAATCTGTCCAGTGGTATCATTCACCAAAGCGATCCCAGTCGTTTTACTCCCTGGATCAAGCTTGAGACGTAAAGGACGCACCTCTGGTTCATCTGCTACTTGCTGAAGCACAATGGTAAAGGGGTAACGTCGATACACAGCTGCTTTCCCCTGTGTGAGGAGTTGCCGTGCTCGCGCTGGATGCACTGGGTTCAATGGTTGATACTCACTATCAATGACAAAAACATTGCTCAAATTGAGCCTCTACTTTCGTAGGTCATGTGTGCCTCGTCGATGTTATGGAACGGTTTCTTGCAGACAGTACTTCTCTTACCTCGTAGAGATGTTTAACCATCTGCCGTAGTGGTTGGGGCTGGCAAGCACCTCAACGTACCTATGCATTCGTTCCTAACGTAGCTAGCTCGCTAGCTGGGACTGGTCAGGTTCAGGCTTGCTTTCACAAGCCTCTGCCCTTTAGGCATGAGGTCCCTGACTGTGGTGTCCTTGATTCCATAGTCTTTTGAATGTATGTATTGAGGCTATTCTATCTTGGCAAAAAGTTAGCCAAAACACAAGTGTAAAACACATACAAAGAGGAGGTAGAGACCGCACATATTCACCATGTGCAGGTCCCTACCTCCTCTTTGTAGAGCTTATTGGGATGGGGCTGTTATTGGCAGCAGTGTGAGTCACTGGCATTGGCACTGGTGCCCAGATCGTCGGAGTACCCGGCTGAGAGTCGGGACCATTGGGCGCTTGGACGCCCGTTTGTGCGGAACTGCTCGCCATTGTTTTGCCAGCGTTGGGGCCAGCCGGTGGGCGAATCTTCCCAGATTTCTTGTCGTCCATATACGGTCAGATCCAACAGGCCGTAGCTGGGAGCCATTAATTCTGCGCCGCGACCAGTGGTCCAGTAGGTCTCAAACACGCGATCGTCGTCCCTCAGGTAGCATACCTGCATGCCGAACCAACGCCCGGCAAGCAGAGCGTCGGTGGAGTCTTGCGCTGAATACCACGGGACATCCCATCCCATGAAGTCGCGGTAACGGCTGCTCTCCTCGTACGGCCCCTGGCAGAAGGTTGCATAGGTAACATCGCGGGAATGCAGATAGGACAGTTCGCGAACCTGCCCATTGAAGAAGGTACAGCCCTCGCACTGAGATTCCGCGGGTTGATTGAGATGCCACATATGAAAATAGGCGATTAGTTGTCGGCGTCCCTCGAAGACCTCTAACAGCGTGATCGGTCCGTTCGCACCAATCAGTGTTATGTTAGGATCAACCTCCACCATTGGTAACCTTCGGCGAGCCGCAGCGAGTGCATCGCCCTGACGAGTATGTTTCTTTTCCCGAATGCGCAACTTGTCGATTTCCGCCTGCCATGTGGCCCGGTCGGCTACCGCTGGTTGAGCAGATGAGTTGCTACCGTTAGCGAATGTGTATTGATCTAGATTCTTCATCTGTGTTTCCTTCCTCTCCAGCTTGCATTTGAGGTGATGCTTGAGGTGGATGCTATACTTGCAATTTACAAGTATCCTCATTTTACTTGCTAAGCAAGAAAAAAACTTCTTCCATCTTGCTTTAATTTTTGCCGAACAGTTGCCATAGATTCGATATTTTTCGCTTCATGCTACATCTCTGGCTTCGTAACCTCTGTGATATTTATGTTGGTATTGCTACCAATTCAATGATCCATAGTAGCTCTATGAGATCATTACTAACAAAATAGCTAAGGGAAAATAGGCCAGATTGCTGGAGCTTGAGGAATTGTTCATACTTTTCACACACAGCCTTTAAATTTAGCGGTTATCTTAAAAATAGATGAAATTATAGGGACCCTGGAATGTTCATAAAAAATAAGTGATGAGTAGAGAATGCGTGTAACAAAAGGGAGTTATCACCATGCCTGTCGCTGTACAGAGTTCTCAGAATATTGCCGCGCGGATTGATCGTTTGCCATTGAGCCGAGAAATCTGGCGCATATTGTTTCTAGCAGGCATAGCCTGGCTTCTGGAATCGTACGATATTGGTGTGATTGGTACGGTATTACCAACGATAGAGCGCCAGTTTCAATTGGATACCTTCGCAGTTGGTTGGCTAGCCACGATTTCTACACTGGGTATTGTCGTCGCTATTATTCCCGCAGGCTGGCTGGTAGACCGTGTGGGGCGCAAAAATATGCTGGCCTTGGGAACCGCCTGGTATGCATTTTTCTCTTTACTATGCGCATTCGCGCCTAACGCTTTTCTCATTATGGTCTTGCGCTTTGTCGCGGGCTTTGGCATGGGCGCGATATTCCCAATCCCGTACGCTATGGCTGCTGAGTTTACTCCCAGTCATGCGCGTGGCCTGATGACTGGTGTACTGGACTCTTTTCTCTCCGTTGGCTATTTTATCGCGCCGCTGCTTGGTTTTGCCGCGACTTCATGGTTTGATCCCACGCAAGGATGGCGTTTTCTTTTCTTGTTAGGAGGGCTGCCGCTACTTTTTGTGCCAGTACTTCTCAAATGGATGCCAGAATCGCCGCGCTGGTTACAAATTCGGGGTAGAGGCACGGAGGCAGATACTATCGTGAGCAGTTTAGAGGATGCAATTGAGCAGCGTCAACATGAGCCATTGCCAGGACCAAAAATCACTAGTTTACTTACGTCAGATGCGGAGAGTAGCTCTCCCTTCGCCCTCTTGCGCGCGCCCTACCTCAAGCGCACCATTATGATGTGGATTTCCTTTGCTTGCATATTGTTTATTTTTTATGCGATTCAGACCTATACACCAACTGTTCTGGTGCAGCAGGGATATGGTCTGGGCAATGCTTTCCTCTTTACGAGCATCATTGTGATTGCCTCCATTCCAGGTAAGTACCTGGCGGCTTACGCGTTAGAACGCTGGGGACGTAAACCAACCCTGATTGCCTTTACGAGTATTGCGGCGGTTAGTGGTATCTGCTTTGGTTTTTCGCATACTGTAGCTACCTCACTCTTCTTTGGTGTGCTGATGTCATTCTTCGGTATTGGCGTTGATCCTGGAATCAAGATCTATGGTGCGGAGCAATATCCAACCAGTATTCGTGGCCTCGGCATCAGTAGTTTTGAATGCATAGGGCGTCTCTTTGGTGGGGCGCTGGCGCCCTTTATTATGGCCTTTATCCTGGCGAATGGTGGTGTCTCTGGTTCGTACGTATTCATGGCCGCGCTGGCAATTATTGGCGTCATTGCGGTTGCGCTCCTTGGTCGGGAGACCAGAGGAAAGACATTGGAAAGGGCAGCCACGGAAGATACGAGGCAGGCTGCGTGAGCCAGAACAGGCGGGATGTGTTACGTTAGATCGAGAGGTATGAGATAGCCATATGCATTCGTTATATGATCACTTACAATATTGGACGCGCCGTATGCCCAATGAAACCTATCTAATTGAGGTTGAGACGGAACATCAACTGACATATCAACAATGCCTACAAGCTGTACATTGTATGCAACATCATCTAGGGGATGAGCCAAAAATAGTTTTCCTCCAACTTCCTAATGGCTTGCCTAACGCGGTAGTGTGGCTGAGTGCGCTTATGGGGGGCCATGTTCTGGTTCCCCTGGCTCAGGATGCCTCGAAGGCTGATAAGCAGAGAGCGATGAGAATGTTTCAGCCCGATATTGTGTTTGTTGAGAGCGAGGACGAAGGGAAGGAGTATCAGGCCAGTGGGGCTCGAATTGTCATGCCGCAAGAGTACGAAGCCTGGATTCTTCAGCCAGAAGCAACCTTCAATACAAGGCTGTCTCGCGCCTGTGAAGGTCGCGTCTGTATTATGACGTCTGGTACCACAGGAGAGCCAAAAGGGGTTGTGCTGGAGGAGCGTCAGATAGTCTGGTCGGCGGAGCAGGTGCGCGCGGTCCATCAATTGGAGGTTGGAGATAGGGGCCTGACGCCTCTGCCATTTTTCCACGTGAACGCCCCCGTTGTAAGTCTATGTGCCTCCCTGTTAGCGGGAGCCAGCGTTGCCATTGCCAGGCGCTTCAGTCGTCGCCGTTTCTGGTCATGGATTACCCAGTATCAGGTGACCTGGGCCAGCCTGGTACCAGCCATCATTGCCATTCTCTTAGAAGAAGTCGAAGGGGAGACGGTCATACAGGTGCCACCATCCCTGCGTTTTGTGCGTACTGGTTCAGCGCCTCTGCCAGCTATGGATCTCAAGCGCTTCGAGGGCCGCTTTGGTGTCCCAGTGATTGAGACCTATGGTCTCTCCGAGGCCGCCAGCATGATCGTCGCCAATCCTCTCCCGCCAGAGCCTCATAAGCCGGGTTCGGCAGGCCGTCCCGTAGGCGTATCGCTCTGTGTATGCCAACCACGAGGCGAGGATGAGGTCCTACGCAAGGTCGCGCAAGGCGAAGTTGGTGAGGTCTGCGTGCGTGGGCCTAACGTTATCAATGCTTATTATGGAGACGTAGGAGAGGAGGCTTTTCAACAGGGCTGGTTCCGCACAGGTGATCTGGGATACCTGGACAAGGATGGCTATCTGTTTCTGGTTGGACGTTTGCGTGAGGTGATTAACCGTGGAGGTGAAAATATTGCTCCCCGTGAAATTGAAGAGGTATTGCAAGAGTATCCGATGGTACGGGAACTTGTTGCCATAGGACGCCCTGATCCTGTCTATGGCGAAGTCGTTGTGGCCTACTTGACTGTACAAAGCGAGTGGAATAAGCAAGTAGAGCAGGGCCTAAAGGAGTTTAGTCGGCAGCATCTGCGCCTGCTAAAGGTTCCTGTAGACTTTATTGTTTTGGATGCATTGCCTAAGAACCGTATGGGGAAGGTGGATCGTCAACAACTTAAAGCGCGCGAGAAGGAGATGGCCTGTGATACCTGTAATGTTGCCGATTAGGCGAGATCAGAAATCCTCGGAAGTCCAGCCTCGCGCATCTCGCCCTCACATCTACGAACTAGATCCCCTGCGTGCTGTCACGGCCCTGATCGTTGTTGCTGTCCATACCCTGTACTTTACGCTGCAACTGAATACGAATGAAGTAGGTATGGAGGTTCAGAGTGAGACCCTGATAACCGTTCATTTTACACGCTCTCTGTTTATGTTTGTCACCGCGTTTGCGATGGTATATGTCTACTATGACCGCTTTGTCGAGGGTAAGGGCTTCTCATATGGTCAATTCTTAAAGAAACGTGGTATAGGCGTGCTCCTACCATATTGTATCTGGAGCATTATCTATGTTTTGGTGAATACGCCACCAACGTCAGTGAGCCAGTTCGCGCAAACGAGTGTGGTTGCTATCCTGACTGGCAATGCCTCATTCCAGCTGTATTATATTCTGTTGACCTTGCAGTTTTACCTGCTTTTACCAGTCTTTCTCTGGTTTCTCTCCAAGGTCAAGCGCCATCCACTCCCAACCCTGCTTATTAGTTTTGCTATACAGGTCCTTGTTTTTTACCTGGATTATCACTATATTCAGGCTGGACCGCTGGCACAGGTGGAACCCTGGCACACGTTTAGCATTTACCGTGAAAAAATAGTCCTGATGTACCAGTTCTATTTTGTTTTGGGGGGCTTTACTGCGCTCTATTTCCAGCCTGTGCGTGCCTTCCTGTTGCGTCACGGAGTATGGATACTCTATGGTATGCTTGTAGCGTTGGCTATCCTATGGGTAGACTTTCTTGTGCAGATCCATGTCATACATGAAGTCATGGCGCATGCTATCTCAGTTATCCAGCCCATTATGGTTATATATAGTACCGTGATTACTCTGGGTTTCTTCTGGCTCGCATGTCGCTGGACCAGATGTACTGAGCAGCAAAGAGCGCGTCCACGCGGATATCATATCTGGCATCTGCTATCAAACGCTTCATTTGGTGTGTACCTTGTGCATGCATTATTCCTGGTAGCGGCCTTACGCTGGCTGATACCTGTTATGCCACAGGGCTGGCCGGTCGCTTTGCGCGTCTTCTTGACATGGTTTTTTACGGCGGGCTGCTCGATGCTGGTAAGCATCATATTGAACAAGACGCCCGTATTAAGTCGACTCGTGGGGAGAGCAGCGCGCTCTTGAGCGCTTAAAACCTTCAATTAATCCAGGTATCTTGTATGTCGCTAGAACCAGAATTGAGAAATACGTCTGTGCGTGCCCTTCGCTTCTTCGTTTGCTTGTTTAAGAGCAGTATATTTCTATTGTTGATTCTGGTGTGTGTGCTTACAGGATGCGGGACTCTGATAAAAGTACCCAATGTGAGAACAGTCGCCCAGGCTATCGTACCCACAAAAGGGGGCTGTGAAGACAATTTGCCAGGTGTGCCGGGAACGAGCACCAATGCTATGCTGTTTTCGGGCGGCCTTCAGCGCTTCTACCGCTTGCATCTTCCACTAGGCTATCGCAATACTGTTCGACATGCGCTCATCATGAATTTTCATGGGCATGGTGCGAGTGCTCAAATACAGGAGCACCTGAGCGGCATGTCGAATCTGGCGGATAAAGAGGGATTTGTGGTGGTGTATCCCCAGGGAACCATTGGGCCAGATCACCGTACAGGTTGGAATACTGGCCCCCATACCTATCCTCATGTCAATGATGTTCACTTTGTGAGCGATCTCATTACGCATCTGGAAGAAACGCTCTGTATTGAACCACATCGAATTTATGCCGCAGGCTTTTCCAATGGTGGCTCGCTGGCTAATGTGCTCGCATGTAAGCTCTCGGACCGCATCGCGGCCTTTGCTATCGCTTCGGGGGGTATGCATCCAATCGAGGGAGGATGTACTCCCCAAAGGGCAGCCTCGATTCTGGAGTTTCATGGAACAGCCGACCAGATTGTGCCCTATACGGGAAATAGTGCCAATGACAATGAGCCTCCCATTGAGAAATGGCTAGCTGATTGGGTTCAGCGTTCTGGCTGTAATCCTGGCGCGAGCATATTCTTTCATCGTGACGGGGTATTGGGTGAGCAATGGACGAACTGTCGGAAGCAGGCCGTGATTGTGCATTATCGTATTACGGAAGGCCCGCATGTATGGCCCCGTGGAAGCTTTACTGACGCGAATGGAAAAGAGTATCCCAACGCCACCAATCTGATTTACCAGTTCTTTCAAGAGCATCCCTTATAGCGGAGAGGAAATGAGCGCTAGAGGCGCGGAAACAAGTCAAAGCATGGATGGATGCTGAGATGGATGTGGAAAACCCAGTGAAAAGCTGGACAATACTTGCCTTTTAGGGGCGCGATGGCGTACCCTTTTAGAAGAATGCGAGTTGGTTGCTTGCGTTCTTATTTTTTATGGGAAAGTTCTATCCATGTCCAACAAACTGGCTCTGTCAGGGAACCGATTCTCCAATATGTTCTCTGGACCCTGGAGCATGAAACTCTTCTATCTTGGTTACTTTTCTGCGATGGGCGTGTATCTACCCTATCTTAGCCTCTACCTGGGCGCTGTTGGTCTCTCCGGCACACAGATAGGATTAATCGCCTCAATATTTCCCCTGGCAGGCGTAGTGATGCCGCCAGTATGGGGGTGGCTTAGTGATCACTATGGCTGGCGTAAGCGTTTGTTATCGGCGGCGCTATTGGGTGCTGTCATCACTTCACTTTTTATCTGGTTGCTGGGTCATTCCTTTGTCGCGCTCTTGATCTTTATTTGCCTGCTGGCAATTTCGCTGAGTCCGGTTATACCGTTAGCGGACGCTATTTCACTCCATTGGATCGAACAGTGGGGAGGGAGCTATGGGGCAATTCGGGTCTATGGCTCAGCGGGATTTCTTATCGTGGCTATTATCGCGGGTAGCATACTAAACGCGGTTGGTATTGCCTCTCTATTCTTGCTCCTGGGAGGTGTATTTTGTGCTCCACTCCTCGCCAGTTTTTTTGTTCCTAGTCAAAGCAAAACCAGTGTGGCAAAACTGAAAGGACGCGAATTAGTGGTACTCCTGCGCGATCGCAAGTTGCTTCTGTTCTTGCTGCTCTGTATGATTGGTTATGGCACCTTTGCGGCCTACAATACCTTTTTTGGCCTCTACTTACGTAGCCTGGGTGTAAGCACTGCCCAAATTGGCCTGGCATCGGGCATGGCAAGCCTGAGCGAGTTACCACTGATGGTGTTTTCTGGCTTCTTGATGAAGCGCCTGGGGGTGCAATGGCTGCTCCTGATCGGCCTGAGTGTGGCGGTGGTACGTTGGTTGGGCTACGCGTTCTTTACAGACTATAAGGTGCTGTTCGTCTTTACATTGCTCCATGGTATTTCATTTGCTAGCTTTTATGTCGCAGCCGTCACATATATCGATAGGCGAGTACCTATGCATATGCGCACAACTGGACAAACGTTGTTATATGGCACAAGTTTTGGATTTGGTACCTGGATCAGCAATAATGTATTTGGCATACTCTATGAGCGGCTGCATGGCAGCGGCATGTTTCTGGTTGCGGCGGCAATTTGCGCAGCCTCTGTTGTCGGTCTACTTTTTCTGATATCGCGTGAATCTCCCCAGGTACGTGAATAAGGGGAGGCGCACTCCTCTGTGCATGCGGTCCGCGTGTTGACGGGTGGCATGCACAGAGGTATCGCCTCAGGCTGAGAGGTCGTAGCTTTGCCACCAGGGGACGGCGCTTGTGCTCAGCACGCGATTGATGCTCTGAATGTTGTTGGTCCCGTGGACGGTGAGCCAGTCCTCTAGCGCTTGAACGCCCTGGCGAGCGTATATCTGGATGCCTTGCTGCCAGGTCGCGCGCCCACACAGCACTCCCGCGAATTGCGCTCCCGCTTCTGCTGCCAGTTCCAGCATTTCACAGAATACCTCGTTGCTGGCACCCGCGCTCAAGTAGATGAAGGGGAGCGAGGTGACTCTGGCTGTTTCGCGTAGTAGCGTGAGCGCTTCCTGACGCGTATAGGCTGCCTGTGTCCCATTAAAGGCCCGCGTATCCGCGACAAAGGCGGGGTTGATAGGTAATTCAACTTTAAGTATGTCCACACCATACCGGGGTCGCGAAAACTCGTCCATCGTCCGAGCCACATAGTCTGGCTTCCTTCGCGCGAAGGCTAGCCCTTGTGCGTCTCCTATCGTTTTATCGTAGACCAGTGGCTCAAGGAAGAATGGCACCTCTAGCGCAGCGCATTCGGCTCCTATACGCTCAACATAGACTTGTTTGATGACATTGACGCGCCCTGCGTCAAAAGGATTATAGTAGAGGAGGATCTTGATAGCCTGGGCTCCTGCTTCAACCAGACGACGTACGCTCCACTCTGGAAGAAGATCGGGCAACCTGTCTCCGGCTCCGTGATCATAGCTTGATTGTTCATAGGCAAGCATGATCGATGGGCTGTATTCGTGTTCGCTCTTAAATCTCAGATTATGGTCGGGATCTAATAGCAGGGCGCTTGCATATGGTGCTAAGACATTTGCCACGGTTGTCTTAAAGGTCGATAGATCATCGGATGTGGCCTCGGACCCGCGTGCTGACGCAATTGCGTGTAGGAGATTCTGACGATGATCGACCGCCAGCGCAGCGATAATGCCGCGCTCATCGGCGCACGTTTTGAGCCGTTCATATTTGCCTTTGCTTATTTTGAGCTTCATCTATTTTCCTCTACCTCATTTCGCCTGGACGGATCGGGCGTCGTTCGTCTAGCGAGCGGCGTGCTGCCAGTGCCATAACTACCGGGGCGCGTCCATCCTGCTCATCCACAGGTACAGGCTGGTCAAGCAATACGGCCTCGATAAAAACTTCCATCTCGCGTAAGAAGCTTTCATTATAGCGTTCAAGGAAGAAATGTAGTGGCAGGTCGCGTCGGACACTATGCGCATCGCTGATAACGGCGGCGTTCGGATAATTGTTGTCGATGCTAATTGCTCCCGAGCTTCCCAGGAGTTCGACGCGCTGATCATAGCCATATGCGGCATAACGACTATTATTGATGGTCGCGATGACGCCATTGGCGAAGCGCAACATGACCACTGCCGTATCCACATCTCCAAGCTCTTCAAGGGCAGGATCGTGCATAATGCCGGCCATCGTGAAGACCTCCTCGACCTCGCTATCAATCAGAAAGCGAGCCATATCGAAGTCGTGGATCATCATGTCGAGGAACAGCCCGCCCGAGGTACGAAGATAGTCAAGTGGCGGTAATCCTGGATCGCGGCTAGTAATGTTGAGTATGTGAGGGATGCCAATTTCTTGCTGCTCAATGGCCTGGCGCACGCGGCGAAAATTGGAGTCAAAGCGCCGGTTAAAGCCGATTTGTAATTTAACGTCGTTCTCTTTTACCGTCGCTATGGCTTCGTCTATAGAGTGAAGGTTGAGGGCGATAGGCTTCTCGCAAAAAATATGTTTGCCTGCCTTGGCTGCCTCTTGAATAATGTGAGAATGCGTGGCAGTTGGTGAGCAGATAACCACGGCCTGGATCTCAGGGTTCTCCAGAATGGCGTGATAATCCTGCGTCGCCTGTGAGATTGCCAGGCGTTGAGCGCATTCCCTGGCTGAGTTTTCGTTAGCATCGGCTACCATGAGCAGGTTGGCCTTGGGTATGCGCCTACTCAGGTGTTCAGCATGTATAGACCCGATGCGTCCGGTGCCGATTAAGCCAATATTTAAAGTATCTAGTGGCATATGATTTCCTTTTCTCTATTACAGTCCAATAGCCTCTAGATACGTACGATTGCGCTGCGCGCTCTCCGCCGGGCTACCCATACCGGGCAGAACGTCCTGCTCTACGACTATCCAGCCGTCATAGCCGCGCTTGCCTAGCCAGTCCTTCACGCTCGGGAAGGGGACACTGCCCTTTCCTAGTTCACAAAATATGCCTTTACGAACCGCCGTAAAGTAATCCCAACCTTCGGCGCGTGCCTGAAGGGCTGTTGAGGGATGAAAGTCTTTGAAGTGTACGTGCAAGATGCGCTCTTTAAAATGTTCAAGTCCTTCAAGTACGTGCTGACCATCAAGTTCTCCGGTTCCATAGAGATAATGGCCCGTATCGAAGACCAGCCCCAGGAGGCTTGGATCGGTCAAATCCAGCAGGCGCTCAATCTCTTGTGGCGTCTCGACGAAGCCCGCGCAGTGATGATGGAAAGCCGTTTGCAGGCCAGTTTCTTCATGGACCCTACGCGCGATGCGCTCGGCTCCGCGAGCGAACGTGCTCCACTCCGTCGCGCTCAGCTCCATGCTATCGGTGATGCGCCCGGCGTTGAGCGTACGCTCTGGTACTGTGCCATTGGCGTCGGCGAGGATAAGATAGGGCAACTGTTCGGTCGACTTCGCGACAGCGGTCAGCAGGCGTGCTACTCGGAGGGCTTCGGCTTCGCCGGTAGCATGGTTGTTCTCGTCTTTCAGCCCTACAGGAACGAAGGCACCGAGCATGCTCAAGCCGCGTTGTTGTAACTCAGTCTTCAGTTGTACCGCATCGGTAGGCATATAGCCCCAATCGCCAAGCTCGGTTCCGGCATAGCCGGTAGCGCGCAATTCGTTGAGCATCTGTGTATAGCCGATGGTCTCGCCTGGCAAACCATCAAATTCCAGCGCTCCCCATGAGCAAGGAGCATTCGCGATTCGTATGTTGTTCATGCTGTTTTCTCTACCTTGCTTACTTCTTATGCGAAAATCTGAGTTCGTCCGCGACATTGGCTTTCGCATAAGATTTCATTAATGCCCCATTCGATTGTCGAATGGGGCATTAACGCTAGAATGTGCGTGACCACTCACGGGGCCAGCGCTCGACGACAACCTTCTTCTCGGTATAGAACTCGATGGCATCGCGTCCCTGGGCGTGCATATCACCGAAGAAGCTATCCTTCCAGCCTGTGAAGGGGAAGAATGCCATAGGAGCGGCGACGCCTACGTTGATGCCAATATTGCCAGCGCGTACCTCATAGCGGAACTTGCGGGCCGCAGCGCCGCTACTGGTAAACAGGCAGGCCATGTTGCCATAGGGAGAGGCGTTGAGCATCTCGATGGCGGCGTCAAGATCCTGGACATGTCCCAGACTGAGCACGGGACCGAAGATCTCGGTTCGTGCCAGATCGCTCTGGGGGGCGAGATTGTCGAGCAGGGTTGGACGCACGAAATAGCCGTGCTCATAGCCCTTGATCGATGTATCGCGTCCATCCACAAGCAAGTCCGCACCCTCGCTAACACCTTGCTGGATAAGTGATTCGATACGTTGCTTGCTTTCAGGGGTAATGACGGCTCCCATTTCGACTTCTGGGTCCAGACCATAGCCTACGTTCCGCTTTAGCGCGGCCTCTGACATGCGCTCGCGGAACTCCTTTTTCGCTTCCCCTACCGTAATCGCGACCGAAGTAGCCAGGCAGCGTTGACCAGCGCAACCGAAGGAGGAATCGGTAATAATGCGCGTAGTCATTTCCATGTCTGCATCGGGAAGCACAATCACAGTATTCTTCGCGCCGCCCTGGCATTGGGCGCGTTTCCCGTTGGCCGCCGCCCGACCATAAATATATCTGGCTACAGGTGTGGAGCCAACAAATGAGATAGCGCGAATCAACGGATGGTCGAGCAAGGCGTCAACAGTCTCTTTGCCACCATTGACCATGCTGACGACACCGGGCGGCAGGCCCAACTGGTCAATCAGTTCAAAGACGCGCATCATCGTGAGAGGAACCTTCTCCGATGGCTTGAGGATAAAGCAGTTGCCACAGGCGATAGCGTAGGGTAAGAACCAGAGCGGAATCATACCAGGAAAGTTGAAGGGGGTGATGGCGGCTACTACGCCGACAGGCTGGCGCAACATATGCTCATCGATGCCAGAGGCGATATCCTCAAGGTTGTAACCCTGCATAAGCGAAGGGATGCCTGTGGCTACCTCCACATTTTCGATACCGCGCAATAGCTCGCCTCGCGCCTCCGCGAGTGTTTTGCCGCACTCCTGCGTTGTCAGGCGCGCAATCTCGTCGGCATGCTCTTCTAGTAGATGTTTGAATTTGAAAAGGTATTGAATGCGCGTAGTTGCTGGTGTACGTCGCCAGCCATCGAAAGCCTTCTGGGCTGCCTGCGCGGCGGCATCAACGTCATTGGTTGTCGAGAGTGGCACATGGGCCATGATCTCATTCGTGGCGGGATTATGTACAGGGATATATTCGGTACCTTGCGAGCCGGTCCATTGACCAGCAATATAGTTCATGAGTTGATGAGGCTGTGTCATAGCTCTCCTTCATTACGTTGCGTCATAAATAAAAAGCGTATTACAGGAAATAGCGTTCCTGCTGGCGCTTGGCTTCCCAGTGTGTACGGGCTGTCACCACTTCCTCTTTGGTACTGACTTCCGCGATTGGTACATCCCACCAGCTTTCATAGCCTGGAACTTCCTCATAGCGGTCGTTCTGAGTATAGATGACAGTTGTACGATCAGTCGTTTTTGCACTTTCGAGTGCAGCGGTGAACTCGGCATGGCTGGTACAGGAGATAACATGTGCTCCCAGACTGCGTGCGTTGGATGCTAGATCGACCGGCAGGGTATGGACATCATTCCCTTGCTCATCTCCAGGTAAGAGGTTGTTGGTGGGATACACATAGCGTGTGCCGAAGCCGTCCTGACCCAGCGACCTGCTCAGGCTACCAATGCTCTTGAAACCGTTGTTGTCGAGTAGCACAATGATGAGCTTGTAGTTCTCCTGAATCGAGGTGACGATCTCGCTATTCATCATGAGGTAGGAGCCATCCCCTACCATGACATAGACATCACGTTCAGGTTCTGCCATTTTGATGCCCAGCCCACCTGCAATCTCGTAGCCCATGCAGCTATTGCCATATTCGAGATGATAGTTTTTAGGATGGCGCGTGCGCCAGAGTTTATGCAGGTCTCCAGGCAGGCTACCTGCCGCGCAGACCATGATGGCATCGGGCGAACTCAATTCGTTGACGGCCCCAATAAGCTCACCCTGCGAGGGGAGCGGCTCATGGCAGATTTCATATATCCTGGAAACCTCACTATTCCAGGCCGTATGCAGTGCTTCAGCCTGCTCGCGATATTCGGCGGCAACGGTGTAGTCACTCAGGAGCGTCTGAAGCTCTTCTAGTGTCTCGCGTGCGTCTCCAACCAAGGGGCACGCATGATGTTTGAAGGCGTCGAAGCTAGCGACATTGATATTAATGAAGCGTACATCTTCGTGCTGAAAGGCCGTCTTGGAGGCGGTTGTGAAGTCGCTATAGCGCGTACCGATGCCAATCACAAGATCGGCTTCGCGGGCGATGCGGTTAGCCGCGAATGTACCGGTAGCACCTATCGCGCCAAGATTCAGGGGATGATCGTAGCGCAGGCTTCCCTTGCCAGCCATGGTTTCGCCTACCGGTATGCCGGTCTGCTCGACGAAAGCGCGCAGAAGCTCGGTTGCTTCTGCATAAATTACTCCTCCACCTGCGATAATCAGAGGGCGTTTGCTGGCTCGAATCCAGGCGGCGGCCTGTTCTAGCGCGCGGCGGTCTGGACGGTTGCGTGCAATATGCCATACGCGGTGCTGAAAGAACTCGGATGGATAGGCATACGCTTCTGTCTGTACATCTTGTGGGAGTGCCAGCGTGACCGCTCCGGTCTCTACTGGACTGCTTAATACACGTAGTGTTTCTGGCAGCGCTGTCAGAAGTTGCTCTGGTCGACTAATGCGATCCCAGTAGCGACTCACAGGCTTAAAGCAATCGTTGACCGATATATCCTGCGAGTGTTCGGACTCAAGCTGCTGTAGTACAGGAGCAACATTGCGGCGCGCGAAGATATCGCCGGGTAATAGTAACACGGGCAGTCGATTTATGGTCGCGGTCGCGGCTCCCGTGAGCATATTGGTGGCACCAGGGCCAATAGATGAAGTGCAGGCAAACGTTTGCAACCGATTCTTTGTCTTGGCATAGGCCGTAGCGGCATGCACCATGGCCTGCTCATTGCGTGACTGATAGTAACGAAAATCGGGCATTTGCTGTAAAGCCTGACCCATTCCGGCGATGTTGCCATGACCGAAAATGCCGAAACAGCCAGCGAAGAAGGGCCTCTCAATGCCATCGCGCTCAACATACTGATTTTTGAGAAAGGCAACAAGGGCCTGGGCCATCGTCATCGTTGTCAGCTTACTCATGATATCCTTTCTACTTCTCCTAGAATCCGCCATGTTCCTCAATGAAAGCCATCACTTCATCGTGGGTAGGCATAAAATTCGCGCACCCATGCCGGGTAACAAGGATCGCGCCACAGGCGTTCGCGAGGCGTACTGTCTTATACCAATCCCAGCCATTCACCAGACCATAGAGGATACCTGAAGCAAAGGCATCCCCCGCGCCCAAGATATTTTGCACCTCTACCGGAAACCCCGGTACTTCCAGTGGCTCGGCTGGCTGACCATTGGAGACCGAGTGAATGAGCGTGCTTGCGCTCCCGCGCTTTTGGATGACCTGCTGTGGCCCAAGTTCCAGCATGGCCTGGATGGCAAGGCTCGTATTACCACTCACACGCGCATCAGAGATCTGGGAGTGGGTAAGCTGTACCTGATTCGTGTCCGTGAGCATAAGCGCGTTAATCTCGTCTTCGGTACCTAGGACGATGTCTACCAGACGTAGCGCAGAGCGTAATGTTACGCCAAAGGCACGCTGATCGTGCCACTGGTCAGCGCGGAAGTCGATATCGAGCAGAACCGTGACACCAGCCTGCCGCGCGACTTCCGCCGCGAAGAGGGTCGCGCTTCGGCTCGGCTCCTGGCTCAGTCCTGTACCGCTTATCAGGAGCGCACGACTGCTGGCAATGGGGGTTGCCAGGACATCATCGATGGTCAGCGCGATATCGGCACAGTTGTCGCGATAGTACGTCAGGGGGAAGCGGTCAGGTGGCTCTATACCAAGTACTACCGCGCTAGAGCGACGCTCTTTCTTATGTGGGATAAAGCGAGTTTCGACCCCTTCGCGTTCAAGAAAGCGCAGAATGAAATCACCTACCTGATCCTCACCTACTGCCGTAAGTAGTGCCACATTGAGCCCCAGGCGGCGCGTGCCCACGCTGATATTTGTTGGGCAGCCACCAACATAGGCAGCGAAATTCGTAATATCGACAAATGGTGATCCAACGTCGTTGGAGTAAAGGTCAATTGAGGATCGCCCCATCGCGATGATGTCATACGTTGAGTTTACCTGCATGCCTGACTCCTGTCTTATATAATGCGCGTGATTTCGTAAAGAGGTACACGTGGATCATGGCCCTGATAATGGTCTTTTACCCACACATAGTTTGGATCTTCGCTGTTGGCTAGAGACTGGGCGCTGCCTGCCAGGGCGTTGAGATAGTATGTCGTATAGCCTGGAGGGCTGGCAACCGGGTGATAGCCCTCTGGAACCATTACAGCGTCGTTGTCGCGTGCCATGATGAGAGCATCAATGGGGTTTCCCGCTCGGTGCAGAGGTGATTCTGGGTCGGTATATATACGTTGATATGCGTACCCTTCGGGACGGTCGAGCTTGTAAAAATAGACTTCCTCAAGATCGGCTTCCACAACGCTTCCATCCGTGCCCTCTTTATGGATATCGTGTTTGTGTGGTGGATAGCTAGACCAGTTACCACCTGGCGTGTAGACCTCTACTACAACAAGGCGTTGGCAGGGGAAGCCAGGAGGAATGATACCATTGATCTGTCGCGTGGCGTTATCGCCGCCGCGAATCTCAGTTGTAATATCGCGTGGGGTAATCAGACGTGGCGCGTGATCCTGCTCAGTAGGAGCCAGAATAATCGCGTACTCGCAATTTGTCTCAGCCCGAACCTGTAAACGCGTCTGGCGTGGCAGGTAGAGCGCGGACGGTAAGCCCTGAAAGACGCTCTCGCGCTCCCCAATATGGGCCCACTGACCACGGCTTGACTCAACCTGGAGACGACCGCTCAAGACAACCAGCGCCAACTCGCGTTCCTCTGTGGCAAAGGACCACATGTTGCCGGTCTCAAGACGCTGCACTTGAAAATGCAGATAATCCCAGCCCGCCACCTCTGGCGTAACTTCGACGATGAGATTGGAGTCATGCTCCTTCCCAGGATGAACGATTAGATTACTCGCATCATATTGACGCATAGGTATCCTTTCCTTTCTAACATACGCTTGTCTGCTTATCCTGATTACAGTCCTGAAGGGGCTTCAGGGTTCCCTACCGTCGAGGAATTGTACATGCGTGCTTTCCTCCTATCTAAGCAAATGCCTTTCTTTTGCTGACTCCCAAATGAGAGATAGATCATTTATCCTGAGGGTGGTGCAGTGCTATCTCGTAGTACCAGCGAAGGTGATAAGCAATGGTCGTCTCCCTCATGACCATTCAATAAATCCAGAGTGACCTGAGCCGCAAGGCGCCCTAGCTCGACTCTGGGTTGATGAATAGTGGTCAGGGGGGGCGTCATACAACTGGCGATCTGGATATCATCAAAGCCGATGATACTCAGCGCTTGTGGAACTTCGATGCCTCTTTCGCGGCATGCCCGAAGCAGGCCAATAGCGATCATATCGTTATAGCAGAATATCGCGGTAACTCCTGCTGTGAGTAAAGCAGGCAGCGCGCTTCGCCCTGCGTTCATGTCCTCGTCCTGCGAAGCCTCGTCACACGGCGATTGGACGACCCACCCTGCCTGTTCCTCAATGCCCACTTCAGCGAGTGCATCTCTGTAACCTTGCAGTCGCTGCTGATTTGAACCGGGTCGTCCTTTGCTGCCCAGATATCCGATAGTGCGATGACCGAGTTGAAGAAGATGCTGCACGGCTAGCTGGGCTCCTTGCCTATCATCGACTGACACCCGGCGTAACTGCCTGGCCTGTAGTTCGCCCTGGCTATTGATGAGAACAGTGGGAATATGAATCTGGGGTATGTGGTGACTATGATTGGTGGCGATACGAGATGATGCAACCAGGATGGCATCAACGCGTCGGCGTTGATAGTTTTCAATAATGGCAACTGTCTGATCCGGGTCGTTGTAAGAGGCACTGAGCAGGACGCTGAAATTTGCTGCCCTGGCAACCTCCTCGACGCCCTTGACGACGTCACCAAAGAAGGGGTCGGCAATCGAAGTTACAACAAGCCCAATTGTGCGTGACTGGCGTGTCTGTAAACTCTGCGCGATGGCGTTAGGTGTGTAGCCCATTTCAAGCGCTAGTTTCTGAATCCGTTCGCGAGTTTCCACACTAATGAGCGGATTCTTATTGAGCGCACGTGAAACTGTAGTATGCGAAACACCCGCCACCCGTGCGATATCAGCGATGGAGACCTCTTGTCTTCGCAATGCCAACCCCCCTTTGGGTAGGACTTAAACACAATATTGTCTATGCACACGTGTGCATAACACGAAAAAATAAAAAGCGTTTGCATGCAACACGCTAATGTACTCAAAAATGAGGTTCTGCTGATAAGTATAAGTAGTGATATTCCCTTTGTCAAGAATGATTTGCCTGGAGTTTGATTAAGCGACATACAGAGTTTAGCGCTGTTTGCGAATCCACGCTTATATGCCAGTTGCAATTGCATGATCCTTCTGTCTCACCTCAGAACAATATGTTCTCCCGGTGGGGTATTGGGCCAAATGAAGATTAAGCCCCCATGTATAATGTAGAAGATTGAGAATTTGACTCAGATAGAGAGATGAACTGCTTTTTTTCTACCTATTCTGAACTATTTCAGGCATAGGCAGCGAATATGAGAAAGGGATGGGCAGATGACAACATTGCTGGCAAAGAACGCGACGCTTGTTGTGACAATGGATGGTGAGCGTCGGGAACTACGGAATGCTGGAATATTCGCTCGGGACGGCTTCATCGAGCAGGTTGCACCAACGAGTGAATTGCCAACGTCTGCGGACACGGTTCTTGATCTGCGTGACCAGATTCTCTTGCCAGGATTGGTAAATTGCCATCATCACCTCGATCAAGTGTTGACCAGGAATCTGCCTGCGGCTCAAAACACCAATCTTTTTCCCTGGCTCCGCGCGCTCTATACCGTCTGGAGCCGTCGTACACCGGAAGCGTCTCGTACGACGACTATTATTGGCCTTGCCGAGCTTGCGCTCTCCGGTTGCACAACCGTCTTTGACCATACATACGTTTTCCAGAATGGCTGTAAGCTTGACGATCAAATTGACGCCGCCAGGGAATTAGGCGTTCGTTTTGTGGCGTCACGCGGAAGTATGTCGCTTGGTGAGTCCAAAGGTGGTCTTCCTCCCGATAATTGCGTTGAGGAAGAGGACGCCATTCTTGCTGATTCTCTCCGACTCATTCAGCAATACCATAACCCCGACCGTGGATCAATGCTGCAAATTGTTCTGGCTCCCTGTTCTCCGTTCAGTGTCACCCCTGATCTGATGCGTGAATCCGCGCGGCTGGCGCGTGATCGTGGTGTCCGGCTGCATACGCATCTCTGCGAGACGTTAGATGAAGAGCGCTACACGCTTGAACATTTTCAAATGCGACCCGTCGCCTATCTAGATTCACTAGGCTGGGTTGCGGACGACGTCTGGTATGCTCATGCCATCCACGTTGATGATGATGAAATCCGTCTCTTTAGTCAGAATGGCACAGGAATGTGCCATTGCCCATCATCGAATATGCGACTGGCTTCGGGTATTGCTCCCATCAAGAAATACCTGGAGTGTGGTGTAAAAGTAGGCCTTGGTGTTGATGGCTCGGCGAGCAATGACGCCTCCAATCTTCTTCTTGAGGTACGGGAGGCGATGTTGCTTGCCCGACTGAAGATGGGATTGTTGCCACCAGAGGGACCGAGGACGCAACTTCCCGCATCTCATCCTTTGAGGGCAAAGGAATGGATGACGGCTCGCGAAGCACTGGAGATTGCTACCCGTGGGGGCGCGCAAGTGCTTGGGCGATCAGACATTGGGGCGTTAGAGCCGGGCATGTGCGCGGACTTCTTTACACTCGACCTCAATACCGTGGGCTATGCGGGCGCGTTGAGCGATCCTGTTGCCGCTGTTGTATTCTGCGCACCGCAGCGTGCGCATTATACAGTGGTGAATGGACGCCTTATTGTCGACAAAGGTGAGATCACGACACTCAATCTTGCGCCTGTGATCAAAGAACATAACCGTCATGCCGCGTCGCTTGCCTCCGGCTTGTAATTATCAGTGTATGTGAGAGAAAGCCAATAGGAGCACCGCGTAGAGACAGAGTATAAGCACCACGCCAGCGCAGGTAATCCATTGCTGGGATATCTTTGCCGGGGTCGCGCTCTGGATTGGACTGAGCCACCAACCAAATGCCTTGCTCAGTGCAGGCACTACGACCCAGCCAAGTAGTATAGTGCTAAAGGTATTGCTCAGGAACATAGCCAGCCAGAAAGGCATTCCCCTATGGATCAATAACGGTGTCTGCACGAAAGTGGAAAACAGGAAGACGATTGGATAGAGAGCGAGCAAGACAATCATATTCACCTTCCAGATCGGGGGAGGGCTTTGCTGCTGTACGCCTGAGAATTTGAACCACGATTCGAAACCAACACGCACTTTTCGTATATGCGTATCAAGACTGAACGCGGCTGCCTCCTGAAGAATTTGTTGCCTTTGTTCAGAGTTGAGCCAGGCTTCAAGGTGTGCCTCAGAATCGAAACGGAGGATTGTTACCCAGGAGTCCTGGACACCTGGAATAGGGGCTTCGAGCTTGTAGCCTTGAAAACCCTCGAATCTTGCCTGGATCGCGGAAATTTTCCTATACCAGCGTAGAAAGACCTCTTGCTGACCCGGCTTGACCCGTGTAGAAATGACGGCTGACACGGGAGCGGTTGATCCACCTGGTGAGTCCTGTGTGAAGAGATGGACATCGCTTTGACCTACTAGGAGTGGTTGAATTACATCAAGGAGATGTTGTCGCTCCTGGGATTGAAGCCATGCGCGTGCTGCCTCGACAGTCAGGAAGCGTTGGATGATGACCCAGTCAGTTTGCAGAGGAGGAGACGGCGGAATAACTGTTTGGTCGAGATAGCCAGGGAATGTGGTGAGAACGTCGTTCATTTGTTGTTGCCAGTCAACAAATGTATCAGTACAATCAGGTGTGACGTTGGTATGCGTGACAAGAGTAACTGTAGACGTACTCATCTTTGATAATATCCCCTGAAATCTGCTCTAAAGGATAGGAAATGCCTGATCACGTAACTATGCTCATACTTTCATAGTACTTGCACTACATAACCTGCTCGCATTCTGACCAGCCTTCAGCCAAAATCTGTTTGAGAGGAAAAGTGGGAATGGGATGCATCGTGGGGTACGGTTGTGTTATGCAACTGCCCCGGCAAAAGGTCGTGCTAGGAAAATGAGGGTAGACTTAAAGATGAAGAGGACAGCGAACCTGAATGACCGATGAGAAAGAACATATCAAAGCCCTAAAACATTCGCCTGATTGAGAAAGAGGTGCAAAAATTGAGCGCTTTTGTAAATATTATTGCGACCCTTACTCCCAAACCCGATCAGATAGAGAATACCCGCCAGCAGTTACAGGAATTAGCAGCAGCTTCACGTCAAGATCCAGGTTGCTTGCGCTATGATGTCTTCCAGGGAAACCAAGCCGGAGTGACAACATTTTATATAGTTGAGCGCTACCAGGATCGTACTACATTCGAAGCTCATGGAGCCAGCCAGCACTTCCAGACGTTCAGGAAGCGAGCCGCAGACCTGTTGGCTAAACCTTTTGAAATAGTGTTTGTTGAGGATGTCGATGTCAAGCTGTAAATTGATTTTGTGAAGATACGATAGAATGCATACCTAATGTCTAGTTTGAGCAGAGGCGCGCCACCCAATCAGTGTAGTTGGATGAACTGGGTGGCTGCTGGGCGTCTTCGCTATTTAGAGAAAGATATGCAACATTAGATCCAATCCTGTTGAGTGGTTCGTATATGGACATCGCTCAACGATTTCATGCGCGCCTTGCTATAAGCCTCAGCTGAAGGCAAGCACCTCTCCAGAGAAGAGGTGCTTTATTATGTTTGGGCTAAAACACATCAATATGTTATGCTCTCCATGGCATCAAATACTAACTGCTATGCAAATAGCACTCAGAGCTGATGACGACTTATATTTACTGAACTGGGTGATCTCTCTTATATAATAACGCACCGGTCTCTACCAAATCATGCGATTACGTAAAGGATGCGTTCTATGACTATTGACCAACTGTTACAAGACTTAGAAATACTTCCACATGCTGGGCGCGTGCAAAAGATGATTGAGCTTGGCCGACGATCCAAAAGTGATCCTGAAATTGAGGCACTGCTCAATGAAATGGCTCAGGGTGAATGGTATCAGCGGTTTTTAGCACTCTACTCCTGTTTTGGCAGCGCGAATGCTGCTCAAGTTCTGGCGACTCTCACTCATTCCTCGCGCATTTTGCGGGGACTGGCATTGCGTCTCCTGCCGCTTGTTTGCAATCAAATACAGCTTCAGCAGGTGCTAGAAAACGCTCCGCCAGCGTTACGTTTGCCTTTGCTCTGGAATCTCTCGAAACATGGACATTACGCTTGCATAGACAGATTTGTGGAGCGACTCTCCCCCGATGACCCACAGTTTTGTCAGATTGTGTGCTTCACTTCAGAAGGAATAATGCGCCGTCTGGCATCTCTTTTCCAGCACAGAGCGCGATTGCAAGACTGGTCTCGTCTTGCTCGCTTTCATCCCCAGCTAGTCATTGAGATGTTGGTACAGTGGTCTAAAGATGGTAAACAAGAAGAGCAGATCATTGTACAGCACTTGAATACACTACTTCCACGGCTTATTCTGGTTCAGCCTGAGCAATGCTTGCAACTTCTGACTACACTTGTTCAGTTTATTTCGCTCGACAAGTTTAAGCTGCAACCTCTGGTCAACAGATTTCCCTTTGAGATAACTGAACTTATTCTGGCCCAAAAGCAGCAGATTGTGCTCGATTGGTGGAGATTTATTCCCAGGCTTTCAGACCAACAAATTCTGGCTCTCTGTACAAAGCAAAAATATATGCGTGACAATGCATCAGTATGGTTCCCACTCCTTTCTCTGGAAAAACGCCTTTTTATCTATAATAATGGCAGAGAGCTCCTGCGAAATACATATAGCAAAAAGCTTCCACATGCTGTTATCGCGGCATTACCCACTGCTCAACGTTCGGAGGAGGGACGCAAACATTTTCTTTCCACGCAGCAGGAGCGACGAATTGATCTGAAATACGCAGTATTTCTCCCCTGGGACGAGGTTCAGTCCGCCATTGAACCATACCTTCATAATTCGGACTCGGGACGTCGCTCAGAAGCGTTTTTCGCGCAAATTGGAGCCGTCCTCTACCATCGTTCGCAGTTCTCTGCTATCCTGGAGCTTTTACTCCAGCGGCGTACTGAGCATGATGGGGTGCGTAGGGGGATATTATTTGCGCTGATGGGCTTGCCAGTAGCTTTCTGGCAAGAGGAGCATCTTGCGTACTTGGAGCAGATCATACGGCATGGGCTAAATGATCTTGGACTCTCAGAAGAAACATTACGTGCCATTATCAAACTATTACTGCGCTTGCTCCCCTCTCATTTTGACTGGTCTGCGCAGCAACTCATTGTTGTACTTCGCGAGCGTGGTTTCCTGACCCCCACACCTTATACTGAAAACGACTTTATGTCCCACAAAGTACCTAAATTACAAATTGAGCCAGCTTTGAGTGCTAGGCTGCTTGATTTCATATTACCAACCTTACAAGCATGGATTGAGCAGGAAAAAGAGACTGAGTTGCTTGATGTGATTACCTATCTCTTTCCACGTGGACCATTGCCTGAGAAGGTAGCGCACCTGCTTATGACGCTTTTAAAGCAGGTACAATCCATAGAAATCTCCAAACGTGTTCTACGCATGCTGGCACATTATGAGCCACAACAGTTGGCTACACTCTTGCCAGCGCTTTTACAGGATGATGCCAGTTGGATTACCCAACCCATTGTCTCGGCCTATTTGCTGCGCTCTCGCCAGGAATTGTTAACTCCTTATCTAACCTCCCAGGCCTACAGTGGCCGCTTTAGCACTGGACGTAAACAAGTTCTCCCATTACTCGTGCAGAGTGCAACCTGCTTAACGACCAATCAGCAAGTGCGTTTTGCCAGTGCTTTGCTAGAACAGATTCAAGCCTCTGGACAGGATAGCCGTTCCATCGTTCAGGCCATTAAGTGCCTGGCGTTCTTGCCTGCCAATCCTTCTGCCGATCTGCTGCGATTAGCGCAGCAGCAAAATCCTATTATCCGCACCACCGCGCTTTTTACTCTGGGGCGACTCGATAGTAGTGATGGAATAATACCTGAATTACTTGCTGCCCTTCAGGATAGCCGGGCGCGGATCGCAATTGTCGTCTTGCGCCCTTTACTCCTGCGCCTGCCTCCATCTCAAGCAT
This sequence comes from Ktedonospora formicarum, assembly GCF_016587355.1. Lineage (GTDB taxonomy): Bacteria > Chloroflexota > Ktedonobacteria > Ktedonobacterales > Ktedonobacteraceae > Ktedonobacter > Ktedonobacter formicarum. The sequence continues at coordinate 453,402 of NZ_BNJF01000002.1, read as the reverse complement.
TGACCTACCTACGTATGGTGCCACAACAACGCGTGACTGTGGCAAAAGAAAAAGCTCGACTCATTGGTGATCTCGCTTCAGAGGATGCTTACCAGGAATTATTATCGCTGGAGCAGCAAGAGCTACACCATGACGTGCGAATTGCTCTGCTGAGCACATTGTGGAAATATCCGCAATATGCGCAAACCTGGGCGATAATGGAACGTGTCATTCAAGATCAGGATGTTGAGATGGCTTTGGAAGCTGTCCCACCAACTCGGCTCTGGAATAGTGCAAATCTTCACCAACGCATAGAAGCGACTGGACTTACCGCTTATCAGCATTCTTTGCGCCTGAGTACACTCCTCTTGCAACATCCAAATAAGCGCATTCGCTTCTCTATCTTTCATAGGCATATCTCAAATTACAGAAGGCTAGAGGGAACAGATAGCAACCGTGATCTACTCCTGGCGCTTGCGCAGATGGCTGAAATGGGTGAGAAGGAGGAACGCCAAAATGCTACAAAATTCCTTTTTAGACTTTGCTCATCTCAGGATAGCGATCTGATTTCGCAGGTATTTCGTAGCCGATTGTCCAGGTTCGATATTCTTCAAGAGATGGTAAGTTCGTTAGATGCATGTCTCAAGGGGCTGAATTTTCTCTCCATCATTCGAGGCGTTCTGGATGTGCTCGCAACTTCGCCATTCACGACGCTTTTACGCCTGCAATTGGCGATCTCCCACTTACCCGCTGACGAGTTGATTCTCTTCCTATGCGATCTTGCCGCGAGCAATGAATTGCATGCTGACGCTCTGATCAAAGCCTGTCATCATTTTGATCGCGATCTTGGTCGTTTTGACCTTCCCATCCTGGAACGTCTGGAAAATATCTTCGCGTCCAGTGAGGATGAGCGTTTGCGTCGCCTGGCTTTGGCACTGCTCCTCGAACAGGTGCAACGCACAAACCGATGGAGCGCAGCCAATCTCTACCGTTTGCGCCGGTACCGTACTGATACTTCTTTGATGGTGGCAACAGCGGCGCAATTTACTTTCACAGAAGTAGAAATGAAATGAAATAGTATCGTTGCATATTTCTTGACTGGCATCAGACGTTTTCAGACTCACTTTTTTGGGAACTTTGGTATTGATTATTATCCGATTAAGCCAGGGATAGGGTTGGGGTCTGCTCTTTGCGGATTTATGCCAGTATTGTAGCTTTCTGGTGAGAGGGCATGAACGCCTTGACATTCCTCACGCGTGAATTTTATAATTTCACCATAAAATAATATAAACTTGATCAAGTAAGTCCAGTTTAATAGTCTTGAATCACGCGAAGCAGCAGATTCATTTCTATTTGCTCTTGGCGTTTTGACCGGAGGAGAAGCTCATGGCAACAGGCTCTTCAACATCGATTCTACGTATTGATACCCATCTGGGGAAGTTTTCGCAAGGCTGCACTGTTGCGCTTACGGCGCTTGCCTTTATCTTCAATCTGCCAGCGCTCGTTGCTGTCACTACCGTTATCATGGCTTGGAGCGCGCTTTATCCCACCAGTAGCCCGTATCGACTGCTCTATCGTGGCATTATCGTGCCACTTGGATTGTTAAAACCCCGCCTTGTCGAGGACGATCCCGCGCCTCATCGCTTCGCGCAGGGTATTGGCACGCTCTTCCTCCTCGCTGCTACTCTCGTTTTGTATCTCACTGGAGCAACCGTTGTTGGTTGGGCACTCGACCTGATCGTCCTGGTGCTGGCTGGCATTAATCTGTTCGTTGGCTTCTGCATGGGCTGCTTTGTCTACTATCATCTGGGACGGCTAGGAGTCTTGCCTAGAGTACGCTACGAGGGGGCATTCCATTGGAGAGGAGTATAGACAAGCATGACAGATATTGTTTTACGCCTGGGTGTCCTTATCCTCATCTGCGCAGTTGGTTGGCTGCTGGTATGGGGGGGGAGACGTTTTATCGAGGGGCAGAGATATAAGGCGCTACAGGCAGCGCCGCCGCATACTGGGAATAATTCCATACTGGAGAGTATGGAGCATGCCCCAGTGCGGATTCTGGTCTTCAGCAGCCCGGATTGTCGTCAGTGTCATCAGCTTCAGGCTCCTGCGCTTGAACGTCTACAGCACATGCGAGGCGAGTCCGTTTCCGTCGTGGAGGTGGATGCGACAACAGAGACTAGCCTTGTACAGACCTACCACGTGCTTACTGTTCCCAGTACTGTGATACTTGATCAAAGCGGGAAGGCGCACGCCGTCAATTATGGCTTCGCGCCAACGCCGCGTTTGCTCCAGCAAGTTGAAGAGGTTCTGGCTGGTTAAGATCCTTACTCGCTATGAGCGATTGAGATTCTGAAGAATTGCCTGCTTATTTGCCTGTGCTTTTGTGTTGCGGGGATCAAGCTTCAACGCCTGTTCACAAGCCTGGAGAGCTTCTCGATATCTCCCCAATTTCATGAGAGCGATACCCGCATTATTATGTGCCCATGTGTCCTGAGCATCACGCTGTATCGCCTGGTTGCATGCAGCCAGAGCTTCGTTATATTTGCCCAGTTCAATGAAGGCCCAACTCCTGGTCACATAGGGTTGGGCGTAGGCAGGATCAAGTTGGGTAGCTCGTTCACTGGCTGCAAGCGCTTGCTGGTATCTTCCCAGTCCCATGAGTGCCACCCCCGCGTTATTGTGTATCAGGGCGTTCTGACTATTATACAAAAGCGCTTGATTACAAGCGTCAAGTGCCTCCTGATATCTTCCTAAATCAATGAGAACTCGGCTTTTATTGATATAGCTCTTGACGAAGGATGGGTCAAGTTGGATAGCTCGGTCGCTGGCCGCAAGCGCTTGCTGGTATCTCCCCAACTGTAAGAGGGCTTCGCTTGCATTATAGTGAGCCAGAGTATTCTTCGCATCACGTTGTAGCGCCTGATCGCAGTCCGCAAGTGCTTCCTGGTATCTTTTCAATCCGCAGAGCGCCCCTGCTCGATTGACATAGAGCAACGCGGAGGAGGGATGCAGTCGCAAGCCCTGTTCGCAGAGCGTCACAGCATCCTCATAGCGCCCTGATTCAATGAGGGATTTGCTGGAATTAAGATAATAGTCCAGGGTGGGCTGAAATGCCTGTGGCCCCATTGAAGTCCAGGGTTCACTATATTTTACAGAGGGAGGCTCATTGCCAGAAAAGGGATTACTATATTTTACAGAAGGAGGCTCATTGCCAGAAACAAGCGTTTCAGCATCCTGATTCACTGACCGCGTTTTTTGCTGAGGCGCTGCTTTGAGCGCCGTATCACACATGGTCGCAAATTCCTGGATCTGTCTGTAGCGTGCTTTGGGGTCCTTCGCCAGCGCTCTCAAAACAACCTGCTCCAGTTCTACTGGTAGGCTGGAGACTTTGTCACGTAAGGGGGGAGCGGGTTTAGTTAGATGTTGCGCGATCATTTCTGTGGATGACCCCTGAAATGGGAGCTCACCAGTTAACCACTGATACAGTGTCACAGCAAGCGCATACTGATCACTCTCTTTACGTGGTTTTCCCTGGAGCTGCTCCGGAGGCATATAGGCTAGGGTCCCCATCATCATCTCCGTATTCATCGAGGATGTAGAGTGGGCAGCCGTAGCAATACCAAAATCACTGAGCAGAATCTCGTCTCTATTCCCAATGAGCATATTCTCTGGCTTGATATCGCGGTGAATAAGCTGATGATCATGGGCATATTGTAGAGCACTGGCAATTTGCATGACATAATCAATAGCTAGAGATGGAGCCAGACGTTCTCCTCTGGGATGCTTGTGTCTTAGTGAACCGTTGGGAGCGTAATCCAGGATGAGAAATGGGATACCATCTTGTACTTCGAAATCCAGCACGCGAATGATATGTGGATGAGAGAGCGCGGCAATCATCTGCGCCTCCTGTTGAAATGCACGCGTCTCCTCTTCCGAGAGGCTTGTATGTAAGACCTTGATAGCCGCTTTCATCCCCAAGCGCACATGGTCTCCCAAATACACTTCGGCAAACCCCCCCTTGCCAAGCAACTGGGTTAGTCGATAATTGCCTAATTGCCGCCCAATGTAGTCTACCATCCGTGCAAACCCTACTTTCTATCACAAAGGCACCTTCAAAGGAGTCATATACTCTGATCAACACTTGCTAGAATAGCTGCTGAAACATAATACCTTGTACATTCCCCGATATACATTTCTGAGAGTGAATTGATTGTATAGAAAGGATCTCATAGAGAGCGTGTTTAGTCAACCTGAAAAGAGGCCCATATTTCCGCTCATTTGGAAAGTTTCATTCCTTCCTAAATATTCTCTCCTCATCAACCGTACATGGTGCTTCTACAAAATTTTGCCAGCTTTGCAACACTGTCTCTTCGAGAGTGGAAGGATACTCAAAGCCATATTGCTGAGCTAGCCCCCGGCCAAGCGCGGCAATTACTTTGCGATTTAGCTCAATGGCCTGGATAAGTTCCTGGCGATTACTCATGGGAGCACTAAGAATACGAAGTGCCTGTGGAACTTTCGCATATGCTCTCCTTTTCTTTCCAGCCTTGCCAATCTTTCAAGAAGGCTGAGCGAGAGCGGCACACGAAAATTGCCTGTTGGCACTAATTCGAAAGCCATGTATCAAGATGCCTATCAGATTTCAGACGGTTATCTTTCACAAAGATAACATCTTCTTTTTTCAAATGAGCTCAATGTAATAGAGTGTAGGAAGCATCAAGCGCGGAGACTGTTGTAGAGAGCGAAGGGGAGAAGAAAGCTACTTGCGTAAATAAATGTATGGCGTCTTAGCTCCTCATCGTGCAATCCGTATCCAGGCGTGTTTGATACCCTCTAAGAAGGTGATGATCGTATATTTTCCTCCTCAGGAAACATGAGCAGCCTTTCCAGCATTCATGTCTCCTGAGGGTAAAACGCTATCTCTTAAGCCTGCCGAGGTGGGCGCTCATTGGCAACAGCAACCTTTGTTCCCCACTTCAGGAGTTGAGGACTACAATCATCATGGGCGATCTGACATTCGATCAGAACGGGTCCCCCACGATGTTTGCGTGCTTTCTTGATCGCATCGGCAAGCTCTTTTCCTGTTGTTGCTTTGAGGCCCAGACCATGCCCATCTTCTGCGTTAAAGACCGAGATCAGACCAGCGTAATCCCAGTTTTTAATGTAGTTGTAGGGACCATCATGAATTTCGGATTCGATGACATACCCACGGTTGTTGACAATAAAGATGAGATTGTGCTGGCCATATCGAATCATGTTTGCCACTTCCTGGGCTGTCAATTGGAACGACCCATCTCCGATCAGAGAGACTAAGCGCCGATCTCGTTCAAGTCCCATCGCATAGCCGAACGTGGCTGGAACAGCCCAGCCAATCGAACCCCACTGCATCTCAATCTCAAAGCGTGCCCCACCGGGCAGATGCATTGACATCCCATTGAACCAGGCATCACCCGTTTCTACAAGCAGAGTTGTCTTCTCATCAATATCGTTCTGGATCTGGCGGCACAGCTCTACTCGTGTAAGTGGCGCGTTTTCAATCGCTACATGAGCCTCTGTCTCTTCATGTGCTTTCCGCACTTCGCGTCGAAACTGAATCAACGTTTTGTCATTTTTTCGCACTTGTTTTGCTAAAGCGGATAGGAACTCTGCTAGGGCAATCTCTGTATAATCTGCCTGGGGAAATTGCACTTGTCGAGGATCAGCTTTGATCATCTGCTCACGGTGTGGTAGTGCTGTCCAACCAACTGTCGTATAATCCGTAAACATCGGTCCAGCGACCAGGGTCATATCGGCCCAATCCACGATGGATTCACAGCCTGGGCTACTGACGCCGCCCCAATAGATACCGATGTATTGGGGATGGTTTTCAGGAAAGAACCCCTTTGCATTGGGCATAACAGCAACTGCACATCCAAGTGCTTCGGCAAGCTCACGGAAGGCATCGATTGCTTTAAACGCCCGAAGATGGACACCAGCCAAGAGCAACGGTTTTTTTGCGTTGTTGAGGAGGGCCGCAGCGGTTTCTACTGCAGCATCTAACGCCTGGCGATTGCTTGGTTGCGAAACTAGAAGGATCTCGAATGGTGCTGGTTTGGGACAAGGAGCATCTGAGAGATTGCAAGCAATTTCAATATATGCAGGTTTGCGTTCACGTAAGGCCGTCACAATGGCATGATCAATTAAAGATGGAGCGTTTTCTGCATGAAGTATCCTAACGGAGGCACAGGTCACCTGACGGAATGCATCATATTGATATGCGAAATCGTGCGAACCGATGGTATGATGGAGGAGATGGTTGGCGCTTGGATCGTTGGTGTTGTAGCTTGAAGAGACGAAGATAACAGGTAAACTTTCAGCATTCGCACCGGCTATACCGTTGAATGCTGAAAAGGCTCCAACATTGAATGTCGTGATGACTGCCCCAACCCCATTGACCCGGGCATAACCCTCAGCCGCATAGGCTGCATTGAGTTCATTGCAACAGCCAATTTGCTGCATATTCTTGTTCCATAGGAGCTGATCAAGCAGGACAAGATTGTAGTCACCAGGGACCATGAAGTAGTGTTTCAAGCCGATTTGTTCGAACCGGGTCGCGAGGTAATTCCCAACTGTGTAAGTTTTCGTGGCGGTTTCTTGAAGCGTTGTCGTGAAAGGTGACGAAATCGTTGCCATCGGGATACTCCACTTCTTTTCCCGTGCATACCGTAATGGAGGCACTACGGGCCACTGCCTATTGACCTACTTATACATCTGAACCTCTGAAAATTCACATATCTATCTAGAGGGAGTAATTCCTTCTAACGTGGTGCTTCCCTCATTCCACTATACATAGTTTTCTTAAAGTGAAGAATAGAGAAGGGAAAAAGCATACGTTGAGGGTTAAAACAAGTTTCTTGAAGAGTGGACAAGTCTCCCTTTCCGTTGACATCTGTTGCTCTTGCGTTCGCCCCTCGTTTCTGCGAGAATTGCTCCTTGTACGGTGAGTTACACCGGAATGTACGCCTGTGGAGATCCTGTAAGACCTGGTAGATCCAGGCAGGTTGTTCGTTGAAGCAGGAACCGAACGCCAGATATGGCTTGTCCCTCTTTGGGTCAGTTTCGGATAACGGCATATCCCATTTGTTACATTAGCTAAATCTTGCTTGCGTGCTTTGATCCGCGAATAGGGGAATCGAGAACGACCATTTTTCTGGTCGTTCTCGATTCCCCTACTTGATAGGACGATTTATCGCCTTTAGCTTGCTTTGCTCAACTGCTCTTGCTGGCTGAGCAAATGCAATGCCTGTTGAAGGCCCTGCCGATAGGTCGGGGCAATTACTGGTTTCCAGCCGAGATCACGCACCGCCTTCGCGCTAGAGACACGCATGGAGGTTGCGAAGAAATCGGTCGCGAGGGGGGCGAGTGGATGCATCATCCAGCTTGGGAGGGAAAAGGGCCGTGGAAGGCGAGCCTCCTCACAGAGGAATTTGAAGAAGTCCGTATTGTGTACTGGTTCGTTATCGACGATATTATACGCTTCCCCAGCCTTGCCTCGTTCGAGAGCTAAGACCGTGGCTGCTGCCGCATCTTCCAGATAAATCCAGGAGGTAATTGCGCGGCCTCCATCAGGCAGAGGAAGGCTTCGTCGGCGTAGATTCTGCAAGAGAGGCGCAAGAGATACTGCTCCATAAAAGTATCCATAACGTAGCGATACTCCCTCGATCCAGCCTGCTTTGGTTGCCTCCCAGATCTGTTGTTCCAATGAACGGAACCCAGCTACGTGACGTTCGAGCTGGGCATCGCTTCCAGCAGGGGCGAAAGGATCGCTTTCAGTGATGACCTTCTCGCCCCAGTCACCGTAGCCGTAACCTAAAGTCATCGATTCCGCTACGAACCTGCGCGCTCCGATCTTTCTGGCAGCGGCGAGCAGATTTGAGGTCCCTACATCGCGTAGCGCGTTGGTGGCATACATATCTTGATGGCGCAGAGGTGCCTTCTTAAGAGCGGTCAGCGCATGAATGACCGCGTCTGCTTGTACTCCCGAGATTGCCCTGAGCAGGTCGTCGCGATCCATCACATTGGCTTGGATCGGTTGAGCGCCAAGGTGTGAGAGGTGAGCTATACTCTCAGAGGAACGGGCTAACCCAACAACTTCATGTCCAGCAGTGATGAGAGCACGAGTCAAGGGGGTGCCCAGGGCACCACTCGCACCAGCAATCAGCACTTTCATAATAATCTCCTAGCAACAAGATGATTCTTTTCCAGCTCTCCTAGAAGCCAAGCCGCTGCTTGACCAGGACAATCGTGATACGACCGGGTTCGTGCTCTGCATTGATAGTCAGAAGTTTATTAATGGCGCTGGGCTGACCATAGACTTGCTGGGCGCGTATATTTTCTAAGGGAAAGCAATATTCACGGATACGGCGAAGTCCATCTTCCAGCGCGCCTACCAGCTTTTGTGTGCTAACCACCCAGATTACTGTGCCTGCACCAAAGACGGCGGAACCTAGTTGGCTGCCAGATGCTGATGCAACGAGCACCTCGCCCTGTTCCGTGATTGCTTGAATGCTGCCTACCAATACTTCGGGAGCCGCGACCAGCTTGCGCATCTCATGGCGCTGTGTGACATAATCAAGTGTAGATAATCGAGCGCGCACTGATTGAAAGCGGTTTGTGTGTTCAATCTGCTCTGTCAGCCCGATTAACTCAAGAGTACTTGAGGGAGAATCATAGACCTCAGCGCCATCGGGAATCTGGTCAAGCACATACTTTTTTGCTTCTTCTCCAGTATCAAAGACGGCTACTCGTATGCCGTGCGTTTGCAGGGCTTGTACTGTTTTCTCAATCTGCATCTCTGATGCCAACTGCGTGAATTCTGACTGTGATAGATTAGTGGTCATTGAAGTTGTTTTCACTTTCTTGTCTGTTGTCCATTTCAAGATGAACAGCTCTAACCCACTTTTGGCGCAAATCTTCTGTTGAAAGCATCCCATCTTCTCTTGCCATTGCAGTTTATCGTTGCTCATATGGCAGTGAAGGCGGAAGTGGGTTACCATGTCACATCCGTGGGGTTTATTTTGTCATTCCTATGACAAAATAAATCGAGGAAATGTGACCGATGAGACACACAACTGGCTGTTTGCATCTGAGCCGTTTCGCTTCCATCGATCAGATTTCCTTTGATGTAGGAATGACAAAACAAACCGAGGAAATGTGACCAATGATTGAGACACACAATTGGCTGGCAGAGCAATTTGAGGCAGAGCGTCCTCGGCTGCGAGGGATGGCTTACCGTATGCTTGGCTCTCTCTCAGAAGCAGAGGATGCTGTTCAAGAGACCTGGCTGCATCTCTTTCGTTCCGATATGAGCAATATCCTGAACCTGGGTGGATGGCTGACCACGGCACTGGGGCGAGTCTGTCTTAATATGCTCCAAGTGCGGAAGTCTCGGCGTGAGGAGTCTCTGGAAGAGTTTGTGTACGCGCCCATTGCAAATCGCGAGGTCGGGATTAACCCCGAGGAAGAAGCAGAGCTTGCCGATACAGTGGGTCTGGCGTTGCTGGTGGTTCTCGATACGCTTGCTCCCGCCGAGCGCCTCGCCTTCGTCCTGCACGACATCTTTTGCGTGCCCTTCAATGAGATTGTCCCTATTGTGGAACGTTCTCCAATGGCGACAAGACAGCTTGCCAGCCGTGCTCGCCGTCGCGTGCGAGGGTTTGAAATGATGAAAGACGTCGATCTTGCTACCCAACGAGACGTCGTTGATGCCTTCCTCGCCGCCTCGCGCGAAGGTTCCTTCGATGCACTACTGGCGGTACTCGACCCAGATATCGTGTTCCGATCTGACAACGTAGCTGTGTCCCGAGGTGCGGTAAGGGAGGTCTTTGGTGCTGGGGCCGTTGCCAGAAGTGCCAGGCATCTCCAAAAGCACGCCCCGTTTGCACAACCGATGCTTATAGATGGAGCAGTGGGGATCGTTATTGCCCCGCGAGGGTGGTTTATGCTCATGCTACCCACCATCAAGGGGGGCAAGGTCGTTGCTATTGATGCGATCGCCGATCCTAAACGCCTACAACAGTTGCGTCTGGCAGTGCTTTCTGACTGATGCGTCACCGCCAGGTGAACGCAGCATTCTTGTTTGGCAATCAAGCCCATGTTAGTCATCAGGAAATAAAAGGCCTAGAGGCCTTTTATTTCCTGATGACTTGCTCACAGTAGTGGATACAAATACCACTACTGCATAGGGTAGGGCGGGGTGATGGGCGAGTAGAGGCTGATACAAACATGTGATGTACATCTGGTCTGAATACACCTCTTACCTAATAGGTTTCTCCATCTGCTATATTGTTGGGTAAGAGTTTCCTAAGTCGTTCCATGATTAAACGGAGCTATCTATCATTCAAGATCCTGCTATTTATGCAGAGGGTGATGACTCTTCAAGCCATTCAGTGACGATGTGTGGGCTTTGGTGGATATCAATCTGCCTCAGTCGTTTCTCACCAGAATTGATGAACTTGTGCGGCATACCTGCTGGGACAATAATAATCTGTCCTGCTTGCGCCTCAAGCGTGTTTGGGCCTACCGTATAGATGGCCGAACCTTCTTGTATAATAAAGATCTCAGTATAAGCATGTTTATGTAACCGCACGCCATCTCCAGGTGGCATGTCTACCCAGATAAACGAAAGATTGGTATCTTCATACTTGCTTCCCTCGAAATCATAAGTGCTCCCGTCGCGCGGTAGGTCATCTCGGTTAAGAATGGTATAGCTCATACTTGCCAGCCTTTCTCAATCTTCTCAAGAGCGCTTATACACTCTCAAAAGATTCAATTACTTTATTGCCTATCTGAATGTCAATCTCGGAAAATGTTTTTGCCCGCGAGGAAGGCCTCAATATCATCATGGTCCCAAATTGAATAGACTGAATTTCTGTTAATAGGATCGAAGAAGCTGCCAATATATCTCTGGTTCAGGAGAGACCAGTCCACGAATCATGTCAGGAACATTGCTAGCCTCGCCATATGCATGCTCCAGATCGCTCCAGGGGATAGAGTCGAGTGTTTCTAGCATGTGCGAACTCTTTTCCTCCAACGTTATATACTATAAAATAGAACATTTGTATAATACTGTATTTCGCGCTTGAATACAAGGAACAGGCTCTCTAGCCGGTTTCCAGCCGCTGTGTACATTAGAAATGCCCTTTATATTGTTTCGCAGAGAATGTTGTGAGAAACCCCCAAAGTCGTTGAGGCCTGGAGACGATAGGCTGATTTTGCACATTGTAAGCTCATCCTTGTACTTGAGCCGATTTGAAAAGGGTCAACCATTCAGGTGAGATATACCCCAAAGTTGGGGTCTTCCTGCCGAAGCTGACTGGAATATGTCTGGCAGCAGATGGCAAAACGCTGCCAGCAGGCCTTGATAGCAATTGAGAACCCACCAATCGCTATGGTGCAATAAATCGACCTGCTGGCGGCGTTTTTGGCATAAATGGGGTTTTCAATTCCCCATCCTTGTTTCGAGTCATGTGCTAATAAATGAGCACGTACCCGTCTTGTTATGGATAGCTCACTATTGTAACTGGGACATCCGGATTGGCGGCGGTCGAGGAGCCACCAGCGTTGTTTATGACGTGTTCAATGCCACCGGAGCCTGCGGTAGAGAGGAAAATGGTGAACAGGTTATGCAGGCTGGATGGTGGTAATGTCGTTGGCACTTCAAAGGCGTGAGCAGCGTAGATGTCCACTCCCTGGTTAAAGAAGCTATAGCTACCCATAGCATAGCCATTGAAGCTCTTCACCTTGTTCCCAATCTTGAAGGCTGCCCACCCATTAATGCCGGGCGCTTCCTGCCATGCCTGTTGGCTCGGAGGATCATAGGGCATCTCATTCTGGAAGAAGATGTCTGTGCCATGGTTGCCGTTCCAGATGACTTCATACTTCTGGTAGTGTTCCACAAACAGACCGTACGCGGTCACATCATCGCCATTGACGATGACGCCAGTATCTGCGGTATTGGTAGTCCAGCCTACACCGTTACCATGATCGGCTCGCCATGCCCAGATATCATCAAGGATAACATTATCGCTATTGACGATCAGACTGGTTGTGGCTCGTCCGGCTTGCGCGCCACCGATGCGGAAGAAGACATCATAGAGCCCCGAAGGATCGGAAGCTACGTGATCACTACCGGGGAGACCACCTCCGAGCTCAAGCAAGGCTGGAGAGTTCTTCGTGCCTGCGTCAAAGATTAGCCCCGAAATCAGGATGCCCTTTGCTTTGGTGGTTCGCATGGCTACAACGCCGTGGTCTGGAATGAGCGTGGGGAGTCCAAGACCAAGCACCACTGTATCTGGTCGCAGAACCCGTATGCTATCTTTCAAGTGGTAAATGCCTGGGGTCAGGAGTAGATTCTTACCAGCGAGCAAGGCGGCATTGATCGCCAAGACAGAGTCGGTTGGTTTGGCGATGTAGAAACTCTTGAGTGAGAGGGACGTACCGGGCGTCGAGCCTGCCGCCCATGTAGTTCCTACTGAGTTGTGTTGCACCGAAGGCACAAAGACACTGTATTGTCCTTTGGAGTCTTTGTAGAGATAAGGAGCTTCGCGTGTCACTGGGCTGCTTGCTAGCGTTGTGTAAGGACCACCACATGTTGAATCAGCAGGGAAACACTGCGCTGGCGCGCCCTCAACACCTGAAAAGACTTGATTCCAGACGCCATTCGACCAGCCCGTAAGAGCGCTATTACGTACGATCCATTGTTGTTGTGAGCCATTAATTACCGTACCTCCTTCGAAGGCGGAATCAGCGATAAAGCCGCCACTTGCATAAGATGGTGCGGTGCAATAGTCCATCAGAGTAATTGGGCCGTTGATATGGACGCGGCGCATGGGTGCGGCCTGCGATACCGCCCAAAATTCGCCATTATAGCAGCCCGCGTTCGAGTTATTCACATTGATGGTCAGGTTCGACAGTGAGCGCCAGAAGTTGACGAGTGCGGTGCAGTCATTGGCGCCGAAGCACTGGTTATAGACGTTGATTGAGCCATTGATAACAACGTCGCCAGGAGTGAGGCCCAGACCTGCTACAGTAGTATAGTAGCCAATCTGGAAGTTCAGCGGTTCGCTGCTGGAACCGTAGGTGCCAGGCTCGAACAGGAGCGCGTACCGCTGCTCCCCAAATTGGTTCGAGACCTGCTGCTTGGCTATTGTGTCAACGGTAGCCTGGATGTCGCTCTGTGGCATACTGGGATTGAAGATATAGACATTGGAGCCGAAGGTCGATGTTCTGGCAGGTGCTAGCGTCGCTGCTTGCGCCATTGGCGCACCTGAAGATGTAACCATCCAGATAAAGGCTAGCAGAAGGGCAGCGAAGATCGTAGAATGGCTCACTCGCCAGCCGCCAGGGGCATGTTGTGACTTCCTTGTGTCTGGCATCCTCTGCCAGCGAGAAAAGAATGTGCGCAAGCTCAATTCCTCCTCAATGCATACTCTGTCATGCATATTTTGCCGCAACCGTGCGGCATGAGCGTCTGTGCATGATGCTCAACCACACAACCCTGTCCTCATCGAAACTTTGCGATACAAAACGGCTTCACAGGCTGTGTGATATATAACAATCACAGTATAACATGAGGTGATATATTATTCTACTCATGTGCTTAGCCATGCGGGGTATTCCAGAGTTGGAAAATGAGCGCAAACAATGTTGCGCTCATTTCATCTGTATAGCTATTAGGCGGTTTTAGGTAAAGCTGCTACCTTGTGCCACGTCTTCCCACCATCATCTGTCTTATAAAGATCAATGATACTATTTGATACTTGCTTGAGAGCGAAACCCGTACGAATTGAGAGGAAACTGTAATCTATAAGCAATCCATTTCCATTTGGAGACGTAGAGACCGTCTGGTTGTTTGTGATGTTTAGGAGGATAATGTCCTTCATGTTGGTGTCCTGGAGCGTATTTCCCAAGGCATGCTGATCATCAATAAGTTGACGAACATAATCTGGTGTCGCAGTACGACTTCTCTGCCATGTCTTGCCCCCATCATGGGTTATATAAGCATACCAGTGGACTGATGGGTGCTCATTTGTTCGAGCTATAAAGTATCCTGTGTTTTTGTCAAAGAAGACGGGTTGGTGTGCCAGACCAAGTGGAGCAGGAGTACTGGGAAGAGATTGTTTTTGCCATGTCTTGCCCCCATTATGGGTAATGTAGAGTGATATTGCAGCATCAATGCCAGGCTTATCAACACCAGTTGTCCAGCCAGTCTGCTCATCGATGAAGTAGAGCGAGCCTATGCCACCCAGTCCAGCAGGGAGGGATGTGACATTTTGCCATGTCTTGCCACCGTCATTTGTGCGTATAAGGGTGTTTTTACGCAAGGTAGATTTTTGCTTGGCGATATCTGTAATTTTAGTTTTTGATGTGTCCTGATTCGATTGTTGCGTCTTTATTGCCCACCCATGGTCCTTATCAGCAAATGTAAGTGAGATAATATCTGCTCCGGAGTAGCTAAAACGTTCCCATGTCTTCCCTCCATCAATCGTGCGATAGAGCCACACTGGAAGTGGGCTTTTTGTGAGATCCCAAACTGGCAACCAGGCTGTTTTGCTATCGAGAATGTAAAGGTCGAAGATACTGTGAATGCCAGATGGTGTGACTGGCTTCCAACTCTTTCCTCCATCAGTAGTGCGCAGAACAGATCCCCAGGATTCTTGAGCTCCTATGCCAATAGACCACCCCTCTTGTTCGCTGACCATATGTAAGCGATTCCCCTCCATAAGTTCTACAAATCTTGGCGCTGGCTCATGAGAAGCAGCTATCTGCGACGGATTATTCTTGGCGACTCCAGAATTACGAATCAGCGAGAAGGTGAATAGAAACGCGCCAATAATTATCGCAACAATGAGCACTGCCACTAGCGTACTGAGAGGGCGTAGCCAGGGGCGAGTAGCCACGTTGAGAGGTTTTTGAACGTGTTTGGGTGCGTTTCGTTGTATCTTCGCGGAAGATATAGCCAGTGATACAGGCATCTTTGCCAGGCGTTCTCTGGTTCGTTGCAGTAGTTGTGTCTCTTCAGAACTCATCCGATAGTGTTTCTGTAATTCGCTGTGGAATTCAGGGTGCGCCTGCTCTTCAGGCAAGAGATCATCATGGTTTAGCATTTCTTTTCTCCTTCCGCCTGGCTATACACTTGTCGTAGGAACTGGATCGTGCGTGAAAGCAATTTGCGAACTGCGTCTTCGCGTTTTTGTAGCAAAACGCCGATTTCAGCGCAACTCAGCCCATAATGATAGCGCAATTGCAGAGCTTGTTGCTGAAGTTCAGGAAGACATTGGATATGGGAGCGTAATTGTTGATGCGCCTCTCGTTGTAGAGCGATGTATTCTGGCCCTTCTTCTATAAAGAAGAGATTCGCGATAGCATCGAGTGATGTCTGCGGATGTCGTTGTGTCCGTCTATAGCTGTTAGATAGCTTATTTTGAGCAACCTTTCTTAGCCAGGCTAGCTGATGTCCTGGTGAGAGCATGGGAAGGTTATTCTTCTCCAATGCGGCAACAAATACTTCAAGAAGCAGGTCCTCCGCATCCTCTAATGAGTTTGTATGCAGGCGGAGATAACCGAGAATAGCTTTGCTATATTGGTCATAAAGTGCCGCATGGGGATGAGTATATTGGATGTTTTCATCCCGTTGTTTTATTTGCATGCGCATTCCTTTGCTGTACAAATTTTGCTAGTAATAACACCGCAGTAAAGAAAATGTGACATTGTTGGGGAACAAAAGCAAATAGTCCAGTAACTACTTGCGATTCATCACAGGAAGCTACTGGACAACTTACAGAGAATGATTATAAATACGAGCTTGCTGGCTCTATAGGTTTTGACCGGTTTGATGGTACCACGTTGAGAATAGAAGCAAAAAGGCCAAGGGGCAAAAACTTTGACCTCTTGGCCGTAAGGAGCGTAGAGATGGCGAATCAACTTCGGGTGATGCTCGAAATTGGACCAAAGGGCAAGAAGGTGGTGGCAGTGGCACCAGATTGGCCTGGTTTAGAGCGTGGTGCGAAGACCAGGGAGGTCGCGATAGAAAGGTTGCAAGCCTATTTCCCACGCTATGCGCAGGTGACAAAGTTAGCTGGGATGGATGAAGAGTTTGCAGCTATCACCACACTTGATCTGGTCGAGCAGTATCCGGGCACAGGCTCAACCGATTTCTGGGGCATCTCGTTCGCGTTCTCAAGCATCGATAGGCAAGACCTATCGAGCGGAGAATTGGAACGTGAGCTGACCCTGATGCAGGCGTGCTGGGCGTTTTTCGATGACGTACGTTTGCGCGTGTCGGCTCAGATGCAGAAAGGACCGCGAGGGGGAGGGCGTGATCGGGATCAAATCATCGGTCATACGATTCGCGTGGAGCAAGAGTGGGCAGAGAAGGTAGGGGTGCCTACTTCCCAAGGTATGATGCTGAGCGACGAGGGACTGCAAGCGCACCGTGACGCCTATTGTAACGCCATTCGGGCGTTCCATTCTGAGGGCAAAATGGCTCGAACTTGGCCGCTCCGGTATTTGATTCGGCACACGGCATTTCACACGCTGGATCACGCCTGGGAAATGGAAGACAAAGACCTGACCATTGCAGCCAGGTAGAGTGCACATGCCATCCCTCTGTTCAGGGATTTATCTTGACATTCTCTCATTATTCCTCTCTTTACTAGAAGAGTAAAATAGTGAGAGAGTGTTTGATGCCAGTATTACAAAAACATTCCTTTAACTACTTTGTTTATGACCAGTTTGCCCGCATCTACAAGACACTTACTCACGCCCACCGCTTCACACTCCTGGATCTTCTCAATGCAGGGCGAGTACAGCAACAAAACACTGGCTATGGAAATTGGTCTGCCAATCGCGACAGCCTCACCGCATCTCTAGATTTTTCTCGCAGTCCATCTGATCAAAATATGCTGTACTGGCATATTCATCTATTACCATCTGGTGAGAGAGGAAGTGAGTTTCTTGAAAGAAGAAAATCGAAGGGAATAAAGTGTATGAGAGAACGTCTCTCCCATCCTGGCCTGGAGCAAGGGCCTATCTATCTCGACTACAATGGGACAACACCCATTGATCCACAGGTTTTCGAAGCGATGGCGCCCTATCTTATGGTCCACTTTGGGAATCCATCCAGCACACACTTCTATGCTCATGCGCCTCATAAGGCGATTGAAACAGCAAGGGAACAGGTTGCCAGATTGCTCTCGGTCTCCTCTGCTGAAATCTTCTTTACCGCTGGGGGGTCGGAGAGTGATACCCTGGCTATTCGTGGTGCTGCTCTCTCACGGCAAGCGCATGGAAAGCACCTCATTACCCAGGTTACGGAGCATCCTGCTGTTCTCGCAACATGTCGTCAGATTGCGCACGAGCATGGTTTTCATGTGACTGAGTTACCCGTCGATGCGAACGGACAGGTACGCCCGGTAGATGTTGAGGCTGCCATCAATGAGCAAACGACGCTGGTCAGCATTATGGCTGCCAACAATGAAACCGGAACGCTTCAACCTATTGCCAAGATTGCAGAAATTGCCCATAAATATGGGGCGTTGATGCATACCGATGCCTCACAGGCAGTTGGCAAAATTCCCATTGAGGTGACGACGCTGGGAGTGGATCTGCTCACTGTTGCGGGACACAAGCTCTATGCGCCCAAAGGTGTTGGCGCGCTCTATGTACGCAGTGGGGTTCAACTTGAACCAATTATTGCAGGGGAGGTCAGGAACGAGGGTTGCGTGCGGGTACTGAGAACGTCGCTGGAATCGTGGCACTTGGAACCGCATGTGAGATAGCCGAACGCTCTCTTCCCACTGAACGATACCGTTTGACTGGGTTGCGTGATCAACTCTCTCAGCGACTCGCGGAAATGCTTCCCGGAAAGGTTGTGCTTAATGGTCACCCCATCGAGCGCTTGCCTAATACAGTAAATGTGAGCATTGAAGGAGTGGTTGGAGCAGAAGTGCTTGATGCCACGCCCGAAATCGCAGGAGCAACTGGCTCCGCCTGTCATGCGGAGAATGTGGAACCTTCTGCGGTCTTGCTAGCGATGGGAATGGAGCGCTCCCGCGCGTTAGGTGCACTCAGGCTCACTCTGGGACGCTGGTCCACCTCTAAAGAGGTTGAACAAGCATCATGCTTGCTGGCGCAGACCGTTCAGAAAATGCTTTCAGCTGCTTCTTTGGGAAAAAGATGAGTACGCACTTCTGATCAGTAATCTGATTAGATGCCATTTAATCAATTCTCACACTATCTTCCCGCTCGGCTTTTTGTACAATAGAAGCAAGGACTGTGAATCGATATGTGTCTCTTCTAGAAAAGAGTGAACAAATGTATTCGAAACCTGAATATTTTGGGACCTATTATGCCGAAGCATTCAAACACCATGCGGTTGTTGATGCTTACCGATATCGCCCTCCTTATCCCAGAGAAGTCTTTGATGTACTCTCTCACCTTATGACTGATGAGTCTCGAACGCTCTTAGATGTTGGAGCTGGTTCTGGTGATGTTGCTCGACACTGCCTTACGTTCGCTGAGCGAGTTGATGCCGTCGATTTCTCTCAAAGCATGATTGAGCAAGGCAAGCGGCTGCCTAATGGTGATCACCCTCATTTACATTGGGTGTATGGAAAAATCGAAGAGGTTCCACTGACTCCCCCTTATTCTCTCATTACAGCTGGATCGAGTATCCATTGGACTCAGTGGTCGCTTGCTTTCCCGCGCTTTCGTCGTATGCTTTCACCTCACGGATATCTGGCACTACTCCATAGAGGAGTACAGCCTATGCCATGGGATGAAGAGCTGAGAAAACTTCGTGTCCACTTTTCGACGCGTTATGATCGCGGCTCTGCTCATGTCCTCCCAGACCTTGAAGAAGGAGGTTTTTTCCTCAAAAAGGGACAGAAAGAGACTGCTCCAGTGCCGTTTGCTCAATCTCTTGATGACTTTATTGAGGGTCTCCATTCAAGAAGCGGCTTGGCGAAGGAACGTATGGGGCAGGAGAAGGCTGCTGCCTTTGATCAGCAAGTAAGAGAGCTCCTTTTCCCATATTGTGAAAAAGGTATGTTGTCGCTTCGGGTTGTGGGTACTGTCACATGGGGTATTCCTGGTGAAGGGAAGTGAATGACTACTGAACTGAAGACTCAGCGGCTTCTTCGGAAGTCGTTGGGTCTGCGGCTAAGAAGCTCAAGTTCACCAGATTCTCAAAGCTGTAGAGTTTGTATGAGTGAAACAGGTCTTGTTTCTGGTCGTGATTGCTAGCGAATGCTGGATGAAATGGCTTCTCACTATGAAAGATGTCATCGAAACAATCTTCTCTAAGAGGAAAGAGAATGGGGCTTACCAGTTCACTAATCTCACCACTATTATTCTTGAGTATCGGAAGATGATAAGCCCTTCAGGTATAAGGAATCGTTACCCCTTGATACCTGAACGCGCGATGCCTTCAGCAATATAGCGCTGCAAGAACAGGAAGAGGATGAGCAGCGGAACAATAGCCACAGCAACACCCATAAAGAGTTCCGGGATGTTAATGGTCTGCGCGGTGATAAAGGTCGACAATACAACCTGGACCGTCCACGACGACTGATCCTGCCCAATCACCAGTGGCCAGATAAACGAGTTCCAGCTACCGATAAAGGAGATGACCCCCAGCGCGATCATGATCGGCACCGAGTTTGGTAGCAGTAGACGCCAATAGACGCCAAAATAGCCAAGCCCGTCAACGCGACCCGCATCTTCCAACTCGTGAGGAAAGTTCAAATAAAACTGACGAAAGAGAAAACAGGCAAAGCCGCTAAAGAGTTCTGGTACAATGATCCCTTGTAATGTGCTGACCCATCCCAATTGGTTCACAATAATATATTTTGGAATAAAGGTGACCGCGCTCGGCACCATCAGGGTGAGCAGGACGAGAAAGAAGATGGGGTTGCTCCAACGCGAGGGGATACGCGCCAGTGCATAGCCCGCCATCGAGGCAAAAAGTAATTGCCCCCCAGTCGTCAGGGTGGCGATAATGGTTGAGTTGATCAAGCCAGTGCCCATTGGAGCGACCAGGTCATTAAACAAGGTGTTGAGATTGTTCCACTGTGGTGTCTGTGCCCACCAGTGCCAGTCAAATGAGGTAATCTCGGGCTGCACCATCAGGGCGTTACGTACCACGATATAAAAGGGGATGAGAAAGAGCACGGCACACACGATCAATGCGGCATACACAAATGTTGTGCGTACCAGGTTTCCACGCACAAGTTTGCGCGGATTTTGTCCAGCTGTGATTTTGCCTGATGTCTCTCCGGCCTGTTGATGAAGCACACTCATTCTTTTACTCCTTCCTGTCGGGCGCTAAATCTAGTCATCTGAGCGACCAAAGCCAAAGAGGCGGCCCTGTATCAATGTAAAGAGCACGATAATTGCCGTCAGAATAAATGAGCCAGCGTCTCCGCGTCCAAAGTCCTGATTGCCGAAACCTACGATGTAGAGATACCACAATGGCGTGCGTGCATCGATGATTCCAGAACTATTCAGGAGATTGAAGAATTCGTCAAACGCTTGAAATGCGGCAATCAAGAGCAGGAGCAAGACAGAGACAGAGGTATTGCGCAACAGGGGGAATGTGATATAGCGAAAACGCTTCCAGCCTGATGGCGCGCCATCGACACTCGCGGCCTCATAGATGCTCTGGGGAATCTCCTGTAAACCCGCCAGGAAGATAATCATATAAAAGCCCAGTTGTAGCCAGAGGCGTACACTTACCAGTACCAGCCAGTACCAGGGGGGATTGACCGTGCTGAGCCAGGAGATCGGCGCGATGCCAAAATGTCCCAGCACCATATTCACCAGGCCGAAGGGTAGGCCGTTAAAGAGGCTCAGGCGCCAGATAATTGCGGCAGCTACATAGGAGACCGCCGTTGGTAAAAAGAAGATGGAGCGGAAAAAGCCGCGCAGAAACGTCGCCGCATTGACCAGAACTGCCAGCCCCAATGCCAGCGCAAAGGTCACCGGGACAATAAACAGGGCAAAAAGCACAAAGGTCTTGAGTGACTGTTGAAACTCAGGGTCAAGCAGCATGGACCGATAGTTCTCGAACCAGACGAAGGAGGTAGGAAAGACAGTCCCCTGTGCCTGACTAAAGCTCAACAGTAGTCCCCAGAGAATGGGGATATACACAAAAATCAGCAACCCCAGCACCAGAGGCCCTACCAAACACCAAAAGGCCACATTACGGCGCAGATGGGGCGAGCGAGGGCCCCCTTTTCCGCGATTTGGCAGCTTGCCAGTAGCTTCTTCTTCGGCAGCTTTTATCTGTAAACTCATTGTGAACCCTCCCACATACAAAGCGTAGAGAAGGTGTCTCCAGGCCGCATGGGCAGCCCAGAGACAGACTTCGTCGCGCGTCTTGTCAGGTCACGCTTAGCCAAGCAGTTGTTGTAGTTCTTTACTACAGGACTCCGCTGCTCTGGCTACTTCTGAAGACGCATCGGCGTGCTTCTTCACAATATTGCTGACCGCGTCGCTCAACGCTGTATTCATTGTGTTCGTAAATAGTGGGGGATTCGTTCGACCGTATGTATTGAGGAGCTTGACGGCTTCGGCGGCAACGCCACTTTGTAGTTTGGTTGCTTTTGCGGCGACGCTTTTGCGCGAAGGGACATGGAAACCATAACTCAGGCAAAAGTCTTCCTGGACAGACGTATTGTCAATCCAGAGTGACTTGACCAGGGCTTTGGACTCAGCGACACGCTTGCTTTTCGCGCAAACCATCTCAGCAAAGCCGCCCCAGGGGACAGTTGGTTTGCCGCCGGACCCGAAGGCGGGCCAGGGGAAGATGCCAAAATCATCGCCTAGCGCCTTCATAACGGCGGGCAAAGCCCAGATGCCACACCATTGGATTGCGGCCAGGCCATCGACAAAGGCTGAAGGATCTAGCCAGTCAGTAGGTGCACCCGTCAGGGTTGAGTTCGAAGTAGACACCTCGCGCATCTTCTCAAATGCAGCCGCCACTTCCGGCTTATTGAATGCGACCTGATTATTTGCGATCAGATCGCCACCAGTAGAGTAGATCGCCAACTGATAGAGGCCAATACCACCATCATTTCCCAGGAAAAGGCCCTTCGTCTTAGAGGTCGTCAACTTCTTACTGGCCTCTAGCAGAGCATCCCAACTGGTCAAGGTCGTGGGATCAATGCCAGCCTTGGAAAGCATACTCTTGCGATAATAAAAGAACTGGGTATCGTCGAACATCTTCACGCCATAGATTTTTCCGTCAACCGTGAAGGACGCAAGATTGATTGGGTTGAAATCTGATTGGATCTCTGAAGTATAGAGATCATTAAGAGGCTCTAGCAAGCCCTGTTTGGCCCAGTTTTCATTGAACGTATAGTGCTCAAAGACATCCGGGGGATTGTTGCTGAGGAGGGCGGTACTCAATTTGGTCGCATAGTCGCCGGGTACCCAGGTAATCTTGATCGTAGTTGAAGCGGTCTTGCCGTAGTCTGAGGCATATTTCAAGACTGCCTGCTGCGTCCCGTCCTCACCGTATTGATGATACCACTGCTGTAACGCTGTGCTGCTGGAACCGTTGGTTATGTTCCCGCTACAGGCTGCGAGAAAAGCCGCACCCGCTGTAGCTGCGCCAGTTGCCTGTAAAAAACGTCGGCGGTTGATTTTGTTGAGCATGTATTTCGTTTGGGCGTCCATGAAGAAGCATTCAACCTTTCTGCATCGTCGCAAATACACATAGCAATGTAAATGGCTCTTGCCAATAAAAAGCCCTGATATGTTTGATGTGCCAGTCCTGACAACCTATGTATGGGCCGTCAGGAAGTCATACCATCGAACGGTTAAATTAGCATCATGTTGAGAGCTACTGCGCTCCCTAATTCCTGGACATACGAGAACATTGACAAAAAATAATGAAAAAAGCACCTCCTTTCTGTTACGAGTTCAGGGATGAACGGGTAAAATGAAAAAGCGATGGAGAACGAGAGCCGCAGCCCCACGCGCCCAACTCTTGTAGCCAACCAGTGGCTCAACCAGCAAGCGCAGGTTTTTCCCTAACTGAGAGAAGAGATTCTGTCGCAGAACGGCTTCCATTGACTGGAACATTGCCGGTGCGACAAACGCGCCCTCACCTGTGAGAATGATACTCTCTGGATTCAGGACATTTACCAGGCTAGACAGGGCAATGCCCATCAGTTCACCGCTGTGTTCAAAAGCCTGCGCGGCCAGTTCATCCCCTCCCAAAGCCTGTTCAAGTAATTTATGGATCACGCGCTCTTCGGAGCGTACAGCCCGATCCGAGGAGCTATCGAGAGGCATATCGAAAGGAAGTGTTTCTTTATAGTTGCGCTCGAGATAATTGGCGATAATGCCGCGAAAGGAAATATACTCCTCCAAACAGCCTCGTTTGCCACATTCGCAGCGTCTGCCACCAGGAACAGCGACCATGTGCCCGAACTCTCCGGCACCACCGGTTGAGCCACGATAGACCTCGCCGTTGAGCACCAGACCCAGACCCACGCCGCGCCCCAGCACGACCGTGAAAAAGTTTTTACTGCTACTTCCCCAACCAAAGAGTCTTTCGTAGGTCGTAATACAACTCACATCGTTATCGATTACTACAGGGAACCCTAGACGCCGACTGAGTGGCTCGGCCAGTTCAATAGTATGCCAATCCAGGTTCCAAGAATCGACACAGATGCCGTTTTGCGCGTCAATATAGCCTGAGAGCGCGCAGCCAAGCCCAATAACCAGATCTTTCTCAACTCCCGATTGAGTCAGCAAGTCATTCGTCATCCTGACGATGTGTTCCACAGCCTGATGACCTTGGTGTTTGAGCATAGTATCCCAATGGAGCGAAAAAACTATATCGCCGCGTAAGTTGACAACCACACCAATGCACTCAAAGCCTCGTATCATCAGACCAAGGGCAAAGCCGCCTTCGGGATGCAGGTCCAGCAACGTCGCCTTGCGTCCACCCGTTGATTCGGCTGGGCCACTCTCCACTACAAAATGTCGTTCCATAAGATCGCTCGTCAAACCGATCACCGTAGCCAGGCTCAGGCCTGAAAGCTCGGCAAGCTGGGGACGCGAGATCGGCGCGTTCAACCGAATCAAATTGAGCAAACTATTCTGATTAATGGCGCGAATCAACTTACGATCTGCTGGCACTGCTTTCCCCCTGCATCGTTTCTCTACCCCGAAACTTCCTTTAGTGATTGAAGTTAAAAAGAGTATACCCGCGAAAAAAATCGCCGTCAAGTCCTCAATTTCCTGGGTTTTCACAACTCTCTACTCTCGTCATTCCGAAACATCTGCAACAAAAGCGACTATAGGAGTAGAAAGAGTTTCTTCTTGACAACTTAACTCCTTCTCAGTAATCTTATCGATATACTTAGTTTAGTCATTGATGAAACTATTTGATTACAGCACACCTCTATGGGAAGAGCATGGGGCTCTCCCCATAGACCAACACAAGGAGGTATTGTCTGTGTCTCAACGTCTGAGAACGATGCCCCGATTTCTCTTTGCCCTTACTATTTTGCTCGTATCTGGTAGTCTACTGGTCATTTCAGCATGGCAACAGGGAAGGCCTTCTGTCGCCCATGCTGCGAGCAATGTCACCAATGGGTTGGCACAGAAGCCGTATATGGGCTGGAGTAGTTGGAGTCTGGAGTCCACCAATGCCAGCGGATATGGAACGAACTGGCTGACCGAAGCGAATGTGAAAGCTCAGGCCGATGCTCTCCATCAAAAGTTACAGGGGAGTGGATATCAGTATATCAACATTGATGCTGGTTGGTGGATGGATTATAGCTGGACTCCTACCTTTGATTCCTATGGGCGCCCGGCCCCCTTCCCAGGTCGTTTCCCCAGTGGCATCGCGGCTGTCGCTGATTATGTCCATCATTATGGGTTAAAATTTGGGATCTATTACGGTGCGGGCCTGGATTTTCTTGCCTATGACAACAACTATCCTATCTATGGCACGAACTGTCACACACAAGATATTGCTGTCCAGCCGCTGACAAAGACCAATGGCTGGCAGGGAGCTTATGCCATCGATTATAGCAAACCATGCGCTCAGGCCTATATCGATTCGATTGCCGACCAGTTCGCGAGCTGGGGCGTCGATTTCATGAAATTGGATGGGGTCACACCCGGTTCATTCAGAAATGGTGCCAGTTCGTCAGACAATCGTTTAGATGTTCAAGCCTGGTCACAAGCCCTGTATCAAACGGGGAGACCAATCCAGTTTGTTATCTCCTGGTCGCTGGATCACGATTTTGTGCATACCTGGCAGCAGAATTCCAATGGTTGGCGCATTGATACCGATGTCGAATGTTACTGTAATACATTGGTAACCTGGGATAACTCGGTGAAACAGCGCTTCACTGACGTCGTACCCTGGATCTCCGATGCCAAACCAGGTGGTTGGAACAACCTGGACTCGCTCGATGTAGGTGTCGGAAATATGGATGGGCTGACGAACGATGAGCGCCAGACCTATATGACGCTCTGGGCTATTGAGGCTGCTCCACTCTATACTGGAGATGATCTGACGAAGCTGGATGACTATGGCCTTTCCCTGCTTACCAACAAGGAGGTCATCGCTATCGATCAGGCGGGGCGCCCCGCCAAGCCAGTTGCGCAATCGAGCAATCAGCAGGTCTGGTATGCGAAAAACGCGGATGGCAGCTACACAGTTGCGCTCTTCAATCTTGATAGCACCACTGAGACGGTCACGACAAATTGGGGTGATCTGGGTTTTGTTGGTATGGCTCACGTGCGCGACGCCTGGGCACACAAACAGTTAGGCCAGTTTAAAAACAGTTTCAGCGCTACGTTACCTGCTCATGGTTCTAGGCTCCTCACAATCCAGCCAGATGCTACCACTCCCGCACCGCCACCTCCCGCAGGCAAGGTAGTTTCCTATGAAGCGGAGGCAACCACGAATACCATCGGTGGAGGCGCTGTTATCAGTGATTGTTCGACCTGCTCTGGTGGTCAGAAGGTTGGCTATCTGGGCGGTGGTGGCTTCGTCCAGTTTAATAATGTGACCGCGACGAGTGCCGGAAGCTACGATTTGACGGTATATTACGTTGATGGAGATGGTGGTGGTCGCCCTGCCTATCTCAGCTTCAACGGAGGCTCAGGAGTCTTGATCGACTTTCATGGCAATGGCAACTGGGGAAGCGTCCAATCGATGCAGATCCGGGTGAAACTCCAGGCAGGCAATAATACCATCAAGTTTGACAATTCCAAGGACTATGCTCCCGACATTGACCGCATTGTGGTCTCTCCTATCGTAAAGACGACCTCTTATGAAGCGGAGGCCCCTGGGAATACCTTGAGCGGAGGAGCGTCGGTTGCCAACTGCTCGGATTGTTCTGGCGGTCAGAAAGTTGGCAATCTATTGCTGGGTAGTTCCATGCAATTCAATGCAATTAACGTAACCCGCGCGGGCACCTATAACGTCACACTTTATTATGTTGATGGCTCCTCCGGGCGTTCGCTGAACGTGAGCGCGAATGGCGGTCCAGCGCTTACCATATACACCAACGGCACCAACGATAACAACTGGAATGTTGTACAATCAGTGGTCATTCAGCTCGACTTGAAGGCAGGAACAAATACGGTCCTCTTCTCAACCACATCCTCGATGTATGGGGCTGATATCGACCATATTACGGTATAATGTTCTTCTGAAGAGTAAAGATTGCCCGGCGAACGATCTGCTCGCCGGGCAATCTTTACTCCTGAGCGAGTTGCCAATTGAAAGGAGCAGATCAACATGCATCAGGCCCAGACAGTACGTGTCCAACAGGACAAACCTTCGCTCAAATTATGGTATCGCCAACCGGCCGCACAATGGCTAGAGGCGCTCCCGGTGGGGAATGGACACCTGGGAGCGATGATTCATGGTGGGATCAGTGAAGAGGTGTTACAGCTCAACGAGGATACGCTCTGGTCAGGTGAGCCATATGATACGGACAATCTTGACGCAATTACTCATCTGCCCGAACTTAGGCGCCTAATTCTGGAAGAGCGTAACTACGTGGCGGCTCAGAAGCTTACGCGCCGTATGCAGGGTCCCTATAATGAGTCCTATCAGCCACTTGGCAATTTGCGTCTGAGGTTTATGCACCAGGGTGAGGCCCAGGCATATCAGCGCGCGTTGGATCTGGATACTGCGTTGGCAACAGTACACTATAAAGCAGGTGATATCCTCTTCTCGCGAGAAATATTCTCTTCGGCTGCGGATGATTTACTAGTGGTACGTCTGACCAGCGATACTTCTCACGCTCTTTCCTTGACCGCCCACTTAGAGAGTGTACACCCTTTTACCTGCATACCTAATGGCTCTCATACGATCAGGATGACAGGCCATTGCCCCAGGCACGTTGATCCAGACTATTTTCCTACAGCTGACTCTATTATTTATGACCACGGCGAAGATAGTCATGGTATGCGCTTTGAAACACAGCTTCAGGCTATTGTTGAGGGCGGGCGGATCACTGCGGATGAAGATGGCACATTGCGAGTGGAAAACGCGCATACAGTGACCTTCTTCCTTTCTGCTGCTACCAGTTACCGTGGTTTCGCCTCTCGTCCAGACCTCCCTGCCCATGCCCTGGAGCAAAGCTGTACCACTAGGCTTGCCGAGGGCATAAGCAAAGGGTACAACATTCTGCGTGAGGCACATATCAGCGATTATCAACGTTTATTCCAACGCGTTGCCCTTGATCTTGGTACCAGCGAAGGCGAAGAACTGCCCACTGATGAGCGTTTGGCAGCTGTGCAAAAGGGAGCCAGAGATGATGCTCTGCTGGCCCTATTTTTCCAGTATGGTCGCTATTTGCTTATCGCCAGTTCTCGTCCAGGAACGCAGCCCGCGAATTTGCAGGGGATTTGGAATGATCAAATACGACCTGCCTGGAGTAGTAACTGGACTATCAATATTAACACTCAGATGAATTACTGGCTCGCCGAAGTCTGCAACCTGGCGGAATGCCATTCCCCTCTATTCGATCTCATAGAAGATGCTAGTGTAAGCGGGGAGCGAATCGCGCAGGTCTATTATGGTTGCCGTGGTTGGGTCGCTCACCACAACATGGACCTGTGGCGAAACGCCGCCCCGGTTGGCAATGGTGTTGGCGATCCACAGTGGGCAAACTGGAATATGGGAGGAGCGTGGCTTTGCCAGCATCTCTGGGAACATTATGCTTTTTCGGGTGATCGCTTGTTTCTCTCCCAACGCGCCTATCCGATTATGAAGAAAGCCGCCCAATTTCTGCTCGATTTCCTGGTGGAAGATAAGCAAGGACACCTGACAATCTGTCCTTCAACTTCCCCAGAAAACCTCTTTATCACAGCCAGTGGAGAGCGGGCAGGTGTCGGTGCTGGTTCAACCATGGATATTGCCATCATTCACGAGCTGTTCACACACTGCATTGCGGCAAGTCAGGCACTGGATATTGATCAGGAATTTGCACATGAACTAACGGAAACGCTTGCTCTTCTGCCGCAGCCAGCGATTGGCAGACATGGGCAGTTACAAGAGTGGAACGAGGACTTTGAGGAGCACGAGCCCGGTCATCGTCACATGTCACATCTGTATGGTCTCTATCCTGGTGAGCAAATTACTTCTGAACAAACACCAGAGCTATTCCAGGCTGCGCGCAAGTCGCTTGAGCACAGACTTGTGCATGGAGGTGGAGGCACAGGTTGGAGTCGATCCTGGGTCGTCGCGCTCTGGGCGCGGTTGGGTGAAGGCGATTTAGCCTATGAGCATTTGATCGAGTTGCTCAAAGGTTCGATTGTGACAAATCTCTTTGATCTGCATCCACCCCTTATCTTCCAGATAGACGGCAACTTTGGAGCTACCGCTGCAATCGCCGAGATGCTGGTGCAGAGCCACGCTGACGAGCTTGCCATTTTGCCTGCCCTACCACATACATGGAACGAAGGATATGTGCGTGGCTTGCGTGCTCGCGGTGGCCTTGAAGTTGATGTGGAATGGAGCAATGGACTGGCAACATCCGTCATCTTGCGCGCGTCACAAAGTAGGCACTTCCTGCTACGCTTCCCTCAACAGCAACGGCCAATCGCCATCAAAAATCAGAGCGGTCAGCAGATTCCATGGAGCAGCGAGCATGATCGTGTCGCCCTTGCGATGCAAAATGGCATGACCTATACATTGAGCTTTCGCTAAGATGCGCGCTCGAACAAGTTGATAAGGCAATGACAACTATATGACACATACAAAAATTCAGGATTATCAGGTCTTACAGCGTAATGCTGATAACAAAGTGTGTATCACTCAAGAAGATGGGCAGGTAGTTGAATTACCTGTTGGAGGTCCTTACACTATGGATGGGGCGCAGAATATCCTGGTAGGGGATATATGGGTGCTCGCGGGACAGAGTAATATGGAAGGGGTTGGGAATTTGACCGATGTTGAAAAGCCTTCGCCTTTTGTGCATTCATTACAATCCCGCGAAGAGTGGGCCGTAGCCGAAGAACCGCTCCACTGGCCGAACGAATCGCCACGCATTATACATCATAAACTGCTGGGTGCCGATGCTGTACCTGATCCTTTGCCTTCACATAATCCTGCGCGCAAAACGGGAGCGGGACTAGGTTTAGCCTTCGCGAAAGAGCGGTATATCCGGACTGGGGTACCGATTGGGTTGATTCCTGCCGCACATGGTGGAACTTCTCTGGAACAATGGGACCCCGAGCTACGTGAGCTAGGAGACGCATCGCTCTATGGCGCATTACTCAAACGGATTGAAAGTGTTGGAGGGAAAGTCGCTGGGGTGCTCTGGTATCAGGGCGAGAGCGACACCTCCTCCTTAGAAAATGTCAAATACTATCAAGACCGTATGTATAGGTTGTTGATAGCTCTACGTCGTGATCTGCGACAGCCTGATCTGCCTTTTTACTGCGTACAGCTTGGCTGTACAGTGTCATTTGATGCGGATGCCAGAAATTGGAATGGCATCCGAGAAGCGCAACGTACGTGGCCTCTTCAATTACCTCATACTGCAATGGTCTCGGCAATTGATCTTGAGCTGGATGATTCAATTCATATAGGAACCCAGGGTTTGAAAAGGCTTGGACGTCGGCTGGCTGATGTGGCTGATAGCCTTCCTTCACCTCAATTGATAGGAGCTAGCTTGGAAGCTGGGCAGTCTCGTATCCGTGTTTCATATCGATATGTTCGTGGAGGATTGTATGCAAGTGGTCGCCCATCAGGTTTTACATTACGTGATCGCGATGGAAGAGAATTACCCCTCATACATAAAATATCCCTGGAGGAGAATACTGCTGTTTTGCATCTTACTGACCATCCTATCCCAACTGATATGTTTCTGTGGTATGGTTGGGGCTTGAATCCCTACTGTAATCTCACTGATGCGGCTGATGCGGCTCTCCCAGCTTTTGGCCCAATCCAATTGTCATGGTAGTCCTACAGGGATGGGGCAAATGACGGCGCTCCCTGAGCCAAGCACTGCGTCATCCTAAAAACCTGAAAAATGTGGGCGCCTCAAAGGAGAGAGGCATCCTGGCGCGGTTAGAGGTGAAGGGGGGAGCGCGGGTCAACCCTGTAAAACAGGTCCAGGGCTGACCCTCCACCGTCTGTAGGAGCATTTTAGGCAGTGGTAGAAAGCATCGATGAAATCGGGTCCTGGTATTCACGCAGCTTCCCTATCTGATATTGCCATGCCGTGGTGCCGTCAGCAATGTGAACGGCGTGGATAGTATAGTTCCAGAAAGTGTTGCTACTGCCTGAAATATAAGGTCCGCCTTCATGTATACCAGTCTGTAGATAAAGTGTGCCATTGTTAAGTAAACTTGATGCCACTCCTTTGGAAGCAGGGAGTGCGATAGGGAATGCCGTCACATGTTTCCCACTGGCAACATCAAAAACCTGTAATCTGGATGGCTGGCTATCATCGAGTACGATAAGCCTGTTATCAGCAACATAGGTGAGAGGTGAGGTACACAATTGCTGGTAGCCACAGGGCTGCTCAAGCAATGGTATATGCCAGCGTACAACTCCACTGTAGGCATCAAGGGCCTGTATCGTCTGTTTCCCATTCTCATTGAGCATTGAGCGAGTGAAGACCATATTTTGCGAGATTGATATATCCGGAGCTAACTCATACCCTGGCTCAGAGTGCCAGAGAATTGCCCCAGTCTTCGTGTCGAAGGCAAAGACACGGTAGATTTCGGGGGGATTTTCAGCCCTCCAACAGCCGGAATGATAGCGTTTGTGTTGCTATAGAGTATATTGTCTTTGAGGCGCAGGCCGGCGAAAGAACGTTCCCGTTGTGGCATGCGCTGTTCCCAGACCTTCTTACCTGTCTGAGCATTGAGCGCGTAGAGAGGGTTTCCTCCGTAATAAAGGATTCCGTTGTCGACCAGGACGGGGCTGAAAGATGAATTTCCCCACAGCTCGCGCTCGAAATGCCAGCGTTCCTGTCCGGTAGCACCATCGAAGGCGTAAAGGGCAGGATAACCTTTGGAATTTGGAATCTCAGCATAGAGGTTGCCATTGGCGACAGCTATATTATCGCCACCAGTTATGGGTTTCTTCCACTTTTGTTCCCCCGTTTGTAGATCCAATGCAGCCACGCCGCCTCTGGAAAAAGAGATATAGAGCAGCTTCTGATCAAAAACCACACCCATAATGCTTGCTCTGTTCTCTGCCTGCTGTGCGGGAGTGAGCGCGACAGCGTAGTGCCAGAGTTCTTTGCCATCACTGGTGCGTAATATGAAGACCGCATGCTCAAGGATTGCGCAGATAAGAGAGTTACTAATGGTTTTAATACTCATTGAGCTGCCAATAAGACGATATGGTTTATAGGGTTGTGTGAGATGCTGTTGCCAGATAATGTTGCCATCATGTGCGCTCAACCTATAGACGACATCTTTGTAGCCAATATAGAGGCCCTGAGGTATCTGCTTGTTCATTTCATTGGTTTTCCCAGGAACTGTCGATGGCCTATGTACCATGTGTGAGACGAAGATCCAACTTCCTACTACGAGGCAAATAGTGAGAACGAGAGCAAGGATGCTCCAGCGGCGGAGGCGTTGTTCCATTACTGGTTGATGTGGTGTATCATGCCCATTCATAATGCTATCCTCTGCAAGACATTTTGTACTCATCCATGACAACTGCTGTCTACAGAGAATGAGACGATAAAAATAATCAATCAGTTCCCTGGTCGACACCAAGGTAATATTTTCTTTGCTCCTCCTTTTCAAACAAGCTCACCCTTATATCCCATTGTGAAAAATAGAGTATAAGGGTGAGCTTTGGGCAGCATACTATTCCTCGATTTCCTGGACGCGCCCAACCTGTCCATCAACTAGCCGCACCTTGATTCCATGTGGGTGGGAAGCAGAGTTGGTCAAAATGTCCTTGACGATTCCTCGGGTCAATTTTCCTGTTCGTTGGTCTTGCTTGAGGACAATTGATACGGTGATTCCCGAACGTATATTTTGACGGATGCGTCCATCTGGCATTTCATTGCGCTTTCTACTTTCATCCCTGGTGAAGAAATGTCTCTTTTCCCAGAACGGATTTCATGAGTTTTCTGATGTTTACCATCTCACAGTGGATGGAACATCACCATCCAGATCAACACACTTTCCCTGCATGAGTCCTTTTTGCCTGCTGCTTTTAGGCAATGCAACATAGTGAAGCACTCGCTAGGACAGGTGCGGCAAGGGAAAGCTTCTGTGGGCTCGCTTTTGAGCGAATGGACAGAAACGGTACACGTATTGTACTCCTCAAGAGGCGCGACTGTCCATCTTGAGAAGTAGAACATAGAGTGTGTGCTCGGCATACCTTCATTCTGTACCCCATCATACACCGGAGGAGATTGGCAGATCGAACCGCCGATCTCCCAGGATGGCATTTCCTCCCCGTCAGACTCGAATGGCTTGCTTTCCTGTGGCTAGCAGGTAGGCATCTTCCAAGCTGGGGTCAATGACGACGGCTGCCTCATGCGGGCGCGTGGGGCTGACGATGCGTAACGTGACGCCGTTCATATGAGTAAGCATCGTGCTAACTTGATAGCTCGTCTGTAATTGCTGGGCGGTGGCCAGATCAGTAGTTACACTCCAGGTCGCGCCTTTCGTGTGCGCCAGCAATGTCTCTGGTGTCGTATCGGCCAGCACACGCCCTTCCCGCACGATCAGCAAGCGGTTCGCTACGGCCTCTATATCACTGATGATATGCGTACTCAAAATGATGATTCGGTTGCTGGTCAGGCTGGCAAGCAGGGTACGAAACCGCACGCGTTCGCCAGGGTCGAGTCCGACGGTTGGCTCATCAACAATCAAGAGTTCGGGGTCGTTAAGCAGAGCCTGAGCAATGCCGATACGCTGCTTCATACCACCAGAATACGTGGGTAGTTTACGGTCGGCTGTCTGCTCCAAATTCACCATTTCTATTACCTCATCGACACGCCGGTGGACAAGCGATCCAGGTAGCCCTTTCATTGCAGCCAGGTAGCGCAGAAACTGTCGTCCCGTGAACTCTGGATAGATACCAAAATCCTGGGGCAGATAGCCCAGCACCTGCCGAAGCATCTGGCCATGCTTGCGAATGTCCTGCCCGTTCCAGCTAATGATTCCCTCGGTGGGTTCCAGCAGGGTCGCGATCATCCGCATCAAGGTTGTCTTGCCTGCTCCATTGGGTCCAACTAGCCCTAGCATACCCGGCTCGCAGCGGAACGAGAGCTGATGCAGCGCAACGTGCTGTCCGTAGCGCTTGCTCAGGTGTTCTAACGTCAATTCCATTATAAAAATCGCGCCATGCGGGTACCCCTGGCTTCAGACATGGGGAGGAGCATGACGCACTCCTTTCTTCTTCTCTGAGAGTTCACTGTTTGACACAAACGATGCATATATGGTAGACTTCGTGCATGGAGAGAACAGTGCGGATTCAACTTCACCCCAATATAGAACAGGCACACGCCTTGCAAGAAACGTTGGCACAGTTTACGCTTGCCTACAATGTTGTCTGTGCCTCTGGCTGGCAATGCTCGGAAAAGAACGGCGTCCGGCTGCATCACATGACGTACTATGACACCAAAGCCTTGTGCCCTGGTCTGGTGAGTGACTTGCTTATCCAAGCCCGGGTCAAAGCCACGGAAACGCTTCGCAGTGCCTTCACCTGGAAAGCCAAGAAAGAAGCTGCCTATCCCAAGAAGGTGGCCAAAGCCCAGAAACAGGGCAAGCCCATTCCCGCCTTCAAGCCTGTTCGTTGCCCTCACTCCCAGCAGTGTGCCGTTCGCTACAACGTTCACACCTATGCTCTCCATTGGGCCACACAAACAGTTCGCCTCTCGACCACCCAGGGCAAGATGACGCTTCCCTTTACCGTTCCTCACTTTAGCGAGCGGTATCGTGGGTGCACAATCGCCACCGCAGACCTGATATGTCGCAAGGGGACATGGTGGCTGCATGTGGTGGTTGAGGTGCCTGAACCCGTGGTGCAACGCAGCGATGAGGTGGTTGGGGTTGACCTGGGGCTCAACCGTCCTGCGGTCACCTCCCAGCGTCACTTTCTGGGCACACGGCACTGGAAAGAAGTGGATCGTCGCTGGTTTCGCCTTCGTCGCAAGCTTCAGTCCAAAGGATCCAAGTCTGCCAAACGACACCTCAAAAAGCTGTCGCACAAGCAGATGCTGTTCCACCGGGACTGTGATCATGTCCTCTCCAAATGCATTGTCCAAAGCGTGTCCCCAGGAGCGACCCTCGTGCTTGAGAACTTGACCCATCTCCGAGAAGGAGTCCAGCATCGCAAAGGGGAAGGACAACGCAAGCTGCATTCCTGGTCCTTTGCGCAGTTGTATGGTTTTCTGGCCTACAAAGCCCAAGAACGGGGGATCGTGGTGGCACGGATTGACCCGCGTCATACCTCGCAAACCTGTTCTCGCTGTGGGCATCAAGCCCGAAAGAATCGACGCTCTCAGTCGGTGTTTCATTGTCGCTCCTGTGGGTATCAACTCCATGCCGACCTCAATGCGGCTTACAATATTCGAGACAAATTTTGTCTTGCTCAGGATGGTATATCTGTCCTGAGTGGGTCGTAGTCAGGCGGCCTCTCGTCTCAAGCTTCGGTTTAGGGACAAGCCCCTAACGCAGAGTTATGGGGTATCTGACTATGGTTCTCTCTTACTTTTCATGGATATGCGCAGATTTGTACCTATCTCTTAGATGAGCACATCACGGGAGCGTTTAAAAACGAGGGCCGCTACCAGCACTAACACCAGGCTGCACCCGGCCAGCAACAGATGTGGCGCGAACCAGCCAGAGATTGTGGGTACTTTGTTTTCAATGGTGAGAATGAGCTGCTGGAACTGGTCCTCGCTCGTGATCGTAGGGCCAAGACTAAGACCAAGGGAATACGAAGGAAGGAGCCCAAGTGCGGTTATCCCGCTCGTCGGGTCCCAATTGACATACCAGGTAGGGGTATGGCACCACCTAGCCCGAGCGGGATCACGACTCCCCCTAAGATCCAGGCCACCATGATGACAACCTTGACCAAAGTAGAGAGGCGCGGGAGCAAGGTACTCAAGGCGAAACCGAAGTTGCAAACCAGGATCACTGC
The DNA here is from genome assembly GCF_016587355.1 of Ktedonospora formicarum. Lineage (GTDB taxonomy): Bacteria > Chloroflexota > Ktedonobacteria > Ktedonobacterales > Ktedonobacteraceae > Ktedonobacter > Ktedonobacter formicarum. Next base: position 417,764 of record NZ_BNJF01000002.1, on the reverse strand, counting down.
CGATAAAACCATGCCAGTCCACAGGATCAACACGGTACCAAACTCTGGCGCCGGATAGTTGGTAACCGTCAGATGCAAAAGCCAGCCCATCCCCAGAATAGAGAGCAGCAGCAATATTGCTAATCCCAGGCTTATTATCAGGCCCGCCAGGTAGCGCCCCCAGGCATACGCCCAGGTTGGTAACGCAGTCGTCATCAGCAGTTCATGGGTGCGCCGGTTCAGGTCTCGTGTCACACCATCAATCGCGACGAAGGGCAGAAAGAGCACCAACACAACCAGAATGATTGGCAACGTATGAAGAAGTCCTCCCGCACTGGTTCCGGCAACAAAACCGCTTAGCGACTCGCTGCCTCCTTCGTTACTCATGTGTATATCTGTTTGCTCTGGCGCACGCAGAGCCCATGTCATGAGAAGCAAGAAACCAAAGAAGCCGAGTGCCTGAAACCAGAAGAGGCGGCTGGCACAGAAACGTCGTAATTCCCAAACCAACACGCGAGCCAGAGGACGCGGACCCTTGTCGATAAAACTGGTAGGCTTGCTGATAGTGGTCAGCGCTGTCATATTCATGATACTCTCCTTTTATTGATGTGCATTTGGAGGTGGAACAAAGGCATGGGATACTCCTCCTGAAGTATTTGTTGTCCATTTCTTGGGACACAGGAGACTGTAAACAAAAAAAATGACACTGAGATGAAACTGCATTTCATCTTTTTGTCATCTTTTTGGGGCACAATACAACTACTAGAAAGGATGCAACACACATGCGCATACTCATCATCGAGGACGATTACCGTTTGAATCAGGCATTGAAAAAGAGTCTGGCCGAGGAAGGCTATGCGACGGATTCGGTGTATGATGGGGTACAGGGTGAAGAGTATGCTGAGCACACTCCCTATGACGCTATTATCCTCGACATCATGCTGCCACGCAAAGATGGAGTCGCAGTCTGCCGGGCGCTGCGCCAGCACCACATCACGACACCCATTTTGATGCTCACCGCCCGCGATGCGATTGAAGACCGCGTGCAGGGCCTCGATAGCGGGGCCGATGATTATCTGGTCAAGCCCTTTGCCTTACATGAACTGCTTGCGCGCCTGCGTGCGCTTTTCAGGCGTGTTTCTCCGTACAAAAATGGGGTACTCATGATTGGGGATGTGGTCCTCAATCCGGCCACCCACGAGGTCACGCGTTCGGGGGAGCACATCAAACTAAATGCGAAAGAATTTGCCCTTCTGGAATACTTTATGCGCCATCCCAACCAGGTGCTCACCCGCGACATGATCGAGAACCATATTTGGAGTTATGATTTCATCAGTGCATCGAATGTGGTCGATGTCTATGTGAGACGCTTGCGCCGCAAACTTGACGAACCGTTCGAAAGCAAGCTGCTAGAAACTGTCTATGGAGCAGGGTATCGACTACGCGGACTGGAAACGCGATGAGAGGAGATCCGATGCAAGCAACAGCTTTTTCATTTGGACAAACAATACGCCCGCTTCGCTTCTTTCATAGCTTGCGTTTCCGGCTCATGCTCTGGTATCTGCTGATTTGGGGTCTGGTACTCTGCACCTTCAGTGCGGCCATCTATTTCTCAGAAGAGAGTACACTTTATCAAAGCCTGGAGACTGTGCTCAAGACGAATATTGAGCACGTGACGCCCTTCTATGACCCAATGCTTGGTCGGCTGAGTGAAACGAATGTTAATGCCCTGGTGATTCTGCAAAATCCACAGGGACAGATTACCCAGGTCAATCCCACAGTACCACCCGAGGCCCTCCCAGAACTGCGTCTTAGACTCTCTCAGGCGAAGGGTTGGGGACAGGGTCCGCTATGGAGAAACAGTCAGTCTTTCACTACTTCCACCGTTCCCAATGGCCAGGAGCTCCGTTTTGCGAGCGCGGGTTCGCCCGTGTTCACTGAGATGGGGGCAGGCCAAGGCCCCTACTCTATGCAGCAGATCGCCATGCGGCGGATCACCATCACCAATCAACAAAATCAGCTTCTAGCGTACCTGTACATCGGTGTTCCCAGCGATATCCCAGAACAATTACAGCAACTGCTAATCACCCTAGTCGTGACAACTTCCTTGATTTTGTTGTGCTCGAGTGTAGGAGGGTACTGGTTGGCTGAGAGAGCCATGCGCCCGGTCCAAACCATCACTCGCACCGCGCAAGAAATTAGCACCACTGATCTCCATCGTCGCCTTAATCTGAGGCAACGCGATGAACTGGGGGAACTGGCAACAACCTTTGATCGCATGCTGGACCGTCTGGAGAGAGCATTTGAACGCCAGCGGCAGTTTACTGCCGATGCCAGCCATGAATTGCGAACGCCGCTAAGTATTGTGACAACTGAGGTGGAACGGATCTTGCAGCGTCCGCGCGCCACTCAAGACTATATCCAGGTGCTCTCGATCATCCACCAGGAGCATCAGCGCATGACCCGCCTGGTCAGTGACCTGCTGACCCTGGCTCGCGCCGATCAAGGGCAGACAGTACTCAAACGCGAACGAGTCGATCTCAGTGAGATAGTCGTCGAAGCAGCGGAAGACCTCTCTCCTCTGGCAGAGCAAAGCGCTATCGAGATCCACCTATCGGGCCTGGACGAGCTTGGGGTCTGGGGAGATCGGCTCTATCTGACGCAACTGTGCATCAATTTGCTGGAAAACGCCATCAAGTACAGCGCTGGCATTGGCAAACAGGTCAAGGTGAAATTGGACCGAGAACCTCGTCATGCTCGCCTCCAGATTGTTGACGAGGGACCCGGCATCGATGCCGAACATTTGCCTCACCTTTTCGAGCGCTTCTACCGGGTCGATCAGTCTCGGACCCATGTCCGGATTATGGAGAACATGAGCTCTCCCTCTGGGAGTGGCTTGGGTCTCTCCATTGCCCGCTGGATCGTCGAAGAACATGGTGGCACCATCCAGGTTCGATCCACTCCAGGCGTAGGCTCGGTCTTTGAGATATGTTTCCCCCTTCTAACGGACATATAGAGAACCCTTTCAAAGGGCGTTTCTTCTTTTTCACAGCCGTAGTTTAGCGGAGCAGTTGTCATCTACAACTGTAGAGCTTGCTTGGTGCGGCTTTCGGAATCGTGGAGGTACATATGCTGACAGCGCAAGTCAGAGATGCCTCACCAAGGCAATTGCTCTTCAGTTCGTAAAAGCAGACTCATTGCCTGAGCGGCAACATGGCGAACACCATGATTTTCTTACCTATGAAAATTGCATCGCTTCGTGTTCAAGCGATGAGTCGCTCTATTCACACATTCACACTGACATCTTCATGATAAGATTTCTACATAGCCTTCGGTTCCATTCACACGAATTCGTTCCCCATCTTTTATCTGTTTGGTAGCATTTTCCACTCCAATAACTGCTGGTAAGCCATATTCGCGTGCGATAACTGCTCCATGTGTCATCAGTCCACCAACTTCAGTAACTAAGCCTTTTATGGAGACAAACAATGGTGTCCAGCTAGGGTCTGTAAAGGAGGTGACTAATATATCTCCATCTTCTAGATCAGCATCTTCCATTTTGAAGATGACACGTGCACGCCCCTCTATAATTCCGGAGGAAACAGGTAGACCTACAATTGCTTCGGCTGGGAGATTTTCTCGTTTGTACTTACCTGCAATGATTTCACCATCAGATGTGATAACACGTGGTGGAGTGAGTTTTTCATAGAATTTGTGCTCTTCTTTTCGTTTGCTGATGATCTGGTGATCCAGTGTATGTGTGCGTACAACTTCGTGAAGCTCTTGAAAAGTGAGATAGTAGATATCTTCTTTCTCGTGAATAATGTTGGCTTGTACAAGTTGTTCGGCTTCTTTTAGTAAAGCCTGCTTATAAACGAAGTAGCGATTCACTATGCCATATTTTGGATATTCACGATATCCGATGAAATTCCGGACAAGATTGATCATTCGTTTTGTCTCTTTGGCTTTTTGTTCACCATCTGGTAGTTGCTTCAATCGCTCTAATAACTCTTGCTCATTTTGCAATGCTTCCAGTCGCCCTTGCTCAAATTTTCGATGACTGGCATGAGGCTCAAAGTTTTTGATATTACTGAGGATTATGGGAACAAGAGTCGTTGGTTTTTCGCTCCAACGAGTTTTCGTAATATCAATTTCTCCGACACATCGCATTCCGTATTTGTGAAGAAAAGTATAGATAGCATCTCGGATTTCCTGTCCACCATCGAACTTCACCAGTTCATCCAGAAAGGCATCATCTTTTACATGTTGTAAATACTCAATTACTTCTGGATAAGGGCGAATTACATCCGCGACATCCAAGAGCGCCAGACCCATTTCCGAAGTGATATTGTTTGGTACAGATTGTGAAAGCGTATCTGCTACATTTTTTTCACCTAACCACTTGTCCATGTTTTCATTGAGCCATGCTGAAGCATTGATAGCAGCCATAAACACACTCGAACTTTGCGGGTCACGTAAGATCTTTTTTAATTGCTGCTGGATATCTTCCAGGATAAAATCACATACGTCTGATCCGGATTTTGTTTGGATGTTTTGCTTTAACTCTTCTATCGAGGTCTGACTTTTCTTCATCAAATCAGAAACGATTTCCGGATTATTCTCGAATGGTGCCTGGAAACCCGCAGACGACATACCTTTATTGCTTTTAACAGGACTCTGTTCTTTTTTCTCATCTGGTAACAATTTTATGAAATTTTTTCGTTCAAGTATGCTCACAATCGCGTCTTTTATAAGCGGATCATGTTGCCCCATGTTATTTACTATTATTGCTCTGCTGGCAGGGGAAGCCAGATTATCCGTGACATCAACAAACAACCTCCCACCAGCTTTAAACATAGGTCGCACAGCTGTTAACTGGAATATAGACAATCCCAATGGTTTCATAGGGTCGATCATCATTTGTTGATGACCAACAGATATATAGACACGATTCTCTTGATCATTTGCTTCAGGGATGGGGTATATAGTAGTGATTGGCCGACTCTGGACAACATAAAATGTATCATCAACCAGGCACCATTCGATGTCCTGGGGGCAACCGAAATGTTCTTCGATCTTTCTGCCCATGCGCTCAAGCTGCAAAACATGCTCATCCGTCAGCGCTTGTCTATTCTGTCTCTCTGGCTCAATCTCCTGCTCTTTCGTACCACCACCTTTTGAGGCATAAATAGCCAGCTTCTTGGTGGATATCTTCTTATCGAGAATCTTGCCATTACGTACTTTATAGTTATCAGCATTCACTAGGCCGGAGACTAAGGCCTCACCAAGCCCGAAGCTGGCATCAATGGATGATACCTTCCTATTAGAAGTGATGGGATCAGCAGTGAACAAAATTCCTGCCACCTGCGGGAAGACCATCTTCTGAATAACCACAGAGAGTTGGACTTTACGGTGGTCGAAGCCGTTTTGAAGGCGATAAATTACTGCCCTCTCAGTAAATAGTGATGCCCAGCACTTGCTGATATGCTTTAGGATCGCTTCTTTTCCGATAATGTTTAAATACGTATCCTGCTGACCTGCAAAGGATGCTGCTGGTAAATCCTCGGCAGTTGCGCTGGATCGTATGGCATAGGCATTTTTCCCATTAAGCCTGGAGAGAAGGTGAGCGATCTCTTCATAAATGTCTTGAGGGATGGCTGTCTCTTCGATGACTCTGCGAATCTCACCGCTAAGTTCACCGATTTTGTCCCGGTCTTCCACCTTTAGGAGTGATAATTGATCAAGTAGTTCGTTAATCGACGGCGCTTCCCCAATGATTCTTTTAAAGGCTTTTGTAGAAATACAAAAGCCTTCTGGTACATGTATTCCCTCAATCTTGGATAGTTCTCCCAGGTTCGCGCCTTTTCCTCCAACAGCCATGCGTTTTGTTTTGTCAATGTCCTGAAAACCAAGCACATATGAACTCATATTTTTCCCTCCTTTGGCAATTCCTACTTTGATGATTTTGATGGCACCCTTCGGGCTAAAATGATTTACCAGAGTATTGTACTTGCCTGGTAGCGCCCCATTACGCGGGTAAGGCCCTTTCGCAGACAACGAGAGCCTGCACATGCCTAATGAAGCATATGCTGAATTCAGCACACATAAGAGGTATCTTTGCTCAAAGGAGAGCTTTCACCGCAGGTACGCCAGAGCGGCGTCGCTTCTGCCTGAGTATAGAGGAAGGAATACCAAAAAAAATCGTCCAAAAAGGCAGTGTGCGAGTAGACAGGAGGTGATATAATTAAAGTGGAGATTTAGAGATTGCTCTGAACGCCACTCTTTGCCCTCACAGATATGAGACAGGTAGTATGTCTCCCTCCCTCCGCTTTGCAGTTCAGCATCATTCTAACGTGCCGGTTCTTTTCTTTCCACTATTCCAGAACACAAAGTGAGAAGTGACTTTTCAAAAGCGGTTTCCCTCCATCTCTTTTGCAGATATGTGAAGAAACATACCGGCTTGATTTATGCTTCACTCGTTTGTGGAAATTCGCGTGCATGGCGAATGCTGGAGAAGAAGACCCAGAAGAGTGCGAGGATCATGCCAATACCACTGATCAGGAGGGTTGCTCGCAGGCCCAACCTGTCGCCAAGCAGGCCGCTAATCAACGCACCAAGTGGGATAATGCCGAAGACCAAAAAGCGACGACTGGCATTGACGCGCCCTAGCAAATGGGTGGGTGTCATGGCTTGGCGCAAGCTGAGTTGTGGGATGCCATAGAATGGTGCTCCCAGGCTGAAAAGTGCCTGTCCACCAATCAATAGAACGAGGATCAGTGACAAGGAGCCACCTGCTAGTGCAATGAGCATCGTCCCCAATGCGGTTAGGCTCTGGCCCAGCAGAATCGTCGATCCAGGGCCTTTTCGCTGTACAATGCGACCAACCATCAGGGTACCCAGCAAGCCAGCGATGCCACTGGTGCTGAAAATTAGACCCAATTGAAAGGCGGTCAACTTCAACTCGCGCACCACAAAGAGCACAAAAATCGTCTGCTGCATACTGAGAAAGAGCGATCCTAGTCCCGAAAGGATCGTCAGGTCGCGCAGGATGGGCGTGCCCCAGAGTGCCTGTATCCCCTCGCCGATCTCTAGCCAGACCGAACGCTGTGCAGGCCGCTCTTTTAATTCCACTTCTGACGTGCGGATCAGCAGTAGTGAGATGACTGAGGCCAGATATGAGATCGCATCAACTACAATTGCAATCGGTGCCGTAAGGAGTCCGATAAGTGCGCCTGCCGCGCCCGGCCCAACGATAGAGATAAGAGCATCGCTTTGTTGCGTTTTGCTATTGCCATCCACCAACTGCTCACGCAGGATTAGAGAAGGAAGGAATGAGGTAATAGAGAGATCAAAAAGCAAGGTTAGGACTCCCACCAGCAGGCCAATGACATACAGGTATTCGATGCGCAACAGGCCCAACCAGGCGATCAGCGGGATCGAACCCAGTAGCAGCATGCGCCCTGTATCAGCCAGAATCAGCAATGTGCGGCGGCGCACATGATCTACCCAGACGCCAAAGAAGAGGCTCAAAAGTGCAGGCAGGCTGAGTGCGGCACGCAGGAGGCCCATTTGGTCGGGAGTCGCACGTAATATGACGACGGCTGTCAGCGGCAGAGCCAGCGCTGTAATCGTAGACCCGAAACTGGAAACCGCCTGTCCAATCCACAATTTCAGGAAATTACTCTGCCGCCAGAGACTTTTAGGGACGGCTGATGCTTCCATCTATCTATCTTCTCTTTCCGAATAGCCATCGCCCGATGAACGTGCCGAAATAAGCTCATTGAACGAAAGAAGCTGATCTAATGTGCTTTATTCTAGCACATAGACTGCTTATTCTCAGAAGACTATCAGCAGATTGTCGTTAAGCAAGCAAGTACTAAGCTTCAAACAGGTCAAGGACCAATGTATTACGTTGATACCCTCTCAACATGGATATGCCTGCCCCTCGCTAATTTTAGAGCTTCTCCATCTGTAGGGAAGACAGCGAAAGGTTCTCGTTGCCTTGCATTTTCTAAATCCCCATGATATTCTCATATTAAAGAACGTTCTAAATTTTTGTAACGAATGGCGATTTTATGACGAGAGCTGACTTGATTCTCCATCCGGTTAGGATGCGCGTAATTCTCGCTTTAAACAACCGAACACTAACACCCAAACAACTTGCCTCTGATTTGAAAGATGTGGCTCCGGCAACCCTTTACCATCATCTCAACCTGCTCACTAATGCAGGAATTACTCAGGTCGTTGAAGAGCGTCTTGTCCGTGGCACCTTACGCGAAAAGGTCTACACGCTCTCTGAAACCTCAACGTTTCTAAGCCCTGATGAGCTCGCTTGTGCCTCCAAAGACGAGTTGATGCAATACTTTCTCACCTTTGTCATGAAGATCATTGGTGATCATGCTCGTTACCTCGATCTCAAAGAAGGCAACTATTATACAGATGCCGGATATCACCAGCTCGCCATCTACTTAAGCGATAAAGAGTTTGTCCAATTTAGCCAGGAGCTCAACACTACCTTGTTGCCCTGGCTCAAACAAGGACCTGCCCCTGATCGCCGTCGACGTCTGCTTACCACCATTCTCCTTCCCGAATTGGAAGGAGAATGACCCGAAAACGATGAGAACGAATCCATCAGCATCTCTTGAACGACAGAAATGAGGCGACAGTATGTTTGGTTTCTCCTGGTTTGAATTTGCTCTGTTGTGTGGCGCAGCGTTGTTGGGCATCGCTTGTGTCATGCCCTATACGCTAGAGCTGACTCGCGATACATTCAAAAAGGCGCAAGAACGGATGCGCCAGCCAATGTGGGTGCTCGTGCTGCTTCAGAGTGCGCAGAGCTTCGTCCTGCTGGCAGCGGCAACTGGCCTGGGGTTGCTTATCGCGCATCATCTTGGTTTGGGTGCGCCTTTGCTAGAGGGGTTGCTGGCGGGCAATGCGGTAACAACTCAGGCAGAGGCGATTATCTTGCCAGCGCTGATCTTGGGGGCAATTCCTGCAGTGGTCCTGTTGCTTCTGGAAATCATGGTGTTCTGGCCTCGCCTGCCGGAAGTCATGCATACCTCGGTTCCAATCCCCGCCCTCTGGAAACGTTTCCTGGCATGCTTCTATGGTGGCATTGTTGAGGAGTTGCTGTGTCGCTTGTTTCTGCTCTCGCTCTTGTCCTGGCTCATTGGCTTTGTCTGGCATCTGCCCAATGGTAAGCCCGCATTGGAGGCCCTGTGGCTTGCTAACATCCTCGCTGCGGTCATCTTTGGTTTGGGTCATTTGCCAACTACCGCCGCGTTGGTCAAGCTAACTCCTTTGTTGATTGTTCGGGCCATTCTTCTCAACGGCATTGTGGGAGTCGCTTTCGGCTATCTCTTCTGGCAATATGGTCTGGAAGCAGCAATGCTGGCTCACTTCACTGCCGATGTTGTGCTGCATATCATTGGAGACTCCATTGCTAAAGTAATACGTGCGGCGGAGGCAAGAGCGCGTGGGGAAGTCGGAGTTCCCCAAAAATGAGCAACTTATGTTGATATATCTCAAGCCTGCCATGCATTTCACAGGCGTTGACTTCCCGTGTCACTCACGGTAATTCTTGTATTCTGCCAGCCGTACGAGGACTGCTGTCATGTCAGTGATAGAGCCGCAGTCCTCACATTTCCTCTCCCAGGTCAATCTTACCTACCTGCCGCTGCCTACGAGGCTTTCAATGTGATAGCGCCAATACGCTGTCCCTGCGAAGATGTCAATACCTTCACGACAATAGACAAACGCCCTCTTGCGAGAGCTAACTGGCTTCTTCAATTCCTTATCATTCCACTCACCATATATGATTTGTCTCCCTAACGAACGAGAAGAAATCGAATGTCAGAGCATTTCTAGATTCTGAGAGAAAAATTGGTCATTTGACTCTTCCATTCACTCCGGATTCCTGATAGAATGAATATTAACTTAGGATTATTCAAGCGGCGGCATAATAATGGGGCAATGGAGGTATAGCATGGGGAAAAGGAGATAAACAAGTATCTGGATGCAACGCATCTCTCTCTTCTGCTCATCAGTAGATGTTTCATTGTATTTGACTACAGCTATAGTGTTGAGATGAAACACGCAATGGTGCGATATGAACGGGAGATGCGCGTGTGATAAGAGCATTCTTCGCCCTGCCTAGTGCTAGGAGCGGAATCTGTTATTGATGAAGGGGGAGCCCCAATGCCCAAACCATTTAATGTGTTTATCTCTTATTCACATGATGATATTGAATTGCGGAAGGAACTGGAAAAGCATCTAAAAATCCTTCAGAGACGAAATATTATCAATGTGTGGACGGACAGTGATATTAGTCCAGGGGCTAAATGGGAAGCAAAAATTGAAGAAAAATTGAATACTGCCCAAATTATTCTCCTCCTTATCAGTTCCTCATTCATGGCTTCTCCATTTTGCTGGAGCAAAGAGATGATCAGAGCAATGGAGCGGCATGAAGCAAACACCGCGCGCGTGATTCCAATTATTGTACGTTCGACTATGTGGGATGGAGCTCCATTTAGTACGTTGCAGGCGCTACCACTAGATGCGGAGAATCGCCCTAAGCCTGTGATGTCCTGGTTAGTAGAACAGCGTGATGAAGCCTGGACAAATATTGTTGAAGGCATTTATGGCGTAGCCAACGATCTAGAGCAGAAAGAGCAGATTGCTCGTACTTCTAGAAAACAAAAACAACACCAAGCGCCTCCACGTCCTTCAACCAGACAATTGAAACTCTTTCTCGCCTCAACCCCAGATGCTGTTGAGGAACAGCAGATTGTTCGCCATGTTGTTCAGCAACTCAATCAGGATGAGAGTTTTGGATCGCTTGTTCAGATCTCTTCTGTCATCTCCAATTCAGATACAAAGGACATTCAGCGAGCACAACAACTGCTGAAACCATCGGCCTGCGATATTGTTGTCGTTATTTGTGGATCACAGATGGGTGCACCGCTCCCTCGTGATATTGTGCGAGACGATGGGACTTACTTTGATTCATTAATTGAGTGGGAATACGAAGATGCTGCTCGTGCTGCGAAACAGCGATCTGGACACCCAGCAATTTTTGTCTATCGCAGTAACCAGCAAGTTCAGATGCGGCTTGATGATCTTTATAGGCACATGGAGCAATTGCATAAGAATATCCGCTTTTTTACCCGTTTTGAGATAGGCGATGAGATAGATACTATCCCACAGGAGGATAGATATTACCCTTATCACCATTTGCAAGAATTTGCTTTTTTACTTGAAGATCATATTGGTTCAGCAATGTTGACATTGCTGGAAGAAAATCTAGCTTCTCAGACTGAACAATCATCTGCTCCCGAATTGGCGATTCTAGACAATGGTGAAGATGTTCTTCAATCTTACTTAAACTGGCTGATTAATCGACATAGCGAATTGGAACTCCGTGGCCTTGGTGGTGATATGCGCTTGCCAACAATTCCACTGGAGAAAGTCTATGTGGCATTGAAAGGCCATCGTGCAACAAGCTACGAGCGTGAACAATCACAGGAACTGTTGCGTGCGGAGACAGCTGATCTGCTAGCTCACCTCAAGAAGGAACTTTCACCTTCTGAGATTGCGCTGGTGATGCATCATGCAGAACGCCAGGCTATTATTATCAACCCTTTTATGCCCTCGATGGTTGAGCGTGATCGCCCAAATGAGGCGACCAATGTTTCTGAAAAAAAATCTCCTCTCATCACCCTTGGCGATGCATTTCAGCAGGAGCGTTGGATGGTTATTCTTGGCGATCCTGGTAGTGGGAAGACAACGCTTGCCCGCTGGATTGCGTTGAATTTGGCTCTGGCGTGTGAGAGGGGTGATGCTTCAGTTGTGGTTCCAGCCTATCAGGTTGATCCAAAGATTGAGGCATCTGATACAACGAAGATCAATATCGGTCCGGCTCGGCTCCCGGTCTTAGTACGAGTCTCAGAGTTTGCTGAAGCTTATCAGAAGGCACGTAAGAATCTGGAGACACTCTCGCTGGCAGATTTTCTGGGCTATCATACATGGCTTGGGCAGGCACCCGATCTCCCCAAATCAAAACTCAATGCCTTGATCAAATATCATCTACGGGAAGGGAAAGCTGTCATTATCCTTGATGGCATGGATGAAATTACCGTTGCTAACCAGCGCGATGATATTGTGCGTGCTATCGAAATTTTTATTGACGATTGGATCAATGCTTGCGGAAAAAATATTTCGGCAAACAAAAAATCTGCCCTCTGGGAGCGATTAGCCAAAGAAGTGCCAGCTAAAACGGGAGGCAATCAGATTCTTATTACCAGCCGTATCGTTGGCTATCATGTCAGACCTATTACCGGGCAGGTCGCACATGTTACTGTTCAGCCTATGGAGCAGGTCGCGGTTGAACATTTCTGTGATGCCTGGACGTTGGCAACCAGCCAGATCCTGTTCCATTATGAAGAGGCTGAAGCTAGAAAGATGAGGGCCCAACAAGAAGCTGAAGGGCTGAAAAGAGCGATCTATGACCCACAGCGTCCACGTGTACGAGAGCTAGCCAGCAACCCGCTGTTGATTACTATTTTGGCTCTAGTCTATCGTAAAAATCAGCAACGGCTTCCAGAGCAACGTGTAGAGTTATATAGCAAGGCATTAGATATTCTGATCGAAGAAGGTTGGCGTATTACTGATCATGGGAGTGGCCTGACCAAGCCGGAAATAACCCATGTCTTATCGCCTGTTGCTGCTCGTATCCATCAATCGTCATCGAATGGGTCAATTGAAGAGAGTGATCTCAAGGAGATTATTACTATAGCGTTGGCTCAGTATCGACGAGAAGATATCAATCATCTTCCACCTTCATTTGAGTTAGAGGTTGATGCTTTTCTTCGTCGTATCCGTGAGGATGTGGGCCTGCTCTCGGAAAGAAGCAATGGGCTTTATGGCTTTTTGCATCTAACATTTCAGGAATATCTGGCGGCTCTCAACCTGATCCGCGAAAAGAATCATGCTTCCTCTGCGGCACAGGCTATTCGTGAAAAGCTGGATGATCCACGCTGGCGCGAACCAATTCTGATGGCATTGGGACAGGTCAGTATGGATTGGGGCTCTAACGCACGCCAGCGGCTTCTGACCGCGCTGCTCAAGGCCGATGATTCGTTGGGCAATCTTATTCCACGGAGTGCGTTATTGATTGTATCTGCTATTCCTGAAATGGCTCAGGTCTCTGAAGATATTGTCCGTGATATTATCCAGCGCTTGTTGACAAGTTATGCCGATCGGGAGGGGGCTGGACAGTTTTCAACATTACGCGAGAGCATCTCACGTAGCCTCAAAACTCTCTATAGCGAGCCTCATCAACAACTATTCGAGGAGTACCTTGAAACAGCTATTCTCAATATTCAGACCGGTCAAAAAGAATTAGGTCTGGCAGCAGCCTCCCTGGTTGCTGAGAATCAATGGTATAGTGAGGCGCTTCTTCGGGCGTTAATTCGAGCCTATCCTTATGATGATGTTGAGTGGGGGTATCCCAGCACTCGAATTTTGATTCACCAGCAGCATGATCTTCCCGTTTCTTCCGAGACCCTGCCAATGCGTAAAGCATTGACTGCCGAACCTACACTTGTTTCTTTTATCCAAAGTAATCTTCTCTGGCTACGTTTGATGGTCCTCCTGTATGGGGGGATCTCTGATGAAGGTCTGGCGACACATCTCCTTCAGAAAGATGATCTGGTTTTCCTTTTTCCGTTGGAAGAAACTGAAAAACAACAACATTTTGAGTGGCTGAAAACCCGTGAGTACTGGAGAGAAGAGTGGAGTCGAGATGATATAAATGAATTTACTCGCCAAATTGCTGTCTATCTTGATACAGAATGTGTGTGGCAGGCAGAGCAAGCGCGGAAGCATATACCCAGGTTTACTCCTCAGGCGATAATCAATGACTCACCCTTAACAGGGATGTTTCTTGGTGCATTGCGCCAGAGGCAGACTCCCCAGGCGCTCAAAAGGAGGCTCTGGCGTGAATGGCATTATGCTCATCAGCATGTACAGCGCGCTCATGCCCTGCTCGCTTTGTTGATCATTGATACACAGCCAGCCATCAAAACGCTGACGGATAGCTTCCACAATAGCGCCACCCTGCCTCTGGCAACTCTGGTGCTGAATCAGTTACGACAACGGAAGCAGAGTTTGTATGATACTCTCATTCTTTTTGGGAAAAAAGAGCAGATTGGTCAAACGCTCCTTCCAGTGGAAAGCCTTCTTCCAACAGATCAATTGGGGGATGTGGTAGATCTCTTTTACCGTACATTTGCTTCAGTTTTACCTCGACCGGTGCATTATGATCAGATACTTCTTGACAAAGCACCATTGCTTCCTCGGCTAAATGCAGAAATCTGGGCAGATTGGCTATCTGGTTTAACGGGTGATGAGCCGCTTTATAGCTTTGCGGTTATTCTAGATACTTTGGGAAAAACGCTTCGCTCAGCATCTGCCCTTATAAATATGCAGTTTGCTCGCAATCGTAAGTATAATGAACATTCCCGCTTGCAGCCTATTGCTATTCCACCGATCTTTGATACGGATGACGATATTGTGGGTGATGCCCTGACAGTTGCTCACCAGAGTAGCTCTGAGTACATGAAATACCTGTTCTATACAGGGATGATTCTCTTTACAGGTGTCGAGTACCAGGCTCATTCCGATTTGTTGACCGATGCCTTAGTGACCACACTGTTGCTTCCCCTTACGTTTCAGCCGCTTGTTCTTCAATTCCTGGACCCCACACTGGCATCCTTACCTCCGAATGAATTTCTCTCCCAGATAGTCAAGCGCGTACTCGCCATAAGCGATCCTGTTATACGTTCGCGTGCCTTCTGGCGGTTGTCTCGCTATGCCTACTATTGGCAAGATCTTGATTTTCGCGCCCTTGCTATTGAGGCGGCGGAGCAGATCACTGATCCACTGCGCCGTTCTTATGCCTTTGAACGGCTGATACAATCTGTGCCGATGCTTCAACAAGAACAGATAAAAAATCAAGCACTTGATGCTGCCAGAAATATCGATGATCCAAATAACTATGCACGAGCGTTGGTACGGCTGGCCCTCTATGAAAATAGCACCAAACGTTGGTCAATGATGTCTCAGGCGTTGTTGGCGATAAAAAAGATACATAATGAACCACAATTAGCGGAGACGCTTCTGCTGCTATCTCCCTATTTAGAGGAAAATGGGCAATTTGTTCAGCAAAAGGCGGAGATTATTCACTCTTTGCGTGGTGAATGGTATCGTGCGAAAAGCCAAGGTCTTTTATCCACTCAATTATTGGCATTGCATGACCATCTCCATGAGGCAGAAATTCAGACACCAATCATTGTAGCTGCGTTTATTGATGATCTGCTCTCTCTAAAACCAGATCAAACCAGTACCGATGATCTCTGGCGTCAGCTGTTGGAAGAAGATCGACAAGCACAGGCCATCTCAGCTTTGCTCAAAGTGGCGGCTGCCAATGGACTCGATGGTCTTGCCTTGACTTCAACTGTTGTTGATGTCATTCATTCTCTGCTGGAAACGCAGGAGATATCCGTTATGTATCCCTTGCTTCCCTATTTGCATAGTGTCGAACCTTCGCTTTTATCATCTCTAAGCTTATGGGTAGAAAATCCTCCAGATCAGATGGTCTGGGCTTATGCTGGTTTGCTTTTGGCTGAAGCCGGTCAGCTAAACACAAGTACTGTTCCTTGTCTAATAGATCTGATTGAGTATGGAAGTGATATTGGGCGCTATCGAGCGAATATTGTTCTGCATAGCTCACAGGTCTATGTGCAGAAGCGACAACGTGATTACCGCACATCGCAACTTGGGTTGGATGTGCTCTTACGAATTGCTCAGGAACAGAAACGGCTGTACTCTGAAAATAGATCTGTTTCCACATCTATCAGTTGGATTTGCTATAACGTGGTTCATGATGATGTCACTATCTTTCAACAATTGATTGAGTATGTGAATACCAATGAGGAGGGGGAAGGCGGAGTCTCTTCTCTGTTACGCAACATATCGTATTGCTCCTTAGATGTTCTGGAAGCGCTCATTCAACATCTTGAGCATGGGCAGGGAAAAACGCAAAAACTGCTTCTGCACTCATGGATACGTTTAAATAACTATCATTTTAAACGTGATATCACGGAAGAGATGGAAAAGCGTGTTATAGAAGCGATATCACATTATCCTCCTTCTTATCTGGATGGTTTCAAGTATATTCCTGATCGCCTCGCCACTATCTTGCAACTGCTCGTTGAAGTCAGTCTACTGCTTGAAGAAGAAACATTGCCTCAAAATGAGATTATTTTTCTCTTAAATCAGAAGCTTTCCGCATGTGCGTTGAGTTTGCCAGCATCCTCAGTAGAAGAGATAAGTGGTGCATCCCTCTATAACCTGGCATTTGACCCCGCTAGAGTCATCAATGTAGCACGCGCTATTAGCGAAAACAGTCAATTACTCGAGCTTTTGTTTATGTGGTTAACGTCTTCGCTTCAAGAGGACCTTGATGATCAACCGGATACCTATTATCGCACATCGACACTTCTGGAAATTGCGGGAAAAGTGGCTCAATTTTCACCGGCTGCTGTGATTAATTTGATCTCTAAGCATCAGCTGGGGCCAACGCTTGTGCAAGCAATTATGTATCATGTCCCATTTTGGGGGAAAGCTGGCGCCGCCCAACTTCTTGGTTATATACACCATATGCCAGCCTCATTCAACGATGCATTCTTGAGCGCTCTGCATGATGTTGCTGAGGTGCAGACTGCGGTTGTACAAACGGTAGAAAATTTGCGCTATATCAACGAGCGTGTCACATCAAAATGTATTGATCTTTTGACGCATCCAAGTGCTTCGGTTGTGTATACTGTCGCCAAACTTCTGGTAAGTATTGCAGGCGATGAAAAAACTCCACAGAACCAGCGCCAACGAATAGTAAAGGCGCTCAACACGATCATCGAGCAGCCAGATTCACTTCGCCCAATTTTTATCCTGGAAAAGGATATTGGAAAGATTTTAATACGCAATGTAGGGCGCTTAGATCAACAGTTGTATAATGATGTAATTTCGATTATAGGATTACTATAAATGCGTGTGATAAGAGTCATTCTGTGTTTTGAAAGGTTGGGAGCTCTTCCATGAAAAAATTTACAATTCCTTGCGATTTTGGTAGGGAGCGACGTCTGATAGATATCTATATTGGGAGCCCTGGGGCGAAAGCTCATCCACTTGAATATCAGGCCAAGTGGCTTTCAAGCATAGGTGGTACTATTTCATCTGAAATTATGGATAGTTTCCAAAAGTTGCACGCGATTGCGCTCGAAAATGGCGTTTCTTTTGAGGAACTATGTGTGTATGCGCTTGGAACGACCTCTGACAATGTGCCAGGGGAAGCACAGAAAGATGAGCAGTAATGCGACTGAGAAGAGGTTTATATGAAAAAGTTTACGATTCCTTGTGATTTTGCTGAAGCAAAGGCTCCTTTTAATATTTATATTGGTGAGCCATCGCCCAAATTCCATCCTCTGCAATTTCAGCACCTCTGGCTCCAGGAAGAAAGAGGCGGCTCCATTCCATCTGAAATTATGGATAGTTTCCAAAAATTGCATGCGATTGCGCTCGAAAATGGCGCTTCTTTTGAGGAATTGTGTGTGTATGCGCTTGGAACGACCTCTGAAAAAGCGTCGGGGGAGGCAAAGAAGGATGAACAGTAATGTTTGATCGTATACTATTGATTAACCTGGTAGATACACATAAGAAGACGTTAACAGATAGCTTACAGTACGTCTTCCGAAAATCCCTCCTCTCAACGTCATCATGAGTGGAAAATGAGCTTCGCGGGGACAAGGGAAGCATCCAAATGGGGGCACTTACATAGGCAAGGTGGAGCTCATCTCTCTGTATCTTGCCGTATCTAGTGAGAGTGTGATCGATCCGAAAAAAGGATCTTGTAAGTTCTGTTGGCCTGACACTGACAATCAAACATATTCCTTCTCCTGCGTATCCTCTCTCCGCCGAGACAGGCTTGCTCTCTAGAGTGTCTTTGGCTTTGGAATATTATGCTCTTCTATTTTTAATTGATGTATAACCGTGTATCCATTTGCTTTAAACCATCCGTGTACTTATATCATAGAAGCTTCGATCCCTAGCTTAAAAAGGATGTGTGGCTATCATGATGTTATAGATAAATAGAACGACTTTGTGTAAGACAGCTTGAATGACGTCTACGAATCATGAAGCGCTACCTGGATAATCTTCTCAGGATTCTATATCGGTAGTGCGTTTAGTTCTGGCATGATGACCTATTCTTTTGGATAGGTGTTCGTCTCGAAAGGTGGAAAGAAACATGGATCTTGAAGATTACTTAGAGCCAGAAGTAGCTGTTACCGCTGTGGTTGCTGCAACTGTCTTTTCACCACGTGCCCGCCAATTTCTACGTCGGGGGGCTGTCTATAGTGCAGTAGGCGCGTTGGCAGCTGGTGAAGCGCTTAGTACATTCTTCCGTGGATTTGGTCAGGGCCTCAAACAGGCTGATCGAGAAAATAGTCCAGCTGATGCGACAACTTCTCCTCAATCACATGAAGGAAGTCCCGCATCTCTAGCCGGAGGGCAGGAGCGATGAATGAGTCTCAGCAACAGCCAGACAATCTGACAGAAGCAGAACGAGGTGGTAGTCGAGCCGAACGGCTAGGGCATCAACTAGGTTTCGCAATTGGTCGTATGCGTCAACAAATTCAACATGTGATCTCTGACCAACATCCAGGAGAAGCTCATGAAAATCGGGACGCTGGAGAGCAACATACCAATAGACCCGATGAAGCAGGGAGCATTGCAAGTTCTCCCAGGACGCACCGGGCTGAGGAAATTGTAGATGAAGCTGGTCATCGTCTGAGTGTTGCAGCTTCACGTACCGGAGCGCAGTTACAAAAAGCTACCGCACGTGCGCGGGAGGAGGCGGAAGATATTCTGGCAGAAGCGCGCTATCTGCGCCATCGGCCAGCTAATAAACCTGAATCAGGCAATCAGGCTCCATCTCATACGCATGAGAGGCCAGATAGATAGTGGGGCTGAGGGGTAAATATGCCTCCTGGGTGTTTGCTCCTCAGCCGTATTAGGATCACTCGCTTTTCTTTTGGATGATGAGTTTCCTTTAGAGGCTATCTGATTCAAGGAACGCTATGAATATTGCTCTTGCAGAGGAATCTCAAATTGTTCATTCTTTGCCGGGACGTTTGCGTGTACACTTACCCCATTTTATGGATAGCAATCTGCGCCCTCTGGAAGTATACCTGCACCAGTTGGAGGGTATTCAAGGGATACGGGCCAACACTTCCACGCAAAATGTGCTTATCCTTTACGATCCCGCATTGCTTGATGAGCAAGCGATACTTGCTTCCCTAGCCCAATTTGATCTACACCAGATGGATAAAGAGTCTGGTGTCGAAAAAAACACACGCTCTCCCTCCATCTACCATGAGAAAACTGGGGAGACAAAGCGAGTGCATATTACTGTGCGCGGACTCAATCGTGATCCCCATGTTGCCAATAGCGTGCTAGAGGTACTTGCCAAATATCCAAACATTCACGCGCGCTTGCACTTGCTGACGGGACGTGTGCTGATAGAATATGCGGAACATCAAACACTGTTTGATGATCTGATCTCGGAGATCTCGGATGTAGAGCTTCCCGAATTACCAGATGAGGATCGTCCTTCCTATCCATTGGATCCTGGGCCTCTTGTGCAAAGTGTTATCCGTACAATTGGTTCGATAGCGGGGGGCAGTGTTCTCGCCTTTCGCTCTCTCTTTGGTATGACTGAGCCTCTTCCAGGAACGACAAGCGCTATACATATTGCCAGCGTAATCAGCATATTGCAGGGAATTCCTCCCCTTCGTCACGGACTACGTAAGCTTGTTGGACGCACCACCGGGGATCTGCTTTTAAACATCCCAAGTATTATTACTCTCACGCTTGGCAATAGCGCATTGGGCCTGGTCACTATTGGTTGCGAATCGTTGCGCCTGTTGACGGAGGTGTATAGGCGCCGTGGAGCCTGGCATCGCTACGAAGAGCAGGAGGCTGCCGAACCTATCTTGAGCCCTGGTACAATGCTTCAATTAGCATCTGGTGAGAAAGTACCGCTTGTCTCTCAGGTTCTTGAGGGCTCTGGCATAGGAATTCTGCGTGAAGGTATTCCGTTGTCGATTACATCGGGAAGCACCCTGCCTCCTGGTTGTCAGCTCTATGGAGGCCCTTTTCTTATCCAGATCCAGCACGCGCCCTCATTTCAAGCTTTTCAGCCTAAGCCACATCCGGTTCCACCTGCACTTTCTCCTTATGACCGTTATTTTCAAATCCTTGCTCCTCTCTCATTACTCTATGCCGCTGGGACTGCCATATTGACGCGTTCTTTTAGTCAGACGCTGGCTTCACTCGTTCTCGTCAATGCTCGGCCTGCGGTGGCTGGCGCGGAAAATGCCGATCTCGCTGCCTCAACCTATGTGCTCAATTCAGGTGTGGTGGTGGTGGGAACACGTAAGCATCGGACTATCTGCCTCCCTCAGATGGTAATGTTGGATGGGGCGCGGGTTTTGACAGATGGTTTAGAGCTAGCTGATATATTCTCACTTTCGGATGAGATCAGCACCAATGATCTGCTTACGCTCGCCGCAAATATGTCGTCGGCAGCGGGTTCACCTTGGGGTTCTGTGTTCAAACAACGCGGCCCCGTTCAGGTCTCCCTGGCTCGCTTTGATGGGAGTACAATTCAGGCTTTGACACCGCAGGGATGGTATAAGTTTGGCCCTATACATGATTTTTCCCGTATTCCAGACGCCTTTAGACAGCGACATCGCGGAGCTATGCTTCTGGCTTTGTATTATGAGCAGTCGCAGGGACGCTCTGAGCAACTGCTTGGAGTGCTGGCTCTGCGTCCTCGATTAGTACCAGATATCCCGCCTCTCGTGCGGATTTGTAAATCTCTGGGTGTCGAGTTGCTGATCCTTACCAGTGAGTCTCATGAGATAACACAAGCCATAGCCAGGCGCGCCGAAATTCCGTTATGCCTGAAAGATGATGTGCTTGCATTCATTCGGGAGAAACAAGCTCAGGGGGCACGCGTGGCCTTTGTTTCAGACAATGCAGATACAGCGGCAGCTTTCGATGCGTGTGACCTGGCAATTGGGTTGATGGGTGGACAGAAGCGCTTCTACGCGCAGGCTGATTTGCTGGCACCTGATTTCCAGGCCCTTACCGCGATTATCATTGCAGGCGCGAAGCGAGAGGCAACAGCACGCGATTCTCTCATTCTCTCGTGCCTCTCCAATATCGTTGGCATCTTTTGGGGATGGCGTGGTGCGCCCGGGATCATGGTAGCTTCTCGTGTGGTCTATCTAGCGACACTCAGCACTCTTGCTGAAGGCTGGCTTCGCTTTAGAGGCCCAAAGCGTGCAGTGTCATCGCTTTCACGGCTCTCTGATCCTCATCCCGAGCGTTGGGGGCAGCAGAGCATTGAGCAAGTAATGCAAAGTCTGCACAGCAGTAAGGGAGGACTCACTAGTAAAGAGGCCACATTACGTCAGCACCATGTATCTCCTCATACTCAACGTAACAGGCTACTTCTGGCGGCTCTTGATCAACTTCGTTCTCCCCTTAACGTTATCCTTGGGGCTGGTGCCATCTTCTCTCTCCTGCTGGGGGCTGGTGCTGATGTTGGCATTATTGGCGCAACCATTCTGGCAAATGTTGGAATAGGCATCTGGCAAGAACATAAATCTGACAAGATGGCGCAATCTCTTCAACGCCTGGGAAGTACAAATGCTCATATCTTGCGCGATGGACGTATCGCAAGCATTTCTGCAAATGAAGTGGTAACTGGTGACATTCTTTCTCTGGCTCCAGGTGATCGTATCGCTGCGGACGCACGCGTTATTGAGGCGCAAGGGCTGGAAGTGGATGAAGCACTCCTCACAGGCGAATCGTTTCCAGTGGAAAAGCACGCGACTGAAGGCACAGAGAACACTCGTATTGTGCTCGCAGGCAGCGACGTGACGACTGGTACAGGGAAAGCTCTTGTTGTTGCAGTTGGTGATCAAACACGTATGGGGGGAACTACTGTAGCTCTGGCGGCGGACGAAACTGAGCAAAGCCCTCTGGGTACGAGGCTTGCACGTATGCTTCAAGTTTTATTGCCTGTCTCTATTCTAGGTGGAGGATTCGTCATTGTCACTGGTCTTGTGTGGGGGCAACCACTAAAATTCCTGCTAGCGACGGGCGCATCAATTGCCCTGGCAGGTGTGCCCGAAGGTTTGCCTTTGCTTGCTAAGGTGGGAGAGGCTGGAGTTGCCCACCGTTTAGAGAACCGTGATGCGCTTGTAAGGCGTCTCTCCGCTGTAGAAGCATTGGGGCGCGTAGATACTGTATGTACAGATAAAACAGGCACTCTAACCAAAGGGCAGCTTGAACTCAGCATGGTCGCGGATGCCACAAAAGATGCGAATCTGCTAGAAGAGTTATCTCGATCTCATAGATATGTGCTTACAGTTGCAGCTTTGGCCTGCCCTCACCCCAATGCACCCGATGCCAGAGCACATCCAACGGATTACGCTATTATTGAGGGGGCATTGAGCGCTGGACTGGCGAGGCAAATCTGTGTGGCTCATGATGATGAACTGGCTTTTGACCCTGTTCGTTCTTTCTCTGCGACCCTTGCCCAGGGACGCATACATCTCAAAGGAGCACCTGAAGCCCTTCTGGCTCGCTGTACATGGGTCTATGTCAAAGGTTTGAAACTTAAGCTGAATGAAACTCGGCGTCATGCGCTCTTAGAGAGAGCACATGTGTATGCTAGACGCGGCCTGCGTGTCCTCATGGTCGCAGAGAGTTCTGTCACCACTTCCATTGAAGATCCTCAAGCGCTTGTATGCCTGGGCTTCGTTGCTATTAGCGACCCTTTGCGCTCTACTGTACACAAAGCTGTTCACCGCTGTCAGGAAGCAGGTGTACGCGTTATGATGATTACTGGTGATCACCCTGCTACTGCCCGCGCTATCGCCGAGGAGGCTGGACTGTTCGATGGAGGCGAAATACTTACTGGAGAGGATGTGACTAGCCTCAGTAATGAAGAGCTTGGTGAGCGCTTGGAGCATGCTTCCATCATCGCCAGGACGACACCACTGAACAAATTGCGTATCATAGAATGCCTGCGTGAAAGAGGTCATACTGTTGCCATGACGGGCGATGGTGTGAACGATGCGCCTGCGTTACGCTTCGCGGATGTTGGTATGGCTATGGGAGTTGCGGGAACAGAGGTTGCTCGACAGACTGCTGATGTTGTGATTATGAATGATGACCTGTTGACCCTGGTTGAGTCATTTGTCGAAGGGCGCAGTTTCTGGCGTAACATTCGACGTGCTCTTGGTCTGTTACTTGGCGGGAACTTAGGCGAGCTTGGATTGGTTGTCGGGGCAAGTGCGTTGGGGTTGGGAATGCCTCTCACTGTACGTCAGATCCTTGCAATGAATGCCATTACGGATATTTTACCTGCTCTGGCTGTGGTATTACAGAAGCCGGAACATCGTCATCTTGCCGCTCTCAAACGCGAAGGGACTGCTGCGCTAGATCGGCCCTTGCGTAATGATATCTTGCGCCGTGCTCTCATTAGCTCCCTTCCCGCACTGGCTGCTTATGGGCTTACACTTCCTATCGGGCGTGCTGAGGCTCGTACAGTTGCCTTTGCCAGTATAGTGGCGACCCAGCTTACACAGGCGCTGGATATTGGCCGCTCTGAAGGGGTGCTGACCCGTCCTGTTCTGGGCGCTGTCGCTGGCTCAACAGCTCTTCTTATTGCGTCTTTGATTCTACCACCCTTGCGTGATCTGCTCCATTTTGTTACACCTTCTTTGGGAAGTTGGCTTATTCTGGGGGCCAGTGCTGCTAGTGCATTGCTTCTCAGCCGTCTCTGCGATTTCTGGTTGACTGAGCGTCAAAAACCACGCGAAGCAACATTGGTGCAGGAACATAGTGTCGTGTCGCCTAAGATACTATGATGTAGGTCTGTAACCCCCTTGTTCTTCATAGGTTGGGACGGTTTGTCAACAGATCGTCGTAATCGTCCTCTGCTGCCTATACATGAGATGGAATGCGGCATTCTGTGTAGAGGAAAATGACTTCTTTGTGACTGGGAAATCATGCACACAGCCCCTCAATACCCTCATTATGAGAGCATCGAGGGCTTCCGGATCACCACAATTCCTCAATGTCGTTGTATCTATTTCTCCCCTAGCATATTCTATTGCACTGATTAATTTTGTTGCCTTCAACTGCTGCCCCTTCTCGCCAGCGCACTGATTTAGAGGTTGGTGAAAGGCTCCTATCGCCCAGATCTCGCCTCCAGGTAATGTCGTATCTCTGCGATCACTCATTTTTTGAGAGGACCTGAGAGCGAAAGCGAGCACGCTCTATGACTAGCACAGCCTGCTCCAGAAAAGTCCAGAAAAAGGTAGCTTGTTGTTCGGTTCCCTGTCGTTCGGTGGAAAGCCAGGAGATGCTGTGTTCCTGACGTAAGCAGAGTATTCCAAGAGTCTGTGTACCCGTTCTGAGGGGAATCAAACGCAAATTACCCTTCAGTGCGCCCGAAGCGGATACCTGTCTCTTGTGGTCATGGGTATTTTGCTGCCCCATGAGTTGCCTTGCGTGCGCCATCTCTTCAGGCAATAGCGTAAAATGCTCGATGCGAATAGGAGCTTCCGCCTGTACGGTGAGATTCCCCTGTTGATCAGGAAGTAGTAGCGCACATTCCTGCAGCCCCCAGGGCGCAAATACCCTGACAATGGCAAGCGCGATACTATCGAGCTGTTCTGATAATTGCTCGGTACTGTTTATTACTTGACTCGCCTCATAGAGGATCCGTGCCTCACGTTCGCGACGCCAGGATTCTTGTGTGCTTTTGCGCATAAGGGATGCAAGCTGACTCGTGAGGAACGCCGTCACCAAAAAGACAATCAATGCCAGCCACTCTTCCCAGCGAAAGATGGTAAAGCTATACAATGGAGGGACGAGTAGGTAGTCGAAGGAAAACACTGCTACCAGGGCAGCCAAAATGGCCGCGTAGCGACCTCGTGTGCAGGCGAGCGCCAGAATAAGAGGTAAGTAGAGTATAGAGATATTGGGGATGGTGGGATACAGGTGAAACACATAGATAAGGAGCGTACAGATGAGAGCTCCTCCTATTGCCAGCAAGCTGTCAACGAGATACTGGGGCCAGTTTCTTCCCATGTGGATTGGAACTTGCGGGATCTGTTGTATTGCTTGCATGATGACCTCCTTGTATCTCAATGTCGCGTTCATAAAAGCTCGCGCGAACAATATTCGTGTAATCTTGGCGGTAAGACGACATTATTATGCAGATGGTTATTTGCTCTCTTTGCCTACACACTCTATCTCATTGAATATCAAAAAAGAGTATAGAAGTTGGCATTACCGCTAAAAAAGATATCAAGAATGTCCAGTGATGTATTCTTTTCAACGATCCTTTGTCCATGTCATACAAAGCCATCAAAAAAATCAGGAGAGGATACTGTAAAGTTTTTTGATCATCTTTTGAGCCCCTCCTGTATCCTTCATACAGTTTTTTGATGACTTGTGAGGTAAATTTAGAGCAAGAGCCAGGGGCAGAGTCTCTGACGAAATAACATGTGAAATGTTCTGTTGAGACAATCTGTAAGGAGTAATGTGAAGTGACAACTTCATCACTAGCAGTCAGTGAATGTACACTCTCTTCTACAACGCACGCAAATAAAAGCAGGCATACGTTCTCAAGCCTCAAAGGCAAAACGTTTGTCGTGAAATTGGGAGGAAGTACGCTAGAATATCAGCGTATGGTGTTACAGGATTGCATCTGCCTCCATGCGTTAGGCGCTAGTATTGTTCTAGCGCATGGTGGTGGACCTATGATTAATGAATGGCTCACAAAATTGCACATTCCCATTTGTTTCCAGCACGGATTGCGTGTCACCAATGCACAAACTCTGGAAGTTGTGCGTATGGTCCTGTGCGGTCAAATCAATCAAGAATTGGTGGCTATGGCAACTCTGCTTGGCGGGGATGTTGTTGGTCTTTGTGGAACTGACGGAAATATTGTTCAGGGGCATATCGCGGACGAAAGCCTGGGGTTTGTCGGGGAAATTGATGCTATCCATCCCATGCTGGTGCGGCAAGTCATCGATGATGGCTATATTCCTATTATCGCGCCGTTGGGACTGGCTCCGAATGGAAGTTGTCTAAATATGAACGCTGATCTGGTAGCTTCGCGTCTGGCTAGTGCCTTGCAAGCGTCTCGTCTCACATTTTTGAGCGACATAGATGGCATTTATGGCTCAGATGGTTCCCTCGTTGCAGAAATGAACGAGGCAGAGGCACAAACCCTGATCGAGCGAGGTATTATCACAAATGGTATGATCCCCAAGGTGAATGCGTGCCTCCATGCCCTGGAAGATGTTCCTTGCGTCCAGATTGCCAATGGCCGTACCCCACATGTGTTGCTGCATACATTGGAAGATCTCCCACTCGGGACCAGATTTGTACATTAGACAATGCGAGCTGACTCTCTATTGAGAGAGGCCGAAAGAGCAAGAGAAATTCATGCTTAATGAACAACCGCGAGGATTTAGTACCTGCGCAAAAAACGTTGGGATCAAGGACACTACGCTGGATTTTACGGTGATCGCTTCCGATGTCCCTGCTTCGGCTGCCGCGATGTTTACCCAGAATCGGTTTTGTGGAGCTGCTATTCATATCGGTCGCGAACATATTGCCAACAAGCAATTGCAGGCCTTTGTCATCAATAGCAAAAATGCCAATGTCGCAACAGGCGAGGAGGGGCTGGCGAACATCCGTGAAGTTGTGCAGCTTGTCGCCGATGCGTTGGCGATTTCCCCTGAGAACATATTGCCATCATCAACGGGCGTCATTGGGCGACAATTGCCAATGGAGAGGATCCGTCAAGGTATTCGAGGGCTTGCGCAAGAAATGCAACCCGGCCAACTTGAGCGAGCGGCAAGTGCCATCATGACAACCGATACCCATCCAAAAATGCGTAGTTGTCGTATTGGTGACGCTGTGCTTGTGGGGATCGCCAAGGGTGTTGGCATGATCGAACCAAATATGGCAACCATGCTGAGTTACTTCATGACGGATGCGCAGATTGAGCCAGAATTGCTGCATCAGTACCTACAAGAGGCCGTAAATATATCGTTCAATATGGTCAGCGTGGATACAGATACCAGTACCAGCGATACCGTCGCCATAATGGCGAATGGCTTGGCGGGACCTGTAGACCATGAGGCCTTTCGACAGGCCTTGCAACATATGGCTGTCGAGTTAGCAAAAGAACTGGCACGTGATGGAGAGGGTGCCACAAAACTGATAGAAGTAACGGTTGCGGATGCAGAATCCTTCGCACAAGCAAAACGTGTCGCGAAAGCTGTTGCCAATTCTCCGTTGGTCAAGACAGCTGTTTTTGGTGAGGACCCGAACTGGGGCCGCATTGCTATGGCTATCGGGAAGTGTGAGGAGCAAACCGCTATTCTCCCTGAAAAAGTTTCTATCGCTTTTGGAGATATTCCCGTTTACCAGGGGGAGCCTCTTCCTGATGAACATCTTTCGCTCGTTAAAACCTACTTAAGCAATGCCGAAATCTGTATACACATTTCCCTCGGGCTCGGTAACGCCTATGCAAGAGTTTGGGGTTGTGATCTCACAGATGAATATGTCGCGATCAACGGCAAATATACGACCTGAGCAGGAAGCGGGGGGAAACATCATTTTCTCCCCGCTTCCCGCCTTTGCGCGTGACTCCCCATTCTAACCTCTTTAGCAGGCGCAGTACAGAAGAGAGAACCATCAAACGAGCGCATTGCCTCGGTTACGTGGAGAGATGAGAGGGACGCAGATGAGAACTGTTTCGATTATTAATATTACCAGTTATACAGCATTGGAGTTAGTGCGCTTACTGGCCCAGCATCCTGAGTTTCGAGTCGTTTCAGTGATTGGGCGTAGCGCGGTGGGCAAGCGCTTGGAGGAGATATTTCCACACCTGCGGAGGCTTCCTCCACCATCTGGTCAGCAAACGCCTGGTGTGGATCCTGCTCTTGTCATCACTGAAGAGCCTGCCCAGACTGACCTCGCCTTTGTGTGCCTTCCACATGCGGCGGCTGCTTCAGCAGTGGAGCGGCTGATCGAGTGTGGAATTAAAGTGGTCGATCTATCAGCGGATTTTCGCCTCCATGAGAGCGAGGTCTATGAGGAGTGGTACACCCATACTCACCCTGCTCCCGCTCTCCTGAAGAGCGCCGTCTATGGCCTGCCAGAACGTTATCGTGAACAGGTCTGTCATTCGCAACTTGTCGCCAATCCCGGCTGCCACTCAACCGCCGCCATTCTGGCACTCACTCCTGCTCTGGTGGCTGGCATAGTTGGCCCTAACGTGATTATTACCTCTATCACAGGCATCAGTGGAGGAGGGCGTACTCCCGCCCTCTCTTACCATTATCCAGAAGCGAATGAGGATGCGTGGGCATACAGCCTTGCGGGGCACCGTCATCTGCCAGAAATAGTACAGGAGCTTGAAGCCGCCGCTGCAACTGGTGGTCATCCTGTTGAGGGTGGGCTACGGTTGACGTTTGTGCCACATATCGCGCCGATGACGCGTGGGATTCTCTCGACGAGCTATGCCGAGTTGCGAGCAGATGACCAGGGACACATCCCAGCAAACGAGGAATTGTATGCATTATATCGGGATTTCTATGCGAATGAGTCGTTTGTGCATGTAGTTGATCAGGCTCCACATACGAAATGGACCGTTGGAAGCAATCATTGTTTTCTCTATCCAATCGTTGATAAACGCACGCAACGCTTGATCGTTGTCGCTTGCCTGGATAACCTGGTTAAGGGGGCCTCGGGTCAGGCTATTCAAAATGCCAATTTGCTCTGCGGTTTCCCAGAGACACTGGGATTGGTAGGCCTGGGCATGGTTCCTTAGCCAGTGTCACAAAGTGTGCTTTCGTAGCAAAGGCTGAGTTTTTTGTAGCATAACCGATGTTCCTGAGTTTATGCATGCGGTTGGGGAGGCGTGTCAAAAAACGGATGTTTATGAAACAACATATCTGAGAGCCTTTTCTCTTGACAATTTCACCTTCCCTATTTATAATCTGACCGGTCAGATTATAAATAGGGAAGGTGAAATTGTTATGCCTGAATCTGGAAGAAAACGGGGACGAGAGCGGATCTATGATGCGGAAAGAACGCGTGAGAATATTCTCAACGCAGCGGAAACCCTATTCGCTCAGCATGGGTTTGCCGGGACATCTGTAGAAGCTATCGCGGTTCTCGCGAACCACACGAAGAGTTTAATCTTTCAGTATTTCGGCGATAAGCTAAACCTTTATACTGAAGTACTGAGACGTGCTCATAGGGAGGCTAACGAATTGCGGGCGCGTGCCTTTGCTCCCTTATTTGAGCAAGCAAAATCCCCATTGGAGGCAAGCCAGTTCCGAGCCTTTCTCGAAACCGCAATTGGTGGTTTGTTCGATCACCTGGTTGAACATCCGCGCCTGATGCGTATATTACTCTGGGAAATGGCGGAAGGGTGGCAAACCTATGCAAAGATTAGCACACATTTACCCACAGACAAAGTTGAACAGTTGGAGCACATTTTTCGACAGGCTCAGTTAGCTGGGATCCTGCGATCTGATTATTCTCCTATCATTCAATTGATGCAAGCTCTCCAGACCTGCCTGTCTTACCTGGCCTCTTTACCTCTCTACCAGACCTTCCTGCCAGAGATAGAGGCTGAAGTAGCTCCTTCAAGTTTGGCTCAGGGGCGAGAATATCTCATTGCCTCAGTGGTTGCAGGAATCGTCATTGATTCACCAACAGCCAGTTGACCTGAGTAAATGCTTGTTTCTCAGGTGTGTTGTCAAGCAAAGAAGCGCAAAGGAAACTATGATGAAGACTTTCAATGTTCCCTTTACAGGGGTGCAAGAAACACTCCTTCTCACACTCGCAACCAGGGCGATGGATAATCGCTCAAAGCGCCCGATTCTGGGTGATAAGAAAGCCGAGGAGATCGCCCAGCAGCTTGATTACGACTTCCAAAAATTGAAAATCCCGCAAAAAGAGAGCTTTGGAGGGGCAATCCGAGCAAGGATGCTTGATGACTGTACAGCGGAATATCTCGCAGATCATCCGGATGCAACAGTGCTGGATCTGGGATGTGGTCTGGACAGTCGAAGAGAACGGGTCAAACCGCCGAAGAGCGTTCGCTGGTTCGACATAGACTATCCCGATGTGATTGAGATGCGCCGCCATTTCTACACTGAAGATGCTGGATATCAGATGATTGGCGCTTCGTTGACCAGTCCCCACTGTCTGGATGCTATTCCTACGGATTATCCTGCTATCATCGTTGCAGATGGGTTGCTGCCATTTCTGACCGAAAATGAAATCACGCAACTCTTCAGACGATTAACCGCTCATTTCCCAGGTGGGCAATTGGCGTTCAATGGCTACACTAAGCTGGCGTCGCGACTTATTGTCTCTCATCCATCGATCAAGGCGATTGGTATGAAGCCTGCCAATCCAGGCTTCGATGATCCTCATGAGCCTGAAAGGTGGGATCCGCTCCTCAAACTCATTGGAACATCATCTATCGTCGGATCGCCATATGTTGCCAGGACACCCTGGGCCTATCGCGCTACTTGCCGCTTGATGTACAGTTTGCCTGCATTGAGGAAGGAAGGAGGCTGGATCTTTCGCTATCAGTTCTAGCGCCTTTATGATGAACTTTATGTTCAGGAGATTGCTTGATAGACTGGGAGCAAGATTTCATCCACCAGATGTTCCAGGTGTCTGGCATCCATCGTGGTTTGATGCAAAATATTCTCTATACGTATTAAATCAAATGGCAAGGTCAGGGTGAGAGGACTGATCTTCCTGATTTTTTCACCACGAGCTTGCGCAAAGGCTATTATTTTTCTCATCGTTAAGGCGTTTTTCTCTAGCGCATATTTTCGATGGTTCTGTATTTCTTCACCTTGCTGGCTCATTTCAAACAAAACTGCGTTCATAATCTCTGGACCTACCTCTATATACACGCTTTGATAAAGCGTCAATAAACGTAGTAAGTCTCCGCGCAGGCTCCCTGTATCTGTAATTTGATCGATGAGTTCCCCATCAAGCGCTTTATGTGTTTTATACTCCATGATTTCATGGATAAGGGCAAAATGACTTCCCAGCGACGGTAGAGCACAGTACGGCTTGTTCTGGTCATATGGGCAATTTTTTGAAACGTGAGATTGACATAACCATCTTCCTTTAAAACTTCCACTGTCGCTTGATAAATACTTTCGGTTAATACATCTCCACGTCTACGTCTGCTTCCTCGCATCGTTGCTTGATAACTATTTTCGCTCTGGGAACCCCCACGTCTGTGGCTGCTTCTGTGCTCTCTCTCTCTTTGCATAACAAACCCGCCTCTTTTATAAAGTCTCTGCCATGAGTATACCATATTTTTAGATACACATTGTACTTTATTTCAAAAGATGGTATACTTTTCCCTAGATAAGATACACTATGTACCCTAAGAAAGGTGAAAAATGTCAGAGGAAAAGATCTCGAAGGATATCATCATCATTGCTCTGGTGGCCGTGCTTGGAGCACTCCCACCAATGTTGGACGCTACTATCATCAATATTGCAATCAACGACCTGGCTAAAACCTTTTCCGCTACGCTCGCAACGACACAATGGGTAGTTACAGGTTATACGCTGGCTCTAGGGATTGCCGTGCCGTTTTCCGGCTGGCTGATCCAGAAGTTTGATGGGAAGAAGATTTTCATGAGCGCGTTGGGGGTGTTTTTGCTCAGCTCTTTGCTTTCCGGCCTGTCCTGGAATATACCCAGTTTAATTGCCTTTCGCTTATTGCAGGGGTTTGCCTCAGGCCTGATGATTCCTACCTTAACCACCTTGCTTGTCCAGTTGGCAGGGGGTGATCATATTGGACGTTTGATGTCCATTGTGGGTATACCGATAGTTCTGGGCCCTATTTTAGGGCCGGTTATCGGCGGTTTGATATTGCAATACCTGAATTGGAACTGGCTGTTTTTTGTCAACCTGCCAGTCGGGGCGATTGCATTATGCTTGATACAATGGAAACTCCCTGCTTTTGAGGCATCGAACAAATACGCAAAGCTCGATTGGCTTGGCGTCCTGTTGCTAGCTGTAGTTTCTGGCTTCTGTATCTATGGGATAATAGAAGTTGGAAGGGCAGATGGCCTGATGACCGGTATTCTGGCAATTATTACAGGTGTTCTGGCAGCTGTGGCCTATATCAACTATGCATGGAGAATGCGAGGCCAGGCATTGATTCCACTCGCTTTGTTTCAATCAAGAAATTTTAGCGCTGCGTTTGTCTCTTTGTTTTTAGCGGGATTTGCGACAAATGGACCGATGTTGCTCTTGCCAATGTTCTTTCAAAATGTACGCAGCCTGGATGTTATCACATCGGCTCTCTGGTTGATCCCCCAGGGTGTGGGAATGCTGGTTGCTCGTCCGTTGATTGGACAAATGACTGATAAGATCGGGGCACGTTGGGTTGTACTTCCCTCCATCGTCCTGACAATATTGGGAACTCTGCCATTTATATTCTTTGATAATGGAACAGAGGCCTGGATGATTTGGACTGTTCTCGCCGTGCGCGGCATGGGCGTTGGTGGTTTTACCATCCCAGTCATGAGCGATTCCTATGTGGGCTTACAGAAACCACAAGTTCCCCAGGCCAGCGTCGTGACCCGCATTGTCCAAAATATCGGCGCGGCCTTTGGCTCAGCTCTTCTTGCCACAGTTGTCGCAAACTCCTTCACCGGGAACGCGCATTCACTTTCTAACACCATCGTCGCATATCACATGAGCTTTATCGTGAGTTTAATCTTTATGGTCATCAGTATTCTTCCAGCATTGTTCCTCACCAATAAGTTGAGGAGAAGTGTTAGCGAGGGGAGAATCAATCTGTACCAGTATTACCAGTACCTATCACGCAGGAATAAACGTCAATTTCATCCTGAAAAAAGCGATAAACTTGCAACAATCAGAAGAAAACCAGCCTGAGTGAGCTATAGAAGGGATTGAAGAGAACCCTCCCTTAGACCACTCGCTCAGGTTGGTTGCTTTTTATGCACCACGATCTGTGCCAAGCATGTCAGAGGTAGATTTGATGGTATTGCGGTAGTACTATCAACACTTGTGGCAATATGACAAGCACACTCACACACCACGTTCGTTGCACTCGGACTCCGGCATTTGTGTACTTAGATCATTGAAACCTCTTCCTATCTCTTTTAGCATGTACATCAGAATGTTTTAGCTTGGTAGCCCTATTGCTCAGAAAGTAAGAATATTCGGATGTAGATGAAAGTATGGTTTCATCACATTGTAGCGACTCAGAAGGGGAGAGACTCAATGAAAGCAAGAAGTGCTAGCATCATCATGCAAAACAAAAACATTATCTACATTGTGCTCGTAACTGCACTCATATTGCTGCTGCCATTGGTAGCAATGCTGTTTACTGATGAGGTGTCATGGGGCCCGGTTGATTTTGCTGTTGCAGGTGTTATCTTGATTGGCACTGGTCTCACATATGAGCTGATAACGAGAAAAGCGAGCAATATCGTGTATCGGTTGGCCCTCGGCTTAGCGCTTGCGACAGCATCCTTTCTCGTCTGGGCAAACCTTGCCGTTGGACTCATTGGAAGTGAGGGCGAACTCGCGAACCTGATGTATATTGGAGTGCTCGCCGTCGGAATCATTGGTTCCCTCATCGCACGCTTCCAGTCCCGTGGAATGACACTCGCGTTATTTGTGACGGCGCTTGCTCAGGTGTTGGTTACTGTGATTGCACTAATCGTCGGGATGTATCGGTATCTTGGAAGTTCTGTGTCCGAGATCTTGATGGTGAATGGTTTTTTCATTGTGTTGTGGGTCGGTTCGGCATTGTTGTTTAGACGCGCAAATGCCACAGGCTCGAATCGGAATTAACAATTCGAGTCGTAGTTTGTGGTATGCAATGCTGAAGTTCATCGAGTCTGCTGCTTGGTCAACCGTTGTGCCTGAACGCGTAAGCCATTACCAAATGCCCCATTTGGTAATGGCTCAAAGCAATAATGTCAGGCCATTTATTTCCACTCTGGTCGAGCGTCAAGGGGGGCAACCACAATATAGTGGTGCGTCGTTAGGTAGAGTGAGAGGGATCGTGTGAGAAAGGAGGAGCGTGAAGGCTTCGGCGTTTCCCTGGTGGCTTAAACCAGCCAACCAGTTAATCATCCTGCTCAATCGTCTGGGAATGTCCATCGGTACCATGTATATTCTCTCGATCCCTGGTCGTAAGACTGGCAAAATACGCAGTACGCCGATGTCGGTTCTGCGAGTGAACGGCCAGCGGTACATCCTGACCGGAGCAATGTGCTGTCATAGAAAACGCTCTTTATCAGGGTCACGGACGAGTCTTATAGCCGTGAGATACATGCGTCACGGAAACCACGACAGCCTCATGGTGGGGTTCGTCCGGTCCTTGGCATTGTAAGTGAAGGCAAAGACAATGGTCCTAGCCTTCTTGTCTTTGCCCTGGCTGCCTGTTACTATACTGAGGTATTTATGTTGCTTGATTTAACACAAGCAACACGTAGAATGATTGCTTGCGAATCTACTACCAACAAACCAGGAGATTCAGTGTATCGCTTGACTGAATCTCCTGGCCTTGTATACTTCATACCCCTATAATGATCCTTGTTGAGAAGCACTCTCAGTGAGAAACCTTTTGCCTTTGGCTCTTCCCTGTATACTCACCACCCCTCCGCTGGCGATCTCCCGCTACCCAATCCCGACTTTCCACTGGTCAGTGTATGGTTTTTCCAGCGCTTTCAGGTACACACTGGCTTTCGCGTAGAAGATCAGGAGCGCCTCGTGGTATATCAGGAACTGGACGTAAAGGGATGGGGTGAACCCGTGTCCCCGGTCAATCTGCTTGTTGTGAATGTCATCTTCTGATAATTCACTCAATGCCTCGGCCAGTTCTGCGTCCAGCTTTTTGTACCAGGCAGTGAGTTTCGCCACACTGTTTGTCTCTTCCACCTGAGAATCGCGGTATCCCCAATCCTGCTTAAATGTCTTGAAAGAATGGATATACACCTGCTGGATGTGTGCCATTTCCTCGCACAATTCGCCGAAAGTTGGGTTAGATCCGGGGAGCTTGTAGGCCAAATCCTGGTCAGAGATCATGCCCATCAGTTGGTCACGCAGGTCGTGTATTCCCGGAAGCTCATGCTCGATAAGGCTATTCATATTCATCCTCCAAGAGGCCGATTGATCATTCAGCGTAAGATGTACTGGGGCAAGATCGCCCCGGTAACGTCTGAACCCATGTGAAGAATTTAATTGTTCGCGGTATCGAAAAGTCGTCCACCTGCCTCGAAATAGTGATCTGCTAGCTGATAGGCCGTTTCTTCTGGGATCGGTGTGCCAAAGAACATGCAGCCCAGGCAGAGCGCACTTACATTCACTCCAGTTTTCTTCAGAAATATCTGTTTCATCTCTTGCTCACTTTCATCATTATGAGACCGTCAAGATCTCGTTCCAGCGGGTGGTGTAGCGTTGAGAGCGCCTCATTTGTCGTATCGACCAGGATCGCTTCATGCCTTGGGTTCCAAAGCACAGCGTATGGCGGCCCCAGGTGCCATTGACTTCATCTACCACATGCATCAATCGTTCCTGTATCATATATCGTTCCAGCGAAAAGATGCCAAACAGGTCTGTCTGGAGCATCTCCTGGGTCTGAAATTCGGACAAAAAGATGCCAGCCTTCTTATAGTGATATCCAGGGGCATAGATAGTGTGTAGCAACGCTATTGCCAGATCCAGAATATCGGGCGTAAACGCACTGGCAACGGGCAAGGTCGCTGTGGTGCTTCTGGCATATTGCGGGACCCGTCGATCAAAAGGGTTGGTATGAATGAAAATACTCACCTGCCTTGCCAGCGACCGTTGGCGTCGTACTTTTTCGACGGCGCTTACCGCATAGGTTGCTATCGCTTCTTCGAGTTCGTGAAGGTCTTCAATAATGCGTCCAAAGGTCCGTGAGACCATGATGCCCTGCCGAGGCTTCTTCCTGGTTTCCAAAGGCAGACAACTGATTCCTTGCAATTCGAGCGTTGCTCGCTGAGCTGCGACGTTCAAATAGTGCCGTATCCAGACATGATTGGATTGCTTCAAGGTGTGTGCAGAAACGATACCCGCTGGACGCAATTTCGTAGCTAACTGCTTTCCAATGCCCCACACATCCTCAACGGCAATGCCTGTCAACCAAGCGTCAACTTCCTCCTCGGACCAGGCAAAGAGATTGAGCACGCCTTGAAAGATAGAATGCCGCTTAACCAACTCGCACGCGATCTTGCTCAAGACCTTGGTTGAGGCTATGCCTACCGAGATGGGAATACCGGTTTCTTGCAACACACAACGACGAATCTCTTGTCCATAGATTTCACACTGTGCCGCAGGTACATGGCTTAGATCCAGCCATGCCTCATCAATCGAGTATATTTCTAAAGCTGAGGTGAACCGCGACAAGACCGCCATGATTCGGTCAGACATGTCTTGATAGAGCGCGTAATTGGAAGAAAAGACTGCCACGTGATGCTGTTTGACAACGCGTTGGCACTTAAAGAGAGGCATACCCATGGCAATCCCTAACGCTTTGGCTTCATTACTCCGTGCCACAACGCACGAATCGTTATTGGAGAGGACGATAACGGGGTGCTGGCGAATCTCCGCAAAAAAGACCCGTTCACAGGAGACATAGAAATTGTTGCAGTCCACCAGCGCAAAGACGTGTGGTTTCATAGCTCCCCTCGTCGTATCCATCCTCGGAGCCGTGCTCGCAAAGAGACCCCAGGGCGCAGACTTCTTACTACATAGGTCACCACACCCCAGACCTCAAAGGTCATTTGTGGGGTAATGGGCAGTGGCGGAAAGCGCGGGTGGGCGGAGCACAGGATCACTGTTCCATCCTTCTGTTGTGTGTAGCGCTTGACCAGAAAACCATCATTGACCAGGGCAATAATGATGCTCTCGTGATGCGCCTTCAGCGCACGATCTACGACTACAAGATCGCCATCGATGATGCCAGCCCCTTGCATTGAGTCGCCCCGGACTACCATATAGAAAGTTGCTTCCCGATGTTCTTGCAGCAGATCATGAATATCAAGTGCTCGCTCGCGCCATCCTTCGGCGGGTGAGGGGAACCCCCCTCCTACTTCTCCTATATAGAGACACAACACTCCACGCTTTCCTCCTCTGTAATTGGCAGGCTCAGTCTCTCAACCACTCATAGTTCCATAGCTGAGTTGCTTTGCTCTAGTATGGCTCCATTACCGTGAGAACATATGTTCTACTCTCTATGATAACGAGTATACCCAACACGCAATCAAACAATCAATATTTTCTCATACCAATGGTGCTTTGCCTGCATGAGCAGCGATGATTTCCCGGTAATCCTGTTGAAAAAGATCTCTCGATTTCTCACAATGTTTGCAGATAGGCCAGAATAGCTGGTACTCCTTGCTGAACAATTTCTGGAGGAGGAATCTGGAGCTGAGGATTCTGGCTCAGACTAAGTGTGTGGAGATTGATAAGTTGCCCTAATTGGGCAGGCAAACTACGTAAGCGATTCCCATCTAAACTTAGCCATGTCAGATTGACAAGTTGCCCAAGTTCAGCAGGTACATTCCTAAGCTGGTTCTCTTGCAAAAAGAGTGTTCTCAGATTGAGAAGCTTCCCTATTTCAGCAGGAAGGCTACCAAGCTGATTTATATGAAGATATAGTGTGACCAGGTTGGGAAGCTCTCCTAGTTCGGCGGGAAGGCTACTCAGTTGGTTCTTGTCTACACACAGCGTATGGAGATTGGAAAGGCGCCCAATGAAGGTTGGGATATTCTGTAGTCGATTTGTATCGAGGTAGAGCTCTTGGAGATGTATGAGCTCCCCCAATACAGGAGGCAGATGGGTGAACCGATTCTCACTCAGCCCAAGGCTTTCCAGATTGATCAGTCGACCAAGTTCGACAGGTAAGCTGCTGAGTTGATTCTCGTTTAGATCGAGATCGAGTAGAGATGTCAACTGCCAGAGCTCAGGAGGGCAATGTGTCAGACCCAGTTCCGCAAGACTCAGACGCAATAGGTTCCCTTGTTCATCATAATATTCGTTCCAGTCATGTGAGGGAGAGACTTCAGAGTGATACTTGAGCCGTTCCACCAATGTGTGATCACGCGATCCGTGTTCTGGTATCATTCCTTCGCGGTCAGAGACGAAGTTCCTTTTGCTGACATGTTTTCCCAAGCTATTAAAAATTCCTCCTTCTATCAACCCCTCTTTAATTTGTCGTGGTAGCTCATCCCAGTGTTCCTCAAAATACGATGTATCGTTAATTCCTGTGGCGATATCATCAAACGCATCATTTAACGCAGCTGCCAAACATGGATCAGAGGTGCGTGCCCCGAGCGCAGAAAGTACGATTGGGAGGTCAAGGGTGTGATGAAAAGTTGCAAGGTGCCCCAGACATTGGATTGCCACCCATTGAATATGATGGTCTGGGTCATCAAGCAAGGCCAGGCAGGCATTTTGGACCCAACGCCAATCTTCCTCGTAGTAGGTCACACCAAGAAGGGCATCTATGATGTGATTTTTTATCCCTAATGCAAAGGCCAATTCTGCCTCTGCTTTTGTATGTGGTTGAACTGGCTTATATGTCATTACCTTCTCATCTTCTCTCAATTAGCCTTTTGTAAATATTCGTGCAAAAGATAATACTCCACATCCCGCTCTTTATATTTCGGGATGTGTAAGTTTGCCTTTCTTCATAAAGGAGAGGTGTTCCTGTGCCTGGTCTCGTCGTTTGGGGGAGTGTGTTTGGAAGATACAGGTTCATCAATGGTGGCGAGATACTCAAGCAGGAGTCGATGCGCGAAGATATAACTGCCTCCCACTTTCCGCAAGAAGAGCCGCTCTGTAGCTTCGTCTAAGAAGGGAATAAGCTTCCAGGGAAGGCTATTTGTGCGCCAGAGAATACTTCGTATAAAAAAGTGCTGGATGAAGCCATACAGCCCGAAGATTAGCCCACCAATCAATCCTAAAGATAGCCCTGCGAGCAGCAGCCCGCCGCTCAGCCCATAACGTTGTATGGC
The DNA here is from genome assembly GCF_016587355.1 of Ktedonospora formicarum. Lineage (GTDB taxonomy): Bacteria > Chloroflexota > Ktedonobacteria > Ktedonobacterales > Ktedonobacteraceae > Ktedonobacter > Ktedonobacter formicarum. The sequence continues at coordinate 378,487 of NZ_BNJF01000002.1, read as the reverse complement.
GAATGGTCCAAAGACGAGCATGCCAAGCGGGATGCTCACCAGTCCGGCGCAATATCACGCCACTTCTTATCGGCAGAGGTGTAGGAGTAGAAGACGGTGGCGCCTGCCTGTTTTTGTTGTAGCTTCATGCCCTCGTAACATTTTGTCCTGGTCGATCATCTATTCTTTCGTAGAACGAGTCTAACATATGGTGATGTCTATGTCTAGATGCGCGCGAAAAGCGGGGATGTGAAATCCTGCTGGTGATCTTCACACAAGTTCAGCTTGCGTACAAGCTGGATGACCTGTGTTTGCTTGGGCACGGAGCTTTTAGCGGGAATGGCACCTATATGGTTCTCTTGATGGGAATTGTCTTATGATAATGAGCGAGAATCATCTTCAAAAGTTTTCCCTTCTTCTTCGTTTATCGAGAACAATGTCATTGGCTGCTCCCCTTTGAGACGAGATAGGCATACATTCCACAGATTGGGAGAAGGGGCTGTCAGCATTTCGGGAATAATATATGTCCCATCAAGGGAAGTTTCTGTGCTTTCTGATTTGAGCAATGAAAGCTTGTATGCTAGAAATCTATGTATATGCTCTAATTCTGCCTTTTTCTTCTCTATCTCCCTCATCTTTTGGCGAATATGCTCACCTTTTCTTTGGAGGGAAAGTTCATTGGCCTCATCTGCGGTGATGAGTTCTTTGAGTTCTGCTAATGTAAACCCCGCTGCCTGACCGGCTTTGAGCATCAGGAGATAGGTAACCATCTCCTCTGGATAATCTCGATAATTGTTTCCCTCACGGTGGATCAAATGTTCCCCGAGAAATCCTTGCTTCTCATAAAAGCGTATCGTATGACGCGTCAAACCAGTCTTTTCTTCCAATTCTTTGATGCGCATAGAAAAGTGCTCCAAAAAAGGCTTGACTATAAACTCAGGTCTATAGTTTACACTCGGGGCATAGAAGAGGCAAGAACCTTTGAAAAGGATACAGGGCTTTCCAATTCTAGAAGAGGAGGTGAAAAAGAAGAGCTTTCCTTGTAGAATACAAAAACCAAGACCTACAAAGGAAAACTCTGCATGGACTATAACATATGGACGCTAACAGCGCGAGCCGAAGAGGATCCTGAGAGAGTTCCAGTGACCTCGCTTTATCAGAGCTTACAAGCACTTTCAGACAAGAGAAGAGGACAAGGGAAGCGCTACGAACTCGCCTTGATTCTCTCGCTCCTTGTGCTCGCCAAGTTGGCAGGGCAAAAGACCCTGAGTGGAGCCACCGAATGGATTCGTCATCGCGGAGGGGTTCTCGCACAGCGCTTCGGGCTGCGTCGGGAGAAGATGCCATGCCAGATGACCTACTGCAATGTGCTCGCAAGAGTAGATGACAAGCACCTCGACGTGCTGCTTTCAGCCTTTTTCACCCGGTGGGAGGCCCAAAGCCGCTGTGGGGAGGAACCAAGTCGCTTACACACCCCATCTGCCCAAGCGGATCATGCTCACATTGCCATTGATGGCAAAACGTTGAGAGGGACCACCCAAGGGGCTCATCCTGTACATCAACTCAGTTGTTATGAGGTGGCAACGGGCACGGTGCTGTGGCATTGCAACGTGGGGGAGAAAGAGAACGAAATCAGCGCCCTCAAACCCTTGTTGACCTCTACCTGCGTGAGTGGACGCATTCTGACACTGGATGCTATGCACACGCAACGGGCATTGTGTGCTCTGGTGCAGCAGTTGGGAGGGGACTACCTCCTCATCGCCAAAGGCAACCAGCCGACGCTGCGAGAGGACATTGCGGATCTGCTGGATGATCCCTTCCCTGATCGGCGGCGCTGGCAGCAGGCAGAGACCTGGAGCAAGGGTCATGGGCGGTTGGAACATCGCCAACTCCTCTGTAGTCCAGATCTCAATGAGTGGTTTGGCAGAGATTGGGTCGGTATTGAACAGGTTTTTCGCCTCCAACGAACGACACGCCTTCTCAAGTCAGGCAAGATGCGCCACGAGGTGGTGTACGGGATCAGCAGTCTCTCGTTACGTCAGGCTCCTCCTGCACGAATACTTGAGCTTATCAGGGCGCATTGGGCCATTGAAAATCGCCTCCATTATCGACGAGATGTCTCCCTAGGCGAAGATAGCTGCCAGACGCGCACTGGCTCAGTTCCCAGCCTGCTTGCTCAGCTCAATAGTACGGCATTAAGCCTTATGGATCACCTTGGGGTTCGCAATGTCGCTCGCCAGATGCGCTTCTTGGATGCTCATCTGGATCAGGCTCTCAATCTTCTTCTCACTGGGCAATGTTCCGTTTATTAGAATTGGAAAGCCCTGGAAAAGGATATAGCACTCACCAAAAAAGTGTTAATGTCCTTTCAAATGAGCAGAAAGTAGGAACCATGAACAGCAATAATATAAGTATGCGAGGAAAAGTTTGCCTGGTGACAGGTAGTAGCTCGGGCATTGGCAAAGTCACAGCGAGGGAACTGGCAAAAATGGGCGCGACCGTAGTGATGGTCTGTCGTGATCGGGGGAAGGGAGAAGCCGCGCGAGCAGAGATTATGGAGGAAAGCTCAAATGATCAGGTGGATCTGATTATCGCGGACCTCTCGGAGCTATCACAGGTTCGCCGCGTAGCCAGTGAGTTCAAACAGAAATATTCTCAGCTTCACGTTCTCATCCATAACGCTGGGGGTATTTATGCGGAGCGCAAAACAACCTCTGATGGATTGGAACAGACTTTTGTCGTCAACTATCTGGCCCCTTTCCTGCTTACAAAATTGTTATTGGATGTGCTTCAAGATAGTATGCCAGCTCGCATCATCAATGTCAGTTCAGACGCGCATCCTTATGGGAATATTGATTTTGCAGATCTACAAGGTGTGCAAAAGTACAACTTTGTGAAAGCCTATAATCAGTCCAAGCTTGCGCAGATTTACTTTACCTACGAATTAGCTGATCGACTTCAAGACGTAGATATCACGGTCAATGCGCTTCACCCAGGTCGAGTCCGCTCTAATTTCAATAGTGGCACCAAAGGCCTTATGCATGCTGTCGGTGAGGTCATCTACTTCTTAACTGGTATCTCTGAAGAGCGAGGGGCTCAAACGATGCTCTACCTGGCAACCTCGCCTGAGATCGAAAAGGTGAGTGGGAAGTACTTCTCTGACAGTAAGCAGGTCCCTTCTTCCAGGCATTCCTATGATACCGTGGTACGCCAACGGCTTTGGGATGTCTCTGAGGAGTTGATCCAGCAAAATGAGCTTTCCCAGCAAGTTCCTAAAAAGTAAGCAGAAATACATTGCCACAGAAATGGGGCAAGTCTCATAGTGCCGGCTTTCCAGCATCCGAAATATTCTAGATTTCTTCAACGGGCATCAAAGATCCTTGGCAAGCCAAAGTATGAGGTCATGGTCGACGGTGACCGCCTCTCCTTGTTTGAGCGGGTGTTGTCCCTGGCACGCACCTCGTCCATCTGGAATATAGCCGCGCTTGGCATACAGCCGTTGTGCGGGTCCATATTCATCAAAGAGGCCAACTGTTATGCCTGCCTGAGTGGCGCGAGTGGAGATTAATTGTTCCGCTGCGTCCATCAATTGTGAGGCAATTCCTTGTCTCTGGAACTGGGGGAAGACCCCTAGATGGTGGATCAACGGAATGTTCTGCTGCCGAAACTGCGGGTAGTTTGATTGCCAGCGGATGGTGAGATAACCAGCCAGGCTCTCTGCGTTCCATGCCAGAAAGGTGTCAGCTTGCCCTTGCTCATGCCCGGCGAAATGGAGATGGGCTTCTTCTGGATGGACTGGGTAGACTTGCTCGCTAAAGAGTTGGATGACTTTGACCAGTTCCGTTGGAGCAACTCGTTCGATATGAATATTAGTCATAGCTGTCAACTTCCTTTTGCCTGGATGTAACCAGATGCTTCTCCGGGATCGGGCTCTCAGTTCAATTATGATCTCTCTTTGTTGGAAAGTATAGCCGGTGTTTGCCGTTCAAAGGGAGGCGGAGCAACCTGTACGATAGGTTCTTGACGCGTCTTTTGCTTCCTGGGTATACTACGAGCAAGGGACAATAAGTATCCTCGCGATGAGGCTCGCGTAATGCCATTGGCTGATAGCTTCTACCTGACTCACACTTGCATATAGAATGCTTCAATGTGTGTGATGTGGTAGAAGCTTTTTTGCTTGTTTGTTCATGAAGGAGTGGATCTGAGCCCAGAGAAAGAAGGATGAAAGGAGGAAAATATATGTATGCTCTAGTCATGAGAAAGGAAGTGATAGGATGAGTTTACTGCGTGCTGGTAAAGCGCTGGCACTCACAATGTATATTGGCGAAGCGGATCAATGGCATGGGAAGACACTGTATGTCGCTATTGTCCAAATGCTACGAGAGGCGCGATGCGCTGGAGCAACTGTCACGCGCGCTATTGCAGGCTTCGGAGCGGGTAAGATCCTCCATACTCAAGAGCGTTTTCATTTTGTGTCTGATGCCACAGTCATTGTGCAGGTGATAGATCGACCTGAGCGCCTTATGCGCTTGCTTCCACAACTGGAAGCCATGCTACAAGGTGGTCTCATAACCTTGCACGAGGTAGAGGTCCTCAAATATACCCATGTACATTCGCATAGATTATCTGCAAGGTTGTCAGTCAAGCAGGTCATGGAGACGGCAATAGTGACCGTATCGCCAGAGACACCGGTATCATACCTGCTCTCGCTGCTCATAGATGCTCCCTTTCGCGCATTGCCCGTCGTTGATGAATTGAACCACCTGATTGGAATCATCAGTACTCATGATCTCGTCGAGGCGAAAGTGCTCTCACTACGACGCGGGGTCATGCGCACGATGCGCGATCTACCCCGTTCAGATCTGGAGACACTAGCTTCTCAGCCATCACAGCCCGATCTTGCTGCCAGCGAGATTATGAATCGTCAGGTTCATACCGTTTCGCCGGAAGTATCGGTCAAAGATGCTGCCTCTATTATGCTGGATACATCTCTGCATGTGCTACCAGTTGTTTTGTCTGACGGAACACTAGAAGGTATGATCTCGCGTTCTGATCTCTTGCAATTGATGGTGACAAGTCCGCTCGCTGATGAGTCTTCAGACCAGGGATCGCAGACAGTAAGACCGAGCCAACCATTGAGTTCCGCTCCGATATCACAGCAACCCATTGGGCCTTTCCATTGGGAATCGCGCCTACTGTAGAAGCCACTTTGCCGCTGCCGCAAGTAATTGAGGCTCTTCTCGCCTCACCCCTTAAGCGGGTCTTTGTCGTGAATGCGCAACAGCAGATACAGGGTGTCATTAGCGATGTAGATGTGTTAAACAGATTACAAACAAGCGAGCGTAAAAGTTTTGTGGGTCTGCTCCAAAACTGGACTCGCGGTAGACGACCACAACGACTCTCCTCTGGAGCCTTACATGTATTAACTGGTAAACCACAGGTTGCCTCAGATGTGATGAACCCGGAGGTAATAACAGTAAATGATACGACCTCCGTTCAGGAAACGATTGAATGTATGATGAAAAAACGTCGTGAGTTTTTGCCAGTCACTGATCGTCAGCAGTGTATACAGGGAGTCGTGGGGCGCTCGGATATTCTGCGTTTCCTCTTAGAAAGGTAAGATTGCTTCTATGGCAAACCAATTACGAGCATCCTCTCGCTTGCGTGGAAAGCGCCTTCGCATCTTTATAGGAGAGGAGCAAAAGCAGCAAGGGAGACCGCTGTATCAGTTACTACTTGAAGCCGCGTATCGACATGGCGCTCTAGTTGCTACGGTCCTGCGTGGGATAGAGGGGTTTGGGCCACAACAACGCCTGGCTACAAACCGCTTCTCAGATATTGCCGAAAACCTCCCTTTGATAGTGGATATCGTTATTCAGGAGCAACGCCTGTCGTCACTTCTGGTAGAGCTTGATTCACTGGTGGAACAGGGGATGATAACAAGTACGCCTATCGAAATGTTGTTGCCAGGGGGCGATGCCTGATGCTCGTATCATTGTTACTGTTCACTGGAGTTGGCATAGCTGGAGCCTGTGGAAGCGTTGCACGCTATCTCCTTGGGCGTATCATTATGGAACATATGAAGGGAAGCTTCCCCTGGGGCACATTTGTCATTAATGTGACAGGTGCCTGGTGCATTGGTCTGGTCTTTGCTCTGGCGGGGCAGCATGTGCTCTCAAAGGAGCTTCAGACAGTTCTGGCGACTGGTTTTTTGGGAGGTTATACCACCTTTAGTACAATGCACTGGGAGGGAGTTCAGCTTATGAGAGGTGGCAGAAGATTCCAAGGGATATTCTATCTCATAGTAACCTATATGCTTGGTTTGAGTATGGAAGCCGTAGGTATGTGGCTAGGATGGGAGATCACGCGATGAACACTCTCTCAACTCGGCGTCGCCTCCTGGCTGTATTCGCGGGTGGCTTTTGTGGAGCGCTCGCGCGCGCGCTCCTAAGCGTGCTGATTCAGAGCCATCTTGGCTCTGGGTGGCCTTATGATATCCTTCTCATCAATTTGTCGGGAGCGCTGCTCCTGGCTTTTTGTACAGTTCTGGCAGATGCGACAACCTTACTTGCCCCAACCCGACGTCTCTTTGTCAATGTTGGTTTTATTGGTGCCTATACCACCTTTAGTAGCCTTGCAATGGGTGATGTTTTGCTTCTAGCTCATGGTGATTGGCTACCAGCGTTTCTCTATCTCATTTTGAGTATTGTAGGGGGCTGTATTGTAATTCTGCTTGGTGACTGGCTTGGGCAATTATTCCTTCAACGCGTGCGCCACCGGGCGCATAAGGTCGCGTCGCGTCCACTCACCAGGCCTTTAAGTGATCAGAGCGGAGTTGTTGATATCGATGATGATCTGCTTCTCCCTGAACAAGATGCACGGCGATGGCGGCAATAGTGAATTGAGCGCAAGAGCAAAATATTTTCAGGTGTGGACAAATCATCAGTATAGAATCGAGCGAGTTAAGTGCAGACTGAAGGTTCGCTGCTAGAGACTATTGACGATATCACCGGGTGTCGCTTATAATCCCATTTTGTAAGCAAGTGAGAGGTATTTCTCGCCATACCCAGGTACACAGAACACTGGGGCGCTTTTCCAGGTAAAGCAACGTTTGTGTGAAGAGGAATAGAGAAGACTTCAGGCATGTTCCTCTTCTTTGAGAAGTAACGCGCTCTGGTCGGGCGATGGAGTTCGCCGAAACCGCCCTTTGGGCTGATGACTCCTACCAAAAAGGATCATTTTCTTTTTTGGTAGGAGTCTTTTTTATCTGCATTTATAGATAGCGCTTTCTAACAAAAGATGCGCGCAAGTACCAATTACAAGGTTCCTAACTCGCCTGGTGGAGAACTCGCTCATTTGTAAAACGAAAATGGAAATAGAGGAGCACTAAAAACATTGTCAATTGGAAGAGAAAAAGTACGTCGTTTAGTTTCATCATATGCACAAAAGTGGATTCATCTGGCATTGTTGGGAGCTTTTATAAAGTGGGTCTTTTATGGGAGCTTGATCGGATTGTTAGCGGGCACGGCGTCAGCCCTCTTTCTAACTGCCCTGGAATGGGCAACCCAACAACAGACTCAGTATTCCTGGCTATTGCTATTTTTACCTCTTGGTGGGGCACTGACCGGATTTTGCTATCAAAATTATGGCAAGAATAGTAGTAAAGGTAATAATCTCATCCTTGAACAGATTTCGGAGGGGCAGGAAAGCATTCCCTTTCGTATGGCTCCATTTGTATTATTCAGTACAGTGCTGACTCATCTCTTTGGAGGCTCGGCGGGTCGAGAGGGAACAGCCGTTCAGATGGGAGGTAGTTTTGCGGAACTGATTGGAAAGATATTCAGGGTTGATGCTTTTGATCGGAAATTGCTTCTCATGTGTGGCATAAGCAGTGGGTTTGGTTCCGTCTTTGGGACGCCACTCGCTGGTACTATTTTCGGAATGGAAGTGGTTGCCATCGGCGTTGTTGAGTATCAGGCCTTACTCCCTTGTTTTGTGGCGAGCGTTGTTGGCAATCTGGTGACACTGGCCTGGGGCATTCATCACGTTCACTATGCGATGGGTCCAGTTCCCGCTATCTCCGCCCCTGTGCTGCTAGAAGTGGTATTGGCCTCCATTATTTTTGGCCTGACCAGTATCCTCTTTAGCGAATTGACCCATTGGCTCAAGAAACTATATACCACCCTTTTTCCCAACGTTGTGATAAAAAGTTTTGTTGGAGGAGTCCTGCTGGTACTCCTGACCTACGGAATCGGGACACGAGACTACTCTGGCTTAAGCATTCCCCTATTACAACGTGCATTTGTCGAGCCAGTTGCTCCCTGGGCATTTTTTTTGAAAACGGTGTTTACCTCATTGACATTAGGGGCGGGTTATCAAGGTGGTGAGGTTACGCCATTGTTTGTCATTGGTGGCACTCTGGGTAATGCTCTGGCGGGGCCGCTTCATTTGCCTCTGACCTTTCTCGCGAGCCTGGGTCTGGTCGCCGTTTTTTGCGGGGCGACCAACACACCTATTGCCTGCTTTGTCCTGGGCATCGAAATGTTTGGGTCGCAGGGGTCGGTATATCTGTTTCTAGCCTGCGTTATTAGCTATCTGTTCTCCGCACATACGGGTATCTATCAATCTCAACGCATTGGTATCTCGAAATCACGATTCTATATTATCCCAAGGGCTGCCACATTAGCCTCACTCCGAGTGAAAAAAGAAAAGGATGGCAAGTAGCATGCTAGGTATCGTTGGCATCTTTATGGATACTGCTAACCTGATCGATTGTATTTGCGATCCTTTTCTCTGACCGCTCTGCGATGCAGTGAACGTAACCTGTTGGAACTTACAGGCTTCAGGAGCAATTGCGCTCAGCAGAGTAAGCGCGAATCTGAGGTCTAAGAGGGCTATTTCTCGCCAATGACAGCTACGCTAGTGTAATGTCGGGAGAGTGGCCCTTGCTCTAAATGCACCTCTCGTAGACCTTCTTGTCGCAGTATTGGCATGATTTGTTCTTCGAGTGCAGAATGAAGGGGCTCCCACACTTCTAGCTCCCCCTGCTCATTCATTTTCCCAGTAGAAAGGGTGATGACGACCCTGCCACCTGGCTTAAGGACCCGACACAGTTCATGGAGCGCGTGTGAAGATCCCTGTGATTGTGACCAGAAATACAACGTGTGGATGGTCATGATCTTGTCGAAATACTGATCCTCAAAAGGGAGAGCGGTGATGGTACCTTGTGAAAGGATAACCTGTCCGGCTTTTACAGATGTTGCGTTTCGCCGCGTTGCGGTCCGTACCATCTCTTCTGATAGGTCAATGCCAATGATACGTCCGCCATCGATGTGCCGGGCAGCCAATTTTATTGCCTGCCCGGCCCCAAAACCTACCTCCAGTACTGTGTCAGTAGGTTGGACATCAAGTAGATGAAGCGTCCAGAATGTCTCTGGCTGATGTTGGCGTACCATCTGCTCTCCGGCAAGACGTCCCATCATGCCTTTGGGACATTCGTAGTGTTTTTGCAACACTGCGTCGAAGGCGTGTTTGATCTGGATCATCACGTATTCCTCTTTCTAGAATGATTGTTCTTAGCATAGCATTGCTCCAGTGATAAAACAATCACATAGATGCTATACTCTTAATAAAATTTTTTTATATAAGAGGAAGTGTGTTGTGTATGGATCTTCATCAGTTACAAGCCTTTGACCAGATTGTCCTTCAGAATAGCTTTAGCAAAGCTGCGCGGAAATTGGGGATTTCCCAGCCAACGATCAGTTTTCGGATGCGTGCGCTTGAACAGGAAGTAGGAGGCGAGCTCTTCCTACGACGAGGGAGCCGTCTGTATTTGACGGAATTGGGAGAAGCCTTTCTTCCATATGCTCAAACAGCGCTTCGAGCTATGACTACTGGAGTTGACGTGACGAGGCGAACGCTTCGAGGTGAAAAGGGGCAATTGAAAATCGCAACGCTGCCTTCCCTGGCAACTGGTTTTTTTTCGACCACCCTGGCGCGCTTTCATCGCCACTATCCTCAGATTGAGGTAGCAATTCATACGGGGCATACGCGAGAAGTGGTTGAGATGCTTTATGAACACGATGTCCATCTGGGGTTTGTGGTGGGACCCTTCTTTCATCCAGATATTGAGCCTCTGCTGCTGATGAAAGAGCCGTTAATGCTGGTAACACATCCTAATCATTCACTTGCGCAAAAGGTGTCCCTTACCCTCTCGGATGTGGTGAGTCAGGGGCATCCATTTTTTCTTGTTGATTGGAGTTTGGAGGTAAAACAGTGGCACTCCAATCTATTAGCTTCTTCGTTAGCAGAACGCCTTGAGGTTCCACCTCAAACGGCCTATGATTTAATCATGCATGGGGAGGGGGTCGCACTCTTGACCCAAACCATGGTGAACCAGGATGTGAAAACGGGGAGATTGGTTGAGCTACGGTGTGAAGAGATTCCCGATTTTTTCCGCGAAAGTCAATTGGTACATCGGAGGGCGGACCCTTCGCATCCAACAGTTGTGAGAGAATGGTTTCGGTTTTTTCGGGAAGAAGCCCGGCATTATTTGTCCTTATAAGTATGCTAGGTACCTCTTTTGCCTCTTTATTGTAGCTAATAGTAATGCACAAGTGGTTCTCTCTGCCAGAAAAGTATCACAATTAGATCACAAAAGAAAGCTCGTAATGGAATTGTTGTGCTTTTGTTATATAGATGCCTGTATTAACTCATGAACATATTAACAAAAATATAAACCGCTACAGTAGAAAATACAATTTAATACGCGATAGCCTCTCACTTTAAGCATATATACTTTTCGAGTGCATAAAAAATTTATATAATATTAATTGACGCTTTAGCAAGAGCCATGTTACAATTCGCCTGAAACATCTTGAGCTTTGTTTTGCTTACTACCCCCGAACATTGTCAGCGCACTTGGGCAGATGAAGCTTTCTTTTGCATGATGCTACCTCTATAGCCAATTTTCATGAGGAGTAGATGTGGATGAAGACAGGATTGACGTGAGTGCGGGCTTAGATATAAGCCTGGAGCTTTTCGCACGCCATCGCTTGAGTGGTACGCTTCAGGCTGAACTCCATCGAGTTCCTGGGCTTCCAAAAAAGAGCACTGCTAGATTGGAGTTGATTGATGGGATGGTCGTCTCGTGCTCTGTGGCAGACAAACAAGGACTGCTGACTTCTCTTGCCAAAGATGTCCTTCTCCGTCTCAATGACGAGAGAGGACCTTTTGAATGGAGCTTTCACCCAGCGAAACCCACGTCACTAAATCACTCGACCAATCACCTACCGGCCCAAAAGCATTTGTCTCAGTCACAGCGACCACCAAGCGCTGTATCAAGCGGATCGTTTCCAGTTGCCTCTGATAGCAATAAGCTCGTTCCCCACGCCGTTGCGGCGATTGATTGGCACTGGTTTCACAACTGGATTCCGCAACAACGCCAGGCCTTGTTCATGGTGTGGCGGCTGATCGATGGCAGGCATACCGTTTGGGAGATCAAAGAGGCGCTCCAAGCCTCTCACCCTCCGGCTCTGGTTGATGAGGCGCTCAAAACGCTTCTTGCATTGAATGTGATCGTTATGAGGACTTTAAGTTGAGAAGGAGGACAGTGAAGTAACGTGAATATGAACCTTCCCCCTATAGATACCCCGACGGCGCGATCATCCGTACGCTCCGTTAGCGACATGATGGAGACCAAAGGAGATCGCCTGGATCGGCTGTTTGGCTGGTGGTATAAGCTTACAATGCCCCCTCGGCCGCCAGCTAATGCCAGTATCATCAAAAAAGAGGCTTACCGACGGCATCGAACCATTAGTACTGTTGGCATCCTGTTCCTGATCATGGAGATTATGGATATTACCGTCGTGATTGGGGCACGTTCTATGGTTATGAATGTTGACTATGTGTTGGTCTACCTCTTTATTGCTGCCATGATGGTGGCAAATCGGTTGGGACGACCCGTTCTCGCTGGTAGTATTCCCGTTTTTGGGTGTGAGATCCTCTTGATTTTCACCATTCTCTACATGTATCCAGAGATGAATATCGTCAGCATCATGTTCTATGGGCTCTTCGTCTTCATCGAACTGCTGTCGATTTCACTGTTGCCCATCGGCTTTGTGTTTGTCTTCGCGGTCCTTGATTCGACCTTTATTGTCCTTGATTACTTCTTGCAGCCCAAGGAGGCTCTGCTTACTCAGGCGATTGGGGCCAATGGTTTCGTGGTCTTTGGCGTTCCCGTGGCTTTGCAATTCCTAGTTGCGTTCATCTCTGCTCTCTGGGTCTCGACCGCCAGCGCTGCCTCAAAACGGGCCAATCGTGCTGAGATGATGGCGGCCATTGAAAGCGCGGTGGCGAAGGATCGCCTGCTTGCCGATCAGGAGAAGCGGGAATTGGAAGTCAGTATCCAACAACTCGTGCAGGTTTATGTCGATGCGAGCCATGGGAAAATGGTTGAACGCATACCCTATCCTCCCGCGAAGGTGCTTTGGCCTTTGGTTGGCGTCTTGAACGCCCTGTGGATGCGCCTGCGCAGTGCGCAACTTACTGAGACCGAGTTTCACCGTATTAAACAAGCCATTACCGCCTATGACGCGCTCCTGCAACGGACGGCACAGGCTCCCAATCAGTCCATACCCTTCCTGCGGACAGGCACGGATATCGATATGTTAAATATCTCATTGCAAGCCATCCAAAAATCCTGGCGTCAGCCTGGCCTACCGTAGTTCTCAGAAGCATTCCCATAGAAAGAGAAGGATCTCACATGGCAGAGACCATGCACCCATCGTCAACCACCTCTACTCCACTGGGAAAACGGGTCCCTCGCTACCGCGCACGCAATCCATTGAGCGCGACGCTGGCTTTTCAGAAACGGCCCCTTCAGTTTCTAGACACGCTCACGAAAGAGTATGGGGATATTGTGCAGTTTCCCTTGCTCAATATGCCAATTATCCTGCTCAACCATCCCGATTACATCAAGCGGGTCCTCATTGACAACATCAGTAATTATGATAAAGACGTCTTTATCTACAAGATGTTGCACAGCGTGATGGGCGAGGGGCTGATCACCAGCTCAGGGGAGAAATGGAAGAAGCGACGACGCGTGATGCAGCCAGCCTTCCATCGCCAGCGTATTGAAAAGCTGGTGGATCTCATCAACGGCATCACACGCGATACCATTGCGACCTGGGAGGAGAAAACGGTTCAGCAGGAGACCATCTTCATTAAGGAAGAAATGCTCAAGATCACGCTCAAAATGGTCAGTATGGCCCTCATGAACATTGACGCGAGCGATGCAGCACAGGACTTTGGGCGAGCCTTCCAGGTTTCCAATGAGACCTTAGCCGCCTTTGCGCGTATGCCCTTTCCACCGCTTTCCTTTCCCATACCCTCCCATCGCCGCCTCTGGCAGGCGATCAAGCAAATGGATGAGATCTCCTACGCCACTATGCGCGAACGTCGAGAGCAGCAGGAGGACCTGGGGGATTTGCTCTCCATGATGCTTGCCACCGTCGACGAAGAGACAGGGCAGGGACTCAGCGATCAGGAATTACGCGATGAGATTCAGACCATCTTTATCGCGGGTCATGAAACCAGCGCGAATGCGCTCTCCTGGGTCTGGTATCTCCTCTCCCAGCATCCTGAGGTGGAAGCGAAGCTACATGAAGAGGTGGATTGTGTGCTGGGGGGTCGTGTGCCAACGATGGAGGATCTTTCTAAGCTGGTCTATACGCGGATGATCATCGATGAAACTATGCGCCTCTACCCGACGGTATGGCAGTTAATGCGTCACACCATCCAAGATGACATGATCGATGGCTACCACATCCCAGCCGGGTACACCGTCTTCTGGAGCAATTACATGCTCCATCGCCATCCTGCCATCTGGGAGGATGCGGAGCGCTTTGATCCTGAACGGTTTGCGCCAGAGCAGGTCGCGAGGCGGCCTCGGCACTATTTTCTGCCCTTTAGTGGAGGGCAACGCATTTGTATTGGCAATAGCTTTGCGCTCATGGAGATGCAGGTGATGCTGGCGCTGGTGGCCCAACGGTATCGACTGGTCTCGCTTTCAGATCAGCCGGTCGAGCCAAAGACCGCCTTAGCTCTGGTTCCCAGCACCAATCTTCCTATGAAGTTGGTGAAACGCTAAGCGTGCGTTTATTCTTCAGCGCTTTGGGCTGAATGGTCGTGATGCGTTTCCATGCAGGCCGTAAAAAATGGATGCTGTTATGCGAGCGAGCGAGAGAGTGAGCTAAAGGTGAGCGCGGAGACGGTACCGTAGACAAGGTGAGCACCAAGGTCTGGTACCAACTCTGCGAATTTATACTGCCATATTGGCTTATAAAGTCCGAGTAGTGGCAGTGTGACATAACTGCTCGCCCACACGCAGGCCCCGAACAGAGGGCCTGCTGTGAGACGCAGACGAGCTGATGATCCGCCGATGATGCCGAAAGCGCAGCCCCCGCTAATGCCATAGCCCCAATGCATGATGTTATTCGTCAGGCGAGCCCAGCGATTGGTGAGTGGGCGTTGGAGAAGGCCTTCATACAAACGACGACCTACCTGAGCTGGCGCTGAGACGTGCTCCCAATCGCTAGGGCCGCCGAATTCCCAGTTCAGGAATTGGTCTTTGCCGCCATTGGCGCGATAACGCAGGTACATTGCGAGATCCATTGCACTCGTTCCTATTGCGCCAGCAATAGCCCCTCGGATGATTGCGCCAAGTGAGGTCATGCGTTGAATCATAGTGTTTCCTCCGTTTTCTGGCGATGATGTTCTGTAGCAGGAACGAAGAGAGGCTTGAAAATGTGACAGGAAATCATGCACAACGTGTAACGTGTAGAGTGAGAAGGGAGAAGATTGTAGGAGATCTGGCGTGCATCCATCCACATTGACAATGTACTTCGGCATGACTCAGATGCGCTATGCGAAGGTCATTACTGCCTGTTGAATCCACGGAAGGGGAGTTGAGAGCCAGGTCTCAAAATTCTTAGATAAGTAAGAGCTGAGACGATTAGGTGCAGGTGTCTCAGTGAGAGGAGTGCATGTGAAATAAGCAATAATCTTCACTGCGATAACTATACAATACATATACCTCTAAGCTATAATTGCGATTAGCTCTTCCATAAGAGCTAAAAGAACCCCAATCCTATTTCACTTCTATTTCACTTCCGTTCTTGAATCCACAAGCAAGTAATGGAAAAAACATTCAGTCGGTGCGGGCTGGATGGAGGAAAAACATTCTATGTCTAATTGCTATGTATGTGGTGCCGCCCTGTCTTTAGAGCGTGCTGACAAATGCAGTAACTGCGGCACGATTCAACCTGAGCAAGACAGCGATGCTGTGAGCTTGAGCTTGTCTTCAGATGGGTCAGAAGAAGCTGTTCAGTCAGCTGAAGCAAACCATATCTCACAGACAAGTAATTCATCTATTCCCCCTATGCCAGTGTCTCCCCAGCCGCCTAAACGTTCATGGCTGAGTCGTACACCGGCGAAGATTTTGCTTGCCGTGTTAATCCTGATTATTCTGGCTGGTGGAGCAACGAGCTACTATGTTTACCAGATGTCGCGCCCAGAACCTGTTCTCAGCCTTGAGAGCATCTACAAGTCACATTCCTTACCTGCTGGCGCAACGGATACCCGTCTTACCATCAAAGGGCGCAATTTCTCAAATACATCGGCTATCACTCTGCTATTGGATGGGCAATCGCTTCAGGGGCAACCCAATATAACCAGCGATACTAATGGCAAGGTAGAATCCATGCTGAAGATTAGTGCGCAGTGGACACTCGGCAAGCATACGTTGACGGCGAAAGATGGCAACGGAAACATAACACAAAATAGCGTTCCTCTTTACATTGTGACATCAGGTGAAGCGGACGCACCAGGCCCCAATGGCTCCCCTCTGATGATGAGTCGTTTACGATTATGGGACAGACTGATAAGGGCGTAAAGTTGATTATCAATGTCACTGGGCAACCAGATCCCAAGGGTGGTCAAGCTTGCCCGAATAATGACGATGGTAAGCCTCATACCACGAACGAGAATTTCGCGAATGGTATTACCTCGTCACAAGCGCAAGCCGAGCGTCTCCCAAAGATGCTGTTTCGTTGCCGCCTCGAATGCTTCTGGATAGACTTGTCCATGGGCTGCCATCAACCGCTGCGCTCGTGGTAGGAACAGACGCCCATAGGTCAAGCGTCCCTGGATGAGGGATTCTATGGTGGGAGCTAAGGATGGTACCTGCGCCAAAATGGTTTGCTGCTCCTCATTGAGAAAGGACGCGACATGGCGCTTGCCGGTGGTAGTGCGGTCAATTCCATTCTCCAGCAAAAGCAAGTTGATGAGCATACTATAGAGGGCGAGTTGCCCCTCCATACCGATGGGGATATCGTAACGCTCTACGACAATCGGAAGCATTCCCAACAGACGAATAAACTCTTCAACGAGAACAGGTAAGTGGGTATAGGGATCACGATATGAGGGTGTCGTCAAAAGGAAGTGTTCTGCCTCCCCATCTTTATCGAAGAGCAGTCGCGCGGCTTCGAGCGTACGTGCCCTGGTGTCATGCGTTGATTGGACCACAATATCGAAGCGCAGATAGTCCGCCGTAATGGCTCCAAGAATGGCTTCGTCAGGGGGACCTGACCAGCGGTACTTCCAGACCAGGGGAGCCACCTGATTGAGTAGGTCCTGCCACCACTGATCAATTATGGCGAAATCCGTTGCCCGTACGGCGACACGCAGATCCACATCACTTTGAGCATCGGCTGTCCCCTTTGCCAGGCTTCCGGTAAGCCAGAGAAGCCGTATCCGTTCGTCCTTACCCAGGGCAATAGCAGCTTGCTCAGCGAATGCGGTAAGCTTCGCTGTACGGCTATCATCGGTTGATGACATGACTTTCCTCTCCTTGTCTTTTGGTTCTGGAAGATGCTCAAAGAAGTCTCTGTCTTCTTGAAATATATTCTGATGGGCTTATTCAAGCATCATACCATTAGCGTAATCACCAGAACAAGAGATTGAGCTCTGTTTTCTCTCTGACCACAGGGGCTTAATACATCTCCTCGCCGCAAAGCCGCTTCCTGTTCCCTCAGAAGAGGAGATCAATACTCTGTTCGAGCAGGAGATGCATCGAAGCCTTGGTCTGCAATGGGCGTTTAGCCAGGGGATGTGGACGATGCAAGCCACCTCACCTTTCGATTATGCACAAAAGATGGCCCAGTACACCATGGAGGGGGCTGACAAGGTTGTTTGCCCTATCTTAGTGTGCGACGCTGAAAACGATCACTTTTTTACAGGACAACCGATGTTCGAAAACCTATCTGCAATTCACTGTTGAAGATGTCGCTGAAGAACACTGCCATGAAGGGGCAACACTTTTACTCAATCAACGCATCTTTGATTGGCTTGATGAGACGCTTGGATATAAAGGACAAGTTGCCCACTAGGAAAAATGAGTAGAGCATCGTTTCTTTCAACGAAATGATGCTCTCACCATCATTCATATGCAGCAATATGAAGTCTGGACAAATGCCAGCAGGTACCTAAGGGTATTTTCCGGGAATAGGTGTATCTGTGAGATCGCGCATGTGTCTGACGTATGTTCAATAGCCTAATTCTCAAGCGATCTGCTGTGAAATATAGGAATACATATGAAAGGGACTTCTAAATGGCGATAACCCAACAGGCAATGTCTGATGAGCAGCGTAAGTCTGTCGCATTGGAATATCTCAAGCGTCTTGATCGTGGGGAGAACTTCTTTGAACTCTTTGCCGACGATGCGCAACTCTATTTTCCCAAATGGGGGCTAGCGAATGGCGTGGCAGATATTGAGCGGCTTTTCTCCGATGTTGGAACGATCTTGAAATCTATTCGTCACGATTATGCATATTTCAACTACATCGTCCAGGGCGATCTCGTTGTGGTCGAGGGAACTAGTTCGGGAACACTCAGCAACGGTAGTCAATGGCAGGTAGGGCGCTGGTGTGATGTCTTTGAGGTTCGTGACTTTAAGATTCAGCGCCTTTTTATCTACCTTGATCCCGATTATGCGAGCGCCGATACAGCCCGTTATCCATGGCTTGATCAGACAGAGAAATAACTCATCTGCAATCAAATATGCTTCATAGTCAGATCCTACTCTAATGATGGATTGAAGGTGCTTACTCCTACCCATCATTGGAGTAGGATCTGTAGGTCCTGCACTCTTCCCACGCATGGCAGCTATTGTACATCACAGGGGCGCGGGTACTATGGGAGCGAGCCTGCGTAGTGATGTGCCAACAGTAGTAACGCCGGTGGCAGCCGATCAGCCAGGATGGGGAAAGTGGGTTTAAAAGATGTCGATTTTTTACAATACTCCTGGGGTATTCTCTGTTATATTACTTTCATAACACTCGTACATGAACGTATCTCTATCCAGGTGAAAACATTGGCATGAGTAGTTCATCACAAAACCTGTTTTTGTAGAATATGCGATGAGGTAAGATGCTCGATGGAAAGACGTGGCACAGTTCATCATAAACAGTTATCGCCGCTTGATCAGCAGAAGATATCGCTGACTGTGCCACGTGATGGTATCTGGCTCCGCCTTGCTCTCACATTGGAGGGAACAGTACGCCGCAGTTCTTCTGCCAGGCAAATCCTTCCTTCTCAGCAATTTAACGCCGCACGAACAAGTTGGACCTTTGCTGATTTAACCTTTTTGCTTACTGCTCTTGAATTGCTTTACAGTACACAAGGCCAAATACGTATGAGCGTCCTTGCCACCAGCTGTGGTCTCTCCTTGCGCCAATTTGAGCGCCGATTTAAGCAATGCATAGGGGCATCTCCAAAAGTATTTGCTCGCCTCCTTCGCTTCGAGGCATTACTTCATTCGCTGATCTATGAGCCTACTACCTCCCTCGCTGATACCGCTTACCATCTTGGCTATCAAGATCAAGCACATGTTATCCATGAATTTAGAAAATGGGCAGGCTGTACCCCAACGGCGCTTCTCACTCGAGCAAAACATCGGGCACTACAAGAGCCTCTCATACCTGATCCTCGCCCTGCTCATACGCCCGTCTATATCATCTGGAAAAAGAAAGAAGGACCAGAAGAAGTATGTCTCTAACAGAACAATCATCTCAGCTTCCCTGGCATGGTATTCACCATATAGCCTTAGCTACGGCTGATTTGGACGCGACTATTCGCTTCTACCGGGATGTGTTGGGGATGTCTACTAGTGATATCGTCCCATCCAGCGAGGGACGTGGCAGGCATTGTCTCATATTTGCCAAACAAAACGACGACAACGTATGGGGTTTCCATTTCTTTGAACGCCAAATAGAAAAAACAACGCTTGGTGCCTCAGATATTCATCCACAGAGCCTCGTCCCTCATGTCGCCCTGCGGCTTCCAGATGGTGTTGCCGCAGACGCCTTGCGCGAGCGTTTGAACAATGCTCAGGTCTCCATTACAGAGATTCCTGAACTGGGATCATTTGTGTTTTTTGACAACAATCATCTGTGTTTAGAGATCACATGGCCCAAAGAGGAAAACGCCTCTTAAATGACGAGAATTGGTAGTAGAGAGCCGTCATGCAGGCAACGCATGACGGCTCTCTTTTTTATCTCGGGTTTCATTTTATACCGATGCGGACTCTGTAGCTAAAATACCAGGGGATCGGTGTGGACCCGATATATTGTAATGCTGCATGTTTGAGGCGATCAAAACCTATTTCTTGTTCGGTAATGGTTTTTTGCGCGAACTGGTAGCTGTACCCACTCGACATAATCATGCCAAGAAAACGTGTAGCGTCTCCTTGTTCAACATGATGTAAAAAGAACTCGCGTGTAAAGCGGAAGTGGCCGCTGTCGCGTATACGATCAAAGTGGGTACTCTTCGGCCATTTCGAGAGATTTCCGGTAAGTTCACGTTCTCGTAGAAGTTCGTCGAAACGTTTGTCAACTTCCTGATACACCCGCTCAAGCTCCCAATTGAGCGCTGGCGGCCAGTCATAATCGTAGACAGCGAAGAGCCCACCAGGCCGTAGAATACGCGCGATCTCAGCCAATGTGGGGGCCGATTCCATCCAATGAAACGATTGGGCAGCAGTAACGACATCAGCACACTCATCGGGCAGACCTGTTTGATGAGCAACGCCCTCCTGATACTGGATATGTGCTGAGTAGGGGTGGTCCTTGGCTTTGCGTATGGCCTGAGAGCGCATATCGGCATTAGGTTCGATCCCAATTACTCGCTCGGCACGTTCTCCCCAGATCGCAGTGGACAAGCCAGTCCCGCTCCCCACATCCACTACTAAGGTGGGATGCGGCATACCAATCAATTGCGTCAGCAGATCGAGTAAAGCTGGCGGCGGTGTTGGGCGTGCTAGATCATAGCTGTTGGCAAAGCCAGTCCAAAGATCACTGGTTTCTGTCATGTTTTTCTCCTTCTGATTGGTCCGCGAAATGCCATCGAGCTTGACAAAGCGCTCAGTACAATGTGTCAAGCAGGAAAAAGCAACGTGGGGATGGAATTTGCTCCAGGTGGAAGGTTTCTTGTCATCTCTGTTGCGTCGGATCGCTCTCGTGTTATGCCTGGCGAGGCATCTACTAGAGAGTATAAACGTCCCAACGACTTCAACGCAAGCTATCCCGAACCTCCGAACGGGAGCACTAGCTACAGCCGATGCTGCATTGGTGTCCGAAACAAATAAGGAGGAGAGTGGAATAGGCATTTGTTATAGCATGCTCTTTACGCACAGAGTCCGCGTAGTAGGCCGAAGCGAGCCATAAGGGAGAAGCGAAAGCTCGGCATAATAAAGAAAAACCGCCTTGACAAATAAAAAGATATATCTTATGTTTATAAAAAGACATATCTTTAGAAACGGGAAAGGAAAATGATGGATGCACGGGAACTTCAATAACCATGAAAGTTCTGAGCACTCAAAGCATGGAAAGCAGCGCGGCTGGCACCATCATGTTGAGGAATCAG
This sequence comes from Ktedonospora formicarum, assembly GCF_016587355.1. GTDB lineage: Bacteria > Chloroflexota > Ktedonobacteria > Ktedonobacterales > Ktedonobacteraceae > Ktedonobacter > Ktedonobacter formicarum. The sequence continues at coordinate 357,529 of NZ_BNJF01000002.1, read as the reverse complement.
AGTATCGAGGACACGGAAGAGATCATGGAGGATGGGGCCGACATCGTCATGAGGAGTTTGAGCATTCGGAGCATGGTGAAGGTAGGCATCATACTTCCTGGAATCTAGTGGAGGAGGAAGGCCATCGACGAGGCGGTCGCAGGGAACGCATTGAGCGCGGTATGCTACGCTATCTGTTACTCGATGCGCTGCATCATGGCCCCAAACATGGGTATGAAATCATCAAATGGCTTGAGGAGCAGACCTATGGTCGCTATGCTCCCAGCCCTGGAACCGTCTACCCAACCTTACAGCTCTTAGAGGATCAGGGCTTGCTTCTGGCGCAAAGGGTCGATGAAAAGAGTATCTATCGCCTGAGTGAGTCAGGGGAGAAGGACCTTGATTCGCGCGCGGACTTTATCAGAGATTTCTGGGAGCGAAATGGGCATCCCATTCCTTCACCAGCGATGCAGCTTGAGGCAGAATTTGTCTACGAGGATTTACAGGACCTACAGCGAACCGTGGCAAAAGGAATACGCATGACGAAAGACCCGCAAAGCCTCCTCTCGTTCCGTCAGGCGCTTGAACGCTGCAAGAACGAGATTCGCCATGTACTTACAAGTGGAGCTGTACCGCTACAGACGAGCCAGGAAAAGCCGCAGCGAGGTCCACAGCTTCCGCCTCGTGAGCTTGAAGCTGCCATTGCCCGCCTCTTTGCCGTTGAGGATGAGGCACTACGTCAAACCACGATAAGGGCAAAAGAGCAAGGATTACCCTCAATCCAGATAGCTCCGTTGCAAGGCAAGCTCTTACAAGTGCTGGCTCGTGCTAGTCAAGCCCGCAAGATCCTGGAGATTGGTGCGTTGGCAGGATATAGCGGTATCTGGTTAGCACGTGCGCTGCCCGAGGATGGACGACTGATCACCCTAGAAATTGATATCACTCATGCCGAGGTGGTCCGCGAATCGTTCCGCTTAGCTCAGGTTGATGATCGCGCGGAAGTCCGCGTAGGTCCCGCCCTTGAGACGCTCCCTCAAATCGCGGCGGAGGGGCCATTTGACTTAATCTTTATCGATGCTGACAAAGGGGGCTATCCGCAATACCTTGAGTGGGCGCTCAAGCTTGCGCGTCCAGGCAGCATCATCGTGGCTGACAATTGTGTTCTGGGTGGAGACGGGTTAGAAGATGTACACAAGCCTGTGAACTCACCCACGGGTATACGAGCGTACAACCAGAGAGTAAGTCACGACAAGGCTTTATGCTCAATCGCACTACCTATTGGTAGCGGAATGACGGTTGCCGTTGTCCTGAATAAGGAAGAGCAGGAATAGCTCGGCAGCTTTGGTAATGCGTCCCTTTCATAGCGTGTCTGTGCACATTGTCGCAGACATCATCATAGGGCTGCGCGTTTCTTGAGCATCGTAGGCACGAACGCAGGCAAAAAATGAAACAGGCTCTTAAAACTGGAAGGCCCTGACCTTGCGGGTGAGAACTTGTAAGCGGATGGGCTGCACGGGTATACTATCAATGATGATACATCGTTATGCCGAACACATTACTAATATCTACGAGCGATACGCTCTTGCATGGGATACTGATCGCAACAGTACCGTCTGGCATGACAAAGTCTGGCATGATCGGTTTGTTGCTTGCCTCACGAAAGGCGCCAGGGTTCTCGACCTGGGATGTGGGTCAGGCCAACCAGTAGCGCTTTCGCTCGCTCAACATGGATTGCATGTGACAGGAGTTGATACCTCTCCGAGTCTCATCGCTCTCTGTCGCAGGCGCATGCCTGAACACGAGTGGATTGTGGCAGATATGCGTACTCTCGCGCTATCCCAACACTTTGATGGGATTCTCGGTTGGGATAGCTTTTTCCATCTTTCCCATGATTCCCAACGAAACATGTTCCATATCTTCGCGGCTCATGCTGCTCCTGGCGCGTTCCTTCTGTTCAATACTGGGAGTGAATATGGAGAGGTCCTGGGTGAATACCAGGGAGAACCGCTTTATCATGCGAGCCTTGATTCAGCAGAATACCAGCAATTGCTTGATGACGCTGGTTTTGATCTAGTGGCGCATACAGCAAATGATCCCTTAGCTGGCGGACGAACCGTCTGGTTAGCTCAATTTCGTACATAGATAAGAGTGGACCCTGAGCACCGATATGTATGTCTCCATGAGGTAATAGTGTTTTTAGCAGTTATGAGTTTCATAATTGGGAACTGAGTTTCGCATAAATGCGCTCTGGTGTTAGTGGTAAGTCCGGAAAGCGAATGCCAGTCGCATTGGCGACAGCGTTTGCAATCGCAGGTGCAACGGGATTGATTGCGCACTCACCTTGTGATTTCGCCCCGAGCGTGCCAACAGTATCATATGTATCGGCGAAGTAGATTTCACTATGGGGAACATCGGCAAAGGCGGGAATGCGATAGGTGCGCACTGCCGGGTTTAGCATAGTCCCGGTTTGATCATACAGCATTTTTTCGTAGAGTACCCAACCGATCCCCATCGCGATAGCGCCCTCTATCTGACCTCGGCATTGCATCGGATTGATCAGTTTGCCAATATCCGCAGCATGCACACTTTGCAAGATTTCAATCGCGCCGGTGATGCGATGAACAGCAACTCGGACCCCGTGCACATTGAAAGCAACCGTGCGCGGCGATAAATATGCCTTGCGTCTGGCTTCAAAGCGATGGCCCTGCTTGATACCAGCGGCATAGAGCTCTGCCAATGAGATCTGTTGCTCTCCACAGAGGACATGTGTGCCATCCAAACGACAAGCTGATGGCGTTGTTTGTGTAAAACAAGCAGCAAACTCAATAATGTTGTCGCGTAATGCCTCTGCTACCAGTGCCACCGCCTTTCCAGCAACAACTGTACCCGTACTGGCAAAGGTCCCGGTATCATAGGGCGTCTGATCTGTATCACCATTGATAATCGAGATATACTCTGCCTGTGAGCCAAGCACCGAAGCGGCGATCTGACGATGCGAGGTGACTGACCCATTGCCGAACTCCGTTGAGCCAACGGCGAGATGGTAACCGCCATCAGGCAGGAGCCTCATCTCTGCACCAGAGCGATGCTCAGTAGGTGGTCCACTTTCCAGCATTGCCATTGCAATCCCTTTCCCTTCAACCCAATCTTTATCTCTGGATGTGGCCCCATTGGGCGTCTTTGCCAATGCTGCTTCGACGTAATCAAGGCATTGGTCGAGTCCGTAACTACCGAACGTGATATCTTGGGGATCTTTCCAGATCGATTCTATCCAGTCGTTTGGTTGGATCATGTTCTTGCGGCGAATTTCGAATACACTCATACCTAGCAAACGGGCAAGATCATCGATAGCGCATTCGATAGCGAATGTTGTTTGCGATGAGCCGTATCCACGAAAGCCACCTGCTGGAACCATATTGGTGTAGACTGCGTATCCATCGGCTTTCTTGTTCGGGCAGCGATAGACAGTGAGGGGATTACCAAGAGCCGCAGCAAGCGTTTCGCCAGCGTGACCGCCATAGGCCCCTGTATTGGAAACAACCCGGATCTCAATGGCGGTTAATGTCCCATCAGATTTTGCCCCGAGTTTGACTCGAGTTGTCATTGGATGCCGCGTGGTCGCGCCAATGAACTGCTCCTGACGGGTAAACTCCCACATGACGGGACGCCCTGTCTTTAATGTCGCCAGAACGCACAAATCCTCGACAAGCATCTCCTGCTTTCCCCCGAACCCGCCACCGATGCGCTCCGTGAAGACATGGAGATCACGTGAAGGTATCCCGAAAATATGGCAGAGTTTGGCTTTTGTAATGAAAGGCGCCTGGGTACTGGTGCGTACATGAAGGCGTCCATCATTGTCTTGCCATGTGATACAGCCATGTGTTTCGAGATGGACATGTTGGACTCGGGATGTTGAATAAGTCATCTCGTGAATGGCGTCGGCATCCTTGAACCCCTCTTCAACGTTACCAACCTCGCCATGAATATCGACATAAACATTGTGACATGACTTGTTACTGTTCGCGTGAAGAAGTGGCGCACCAGGTCTCATTGCCTCCTCGGAATCGAAGACAGCGGGAAGAAGTTCGTACTCAACATCAAGGAGACGGCATGCCTCTTCAGCAGCCCCAACAGTTTCGGCAACGACGGCGGCAACCTGTTGTCCAACAAAGCGGACAACATCGTCAAGTACGTAGGTATCGTCAGGATCAACAAGGTGATCTTCGTGGGTAGCTGTGCTATAAAGTTGGCGTGGGACATCTTCCCAGGTGAAGATGGCAATGACTCCCGTAACGTTCATGGCTTTGCTGCGGTCAATGCGGCGAATGCGAGCGTGGGGATGAGGAGAACGGAGCACTTTCAGATGGAGTACTGCGTCCATGGCGATATCGAGTGTATAGCGGGCTTCACCAGTGACAATCGCTTCCCCAAAAGGATTCTTTAAGCTCTGTCCACAGGCCATACCAGCCCTATCTTCATCAACAGAAACAACGCCATGCATGGCGTCATCGATACTGCGATATCCGGTACATCGACACAAATTGCCCTTGAGTGCGCTTGGTAGGTTGGCGCGATCCTTATCGTTAAGGGATGCTGCTGTCATGATCATACCGGCAGTGCAGAAGCCACATTGGAAGGCCTGTGCGTCGAGGAATGCTTGTTGCACTGGGTGTAATTTACCGTCTTGTTGCAATCCCTCAATTGTCGTGATCTGGCGATCCGCCGCACGAAAAGCGGGAATCAGGCAACTATGCACAGGTATACCATCGAGCCAGACGGTACACACACCGCAATCACCAGCGTCGCACCCCTTCTTAACACCGAAGTAGCCGCGCTCACGTAAGAACGTTCTCAGGCATTGTCCTGGTTGTGGCTCAACAGAGAATTTTCTCCCATTGATGATATAATTCATGCCCAGGCGCCCTTCTGAGCTAGTTCGGCGCGAATTTGCTCGGCGTAGTAGTAGGTGATATGCCGCCGATAGGCAGACGTCCCATAGGGATCGTCGAAATAGAGCGTTTCGGGAATCGTTGTCTCGATGCAAGAACGCAACTCATGAGTGCTTGGTACTTGATCAAAGCGTAGTTGCACTGGTCTGCTTGTCGCCGCTGTAATTGTAAGCAACAAATCATCTTTATGTCTGTCTTGTGTCCCAATGATGAGCGAAGTTGAGCGTCCGAAGTGGGTCGACGATAAACGGCGAAAGGCGAATCTCCTGGTGAGTGCTGTGACGGGAAGATAGATTGAGCGTAATAGTTCCCCAGGCTGTAACACATTCATATGGTTTCCAGTAACGAATTGAACTGCCGGAATTTGTCGCGGCGAACCTTCGCGCGGCCACAATGTGTATATCCCTTCAAGGGCGATGGTCAGTGAAATCATTGGGCCAGCAGGTAATGACATGCAGATATTCCCTCCAACGGTCGCCGTGTTTAAAACCTTGAATGACGCCAGAAATGAATGGCAGCACTTATTCAACAACGAAGTTGCTATCCATTGCGGCGGAGCGACAAAGCGCTCCAATTCGACGATTGGGCAGGTCGCGGCAATGTCGAGCCCTTCCTCTGAGATCTGCAATGCAGGCCAATGGAGCTGTTCGAGATCAATGAGTGTGTCGATGGTCAATTGTGGTTCTGAGAATAGCCAGGTTCCTCCTGCCAGCCAGGCATAGCCCTCGCGCCAGGCAACCATATCGACTGATTCAGGTCGTTTCACCTCTTTAATAGTCGTAAGATCCATGAATCTGCTCCAATGTAATTTGTATCCTCAGAGAAGGAAGCCTGAATGTTATTATGTAATTCCCTCTATGCTCCCTTTAAAAGTACCGCCTCCGAATCTATACCATGCATTTTTATACTACTCTCAGATTCCAACTACGCATTCATTTCGATTCCGCCCAGGGTCGGAATCGACCCTCTTCTCGGTCCCTGAGTATAGAAAACAGTGTCAAAAAATATTGCGCGTAACATTTTTTGGCACTGTTTTCTATGATCATCGTCTTCTTTTGTGTTCAATTGCTCATTTCAATGGTTGCATCGATTAGCTTGAGGCGGCCAGGAACCTGTCGACCTGAGTGGCAATTTCGTCTGCTGCCGTATCCAGCGCGAAATGACCACCATCAACGATGTGTACTTCGGCCGTAGGTATGTCGCGGCGGAATGATTCAGGTTCGGAAGCGTCAAACGAGAGCTCATATTTGCCCCAGAAGACGAGCAAACGAGGCTGGGTTTTCCGCATCCATTCCTGCCATTTGGGATAGGATGCGACGTTCGATTGATAATCGTAAAACAAGTCTGTCTGGATATCAGCCTGTCCTGGTTGGTTCAGGAAATAGAACTCATCTGTCCAAAGGTCTGGATCGTAGCGATCAAGCTGAGGATCATTCCCCACATGGCGTGTGCGTGTGGTTGCAAGCGAGAGTAGGTTGGTTCGCAAAGACTCCTCATGCGTTGCGCGATCAGCCCAAAAAGCGCGGCGAACATTCCAGTTTTCACCAAGGCCGGTATCATGCGCCACGGCATCCTGAATGATAAGCGCTTGAACGCGTTCCGGGTGCGCAAGAGCGAGGCGAAAACCGACAGGCCCACCATAGTCTTGCATATAGAGCGTATACTTCGTCAAACCTAAAACTTCGGTAAAATGCTCTATCACGGTCGCGATGTTATCAAAGGTGTAAGTGAATTTCTTGCTGTCAGGCCATTCACTGTGTCCGAATCCCGGATAATCTGGAGCGATCAGGTGATAGCGGCTGGATAGACGTCGCAAAAGCGGCTCATACATCCGCGAAGATGATGGGAGCCCATGAAGTAAAAGCAGGGTAGGGGCGTCTTTCGGTCCGGCCTCTCGGTAGAAAATGGAAAGGCCGTCAATCTGTACGGTGCGGTAATAGATGGAGGGAGTCATAAAATTTTCCTTTTTGTGAGCTAAACCAACTCCGAGGCCAGCAGTGCGTGGAAAAGTACTGCTGTGGCGTTGTTCTCATATGGTTACCACGAGAGAATAATCCATTAAGTTAAAAGGGAAACTACAAAGCTATCTGCTCGTTCGATGCAATTAGTTTTAAGCCTTCTTTGTTGGGAAGAAGCGCTTCTCCTCTAATCTAGCATGAACGAGTTGGGCATTCTCTCACATCCTTGCGCGGGAACAACATATTCTTGCACCGTTAGCGGAAATGTTTGGGTGTGAGTCCAGTGAGACGCTTGAAGTGCAACGCCAGATGACTTTCATGCGCGAATCCAACCATATGGGCAATGGTGGTGAGTGACCAGTGGGTTGTGGAAAGCAGCATTTTTGCGCGTTCCACGCGCCGCTGGATGACATACTGGTGAGGTGGAACACCAGTGGACTCTTTGAAGAGGCGCGCAAAGTGGTAGGGGCTAAGATGCACGGCTGCCGCGATCTCTGAGAGCGAGAGGTTATCCTCCAGATGATCCTCAATGTAAGTGGTGGCAGCTTTGAGAGTCGTTCTCGCCAGACCGAGGGGTTTTGAGAAAGAGGGAAGCTTCACTGAAGAGTGTTGTCTGAGGAGATGGATTCCCAGCAGGTTGGCTAATGACTCCACATAGAGCTTGCCTCCCAGACCATCTGAGCGAAGTTCTGAGAGTAGCGAGAGCGCGATAGTCTCAATCTGTGGATCGAAGGCACCAAGCGTATCAATGATCTCCACCCGGTCAGGATTGATGTCTGCCGAGTCGGCAACCCTTTGGATGAGAGTAGGTGAAAGGTAGAGATGCAGATGGCGCACATCTCCTTCTCGGTCAAGGTGCCACTTTGTTGGTGCTCCCGCAGGCATAATAACGACATTGCCAGTATTGAGATGCCCCTGGCGTCCAATGGTCTGCTCTTGAATATTCGTAGGGGAGCCGAGATTGACTACGAGGATGTGATGAGGAATTGCAGGTGAGGCAAAATCGTCGAGCGGATGAATAATCTCCGCTATATTAACCCCATTCCAGTCTCTTCCATTGCTTGATTGAACAATGTGCTCAAGGGGAACCTCGAATTCAGGTCCATGTCTGGTGCCTTCTAAGGGAACCTGCTCCACTTTTGTCTCCCTTGCTACTCATGAAAAGTTTCACAGACGACTTCGTTCTTCTCAACGAGAAACCATCGATTCCTGTTTAGGTAGATTGATTGATCGTTTGAGTCTATCACATTCGACTTCTTTATACCACCAACTACCTGTCTATGGTAGGTTTTTTCAACTCTCATATACAGCAATAGTGATTTGCGAGAATGAGATTACGGGCTTGGGACAGTGAACTCGTTTCCCTTTCCACCTCCTTTTTTGAATTAGAGAGCCCTGAGTAAGAAGAGTCATGCAGTTGCGGATATAGAATATACCTGCTGGAGTAGACGTATAAGCATAGATGAGCTGCCTGCACTTGTAGGGGCAGGTCTCAACCTGTCGCATCAGGGTTACCATGTTGGTGATCGCGTATTGTAGTTATGCGATCACCAACATGATTGAAGATAGGCCTGCTATAAATGGAGGCTATCCTTTTACTGCGCCTGTAATACCGCGAATGTAGTATCGTTGTAAGAAGAGGAAGACTACGATGATTGGAATGGTCGTAATCAGCGATCCTGCCATACGTACGTTCCATTGTATGACCGTTTGTAGGTCCAGGTCCTTTAACTTCAATGGCAAAGTGTACCAGTCTGCATTGTTGATAACGATAGAGGGCCAGATATAGGAGTTCCAGGTGGCGACAAAATTGAGAATGCCTATGGTCGCTATGACTGGCAGCGAGAGTGGGAGGAAGATGCGCCAGTAGATGCCAAACTCGCCGCAGCCATCAATGAGCGCCGCATCGTGCAACTCCTGGGGCAGGCGTGAGAAATAATTACGGAAGAGGAGTATTGTGAGTGGACCCGCGCCATTGATCATTGGCATCGTTACCCCTACATATGTAGAGAACTGTGTGGCATCGCGTCCGGTCAGCCCCAGGGCTACCAGGATTTTCGCCAATGGAATCAGTACGCTTACTCCTGGTACCAGTAACAATGCCAGAAAACCAAGAAAAAAAACCTCACGCCCCCAGAAGTTGGTTTTGGCAAAACCATATCCCGCCAGAGAGTAAATTATCACCACCCCGGCAATAACCATCAACGTTATCACCGCACTATTGACAAAGTACTTCCAGAAGTTTAATTCATTCCAGACCTGGATCAGGATGTCAAAGCGTATCTGGGTGGGGATTAACGATTGGCTGGTGAGCACCTCACGATTTGACTTGATACTTGATGAAACCATCCATAGAAAGGGGTAGACGCTCAGAAGCGCGTAGCCAAAGAGCAAGATATAGGCAATGGCTGAGGGGAGCGCCTGCCTGAATTTCCCAAGCATGGAGTACTCAGCAGGCCGCTTCGCGCCTGAAAAAACAGACTTTTCCATCAAAAACCTCCTCTATTAATCTTTGGCACGGAAAATACGCAGATTGGCAAGAGAGATGAGAAAAACGACCAGGAAAAGTATCCATGACATAGCACTGGCAATGCCTAGTTGTCGTTGATCACCAAATCCATAGTTGAAGATTTGTAATCCAACTACCGCTGTATGCCCGGCAGGTCCCCCATTGGTCATCAGATATACTTGCTCATAGTTCTGAAGCGTCCCGTTAATACTGAGAATGATAATAATCACCGTGATAGGACGCAAAAGCGGCCAGGTGATATGCCATAAGACCTGTAGCGCGTTTGCTCCATCGATGCGCGCAGCTTCAAAATAGGTGCTATCGATGGTCTGTAAACCGGTCAGGAAGAATAACATTGCAACCGGCACACCTGACCAGATCATGACAATCATTAATGCAGGCAATGCGCGCGACGCATCTCCCAACCATCCTCCCGCTGCCTGCAATGATCCTAGCCCAAGCGCTTTCAGGACAGTGTTTAGTAGACCATCTGATTGATAGATAAAGCTCCAGACATAAAAGATCGCAATGCCCGCTGTCACCATCGGCAGCAAAATGATGGTACGCAACAGCGATTGGCCCCCGATAACGCGGTTGAGCGCAATCGCGAGTGGAAGTGCGATAATTATCGTTCCCGCTGTGACCACTACCGCCATGATCACATTATTTCCAATTGATTGCCAGAATAATGCCGACATCGTTGGATTTTGATAGAGGAATTCGCGGAAGTTATCCAGGCCTACAAACTGGCACATTGGATAGGTACATGTGGGCGGCAGAATAGAAAAGCCTCCAAAGCCGTTCCAGCGAAAGAAACTCAGCGCGATAGAATATATCACGGTGTATAAGCCAAAAATAAGAAAGACAATTAATGCGGGTACGATGAATAGCATATTGCTTTGTTTTTTCACCGCTCGTATGATACGCCTGCTGCGTGGCACGCCTGTTACATCCCTTGTATCTAAAGCAGGTCTGGCATTAGGTCTGCTGTGGGTTTGAAGCATAACGAAGCCCTCCCTTGTTGCTCAATAATTGAGGCGTGACCGAGAGCAAGCAGCACTCTCGGTCATACCTACCGCTGGGCCTATGCCGGTGTGTAGGAACGATTACGATCCTCCCGCCGCCTTCCACGCTGCTTGATTCGCTTTATCAGTCTTCTGTGCCAGCGCCGATGGAGTGGTTTCACCAGTGATAAACTGTTGCAATCCAACATCAAAGACGTTCTGCATGTCCGTCTTGGGCATGGCCTGGCTCTCGTTAAATGGCGAATCCGCGCTTATTCCTTTCAAGAGACCGGGCAATACTGGACCTACGACCGCTGGATCGGTGGAAATCTTGACCGCTGGCAGGTCGCCAACGATCTTGGCAAATTTTGCCATCTCCTCAGAGGAGGTCATAAACTTGAGAAACTGCAAGGCCTGATCGAAATGGGTCGTATTCTGGGAAATGCCCGCATCAATCAAGGAGACTGCGCCAATTTTCAAATCACTGTACACTGACCCCTTGAGAGCCGGAACGGGGAAGGGGATAATATCCGAGGCCTTCATCCCCTGTTGCAGCAGGAAGCTGAGGGTATAAGTACCTCCAATATCAAAGGCTGCTTTCCCCTGTGAGAATGCAGTATCCCCTGGATCAATATCGGTGTTAAGAATGTCGGGTATCCAGAGCTTATTGGTGGCGATCTCATTCATCCAGTTCAGGACACGCATTGAACAGGGGTTAGCGAAGCTATCCTTACCGTTATAAATGGCATCATAGGTGTTGAGGCCGCAACTGGTCATCATGAGAGGGCGGTAGAGCCAGTTTTCGAGAACACCTGTATTCTTGACACCTGTGACCAATCCCGCTTTACCTGTCTTGGATTTGACGGCCTTCATCATATCCATCCACTCTTCCGCTGTCTTGGGGAGTGTGTTGGGGTTGAGTCCCGCCTGTTGCAGAATCGTTTTGTTTGCGTACACAAAGTATGCCTGCCCCGCCATGTAGGGTACGCTAAAGCTTTGCCCTACTTTGAGGTTCTTGTACGTACATTTAGGGTCTTTCTTACAGCTATCGAAGACACTTTGCGTAAGTACAGAGGATTTGGTATATGTCCCTGGCAGAAAATTTGCCTGCCATGAATTGTCTACTTTGCCAGTCAGGTCCTGTAACAGTCCGCTGGCTGCTAGGTCCCATTGGCTCCCAGACCAATACGAGAGAATATCCGGCAACTGTTCTGATTGTCCCGCAGTGGTGAGTTTTGTACGGTAGGCATCATCAGGATTATAGGCTGATACTTTGACGGTAATACCGGTCTTGCTTTTGAAATCATCCGCGATGGCTTGCAAGCCGGGGATATGCGCGACCTTCCATGTCCACATGGTTAGCTCTGAGGAGGAGCCTGAAGAGCCGTCTCCTCCACAGGCCGCCAGCAAGACGCTAAATAATAAGAGACACATGCCGAGTAACTGTGTCCTCTTAGACATAGTGACCTCCTTGGGATAAAGCATGCTGTCCAAGCGGGTTGGGCCATCCGGTACCAGCATTCCCACTTGTGCTTCTTACACGACAATAGAGAAATAGAGAGCAAAGAATCAGGAATGGCCTGTAGAAAGGCCTTCCTCATCCAGACCCATATTGCCAGAAACATTATTATGGCAGGATGTCTTAAACTGAGTTTGTCTGAAACTCTAGTCTTAACGCGCATCTTCCTTGACGTTCAACGAGTAGATGGGGAATGAAAAAGCGCGCGGTGAAAGCAAGTGAGTGATAGACCTCCTTCGGTATCGGCATATATATCAAGCAACATTGCTAATGTACTAAAGTATGTCCAATAAATCTGTCTTTGTCAATATTTGTAGGGTACAAATTCGTACCATACAAAGCCGGACAAATATATCTGGCCTCAAGGAGAAGGCATAGAAGCAACTTCTCTAAAAACATGGAAAACCTGCTGAGGCTTTTCCAGAAGCCTTGCGAAATGGCTCTAATGGCTCTCAAACCTCGGAGTTTCCACCGCATCTGACTGGCATATTTGCATGGAATATGCTATGCTCTTTTCTAGACTTTGTATGCTTGTAGATAGCTGCTCCGGCAACGATACCTGACAATACTGTGCCTGGCGGCTCATAAGGACGGTTCACTTGACGCTGAAGCTGAATAAACACGAAAACGCAACGGCCCTCCACCGCCAGTTGCTCACCTATTTCCGTGAGCGTATTCTCGATGGGCGCCTTCCAGAAGGAACACGCCTCCCCACCGAGTTAGAGTTGGCTACGGAACATCAAATCAGCCGCGATACAATTCGGCACGCGCTTGGCCAGCTCGTCGAGGAGGGCTTGCTTGAGCGGGTACCAGGGCGCGGAACCTTTGTACGTCGTTCCACCGTTCCTTCTCCTCCCGTAGAAATTATCCCTACCCAGGATAAGCGGATCGGGATTGTCTTAAATAGACCCACGGGCGCCCAATTGAATATGGACATTCTGATCGCGGTCGAACAGGCTGTTAAAATGGGCGGCTACCACGCGAGTTTTACGTATGCTGAGGAGAATCAAGTTCAGTTCGCGCGCGACATTAAACGCCTGCGCGCGGACCATGTGCAAGGTTTGATTGTCTTCCCTATCTGCGATACAAGCTACGAAGAGACGATATGGCAGTTGCAAGCGGAGCATTTTCCGTTGGTCCTCATCGACCGTTATTACCCTGCCCTGGAGACCGATTATGTGGGATCAGATAATGTCGGTGGAGGTTTTCGAGCGACAGAACATTTGCTAATTCTGGGGCATCATCGTATTGGCTTCTGCCACTCGCCTATTGAAACGATCCAGACCACATCGGTTCGTGATCGCTGGGAAGGCTACTGCAAAGCGTTACAGGAGTATGGCATCCCATACGATGAAAGCCTTGTTGTGCCAAACAAGCAGGTGCCCAAAAACGAAATAATTGACCTCTATGAAGCTTTACTCCGGCGCCCCGACCGACCAACAGCCATTTTTGCTGCCAATGATCTCGCGGCGTTAGATGTGTTGACCGCTGCGCAAAATTGTGGTCTGCGTGTACCCGATGACCTGGCACTTGTGGGCTTTGATGATCTGGATTTTGCTCCCCGTGTCCACCCCCCGTTGACAACGGTGAATCAGCCTTTGGCTGATATCGGGTTATACGCGGGAAAACTTTTGATCAATCGCATTGAAGGTCAGGCTGGCCCTCCAAAACATATTGAACTTCCAACCCGCTTGATCGTGCGCTCTTCATGTGGAGCACGCCTGCGCGTCAAAAAGGCGACAGCCACGCTAGATCCCAGTTAATCAAGGCGGGCAATTTTTTGAACGAAACGAGAGGAAGGCATTGACGATGCTAACCATCAGGGATGTTCGAACTATTTTAACGATGCCAGACGGGTCGAATCGGCTGGTAATCGTCAAGATCGAGACCTCTGAGCCGGGAGTCTACGGACTGGGCTGCGCAACCTTTACGCAGCGTCCTCTGGCTGTGAGAACTGCCGTGGAGGAGTATCTCAAGCCATTTTTGTTAGGAAAAGATGTGCAGAGGATTGAAGACCTATGGCAAACAATGTGGGTCAATTCCTATTGGCGCAATGGACCCGTGCTCAACAATGCCATTTCAGGAGTCGATATTGCCCTGTGGGATATCAAGGGCAAGCTTGCCGGAATGCCCGTCTACCAACTACTAGGCGGCAAGTGCCGCGAAGCTGCGGCGGTCTACCGGCACGCGGATGGGAAAGACGAGGTCCAGGTGCTGGAGAATGTCCAGGCACTGATGGAGCAGGGATATCAATATATACGTTGCCAGATGGGAGGCTATGGCGGTAAGACCGAGCGCAAGCGCTCGCCAGAACAGGCACAGCCAGGGATATACTATGACCCCGATTCTTACGCGCGTAGCATACCACGGCTCTTTGAGTATATCCGTGGACACATAGGCTTCCAGGCAGAATTATTGCATGATGTCCACGAACGCCTGGTACCCATTGAGGCTATAAATCTGGCGAAGAAGCTAGAGCCATACGAATTGTTCTTTCTTGAAGATCCCCTATCACCAGAGCAGGGTAACTGGCTTGAGATGCTGCGACAACAGTGTGCCACTCCCATCGCGTTAGGCGAATTATTTAACAACCCGCATGAGTGGACGACATTGATTACGCGACGCCTGATAGATTTCATCCGCGTGCATATAAGCCAGATTGGCGGATTGACACCTGCCAAGAAGCTGGCGACCCTGTGTGAAGCCTTTGCCGTGCGTACCGCGTGGCATGGACCAGGCGATACGTCACCGGTCGGGCACGCGGCGAACTTGCACCTGGATGTAAGCTGCCATAATTTCGGCGTACAGGAGTGGAGCGGCTTCACTGAAACGGTGCGCGAGGTCTTCCCAGGCTGCCCGGAAGTGCGTAACGGGTATATGTATCCCAATGAACAGCCAGGGCTGGGTATCGATATCGATGAGCGACAGGCCGCGCGTTATCCTTGCTCAGATGGGCCACCACAGTGGACTTTGGCGCGCACACCAGATGGCACGGCGGCGCGCCCATAGCATTGAGCTTATTTGTATGATCAGGAGGGGTCTACCGCATCGGATGCGGCTAGCCTCTCCGTCCACTGATACTGAGGCTTGAAGCCTAGTATCTCAGCGGCACTCGTGCCGTCGAGCAAGGACCAGCGTTCAGGCCTATTGCCAGGACGACGTGGGACGGTAGGGAACCAACGGTCCACAAGCTCATCCGTAGGGAGCTCTGACGTTGTATCGTTGGCGGTAATATAGAAAGGATAGTGCCCCTTAAATGGCGCTGTAAGGGCGAGTTGGCAGGCCTGCGCGACATCACGAACGTCGACATATGACCACAACAAATGTGCCGAAGCCCCAGGATCATGTCTTACATGGGCGAGAATACGGGAAATATCAGCTTCATTCTGCACAACAGTAGAGATCCGCAGACTGGCTGCGCTGCCACCAGTGCGACGACAATAGGCGGCAGCGATCTCTTCCCCATTCGCCTTTGAGAGGCCGTAAGCATCTTGTGGGAGAAGGGGATGCTGTTCATCAATAGGGAGATAGAGAGGTTCGGACCAGCGATGCTGGTAGGGAAAGCCCAGAGCCGAAACGCTGGAAGCACTGACCACACGCTCGATCCCTAGTTGAGCGGCGGCCTCGAAAACGTTGAACTGGCCCATAATATTATTGCGATAGACAAGCTCCGGCGGACGACCAGTGGGGGCGGGAATAGCCCCAAGATGGATAACAGCGTCAGCACGAGCCAACGCTCCAAATACCTGGCCGAGATCACACAAATCAATCGTAATCATGGGCGCATCAGAAAAACGCGTGCCTTGCTGGTCTACTCCGATTACCGCGAAACCTTGTTGCATGAGATGAGTGACCACTATGCGACCAAGGTGGCCGTTTGCACCTGTTACTACAACACGCATACCTGCTCCTTTGTAAAGTTCTTAATACTACATTACACCATTCTTTATATAATTGTAAATGCTTAAGATGCTTTTTATTAAATTGAGGTTATAAGTGCTAAAGATTTGTTAGCGGTATAACTCATCGCACAAAACATCGACGCAGGGCCTGTCAGTACAAGAAATTCTCCACTCTCTCTTGACCCTTTCGCATCCGCTCTTTTGACGTATCCCTCACTCTTGATATACTCACCCATCGCTGCTTCATATATTCATCATGCTTGTGGATGTGGCGCAAGATTTTGCTTAAAGAGAGCAAGAATGTAAGTGATTGCTTAAACCCTCTAAGATACCCTTATATGGATGGAAACTGATGTGAGTCTGATTCACTGCTTTTCATGATCAACAAGCACTCTAAAGCTTGAACAAAGGAGATAATCCATGTCCGATAAGAAAACCGCTCTTGTGACTGGCGCCTCATCCGGTATCGGTCTTGAGCTAACCAATACCTTGCTTGCCAGGGGCTATCAGGTCGTTGCCAACTCACGAACGATTACGAGCGCGGGAACACTGACCGCCTCTGATCGCCTCGCTCTCGTTGACGGGGACATTTCCAAGCAGGAAACCGCTCAAAAAGTGGTAGAAACTGCCGTACAACGATTCGGCGGAGTGGACCTGTTGGTAAATAACGCCGGTATCTTTATCGCGAAACCTTTTACTGACTACACCACTGAGGACATTGATCGACTGATCAAGACGAACCTGCTTGGCTTCTTCTATGTGACGCAATACGCCGTTGAGCAGATGCAAAAACAGCATACCGGGCATATTGTAAACATCACAACGACACTGGCTGGTCAGCCTGTGGCAGGCGTTTCAGCCTCTATGGCCCTTTTAATTAAGGGGGGATTAAACACGGTAACCAAAGCACTTGCTATTGAGTATGCGAGTGAAGGTATTCGCGTCAATGCTGTTGCTCCAGGCAATATTGACACCCCTCTGCATAAGAACGATGATCATGGTTTCCTTAGCAAGATGCACCCCATTGCACGCATGGGCCATGCTTCCGAAATAGCCGACGCGATCTTGTACCTGGATGCTGCACCCTTTGTTACTGGCGAGGTCATTCATGTGGATGGAGGAGCACATGCAGGTAAATGGTGATCAAAGCAGCTTGAGGAATCACCGAGAAAGATTGGAAGCGCTTGGTATCGAGCTTCCATCTCCCCCAATGCCACTTGGGCACTATGTTGAAACATCGTTGGTAGGGAACCTTCTTTTTACCAGTGGTATTCTTCCTGTTGTCGATGGGAAACTCATGTTTACGGGCCGATTGGGTGCTGATCTGACGATAGAACAGGGACGAGAAGCAACCAGATATGCCGCATTGAAGGCACTGGCAGCGGTGAGTCATTTCCTGGGGGATGTGAATCGTATTCGGAAAGTGGTACGACTCGGAATCGCTCTGGTGACGACCGAGGACTTTACCCAGCATGCCGGAGTCGCGGATGGTGCCTCAGATCTGTTCGCACAGATCTTTGGGGATGAGCAGGGGCATACTCGCCTAGTCACTGGGGTCTATAGCTTGCCCGTTCAAACTCCAGTTGTCCTGGATACTATCTTCGAGATTGTTGGGTAAGATCTCGTTGTCTGGGTACTCACAACCCTTTCTACCTGCAATACATCTGCGATTTTCGTTTTTGCGGGCCAATCAAAGGATGTGATAAGATTGCAACCATTCCAAGATGAAGGCTCTCCACTTCTTAGTTTGCCTCCAAATTGGAATGGTCCCTTTCGCACTTAGCGCGAAACATTTCTCAGGGAGAAGTTATTGCTCGGTATGTGTGCTCCAATCTTCTAGAGATGGTCCGCCCCGGTTATAGGTTGTCGTATCCAGGACTGCCAACCAATCGAAATTGGTGAAACTTTGGGCATTGAGTGGTTCTACATAGGATCCGTTCTTCTTACTGCCAGAGCGAATCGGAAGCGCCGCTATTTCCTCTGCGGGAAGCCCCTGCCCTTGAGCGGTGGGAATGAATCGTCCGGGTCCGGGAGTCGAAGTCAATAGAGCCTCAAGCGCCCCGGCTTCTGGTTGGCCTATCCCGTTGGTTGGTGATTCGCCTATCGCTGAGCCAATGATGACATAGCTGCGACCAAACATTTCATGAAGATGTGCCCCAGCGGGCGACCATATCAATGTTTCATCTCCCCATTGCCATAGTGTCTTGCCACGCTTGACATGGCTATTGTGGGCAAACACTAATACATTGCCTCGGTTCTGTTCACGGGAGACGATGTACTCCAGATTCTCTGCCATCATTGTGTCACGTATGCCAAGCATTCTGGCCTGGCGATTAGCAGACGTTTTCGCTGACTCTGCATGATAGTGTAAGACCTGCCGTGCCTCCACAGCAAATTGTAATGCCTCCATGTAACTCATCTGGTCGCTCTTTTCCACTAATTCGGGACGTCGCATACGCAGTTCTGCTATGAGGTCCTCTGTTTCAATGCGCAATGCCTTCGCCTCAGCCGACTGACCTATCGATTGTGATGCATCGAATACTGCGGCAGGATTTTCCCAATTCGCATCTTCCCCAAGCAGCCGGTCGATGCGGTTTCGATACTCCTGGGCTAGTGCCTCATCAACTGAACTGAGATAATTAAGCGCGACGTGGAGTGTCTGGCGGGGACTATCTGTGCCGGTCATTTCGGTCGGACTATCAAAACCATAGAACTGAAGTTTCCTCTGGTGTGTTGGATCAGCATTGTAATGTTTCATCCACTCGATAAGTTCTCGATTCGCATCGAGCTTTCCGAAACCGTGGCTCAATCCAATCTCTTGCACCTCTTCATAGGAGGCCGTACTGCGCCCAAGCACATAGTCGTTGATGGTGAAGCCCCTGGGGAAACTGCTCTCAATGGCAATGGCGCTGTAGCCATAGGCTTCTACAAGGCGCTGGAAGAGTTGGTTGCGAAGGACAAGCAACTCTTCTCCTCCATGGAGTGCTTCTCCAAAGCCAAGTAATTTTACGGAATCTTCAAGTGAGCTGATCATCTTATCAATGGCGGCGTTGAAGTTTGGGCGAGAAGCGAGTGAGAATGGGATCGCCTTGTGTGCTATCCAATCGTTTAATGTTGCATATATTGCTGTCGTGTGTGTCATTGGTTTCACCTTTGTCGTTCCCTGTATCATTCACCCAATGAGAATTTCTCTCCTTCTGCTATCTTCCATGCTCACAGTTGGGCGATGAGGGCATGGAAGTCTGGACATGTGAGAATAATCTCCAGGTTCAAGCAGATTGAGTATTTGGCTGCATGCATGCATCTCCGATCCAAGCTGGTCGGGCTTTTTCTGGATCACGATTCTTACTGTACAACACAGATGCAAGATTAGAGGGTAGGAAGAGAGTTGGAAGCGCGTGTATGGATATAATTGGTCCATATTCTGCTCAATCTATCTGGCTTCCTCCGAGAGAACGAGGAAGATGCCACCAAAAAGCCTCAACAATAGAATTTAGAGTTTTGCTTGAAGCTTGAGTGTTGTTTTCAAGAGGGGAGAAGAGGTGAAACAGGAATGCTGGCCCTGTTTGTATTTACATTGTTAAATATTTGGTTGCTGTTCATTGGTATCGCGAGATTTAGCTCATTTACAATGGTGATAAATCGGATGGTTCCTGGTATTCTCTACTTGAAATCTTTCTTATGGAGGTATCTATTGAGATGAAAGCCAAACTTCCTTTCTCTCCTTTCATCGCCTATCTTTTCCTTTTTTATGGTTTATGGATTGGATGGGTCTATCTGATCTATCCCCCAATACAGGCACTGGGACCAGCAACTCCCACCTATGCGCTTGTCAATATTGTGTCGAGATTGTTGATCTGGGTCATTCCCGTGTTTGTCTACTTGCGCTATATTGACCATGTTCATCCCATTGCCTATTTGAAGCTCAATCAGTACTGGAAGAGGGGCGTCTTTCTTGGTTTTGCATTCTCTCTGCTCAATTTTGTAGGGATGTTGCTGCGTTTTGGTTCGCCGCATCCCAGTATATCCTCTATCACCTGGAATAACATACTCAGCACCTCTCTGCTGATCGGGGTATTTGAAGAAATTCCGTTTCGGGGCTTCATTTTCCAGAAACTCAAGGAGAAGTTTCCTGTCTGGATCGCGAATCTGCTTTCATCACTGCTGTTTCTAGTCATTCATCTGCCGGGCTGGATAATGCTGCACGTGCTGACATGGTCGAATGTGTTCTCCATTTTTGTGCTTGGAGTGATTTTCGCCGTCATTTTTTACTTTTCTAAAACACTCTGGAGTAGCATCATCACTCATAGCCTCAATGATTTTCTTTCTTCAGTCCTTTTTCATCTCTCATGAGCAAACTTGCCAGAAAATCACACAATGAGTCTGTACTGTGTATTGGCCTCTACCAGAAGATGCTTCCCTTCCATCAAATTCTCATATTATGAGAAGACCAGAAGCGCCGTATTTATTAGGCACGAAATTATGAAGCTCTTCATTGATGGTTAATCAACTGTCGACGAAGGGTTTCTGGTGGAGGCTGGTATCCATCTTCCTCGTAGGCGAGGAACACAGCACATCGTGCCGAAGGCGATCAGGATCAGGAACGCTGCCAGAAGAAAACTGTCATGTAGAGCTAAAAGTTCACTTTGTCGCAGCAGGGTCACTTTTGAGAGACCTTGTTCAACAAATGTTTGCTGAAAATGCTGACTTCGTATCTGGACGAAACTGGCAATGATGGCTACACCCAGAGGTGCTGCCGTAGCTCGCAATACCGAAAGAAGTGTCGAAGCATTTGCAATCGCCTGCCCTTCTTCCTTCTTAATCTGTGATAACGCGGAAACCCCTACCTGATTTGTCATGGCATTGGCAGCGCCTAAGAAGAGAAACAAGCATACCAGTATCCAGATAGGGGTATCCAAAGCCAGCATTACTAGCGCCGCGAGAGCGCCAGCCAGTAGGAGTAAGCCTGGAATGACAGCAGCGCGCGGACCGATCCGATCAGCGATCCATCCTCCGATGGGCAAGACAATCAGCGTCGCCAGAGAAATGGCCCCCTGGATTATTCCCGCTTGCAGTGGCGTCTCCTGATGCAGTGCTTGGAGATAAATAGGGAGAAGAAAGAGGACCCCAAACCAGACAAAAAAGATCAGAATCTGAGTGAGTACACTGAAAGTAAAGGCACGATCATGGAAACGACGCAGGTCCAGTAAAGGCATCCGACCCTGATGTATGAGTCGCCGTTCAAGAGCTACAAAGAGCGCCAGGGAAATAAAACTCCCTACAAGCAACAAGGTATTCCAGATGGTAGGCCCGTTGGTTATCATGTCAGGAGCCGCATATAGGAGCAGCGCAGTCCCACAAGCGGAGGCGAGAAAGCCCCCGCTATCAAAGCGCGTTCCAGCTTGCCCTTCCACAGGCTTTAAGACCTGCTGCGCTAAGATGACTGCGATTATTCCCAGGGGAATATTGATGAAAAAGGCCCATTGCCAGCCAAAGGAACCAACCAGATAGCCACCCAGAAAAGGGCCGAGCGTGGGGGCAACCATCAAGGCGAGACCCATAACACTGCCTGCCTTCCCACGTTCTTCATATGGGAATGCCTGCATTTGCAGAATCATCACCATTGGCAACAAGACGCCGCCTCCAATTCCTTGCAAACAACGAAAAACGATGAGGGAAGAAAGATTCCAGGCGCAACCACAGAGTACAGACCCCACCAGGAATGAACTCAATGACCAGAGATAGGCGCGTTTTGCTCCCAGAAGTGTCGTGAGGTAGGGAGCCAGAGGTATCACTATCGCTTGCGTGATCATATAAATAGTAGTAATCCACTGGACGTCATGAAGGCTTGCCGCAAAAGCTCGCTGCATCTGAGGAATGGCAATATTCACGATGGTGGAATCCATCATACTCATGAGCATGCCCAATGCAACGGTAAGCATGACCCACCATTTATAAGCAAGTCGTCCCTGAAAACGAGAGAGAGAAAGCATAGACCGTCACTTTCTTACCTTTATAAACTTACACGAGTAAGTAAGACATTTTATTTATGTCTCCCTCTTGACTTACTCGTGTAAGTTCTATTATAGTCAGGAATGAAGATGAGTGTCAAGGGAAAGGATGAGCGATTATGGCAAAGGCATCTGAAAAACATCGGGTAACGAGTGCAGATGTCGCGCGGGCCTGTGGTGTTTCACGGGCAACAGTCAGTTATGTCTTAAATAATGACCCGCGTCAGACGATTCCGCCGGAAACACGTGAGCGTATTCTCCAGGCAGCACAGAAGCTTGGTTATAGCCCTTTTGCTCCCGCACGGCTCCTCCGTTCTGGTCAGAGCCAGCTTGTGCTAGCGGTCTTGCCTTTTGAACAGGTTGATCCGGCGCTTGCCCGCTCTCTGAAGGAACTTGAGCAAAGGTTAGCGCGACATGATTTGACGCTCCTCTCTTATGTGGGGATGCATCCCAGTATCGGAACGACGCACCCATCAGCCCATATTACACCAAGTGTTCTCCTTTCTTATGCCGACCAGGATGATCCGCTAGTTGCTGCTTTTTTACAGCAATTCCATGCACCAATTCTCCACCTGTTAGGAGATGCTAGATTAGAAGAACAGATTGGGGCAATGCAAGCTGAGTATCTGATTCAGTGTGGCAAACGTTCTTTGATCTTCCTTGATTCTGAGCGTAAGGATGTGCAACGACTCTCATCCCATCGCTTTAGAGGAGTACAGCAAGCATGTCTGCGATGGGAATGTACAGAACCTGTGCTCCGTACTCTTCCTTCTTCACGCGAGGAGGCACGAACGATTTTGCGGGACACTCTCGCCTCATGTGACCATTCGTGGGGTATCTGCTGCTATAATGACGAGGTTGCCATTGCTGCTCTTGCAGCGTTGGCTGATGAAAATATCACAATTCCTCACATGGCAGCGGTAGTTGGATGTGATAATATTCCGCTTGCCCAATGGAGCCTTCCTGCCTTGACGACCATTGCGTTCCACAATGAATCTGCGCTTGATCCACTCATCGAGGCAATTGTGGCTCTGAGCCGTGGTGAAACCGTTACCTGGAAGACACAAAAGACGCTGACGCTTATCAAACGCGCATCCGCATAATAGGTTTCGATGGCATATATTCCTCTAGGTTCCATTGGAGAGAAGGTATAGAGGTTAGCATACGCTGGAATAGCGTGTCTATCCTCTATACTATGCTTTGTAACGAGGGGCGATGGGCTTAGAAAGAGACTGGTAGTGTGTTCAAGCCCATAATGAGCGAACCAGGGCGCCAGGTGAGTGTCTGGGGATCGGCATTCAGGCGCAAGTCTGGAAAGCGACGTACAAGGGTTCCGATAGCAATTTGGCCTTCGAGACGTGCGAGTGGCGCACCAAGACAGTAGTGGATACCTTTGCCAAAAGCCAGATGACGGTTCTCGCGGCGTGTAATGTCAAGTTTGTCTGCTGCGCCAAACTCCTCATCATCGCGATTGGCAGCGGAGAGGGCGATAAGGATATGGTCGCCACGTTGAATGTGCTTGCCTTCATACTCAGCATCCTCACGCGCCCATCGCTGAGTTGCTAGCATGAGTGGTCCTCGGTAGCGCAAGAACTCCTCGATAGCAGTCTTGATGAGTTCAGGCTGTTCTTTGAGTAATTGAAATTGTTCTGGATGTTCCAGAAGTGCCAGGACTCCGTTGCTAATGAGATTGACAGTAGTTTCATGTCCCGCGATGATGAGGAGGAAAATCATCGACACCAGTTCTTGCTGAGAGAGTTTGTTTCCTTCAGCTTCTGCCAGAATGAGTTTGCTCAGAAGATCATCGGCGGGAGTCTGGCGCTTATCTTCGATCAGTTGCACCATATACTGATAGAAGGCTAGAAGTTGATCCGCAGCCTGACGAAAAGCTTCTGGATTGCCTGCCGCTTCCACGACCAGATTTGACCACGAGCGGAACTTAGAGCGATCCGCATCAGGTACGCCAAGCATTTCAGAAATTACCATCATGGGTAGGGGGAAGGCGAACTGATCGATAAGGTCCATCTCCCCCTTGTTCTCAATAGCGTCGAGCAGTTCATCGGTCAATGCCTGGATGCGTGAGCGCCACTGCTCTACGAGGCGTGGCGTAAAAGAGAGATTGATAAGAGAACGCAGGCGTGTATGGTCTGGGGGATCAGCGTTGAGCATATGTTGAGAGAGAAAGTTAAAGGAGGACTGCTGCGAGAAGAGAGATTGTTGCTGTGCAATTTCTTCGGGTGTGAGCGAATTGCGCATACTTTTAACAAAGCGCTCGTCGCGAAGTAGCTTCTCCGCATCCTGATAGCGTGTGACCAGCCAAGCGGATCGTCCATTTTGGAGTGTAATCTTATGTAATGGATCATGCGCCCGCAATTCGGTGAAAACAGGGTATGGATTGGCCTTAAAGGTTGGTGATGCTAGATTAAGTTCCTGTGGTTGGTTCATAACTCATCCTTACCAGTGCCAACGAGCGTAGCTCGTTGTATGACAATGTTCTGTCCCCACTTTTTACCACTTCCATAGTCCTTGCGTACTATAGTACGCAAGAGCGTCAAGGTCAAGGTAAGAGTGTGGAAGCCAGAGCAATTTCATTTTCTCCCGACGAATGCCAAGGTCCGCACAGCAATCATTTAGGGGAAGGGGGAAGGGCACTAGCCTCCTTTCATCTTTTGGAGAGTACTAACGGGGATGGCAATCATCGGTTTCCAGATATAGCTGCATTCCTGAATGTAGATGTGGGAGATGGGTCGGGCGGTAGCCGCTGGAAAAGGATACTCCTTGAAAAAGGCTGAGAAAACATCTAGCATCTCTAAACGTTGTAATGACCATTCGCCGCGCTCGATTTCTAGATCGTAGACTATAGCGTGTTCAGGATCATAGGCATAAGCATGGAAAAGCTGGACCAGGGTGTTTTTTTCTTCCTCAATTGTGGCAAAGTCTTCAGCGGGAGGCAAATGCTCGGCTGATCCCTGATTGCGCAGATAGGCGACGAGATCACCCTGTTTGTCCGCAGTCTCCACACTGACCAGCAGTTCTTGATGGCGCTGGAAGAGCGAGATGGCACCAGTATGAAAGAAATGAAAGCGAAATTCGGTAAGACGATTCCCGAAATAATTCATCACGGGATCGTTGCTATCCGAGCGCAAAAAGAAAACGCCTCTGCGTTCACGACCGTCTAGATCGCGCAAGCAGACCACGGCTCGATAGACAATCTGATAGTAGCTCGTCCCCAGAAATTCAGGTAACACACCGGGCCGCATGCCCCGCATGTTGCCTATGACAATGGAAATATAGCTCCTGCCATTATGGATATAAGGATGTATATAGGCGGGAAGCAGATCTGCCAGGAGTGGGGGCGGAACAGCATAGGTGAGTAACAAGATATCTTGAAAGGTTGTTTTCATGGCGATGGGAAGGCGATGGGTGGAATTGCTCATAGCTGCCTCGCGGGATGTGGAACGATAGTGAGACGGTAATAAATACCAAGAGCCACTAGAGCAAGACACCAGCATCCCCCATAGATCACGAATTGTGCTTGAGGGAAAGCACTCATAGCAATCATAGTAGCGAGGAAGACAACAGCATGGATGAGGAAATAGCGATGCGTAACCATTGCCATCATTGAGAAGGCTACAGCGGCTAACAAGCTAAGAATGGGCGCATTGAAGAAGAGCGGCAAGCCAACCGCTTCATTGAAAAGGCCAGTACATGTCGCGGCGAGAATAAAGGTCGTCCAGATCCACCAAATGAAAGTTTCCGTTGTGGTACGCTGACCGCCGCTGCGTCGGTGAATAAAGAAAATGATCGGCGGTATAAGCAAGATATGCAGACCCCACAGGCCAATATATATAAGCGAACGATGCTCACCATTCCACAAAAGTAATTGGGTGATACTATTGGTAAGCAAGATTTGAATACCCATGACAATCCAGATTAGCCACCAGCGTTCAGAAATGATACGCCCACGAATATCGCCGCCAATTTCAGCGACGAGCGTGAATACTCGTTCCGCATTATTGCGCTCCATAGTTCGATGCTCTCCCGATAGTTGATAAAAAACCTCCTGGGCATTTAATGCTGCCAGTGTAACGCGAAATAGACAAGTTAACCAGTGAGTCGACCCACTTCTTTTATAATGTGTCGCTTAACGTTGGGGCTGCTTTCCCAACGGTGTCAGTCCAAAAAATCACAAGCAGAGCAGATTATGGCCTGTGTCACAGCATTAGGGGCCGAAACATTGTATGCTTGCGGTAGAGCTTTTTAGAGCCTGTGGATGTTGGCATGGTTTCGAGGGGGGAGTCACATGTCACTTATGAGCGAAGGAATCCTCAGGGAGCAAGCATATGTATTGTGCGAATTGTGGCGTAGAGAATACACCTAAACAGCGTTTTTGCCCAAATTGTGGACAGTCCATGCAAAATAATCTCTATGAAAAGATGCAAGAAATCGGGCGCGGCAAAATGGCGGGAGTATCCTCCTCTCCGTCGCAAGCTTACAGAATGGGTTGTCGCGTCGTCTTGTCCCAGATATGGAAAAATGGCGGGGCGACAATTGTTTGTATATTGCTTATTCTCGTGTTCTTCCTGGTGATAGAACAACAGGTGAAGTCTTTGGAGGGACAGGTTCCACGTGTCAATTTCTCTGGTCATACAGAGGGAGTCGTAGAAGCTGCCTGGTCTCCGGATGGAAAGTATGTCGCGACTGGTAGCAGTGATAAGACTGTGCGTGTGTGGGATTCTGGTAGCGGGCGACAGCTCTTTAGCCATAGCGGTTATCATACCGATGCTTATAGTAAAGGTTTCACATGGTCACCTGATAGCAGGCGCATTGCATCAACAGATGAAGATAATGCTATCCATATATGGGACGCGACTAATGGTGACAATGAACGCGTCATTCATCTCTCTCTGGACCCATCCTCCCTGTCCTGGTCGCCAGATGGAACCCGTCTGGCGGTCGCTAATAGCAACAGCAGTGCTGGCATGGTGCAGATTGTGGAAGCCGCAAGTGGGAATGTTCTTTATACCTACAAAGAGGACACATTTCTCAATCAAGTAGTCTGGTCACCAGATGGAAAGCGAATTGCTTCGGCGAGCGAAGATGGGGCAGTGAGTATATGGGATCCGACAGGCAACGGTTCTACTCTGATCTACAAGGGATACCAGAAAAACCACGGCGTGGCAAGATATCTGGCGTGGTCACCAGATGGGAAACGTATAGCCTCAATTGGTAGAAGCAGCAGAACCGATCACGAAGATACCGTCCAGGTCTGGGAAGTTGCGAATCAGCACCTCCTCTATGATTATTATCCTGGGTATGGTCGCCACGTGACTGGCGTGGCGTGGTCGCCGGATGGGAAGCGCATAGCCATGAGTGCCGATCCCGATCTGATACAAGTGTGGAATGCTGACATTGGGCATCCAATTTATAGCTATTATGGCTCCTCCGGTTGGGGTTTGATACTCCAGACTGGTCACCTGATAGCACAAAGCTTGTCTTCGCTTCAGGTGGGCACAATGTCTCCATCATAGAACCACGTGCTACCTTCGTTGGGCAGGCTAGCCGCTTCGATCTGATCGACATTGGTATGTATGGTGCTGGCTTCCTCGTGATTGCGCTTGTGATTATGTTCGGAATGAAGAAGAAGGTCAGCCCAGTGCGCATAACTGGCATAGCTTTGCTCATTGTCACGGTCATGGGTGGGTTAATGGTGCTTATGGTTGCTAGTGGCTGGAATCCCGTGCTTTTCCTGTCAGTTCCAGAGTAAACATTAACATTAGGCTGTTGATTTTCGAGGAATTCCTCTGCTGATGAGAAGACCTTTTTCCTGGTTAGTGACTGAGAAATCACCTGATAAGGCCAAAGAGGAGTAAGGCAATCACGAGGATGTTTCCCCGAAAATCGATGGCTTTATGTCCACGTTTTACACCAGGGGCGAGTTCAGCCCTCAACCCACTGCTTTCCTCACGAGCGCGGCGATTTTTGCCTCTTCTGTATCAGTCAACTCTTTTAGTGCGAAGGCGACCGGCCACAGAGCGCCTTCATCGAGATTCGCGCTGTCGTTGAAGCCGAGTGTTGCGTACCTGGTGTTGAACTTGATCGCAGGTTGGAAGAAGCAGACAATCTTGCCATCTATGGCATACGCGGGCATTCCATACCACGTTCTTGGTGCAAGCACTGGGGCGTTTTCTTTGATGATCTCATGGATCCGCGCGGCCATGGCGCGGTCAGGTTCCGGCAATGCGGTGATCTTCGTGAGCACGTCGTTTTCCCCTTCCTCCCTGTTCTTGTTGGCACGTGCCTCCGCCTTCTGCTCTTTCGCGCGCTCCTTCATCGCAGCTCGTTCCTCATCGGAGAAGCCCTTGTATTTCTTGTTGGTTGTTTCGGCGTTTTTTGTGGAGTCTTGCGTGATTTTCTTTTCAGACTGGCTCATAGAATCTCCTGATTTTTTCTATTTCAATTTGGGTAAATTGGATACAGATTTAAGCATCATTCTTCTTGTTCTCGCTCGCTTCAAGCGAGAGCAGGGTCAGACCGAGTCGGATGATCTGTAGAAGCACTCCATGCAGCGCAGCCTGATCTGGCAGCGTTCCCGAAAGCAGCGTCGTTCCGGTCTCCTGTTGCTCGATGCTGAGCCCGCCAAAGCGGTCTTGCCAGGACGGGCTCAGGTGCCCTTGGATCCGTATAGTATAGTACATCTGCCTCCTTCACTGATCTCGTGCGTTTACAGCCTTCGCGTCGTGCTAGGAAAAGCGAACCAGTCAGATCACCAGGATCGCCTCACCGCGTCTACACAAAGAATAGCAGAACGCGAGGCATTCCACAGTCGCCAAAGGGATACCAAAGGGAGTAGTTGCCTGAGTTGCAAGGCCACTTGTTGGGAGGAATCTTGTTAGAGCAGGGAGCGGGCTCGCGCCAGGGCAATTGCCTGGGTTCGGCTGGTAGCTCCTAGTTTGCCGAGCAGGTTGCTGACGTGCTTCTTGACGGTGGGCAGCTCGATCACCAGGGTCCTTGCAATGTCCTGATTTGAGGCTCCAGTGTTCAGCAGATGTAAGACTTCCTGCTCACGCTTCGTAAGGGGAACACTCAGCTCGGATGGACTGACGGATTCCTGCCGGGCTGGGGAGAGTTCAGGTGGGAGTGTTGCCACCTGATATCTGTTTGTTTCTTGCCGCTCCTGCTCGAAAACTGCCAGCAGTTTTAAGATGTAGGCTCTAGTGGAGGGTGCCAACTCATGTTGCTGAGGGTGTTGTGTGAGCAGCCCCTCAAGCGTCCGGCGCATCGGTTCGCCTTCATCCAAGTATACGCGCAGGTGGCCTTCTGGTTCGGTCAAGGCAAACAGGAGCGCAACCGCTTCGCAGGATTGCTCGTTTTTGCCTGTGTGGTGTAGGGCTATCATGTACTGGGCTAGAAATGGCAGGGCGATTTTGCTGTTGGTCGAATGACCTAGACTCTTGCTAAAGCGCTCCAGCAGCTCCAGTGCCTCTGTCCAACGATGCTCTGCAAAATACACACGCATTACAACTGGGAAAGCGTCATACAAGCTACGTTCCCATGCCCCTTCTGGAAAGACAATGCTTATCGCCCAGTCGGCTGCCCCTTTTATTTGTCCTTGAGCCAGTTTATATTGTGCTCGCAGAATTGGTAGCCTGTTCTGGCTGTGATATC
The DNA here is from genome assembly GCF_016587355.1 of Ktedonospora formicarum. Taxonomy (GTDB): domain Bacteria; phylum Chloroflexota; class Ktedonobacteria; order Ktedonobacterales; family Ktedonobacteraceae; genus Ktedonobacter; species Ktedonobacter formicarum. The sequence goes on along the minus strand of NZ_BNJF01000002.1, from coordinate 328,030 downwards.
CTCCCAACTCCTCAAGCGCTTGCAGCGCTTGCTGGGCTGCGGACAGATCACCTCTCGCTAACTCAACTTGCATCAGATGGATGTATCCTGCCAGGAGTAAATCTTTCTGCTGCCAGGTAGTGGCATCCTGAATGGCCGTTCGCAGCCAGCTACGTGCCTCTGCCAGCCTATTCCACTGATACAACACCATCGCCAGGACATCCTTAAAATACCCTTCGAGTAGGGCATAACTTGCCGTCTGCTCAATCAGTTCGAGGGCGGCTAGACTCTCCTGATAGGCCAAGTGCAACTGTCCTGCCTCTTCTGCTGAGAGTGCCAACCATTGTATGATTCTGGTCGTCGCAAAATGGCTTCCTGATTGGTGCGCCCTCTGCTTGGCCTCCAGTAGTTGTGGTACAAGCTTTGCTCTCTCTTGCCGGACTGTATAGTAGATGACATTACAGAAGAGTGGGAGCATGTGCCAGATGATCTCCTCGTCCTGGTCAAGCTCCTGCAATTCCTTATGTAGGGCAAGCAAGCGTTCATTCTCCGAGGTCTCTATCACCTCATACAAGGTCATTCCTGCGCGTAGCAGGCGTAGACGTCGATGCAGCAGAGCCTCCTCGGTGGCGCTGGTTTCTGAAGTGGTGGAGCGAACGGTTGAGCCTGCTCGCGTCTCCTGGATTTTCTGGTTGATCCCATCCGTTTGATGCGGTAAGGCGGTTTCGACGCGTGCCATGAGCCGCTTCACCTGCTGGTGACGACTTTCTCGTTGCTCACGGGTCGAATATGCGATGGGATGGAGCAGGTAGTGCGCTGTGGTGAGCACCAGATGTGCGTATTCACGCACCAGAGTACCAGGCAGCGCCAGTACCCAGCGTGCCATCGTAGCTGCCTCTCCACCCATCCAGAATTGCTCGACGGTTTGCTCCATCAGCCGCGCTGCTGTTGAGAAGTCAGTGGCGGCAAGTGCATGAGTAATGGCTTCAGCCCACTGCCCCTCGGATTCATAATAGCCAGCGGCCCGATGATGCAAGAGCGTGACCATCTCTGGTTGACTGGTATAGAGCGCTGAGAGAAGGGCCTCACGAAAAAGATCATGTAGCCGATAAGTGCGCCGCTCCTCGTCCAGAGGTACCAGGAAGAGGTTCGCTCGCTCCAGCAACGCAAGCATTTGCTGACTGGCCGCTTTCGTTGATGCGTTGGTAACAGCCTGGCACGCAGCAGCGTCCAGGCGCGAGAGGATGGCGATGTGGAGTAAAAAGTCGCGCATATCGAGGGACAGGCGTGCAAGGATGTCCTCTTGCACGTAATCCAGCAGATAGCGCTGGCTACCAGTTAATGTCTCAAGGTATGCTGTGCGATCCTCACGCTTCTGCATAGTAAGCGCGACCAAATGCAGACCGGTGATCCAGCCTTCTGTCCGACTCATCAGTCGTTGTAGCTCTGCTTCCGAGAGCGGCGGGGAGAGCATCTTGCCCAAAAACTGATTCGCTTCATCCGACTGGAAACGTAGCTCGTCTGCACGAATTTCGGTCAATTGCCCATGGGCTCGTAGACGTGCAAGGGGCAGGTCTGGATCTACGCGACTAGAGAGAATAAGATGCAGATGAGCGGGTAGGTGCTCTAGGAAGAAGGCCATGCCCTGGTGAATGACCGGTTCTTCAATCACTTGATAATCGTCTAGAATGAGGCTGATGGAAGCAGGAGACGTTTGCCGGTTTTCCAGCTCATGGAGAAGCACGGAAAGACAGGAGAAAAGCGGTGGTGGCTGGGGTGATTGCAACTGTGCTACCACATTTTCCCCAAAGTTTGCTGTTAGACTGGGGCAGCGGCGTAAGGCCGCAATCAGCGCAACCCAGAAGCGTGTCGGGCTATTGTCTAGTTCGTCCGGTGCGAGCCAGGCTACCTGTGTCTTTTTTTGCCGGTGCGCCCAAACCGAGAGCAGCGTAGTTTTTCCCCAGCCCGCCGAGGCTGAGAGTAGGGTCAATGGTGTTGAAAGTGCCTCGTCAAGCGCAGTCAGCAAGCGTTCACGTTCCACCAGGGCGTTCGGTAGTCGAGGCGGGGTAAGTCGGCTGGAGAGCAGCATTATCCCAGGTTCGGTCGTGGTCGCAGACGGCAGCGCTAGCGAGAGCGCCGTCTCCTCTAACCGCGCTAGCGAGAGGCTTTCTGTTTGTCCGAGATAGCGCTTGCGGGTGCGGCCCTCTTTGGTCTGGTAGGCATACCAGTACGAACCCCCACGCGGCCTTTTCTCCAGGTAGACATTCAAACTTCCAGACGCGCCGTGGAAGGCAAAGGCGGTTGCCTCGTAGAGCCAGGCCTGCCACACGGCTGGCTCTGTTGGTCGAAAACGCTGCTTCAGCTGCCCATGCGTGTACAGCTCATAGATACGCTGGTCTCCAGACCACATGAGGGCATGAAGAGGTGTTCTTCCCATCAGACCTTCTCTGTGCCTCCTTTGTTTCCGACTGCCCTCAATTCCTCCCAACAGCAAGAAGTATACCAAAGAAGAGGTCAACGGACAACAAGTTTGTGGCGACGCATCGGCTTGCGCAGATGATTCTTCTGGATTCTTTGACAAAGGTAGAGCGAGAAGAATGGAATGTGAAGATTCTCCATGCGCTTGACGTTGTCGTCCCTGAAATAGCTGATGCATGCGCTTTATGCACAGCTAGCAGAAGAGTATCACATTCTCTTAAAAAACGACCTGTAAAATCTACGGTTCGATGAGAGGCAGCGGGCGGAGTGATGTCAATGGTAGATGAAATTGCTCTTGTATCGCGAAGTACTTCGCGATCAGGCTCCTCTGACAGTCATATCCGCCCACTGAAAGATTTGTTATTCCTCCAACCCCCTATGTCCATATCACTTGGCAAATTTGCTAAACCCGTTGGCTGATGACTCCTGGTTCCTCTTTAAGTGTCTTCTCAAGCGTTTCGGGTTATGCTGAGTATGCCTTTAGATTGGATATATCAGGATTGCGGAGAAACGGGCTTCCCATTTGAAAACGTATTCCCACTGAATATATTTCCTGAACCACTAGCATTCCAATAGGCAACTGGGCCGTAAATACCACATTGGGGCCAATATTCGGTTGAAAACACATTGTTTGTCACTTTGATATTTGTCGATCCTTGTCCGCCACCATAGAGTGCATAAGCACCACCAGCAATCCAGTTATTGGTGATTGTGGCATTGGTCACTGGACCATCATCTGCAAAAAGGCCAATGGCAGCCGAAGCACCTTGATCAGCAGTGAGTTGATTGAGGAGTGTGTTGTGCGTGATGGTTAAACCAAGAGGATCCGCCCCGTCTGAAATAAACGGGTCTGCATGGTTCATTTGATTTGACATATTCCTAAACGCTTGCAGATCATGGACGTAGTTATCATGAATATATCCATGACCCATAGAAATCACGTCACTAAAGGCAGAGATGTTGTTGTAGCCGACTTCGATGGAGCCATTACCCATATTGGATACTCCATAATCTTCGCCGCCATTATCTGGTCCTTTGCCGACTACACCTACGATGGTGCAATGGAGAATCTTTAGGCCGCTATAACCTGACCGTAAGTTAATTCCCCACCAATTAGACGAAGAAATGCGGCTATTCTCAATAGTGACGTTATTTGCGTACACATCGAATGAGCCAGTGAGGTCAACTCCACTTATTACGGTATTGTTGTCGGTGATACTGATATTTCCGCTTTGTGCCTTCAGTGTGGTGCCCGATGGAACCCCAGTGTTGCTGGCATCTGGGAAGCCACATGCGCTGAAATTCGAGCATGTCCCAGGATTGGTTGGAGGTGTAGCGATCACTGTTGGAGTAGGAGTTGGTACCTGTATGGTTGGTTGAGGTGTTGGCGTTTTCGGCTGGGAAGTTGCGGTTTGGGTAGGAGCCTGGGTCGGAACCGAGGTTGGTTGTGTCGAAGACTGTGGAATAAAGAGCACATCAACCCAGTAGTTGCTGGCAAGGTAGGTTTTCGTTGGGAAACCTCCACCGTACTTGTAGAGGCCCTGTGTGGCTGTTAATGCGCCCACTGTATGGCTTTTATTAAAAAAATTGTAGGTATAGGCGTAGTGAGCTGATGGTGCGAAATAAGATGCGATATAAGTGGTATTGGCTTTAACTGCCACTGGTTGACTAAAGTTCATTTGCTGCCAACCACTCTTGCTCTCGTTCGTGAAGGTGGATGTGGCAAGTCGCTGACCGCTCGTATTCCATAGGCTTCCTGTATGGGTTCCATTATTGCCGTTGCCTTTGTAGAAGCGGATCCCATAGATAGATCCATTGGTATTGGCGGTGAATCGCATGCCTAATTCGGTGGCTTGATCATCGGTCGCACTCGTGTTGCTTGGAGTTGTATTTCCCCAGAGACCAACTGGAGTAGGATTCGCTGCGGATGTCCTGTTTATGGTGTTTAGGGTAATAGCGCCTACTAGACCAACAAGTACGATGGCAATACCCACAATTAAGGTGTAACGGTGCTTCCATTTGTTGATCGGCTTTTGAGGTGAATCATGAAGATTAGGTGAATCATCATGAGAGGTGTTGGTGGTTTGTGTTCGTGTATTCTTCATCAGGAAACTCCAAAAAAATCTCTCATTTTATGGTTGTTTCTCAATATGAGAAAGAATCGAGACTGAGCAGATGCAATGTGCAGGAATTCATCACGATCTTGATCAGAGCCTAGTTGTTGCAGGGATGTCTCGCGTGATTAGGATAGGGCTGACGCTAGTGGGTGATCCTGGAGATAATGAGCTCAATGAGACCTATTGTTGGTTGAAGGCAAAGGCTCTTTGGAAAGTGATTGTCTAAATCAATATTTTCGCCTATGGACACCAACAGTCCTTGTGAGGCAACTACTGCGCAAAACAGGGGAACTGGTATCGATGGTCTCACACCCTGTATGGATGTGTTAGTTTGCCTCTGGAATAATGCTGACACCAGATACCTAACAATTCTCATTGAGCTTCCGTACGATTGGATGGATATGTATGCCGATTTCGGGCTTGGCGGTAGATGGTGTTAGCTTCTCTTTATTCTCTGTGCCTCTTTTTTAGGTGCTCCTTTCTCCTTACCATTGGTGCGCTGTCGAGCCTCACCTATTCAGTAAAAACGGTATATATCTATTTATACTGAATAGGTGAGGTAAAGCAAGAAGGAAGTACTTTTTACTTCCTCTTTTGCCTGTTAGGATACTCAGTGTTGTTCAGGCTTGATATCAGTTGGCGCTTTCATTATTCCTATAAAGGTTCATGTCAGCCAATTACTACCAGCAGCCTTGAGTTTAATCGATAGTAGGCACTATTCCTTCTTTGTCTATGGACTCTACACTTTGTTTGTCATATAAGGGGCCTGACTTTTGTTGCATGGGCATTTTTCCTGGATTACGTCGTAGGGGTTCGCGCCTGGCTGGTTGGATTGGTTTTGGCCTTGCGTTAATAGAAGGGATTGATCGCGTTATTGGTGCATCAGAGGATAGCACTATTTCTTCTCCGTGATGCAATACCTTTATAGATTCGCCCTCTAGGAGAGAATAGGTTGCCTCTGTATCTCTAATCTCAACGCGTATTCGGCACTTCTTAAAGAGAAGACGGAACGCAAGAGAGGTTATCTTTTCTGGCAAGCGCGGCATAAATGAAAGCGAACCATCTTGCCAGCGCAGACCCCCTAATCCCTCAACCAGAGCTGTCCAACTTCCTGCTAGTGATGCCATATGGAGACCATCCTGCGTATTATGCTCTAGATTATAAAGGTCCATAAAGGCGGCTTCTCCTAGATAATCATAGGCGAGCTGAAGTTGTCCTACCTCAGCGGCAAGCACAGCTTGGGTCGATGCTGATAAAGAGGAATCACGTACAGTGAGGGCCTCATAGTATTCAAAATTTCGTGCTTTTTGTTCAGCAGAGAAGGCATCACTAAATAATTGCATCGCAAGGACAAGATCAGCCTGTTTCACGACCTGCTTGCGATAGAGATGCGCATAGTGAAAGTGAAGAAACAATGGATATTGATCTTCTCTGGTCTGCTCAAAATCCCATATTTCATGTTCTAAAAATGTTTCATCCTGCGGAGTGATTTTACGTTCTGCGTCATATGGGAGGAACATGCGCTCTGCTGCCCTAAGCCAGTTAGCTATCTCCTCATCATGTACTTGCAGCTGCTTCGCTGCTTGAGCATGTCGACTTGCGACTTCTGCTGCGCTGCGTAAGTTCAACTGGGCCATAAGATTGGTATAACTATTGTTGTCCACCAGCGCGCTGTATTCATCAGGTCCTGTTACTCCATCAATGCGAAAATGCCCAGCATTATCTTCATATCCAAGTGAATACCACAACCTGGCAGTCTCAATGAGCAAGGGCAAGCCAATTTTCTCCTCAAATTCGAGATCGCCTGTTGCCCCTATATAGTGGACGACAGCATAGGCAATATCGGCATTGATATGGAACGCAGCAACGCTTGCAGGCCAGTATCCAGAGCATTCTTCGCCTGCGATAGTACGCCAGGGGAATGCCGCACCTTGTAAGCCGATTTGCTGAGCTCGCTCCTTTGCTTGCTCTAAAATAGAATATCGCCAATATAACGCGTCTGCTACGGCTGATGGGTTGGTCAGCGTCAAAACAGGGAGCACAAAGATCTCTGTATCCCAAAATGTATGACCATCGTAGCCAGGGCCAGTGAGTCCCTTGGCGGGAATTGGTCGCCGTTCCGCACGTGCGCTTGCTTGCAGGACATGAAAGAGCGCAAAGCGCACTGCTTGTTGAATCTGGGGATCTCCTTCAAGCTCTACATCAGCCTGTGACCAGAATGTATCCAGGTAGGAACGCTGCTCGGACAATAACCCATTCCAACCGGTCATAAGTGCCGCGGAGAGCGCGGCAATAACCTGATCGTGTATAGCGGGTCGTGAGCGAAGGCTTGACCAGCCATACGCGATAAACTTGACGAGACGTATCTTCTCACCTGGTTTTACCTGCGCGGTAACAGTCATACGAGCGATGTCGGGTGAGCTGTCTGCGTCAATCTTCATAGAAGAGGGGCCCTCGATCGTGTGATCCATCCCTGCCCCGATGCGTAGCCCACTTGTTGAGGTACGATGGATAAGGAGTCCACGCGTTTCTTGGGCTTGATGCTCCTCAGATAGTAACTTGGTCGCAATTCCCCTGGAAGAGCGAGGGTCCTTTGATTGGGGCAATAGCTCTTCATTTGCTACCAGTTCAGACTGAAGAACAAAGCGCATTGGCATATCAATAGGCTCCACCTCATAGCAGATGGCAGCTATTGCTCTTTGAGAAAAAGATACGAGCCGTGTAGAAGTGACTTTAATGGTTTGCCCGGCGGGCGAAGTCCAGTGTACGCGCCGATTCAGAATACCATTGCGTAAATCGAGCTCACGCGTATGACTATGGATAGTACCATAGCGAATATCAAATGGCTCATCCTCTACGGTGAGGCGAATGAGTTTCCCATTCGTCACATTGATAATGGTTTGACCAGCTTCTGGGTTGCCGTATGCTGACTCTCCGTAAGGGATAGGATATTGCTCATAGACTGAATTTAAATAACTACCGGGGAGCCCGTGTGGTTCGCCTTCGTCCAGGTTTCCTCGTAACCCGATATGCCCATTTGAAAGAGCAAAAATAGATTCTGTTTGGGCCAGAATATCAGGTTGAAATATTTCTTCAAAAATACTCCATTCTTTAGTAGAGAAGTTTGGATGCTGGATCATGTTCTTTTTCCTTCCAATTACAAATTTAGAGATTAACTAAATGTATAGTGAAAAGAGTAGGGCAGGTTAGAATTTGCTATTTTGCGTTTGCTTTTGCTCTCTATTCGGTACCTTTAAATATGGTTACGATTAATGGAATGAAAAAGATGAGTCTAAATATTGTTCAGTGTCTAAAGAGAGCGAAGACAACTTTATGTTCACCGTAAAAGGGCGGCAGGTTGTGGTAAATGTTCGCCCGCATCTCGAATGTTCCGTTGAGTTCAGGCAACAGGTGAAAATTGCCTATAATCCTCAAAATCCTTCACACCTTCAGTTTGTGCATATGCATTATCATATCCATTGTGCTGAACAGTCTCAATAGCTCCCAGCCGCCAGATACAAGCCGTTAGGACACTGCCCTAACGGCTTGTATCTGGCTCACCCTTCCATTTCCAACATTCCTAGGTAAACAAACGTGACAAGCAAGAGTATCCTGCTACACCCTCTTGCAGCATTCTATCCCCTTTTTGACTACTCGTTATGGAGCACATCGAGCAGGAGCGATGCCGTCCATGAGAACTGATCTGTTCCATGTCCTTCTCCGTTGAACGGATTATAGTATTCGAAAAAGCCATGCCGTTGTGGAAGATCAATGATTGTCTGGCGCAAACGCTGGGCGTATTCGTGATATCCGTAGCGGCGCAAGCCATGAGAGAGAAGCCAGTTCATGTTGATCCATACTGGTCCTCGCCAGTAGCGATTGGGGGAAAATTCTGACGTGTTTCTATCGTAGCTAGGTATGGCATATGCCTCTCCACCTAAAGGGCTGAAAGAGTCTGAGTTGAGATAGGTATACATCCGCTGTGCGCGAGCCTGATCTGGAATGCCCGCGAAGAGCGGCACAAAACCCGCAACGCTATATGCATCGATCTGTTTGTTCTCTACGAGATCGAAATCGAGGTAGATCCCGTGTTCGTCATCCCACATTTTCTGATTGATGGCCTGGGCCGTCAACTCAGCCCAGTGAAGAAATGGCGTTGGGTCCTCATTTAGGATAGATGCAATCTCAGCAAGATCTTTGTTTGACTGGCAAAGGAGGGCATTGAAGAGTACATCTTGTACCAGGAAAGGACAATCGCGGCGGATCTGTTCTTCATTGTAGTCCCGTGCGGCAAAGAGTTTGACGAGATAGGCATAGCGGTCATATTCCATCTTAGTAGGCCGATCCTCGGCATTCACAAGCTGAGTATCGACACGTTGATAGGCTGGAATCTCGTTAACTTGCAGATGCATACGTTGGAGAATAGAATCCCAGACTGGCGAGTTATCCAGTGATTCCCATGGATGCTGGATATAAACGAGTCCCTCTCCTTGTGCGTCACGTTCCTGGTAGAGGTACGTGTGCCAGGCCTTCAGGTGGGAAAACATCTCAGCCAGGAATGCTCGCGCTTGCGTGGTATTTTGCGCGTGATGGTACATGTGTAGAATCGCTGTCGCGTGTATCGGGAGCTGTATAAGGCCTGATGTCTGTCTATCACGAGGAGCATAAGGGTAGCGCTCGACCTCCCAGAATTGTAGACTCTCCTGGTAGTTATTTGCCTGAGGATTGAAGATCATGTGTGGGAGCATCCCGTTTGACCATTGGCCCTCAAAGAGAGTGCGCAGTTCTTGTTCGGCTCGATCCTGATCATAATGGATATAGCCCATTGCAATGAAGGCAGAATCCCATGACCACTGATGATGATAAAGAATGGAGCCAGGTCGCGTAAAGGACCCCGTCCAGTTTCCCTGAAGGACCTCAATTGCCTTTTGTCTGAGTTGCTCATATTCGTGTTTCATATCAAATAACACTCCCTTTAATCTTTTGTCACAGCTCGGAAAGAGTGCTGCACAATCGGGTGTAGTTCATTTTTTTGCAACCCCCTACGATCCCCATGGTCGCACGACATTGCGTCCCCAACGTCTTTGGGCTTGGGTGCGCCCTTTGGGGGAAACAGGACGCGGAGGTGCTGGGGGAGAGGGAAAGCAAGCGAGGAGCAGAGGCAGAGGCAGGCGCAGCCATGTGAGCCACAAGCGCGTCTTAGCTCGGACCACTCCTGCTGCTCGCCGCTGGCTTGCACGCGTTTGGCGGCTCTGGTGCCAGCCTCCCCGAATCAGATGCCACCCTTGCAGCCAGCGGTCGCTGCCCAACGTCGTGCGCAAGGCCAGCATGGGATTGACGTTTTCCCGCTTCCAATGCATGCCTGCTCCTTTGAGACGAGCCTGGACCACGAGCTTGTTGCCACTCTCTGCCATCCCCGAGCCAATGGGCCAGCCCGCCCGTTGATAGGTCGGAGAGTCCATCTGGCCCTCTCGCTTGCGCAGGTACCTCAGCTTCTCGTGCATGTCTGGGGCTGCAAACGTGAGGCAGAGCTGCTCTAAGGTGGCCAGAACCGTGCGTGGTCCCTGCTGCTTGAGGGTCTGCAACTGCTCTTGCAACCACGACGCTGAGAGGACGGCTCCCTGACTGCGAGCCAGTTCCCCCAACTCACTCACATACTGGGCGGCATGCGCAAAATCGAGAATGCGTATGGCATCAGCTCGATGCCCTTGCACGAAGCTCTGAATCCACTCCGCCCCATCCTGCAGCGCTGCCACCTCGCCGGCACGCTCCACTCCTCGTCGGCGCATCTCGTAGGAAGCCAGATCGGCAAACGTGTTGGCATCGCTCAAGCGGGCAAAATACGAGAGATGCTCACCGTGGGCGACCTGCTTCTTTTTTCCCTCGCGCACCTCGGCGATGGTCACCATTTTGACTTCGGCCCACTCCTTTGGCCGGATCGGCACCAAGACGCCATCAGTCGCCAGTGCCAAGCGGGAATGGACTGGTTCCTGGCTTGAGGAGCCGGTCAGAGGATGCGCCTGCTGATCCTGCCACTGCTGCAGGCACGTTCCTGCCTCCTCGGTGAGCCGTCGCACCGTGCTCGTGCTCACGCGCACGCCCAGCAGCGTTTGCAGGTGCTTGGCCGCCTGGGCAAATGGGACAACGGCTCCCAAGAGCAGCAGTCCCTGATGGGCATGCGGGGTCAACCCACTGCAGGGCAGGTCCAACTCCTCATCGAGGGGGAAAAAAGCCGCTTCCACACTGCGGGCACGTTCCATAGCTGCGTGAGAGCTTGACGTCTTTTCCTCCTTGCGTGCTCAGGATCCGTTCGTGCTTGCCTCGCGCTTGCAACGGCATGCCACAGTGTGGGCAACGGGGCCGTTGCCCTTGTTCTTGTCCACTCCAATCGCGCTTCTCACTGTGCTGGGCCAGGTCAACCAGCATGTGGGCGCGCAATCCTGAGAGTCGGGCATCGAGTTCCTCTTCAATCTCCTTGAAGGTGGCTTGGGGGTGCTCTTGGCGCCAGCCTTCCATCTCTTCAAAGACGCTTGCACTCAGCGCACGCCAGACGTCTGCGAGCGGGGAATGTCCCATGTGGCAACCTCCTTGTTTGGCTTCTGCTCTTGCTTTCTATTGTATCATCTCTTGCCCTCCCTGCATCCATGATGGCGCTTGCAAAAAAATGAACTACACCCTGCACAATCTTTTCACTGTTTATCTTGCCCTTTTCCAGGTATGCTGTTGTATAGGGCATGTTTCTCACCATGGATAAGCAAGCTCTCGGTGTTATATGCATACTCATTGTCGCATGCAGATCAGGAGGTGTCCACCTTGTCTCAAGGCGAGATGGCAGGTAGAGGGTTATGATTGGGATGAAGAGAGGCTGTCTCGAAGGCAAAAAGAAAAGGGCCACAATACGTGACCCTTTGCAAATGATGCATTAAGTATATACATCAGTTTTTGGGAAAAGTCAAGCGAACGCTATCGTAATGACATGATTATCGTATTTGCCATACCTGCGCGGCTCCATCAAAGTTGCCAGTAACAAAGCGTCTACTATCGGGTGCCCAAGAAATACTGGTCATATAATTGTCTTTATTCCCTTGATAGAGCGCGACAATGTTTCCATTTTGGGCATTATACACATGTATTGAGCCATCTTTTGATACAGCCGCTATATATTTTTCATCAGGGGACCATGCGACTCCCCACACGCTATCCTGATAATCCTTGCGAGGTTCAAAGCGATTAACGCCTGTGCTGACATTCCAGACCTGTAATGTGTTGTCTGAGCTTGCCGAGGCTATATATGTATCATTTTTCGACCATGCAACATAATAGACAGATGTGCGATGCTTTTTCGTGTAGGAAAAAATGGCTGTCTGGGTTGCTAGATTCCATATGTCGACTGTGTTATTTTCGTTCGCTGCTGCCAAGTATCTCCCATTGTGCGACCATGCCAGACCATGTACTCCATCGAGATGTGATTTGATCTCATAGACCTGCTTTTGCGTGTTCACGTTCCAGACCTTGATAATCCCGCTTAGATTGGAGGAAGCGACTAGCGTACCATCTGGACTCCATGCAACCCCATGCGCTAAATTCTCCTGCTTGACAACGAAGAGCAGGTTTCCATTCATCGCATTCCATACCTGCAGTGTCCTATCATTTCCCACCGAAGCGATGTATTTACTATCAGGGGACCATGCCACTCTCCATACCAGCTCTGTGTGACCGTGATAGGTTGTGATAAGTCTCCTGGTTTGAGCATCCCAGATCTGAACAGTTCGATCATAGCTTCCAGAGGCGATATATTTACCATTGGGGGACCATGCGACTCCACTTACAACATCATTATGTCCATTATAGGCTGAGAGTAGCTGGGGTTGAGGTGGGACAAGCAGCGGTGGGACAAGGAAGTAAGCTCCAATTACGCATAGTACCACAAACATAACAGATGCTATGAGCAACCAGCGTTTAGATTTTTGCCTTGATACCGTGCCTTCATGTTTGCGGAAATTTTCTAGCTCGTCCTTTTTTCTGCGTAAATCTCGCAGCTTCTCTTCAGTGATTTTGTTGCCTGGATCAAGTTTGGCAACCTTTTCAAAGTCTGTAACGGCGCCTGAGAGGTTATTCAGTACCTCATAGACCTCGCCTCGCTTCCTCAGGGTTGTGATGTTATGGGGATCAAGTCTCAATGCTTGCTCGAAGTCATTGAGCGCTTGTTTATGTTCCCTGAGTTGCATATAAGCTGTGCCGCGCTCGATATAAGCTTGTATCGACTCTTCGTCCCGCTCTAGTGCGTCATTGAAATATTTAATGGCGGTATCTGGTTTATTTTGTAATACTAGTTCTCGACCTAATTGTAAGAAGTCGCTTACGGTACGTGGAGAGGTGGGAAGGGGGTTCTGCCCGTTAATAGCATCTTCAAGCGCCTTATGTAGTTCCCCCTCATTGGGGAGGCGGCGTCTGGCTTTCCTATACCAGGAAATAGCTTCGCGGATGTCGCTACTCTGATATGCTTCGGCCAGCCGCCACCACAGGGCGGCCTCAAGCTCCATACTGTAAGCGGGTAGTGGAGTGGGGAAGGCAACTTTTTTCTCACTCACAAGTCTGACCAGTTGGCGTAAACTTGTAAACTCATCACGAAGCGGCTGGAGGCTATGGCTGAATACAAGGCATTGGTCAGCCCAATCCCAGTAGGAACGGGTTGGTTCACTCATGGCGTTTTCAAAGAATCGCCCTAATTGGCTGGCTTCGCGATTGGTTTCGCGCTGATAGATACTGGCAGCGTACATAAATGGGAGGAGGGATTTTACGCCTTCCGTAGGATTAAACCATAATTCCAGTTCGGCATAGTCCAGGTAGAGTTGTCTCCACTTATGATCTCCCATACGTTGACGCAGGTTACTATAGGTGTACTGCTTCTCTCTGTCCTGTAATTGCTTCGTAATAACAGAGCGTAAGCGCTTGATGACGTCCATTACCTCTGATCTGGCACGATTTTGTAGTAACCAGAGGCGCAGAAAGTGGCGCACCTCTTGATGTAGCGCAGGTTGCCCATGCTTAGTAAAGATAAAACCGTAGCGACGATGGAGGCGGCTCAGTTCTGTCTCTAATCCCTGAGAAACATTAAGAGCCGCAGCGAGCAGCGATGACTCTGTGTCTGGCTCTTCGATACGCCTGAGCAGAGCAAGGCCGTACAAGCGTGTACGATCAGAAGGATTAGAGCGCGTATGGATAAGGTAGCGCTCGACCATCTGCTCAACGATTTCGCGCCTGCTATCGATGCCCTTTGTGATAAGCTCCATATCAGGTTTTTCAAGATATAGGCTGGCGGCAATTTTCACGGCCAGGGGAACGCCCTGCGTGACATTGAGAATTCGTGTTGCATTCTTCTGGGCATCTCTTGTGGGCCATGGCGTATTTGTCTTTTGGCACAGAATGTTGAAGTATTCCTCGATATCACTCAGAGCAAAGTCTCCGACGCCATCAGCGCTAAAGTCCACTACTACACTGAGATCTGGATGCACAAGTTCGCGATAGCCATACTCCGGGTCCAGCCAGCGCCGCCGCTGCGTCAGACCTGACCATAAGTTATCTCGCCCTGATAGTATCCAGCCGACCCTATTGCCAGCGGCCCCTATGCAGATCTGTAGCAGTTTATCGCCTTCATCAATCTCTTCATACGTATCGAAGAATATGAGTATAGGGTGTTGCTTTGAGAGGTGGGCCAGATCTTTCCCCAACGCCAGACCTAGTTGCAATGGAGCATCCAGGTAGCCGCTTAGATCATCTTCTATCCGCTCTTCCAGATGCTTGCGCAACCGCTCCCATTGCTCTTTCCCTATTCTGGCTCCTGACTCAATAAACTCTCCAGTTTTCTCGCGCACCAGTTCGTTGCTGAAGAGGATACTAAGCCCTTCGAGGGAATTGGTAGAGGTAGCGACGGATAAGAGTGTCAAAAGCGCGTCTCGTGCGAGACCAAGACCGCGCAGCCAGGCAAAACTCTCATCCTGTTGTAGCTGATCCAGGACTTCGTATGCCTGTTTCCTGGCCCCTGTCGCTGCCTGCTGCGCCTTACGAAAATTACTGAATTCTCGGCGTTGCTTCCCTAATGCGGAAGCGATTCTTTTATAGAGCAGGTTGTAATATTGATATGCATCAATATTTTCACGATCAGTTACATTAAAGAGTGCGCGTCTATTCTGGGCAGCAAACTCCCAGTCCACAATCTCACCAACTTGCAATTCATTTTCATATTCCAGCGCGATCTCACGATAATGCCTGAGCAATGTGCTTTTCCCAAAACCACCACGTCCATACAGGAACACGAAGAAGCTCTGGATCTTGTTATTAGGGGCGGGAGGCATGGTAAGAGGAGAAACAGAAGAGAGGTTTATTGAACGTTTCCATCTCTCCAGGTAGAAACGAAAATCATTTAATTGTCGCTCACGGCCAATAAAAATTTCATTGAGATCCAGGTCTTCAGGTAAGACAAACTCGCCTGTCATAAAGAGATAACTCCCTTTGTACTCTCAAACAGATTTCTTAGGCGACAAATGAGTGCTATCATGTCCCTTGCGATAGGACCATGCCTCTTAATTCACAAATGCACTGATGCTCATATCGCATGCCGAGTTTGGCGTTTAACTCTGCTAATACTATTGTAGTACACCACAACTTTACGCGCAAAGCAACACACGCTAACTGTTTATTTTAACGCATAAAAGCTGTGTAATCAAATATGGATCCTAGAGAATGTATTCTCTGGTGCACTTGCTAGCAAATTGGGACAGGGCAAGAACGAACTCTTGTTATAACCGCGAAATACAGAGATAGCGTGTTCAAGGTGAGACGGACTCGCAAATAGCTTTAAATCGCCTGCTCTCGTACGGCAGCATACTTTCCCATCAAAATGGCACCCGGTGACCAGATTTGCTATTAATTCAATGGGTGAAACCATTCTCTGAGACTAGGCCAGACTTTTGACTGGATGTGGGAACCATGGATCGGACGAATGACCAGTATAGACATTGACAGTCTGGCGAGCGCGACATCCCAGATGCGTACGGTGCTATCAAAATTCGATGAAGCGAGATTGCGTTCATCAGGAGACCAAGCAAGATCGAAGATGACATCATTGTGTCCAGTTAGTTCGGCTACAATGCTTTGTCGCTTAATGTCCCAAATGACAACATTGGCGAAATTTGGATCGTTGTAGCGTCGTGCTGTTGCGAGATAGCGCTCATCAGGAGATCAAGCCAGCGCGAAAATGATAGTAGGCCCATCAAGGGATTTAGGGTTATAACGTAATGTATGCAAGTGCCTTCCTGTAGTAGCCTCGAATGGCTCAAAGGTCGCCAACTATCGCGACCTTTGAGCCATTCGAGGAGAAGGCACAATTGCCAAGAATGCCGTTAAAATCGTCAGGCCAGTCATAGGTCGTCTCATCAGAACCAGTAAAGGCGTTCCAGGAACGTGCATCATAGCTCTCGGAAAGCACACGGCGTCCATCGGGTGATCAGGCAACGCAGTTGATACCGTTTGGTTGATTCGAATAGGTGTATTTTGTTTGTCCAATACTGTTAGGAACATCTGCGCCGGCATTTGCTTTTGGTATTCCCCTAAATGAACCTCCGCTGAATAGAGCCACTAAACATATACCAGATAAGATGAGACAGTACACAGTTTTTTCAACTCTTTTGCATAAAGACGCATGCGCATAAAATAAAAACCCCTTTCCTCAGAAAGATACGCTGGGCCTGATAAGGATGTTTAAGATGGTATTGTCTATTATCTTTGCTCATGGGTCTCTGTAATAAAATGCTGGTCATGTCCATATAATCGCATTAAGTTCTCCAACTGGTCTGGGTGACGTCACGAGGATTCCACCGAAAGGCAGAACAAAGAAGGGCGCGTATCAACTCTTTCTGTCCTGTTTTGGGTATTTATTCTTGAGCATCTATTGAGTAGATAAGAAGCACACAATGATGTTACATTGAGTGTGTGCGTGAGATGTATCTTTTTGGGGAATGTGGGCGGCGAGGCATCTATTATACACCACAAATGGGGATTTCTTGGTTTTTGACAATGAGGTGACTAAGAGCCGCAGCTTTCGCGATTAAACGAATATTTTGCTCTTGCTTCTGCTCTCTTTGGGGCTTTGCTCTTCAAGATGTGGGACCACGGGCGTATTTCTTGATAGAAAAATCTTTTACGGCTCAAAATGCTTGTCGCGAGCTCTTCTACGCATCTGTTTCAGCGCGATCTCTTCCTCAATCCGTCGACGTTCCTCTTTGCTGCTCAGGCCCCAGTCCATCGCATTATAGCTGCCTCCAATGCCAAATAAGCCAGCGACAGACCCGCACACAAGCGTCATGAATAAGAAAAAGGAGGCATGCGTAACCGCAAATCCAATGCCAAAACCAATCACTCCTCCGATACCAAGTATGACGATACTGGCTACAAGTTTTGTCTTTCGGTCGAGCGTGATGCCCAAATACCTCCAAAGTAAGCGCCGAATATGGTCCATATTTTTTGCAGCCCTCCTGAGAAGAGTCTAAATCAGAGGTGACTTAACAGTGTAATATTCTATATGATCGATATTGCATTTGCCTCCTTGACCGTTCATTCTTCTTGAAGAATGAACGGTCATTTGATTTGTTGACTTATATACTTTACGTCCATAACAACCAAGAAGTTGAATACTTCTTTTCGAGATGGTGTTGACACTAATGCGTTTAGCCAGACAATGAGCAATTTGATGGAAACAAGGCCTGGCGCTTGGTGAGCTTAGCTGGTTGGGACTGAGAATTGACCGCCTCCAGCTTTTCGCATGGCCTCTAGAGCTTCATCCATCGTAAACAGCCTGGTGATCTCATTTACCTTCATAATCCCCGAAGCTTTGACAGCCAGACTCACCGCAGAAGCAGTAATGTCATCGGGAACTTCAAAAAGCACCATACCATCATACTTCCCCAGAGAATAGTACAAACCAAGCAATTTTCCACCTAACTTCTGTACTAAATCTCTGCTAGGAATGGTGCGGTCTTGAGGGTTCTTTACAAGTGTAGTCCAGGTTTCAGAGGTATACGTCATCTGCACCATATAAAGAGCCATAGTATAATTTCCCTCCTTTATTCGAGATGTCAGCTACGAGAACGTGAAGGTTGTGTGAGCCAGAATGTCTACTTGGTCATTCATGATTTGATTGAGCTTTATCCGCCTGTGATTGTTAAATGGGATTCTCCTGGCTTAATTCTAACGTACTGGTTCAGATCAAGGGGAAGGCCCTATTTGATGCTGGCTTTTTGCCAGGAGGGCATCTGCTGGAACGTAGCCAGCCTTTGCAAACTTTGATGAGTGGCAGCTCGCTATGGATAAGGGCCTCAATGAACTCTTCGCAGCAGCTCTGCTGGACGTTCGCCGTAATTTTCATGGCAGTGTAACATATGCGTCCGGCGAGTGGGAAGAGATTGACTGGTCAGTTTTCGACATTGTGAGCATAGATCTTTACCGCGCACAGCATAACGAAGCTATCTACCAGCAGCAGCTATCGACGTATATTGAATATCAAAAACCAGTGGCAATCACTGAATTTGGATGCTGCGCGCTCAAAGGTGCCGCTTCACTCGGCGGTGCCGCCATGTTTGCGGTACTTTCGGCGCAGGACGGTGGGTTAGTCGTAAACGAAGGCTGGCAATACAAGAAGATGAGCAAGTGGGCTATTTACAAGAATTGCTACAAGCCTTCAAAAAAGCCAGTGTTCTGGTCGCATTTTGGTTCACGTTTGCCGACTACGAAAAACCATATAGCAATGACCCAAAGCATAATCTCGATATGGCTTCCTACGGTATTGTGCAAGTGCGCACCCAAAAAGGCGAGACTTACACCGATATGAATTGGGAGCCTCGTAAGGCGTTCGAGGAGTTCAGAAAGCTCTGGTAATAACTTCGATTTCAGTATTGCCCACTTTATTATCTTCATCTTCGTCAAAGATCCTGCGCATAACCATGATAATCTGGTTGTGTCGCTTTGAGTCCGCTCTGGGTAAGCACGCAATCGGACATGGGCTCTTCCTCTATGCCTCCAAACCCAGCGGCAATCGCATTGAGGTATCATCTGGAGGCTACATGATCTTTGCACCTTGGGAATAAATGCCGTAATTGCTCATTTTTGGCTCTTCGCTATTGTAGGTGACAGGTTCTCAGTATCAGCATGAAAAAAGGGACGATTGAGATGTGTCAAATTCTTGATTTATTAAGATGTTTCTTTCTAGAGTGTATTCTGAGATAACAAACATTTTTGAGTAACACATTGACGAAGAATGAGATATATGAGTAACTAAGGTTACAGTGGATAATAGGATAAAATTCGTCGTAAAGTTATTAATCATAGTGTGGCAAGCAGAGAAAGAGATTTGCATTCTTTCTCTGCACCTCGACGGGGGGCTTTCTCTTGGTAGAGGCGTTGCAGGATAGTAGCAACTTGGGCAGCATGTGGAAGCAGAAAACGACTAAGTATTCATCTCCTCAAGTTCGGCCCAGAACACCTGAGGAATGGGTAGATTAGCTAACGCAAGCGTCTCATCAATCCGTTCCGGACGACTCATACCAACAATTGTTGATTCAATGCGTGGGTCACGCAGAGAGAATTGCAAGGCGGCAGCCGCTAGAGGAATTGCGTGCTGTTGACAGAGCCCCTCAATGCGTCTGGCTTGCTCAAGCAGAGTTCGATTGGCCTCCGCATACATATATCGAGGATATGTTGATGGTCCTTTAGCAAGCAACCCGCTGCCAAAGGGAGCAGCATTCACAGCAGCAATCTCATGTTGAGCGCACATGTCCCAGAAAGGGTGGGCATCTCTATTGAGCAGCGTATAGCGGTTGTGAGAGATGGCGACTTCGAAGAGACCTGTTTGCAC
The DNA here is from genome assembly GCF_016587355.1 of Ktedonospora formicarum. Lineage (GTDB taxonomy): Bacteria > Chloroflexota > Ktedonobacteria > Ktedonobacterales > Ktedonobacteraceae > Ktedonobacter > Ktedonobacter formicarum. The sequence continues at coordinate 308,548 of NZ_BNJF01000002.1, read as the reverse complement.
GAAACGAGTCATCAAATCAATGGGGCCACCGGCAACCCCAAGATGAGCAATCAAACCTTCTTCCTGGCATTGCCTTAAAACCTCGACAGGGCCACCGGGAGCCATTGCTTGTTCAAATGTGATGTGTTCTGGATCATGCAAATATACTAGTTGTAGCTGTTCTACTCCTAGCAGACGTAGACTGCGTTCCACGCTCCTGCGCATTTGGGCACCGCTAAAATCGCCAGTTTTTAAATCGCGATCCGCTTTTGTCGCCAGCACCATCTCTTGCGGGAGCCCTCCTCGCTCGCGAATGACAAAGCCCAGGCGACGCTCACTCTCGCCATCTCCATACGAGGCCGCTGTGTCAAGAAAGGTGATGGGGCTGTCAAAAATGGCGCGAATCGTCGCCAATGCTTGCTCTTCTGCTACCTGATAGGCAAAGGTCTCAGGCATATTCCCAAGAGCTGCGCATCCCACACAAAGCGAGGTTACTTGAAGACCTGTTTTTCCCAATGAATGACGAGGTAGCGAGGGAATCTGTGGCATAGAGTCTCTCCTGTCAGAACGATTCATATGGTTTTAGCAGTCGACGTTGCGAAAACACTATAATCCCCGAAATAAGTGACTCTTCCCATGGAACTAGTGGGGCAAGGATTCAAGGACGTGTTATCCCAGCAACGCGACCACTGTGATCTGTTTATAGAATGCATTGCCGTTGGTTGCCAGTGAATGGATGGTCACAAGACTAATGGCCAGCCAAATGAAACGATAGCATACAGTCTATGTCCCTCTAATGTAGAACGAATATCCCTGGCTGGTCAAGAGTGCGGGAACTATCTGGCAAAAGAGTAAGCGTTGCGATCTGCTCGGAGGCTAAAATCTGAATTCCTTGTTGTTTGTCTTACCGCTGTTTTTTAAATCGTTATTCGCCGTTCCGTGAAAGACTTCTCTTGTGTGAATGTGTTTAGGTGTGTTGAAGATGGAGAGTAACGTGTAACCCAAAATAGACCCACTATCATTACCAAGCAGGCAATTTGGTACTTTTAGAATTTTTGGGTGCGTTTTTATTCATGCAACGATGACTTAAATAGGCAGGAAGAAATTGATTAATCCTGCATTTAAGCTGTGAACACATGGTGTGCCATTGAGTTGACCATATCAAGTTCACGCAATTCATTGTTGAAATATGAGGAGAAAACAATGCGCTTATCTCTAGCAATGGTAGACCGTGTTGTCAGGAAGCTTGGACCAATGAATGCCCTGGTGGCGAACCTCAGCGAGCGTGTGTTGCCCAAGAAGGATGCTCTTGCCTCCGGTCATTGCCCAACTTCCTATTATTGGTGTGGCAGCGCTCCATGTGGTAAGGGTGGAATCTACTATGGTCGATACGCTACAGACCCTTGTGCTGGGCTGACATGGTACGTTGCTTGTGACTGCTAAATAAAGACAACGCAGGCAGGCAGGCAGTCTGGCTCTGTTCTATCAGAGAGGCTGCCTGTTGGTCTCTATTTGCGCGTCATGCCCTCAAAGGTATCCTCCATGTTATGAAAAGCAGATCGACCATCGCTACCAAGCGAGCAAGTTAGTGCTTTTAGAATTTTATGTTTCATTTCTTATACATACAGCGATATTATATTAGCAGGTAGAAAAAGATTATTCCTGCGTTCATGAAGTGAACTTAAAAAGTGCCATAGAGTGGATCATATCGAGTTCACGCAACTTAATTGGGCTGTTTTCAGCAAATACTAGATCTTGTCTTGCGAGATCGAGAAGGAAATGTATGGTTGCATCGTTTCTCCTGGCGTTCTGTCGCCTGGTACTCAGCTTCGTTTTTGCCCTGTCATTTGTTGGGAAGCTACGCGACGTACGTGGACTTCGACAAACGATTCTCAACTTTCACATCCTGCCCCACTGGCTCAACTGGCTCAGCGGAGTTATCACATTCTTCGTTCTTGTCAGTGAGCTGCTGGTCATTATGGGTGGTGTTCTTGGCGGTATGTTCCTTTTACCAACATTTGTGTTTGCGGCGTTTCTCCTGATCCTGTTCTCAGGCACACTTATGTCAGTACTGGTTCGTCAGGTGCATACCTCTTGTAATTGTTTTGGCAAGAGTGACAAACCTGTTTCGGTCGGAGATCTCTGGCGCAATGGAGGTTTGCTCTGTTGCGCGCTGGGGGGAAGCGCCCTCTTCTTCTGGTCACAGCAAGAACAGGCCAGCCTACCATGGGCGGCCTGGTTTCTCGCAGGAGGGGCAGGGATCGTGTTCGTCGCCCTCTTGTTCTCGATAGGAGATCTGATCGCGCTCTTTCAGTCGTGGTAACAGTTTCATTGACGTTGCGCTGCATGAAAAGAACTTTTGGAAGAAATAGAAGGAAAAAACTATGCGCGTATCATTAGCAATGGTAGACCGTGTTGTCAGCAAGCTCGGATCGGTGAATACCCTGGTAGAGAACCTCAGCAAGCGCTTCTTGCCCAAGAAGGAAGCACTCGCCAGTGGTGCATGTTCCTATGATTGGTGTGGCACGACACCATGTGGAAAGGGAGGAGTCTACTATGGTCGGTACAGAACGTACTATGCTGTTTGTGAAACACCAAGGACAGTCTATGTTGCTTGTGACTGCTAAGTAAGACCAATGCATGCAACCGGGCTCTGGCTTACTAGAGCCGGGTTGCATGCCGGACTCTATTTGTGAGGAAATTCTTTGGAAACCATTCTTGTCATCAGTTCAGTGCTCCTCTGGGTGGGAGTACTCGGCAATCTACTCCTAACCCTGGCTCTCATACGTCGGGTGAACACCAATATGCCATCGACGATGTCATTAACCGCATTATCTATTACTGGCCTGCAAGTGGGTGACGTGGTACCACCGTTTACTGCGCGTACGCTTGATGGTCAGGCGAAAACTCTTGATGAATATATTGGTCATGCCACTGCATTCGTCTTTGTCTCTCCTGATTGTGAACCCTGCCATAACGTGCTCTCAACGCTGGTACAGGTGAAACCTCAAATTCAGCAAGGTGAGACAGACCTGGTGTTGATTTGCAATGGCGATGAGAAGCAGGCACGTACGCTCGCTGAACGATTCCCTGTTCACGTTCCTATACTGATCGCGCCTCGCAAGGAAAATTCTCTCATTCAAGACTATCAGGTACAGGGGACACCCTCTTTCTACATCCTGGATGCGCAAGGAAAGATCCAGGCCGCTGGTCATCCTGAACCGCATAACCTGGAGTGGCGCAAGGTGTTCGAACGCTGGACTCGTGAATAGGCATACGCAAAAGGTTTTTTTTGATGATTCCCTCTCTCCTGACTCCTGTTCTCGTTAGCATCGGCGTGTTTGTGGGCGTCATTGTCTGTGGCATCTTACTGATGCGTTCTCTCTTCCTGTTTGTCACTGTTCAGGGTGGGAGCATGGCTCCCACCCTGAAGCCCCAGGATCATGTCCTTGTACTGCGCAAAGGGATGACGAGAAAACTCAAGAAAGATGCTATCGTGCTGCTCAAGAATCTTTCAGAACAGCATCTTCTCCCATCTCCAGAAGCTTCTTTTATCAAACGTATTGTCGCGATAGAAGGTGAGACCTACATAGATACAAGCAGCGAGAAGCTCCCAGAGTCTCTGGATGAGTATCATACTCTGGATGAACTGGGGAGACGGCACTGGCGTATTCCTTCAGGAAAGGTCTTTGTCTGCGGCGATAATCGGGTGGTAAGCCGAGATTCCCGCATGTGGGGTCCAGTCTCTTTGAGCGATATTGAAGGGGTCGTCATTCATCAGTTTCGACGGAGAGAGAGAGTATCCGTTCCTGAGAATCCGATTACACCCTCTCTGCTCGCCATTGGGCAACAGGCTCCGGACTTTAACCTATTAGATACTCATGGCGAATATGTCAGGTTACAAGATACGCGTGGTCAGCGTCTTCTGCTCTTATTCGTTGCCTATAATCGCCTGGCGCATACGATGTTGCCCCCAATCCTTACAAAAGCAACACATATTGCCAGCAAGGGGGTGACCGTTCTCATCATGTGTGATGGCTCACTTGAGCGTGCCCGGCTCTTGCAAAAGGATTTCGCGATTACCCTTCCTGTCCTGGTCGCGTCTCAGAGTCAGACATCCGTCTACACGGATTACCAGATATATGGAAATCCCTGTTACTACGTGATTGATGAAGAGGGGCACGTCGCAGAAGCAGATATTGCCAATGCGCATTCCTGGCAATGGGACTAGCTCAATACGCGTAGAGATTGGAGACATGTGATATGGAGAAATTACACGCCTGGTTGCGCGTTGTACGCGAGTTATTACAAACGATACAGATCATCTTCAGGTTGTTGTGGAAGTCGGATCGGGGAGGCGTGATGACTTTATTAGTGCTTGAAGTTGTACAGGCGCTGGTACCAGTAGGGGCGGCATGGCTCAGTAAGGTCCTCTTTGATACTCTTGTGCGAGGAGTACAACAACAGAATACCGCGACATTACTTTCTAGCCTTCTCCCGCTCCTGGCACTACAAACGCTGGTCGTGATTGCTGGGCAGGTGATTACGCCCACGAACAAATATGTCAACGAGCAATTATCACTGAAGCTCACGTTTACCATGAAGTGCAGCATCTATCAGAAGTTGAATAGCCTGGCGGGTCTGGCACACTTTGAAGATCCACGTTTTCATGATATGTTTCAAATTGCTAACACCGCACACTTTATGCCGAAGCAGACGCTATCGAGCTTTCTCTCCATTATGCGGTCTCTTCTTACCTTTCTATCAGTCGTTGGCATCTTTTTCATCTTGAGTCCTCTCCTGGCACTTGTGATTGCTATTGCCACAATACCTCATCTGTATATCCATTTACGGTTAAGCAAAGAACATGTCCAGATGCGATTTGAGAATAATCCAAAGGAGCGCCAGGCGGATTATTACGGGCGAATTCTTTCCACGCCACGCTATGCCAAAGAGGTGAAATTATTTCAGTTAGGCCCCTTTTTTCTCCAGAGCTTCTTATCCCTTACAAAAGTGCTTCAATTGCATGAACGGAAGCATCAAAAGCGTGAATGGTATTGGCAATTGGGGCTCTCTGCTCTGGCTGCTCTCATATCCAGTGGCGCATTTATTGTCGTTGTTATGCAGGCTTTTGCCAGGCAGATTAGTATAGGCGATGTTGCCCTCTACATTGGTATCGCAGCAAGTGTGCAGCAATCGCTGCTCGTAATTGCGTTTTCAATTAGCCAGATAAACGAATATATTCTGTATTTTAAACGGTATAATGATCTACAAGCGTTGCCGCAAACAATCTCTCTTCATCGTACACCTCAGCGGGTGCCCATTCTGAAAAAGGGCATTACTTTTCAGAATGTCTCATTTCGCTATACCTCTCAGCATCCCTGGATACTCAAAGACGTCAATCTCTTTCTCCCTGCGCATCAGTGTTTGGCCCTGGTAGGTTTGAATGGGGCAGGCAAATCAACACTTGTAAAACTCCTGACGCGCATGTATGATCCAAGTGCTGGCGAGATTTTGTGGGATGGAATTGACATTCGGGAATTTGATGTGGATGAGTATCGTGGGCAAATTGGAGCCATCTTCCAGGATTTTTCACGCTATGATCTCAGCGCTCAAGAGAATATAGGATTAGGAAATACCACTCACATGAGAAATAGTGACCTGATCCAGAATGCCGCGAATAAGGCTGGTATTCATGAGCGTATTATGAACTTGCCGCAGGGATATGAGAGCATTCTCAGCCTGTGGATGGCAGGGGAAAATCAGGACAATGGGATAGATCTTTCTGGAGGCGAGTGGCAGAAGGTTGCCCTGGCACGCATGTTTATGCGCAGTTCCAGCATGCTTATCCTTGATGAGCCAACGGCCGCGCTAGACGCAGAGGCTGAGTATGAGCTGTATGCCCACTTCCAGGAGCTTATGCGTGGACATACGAGCTTGCTCATCACGCATCGTTTCAGTACGGTACGCATGGCAGACCATGTTGCGGTGCTTGATGGGAGCCAGATTGTCGAATACGGAACCCACGACAATTTGTTGGCGCTCCAGGGGCAGTATGCCAGGATGTATAATATGCAGGCTCAAAGTTACCTATCTGATAATGAAAGCCTCAATGACGTAGTTCTCTCCAAAAGCTGATAGGACAAACTCGTTCTTTGATACATCCCCGTAGCTTATCCGCATCTTTTTAGAGGGCTTCATAAGGAAACATAAGGCTTGGGCGGAATAAATCCCCACAGGTTATGTATGTATTGTTCCGCCCAGGATGCTCCAAGTGATCAAGCATTCATCATTGAAAGTGTAATAGAAATTTCGCAGGATTAAAAATGTATGGCATGCATTTGGAGAGCTATCCTCAAATACTATTTGCTATGCAAGCAAGCATATATATGGCATAATCGCAATATATTTGAGATCACTCAATATCTCCAAGGATGTGAGGAAACAGAACATCTATGCAATGCCGTAATTGCCAAGCCCAAATGAGTGAAGGGAGTCTTGTCTGCCCTTCCTGTCAGGCTCCAGTTCAATTCCCAATCACGCCAGATGAGCAGTTTGCGGAACCAGCCCCTTTTCGTGAATATTCCGACGTAACTAGCCCCTACATTCAGCAACCCATAGCGGCTCCAACCTATTCTCCGGTTGCGATGCCAGAGCCCAATGCCATTGCCGGAGTGCTACCGCTAGTCGCGCCAATGAAACCCCGAGTCAGAGCAAGGTTGGGTTGACCATTGCTTTCGTCCTGGTAATCATAGTCTCAATGAGCACTGGAAGTTTGCTCACCTATTTATTTATGCCGCGTGGGCAAGTTACCCAGGCATCCAGTTCTGACACAAGTCAAAAATCACTCAACTATGCTTCTGATGATCCACAAATAATCTATACCAGCGTAACAAGCAAAACACCAACTCGTGTTGATCCGTTGAATGATATAAGCACAAGTTATTGGGGCAACACTCCATCATGCTCTTTCAAAAACGGCTCGTTTCATGTCGTCGAAACAAAAGCAAGATACTTTGATTCATGCACATCAGAGATGATCTATAGCAATTTTGCCTTTCAAGTTGAAGTCAATATTCTTCAGGGAAACGCGGGAGGAATGACCTTTAGAGGCTCAGGACGGACACATACATATTATGTCTGGAGAGTTGATACTACTGGAGCGTATCGCTTGATTGTTTATAACAAAAGTGGCACAAGTCCTGTCTTGCTGGAAGGCGCGCATATACCCTATTTTAAGAGTCGGTACAATCAGAAAAACCAGCTGACCGTCATCGCGTACAACTCTGATATATTGCTCTATGTTAATCAGCACAATATTGGCCGTGTGAAGGACACATCCTATACGAGTGGATATATCGGACTTCTATCGTACAATAGTAGCGATACCACCGAGATCAGTTTCACGAATGCGAAAACCTGGATCCTCTCATAAGGAGTATGCATGTTACTGCTAATTTCATGGCTCGTTCGGTACGGACACGTTCTAGGAGCGGCTCTCTGGGTTGGGGGTATAATTTGTTTTCAAGAATAGGGACAAAAAGGTACAAACATGGACAGGCCTTCCCTTGCAACAGCAGCGACTTTGTGGTATATTTGTTCTACATTCACCACAGAGGAAGAAGAGCAGAAGATGGTACGTGGCTATCGAGGAGAACTCGACCTCAATAATGTACAGAAGACACTCTGCCGTAAACATGCTGGAGCCGCTCGCTGGGCCTTCAATTATGGTCTTCGCCGCAAACAAGAGGCCTACAAAGCTGGGCAGATAACGCCCACCGCCATCGATCTGCATCGCGAGATCAATGCTCTCAAGCCCTCTGAGCCTTGGATGCGCGAGGTCAGCAAGTGCGCCTTCCAAGAGGGCTTGCGTGACCTGGATGCCGCCTTCAAGCACTTCTTTCGCAAGTGCCGGCTCAAAAAAGCGGGCACTTGGAAAGGCAAGTGTGGCTATCCCCGCTTCAAAAGCCGGAAGAAAGCCATCGGTGGCGCCCGCTTCACCGGGAGCATTCGGGTGTCTGCGGGTGCCATCCAGTTGCCTCGTTTGGGAAGGCTCCGACTCAAAGAGCATGGCTATTTCCCTCTCAACGGCAAGATCAGCAGTGCGACCATCCGTGAGCAAGCAGGCAGATGGTTTGTCTCCATCTGTGTGCATGAGGAAGAGAAAGCATCCCAAGCAGCCACAGGCGACGTCATTGGGGTTGACCTGGGGATCAAGCGACTGGCGACCCTCTCTGATGGACGCACCTTCGAGAACCCCAAGGCGCTGCGCAAGAAGATCACGGCATTGAAGCGAGCTTCACGACGTCATAGCCGCAAGGCCAAAGGATCACGCAATCGCCAGAAAGCCAAGCTGCGCCTCTCACGGATGCATGCCCGCATCGCCAACGTGCGCCAAGACGCTTTGCACCAAGCAACCGCCCAGATCGTGGCGAGAACCAAGCCCGATGCCGAGCGACCACGTGTGATCGTCCTCGAGGATTTGAATATTGCAGGCATGCTCAAGAATCGCAGGCTGGCTCGAGCCATCGCCGATGTGGGCATGTACGAGTTCAAGCGGCAGATGCTCTACAAAGCCGAACAGGCAGGGGTGCAGGTGCTGCTGGCCTCGCGCTGGGAACCCTCCTCAAAAACCTGTTCGTGGTGTGGCTGGATCAATGAGGCGCTCGCCCTTTCGGATCGGGTCTTTGTCTGTCTGGAGTGTGGAAGCGTGCAAGACCGAGATGCCAACGCCGCCACCAATCTCGCGGCGTTGGCACAATAAACATGGCGTACCGCAAGTTCTGCGGGAAGTGACGCCTGTGGAGCAGATGTAAGACAAGCGAAAGGCTTGCTGTCTGCATTGAAGCAGGAACCGAATGCTGAGCATGGTTTGTCCATGTTTGGGTAAGTTTCGGAGAACGGATACGCACTCCTGGCCTTGTTCATCATACCATTGATGAACAAGGTGAAGGATGAGGCACTCATTCAGCGGGCAATCGCTATCGAGCGAGCCCTGACATATGTAGGAACATTCACCATGATCTTCGGTCTCATTCTCATTATGAGGACGCGTGGTTTTGGTAATCTGCTTGGGAGTACATGGGGAACTCTTATCATCATGGCCTTTGGTCTCGCCGTCGTGCTCTTAGGCGTTGGCGATAGTGGATTGCGTCCGGCGTTGAAGCACATCAAAGAGCAAGGAGAGGCGCCTGCCCGCCGTTGGGCTATTATCGGTTTTATCCTGACGGTCCTGGCTGTGGGAGTGATGACAGGTGCGACGTATGTCATTTGACGATTCAGCGCTTTGAGAACATAATTTACACCAATTTCACAACATGCCTGATCATATATCATTGCATTGTTAGCGAGCATTGGCGAAATATTTCAGCGCTCGCTCCATCTCGGCGATAAAGCCTGATACACCATGTGGGTTCTGGTGTGCCGCATTTACCATGAGCATTATCAGCGCTTCTCGAAGCAAGACAAGGCGAAAAAGAGGTTTATAGTTCCCCATAAAGATCTCCTGATTACCATATGAAGCCATTAGCTTGCTTGTGGGGACAAGTTCACAATAATACGCATCCCAGTTGACAAAATCGATGATCGGGTGGTTGCCAGAACAATCTTGCATGTCGATGATGCCGCTGATGTGATCGCCTTCTACAAAGATATGTTGTGGCCCAAAGTCTCCATGCACGAGGACTGGCGAAGTAAATTTGTACAGTTCGCGATGCGTGTCTAGTATCTCCAAAGATGTTGTGATTTTCTGTGTCGGGATATGCCAGTGTGCTGCTGCTTCATATAGTTCAGCCTCTCGTTCATTTGCCATAAGCATGATCTCAGCAAACGAGGTTTGCTGGCCCTTTGCATTCGCCTGGAGATAGCCGAATCCACCGATGTTGACGCTATGCAACCTGCCGAGGATCTCTCCAATCTGGTTAATAGCCTTGTTCACGTTCGATGTTCTCGCTTCTTTCAGCAGAACATCTAGTGGTCTGCCTGGAACTTTTTCTTCGATACAGAACATGATATTTGCCTCATCATATTCTGCCTGCTCGACAAGTAACACACGGGGTGTTGGCACACCAGCAAGACGTGCGGCATTCAGTGCCCAGCGTTCAGTTGCGAAGCGATGATTCGCTTTACGTGAAATTCTGACAATAATTTGGTGATGGTCAGTCGTTGTCACATCATACACTTCGTTGTCCTGACCAAGAACAACCCGGCTTGATTGCGTGATGGCACTTCCAGTTGCCCGGCGGACATAGTCGTGTATCACGCTGTCTGGTGTCTTCCATTGGTTGTGCTTTGTTTGAAGCCAATCATTTAAGGAAGAGGTCTCTGTCATATGCTTATCCTCACAAAAAATGAAATATTATAGACGATACATCCAAAAATTGCTCTTTTTATTTACCTGTGGGTGTGCTCCCCATGCCAGAGTCGACGCATCTCTTCATTCTTGGCAAGCAGACGTTGCAACGCCCTTGTACCTCTATCTTACCTTCCTTCAGAAGGAGAATGTGATCTGCCCCGCGTAGTGCTTCATGACTATTTGAGACCACAAGGTATGTGCTTCTTGGATGTGCAAAGAGACGTTATTGCGAGAAATATATAAGGAAACCTGTCAAATAATCTGAAATCGGTTAGCATGCGCAATTTACCTTTCCTTGTGTTGGCTACATTAGCTCTTTCGCAGATATAAACGTAAATCAACTCAAACATTGAAGGGATTCCAATAGATCAGATTGGTTCATCTTGCAAGGATGACCCGTATGTTATTGGTAAAATATTTCAATACATTGACATTTATTGCAAACATATGTTATATTTTTGTTGGGTATGTCAATAATTATTCAATTGAATAATTATTATTGCCAATAAAAAGTTAAAAATTAGCCGGCAAAGGTGCGTGTTGATGTGATTGAGCATTATTGTTGAAACATTTGTGTAATCATGCAATTGAGAAGGGATTTCTAATGAACAACCATCGCAACATTCTGATCTCGGGAGCGAGCATCGCCGGGCCTGCGCTTGCGTACTGGCTGAGTCGTCATGGCTTCTCCCCTACTGTCGTGGAGCGTACACCAACCTTTCGTGAGGGTGGCTACAAGGTTGATATTCGTGGCGTAGCAGTTGAGGTCGCTGACCGTATGGGAATCTTGAACGAAATTCAGCAGGCACGCACCGATATGCAAGAATCCATCTTTGTCGATAGCTCTAATAAACCAATTGTTACCCTGCCTGCTGACTTTATGGGAGGACGTGTAGGACGTGATGAAGAGATTATGCGCGGCGACCTGGCGCATATTCTCTACGAACATACTCGCGACACCACTGAGTACATTTTTGGTGACACTATCACCTCTATTCAAGAGGATGAGGATGGAGTTCAAGTGACGTTTGAGCGTGGTGCTCCACGTCGCTTTGATCTAATAGTAGGAGCTGACGGTCTGCACTCACAGGTACGCAATCTTGCCTTCGGAGACGAGACACAATTCACCCAGTCTATGGGTGGCTACCTTGCTTTCTTCTCTCTCCCAAATTTCCTTCAACTTGATCGTCAGGAGGTTTATCACGGTTTGCCAGGGAAGGCCGCCAGCGTGTACAGCATGGGAAAGGATGCTGAAGCGAAATGCGTCTTCTTCTTCTTTTCGCCGACGCTGAACTATGATTACCGCAGTGTTGAGCAGCAGAGGCAAATTCTGCTCGATGCCTTTGCCTCTGATGGCTGGCAGATTCCACGGCTCCTCGAAAGTGCTCGTCACGCCAATGACTTCTACTTTGATGCGATAAGCTTGATTCAAATGGATCGTTGGTCAACTGGCCGAATAGCGCTCCTGGGAGATGCTGCCTACTGTGCTTCACCAGCATCAGGTCAGGGAACAAGTCTCGCTCTGGTGGGAGCATACGTCCTGGCTGGTGAACTGGCTGAGGCTTCCGGCGATTACCAGGAAGCATTCGCTCGCTACGAAAACGAGATGCGTGCATATGTTGAGGCGAATCAGAAGTTCGCAATCAATTCAATAAAGAATATGATTCCCAGGTCACGCACACAAATATGGTTCCAAACCCAGATGATGCGCCTGCTTCCGCACCTGCCTTGGAAAGGCGCCTTTTTCGAGAAAATCACAAAAGAAATTCAGAGTGCGGCCAACGCCATTACACTCAAAGAGTATCAGAAAGCCTCCACAGAAACACCGAGCATATAGCCTCGCAATCCATACAGGGGCAAATTGAGCAACGTTGCCGTCATGCAGCAAAGGAGTTGCACATTAGGTAATTGAGCTTATCTATTACGAGTTTCAATCAACAAACGGGCTTAGACCGCATGGCAGATCTTTCCTTCATTTGTTTCTGGGGTGACCAGAGTTGAAAAGATATCAGGTGAAAGTAATAGTTGTTTCATTGGTAAGAATCAAGGTTATTGAGAAAGTTGTTTATTCTACTCAATCAGGTCGGCAAGCAGATCGCCTTGAGTTGCAAATTTAGGAGGCTTCATAAGAGCCTCCTAATGAATAACCCTGTTGAGCGCTGGAGAGGCGGCTTTTAAACGGTTCTGCTTCAACGCTCTTTACGGGCTCCAAGAGCGATACCCACTTTCTGTTATAGAGTCAGAACAGCCCTGAAATGTACTTGATTGGACATCATATGATCATACGCTTCGTTGGCGTGTTCGAGGGGAAACGTTTCAACCAGGGGACGAACACCTCGAAGCATACTGAAATTCAAGGTGTCTTCTGAATCCATGGCAGTACCAGAGGCCCATCCTTGAATAGAGCGGGAGCCGTTGATCAGTGAAGCCAGGTAGAGATCCGTTGCGTCGCCAGGTGCAGCTACAATAAGAAGCTGACCGTTAACCCCGACCCCTCCCAGGATCGAAGCAATCGCTTTGCCGCTGGGTGCCGTGGCTAGTATGACTTGTGCTCCTTCCATGCCCAGGAGTTCCTGGGCTGGATCGCTGGCTTTGGTATCAATATACGCGTCCGCCCCTAGCTCTCGGGCCAGGCGTTCTTTATCTTTGCCACGCGAGACCGCGACTGTCCTGAAGCCAAATCGATTGGCAAACTGGACGCCAAGATGACCAAGACCGCCCAGACCTTGCACCGCCACAAGATCCCCCGGTTTCGCCACACTATGGCGCAACGCATTGAAGGTCGTTATACCGGCACAGAGAAGTGGAGCCGCTTCAGCTGCATTGAGCTGGTCTGGTACACGGGCCAGCGCTTCTTGAGGCGCTACCATATACTCAGCATATCCGCCATCATAGGAGACGCCAGTGACTTGAGCTTGCTGGCAATGAATAAAATCTCCCCGACGACAGGGGATACACACAAAGTCGTGCCCACCATGCCAGCCTACGCCCACCCGTTGTCCAACGCTCCACGGATGCACGCCTTTGCCGACTGCGTCAATCACGCCGATCACTTCATGACCAGGAATACGAGGATAGGAGATGGAATAAATTCCACCGCCACCTTCCTTCACAATAATGTCGCTATGACAGACACCGCATGCTTGCACTTTGATGCGTACCTGATACTCTTGAGGCTCAGGAATTGGTCGCTCGACCAGTTCAAACGCACCACCCGCCCGAGACACCTGTACAGCCTTCATCGAGGACATAGCTCACCCCCCTTAAAGTTTCTCTACAAACGAAAAACCAAAATTCGTCTCGTAATTATAGCCCGATGCCAAAGATTGCCTGTTTTCCGCGCTTTCTTTAGCAGGGAAAGGCCGAGTGGGCATCATCACTCTCTTGAGCACATGAGAAGGCAGGGCTATTGAAAAGTCAGCAAAGAGACAAGCGAGAGCCAAACAGAGAGCCAGGGCCTGGCATCAAAGATACTCGCCTACTGATCTTTTCGCTCACCTCCATAAATATTTTCCATTCAGCAACAATCTCCTCATAAGCGAACATTATCATTTCCGTGACCAGATCAAGTAAAATCTGCCTTGAGCTCTTCACAGAAGTTGTTGGTGTTATCTCTTGATACTCAAGACACTGGAAAAGCAAGTAGGTAACACACAGGGTAAATACGTTCACAAGCGTTGTAGGAAATAGAAAGCGAAGATAACACATATCCACATTTCTTCGAAATCTTTCAGGCACCAATCTAGCCTGCTTGATTGGAAATACAAAATGACTTTCTTCTGTAATGTCATAGTCACTTTATAAATAATTTGACGGAAGCTCCTCTTTTATATATTGTATAAAAAACATTTACAAGATAGGAATGGTGTATGTCTACTCTCTTAGGACGGATGCAGTCGCGCTTTTCACGATTTCATGAGGTGGGTGATGTGGATCAGCAGGTGAAAATGAATAGGAAAGAGATCCCGCAGAAGAAGACCATTGCATCGCTTGATGGAGTTCGTGCCATTGCATGCTTTACTGTTGTAGGCTATCATATCAATCTGATCACGCGTGATACTGGGATCTGGGATCCTAAGGCCTCGTCATTTGGACATGCATGGATGACTGCATTGTTCCTCTCCGGCTTTTCAGGTGTGACTCTCTTTTTTGTACTCTCTGGTTTTCTGCTATTTCTTCCTTATGCTCGTGCCCTTTTGCTGAAAACGCCTTGGCCTTCACTACGCCTCTATTGTCTACGACGGGCCTTACGCATTGTCCCCGCGTACTATATCACACTCGCATTATTGCTTCTGTTTTATGATCGTAGCTATCTCCAGTTGCAGCATCTGGGGCATATTGGTCTTTTTCTAATATTTTTCATGGATTCCACAAAGGATACCTATCAGAAGGTTGAAGGACCATTTTGGACACTGGCTGTTGAAGCGCAATTCTATGTGCTCTTACCACTGCTCGCGTTGGGCATGCGTTGGCTGGTGCATCGCCTCTCTATTGTAGGACGTGGGTGGGTGCTTATTGGCTGCTTATGCGCATTGATGGTGTGGGGGGTGTGCATACGCGCTTGGGGAATAGAGAGCGAGCAGTTGTCTGGTCAGTTTTATGATGCCATTCAGGTTATTCGAATGTTTCTCTACGGACAGACCGGCAAATATCTGGAAGACTTTGCGGTTGGTATGTTGCTAAGTCTCTGTTATGTGGCGACCCAGCATCCCAAAGGGGGGTATTGGGCTGCTCGTCTGCGCCAGTGGAGCTATTGTATAGGCGGCATCGGCCTCCTGGCGTTGGCGGGGATGATGTGGTGGAACACGCATTTCGTATTCCATTTCTCGCCCTGGGAATTTCTCAATACGGTGTCTCATACGTATCCTTGGGTTCACGAATGGCTCTTTGCGTGCAGTTATGGCGCGTGCCTTGTGGCGATCCTTTATGGTCCGAATCACCTTCAAAGATTTTTTTCTTGGAAGCCGTTGCGCTCATTAGGCAATGTATCTTATAGCATGTATATGTGGCACTTTCCCTTGCTTATGATCTTTATGATCCAGGTGGGATACCGATTACAAAACGGCAACGGACTGATCATCTATGGGCTCTACTGGCTCTATGCGTTTCTTCTGATTGTTCCCTATTCAACCCTTTTCTATCAGCTCTTTGAGAAACCCGGTATAGCTCTCTCGGCAAAGATAGGTCATCGCAGCCGCCCCTTGGCTGAGAAAATTGAGCTGCCTTTCTCGGGGGAGGGAGAAGAAAGAACACAGAAGAGCAAGATTACTGTGGATGTATAATTATGAGTTGCCAATGATGCGCAGTACGACTCGGACTTCAATATAGATGTTGTTGGGCAATTGACACTTATTGAGAATAAGGATATTCTATTGTAGAAAGAAATATGGATGTCTGCCCTGGATCATAAAGGAGTTTGTATGTACAATCCCAATCAATATCCGCAGCAGCAGAGCTACCCGCCAAATCAGTATCCCCCACAGCAAGCATATCCACCTTATAATGGGCAATATCCACAGGTGCCTGGATCTGCGCCCAATCAATATCCTCCACAGCAACTCCCGTATGGACAGCACTCTTCTAAGGGAAGTGAGCAGAGGCGTGTCTACCGGCGACAGAGACGTGCCAATCAGTTTCAGATTCGTATGGGAGCATTAAGTTGTATCGCCATTGTAGCGGGATTCTATCTTATCGTTAGCGGTCATGCGAAAAACCTCACAGCAGCATTTGGGCTGATTGGGGGAGGTATACTGATTCTCTTGATTGTTGTACTCTCGTTGCTTCCACGCCGTTAGATGAGTATATCAAGGAGTGTGGAGAGTGGTTTGCTATGATGTTGACTCGGTTGAGCAGGCTCTCAGCCATGCTTTCCCCTTAGAAGAAGGCGTATGCTGCTAATGCAGCATACGCCTTCTTCTAAGGGGAAAGCATATGATGAGTGAAATTAAAGCAATTTCTTAATTGTACAATAATTTGTGGGAGGGAGGAGGAAGGCTGTTTTGCCTGAATGTATCCCCTGCTGAAAATGTTTCGCCACGAGACGCTGTATACGCACATCAATAGTCAGGTAGAGATCATCTCCTAAGAGCACTGGATTGCCGTAGGATTGCTTCGGCGAGAGGAGATAATGAATATTCGTGGATATAAATAGCCAGCATGATCGGACCCTTCGGTATTTCTTAGAGAGAAGCCATTGGAGAACACCATCCTTTGTCTATTGTTATCACTCCTTCGAGTGTGATGCAATGGGTAAGGTAAACCAGAAGGTCGCACCTTGACCAGGAGCGCTCTGTACGCCCACACAACCGGAAAGTTTCTCAATAAGCGTTTGGCATAGATAGAGGCCTAACCCTAAGCTCAGGTCCAGTTCGTGTTGCACAGAGCTTCCCCTGGCGCGATAGAAGCGATCCCACAGATGCCTTTGTTCTTCGACCGGGATTCCTGACCCTTCATTATGAACAGAGACCTTGGCGATCCCATTATTGACCGTAGTATGCACAGTTACAGGCTCGTCCGCAGGTGAATAGGTAAGAGCATTCGTCAGATAGGTGTTGAAGACCTGTTTCACCCGCTCTATATCGATGAGCACAGGTATTCTCTGATCTACCGATTCGAGCTTCATAACGATCTCATGCCCGTGACTTTGCTGTTGTTGCTCAATCACAATCTCATTGAGAAGCATATTCAAGTCACAATATTGCAGAAAGAGTTCAAGTTGATTGGTCTGGATGCGTGCATCGTCAATGATATTGTTGATCATCCGTTGCTGGATACGAGCGCTCTGTGAAGCAGAAGCTAAGGGTCGCCAGGCCTGCTCGAGATGCTTACTTACTTGCTCAGGCTGGGTGGCTACTTGCTGATCAAGTATTTCTAGCCGACGTTGGGCTAATTGCAGATTGCCCAGGATGCTTGTGAGAGGGGTTCGTAACTCGTGGCTTGCCAGAACAAGGAAATCATTGCTCAGTCGCTTCACTTCATGCAATACAAGTTCTCTGGTCTGATCCTCAGTTTGCTCATGCAGATAGTTGAGACATTCTACCACTAGCGTCGCCTGTGCTGCGACGGCCCTTACCAGTTCTATTTCCTCCTGAGTGAACATACTCTCCACCCCTTCCTTGAGGATACAGATCAACCCAACAAATCGTTTCTCAAGAAACAACGGCATCATTAGGATACTCATAGAGGCTAGGCTCTCTAAATCAGGTGGGAAGTGGACATGATTACCAGGAATTGTCACCTCTTTATTGGCGAAAAGGCGAGTAAGCACTGGCTCCTCAAAAATATCTGAGAGCGTTATGAGTCCACTTGTTGCTCGCTCGGGCGCTTCTTGTTCAGGAGTAAAACCGCTACCAGCTACATAATACACACGACCTGCCTGTCCAAGAGCCTTAAGGCTTACTCGGTGGCACCCTATAACATGACGAACTACATCCACCAGTTGCTGTGAAATGAAGACGACAGGTGGTGTTAGGAGAAAAGATCCTTCTGTCCAAGCAATAGTTAACTGCTCAGGAATGTATTCGGGGAGGTGCGTGATAGATTCTGTTAGAATCTGCACTGCTTCATGGACGCGCTGAAGATGAAGTGCCTGCTGATATTTCTGTGAGACTTTATGGAAAATAAACACTGTTCCCCGAATGTGTTTTTGCGCGTCAAGCACAGGCGAACAGGACACACTTGCGGCAA
The DNA here is from genome assembly GCF_016587355.1 of Ktedonospora formicarum. Lineage (GTDB taxonomy): Bacteria > Chloroflexota > Ktedonobacteria > Ktedonobacterales > Ktedonobacteraceae > Ktedonobacter > Ktedonobacter formicarum. Next base: position 290,529 of record NZ_BNJF01000002.1, on the reverse strand, counting down.
CGCTCAGTCCAGAAGTGGCCTGGAACATGATGTTTTGCTCAGTTGGGTGCATACCGTGCACAGTAGGTTGCATAAGCCAGTGAACGGAAGAGAGGGGGTGCTGCTGCTCATCAAGGACAGCCCGACTTTCAAGGAGCTCCCGCATGGTTCTGGGTCGATACTGAGGCTCGCATGTCACTTCAAATAGACTCAAAGCAGCATCATTCATCTTGCGAATCATTCCATCTTGATCGCAGATAATGACTCCATCCAGGAAAGGAGCGAAGATCGCATCATATTGATTGAATAGCTCAGCCTCATTCTGTGCGACTGACGGCTCTACTGTTGCACACAGATTTGAGCGCTTCTTCACAGGTATTGCGCTTAATCTCTGTTGCCTCATGATATGTTGCTGGCTTTTGCTCATCTCGTTCTTCCCTATATATAAGGAACGCTCAACCATTCCATGAAAGAAGAGAAACAGCGATAGGACAGGGTTATTATATATCGCCAGCACAAGATTGCAATCTCATCCGATTCTACGTTAAATTTATGAGATGCTCCATGACGAGTATCTCTTTTTGTATCTTTGAGTGCGCTGTCAGCTTGTCTGCCTCATGCTATGCTCTCGAGACAAGTTTGATACTTACATCTTGAATAACCATAGTGGAAGGATACAAAACATGCGATTATCTATCCGAATAGGAGATGTCCTTGTGTTTACTGGGTCTCTTGTCGCTTTGATTTCCTATCTCGGTTTTGTGATTTTGAAAAGCATGAGCTATACCACCCCATTGCTCTCCTGGCTGATACTCGCAGTGCGATATGCCATTGAGACACACAACAACATTTCGTTGCTAATATTAATGTCCCTCTGTCTAGGTGTGGTTCTCTGGCCTATTGTGGGGGTCTCGCTCTGCCTGCTCTCATGGAAAAGGATGCGATTAAGTGGAGGCGCGCTTAAGCAAAAGAGAAGAGATGCCAACTGGGTCATTGGGTTGGGGCTGCTCTCGATACTTATTCTTCTTGGGCTCTTTTGGGGATCACGTGCAATTATGGTTTATAAGAGTATACATCTTATGCTCTTGGTGCCCCCGGCTGTGGTTCTGGTAGGAGGGCTGATAGCAAGATACACTGATGGGGGTCGTTAGAATCATACCGGTTGTGATCTGATTTATTCTGTCTGCTGTAACTTGTATCGTTTTTTGTATCGAAAAAGAGGTAGATACAAGATCCATCGCTTACTATATTTGTAGCAGGAGAAAGGAACATGTGGAAAGGAAATGTTACTCAACGATATAGAAGAAAAGGAATTCAGATTATATGTTCTCAATGAGAAGAATGATGAGAATCAGTAGTATGTTGGCTATGGGATGGTTTCGGTATATATCTACAGCTCATGCGCAATCCCCTACACTGCAAAAAGCCAAAGTACAAGATCGCCTTGTCAATGAAGATTTGAGTGCGTATTTTCCCAACTATAAGGACGCAACATTTGTCTTATATAGCGAGAAAGAGCACCAATATACTATCTACAATAATGAATTAAGTGCTACGAGGATGTCTCCATTCTCGACGTTCAAGATTGCCAACTCACTTATTGGATTGGAAACAGGAGTCGTCAAGGATGAAAATATCGTCTTCAAATGGGATGGTTTGCAGTATCAATTCCCCAACTGGAACCGTGACCACACTCTCCAATCTGCTATTCAGGGGTCGGTTGTCTGGTATTACCAGCGCGTAGCCGCTGAGGTTGGTCGAACCAGAATGCAGCACTATCTGAATGCTATACCCTATGGTAATGCAAATATGTCTGGCACCTTAATTGACTTTTGGCTGAACTCTTCTCTCAAAATTTCTCCACGAGAACAGGTTGACCTGTTGAGGAGATTACATAACAACGACTTGCCTTTCTCTAAGAGAAGTATGGAGATAACCAGAAAGATTCTGGTTATGGACAAGCAAAATGGCGCAACTTTCTCGGGAAAGACAGGGACTAATGGCTGGTTTGTTGGGTATGTAGAGACCCAGGGAAATACGTATTACCACGCGACCAAATTGGGGAAAGAACTTGCCCCTGGACAAGCGCTTATCTTCAATGGCAGCGAAGCTAAAGCCATTACACAGAAAATTCTTCAGGACAAGCATATTTACAACTCCTCTACAACACAGGCTCAGCATTTTTAGCAAGTAGACTGATATGATTTTTGTAGGCCATTCATCAACCAAGCCAATGAAGAGATGAAAGAGGTCATCTCTTTATTGGCTTGGTTGATGTTTAACGAGAATATGTCCTAAGGGGAGGTAACCTATTGATGCGTGTGCAGGAACCCCCAATTTAAAAGCGTACTGGCATCAGTCAGGCGCTGCCGCTTTCCTGGTGCTTGTAGAATCGCACCGATGAGTTGTTGATGGACGCCAGTTGCCGAGAAAACCAGGCAATAGCCCGCTTCATATGTATAGCCAGTTTTCACACCTGTTGCTCCTGCATATCGTGAGAGAAGTTCATTGCTGGTTTCCCACAGATAGGCATGATGCCATCTGGTGAGTGGTAGTTGGTAGCGTTGAGCTTGAACCAGGTGTGCGAGAAATGGATTGGCTAAGGCAATGCGTGCAATATGAACAAGATCAGCAGCGGTTGAGTAATTAGTTTGTTCGTTCTCTGCCAGACAATTGAAGGATGGGGTTCCACTGGGATTTACGAAAAAGGTATCGTGAAGATGGAATTGCTGGGCATACTGGTTCATCAATTGAACAAAGGATTTCATCGAACCCTCCAGCGCGTCAGCAATAATGACGGCTGCGTCATCCCCAGAGGGAAGCATCATCGCATAGAGAAGGTCTTTCAATTGGAGTTGGTCCCCTGCTTGGAGTTGAAGCGTATTTCCCCTATGTCTCTCGATTAGGTCCAATATTTCTTGTTTAATAGTAATGCGTTGCTCAAGATTGGCATGCTCGATGGCAATGAGAGCTGTCATCATTTTGGTTGTACTGGCGATGGGGACATGCTGGTGGCCCTGGATTTCCAGGAGTAGTTGATCACTACTTGCATTCAGCAGGTATGCTGGTCGGTGTGGAGAAACCGGAGGTTTGATGCGAGTAGAATAATATTTTTGATCTCCCCCGGATTCTTGCAATAATTGTGTGGCATTGATTGTAACCACACCTGCTGAAGGGAGAATCCCTGTCCGTGCGAAATTCCCAAATGCTGCTAGGGATGAGGGAACAACCCCTAGAGCATGAGCAAGTGCTTCTGTTAGTTGGGAAGAAGGAACGCGCTCGCCGTTCTCTATTTTTCTGACCGTGATGGTTGCGCAATGAAGGCGTGCAGCCAGTTCTGCTTGCGTAAGCGCATACTTTTTTCTCTGAGCACGTATCCATTTGCCAAAATCTCTCTTCTGTTCCATCATGGTTGGTAGCCGCTTCTAGCTGTTCAAGAATATCATTATTGTAGTATATCTATATAGTTGATCTTAAATTAGAAATACCCCTCTTTAAAGAGAACGTTTCTCTCTACAGAGAATTAACAAATGGGAAAAAGGTAGCAGCGATAGGAGATACGGCATACATTTTATATTCTCGCAATGAAATTCAACAGTTAGCGTACCCCCACTTTATACCTCAGAAGATGGTAGCCAGATCAATTATTGACATAGATACAAAGACACATTTCAGGTAAGTAGCACAGAGCACGAAAGAAATGAGATTCTTTCGTGCTCTGTGTAGTGTTTCTCTCCCTGTTCCTTATATGTGTCGAAAGAGCTTAAGCTGTGCTGATGCTCTCATTCGCACACGTTCTGGACAACAGTTGCCTCGTAGGCTGGAACCCATGCCTGACGATGATTGTAGTTAATCTCGTACCAGACAGTGCCGTTGGCCTCTGTAGTCCTTATCTTAGAGGCGAAGATAGCGCCATTGGGTGCGTCTCCAATCTGATAGTAATCAGTGTCGATTGGGCTCCCGTATATTTTCGCTGCCGTCGCATTGCTGAGATTCAGAGAAACAAGGGTGCCTGTTGATTCGACAGCCGCGCCTGGAGGAACTGCAAGCCAGGCAGTCTTAGCGTTCGCAAAATAGCTCACTGTCTTATCGTGTAGGTGCGTCTGTTCGCCATACCAAATCTTGTACATGGTATAGCCAGTTCCTGCGGGATCTGTGACCTTGTCAAGATAAGCATAGCTCATGTTGGTCTCTATATTATTGGTCCCGTCCGTAATATCGGAGTCGCTTCCATGAGGAATAAGACCCGATGCTGTGCTGGGACCATTGTACAGGTAGAAGTAGTTAAAGTTCGCAGGCGTCTCAGTGCCATTCATCTTCTCCGGATTCTCGTCTGTCGAGGGTTGGAGCGTAATAATATGGGAGTTTTCTTCCTCATCTGGATAGGGAACACCCTGTTTGTTAATCAGGTCCATATAGTAAGTCCAGAGCCAATATGGACCTGGATCGACATGGTTTGGTGTAGATGATGCTGATGGTGAAGGAAGGGTTGCATGAGAAAGGAGGTGTTCGCGATCCAGTGGAATATTGTATTTCGTGAGTAAGTAAGCAACCAACTTGGCAGAACCAAGGTATTCGGCGGCGTTATACCATTGGAATCCGGTGGCGTCAAAACCCGCGTGTTCAATGCCAATTGAGCGCTGATTATACCAGTAATTACCACCATGATAGGTGATATCGGTATCATGTACGAGCTGATAGACAGTGCCATCGGCATCTACAACGTAATGAATGCTGACGCCGCTATGTACATCTTGAAAGATGTTCAGGCCAGCCTGGGCGGAGCCTTCGATATCGTGAATGGCAACAAAGTTGATTGGCAAATCTTCGGGGCGCTTCGCGCTCTCGTATGTGCAAGAAGCATTAGCACTGACTGCATTGCAATCAAAGGTCTGAGGATCAAGGATGCAATCAATCGCGCCGGGATAATCGGTTTTACCATCATCGACACAGCCAGTCGGAAGGCCTTCAGTAGTTTTCATACCGCGCAAAGTACCCTTATTGGCGATAACATTCTGGGGAGCCAGATAGATTGCCTCACCGTGTTCCGTTGTTGCGCTAAAGCCTTTTTTCAAGATGGTATATGCTGCGTCTGCATACATAGTGGCTGTGGACCGGGTTGTGGCATGGCTATAAGCCGCAACGACGTTATACCAGTTGTTAAGTGAAGCAGGCAGGGTGGAATTAGTGGATAGCTGCAATGCCTGATCGCGTAGAACCGCCGCACCACCACGAATATTAGTGGCAATATCGCTCTTGAGTTGGTTTGTACTGACATCTAGTAGTCTACTTGCCTGGTCAAGAGTATCTGCGTGTTTGTTTTTTACCAGGTGCATACATCCGTAACCCTGGTCAATACTAGGGCTACCTCCGTGATTGCTTAGGCGACCTTCCATATAGCAAATGGCCTTTAATAATTCGGCTGGTATGCCAAATTCATTGGCTGCCTGATCGAATGCCGAAGCCAGGCTGCTACTGGCCCTGGTATGTGCAGAGGCTTGGGATGGATTGCCAAAGATTGTTGCAACCAGGAGTGCCAATACGCAGAGAAGAGGAATGACAATACGACTGAAATATGGGTGTTGTCGCTCACTCATGTTCTACCTCCAAAAAATCGTCATTTGAGTTACAGGGGGGGCTGATTATCCAGGAAGAGGTTTTGTACCTTTGTGTGTATTGATAAATCAGAATATATTAACACAGCCAAAATTGTAGCACATATGAGCTGCCTTTTGAAGAGTATAGTACTAAAATAGAAGATGTGATTATCAATAGGACAAGCACAGAATTCTAGTAAGAATAGCTTGTGTTTTTATTGGAAACAATCAATATAATGGAAGAAGTGCAGGTGAAATAGTCAATCTGGGATATGCATTAAGCAATGCCGCGCCCCGTTTTCCAGAGTTTCTAGAAGGCGGGAAGCGGCGTCTTAGAATTTCTCGGTTGCCAGGCATTTTGGTATTGTTCTTGTTTTCCAATCAAGCAACCACGGTTTCAGGCAAGTAGATGGTCGAGCCCTGATGTTATTCTGGCTCTTCGACCACGACTTTCCACTGTATCGGCCCTGTAAGAGTGACCGAGAGTGTGGCTTGCGTAATCCCATCAGCCATGACGGTTGTGCCCTTAGGAGTAGGTGAAGAAGATGGAGTACAAGTCATTGATGCGTGTACATTAGTCGTCGCACCCTCCTCTCCACTTCCTTCTAATGTAGCCTCAATCGAGCCGTCGCCCGCGCAGAGCGCGACGACATGAAAGCCGGTCCCAGGAGGAATGTCGATTGGAGCAAGCTTCTGACTCTCGCCTTTGCGTAGGTTCGTCGCGTCATTTGAGGTCTCGTATGCTAACTTCCAACCGGCTTGCGGAGTAATATTTGGTAGTGGTGCGATTTGTGCTGTCGATGCGAGCGTGGACATGTTGCTCTGTTCTGGAGACTGTTGCTTTGCCCGCGCGCTCGGCATGTCACACCCAACAAGTAACAGAACACAGATGAACGCTGCCAGGAAGAAAATGATAAATGCTTGTTTATGCTGTTGTTTTCGCATGAATGTCACCCTCTCTACATAATTCCCATTCACAACCAATTTGCATCCATACGTAGATAATATCTACTTGCTCATGTCCTGACAAGAAAGAAGGACTTTTCTCCTGATAACATTCGAATTGCATCAATGTAGCGTCTCCGGGCTCCAGCACTTGTATCAATTGCCGTTTAGACCGAAATATCAAGATTATGCTTCCGTATGCCCTGTGAGATATTCCACTTGTGAAGGGAGCTGTTTGCCGAGATGGCAATCGCCAAAGAATTTTAAGGGTGTAATTCAGATTTTTGCAAAAAGACAAAGATGGTACACTGAGGAGGAGACAAGCGAGAGAAAAGAGAGGAGAGGGTATGAAGCAGCAAGAGGACGATCAGCAATGGGAGCAAAGAAGCCAGCAGGTAGCCAAGAGTATGCAAGAGTGGCGGCTTGCCCATCCCCAAGCGACCTTAGCCGACATCGAGGAGGCGGTTGACCAACAGATGAACGAGCTACGAGCGAGAATGATCGAGGATCTCGCTCAAGCCAACCAAGCAGACCAAGGAACCGGTCGGAGTAAGCCGGTGGCCTGTCCAGAGTGTGGGAAACGGATGCAAGTGCGTGGCAAGCGAGAGCGCCGACTGCAAACGCAAGGAGGACAAGAAGTCACCCTGATTCGTGAGTATCAGAGCTGCCCTCATTGTGGGTACAGCTTTTTTCCCCCTCGATGAGCTCTTGGACTTGCCTCAAACAGGTTTGATGCCCCATGCCCATCAAAGCCTGGTTCGGTTGGGAGCCCGTCTTCCTTTTGAGGAAGCGGCCAGTGAACTGCATGCCTTGTTGGGGATCCAGGTCAGCGACTCGCTGGTGCGTCGGCAGACCTTACAAGCAGGAGCCAGAGTCCTGGTCATGCAAACCGAGCAAGCCAGCGCGGCCTGCGCCCTGGTCGGGGAAGGCACAGAGCCTGTGGCTTGCCGTCTGGCAATGAGTGGAGATGGAGCCATGGTTCCCCTACGAGGAGGATGTTGGGCAGAAGTCAAAACGGTGGTCATTGCAGAGGTCCTCCCTGCACACACACGCCATCAAGATGCGACGGACAAACGAACCATCAACCACTCCTGCTTTTCGCGGCTGGCAGATGCAACCACCTTTGCCGACCTGGCATCAGTGGAGATCACACGGCGAGGCATTGAGAGAGCCGCAGCGGTCTGTGCGGTGCAAGATGGAGCCGAATGGCTTCAAGGCTTTGTGGATGGGCATCGCTTCGATGCCGTGCGGATTTTAGATTTTGCCCATGCAGCCGAGTATCTGGGTCGGATCGCCGAACAAGGGGAATTGGCAGGTCAGCATGTGCCCAAAGGCTGGCTAAGAGCCATGCTTCATGAGCTCAAACATCATGGGCCAGAGCGCATCATGAAGCATATGGCGTGGTGGCAAGAACACCGCCCCTTGCCTGCGGTCAGCGATGCGGTGCGTTATTTTGGCAAGCGCCTTCCTCAGATGCAGTATCAAGAGTTCCAAACCCAAGGCTGGCCCATTGGCTCAGGCATGGTGGAAAGCGCCAACAAGCGAGTCATGCAGGCGCGGCTCAAACGAGCAGGCATGCATTGGGAGCCCGCCAACGTGAATCCTCTGCTAGCTTTACGCGATGCCCTGTGTAATCACCGCTGGGAAGAAGTCTGGGACCAGCAACATCAGCGACAAAGAGAAGAGCATCATGCCCGACGAGTGCAGCGCAGCCAGCGGCGACGAGCACAACTGGAACAGGTGCTGGAGGAACAGCTTATCGAGATCTTGCTGCTGTCGGCGCGTGGAAAGGCGAAGGCGCAACAGACTCCCCACAAAGGGAGAACCGAAGGCCAAAAGCGCTGGGGACGCATGACCTTTTCTCGCAAGGCGCTTCCAAACCGATTTGCAAAAATGTGAATCACACCCGAATTTTAAGTCTCCCTTGACAGGAGTGGTATTTCTCCTTATACTTTTTATGTAACCGCTCCCGAGAACGGTTTATGAGCTTATTTTTGAATCGTTACCATTGTATAAGGGTGCTCAAGGGACTGCCGGATTCCCCGCAAGGATGAAAAGAGGGAATTGTATGGTTGGGAAACTAACGATACAGGATATTGCCCGGCTCGCAGGTGTCTCCAAGGCCACAGTATCTCGGGTCTTGAATGCCAAACCAGATGTAGATCCTGCGACACGTGAACGAATTTTACAAATTATGCAAGAGCAGGGCTTTGTGCCCAATGTTGCGGCCTCCAGTTTGGCAGGGGGGCGTAGCCGCTTGATAGGCGTCGTAATTCCCCCTTTAACCTGGCCGTTAATTACAGAGATCTTGCGTGGGGTCTCTGAGGTTGTGGAGCAATCATCCTACGAATTGCTACTCTACAGTGTGGCTCATGATCTAGGTGATTATGAGAAAAACAAGGGCACTGTGATTGATCGCATTCTGGCTTCCCACCTCGCTTCCGGTCTTCTAGCTGTATATCCTGGCTCCTCGATTCCTCATCTGACAAAACTCTATGATCAAGGTTTTCCCGTTGTCATTATTGATGACCGCGAAACGCCAACACATGTTCCCTGGGTGAGCGCCGACAATCAAACGGGGGCTGCTGCTGCAACACGCTACTTACTCCAGTTAGGGCATCGACGCATTGCTTTTATCCAGGGGCCTCTAGAGTACGAAGTCTCGCTTAAACGGTACCAGGGGTTTTGTGAGGCACTGAAGGAAGCTGGACTGACACCCGATCCCGAACTGGTACAGCAGGGAAATTTCATGGCAAAGAGTGGGCTACCTGGCGCCAAACAATTCTTTACCATGGAGAAGCGCCCTACTGCTATTTTTGCCGGTAACGATCAGATGGCTTATGATGTGCTTGAGGATGCCGAAGCGCATGGAGTGCGGATACCGGGCGATATTTCTCTTATCGGTTTTGATGATATCCCTTCTTCTGCCTATACACGTCCAGCTCTCACAAGCGTCCGGCAGCCATTCTATGAAATGGGTCGACGTGCTACTGAATTACTTTTGTCCCAACTTGACGCGCCGCGCCCTGTCCCTACTAGCTATTATCCAGCTATTCTACCGCTTGCCATGCAAAACACTTCAGCTAACTACCTTCAATTACCAACTGAACTCATCGTGCGTGCTTCGTGTACTTCTCCCAGATAATTATGCTGATGGAGATGTAGCTCTTTGGAAATATGTGGTAGTAGATGGCTAAGGCCCAAGAGAATGACACATTCTCTTGGCTGGTCAAACTGATGAGTTACCATACACATCAGGCGCTCACTTCGACCTTTGAAAAGAGAGAAAGGTATCGATCAGCGATGATTGCTATCAAAGATAGGCAGATTCTGATAGATGGCAAGGCTCGTATGATTCTTGCGGGTGAGATCCATTACTTTCGCCTCAAACGTGAAGAGTGGCAGGATCGCATCTCGAAATTGAAGGAGGCGGGTTGCAATGCCGTGGCGTCTTATGTTCCCTGGTTGTGTCATGAGCCATTTGAGGGGCAGATTGACCTGGAGGGCAAGACGAGTCCGGAACTCGACCTTGGCGCATTCATCGATCTATGTAAGGATAACGGCCTTTATTTCTTTGTGCGTCCTGGCCCTTTCATTATGGCCGAGATGAAAAATGAGGGCCTACCTTTCTGGCTGTATACCAAACATCCGGAGATCATGCCGCCTAGTTGGGATGGTGTATCGGTCTCCACACGTACTGTTGACTACCTTGCACCTGCGTTCCTACAAGAGTCTTACCACTGGTACAGTGCTGTCATGAAGGTGATAGCGCCCCGCCTGTATACCAGAGGTGGCAATATTATTGCGGTCCAGCTTGACAACGAAGTGGGCATGCTCTCCTGGGTTACCAATAGCCCTGACCTTACTGCGAACGTGTTAGAGGATTTCGCCCGCTGGTTACATCAGCAGCACGGGCCTGCCTTGCTCAAGCAACGATATTCGTTTGATCTGGACAACGCTCTGGTGCGAGACGCTGCATTACGCTCCCCTGCAGAGGAATACGCCGCCTCGCTGCTTCATGATCTTGGCTATTATATGCGGTACCGTTTTGCCCGCTATGTATCCATCCTGCGCCGCTACGCTGAAGAATTTGGCGTCACCGATGTGCCGTTCATTATTAACGTGCATGGTACAGACGCAGGTCGGGGCCTTACCTTTCCAATTGGCATTAGCCAGCTCTATGAAGCGTATACACAGGCTCCAGGATATATCGCAGGATCGGATCACTATCTGGGAGAGTTGCAAATCAGCAACTTCCAGGATCTCTATCTCATAAACGCCTTTATGGATGCTGTCAATAGGCCGGAGCAGCCCTTAACCTCTGTGGAATTCGAGTGCGGTGATGGTGATTACGGCGGGAGTAATGGCAACCACTATGATCCTTCAACAGTTGATTTCAAGGCTCGCATGTGTGTTGCTCAGGGAAACAAACTACTTAGCTACTACCTCTTTAGTGGCGGCATAAACTCTCTCCTGCCGGAACCTGCCAATGATGGGAATAATCGCATTGCCTTTACAGGAGAGCGTCACGGCTTTGCCGCGCCAGTAAACCCTGAAGGAGAGCTGAGTTACTCATACTGGCCTCTGGCAAGGGTCAACAAAGCCATTGCGGCGGTAGCAGATAAATTGGCAATTATGCATGAAGAGCATGATCCACTGACCTTCGCTTTCATCCCTGATTATTACATGACGGAATCTAAATATCCGGCGAGTAGTAGGATGAAGGAAATCGTACAAAATCTGGAGGAGAATCGGGGAAGAGATGCCTGGGAAATGCTCGCCAAAGGTATGCTGCTGGCTGGCTATCGCTTTGGGGCTCTGGATGTGCAGAACAAGGCGCTCGATCAGTGGTCTACGCCAGTGCTTGTGGTGCCGTCAGCCCGCTATATGGACGGGGTACTTCAGCAGAAACTGGTGGATTATATGCAAGCAGGAGGCCATCTCTTACTCTATGGAGAATTGCCACTCTTTGATTTAGAAGGTCGCCCAGCAGATACGCTTTCCAGGCATCTGGGGCTGAACCCTGCTGGTTCGCGTGAGTCTACTCATCGTTACTTTCTTTCTCTGCGAGCCGAGGGCTGGGTTGCCCCGCGTCCTGAAGTACGCTCTTATCGCGCGCATTTCTATGGGGCAACTAGAGGTGAGGTGCTTGTAAGAGCTGCGGACACCAACGAGGCGTGCGGCTTTGATATCCCGCTTGGGCAAGGACGTGCTATTGTGCTCTCGGCGGCTTATCCCTGCGATGTCTCTCTCGTTCGAGCGATCCTTGAAGAACTTGGTGTACGAGCCGGGCTGAACCATCATGACAGGTCCAATGGCATTTTTATGACGACAACTGCCACTGAATCAGGAGAGCGGCTGTTGCACATCTTGAACCTGGATGGCTTCGACAAAGAAATCCATATCACAGAGAAAGAGCAGCCATTATTGGGGGGACGTTCCTTGCAGTTGCGGCGCAAAGAGGGAATGATGTTGCCGTTGAATCTATCCATTGGCGCTATGCGCATTGTCTATTCCACGGCAGAGATCTTGGGCAGGACGGAGACTGCTCTTAAGTTTCGTTTGACTCAACCACAGGACATCATAGCAATAGCTGGACCGCAAAAGGTCGCCCTAAGTCAAGATTACGATGTGGAGCTACAAGGCGGTGTGCAGATCATCACATCGCTCAAACCGGCGGTACTGAGTGATCAGCTCACGCTCTACCTGGAAGCATAGTCGTTCGTTTGCAAGCCGGTCTAACGGCTCAGAGCAGATCTTCCTCTGCTTTGAGCTAGCTTAGAAAGGAGGTAACTAGCGAAAAGCCTATTTTAACGAATCAGGCGGCAATCGGTAGAGAACAGCGCAGCCGCTGCTCTATTTTTCATGGAAAGGAAAACTGCCGCAGGTATTTATTACATACCCAAAACCAACCCAGGCTCAATTGAGCACAGTCCTTTGTCGAAGGGCTATGGATGAGTTTCAGATACAAGGTACAGTGATGGCTAAACAACGTTGTTTCCTCTCCTTCACGTCTTTACTTCTATTACTTATCGTATTCCTTGCAGGGTGTGGAGGGCCACAGAGCAACGGAAATACGAAAGCCGGTAATGGCATGATTGACACGCTCGATGGTGGCGGTTTTGGCGGAGGCGATAACCCGCAGGTCAATTACAATCCCTTTTTATCTAATGCCCTGCTTCCAGGTGTTAACTATCTCTACGAGCCATTGATGGTCGAGGATAACTATTCCTGTAAGGTACAACCCTGGCTTGCCACTGGCTTTAAGTGGCAAGATCCGGAGACGCTCATCTTTACTATCCGCCAGGGGGTAAAGTGGAGCGATGGGCAGCCTTTTGGGCCTGATGATGTGGTATTCACGTTAAATATGATGCAAAAATACCCGGCACTTGATACCCAGGGCATCTGGCAGAGCTTGAATAATGTGACGGCGCAGGGGAATCAGGTGACCCTCAAGTTCAAAGGTCCCTCGGTGCAGGTATTTGAGCGTCTCCTGCAGCAGGCTATTGTCTCCAAACATGTCTGGGAAAAGGTTTCCGACCCTGTCACATTCACCGATCCGAAGCCGGTTGTAACAGGCCCCTTTACAGTTGATAGCTTTAATCAGGAACAACTGGTCCTCAAACGCAATCCAAACTACTGGCAGGCTGATAAGATTAAGGTTGAGCATCTGGTTTTCCACAAGGCAGGCTCCATTCAGGTCGAGCAACTTAAGCTAGCCCGAGGCTCGTATGATTGGAATGCCATGTTTGTTCCCAATGTTCAGCAAGCCTATATTGCCCGCGATCCGAAGCATAATCACTACTGGTTCCCGGCGGGTGGCGAGATCTCGCTGGGTATGAACCTGACCAAAGCGCCGTTTAACGATCTCGCCTTCCGTCAGGCTATGGCATATGCGATCAACCGCCAGGAAATCTCCAAAAAGGCCGAATTCGGTTACGTTCAGCCAGCCAGTCAGACGGGGCTCTCAGTCCCTGGTCAGTCTAGCTTCATCCCTTCCGATATCCCAAACATGGGAATTTTCCCCTTTGATCAGCAGAAGGCTCTCAACATTCTTACCCAGGCTGGCTATACCAAGAATGCCAACAACAAAATTCTAGGGAAAGACGGCAAGCCAATTACGATCACCTTCCTGGTACAGAACGGTTGGACTGACTGGATTCAGGCTGCCCAGGTTATTCAGGCTAACTTGAATGCGTTGGGGCTGACGGTGAATGTGCAAACGCCATCACCTGAGATCATTGAATCACGTCGTAAAGCTGCCGACTACGATATGCTGTTCAGCGTACACGGTGGCTCTTGCAACATGTATGATACCTATAATTACCTCAATAGCCGGGTAGATCCAAGTGTAAACTACCTTCACTTTAAAGACCCTGCAGTTGATAAAATGCTTGACCAACTTCAGCAGGCCTTAACAGTTGATGAGCAGAAGAAGGCTGTGTCTCAACTGGCTGAGTATAGTTATCAGAATTTCCCAGATGTTCCTCTCTGGTATGGTGCCCATTGGTTCGAGTACAGTACCAAGAGGGCTGTGGGCTGGCCCGATGCGAACAATCCGTATTGTCAGCCGGGCGACATCTTGCTCGTCATTACTCATTTGAAGCAGAGTCTGGAATAGTAGTTGCGCAGGCAGTTTCTAGGAGGGAGTGCGTCACTTTGCGCTCCCTCCCCTCTTTCATTTTTGTGTGACTTGCAGGGTAACGAATAATTCCTGCTCTACTATCTGGGAGAACCTGCTATGCGTTACTACATTCGACGTTTCCTGTTTTTTCTTCTGACATTATGGACAGCAGTGACATTAAACTTCATTATTCCTCGCCTGCAACCGGGAGATCCTGCGGAGGATATTGTTCGGAAACTTGCTGGTCAGAACAAGGCGATTGATCCAGCACAGGTGCGTGCCATTCGCCTAATGCTAGGCATACGGGGCGATAGCATATTTCAACAATATATTGATTATCTTGGATCACTGGTTCATGGGCAGTTTGGAATTTCTTACACTTATTTTCCCTACTCGGTACTTTCATTGATTGGGCAGTCGATCTTGTGGACCGTGGGCCTCGTGTTGACGACCAATATTATCGGCTTCATTATTGGAAACATCCTGGGTGCTTTCGCAGCCTGGAAGCGCAACACTCCATTTGACTCAGTTGTGAGTGTTGGCTTGAACTTTCTTGGCACACTGCCATATATGTGGATTGCCTTGATCTTATTATCCGTCTTTGCCTTTCAGCTTCAGTGGCTGCCGATAGGAGGTGGTTTCAGTGAGAACTCGACGCGTCAACTGAGCTGGGAATATGCGTGGGACATCGTGGTGCATGCCACGCTGCCTGCGATCTCGCTGCTTATCACCGGGCCTATTGGCTGGGTTATGGGTATGCGCAATAATATGGTTCAGACCTTGCGCGAGGATTACACTCGCCTGGCTATTGCGAAAGGACTGAAGCCCTGGAAAGTAGCCCTACTTTATAGTGCTCGCAACGCGATTCTGCCCAACGTCACTGGCCTGGCTATGTCGCTGGGAGGTCTTCTCGGTGGCGTGGTCCTGGTGGAAGCCGTATTTGATTATCCGGGCATGGGTCGACTCTTTTTCACTGCTATTGGCAATCGTGATTATCCGTTGATGCAAACCATTTTTCTCTTCTCTGTTGTAGCCGTGCTATTAGCTAATTTACTGGCGGATTTTGTTGTTGGCTGGCTTGACCCACGAGTGCGTAAGGGGGAACAGTAATATGGAATCGCAAGAGTATAAAGGCACAGAATTACCAAAGCAAGAGGGACTCCTACTCGCACAAGAGGGAAGCTCTACGGCTCCAGATGGCGGCCCTGAGCCGAATGAAACCGCATCCCAAACGACCAGGGGACGGTACCATATGCCGGAATGGTTTGATATTCTCTGGAGTAACCGTAAGGCCCGCATTGGGCTGATTCTGCTCGTTTTTTTTATCCTCGTCGCTATCTTCGCGGCCCAACTCGCTCCCTATAATCCCAGCGATATTAGCTTTGGCCCCTCTGAATTGCCCAGCTCACAACATTGGTTGGGGACAACTCAGGCTGGTCAGGATGTGTTCTCACAACTGGTTTATGGTACACGCACATCGTTGCTCGTGGGAGCGCTTGGAGGGGGACTTTCGACGCTGATTGCTCTGGTCATTGGTATGG
This sequence comes from Ktedonospora formicarum, assembly GCF_016587355.1. Classification (GTDB taxonomy): domain Bacteria; phylum Chloroflexota; class Ktedonobacteria; order Ktedonobacterales; family Ktedonobacteraceae; genus Ktedonobacter; species Ktedonobacter formicarum. Next base: position 274,843 of record NZ_BNJF01000002.1, on the reverse strand, counting down.
TGGCTGGCTATATGGGTGGGATTGTGGACGAAATTCTTTCATTTTTCATCAATCTTGGGCTAGTCGTACCAGTTCTGCCTTTAATGGTCATGCTGGCTGCTTACTCGCCAGTGAAAGGCCCAGGAGTCATTATCCTGGTGATTGGGCTTACTAGCTGGGCCTGGGGGGCCCGCTTCAAACGTTCGCAGGTGCTGACACTGCGTGTACGTGACTACATTACCTCGGCTCAGTTCGCTGGAGACAGTACTATTCGTATTATCTTCCGCGAAATTATGCCGAACATGCTTTCGCTGGTTGTCCTTAGCTACATTAATGCGGCAATGGGAGCAATTGGCGCGGAAGCTGGACTGGAATTTCTGGGTGTAGGAGATCCAAGCACGATAAGTTGGGGTATGATGCTGTACTGGGCTGATAATGGAGGGGCGCTCGTCACTGGTCAGTGGGCCTGGTTGGTGGCACCTGGCTTGGCACTTGCTGCCATTACTAGTTGCCTGATGTTGATTAATTTTGGTGTTGACGCGCTGAGCAATCCGCAACTGCGAGAGGAGTAGAAACATGGCACTACTTGAGGTTGAGAACCTTGATGTTACCTATGCCACCACCAAGCGTCCACCTCTATTCGCGGTGCGCAACGTCAATTTTACAATTCATGCTGGGGAGTTTGTTGGTCTGGTTGGAGAATCGGGGAGTGGGAAATCGACATTGGGCAATGCCATTTTGAAGCTGCTGCTACCACCTGGTCGCATAACGGCAGGCCATGTGCGTTTCGAAGGTAAGGATTTGACAAGCATGCCCGATGAAAAATTGCGCCAGATGCGCTGGCGTGATTTCTCTACAGTTTTTCAGAGCAGCATGAACTCTTTGAATCCCGTCACCAGGATTGAGGCACAATTTCGGGATGTGATGGCGGAAAAATCGAATCTGAGCAAACAACAAACCCGTGAACGGATTGCTGAGCTGCTGCAAATGGTCAAGATTGATCCATCGTTCATGCGCTTTTATCCACACGAACTCTCTGGTGGCATGAAACAGCGGGTTGCTCTGGCGTTGGCGTTGGCCCTGAACCCGAAATTTGTGCTTTTGGATGAGCCAACAACTGGCCTGGATGTCCTGGTCCAGAAGGAAATCATGCAGAATCTACGTGCTTTGCAGCGTCAGCTTGGCTTTGCTGTGTTGCTCATCAGCCACGACCTGGGTACCGTACTGGAAGTATCAGATCGCGTACTGGTCATGTACGCAGGTGAAGTTGTCGAGGATGCACCCAAGGATGAGATGTTGAAGCATGCTATTCATCCATATACGCATGGTTTGCTTGGCTCATATGCCGATCCGGCTGCTGAGCAGGTAGCGATTAGCTATATTCCTGGTAGATCCCCTGATCTGACCAGAATACCACAGGCCTGTCCCTACGCTCCCCGTTGTCCCGAAGCGATTGATATCTGTCGTCAGGTGAAGCCTCCTCTGGTGCCAATGTGGGGAGGGAAAGGTGCATGTTATATAGCCAAGGACCAATGGGAAGCCAGCCAGCAAACACGCAGCAGACATTTGGAAGAGGGGCCCAAGCTACTTGATGCGGCATTCTCCGAAGCATCCTCACACAAGGCGCTGAAGTTGGAAGATGAGGAAGTGTTGCGAGTAGAGCATGTCAGTAAAATATATCAACGCCGTACAGGACTGAAGAGCACATCTGTCGTGGCGGTGAATGACGTGTCGTTTAGCCTTCGGTCTGGTCGGGTGGTTGGACTGGTGGGCCAGAGTGGCAGCGGAAAAACGACGATTGCTCGTTTGATTACAGGAACTGAAGCCCCCAGTAGTGGAGTCATCCAATTCGGGGAGACTCAGGTGAATCGATTGCGAGGTGGGGAACTCCGTAACTACCGGAAGCATGTGCAATATGTTTTCCAGGACCCTTTTTCCGCCTTGAATCCGGTCCATCCCATTCAATACTTGCTTATGCGTCCTCTCATCAATTACGAACGGCTGAACGCGTCGCAAGCTCGCCAACGGGTGCGCGAATTACTGGAGACGGTTGGTCTCTCGCCCGCCGAGCAGTTTGAGAATAAATTGCCTCACCAGTTATCAGGAGGGCAACGCCAGCGTGTTGTCGTGGCTCGCGCGCTAGCTCCTGACCCGGATATCATTGTGGCAGATGAACCAATCTCGATGTTGGATGTCTCAATACGAGCCGAAATCTTGCAACTGCTTGATAAGCTTATCCGTGAGCGCCGAATTGCCATGCTCTATATCACACATGACCTGCTGAGTGCCCGTCTTCTTTCGGACGAGATTCTGGTCCTCAATCATGGTCAGGTGGTAGAACAAGGAGTGGCTACGAAAGTGATCCGGCAGCCGTCCGATGAGTATACACGCCAGCTCCTGGAAGCAATACCTCAAACCACAAGAAGGTGAAGGTGATGCAAGCGTGGTTTGAGGTGGATTCCTGCTCCACTTGCTTGCTGTGTAACGATAGCATGCTGCTGTCATGTTAAGGAAATGTGCAGTAGCAGAATACAGATGTTTTCAATGAGGAGAGCCAGAAACGAGATGATCCAGACGCTGATCTTTGGCTGACTAAGCCATTCCAAAGCCAACCTGGGGATGTTCACGTCTTGGAGGTAAGCCATGAATCAGAATGTCTGAGGAGTTATGCTAGCCATTTTCGTTCCTGTTGACAATCTGTCCCTCTCTCATTATTCTTGAATAGTAAACGTTTTCATTAAATATGAAATATTAGCCATGAATTTGATATGCCTGTTTTTGAGTGGTGCTACGCTCTCATATATGTACTGTGAATATGCTGTGGTGATTCATAGTACATTTACAGTACGTCCACTCGGCATTTTTGTGATAGGCCTGGCATTTAGGAGAAAGGACTTTTTACGAATGAAGCCAATTGAGTCCAAGTTTGCTGCGCAACTCTATACTGTGCGTGAAGAATTAAAAACAGATTTTCCCAATGTTCTGAGGGAATTAAAAAAGATGGGATGGGCGGGTGTACAGATTTCTGGGCTGCATGGATATGATCCGAAGGAGATTGCCAGCGTTTTAGATGAAACTGGATTAGGCACAGCTGGAATGCACATTCCGCTCCAAAGGCTCACGGATGATTTGGAGCAGGTCCTCGAAGAATCTCGTCTATTTCATACCTGTGACATCATTTGCCCTTATCTACCGCAAGAGTATCAGAACGCCGAAGGATACACATTGGTTCGACAGAGTCTCAATGAGGTTGCTCGGAAAGTTGCAGATCAAAACGTCCGTATAAGTTATCACAACCACAACTTCGAATTTAAGACGCTTATTAATGGAAAATCGGCTCTTGAATATCTCTTGGAACCATCTGAAACAAATGCAATTCTAGCAGAAGTTGATGTCTACTGGGTGAAAAAAGGTGGAAAAGACCCCGTTTCATTTATCAGACTATACGCCAACAGAATGCCAATCATCCACTTAAAAGATATGACTGCAGATGAAAGAGAGACATTTGCTGAAGTGGGCACAGGAAATATCGATTTCACTGCAATACTTCGCTGGGGCGAACTATCTGGTGTGGAATGGTATGCAGTTGAGCAAGATGTCTGTCCGGGCAATCCTATGGATAGTTTGCAGATTAGCCTGGACAACTTACGCAAACTGGTTCTATCATTAGCGTGATGTCTATTGGAGAATGCGTTAATATCAGGTAATGTGAGTTCATCTCCCGCCTGTTGGCAGTAGTGGTCAAAGGCTTACGCTAAAATTTTCTGGATTTGCTAGGAAAGATTACTGCTGCCCAGGTGTGTAAATCGAGCAACGCTTCTTTTATTTGTTGCGCAGCATCTCCCATGCTAAAGACGGACAAGATTGAGCGCTTGCCAACCATTGGCCTCATCTAGTTTTTCCTGAGCGGTGTGTTCCCCGTAGCGTTCAATGCACCCCCCGATCCAAGAGATGCTTGTTTCTGCCATGCCTGTATCTGTTTGTCTCTGCAATAGCAGTGTACAGTAGGGCTATTAAGTCAAATTTAACAAAATATTACGTTGAGGTAAACTTTTCGTGAAGGAAAAATCTCATGTAGACTCTATGTCTAAAATAACTATAAGTCGCTCATAGAATATAGAAGAGACTACTATTGTACAAAACATATACCCGACTATATACTCGGCTTGGGTGTCAACGCAGACCGCCCTGCTTGTCTTCGCTGATATTTTCCTCTCTGCAACCTCTGCCTGCCTGTATCTACCATATCCTTTAGTTTGTATGCACCCACTTCAGAGACCCTCTGTCGTTATCGTGTCTGAGTGACACGTAATCGTCTTGCTGTCTATCTGTGGGGCATACGGAGGGAAGCTTTCATGACGAACCCAGAACTCTTTGGTAGCATGGTAGATGCTGATAGCCATCGCACTCGTCGTTTATTTCTCAAACAGGCTGGTCTGCTTGGTGTCTCGGCCGTCTCTTTTTCCGCATTCTTAGCTGCTTGCGGCAATAGTTCCGCGTCCACTTCGGTTGCTTCTGACCTTACTGGCCCAATTGATATGCAGACTTTGATTGACAAGGCTAAGAAGGAAGGGAAACTCGAAGCCATTGGTATTCCGCCAGAGTGGGCAAATTACAAGGAAACGTTAGAGACGTACACATCAAAGTATGTCAAAGTTCAGTATCAGGCCGAAGCAGAGTTCTCATCAGCTCAGGAACTTGAGGTCTTTAGCAAGTCAAAATTGCATGCTCACGGCGATATTGGTGATGTCGGTTTCAAATTTGGACCTCAGGCCGTACAGCAAGGTCTTGTTACACCTTACAAACATTCGAAGTGGGATGATATTCCCGCAGAACTGAAGGATCCTAAAGGGTACTGGTGTACTGAATATTGGGGTGCGCAGGCCTTCGTCATAAATACCGATCTGGTCAAACAAGTCCCAACATCCTTTAAGGAGCTGCTTGAAGGCGATTACAAAAACATGGTTGGTATCGATGGTGATCCGCGCGAAGCCAACGACGCTTTTATGGCTGTGTATACTGCTGCCCTGGCAACGAGTGGTAGCCTCAACAGCATTCAGCCTGGCATCGACTTCTTTGCCCAGTTGAAGAAGAAAGGCAACTTCACTGTCGCACGCTCTAGCATCGCCAATGTAACGAAGGGCGAAGTCGCCATTGCAGTGATGTGGGACTATCTGGGGCTGAGCTTCCGGGATCAGCTCAAAGGCAAGCCAAATCTGAAGGTCATTATTCCTTCTGATGCCTCCATCGCCGGACCCTATGTTTCAATTGTCAATAAAACCGCGCCAGATCCGTATGCTGCTCGCCTGTGGATGGAATACATCTTCTCTGATGAAGGTCAATTAAATTATTTGAAGGGTTATGCCCATCCTGCTCGCTATGACAGCTTAGTGAAGGCTGGAAAGGTTCCAGCTGATCTTGCAGCTAAGCTTCCTCCCGCAGAACAGTACACTAACGTCAAATTTGTTACTGACCTCAAACAGCTTGATGCCGCCGCAACAGCTCTTAACAATAACTGGCAACCACAGGTGCTTGGTCAATAAGAGACTGTTCAGCGTCACTTGAATGCTTGCTTCATAAAAGCTTCTCCGATGTGGGCGTGAGGAATCTCTACTTGCGCCCACTCGTTCTCTATTGAAAAGGTTGTGCGATGGAAGTACCAGCCGTCAAAAATACAGCCTCAACCAAGGCTGTGCCTGCGACTACAAGTGAGCGCCGTCCTCGTGTTCGTTGGGGATACTCGATTGCCAGTTGGTTGGGGTTAGCGCCTTTCTTCTTGTTCTGCCTCTTGTTTGAGATATTACCTACTATCATCCTCATTCAGAGTAGCTTCACAGATGATCAAGGAGAGGCGACGCTTAGCAACTATCAACAAATTCTTACGCAGCCCAGTATGCTCCGTGCTTTTCAGACGAGTATCTGGCTCTCTTTCGTATCCGCGATCATTAGTGTGATCATCGGCTTTTTTGCCGCCTATGGTGTCTATACTATGCGTGCAAATTGGTTGCGTAACTTCTTGACTGGTTTCTCTAGCCTGGCCGCTAATTTCTCTGGTGTTCCATTGGCCTTTGCGTTTGTCTCTACGCTTGGGGTAACGGGATTTGTCACAGTGCTCTTCCGCACCTGGTTCCATGTGAACCTGTATGATCTAGGTTTTAATCTGTATAACTTCTGGGGCCTGGTACTTGCGTATGTGTACTTTGAATTGCCACTCATGATTCTGGTCACCGTTCCCGCTCTCGATGCGCTTCGACCTGCATGGCGAGAAGCTGCGACGAACCTGGGTGCCTCCGGTTTTACCTACTGGCGCAAAGTCGCGCTTCCTATCCTGTTTCCTTCCCTTATCGCGGCAACTATGCTGCTCTTCGCGAATGCCTTTGGTGCTTTCGCAACGGCTTATGCGTTGGCTCAGGGCAACATCAATCTCGTCCCGATTCTCATCAGTTTCGCGGTCGCAGGCAATGTCAGTGTCAATATTGGACTGGGAAATGCGCTTGCAGTTGGCATGATTCTTGTCCTTTTTATCACTGTTTCGCTCTATATTTTTATGCTGCGTCGTGCCAGCGTCTGGCAGGGAAAGTAAGGGAAGTGTATGCAACAACAGACCACACGTTTTACTTTCGGGCTGGATAAATTCATTCTCTTGCTCGTGGTCCTCTATCTGGTAATTCCGTTGGGAGCCACCCTAGTCTTCGGTCTTTCTAACGGCTCAAATCTCAATCTAGGCGTGTTCGCCCAGATCATAAGTGATAGCGATTTCTCGCAGACCTTATTGCTCTCTCTCGGGCTTGCCATTGCCTCTACCATTGTCGCGATCGTACTGATAACGCCAACAGTCTACTGGGTCCAGCTTCGTCTTCCACAGGTACGTCCAGTGCTGGAGTTTCTTTCTCTCTTGCCATTTGCGGTTCCGCCCATCGTTCTCTCGCTTGGCTATCTTGAGGTGTTTGGCAACGACCATCTATGGATAGATGTGCTTTCACTGGGGCTTGTGCCACTGTTAAGCAGTGAGCCTTTTGTAATCGTGAATACGCCACAGTTGCTGATCTGCGCCTACGTAATTATTGCCCTGCCCTTCATTTATCGTCCCATTGACAACAGTTTACGGGCGCTCAATACGCGGGTACTCACAGAGGCAGCTTCTAGCCTGGGTTGTGGTTGGTGGCGCACCTTCCTCACCATCATTTTGCCTAATATCTGGCCTGGAGTCATCAGTGCCGCATTGTTGACCTTCTCAACGGCGATGGGCGAATTCACCATTGCTGTCCTATCCGGAATTTACACCTTCCCGGTCTATCTGAATCAAGTTGGGCAAGGGGATGCCCACAAAGCGGCGTCACTGACCATTATGAGCTTTATCATCACGCTCATTTGTGTTCTGAGTATCATTTTGCTCACGCGTTTTCAGGAACCTCGTCGGTCCCCAAAGGCATAGTTTCTGACAGCTACCCCCATATTCCTCGATTGAAAAGATGATAAAAAGTGGAATATGTACTGAATGTGTCGCTGGGTTCTGTAGAAGGGGAATCTCTGGCTTAAGGTGAGGTCTTCAGATACACAGTTGCAGAGAAAATAAGGAGTGATCCATGGCATTTCTAGAATTGACGAATATATCAAAGCACTTTGGCCGCTCAACTGCGGTGAACGATATTACGCTCTCAATCAATCAAGGCGAGTTTCTGACTCTGCTTGGACCGAGTGGCTGTGGTAAAACAACTATTTTGCGCATGATTGCAGGTTTTGAGACACCAACTATCGGTAATATTCTACTTGATGGCGAAGATATTACCTATCGAGCCGCCAATAAGAGACCGATGGGCATGGTATTTCAATCGTATGCACTCTTTCCGCATATGACTGCCGAACAGAACATTGCCTTTGGCATGAACATTCAACGTCAGCCAAAGGACTATATCAAGCGGCGCTGTGCCGAACTGCTCGAACTCGTGGGGCTTGCCGAGATGGGGCGTCGTTATCCTCATCAGCTTTCAGGGGGACAGCAACAGCGTATCGCGCTTGCGCGCGCCCTGGCTGTCGAACCAAAGGTATTGCTCCTCGATGAGCCTCTCTCCGCCCTCGATGCCAAAGTGCGAATTTCATTACGAAATGAAATTCGTCGTATTCAGCAACAGCTTAAGATGACTGCAATTTATGTCACCCATGATCAGGAAGAGGCGCTCTCGCTTTCGGACCGTATCGCGGTGATGGCAAAAGGGAAAGTTGAGCAATTAGACGCTCCCGAAAACATCTATAGCCACCCGCAGACTGCTTTTGCAGCCACTTTTGTAGGGAACAGCAATCAGTTTAGAGGAGTTGTGGAATCGGCTGTCGATGGCCTATGCCGGGTTGGTGAGCAGGCGCTCCGAGTCTCCCCGCTGACACAGCTTCATAGCAATGATAATGTGTTGATCGTCGTTCGCCCCGAAGATATCACGTTGCAATCTGAGCATACTCAAGATAACGGCAACTCCCTTTCTGGTACCATCGAACTGCGAACATTTCTAGGACCATTTACGCGCCTGCATGTTCGTATCGATGCTGATACGACAGTTATTGCTGATATCCCCAATCAACAGGCCGCAACTTACACAATAGGCATGCCAGTGTTTCTGGCATTTGCGCCCCAGGCATGCAAAGTGTTACCACTTGCTTCCACCGATGCGGAACTGGTTCATCTCGCAGCAGAAGCAGTATAAGCGCGATTGTTTAGAACAACAAAGACAGATTACCGAGATGAGGTACCTATCTCATCTCGGTTCGTGCTATTTTGGACTCGCTTCTTTCGAGGTATTCCTGATCTCAGCTAGAATGTTACGTCCTCTGTATTCCTCGATGTGAGTCTTTGACCATTCTCTGTTGCCAAACACACACAATATCTAGGCGCTGACTCTTCACGGGGTTGGCGAGATCTCCCCCTCGAAGGTTGGCTCCATAGGGAGTTGGCTGTATTTTAGGATGGGCCTTTCCGTTATCCGAAACTTACCCAAATATGGACAAGCCATATTTCGCGTTCGGTTCCTGCTTCAACGAACAACCTGCCTGGATCTACCGGGTCTTACAGGATCTCCACAGGCGTGCATTCCGGTGTAACTCACCGTACGAGGAGTAATTATAGCAGAAATGAGGTACGAACGCAAGAGCAATAGATGTCAACGGAAAGAGCTATTTGTCTGCTCTTCAAGAAACTTGTTTTAACCCCATTTATTCCATGCTCTGACTTTTTATGTGTGGCGTTGTTGAGATCTCCTTAGCCCGTTCGTCTTTATATATGTGCATATCGCCACTAGAGTTCATTTTCCCCTCCATTATTCCCTTTTTGGAGGTCCTCTTATGAATACTCGCCAAATGATTATGCTGGGTATCGTTGCGGTGACTCGGGGAAGCTCGTTCTTGTTTGTTACTCTCGCACTCAAAAGTTTTGGGCCATTTTATATCGTCTTTTTCCAAATCTTCCTGGCAGCACTCGTATTGGGAGGTATCGTTCTCTTGACTGGAGAATGGAGTGCTACTTTCAGGCTGTTGAGACAGGAACTGAGACAAGCGCTTCTCTTTAGCTTGATGCAGGTGGCTATCCCATTTCTCTGTATCACGCTTGGACAACAGATCATTGCTTCAAGCACAGCAGCCATTCTTCTTGCGACAGCCCCTTTGTTTGTAGCTGTTCTCGCGCCCTTGCTCAATCGAAATGAGCGTATGCAATCATCTCAACTCATTGGATTGCTTGTGGGCCTGCTGGGGGTTGCCCTTGTAGTTGGTGCAGGACCCGAAGTTCTTCATGCTCACATTCTCGGAATAGGAGCTATTCTCATAGCTGCTTTCAGTTACGCGCTATCGGGTTTGTTGATGAAGCGATTCTACCTACGAACGTCACCAGTTACCGTAACTTTTCTAAGCAACCTGATAAGTATTCCGTTGTTGTTTCCTTTAATCATCTTTGTTCACCCCTTTGTACGACCGGACGTGATGAACTTGCTCATCATGCTTGTTCTTGGTGTTTTTAACACCGCACTCCCTTTGACTGTTTATGTATACCTTTTACAGGAAATAGGCGCAGGACAGGCTTTGTTGATGACATATCTCAGTCCTGTTATTGCGCTCTTCTTGGCGATCATCTTTCTCCACGAGGAAATTACGGTATGGATGCTATTGGGTTTGGTCTTTGTCCTTGGCGGAATAACGATGGTGGCACGACGATCATCAGCAGTATCTCACCAATAAGAAATGGAGAGCCAAAACTTAGGTAGAGAGGAAAAAACAGTCAATGTGAAGTGTGCTGTACCCTTGAAAAGCTATGTTAGAGCAAAACAGCAAGAGAAAGGAGATGATTGCGATCAGATAATGAGACTGATGCAATCAGTAAGATCATGACAAACTCTATTTTGGACATTATGCAGACATACGACCATGAAAATGTCATTTTGTGTCAAGAGAAAGGCCTGGGAGTACGAGCGATTATTGCTATTCACGATACAACGTTAGGGCCTGCTGCTGGTGGAATGCGTATGTTGCCATACGCGTCTGAACAAGATGCGATTGACGATGCCTTACGCCTTGCTCGAGGAATGACGTATAAGGCTGCAGTAGCTGGCGTCAATCATGGTGGTGGCAAATGTATTGTCATTGGCGATCCACGGCATGATAAAAACGAAGCTCTCTTCTGTCTTCTTGGCCGCTTTATTGAACGTTTGGGAGGCCACTACATAACAGGGGAAGATGTTGGCACAAATGCTTTTGATATGGACATCATTGGTCGGGAAACCAGATATGTTTTCGCTTTACCTTCGGGAGAAGAGGTCTCTGATTTTACAGCTATTGGAGTCATGCAGGGAATACGCGCAAGCTTACAACAAGTCTATGGCAGTGCCGACCTGCAAGGCTGTAGTGTTGCTGTTCAGGGCATAGGTTCTGTAGGGGGGAAGCTCGTCAAACGCCTGATCGAAGCTGGTGCTGTTGTCTCAATTGCGGATATCGATCAAGCGGCGGTAGAACAAGTTGCGAGAGACTTTCCAGAGGTTTCCGTCCTTCCTCCTCAGGAAGTTCATACTCACCCTGTTGATGTTTATTGTCCCTGTGCGTTAGGGGCAATTTTGAGCAGCAGGACGATCCCAGAACTTCAGTGCAAAATTGTATGTGGTGCAGCCAATAATCAGCTTGCCGATGAACAGTGCTCTGATCTCCTTATGCAGCAGGGTATTGTCTATGCTCCTGATTTTGTGGTGAATGCTGGAGGGCTGATCGCATATGCAGATAGTTACACTCCAGAGGGCTTTCAGCGCCAACGAGCGCTCACGAATGTTGAACGCATTTATCATACGCTGGAGAGCATCTTTGCTCTGAGCGGACAACAAAGTATTGCGACTGCTCATGCAGCAGATCTCATTGCCGAACAACGTATTGCTGCAATGCGCCAGGCAAAATCAGCGATGGCTGGTTTGAGTCACATTCGCTAGCCTATAGACGGCATTTCAGTTTAGATGGGCACATGCTATCCACTAGCAGGACTCAACTGTATTCAACGAGCTGATTGCTTATGTAGTAGGTGTATGAGTATGCATACACCGAATAAAAAGAAAAAGAGGATGTAGTATGCCAGCGTACTTTATTGTTGATGTCAAAGAGATAACGGACCCACAGCTGTATGGGGAGTATCGTAAGCAAGTTGATGCAACTCTTGCTCAATATGGCGGTAACTTTCTAGTGCGAGGTGGAGAGTATGAGAATATAGAAGGAGATTGGCAACCACAACGACTTGTTGTGCTACAGTTTGATGACATGGAACATTTCAAGCGCTGGTATTATTCTCCTGAATATAGCAAGGCTCGCCGTATGCGCTTGCAGGCATCCACTGCTAGAGCTGTAGTAATCCAAGGAGTGGAGTAGAAGAAAGAAGGTGAAGTGCCTCGTGGAGCCACTGACCAATACTGTTGAAGAACTTTATCGTCAACATCACAGGGAAATTGTGCGCTTCTTTACCGACCATCTTGCTGATCGTGAAGCAGCCTGGGATCTTTGTCATGACGTGTTTCTGCGGCTCTTACTTGCTTATGCTTCAAAAACACGCATTAGCCATCCTAGAGCATGGCTGATGCGTGTGGCGAAAAACCTATTGATTGATACCTATCGTCATCAGCAGATTGCGCGAGCAATAGAGCTTTCTCCTCAGGCACAAGAGGATGCCTTGCTTATGGGTGATGCGACGACATTCAAGGTACTGCTCGAGCGCAAAGATATGCTGCAAATGATTGTAAATGCGTTTCATGCCTTGCCTGAAAAGTATCGACGCCTCCTCTTCTGGCGAGAAATTGAACGACTACCACTGCAGGAGCTTGTCGTACGTACTGGCACAACTGAGGCAGTTCTCTCGACTGAGCTTTGGAGAGCGCGTAAACTCTTGCAAAAAGAATATCAACGCCTGCGCTTTAAAGACCTGCTTCCCGCCGACGAAGAGATTTTTGAACATCTTGATGCCTTGCTCCATTTTCAAGCGATAGATGCTCCAGAGAACGATTTGAAGCATCTTGAGTCCCATGTGCGCGGCTATTTTGAGCGTATTGCGCCAACCTGGGATACCTATGTTGCAAGTGCCTACGAAGCCGATCTTCAGGAGCGTTTTGGCAAGTTACTCCCCTGGCATCAGGGGATGACTGTACTTGATGCCGGAACTGGAACAGGGTATCTCGCAGGAATTATTGCCCCGCTGGTCGGAAATGTTATTGGGGTAGACTGTTCTCCTGCAATGCTCAAACAAGCTGGAGAGAAGATGGCCCAGGCAGGATTTGAGCATGTTACTTTGCGCGAAGGTATGGGGGAGCAACTTCCGCTTGCAACCGATTCGGTTGATGTGGCGACATGTCATATGCTTTTGCATCATGTAGTGAGTCCGCGCTTGGTTCTGCGTGAACTGTGCCGTGTCGTACGTCCTGGTGGATATATTGTCATCATTGACGCACATACGCATAGCTATCGTTGGACGCCTGAAGCCTTTGGCGACCTTCATTATGGGACTAATCTAAGAAAGCTTCGTCAACATCTTCGGACTTTACATATACCACTGCTGGAAACAGAAGATGCAGGGATTTCTTATTCGGGTCTCTCTATTGGCAATGATGCGACATTTTCGAACTTTCTGCTTGTTGGACAAGTAGGGGAACAGAGCAAGCGCGCACTGACCAGTGAGCAGATCAAATATTGGAAGGACATAGAGTATGGACGTTTATGAGCTCTATCATAGAGATAGTTATCTTCGCGAAATGGATGCAAAAGTGACGCATGTTGAAGAGGACTGGGTTGTGCTGGATAAGACTGTCTTCTATGCACAAAGCGGTGGGCAGCCCTCAGATCATGGAATGCTCTCCTGGTCAAATAGTCAGGCACGTGTTATAGACGTTCGGCGTCGTGAGCAAAAGGTTTGGCATAAGCTCGAGGGACCAATCCCTCAGAAAGGGGAATATGTTCATGGGCAACTTGAATGGGAGCGTCGCTATGCGTTAATGCGCGCTCATACAGCCCTTCATATTCTCTGTGGGGTTATTTGGCGGGATTATCGAGCGCATGTCACCAGCAGCTCCATGTCACCAGGCTTCGCCCGACAAGATTTTGAACTAGAGCGGTTAACGCTTGATTTTGTTGATGAGGTAGAACGGCGCGTGAATACCGAAATTGACGCGAATCGAGAAATCCTTCTACATTTCTTGCCGCGAGATAGGGCCTTTGCTATACCTGATCTCATTCGTACAAAAATAAATTTGCTACCTGAAGGGATTGAGCAAGTGCGCATAGCCGAGATTGTAGGCTTGGATGTGCAAGCCGATGGGGGGACACATGTTGTACGTACTGGAGAGGTGGGCCGTATCCAGGTCATAGGGCACGAAAGCAAAGGGCGCATAAACAAGCGATTACGTCTTGCCATAGAATAAGGAGTGACTAAAGCGAGAGGAACGCTGATGGTTCAATCGCAGGCAGTTTCCCTACCGATCTTATGATCAAAAGTCTATTGTCTTCAAGTCTGTGCTTCGGATTGTGCTGTTGCACTTGTTTACTTTGCTGTTATTGAAGCCATATCCAGTTGGTCAAGCAGATACAGGTGAGATTGAAATTACATAGGTTTACACGTTTCAGCTTCAAATGAGACTGCGTTTGGCTCGAACTGGTTCGTAACATTGAAAGAGAACTTTAGTCAACCTTATTATTATGCAAAAAATGATAGGAGATGTATCAGATGATAGCTCGTTCATGGAGAGGCTGGACCACCCTGGGAAACGCGGACGCTTATGAGCGTCTTCTTCGCGAGAAAGTGCTTCCTGGTCTTCAACAGATTGATGGATATCAAGGAGGATATGTGTTACGCCAGGAAGGAAGCCAGGAGGTTGAATTTGTTGTATTAAATTTCTTTAATTCTTTAGACGCTATTCGCGCATTTGCTGGGAATGATTATACTATTCCAGTCTTTGAGCCAGAAGCAAGAATCCTCCTCTCCAGAGTTGAGCCCATTGCTCACCATTACGAGGTAAAAGTCGCACTCTAGCGAAAGCAGAGCAATAGCCTCAGAGAAATTACGGAAGAGCTTCAATTACCTCGGTGAAAGGAGTTGCGATAGGTCTGTGGCGAGATATGCAGGATACGTTGAAAGTGCAAACGAAACGTCGCTGCTGAACTGAAGCCACAACTGGTAGCAACTCTCTCTCTGTTGTATCACGGAAAGATCACAGAGCCCTCCTCTGTCTCCATACCTTGAAGCATTCATTGGAGGCAAATGGGAATGGCGCAATGAAGCAGAAGGATGGGCGTCGTCAACCACAGGCATTCCGACGACGGGATAAGAAAGGAATTATCATATTCTGTACTGTCTTTTGTGATCTGATTGTGATATTTTTCTGGCATAGAGAGAGACGCTTGTGCGGTTTTTCAGCTACAATAAAGAAACGAAAAAAGCATTTATCATATATAAAGGAAGATCTCGTGACTGCCCTGGAGCAACCATCGTGTCGCTGTTCTTCTTACCAAGAGCAGAACACCTCAAACTCACCATGTCTTGACCTGATCACGCAGGCTCGTCTGGCAGGAAGACAACTGTCCGCAAAGGAAGCAGACGCGCCGAGCGTCGCCGTTCGTCTCCTTGGGCGTCTCTTGCATGTTACAACCTATTCCCAAGGTGCGCTCCTAGTTCCATTTCCAACCTTGACGATGGAGCGGCATGCTCATGCAGTCTTCACGCATTTTCCCGTATTCCCAAGTTCCTCTTCAAAGGAGCCACCATACTGGTGTCTTCTTGCCTCCTGGGCCGTCAGTATCGAGAAGGTGAGAAATGCCCTTGTGCATCTGGATTTCAAGGGGCCGCAGCATCAGGTATTCTCAGAGAGCAAAGGATATGCGTGCTATCAGCTACCTATTGCAGCACCTTCTCAGGTCATGGCAGATGAGCAAGCTTCCAAACTTGAGGCTAACTCTCGTGGTGAAGCCGAAGGGTATGCTCCATATGTGCCATCTCATGCGGTCCTCCTCCTGTTTGAGCAAGCCAGTTCATCAGAGGCAACAGGACGCGCAAGCCATCAGGCACCATTTCAGCCATCGTTGCCTGCCTGCCTTCAAGAAGCAGCGGGCACAGTGCTGATGATGTTGTTTCTGACGCTTTCGAAGGATCCCTCCTCGCAAGTTGACCAGGCGTTCTTCTCAGAGCGAAAGAGGCAACAAGAGGACCTACAAGCCACGCTTAGCCACGAATTGCGAAGTCCACTGGCAGCCATTAAAGGCTATGTAGAAACGTTGCTGCGCCACGAACACCGCCTCCAACCCGAAGAACGTCATGATTTCTTGCTTGCTATTGCTGATGCCAGCACGCGGCTGACTGGTATCATTCAACAGCTCCTCGAATGGTCAGACCTGGAGACAGGTGCTGTGCTGCTGACCTGGAGCCAAGTGAATGTAGCTGCGCTTACGCGTGAGTCGCTGCTAGCAGCCAAGCTTCGTTTTGAACAAGAGGCTCACGCGTCTGTGTCAGAGCACACCTTTTCCTTATCGATCCTTGACGCGTTGGGCCTTCCCACATTGCATGAGCCAGTCATCGAAGCCGATCAGCAGCGATTGCGGGAGGTGCTTGAGCAGGTGCTGCACAATGCGCTCATCTATTCTCCCAAAGGAGGAGCGATTGAGGTCGTCGTGCGTCTGGTGCCATCTGCCGAATGTCAGGCTAAAATAGCAGAGAAGCGTCTATCCAAATGGAGCCGGTCTCATACTTTTACGACATCTTCTGTGCTTGAGATTAGTGTGCGTGATCATGGGATTGGGATCCCCCAGCAGGCCCACGAGCGCATCTTTGACCCCTTTGGCCGCGTCGATATGAGCCTAACCTGCGAAGTCAATGGACTTGGACTGGGGCTCGTCATCAGCCAACGGATTGTCGCGCTGCATCAGGGTGTCATCTGGGTTGAGAGCGAAGTAGGGCAAGGTAGCACATTTCATATCTGGTTACCCTGTAAGAAGGAAGGATTGTAATCTATGCCCACGAAAAAAACGACCATAGTCACCGCCGATGATGATGCCCAACTTTTGCGGCTGATTAAGCGCAACCTGGAATTTGAGGAGTATGAGGTGTTTGCTGCCAGCGATGGGGAGCAAGCTCTCCAACTGGTGGAGGCTCATGCTCCTGACGTGGTGTTGCTCGACGTCATGATGCCTAAGATGGATGGTTTCACAGCTTGTCAACGCATTCGTGAGTTTTCTAGTGTTCCCATCATTATCATTACGGCACGGGGGCAGGATCGCGATAAAGTTCATGGCTTAGATCTGGGCGCAGATGACTATCTCACTAAACCCTTTAGTGTGGAGGAACTCCTGGCCCGTGTTCGTGCCGTCCTCCGTCGCTCGCGCCTCTCCTCTCATGAGCTGAGCCAGGGGATGCGCACGACGGTGACCATCGGGGATCTCACTATTGATTTCACTCAGCATCTAGTGCGGTTGGGACAACGAGAACTGGCTCTCACCCCGATTGAGTATCGCCTGCTGGCTTATCTGGCGCAAAATGTTGATCGCATTGTGACCCATGATCAGTTGTTAGAGCATGTCTGGGGCAACGAATATATTGGTGAGAGCCATATGCTACAAGTTAACATTAACCGGCTGCGCCGCAAAATTGAGCCTGATCCCACACATCCACGCTTGATCCTCACACGAGTTGGGATTGGCTATCAACTCGTCACCCCACCATCCTAAAAGAAAGTATTTTGCCCGAGCACTTAGTAGCCTCATCTTCTTCATTTAAAATACCCAAAGGCGTCTTCTTGTTTGCCTGTTTCATGTAAACAAGCACACACATTGAAGGCGATGACGGAAGATCTTCCATCATCGCTTTCAATGTGTGTGCTGTTCTGAGGCCTGCTCATTAGCACTTTGCTATCTCAAAGCATGGTTTGCCGTTGTCCCACCATCATGGGTTTGTTTTCTGGCAAGAGAACCGGTCCAGGGGGTACCCAGCAACGGGAGCAGGTATCTGTCAAGACCGTAGTAGCCAGCAACCCGCCAGCCCAGGACCAGTAAGAGAGCCAATGCTCCAATAACCGGGTTGATACTCACTGTACCAGCCAAGAGGAAGTTGAGATTCATAAAGACCCCGAAGAAAGCTGCTATTCCAGTCAGCGCGCCAAAGATGAGGCCCAGGCCAATGAGCACTTCCCCAAAGGTGACCATGTAGGCGAAGACGCCTGCGTTTGGCAGAACCACATGTTGCAGAAAGGCAGCATACCAGCCCTGTACCGCTGGATGTGCTCCGCTAGCCTGAGCCAGAGCCCCAGCGACAAAGCCCTGAATGGCGGTCCCGTCATGTCCTCTGAAGACCCAGGCACCACCTTTGGACACTTCGCCAAAGGAATCGAAGGCAATAGAGCGACCTGTCAGTTTCTCGATGCCAGCGGTAATCCATTCATAGCCAACATACAAGCGGACGATGAGCCAGAGCCAGGCCATGCGGGTATCGGCGAAGAGAAATTTTGCCACAGGTGGTTCTGGAATCTGTGTCGAGGCGCGAGGTTGAAGCGTTTGGAAAAGACGCATGATGTTTCCTCCTTGTGAGAAACACAAACGGTATGAGCAATAAGATAAGAACGAAACCTGATTTTTCGGGAGAACATGAAGACTGTATCCCCATCTCATCATTGAGTGGTGTCCAGCGATTCTCATTGCTCTGACAGTCATAAGTATAGAGCCGGGGGCTCACGACAAGATCACAACGCATCGCAGTATGATCACAGCGACATCACAACGAGAGATACGCCTACAATAGTGATTCATGACGGGGCTTGGATTGGAGATCAGAAGCCATATACCAGAGGAATTTAGAAAGACCTTGAGAAATCTCTTTCGTCTCTACCGAATACGGAGTGTTGTATGGTAGTATAGAAAACAGAAGAGAAAGGGAGTGCGAACAGGTGATGAATGTATCCTTTCCACGCTCGATACAGGAAATAGGTTGAAATGTCACGTCTGAGCGGGAGACTACAATTATCCTCAAGAGGCCTTACAGGATGAATCAGGACCATGATGCTTCTTTTCAGCCTCATAGCGATTATAATAACGCATCAAATGCACAGGTGATAAAAGAGAATATGGCAGGCGCTCTTGAGTTGACCACACTGGCAACTTTGCAAGACCTGCTGCATCTCTCCCCTGACGCGTTACTTGTTGTGAACCAGGATGGTACCATCGTGGGAGTCAATGAGCAGATGCTGCGCCTGTTTGGCTATCTTCGAGAGGAGGTGATTAGACAACCACTTGAGTGTCTGCTTCCTCCACGTTTCCGAGCAACCCATATCGCTCACCGATCCGTGTATGCAGCTGCGCCTCGCCTGCGACCAATGGGCGTTGGGCTCAACCTATTCGGGAAGAGGAAAGATGGGAGCGAGTTTCCAGTCGATATCAGCCTCCGTCCGGTGCTTGTTGAAGATAAGGTGCATGTCATTGGTGCAATTCGAGATATGACCATGCAACGCCTCCTGGAGCGGGAACGATTGCAGCAAGCCGAACGCCTCCGTGTCCAGGCTGACCTCATTAACCTTTCACACGATGCCATTTTCGTACGAGATCCTATTAGTCGCATCGTCTCCTGGAACCAGGGAGCACAAGAGCTCTACGGCTGGACGATGCAAGAAGCTTTGGGACGTGTCTCGCATACCCTCTTGCAGACGCGCTTCTCACAGAGCCTGGCGACGATTGAGGAACAGCTTGAACGAGAAGGCTGTTGGGAAGGAGAACTGTCCCATATCTGTCGAGATGGTCGTATTGTGGTCGTTGAGAGTCGACAGGTGCTCATTCGTGATCC
Source organism: Ktedonospora formicarum (assembly GCF_016587355.1). Taxonomy (GTDB): domain Bacteria; phylum Chloroflexota; class Ktedonobacteria; order Ktedonobacterales; family Ktedonobacteraceae; genus Ktedonobacter; species Ktedonobacter formicarum. The sequence goes on along the minus strand of NZ_BNJF01000002.1, from coordinate 255,555 downwards.
ACAGGGGACCGTCACCGCCATTCTAGAAATCAACAGGGATATCACCGAGCGCAAACGTGTCGAGCAAGCACAATCGCAGGTCCACGCGACGACTCTCGCCCAACGAGCCTTTCTTCAACATCTGCTAGATCAGCTCCCAAGCAGTATCTCTGTTGTTTATGGCAATGATGCACGCCTGGTCCTTGCCAATCGCGCGTCAACGCTCATCTGGGGAGCATCCTGGCCCTTGGAACAGCCGATGCAGGCATTTCTTGAAACACAGAATATAGCGATTGTGGATCAACAAGGCCAACCATTCCCGCCAGAGAGACGCGCAACCACACGAGCACTCCTGTATGGAGAAACCGTTATTCAGCATCAGGAGGTGATACGCCAACCATCAGGAAAATTACTTCCAATTCTGGTTAACGCCGTCCCGCTCACCTCGGACTCCTGGCAAAACATTGATACCCCAGTGCAGCAGGATGGGCAAGCATGGGAGCAGGAACCACTGGCTCTGGTTCTTCACCAGGATGTCAGCGCTTTAAAAGAGGCTGAATATCTCAAAGATGAGTTTATTGGGATTGCGGCCCATGAATTGCGAACCCCTCTGGCAGTCCTCAAGGCTTCTGTGAGTAGTATGATTGTGCAGACAGCTCGTGGACATGGACCTCAACTCGCTGACTGGCAGCAAGAGATGTTGCAGGATATCGAGCAGGCAACAGATCGCCTTACTGACCTGACAGAAGATCTTCTCGACGTCACGCGCCTGCAAGCAGGTCAGATGGTCTTACAACGCGCACCTACCAATGTGGTATCTCTGACCAAACGTGTGCTCAATCGTTTCTGTCAATCCTCGCCACGGCATCAACTGGAATTACGAACAGCCCAAACCATAATAGAAGCATTCATTGATCCTCGACGAATTGAGCAAGTGCTGACAAATCTGCTCTCCAATGCGATCAAATATAGCCCACAAGGTGGCCCAGTGATTGTGCAAATTGAGGCTCAGACAACATCGCCAATGGTCGAGATTCGCGTACAGGATCCTGGGATGGGGATCCCTCACCATCAGCAAGCTCAAATATTTGGCCGATTTATCCGTGCGGAGAACGCAAAGGCGGCTGGGATTAGTGGCACAGGTCTTGGTCTCTACCTTTGTCGTACTCTGGTTGAGCAACATGGTGGACATCTCTGGTTTGAATCTGAAGAGGGAAAAGGAACCACATTCTTCCTGACTCTTCCAGTCACAATGCCGTCTCACTGAAATTATTACTCTCCTTGAATACAATGACCCATACAACAAAGCTAAACGCCACTTTGTTGTATGGGTCATTGCTCCCCTTTTTGCGTATGCCTTTGCGTGCTTCGTGGTTGATGGAACAAGAAATGGTGTGATCTCGCTGTGATTTGTGGCTTGAGTTTTGAGAGGAAAATGTGTAGGTATCATTCTATAGTTGATAGTAGTAGGGGACATTCATAGATCATCACATTTCCTTTGTTGAACGGTTTTCCGGTACGGTGTTTGTTGCGGATGGTGGAGAGAAGCAGGAATTGTCCTGAGGAAGAAGGAGATACATTCACCAAAAAGGGAGGAATGGCAATGATTCACACGAGAGAAACAACGAGCAATCTTACGTATCCATTGCGCTTCGAGCCAAGCGATATCTTGCTCGATCACACATCGTTGATTCCTCGCCTTCGCGGAATGTCAGGTACTTATGAGGAGCGTATCGCCATCATTGGCTCTGGCCCTGTTGGGCTCAACGCTGCGAATATCCTCACTCAATTGGGATATAGCCATGTGACGCTTTTCGAGGCGCGTTCTGAAGTGGGAGGCATGTTGAACGTGCCAACTCCTTCTTTCGGTTTTCCTCTGCAGGCAAGCAAACATCTGATAGATCTCCTGCTTCGACCCAATATCGAGGTTCGCTTGCGGGTGAAAGTGGAGAATGAACAGGCCTTCGTAGCGATTGTGGAGAACTATGATGCTGTTCTGCTTGCGATTGGAGCGCAACGCAGTATGCATGGGAAGATCCGTGGGGAAAATGCCCTGAAAGGAGTGCTTTCCGCACACGATGTGATCTGTGGGGAAGGCACCGAGGTCCCCAAAAGGGCACTCCAAGGAAATGTCGTTATCATAGGAGGAGGGCGGATGACCTTTGATGCTGCATTTATGGCTCTGGAGGCTGGCGCGTGTGTTGTTCATATCCTCTTCCCAAGTTCCCTGGAGAACCTCTCTCTTCAGGCATGGAAACGAGTGTCTTCTTTACGAAAAGGAGCCCTCCAACTTCATCCCTTTACAATGCCAACTAGCATCCTGGGAACTGAGGAGATGGATGTGTGTGGAGTGCGCTGTCGGCAGACGCGATGGGCTTCTTCTCCAGAAGAAGGTCGCCTCAGCTTTGTTCCGGGACGTGGCTGTCTTTTTACTGCAGATGCAGTGGTGGTGGCAATCGATGAGATTCCTGACATATCCTTCCTTCCACCTACATTAATTATCTCAGGTTCCTATGGCCCGGAGCTTCACCTTCTAGAAGCATGTATGACTTCGCTTCCAAATGTCTTTGCTGCGGGCGATGTAGTAGCGAATATGATTTCGCTACACGAAGCTCTCGTACAAGGGAGGGAGGCCGCAAATCGGATCCATGCCTACTTACGGCAAAAAACAAAGGCACAGTTCTGATAACACTTCTTGAGACGTGAACAATGTGTAACATAGCATTGTGGTAGTACCACAGCCAAATGCGACATTTATCGTTCCTCTGACAACTTTGTACACTGATGGAATGATGCCCTGGTTGAAAAAGGAGCACAATTATGTTTCATCATATTCTCGTTCCACTTGATGGCTCAAAACGTTCTGAAGAAGCCCTTCCTTTGGCGGCACGGCTGGCTCGTTCAACAGGTGCATCTTTGCTTCTGCTGCGTGTCATCCCCTCTGAGCGCGTCTATATAAGCCTCTATCCCAGTGTTCCTGGCCACATGGCTGAACAAATACGGCGATCCTTTCTTGAAGGTGCTCAGGAGTATCTAGAACATGTGGTTGCCAAGACACATCTGGATGATATCCCTGTGATGCTCGACGCGAAGATTGGCATTCCAGGAAATATGATTGTCCAGGTCGCGCGAGAGCAGCTTATTGATCTCGTTGTTATGCGTAGTCACGGATACACAAGAGTTGCACGCTTTTTCTTCGGGAGCGTCGCGCAGCATGTGGTCCGCCATAGCACTGTTCCTGTACTTGTGATCCGTGATAGTGCATCCACTGAGATATTACAGGTTAAGAGGCTGGCATCTATTCCTCGTCTTGTCGTAACGCTAGATGGATCTTCATTCGCTGAGGAGGCACTTGTACCGGCAGCACAGCTTGCTGCTGCTCTTGCGAGTCCGCGCCAGGGGCGAGTACATCTGCTCTGTATCGTTAGTCAAAGCACACCCCATGAAAAGGAGAACACGGCGCAAAGTATTCAACATGATGCTCCCACGTGTGCCAAAGCCGCTGCGTATCTTGCCTCTATTGAAGAACGTTTCCGTACTGGTGACCTGGCAGCCTATGCACTTTCGGTTACCTCTTCATTCTCGACCTATCTGCGAGAAAAGGCGATCTGGCAGAAGATCGTTGAAATTGGTACATCCGGAGAAGATGAAGGCGGGCAGGCAGGAAATAACATTTTTGCCATGACTACTCATGGGAGAACTGGGCTGCAACGTTTGCACTTCGGAAGTATCACCGAGCACGTTCTCGATGCAACTCCATCTCCTTTGCTCGTTGTTCATGCGCATCTTCCAGTTCCTTCCATGCATGGCGCACAAGACCAAAGTAAGTCAACGGCTGAGATGCCCCGTGGATGGTATGAGGATTATCACCTATAACATCTTTTATGGAGGGGAGGAAAGGATTCCATTGATCACGCAGATTTTGCGTGGCCAGAATTCTGATTTGGTAGCCCTTCAAGAAGCCAATGACCGAAGCAATGCCGAGAAATTAGCTGCCGCGCTGAATATGCACCTGATTTTTGGCGAGTCCGACAACACATTCCATTTGGTTGGTGATCTGGTTGCTTGGGTTCCGCCTTGCGCAACATTTCTTGGCGCACCAGGTGTGTCCTTAGCTTGCTGATTGACCCAGGTTGTGCAACCACATAAGCAGTTGAGGCGTGGGACGTGCGCTTTCCATAGGAAGACGCATGTCCCACACTCCGTGCTCATACTTACTGCCTGCTGTTGACTTGGTTGATCATGTTACCTTCGCAGCACCTGATTGTGGTGGTGACCATGATGTAGTCTCCCAGACCATCAGTGAACTGCTGCTGCGTCCGTACCCTGGCACGAGGAATGGTTACCCTGATCGCACGGTTCACAAACCATATTATAACCCCCTCTTGTCGGTGAAGGATCTATCGACGATGACCCTTCCAGTTGGGAAGGCTAATTGTTCAGCCTACAAGGCTTGCTTGACACGGTGAATTTGCGTCAAACGACCCTTCGTAGCCTGACATCCGCAAGATTGTAGAGTGCAAGGCCAAGATCCATTAAGCAGATGCTTGGCGGTCTCCCTCTTCTGCCACGCCTTGAGCAGACGATGCGATAGCGAATGGGTATTCAGCAGATCACCACGCGAACACTTGTAGCAGAAGGAGACATAACTTGATGGATTTTTATTGTCGAGAATGGGTAGCCCAATATGCTTGTGCATCTGCATTAGTTTACCTTGCCCACTTGTTCCACAGTTGTCGTTCTGTGAACTCCGCAGCCTGCTCGTTTTTGAGCTTGTCCCTTTCGGCTATGAAATCGCAGCCACATCAGGGTTGATCTCTAGCCGGTCTCAAGCACTTTAGTTTCCTCGTGCATGAATTCGGAGTAGAATCCTTCGATTTTCTTAGCTTTTGCTAGTCTCCTTTTTCTTAAATGCTTCTTGCAGCATGAATTTTAGCATGCTAGGCTGTTCGGAGAATGTTGCGACTGCGATAACTTTGCGTACAAATTGATCAGTGGTGAGTTGTTTAAGCATACAATCAGCCAAATCGGCTCTGGAGGTAAATTGGCGGCGTATGTGATCTTCCTCTATCCGATAGTCAGTAATGGCCTCCGTCTCGAAGAGACCCGAGGGCCGAACAATTGTCCATTCAAGATCGCTCTTCATTAACAACTTTTCCATCTGTTTCATATCATCATAGGTTGTCTTCCCAATCGTCGACATCACTATTGGTTGTAGAATCTTATCAAAGATGAAACCAGCCCCAGTATCGTGGTTGGCGCCTGCGGCGCTTGAAGTGACGCAGATCACACGACTCACACCAGCGCTCTTCATCGCCTGTATAATGTTTTCCATGCCGCGCGAATAGATCGTGATGGGCTTGCGGCTAAAGGGAATGCCAAGAGTAGAGAGAATGGCACCTTGTCCGGCAACCGCTTGTTCGACCAGGGGAAGATCGAAAACGTCTCCTCCAATGACCCGCAATCGGCCATCTTTCAGTGGGAAGGTTTCCGGGTGGCGGGTAACAGCCACCACATGATGCTCTGCATCCAGAGCCTGCTGTGTCAATAATTTACCCGTTGCGCCATTCGCTCCAAAGATGACTATTTTCATGCTATTTCCTTTATGTTTACTTTGTCTCCATTGGTAGAGAACTTCCTTTTTGATGGGTAGAGACGTTTGAACATGACCATTCCATGTGATCATCACTAAGATAGAGGGCAAAAGGAGCTACTTTGGGACAACGTTCTTCTTGATGTAACAACTATTTGATTGCTATCATTGTGCTATTTTGCATTAAATGCAGGAAATACTAAAAATTATATAAATATTTTATTGTTGATGTCTATCAAATGATTGCGCACATAATACACAGCTTTTGCCAATTGCTATATCGATGAGGTATTTAACAAATCTGTTGTGCAATTTGTGAGTAATTGAATTGGAAAGGGGCCGGAAGATCTTCCTGAGCAGGATGTTGTTTAGGCTAGCTTCTCTCTTACCTCAGGAGATGTTCATGCCTGATTACCAAATTCAGGCGCATCTCCGTTTCGGAAAATGCATAATATCTATTACTCGTGGGTACTTTGTGTCCCTTTGCATGCAGATACACAACTAAATTGTGCAGGATCTTCTCTAGAATCGATTGATCGAGGTTTGTGCTTCAGTTACTGAAAGCTCTCCGTGCTCAAGCAACGGAGGTTCCAGGGGTTCGGCCCACGCTTCCTGTTCTTCTCGCCAAAGGAGAAGAGCAGGCTCTAGTGGTGGTTTCCCTGAACTTTCGGGCAGACGCGCTCTGGCTCGAGTCAGACCCAAGCTTCGGGGCAAGACCTGCCCCTCTCTCGCACGTTGGATGAGACACTCGTGTGCTGCCCGCAGGCGCGCCTCCGCACCTTCCCAATACGCCTGGTATTGGGCACACGAGGGGATGGGATCTACTGGATCAAGGTAGGCGGCAAGAAACGCGGAATAGAGATCGCGTTGGATGGGACCCACGCCGCAGGCACACTGATGCCAGCGCTGGGAGAGGGGCTTCTTGACCTTTGTGCCACAGCCATGACACCACTGACTCAATGCCGTGGTGCGTGTGGGAACTTCTACCAGGGTGCCGCCCGTGCTTGCAACCCCCAAAGGGGGCACGGCGGTGCGGTAGGATAGGCCGCCAGCGAGGTACTGGCTCACGCCAGCCCTTTTCCAACGGCCCTCCCCCGAACCATGGCATGCACGATTTCCATGCACCAGGCTCTCCAGAGGCCTGCGTCTTTTCAACGCAACTCCCACGATGGTCTGCTGACACATCCGTGCCAACCATCGCTTCTTGAGTCTGGCCTCCTGTGGCGCTTCACTTTGTCACAAGATGACTCGCTACTACCGCCACTCCGTCGCCTTGATCCTCGCGGATGGTAGGCGATCCCCAAGTTACACCTGATCTTCGCTCCGTCTGTAGGCACCCCGTTCGTCGTTTCCCGTTCCCTACGGGCTGGTCCTGATGCAGGCGAGCACAACGCTTGAGACGTTCATTGTGCTCATCAGGCATGGGCAATTCTACCAATCCCATCGGACGCATGAATTCCACCACGACTAGGGTTCAAGCCATCAAGCCTTTGCCTTGGACGGCCTCGCTGCCTCTCGTCTGGCTCTTGGTAGTAGAGCTTCAAGAGACGTTTCAGCAACCATGCTACAGTCCCCCCATACCTTTCGGCTGGAAGTAAGGTGCCGCGTTACTCACCTCGCCTGAGTGAGGTCGTGCTCTCGCACGACAGAAGATCAGACGCCTCTTTGGGCGCACTCTCAACCATGCTACAAACATCCCTGGAGCTCGCAGTCCCACACTTGTGCCAAATTGCCTCTGCCATGCCTTGTAGGAAATCTTTTCCAGGATGATGGTGTTACCCAGCGCAAGCACCTCATGCACTTTGCGTCCATGCAGGCTCTTACGATGCGCCACCAACTTGCGCTCTTTGCTCGCCTTGCGTCGCCTCGTCGCCTGGTAGCGCTTGCTCTGCTTCCACCGCCGCTTCTTGGTCCCTTGCTTCTTGAGACGCCCCTTCTCGTCGTAGTGCTCTGGATTCGCTACTCGCCTTTGCCGATCCATCTGCCGCTGCAAGCGACGAATGGCTCTCTCGTCAGGTGCAAGTTCGACGCACAACACTTCCAGGCTGGCTTCCCCTTCCTGGGGAACGAGCGCCAGAGTCGAGGGACCCAGGTCAGCGCCAACGATCCCTTGCCCAACCGTGTGCTTCGCTTTGCGGTGAGGCATACCCTCTAAGGCGAGCTGCACACAGTAGCGATCCCCTTCTGCATCGGCGCCTGCCGCTCTCTTGCTGCTGGCAGGACGCTGGAGGAGGCGAGCGTACTTGATGCGATGTCTCAGGCCATGACACACCACCTCATCCTGCCAATCAATACGGGCTGGGAGACGATCCCCGTTCCAGAGCAGGAACCCTGCGTTTCCCTTCTCGGGTGGCTGCAGGACAAAGCGCAGACCGGTGTCATGGCGCTTGTTCTCGATGCTGCAGAAGCCTCGCCCTCGGCTCTTGAAACGCACGCGTTTGGCCTTGCCCAGGCAGACGCGGTTGAGGGCACGGTAGGCGCGGGTGGCCAGCGTTTGGGCGAGCACTGCCTCGATGTGTTCAGCAATCCATCCCACGCGCAAGCTTTTGATTGCTTCATGCAATGCCGCCTCGGTAAACCCATACTGCGTGCGCAAGGCAGAGAAGGCTGCTGCTCGTTGAGCCTTCTGCGTGCGAGGAAGCTCGCGAGCCGCTTGCCAGGCAGCGTCAGCACGCATGCGGCGCAGGCGTTTCTGTCCCTGGGAGAGGATGGCATTGTAGAGGTGACGAGCGGCTTCCAGGTGAGCGCGGAGGCGAGTGGCTTGTCCTGGATCAACGGCGAGGGGTAATTCGAGCAGAAAGGTTGGCGTTGACGATCGCTTCTCCTTGGGAGGTGGTGGCTTCTGCTGTCTCTGGCGTGGTCCAGGCATGTCGGCTCCTTCTCTCCATTCCCGCTGATGCGTCGTGCTGATCTCCCTATTCTACCAGAACGAGGAGAAGAACACAAGTTCCATTGCAGGACACACGCGGCGCTGTTCCATTCGCGCACGAGAGCGGATGTGGCGATTCATCCCTGGCATTAATGACTGATTCTTACCCACATCTTTTTGGAGGGGCTTCGCAAGCCAATCACGCTCCATGTGTTTGTGGAACACTCAACAGAGGAGTTGGCCTCCTGAGCTGCTCCACCGAACCTGAGTGGAAGATGTGGGTAAAAGACAGGCATTAATGACCAGGGCTTTCTCGCCATCTTCTCTGTAAACGATCTTTTGCCCTTTTTGATGATTTGCTGAGAAGTTTGCGGAAAATGAATCAGTATTCATGTCTTATAGTTCCAGATGTTGCTTCTGGAAGGAAACCATACTATATGTTTAAATAGACTGATTATCTGGTGAAGGCTCTATGACTGGTTAGTACGCATTGCAGTTGAAAGGAATGCTCATGTTTCGTTTTATAAATTTGCTTCTCAATGGCCAACCACTTCCCCGTATTTTGATTGGCCTCCTCTTTCTCATTATTGGCTTTGTGGGGCTTTATGTTGCCATGATGCAAGGGCGATCAGATGGCTGGATTCTGGCAAGTCTCGGAATTGTTTTAGGATGTATCTTGCTTTTTCTTGGAATTAAAAGTTTGAGCAACAAAGGGAATCGCGCTCGTTATTAGACGATGGCGAGGCTGGGCTTTGACATGAGGTGGCTAATCTGAAAACGGAATGACCTAATAGACATTTGCCGCACTGTATTGTTCGCTATGCACGACAATGGGATCGCACGCGTTCTCTTCTCTTGCAGGTTGCATTCGTCCTTGTGGGCAGGCCAAGGGAAAGACTCTCACATCAATTCGCCATGCTGTCCAGCAACAATTCGTTGATCAGGACTCTCAGAAAAGTGCCCGTTCCAGATCTCAAAAGTCTCAGAGTATCCGGGGTGAATGATTGGGCATTCCGCAAAGCCAAGACCTATGGCAGTATTCACAAGTTGGTTTCGTGGGGTAAGGGATAAATCCCCAATTTCCACGTGACCAACGCGTGTCTAGCGCATTCAGAAATGTGTCAGTTCTCGCCTTATCGAGGTTGATTCCTCCTTATCGAAGGCGCTTGATGACCGTGAGGCTGAAGTGCGAGTATCCATCACGGACCTTCTCGTTATTGTCTTTAAGGTCAATAGATGCTTATGGAGAGATACAATGGAAAGAGGTATATTACGATGCTCAGACAAATCCATTGCTAGGTCAATGCAAATAGGACGTAAGAGATACAACAACATGAAGCATCCCAAACTTTGAAGGGAGGGAAATTATAGGCGGAGAATGTTCCCGAGAAAAAGGCATTAAATCGTAGCTTGCTCTTGCTTTCCCCCTTTTGGGTAGAGGGAAAGCAACGTCTCTATAATTTTTGTCGTTGCAGGATGATGCGCATCCAAATGCTCCTCTTGAATGAGCAATGCTCGCTTATAAAGTATTTCAGCTTGTCCATGCTTGCCCTGTGTTGCATAAAGATTCGCCAAACCACTAAGTAACAGTGCCATATCAGGATGCGTTGCTCCCAACGTTCTTTCTCGGATCTGCATCGCCCGTTCATAGAGAGACTCTGCTTGTGCATATTTCTCCTGGTTACAGTAGAGAACGGCTAGATGATCGAGCACAGCAGCAATTTCTGAATGGTTGGGTCCCTGTGCATGCTCGTAGAGTTGTATAGCCCGTTCATAGAGCGATTCTGCTTGCGCATATTTTTCCTGCTCTCGGTAAAGGGTCGCCAGCCCATCGAGTGAGATTGCGAGGCGTGGATGTTCTGATCCTAATGCCTGTTCGTTGACCCGCAATGCCCGTTCATACAACTCCTTGGCCTGCGCATACTTTTCCTGCTCTCGGTACAGAGTAGCCAGTCCATTGAGTGCAGTGGCTACCGCAATATGCTCCGCGCCCAATACGTGTTCCCGAAGCTGCAATGTATGCTGATAGAACTGCTCTGCTTGCTCATGCTTTCCCTCCGCATGATACAAGGTCGCTAGATTATAAAGTGAGACGGAAATATCAGGATGCTCAGATCCTAATATCTGCTCACGAATATGCAATGCTTGTTCGCAAAGCATCTTTGCTTGGAGGTACTTTCCTTGCCTCACATAGAGCATCCCCAGGTTATCCAACGCGTTTGCGAATTTTGGATGTTCCACACCCAACGTTTGCTCCTTGATCCGCAATGCTCTCTGGTAGAGTGGTTCAGCTTGTTTATATATTCCCTGGCTTTTATAGAGCAACGCTAGGTTGTTCAGGGTGTCGGCTATGCGTAGGTCCTCGGGCTCTAACCGCACCTCCAAAATGTGCAATGCTCTCTGATAGAGCGGCTCAGCTTGTTTATGTTTTCCTTGTTCCCAGTAGAGCAAGGCTAGATTGTTTAAGGCTTCTCCGATGTCGACATGAGCAGGTTCCAGGTGCCGTTCAGCAATCTCCAACACGCGAGAAAACAGCGCTTCAGCCATTACCAACTTTCCCTGACGCCAGGCCAGTTCCGCCTGATCTGACAGGTAAGGAATAAGCCCCGGCTGATCGAGACCATAGCGCCTTTCTTCCAGTACCACCGCTTTAGCCAGCAGTGGCTCTGCCTCTTCAAATATTCCTCGCTGGAAGAGATATGCTCCTATCTTGTGAAGCAACTCGCTCGATACTAGCAGATCTTCTTCCAATCCCTCAATTAATGACACACAGGCTAGTGCCTGGGTCAAATAGCGCTCACACTGCTGCCAAACGGGTAAATTCGGTTTGGGGAAGGCTGCATTGACCATATAGATGACACGTTTTCTCCAGAGCCGCACCTCATTGGCATCCATTTGTTCCCGCAACACTACCTGAACGAGCCGATGCAGGGAGAGTGTCTGTGTCTGGGAATGCCGCTGTATTAGCGACAGATTGCGCAGAGCCGCGAGCGTCAGATCGAACGCCACAGGATCCGTTACGATTGAGGCCAAGTTCGGTCCCAGATGGTGGGCTCCTACCTCAAAGAGTTCTTCTGGGATATCTTCTGCGTGGAGGAACGAGCATACTCTTAATAGTTCTGCCGCCCTATTCTGCTCCTGCTCCAGACGCTCGTGCGCCAGCAGAAATGTCGCCGACACCGAATGAGGATGATCACTTGCGCCCTCTCCGCGTCGCGCCAACAAGAATGCCTTTTGCCGCTCATAGCGTTGCAGATAGGTGGGAAGGCCACAGCTCGTCTCTTCTAGATATGCTCCAGCCTGATCAAGCGCCAGCGGCAATCCTCCCAGGAATGTTACCAACTCTAAGGCAGCCATATAATCGCCCGGCGTCTGATTCTTCAGGTTGCCCATCTGCTCAGCCATCGCTTCGGGTTCCAGAAACTTGGCTCGCCGTAGCAGCAAAAGTATGCTCTCCTCCTGGTTCATCGGCCTGAGATTGATTCCTTGCGCCAGCGTTCCAAGTGCCTGCCTACGCGTGGTGAATAAGTACGTGCCCTGGCGGGTTTGTGGCAGTACCCGTTGTGGCAACGTCAGGTCCTCAAGATTATCCCAGATCAGCAGCCAATTGTCGTGTGCTGTTAGCCAGCGCTGTATCGCCACCACAACACGCCGCTGGTCCTCTGCCTCTCGTTCCGGCAGCCGCAATAGCTCAGCGATGCGTTGCAAACTAGACATCACTCGCTCGCTGCTCTCTGCCTCAATCCAGAAGATGGCATTATATTCCAGGACGTGGCGATAGGCATATTCGAGCGCTGTATGCGTTTTGCCCACGCCACCTAACCCTTGCAATGCATACGACCGAGTGCGCATGACAGCTTGCTCCGCATTTAGACGGGTATGTAGTTCTGCCAGTGTTGCCTCCCGTCCCGTAAAAAAAGGATTTCGCGGCAAGGGCACACTCCAAAGTGGCGTGGGTGCTGTCATACTCGCTTCCAGCAGGCGCCGAGCTTCCTGATTACCCAATCTCAGGCAACGAGCCAGATCAAGTACGACCGTTTTGCTTGCTGGGAGCACATCTCCCTGCTCCCAGCGAACGATAGTATGCCGGTGCACACCCATTGCTTCAGCGAGCTGCTGCTGCGTTAGGCGTTTCTGTTTACGAAAAACATGTACGAGTTCACCAAAAGAATCTGGACCCTCGTTGCCCATTGCCGTTCCCTCAATCTCTCTTCTGTGGTTTGTGTATATTGGCGCAAAATGTTCCATCAAATGGAACATGCCCCTTTTATACTTGAAATGAATGGTATTTGTCCAGCCTATGTGACCCCAACTGGAGTTCTACAAAATACTGTTCAATCAAAGAAAATTGACTTAAAAGAGAGAGAAGCAATTTAAATAGAGAGCAAAAGAGATAAGTAGAGAATGGTGCGACGAGCAAATAAAAAGCCGATCTATCAGCTATCGCGGATGTGCGATAGCAAATGCGAAAACTCAGCATTCCAATACCCCAGAGAGAGTTATAGTATCAAAGGAACAGAGCAACAAGAGGTATGAATATGGATGATCTTTTTCCCCCATTTGGTGATTTGCTGAAAAACTTTCGTAAACGAAGCAAAATAACACAACAGGCCTTAGCCATACGTTTGGGCATTCATCGTAACACGATTGGTTTTTGGGAACGGGGAGATATCCTTCCTGACAGCAAGGCAAGGGTACTGGAATTGGCAGATACACTTTCTCTGAACAAAGTGGAGACACTCCAGTTACTTGAAGCGAGCATGACGAGTATCATCCCATACTGGTATCAACCCTTTCCCAAAAACCCCTTCTTTATTGGGCGAGAAGATGTTTTGCGTACTCTCCACGACCATATGATAACATCTAAAGATACATCTACATCGATATATGCCTTGCAAGGAGTGGGGGGAATTGGGAAAACACAGATCGCGATTGAATATGCCTATCGCTATTCATTTGAGTACACAGCTCTTCTCTGGGTTGATGCAGAGACACTGGAGACTGTGCTCGACAGTTTCCAGCATATTGCTGGTGTTCTCCAATTACCAGGACGGCAAGAAACGGAGCCGCAGCAAATTTTTGAAAAAGTGTATCACTGGCTCTCCAGCCATACACAATGGTTATTGATTTGGGATCACATTGACACTCCGGAGTTGCTTCTGCGTTTTCTTCCCCCGATGCGGCAGGGACATATTTTACTCACGACGCGTAATCATATATTTGGCCCAATCGCACACAGGATATCGTTGCGGCCGATGACGCAAGAGGAAGGAGTGCTTTTCCTGTTACAGCGCACCAGAACGCTTGACGCCCAATCACCACCCTTATCGATACACCAGATCGCTGAGTCCATGCCTACAGAAAATGCGGTTGTAAAAGATATTGTTAGGCAGATGGGGGGGCTTCCCTTAGCTCTTGACCAGGTAGGGGCTTATATTGAAGAAACTGGATGTCGCTTCTTGGACTATGTGCGCCATTATAGGCAGCACCCCATACGTTTGCTAGATCGCCGTGGTACATCGGGAGGAGCGCATCCTCTTGCTGTTGCTGCGATGTTCTTGCTTGCGTATGAGCAAGTCCGGCAAGAGATGCCAATGGCAGCAGACATCTTATGCGTACTTGCGGTTTCACATACAGTGGTCATTCCTGAAGATTTTTTCCTTATGGGGGCAATTTATTTGGGACCAATACTTGGAACTCTTGCCACTGAGCCCTTTCAGTTCGATCTTGCTATTACCGTTCTGCGCCGTCTATCGTTAGTCCAGCGGCATACATATAAACGCGTGCTTTCTTTTCCACCCCTACTTCAAGTAGTGCTCTATGAGCATATGAGCAAGCAAGAGCGATCTCTGTGGCAAAGCCGAATTGCATCAAAGCACAATGCAATAGGAGCTTGAGTCCTTGGGCCGTACGTGTATAGGAAGCGTCTCCTCCAACTGATGAAGAGCCCTTTGAGTGGATCCTGCTGACATAGGTGCCAACCACAACCCTTGCTCAGGCTTGGGAACGATTCGAGTGGTACAAGCATCGTTGGGTGGTTGCGTAATATCATCAGTGCCTCAAAACAGGATATAGTATTGAGGAGTGTCAATGGTAATTTGTGTATAAAAGACAACTCTTCAAGCATGGGGAGGATGTTAGCCCTAGAAATATATCCCATTGGAGGCGACAGCTTTGAATAAGGCACGGGAATTTCTAAAAAGAAGAGTATGGCGAGTCGGGCTTGTTTTGCTTTGCCTGCTGACAGTGCCCATTTTGTGGTATACAGGCATTATCTGGCCGAATTCCTGGTTTGTGTTGAGTAATAATGTGCAAGGCCTTGATGTGTCGAGCTATCAAAAGCAAATTGATTGGAAACACGTTGCCCAAACAGGCAGATTTACGTTTGTGTTCATCAAGGCGACCGAGGGGAAAACATATCAGGATGCCTATTTTCAGGCAAACTGGCGTGGAGCAAAAGATCAGGGGTTGCTTCGAGGTGCGTATCATTTCTATATAGCGTCATTGAGCGGGGCTGAGCAGGCAGATAATTATATCCATGTGGTCCCTAAAGAAGCTGGGATGCTGCCACCTGTGTTAGATCTAGAAGTATCCGCGAAGGATCGCCAGGTAACGCTACGCGAGATTACTGTGTTTCTGAACCGCCTGGAACACTACTATGGGATGAAACCCATTATTTACACGGACCTCACTCGATACGCAGAATTTGTCAAAGGGCATTTTGAGGAGTACCCCCTCTGGATTGGTGAAGCGCTTTTCCCTATTCAATGGAGCAATGTCACCAATTGGACGTTTTGGCAGTATTGTGATCGTGGACATGTTCCTGGAATATCGGAGCCTGTTGACTTAGATGTCTTTTCAGCAGGGCGTGACAAGCTTCATGAACTTGTCTACCGATCTATCTCTTCCAACAGTGAGTAGTAGCATTAAGATGCGGATGAACTCTATAGGGCAATCTACATAAGATAGCTACAGAGAAAACCTCCCAAAAGCAGAAACGAGTGGTCAGAGTTGTATTTCGCATCCTCTTCAAGGATTTGACCACTCGTTGGTTTTTGTGTCTCAGGTACCCTGTGGTAGGCGCATCAGTCGGCGCTTGACGCTTTCAACAAGCAAGAGATAAGTTATCGTCATGAGCGCGAGAAACAGAAAGTAAATGTCTGGGAGCGGGTAAAGACTAATCTCAGAACAGGTCAAATCATGTTAGCATGAATCCAACTTTGTGATTATGGACAGTGACCTTAATTCCCCTATCGTCGCTGGCTTTCCAGCTCTTAAAAATATATGGAGTAGCCCTACGCAGAGTGCTACCAGGCCAAGCATTTTAAGCGCCAGTTCTGGACTAAAAGCTTGTATGTAGACGGCGCGAAACAGGAGTAGCACACCGACGCCTCCTCAGAGAAGGGAGGTGGACATTCGTCCTCTCCCCCTTCTTTATATCGCCTATATCGACAAAGCTCTCTCCTCAGGCTACTGCCGCTCCTCCTCTCTGGAGAAGAGGCAAAAATGGACAGAGCAGCCATCCTGTTCATACATGTTTACGGGGTAATGATATTGAACCCGAACTCGAAGGTATCCAGCAATGAGAACATCTCGTGAAAGGCTTCCTTCTTGCCATGGACGTTCGCTTCGCCAGTGTCTATTTCCCGTTTCAGAGATGATTCGCCCATGATGATCTTATTGAGTGTGGATCGCGAGAGCGAGAGCGTTGCGTCAGCGTCTGCTCTCTGTTCTCCTAACGTATGATTCAACGCCCCATTCGCCAGGACTAGCACGCACGCGTATCGGAGAACCGGAGATTGAGCGTGATTGGTTTGTTGGCGGCCTTTGGGCCATTGAGTCGTGCCTTTGAAGACCCATGTGTGAAACACAGGAGGGTGAAAAGGCGTTCCTTTGCCTACAGCGGCCTTCGCAAAGATTGAGCCATTACATGAGCAACGTTGAGATGACATGCGAGAAATAATTTCCATTCTTCAGGCAATCAAGTAATCTCTGCTTTTTTTGTCTCATGCTGGCAAAAGCATGAGGGGAGAAACAGGATGAGAAAAATGCTTGACACGTGCAAGTTTTCAGATTATTATATGGACATCCAAGTAATTAGGGAAGGAAGAAATATGGATCTCACTCATGTTGGTCATCTTATCAGTGGTCAGCTCGTGCGAGCCTGCAGAGCTCATAATCGTGCAGCCAGTGAGCGTTTGAAGCAACTCGACCTCTACGTTGGGCAGGAAATGTTGCTGCTTTCTTTGCAGGGAAAGGATGGTTTAACTCAGTCCGAACTCGCCAGTATCCATGGGGTTGACCTCTCAACCATCACGAAGGTTGTCCAGCGTATGGAGCGTGCCGGACTGGTTGAACGCCGATCGGACGCCCATGATGCACGCATCTCAAGGGTCTATCTTACAGAACAAGGGCGCAGTCTCTGTGAACCTTCCTGGCAGATGTGGCTGGATCTGGAGGAGCAACTCACACAAGGATTGACGGAATCTGAGCGTATTCTCTTGCGTCGGCTCCTGGAGACGGTTGCAACCAACCTTGAGCGGTAGTGTTTTGTGTCTCTTTTTTTGTTTATTTACTTGGACGTACAACTATAATAAGGGCGACATGGTCTCATGAATAACTGAAAGAGAACATCACATGTCTACACAGGGAAAAAACGTTTTCATCGTCGGTGGGAGTTCTGGCATAGGACTCGCTTCTGCTCATCTGACACTCGCGCAGGGTGCCAACGTGACCGTTGCCAGCAGTTCAGTGCAGCGATTGGAGCAGGCGAAAGCAAGCCTGGGTGGCAAGGTCAAGACGGCAAAAATCAATATGCTCAATCCATCAGAGGTCAAGGAGTTCTTCACAGGCTATAGCGAGATGATCGATCATCTGGTCATCAGTAACCCCACACCAAAGGAGGGCGCATTTTTGGAACTGGAGATTGAGGAGGCGCGTCAATTGTTTGAAGAGAAATTCTGGGGCTTGTATCACATCGCGAAATATGCAGAACCACATATGACCGAGCGTGGATCTCTGACCTTCTTCTCTGGAGTGAATGTAGTATCGGCAAAGCGTGCTCCTCTCGCAGCAGTCAATGCTGCGGTCAATGCTCTCGTCACGTCCCTAGCTATTGAACTTGCTCCCAGGCGAGTCAACGCTATCTCTCCTGGCATTATTGATACTCCATTGCGTGCTTACTGGCCTCTTGAAGCGCGCCAAGCCGTCTATGCTTTCACTGAGCGGGCAGCTCCGGTGGGGAAAGTAGGCACTGCCGAAGAAGTGGCTCAGGGAATCCTCTACCTGCTGAACAATCCCTATGTCAGTGGCACAGTTCTCGATATTGATGGTGGATTGAGGCTGATCTGATGAAATTCGGGATACTTGGAACAGGAATCGTGGGACGCACACTAGCGGCAAAGCTCGCCGAATGCAACCATGAAGTTATGATCGGCACACGTGATGTCGCCACTCTTCTAGCACGTACAACACCGGATGCCTGGGGCCCTCTTCCTTTCTCTGCATGGAAACAACAGCATCCTGAGATCCAACTGGGGACATTCGCGCAAACAGCGGCTCATGGAGAAATCCTGTTGAACGCTACAGCTGGAAACGTCTCCCTGGAAGTTTTCCAAACCATACGTGGAGACGATCTGGATGGCAAGATTCTCATCGATACTGCCAACCCGTTGGATTTCTCTCACGGTTTCCCTCCGTTGCTCTCGATCGTGAATACCGACTCGTTGGGCGAACAGATCCAGCGAGCCTTTCCCACAATGAAGGTGGTCAAGGCACTCAACACGATCGTTGTAGAGCTCATGGTGAATCCGAAGAGACTCGCTGATGGGGAGCACCACCTGCTGGTCTGTGGGAATGATACGCAAGCGAAAGCCGAGGTCATGAGCCTGCTCACCAACGAGTTCGGGTGGGAATACGTCCTCGACTTAGGAGATATTGCTGCGTCTCGCAGCATGGAAATGCTCTTACCAATCAACTTTCGACTCTGGAATGTCCTCCATACGCGCTTGCTCAATTTCAAGATCATTCAATAGCTCAGGAATACGGGTCTGGGCAATGTGTCGATCTTGCCCAGGCACTAGTGTATCGTTAAGAGCAACATCTTTCTGAGCAGTAGCGCCGATTTCTTGGTTTTTACTTCTGCCCTTCATAACAGTTTACGTAGCGCTGGGCCATATTCTATTGCGGAACGAATTTCCTGGTGATGGATTTGTCCTCCCAGGAAGCCGACATACGCAAAGAGAGCCGTATTCAGTAACAGTACAATCAATACTGTGATTAACAGGAGGCGTGGGAGTTTGTGGTGTTTTCTGTAGAAAACGGCTCCCCACAGAGCAATCACGCCTGTGATGAACATCAAGATCAGGCCTATGCGAGCTACATTGGCATGCAGGTGAATTATCTGTTCAGAAATACCTGGAAGTCCTTGCACAGCAGCCTCCGCCTTATCTCCTGTCGCATAAGCTACTGCTGTCAGTAGCGCGATGACAACGAGGAACCAGAGTGAGACCTTCTGCATCAAGGTACTACGGAAAACGAGAGCAATAATGAATAGTGCCATTATAAAGAGTGTACCCAGGATTGGGAAGTGATTCACGAGAAGGTGTACGTGAGCTAGTGTCATATGTACGAAGTCCTCATCAAGTTGAATTTTGTCTATTTGATAAAGAAACTGAACTTGATTATCCTTGCCCAACATTAAAGCATTATGAGAATATATGCCTTGAGCATTGCCCCCATTCCAGGTAGCGCTAGTTGTTGGGAAATGTTCTCTATCTGTTCTGGTGGATAGGGCATATCAGTAGCAACCCACCATTTGATCAAGGTGAGAAAGTCCCCAGCCAGGTAGTGGGAGACCACCGGCTGGGGATCAGAACGTTTTTTGCACAAAAGGTGGAGGAGAGGGTTGGTTCAATCGCTCTGCCATATCATACTATTTGAGAACATCCTCTTTATCTCTTCTTACTTGAAAAAACCTGACTCCACGATAATTTCCTGAGAAGGAAGGAAGGTGGCTTCGACGACGGATCGACCTGTGCGCTTGAGATATTGCTGGACAACACGATAGCCGATGGCGTATCCGGAAAAATCTGGAATGCCAGCTTTGGGCAATCCCCAAGTTGCGGCAATGGTATCGCCGAAGATATAGCTGCGCACCGCATTGAAGCCGCTCACCTCAAGCGCACCGCTGATGACGCGCTGGGCGGTGGCTAACTCCTCATCGTTGAAATCAGTGACAAAGTAGCCAACCAGTTCCTCGCCAAAGAGTTCGGCTGCGAATGCTTCTGCCAGCCCTTCGGCGATGATGTAATCGGCAACCGTGACGTGCATGGGTAGGAAGGGGACGATCTTGAAACGGACGTTGTGGTTGAGCTCATGAACCAACGCGGGTCCGACGCGGGGCAGCGTATAGTTGTCGGCGAGGCTGAGTGAGACCATGAGATAGCCCGGGATACCACCAAATCCCGCGTAGCCTCGATTGGGAAGATTGCTATTGTGCTTGGTGAGGACCACAGCACAGTTGATGGTGTCCAATCCAATGCGGTCAGCATAGGGGGAGAATGCAGTCACCCCCTGTTCAAGTGCAGCCGTGGACTTCTGCCAGGCTCCATCATCGGTCAGTCGCCTGACCATTTCCTCAATGAGGGGACGCTGCTCGCCGTCGAAATCTTCAGGCGTATAGAGGCTCCATATTTTCGCCCATGCTATAGTATCGCCGCCCCCGCCATAAATACGCATCATGCCTTCAAAGGGAGCTAGCAGCTCCTGTCGATATATGGCCTCGCGTTCCTGCGCGCTGGCGCTGTTCAGCAAACGTTGATAGATAGATTCGACATCTATGATCTGTAATTTCATCTGGTATTCCTTTCGAGCTTTCGCGACAGAAGAGTGACTGGGAAGAGTCTAACCTATGACGTAACGTCATATGCAAGCCCTTTTCACGCTTTGTGGGTTCGACTTCTCTCTGTCTGTGAGTAGGGATTTTGGGATAGATAACGTTGTCTGGCTGTTGGGTGATGGTTTATCCATATCGACATGCAATGCTCACCCTATGATCCTACTGGTTGTCTAGAGTATTGTGTATGATGCTACGTCATACCGTATATTTTCGAATGAAAGGAGAAAGCGCATGGATCGCAAACACTATACGACCAGTCAATTTGCGCAGAAGGCCGCAGTCACAGCACGGACCTTACGTTTTTATGACAAAGTGGGCCTGCTCTCCCCCTCTGGTCATACCGAGGCTGGACACCGACTGTACTCGGATGAGGATTTGTGGAGCTTGCAGCAGATTCTAGCGTTGAAATTCCTGGGTTTCTCTCTTGAAGAGATCAAAGTGTGTCTGCAAAAGAAACCGGAACATTTACAAAAGGCCCTTGTGATGCAGAAGGCGATGCTGCGGGAGAAGCGCAGCCAACTGGATGCGGTCCTCCAGGCCATCGAGAAAGCTGAAGAATTGTTAAAAAAGAACCAGAGAGATTGGGAATCAATTCTTCTCGATGTAATCCAGGTGATGCATACGGAACAGGATAAAGCGTGGGTGAAGAAATATCTTACTGAGGAACAACAACAGAAGTTGGCTGAAATCTCTCAGAAATCGTACAGTCCTGAAGCAGCGCGGAAACTGGCAGTATGGGGAGTGAATTGGACCGAGGAGGATCAGCAACGTGCAAGTCAGCAATGGGAGGCAGTGTTTGTGGAACTGAGGAGGCTGGTTGCGGAAAGGAAAGCTCCAACCAGTGTGGAGGGTCAGGCTCTGGCGAAGCAGCACAGTGAGCTGATCAAGCAATTGACTCGGGGTGATGCCGATGTCGGGGCAGGTGTGCAACAATGGTGGAAGAACTATGAGGAACTTCCCTTAGAGGAAAAGCCGTTCCCAATGTATCACTCCAGTAAGGAAGAAAAAGCGTTTCTGCAGAAAGCGCTGGCGCACTATAAGATCAGCAATGGGATACAGTGTTCGCAGAACTAGAGTAACCCTGATGCTACATCACTGAGACTCCCAAACCAGGGGAAGCTGAAAAACAATATGTTTCAATGCCCTATTCCTCAAAAGGAGAAACATGATAGCGTTTGAAGCCAGCTATGGCTCATGTTCCCACTGAGGCTTGGACAACTGGCGAACCAAAACATGCTTGCAGTGACAGAAGCGTCTCTTTCTGAGGACAAAGACACTCAGAAAAATAGGAGGCCAATGAGAGCGAGTGATGGTACGACTAAATGTGAATTCAGGAGAGCGGCTCGCGCTCTTCATGCTCAAATGTGCTAGAGCCATAGAAGAGCGGTCGCCATTCTATAACCTTGTTGGTCCTGTCGTGTTAGAGAAGCGGTTAGGGGGCTATTGTTTCGCGCGAGCCCCTCCCTGGCAGCAGTCTGCTAATTGCTGGTCTGACCAAGCGAAACCGTTGCGTGTGTTCCCGTGAAGGAAATGTCACCACAGGCAATTACCATCTTTTGCTCGTCGGTATCCAATGTTGGGCCGTTATGAACGTTGAGGGAGATGGGTTGATCAGGAAGTTGGAAATTTGTTAGCGTCGTGTCCAGCATGGCATTCCCTTGTTCATCGGCAGTAATGTTAGGGAGAGGATAGAGAATAGGCCCTTCTGGATGCTGCTCACAGGAGCCAGAATGAATGTGGGCGGGATGGGTGCTGTTGGGGGCTAACCCAGTGAGTGAGATGTGGATGGTCAGTAGATTCCCGTTAAGCTCAAGCTCCGCTGTGCCTTGGGGATCAGATACCACGGTAGATGGCGTGCTCTCCAGCGGAGGTGCTTCAGTTGTGCGCTCCTGTGGCGGCAAATCAGTGACATTTTCCTGCGAGGATGAACCGGTTACGCTCTCCTGTGAAGGAGAGCCATCAAGAGCGGAAAGAGATTTGGCAGAAGATATACTCTGTGTCTGAACGATCACAAATACGAGAACCAGAAACGATGTATACAGGGTGAGATTTCGTATATGTTTCAACATTGCTAAGTGCTCCTTCTCTCTGTTGATGCATTATAGGGGATGAGCATTCGTTCTTTACGTTGGGTGTGATGGTGCCATCATTTTCAGTATAGAGGAGTTTAAACAAGAGAAAAGATGACGTGAAAAGCATGGCGAGGGAAAGGGAATAGAAGAGGAGCCGATTTCCAATAAATCATAAATTGACGGGATAAGCCACTATAATTTGTATATGCTTTTCTCTTATAGATATGATGTAGTTGTCATCTGATTTCAGAAGGGGTTGTATGTTCCTGAATCTGGTAGCATGTTGGGAATGAGGGGGTGATCATAGCTTCTTGAACTATGAACATTTCTTGCCATTTGTAGACATTTAAGGCCCTTGACTCATCTGCTATACTCATTGCTAGTACGGCGAGTTACGTCGGAATGTACGCCTGTGGAGATCCTGTAAGACCTGGGAAACCAGGCAGGTTGTTCGTTGAAGCAGGAACCGAACACCAGATATGGCTTGTCCATATTTGGGTAAGTTTCGGATAACGGAATACTGGTGGGCGTACTGAAAGGGCGTCTGGAGATGGTGTTGATAGGAATGTTGCTGACTAGTGAGCAGAAATAGGGAAGTTGTGTGCCTGATCACACCCGGAGGGATGAACGGTGTGACCAGACAAGGTAAGAGCGCGAGATGAGATAGGCCTGTTTGGTGCTGGCGCGTCTCTGGTTTCCCATACTGGAGGTGAGCGTGAAGTAGGGACTTTGTCTCCTCCGGATTGAGCCCCGTTGGCGAGAGATTGAGGAAGCGTCAGAACAAGAGGCTTGGTTGACTCCAGAGGAGGATGCGATGTCGCTCTTGCTCCCACTTGCAACTAAACCAACGAGTAACTCAGTGCGTGCATAGCAGATCATCTCAGAACCATTGTCTCTGGAAATTAGAGGTCGTTCGTGAACAACATATTCCCAGTTGGTTTGCCCCTACGATTACAGCTTTCACTGGTATTACGATGGACATGGAGTGCTGTTCATAGAGATAGGATCGCCTCCATCTCTCAAACGGCAGAAGTGTTCCAGGGATGCCTGGAACACTTCTGCCGTTTCATGCATGTTCATAACGCGAGTTTCGGGTTCAGGCCGTTAGTCCCATCGACACAATATACAAGGCACTTAGCTCAAGCCAAGAGAGAGAAAATGAGGGCGTTTATGCTTGCCTACGCTTTGTTTGTTGGCGAAGCCAGACATAACCATCTTCTAGTCCAGGTGTCAGGGATTGGATGGCTTGCACTGGCCCATGTGGTTGCGGACCAATGACATGATATAGAATGCCATGCTGCTGCGGCAGTGTTGAGATGACACTAAGATCCGTTGGAGGAATATAATCAGGGGGCGCGAGAAATTGCCAGGTATGGCCTGTAGCAGCCTCAATCAGTTGGCGTGTCTGCCCATTGAATGTTAATGTGCCTTGATCGAGGACCGCAAGGTGTTCGCAGATATGGCTAATATCCTCAACAACATGAGTCGAAAGGATGATAATTCTTTCCTCGGCCAAACGGGCAAGGAGCATACGTAACCGAATGCGTTCTTCTGGATCAAGTCCAACAGTTGGCTCATCAACGATGAGAACGCGAGGGTTACCTAAAAGCGCCTGCGCAATACCTAGACGCCGCTTCATGCCACCAGAATAGGTACCAATCTTACGGTTTGCATCGCTGGTCAAGTTGACAGCCTCACAGAGCGCCTCGATCTGCCGTCGGCGTTCTGAACGGTCATAAAGGCCTTTGAGCAACCCCATATAATCGAGCAGTTCCCTCCCTGTGAGATCAGGATAGAGACCAAAATCCTGAGGAAGATAACCCAGGAGTGAGCGTACTGCTTTGCGCTGGCGCGGCTGACTGATATCCAGGGAGCCAATAAACACATGCCCACTTGTTGGACGGCGCAGTGTTGCTAGAATGCTCAGCAAAGTCGTTTTGCCTGCCCCATTAGGTCCAAGCAAGCCAAACATCCCCTCACTAATGCGAACAGTAATGTCTCGCAAGGCTTCATGTGCTCCATAACGTTTTGTCACATGTTCGATTCCAATTTCCATAAGAGTGTCTCTTTCTTCAAGCAATATGTTTGATTATGAGGCGTTTCCCAGAAGAAGTTCTTCATGATGCAGCCACCACCAGTTGCACGCGGCCAGGAGCAAGGCAATACCTAGTAATGTCAGGCGGTTGTTCCACCAATCTATGGCGTCGGGTCCCCAGGATGTATAAGGAATAAAGAACGAGTGTGCTCGCTTGTGCGGAAGCAGAAATGGATAAAAGGCCAAAGCTAATGCTAAGGGGAGGATAGAGGCCACGAATCCTAGTGCGGTATTATGCGTGAACAGCGAACCAAGCAACCCAATCATAGCCATCAGTAGTACGGGGGCGAGCCAGACGCACATGAGGAAAAGCAGGCTCTCTTGTTGGGCATAGTGAAGACCATTTCCAAGAGACCAGGCAAGAAAGACAGCGGAAGGGAGTAGGAGCATAAAAAGGCTTAGGACCGCGCGCCAGCATATAATTTTGTATAGCCCTGAGCGCGTAACTATCATTATTTCTAGCAGTGGATCACCTACTATAAGAGCACTGGCAAACATTCCTGCGAAGAAACCAGCAACAGATTCCATCACAAAGCGGCTGAGCGCCGTCGCACTACTTATTGCTTGTGTATCGTTTAAATGTAGTTGATACCAGAGTAGAGCACCCAAGCCGAGAAAGCTCAGGAACATAAGTAGAAAAGGCCACCACTTGAGCAGGCGGAGATGATAGTACATCAGTAAAGCGATCTCTCGCAAAGGGGGACGCCGCCCCCAGAGGGATCGATACTCTAATGTTGAGATGGCGCGCGTGAGCGTGGAATCGCGACTATTCATGCTCTCGCATTCTCCTCTCGTTGTCGTTGCCAGGTCAGACTGACATATGTCAGGCCAAATGCTATGCAACCTATCAAGACCAATAGTGTAATATTGAGGAGGGCCTTTGTGAGCGAGGTCTCTTTTGAGGCAAAGAGAGGTGTGGGAAAGAACAATGGATAGATGTAATATCCATTTGGATTGAAGATGATTGTGAAGAGGGCTCTCCAGGCCGGAATATTAAAGAGCAGCCAGAGCACAGAGAAGCCAACCTGTACAACCCGAACTGGAAGGATACTGGCGAGCATGAGAACAAGCCCCATTGAGGCAAGAGAGGCAGGAGCAAAGATGAGCAGAAATGCCAGGAGAAACAACAGAATGATACTTGCTTGCATCCCCAAAATGATGGGAGCCATGGTGCAAAGCAAGTACATAAGCAGGATCGGTATTGATACTGCAAGGTAATTCCCAAGAAACTTACCCATAGTATAAGGAATCTCTCCAAGTGGTGTAGCTCGCTGTAATTCAATTATCCCCACTTGTGTATCACGGCGCAGACGATCGACAGTGAGCAGGGCAACTACCAAACCAAAGACGATGCCAGCATAGTATGTTACCCCATACGTCAGAACATTATTTATTTCTGCCGATGTGTAATGTTTGTATGCTTGCTCCATCATAGGGGAAGGATGAAGCAGCGAGAAGGCTGTCACCACAGAAACGAGCAGAAGGAATGCGCCTACGATGCCAAAAGTGAGCCAAAAACCCAAGCGCCTCCATTGCATTGTGATTTCGGCTCGCAAGATTGCCCACATTTGCCAGACCCCAGCAAGAAAACCTCTACCAGGCGTAACGCGTGGAACATGTAACATTAAACAATAGTATCCTTTCTGTTTTGATGAAGTTGATAATAGTCAGTGTACAGGAGGCACATTACAAATAAAGGTGAAGAAATGTGAACAACACATTAACGCTGACTCAACATCTTATAATCTTGCCCTTTTGTGCTAGTGGTTCGGCTTGAGATAGGACATAATGAGGAAGGAGAAAGGAGCAAAGAGATGATGAATCAGCCAGCAACAATTCTCATAGTGGATGATGATAGTGCCATTGCTTATTTGCTTAGAGATTTCTTTAAAGCAGAAGGATTCCAAGTGTTGATCGCACCAGACGCAGAGAAAGCGCATAGTATCATTCAGCAGCAGACAGTAGATTGTATGATACTTGATGTTATGATGCCTGGGCGCTCAGGCTTTGACCTTTGCCGCCAGATTCGCGAAACCAGCGATCTGCCAATCCTCTTTCTTAGTGCTTACGATAGCGATAGAGAGAGGTTACGGGGTTTTGGTTTACAGGGTGACGATTATATCGCAAAGTCTGCTTCACCTAGCGAGATCGTAGCTCGTGTCAAGGCTGTTCTTCGACGTTCCCAGAAAGAAACACAGACGAAGAGAATCTACCAATTTAGTCGCCTGATTATTGACCCGATAGCGCACGAGGTACTGGTAGATGGGCAAACAGTACCTTTCACAACAAGGGAGTTCGCGTTATTGTGCCTGCTAGCTGCCCACCCGCGGCAGGTGTTTACGCGTGAACAACTTTTTGAGCGCTTCTGGGGTGAGATTGGGGATCGCCAGACTGTGACTGTGCATATTCGACGAATCCGAGAAAAGATTGAGGAAGACCCTGCCAATCCGCGCTATATTCTTACCGTGCGTGGTGTCGGCTATCGTTTTGAAGGAGGAAACTCGTGAAGAAGCGTCCCACGCACAGATGGTTATCCATTGTCTGGTTATTATATGCCGTGCTGATGCTCATTGCAGTTGGACTTATCATTATCACATTCATGATAGCTGGGGTAGGAAATGTGGAAGGACAACCCCTTCCTTTTATTCCCAGGCTGTCTCTTGTGGCTGGGCTGATTTTGGTGATTCTCCTTGCCATGCAGGCACTTCTGGTAACAACGACAGCACGTTTTCTCCAACAATCCATCTTGATACCTTTGGATGCAATAGGAAAGGCGAGCAGGCAAATCGAACAAGGAAACCTCTCGTTTATGCTACCATCATCTTCTGTTGTGGAGATGACCGAAGTGGTAGCAGCCTTTAACGCTATGGGAGAAGCCTTACGAGAGGCGTTGGCGCAACAGAAAAAGCTAGAAGAAGAGCGACGCTTTTTTATTAGCGCTGTAGTGCATGACCTTCGTACGCCGCTGTTCTCCTTACGTGGCTATCTGGAGGGTATAGAGAAGGGCGTAGCCGATACGCCTGAGATGATAGCGCATTATATACATATTTGCCGTCAGAAGGCTAACGACCTGGAACATCTTATCACTGACCTCTTTAGCTATACTCAGCTTGAGTATCTAGAGTTGTTACCACAACGCGAAAGTATTGATATGGATATCTTGTTACAAGGAATTGCGGAAGATATGCAACCCATAGCACAGAACGCAGGGATTTCATTGACCGTTGGGCGCGAGGGACTACGTGAGATAGGTATCATGGCTATCGATAGACGACTCATCACACGCGCCCTGACGAACTTGTTGGATAACGCGGTCCGTTACACTCCGCACAACGGAGCTATTTCATTTTCTTGGACTAGAAACGAAGAAGGTCTGGTGCTCTCAGTAGCTGATACCGGCCCCGGCATAGCTCATAAGGACCTGCAACATGTGTTTAAACCGTTGTACCGTGGTGAGACATCGCGTAATCGCCAAACCGGAGGGGCAGGTCTAGGTTTGAGTATCGCACAACAGGTCTTTCAAGCTCATGGCGGAACACTTTCGGCAGCGAATCAGAACAGCGGAGGGGCTCTGTTCCTTGGCACCCTACCTTTAACCGTCTCCTAACTGTGGAAGACAATCTGCAATTGCTTTCTGTTCAGAATCACGACATGTGTCATCCTGAAGCTGGTACCTTTGGGGAGCTATAAGGTTGCCAGAATATGTTTGGCTTCATGCATCTTCCACACATATGGATGGAACGCCCGAAACTGAGTGTTGCCTTTACCTCCAATTCAACTACCTCCGCTGTTCCTCCTAATTGAGTTGCACTTTTTCCAGAACCGCTGCTATCAGGAACAATTCTGACCTGATGAGCCCGTATACTGAGCAAACAGTCTCATTCTGAGTAGAAAGGAAGTGTCACATGTCAACGACAGCATCAGATCAGGATGCCCCATACTTGCGTCTCTTTGAGCAGGTCGCGCCGGAGTACCAGCATCGTCAGAAGTTCGTCAGGTCAGGGGAGGCCCTCGCAACCTCTGATGTTTATCTTAAGTGGTACGATATCTCTCGCCAAGAGACGCCCATTCCTCCTGAGTTGGTGGCTGAGGCACATTCGTTCCTCCTCTCCGAACTGGAAACGGGAAGCTTGCCACTAAAACAGGAGGTTGGCTTTGCGATCCATCACCAGTGTGCCTCGGTCCACATTCTTTATATCTGCACTTGGCGCAATGAAAACGAGGTGTGGGAAACTCTCTATCACAAACATCTCGCTGAAGGTGGTCCCTTTCAACAATTTGAGCGCAGCACAACAACGCCAACCTTTTGCGTCTGGGTCCTTGGCATTGTCAGCCATGAGCAACAAGCCTGGACACGCTACCTCACCTCTCAACGCGACAATGCTGCGAAACACGCCTATGTGCAGGACCAGTATACAGGTCCAGTGGAATAAGAAACTTGTGCATGAAAATGAAGCAATATTATATTTTCATGCACAACCCCAAAACGCGCACAGTATGCTAGTGAGATAGCCATTCACTTCAGAAGTGCCATTACAACTGCTTTACCTACTTGACCCGCTATATGCTACTAGACATTACTAACCTGACCCCACTGGGAGGCAATCCCCAACTGGTAAAACCTGCTTGGTTGCCTCCCTCGTTCCTTGCCACATCACCCTGCACTCCCTCTCCCTCTTACACCACACCTGGCTCCATGTCCGCTGGGCAATTTGCGGAAGAGAGCACAAAAGCAGCACGAGCAAGGCAGAAGAAGGTGAGCTGCTTGCTGGAAACGTTAACTACTTCTTGTTGTAGTGAACGAAAATGCTATGGGCGAAGGGCTCCAATAAAATAGAAATGGCTTTCAATATTTCATAAGGAATTCCATTAGTTAAAGAGTGCCAGGATAGAGCAACAGCCCATCGTGCACCTGAAGAAAAGGAGTCAATCTATGCAATTTCGCTGTTTTTTGGCTCTGAATATCATAGACCTGCCAGCCCTGGACGGTCAAGGCATCCGCGATCAGCGAACGATGACAGCGCCAGGGCACGGCCTCAGCGCACATAATGGCTGCTGTGCATTTCGTCGCATATTCTTGTAATTTTTGCAGGCCCGCCCGAAATGTCTCTGTTGCCATGTAGTCGGCGTAGCCCGAAAGGATGTATTGTGCCAGCCTTGATTAGGTGAATCTTTCGTGGGGCGCCGATGGCCTCCTAATACGCCCAGGTGGACGTAACCAATATGAGTTACCTTTAATGCCTCAGCAAGTGTCTCACTATTGAACTGAGGAGAGTGAGCAGAAGAAGGAGCGACCCGTATATCCACGACGAGGTTGATCGCATACGCGCTCAGCAATGCTAAAAACTGCTCAAATGTTCTTGTTGAATGGCCAATAGTATATAGTGTTCGCATAGTATATTTAGTATATCGCCACTATTAGTCCACACACCTGATATCTGGAAATGGTTGGAACGTGTGCTAAAGGGTCCAGGCTGGCATCGTCTACTGCAACGAATGCAGTCATTGCTGTCGAGCGGTGGCTTGATTCTCCTAAAGGCCCTCAGCAACAGGAGGGTCGCTTGAGCCCACAAAATATATCTGAATCTCTCCTTTTCTTCTCCATGAGCTGATAGGGATTCGGGAAAACCAACATCAATTTCCCGAAGACTTAGCTGACACACATATACATGTGTGTCAGCTAAGTCTTCGAAGCCCGACTCCCAGTATGCGTCTGGTCAAGAATCTCTCTCAACATAGAGCACGATGAGGATAAATGAGTGTGGCAAGGTTTTTTGCACATCGATGCATAGGTACATTGTGCTTCCCATTCATTAGACTAAAAGCCTATCGAATTGTGTCTCCTGCTACGAGTTATTCGGGTGACTATCTGCTCATCCATCAAGGCGACTTGCCTAAAAAATAGAGAACCTGCCAAGGTGAACAACGCCCCTACTCTGCCTCTCGTAGCAGTTTATGTAGCGAGACTCCATTTTTGACCGAAAGAAAGCTGAACTATGGAACGCTTTAAGATTGATTTCAGACAGAAACGCTGGTTATTTCTTCTCCTTGGAGTGCTTACTGTGGCGGCTATAGTGGTCGCGACCTTTTTTACGGGCCTGATCTCTTTGCCAACTGCGGCTACCGTGTCAGGCAGTACCGCTAGCTCCGTGCCAAAATCAAAGAGTACACCGCCTCCCCTTAACCCTGCTGGCACAAATAGTAGTCATTGTAGCTCTGTGGGCAAACTGGTTGATTCGTATCCTATCAAGTCAGGTAGCACAAAGATCGCGGAATTGGATCTCTATTATAATAGCTCAACTGGATATAACTGTGTCTATACTCGCTCAGTGGGTTCTGCTTATGGGAAGACAAAATTTATGCGGGTCTCTATTAGTGTTTGTTCCGAGACAAAACCCGGTAGTAAATGTCATGCACGTAGCGGTAGTCAATACTTTGCTGAAGATGCGGGCAATTTTAAATACTATGCAGGCCCTGTTGGGGTAAATGGGAGAGGGCACTGCATCTTGGCCTATGGCTATGTAAATCCAAGCCACTCTATCTTCTCTACTCCGAATGCGAGCCATTGCGGCTAGAGACCTGTTGCAAGGGGATGAAGGAGGGGTCCGTTTGAGTAAACCCTGGTACTTCTCACATGCAGTGCTCAAAGATGAGGCAATACCAGGGCAACAGGGGCGATCGTCAATGCAAATTGCAGGCCTCAACGCGCGCAGGAGCCCCAACAAGAGATTGTTAGAAGCCCATGCCTAGAAGGGGCTGGGGGAAGATGTTAAGATATGAAGAGACCTAACCAAGGAGGAGAGATGTCGCATTGAAAACACTCCCTAGATTGCTTGCTTATAATTGGGGAACGACCGCTGCCGAGAGAACGATGTCGTTTCCCTGTGATCACTATCTAACCACATACGATGCAGCCTATTTTCGTGCTGTGTCGGTGCAGGCACCGGCACCCATTGTCTTTCGTTGGCTTTGTCAATTGCGTGTCGCACCCTATAGTTACGACTGGATTGATAATGGGGGGCGGCGCAGTCCTCGCGTACTTATTCCCGGGCTAGAGCAGCTTCAGGTTGGGCAAAGTATGTGCTCCATTTTTAAACTGGTGGACTTTGAGCTTGGCCTGCATCTTACGCTGCTTCTCAAGGATGAGCGGGCCAAAGTTTTCTTTGGGGGAGTCGCCATCAGTTATGTGATTTTGCCTCAGGATGACGCGTCGTGTCGTCTTGTCGCCAAACTGCTCGTGCGTTATCCTATCGGACTTATCGGAGCAGTGATGCGCCCAACTTTATCGTGGGGAGATTTGGTCATGATGCGCAAGCAATTGTTGACACTCAAACACTTGGCCGAACGCCAGTCCAAGGCGGTTTCGAAGGAGAGCTAAAACAGCATAACGAATCATTCGTGTGCCTCGACACTGTGATGACATAAAGAGCCAAGCCGTGATGAGTAATATACAAAGCAGAGCTTCACTCTATTTTTCCCCCGCAAGGACATTTCCACCATTTCTCATCTTCTGAGCGTTGCAGGGTCCAGACGCATTCATAACAATACATCCTGTAGCAGCCCTTGCACACGTGCAAATTTGCAAATTGCCAGGTCCAATCACACTTTCCGTTGCAACCAAAACGGGTATGGTTCGTTCTTTTTACGAATTCGCGGAAGAATTCTTCGTTATCCATGGTCTTATCCCCGCTCTTTTTCCATTATTGTATCATGGATTCTTCAAAACTTCCCTGCAGTAGAGACGTTTGTGCCTACACCCACAAGCGCGTCAAGTAGAGAATCAGGTCAGTTGCTTTCCAAAAGAGCTGCGGGCTGGTTATGGGGAAGGACACAGGGAGATTGATGAGCGTGGTTAAGCATCTCTCAAGCTCTTGAATGATTAGAGATTCAATTGCGGCGTTCATGAGTGACATTCATTAAGCTTGAACCACCTCATTCTTTCGCCTGTCTTTAAAACTAGCTCGTCTTCCTAGCTCATCTTCCTGTGATGAGATTGCCACCATTCTCTACGACGCATACAATACCCTTAGTCGAATGCTCTTTTTATTAGCTTGTAAAGCATTGGAGCATTTCTATAAGGAGTTTTGAGAGTGGGGAAAAGATCGCACCATGTTGTACAACGCAAACAAAAACAAGGTAGAATTCCTAGAGGAAAACCCATTTCCCATGCTCGTCATTTGCGGGCCACACACAGGTTATTCAACCAAGTGGGAGCCATCTGCGAGTCTTTCCCGGAAGGTCTCATTGTGTGTGATCGCAACCAAAAAATTGTACAGATCAATGCTGCTGCCCGCAGACTCTTTGAAGTTGATTCCGAAGCCCAATGTCAAGGAAGAGACTACCAGCAATTTCTCACATCCTACCTCAGTGTTGATGAGCAATCACCATTCATATCCTCAGAGCAATGGCTAATGAACCTTGTTCTTGCTGGGAAACCAGCTCCTGGTTTCCCAGAACAGACACTTTTGTTGGTGCTCCCTTCTGGGCACAAGATCTCAGCCACTGTCCGTTCCTTTCCTATAGTTGATCAAGAGCACGGTATGCAAGAAATCGTCTTTGTCTTCCAAGAGCTTACTTATTATTCGCAGGCAGCCTCCCATCTTCAACGTGTCCACGAGTCGATGTTGGATCTGCTCAACGTGATCGCGCGGATTCCTGAGCAGATGGAAGCACACTTGCCAGAAGAGACCTTCCTCCTCTCGCCTCCTGTGATTTATGTGGCACAGCAGGTAGTGGATATTATCCTGTCTGTTCTGGATTGCCACCGGGTGAATATGCTCGCGTTCGGTCATCGAACGAGCCGTCTGTATTTTGTTGCAGGCAGTGGCAATACGACTGAACAAGAACAGTACTATAGAGACATTGGAGGGTACTTCCATGGATCTGAGATGCTTGACCGCGCGGCATGGGCACGCCTGGAGGCCAAACAGGAGATCGTGCTTGCGATGAATCAGGTGCATACTATTGAGCGTCTCGGGAAACAGCTACCTTTTCCGGCGTCTCTTTACCCTATGCTTCCTGGTTCCGAGACTATATTGCTTCTTCCACTGCATCTGGAGCAGCAATGGGTTGGTGTGCCGTATGTCATCAAAGCGAGTTCAGAAGGAGAGTATACACCAGAGGAGATCGCGCTCGTAAAAGTGGTTACTGCGCAGGCTATGTTGTTGATTGAGGGCATTTATTGTTTTTACACGCAGGGAGAGAAACAGCAGAAAACATTCGCCCAGCGTGAAATGAGACGCCTGGCGAGCGAATTTCTGACCCTGGCAACACATGAGCTGCGCACCCCACTAACGGGGATCATGGGCAATCTGCAACTAGCCCAGCGACGATTGGAGACCTTCAAAAAACAGCTTGCTTCTCCATTCGCTCAGATACAAGAACCTCTTACTCACGCTCAGCGCCCTTTAGAGGCTGCCTCTCAGTGTGCCCAACTTCAGCAGCGTATCATCAATGATTTGATCGATGATGCACGCATCCAGACCCATACACTCACGTTATCCTTGAAGCATGAGGATCTGGGTACCCTGCTCAGAGAAGTAGTAGATAGGCAGCAAAAAGCTGTGCTAGAGCATTCTATTATGTTGGATATTCCGACTTTGGAGCAATGCGTCCCCATCCTTGCTGATGCAGGGCGGATCAAGTATGTGCTCACTACCTATCTGACAAATGCGGACACCTATTCGCCACCAGGATTGCCTGTTACGGTACAGCTACGCATTACTAACGCGTTCGCCAATATCTCTGTCCATAATGAGGGGTCAGGCATTGCAAGAGAAGAGCTTGACCATCTCTGGGAGCGTTTTTTTCGCACCAAAGGTTGTGCCGTCCAGCATGAACTGGATCTGAGCTTCGGATTGTCCCTCTATTTGTGCCGAGTGTTTATTGAACGGCATGAGGGGAGTGTTGGGGTACAGAGTGCTCCTGGCGAGGGTGCCACGTTCTGGTTGACCTTGCCCATCACACCACCACCAGGAAAATAAGATATGTTCCCTTGCCTTTCACTGAGGGAAGGCCAAGAGCAAATGGCACGCATTCTCCACTTGCTCCTGACCGGGCGGTGCTTGCGAAAAACGCGTCTATCCTAGTCGGCGAGCAATCCACCAGATAGGTTCGCCACGGTTGCTGTCATCGCCCTTGCCTGATCGGAAGCTATGAATGTCGCCACATTCGCCAGGTCCGCAAGGGTCGGCAGCCGTTTGAGCAAGGTTGTCGCTTCCGCTGCAGCCTGTATTTGCTCTGGGGTCTGACCTGTGGCCCTGGCGCGAACGTTATACCCCTCGCGAATCACAGTCGTCTCTGGGATCGCGTTCGACCGTAAGCAGATAGCTCGGATGCCCTGAGGCCCCAGTTCTGCTGCTAACCCTCGGGTGAGCGCTTCGATACCTGCCCATGCGACGCCCACTCCTCCAGCTCCTGGTGTGGCTGCGCGGGCGGGCATCCCGGTGATGGTGATGATTATCCCTGACTTTTTTTCAACCATGCGTCGTGCAGCCACTCGTGTTGTCAAGAAATGGGATCTCATATAGGCAGTAATCGGGAGGGCGAAGTTCTCCAACGACAGATTTACTATGGGGATGCCGTAAATGCCAGGCTCTGCAACCCTGATGGCGTTGATGTAGATATCAATGCTTCCCGCTTCTCTAACTACGTTGTCGGCATGCTGTTCGACCGCTTGCTCATCGAGTGCATCCACTTGAGCCGTTTCGACCAGGAAGCCCTCTGCCACAATTGCCTGGGCGACAGCGTCGAGGGGCGCTTGTGTACGACCAGTCAGAAAGACTCTGGCACCTTCACGGGCAAAGGCTCGCGCAATAGTGCTCCCAACGGCTCCTCCCGCCCCGTAAATGACAGCATTTTTCTTTTCAAGCAGCATTGTAAATCTCCTTAATATGTGGTGATATGTTTCTCAAAAATGTCCGCAGTGCTTTCGGCTTCGCAGACCTTTCATCTATCTCGTCGCGTCCCTTTTCGGTTGGATAGACATTTAGTAAACTGTTGGAAAAAGCAAAACTGTTCGCTTTGCGTCGACATTTTTCGGACCATTTGCTACCTGCTCGCGAGCGGTCGTTGCGTGCTGGACCTGTAGCAGAGAGTCTGGCCGTATGATAGAATGCGTGTGAGATCATCAAGCAGCACCAGTGGAGCGGGTGCGACTTTTGAAAAGAAGGGTCTGGCAGAAAGCAACATGGCGCGCAAGGAGGAAGCGAATCGGGAAAAAACGGATCGGATGAATGAGGTTCTAATCCCCGATCAAGCTGAGTATAGCCGTGTGATCGAGCCCTATCGCCGTGAATTGCTGCTACACTGTTATCGTCTTCTGGGGTCACTCCATGATGCTGAGGATGCTGTACAGGATGCGCTGCTACGAGCCTGGCGGCATTTTGATACGTTCACGGAGAAAGGCCCAGGATCATTGCGCCGCTGGCTGTATACCATAGCCACCAACACAAGCCTGGATCTGCTTAAGAAAGGCGCGCCACGGACTCTGCCAACGGTGGCATCTGCTGCCTGGGACCCAATGAGACCGGTTGCACCCAGGAGTACGGAAGCGCTCTGGCTTGAGCCGTTCCCTGATAGTTGGCTGGCTGAGGCGACGGAGAACCCGGAAGCCCGCTATACCAGGCACGAGAGCGTTTCGCTGGCCTTCCTCATTGCGCTTCAGTTGCTCCCGCCTCGTGGGCGAGCTATCTTGATCCTCTCGGACGTGCTGGACTGGCGAGCCGGCGAGATCGCGCAGTGGCTTGAAATCTCGGTAGCGGCGGTGAACAGCGCTCTGCACCGCGCCAGGGTCATACTCGAAAAACACTATCAACGTGAGCAGCCGGAGATCGTGCCGTTTGGTGACACGAATGCCGCTCTTGACACCTTGCTCTCCCGCTATGTGCAAGCCTGGGAAACCGATGATGTGGATGGACTCGTGGCGTTGTTGAAAGAAGATGCGACGCTCTCTATGCCACCGGTTCCTTCGTGGTACCAGGGACGAAACGCGATTCGACGTGTGCTCTCTACGGTGTTATTTCCTCCCGATGTCCACAAGCAGTGGCGGCTCTCTCCGACGCGTGCGAATGGATACCCGGCCTTTGTGGTGTATCGGGCTGATGAAGCCACCCGCTCCTATCGAGCGTTTGCCATTCAAGTGCTCACACTAGCTGGTTCGCCGTTTCCCAAGCAGGTTGCCTCTTTGACGGCTTTTCTTGGTCCAGAACTGGTTACCTCCTTTGGATTCCCACTTCAGATTCCTCAATAACAACGCCATTTTACACTTGCCTCTCGTTTGTTCCTCTCTCAGAAATCACGGTTTTCTCCGTTTTCTAAGAAAGGAGCATAACAACAACAATGAAACAAATCTAGGCAATATAGTAACACATCCAGGCATACAATACATCAAACAAGCAGTAAAGCTTAAAATAAGTCAAAGAGAATGCCAAGAGTGAAATTCTTGCTTGAGCTGCCGTGAATAAGCTATAATATGTAGGAGTGATAATTTCCTTTCTGCTGCGCCGTCCTGGCCCGATTGGTCGTCTTGACAGGACGGCATTTCTTTTGAGAAGGAAGAGGGCGTTATGGAAAAAGAAGCGGCTTTGGCGATTTTGGAGGCGTTGGTGGATGGGCTTAATCCCTATACCAATGAGAGGTTGCCACAGGAGAGCCCTTTTGTCCATTCTTCCACAAAACGTGCGCTTCAAATGGCGGTTGTAGCGCTTGAGGCGACTGGCGTTCCTTCCCAGAAGGAGCTTGCAGAAGATCGTTGGGCGATTCCCTTGTTGTGTTATTCTTCGCCATTTTTTCCCTACCACACATTTTAGCGTCTATCATTCCATCACATTTTCCCTTTGAGTTAGGATCCTTCCATCAAAGGGTGAGACCCCTAATCCCATCACATTCTCATGATATTACCTTTTGATCCTCTGTGAAAAGGATGACATAAGTAATCAGTGCCCCACTAAAGGGTGGGTATGTGCCTGTTGTGTACGCGTACAGGCTCAGTGATGAGAAGATCTAATGGAGGAAGTAAGAGTTAAGAAGTAGAGAGGAACCCACAGAGCTAAAGGACCGATGTATGTGGTTGAGATTGGTATTGACAATGATTATTTAAATAATTTATAATCATTTTGCCTGAATGAGCGAGATCTGGATAAAGAGAAAAAAGGGAAAGTTCGGCCCGATCAAAGTGCCCACAAAATCCAATACATTGATTGAGTTTTTCACGCTTCTGGTCGTGGGGGCAAGAGTGCCTCCTAGAAATGATGATAGAGGAAGTCAATGAGCCGTCCACGTCTTGCATCTGAGCAAAAAAAGAAGAGTTTCTCGCTTGCTTTTTCTCCCAATCTCATTGCCGCGTTGGAAAAAGTGCGTGGAGCGAAAAGCCAGTCAGTCTTTGTCGAAGAATGGCTCCGCCAACAGCCTCAGATTGCCGCTGAGTTAGTTGCTATGAATGATCCTGGTTTTGTGCCGCCTATTGCGCATTATGAGCAACTAATGCAGTATCTTCTGAAGTTTTATTCGCCTGGCGATGGCGGACAGCCAAGTCTTGCACGCACTCTCTTCATCGCGCTCAAGGTTATTAA
This sequence comes from Ktedonospora formicarum, assembly GCF_016587355.1. Lineage (GTDB taxonomy): Bacteria > Chloroflexota > Ktedonobacteria > Ktedonobacterales > Ktedonobacteraceae > Ktedonobacter > Ktedonobacter formicarum. The sequence continues at coordinate 217,477 of NZ_BNJF01000002.1, read as the reverse complement.
ACGCAATTCGATCAGCCAGGATCAAGACATTGAGGGACAAATTGTCACTGCTATGGAGGCATTCTGGTTGCAGGAGCGTCGCAAGCAAGGAACCTCTCATGCTCGCGGCGAGAATATGGAAGCTGTAAAACCAGCTATCCAAGATTATGCTCGCTACTACTATCAAGAAATCTTTCAGAACATGGCCCAGGGAGATTATAAGCTTTTACAACACCGTTTTCGCAGCCTCTTACATGGCTGTGAGGCAGTCTATCAAGAGCGCTTAAAGCGCACATTTGAGCACTAAGATGAAGCCCAAAACGAGAGGCAATATGAAAGAATGCATCAATAAAAGATTCAAGGAAAGATGAATAATGAAGCATTCAAACACGAGGAAAAGAATATTTTCTCCCCCCTCTCCCTCATTTTCTCCAACTGACTTTTCTGTCTCTCAACAGAGCAATATGATTCATCGCACCACCAAAATCCTGTTTCTATGTGGCTTGATCGCTGGACCGCTATTTGTTATTACCAGGGTTAACTATAATCCGTGGCGGCATCCAGGGAGTTCACTCGCTTTGGATGACTCTGGGTGGATACAAGATCTCAGCTTTCTTGTTGGGGGTCTTTTGACACGCGCTTTTATCATCAGCCTATAGCGTTTGCTTCGTTCCTCCAAAGCCTTGAAGAGGCGATGCCAGCCTCACTCTAAGCTTGAAATGGTTATCCACAACATTCCCACACCCCCTTGGAAAAGTTCGTGGATAACTGGCTTGTCTCCTTTCCTCTAGGTCAGGTATGCTATTCCATAGACCACACATCTCAACGTTGTCCGCATCCAGGTCCCCTTTATTTCTTGCTTACTCTTATTGTGCTCAAAAAATCGAAGGAGGACTGTCATGCCCATCACCATCGAAGAGGAAACTCGCCTCGCTCCTCGAAGCCTGGTCATTCGTCGTCACCCCGTGAGCGAGACACAGACATCAGGGAAGGTACAGGTAGCACGTGCTTCTCAAATGACCAAGACCAGGCCACAGCTATCGTCAGCCATCGACGTTCCCCCCTGGCAACATCGAATCTCTTTCTCTTCGCACGCGAACGTGCGAAAGCAAAGCCGCTCCTGGTCGTTATTGATCGGAATAGGGATGCTCTGCGCGCTCCTTATCACCATAGGCACGCAATTCCTGATAGAGTGGGGAACAACGCTCAAAGATGATCTACAGTATGGTCGGCCTCGCACCACCCAGGTAGATCACTTTGTGGGGCATGAGCACAACCAGTCGATTCCAACCCACTTCACAGCGATTAATCTCAACGGGCAGGTGTATATCTTTGAGATGCCAGGAGGAGACGCTGAGCACACACATCTGCTCATTGGGCCACGTCTCATCGGTCCTGGATCTGATCTTGCCCCTATAACACTGACTTTTGCAGGAGATACGCATCATCCTAATCTGGTAGTAAGCGTCAATGGCCTGCAAGTTTTGTTTCGCAACACAGGAAATTTCTATGAACCGATGACATGAGCGAGAGGTTTGGGAAAGCAATCGTCATAATGGCCGATGTACTCTCGTATTATCAATCCTTCGAGAGCATGGCATCGTCAATGGGATTATCCCATTGGATACTTGTAAAGTTAGCTTCCGGTTGCACCATGAGATCCTTAACGATCAACCAGGGGATCCCACGCAGGTTGGCTCCCTGAAAGTTTGCACCATTCACCTGTACTTGTTCCAGATTGGCTCCCTGCAAGAGCGTCTGAACAAGCGTCGCCTTGTTGAGTTTCGCCTCGCGTAGGTCCGCTCGACTCAGATTAGTCCCGTTCAGGTTAGCCTGAGTCAGGTTTATTCCGATGAGATGAGCTCCGCAAAGGTGAGCAGCACTCAGATCAGCTCATTCCAACTTGGCCCCACAAAGGTTCGCTCTGTCCAGGTTGGCGTTGCTCAACCTGGCCCTCTTCAGGTCTGCACAATTGAGGTTAGCACCACTGAGATCGACCTCGATCAACTTAGTACATCTTAGGAGAGCCATACAGAACTTTGCCCGTTTCAGGTTGGCGTGGTTGAGGGAAGCATCTTCGAGGTCAGCCTGAGTCAGGTTGGCGTCACAGAGGGTGGCGTTGCTGAGATCGGCCCATCTCAGACTGGCTTTGTCCAGTTTGGCTCTGTTCAATCTGGCATTGTTCAGGCAAGCACCAGCCAGGTTCGCCTGAGTCAGAACGGCTTTGTGCAACCTGGCCCCATTCAATCGAGCATCGTGCATACGGGCTCCGTAGAGGAGAGTCCTATGCAATTTGGCCTCGCTGAGATCGGCATCACTGAGATCGGCCAGGCCCAGGCAGGTCTCATACAAATTCGCCTGATTCAACCTGGCCTTGCTCAAATTGGCCCCGGTGAGATCGGCTTTGTTCAGGTTTATGCCACGGAGGTCGGCCCCACTCAGGTTTACCTCTCTGAGATCAGGCCGCACATCTGGAGCGTTCCATCGCCATTGGTTCCACACTGCTGTTCCCTGGTTCAATTGAGCCAGATGCTCCTGGTTTGCCATTGGTGCTTCTTCTCCTTGTTTCCTTCTCTGCAGAGAGTATACTGCTACATTTGCCGCAAGACAAGTGAGAAGAGATACAACTCCTGCACGGGCGTAGTCGAATGAGATACAACTTGAGAGGCTTTTCATAGAAGGAAACGATGACAATGGCAAATGCTAGCCATGAGCAATAATTCTTGCCACATCCCAGCTCACGATTTTTTAACAGATCTCACCGGTTTCAAAAGGTGTAGATTTGATGAATAGTTTGTTTCTTGAATGTGTAGCCTCACTTTTGGGGAGCAATACACGAATAAAGAAAGGTACAGATGATCATGGCTATTGAAGTGGTCATTTTTCAGATCCGTCCGACAGTGGCTCGTGCCGACTTTCTGCAGGCGGTTGAGGAAACGACAACCTTGCTCAAAACACAGGAGGGGTTTCTCAGCCGAACTGTGAGCCAGGCCGAGAGCGGGGAATGGCTCGATATCCTTTACTGGGAATCGATTGATGCTGCAAAAGCTGCTATTACTGTGTTTCAGACAGATCAGGCAGGAAAGCGCTTTTCAGACTATCTGGATGGGGAACATTTCCAAGTTTTTTACACAGACGTGGTTTCGGAGAGCACCGAGCGAGCATGATTTCAACGAATTCTAACCCGGAGCCATGTTGGTGAACAGAGACGCATGACTCCGCTCTAGGCTCTGGAACTGATGGGTGCAACGGGACAAGAGTATCGTTGAAGCTTTCCTGGTGCCATGTTGTCGTATCAGCCCAGAAGAGCCAGTGCCTGTCTGAGGGGGGCTGGGCTGAGGATGAGGAGGTCTTCACCCAGGAAGCCTCCCTTAGCGACGGACAAGGCGAGAGGGAAGACTGCTTTGTTGGAATGCCCTCATATATAATGGCGACGGCTTTTGAAGGGAAAACCCATTAGCCCCTTGCCTCCGAAGCGGTCCTCGTGTCGAGCACGCTCCTATGACTTTACCGCGCTAGGCTGGTCGCATGTTCTCTTTCTTATCTGTGCGTTGGTTTCATGAACCTGTGAACTCCCTAGTTTTTTCGTGTTATACCAATGAGAATGTGAAGGACCTCCTCGCGCAAAATCTAAAGCACCTACTTCTTTGTGTTGCTCTGCTTTGTAAGCCAGTCTCGAATAAATTGCTCGTGCTCTTGGTAGTGTCCATTTGGTTCGCTAAGCCATGTTATGATCGTATAACCTTCTAACCATTTGTAGGGCGTCTTCAATTCCTCTTCGCCCAGCTTTTCGAGATACTCTATGACCTGCTGATGCGTTACCTGAAATTCGGACAGCACCTCTGCGAGCGAACGGTCCTTGTTTTGTAGATATATCTGCTGGTTGGTTTTGTCTCTCACTTCTTCAGTACTCTCAAGTCCTGAATCAATCCAGTTTGTCCCCTGGTCGATAGATTTCAACATTTCAAGCAGGTTCAGGCGCTCCCAGAACGTAAGATGGGCGATGTGGTCCTTGACTGACCAATCGCCACTAACCCCTGGCATTTGTAATTGCTGCTCACTCAAGCCTGCGATCAGCGCGTCGAAATTAGCATAGAGTGCACGTCTCATTTCCAAAAGTTCTGCTTTGCTTTTCTGATCCGTCATAGTTTTGCTCCTTCCATAATCTTCCAACTTTGCCTTTAAGTATAACAGCGAATACGGGTATTCTATGTCCTGTTTTGCGACCGTATCCCTCCTATGTATGAACAATAGGGACTCCTGCGTCAGTCCGTTGATCCGCCTGGAGAAGATTATTTTGTCGCGATCAACATAGCCTCCCATACCTGAGAACGTACCTGTAAGGAGAGAGAGCACCTGTTCGCCCAAGTGATTTTCTCCTGGTTTGTTGGAAATGTCATTTAGAGCAGCGAATAACAATGGTTCATGCCTGATTCTCGTAACAAGCAATGGTCTTTACTGTTCGCTTCGCTGCAAAAATGCGATGGTCCTCTTGATTTGTTGGGGAGCACTTGTCTCTTCTTTATGCTTTGTGTATAATCATCCATATATCCGTTGGGGAGCAAAAAAGGAGACATTGCCCTGTCATGCCAAAAAGCGCACAGTACAGCCTTGATTGGTCGCCAGAACAGGAAAGCTATCTTTTAACTGAGGCAAAGACAGGTATCTCACTTCTATTGGATGAAGCTGGTGAAGCCTGGCTGGTGTGGCTGGAAGAACATCGCTCATTCGCTTTTCACGGACGGAGTGGTCAACTTAATCTGCTTAAGGAGCTGCGCCGCAATGGTGAGGGTTATTGGTATGCCTACCAGCGTCAGGCCAGCGGAATGGTCAAGCGCTACCTTGGACGTAGTCATCAGGTTCGTGTTGAACGTTTGGAGGAGATTGCTATCCAACTGGCTGAGTCTGCTCAACCAGTTCTAACTTCCCCAGATCCACTGCGAAACTCAACGAAATCTGTCGCTTCTCAGACCTCCCAAACGCGTAAGCGCAAACAGGATTTACCTTCCTCAACCAGTGTCGTTCCCGTATTGATGGAGAGCAAGCCTGTTTTTGAGCAGACCACACCCATGCCAGCTCATTATTTTGACCCGCTGCTTGTGCCTAAGCTTGAGTTTCCTCGATCCAATTCAACGCTCCTGCCCCGTCCGCATCTCTGGGAATTTCTCGATAAGTGCCAGGAATATAAACTTACCTTACTGAGTGGTCCTGCTGGTTATGGCAAAACAACACTAGTCGGGCAATGGATCACTGCCAGAAAAGAGCAGACCGGTTTTCATGATGTGGCCTATCTGACCCTTGACGAAGATGATAACGACCCCATTCGCTTCTGGCGTTATGTCATTGCTGCCTGTCAGGCTTTCCGTGAACACTTTGGGCGGGAGGCTCTGGAACTTCTGTATGCCCATCGTTTGCCACCCTTTAAGCCGCTAGAAACTATGCTGGTGACATTGCTTAATGAATTAAGCCACCTGGACAGGCCGGCTCTCCTGGTGCTTGATGATGTTCAGGTTATTGACTCACCCCAGGTAATTGCCAGTCTGACCTTTTTTCTGGAGCACCTGCCCTCTTCTTTTCATTTGATGCTACTCACACGTGGGGAGCCTCCTTTTTCCCTGGTACGCTTTTATGCCCGTAATGAGGTGCTGGATCTCTATCCCCCTGCTCTCCGTTTTACTTTGGATGAGACGCGGGCCTTTTTTGCTCAGGAATTGTCCTTCCCTCTTTCTCAAAAGGTTCTGCGCCAGATCGATGAGCGCCTGGACGGCTGGCTTGCTGGCTTGCGTTTGCTCACCCGAGAAATAGATGAGTTTTCTAGTGAAGAGGATATGAAACCTGTGCTTGCTCGTTTTACTGGCAGCCACTGGAGTGTGCGTGAGTATTTTCTCAGCGAGGTTGTGCATACATTACCTGCGGATCAGCGCATGTTTCTTTTTCAAACCTGTCATCTCCCACGTTTGCAGGCCTCGCTTTGCCAGGCTATTACCGGGAGAGAGGATTGTGATCGCATGCTAACTGCCCTGCATGCCGGGGACCGTTTTCTGATTCGGATGGACCGAGAGGGAAAATGGGCTCGTTACCATACCCTCTTTGCCCGTTCTATGCAAGAGGAGGCTCGCAAACATCTGGGTGATGAACAGATACGCCAGCTTACCTATCGTGCCAGTATCTGGTATGAGGAGCACGATTTTCTCGATGATGCCATCGACACCACTTTGGATGCTGAAGTTTTCTCGCGCGCGGCTAGCTTAATAGAACGCTTTATTCTGGCCAGGGAACAGAGCAATGTGTTGCAGATTCCAGAACTCTATAGCATGCAGCGCTGGTTAGGACGTCTCCCTCAGGAGGAACTGGAGAGCCTGCCAATTTTGTGTTTACACTACGCTATGGTACGTCTTTTTTGGCTGCTGGAGAGTCCGCGTATTCCTGACGGTGATCCCTACATTCAACACCTATTACAGATCGCTGAGGAGCACTGGCGAGATACCAATAATACTACGCGTCTTGCTTCTGTTTTTGCTTTTCGTGCCCTGCTGGCTCGCCAGGAGGGGAAACTGCTCCAGGCTATTACCTGGGCCAGGCAATCGCTGGTCTGGCTCCCTCCAGAGGAGCGCGTCTGGAGGAATATTGGTTTGACTGTGGTTGGTCATGGGGAACTGCTTGAAGGCAATCTGGATCAGGCGCGTAGCCTGTTTCATGAGGCCCTGGCTTTGAGTAATCAGCTAGGGAACGTGACCTATGCTCGTGCTACCAGGGGGATGCTTGCCGGAGTCAATATGGAGTATGGAGAGATGAACCATGCGTTTGAACAATTAAGTCAGCTCCAGGCCGAGGCCCGAGAGCAGGAAGATTATGATGATATTGCTCATTCACAGTTAGGTCTGGCCAAGATTGCCTATCAACGCAATAAACTGGATGAGGCAGAATACTATGCTCAAGAGGTTATGGACTTTGGGGAGCAACTGAATCAGGATGAATTTCTGGCCTATGCCTCGATTTATCTGGCTTTGATTGAGCAAGCCCGTGGTCAAGCACCCCAGGCGCGTCAGCGACTTACTTCCTGGCTGGCTAGGAATCCTACTCCTGTCTCTCATCTCATGTTGCAACTTTCGCGTGAAATTCAGACGACCCTGGCGTCTCTACAACTGATGAGTGGCTTACATACGCCGGTTGAGCACTGGTTCGCCTCTCTTTCAAAGGGCGCGTCGAAGTTACCCCTGCTTCAACAGAGATGTGAGCAATTGTTGTCTGCCCGTTGGCTGTTGACCCAGGGGGATCTGGTCCAAGCTACCCAGATGCTTGAGGAGCTTGAATGCTGGGCCGTTCAGACAAAACATTTTGCCTTGAGCCATGAAGTCCGGGTGTTACTTGTTCTGGCCTGTGCTCGCCAGTCCAGAATAGAACAGGCTCGTGTCTACCTGTGTGACCTGCTGGCGGCAAGCCTCAATGAGGGATATGTACGCCTGTTTCTAGATGCAGGTGAGGAATTAACTCTGGTCATTCGTGACTTATTACCCTCACTGCGGGAGAAGAATCTGGCAGCACGTGCTCGCTATCTGTTGGAAGCTGCGGGCCTCTCATCCAATCACCCCGCCAGGAGCCTTCTCAACGACCCCCTCAGTTCACAGGAGCGCAAAGTTTTGCGTTTGTTGGCTGCGGGATGTACGAATGCAGAGATTGCTCGTGAACTTGTGGTCTCGGTGAATACTGTACGTACCCAGCTGCAAAGTATTTATCGTAAACTCAATGTTAGCAATCGCGTCGAGGCCAGTACCATAGCTAATCAGTTAGAACTCCTTTAGGGGAGTGGGATGGTACCTCAAAATCATCCGCTTAATCATGCACATGGACGATGCTGGCTCGCCCGTCTGGTCTGTATGCTAGGGACATATTCAATTCTTAACACAGAAGACCAGATTGGAGTTGTATGCATGAGTGCATCTTTATCAGATCAGCCTGGCAGTAACAAGAAGCCAGGCAACAAGGCGATGATTTTTCTTATAACTTTAGCCTTTTTGAATACGATGGGCGTGGGAATTGCTAACCCTGTTGTCCCTTTTATGACTCAGCAACATTTGAGTAATCCCAATGACCTGGCGTTGACTGTGGCCTGGATGACTTCGATTTATGGCATCTGTCAGTTGCTGGCCTCACCTGGCCTGGGTCTGTTGAGTGACCGCTTTGGCCGTCGCCCGGTCCTATTCGTCTGCCTCATCGGTTCTGCTCTTGGCTATCTGCTCTTTGGCCTGGGAGGGGCGCTCTGGCTGCTCTTTGCTGGTCGTATTATTGATGGCCTGACAGGTGGAAATTTCAGCGTGCTATTCGCCTATATTGCGGATATCACCAAGCCGCAGGAGCGTGGTAAGTACTTTGGCATCATTGGAGGGGTTTCGGGACTGGGCTTTATTATTGGCCCTAGCGTAGGTGGCTTACTGGCTGGTATGAACTATAGCGCTCCCTTTATTGCTGCTGCTGTGGTCTGTACACTTTCGCTGCTCTGGGGCATGTTCTTCCTCCCTGAGAGCTTGCCCAGAAGCCAGCGTGTGACCTCAATCAATGTCAGCGATCTAAATCCCTTGAAACAGCTTGGCTCGTTGTTCCGTGTGGCTCATTTGCGTTGGCTTCTCCTGGCCTTTTTCTTCTACTTTCTGCCTTTCTCACATCTGATTGCCAACCTGACTATCCTTTTAAAGGATGGTTTGGGCTGGAATGCCACCGAAGCGGGCCTGGCGTCATCACTTATAGGTGTGATTGATATCCTGGTACAGGGAGTGCTGGTAGGCCTGCTCTTGACGATCTTTGGGAATGTGAAGTTGGGTAACTGGTCGCTGGTCCTGGTGGGTATCAGCTATATTCTCCTTGGTATCATGGCCTGGACGAACTCACCTATCCTGTTGATTGTCGGCGGGGTTCTTTTTGCTGGAGCAGGCGGTCTTGTCGAGAACTCTCTGCGAGGTTTGACTTCAAGCATGGCCAGCGCCAGCCAGCAAGGATTGATAAACGGTGCCAGCGAGTCTATGCAATCGCTGGCTATGATTGTGGGTCCTTTGCTTGGTGGCTGGCTGTATAGTGTGGCTGGTCATGCTGTGCCCTACCTGGGCGGAACGGTGATTATTGCCCTGGCTATAGTCTCGGTCCTCCTGGCTGTAGCGGCTCGCCCTGCCTCCACTGCTCCTGCCGAGGTTGAAGCGGCGGAAGTTGAGGTCGGAGCGTAAATTTGTTGTTGTTGTCTGACCAGGCTGGATCACACTTCTGTGGTCTGGCCGTTCTGAATTGTCTACGACTCTGTGAGCATTCTGTAAATTCAGAAAAACTCATGCTTTGAGACACCTCAAGGCTTAAAAAGTGATCACAGTTCCGACATTTGACCAAAGGACACCTGTGCCCCCCTGATTGCATCTGCATGGGTAATGAATAGCTCTGACTAACTGCTTTAGCGTCTCCATCAGTTTTCAGGCAGCCATTGAGGAACACTGGCAGAAACTAGAAGAGTTGCGCCAGTATTCCTCAATGGCTGTACGGCCCGTTGCAATAATACGTATACGTGTACGAGACATCTTGTCAAGAAAGACTTTTTCGATGGAGAGGAAGCGGGTTCCCTCTAGTTTGGCGAGATGCCCGACAGGTTACCCAGAATTAAACTCTCGTTGATTACCTCATCCCCTATTTTCTTTTCGAGTTATCTTGTCTGCATGTGATCTAGCTGCGCTGGTCTCATTAGGCTCCATACCTGACTGGCGTCCTGCTTCAAAGCTCGAGTTCCACTCCTCGAAGTTCCGCGCGATTAGTGTCGCAGCGTCATCTGGAGAGAGGCGTTTTGCCTCAAAGTCAACGATAGCATTCCAGAAGCTGGTACGACCAACAGCAAAACCAATAAAACCTGGTACGCTTGCGGCTGTCTGGAGCCAATGAAGAACCCGTTTCTGGTTTGCTCCACGCCCTAGTACAATGAAACCAACATTGTGGTCGCCATTGTGATGTGCCACTTCGACGATATGCTCGCAATCAGTGCGTTTGTCCAACCCTTCAATTTTCCAAACATCTGGCTTGACCCCAGCCTGCTGTAACTCTTCAATTGCCTCTCCCATAAGGCGAGGTCGAAGCTGGGAGTCATAGGCATCTTTATTCTGATCGACGAGTTCAAGTTGGTGAACCTCTGCCGGGACAAGGAGCTCAAATAGGAACAGTCGTTGCGTTTGGTGCAGGTAGTCGGAGAGACGTTTCAGGCGCTGGATTTGCCGCTGGTTTAAGGTACGATCCCCCTCAGGATTATAGCGAACCAACACCTTAGCAAAAGTTGGTTGCATAGCCTCGATATGCTGCGCGAAGTCGTCTCCATAAGCAAAATCAAACTCCTTCTGTCCGCTTTTTTCCACGGAGACTGCGGTGATGGTGCCCTGTTGCCTGGCATCACGGAGGATGCCAACCCCGTATTGTTCATCAACGAGGATACCTGCCTCCTCTTTAGGGATTCGAGCTTTCTTAAAACCCTCGTAGATGATTTGCTTACTCTCTGCTACCTTCAGTACTTGCTCAACATTCAGCGGTTCCTTCCAGTCAAACAAACCACTGATATACGAGGCTCGATGATCAAATGGCAAAATGGCGAGCTTTTTGGTGTATCCTGTAACCATTGTCATATGCTCCCTTCTTCATACCAGTGCAATTCTACAGAGGCAAGGTTGTGTTCGGTGGATAGCTCTCTGAGTGCCGAAACGTTTCCTGTGTTGAAAAAGTTTCTCTACGTTGTTCAAGAATATGGACTTCCGCGTTTCTCATTGAAGCAGACAGAAGAGAAGATAGGGCTCTCAATCATGCTGCAAAGTGTGCATGCAAAAGGAGTTTATCGGGTATTATGGCGTGTGCTCTCGGAGGGAACTTGTAGGCAAGAACCATTTCCGAAGTGAAGTGACGTAATTGAAAACCTGAAAAGGATAAGAAAAATACCCCCAAGCCCGTTTCTTCAGGGAACGAGAGTATGGGCTAAGGACTTCTCCGAATGATCTACTTGCATTCTCTTGACGTAGCACATTAGTAGATGCTAATATCTGACTGAAGAGGTAGGATATTCGTGTGCATTCATACCCAATACCCCATTTACCCGCAAGGTATGAAGAAGGTAACAGACTAGGACGAGTATTGTCAGGAGGACAAATATGACAATATCGTATAAGCAGTCCCCTGAACAGGTGGAAGTCTTGGTAGGTTTCCGTTCCAGTTTTCGGCGCTGGCACGAGATCTTTTAATTATTAGTGTATAGCATCGTTGCCGGTTATCTTGCTAAATTTGTGAACGTACCAGCGTTCTTTCTCATACAGCTCTAGATATGGCAAATCAGGAAGAGATATAAAAACAACGAGGATAATGGAGGAATTGAACAGTAATCAAATAGATGTGCAATCATGATCAAATGTGTGCTTGTTGCGCACATTTCTCCGTATTGACATGCAAACGCTACCATGGTATGATACACGCACAAATTAAGAAAAAATGTTCTAACGCAAAACAGTTCACGTCTCTAGCGAAAGGGGATCTCTCCTCATCAGGAGAGATGGGGGTGAAAGGAAAGGAGGTCTTCATGCTTCTCTGCAAAAAGATCAAATTGGACCTCAGCGAGCAAGATGCGGCGACCCTTGAGTTCATGCAAGGAAAATGCAGAGGCCTCTACAATTGGTGGGTGATGCGACTCAGAGACGGAGAGAAGTGGCGCTTCAACGCCTGCAAGAAAACCCTGGCCGAAAGTCGTGCCCATGATCCTGAACTCAATCAGGTGTATGGCAAGTTGCTTGCGGAAGTGTATTATCGCCTGGATGGGGCCATGCAAGCCTTCTTTCGTCGCCTCGCCAATGGGGAAACCCCAGGCTTTCCTCGCGTGCGACCTCGCCATGGCTTCTTCACCCTCTGTTATCCAGCAATGTATCTCACGCTCGAGGGAAACACCCTCATCTTGCCCACAGGGGGCAAGGGCAAGCACAAACAGTATCCCGCTATCCGTGCCGCACTCACGGAACTGCCTCCCGAAGGCTTTCGAGAGGTGGCCATCAGTCGCGATGGCAGGGGCAACTACTACGCCTCCTTCAGCTACCGAAAGCCCGAGGAAGCCAAACGCAACGGTGACACTGTGGCCTTCGATCTGGGCATCAAGACGCTGGCAACTGGGGTCACGGAAGAGGGCCGCTTCTATCACATTGGAGGGTTCAAAGGCTCGCGTTGGTACAACAAACAGCTTGATACACTTCGCTCCAAACGCAGCAAGTGCAAGAAGAAGTCCCGCCGCTTTCTTCTTCTGAGCAAGGTCTATAAGCGCGTGTCGCAGAAGAAGCGCAACAAGCAGCGCGATAGCCTGCACAAGGCGTCGCACCTGATTGCACGACGATTGGTTGAGAGAACTGTCGTCGTGGGGGATCTTTCCCAGCGGCAAATGGCCATGAAAGAGCATCAGGAGCGCAAGAAGGCGCTCAATCGGGCGGTCTACAACGACTGGGGCCTGTACGCCTTTGTTCAGATGCTCAGCTATAAATGCCAGTTGTATGGGAAAGAGCTTCACGTTCTAGATGAGCGCAACACGTCCAAGCAGTGTAGTGGCTGTGGCAATCTGCAAGCCATGCCACTGCGCAAGAGGACGTATCGGTGCGCGGAATGCGGACTCAGCATGGATCGAGACGACAATAGCGCCGTCAACATCTTGATGAGGTTCCTTGCCCGGCGAGGGCCACACACTCAGGCGCGTCCTGAGTGCGGTGTGCTGCAGGCGACCCAAAGCGGCGTAGAAGTCATGGGGACTTCCCGTGAGGGGCACGTGCAGCAATTGAACCTGTTCGATTGTGTATAAACACATTTGAGTAGGTTTAGAATGGCAGGAATTGAACCGATGTCAACAGAGCATTCATCTCCACCTCATGTACCACGCAGCCAAGCACATGTGCTGACGTGGCGTACACGAGATATTTTGGTTCTGGCAGCCCTCTCACTGGTCTTTGGCCTTGTCATAATCTTCGTATCCGGGCTCTATGGGCTCCTCTCAATGGCCTTCTCACATGCCTTGGCCGGAGCGATTTTTTCCAGCTTTTTCCTGATACCAGGTCTGGCTACCCCATACATCCTGAGACGCCCAGGCGCGGCATTTCTGGGTCAAGTGCTGATTGGTTTTGTCCAATTCCCATTCGACCCAGGTGGTTGGACCTCTCTCACGATATACATTATGCTTGGTATACTCTACGAGCTGCCATTTCTTGTCACGCGCTACCGAAACTATCATCTGCTTACTTTAATTAGTGGCGGGATTATTTCAAATTTGCTGGTCCTTACCATTGCAGGACTAGCCGCAGGTGGATTTCATATTGCGCCGAGCATCATTATCGCCGCATACGTGCTGATTTTTGTGAGTGGCACTATTGGCCCCTGGCTCGCAAAGTTGCTTGCTGATACCATTGTGAAAACAGGGGTGCTGTCGAGCTATGCCATAAGTGACCACACAGAGCAGATATAATCAGGAAATGGTTTTATGCAGACCTTTTACCATCAAACGAGCTCATTATTACATCGATTGAATCCTCTTAGCAAAATACTGGCAACCGTTCCGGCATTGCTTTTCGTTGCTCTGACAACTGATCCTTGGGTTCCACTCGCTTTTTTGGGGCTCACGACTATCACTATTCTGATTGCTGGACAGATCCCTCTCACGCGCTTTATCCGCATTGTTGGTCCGCTACTACTGCTCACGCTTAGTTTCCTCTTGCTGTCCCCACTCATGGTTCGTGAAGAGCTGATGTCGCACTCGCCGGTATTTTTTCAGCTCGGCCCGCTTACAGTCTATCAGGCAGGAGTGCTCTATGGCCTTTCATTAGCGCTGCGGATAGCAGCGATTCTTCTTCTCTCAGTACTATTTACCTTTACTACCGATCCCGCAGATTTTATCCGCGCCCTAGTACAGCAATGGAAAGTTCCCTATAAGATTGGCTATAGTGCGTTGGCGGCATTTCGTTTTGTCCCTATGCTACAAAACAATCTACGTATCATCCAGGCTGCTCATAAGATTCGTGGTATCTCTCACAAAAGGGGGCCCCGTGCTTGGTATGATCAGGTTCGTCGTTATCTGATTCCCCTCCTATCGATCGCGATCCGTCAGGCCGAACGAACTGCTCTGGCAATGGACGGACGAGCCTTTGGTTCAATGAGCACACGCACCTATTACAAACAATATTGCTTTGCTAGCCGTGATTATCTGTTCATTGCTAGCTACTGGCTCATCTGCCTGCTTCTCGTGCTGATCATTTGGCGTGTCGGTTTACTTGGGCAACTTGTGTTCTTACAGACGATGTAGCACTGAGAGCCTTTTCCGAAAGTCGAAAGCAGCCTGAGGAAGCCTTAACCATTTCGAGTTTTCCTCGGATTTGGTCAGGACCCAAGAAATAGGGCTATAGATCAGCATGTACAGATTCTTTTGGCTACACAGATCTTCAAGGCTAGTTATTTACCCAGGTTGCGATGATATATGAGGGTATACGTATAGTTCGACATACAATAAGCCTGCTGATACTGTCAGTAGGTCTATTGTATGTCGAATGTCAAAGACGAAATTGCGTTTTCAATCGTCGATGGCCTGGTAGGCCAGGGTCCAGAAATCGCGGTAGAGATCGGGTTCCATGAGGCGCTGCGTGAGCAGAATGCCTACCAGATCTTCTTTGGGATCACAAAACCAGGAGGTGCCCAGGCCACCATCCCAGCCGTAGCGACCTGGAACCGAGGCAATATCATCCCGTCTGGTAATCATTGAGACTCCAAATCCCCAGCCATGCGTCTCAAAGAAACCAGGAAGCAGAGGCAGGCTGGACGCCGCTTTCTGTGTGGACGTCAACTGGTCTGTAGTCATCGCTTCGACCGAGAACCGTGATAGGATGCGCTCGTTGCGATGCCTGCCTTCTGAGAGCATCATCTGCCCAAAGGCCAGGTAGTCATCGAGCGTCGATACAAGCCCATTGGCCCCAGACTGGAAGGTGGGAGGGCGGCCCCACTGGCTCTCCTTAGCGCTGTCAAAGAGTTCGAGGGCCCCAGTCGCCGGATTGGGGAAGTAGCAGTTTGCCAGCCGGTCGAGCTTGTCAGCAGGAACGCTGAAGCCAGTGTCCTTCATCCCAAGAGGCTCGAAGATTCGTTGGCGAAGGAATATCTCAAACGGCTGACCAGAGACGCGCGCGATCAGCACACTCAATACGTTGGAACCGATGCCATAGAGCCACCTCTCGCCGGGTTGGTACATAAGTGGCAGCGTACCTAGACGGCGTATCCACTCATCGGGATTGGGCGTTGCCTGGGGGTGGTAGGCTGGCCTCATCCCGATCTGTAGCTCATTGGCGGCCTTGAGAATTGGGTATTCACCTGTCGGAGAAAAAAGCAGCCCGAAGCCCATAGTAAAGGTGAGCAGGTCATGTACCGTGATTGGGCGGTGTGCGGGTACCGTCTCGTTGAGTGGCGCGTCGATGCGCTTGAGCACCTTGCGGTCGGCCAGTTCAGGTAACCACTTCTCCACCGAATCTGAGAGGCGTAGTTTTCCTTCTTCTGCCAGAATCATCGTCGCCGCTGCTGTGATGGGTTTGCTCATTGAGGCAATGCGGAAAATCGTGTCGCGCCGCACTGGGTCAGGGCCATCGAGTGATTTATCGCCTACAGTTTCGATGTGGACCTCTCCGTGCCGGCTAATGCCTATGACGATGCCAGGCACTTCACCGCGCTCAACATAGCCTGCCATGTTCGTGCGCAGACGGCCTAGCCGCTCCCTAGACAAACCTCCAGTTTTCATAGTTTTTTCTCCTTTTACTATGAGGCCCCTATCCTGGCAAACTGTCTTGTCCACACAAAGATTCGAAAAAAATTGGCATAGAAACCTTCTTTTACTACTCTTCTCGAAAAGTCTTGTTCCAGAATTCCCTAGCTAGGTGAGTTGCGGTTCATCTTGACATGGTCATCCAGACGATGGTGATGGTAGGAGAGTGTCTCCTTGTCACATTCGTCTGGTTTACTGTGTCATTACTATGACACAACGAAATGAGGAAACGTGACCGATGAAGAATACACACAACTGGTTAGTTACACAATTCGAGGCAGAGCGTCCTCGCCTGCGAGCGATAGCTTACCGTATGCTCGGCTCGCTCACTGAGGCGGAGGATGCTGTCCAGGAATCCTGGCTGAATTTGAGCAGTTCCGACACGAGTACCGTTTCGAACCTGAGTGGATGGCTGACAACAGTCGTAGCACGAGTGTGTCTCAACATGCTGCGTACGCGCAAGTCGCGACGTGAGGATTCCTTAGAAGCTTCGGAGCCTGAAGCTGTAACGGGTGACAAAAGAGAAGTTAACCCGGAACAAGAGATGGAGCTTGCCGATTCAGTTGGCCTGGCTCTGCTGGTAGTGCTCGATCAGCTTGCTCCCGCCGAGCGCCTTGCCTTTGTCCTGCATGATATCTTCGCCGTGTCTTTTGATGAGATCGCCCCTATTGTAGAGCGCTCAGAGGCCGCGACCAGGCAGCTCGCCAGCCGTGCCCGCCGTCGGGTGCGAGGAAAAGCATCCATGCAGGATGCGGACATTGCCACAAGCCGAGATGTGGTTGAAGCCTTTCTTGCTGCCGCGCGCGAAGGATCTTTTGAAGCGTTGCTGGCAGTGCTCGACCCGAATATCGTAGTCCGATTCGATTCCCAGGATGTGCCTGTGGGCGCACCAAGAGAAATGCATGGCGCGGCGGTTGTAGCAAAAATGCTTGTGGAACATTCTCAGATTTTCCGGGCTTGTCAGGTTGCGCTTGTGAATGGTTTTGTGGGAATCGTTGTGGCACCCTATGCTCGACTGATTGCTGTTGGCGATCTCCTCATCAAAGATGGCAAGATTACCATATTCACTGCGATTTTAGATCCTGTACGCCTGCGCCAGCTTCACCTTGCAGTCCTTAACGACTGATAAACCGCTTGTCGCCTGCGCGATATAGCTGCCATGCGACTCTTGAACGGTCTCCGGGGCCCCTGGCATAATCAATCCTTTTCTCGATCATGGAAGACGACAATCAGTTCTGTGGAGATGGTGGAGGTATCCCGATTTCAACTGATGCGCTACTTCCCCAATCTGCTTGGGCGATATAATTACCAGAGGCATGGTGATGAGAAGAGGAAGAGGATGCCGGGAGTGCCTGAGCCGCTTGAAGGAGTCCAGCATCCTGATCCGCCTGCCCGCAGTAATCTCTTCGTTTAAAGATGCTTTCCAAGCATCAGATGATGGTTTGGCTTCCAGGCGATTAACGGCCTGAGTGACCTCGCTCCCAGGGCCGATTTGCCAACTTCTGCAATTCCTTCTACGGCACCAGCTGAAAGTGCTGCCACAATTGCTGTGGTAATCGGGCCTATTGAGGCGCCCTTTCTCAAGGGCAGTTTTACAAAAAGAGTAATAACTAATAATAACATATACCTCTTGGCTGCTACTTGCAAGAGATATCCCTTTCCTGAGAACTTATGCCTGGCTGGATTGCTGCTTTTTACCTGAGGCTCACTTCGAGGAATTACCACTTTCTCCCAGAAGCGTCTGCACAGTACCTCTGATAAATTGATCTTCTGAGACGGGGAAGGGATCATGCCCCTGGAAGTATTGGACAAAGACATACTGATGGCAGGCACCCAACAGTAGCGCTGCGAATGAGAATGGCTCAATCTCTGACTTGAGACGCCCAAGTCGCTGTTCTGCTGCGACATAGTTCGCGACTCTCTCATAGATGTTTAATGGTCCACCTTTGTGTTCCTGCATCCAGAGACGAAAATGGTTCAACAGATCAATGTCAGCGAATAAAGCTGTAGATAATGGGAGTAATTTGCGGTAATACCGGATAGAGGCCCGTGCTATGTCGCGTACGTTCTCCTCGATGGCTCCCTGCCCAACCCGCTCTTGTTGAACCACGGTGAGAAAATCTGGCACATTCTCTTCAATAGCGGCTAGAATGAGAGCTTCCTTGGTCTCAAAGTGTTTGTACAGCGTTCCTTCAGCACATCCAGCGGCATCTGCAATCTCTTTATTGGTCAGGCGAGCCAGGCCCTTCGTTTGCAACATCTGTTCTGCTGCCTCCAAAATGTACTTGCGTGTTCTCATCTGAAACCATTTCTTCCTTCAATATCTAACGAATGAAAGTGATCAATCACTTTAAAAGTATAGTACTCAACCACTTTTGTGTCAAGAGAAAACGGCGCAAACATGGGGATGCGGTGATTCACGGCAACTGAAAGTTCCGATTGCGCCAAAGCGACCTCGTTTTTGAGCGACCCACCATACCCTCACACCGCGACCGGGGCATGAGGCCGGTTCTTCTCCCCGTAAAGCTTCCAATATGGGAAACGCAGAAATATATTTCTATCTT
This sequence comes from Ktedonospora formicarum, assembly GCF_016587355.1. Taxonomy (GTDB): domain Bacteria; phylum Chloroflexota; class Ktedonobacteria; order Ktedonobacterales; family Ktedonobacteraceae; genus Ktedonobacter; species Ktedonobacter formicarum. The sequence goes on along the minus strand of NZ_BNJF01000002.1, from coordinate 199,114 downwards.
TCGTTACCTACATTAATGCGGTTTAGGCAGACCTCACATAGCGAGTTGCCCTCCATCCTGTGATGGAGGGCAACTCGCTATGTGAGGTCTTCTTGTTCAATGGTCTCGTTCATACAAGGGTGTATTCACGCTGGCAATGGTGGTTGGTACAGACCAATGAATTCGATTTTGATTGAGCGACGGCATTACTTACGAGACGACGCTGTTCAGTTCGTTTAAATCCTCTTCGGAAAGAGTTAGCGCCGCCGCAGTGACATTGTCGCGTAAATGTGCAACCGATGAGGTCCCTGGTATCAGCAAAATGTTTGGCGAGCGTTGTAGTAGCCATGCCAGCGCAACGACCATTGGGGTGACGCTCAGACGGGAAGCGACGGATGCAAGCTTATGGGACTGAAGAGGGGAGAAGCCGCCCAGAGGGAAGTAAGGAACATAGGCAATGCCCTGTGCGGCTAGTGCATCGATTAGATCATCGTCAACTCGGTGGGCAAGATTGTAGAAGTTCTGCACACATACAATCAGCGCGATGGACCGGGCTTCAGCAATCTGCTCAGCAGTTACGGTGCTGAGGCCGAGATGCTTAATCAGCCCTTCTTTTTGAAGTTGGGCTAGTGCCGTGAATGGTTCGGCAATTGAACCTGGCGTTGGGCTGTCAAACCCTCCGACACGTAGGTTGACGACGTCGAGTGTATCTAGTCCGAGATTCTCCAGATTGTCGAAGACGGCCTGGCGTAACTGCTCAGGTGCTAGTGCCTGTGGCCAGCCACCTTCTGCATCTCGAAATGCTCCAACCTTTGTGACAATGTGCAACGAGTCCGGGTACGGGTACAGAGCTTCTTTAATAATCTGATTGGTGAAATGTGGACCATAGAAGTCGCTGGTATCGATATGAGTGATACCTAATTTCACCACTTCATGCAGGACTGCTATTGCTGCGTCTCGGTCGGCGGGTGGACCGAACACATGTGGACCAGCTAATTGCATTGCGCCATATCCCATGCGCGTGACCGTCAGATCCTTGGTCATGGTGAATGTTCCTGCGGCTGCGGCTGGTTGATTGATATGTTTATTTGTTGAATGCGATCCCATAGAATATTTGCTCTTTCTCTTGATGAAGCGACGTCAATCATGATGTGTGATACACTTTTGAGTATGGCACAAGGGTTATCGTATAACCAGAGTCCCTTTATCGTATGATTGAGACAAGTAGGATAAGGCGCAAAGAGGATGATAAGTGACGATCAACGCAGGCAGGATCTTGCTGATTTTCTCCGTACGCGACGGATGCGTCTCTCGCCTGAGCAGGTTGGGTTGATACGTGGAGGAAGGCGGCGGACTCCAGGTTTGAGGCGTGAAGAAGTCGCGCAGCTAGCGAACATAGGTGTGTCCTGGTATACCTTATTAGAGCAAGGGCGTGATATTCGTCCTTCAAGTGAGGTTCTCCATAGTATTGCTGATGCGTTACAGTTGACATATGCTGAACGGAGCCATCTTTTTTTGCTTGCTAACCAACAACATGTCATAGATGCATATGCATCGGATGAAGAGGTGAGTCCTGCTTTGCGTCGTGTGCTTGACTCACTTAGCCCAGTTCCAGCCTTTGTCGTTGGTCGCCGTTGGGATTTTCTGGCCTGGAATATTACGGCTGAAAAGGTGTTTGGGCTCTCAAAGCCAGTGCCACCATATGAATATAATGCTGTCTGGCGTATGTTTACCGATCCGACGAGTCGTAATATATATAATCCAAAGTGGGAGCAAGTAGCGCAGAAAGTAATCGCAGAATTCCGTGCTGAGAGTGTGCGTTATGCCAACGAAGAATGGTTCCAACGCTTGATAACTGATTTACAGCGCGTAAGTCCTGAGTTTCGAGCGTGGTGGCCTCGTCACGATGTCCGAGTAAGAAGCGATGCGTTCAAAGACATCGAGCATCCGTTGGTGGGGTGGCTAAAGTTCGAGCATACAACTCTACAGGTGCCAACTATGCCCGAACTTAAAATTATGATTTATACACCTCTTCCTGGAACTGATACCCTGGAGAAGTTACAGCGTTTGATGGACCAAGAGGCAATTATGCATACAGTGTAGAGAGCAAGCAACGCTTGCCGCATCCACTGATACGTACAAACAATAAAATCGCAATACTGTCACTCTTTGTGTTCCCCTTGCCTCTATAGTTGTAACGCTTGATCATATTGCTGATCTGTGACCACTTGAACACGACGCAAGCCACGAATGGCATTGCAAATGTATACCTCTTTGGCTCTCAAGAGATCATCCAGAGTGAGAATGGCTTCCTGCGCATTGGGGTGCGCCTCAAGCAGGTATTGGCGTGCTATTCCGGGAAGTAAACCGCATGTGATCGGTGGCGTGAGCATTTTTCCATCGCGTTCAAGAAAGATGTTGCTTATTGCCCCCTCTGTGACTTCCCCTTGCTCGTTGAGAAACAAGACATCGACGTATCCATGTTGTTGTGCGATTTGGAAGGCATGTTCATAAAGGGGGCGATACGTGGTCTTATGGAAATACATGCGGTCATGCGAATTTGTCCGTTGTGGGCTCACAACGACTTTCAACAATCCTTCCTGCTGTGGTTGAATCTCTAAGCTCTCGCAGGTCACCATGCCACTGCGCTCTAACTGGAGGCGCACTTTGTAGGCATGACCTGTCTTCATTGTATCGCACTGCTTTTGGAGGAGTGCCCGAACATTGTTTATGTCCCAGGGATAGCCAAAATAATGGGCTGAGGTTTGCATACGCTTGAGATGTTTTGCCAGATGATAATAGTGACCATCCCAAAGAATGGCCTCCAAAATGGCGAACGTTGGTATGTCTGCGGTCAAGAAGCGGGCCTTGACTGCGCATTCGGCTGCTTCTTCAGCAGCTTGAGAGTCATAAACGATTCCGCTGCCAATGCCCATGAGCCCCTGTCCTCGCTCAAGCTCAATGGTACGAATCGCCACATTAAAGAGAGCTTGCTGTGGTCTCTTATCTGTTGGTGGTGCAATATAGCCAATCGATCCTGTATAGATGCCCCGCCGTGTTTCTTCCAATTGACCAATTATCTCCATCGCTTTAAGTTTAGGCGCACCAGTTACCGAACCACATGGGAAAAGACTGGAGAGTATCTGTGCTAAATTGGCTCCGCGCCTAAGCTTTCCTGTCACGGTCGAGGTCATTTGTAAAACGGTCTCATAGGGTTCAACCTGGAGCAGATGTGGAACGGTGACCGAACCGATCTCGCACACCTGCCCTAAATCGTTGCGCAAGAGATCCGTAATCATAATGTTTTCTGCTCGATTTTTGCTATCGTTGTGAAGCCAGGATGCTTGCTGAGCATCCTCCTGGAGCGTACGCCCTCGAGGAGCAGTCCCTTTCATGGGGCGGGTGATGATCCGTTGTCCATCCAATTGAAAAAAGAGCTCTGGCGAAAAGCTTAAGACAGATCGCTCGCCAATGCGTATGTAGGAGCTGTAGTGTGTTCGCTGAGCCTGGCGTAGACGCGCATAAAGTGCGAGTGGGGAGCCCTCAAAGCGAAAATGTGTCCGTCCAGTCAAATTGATCTGGTAGACATCTCCGGCACGAATATGTTCACGAACCTGCTCAACTTTGCGGCGATAGGCTTCTTCGTCGAGATTAAAATGTACATCCTGGACTTCACATCCCATCTCATTTTGGTGAGCTAAGGCATAAGCCTGCCAGCTTGCCTCTCGGAGATCAGAGGCAAGACGATAAGGCTGGTTGTAGACTCCAAACCAGGCGAGAGGCGAGTGCTCATCTCGATAATCTTGCTTCCTCAGTTTCTCTAAAAAATAGCCGCATTCATAGGCAAAATATCCGGCAAGGTAATAACCCTTCTGAAGATAGCCCTGCATTGTCTCAAGCAATGGAAGAAATTCGCTTGCCTGGTGAATTGCGAGTGTGTGTACTGGGTCAACAAAGAGGGTGTCCCATCCATCCTCTTGCCCTCCCAGGGTATTTTCTAGCAGGACCAGGTGGTCGCGTGTTTGTAGTAGTTGAATAATGTCAGTTGCTGATAGGATAGAAAGCATAGAGCCGCCTTCACTTGCTTGTGGAGTTGGATTGAGAATTCGAACGTGCATAAGGTATAGCAAATAGCACAAGATCCGTCAAGAAGGCGTGTATCTGTAACTGTCCATCCTTACCTCACTTGCGACTTGGCGTAGCACGATATTAACGGAACAGGCTTACCCTTCACTGGATAAGCTCATCGCGGGTTTTCAATGAGCATTTTCATTGTGTATGCTTCGATCAAATTTTCTTGAAGACATGAGTAGGCCCCGGAGCCACCGCGCAGTTGCGCGCAGCAGGCGGCTCCGGGGCCTCCACAGTCGTTCTCAGCACCCATCGTTGAGGGCGCCGGTCTTGATGGAGATGTAGCCCGAATTATGGCGCCAGTCCGTGAACCAGGCAGAGAAGGTGCTCCCCGTCTCTTCCGGACCACTCCAGCTCGGGTATGAGCCTTCGTTGTCCGCGTGAAGCTCCTTTCCTCCCTTGTAGAGGAGAAGGTTGTAGGGGTACCACACCTTGCTCGCTTCTACGCGCACGGTCCCCTTCGGACCGCGAGTGAGGGCGATGCCCGCTCCCACGCGGTCCTGGAGATTCCGCGAGTACTTGTTCTCCTCCACTACCTTCTCGTGGGAGGCGAGCGGCAGCTTGCCGCTTGCCACTTCCTTGCCACCGACCTGGGCCGTGAACTCCACCCACTTGGTCCCCTGCGGGACAAAGGTGGAGAAACTACCTGCGTGGATCGATTCGACCCTGTGCTTGTCGGTGGTGACCGACAGAGAGGCCTTGGAGCAGTCGACCTTGGTGTCCACCGTGTAGCCGGCGCCATTCCACATGGCGTTCATCGACGCCGAAACCTGCTGCGTCGGAGCAGATTTTGAGGCTGCCGGAGCCTTTGGAATCTGACTTGAGTCGGAGAATTCACATCCCGTCAAGCCTGCCAGAAGTGCCGCGACCAATGCCGCGACCAACCAGTGCCAACGACGCACTGGGATCACCCCTTTGATGTGTTGGTTGTCTGAGAGCGTATCCAACGTTGACCTCCACCAGAACCTTGTGATGAAGAGGTCATGTCGGATGTTCATTTACATCATTAAATATACCATGGCTCTATTGATACTGCAACTGTAATCTAACTAGTCTTGTATAAACTCATCTTGTTACTACACTATTGTTATTGATAAATGGAAGGGGGCACAATGAGGAATAGGGTAGGTATTTCCTTTCCTTATGCTTGTTCTTTCAATTTATGCTCTGTTATCTGAATATGTGAACGAAATGGAAAGAAGGTGGCATCATAGCATGTCCCAGGCATATCTCGGATAAATTCCCACCCCAACTTTAGAACTGCTCTTGCCCAAGTGCCTGACCTGTAGCAACGCCGCTCATGTTGCCTATCATATTCAACACACTGTTACCGCTCTCGCCGGGCGACATCGTTTGCACTTGGCTGTGTGCCGATGCGTTTTCCAGATGTGCATCCCAGTTTACCAATGATTCCAGGCACATTCATAAGAAAAATAGAGCGATGTATGGTGCTACTGCCAAAATGATATAGTTGAATGAGAGTTCTATCTGGAGGTACCCGTTGATGGCGAATGAATCGCTGACTCCTTCCTTGATTTCCACCCGGCAGTATGCGACGTTGATCCGCGAGAACATTGCACGGGTTATTATTGGCAAATCTGAGATTGTTGACCTGTTGCTTGTTGCGTTACTCAGTAACGGCCATGTGCTGCTTGAGGACGTGCCTGGTACGGGGAAAACTGTTTTGGCAAAATCGTTGGCACGTTCGCTCAACGCGACCTTCCAGCGCATCCAGGGGACGCCTGATATGTTGCCATCCGATATAATCGGGGTGAGCTATTTTGATCAGAAGCTGAATGAGTTTACGTTTCGTGCTGGCCCGATTTTCTCGCATATCCTACTGGTGGACGAGATTAACCGTACGACTCCTCGTACGCAGGCCGCTCTTCTAGAGGCCATGGCCGAACGCCAGGTAACGGTTGAGCGCGAAAGCAGACGCCTCCCCCAGCCGTTCCTGGTCATTGCAACGCAGAATCCAATCGAACTTGAAGGAACATTTCCGTTGCCAGAAGCGCAGCTCGACCGTTTCTTTATGAGGGTTCAAATGGGATATCCCACCGAGGAGGAAGAGCAGGCCATCCTTCATCGGTTCAAGCGGGAGGAGCCTTTGGATGCGCTGCAGGCCGTTGTGAGTGGAGAGGAGTTTCTGGCATTGCAGCAGGCCATTCGCCAGGTACAGTGGCAACCAGCCGTTGAGCGCTATCTGCTAATGTTGGTGCGTGGCACGCGTGAGTATAAGGATATTCTACTGGGTGTGAGTCCACGCGGCACATTGGCGCTTTCCCGTGCCTGTGAAGCCTATGCCGCGATACAGGGGCGTGATTTTGTTCTGCCAGACGATGTGAAGTACCTGGCTCCTTTTGTTCTGAGCCATCGCCTCCTGACTACGCATCGCAATCGCATGCGAGGTAAACGCAGCGCAGAGATTATTACGGAGATCATCCAGAAGACTCCTGTTCCGACCGAGGACATCTCTTCGGTGCCTACGTCGAGGTAGTCAGGCCATGAACGCACATCGAGCTGACGAGATCAGTTTTTCTCGACATATCTTCAAGCAGCGCCGCTCCTGGTATATTTTGGCCTGCTTGCTTTTTGTTTTGAGCGGACTCAGCCGCCAGCCGCTCCCTCTGCTGGCGGGCGCTTTCACGCTGGTAATCGCGTTTGTTCCAGATCTCTACTTTCTCTACGCATTGAAGCATTTGCGTGTTCGTCAGCAGGTCGATCAGAAGAAGTTGTTTCTGGGTGAAGAGGTGACTCTGACAATAAGCATCGAGAATCGCAAATGGCTGCCCCTTCCCTGGGTGCAAATGGATAATGTAATTTCCCCTCCGCTTGCAGTCCAGAAGTTGGACGAGAGCAGGTTCCAGGCACCATCGCGCGAAATGTTGACCACATCGTGGCTTTTGTGGTCTTACCAGCGAGTAACCCAGCGGTATACCATGACCGGTCATGTGCGTGGTCGCCATGCCTTTGGGCCACTTAAATTGCGTTGTAGTGATCCTTTGGGGTGGCTGGAGCGTGAGATATTGCTCTCTGCTCATGATGAGCTGGTGGTTTATCCGCGGATTACATCGCTTGAAAGCTTGGGTCTTCCCTCCAGATTTCTGATGGGCGACCATATTGGGTCACGTCAACTTCTTGAAGACCCGCTCTGGTTTGCCGGGATTCGGGCTTATCAGCCAGGTGATGATTTGCGCCGCATTGATTGGAAGGCATCAGCGCGTACTGGCGAACTCTGTAGCAGAATTTATGAGTCGACTACCCGGCGCCACCTCCTACTCTTGCTGGATACCCGCGCCTATCTTTCCCAACGGCAGGGACCTGATAGCGCCCTTCAGGAGTTTTGTATTGCGGTAGCTGCCTCGCTGGCGATGTGGGGACTTGAGGAGGGCTATACGGTTGGGCTACTTACTAACTGTTCAATGTCAATCTCCAGTCATATGCTCAGCCCTATAGCCGACACTGAACAGCATAGTAGCATTGAGCAAGCAAATCAATCCAAGAAGATGAATTACTCGGTGCCAGGGGTAAGCGTTCCCTTTGGTTTGGATGCTGAGCAGTCAGAGGATCTCCTGACTACGCTTGCATGCCTGGCCCCTGATAGTCACACGCCTATAGAATATGTGATTGAAAACGAGCACGAGATGTTTGTGCAGGGTACCACCATCCTGTTGATCAGTGCTACACAAACGCTGAGTGCTGACACGTTAGAGCTCCTTCAGCAGCAAAAGAGACGCGAATGTGCAGTTCATATTGTGTTGGCTGGAGAGCCAGAAGAGCGGCAAGAATTGCCAGACATAGAGGACTTTCACTGCTACTATATTGGCGGAAAGGAGAAGTGGAATGTCATCACCAACACGCTCAACGACGCGTAGGGCACGCTCGTCCCGACGAGTGCTGTTTACCTCCAGCTGGATTGAGGTATGTATTATTCCTGTTGCGTCGGCTATTATGGAGGCATTGCCCATTACCCTGGCACTTCAGGCTTTGTTCCATCGATCTTCCGTGTCTGCTGGAGATCAACAGATGCTCAACGCTGCCAGTGTGACTTTCGCCTTGCTTGGTCTGCACTGGTGGATGATGTGGAGTCGAGCCAAAGGTATACTGGCTGGAGTCGTGAAAATGCGCACCCTACTTCTGCAACTACTGAGCTTTCTGCTTGCTTTTGCGTTTCTGCTGTGGACAAATCCAGTCTTTCTCGTTGACGTAAGCGGCTGGACTCTCATCCTTTTTCTGACCGGCTTACTTTGGGGGCGTAGTTATTTCCGTATGCGGGCGCGACCCGACGAGGAGACTGATCAGCTGCTTATCTCCTTGAAGATTGGCTTCCTGGTTATGCTCGGCGTAGTGGTTTTTGCCCTCATTGAGCAGTCTCAGGGTTTTCCAGACCTGAATCAGACCTTGTTGGCTGATTTTCCCATTTTCTTTCTTTCGGCTCTGTTGGCCCTCTCATTCAAACGTCTGAGCATCCTCAAACAAGAGCAGTCCCAGAAAGGAAGAGGTTCGCACAGTCTTGAGACTGGAAGATGGCTCGTCATCCTGGCGCTTGTCTGGGTGGCTGTGATCATCGGTAGTATTCTCCTTGAAGCTCTTCCTCCCGATGTTCTCTCCGGCGCCGTCAATGTATTGTTGGGTATCCTTTTCGGCATTCTGGGCCTGTTTGCCTCTCTTTTAAGCCTACTGCCTTTTCCAGATGCTTCACAGCTTTCATCGCTGCATGGCCAATCAAGACAAGATCATCAAATGCCACCGCAGTTTCAAATAAAGCAACCGCCGCATCCAACACTTTTCTCCCTGCCAATCTCTCTGCTCATCTTTGGAGGCGGAGTTCTCCTGGCAGTGCTAATTTTGACTGTTCTGCTCAGAAAGCGCGCATACTTGGTTGAAGAGGGCAATGAAGACGAGATGCGCGAGCAACTTGATAAGGAGAAGATTCGTCAGGAGCGACGTATAGAGCGCAAGCAGAGCCTCAAGCTTGAAATACTTGACCCCTCGTCCGCGCGTGCACGTTATCGAGAATTTCTCACAGCTACGGCTACACAAGGGTTGCCACGCCGTCCCGAAGAAACTCCCATTGAATATCAGACTCGTCTTTTATCTCTCACTCAGGGTGAATCCGAAGTGAAGGAGCCGCAAGGGCCTTCGGATCAGGAGATTCTTGCCACGTTAACTCAAGCGTATACCCGTGAGCGCTATGGAGCGAAGCCATTGACACCTGAACGCCGAGATTACCTACGCCAATGGGTGCCCTCTCTGTTCCGCCATTTTGGGCGAAAGAGCCCCTAGGTGGCCCTGCACATGGCGATCACGCGTCGCGCTCTCAAGGCCAGAACTCTTGCATCACTGTGATCGAGGCTCGACGTACATCAGCGACACCTACCAACATCTCTTGTTACAACTGAGCATCCAGGTGAGCATAAATCGGGTGGGCAGTTGCTACGACAATGCGGTTATGGAGCCCGTTCTCGCCAACCTTAAAGATGCATGTGCCCTGCATCACGTTCCGTACTTGCTCATAAGTGCAGCAGGTTATTTTTGAGTACATCGAGTATTACCCCAAGTGGCTTCGACACCATTCTTATTTGGGCTACCCCAGTCCATGTATGTTTGAACTATTGACCATGTAGTCTGCAACTTTCGCACCTCTTACAAGTCGGAACACTATCACACACAGCAATGCCGGACCAATGGCTGCTTTTCTTGCCAGAATCCTTATTTTTCTATATAAATAGGAAGCTCCGTGTAACCTCTACTGTAACATGGAGGAAAATATATTATTGCTTTTTGATAGAGGGGTATCTATGAAAAAAGTATCTATTTTACTTGCGAGTTTTGCTTTATTTGCTACTTTATTTGTTTCTGCCTGTGACACATCCAGTGATACAGACACAGTCCAAACACAGCCAACAGCTACGCCCACGGCAACCACGCAAACATTTCAGAAAGATGGTTTTCAGGTAGATTACTCGCAACAATGGACAGAATCAGCACCAGCGACGGATATTTATTCCTTTGCAGGTCCTAACGGCATCACTCAGTTTACTATTCATATGAAAGCATTATATTTTGACGTGGACTCGATGCTACAAGATCTCACTCCCGGTCAGAAGCTCACCTGCACGAAAGATAGCCAGCCAGAGGAAAGCATCGTCATTGACAAAAAAACGTTTCTGAGTGATACATCAGATTGCACTAACGATAAGAAGGAGAAAATCAAGGTTGCTACACTGGTCTACACACCAGCATCAGCCGACAATTCTCAGCCAACAACCGAAAAAAATCAAATTGTTATTCTCCTAGAATCGTCGGCAAGTACCTACGATCAAGATCATGGCACCTATTTCCAGCCTATGATCGATTCTTTGACCTTCTCCTAATCTCCTTTGGTCGTTTACAGAGACGCAAATGGAAGATATGAATCTCCCGAAAAAGGAAAAAGCGGGACAGGAGGAGGAAAGCACAGCCATAAAAGCTGAGCACTTCACAACGTAGATACGGCGGTACTTCAAGAAGAGGTACCGCTTTCCCGTAAAATGAGCACCAGCGCTGCAAGAGGACTTCGTGTTGGCTCTGGAAGGGCACAGGTAGCAAAGAAAGCAAAAAGCGAAGGCTTTTCGTTGAGTTCTTCTTTTGTTACTATATCATAGCACCCCTCAGCCTGTGGTTTGGCATCTCGGCTTCCCTCTACTTTGTGATATCGTATTTATATGAAGTGCGAGCAGGCCCCTATCTTAGAGGCTTCAATGCTCTGTTCACGAAAAGCGTCCTCTTCATTGAAAGATGACAAGAGGCGTTCTCAGCTTTTGGTCTCATAGGAGCGACCCTGATAGTGGACATGTGTCTTCAAATGCGTAAATAGAATGCTGAAAGCAGTAGAAGAGAGGAGTTCTCCGATGGAATATAGGCAGCTTGGTGGCTCTGGTTTGAAAGTATCTGCTCTTAGTTTTGGGACGGCTACCTTTGGCGGAGGGGGCGCGTTCTTTAGTGCCTGGGGCAATACCGACGTATCTGCCGCCAGTCGCCTCATCGATATCTGCCTGGATGCCGGAGTAAATCTGTTTGACACGGCGGATGTCTATTCGAAAGGATTATCAGAGGAGCATCTTGGTAAGGCTATTGCTGGACGACGAGAGAGGTTACTTCTTTCGACGAAGGCAACCTTTCGGATGGACGACGGACCAAACGAGGTAGGTTCATCACGCTATCACCTGATCCGGGCTTGTGAGGACAGCCTGCGCAGGCTGAAGACGGACTATATAGATATTTACACTTTACATGGATTTGACGCGACTACCCCGGTTGAAGAGACGCTGCGTACGCTCGATACACTGGTCCAGAGTGGAAAGGTCCGCTATATAGCCTGCTCCAATTTCTCCGGCTGGCATCTAATGAAATCGCTCGGTATTGCGGAAAAGCATGGCTGGACGCGTTATGTTGCTCACCAGGCCTTTTACTCCCTGGTTGGGCGCGAGTATGAATGGGAACTCATGCCGCTTGCCCTTGACCAGAAGATAGGGACAATTGTCTGGAGTCCTTTAGCCTCGGGAGTTCTTTCGGGAAAGATCCGTCGCAATCAGCCTGCACCCCAGGGTAGTAGGGTCCAGCAGATTGGTTCAGAGGGGTCACGTGTTCCTGACGCGAAGGTCTATGAGATTGTAGACGTCCTTGATGCCCTTGCTGAAGAGACGGGTAAGTCTGTTTCTCAGATTGCCTTGAACTGGTTATTACAGCGCCCTACGGTAGCAAGCGTCATTGTTGGTGCTCGTAATGAGGAGCAACTGAAAGAGAATCTTGGGGCGGTGGACTGGAACCTCACTGACGAGCAGATCACAAAGCTTGATAAAGCCAGTGAGATTCCTACCATATATCCTTACTGGCATCAGCGATCTTTTACAGAGCGCAATCCTCTGCCAGTTCCTTCCTATCTGGAAGGTTAATCTGAGAAGAACGCTAGTGCCTGCTTGCATCAGAGCTATATTATGCTCTGCTGAAGGCTGTTCCAGGCCTCCAAGCATTCTCGTTATCGGGAATTGGTGGATCCAGCTGCCTGTGTGGGCCGCGATCATCCTGAAACAATGCAAGAGGATTGGAAGGTAGTAGCCGCTGATGCAATAGAGGTTGTGGTGCCAGAGACCGAGCGCGACCTGCTAGCGTTTCCATATTTGGCAGTGTTCTTCCAGGGTTGCAGCTCGAAGCCAATCGAACTGGTTCCACAACCCACGTCATAAGGCACCTCCTTTGATGCTGGATGACTGAGAATTGGTTATGGAGCCAGCTCGACTCTTTCTCGCTGTTATTTCACATTGCGTTTGATCATGGTACACACCACCCCGAATAGATGGATGATTTCTTCTCGTGGGCGGCACTTATCGACCGCGCACTACTCGTTCTCTCAGGTCTGTTGTAGAGGTTTTCCCCTTTGGCCTGGGCTTAAAAAGCATGCGTACCGCTTTAGATGCTTAATAAAGCATGTGGTCTGGTGCTTCATTTCTTCCGAGTGTTCAGTAATCCTCGCACATAGGCGGCCTGACCAGCATGTTGAAGATCGTCAGCAATGACGCTGATAAGCCGTACAGCCAACGTCACAGGAGGATTCCAGCGTGTATCGACAATTTTTTCGTAGTCTTCATCTTGTAAGCTCTGAATATAGGCGATTGTAGCAGCGTGGACTGCATCGTAGTAGTCAAGCAGTAAATCAGCTTGAACCTGTACAGCAGCAACTTGTTTGCTGCTGTGCCCATACCCTGTCTCATCATCTGCAAAAGGTAAAGCGAATTTTTTTGACCATTCTGAGTGCCAGGCTTGTTGTGTATGTGCGATGTTTGCCACATGATCATCTTGAATACGTGTTAAGTGCCATACAAGCCATCCGATGGAATTTGCTGTTTCGGTTGGACGGAATGCTAAATCTTCTTGATTGAGCCCCTTGATAGTTTGGTGGACGACTTCTTGTATGCGTCCGAAAGCATCAATAAGTAGTTCATTCGATATCATGATTCTCCCCTTTCTCATTAGTATTTCTTTCCATACGATTTGAATAACTGGTTCCAATCCATGGAAGCTCAATATCCTCCCATCAGTCAATCTCTCCTTCAGCAGCTCTCACTCTTGAGCGGAAGTGGTAGTTCCTCGTATTATAGTTGTAACACCCCTTGCATATTTACACAATTTAAAAAAACTCGTCATTGAACACAAAAAGTTGGTGGAATGTCAAAGGCATTGGATCAAGGCATCCAGCTGGGAAAACCATACAACAGGCAGGACATATGTACTTTGAAAGAGATCGTTAAGAATATGAGAGGAGCGAGTATTTCTCGCAATTGATCGCCACATTGTAGCTTTTTGAGACTTTCTCGTTGCAGCGTTGACATCATTGATTTCAAGGAGATCTCTGCACAGGCTGATTAAAAAGAGGAGGACAGCATGCGCGATACTTCGTCTCGTACAGCAGACTTGCTTGCTCTGCGTGAAAAACACATTCCACGTGGCATCGCAAGCACTCATCCAATCTTTCTTGAGCGGGCTCAAGGTGCCCAGTTGTGGGATATTGACGAGCGAGAATACATCGACTTTGCAACAGGCATCGGGGTTCTCAATGTTGGTCACAACCATCCCAAAGTCATCCATGCGGTCCAGGAGCAACTTGAGCGCTTGACCCACACCTGTTTTCAAGTTGCCATGTATGAGCCCTATCTGCGCTTAGCGGAACGGCTGAACCAGATTGCACCAGGAGAGACTCCCAAAAAGACCATCTTTTTGACGACAGGAGCTGAGGCGGTAGAGAACGCTATCAAGATTGCGCGGGAAGCGACACGGAGGTCTGCTGTTATTGCTTTTTCCATGAGCTTTCACGGTCGTACCTTCATGGGCCTCAGTCTTACTGGGAAGGCCACAGCCTATCGACAGCATTTTGGGCCGTTTGCGCCTGAAATCTACCATACGCCATATCCCTATACCTATCGAGGCTGGAGTAGTGCACGAGCGTTGGATGCACTCCAGGAGCTATTTCACACGCAAGTGACCCCAGATCAAGTGGCTGCCATCATCATTGAACCCGTAGTTGGTGAAGGAGGCTTTATCCCGGCACCTCCCGAATTTTTGCAGGAACTCAGACGTGTCACCGAGCAACATGGTATTGTGCTGATTGCCGATGAGATTCAAACGGGTTTCGGCCGAACAGGGAAATTGTTTGCCGTCGAGCATGCTGGTATTGTTCCAGACCTTATCACCACCGCGAAAAGTCTTGCAGGTGGGTTGCCACTCTCTGGAGTCATTGGACGTGCGGATATAATGGATGCCCCCTCTGCAGGAGGACTTGGTGGCACATATGGAGGAAACCCCCTTGCCTGTGCCGCAGGCTTAGCGGTGCTCGACATTTTTGAGCAAGAGCATCTGCTCACTCAAGCCGAACGGCTTGGTAATCAACTGATGGAGCATTGCCGTGCACTCCAAAGCGAAGTTGAAGCCATCGGCGATGTACGTGGCCTTGGTGCCATGATTGGCATAGAGTTGGTCCGAAATAGGCAGACAAAGGAACCTGCTCCAGAACTGGTAGACCAGATACTTGTAGAAGCGCGAAATCAGGGGGTATTGTTCATCAAGGCTGGACTCTACGGAAATGTGATCCGGCTTCTTGCGCCCTTAATGATCGAAGAGCAGCTTGCTCTTCGCGCGCTTGATACGCTTGGTACAGTAATCAAGCAGGTTGTACAGTGATACAATAATGCTTGAGAGGAGAAGAACCATCGATACCTTGCTGAAAGCTATTCCCTATACAGAAATTTGAAGCTTTGATCTGATCAGAGCCGGAGCGCGTCTGCCAAAAAGTTCAGGGGAACCACTACTAGAGCCCGTTCCTCTCCTTGAGGGTGTAGAACGGAAAGCGTGGTACGAACCTCTGGAATCCCGTTGCTTTCGCACGGAGAGCCCTCAGCAGCGTTTGGTATTTTGGCGCAATCTTCCCATTCCCTCGTTTTTCCCAGACAACCATCGCGAATTGGCATAGCTTGCACGCTCACTCAAACCGATATCTCTCGGTCGCATGGAAAAACGAGGGAATCGATCCTATTCAGAACCATTTGATGGAACGCTGGTCAGGAAACCATGTTCAAAAGAACATACCATCTGCACAACCAACACGAGCAGAAACAGATTCACCACCCTATCTCTTATAATGGAGCGATTTCATGATCCCTTTTGTCAGTCGATCAGGTGATCGAATGCGATCAGCAGGTGCTCCGGGCCGCGTAATACGGCATTGGTTCGATATGGAGGGGGATCGACGACTAAGCGTGGATGGACCAATCGACGAGCAAGTTCGGTGAGTGCGATCTGAGCCTCCAGGCGGGCTAATGGCGCCCCAACGCAGTAATGATCGCCCCCTCCGAAGCCGAAGTGCTCGTTGTCGGGGCGATCTGGGTTGAACTCATTGGGATGTGCAAAGCGATTTGGATCACGATCGCCAGCCGCAAGTATCATTCGGATGCCTGACCCCTGCGGAATCTTTATTCCTCGCAGGCTGATATCGGTCAGAGCAAAGCGCTGGGCCGATTGAACTGGTGGATCGTAGCGTAAGATCTCTTCGACTACGAGATAGGCACGCTCGGAATGATCGCGGAGCTTCTGTAACTCCTGGGGATGGCGCAACAGCGTAAGCATGCTGTTGCTAATCAGATTGACGGTGGTCTCGTGTCCAGCTAACAACAGCAGAATCATGGTACTGCTGAGGGTCTCGTCATCCATGCGTCCCGCTGGGTCATTACCTATGGCTAACCCTGAAACGAGATCGTCTCTGGGATGGACCCGCCGTTCAGCAATTAGCTGGCTCATATACTGCGAGATCTCGCCGAATGCCTGGGAGATGTGGGGGTTCATTGCCAGCGCCGGGTCAAGACCCTCTGTTAACGTGTCTGCCCAGGTATGGAAGCGCTTCTCATCCTCTCGCGGTACACCCAGTAATTCGCAGATGACAGTCACAGGTAATGGGTACGAAACGCTCTCTACCAGATCAAATTGCTGCTGGCCTTTTTTTGCGTTGAGCAGTTCGGTCACTGTTTCGACGATCCGTCCTCGCAAACTCCTGATCCGTTCCGGCGTGAACTGATGCATGACCAGTCGTCGCAGGTAGGTATGGGAAGGCGGATCGAGAAAGAGCAACCATTTTTTTGCTACATCACGTAATCCTTCAACAGGGATTTTGCTTTTGCGCTGCTCTTTGCTGATACTTGGATCGTGGAGTAGTAAGTTGATCTCCTGGTAGGTACTGACAATGTAGTTCTCCTCATCCACTTGTGCCACGGGAGTTTGGCGCATCTGCTCGTACAGTGGATAGGGATTGGGGCGACTGGCATGATCAAGCATCTGTTCGTACAGCCGCTTCGGGCTTACAGGTGTCTGGGTCATGATCGCGCTTTTCTTTCCTGTTCTTCTTTCCTGGGGTGTCCTTTTCATATGCTTATCCTATTCAGGTGCGGCGTCAAAAGGGGTGGCGCACCAAGTGGGACACGTGGGTCCAACAGTGTCAAGGCATCCCCCTCAACCGGCTGTTCAGGAGTGTTAGGACCGGCTCCCGTGGGCACCGCGCCAGGATCGTGAGTAGGCTGCCCACGCTTCGGGAAGCCTGCCGGCATGGAATGTAGTTCGGCTGGCTCGTCGGAGGCGTGCAGCTCTGGTGGAAACGGCGCGCGGGCTTCGATCAGCGTCTGATAGGCTGGTAAGTATCTCGCCGCGTTGACGGCAACCGCAGCGATGATACGTCCCTGATGGCCATAGGCAGCGACTAGACGGCCTTCCTCAAGCGACCCTTGGGTGAGAACGATCGTATCAGCAATAACAGGTAAACCAATGGCCTTAATATTGACTTCAAACTGATTGGACCAGAAGGAGGGCAAGTGCTTGTGTGCACGGCGCGTCGCTGAACTAGCCAGCATATTATGGGCTGCTGTTTCTGCCTGGGTAACAGCATTACTCCAGTGCTCAACCACCAGGAGTTCACCGTCATAGAGTGGATGTGGCCAGCGAGCCACATCCCCCGCCACGAAGATGTCATCCGTGACAATCCCATCCGCATCGAAGACGCGACAGGACGCATCACACACCACGCCGCGTCCGTCAGCAGCCAGCCCCGCATTCCGCAACCACTCGGTGTTGCGCACAGCCCCCAAAGCGACCACTGCCACCTCTACGTCCAGTTCATCACCATCGGAAAGCCGAGCACGACACAATTTCTTCTGTGCATCGCCCTCCAGAGCCATAACGGTGGTGTTGCAGCGCAGATCCACCCCATGCTGGCGCTGTAAATGCGCGGCATACGCCCCAGCCGCCTGGCCGAGGGCACCCGCGAGAGGAGTTGCGCTACGCTCGGTGACCGTGACCTCCAAGCCGAGTTCGCGGCAAACCGAAGCTACCTCTGAGCCGGTAAATCCAGCCCCTATGACGAGCACACGTTTAGGTTTGGAAGCCAGACGGGCATGAAGTCGAGCAGCATCTTCACGGGTGCGCACAGTGAAGACTCCATCGAGAGCTGCTTGTTTCGGCTCCGGCCAGGGACGCGCGCGCGTACCAGTAGTGATCAATAAACGATCGAATCCGATCCGACGTCTATCTGCGAGCTGCACCTCTCGGTTCGGTACATCAAGCGCCATCGCCGGAACACCCAACAGCCATTTTGCCGCGATATTGCGCTGCCGGGGTAAGGTGGTATGCTCTGCCGAGATCCACCCGGTCAGAACCGATTTGGAAAGAGGTGGGCGATCATAAGGTTCTTCAGATTCATCTCCAATCAGAGTCAGAGGGCCCGTAAAGCCCTCTGCACGCAGGGCCTCTGCTGCGCGCAACCCAGCCAATGAGGCACCAACGATTACCACGTGCCCATTGGTAAAGCCAGGCATTATGGGAGGATGGCTGCTCGTCATGCCTTTCCTCCCATAATGTTCTCTTTATGAGAAATATGCTTCGGTTGTTCATCCTGGTCATCCAGTATAATGGCGTGAACTGGACACGCCGCCGCTGCCCACCGAACCTGTTCACGGAACTGGTCATCGGGAGTATAATCATATTCTAGAGCTTCTTCGCCATGAAACCGAAAGACACTCGGCGCGGCAAAGACACACTGTCCATAGCTCTGACAGCGGGTTAGATCCACGACAATTCTCATATGAACGCTCCTTCATACGCGACACTTTCTGGTGGTTTCATTCTGGGAGCGAGAAGTATCCCTTGACAGTATGAACCCAGGGGAAAAGACCAACCAAAGTGTGATGGCCTGATTGAGAGGAAGCACCAGAAGACGGACCCAAGCATTTTTGAATTTGATTTTGTGCGTTTGAGACTTACAAGAGCCGAGAACACAAGCTATATCGTCCCTTGATCAGCTGCACATATAGCTTAGAGATGACTTTTACCGGTTTCGGCGTGTCTGAGCGGAATGTTTAGCCCGATCTTTTCATCTGCTCCTTCCTCTCTTGAAAAAGAGGAGAAGGAGCAGGCATACACTCGTATTGTGGTAAATGCACTTCAAATTCTGGTTTGCAGAAATGAGAACACACGTAATTTCAGACAAAGCAAGAGGAGCAGAAGGTTCAAACAGACTATAAGGTGAGGTGGCTTCTTGCCAGAAATATGCGCAAATCTTCTTACACATGTGTTGTGTATCAATAAGGGGAAACCAACAATAATAAAATGTCCTTGTGGCACCTGATACTCTTGATAAGAGTGTGCTTAAGAGTTGGCGTTTGTCAATATTTTATGCGCTATTACTTTGGGGCTCGTTTTTCATATGGTGCTCTCGCCTTGGAACATCTCTTTTAGATATTGGTATGTTTCCCATGTCCACCCATTCATCACCGAGCAGCGCTCATCTCCACAATTCAGGCTCAGCGCTGCTCAGTGATGTATAGGTGGCGTTGGGGTCACAGACGGTTTCCCCCTACCGTTCCCATTGCCATTATTTTCTGCGTTCCCCTTTTCGGTATTTTTGTTTCCTCCAGAGGTATTGTTGCTATTCCCATCTTCTTGTCCATTGTTGTGGTTGCGGTTGTCTTGTGAGGTGGTGCTAGATCCATGCTGGTTCTCTTCGAGAGAAGTGGTCTGCACGACGGTCCCATCACGACTCAACAAACCGACGCTTTGCACTTGTGGACCATTCCAGATCAGGGCAAAGACATACACACCCCGCCGCAAAGTTCCGGGTATGGACATCACACGATTGTTGATGAGAAGTTGTGCCCCTGGCTGGAAATGATCGCCAGTTAGGGTGATGGTCAGCTCAGCCTTTCCAGGCGGCATCCCCTTTGGAGGGAAGGCAATGCGGACCCTGGTGAGGTGCGGAACCTGTGCCCCCAGATGTCCCAGAATCACCGTGGTTTGCTGGCGATCTCCCATAGTGAGACGCCCTAAGAGGTTATAGAATGCTTTCTGTGCCTGAACAGTTTGCTCCAGGCGTTGGTGTTCCAGATGTTGGCGCTCTTTTCCCTGGGGGAGTTGATCAATATCGTGTGTCAATGTCTGTATTGCCTGGTCAAAAGCGACCAGCGCCTTCCGATAGGCAGCAGACGGTGGTGATTGTCCATCGCGAGCGAACGTCGTCAAGACGCTCAATTGATCCTGAGAAAATTGAGCATCCCATTGTGCCTGTGCCACAGGTGCAGAGGTACTCGTCAGGGGGCCTTTGCCTGATATTCCCATCGCTTCAGACTATAGAGTGGGCTCGTAGGGTTAGTGGTATGGGCAGCAGCAATCAGCACTCCTGTCCCGAGAGACAGCAACAAGAGTAACATTACCGCAACACCTACCAATGGATGTACTCGTAGCGAGGGACGAGAAAACAAAGGCCACCAGGAAGAGCGAGGAGGCACCTGTTTCAAGCGTGCCTGGCGTGCCAGGAGATGTTGCTCCAGTTGTTTGGCAAACTCCGTGTCTACTTGTAGTTGTGGGGCTGTTTGTAATGCATGTATCACCTCCAGAAGTTCCGAAGGAATATCCTCTGCGTCAGCAGAAGAGCCTTTGGTTGCTGGAGGCAGCGCTTCCTCTTGCTTGTTAAAAGAGAGGGTAGTTCTTTTACAAGCATTCTGGGAGGCTGAGGACTCATGTTGCTGCGTTTCGCCTTCCAATTGTTCCTCTGAATCGTTACTTGATGACATCGTTGCATCCCCCCTTAAGGCGCTCCCCATGCTCTTCAGAAGCCGGAGATGGCGCAGATGGCACCAGGAATCGTTGTAAGCTCCTGAGCGCACGAAATTGGAGCGCTTTGACCGCATTTGCCTTCTTTCCCACGATTTTCGCAACTGTTGCTACATCATAATCAAGGAGGAATCGGCCAACCACGACCAGGCGCTGTTCTTCGGTGAGTTGATTGATGGCTTGCACGACATGTCCCCATTCATCTCGTGCTTCAGCCCACTCAACCGGATCAGCGACCTGATCAGTGGAAAGACCGTCCCCATCGAGTGGTGTTTTAGCATGTGCAATAGCTGTAAATGGAACAATGGAGGGGCGCTTTGCATGTTTGCGATAATAGGAAGCCACCGTTGTCCGAGCAATACGAAATAACCAGGCGGTAAAGCGGGCCTCCTCATCATAGCGTTGTTGAGCAATACCCTCAACCATAGCCAGAAAGACATCAGAGGTGAGATCTTCTGCAGTTGCCCGATCAGGAACACGACTGGCAATATACCCGAAAACGCCTGGCAAGAAACGGCGATACAGCAGACTCATGTCTTCGCTCTCGCCTTGTCGTGCTCGTTTGAGAATCCCCTGAAACGCTTGAGGCGAATCTTCCTGATCTGCGGATTCCTTTCCTCCATGAGATCGCCTTAAAAACATTCAAATCCTCTTACGCTTTCCGATGGTTAAAGTATGAAAGCCCTCTGGATAATGGCAGCAGGGATGGCCCTTCCCAGCAACCAGGAGGTGAAGAAGCTACCAGAAACACGCTTTCTGTATATACAGTTGTTGTAACGTTCGCTTTGGTTACGGCCTGAGACACTCAGGCAAGAAATTCGTTTTCCTCTTCCATTTTGGCCATCATACATAATTCCCATAACCATGCAGCCATCATGACAATTTCCTTCAGCGATGCAGATCAAAAGCATCTGGCATTGGCGAAGCAAGATACCACAACCTTTCTGCTCGTGCTGACCATCTGAAAAATGCAGAAAGGCACAGGCGCGCGAAGAAGATCTTTTACCATCTCAAGCACCTATCCGCCAAGTGCACTCTACCCTCAACAGTCAGGGCCTTGCTTGCTGGCGGTAGCGCTTCCTCCATCAAGATTCCAGGTCACAATCCCATTCTTAAATGGGATGCGGAAGACACGGTATTGTCGACCGGGATTAAATACGCCTGGTTGCATGCCGTTATATGTAGTCGGCTTCAAATAGTTGTTTGTGCCTTGGGGAATACTGACCGTAAACGAGTTCGTGTTGGCATACCCAAAGTAGGCTGCATAGGCGCCACCTTCTCGTTGCACACAATCAAGAAAGGGTGAGATCGTAACTCGCTTCTGGCCTGGTGTTGTTGTCGGGGATGGATGCAAAATGGGTAGGAGAGTTGGTGGTGGTGTTCCGGTCGCATTTCTAGTAGGTACATGTGTTGGGGTAGAGAGTGGGGTTGGGGTCATTGCCAGAGGGTCCTTCATTTGGGATGTTTGGAGCAAAGGACGCTGCCAGACGACGATGGTCCCAATAATAACGAGTAACGTCATCACTACGAGCATCAGGGCAGGAAATATGTTCTTCTTGCCTTTCCCATCATCATTCCCACTGATTTTACTCGTCGTGCCAGAGGGTGGAATGCTCTTCTTCTTCTCCTCACTATCTCGCACATTTGCCACCTTCTGATCACTCGATATACGATCCAACGCGAAGAATGCTTGTGTCTCTTCTGTTGGGAGGGACGAGAAAGCCGATGGCAAGACCATTGGCAACTGCTCCCCCGCATCCCTAAGAGCCTGCAGAAACGCCTCTATGTCCGGGAAACGCTGTGACGGATCTTTCGACAACGCGCGCAAGATAACGCTGTCGACATGTGGCGACAGCGCAGTATTCACGTGTGAGGGCAATGTTGGTGTTTCGTTGCTATGTTTCTGTGAGAGCGTTCCACGAGCGGTGCCAAAAAACGGCACACGGCCTGTCAGTGCCACGTATGCCAGACAACCAAGCGCATATTGATCGGAGGAGGCATCAGTGTATCCCTGGAATTGTTCTGGAGCCATATACCAGCAGCGCGGCACCCCTTCTTCAATATACCCCTGATATTCTCTGATTGTTCCTACGACACTCTGTAAATGAAAGTCCGTTAGGGCGGCTTGCCCTTCTTGACGGAAAACAACGCTCTGCGAACTCAGATTGGCATGGATAATTCCTTGCGCATGGGCGGCAGAGAGAATGCTCCCTATTTGCTCGATAAGAGTGAACGCTTCCTCATGTGGGAATGGCTTGGATGCCCTACGCGTGAGGCGAGCTTGTAGGGTACCAAGTGGTGCGGCATCAGTAATAATGGCAAATCCGAAATCACCTATGCGCGCCTCTTGAATTTCGAGCATATGAGGATGCTCATTGAGCAACCTCAGACGTTCAATCTCTCGCTGGATATACTCACGCTCAGGCTCTGAAGAAGGATAGGCAGTCGGCCAGACTTTGAGCAAAACGTCCCTGGAGTCTTCATACCTCTTTCCTTCGTAAAGAAGGATATATGGGCCTCGTAAGAGAAGTGCCGAAGTATCATATCCATCTATGTGTATTTTTTCTTGCATCATACCCACTACTCGAAAAGATAAGATAGGCGCATGTGGCTATATATACATAGCTGAGTTTTATTATAGTGATCCCACGCCAAATAGCAAGAAAGTATGCGCTTCTTCTCAATGTGTTTACGAACCTCTTCCCGAATTGCCAAAACAGGTGAATTGAGTTTGTATCCGGAAGTCATGGGTAGCGTAACTCATATGATCATGTGGACTACTTTTCTAATAGAGAACAGAATCAACAGGAGGCGATGAGCGCGAAAGAATGCAAGAACAGAAGCAAGTATCAGAGCTGGTGATAGCGTTCAGGGGATGGATGCCTTGCTGCGTGGAGGGAAAGGTACATTCTGCGTTATTATCTGCGGGCATACGTCAATGACTGACGCACGCTGATTTCGACGACGTCCGTAGTCTTAAAGGGTATAGATTAGCTGCTTGTGAGACCATTCAGCAGAGTTGAGGCCTATAGAAACTCAGGAGGAGAGAATCGCATGATGACCCAACCAGCGGCACATAACCAGAGCGGTCAGTGGCCAGATCCAGTGTTAGAGTATGTCCTTGCCATCGAAAACGAGGACCCGAAAGCGCTTCAGAGCGTTTTGCAGAAATATGGATATCGGGATGATATTATGGCTGCGTTTCTGGCTCTCCATATCGTCTTCAATCCTGAATTGAACTTTGTTGGTCAACTCGTGCAGTTCCGCGCGACCGGGAAGATAGGTATGTAAACAAACATTAGTAGATGGCAATGAAGTATTCATGTGTCTTGTAATCGAAACATACCACTCTCGCTTCTTTTGGAAGGCAAACAGCTATAGTTTCCTTCTCATTAGAAACAATGGTGACGTGTGAAGTGAGCTAGGATGTAGCGGACCTGTCTGGCATACATCGACAACGCCCCTCCTTTTATTGGAGGAGAAACATCCTTAAGAAGAGATCACTGACAGCATTTCATGGCATTGGCGACGACGAGACGCTCAATCAACGGGATGAATGGAGAGAGTGTGTGCCTACCACGTCAAGCACCGATTGACAGTAGAGGTGCAGTAGTTGGTGGGGAAATTGCTCGATATTCTCCAGCTGCTACAGGAGAATGGGCTCCGAAAAGCACTGCAATGTTAGCTATTAGCAGGAATGCAAGATTGGAGAGAATACTGTTGGACTATAAAGCCATTGGAGCACAGGTGAAAGAAACGCGCGAGAAGGCACGTCTGCCCCTGGATCAGGTAGCGCGGGAGTTATCTGTCCATCCGCAGGACCTCATAAACTTTGAAGACAATGGCACACCCATTGCAACCTCATCGCTTGCCAAATTGTATCACGAGGTTTTGCACTATCAGAACCACGAACTCCTCCATGTTCTCTATCCTTACCAATCTCCCATCGAATGGATTCAAGCGTATATGAAAGGCGATATCGATGAAACGGCGCTCGCATATGGATTAGAGATTGACGGGTTAGAGGCAAGTCGTCGGGTGCAAGAGATTCAATCACAATCCAGCTAATTGTTCCTATGGCGTTGAGTTCACCAACACGGGGATGCATAAAGGTGACATCCAGATGCGGCTCGTTGGGCCATGCGTCGAGCATGGATTTGCACATGTGCCGACTTTCCTCCAGACGCTGGCGAATCTGTGCTACGTTCGTGATAGTTTTCCAATAGACCTCGTAGCGCGAGCGACCTTCGACTGGCAGATCTCGAGCCAGCACCAGGGCGAGCGACGCAGCTTCCTCCGAGGAAGCCGTGGTGTGAACGATGACGTGACCGAGCGTCCAAGCTAGATGAACCTCTTCAGGCTTGCCAAAGGCATCATTGGCCTGTGGGTCATCAGGCACAAATACTACATCCGCGTCCACTGCGTCGGCGATAATTTCTTGTATGGTGTCAACTATTTCGTCGGCCAGATGGTAGAGATCAGCTTTGGTAAGGCCTGCCGCTAGTTCCGCAAATGTTTTAGAGCCATTCTTCACCGAGCTAAAATCGAGCATAGGATTTCTCTCCATTTTCTTGTTGCCAAAGAAGCACTGGCTACACAATGTGTATCCCTTTTAAAGAGCCGTTGTGAAACAGCGCTGTTGCTCATACTATAGTGGGAATAGAGCGGGATCTTCACTCAGATTCTTGCGCGAGGTCAACAGATTCTTGCGCAGTTAGCGGGTTTGGTCACCTTCATGATCAGTCAACAGAGAGATTCAGTAAGAAAGATAGCAGGAAGGCATCTCAGGCCGTCTTGCTGCATGGTTAGGTTGGCCAGGCTTGCAACGCCATCTCAATGATCTGCAGCAATTGCTCTCGACTCATCCCACCTGCAGCCTGAACAGCCATGCCCTGCGAAAGCGTGATGACATAACGTGCTAGGCTCGCTGGATCAGCAGAGGCTGGTAGGTCCCCCTGTGCTTGCGCTTGCTCAAGGCGCTGACAGAGGGCCAGTTCGGCTACTGTCCGCCGAGCAATTAACGCTTCCTTGATAGGAACAGCGTCGTCCCCACACGCAAGCGCCCCTTGGACTAGAAGGCAGCCTGCTGGCGTATGTGGATCGGTCTGAGCATCAAGCGCTGAGCAGAGAAATCGATGGACGACGCCTCGGGCAGTTGGTTCCCCAAGAACCTCATGCAGATAGGCAGCAGGTCCCTGCACATAGCGATCAAGGATGAGGCGGAATAAGGCTTCTTTATTGCCAAAGGCAGCATAGAGGCTGGGTTTGGTGATGCCCATGGCATTGGTGAGATCCGACAGCGACGTTCCCTCATAGCCATTGCGCCAGAAGAGGCGAAGGGCCTGGTCGAGGGCGTAATCAGTATCAAACTCTCGTATCCGTCCTGATGGCATAACTCCTCGCTTTTCTCGCATCCAATACCGTTTTCTATACCGATAGGTATCGTATCCTCTTGACGACAATCTGTCAATGTTGCTATCATTATCTATACCAATTGGTATAGATATAAAGGAATGGGGAAATATCTGACAAAGATATTACCGACAAAGGTATTACCAAGAAAGGCGTGAAGCGGTCATAGACGATCCCGTGTTCATAGAACTGAAAGAGCGTTCGTTAAGAATGAATGACTTGAGTGCTAGAAAGAGAGTGGAAATGAGGAAACGCATTTTAGTCGTCGATGATGACCAGATGATGCGATCTGCCTTACAAGAACTGTTGGAAGACGAAGCATATGAGGTCGACACTGCCTTCGATGGTGTAGACGCCTTAGACCACCTGAACTCTCAATGGAATGCGTACGATGTGATCTTGCTCGATTTAACAATGCCACGCCTCAATGGATTGCAATTCTTGCACAAGATCCAACAGCAAGACCCAACCTTATTGCGTGCGATTATTGCCTTTAGTGCGGATGAAGAAGCTCTTGAGCAAGTTGCTTGTATAGAAATTTTTAACACTCTTGATAAACCGTTTGATCTAGAAGTATTGCTTGAATTGATTGAGCGAGCGGTGTGCGATAACCAGGAACTATACTTCACAGACTCGCAGAAAGTAACTGGTGCTCCAGAGGTATCTCGTTACCCAGTGTATTGAACATAGTATTGCCTGGATAGTCCAAAAACTCAAACTGACATTCGTTGAGGATTCGCACAAAGCCGGGCATACTTCTGCATGCACACCTATCTTTTCACCTTATTCTTCCATATGCCCATTGATGTGTATCTTGTGCCATGTTGCAAAGTCAATAGCTAGGAGACCAATATGAGCACCTGAGCGGATAGTACTTGCTAGTGGATCGCCAGTTGTTGCCTGCGCATTGATCTCAATTGTTTGTTCGTCAATAGCATGTACAAATCCCGTATAAGAATGTAGGAACGATAGAAGAAGGAAGCAGCAGCCACAATAAAGGCTGCTGCTTAAAGAGACTGACAGATCACTGTGCTTGGCAGATCGAGCATGGCTCATATGGTTTGAAGGAGGTTTCGTTATTAGCAATCAAGCTGCAAACGTAGAGTAACGACACCTTCTTTGGCTCAGGCACCTCTTGATGACTTCGATTGGCTCTTCCCATGATGCACATGAGATGCTCCAGCTTTCACCGTCGCTTCGGATCGATCTGATCGAAGTAACTGCAATAGCGCTTTTGCAGCGGGACCCGAAGATGCTGGGTTCTGACCCGTTATCAGTTTGCCATCAACCTGCACATAAGGCACAAAAGCTTTGTTGCTGCTATAGATTCCCCCTCTCTCCTTGAGCTTGTCCTCTAGGAGAAATGGTACGACTGTAGTCAGGCCCACAGCTGCTTCTTCCTCATTGGAGAAACCTGCCACGTGCTTACCTTTGACAAGGGGCTGACCTTGAGCATCATGTGCATTGATAAATGCGACAGGTGCGTGACAGACGGCTGAAACCGGCTTATCGGCTTTCACGAGTGCCTCAATGAGCGCGATGGAATGCGGGTTGTCTGGCATATCCCACATCGGACCATGACCGCCGGGATAGAAAACAGCATCAAAATCGCTTGCTGAAATATCAGCGAGCTTCTTAGTATGGGCGAGTTCTTTCATCGCCACCGAATCTGAGCGGAAGCGTTTTGTCATTTCCGTCTGGTTTTCGGGTTGGTCACTTTTCGGATCAAGTGGTGGTTGCCCACCCTTTGGTGAAGCCAGTGTTATCGTGACACCGGCATCTTTCAGGACGTAATAAGGTGCGGCAAATTCTTCCAGCCAGAAACCGGTTTTCTTGCCAGTATTGCCGAGTTGCTCATGAGAGGTAAGGACCATCAAAACTTTCATTGCTATCCTCCTTAACGCGAAAAGGCTATCAATCTTTGTGTTTGTGTCCATTATCACAATGGATAGTTATCCTATGTGACACCGTCGTATGCTGACCCGCTTGCCCATGAAATGGAAGCAGGACTATGGTGTTCTGAGCAGGACGTCTTGTTGAATAGTCTAGATACAGGAGGACAAGAGTGGAGGAGTGGGCTCACTCCTTCCGGCGCCTCAAGGACGGGTTGGCCTTTTGTGGACTCAACCTGGTACCCACATTCGCGTCCCGGTACATCCGTTTGCAGCGTTATTCTTGTGAAAGCTATCAAGTGTGGGATACTGTGGCAATTCTGTTCTCTCAATCTTGCGCAATCTGTTCTTGAGTGCAGAGGAGATGTACTTCCTCCTATGGCTATTTTCCCAACATTAGTGGACTCATATCCAGGAGACGCATAACCCCTATGCCCCCTTTGGTTCACGGATAGTAAGTTTGTGAAAAGATCCTTTGTTGATCTGTATATCTGACATTGTAAATACAGTATTGCATTCAACACTGTTCTCCCTCCAAGTATGAAACGTTTGTTATGAACGGAATGTAGCTCTACCACATCTGAGACTATTGCTCTCGAAATGTGAGTCGACAACTAAGGCGGTAGCGCGGAGAGGTCGTCAGGGGATAGTCTGAAGGGAAAAGAGGGGCGCGAGTCTGCATTGGGACAGAAATGAACGCGCAGATGGGCAAGAGGGGGGCATGGTTCTTCCGATTGACTAAAAACCACTCATTAATCGGATTGAACCAGGGACTATAGGTGGGCAAATACAGCAGCACCAATCGCCCCTGAGTTGCCTGAACGATTGCATCAATGTCCTCATCCTCATGGGCGTTCGCATTGTCCCAGGTCACATAAATAGCTCCAGTCGGGTGTTTTTCAACCAGGGTTTCCAGCAACTGTGCAATCTCTTGCCGCCGTTTTTGAGGATCTTGATCTGATTGAGCAACATCACTTGGCAAACGCAAATATCTCTTTCTCCAACTGCTGCCAAGCGCTTGGTAGCAGTTGGAGAAAGAGATATGTCAGTTATGCCGTAATAGATAGCTTCTGCGGCAGAATCTCATAGATAAGTGGTTCGCCAGCCAGGAAACGAATGACCTCATCAATCATCATCTCTCCTTGTTTTAAAAGCGTTTCGGTTGTCATTGCCGCGATATGGGGAGAGAGCAGGACGTTCGGCAAAGTGAGAAAGGGGTGGTTGTCTGGGAGTGGCTCGGTCGCAAATACATCCAGAGCGGCGCTAATTCTTCCTGACGTGAGTTCCTCCAAGAGCGCGGCGTCATCCACTAACCCGGCACGCGCGGTGTTTATCAGGATTCCTCCATCGCGCAGTGACGCGAGGTGCCTGGCTGAAATCATCCCACGTGTTGCTGGCAAGAGGGGAGCGTGTAGGGAGACGATATCCGAACGAGCAAAGAGTCCGTCGAGATCGATGAGTTCCACTCCAAGGTCTGTTGCCTCTGCAAGCGAAAGATAGGGATCATACATCAGTATATGGCAACCAAACGGACGCAAGCGCTCAATAACGCCTCGTCCAATAAGACTGGCTCCAACAAGCCCCACAGTTTGAGCCTGTAACAAGCGCCCAGGAAGATGTGTAAGCGTATGCCATGGTTCTCCAGAGCGCAGGCGCTGCTCAAAGCGATCTAGTCGGCGCAAGCATTGTAACATTTGCAGAATTGTAAACTCTGAGACTCCCTCTGCCAGGGCAGCTGCCGAATGCGTAACGCGCACACCACGCTGGAAGAAAGTTGAGGGCACCAGGTGGTGAACAGTTCCTGCTGTATGGGCTACGAGGCGAAGTGAGGGACAACGCTCCAGAAGCTCGTTGGTAAGAGGGGGAGTCTCCCATCCCGTCAAGCAAGCAATTGCTCCATCAAGCAGATCAGCGAGATTTGCATCGCTAAAGCTTAGTCTGGGGGCCTGCACCACATTCGCAACCGCTGCTAGTTTCTCCAGACTTGCTGGAGAAAAGATACGCCTTTGCCATTTGGAATCAACTAATATTGAAACCACGGGGCGCTTCTCGTCAAATACCATTGATAGATACTCCATTACTGATGTGAATGATATGAAAGGTTACCCAATAAGGCTGCCAAAGGTGAGACCCTGGCGCCAGTATCGTTGTAGAAACGTGAAGCTCAGGACAATTGGGAGGGCGGAGAGCAGGGAACCCATAATAACCAGATTCGTATTATTTTCACCGGTCCCAGCACCGGCACTCAAGACACCTAATCCAACCATCACCGGATAGAGATGTTGATTATTGAGCATCAGTAGGGGAAGAAAAAAGCCATTCCACACCCCGACGAAGTGAAACAAGAACATCGTGGCCAGTGCCGGTGACATAAGGGGTAAGGCTATAGTAAGAAAAATATGCAATTCTCCGGCTCCATCAATGCGCGCAGCATCCAGCAATTCGTTGGGAACAGAGGCATTTGCATAGATGCAGGCGAACCAGATGCCAAAGGCACTAAAAATCGTTGGGAGCAGAATAGACCAATAGGTATTAGTAAGATGCATTCCGCTCATCAACAAGTAAAATGGGAGCATCAACGCTGTTCCTGGCACCAATACAGTCCCCAGAAGGATATTAAATATCAACTGCTTGCCAGGGAAAGAATATTTTGCCAAGGCGTACCCGCTCAACGCGATGATGAACGTACTGACGCACGAGCTCCCTGTGGCATATAGGAAAGAATTCCCCATCCACTGCATAAAGATCCCGTTGTCAAATGTCAGTAATTGTTGCAGATTGGCAATAAAATTGAAATTGTTGGAGGACCAGAATCCAGATGTACTGATCAGATCTGGATTATTTTTTGTTGAGGCAAAAACGAGCCAACATAGGGGATACACAAAATAAAAGGCTGCGCAGAGCATGATTATGTACATCACGATACGAAAAGGTCTCAGAGCAGCGTGTCGTTGAGGCGAGGAAGCCCGGCTGGAAAGAGAAAGGGATGCCATAGGTCTTACACTCCTGTCCGTTTGCGTGAAAACCGTAAAACGCTAAACGAGAAGAAAGAAGTCAACAACGCCCACACTATTGAGAGTGCGGCAGCATAGGAATAGTTCCCCCCATCAAGAGCCGTCTTATAGAGATACATGTTGGGGGTAAAGCTCGAAGTAATGCTGCTTGAGAGGCTCCCTAAAAGCATAGGCTCCGCAAACAACTGTAGTGCGCCGATAACAGAGAACATGCTGATTAGAGCCACTGCTGGGAGAATCATCCGGAGCTTGATAAACCAGGCAATTTGCCACTCGGAACAGCCATCAATGCGTGCAGCCTCGTACAGATTGGGGGATATTGCCTGAAGTGTTGAGAAAATGACCAGCACTTGGTAACCCGTACCTCCCCAGATAGCGATGTTGCCGATTGACCAGAGAACTGACGAGGGTCCGAGGAAATCTGGTCCCCCCAGATGAAGGAGAGTCAACACTTGCGTAATCGGGCTTAGCTGAGGAGTGTAGAGATAGCCCCAGATATATACAGCGATGACTCCTGGAATAGCGTAGGGCAGGAAAAATGTGATCCGAAAGAACGCACGCGCACGCGCGTGCGTTGCTGCACTATCGAGCAAGAGCGCAAAGAACACGGCCAGAACCAGCATAGTAGGCACCTCAATCAGGCCGTAGAGCAGGACACGTCCAAAACCCTGGTACAGATCTGGATCAGTGATGGCTCTCTGATAATTAGCCAGGCCTGCGAATACCTGCGTGGGCGCGCTCAAGCCCAGGGCATCGCGGTGAATCTGAAATAAGCTCTGCCAGACTGCGTATCCCACAGGCACCGCAAAAAACAGGATGAAAAGCAGGATAGCAGGAGTGAGAAAGAAGTAAGGGATGAAGGTACGCATCCGCAGTGAGCGGAGCTTCAAGCGGCGTTGGTGTGGTAACGTTGAAGCCTGAGTAGCAAGATCGTCAGCGATTTCGGCTTCCATGACAAACTCCCTTCTAAGGTCTTATTCGAAAACCAACGCCGCTAGCGCGGCTAGCGCTGACGCGCTCAGGTTTCCGGATAAGGAGTAAATGATCGCGATGATGAAAAAGGAAGGGGCAGCATTTGTTTCTGCCCCTCCAGGAGGAGAGTGATCAGTTGTCCAAAGTGTCAGAATTACGACTCTGTACTTAATCCTGAGCAAGCAGGATTAATGTTGTACATTAAAACCTTGTTGCTGCATAGAGGATATCGTTTTCGTCTGTAAAGTGTCTAGGACTGCCGGCATCGTTGTTTTTCCGGTAATAATCTGCTTGGTCAAATCGCTGTAATCCGAGGATACCGTGAGCATGGTTGGACCCCATACAAAGGTGGTATCAATATGCTGCGAGGCAGGCATGAAGACGTCAACAACATGTTGATTGTAGTACGCATCCAGTTGTTTTAGCGGCGAGAGGGATAAACCTGCGGTGGTAGAAGGAAAGATCTTCTGCGTAACCACCTGGTTGGTCAATGCCTGAGAATTGGTACTGATCCATTTCACAAACTCAGCCGCCTGCTCTGGATATTTGGAGCTGGTCGTGACTGCATTAGTCGAGCCGCCGATGTTCGCAGAAAGCTGTTGCCCGGCAACCCACTGGGGCAACGGTGCGATTTTCCACTTCCCGGCATTCTGGGGCTGACCGCTCGCAATATACTTTGTATTCCAGGCTGCAGTGATCACAGTTGCCATATTTCCTGCCGCCTCATTCTGGGCGAAGAGCGGGTTTGCTTCAGGGATGTTTGACACCAGATGGCTGTTGATCAAATTTTGCCAGTAGTTTGCAACCTGTTTTGTTCCTGCATCATTGATCGAAACTTTCCAGGAATCGCTTGTGGTGCTAAACCAACGTCCACCGCCTTGCCAGGCAAGGGCTGTAAACCAGTACATATTATCTGCTGGGAAGTCGGTGATGTAGAGCTTGGGGTTAGCGGCATGCAAGATTGCAGCGTCTTTCGCATATTCCTCCCAGGTCGTCGGGGGCGAGAGATGGTATTTCTGAAAAATATCGGTGCGATAGGCCATCGCTACGGGTCCTGTATCCATCGGGAGAGCATAAATGGCGTCGCCGCGCTTGACCTGGGCCCAGGTCCATGGAACAAATTGACTTTGCAAAGACCCTGCGTCATATTTCGAAAGGTCAACCAGCCCACCTGTCGCTTCGATAGTGGGGAGATAGTTGTATTCAACGCGGGTGATGTCTGGCGCGGTGTTTGCCTTAATGGCTGCTTCCAGCTTCGTATAGAGTTGCCCCCCAGGAACAATGCTCATCGTCACATGAATATTGGGATGACTCTTGTTAAAGGCATCGACGGTCGATTGTTGCAGATTATTAAAGTTCCAGAAGGTCAGATTAACCTTCTGATTTGAGGGGGGAGACCCAAAGCCTCCACAGGCAACCAGCATAAATGCGACACAGAGGAGCATCGCGAAGCTAGCATAGAACGGACGCGATGGATGGGGTGTCATGAAATATTACCCTCCTTTGGGTGAATGATTATTTTGCAACTTCTTCGTAAATATCAAGTTATGTTTTCAAGTATACAGAAATATATATTCGATTTTCAATATTGTTTTTGCGATATATTTGCGAAATTTGTGTGATATTTTCTTGATTGTGCATTTTTTAGCTTTCTTAATCTTATTA
The DNA here is from genome assembly GCF_016587355.1 of Ktedonospora formicarum. Classification (GTDB taxonomy): domain Bacteria; phylum Chloroflexota; class Ktedonobacteria; order Ktedonobacterales; family Ktedonobacteraceae; genus Ktedonobacter; species Ktedonobacter formicarum. The sequence goes on along the minus strand of NZ_BNJF01000002.1, from coordinate 165,870 downwards.
AAATAGGTATAAAACCTTTGAAATGCAAAGTATTGGAGAAAGGGTTTTGCAATTTTGCAAATATGAGATATAATAGATTTCCATCAGCCATAATATAGGTTGCTCAACAGCCAATGGAGAACAATCAGGAGGGGAAGATGAAAGAGCGCACACTCCCAGATAGCCTACCAATGCGGCGCGTTCATCTGCGCGATATAGCAAAACGAGCGGGTGTCTCAATTAGCACCGTCTCTCGTGTACTGAATAATGTCTATGGGATCAGCGATGACTTGAGACGTCAGGTTATAGCTGTTGCCACTGAGATGGGATACTACGATTCATTTGCACCAACGAAATTGCGACATATCGGTCTTTTTACGGCGACATTCAGCGACGGCCCTGGCCTTGGCCTTGATAACTTTCATACGGCTATCTTACATGGCATAGAAGCTGAATGTCGCCAGCACGATATTCAGCTCAGCTACTCCATTGTTGAGCAAGGTGAACAAGGTTCTGCCTTTATTTCTAGGAAGATCAAAGAGCGCCAGATTGAGGGTGTACTATTGGCAAGCATACAGGAGCGCGAAGTGATTGAGCAACTGTGTGGCCTCAACATGCCGATAGCTGTGATCAACGCAGATCATCGCGAATTGTTGGTCGATACTTTTCTTCCTGCTAACTTCACTGGAGCACTCCAGGCAACGCAGCATTTGCTTGCACACGGACATCGGCGCATTCTGCATATTACTACTCCCATCTACACCTCCAGGCGCACCCTTCACCAGCGTTATGAGGGATATCGCACCGCAATGCAAGAAGTTGGAATTCCCTTTGATCCCAGGCTGGTTCTCGAAAGCCATTTGCGCGTAGACGACGTTCGCGATGCTGTGTATGATCTGCTTATAGCTAATAAATGTCAGTTTACCGCCATCTTTGCCGTGAACGATGAGGCTGCTATTGGCGCAATGCATGCAATACATGAAGCAGGTAAACGCGTCCCTGAGGACATTTCGGTGATTGGCTTTGACGATATACCAACGTCAGCTCTGCTCACTCCAGCGTTAACGTCTATGTACGTTGATTGCAAAGAAATGGGTATGCTGGCTGCACGCCGCCTAATGGATCGCTTCCAACATCCAGATGCAACCACCATTTGCGTCGAACTTGCCTGTAAGCTTAAAAGCCGCCAATCGGTTGGGGTCATTTCAACATCAAGCTGATTTTCCCATTTTCTTTCGGCTCTGTTGACCATCTTATTCAAGCGTCTGAGTATCACCAAACAAGAGCTGGCTCAGAAAGGGGAGGGGGCACATAGTCTTGAGGCTAAAAGATGGCTCGTCGTCCTGGGGCTTACCTCTTTGACCGTGATCATTGGCAATATTCCCCTTCCTGGGAGCTTTTCAGTATAATCAATATATTGCTAGACATCCTTTTCTGAACTGAAACATCCCTGTATGGCTATGGCTTGAGGGAGAGCATTGCGCGCCCTGTCTCCAAATCGATCGGTACTGAGACCACTATAGAATATGCCACGCTACTAAGAGCTTAGTGCCAATTGTCTCTTTTGCATAATCTAGTATGACAAAATTTTTTGTATTGAGTCATTCATAGCTCATATGTTTGGTCGTCTTTTCGAACCTGCGTCAAGATATTTGAGGGAAAGGCCATGTTCCGTTTTTTGTAACCTTGTTGATAAAAAACTCTTCTGTATGCCAAACCCCTTGTTCTCTTAGGACTTATTCCCAACCACCTCTTGTTGGTTTGCAGCAGAATCAGGTACTGGAAGCGCAAATCCAGCTGCAATAATCCAGACGAAGTTTGGGAACCTTGTGAGCGGAATAAGGAATGGTATGGGGGGAGTAACGGGCATGATGAGGTTGAGACTGCTTAATATGCCCACAATCCCAATAAAAATGCCAGGCCAGATGATCCACTTTGGTAGGAGCTTCATCTTCATAGCAGCGATGGCAATACTGCCTGCAAACAGCCCCACCGGCACAGAGAAGCCGGGACCACCGAAGGTAAATTGCAGGTAATAGAGCGCTACTGTGAGCGGAACGTTTTGCGCGATGCCGGGCCACGTCATGACCCATGTGATATGAGACGCAGTCGCTATGTCTAGCCCCGTCATGATGCCGCTAAAGAGCGCGATATTAAGCCAGGCGGGATGCGCGCCCAGCAGCCGTAGCCTGCTGAAGACGGCTATGGCGAAAGTGCCGAATGCAATGCCAGCCCCAAATTGGAAGATGGTATAGAGGCGAACGAGGTCAGGAGTTTGCTGAAAAAATGATGCGATGGCAGATGCCGTTGCATTTGCTCCAGGAAAGGTGGAACTTAAAAAAGGATTTAATGTGCTCACTGCAAAGATATTTGCCAGGTGGAAAGCGCTATAGACCACTGCCACTATTCCGAGATATGGGCCTGCGCGCCGTATGGTGGCTGTTACTGTGTATGTTTGAATGTGCATGATGGGGCACCTCCTACTGGTTCGACAAATGTGATGCTTGCACGTAGACACTCCGTCATATGAGTATTTCCGTCTTTGGGCTGATCCTGTGACAGAAACACTCTGGTTCCTGAGAAAAGACGTAGACTGTAGGGCCACATAGGATGAAATACATCTTCCTCTTTTCATCATTTTGACTGCTTAGAGCCGTAATAGTTTGAGAGATGAGCATCTGCATCTGTAGTTCTAGTGTATGCCACCAACATGACAGGAGTGTGAACAATCCCATCGCTTTTCGTAATGGATCTGTCATCTTATTGCAAGAGGGATCAATCCAGATATGAATGCCTCGAGGAGATATCTAGTTACGAGGCTGGCTGAAGAGGGAGAGAGAGCGTAAACGTTGACCCTTGATCCAGGTGACTCTCGACAGTGACGCGACCACCATGTGCTTGAACAATCCAATCGACGATAGCCAGCCCAAGCCCACTACCACGTCCGGTGGACATGTCGCGACTGCGAGCGCTATCTACACGGTAGAAGCGCTCAAAGATGTGAGGAAGATGCTCAGGCGCAATGCCCTTTCCTGTATCCTGAACGATAACTAGGCCTTGTGTACCCTCGTACCTGACACTTAGTGTTACATGTCCATGAGGGGGAGTGTAGGTGAGTGCGTTATCGACCAGATTGATGATGACCTGCATCAGGCGTGCCTCGTCCCCACTCACCTCGACGGGCATGACATGCTCCATCTGGAACGTAATCTGGCGCGCTTCTGCTAGCTCTGTTGCGGTGGCAAGAACTGCTTCAACAAGGAGATCGAGGCGTACTGGTTCATAGATGAGGTGGAGCCGCCCCTCATCTGCTCGTGCAAGTGTAAGCAGGTCCTTGATCAGATCGCCCAGGCGTAACGATTCTGTATTTATTTGTTGAATGATATCGATATAGTCTTGCGTGCCCAGCGTCTGGAGGAGGGCAACATCAGTCTTACTTACGATGGCAGCGATAGGTGTGCGTAGCTCATGCGAGGCATCAGCAACAAATCGCCTCTGTCTGGTGAAGGCATCTTCTAGACGAGCAATCATCGCGTTTACCGTCGTCGCGAGAAAGTAGACCTCATCATGTGCCCGTGGGAGGGGAACTCGTTGATGCAGATCACGTGAATGAATATCGCGGGCTGTGGTCGTCAACTGATGAATGGGAGCAAACGCACGCGCGGCGAGCCAGTAGCTTCCCACAGCACTAAGAGCCAGCAGTATTGGGGTCAGGAGAAGGAGGACAAACGCTGTGTTGCGCAACACACTATGCATTTGTGCCAGCGATTCTCCTACTTGTATGATCGCATAGGGCTTTCCCTGGCTGGTGAGCACCTGACTATACACGCGTATTTCCAGGCCTGAGCTTTTGATAGTGAGCGTCTGCCTGTTGATCGTCTTCTGAGAGAGAGGAACCAGGATACTGGTAGGAAGCGGGTAGAAGCGGAACCCCGGTGACTCGCGAACAACATGGCCTTGCATATCGAGGACTCGAACAAGCAGGCCATTGGTGACATCTGCGGGTATAGAGCGCGGGTCAGCTCTGGTCGCTGCAAGGCTGGGTATGTCGCCTGTACGGTCGCTGATCATCAATTGATGATCGGTGAAGCTGATCTCGCTACTAATTAAATGTGCTTGCAAGGACAGGGTCGTATCAAAACTGCTTTCAAGTGAGCTTTCCAGATATTTGTAGACAACAGTGCCTGCGCACACGATGATCAGTGCAAGAATACAGGTGTACCAGCAGGTCAGTTGGAGGCGTGTGCCCATGGGCCAGATGCGTGTCCATAGTTTGTGTAAGCGCTTCATGGCGTCTCCTCCTTCAGTTGATAGCCCACGCCCCGAATGGTCGCAATGACATCTGGCTCGCCCGATGCGCAGAGCTTGTTGCGGAGATAACGAACATAGACATCGATGATATTGGATTGATAGGGAGCTTCCCCATCCCACACGTGATCAGCGATCATGGTACGGCTCAAGACTTGACGAGGATGATGCAAAAAGAACTCTAACAGAGCATACTCGCGATGAGACAGAGTAAGGAGGCGTGAACCTCGCCGTACCTCGTGTGTCTGGGTATCCAGCACAAGATCGTTGAATGTAAGAATAGCTGATGAAACGGTGTGCTCACGGCGTAAGAGTGCACGTACTCTTGCCTCCAACTCTCGGAAGGCGAAAGGTTTGACAAGATAGTCGTCCCCTCCCAGATCCAAGCCACGTACACGATCATCGATTTCGCCACGAGCGGTCAGGAAGAGAATTGGATACATACGATGGGCATTGCGAACACGGCGGCAAACCTCGAAGCCATCCAGAGAGGGCAACATCACATCAAGAATGAGTAAATCATAGGGGTTCACTAGGGCCAGAGCGAGGGCATCCTCACCATCAACAGCGAGGTCCGTCACGTAGTGAAAGCGTTCGAGACCGCGCTGTATGTCCATCCCCAACCCAGGATGATCTTCTGCAACCAGGATTCTCATCGATGCATTTCCCTTCCGGAGAAGTAAATAGTGAAGAGAGGCAGGCATCTCACACAAAGGTATTGTACTGCTCACGTATTCCTCTGAAAAGGCGTGTCACAGACATACCTGCCCCCAAATTGCCATCACACCCCTACTTCGGTAGGAAAATGAACAGGAGGAGCGAAAGAGCGCCCGCACCGATGCAGTAGTAGGCAAATGGGTCGAGGCGGCCCGTCTCAAAGTAGCGCATTAAGAACTTCGTACTCAGAAAAGCCATGATTCCTGAAAGGACCATGCCTAAGCAAATAAGACCAAGAGTGGGAGCTGGCACATGAAAGAGTTGTGGAACCTCAAGCAGGGCGGCTGCACCAATGAGAGGTGTTCCCAACAGGAAGGAGAAACGGGCTGCATCTTCATGACTCAGTCTGGCACCAAGGCCTGCAACCATCGTTGCGCCAGAGCGTGAGATGCCAGGAATGAGAGCCAGTGCTTGTGCGCACCCGATGAGAAGCGCCTCCCACCACTTAAGCGATGAGAGTGGACGGGTCCGAATCTCTCGCTCTTTAGGGGGCAGTCCTTTCGCTCCATGCATGTGCTTGCGACGCCACCATTCGCCGAGCAAGAGCAAGAGCCCATTGACTATCAAAAAGGTCGCCGCAAGGAAAGGAGAGGCAAAGAGCGCCTTGAGCGGCTTCTCCAAGAAGACTCCAAGTATGCCGGCCGGAATACAGCCAAGAATGATAAGCCAGTTGACCCATCCTTCCGTGCCGGTCTGCACATTGGCCTCTTTCACGCTGATAACAAGCGTTTGACAGACTTGCAACCAGTCACGCCAGAAGTAGATGACCAGCGCGATACTTGTACCAAGATGCAGCGCGGTAATGAGCGGGAGGAACCGTTCATCATGTACGAGGTCGCCCCAGTTGAGCAATCCCGGCACGATGACAGTATGTCCCAAACTACTAATAGGAAAAAGTTCGGTCAGACCTTGCAAAAGCGACAGAAGAATGGTCTGCCAGAGTGTCAAGTTCATGGGGTGGGGATGCCTTTCTACTGTTGTTGAGCCTGCCGCTTCGTCGTTTGAGGGCGCGAAACCAGAGCGACGAGGAACGCCACAATCGCGATGGCAAAGAAGGCAATGGCATGCGTTGGATGCATCGCCTTGGCGTCATGAGTTACCAAAAGATGCTCATATCCTGGAATGAGATAGTACAAACTACAGAGGAGGGCAACAAACATGACGATTAAGCCCCCAAGGAAGCGAACAGAACGAGCATTCATGGGCTTTTTTCTTTCTTGCTGCCATGAAGACAGCTTCTTTTACACATATCACAACAATGTCGTATGTCTATTTGACAACGGAAGAGAGTATGTTCTTTGGCGAGTCTAAGCGCTCAAAATGAGAGATTCATGAGAAGCCACCTCTTCTTCTTAGTGAGAACAGGTCTATGTTGCAGAGGCTATGTGCCTGCCTGCCCATGGGGTCGCAGGGCAATCGAAGCAAATGTGGGAGCCTTCCCTTTCAACGCTGGCATGCCTATCATTGCACAGCTAGAGAGGAGTGTATGGAAACAGCGGTGCTACGCGCTACGGTAGCGAAAATGGTCGCTGCTGTACGTTCGTTTCGATGAAACAAGAGCAGCCATAAATATCTGGCGAACTGAGGCATCACTTTTTAGAGAGAGATTGACACAAGAGCAGACAGAGGGCTGTGAGCGCAATGGTTGGCATCCATGCGACCGATAGAAATGATTTGAGAGAATGTGTGGCTCAAGTTATCATGATTGGTCTCCTTGAATGGGTCTTCTGCTTTCATTTCGATTTTCCATCTAAGTGAGACTATTCACAGCGTTAGTCAAGAAATGGGAGTGTCAAATTTGCTCATTGTGTGCACAGATATTTATGTTGCTCTCCCCTCTTGACAAAAAGGTGATTGCATACTATATTTTTAGAGTGATTGATCACTCTAAATTAGAGCAGTTGGAAGGAAAAACACGCCGCTCTATTTTGGAGGCAGCAGAACATTTGCTTCAAGCAAAGGGCTGGCTTGTTTGACCAATAAGGAAGTTTCCGAGACCGCCGGTTGTGCCGAAGGCACCCTGTATAAACACTTTGAGACCAAGGATGCGTTGAGGAGGATTTCCACTTAAGGGAGCCATCCAGGCATTATTCCTGGTCGATTCCCTTCTTCTAAGCATTCTAAATCTGACAACTTGTCAACCGGTCTGCGAGATGATTTTCTTTTCAACAAGGAAGGAACAGAAAATACCATGAGTAACGCAGCATTTCCATATCAAAAAAAGCGCCGAGAGATTCTGGGACTGGAGATGGCCTATGTCGAGGTAGGGAGTGGTGATCCGATCGTCTTTCTGCATGGCAATCCCACCTCCTCCTACCTCTGGCGCAATATTATGCCATACATGGAAGGATTCGGGCGCTGCATCGCGCCTGATCTCATTGGGATGGGCGGTTCAGAGAAACTGCCCGAGAGCGGTCCTGACTCCTACACTTTTGTCGAACATCGCCGTTACCTGGATGCATTGCTCGAAGCGCTTGACATACGGGAACGAGTCATCTTTGTTGTGCACGATTGGGGATCGGTTCTGGGCTTCGACTGGGCCTATCGTCATCCAGATGCTGTGCGAGGGATTGCCTATATGGAAGCGATCATCAAGCCATATACCTGGAGCGAGTTTCCGGAACCAGCCCGTAAGATCTTTCAGGCGTTGCGGTCTCCAGCAGGAGAACAGATCATCCTGGAACGAAACACCTTCATCGAAGGCAATCTTCCCAATACCATTCAGCGTCGTTTGACGGAAGAAGAGATGGACCAGTATCGTCGCCCGTTTGCTGAGCCGGGCGAAGCGCGTCGTCCTATGCTTACCTGGGCACGTCAGCTCCCTTTTGATGGAGAACCAGTTGATGTGACTGAAATCGTCACAACCTATGGAGCATGGCTTACTAGGAGTACTCTTCCAAAATTCTTTATTCAGTGCGAGCCGGGCACGATGCAGCCAGATGCACGAGCGTTCTGTCGAGCCTGGCCTGCGCAAAGTGAGATAACTGTGCAAGGACTCCATTATCCACAGGAAGACGCTCCCGATGAAGTGGGACAAGGGATTGCAAACTGGCTACAGCAACTGACATAGTTTTTGGGGCGTTGGCAATCGGTGGATGACAAGATCGGGCAAGTGCCCACCAGTACCAACACTTCAGCAAGAGAATCGAGAAAGAAGGGAATGAGCAGATGACAACGCTTACCGAAGCGTTTTCCCTCAAAGGGAGAACGATAGAAACGACAGTCGCTTATATTCAGCAGTTCATTGACGAACACTACCAGCAGGTTTTGCAAGAGTATCGGCAAGAATTAGAAGAGATTTTTGCACGAGTAAGCGAGCCAGCGTATGCCAGATATAGCCAGCTACTTTTCCAGCCCGTTTATGACGAGTTGAAGCAGGCAGGTCTGATCTGCGACCCGGCTTTCCCAGGAACATTTCCCCTCTCACGAGAACAATGGGGACCACAACAGGAGCGCGAACGTCGCTTTTGGTGTGTACTGCACCAGGAGCAGACAGAGGATCTAGGTGCACTGGTTACATGCCTCTTCCATGACCATTCTAGCTTTCGCATCCCTCGTCGACCAGTCGTACTGTCGTCCATATTAATCAATCAATCAGTCATCGCGCAGATGATCGAGAAATCCGCAATACCTGGTTTGCAACAATACTAACGACCCATTGGAGTTGAGACAAATTTCTAATGAAGCCAGGCTTGAAGGGGTTTGAGCTATTCATGTGTCAAATCGCACGAAGACAATTCTTGGCAATGTTATCTCAATTCCAATACGAAAGAAAAGAGAAAAGTCGAAGATGACAACACAGACCATGCGAGTGATTCATATCCATAGCCATGGTGGACCTGAAGTGCTCAAGCTTGAAGAGAAGGCACGTCCAGAGCCGCAGATGGGCGAAGTGTTGCTGCGTGTCTACGCGGCTGGCGTGAATCCAATCGACTGGCGAATCTGCCAGGGGTTGATGAAAGCATCGATGCCGATCACATTTCCCTATACCCCTGGTCTTGAGATGGCGGGTGTGGTTGAAGAGGTTGGTCCAGGTGTGACGGCATTTAAGAGAGGGCAGGCCGTTATTGCGCAGACCAGCGCAGGAGCCTATGCCGAGTACATCACGATATCTGTAGAAGCTCTTGCGCTCAAGCCGCAGACGGTTAGTTTTGCTGAAGCTGCTACTATCCCGGTCGGCGCGACAACTGCCTGGCGAGTGCTCTTTGATCACGGAGGCCTGACCGCTGGTCAGCGGGTGTTGATTCAAGGGGCTGCGGGTGGAGTGGGCCTGTTCGCGATCCAACTGGCGAAATGGAAGGGCGCTCATGTGATCGGCACGGCATCCACAGCAAATCTTGATTTTGTGCGTAGTCTTGGTGCGGATGAGGTCGTGGATTACACGACAACCTCCGTTGAGGGTATAGCCCAGGATGTGGATCTGGTGTTGGATGGAGTCGGAGGAAAGACCCTCAGCAGTTTGCTGGCTGCACTCCGACAAGGGGGAACACTGATCTCTATTGCCGGGCCCCCGCCGCAGGAAGAAGCGCAGGCACGTGGAGTTCGTGCGATGATGAGCCGGGGAGCAGCAAGCGTTCCTTTACAGGTGTTGACACAATTGATCAGTGAAGGCCATCTCAATGTGACGGCTGGGAAGGCGTTTCCCCTCAGTGATGTGCAACAGGCTCATGAGTACAGCCGGAACGGTCATGGGCGTGGCAGGATTGTGCTGCAAATCTATTGATGGCACAGGTATCTCTGGCTCTCGTTGATCGGAATTGAGACAAGCTGCCACCAGGGGCAATGAAGCCGCCTGATATCTTTTATGAGCGCAAGCGGTGCGGCAGCTGAGGCTTTCATCAATGCGACGCCTGCACTTATCCACTGGTCACATTCTTTCGTTTCGTTTCGTCACAGAAGTGATGCACAAGATGTGAGAGCGCATGACCAGAATGGCGTGCGTGTGACCCCGGGGCATGGTTTTTGAACTATACATATAAGAGAGGAAATCAATGAGTACCTTAGAGAGTATTGTTGATCGCTTCGAGATCGAGGCGCTGCGTGGCGAGTTCACCGACGCAGCGATGATGTACGACTATGGCCGCCTTGCATCGCTGTTCACTGAGGATGGTGTGTATCGGATTCCCGATGCCAACGTCGAACAAATAGGTCGGGAACAAATCCGCTCCGGAAGTGAGTGGCTGAAGAGTCAGTGGGTCTACTTTGTGCAAACCACGCACCCAGGTATGATCCAACTGCTTGGCGACACTGCGGTAGGCCGGGCCTACCTCTCAGAACTCATCTGTCTGCGCAATGGCAACTCGTATCTGAACTACGCTGTATTCCACGACCGCTATCGGCGCACAGAGGACGGCTGGAAGTTCTCCGAGCGCGTATTCGAGGTCAGATACCTTGACACTACGCCGCTTGCGGGTTCGGCGCCCCAGGCAGCGGAGGCGGAAGAAAGGTAAATTACAAGTTGAGCTGGCATTCCCGCAATCATGTAAAAATGCTAGCTGAGTGAATAGACATTGTGGGATGAACCTGGTCTACTATGGGCCTTTCTTCTGCCAATGAATAATTCTCGCATCACTGAGAGGGCCTACCCTCCCCTCAAGAGAAGGAAGCTCATCAACAGTGCCATCAGCACCATTTCACTAGTTGTATATCAAGATTTACAAAAGACAAGAAAGTGAAAACAATCTCAATGGCTACTAATCTCTCACATTCCGAATTTACGCAACTGGCATCAGAGCAGCAGATCGAAAAGACGGCACAGGCTCTGCAAGCGCATGGCATACAAGCGGTTGTCATGGATACCGGAGAAGAAGCAAGAACATACGTGCTTGACCTGATCCCCGATGGCGCAGAGGTCTTTGATTCTCCTTCGCGTACCCTTGAGGCGATTGGTCTGGCAGAGCAGATTGAACACGCAAACCGCTTTCAATCGATGCGCGCTCGGTTATCTACATTTGATCATGTGACACAGCGCAACGAGATGCGCAAGTTGATAGCCGGCCCTGATGTGCTGGTAGGAAGCGTCCACGCGATAACCGAACAAGGTGAGGTGCTTATCGCATCAGCAGTTGGCAGCCAGTTAGGCCCCGCTGCATTTGGTGCGGGCCAAGTGATCTGGGTGGTTGGCACACATAAGCTTGTTCCCACGCTGGAAGACGGACTTCGTCGCATCCGTGAACATAGCCTTCCTTTAGAAAACGAACGATCACAGCAGGTATACGGCCAACCCAGCGCCATCAATAAAATTCTGATCATCAACGGAGAGGCATATCCCAATCGCATCACGATTGTCCTGGTCAAGCAGCAGCTTGGCTTCTAGGAGATGTGAAAAGCAAAAGAAGCTTCCTTCTGGGAAAAACTTCATCTGTGCTGCGGTTTGCGATCATACCATTCGTTTGATGCCATCCCGCTGGCCTGTTTTCAACGTGGAGCATGGTTTGTTTCAGGGAGCGAGAACGTTATCATGCTCCTCATCATGCTGCGAGCAAACAGGAAGTTTGCTCGCAGCATTCCAGAAAGTGTCTCCATTTGATTTTGCTTCTATGATGGCTTGATGTGTAACTGACCCGCTTTTGTGGAAGATATAAATTGGAAAGAAACATCGCTAGAAGAGCTCAGAAATGATAAGCGCCAGGTGAAATAGAAGTGCCCGGCTGGATCAAGTGCTCCAGTCCGAGCAGTATTCATCTCATCCAGACTCATCTAACCAGGATGGAAGGTTTTATAAAAGGGGATAGAGGCTTAGAATGGGACAATAGATTGTTCATCGAAGCTCACGTTTATTATCCCATTTACCGTCGAAAACAGGTGAAAATCACAGCTTACTGGAAAGTGAAAGATTGGAGCATGGGATGAAAAACCTTTGCTTCAGAATCAGCAAAAAAAGCATTTTTAGCGCCACACTGTATCATTATTGCTCGGTTAGGATTGTGCAACTGTTTTGTTGCCAGAACCAGGAGGGTCACGGGGTCTCCCGTAGGGGAAACAGCAGAGACTTTTTTTTGGTTCCAGATCACCCCATTAATGGTCGTGGTTGCTGGAACTGGTAGAACCTGATAGTCGCTTCCAAACCCGGATACAGTGGATAGAGCATACTGTATCAAGGTTTCGGGGGTGGATTCCTCATGGGATGAAGTAATATATACTCTTGCCTGATCTACGCTTTCTGCAAACTCTACATCTTCTTCTTGACTATCAATATGTGGTGTTGCGGTCCAATCATCAGGATACCCGATAGAAAAATCAGTCCCTCGATAAACATGTTTGAAGGTTGGCGTCGGCTGTGGAAGTGATGTGGGACTTTTGACTGTGGTAGGCGTTGACGATACGGATTGAGTATTTGTCGCTGTAGCAGTTGTGCCAGTGTTGGCAGTGTTGCTACATGATAGGAGTAACAGACAGAAAAAAGGTAAAAAGAGAAAGCGAGTATTATGTTTCATCCAACAAGGGCTTCCTTTCATTAGTGTTTTCTCTGGTCGATGTATCCCTATTTTAGAATTAAGCAGCCTATATTGCAGTGTGTTACTTCACAGTATCAAAGCTCGCAAGGCAGCAAAAAACGAAGCCTCATCTTAAGATGAGGCTTTATGGAGACCTCTGCGCTTCACCGAGTAGGGAGGAAGCAAAGCCACTTCTTTTCTTGTGGTGTTGCTGTTCCACTGCGCCATCTTGAGAAAGCATTTCTCAACTTCTTTGAAGGTCGTGTTACCGCTCTCATCCTATTGATATCCTGCTCGGAGGAGGTTCATCTCTTTCTCTCTCGAAAGTAGGTTGTTGCTTTTCTCATGGTGCGTGGATATTGGAGGTCACGCTTCCCAGGTCAATGGCAGATGTTTTACCCCCATGATCCCGGCAGTACTGGGGCCAGGTCCTTTGAGGGCATCTAAAAAGACATCTGGGATAGACCATTGCCCGGCAAAGCGCTCAAACATGGCCTGAAGTGCCACCCTTGCTTCTAAACGTGCAAGATGTGACCCAAGGCAGGCATGAATACCAAAGCCAAATGAGAGATGATGATTTGGTGTGCGCTCAATCATAAACTGCTCAGGAGAGTCAAAATGGTTTTCGTCGTGATTGGCTGACTCAATCCAGGCAACGATTTCCTGATCTTTTGCCAGTTGGCGCCCTCCAACCAGCGTTTTTTCTCTCGTACGTCGAACAGTGGCTTTCAACGGGGCAAGAAAACGCAAAACTTCTTCAATTGCTCCTGGGAGGACTTCAGGACGAGCGCGTACGTGCGCGAGGGCCTCTGGATATCGGTCAAAGCAGAGCACAATGGCATTCATCAGATGAAAAGTCGATTTGTTGCCATTGATCAGAAGGAGCTCGCAAAAACTAAGCAGCTCCCAGCCAGTTAAGCGCTGCCCCTCAATTTCGGCCGTGATCAGGTGGCTGATGAGATCATCGCGCGGCTCTACCCGTCGCTCCTCGATTATTTGCGTCATATATTCTGCCATTTCCATCTTTGCTCTCTGGTATGCAGTCGCGATTTCCTGAGGGGCACCCGGACCCGGAGCCGCAAGCGCGACATCAGCCCACCGTCGAAAATCGTTCTGCCGATGGGGAGATACTCCTAATAGAGATGCTATGACAAGTGCCGGCAGCGGTGATGCAATCTGTGTCGCAAAATCGATTAGCCGATCCGAAGAATGGAGACTATCCAGGAGTTCAGAAACAACGCTTGTTATATGAGCTACCAGCTGTTCGACGACACGTGGTGTAAAGGCCTGGCTAACCAGACGACGGAGTTGATGATGACGAGGTGGGTCGAGAAACTGAAGGCTACTGCGCAAAGAATCTCCAGTGTTTGCTCCACTCCCAGAAATATCTGAGGAAAATAACGTATGCTCCGACAAAACAAATTTTACATCTTCGTATCGAAAAATATGCCAGTGGTGCGTCTGTTCGTCATAAAAAAGTGGTTGAGTGCGACGCATCTCATGATACCAGTGAAATGGCGCAAAGACATTCTCTTTCCTGATCAAAAATGACATAACAATCCTTTCTTGCCTAGAGCAAAAAGAGAAAGTATAATGAAGAGAAATTGTATAATGAGCAATGTGATAGTGAGCTTGCTCACTATCACTATACACTGAGGAAGAAGAGAATGTCAAGGAATTCGATGGAGCCTTCTCCCAATGATGTCCATGTTCTGGGAACACTTGTTGCAACCGCTCATATCTTGCGTCGCTATTTTGATGCGCGCCTGGCCGATCAAAAGCTTTCGACAAAACTTTCTGACTCCCGTCTGCGTCTTTTACTCGCGGTTGAAGATGCAGGGCAGATTCGCATGAGTGATCTGGCAACGTCCCTTGGAATCAGAGCGCGCACAGTGACTGCCTTAGTTGATGCACTGGAACAGGAGGATATGCTTTCTCGGCTTCCTGATCCAACTGATCGTCGTGCAACGCTTCTTGTGTTAACGAAAGCTGCGCAGGCGCACTTTCAGCAAGTGCGTCTTCTTCAGCAACAACTCAGTGAAGATGTTCTGGCTTCGCTCACTGCTGATGAACGTGTGCAACTCGATCTACTCCTCAAGCGACTACAACATGTATTGACGAGAAAGATGAGAGCAGAGCGAGATGAAGATAAGAAGTGACGCGAGGAATGGCTTTCAATTTCACCGGACGTATAGCGCCTTCCTGTCGTGCTGATCTTGTTCCTATATTTGCGTCGAGAGCGCCGTCTTCGCAATTGGAGTTCGGAGGATCTAGCCCAGCCCTCTCTGGGCATACCCCCTTTCCATCTTACCTATGAAGGACCATTGCAAGAATCCCTTGTCATTCACATATGGGGATTCCCACGGCGGTTTGTTGAATATGTTCATCTTCCTCTTGACAGATACCAGTTGATGGGGTACTATCCATTTCTGAAAGTGATTTCAGTTTCAGAAATGGATAGAGTATGGATCAGGAAAGTCAGCAAGTGAAACAGCCCAGAGGGGCAAGAAGACGGGCTCGCACCCGTGCCAACCTGCTAGTGGCGGCCCGCAAAGTGTTTGCGATCCGTGGCTATCATGACGCCACGATCACTGAAATTACCGAAACCGCTGCAGTTGGTGTTGGTACCTTTTACCTGCATTTCCGCGATAAAGAGGCAATCTTCAATACTGTTCTGACAGAAGGGCTCGAAGCCATGCGACAGCAAGTGGGGGAGGAGATTGCGCACGAGGACAACCCTTCCCTGCCTGTGGTCGTTCGTGCCATTTTTCATCAGGTGTACGCGCAACGCGACATTCTTCGTATTGAGAGGACAGGAGAAGGAGTCGCGGCACGATCTGGTGGGCCAGGAATGCTTGTGGAGATGTTCTTGCGTTTCCTTGAGCAGGTCGTCGATCTTTCTCCGTTCTCTGAAGAGGAGATTCCCTTGCTCGCTGCCCTCCTTGAAGGCTTGATGGACCGGGCCTTCCACTGCTGGTGGGATGAGCAGGACGAGCCAAGCCCAGATCTCATGGCAGATCGCGTGTTGCACGTCATGAAGCATGGCTTCCCTGACTCCTTGTTTGAGGAACCACAAAAACCATTCTTCGCTCCCTCAACTCTTTGAGTAAAAAGGATCAAACATGTCATCACAAGTTGAACGAGCTACTTCTCACGGTGAGCATGCGGTAACTCAGGCCCTCAATGCGTCTTTGAATGCCCCAAGGGGGGCGTGTCTTTTTCGTTGACAACCTGCGTGTGTCGCTTACTGCCCTGGTCATTGTGCATCATCTTGCGATCACCTATGGTGCTCTTGGGGCGTGGTATTATCAAGGTCCGAACAAGGACATGCTGGCAACAGTCGTCCTGAGTATCCTGATCGCCATCGATCAAGCATTTTTCATGGGTTTCTTCTTTCTGATCTCTGGTTACTTTACCCCTGGATCTTATGACCGCAAAGGCGGGCGCACCTTTCTGTGGGAGAGATGCTTATGTCTGGGCGTCCCGTTGTTGATCTATGATCTGGTGCTTGATCCTCTTGTCCTCTATATGGCCGGTGGCATACACCAATCCTATTGGAGTTTTTACAGTGCCTTCCTGCTCAAGGGGCAGATGATAGGTGATGGGCCTTCCTGGTTTATCTTAGCACTCATCTATTTTGCTGTGCTGTATGCTCTGGGGCGCTGGCTCACCAGGCAGCGGGGAAGCCGGACCATGACCGAGAGCCATACATTGACCTTCCGAAGTATTCTCCTGTTTGTACTGGCCTTGACGGTTGTGACCTTTGTGGTGCGTTTCTGGTGCCCACTCAATTCCTACACGATATTCGGCTTCCAATTGGCTGAATTTGCACAATATATCAGCCTGTTTGTCATTGGCCTTATGGCCTATCGTCGCAACTTGTTCCTACGTCTTCCCGATGTGCTGGGAAGGGTTTGGCTGAGGATAGCCATTGGAGCGATGCTCGCGTTTCCTATCATGATCATTGCGCTGGGAGCAATAGGCCATGCGGACCTCTTCGAGGGAGGATGGCATTGGCAGGCATTGATATACGCACTGTGGGAGTCGGTTGCCTGTGTGGGGTTGTGCATCGGGCTCTTGACGTTGTTTCGCAAGCATCTGAATACCCAGGGCATGGTAGGAAAGGTGCTGGCTGAGAGCGCCTACACAGTCTACCTAATCCATCCTCTGATCATTGTTCCACTGGCGTATGTTGCTCGCACTCTCGTGCTGTATCCCTTGCTCAAATGGGCGCTGGTGGTTCTCATCGCTGTCCCATTATGCTTCTTCACTGGTTACGTTCTTCGTAAAATTCCCTTGCTGCATAAAATAGTATAAAAAAAGTTCTAAAAGGGCAAATGACCTCCTTTATGAGTGTAGCGATCGGAGTCGATTTTTCCATTGCCAAGTCAGCCTTTCGTGGCTTATTCGGCAATGGGAGATGCATAACCTACCTCTTTCTGCTGCAGTCTGATGCATTCTGCAGGCACCTATAGCTGCTTCCTCATTTGTCTGCCATTCGTACTGCCAACTGCCTATTGAAACGCCCAAGTAACGCATGAGAACTGCCAGATTCTGCTTTGTTTTGCCTCCTGAAATGCGTTGGTCACTCTGGAAAGCTCCCCTTGCAAAGGATCTTGCCCTTTCACACGATGATGGCTTGGCTAGGGCTAGTGTGAACTGTTGGCCCACGTGATGCGCAACGCGTCTCTCTAGCCTGAGCAATAAAAGACAACCCAAGCAATCCTGGTGTCCGCGGGCAGGGGGAGATTTACTGGCTGGGGGTCTGTGGGGGCTCATCCTCAATTGGGAACAAGATTGGACTGAGCAGGTGCTGTCTGCGATCTGGTGCAGGCTTGTTGTTCAGCTGTGGCACAATGGCCTTACGTAGTTCTCCAATCAGTTCGTCGCGCTCAGGCGGGCTGAGCCACAGCGCATGCTGTCGGAACCCAACTGCATCAGCAGGAGGGTCAGCGTGGCCTCGGTCGAGGTAGGCGTTGAACTCACCAAGCAAGGCGGCCATCGCGGCAGCAAAGGCACGACGATAATCGTCCAGCGACGCAGCTGCAGCTGCCTCGGACGTTATCACTGCGCTCGACTGATGCAGCCGATACCAGCGTTCGATAGTGCCGCCCACCTGCTGTTCATGGTCGACCTCAAGGATGCCTCCCTCAACAAGCAGGCTGACCTGCCGGTACATGGTGGCCTTCGAGACATTGGGCATCCGAGCACGCAAATGGGCCGTGGTGAGGGTTCGATCCCCAGACAGGGTATGCACAATGCGCAGCCGTACGGGATGTAAGAGGAGTTCGATAGTATCCATATTTCCATTATCTCACATATGAGACTATTGTCAATATTGAGACTATGTGGTATCATTCTCAATATTGAGAATGATACAAAGCGCTACCAAAGAAGAATGACCTCATGATGAGCTCTCGTTCGCAACAAGGAGAGATGAGATGGCTGATTTGACTACCATCGATGCAAGACCGATCGCCAGAACCGTCGTTGAGAAGGCTAGAGCCGGGTGCTTTGTAGAGATGGAGCCGTTGTTTGCGCCTCCGCTCCGGGCGGTTGTTTCTTCTGAGACGGTGCGTGATGCCTGGGGAGTTGAGATCAGCAAACGTGGCCCGATTTCCACGATCGGAGAGCCAGTGGTCGAGCACGCGAAAGAGGGGCTGGTCCGTGTGAGCGTCCCAGTCATCTGTGAACATGGGGAACTCATGGTGATCATGTCGATTGACAGCAAGGGCAAACTTCACGGTTTTCGGCTTGCTGCCCCTGAATCAGTCACGGTGTGGACGCCGCCATCCTATGCAAATCCAAAGAAGTTTGAAGAGCACGACGTGATGGTTGGTTCTGGCCCACTGGCTGTTCCAGGGACGTTGAGTCTGCCCCACGGGCACGGCCCAAAGCCTGGCGTGGTATTGCTCAGCGGAGGTGGGCCATTTGATCGTGACGAGACTAGCGGGCTGAATAAACCGCTCAAGGATCTCGCGTGGGGTTTAGCCAGCCGTGGTGTGGCAGTCCTGCGCTTTGACAAGGTGACCTATACGCACAGCCAACAGGTGGCAACGCTACGCGATTTTACGATGGCGGATGAGTATGTACCATCCGCCGTCGCCGCCGCCCGCCTCCTTCAACAGCAGCCGACTGTGGACCCTACGCGGATCTTCATCCTTGGTCACAGCATGGGTGGCAAAGTCGCCCCGCGTGTCGTGGCTGCTGAGCCGTCCATCGCCGGATTGGTAATCATGGCTGGTGATACGCAACCCATGCAGCGCTCCGCCATCCGTGTTACCCACTATCTCGCCCAACTCTCTCCCGGCCCAGTTGCGGAGACAGCCGTGGAGACGATGATTCGGCAAGCCGCGCTGGTCGACAGTCCTGATCTGTCCCCATCGACACCAGCCAGGGAGTTACCATTCGGCTTCTCAGGTTCGTATTGGTTAGACCTGCGAAGCTATGATCCGGTCTCGACGGCTTCGGCATTGGACAAACCGATGTTTATTCTCCAAGGCGGCCGTGACTATCAAGTGACAGTCGAGGATGATCTCTCACGGTGGAAGGAGGGCCTCTCTCACCGGCCTGATGTGACGATTCGGATCTATGAGGTGGATAACCATCTGTTCTTCCCCGGCATAGGCCCGTCCACGCCGGTAGAATACGAGTCGGCTCAACACGTTGATCCAGCCGTGGTTGCCGACATCGCCACATGGCTAAGACCACATCCAGGGGTGTTCGCTCGCTTCGTTTCCGGAGTCCTTCGCTTCAAACGGTGACGATACTACATGAGCTCTCCCTCGGCCACGAGTCCAGATCACACCAGACTCGAAGCCTGCCATGCCCTCCTGGATGGGTGAAGTGGCGGCGTTTGCGCACGTGTTCACGTATATAGGTATGCTCAAAAACATCCAGGAGCACAGGCGAAGCGCCTCTGCACCGCCACCGTATTCACACCAAAAAAGGAGGGTCTCTTTCCTCTCCATGTCTAAAGACAGGAGTTACCAGAGGCCGATGTCGATGAGGATCTTTGCTCTCAGTTCTGATGAAGCTAGAATGCTTCCGCTCCTGCCATTGCCACCGCGTGGTCTTGCACGCCCGAACCGCCGCTAACACCTACAGCGCCAATGACTTTTCCATCCAGTTTGAGCGGAACCCCACCCGCAAAGATCATGATCCGACCATCATTGGATGCGTGAATGCCGAAAAATTGTCCGCCGGGCTGGGACTGTGTTGCCAGATCTTCCGTGGTAATGTCGAAAGCTCGTGCCGTAAAAGCTTTCTTAATAGAGATATCAATACTACCAATCCAGGCTTCATCCATACGGATATGAGCAACCAGATTCCCTCCCGCATCGGCCACCGCTATATTCATAGGCTGACCAATTTCCTGAGCCTTTTTTTCGGCAGCATCAATAACTCTTCTCGCATCATTAAGCGTGACCATCAAAATCACCTTCTTCCATTTATTCTGCCAAATTGCTTCAATTACTATGCTATACATGCTTCTATCCCCGCACGGACGACGCACCTTAGCACCTCCTATCAACTTCTTGATAGGGTTTGCTGGAAGATCACTTGACGCCTATTGTTCTGCCAAACTTCGATTGACGGATTCGGCGAAGAGTAAATGCCATATTGGCTGATGATTCTGTTTCAAATGAAGTTTGGCAGTGCAATACGAAGTGCTTTTTGCCTCTCTTTTTACTATTTGGCGCAATTGCTGGGTGATCCTAGGGCTTGAGGATGACTTTCGTGTATCCTTCGATACGCTTGTCGAATTTGTCGTACGCTAGAGGTGCGTCATTGAGCGGGACCACATTGGAAACGACAAAGCTGGGCTTCGCGCGACCGGCAATAATCAGGTCACGCAGGTGGCGGATATAGTGCTTCACATTGCACTGACCTGTACCCACCTGGAGCCCTTTCTCCCAGAGTTTGCCAAAGGGAAGAAGTAAGCGACCCTCTTTCGCGTGGGGATCTACTCCCCCCGGATCAGACGGTACATACAGGCCAGGAATCCCCAGCATCCCGGTTGCATTAACAATCTGGATTAACGAATCCAGCACGATGTTAGGAGCCTCTTTGTTCTGACCTGGCGCAACTCCTTGATATCCAACCGCGTCGATTCCCTTGTCAACACCATCTCCATGACGCATATCACGAATCTGCTGCACTGGGTCGTTCTGGCTGAAATCAATGGGAATGGCTCCGATTCCTTTGGCTTTTTGCAGGCGCTCAGGTACGCGATCAACAATATAGACTTCGGCAGCGCCACGAATGAGCGAGCTATACGCGGCCATGAGGCCTACTGGCCCCGCTCCAAAGACCACAACAGATTCTCCCGGCGCTACCTTGGCAAGTTCTGCCCCATGGTAACCCGTTGGAAAGATATCGGGAAGCATAGCAAAATCTTCTTCGTGCTCCGTCCCAGCGGGTAGTTGAAGCGCATTAAAGTCCGCGAAAGGTACACGCAGGTACTCGGCTTGACCACCAGAATAGGGACCCATTGCCACATATCCATATGCACCACCTGCAAAGCCAGGATTGACGGTCAGACAAAAAGCAGTATAGCCCCTTTCACAGTTTTTACAAAAACCACAGGCGACATTAAAAGGCAGAACCACTCGATCACCTTTGTGCAATGTAACGACGCCTGACCCAACTTCTTCTACAATACCCATGTTTTCATGGCCGAAGACAATCCCTGGCCGTGCAGCGGTTCGTCCCTCATACATATGCAGATCTGAACCACAAATACAGGTAGAAGTGATGCGTACAATGACATCATTGGGATGCTGGATCTTTGGGTCTTCTACCTGTTTGACTGCGACCTTGAATGGTCCTTCATACACTAAAGCGCGCATAGGAACCTCCCTTCTGTAATTCTTGAATCTGCAACCACAGATATTTCACTTCCTGCTCACCGTCAAATACCAGTGCAATCAACCTACTCTCAGCCATTTCTGTGCTCTTCAACAGAGAAAATTTTCTTCATCATTTCTTTACATTGGTCCTTCACCACCAGGCTCAACGTTTATAATTATCGATGCATCAGCCACCATGAGCAGCATTGCCTTCTGAACCGTGAAGACAGCTCTTTCATAATTTTTCGTTTACCGCTCTTCCCTTATATAACTGCTGTTCTTCTCCTGAACTTCGCGCCTGATTTTGTACTTGATAGCATGAGTCTCCTGCTTTTTATCACTATATAGACCCATCTCAAACAGAGCGGTGAAACGACAAAAAGCTACCTTTCTTCAGTAATCTACAGCAGCTTGCGGAAGAGTTGAGCTAGCTGATACACTCAAGAAAGGAGCAGAGTCACAGCGTTTGGGTGAGCACGGCGACGATGAGCCGTGCCATCAAGCGCGCGAGCTGGGCCCGAAAAAGACGTTGGGTGCCAGGGAACATAGGGAAGAAGAGTGAGACCGTTGGCCTGAGCAGATGAGGAAGGTGGATGCCCATTGCCTAGTCGTGGTCGATGAATGTAGTAGAATATTGCGTTGACTTCCTGTGTGCCAGGTTTCTCAAAGGAGAGCGAGCCCATGGCAGGGGGCCACGCAACCGGGGAAAAATGCCGCCCTGCTGGCCTCGTTGCCACTCTTAGGGATTGGGGCCAGTTGCTCATCATAACTCTTCTTATCCCCTTTGCAAAAACGCTTGCGCTAGCAAACAGAACGAGGGAATATTCCTGGCGAACTGGTTTGCATTTGGGCACAAAAAGGCCAGCAGCAAGGGAGCATGTCATGAGTGAACCACTCGAGGTGTTTGAGTATAGTTCCGATCACGCCCTGCCCATGTCATTAGGGCCATTTGAGGCGGCGATAAAGAGCAATGCACGCGTACTGGGGATGCTCTATACCGGCTCCCTTGGCCGAGGCAGCGCCGATCGCTTTTCTGATCTGGATATTGACCTGTGGGTTACTGATGTCGCGTTTACCCAAACGGAGAGTACGTTACACGAGATCCTGAGTTCCTTGGGAACAGTTCACTTCTCCTACCCGCGAGGAGCTGGATGTACGGCTTTCGTGGGAGAGGAGTGGCAACGAGTCGATCTGTGGTTGCATCAACGCTCGGAAGAGAACCTGCCTTCAGAATATGCGCAGGCACGCATTCTCAAGGATACCGATCAGTTCTTAGCGCATGCACTCGCAGCGGTCAAGGAAGAGGCCGTGGCCGTCTCCTGGAAGCAAGCCAGAACCTCGATCGAGGAAGCGACTGACAGCCAAATATATCTCAGTTTACATAATGCCCGTGGGGCAATCTGGTCAGCACTCGGAGAGGTGAGTTCCCGCGCTATGGAATTATATGTGTTGCTGGCCGCCTTGCGTGGCTCTCGTTCCTATGGATATCGGTATGTGGAACACCTCCTCTTGCCAGAGGAGCAAGTCTTGTTAACGCAGTCCTGGCCGACGTCTCCCTCACAGCAGGAAGTGCGACGAGCGGCACATGCACTCTGGCATTGGACACGCTACGTCTGGCAAGAGGCCGAACGGTGTCTGGGTCGTTCGTTGCTCATTGAGATTGATGAAGCAGAGTTGCTCTTGGCAGTGGATCGCATCTACCATCGATGAGTAACAAGAGCCGTTTCGCGTGGCCAATCCTCGACTGTGCTGCTCTTTCCTTGAACCTGAAAAGGAGACGCGACGATATAGATGTGCTGACCCCTCAAAGCCTTAATCAGAGGTGATGGTGACCATGCTTCCGGAGCTTGTAACTTCGATGTTGTAATAGGGGGCAGTCGGCTCAAAACCAGAGCTTTGCAACCATACATTGTTACCCATATGGGTTTGATCATCGAAGACAAATGCGGAGCCCCAGCCTTTGAGAAGCGCTCGTGCTGCGATGCCAGCAGGCCGTTGAACATTGATCCCTGATCCTCCCCCACTGATCCGTATGGGAACCACGCCAGAGGGCGAGGGAAGCTCCAGGTGGATCCTGCTTCCTTCTCCCTTGATCTCGAAAGAGGAGAGATCAAGACCACCCAGTTCGGCAGTGATATCTGATCCCCCGCTCTGGATCACAATCTGCCACGGGATGGCGCGACTCAGCGTGACCACGGCCTGACGTTGCTCTCCACTGGTACCTGTTAGCCGTCGTGGATAGCGGATAGTGACCACCCCGTCTTTGGTTGCAACGTTCGGTACCGATCCCTCGAAGCGGGCCTGGTAGAGTTCTGCCATCCCTTCGCTCGTACACAAGGTCAGCCGGGCGCAGGAGGAGACAACAAGCCGGCCACGAGAGAGATCTTCAAGCGGAGCAGAGAAGATTTTCCCCTCGTCTGGTGACACCTCTTGCAACAGGCCAAGTTCCTTTCTCGACAACGCGTTGCTGTGCTGGAGAAACTCCAGGAGGAAGACGAGTTGCTCCTCATCATAACGCGATACCACCTCATCCCACGTCTTCTCAAGAGAACCCAGGATCGAGTGAACCTTGTGCATTTCATCCTTGCCTCTTTCGAGCCGGACAATAACTCTGCGGCCATCGTTGGGGTCACGCTCCCGATGGATGAGCCCTGCCTCCTCCAACCGGTTGAGGATCCTGGCGATTGCTCCAGTAGTCATCCCCATAAGATCGGCGAGTTGACCAGCAGAAACTTCACCGGCAAGATCCAGAATATCCATCACCTGTATATCTGTGTCAGCCGCCATCCTGGTTTGAGTCGCTGCTACTCGGAAGAAGGAAGCGCCGAAACCGTTGATCTTCCTCAATTCCCGCTTAAGTGCCACGAGAATCTCCCCTCGGTTTCTCTGAGAACCTCTTGACAAATGTCTGTTCCTCCGTGTACCCTCTATTTAGGTGATTAAGTCACTAAAATATTCAATACTTTTTGGTGACTTAATCATGATATTAATCATGTCAATTCACTGATCAAATCAGTGAATTGAGTATACCATAGAAATGCCTCATGTGTCATGTTGATGGTGATTGAAATGCAGAAATTACACAAAACGTTTGGCGACCATGTGATGTTTGAGGACTCGACCTGGCTGCAACCATTAGGGAAATGAAACGATTATCAAACTTCTCAAATTCAGATCCTCTCGGAAAGGCGGTGCATCATGACAAGCGGAACACTCGTGCGAGGATACGTCGAGGATGGTTGGGGGAAGGTTGCCGATACCTTCCGTGCGAACTTTGAAGGGAACCCCGGTGAGGATCGAGAGCATGTTCGCGTTTGGGATCATGGTACTGCCCTTGACCTGAGAGAAATAACAGAACGTGAGTACTGGCCGAGTTCTCTTCTCTGATGAGCGAGGACTATGTGCAAATTCGTTATGTTATAGCAAGCTGAAGCAGGAGGAAATATATTATGATGCGACAAGAGGAAACACATGAACAAACAAGCCCAACCTACTACAGTTATGAAGGCAACCAGGCATACGCTCACTCACACAACGAGGCATCCTATGAACAAATGGTGGGAGAAACGCCAGTAGCGAAAGTGTATTCTGAACCGCATAACAATCAAAACATGTTCCGTCTCATAGGGCTCACCATTACATTGGTAAGCTTGCTCGCGTTCGCTGTTATCTGCCTGATTCTTGTCGGTGGCGTAGGAGGATTGATTAGTTTCTGTGCTGCATGTATAGCCACTTTTATCGTGGCCTCTGTAGCAATCGACAGAATTAAGTGACGACGCTCACTGTCATTTATACGCACATACGCGATCTTGAGACAAAGCAGGGAAGCAATGCGTTACGGGTGCCTCGTTTTTCCCCACGAGAGAGGTGATATGCGTTGGATGAAAACGTTGCTTGTCTCGTCACGCTAAAAACACATTAGTGTGCATCGAGGGGCGTTTTTTTCACCACCTTTCTCCCGCATTTTATGGCTTGCTCATATACGTCACATCCAGATATAGGGAGAATGCTTTTTAAAATCGGCCAGGGACATCAAGCTTGTCGCGCAAGTCTGATGCCCCTGACTTTTGTTGCTAGCTGGGGGTAAAGGTGATGGGTAGATTCTTGACGCCAAAGACGACGCCACTACGAACCTGCTCAAGGGTCGCGTCCGAGTCAACGCGCAGATCTGACAATTGTTGCAGCATGGCATTGAGCGCGATCCTCGCCTCTAGACGCGAGAGTGGAGCGCCCAGGCAGAAATGAACCCCATGCCCGAACGAGAGGTGGCGGTTAGGGTCGCGTGTAATGTCGAAGCGCTCAGGATTGGGGAACTGGCGGCGGTCGAAGTTGGCGGATGCTAGCCCCACCATGACTGTCTCTCCCTTGCGCAGCGTCTTCTCTCCGAGCATGGTCTCGGTGGTCACTGTGCGCCCGATGATAACGCTATCGCTCTCACCGGGTTTGCGGATAGGTGGCAGGTAGCGCAGCACTTCCTCAATAGCACGTGGCATCAATTCAGGCTCAGCGCGCAAGTGCTCCATAGCTTCTGGAAAGTTATTGAAGCAGAGAATGGCGTTGCCGATCAGGTTGGTTGTGGTCACATTGCCCGCAACCAGAAGTGTGATACAGAAGCTGAAGAGTTCCTGGTCATCAAGGCTCTGACCATCGACCTCGGATTGCAAGAGCTGAGTCATCAGGTCGTCGCGTGGCTCGATGCGCCGCGCCTGGAGCGCCTGGAAGAAGTATGTATACATTTCTTGCATAATTTCCTGTGGCACCCACTTCTCATCGGCGAGTTCAGCGTTGCCCTGTTCCTGGGTGAAATCCCCAAGGATTAGGTCGGACCAGGCTTTGAGCTTGGGCCAGTCCTCTCTCGGTAGACCAAGCATCTCGGCAATTACGATGACGGGTAGCGGATAGGCCAGGTCTTCCATGACATCCATCTTGCCTGCTGGCTTGACCTGTGCCAGCAGATCATTCACGATCCGCGTGATACGTGGTTCCATGGCGGCGATGGCACGTGCTGAGAAGGCTTGGGTTACCAGGGTGCGGAGTTGGCGATGACGTGGAGGATCAAGGGTAATGATTGATTCGCTCTGAGCGCCATTCATTAGACGCGCCGATGAGAAGGTTTCATAATCCTTCAAAACGTGCGCCACGTCATCGTAGCGAAAGACCCACCAGCACTTGTTTGTTTCGTCGAAATACACGGGCTGATCTTCTAACATCTCTAAATACCAGGCACGCGCCTGTCGGTGCCATTCCAGTGGGGGAAGCGTATACTCAGTCAGTGATTTCAAAACTATTTCGCCCTTTCCTTTGCGACACGATGCCTGAGCAGCGTGCCAATATAAAGCAAACAGAGGTTCCGTCCTTAGGCCTATTGGGCATACATATCCTACAAGTCGCACGATTTTACGCGCCAAACTCGTAGCCATATATGCCACTGGTATTGTACCACTTTATTGCTTATAACTGTGTCCATCTAATTTCCATCAGCAATACTTCGTTTACCCTTACATGAGCGCAATGCTGTCGTTCTTCATAAAAAGAGTGTCAGAAATGTGTGGCGCGCCACACATTTCGAAGATCCGTGAAGCAGCTGATTTTGCTTTTTATGGAGAATTTGGAAGGCCCTGGGTTGTATGGCAGGATGCTTGCACGTTGGACGTCAATGCCGTATAGTGAATGCCAGCAGATACGGCAAGCAGAGGGAGCGAGATGTTTATGGCAATGTCTGAGGATGAGACAGTGCTTGGTGAGGAGCAAACGGGCACGGGACATTTCGTCTATATCGTGCGCTGCGCCGATGGCTCTCTGTATACTGGTTATGCGCGAGATGTCACCCGGCGCATCAAAGCTCACAATCAGGGAAGAGGTGGGCACTATACGCGTTCGCATCGGCCCGTGACGCTGGCGGCCCACTGGCGTTTCTCCACGAAGCGCGAGGCACTGCAGACGGAATATCGTATCAAGCGCCTCTCTCGCCCCCAGAAATTGCTCTTGATCGAACAACGCGCACCCCTTCCTTTATAGATGTAGCAAGTCATGGCATATTGAAGGCAGTCTCGCGTGCGACCGCCAGGAAGTTCTTAACAACTGCGGAATGGGGATCGCGCAACCAGCCTAGAGCCATCTCAGTCATCAGAACATCACCTTCAAGTTCGCGATACACTACTCCCCGCGAGCGAATATTCTTCGTCGATAGCGGGACTAGAGAGACCCCCATTCCTGCCGCTACCAGCCCTACGATGGCGTGCATCTCGGTGACCTCCTGTACGACATTGGGGCTGAAGCCAGCGGCCAGGCAGAGCTTCATGATCTGGATGTAGTAGCCAGCGGCGCGCTGGTTTGACTGCAAGACAAATGGTTCATGTTCAAGGGAGGCGACAGAGACTCGTTCGTGAGCAGCCAGGGGATGGGCCTCTGGTAAAACGCAGACGACTGGCTCGCGGCGGACAACCTCAACCTTGACCATGGGGGCGCTGATGGGCAGGCGCATCAGACCAATATGGATGCGCTCTTCCTCCAGGGCGCGAATCTGGTCAGGAGTTGTCAGTTCGCGCAGCACAACTTCGACATGTGGATAGCGTTCACGGTAGGCATGGAGCATTCTGGGTAGCAGATCGTAGGTGCTAGAGCTGATATACCCAACAACCAGTTGCCCAACGTCTCCGCGATAGGCTCGCAGAGCCACTCGCTTCGCCTCCTGTACCTCAGCGAGAATCTTGCGCGCCTCCTCTAGAAAGGCGCTCCCCGCCTCGGTCAATTCCACCGAGCGCCGCGTCCGCCGTAAGAGGGGAAAGCCCATCTCATCCTCTAATTGCTTTATCTGCTGGCTTAGCGATGGCTGGGCGAGCATTAATCTTGCTGCCGCCCGACCGAAGTGTAGCTCTTCCGCCAGGGCTATAAAATATTGTAAGTGTCGTAATTCCATTGCTCCTCCAATTCAGTTATAGGCCATACCTATTAATATACCAGTAATTATGTATTGGACATACAAGTCATTAGGAATTAAACTAAAGAGTAGGAATAATATATTAAACCATTCTATAAAAAAGGGGATCTTATGGCGCATGCGCATGCACATCCTGATGACAGAAAGACTATATCATCTCATTCAAAAATTGTAACTCGGACAGACTCAGCTTCTAAATATGAAATGTATAGGACTGAAGAACAGGTCAATATCGCGCGGAACGCGACCAACAAGTGGGTCATCTGGGCTCTGGCGGCTTCCGCAAGCTTCATGACGACGCTGGATGGTTCAATTGTGAATATTGGATTGCCTAATATCGCGCGTACTTTTCAGGTGCAGTTGGGAGGGGCTACGGAGTGGATTATAATCGGCTATCTGGTCGTGATCGCGGCAACACTTCTTACCTTTGGGAGGCTTGCCGATCTTATTGGGCGTAAGCGCATATTTATCGCGGGGTTGATCGTCTTTGTCCTGGGCTCTGCGCTCTGTGGACTCTCAAACACCCTGCTCTTTCTGATTCTGGCGCGGCTCTTTCAGGGTCTTGGCGGGGCATTGATTTTTGCCGTCAATGTCGCGATGATAACCAGCACTTTCGGACCCAGGGAGCGTGGGCTGGCCCTTGGCCTGAACGCCGTTGTTGTCTCTCTGGGCGTCGCGGCAGGGCCTACCATTGGAGGCATCATTACCCAATACCTGACCTGGCGTTGGATCTTCTACGTCAACGTCCCTATTAGTATTGTCGTCCTGCTAGCGGGTTGGTATTTTTACCATGAGACAATCCAGACTGGAAAGAAGCTTGAGCGTTTCGATCCGGTGGGTGCGATCCTACTCGCCATAGGCATGGCTGCGCTGACGCTTGGATTATCCTTCGGGCAGGAGTGGGGCTGGCTCTCGGCAGAGACTCTGAGTTCACTCGTGGTGGCAGTGGTGGTGCTGACGGTGGCAGTCTATGTCGAGCTACATATTGAAAGCCCCATCCTGAGTATGAAACTGATTACGAACCGGGTCTTCGCCTTCGCTAACATAAGCTTTATGCTCTGCATGATGGCTCTCTTCGCCCCCGGTTTTCTGCTGCCATTCTACCTGGAAGAGTTGCGGGGCTTCTCGACCATTCAGACCGGCCTGCTGCTAACACCCTTACCATTAATGCTGGCTATTGCGGCTCCGTTGAGTGGCTCAATTGCTGACCGCCTGGGCTCACGCTGGCTCTCCCCTATTGGACTGTCTATTGCCTGTGTGGGGCTGGTCCTGGTCAGCCAGGTGGATACGCATAGTACAGTCTGGGATATCGCCTGGCGACTCGCTATCACCGGCTTTGGGCAAGGGATGTTCCAATCGCCTAATACGCGCACTATGATGGGTGCGGCTCCACTTCACGCGCAGGGTGAGGCCTCAGGTTTGCTGGCGACCGGGCGCGTAGTCGGGCAATGCTTGAGCGTAGCCCTGACGGGAACGGTCTTCGCGGCCCTGGGTGGTTCATTCGCTGGTTCGCTGCTCTCCTCACCCCAGGCTCACCAGTTCTCGGCAGCTCGCATTGGCGAACTACAAAGCACATTTGTTGGAGCCTTCCATGTGGCACTGCTCGTTTGCGCGCTCTTTGCGGCCCTGGGCATCTTCACTGCTCTGGCACGCGGTAATGGAGCAGGAGCACAGAGAAGCACGTAGATTAATAATCTGGAATATGAAACGGCTCAGTGGATCGCCTACCATTAGGCGATCCACTGAGCCGTTTTTGCATGAATGAGTGTGATGAGCGGCTGTGAATTAAAATTGCATTTAATATAAATTTATAATAAGCTATATCAGGCCGAGATTAATGTATATAGCACTATTGGCGCATTTATGCGAATTTCCTCTCTTTCTCATTTTCACTTTACCTTTCACCTTTGGGGGAATTTGGCTGACAACACGTACCCATCCATACTATCGCCGTGCTAAATAGCACAATGCCACCGCTGATAAATTCCGAGTTTCCCTTTTTGTGAGATACATCATATCCAGCATCATTGATGTAATGCTACGTTACGATCTCAGGTAAATTCGATGATATCAGAGATCTCTTTCTCATATTCCCGCGTGAGATCATGTGTCATCGGGCAAACATTTATAACTTAAAAATCTTCTATATGTCTCTTTGCATTGAAAGAGAGAAGCGATTTGGCTCAGTCTCAGAGACCAAGTGCCTGGCGTCTGACCAGTAAGCAATTCATCATCTTGATCATCGGTGTGCTCCTCACTGGGGCGCTCGAATATTTCGGAACTCATGTCCATTATGGTTTGGTATTAGCCGTAGTTTCTTTAGTTTTGAGCCTCTTCCTCGCGACAAAGTTTGGCCCCTGGGTCGGGATCGCAACATCACTCACTTTGCTACTCGCAGATATGCTCTACTTCCCTTTCCGGTTGCAGCTATATGTGCTAGTGGTCAAGTGCATTATTGCTCTACTCGGTGGTGGTATTGCTGGACTCGCATTTGTGTTCACACATGGTAATTATCGTAGTGTCAAAGCCATAGGGATAGCCCTTGGATTGAGCTTGCTTAGCCTACTGATCTTATTTGTTGGCGCTGGTATTCTGCCTATGTTTGCTACCTCTAGTCGACTAATAGGTGGTATTTGTAGCCTTGTACTGCTTGTCATCATGCTCCTGATTGCCAATCTCTTTGGCAAGAAAAGTAACCAGCAGGCGCCCTTCTCGTAACCCCGCAAGAGATCATGTGTCATCAAGCCATATTTGCGCATATAAAAAACCTTCTACATGCCTTTTTGTATTGAAAGAGAGTTGAGATTTGGTAGATCGTACTGGACAGCAGTTAGGGAATTATATCCTCACCCAGCTATTGGGAGAGGGCGGCTTCGCGGAAGTCTACCATGGCGAGCATATTTACCTTAAGACCCCCGCCGCCATTAAAGTTCTCCATACCAAGCTCTCGGGACAGGATGATACTGAGAGCTTTTTACACGAGGCGCAGTTCATTGCTCGCCTGACGCATCCCAACATTGTGCGCGTGCTCGACTTCGGTCTCGCCGAGAAAGTGCCTTTTCTGGTAATGGATTACGCGCCGCAGGGAACCCTGCGCCAGCGCTATCCACGTGGCACGCGCCTTCCCCTGGCGACCATGGCTCCCTATGTCAAGCAGGTTGCCTCTGCCTTGCAGTACGCGCATGACGAGCGTTTAGTGCACCGGGACATCAAACCGGAGAATATGTTGCTGGGGCGTCAGAACGAGGTGCTGCTCAGTGACTTTGGGATCGCGCTGGTGGCGCAGAGTTCGCGCTATCAGAGTACACAGGACGTCATCGGTACGGTGGCATACATGTCGCCGGAGCAGATTCAGGGCAAACCGCGTCCCGCAAGCGATCAGTACTCGCTCGGCATCGTGGTCTACGAATGGCTGACGGGCGAGCGTCCCTTCCATGGCTCCTTTACCGAGCTGTGTACTCAGCATATGTTCGCCACTGTCCCGCCCATCCGCGAGAAGTTGCCAGACATTCCACCTCATGTCGAGCAGGTCATCACAACCGCCCTGGCCAAAGATCCGAAGCAGCGCTTTGGCAGCGTCAAAGCCTTCGCCACGGCCCTTGAGCAGGCTAGCCAGAGTCAGGCACCTGCCATCTCGGTAACCTCCAGTCCTGGTGCGCCACCCGTACAGCCAACCCTACCCGCACAGGCAGGGCAACAGCAGCCAGTAACCCTTGCACAATCCACGCCAGCGATGACGCCTCCATCAGTCTTGACCCCCGCCGCCAACTTCCCCCACCTCACTCCATCGGCGCAGGTCTCCGCAACGAGCCTTGCAACGCCGCAAGGACCTGCCAGCATCCCCGCTCAACCGAGTGCCTGGGTTCTGACCGGTAAACAATTTATCGCCTTGATCATCGGTATTCTCCTCACTGGTGTATTCGAAGTTTTCGGCTATCAGGTTAGTTATTTCTTGGGATTAGCAGTGGCGTTGGCTCTGAGCCTCTTCTTCGCAACCAAGTTTGGCCCCTGGGTTGGAATAGCAACATCATTCGCTCCGGTGCTCGTAGATATGCTCCTCTATCAATTTAGTTCGGTTCCGTCAAATATGCTCGTGATAAATTGCATTGCTGCTATACTTGCGGGTTTTATTGCCGGACTGGCATTCGTGAGTACACGTGGCAACTATCGTAGTGCCAAAGCCATAGGGATAGCTATTGTCTGGAGCCTTCTTAGCTTACTGGTCACTGAGGTTGGCGATTTGTTGACTTATGGGGGGTATCTCCGAGGCAACATCGACGGTAAGGTTCTTAGTCTGGTATTACTTGTTATCATACTCCTGATTGCCAATCTCTTTGGGAAGCAACGCAACCAGCAGGTGCGCTAATTAGTATCTTGGGAGCGGAGATCATACGCCGCGATTTGCCGCAGTGTATGATCTCTTTCATTACTGGGCCTCTGGAGTATAGATGGGGCGTGCCTCGATGTGGACAATTTCTAGCTCGGCGGGGAGTGCGGCTACCTCAGTTGAGTGCAGGCAATATTCGCGGGCTGGACCCATCGTCATCTGGCGCTGCCAGAGGATGCCCTGGCTCTCGACATTGCTCTGGTCTAAGAGGGCATATAGCTGCTCGTAGCTCATGCCGGGCTGTTTCTTGAAATAGCTTGCGTGACGAATGGCGCTCGCTTGCTGGCGGTCGAATGTACCACTCTTCAAGCGGTAGAGCCCGCCTGTACCGTCACCTGCCAACCTTGCCACGGCGTTATGGGGTTCGCGGCAAATGCCTGATACCGCTGCCTCATCCAGTGGATCGAGAGCCGCCGAGTTCTCGACAACATACCAATCCTCGTAGACCTCGGGTCCCTCTAGCATCCAGGGCAGATGTGACATCTCCAATACGAATGAGCCCTGAAAACCTTCTGGCTGGCGCTCTTGTAGAATCTGGTGATAGGCTATTAGCCGTTGCTGATACTCATCGCGTGAAACTTCTTCGGCTCGCTGATGCCAGAAAACATATGCTAACATATGTTACCCCTTTCCTGTGGCTCTATCGCGTGCGTTCCACTCCTCCTTGAGGAGACCGAAGAAGTGCTCATCCTCGAAACCACCCTGGAAGTAAAAGCGCTGGCGCAAATTCCCCTCGTAGGTGAAGCCCAACTTGAGGAGTAGGCCCTTCGAGCGTCCATTGACGATATCAATGATAGCCTCAACGCGATGGAAGCCAAGCTCATTGAAACCATATTCCAGTACCGCTGCCTCAGCCTCGGCCATGATGCCTTGGCCCCAATGGGAGCGCTTGAGTTCGTAGCCTGTCTCGGCTAGCTTAAAGTCAGCTCTGAGATGGTGAAAGCCACATGAACCGAGAATTGTATTATCATCCTTAAGTGTGATGCCCCACCGCAGGGCTTCGCGCTGCTCATATTGCTCCCCAATGCGTTGTATCCGCGCGCGCGTCTCCTCAATCGACGTATGAGGCTCATGTCCGTAGTAGCGCATGGCTTCCTCATCCGAAAATATCTCAAAGAACGACTCCGCATCATTGGGTCGTATCTGGCGTAATCTTAGACGCTCCGTAGTAAGCGTAGGAAACTGGCTAAAAGCCGATTCTATAGACATATTTTGCTAATCCTTCCCAGTAGATAGACCTTCATATGGTATCACAACTGAGCAGGAGATAGGGTGAGGGTAGCAGCGGAGAAGTGCTGACGTAGAGGGAAATGCCCGGCGCAGGTTAAAGCACTGCGCCTACTTAAGATGAGCGTCTAAGTGGGGAGTACAGTATTGTCGCTGGGGTGCTGCGTTGGCTAAAGCTCAATGCCTACATATTCTGGTACTAAGGTTCATCCTACTGTTTAGATAAGGATACTATTGACATATCACATGGGCACCTAGACGAACGAGCGATTTCCCCGACAAAAGTATGGTACAGCTTGCTTGTTTCTCAAATATAGCACATCATATGCAATATATTTCTTGAGTTTAGAGCAGGAATGCGTCTTCGTTCTCAGGGATGGGGGTATGTGAAAGGGAGAGCTACCGCACGATGTCGAATACCAAACAAACCCAACATGTCATTCCTGCATCGAGTGATATGCCCCTCACACTTCTTGAGACGCTTCCAGGTGCGCTATTTTTCGTCGATGACGCCGCCACAATTGTCTATGCCAATGCGAGCGCGCAGGCCCTGCTCGGCGTCACACGAGAGAACATAGTGGGCAAGCCCTTTTGGCGGGGTGCTCACCAACTGGTGAGCGCTGCACTCTACCACGCCGTCCAGCAGACCAGACATACCCGAGCACCAAGCGAAGTGGAGTATGTGTCTCCCATGACCCGAACCTGGCTGCACGTGCATCTCTCTCCCACGGTTGGGGGGCTGATGGTGCACGTCCACCAGGGCAGAGCCGCAGCCCGACGAGAGGCGCCAGTTCCCCAGGGCAAGCGTCTCTCTATCGAGGACCTGGATGGCTTGTATAGCAGGGTCGGCGTTCTGACCCCCGAGGGGATCGTCCTGGAGATCAATGAGGCTCCCCTGGTGGAGGCGCGCGTCCGACGCGAGGAGGTCATTGGTTACCCGCTCACCGAAACCCGGTGGTGGTCCTTTTCTCCGACCAGTCAAGAGCAACTGCGTGCCGCCATCGCGCGAGCCAGCAGAGGTGAAACCGTGCGGTTCGAGGCGATCATTCACCCCAGGGAAGGCCTGGACCGTCACCTGGATGTCGCGGTCACTCCCCACAG
Organism: Ktedonospora formicarum; assembly: GCF_016587355.1. Taxonomy (GTDB): domain Bacteria; phylum Chloroflexota; class Ktedonobacteria; order Ktedonobacterales; family Ktedonobacteraceae; genus Ktedonobacter; species Ktedonobacter formicarum. The sequence goes on along the minus strand of NZ_BNJF01000002.1, from coordinate 130,923 downwards.
GGATGCAGATCACCACATCGCGTACCTCGTCATCGCCGGCATCGACATCACTGAGCGCAAGCGAGCCGAAGCTGAAATCCATGCCCTCATCGATGCCATACCTCAGCTGGTCTGGACCACGCAACCAGACGGATTTCATGACTTGTTTAATCAACGCTGGCACGACTATAGCGGTCAGAGCACCGCAGAGGCCCAGGGGGAGGGATGGATGCAGACACTGCATCCGGAAGACCGGCACCGCGCACGTACCGCGTGGCAGCACGCTGTCCAGACCGGCGGGGTGTATGAAACGGAAGTGCGCCTGCATCAGGGCACGACTGGGGAGTATCGCTGGTTCTTAGCCCGCGCCATGCCTGTGCGTGATGAAAGAGGCCAGATTCTCAAGTGGTTTGGCACCAGTACCGACATCGATGAGAAGAAGCAGGCGGAGCAGCAGCTCAAAGAAAGCCGAGAGAGCTTGCGCGTGCTGGCCGAAACGGTGCCGCAGATGGTATGGGTGGCACGACCCGATGGCCAGCACGACTATACAAACCAGCGCTGGCAAGACTATACCGGGTTCACGCTTGAACACGTGCAAAACGACCGCATGGCTCATCTCCAGTTCATCCATCCTGCTGATCAGGAAGGCACCCGAGCCCACTGGCAGCATGCCCTGGATATGGGAACCATGTTTGAGCACGAAGAGCGTCTCAAAAATGGCCAGAATGGAGAGTATCGCTGGTTCTTAACGCGCGCCATGCCGATGCGCGATGAAGGAGGTCAAATCGTCAACTGGTTTGGTACCAGCACTGACATTGAGGAGCAGAAACGAACGGAGGAAGCTTTACGCCAGAGTCAGGAGTGTATTCGCGCCCTCATAGACTCCAATATTATCGGCATTACTTCTGTCGAGATGGAAGGAGAAGTGATCGTGGACGCCAATGAGGCGTTTCTTCGCATGACTGGTTATACCCGAGAAGAGGTGCAGAGCCGAACGTTGAGCCGTATGAACATCGCATCTCCAGAACAAGCGCCGCTCTTCGAGCACTCGATCCAGGAGCTTACTGCACGCGGGCAGACCACCCCCTTTGAAACCGAATTGGTGTGTAAAGATGGCAGCCGCCTTCCCGTGTTGGTGGGTGGCGTGATCTTCCAGGACCAACCGTGGCAGATGGTCTCCTTTGTACTGGATAATTCGGCGCGTAAGGAGTTGGAACAACGCAAAGATGCCTTTATCAGCATGGCCAGCCATGAACTGAGAAACCCGCTCACCACCATGAAGATGCAGACCCAACTGGTGCGCAAACGACTGGAAAAGCAATCCCAGCACGAGGCCGCCACCGCGCTTTCCCGGGTGGAGGGTCCCGTCAAACAACTCGAACGTCTGATTAGAGAGTTACTGGATGTCTCCAAGATCCAGGCTGGTAGGCTGGAGTATGTCCGGGAGCAGGTGGACCTCAACGAGTTGTTGCGGGAGGTCACCGCCACCATCCATCACCTCCATCCAAGCTATACCATCCTGGAGCGTGGCGCAGTGGAGGTCAGCCTCCTAGCGGATCGTGATCGGCTGGGACAGGTCTTTACCAACCTGCTGAGCAATGCCATCAAGTATTCGCCAGATGTCAGGACCGTTGAGATGGATCTCTCCGCCTCCGACGATGCGGTCACGATCTGTGTCCACGATCATGGCCTGGGCATCCCGCGAGAGCTGCACGACAAAATTTTTGAGCGGTTCTATCGGGTCGCTGATTCCAAGCGGAAAGCGATTCCGGGCCTGGGCATGGGGCTCTATATTGTGGCTGAGATCGTCAAACATCATGGAGGAACCATCACAGTGGACAGCGCTGTTGGAAAAGGCTCGACCTTTACGGTGACCCTTCCTCTCATGAAGGATGACTGAACAGTTTGACGCTCATGCCACGCGCGCCAACTGAGACGATGATGACCGAAACAGCTGCTGCCGCCATCACAGACCAGATTCTTGCGGATCAATTCGGCGTTGAATGCCCTGCCTGAATCTGGCGGCCTTGCTGCACATCACTGCATCTCTGTTTTGCATCTCCACCTGGCTTGGGTCATACTGATGACGCGTCAGCCAGCGAAAAATACTCGTTGTCTACCTTTTTAATTTTTTGGATGTGGTTAAGATACCCAAAGAAACGACCAAAGCGGAGTTTGCCGTAGATGATGAGAACCCCTTCAAAAGATTATTTATCCTACCATTTCTAACAAACCTAAAAACATCGGATGCCGATGCCATTTGGGGCCTCTAACGCGTACATGTTCCCCTCTATATGTAGGCGCAGAGCTTTCGCCTGCGCCGAGTCCATCGAGACGACTTATGCTCCTCGGCATGCTCCATAAGTAGCGTAGTATTGATAAATCGTGCTACTATTATAGAGTTGGGAAGTCACCCGTTGTTGACGAGAGATGAACGAAGAGTGGAGGCGGCTCACGTGGCTACTGATCGCGCCTGGTGCAGCATTCATGTCCCAGCCTCATTACCCCTTGAGAAAGAAGTAGAAAAAATGAATATAGCACTCTGGATATTACAAGCCCTGCTCGCATTGTTCTTTATTTGGGTTGGCGGTATGAAGCTTTTTTCGCCGATAAGCTCGCTCGAAAAGAGTTTCACCTGGATCAAGGAGACGCGCCCGTTCGTTGTCCGTTACATTGGGGCATGCGAGGCGCTGGGCTCTCTTGGTCTGATCCTCCCCGGAGTTACTCATATCTTGACTGACCTGACCATTGTTGCCGCTCTTGGCCTGTGCCTTGTCATGATCTATGCCAGTATCTTCCATGCTAAGCGCAAGGAGTTCTCAAACATCATCTTCAATTCCGTCATTTTCCTGCTGGCTTTTTTTGTCGCTTTTGGACGCTTCGCTCTTGTTCGTTTCTAAGATCCCTGGGATAACCGCTTCGCATCTGGTATACTACTGTTGAACCTTATTAATTGAATACTTTGTATCAAGTTGGCTAATGGGTAAGACCTATTTGCTGCTCTTGCAGGTTTACTGTTTGAGAGTACATTGACAGCAATGAGAGAGAAACAGAAACGTGAGCAGTACTGTGCTTCAGCAGCATCAGAGAGAGGCTCGCCCTTTCTCTCTCATGTGTGTGGCTGCTTTATCTGATGGGCCTTTGCTCTCCCAGTGGGAAGCTCATCTGTTACCTCTTCAACAAGCTGGACTCCTCACCTGTTGGTCTGAACGTCAGATTTCGGCTGGAGCCGAGCGTATGTCCGAGTTAGCCAGCCATCTAGAACGGGCAGATGGTGTGATCTTGCTGTTGAGCGCGGATTTCTTTGCCGACGATACCTGTCGTGCTCTTATGCATGAGGCTGTCGAGCGGAAGTTGAGGAATGGCACGCATATTATTCCCCTTATAGTGCGCCCAGTCGCCTGGGAGGAGTCAGAATTAGGGACATTCACATCATTACCCGCCAATGGAATTGCAATTACGACATGGGCTTCGCCAGATGAAGGCTGGCAGCAAGCCGTTCGAGGATTACAACGCCTGCTCGGCCTGCCGGCTCGTAGGAATACCCCTGTTGTGGGAGCCTCTGAACGGGAGCGTATACTCCGACTCCTACGCCGAACCTATCAGACATTGCTCGATGGATTATTGCAAGGCATCACCTGGATTGAATTGGGGCTCTCTGAGCGACCGGAGAGTGTATTTAACGCATCCCATCTCCTGCATCAACTTCCTGACCGCGCCGAACGCCCGCTTCCTGAAGGAACTTCAATTCTCTCCGTTTTTGATCAGGCTGAAGGAGAATTGCTCATCCTTGGTGTGCCGGGTGTGGGCAAATCGACGCTTTTACTCCATCTAGCGATGGATCTTATTGCGCGAGCGGAGGCAGATACTGCGTACCCCCTACCGATAATTGTGCCATTATCCTCGTGGGGAGGAAGTAGCTTATCCCTTAATATGTGGCTGGCAGAGCAACTTGCTCGAATCTACAATGTGCCTCGCAAGTTAGGAGAGCGCTGGATTGAAGAGGGGCAGGTGCTTCCACTGTTCGATGGTCTAGATGAGATGGAAGAACTTGCACGTCCCCAGTGTATTGCCGCGATCAATATCTTTCGCCGTTCCAGGTTTGGCATGCCTTTAGTTGTATGTAGCCGCAAGGCCGAGTATGATGTTGCTTCTATGAAAGAGCAACTGTTGCTCCAGAACGCAGTGATTGTACAGCCTCTCACGACAGTCCAGGCCGAAAATGTGATCCGAAAATGTGGACCAACACTTTCGGGTTTACATGATGCACTTATCACAAATCCTGCCTTACAAGATCTCATTACCACGCCTTTAATGCTCAATGTGATGATATTAGTGTATCGTGGAGTGACTCCTCACAACCTACCATTTGAACAGATCCGACTTGTAGAGAGTATCTGGACCGACTATGTTGAGCGTATGGTGCGTGAAAAAGGAGCGGTACGACAGAGCAAACAGGATAGGCCAGTCAAACGCTATACGCTGGATCAGACACGTTCCTGGTTAAGCTATCTCGCCGAACAGATGAGTAAACACAACTTGACAGCATTTGAGTTAGAAATTCTGCAATCTGACTGGCTTGACCAATGGCCTCGCCTCTACAAGTGGTATGAATGGAGCCTGGGACTAGTCGTTGGACTACTAGGGACGCTGATCTTTGCCCTGGCCTTCGCTTTGTTCCTCAATCCTACAGGCATACTCATAATTGTGCTTGTTGAGGTGCTGATCTTTGTATTAGCTGGAGGGTTTGTTGGAGGAGTGATAGAAGCACCAGATACTACAGTAATTATTGAGCGTGACCTGGATGTAGTTCCGAAACAATATGTCGAAGTCCATCTCCTTCCTGCGACGACCAATATTCGCTTTTCTTTCGCTCATGGCCTCTTCCATATAGGGGACGATCCAATCATAACGCTAGCAATCGTGGGAATCTGCGCGGCAATTTTCACTATGGCCGGAGGCCTTGCAACTTTTGTGGCTAGAGGGCTCACATTTGTGCTCGCCGGAACGCTCATAGGAGCACTGACTGGCATATTGATGGGCTTGATGATTTACCTCTTTTGCCCACTTGTTCGGCATTACCTGATCCGTTTCTGGCTGTGGCGTGCGGGCATTTTTCCCTTACATGCTACAGCCTTCCTCGAAGATGCTCGCGCCCGCCACCTGCTCAGTCATTTAGGTGGAAACTACCAGTTTATTCATCAATTGCTGCTAGAGTATTTTGCCGCGCAAAATGAATCTGCCCCTACTGAACGCATATCAGGAGAAGGACAAGGTGAATAATTGGCAGGAGTCAGTTCATAATGTAGTAGAGATGCCAAAACGGCTGGCGTGCCTGGGGAAGCTCCCCAGGCACGCTCATTGGTGCTGCTGGCGTTGACGGTCAGCTACACCCGTTCGGAGATGCCGAGGTTCTCAGCTCGATCGTTGAAGGCCTTCTTCTGGTGGGCCTGCAAGTCCACAGAGACTGTGGGCAGCGCCTTGAGATCGCGGAGTTGTTCGGGCCGCATCCGCCCGATCTCGCCAATCGTGAGATTCCTTGCCTCCCGGGATGTGTACGCCATTGCCAGGACCTCCAATTTAGCCGGGGAAGGGGTTACAGGCTCAACCTCTTCCAGCGTGAATGTTTCCTTCGCGTGCTCGCCCTCCGCGCGAACTGCTGCGATGAGATTATGAGCTTGCGATATCGGTCACTCGTCCACCACTTGAAGCGATGTAGAGGCGAGTAACCTGAGTGTTGTATATTGAGTATAACATGCGTTTCGAGCCTATACAAGGGAATGCTAGCGACCGAAGAGCCAGCCTCCGTTGACGTTCAGGACCTCTCCTGTGACGAATGAAGAGGAGGGCGAGGCCAGATAACTTACTGAGGCCGCGATATCCTTGGCGCTACCACCGCGACCTACAGGGGTTTGCGCGATGATGCCCTGGATCTTCTCGTCGGTCCAGTTACAGGTGAATTCGGTATTGGCGATGAAGCCGGGGGCGATGGCGTTGACTGTGATACCCCGCTCACTTAGTTCGCGCGCGAATCCATAGGTCAGGCCCAGCACACCCGCTTTCGCGGCTGCATAGGCTGTTGAGCCCGCCCGACTCCCTCCAGTAAAGGCTGCGATAGAGCTGATATAGATAATCCTACCACCGGGGCGCGGCATGTGGGGAGCGGCAGCGACGGTCATCAAGAAACTACCCTTGAGATTGGTTTCCTGTACGGCATCCCAGTTCGCCTCAGCCTCGGCGAGCGGCATATCTGTGGTCGCGCCAAGTACGAAGCCTGCCGCATTCACCAGGACATCGATGCGCCCATATTCTCTGACAATCTCATTGATTACCCGCTCAACCTGTTCGCGCTGGCTAACGTCTGCCTGCTTCCACGCGATGTCGTATCCCTCCTCCTGAGCACAGCGCTGAAGTTTCTCCGCGCTCCGCCCCAGGATGACAACCTGCTCGTCCTTTTGCGCGAACTCTCGTGCGCAAGCCCGCCCGATGCCGCTCCCGCCCCCTGTGATAATGATGATTCGTCGTTCTGTCATGATGATGAACTCCATTTCTCCGCTAGCTTCCGGTTTCTCTGGCCTCTACTCTAGCTCAGTTAGAAGGATATGTCCAATATATAAATCAGGTGCTATTGATATGTTTAACATATCAATAGCACCTGATGATGTTACTAGGGAAGATTCTCGCCGAGCACTAGTGCTATAGGTCCATCCGATACTGGATAAAGCCACGGTTTTTGGCTACCTTATCGTAGAGGTGCCGGGCTGTGCTGTTAGACGCCTGAGTATGCCAGTATACACGGATACACCCGCGAGCTTGTGCCCAGTCCGCCACGGCGGCAATCAATGCGCGAGCCACTCCCTTGCCGCGCGCCTCCGGAGCGGTGAAGAGATCCTGGAGATAACATACGTCGAGACTCGTCGTACTAGGATGGACGAGGAAATGCGTAATCCCGACAAGTCTGCCATTCAACTTCGCCCCAAAGGCATGAAAGTGTACATCTTTCTGGAATTCGTGCCACGCCCTCTCGTACATCTCGGGTGGCTCGACGCGCTGATAAAAGTCAATGTACGCACGGAACAGCGCTTCCCAGGCCAACCTATCAGACGGATCGAGGTTGCTGATACTAATCATATAGCATTCCTCCTGATTAGATATGTGAGAAGAATAGAGCGAACTGCACCACAAATGAATCATTCATTTGGTAAATAAGCCACCCAGGGCATCGAGTACCCCGCCTTTCCACTGGGCAATGACGGTTTTGTCTATCGGCTTCGATAATCTCCAGTGTAGTGCTTTTCCCTTGGAACGAAAACAGCCAAATACGAGGTTGCTCCTGAGCCAATGGTAGAGCAATAGGTTGTTCAACAGTGGCCTCTCATTTGGCTATGGACCGTTGGAGACGCTTGCACAACTACCTGCTAACCTGCACAAGTAAGGAAGCTCCTCTTTCAGAGATTGACCATACAGTATTATGCAGCACAAGTTTCATGAGTTCGGCTATGAGAGAGTTTGATGCGTTATTGGCATCACGTTCTTGCTGTGGAGATATTAGACATTTCACTGGTCAGGCTATATACTCATGTGGTTATGATTATCTATCTATCAAGGAGGAGAAGCGTAATGCAAGACCAGAGAAGGATGAGAGTACGCCAACTGGCTAGCGAATATAGGCAGCAGGGCAATGCCACCGGATGGTTCGAGGTGCTCTATAATGAGGCCCAGGGGGATGAGAGGGCCATCGTGTGGGCCGATATGGCTTGTAATCCTAACCTGCTCGCGTGGTTGGAGCGTGAGCAGGTGCGTGGAGAGGGTCGGCGCGCGCTGGTTGTTGGCTGTGGACTGGGCGATGATGCTGAAGAACTGGCTCGCCGTGGCTTTCAGGTGACCGCCTTTGATATTTCGCCAACAGCTATCGCCTGGTGTCAGCGGCGCTTTCCCACCTCTTCCGTAACCTATCTCGCCGCCGACTTGCTCAATGCTCCAGAGGACTGGACGCAAGGCTTTGACTTCGTTTTTGAAGCCTATACTCTTCAGGTTCTCCCACCCGATCTACGAGCACGTGCAGTTCCTGCTCTTGCGAAATTTGTAGTCAGCGACGGGAGATTACTAATTATCTGTCGCGGTCGCGAACCTGAAGAAGATCCCGGCGTGTTACCCTTGCCTCTGACAAGAGACGACTTCGTGACTTTCCCCGCTGCTGGTCTTCATCTCGTCAATTTCGAGGATTACTTTGAACAGGATGAATCGCCAACTCGCCGCTTCCGAGTTCTTTATCAAAGATCATAATCAGGCATAAGGAGCCGAACTGAACAGTGTTTGGAGTTCCAAACACTGTTCAGTTCGGCTCCTTATCTCTCTTCTGTCTATTCCCGCACGACCGAGATGGAGAAGCCATCGAGGCCGTTGCCGGAATCATCCCAGGGGAGAGCGACACTGACAAGCTTTGGATGCTCAAGGATGCGTTGTGTGTAAGCCGCGACCCCGGAAGAACTTTCGTCGGGAGGTGGAGTCTGGAACGCGCGACCAGCGCGGACGATATTGTCGGCGATGATGAGCGAACCGGGTCGAGTGAAGCGCAGCGACCAATCGAGATAGTGTGGATTATTCACCTTATCGGCATCGATGAAGACCATGTCAAAGGGCGCTTCGGATGCTAATGTCGGCAGTAGGTCGAGGGCCGCGCCAACACGCACCTCAGCTCGCTCGCTTAGTCCCGCGTCAGCCAGGGCCGCACATGCCATCTCAGCATATTTGGGATCAACCTCTAATGAAATAAGCTTTCCGTCATCTGGTAGTGCGCGTGCCAGCCAGATACCAGAATAGCCCGCCATACTACCAATCTCCAGAATCTTGTGCGCATCGCACGTCAGGGCTAGCACCTGGAAGAGCTTGCCTTGCAAGGGGGATATCTGCATGGTAGGCGCGTGCGCAGCCACTATTCTGTTGACCGCCGCCCGCAGGATATCATCCTCCGGCGCGAAACGAGCCTCAAGCTCGCGATTGATGTATGCTCGCCCCTCTTCATTCATCTGTACAACGTTCATGGTTTCCTTCCCTTCTTCGGACGTGTGGGGAAGGCGCTCGCTCAAGCTGAGCGCCTACATATGGCTTTAATGCGTAGTCGTAAGCTGGATTATAGGTTCCCACGCTCTTCAGAGATTGTCAGGCCAAGCTGAGAGAAGCGGCGCATGACCGCGCTACAGCCACGCTCAATCATGCTTGCGTTCTCGATGATGGTCTCACCCTCGGCGACCGCGCCCGCGAGGACCAGGGCCAGCCCGGCGCGCAGATCATGCGCCGTGACGGTGCTACCAGTGATGTGAGCGGGTCCCTTCACGACCGCCGCCTCTCCATCAAGTGTGATGTTCGCGCCCATTTTGACCAGCTCAGGGACGGCGGCGAAGCGCTTATCAAAGATGGTCTCACGGATATAGGAGGTGCCAGAGGCCAGGGCCGCGAGCGCCATTATCTGTGGTTGCAGGTCAGTCGCGAAGCCTGGATAAGGCCAAGTCGTCACGTTGATCGGGCGCAGTGTCTCATGGCTGCGCACATGGATGACTGGCCCGTCCTGCTCAAATTCCACGCCCATCTGTTCTAGCTTGGCGCGCGCTACCCCGAAGTGATGCAGTTGTGCTCCCACCAGCGAAATCTCGCCCCGTGTCGCAGCCGCCAGCATGGCGAACGTACCGGCATCAATCCGGTCAGGCATAATGGTATATTCCACACCAGAGAGCTCTGAGACTCCCTCAATGTGAAGAACACCAGTCCCAATGCCGCTAATACGCGCCCCCATCAGATTGAGGAAATTAGCGACATCCGCGATCTCAGGCTCCTGGGCGGCGTTCTCAATGGTCGTCGTGCCTTGTGCCAGGCAGGCTGCGACCATCAGATTCTCGGTCCCGGTATGGCTTGGGGTATCAAGGTAGAGGTAGTTCCCATGCAGGTTTCCCGCGCGGCTCATCTCAAGATGCCGCCCATTCTCGGTGAGGATCGCACCCAGGCGGGCGAAACCGCGATAATGGAAGTCAAGGCTCCGCTTACCCAGGCTACAACCGCCTACAGCCTCGATAGAAACCTTCTCCATGCGTTGGAGCAAGGGAGCCAGGAAGAGCACCGAAGCGCGGAACTGGCCTGTCAATTCCTGCGAGAGCTCGCTGGAGTGCAGGTTTGATGCGTCAATGACGAGCACCTGATCCTCTTCGTGTAGCGTAACCTTTGCTCCTAGCGAGCGCGCCAACTCGATAGCCGCGAAAACATCTCGGATGAGCGGCACGTTGCGCAGGATAGTCTGACCCCTTGCGACGAGCAGGGAAGCGGCAATAATTGGTAAGGCAGCATTCTTCGCGCCCTGCACTACGACCGAGCCCTCCAGGCGTTGCCCACCCTCGATACGATAGTGTAGGGCCTGACTGTTCAGTACCCCCTGTGGTGACTCCTTGATAAACTCTTGCGGATTGGCATCAAGCCAGTCGCAAACACGCAGGAAGGTCTCAACATCCAGCATTTTCCCGTTCTCGATGCGCGAAAGCGTCGCCGGGCTGACATTCCCGATCTCCTGTGCGATATCGCGTAAGCCGCGCTCACCACGCCGGGCGCGCAGCAGCGCCGCTAATTGTTGCGTATCTAACATGCTTCCCATTTGTCATTACCTCTTCTTCTTTGTTCAATACGTTAAACAGTGTACAATCAATAAAACAATCTGTCAATGTCTGGATTGAACTGGTCATTGCTATAGGTCGGCATGTTATTTAAGCATTGACTTAATTAAGTGAATGGTTTATAATATTGACATGGACACGTTCGTCGCTTTAGCGGACCCGACAAGAAGGACCATTCTGGAACTTCTTGCAAGCAATGGCGAGTTAACCGCCACCGCGATTTATGAGCATTTTTCGGTCAGCCCACAGGCGATTTCGCAGCACCTCAAGGTCCTACGCGAAGCCAAACTAGTGGAGATGGAGAAGCGCGCCCAAAAACACGTATACCGCCTCAATCCACAAACTCTCTCTCAATTTGAAGAGTGGGTTCAACGGACCAGGCAGAGGTGGAGCGAGCGCTTTGAGGCGCTGGATGAAGTTCTCGAAAAGGAAAAAGCGAAAGAAGCGCAAAGAAGAAGAGGAGAAGCAACACAATGACAGCGAATAAAACGACAGTCATCGCGGAACCAGGGAGACAAGAAATTCAGATTGTGCGCGAATTCGACGCGCCACGCGAGCTTGTCTTCCGAGCCTTCACCGATCCCGAATTATATGTTCAGTGGCTTGGACCACGGCAAGTAAATCTGACCCTGGAGTCCTTTGAGCCGGAGCCTAATGGTAAGTGGCGCTACCTGAATACAGACGAGAATGGTGGGGTGTATGCCTTTCATGGCGTGTATCATGAAGTGCTTGCACCTGAACTCATTATTAATACCTTTGAGTTTGAAGGGTTGCCTGAAAAGGGACATGTCTGCCTTGAGACCCTACGCTTTGAAGATCTACCCGATAACAGAACCAGGCTCACATCTCAATCCGTTTTTCAGTCAGTCACCGACCGCGATGGAATGCTTCAGAGTGGAATGGAAGATGGAACCCAGGACTCCTATGAGCGCCTTGATGACCTTTTGAAAAGGTTAGTAACGCAATGAAACATGTCCAGTCTGCTGACGGCACCAGTATAGCTTTCGATCAGTTGGGTCAGGGACCGGTAGTCATCCTCGTTCCCGGTATTTTCGAGCAACGAGCGATGGAATCTGAGACCTCGCAACTGGCACCGCAATTGGCTGAGCACTTCACGGTGTTTCACTATGATCGCCGGGGAAGGGGCGATAGCACGGATACACTGCCATACGCCGTTGAGCGCGAAATAGAAGATATTGCAGCCCTCATCGCATACGCGGGCGGGTCGGCATTTCTCTTCGGGATCTCTTCTGGCGCGGCTCTTGCCCTGGAGGCGGCCATCAAGCTTGCTGGCAAGGTACACAAACTGGGTATGTACGAGCCACCATACAATTCAGATGAAGACGCAAGGCAAGCCTGGAGAGGGTTCAGAGCGCAGCTTGCGGAGGCACTGGCGGCTGATCGGCGAGGTGACGCTGTGGGCCTTTTTATGACTCTATTAGGGGTGCCTGCCGAGCATCTTGGAGGGATGCATCAGTATCCTATGTGGCGAATGTGGGAAGCGGTGGCTCCTACTATGGCCTACGATGCTACTATCCTGGGTGAAGATGCTTCGGTTCCAGTTGAGAAGGCGGCCAGGGTAACTATCCCGACACTGATTATGGATGGTTCCGAGAGCTACCCTTTTATGCATATCACAGCTATGACGCTTGCAAGTAGTATTCCTAACGCCAAGCAGCGCACTCTGCAAGGTCAGAACCATGAGGTGAACGCGCAAGCGCTGGTACCTATGCTAAGAGCGTTTTTTACTTGATATTGATGCCTACTCTTCTTGTATAGCTCGCGTAGCTTAGAAGACCATGGCAGGTGCAAACGCACCTGCCATGGTCTTCTGATTCACATACCAAGCGCTTGAACGCGGAGATGTTGCTTCTTTTTGGGTACATGGGCAACGCTTGAGCTTCTCCTTGCTCCTTTCAGCATCTCAGGTGGTGAAGAATTCTTGTGGATCAATGAAATGGTATGAACCTTTTTGCTATATAGTTGGATACCTGACGCATCTCGCGTATGCTATAGTGAGGAGCAATCACAACTTGTAGCAAGGAGAGCGCTTATGCTAGTAGGAAAGACTATTAACCATTCTAGCGAAGTTGGACGCCATCGGGGCCGCCGCGACTCGCGCGCACCCTGGACACTCCTGATCATAGCTATTACCCTTCTTCTCTCGGCCTGTAGCTCTTCCAATACCACCGCGACTTCATCAACTCCGACCCCAACAACACAGACCACTGCCTCACCAACCTCTAAGGCCACGACCGCGCCTACCAGCGTCGACATCAAGACGAGCGTGCTGGTCAAGCATCTGGCGATTCCGTGGAGCCTCGCCTTCCTACCGGATGGACGCGCTCTGCTCGCTGAGCGTGGCGGGCGTTTGCTTACCGTCGATAAGAATGGGCAGACGCAGGAAGTGCAGCGTATCCCACAGGCGGGTGTGGGTGAGGGAGGGCTGCTTGGAATCGCTCTCTCTCCTAAATATCAGGATGATAAACTGATATATGCCTACTATTCGACGGCTACGGATAACCGTGTGGTTCGTTTCCGCCTGGGTGAGCAACCACAGGTCGTCTTGCAAGGGATACCCGTCGCTGGCAATCACGATGGCGGACGTATCGCCTTCGGACCAGATGGCATGCTGTACATCGGAACCGGAGACGCGACCAATCGCCCGAACTCGCAGAACAAACAATCGTTAGCCGGGAAGATCTTGCGGATAACCCCTGATGGCAAGATTCCCTCTGATAACCCCTTCTCGGGTAGCGCGGTCTACTCTTATGGGCATCGTAACGTTCAGGGTCTTGCCTGGGATAGCAAGGGCCAACTCTACGAAAGCGAATTCGGACAAAACGCGTTCGATGAGGTGAACAAGATCATGCCGGGCAAGAACTATGGCTGGCCCGAGGTAGAGGGCATGGGTAACGACCCGCGCTTCGTCAACCCGATTGTGACCTTCGCGACCAGCGAGGCTTCTCCAAGTGGCACGACCTTCCTCAAGCAGGGGGCTATCCCTCAGTGGGAGGGCGATCTCTTTGTGGCTAGCCTACGCGGGACGCGACTCTGGCGCATTCACTTCTCCCCCAATGGCGATGTTCTTGAGAAAGAACCTCTCCTGCAAGGGAAGTTTGGTCGTCTGCGTAATGTGGCCCAGGCACCCGACGGCTCGCTCTGGATCATTACTAGCAATCAGGATGGACGCGGCAACCCTACCGCTGATGACGACCGCCTGATTCGTCTTGGTCCCGCCTGAGTGCGTAACCATCACAATGAATCTTAGGTGTGTAAATGTTTTAGAAAAGCAGCCTGGTTGACGTTTATAAGCAGGCTGCTTTTATCACATAAACTATATAGCAGCATATACAATTATAGAAGTGGTGGACCTATGCGCACGCGGGAGCGAACCTCCTCGAATGTTTGCTTCTCGGTAGCGCCTTCCTGCCACTATGTTGCCCCGGCTTCGGCGAAGGGAAGGACGTTATCGCGATCCTGCTGGCGGTCCGTGCCCGTGGTGTTGCCCGAGGCAAGGATATCGAATGTCTGACCTCGGGTAAGATAAGGCTGCATATAGGCGCGCATATCATGGTAATCCTGGGGCGTCAAAGAGCGATTACTGGCGATAGGGCAAAGCCCGTCAAAGTGCGCGGCCCGACGGAAGGGCCTTTTGTTGGGCCAGACTCCTGCGACCCAGATAGGAATGCGTGGTTGTTGGAGCGGAGTCGGCTTGAAGCAAGCCTTTTTAAGCTGATAGTGCTTCCCTTCATAGCTAAACTCCTCGCCGCTCCAAAGGCGTGTGATGATTTCAAGCCCCTCGTCTAGCATCTCCCCATGTAAGCGGTCGTCGCCTAACTCACCGAAACAGCTAAACTCGCGAGCTAAGTCGCTACCAATGCCCACCCCTAGAATCAGGCGACCTTCCGAGAGGTGGTCGAGCGTGACTGCCTCGCGAGCGACTTTCCAGGGACGGCGGCGTGGCAGGGGCGTGACGATAGGCCCAAGCTTGATACGCTTTGTCGCCATCGCCATCGCGGCGAGCATGATCCAGGGGTCGGCAAAGTTCGCGGGCCAGTCAAGGCCAGATCCAATGTGGTCCCAGATGAAGAAGGCATCCCAACCGGCCTCCTCCGCCTCTCGGGCCAGTTCTACCATTTGGCGTACATCACCATAGATGCCCATATTTGGAGTGTTGAAGGCGAAACGCATGCGATAAATCCCCTTCTGCTCGCTAGAGTACGCTTCACGAAAATAAAGTGTACTCTAGCGAATATGACATCCTCTGTCATCTATCTGCACATGTATATGCACAGATAGGCATCATGTCGGAGTTGTGAGCACACACCACTTAGATGGGATGTTTATCCAGATCCCTAAGACTTGGAGGTCTTTCGAGATTTGCGGTTGTGCTCTCTTGTTGCTGGAGCGTTGCATTACACGAGGTCATCGCATTCACCATCACTAATCGAAGGATGATAGAAAAGAGGATGCCTGGAACTCACGAGTGAAGTGTGCTAATATAAGGAGCATCACATTCATCTCTCCAAGGCCTGATTTGGTCTGAGAGACGCTTCGCTGCTTTCTGTTCTGATCGCGCCTTGCGCGGAGTCCAAACTAGCGAAGCATTCGCTCTGGGCGATGTGGTAAGTCACCAACTTCTGGACTCTGCGGAGTCGGCTGAGGCATACTTTGTGCTCCTCAGACGAGTCCACAAAGTCTTGTATGTTGAGACATCCGTTTTCGGAAGCGGTCACAAGGATCCTTCCATAACCTCGCAGGAGGTCGATCATGCAGGGGTACTTCGAGGACAGCCAGATCCCGACGCTCTCGCTTGACGTGATCAGGGGGCTGGATGAAGATCGGCTCATGCGCATCGCTTCCACGAGCCAGAGGGACCTGCTCTCGGATGGGCAGGTCGTGGTCGTGAACGAGCGCCTGAAGGGGTACGGCGATTCTCAATCGTGGTATCAGATTTCCGGACCCAAGGGTCACCGCACCTTCGACGATGTCACGGAGTGGTGAAGACATCCCCATCGCATCACCAGACGGCGGACCCGGGGATCTCCCGGGTCCGCCCGTTTTTACCATTAGAAGGAGTGTTCATCCAAATCCTCAAGTCCTGGCCCCCTTTCAAGACCACTGACCTTACATTCTTGTTGCTGATATAACGGATGTTATAAGGGCTGGCTCTACCACTCCTCTTAAAGCCAGGGCATCCGCTCACCCATCGTTGTTGGTCGGGATTGCGTCGCTGTCGTTGTACGGTTTCCCAGCATAGCCTCTACTGACTTCTTCTTTATGAAAGAAGAAGCTTCACCCGTGTATTTTAGTTTGCTCGTTAGGCTATATGGGCCTTGACTTTCGCTAGACCAGTCGGTACAATTATAAATAATTGCTAGACCAGTCGGTACAGGAGGATACTATGGAGACAGAAGGAACACGTGCTCGTATCATCGCGACCACAGTTGAATTGATGGAGGCTCAGGGCTATCATGCGACAGGCCTAAATCAAATTCTCCAGCAAAGCGCCGCGCCTAAAGGCTCGCTCTACCATCACTTTCCAGGAGGGAAAGAAGAACTGGCCGCAGAAGCGATTTCAAGCGCCGGGCAGGCCTTTACTCACGAACTCGATGCTATCATTGGAGAAGCCACGGATGTGAACATGGCGCTCTCCTTGCTCACCACTTTTTTTCGTGAGCGCCTTCATGCTTCCCAGTTTCAAAAGGGGTGTCCGCTGGCAACTGTCACCTTAGAGATGGCGGCTACCAGCGATCCTGTACAGCATGCCTCGCGCGCTAGTTACCGCTCCTGGCTGGCACGCCTCGAACGCTTGCTGATCGCCTCTGGTTGTGAGCCTGCAAGGGCTCCTGCTAAAGCACTCTTCGCGCTCTCGGTAATAGAGGGGGCGCTTTTACTCTGTCAAGCCGAGCGCAGCACACAACCTTTAGAGCAGGTTGTGGAAGAGCTTCGGCATCTTTTCTAAGGAGATAGCGCAATCCTATGACTTTATCTAACCTTGCATCCCATCAGAAACCTCCCGCCGTTGATCCAGATCAACGGTTACATATGAAGATGATCGCTCATCATGTCTGGCAGTTGAGTAACCGCTTTCCAGACAATCTCTTCAATGTCTATTTGATCGAAGATGTGCTCATAGATGCGGCTTCGCGCTGGGATGCATCCACATTGCTCAAGCGCCTGGCTAACATCCCTCTCTCTCAGGTGGCACTGACCCATTGCCACCCCGATCACCAGGGAGCGGTCAAGCGAATTTGTACTACCAGAGGCATCCCACTTGCCTGCCCCGAAGGGGATATCGCGAGTATGGAAGGGCAAGCCCCTATGGTTCCCAGGACTGCCGCCATAAAATTGATGGAGTTGGGGTTTGCGGGCCCTGCTTATCCTGTTCAACGGAGCCTGCGCGATGGGGACGAGATTGCTGGATTTCGAGTTATCCATACTCCCGGACATACTCCGGGTCATGTGATGTACTTTCGTGAGTCTGATCGGGTGGCGATTGTAGGAGATATCTTGCGTAATAATCATCCTATTACGGGCAAAACTGGCCTGTATGAACCGCCGGTCGTCTTTACGCTGGACCCTGAAGAGAACTGGCGCTCTATTCGTAAGCTTGCGCAACTCCGTCCAACGCTTGTCTGTTTCGGGCATGGGCCAGTGCTTACTGATATGGAGCAATTTGATCAATTCGTCGCCCGACTGCCTTCTTAGGTAGAATCAAGCATGCTTGAGCTTTCGCCAATGCCATACCCTAACGCTGAATGCTTACATATCCGTGGGGTACGCCATTAGCGAAAGCTCAATGCCTAAATATAAAGAAGCTCAGAGCCTTTGATCGTTGACAGTGCTAGCGTGTGGATGAAATATCTATTCTTCCTTCTTGAAAGGAATGCTTACCGAACAGGTCACTCCATGATCCTCCGAGGAAGTGATCCAGATATGTCCTTGATGTCGCACAACAATTTCTTTGCAGATGGTGAGGCCAAGTCCCCATCCTTCTCTGTTCATGGCTTCAGCGGAGGGGGCGCGATAAAATGGTTCAAAGAAAAGGTCCTGTTGCTCCCGAGGAAGTGCGGGACCTGCGTTGTGAACTTGGAGGAGCATTGAGGACGCCTCCGTGTTTAAGGTGACGTGAATCACGCTGTGCCTGGGCGAATACTGAATGGCATTCTTTATCAGATTAGTAACAACCTGATAGAGTCTTTCGGCATCGGCTTGTAGTATGAGAGGAGCGGGCGGACCTTTCCATATCAATGTTCGCCCTGTGAAGGTCCCTTGCTCCTCTATGGCTTCCTGGCAGATAGAGCTAACATCGCATGAATTCATTCTTAATGGCATGTCTTCTGAACTTAAACCACTCAGATTGATCAAGTCCTCTACTAATGTATGCAATGTCTCGGCTCGCGCGCGAATCTTTTCAAAATGTCGCTTCCAGACAAGCATATCCAGCACAGATGTATCTTTCTGTAACCGGCGCAGAGCAAGTTGCGCCTCCCCAAGGATCGTTGTGAGTGGGGTCCTTAGTTCGTGCGCGGCCCGTATGAGAAACTGGTCCTTAAGATGGCTGGCTCGCTCCAATTGTTGATTTGCTACTTCGAGGTCTCGCGCGTAGGTGTGCATCTTATGTTCGGCGGCGAGGGCGCGTCTGTATTGCACATGATGTTGAGCCGCGAGCAGCGCAATCGCGAATTGCGCGATGACGAAAGGGGCGAGGTATTTGAAATCATTCCAAAGAGGCGAGGTTAGTAAATCGTATTGAGGAACGACGAAGATATTGAAGGCAAAGAAGCCTAAAGCCACGGTAAATAATGCAGGACCAACTCCCCAGATAAATCCAGCAACGACTGTGACAAAGCAAAATGGCGTCCACATAAAGTGCGGGGTCCTGACAATGAGGTTGAAGATCGTGCTTAATAAAACAAGAAATAGTCCAACTATATAGCCCAGGTAATGCTGTTGCCACCAGGGGGAAGTGTATGTGTGTGCGTCATGGCGGCAAAGGTACTGGCTTTCTTTTTTGTGGTATAGCATAGATACCTCTCGCAGCCCCTAATCCTGTCAACCTACTCGCGAGCTTTCTCTTTTTACTCTACACTCCTTGCAAATCACAACAGATTGAGGATGAGACAAATCTAGCCTGGACTGCAAATCACGGGATGGAAGAGGTGGTTTGGGTACCCTTGCCAAGCGCTATTATTCCAGGCAGGATGGTCGCGGCAAGAATGATGGCACCACCGAGCAATGTGAGGGGTGTGGGAATATCATGGAGCAGGAGCAGCCCGAAGACGATTCCCCACACAGGTTCGAGGCTAGCTAACAGGCTCGCAGTCTGCGCGGTAATCGTCCGCATGCTGGTAATAAAAAGGGTGTGTGCGAGAGCGGTGCAGATCATACCAATGAGGAGCAGGATGACGAGTCCGCGAGGCGTCCAGAGGGCGCTTGTGTTGTTTAGAAAGAGAGTGGGAGTAAGGACAAGCGCGGCGATTCCGTTTTGATAAAGGCTAATCATCTGGCTGGGGTAAGTTCGCCCAAGCCAGAGATTCGTGACGGAGAGTAGGGCGAACGTCGCGCCCGAAAGCACCCCCCATGCAACCCCCAGTGTTGTGCTATTTTCCAGCGTAAAAGATGGCACAAGCAGGTAAATGCCAACCAGGATGAGGAGCGCGGCGACAATCTGCACATGGCTGGGACGCCGTCGCAGGAGCAGAGGTTCGAGTGCGGCGGTGAAGAGGGGGAAGCTAGAGAAGGAGAGCAGGCCGATAGCGACGTTAGAGACGTTGATGGACTGGAAAAAGGCCACCCAGTGTAGCGCCAGGAGCGCTCCCTGCCCAAGTAATAACCAGCCGTCGCGCGTCCGAAGCGGACGCAGTGGGACGCGCCATAGCCAGCAGGTAAGTAACAGCACCAATGTGGCGAAAAAGGCCCGCCCAAAGACTATAAGCGGGGCGGGTAGTTCGCTAAGCTTTCCCAGAACCCCAGCCATGCCAAAGAAGAGTACGGCGATATTCGCGAAGAGCAATCCTTGCAGGGGTTTGTCGCGTGTGGGCATCCGGTCTCTCTTTCCTCTCTGCTTGCCGTTGCGTGTGTGGTGTTGTCAGTTAAAGACCGATGATACCTGATCCCATGCCTATTTGCAAGCCACAAATAGTCCAAGCATTCTGGTTGCCTCGGGCAAAGCTCACGGCTGAAACCCGCCAGACTTCTACCCTTATCTGATCTATACTGGTGCTCAATACAAATATGAGGGAGCGCGAACGATGCATACAGTAATTGAACCGAACATTCTTTACTTTGGAACACCAGTTGTACTTATCAGCACTATAAATGAAGATGGCTCGCCCAACCTGGCTCCTATGTCGTCTGCCTGGTGGCTAAACGATGTGTGCATGCTTGGGATGGGTACACGCTCGAAGACAGTTGAGAATTTGAGGCGTGAGCGGGAGTGTGTTTTGAATCTACCATCGGCGGATCTGGTAGGGGCCGTGGACAAGCTCGCTCTCTTGACAGGTAAGAATCCGGTACCTGAGCGCAAGGCGGCACAAGGCTATCGCTACGAGCCTGACAAGTTTGGCGCGGCGGGATTGACAGCCGTACCCTCCGATTTAGTCCGGGCTCCGCGCGCACTAGAATGCCCGGTCCAGTTAGAAGCGCGCATTCAAAACATACGCCATCTGGGGGATGAGGATAGCCATCTAGCAGGGATTGAGGCGGTTGTGACACGCGTCCATATTGAGGAACGCTTATTGATGGCAGGAGAGAAGCATTATATTGATCCTGAGAAGTGGAGCCCCCTCATTATGAACTTCTGCGAGTTCTTTGGCCTGAGCGGAAAGCTCCATCC
This sequence comes from Ktedonospora formicarum, assembly GCF_016587355.1. GTDB lineage: Bacteria > Chloroflexota > Ktedonobacteria > Ktedonobacterales > Ktedonobacteraceae > Ktedonobacter > Ktedonobacter formicarum. The sequence continues at coordinate 110,442 of NZ_BNJF01000002.1, read as the reverse complement.
CTCAAGATTGGCCCCCGTCTTCGGACCACCTCAGAAGAGTGTACTCAACCAACGTTAAGCGCCCTCGCGCCCATATGTAGGCACTCAGCTTTAGCGAGCGCCTTGCCCTTCAAGCAAAACATCGGAGGAAAGTGGCAATTCGGCTTCAATGGTTGTGCCCTCTCCCTGAGCGGAATGGAGCGCGAGGTGCCCGCCAATGGCTTCTATGCGTTCCCGCATCCCTCGCAATCCATAGTGTCCCCTGGGGCTACTATATGTCAGGCGACCATCTGGCTGCGTCTGGCACAATGCGGGAGGAAAACCAATCCCATCGTCGCTGATGTGTAGCACTAACTTCTGGCCCCGCTGGCTAATACGCATATGCACCTGTTGGGCATGGGCATGTTTTTCGATGTTTGTGAAAGCTTCCTGGCTTACCTTCCAGATGGTCTCTTCGAGTGCTTCAGGGAGCCGATCAATAGTGTCCTCAAAGGTATATTCGACGTGGAGACTGGTGCGCTGGGCTAGCTCCGTGGTCGCGCGAGAAAGCGCCTGATCGATTGGTTCATGCTCTAACGTCGGTGTGCGTAGGTTGGCGATAGAGGAACGCAAGGCCGTCATAGTCTCGCGCGCGATCTGCTTGGTAGATTCCATTTCGCGGTCGCAGCGTTCGGGATCACGCTCGCGGAGTCGCTGAGCGGCTTCCAGCTTGACGGAGATCAGCACCAGAGCGTGCCCGATGGTATCATGCATCTCGCGTGCCAGCCGGGTACGTTCTCGCAAGATCGCAAGTTCCTGCTCCTGAACAACCGATTGCCCGAGCTGGCGATGCGCTTCCTCTAGCTCGCCGTTCGCCTGGGTAAGTTGTTGGAAGAGGCTATTGCGCTCAAAGCGCTCCCTGATTAAATGCTGAAAGAGTGAGTTAAAGCCGGTTATACTGAGGAGTGATAGCGCCTGACCCGCGATGCTCACAAGCGCGTCGCTATTGAGCGGCCATACGAGAATGCCCTGAAAGGCGAAGAGTGTGAGGCCCATGATACTCACGGCAAGCCAGAGATAAGCCCCTTCAAATAAACCAAATCCCAGAGCAAAGAGCACATATAAATCCCAAGCAAAGAAGGGATTGATGAGCGCCAGAAGAGTCACGACGAGATACATGCTAACCCAGAGGGTTACAGAGTAGGGAAAGGGTGGCGGCCAGTTAAATTTGATGCTCATGCGGAACTGGGCAGCATAGATCAGGAATGCTAGAGCTGAAAGCGTGATAATGGCGAAACCACGCCAGTTGTGCATATATTCCTGGTTGCTCGACAGAAAGGCCGTGGTTATGACAACAAGATAGAGAGTGATCAAGATCGTGAACAGCGTAATGATACGTCTGGAGAAGCGAAAGAAGCGTGCATTATCTTTCTCTACATCGAAATGCGCTGACATAATTTGCCTCCTCCACTAGAGTAATTTTCGCTGTCGTGCCAGATAAACAGCCTGGGTGCGATTCTCAGTGTGTAGTTTGCTCAAGATATTCGAGACATGATTTTTGACGGTCCCCTCAGCCAGGACGAGCTTCTCGGCGATCCTGCGATTGCTGGCACCTTCCGCCAGTAGCTTGAGGATCTCTATTTCCCGTGGACTTAGCTCTTCTTGCTGCTTGGTGTTAGAAGCTCGACCCTTGCGCCCAAAATCCATCAGTAGTTTATTGGCGATCTTGGGTTGGATGGAGGCTTCGCCAGCATACACCTGGCGAATGGTCGCGACCAGTTCATCGGCGGGTACGTCTTTGAGGAGATAACCCATCGCGCCAGCTTTGATGGCGTCATAGACATAATCTTCATAATCAAAGGTCGTGAGAATGATCACCCGCGCGCCCGCGTCGCTGGTTGTGAGGACGGCAGTGGCCTGCACTCCGCTCATACGTGGCATTTGAACATCCATGAGCACGATATCGGGACCCAGGCCCTGATCGCGGAGTGTATTGTACTGGCTGACCGCCTCTTCTCCATCGGCGGCCTCACCTACGACCTGTAAACCCTGCTCAAGTTCCAGGATGGTGCGTAGCCCCTGGCGCATAAGGGTCTGGTCTTCACAGAGCAGGATACGAATGGTGTCGGTCATGGATACTTCTTCTCCTCAAGCTAGAGGCCCGGTGCAGGCGCTGTGTTATGGATGACAAGCGCAGGCTAAAACGTTGCGCCTACATATATGGCAATAATTGAAGGGCGCTGTGTTATTGCATTCATTATGACTGTACAGCGCTCAGCCTGTCAACGATTGTGGTTTGCTCACTCCCCGCGTCGCGAAAGAGTGACGCGGGGAGTAATGTGTAGTACAGGTGCGGTTACTTCACTACGGCGGTCTTCTGCTGGAAGCTGAAGAGGCGTAGGGAGAGCGCGAGACAAATCAGGCCATAGACCAGTAGCCCCAGGATGTCTGGTAGGACCTCCATAAAGCTCTTGCCGAGGATCATTGAACCGTTGAGTCCCTCCATAGCCCAGGCGGTGATACCGATCTTCGCTAGCTGCTGAAGCCAGGTTGGCTCCAGGAAGAGGGGCCACCACGCGCCACCGATAGCCGATGTGACGAGTACGACCAGGCTGACCACCGGGTTGATCTGGGCGCGCGTCCTGACCACAGAGACGAGCAGCATTCCCAGCCCTGTCGCGGCAAAACTGGTGCTCATCAAGAGCAGACTTACCGCTAACCAATCATTAATATGGACCTTGAATATGAAGTAGCCGACAATAAAGATGATAGAGAGCTGTGCCATGGTGACAATCCATTGCGCGAGCATCTTGCCACCTAACAGCGCGTATTTCTGGATCGGTGCGATCAATAAGCGCCGGAAGGTTCCATCCTCCTTCTCTTGCAGAATTGTGGCGGCGACGGCGTTGAGGCCGAAGAGCGAGAAGAAGATAGCGTATCCTGGAAGCGCCTGGTCGAATGGTCCGACCGTAATGATCTTGCCAGCGGTTAGAGTTTGCGTGGCCTGATCTGACTCGGTTGCAGCCTTCGCGACCGCTGCGCTAATTGCAGCTGGGTCGATGGTATTGGGCGCGCAGCGGTTCCCTGACTGCTGGCAGACCTGCTGAACCTGACCAACTCCGGCGCTCCCAACCAGTTGGGCCTGGACGACTCTATTGACAATATTCTGGACGACCGTGACGCGCAGGTCATTGGAGTTGGGTAACGTGTAGATCTGTACCAGATTCTTTGGTGTGACGCTCTGTTGTAGATTGTTGAGTAGTGTCTGACTGGCCCCTGTAGGAATTACAATCCCGACATTAGCGGCGTTGTCCGAAGCTGAGACCTGCTGTTTCACTTCCTCTGGTGAAGCATACTCGTTGACGTTAATAACTAGCTGGCTGGTATTGATTTTAAGTGCGTTGATGATGGACTTGCCAAGGAAGGCGTCTTGCGCCGTCTCCTGATTGTTGAGCGCGACCTTGATCTGAATCTGGCTGCTTCCATCGCCATAGAAGCTACCGAAGGCAAAGCCCACAACCGAGATGAGGATCAGGGGCACAATGAGCATGAATATCAGCCCGTTCCTATCTCTCGTTATTTGTAGCAGATCTTTCTTAGTGATATACCAGAGTGTTTTCATATAATTCCTCAAAAAAGACTCTTCTGTCTCACTCAAGCCTGTAGCAGCTCGCTACAGGCTTGAGCCCCCATATGTAGGCGCTGGGATATAGCAAGTGTCATGCTCACTGCGAAGCGCGCTTATCGCTTGCGTGTCAGAGTTGTGAACATGGTAATAACGATAATGGCGGAGACGATATGCATCAGGATCATGGTCCAGAAAATCGACAAGTTCATGCCTGGGGCGGGAATCTGCCCTGTCAGGGCCATGACGGGACTGAGCAATGAGAGACATAGCACGACAATTGCCAGGATGCGGTAGACGCGGATCGGGCGTCGCGCGATGCGCCCAACCAGGATAAAGGCGAGCAAAGCTACCAATAAGAAGACGATAGTGCTACCGATGATAGAAGGAGCCTGCAAGAACTGAAAAGACTCAGGCACGCCCAGGAGCGAGACGCCAATGGCGCGTATGATAAGATTGGCAATGGCGGTGACAACGATGGTGAGCGGTCCAACCCACCAGAGCTTGCGTAGAGCTACCTGTTCTACGGTTTGTGTTGCTTCCATACAATGTTTCTCCTATGTTCTTTTCGCAAAGATAGTGTTTCGTATAGTATTAGTCGCGTAAGGTCTTGCCAGTAAGTTGGATGAAGAGTTCTTGTAGACCGTGAGGACGTTGCACTTCGCGTTGCTGGTCGCGCATCGCTAGAAGCTGTTCCAGTGTGCCTAACGCGATGATCTGGCCTTCGTCTACAATCGCGATACGATTGCAGAGGCGTTCGGCCTCTTCCATATAGTGTGTGGTATAGAGGATTGTAGTCCCCTGATCGCGTAACTGTTCAATTGTCTCGAAGATGTATTCACGGGATTGGGGGTCAACGCCCACCGTTGGCTCATCCATCATCAAGAAGGCGGGCCGGTGCATCAGGGCGATAGCCATGTTGATGCGGCGCTGCATACCTCCTGAGAACTTCTTGACCGCGTCTTTGCGGCGGTCGTAGAGCCTGACGAAATGGAGAAGTTCCTGTGCGCGCTCTTTGCGCTCCTTCGATGAGAGACCATACATCTCGCCAAAGAACTCCAGATTCTCCAGGGCGTTCAAATCGTTATAGAGGGCTATCTCCTGCGGCACGACCCCAAGCGAACGTTTTACCGTGCGTGGTTCTCGCTTGATGGAGTGCCCATTGATGAGCGTATCGCCAGAGGTAGGTTCGAGATAGCCGCACATCATATTGATGGTGGTGCTTTTTCCGGCCCCATTAGGACCGAGGAGCCCGAAAATCTCGCCTTTGCCGATGGTGTATGAGATGTCCCTGACCGCCTCGTATTTGCCAAAGGTTTTGACAAGATGCTGCACTTCAACCGCTGTTTCACGACCATCTTTCGGCAGGTGGATTGGTCCTGTGCGCGTGATTTCTGAAAGCGATTCTGACATCGGTGAAGAGTCCCTTCTATGAAAAGTTGCTTGTGTTCAAGTTCGTGAGAGAAGTATAGCTGAAGTTGAAGCCAGGGGGAGAGTACGCAAAGGCACAATCCGGCATGTGACGAAAGTCATGGTCATCAATGACCGAAGGGCTACTGCTCCACTTTGCGCTAATTTGGGGGAGGATATGGACAAAAAAGTAAGCGTCCAGAATCATGAATTCTGTATAATAGGTCTACATTTAGGGGTGCTGTCTCTCGCAAGTGACTCGCGCGGGGCGAAGTATTACGCCCTTGCGGCAGCACAGGTCGGGAACACATCGACATACAGCTCTACGATGATGGAAGGACACTCAGAAAAAACTGATACGCATCCAGTGGTAAGCTAAGGTCCTCTGGTGGAATCCGCGGAGCAAAGGGGTTTGAAGTGTGGGTTCATAGGAAGCCAATAGTGCCTCCGAGCCTGCGGGAGCCAATCTTCCGCAGATACGTAGGAGCCCAGTTTGTGTCACAGGCTGGGAACGCGTCCCAGGCGTTCGCGATTGCTCTGATCGCGTTGTCTGGGCATGGGATCTGGGCGCTGCTCACAGCCGTCCTCCTGAATCAACTGCCCTACATTGCGCTCTCACTGTGGGGCGGGAGCATTGCCGACCGGTATCCACGCCGGACCGTGCTCCTATGGACGCTGGGTATCCTAATTACCCTGTCCATGATTCTCGGAGAGCTACAGCTCACGGGCACGTTGAGCCTGGGGTGGCTTTACGCAATACAGATCTTCAATAGCGCGGTGAGTGGGGTCTTTGGTCCCACTGAATCCGCGCTGGTGCAGGAGATCGTGCGCCCAGCAGTCATGCGCAATGCCCAACTCCTCAATTCCGTCGCAAGTGGCGGTGGAGTGATGATGGGTGGAGCGCTTGGGAGCCTCTTGAGTAGGCCTGAATTGCTGGGTTGGCTCTTCGCCTTCAATGCTGCCAGCTACCTTCCCGCCCTGGTGGTTGTGTGGTTGGTGCCAGTCGGAAGAGCGAGGCCTCAGGAACGGGGCATGCCCGCGCCGTATCGCGAGGCATGGCAGAGTCTCGCAGTGCGACCGGAGGCCAAGTTGGCGCTCATGGCCTATGGCATTGCTCTGTTCTTTTTCATGAATGGAGCCGTGTTGCAGCCGCTCATTGGTCACAGGCTATTGGGTGGCGCCCGGGCCTACGCGTGGATCTCGATGGCGAATGGTGTTGGCTACCTCATCATTACCGCTGCGCAAGCAATGGGAGAAGGGAACCGACCCAGGAGCTCGACAACCAGATTCACTCGAGCCAAAGGGACCCAACTTGATAGTATATTGGGCTGGGTCGTGCAAGATGGCGTTTGTATCGTGGCCTATGGCGCGGCCTTCGGGTTGTTCCCATCGATCTGCTTCATGCTCGCGTCGTGCTGGGGGTCGAACGCCGTAAAGGTCACAGTTCAGACCCTGCTTGTGATGGAACGCAACGGGCAGAAAGTCGAGAGCCGCCTGTTTGGGCGTCTTAATGCCGTGATGCAAAGTGTAGGCCTGGCTTGTATCATGCTGGGTAACTTGCTTGCGGCTGCCGTGGCTGATTTCTGGGGGTGCGTGCCGCCTCCGTGGGGATCGAAGTGGTGGGTGTGGTCATCTTCGGTGTCTGGTGGTTCTACAGGCGTCGTAGGAGCTGACGTACAGATGAGGTGTTCCGGGGAGCAACATGCCTTGATGGCGCTCCCCGGAACACCTCATTGAATATCTCTGCTTGCATCAATGACCGAAGAGCTCTTGCGCCACCTTCGCGCTAAATTGGGAGAGGATTCGGACAGAAAATAAGCATACAGAGCTCATGCGTACGGTATAATAGGTCTACATTTAGGGATGGTGTCTCTCGCTAGTGACTCGCGCGGGGCGAAGGATTACGCCCCTGCGGCAGCACAGGTCGGGAACACATCGACATACAACTCTACGATAAAAGAAAGGACACCCAGAAAACCTGATACACATCCAGAGATAAGCCAAGACCGTCTGGCGGAGCCCGCTGAACAAAGGGGTTGAAGTGCGGGTCAACAAAGAGTCAATAGTGCCCGAGAGCTTGCGAGATCCAGTATTTCGTAAGTATGTAGGAGCCCAGTTTGTGTCACAGGCTGGGAACGCGTCACAGGCGTTCGCGATTTCCCTGATCGCACTATCTGGGCATGGGATCTGGGCGTTGCTTACAGCCGTCCTTCTGAATCAACTGCCCTGCATTGCGTTCTCACTGTGGGGTGGGAACATTGCCGACCGGTATCCACGCCGAGCAGTGCTCCTGTGGACGCTGGGCATCATGACGGCAATAGCTGTGATTCTCGGGGGGCTACAGTTCATGGGTTCGTTGAGCCTCGTGATGCTGTACGCTATGCAGGTCCTCAGTAGCGCAGTGGGTGGGATCTTCAGTCCTGCTGAAGCCGCGCTGGTGCAGGAATTTGTGAGTCCGGCGGTTCTGCTCAATGCCAAACTCATCAACGCTGTCGCCATTGGCGGGGGATGACGATGGGTGGAGCGCTTGGAAGCCTCTTGTCTGAGCCTAGTCTACGGGGTTGGCTCTTCGCCTTCAACGCTGTCAGTTACCTTCCTGCTCTGGTGTTCCTGTTGCGGGCGCCAGTTGGAAGGAAGAGCCCGCAGGCGCCGGGTATGCCTGCGCCGTATCGTGAGGCGTGGCAGAGCCTCGCTTCGCGACCGGATGCTCGGTTGGCGCTGGTTGTATTCGGCATCGTTCTGTTCTTTTTCACGAACGGAGCCGTGTTGCAGCCGCTCATTGGGTACAGGCTGCTTGGCGGAGCCAGGGCCTACGCATGGATCATGACGGCCAATGGCGTTGGTAATCTCATCATTACCATTGCGCAAGCAATGAGAGAGAGTAGCCGACGTGCGGGCGCGATGTCCAGGCGGATCGGAGCAAAGGGGACTCAGCTCGACGGTATGCTTGGGTGGGGGATGTGCGTGGGCCTTTGCATCGTGATCTACGGTGCGGCCTTTGGATTGCTCCCATCCATTAGTTTCATGCTTGCGTCGTGCTGGGGGGCAAACTTCGTAAGAGTCACCGCCAACATCCTGCTTGTTCAGGAACGCGACGGGCAATATGTTGATATTCGCCTGCATGGGCGTCTCAATGCCCTGATGCAGACTATGGCTATCGTCTGTATCATGCTGGGTGACCTGCTCGCCGTGATTGTTGCCGATTCCCGGGGAGTGCGTGCAGCCTCCGTGGGGATCGAGGCGGTGGGCGTGTGTGTTGTTGGTGTCGTCTGGTGGTTCTACAGGCATCGTAAGAGCTGAAAAACAAATGAGGTGTTCCGGGATAGGCCATCAAGGCTTAGTATTCCCTGGAACACCTCATTCGTGTTTGTGCCTCTATTCTGCTTGTAAGGGGTATCAGGCGGTTTTGAGGTACGAGCGGCGGCCATAGAGAATGAGAGCGGCGAGTAGCCCAAGGACCAGGGGCATCAGGGCTCCCATGCTATCGCCACTCGCTAGCGTGATTGTGGTCGCTCCGATCATGATAATGATTAACCCGGCGGCTGCCAGGGGCGTCAGGATGCGCTGAATGCGGAAGAGTCCCGGCAGGATCAGGCCAAGCGCGCCAGCGACTTCGGCCACACCGAGGAAGCGAATGAAGAGGCCCGGCAGGGGAATCGCCATCTGGGTCGTCATCATCTCAATGGGCATGATAAGCTTACTACTACCTGAGAAGAGAAAGATAAGCGCGACCAGTACTTGAACAGCCCACAGCCCTATTGACATAGCTACTTTCCCATGTTGCGCCTTGCTATTGTTCTTGCTTGTTGCCCGATTAATGGTTAAATTCTGCATCTTCATTTCCCTCTTTCATATGATTACTTTTGTTTTGCAAGTATTACACTCTATTATTCCAAACAGGTGGTGAAAAAGCGGTAATTTAGAGAGACGGATTGAACGAGATTTGAGAAAACGTGTTAACTGTCTGGAGGGGGCTCTTTGCCCGCTTGACGTGCCTGTTTCGAGGGTGCTATCTTCAAGTAAAGGATGCCAATGTCTATTGCTATAGAGAGGGAGAGGTCAATGAAGGACCAGGAGAGCAGACAGCTTGCAGTGCAAGCCCTGGAGCAGGGAGAGGGCGTCGTAAGGCTGGCACCTGCCTGGGTGCCACGTGTATTTTGTGTGCCGGGTCGTCGTTTGCGCTTACATCCAAGCGATCTCTACGCTTTTGGCGCTCAACGTGGTGGAATTGATGAGCGCTGGTTATCGTCGACCGTGAAGGCCGATAATGGACCACAGACGACCGATGACGAAGGATTAAGCTATATTTATGTCACGGAGAATCAGCGGGTCACTCTGCGCGAAGCCATCGGATTAGAGGGAGAGGCATATCTCGGTCAGGAGGCATACACGCGCTATGGCGGATGGGTCATGCTGAGCAAGTTCTTTGACAATATGCATCCCCTGCCACACCATATGCATCAGAGCGATGAAGTCGCAGCCAGGGTTGGGCGCAGGGGGAAGCCAGAGGCTTATTTCTTCCCACCTCAGTACAACTTCGCGCTTAACACCTTCCCTTATACCTTCTTTGGCCTGGAACCAGGAACGACGAAAGAGCAGGTTATCGCGTGCCTGAAGCGCTGGCATGAAGGGGATAACGGTATCCTGCAACTCTCCAGGGCCTATCGCTTGACGCCTGGAACTGGTTGGAATGTGCCAACTGGCATTCTGCACGCGCCCGGTACACTCTGTACCTATGAGCCGCAACGCGCCAGCGATGTCCTCTCGATGTGGCAGTCGCTCGTTGCCGATTATCAGGTTATCGACCGCGAACTGTTGGTCAAAGATGTGCCCGAAGAGAAGTGGTATGATTATGAGTACCTGATTAGCATGCTTGATTGGGGGGCCAATGTTGATCCAGCGTTCGCTGCCCGGCATTTTACCGAACCTTGTCCGGCACGCGAGGCAGAGCAGATGCACGCTGAAGGCTATCATGAGAACTGGATTACCTATGGGAGTGATGCCTTTAGCGCCAAAGAATTGACCATTTATCCAGGTCAAGAGGTAACCATTACGGATGCCGCTGCCTATGGTCTTATTTGCGTGCAGGGCTATGGGCGCTTTGGCGTCCATGCAATCTCCTCGCCATCTATGATTCGCTTCCATGAGATGACCGAGGATGAGTTCTTTGTGAGTGCGCAAGCGGCCCACAATGGCGTCCATATTGTGAATCTGAGCACGACTGAACCACTGGTAATGCTAAAGCATTTCAACCCTGGCAATCCTGAAATGCCCGAGTGTAACCCGTTGTAGTGATATTAGAGGAGGAACATCATGGAGGCACTAGTTCTAGAGAAAGCAAAGGAGCTTTCGCTACGCGAAATAGAGCTACCTGACGAACTTGGACCACACGACGTACGCATCGCCGTTCACACAGTAGGCATATGTGGGAGTGATGTCCATTACTATCAGCATGGGGCCATTGGTCCATTTGTGGTCAAGGCTCCTATGGTTCTGGGGCATGAAGCCTCTGGAACGGTAGTGGAAGTGGGTCGCGAGGTCAGCCATCTCAAGAAAGGGGACCGGGTTTGTATGGAGCCCGGCATCCCCGATCCCAACAGCCGGGCAAGTCGTTTGGGTCTCTATAACCTGGACCCAGCCGTGCGTTTCTGGGCGACGCCTCCTGTACATGGCTGTCTCACTCCCTATGTCGTGCATCCTGCGGCTTATACCTTCAAACTGCCCGACAATCTCAGCTTCGCGGAAGGGGCGATGGTCGAGCCCCTGGCGGTGGGCATTCATGCCTCGGTCAAAGCGCGCATCAAGCCGGGCGATCTTGCAGTAGTGCTTGGCGCTGGCCCGATTGGTATGGTGACGGCGCTTGCCGCGCTGGCTGGCGGGTGCAGTCGCGTCGTGATAACGGATGTCTTGCAGCCTAAACTCGATCTGGCTGCGACCCTGGGTCCGATTACGCCAGTGAATGTCGCTCGCGAGAGCCTGGTGGAGGTAGTGAACAGTTTGAGTGGTGGCTGGGGTGCGGACCTCGTCTTCGAGGCTTCAGGAAATGTGCGCTCTGCCGCGAGTGTTTTTGAGTCGCTCTGCCCTGGCGGGACCGTCGTCTTTATCGGTATGCCGGGCGCTCCGGTACCTCTTGATATCGTTTCCGCCCAGGCCAAGGAGGCGCATATCGAGACCGTGTTCCGCTACGCGCATGTCTATCCGCGCGCATTGGCCTTGATGGAGAGCGGCAAGATCGATGTGAAACCCTTACTCACTGATACCTTCCGCTTTGAGGAAAGTGTCGCGGCCGTGCGCTATGAGGCGCATCGTAGTATCCCTGGCCCAACCAGGTAGAACTGAGAGGAATGTTCTAGGGTTGACGGCTCACCTTTGGCCTGAAAAGGCTAAGGGGACAGTAGCATGCCGATAACGCGAGAGGTATCTGAAAGCACTGTAAGATGCGCCTCGCAAGACCCGCGCGATATGGTAAAGGCTAAACTGCTTGAAACCCAATCTCCATTGGGGTTCACATTCCCCCATTGGTAGAGTGCTTGAAACCAATGTCATGAGATGCAAGGGCCTGAGTCCGCGACCCCTGCAACCTCTTTCTCATGAGCGATGGCTAACGAAGCCACCTAAAGAGATGAATGGGTTACCTACGTCGCGCTCGGACGTACTACGATGACGTACCATAGGATCATCTACAGGGAGAGATCCCCACGATGACGGACATCCCATAGTAGTCAGAGGAAAGGAAAGCTTTCTACACGGCAAAGGGGGTGAGGTGATGAGATACACAGAAAAGCGAGGTACTTGAGATAAGGACAGCCGAAACCGTCCTGAGTATCATTCAAGAACGTGGCCTACAGGAACGTAGGCATCGAACCTTGAACATCACTGGCGAGCCGGATGAGTCGAAAGGTTCAAGTTCGGTTCTGAGGGAGACTGAGAGAAAAGGAGCAAGCAAGTGAAACCTCGCTCCCAGTCTACCCTACTTTGAGTATGCTACCCATATGCGCCCGGAGTCGGTGAAGGCTCAAATCGTATTGCCGGACTAGACGAACGAAAGCGGCGCGGCTGGCTGTGTATAGAGCGGTCGCGTTGCTTTTTTCTTTGCTTCCCTCAAACGAAAGAGCTGCTCAGGACTCCCTACACAGACAATGTTTTCGCGAAAACAAATAGATGGTGTAGGTGAGTTTCGATGTTTAACCCCTCTTCAATATTCGCATGTTGCCCCTTGACTTAAAGTCAACTTGAATAGGTAGACTCCATAACAGGTTGATAACGCTGGTATCAGCCTGTTATGGAGTCTACCTATGAGAGGATGTTCTATCATGCAAGAGCATAACAATTTGTTCGAGGTCAGCGACCAAAATTTTGAGTCGCAGGTATTGCAATCTGAACTGCCGGTGCTGATCGATTTCTGGGCCGAGTGGTGCCCTCACTGCAAAGTTCTCGCGCCTAATTACGCGCGTTTAAGCGATACATACGCTGGCGCGGTGCGTTTCGCGACTCTCAACGCCGATGACAATCCCGATGTCCCTACCCGCTTTGGTGTGCAGGGATTACCAACGCTGCTGCTCTTCGCCTCTGGCAATCTTGTGGCGCGTATCGTTGGGCCACACCCGACGCGCTTGCAGCAGCGTATTGAGCAGGCGCTTTCCCAGAGCGGTCTCTCCCAGGCCATTCGGTAGCCTGTAATTACTGCATAAGCGTTTGATTTATGTTCAATCCGTCTGCCCTCCGCGAGAGGCAGCAGAGGCGGATATGGATTGTTTTCGCGAAAACAATTTTCCGGTGTACCCGTCTCTCGTGGGGGGAGAAGGAGTGTGGAATAAGCCCTGTGTAGGTTGAGGACTGTCTTGGGACCAACATCTTTAAGAGAAACGTCTGCATCAGCGTCCCAAGCTAATCTGCAGGGATGAGAGAAAATGGTAGGGAAAAGGCAAGATTCCCACAGATTGCACAACGAGGTGATCCACAAGCAAACAAAAAGAGAAACGACAATAATTCCTATCTTTGGAGACCTTTTTCTTCGGGTTTTGCCATGCTACCGCTTTTACGTGTGATTTAGACGGACTCGTGGAAGAACAGAAGCTCATACCGATATTCATGGCTAGTTGATCCTTTGAAAACATCGGCATTGAGTTTGGTGGCGACTCGTTGGAAACCCAGAGACTCGATCAATGTGATGGATGCCGCGTTGCGTGTATCAATCTCAGCCACGATGAGATGAACTTGATAGTCCTTGAACAAAAGATCCAGGACGCGTTGGCATCCTTCCCTGGCGTACCCTTGTCTCCAGAATGGCGGAAACAACATATAGGCAAGGTACGCGGTTTCATCAGGGTAAACTGACGCTTGAAGGAGCCCCACATAGACAGTCTCTCTCCGCTGGCGCATGGCCCAATTGAGCCAGATTTCCTGTCCATCGGGTGATCTCCTGGATGAGAGCCGCTGGTAACGGGTGGTGAGTGCCTCTGATGAGGTCGGAGGATTTTCTGGGAGAAATTCGTAGATGGCAGGTGATTGAAGAGGCTCATACAAGGCCAAGGCATGAGAGGGATAAAGTGGTTCAAGCCAGAGGCGCGAAGTTTCCAGAACAGCTTCAGATTGAACAAGATCCAAGATGGTGTTCCTCTCTTCTTTTTCGTCTCTCCTGTCTTGTGGAGATCTGACTTCCCCTCGTCAGTTTCGTCTATTCTAGCATGTTCATAGTGAAAGGGGAATACTCCACTCCTATTAGGCAGCCTGTGGGCCGCCTGCAACGGGACGCTTCAATTTCGAGAGAAGGCAGAAGCAGATTTGTGGCACAATAGATAGTGATATTTCAACTTATCAAGGGAGATAACGCTATGTCTGAATCTATTGAGAGCCTACTCCAACAAATGACGCTTCAGGAGAAGGTGGCTATGCTCGCAGGTGCCGATATGTGGCACACGGTCGCTATTGAGCGCCTTGGCATTCCCGCTTTGAAGGTGAGTGATGGTCCCAACGGGGCACGTGGTGGTGCCATGCAAGGTGGTGTCACTGCAGCCTGCTTCCCGTCAGGAATCGCCCTTGCCTCTACCTGGAATACGGAACTCGTCGAGCGTGTTGGGCAGGCGCTGGCGCAGGAAGCCAGGACCAAGGGAGCGCGCGTTCTGCTCGCGCCGACGGTGAACATTCATCGTACGCCCATTGGTGGACGCAATTTTGAAAGTTTCTCCGAAGATCCCTATCTTACGGCGAGAATGGCGGTCGCTTATATTCGGGGTCTGCAAAGTCAGGGCGTTGGCGCAACGGTGAAGCACTACGCTGGCAATGAATCCGAGTTTGAGCGCCATAGCATGAGTACGGAGATCGATGAGCGTACACTGCGCGAGATCTATCTTCCGCCATTTGAGGCAGCTGTCCGCGAGGCAAACACCTGGGCGGTCATGGCCTCCTACAACCTCGTCAATGGCATTCCCGCTAGCGAGCACCCTGTCCTGCTTCGGAATATTTTGCGTGAAGAATGGGGCTTTGATGGAGCTGTCGTTTCTGACTGGTTCCTCTCGGTGAAAAGTACCGCCGCCTCTGTCAACGAGGGACTGGACCTGGAAATGCCGGGTCCTGGTCTCTGGCGTGGCGAGAAACTTCTCCAAGCGGTCAAGGACGGCGAGGTGGAGGAGAGCACACTTGATGAGAGTGTGCGCCGCCTCTTACGCTTGCTTGAGAAGGCGGGTAAATTTGAGCACCCAGAGGAAGAGCCAGAACAAGCGGTGAATAACCCCGAGCACCGGGCACTGATTCGTGAGGCCGCCGCTTCGGGCATGGTGTTGCTCAAGAACGATCATGATGTGCTGCCATTGCGACGCGAGTCTTCTCGCTCGCTTGCTATCATTGGACCCAACGCTAAAGTCGCGCAGATCATGGGAGGCGGAAGCGCGCAGGTCAATCCACACTACATTGTGACGCCTTATGATGGCATCCTTGCCAACGCTGGCGAACAGATTACCATTGGATACGAGCAGGGCTGCACCAATCACAAACTCCTTCCGCTGCTTGACACCCAACTCCTTCTCGCAGCAGAGGATAGCGGCCTGAAGCTTGAATATTTCAATGCGCCTACTCCTGGCGAGACCCCTGTTTATCAGGAGTTCGCGACTTCCAGCGAACGGATGTGGTTTGGTCCTCTACCAGAGGGTGTAAATCCCCAGGAGTTCGCCGTACGCGCTAGTGGTCGCTTCGTGCCCAAAGAATCTGGTAGGCATTCCTTTAGTCTGGTAAGTGCTGGCTTGAGTCGTCTCTTTATTGACGGCCAGGAAGTGCTTGATAATTGGACCAGTCAGTCGCGCGGTGACACCTACTTTGGTATGGGATCAACGGAGGTGCGGTCTCAGATAGAGATGGTGGCGGGACGCGAGTATGAACTGGTCATGGAGTTTGGCAAAAGCGCGACCTCTATGGCGTCGGCTATGCGTCTGGGTTATCTGCCTCCACTTCCAGAGGATATGCTTGAGCGCGCGGTCACGCTGGCGGCTCAATCTGAAGTCGCGCTGGTATTTGTAGGCCTGAGTGGTGAGTGGGAGAGCGAGGGCTTTGATCGCGCGCACATGGAGTTGCCAGGGGAGCAGAACAAGCTCATCGCGCGAATCGCGGATGTCAACCCAAAGACCGTCGTCGTACTCAGCTCAGGTTCAGCTCTCGCGATGCCGTGGTTAGAGCAAGTCGCGGCAGTTGTGCAAGCCTGGTATCCTGGTCAGGAGTGTGGTAACGCCATAGCCGATATCCTCTTTGGCGATGTCAATCCTTCAGGCAAGCTTCCCCAGACCTTCCCCGTACGGCTGGAAGATACTCCCGCCTATCTCACCTATCCCGGTGAGAATGGCAGGGTATACTACGCCGAAGGCTTGTTTGTGGGCTATCGCTACTATGACAAGAAGCATGTTGCGCCCCTCTTCCCCTTTGGCTTTGGTCTCTCTTACACCGATTTTGTATATAGCCAATTGAATGTAAGCGCGAAGCAGATTGGAGCTGGCGAGTCTGTGCGAGTCTCGCTAGAGGTAACGAATACAGGCAAGTGTGCCGGGCATGAGATTGTGCAGCTCTATGTGCGGGATGTGAAATCGAGCTTGCATCGGCCTGAGAAGGAGTTGAAGGCCTTCAGTAATGTCCGGCTTGAAGTGGGCGAGACCCGGACGGTCACGCTAGAGATCGGACGCGAAGCACTTGCGTATTTTGATGACAACGCCCATCAGTGGGTCGCTGAAAGCGGAGAGTTTGAAGTTCTGGTCGGTTCATCCTCGCAGGATATCCGAGCCACCACGACCTTTGAGCTAACCGAGACAAGCTCCTGGCTCTAGTAAAAACGATACGGGCAGTGTGGAACGTCGTCAGTTGGCATTGCACATTGCCCGTAAGCCTGCGAATCTACATTTCACCCGAGGGCGGAGGAAGAGGTGTTTTTGTGCTCACGGGCTCCCCGAATTCCGGTGCACCATCGGTCTTCCAGGTAAAAGGTTGCGCGCGGGTCACTCGCCCTTCATAGGTAAAATCCGCAACATCCTTGGCATGGTAGAGCATCCAGCTCTCTTTGCCATCGGGAGAGGTCGTAAAGGTCGCGCGGCCCGGACCATAGACGCCGTTCTTCTCGCTGTACTTAAAGACTGGCCCCCGTTTATTCCACGAGCTACTCTGCAGTGGGTCGCCAGATCCATTATAGGTTAACAAGCCCAGGCAGTAGTTGAAGTTGCCCGTGTCGCTCCCAGAATACACGACAAAGGTCTTGTCATCGTGATAGAGCGCGGTTGGTCCCTCCGCCACGGGATAGACGGATTGCCCGGAGTCCGCGCCTCGCTCCCACGGCTCAACGGGATCAACCAGCAGGCGTGGTTCAGCGCTCTGAGTGAGTGGATCGCTCAGGGGCGCGATATAGATGGCGTTCGTTCCCTTCTCCAGCACGTACATGATATAGAGCTTCCCATTGATTTGTAAAATTGAGGGATCTATCGCTGTTGTCTGGTCCATCCCCTGTAGCTGCCCCTTGAAAATATAGGGGCCGAGTGGATCTGTGCTCTGGCTTTGTAGCACGTAGATACGGTGGCTCTCATTCTTGCCATCACTTGTCGCTGTAAAATAAATGAACCAGTGTGGTGTTCCCTGATAGTCAAGCAGAAACATTGTTGGGGACCAGACCATCTGGCCCGGCTCTCCGGCTCCAGGTGTCCAGATCGTAAGCGGTTTAGACATGCCTATCCGTTCCAGGCGTGTCTCATGCCATAGCTCCAGGGATGTGCCTGTATGGGTACCCAGTAAATAATAGGTATTCTGGTGGAGGGTAATGAACGGGTCGGCAATTGGCGCAATAGGATTGCGTAGCTGAGGCGCAGTTTTGGAGGCTGAAGCTGATCCGCCCATGCTCGCGCATGAAGAGAGGAGCGCAAGCGGGATGATGCTCAAGGAGACGAGACTCGAAATGAGTAGAGGGCGCTTATGATGTGGTTTTAGAGGCATACGTATGTCCTGCTTCCTATGATATATGCTGGCACGATATGTGTTTGTGGTTTTGTGGCTAGTGCGGCATATGTAGGGGCGCCGCTGCTGAAGCGACGCGGCTACATATGCCGCGCTTACATATGAAGCTTCGTTATCTATTAATAGTGACCGAATTTGATCTGAATAGCTCCATTGAGATTGACGACGACTCCTACTTCGTTGGAGTTTTGATAACCAGTCTGGTAGATGGCGGGCCAGGTAGAGCAACCAGCGTTCCAGGCAGGCGGATCGTTCTGGTACCAGCTCGCTCCATTATTATCGCTGATCGAGATCTGGTTGGTGCAAGCAGAGGTAACCAGGATGCGTCCACTGGAGAGGACCGCTACATAGGGACCACTCTTCTGATTGGGTAAGATCTGCCCCAGGTCATTCGACCAGCTTGTGCCATTGGAAGAGAACTTGTAGTGGATGCTGCAATCCTCAGTGCCACAGACTTCAAAGACGAGGATAAACTGACCATTCGCCATCCTGGCGAAGCCCGGCATACCGGGGCGTGCGCTCCCTGGCTGCGCGGCGGCAAAGATCTCGTTCCCCCAAGTCACACCACCGTCGCACGAAACGCGCTCCGAAACCGTCTGACTGTACGCGGGATTCCCGTCGGCGTGCTTCTCGCTGGCATAGAAGCCAGCTATACAGCCGTTGGGAAGCACTGAGAGAAATGGTTCCCACAGACCTCGATCAAAGCGCCCGCCAGAGTTAGGATTAGTATCGAGCTGACTGACAAAGGTCCAGGTATAGCCGCCATCGGTACTCTTGACAATGGGGAGCCCATACCAGTTGAGATCAGTCTGCCGATTGCGCATCGCCATCAGGATCGTACCATTGCTCAACTGAACCATTTGCGACTGCTCCTGGATATGCCCGCCGTGATCGGTGGGTGATGGGATGGAGGCAATCACGGTATAGGTGGGAACAGATGGATTGCTGCGCGCGACCTTGATGACTGGCGTTCCATTGGCGGGATATTCGGTATAGGTGACCAGATTATCACCTTGTTTATCCCAGGGCAACATACGTCCCCAGGCCGGCCCATTGCTTGTGCTCACTGTTGAGGTGACGAACCAGCTAATAGGGCCAGCGGCATAGGCGATTTGGGGCGCGATCACAAGCAAGCTCAGGGCGGCAAAGACTACCGCGATCACTTTCCAGCGTGAAATGGATGCATTCATTGCATGCTTCTCCTTCGCGTTGTGAACGCCGTGTTGTTCTGTGTACGACACGGCTCCTTCCGTTTTCGTCGTCTCTGTCAAAGGCTAGTGGGACATGGCGTGGTGCCCAGACGGACGTCCGGCGCGGGTAGATAGGCGCTCGCTAAAGCTGAGCGCCTACATATTGAATCCTCCTTTCATGTATCATTGTTGTCCATGACAATATCGAGAAAGCTTTGGGCCAGAACTTGACCGTTCTCCCCGACGAGGTGAACGTGGAGCCTGCCCGTTGAGGTATCTGTGGGGAGGTGGCCCTGTAGCTCGATGGGATCGGATGTGGTAAAGGACTCAAGGGAGAGGGCGGCGGCTGCGATAGCTTCTCCTTCTGGACCCCAACGCCAGATCAGGGTGCCAGAGAGTGCTTGCGAGCCGCGATGCGCTACCCGTACATTGAATGCGAACGAACCGTCTCGTGTCGTATAGTCTTGCCCTGGTTTGTGTGGGATAAGATCAAAGATGACTACTCTCTCCGCGTTGATCTTGTCTGGTTCGCAGTCCAGGTCCTTTGGCTGGCGATCAGCCGTATAGATGCCGCATAGTTCATGCTCAACATCGTAAAGTTCCGTGTAGAGGTAGCCACTGAAGGCGGTATGGCGGAAGAACTCTTGGGTCTGCCAGCGCAGATGCCAGCCCCGCTCACGCGCTGTATGTCCACCGCCATACTCGCCATTGATTAATGGCAGGTTTTGATGATCTGTCTCCGGCAGGCTGAGTTGTGTCTCATACCATGTATCGACCGCTATCTGGTGTCCAAACCAGCTTGAGAGGTCGTTAGCAAGGGAACTGGTAACCTCATTCCATCTCTTGAGGTCGTTGTCATAGTAATGCCAGTCGAGCACATCGGTTTTGACGTGCGACCAGCCGGAATCATCAATGATCGGTCGAGTATGGTCTAATGCTGAGAGGAGATCATAGGCGCGAGCTACCGCTTCCTGCTTCTCTCTATCCTGAGCGGTGCGGAAGTTCAGACCCCATTCTTCGTTATAAATACCCCACAGAATGATAGAGGGATGGTTGTAGTCGCGCTCAACCATCGGGACTAGTTGGGCCTCAAAGGACGCTATCGCTTCTGTGGAGTATCGACCAATGCAGGGAGGCTCGGCCCAGACGAGTAGACCAAGTGTGTCTGCCCAATAGAGCCAGCGAGGATCTTCGAGCTTGATATGCTTCCGAATCATGTTATAGCCAGCCTTGAGGGCAAGTTCAACATCAAGCTGTAACGCCTGATCACTTGGAGCGGTATAGCCGCTGGTAGGCCAGAATCCCTGGTCGAGCGCTCCGCGTAAGAAGATCGGTTCTCCATTGAGGAGGATGAGCTTCCCCTGTGTCTCTACGCGGCGTAAACCTGTATAGGTTCGCACCAGATCCTCGCCATCCTCACTGGTAAGCGTGACCTGTAGATGATAGAGATGAGGGTCAGAGGGAGACCACAGGCGGGGCGAGGCGGGAAAGAGTGTTGCCTCTACGCTCTCGGCTCCCGCTATCTCAAGAGTTGGGCTCTCCTCGCCCTCAAGCTGGATGTGAAGTGTGGACCCATCTAGTTGTGGACCTGCGAGTGTGCCCTGAACGTGAATACCCTTGAGATCTGGCGTAGGAGTCAACCGGAGATGTTGGATATAGGTCGCGGGGCGAGCTTCCAACCAGACTGGTTGCCAGATGCCACTACTGGCTGTAAAGCAACAGCTATCGTAGTCGTCCGCTGGCTGGCTGCGCTGCTTACCATGAGGGATATAGCGCTTATCGAGCGGAGCTTCGACGCGCACGATTAACTCACCCCGACCCTCCAAGAGCGCGTCTGTAATGTCGAGTGAGAAGGGGGAATAGCCGCCAATGTGCTCCCCAATCCGGTGTCCATTGACCCAGACCTGACACGCGTAATGGACTGCGCCAAAATGCAGTATCGTGTGCTTGGTAGACCATGAGTCTGGGCGCTGTACTGCTCGACGATACCAGCCCACAGGCATCCATTCCCGTCCAATGCCTGATGCCTGGCTTTCCCAGGCAAAGGGTACGATGATGTGCTGTGACCAGGAGTCCGCGTCGGTTGCCTCCCAGTGCGTAGCCAGACCTTCGTCATTGGGATCAGCCCGAAAATCCCATTCACCATTTAAACATTGCCAGTGGTGGGAACGCTCAAAATCGGGGCGCGGGTATTCCGAACATTGCATACTTTTCGCTTTCCTTTCTATGAACATGAGCTAGCCCTTCACACTACCCGCCAGGATGCCACGAATAAACTGGCGCTGTAAGGCCACAAAGAGGATCAGCACAGGAACTGTCGCGATAGTGCTTGCAGCCAGAATCTCGCCCCAGGCATCGTGTCCGGTCAGCCCAGGTTGAGCGTTGTTGATCTGAGTCGCTAGATTGGAAAGCATGACCTGTAGCGTTTGCAGTTCATCCGAACTAATAACAATGACGGGCCATACGAAGTCGTTGTAGATGCCCAGGAAGGTGAAGATTGCCAGGGCCGCCAGAGCAGGCCGCATCACGGGCAGGATGATGCGCCAGTACATCCCAAAGGGCGTGCAACCATCAATCTTCGCCGCCTCCAATAACTCATCGGGGACATCCGCGATCTGCTGACGCGTCCAGAATATCGCGAAGGCGTTGATGAGTCCGGGCGCGATCAATCCTTGATAACTATCGACCCAGTTCAGGGTGCCCATCTCCAGTAAGAGAGGTAGCAGCATTGCCACTGGTGGCAGCATCAAAGTCGCCAGGATAAAGGCGAAGAAGAAGCGCTTTCCCCGAAAGTTAAATTTGGCAAAGGCGAAACCCGCCAATGGACAGAGGAAGAGCGTTGATGCTCCCTGAATGAGCAACACTATGAAGGTATTCTGAAAGCCAACCCATAGCGGCACCGACAAAAGCAAGGTCGCGTAATTGTGCCAGGAGAGCGCGCTCGGGTTCACACTGAGCGGAGCGGTCGCGATATCACTCCCATTTTTGAAGGATGAGACAATCATCCAGGCGAGAGGATAGATGGTACAGAGGACCGCGATGAACAACAGGAGATAGCAGGCGATATCGCTCAGGCGCACCCGACGGACTGACGTCGAACGGGTCTGGGTCTGGGTGGCCGCCTGCGTGGAAAGGATTGCCATAAATTATACCTCATCTCCAGGGCGCATAAAGCGCAACATAATTAGAGAGAGCACGACCAGCAGAATGATGAGCACAAAGCTATTCGCAGCCCCCGTCCCATAGTCAGCGTTATTGATATAGGTGGTAAGGAAAAAGCCAGCCGTCATCGTCGAATTGTAGGGCCCTCCATTGGTAAGTACTTTGGGTTCTGCGAACATTTGAATAATGCCCAGCGTCGAGATGATCATAAAGAAGCTGATAGTACGGCGCAGAAGGGGCAGGGTAATATGTATAAACTGGCGAAAGCGGCTTGCGCCATCAATCGCAGATGCCTCGTAGTACTCCACAGGAATATTTTGGATGGCGGCGAGCATCACCAGCATGGCGAAGCCACTATTGCGCCAGAGTACCAGCAGGGCCACCGTCGGCTTGGCCCAGACACTAGTGGTAAGCCAGCCGATGGTTGGCAGGTGCGCGAACTGGAGCAGGGTATTGATCGCGCCAAAATCCTGATCGAAGAGGATCAACCAGACCTGAGCTATCGCGACCAGCGGCACCACGTATGAGGAGAGCAGCACCGTTCTGAAAAAGCCTCGCAAGCGGAGTCGCGGACTCGACAGGATGACCGCCAGCAAGACCGCCAGGATCATTTGTACTGGTACGACCAGGAACCAAATCATCACCGAGTTGAGGATTGATTGCCAGAAGGTGCTATCTGTGAGTAAGAAGGTATAGTTTGCCAGTCCAATATAGCGGGGATCTCCATCTCCGTGCCAATACGTAAAGCTTAAGTTCAGCGCGTAGAGAAGGGGATAAAGACCAAAGGCAAAGAAGAGCACGAAGAAAGGCGCGATAAAGAGATAAGGTGAGAAATTTCCACCTAACCACCGGCGCAGGCGTCCAACGGGAGTGAGCATCGGTGGAGAAGTATGGCTAGACGCGACACTGCGCATATGAACATCTCCTCTTTGGGGAAAGAAAGGATTCACGGCAGCATGAATCCTTTCAGGACATGTCGCCAGAGTTCACACGAAAACCACCATCGCTAGCACAAGCGAGGTAAGCGCGACACACTCTGATTTTCGCGGAAGAAGTATATACTATGAGCGCGCAATGAGCTTGGTCTGAATATCGCTTGTTGACTTATCGAGAACCTGTTGAGGAGTCATCTGACCATCGAGCATCCGTTGTACGTTCGTGCCAAAATAGGTCACCGCCTGGTTATACCATGTCGCGTATGTGAAATTGCCAGGGATGTTATTGACCGTGCCAGTGGCTACCTGCCAGAGGTCCTGATCACCCAGACCAGCGGGATTTTTAAAGAGAGGTTCTTTGAGCGCGGGAAGATAGGATGGCATCGATGTGTTCAGACCACCGGGATAAATCTTATTAGGGCCATATACAGCGCGGTAGCCCTCGGGGCTAAAGACCAAATGCTCATAATAGAGCCAGGCCAGATGCGGATTCTTGGCCTTCTTAGGAATGATAAATGAGCTACCCCCCATCACAGCCGCGCGGGTGCCTCCCTTGGTCCAGGCTGGTAGGGGCATGGCACGCCATTTACCCTTCGACTTCTTGAAGAGGAGCTCGGGTCCATAGACCGCCCAGATAGCCCAGGGGTAGAACGCGACCTGATCGGCCTCAATCGCCGCGATGTCGCCGGGGCTATAGTAGACCGCGCGCGTACCCAGGTTCTCGTCCCGTATGCGCTTGAGGAAGTTCATAATGTTGAGGTAAGGTTGTGAGTTGAGCTGTAGCTTCCCCTGCTCATTCACCATGCTCACTCCCTGCTGATTGGCGAACATCTCGACCCAGAGTTGGGTCAGACCCGGATCTTGCTCAAGGTGAATCGGCTTGACCTTGGGACCAAATTTGTCCTGTATGTTGTGAGCTGCAGTCAGCAGATCATCATAGGTCTCAATGGATTGTGGATCAACACCTGCCTGCTGAAGCATATCTTCGCGATAATAGAGCAGCCCTGGATCGAGGTCCCAGGGGATACCTACAATACGCCCATTATACGTATTCACGCGCAGCTTAAAAGGCACAATATCCTTGGTATAGGGCTTAATCCAATCCGTGATATCGTAGTACTTGGCAGCCAGAACGGGGAGATTGTTATCCTCATAGAATGCGCCATCGGGCACATTCACGCCCGTAGCTAAGGTACTTGGCAACTTTGCGTCCACATCGACGGCTACATGCTTGACCTTGATGTTGGGATATTTCTTGTTGAATGACTCTTTGGTCGCGTCAAAGACCTGGAAGAGGTCACCTGAGCGATCCCAGATAGTGATGGTTCCCGATGTTGAATTGAGATCATTTGAGGAAGCGGAACCTCCGCAGGCGGCGAGACCAGCGGCTGCGACCAGTGTCCCTGTCGCGGTACTGATGAAGGTGCGGCGAGAAATAGAAGGGTTGGTGGTGAGTGCGTTGGGTAGGAAAGTCTTCTCCGATGTTGACATCTTTGTGTACCTATCCTTTCGTCTCTGTAAAATAAAGAAGCGATAGCGCGCCATCGCGCCGAGCAGGAAAAGGTAAACACCTGTCAATCACAGTATATGCGGTTGTGTGCACAACGATATGCAAACTACCCGCGCTTTGACAGGCGATAGAAGCTTGACAAGACTTGGTTCAACGTTGAACCAAGCATAACATATGCCTCTTTCACATGTCAAGTTTAAGTATGCAGTGTTTGACAGCACTCATAATTCAGTGTTAGTATAAAGCGACACAACTCATCTAAATGCGTAACATTACAGGTAAATAGAGAAGTCGCACGCGAATGGCAACACATCTAAAAGATATAGCCGCCTATACTGGTGTCTCAATCAAGACAGTTTCCAATGTCGTCAACGGAAACTTTGCGCGAGTGGGACCGGAGACGCGCGCCATCGTGCTAGAAGCCATCCAGAAATTGAACTATCAACCCAATATCGCGGCGCGTCAACTGCGTAAATCGCGTGTTGGAGTCCTGGCATACGCTTTCCCCGACCTCTCTAACCCCTACTTCGCGGATATCGGCAACGAGTTAACTGCCGTCGCCGCCGAGCGAGAGTCGACCATCCTGCTTGACTACACCTACTCTGATCGTGCCAGGGAACTCGACGTCGTCAAGGGGTTACGTCCCCACCTCATTGACGGAGTGATCCTCGACTCGCATGCGCTTGAAATTGAAGATATTCTACCCGAGGTCGTGAAACAGCCCATAGTTTTGCTTGGCGAGCGTCTGTTTGGTGCCCCGTTTGACCATGTGCTGATCAACAATGTAGAAGCAGCCTATACCGCGACTGCCCATCTTCTAAAGCAGGGGCGGCGGCGCATCGGGGCCATTGGCGTGCAGAAGTGTCAGAGTGAAGCCCCCTCTCTCCGACTAGAGGGCTATAAGCGTGCGCTCGAAGAGGCGGGTATAGAGATGGATGAGACCTTGCTTATCAACGGTGGTAACTGGCATAGAGCTGATGGAGCTAGTGCCATGCACACCTTACTCACGCTCGAAAATCCTCCCGATGCCGTCTTCTGCTTCAATGACCTGATGGCTCTGGGAGCCATGTCGGTCTTGCATGCTGAAGGCTATCGTATTCCAGAGGATATCGCCATCATCGGCATTGACGACATTGAAGACGCGCGTTATGCCTATCCCGCACTAACAACCATCGCCCCAGACAAAAAGGAAATCGCGCGCTTGGCAGTCTCGCTGCTCATCGAACGGATTCAAGGGGAGCGGACCCAGAGCACAGAATGCATTAACGCGCCCTTCTATCTCTGTGAGCGAGCCAGCACCCTGGGCAGAGCCGCGCTAAAGGAGAAGTACTGCTGTCGAAGCGCTTGCGGACACAGTTAACCAGTGTCCGCAAGCGCTTCGACAGCAGTACTTAGAAACCTCAAGTTCGGCATATGTAGACGCAGAGCTTTCGCCTGTAGCCTGGTAAGCGCTGGCTTGAGTCGCCTGAGTATTGTTAGAGTGTACCGTTCTTGGGCTCCTGATCTGACTACTCCTCGGCTTTTTCCAGCAAGTTCTCAAGTTCTTTAATTTGCTTCTCAATCAAGGCTTGCTCACTGAGAGCATCCTCGTATTCTGCCCCCTCCCTGACACCAGCCTTTTCCGCATCGCGAATGTAATCGGCGACCTCTTTGCGCTTGACCTGGATCAGGTCGTCAAGTTGTTTCTTCAGTTGTGTCTGTTTTTCGGGCGTCAGACGATTGTTCCTTTGTTCGGATTCATTCTCCATATATATCTCTTCTTATAAATCTCGATGGTTTGTGGACGGTGGTAAATGCTTGAGCGTGCAGCTAACCAGCGCGCTCAAGCGTTTTGAGGAGAACCTGGATCTGAATATCTTTATGCCGAAGCGACTGTGCAGAGATCGAAGGCCTGTTTGAGAGCGGCTTCTGGGTCTCCTAGTGGAACAAATTCCTGAGCGATATAGCCATCAAAGTCGGTTTCGCTGATGGTTTGGACAATAGCCGGATAATTGAGTTCCTGCTTCATATCAAGTTCATGTCGTCCGGGATTGCCAGCCGTATGATAATGACCAAAATAGGGATGATATTCGCGAATGGTACGAATGATATCACCTTCCATAATCTGCATGTGGTAGATATCATAGAGAAGCTTGACATGTGTTGAGCCAACCAGCTTGCAGACCTCCACACCCCACGCCGTATGATCGCATTGATAGTCTTTATGATCGACTTTGCTATTGAGCAGTTCTAGCACTAGCGTGACGCCAGCCTTCTCAGCCGCGCCAGCCACGCGTTGAAGCCCCTCAGCTGTGATGTGCGCGCCGGTTGTATCATCCAAGCCCTCGCGATTCCCGCTGAAGACGATAAGATTGGGAATGTCCCATTTCTGAGCTTGCTCGATGTTTGCCAGAATCTCGCCCTCGATCCGAGCGTGGTGTTCCCGTCGATTCAGCCCCTTTTCAATCGAGTTATGCCCATTAATCGCCGCGATCTTGAGCCCACAATCTCGCACCAGAGACCAGTACTCTGGCCCAACCAGATCCACAGCTTCATAGCCCATTGCCGCCACCTTGCGCAAGAATGGCTCTGGTTGCAAATCCTTATGCGCGAAACACCACCAGGCAATTGATTGTTTCAAGTTATTCATATAGCTTTCTCCCCCTTGCAGCTTCATACCGTAGGCACGCATTAGCTATTGAGCGCCTCATCACGCTCAATGCGTTTCCTCAGTATAGCATAGGCATCGTAAGGGATGCGGTGGTAAGTGGTTGCCATTAGTGTATGTGCCTGCCGTCGCTGTATCGTGTAAAAGATATAACTCATAGTTTTGGGAGAAAGGGAGGAAATGCAGATGCTCCCATTTCCAACTGTGCTTCTGCGTCTGGGGGTCGCGCTCTTATTGGGGACCCTTATTGGCTGGGAGAGGGAGGGCCACGACCATGCCGCTGGCATGCGTACGAACGCGCTTGTCGCGGTTGGCTGTGCATTCTTTACGATTCTCTCCGGATATGCCTTTCATGATATGTTAGAGACCCAACATATCCAGCTAGACCCGACACGTATTGCCTCCTATGTTGTAGCGGGCATCGGGTTTCTCGGAGGGGGATCTATCTTTATCGCCAGGGATCGAAGTCGAGTAAAGGGCATGACGACTGCTGCCGCTATCTGGGTTGTTGCCGCTATCGGGATGGGCTGTGGCGCTGGAATGCTCTGGGAAGCCATATTAACCACAGGCATCACGCTAATGGTATTGATTGCGATGCGTTAC
The DNA here is from genome assembly GCF_016587355.1 of Ktedonospora formicarum. Lineage (GTDB taxonomy): Bacteria > Chloroflexota > Ktedonobacteria > Ktedonobacterales > Ktedonobacteraceae > Ktedonobacter > Ktedonobacter formicarum. The sequence continues at coordinate 82,925 of NZ_BNJF01000002.1, read as the reverse complement.
CTGGAGTCATCTCGCCTGATGGGCTTTGATGTCATGGAGTATGATCTGGATTTAATGGTGAATGCTGTAGGGGATCAAAGGGCGCTTGTAAGCCGTATACACGATATTTGTATGGTCCATAAGGTTGAGCTAAAAGCTCTGGCAATACAGGAGCGAGAGGAACAATACTATATCCAGTTCTCCTGTGAGGCACCAAGTACGGTCCATCTGGCAAAGACCGTTGATAAGTTGCGTCAGCTTCCACATGTGAATGAAATTCAGTTCTCGCTGGGAGGAGAAGAGAAACCTAAGCATGTCCAGGCTAATATGCGCCCCTGATGTAATAGATAGGGTTGCAAGGGGCTAGTTGTCCCTTGCAACGCTTAAGTGCCATCTGTGAAACGATGTACTACCGATCTGACATACCAAGCAATTGTTTCGCCTGATCGCAATGTTTACGCGCATCCTGTTGCACGTTCCTGAAGAATGAGGCTACATCCTGCTTACCTTCATTTTCGGCGTCACGAATGTAGGCTGCGCATGTCTGCTCTTCTTGTAGCTCGTGGTAGAGGGTACTGATCAGATCATAATTGGTGTTGCTGGTGCTGGTCTCTTGTTTCTCTTGCATGAGACTCGATCCTTTCTGGCTTCTCTCTTGTGAAAAAATCTTCCATGAAGATTTCATTCCTTTCTAAAAAATGCCACGAAAGAGATCCTTATTTGTTGACACAAGCGTTCGGTAGTCAGCCAGGAGAAGGCGAGCCTGATCAATAAGGCAGGTATAAAGGCGCTGGCTGAAGCACAGCGCCTTTATATAGAAAGTCAAATTTGGAGATAATTGCTTTTTAAGGAAGGCGAGTCCAATCGAAGAGCACACCCATGGCTTTTGCCCGCTCTTCGCGGAGCATACGATAGGCTTCTGGAGCATCCAGAGGCGAGTAGCGATGGGTTATCAGGTCGTTGACGCGCATATCTCCACGCTGCAAATACTTGAAGAAAAGCTCTCCCTGGCGGAGATTATTCCAGTAGGAGGTATCAGTAGCAGGCAGTTCCGCATGCATGTCATGGGCGCCTACAATAGTTAAGCCCTTCGTAATCACGTCCTTGGTCAATTGCTGGGCTGAAGGCGTACCCGTATCGCCAAGGAGAATCAGGCGACCGAAGGGGCGCAAGAGTTGAAGGGCTTGTGAAAAGACTGAAGCGGCTCCGGTGACATCATAGACAACGTTGACGCCCTCATTCTGTGTTAACTTTAGCACTTCCTCACGTGCCTGCTCTACTCCCATTTGGAGTGTACTAGTCGCGCCGTGGGTGCTGGCTAAACCCAGCCGAGTTTCGGCGATATCGATAGCGATGACCTGTCTCGCTCCAAGCAAGCGTGTGTATTGTGTGAGGAGTTGCCCCAGGAGCCCTAGCCCGACAATAGCTATATCGTCACCAAGACGGTGTTCCGCTTTCCTAATACCAACCTGCACGATGGTTGCCAGATGAAACCAGGCTGCGTCTTCGTCGCTCACTTCATCGGGAATACGGTAGATGTTGGCGTTCGCGGGTACCAGACTATATTGCGCGTGCGGGTAACGCAGAGCTATGCGCTCGCCCTCATGGACGTTCTGCACGTTCTTCCCCACGGCAACGACCTCTCCAACCAGGCTATAGCCTGGGCGAAAAGGATACTTGACCCAGTTATCCCAGTGTGAGCCTGGCTCGAAGTTACGACTCAAACAAATACCTTCTGTGCCAGTGCTGATCAAAGATTTCCTGGCTTTTAGCAGGAATTCATCCGGGCCTGGATCACGCACTTCTTGTTCATATACCTCGACTTGATTTTCGCCAGTGAAATAGATATGGTGTGACTGCACAACCTGCTCCTTCAGCCAATAGCCGATTTTCATAATAGTGGAGGGCAGACGAATTGAGCGTCTCATGCCAAAATGAGGACAGTAAATAGTGGCGCGCGCCACTATTTACTGAGCTTTTCTTCGAGGAATGATCTCATCTGACCCTCAATAGTTCTGTGAAAAGTATAAATTGTGAATCGCGATGACGTCAATCATGCTATTTGTGTATCGGGTGCGTTATAGAGCGGTAATGGTCAGGCTCGCGACGCGTAATATGATGTTGTGCGACTTGATGTGTAGAGGACCACGCGAGAGCGATGGTGACACGGCGCTGCTCACGGTAAACGCTTTGACGCCATCCGCGAAAAAATCAAGGATATTATCATGAATTTCAAGACGATACACATGGACTTCTGTGCGTGGATCATAATCAAAGGGATACTGGTTAATCTGGACAGCATCGGACTGAGGATTAATGTAGGCCTGGAGTTGGGGGTGTAGACCGCCTACCTGCACATCGGGCGTAATGAGATTGCTTACCCCCGCTATATACCCATCGATCTGCCCATTCCGCTGAGTAGAAAAGATGAAACTGCCACCGCTCCTGGCCTTGTATTGTTTCACCTGAACCTTAATCTCGACGGCATAGTTGTTTGTGGTTGATTGATAGGGGAGTATGAGCTCGTCCTGAGAGCCACCTTTAGAGTACAGCTCATTATGCTGTATCTGCCACCCAGAGGCACCCTGCCACCCTTGCAGTCCATGTGACCAGTCCGCCTTATAGAGTTCAGTTCCCTTTGGAATTGTCGAAGTAGGAGTTGCTGTGGGAGTAGGATTTTGAGTATTTGATTGAGATGTGGAGGTATCGCCAGCACAGGCTGCGAGCAGAAACAGGATACCAATAAGAGCGAGGTTAAGGGGTAGTCGTCTCCAGATACTAGGAAGAGGCGATATGGGTTGTGTGTGGCTTTGAGCTGGTATAGGCATCCTGATACTCCTTTATGCGCTAAAAACCGGCATGTATGATGTAGAACATCCGGACATCGTGCCTCGAATGCGGAACAATCTAGATCAACCCTTAATAGTGTAAGCACTAAAAACATTTGTTAGCCATTACGGATGCTAGTATAAAGGGAAATATTGAAGCCTGTCAAGGTAATTCAGCTTTATTTGAAGAGAGCGAGCAATTGTCGTTCCTCCTCTGAGAGTAGGAGTTGAAGATTTTTCGCGACAGGATAGATTTCTGCCCGTTCCCATAGAGGACCTGTGACACTGGTGCCACTGCTGATGTGAACGCCGCGCTCACGCAACGCGTTAAGAAGCTGATGGGCATGAAAGAGATAGACCGCATCAATGAGCCAGGGATTTCCTACGGTCGGCAAAAGCTCAGGGCCAGTGAACACCAGATAGTAATCGGGAACCGCGTCAATCTTGACGTTAAGTTGCCCATCTCGCCTGGGCCGCCACTGAACATCGACAGTTTGCCCGGCTAGGGAGCCATATGTGAAACGCCCATCGTAACCTCTGCGCTTCCCATCCTTATCTGGTTGAATCCTGAAGATGGTCACGGCAATATATTCGGCAACATTGCCCACCTGCGCTGGACCCCCGATGAGTGTTGCAATCTTACTATCGATAGTATTGCGCGACTTTAACAGGCTCGCCAACCAGGAAAGTTCACTCATAATACCCACTCCTTCATTGCTTTGCCTATGTTTGTGATCAGACAAGCGCTTCGGCCTGGACATGCCCTGAACGAAGCGCTTGAGCGTCCTGAAGCCGTTCATTTAATGCGTTGTATTGATACTATGTCAACGCCGCGAACAGGTCAAATAGTGGGCGTAGATGAAGCGAGTTTATGGAGGAAGAGGAAAAATGTAAAGAATTGTAAGACCGTGTAACCCTCAGTAAAGTAAATTGGGTACAGTTTTTATAGCTCTCGGAAGGCCATAGAAGCTGTACCACAGCAATAAAGGAGACTGGACAACGTACTATCAAGATATTCTTCATTGATAATCTGTATGCACACAGATTCGCCTCAAATATAGGACGAATCTGTGTGCATACAGATTACTTGCAAAGGCAAGAGAAAATCGATATGATAAAGGCATCCATTCGTGGTCATCCACAATGGTAATATCACTGGAGGGATATGCACGCGCAAAAATTTGCTCTAGTGGGTATATATGCCTGAAAGAGATACTGGTCATCGATGAAGAAAAACGCGCCATCAGGTGCTAATCTGCTTCTACGGGCTGAACGTTTGCGTCACGGTTGGTCACAGCAGGAACTCGCGGACCGCGTCAATGTCACAGTTGTCACCATTAATCGCTGGGAACGCGGCGTGACTGCACCCAGCCCTTTCTTTCGGCTTCAGCTCTGCGCCCTCTATGGCAAAAGTGCTACTGAATTGGGACTCCTTCCCGAAGAAACAACACCTCTTGTCGAGAAGCGGGAACCATCGATCACGCCAGGTTTGATTGATCATCCTCAGCCTCCCAGGCAGCTTCGTCACCTTCCCTACCGACGCAATCCCTTCTTTACTGGTCGCGAAAAGCTTCTCACCTCCATCCATACCCGTATCCATGCTCTCCCCATTCAGGTGTATGCCCTCTGCGGACTAGGCGGCATTGGTAAAACACAGACTGCCCTCGAATACGCGTACCGCTATCACAGCGATTACCAGACCATCCTATGGCTCCAGGCGGAGACATCTCTTGTACTCGCGAGAAGTTGTCTCACCTTTGCCAACCGCCTGGGTATCTCTCTGCCAGATGATGCTGTGGGAGACGCTGTGAGAGACAGGATACATGACTGGCTCGAAGAACATGAGCACTGGCTCCTTATCCTTGACAATGTTGAGGAAACCTCAATTGTAGAGCCTCTCCTGCCTGCTGTGCTTACAGGAAGCGTGCTGCTTACCACACGTGCTCAGGCCAGCGGAACGCTTGCACAACACATGAACCTGACACCGATGACTGAGGAGGAAAGTACGCTGCTCCTCCTTCGACGCGCCAAGTACCTTTTGCCTCCTGCAAACCTGAACAACCTCTCACCACAGAGCGTCAACGAGGCTCGAAGCATTAGCCAGTTGTTAGGTGGTCTCCCCCTTGCCCTTGATCAGGCAGGGGCTTATATAGAGGAGACTGGGTGCAGCCTGGCAGATTATCTGGAACGTTATCAACGCCATCGGAAAGCCCTGCTCAATCGACGTGGAAGCAACCATATGGAGCATCCAGATTCTATCGCTGGTACCATCTCGCTCTGTATGGAGCGCCTTGTACAACAAAACCCGGCAGCGGTGGAACTCTTACGCTGTTGTGCCTTTCTCGATCACGAACATATTACCGAGGATCTTTTAACGGTACTTGCGCCTGAACTAGGTGAAACGCTTACTCACTTGCTTGATGATCCACTGGTATTTGATGATGCCATTGCTCATCTACGAGCCCTCTCTCTGCTCCAGAGACGCGCAGCCACACACAGTCTGGTCATGCATACACTGGTACAGGAGATGCTACGTGATGCACTGGACGATGAAGAATGCCGCCTCTGGTCTCAGCGTATCGTCCGTGGCCTTAATCGTGTCTTTGTAGAGGTGCCGGGTATCGATAGCTTACGCCAGAATGAACAACTTCTGCCACAAGTGCTCTTTAGCTTACGTTATCTCGAACAACAACGCCTCGCTTTTCCAGAAGCAGGAAAACTTTTCTCGAAGGCTGCTTACTATCTGACGTTACGTGGACACTATGTTGAGGCTGAGCGCTTTGTGCAGAAGGCATTCGCGCTCTCCCAACAGCTCCCAACTATTCAATACAGGCAAGAGAGCAAGGCTTCTCTGTATAATTGCCTTGGACTCATCTATGAAGCGAGAGGTGCTTACCAGCAGGCTGAACAGGCATATTATAAGAGTCTCAAACTCCTTGAACGGCTCCCACATTCCATGCATCCAACGCTGAGTGATACTCTCATCAATATGGGACGCCTCGCGCTCCAACGAGGAGATTTCACCCATGCAGGATGTTTCCTTGACCATGCTCTGGAACGGCAGCAACACCATTTGGGATCAAACCATCCTCAATTAGTCCCGCTGCTCAATCTTTTCGCCAATCTCTATTATCAAAAGGGGCTTTTCCAGCGTGCAGAGACTATGCTTTTACGTTCAGTCGCAATTTGCCGTGAGCACCTGGGCGATACCCATCCCCACACCATTGAGAGCCTGAGCAGCCTCGCAACCATGTACAAGGTGGAAGGGAAAATTAAGCAGGCTGCAAGGCTATATCAAGAGACGATTGCCTCGATCAGTACTGACCGCGAGTCGCTTGAATACTATACGGTCCCTGCCCTACGTGGTCTAGGTCTTGTCTATGGACTACAGGGGCACTATACGCAGGCCGAAACACTTCTCAAGCAGGCTAAAGCCATCTGTCAGCAGATCTTAGGCTCCATCCATCCTGAGACCGCCGAAAGTTGGCGTACTCTGGGTGTCATCTGTCGTTTAAAGGGAAACTACGGCGAAGCAGAGGAGATATTTCGCCAGGCCTGTACGGTCTTTCGCAAGGCGCTTGGTGCAGGTCATCCAGAGGTTGCCACAACGCTGAGTATGCTTGGTACCATCTATGGTCTGCAAGGCGAATATGCGCGAGCACTAGAAGCTCATCAACAGGCTAGCGAAATTTACCGCCGAGCCTTGGGAGAGTCTCACCCCCAATATGCCGAGAATCTGACTGCGCTGGGCATAATATTCGGCCTCCAAAAACAGTATCAACGGGCCGAGGAGCTTCTACACCAGGCACTTCGCATTCAAGAGTCAATCCTGGGAGAGGCCCATCCAGCGCTTGCCAATACTCTGCATAGTCTGGCAGCATTCTACGGAGAGCAAGGACAATGCGAGCAGGCACAGCAGATTGTCCAGCGCGCACTCTCTATTCGGGAACGAGTATGGCCTTCCGATCACATCGAGGTCCTCGCAAGCCGCGAACTCTTCAACAAACTCCATCATTCATAGCGACACCTCTCACTTCACCTTTAGATAATAAAGCCCTTCCATATTTTGATTGAAATCGATGTGTGAAATTTGAGGCAAATTCAACATGTATTTCGGGCGAAGTGTTAATATCGCTCAAAACTGATAGCAAAACTGATATATGCTGTTGTGTTCTTCAGGTGAGGAGAGGGCTATAGTGATGAGAGAGTCAAAACGGAATTTAAGCGTTCTGTAATAGAGCCCATCCAGCTAGGAAAAAACTATGTCGCATCTCGTTGATTATCCACGGATCACAGGCACAGCCTCCCAGACATCTTTCAAGCGCAATGAGTTTGGGCATCCGTCCTTCAGCATCACTATTGATGGTCAAATCATTCAGACATACGCAGGTCAAACTATTCTCAGCGCTGCTCTCGACAACGATATTCAGGATATTCCTAACCTCTGCAATGATGAAAAACTCGAGCCAACCTCCGCCTGTCGTATGTGTTTGGTACACATTGAAGGCGAGAGGCGCCCCCTCCCATCGTGTAACACTGCGGTGCGGCCTGGCATGGTGATTACCACCACTTCGGATGAACTCTTTCATCTTCGCCGTACCAATCTGGAGATGCTGCTCTCCGATCATAATGCTTACTGTCAGCCTCCCTGCCAGGTTGAATGCCCAACACATATTGATATTCCTGGCTATCTGGAGTTGATTGCGCAGGGATCAATGAAAGAGGCGGCACGTCTGGTCAAAGAAGTCCTCCCTTTCCCCTATATCCTTGGCTTGACCTGTCCTGCTCCCTGTCAGGACAGTTGTCGCCGCAAGCTGGTCGATGAGGAGATCTCAATCTGTCGTATGCATGGCTATGCCGCCGAAACGTGCCTGCTCGACGCCCCCGTTCCCTACGAGAGGGACCCGAAGACCGGAAAACGGGTTGCTATCATCGGCGCGGGTCCTGCTGGTCTCTCCTGTGCCTACTACCTTGCACTGCGGGGTCACACCGTCAGGGTCTTTGACAAGCAACCCCAGCCTGGCGGCATGCTGCGTTACGGTATCCCCGAATATCGCTTGCAGAAGGATATGATGGACCGTGAATTGCAGCAGGTCTTTGACCTGGGAGTTGAGCTACAATGTAATGTCGAACTGGGAAGAGACTTCACCATCGATGATCTCTTCGTGCAAGGCTTCGACGCTGTCTATCTCGCTCTCGGTTGCTGGACCAGCAATCAGATGCGTATTCCCGGTGAAGATGCACAAGGGGTTGTCAACGCCATCGAATTTCTCTCTGACAAGGTTGAAGGGAAGTCCATTCCCGTCAAAGAGGGAAACGAGGTCATCGTGATTGGCGGTGGCTTCACGACCTTTGATTGCACACGCACTGCCCTACGTCTCGGAGCGAACGTTCATACCACATACTACCGTACACGTAGAGATATGAACGCGACTCAAGAAGAGATTGAGGATGGTCAGGCTGAGGGAGCACGTCTGCTCACTGGTGTCATGCAGCAGCGGGTCATGACTGAAAATGGCAAAATCGTTGGCGTTGAATACGTGCGCACCCGTCCAGGTGAGCCTGATGTCAGTGGTCACCGCCGTCCTGTGCCTATACCTGACTCCTCATTCGTCATCCAATGCGATACGCTGATCCCAGCTATTGGTCAAAAAGTCGATACCACTGTACTTGGTGAGCAATCAGGCGTGAAATGGACCAAGTGGAAGACACTCCAGACCGACCCCTTCAATTGTATGACGCATCGTCCAGGCGTTTTTGCTGGCGGTGATTGTCAGTTAGGAGCCAGTACCATCATCCAATGCGTCGCACAAGGGAAGTTGGGAGCGCGTTCGATTCACTCCTTCTTGTTGGGCGAGGATATGGACGAGGTTTCCCGCCGCCTGGAACTGGAAGAGCGCAAGCCCGACCTCTTCGATATTGTGCCCTATAAACCAGTCGAACCCAGAGTCAAGATGCCTATGTTGCCCTATGAGGAGCGCAAGCACAACTTCCGCATCATTGAGATGGGTTATCTGCGAGAGCAAGCAGTGCGCGAGGCTGCTCGCTGCCTTCAATGTGCTTGTCCGGCGGCGGGACAGTGCGACTTGCAGCGTTATAGCATCGAGCATGGTCTGGCTGATAATCGCTTCCATGATGGGGAGCCAACCGATTATCATGACTATGATACTGATCTCTCACATAGCTTCATCCTGCGAGATCCCAACAAGTGCATCAACTGTACACAGTGTGTACGTGTCTGTCATGATGTAATTGGTCCTGATTGCTACGGCATGTTTGGCAAGGGCTTTGACACCATCGTGGCAACGCCCTTTAATGTGAGCCTGCACGACACAGATTGTGTCTCATGTGGAGCCTGTGTCCAGGTCTGTCCGACCGGCTCGCTGATGATGGCCGAACGTACTCTCACTCGCTACTCCTTCGCACTTGACCGTTGCATTTTTTGCGGTGATTGTGTCGAGGTATGCCCTCATGGAGCGCTTGGTGAGACACCCAATTTTGAGTTATCATTCTTCAATCGCTTTGGGGAAGATGTGACCCTGGAAAAGCAGGATCTGGCAAATGCGCTAGATTATCTGGTGCGCCAGCGCCTGCCACGCGGCAAGAAGAGTCTGCCTGTGATGAGTCCATTGGTCCGTCCTCTGCCTGCGCGTAGTATCCGCGAGTAGCTGAAGTTTTGTATCTCTTGTGGGGAGACGGGAAGGAGCGTCTTCATCACCTACCACATTTGTACGTCTCCCATTTCACGACCCAAAAAAAGCCAGCATACAGGCTTGATTGCGCGTTATCCACACGTGTTTTGAAAAGGGTTATTATGAGGCTGTTATTGATTTAGGGCAACGGGCTCGTCGATTTATCAATCCATCACAGTTCTTCGAGCAATATTGGTAAATTACCAAAGATATGGTTTTTGCTTTAGCAGTATGTCAACCAAAAGCGAGGGCTGAGGGACCGTTCGGATCTTTGAAGACCTGGGTAAATTCTGGAAACAGTTCATCACGGATGATCTTATTTTGAGACGATCAGACAATAATCCGGGATGATCAGACATAGATTACTTCTACATGCAAGGATATACTCCCTATAGAAAATATGTTCACCTTATGAGTAGCATTGCTCGAAGAAAAATAGGTAAAAAGGAAACAACGATGAATACCCTTGATCAACAATATTACACCACTTCTTTTCTCGTAGACCAATCCCCCGCAGAAGTCTTTGCAGCTGTGAACAATGTTCGCGGCTGGTGGTCAGGAGAAATAAACGGGAGTACTGATACACTCGGCGCGGAGTTTACATACCGCTACAAGGATATACACTACAGTACGCAGAAGATCACTGAGTTGGTGCCAGAGAAAAAGGTTGTCTGGCGCGTCCTGGATAGCCAGCTGAACTTCGTCGAAGAGAAAGATGAGTGGACAGGCACGAATATAATCTTTGAGATTATCAGGAAGGAAGACAAAACCGAACTTCTCTTTACGCATGTTGGTCTGGTTCCTATCTTCGCATGTTACAATAACTGTTCAGGCGCCTGGGGCTCTTTAATCACCGAGAGTCTGTACGACCTCATCACCACAGGCAAAGGGTACCCCGCACAGGGAAAAGGTTTAGATTAAGATTGGATCTGCCAACCCAAATATATATCACTGGCCTTGAAGAAAGGGCTCCATGCCAAATTGACAGGGAGCCCTTTCTTTATACCCATGGGTTGCGCAACGAGGTTTAGAAGAGAGTGAGCAAGCAGAGAAACGTATCTCCTGAGGGGGGAATACTTGAGGGCCTAAGAGATGGCATACATTCATCTCTTAGGCCCTCAAGTATAGGTAGCATTCCCTGCATCATTTATAAGTGAACAATGGATGCTTATCACTCTTAATGGGAAGTAGGTTGGAGCATCTTGTCCAATCCACGTGTGATTTCAGCAAGAGGACCGCGAACGCTTTGATAGAGCACATAGTAACTTGAACGTTCAGATGTTAAAAAGCCCGCATCTTGTAGCATTTTTACCTGTTTTGAGATCCCTGCCTCGGTCAAGCCCAGGATGCCAGCAAGCTCTCGTGTCGAACGCGGTTGCTGGCTCAGAAGCTGGAGGATTTGCAAGCGCGTCATATCCCCCGCTGCACGCAGTAACTTGAGGAGGCGTTCAGGTGGAACGGGAGCACTGCCTTCTTCCTGAAATCGCTTGATCGAGTAGACGATGGCAGTGAGCTCGTCTTTCTCACCCATGAATAACAGGCGTGGCCACACATAGGAGGATGGGACCAGAACAAGAAGATGATTCGCTCGTAACTCCCTCTGGTTTTGTGAAGGATAGTGCATGGTGATGGTCTCTTCTTGCCGATACCCATGGAGTTGTGGTGCAAGTGAGTCAAGCACTTCGAGAACACCGTGCTCAAAAAGAAGTTGGCCTCGTTGGTGGATGTCTTGCAAGAGCAACTCTTCTAGTTGAGGCCATTGTGGCGCGAGGCAAACCTCCCAGTACCAGGAGAAAAAATGGAGAAATCGTTGGTGGCTCTGCCCCGGGTGCGTCCATAATTCCTCAACCATCTGAAGCGAAGCCGGGTAAAGCTCCGCTGTGCGTGCAAGGATGTGTTGCTGTATCTCACGCGATTGATATACCTGCTCAAATGAAAAAACTCCCTCACTTTCCATAATCAATTGATTTGTCACTCGCTCAGCATAGGTGTGAGGGGAAAGCGCTTGCATTGCACGGAATTCCTCATCAAAGGTTGGGCAATCGATGGCCCGTTCAGAAGAATCCAAGAAAATATCAGGGAAGATATCAGGAATCATCGATACAAAATGAATGCCAAAGGCAGATACTTCCGCCTTTAAAGCTGGGGGCATCTGTTGGCGGATATTTCGGACCCAGGGCAAGTGGAGCGGATGTTGCGAGCTTCGGGCGAGAACTCGTAAGCTATGGACGGCTTCGTGTACGGGTGAGTATCGAAAGGCCAGTTGCTCTGTCTGCAATGAACCAAGATGGATGGTGAGTGTCATAGTGCTTTGCTTTCTGATTAGCTCATTAGTTAAAAAGTTGTCTTGTGACTCACTCTACCGTATGCTGTGAAAGAAAGCAAGCGTTTTCATCGGAAGCGCAAAGAATACGCACACTCAAAGGAGAATATCGATGCAGAGCACTGAAACTGCCCATCTTCTCTTCTCGCCTTGTGAGGTCATTGGAGCACTGATTCAACAACTTGGCGAAAAATATGTGTTCCCTGAGAAGGCTCAGGAGATGGTAAGCGCTCTCCATCAGCGGCTCTACAGAGGTACCTATGATGATATAGATGATGGGAGCTTTCTGGCACTGACGTTGGCTTCGCACCTGCAGGCGGTAAGTCACTATAAGTACCTCCGTCTTTACTGCTAGGCCGATGGAGTTTCAATCTATGTTGACGGCAACGAAGCGTATACTCCAGAGGAATTTGAGCGCATACGCCAGAAGGCTGCACAGAATTACGGGTTGAAAAAGGTCGAAATCTTTGAGGGTAATATTGGCTTCTTTCAATTCAAAGAGTTTTTGCGCCCACACGTTGCGGGTGAGAGTATGTGCGTCGCGCTCGCTGAAGCTGCTATAAGTCTTGCCAACCGCGTCGATATAGTTTCCGATGAGATCCAGGAGGAAGCCTTATGACACTACGATGAGAAGGGGCTGGCGGCATTCATCAGAATGATCACCGTCGCAAACTTCTTCAATCGCCTGATCGCCACAACGACGGGCCAGAAATTGTAAGGTGACGGAAGGAGGATAAACGAATTTGCCTGTCACATTCATGGGCCGCGTTCCGTCAATGAAGTGAAGAGCGAAATGCAGCCAGTGGAGCAGGTGACTGGCCGAACATGAGAAAAATAACAGTACCGGCGACATGACGACCGGACGATCGTATGAATGTAGCGCTACGAACGTACCATGAGAAAGGTTATTCTATTGTTGAATGTCCATGTTTTGACTGAATTCAATAAACGCGTCGCAGGAAAAGCGATTGTGCCTGGTAGCGATACCTATGAGAAACTGCGCAACGTCTTCAATCAAGTAGGAAGCCCGGCAGCAATTGTACGTGCTCAAACCCACCAAGATATCATGGAATCCCTGCTTTTTGCGCGTGAGCAGCACCTTCCACTGTCAGTACGTAGCGGTGGGCACGGATTAAGCGGGCAGGCGACCAATACTGGAGGACTGGTCCTCGATCTGGCTGCCTTCAATCAGGTGGAGCTGCTTGATCGAGAACGCCGCCTTGTCCGCCTTGGAGCTGGTGCTCGCTGGGGTGAGGCTGCGAAAGCGCTGGCGGCGTACGGCCTTGCCATATCGTCGGGCGATACAAATCAGGTTGGAGTGGGCGGCCTGACCCTCGGTGGAGGGGTCGGTTGGATGGTACGCACCTACGGCCTCACCATCGATAGTCTGCACGCAGCCGAACTCATCACAGCGGATGGCCATATCTTGCGCGTCAGTGCGCAAGAGCATCCCGATCTCTTCTGGGCCATTCGGGGTGGCGGTGGCAATTTTGGGGTTGTTACCTCCTTTGACTTCTCTGCTCACCCCTGTAAAGCGGTTATTGGTGGTTCAGTGAACTATGATGCGGCCGAGGCAGCAAGCGTACTGACGGGCTGGGCAACTGTCATGAGTGAAGCGCCAGAGGAGCTCAATTCGACCGTCGTGCTCTTCTCGGGCTTTGGTCCCCAGGTTCCTCCTCGTGTTTCTGTGTTGTTCTGTTACGCAGGAGACGATGAGACTGCAGCGCATGTGGCTATCGAACCATTGCTACACTTGGGGTTGGTACAAACACAGGATATTCAGAAAAAGCCCTATGACGCGATGCTGGAGGACGCTATATCTCCTCCTCCATCACTTAAGACAGTTGGGCATAATGGGTTTCTCAAGAAATTGAGCCAGGAAGCCATCGCGGTCCTTGCCAATAATTATGGCAAACCGGGCAAACCCATTGCCCAGATTCGCAGTCTTGGTGGAGCAATGGCGCGGGTCAGTCCTCAGGCGACAGCATTTGCTCACCGCGAGAGCGAAGCGCTAATCATCGTCCCCGCGTTTGGCCCGGCTAATGCTACTGAAGAGCAGGCCAATCAGATCAGACAGGCAGCCTGGGGTCCGCTCAACCCCTTGACTCAAGGGGCATTTATCAATTTCTTGAGTGATGCCAGCGAAGCCTCTGTCTCTGCTGCCTACCCAGGTGAGACCTATACGCGCTTGGCAAACGTCAAGGCAGCGTATGACCCAGGCAATCTTTTCAGCATGAACCAGAATATCAAGCCGAAGGCAAAAGCATAAGCTTGAAAGATAAATCTGCAGGATACGAGCGATAGGGTGAAGATAAAGCAATGCTTGGCAGGTTTTTTGATGAATGAGAAAGGAAAGAGAAAAATGTCAACGTTTCAGGTACAAGAGGGCATGATGATGAAAGCGAAAGTGATCGTCTATTGGGCGACGACCGTCATCATTACGCTCGAACTGCTCGCCGGTGGTCTCTCGGACCTGGTGCATGGGGGAACAATGCTGGTGGCAGGGGAGCCAGTGGCCGATGTTATCACACGCCTTGGCTATCCGCTCTACTTGCTCACGATTATCGGCGTGTGGAAGCTACTTGCTGTCATCACCTTGCTGGTGCCACGTTTTCCTCGACTCAAGGAATGGGCCTATGCAGGCGAAATCATTGTCATGACAGGGGCGGCAGCATCCAACGCATACAGTGGCGAAGACACAAGCATGGTCATCATGCCTCTCGTTTTTGTCATACTCGCGCTTGTTTCGTGGGCGCTTCGACCACAAAGCCGGACCTTGGGAGCCCTCTTCCCCGTGGCGGCCTAGAGGGAGACGCCACACTTCACTGGCGCCGAGCGCGCGGCCCTCGTGCTTGCCGAGGTCGCCACCCTGCTCGCCGACAGGCCCGACGCAGTCTCTGATGCGATCTGGAACGAGGCTGCCAAGAAATTTGAGGAGAAAGGGCTGCCCGTCACTCTCCTCATGATCGCTCCCACGAACCTGTTCATCCGCCTCAATGCGATCACTAAGGAACAGGCGGGCGCGACCCTGGAGCTAAATGGCCTTAATCCCGGTAGTGATAACCGGGATTAAGCAAACAATTCAAGAGAACATAATGCAAAAGTGAAAGGAAAAAAAACATGAACGTCCTCATGATCCGCGCAAAAGTGAAGCCAACACAGGTATCAGAAATCGAAGCTGGCATCAAGCACCTCTTTGGAGCACTTGAGAAAGCACAGCCCGAGGGCATTCGTTACGCGTCCTGCCGACTCGCCGATGAAGTGACTTATCTGGTGTTCCTAGAAATTGATGAGGGGGTAAGCAATCCGCTGCCTACTTTCCCAGAGTTCCACGCATTCCAGGAGGCCCTCAAGACATCATTGGCTGAGCCGCCAACCACCGAACAGCTGACGGTGAGGGGGTCATACCGACTCTTCTAACCTGTTCATCACGAACATCTCAAAACTGAGTCCAATGCTTACTAGGAGATTCCTTCACCAGAGTGCTCCAAACTCCTGTCTTTTATTGATAGGAGTGGGGAGTACTCTTTCTCTCTCATTAAACCAACGGTTTTGCTACTTATCATCCGCAGCTCAACAGCTTGGTTCTGACTCGAGCCAGAGCGCGCCAGCCCAAAATTTCAGAGATTCAGCCCCCGCTGCTTGAGCGCAGGGAGCATTCAGAGCAGGCCAAGTTCTCTGGCTTTGAGGGCGGCCAGCGTCCGGTCGCGCACCCCCAGCTTGCTCAGGATGTTGCTGAGATGATTTTTGACGGTGCCACCAGCGATGTAGAGGGTCTCGCTGATCTCGCGGTTGGAAGCCCCATGAGCCAGCAAGGCCAGGATCTCTCGCTCTCGCTCGGTCAACCGGGAAAGCTCGTTCTCACTAGAGAATGGAGGGGTGACAGAAGTGGGTGCTGGAGACTCGATGGGGGCAGAAGGGAAGGAGGCAATGACTTTGTGTGCGACCTCTGGATGTAAAAGGACCTGACCCTGTGCAATTACTCGAATGGTCGTGACGAGCTGCTCGGCAGTAATGTCTTTGAGCAGATAGCCCTGTGCTCCCGCTTGCAGACCCGCCTGGATCAACTCTCGGTCATCGAAGGTAGTCAGAATAATAATGCGGATCTGAGGCCAGCGCTCTTTGAAGGCACGTGTTGCCGCAATGCCATCCAGGCGCGGCATCTGCACATCCATCAGTACCACATCAGGGGCCAGGCGCTCAGCACGAAGGCGTTCGACCGCCGCCAACGCTTCCTCGCCATCCCCAGCCATGCCGATTACCTCCAGGTTCGGCTCCATCTCAATCAGTTTGCGAAAGCCCTCACGCAATAGGCGCTGGTCATCCACAATTAGCACACGGATCTGTTCCGCCATGTCTAGACTTTCTCCTTGGTTTCTCGACTCTCGGTTTGTTCCGATTTCTTGAGTGGGAGCACCACGTCAACGCGCCAGCCGCCTCGAGGTTGGGGACCGGCTCGAAGCGTCCCATCCAGGAGCGCAACGCGCTCGCGCATGCCCAGCAGGCCGAAGCCCGATGCCGAGTATTCGTGCTCCGGCGAACCACCTTGCCCGTTGTCCAGCACTGCCAGTTCCACCTGTTCCACCGGCCCACCGCTGGTGGAGAGACGCAGCAGCACCTTGGTGGCATGCGCATATTTGCGAATATTGGTTAGTGCCTCCTGGGCCGAGCGGTAGAGCGTGTGGCAAAGTTCTGGGCTCAGGGGATGTATCGCTTCTTCCAGATCGAGCGTGATCCTGGTCTCGGGGCAGATGGTTTCAAAATCTGCTACTAGCCTCCGCAGTCGTTCTTGTAACGAGCCTGCAGAGGTTTCATCTGGTCGGAGCGCCTCGACGGAGTGGCGGACTTCCATCAGGCAGGATTTTACCACCTGCCGGGCTTGCAGCAGTTCTTCGTGCAGCCGGTGATCTCCGCGCGCTTCGAGCTGAATGGCCGTTTCCAGTTGGATCGCCAGCAGAGTCAACGAATGGCCCAGTGTGTCATGGATCTCGCGGGCAATCCGGTTGCGCTCGCGGATGGCCGAGAGGTCTTCCACCTGAGCGCTATACTCCTGGAGTTGCGCATGGGCCAGCGCCAACTCGCGGATCGTCAGCATACACCCATAGGTGGAGCCAAACGAGATCAGGAGGATAACCTGACCGCCGATATCCAACTTTCGGGTGATGAGGCAGAACGCCAGGCTGGTACCCAGCCAGAGCGCGACCGCCAGCAGCGGGCCAAGCCACTGCCTTCTGGTTGTTGACACCACACAGGCTGTCGTCGTTGGCAGGATCGGGAGCCAGTAGGCGTTCGTGCTCGGCACAGGGATAAAAAGGGAAGCGCAGGCCAGGCAGAACAGAGCAAGCGTCCAGTTGGAATGTGTGCTTCGCCTTGCGGCATGAGAGATCACGAGCCAGGCCCCATAGATTCCCGTGAGCAGAAGCAAGTTGACCATGGTACGCTGCACCAGAAAGAGACCAAAGAGATAGCCAACCCCAACAACGCAAGTGGCGGCCCAGCGTTTAAACCAGCCTAAGAGCCTGGATGGTGTTTGGATGATTTGTTCTTGCCTGCCAAGCATGATATACCCTCTATCCGTGAAAGATCGGTTTATCTTCCCAGTATATAGCACTGGGGAGCGGGATACCAGTGTCTCCAGTCATAGGTCAGTCAAGCAGGCCTATGACGCTGGTCATAGCCGAGAGGCACCAGAAATAGGCCCATGATTCGTGACTGATGGGACAGGCGCTGTTCTGCTCATATCGGCTACACTCAGTCCATCGAGCTCCTTGAATGAGAGGGCTGAATCCAGAGAAACATCTGGTGTTGAAAAGAAAGGATCATCTCATGACCAACCGAAATATCGCTGAAGAACGCCTGAATCAGCCGCAGAGCCAGACGGCACTGCGCAACATCCAACTGCTTGTTGGCTTCTATCTCGGCCTTAGTGTGCTTACCCTTGTCGCCATCGTTTTGTTGCGCAACAACCCAGCCATCGTAACGCCAGCCGTCTGGATTCGTGGAACCATAGTTCTGGCATCCGCCCTGCTCACAGCTTTCTTTACCGTCCGGATGGCCCGAGGCTCCCGTATGGGGTATCTCGGATTGCGGCTCGAATCCGCCATCATGTTCGTAGCTATTGTGGTCATCATTGCACTCCCTGGCCTCTTCCCAATGTGGATGAAGATTGAACAGGGTATCTGTGGGTTGCTTCTGCTCGGCGTCGTCGTGATCGTCAATGGCAAGCACTTGCGATCACCATTCGCCACCAAGTAAAGTCCGCCTCGTGTCGTTGGTCATCTCGTTTGCCATCTAGCTGATTGAGCCATTTTGAGTGAGGAGGGGAGCTGTGGTGGATAGATCATCTCAAACGTGGCCAATTCTCTCAGATGGAGACGAGATACGACGGTGGAGCAGGGAATAAAATGCGCAAATGACGGGAGAGTTCTCGTGCTCTTTCACTGACATCAGAAAGGATTGTTCTCCTTGGTGGACAGCAGTTCACTGTCGTTGTTTCTGTCGGCGGTGAGCGGCTGGGAAGTACAGATGGCATTTCCTTTTTGTCTGACGGTGCAAGGTAGTGAAGCACCCACGAGACGGGATTGCCACGCCATTTATCCTTTGCTCAATGAACTGGAGATTGCTTTTCGGATAATGTTGAGGCTGCCATTCACATCGGCATTGAAACGCCTACCAGTGCTGGCGCAAGACAAGCCACGTTTGATCCGCTTGCCCACATAGCGCTCATGATGGCCAATTGGTTCAAGATCAAGAAAGCTGCATTTGCTCATGTGGTTTTTCTCTTGGAGGATGACGCGTATCCCCACCTGCTCCGCTTTATAGCGGAGCAGGTGGGGATACGCGAGCGAAAGGGTTTTGCACAAACTGTTGGTTGGTACGCTTGCCAAAGTTGCCCTCTAGCTTCCAGTTGATATTCTTCCCAATGAGGAGCACCCCAATCTCTTCTTCAACTAGATGTTCGATGGCACGATGGCTCTGGATATGCAAGTAGTGGTTGATTTTGCGTGCGCGCTTGTTGGTGAGGCGTTCTAAGCGAGGGGTAGTGTTGGCTGGGCGTAATATTCCAGAACATCATCCCACTCCATCGCGTAGATCGCCATAAACTCCAACTGACTTTCAAACTGGATGGAGCAGCCCATTTCACAGACGGATACCGCCAACTTAGATTCGAGGCTCTTCCACGTACTTGACGAACTGGAGGAGAGGTGCGAATACGTTGGATGGTGACCACTGCCTCTGGGCTTATCTTGTTGCGTTGATACCAGGCAGAAAATTCCTCGCTCGTTAAAATAGCCTTTGATCGCATCTCCTGAGCCCATTTTCTTTAGTACGAGAGAATAGCTGGGGTGCCCTACGCGACGATGGCTTGTGGTGGCGACTCCATGAAGTCAATGATGGTCATATCAAGCGTTTGCAGAGTGGTGAGTTGACCTAAGATTGATAAAAGAGGCAAGGTTTGCCGCATATTTTTTCGTTTTTGACGTGTGATGTGAGAGCAGATGGGTAAGGTAGGCGTTGGCCTCAAGCCAGCGCCTGGTATGTTCAAATGTCTTGGCGTACGTGTAACGAAAACCAGAGAGGGTATAGCGCGTTTTGCATTGCTCCTGGAGCCAGGTAAAGAGAGCGTCAAACTCCGACTGATTCAGAAAAGGTGGTATGTTGTCATCCATGCGTTCCTCTGCTCGCAGGATGCGAGTGGCGCACGTTCATGTGGGGCAAGCACCTTGTGGCTCTGTCATTCTCCTTGCAGTAGTCGACGAATGGCCTCTACGGTGCCATGGAATTGACATAGGAATTGATTTCTCTGTAAGAGAAAAAGCACCTCACCATGATGGGGTTGGCAAGTGAACACCTCGGACCGGTGCGCAATCTGTGGACCTGTCATTCTGAACATGTGACTCCAGATCCCAGTGATTGGATGTCTCAACGAGATGAACTTGAGCTCCCATTAGGTAGACCGTCAGGAGATTGCCCTGCAATAGCTGGTACTGATCACGGCTCAGAATTACGACACAATCCATGCCGACCTTACGAGCAGCCGCCATCGTTAATCGCGCATGGTTGCTTTGGGAGCTACCACAAGTCACTAGGGTGTCAGCGCCTTGTTCCTGCGCACGCGCCACTTCGTGTTCTAATTTGCGTGGCTTGTCTCCTCCAAACGTAAGATCGGTCAAGTCGTCCCGTTTCATGTAGAGATGCAGACCAAGCTTTGTACTCAGCAAAGGTAATGCTTGTAGTGGTGTAGGCAAACGCGTCAGAGAAATTCGGGGATAGCTTTCCAGGACTTCTTCAAGAGATCGGTTCATATTTTTCTCCTATTCTTTGGTACTATCACGTTTATGATGTTTCTCCTTGTAGAGATTCATCCATAGAAGAGGAAAAGTCCATGAAACGGCATTGTTGCTCTCATTGCTAAGAAATATATATATGTGATGATCATACCCGCAAAAAAATATGGAAGCCCATAAGGCTAGACATTCCCCCTAGCTCAGTGGTGATTGATCGCCCTGATGATCAACTTGCCAGTCGTTCTGCTATAAACGTGTGAGCGCTGACCGAGTATAGGTAGGGATCATCTCCATATCAGACGCGATCACCCCTACCTGCGCCCCATTGCTTTGCAGCTGCTCTACCGGTTTCTCCAGTGAAGTATCAAAGGGAGCGACCAATGGATGCTGTGAGTCATCGGCAGGTATTTTCGCTCCCTCCATTGGATCCTCGAGGACAACATGGCTGACTTACGTATGACCGGTTTAGGGAATGACCTTGCGGCGACGAAAATCCTCAAAAATGTTCAAAAACATCGCTTCCGTGTCAACATACTCGTGGAAGCCAAAGTGACGGGCTTTTGAACCGTCGGCGAACATGTCATAATCCCAGGAGAAGACGAAATCGCCAAAACCCCAGGACGCGACCTCTCGGTAGGGGTGGGGAGCAAGTCCATACTTCTCGATCATGGCATTCCAGAGTGGCTCCTTGTCAGCCATGACGACAGCGAGTGACATTGGCAGCGGAGGCGCCACCTCAAGCTCAAAAAAGCGCGCGATCTTCGGCCACATCTCGTTCCATCGGAACAGGTCCCCGTTGTTGATGTTGAACGCCTGATTGGCGCAGCGCTCGTCGGTGGCTGCCCAGACAGTCGCCCGCGCCAGCAGGCCAGCGTCGGTCATTTCCAGGAGCTTATCGTACGCGCCCGGCTTGCCTGGAAAGCGTAGTGGTAATCCCAGTTCCTTCGAGAGAGCAGCGTAGACCGCGATCACCGCAGCCAAGTTCATTGGATTGCCTAGCGCGAAGCCGCCAACCACAGACGGGCGGATCGCTGACCAGCTCCAGGTTTTGCCTCTTTGTCGCTGCTCGAGGAAGACTTGTTGATCAACGTTGAACTCAGGCGGCATATGGGGGGCATCGCTCTCGCGAGCAGGCGTCTTGAATGGGCCTAGATGCGCGCCATAGACCTTGTAACCCTGCATCAGGCTCACATGCTGCAAATCAGGCGCAATTGGCTCGACCGCCTCGATCACATTGACGAGCATAGCAAGATTAGGCGGAACCAGCTCGGCCCAGGTTGGCCGGTCCTGGTATGCGGCATAGAAAATGTGCGTCACCTGAGTGAGACCGCCCAACTTCTCGCGGCAGTCGTCTCGATCAAGCAAATCAACCGTTACATACCGAACCAAGCTGGTAGATGCTCCACTGCGTCGTGCTACACCGATGACATCCCAATCGTCGAGTGTTGCCAGATAATCGATGAGATTACGACCAATGACCCCCTGTGCTCCGACAACCAATGCCACCTTACGTTTTTGTTCATTTTCTCTGCTAGTAAATGTATATTGCGATTTCATCATGTAAACTCCCTTTATAAGTCTGTTACTGATATTGCTTGTCTGTGTGCTCTTACTATAAGCACTTCTTGGAAGCTTTACAAGTACGCACTTTGAAGTAACCGAGAAGCGTCTGGATGGGATTATGCTATACTAGGGCGTATGGAAAAGACACCGCTACGATCTTCAGCACATAGCGTATTGATGGCCCGCTGCTATTCGCGGGAAGTCCTCGATCTGATTGCCGACAAATGGACAGCTCTCATCTTTGCTCTGCTGGAAAAACAGCCTACACGCTTCAATGAGTTACAGCGTGCTATCGAAGGGATCTCCCACAAGATGCTCACGCAAACGCTGCGCAATTTGGAGCGCAGGGGAATTGTCGAACGTACGATCACGCCGACTATTCCGCCTGCCGTGGAATATTCACTCTCTCCGCTGGGAACCACCCTCATCCCGCTGATGGCTGCCCTGCGACAGTGGGCAGAAGAACACATGGAGACGGTTGAACAGGCTTTGCAGGCATATGAAGAGAAGGAAGAAAAAGCGGATTATTGAGCTGAAGCATGCCGAAAAGGACCTTCTTAGGAAAGAGCATGCTATTAAGCAGCCCAATTTTGCGGCAGCCCTTGCACTACTCCCATACAGATCATTCCTGATTTCTGTGTGATTTTCCTTTGCAATAGTGGAAGGCGGGGTAATCTGTATCATACCTGATTACTTTTTGCCGAGAGCATATCGAGGCAGGACGTCGCCGAGTCTTATAGAAATCCTCTGAAAAGGTGACGAATGAATTCTGCCCTGCATATCGCAAAATCGGCCTGAGCAGTGCAAAAATCAAAGGCCTCAGATACATCCGTCAGAGAAAGTAAGTGCATAGAGCTATTTGATTCATCTCCAGGAAAGGTTGCCATGCCCACATCCTATGTATTGTGTCAACACGTCTTTGCTGTAGAAACTTTCAATGATATGTTGATTTTCTTTCCAGAAAGTGTACAAGGAAAGGGGAATTCCTAACAGGCCAGTTATCGGCTACTTCCAGGCAAAATTGCCCCATTAGCTTTTCATACCGGTTATTATTCTTTTGTATTGTATTTTGATGAGAAGATTTTGAGCGAAGAACGATAGAACAATCGGAAGAAAAGGACATTCTTTATGCTTTTGGAGACTGTTTGCGAGAGGTACGACTGGGGCTTTCTTGCCACCTTTTCTGTAAGAGATATTCTCAATCGATACGAGCGCAAACAGCCTCAACTGCCTACCAATCTGAAAGATCTTAGAGAAATTGCAGAATGCGGATCAATGCCAATCGCCAAGCGGCTTCTGCTAACTGCCCAGTCTGCGAATATAGATCAGCAAAGAACGGGGACCTCCCCTGCCCCAGTTGATAAAATACGCCATATATGAGAAAATTTTAGTATGGACAGACAGAACGATTGTTTTGCAACATCACCCAATGTACAAGTAAGCCATGCTCTTGCAGCAAATATTGCAGCAGCATACCACCTGCTTCAATGCGGTGGCTGATGAAGGCTTTACGACACGATACTGCAATAGGGTTGAGGGGCATAAGTGCACCTATTCATACATCACAAACAGTTCTCGTGCTGTGCAGAGGAGTGCCTTTGCTTTCATCTGTTCGCGAGCGTATACCTCTCTCGACTTCATCGAAGACAACAAAACTGGAAGCAGGATTTGCCCTGATCCTATCCACTCAAAGAAAGGAGTGCAGCTTTCATCCCCATGCGCTTTATGCATGGAGATCCAGAGGCGGTGAATCTGATGATCAGCAACGGCTCGTACTCCTTTGGAGCTCTCCTACATACCTTTCGCAAACGCAAGCGTCTCACGCAACGGCAACTCGCCGCCGCCATTGGTATGCATAGTCACGCGATCAGTCGGTGGGAACTGGGAGAGGTGCTCCCGGCAAGCAAGGCTATTGTACTTGAACTGGCTCGGAGGTTGCACCTCAATGACCAGGAGACCAGAGATCTGCTGGAAGCAAGCCTGTCAGCTCCAGTCCCTCTCTGGGGAGTTCCAATTCCGCGCAATCTCTTTTTTACTGGACGCGAGGAAATGCTGAGAGTATTACAGATGCATTTACTTGTTAATGGGAGCGCTATGGCTCCCCAAGTTTATGCTCTACATGGGCTTGGAGGCATCGGTAAAACACAACTTGCTCTAGAGTATGCCTATAGACATGCATTGGATTATCGCGCTATCCTTTGGATTGAAGCAGAGACCAGTGAGCGCGTTTGGTTCAGCCTCCAACGTATTGCTGAGCTGTTACAATTACCAGAACGCGTAGAAATGGATCAACAACGGGTCGCCGCAGCGGTTAGTCGTTGGCTGACAACACACGATCAGTGGCTGCTCATCTGGGATAACGTGGAAGACCCGGAACTTCCGCAACGTATGCTATCTCCGAGCATCCAGGGAGTTCAGCTCTTCACCACACGCCGTCAGGCACTCGGAACACTTGCGCAGGGGGTAGAACTGCATCCAATGGGAGAGGAGGAAGGAATCTTGTTGCTGCTGCGACGGGCAAAAGTACTGGAGTCTGAAGCCTCATCTGAACAGGTACATCAACTAGCCGAGAGGGTGCCATCCGAGTATAGAGCAGCCTCGCAACTTGTGACGGCGCTAGGAGGATTACCCTTGGCTCTGGACCAAGCTGGAGCCTATCTAGAAGAAACAAGTTGTAGCCTTACCGACTACCTGCAACGTTACGAACAACATCGAGCGTTATTGCTCGATAGACGAGGCAGTCCAGAGGCTAACCACCCACGTTCGGTGACTACGACTTTTCTCCTTGCCAAAGAGCAGGTGAAGCGGGAGCAGCAAGCAGCAGCAGATTTGCTGGATATTTGTGCGTTTCTCAATGTCGAAGCCATTCCAGAAGAACTTTTTCAAGTGGGGGCTACACATCTGGAACCAACACTTGCAGCTGTTGTCGTTGATCCGATACAGTTCGACATGGCGCTTGCTGCTCTGCGCAATCTATCTCTCGTGCAGCGCCAGGCACGGACTCACACACTCTCTCTCCATCGATTGACCCAAGGAGTGCTGCGAGCGCAGATGGAGGGCACCAAAGAATATCCCTTGAGCAAGCAAGTTATCCGCATGGTCAATGCGGCCTTCCCATCTGGGGATTTCGGTACTTGGGCACAGTGTGAGCGGCATCTTGCACAGGCGATTGCCTGCGTACCTCTGATAGAAGTGGTGGGAAGCGAAGTTTCAGAGGCATTTGCATTGCTATTTAGAGTAGGGCGTTATCTGTTGAAGCGAGGGCGCTTTGAAGAGGCCAGACCTTTATTGGCGCATTCAGTGGTATTGGGAGAACAACATTACGGACCTAACCATCCTGAACTCATCCCTCACCTGATGGACTTGGCTGAATTGTCCTGGCGACAAGGGGAATACGAACAGGCTGAAGCATTATTGTCGCGAGTGTTAGTAATTGAAGACCAGCACCTAGGGTCAATTTATGTCCAGCAAGGAGAGACGCTGAATAACCTGGGTCTTCTCTCCTGGGAACAAGGTAAGTATGCGCAAGCTGAGTCGCTCTATCAACAAGCTATGCAGATTCAGGAGCAAGCACTGGGGCCTAACCACCTAGTTCTCACCGATACATTGAATAATTTGGGGCTTCTCTACTGGAAACAGGGGAAATACTCACAAGCCGAACCACTCTACCAGCGTACCTTGCAGATACGTGAACAGATGCTGGGACCAGAGCATCCTGAAATTGCCCAACCGTTGACCAATCTCGCTGCGCTTTATTGCAACCAGAGAAGGTATGCGCAAGCTGAGTCGCTGTATCAGCGAGCACTGTGTATTCAAGAGCGAGCGTTGGGGCAACTGCATCCTGGAGTTGCCCTCATATTGAACAACCTCGCCACCCTTTATCGCTCATTAGGCCAAATGACGCACGCTGAGCCCCTCTATCAACGAGCGCTACAGATCCGGGAACATGTCTTGGGCCCGAAGCATGCTCTCGTCGCCTTCTCACTGAATGGCTTGGCTGATTTGTACACAGAGCAGGGCGAGTATGAGCAGGCAGAACCGCTTTATAAGCGAGCGCTAGACATTAGAGAGCAGGCGCTAGGGCTGGAGCATTCTGATGTTGCCCTCTCGCTTGGTGGTTTAGCAAGACTCTACACAAAGCAAGATAAGTGTGCGCAAGCTAAATTGCTCTATGAGCGGGCAATCCATATCTCTGAACTGAGCCTCGGTCACTCTCATTCCAAAACTATAGAGATAAGGACTGCATATCATGCGATGTTGGGCACAGAAGAATCCGTCAAGGGATGAAGGTTTCTGAGCGCAGGCGCAAGCTCGATTAGCTATGGTTGAGTATCTCAAATGCTTTTTGGGCCTCCACAAATTTAGGTGATGGTCAGTCGATGGAATTTAAATGGAGTACGTGCTAGGCTCCGAGCTTTTTTTGGAAAAACTCGGGAAGCCTACTTAGGAGCCCGTCCCTTTTACGTGATGTGGAGCACTATTTGGAAACTCTGTCCAATGAAAATGATCTAACTCCATGAGCTGTTTGTGAAATTGAAGGATATCATGGTGGAGGTTTTCCTCTTCCATATTGTTTGCCATTCCATGCAGGAGCAAAGCTCGTCTTTGATATAAAAGTGGTAAGCGTGATGGATCGGTCGTTTCATCTATTTTCATCACCGAAAGGGCGTTTCGATAGGAAGATTCAGCTGCTTGAAATTGATGTAATCGATACTGAGTACTTCCTAAGCCTATGAAAACGAATGCGAGATCGAGAGACGTTGGCTCAAGGCATTGCTGCAAGGTGGAGAGTGCCTGTTTATAGAGCGGCTCTGCCTCTTGAAATCGCTCTCTCTGAAAGCAGTAGGCTGCCATCTTCGCAAGTAAGGACCCTAGCTCAACGGATGCTTTGTTCCAGCTGACAGCTTGCCTGACACACTGTAGTGCGTGAGGCAACAACTGCTCGTAGCGGGACCAATGCTCTACTTGGATCTGATCAGGATCAATCTGGAAAATCCGATTGAGGAGATCAATACATCGTTCATTCCATATTTTTTGTTGTGCCTCTGAGAATCTCCCTTTGAGAACCACTTGTACTAAACGATGTACACTAATGGTTTTTTGTTGCGGATGGCGTGTGATCAGAGAATGTTTCAGTAGCGCCTTCAGGATCGCATGAAACTCTAAGGCTTCCCTCTTCATTCCTTGGAGCATTGGATCTTGATACGCGATGTACTCGGTAAACAAAGCCTCTGGAATGGTATCAGGAGCCAGAAAACAGCACCAGGTAAGCAACGTTGCCGCAGCGGGCTGCTCCTGGTGTAATTTCTCAAAAGCGGTTGTGAAGGTGCTGACAACAGAATGCGGATGATCGGAAAATGTATCTCGCTCATTGAGTAACTGAAGAGGGTGCTCCTCAAAGACCTGAAGAAATTCAGCGAGGCTACAGCGCGTTTGCTCAATATAGGTCCGGGCTTGATCTAGAGCCAGAGGTAGCCCACCTAAGACCATAGCAAGCGCGAGGGCAGCATTCTCTTCTTCGACGGAGGGCGATTTCTGTGCCTGGCATTTGACAAGTTGATGGGTATTGCACTGACGAAGGAGGTGGGTACTTTCTTCCAACGACAGTGGCTCTAAGGTAATAACAGAGGCCAGATTCCCAAGAGAGGGCAGCTGCGTCGTGTAGAGAAGCGTCCCGTGCCGAGCCGCCGGCAAGAAGGGCTTGATCATTTCGGGATTGTCGATGTGATCTACAATGAGAAGCCAATCGTTATGACTGTTCAACCAATCGAGCACCGCTGCGATAGCGGTATTGTGATTTGAAAGGACGTTTGGAGAGGCTTTCAGTACTTTGGCGATAGATTTAAAGCTATCAATGAGACTCGCGTTGGTTTGGGCATTGAGCCAGAAGATGGCAGTGTAATCTTGCAAAGAGTGATAGGCATACTCCAATGCGGTTTGTGTTTTGCCAATTCCTCCCATACCTGTCAAACCAAGGGCTGCAGTGCGATCTTCGATGGGCTCTAGCCTGAAGAGTTGATGGAGCCGGTTGAGGATAGCCTCACGACCAACAAAAAAAGGGTTGCGCTGATAAGGGACATACCAGTAAGGTAAAAGGGTGGAATGCGTAAGACTTGCTTCAAGCAAGCGGCGTGACTGAAAATCATTCAAGCGCAACTGATTGGCTAGTTCGAGGACAATTCCTTTGGTATCTGGGAGGTAGTCTCCTCGCTCCCAGGCCCAGATCGTGTTGACATGCACGCCGACTTGGGCCGCCAATTGTTTTTGTGTCATTGCTTGCTGCTTGCGGAAAAACTTCAAGGTTTCTCCGAAGGTTTCAGAGTAAATGCTATCCATCAATTCCATTTTCTATGCAAACCTGCTGCTATTTTAATTGGACGTATGTTCTAGGAATACGCAAGAGCTTGTAGGAGATTGAAAACATACGGGCTGCAAGATGTTTTTATCATTGAGCAGTGATACACTTAGTGTCTCTTCTTCACCTGTTCTAAGTATAAATGGGGAGATGTTCCATTTAATGGTGAATTTTGTGTAGAATGGATAGGTGGCTAAAAGCAATCAGCGAGGTGATTATGATCAACTATAATCCAGGCTCTTTTGGTGCTCTTCTTTATACTCTTCGCAAACGACAACATCTCACCCAACAACAACTCGCAGATGCTGTTGGTATGCATCGCCACGCGATCAGCCGATGGGAACAAGGAAAAGCTCTTCCCGTCAGCAAGGCAATTGTGCTTGAATTGATTCAGTACCTAAGACTTGATGCCAATGATGCACGTCATCTGCTAGAAGCGAGCCTAACCGCTCCGGCTCCACTTTGGGGTGTACCGTTCTCACGCAATGCGTTTTTTACTGGGCGAGAAGAGACTTTAGAAACAATAAAGAATCATTTACACCCTGATCGAGCAGCCATCACTGGATCATCATATGCCTTATATGGACTAGGCGGTGTTGGTAAGACACAAGTTGCGTTGGAGTATGCCTATCGATACTCTCTCGCTTATCGCGCCGTCTTTTGGATTGAGTCAGAAACCAACGATCAGGTTTTGTTCAGCCTGCAACGCATGGCTGATCTGCTCCAGTTGCCAGAGCGGTCAGAAAGTGATCAACAACAGGTCACCAAAGCAGTTCAGCACTGGCTTGCTACACATACTCAATGGTTGCTGATTTGGGATAACGTGGAAGATCTAGAGCTCCCTCAACGAGTGTTACCACCAGACCCTCAGGGGGATTTCCTCGTCACCAGCCGTCGTCAGACACTCGAGATACTCCCCTATGGGATAGAATTGCAGCCAATGGAAGTGGATGAAGGGATTCTGTTGTTGTTACGAAGAGCGAAAGTATTGGAGCGAGATGCTACATCTGAGCAAATCCACCAGTTGATTGTGGGGATGCCTGACGAGTATACAGCTGCCACGCGATTGGTGAAACTTGTAGGAGGCTTGCCGCTCGCTCTTGATCAGGTTGGAGCCTATCTGGAAGAAACTGGCTGTGGCCTCGTTAACTATCTACATCTTTATGAACTTCAGCAACCATTCTTGTTGAATAGGCGAGGAGGACCTGGAATTTATCATCCGCAATCAGTGACCGCAACGTTTCATTTGGCAAAAGGACAACTGGAGCAAACGCAGAAAGAGGCACTAGACTTATTATACCTGTGCGCATTTCTGCATGCCGAGTCTATTCCAGAAGAGCTCTTTCATATTGGTGCCCAACACCTGGGGCCAAGACTTACACCCATAGTAGGCGATACGGTCCAGTTTGATCTGATGTTTATGACATTACGAAATTTATCTCTGGTGCACCGTCAGCCGCAGATGCGCACTCTTTCCCTTCATCGGCTGCTCCAGGATGTCCTACGAGAGCAGATGGAATCCGAAGAGATGCGGCTTTGGGGAGGGCGAGTTATCCGCATGGTGAATGCTGCCTTTCCTGAGGGGATACCGTTTGTCAATTGGGTGCGCTGCGAGCAGTATCTGGCGCAAGCACTTGCCTGTGTACCACTCATTGCAAAAATAGGAGGAGATGTACCGGAAGCGGGCGAATTGCTCTCCAAGGTAGGAATCTATTTGTTGAGGCGTGGCCGCTTCAAAGAAGCGACACCTTTACTTGAGCAAGCAGTAGCACTGGGGGAACATCAGCTTGGAGACGGTCATCCAACGCTTATCTCTCGCCTGGTAAATCAAGCGGAGTTATTCTGGCGTCAGTGTAAGTATGAGCAGACCGAACTGTTGCTATTGCGCGCACTTACCATTGGAGAGCATCACCTAGAACCTATGCACTACCAGATCGGATACATACTCAATAGTCTAGGGCTTCTTTTCAGCGAGCAGGGAAAGTATGAACAAGCCGAACTGTTCTATCAACGCGCATTGACCATTTTGGACCAACCATCTTTGGAGAGACCATCGAAACCTGAGCTTGATGGCCTTTGTGATACATTGTCTAATCTGGGCCTCCTTTACTGGAAGCTAGGGAAATACGAACAAGCCGAGCCTTTCTACCTACGAGCGCTGCAAATGGAAGAACTTTTGTTTGGACCGGAGGATCCAGATACTGCTCTCACACTGAATAATCTGGCTGCCCTCTATCGCGATCAGGGAAAATATGAACAGGCTGAGTCTCTCTACCAACGAGTATTGAAGATAGAAGAACATGCACTTGGTTCGGAGCACCCCTCTTTGGCTTTCCCGCTTAAAGGCCTGGCCCAACTCTATGCAAATCAGGGGAAGTATGGGCAAGCCGAACCGCTCTATCAACGAGCACTGCGCATTCGTGAACAGGCGCTTAGAACTGACCACCCAGATGTTGCCGCTACTCTCGATGGTTTGGCAGATATCTACGCAGCACAAAAGAAGTATACGCAAGCAGCATCGCTTTACCAACGGGCGTTGCAGATTTATGAACACCATCTAGGCTCTACCCATCTTGAAACCTTGCGCATAAAAAGTGCATATCATTATGTATTTGAGCAAAGCAAATTGATTAATTGAGAAGGTTGTTCTTTTTTGGAAGAATTGATCACAAATACGACAATTTCTATCACATTGAAAGGTGCTTGATATCTGTCCTTGTGAGGTCCCTCTGACGCGCTTCAAAGGACATCGCGCCAAGGAGTGTTGTACCGCCAACAGGCGTATCGGCAACGGCAAGTGATGAAGCATTGGGAACAATGGAGATTGATCGTGTTCTCATGATCAAGAGCGGCTCAGTGCAAAAACGTGCCGCACCCAGAGTGGGGATGCGCTACACATTTTGCACTAAAATGCACAGCCAAATTGTGCTAGCTTCCGGCTATACTCTGAATCATTGTTGAAAGTTCTCTTCTAGGTCAGGTTCACCTGAGAGAGATGTAGTCTATTCTGCCGCTGCCTTTTGCGCGAAGATTGGATGCACGAAGAAACGAACCATCTGGATGAGATGGGGTTCACGGTCAGGACTTTGCGGAGTCGGCTGAGATGCAAGTATTCTGCTTCTCAGACGAGCCCATGGAGCCTTGTACGTTGAGGTGCCTGTTTCCGGAAGCGGTCAGAAAGGCCACTTCCATGAGCCAGCCAGGAGGCTGACATGTCGGGACTGACGGTCGAAGATGTGGCGGCGCTGACGAACCAGCGGCCCGAGAAGATGAGCCGTGCGGACGTGGCGGCGCTGACGGAACAGCAGATCATGTGGCTGAGCCCCGAGGAGATGGCGGCGCTTCTGGACCGGCTGCCCGGGGTGCTGAGCCCCGAGCAGGAGGCGGCGCTGACGATCCAGCAGATCGCGGAGATCCAGCGGCGCCAGGCGAACCAACGCTAACCACCCATCACACCAGGTACTATGGCGAGCCCGGGGATCATCCCCGGGCTCGCCGCGCTTTTCCCTGAAGCCGAAGGACACCACGTGCGACCAGACCTTCCAACACAAAAAACGCTCAAGTGTGCTCTCGCCTTCTTTCCAATCACGTGCAGTTCTCTCCCATCGACCCATCTCTCCATTGCCCCTGGACAATCTCGCCGCAAAAAAATTTGTCGCACCCGTTCTTGTCTACCTGACTGAGGGAGTAATGTTTGTTTTCCCATTTCCCCAATTGGGGGAAATGGCGTTTATAGAGACGTGAGGCTTTTGACTCGCTTTGTCTCGATAATCTCACCTGCCACTGTAGTGCCTCATCTAAGAGCGTAAAAATCTCTCTGCCATTGTTGTTTTCAGTCGCTTAACTGTAAGAAATGATACGCATGGTTGACGTAGCTACTATCTGTCTATGGGAGTTCATCTAATTCGTTCATGCTTTTTTTATGCGGGCCGTTGGCATTGGCACCGCAGATGGAATGGCTGTCGAAAGACAATTCGTAGTCTTTGACGTTTCAGTTGGAGTAACGAGAAAGCAATGAGGAGAGGGAAATCCCCCTCCTGGAATTCCTTTCTGTTGTATTCCTTGAATTAAAATCAATGAGATGCTTCCTATGAGGAGTGCCATAACGACGGCTGCGAATATCCATTCCCGTCGTTGGAACATTTTTCTTGTTGACGCTCCGGTTTTCTTGTGCATGCAATAGTTTCCAATTTTCTTTCTGCATTTGGAAATGGTTCTCTTTGGGAACGAAACTTTAAGAAACAATATTCCTAATCTCAGCACATAAGCCTACGATTGGATCAACAATGATCTTTGCCTATCCATTTGTAATCAGATGAGTAGCTAAGCAAGCACTACGCTAAAGATCTCACTATCCCCATGTATGTTGGTTGTTTTATGGCAGCGAGCTGGTTCTCCTCCGGAGAGGCCGAGGAGAAGCTTCCCTAGTAGACTTTAAGGAGTATAGATGATGGAACACTCAGAAAAGCTATGATTTATCTGTAGATCTTAATTCATGAAAATTTGCGCTTTAAATGAGGAAGAGCGGTATCCATTATCATATCCGCGCCAGAAGACCGCTGGGCTTCACCCATGGGGATGAATGGCGCGTTCCTCTGTGAGGGAGAGAGGGTGTTGCACATGGTTGCTTGTGTACACGGTTTCTGCTAGACTGTCACGTATGAAACAAACACACGCCTATAAATACAGGTTGTACCCGACGGACGAGCAGAAGCACACACTTGCTCGCACCTTTGGCTGTGTTCGTTTCGTGTACAATTGGGCGCTGCGCAAGAAGACCGATGCCTTCTCCAACGAGCACCAACGCCTCTCCTACAAAGATCTTTCTGCCATGCTCCCTCAGGTGAAAAAGCAAGAGGCGTCTACCTGGCTCTCCGAGGTGTCAAGCGTCCCTTTACAGCAAGCCCTTCGCCACCTCGACAAAGCCTTCCTCAATTTCTTTGAAGGGCGTGCCAAGTATCCTCGGTTCAAAAAGAAGCGCCAGCGCCAATCGGCGACCTATACCGCCAATGCCTTCATCTGGCGCCATGGCTTCCTCACCCTGGCCAAGATGCAGGATCCCCTTGACATTCGTTGGTCGCGTCCCTTACCAGAAGGTGCCATCCCTTCGAGTGTCACCATCACCAAAGACCGTGCTGATCGCTATTTCGCGAGCATTTTGGTGGAAGAGGAGATGGCGCATTTGTCATCCAATGAGCAGGTGATTGGGGCTGACCTTGGCTTGACATCCTTTGTGGTGCTCTCCGATGGCGAAATAGTGGGCAATCCCAGGTTCTTCCACAAGGATGAGAAAAAGCTCGCCAAAGCCCAACGTCGTCATGCCAGGAAGCAGAAAGGCTCCAGGAACCGCGAGAAGGCGCGTCTGAAGGTGGCTCGTTTGCATGCCCGTATCGCTGACCGCCGCCGTGATTTTCTGCACAAGCTCTCGACTCGACTCATACGCGAGAACCAAGTGGTATGTGTTGAGTCGTTGGCTGTGAAGAACATGCTCAAGAATGGCAAGCTTAGCAAGGCGATCAGCGATGTGGGCTGGAGTGAGTTTGTGACCCAACTCGGCTACAAAGCGGACTGGTATGGGCGAACGCTGGTCAAGATTGACACGTGGTATCCATCCAGCAAGCGCTGCTTCGCGTGTGGGCATGTGCTCGATGCCTTACCTCTTGAGATTCGTCGCTGGGACTGCCCCCAGTGTGGGGTGCATCATGACCGTGATGTCAACGCGGCCAAGAATATTGTGGCGGCTGGGCAAGCCGTCCTGGCCTGTGGAGAGGCCGTAAGACCTGAGCGAGTTCCGTCTCGTTCGGGCAAGCCTCCGCGAAGCAGGAAACCCTCGAGGTGACTCGGGCAATCCCATGCTCTTCAAGCATGGGGAGGATGTCAATTTAGAAAAGGATACCGCTCTTCCATTTCATTCAATAGTGTTTCTACTTATAAGGGCCTCCAGTTGTCTAATGAGGGCCAAGCAAAGTAGTTTCGCGGCACAAGCAATGTTTGCTGAGCGCTAGTCTCTTCCCTCTTCTAGGGCCCTGGAAGAAGTGACGAGTGAGGTGCCACACCCCTCACTCGTCACCATTGCTCACATTAGCGGTCGTTGCCGCCAGTAGAACTATCGGTGCTGGTGGCGGTGCCACCAGACCGATTGATCCTCTGTGCTCGGATGATCTCTTCCCTGACACTTCGCACTGGTTGCACGCGCACTTGCTGCTTGCGTACTGGTTGCTCCTGTTCGCTCGTCATGTTGTTCACCTCCCTCCACTTATCCTGAAAGATCGAATACTCTTCTCACCAAAAGAGAAAACCAGAACAATTGAGCCTAGATGCATGAGAACCTTCATTATGAGAAGTGCCTCTGATGTTGATCAAGGACCTGATCAAGCGCTGGCTTCCGATCCACCAGCATGATGACTGGGTGGCTTCGCCGCCACTCCTGTCAACCCTCTTCGCATCAATGATGCGCAGGATGGGAGACTGGCTGCTATCGGCATATGGAGATAGCGTTTACAGATCCATTGCCTGAGCAATATATTCAGCGAAAGTGATATACTTCCTCACTATGGTGTTTATGTCCCATCTTACAGGCAGTTCCAATGAAATGCCTGCAATTTACGGGAGTTCAAGCCCGCAATTGGAACAGTGGGTGCCAGTTTGATCGGTTGCGTAACAGCGGGGACACCTGATAGGCGGCTTTTTCTTTGACACTAGGAAGACATGCCTCCTCTCATCTCTCGGAAATTACTTTTGACCAGTCCACAAGATATCTATGCGGTAGGCAAACCTCTCATGCGACAGATGAGGAATCCTTTATTGGGTGAATACGTCTATCTTAGAATTATCTCCTTCCATATTGATCGCTATCGTTGTTTGGCGATAGCTGGAACGACGGTTGGTAGTTGTGGATCTTTGTATCTTCCTTGCAATGGAACCAGCTATCAGCTAAGTTCAGCTCACATTGTAAGGAAGTGGGCTCAACGAAATCTGCTGTATGCAAAGATCCCGGAGCGGAAGCAAGTACCGGCGATAATTCGCGCTAGCCACCTGCTGGTGGCATCATGGCAGCGAGCAGGTACGAAAAAGCAAGGTTCCTCGAGGGGAACCATGGAGAAGCTTCAGCATACATGCGAGCACAATGACTGTCTACAAACAAGATCTTCCAAGGAAGAACAGCGAGCCAAGGTCTCATTGTGTGCATCGAGGAGAATGCTTCTTAAGTGTACCTAAGGAGTGTAGAAGATGGAACACTCAGAAAGGTTATGATTTCTCTGTGAGCTTCCACGCGGATTTGTATCTCTTTAAAAATTGTAAGTTCTTCTTCGATAACCCGCTCAAACTGCAGTTGTCCATTGCGCCCGATCAGACATAGTATAAATTCTGGATAAAGGCAAAGGCATGTCTTTGACACTCCTGTGCTGTAAGACATTTGCCAGGGATGGCAGCACAGCGTCATGAGAACACGTGATCCCTGTATCTCCCTTTATGATGGTTATTCTTGTACGGCCTGTGCCCGTTCCAGAAGTTCCCGGGTGATGATGCGATTTTTCATGGGCCTGGAGAAGACAATGGAAGTCGAGACGATACTAAAGCGTGAGAGTTGTTCGATGACCTGCTCCAGATGAGGCATAGAGCAAGTGACCACTTTGATCACCACACAATCGTTGCCTGTGATTTTGTAGCATTCCAGTACTTCGGGAACTGCACTAGCCAGGTCAGCGACACGGCTACAGTTCTCGCCGGCAAAGCTCCCCAGGCGGAGAATGGAGAGGACCGAGAAACCGATTTTCGTCAGGTCGACCTCTGCGTGATAGCCAGTAATGATGCCTGCTTCCTCCATTTTTCGAATGCGCTCAGCGACTGAGGGGAGGGAGAGTCCCACGCGCAGCCCCAGTTCTTTGTATGAGAGGCGCCCATTTTCCTGCAATTCCATGAGCAGACGCCATCCAGTTTCATCGAGGAGTTTTTCAATTTCTAAGGCCATAGTAGCATTTTCCCTTCTTCTCTCAGGCAAAACAACCGAAAGGGCTTCCTTTCTTGCTGTATTCTAACATACACAAAGAGTATACTAGAGCCCTGGATACGCTCATCATTTTCCATTTGGAAAGGTATAGAACCTATGGATAATCGCAAATTCCTCAGTTTCGGAATCAAAACGGGGCAACGCTATTCCACTCATACTGCGCTACTTGATGTGTGGCAGGAGGCTGATAGCATTCCCGTCTTCGAGCATGCCTGGCTCAACGATCACTTTATGGACCTGAGCAGCACTCCTCCTGGCCCCTACCTGGAATCGTGGATTCTGCTCGCAGCGCTGGCAGCCCGGACCCAACGTTTACGTATTGGCGTTATGGTCACAGACAACACCTATCGCCATCCTGCGGTGTTTGCGAAGATAGCGGCAACGGTTGATGTGATTTCCCACGGACGGCTGAATGTTGGTCTGGGAACCGGGTGGTCGGAGCAACAGCACCATGCCTATGGCATCCCGTTACCCCCGCCGGGCGAACGCGTCCGCCGGTTAGGTGAGGCGTGCGAGGTGATCCAGCGCCTCTGGAGCGAGCCAGCCGTGACATTCGACGGGAGCTACTACCAGCTGCATGAAGCCCCCTGCGATCCCAAGCCTGTACAGAAGCCGTTTCCCCCGTTTGCTATTGGTGGTGAGGGCGAGCGGACTTTACAGGTCATCGCGCGCTATGCAGATATCTGGGATTGTAGTGTCGCGACCCCGAACCTCTACGCGCAAAAACGCCTCCTTCTGGAGAGCTATTGTAGGGCTATTGGTCGCGATTCAGCGACCATCGCATATTCCAGGCATATTCCTGTTGATCCCGCCGATCTCAAGGCGACGCTGGCTGAAACGCGTGCTTTTCTCGAAGTGGGAGCTACGCACATCATCTATCATGTTCCGGTGCCTGCGTCTGGAAACATACTGCGTCGTTTGGCAGAGGAAGTCGCGTTGCCGTTGCAAGCGGAATATCAGTAAATACACCACGTGAGGTCAGCTCCCTTGTGAACTTCCGATCATCAGTGGAACCTTTGATTGCTGATCTTCTCTTACTTTTTCAAGAAAGGCCAACCAATAACTATCGGGCCAAGTAGCCACCGCTGATGTTTCCCCTTTCAGAAAAGTTGAGCTCAAGTGGGATTGAGATGGGAGCAGGCCCATGAGTATGAATGAACCGGACTATAACGCTAAGCGCTTAGCGTTATAGTCCGGTTCATTCATACTCATGGGTCTATACCGAAAAAATGTCGGGACCCCGATTGGGCATATGGAGTCAGGCTGTAATATCTTGCTACATCCTACGCTCCTGTGTGTTCAAGAACTCTAAAACAGTGCTGGTGAACAATTCTGGCTGCTCCATGCTCAGCATGTGACCAGCGCCTGACACAGTCTTTTGCTGTGCTCCGGTGATGCACGTTGTAAGCTCCTGAGCAATGACCAGTTTTTGAGGAACATCGTAATCACCAACAAGGACGAGTGTGGGCATATGAAGCTCTGCCAGGCGCTGGGCAGCTGGTGGATCGAGAGCTATCACCTCTGCGCCCTCAGGAGTTGGAATAGTAAAGGCATGATATTGCATGTCATGTACTCTCCGGCGAACAAGCGGGTCCACCTGGTCGGGAGTGCGTCGTGAACCATCGACCCACATTCGCAGGTTCAGTTCAGTCGCGCCCTCGACATCACCGCGTTCCAGCAAGGCTTCCTCTTCCTCGCCAAAGCGCCGTATCTCTTCAGATGGAGGATAACCGCTGATGTCAGGGGCAACCAGAAGAAGTGAATCAATCATCTCAGGATGGGCAAGCGCGAAATCGAGCGCAACCTTGCCGCCAAACGAGGCTCCGATCACATGAGCCTTCTCAATACCGAGATGCCGCAGAAGCGCAGCAGGATCTTCATAAAAGGCAAACGGCCTAGCAGGAACCCGAGATTGGCCATAGGAATGCTGATCGTAGCGAATGGTCCGATACTGCTGAGCAAAAACCGCAAATTGTTCATCCCACATCCGGTGATCTGCGATGCCCGCATGGATCAAAAGCAGCGCCGGACCCTGACCGGCAACTTCATAATACAAGGGAGCTTCCTGCACATCCAGGAAGCCAGTGTTTGATGTGAATTCTGTCACGAAAGTCTCTTTCTTTACAAAGGATATGATCTTAACGGTGTAATGGAGAATGAAAGAGGCTAATAGATACCAATAATAGGTATGATGTGCAAATGTGTCAGTGACAGCGAGATGCACAGAAGAGCCTCGCGTAAGAGTGAATTTTTTGAACCATCTCTATGCACCTCCTTTCGCTTGTGTTGTAGAATCGCATCGTAGCTCATGCAAAAGCCATTGTCAATATGGTGATCTTTTTTGTTTGGGAAAGGCCCTTACGTATGAATAGACCAGGATCAACATGAAGCGCGAAGAAGCGGTTTGCGTTCTCGGTACGCTGGTCGGGGAGTGCGTTGAAAGCCCCCAGAATGCTTCAAGTAGTTGAGAGTCTGTTCTTTGTTTTGTCAACAAAAACAAGGGAAATTGGTTATATGCTTCATGTTTTGGGGAGCCACAGAGCTCCAGATGGAGCGGTCGGCAATCCTACTACCAGGAGCGTTGCCCACAGATGTACCTGAGAGGCCAGCATCTCGGGTAAGGATCTCCACTTTGTCCTCTGGATGCCGTCGCTGGAAATACAGAGGGCTTTATTGTGAGGTGAAAGAGCTATGAAGTGGAAGACAGGGGAGGTGAGTGGCCTAGACAAGTTTTTCTGTCTGGGCCACTCACCTCTCCTACTTGTTGATGCTGCTGACTACACGGAGAAGTCGACGACTATTCGCTCTCTCCGCTCGCCTGCTTGTGCAGTTGCGTAGCCTTGTCACGCAACACCTTCGCGCCCGCAGCGTCGCCCTCCTTCTCCAGCGTGTTCGCTTTCAGAGAAGCAGACAGCGCCTGGGCCCGCAGTTCTGCGGCTGCCTTCTCACCCGGCTTGGACATATTGACCTTCTCTCTGTTCCTAGAAATTGTTTCAAGGTGGACATATTGCCCCAGGAGCGGAAGAAATTCTTCCAATTCCTGAGAAAACATTCGTTCTTTCGGAACGACAATCAACTCAGAGATTGGAAACTATTCTCCCATCGATCAAAAATGGGTATAAGTATTCAAAGCGATCACATCGAATACTGTTTCCTCATAACAGATGAGCATTGAAGGGCAAGGTTGAAGGGTCATGCATTTATTTACTTGCAGAGGTGGTGTCTGCAAATAAATGTGCTCGATGAACTCAAAGCGTGAGACACATGCAATCCCACCTGGATACTGAGCGAACACAAGCTGGGAACATCTGCTTGTGCTAGCTGGCGTATCCATAGCCAACTATACTGGCTCTTCACTCCACCGTAACGGCCAGAAAAAACGTTGTGAGCATACAGGCACGAATAATCACCGTTGTCTCCAAGCTTCCAGATATAAAAGTGGATGCGAGCCAAATCGACGTTATCAATGCCAATGCTCAAACTCTAGATGATAATGGTAGTATAGAGAGTGACAATCACAAATTAGGTAGATGTTGATTGTGAGAGCATAGCTTCCCTAGGGTTCTCTCAGACATAAGAGAAACCCTGTGACGTCAGGAGATCTGATCCAGAATGACGTGTAGTGTGACGTTGGTACTCAGCGAAGTTGGCATGGTCTATGGCAAACGCTTGATTCCCACTCCAGAAACCAGGAACGCTTTTCCTGCTCTCTCCTGTGGATCGCTTGCACATTCGACAACTGCATGAGCTACATCTTCTGTTGTCGGCATCGCGCCCCTGTTTTTAAGAAAGTCTGCAGGTGATAGACCGAGAGAGGACGCGTAAGCTTCGATTGCCGCCTTGCCAAGGTCTGTCTCTGGCATAATCCCCCCCGGTGCAAGCGCGAGAAAGCGTAAACTGAGATGCAAGCGATCGGATTCCTTCTGAGCATACTTCGCTAGAAACATTTGCATGCGCTTGGCCCCTGCATAGCCACCTGAAAGCGGCGAATCCCCCATAGCAGCGCCGCTAGAGATGAGAATCACGGTTGCTCCGGTAGGCAACGGTGTGGTCAAGGCTGCTTGTGAGAAGAGCAAGGACAGCTTCACATCACTGTGCCAGTTGCGGGAAAACTGCTCCCACGTTTGCTCCACCAGGGGCGCCATATGAGGGATGGACCCCGCACAAACAACGAGGATATCGGGCACGAGCCTCTCAAACACCTGTACTGGAGCACCCTCCTCCGTCGCGTCCACTGTGAGGATCTGCACTCCTGGAAATGCAGAGGCGAGTTGATTAAGTGGCTCGGCTGATCTGGCTACGGCAAGTACTTGGGCGCCTTCAGCGTAAACCGCAGCCACAATGCTACGCCCCAGACCACGACTAGCTCCGATGACGACCACATTTTTGCCCTGTAAACGCCGTGTCTGACTTGGTTCATTCATAACACACTCCTTTTGGACCTCCTGATATCCTTTTGAAAAACACATATATAGGCTTGTTGCCTCATTCTCTCCAGGAGCCATGCTCCTCTTACTTGAGACGAGCGTCAAACTAAGCTGGTACTCTATAAATGCATCCCATGCAGTGCTGCTTGAACGGCAAACATCCACTCGATATCAAGCAGATGGCAGCGTCCGCAGATCTAGAGGATGCTTCTGTCCATTTTGAGCCGCTCCCCACGCTGATGTTCCGAGAAAATCGGCGGCATGGCGATGCGCGAACTCGGCAAAGGGGGTGGGGCGAATGCCCAACGTGGTATGCGTCTCAAGATGTACCACTTCTTCACCATTGCCTTCTCGACGCAAGCTTGACTGCATATCGAGTGCATCTACAATGTAGGCGGGAATGCCTGCCGTAAGCTGGGCTTGCTTCCTTTCTTCCGGAGAGATGTTGACATAGCGAACAGTCGATCCTGTGGCAAGGGAGATCTGTTCGGCAATCTCTGTCATGTTCAGTGCTTCTGGACCCGACATCATATAGGTCTTGCCCTCATGCTCGGGTTGAGTCAGCAGCGCAAAGGCGGCTTTGGCGATATCTTCCAGATCCACCGGGGCGAGTTTTGCTTCCTCGAAAGGGAGGAAAAACGCACGTTCGGCGACGATAGTGGGTACTTCCCGCAAGTAC
This sequence comes from Ktedonospora formicarum, assembly GCF_016587355.1. Taxonomy (GTDB): domain Bacteria; phylum Chloroflexota; class Ktedonobacteria; order Ktedonobacterales; family Ktedonobacteraceae; genus Ktedonobacter; species Ktedonobacter formicarum. The sequence goes on along the minus strand of NZ_BNJF01000002.1, from coordinate 41,780 downwards.
TCCGTCATGAACTGGCTGGGGCGCAAGAAGGTCCAGCCAAGCCCGGATTGTTCGAGATAGCGCGAGATTTCTGCGTGCATCCGCGAAAAGAGAAAGGATGAATCCAATGACGTCGTCACGCCGGAAAGCTTGATAATGTGGCGAACGCCTGCCTTTTTGGCAGCGTCGATGAACGTGCATTGTGTCTCCATCATTTGCTGGTTGGGAGAAGAGATCAGCAAAACACGGTCTACCCCTGAGAGCGCGTTTGTGAGTGTCTCAGGGTGCAGCATGTCACCTTCTACCAAATCCACTGCAGTTAATGCCTCTAATGCCTGTGCCGATCTGCGGCTCCTGACGAGTGCCTTCACAGGATAACTCTGACGTGCGAACTCACGGATCATAGCAGAACCGGCCAGGCCATTTGCACCTGTCACAAGAATCATGATGCCCTCCTCGCCAGCAGGATTTGTATAGTCTAGAAAGAAAGAAAGAAGCGCCTCTTGAAAAGCCCTCTCATGTGAACAATACTCCCCTGCTGTGCTTTACTCTTGAGTAGATAACTTCAAATTGTCTATGGGATGTTTCCATCAATACTTTTCTCGGTCACTGTCCTCTGTGCTGAGCCGCAATCTCATAATCAGGCTCGACTCTTGCGGGACCGTGTGATCTTCTCGATAGAAGGAGTATATTCTTGAAAGAAGAGACAATCTATGCTACATTGTCTTAAATAGTTGTCTAATCGTCTCAAAGGAGCTGAGCGTGGACGTGCTCACAGATGTCCTGAATACTCTCGAACTGAAAGGGTGGCTCTCTGCACGCAGAGAGCTTGCCCCTCCTTGGCGTTATCAATTTGTAGCCAGCCAAGATATGATTTTTCATCTCCTTGGTAGCTTTGGTGGAGGCTACCTCACTCTCAAAGGGGATCCGACGCCTCTGCGGATCGAGGATGGAGCTGTTTTGCTCTTCCCTTTCGGGCATGCTCACTCCATCGGCGACAAACTGACTTCGCCTCTGACTCAAGTTCTGCATGTGGACTATGATTCGCAGAAGCACTATCAGAGTTTCCCTGAGACATCTGAGGAAATAGAAAGGGCTGTACTCTGTGGGGCATTCCATTTGGGGCATCCTGGTGCCTTTACCTTGCTGCACAGCTTACCCAACGTGATTCACATTCCTGTTGAACAGGGCCGCACGGTGCCGGGCTTCACCGAGATTGTCCAACTGATCGCACGTGAAGCAGCCGCACCACGGCTGGGCACCGAAGTGATGCTCAGGCGTTTCACAGAACTGCTTTTCATTCACATCATCAGAGTCTGGGTAGAGCAGCAAGCGGGAGCTTCTAGAGGATGGTTAGCAGCACTACGTGATCCAGCCATCAGCAAGGCTCTTGGCTTGATTCATCAATCGGCTGAACGGGGGTGGAAGGTGGAGGAACTGGCAGCGGCAGTGGGTCTTTCCCGTGCGGTCTTCTCTGCTCGCTTTACGCGTCTGGTAGGTGAGCCTCCTATCAAGTATCTGACCCGTTGGCGAATGCACAAAGCGACCCGTTTGCTTAAAAACAATGTCAAGGTGGAAATGATCGCGGAGCTTCTCGGCTACGAGTCAGAAGTGGCTTTCCATAAAGCCTTCAAGCGAGAGGTTGGCATGCCCCCGGCTAAGTACCGTAAGTTTGGGGAGACATTCTCCACGACGTGATTGAGAGCGTGTAAAGTCGATGACAGCGTTATCAGCACCGTGTTTGACGCAATACCGAAGTCAAACATGGTGCTGATATTCTTCGGTGAACTTTGGTTATCTCACCTTGCCCCTGTGTGCAGCTCTCTGTACCATTCCCTCTCAGTATTGCAGGTTTTGGTTATTTAGATACCAAAATATTAGATGTATCTCGCTAATATCCGTATAATTACCTCAATGAACTCTTATATTGAGAAATGGGGTAAATCATAAATGACCAACTTGTATCTTATTCGTCATGGACAATCCCAGAATGCAACCAAAGGGATCGTGGGTGATGGGGGTTTATCATATCCGCGCCATTCATCCCCATGGGTGAAGCACAGCGGTCTTCTGGCGCGAATAAGATAAGCAATCTTGTGCGGGGGAGGGTTGCCTAAGTTTCTATTACTCTTTAGATCGATTATAGGCAAAATCAGCCAGAATTTCTGTCCCAAATCAGCTCATTCAACCCTCTTTCTATATGATGACGAAAGTGATGGTCGTCATAACCGTGTCTCTTCTTCGAAAAGGCTTGAAATACACAGATTGTTATTTCATCATCGTGGAGTTCCCTTTTCAGATGAGAGGAGTTTGCTATGATCCTGGTTACCGGAGCAACGGGAAATGTTGGTCGCGAGGTGGTGAGGTTGTTGGTCAATGGCGGTGAGAACGTCGTCGCGGTCACTCGCCATCTGGTTACGGCCGCGCTGCCCACAGGCGCTCGTGTGGTAGAAGGTCATCCTTCCCACCCACAAACATTGGCGTCAGCACTCTATGGTGTTGATGCAGTCTTCATCAGCCCACGTGCCCTGGGCGATGCCACGGCTGGGGCCGCGACTGTTGAACTGCTGAAGCTTGCTGCGAGCAGGGCGCGGCTCTCGACAAAGATTTGCGTTGGGAAGAGGTCTCTCCAGAGCAGTTCCGCCAGACAATGCTTGCTCAGGGTCTCCCGGAGGATGTCCCTGACAGAATGATCGGATTCTGGTCAGGCCTCAGTAGCCAGCCAGAGATGCCCATTTCAAGTACAGTGGAGCAGGTGCTAGGCCGTCCCCCCCTGACCTTTGCCGAATGGGCTATTGAGCATGCCGCAGCATTCCACAACGGTCAGAAATCCTGAAAAATTACAAACAAACATTTTCAACGAAAAGGAAATCATGTGATAAAGACTCTCAGCGGGAAGCAGGCCGTTGTGACGGGAGGGACGAGTGGCGTTGGTGCCGCAATTGTGCAGTATCTTCTGGAAGAAGGGCCGCCGTGCTGACATCTGCTTGCTCTAATAGGGAGACCTTTTCACCAGATGCCTCGTTCGTGCAAGCTAATCTCGGCACAGTTGAGGGGTACAGTATCTAGTGGGCAGGCACTGACGAAGCTTGGTGCAATCGATATTCTAGTCAACAATGCCGCCGCAACGCAGCAATTGTTTCATGCCACCGGATTACAGGCTATCGAAGACGCAGAGTGGCAGCAGGCATTCAATGTCAACGTGCTAGCGGCCGTTCGACTCGACAAGGCGCTCCTACCGCGTATGCTTGTGAAAAAAGAAAAAGGAGAAAAGAACATATGGTTACTGTAGGGTTTCTCATTCAATTTGAGGTGAAGCCAGGAAAAGAGGCGGATGCCGAGCGTGAGCTCAAAGCAGCGTTGACAGTGGTGCAGAAGGAGCCAGCAACGACGGCCTGGTTCGCAGCCCGGGTGGGTCCTTCGAAGTATGCTGTCTTCGATGTTTTTCCAGACGAAGAAGGGAGACAAACCCACTTCAATGCCAATGTAGAGCCGTTGCGTGCGGTCGCTTCCGAGCTGTTTGTTGAAGGTTCAATGGTCATGGAGAGGGTTGATATCCTGGCAGCTAAGCTTCCTGAGTAGAGTTGCAAGGATTATTCTGCGCCGGAGGGACTATGCACCTTGCCAGGATCTCATGAGGTTCTGGCAAGCTAAATACACGAGGGACAGATGTCAGGATTCATTGAATCTTTGGAGAGATGTGAATGTTCGATACACAAATTTACGCTTGAATCTAAGGAGGAACAGATTGGTTGCGTCACTATATACAAATAGCGAGATCTCTCTCCCACAAGGTGTTGTACGGTATCGGGATGAGGGGACAGGACCAATACTTGTTTTCGTTCATGGTTTGCTGGTCAATAGCGCTCTCTGGCGTGATGTCATTGCTGCCCTTTCAGGGCAATTTCGTTGCATTGCCTTGGATTTACCTTTTGGAGCTCATACAAGCCCCCTCCATGCTGATGCTGATCTTCGTCCATCAGGAATTGCGCAACTCATAGCTGATTGCTTCGAGGCATTAGATATACATGATATTACGCTTGTTGGAAATGATACTGGTGGTGCTATTTGTCAGTTGACAATTGCCAACCACCCTGAGCGGATCTCGCGGCTCATTTTGACGAATTGTGATGCCTTTGAGGATTTTTTTCCGCTACCTCTTCAGCCTCTTGTCGTGGGAGCGCGGCTCTTTGGAATTCGCTTTGCGGACTTCCTCACATGGGTACTTCAAACCAAGCGAGCTCAACGGCTTCTGATGACCTCCGTTTCGCTTCGGCGCGCGGAAGATGCAACACTTGACGTCTACTTTTCGGCACTACGGAGTGGTAATAGAGGGATCAGATATGACCTCATCCAGTTTCTCAAGCATGTCTCGAATCGCTCTACAATAGGAGCCGCGAAATCATTTCGACAGTATCAGCGTCCTGTATTGATTGTCTGGGGTAAGAACGACCTTTTCTTTTCGGCCCGTAATGCCAGAAGGCTTAAACAAGCATTTCCTTATGCCAGCCTGGAATTTGTTTCGCAATCACGCGCGTTCGTACCAGAAGATCAACCGGTTCTCCTTGCTCAAAAAATTGTTGAATTTGTAGGTGAGTCAAGTGCAATAGAGCCCAATGGGAAAGAAAAGTAAATAGGTCACTCGTGTCATTTCTTTTGTTCCTCCCGTGCGCGCCCAGTCCAAAAGACTCGACACCATACGGAAAACACAGCAACGCTACTCTGTTTCGCCTCGCGCGGAAGTTGCTCCAATTTCAGGTGCCTAAGCCTTTTTGTACCGCAGGTCGACTTCCGATTGCTCACAGAGATGCCAGAAATTTGATCCCCCACCGTTTGAGCAGATCTGATTTCTTCAATGGATCACTATGACCATCAACATAAACATCAATGGCTTTTTCGTCTAAAAACGATGAGAGCATCGACCAGGAAGTTTTCTTGTTACTGCTCTGCAAATATCCTGGTGGGGGATAGTAGCAATCCCCTATGAACATGACATGGCTCTCTTTCACGCGCACCACGATGGAATCTGCTGCATGAACCCCTCCAACATGCTCAAGTTCTAAGGTGAGTCCATCCAGTGGCAAGGTGAGCTGGTGTGAAAAGGTAATATCAGGGAGAATGATTTGAAAATGATCCCAGACCTCATGATGCGTGCCAGGCTCGTTTTGCTGGATCTGTGTCTTTAGGGCTGCCAGTCCTCCACGCTGCTGAATATGTTGTGTGAGTAATTGCTGGCAGAGTTCATGAGCAATGACAGGAACGCCAAAGGTGCTAGCACCAAAGATGTGATCCCAATGGTGATGGGTATAGATGATCTGACTGATAGGCGGTGCATTCAGGTGCTTAAGTGCAGCCAGAAGCCGTTGTGCATGATATGGGCTATTTCCGCAATCTACTAAGACTGTTTGGGTCGAAGTGCAGATAATGCCCACATTCGGCTGGACTTTGTTTGGGTGCTTGTCACGAGGGAGTATCCAGATATTCTCAGCGAGTTGATTTAGTGCTTCCGATAGCAACGTTTGTCCTTTCATTGCTTTTCTCCCCATGTGTATACCATTCTGCCATTCACAGATCTCACACCAAGCAAAGAGATGCTAGCAGTGGAACCATTGAACAAGGGCTTGAAGAAGCGGCGTGTGCTCATGGTCTCTGTTTGATTTATTAGGAGCGAAACTTATCATGATGGAAAGCTCTTGTCAAGGAGGGCGGGTGAAGCCAGCAGTGCAACATGAGCAAAAACTTCACTACTTACTCCTTGTGCTGAGAACAAAAATGATCTCTTACTCTTATTGTGCCTTATGCAATTGAGTGCCTGGTGGTCTACCTCCAGAACTTTTCCCTGATTCATATTGACAAGTTATTTGTTATCATGTATAAAAATTGCTATCATAGCAACTTTGTTGTCAATATGTTGGCTCTCGCCTTATCCCTGCTTCCTTGCATAGGAAACAGCATACAAGGAGACATAGAGATATGAGAGATCAGGCCCATGAAGGTATCCATCTCTCCACGACAGAAGAAACACAACCAATCAGGCAAGAAATGCTTGCAGCGCTGATGGGGCTCATCGATGAGACCATTGCCACGCACCTCCAAATCCAGGTCATGACGGAGGAACTACACGCACACAGTGAGTTGTCGCGAGCGTGCCGAGGAGTGCTACGAGATCTCTCCCGGCTTGGACCACGCACTGTCCCCCAACTGGCACGTGGCAGACCAGTCTCACGCCAGAACATTCAGCTGCTAGTGAACCGTCTGATTGCCGAAGATCTCGTCGAGCATATCCGGAATCCAGAACACAAACGCTCCCAACTGGTGCGTTTGACATCTCATGGAAAGGTACTCCTTGATGAGATGGAGAAGCGAGAGACGACCTTGTTGAGTACCCTCAATCTCGATCTCTCCCTTGACGAGTTGCAAGCTGCTGGGAGTGTCCTTCACCGTTTCCGAGAAGCCCTTGAGCAGCATCACATCGAGCAAGAAAGGTAGAGCAATTGAAGAGAAACCACAAACTGGATTTGACTCCTATGAGTTCTTATCCTACTGCTGGAACGTTCGATCCTGAAACGTTGGCAAAGCAGGTACCACCAACTGGACTGCGCTACCTGAGACATGCCATTCGCCCGGGGCGACGCTCGCTCGACGGGCTGAGATTACCTTTCATGGCTTTGTACGACTCAAGCCGCGCTTCCCCTGGCTGTCTTTTCGAGGTCGAGAGATCATTGAGGCAGGCCAATCCTTCCACGTGAGAGCACGTACCTCGCTGGGTCCACTGCCAGTGACTACCCATGATGGATATGAACAAGGCATAGCAACCGCACAACTCCGGCTATTTGGCTTCATTCCGATGATGAGCCGTCACGGTCCCGATCTTGCCCACTCAGCTCGTGGCCGCTTCATCGTCGAGTCCACCTGGCTTCCTTCCAGTTTCTTACCTGAATTGGGAGCATCCTGGTCCGAAGAAGGAGACCTTGCCCAACTCACCATGCCAATCGAGAATGAGGAGGTGAAAATGACGATGCGGCTTGAATCTGATGGTCTGTTGAGGGAGCTTCGTTTACAGCGGTGGAGCGATCTCACTGATGAGGGAAAGTACGCCTGGGTTCCGTTTGCTGCTCACACGGAGGAGGAGCGAACCTTCGGCGACTATACTGTTCCCTCACGGCTCCATGCGTCCTGGTGGCCAGGAACTGACCGTGAATTTGAATTCTTCCGGGCCATGGTGGATACCATCCACTATTCGTCTTGACGAGGGTGGAGGTGGACAGTCAATTCTCACTCATTATGAAGATTCTATCTGAGTCCCTCTCACCTTGACTGGGTTCCCTCGTCATCCTCCCCTGCGCCTTTGAAAGAAACGGCGGTTCATCCCCTGGATAAAACAGGGGTTTTTCCATTCGGCTTTCTGTAATTGACAGCAACATAATTTGGGAGTAATCTCTTTTCATGCACTCGCCATTCCCTGTTGACCTTTGTGAAAAAGGCCTCTTCTTGACAGTCAGAGTGCTGGAAACTCTTGTTAGTGAGAGAGCGTCTATCTCTTTTGTTGCGCAAGGCAACTGCTCCATCAAAGAGAGGAAGGCTCACTTTGCCGTAGATCGTACGCGAAGCCGCAGTATACCATCTCTTGAACAAAGATGGCGTATTACACGTCAAGCGCAGCTCTCACCTATCATTTCATTGCGTGATCAAGCATGCCTTCTTTGCCCAAAGGACTGAGCAGTAGGGAAAGGAGAGAGTCATGCTATGTGCTTAGACAAGAATATTTCAGTGGAGACTCTGCTCACATCGGGTCCTCACCTTCCATCGCTCTTGGAAACCCTTCCCGGGCATTATTTGTTATTGATGACACCGAGACGATTGTGTATGCCAATACCAGGGCCAAGGTTATGGCAAGAGCCATATCAGAGGCTTGCATTGGAAGCGTTTTCTGGCACTCCGCACCGCAGTTGGTGAGTCCTGAGCTCTACCAGGCTCTACGCAAGACAAAACAGAGTCGAGAAGCAACCGCAGTAACGTATCGTTCTCCTGTGACCCAGCATTGGCTGCATGTCTCGCTCTCATGCACTGAGGAAGGCGTTGTACTCTTTTTCCAAGACGATCTAGAATCATTATCTCTCCTGAATGCCTTGAACCCCAACGAACAGATGTATCGGGAGTTACTGGAAAGTTTGGCTGATGGTGTCGTGATCTTGACTCCCGATGGGCTGATTCTCGACATGAATCAGCGTATGCTGGCAGATGTCGACCTTCCGCGGGAAGTTGTGATGGGTAAACCGTTTGCCGACATGCCTCTGTGGTCCTATGACCCAACACTCCAGGAGCAAGTGCGTGCGGCTCTTGCGCGAGCGAGTCGGGGCGAAAATGTGCGCTTTGAGGCCAGAATCCGTCCACGAGGCGAGAAGTATCTGGACATATTGATAACAATCACCCCCATCGTAACGCCAATCAGCACGTCGAGTACCTCATCTGTGCAGGCCGGGATATCACCGAACGCAAGCATGCTGAAGACAAACTGCGTATCCTGATCGATGCCATTCCTCATTTTGTGTGGATCATGCGCCCTGATGGCATGAGCGAATACGGCAACCAACGCTGGTGTGACTATACAGGCATGACTCTCGAACAATATCAAGGAGATGGCTGGCTCCAGGCTATCCATCCCGATGATCGCCAGCATACGCTCATGCTCTGGCGTGATGCGCTTGCCTCAGAGAAACCCTTTGAGTTCGAATATCGGGTGAAAAATGGCCGTCTGGGGACGTATCGCTGGTTTTTAGCCCGTGCGCTACCAGTGCGCGATGAAATCGGCCAAATCCTCAAATGGGTGGGCACTTGCACCGATATTGAGGATCAGAAACAGGCGGAGGAAGCCTTGCGTCAGAGTCAGGAGCGCGTGAGCGTTCTGATGAACTCCAACATTATTGGGATCTTTGTTGGCGAAAGAGAGCAGATCGTGGATGCCAACGATACCTTTCTACGCATGATTGGTTATACACGAGAAGACCTGCGCGCAGGGCGTATAAACTGGATGCGCATGACCCCTCCAGAGTATCTGGCTCGAACCAAGCAGGCTCAGCAGGAACTGGATGCCCAACAAACGCTGACGCCCTATGAGAAAGAATACGTGTGTCAAGACGGAAGTCGCCTTCCCGTGCTCGTGGGTGGGTCCTCTTACAGCGTCACCAATTCCAGGTGATCACCTTTGTGCTGGATAATTCGGCGCGTAAGGAGCTGGAACAACGTAAGGATGACTTTATCAGCATGGCCAGCCATGAACTGAGGAACCCACTTACCGCCTTGAAGCTGCAGACCACCTTACTGCACCGGCAGCTCGGCAAGCAAGGCCTCCAGGCTTCAGCTCTTTCGAGCATGGAGACCCAGATCAACAAAGTCACCCGACTGGTAGAGGAGTTGTTAGACGTCTCCAAGATCAAGGCAGGCGGACTCGAGTATGTCCGGGAGTCAGTGGATCTGGACGCATTGCTAGGAGAGATCGTCAGCACCATGCAGCAAACCCATCTCAGTCATCGCATTCAGGTGCATGGCGCGGTGCAGACCAACCTGATGGCAGATCGAGACCGGCTGGGACAGGTCTTCACCAACCTAATCAGCAATGCTATTAAGTATTCTCCCGGCGCGGAGACCGTCGAGATAGATCTCTCCACCTCCGAAAATGCGGTCACGATCCGTGTGAAGGATTATGGCCTGGGCATCCCACGCGAGCAGCGCGACAAGATTTTTGACCGCTTCTATCGAGTCACTGATCCCAAGCAGAAGGCAACTCACGGCCTAGGCATGGGGTTATACATTGTTGCGGAGATTGTGAAACACTATGGAGGAACTATCACAGTCGAAAGCGAGCCAGGAAAAGGATCGACCTTTCAGGTGATGCTTCCCTGCAAAAGAACATGAGGGGTTGTATCTGATCCGCACGGATCGAAGCACCGTCTCAAACCTGGGCGCATGGCTGAGCAGGGCGGTTACGCGGATCTGCCTGGATATGCTGCGCGCGGAAATCGCGGCGCGAAGAGTTCCTGTGCATGACATGTAACGCCTGAGGGAAGCCACCAGGGAAAGCGCTGGCTGATTAGGATGAGTATGCCACACTGCTCAAGTTCCAAAGCCGCCAGCGCTTCGTCTGTTACGCCCTGTGCGCTACCGTTATCCGAAACTTACCCAAAGATGGACAAGCCCTATCTGGCGTTCGGTTCCTGCTTCAACGAACAACGTGCCTGGATCTACCAGGTCTTACAGGATCTCCACAGGCGTCCCTTCCGGTGTCACTCACCGTACGAGGGATAATTCTAGCAGAAACGAGGGACGAATGCAAGAGCGACAGATGTCAACAGAATGGACAAATAGTCCATTCTTCAAGAAACTTGTTTTAACCCTCAACCGTTCAAATCTTTCCGCCATGACCAGGAAGACCGAGATCCTCTGGGATGGCTTCTTCGTCCAAATCGCGGGGGAGGGCTTCGAGTGTGATTCCCTGTGAAGCAATGTGCTCGGCCAATCGCTGATAATAAGCTTCTACTGTTTTCAGTGTCTGTTGCAGAGCTCGCATTAATTGCCCGCTAGCCTGTTTGACCACTTCTGCCTCGTATTGTTCAAATGCCAGGATACCCTCACGCAAGGCGATTTTCATTTCATACAAGACCCGTTTATCCTCGGCTTTGAAGATCTGGCACAGTTTGTTAATCCTGGTATATGTTGTGGCTCTAGCCTGCGGGCTGTCGCTCGCTTTCAGCCCAAACAACAGATGTTTAAGGAATGGAACAGAGTTGCGAACCAGCCGATAAGCCGCTCGCGCTCTGAGTGTATCGATCTCCGCCTGTAGCCAGCGAATATCCTGGTCTCTCGCGCAGAAACCGGTGGTCATTGCCCAGAGCACCCGAAGGTCCTCATCTATCAAGCCATCCAGATAGCTCACCAGAAACCGGCGATGAGCCTCGATCAGAAATTGCGACTTGAACGGGGTTAACTCATTGGGATCTTCACCAGCGGTAGAGGATAGACGGGCAAAATCATAGTCATTTTCCAGCGCGTTTTCCATCCCAACCACTAGGTAGATATAACGCACCCAGGCAGTAAACATATCTTCCAGTAGCATGAACTTCAGCCCGTCAGGACTTAAGATGACGCCCCAGGCATCGTTAAATTGAAGACGCCGCATATTGCCAAGCTCATACATCCCTAGCATGGCATCTACTTCTGAATTCACATGGTGGAGCACGCCTTGATAGGCACTCGTCGCGTCCATTCCGGTGTAGTGGATAATGATTCTTTCTCCACCCACATGCTGATATAGAAATTCGGTGACATCGTACACTTTGCCGCTTACCACGATCCAATAGCCTTCGCCAGGGGTATTATGCAGGACTACAGTAGAGATGTCATAGGTTTTCCCTTCCTGAGCATGACCGCTGTAGGTGGTGAAGATATCCTGCATATAACGACCCTCGGCAATCAATTGCTGAATGACGTTCTGTACCTGCGCTTCCGACCCACCACTAAACCGTCGAATGACTCCTTTGAGCGCTTCCATGACTGAAACCGCGAAGCTAGTCTTACCACAGACATAAAAGTAGCCATGCTGCCCACCTTCACGCTCGCTGCGCAAAAAGTTCCAGAGGGCGGCAGCCTGTTCATCCGCTTCGATTAGTTCGCCAATCCGCTGACGACGCCCTTTCTCAATGACATAATGCCCATCTGCCGGATCAAAGCGCGTCTTGACATCCGCTCTGGAGAATGCTATCCGCAAATGTAGTTTTCCATCGGCCTCCAGGCGCTCAAAAACGGACTGATTAAAGAGCTCGTCGGGTGTGCGTGTGCCGAAGAGAAGCCAGTTCTCTCCTGTCTCCGTCTGATGAGCGCGTGCCTGGAGAAAGCCATAAAAGGGCGCGATGCCAGAACCTGCCGCGAACATCACCACTGGGCGAGAGGAGTCAGCAGGCAAACGGAAACGAGGAGTTGGGACGATGGTCAACGAAAGCAGTTTCTCTCTAAACCTGGGGTCGCTAGTCATGTAACGCAAGAAGTGAGAAGCCGCTCCTGCCCGCGCTTGCAGATATGAATAGGGCGTATGCGGGGTCTGATAATCTAGCCCGCCAACAATCAAATTGAGCTTTTCGGCACCAGCAGCGTTATCATCCATCGCAGAGGCAATGGAATAGAGACGGAACACCTCAGGAGGTACCACCCGGCAAATGCTCTCAGGGTCCCAGGGGCCAGCTTTCCAGAGGTGAGTCACATCATATCCACCTGCATAGAGCAGGTTAAGGAGATCCCAGAATTCCCATTGGTCCTCCATACGTGCATCGATGATCCGCTTGAGCGCGCTCGACGCGCTCATTTTTAATAACCGTTTGGCAACATCGCGTGTGACAGGTCGGATCTTGCCAAAGCTGAGTATTGATCTCAGGGGTAATACTTTGATGTCGTCTGAATAGCCAGCACGAAAGCGAATAGCCTCTTGCCATTGGGTTGTGAGATGCACAATCTCACTGCCGGTTGCTTGGAGTGCTCTTAATGTCTTATGAACGAGCATATCGCTGTTTTCTGACAAAATGCCAACGCGATCACCCGGCTGATAATGGATACCCTGTCCGCTGACATCCAGTTCAATGAAGTTTGTCCAGGTACCCGTCTCTGGATCAGTGGTAACAGTGCCGCTTCGAGGGTGCACGAAATAGACTTGCTGGTTGCCAGCAATGTAACGCTCATCGCGCACTTCCGCGAGTTCACCGTCAATCTTTTCCCAGGTCTTGTCCTTGAAGAGGCCAGTAAACTTGGCCCCTGTGGTGACTGAGCGACCAACCTTAAATGCTACCTCGAGGTAACCATATGCCTTGATGCGGTGTAGCCCCATCCACCCTTTGTCGCCAATGTAGGCATCCAGAACGGCATTATACAGACCTCGCAGGGCGGTATTCTGGCTACGTTCCACAAATTGCCGCACAGAGATAGTGCCCAGGGCTTCAACAAGTTCGCGCCAGTGTCTGGGGAAGTGTCCACGGAGATACCCACTCTGCTGTCCGACCGTTGAGTGATATGACTTCCGCTCGAAAAAGGCATCCAGCGCATGAATTTGCGGCTGGGCTGTTCCTGCTGGGCTTGGAGCGCCCTCAAATATGGGCACACCCGATGTGCCAACCGTCTTGGCCCAAAGGACTTGATCAAGATGCGTTTTACTGAAGGGATTCGAGTCGAGCTGCGGATAGATGACCTGAGTCACATATTGAAGCTGGTCAAGGATGATGAGTAATGCGGCTTCCAGCGCAATGCGATCTTCCCGTACAACTGCCTCCTGTGCCTGGAGCATAGCGTTGAGAACAGGAGTGAGTTGCATCGCGAACTCAGTGGTCACCAGGTAGAAGATGCGCTCAGCCTGATTGTTCCAGGCGGGAATGAGCAGGTCCATATTATCCAGGCGACGGGGTCCAGCCGGATCGAGTAATTTCCAGTTATAGAAGAATAAATCAATGTAAGAAACATAGGGAAGAGGTTTGCCTAAGCGTCGTGAGACTTCCTTCCAAGGTTCTAAGATAGCAGCAGGGAGGGCGGCTGGTAGATCTGTTTCTACATACTGATAGGCATGAGCAAAAACACCAAGCATGCTAGAAGCCCGCAGCAGGTAGCGATCAGGGAGGGCATCTGATGTGGTTTCTAGCAGGGGCATCTGGTCAAATACCCGCCGCATAGCCAATGTTCTATACAATTCTGGCAGCCTGTCAACCATTTCATCCCAGACACGATAAGACGCAGGCAAGGCAAGTAGAGGTGGTTCTACAGGCAAGAAGCCATGCGTGATTGACAGAAACCCATCATTCTCATGTCCCTGTTCACGATTATATGCTTCCGCTGCCTCCACTACCTTACGCGCGGCGATCATTTCTTCTGGTGAGGTTGTGGGCTGCCTTGTGCGTGTGGCTGCCCTGATTTCAGGCGTGGGTGTGTAAATGACAGTTGCATCTGCTTCCTGGTCAACATAGGCCCATGAGAATTGATAGGCGCCAATTCTCATCTGGTCGCCACTCTTGAGAGCCATCCGTTGAATGCGCTCGTCGTTCACAAAAGTCCCATTGGCACTATTTAGATCACTCACGATGAGGTGATGGTCTTCCAGTTCCAGTCGTGCATGCTGCCGCGAAATGGATCTATCGGGGATGACGATAGTGTTGAGTGCTGTACTACGGCCAATAGTAACTGGTAAGTCGCAGGTGTACTCTACAACAGAATTAGTGTGTTGATTCTTACAGATCAGGTGCACTTGTACTGTTGATGACATGCCTTTGCCCCTCCCTGCATATTGTTATGCATGATAGATCACTGCGCGACAAATATCGGAGCGGGAAACGGTTCCCATAAGTTTACCATCGTCTACTACAGGCAAGCGCCGAATTTGTTTTTCTATCATGACAATAGCGGCTTGAGCTATGTCATCTGTTGTCTTCAGGGTGATAGCACTGCGAATAATCAGAGGGTCAATGGGGCGATTCGCGAGATCGCGGCCTTTCTGGACAAAGAATTTAAAAGCGTCATTGAGCGTTCCGCCCGCTTGTAGAACTTCATCGAAGCTAGGAAGGATAGTGCGGATGAGATCCCCTTCAGACAACACCCCGATAAACATATTATCGGGGTCTATTACCATCAGGTCACTCACTTCAGAGATACTGATAATTTCAGCCGCCCGGCGCATATCCGCTCCAATGCGAATATAGACCGGGTAAATGGTCATAATATCCCGTACCTGCACGTGTGCCTCTACCTCTCTTTGGCGAATGAATCATGCCAAAAATGAACTGTTACAACTTCCCAGGTGCGAGCCATCTCGAATGTGCCTGAGAACACAACTGTATTGAGATGGGTTTCAAGACGCCTGGCGGCAATGCTCTTGTCCGTTTATAAGGCTGAGTTTAATGTAAAAATAGCATATGTAAAACAACAAGTCAAGCATTTACTTTACAGAATCTTGTTAAAGTCTTGAGTGACCCTGGCGGGACAAGAAGCGAAGCTACGGCATATATAAACCATTCTTACTTCTACATCACCAGGGCTAAATAAGCAAGAGAAACGCTCCTCGGAGGAGTATATATGCCGAAAGGTTGTGAAGACCTTATATCGTCCATTGAACACCATGTCGCCCTATCTTTTATTCTCTCTGAAGATCGTGCAGGTAATCAAAAGTTGTGGTGGGATGCTTTAGATTGAGGAGAAGTGTTTGGGTGTGAATGTTGTCTCAGAAACGGCGAGATGAGAGTATGTTGTCAGTTTTTGGCACATGGTATTCCGATCCGCAATGAAGAGGGTCAAATTCTCAGTTGGTGTATAATGTCTACTCTCGCCAGTACCATCCTTTTCGCGTATTCAACGTCTCATCCAGTGCGTAGCAGGCCGTAATCAGTGCCAGATGAGAAAAAGCCTGTGGAAAGTTCCCCACAGCCTTTATGCTGGAACTGATTTCTTCAGCATATAGTCCTACATGGTTGCTCATTGATAGCAGTTTTTCCAGGCGCAGGCGCGCCTCTTCCAATTGATTTATACGCACCAGGTTTTCTATCATCCAGAAGCAACAGGCGGTGAATGCTCCTTCAGAACTTCTCCCCATGCCATCATCTGCTGCAGTTTTCTGATCATAACGACGAACGGTTGTTGTCCCAACTGTAAGCTCTTCCTGAATGCGCTTTATTGTTGCCACAACTCGTGGCTCATGTGGTCCTGTAAAGTGCTTTAAGAGCAGTAAGAGAGCGCTTGCGTCCACTGCTTCGCTGCCATAGTACTGCGTGAAACACTTTCTTTGCTCATTCCAGCCCTCTTGCATAATCTGATCATAGCTCTCCGCTCTGATTTGTTCCCAGGTAGAGAGTGGTGCGGGCCATCCCCAGTCTCTCGCTATACGCAAAGCACGGTCAAACGCAACCCAACACATCAGGCGTGAATGCAGAAATGGCTTTTCTCCTCCTCTTACTTCCCAAATACCGTTGTCCGATTCTTTCCAGTGCTGGCTGAGCCATTTTAGCAGGCGGCAGAGATTTTGCCACAGGTTGTAGGAGATCGCATCATAATTATTGTAAATATTAATGGCTTCCATCAATTCACCATAGATGTCCAGTTGTTTTTGCGTGTAGGCGCCATTGCCAATGCGCACTGGGCGGCTACCTCGATACCCTGCAAGATGATCGAGCGTTGATTCCTTCAAATCCTGCTCTCCAGTGATGCCATACATTGGTTGCAGAGTCCCGTTTTCCTTTAACTCATGGCAGCGTTCGTTTAACCAACCTGTGAAAGCCTCCCCCTCTTCTGTAAAGCCCAGTTTTAGCAAACTATCAAGTGTAAACGCTGCGTCTCGTAACCAGCTATAGCGGTAATCCCAGTTGCGGCTTCCTCCAAGCGTTTCAGGTAAACTGGTGGTTGGAGCGGCAACGATCGCACCAGTTGGTGCATAGGTGAGCAGCTTCAGCACCAGTGCTGAACGCTGTACCATTTCTCGCCAGCGTCCCTGGTAGGTACAGCTTGCAAGCCAGCGATACCAGTAGTGTAGCGTTTCGTACAACAGGTCCTGGTATGCTGTTTCCGTGAGTGGACTGGGCAAATGCTCTAGTTCGCGGTCACTGATAAGTTGAAAATGAGCGGATTCTCCTCTTTGCAATGTAAAGGTGGTTGTTACTCCTCCTTTCCCGTCTCTCTCTAGAGGGACTGGTGAGTTCAAATAGAGGTCGAACTCATGGCTGTGAAAAATTGCTCCTCCCGCAACTAATTCAACGTGATGCTGATCTCTCGCATAGTTAAACGCAGGTCGGCAGGTCAATTTGATTGGCAGTGTACCTACTGCACCAGAAATAGAACGTACAAGTGTATGTCGATACAGGGCTGCGTGCTTCTCTTTGATAGGCATGAAGTCTGTCAGCTCCCCTCCGCCGTAATCGGTGATAAAGCGTGTCAGTACGACATTCGTTTCTGGCAGGTAGATTTGGAGATATTTCGTATTTACATCATCAGACGTGAGACGGAACATACCACCCTTATCGGCATCTAGAATCGCTCCAAAAATGCTTGGTGAGTCAAAGCGCGGTAGGCAGTACCAGTCGATAGTTCCATCAATACCAACTAGTGCGACAGTATGAAGGTTGCCAATAATAGCATGATCTTCAATCGGTAGGTAATCTCTCTCAAGGTTTGAAGCATATTTCATGGCTATATCCCTTTTTCGACCCTTTTATACATGGAAGGCACAGGACTGGCGATGCTCTCAGCTAACTCTCTCATGAAAATCACGTATACGGCGTCCACTGGGTCTCATTACCAGGTATACTCTTTGTGATTGATTCCCTTTAGAAGAGTCTCTCAAGGGATGCGTCAGAACTATGATGATTTTTATATTGGTATCTCTATATACCAGAACCATATTGTCTGTAAGCTTTTGGCGTTTTCTATAGATAAACCAAAAAGGCAAGGTAAGGCTTTTGCAAATCATATGTTCTCTACTATGACGAACCATGAACTAGTAGCTCAACTCTATCAGAAACATGCACACGCACTCTTAAAATATCTGATTTCTTCCCTTCGGGAACGACAAGAGGTCGAAGATGTTCTTGTGGAGGTTTTTCTAGTAGCCCTTGAATACGAGGGGCTTGCACATTTGAATGAACACCAGCAATTTGCCTGGTTGCTCTCAGTAGCGCGCAATAAGGCCGTTGACTGGTATCGTTTGAAAAAGCGACTTCCGCAAGCGTCACTCAATCAGATGACACCATTGCTTCAGGAACCCATAAGCAAGTAGGATCAGCCTGAGATCATTGTCCTGAAACAGGACGAATATGCGCTGCTTCAGCGGCTGATCATGCGTTTGCCTGCAGTACAGCAAGAAGTGTTGCGTCTTCGCTTTAATTTGGGGCTATGTCACGCAGAAATAGCATCTCTGCTAAACAAAACTGAAGGAGCTGTGCAGGTAATCTTCTCACGAACTATTCATAGCTTACAGGCCAAGTATCAGTAACCATGATTGGATGGGAAGATACAGGCGGTTTGCGCGAGCCACGCTCATGCCAAGCTCACTTAACCTGATAGTATCTCCTCAGAAGCGAGAATAATTGGGCACTTCTGAGGAGCTTCGCTTGATAACCTTTTAGTGGGGTCCGTCCGAACGCCAACAATACCTTCTTGTTGAGGTGCAGGGCTTCCCCTGCATCACTGATTCCCCTCACTGCTACATAAGGCAAGGCAGGCATTTCGTTCACTCGCGTGTCACAAAACTGCTTACCAGGGCGTATCTCTCTTAGAGCAATCCTTTACAATACATAGCGAATCTTTACCTATGGAAGTGAGAGATCCATGCACTATTACGCACTGGCTTGTGATTATGATGGAACCCTGGCGCGGGATGGTCGAGTTGATCCGCGTACAATTGAAGCTCTAGAAAAGGTGAAGACCTCCGGTCGCGCTCTGCTTCTGGTAACTGGGCGACTCCTACCCGATCTGAAAGAGACTTTTTCACGCCTGGATCTCTTTACGTATGTCGTGGCCGAGAATGGCGCGCTACTCTATCATCCTGCCACCTCTAGCGAATATCCACTGGGTGAACCACCTCCATTTGCCTTTCTCCAGGCACTACATGAGCGCGGGGTGACCCCCTTAGATACTGGACAGGTTATTGCCTCTACTTGGCACCCTCACGAAACGACCGTCCTATCCGTCATTCGCGACATGGGGTTAGAGCTACAGGTCATCTTCAACAAAGGGGCGGTGATGATCCTGCCGGAAGGGATCAATAAAGGGAGTGGTTTGTCCGCCGCCCTTCAACGCCTGCAATTCTCGCGGCATAACGTCGTTGGGGTAGGGGATGCCGAAAACGATCACTCATTCTTGACACGCTGCGCCTGCTCGGTAACTGTTGCGAATGCGCTGCAAGCGCTCAAAGAGCAAGCTGATTACACAACCGCAGCCGGCCACGGGAAAGGCGTGGTCGAATTGATTGAACATCTGCTCGCTACCGATTTATGTGACATTGACCAGCGTTCACAGCGACACATGTTGCATCTGGGAACACGACCAGGAGGGGATCATGTATTACTGCCCGCAAGCCGTAGCCATGTCTTGATTACAGGGACCTCGGGAAGCGGCAAATCAACCCTCACTCTCAGCCTATTTGAACAACTCGCGGAGGAGGGGTACCAGTTCTGTCTCATCGACCCGGAAGGTGACTACGAGACCTTTGAGGAGGCGATTACGCTTGGCGATGCGCAACGAGAGCCGAGTGTTGGTGAACTGCTTCAGGTCTTAGAGCAGCCAGATCAGAGCGCCATTGTCAACTTGCTTGGGCGCCCTCTCACCGAGCGCCCGCTCTTCAGCCAACGACTCCTCCCCAACATCGAAGAATTGCAGTTGCGTCTGGGGCATCCACACTGGCTCCTGTTCGATGAGGCGCACCATCTCTTCCCCCCTAACTGGAATGCCGCGCCGCTGGAAGGGATACGCCGGCTTTGCAGCACATTATTTATCACATCCCACTCCGAGCATGTCTCTCAAGAGGTTCTTAAAGGCATTGACACGGTGATTTGTATTGGAGCCGAAGCATGTTCCACTCTGCAAGCATTTCAGGAAGCGGTTGGAGACGAACCATTGGACCTCTCAGACTTCGGTGATCTGCAAGGCGATGAAGCCATTGTCTGGTTCCGTACAGCGCACCAGAAGCTTCTACGTATGTATCCAATGCCTCCGAAGCAGGAGCGTCATCGCCATCGCCGCAAATACGCTGAAGGTAGCCTGGGCGAGGACATCAGTTTCTACTTCCGGGGACGGGAAGGGAAGCTCAATCTACGAGCGCAGAACCTTACGATCTTTACACAGATCGCGCAAGGCCTTGACGACGAGACCTGGCTCTTTCATCTGCATCAAGGCGACTACTCGCGCTGGTTTCGTCAGATCATCAAGGATGAGGAATTAGCAAAGGATACGGAAGTTATTGAACATGACAAGCATCTATCACCCCTGGAGAGCCGCGAACGCATCCGCATCTCGATAGAGAAGCAATATACGCTACCTGATTGATAGAGCAGCCAATTAGGTAGCATGACTATGGCACTGCGAGCTCCCGTGATTTAGCAACGGGGTTCCGGACGTTCGGTCCGCGCTTCCTATTCTTTTCGCCACAAGAGAAGAGCAGGTTGTTGAGAGCGAATTAAGCAATCGCCACAAATGGGTGGGCCAGAGGGGACGACAAGGTTTTTTGCAAAATCTCAGAGAAGCAAGGGGAAGATGTTGGCTGCCATTTTCCTGTCATGCTTGTGTGCTCACTGTTTGCAAAAATCCTTGGCATTCCCATTGCCTTATCTACTTATGCACCAGGGCGTAGCAAATAGACGAAAATCGCCAGTACCACCAGGGCAATGGAGATTTCCAGAAAAAGCGTACTCAAACGCATCCGCAACTGCTTCGTCGTGAACTGCTCCTTGTAATTATGGTTGAGGTAGCCTTCAGGGTAGAATACACGCACCGAAAAAATGATCGTGACTAACAATAAAATCAATGGTAGAGCATAGATAAAAGCACGTAAGGGCGCATCGGCACTCACCTTGCCAGAGAAGATAGAACCAGCATAGAAAGCAATCAATGCACTGGCGATAGTAATATTCGTTGTTGCAGCAGAGTCGAGCTGCTTGAGTAGTTCGGGCAGGTGATCTGCCACAAGTGCGGTAGGTAAGGCATGCGATGGCGTTGTTGACACTGATGAAGACACCTGGTGCATCTGTGACTGCCTGTCTAGGCCATGATTCGGTGCTTGCAAGGAGGAGCCGCAATGAGGGCATCTATGGGCTTCCGCAGGTACTGGTCTCTGGCACTTGGAACAGAGTTGTGTGACACTCATAATAAATCCTTTTTAGAGATCCTGATTTTTATCGAGATGCAGGAATGGAGAACCATCCGTCCCCCTAGCATATATAACGATCAATATGCTTGCTGGCAGAAAAGGGGCCATGATATGACCCAGATAGGGGAGGGGTTTCGAGCTCTCCTTTGAGCAACTTTGCCAGAGGGATGAGCGCGACGTGTTGCTTGATAGAAGCTCCTCAAACAACGCTCTGTGGTTATGATCTTCACCAGCCACGTTTTCAATTCTTTGTTTCATAAGAAAGCAGCCCAACCTCTCCATGGAGAGAGGTTGGGCGTCGGCAGTGATATCGCTATCATGGCCTGTGCCCACAGGCCATGCAACATGAAGCATAGCTTCGCCTGGGGGGCAACTGCGTTGCGCGCACTGAGGAGCAACGCGAGTCAGTGGTATGAGCGCCACCAGAAGCAATTGAAGCAGCGCTGGCTGGGGAAGATTTTGGTCGTGCAGCGTTGCTGATCTAACGCTTTGCCATACCGCTGACGTTTCTGGCCAATCCGCGCTTTGCGCGAAACGATACTACAACTGACAGTATGTGAACGTTTAATCTGGGGGAAGCCAGGACTGGGACTCTGGCTTCTCCCTCGTTCAGGAAGGAAGGGAAGCGTGAGCATGTCACAGGTGCCCTACACGACAGAGACGGTGTTGTCGGGCGGTACACTTATAGGATACCGGCAACTGGGAAGAGGGCCAGGGCTGATACTCCTGCACGGGAGTATGCAGACGTCGCAGCACTATATGCGCCTAGCCATCGCACTTTCGAGCGCTTTTACGGTGTATCTTCCCGATAGACGAGGACGTGGCCTTAGCGGGTCACATGACAACCAGAATGCAATTGCCAACCATTGCAATGATCTCGATGCACTTCTTGCCAGAACAGGCGCCCACTTTGTGTTTGGGAGTAGTTCTGGCGGACTCATCGCCCTGTGTGCTGCGCTGACACTGCCATCGATCCACAGAGTGGCCGTGTACGATCCGGCCCTTTCGCTCAATGGTTCTCTCCCTACATCGTGGATACCAGCGTATGAACGCGAGGTCGCCAGGGGCAGGTTGGCCCAGGCAATGGTAACCTCGCTTAAAGGGCTGAAGATCAGCCAGGAAGTTGATCGTCTGCCGCGCTGGTTGCTGCTTCCATTGATAAAATCGACTCTGCGGAAAGAGAAAGGGACACTTGAACCCAACGCACTTCCTCTGGAAGTGCTCATACCCCTTCTGAGAGGAGACATACAACTAAGCATAGAAACGGACTCAACCCTCGAACGCTTTAGGGTTATAAGCGCGGAGGTCCTCTTGCTGGGCGGCGGGAAAAGTCCTACATTTTTGCATGAGGCTGTCGATGCATTAGAGAACACATTGCCACGAGTTGAGCGGATCGAATACGCGGACCTGGGTCATGACGGACCAGATGAAGGCGCCCCAGAGCGTATTAGTAAAGACTTGCACATGTTCTTTGCTCACGAGGATCGCGTTCCAACTGTTTGAAGGCCTCTGAGAGCTTCGATGTCTTAGCGATGGAACATCTGATTTCAGGTGTTGGATATGAAGCAAACCAACACCTGAAATGAAATGGTCTGTTGTATCCTTTTCGCGCCAGAAGAAATTGGCACCCCTACTACCACTTTTCTAGTCTTTGTCCCAGTCACGATGCCTACCACAAAAAGCCCTGTTGACCACAGAAGCAAAGCTATTTTCCAACAAACGAATGTTTTTTTGGGGTAGATAGCATCCTCGCTTCAGATACAGCCTACCTTATATAACATTATAAGCATGAGATAAAAGTATGGTGTATCAGGGCAACGTAAGTGTGGAAGCGTATCTCTTCAAGCTTTGTTAGATGAGATGCGTTAGATGAAATGATAGCTATTGCACTTCATTCCCCTATGCTTGGTTCACTCACTGTGAAGTGAGATGATACAATGAGGTCATGAAAGTATTGATTTTTGGCCCTGCAGGAGCTGGAAAAACCTATGTCTCATCTGCACTCAGAAAGTCAGGTATCAACGCTTTTGACGCTGATGAGATAGATGGGTTATCTTCCTGGTATGATCGAGATGGAAAGAAAGTGGCTTCTCCCAAAAGTGCGGAAGAGGTATTCACGAAGCATTATTCTTTCCTTTGGAGTAGGACGTTTTTAAAAACTTTTTTAGCTCAATATCCTGATGTGTATCTTTTTGGAGGATCAGGGAATGTCACTGCGATGTTTGATCTCTTCGAGAAAGTCTATTTCCTACAGGTTGAAGCAAATCTTCAAAAAGAACGGCTGATGCATTCGTCCCGGAAAAATCTGATGAACGAGGTTCTATGGGCCAGTGGCAAGAAACGGAAGCCAGAAACCGTGGAATTCCATGTATCGATGCTTCTTTAACACCAGCACAAATTTTTGCTTTCATCACCGATCAAGAGAAAGTGTGAGGGGCAAGAAAAGAGAGCAGGCGTGCATCCTCTGGATCTTGGTGCCATCGCCGAAGAGCTAAGAGGAGTGCGGTTGTAGCAAAGATGCTGTGTTGAGAGATCACAATCATACAAGCGCTGGGGAGTCAGGCCATTGGGCTCCTCAGTGCTTGTATGATTGTAGTATGGCCGTTCAATGGACTCCTGCTTATTTCTTGGGTTTTGACTTCCAAGACTTCAGGGTGACCCAAATATTTTCCTCATGCACAGGCATTTGAGGTGCCATACCAGTTCCAATTACCTTTATTGTCGACTAAAGCAATCTCTGCATAGTAACAATCGTATCCAAAATACGATGGTGAATTGGCTATGATGTTCGGTGAATACCCATAACCGTTATGCAGGTAACCATACTTGTTGGTATACTCAACGTAAACATCGATTGTCTTCCATGTATTTGTGTTTCCCTGAAACTGAGCCAATGTTTCATCACCACAGGTATTGTTGGCAAGAATGAGAACACCCTGAAGGTGACCATATGAATCGTAAACCTTATTGGACGCTAAAGTTCTCTCAATACAGACACCACTGTGCGATGCTGCACGTGCTGTTGGGGTAGAGACAAAGGTGAGGGCAAAACCGAGCAGTCCACAGACCGCAAAAAAGAGCGAAATCCGAGCGATGCTTCTCTTTCTGGCATCCATTCCAAACATAGGAATAGCTATCCTTTCAAAGTGCTAACCGAACAACAGAATTGTTGGCGCCTCTTCCCTGAGTTCTGGCCTTATTGCATTTTCAGTGAATCTGCTCGCCGGGCAATAAGACCCTGGAAAGGGGTTTGAACAAGCCCAATCTGGTGGCTGTTCCACGCCTTTCCTTATAAATAGATTTTGCGCGAAAAATATGCAAGAATTCAATAAGTATTTTTTTACCAGGAAAAGTACTTATTTAGCTAGGCACATGATTTTCTTCTTTCTATTTCTTCATCCCTCCTTCCTTTGGCAGTAAATAATGTGCCAATCTCAGGACTCTGCGGGAAAACGAAGAGCGTTTTCGGGAGAGGTTAGGTCACCCTCGATTCTCTCGGAAGCACATCTCACAGAATGAGATATCTTCCTCTTTGAGCGTCTTTTAATTGGCATCTGTTCTATCTCAAGTATGCTTGATTAATGAGCGCAAAAGGGGTAGCATATGTTTCAAAGAGTGTATCATTCGTATCATTTTGGTGAACTCTCTTTAAGTTGGAGAGGAAGAACATTCCGTGAAGCAATCTGCAAGAACGCGTCTCATTGAGGAACGAAAAATGCGGCAGTGGTCCCAGCAAGAGGTTGCTGATCGCCTTGGTACAACTCGACCGAACGTCAGTCGCTGGGAAGCAGGCATTACTACACCTGGTCCATATTTTCGCACTAAGCTTTGCGAACTCTTCTGCAAAAATGCACATGAACTGGGGTTGTTCTCAGAGCCTAAAGATCATGCCCAGGATCTGCCAATTGCTCCTCCTTCAGATATTCCGTGTTGGGTCATTCCCTATAGTAGCAATCCCTATTTTACTGGTCGGGAAGAATGCCTCGTACAGCTTATTCAGGATCTGTGTATCAACCCAGAAAGCATACAAGTGATAACTGGCCTGCCTGGTGTAGGCAAAACATCCCTGGCGATTGCCCTCGCACACCATCCTCTAATCCAGAAGCAATTTTGTGATGGGGTCATATGGGTTGACCTGGGACCTACCCCATCGCTCATGGAAACTATGAGTGAGTGGGCAACGCTCTTGGGGATTACTCCTTCTGAAGCCCAAACCGTCACGAGCCCTGAAACAGTAGCTCGTTGGGTACATCAACGCATGCATACACGCCAGATGTTGTTTATTTTGGACGATACCTGGAATGTGTCCGACGTCGTCGCCTTGCAAGTGGGAGGAAATCGCTGTCGCTATGTGGTCACAACACGCTCCCCTTTACTCGCCTATACTATTGCCCCAAGTTCTGTGACGTCACTTCTGCCCCTTTCTGATGCCGCGAGCCACGATCTCCTTTCCCACCTTGCTCCTCAAGTATCTCAATGTTATCCACAAGAGCTAGAAGCACTTGTTCGCTCATGTGGTGGCCTTCCGCTCGCCCTCACGCTCCTGGGACGTTTTATGCATACTCAATCGCTCTATAGCTCTTCACGCCGCCTGTTACGCACGCTTCAGCAACTTCATCAAGATTTGCAAGCTCGATTTCAGGTTGCCATCCCAAAAGCTGTAGGAGATTCCCAACCAGGTTCTCTGCTGGGTACTGAGCGCTCCTTGCGTCTGGCAATTGATGTGAGTGTCCAGCAGCTTCCTCTCCCTGCTCAACGGGCGCTCTTTGCTCTATCCGTTATGGCACCGACTTCACATAGTTTTTCTGAAGAGGCTGCTCTTGCGATCTGCAACGTTCCTGCAGAGACCTTTGATGTGCTGGTTGATAGCGGCTTGGTTGAGGTTTGCCAGGAGGACCGTTATCGGGTCCATCAGACCATTCTCGATTATACTCAGCTCCAGGAGCCTGATTCTGCAGTAGAGGAACGCTTCACCATCTTTTTTGTGACTTTTGTAGAGACATACGCTCAGGATTTCCATGTTTTGAACCAAGATCTCCCCTTGATCATCTATGCCTTGGAGCGAGCCTGTGTCCAGCATCGCTATTCACTTTTGCTGCGAGGAATTCTGGCCCTGCAGCCATTCGTCGAGCAGAGGAGGCTCTACTCTCTGGCTCAAACCCTGGTGCAATGGGGGCAGCAGGCGGCGATGGCGCTCCAAGATCGCGAGGGATTGGTACGCATCTGGCTTTTCAGCGGCAACGTGGCGACACTTCGTGGCGAGGTGCAGCACGCGCAGCACGCCTATTTTGAGGGACTCGAATTGGCTCGAGAACTCCAACATCAGCAACTTCTAGGGGAGTTGCTGGTGCTCGTTGGTGGAGCGTTGGGCGAAACAGATATAAGCGGCCAGGCGGAGCGCTATCTGCTGGAAGGTTTGCAGGCACTGAAGGGGTTCGATGATAAGGCTTCTCTCAGCCTCGTCTTTCAGTATCTTGGCGAACTGGCTGATACTCTTGGGAAGAGCACAGAAGCGCTCTCTTTCTATACCCGAGGGCTAGCTATAGCCCGCCAGACGCAAAATAAAAAGATGATAAGTGCGCTGCTACAAAATCTGGGATCTCAGGCAGTGCGTTATGGTCACTATGCCCAGGCTGTAGTACATTATGAGGAAGGGTTAGCGTGTGCACGCGAGTTGGGTGATCAGCAGCGTGAGAGCGCACTATTGATGAATCTGGGTATGCTCGCCTGGTATGAAGAGCGGCAGGATGAGGCCATTCGATTCTCTTATGAAAGCTTGCAACTCGCTCGAGAGATAGGCCATCAGATGCGAATCAGCTCGGTCCTCCAGAATCTCGGCATGATGTTGCGCCATCAGAACCGCCTTACTCAAGCGGAACAATACTTGCAGGAGAGTCTAGAGATCGCGCGCCAGATCGGACACCAATGGTTGATTGGGGAAACACTCGGAGAGGTTGGTTTTCTTGCCCTCAAACAACGGCAAACGACGAAAGCCAAGGAGATCTTTACTGAGATGCACCAGCGTGCTCAGGTCATTGGGGCACCTATGTTACTAGGGTTAGCACTCTTTGGGTTTGCCCAAATTGCTGAGCAAGATGGGCAACTCTGTGAAGTTCAAAGCCTGGTTCAGGAAAGCAAGGCCAATCTCATCCAAGTGGATCACCATCTGACTCAAGAAGTGGATGCGTGGTACAGCGTTCTTGTTGACAATCATAGAGTCGAAAAAGAGTAGCATTTTTATGCTCAGTTGCCGCCTGGCCACCAATTGCACGGGCCTGGCGAGATATTCAGATAGCATATGACTCTCTAATTCTGTACCGCTATTCAGCCCGTAGAGGGTTGTTCTTCCAGCACGAACGAGATTCATGACATCTATTATGGCCTCTGCTGCTGCTGACTAGCCTATCGTAACACAGATGCTCCCGGTGTTAGCAGAGAGAGCCTGGTGGCAAGTGCTTTCCCACCAAGCGATTCGATAACCAGATGATAAGGGCCATAGGCTTGCGCCGGCGCAAGCCTATCCCCAACGATCACCTCATTGGCTCCCACTTCGTGTACTAATGCCTCGTGGCGAGCCTGGCGAGCAGTACCGGTGATATAGGTACCACTGAGCCTGGAGAGTTGATACGCGAAGAGTCCTACCCCACCAGTGGAGCCAGTAATTAACACGCGCTTGTTCAGTAATCGACCAGTCACGGATGGGTCAACGACTACTACACGTATCGAACTCATCTATAAAACCTGAAAAGGGTTCGTCTCGTTCAGGCAAGCCTCAGCGAAGCAGGAAATCTCGAGGTGATTCAAGGAATCCCTTGTCCTCCAGGTATGGGGAGCATGTCAATTTGCTATTGGAGTGGGCTGGGGACTATCTTCTGCACTCATGCGCGGCTGTAGCCCTGCTTTGCGATATATTGCGTCGATCACCTGCATATTGGCAATCGCATCGTTGGCGTTGGTCAGTACTGGTGTACCATCGTTGATGGCCTGGGCAAAGGCTCGTAGTTGATATGTATAGCTGGCGTCTCCTGCCACATGTTCTGTCCGGTGCTCTCTGGCGGTCTTCACGGTCAGGCGGTGGTAGGCTTGCGGTGCAATATAGTTCAGTACGCTCATGTGACCCTGATCACCAGTGATGCGTGCACTGATGCGCAAGAGATCGCTGGAGAATATCGAGGCCCTGATATGGCCTGTGATCCCGCTGGGGAAGCGCAGCTCGGCGTCCATGCGGCGATCAACGCCTGGGGAAGCCAGCTTTGCCGTTGCCTGCACAACTTCTGGTTCCTCCCCGCTCAAGAAGCGTAAGAGATTGATGGGATAGGAGCCCGCGTCCATAGTGGCTCCGCCTCCTAGTGCGAGGTTATAGCGAATATCGTTACGAGAAAAGAGGGGAAAACAAAGTGATGCTTCAATACGACGAAGAGTGCCTAACTCTCCACTGCTAACGATCTCCTTCATACGAGCTGCGAGCGGGTGGTAACGGTAATGGAAAGCTTCCATCAAGATCAGCCCACTCTGCTGCCCAGCCTGAGCCATACGTTCAGCCTCTACGGCGTTGGAGGCAAATGGCTTTTCGCAGAGTACATGTTTACCAGCCTCCAGTGCTCGTATCGTCCAGCGTCCATGCAGGCTATTAGGGAGTGGAATATAGACTGCATCAATGTTGGGATCGTTCAGCAGTTCCTCATAGCTAACAAAGACGTGGGGAATCTGATGTTTTTTTGCGAATGCCTGCGCACGTGTGATGTCACGTGCAGCGATCGCTGTCACTGTGACTTCGGCAACCTGCTGAGCTGGCTTAATCAGCGCTGCTGGAACGATGTTCGCAGCGCCGAGAACACCTATGCGCACAGTCTCCATATGTGGCTCTCCTGTTCTGCTTGTGCCTTACAGATGTTTTTTGCTTTCTAATAGGGAAAAGGTCATAAGTGATGACAGTGATTGACATCACTAGTATAATATCGAATGATAGTGATGTCAATCACTGTCATGAAGGGAGCGTTGAACATATGAGCCGATGGGAACCCAATGCCAGGGGGCGACTTGAGCAGGCTGCACTGGACCTGTACCGGGAACGTGGTTTTGAGCAGACAACGGTAGCGCAGATCGCTGAACGGGTTGGCCTCACCGAGCGCACCTTCTTCCGTTACTTCGCTGACAAGCGCGAGGTCTTATTTTGGGGCCAGGCCATGTTGCAAGAGCTGGTTGTCAATACAATCGCCAGCCAGCCTGATCGAGTTGCCCCAATCACTATGGTGGTTGCCGCATTCGATGCCATGGCAGCAACCTTTCCCCAGGAGCGTCGAGAACTCCTGCGGCAGCGACAGGCGGTTATTGCTGCAAATGCAGAACTGCAAGAACGTGAGTCACTGAAGTTGGCGTCACTGGCTTGTGCCATAGCCGAAGCGTTGCGGCAACGCGGGGTCACCGACCCAACCGCAAGTTTGATCGCTGAAACAGGATGCGCGGTCTCGAAGGTTGCATACGTCCGCTGGATCAGTGAACCAGGCTGGCGAACGTTGTCAGAGCTTCTCCGAGAGTCACTTGACGAACTCAAAGTCGCCCTCGGTCCTTGGGGATAAAAAGACCGAACAACAGCGCGAAGCCGCCAAGCTGCTTTCCAGGCTCATTCCCAATCCCTCGCATCTGCTCACGCGAGGGATTTGGGAGTGCGCGAACGAGTATGAAACGCCTGACGAAAGGCAATTGCCATCACCTACCATCAATTTCTACCAGTTTTCCCGCCTACTTCGTTATTCCATTTTCTCCCATAGAGTTCAAGGATTTCCATTCGCAAGATGCAAATCTCACCTCCAACAGCTGCAGTTATATGGACATGGTTCGATGATTTCACCTTCCAGTCTTCGTTATTGAGGCTCGCGTGGGTACTCCACAGGCTTTCCATGTTCATCGTCTTTTGCCACGTGGCAAAGTGATCCTTGAGCGGCTGTTTCCAGGATATATCGACGACTTGCCGTCTGTGGGTGGTTATCCGATCCTTAAAAAAACTGCTCGAATGGTGAAAAAATGGGGTGTTTTTCAGAGTTTTCAACCAGAGA
The DNA here is from genome assembly GCF_016587355.1 of Ktedonospora formicarum. Classification (GTDB taxonomy): domain Bacteria; phylum Chloroflexota; class Ktedonobacteria; order Ktedonobacterales; family Ktedonobacteraceae; genus Ktedonobacter; species Ktedonobacter formicarum. The sequence continues at coordinate 11,876 of NZ_BNJF01000002.1, read as the reverse complement.
AAGATGTTTCTTGTAGCAGAGCGTTACTAGAGCAGACAATCCGTCAGCGTGTTCAGATATTACCTGGCGTGCGCATTTTAGAGGGCCAGGAAGTACTTGGCCTGCGAATTTCCACTGACAATGCAGCCATTACAGGTATTACTTTGCGACCACGTGGCGAGATAGATCAGCATGCCACTATTACGGCGGAGTTGGTGATTGATGCGAGTGGGCGCACATCTAAGCTTACGCAATGGTTACAAGCATTTGGATATGAATTACCTGAAAATGAACAGGTTATCTCCTCAATTGGCTACAGCACACGTTTTTATAAAGCGTCGAAGCAAATAATAGAAGATGTGGGCACGATTGTAGTCGATGAGATGCAGGAAGAGGGAAAAATGGGGGTGGGTATCCTCCCTATTGAAAACGATAGAGTATGGGTAACGTTATTTGGCATTGGAGGGCATTTCCCATCGACAGATGTGCATGGATTTGAGCAAGAACTAGCAAATCTACATTTGGTGCAGGCAGAGATCGCAGATGCTTTGAAGCAGGCTCAACCACTTACCACGCCAAGGGGATATCGAGTACCGATATGTGAACGCCATCGATATGATCGAGTAGAACGCTGGCCCGCAGGGCTGCTGGTCATGGGTGATGCTTTCTGCCATTTTGATCCTATCTATGGGCAAGGAATGACCGTTGCTGCTGTTGAGGCAGAAACATTAGAGGGTGCCTTACTAGAGCAACAGCGTAATCCTCAGCCTGATTTTGAACGTCGTACGCTCCAACGTATGCAAGAAGCCGCGATTACTTCAGCCTGGTGGCTGAGCGCACTCAATGATCTGCGTGGCTCTGGTGTTGAATATAAAGGAGAAGAGGGGCCTCAAGGGGTGCAATTGCTTCATTGTTATCTTGATCTCTATTTCAAATACGCGCTTGAGCATCCTGTTGCACCTGCTTCAGCGCTCAAAACGTGTCAACCCACAGTTGCGAAATTAGCTTTAATGAATGGCTTGCTGGTACCTCCCAAAGAGGTTTTTAATGCTTCGACTCTTACTCTGTTGCTTGAGGAGGAGACGAGCACTGACGATTCGCGCAGATTGCACGAATTAGTAGACGCGTATAATCTCTCGCCAGAAGCGATTATGGAGCAGGTGCTTCCGGCATTTATGAGAATAACGGTGGCTAGGTAGGTACAGCGACGCATTTGCCCCATCGCGGCAGGCGATTGCCATGATCTGAATCGATACCGTAGCGAAAGGATGACTAAGGAAATCTTGAAGATACGTGCGGTGTTGTTAACAATCTGCTCAGATGGAGTGATGCTGTCTATAGGCTCGTGGCGTGAGACCTAGATAGCGTTTGAACACCTGGTTCAGGTGACTCTGGTTTGCAAATCCACTCTCTAATGCGACATGAGCAAGAGGCAGATCTCTCTCTTTAAGCAGCCCTTGCGCTCGTTCGATCCGCTGGCGCAGCACAAATTGGTGTGGGCTTTCTCCCGTCGTCTGGCGGAACAGGCGAGCAAAGTGATAGGCACTAAAGCCAGCTTGCTTCGCCAGTGCCTCAAGCGAGAGGTCTTGGCTGAGATGGTCCTGAGCGAAATCTATCACCCGCCTCATTTGTTGATGCGTCAGTCTTTGCGAAGGTTCTTTGAAGGTTTTTCCTTCAGACGAATAATGGCGCAAGAGATGAACGGCGAGCAGTTGAGCCGCGCTTTGCGCATACAGTTTTCCGGCGGGAGAGGGGTGTTCTAGTTCTCGCCAGAGAGTAAGAGCGATCTGATTCAGTAGTGGGTCGTGAAAGCCGGTACGTCGGACCAGAGAGAGGTGCGTGGGATCGAAGTCTGCCACTTCCTCGGCGGTACGAGCAAGCAGATCCCTACTCAAGTGCAAATGAAAGGTGCGGGCCGGTACAGAGGAGAGGATCTTCCAGCGTGCTTCACTGGGAGTGTCTTCGTCAGAGCTTAGAATCAAGTCTTTATGGTGGAGGTGGAGCTCTTGCCAGGGACCATGTGTGTAACGCAGCGCCATGGACATTGTTCCGCCCGTAAATAAGACCAGTGAAATATTTTGTGTGGCGGGTGTTACCACGTCCGCGCGCTCCATTGGTTCATACTCCAATGGCTCATAAAACGCCTGTGCGACCAGCCCTTCCCAGCCTGCTTCTGTGCTGGAGAGATAGAGAAGCGGAGAGGTGAGCTGGTTTGTGGATGCTCTTGTTGGTGTCTGTTGAGAAATAGCTGATGGTTCATTCATGCTGATCGTTCACGCTCTCTCATGTTACTCTCAAGAGTATACCATATGATGTTCACCACCCTGTTGATTGAGACGTCAGAAATTTTCTCTTTGCGCATCGTGAGTGCCAGGACGGGTAGCGTAGCCAGGTGGTCGCCCTGGAAGATTAGCCTCACAACCGTCACATTCATGGGGGCTATAGTTAGTTTTTATTTCTTGAGACAGGTGTAGGCAAATAGAGACATCTATCCCTCCTTGCCAAAGCTGTGGTTTTCTGGTCTATTTGTTCTACTTACGATACAGAGGGAGGAAGCGCAACCGGATGATCCGTGGGTATCGGGGAGAACTTGACCTCAATAACGCGCAGAAGACGCGCTGCCGCAAACATGCTGGAGCCGCTCGTTGGGCCTACAATTACGGTCTTCGCCGCAAACAAGAGGCCTACAAAGCCGGGCAGAAAACGCCCACCGCCATCGATCTGCATCGCGAGATCAATGCTCTCAAGCCCTCTGAGCCTTGGATGCGCGAGGTCAGCAAGTGCGCCTTCCAAGAGGGCTTGCGTGACCTGGATGCCGCCTTCAAGCACTTCTTTCGCAAGTGCCGGCTCAAAAAAGCGGGCACATGGAAAGGCACGTGTGGCTATCCCCGCTACAAAAGCCGGAAGAAAGCCATTGGAGGATGCCGCTTCACCGGCACCATTCGGGTCTTTCATGATGCTATCCAGATCCCTCGCCTAGGAGTCCTTCGGCTTAAAGAGCATGGCTATTTGCCCACCACTGTCAAGATCACCAGCGCGACCATCAGCGAAAAAGCTGGCAGATGGTCTGTGTCGATCTGTGTGCACCATGCGTCCCATGCAGATGATTTGCCACCTCTGGGAGAGGAAGAAGAAGGCCCACGACCAGCCACAGGCGAGGCCATTGGCGTTGACCTGGGATACACATGCTGGCAACGCTTTCTGATGGACGGACCTTCGAGAATCCCAAGGCATTGCGTAAGAAGATCACCGCCCTCAAGCGAGCCTCGCGACGCCACAGCCGCAAGCCCAAAGGGAGTGTCAATCGCAAGAAAGCACGCATGCGACTTGCTCGGATGCACGCCCGTATCGCCCATGTTCGCCAGAACGCCTTGCACCAAGCGACCGCTCAGATCGTGGCGAGAACCCGCGCCCGATCAAGAGCGGCCGAGTGTGATCGTCCTAGAAGATCTACACATTGCAGGTATGCTCAAGAATCGCCGGTTGGCCCGAGCCATTGCCGATGTGGGCATGTACGAGTTCAAGCGGCAGATCCTCTACAAAGCCGAACAGGCAGGGGTACAGGTGCTGCTGGCCTCCCGTTGGGAGCCCTCCTCAAAAACCTGTTCGTGTTGTGGCTGGATCAATGAGGCGCTCACCCTTTCGGATCGGGTCTTTGCCTGCCTGGAGTGTGGAAACGTCCAGGACCGAGATGCCAACGCTGCCAACAATCTCGCAGCATTGGCACAATGAACAGAGCGTACCGCAAGTTCTGCGGGAAGTGACGCCTGTGGAGCAGATGTAAGACAAGCGAAAGGCTTGCTGTCTGCGCTGAAGCAGGAACCGAATGCTGAGTATGGCCTGTCCATGTTTGGGTCAATTTCGGAGAACGGTATCCGCCTTCAATGGAGAAGTTCGCGTCTGAGCCGGTGCTTCTTTGGGAACACGAGGAGGATGGACCTGGGAACAGATGTTGTGAGAGATAAGGTTCAAAGAGAGCGCATCATGAAAAGTTTGCCGAAGAATCTGATGGATATGACGAATGGTCCGAGGAGCATATCCATCTTGGCGTTGCAGTACTTAGAAGTTATCGCCCATGATATAGCAGCCTCAGAGGTTATCTCGTGAGGCTGCTAATATATATTTGGGATCAATAAAGTAAGCTATGGCCCTGATCGATGGATTGTTGTGAGAGGAACGCCATGCGGAAACTTTCATAAACATCTTGCAACTTTACAAGAAACCGAGCGAGAAAGCCCTGCTCATTGATGGCAGGGATGCATCGCCGTTCTTTGAAAGGCTGAGGGGAGGGGCGGATCCTCGCAACAGCGGATGTTGGGGCACTTGACGAGATGTTTCCATGCTGCTATTCTATGGAACAGATGGTCTATTCACAAAGCGCCATGCACAGGAGAGATGGGATGATGAAGCCTCAGGCTGCAAGCACCCACACACAAGCAACCACTGTCCGCACACCCACGTTTCTGCTGGAACTGCCCCTCGTGGTGAACCAGGGACAGTCCAAGCGGGTGCGTGCCCATCTGGAAGCGGCCCGCCAGCTCTCCAATGCCATCCTCTCCCTCGGGCAACGACGTCTGCGCTGCATGAGAGCTGATCCCGCCTGGCAGGAGGCTCGTGCCCTTCCTCGCGCCCACAAGGCAGAGCGAGCGGTGGCGTTCTCTGCCTTGCGCAAAGCCCATGGCTTCACCGAAGCCGCCCTGCATCAAGCGGTCAAAGGCTTGCGCGTTGGGTGGATCGCTGAGCACATTGAGGCGGTGCTGGCTCAAACCCTGGCGACCCGCGCCTACCGTGCCCTCAATCGTGTCTGCCTCGGCCACGCCAGGCGAGTGCGTTTTAAGAGCCGAGGGCGAGGCTTCTCCAGCATCGAGAACAAGCGCAATGACACCGGTCTGCGCTTTGTCCTGCAGCCACCCGAGAAGGGAAACGCAGGGTTTCTGCTCTGGAACGGGAACCGGTTGCCAGCCCTCATCGATTGGCAGGATGAGGTGGTGTGTCATGGCCTGAGACATCGCATCAAGTACGCTCGCCTCCTCCAGCGTCCCGCCAGCAGCAAGAGAGCGGCGGGAGCCGATGCAGAAGGGGATCGCTACTGTGTGCAGCTCGTCCTGGAGGGCACGCCTCACCGCAAGCCCAAGCACACGGTTGGACAAGGGGCCGTTGGCGCTGATCTGGGGCCCTCAACTCTGGCGCTCGTTCCCCAAGAGGGGGAGGCCAGTCTGCAGGTGTTCTGTGCGGAACTGGCACCTGATGAGAGAGCCATTCGCCGTTTGCAGCGACAGATGGATCGACAGCGGCGAGCAGGCAACCCAGAACACTACGACGCGAAGGGACGCATCAGAAGGCAGGGTACGAAGAAGCTGCGGTGGAAACAGAGCAAGCGCTACCAAGCGATCAGGCGACGCAAGGCCACCAAAGAGAGGAAGCTGGCGGCGCACCGCAAGAGCCTGCATGGCCGTAAAGTCCATGAGGTGATGGCGCTGGGCAGCACCATCATCCTCGAAAAGATTTCCTACAAGGCATGGCAGAAGCAATTTGGCACAAGTGTGGGGCTGAGAGCACCAGGGATGTTTGTAGCACTGTTGAAACGCACCGCCGTGCCCCCTTTGGGGGTTGCAAGTACGGGCGGCATCCTGGTGGCGCGTTCCCACACGCACCACGGCTCTGAGCCAATGGTGTCATGGCTGTGGCAAGAAGGTTAAGAAGCCGCTCTCAGAGCGCTGGCATCAGTGTGCCTGCGGTGTGGGTCCCGTGCAGCGCGATCTCTACTCAGCGTTTCTGGCCGCCTACCTTGATCCAAGAGACCCCATCCCCTCGTGTGCCCGATACCAGGCGTATTGGGAAGGTGCGGAGGCGCGCCTGCGGGCAGCACACGAGCGTCTCATCCAACGTGCGAAAGAGGGGCAGGTCCTGCCCCGAAGCTTGGGCCTAACCCGAGCCAGAGTGCGTCTGCCCAAAAGTTCAGAGGAACCTCCATTAGAGCCAGTTCTTCATCTTCAGGATGAGGAGCTGGAAGCGTGGGACGAACCTCTGGAACCCCCGCTGCTTGAGCACGGGGTGCTTCAGTTCTGGTGAATAATCTGGTTCCTGTAAAAACGATCTGGTGAGAGGCTCATTTCAGCAGCCTTAGAAAGATCCACGAGTATGGTGTAGTCAAGCATCATGTAAAACCATCAAGTCCGAGTTTGAGGCTTTTTTGTGATATACCCTCCACGTTATCTTTCAGAACTCCACGTATATTGAGTGATTTTGAGATCCATTGCTCTCCAGGCGTATGCTCGTAGTTCACTACCCTCTATTATTGCATCTGTGTTGTACTGTAGAGATGTGATCTAGAAAAAGCTGGCCAGCTTGGATCGCAGATGCATGCATGCAGCCTCCTGTGAGACCTGTCAAAGCCTGCAGAGCGTCTCATTTATCCTTGCTCCCATGCTCTCGAGAGCAGTAGATGAGAGCATGGAATAAAGAGGGAAAGATTGTATTGGAAGGCTTTTATAGCAAAAACACCGGGAGTAGATCCATGACGTATGCAGCAGGAGTGTTTGCGACACTCGACGACTGGATTGCAGCCGAGGCAATCCCATGCTCGCTCGATGCTCGCCCAGATTTCAAAGCCGCCGTCGATAAGGTGATCAGCACACTCGACGATGAAGTAGTATTGCTTGGCTTTGGAGAAGCACTTCATGGAGGGGAAGAGCTGCTTGCCCTTCGCAATCAACTCTTCCAACGCCTTGTAGAAGCCCATGGCTACAGCGCTATTGCCATTGAGAGCAGTTTTCCTCGGGGGCCATCGTCAACGACTATGTGCTTGGTCGCGGTCCGGTTTCCTATGAAGAGGTGCAGGAGACTGGATTTAGCCACGGGTTTGGAACACTTGAAGCGAATCGAGAACTTGTCGAGTGGATGAGGCACTACAATGCTGATCCATCGCACCAGAGAAAACTCCAGTTCTACGGTTTCGATAGCCCAACCGATATGACTACAGATAGCCCCCGTCAGACATTGCACGTTGTACTTGATTATCTCTGCTCAGTTGATGAGTCCCTGGCTCAGGAGTACCGAAGCCGTATTGAATCACTACTAGGACAGGATGCGGCCTGGGAAAGTCCGGCTGCCGTACTCGATCCGACGCAAGCAATAGGTCGATCACCGGAGGCTACTGCATTGCGGATCGAGACCGAGGAATTGATTTCAGAGCTACTCGTGCGCCGTCCCGAATTCATCGCGAAGAGCAATGAGCGCCGCTATCAGGTAGCCACTCACTATGCCGTGATGGCTCGGAACCTCCTGAACTATCATGCTACGCTCGCGCAACCGTCGATGAAACGCCAGGAGAGACTCCTCGGCATCCGTGCCGCAATGATGGCAGAGAATCTAACGTATATCGCCTCTCGCGAACAGGGACGAGGTAATGTCTTGGTGTTTGCCCACAATAATCATCTCAAGCGTGGAGTGGTACAATGGCAATGGGGGAATGAGACGGTGAGCTGGTGTCCCGTTGGATCGTATCTTCATGAAATGCTTGGTCGCCGCTATGTCGTTATCGGCTCAGCGGTAGGCGAATCGTCAGCCAACGGGATTGGTCAGCCAGAAGCCGGGACACTGGAGGCGCGGCTCACATCTGCTCCTGGGCCGGTGCGATTCATTCCCACCCATCAAGGGCAAGGGCTGCCTACAGAGGAAATGGCGGCACTTCCGATTCGCTCTGGCAGTAAGAAGAACAGAAGCTATATAGAACCACTGGGTGTTCAAAGCTTCACCGATTTCGATTGGTTCGCTGTCCTGGATACAACAACCTACAACGGGTGGGGCCATTTTTAGAAGGCTGGTGTCAAGCCATCAACGAAAAGCAGGGTCCTGTTTTTGCCTTTTATCAAGCACAAAGAAGCTCTTACCACAGAAGCGCGAGCTGGGTTGTAGAGGATGAAAGTCAAAACGGTTATGAGAGAGCTTTCTACTGTTGAGAGTTCAGAGGTGCAGTCTCCTGATTTGCCTATTGTAGGGATAAAAATACATGCAGAAAACGGCTCTCTGGTGTCTAGGACATCAGAGAGCCGTTTTCTGCATGTTTGTCTTTGGGTTTGTTTTCCCTTTACGCTCGGAGTTGCTTGGGGCCAAGTCGAAGCGTCACTTCTGCTACCTGCTGTCCCAGGTAATGAGCCACGTCAAGATCATCTTTGGAGAGGGCATGGCCTGCGGCCCCACCGGCAATTGCCATCGCCCCATACGGCGAGCCTGTACGTTGGAGCAAAGGAGTCGCATAGCCACATGGCACCATGAGCATGCCCAGGTGCATCAGTTGCACCATCATCCCCAAAGCGGCCTGTTCAACGCCCCCATGTGGGGTTGAAGCCACCGCCATCACTCCGGCAGGACGACCAAGCAGGGCATTGCTCCTCCATAGGGGGCTCGCTTTTTCCAAAAAGGCTTTCATGGCTGCTGACATTCCGCCATAGCGTGTTCCTGAGCCGAGAATCAGCCCATCAGCGTGCGCCAAATCATCTATACGCGCCACGGGAAGCGGATGGATACGTTCTGCGTACACATGTCCCGTCCAGGGATGGGCACGCAAGCCTTCCTCTGTTTCCAGTTCAGGAACTCGTTTCAACTGAGCGCTCATTCCTGGCACACTTTCTACGCCTCTTTGAGCATGTTCGGCCAGCGTTAAACAGTTGCCACCTTGTGAGTGGACGAGAACGAGAATATGCATCTTTTCTTTCTTGCGCTTTCTATTAGATACCGCCAGTGCAACGAATCGTTTCTCCATTCACATGACTGTTGGCCACCGAACCAAGAAACACGATCAGGGCCGCAACATCCTCCGGTTTTGTCAGTCGTCCAGTGGGCGTTTGTTGCGCGACTGCGGTTTGCATAGCCTGCGGGAACTGATCCCGATTGCGTTCGGTTAGCGTGAAGCCAGGCAAGACAACATTGGAAAGAATCCCCGCTGGTCCCAGCTCACGCGCCAGCACGCGTGTGAGACCATGTAATCCTGCTTTTGCTGCGGCATAGGCACCAGTGCCAGGAATCCCATCCTCAGCGACATTGGAGGAGATATTTACAATTCTTCCCCAGCCATGGGCACGCATGAGAGGCACTACCTGTTGCAGGGTATGATAGACACCTGAAAGCTGGAGATCCAATGTTGGTTTCCAACTGCTCATTGGCACTTCCTCAAAGCGTTTGCTCATATCTTCAAGTGATCCCCACTGGACGGCATTGTTGACAAGGACATCAATGTGGCCCCACTGTTGCCCCACTATTTTGACTGCCTCTTTGATCGTTTCCTCACGTGCCAGATCATAGGGAATGACGACTGCCTGACCGCCAACTTCGATCACGCGTCTCGCCGTTTCTTCAGCCTGCTGACGTTGAGAACGATAGGTAATTCCCACACAGGCACCTTCTCTTCCAAAGGCAAGAGCGGTTGCCCGACCAATGCCTGAGGAACTTCCTGTCACCAGGACAACCCGATTCGTTAAGCCTAGTTCCATATCTATGCCTTTACTTCTCTAACCGGTTAGTTAATAGGTTAAAAAACTAACCGGTTATATATATGCGTAAAAAGATGAGCCAACGTGATTTGTGGCTCGTCATCAGTCTTCTTGCGCCGTGCTTTGCTCAAGGTTGTGCAGCATTTGTTGGAGAACCCGCTCAAAGAGCGCACGCTCCACGTCTGAGATGTTCATCAACAATTTCTTTTCGACCTCTGACATCGCGTGCGGAACGAGTTGTTGAAGCTCTTTGCCTTTGGGGGTCAGCCTGACAATCACCTGACGGGCATCCGTAGGATGCGGATACTTCTCAACCAACCCCTGCTGGCTCATGCGTCGGACAGTTCGGGTAATCGACTCCCCAGATGCATGCAGTCGACTCGCGATCTCTCCAATTGTTAAATCCTCTGAGGTGTTCCAGAGGAGATCGAGGAGAAAATTCTGTCCAGCGTAGATACCATATGGGTGGAGTTTGCGCTGGCAGGCTTCCTTTGTCTCGCCCGCCACGCGAGCGAAGAAGGCGATGAAATCACTCATGCTGTACTCTCTTCCTAACCGGTTAGCTGATGTGTAGTATACCTAGCATGAATGCATGTTGTCAAGAGAGCGATGATCCACATCTTTAGACGGATGCAGTCGCCATCGTGGGAAACTGCAGGTGAGACGAAAGAGGAAGTTTCGCCTCACCGCGAGTGAATCTCAGTTACCCATAGAGTTGGAGAAGCTTTTCTCGCGCCACTCCTCCCATATCGGTGTTATCGCTCCACTGATCGATGTTCCCAATCAGCCGCCCTGCCGCAAGCTGTCGGACTGCCGGGTCGGCAATCTGCGCCACAAGAGCTTGAGCGAACCGCCCTCCGTGAATGACGGGAAAGGGACGGCCATAGAAGTGAGATACAGTCGATGGTTGTGTTCGACATACCCCTAGCTCGTTCTGTAGGCGGGCTAGCACCTCATACGCCTTGGTGAGCGCTTCGCTGCGTTCATTCCAGGAGCTCGCGATCTGGGCGCGCCAGAGGAGGGGCGTGAGCTCCTGTGCGCTGTGTAATCGCCCAAAGGCAGTGCCAAACCATTTGGGGTAGGGAGCATACTGCCTCTCCAACAGAAAGCATAGGTTCATGATATCGCGCACCAAGCGCGAGCCGATGAGTGCCGAGCCAAGCTCGTCCCCCACACTGCCAGCGCGTGGCATCAGATGCTCTTCCTGCCCGATTCGCTGCCAGCCACAGGCCAGCAGGTATAGCCACACATCATGAGGATACCAGGTAAAGCGTGTGCGGACCGCTGTGAGTTCACCCACCTCGTCCTGATAGACCTCCCCGGCAACCAATTCGCCTAGCACATGCGACCGGAAGGTGAGCCAGTCGGCAGCCTCCAATGGTTGGGTCAGATCGTAGCCAAGCTGAATGCGTACAAAGTCGCGTACAGTGATCGCAATCACACGATGCTTGATCGGTCCGGAAAGCGGCCTGCTCATAACGCGCATCCTTGGCTCGACAGGGGCCGGGAACGAGACAGGATACGCCGCAAATGTTTCAGGGAGGCTGTGGCTCAATAGGCCGCCAATCGCGTCCCTTTGCTCGATATCTTCCTCTTGTAGGAGAATGAACAAACGTGGACCCCAATCGTGGTCAACAGAGAGCTCATTGTCGAAACCAAGCACCTCGCTGCCTTGACCAAGCAGGGCGGCAGCATAGCGCAGGTCGGGGAACACGGAGGTTATCAACGGACGAACCGCCTCGTGAAAAAAACGGCGGCTCAACTCAAGACCGGACATAAAAACGGGCATAGTTATTCCTTTCCACAAAGTCAGTGGGAAATCGACGAGGAATTGGAAAGGAAGGGGAGGCAGGAGTACAGAGACTCCCTCGACTTTAGAGGAGTCCGGCTGATCTGTTCACCAGAGAGCGATGCTCTCGACTATCGCACATAGTGGGAGCTCAAAACTCAAGCCAGGGTCCCTTCCAGAAGGTTGAGGTGCAGAGATAGAGTTTTCATGGGAATAGCCCTCCTTTGCTTGATTTATCTTATAATAACTGAAGAGCATGCTAGATGTCAAGACCTCTATGCGAGATTCTGCTCACAACGTACTGACCGCCCACTGTTGCGTGCCATATCGCGTATGCTCAAGATGAGGTTTGCCATTCTGTCAGCTTTTTGGCAAAGAATGTTATGCTCAAACACTGAGGCAAGCAATATACTTCTTAAAAGTTGATTAGCAGTCGAATACCAACCAGCAGATGTCGTTTCGCAACCGCTGATCATCCAGGACCAGTTCGCGGATCGCGTTAGGGAGTTGGTCACGCTGCCATTGGCACTCGAGCCGTCCGGAGTTCTCACTCTCGCCTTCAGGAGCGGCTGCACGCGCTGCCTTGATTGCGTAGGCTGCCGCTCCAAGCTCGTGCG
>NZ_BNJF01000001.1:2182500-4441616 GCF_016587355.1 Ktedonospora formicarum | reverse complement strand
TGGCGTGCTCTTTGAACACATGATAGATCTTAAACGAGAGGCAGGAGAACAACTCTGGACACAATACTATACCCTGTTACGCGAGGCGGTAGATAGTGGCAACTTCAGCGTGATTAGCCACCCGGTCCGAATGCGTGTCACCAATCCATTTCTGCCAGAATCGTTAGACGAGGAGCTAGATCAGCTCGCCGCCAAAGCGGCTCATGCCAATGTCGCACTTGAACTCAACGGCTACGACACCCTCAACTACACCGATCTAGTTCGGCGTCTGGCATATGCCTGCGCACGCCACAACACCCCTATCAGCATTGGCTCCGACGCACACTATCCTGCCAGAATCGCTCAGGCCCACCAGGAGACCGAGCGGATTCTACACGAAGTTGGTATCACACACATACGCATCTGGAAGCAGCTCCAGCCAGAGGAGTATGCGATTTGAGGCTCTTGTGTGGTATGACAAATGTGTAGATGGCAACCTTAGCTTATCGGATCTATTCTGCTCATGGCTGTATCTTGCTCCAACCAAGCCAGAATGTGTAAGTACGTGTAGCGATCCTGTTGGTATTGACGTCATGAGTCTGACCCGTTGCCAGATCAGTAAACCAGAGACGCTGCGAGCCATCCAGGTACTGACCCATCACCACTAGATAGCGCGAATAGGGCGAGAGCAATACATCTTGAGCACTTACCTTCTCCGCCCCTGGTGCGATATCGACGACGCGTGTCTGCTCCTCCTGGCTAACGCTGTCAATGCTGATCAATTGCCAGGTCTCCTGCACATTACGCACGACCATAGGCACGTTATAGGCATCAAAGCCTACCAAGGCTTCGTCCTGTGAAAAGAGATAGGTATTACCGCCATCTCGCCCTATAGCATAGATACCCACCTGCCCATTAGCATCAGCGGAAGTATAGTAGAACATCTGTCCATCAGGGCGAAGCCAGAACTGCGCGCCTGACAAAGAAGAGTGTGCCAGAATTTCCTGACTACCATTCTTCAGATTCAAGCGTTTAAGTTGCGTCTCCGTCCCTTGAGACCCATCGTTACTATAAGAAAAATAGAGCGCGTCGTCATAATAGAACAAGAGACGTTGAGCCTGAATTGTATATGCCAGACGCTCAATCTTGCTCTGGGCGATGTCGATGCGTACTAACGAGTCAGGCAACGCAATAAAGAGCATACTATCATCTGTCGACCAGACTGCGTTATAATCCCCCCCATCACCACGCTTTCCCGCTTCCAGCCGATAGCTCTGACCTGTTAGGAGATGAAAAATAGTGCTTTGACCATCATAGCAATGATAGAGCAGATTCTTACCACTATGGGCAATAGCATCGGGTCGCGCATCATCACAATGGGTCGTCAGAAGTGTACGCTGCACAGAACGTATGGGATCGAATACGTCAATATCCTGTTGACCCTTCTGGGTCTCGAACGCCACCACCGATGACCAATCAGTAGTGAAATTCAAGCGTGGTGGGGCTGGAAGGGAAGCGGTTTGCGTCTTCCGCATTGTCTGTGTCGTTTGTGTAGGAGTAAGGTGCTTCCAGGCGGCATTGCTCAAGAATCCGAAGGAGAGCACAATAAGGGCCGCAACCAGTGCCAATACCCAACCACCTTCCCTGGTGGATCTCTTTGTCACTGGGCGAGAAGGAGTATTGGAGCCAGCACGCGAGGCACCTCGCTCCGGGATACGCGAGGATTGAGCCACAATGGCAGGAGTCGCAGGATCACGAGCTTCCTTGCGAAGCGCATCCATAATGCTTGCGGTAGCAGAAGGCGTATGAGCCTCCGCGAATTGAAGATACTCACGTAACATGCTACGTTCAGACGCAAGCGCCTGACGAGTCTGCATTAATGTCTCTCGGCAGATTGAACAATTGGAGATATGCGTGCGTAGCCAGCGAATCAATCGAGCATCATCATCGTTATAGCTAGCAATTTCAAGCTCAGAGATCCATTCTCCATCCAGCACATCAGCCAGACGCTCACAGTCCTTACTCCAGGGACAGGAAGGAGTATCACCATCCTGAGCGTCAGACATTCTATTCTTCATCAAACACCATCCTGAGCGAGAGTGGCGTAGAGACGTTGAAAAGCATGGCGCGCGCGTGATAGGCGACTACGTACTGCTGAGAGTGAATCTTGCATCATCTCCGCTATCTCACTATAAGAAAAGCCTTCGGCGTCTAATAGCAGGCAAATGGCAGAGTTCCTGGGCAAATGCGCGAGTACTCGCTGCACCATATCCAGTTCCACCACACTATCTTCAAAAGGGGTCAGCTTTAAGGCTTCCTCATCAATATATCCCTCGCCTACATTTTCATCTTGATTTAGAGACGAATTCAGGGAGAGCATGGTTACATGTTTCTTACGTCGCCACTCACTGCGCAACTGATTAAGCGCGATACGATAGAGCCAGGGAGCAAAGCGCAATTGCGTTCCGTCCATACGAGGCAAGGCACGGTAGGCCGCAAAAAACGTTTCCTGACAAAGATCCAGAGTCAATTGTTCGTCGTGAGTCATGCCATAAAGCATACGCCTGATCTTTGGTTCGTAATGCAAAACCAGGGCTTCAAAAGCCGCTATCGACCCCTGGCACGCCTCTTCGACGCATTGAGGCTCATTGAATACCGCGTTCATTATCCCCTGTGCATCAGCAGCGATGCTTTGTTCGTGGCCTCTATCTTTTACAATGCGAACTATCATATATTTGTTGCGAATCAGGAAGTCCAATTTAGAGGTGTCTACTAAAATGGCATCGAAATTTGATTTCTATATATTATTAGTAAATGACTACTCTTTTCTGGCATACAGGCCCTTGCCCATTATCGCTGATACGCTGGGCTTTTACAGTGAAATAGCTCACAATTTCTGAGCTTTTCGCCAAGAGCGTCCCCATTTGCTACCCTCGCAGGAAGAAGGAGCTCCCTACGGTAAAAGAGAAGCGTCTTTAGTATCCCTCATCAAGACGCTGATGAGCGTAAAGGGCCACCTTCTGATACATGCGACCAAGCCAGGAAGTCAAATTCTCTCCATCCAACACATAGGGTGATTCGCCAAGTTCGCGCAACATGGCTTGCTGATCCTCGCTCTGCGCTGGTCGTAGCGCGAAGTGCTCAACCTCATCACCCGCGAGCCAAAAATCATGCACACGCTCGTCAAGGGGCTGCGATAGTGCTTGAGGCTCCTGTTCGCTCGCTTCAAAATCTCTGGTTACCACCTCACCATCAGAGGTCACACTGCGCTTGCTACGTAGCACCTCGCTGATTTCGTCTTTGTTGCGACCTCGTAACGTCAGCAGGAGAAAAGGGTCGCTATCAAAGCGCTCCGCTAAGATATAATAGACCGCCGCGATATGCTTGCAGGGATTGGCATAATCCGGGCAGGAACAATTGGTCTGAAGATCGTCAATCATCTCAGGGAAGAGCGAGATACGCTCACGTGTGAAGAGCTCATCGATCTCACGCGGCATTTCGCCAGCAAGCAACCTCGCCGAAAGCAAAGCATCAAGGGTCATCGCATTTAGGATGATCTCCCAATCTTCATTACTCAGAGGTGAAAGCTTAACCACAACCTTATAGGGACGCGGAGAGCTGCCCTGCACTACCGCATTCACCCGACCCGCTTGCACATCAAGAGAGAGTACTTGACCCTGGCGCGCATAGCTACGGCCTCGCGCGAGCCGTGATCCAACACCCATTTCCTCCAGAGCCTGGATCCAGCGACGTGACCACCATGTCTCGCCGATCTTGCCGCGCTTGCTTTTGGCCTTAATGCCGCCCTCGCTACGAATGGGTGTAGTATGTTCCCACGGATTATAGTAGCGCCTATAACTATAATCGGAATCCTCATCAAGCTCACTTTCCCAGCCCTGCATTTCATCTGCCTCAAACTCATCATCTTCAGCATAATCATCATCGGGATAATAGCCCCACCTGCTACGTCTTCGATGTTTACCCATAATCTTACTCTCCTACTGCTTCACGCCCCAGTACAAACAGTTCCCGCAGTTGCTTGGTCGACATCTCAGTAAGCCAGTTCTCACCATTTCCAATGACATTTTCAGCCAGTTCCTTCTTCCCTTCAATCATCGCGTCAATGCGCTCCTCCAGCGTGCCAACACAGACAAACTTATGTACCTGCACGTTACGCCGCTGGCCGATACGGAACGCGCGATCCGTGGCCTGATTCTCCACAGCGGGATTCCACCAGCGGTCGAAATGGAAAACATGATTAGCCTCGGTGAGGTTGAGACCAACACCACCGGCCTTGAGCGAGAGTAGGAAGATAGGTGCGCCCTCACCTTCGCCCTGGAAACGCTGCACAAGCTGATCGCGCTGTTTCTTGGGAGTAGCACCATGCAGGAAGAGGACTTCGCGCCCAAAGCTCTCCTGTAAGTGCTGACGGAGGAGTTGGCCCATCTCTGCGAACTGAGTGAATATCAGTGCCTTCTCGCCACTTGCTAACACCTCCTCTAGCATCTCTTCCAGGCGCGACAGCTTGCCAGAACGCCTCGCCAGTTCGCTACCATCGCTCATAAACTGGGCAGGATGATTGCATACCTGCTTGAGGCGCATCAAAGCGGCCAGAATAAGCCCTCGGCGCTCGATGCCTTCTGCGCTCTCGATCTTCTCCAACATCTCTTTGACGACCGCCTCATACAGTGAGGCCTGCTCCTGCGTCAAATTGCACAGTACCTTCATTTCCATCTTCTCAGGCAAATCCTGTATGATGCTTTTATCCGTTTTAACCCGCCGCAAAACAAAGGGCTGGACCAGTTGCTTGAGAACCTGAGCGCGCTCCTTATCACGATAGCGCTCAATGGGGATTGTGTAGCGCTGACGAAATTCCTTGCCAGATCCCAAAAAGCCAGGATTGAGGAACTCTATGATCGAGCGCAGTTCAGAAAGTCTATTCTCAACTGGCGTACCGGTCAGAGCAATACGGTAGTGCGACTTCAGCTTCTTGATGGCTTGTGTCTGCTTAGCCTCATCATTCTTGATATTCTGTGCCTCATCAAGCACCACGTTCTCCCAGTTGATCTGTGTCAGTAACTCCTGATCACGCAGCGTCAGGGCATAAGTTGTCAAAACGACATCGTGCGCGTGAGCCTGCTTCACAAACTCCTCTCCTGAAAAGCGATCCGCGCCATGATGGACATGCACATTCAATGAAGGCGAGAAGCGCTGTAGCTCGCGTTGCCAGTTACCAACAATGGACATGGGGCAGACAATGAGGGTAGGGGAAAATGGTTTCTTTTCCCTCGTGAGTCGTGACCGTTCATAGAGCAATAGACCTATTAGTGAGGCGGTTTTACCCAACCCCATATCATCAGCGAGGCAAGCACCAAGCCCAAGGCTTTTCAGGAAGGCCAGCCAGGAGACACCCCGCACCTGATATGGACGCAGTTGCCCCTGGAAGGTCGACGGAATAGGCACCGGCTCCAGGTGCGTCTGTCCACTCAGACGCTTGAGAGTCTCACTAAGCCATCCCTCCACCTCTATGCTCTCCAGAGACAGACCAAGCTCCTGATGCTCCTCAGCACCAGCCTCCAGGCGCAGCAGGTCACCAAACTTCAGCTTTTTGTGAAGTAACTTCTTCTCAAAGAAGGACGCCGCAGTCTCCATCTCCTCCGGGCGAAGCTCAATCCACTGACCACGCACATTCACGAGAGGCTGTTTCAAAGCCACAAGATCCATAAACTCCTGCTCGTTGAGCACCTGCCCACCCACAGACACTTGCCAGTCATAGGTCAAAATACTATCCAGAGAAAGGTAGCCCTGACTCTCATTGTTGGCCTGCTCACGCTGTTGCCTAACGCGCAACTTCGCGGAGAGCCGAGTCGCGCGTCCCCCCCACCAGGGCGGCACTAAAACCCCGAAGCCACCCGCTTTGAGCAAAGGCACAGCATCACGAAGAAAGGTATATGCCTCCTCAGTACTAAGCGCAAGTTCAGAGGGGCGCGCGCTCCGCAGACCTTTCGCTAGCGTAGGGTAGAGGCGCAACGCTGCCCCCAGGTCTGATAACAATGCCTCTTGTGGCCGCTCAAATGAACGATTAAGCAAAGAGAGGCTGTCAGAACCAACCTGCCAGGCCTTCTCGGCAGGCACTAGGAGGCTAGGATCATCATTAGCCTGCAAGTGAAAGCTGAGCTTCCATAAAGGGAAGACGGGCTCCGACGATTCTCGATTCTCCTCTTCAGGCTCCTCTGAGGAGGGCTGTTCCAGGCGAAAGCAGGTCCGGAAGGACCGAAAGGCCGCACGCTGGGTCACAGGCCGCAACCAGGAAGAGATACTATCAATGAATGACCGAAGTTCCTCAAAGGAGGCCGAAATTGGAGAAGCCTGTGACATCCGTAAGGCGCGCAACCACTGCGAGGGAAGAGATTTGCCCCATTTTAAACGACTTTGATCACCCATCATGGATTGCAGTCCGTCACGTACCAGCGCATCAACATTGACACGCAAGAAATGCAGCAGTAAATCTTGCGCGCTCAATTTCTCGCGTTGTTCCTCCACCAGGAGAGCACGACAAACGGGTGGCATAGCCGCGGCCAGACGCGAAACACGCTCCCGATCTTCTGGTAGGAGAGCAAGGTCCCAAGAAGCCTCCGCAAGGACTTGTTGCTTATCCCCTCGCCCATTCACGCGCGAATGAATGGCTGGCAAGAAGCTCTGGTGTTGTACCAGTTCTAGTGCCAGTTGAGCCGCACACATCCAGAAGCGCGTATCGCTGCCATAGCTATTGTAGTCCTCAGATGAGGGTGGGTTCACGGGCAATGAGAGGAGCAAATCACAAGCAGCCTGTGCATCAAAGCTCAGTGCCTCTATCAGCCAGCCACGTAGTTGGGGCTGGCTTCTGACTTCCACTGGTGTTTCCAATAGCAGTTGAGGTGAGGGGAGAGGCGATCGGCTACTCGAAGGTAAGAGCAGTGCGAGCACATCGGGAGCCCCCCGGTGCCCACTTGGAGTCACCTGCATCCCTGCCAATTGTTCATCCAGTTCGACAGCGAGCAATGAGAAAGGATGAGGCCGGAGCTTACCACGCGCGGTCACTTCAATAGTTTGTGTGACCTGGGCACGCTCGCCCCAGATATAGAGCCTTCCTCCATCTCCAACCTGCCAGGTTACATGCAAAACTGCCACGTCAATCCCTCTCACCTATGATGATTGCTTAAAATTCCTACAAATTTCACGAGCTAGCCTTATTCGCCCTCTTGGGGCCGCTGTGCAAGCGATGACTTCACTTCAACATAACGTGCCAGCACAAATATGAGGTCCGAGAGGCGATTCAAATAACGCACAACCTCACCATTCTGGATCACGCCATCGTGCAAGAGTTTAACAGCCATGCGCTCGGACCGTCGAATGATCGTACGCGCAAGATCCAGGGCCGCACCACCTATACTATCTCCTGGGATAATAAACTTGTTCGGAATGTTCACCTCGAGTTTAAGTTCTTCTTCTATATTTTCTAAAGATTGAACATGCTCACTTGTTATACGCAGACCCATTGCCTCATAGTTCTCTGGAGGTGTGGCAAGTTCTCCCATCAAGAGATACAGTTCCTGCTGTACATGGTAAATGACCTCTTTCACGCGCGGGTCATTCGTAGTAGCGCGTGCTAGCCCCAGCGCAGATGTTGCCTCATCTACCGTCCCAAAAGTTTCGGGACGAGGGTCATATTTAGGCACTCGCTGCTCGCCCAATAAACCCGTATAACCGGTATCACCCGTTCCAGTTGTTACTTTTGCCATATCGCCCTATTCTCCTTTAGATTCTTGCTCCAGGTAACGGTAGACTCGGCTGACACGCCTACGGCTCATCTCGCGACCTCGCACCAGGCGTTCTGCGTCTATGGGTTGCAGGCGATTAGTCGCCAGGAAGCGCCGCCGCAAATTCGAGAGATCAATCTGCTCATCTGGGGCAAAGAAGGCTCTATATAGCAAGGTTGCCTCAGGCAGGGTCAGGGTACCATCGCCAATCGCAGGCTCACGTATCACGTTAAGGGAGAGCGTCTCCCGACTATTCGGCTTCTTCCCGTCCTGTTGCCACCACGCCTCTACAGGCTCCCCTAAACTCATTTTATCCATGTCTGCCAGATAACGTAAAACAATTTCTGGTTCGCGCTGAACAAATGAGCGCAGCATATAGAGTGTATTCAATAACCCTGGTCTCACTTCTTCGTCCAGAGCGTACCGCCCGGTCTCAACATCGGCAATGGGGACCCAGGATACATGCAAACTTGGCACCGGCTGGGAGCGTAAATTGGGACGCAACTGGTCACGATTGGCACGCAGCAAAACGCTATGTAGCAATGAAATACCGGTTCCCTGCTCATTGCTACCCCATACTTGCACCTTCTGCTCCTGCCAGCCTGCCTTCAATTGGAGGAGCGAGGCATCCTGAGGCCAGAGAAGTAAAGCGTCTAATGTACGCTCTACAGCATCCGTCACACCCTCATTTGCCATCACCAGGCGCATAGGGGGCCCCCACGGTCCATCGCGTAGAAGCACCCAAAGCGACCAATCACAGATCGCAAAGGCCGCGACCCCAGCAGTCACGATCAGGCGGCGAGGCACGGCGTCGCGAGAGGGGCGCGCTAGAATCGGGTTATGCGGCCTTGGACCGGTTGGGTGCATTAAAATCCTCCATCGCTACGCTCTTCTCAAATAGTTATGCCAGTATACATCCAGGAACAGATGCGGAAATGCATATAAAATATTGTATCTCACATCAGGATTCCTTGCACATGATCTATCTCCCCATAAATAGAACCTGACAAAGCATCTTTTCTGACAGACCTATATAGCTTCGATTCCAAACAAAATGGCACCCTTCAAACAAGGATGCCAGTAGCGTATATGAAATGGATCGTATAAGTGTCTTTATAGGCCGAAGACAGCATAGAGACTAAGGGCGAATGCGGCGCACGCAAGCGCTGCGATAAGCAAGTACGTATAGTAACGTTTGAGTTCCTTGCGTCCATCAATAGCAATTGCTTTAGCACCAGCTTTTCGATACTGTGATTGTTTTTGCATCTTCTTTCCCCTTAGCAATAGTCTTTCCAGGGTGAGCTACCTCTGTATACTAACTGATACGATTGAGCATCGCATTCAGTTGTACATTACAGAAATTGTACCCAAAGCTAAGCCGAAAAGCAATGTTTTTAGGATACATACACCACAAGTATAGTGTGCACTGACGTGCTCAGCTTTTGGATCAGGGGCGATCGCAAATACAATCCATCCCCAGACAGTCATCTGATCGCACTAGACTGGTTTCGCACGTGCTTTTTCGTCAGAAGGAGAGGCAGATTGATAGTCTGGCAGAGGAGCAATCGTATTATGATAGAACTCTAGTAGGCGGCGAGCCTTTTGATAATCATGCTCCATTAAAACTCGAAAGAGCTGTTCACAAATGACGAGCGCCTCGGCGGCAGTCGCACGGCTGGTTGCGGTCAGGTTCCCTAACAAATCATGCCGTCGAGCCGCACGAAATAGTACATGAACCTTCTCTAACAAGCCTTCATGCATCTCATGCTCGGATAGGGCGCCTTCGGACGATGCTTGCAGAGAAAGGGCGATCTGTGATAACAATTGCCCGCAGGTCTCTACTACAGCGTTATACTCGCTATTACGTGCATCTAATAATGCCTGGAGAATACGCTGCTCATCCACCTCGCTAAGAGCAGTCACAGCAAAGAGGCTAGATTCACCGCCAAAGCCCTGAATATCGCAGGCAAGCTGACGAAATTGCTTCTCAACCTCGTCAGAGAAGGGCAGGAGATAGACTGAATTTTGCAACGCGAACGCGCCGAGATGTTGGAGACGCCGCCATACCCAGACACGTTTTTGAGATGGCTCACTTGGTACCTTATAGGTTAGTTGTAACCAGCGTATAGCTTCTCGTTCAGGCATTTCTCGCTGTACCTCACTTAGAAGGGGGCAAAGTAACAAGAGTTACGTATATCAGCTTACAGCAATCGTAACCTAAACGAATGGGTAAAGTCAAGCGTAGAGCGCAAATATCTATTAAAACGGCTTTGGATCATTCCTGGGGACACGTAGCGTTGGCTTCGCACTGGCGCGAAGCCAGAAGATGCTCTCCAGCGGCAGTTCAAAGTAGGCAGCTAGTTTTAAGGCCAGTTCAATCGATGGGACATAGCGCCCCACTTCCAAAGCGATGATTGTATGCCGCGTCACCTGCAAATCCTCAGCCAGGCGTTCCTGCGAGAGGCCATGCCGTCTCCGCAATGCCGCCAGGCAGTTCTCGACATCTTGCTCTTTCTGCTGCTTGTTCACACACAACTTCTCTCTAGGTCATTGAGGGTGAGACGCGGTCCCATCTCCTGAGAAGACAAACACGTACTCTTATGCGTCACAACTACTCTCCCCTTCTTCTAGATCAACGGCTGCCAGTTCACCCCAACGTAAGTGCAACAGGTTGAAGATATAGAACAGGCGAGCACCGAATAGTAATAACGCCAGATGGAGATAGGCCAATAAGACAGACTGAGGCACAAAGAGATAGAGCAGGAAGAGGAGCCCGATTCCCACACAAACTACACGCAACGTCGCCGCTGAAGCAGCCTGAGCCGACAAACGCTGCATTTCATCTCTTCCCTTGGTATAGAGATCACCACTCAGAAAGAGGATTTGCGCTGCCAACAGAAAGAGGAGCGCCAGCACTTCCAATACGATAACCACACCGAGCAGCCACCAGAGTGATACACTGACTGTCAGCACAGTTTTCCCATGCTCATGACTAACGGTTGCCATATGATCAAATATGCCCCAAATCATAGCAAAGGTCAGCGGCACAAAGAGAAGCAAACAATCCAGCAGGAGCTTGCCCAGGAAAGCGGGCTGCGAAACACGGCGCGCGGCTTCTGGCTCTTGCAATAGATGTCCGGCATTAGTCAGTAGCTGAGCCCAGTTCCGGCAGCGCGCGCCTGGACTGGTGGGAAGCTTCGTTCCCAACATGTCCAAGCCACGCGCGCATATGCGAAACAGGCTCGCCATCTGGCGATTCGACGCGCCATTGAGGCGCATATACCAGTTCGCCTCCGGCGGTCGTAGATTTGTGACCACAGTCATATTCCTTTCAGGGATAGGATGATCTTCTATTCCGTCCCTAAGACCATCCCAAACATACTCACGCATGGGCATAGAAGGCCATGCCATCCCCGTAGTCGCGTATAAGTAGGCCAGAAGAAGCCATCAGCAAACGGATGACTACATAGAAATCACCAACACATCCCATCGTATGTGCTGTCAGCAAACAACAGAGAAGCAGGCTTATCCCCGCCGAAACAAAAGGCAGCAGGGCAATGCCCAGAAGCGTCAGGCAGACAAAGGGAGCCAAACCAACAAACAGAAATGGACCTCGTGGAATATACCAGTTCGGTGCCGAGGCATAGGCATACAACCATTTAAAGCCAAAATGTGGTCTGCTACCAGTAAACAGCCAGAAACAGAGGCTATGTATCAACTCATGCACAATCATACAGACGATACAGGACAGCACCAATAATACGATACCTATTACGATACTCCAGCCTCGCGACTCAAACGAGCCACTTGACGCTAGATGCGGATTCAGCGAGACGGCAATCAGCAGAAACGAGACCCCGAAACAGGGTAAGAGCAGTACAGCCGCGCTATTCAAGATCCAGAATAGTTTTCTATTGTGTTTAAAGTCTATTCGTTCGCGCTCTATATATCCTTGAGGTAGATCGGAAACAGCTTTCATATGTTCCATCCTCGGCCCATCATGTTATGTATACTTACCGTTAAGCAGACTTAACGGTAAGTATACATAACATGATGAGTTTGTCAAGTGGAAACATCTTGTCTTTCCTTGCAATGCCTTTATCCAAGGTGCTAGACTAGGAAAAGAATAGCATGGTGCTTTGCAACCACAGAGAGGTGATACATGCAAAATATTTATGTGATCTCGGGGGCCAGGACGCCGGTTGGTGTGCTCCAGGGCTCGCTCTCGGATATCTCGGCAATTGACCTGGGAGTCGTGGCGGCCAAAGAGGCGTTACAGAGAAGTAACGTTGATCAGCAACACGTAGATCAGGTCGTCATGGGCAACGTTATTCAAACCAGTAAGGACGCGATCTATTTCGCGCGCCATGTAGCGTTAAAAGCGGGCATACCTATCGAGACACCCGCACTCACTGTCAATCGCCTCTGCGGCTCTGGTCTTCAGGCCATTATCAGTGCCGCGCAAGCATTGCTCCTGGGTGAGGGACAGATCGCCCTCGCGGGTGGTGGCGAGAATATGACTCAGGCTCCCCATGTCATTCGCGGCGCACGTGCTGGCTTCAAACTTGGCGCGGCTCCCCAGTTGGAGGATAGTCTCTGGGAAGGGTTAATTGATAGCTATATCGGGTGTGGCATGGCAATCACTGCGGAGAATCTAGCCGAGCAATACCATCTCTCGCGCGAGGAAATAGACGCATATGCACTTCGTAGCCAGATCGCGGCACGCAAGGCCCAGCAAGCAGGATACCTCGCAGAAGAAATTGTCCCAGTCAGCATTAAGGACCGTAAGGGCAATACAAGTTTGTTTAGCCAGGATGAGGGTATTCGCGATACCTCGCTAGAGGCACTGGCAAAGCTTCCAGCACGCTTCCGACAGGGAGGAGTGGTCACGCCGGGCAACGCCAGCGGTATCAACGACGCAGCGGCCTGTGTCGTGCTGGCAAACGAAGACGCGGTCAAGCAATATAACCTCAAGCCAACTGCGCGCCTCGTCTCCTGGGGCATCGTGGGCGTGCCTCCGGAAATCATGGGCATTGGTCCCGCCAATGCGATCCGCCAGGCCCTCAAGCGAGCCGACCTGCGACTCAACGATATGGATCGTGTTGAGGTCAACGAAGCATTCGCTTCACAATACCTGGCAGTCGAGAAGGAATTGGGGCTGGATCGCGACAAGACAAACGTCAATGGTGGTGGCATCTCTATTGGTCATCCACTCGCGGCTAGCGGCGCGCGTTTGGTACTCTCACTAACCAACGAATTGCGCCGCCAGCGACTCAAGTATGGTGTGGCTTCGCTCTGTATAGGTGGCGGACAGGGCATCGCAGCCATTTTTGAGAACGTCAGCGAATAGATTGGCAGGCGTCACGGGGTGCTGGTATGGCAGGTATCGGCGGGTTCATCAGCACCTCATGACACCGGTATGCCACTATCACTAGCTTATGCTCCCGATACAGATCAAGGCCATTTCAGGGATGGAGGCAGAGGAACGAGGCATGCATATGCTATAATTGGGCTACTGCTAACGATCCGAGAGCCGTTGAAGTCGGCAAGCGACAGCATTAATTCATCTGGACACTAGCACACTCAGGACTCAAAACCCGCACACAACGACGTATCTTTTTCAACCAGGAGGAATCGTTATGGCTAGTAACCTCAATTTTGAGGATACCGACACTATTTTGATTGAGAATCGCCTCTTCTCCCCTTCAAGTGATGTAGTAGATAATGCCAACATCACCGCTTACATGCGTTCCAAGGGCTTCGATGACTATGAATCCTTCTATAAGTGGTCGTTGGAGAGTCGCTTCGAGTTCTGGGACGACATGGCAAAAGAGCTTCATTGGTTCGAGCCCTGGACCAAAACCTTTGAATGGACCGATAAACCTTTCTTCAAATGGTTCACCGATGGCAAACTCAACATCGCCTATAACTGCCTCGACCGCCACATGGAAACGGAGACACGCCACAAGGTTGCCTTCTATTGGGAAGGTGATGATGGCTCTAACCGTACCCTCACCTATGAACAACTCTATGTGCTGACAAATCGCATGGCGAAGGCCCTGCAAAACCTGGGCGTCAGCAAAGGTGATCGCGTCGCTATCTACATGCCCGCCATCCCCGAACAGGTCGCGGCCTTACTAGCCGTCGCGCGCCTGGGCGCGGTTCATACCGTAGTCTTCGGAGGCTTCGCTGCTAGCGCTCTCCGCGAGCGCATCAATGACGCTGGCGCGAAAGTCGTGATTACGGCTGATGGCAACTATCGCGGTGGTAAGCATATCCAGCTTAAAAAGATTGCCGACGAAGCCGTGGAAGAGACGCCAACCGTCGAGAAAATGCTGGTTGTACGCCGCCTGGATAGCGATGTCAATATGCAGGAGGGGCGTGATTACTATCTGGATGAACTCTTCAAAGATATCCCAGAAGATACCGTGGTCCCCTGCGAGCCAATGGATAGCGAAGATCTACTCTATATCCTCTACACGAGCGGAAGCACTGGCAAACCTAAAGGCGTTGTGCATGTGCAGGGTGGTTATGCCGTTGGCGCGTATACAACCACCAAACTGGTCTTTGATATTAAACCTGACGATGTCTACTGGTGCTCCGCCGATATTGGCTGGGTAACAGGGCATAGCTATATCGTTTATGGTCCGCTAATGAACGGCGCGACCAGCGTGCTCTTCGAAGGAACACCTACCTATCCAACACCTGACCGTTGGTGGAGCATCATTGAGAAATTTAAAGTCACGATCTTCTATTCCTCCCCAACTGGCATCCGTGGCCTGATGCGCTTCGGCGAGGAGTGGCCCGCGAAGCATGATCTCTCCAGCCTGCGCGTACTGGGGTCCGTTGGTGAGCCCATTAACCCCGAAGCCTGGATGTGGTATCGCCACAATATCGGTCGCGACGAACTCCCTATTATGGACACATGGTGGCAGACCGAAACCGGCTCGATCCTGATCAGTCCGACGGTTATCCTACCCCTCAAACCCGGCAGCGCCTCGCGTCCCATGCCTACCATCGAGGCCGATATCGTAGACAAGAATGGCAATCCGATTGGTGAGAACAAGGGCGGCTTCCTGGTTGTTCGCCATCCCTGGCCCTCTCAGATGCGCACCATCTATGGCGATCCCGCGCGCTACCAGACCTATTGGGAAACCATTCCCGATGTCTACTTCGCCGGAGATGCCGCGACCAGGGACAAAGATGGCTACTTCCGCGTTCAAGGCCGTGTTGATGACGTAATCAAGGTCAGTGGTCACCGCCTGGGTTCAATGGAGATCGAGTCCAGCCTGGTCAGCCATCCCGCCGTAGCCGAGGCCGCCGCGATTGGCAAACCAGACGAAGTGAAGGGTGAGCATGTCAAGGTCTTTGTCATCCTTCGCGATGGCTACGAAGCCTCAGAGGAGATGGAGAAGACCCTCAAGCTCCACGTACGTACCATCGTTGGGCCGCTGGCGGTTCCCGATGAACTAGAGTTCACCCCCAGCCTGCCCAAGACCCGTTCAGGCAAAATCATGCGTCGCGTCATTCGCGCGCGCGAACTGGGTGAGCCAGTAGGCGATACCAGTACACTTGACGCCTAGTAGTTCCACCTTGAGAAGGAAACCTAATTGCCCTCCGAGACTACGATAGTCTCGGAGGGCATACACTTTATAGGCGAGCCTTCACTCAGCCTCCCCAAACCCCGAAAGCACGGACAACAGGCCGTGGCAGACGCTCAGACAAGACAGTATTAACCCTGCAATTCTTTCTGCCGTACTTGACCATATATCGAGCCTGGGTTATAGTAGCAGGTGCAATGTCGTTAGAGCAGAGCAAAACAATTTGGATGAGGCAGAGATATATGCCCGAAGTACAGCAAAAGCAAGATCTTTACACCTATTTGTCCGCTATAGTCAAGCAAGCGGCAAGTCATTATATTGAGCAAGAAGGCATCAACTACGATGTCGAGCAACTTCCCATCGACCTGCGCTTCTCCGCGCAATCCAGCTTTGGTGACTACTCCATCCCGGTCATGCCCTGGGTGAAGAAGAGGCTTGGCCGTCCACCACTACAAATCGCTGAGGCTATCGCAACATACATCAACAGCCTCCATGTGCCCGAGCTTGAGGAAGTTAGCGCAACCAAGCCCGGCTTCGTAAACTTCCGCCTGAGCCGCCCCAGCGCGGGACAGGCCATCATCGAGCGCGTCCTGGAGGAGGGGCCAGACTTCGGTCAGGACCAGACCGGTCAGGGAACACGGGTCATCGTAGAGCATACCGCCATCAATACGAATAAAGCGGCCCATGTTGGGCATCTGCGCAACTCCTGCCTGGGCGACACTCTCGTCCGCATGTTGCGCTCACAGGGCTACCACGTTGAGGCCGAGAACTATATTGATGATTCGGGCGTCCAGGT
Organism: Ktedonospora formicarum; assembly: GCF_016587355.1. Taxonomy (GTDB): domain Bacteria; phylum Chloroflexota; class Ktedonobacteria; order Ktedonobacterales; family Ktedonobacteraceae; genus Ktedonobacter; species Ktedonobacter formicarum. The sequence continues at coordinate 4,425,441 of NZ_BNJF01000001.1, read as the reverse complement.
GGCAGATGTTGTCGTGGGGCAAATTCTGCTTCAAAAGGGGCAACTTCAACTTGCTGAGGGAAACGAACCGCTTCCAGGCGAGTCCTTTGACTACTATTGCTCACGTGTCTATGTAGCCGTAAATCGGCTCTACGAGGACAAAGAGTCGGAACGGGGACAGAACGCGATCCAGCTTCGCCGTCAGGTCCTGCACGCCATTGAGCATGGCGAGGAGCCCGAGTCAGGCCCCGACTATCCAACCCTGGCCGCCGATCTCTCGCATCAGATTGTACAAGCACACCTCCAGACAATGGCGCGACTCAACATCTCCTATGACCTACTCACCTGGGAGTCTGCCATTCTGCAAGCGGGACTCTGGCAGCATACCTTCGACTTCCTGCGCAAACATAATCTGCTCGAAAAGCCCGAGACTGGTCCAGCCGCTGGCTGCTGGATTCTGCCTTTTGGCGACAATGAAGGCGATAACGAGCGCATGAGCGATAAGATCCTGGTCCGCAGCGATGGCACCGCGACCTATACCGCCAAGGATATTGCCAACCAGCTCTGGAAATTTGGTATCACCGATAGCCCTGAATTCAACGTCCAGTTCCACTTCGTTCCCTGGGGTACTCAGCACGATGGGCGTCAGCTCTGGACCATGCGCACACCCAAGGACGCACTACAAAGCGATCAGGAGAGTGATCCCAAACGCTTTGGGCACGCGCAACGCGTCGTAAATGTTATCGACGTGCGCCAGTCATATCCTCAGCAGGTCGTTTACGAGAGCCTGCGCCGTCTGGGTTATGTTGAGCAGGCTGAGAATTCCAAGCACCTGGGCTACGAGGTTGTCACACTCTCAGCAGCTACCGCTGCCAAAATGGGCATCGATACCTCCGATGGGCGTGAATCCTACGCCATGTCGGGACGCAAAGGCATTGAGATCAAGGCCGATGACCTGATCAACGCGGCGGTTGAACGCATGCAAGAGACACGGCGACAGGAGGAGAAGCCGGAGATTGATGAAAGGACAGCGGCCATTCTGGCGGCCTCCGCTATTCGCTACTTCATGATCCGCTTCAACTTGCAACAGATCATAGCCCTGGACATGGATGAGGTACTACGTCCCAACGGAGATACCGGCGTCTATCTGCAATATGCCTATGCACGCGCTTCTAATATCCTGCGCCGCTTGCAAGAGGCAGGTTATACCATTCCTGGCAAGCTGACCACCTTGCCAGAGCAGCTAGCCCAAAGCGAGTGGGAGCTCTTACGCCACATCGATACCTACCCGCGCCACCTTGCAGAGGCAGCGGAGCAGATGTCAGCTTCGGCACTAGCCGCATATGCCTATGACCTGGCCGCGCACCTGAATGATTTCTACGAACATACACCACCAATCGTGAAAGAAGAGAACGAGCAAACCAAAGCCTTTCGCGCTCTGCTCGTTCAAGCCACGGTTCAAACGATGAATAACGTTTTGCGCATTCTAGGCTTTGAACCCCTGGAGCGCATCTAGCACCTTTTCGGAGAGCAACCGTGAAACGTTCAGTTTTATGGTCCCATCTCGACAAGCCCGGCCTTGAGCATCTCTTCCTCCATGCCCGTGAGGATGGGGTGCTCGCCGATGGGCAAGTCATTACACTGGAGCAAGGGGTGCCATTGCGTGCCCACTATGTCGTACATTGTAATTCCGACTGGCAAGTTGTTCAACTCGACCTCGATATGCTCGAACGTCAGGAGGCAAGTATTCACTTGCGCGCTGATGGAAGGGGCAATTGGTTCTTCTCCGAAGGAGAACCCATACCTGATCTCGAAGGCTGCATCGATGTCGATCTCTCCATCTCATCCTTTACCAATACGCTTCCCATCCGTCGCCACAAACTTGCTGTCAATGATTCAGTTGAGATCGTGGTCGCGTATGTCGCTTTACCCGACATGCAGATAACCCCGGTTCGCCAGCGCTACACCTGCCTGAGTGATATGCCGGGCGAACGTGTCTACCGTTACGAATCGCTTGACAATGAATTCAGTACCGAGATCACAGTAGATGACGATGGGCTGGTACTGAACTATCCCCATCTCTTCGAGCAAGTCACGGTCAAATAACCAAACCCCTTAGAAACATAACCAGACAAGCAATAGAGGGCAAGAGCGGAAACACAATGGAGATTTGTGTTCCCACTCTTGCCCTCTACGAGCCTATTCCACTCATCAATGAGCACTAAACAAGGGCATGGCGTATAGTATTGATCTGGTTGCGTACCCGCCGCGCCTCTTCAGCAGAGGCGCTCGCGAAGTCATCACCCGCGCTAGCATAGAGCACTGAGCGGGAAGAGGATATGATCGCCAATTCGCCGTGCTCGTCAACACCGGCCAGAACCGAGGCTTCAAGATCGCCTCCCTGTGCTCCAATACCAGGAATAAGAATCGGCATATGGGGACAGATAGCGCGAATACGGCGCAATTCTTCGGGATACGTCGCACCCACTACCAGACCACAATTCCCCTCAGTATCCCACTCCCGCACGCGCTGCGCCACGATCTCGTAGAGAGGACGCTCCTCACCCTGCTCATCAAGCACACGCACATCTTGCAGATCGCGCGCGCCAGGATTGGAGGTACGGCATAACAGGATCGTTCCCTTATCGCGATACTCCAGGAAGGGGCAACACTATCGCGCCCCATATAGGGATTCACTGTCGCGGCATCGCATCCATAGGTCTCAAAGAGCGTTCGTGCATAGGCGCGCGCGGTATTCCCAATGTCTCCACGCTTGGCGTCCGCAATAACTGGGATATGAGATGGTATCGCTTCGATCACCTCTTGCAAAGCGCGCAGACCTGCCGGACCAAGCACTTCAAAGAAAGCCAGATTGGGCTTGTAGGCACACACATATGGCGCGGTCGCCTCGATAATGGCCTGACAGAAACGCACTATCGCGCGCTCGACAGGCTCCTGGCGAAAACCTTTGGGCAAGCGCCCAGGCTCAGGGTCCAGACCCACACAGAGCAAGCTCTGCTGCTGGCGCGACGATGCAATCAACTTCTCAACAAAACCCATGTTGATCCTCTCTTTTCGAGCTATGATTGAACTTCCAGGGCCTTCTGCTTCGCCAGGAAGGCACGTCCCTTACCTAGCTCAATATTGACGGGCACACCATCGCGGCAGAAGGGGCACTCCTCGGCTGTATACGTTCGTAGAGACAACTCGATAAGAGCATGGATTGGCACATCACCAACCTCCTCCGCCTGCACATTACCACGATTCGCCAGGACACTCAAACCAACGACATTACCACCATAACGACGAATGGTCTCAATGGTCTGACGCGCGGAGTTACCTGTGGTCAAAATATCTTCGACGACCAGGATATTGCGCCCAGAGATCCATTTGTCATATCCTCGCCCAAAGTAGAACTGTTTGTCGACACCATCCGCACCCTTCTCGGCGAAGACTGCCAGCACCTCACCCACCGCTTTGCGCTGCGAGAGATGATACGCTGTCCATTGTGACAGAATTACCGCGCCAATCACTGGACCAACCACGACATCTATCTGCTCAGGATCATAGGGCTGAGCCATACGCTCGCAGATCGACGAGATAATTCGTGGTCGCAGATAGAGTGCATCTTTATTCACATAGACTGAGCTATGACGACCGGAACTATAGACGAAGTGGCTGTCCTTGACAATAGCGCCAGCCTCCTCAAATAACTGCATTACCTCAGGATCGTTCATATTGCTCCCTTTCCAGCACAATACACCTGCACATCAACATCAGGCAAACGGCCCTTTCCTTGCTTCAGGAAGGGGCCGTTTATACATTACGCTCTACAGCTATTTGAGTACCTCATCTACAGCATAATCATTCCATGCTTTGATGGGGAGCGTCTCCAGACGCTTATGAGTGATGGCGCTAATGAAGAGACGAGCCTGCTTGACCTTGGTAATGAGAGGGATATTGTGATCGACCGCGTGCCGCCGCATTGCGTAGTCGTCGTCAATCTCTTTCATGACATGGCGATCTACAACATTGATTGCCATATCGATCTTCCCCTCGCGGAAGTAGGTCAACACATTCGGCTCCATCTGCTCGTGTAGCTTATACAGTCGGGTCGTCTCAATCCCATTCGCCTGTAAGAACTCGCTGGTCTTCTCGGTGGCATAGAGTGGAATGCCCTTCTTCGCAAGCAAACGAGCACTTTCCAGGAAAGTCGCCTTCTTATCATCCCCACCCAGGCTAATAAAGACGCCCCGCTGGGGAATTTTCCCACCAGTAGCGATGATTGCTTTCAGATAGGCTTCTTCCAAATCGTCGCCGAAGCAAGCAACCTCGCCCGTTGACGCCATCTCAACACGCAGAATGGGATCAGCCCCGGTCAGGCGTGAGAAGGAGAACTGGGGAGCCTTCACCGCTGTAAAGGGTAGGTACGGCATCGTTACTACGGGGATATCCTCCTGGAAGAGGGCATCCACAAACATCTCGATCAGGTTCACACCAGTAACCTTAGAGATGAAGGGGAAGGTGCGCGATGCGCGCAGGTTCGCCTCAATCACATAGACCTGATTATCCTTAGCCAGGAACTGAATATTGAATGGGCCAGTGATATTGAGGGCGCTCGCGATAGCACGTCCAACTGCTTCAATGCGTGATTTCGTCTCGTCATTAATGGTCTGTGGTGGCAGGACAATCGTGGCATCGCCAGAATGGACGCCTGCGTTCTCCACATGCTCCGAAATGACAAAGGCTTTAATTTCGCCGCGCTGTGCGACGGCATCCAGTTCGATCTCCTTGACCTTCTGGAAGAAGCGCGTCACGGTCACGGGATATTCGGGTGAGACCGCCATAGCCTCTCCCACATAGCGCTCTAATTGGTCCTGATTGTAACAGACATTCATAGCGCTGCCAGAGAGCACATACGAGGGGCGTACCAGCACTGGATAGCCAACGCGCTCGGCGAAGGAACGCAGGTCCTCAATGCTTGTAAAGGTTGCCCATTCTGGCTGATGAATATTCAATGTATCCAGCAAGTGCGAGAAGCGATAGCGGTTCTCGGCCCCATCAATGTTCTCAGCACTGGTACCCAGGATCGGAATACCATACTGGTGTAACGCCGGAACGCGGTTATTCGGTGTCTGTCCACCCACCGAAACGATCACGCCATGAGGGGCTTCAAACTCGCAGATATCTGCGATTCGCTCGAAGGTCAATTCCTCGAAGTAGAGGCGGTCTGAGGTATCGTAGTCAGTCGAAACCGTCTCAGGATTGCAGTTGATGACGATGGAACGCTTCTGATACTTCTTGAGGGCCTCAACCGCGCTTACCGAGGTCCAATCAAACTCGACCGAAGAACCGATGCGGTAGGGACCAGAGCCCAGGACAACCACTCCATCTTCCCCAAACGCCTGAACATCGTTATGTTGAGCGTTATAGGTTGTGTATAGATAGTTGGTATCCGAAGGGAACTCCCCCGCCAGAGTATCAATCTGCAATGCGACAGGTACAATGCCCAGGCGCTTGCGCTCCGCGCGCACTTCTAATTCTGTCATCCCTGTGAGATCAGCGATACGCTTGTCACAAATACCAGCTTGTTTGAGGCGCGTGAAAGCATCGCGTGAGAGATCTTTTGTCTCACGTAGCGTCTCTTCCAGGCGCAAGATATGCTCAATACGCTTGAGGAACCAGTTATCAATACCGGTGATCTCATGAATCTTCTCGATGGAGAAGCCCTGCTTCATTGCCAGTGGAAGCGCGAAAATACGCTTGTGCGTGGGGCGATACAGGAACGTCTGGAAGATCTCTTCGGGCGACTCCAAGCCCTGGAAGCCACGCTCACTTGTCGCGCCCTCCAGATCCAGGTCGAGCATACGAATAGCCTTCTGGTACGCCTCCTCAAAGGTGCGACCAATGCCCATGACCTCACCGACGGATTTCATGCCGGTACCGATAGTGAACTCGACACCCTTGAACTTCTCCAGGTCCCAGCGGGGAATCTTGACCACCACATAGTCCAGGCTTGGCTCGAAACACGCCTGTGTGACGCCAGTCACTTTGTTCGTGAGCTCAGTCAGCGCGTAATCCAGCGCCAATTTTGCCGCGACATACGCCAGGGGGTACCCGGTGGCTTTACTCGCCAGAGCAGAGCTACGCGAGAGGCGCGCGTTGACCTCAATCACATAGTATTGTGAGGTCTTGGGGTCGAGCGCGTACTGGACGTTACATTCGCCCACAATCCCCAGGCTACGCACAATCGAAATAGCCGCTGTGCGCAGCATGTGATACTCGTGGTTGGTGAGCGTCTGACTGGGCGCGATAACTACGGACTCACCAGTATGGATACCCAGCGGGTCCATGTTCTCCATGTTACATACGGTGATACAGTTATCATAGGCGTCACGGACAACTTCATATTCAACTTCTTTAAAGTGGTGGAGATACTGCTCAATCAAGACCTGCGGCGCGAAAGCCAGCGCGCCCGAGACTATCTTGCGCAACTCCGCTTCGCTATGCGCGATGCCTGACCCCTGACCACCCAGGGCATAGCCCGCGCGCACCATCAGCGGGAAACCCAGTTCGTTGCCAATACGCAATGCCTCTTCCAGCGATTCAGCGGTGCGACTCTGAGGGGTGGGAATATTAATAGAGCGCAAGTGCTGCGCGAACTCTTCGCGATCCTCGGTCAGAATAATCGCGGAAACTGGCGTCCCCAGGATGCGCACACCATACTTTTCCAGCACCCCACTCTGATGAAGCGCTATGCCACAGTTTAATGCTGTCTGCCCACCAAAGGAGAGCAGAATGCCATCTGGGCGCTCCTTCTCGATAACTTTCTCGACAAACAGTGGAGTCACTGGCAGGAAGTATACCTGGTCTGCCATTTGTTTCGATGTTTGAATGGTTGCGATGTTTGGATTGATGAGGACTGTAGAGATTCCTTCTTCATGGAGAGCCTTGAGGGCCTGGGAGCCGGAGTAGTCAAACTCCCCGGCCTGCCCAATCTTAAGCGCGCCTGCACCCAACACCAGCACTTTTTGTAATGACTTCACTTAGATCAAAGCCCCCTTTGTTTCGTGTACCTTCTCCAGGAAGAGATCAAACAGCCATTCAGTATCCATGGGTCCTGGTGTGGACTCGGGATGGAACTGCACCGAGAAGATTGGTAGATAATTATGGCGCAGCCCTTCATTGCTGCCATCGTTAGCATTCGTAAACCAGGCCGAGAAGTCAGTCGGCAGTGTTCCCACAGCGAAGCTATGGTTCTGCGTCGTGATGTAACAGCGCTTACTCTCGGCAAGCAGGCAAGGCTGGTTCTGGCTCCGATGCCCAAACTTAAGCTTGTAGGTGTCGCCGCCAGCCGCCAGAGCCAGCAACTGATGCCCCAGACAAATACCCATTATAGGAATTTCGCGCTCGATAGCTTTGCGCAAGTTTTCAATAGTCTTTTGTGCCATCTTAGGATTGCCCGGTCCATTGGAGACCAGGATACCATCAAATTCGAACGGGACGTCCTCGGCGCACAGATCGTAATCCCAGGGCACAACAACGACGCGAGCGCCGCGAGCCACAAGGCTGCGCACGATATTGCGCTTGGCACCGCAATCGATCAGCGCGATGGTCGTCTCACCGCTCCCAAACTCGCGCACCTCAGGTGTTGAGACCTGCGCAACCAGATTCTCGCTATCGGGATCATGAAAAGGGATATCCTCTTCAAACACAATCTTGGCAAGCATTGTGCCATGTTTACGAATATACTGGGTGAGCTGGCGTGTATCTTTAATCTCTAGCGCTGGAATCTGCTCACGGCGTAGCCACGTCCCCAGATCCATTGTGCTTTCAACATGCGAAGGCGTCCCGACATAATTTGAGACAATCAAGCCAGCGGCATGAATGCGATCATCTTCCCACTTTGACGCGTCAGGCACGCCGTAGTTGCCAATAATCGGGTAGGTCATAGTAAGGATCTGCCCAGTATAGGAAGCATCGGTCAACGCTTCTGGATAGCCCACCATTCCCGTACAGAAAACTACCTCACCAGCTACCGGGCCTTCATATCCAAAGGAAAAGCCTTCGAAGCGCATGCCATCTTCCAGCACCAAGACCCCTTTGCGTGTAGTTGCCTGCGTCACCTGAGCATCCTCCACGACATCATTTAAAAGCGTATTTGTAGTGTCCACATCAAGCATCATAAGGGTATCCTTCCAGTATCGGCTACTCATGATCAGTCTACGTTTTCCACGCGAAATCTTGAGCGCATCTAATGGCGCTCATTTTCGCGTAAGAGCTCAGGCACGCCCCAGCACAAGGGCCAGGAGGGCCATACGCGTATACAAACCATTACGAATCTGTGAGCGCAGATACACGGCTCTAGTATCCTTATCGACCTCAGTGTCAATTGTTCCAATACGAGGCAGGGGGTCCATTACAATTGTTTCCTGACCGGCGTATTGCGCGAGCAGTGCGGGTGTCACCGTGAAGCGCTGGGCTACCATATCATTATATTCTGAAATCGAGTCAAAGCGCTCTTTTTGGATACGCGTCCAGTACCAGAACTGGCAATCCCTGGGGATATCTTTCTCGCTCGTAATTTCATGGATAATCAAATTACGGGAGCGGAAAAGTGCCAGGTCTTCGCGTTTGAGGCGCAATTTCTCGGGAGAGAGCAGATAAATTGTATTATTTTCGAAGAGTGAAAGGCCGCGCAAGAGTGAGTGAAGCGTCCGGCTATTGAGGACATCGCCAGCCAGCAAGCCAGTTAGATTATCCAGGCGACCAAAGCGTTCATACAATGTGTAGAGATCAAGAATTGTCTGTGTAGGGTGCTCATTATTGCCATCACCAGCATTCACGATCGGAATAAACTCGGCGCACATTGCCGCGCGTCGAGCCGCGCCTGGTTGCGGATGACGCAGCACAATGGCATCGGAGTAGGCTTCAAAGACACGAATCGTATCTTCAAACGTCTCACCCTTTTTGACAGAAGAGACTGTTTCCGGGTTCTGAATATCTATGGTTTGCCCGCCCAGGCGCTTGATTGCGGAGGCGAAGGAACCGAAGGTCCGGCTCGATGGCTCAAAGAAGAGGAGTGAGATGACCTGCCCGGCGAGTAGTTGGCATGGCTCTTTATCAAGCACAAGCTGTTTCATATGCCCAGCAAGAGCAAAGACACGATGCAAATCGTCAGCAGAAAGCTGGTCGAGAGAGACAATATCTTTGCCTTTAAAGTCACCTGCGATGGCAGAGAGCTTCTCGTTTGTAGATAGAGTAACAGTCTGACTCATAAACATCCCCTTTATTGCTATAGCTCATTCCCCGCGTACATAGACACATCGTTTTCCATGTATACCAAGCACAACCGGTTGACTGGTCATCATTTGCCTTTTCACCAGAGATGTAGGGTAGCTTGTGCCTGACAGCGCATGCTCCTCACATTCCGGGCAAAAAAAAATCCCCGCCTCCAAAATCAATGGAGAGAGGAAGGAATTCTCAGCTTCGCCAGGGCTGGATCACCCCCCCAATGGAAATTCCAATAACCAGACAATGTAGTTGCCTGTATTGTTCTTTTCCAGGTAGTCGAAGCCATGATGATACCACACCTTTTCAGCGTTCAAAATTCTTGGGAACTGGTCTCAAATTGTTAGAATTATACCTTCGGATCGTGCAAAAGTCAAGGGTTATGCCGTTTGCCATAAGGCCACCTGGATAGTTCTATCGGCTTTCGGCGCGCGAAGAAGAGGGGTGGCAACTTTCTTAAGAAAAGAAAGGGGCGACTCCGGTATTACGTTCATACCGAGGTCGCTCCTTTGCCCTTCTATTCTCCCTGGAGAGATATGCTCCTACAGATGAAAATGCTAGGACACAGTTACTACTGTCACATCAAAGACGATGGTCGAGTTTGGCGGAATCACATCGCCACTTCCTTCTTTGCCATATCCCAGATCAGGCGGGATAATCAAGCGACGCGTACCACCCGCTTTCATGCCGATCAATCCCTCATTCCAACCTGGGATCACACTTGCATTTCCAACATTCGCTAACTCGAAGAGCTCACCCTTGCGGTCATAAGAGCTATCAAATTTCTTGCCATTACTTTCTAACCAGCCCGTATACTCAACTTTGACGGTGCTACCTTTGGTGACCTCTTTCCCATTACCGGTCTTCACATCAATATATTGCAGTCCAGATTTCGTCTTTACAGTCTTACTAGTATCTACCACGGGAGGTTTGTCTGGGCCCGCGCTTGGAGTAGGGGAACCACCTGTTGCAGTCTGCACAGCATTCGCAATACCTGTCGCTGTCGCTTTCACCTCAGCAGTGCCCTTTGCGTCGGCTGTTGCCGTCGCGCTCTTGCTCGCCGCGAGGGCCAATTGATTGTTATATTGCTGGTATTGCACAATGCCCCAGACACCCAGGGCAATCAGTACTACAGCGACAATTGAGACAGTCCATGTCCTGGCACGGCGTTTACGCCGCTCTTTGCGGTTTATGCGCTCCTGCTGACGCTGCCCAGGCCGTCCTTGCTTTGGCGATGGATCTTTTTCGCTACGTATGGTCTGTGACATAATACGCTCTCTCCTCGTATCTGTGTAGAATAATTGCAGCTTGAGGTTACCATTATTTCTTATATCTGACAAGGGGTTAATTATAAGGTGGTACCGGGCTAAGATGCCACTAACTTATAACAATGAGGCAGAAGAAGGCCCATTTGATCGCTTTTAGGGCACCTCCATTGTTGTATACCACTGCTTTAAAGCCTATTTACCTCTTCAATTCCTAGCCTCCCTTTCCAGGCTATGCTATAATGTAGGTCCACGCACACCAATTTTTCAGGCTTTGCTAATATAAATATTACGTACACCAATTTCGTTATTCGACACACCTTAGCAACTCACATTACTCTTACTATGACAACAAACGAGCAAGAGAAGCTAACTCAGCTCCCGACAAACGAATACCTGCCACCCAAACCATCCCAGGGGTACATCCGTTACCCAACTATTCACGGAGACTCAATTGTCTTCGTGGCGGAAGATGACCTCTGGCTAGTATCAAGTAAGGGAGGCCGAGCCGAGCGCCTAACGGCTGGTCAGGGCCGAGTGAGTCATCCTCACTTTTCGCCCGATGGCAACTGGCTCGCGTTCGTAGGCCGCGAAGAAGGGCCAGCAGAAGTCTATGTAATGCCCGCCCTGGGAGGGCCTGCGCGCCGCCTGACATTCGACGGTGGCTCCTGCATTGTCCTTGGTTGGACACCTGACGGGAGCACGATTCTCTATGCCAGTAGTACAGGTCAATTCACGGCTAAATACACAGTCATCAACGCTGTCAGCCCTGCTGGCGGACCACCTCAACAAATACCAGTCGGGATGGCGAATGCTATTTCCTATGGCCCCAACGGAGGGGTGGTCATTGGACGTAACATCGAAGAACCAGCTTACTGGAAACGCTATCGTGGCGGAACCGTAGGGCATCTTTGGTGCGATGCGGATGGCAAAGGAATCTTTAGCCGCCTACTTAATATCCTCGGTAATATTGCTGATCCATGCTGGGTTGGTGATCGCATCTACTTTATCTCCGATCATGAAGGGGTGGGCAATGTCTATTCCTGCACACCCGATGGCGAGGACCTCCAACGCCATACCTTCCTGGACACTTTCTACGCCCGCCAACTCTCTACTGATGGTGAGCGCCTGGTGTTTCAGTCCGCCGCAGACCTGTATGTGCTCAATCCAACTCAGAATCAGGTCCATCTCCTACCTGTCTCATTGCCAAGCCAGCGCACGCAGCTGAGTCGGAAGTTCGTGCCAGCTGATCAATATATTGATACATTTACGCTTCATCCGCTCGGCCACGCCCTGGCGATTACTACTCGTGGCAAGGCGTTTTGCCTGAGTAATTGGGAAGGGGCAACGATCCAACATGGCATTCAGGACGGCGTACGATACCGCTTTCTAGAATGGCTCAACGATGGTTGGCGACTGGTAGCTATTAGCGATGCTCCCGGTCGTGAAACCCTGGTCATCATAGATCCTATAAGTGATAACGATCATATCCTGCTGACCGATATCGAGTTTGGGCGTACCATCGAATTAGCAGTGTGTCCCGTCGAGAACATCGTTGCCATTACTAACCATCGACAAGAACTGATTATTATAGACCTGGACACAAAACAGCATGGAGTTTTGGACCATAGCGAGCATGGACGAATCTTCGATCTTGCCTGGTCGCCAGATGGACGCTGGCTGGCCTATAGCTTCGCAAGCAGTTCACAGAAGCGCGCCATCAAGCTAGGCAACCTAGAGACTGGCGAGACCCACTTTGTCACCGAACCTATTCTGGCTGATGTCAGCCCCACGTTCGATCCAGAAGGACGATACCTCTACTTCCTGGGGTACCGAGTCTACAATCCAGTCTCCGACAATATGCAGTTTGAGTGGAGCTTCCCACGAGGAGTACAGCCCTATGCCATTCCCCTGCGCAAAGACCTCCGCTCGCCCTTTGTCACTGAATCACGACTTTCACGCGATCTGCAACGCAGACCCGGTTTCGCACCCGAAACAGCATCATCTAATGGTGCAAGCGCTCCTGCGCCATCATCAAGTGCCCAGGGGACACCAGCACGAATCCAGATTGATCTGGAGGGCATTACCAAACGCGCTGTGGCTTTCCCGACAGGCGAGGCTCGCTATGTAGATATTCTTGCCATGCGCGGTAAGGTCCTGTTCATGGTCGCTCCTTTGACGGGAGCACTCTCCGAGGGCAAAGGACGTGGATGGATCGAGAGTTTCGATATGGACACCCAGCGCCTGGAACGCATTTTTGATAACGTGAGCGAGGCGGAACTTTCCCGTGATAACTCAACACTCCTCTATCGCTCACGCAACCGTTTGCGGGTCACACGCAACGCGGAGAAACCACGCTCCGATGCCGATTACCCAGGACGCGATACGGGCTGGATCGATCTCAACCGCATCAAGGTTTCAGTGCTCCCCGCCGCCGAATGGCAACAAATGTTCGCTGAAGCCTGGCGCTTGCAGCGCGAACAATTTTGGACAGAGGATATGTCTGGTGTGGACTGGGATGCGATCTATGAACGCTATGCCCCCCTCGTCAAGCGGGTTGGCTCACGCTCCGAGCTCTCCGATCTGATTCATGAGTTACAAGGGGAGTTGGGAACCTCTCACGCCTTTGAGTATGGAGGTGAGTATCGTCTTGGGCACTACTATCGCCAGGGCTCACTCGGCGTCGATTGGGATTATGACCCCACCACAGAACGCTATCGGATTGGGCGTATCATCCAGGGTGACCCCTCCGATGAGGATGCGACCTCACCTCTCAGCGCGCCAGGTCTGGGCATTGCGGAGGGAGACGCGATCATCGCTATTAATGGTCAGCGAGTAGGGCCACGTCTGAGCCCTCAAGAACTCCTGGTCAACCAGTCGAGCAATGAAGTGAGCCTGGTTGTTGAGCCACGGGAAGGTGCAACCAGACGCGGCGTAACCGTCACAGCGATTTCGCTCTCAACGGAGAGTGATGCACGCTATCGCGATTGGGTTGAGCACAACCGCCGCATCGTGCATCAGAAGTCACGGGGGCAGGTTGGCTATATCCACATTCCCAATATGGGGCCACTAGGTTTCGCGGAGTTCCATCGCAGCTTCCTCGCCGAGTATGACTATCCAGCTTTGATAGTGGATGTGCGCTGGAATGGTGGTGGCAACGTTTCCAGCTTGCTTTTGGAGAAGCTCTCCCGCCGCCGCATTGGCTATAAATTCTCGCGCTGGGGCAAGCCCATGCCTTATCCAAAGGAATCTCCTCGCGGACCAATGGTCGCGCTCACGAATGAGCATGCGGGTTCCGATGGCGACATCTTTAGCCACAGCTTTAAGCTCCTAGAACTTGGACCACTCATCGGCAAACGAACCTGGGGCGGCGTTGTCGGCTATACACTGAACCACCAGCTTGTGGATGGTACTACCACCACGCAGCCAGAATTCGCGAACTGGTTCGAGGATGTAGGTTGGGATATTGAGAACTATGGTACAGAACCAGATATTGAGGTCGATATTGCCCCACAGGACTATGTGAACGACATCGATCCCCAATTGGAGCGCTCTATTAGCGAAGCGATGCATCTGGCTCGCGAGGCGAAGACGCTTGAGCCTACACCTGGAAAGCGCCCCTATCGCGGCTGGGTTAATCGACCCGATGAGAGTGACACCGATATCGAGAGCGCTTCACAGTAAGGTAGACACATAATAAAATGGTGGCGTAGATGTTCCTACGCCACCATTTACCATCTGAAGATTAATCCTCACGATGATGGACACAGCGCCCACCAACCCAGGTGCGAGCAATAACCGTTGAGGATACGCCAAAGAACAGCGTATCGAGCAGATCCTCGTCGCTCCATCCACGCACCTGTGGGTGTTCCAGGTCAATCTCCACAAAATCCGCGAACTGGTCCGGCGCAATCTCGCCCGTTGCGATGCCTAGAGCCTGGGCCCCACCACGCGTGCCAGTGGTCAATAGCAAAGGACCCGGCGCATCTAGTTCGCCCGCGACCAGAATACGCCGACGTTGGTAGCGCATACGCGCACTATATTCAGCCCAGCGCAGTTCCTCAAAGGGGTCCAGGCGCGTATTGCTATCCGCCCCAATCGCCAGAGGAATATTCCGCGCGGCCAGCTCTTGATAGGGAGCGATACCATCTCCGAGGTCACCCTCAGTGGTTGGGCACACGCAAACCGTGCAGCCATACTGGTCCAGAAGAGATAATTCATACTCGTTCGCATGTGTAGCGTGAATGATCGTCGTGCCGGAATATAAGGCATCATAGCGTTCCAGCAGCTCAATGGGTCGACAGCCGTGAACGCTTTGGCACTGCTCAATCTCCGCCATCTGTTCGTCTGCGTGTACATGTAGAGGAAGGCCATGCTCACGGCTATAAGCAGCAAGAGCCCGAAACCAGTCCCCAGGAACTGCACGCACCGAATGAGGCGCAAGCCCTACGGCAAATCCAGCCTGACGTAACGCCTCCACGCGCGCCAGGTATAGCTCCACAGAGCCGTCACAGAAGCGCCGCTGGCCCTCCTCTGCTGGCTGCTGAAAACCGCCTCGCGCATACGCGCTCAGAAGCATGACTACGCGTATACCTGCATCCTGACCAGCCTGCAAGATAGCTTCAGCCATCGCGTTCGGGCGCTCATAGGGAGTACCATCTAGCTGATGATGAACATAGTGGAACTCGCCTACGCTGGTATAGCCAGCGGCAAGCATCTCACGATAGGTGTGGTACGCGCTCTCATAGAGCAATTCTGGCGTCAAGCTTTGGGCCTGCGCATACATCGCGCGTCGCCAGGTCCAGAAGGTATCCTGGCGCGAAAGGGGTCGATGGGTATGTCCACGTAACTCACGCTGAAAGACATGACTGTGCGCATTCACAAAGCCTGGTAAGAGCAAGGTCTTCGGCAGATACTCAATCTGCTCACCCTCCGTAATCTGCTCATGCTGCCTTGCATCACCCATCATCACGATCCGCCCATCATCGCCAATCGCGATGAGCCTGTCTTTCTCCAGCCCTCCTTGGGTATATACATATGCCGGTGCCAGATACTTCACCAGAATCAAACCCTCAACTTTCCGCTAAAATCTTCCATGCTCGGTCCTCTACAACAAGCCGCGCCCACATTTTACCATGCGCAGGTCTGAGTGGTAATTATATAGGTGAAGCACTCCTAAGCATTTCTCCACATTTTCGCCCACCGTTTCTTTGGACACTGGTACATCCAAAGAAACGGTGGGCGAAGGATTATCCTTCTGCCCTCAACTAGAAAGCGAGAGGCAGGGCAGCCAGGCTCCGAGAGTTCAGACTGAAGTGCCAGGTAATGCTCTCTCGCGGGATAGCGAGGCGCAGGTTAGGCATCCGACGAAGGAGGGTAGTAAAGGCAATGTCTCCTTCCAGGCGAGCAAGTGGAGCTCCTAAACATGTATGAATGCCATATCCAAAGGCGATGTGACGATTGAGTGCGCGCGCGATATTTAAATCTTCTGGATCTGGGAACTGGCTCTCATCACGATTCGCCGAAGCAGGCAGCACCAGGAGCACATCTCCCTGCTGGATCTGTTGACCCGCCAGTTCGGTATCTTTCTTCGCGAAGCGTGGTGCCACAATAGTCGCGGGTCCATTATAACGTAGTAGCTCTTCTACCGCTGCTGGAATCAGGCTGTGGTCGGCTTTGAGCTTCTCAAGTTGTTCAGGATAATCCAGGAGCATCAAGGTGCCAGTCGCGATCAAATTGGAGGTAGTCTCATGACCTGCAAAGATGAGCAAAGTAATCATTGAGAAAAGTTCCGCCTCGCTGAGGCGATCTCCCTCTTCTTCAATGGCAATCATCTGGCTAATCAGATCATCCCCTGGCTGTTTACGCTTCTGGGCTACTAGCTGAGCAGTATATTCCCCAAACGCGCGTTGATGCGCCGCCACACCTGGATCGCGCCCTCCCACGCTTTGCCCCTGAGCCAACGCCTGCGACCAGACGCGAATCTGATCGTGATCTGAGCGAGGCACACCCAGCATCTCCGAAATGACGTTGATGGGCAACGGAAAAGCATAGTCGGTGACCAGTTCTATCTGCCCCTGGTCTTGTACCCGATCCAGCAGGGTATCAGCAATCTCCTGGACGCACGGGCGTAAGCTCTCGATATACCGGGGAGTGAAGGCTTTAGACACCAGGGAGCGCAAACGTCGATGGTCAGGATCGTCAACAGAGAGCATAGTTTGAGAGAGCATCATACTCTCCGCCCCGACATAATCCGCCGCAGTCTGATGAGAAGAGTTGGTATCGCCGATGGAACGAGGATCAACCGTAAAACTGGCAAGATCTTTAAGCACCTGGACAGCCTCTTGCATACGCGTCACCAACCAGGCCCGCTGACCAAGTCCTGGCAGGGAAAACGGTAACTGTATAACGGCTCCCATAGACCGCATCTGTGCGAATAGAGGAAAGGGATTAGCAACTAATTCCGGGGCACTGCCACTCAACACGCCCAACATCTGCTGTGATGAAGCGGTCTGATTCGACATATCCATGCTGTTTATCCTTCCATTTATCTCTTCTTTCCTTCGCGTATCCCTCTCTGCGGATATCCTGCCAAAAGGAATCACGCATCAGATAACCTGTTTCTGTTAGCCTTCGAGTTATACAAGTCTTCCAATACCGCAAAGAGCAGTATTTCTGTATCTTGACTCTCTTACCCTCCGATATCTCCCAGGTTCATGAGGAACTTGCTTGGTGGCAATCACCACCTTCCTGGTAAAGAGACATCTGTTATACTATCCATACAGGTGTCTCTTTGCAGTCTAAGCTCCCTGGTGGCAAACCGTCAAGCCACAAGAGCATGAGGATTGTTGACTAAGCAACAGAGGAGAAAGAGATGTTGAGAAACTCATTCCCCAATCCTGAAGATCCACGTGTCAAACGGACCCAGAAACTCCTCTGGGAGACTCTGCGTGCTCTGTTAGAGGTCCGTTCCTTCGAAGAAATCAGCGTCACCGACATTTGTACAGAGGCAACAATCAATCGGACAACCTTTTATAAGCACTTTGAAAGCAAATACGAGCTGTTATCCTATGGGATCAAGTTCGATCAAGAGACAGCACGCAGAAAACACTGTCAAGCCAAAAACGCAGAAGAGCGAGAGCAGGAACTTGTGCAATTATTTGAGCGTATCACCTCGGATTATCATTACTACGAACGCTTGCTAGTGGACAAAGAGAATCAAATGCTTTCTACCCTATTACGGCGCCAGACAGCAGAGGTAATTGAGGCGCAATTGGTGGAATCTCAAAAGAGTGGGCGTCGCTTCACAGTCCCCTTGCCTATCATCGGACAATTTTATGCAGGAGCTAGTTTGGCGTTGGCAACGTGGTGGCTTGAGAATCAACACACTATTTCATCTGAAGAGCTTGCTCACTACTGGCGTTACCTGTGTCAGGGCATGGAGCCGCTGCCGGATGGAGACACGGAAACAGAGCAATCATCACCCTCAACAGAACTGCATATGCGCTAATTCTGAGCGCTATTCAGAGAAGGAATAATCGCGTTAAAGATGAGTCAGGCTTAACGTGACATGCCTGGAGAGAGCAATGGCCCGCGTCTCCAATCAAATGAAACGCGGCCCAGAAGTAAGGATGGACCCGGTAATCTCGCGTCGATGATTGTGCCTGAGAGATAAATGCACGCTGAGCCTTGGCTAAAGCCCCAGCCTTGCTCTCCCCTCGCAGCAGTTCATAATAGAAGAGTTGCATCAGTTCCGCGCTACTCGCATCTTCGACTTTCCAAAAAGTGGGAAGCAGCGTAGCGGCTCCGGCATAGAGGAAACCACGCCCCAGACCAATGACCTCATCAACGCCCCCAATGACAGCGCGCCCTGTCTCGCAAGCACTTAATACGACCAGCGAGCACGACGAAAGGTCCAGATTGAAGGCTTCAATCGTGCTTAGTTGTCGATCAGACAGGTGAATGGAAGAGAAATTTGGCGCGTCCAGGCGAAAGAGGCCATGCGCGGCAATATGCACCAGTGGGCTTCGCGCCCCCTGCTCTCGCAACAAAGAAGTTGTCGCCTGCTCATTTAGCGCTGCCTCCACCCCCAGTTGAGTCGCAACACCTCTAGCCTCCTCAAGAGCATGTGGTAATCGTCCATGTTCAGCGAAACCCAGCACTAGCGCTTGGCGAAGAGCATCCCGGCTAAGTAATGTGCACTTTCCACGTCGCCGACAAACATCCCAGAGCGTTGCCGAAGGAAGATATGAAACCTCCACCTGCTCCACCAGAAAGCGATCACCATCCCACAGAGCATGGAAAGGCAGATAATGAAGAATGCCATATGGCACAATAACCAGTCGGTGACACCCTTGTATGGCTTCTTTTGCTGGACGCAGAAGGATGTCATAGAGGCGCTGTAACAATCCTGTACAGTTCTCTCGTAACTCCGAGCAGACTTGAGCCTGGTCCGGCATTCCTACCGAACGCGCCACCAGATCTAGATTCATTCGCAGCAGAGACATCAAGCGCTCAAGCTGCGGGACAGCCTCTGGAAGTCGCCTCACTACTATTCCACTGCGTGTCATCTGAAACACATAGAGATCCTGGGCAGCGATATAATATTCCAGAATAAGCGTCTTCGAGTCAAGCTTTGGGCCAAGTTGTGTAATCAATGAGTTGGTCCATTGCTTTTGCGGCAAATCCATCACTTCACGCATTGAACGCAGTTGCATCTGTTCCATCAGGTGCTCAATATGGCGTTCACGTTGTAACATTTCCTTACGAGCAAGCACAGGTCCCACAGCTAACCTACGACGTGCGGCAGTATCGCTCAGGTTACCTTCTTGCTCCACACCATACACAATCGAGCTGTACCATGCCTGCTCTTCACGCAGGTGAGAAATGTCTTCAAGTAACTTCTCGCTTACCTTGTCCTCCACACTGACACGAATATCGATGTTGTTACGCAGGTAATCACCCAACGCACGTGACTTGGCCTTTTCGACATAGACGAGCGCGCGCGATACATCTTCACACTGTAATGAGAGCAACATGGCACGCCGATATACCTCACCTTTGTTTTCCAGAAAACTGACACGCTCATCTAACACCAGGCGACTTTGTAATTCATCAATACGCTGAATGGCACGGTCATAATACGTCAAAGCCTCATTGATTGCACCACTGCGCTCGGCCAGATGTCCCAGCAGGTCATAGCAGAGATATTGTAACTCCAAGATCTCCTGTCCCTGTGCAATATCGAGCGCATAGAGACTCAAGCGCTGAGCGACTGAAGGATTCTGCCTCGCCTCAGCGATGCGCGCCTGCAACAGCATGGACCTGGCAAGGTTAGGCAGGTCTTCTTGATCGGCAAAGACGTCGGCAACATACTCAACCTCACGCAGACTCTCTTCGAGCTGTCCATTCGCATAATATAAGTCCGCACGGCGCAAGCGCGCAATCGCGGAGAGGCGCACAAAGCCGCCTTCCACCAACAAGATGCTTGCCTCACGCAGCAACTCATCAGCCTCTTGGTAGCGTTGCATAAGTGATGCCGCATTTGCCTGACGCATGAGTGCATGTGCGAGATTATCGCGCTGGGCCGAGGAAGAGCGAAAGAACTTCACCACTTCAGATGCCAGGTCATACGCCTCACGCGAGCGATTCAGGCGCAACAAGCAGACGCACATCTGATGTGTGGCCTCGGCGCTGGAATCATACATGTGGTACTTCTTGAAGGTCTCACGACACTGATTGTAGAGCAAGAGAGCCTGGCTATAGCGTCCCTGTGCAGAATAAATCTCGGCGATATTCAGATCCTCACGCGCAACGGAGATCTCTTCGTGATCGCCATACTGCTCGAATGTCGCGCGCGCCTGCTTGTGAAGCGCCACAGCCTCGCGGAAACGCCCTTGAGCCGCAAGGGTCAGAGCTTTGTTGCCCCGCGCTCGCGCAATGTGTAGATCGACATTCTCGCTACACATCTGGTAGGTTTCAATGGCCCGATCAAACATACGCAAGGCAGTATCATACTGAGCCAATTCATAGTTAATAATAGCCGCGTTCACATCGATCTGGCCCGCACGCAATAGCTTTCCATGGCGCACAAAGATATCGCGCGCGACCGCTGCATCCCGCAAAGCCTCAGTCATACGATTAAGATGCAGGCAAGCGCTAATACGCCCAATACGGGTACGCGCCCAACTCACCTCATCGCTTATTTCGAGGAACTCCTCACCAGCCGCATCCAGAAAAGGCAATGCCTCCTGATAGCGCTCCATACGACGCAACGCATCGCCACGTGCCATCAATCCGAGCGCATGATACGACTTATTGCGCGCGAGATCGCCTATAAGCATGAGGTAGCCAGAGAGCCTGAACGAAAGATCCACATCACTAAACCAGGAGCGGTCCGCCTCGGACTTCACCTTGTTCATCAATAGCTTGAGATCAGCGGCGGACAAACGAGGGACATACACATGGAGTAGCTTTAGCCCCTGCTCCTCATTCGCTCGTACCAGCGTAGCGGCAAGTTCTAGAGGTGCCATAGCGTTTATTTTCAAGTGCGCACTTCAGTAGCAGAGCCTGCGAAGAAACTCTTCTCAATGCAATGCATGCAGTTATATCCTATGCCTGCTCGTCAGCATCAAGGGTAATGAAAACTTCTTCGATTACCACGCAACGCTCTGAAAAGTGCAATTCTAGAGAATACATCTTGGGTGCGAGATGGGGAAAGATAAAGTTGCCCAACTCATCAATCTGCTGAGTATAAGTATCGCGTTCGTCTCGCGAGAGCAGTACGACCGGTGTTCCCTGTAACGATGAGAGAGATGTCTCTTTACGAGAGACGAAACCCACCAGTTGCGCGGTCCCATTTGTCTCTAGCTGAAGCGAAATGCTCACATCTTCAGCTGTATAGCGCTTCGGCCATAGAGCTGCGGCGCCACGGACTCCATAGAATGAGGGTTGGGGTGGCACCAGTATAGCAGCGACACGGCGTATACCTACGCGAACAGGCTCGAGGAGGCGATCAACGAGTTGCGCGCCCCTCTCCTTAACCACATGACTATTAGCCATCATAGCGGGAACAGCGACAGGTTTAATAAGCAAGTCATCCTGTTCCAAAAATGTAGATAACGCTTGGAACTCGGCGGCACACAGGACACAAGTACCCAGGTGTGTTTGCACCTGCGCCTCTTCCTCAGCATTCAGTAGCCCTAATTTATATTCACCTAGCTCCTGGTTTGAAGGACAATCCCAGCGATAGAGCTTGCTCGTCAACACCTGTTCAAGGCGTTGATAAGCAGCAAAGCGCGCCGTACAGCTCGCGCATTGCTCCATATGCTCCTTCACCACAGGCCGTACCTTCTCTCCTGCAAGGTATGCGATTATTTCTTCATCACGAATCGCACCTGGTTCACAACACTCCATAGGTGCTCCCTCTCCCGAATAATACAGCGCTCGTCCAGCCTGGCTGGTTCATACAACGATGCTTTGTACTCCTCTATTGTATCAATATACCAACCAAACGAACAGGCTTTATTTGGACGATTGTTGGGCCTCAATAAGGTTATGGAGGTCACTTACACATGTCCTTCTAAGTAAACGTGTGTTACCACTTTTTTCGTGGCTATGCCTTATTATCCGTTCTTATTGTTACTACTGAAAGAGTCTGCGCAGCCTTCGATTACGCCTCAGGCGCTCCAGAGTATTCCGTTTGATACGATACACATCATCAACTGTAGGGAAGAGGTGGCGATGGCGCTCACAAATTTCACTCGGCTTCATGCCCTGCACATAAGCGAGATAGAGTAAGATGCGTTCTTCCTCGCCATTCAATTCCTCTTGAATTACCGCCCACAAACGCTCAGCCGAGAGCCGAGCAACAACATCTTCAGCAGGATCATGCGCTGCTGGCTCATGCTCTATATCCTCAAGAGTCTCCTCATATTGCCTTGCCTGGCGTGCGCGTACCTCGTCTGCGACCACACTATGCACACACATTTTAAGGTACTTCAGAACCGAGGCGAGTGAATCGAAATTCTCGATTTTGGCGGGCGTGAGCGCCTGCGAGAACTTGGCAAAGGCACCATTTACTAGAGCGGCTCCTCCTTCCTGGCCTAACAATTGAGTTACGCTCTGGTGCTGTGTAACCCATGTCAGAACAAGGGGCGCGTATTGCTGGTAAATC
This sequence comes from Ktedonospora formicarum, assembly GCF_016587355.1. GTDB lineage: Bacteria > Chloroflexota > Ktedonobacteria > Ktedonobacterales > Ktedonobacteraceae > Ktedonobacter > Ktedonobacter formicarum. The sequence goes on along the minus strand of NZ_BNJF01000001.1, from coordinate 4,402,731 downwards.
GACTGCCACGCCGCATCATCACGCCTGATAATTGCGCGCCGAAACAATTCCAGGCAAAAACGGTCATTGGAGGTACTTTGCTTGAGAAATTTCGTTGTTTCCTCCGCACAACAACGCGCCAGTTCCGCTATCGATAGTTGCTCTGGTGGTTGGGTACAATCACCCTGTCCCCTCTTCTCTGATGATTGCTGAGAGAAACGAGAGAGGTTTAGAGACTCCATCGACAATTGCCCCCTACTTCCAATATTTACTAACATACCCCAACACGTATACAACGAACAATGCGCTTCTAATACCGTGAAAGAACAGGCCACTTCAGAATTCACGGTATCAATCACGTCGCGCTTTTCTGTTTATTATCGCATTTTTCTGGTGAAAAATGCTAGCAACTCTTCGAGATGCTCTGCATTTCTAGGCACGCTTCCGGCGTGTTACAATCGCAGGTTATAATTCCGCGCCATAGCTAGTGATGGCCCTAGAGCAGTTTCTTGAGAGTTTCGATACCGATGACAAAATATACACCGCGATACGTTTAATGATTCAAAGAGTCAAGGCAAAGAGCAGAGAAGGGGACCCTGTCTTCGCCTTGAGATAGGAGTTTCGGCACGCGATGTATACATGTTTTTCAATTTATGTCTTTTTATGTTATCCTATATGGTGCTCACAGAAACACTAGAGCCATCAGCCCCCCTTGTAGCTTTATTCCATAAGGCCTTACGCGAAACCTAACGCCGCTCGTCGCGGCTAGCGCACATTCCTTGTGCGAACATCTGAGCACGGAGCGCTAGCTGCCATGAAGGCAGCGCCGTGCCCTCGAATGAGGGTTGATGTTCGTATCAAGAAAAACGCGCTCAGGTTTTCGGAGAAGGCTTAACATGTGCTTACAAGATTAATCGCATCAAATGTTACCAATGGGTGCTCAATATGCCGCCACAACATGGAACATACACAGATAAATTGAATAATGTTATACAAGTCATTCAATTGGGACGCAAGACGGGCCGACTTAGTGTACAACGAGGCGAAGGCGCATCTCTGGAGCAGGGTGAGGTCATATTCTACCGTGGGCAGGTCACTCAGGCCAGTCTAGGGTATTTGAGTGACCAACAAGCATTATTTCAGCTCCAGAGCTGGAGTGGATGTCTTTTTACCTTCATCCCTCAAGGTGGAGAACGTAATACAGGTCCACAACCACCTGTAACGGGCCCCCAGCTGCCAGTAAATCAACATCTCCCAACGACACAATCCCTACCCAACTGGAATAGAGAGCAGGCTCCCATTCCCAACAATCGCTTCACCCCCTATGAACAAGTGATACCACAGCGCTTACGCGAAATGCAGAGTTCACTCTGGCTCTTGGAGCAAGCGGGATTAACTCGCAATCACCGTCGCCTTCTTCTGCTCATTGATGGCCATCGAAATATCGCCGAACTCACGCGCTTAACAGGCCGCTCACCAGAGGAGATACGGTATCTTCTCCTGGATCTTGAAAACATTGGCATTGTTCGGTAGTGTGTAAATATTCGTAATGTTAGGAAACCTTATGCCCAAAGCTGACTCTCAAACAAAGCAACGTCGCCTGATTTCATTACCATTGCGGATCGCATTTGGTCTGGTCTTTGCTACTATCATTCCTCTAGCGGTAACGCTATTTATCACTGAGTGGCAAACCCAACCCATTTTGTCTGATCGCGCAAATGATGCAATGCAAAGCGATGCCAAATCGCGCGTCGAGTTGATAGACACCTACTTAAAAGAGCGTGTCCTTGATGCCCAAACCATCACTCAGGTGGCAACCGTCCAGCAATATCTCGCGACTCCACCCGCTCCGACCGATCCTGCATATCAGGACCAGGTCAAGCATACAGTCGTTGCTCTGGCTGCTGGCATGTACCGGGATAAGAACTACACAACCTGGCAACTCTATGATAGCAAGGGTAAGATCCGTCTGTACTATCCCACAACTACAGCTCCACAACCACATGGAAAAGACCTGGTACCAGGGCACTATCTTGATAATGTGCTAGCTGGTCAAGACTTCATTTCGACAGTGTATTTCTCAAATGACAGTAAAGCGACAGTGGATATCTACGCTCCAGTGAAGGCTTCCACACCAGAAGGTAAGACAACAAATAAGCTCCTGGGCTTTATTCGAGTCACCCTGGGGTTAGATCGCATCTGGGACAGTGTGAAGTCTGATACCCAAAACGGCAAGGGAAGCTATGCCTTTATTCTCAATGAAGATGGGATACGCATCGCCGATACCGACCAGACACGCGTGTTACAGGCCATAGATACATTACCCGCTAATGTGAGACAGGAAATCACGGATGAGAAGCGCTATGGCGATATTGATCCCGTCCCAGTTACTAAAGATCCAACCCTAAGCCAACATCTACGAAACAAGGAAAATACCTACAAGGCCAAACTCGCGGGGCAGTCTGAGGAGTACCAGATCGTACAGAAAAGCACGACAGAAGTTCCCTGGAAATACTTTGTGCTCAGCCCTGTCAGTACCGTCAACGCGGTTGCCAATCAGCAGCTTCAGACCACAATTATTATCGCGTTTGTCATGTCCGGCCTGATGGCGATTATAGGTCTGTTCACTGGTCAGAGTCTGACCAGACCCATTCTGCGCGCCGCGAACTCACTGCGCGACAGTAGCGATGCGCTCAGCAGTCTGGCATCTCGCCAACGCGATGCGGCCACTGAGCAGATGTGGGTGGTAGAATCCTCCCAGATTGGACTCCAATCTGTCCAATACTATACCGAAGCCATCAACACAGCAGCTACACAGCTCGCAAATATGGCAAACAGTTTTACCCACCAGCTCGACCAGCTTGATCAGCAACGGCTACGCCAGGCCATTGAACGCGTGCAAAGCACCTCGAAGTACATAGAGAATGCGGCACAATATCAAAACGACAGCAACAAGAAACTCTCGACCGCGCTCAATGTAACCAATCAAGTTACCGAGCAACTCGCATCTGGCGCGACCTCAGCCACTGAGGCGGCGGCTCAGCTTGAGGAAGTGGTCAAGGAGCTACGCGCAGTTGTAGGCTAATCAAACCCTTTGGCCCACATTCGCTCTCACCAGAGCAAACGAAATGAAAGAGCCAGCATCCTTCCTACCAATGAAAGGGATGCTGGCTCTTTGGCATAATCTTAGCGCCTACTCACCGTAGGGGACCCAGATGTTCTTGACCTGGATGGAGGCACGCAAGAACTCCTCGCCTTCTCCCTGGAGGGGGCTGAGCCAATCACGCTGAGCTCCATAGTTAACCCAGGTTCGCTTCATATTTCCGGCAGAAGCGTGCTCAACCATTCTGGACCCTTCCTCAGAGCCAAAGTACCAGCAAGCTTCAACATCGTCATGCTCAGCAAGCACCTTACTCAAGGCATCGCGCTCGCCTGTCACAATGTTAATCACTCCGGCTGGCACATCAGATGTCTCAAAAATCTGGTAGCAGTCGGTCGCGCTCAAAGGAGCCTTAGGTGAAGGAATCACGACGACAGTATTACCCATCGCGATAGCTGGCGCGACGAGCGAGACAAATCCCAGTAACGGGTATTCATCCGGGCAGGCCATACCAATCACGCCTATCTGCTCATGCATCGCCAGGACGACGCCTCGCATCGGGGGGCGATGAATTGTGCCCTCAAACTTATCAGCCCAGGCGGCATAGCTAAAGAGGCGCGAGAGGGAGGCCTGAACCTCCTTAACCGCTTCTACATGCCCACAACCTGTCTGTTGAGCAATACGCCGGGCGAACTCATCCTCGCGCGCTGCCATATTCTCGGCAATATAATAGAGGATCTGAGCACGATTATGCGTGGTACCACTGGCCCATTTGCTCGCGGCATGGGCGGCTTCAACAGCATTACGAATATCTTTGCGATTCCCTTCGCCAACCTCACCAATCAGGCTACCATTGGCCCCAATGACGCGCAGGCTATACCCCGAATCTGGACGCGCCTGCTTGCCGCCAATAAAAAGTTTGGGCGTGCGATCAATGGCAGGCGGGTTGACCTCAGATAGTGTAGACTCCTCACGCTCCTCAGAGGCGACCTGGGGTTGTCTGGCCTTCGACACGCTCTTGCTTCCACTCCAGGCAGGGCGAATGTACTCGTACAAGCCTTCTTTGCCGCCCTCACGCCCAAATCCGCTCTCGCGATAGCCACCAAAGCCGCTGGAGGCATCAAAGACATTCGTGCAATTGATCCAGACACTTCCCGCCTTCACTTTGGGTGCAATATCGAGCGCCAGGTTGATATTCTCACTCCAGATGCTCGCGGCCAGGCCATAGCGGGTATTGTTCGCCAGTTCGACAGCTTCGGCAGGTGTGCGGAAGGTCATAGCAACCAGAACCGGACCAAAGATCTCAATCTGAGCGATAGTAGAGGCGGGGGTAACATTGGTAAAAAGCGTCGGCGGAAAGAACGAGCCTTCGGTTGGGCAGGCCCAGGACGGCTGCCACTTCTCGGCCCCTTCCGCTTCTCCTTGCGCGACCAGGCGCGTAATCTCTTGCAACTGCGCGGGAGAGACGATGGCGCCAATGTCGATAGCCTTGTCCAGTGGATCACCCAGGCGTAGTTTCTCCATACGCGCGCGAAGCTTGCTAAAGAGGCGCTCAGCGATGTTCTCCTGCACAAGCAAACGCGAGCCGGCACAGCAGACCTGTCCCTGGTTGAACCAGATGGCATCTACGACACCTTCGACAACACTATCCAGGTCAGCATCATCGAATACTATGAAAGGCGACTTGCCCCCCAGTTCGAGCGAGAGCTTCTTGCCTGAGCCTGCTGTCGCGCGGCGAATGCTACGCCCAACATCTGTCGAGCCAGTAAAGGCAATCTTGTTCACATCCGGGTGCTTAACTAGCGCGTCACCAACTTGCGAGGCTTCGCCAGTTACAATGTTGATAACACCAGCAGGTAGCCCGGCTTCCTGTATGATCTCAGCGAATTTGAGCGCGGTTAGCGGTGTGTAGCGTGCAGGCTTGAGCACAACCGTATTGCCCATGGCAATAGCTGGAGCAATCTTCCAGGCCAGCATCAGCAAGGGGAAGTTCCAAGGGATAATCTGCCCGACGACACCAAGCGGCTCGTAACCAGACAATTCACGTCCCATCAATTGCGCCCAGCCAGCATGATAATAGAAATGACGAGCGACCAGGGGAATATCAATATCGCGCGTCTCCCGGATGGATTTGCCGTTATCTAGCGACTCCAGAACAGAGAGAAAGCGAGCATGTTTCTGGATGGTGCGCGCCAGAGCGTAGAGATAGCGAGCGCGCACATGGTCCGGCGTCTTACTCCATGTCTTGAAGGCTTTACGCGCCGCGCTCACGGCAGCGTCAACATCATCACTATTGGCCGAAGCAACCTGCACCAGGGCCTTGTTAGTCGCGGGATTGGTGCTCTCCATATACTTTCCGCTCGCTGGCTCTACCCATCGGTTCCCGATAAATAAGCGGAATTGCTGATGCTCCTGCAGCCAGGATTGCACCGTGGAAGCCGCCTCCGGGGCCGGACCATACTCCATTGTCTCAAATATATCCATGACATTCATTGTTCTCTATACTCCTGAAGGTCAGACCAGCGGGTTATGATGTGCCGCCGCATAGTGTCCACTGACAAAGTGCTCTACCTGGCGCTCAATATCCGAGAGTAGGCCACTGGCTCCAATACGGAACAGTACGTTATTGAGCCAGTCATTACCAAGTTCTTCTTTCATCAGAATCAACCAGTCAAGTGAAGCTTTCGCGCTACGAATACCACCTGCTGGTTTGAAGCCAACCTTATAACCAGTTTGTTCATAGTAATCACGGATGGCACGAGTCATCACCAGACCCACGGGAAGGATCGCATTCACAGATTCCTTACCAGTCGAGGTCTTGATAAAGTCGGCACCCGCCATCATGCATATCAGGCTCGCCATGGAGACGTTGCGCAATGTCGCCAGTTCATGGGTCGCTAGAATGGTCTTGAGATGCGCCTCGCCACACGCCTCACGAAAGGCTTTCACCTCATCATAAAGAGCCTGCCAGTTCCCCGTCAGCACATGGGCGCGTGAGATAACAATATCGATCTCGCGAGCACCAGCCTTAACCGAAGCTTCTATCTCACGTAGTTTGAGGTCAAAGGGCGTCTGACCTGCGGGAAAGCCTGTCGAGACAGCGGCAACGGGAATGCTCGTTCCCTGGAGGGCCTCGACTGCCACTGGCACCAGGTTATGATAGACGCAGACCGCGCCTGTCTGAATGTGCTCAACACCGAGCGCATCTAATAACTCTTGCCGCACTGGCTGTCGGGCCTTGGCACAGAGTCGTATGACGTTGCCAGGAGTGTCATCCCCGCCAGGGTGGTCAAGTCGATGCAGGTGATCGCACGCAAGAGCCAGGCAACCTGCCATTCTTTCTTCACCGTCCGCCTGGTAGTCAGAGTGGTGGCACGGCGCTCGACAGCGCTACGATTAACGTGTACGCGGTGTATCCAGTCCAGATCAAGGGGCATTCCTGGGTTACGCGCCAGGGCGCTATGGGCCTCTTGTGACTGGTCCTTACTGTGTTGTAATTTGGGTTCTGTTGTTGTCATATCTCTCGTCCTCGCACTATGCTAGTGGCAAAAGTTAGCGTCCACAGGGCATTCTACCTCACAGCACCATAAAAGTCACACCCTCTTTCTCTAAGAAAGATCTATAAACGGGGTATAGAAATCGCTGATATTGACTATCAATATACTCTACGCCCGTCACGCTATTAGCGCGTGTCTATTTGACGCAGCTCGTACACTGAATAGTGGTAGGAAAGAGTATCCAGTATGACAAGTTAAGATAGCATCTTCTAGCTGCTTGTTGGGTTAGGTAAGAAATAGTACCGGATGAGGGGAGGAGAGTTGTGGAACATCAAGAACTGACCTGCCTGGTAACGATTCACGGTATCGGTTTTCAGCAACCACCAATAGGGCGTATTTCTGGATATGCCGATAGGCTGCACGCCCATCTGAATAAACACCTCAATGATTCGCAATTGAGCTCTGATCCCTTACGCGACTATTGCACGCGCGCGGGGGGCGATGGCCCTATCTATGTACAAAGTTGCTGGCCCTCAGGCACGCGGCACCGCGAGGCAGGACTGGCACGCCTTGGAGTTTGGTCGCAAGGCAGTCACAGCCAAATCGATACCACAAACGCACCTCTGACAAATGGGAAGGGGTGCGTTTCCCATGTAGCGCTAGTCTATTCGGATATAGAGGAAAATGTAGGAAGAGTGCTTCCCACACTCAACGCAAGCCTGATGACTCTCTGCTCGTTTCCGAGTTATATCTCGCCGCTCAGACTGGGACTCTTCTTCAAGAAAACGGTGCCCCCCTATTCTCAAGACATCACACAGGCAACCAGCCTCATGGACCTTCATTCTTACCACGCCGTGACCTCAAACATCAGAACAGTCCTTTCTTTATCCTGCAACAGTTGCAAACTGATGTCGCGGCATATGTGAGTCATAATGAGCAGCGCGAACGAATCCGTAGCTTTGTCCTTGATGCGCTTCTACGCCTGGCAAGCCGCACAGATGTTGGGCGTATTATCATCAACGCGCATAGCAATGGGACTGTCATCGCGTACGATGTGCTTCGCCAGCTCCCACTGTATGCGCGTCAGAAAGTAGCAGCATTCGTGACCGCAGGTAGCCCCTTGCGTAAGTATGTAACCCTCTTTCGCTGGGGACGAGATATCGAGAGCGATTTCGCGCTGACCACCTGGCTCAACTTCTGGGATGAACATGATCCAATCGCCGACCCCCTGGAACCACCTCTGTCATGGCGCAGAGAGACAACCATCCCTCCGAAAGGCCCTCAACTCTTCCAGCGGGTTGATCCCTATACCGGAGAACAATTCGACGTGGAGGTTGAAGATATACAGGTCGATAACCTGCGCTATAGTCAACGCGGAGGACTACAAGCCCACAACTACTGGGATAACGAGCGTCAGTTTGTTCTCCCGCTGGTCAAGCTACTTCTCCCACCCATTCCCTAACGCCAGATAGGACAGTGAGACTGCCCCATGCACAGATTGGATGTCACCTAGCGCCACGCGTCAATCAAGGAGGCCCAGGTGGGCATCTGTGTGTTGAACGCGTGTAAGAGTTTCAGGGTTGAACCCACCTCTCGCTCACCTAGCAAGCGCGCATCTTCGCTCTCTACTGACTCACCCAGCGAGCGCCGCATATTGAAGAGGAGCCACCCAAGCCAGGTTCCAAGAAAACCATGCAAGGCGATCTCACTGTCCTCATGAAGAACTCCTCCTGTCCGGTGATACCCTTCCAGGACCGCGTCAAAGCTCTCCTTGCGCACTTCGCCCGCGACAAGCCCACTCCAACAGAGAGCCACACCCACCAGTTCTAATGTTGGATTGATAGATCCGGCAGCCTCCCAATCAAGTAGGAACGGAGTCCCAGACACATGCCAGAGGACGTTCTTCTGGTCCAGATCACGATGGCTGACGACCTGCCGCTGTAGCAGTGTAGGGCCAGCTTCTTCATACAAGTGGCTCCACGCAATCAAGCGTGGCATGGCAGCACGCGCGGAATAAGCCCAGCTGAGGTCCCGCGAGGCAGCATGGAAAGTGAGCTTATCCCAGGTATCATCCGAGAAATGTTCCCACTCCTCTTCTTGATCTTCCGGCAAACGTAGCGCGGCGGCATGCATACTTGCAAGAATAGCACCTATCTGGCGAGCCTGTTCTGGTTCAGCGCTGTTAGTAGAGAGCATCCTTCCCTCGCGCCAGGGATAGATGAGAAAAGAACCATCATCATCCTGGTACAAGGGATCACCAGCGCGCTCAAGAGCGGCTATCGCTGGGATATCACGACGACGCATCTCGCTAGCAATCCGCTCAGAGGCGCGATAGGCATGCTCTATGCCAGGCTTGAGCATGATGGCAGGATTGAGTTGCTTAACCGCGTAGCGGCCCTGAGTCGTTTCGAGCTGCCACATCTTATGCAGCAAGCCTCCTTTCACCGCTCTCGGTGGCACGAGACTATCGCCAAGATGATAGGCATTACAGAGTTTCTGAGCTAGATCGCTATGCATACAATTCTTTTCTAGGCTGGGAAGAGCGCTTTCTGCTGTTGGTGGAAAGGAGCAAGCGCGTTATTCGCCTGCGCGATGGTCTGAAGGCGCTCAACCAACTCGGCAAACTGCTCACCGGGGATACTTAGCACCACTTCACCCGGCGTCATTTCTGTATAGGTGCGCGCACCAACGCAACCAAAGCTCAGCGAAGTCTCGCCAGTCTTTAAGGTGCGAGGGATGACGCCACAGGTAGGACGCCCGAAAGCACTTTGCCCACCCTGGAGCCAATTCACCTGTCCCAGCGCTTCAGCAATAAGCATGGACTGTTGCGTATCCATCATACAGAGCACCACATCCGGCTCCAGGGGCAAGAGATCCAGGCGACCATACACAATAAACTGATGTGGCTTCTGGACAGTTGGCAACGCGCTCACCTCGGCGGGCGAGAAATACTGCACATTCGCCATGGTCTCTACTAAAGCATTCGCACGCTCCACATCCGAGGCTGGCATTGTAAAGCCCATAGTCATCATACCGATGGGGCATTCCTTGTGATCTTCGGTATTCGCGTAAAAAACGCCCTGCTCCCCAAGACGCCAGAAAGTGCAGGCGGAGGGCACCCTCTTACCAATATGCTCAACCTGCTCTGGCACCTGCTCAAGGAAGGCCAGCCCTACGGGCTCATGTTGTAGCTGTAGATATGCTTTAAATTGCTGTACCAGTTCGCTGTTCAAGATCTCATCAATCCTTTCACATTCAAGCACGACCATCAACAACTATCGGGAATGGGCCAGGAGAAGCTACGCATCTAGCAATTGATGCGTTAACTGCCTGACCCTCAATCAGTGTACCACAATCAGGGCAGGCCCATCCTTCAGTGACGCATATCCATATACCAACCATTTAGTCCAGCGTGCATGAGCCTTGAGATCAATGAACGCGGTACTTTGCCGCAAGTACCTTTACCCAATTGCGCTGTTTCTCGCTTGGCGCGAAATTATTCTTCTTCAGGCGCTTAGTCATATCATCAATAAAGCGGCGCTCTTGCTCGCTGATACGACCGCCGCGCTCCTGCGTATCGAAGAAGGCTTTGACCATTTGCACCTGACGTCGCCACTGTGCCAGCTCGCTCGCCGAGAGACCGGTCTTTGCCTCCGCCGTCTGTGAGGACTGCCAACGCTCATACGCGGCGCGATCACCATCAAAGACCCCCAACCCGGCCAACTCGTCCGCACGCTCATTATGCTTATGCCCTGCATGACCACGCACCCATTCGAATGTGGGTCGCTGCTTGCGATAGCTAAGAAGCTGGCGATATATTTCCCACAGATCGGGATTCGCCTTCATCTGGAAAATACCTTGCGCGACCTTGATGGTGTACTCACTATCGCTATAAATGGTTAAAGGTAGCGTAGGAGGAGCAATAGAGAGCACTGCCAGCACTGCCGAAATCTCCGCGCGGTTGTTAGTCGTCGTCGCAGCTCTGGGGATATGCCCATAGCACTCCAGACATGCCGCGCCCTCTCGAACAATACCGTTCTGACTATCAACCGCCGCCCAGAGCAACGCGCTCCACCCGGCAGGCCCACCAGGATTTTTGATACATGCACCATCGGTAAAAGCAACGACGCCCTGTGCGTCCAGGCTCGGAAGCGCCTTACGCGCATCAGCCTGTACGCTTGCTCTCAAGACTGAATCCCATTCCAATGATTGATTACTAATACTCACAGCTCGCACTCGACTTTCCACAAAACTATTTTTAAGATTTTAAACGAAAACCAGCCCTGCTGTCGCGGCTAGCACTGACGTGTTCAAATTTTCGTATCATCAAGGAACAACTCTATAACGTTTCAGGCCTTTCTGTGGAGCATTCAGGGGACCTAATAATTTCATACCTTGATTAGAGCCAAAAGCGGAAGATAATTGCGATTAATTTCACGATTCCAAATTCAATACAGCACAGAGCGACCTCCTGTCCAGACTGGACAGGAGGTCGCTCTGTGCTGTATATGCAATGGGGTTGGCTAGACGAGCGCTTTTACCGCCAGTACAATGTGGTGCGCACTAATACCAGCTTCTTCTAACAGTTCAGCAGGGGTACCAGAACCGGGCATGTTCTGTACTGCCAACTTCACGATTTGCGGCATAGGGCCATCACGCTGCGTGAAAGCTTCAGTAACGGCGTCACCCAGGCCACCTTCAGGCCAGTGATCCTCAACAGTAATGACCTTATTACCAGCCTCTACGGCAGCCGCCAGCAACGTCTCCTCATCAATTGGCTTAACTGAGTAAGCATCGATGACGCGAATCAGGATATTCTCGCCCTTCAGTTGCTCATAAGCCTGAAGCGTCTCATGCAAAGTGATACCAGCCGCGACAACGGTAGCTTTGTCCTGTGGAGACTGCTTCACAACTTTGCTGCCTCCAACCATAAACTTCTCGTCGGGTCCATAGATGACAGAAGTCTTCTCGCGCGTAGTGCGCATATAGACAATACCGTCATGCTTCGCCATCTCTTCTACCAGTTGCGCGGCCTGATTCGCATCACTGGGATACAGGACGGTGCTGCCGTATACAGCACGCATCATCGCCAGATCCTCAAGCGCCATCTGCGATGGTCCATCTTCACCGATAGAGACTCCAGCGTGGGAGCCACAAAGGCGAATATTAGCACGTGAGATCGCCCCCATGCGGATAAAGTCATAGGCCCGCGCGAAGAAGGCCGCGAAGGTCGAGGCGAAAGGGATATAATGCCTGACCTGCATGCCAATAGCGGTCGCGACCAGTTGCTGCTCGGCGATATACTGCTCAAAGAAGCGCTCAGGGAAGGCTTTCGCGAACTCCTGCGCAAAGGTTGAGTTACTGACCTCTCCATCCATGGCTACAACACGGGCATTGGCCTCACCCAGCGCCTTAAGCGCGTCGCCATAAGCTTTGCGTGTGGCCTCGGAGGATTTTAACTCGTAACGTGGTAATTCGACAGCCTTAGCTGGGGGAAGGCTAGCAGGTTGAAGATCCTCTGGCTTCTGTACGGGGAAGTTCATGCTGCGAGCAGGCTTATGCAATTCTTGCAAAGCCTGGTCCTCTTTATCCTTCGGTACAGGCTTGCCATGCCAGCCCTCTTTATCTTCCAGGAAGGAGACACCCTTGCCCTTCTTGGTTTTGGCAATGATCAGCGCAGGTGAATCGTGTTCTTTGAGCGCCTCACTATAAGCCTGGTTGATCTCGTCGTAGTTGTGGCCGTCAATCTCAAAGGCACGCCAACCAAAGGCTCTCGCACGGGCCGCGTAAGCCGCTGTATTCCAGCCCAGTTCCGTTTGGCCGCGCTGGCCCAGACGATTACAATCCAGAATACCGATCAGGTTTCCCAGTTTATAAAAACCAGCCTTGTCGCAGGCCTCCCAGATAGAACCTTCAGCCATTTCGCTATCACCGAGCACAACCCAGACGCGATAGGGCAGCTTATCCAGGTACTTACCCGCCATCGCTACTCCAGCCCCAATCGGAAGTCCTTGTCCAAGCGAACCAGTCGCGACATCTACCCAGGGGAGGACAGGTGTCGGATGGCCCTCCAGGCGACTTCCGAATTTGCGCAAGGTCATGAGTTCGGCATCATCAATGGCACCAGCGGCCTTGTACATAGAATAGAGCAGAGGGCAGGCATGCCCTTTCGAGAAGATCAGATGATCGTTGTTGGGATGTTTCGGATTCTCAAAATCATACCGCAAATAGCTAATCATCAAGACCGACATCAAATCAGCTGCTGACATAGAAGAAGTGGGGTGTCCTGAGCCAGCAGCAGTCGTGCAACGAATGCTATCAACGCGTAACTGCTGCGCGAGGTTTGTCCACTGTTGAACCTGTGGTTGCGTTTGCGTCGTTGTCATACAAACTCCTCGTCATAGTAATACGAAACTACTTCCAAACTCCTGACGCGACCGGCTCCCTGTGCATTGTAGGAGATGAAGTTCCAGGATGGCAAGCTGATGCTTATATAAGCAGCAATTTCTTTCTGTATCTAGCATACCAACTGGATAAATGTTCTACTGGAGCCGTCTCCCCCTCACATCTCATTATTTAGCCTGTAAAAAGACACAGAATGATCTGACAGAGGGCTTTCTAGTTAGCACGCTTGGAAGCGGTCTCAAAGTGACAACGAGTACGCTCAATTCCACATGTTCGCGTTCAATGACGAACTCTTTATCCGAAAACCTAAGCGCGTTTTTCGCGATAGTTGATTTTCGGATAAGATCTAAGAGATCACAGTTCCAGTAAAGGGTTCGCCATTTAAGGCCTTCTCGACATTAGACAGGTTGTTTGCCTTCAGATACATGACACGCAAACTCAGTTCAGAAGCCAGTTTGGAGGCAATAGGATCAAAGGGGGCGCTGGCACCCGGCACCCAGGTATCGCCAACCATCGCGCGGTAGTCTCGCCAGGAGATCTGAGTAATGGGTTTGGCGTCGGGGTTAGACCGGGGATCGCTATCGTAGATGTAGTCAGTGTTGCTCAACTTCAAAATGGAGGCAATGTTGTAATCCTGGGCAAGCACAGCGGCGACATAATCAGTTGACCAACCCGGTTTCCAACCTGCCGCGATCACGACGGGCTTATCAGGCTTATGGATCAGGCTATAATCTTTGATAATGGCAGGATGCGCTAGATCCTTGAAGACGGTGCGGAAAAGTTGGGCATTGAGACGCGTAGCATGAACGCCGAGCCAGTCCAGGTCTTCATCATCCAGGGCTTGCCCGGTAATGATCGCACCCGCGTCCCGGTAATTGCGCGCCAACTTGCCTCCGCCTACGAAAATGAAGAAGCGGCGCTGGTAGTCTTGCACCTGCCTGCGTATAAATAGATTAAACTCCTTCAAAAAGTCTACATTCACGCCACCATTGGGTACGATCATTGACCCACCTAGTTTAATAACATGCGCCTCTTTATATGCCGATCCCATGAATGCTCCCTCAGTAGATGTATATAAATGTCGAGTTTTGCGTTTTTTACTGCGTTCTCAGGGCCGTACGCCGCCGTGATTATACCACAAAACACTATGCCAACAGGCATAGCTCTTAGGCAGAGACTAATCTACTATCCTACACAGCACAGGCACAGGACTATTGAATAGACACACTACGCAGATCAAAGTCCGAATCGGGAGAAGGGAGACCATACATATAGGTATGCAACTCAAGGTCGTCAAATGCACAGGATAGTGCCGCTCAGCCATCACAATGCGTAAAGGCATATCGCGGCAAGCATATATATGGCTGAGCGGTATAATAGACATGGCTTGATAAACAAATATGAATTGCCACGAATCGAAAAGTATAAGATGACCAGTCATCAAAAGTAGGAATGCATTATATGGCTCACCTATCCGGGCCTGATCCCACGCATCTACATTCCACACTTAAACGCTTCTGCCGCCAGTGCAAAGCCCTGCATACATTGTTGAGCACAACCCTTTCTGGAGATCTAACCCCAGAGGAACGCTCCAGGCTCGCACTGCTCACGCTGCAACGCCTTACGACGCTCTACTTTCTGCAAAGCGCGGGATTGCTCGCCGATGATCGAGAATATATACGGCACCTGTTAGAGCAGGGGCGGCAGCGCTACGGCCCCGACAGCTTTTATCGCTGCATCTTCCTTCCTCTTCTCGAAGAACTTTCGTGCTCATCAGATGAGAGTACAACAACACTGCCATGCCTCCCTCTTCCCCTTTTCTTCCCACTCCCTCTGGAAGTTCACCACATCGATTTCCCAGATAGCGCCTTCGAGGCACTTTTCGATCTCTTTGATGCCTATAGGTGGCGGCTTGATGAGCAAAGCGAAGATGATAAAAGCCTCTCCCCAATTGTGCTGACATTGCTCTATGAGCAACAAATCAAGCAGAAGGAGATGGGAGCCTATTATACCAGTGCGGATGTGACAAACTATGTCGCGAGTCACACACTCCTTCCCATCCTTTTTAATAGGGTGGCTACACGCCTCTCAGATGCACATGTGCGCGCGTTGCTAGCACGCGCACTTCACCACAATCCCCCCTCACGCTACCTTCCACGCGCACTCCAATACTCAGAGAGCCTACCCAGAGAAACGCCTTACGAACGTAAGGTACGCTTGAAACGGCTCGCAGAGCTAGAGCAGGTCCTGATAAGCAACAAAATTCAAACGCTGGAGCATGCGATAGCGTACAATCTTGATATCTCACGCTGGGCACTCGATGCTCTGGCAACCTGTGAGGATGTCGAGATACTGCTGGTTTTCTTTGGGGCGCTTGATGAACTATGTGTGCTCGATCCAACCTGCGGGTGCGGGGCATTCCTGTACGCGTCTCTCGCGCTTCTCAAAAATCTCTATATGATCTGTCTGAAACGTCTGATGGCTTTCGCGTCCGATCCACGTTGTCAGGCAATCCTGCACCGAGTTGAGCATTACGCCAGTCTAGAACACTTCGCCCTGGTAAATATCCTGTCGCATAATCTCTATGGCGTAGACCTCATGTCAGGCGCAACGTTGATTTGTCAGACAAGACTCCTGCTAGCGCTACTCGCCTGTGCCCCAAATGAGACACAGCTTCCCCTTCCCGAACTACGAGACCATATTCATACTGGGGATGTACTGCATAGCAATTTCGTGACTGGGAAATCTCAACACATAACTTCTGTTAATAAAGAAGGGGCTACTCTGCACTGGCAGCAGGCATTTCCAGGTGTTATGGCACGCGGCGGCTTTGATGTAGTACTGGGAAATCCACCTTATCTGGAACTCCGTCGTGAGCGCATAGACCAGCATTCATGCTCGACTACCTATGGCAATCTCTATGCGGAAGTGACGGCGCTCGCCTTACGTCTCACCCGCTCAGATCAGAGCTACATGGGTCTGCTTGTACCGCTGAGTATCTGTAGTGGCGCTCGCTTCTCATCCCTACGCACAGAGTTACGCCAGAACGCAGCCGAACTCTGGCTGGCAAACTTCGAGATCTTCCCCTGTCGCTTGTTTGAGGGGGCGTTTCAGCGCCTGACCCTTCTCCTGGCTAGGCACAATAGCTCCGAGACACATTCCCACCAGATCCATATCACGCGCCTTCAACGCTGGTACGCAACCGAGCGACCACATCTGATCGAGCTCATGCGCTATACACCACTCCCACCCCAACTCTCCGGCGATTCCTTCCCCAAACTGGGTGCTCCTCTGCATGGAAATATCCTACACAAACTCAATACACAACATCAGGCAACGACGCTTGGCGCCCTGCTTGCATCCTATGCGGCCTCTTACTTTGTCTACTACCAGGAGGCGACAAACTACTGGCTCAAAGCCATATGCCAAATTCCCTACTATAAGAAAAATGGCATTGCGATGCCCCCACCACATGGGCGCTACTTATATTTCGCAGAGGAAGCTCATGCTCGTACAATCATGGCTTTGATGAATAGCTCACTCTTTTATCTGTGGTTCGCTACGCACGCAGACGGCTTCCACCTTGCGCATTCGCTAGTCAAAGCTTTTCCGCTTCCTTACTCGCTGCTTACCTGTCAGGATATGGTCTCGCTCGCTCACCTGCTAGAGGCAGATATTCTGCGCAATGCCAACTATAGTACACGCAATACACAAGCAAACGCACAGCATACCCATCAAGGTCTTCATATCGAACTTATGGAATACCATTTAGCTTGTTCCAGACCCATACTTAATGAGGTCGACGAACTTCTGGCGCGCTTCTATGGCTTTAGCTCTGAAGAGCTAGAGTTCATTCTCCACTATGACGATAAGTATCGCTCCTGTTCTGACCACCATGAAGCCTGAGATGTCCAGGTGCAATCCATAAACGGAACCTACCCAATTGGGGCATAACAATACATGGGCCGCGCATCTATACGTTGCACTAATTAGAAGTGTAGTCTTCTTAGATAGACGATGAGGGAATCTAGCGTGGGACAAATGCAAGAACGGGTGATTCGTGCCTTCTCCAAACAATTCTCACGAGAACGCGCACACCTGCTAATCGCGCTCAAAGGCATCGATGATGATGATGAGCGCGAGCACTACACATCGTTACTACTCTACCGTCTACTCTTCCTCTACTTTCTTCAACAGAACGGCCTCCTCGCTGGCGAGAAGCACTATTTATGCAACCGCCTCCAGCAGAGCCAGGGTGCAGACACCTTTTATCGCGACATTCTGCTTCCTCTCTTTCAACAAGGACACATTCCTGGCACAGACAAACAACTTCCCGTCCTGGCAGGCCCCCTCTTTACGCCTCATGCTATTGAGTGTAAGCATCCAACTATCCATGTCCCTGATAGCTGTTTCGCGCGGCTCTTTACGTTTCTCAATACCTATGAATGGCGGCTCGATAACGAATCTTCTTCCTCACAATACGCGATGACACCTGATATCCTTGGGCACATCCTTGAGCAGCATGTCAATCAGCAGCAAATGGGAGCCTACTATACGCAAGAGGATGTTACCTCATATATCGCTCGCTATACACTGCTGCCACATCTACTAGAACGCCTTATTACTCGTTATCCTGAGGAATTCGCATCCTCCTCACCTCACTGGCACCTCCTGCGCTCGAGACCAGAACGCTATATCTATCAGGCGGCCCTTTCTCCTACATGTTTGCCTGGAGAGACGCAACAGGCATGTTATCAACGCCTTGCACGCGCGAGCGCAATCCGACAAACACTCCTTGAAGGGTGCATCCATACAGTAGACGACCTCATCACCCACAATCTTGATATCATGCGGCTGGTCACCGATATGCTCGAAGAGTCTTTCTCAGAGCGGCTCCTCCAGGCCTTTTTCGAAGAGCTATGTCAGCTCACCATCCTTGATCCCACCTGTGGTTCAGGTGCCTTTCTTTTCGCGGCGCTAGACGTGCTAGTCCTGCTCTATACAACCTGTTTGCGTCGCCTTCCAGCGCTCGCACATCACATACCAGAGCTTTCCGAGCCAAAATACGCATCACAACAACATCGCTATGCTATCCACAAGGCCATCCTGACACACAATCTCTACGGAGTGGATATCATGGAGGAGGCGATTGAAATCTGCACGCTACGCCTCTTCCTCAGGCTCCTCGCGCTATATAAGTATTCAGATGATGTTGTTTCCTGGCCCACCATTAACCATAATATACGGGCAGGAAACGCCTTGATAGGTTATGTGCAACCGCCAGAAGATCTGGCTGACGACGCTATACTCGATCTCGCGCTGGCTTCCGAATATGGTATCTACCCCAACGATGAAGAGCACGTCCATAAATGGCTCATTCAACACCGACCACTTCACTGGAGCCAAACCTTTCCAGAGGTTTTCCGGCGCGGAGGCTTTAGCGTCATCCTTGGCAATCCCCCTTATGTCGAGTATGACGCGCGCCAGTTCTCATATCATCTTCCAGACTATGAGACGCTGCCCTGCGCAAACCTCTATCCATGCATTATTGAGCGGAGTTGCCAGTTGCTCGCCCCTCATGGACACCAGGGTATGATTGTGCCACTGGCAGCTTTTGCCACACGCAATATGCTTCCATTTCTGCGCGGCTTCAAGCGCTGGCTCCCCACAAGCTGGCTTTCGTTCTATCACTTCCGGCCTTCTATGCTCTTCGCGGGTCAGAAGGCTGCCAGCATTCCAACGACGATCTATCTGGCGCGAAATACAGGACCGGAGCAGCGCTTCAGCACGCATGTACGTAAGTGGAGTACCGAGCAGCGCCCTTTTCTCTTTCCCACACTCCACTACTGCCAGGTCACGACGGCAACAGATGCGCTTAATCCCCACTATTACCCCAAGTTCGGCCATGAGCAGGAGAATATAATTATGGAGAAACTCCTGCGGCAAGAAACCATAGAGCGCTATATCGCGCCGCGCTCCAATCGGAACAATATGCACTACCGTTCGGCTGGCGGTCTCTACTGGAAGGTCTTTATCAATTTCCCATGGCCCTACCATACGACATCAAACAAGCGTTGCACCTTTCTGGATGGTTACGACCGCGATGTCTTTGTGGCTCTCTTTAATAGCTCGCTCTTCTGGTGGTACTACACTGTCACGTTCGATACATTTAATCTCAAAGATTACATGCTCTTCGGCTTTCGCTTTACCTATCCCACCAATCATCTCATCCTGGAAAACCTGAGCCAGCTTTGCGCCGAATTGATGCTCGACTATCGCCGGAACGCCCTGCACCGTCGAAGGGGGCAGACAGGTAGCTATACGGTCTTCGCAAAACGTTCAAAACCAATCATTGACAAGATTGACGAACTTCTGGCGCACCACTATGGCCTGACCACTGATGAACTGGCTTTCATCCAAAACTATGACCTTAGCTATCGCCTGGGACAGGAGAACGGGCCAGACCTCCTCTCACTTCCCTAGCCATCACAACCTTATACCCAAGAACACGCCACCACGGGCGTTTATGGTTAGAAGGCTAATTGTGAGGAAGCACACAGCGAGAATGCCAGTTTGCTCACGCAAAAATACAACAGTTTATGGTACGCTTCTGATAGGAAAAACATGCCCTGCCCGTCAGGGCACACGAAGCAAGTCTTAACCTATCATAAAGCTTTCTAACCCAGTTTGAGATAAATACGTGGCACTTCATGATAGCACCTGCGTTGATAGAGCAGAGAAAAGGCAAGGCCCTTGATGATACGCTGTACGAATTGTGGCACAGACAATCCAGTATCCTCAGCTTTCTGTGGATACTGTGGCAGGACCATGCAGCAAGAAGGTGTAAATGATCTTACCAGGCAAAATAACCAAACGTTGCTCAGTGAGCGTAACGCACCAACACACCTTTCAGGACCCCACTCGCCCGTTACCCCTCCCCCCATCCAGTCACTCCATTACCCATCTCTTATTCTGGTATCCAGCACAATACCCCGATGCCAGCCACACCCGGCTCACGCGAAGAGGAGGAAGAGCGTCGCCGGCGCGCGGCCTTGTTAGGGATTCCTCTGGCGGGTCTGGGAGCGCTCGATAATCAGACACAGAATGCACCAACAGTTCAGGGCACGCCCAGTCAGCCACGAATCCCTAACGCTCCTGGTACTCCTGGCATACAGCAGGCCATGGGAAATCTAGCGCCCAATATATCCGGCGCGGGGGCAGGTCTGGCAAGCACATCTGGTATCATGCAGCAGCCTCCTGTCTATACGCCACCTTCGGGCACTCCGTCGATGCCTTCGGGTGGTTCGCCTTCGGGTTCGCCAGGCACATCCAGCCCTCCGACACCACCAACATCTTCAGGATGTCTGCCCTGGATTCTTACGGTACTGACTGTCCTGGTCATTCTCGCTACAATTGGGACGCTTGGTTTCGTGCTCTTCACACCTGCGATCAGTCTCAATGGAGCCAGCGAGGTACAGGTAGGCAATACCTACCAGCTTCATGGGCAGGGTTTCCTTCCCTCTTCGTCCGTAACGCTCACTCTGGATGGTACACGCCCGCTGCTCGTTGAGACACCATCAGAGCAGAGCTCATTATCAGCCAATCGTCTCGGCGCTAATCTGGCATTAGCGCGTCAGCAGAGCGTGACTGGCAAGACGCTTACAGTATCGACACTCGGCGCGTTTGACGTCCAGCTCCACATTGATGCCTCCTGGTCACCTGGAAAACATACTATACGCGCGACTGGTAGCTCCTGGCAGCGCGAGGCCTCAATCCCCGTTACAGTACAACAGACTGGACAGACTAGCACAAAGGCCGCGCCAACTGCAACTCAAACGCCCACGCCGTCACCTACCACAACGGAGACGCCATCACCAACTCCAACTCCAACGGAAACAAGTACCACGACGCAGCCGCCCGCACTCGCAGGAGTCACGCCGCAACATGTTTCCTTGAGCGCGACCGCTGGCAATTCATCCAATACGGTGATAGTGACGCTCACGACGAGTGGAAGCGGCGCGCTCGATTGGCAAGCAAATGTGAAGGATTCGTGGCTAAAGGTCTATCCTCCGCAGGGGCAGATTCAGGCACCTGGAACGCAAGATGTGAATATCAGTGCTGATGCCAGCAATCTCAAGGGTGGCTCAACATACACGTCTTCGGTCACTTTCTATCATCCGGCTAGCAATACCTATGCAACGGTTACGGTGACGCTGACCGTCAAGCAGGCGAACATCTCTTGCATTGAGACTAATCCAACCTCCATCTCACTAACAAGCGTCAATAACTCAACTGATACCGCTCGAATCACCATCACCAATTGCGGTAATATCACTTCTGACTGGAGCGCATCGCTTAATGCCAACTGGGCAAGCCTGAGCCAGTACAGTGGCACACTTAGAGCGGGAGAGAGCATCACCATTGTCGTGAGCGGATCAGGCAATAGTCTCAAAGCTGGCACCTACAGCGCTACGATTACCATCTCCAATGGTGAGAAACAGGCTGTTGTGACCTTGACAATGCAGGTTAGCTACGATATTCGCTAACTTTTTCAATCCAAACAATACATGATAAAAAATCGTAATATGTTTCAGGGAGATACGACATGCCGCAGGATGCGCTCATCGGCAAGCAAATTGGAGCCTATCAGATCAAGTCCGCCATCGGCGAAGGTGGCATGGCTCGCGTGTACAAAGCCTATCACGAACGCTTACAGCGTGATGTCGCGCTCAAGGTTATCCTGCCCCACCTGAGAGGGCAGGATAACAATGATGATGAGACCGCGTTCATCGAACGCTTCAAGCGCGAGGCACTGCTTGTCGCGCGCCTGGAGCATCCCAATATTGTCGCGGTGTATGACTTTGGCGAGACAAACGCCGATCCCCAGGGGAACCGTTTAACGTACCTGGTAATGCAATACGTTGGAGGTGGAACATTACGCACCTATATGCGTGATGGACAGGCGCTTGATCCACGCCGCGCCGCGCGCTATACGCTTCAGATGGCGCGCGCGCTTCATCACGCGCATCGTAATGGAATCGTTCACCGCGATATCAAGCCACAAAATATGCTCGTCTCAGCCAGCGATCCCAATCATCTGCTCCTCTCAGACTTTGGGATTGCCAAGCTCTTCTCAACGAGTGATGATGCTCCACTTGGGCATGGCTCACAAGCCAACGCCCATCCCGCACTCACGCAAATAGGGCAGGTCATCGGGACCGCCGCGTATATGGCTCCTGAGCAATTCAATAATCAACAGGTGGATGCGCGCACTGATATCTATGCTCTCGGCATAGTACTCTATCAGATGCTCGCCGGAAGGCGGCCCTTTGAGGCAGAAAATCTGACGGGCTACCTCTATCAGCACCTGTTCCAAGCCCCCCCACCTATCCGCACGCTCAACCCTCAGATTCCCGATATCCTGGAGTTGATTACCTATAAGGCGCTAGAGAAGCAACCTGAACAACGATTCCAGAACGCGGAAGAGATGGCCCAGGCACTTGAAGATGCGCTCCCAGCCCTGACGCAACCGTCGTCGTCCTATTCACACTTTCCTTTAGCCAACTCATCGGCACAGACACTTCCTTCACAGCCGTCCGTACAACCAACGCATCCCAACTATTCAACTATTGAGGGGCATTCTTCTCCTGGTTTGTATGGCCCAGTCAACGCAACGTCGCTCCAGCAGTCCAATACGACACCTGTCACAATGCCAGGCTCCTTGTCCCAGATACCTTCCTATCAAACGCCAATAGCGCCCCGCCCCGTGCAACGCTCCCCACTATTTCGTCTCTCCACCATCGCAACCGCTGTCATCATCATTCTGGCCCTGGTCCTGATTGGAACACGAGTGCTTCCACTCTTAAACTTGAATCTGAATCAACCCTCATCACAGACAGCTCAGGCTTTTACTGATAATTTCGCAGATAGCAACAACCCTAATAAGTGGGTTGTTGGTAATCTTGACTCCCTCAATGCCTCACTAAACAATCACGCCTACAAAATAGTAGTCAACGATACAAACACGCACTTTCCTAACCCACAGGCGGTAGGCAAGCTACCTGAAAACTTCACCTGGACCATCACTATGCGCCAGGATAGCGGAGCGTCAGATCGCTTCTATGGTATGGCTTACCACCTCACCTATACAGGTCAGAGTGTAAGCTCCTGCTATGTTTTCGCTATCGATGGACAGGGCGATTACACCATTCTCCGCTACGATAGCAACAATGGACAAATTAGCTATCAAACACTCTGGTCTGCGGAATCGTCCAGTGCTCTCCATCAGGGTTTACACCAGGATAACACATTGAGCGTCACCGCAAAGGGTGATACCTATAGCTTTAAGCTCAACAATAAGCAACTCAAACTGCAAGACCAACAAACCACGCTCAAAGATAATCATTACTCGGCTGGATTGGTTGGACTGATGGTAACGGGAGCCTCTCCTATGGACGCCACACTGGGGCAGCCAGGCTTTACGACTACTTATGCTCAACTTCAGATCGCATAGTCCAGGTCGCTAGCTCATTTGCGCTGGAAGGTAAGGAAGACTATAATCGCATAAAGAAATTCTTTCGCCATCTACCGCAGCCAGTGCTCTCAATGGAGAGGAGCGTCATTTAACCGTGCTTAGCTTGCAAGAACAACTACAGGACGCCGCCGAGTTACTTCAGGTCTCACACAAAATCGTGGTCTTGACCGGAGCCGGTATCAGCACAGAGTCCGGTATCCCTGACTTTCGCGGGCCTGACTCGTACTGGCGCACGCATCCACCAACCAGCTATCGTGACTTCCTCAACAGCACCGAAGCGCGACGCCAGTACTGGCAATCGCGCCGGGCGTTGCGCCAGCAGATTGGAAACGCACGGCCCAATCACGCTCATCACGCTCTGAAGCATTTAGAACGCCAGCAGCGCTTGCTGGGCCTGATCACCCAGAACTTTGATGGTTTGCACCAGGACGCAGGCAACAATCCCCAACGCATTGTCGAATTGCATGGCACTTCACGCGTCGCGGCCTGTACGCTCTGCGGCATGCGATCCTCGATAGAAGAGCTTCAAGAGCGCATCGATGCGGGAGAGATTGATCCATGCTGCGAGCAATGTGGGGGTTACTTGAAGTCCGCGACGATCCTCTTCGGACAACGCGTCCCTGACGCCGAGCTTAGCCGCGCCAGAAGCTATGCGGAAGAGTGTGACCTTTTCCTGGTTGTTGGTTCTTCACTCAAGGTCACACCCGCCTCGACGCTACCACGCCTGGCCCTCCGGCGCAATATACCTCTCATTATCATCAACCTGGAACCCACCTCACTCGATAGTCTGGCTGATGTCACTATTCATGAGAAAGCGGGCGATATTCTTCCAGCCCTTGTCACGATGCTTATAGCTGATGCATAATGCCTTTAAATGTGACCTTTTTGGTCGACATAGATATGCTCGCGGAGGGAGACGTAAAGGATGCAAGCGATCTCACTGGCCTATGGCCCAGAGGCTCAACAATTTGGAGAACTCTTCCCGCAGCCGGGGAATGGACCACACCCAGTCGTTATACTCATACATGGGGGGTTCTGGCGTGCGCCCTATGATCTCACACTCATGGCAGGGATGGCACAGAATCTTGTGAAACAAGGTTTCGCCGTCTGGAATGTGGAATACCGACGCATCGGCGATCCAGGCGGTGGATGGCCCGGCACCTTTCAGGACGTGGCCTCCGCGACTGACTATCTGAATACGATTGCGTCCACCTATGACCTGGATATCCGACGTGTTGTCACGGTTGGACATTCAGCCGGAGGCCATCTCGCGCTCTGGCTCGCGGCTCGCTCCCAGTTTCCGCAAGACAGCCCCCTCTATATGCCCAACCCTCTCAAGCTCAGGGGCATCGTCAGCCTGGCAGGCGTATGTGACCTGGAACAGGGCTGGAAGCTGAACCTGGGCAAAGGCGCGGTCGCCGAGTTGCTCGGAGCGGGCCCTGAGCAAGTAGGAGAGCGCTACGCCAGTACCTCACCAGCAGCATTGCTGCCACTGGGAATTCCTCAGGTACTCATTCACGGCGATAATGATGACCGGGTTCCGCTCTCCGTCAGCCGCTCTTATGCCGACCGGGCTAGCCGGGCAGGCGATAGCGTGCGCTTTATCGAGCTACCTAATACCGATCATTTTGTACTTATCGATCCCGATGCCCAGGTCTGGACGCGCACACGCTACGAAATTCAGGCACTCCTGGGAGCCCAGCAGTTCGACGATGACCTATAATGTATGTGGAGCAGACGTACGAACCTCTGCTCCCTACTCTTTCACAGGCTTCGCCACCAGCCCCGCCTGTGAGGCAAAGATGTCATAGGTCATGCCATCGGCTGGCAAGAAGACTGCCGTTCCGTAGGCTGCCTCGACAAAGGGCGAACTCCAAGCTTGCTTGTAGACAGTCTTAAAGAACTGCCCATCGCCACCATTCAGATCCACCACTGTATGGTCTGAGGTCCGCTCTAGATCAGAATCCTCATAGCGGCCTTCGAGTCGTGTCAATTTATAGCCAGAATGCAGGCCCACCAGGTTCATCCAGCCTGGAAACTTCAGCATATTCCCCTGCAACATCCACTGGTCGCCTTTCACCCCATAGTTATCATGACTGGTCACGCGACCTTGCTGATCATACTGGGTCAATTCCAGGTTCATCAGGTGCGGGATGTTACTTATCGTACTGGCCTGGACACGCGCTACCTTGATTTCACCAGTGAGGCCAAGGTAACTCTGAGTCAATGAGGTCACCCACAGAATCACGAGCGCCAGCACCAGAAGTATCAAGCCACTCGCGCCCCGCATGGGCCTGACGCGCCTCCTTTTGCGCTTATAGCGACGTATTCCTTCTTCATCAACGTACGAAACAACTCTTCGCCCACCCGCAAGCCCCATCACTGAGGTGATGAGGAGCGCGAGCCCCCCCACAAACAAAATGAGTAATATAAACTGCGGCAAGCCAAACTGAACAGGATATTCCATTACGCGCCTCCCATAATAATAACCCTCTGCCCCAGGACAGCCGTGACATTCAATATTCGCCTGTTTCGATTAATATATTATACGAATAAATACAGGCTTTCAGCTCATCCCCCCATTATACCCGCCTGGACTTTGCATCGTCTCATTCTTTTTTGCCTCTAAGAAAGCGTACGTGCCAATATCCCACCACCAGAAATATCAATAGACATACAATGACTAAGGTTCAATTTGACAAAGTGCTGATGCATTAAATGCATTTCAAGTATTACATTAAACCAATCCTAAAGAATATGTATTTATGGCTTCTATTTTACTGCCTCATTCGTTAATGAGATTAGAAGGACAGTATTGAGCGTAAGGGACGGTATTCTCCTTCTTTTGATTGTCACTTTCTATGTGAGCATGCATATACTTACTTTATGGAGCAAACAATGCCGCAACCAAAAGCTATAATCTTCGACCTGGACGGGGTGCTTACTGATACCTCAGAATATCATTATCAAGCCTGGAAACATCTGGCAGACGACGAGGGTATTCCTTTTACCCATGAAGAGAATGACATCCACCTGCGCGGCGTCGGGCGTCGCGAATCACTAGCATACCTGATACGCGGTCGCCAGTATACAGAAGCACAAATTCAGGAGATGATGGAGCGTAAGAATAACTACTACCACGCTCTCATCGAGCAGATGACCCCTGATGAAGTGGTCTCTGGCGGAGTTGCCTTACTACAAGAGCTAAAGACAGCTGGTATCAAAATAGCTATCGCCTCTGCCAGTAAGAACTGCCGCCTGGTTCTTGATCGTCTGAAGCTAACAGACTACTTTGATGGCATCGCAGATGGGTATTGTGTGGTCAATGGCAAGCCAGCACCTGACGTCTTTGTCTACGCCGCTGGGCTGGTAGGCGTGTATACACCAGATTGCGTGGGAATTGAAGACGCGGATGCGGGCATTGAGGCTATCAAAGCTGCTGGCATGAAGGCAGTTGCTATTGGTCCCACCTCCCGTTTCCATCACGCAGATAAAGTACTTTCTACCATGGAAAACAAACACTTGCAAGACTTACTTATTGGATAGGCTGATATCGTATTTCCTTCCTAAATACTAGAGAAAAAATAAACTAAAGCGCGAAGCAACCGCGTCTCCTGCTCATGGCAGTAACGAAAAGGAAGAGTGCTCTGGTGAATCACTGGCACATCAATGAGGACACATTTGACCCAACGCTCAAGCACATTCTGAGCCAGGAAACTGTCTTTACGATTGGCAATGGCTATTTTTGCACGCGTGGCACCTTTGAGGAGGGCTATCCCCGCGATAATGTGGCGACCCTTCTATACGGCGTTTTTGATCACATTCCTATCGCCAAAGAGGAACTGGCGAATGCCCCTGACTGGACACGAATCCAACTCTTCATCAATGGCGAACGCTTTCGCCTCGACCGGGGCATCATCTTAGGCTACCACCGTTCCCTCAACATTCGCCAGGGAACAGTTCAGCGTAGCGTGCTCTGGATCAGTCCCTCTGGTGTCACAGTACGCGTGACCAGTGAGCGCTTTGCCAGCCTCGATGATGAGCACGTAGGCGCGATTCGCTATAGCGCGAAAATTGAGGACGCTCCGGGTGGTGAGCCATGTGAGATCTCAGTCATCTCAGCCCTAAACACTGCTGAGGGCAACTATGATGTCTTGCACCTGGAAACCGTTGATCAAAGTAATGTCGATGATATTCAGTGGTTACATTGCGAGACAAAAAAGACGCTGGTACAGATCGCCATGGCAACTACCTTTGATAGCGAGACGACAGGCTTCACAAAAGAAATCCTTAACTCCGATATCGCTCCCGGTATCCGCTATAACGGCGTGCTCCAACAAGGTCAGACTTTTGACGCGACCAAACTGGTCACCATCTATACCTCACGTGACGCAGTTAATGATCCACGTAACGCGGCAATACAGCACATACAAAAGCTTTTCGCCGATACAAAGCAACCCTACGATCAGCTACTCGCGAACAGCCGCGAGGCCTGGAATGCCTTCTGGGAGCGAGCGGATATCCTCATTGTGGAGGACAAAGAGGCCCAGATTGGCGCACGCTACAACATCTATCAATTACGCATCAACGTCTCATCACATGATAGCCGCTATAGCGTCGCGGCCAAGGGCCTGACTGGCTTCGGCTATCGGGGACACATTTTCCACGACACTGAGATCTTTATGCTTCCCTTCTATACCTATGTCATGCCAGAGGTAGCACGCAACCTGCTCATCTATCGCTATCGCCTGCTGGATGCAGCGCGGGTAAAGGCTGCCAACAATGGCTTTCAGGGCGCGCAATTCCCCTGGGAGAGCACACTCAGCGGAGAGGAGACAACTCCTAGTTCCATCATTCACCCCGAGACTGGTGAGGTCATTCCTGTTCTGAATGGCTTCATCGAGCTTCACATAACCGCCAGCATCGCTTATGCGGTCTGGCGCTACTGGCGCGTGACGGGCGATGATACGTTCATGGAGAAGTTTGGGGCCGAAATTCTACTCGATACAGCCCTTTTCTGGGTCAGTCGCGTCGAGGAAGATCCAGAGCGAGGCGATTATGTCATCAATGATGTCATCGGTCCCGATGAATGGCATGAGCACGTCAATAATAATACCTTCACCAACTATATGGCGAAGAAGAATATCGAGTATGGGCTTGCCATCATCGACTGGCTCGAGCAGCACGCTCCTGAGAAGGCAGAGCAACTAACGAGCAAGCTAGATCTATCAGAGCAAGACTTTAGCCACTGGCACGACGTGGCGAACAAAATACGCATTCTTCAGGACCCACAAACGGGCCTTTTCGAGCAGTTCGAAGGCTTCTTCAATCTAGAGCCGCTGGACCAGAGCAAGTATCATAATCGCACAGACTCCTATCAGGGTATTCTGGGCGTACACGCGATCCAGAAGTATCGCGTCATCAAGCAAGCGGATGTGCTTATGCTCCTCACAATCCTAGCTGAAGAGTTCGACGAGAAAACTAAGCGCGCGAACTGGGATTACTACTACCCCATCACCGATCATGACTATGGCTCATCGCTGACACCTGCGCTACATGCGATCCTGGCCTGTGAACTAGGAGAGACACAGATAGCCTACAAACTGTTTATGAAAGGGGCGCTTGTCGATATCAAAAACCTGCGCGGAAACACGCCTGAGGGTATTCATGCCGCCTGTTCAGGGGCGGTATGGCAAGCTCTGGCCTTCGGCTTCGCGGGCCTGCGTAATGAAGACGGTAAGCTGACTACTCATCCACATTTACCAGAGAATTGGTCACGCCTGGCCTTCTCCGTACAGTTCCATAGCAAAGAACTTCCAGTGGATATCACACGCTAGTACCGTATTTCAATAGAACGAAGCGTGGCTTATGGTAAGTTTGTCATAAGCCACGCTTTCACTCTGCAAGCGCGATGATCAGGTGAAGCACATGACTTTTGGGGAGCCGCGTAAATGCGGTCCAAAGCTCTTGACAACATCTCTTCTATCATGTATTATTCACACCGTACTCAATCGATGGCAATACAAGCGTCGACGAATATAAGCAGATCTGGCGCATTCGTCTAGTGGACTAGGACGCCGCCCTCTCAAGGCGGAGATCACGGGTTCGAATCCCGTATGCGCTACCAAAGTATCACCCTGAGGCAGGGACTTTATCTCTGTCTCTTTCATTTTCTGACACGTTGTCCCCAACATGTCTTCTGGCGCATTCGTCTAGTGGACTAGGACGCCGCCCTCTCAAGGCGGAGATCACGGGTTCGAATCCCGTATGCGCTACCAAAGAAAAAGAGGCAAGGGCATTAGTCCCTTGTCTCTTTGCTATGTAGGCGATATTTTGCTATATTTATTTAGGCATCTTCCTGGGGATTGTTCTCGGTGCTTCATCCCACTTCCCCGGAAACCAATACCAGGCCGTTGAGGACTGAAAGGATCTCCTAATGTATAAAAAGCTTTTATTTGTGATGGTCTGTCTCTCGCTATTCAGCGTCATCATCGCAGCTTGCTCTATCAAAGAACAGGTCGAAGCAAGTACCAAGGTGAAGATGGGTAGCGCCGACTTTATTGACAAAGAAGTTACCGTGAAAAAGGGCGAAAGCATTGCTCTGGTTGACACAGTGAGCGCACCCCACACTATCGCGAATGGTTCCTGGGCAGGCAATAAAGCAAAAGTCGCTACCGAGCCCGGTGCGCCAGTGGTTAGCAACGTAAACTTTACTGGCAATGACTCAAAGAATATCGGTCCATTTACGACCGCAGGTACATTCAAGTTCTACTGTACAATACACCCAGGAATGAACTTAACAGTCACCGTGGTCTAATCCAACTCAACCATCACATATCCGTGGAATATCTCTCGCGCCCCATCTGACAAGCAGAGATATTCCACTTTTGTTTTCGACCCATCCCCAGGCTCTTGCACTTCGCGTTGTTGAATGTCCCGTTGCCTGGTACTTTTATGGCACAGTTCATCCGATTCTCCCAGCCTTTCTCGTTCAATATGTTATAATTTCGGAAAAATCAATATAAAGATCACCACCTACTGAGCGCGAGGTAAATTCCCTCGCGGCCACAATTCACATCAGCAAATTTTCTAACACAAAGGCCAATAGAGAATGGAACATTCGTCACCACCAATACAAAACGGTAAGCCCAAACGATCAAGAGCGGCCTCTCTCTATCTTAAATGCGCCGCCTTCCTGACCCTAACAGTATTTAGCGTGCTCATCATCGCTTGCGGGGCCGATCCAAATAGTATAAGTGCGAATACTCAGCCCCAGGTCACTGTGACCTTTGATGTCAATAGCATCCATAAACAATCGACTGGCACAACCACACCCAATCATTGGTGTGGAGCCTGGGTCACCCAGACATCGCCAGCATATAGCGGCGATCCCCAACAGAAGACACTCGGCATCAATGGAACCTTTACCAAGAACAATGGCGGCAACCCGCAAGGCATGGCTGGCGCAACCGCAACAGCGATCATCCACTGGGGCGATGGCAGCCAGGATACCCTTACAGGGACAACCTCTTCGGATGGTCTGGTAGTTCTCGCCGCTTCCACAGCTGGACATGAGGGTGCGATTGGGAAGACCTCCATTGTAACCGTCACCTTCACCGGCGCCGATGGCTCCACTTGTCAGGTTGATCAGGATCGCGCTGCCTTCTTTAGTCTGGCAAAGGCTACCGCGACACCTAAGCCTTCGCCCTCGCCTTCGCCAACAAAGCCGACTCCTCCCTGGAAAAAGACACCAACTATTACAGTACCACCAACATGTCCAACAATGATACCGGGGATCACACCTCCTCCAAGCTGCTAGTAGAGGCAACAATGAGGAGACATGAAGAAAGGCGAGCCGCAAGCTCGCCTTTCTTCATGTCTCCTGACAACCCCGTATAGCATTGGAGCTCCAATTGACAACGCTTCCTTCTGTGTGCTACGCTCTTCACGAAGTCACCTCTCATTCTCGTACCAGACTTCGCATGACATACATGTGCGGAGTTACCTATAGATCAAGCCTATACACTGAAAACGGGTCTTATCAATTTGTGCCCTACCCCTCGAACAGCCTTCTGGCTGCTCGATCTTGATATTGTTCATGTTCTTGTAATCTTGTACGGGCACGTCCAGCCCCTCTGGCATGCCCACAACTAGACCAGATGGAGGAACCATCGATGACGATGAAACGCGCAATCACAGTCACGGTGAATGGGAAACAGTACCGCTCTGAAGTAGAGCCCCGTACGCTCCTGGTGCATTATTTACGTGACACTCTCGATCTCACCGGCACGCATATCGGGTGCAATACTTCTCAATGCGGCGCTTGCATCGTTCACCTTAATGGAGAAGCTGTCAAATCCTGCACGGTTCTTGCTGTACAGGCGGACGAAAGTGAGGTCACGACCATCGAAGGGCTAGCCCCAGAAGGGGAGCTTCATCCCATTCAGCAGGCATTCTGGGATAAGCATGGTCTTCAGTGCGGTTTCTGCACGCCAGGCATGATTATGGCAACCTCTCAACTTCTCAAGAATAATCCTCATCCAACTGAGGGCGAGATTCGTAAGGGGCTGGAAGGCAACATCTGTCGCTGTACCGGATACCAGAACATCGTTCGCGCGGTACAGGAAGCTGCGGAGCAGATGAGTACTCAGGCTTCTCAGCCGGTCGGTGCTAGCGAATAAGCGCTCCCCCTGCTTCATACCACCACACATTTGTCGTACACTCTGGCCCATCGCGTTGCGTTTCTCACAGTGGAGAAAGGATGTAACTATTTATGGGTATTGCTTCTATGCTGGGTACGTCAATCAAGCGGCGTGAAGACCCCAGGCTCATTACAGGTCAAGCCACCTATGTCGATGATATTAAACTTCTAGGTATGCTGCATATGGCCTTTGTACGCAGCCCTTATGGTCACGCTCGCATTAATAGTATTGATACGTCAGCAGCCCTAAAACATCCAGGCGTTGTCGCCGTGTATACCGCCGATGATATCAAAGAGAAGGTCGGAAATGTTCCGGTCGCCGTGCCAGTTGGACACATTAAGAAAGGTATGGGATGTCGAGGACCTCTCGCCGCAGGAAAGGTACGCTTCTATGGTGATCCGGTCGCCGTGGTAGTCGCCGAGACACCCTATATCGCCCGTGACGCCGCCGAGTTGGTAGAGGTTGATTATGATCCCTTGCCAGCCGCGATCAACATTGAGAAGGCCATGCAGCCTGGTGCCCCCCTACTCTATGAGGAATTTGGAACAAATGTGGCACAGAGCCTCAAGCCGCCAACCGATGAGATCGATAAGGTCTTCGCTGATACTGAGACCAATGGGGGCAGTATCATCAAATTCCGCCTGATTAATCAGCGCCTCGCTCCCGTTTCAATGGAGACACGTGGCGTAGTCGCGGAGTACCGTAAAGCCAATAAGACACTCACCGTATGGAGTTCGTCTCAGATCCCGCATCTGTTACGCAATATCCTGGCTTCACAACTAGGGCTTCCCCAGCACCAACTACGTGTAATCGTGCCAGAAGTTGGAGGAGGCTTTGGGTGCAAGCTCAATGTCTATCCAGAGGAAACACTGGCAGGCTACATCAGTATGCAAATGGGACGACCTGTAAAATGGATCGAGGACCGCAGCGAGAATCTGGCGACAACCGTTCATGGGCGCGATCAGATCGACTATGTGGAGGTCGCAACGACAGCCGAGGGAAAGGTAAATGGGCTCAAGGTGCATGGCATCTCTGATCTGGGTGCCTACAGTCAGCTCTTTACCGATGTCATTATGACGGCCTTTGGCTTCCCGGTGTCAGGTGGTTCCTATGATATTCCGCACATTTATCTGAGCAGCGATATTGTCTTCACCAACAAAGTACCAACAGACGCATATCGCGGTGCGGGTCGCCCAGAGGCAACATATGTCGCTGAGCGCGTCATGGATATGGTCGCTTATAAGCTTGGCAAAGATCCCGCCGAAGTACGCTTGCTCAATTTTGTGAAGCCAGAGCAGTTCCCCTACAAGTCCGCCACAGGCGCGGTCTACGACTCAGGGAACTATCAAGCTGCTCTCGCGAAGGCTATGGATATCATTGGCTATAAAGAACTTCGCGAGGAACAGGCTCGCAAACGCGCTGAAGGCAAGTTGATGGGCATCGGCGTCTCATCCTATATTGAGATCTGCGGTTTCGGCCCCAAGGGCTCGGCTCCGGTAGGTCTCTATGAGAGCGCGCGTGTGCGCGTCGAGCAGAACGGGACCGTCATGGTCTACACAGGTGCCTCTCCGCATGGACAGGGCGAGGAGACGACTTTCGCTCAGATCGTCGCTGACGAGTTTTCCATTCCAGTTGAGAATGTCATCATCCTGCACGGCGATACTGATTCAACGCCCGAGGGCCGTGGTACCTATGGGAGCCGCACGACAGCCGTTGGTGGTACGGCAGTTTTCAATGCGGTACAGAAACTCAAGGAGAAGATGAAACTCATTGCCTCTCACATGCTAGAGGCTAGCTCTGAGGATATCTCGCTCGAAGATGGAAGCTTCGCGGTCGCTGGTTCTCCTCAGAAGGCGGTTACATTCGCTGATGTCGCCGGGGTCGCGCATACATCAAACACGCTCGCGCCCGGCATCGAACCAGGTCTGGAAACAACCGTCTTCTTTGAGCCTGACGCCTGCGTCTTCCCCTTCGGTACCCACATCTGCGTGGTCGAGGTAGACCGCGAAACAGGTGAGCCGGAACTGACGCGCTTCGTCGCCGTCGATGACTGCGGTCGCCAGCTTAACCCGATGATTGTACAGGGGCAAATTCATGGCGGACTGGCTCAAGGTATTGGTCAAGCCTTATGGGAAGGGGTAGAATACGACGAAGAAGGACAACTCCTGACCGCGACTCTTATGGACTACGCCATGCCTGCCGCCGTTGGTTTCCCAGATTTTGAGTTGGACCACACGGTCACCCCCTCGCCAGTCAATCCACTGGGAGTCAAGGGGGTTGGGGAAGCAGGCACAATCGGCTCGACACCAGCCGTTGCCGCCGCCGTCGCGGACGCACTGGGGGTCGAGCATATCGATATGCCGCTCAAACCCGAAAAACTGTGGAAGATCATCCACCAGCAAGGATAACTCCTTGTACGAGGGTTGGTTTTCGTATAAACCCTAAATCATACTCAAGAGGAGTAGAAATACATGTCTATACCAGCAGCCTTTGATTATCATCCCGCGAAAACGGTGGATGAAGCCATTGAGCTCCTACAGCAATATGGCGATGAAGCGAAGCTCCTGGCAGGTGGGCATAGCCTGATCCCTGCCATGAAGCTTCGCCTATCACAACCTGAGCACTTAATCGATATCAGCAAGATTCAGGAACTCGCCTATATCCGCGAGGAGGGAGATGTCATCGCGATAGGCGCGCTTACCACATATACTCAGGTCGAACGCTCTGAGCTTCTCCGTAAGGTCTTTCCGCTGATGCCTGAATGCGCCTCTCATATCGCTGATCAACAGGTACGTAATCGCGGAACGATGGGCGGCTGCATCGCACATGCCGATCCCTCCGCGGATATGCCCGGCGTGATCCTGGCACTCAAAGCCGAACTGGTCATTCAAGGCCCTAATGGCAAGCGCACGATACCAGCAGATGACTTCATTCTGGGAACCTTCGAGACAGCGCTTGAGCCAAACGAAATGCTTGTTGAACTACGCTTCCCCAAATCACCTGCCAGGACTGGTAGCGCCTATATCAAGCTCTCCAACCGCGCTTCTCATTATGCTATCGCAGGCTGCGCCGCCGTTATTTCGCTCGATAGCGATGGCACCTGCTCATCCGCCAGTGTCGTTGTGACAGGCTCAGCAATGCAGACCACCCGCGCCAGCGCGACCGAAGCAGCTCTGGTCGGGAAGCAACTCACTGATGATGTTATCGCGGAAGCAACCAGCCATGCCGCCGATGGCCTGGAACTGGTAGGCGATATCCACGGCTCACCCGAGTACCGCCGTCAGATGACAGCCGTCATCGCACGCCGCACCATCAAGAGCGCCATCGAACGCGCCTAGCTTCAATCAATACATAGGGCAGATGGTCTATGGATCTTCTCCAGATCCATAGACCATCCTATTCCATGTCCTAATTGGAACATCCTTTACTCATATACAGTTTAGTTTAGAGCCTGGACTTGATGCTCCTTCCCTTTTAAACCAATGACCCTCCCCATTCTTCTGGCTCAATATCAGCTAATGTTTGCGAGAAGGTCCAGCTGTGACCACCCAGATCCTCAACGGTGTACTGTCGTTCTCCATATGGATAGCCAGTCGGGGGCTGCACAATCCTTGCGCTATGGGCTCGCGCTCGCTCGTAGTGGCTGTCCACATCTTCAACACGCACAAGTAACGAGTGACTACTTCCATTGAAATTCTGCCCCGCGCCGCGTTCGCTGATAACAACGGCTCCCTCACCCACAAGGAGTTGGGAACGGTGGTTACCTATACGCAGGCGTTCTCTAAAACCGAAGACGGTGCATAACCACTCCACAGCCCGCCTCACGTCCTCATAGGCTAGCACAGGGATGACCGTTGAAGCTGGCATAGAACGGTTCGCCGCTAACTTGTGTGATAAATCATCCATGATTGTTCCTCCTCATTACTCCTTATCCGGAAACCTGAGCGTGTTTTTCTTGATACGAACATAAACCCTCATACGAGGGCACGGCGCTGCCTTTGCGGCAGCTAGCGCAAAGCGCTCAGATGTTCGCGCAAGGAGTGCGTGCTAGCCGCGACCAGCGGCACCGTGCCCTCGTATGAGGGTTGGTTTTCGCATAAGGCATTATTATGGCTATCAGAAATGCCTGACCATTGCTCGCGCCAATGTAAAAGGGGCATACATCTCCCCTCCCCATAGCTGCACCTAATGCTAGCAAAATTTGGCGTAATGTGTCTTGTAAATTTTTTTCTTCAATCAGGAAGGGGAATATGGTTACGGTATGTTCTCCTGTTTTCCAGGTAGGCAGATGGTGTCAGGCCAGAGAAATTCTGAAAGTCATGGATAAAATGCGCCTGATCAAAATATCCACAATCCAACGCGAGGTCAGCCCAAGAGATAGGCCGTTCCTCCTCAAGGAGGCGCAAGACCTCCTGAAAGCGTAGCACGCGGCAATAGACCTTCGGCGTCAAACCAACAGCTTCGCGAAACAGGTGGATAAAGCGTTTAGGGCTCATACCAATTTGCTCGGTTACATCAGAGACAGCTCGCCGTCTGTATCCTGGCTGGAATTGAGCAAGCGCGAACGCTACAGAAAGGTGTGGCATCCGTTCCCAATTCACATGCGCCAGGAGAAAGCGTTCAAGAATACGCACCCGTCTTTCAGGTGTGATGACCGCTTGCAGTTGCTCACGCAAATCCGCCGCTTCTGCTCCCCAGAGCGTTGAAAGTTCAATAGTCTGATTCGCCGCCTCAAGAGCGGGTAGTGGTAGAAAAGGGCGCGCCCCGCCGGGCTTAAATTGAATGCTTACAGTTGTCCCCATGGTGCTCATATCGATAATGGAGCTATGTGAAGAAGCACCACTGAATACGCCACCATGAAAGCTTTGAAATATACCAGCACGCGCTTGATGAGAAGCTCTAAGTAGATCATGGCCCAGGTTAATTATCACTGCCATCGAGCCATCAGGCAAACAGCGCTCTCTAGTAGGCAGTGATACAGGTCCATCAGAGAGCCAGAAAGCCTCAATAAAAGCTGCAAGTGGAGGCGATGGGAGAAAGCGATACAGACTCGTCAAGAATTCCCCCCTCTCGATGACGGCATACTTAAGCGATCTGGCATGGACCGTCATATTCCAGGCTTTAATTTGAACCTTATACAAATTTTGCGCACCTTAGTATACCATTTGTGAGGGGATGGCACATTTTGCCTGACTGGGAATTTTTATGATCCATTTCATCTGCGGCTCGCGGAAAGAAATGGCTTCCCAGATGTTTGTGTCAGCGACATATAATAGGGTACAGACTGCCCATGCTCTAGCTTCAAGCTAGCATGGGCACATACACAGCCCTGGCGCGCTACGAGCAGCATGGCCAGCGTCAAGGGTTATCTACACGGGAAAGAAGTGAAATAGAACTATGCGCGATATTCGTATCGAGCGCTGGGCTAAAACTCTGGTTCAGTACTCCCTCTACATCAAACCTGGCGATGTGGTCGCCATCCATTCCACGCTTGAGGCTAAGCCCCTTATCTCGGCAGTCTATGAAGAGATTCTGCGTGCGGGCGCGCATCCAATCCCACTCATTCAGCTTGAAGAGCTTGACGAGATTCTTCTCCGCGAGGCCAATGATGAGCAACTTACCTGGCTTTCGCCTCTCAATGTCACGCTCGCAGAGAAGGCTACAGCACGCCTGACTATCAAGTCGAGCAGCAATACAAAATCCATGAGTAACATCGATCCCGCACGCCTCGCGAAGCGGCATCAGGTTGGGCGCCAACTCACAGGTACTTTCCGCCAACGCGAGCAG
Source organism: Ktedonospora formicarum (assembly GCF_016587355.1). GTDB lineage: Bacteria > Chloroflexota > Ktedonobacteria > Ktedonobacterales > Ktedonobacteraceae > Ktedonobacter > Ktedonobacter formicarum. The sequence continues at coordinate 4,364,727 of NZ_BNJF01000001.1, read as the reverse complement.
GCTGGCGACTTCCGCTGGTGCCTGACGCTCTACCCCACTCTGGCCTATGCCCAGGACACAAATATGTCCCTGCGGGAGTTTGAGGAATTTGTCTTCGACGTTTGTATGCTTAATGATTCCGATCCCGCCGCACGCTGGAAAGAACTCTCGGTCCAGCAACAGCGTCAGGTAGACTGGCTGAAAGGGCATAAGAAGGTACATATCCTTGGTAAGGGAACAGACCTCACACTTTCCATCGAAGACCGCATCTTCATCAATAGCGATGGCAAACGGAACTTCCCCAGCGGAGAATTCTTTACCAGCCCGGTCGAAAATAGCGCCAATGGAGTTATCCAGTACGATATCCCTTCAACCTACGCCGGGCGCCCCGTTGATGGTATTCGCCTTGTCTTTAAAGATGGCAAGGTGATTGAGGCGACCGCGCGTGAGGGACAGGATATCCTGGAGAATATGCTTAATCTGGACGAGGGTGCGCGCTACCTTGGCGAGTTTGCCTTCGGCAATAATCCTCGCGTCACACGCGGCACACGCAACATTCTCTTCGATGAGAAAATGGGCGGCACAGTCCATCTCGCGCTTGGTTCTTGCTATCCTGAAACAGGCGGGCTCAATAAGTCGTCGCTCCACTGGGACATGGTCTGCGATCTACGCCAGCAGGGCGAAGTATGGGTTGATGATACACTCTTCCTTAAGGATGGCAAACTGCTGATTAGCTAGACAATACAAGCAGCCATAAAGCATTTTCCAACAAAGCAAGTAGGCACACGCGGTGAGCGTGTATGCCTACTTGCTTTTCTCCAGGCATCACTACAATCCTGCTATCTCAATACACCAGCATGACACTCTCTTTCCGCACATTGTTACCGTTTCTCAGGCCAATCTATTTGACAACCAGCAGTTTCACGCGTATCTCTAACTAAGAGAGAAGAACAACGTATTACGATACGAGAAGGAAAATCTTACCAGAAAGTTCATACTCCAAAGGGATAAGAACATGCTTACACTCATGGTGCTACTACTTTTCGGATTGGTCTTTTTGATGGTATTGCTCCGCCTCGCATTTGGCTTTTTCATGCTACCAATGCGCAGGCGAATGTATCCAGGCTACTTTCGCCCCTTTCGGCGAGGCATCTTCTGGCGACCCTGGCTTAATCGCCGCCCCTTTATGGGTGGTGGCTTCTACGGCCCCCGCCGTCATCGGCAATACCGAGGCTGGTAATAACTAGCGAACGCCGCCAGCGAAGATTGGTGCATCCTCCTGGCGGCATCCCTTCTCTCAAAAGTATTTCGCACACTGAACACGATACAGCCATTTCCAAGCGAGCAGGCAAAATAGCATTTGGGGTGTAATTCAGATTTTTGCAAAAAGACAAAGATGGTACACTGAGGAGGAGACAAGCGAGAGAAAAGAGAGGAGAGGGTATGAAGCAGCAAGAGGACGATCAGCAATGGGAGCAAAGAAGCCAGCAGGTAGCCAAGAGTATGCAAGAGTGGCGGCTTGCCCATCCCCAAGCGACCTTAGCCGACATCGAGGAGGCGGTTGACCAACAGATGAACGAGCTACGAGCGAGAATGATCGAGGATCTCGCTCAAGCCAACCAAGCAGACCAAGGAACCGGTCGGAGTAAGCCGGTGGCCTGTCCAGAGTGTGGGAAACGGATGCAAGTGCGTGGCAAGCGAGAGCGCCGACTGCAAACGCAAGGAGGACAAGAAGTCACCCTGATTCGTGAGTATCAGAGCTGCCCTCATTGTGGGTACAGCTTTTTTCCCCCTCGATGAGCTCTTGGACTTGCCTCAAACAGGTTTGATGCCCCATGCCCATCAAAGCCTGGTTCGGTTGGGAGCCCGTCTTCCTTTTGAGGAAGCGGCCAGTGAACTGCATGCCTTGTTGGGGATCCAGGTCAGCGACTCGCTGGTGCGTCGGCAGACCTTACAAGCAGGAGCCAGAGTCCTGGTCATGCAAACCGAGCAAGCCAGCGCGGCCTGCGCCCTGGTCGGGGAAGGCACAGAGCCTGTGGCTTGCCGTCTGGCAATGAGTGGAGATGGAGCCATGGTTCCCCTACGAGGAGGATGTTGGGCAGAAGTCAAAACGGTGGTCATTGCAGAGGTCCTCCCTGCACACACACGCCATCAAGATGCGACGGACAAACGAACCATCAACCACTCCTGCTTTTCGCGGCTGGCAGATGCAACCACCTTTGCCGACCTGGCATCAGTGGAGATCACACGGCGAGGCATTGAGAGAGCCGCAGCGGTCTGTGCGGTGCAAGATGGAGCCGAATGGCTTCAAGGCTTTGTGGATGGGCATCGCTTCGATGCCGTGCGGATTTTAGATTTTGCCCATGCAGCCGAGTATCTGGGTCGGATCGCCGAACAAGGGGAATTGGCAGGTCAGCATGTGCCCAAAGGCTGGCTAAGAGCCATGCTTCATGAGCTCAAACATCATGGGCCAGAGCGCATCATGAAGCATATGGCGTGGTGGCAAGAACACCGCCCCTTGCCTGCGGTCAGCGATGCGGTGCGTTATTTTGGCAAGCGCCTTCCTCAGATGCAGTATCAAGAGTTCCAAACCCAAGGCTGGCCCATTGGCTCAGGCATGGTGGAAAGCGCCAACAAGCGAGTCATGCAGGCGCGGCTCAAACGAGCAGGCATGCATTGGGAGCCCGCCAACGTGAATCCTCTGCTAGCTTTACGCGATGCCCTGTGTAATCACCGCTGGGAAGAAGTCTGGGACCAGCAACATCAGCGACAAAGAGAAGAGCATCATGCCCGACGAGTGCAGCGCAGCCAGCGGCGACGAGCACAACTGGAACAGGTGCTGGAGGAACAGCTTATCGAGATCTTGCTGCTGTCGGCGCGTGGAAAGGCGAAGGCGCAACAGACTCCCCACAAAGGGAGAACCGAAGGCCAAAAGCGCTGGGGACGCATGACCTTTTCTCGCAAGGCGCTTCCAAACCGATTTGCAAAAATGTGAATCACACCCTAGCATTTGCGTCCCCTTGAAAATTCTTCTATTTTCTGGTATACTTTTATATCAGTAAGCCACAAAGCCAACACACATATTCATTTGCAACCTACCTCAAACTCTTACATCTTCACCCACACTATTCCCTATACATCTACTTTGTATACTCGTTCCTACTCCACATTCCATCACCTCTCATTTCAACCGCAAATAGCATAGGGAAAAAGAATATCTCTTTAAAGAGAATCTCCATGTGAAGAGGTTTATTGCAGATGATCAATGACAATCTCTTTGCGCATCCACGTGGCATCCTGGGACGCCTGGGTGGACAGATCATGGCACGGAGCAATCGACCGCTCTATGAATGGACCTTTTCGCTGCTCCCCATTCGGTCCGGGGAGAGCGTGCTTGAAGTTGGCTTTGGCGCGGGCGAGGCCATCCATATGCTTACACATCGTACTCAAGCTGACCAGGTAGTAGGTATTGACGCCTCAACACAGATGCTACGCCTCGCGAAGAGGCGCAATGCCACCGCGCTACTTTCCGGGCGCGCACAGCTTCACCAGGGCTACGCCGAGAAGCTTCCTTTCCCCGAAAATACCTTCCATGTAGCCTTCGCTATCAATTCCGTTCAGATCTGGGCTGATCGCAAAGCGGCTATCCTTGAACTATGGCGTGTCCTACGACCAGAAGGAATACTCGCCCTCACCTTTCAGCCGCGACACATCAAATCAGAACTTGATTTCAAAGCCATCAGCGATCAGCTGGTTTTTGATCTGACCCAGACTGGCTTCTCTGATGTTAATCTCCAGATCAAGCCCCACAAAGCTGCAAATATCCTATGCGCATTAGGACACAAGTGAAGCATTGCTGATCCACAAGGTTTTCTGCCAGCAAGTACATCTTGAAGGGATTACGATACTTCCAGTTTCACGCTCTGGCAAACGCACAACGCAGGCTATGGTGGCGTTTAGACCACACTCTATCATTACCATAGATACGTTTCATTGTAGTTTTTATCGCATGCCAGGGAGGTTTACGCAGAAGGATATGAGCAAGATGACGACAAACATCAAGGCCCAAGAGCGCCTTAGAGAGGTAATCAACAGTGGCAACTTTCATCTTTTCAAGGAATTAGTTGCCCCGAAAGCCATTGACCATGATCCTGCCCCTGGACAGGCACTTGGCCCCGAGGGCTTCCAGCAATTTTTTACCGAGTTACATAGCGCCTTTCCCGACTTGCAGGTCAACATCGAGCAAATGGTGTCCGATGAGGACAATATCGCCATCGCGTATACGATGACTGGTACCCAGCAAGGAACATTTATGGGTTTCGCGCCAACTGGAAAGGGTGTGCGCATACGTGGTGTCCAAATCGGGAGATTTGAAGACGGCAAACTTATAGAACGTTGGGGAAGCACAGACCAACTTGGGATACTACAACAACTTGGCTATGCTCCTTCTGCCTAGCGGAATGGAGGCAAACTATGCGCGAGGTAGTACGCAAGAATGCTGATCAGAGCGATCAGCATTCTTGCGTACTACCTCGCGCATAGCTTAGAATACAGTTATCACTACAACCGCACATGAACCCACTCTAGTTTCCATTGGAGGCCGTCGTTGGAGCAAGAACAATTTCTGAGTGATCTCAGCAATACACAAGCCTTGAGTATTGCGACTATCGAAGATGTCCAACGGGCTATGTTCGCCCAACACTATATCGCTGACCGCAGTCTTGCCACCGCGATCTTCCTGGCACTCAAGCGCCGTAAGCCGCTATTACTTGAGGGGGAGCCCGGTGTTGGCAAAACCGAGATCGCCAAGGTGCTCGCGTCCCTTCTCGATACTCGCCTGATTCGCCTGCAATGCTATGAGGGTATTGATGTCAGCACTGCCGTCTATGAGTGGAACTATACTCGGCAGATGCTACACATTCGCCTGATGGAAGCTGGCTCGCGCGGGAACCAGGATGAGCTAAGAGAGATCTTTGGTCCTGATTTCTTGATTCAGCGCCCACTGCTCCAGGCGATCAGTCCCTCGAACGCCAAACCACCCGTGCTGCTAATTGATGAGCTTGACCGAAGCGACGAAGAGTTTGAGGCATATCTGCTAGAACTACTCTCCGATTTCCAAATTACCATCCCAGAGATCGGCACCATCAGCGCCCAGCAACCACCCTTTGTCATCATTACATCTAACCGTACACGCGAGATTCACGACGCGTTACGCCGTCGCTGTCTCTACTACTGGATCGACTACCCCACGCTAGAGAAAGAGTACTCTATCGTGCGGGCGCGCATGCCTGAAGCACCAGAACAACTCGCGCACCAGGTCTGCGCCTTCGTCGGCGAGATTCGCAGTATGGACCTTTACAAAGCTCCAGGCATCGCTGAGACGCTTGACTGGCTTAGTTCTCTGCTCGCACTCAATCAGCTCGAACTTGTAGAAGGCACAGTTCGCGATACGCTGGGAGCACTCCTGAAATATCAGGACGATGTGCTCAAAGTTGGTGGTGGTGAACTAAGCAAGCTCATTCGGAAGATTATAGGCTCATAAGGTGTTCTCTACATCAGAAGATCCTGTATCAGCAAGTGAGGTAAGCATGTCGCCACCAGCCTCCATGATTGGTTTAGTTGATTCACAGGAAGGGGAAGCTTTACTTCCCGAACTCATCAACCTGCTACAAGATTCAGTCAATAGTGGAGCTTCGGTTGGCTTCCTACCTCCTCTAAGTGAGCAGGAGGCGCACCAGTACTGGCTCGATGTCCTCCAGAAGGTCGCACAGAAGGCATGTATACTCTTAGTAGCACATGACGCCGGTCACGTCACAGGCTCAGTTCAGCTCTCACTCGCCAGCAAACCAAACGCCTCGCATCGGGCCGAAGTGCAGAAGCTTTTCGTTTTACAAAGCCAGCGACGGCGAGGCATCGGTCAGGCGCTTATGCAAACAGTCGAGCAGGTCGCGCGCACGCATGGGCGCATGCTGCTTGTGCTCGATACACGCCAGAGCGACAATGCCGAACGCCTATACCGACGTCTCGGCTATCAGGAAGCAGGCATCATTCCTGCCTACGCACGCAACGCGGAAGGCAGGCTCGATAGCACGGTCTTTTTCTACAAGATTCTTTAATCAGGCACACAACAGGAGCGTTTACAGCATGCAGAGCCCTTCTCAGCCAAATAACAAACGCCAGGGAATACCTTTGCGCCCAATCGATATTGAGCGAGGCGAAAGGCTTCTCTACCGTCTAACCGAATTCGGGCGCTTGCTCTGGGAAGCTGGCATCAACGTTGGTCCTCGCCAGATGATCGACCTCGCGGAAACGCTGAGTATGATCGATATCACGAAGCAGGACGATTTCTACTATGCGCTTAAGTGTAGCCTGCTCACACGCCACGAACAGGAAGCGCTCTTCGACCAGATGTACCAGTATTTCTGGTTTGTGCGCGACAATCCCAATCAGCAAAAGAAACCGGGAGGACAGGTCAAAAACAAGCAGCGCGAACTTCGCCTTCCACCTTCTGAGCGCAAGCGCCTCGCCGAACACATGAACGCGAAAGAACAGCGTAAGGATATTCACCGCGATACACGCCAGTCAGAACGCAAACCCAACACCACCGCACGCGACCGGGACGAAGATGACAATGATCTCGGCGACCCACAAAGTGGCGCATATAGCGCCATCGAGCGCCTGCGCCAGAAGGATTTTGAAAATTATTCCTGGGAAGAGGTACAGGAGGCGAAACGCTTGATGGCGGAGATGCGCTGGAATCTTGGTATGCGCCCCACACGCCGTAAGGCTCCCACACAGCGGGGTTCCTATCCCGATATGCGCCGTATTGTACGCCGCAATCTCAAATATGGCTCGGAGATGATTGAGCTGACCTGGCGTGAGATCAAGCTTAAACCACGCCCTCTGGTTATTATCTGTGATATCAGCGGCTCAATGAGCCTCTACTCACGACTCCTGCTCCACTTCATTCATACCATCTCGAATGGTTTGATGAACGTCGAAGCCTTTGTCTTTGGCACGCGCCTTACGCGCGTGACCCGGCAACTCAAACGCCGCGATGTCGATGAGGCGGTACGTGATGTCTCCAAAAGTGTACAGGACTGGTCCGGCGGCACACGCATTGGCGACGCTCTTCACTACTTTAACCACCATTGGGCCAAACGCGTCCTTGGACGCGGCGCAGTTGTGCTCATCATCAGCGATGGCTGGGACAGGGGCGAAGCAGATACGCTAAAAGCTGAGATGGACCGCCTTCAGCATAGCTGCCACCGCCTGATCTGGCTTAATCCTCTGCTCGGTTCGCCAGATTACCGCCCACTGACTATCGGCATGAAGGCTGCTTTGCCCTATATCGATAGCTTCCTGCCAGCCCATAATCTTGATAGCCTGATCGACCTGGGAAACATCCTCACCAACATTGACGACAGCCGTCCCCAGCGTGATGCCTATAACCGGCGTAAAGCCGTTGAAGCCTGGACCAACCGTAAACCTTAATTAAACTCGAAAGGAGTCCTGCGATATGCACGACGTTTTACCCGATATTGAGAAATGGCGAGCCCGTGGTGAGCAGATCGCCGTTGCGACCGTTATCAGCATGATTGGTTCTGCCCCTCGCCTACCCGGTGCCAAACTGGCGGTTAGCGAAAAGGGCGAGATTGCGGGCTCTGTCAGTGGAGGATGTGTCGAACCAGCCGTCATTCACACCGCGCATGAGGTCATCAAAAATGGGCAGCCACAGTTGCTAGAGTTTGGTATCAGCGAGGCCGAAAATCTAGAAAAGATCGGCCTGTCATGCGGGGGTACCATTCGTGTCTTCGTTGAGCGCCTCGACTGGTAGCATGAGCCAGGGCCAACTGTATGCTCACCTATTATCTAGAACGCGTGAAGGAGAGAGATGATGAGTGGACTCTATGAGGCTTTAAGGGGCGCGCTTGAGAAGCAGCGAGGCGCGGCCCTGGCAACAGTTGTCCAGGGGCCGAATAACATCGGAGCCAAGCTCTTACTACTCCCAGGTCAAGCCCCACAAGGAAACCTTGGCTCCGAAAGTCTCAATCAGCAGGTCGTACCGCTCGCTGAGCAAGCCACCTGGTCCGGAATCAGCGCCACCCATACGCTGACATTACCCCAGGGCGACTATGAGGTTTTTATCGAGGGTTATGCCCCTCCACCCACACTCATCATCGTAGGTGCAGGGCATATCGCCATACCGCTCACTACCTTCGCCAAAACGCTCAACTATCGCGTCATTGTTGTGGATGCACGCGCGGCCTTCGCTACGCCCGAACGCTTCCCCCACGCGGACGAACTGATCGTGGAATGGCCCGACGAGGCACTTGAAAAACTAGATCTCAATCCCTCTACAGCCATCGCCGTCCTAACCCATGATCCCAAGTTCGATGAGCCAACCCTTAAGGTAGTTCTCGCTCACAAGGTTGGCTATGTAGGTGCCATTGGTAGTCGCAAAACGGGAGCCGAGCGAGCCGAACGCCTCAAGCAAGAAGGTCTGAGCGAGGAACAGGTACAACGCATCCATGGCCCCATCGGCTTGAATATTGGCGCATCTTCCCCCGAAGAGATCGCCCTCGCCATCATGGCCGAAATTGTTGCCACCCGCCACGGCAAAACACTGACAGCATAAGCTTTTTAGAGGAAAATAGGAATAGGTGTGAAGGCATCTACTCCTACTTTCCTCTATCTTTTGTATACAGAAGTCTCGATTGACAAGGCCGATTGCAACTTCTCACCCCCCAATGCGTTTATCATATAGAGAGAGTATTCCTTTTTTGCCAATAGTTAGATACTCTATACAGATATCATTCAAATTTGTTACAGAACACTGCCTAAAAACGTACTAATCCTTGCCATACATTGATCAGAAGAGAGTTTATACAACATGCCAGATAATAATCACTACGATGACCGGACGATACCAGCCCGCCCATACCCCGAAGGACCGGGGAATCAGGGACCAGGGCAGGCTCCATCACAAGGTAAGCTCGTACTGGGTGGCTTTAATTCACCTAATACCCCTCGCCCTTCTCAGCAGCAAAACCAATATCCTCAATCGCGCCCCTACGAACCCACGCGCGATAGAGGACCGCGCTACCCCCAAAACGCCCCGGGATACGCTCCAGCGACACCTGGCGTGCAGAACCAATCCGCTATACCACCATATACACCCGCCTACGGTCAGGACGGCGATAAATTACCCACACCTGGGGCACGCAAACGCAAGCCTTCAGGGAGAGCTACGGGCTGCCTGATATTCGGTGTGCTCCTCTGTGTTCTCGCGAGTTTTGGAGCCTACACAACCCAGCGCGTTATGGCCTTTGGCTCCAATATCTCAACCGAGAAAAACTCTCTTTCGACCAAGACCGGCTACATGAATACCAGCGACCGCGTGAATCTTCTCGTTATGGGCTATGGTGGTGGCACACATGAAGGCTCCAACCTGACCGACTCAATGGTCGTCATCAGCATGACCCCTAATAATCAACATACCTCGATGGTCTCCGTTCCCCGCGACCTATGGGTACAGGTCCCCTCGAACTCAGGCAATTATGCAAAGCTCAATACCGTCTACCAGGTTGGCTCCAATAACGGTGAGGATCGGGCAGCCGGTGGTGATGCCGCCGCCCAGAAGCTCGCGGGTATTACCGGCCTCGATGTCAAAAACTGGATGCTCATCGATTTTGAGGGCTTCCGTGATCTGATTAACGCGATTGGCGGCATCGATGTCTATGTCCCCAATTCGTTTACCGCCAACTACCCCAAAAACGACGACGACAAAACAGACGCCAGTTGGATTACGGTTCGCTTCAAGAAAGGCCTGCGTCACATGGATGGCGAGACTGCTATTCGCTACTCACGCGCGCGCTATGTGACTGATAATCCCGCTGAGGGCACAGACTTCGCTCGCTCCGTTCGCCAGCAATTGGTCATCAAGAACACGCTGTCAAAGGTCAAGCAGGTCTCTAGCTGGCCCAATCTCTTCAACGCCATGGATGCCCTGCAAAAGGCCGTCTATACGAACATGTCGCTTGCCGATCTGGGACTCTTCACTATGAAGATGGACCTGAACAGCCCCAAAACCGCACGTATCGGCCTGAGCTTCGACAATGTTCTAACCTCTTCAACCTCCAGCGACGGGCAATCAATCCTCGTCCCTCAGGGGGGCGATTGGGATCAAATCCCCAAGTACATTGACTCAAAACTGTATAAGTAGCCTATCAGGGCCTCCCAAGCAGAAGGATATTCCTTCTGCTTGGGACAAAACCTCTATTTCCACTTCTCGATAAGCCCCACACAGGCTGAAGCTCTGCGCCTATGTATAAGAGCCTCAATCCTTCAGAAGACATCATCTAGATCCACGCAATAGGCCAATTCCACCACCTGGATAGATTTGGCTCCGCCTGTACAAGACTGGACTGCTAGTATATACTTTCAGCGTGTACACATCTTCGACTGGAGGGGCAGGCATGTCACAACGAGACACGCGACTTATCGGCGGAGTCTACCGCACAGGACAGATTCTCAACAATGGGAGCAGGATCACTACCTGTACCGCCTACAATCGCAACACAAACGACGTGGTAGGACTGTATGTTATTCACAACTTACCTGCAATCCCTGCGCCACACCTCAAACAACTCTTGCAACCTCTGACCCAGAGGCGCGCGGTCTCCTCACCTCACCTTCTTCGTGTCCACGATTGGGGTATGGATGGTGATAAAATCTTTATTGCCACAGATCCGCCGCGTGGAGTGACTTTACGACATGCCATGGATAACGAAAATGTCGACTTACACCGCGCGGTTGACTTCATCTGTCAGCTTGCCTTTGGCGTTAAGGTACTACACGAGGCCCATATGACCTCACTCGATTTGCGCCCCCAACTTGTGACAGTCGAGACGCTCATAGGCAACACCCAGATCACCGATCGCGTTCAACTCGACGATATTGGCCTGCGAATACTCCTCCAATCTATTGACAGCGGAAACACACCACAGCCCGTAGACGAACTGGCAGCACTCGACCTGCGCTACGCCTCCCTGAACACATTAATAATCAGCCTATTGGTCCCTGGAGCGATATCTACCAGCTAGGTATCCTGCTTTTTGAACTCATTACGGGTCGTGTTCCCTTCGTTGGTCACAACCCAGCTGAAACAGGAGTAATGCATAGCGCGGCCATCATTCCGCGTATGAAGCAATATGTACACGACGTTCCTGATGAGCTGCAAGCGATTGTTGATAGCGCACTCGCCAAGGAACCCGGACGCCGTTTCGCTACAGTGAATGCCTTTCTCACGGCCCTGCAAAGCATTGAGCTTCCTCCCACTATCAACCCTGTCGAATATGAGGAGACTCTGCGTGAGGCCGAGCTGGACCGTCCTAGTACTGATCTGACCAATGAGATCGCACTCCAAAACCAAATATCGCGCCAAGTCACTCCACAACACCGGGAAATGCTGGCAAACTCTCTACCACTGCCAGCCGTTCAGGCCCTTGCCGCTCAACCAGGTATTTACGCTTATCTGCGCTATGAAAAGGACGGCAAACTCATCGAACGCCTCCCAATAAAGCAGAAAAATGTGACTATCGGGCGCTCAGATCCCAAGCGTGGCTACGCCCCCGACATTGACCTCAGTTCCTTCGATCCTAATAAGACTATTTCTCGTCAGCACGCACGGATTCGCTTCGAGGAAACTTTCTTCTATATCGAGGACGTTAAGAGCCACAACAAGACTCGCCTGGGAGAACTGGTACTCGCTCCACTCAAAGCGGAGCTACTTCAACATGGCGATTGGATCACCTTTGGAAATGTGCGCATGCGCTTCGAACTCCCAGGCATGAAAGAGCTCACCACGGATAAATGAAACGATCTCTCGCGCGGGAAGGTGTATATATTAAGGCAGCCACTAGCTCGAATATGAAAGGACCACTTCATGGGTTTCAATCAATACCATGAACCCGCGCAGGAGCTCTCGCAGGAGACACGGACCTTCGCCCGCGTTATTGCCTCCCTTCAGGAAGAATGCGAAGCCATCAACTGGTACCAACAACGAGTCTCAATAGAGAGTGACGAAGAAGCTCGCCAGATCATGCAACACGCACAGGAGGAAGAGTTTCTCCACTTCAGCATGGATCTGGAATTCCTCTTACGCCGCGTCCCCAAATGGCGCATCGCTGCCAAAAATATTCTCTTCAAAGATGGCAACATTATCGAGAACGCGGAGAAAGGCGAAGAAGCAGTTGAGGAGTTAGAATAATCCCGGCATTAGACATTCATTAAATAGCAGAAGGCTGGCAATGCTCATACTGCCAGCCTTCTACCTGTTATCGTCCTATTATGAGCGAGCGATAGCTAGAATATCGGTCAGTAAACCCTGGCCTGTCTCGATACCGCCCGCGCCTGGGCCAATTACCGTCACCTTAGCAAGCGCTTCAGATTCGAAGGTGATCGCATTCATGGCTCCATTAACATGCGCCAGAGCATCACTCAATGGCAACGCGACAGGCTCCACACTCGCCTCAACCTTCCCGCTCTCATGGCGGCGCACCGAAGCAATGAGCTTGATGCGCTTTCCTTCCTCACTGGCCTGCGCGACCTGTTCCCTGGATACACCTGTAATACCTGTACGGGTGACCTGCTCCACGGTAAGAGGCTGCTCAAAGAGCAAAGCTGAGAGAATCATAGCCTTGGCGAGAGCATCATATCCCTCCACATCCGCTGTAGGGTCCGCCTCAGCATACCCAAGCGCCTGTGCGTCAGCTAGAACCTCGGCATACTCTCGCCCTTCGGCCATAGCACTCAAGATATAATTCGTTGTGCCATTGAAGATCCCCCTCGCCGCCGTGATCCGTGTGCCTGCCATCCCCTCAAAAGCCGTGCTCAATACAGGGGTGCCTGCCATCACGGTTGCCTCCATGCGTAACTGCACGCCTTGCGTACGCGCGATTTGAAGGAGTTCACGCGCCGCCAGAGCAATAGGTCCTTTGTTAGCAGTTACTACATGCATACCCCGTTCAAGAGCTGTACGAATGTGGCAAAGGCCAGGTTCGGCGTCGCGCAGGTTGGTCAGGGTCGCTTCAACCATTACATCCGCTTTTATCGCCCTGATACCTTCCAGAGCACTATCCCAGCGCTGTGTATGCGCGGCCTCAGTCAACGCTTTTTGCTGCGACGCTAGTGCGAGCAATTCAGCGATATCCAACCCCTCTTCCGCAAAGATACAACCATGCCGCGAGTTCGCCACGCTGACCAGCCGTATATCGAGATCATACTCTCGCTGTAAACGCTCACGTTGCGTCAATAATAGGCGAGCAAGTCCTTGACCTACCGCACCAAATCCGACAAGCGACACATGCAACCTTCTCATGGTTCCCCCTTTATATAGCAGTGAGAGGGCCGCGACAGGCGACCCTCTCACTGACTCCCGAAGCGGCAAGTCTGATCCACGTTCAAATTTGCCGTTTCAGGCCTTATTCACATCATGAATACGCTAGATCCAGGATAGCTTCAAGCGATCTAGAACACGCCGTACAGGACCAAGTTCCTCGATTCCTAACATACGCCCGGCTCGCACATAAACGAAGAGCGCGATGAAGCCGAAGAGCCCGAGTTTGACGACAGCGACGATCGTGCCCGCTAAGCCGAGCGAAGGTGTCGAAGTAGTATCCAGCCAGCTTAAGAAGCCCACATGTCCCAGCGAGCGCAACAAGAAATCGAGCGCCAGGTTCACTAGTAACAAAGCCAGGCCCATTGCAAGTGAGGCAAGGGCCACCTTACCCACGAACATACCCAGTTCTCGCAGCTTAAAGCCTCCGAGACGCTGGTGGAGCAGCCAGAACAGGATAACAGCCTCCAATAGACCCGCGAATGACGTTGAGAAGGCCAGGACACCCAGGCCCCACGATGAGCCGCCACCGATCCCGACGGCAACATTTATCAGCAACAGGGCCAGCGCGATCTTGAAGATAAACTGCCCAATACTCACAATAACTGGCGTCTTGCTATCCCGTAGCGCATAGAACGAGCGTGTAAGGATCTCAACCGCCGCCAAACCTGCCAGACCAAAGGCGAAGAAAGCCAGTGGCACCGTCATGGATTGCGCGGCGCTCAGGTCGAAACGACCATGTTGCAAGAGAACCTGAATGATAGGAAAGCCAATGACGATCAGGCCTACACTTGAAGGGATCGACATGTAGAGGATGCCGCGTAATGTTTCCGTGATCGTGTTACGTACCCGGTCCAGACGTCCCTTGACAAAATTCTCAGCTAGCGTTGGGAAGGCCGCTGTCGCCACCGACATACCAAAGACACCTAATGGTAACAACATCAACTGCATCGATTGATAATACAGTGAGATCAACCCATCAGTACCTTTCGTTCCCACAACCACACCAACAGCCAGCAAACCGATCAGGCTGCGATCCACAAAGGTCGTGAAACTGAGCATGGATGCGTTGACGATACGCGGCACCATCTGACGACCAATCTGGATGATACTGGGATGCTTCCAGTCAAAGGCTTTATACGAATACTTCATCCCAACTTTGAAGATGGCGGGTATCTGAATGGCAACCTGTAAAAGCGCACCAATGACCACACCCCAGGTTGCGCTATAGATGGCAACACCATCATTCCGCTTGCCGATAAACGCCAGCAGCAAGCCCGGAATGAGGCCCGCGATCAAACCTACATTGTAGAGCAGGGTGCCAATCGCGGGGGCGCGGAAGTTCTGTCGCGCGTTCAGGACCGAGTTCGTAATGACGCCCGCGCCCAGCACAATTGACTGTAAGAGCATGACGCGCGTCAACGAGGTAATCAGCGCCAGTTGGGACGCATCGCCCTTGTTATACAATGGTACCAGCCAGGGGGCGAAGAGGATAGCCAGGCCCGCCAGAAGCACCATTATAGCCACAGCCAGATTCAGCGCCGAACTGGCAACGTGCCAGGCCGTCTTCTCATCGTTCTCCGCCACCATGTGCTTTGTGAAGACAGGAATAAAGGCCGAACTCAGCGCCCCTCCGGCGACAACATTAAAGATAAGATCGGGAATAAGAAATGCCTGAAGATAGGCGTCCGAAACGTTACTGGCTCCAAAGACAAACGCGAACATCGAGGTGCGCAATAGTCCCAGAACACGACTGCCCACAAAAGCCAGGGTCAGGATCATGGTCGCGCGACCAATGGCAGCCTTTTGAATCATGCCTGTATCTTGCGCGGGAGCTGCCGCAGATTTGAGTTTTTGCGAAATGCCCAATAGTCCACTTCTGGGCACCGCGGCTTCTCTTCCAGGCAGGCCTAAAGGCGAACGTGCGGGCGCGACAGACCCGGCTTGCGTTGGCGGCGCGGAAGGCCCACCAACACCCGAAGGTGGCCCTGGCTTGAATAGTGATGGCCCACCACCCGCCAACGGCGGCGGCGTTGGCTTCCCTGGCTTATTACCAGTACGCCAGGGAATAATTGTCGTCACGTCGGCTTTCATGCGCCTCTGCTGACGACGCAAACGCTCCTCTCGCAACTGCTGCAAACGCTCCTGGCGCAGCTGCTCAATTGGCTGTGAAGGTTGAGGGGCATCAAAATACTGATACTCCATACCCTGCCCATAGCTCAACGTCGTCCCCATATCAGCATAAGATTCCTGATATGGTTGAGAAGAATTTTCATTCTGCCGACTCTGGTTGCTATAAGGAGCGTATGCTGATGGCTGCGATGGTGGATAAGGAGGAAGGCCTCCTGGCGACGAGGGCTTCAAAGCGCCCGGTGGCAATGGTGCCGCCGGAGGCTTAGGCCCTGCGATCTCAGTGTTATCTTGATCGTACTGCCACCCATAATATCCCCCCCCCTGCTGTCCAGACGATCCTTGCACTGGTTGTGGTGGTTGCTGTCCTTGATTTTCCACAGTTATTAAAACTCTAAAAAATTATTTGATTTGCTAGACGTAAATCAATGCTTCTACGGTGTTCCTCTATGTATTGTACAGTATTGTTGGTTCAGCATACCACACTCATACACTTCTGACTACCCTGATGAGACAAGCTACTTATAAGCTTGCTTCTTGAGGACTAGAGAATCACTAGCTTGAGGTACCTGCAAACAGATCTCGCCAGTAGCCCTGATAAGATGAAAATAGTCCCAAAATTCCTGCTTTAAAATTCGTGAAACAAAACTCACTCTCAAACACTCCAAATATTCAATGCCACTTTTAAGAAGTGGAAGAAATGTTTTTAGCACTCTCTCACTCCAGAAATTATAGAGAGATGCCCTTGGAGGTATTTTTGAAGACTAGTCTCATCTACAAGACCGCTGTGCTTGTTGCGGTCGTCGGGCCCCTGGCTGCTACCGTCTACGCTATCAGCACACTCTGGCAGAAAGCCATCAACGCGACCGACCTGACACTATTGCTCGTCCTGTACTCACTAGTCGCGCTCGGCGTTACGGTGGGTTACCACCGCATGCTTACCCACCGTAGCTTCTCCCCACATCCGGTTGTCAAGTTTATCTTCCTGGTTCTCGGCTCCATGGCCCTCGAAGGTCCAGCCCTCGAGTGGGCCGCAACACATATCAAACATCATTCATGTTCAGATAAAGAGGGTGATCCCCATAGCCCGGTCCACGGCTTCTTCCATGCCCATATCGGCTGGATGTTTAAGGATCGCATGGCCGATCCCCAAAAGTATTGCAAGCATCTTATGAAAGATCCTATAGTTGTCTTTGTTAGCAATACATTTTTCCTCTGGGTTGTACTGTCTCTTGTTATCCCATTTGCGATTGGTGGCTGGTCTGGTCTCCTCTGGGGCGGACTCGTACGTATCTTCCTGACACATCATGTCACCTGGAGCGTCAACTCGGTCTGCCATACCTTTGGTCGTCGTGACTTCGAGACCACTGACGAGAGCCGCAACGAATGGCTCGTTGGCTTACTCAGCTTTGGCGAAGGCTGGCACAATAACCATCATGCGTTCCCACGCTCAGCCTTCCACGGCCTACGCTGGTGGCAGTTCGACTGCTCTGGATATCTGATCTGGCTAATGGAGAAAGTTGGCCTCGTCAAGGATGTCTATCGCATTAGCCCCGAACAAATGCAGAAACGGCGCGACCGAGGGACAGGAGCCGAAGTAGCCACCTCCCCTGCTATCTCCCCCGAAAGCGAACCAGTAGGCATAGGACTCTAACCCCCTCTCAAATATTTGCAATTCGTTTTGCGGATAAAAGGATGTGCGTTGTGTGGCAGAGATCCACGCGACGCACATCCTTTTTGGGGCAGAGATCCACGTCCATAGAAAATTTATATGTTATAGGCAATTTGTGACCTGACAGCCAGGGCTAGAAAACTGTCCGCATCCATGTCCACTTGCCATGTCAGCAGGTTACAGAGAAAAAAGCCTATCTATTTGACAGAGGGGAACGAGACCGATACAATCAATTCGTGTTCAATTTGGAGACTGAATGTCTACAGAAGTATTTTATATAGAGGACAAACAATGCGAGGAGGCGACCTCTCTAGCATGAAACATTTTCACGCCATTATCCTGGCTGGCGGCAGTGGCACCCGTCTCTGGCCACTTAGCACGCCGAGCTTCCCAAAGCAATTTTTGCCACTCCCAACTGGCAATAGCATGATTCAAGAAACGCTCTTACGCGTCGCACCGCTCGCGCCACCAGAGCAGACATGGGTCGTTACAGGTAATCATATGGCTGGACTCGTGGAAGAGCACCTACCAACCGTTCCAGCCGATCATGTCCTGAAAGAGCCAATGGGGCGCGGCTCTGCCGCCGCTATCGCCTGGGCAGCAGCCACGATCGCTCAGCAGGACCCAGACGCCATCCTCGGCATCTTTAGTGCGGATCACGTCATCTCAAACGTCTCTGTCTTCCGCCAAACGTTACACCTGGCTTGTGATCTGGCGCAAGAAGGGCGCATGGTTACTATTGGTATCAAGCCCACTCGACCCGAGACAGGCTTCGGCTATATCCGCTTCTCAGATACCGTATGCGAGGGTCATGGACACCAGGCATGTAGCGCAGAGAAGTTCGTCGAGAAACCCAATCGGGAAACCGCCGAGACCTACCTGCGTGATGGACATTACGTGTGGAATGCTGGCATTTTTATCTGGAAAGCATCCACCTTCCTGGCAGAGATGCAGGAGCATCTCCCCGACAGCCTGGCAAAAATTACTGCTATCACCGAAGCCGACGTTAAGGAACAAGCAACACAACTCACTGAGATATGGCCGACACTGGAGAACATCACCGTTGACTATGGCGTGCTAGAGAAGACTCGCAATCTGGTCGTTATTCCCGCTGATCTTGGTTGGGGTGATGTTGGCAACTGGGATCAATATGGTGCGCTTTTCCCCGCCGATGAACAGGGGGTGCATGCAGTCGGTGACCATACCGGCTTCGACAGCCAGAATGTTGTCATATTCAATAATACCGAACGCCGCATTTATACGATTGGATTAGAAGACGTAATCGTCGTTGAGATGGATGATCTCACTGTCATTTGCCACAAGAATCAGGTTCAGCGCGTACGCGAATTAGCGGAGCACCATCGCAAAACCGGCCAATCAGGTCCCCTTCAATCCTAATCCTCTCAAGCAAAAGAGGTCAAAAAGTGTGGATGGGTTTATTCATGGCAAACCCATCCACACTTTTTGACCTCTTTTACAGCATGCAGATACCGAGAGGGTGAGAAATCGTAATCCATGTACAATTCCCTTGCGCTATGTTAGACTCTATTCTGAATATCCAAGAAACCATCTAAACTCCACTTTGGCAGGTTGAGAGGAAGTCTGTGGATAGCGATTATGTAGCAAGGAAGGATATAGAATAGACATGACTACTCGTCCTCATAGACATGGCATACCACCAGAAATTCTAGCCCTCTCACAAGAACGCGATCAGCTTCGCAAACGTGGTCAATATGACCGCGCAGACGAATTAAAATTACAGCTTGAGGAAGCTGGCTACGCGGTCAAAGATAACCCTCGTGGAGCGCACCTGGTTATTCTCCCCAGTGTGGATATCGATGACACAACATACCGCCTGACACGCCTGGTACCATCCCACCTCGATGAGGCGGATACCTGCGATTTCTCCATCATCGTCGTAGCCGCGAATACTCAGGCACAGACGCGACGCTGCATCGAAAGCGTCTTACGACACGTAGGGGAGACAAACATTGAGATCTGGCTGGTCGACAACGCCTCCCGCGATGGTCTTGACTTGTGGACTCAGGCCAGCCGTGCTACTGAATCACGTCTACATGTGATTTCGCCTTCCAACAAACTCGGCGCGGCTGAAGCTCGAAATATCGCGCTGAAGCAATGCCGGGGCCGCTATATTCTGCTCCTTGATAACAGCATCGAATTGACAGGCAACATCTTTCTCCCACTCGCAGCAACCCTCGCGGACCCGGAGGTTGGAATTACAGGTCTCCAGGGTTGGGTAACGGCCGACCTGCGCCACTTTAAGGAAAGTCAGGACGAAGAGGTTGAGGTGATTGATCAACTCTGCCTGGCCTTTGCGCGCGCGCATCTCAAACAGGCAGGACTCTTCGACGAACACTACCGTTCACAACAATATATGGATACCGATTTCAACTTCGCCATGCGCGACCTGGATCTCCAAACCCGTGTTACATTCGACCTCCCTTTGATACAGCACGAAGCAATTGAGGAAGGCACCTCTTCGGAAGAGGAGCGCGCGCGCCTTTCCAAACGCAATTTCTACCGCTTTCTCGGAAAATGGGGTGATCGCGATGATCTACTTCTCTACGAAGATGAAGACGAAGACGAAGCAGATACAGATAACGAGGGGATATAATATATTCGCCTGGCGAACTCCCTTATACGCAAGCCCAAGTGTGCTTGTTGCTATAGTCATCAACGCCGCCTCAGCGGCAGCTAGCACATCAGAGGCATTGGGTTTCGTATGAGCCCCAAAAGGTCCATTCAATGTAGCGAAAGGTAGTAGAAACAGTGCAATCGTACAAAAACCGCAGCGAGATTCCGACAGAGTACAAATGGAATCTTGAAAGCATTTACGCCAATAACGAGGATTGGGAGCGAGATTTTCAGTACCTGCAAAAGAGCGTGCCAGAACTGGCAACTCTTCAAGGGACACTCGGGCAGAGTGGTGAGGCCCTACTCAATGTGCTCAGCAAGCGCGACGAGATTGGAAAAGTATTAGAGCGCCTCTATGTCTATACCTCTATGCGCCGCGACGAGGACACGACCAATAGCCTCTATCAGGGTATGGCAGACCGCGCGATGCAACTCTATGTACAGGTGGTTACAGCCATCTCTTACATCGAACCAGAGTTACTGGCCCTTCCCCAGGAAACATTGGAGAGCTACATTAATGCGGTGCCTGGATTAAACATCTATCGCCATCAGTTAGATGACCTTAATCGCAAACGCCCACACATTCGCTCTGCTGAGGTCGAAGCTATCCTGGCAGCAAGCGAGGAGATGGCAAGTGCGCCGGACAACATCTTCTCCATGATCGATAACGCTGATATGAAGCTACCAAAGATCCGCAATGAGCAGGGAGAAGAGGTTGAGTTGACACAGGGCAACTATCTCGTCTTCGTGCGCAGTAAGGACCGCCGGGTACGCCAGGAGGCGTTCGAAGGGCTACATAACGCATTCCTAAAACAGCGCAATACTATCGCCTCGACGCTTTCTGGACAGGTCAAGGCTGACGCCTTCTACACCCGCCAGCGCAACTTTGAAAGCACCCGCCAGCGAGCACTCTCCGCATACAACATTCCTGAGAGCGTCTATGACAATCTCGTACAGACCGTCAACGCGCATACCTCACTGATCAACCGCTACCTGCAACTACGTAAGCGCGTGCTCAAGCTGGATGAGATGCACATGTATGACCTGTATGTGCCTATTGTCGAGGAGAAAGAAGATAAAGTTACCTACCAGGAGGCGGGTGATATCATCATCGAGGCCCTCTCACCTCTCGGCGAGAACTATATCAAAGCCCTGAAGCGGGGTCTTGGCGAACGCTGGATTGACGTGTATGAGACTCCGGGTAAACGCAGTGGGGCCTATAGTGGCGGCTCATATAGTACACAGCCTTTCATCCTGCTCAACTATCAGGATAACCGCGATAGCATGTTCACCATGGCCCATGAGCTTGGACATTCGTTGCATTCCTACTTTACACGCACGCATCAGCCCTATCAGTACGGCGACTATACCATCTTTGTTGCCGAGGTAGCTTCAACCCTCAATGAGGGGCTGCTGACCAACTACCTGCTTAAGCATACCAGCGATAAGGGACTGCGGCTGGCGATCCTGAACCACGCTCTTGAGGACCTGCGTGGCACTCTCTACCGCCAGACAATGTTCGCCGAGTTCGAACAAGCCATTCATTCACGGTCCGCGAATGGCGAGCCTCTAACCGCCGATAGCTTTAGCGCGCTCTACAAGGAACTCAATGAGAAGTATTATGGAGGTGAGACCTTTATCGATGATCTGATCGGCATCGAGTGGGCTCGCATTCCACACTTCTATTCGAGCTTCTATGTCTACCAGTACGCGACCGGCATCTCAGCTTCCTCGGCTCTGGTACAGAAGATCCTGCATGAGGGCCAACCCGCCGTTGATCGCTACATCAACTTCCTCAGTTCAGGCTCATCCAAGTACAGTATTGACCTGCTCAAAGACGCAGGTGTTGATATGACAACGCCCGAACCAGTCCACCAAGCATTCCAGCTCTTTGAGTCTTACCTCTCTCAAATGGAAGAGCTTCTGGGCTAAACAACGCTCAACACGAAAGGGTCCTGACCGTCGGTCAGGACCCTTTCGTGTTGAAGGTATATTTACATTCATGGTTGAGATCCACCATACACATTTTAGACCATTGTTAGTATCAACTTAGAGAGAGTTATGTAGAGGTTATTGCGTATGGCGTATAAGCTTTAGACGCAATAACAAGCAGCTAGATAGCCTCTCGAATATGTGTGGTTTAGTCCATACGCCTAAGCGTATGTGAGAAAGGACACTTCAACCATGGCTAAGAACGAAAATTACAGCAACAAAGACGAACAGCGCAACAAGGCGAAACAGCAGCAGCAGGGTGGCACTCGCAGTAACGAGCAAGACCAGAAGAATCGCCAGAACAGCGCTTTCGAGATCAATAAGCAGCAGCAGGAAAAGGGTGAGAACAGCCGCAATCGCGACCAGCAGGAGCGCGAGCGCTAAGCTGCTAGCTACTTTCTGCGAGATCCTTATCCGAAAACCTAAACGCGCCAACGCTAACCGCGAGCAGCGATGTCGGTTTTCGAATAAGACCTAAAACCAATTTCGGGTAATACCAACTATCTTCCCATACAACAAGAGAGGCTGTACCGTATTTGATATGGTACAGCCTCTCTTGTTGTATGGGAAGAGACAAGACTTACACCTTATAACCTCAACGCCGCAATCGCAGCGTTGAGGTTCATCTAAGATCTTAGGGGTTATCCCAGGAACGCCCATCCCGTTCGAGAAGTTCATCAGCCTCAGCAGGCCCCCAGGTACCAGCCCTATATGTATGTATCGTCGATGCGGGAAGGCGCTGCCAGGTCTTCGTAATGCTATCGATAATACGCCACGAAGCTTCAATTTCGTCGCGACGGATGAAGAGCGTGGAATCACCAAGAATACAGTCTGCTATCAGGCGTTCATAAGCCTCAGGCGACTCGATACCAAACGCCTCGTTATATGAGAAACTCATATCAACCGAGCTTAATTGACTAGCGGCGCCTGGAATCTTGGCTCCTATCTTGAGCGAGATGCCCTCATCGGGCTGAATACGCATAGTCAGGCGATTGGGGACCAGCCCCTTTGTCTCGGAGGGACGATAGAGTTGATGAGGAACGCGCTTGAATTGAATAGTGACCTCGGTGCTTCGTTTGGGAAGATGCTTGCCAGTACGAATATAAAATGGCACATCCTCCCAACGCCAGTTCTCAATAAAGAGCTTGAGCGCCACAAAGGTCTCCGTCGTAGAATCGAGTGCCACACCCTGCTCCTGCTTATACCCCACTACCTGCTCCCCATCTATTTCTCCTGCCACATATTGCGCACGCACTACGTTCCGTTTGACCTCATCTGCCGTAAACGGATCGATGGCCCGTAACACCTTCACCTTCTCATCACGAATTGCATCCGCGTCAAAAGCCACAGGCGGCTCCATCGCGGTCAAGCAGAGCACTTGCATGATATGATTTTGCACGATATCACGTATCGCACCCTCACCCTCATAGAACTCGGCTCGCGTGCCAATGCCAAGCGATTCGGCGACCGTAATCTGCACATGATCTACATAGCGCTGATTCCATAGGGGCTCGAAGATACCATTCGAGAAACGGAAGGCCATGATGTTCTGGACCGTCTCTTTGCCCATATAGTGATCAATGCGGTAGATCTGATTCTCGCGGAAGACACGCCCCAGATCTCGGTTCAGGCGTTGCGCGGAAGACAGATCATGCCCGAATGGCTTCTCAACAATGATCCGTGCCCACGACTTACCATGATTGCCATTTCCAGAGACCTGCCCCGCATGATTCAAACCAGCAGCCCCCAGGTGAGCAATGATCTCACTATCTGTATCTGGTGGTGTTGCCAAGTAGTAGAGGCGATTGCCCTCTGTTCCCTGCTCATGATCGAGCTTCTCCAGAAGTTGTTTGAGGCGTTGATAACCTTCGGGATCATCGAAATTTGACCGACAATAGAAAAGGCGAGAGGCAAATTGTTGCTGCGCCTGCTCATCCAGGCGGTCATCAGGAGCCATATACTCGTTAATCGATGCAAGGGCCATCGTGCGCCACTTCTCATCATCAAGTGGACGTCGGGCAAAGGCCACAATGCGAAAACTTTGCGGCAAAGGATGGTCATGCATAAGGTGTGCCAGAGTGGGTAAAATCTTGCGTTGAGCCAGGTCACCGGTTGCACCAAAAATGACGATAGCGCAAGGCTGGGGCATATGTCCATCCTGCCATATCTTATGCGGCTTGAGCCTGGATTCACTCTCAATCTGGTGTGTCATACCATTCCTTTCTCCTCTTTAGCGACGATGTTCTCTCTCTATCTATGTATACGATACAGGTGAGACCTATGGAGGCATGTGTTTGCATAAATTTGACTGCAAAAAAAACCTTTCCATATGGAATGTGGTTCTGGCACAGAGAGACCCAGACACCTGCTGATGAATGAGCTGACGAATAGGTAGCGAGCCAGGTGGCGTGGCACCTATCAGGCAAGAGAAGATCAGAGATCTTCAGAATCATGCAAGTGGCCGGGTCAGAAGGTATTTTTTTGTAACGCTATTATCTAATCATTTACTTGTTTTTACGCTTATGGGGAGCCCCTTGATAAATGGTTTTGACCATTGACGCTGGAGTCGCCATACACATGGAACAGACGGCACAAATCAAAAGAGGTGCAATCAAGGCCAACGAGAGACCAGCATTGACTGAAACATTAAAGAGACGCATACAGGCAAATTGAAGCACCAGAAGGAGGAGTAACAGGGCCAGACTGATTATAACAGCCCGAGCACGTGTCCGGGCCAGAAGGCGCGCATGGGCCCACTTCAGACGCAAATCCGCCTGTTCTTTGGCAGAGCTTTGCAGGGAGAGCAACCCCTGCCGCTCAGCATCAACCTGACCGCGTTTCTGCTCAAGTTGTTGAGCCATAGACTGCATTTCACGCTTTAAGAAGAGAATCTCTACGAGGTGCTTATCTTCCTGCTCCTTGGCATGCCGCTGAAGCACATCAATAGCATCTTGTAGTAGCGTTGGCACTTGATGAGGCGAAGCCTCCAATTCACCAGTGGCATGGGCGACCTTTTCCAGGGCCTTCTGCTCAGCTGTTGCATCTAATGACTGTTCTAATGCCTGGAAACGCTGCTCTAATTCCTGATGCTGCTGTTGCAAGGCCATATGAGCCGCTAGCACCTCCTGAATCTGCGCATGGGAAGTTGCTAATTCCTGCTCATGTGCGTTATGAATCGCGGCGACGTCTCTCTCATAGCGTGCTTGAAGCTGGATATAAGCCTCACGAATACGTGTGAACTCCGCGTGCTGCTCCTCAGAAAGCTGGCGCGGATGGCGCCTAAGCACGCGCGTCCGACTCCCTGGCGGCAAGGGGGTATTCGCGTCTACTGCGGGTAGGGCATCTGTGTTTGGTCGCTGACGGACTTGCTGCCTCTGCAAATGGGGCGCGCGACGATAATCAGTCAGATTTGGCAGGCGTGCTAATGTGGCACCATCTAGCTCACCCGTATTTGGTGCGGCTTCAACAGGGATGCTCAATTCGCCCGTGGTCGAAGTCGTCTCGTCGAATGGTTGCATTTCTCTCCTCTTATGGATACATTTAGTAAAACACAGCCCGTTCTACAAGAAGTGACGCACTTGATATTGGAACGTGTCTTTCTCTCCAATAATGATTATGCACGCCAAACACGGTTATGCGCAAGGTTTTTTGTGTGAAAAACTGCTCAGCTTATATTTCATTGAGCGCATGATGCTGTTTTGGGAAATCCGGTCCAAGATGACGCTGCAAGAAATCACTGAGCACATTATCGTACTGGCTGGGATTATAGCTATATGCGCCACAATGGGCGCTGCCATCTACAAAGTACGTTTCCAGGGGAACTTCATAGATCTTGGCCTGGCGAGCAATGCGGCGGGCGTGCGCGATAGGAATCAATTGATCCCCCTCAGCATGAATGAGCAGGATAGGAACTGGGCGACGGCGGCCTGAGGTATGAGCATACGCCCGCCAGCCCTGCCAGCGCTTAAAGCTGGCATCAGGTCGCGACAGAAAGCCAAAACCAAAGCGGAGACGAAAGACCAGCACGCTCATGACAACCGTAGCCCACGAGATGGGAGGCAACAAGTGATGCAACTGCCCAACCAGTCGAGGCCAGCGTTTCCAGCGATTACTAGCCTCAAGCAGGCGAAACTCGACCAGGCGACGCACAACATCAAAGGTACGTGCATAGGGGCTATCAGCAATGATGGCGGCGACATCAGCATGTGGAGGGGTGAGTAGAGCGACAGCAGCTCCCATTGAGAAACCATGGATGATAACACGACCAGGAAGCGTCTCTGGCTGGCTCTTCGCGACCATCAGGGCAGCTTCCAGATCGCGCACTTCTACTTTGCCTCCGCTCGTAGTCACACTATCGCTGTCACCATGCCCACGAAAATCAAAGGTAAGGACATTATAACCGCGCGCATATTCCAGGCTAGCGACAGAGCGCAGGTGCGCACGCGATACACGATAACCATGACAGAGGACAATTGTAGGTGCTGGTTGGGGTTGCGCCCAGAACTCGCCACATAAGAGTGCGCCATCAATAGTTCGACACTGAAACGCACGCTGCAATGAGGAATCAGGTTCAGGCAAAGCTTTTGGAAGCGTCCACGAAAAGTTGACTTCATCTAAGACTTGATGGGGTCGCGAGAACTCGTCTACAAATCGGCTAGCGATGAATGCCAGCCCACTCGTTACGGTGAGACCCAGAATACTAGTACCTGTGACAAGACCCATAGTCCAACGATGCTGAGTAGACATGGTAGCCCTCCTTTGTGCTCACCATGCGCACGTATCGCCCTCATCAGTAGCAATACATACGACACATTGTCTGCATGAGTTGAGCCGGTCACCATTGACCGGTTCTCATTCGGAGAAACAAAAGAAGCACAATTCTCCGCATACAGGCAAATAGCAGGGCTATCAGCGCGACACATGCTTCCCTTCTTCTATCCCCACATCTAAAGCATTATAAATTTTTCCCTTACAGGCACGATCTATCATATCTGCTACTATTTTACCTGAACTCATGACTCCAGGTAAACCCGCACCGGGGTGAGTTCCGGCTCCAGCAAAAAAGAGGTTGGGAATATCCTCACTTTACATTATGGGGACGAAACCAGGCCGATTGGATAAGTACTGGCTCAACTGAGAAGGCACTGCCCAGATAACTATTGAGCGTCTGCTCGAAATGTAGAGGGTCAATGTGATGCTCGCTAATGATATGCTTTGAGAGATGAGGAAGATAGCGCTCCTCCAGGTACGTGATAATGGAGTCGCGATAGGGCTTCGCCATCTGAGTCCAATCAATCCTGCTCCCCTGATGCGGTACAGGCGAGAGCACATACCAGCAATCACAGCCTTCAGGGGCCATCGAGGGGTCCGTTGCGGTCGGGCGATGCAGGTAGAGTGAGAAATCCTTTGCTAGCACCTTGCGCTTGAAGATATCATTAAGCAAGCCCTTATAGCGCGGTCCCATGACTATTTCATGGTGCGCGATATCATCATAACGTCGATCCGTGCCAAAATAGATGACGAAGAGTGACATAGAGTAGCGCATCTTCTTGATATAATTCGCCGTATACTTGCGCCGGGCATGGTCAGGAACAAGGTTAAGATATGCGTAGGCCACATCGGCATTGCAGACTACGCTCTCAGCCATGATAGTCTCACCAGACGTAAGTTGAACGCCGGTCGCCCGTCCACTACGCTCGTCCACTTGAATCCGCGAAACCTCTTGCTTGAGATGGAGCACACCACCTATATCTTCAAACAACTTGACCAGAGCCCGCACTAACACACCAGTGCCTCCTTGAGCATACCAGATGCCGAACTTACGCTCAAGCGTATGGATCAAAGCATAAATCGAGGTACTTTCAAATGGATTACCACCAATGAGAAGAGGATGAAAGCTGAAGACCTGACGCAGGCGTTCATCCTTGATGTAGTGGCTCACCAGGTCCGCGACCGAGGTATAGGCTCGTAGGCGCACCAGGTCAGGGGCGACCTTAAGCATGGAAGAAAATGTTGTGAAGGCTGGTCAATCAGTTCAAAGCCCTTCTCATAGATTAGCTCAGTATCGTGAGCAAAGCGCAGATAGCCATCGACATCCCCAGGCGAGAACACCCGAATCTGGGCAAGAATGTTCTCGCGGTCGCCATCATAGTGGAAGATGGAGCCATCCTCGAAACGGATATTATAGAAGAGGTTAATTGGCATGAGGGTTACATAATCCGCAGTCTCCTTGCCACAGAGCGCGAAGAGGTCATGGATCAGCCAGGGAGCGGTAATGATCGTAGGCCTCCCATCAAAGGTAAACCCATCCTGCTCATAGACATAAGCACGCCCTCCTGGCTTATCGCGCTTCTCTAGAATCGTCACATCATGCCCCTGAGCCTGCAAGCGAATCGCTGCGCTCAAACCGCCAAAACCACTACCAATAACGACTATCTTCATAGAACTATCTTCTACCTTCCATGCGTTAACACCGCCTATATAGCGGCTGCATCTATCGCATCTCTAATGCTAGTATAGACGCAAACAGCGACCCAAGAGGGTAGGTAAAGAAAAACGCCCCAGGACTTTACCCTAGGCCCAATCCCCCATTAGTCGCAGGGAGAACGAAAAATGGGTCGTGATACGTACTATAGAGGAGCTAATGGTATTTCTAGATCGGGAGCAATAAGCCATGACACCGACACACCATCCATCCTATTTGTCACTGGACGCACCAATCGCCATCTATGTGCGCAGCAAGTCAGAAAGGGAACAGCAAGGGAGGGACCTCTTAGCCTTCGCTCGTAAGCAAGGATGGCGTGACGAGCAGATATGCATCTATATACAAGAGGAAAATGAGGGTTGGCACCGATTAATTGAGGCACTCAGGGAATCATCATTTAAGACAATTCTCCTTACCGATGAAGGCAGTCAATGGACCACTCGCTTTGAGCTAGAGCTACTGGTGCGCCAGTGTAAAGAAAAGAGCGTGCTTATCCTGACCCCTAAAATGATTTACGATTGCGCCAGCGAAGTCGATGTCTTGCTTCTGTTGCGTAAATATGCCTTAGATGAGGCACATCACACAAACAAGCAGGAAGCAGGCTAGAAATACGGACAAAGAAGAGACCTCGACAGAATTTGTCGAGGTCTCTTGTATTTCGTAATTATTTTATCTTACGGCTGGCACTGCCACTCATACCAGCTATAACCATCGCGCTGGAAGATATGATAGGCGGCTTTGATGTTGGCATAGGCATCGTATGGCGAGCTTCCAGCCATCGGCGTTCCATTCCAGGTGCTAGGATAGAGAATCTGGAAGACGCCTGCCGCATGGCTTCCACCAATTGGGGTCGAGTTGGTCGCACCTGGATTGAACTGCGACTCACAGCGTGCGATATTGATCGCCTGACCAGAATAAGGACCAAAGACCTCGCGAATCATCGAGACTACATCCGTTGGGGCCGCGCTGGTATGTTCTTTTGCGGACGCGGTACGCGTCCCGAGACCAAGCATGGCTCCCATCAGCATGAGACCAAGCATCGATCCCAGTCCTAGTTTGATCAAGAGATATTTCAAGTTGTTCGGCTGTTTCGATGTCTGGTGGATCTGCTGTTCTTTCAAGAAAACTCCTTTTCTCTTTACGCGACAACCTGAGCGCGCTCAGATGTTCAAACAAGAAGTTCGCACTAGCCACCGCTCAGGCGGCCTCGGTTGTCACATAAGACATTCAAAATTGCAAACAGGTTTGCTCTATATATGAGCTACCATTCTCTGTAGGCGCAGACAGCCTCTCTATTCAGAAGCTACCCTGCATGAGAAAGTATGACTCTGTCACACCACATCTCGTTACAAGTGATATACGACAACCATTTCTGAGACTTGAATCATCGTAGGACCTCCAGGCTATATACATGCGAATGCATCAGGAGCACTGGAGCACTGGAAATGTTTGGCAGGCAAGCTGACCTGGACTTTGCGCTTTGGAGACACTCTTTAGATGCAAAAACAAACAATACACACGTGTTAAATGTTAGGACCAGGGTAGTACTAGTGGGGATAAAATAAATTATGTCAGGTAGTAGATATCTGCTTGCTTTCCATAAAACCGCCAAAGGTGGCGGCTGAGATACCCATTGCCTTGCGTCAATATGGTAGAATGAACACCAACTTACACCTTTTCGTGAACACCTGAATGCGCTCATGTTGCTATACACACCACTACCTCCAGGTTAGGCGGCTAGTGCTAAAGTGCTCAGGGGGTTAGGGTAAGGATCATGCTAACTACGATAGTGGCTCGAAGGCCTTGGCAGAAGCGTATTCTTTGAGGGTTATTTATATATGAATCGTCGCGCACCCAAGTATCACCCAGGATTGATGAGCGATATGTACCATCCAGATTCGGCCTATGTTTCATGGCGATCCGGGCATAATGGGCTGACCACCTTTGATTTATATACCCGCACAGCCCCCTTTGGAGGAGCTTATTTGCTGGTAGCAGGGCTGGAGGCAGCGCTGGAGTTTGTACAAGACTTCCGCTACAGTGAGAGGGACCTAGAATTTCTCAGCCGCATTCGCGATTACGATGCCGCGTTTCTTGACGAACTAGCGAATCTACGCTTCACGGGCGAAATTCTCGCTCTCCCCGAAGGCTCCATCGCCTTTCCCAATGAGCCAATTATGCGCGTAACGGCCCCATTTCGCGAGGCGATCCTGCTAGAAGCGGGACTCCTGCAAGCTATTGGGCTCTCGACCTTGATCGCGACAAAGGCCTCCCGTATCGTCTACGCAGCAGAGCAAGGTCGTGTACGCCGCGTGGCAGAGTTCGCATTCAGACGCGCACAGGAACCGATGACAGTAGCACGCGCTTCCTATATCGGAGGATGTGCGAGCACATCGCTGCTCAACGCCGCCTACGAGTATCGCCTCCCCGCAACAGGAACAGTCCCCCACGCACTAATCGAGATGTTCCCCACGGAAGAAGAGGCTTTCTATGCCATTGCGGAGGCGTATAATCGCTATACGCTCCTGCTAGACACCTATAACCCACACGCCGCGATTCATAAGGCCATAGAGGTTGCGCAACGCACACAGGAAACAATGGGACATACACTAGCAGCGGTTCGCCTGGATAGTGGAGACCTGATAGCGGATAGTATCTACATTCGCGAGCAGCTCGATAAGGCCGATTTACACGGAGTGCGCATCCTCGCCAGCGGCGATCTGGATGAATGGAAAATCACTGAACTGCTGGAAGCTGGTGCCGCGATTGATTCCTTTGGCATTGGCACAGCGCTTGGCTATGGCGCAGGCTCACCGGAACTAGGGATTATGGGTGGGGCGCTCGGTACTGTATACAAAGAGGTCTGGTACGTGGATGACTCGGGCAACGAATATCCTAAGATCAAGATAGCAGGCGCGAAAAGCACCTGGCCCGGCAAAAAAGAGATCTATCGTCATCCTAACTGGGAAGAGGATATCATCCAGCTTGCACACGAACCACACCCGGAGGGATACCATCGTCTATTCCGCCCAATAGTACGCAATGGCGTGGTAGTACCAGGTAGCTTACCACCACTCTCGGAAATCCGCGAACTCGCGCAACAGAATTTGGAGCGACTTCCTCCCCAGTATCGCGCCCTTAAGCCAACACAAGCATACCCGGTTCACTTTAGCGATGGGTTACAAGCACAGCGCAAGCAAGCCGCACAGCTTATCGGTGTCGCTCTCAATAACGGTGAGACTGCATAGGCTAGACGAACTACCCAGCAGCGAGCACGCGTAACATATGATACAATGCGCGTGAGTAACTCTTCTAGAGGAGCAGCACCCACTGCACCAGCTTTCGGGGAAGTATCCACAGAGGCGCAGAAACAAAGAGATAGGTAAAAGGAAGCAGCGAGGATGCCAGAACGTATCGCCGGGCCAATTGAGCCAGATACCCAGATGACAAGCGACATAAAAGAGAGTGACCATAATTTAACGCGGAGCACACTCGTTTCCAACGAGCAGAAGGCCCAGACAATTATCATCTGGACGCCGCGCTTCATGGTCACTTTCGCGCTCATCGCGATCATCTGGCTAAGCGCTGCTAGCCTGATTACCCAGAGTTGGCAAAATAATCTACCGCTCGCCTATCCCGCGAGTAAGATACTACTTATCGAGACAATTCTTGTCTTTCTTGCCTGGTGCATCTTTACGGCTAAGATGCGCGCGGGCTGGCTACGCCTGGGGGCTATTTTTGGCTGTGCCTGGGGAACGCTCTCACTGTTAAACTTCTCGTTACAAACCTTCGTGCCACACCTGGACAGCGCGCTTATATCCTACCTCACAACCATGCCTGCTATCTTGCTGCTGGGGAGCTATACTTGCCTTTCAGCACACCGCACAGCTCTCAGACGCTGGGATAGCTATTGTATCGCCCTTCTGCCTCTACTTGCCATTTTAATCGTGCTTGGCATCTATCTGCTCTCACCAGCAGATGCACGTTCTAGCGAGGCAATAGAGAGCTGGATAGGGCTAGCCGCAAACAGCCTTGGCGTAAGTCTCTGGTGGCTACGCCCCTCATGCTGGAAGGCACAGCCAGGCGTAAGTGTGCTCTTTGGCTTCGCCTCATTGCTCGCTCTTCTCCTGAGCATCCCCAACTTTATTTCTGGGTCGTCGATCTTCTTTCTACCACAGGTCGCGCTTCTCTGCCTGCTCCTGGGATTGTTCCGCATTGGTCAGGGAGAGTGGCGACAGGCTAGACCTTAATAAAGTTATTCAGCGCCAGAACGATCAATAATGAGCTATAGCCATTGTTGAGCAAGTGCAAGCCAATGCTCGGCCAGATAGAGCGGGTTCGGCAGCGCAGGTAGCCCAGGATCAAGCCAATAACGAGCAAGACCGCAAAGGAACCAATATCAAAATGCGCGAGGGCAAAGACAAAGGCGCTAATGATGACAGCAGGGGCATCAGGCATAGAGCGCCGTAAGCCACCAAGCAACATGCCACGGAAGAAAATCTCCTCGCACAGAGGGGCGGTTAACACTCCTGCCAGAAGGGTCGCGTATGTCGTCAGTGGATCGAGCCTTCCACGTTCCAGGATGTACTGATCGTTCGTCTGGATAGGGAGGTGAAAGGTCGTGATCAAGAGCTGATAGATGAAATTTACCAAGTAGATCAATAAGAAAAAACCAATGATGGCAATTATCGACTTTGGTACATTGAAACGGCGGAAGCCTAGACCTCTTAGAGCCACACGCCAGCGCGAAGCACCTTCACGCGCTCGCGCCGCACGCCAGGCGATAACCAGCGGTGCGACCACAAAGGCCCCTTCAACCAGGGCTGACAGGAGAAATACCAGAATAGCCTTTACTGGACTATTGGTAATGGATGCGGCATGCGACGAATACGTTGAAAGGAGTACGGCAGCGATAAGCCAGATGATGGCTGTCAAAACCACTCCATACATGACCTCATTCAAGGTCCAAGGGGCAACATCTTGCTCTTGTGGAATGGGTGGTTGAATATCGCTCAGAGGAGGCTGGGATGGATCGTCCTTTGGTTCAAACAATGAATTCTCCACAAACAACTTTGTAACTATTATACCATGAACTGCCTCATATTGTCTGTAGTCGTTACTCTATTTTTCTAGAAACAATGTGATATACTACGTCTATTCGTAGCGATCTTGTGAACAAGAGTCGAACAAAGAAAGGATCCAATTTGGCAGGCGAGATACATACGCATCCATCTGAAAACTCAAACTGGCGGAGACACAAGAATGCCTGCCCATATTACCGGGAGCGTTGGTTTCCCTGCAATGACGTGGCAGGAGAGCCAATGTATCAGGTCTTCTGTCTAAAGGGCACCCCTCCAGAGACATTAGAAGAGCAGGAAAAATGTTTCCGCAGCAAGACACGCTGTTGGCGTCTCTCTACGCGTAAGCATACGCCTCCCGCCCCAGGCGAGGCCGCGCGTGGAACTGAAGACGAGCCTATCAAGGTTGGGAGAAGTAGCAAGAGCCGGGCCAGTTAAACAGTATTACGAAAATACCTTTGCATGGTAGCGCGGTATTGGTCTAAACGGTCAAAATCCCCAGCCTGCTGGCACTCTTCGATGTATTCCTTTGCCTCCTGAGCCCAGTCCTCTTGGATATGTTGGAGGTATGCCAGAGTGGCAGAAACCCCAGCGCCAACCAGGAGTTGTATATCAAATCCACACATGGTATCAAAGTTCGTTATCTTGGCTTCCCATAATAAGCGGACATCATCCAATCTCGCCAGCAACGAGAGCAAGAAGCCACAGAGACGAAGACTGTCACTCATCCCAGCAAACTGCTCATGATATATGATCTCCTGCTCCAGAATAAAGCGCACCAAGATACGATCTGCTGGCGTGAGCGTTTCATGCAGCGCCTCAAGGACCGACAGGCGAAAGGGCGCGTTCTGATCCTCAAGTTCTTCAGAGCTAACCGCTTTATACACAATCCATTGGAGAAGGTGAGGCGGGGGCAAATCCGGCTGTACGTTCCGAGCCTCGCGCATAAAAATATTCGTGTCCATTCGCCCTCCTAGTCTATCATCTTAAAAATAAAAGAGAGGTAGTATATCACATTTTGATACACTACCCCTCTTTGTCATCCTATTTGCAAGGATTATTCACGCTCGCTAGAGTTGTACAGATATCCCTCAAGGGCGTCGCTATAGGTGAAGAGTTCCTCTGGTTTGAAGAAACGGGGCACTTCTACCTGCGCGGTCTCCAGAGAATCAGAGCAGTGAATCAGGTTCGCCTGTACGCTCATGGCGAACTCGCCGCGAATGGTGCCAGGGGCCGCCTCGCGGGCCTTGGTGATGCCGCAGATAGCGCGCACTGTGTTGACGCTATCGATGCCCTCGAGACAGAGTGCGACAACCGGGGTCAGTTGCATAAAGGATTTGACTTCGGGGAAGAAAGGACGACCAACGAGGTGGCTATAATGCTCATTGAGCAACTCGTCGGAGAGGCGCATCATCTTCAGACCAGCAATCTTCAGACCTTTACGTTCGAGGCGGGCAAGTATTTCACCGACCAGATCGCGCTGGACCGCGTCGGGTTTTAGCAGGACAAGGGTTCGCTCCATGATGTAACAGTAACTCCTTTAAGTAAGTTGGGTGATATTCTAGCCTTTGTGGAAAGACCAGGCAAGGCGTGGAAGAGGATTCTTCCCCTCAGATGCCTTTCCCGATCCAGATAGTCCTACCATGGATCGGGAAAGGCATCTGAGAAATGTCTCATATCTCTCCTCATCGGCGAGTCCCCCTATAAGTAAAGAGGGGATAATAAATTTTATTAATGGCCTGGTGCGACAAGCACTTTAATACCTATCGCACCAGTCCATGATTCGATGCAATTAATAGCTGCCAACCAACTCGCCGAGTTGTTGGCAGGCTTTCTTCATTTCAACGCGTACGCGTCCCATATTGCCTTTGCCGGTCGTGGTGACGACAAGGATCAGGTCTCCCGCCGCCTCCATTTGAATGGACCCCTTTTGTGTTTCAATGACGACGTGGCTGGTTTCGCCGTTACTGATCTGCTCGGTGAAACTGGTAATCGAGCCAAAGGCTGCAGCCGACATTGCTCCTACGACCTCTTCGTCCTCGCTATGTAGCATGCCCGCGACGATCAGGCCATCTTTACCAACAAGAATGGCGTCATACACCTCGTTCAGCTCGGTTAAGCGTTGCAGAATGGTTTCCACGCTTTTAGACTCCTTCTACTGTATCAGGATTTGGCCTTTTTTGCCATAGTCAGGGCCTTATTATAGGCTTCCATTGCCTGCAAGTACTCTCCCTGGCGCATGTAGGCATCGCCAAGCACGCGATAGCCAGCTGAGTACTTAGGTGCCAGTTTGAGCAGAGCGCGCAGATTGCTCACAACTTCGCTTAGCAGGTCTGGTGAGGTCCGAATCAGAATACGATACTCCTGCATGGCATCGTCATAGTCGCCAACCAACTGATGCTGATAACCTTTGAGCAAGCGATCCTGCGCACTCGAATTCCCCTCGTTGGTGGCTGGCTGACGCTCCATTGAGCGATTGCGGGCCGTGGGCGGCTCCTTCATATTATTACGCTGTACAGGTTGAAGGCGAATCGCCGGGCGCTTCATCGTTGTTTCCAGATTATCCTCAAGGAAGGGATTCGGCCGAGCGGCGGGTGGCGGAGCCTTATGAGTCAACTCAACATCTGCCACAGGCTGCTCGACTGGCAGAAATGGCTGCGCTGGCTGTGTCTGAGGTGGCCTCTGCTCTATATCAGGCTGCATGGGCGTAGGTCCAGCACTCAATGCAGCCACCCATGACGGCTGCTCTGGTTGTGCCTGAGGAGGCGCCGGGGGGTCAGCCATGATGGCTGCTCCGGTTGCACCTGAGGAGACGCCGGGGGCGTTAACCACGACGGCTGCTCCGGTTGCACCTGAGGAGATGCCGGGGGGGTTAACCACGACGGCTGCTCCTGCTGCTCCTGAGGAGATACTGGGGGGCCAGCCATGATGGCTGCTCCGGTTGTGCTAAAGGTCCGGATGCCGGAGCTGCGCCTAGCATAGATGCCCATTCTGGCTGCTCTGGTTGAACAGGAGAAACAGGCACCTGAGGTGGAACTACAGGCTCCTCAGACTGAGGCTGACTATTCATGCCAGTTAAGGCTGCCAGGGCAGAAGAGAGCGATGACTCTTGTGATTCTTTCTGTGAGCGCCAATCCTGAAGCTCCTGCAAGAAATCAGGCTCTGAGAAGGGTGACGGGGGAACACTCTCCTGCGGGAAATGCGGCTCCTGTTGCGATACTGGGAACTCCTGGCCCGGTTCCTCACCCCCCCCCTGACCCTGTACCAGAGAGGAGAGACTATTAGGCTCTAACGGTACAAAGCCTTGTGAGTAGAGGCTCTTCTCCAAATCCTCCAGTGAGGCAACAACCGAATGCTCAGACGGCTGCTCTTGGTCAGGCAAGGTTGGCTCAGGTGCGGGTGGCTCAGGCATAGGTTGAGCAGAAGCATTGTGCGAAAGTTGGTCAAGCCAGGAAGGGGCTGCCTGATCCTGCGCTCCACCAGAAGGGGTAAGTAGCTGATTGGCCCACTCAGGCATCCCATTTGAATCTCCAGGCTGGCTGGAGAGATTCCCTGGAAAAGCCCAGGGATCAGATGGATCAGAGAAGGGCACATCAGGTTGCGACGGCTCAGGCTGCGCGAAGAGGTCGCTAGGCGCAGGGGTAGGCTGCGTGAAAAGGTCACTAGGTGCAGGTCCAGGCTGAATAACTGGCTCCTGGGACACAGGCGCTTCTATTTCAGGTTCTTTAGGCTTGGGTGGCTCAACTGGAGTTGGTTGTGGGCGAGCAGGAATAGCTGGCATTTCACGACTCAATTCCATACTCGCGGCCCCAATGGACTTCAGCCAGGCTGGACCAAATGAATCATCGTCTTCATCGTTATCAGGCGCAAGGGTCGATGGTGGTGGCACTGGCGCGTCTGTGGGCTTTGTTTGTTCTTCCGGCACAACCGGCTCGGCGGAAGGTTGCTCCAATTTCTCCATCTCTGCTGAGACTTGAGGATCAGCGAGCGCAGGAGCATCAGAAACATCTTGGGGCGCAACTCCCATACCGCTCATCTGCTGACGATCATCTTGTGAGAGCATTCCAAGCCAGGGCGGAGGCGCGGACGGCCCACTACCATCAGCAGGAGGCGCGCTCCACAGGCCACTCGTAGGATTACCTGGGCTGCTAGGCGGTGGCATAAATGCAAATGGATTCTCAGAAATAGCAGGGGAAGAAGTACCAGGCTGCTCGTTCAAGGCAGACAGTTTCTGACGGTCTTCTTGTGACAACTCTGAATGAATCCAGGGTGTGACATTGGGGTCATGCTCGCCAGCTTTGACGTCGGGAGAAAGGTGCTTACGCGCCTCAGTTAGCATTGCATTCAGATCAGGCTGACCAGGCTTGCTTGACTCAGCCGACGCCGGTAGATCGGAGCCAGGCCACTCCCAGGTAGAAGAAGCTCCAGCTTTTAGCTCCTGAGAAGGTGTAGAGCCAGGCTGCGACGGTGCGGATTCCTGCGTTGATTGGTGGGGTGCCTCAGCATCAAATTGAAGCCCCGGCCAGCTTGGACGGCTTGACGATGTGGGCTGCTGAGGAACATCCAGTCCCGGCCAACTTGGATGACTGGGCGAGGAAGACGACTGCTGAGGAGCATCGAGACCCGGCCAACTCGGAGAAGAATTACCCTGCGGCTCTTGAGAAGTCTGAATTCCCGGCCAACTTGGATGACTGGGCGAGGAAGACGACTGCTGAGGCACATCCAGTCCTGGCCAACTTGGATGACTGGGTGAAGACGATTGACGAGCCATTTGCCCAAGCGCTGACTCTTCTTGCCCAGGAAGGGTGAGAGTTACAGGGGCACGCTTGAGCAGCGAGAGGAAGGGTTCGTTGGCATTCGACTGGCTAGAAAGCAGATCGGCAAAAAGTTCCTGAGCTAACTGCAAGTCAGGGTCCATAGCCTCAGCTCGCTTGAGCAAATCCTGGGACTGGCGCAGATCACGCGAGGATGTAATATAAGCCAGCAGGAGCAAAGCCTTCAAACAACTAGGCACATCTAGCAAAACCTGGCGCGCCAGTTGCTCAGCACGCTCATACAAGCCATCGCGCCAGAGGGTTTCAAGGAGTCCGATGCGTGCATCCAGGCGATCAGGGGTAATAGCCAGGACGGCCTCCCATTCCTGTATGGATTGTGTAAACAGGTCACCACGCATATACAGGCGTGCGAGACCCGCGCGTGAGAACATAAAGCCCTGCTGCCCCGCCCTGGAACTCAACTTGTTGAACTCCTCGCGTATCTGGCTATTGCCGCGACTGAGCTCATAGGCTTGCTGATAGCAGTCGAGAGCCGTATCAAAGTCCGATAGATTCTCACTCACCAACGCGCGATCACAATAGACAAGGACATTTTCAGGATCATTCGTCAGCACCCAGTCAAAAGACTGCTGCGCCTCATCCAGCTTTCCCTGCGCAAGGTAGACCTCGCCGAGCAGGCGTTGCGCTTCCAGAGATTCGACATACTGGGCCAAGACATTCTGGCAGCGCGCCAGCGCATCATCGAGATTCCCCTTGCTAATCGCGTCCTCGGTCTGTTGCAGATACTCGCGAAGCGTCGTTGGGGGATTTGTTGGTAGCTTAGTTTGTGCCATAAAACAAGGTCTCCTCTTCCCGCAGCATTACACACCTGTAAGCGACTTCTCAAACTCACCTGCTCGCTGTACATCATCTGGCCCAATGATAGCCAGTCGACGCCACTGAGGAGCAAAGTGCGACTGCGCGACACGTAGAATGTCATGGGCTGTCACAGCTTGAATGCGAGCCACAATCTCATCGATATCGAGCAGACGCTCCTGTGCACATTCCTGGCTCCCCAGCCAGGAAGCGACCTGTTGCGTCCCCTCAAGTCCAAGTGAGAAACCACCACACACATAGGTCTTAATACGTTCCAACTCATCTACGGGAACCAGTTCTGCGCGCAAGCGCTCAAGTTCGTCAAGCGTGGCGCGAATGGCGTCGTGCGCCCGCGAAGGATCAACACCCGCGCTCACCACCAGACTACCAGTTTCCTGATAGCAGTTTAAATAACTACCAATATCATAGGCCAGGCCCTGCTCTTCACGAATGGATTGGAAGAGACGCGAGCTCATGCCATCGCCAAGCAACGCATTGACAAGCAAAAATGTAAAGTAATCAGGAGAATGGTAGGAGGTCCCGAGTGTTGTCAAACAAAGATTTGTCTGCTCGGTATCCTTCTGCACCATACGTACTCGCGGAGCATTAATGGGAGGAAATGAGGATTGCCAATGAGGTATCTCACCTGGCTCCCAATCCCCAAAGAGTTCCTCCGCACCCTCTTGGACTCGCCGCGTCTCGATATTCCCAGCCACACTAATCACCAACGAGTTAGGTCGATAGAAAGTATGCAGGTAGTCCAGCATCTTCTGACGAGTCATCCGAGAGACCGTTTCAATTGTGCCAGCATCATCGCGCCCCAGGGGAAGCGAGGGCCACATTGCCTCATCGGCAAGCAGATTCACCCACTCCTGCGGATCATCCTGAGTCGCGCTAATTTCTTCAATAATGACGTTGCGTTCCTTCTCGACCTCTTTAGGATCAAAGAGGGAGCGGCGCAACATATCGGCGAAGACCTCCATTACATTGAAGAGTTGATCGGCTGGAACTCGCGCCGTATAGTTCGTCAACTCTTTCCCCGTACTACCATTGAAGACACCACCCACCCCTTCAATCGCCTCAGAAATAGCCCGAGCCGTGGGGTAGCGGCGCGATCCCTTGAAAAGCATATGCTCAATAAAGTGAGAGACGCCTGCAATGCTACTATCTTCATTGCGCGAGCCGACAGTGAAAAAGAAGGCGATACTGGCGGATCGCATGCCCGGCATAGAGGTAGTGAGTAGACGTAATCCGTTCGGCAGCGTAGTTCGCTCGTAGTTCATGCAACGTTTGGGGCGCTTCGCCTCTTTAGGCAGGGAGAGCGCCGGTTCTCCTTACTCCTTATACGAAAACCTGAGCGCTAGCGCTAGCCGCCGGTTAGGCAGCGTTGGTTTTCGCATAAGATCTTATTACTTCCAGATCAAATACACACCAATACAACTATTAACTTCTAAATACCAACATCCCAAACAACCCGCTTTCAGCATACAAAGATGGATGCATACTGCCGTATTATAGACGGTTTAACACGCTACCGCAACCAAATAGAAACGGGAAATAGCCAATTTTGGTAGTTGGCGAGCAATAGAAATATGGGGCGAACCGCGAGCGGCATCGTCCCACACAAGAAGCGTTATATTCCAAAAGCTTTCTCTTTAGAAAAGGCCAATATCATCTAAGAATTCAAGCGGTCCGCCATCGTCGTCGTCACGGTGACGATGATGATGCCCGCCATCACGCAAGTTGTCCAACAACATTTCGCCACCAATGACCGCTGCCGCACCACCAAGCGCACCAAGAGCATATTTGCCACCATCCCCCTGTAAGAAGCCTCCCTGTTGTTGTGGTTGACCCGGATACATGGCATTCATCGGCATCGGCACGACACCTACCAGACTGGTACGACAGCTACGGCAGTTGGTCGTACCCACAGGTGCCATCGCCATACACGTTGGGCAACGCAGGGCCATCTGCCCCTGTCCCAACATCGGATCAGGCTGATAGCCACCACCAAACCCCTGCTGCCCATAGGGTTGCGGGTACTGTGATGGTTGCTGATATGGCTGGGAAGCCGGGTACGCGGTTTGGGGCTGAGATGGATACTGCGCATACTGACCCGAGGCGGATGCAGATGTGCTTGCTTGCACTTGATAGCCGCAATTTGTACAGAAGGCGCTAGACAAGGGCAGTTCAGCATGACAACTGGGGCACCCACGAGTCGCAGGCGGCGGCGGTGGCGTTGCGCCTCGTAGAGATTGGCCACAACTTCCACAGAAGGCGACACCAGGGCGCACCTCACTCTGGCAATGTGGACAGCGATGCACGGTGCGGGCCGCTTGAACAGAGGTGCCGCACTCAGGACAAAACTTTTTTCCGGTGACATCGGCACCACAAGATACACAGGTCATAAAAAGTGTTCTCCTTGAAAGCGCTTCGGGTTTCTTGCACTACCTATCGGCAGTGTAGCATAGTTTAAAGCTCACGTCGAGCATAACGGCTCAGCTAGAGGACTCCTGCCAATTCACCTCTTCTCTCACTATCTATACGCTTTAAGAACGTGTTTGTTGCCTATCAATCAAATCTTTTCTCCGTATTTAAGCAGCCATTCGCCAGATCCATCCCATAAACTCCATTAGAGACTTCACCCAGGCTACATATTTCATTTTAAGCATAAATATGAGCAAATCATGCTTGGAAAAACTTCTACCTCCTCTATGTGATAAGCAAAGGCCATATTAAACTCTCATAGAGGGCATGAGTGTTGTACAGTAGACTTGTGATTCTATAG
This sequence comes from Ktedonospora formicarum, assembly GCF_016587355.1. Lineage (GTDB taxonomy): Bacteria > Chloroflexota > Ktedonobacteria > Ktedonobacterales > Ktedonobacteraceae > Ktedonobacter > Ktedonobacter formicarum. The sequence goes on along the minus strand of NZ_BNJF01000001.1, from coordinate 4,322,920 downwards.
AGCCTGGCCAGCCTGAGTCACAAGCATGCATGCACTTGATTATGAAGTACAAAAGCGTTACGACTAGCGAAACATGGAAGGAATATATATGCCCAAAGCAGGATTACATGATGGAAGCACTATTGAAATTGAAGTCCACGGTCAGGGGCCAACACTATTACTGCCTGTCAATCCGCACCCGGTCGAAGGAGAACTGGCAGAGCAAATGCGTGCGTATGGTACCGATCCAGCATTGGGGCAATCTCTCATCAAAGGTTTGAGCGATACGTTCCGTGTGGTCGCCTTCGACTATGAGGGACATGTCCAAAGTATCCCAAAACCCGAGACACTGACGCCAGCAAACGTCGCTAGCGATCTCCTTGCCATAGCCGATACGGTAGGAGCAGACCAATTTGCTTATTATGGGTATTCCTGGCTCGCGGTGATCGGGCTCCAACTCGCTATCCGCACAGAACGCCTATCTGCGCTTATCATGGGCGGTTACCCCCCACTTCATGGACCATACAAGGAAATGCTCAGCGTTACCACGATAGCCTACGAACTGGCTAGCGGCACACGGGTCTTACAAACAGATGATGGTTGGACAACTGGCACGCTCTCAGTGGATCAGACGCACCAATTCATGACGCTTTATCAGGCACTCAAGACCTTTGATGACCGGGCCGCACAGGCTCAAATTACCTGCCCTCGGCTCTGCTTCGTGGGTTCAGCAGACAAGATACAATATGATTCTAATTGGGATAATGTGTGTGTAGACATAGCGGGACCCGTAGTACGTAGTCAGACTGAACTAGAAGGGATTGGCTGGGATGTACGTGTGCTCGATAGGCTCGATCATACTCAGGCTATGCAGGCCAAACAGGTGATACCGATCCTATTGTCATGGTGGGCGACCAGGGTTTCGGCATAAATAAAATGGGAGCAAGTAGCGTTCATAGCTACTTGCTCCGCTGTTTATCTTACGAGGTACCCTACTCAGCGAGCAGGTCGAGGGCACGCTCCTCAATGGTCTTCGCGGTAGGATAGAAGGCGACCTCTTCTGGCGCGTTATACGGCGCAGCTGGACCAGGAACCGCACTGATAAAAGTAGGAGTGGTATCCAGGTCATAGAAGCAATTCTGCACGATCCAGCTATGCACATGGCGTCCATAGCTTGTAAAATCGGCCTCTTCGGTTACGACGATGACACGGTTCGTTTCCTTGACCACAGCAGCCACTGTCTCTTCATCGAAAGGCATCAGAGTGCGCAGGTCCACGACCTCAATCGCTCCGCCTTCTTGCTTGACAATATTGGCGGCAGCGGTACACGCTTCAAGAACCATCGAGCCCCAGGCTATGATGGAGAGACTGGCACGACCTTCACCGATATGGATCCGGCGTGCCTTCCCAATAGGCTGAGTATAGTAGCCCTCAGGAACATTCCAGTACTCGCCCATCTCCGGAATAATAGTCCCCTCGGCATCCTTGGGCGGCTCGGAACGATAGAGGCGACCACGCTCAAGGAAGACAACCGGCGACTTCGAACGAGCGGCCTCTAGTAGCAGTCCCTTGGCATCAAAAGGCGTCGCGGGACAAATGGTAATCATACCAGGGATGTTCGTAAACCACTGTTCACCTGCATTGGAGTGCCCATACGCGCCACCGCCAGCAGTGCTGCTTGAGATAGGGCCACCGCCTCCACTTCCCGATTTTGTACGGATGATCAGTGGCACATTCCAGTCACCAAAGCTTTGATACGCCACGCGAGCCGCCAGACGAATGGTCTGCGTCGCCGACTGATGATAGTCAACAAACTGGATCTCAGCACAACGTGCCTTGCCATCCAGCATACTCGCTCCCGCCGCAATACCTACAATTAGCTGCTCATTGAGGGGGCTGCTAACGGCACGATCTGGATACTTCTGTACCAGACTCGCGGTTGCACCAAAGACCCCGCCCTTGGGGCTCCCCACATCTTGCCCATAGACAAAGAAATGAGGATCACGGTCCGCCAGTTCAAGCAGAGCCTCATTTACAGCCCCAAGCATCGTGAGAGGACGCTTGGAACTACGGGGAATGTTCTCGCGCCACTCAGGCACAGAGATAACATGCTGAAGCACACGGCTCCCCTCTGGCTCTGGCTCCTCTAAGACCTCACGCTCATAACGCTCTAACTGCGCGCGAATCTCCTTGCGAATACGCTCAGGATCATTCTCACGCAAATGACCATTCTCAACCAGCCAGCGTCCAAAATTTTTCACCGGGTCGCGAGTCGCTGCCGTGAGCGCGATCTCCTCTTTTTTGCGGTATGACTTGATATCCGTACTGCTTGAATGCGGATCAAGTAAGCCAAGATGCAGGTGCATCAGTACAGGGCCATTACCAGAGCGGACATGCTCAGCCAGCCTTTGGCTCGCCTCATATGTCGCCATGACATCTGTACCATCTACCTCTTCGGCATGAACGCCCGCGCCCCGTGCCCATTCAACAAGCGAGCCTCCCCACTGCACAACAGAAGGGGTAGTAATCGCCCAGTTGTTATCCTCGACGATCATAAACACAGGCAACTGATGGACGCTCGACTGGCGTAACAAGACACTAAAATCATTGGTGGCCGAGCCGCCATCACCCGTTGAGCACATTACCAGTTCATTGCTGCCATGTCGCTTCAGGGAGAACCCAAAGCCGCCAGAGAATGGTGCCAGGGCCGCAACTTCGCTGAAACCAGGAAGAATACGATGGCGCTGACTACAATAGTGCGAAGGCATATTGCGACCCGAGCCCATTGGGCCAGTCACACGCGAATATGCCTCGCGTAGTGGACCCATGGCATCGCCGGTTCGCTGCAACCAGGCGCCCAGGTCTCGGTAATAGAGAGCAAGCCAGTCACTCTCGCGCAGCGCGGCTACCACCGCGGCCATACTTTCATGCCCAGCACAACCAATATAAAAAGGGAAACGGCCTTGTGTCTTGCGTGTCTTCAACAGGTCGTTAGTTACTCGTGCGGTAACCATGGTGCGGTAAAGCGCAATGACATCCAGCGGCTGTGCTAGAGTATCAGCTCCCGTAGCTTCAATGTTCACTGTCATATGCTGTCGCCTCCGTAAGTTTGCACCGACGTGATGGGCATCGCTCCAACTCCTACAAACATATTTGCTCCAATCCCCATTATACCAAGAACCCGGGAGGGGACACCCCAAAGCCAACCATATACACCCATCTTGTCCGCCGCAGAGGCTTGCGCCCCATTCTAACGCCTGACCCAGGCTTCACGGACAATCAACAGGTGGCTATCCCCTTCGACATAGAAGGGATATCAGGCGCGAAAGTGGCGCATCATTGCGGCTCCCTCCGCCTCTATGTGTTCACGTGTAAATATAGGTGAGGAGACATTGCGCCTCCTCACACACCAATGCCAATTAATTACACACGTATGATACCATATCGACGTTATAGATGCTGCTCATAGGCTGATTGTCTCCCATAACACCACCAAATTATGCTTGTCCTTCTTCGGGATTGGGCTTTCATATGGAGGCGCTAGGCTTTATTTTCCTCCACACCCTTCGCGGATGGTCTTAGGAGCGTGAAAGGCCCTGGTCCTGAGAAGAAGTTGTGAGTTGATCTCGAATCAGGGCACGTTCCTTGTTCAATAGAGCATCAGAAATACGCTGGCGATGTTTGGGAAGGGTATTGGAAGGAAGTGCATCGGGAGAGAAGAAACGGCATTCACGTGACTCCGCAGTCGAGGTGAGCTGACCACCAGTGATACGACACAGGAAGGAGAGTACGATTTCCTGCTTCTGTGGCTTGGAATAGACGCCAACGAGTCGCTCAACCTCGACCTGGAGACCAGTCTCCTCAAGCACCTCGCGACGCACAGTCACTTCAAGCGTCTCACCAAGCTCCATCCCCCACCGGGCAGATTCCACCAATCAATATCACTGCGATGCGCAAGCAAAATCTCTCCCTCACGAAAAATCAGAGCGGAGACTCCTACACGAAACTGCGTCAGGTTTGTCATTGTATTATAAGAACTATCCACCATAAAGATCCTCGCCACCTTCGATGGCTCTTTTTAGAGAAGGATTGTTGTCATAGAGTTGTTCAGCATCTTTATCCAGATGAGGTACCATAGACGCTGCTAACTCATATAAAATGGCTATAAGTAATCTCTATATTATACCAGACGATAGAGCCTGGCGGCATTGTCATGTAAAACTAGGCGCGCGAGTTGCTGAGCCTGCGTTTCATCCAGCTCATCAACATCGATCATCTCCTGCAAAACCTGGGCGATAATGGCACGTCCCCGGTGCGCCCCAACCCACAACATTTCCGGCACGTTGATACCATCAGAGCTATACGTCAGCTTGCTTGCGGGCGCGATACTGAACGCCTGGCGCGTAAAGGCCAGCATCTCTAGCTTCTCTACAAAGGGGATAGTATACGAGAGGTCAAAATAGACATTAGGATAAATCGCCGCCAGGTAGGCCCCAAGCTGTGAGTAGGGATAGCTTTCATGCAATAGAACGATGGGCATTCGCTGATAATCACCACGCTCCAAAATCGCTCGCAGGTGGAGGGGATTCCCCAGACGCATATCGGTATCGCCATCGCCATAGCCCGTGTGAAACTGAATAGGTAATTCTAGTTCTGCGGCCTGCTCAAAGGCAACATGTAGGAGGTAATCGAGTAGGGGCTTCTGCGTGACTCTCACCTCGCCATTACGCACTGCCAGAGCGCGAGCCTCTGCGAAGGCCGCTACGGCCTGATCCTTGCTCCATGTTCCGATCTCCAGACCTGTACGATATGCTACGACGCTCTTGAGGCCACAATGCCCCTGCTCACGCGTCCTCCGTACTGTCTCGCGATAACGCGAGACGACCTCGTCGAAATCAGCATGTGCCTGAATAAGCTCTTGCATCAGCACTTCCAGGCGCAAAAGCGTCGCGACACGCGCCCCACTCACTCGCGCGATCTGCTCAGGACTATAGCAAGTCGCGGGCGGTGGATAAGCAAAGTCAAGTACCAGGGCTTCAAAGCGCGCATCCCGCAGGAGCCGCCGCGCCAGTTCGTCACCTTCGAGCCGCGAGCGAGCCGCGATCACCTCGGCCTCAACCGGCGCGCATCCATAAAAAGCTGCGGCCTGCCGCAAGAACCAGAGGTAATAGACTGTATGTGACAGGTGCTCCCGCGCGAAGCTAGGGTGTGTGGCCTCGCTAAAGTAACCGCGAAAGCGTTCCGCGTCCATGCGCTGTTGCAACAAGAAGGGATGGCAATGATTATCGATGATAGGGATCGAGCTCAAGTCAAGCATAGCATGCCTCTTTTTTCCCGAAATTCACAAGCCAGCAGTTCTATGATTTGCATCAAGAATAGCATGTCCCCCTCATAGTCGCAAGCACCTATGTATTGCTTCCAAGATTGCTCACAATTTGACTAAAATTATTTTGCATGCTAAATGCACCTTGGCATTTAATGGCACATTTCCATTCGTTCGTCCTTACTCTTTATCAAACAAATTCCATTATTCATTATCAGATCCAACAAGCACCGCATATAAATTAAATTCTTTATTATATCTAATTGCATTTATTATCAATATTAAATAAATACTGGATTATTAATTTGTTTTGGAGTAGAATAGCTATGTTTTTCATCAGGAAGCTACATTGCAAATCCAATCGCAGCCATAGGCGCGGGGATTGTCCTTATAGGCAAGAGGTTTCCAACCTCATATCCGCAACCGTTCAGGAGAGCAAGCTTATCAAATCGCGAGGGGTCGCCTGATGTGTTTCGATGCATCAGGTGAGCCTTTGGAATTGAACTTACTCCCTTACGAAGGATATGTAATGTGCGATCAGTGTCGTAACAACGCTCACACTGGCTGCTCGAACTCTCAGATGTCAGCTACCCAAACGCCAGTGGTGGACGACAAGGGGACCGTCTACAAAATCGAAGCCGTCACCACAATCAAGTGCTGTGACGGATCGGTGACGATCTCTGAGGTTCACAGCACCATATAGAGCACGACATGCACAAGCGAATCTGGCAGGCTGCCTCTTCGGAGGCAGCCTGCCAGATTCATATTTTATCCAAATGCCTCTTCGGAGGCAGCCTGCCAGATTCATATTTTATCCAAATGCCTCTTCCTCCCGTCGAGCGCTTCTGTTATACTTCCCACATCACCAATACATTACGAGAGGGTACACTGAACTTGAACAGTCCCAATTAACCTTCTACTTCCAAGCAACACCTTCCCACCTGGAACCCCACTTCTCCACGGTTCCAGCAGACCCGCGCGCCCCCTTTCCAGTTAGTACTCACTCCATTTAACCGCTCTCTCTAACTAATCGGAAAGGATACTTTCATGTCCGAGCTATCGTCAACTCCACAAACCCACATCCAACACCCCAAATTCGTCAGCGCGGCCCTGCTAGGTGTGCCACTTTTAGATGAAGCTACCACCGGGCTTAATGCCCTGGGTATTCCCCTCATACACGAACAGCTTGGCCTCTCGCCCGCTCAGGTCCTCTGGCTTTTCGGTCTGAGCACACTCACCAGTATGCTGCTTGAGCCTCTGATTGCTTTGCTCAGCGACTTCGGCTCCAAGCGTGTCTGGATTCTAACCAGTATGCTATTTCTGGTTCTAGGCTACATCCTGCTTGGTGCAGCTCATGATTTCTGGCTGGCTCTGATCGCTCTCTGTCTCATGGGTATTGTTGGCAAGATGGCAATAGGGCTCTCACAGGCCGCGCTGATCGATCTCTCACCCACGGAGAGTACACGCGCGATGACACGCTGGACACTGCTGGCGGGCATAGGTGATCTGCTTGTGCCTCTACTGGTCCCGGCAATCATTGGGCTCTTCTTCGGCTGGATGGCTCTCTGCTGGGGCGCAGCCCTCTGCTGGCTTCTGCTCTGGCTTATCCTCTGTACTCAGCGCTTCGGCACGCGAGGCACCACAGACCCCAAACCCAAGTCCAGGGCAAATGCGCTTACAAATAATCTGCGAGCTGCCTTGAGCGATCCCGTGATGATCCGCTGGACAGTGCTCTCGCTGATCCCCTCAATGGTCGATGAAGTCTTTCAAAGCGTCATCACCCTCTACCTCCACGATAGCATACACGTCAGCAACTTGACACTCAGTCTTCTCCTTGGTGGAGCAACAGCCTGCTCCCCGCTAGCCCTCTTCATATTGGATCGCTGGCACCTGGAACGCCGCGTAGCCCCCTCACGACTCCTGCGCTGGCTCGCCATTCTCGTTATGTTTGGCTTCATCCTTCTGCTGACACAACAAACGCTCTGGCTAGTAGGTCTCGCGCTCACGCTAATCAACCTGGGAGCGGCAGGCTGGTATCCCATCGCCAAAGGGCAGGCATACGCGCGCTTTCCGGGCCGCTCTGGCACAGTACGCGCGATCACTAGCCTGGGTGGTCCGTTGGAGATGGCACTTCCAAATATCGTGGGCGTATGCATCAGCCTGGGTGGCATCATCGCTGGCATCGGCATACTAGGTCTCGCTCCCTGCTTTGTGTTACTCTTAACACTAAGAGACCGGAAATTGAACACTCACCAGGAATGAATTAATACATAAGTGGGCGCGACGATTTAGCGAGCGCTATCGCCACTGTCAACATGCAAGGCAGGTACGTAATATGCTGGTCGCTTATGGACCCGAAGACCAAACAGTGATCGCGAGCGAGACAAGCCTGGAACAACTTCAGATCTGGTCACGCTCACATAAATTACACTGCCCCAATTGTCGGGGAGAGGTCCATCTGCGCGGAGGTGGTACTCGCCGCCTCCAACCACACTTCGCGCACCAGCGTGGCGAGTGCGCATGGAGTACTGAAGGTGAGTCCGTTCAGCATATGCGCGGCAAAGCAATGCTCGCACGCTGGCTTCAGACGCTCTTTCCCACGGCTACGGTGACCCTTGAAGTGCGGCTACCAGAGCCAAATCGCATCGCCGACGTCTTCATGCGCCACGCGAACGGCATGGAGCATGCCGTGGAATATCAGTGCGCACCCCTGGAAATCAATGAATGGCGGCACCGCCACGACGCCTACCGCGCCGCTGACATTGTCGACACCTGGATCATTGGGAGTAATCGACGCGAGAAACAAGAAGCTTTCATTGAGGCCATCCTACAGACCTCACATGAAATCCTGTTCATTGATCCTCAGGTCACCCCACCACGCACCTGGCTGCGCTGGCGCCTCACTCGCGAGGAGGCGCGAGAGTGGCAGAACCGATCATTTCCGCGTGAACGCGCCATCACATCGCTGGAAGGCTGGGTCGGGCGCGGTCAATTCGGCGCGACTCTCATTGGCCCCCTCCACGATATTCGCCTCGACGAGCAAGGGCGGCTCCACCACCCTATCCGCGAGTCTATAGAAATACGTGGACGTACCCTGCGCCAGATGGAACAGTCCCACATGCCCGACCCAAACCTCCTCTCGGCCTATCTGCGCCCTCATATGGATGAGCAGGTCATGCGCACTATCGTCATGCCACTCCTGAATTCCTACCTGCTTGATCCTGACCTGCTCCATCGCTACAACTATGGGCGTGGTCTCCCAGATCACCCCCTCAGTGCCTCCGACCACCAACGTGTCGAGAAGGCACGCACCTGGCTCGCAAAACTGGCTCATAAAGGCTATTCGCCCGAAAGACTACAAGAAATCTCCCTGGCTCTTCCCTTCGTCGGTCCCTATGCAGCCTTCGCTCGCTATATGGAAACGCTGATCGAATTGGCCTCAGCCCACGAACATAGGCTGCACCACCACCCGCAAGATTGAAACTCGTTGCTTCCCTACCACGTTATCTTAGTAGTAGTTCAAGCACATATTCAACGCGAAATAGAGAGATGTTTATTGATTCGTCGGCGAAGGAAGGGATAAGCGTTTTATGAACAACTTCATCAAGGGACTGCTCTTCGGTGTAGGCATCGGCCTGCTAGTTGCCCCAATGAAAGGCGAAGAGATGCGCCGTCTGCTCAAGGAGCGCGCGACTGAACTACGTGGCTACCTGCCCGAGGATGAGCAGATGAATGTCTACAAACAGCAAATCAGCAACCGCGTTTCTCAAACGGCTGACAATCTGAAGGGCTACGCGCAACAAGCGTCCAGCACCTTGCAGCATACAGCCAGTAATCTGAAGAATATCGGTCAGAACGCTGCTTCTGATATGAGGAGCACCAGCGAGGACGTCATCGATACTTCAAAGGACACGCTGCACTCAGCCAGAAACAGCTTTGAGTCCAACCGGGACACAACCGGCTACTAATCCGAAACGCATTGCATACGAAGGGCCTGGCGTTCGTTCAGATGAACGCCAGGCCCTTCGCCCATCCACCCTCTCCCTATACTGGCGTTTTACTTTAGCGAAGCACCTCTCCCCTACATCCCCCTCTCCGCCTCTATCTTCACACGCTCAATTTGCAAGTTCATCGAAGCCAGGCGCGGCACAATATCGCCATAACCTCGTTCCAGGTACTCGATACCAGCGATATGCGATGTTCCACGCGCCACGGCAGCACCGATAATATATGCCAGACCCGCACGCAAATCAGGAATTGTCAGGCTCGCGGCTTTAAATGGGGTCGGGCCAAGGATAATCGCGCTGTGCTCATAATTCTTATCCCGAAAGCGACAGGCCGCCCCCCCCAGGCAATGAGTGGTCAATTGAGTATGCGCGCCCAGAACCGAAAGGTCCTTCAGGTATCCAAAACGATTTTCATATACCGTCTCATGCACAATCGATACCCCATGCGCCTGTGTCAGCAACATAGCGAACGGTTGCTGCCAGTCCGTAGAGAAACCTGGATAGACATCCGTCTCAATCACGGCTGGTCGTAATTCGCCATTGCGGAAGAAACGTATGCTGCCAACACTCTTGAGTTCAATACCGCCGCCAATCTGCTGATAGTACGAGAGGAAATTACCCAACGTCTCAGGTCGTACACCATGGACGGTCACATCGCCGTTGGACGCGCAAGCCAGGCAGGCCCAGGATGCCGCCTCAATCCTATCTCCTAGCACCTCCATATGCACGCCCTTCAGCCGACGAACACCTTCAATATGGAGATCGCGTCCAGGTGTGGTAAAGATAATCGCCCCCATCGCACGCAGCATGGTAATCAATTCCATGATCTCCGGCTCAATTGCCGCGTTTGAGATAACACTTCTCCCCTCAGCAAGCACGCCCAGGTATAAGCAGGTTTCGGTTGCACCTACGCTTGGATATGGTAGCTCGATTGCTGTCCCTTTAAGCGGCCTGACACGCCTCGCGACATACCCTTCATCCGTCTCATCTACCACACCCCCAAACTCTCGAATCGCCTCCAGATGGAAATCTATTGCCCGTGCTCCTATCTTACATCCTCCAACGACAGGCACAGCCACGCTCTCAAAATGATGCAATAACGCACTCAATAGCAGAATTGGGGCTCGATTGCTTCCAGAGTGAGGGACCGGAACAATAGAGGTACTCGTCGTCGTGGGATCAATACGTAAGCTCATGTTATCAATACGCTCAACCGTCGCCCCCACCGATGTCAATAGCTCGGCAGTAATATCAACATCGCCAATTGCTGGCACATTCGTGAGCAACGAAGGGCTCTCGCCCAGCAAAGCAGCAATCATGGCCTTGATTGCGAAATTCTTTGCACCCAGGCAGGCAATCTCACCCATAACCGGGTAGCCACCTTCAATCCGATAGGCATAGCTATTGTTCATGGATACACGCTCTCTCCCTTCACACTATTAGCATCAGTAACCTCTATTCCTTTCTCCCTACTACCAGATCCATTTCTAGTATAGAGATCAGCTAATGACGAGTGTAATTGTTGTGTCGCAACAACCATCAATACCTGTCAATGTTATTTATTTGTTCTCGCGCAAACAATTATGCTTGTTAGGAGAGAAAAGGGTTCAGAAGCAGTTCATGCCACGAAAACAACAGGCTTTAAATACGCACCACATGGCTGTGCTTTCATCACCAGCTCAAATGCGCTATAATACAAATGTTCGATATTGAATATCGAACGATTGCCGTAGTGGTACTTTTGGGGCAGGCGAGAAAAGTCGTCGCGTTGTCATGCAGGCTGATAGTTCCAGTTCGTTCTACCCGAAGCACTCAACGCCAGAGACTTTCCTACCTCCCATTACCACTTTACGCGACAATCTCTATCATGCCCGCTGCGCCGGACACGATACAACCAAGCGGCTTCCAGACCATTCGGTTCTGGAAGACGTCGATGAAGCTGAGCATTCATGCCCGCAATGGCGCGAGCAAGAGTGCTCTCTTTTTTGCTCTCATAGAAGGTAATCAATATCCATCACAACAATAGAACAGGCTATATAAAGGGACGCGACGAGAAAGCAAAGCTGACAACACGCGATTTGCTTTTTCGCCTGTAGCTTGGGTATACTGTTGAGCAGGCGAGGAAGCCCATTAGATCAGAGCAGCCAAACTGGCAAGGTCATACCATCTTCTCTCCTTACAAAAACCTGAGCGCTTCCGGGTTGATACGAGAACAAACGCCGCCTAGCACTGGGCGCGCTCAGATTCTCACCCTGAGAGCGCGCTAGCCACGACAGTGGCGTTGGTTTTTGCATAAGATCTTAGCTCAATGAGGAAAAGGATCGTTTATGCATCGCAAAAATCGCGTCTTGGAAGCATTACGACTCCTACACCATCAACAGCGCTCAGAGTATGCCGGTATCTTGCGCCGTTACGCTGGCTTCAACGCGGAAGAGGTGGCCCTTGAGGCTGGCATTGATCGCACAAATGCTAGCCGCGATCTCAATCAGCTCGCGCAGGAAGGGATGATCGAAAGGATTCCCGGTCGCCCTGTACTCTTTACTTTTAAAGAACAGAACCCAGTATCCAACGCACCAGCACCACATACTACAACACACCCCATAGCCTCAAACGGTCCTGTCGGCGAGAGCGCACCACCGACTCCACCCCATCCACTTACAGATAAGCCACAAACTATCGTGGCCTCAACCGAGATCGGAACTGTCATTACAAACTTTGAGACACTTATCGGGAATAACGGGGGGCTCAAGGTCGCGATTCAGCAAGCCAAGGCCGCTATTCTTTATCCGCCACGCGGCCTGCATACTCTCCTCCATGGGCCAAGCGGCGTTGGTAAGACAACCATCGCGCGCCTAATGCATAGCTTTGCCCTCAAGCATAACGCTTTGCCGTCTGATGCTCCTTTCATTAGCTTTAACTGCGCAGACTATGCGGGCAATCCACAACTGCTCATGGCACATCTCTTCGGCGTGGTCAAAGGAGCCTATACCGGAGCCGACCGGGACCGCTCAGGGCTGGTCGAACAGGCTCACCGGGGTATTCTCTTCCTCGACGAGGTCCACCGCCTCCCACCAGAGGGTCAGGAGATGCTCTTTTATCTCATGGATCAGGAGCGCTTCCGTCGCCTGGGCGAAATTCGCGAGCGCCAGGCATCCCTGCTGCTGATCGCCGCGACAACCGAAGATCCCGCCCTGGCGCTCCTGCCAACCTTCCGCCGCCGCATTCCAATGCTCATTACCCTACCCGGACTGAATGAGCGTACACCAATGGAGCGCTACGAACTCATACGCGCCTTTTTTACCGCCGAATGTAGTAGCATCGGGGCCAATATCCAGGTCGCGCCCCAGGTTCTTCAGGCTCTTCTACTCTATGATAGCCCTGGCAATATCGGGCAGCTCCGCACCGATGTACAGCTTACCTGCGCACGCGCCTATCTCGAATATCGCACCACCAATCAGCAAGAGCTCCACGTCGACCTCGATGTGCTGCCCGAGCACGTGCGGCGTGGGCTGCTTCGCCTGGCGGACCTGCACAGGGGCGCGGAGACCGAGCAGCCTGCCTGGGAGGCCACACATATTTTCACGCCTAGCGGGCTTAGCCTCAACGGTGTTCCCGAGTCAGCGCGCAATCTGTACGACTCCATCAGTTCGGGGCTCGCCGCGCTCCGCTATAGTGGCCTGCCCGAAGAGGAGATTAACAAGCTTCTCCAACTCGAAATCCAGCACTACTTTCAGCACTTTGCCCAGGCTGTAACTCAGGAACGCTCGGAGAATGCTTCGCACCTCGTCGATGAGCGCATCTCATCCCTGGCCCAATCCCTTGTGCGCTTCGCTGAAGAACAACTCCAACGCCATTTTCCAGCCAAGCTCGATCTTGTTCTGGCCCTGCATCTCTCCAGCGCCCTGGAACGCATCGCCCAGAAACGTTTACTCGCGGTCCCCAATATGCACTCGGTTCGCCAAACATATCCTATCGAGTATGAGGTCGCGCTTGCTGCGCTTACTCGCATCCAGGACGAGTTGGGCATTACGCTTCCCGCCAGCGAGGCACATGTCCTGACACTCCTCTTTACCAACGCGGACACACTACTCAATATCGAACATACCACAGTGGGCATCGTCATCGCCGCGCACGGACATGGTATCGCAAGTGGATTGGCGGAACTGGCGAACGCCCTCGTCGGCGTTAACTCAGTTGTCCCTATTGAGCTCACGCTAGAGCAAACGCCTGAGACAATTCTGAGCCAGGTAGAGCAGAGCGTTCGCCAGGCCCACAAGGGCAATGGCGTCCTATTGCTCGTCGATTTTGCGTCACTGCTCTCACTGGGAGACATGATTGCTCAACGTACTGGTATCTCAGTCCATACTGTTTCTAATGTCAGCGCACCCCTGGTCGTTGAGGCCCTACGACGCGCGCAACGCGGCGAGCATATCACGCTGCAACAATTAGCCATCAGCCTGAATCAAGCCACCAGCGAGGAGCAGACGAATGGCACTGCCCACAAAACATCCATACAAAACTCAGAAGAGGGCACATTCCACGCACTGAACACACAGCGCAACCAGCAGCCACGTGTTATCCTTTCCATCTGCCTCACAGGCTATGGGAGCGCCATTAAACTCGCGGAACTCGTCTATGAGCGCTTACCAGAGACACGCGAACAAGATGTCGAGATCATCTGCATGGATATCAATATTACTGGTAAGACAGAGACCCAGATCCAACAACTGGCGAATAATAGGCCCATTGTCGCCATTGTCGGCACCATTAATCCACACTTACCACAGATCCCCTTTATCTCACTCATCGAGATGCTCTTCGGCGATGGCATCGCGCGCCTGCGCACACTCCTCGGAGCAACCTTTATCGACCCGGCCCTACTTCAACCATCACCCTCCTCCACCCTTGTCCCGACATTCAATGCGCGCGGTGAACTTTTCCAGGCTATCTCACGCACACTGAATGAACGCTTGCTTTTCCTGAATCCCGAACGTATTCTTCCTCTTCTAGAACACATGATTGAAATGATTGAGGTTGAGGTAGGCGAGAGCTTTGACATCGATGCTCTGGCTGGCCTTGTCCTACATCTCGCGACTATTCTAGAACGTGGAGGACCACATAGCCGCTTCCTGGTCAGTGAGGAGATACGCGCTCGCGTCCAGGAACACTTTCCCCGCGAACTGGAAGTATGCCGCCGCGCCTGGCAGGTTCTTGGACAACAGGTCGGACGTACACTCCCTGAGGAAGAGGCATACAACATGGTCGGAATTCTCCGTCAAGTGGATATATTCATTAACCCCAATCTCGCAATGTAACAACACACATGTCCAGCACACATGATGCGCCACTTATCCCTAACCCAACTTATTCGAGCACATCATGTTTCACGATGTCTTATTACTTCTCTTCCATAACACCATCCAGGTGGAGAGAACCGCGACTCCACACGCTCTATATGCGATGTCGCAGGCGCACTTTTCATCGTGGCTTTGCGATGATAGATCAACACACTCAACGCATGGCCCTATGCCAATAAGTGTGCTATCTGTGTAGCACACTTATTGGCATAATCCTTGCACTACTATTTAGTGGCTCAACAATCTAATCTCATGTGTGCTAGAGCACAAACCACCAGGCACACACCATCCACAGGAATGTGGCAGAAAGATATCTTATGGTTTCCGTCCTGATAGTTTGCAGTTGGGGCATGTCAACAAGCCTCCTGGTGGAAAGTATGCTTGCGGCTGCACAGGAACAACATCTCGCACTGACAGTCGAGGCGTTAAGCGCAGGCGAATACGCATCCAAAGTGGATGAATGCGACATCGTCCTGATCGCGCCTCAAATCAGACATCTGCGCAAAAGCATCGAGAAGATCGCTCAGCAGACGGGTAAGCCGGTCGCCATGATCGAACCATTTCACTACGCGACGATGAATGGCGAAGCCGTACTCATACAGGTCCAACAGATGCTCTCTGGCGTTGGTGAAGGGTAGTCCTTATTAGAAAAACTGAGCGCGATAGCGCTAGCCGCGACCCCCATTCGGGGGCACGGCAGCGGGGTTGGTTTTCGCATAAGACCGAGGAGTAACGTGAATACAGTAATGGAACGCGTCAGCGATATCTTTGAAAGATATTTTGTTCCCCCCTGGGGGCAATCGCCAGCAATCTCTATTTGCAGGCGATTCGTGATGCATTCATTATTTTCACGCTCCCACTGATCATCGCCGGAAGTGTCTTCCTTATCGTGGCGAATCCACCGCTAGACATCCTGGCAGTGTGGCTCAGGCCATACCAGAGCGCCATCCTGGTACCATATCAGCTCTCATTCGGGCTGATGGCACTCTTCCTGGCCTTTGGCGTAGCCCATAGCCTGGCGCAATACCGGCGTACCGAACCAGTTCAGCCCGGGATACTTGCGATGGTTCTCTTCCTGGTCGCTAACGTGCCAGTGGGAGACCTCAATAATCTCAAACTGGGCGATATCCTGCCTTCCTTAGGAGGACAGGGCTTGCTGGTGGCAATCATCCTGGGCCTGCTCACCACCGAGGTGATGTATTGGTTCCGCAATTCGCGTTATACCATTCGCTTGCCCAAGACCGTACCACCCAACGTCAAGCGCGCCTTTGAGGCTCTGGTGCCAACGCTGCTCTTGCTTACCGCCATCTGGCTGCTAGAGTGGTTTGTCAGCGCTCATACGATAACTAACTCAAATGGGCAAACGCAACAGCTTACGCTTCCGCTCTTGCTCATGGAGGTCTTCAAGCCGCTCGTCGTGGTACAAGATAGCTATCCTGCGGCTCTACTAGAGATCATTCTGATGATGTTACTCTGGTCGGTCGGTATTCACGGCATGAACATTGTAACGGCTATCGCTCTCCCGTTCTGGCTTACCACTCTTTCGGGGAACGCCAATGGAGGACATGGCATCGTAACCGAGCCTTTCTTCCATATCTTCTCCCACCTGGGAGGTTCGGGAGCCACCTGGCCTCTCGTCATCTATATGCTGCGCTCTCGCTCTTCGCAATTGCGAACGGTTGGACGCGTAGCACTTGGGCCTGCGATCTTTAACATTAACGAACCGGTTACCTTTGGCGTACCGATGGTGCTCAATCCGCTGATGATGATTCCATTTCTCATGGTACCCATCGTCATTGTCACCGTCAATTACCTGGCCTTCTCTCTGGGCCTGGTACATGTACCGGTCGTTATGCAACCCTTTACCGTTCCCATCGGAATCAGCGGATTCATCGCCTCTGGCGGCGACTGGAGAGGTAGCATTCTTCAGTTCGTGAATCTCGCGCTTTCCGCTGTCCTATATTATCCATTCTTTAAAGCCTGGGAACGTATCCTGGTGGAACGGGAACAACAGGCGGAATCTAAGGAGCAGGAGCGCGCATCTAAAGCGCCATCGACTCCCAAGATTCTCACCACTACCACTCGCCAGGAACCATAGCTATTCATAGGAAGGAGTCACCACACCGTATCTGATACGCCTTGCGCAGCACCAATATACCGGAGCCCCACCATCACCGGATTCTGGCTCTTGCACGAGGTGGACTATCTCTAACGATTGCTTCTGTTCGATGGAGAACGCTAGCCATCATACCTGAACTTTTTGCAACGATGTAAGGTTTCTATTGGGAAGGTATCCCAAGCACAGTTAAACTGGAAGGAAAACATTCAGAGATGAACGTATTTCGTCAGCGTAAACCGCTTTACGCCCTCTTCGCCACTCTGGTCCTGACCCTGCTGCTCTCAGCCTGCGGCAATAGCCAATCCGGCGGCGATACAAACACCGTCAGCAACGGCAAGAACTGCGATAATGTCGCGGTCCTGCTCCCTGAAACCGCCACCTCAGAGCGCTGGGAAAACAAAGACAAGCCCCTACTGACAGCGGCCATCAAAAATGCCGTTGGCAAAGATCCTCAGTTCTACAACGCTGAAGGTCAGGCCGACAAGCAGCAGAACCAGGCCGATACCGCTCTGACCAAGGGCGCTTGTATCCTGGTCGTAGCCCCCTTCGATGGTCAGGCTGCCGCCGCTATCGTCTCCAAAGCCAAGTCTCGTGGTGTTCCTGTCGTGGCCTATGATCGCCTGATCCAGTCACCTGACCTGAGCTACTATGTCTCTTTTGACAACGTCAAAGTCGGTGAGATCCAGGGTCAGTACATCACCGAGCACTACAAAGACTACATCAAAGGCGATAACAAGAACGTGGTCATGATCAATGGTGGTCAGACCGACAATAACGCTATCCTCTTCCGCCAGGGCGCTCTCAACAAGCTTCAGCCTCTCTTCGATAACAACTCATTGAAGAAGGTCTATGACCAGTACACTGACGCTTGGGACAATGACAAGGCCCGCACCGAGATGGATGGTGCCCTTACCGCTCAGGGTAACAATGTTCAGATCGCCTATGTTGCTAACGACGGTATGGCGAACTCCGTTATCGCTTCCCTCAAGGCTAAGAAGCTCAACGGTAAAGTTCTGGTGACTGGTCAGGACGCGACCGTCGCTGGCCTCCAGAATATCCTGCTTGGCGACCAGATGATGACCGTCTACAAGGCCATCAGCAAGGAGGCCCAGGCAACCGCTGATATCGTAAAGGCCATCAAAGAAGGTACCGATACCGCTTCTATCACAAAGGGCGCAACCACCAAACTCTCCGACGGCAATACCGCTATTCCTTCCATCCTGGAAGAGCCTGTTGCCATCGATAAGAGCAATGTCAGCATCGTTCTTAATGACAACTATGTCACCAAGGATGACCTCTGCAAAGGCTTGCCCGCTGGTACTGGCGGCATCTGCTAACGCCTTATCCCAGACCTGGTCGCGTGCCTCCCTCTCGGGCGCGCACGCGACCTCTCACCTGTCGGCAACACGACTCCGCCTCGCGCGGAGTCGATGGCTTGTCAAAGTACTCATATATATCACTAGTTTGGGAGGGTTCTATGGCTGATCAAGCAACGCACGCATCAACACCATCTTCCGACCAGAATGCAGAAGGCCAGCCAATTCTGATGATGCGCGGTATCAGCAAACACTTTGGGGCGGTTCGAGCCTTGAATAATGTGGACTTTGAAGTTTATCCAGGCGAGGTAGTAGCCCTGGTCGGCGATAACGGCGCGGGCAAATCAACCCTGGTCAAAGCCATCTCAGGAGTAGGACCAGCCGACGAAGGTGAAGCCTTTGTCAACGGAGAACCAGTCGTTATCAATAGCCCCCAGGCTTCCAGCCGCCTCGGGATTGAGACCGTCTATCAGGATCTCGCGCTCTGCGATAATCTCGACGTGGTCGCGAATCTCTTCCTCGGGCATGAACTCCATACGGGAAGTGTGCTCTCAGAGGTCGAGATGGAGCGCCGCAGCCTGGAAGTCTTACGCGTCCTGGATGTCAAACTTCCTTCGGCACGCTCCATTGTCTCCACACTTTCAGGTGGACAGCGCCAGTCTATCGCCGTCGCGAAAACAATCTTGCGTCGCGCACGCGTCGTCTTGCTGGACGAGCCAACCGCCGCTCTGGGTGTGGCCCAGACAAAGCAGGTGCTCAACCTGATTCGCCGTTTACGTGAACAGAATCTAGGTGTGGTCGTCATTTCGCATAATATGGCCGATGTCTTCGAGGTCGCTGACCGCATCATCGTGATGCGCCTGGGTCAGCGCGTCGCTACCTTTAACGTTGGCGAGGTCACTAACGAACGTGTCATCGCGGCCATTACCGGAGCAGATTTTGGCGAAACCGTGCCAAGCAATGGCTTGCCAGGAGGAAAGTAAAACATCATGAGTGATGTCATCGAAAAATCCGCCAGCCGCACAGACGCGGCGGCCAGCGTCGAACGACCCGAATATGAGGGAAGACGCTCCTTTGGACAGTTACTACGCGGTGACCTTGGCTTTCTCCCGGTCCTGCTAACGCTCATTGTCGTTGTGATCTACTTTACGATCACAACAGGTGGCCTGTTTCTCAAACCATCCAATCTGACCGACCTGCTACAACAGATCGTTAATATTGGTATTGATGGACTGGGTGTAACAATGGTCCTGCTCCTGGGTGAGGTCGATCTCTCCATCGCGGCGGTCGGCACCTTTGGCGCAGTTATCACCGGCGTTCTGTCAACACGTATGGGCTTCAATCCCTACGCGTCGATGGCGGTCGGCGTTCTTGCGGGCGCTCTGGCAGGCTTGATAAATGGTATCTTTATCGCTGTTCTCCGTGTTCCCTCATTCATTGTGACCCTTGCCGGTTCCATTTTCTACGCGGGTCTGCTGCTCTATTTGCTAGCAGGACAATCCACGCTGATCGTTCACGATCCTGCGATAGTTGCCATCGCGGGCACTCCCTATAGCTTCCTGCCCGACTGGCTGGGCGTAGGACTACCCACCCTTGTCCTCATCTGCTACACAATCTGGCAAATAGTTGAACAATTAAGTAGAAAAAATAAGGGGCTACGCACAAAGTCAACACTCAGACTGGTAGCGAACATCGTGATTCCCTTTGTTATCGTCGAGGGCATCATCACGATCATGGAAAACACTCCTGGCCCGGTGCGTGGCACATACCTGGGCATTCCCAATAACGTCGCGATCTTCTTTGGGCTCCTTATCATCGTCTGGCTAGTCATGACGAAGACGACCTTTGGCCGCCATGTCTATGCCGTGGGTGGAAATATGGAAGCGGCACGTCGCGCTGGTATCAACGTCGTCGCGACCCGCCTGATCGTCTTTACGCTCTGCTCAGCATTCGCCGCTATTGGCGGTATCCTTCAGGTCTCGCGCGCGACCGCAGTCGCCAGCGCGATCAGTCCAACCCTAACCCTACAAGCCATAGCCGCAGCTGTAATCGGTGGCGTCAGCCTCTTCGGTGGTCGCGGCTCCGTCTGGGCCGTCGCGCTTGGAGCGCTGATCATTGGTGGTCTGGAGAATGGTCTTGACCTACGCAGCCAGGGCACAGATATCAAACAAATGGTTGAAGGTGCCGTACTGGTACTCGCCGTGACAGCCGATGCGCTTGTACGTCGCGCTCAATCTCGTAGCAGTAGCGGTCGCTAACACTCTTTCGCGTTCTTCCCTGGGCGTTTCTTCCCCTTCGCCCAGGGGACGCTCCAACATAGTCCCCTGACATCCCATCATAACTCGTTGGGAGGAGAAAGAGCGTGTAAGAAAGCGGTAATCTTGGGAGGCAAAGTCCCATGCTCAGAAGCGTAGCGCGAGAGAATGGCCTGAGTGGCCAGCATCTCCAGCAAACGTGCCAGACCGCGTAACAAGACGATCTTGCCAGGAAAGCGACCACGATGGGGAACAAATCCGCCGAGTTTGGCGAGCAATTGGACCTCTTCCCAGGAGAAGGTCACCCCCATCTCATACAAAAAGCCTGCTGCAACCCAAGCCAGAGCGACCAATGTCTTGATGGCCTGCCAATCAAGGACTTGCACCTCATCCCAGGCGAAGCACGTCTTGGTAAACTTGAAGCTCTCCTCGACTCCCCATCTTTGCCGATACATACAAAAGATGCGCATGGCCTCGGCTTCGGTTTCCGCCGGCCAGTCGGTGATCAACCACCACGGCTCCCACGGGCAATTGAGGATGCGCACCTGCACCAACCAGAGATCCTTGGGCAGGATCTGATCTGGCTCCTGGCTCAGACGACGAACCTCGCTGTGATAGGTGAGCCCAACTGAGCAGGCCGAAATTTCCACATCCACCTCTTGCCGCTTGGGATGAGCCTGCTTCCCCAGGGGCACCTCCATGTTGGTGCGTACCATTGCCAGCATCTTCAGCCGTTTGCTTGCCTCCTGTAACGGCCCCTTGCTCCAGGCCTTTGACTCTGTTTGCCATTGGACCAATCGCTTCCGCTGGCAGACTCGGCAGACCACGTGTTCCTGCTGCTCCCACATCGTGCGCCAGACCGCGACATCGTCAAAGCCACTATCGAGCACCCAGGTCACCTGAGACTGCACCTGGCCATCTTTCATTGCCTCATGCACCGTCATGAGCATGGTTTGGACTTCGGCGGGTTCGCTCACGAAACCGGGTTCCTCGCTACTGAACACTTTCTGATAGAGAATCCCCCGCTGCTTTGGGGTGACTGCCAGTACGGTGAGCGTACGGTAGCCCGGCACCAATTTCTTGTTCTGATCGCGGACCTGCATCAGATATGGCATTTCTTGCGCATACGGTTTACAGAGCTCGGAGCCATCAGCAATGAACCACACCTCGTCCGCTTTGCTTTCCCGCAACTGCCCCACTCCCACTTGCCGCAAGCGTGCTGTCAGCTCCTCAGCGTCTAGCTCTGAGCGCTTGGTACTCTCTCCTTTGGCCATCCGCAACACCCGTTGCGCCCCATTCTTACTCTGGCTCAGTTCTTGAGAAGACGCTGCGATACGAGTGCCGATCACACTTCCACTCGCGATGATCCCCTTCACCGTTTCCAGCAATGCCCGCCACGTCCTGCGATCCCTTATCAAGCTTGCGAATGGCTTCAGATACGCTTGGAATGGGTCCGTCCAGGTGCTTCTCCATTCCATGTGTCTCATCCTTTCTCTCTGGTTTGGTTTCTCTCTTGATTCTAGCACCCTCCCTGGATTTATGAGTGGTTGTCAGAGTCCCCCCTTGCGCGGGAGGAGTATAATATCAGCCAGGATAGATCCTCTCACTACAGCAGCAAAGGTGACAAACTTCGTGCTATACCTGGCCTTTAAGCGTTTTATCGGTATCTTCTTTAATCTGCTCAATCTCTGCCTGGGCGGCAATCTCCCCCCCTTCGCCTGCGTCTGCATCGTGATAGAGGAGGCAGGCCGCTTCCTTGTCATCGAGCGCCCAGAGGGCGAGACCGCCTTTCCCGGTGGTTTCATGCGTTGGCGTGAGCACCCCGAAGAGACCGCGCTTCGCGAGTGCGAAGAAGAAACCGGCCTGAAGGTTCAACTTCATGAACTCATCAGCTACCGCACAATCAGCAGCCCGGCCTTTAACCGCATGAGCACCGTCAACCTGATCTTCCGTGCCACGTGCGTAAGCGGCGAACTCCGCCGCAGCATTGAGGGCCAGCCACTCTGGCTCACACATACTGAACTTGAATCACGCCTGGACGGCTTCTACCTCCACATCTACCAGGACTACCTTCGTCACCACTCCTCACATTCACGCACCTGATACATTCCTCAACTCTACGCAATACACCACAAGCATATATATCATGCATTAACAAGCACTTATAAATAATACACAATAATAACTACTAATCAAGTATCACATGCTTGGGAGATATATTTAAATTATGATTAACAGAAGGCTCTGTATACTCACCAATAGAGAGTATTATACATTTTCCTCAGAGCAAAGGGATTCAAAACACTATGAAAAAAAGGGTAAACAATTTTTTCTACATGGCACTGATCGCCTTCTCCTTCGCTAGCCTGCTTACATTTAGCGCGCCCAAACAACAAATGCATGCGGCAAGCACAGGCAAAGAGATCGTTATTAGCCTTTCTGATCAGATGCTTTATGCGTTCGAAGATGGGGATGAGGTGTATGAAACATATGTCACCACAGGACAACCGGCCCTCCCGACCCCCACGGGTAGTTTTAGCATTTTCCGTAAACAGAGCCCAATGACCTTCTATTCTCCCTGGGGTAAGAATTCCCCCTATTACTTCCCACCCACAAACGTGAGCTATGCTATGGAGTTCGCGGGCGGTGGCTACTATATCCACGACGCGCCCTGGCGCGGTGAATTTGGACCCGGCACTAACAGCGCACATGTCGAAGAGGATAGCGGAAAAGAGATGACTGGCAGTCATGGCTGCGTCAATACACCTGTCGACGATGCGGCCTGGCTCTATGACTGGGCTCCTATCGGCACCCCCGTTAAGGTCGTCTCCTAACCCACAATCCATCCCGCCTATATACCCGCCGCTTACACTCAGAGGGGATCATGAATACACTCATGATCCCCTCTTCCGCATCCTTATCCACTTATAGTACATAAGAAACAGTGTACACGCTTGCTTTTTTGCACTTAGCTATGTTACCATCAGATCCCAGGGGCATAGCGTATATTCCCCATTATCAATTCCAGGAACGACGGATATGAGAAAGAATGTAACTCCAAAAGAGGATTGGCAGCATAAAGAAAGCTGGCTACAGCAGAACAACCTGACGTATGCCGGACTCATTGGTATTGGCGTCGTCATTGTACAATCCTTTATCACTGCCCCTTCACTAGATTTGCCCTCCACTATCTGCGTCGTAGCTTTCTCACTAGCTATCCCACTCCTGGCAGTCCTTTTAATGCTCAATCAACTTCAATCCCAACGCCACTATACAGCCTCGTCTCCTTATATTAGTATTGCAAAGACGATTGGGCTCCTGGGTGCCTGTGTTGGTGTGGTTGCGGCCTTATGGCATATGCTCTGGATCGCAGGTGTGATGGTGATGGTCAGTGGGATCATGGGGCTAGCAATCTATACAGGCTACTATAAACGCTTGGAACAAGATGAAGCCCTCAAGGCTGGTGAGCAAGAGCGCCTACTCAGCGAGAGCGACAAGCAGCAAGTCTGAGGAGTACATATGACAATCAAACGCTTCCCTTTGACAGCCAAACAAGTAGCCAATATTACGACAACCTATCCTACCCCCTTCCATATCTACGACGAGCAAGGCATTCGGCAAGCGGCACGTAACCTCAAACAAACCTTCTCCTGGTCAGAAACCTTCACCAACTATTTCGCGGTCAAGGCTCTGCCTAACCCCCATATTCTGCGCATCCTTAAGGAAGAAGGGTTGGGCGTGGACTGTAGCTCTCTCCCCGAACTCCTGCTTGCTCAACATGTCGGTTTTACAGGCGATGACATCATGTTCACGTCTAATGAGACGCCCGCGAACGAATTTCGCAAAGCTCGCGAACTGGGAGCAATCATCAATCTGGATGATATCAGCCACCTGGAGTATCTGGAACATGTGGCGAGCCTTCCCGACCTCCTCAGCTTCCGCTACAACCCTGGCCCTCTCCGTAGTGGCAACACCATCATCGGCGATCCCCGCGAGGCCAAATACGGCCTGACCTACGAGCAGTTGTTCTCTGCCTATGCGATGGCTAAAAGCAAGGGTGTTCACCGCTTCGGACTCCACGCCATGCTCGCCTCCAACGAACTTGATCCCCTCTACTTCATCGAGACAGCAAGTATGCTCTTCGATCTCGTCGCCACTCTCGCGCGCGAGGTCGGCATTACCTTCTCCTTCGTCAATCTGGGTGGTGGCATTGGTATCCCTTATCGACCCGAACAAGAACCGTTCGACCTGGATATCTTCTCGCGTGGCGTCGCAGACCTTTATGAGCGCAAAATCGTTCAGCAGGGGCTGCCCCCACTTCAAATCGTCATGGAGTGCGGCAGATTCATTACTGGCCCCCACGGCTATCTCATAACAACCGCTATTCACCACAAGGAGACCTATAAAGACTACATTGGCCTCGATGCCTGCATGACTAATCTCATGCGACCAGCCCTCTACGGTGCATACCATCATGTCACCGTTCTGGGTAAAGAGGAAGCCCCCGCCACCCACATCTACGACGTCGTCGGCTCGCTCTGCGAGAACTTCGACAAATTTGCTATCGACCGCTCCTTGCCCCCAATTGACACCAATGACATTGTTGTCATCCATGATACTGGGGCACACGGGCACGCTATGGGCTTCAACTACAATGGCAAGCTCCGCTCCGCTGAACTCCTTCTCACCACCAGCGGCAACATTCAACTTATCCGCCGCGCCGAAACCATCGAAGATTACTTCAGCACCCTCGACTTCACTGGATTCAACGGTCAGGCATAGCATTAGAGACATAGTACGAGGAAGTCAGGCGCTGTATTATCACCCACCATCTCCATAAAAAGGGAGTGTGCCCTGGGTTGCTGTCAGCAACCCAGGGCACACTCCCTTTTTAGTTGAATATCTACTTCTGCTCGGCTGGCTGGAGCTTGCGTCGATCTTCGACGCGCGCACTGGCCGTCTTGGACTCACCACCTGTAGCTCGTGGCAAGCTATCGGCGGTGACCAGATGCACATGCGGCGTGTTGCCCGTCACGGACTTCACGGCCTCAGCCATCTGCTTCTGGAGGCTCTTCACAAACTCTTCACTCTCCAGCATGGCATTGTCCTTGACCTCCACCTTCAGATCAAAGGTATCCAGGCCGTTGCGCTTGTCGATGATGATGCGGAAGTTCGCACCGGTCTCAGGGAAGCGCAATAGCGCGGCCTCAATCTGGCTGGGGAAGACGATCAAACCACGAATTGGCACCGCGTCATCGGTACGCCCTTTAATAGCGGCAATCTTGGGATGTGTACGACCACAGGCGCATTCATCATCCCACCACAGGCGCGAGAGGTCCCGGCTACGATAGCGCAGCATCGCCGTACCATCGGCATTCAACCACGTCCAGACTAGCTCACCCTCCTCACCATCCGGCACCGACTCCCCAGTCTCAGGATTGATACACTCCACCAGGAAAGCATCAGCCCAGGCGTGCATTCCGTCGCGTACCTCGCATTCACAGGTCATACCGGGTCCAAGGAACTCGGTCATACCGAACTCGTCGTAAGCGGTAATATTGAAATACTCTTCCAGCTTCAGGCGCGTCTCCCAAGGCCATGGCTCCGCACCAAAGAGGCCCGTCTTCAGCTTGCTCTTCTTGAAATCAATACCCATCTCGCGAGCTTTGTTGCCCACATACAGGCCAACCGAAGGCGTCATACACATACCCGCTACGCCAAAGTCAAATATGAAGTCGATGAAGCGCTCATACTGACGCGCGTCCGCGCCCATAGGAATCGCCATGACCCCCATCCTCATCGCGCCATAATGGAAGCCAAAGCCACCCGTTGGCAGGCCATAACCATAGCTGTTCATGAAGACATCGCCGGGACGTAGGCCCGTCATCCAGAGTTCGCGTGCGTTCAGATCAGCCCAGTTCTCGATGTCCTTCATGGTCGCGAAGACCGGCACGCTCTTACCAGTGGTACCACTGGTGGCGTGAACCTCGACCGCGCCATTCTCACCACCAATGGGCGCGAGCGCCATCCCATACGGATACGCCCCACGCACACTCTTCTTCTCCAAAAATGGAAGCTTACGGATATCCTCCAGGCTCTGAATGTCCGCTGGCTTGACCCCCGCCTCATCGTAGAGTTTACGATAAAAGGTGTTTTGATGGTAAACTCGCTCTACCATCGCCTGCAAGCGCTGTAACTGTAATGCCTTGAGTTTCTTTTTAGGAAGCGTCTCTATCTCTTCTTGAAAGAAGCTACGAACACTCATCAAATTCCTCCAGATCACATATTGAGCAATCCACCCTGTATGTTAGCAAATCTTATTCTATTATTCCTAATTCGAAAACCTGAGAGTGCTTGTCGCTACGCCCATTAATGCTACCTGAACGGCAGCCAGCGCGCACTAGCTATGCCCTCCACTAGGGGCACGGCAGCACATTAGTTTTCGCATAAGATCTTAGAAATACAAATAATCCTTTTCGGTCTTCCCATTTAACTTCATTGTTAAAAGCGCCAGAGTCACGCGCAAACGTCATATGCGGGCGTTTCGCGTTAGCATACACCAGTCAACCTATACTCGCCTCAACGTAGGCGCGCCATCCCCCCTCCATAATACGCACTTTATTGTATCATACAGCTGAAAACCACCTGCTCCCGACCCAACCTCAGTAGTCCAATCTTTCACCGCCTTTTCTCAAGCTATAGCATTCTGATAAGCAGTTCTAGCTACAAGTACTATTCTACCGAACCTGTCCACGCTTATAGGTACCTGATATATGTAGCGTATAACGAAGTAATCATCATTAAGCTTATCCGTGTGATATGATGAAGAAAAGTTCACTGCAATCGCAGTCTGACAGAACGCAATTTGTAGCTGGAGTACAATCTTATGGCAGACACAAAGGTCCGCGCCGTCATCTGGGATCTGGACGGCGTTATCATCGATAGTGCGGATTCCCACCGCAAAGCCTGGTATCGCCTGGCTCAGGACCTCAATATTCCCTATAGCGATGAGCAATTCTGGGCCACCTTCGGCTGGCGCAACGACGCAATCATCCCAGACCTCCTCGGCGAGCCAACAACACCCGAACGCGTCCAGGAATTGGCGGACCGCAAAGAAGCCTATTTCCGCGACTACGCCCGTCATACCATCGCCTTCCTCCCCGGCTCTGAGGAACTCCTCTCCGCCCTCCATAAAGCGGGTTATCCCCAAGCACTCGCCACTTCAACTCCTCATACCAATATCGCTCTCATTAGTGAAGTGCTGGGCCTAGAACGCTATCTCAATGCCCTAGTCTCTGGCGAAGATGTCAGGCGTGGCAAACCCGCCCCTGATGTCTTCCTCAAGGCTGCCGATTCGCTAGGCGTCACGCCCGCTCACTGCCTGGTTATCGAGGACGCCATCGCGGGCATCGAGGCCGCGCGTGCCGCTGGTATGTACTCCATCGCCGTCGCGGGTGAACGCGACATTCCGGGTCTACGCGCCGCCAATCTCGTCGTTAAGGACTTGACCGAGGTCTCACTCACTACCATTCGTGCCCTGGCTTGACAGCCCCATCCACTCATGGCACAATAGCGGCATATCTATTCAATGCGCTCAACGAGGAGGCGTAGGGGCCCCGGTGGGTCCCACCGTCTTCAAAACGGCTGGGGGGCCGCTCGGCGCGGTCCCTGGTGGGTTCGACTCCCATACGCCTCTGCCAACCTCCCCGCGCATTTCTGATCCCAAACACTTTATTAGGCATACAGCACTTGATGCCTATTTTATTTCTCATTCTATAGATTTACCCCTTCTACACATTGCTAGATTTAGTAGCTTTCTGATGACAATCCCAAACCTAAACGCACACCAGGCAGGCTACGATATGCTATCGTATACCAATCTTACTTCTTAACAACCGGTAGCAATTCCATATATGCTTCTAGCCCCTTCCCACACGACGACATAAGGTGGAACAAGCTTGCTAGACAAAGCGAAAACAACGCTGTATAATACCGTCTCGAGAGAAAGGTCTTCACACTATCTTCCAAAACCATACTTACTCCTTACGCGAAAACCTGAGCGCAGATGCGCTAGCCGCGACAACGGCGTTGGTTTTCAGCTAAGACTTTACATCACGCTCAAAGAGAGGCATTTTGAGATGACCACGACAACAATCCCGCGTGGGAAATATCACATTTGGACCGTTGGCTGTCAAATGAATCAAGCCGACTCACAGCGCATCCAGACTATGCTCGAAGGCATGGGCTGGGAAGAGTCAGATATGGATCAGGCAAATCTCGTGGTCCTCAATACATGCAGCGTGCGTAAAGCTCCTGAAGAGAAGGCCCACAACCAGCTCTCCCTGCTCAAATATGCGAAAGAAAAACGCGATGACCTGCTCGTCGCCCTGATGGGTTGCATGATCGGCAACCAGAAAACCATCGATGAGCTTGGCAAACGCTATCCACATATTGACCTCTTCATGAAGGTCGAACAGGCCGATATTCTGCCTCGTTTCCTGGAAGAGCGTTGGACTCCTATCTCAGGCTCTGGCTGCCTTGATGTCGAGTTGCTGCCTCACGAAGAAGCCCTGGCTGAACAAGCCCAGCGTATCACTGAGCAACCACACGAACATAAGCCAACCTTTGCGACCTCCTTCTCTCGCTCCGGCAAACGGACCGTCTTGCCAATGGCTATCACTCCCAAACCCGGTGAGCGGATAGCGCACTACCCAACAACCATCGAGCCGAAGAAGGCCAGCCCAACCGCGTGGCTACCCATAGTTCTAGGTTGCAATAAGGTCTGCACATATTGTATCGTTCCCTACCGCCGTGGTCGCGAGCGTAGTCGTCCCATCGATGAGCTGATGACCGAGGCCCGTACCCTGGTCACCAAGGGCGCGCAGGAACTGACTCTGCTGGGCCAGACCATCGAATCCTATGGTCTGGATCTCCAGGATCAGCCCAACCTCGCCGACCTTATGACCAGCCTCAGCGAGATCGATGGCCTGCATCGCATTCGCTTTATGACCTCTTACCCTCGCTACATGACCGATAGCATGATCGAACGTATGGCTGCACTGCCCAAGGTCTGCGAACATCTCAATATTCCCGTCCAGGCCGGTCATAACGATACACTCAAGCGGATGAAACGCGGCTACACCATCGAAGAATACTATGAGAAGATCGACCGCGTGCGTGAACTCTGGCCTGATATCTCACTCTCAACCGATGTCATCGTCGGCTTCTGTGGTGAAACCGATGAGGAGTTCCAAACCACACTTGATATGATCAAGCGCGTACGCTTCGATGTCGTTCATGTCGCAGCCTATTCCGTCCGTCCAGGTACCGTCGCCTCTCGTTGGGAAGATAACATCCCCCTGGCAGAGAAAAAACGTCGCCTGCACGCCGTCGAAGAGGTACAAAGCCAGATTGCGCTCGAAATAAATCAACAATACCTGGGCCGCGTTGAAGAGGTCCTGGTTGAAGATAGCAACGAAAATCACGGTCGTAAGCAATGGAAGGGACGCAACCGGGCGAACAAGCTCGTCTTCTTCCCCCAGCCAGAAGCAGGCACCGTACAAATCGGCGATCTCGTCAATGTGCGCATTGAACGGACTACAGCCTGGTCCCTTCAGGGTTGCACAGTTGAGTTATAATAAGCAAACTATATCCATTGCACATTACCCAACAAATTACACAGGTGGAGGTGTCGTTCGATGACGCAAACGCTGTCAGCGGAAGAGAGAATTCGGCTGAAAAAACAGTGGACCGATCAGGCGGTAAAACAAGCACAAGAAGGCTTGTGGGATGAGGCCGTTCAGACAAACAAGAACATCCTGAATATCTTTTCCACAGAGCCAGATGCGTACAACCGCCTGGGCAAGGCTTATAGCGAACTGGGGCAATACCAGAACGCGCTCGATGCCTACTCACAAACACTGAAATATAGTTCAGATAATGGCATTGCCAGGAAGAACGTCGACCGCCTGACCTTGCTCATAGAGCAGGAAGGTCCGGTCTCCGCACGCGCCAAGGAGCGCATTGACCCTCGTATCTTCGTCGCCGAGAAGGGCAAAACCGCTATCACCGAACTGGTGAATCTGGCTCCCAGCACAACTCTGGCGAAACTCAGTGTTGGCGACCTCATCCAACTTACCATTAATGGTCATACCCTGCAAGCGCGCAATTCAGCCGAAGAACTGATCGGTCAAGTTGAACCCCGCTTAGCTAACCGTATCATCGAGTTTAGCGAGGGCGGCAACCGCTACACCGCAGGTATCCAGGCCGTTGAGAATGGTCATGTCCGCATCATCATTCAGGAAAGCTACCAGCATCCTAGCATGTTTGGAAAAGTCAGCTTCCCCAGTGCTCAAGGTACAGGCGACACTATCCGCGCCTATATCAAGGACTCCATGCTACGCCTCGACCGCGATGACGAAGACGATTTCTCCAACGAGGATGAGTATTACGATAGCGGAGACGACGGCGAAGATACTAGCGATACCGATTTCGATAATAGCCTCGATAGCGAGGAATAAGTAGAAGGGTAGGGAGCTGATGCTCTCTACCTGAAATCCAGTTTCGGACTCCGGTACTCGCCTATCCGGGAAGCGTTTAAACCCATGATGGGGAAGAGCGGGATCACAAGGGGCAACACCTCTTTGCCTGGAGTCCAGAGCAAACGCCTGGTACTCCACTTCCCTTGCCGCCGACGGCAAGCCATTCATTTGTCTGAGCTCAGCCGCCACACAAAGCAAACTCAGCTTGAAGTGGTACCATGTGGCGGCGTAGCGTTGGCAAATGCTTTTCTTAACAAGGCATCAACGTCGTCAGACAGAACAATAGTATATACTAAAACTAAGGAGGGTTTTATACTTATGAACAAAACGAAACGAGTTGCCTGGCAGAAACATCGCGCTAAAGCCAAAAAGATCAAGGAGAAGCAGTACCAAGAACGCAAAACCGCTTCATCTACACGGCGCTAAATAATGCATGTGCCTGGACACACGCATTATTTCATCGCTTGTCTCTTTTGTAGGTATCAAGCAAGCAAGTTCTCAGTATTGTGAGAGAAATCGCCCGTGAGCACCATGAGCAGTCTTCTACCATCAGCTTCTTCAGCTTCAGTCCGTAATATCCTGACTCTGCTCGCTTCACGGGATGCCCAACTGGCGGCAGGAGCGGGAGGTCTTGAGCGACGCGTCACATGGGCCAGTCCTATGCGTGTTCGCTTGCCCGCCTTCGAGAGTGTGCAGGGAGGCGAAATAGCCTTGCTCACGCTCTCACGCCTGCGCCGCCTCAACGAAACCCTACCACATCTTCTCCATAGCCTGCACCAGGCAGGTGTCTCCGCCGTCGCCGTTGGCGCACCTAGTATAGAAGCACTTGGAAAAGAGGCTATCAGCTTCTCTGACCAACACAATCTGCCCCTCATCCTGCTACCCGACAATGCCCAGATTGACGAGATTGCGCGCGAAGTCATCTATTTTGTGGTCAGCTTTCGCGGCGAGATTGAGCGCCAGGCAACAGAGATTGCGCGCCATCTCATGCAATTGAGCGTACAGGGTGTTGGAGCGCAGGGAGTCTGTGATTACCTCGCGAATCAACGCCACAAATGGGTGGTCATAGAAGATGCTGAACATGAGATTCGCAATCAAGGAACCCCTGCAGAAGGTCAACCTCTCCCACTCAGCGTTCACCTCAGCGATCAGCTCCTCCGCCAACAAGGAATGACACGTGTGGCTGAGCCAATCATGATTCGCCATGAGATCGTAGGCTATATCTCGCTCATCGGAGAAGAGAATAACTTCGACTACCTGGAGCGTATCATTCTCCGCCAGGTTACACCCATCCTCGCCATGGAAGTTGCACGCGAGCGGGAGCGCAACGAGGTCGAGAATCGCTACCACGTCGAAGCGTTCACCAATATTCTCCAGGGGCGTTATCAACAACAGGAAGAGGTGCTGGCACGCGCGCGCATTCTGGGTTTTGATCTCACTACGCCTCAGGTGGTCGCTGTTTTTGAGGGCACCTCCGCTGAAACTGAATTGCCACACAATGGCACACTTACCCTTTGGGGCAGGAGAGTGCGCGACGAACTTCAGCGGGTCTGGCCTGGCTGCTGGGTGCTTACCGAAACCCGGCGCGTCGTTGCCCTTCTGCCAATACCTAATAACACAAACAGCCATGAGAGTGAGAATGATATCTATGAGCGTTTGCAGCGTGTTGAAGCACGCCTTCAATTAGAGAGCGCTGACCAGGCATCCTACTCCTGCGGAACCGGGCGCATCGCCTCCGATCTAGCAAGTATTCCTCAATCCTATCGTGAAGCTCAACAAGCCCTCGAAATTGGTCGTCGTCTCTTTGGTGAAGGCAAGCTTCACTCGTTCTCACGCCTTGGTGTCTACCGTCTACTTTTTCACCTGGATGGGCACAGCGAGCTTACGACCTTCTATCAAGAAACGTTGGGGGCGCTCCTCAACTCCGATAGCCGCAACGACGGCACACTTCTGGAAACACTTGAGTGTTTCTTCCGCTGCAACGGCAACCTGAGTGAAACCGCGCGCACCATGCACCTGCATCGCAATTCTTTACTCTACCGCCTCGGTCGCATTGAAGAGTTGCTAGGAAGTTCTCTAGAGGATGCGGAATTACGCCTCTCGCTCCAGATCGCGCTCAAGATCCACCATCTACGCAAACGCTAGCAGGTAATAATCTTCCCACCCGTCGCCTTCAGCAAACGGTCACGAACCGCCAGCCCCAGCCCTTCCACTGGAAAAGCACGGCAGAGAATAGCCTGGACTCCCGCTTCCTCCAGCGTACGCAGTCCCGCAAATAGACGCGACGCCACCCGCTCGGGATCGCCCATCCTCCCTAATACATACATTGGGATACCCATTCCCCCAAAGCTAGCCACATCCTCCTCAGCGATCAGCACTCCCACACCTTCTCCTCGCTCCCTCCTTCTCATCACCTCATCTTTCATGGCTATAAGGATGTGCTCAGATGTTCCATCGTAGAGAAATGCAGGAACGTGAGGCGCATAATGAATAAGCATCTGGCCCGGCGATCTTAGCGCCTTAGACTCGTCGTCCGCACGCACCTGGCGCGCGCGAGGGGGCTGCACCTGTGGCAATACAGCCTGTAAAGCTTCAAGGCTTACACCACCAGGGCGCAAGATCACTGGAGGATCAACGCTTACATCAAGGATAGTCGACTCAACGCCAACCTCGCATGCCCCACCATCGAGAATCAATGGCACACGACCGTCAAGATCGGACGCGACATGCTGCGCTGTTGTTGGACTCACATGCATAAAGCGATTGGCGCTAGGAGCGGCTACGGGCGCTCCTAGCGCGCGAATTAAGCCCAGCGCCACCCGGTGGCGTGGCATACGGATCGCGACCGTATCTAAACCAGCCGTAAGCAGGCGCGGCACGCTTTTACGAGCCGGCAAGATCATCGTCAATGGTCCCGGCCAAAAGTGCCGCGCCAACAAGTGGGTTCGCTCCGGCACCCCATCTACTAACTCATCCAGAGCGCTCTCCGCAGCAATATGCACAATCAATGGATCACTATAGGGACGCTCTTTCGCCTTAAAGATCTTCTCAACCGCTTCAGAATGTAGAGCCGCTCCCCCAAGACCATAAACAGTTTCCGTTGGGAAGGCAACCAGAGCGCCTGCCCGCAAAAAGGCCGCTCCACGCTCTAATATCTCCTCTTCCGGCTGGCTGGCATGAATTTTTAAAATCTCAGTTTGTACCACTGACATATCTACACAGGCTTTCACTTTCTTGATGGCACTGATATATGAGAAGCCCTTCCAAAAACCACTCTCTATATCTGAAAGGTCTCACATATGCCAGCATATTACTGCATATGACATCATATGCAGTAATATGCTGGCAGGAATTATAGCATGTCTCCCCTGTCAGCAACACTGTATCACCCAACATCTCAGGGTCGACACTTCCAATACATGGATAAATTGACAACGCCGCGAAAGTTGCCTATGATAGGGAGCGCAAAGCGGTATTCTACCATATTCCCAGTCACAAAACATGAAAACGTTCAATCTCATACATCATATTTTGTATAAGGTGGGAGGGCATTGATGTCTCTTAGTAAGCCAACTATCACCCTGCTAATCTCTTGCCCGGATCGTCCTGGCATCGTCGCAACCATCTCAAACTTCATCTTTGAGCACAGCGGCAACATCGTTGAATCGGCTCAGCACTCCACAAATCAACAGGAATGCCGCTTCTTTATGCGCATCAGCTTCAAGGAGGAAGGCTTCACACTTACGCCTACCGAACTAGAGGCTGCGTTCACGCCTATCGCCGAGCGCTTTTATATGCAATGGAGCGTGGCGTATTCGCGCATACCCAAACGCGCTGGCATCTTCGTAACCAAGCTCGATCATTGTCTAATTGACCTTCTCTGGCGCTGGAAGCGCGGCGAACTCGATATGGATATCCCTTTTATCATTAGCAACCATACACTGCTAGAGCCACTAGCACAAATGTATGATGTCCCGTTCTACCACTTCCCAGTCGCTAAAGCAACGCGTACAGCTGATGAAGAGCGTATCCTCGAATTTATCTCTGGTAAGGCCGATTTCTTAATTCTGGCCCGCTATATGCAGATCCTCGAACCCTTCTTCGTGACTGCCTACCCACATGCCATCATCAACATCCATCACAGCTTTCTACCAGCCTTTGTGGGTGCGAATCCCTATCAACGCGCCTTCGAGCGAGGCGTGAAACTCATCGGCGCCACAGCGCACTATGTTACAGATAACCTCGACGAAGGTCCGATCATTGCTCAAGATGTTATCCGCTGTGACCATCGTGACAGCACAGAAGACCTCGTTCGCAAGGGCAGTGACGTTGAAAGACGTGTGCTCACAGACGCTGTGAGATTTCATACCGAAAACCGCGTACTTGTCTATGAGAATAAGACTTTGATCTTTGACTAATCAATTATGTATAGTAGCGACAGCCTTTGTGGCCCATTCTAGAACTCTCCAGAAATGAGATTACATGACCGTAAGTAACATCTTAGAAACGCTCGATGCCTTTGTTTCTTCCAGTATGGAGAGATGGCACACGCCTGGGCTGGCTGTCGCTATCGTACAGAACGGCGAGATTCTCCTCACGCGCGGCTTTGGAGAGCGCAACCTGGAACACAAACAAAGCGTTACCCCTGAGACACGCTTCGCCATTGGTTCATGCACCAAAGCGTTCACAGCCACCGCATTAGCAATGCTCGTCGATGAAGGCAAGCTAGATTGGGATAAGCCGGTCAGAGACTATCTGCCTACATTCCAACTCTATGATTCTTATGCGACCATCCATGCTACCACGCGTGACCTACTCACGCATCGGGTAGGATTGCCCCGCCACGACCTTCTCTGGTATACCTCAGCACTCTCGCGTGCGGAATTGGTGGCTCGCCTGCGCTACCTGGAGCCGACACGCGAGTTTCGCCAGACCTGGCAATATCAAAACTTGCTCTATATGACAGCGGGACACCTGCTGGAAGTGATCACTGGGCAGAGCTGGGAAAGCTTTATACAGGAACGTATCTTTACGCCGCTGGGAATGAACGCCAGTTGCTTTGATGCGGAGACAGCACGCGCGTCAGTTAATTGCGCAACACCTTACAAGGAGGCTTCTAGTGGGGTCGCGACTATGGATTGGTATCCCCACTGGCACGCGTTGGGTCCCGCTGGCAGCATCCATACCAATGTATTGGACATGAGTCAGTGGTTGCTTCTCCATCTTCAGCAAGGGACTTATAAGGGGCAAAAGTTACTTTCACAGGCCCAGATGCGCGAGATGCATACCCCCCATGTAAGCAAACCCGAACCTCGTAAATATTCCGAACTCTTCTTCGATAGTTATGCTCTTGGCTGGGCTGTAACCGCATATAGAGGGCATACCCTAATCAGACATGGAGGCAACATCGATGGATTTAGCGCTCAAACCGCCTTCCTGCCTGACGAGCAAGCTGGCGTGGTCGTGCTGACCAATCACAACAGTGGACCTCTTCAGAGCATTGTTGCCTACTATATCCTAGATTGCCTGTTAGGTGTAGAGCCCATCGATTGGCATGAACGAGCACAACAGGAATATCATCAAACGCAAGAGGAAAAATCTCTTAAAACAAGATCACGGGCGAAAGACAAGGTTTTGAGCACCAAGCCATCTCATACCAGAGACGCATACACAGGTGTTTTCGAACATCCAGGATATGGCCTCATCACCATCACAGACGCGGGCGAAAATTTGCAATTGCGGTATAATGAGCTTCTCTTCACACTTCACCATTATCACTACGATAGCTTCGAGATGCAAAGCGAAAACTTCGACCCCAATATGGATATTCTATGCACTTTCCTAACTGATGAATTGGGAAGAGTCACTAGCTGTAATGTGCAATTTGAAGCCACACAGCCTGCGCTTTGCTTCGTTCGTAACAACCAAATAGGGATAACACCTGTGGTATCATAGTCCAGTCGTGTTTAGCGCTTCCAGACTAAGACCCTGAAGTATTATCAATTGAAGCGCACAAGGCCCGTTTTAGAACTATTCCTACATACCAAAGGCTTGTAAGATTACAGACATAGCGAATGAATTTAGGTTGATAACGCCCGATAGATATGATACTATTGGGGAAGGTAGTAACGGTCAATAAGTTCAACTAATCATGAGGATCCCCGATGAAAGATATGCTAAAGCGGCCCTCAGCGCCGCAGGCGGGCACCTTTGCGCTCAATCGAGAAGAGCGCGCACAACTGAACACGATTATAGATCTTCTTATACCATCCGATGACGATTTCCCATCGCCCTCTAGTCTTCAACTTATTGACGAATTCCTCTTTTATTTTCGCCCCAGTCAACAGCGCCAAGTCACCCGCATGTTAAATCTGAAGCGCCTTCTACTTGTTCTACACAATCTAAATCAGGCAGCTGGCGGTGATTTCTGCCAGATCAGCAAAGAACAACAGAACTATTTGCTACATCAGCTAGAACAACAAGAGCCCGCTTTTTTTCAAGAGCTCTGGACACTCGCAACACATAGTTACTATACGCGCCTCGCTGGCAAGAAAGCCATCCATTAATCACGCTCTATCCTAATCATTCTTCAACAGCAGAGCCTTTTTTTGCTCTGCACCTATCCATGAGGAAAATAGAACGCTGAGAATAATGCCCCAAGTAGTCCTAGCAGCAAGAGCAGAAGAACGAGCAGAGGAAGCCATTGCCTTCCACGAGAGACAGTAGCTTCTTGCTGTGGGTTCTTATCGATATCATCGATTGGTCGGGCAAAGTCAATGGAAGATTGCTTGATGTCGGGAGCATCCTGCTCCAGGGATGATAAGGCCGTAAGTAAGGGAGACCATTCAACAGGATCGGCAGAGATAAATAGCTCCGCTTCCTGGCGTCCCCCATCACGCCAGGAAGCGGAGGGAAATGGGTCCTGCTGAGTGGGACTCGCTATCACAGGTAGCGCCTGCACCATTCCCGGCTCAGGATAGGCATATGTCTCTTCGAGTGTGGAAGAGATGTTTTCCTCTTGGGGAAGATGCTGAGATAGTGCCTCAGAATATATAGAATGGATTGTTGGCTCAGCGTCTGGTGTGGCATACAACTTAGTAGAAGGGAAAGGCTGGTAAAAGGGATGAGCTAAGCTAACTGCTTCCTGCAAGGTCTGGCTGAACTCTCGCGCCGAAGTAAAACGCTCCTCAGCATGTTTTTTAAGGGCACGCTGCACAACATGCTCTATCGATAGTGGCAGAGAGGAATCATAGTCACGTAACCGTGGCGGTGGCTGATACACATGCATATGCAAGACATCCTCTGGTGACAGGCCCTCAAAAGGCAGGGCTCCGGTCAGGAGTCGAAACAGCAAAACACCAAGCGCATAGATATCGCTAGCACGTCTGAGCACACCTAGCGCCTGCTCAGGGGCGGCATAGTTAGCCAATCCCCAGCCAAGACGCGTCAACGACTGTCGTAACTCATCGTAGCCACAGGCAAGGCCAAAGTCAGCTAAAAGCATTCGGCCATCGTGCGCAATAAAAATATTCGACGGCTTCAGATTGCCATGGAGCACCTCATGATCGTGGGCATACTGGACAGCTTCGCATAGTTGACGCAAGATCGTCAATGTTTGTGCAACGGAGAAGCACTGGCCCACTCTCATCATCAAATCATCAAGCGAACCAGTTGGCATCAAGGGAGAGACAGCATAGAGCAAGCCAGATTCCTCACCATATGCTAACAATGGCAAAATGTGTTGATGCTGAAAAGCGCTTATTTTGCGCGACTCAGAGAGAAAGTAGCGGCGTGCGACGCTATGCTGTGCATAACTGGAGCGAAAAACCTTTACTGCCACCTCCCTTCCTTCAAAACGCGAAGAAGAAGCGCAGTATACATCTGCCACCCCACCCAGAGCCATACGTCTGAAGAGATAATATTCGTTCAGCATCGTCCCGGTTAAATCGACCATTACCTCTTCCTTTCTGGCCGTTTATTCTAACCTTCCAGGCTTGCACTAGCAGCAGGATAAAAAACATAGGCTATTCCAGACGATTCACTTTATCGAACTAAACGAACAGACCATAACTTTTCGAAGATATATGCGTTATTTTGACATAAAAAGAAAACTATTTTGCTATTGGCCGCCATCCCTCTTGAAAGGAAAGGTCACCTGGAAGGTTGAGCCTTTACCCACTTCGCTCTCTACTGTCAAAATGCCTTCGTAATGCTTAACGATCTCTGCCACAATATACAAACCCATGCCTAGACCAGGAATGGCTTTCTGCTTTGCATCAGAGATGCGATAGAATCGCTCAAAAATTTTGTCTCGCTGCTCTTGTGGTATGCCAAGACCATGATCACGTATCCGAATGGTTGCATTCTCAGAGGAGGCATGCAGGTCAATCTCGACCGTTTTTGCGCAGGGGGAATATTTAATAGCATTGTTAATCAGATTGATAAAGACCTGCCCAAGCCGGACTTTGTCACCAATCAGTGTGCAAGGGACGGAACCATGCAAGACAAGAGCATGCGTTGTACTTATTTGTTGCATAGTATCGACAACTTCATGTATCAGAGTATCAAGGTCAATTGTCTCTTGTTGATACTCCAACTTACCTGCCTGGATCTTAGAGACATCAAGTAACTCTCCTATCAGGCGTTCAAGTTGCTTGACATACCCATTTACTTTAAAAAGGGCTGGGCGCCCCTCGCAAGAGGGTTGATTTGCCAGCTGCCTTTGTGCCAGCTGAATCTGCAGTTTCAATGCGGTAAGTGGTGTCTTGAGCTCATGGCTTGCCATGCTGATAAAGTCATCCTTGCGTCGTTCAAGCTCTTTGCGAGCTGAGTTATCCAACACAAAAGCAATTCCCTGGGGAGGTTGGTGTTGTAAGAGAACGGAACCTACAACAACCGGAAGACGACTGCCATCTTTACACACATATTCTTTCTCATAAGGTGTCATTGAATGCTTAATGGCAAGCTCCTGATGAGCCTGCTGAGTACGATCCCAGTATTCTGGAGGAGTCATACTCGCCCAGTTGATATTTCCAGCGCGCAAATCTTCACGCGTATAGCCAGTCATACGCAAAAAGGCGTCGTTTGCGTCTATAATTTGCTCACCTTCTACGACATTGATTCCAATAATATTGGAGTTCATCAGAGCGCTCGCTCGCGCCTGACTCTGGCGTAGGGCTTCCTCAATGCGCTTCTGGTCATCAATATCGGTACCAGTGCCAAACCATTTGACGATTTCGCCATTTTCATTATGTATTGGGAGTGCGCGAACTAAATACCAGCGATATTCTCCAGTGCGCCCATCCAAAATACGGTATTCGTTATCATATATTTTGCCTGTTCTAAGCAATTTAT
This sequence comes from Ktedonospora formicarum, assembly GCF_016587355.1. GTDB lineage: Bacteria > Chloroflexota > Ktedonobacteria > Ktedonobacterales > Ktedonobacteraceae > Ktedonobacter > Ktedonobacter formicarum. The sequence goes on along the minus strand of NZ_BNJF01000001.1, from coordinate 4,282,669 downwards.
GACGAAGCGCAAGGGTTCGCTCAATATCATCAGGATGAATGTACTTTCTCCATATATCATCCCCCTCGAGATTAAAATCGACCTGAGTCACATCTCGATAACGCTGATTGGTATAATCAAGACTACCATCGGGCCACATTGTCCATACCGTCTGTGGCACCATTTCAGCCAGCACACGAAAACTTTCTCGACTATCCTTAAGTTGCTGCTCAGCCCGTTTTTGCTTATCAATGTCAGTGCAGGTGCCAACCCACCATAGGATTGTTCCCTGATCATTTCGCAGTGGCACACCTCGCACAAGAAACCAATGATACATTCCATCTGTACCACCTTGCAGGCGATGTTCCACTTCATAGGGAGTGCCTGTCTGGATGGAGGTTTGCCAGGCCGCCAGTACACACTGTTTGTCGTCGGGATGTATACACTCTTGCCAACCATCACCTGCCACCTGTTCGAGAGACATAGGCAGGTAATCGATCAAGCGCTGATTGTTATAGATAACCTTGCCATCTGGACCTGCGATCCATACTAATTGAGGAAGCGTATCAACCAGGGTACGAAATTCTTCATCCCACTTACGCGCGGTGATGTCCCAGCCAACACAAATAAGGTAGTGAGCTTGTGTGTCCTGGTCATAATGGGGGGTAATTTTTATCGCCAGATCCAGGTATTTTCCTGGCTGTGGGCATATCCTGGCCTCAAAGCGCACTATCTTCCCTTGGCTAGCTTGTACAATTGCTGAACGCAATTGCTTTTGAGCAGTAGGAGAGCTTGACCACCAGGGAACTTCGGGCAAGAACCTGCCAATGATCTCCTCTCGTCGAACATGAGCATCCTCTAAAGTGCGTTTGCTGATATCCAGAACCATTCCCTCAGGTGTCAAGATCACAAGCCTATCAGAGATATTTTCTAAGATGTCAGAACAAAGGTAATCATCATGGGTAGATGTTTCCTGATGAGATGCAAGCTCTCTTATGTTGTGGAATTGAAGAATAGTGCCTTCCGCTACAGGTTTAAGCTGTACACGCAACCAGGTTTGAAGTACAGGAGAACGATACTCTACTTCAGTCCATTCCTGGGTTAGCCTGGTCTTCCAAACAGCCTGGTAAAGTGAAAGGCTTACCAATTGTGTACCCGCTCGCCAAAACTGGCTCCCCAGTAGTTTCTGATGCGTTAAGCCGGTGAGAGTCTGTGCGCTTGTGTTCGCGTATACAATCGTTTCAGTATCATCGATAAGAAACAAGGCATCTGGAAGACTCTCAAGTATACTCATAAGCGTTTTTCTAGGAGCATGCTTCAGGCGCCTGGGCTGCACTGCATTAGCCATAATGAGTAGATCTCCCCCTCTCTCACAAGACCTCCATCCCTGGTAACCAAGATGCATTCCTCTTTTAACTCGAAGCAATATAACTATGAAATATAAGAATTTATTTCAACATAGAATGATCGTCTTCTAGCGAAGAGCTAAAAGATTTTGTATCCATCGAACTGCCACTCAACCCAATCGTATACTAAGTGGAGCTACAAGACAATCAACACACATGAATATTGTCAGTCCAGCACAAATTCACATAAATTACCAGGAAGTTCTGAAAAAGGGGGCTTTCGGGCTTGACAACAATACGATATATCGTTTAAACTATCAATAACGATATATCGTATTAAGCAAACGACACAAAGAACAGCTTCAAACACCAACACAATAGGAGATGAAATTTATGCCAGGTCGATTTAGAAAACACTTTGCCTTTGAAGGCTTCGACGGCGATTGGGAGGGCTGGACGCCTCCCTGGTTATCGGATAGGGAGCGCCATGGACATCACGGTCATCATGGCTGGCATGGGCCACGGGCATTTGCCATGCGCATGCGACGCAACGCTTTTGGACCCAACGGCCCCTTTGGACCTCACGGTCCCTTTGGACATCACGGCCCCTTTGGACCTAATGGTCCTTTCGGACCCGAAGGCCCTATGGGTCCTGAAGGATTAAGCAAGCGCTTCTTCGGGCGGGGCGACATGAAATACGCCCTGCTAGAACTGTTGCAAGAGCGCCCTATGCATGGCTATGAAATGATGAAGGCGCTAGAACAGAAATCAAATGGAATGTACGTTCCCAGCGCGGGCTCCATCTATCCGACCCTGCAAATGCTTGAGGATCGCGGCCTTGTGACCGTTACCCTGGATGAGGGCAAGAAGGTATATCACATTACCGACGAAGGCCGGGCCTTCCTCACGGAGCGACAGTCGAATGAGGATAAGCAGCAAGGTCCATGGTGGGAGCGTTTTGCTGGACGCATGGAGCGTTGGGACGCGCCTGAAGTACAGGCGCTCCGCAGTGAAGCGGCGGAAGTTGCTCGCCTCTTTATGATCGCGGCACGCAGTACACACGCTGATCCACAGCGCTTCCCACAGTTGCATGAAATCCTGGAGCGCACACGGCGCGATCTAACCACCTACATCTATGGGCAAGACAAGCAGCCAGGTACTCCTGAGACAGGCACGGAGCCTAAAGAAGAGCAAGGCTAGGTCAGAGCTCACTTCACACAAAAGGGATGCCATACTCAAGGCATCCTTTTTGCGTGCCAAGCAAAGGATCGCACGTAACAAATTTCAACGAGAGACACACAATAAGCAAATGTATTTACAATTTGAACGCGAGAATTAAAAGTATAGTGAGAAGATGAAGCAGTTGATCGACCCAAATTGGGCCGATAAGCTTATAGCGGGCTTTAAGCGGGTCAACAATGCAGTGGGCAGCAAAGAGAAGCAGGGTAGCGAGCCAGGAGGGGTGCGCAAAGAGCACAAAGACAGCGGTATACGTCGCACAGTGATAAAAGTTGACTTCCCAACTCTTCCCTTTTTCGATACTCATCCAGGTGCTTTGAAAGGCGAAGTCACCCACGAAGTGACAGGCGAGCCAGATGAGCAATGTTGAGACTGAAATATCCAGTAACATATATCTTCTCCCGAAGTATCTATTACCTCAAGTGTAACAAGAATCGGGAGAAGATAGCTATGAAACATATCGCTCGTAGCCTGTGAGATATATCACAAGCATATATTACTCAAGCTTTCAGGCGTCCCCACCAGCGCGTCTGCGAGAGGGAGCATAGGATAAGAAGTGCAGCGCATAAAGTCCAGAAGCAATAGGCTAAATCTTGTTCCAGGAATGCGCTATCAACCTGTCCCTGCACCAGAGCAGCGACCATCGAAGCCCCCACACCAACCGCCAGCCAGCGATACGGAGCACGCTCTTCTAACGTCATGGCTCGCAGACGCAGAAGGATACGAGCAAGCATCCAGAAGAAGAGTATCAACACCGCTACAAAGGCAATTAAACCAAAGATGCCAATGCTTACCCATACATGCAGGAAGATATTATGTGGATGGGAAAGCGTTGGTTCATCGCTCAGGCCCGTAGGATAGCCAGTGACAGGGTCATGCCTGATCCAGAAATGATATATGGCTGCCTGGCAAACATTGTTATTGCTAAAATGGCAGAGCCAATTATCCAGACCCACACCAAACCAGGGATAAACACGTATCATCTTCCAGGCTGTTTGCCAGAGATAAATACGCTTCTCAGCGGTGCCCACTCCTAACTGACTCGCATGGCGTCCCACAATATAGGATAGGATACGCTCATGTTCAAACGCCAGAAAAACACCCACCGCGACCAGCAACACAATACCTACAATCAGGAGGGCCTTACGGTTGGGTAGAGAGAGAGCACCAATAAAAAGGATAGCGGCGGCAAGAGCCAGCCAGGAACCTAACGAATGGGTAAGGTAGAGCGAGATTAGCATTGGTGCGCATACTGCCAGAGCGAGCAAGCGCTGTCGCCATGAAAGCTTGAGCGCGACCAGCCAGGCTAAGCCAATAGGCAGAGTATAATCGATGAGAAGGCCAACATTGTTGGCGTTACCATACACAGTATAAATGCGTACGCCACCCGCCTCCTGCATAAGCGTGTTCTGCATAAAGACGTATTGAATGACCCCAAAGATACCAATCATCAACCCTACGCCCAGCAAGCCCTTGAGCAAATTCATCACCTCACGGTGAGTCCGCACAAAGCAAAGCACCAACGTGATGTAGATAAGAGGAAAGAGCACAACCTTGCGTAACGCGACCTGGGCGCTACCGCGCGAATAGGCAAACACGACCGAGATACAGGCCGCGAGCAGAAAGATCACAGCGGGTATCACGAAAGGGCCAGCATACTCCCACACCCCACGCCAGGAGAAACGCGCGCGAACATCTCGCCTCATAAGCACCTGAGCCACGGCAACGACCAGCAAAGCCAGCACGCCTATCTCCGCCAGACTAAAGTGCAGGCTTCCCAGGACAACCTTCTGATAATGCGCTCCATCCTGCTCCAGATAGAATGGCAAGGTCAAAGGGAAGAGGGCCAGGGCAAGAGGAAAACGGAACCAGGCCAGCACCATAAATACGAGCAGGAATGGGAGGCCGATGAAAGGGAGTAGAGAAGCAGGGATGAGACTCGGATCATTCAGAAGGCCAAAGGAGAGGGTTGTATTGCCAAGTACATAATAGAGCCCAAACGACAGGACCATACCCAGACCAAAGAGCCAATCATTTTCCAAATTCAAGGAGCGCGCCTTCGCAGCTAGAGAGCCTTTGTTGGCTGCACCAGGCGAATGAATCCCTTCTCCGTTGTCGGAGGGCACATCACCTTCGGGTTTCTGTTGAGATGTCATCTGCCGAGATGTATACTGTTCGTCCATAATATATACGCAATCTTTTACGAATTTAGACAAATAGATATAGCTTACTATTCCCCTGAAGAAGAGAACGCCGCAAGCCTGACCATTGTAGGCAGTATAGCAAACATCTATCAGTTACGTCCATAAATGGGGTGAAAAGTACAGCAAGCATCGCACACACTGGGGAATGCGAGGCGATAGAGATGCCTCGCATTCCCCAGAACACATTCAAAAAGTGAGATATATGGCAACCTAATGGCTACTTATCTGCTGAAGCATACTTGGGAGGTCGATGAGCCCCCGGTGCGAGACTATCTTGCCGTCGACAATCTTGAAGAAGCGATAACCACCAATTTCAATGGACTTGCCAGAGGCAGGTATGCCATGTACAGCGATTCCTGAATGGGTTCCGCGCAATGTCTGACAAACTGCGACCATATCGCCCTCCTCGACGACCTCTTCTATGGATGTCTCGTGTCCGGGATATGCGGCATTCATAAACGCCAGGGCATTCTCAAGCCCTTCGCGATTGCGCGGCTCATATGTGTAGTCGAAGTACTCTGGATCAAGCAGTTCATCTAGGACATCCAGGTTGTTTCTATTCCAGACCTCGGCCATAAATCGTGTAATCACATCTTTATTTGTGTTAGTAGACATCAAAAGCTCCTGTATGTAGAAAATCAAGGTACCTTCTGCTGTGCAGGTACTCCAGGTAAATAGTCAATTTACTTGACCAAAAGTAGTGTATAATATCGCCGCCACATAGTCAAGTAACTTGACTATGTGGCGGCGATAGAAGTTAAGATGGTCAGATTACCGATTCTGAAACGATTGGGGCAAGTTTTAACGCGTCACCCAGATTTTAGCGGCGGAAGCTTTGCTGATAGTAACCGGGCGGCCCTCAACCTGAAGATGAAGTTGCTCCACGCCCACCGCTGGCTCTACAATCTCTTCGGGATTTGCTTGATCCTGCGCCAGAACAGTAATATGCATCTGAGGAGTAATCCCTTTCTCATGCAGATAGAGAATGAGAGCTTCCTCATCTTCGACAACTTCCGAGATGCAGAGGACTGTTGCCTGACCCTCAAGCGGAACCTCAGAGAGTCGTACCGCGTTATGATCCTTCAGGTAAGTACGGGCATTAGGAACGATACCGGGGATAGGATTACCATGAGGGCAAGTTTTCGGAAGATCCAGGCTAGCAATTACGCGCGCTTCAACCGCACCCGAGATAAAGTGCTCAAGACGGCACGCCTCCTCATGTACCTGATGCCACTGCATTCCCAGCATGTCTACCAGAAAGCGCTCTGTCAGACGATGACGACGCAGAACAGCCTCGGCGGCGTCATAACCTTCCTCCGTCAAAGTGATATGACGCTTGCTATCCATTTCCAGGTAGCCAGCTTTGACCAAACGTTTGAGCATTTCAGTGACGGTAGGAGCAGAGACTTGGAACTTTTCTGCCAAACGCGCACCTATGACAACGTCGCCTTCAACGCTCATGTTGTAAACTGCTTCAAGATACTCTTCTACAGTAGCGCTGAGCGCTTCTCCTGCTTTCATAGCCGTGGCTCCTGTCTCCATACTCGCTATCTTGCTTTGCTACGCGTATTCGCCACCACTGTAGCATGCAAGACGAAAGCAGTCAAGGTCATACTCATCCCTTTCAGGAATGTTTCATTCATCCGTACTAGATGTATTTTCGCGCCAGCGGCGAAAGGGCATAAGGTGATGTATATGGGCTGTGAGCTTTGCTTCGCAGCCCATATACATCACCTTACCAAAATGGAACCCGCATGCTCACCCTTCTCAAATTTACCAAGCTCATCACGAACGCCTGCCGATATACCTATACAGAGGGCGTTTATAGTAAACAAGAGTTAGATGCAACAAGCACAGAGGAGGACAGGCCGAGGTATGAGGCATGTACAGGTGTATAATACGCTTAGCGCAACAAAGGAACCAAAGCATAGAAGTGAGTATAGGAATCACTGGCGCACCTTTGCGCCTCTGTACCTGGTGCTCCTCCTTGTAAGCGTGTCTTTTGGCTTCTTGCATTTCCAGACCTTCGCGGCCAATCCAGGGCTTGGCAAGGAGTGTAAGTGGTACAGTGTCCAATTCGGAGAGACGCTATCTCACATTTCGAGCCAAACAGGCATTCCGATCTCAACTATCGCCAGTGCCAACTACTTACTCAATACCAACATGATCCTATATGGTCAGCGGATTTGCCTCCCACAAACCATCGAATATATCGGGCTTGAGGATGATGGCGAGGTACGCTGGTATGCCTACGATGCGCTGGAAAGCTCATCAAAGGCCGAGGTAGAAGAGATGTTGCGCGAAAGCGCTGACCAGTATGGCTTACCGGAAAGCCTGGTCCTCGCCATCGCCTGGCAAGAGAGTGGTTGGCAACAGCACGTCATAGCCAAGGACGGCGGCATCGGTGTCATGCAGCTTATGCCTTACACGGCCACTTCGCTCAACGGCGTTACGGGCATCACACGCGATCCGTATAAGCTAAGTGACAATATTGGCTTAGGGACGTGCTATTTAGATCGGCTCTGGGAACTCTATGATGGTGAGCTAGATAAGGTTATTAGTGCATATAATGAAGGCGCAGATAATTTAAACCGCTATGGAATCTTCAACCATACATATGTGCAGAGCGTGCGTTCCCTGATGCTTCAGTATGAGTAGCAATTTAAGCCTGATGCATTGGGTGTAATTCAGATTTTTGCAAAAAGACAAAGATGGTACACTGAGGAGGAGACAAGCGAGAGAAAAGAGAGGAGAGGGTATGAAGCAGCAAGAGGACGATCAGCAATGGGAGCAAAGAAGCCAGCAGGTAGCCAAGAGTATGCAAGAGTGGCGGCTTGCCCATCCCCAAGCGACCTTAGCCGACATCGAGGAGGCGGTTGACCAACAGATGAACGAGCTACGAGCGAGAATGATCGAGGATCTCGCTCAAGCCAACCAAGCAGACCAAGGAACCGGTCGGAGTAAGCCGGTGGCCTGTCCAGAGTGTGGGAAACGGATGCAAGTGCGTGGCAAGCGAGAGCGCCGACTGCAAACGCAAGGAGGACAAGAAGTCACCCTGATTCGTGAGTATCAGAGCTGCCCTCATTGTGGGTACAGCTTTTTTCCCCCTCGATGAGCTCTTGGACTTGCCTCAAACAGGTTTGATGCCCCATGCCCATCAAAGCCTGGTTCGGTTGGGAGCCCGTCTTCCTTTTGAGGAAGCGGCCAGTGAACTGCATGCCTTGTTGGGGATCCAGGTCAGCGACTCGCTGGTGCGTCGGCAGACCTTACAAGCAGGAGCCAGAGTCCTGGTCATGCAAACCGAGCAAGCCAGCGCGGCCTGCGCCCTGGTCGGGGAAGGCACAGAGCCTGTGGCTTGCCGTCTGGCAATGAGTGGAGATGGAGCCATGGTTCCCCTACGAGGAGGATGTTGGGCAGAAGTCAAAACGGTGGTCATTGCAGAGGTCCTCCCTGCACACACACGCCATCAAGATGCGACGGACAAACGAACCATCAACCACTCCTGCTTTTCGCGGCTGGCAGATGCAACCACCTTTGCCGACCTGGCATCAGTGGAGATCACACGGCGAGGCATTGAGAGAGCCGCAGCGGTCTGTGCGGTGCAAGATGGAGCCGAATGGCTTCAAGGCTTTGTGGATGGGCATCGCTTCGATGCCGTGCGGATTTTAGATTTTGCCCATGCAGCCGAGTATCTGGGTCGGATCGCCGAACAAGGGGAATTGGCAGGTCAGCATGTGCCCAAAGGCTGGCTAAGAGCCATGCTTCATGAGCTCAAACATCATGGGCCAGAGCGCATCATGAAGCATATGGCGTGGTGGCAAGAACACCGCCCCTTGCCTGCGGTCAGCGATGCGGTGCGTTATTTTGGCAAGCGCCTTCCTCAGATGCAGTATCAAGAGTTCCAAACCCAAGGCTGGCCCATTGGCTCAGGCATGGTGGAAAGCGCCAACAAGCGAGTCATGCAGGCGCGGCTCAAACGAGCAGGCATGCATTGGGAGCCCGCCAACGTGAATCCTCTGCTAGCTTTACGCGATGCCCTGTGTAATCACCGCTGGGAAGAAGTCTGGGACCAGCAACATCAGCGACAAAGAGAAGAGCATCATGCCCGACGAGTGCAGCGCAGCCAGCGGCGACGAGCACAACTGGAACAGGTGCTGGAGGAACAGCTTATCGAGATCTTGCTGCTGTCGGCGCGTGGAAAGGCGAAGGCGCAACAGACTCCCCACAAAGGGAGAACCGAAGGCCAAAAGCGCTGGGGACGCATGACCTTTTCTCGCAAGGCGCTTCCAAACCGATTTGCAAAAATGTGAATCACACCCTGATGCATTAATGCCCTTGACAGAGCGCAAATTTGCCTCTATACTTACCTTTAAGATAAACAAAATACTGATTGCTATGAACAGGAAGAGTACATAGCATGCCAGCGATTGCCAGAGAGTCGGATATGGTGGAAACCGACGTCAACGCTGCTATGGAATGGGCCTGGAAGCTAAAGAGCGAACCCTCTTTTTTAAGGGTCAGTAGTACTCTTTCGGAACGTCCCCCGTTATCGAGGACAGGATATGTCACCTTTGAGAAGCTTATGATAACAAGGCTTACAAAGACCGTATCCGGCAATGAGGGGTTGTCCGTAACCAAGCAGACCTAGTAAGAAGATATTACGGATAATCTGAATAAGGGTGGTACCACGAAAGCTACACGCTTCTCGTCCCTGGGGGATGAGGGGCGTTTTTGTTTGCCCTTTTATACTCACATCCAACGCTCTCCTTCCTCAATTCACGAACCAAGTTTCTATGAAAGCCAACGACAGTGAGCATTGATCACCATTCGAGGATACGCTCACTCGGGCTTTCAAGTACGGAGCTATATATCAGCATTTGGAGTTGGAGCAATGACGATTGAGATGAATTCAGACACGACAACGAAGGTAGCCGGGGAAGGGCCTAAAGCCCCCTCAAGAAACGCGCCTTCTCAGGTGTGCAACCAACCGGCAATATTCACCTGGGCAACTACCTGGGAGCAATTCGCAACTGGGTTGAGGGACAGGACAAGTATGATAATATCTTCTGTATTGTCGATATGCATGCCATTACACTGCCTATCGATGCCAAAGAGTTGCACGCCAATACGCGCAAGCTAGCAGCACTCTATCTAGCCTGTGGGTTGGATCTAGCGCATTGCCGACTCTTTGTGCAGTCACATGTACAGGAGCACGCTGAATTAAGCTGGATTCTCAATTGTTTCACTCCACTAGGCTGGCTCAACCGCATGACGCAGTTCAAATCCAAGGCTGGCGGCAACCTGGACGCAGTCGACGCCGGGCTCTATTGCTATCCCGTGCTCATGGCAAGCGACATTCTCCTCTATCACGCGCACTATGTCCCAGTCGGCGACGATCAGCGCCAGCATATCGAGCTAACCCGCGATATCGTGCAGCGCTTCAACAGCCGCTACGGGAAGCAAGTCTTAACGTTACCAGAAGCTCAGATTCGTGAAACGGCGGCTCGTATTATGTCGCTCAGCGAGCCAGAGAAGAAGATGAGCAAGAGTGACGCCGACCCTAATTCACGTATCAGTCTGCTGGATGAGCCAAAGGTCATCAAGAAGAAGATCGGGCGCGCGACGACCGATTCTGAACGCCTGGTAAAGTTTGATCCACAGCGCCCTGGCATTACCAACCTGCTTGGCATCTATCAGGCTCTTACGGGTCAGGCCCAGGCAGAAATAGAGGCGGAATTTGAGGGCAAGGGCTATGGAGACTTTAAGGCCGCGCTCACCGAGCGACTCGTAGCCACGCTAGAGCCAATTCAGAAGCGCTATTACGAATATATGAACGATCTGGGCGAGCTAGAGAACATTTTACGCCAGGGGGCTGACTCGGTACGCCCCATTGCGAGAGAGACAGTTCGCCAGGTCAAAGAAGTCGTAGGTCTGGGCTAGAATATTGGCGCGGCTCTCCTGCGCACGGAGAGCCGCACTCACGAAGAGAGAAGAGTTTTATGAGCACTCTATATTCGCCATCGCTGCCTACCATTCGAAGGCTGCACGACCTGGAGACAGGTAATCAGGATGTCAGCAAGAGCCGCCCCTTATTGCCGCTCTACTGCGATATCCTTGCCGATATGGAGACCCCAGTTTCAGCCTACTGCAAGACGGCTCAGAATCCCTATAGCTTCTTGCTGGAGAGTGTGACAGGCGGCGAGCAGGTCGCCCGCTACTCCTTTATAGGGATTGATCCCTACATGGTCATGATTCACCGCGATGAGACGGCGACGCTCCTCAAGATGAACAAGGACGCTCATGGTGACATGGTCACACGCAGAGAAGAAATTCCCTGCCACGATCCGCTCACACTGATTGAGCAGGAACTTGGACAGTTCCGACTGGTCACCCCGCCTGATATGGCTCCCAATGAGTTGCCCAAGTTCTTTGGTGGAAGCGTAGGCTACCTCTCCTACGAGGCCGTTTCACGCTTTGAGCGCGCTCCGGTGCCCGAACGGAATACGCTTGATCTACCCGTCGCGGTCATCATCTTTACCGAAACGGTCCTGGTCTTCGACCACGTCAGGCAGCGAGTACGTGTGATTACGCATATGCATCTGGACGCCCCCGACATGGAGGCCGAATACCAGCGTGCCTGTGCGATCCTTGAGGATGTACAACAACGCCTGCGGCAACCTGCCCGCGTACCTCTGCCAGAGCCAGGTGTGCTCATAGCTGAGCCTGAACCCTGGACCTCAAACCGGACGCAAGAAGAGTTTGAAGGAATGGTGCGCCGCTCAGTCGAATATATTCGCGCGGGTGATGTCTTTCAAGTGGTCCCCTCCCAGCGCTTTAGCCGTCGCATCCAGGCCGATCCCTTTACGGTTTATCGCGCCTTGCGTACAGTCAATCCTTCGCCCTATATGTTCTACCTTGATCTGAAGGACTTCCATATCGTCGGGGCTTCGCCCGAACTGCTTGTGCGCTACGAGGACGAAGAAGTTACCATCCGCCCTATCGCGGGCACACGCCCACGCGGCGGCGACTACCTAGAAGATCAACGCTTGGCTGAAGAATTGACGCAGGACCCCAAGGAGCGAGCCGAGCATGTCATGTTAGTAGATCTAGGGCGCAATGATGTAGGGCGCGTGAGCGTGCCAGGCAGCGTCAAGGTCGATGAGTTCCTCACTATTGAGCGCTACTCGCATGTTATGCACCTTGTCTCAAACGTCACTGGCAAACTGCGCGACGACGCCACACCATTTGAAGCGTTACGCTCAGGTTTCCCGGCAGGCACGGTATCGGGCGCGCCCAAAGTTCGTGCTATGGAGATCATCAGCGAGCTAGAGGGAGACCAGCGTGGCGTCTACGCTGGAGCGGTTGGTTACTTCAGCCACAACGGGAACCAGGAGACGGCTATCGCGCTGCGCACGATGGTCATCAAGGATGGAGTCGCTTACATTCAGGCAGGGTGTGGCATTGTCGCCGACTCTGATCCCGCCTCAGAATACCAGGAGAGTCTCAACAAGGCCCGCTCCTCAATGCGCGCCGTCGATGAGGCAGAGAAGATCACACGTGAATACCTGCAAGCGCATGTGGAAACAGTCGCTCAACGCAGCGGAAAGGAGCAGTAGCATGTTGCTTCTCATCGACAACTACGACAGCTTCACCTATAACCTCTATCAGTATCTGGCGGAACTGGGCGCGGAGGTCGTCGTCCACCGCAATGACCAGATTACGCTGAGCGACATCGAACAGATGCACCCAGAGCGCATTGTGATCTCGCCGGGTCCCTGCACGCCTAACGAAGCAGGTATTTCCTGCCAGGTTATAGAGCGTTTCGGATCCCACATCCCCTTGCTTGGAGTCTGCCTGGGACATCAGGCCATCGGGCAGGTCTATGGCGGGCGCGTCATACGCGCGCCGGAGCCTGTGCATGGCAAGGTTGGGATCATCCGACATGAGGGTCTGGGCGTCTTCCGTAACCTGCCCCAGCCCTTTGAGGCCACACGTTATCATAGCCTGATCGTCGAACGTGAAACACTGCCAGAAGAACTTGAAATCACGGCTTACACGGATGATGGTCTGATCATGGGATTACGACACCGCACTCATCCAGTGCAGGGCGTGCAGTTTCATCCAGAATCTATTATCACCGCAGCTGGGAAGGACCTGCTGCGCAACTTCTTAGCGTAAATCGGTAGGGATGCCTGACGCGAGGTGCGAACAGGCGGAAGACGAGGAGAGCGAGAAATGATTCGAGAGGCAATCGGCCATATCGCCAGCGGCGGTACGCTCAGTGAGAGCGAGGCCGCCAGCGTCATGGAAGAATTAATGACGGGGGCCGCAACGCCATCCCAGATGGGAGCTTTTCTAACGGCATTACGCCTGCGCCCAGGCGGTGAGACCATTGAGGAGATTTCCGGCCTCGCACATGTCATGCGTGATAAGGCCGTCCAGGTTCACCTCGATGAAGAGAGTCAGATGCGGGCACTGGATACCTGCGGCACTGGAGGCGATCTGGCGGGGACCTTTAACGTCTCCACTGGCGCGGGGATCATCGCCGCCGCCGCTGGCGCAAAGGTAGCCAAGCATGGAAACCGCTCCGCAACCAGCCATTGTGGCAGCGCGGACGTGTTGGAAGCGCTGGGAGTAAAAATAGAGCTGAAAGCTCATGAGGTCGCACACTGTGTACGCGAGGCGGGCTTTGGCTTTATGTTCTCGCCCGCTTACCATCCGTCTATGAAGTACATCGGCCCAACACGGCGTGAAATCGGCATTCGCAATGTCTTCAACATTCTTGGCCCACTTACCAATCCCGCACATACACGCTATCAGGTTCTTGGAGTACCTGACCGTTCACTTCTACCAAAGATGGGTGAAGTACTGCTCCGCATGGGATGCCAGCACGCGCTGATCGTACATGGAGCCGATGGGCTCGACGAATGCTCGTTAAGCGCGCCTACCTACGTCTATGAGATCCGCCAGGGTACAGAACCACGCGAATACACCATCCATCCGGAGGAACTGGGCCTACCTCTCATCAGTGATCATGCGGCCTTCCGGGGTGGCAATGCTCAAGAGAGCGCGCAACTGTTGCGCGAACTGCTCAGCGACAATTATGATACGCCTAAGACACATATGCTCTGCCTGAATGCGGGAGCCGCGCTCTACGCCAACGATCTCGCACCTTCGATCCGCGAGGGTATCCAACTCGCCAGGGCAACCCTGCGTGAGGGGAAGGCTAAGCGCACACTAAACGACGTTATCGAATGTACTCAAGCGATTGCCAGGTAAAAAATATGTTTCTCGACCGCATTGTGACACAAACGAGTCTCGACCTTGAACAACGCAAGCGCGACTACCCGCTTGAAGATCTGAAGCGGCTCGCGCACGAACAGCCACGCGCGCGCGACTTCGCACAAGCCTTTGAGCCACGCACACAGGTTCATCTAATCGCCGAAGTCAAACGCGCCTCGCCCTCAAAGGGCATGTTGCTGCCTGACTTTACGAGTTCCACACCTGTCGAACTGGCACGCACCTATGAGGCAAATGGAGCATCCGTTATCTCGGTTCTGACCGAGCCACATTTCTTCCTGGGTGCGCCAGAGTACCTGACCGCGATCAAGCACGCGGTCAACATTCCGGTCCTACGCAAGGATTTTATTATCGACGAGTATCAGGTCTACGAGGCACGGGCCTGGGGAGCCGACGCCATCCTGCTGATCTGCGCTATTCTCGATGACGCGCAGCTTCGGCATTTGTATAGCGTGGCGCGTGAACTGAATATGCATTGTCTGGTCGAAGTTCATAGTCCTGAGGAAGCACAGCGCGCGGTCGAGGCGAGAGCACTGGTAATAGGCGTCAATAGTCGCGATCTTGTAACCTTTAAGATGAATCCCTATCTGATTCGAGATATCCGCCAGCAGATCCCACCTGACCGTATCGTGATCGCCGAGAGCGGTATCCATAGCGCTGCCGATGCCCGACGACTGGCACGTTATGACGTTCAGGGCATGCTGGTTGGCGAGTCGCTGGTTGTCTCAAAAGACATACCCACGCAGATACAGATGCTTTTGCGCGGCGCGAACGTGGGAACTCAGGTCAAGGTCTGTGGGCTACGGGAAGCTGAGCATATCACAGTCGCTATGGAGGCAGGCGCAGACCTGCTGGGCTTTATCTTCTATCCACCCAGCCATCGCTATATCCGCCCTGAGCAGGTCCGAAAGGCAGTCGAGGCTAGCGGCTACTATGAGCGAACGACAGCCTCACCCGATCTGGTTGGAGTCTTCGTTAACGAAAAGGCTGACTTCATCAACGAAGCGGCAGAGGAGGCGGGACTACACTATGTGCAACTACACGGTGACGAGTCGCTTGAGTTCTGCCAACATATCAAGCGCCCTGTTATTAAGGCGCTGAGTGTACGAACATCGGAGGATCTGGCACGGCTTCAGGAGTATCGCGCTGTAGTATGGCGTCTCCTGCTTGATACTCCCACACCTCAGCGGGGCGGCTCAGGCGTCACTTCGGACTGGGAACTGGCGCGACAGGCAGCACGCGAACTGCGCATCTTCCTGGCGGGAGGCTTAAACGCGGAAAACGTTGGCGAGGCAATCGAGCGGGTCCGTCCGTGGGGGCTTGATGTGAGCAGCGGCGTCGAGAGCGACAAGCACAAAGACCCAGAGAAGATTCGCCGCTTCCTCAGAAGCGTACGAGAGATACAGATGACGCAAGAAGGGCTTTATTAATAGTAGAGGAGAGAATGGTTTCATATGCAAACGCAAACACATCAGGAGCAAGGCTACCAGCATAATCGTTATCCCGACCAGCGTGGACGCTTCGGCGACTATGGAGGGCAATTCATTCCCGAAACCCTCTCCACGATCTTCGCCGATCTGGAAGTCGCCTATGAGGAGGCGCGCAACGATCCCAGCTTCCAGGCCGAATTGGATGATTACCTGCGCAACTTTGTCGGGCGACCAACACCTCTCTACTATGTACCACGCTTCTCGCGTCTCGTCGCCCCAGAGGTGAAGGTCTACCTCAAGCGCGAGGACCTCGCACACACAGGCGCGCATAAGATCAACAACGCGCTTGGGCAGGCCCTCTTGGCGAAACGCATGGGCAAGAAGCGTATTATCGCCGAGACTGGCGCGGGACAACATGGAGTCGCCACTGCCACCGCCTGCGCTATGCTTGGCTTAGAATGCGTCATCTACATGGGAGCCGTTGACATAGAGCGCCAGTCCCTCAACGTCTTCCGCATGAAACTGCTTGGGGCCGAGGTACACTCGGTCGAAGCCGGCTCACGCACGCTCAAGGACGCCATCAATGAAGCCTTCCGCGACTGGGTTAGCCATCCCGACGACACACTCTATCTCTTTGGCACTGCTGCTGGACCACATCCCTATCCACGCATCGTCAGAGACTTTCAGTCTGTCATTGGCATTGAGGCACGCGCGCAGATACAGGAGATTGAAGGACGGCTCCCCGATACCATTCTGGCCTGCATAGGTGGCGGCAGCAACGCCATTGGCATCTTCTATCCCTTCGCGGACGCCAGCGAGGTAGCATTTATTGGAGTCGAAGCGGGCGGCGAGAACATGGAAGAGGGGAAGCATGCCTCAACACTGGTCGCGGGGCGTCCCGGTGTACTGCATGGCGCGATGAGTTACCTCCTTCAGAACGAGGACGGGCAGGTACTTGATACCCATAGCATCTCGGCTGGTCTAGACTATCCAGGTGTTGGGCCCGAGCATAGCTATATGAAAGATACAGGGCGCGCAACCTATGTTTCGGCAAGTGACACGGTCGCGCTCCGTGGACTCCAGGCCTTGAGTCGTAGCGAGGGTATCATTCCGGCACTCGAATCTTCACATGCGCTTGGCTACTTGCTTGAGATGGGTGAGCAAGGAGAGATCAAGCCTGGTTCGTTAATCGTCGTCAACCTGTCGGGGCGCGGCGACAAGGATATGCAGACCGTCGCCAAAGCGCTCAATGTGAGCCTATAGAGAGGGCAGAGAAGGCATGATGTCATTCGGCTATCGTTCGGACTTGTTAGAGCGCTATCCTAACGTCGTTGGAGGAGTCATTCTGGCACGTGATCTGCGCAATGGACCCACACCAGAGAGCCTGAGAGAAGCCTATCTGGCGGAGCAACAGCAGACCATACAGCGCATAGGGAAAACTCCCTTGAGTCAGTTGCCATCGCTGGCAGCATGGCGTAGCGCCTTGCGCGGTTTCGGCGTCGAGCCCACACAGTATCGATGCGCCGCCGAGGCCCTCCTCCGCCGCTTGACGAAGAAGGGTGACATTCCTAGCATCAATACCCTGGTAGATATAGGGAATCTGGTAAGCATCCGCTATGCCCTGCCCGTCGCGGTCTTCGACACGCAAGCCCTGACAGGCAAAGTGACCGTTCACTTCGCCGATGGCAGCGAGCGCTATACGCTTCTCGGCAGCGACGAGCCCGAGCATCCCGAAGTAGGAGAGGTCGTCTTCTCCGATGAAAGTGGACTCGTCGTCGCGAGGCGCTGGTGCTGGCGGCAGAGCGAACCAAGTGCAGCCCAGGAGAGCACGACGAACGCCATCATTACGATTGAGGCGCATCACCAGGACAGTCACACCGATATCACGAGAGCACTGGACGACTTACAAACCCTCCTGCACGCATACGCCGGAGGTAGCTATACAGCGGCGATACTCGGCGCCTATCACCCCAGCATCGCCAATACAGCACATGAGGAGCAGTAACAATGGAAACCCAAGCAGCGAGTGGCATAGCCCCAGGGCAACGCCTCACACACGCCTTTGAGCGTGCGCGAAGCGAAGGGCGGGGGGCGCTCATCCCGTATTTGATGTGCGGCTATCCCGACGAAGAGCAGAGTATACGCATCGCCCAAGCCATCATCGACGGTGGCGCGGACATTATCGAGTTAGGCTTGCCTTTTAGCGACCCTTTAGCCGATGGTGTAGCAATTCAGCACGCAGGACACGTCGCGCTAGAGGGCGGTATGTCAATACAAGGTTGTATGCGCGTTGCTGCGCGCATCTCGTCCCATAACGACACGCCACTCATCTTTATGGGCTACTATAATCCAATTCTGGCCTACGGCTTGCAACGCTTCTGCGAAGACGCGCGCCAGAGTGGGATCTGTGGTCTGATTATTCCAGACCTACCACCTGACGAGTCTGAGCCTTTACGCGAAGCAACCACACATGAGGGGATAGCTCTTATCTTCCTGGTTCCGCCAACCATCAGGGATGAGCGGATCGCACGGATCGCGGATCTCGTCAGCCAGGGGCCAGGCGGCTTCATTTACTGTGTATCACGAAGCGGGGTCACGGGCTCACGACGCGACCTGCCGCCTGGCCTGCAAAGCTTTATCGCACGCATTCGGGGCTTCACTGAAGAGAAGCATATCCCGCTTGCCGTTGGCTTTGGACTCTCGATGCCCGAGCACATTCAACAGGTCACACAATACGCCGAGGGAGCCATAGTTGCAAGCGCGCTGGTCAACCTGATAGATCAGCATAGCCCAGAAGAGCAACCAGCGGCAATCAAGAGCTATATTCGGAGCCTACGCGGTCTATAGTAGGACTATTAGTACATGCCAACCAGGAAAAATAGGAAACAGAAGAGGAGGAAAAATGCCTATTGACAATGACATCAATTATCGATGCGCAGGGTAACAGCAGAGATAAGACATGGTTTAGTATCGGCAAATGATAACAACAGTGCCGATGAAAGCCCTTCCAGGGCTAGCTAAACCTTGCCTTCATCCCTTACAATGAAAACACTTTTGTTCTTTCCCATATCCCTTCGGAAACCAGAAAGGACATAGAAACTTACCATCTGTCAGAAAACCTGAACTGCCGCAACATTGGCACTGGTTTTCGCAGAAGAAGTTAGCTGCAAAGGGGTGAAAGCACTTGAACTACTGCCGAGGAATACGGGGCGCGATAACCGTCCAAAAGAACACTGAAGAGGAGATCTCGGTCGCAACAAAGGAGCTTTTGGGGCATTTGGTGCGAGAGAACAACCTTCAGTTGGAAGATATCGCGAGCGCGCTCTTTACCATGACCGATGACCTCAATGCCTGCTTCCCTGCACAGGCAGCCCGAGAGATAGGATGGACCGATGTTCCGCTGATGTGTATGCGCGAGATCCCGGTTCCCGGGAGCCTGGGGATGTGTATCCGTGTGCTGCTACACGTCAATACGACACGCAGTAACACTGAGGTACGTCATGTCTACTTGCGCGACGCCATCAAGTTGCGTCCACACTATGCACTGGATGACTGATTACATCCAGTCGTAACTTAGAACAAAAGACACTCACTAGTAAACGGATGACGCTATTAAAAATTAACCCGGCAATGATGACAAGGTAGTCACGGTGGCCGGAGCGCGAGCGCTGTTGGCTCGTACTCAATTTGCTAGAAGAAGAAGGAGACAGACTCATGATTGTCGTCATGAAAGCCCACAGTAGCAACGAAGAAGTCCAACACGTCCTTACATTCCTGCATAATCACGGACTTTCAGGCCATCTCTCACAAGGTGTCGAGCGAACTGTCATTGGTGTGTTGGGGCAGACCAGCACGGATGGCGCGCCCAGTGGTATCGGCAATATCACTCCTGGGCTGGAAGACTCGCTAGGGGCCTTGCTGGTGTAGAAAATGTCGTACGTGTCTCAAAGCCATATAAGCTCGCCAGCCGCGAATTCCATCCCGCGAACACCATTGTAGAAGTAGAATCGGCCTGTGTAGCTGGCGGTAAGGTCGCTATTGGTGGCAGGGATGTCGTCATGATGGCAGGTCCCTGTACCGTCGAAACTGAGAAGCAACTCATGACCTCCGCCGAAGCCGTACGCAAGGCCGGTGCCGTCATCCTGCGCGGTGGCGCGTTTAAGCCGTCAACCTCTCCCTATGGTTTCCGTGGTCTGGGTGAGAAGGGGCTGCAACTTCTGGCAAAAGCGCGCGATGAATTTGGCATGGCAATCATCACCGAGGTCATGACTCCCACAGATGTTTCTATGGTATGCGAATACGCTGACATCCTTCAGATTGGCACGCGCAACATGCAAAACTATATGCTCCTGGACGAGGTAGGGCGCACCAACAAGCCTGTCGTGCTCAAACGGGGCATGTCCGCGACTATCGAGGAGTGGCTCCTGGCAGCAGAATATGTGCTCTCGCAGGGCAACAAGAACGTTATCCTCTGTGAGCGCGGCATCCGCACCTTCGAAAAGGCGACGCGCAATACAATGGACATCAGCGCCATTCCTCTGATCAAGAGCCTGTCTCACCTGCCGATCATCTCAGATCCCAGCCAGGGCACAGGCAGACGCGATCTGGTCGGACCACTGACACTGGCCTCTATCGCGGCTGGTACCGATGCGTTGCTCATTGAGGTGCATCCAAATCCCGATGAGGCACTCAAAGATGGTGCGCAATCGCTCACCATTAAGCAATTCAATGAACTGATGCCACAGTCGCAGGCGGTGGCGCACGCGATTGGTCGCGACTTCATCACACGCTAACCAGAGCGTCTTTGTGCTTATAGAGCTCAAGAGATGTGGGGAATTGCGCGATTAAGATATTGCGCACTTTCCCGCATCCTCGATACCCGCCAAACGGGCCAATTTCACCGTCTGGGCAGAACTAAAAAGCCCAGTACCTGTAAACAATAGCTCTGGTAAAAGCGGGGATTTCTGGTATACTGTGAGAAGAGATAAGAACTTATTACATTCTCCGGGTGACTGGCGCATACGTGGATGACCACGGGGAAGCCTGGAGAAGAGGATACCAATGTATCAGCCGCTCGCCTGGGCTGGGCACCAATTACTCCTATCCGAAAACCCGAGCGCACTAGCGCTAGCCGCAACAGCGGCGCCGTGCCCTCGTATGAGGGTTGGGTTTCGCGTAAGAGGTTGATGGTGCCTTTTTTGTTTGCAGAAAATAGGGAGAGGTATAGTACATGCTGAAAGAGAAAATCGCCCTGCATTTAGCCGGTCCGACCCCCATTCCACCACAAGTCGCCGCCGCGATGACTATGCCGATGATTAATCATCGCAGCGATACCTTCAGTGTGCTCTGCAAAGAGGTCGCCAGCAAGCTTGAGGCGCTCTTCCGCACACAAGAGCAGGTCTACGTCCTGGCGAGCTCGGGTAGTAGTGGCTGGGAAACGGCAATGGTCAACTTCGTGCCTGCTGCGGTCAAAGTGTTGAACGTCATCATTGGCGACTTCGGCGAACGCTGGTCCAAAGCGAACGCCGAGTTGGGTTACGAGGTCGAGAACCTGCGCTACGCCTCGGGAACTGCCGCCAAAGCAGCCGACATCGCCACCATTCTAGAGAAGAACCAGGGCAGCATCAAAGCCGTCTGCTTCCAGCACAATGAGACCAGCACCGGTGTCTCCAATCCGGTCAAGGAGATCGCAGCCGAGGCCGCGAAGTACGGCGCGCTCTCACTCGTTGATGGTGTTTCAAGTGTAGGCGCACTCCCATTGCATATGGATGAGTGGGGCATAGATGTCGCCTTTACAGGCTCACAGAAGACGCTGATGTGCCCTCCAGGCTTGATGATTATCGCCGCGAGCAAGCGTGCATGGGCGCAGGCCGATGAAGCCCACACACCCAAGTTTTACTTCAACTTGCAAGAGTATCGCAAGAACTATGACAAAGGACAGACGCCTCAGACGCCCGCCATTTCGCTCTACTATGGTCTACAAGCCGCTCTCCAGATGCTAGAGAATGAAGGTTGGGACAAGGTACAGGAGCGCCATCATCTCATG
Source organism: Ktedonospora formicarum (assembly GCF_016587355.1). Classification (GTDB taxonomy): domain Bacteria; phylum Chloroflexota; class Ktedonobacteria; order Ktedonobacterales; family Ktedonobacteraceae; genus Ktedonobacter; species Ktedonobacter formicarum. The sequence continues at coordinate 4,261,125 of NZ_BNJF01000001.1, read as the reverse complement.
GGTGAGATGAGTCGCGCTGGCATCAAGGCAACAGGGCTGAAGTTGCTTTGCCAGGAAGAAGAGTTCGCCTCAGATACGCTCACAGCGGTCATAGTTCCCGATGAGGTGAAGGCAGCAACCTTCCTCAAGACAGCAAAGGACTCCTTCGGCGTCATCTATGCCGCTGGGCAGGGCAAGGAACTCAAGGAGCGTATCTTCCGCATTGGGCACATGGGCTATATGACACCCAATGATGTCCTGGTAGCTCTAGCAGCCGTTGAGAACAGCCTGGCAGCCGTTGGCTACGACATTCAGCCAGGAAAAGCAGTCGCCGCCGCACAGGAAGTATGGCTCCGCGATATTCGCCAGCACTAAGGAATCCAGGCGCATCAGGAATGCAAAAAAAGAGGGATGACTCGTGCAAGGCAAGTTATCCCTCTTCTCAATCCCAGGCTACTCGCTCAATGACCATTTGTAGTACGCCATCTGGGTAGGGGCCTCTTCTACACCCACCATAATTGAAGTCAGGTTAGAGGTATCATAAGCCCGCAACTCATCGCAGAGCGCGCCACAGATATATTCAGCCAGGCACTCAGCAGTGGAGTTATCTATTGGTAATTCCGCAACATCCTCGCGCGGGAACATATAGTGCTTACCATTGAAACCGATCTTCCAATTATCCTCAGAGGAGGTAAGCTCCAATTGTGGATTGTGCAAGGGCAGCAGGAAGCGGTGGTCCAGGCGCTTACAGATATCCTTTGTCAATCGTTTGAGGATGGTAAAGTCAAACACCAGCTTATCTTCTCCCAGGCTCCCCTCCACCTCGACCAGCACGCCATAATTATGGCCGTGTAGACGCTCGCACTTACCTCCATAGGTAATAAAATGGGCGGAACTAAAATTTAGATACCCACCCTCAATCTTCACTTTGCGCGAAATCCGCTCGCCAGACATGACAACCCTCACCTATTTTCTTCTAGCTTACCATAAAAAGCATGTACCAACGACGCTTAGCGGCTAGCTTAGCTCAGGCACATATATGTCTTACTGCTATGCGATCTTTGTGATGTCTCCAGCATATCATTAAGCAATCAGCCAAACAAGTATGGATGCCCATTACCTACCGGAGAGAACAAGAGCAAGCAAAGAGGCTAGCTAGACATACGCGCTTTCTTGCTACTATACTATACTCATGCGAGTAGAAATTTCCTACTTGAAATCAAAGGAGAGAGCACAATGACAATAGCCGAAACGTTCGAAGCCTTGCAGTCGCGCTTCAAGCCAGAAGGCGCAGCAGGGTTAAATAAAACGTTCCAGTTCAATATCACCGGCGAAGATGCTGGGGTCTATGCGGCCAAGATTGAGAATCAGACATGCCAGTTAATTAAAGGTGGCGTCGAGAAACCAGACGTGACCTTTACAATCAAGGATACCGATTTGATCGCGCTCATTGGGGGTCAGTTGGATGCCATGAACGCCTTTATGGCTGGTAAAGTCAAAGTGGCTGGCGATATGATGCTCGCGATGCGCCTCCAGGGGCTCTTCGACTTTGGTCGTTAAGCACACTCACGCTCAACCGGTGCGGAAGCGACCCGATGATTGTCGCTCCGCATCCATACCAATGCTGATTGTTCCATTTCGCGGTGGAGCATGAGTGGAATCTTTTCGATTATACTATTTACATAATGATCCAACTTGAACTCTGTTAAGCTCTTATGTTATACTCGTTGTAACTCAGAATATCTTTTGCCAGGCACTTTTATTACACGGCTGTAACCCGTAGAAAGGCGTCCGACAAATGGTCCTTAGGAGTAACGAATTACACCGTAACCTACAGCACCTCAACGGTATGATGACAACCCATGAGGCGGCGAAGCACCTTGACCTGAGCTATTGGCACTTTATGCACCTGGTAGAGGCTGGACGTATACCCGGTGTGCGTGTTGTTGACCGATGGCTCTTCACTCAGGATGACCTGAATGATTACCGACGGAGCCGCTACGGACAATTAGAAGATATGGCCCGTGCTGCCCTGACGCACCCGGCTGTGGGGCTCACAGATAAACAAGCCGTTATCTGTCGCTATATCCTGGCTAATGAGCGACCATCTGACATAGCCCGCAAGCTCGAACAATCCCGTCAAGCAGTGCATTCACAAATAGCACTCATCCGAGAGAAAGTCTCACGCGCCCAGGCCGCCCCCGACGCTCCACCAAAACCTCAAAGAAGATCTCGTACGCGATCCAACCCTATTCCCCTCCCTCCAAGCCTATGATATAACCACACCATCTCACCCTCACCCTGCCAATATCACGACACCTCGAGCAACCAGGCTCTTTGCCCGGTCAGGCGTTCTGTGCGTGCGTCTCACAACAGTATGTCGGAGAGCATAAGCATGGCTCATTCACATAGTGGAACTTTTCCATGTGCTAGAGCGTCTCTATGGTAAGCACCATTTTCAGCTCCAGCGCGACAAGAGAAGATTCTCTTCCAGTTCGCGCATGGGCACTTCGCCCAAGCAGAAGGAAGAGCGATATCATGCATATACACCATATAGAAATATCTGACCAGCGCGCACACCTACCTGAACGCCACGCGTTCTTGACGCATATGGCGCTTCTATCATTCATACTCACGATCATTGCCATAGCGATCTCCGCGGATAAAGGAGGGGCGACAACCATGTCCACATCAGATAATCATGGCTCAACGGGTGCGTCGGGCGCGACAATAGCAACCATCACGAACTCAGGCTCAACTAATACACCTGGTTTTACGCTTACTATCGCTTACGATGGCAGTGGAACGCTGACCTACAAGCCGGGAAACAACCAACGCTTCGCCTCATATCAAGATAAGCGCTTTCCCGCTGGTACCTTCTCCGCTTCACAGCTCTCAAGCCAGTTGCAAGCAATCGGAGATGTAAGCAGCATCCCTTCAGGTCACTGCATGAAGTCAGCCTCGTTTGGCACACGTACAACGATTACCTATGAGGGCAAAACCAGCGGCGACCTGTCCTGCCCAAACGCCAGCGATACGCCGGCTCACTTACAACTCAAGCGCAGCGTATTGCAGCTCGCAAATCAGGCAAAATAAACAATTACAAGCATACAGGCAAGCCTTCCGATTTCTGGGAGGGCCATCTGGGGTGAGCATCCCCTAGATGGCCCTCCCACTGCATTTCCACACATCTATTTTTGAGCTTTTCATCGTATATATCAATATAAAGCAATGCATGAAAGGATTTCTATGGCTATAGATCAACAGACAACGCCGGACCGCTCAAGGGCTGGCTATCTACCCATCGAAGATTATGCTGTCATTGGCGACCTGCATACTGTTGCCCTGATTGGCAAGAATGGCTCGATTGACTGGTGCTGCCTCCCTCGCTTCGATGCTCCAAGCGTCTTTGGGGCCATGCTTGACGCGCAGAAGGGTGGCTATTTTAAGATAGCGCCCCAGGAGACACCCGGCATGGGGCACAAACAGATTTATCTCCCCGAAACCAACATTCTGGTGACACGGTTCCTGACTGTTGATGGAGTAGCTGAGATCACCGATTTTATGCCTATTAAACGCGGAAGGCGCTCACATCGCCAGCATCATATCGTCCGCTCTGTCTCCGTCGTACGTGGCTCTCTCTCCTTTGAAATGGCCTGTCGCCCCGCGTTCAACTATGGTCGCGACGAGCATACATTGACATTCTCTGATGATAAAGATGGCGTCATCTTCCGTAGCCCTAACCTTTGCCTGGCACTCATCGCCTCTATACCCATGCAAAGCGACGACGATGGTGGAGTACGCGCCCATTTCACCCTTCACCAGGGCCAATCGGCACGCTTTGTCCTTGCAGGTGCAGACAGCGACGATATCGAGCCCCCTGATCTCTCCGAGGCCCACTATCGCTCGGATTTCCAGGAAACGATGACCTACTGGCAGAATTGGCTATCGCAATGCCAATACCAGGGCCGCTGGCGCGAGATGGTACAACGTTCGGCGCTAGTCCTAAAACTGCTCACCTACGCGCCAACAGGAGCCATCGTCGCGGCTCCAACGACCAGCCTGCCCGAAACCCTGGGCGGAACACGCAACTGGGATTATCGCTATACCTGGCTTCGTGACGCGGCCTTCAGCCTTTATAGCCTGCTTACACTGGGTTTTACCCAGGAGGCTGAGGCCTTTATGGGTTGGCTAGACGCCCGCTGTCATGAGCTCAAAGGTGACCATGCCATGCTCCAGCCCATGTACACCATCGATGGCAAGCATGATTTGACCGAGTTCACACTCGACCATCTCGAAGGATATAAGAAGAGCGGCCCGGTGCGTATAGGTAATGGAGCCTACTCACAGGTGCAGCTTGATATCTACGGCGAACTCATGGACGCCATCTACATCTATAATCGCTATGCTGCCATCTCCTATGATTTGTGGGAGAATTTGTGCCGTTTGCTCAACTGGCTTCAGGATAACTGGTATCGACCCGATGAAGGTATATGGGAGGTTCGCGGGGGAGCGAAACCCTTTGTCCACTCACGCTTGATGAGTTGGGTCGCCTTTGATCGTGGCTTACGTATAGCGCGCCATCGCGGTTTACCCGCTCCAGTTGACGACTGGACACGGACGAGCGCGAAAATATATCAAGAGATCATGGAAAAGGGCTGGAATGAGAAGATTGATAGCTTTGTTCAATACTATGGTAGCGATGCTGTCGATGCCAGCTCCTTGCTGATGATATTAACCAAATTCGCCGGTCCCCAGGACCCACGTATCCTGAAGACCGTTCGCCGTATTCAGCGTGACCTGAGCACCGATTCGTTAGTATATCGTTATCATCCCAAAAAGGCCGCCAACGATGGACTTGGAAGCCTGGAAGGGACATTTAGCCCCTGCAGTTTCTGGATGGCGGAAACGCTGGCACATGCCGGTCGCGTACAGGAAGCGCGCCTGATGCTAGAGAAGATGCTCAGTTACGCCAACCATGTTGGACTGTACGCGGAAGAAATTGGCCCTACAGGGGAGGCCCTGGGCAACTTCCCACAGGCATTTACCCATCTATCGTTAATCACCGCTTGTTATAACGTCGACCAGGCCCTGAACAGAACCCACCCAACTCCATCATATACATTCTTTTAGCGCTGATGCCTGAAAATAGGGTCTCCTTGACGAAGCAGGTGTGAACCGCTACAATGTAGGATGGAATTGTCGGTTCATTTTACCTGCTTAACCACCGGGCGCCGTGGCCGTCCGGTTTTCTTATGCCCTTGAGGAGATAACGCTTTTACCATGCAAATTTCTGACGTTACCGAGACCAGCGAGACAACTATGGCGCCCAGCGAGACAGCTTCCCATCAATTTCAAGAACGTACCGACATCCGCAATGTAGCAATTATCGCACACGTTGACCACGGCAAAACCACCCTCGTCGATGGACTGCTCAAACAGAGCCACATCTTCCGCGAAAATCAGCAGGTCGGCGAACTGATTATGGACTCAAACGACCAGGAGCGCGAGCGCGGCATTACTATCCTGGCGAAGAATACCGCCGTTAACTATCGCGGCGTAAAGATTAATATTATCGACACCCCTGGACACGCAGACTTCGGCGGCGAAGTCGAGCGCGTACTGAATATGGCGGATGGCTGCATCCTGTTGATCGACGCCGCCGAGGGTCCAATGCCTCAGACCCGCTTTGTACTGCAAAAGGCCCTTGAGCTTGACCTCAAACCAATTGTGGTCATCAACAAGATTGACCGTAAGGACGCACGTATCGATCAAGTTATGGAGTGGACACAGGATCTCTTCCTGGAATTAGCGAAGACCGACGAGCAGCTTGAATTCCCGGTGCTCTATGCCATTGGACGTAATGGGGTTGCGATGCATAACCCCAACGATGAGCAGGTCAACCTTGAACCGCTCTTCGAAACCATTATGCGCGTCATTCCAGCACCCCGCGTAGACCTTGAGGCTCCCTTCCAGATGCTTGTCGCGGCCCTGGATTATGACGATTACAAGGGAAAATATGCTATTGGGCGCGTCGTGCGCGGTCGCCTGACCCCGAACAGCAGCGTTGCTCGTATCACACGCGACGGCGACATCAGTCGGCAGAAAGTAAATCTGGTCTTTACGAATCGCGGACTGGGGCGTGTTGAGATTGCCGAGGCTCAGGCTGGTGATATCATCGCCCTGACAGGCATATCTGACGCGAATATCGGTGAGACACTTACCGATCCCGAGACTCCCGAGGCTCTCCCAACCATCGCCATCTCCGAGCCAACCTTGAAGATGAGCTTCGCGGTTAACACCAGTCCCTATGCGGGACGTGAAGGAAAGTTCCCCACTTCGCGCCAGTTGCGCGCACGCCTCTATCGCGAGCTAGAGACAAATGTGAGCCTCCGCGTTGAGGATGGGAACTCGCCTGACGAGTTCGTGGTTTCAGGACGTGGTGAGCTTCATCTCTCGGTCCTGATCGAGTCAATGCGCCGCGAAGGCTACGAATTCCAGGTCTCACGCCCAGAGGTCATCACACGTGAAGATGAGCGTGGACACCTCACGGAACCATTCGAGCATCTTGTCATCGATACCAGGGACGAGTTCATTGGCGCGCTGACGGAGGTTCTGGCGACCCGCAAAGCCCAACTTGAGAACATGACCAGCGACGGCAACGGGAATGTACGCATTGAGTATAAGATCCCGACGCGTGGTTTGATTGGCTTCCGCAATAGCTTCCTGACCCTCACCAAAGGTAACGGTGCACTGAGCAGTATGCTCATCGGCTTTGAGCCCTGGCTCGGCAAGATTGGCAGCACGCGCATGGGTGCACTGGTCGCCTCAGAGACGGGAACAGCGGTTACGTACGGCCTCAACAACGCGCAGCAGCGCGGTGATACCTTCATCGAGCCTGGCACACCTGTCTATGAGGGCATGATCGTTGGTCTGAACACACGCCCCGCCGACCTGGTCGTCAATGTGTGTAAGGAGAAGCAGAAGACCAATGTTCGCTCTTCGACCTCCGATATCGCCGTCCGCCTGACACCACCAGTGCTGATGAGCCTGGAGCAGTCGCTTGACTTCATCAACAACGATGAACTGGTCGAGGTCACACCTAAAAACATCCGCCTACGCAAGCGCTACCTGACCCAACACGAGCGCGCACGTGCACGCGAGATGGACTAAGATCTTCTATAACTGAGACGAATTTCTTAACACAAAAGGGCTCACAGCTTGGCTTTCATTAGCATAAACTGTGAGCCTTTATCATATACCAACCGCCACAAGGCGCTTACCAATTTCTTGAGGACTTCGTAACGTTAAGATCACGCCATGTAAACTCGAAATTTGTAGCCTCTCTCAAACGCAGGTAGTGGCAGATCGCACGTACAGCCAATGAGGTAAGCACCAATGCAAAAGGGCGCGTGAGAGGATAATCGCAGGGATCGCCCTGAGTGGCTTGCGGAACTAGATAGTCCGGCTCCCAGAGACCGCTACCATAGAGACCATCGCCACTAAAGCCAACGTGCAGGCAGGGAAGCGCCAGAGTTCGGGTCGTGTTGCTCACAGCCTCGCGACCGGCATGATTATCGAAGGTATCTATCACCAGATCGCTCGTGGTAAGCAGCTTAACCGCGTTCTCAGGTGTAAGCTCGATAACATGAGCTTCAACCTTTGCCTGTACAGCTCGATAGAGCGAATTTGCCAGGGCCCGAGCCTTAGGGGTACCGATCTCGCCACGCGTATAGGGCTGGGTCGAGAGGTTACGCATCTCTACATGATCTTTATCAATCAGCCGAAGGCGTTTGAAACCCATACGCGCCAGTGTCTCGCAGAGATTGCCACCCAGCGCTCCAGCGCCACACATAGTAATGATCTTGTCGCTTACTCCTTCCAGAGGCTCATGGCGCTCTTCGTGGAAGAAAGGGCTGTTAGCATTGAGTGCGCTGTGATTCATTTCCTTCATCCTCACTCCCAATCATAATAGGGATCATCCGCGTTAATCATGACATCGACAAGACTGGTTAGATCAAAGTCGCTATCACGGTCACTGAGGCATATCCCGCTGGAGACGACATTGAGCTGTGTATCGATGGTTGAGCGATAACGATAATCCTGTTCGCGCATGCTCCACTCCACGACGAGGTGCGACGGTGCCCCAGCATACCCAGGCAATTCGCTAAAGCTGTGCAGACGAGCATCAGCCTTGGCGAGTGCATAACGCAAGCGGGCTTCGAGGGCAATATTGTCCGATGCAAAACCGCTCGCTCTCCGCTCTTCAGCCAGGGTCTTTTCAAGCTGGCGGACCTGCCAGATCAGAAACGCCTGACGCTCCGATGCTGCCAGACCAGATAAGAGGCGCTCAACCGTATCTTCTCGCGTGGTCGCGTCCCGTAGCCATTCAGCATGGCGCGGGTCCGATCGCAAATCAGGCCCTTCAAACCAGAGTTGCTTACCATCGACGCGCGCGATAGCACGCTCGAAGCGCTCTGCACCGTTACCAGGATCACAAAGGAGGATAGGTATTGGTTCGGCAGATATTCCAAAGCGCTGATGCGCGTCCGAGGAGTTGAAAGGAATAGCCCACCAGGTTCCTGGCACGCGCATAGTGTTATCAGGCCAGAGGAGAACAACGCGCAGGGCGGGTAGCAGTTCAAGGTAACCGCCGCGCTCCCAGGGTTGCGCCTCCTCTATCAGCTCAACCTCGCGCTCATTACGAGGTCGGAAGCGGCCCCAACCCACAAAGTCTTTTGGTACTAGCTCAAACTCGTAGACAAGGCCCGCGATCCTTGTACGAATACGGCCCTGTGGCAGCACAGGTGCGATGATTTCGCGGCGCAACGCTTCCTGGCTCTGCTGGTGTATACGCGCGATAAGCGCACGAGGATCAACCCTGGGCTTCTTTTCTCGTGGCATAGAGACTCCTACTCTCATGAACTTATTCCACAGGCGACTTGGCTCCCTGGCATTCACGGCGATTGGCTCTCGCGCTCGTTCGCATAGTAGAGCTATACTATGAGCAATCTCATCATCGCCCCAAGCAAGGAAGGGAACGGCATGGATATACACATACAAGAGTGGCAACACAACGAGTATACAATCAGCACAGATCCAACCAGGCTCGACACCGCGACCATTCACCAGTTTCTTTCAACCTCGTACTGGGCCAAAGGCATCCCCCTGGAAACGGTACAGCAAGCTATTGAGCACTCCCTGAACTTTGGTGTCTATCTAGGAAGCAAGCAGGTTGGTTATGCGCGCGTGGTGACCGATTACACGACCTTTGCCTATATCGGCGATGTCTTTATCCTGCCAGTATATCGTGGGCGCGGCCTCAGTAAATGGTTGATGGAGAAAGTCGCAGCTCATCCGAACTTGCAAGGACTGCGACGCTGGATGCTCCTGACGCACGACGCGCACGGCCTCTATGAGAAGAGTGGTTTCCAACGCCCGACCTCCACTGAACGCTATATGGAGCGCGCCTTTCCCAACATTTATCTGGATGCCAGGGCAAAGGAGCAATAGAACAGAGAGTATCTCTCTGTGGCGGGAGATACTCTCTCGTTAGATTAGACTGCCTGAAGTGGCTTGGGGTGCTGGGGCAACTCCTGGCTCATAATCAAGTCGACCAGTTCCGCGCGCGTTGCTGCATTAAGCAATGGCAGCAGGTTCGGCAGGCTATAGTAATCGCCATTGAAGCGATAGTTCATCACTTCAATACCATGCTCTCGCAGCGACTTCTCAAAGCGCTCGGTTACATACCCAACCTCGACGATAATCACCGAAGGGTAGCTCTTCAAGGTTTCGACGTACTGATCATAGGCAGCATTGAAGGTTGGCGCGGTATTCTCACCACCATCCGTCACGACCACGATCATTTCAGCACGGAAGTTATCAGCGCGCATCTTCGCCACGCCCGCGCCAATACTGGTGCTACCGTTAGCCTTGATAAACTTGAAAGCCTGATCCCAATCGCTGAGTTCGGGACGCTCCTTCTCAGGTGCCGAAACCTTGACCTCGAAGGCCGCCGAGTCGAAGGCATAGACCCGGAATTCAGCGGAGATGACCGAGCTCACCAGGGCCGCGATCTGCTTTGAGACATCGATAGCCTGAGTCATCGAGCTACTCTTATCAACCAGTAATGCGGTCGGACGCTTGACCTCGACCTTACTCGCGACACGCTTATTGGTGACCTCATTGAGCAGACGCGTGCTAGACTCATCCAATTTGGCAACGCTCGCAGCCTTCTTAGCTTTCATAGTCGAGACGCGCTTATCGCTGGTCGCTTGAGTTAGTTTCTCTTCGATAAGCGCCTTCACTTCGGCGTTATCCATCGCCCCACGACGCTTGAGCATTGCCATGTTATTAATGACTTCCTGAGGAGACATCGATATAATCAACGCCACCAGCAATGCCGGAGTAATCTGCTTCACCGCGCCAATCGCTGTGGTGTAGGGAATCTTATTCTCCAAGATCAGGAGAGCCTGCTCCTGGACGTCTTCAGCCTTCGCAAGCTTCTTAAGGACCGCAAGGGTGCTATCCTCTGGCGGACGGCGCTCGAACAAGGTAGCCTGAGCACGTGGTCCCGGCTTGATACGCAGGCTAGCATACAGATGCTTGAGATCACTACGCGCGCGCATAGCCGCGCCATCGAACTGCCTGGGATTCTCCTCGCGCTGGCGCAGATAGTGCTCAATGGCCCCCTTGAGCGAACGGGGCACCTTACCCACGACCTTCTTGGCATGATCGAGGACACGCGAAACCTCGTACGGTGCAAGCTGCTGGAGCAACACCCACGCCACTTCACGAAACTCAGGATAGTCGCTAGTAGCGAGATGCGCGATAAAGAGCACACGGTGATCCCGGACCTCACCATTCTTAAAGTACCAGGGCGCAAGGTGGCCGTAGAAGAGCGGATCACGCTCCAGAGCATCGGTGTGCAAGGGTGCCAGCTCGCCCAGCTTGCGATGCGGCGTCATAAGGAATGTGTTCAGGATTTGCGCACGAATATCGTGCTCTTGCGTCTCTGCCATGAAAGCCACCTCTTTCGTCTGAGCGCGCTACAGGTCGAGAGCACGACGGTACCGCGCGAGTCTTGGTTTGAGGAAGAAAAGAGAGCCCTGTACGAGTCGGGAGAGCTTTAGATGTCCAGGCGAACCTGGACGGTACCGGGCAAGCCCGGCGAGTACTGGAGTCGAACCAGTTAGCCACTATGTCACCATAGAGGCGTACCAAGTTTGTAAGCTCTACAGAGTGAGAGTACAGGGCAAAATAGATGTTATTTGAAGCGCGGACAGAAAAGGTAAGACCGGGGCGCGCGAGTCGCATGAGCAATTCAAAGCAGTGCTCTACCAATTGAGCTAAAAGCCCCCACTGGGGGACTTCACGGGGCTTGAACCCGCAACCACTGGATTATCAATCCGAGTTTGTAAGCTCAAACTGTAAGAGCGCACCCCGGTCTTCTCTTTCTATCATTCCTGCGATCTTTTGCAGGCTCTTCGCCATTCCAGGAACGGCACGTACGAGTCGAATAAGCTATGTTCAAAACAGTCAAACGCGTTTAGCCGCTCCGCCATAGACCTGTTCAGGTCTAGCAGGATTCGAACCTGCGAACCTTTCGGTATTTGATCCAAAGTTTGTAAGCTTATTCAGTGGGAGTACATCCCGGCCCTGGACTAGCGAAGGACCAGCAAATAAGCCTGCTCGTGCAAGTTAGCGGAGCTATGATACAAAAACCCACGTGAGGGATAGTGTGTAAGCTCCTCTTGTCGGAACGCGAGCAGGCCGTTCATTTCTTGGTGCGGCAGATTGCCCTAACCGTAGATCGCCTCCGGACGCACGATAATCGCGTTACTACTGCGTATAACCACGTGATCGTCCAGCGAGTGCGGAAGAAGATGGAAGTGGAGGATCACCGTCTGTTTCACCTGCTCATCAGACGCATCAGCTTGTAGGCCGAACAACACTTCCATAGGAAGCTCAGTGCTCCGACCCTCGAAGCGCACATGCAGTGTCTGAAGTGTTCGTCCAGTCATCGGTGTACCTCCTGAAGATATTGTCAAATCCACATGACTTTGTTTTTTGTCAAGCATCATTTACATAAGTAAATGTACCTGTCTTTTGTGGGTTTGTCAAGACTTTTTAAGGGCAATTTTATGATACACACAATTTTGCTATCAATAAAGAACATATCTATCACTGCCGTTATCTTATGTTCAAGATACAGGAAGTTCAAAAATATGGCTATGAGTTATTTCACACTCCATCCTCGGGCGTGGTCTGACAAATACACATGGAAGATACGCCATCAAACCTTGGTCAGCTATAAGATGATAGAATAAGAGTTGTGTAACAGCGAACAAATTTTTAACTACCTTATCGGAGAGAAACGAACCCATGAACCCATTCGAAAGAATTGCCAATAGATACAAGAATCTACCCAAAATAGATCTCACCCAGGGTCATAGTATCGCCTATTCGCGCAGCACAACCCGACGAAATATGGAACTTATTGACGCCAATAGCCAGGGGAACGTACATGGCGGCGTCATTATGCGCATGGTTGACGAAGCAGCAGCGGTTGTCGCCATCAAGCACTGTCATCGCCCCTACGTCGTAACCGCCAGAGTCGAGCGCTTCGACTTCCTGGCTCCCGCCTTTATCGGCGATGTTGTATCTGTAAATTGCGAGATGCACAATGTCGGGCGCACTAGTATGGAGGTTGGCGTTGAAGTCACAGCCGAAGACCTGATTACCCGCGAAGTGCGCAAGATCGCCAGTAGCTACGTCATCTACGTCGCGCTGGACGAAAATCGCAAACCAACGCCTGTACCACCTCTTGTCCCCGCCAACGATGAAGAGACAGCCATCATTGAACGCGCACGCATTCGCCGTAAGCACCTCCAGCATCTTGAAGAGGTGCTTAAAGGCAACCTTTAAATAGCTTATGCCAATGAGGATGGGCAGAGGATAGGCATACCACTTTGCAACTAACCATTATACAGAGAAGCGTCACTGCTTGCATGCCAGTGACGCTTCTCTATATAGATAGAGACCGCAAATGCGATATCTCTACTTCTTGCATGCAATTCCCTCACATTCGCTTCCGCTTTTAGCCATAAGGAAGGTATAGAGTCTATAGACACTATAGACATAGTGGCATACGACTTATTCACGTGGAGGGGAATGTATGCAAGAGCGTAAACTCAACCGAGTACTGAGCAAGGACCAGTTACTGACATTCTTTGGTCTGCCAGCTAGTAGCAAAATAGCGAAGAAAGAGTTGCTCAAACAGCTTGTTCAGCTTTTCGAGACCAATCTACAGGAGCGGGATCGCCTCTTGAGGATGTTCGCGAACGAGCTTGCCGTTGAACCCACCGAAGCCCAGGCGTTGCTACAATGCACGGCATCCGAACGCCGACGCTGGATTGAAGAGGGACGGCTACCAGTGCTTGCTTACCGCCAATTTGAGAAATGGGGCCGCACCATCAATTACCCCGTGCATGATCGCCTCACACTCATGAACATTTCTCAGGACGATATAATGAGCTGGCGTAATGAGCATCTAGCCAGCGTTGAACAGAAGCGTAGCGATGGTAATCAGCGAGCACTCATCAGTCGAGAGGCAAACAAACTCGCACGTGAAGAGCAGCGAGAATCCTGGGAGCACATGCTGGCGCAATGGCAGGCGCAGGGATCACCGGAGCTTACCGCAACGCTGGAACTCGCCTACTGGACAGTTTGGTGCTCACGCTGGGCAAAACAGAATCAACTTAAGAAGACGCATGCCATCAAATATGCCGCGCTTTATCAGCAGCGCAAAGAGGCTTGGTACCAACGCAAGAACATAGCAATGTTGCTACTTGCCCAAACGCCCCTAGCAAGGCTCTCTTTCTACCGTCCTCCTGAGCCACACAAGTACTCGCTCTGGCTCTGCGAGAGCCATAATAAAGATCGACATGAGGGCTTTTATGAGTCAGCCTGGGAGTATGCTGCTATACACAAACAAGCGATCAAAGCCTGCTCTCAATGCACCTATACAGAGATCCAGGACTATTACTCACTCTACCTCCTGGAAATCCAGCCTTCAGACTTTTCAGATCTTACCTTCTCGTTTCATATGCCATATCCGCTGGGCAAGAAGCACTTTCCGGTCCCCTCAACGCTACCCCGCCGGACACATGTCGAGCAAGAAGGCTCCTTCCGCTTTGGACGCGCGCTCTTACCAGGAGAGCAGATCACACATCGCGAGGAGGAAGTGCTTGCGCACTTTAAAGCAGCTCACAACCGATTGCAACAATGGTATCCACTGGATAATGGGACAAATGACACTCTTGAAGACAATAAGGACGATGTACACTGAAACTCATATTCTGGACTCATCCTTATTGCGCGAATATCATTTCTTAAGACATGATATCTGTTATCAGGTCTCATTCAAGGCAACATAAGCAGAAAAAGAGGTAATCATGCCTACCATTGCTCACTGGTGCGGTTGCTGTGCCTTGCCTATACGTGGCAACCCACCTAACGATGAATGCCCTCGCTGCCACTATCCCGTAGAGATACGGAAAGAAGAGAGCTTTCTCGAACGCTCACTACGGGACCTCCACCGCGCCACAATTTATCAACGGAATATTCTCACAGTTAGTGAGCTTATCTCCACATATCAAGCCCGTATGCTCCTGCTTCAACGCGAACAGCAGGCAAAAGTGGTCGCGCAAGCGCTCGCAAGCATGCCCGAGGCACCAGTTAAACCGGCTACAACTTCCAGCACAGATATACAAGTAGAGCAGACCACGCAAAAGATACCCACAGTTGAGCCTGCTCTATCTGCTCATATCACCTTTTTTCCGGAACCTGTCGCATCGCTGACAAACCCAAGCACAACACAAGCCTCGAAACCTGTACGGTCAGCAGATGAGACCATAACATCACCCACGCCAACTCCTAAACCAAAATCGACGCCGGTTGCGCCACCTCCCGTACAAGCGCCACGACAGGTATTCTCGCTCAAATCCTTCTTTGAGGACCAGACCATCAATATTGTCGCCTCGCTGGGAGCCTTTATGATTCTGGCGGGCTCGCTAGGCTTCGTCGCGACCACGGATAAACCGCTGGTTTCATTCCTGATCATGCTCCTGGTACACGCCATCTTCGGCGTGGTCGGTCTCATTGCCCAGCGATTCGCGAGTTTCCGCGTGGTCTCCCTCATCTATACCGCCATCTTCGCGCTCCTGATCCCCCTGGTTGGCTTCTCGGCCTATCAGCTTGCGGCAGGGAGCCTGGTTACCATTTCGCCACCAGCACTCATTGCGATGGCATCCGCATATGCCGCCATCGCCTATGGCTCACTGGCGGTATACCAGCGCTTTAGCATCTTCAGTTACCTGGCATTAGTGGCACTCAGCATCGCGGATCTAGCAGCGGCATATGCTCTCCACTTGAGCGCCCCTTGGATGGGTTGCGCACTGATGCCGCTGGCTCTGCTAGCGATGATTATCCTTCCAAAAGACAAAATGAGTGTCAGCATCTTTGACGGTAGATTGGCAATCCTACGCGAGCCACTCGCCATCGCGATGTATACCTGGGTCGTCATTTGTGTCCTGAGTATCTCCTATGCTCTCATGCGGGCTCTCCTGTCAGCTTCCATATCTTCTGGAGTGTCTGACCTGGAGCCGCGTTTCGCCCTTTGTGGGCAAGTCGCGTTACTCCTGCTTTGGGCTAGTGGCATGGCATGGCGTACCAGCAAGGGGCGCTGGATCCTGGGCTCCTACTACCTGTTTGCCACACTGGCTCTTTCCATTGCCTTCACACTCTCCCTCCACGCAGCAGGATACGCACTAGTGCTAATAGGCACTGCGCTCTGTTACCACCTGCTGATACGCTTCTCCCCCGCCTTTATGAGTGCTCTCCAGCCTCAGAAACTTGAAATGCATCTTGAAGCAGTCACAATCTTTCTCACAGCAGTGGCACCTCTCGTTGGCATGCTCAATATGCCCCAACTTCTGATCCAACGCACATTCGACGCTGGTAATCCTTTCACGCTCCCGGCAGACGCCATCGCAACGCTTATTGTTTGTACCCTTGGGTTGCTCATCACCCTGAGCGCCCTGGCTCATCATATGGCCCGGTCACCTAGAACGACAGATAGCAAATTTAAAATCACGCTGTTTCTCTTGCTGGGCGGCTACCTACTATACTGGGGCTGTGGAGCTCTAACCCTCCTACTACCAGTGCATCCTACCTGGCTCTTTCTTGGCGTTACGCTGCTCCTTACAGCCCTCGCCTACATGGTGAGACGCGACCACGGGGCAAGCTTAGGCCTACCTCTAGAGCTTGTAGCACTGGCTGGTATAGGTCTGACACTCACCTTTGCGATATCACTACCAGATACAATCCTCCTGATGCTCCTGTTTGGCTTTGAGGGCATCTATTATATACTCGCGCTCAGCCAGTGTCGGCCTCGCTTGCTCTGGCTCATGGCGCTCTTCCCCTACCTGACCTTAGGACCACTCTTCCACCATCAAGCGCTCCTCTTCTGCTTGAGTCTGGGACTACCAATAGGTGCAGCGTTACTTAGGAATCGCTCCCGACAAGCACACGAAGGCATGAAGCTCTCATTCACTTGGGAATGGGTATTCTTTATGCAGGCGCTTCTGTATGGTCTCTATAATCTCACCTTTATAGGGCTGGACATCCTCTTCCCTGGCGAGTTCAATACCCTGGCACGCGAGCTTCATATCTCTATGCCAGCTGTCCTCAAACTGGCACTTCTGGCGGGAGTCTGGTATCTCGTCGCAGTCATCACCCGACGCACATTCTGGCTTAGCATCACCACCTTCTTTGCCATCATCGCAGTCTGCCTGCCTGATAATAACTTCCAGTTCCAGAGTTGGCTGGCGCCCCTGAGCATTCTCATCACCCTGGGCATACTTATGCGCTTTGGGCGCGTCTGGAGCCTACCTTTCGCTATTACCGCCATACTCGCAACATTCATGGTAAGTGTCAGTGGGCAGGCAGAACATATGCAAACCGCTATGACCTGGGTGCTACTTGGATGTGCCGCACTCTACTACGTCGCGGGCGTCATCAGCCACGAGCCGCTGGCAACCGCGCTTGCTCCCGCGACGTTCCTCCTGCTCATTAAGGTCTCACCAAATACCTTCGCACTGCTCGCTTGGTTTGCACCTCTCAGCATCATACTTACACTCGGAGCACGTCTGTTACTTGGACGCAAATATAGCCTGTCACTTGGGCTAACGTCCTTCATCGCCATCTGTGTGCTTGGCATCCTAGGCGGAACCAGCAGCAATCAGGGAACACTCACTACAACCTTTTGGCTGCTGTTGCTTTGCGCCGCACTTGTCTATGGAGCGAGCGTCATTGCCAGAGAAAGGGTATTCGCGTGGGGAGCGAGCGCGCTCATAGTTTGGGCATTCCTTCTACCTGTTAATATGTTTGCGTTTATCGTCTGGATCGCTCCTCTCAGCATCCTGCTAGCACTAGGCGTGCGTCTCGTTGCAGGACGACAAGCCGCCCTGCCTCTGGCGCTTGCCGCTGGTATCGCTACCCTGGCTGTGGGAATTACCGGAGCCACCTGGAATGAGATGGCAACAGCGGCCTGGGTACTACTACTCTGCGCACAACTCATCTATATCAGTGGGCTCGTTAGTCGCGAATCCTCAGTAACCTGGCTCGCCCCGCTTTTTACCACATGGTCTGTATATTATGCAGGACTCCAGGGTGATCTGTATCGTCCTGCCCTTGTCGCACTCACCTTCGCCCTGCTCGGCATCGTCAGCAGATACATTAGCTTCTTGAAGACGGAGGAGAGTGCATGGTGGCGCAGCTACCGCCTGCCATTGTATGCGACCGCCCTGGCTTCTGCTCTCCTCACTGGCATTTATGGCTCGCTCGCTAATGTCAACGTGCCCTTCTACACTGCTGTACCGGATATCCTGGTGCTCTATGCCTTGATAGGCTACATCGTGCTTCTGAACGAGCACCAAGTCACAACGCTCTGGCAAGGACTAGTGCTGGGCTTCTCAATCTGGGGTCTAGCACTGGGTACCAGAGTAGCCACATGCGACATGGCAAGTCATGCCTGCTCACCTCTCCAGATCCAGCAGGAAGGATGGTACCTGCTCGCGCTGACGCTGGGCCTGGGCATTGTTGGGCTCCTGGTAGGGCGACTGGCGAGGTACATTGCTCCATCAGTGCAGGATGATGAGAGGAGAGGCGCTATACTTGCTCTACGCTTTAACGCTTGCTGGTATCTGGCAAGCCTGATGGGTATTATCATCCTCACCAGTTGGCAGCAGAGTATATCGAACTACCAGTATAGCGGTCTCACACCTCTGTGGCTTACATCGTTACTCGCCCTCAGTCTCATCGTCATGTTCGTAGAGAGCCTCCCTGAAATGCTTGTCCTCTGCGCCAGCCTGGCCTTCTGGGTCATCCGCGATATGCCCTGGGCTGATTGGCAGCAGGCGCTAGCCTATAGCGGTCTGATGCTACTCGTCTTCGCCTCACCGTGGCTCTGGCAGAGGCGCGCCCTGGTGACTCGCTGGTTCTCTCCACAGAGTATAGCCCAGGTCCTCAGCCTGGGTGGACAATGCCTGGTTGTCCTCTGGCTTGCGGGGCGAGGCGGACTGGTCGACCAGTCTTCTCCACTGACACATACTAGCGCGTTCTCGTTGCTGCTTCTAGCGGGACTTGCGAGTCTTACTGGTTATACCCAACACGCGCGGCAATGGCATCGCTGGTACTATTACATCGCGCTACTGCTCGCTAGCGGAGCAATCTCCTGGGAGCTTCTCGCGCTCCAACAAACGAGTTTCGATGTGCTCACGCTACCACTTGCAACAGGTGTTATACTCGTCGCAGCCTTCCTACAGCGCGACGAAGGGCTGCCCGCTCAGCGTATAGGAGCACGCCTCAGTGCCATATTAGGCGCGGCCCTGCTTCTGCTTCCTACGCTCTGGCTTAGTTTTAGCGGCAAGAACCTCACACCCACGCTTTTGCTGGGTGGCGAAGCACTGATCCTACTG
Source organism: Ktedonospora formicarum (assembly GCF_016587355.1). Lineage (GTDB taxonomy): Bacteria > Chloroflexota > Ktedonobacteria > Ktedonobacterales > Ktedonobacteraceae > Ktedonobacter > Ktedonobacter formicarum. The sequence continues at coordinate 4,242,106 of NZ_BNJF01000001.1, read as the reverse complement.
ATTATAGGGATTGGTACGCGTATCCGGGTCTTTGTCCTTAGTGGCGCCGCCCTGGTAATCGTCGCAGCTATGCACGCGCTCTTCCTGCCCACTCTTGGCCTGCCTCCCTCGCTGGCCCTCGCTATCATGGGGCTCACGCTACTTGCCCTGGCAACATCCCTGAGCCTGACCCGCCACCGCCTGCGCCATGCCTGGACCCAATGGCAATAGGCATGAGTTCCTGCGGTCACATAACCGTAAGAGAATATCACACGAACCCCCTTCGGGTATCCGAAGGGGGTTCGTGTGATACCTCCACCTGGATAAATGAAGATTCAAAAGAGAAAGAAGTGTGAAAAGCGGCAGACAATCAGTCTTTTTTGTCCTATACTGTCAGATACGCTGCCACAGAGTCAATGATACATTGCTGAAGTCGCTTTTCAAGCTGAATTGCAGAGTATATGGTACTATGCTAGTTGTATTATTTCGTGCCTGTTGTGATATGATGGGGTGGTACACCCAGGGCATCGTAACTGGTTCTCCAGACCCTTTCAAGCACCTTGCGCTGACTCCGGTTAACGCATGCCCCAAAAGGGCGATATTGCCAGGGGAGTTCGCATATTTATTTTCTCAGCCAGTGCCCTCTCAACATGACCTTTTTGGGAGAAGGAGGCAAGAGTGCCCTTGTACATCTTCCTGGGGTAAACCTTTTCCTAAACAGGCTTTTTGACTTTGCGCTGGACGCTTGCCCCTGGATAAGCAGGAGTAAGTCGATACCTCTTGCCTACAATACACATTAGCAGAAGAGACACTTGTGCGGAACAAGTGACGGCGGACAAGATGGAAGACGTAGCCGGGATGACTCTGCTAACGAGGAGGAAGACATGGATCTATCGTTGCGGTTGGACACCTTGGGATTAGTGGAAGTGAGATACTTGCGGGGTCGAGAACGCCATCGAGAATGGCCCCAATTTGAGTTACTCGCAGCGTCAAGACAGGCAAGAATCTTGGCCTACTTTCCTCACGACGTGGCAGAACAACTTCACCAGCAAATTCTCACAGTCGAGGCAGCAGTAGGACTGGGTGCCGATGATGACGAAGAGCATGAGCACGAGAACGGTGAAGAAGACCACCAGGAGAGTACCCCGATCCACGAAAATGAGACGAAGGTCAGTGAGAAAGAGAGCAGTTTCTCTCCTGCCTTCGCCCAAACGCTCAAACAACTGAATGAACTGGCCCGTCAGCGCCTACCAGATGGAGGAAATACCGGACCTCAACCAAGCGGAGACCTTTCTCAAGATATTGAGGCTCTAGGCGAAGAAGATGATGCTCTGGAGCAATTACAGGATGCTTTTGCGCAAATGATGGAGGTTGTACGCGAACTTGCGGAGGAACTCTCCACGGACGCCCTCAAGCTCACTGGGCGCTTCAAATGCGCACGTACCAATATCGAGTTCGTTCCACGTCCCCATGCAAGCGAGGATGATGAGGATGATGAGGATGAGGACGAACTAGAAATCGATGCCAACAATGGCGTCATCGATATAGAGGTTGAGCTTGTCATGGTGCTCCAACTTTTTGAAGAAGGGCATGCACGCCTCGATGATCTACCAGCGGTCGAATTACAACTCGATGTCGATGACTTCGAGCGCCTACATGAAACACTCGACTTCGCCCTCGAACGTGAGCGTCGCGGTCGCCGTCGCCCAAAAGCTTAAACCAGGCCGTCTGTCTCTACTGTACCACATGTATGTGCCAACTCATATAGTATAATGCCCATAGGACAGGTGACAAGGCCATGCAATAACTATATGGAGCGCATCAAATCACATACAGAACATTGCTCTCCGTCAATACGACACCAGAGCCAGTCCTCATTCACACCCATTGATGGAGGTGTACCTTGATTGGTACATCTCCATCATCACTTCTTACAGATAATGCGTACAAGAAAGGTAGAACTCTATGCCACGACCGATTACTATCGAAGACCTCTACAGTATGCAGTTTCTGGACCGACCACGCGTATCTCCCAATGGGAAGCGTATCGCCTACGTCGTCACACGCATTGATGGCAAGAAACACGCCTACCGCTCAAGTATCTGGGTCAGCCCAGTCAGCGGAGGTGAGGCCCGACGCTTCACCCAGGAAAGTGAGATGACTGGAGATCCTGCCTGGTCTCCTGATGGTCGCTGGCTGGCTTTTGTTGCCAAACGCGAGGGTGGTTCACCAGACACAGGGGAAAAAGAACAGAAGAAGCTTGGTAAGGGAAAACCTCAGATCTGGATCATGCCCAGCGATGGAGGCGAGGCACGCCAACTGACCTTTATGGAACATGGTGCTTCTTCTCCTGTATGGTCACCTGATAGCCAAAAGCTTCTCTTCAGCGCCCAGGTTGGCCCCGCTGCCAAAGAGACGGAAGAAGGAAAACCACTGCCAAAGGTCCATGTGATTGATCAGCTCTGGTACCGCCTCGATGGCGTTGGCTTTATCTATGATCACCGCTCCCATCTCTTCCAGACTACACCAGAGGGCGGCGAATCACAACAGCTGACAGATGGTGACTGGAACGATAGTAGCGCCGCCTGGTCTCCCGATGGACGCCATATCACCTTTATCTCCGACCGCGAGGAGGACCGCTGGCGTATTCCTGGCGGGGATGTCTATGTCCTGACCCCACAAGAGGGTCAGATAGCCACCCCACGTCGCCTGACTGATGGCACGATGTCATGCGCCTCTCCTTCTTGGTCCCCCGATGGACAGACCATTGCTTTCCCTGGCTCAAAAAAGGTTGGCGCAGCTGGGCACGCTCATCTCTACACTATCGCAGCCAACGCCGAGAGCAGCGAACCACACAATCTAACTCCCGAATTTGATGGTACCTGCCTGGACTTCACCAATAGCGACATCGGCGACGAGCATCTTATGCCCGCTCCAGCCTGGTCCCCCGATGGGAACAATCTCTATGTGCTCGCATCATACCACGGCTCAACGCACATCTATAAAGTCTCGGTCGCTGACGGCGCGGGCAAAGAGCCTCCCACGATCACACCTGGCAACCTGCATACACGCGACTTTAGCATCGATGCCACGCAGAAAACTCTGGTCATGACTATTGCGAACGCCACCCGCCCGCAGGAGATCTATGCCTACTCTACCGAAAGCCAGGACGAGCCACGTAAGATTACTAGTTTCAACGATCCTCTCTTCAATGAGCTCCAACTGGCAGAGCCTGAGTATATACGCTATGAGGGAGCTGATGGCTGGCCGATAGACGGTTGGATCTTAAAGCCGAACAACTTTGATCCAAATCACAAGTATCCATTGGTCGTCGAGATCCACGGTGGTCCCAATACACAGTATGGCTATGGCTTCTTCCATGAAATGCAATTTCTGGTCGCCGAGGGTTATGTCGTGCTCTATACGAACCCACGTGGGAGCTGTGGCTATGGCTTCGACTTTGCTAACGCAGTACGAGGAGCCTGGGGTGAGAAAGACTCCATCGATATCATGAACGGTGTCGCGGAGGTGGTACAGCGAGGCTACATCGATACCACACGTATGGGCGTCACAGGTGGTAGCTATGGCGGCTATATGACAAACTACCTCGTAACACGAAACAACCGCTTTAAGGTCGCGATCACTGACCGCTGCGTCAGCAACATGGCGACGATGTTTGGTGCCAGCGATATCGGCTGGGACCTTGGTTATGAAGTTCTGGACACAACACCATGGGAAGATCTGGAGAAATATATGAATATGTCTCCGATCAAGTTTGTGCAGAATATTCGCACGCCGCTCCTGATTATCCATAGCGACCAGGATCTCCGCTGTAGCATCGAGCAGGCGGAACAACTCTATACCGCTCTTAAATATATGGGGCGTGAGACCCGTCTGGTCCGCTTTGAGGGACAGAGTCATGGTCTCTCGCGCGGTGGACATCCCCACTCGCGCCTGGAGCGCCTACGCCACATCCAAAGCTGGTTCGCCAAATACCTGCAATAACTCTCTTAAGAAAAGCAAAGGGCCGATCAGGAATATCTGATCGGCCCTTATGGTACTCGATGTCATCGACCATAATAAAATTATCTTTGGTGAGGACGACATCCCTGGAGCAGCCTTCGAGGGTTTTCGTCAGCAACTAGCAGCTTTCAATCCTGCTCATATGCATATCGATGAACTCATAACTGAAAATAACCGCGTGGTAGCACGAATCACCCAAAGTTGTGTTCATTCAGGAACCCATCCAAGGATGCCAGAGCCAACACACCGTAGCGCCGAGATTGAGGCTATCTACATCTTTACGATCATTGATGGTAAAATTAAGGAGATTAGGGCCGTGAGTGATCGCCTGGGGCTCTTTCTCCAACTCGGCTGGGATTGGCCGGAAGTCGATTAAGCTCCCAGGTTTACCATGCATGTGAGAGTGAAGCGCATGCCAATCTATCCACAGGTAGGAGATTGAGCTTGGGGAGAATGAATCGACCAAAGATATCACGTGAGCGAGTGCTTGAGGCAGCACTCGCTCTTGTTGATCGTGATGGTATTGCAGGGCTATCTATGCGTAAGCTTGGTGCCGAGCTAGGCATCGAGGCTATGACACTGTATTACTACTTTCCGAACAAGGACGCTATCCTTGATGGGTTAATTGAACGTTCGGCATTGAACGCTCTGGTAACACCCATAGGGAAACCAGAGGAGTGGTCTCAATGGCTACGCGCGCTTGCCATCGCATTACACCAGGAGCTACTTCGTCATCCTCATCTGCTCCCACTCGTTGCTACCAGACCAGCGATGACCCCAGCTTCACTTCAACTTGTTGAGCGGATCGCTGCGGGACTGTGTGCCACAGGTTGTAGTCCGCTCCGGGCACTACAGATCATCAACATAGTTACCACCTTCGTCGTTGGTCACACACTGGCGGAAGCGGGCGATACACCAGGGCATGAAGATGCAATACCTGATACAGAGGGACTCGCGAACCAACTTGATCCACGCGAGCTTCCCTACCTCAGCGAAGCTATTGCCAGCGGTCTCGGGCAGAAACATGATCATCAATCTCGCTTCGATTTCGCCCTCGATGCCCTTTTCGTAGGAATGAAGATGCTCTCCTCAGAGCAGGAACATAGTGATGGAGTGTGAGAAGGAAAGCATACCGCAAGAAGCGCTTTAAGCGAGGCGATAGGAGCCAAACTTATCGCTTACACTCTCGGTAAACCAGAGGAGTGACTCATCAGTTGTAACGGTTAGCCCAAAGGGGAAAGCTCCTGCCGTGGGGATGCGATAAAAAGAGAAAGTGCGAGTCTTCGCGTCAAGTCGTGCCAGAGCGTTCTCCGAAGGGGCAGTCACCCATACATCCCCATTGGCCAATGCCACGACATCATAGATCGTACCACTCGCTCCTTCATTGGCTGATGACGTTACTTTATAGGTGGTAAAACGCTCGCTAGCTGGCTCAAACTTGAGCAGGAGCGGTTTATTAAAACCGCTCGCCCAGATATTCCCCTGGCGATCCGTAGTCACCTGCATCAGATAGCTCTCTTGATCGGGCAGGGGATAGCGATGGATCTTCCCGCTGATAGGATCAAGGCGCACTAATTGACTCGAACTTGATAGAGCAACCCAGATATTTCCCTGTCGGTCCAAAGTTAGACCATAAGGGTTCAGCTTCTGCACACTTGGCGGAGAGGCAAGCGGATACTGCCGAATTTTGCCTGTCTTGATGTTCAACAATCCTACGGCATCGGCATTGAGTTCGGTGAACCAGAGGTTCCCGTGTGCATCGAATGTGAGTTCATTGGGAGCCAGGGGAAGCGTCAATTGCTTCCGCGCGTTCTGAGGATCGGGAACCGTCAGTTCAGGCAGAGAGTAGTTCTTGAACTGGCGTGTCTGGGGATTATAATGCCCAATGAAGTTGCCAGACTCTTCCGCGAACCAGATAGTATCGTCGGAAGCGACTGCGACGCCCATCAGACCACCTGCGCTTCCAGGTGGTGTCATTTGCTGCACAGCGCCGGATCGCGGATCAAACATGGAGAGATAGTTGCGCGACATCTCGCTAAACCAGACCCGCCCCTGTGAATCTACGGCAGGACGCATCAGCCCGCTTCGAGACTGGGGAAGTACGTATTCGCTAAAACGTCCTGTGGTCTCGGCGGTGAGGGGCTGCCCCTCCTGCTCACCGTTTGTCTGCTGACCAATACGGGAATTGCTACAGGCAGACAGCAGAAGCACGATGAGCAACGAGAGCAAGAGGCTTCGGCAGTAACTTCGTCTATGTGGATTAGCGCGCCACATAGCTACCAGCGATACCGTCATCAATCAGAGAGTCCAGACGTGCTGTAATCAGCTTATGCTGCCAATCAGCATCCGGGTCAGGCAAGTTGCTCAGTTCTACGCGTAAGTAGTTATCGGTCAATCCCTCCCAGGTTCCTCGCTTCGACTGCTCGATCAGAACATCCACGGTCTCTCCCAGGAACTGCTGGCGGAAGCTTCGACTATGCTCGTCATTCAAAGCAAGCAAGCGTGCGCTACGTTCTTTCTTAATGACGTCCTTGATCTGCCCACGCATACGGGCCGCTGCCGTTCCCTGGCGAGCTGAGAAGCGGAAAACATGCGCCTTGGCGAACTCAAGCTCATGGGCCAGTTGATAGGTCAATTCAAAATCCTCGTCGGTCTCGCCAGGGAAGCCCGTAATAATGTCGGTGCTGATCGCCACACCTGATATCTGGCGCTTGGCAGCCAGGATAATCTCGCGATAGCGCGCGCTATTGTAGCGGCGAGCCATACGGCGCAAGATGGCATCCGAGCCGCTTTGCATTGGTAAATGGAAGTGGCGACACATACGCGGGTCCTGCCAGAGATCCAGCCATTCTAGACGGAAATCTTCCGGCTCCAGCGAGGAGACACGGATACGCGGAATCTCCGTCTCGCGCAACAACGTCGCGATCAAATCACCCAGATCCAGGCGCTCATCGCCCTCTGGATGATAATCGCCCAGGTGAATACCTGTGAGCACAATTTCCTGGTAACCCGTGCGCACCTTGCGCTGGACATGCTCAACGACTGAGGCAATGGAGCGACTGCGCGAGTTTCCTCGCACATAGGGAACGATACAGTAAGTACAGCGGTTATTGCAGCCATCCTGTACCTTCATCTGAACACGAGTACGCGAGAAGAGACGCGCGTTAGCCTGCTCACTCGTCTGTGTATTATCAGTAAAAGGAGAGAGTTGAGCGGGATTATCGGGCGCGGGCTCCGGCTCTGCGGGAAGAAAGGTTATTTCGCTATCACTACCAATATGTTGCGCATCAGGAGACAACACAGGCAGGCTACGGCGCAGCGCGACCACTGCCTCGTCAGTAGGCAGGGTTGGCTCTGCGGCAGGAGCAGCGCTTGACTCATAGCGCTGGCGAATATTCTCAACAAGCCCATCCTTCCCGGTGTTACCAATGACCATATCGACGCCAGGCAGAGCTGCGACCCCTTGAGGATTCAGCTCAGCGTAGCAGCCAGTAACAACGAGGAAAGCATCTGGATGGCGGCGTTGAGCCTGTGCGATCAATTGGCGCGAACTGCGATCCCCAGGTGTGTCACAGTGCAGGTGTTCACAATATAGATATCGGCGACCTCGTTGAAATCGCGCTGCACAAAACCAGCCGAACTCATCTGCTCGCCAATAGCCTCACTATCGGCCTGATTCACCTTACAGCCCAGGGTGGTTACAGCAAAGGTTGTTTCGTGTGTTGTCTGCTCAGTCATAGTGGCTACAATCTTCCGCGTTCACTCAAGCGCATAAGCCAGAGGGTAAGGGATATGTTCTTCAAGTATCATCTCTTCACAATGGACCGTATTATAACGCATTCTTCCCGGCTTGGGTAGGGGAGAGTAGAAGAAGGGTCGTGGCGTGGTTTGGTGGTAGATGCCACCAAACCACGCCACGACCCTTCTTCATAAGATATATTAGGGCGGCCTTATTCCCTTGCTTACATTCTATTGCGCTTCTGTTGACGCGAAGGGATAATCCTGTAAGGTCGCAGTGTCGAGGGCCGCAGGCGAGATAGGCCGAGGAGTGGCACCATAGGTGCTCGCTAGATCAGTCTGCACGGTAGGATTAACGACCATGACTGGCACGACCTGTTGCGCAGCATTAGCACGCATCTGAGCCTCATAGATAGCTTGAGCAGCCTGGCGTGGATCAAGCACGGGTAGTTCCAGGCTCTTCTGCATCATAGGCAGCGCGAACCAGACATTACCAAAGCCAAAGAGCGTTCCAGTGAGCAAACGTAGCTCCCAGGAGCTTTCACGCAAGCCAAACATCTGTGTAAATCCATCCAATGCGATAGGCACCATGAGCAGAATCCAGGCCCACCAGGGAATGCCACGCATGCGATTTCCCGAGAGCGTAAAGATCAGGCTACCAACAAACATCGAGGCATAGATCGAGAAATTACGCGCGCACATACCTAGCTGGTGCCCAAAGATATAGAAGGAATGTGAGGGGATTTGAGCGCAAACATAATGTAGCGTATAGAAGATTGGCTTTGAGATAACATCCAGACCGAGATAGGAGAGGAAGGGAACCGAGATAGCGGCAAACACCAAAATTCCCAGCACACTTGTTATAATCTTCGCCCAGTGCTTGGTCAGGAAAGATGCCGATTTATCAGAAAAATCAGTTAATGCACGCGATACACGATTCTGTCGCCGGGCCGGGAGAGGCCGCTGCAACGTATGCAGAGAGGATGTAGCCATGATTTTCTACCTTCTCGCTTTCCCTCGGTGGTTCTTAGCCTTTATATACCAAAAGCGCTCGCTATTGCCTCATAATCTATACGCCCCTCGGCGATAATAGTTTCATCGCGGACGATGACAGGGATACGATAGCGATACTGTGCGAAAAGCTCCATATCGCTGCGTATATCTACCTCATCTAGTAAGAATGAGACTTCGGACGCGATCTCGTCCAGCATGTCGCGCGCCTCATCGCAGAGATGACAACCCGCTTTTGTATAGAGAATGACCTTTGGCAAGGTCTGGGATAATGCTTTATTCAAAAATGCTCTTTCCTTCCCCCTACATCTACTAGCTTCACTTTTTATCATACTACGCATGCCGCGAGATAGCAATGTTACGACCTCTTTTTATCCAAAGGGTTCTATTCGCTCAGGCTCCCGCTATAAAATCTTGTTTCACTCCGAATATCAGCTTTGGCTGGATGTCTTGAAGAGAATCTTACACGCACAAGCTTGGCACAACGCTCCTCAAAACTGACAAGGAGTGCGGGGAGCTAAGGCGCTAAAACGCGCCATTCTTACTTAACATATGCTAGGTAAATTGGAATGCAGGATTTTTCTCCTGCATAAAACCATCAGGTACCTGGGGTGTCATCTTTAGACTGCTGGACACCCGTGAAATTCACCTCCTCCCTTGTCAAAACGGATGACAGACAATGTCGGGATTACACGTTCCACATGCATACCCTCAGTCTCACCTGATCAAGATCACAAACATCATGAGCCTTTCAACCTCACCCAGGTTGAAAGGCTCGCATTCTTTAGAGTCCTAGAGCCTCAATGGTGTTCAGGACTTCCTGTGCATGCTCATCGGCTTTCACCTTATGCCAGGCTTTACGTACAACTCCCTCTTTATCAATGAGGAAGGTTTCACGGTTAACCCCCATGAATTTCCTCCCGTACATACTACGCTCTTTCCAGACACCGTACAGTTGCGATACCTGAGTATCAGTATCGGCAAGCAGCGGAAAAGGCAGGCCATATTTGTCGGCAAATTTCTGGTGCGAGGTGAGATTATCAGCGCTCACGCCTAAGACCACGATACCACGCTGCTGCATGAGATGATTGGCATCGCGGAAGGAACATGCTTCCGCAGTACACCCTGGGGTGTCGTCGCGTGGATAAAAATACAGCACAACGATTTTTTGTTTAAGGGCGCTCAACTGCACCTTGCCGTCTCGCACAATATCGTCGCTGCCAATCGCAGGCAAGGTGAAATCAGGAGCAAGCTGCTGCTCCTCAACCTGTTGGATCTCACTCATAAAACAACCTCACGTCAAAATGGTTTTCATCTGGCCCTCAGTGTACCACAAGAAAAACCTCCCACGGTGGGGATGGCCTATATGGGACTCTTCATGGCTTGGAGGCAATAAGGTTGACGAATTATCCTATCATTACCAAATGGCTCACCATCAAGAGAAAGAGCGCATACTGTAACATAGCATTTTACCCATGTCGCGGTATGCGCTCTTATCTAGTTTGGTGCTGAGAGCCACTATTCTGTACAGATTAGCCAAGCGAGAGACGTTTGTAGATGCGCTCAGGAATACTCTTGACCACAAACATAATACTCGCCCAGAACCAGGGCAGATAGACCACATCTTTCTTCTGCTGCATAGCCTGGTACACGCCTTCTCCGACAATGCCAGGTTTGGTGAAGAGAAGCCCCTTGCGGATTTTGGCTGTCATTGGCGTATCCACAAAACCAGGCTTAATCGTAACCACACTCACGCCAGAAGCAGAAAGACGATTACGTAAGCCCTGCAAGAAGATCGACACCGCACCCTTTGCCGTGCCATAGACATAGTTGCTCTTGCGGCCCCTGTCACCAGCCACAGACGAAATAACGGCGATGACACCCCGGTGACGGCGCTCAAAGTAGTTCGCGGCGATGGTGAGGAGAGAGATTACACTGGTAAAATTGGTGTTGAGCTCTTTGAGTGTTTCGACGACGCTCTCTTCACACAACTTCTGGCTCCCGAGAGTGCCGTGAGCGATGAGCAGCATATCTAGCTCACCAAGGGTTTCAAGTGCAGCATCCAACATCTCCTGATGGCGATGCAGATCGGAGGCATCAAGTTCAAAGGTTTCGATACGGCATGCTCCCCTGACCTTGAGATCACTAGCAATAGCCGCCATCTTCTCAGGACTACGTGCCACAAGAAAAAAATCCGCGCCATCCGCCGCGAAATGTTTGGCGGTCTCCTGAGCGATGGCCGAAGTTGCGCCGATAATTAAGATTTTTGCCATATAGTTTTCTCTACTCCAAATATGTTCACCAGAGATCAGGTTCTATGTACGCAAGATATTGTGCCTGGACATGAATGCGCTCCATATACAGGCAGCATCCAAAACCATCTCCAAGCCTGAAAATGTAGGCACCTACCTGCCACCTACGGGTTCAGTGACACGACGCCAGAAACTTGAAGAGAACTTGGGATCAATATAGTGTTCAAACTCCTTCCAGCGGGGAAGTAGCGCTGAAAATCCTCTGGATGCATGCGTGCATCCTTAGCGGGATAGATATGACCTCCTGCAGCATTAACCAGAGCGTCCAGGCGATCAAGGAGACGAAATGTCTTCGAGCCGTGGTTCGCGAAGTCGAGAGCAAGTGTCAGCCCTGGACGAGGGAAAGAGAGCATCCCAGGGGAACGGACGTCCCCAAAGGACTTCAGCACGGTCAGGAAGGAGCCTTCGCCTGAATGATTAATTTCGCGCATAATCTCAGCCATCGCATCGTAGCCGCCCTCGAAGGGAATGACAAATTGATATTGGAAGAAACCACGCTTGCCATACATGCGGTTCCAGGTATGAATGGCATCAAGAGGATAGAAGAAGGGGTCATAGTGCTCAATTTTGTGCACACGCTTCACGAGTTGCTTGTTGTAATACGCCAGATTGAAGGCGCGAATGGTTAAGCGATTGAGCGTAAAAGATGGGAAATCAAAAGGCACAGCCAGAGGGAGGTGTTTGGCCTGTGTATCAGTAGGCATAGGGCGCGTAGTATCATGATTGCCACGTGTATAGATACCACGCCCCACTTCTTTCTCGTTGCCCAGGCAGACAACCCAGGAGACAGTATATTCAAAGTCTTTGTCGGATTCCTCCGCAACCTGACGATATTCATCAAGCGAGCCGAATTGAATGTTGTCCATCTGGATATAGGGGTTCTGAACACGCTTGAGGCGGAACTCAGCCCAGAGGATAACACCAGTGAGTCCCAGACCACCAATGGTCGCCTGGAAAAGCTCGCTATTCTCAGTTGGGGAGCAGAGAAGATGGGTGCCGTCCGAGCGTAGTAGCTCCAACTGTGTCACATGGCAGCCAAAGGTTCCGGCCTTGTGATGATTCTTGCCATGGACATCGTTGGCGATAGCGCCGCCAACTGAGACAAACTTGGTACCAGGTGTCACAGGCAGAAACCAGCCGCGAGGTACCATAACTTCCAGCACTTCTGCCAGTGATATACCTGCCTCACAACGCAGTAATCCTTCCTCCTCATCAAAGGAGATGAAATGGCGCAGATTGCTTACGTCGAGCGAGATGCCGCCCTCATTGAGGCAGCTATCGCCATAACTGCGCCCATAGGCAAAGGGCAGGATAGAGGTCTCAAATGTATCGAGTTGGGGTACCTCGTGACGCCAGTAGACAGGTACCACATGACTGTGCTTCACACGTGGGAAGCGACCCCAGGATTGAGGCATGTTCGATGTAGGCATGAAAGCGTATCCTCGCTAGGTTCTGTCAAAGTTCAAGAGAAGGGAATGGTGAAATGGGCAGAGAGATGCCAATTCCTTTGTGCTCTTTTCTCCAATCGTGCCGATGGCTACATAGCTTGTGCCAATGAAGTTTGACAGAGCGTAATAGCTCGAAACAAAAATAGATGACCATTAATATTTTGTTCAACAATCATAACGAATCGTGCGAAAATATAACTACTACTTAGCCTGAAAGGCATGGCAAACATACATACATGCATGCAGCCGTCTTCGCGATGAGAAATAACAGACCAGGGAAAGAGGTAGAGAAAGCCGTTGAGCTTGTTGAAACACACAGATATTCCCAACAAGCTCAAGAGCAGGAAGCAAGCACTCGATCCTGGAGTGATCAATTCCTGTGTCCTTCGCCAAAACGCATGCATGACCACTTACGACGAGGTACCAGGAAGTGTGAGGCTCTGAGTGCCTTTGGGCGTTTGCAGGTCTCTCGCTTTCACCACACGATCATTATAGGTCTGAAACTGCAATGGTCCCGCATTCACCAGCCAGGGCTTGAGCTCCAGGTAGGTTGTACGCAAGGCAAGCTGCGCTGGAGTTGCGACGTGAATACTCGTTAATTCAAAAGCGGCCAATAATTGATCTCCCGCCTGTAAACGGGTCGTTGTGCACTGAGTCGCCTGAGTTGGAGCCGTCAATCTTCTTTTTCCAGCAAATGTAGCATTAAACTCATATTCATAGGTGGTGCGCCAGTCCGGTGCCTCACTATTAGTAAATTGCCAACTGGTCACCATCCAACTTTGTCTGCCACTACTGATCCGTCTAACATGTGTGTCGAGCAGGCTCAGATCACCTGTATAGGGACGCTGTATGTGCAGCGTTGTTGGCTTGCCCGAAAGGATGTAGAGGTGAAATGGTGCGCCCCCTACACGCGCTGGCTGCGAGATAAGCGTGGCCTGCGCATACTGATGGAGCAGGATTTCGGCCAATGGGCTATAGGGAGCAACGAGATAGACCACTGGTCCGACTTGTTGACTGGGGAGGATCAAACAGCGCAGCGTATCAAAGACAGTGGTTGGCGTGCTGATATCCCGAGCAAAGTATTGAAGTGACTCTGAAACGGCCAAATTAGCGGCCATATAGATATGATGGATGCCATGCGCACGTGCAACACGGTCAGATTCCTGTACCGCATTGCGCAATGAGACGACATCATTCATGTAGATTGGTTTGTTCAGAGAACTATCGAATTTTCCCCGTGCGATATCAGTCACCGCGCCAGTCGTTCCAATCAGGTATCCACAGATGACCATAATCGTCAGCCCAGAGAGCACTACGCGCAGTATGGGACGCCAGCGTCTGTGATGCTTACTACTCCACCGAAAGGCCTTTCCTAGGAAGAGAGCCATCAACAGAAAGGGGCCAGGGAGAAGATAGATCGTATAATGAGCATAGAAGGAGGTTGGGCTCCGCATCAGGAAGAGCGGGATAATTCCCTGCCAAACGAGCAAGAGCACATAGCCACGTTTCTCGGGCGTATGAGCGATAGTCCACCACCAGTCCTTGAACCACCCCACAATCCGTTGAAGTCCTTGCCGTTCGCTTGAGGCACCCACCCGCTGTCCGAGAAAGAGCGCGCGGACAATGAGAACGCCACCACTCAAAGCGAGCGCTGCCGAGAGGAAGAACATACTATACAGGAAACCTCTGATCACACCAAGAAGATGTGTTTTCCCCACAAGCACACTCTGCGGATCATTCGGCAGCACACTGACGAAATTCCAGGGTTCACGCATCAGGCGCCCGGTGAAAGAGATGGGATTGCTCACATAAGGACTGGTAAAGAAGGCATAGAAGAGAAAGATCCTCCCACTAATCTGCGAAGACTCAGACTGGTGAAGCAATATCTGAATATCGGCAAAACTCGATGAAACGAGCCAGGTCAGATAGGGGAAAAAGATAAGAAACAGAACCAGACCAGCAAGGAGAAGATCACGCCATCGAAGCGTCTTTACGCCAGCAAGACCAAGGGCGACCAGAAGCGGAAGCGCCATCAGGATGCTACTCTCATGCGTTTCATAGAGCAATCCGAGCAAGGCAACAGCTGGCAAGAACCACCCACGACGACGTTCCACTGCCCCCCAATAGAGACAAAACATGAATGCCACGACCAATGGGGGCACCAGGTTGGGTTGCCAGATATAGCGATTATACAACACCAGGACGGTACCAATAGCATACAGGGTAGCAGCCAGCGCTCCCGTCAAACGCCCATAGTACCGACGGACAAAAAGATAGGTCAAGAAGACCCCCAGCACATTGAAGAGTCCCGTTTCCACCGCGCCCCACACGGGATTGGCCGTGAGGGCCGCAACTGGCATCAGGAAATAGGAAATAAAATAGCCATGTAAAATACCCAGAGATGAGCGATTGCTGGAAGCCAGGAGGAGATGGTGCGTCACGGAGTCACGAGCAAGCCGCCACATGCTGGCTTGATCATCAATAAAAAAAGCATTACGGTCACCATAGACACGAAAGAAGGTCGCGACGATCAGAATGGGACCGAGTTCCCAACTGCCACACAAGAGCCGCCACAATCTTGTCAATAGCTTCTCTCGTTTGGATTGTGGGCGAGTCAGGCTCACAGAGTCGGGTGTCAAGATGGACATAGCAACAAACTCCCTTATTATGGGCGAATGACGTGAAACATATGCATAAGGGGCTTAAGCGTGATAATCGACAAGCTAAGCGGTTTTTATTATACAGGATCTTCACTCAAAAGAAACACATCAATAACTATTTCCACCAAGAAGGGCTATGCAGATGGTCCAGTTTGTAGACCTGCGCTCTGTATCCGTGGCAAAGAAAGAGGCTACATGTGCCCTAACTTTTGCATGCTTCTCTCGCTACTATTCTTTCCCTTGCGAGTGGGTGTTCTCTTATCTGTACGAATCTGCTTGCTCATATAACGACATTTGCGCACTCCTTGTGACAATCACTGAACTTTTTGGCTTGCTCGTTACTGATGTATCTTGCAGACCGTCTCGTCTATAGTTGTCGTTTAGACAAAAAGAATTTGTCTTAAGGGATATTAGAAGAGAGTAACTCCTTTGGAAGAATCTATGCCAACTTCTCAGCAAAGTAGCATGAAGACCTCTCATGTGGCATCACCAATAACTCCTCAGCCACCATCAGGTGTGACTTCTACGCTTAGTACGAAAGGGCGTTTACGTGCATTGCTCAAAGGGATGCGTCCCAAGCAGTGGACAAAGAATGCTACGCTCTTTATTGCGATTACCTTCTCAGGCCATCTCTTGCTATTGAATGAATTTGAGCGCGCTCTTTTAGCTTTTCTTGCCTTCTGTTTGGCCTCAAGTGGTATTTATCTCTTCAATGATCTGCTTGATATTGAGAAAGATCGTCAGCATCCGGTGAAATGTAGCCGCCCTCTGGCTTCAGGTCAACTTCCTGTTTCCTGGGCTGTGGTGGCGATGGTCATTATTGTGCTCGTCTGCGCTGCTCTCTCGCTTGCGATTTTCGCTTTTCCAGTTATGCCATCCAGGGATATATACGCAAACCTCGGAGGGTCCAACCTTTTGTTCTCGCTGTGTGTGCTCGCGTATCTTGTGTTAATGGTGCTCTATGGTGTCTGGCTCAAGCATATTGTCCTGATTGATATTTTTGTGATTGCTTGTGGGTTTGTCCTTCGTGTCATCGCGGGGGCGCTTGTGACCCCTGTCTCTATCTCGCCCTGGCTCTACATGGTCACGTGCCTGCTCTCGCTCTTCCTGGCGCTTAGTAAACGTCGCAATGAGCTTGTCCTTCTGCAAGGGAAGGCTGGGACCCATCGTCAAATTCTCAATGAGTATAACATCCCCATGCTGGACCAGATGATTACCGTTGTGACGACCTGTACATTGATGGCATATAGCCTCTACACGGTAGAAGCTCCTACCGGGTATCACAATATTATTCTGACGGTACCTTTTGTATTGTATGGCCTTTTCCGTTACCTCTATCTGGTTTACGTGCGTAAAGATGGAGGAAGCCCTGATGAAGTGCTATTACACGACCGCCATATGTTAGTAACCGTTGTGATATGTACTGTAATTATTCTTGCGGTGTTCTATGTGTTACCTCACTGATGGAGTTGACTTTTGCAAACTCGAAAGATACATAGCAGCATCGTGCTCTCTCTGGTGTTTGCCTTTGTTGTCTTGCTGACAATTGCGCTCTATGGAGAGAAGCCCCAATTTCTTCCTAGGGGCTTCTCTAAGGAATATGACAATAAAACCTCCCGCTTTGATCCAACGCATGAACATGTTTCCATCCTTTCCAGAAAAAGCAGGATAGCTGCTTAAAAGCTATCCTGCTCGCTCTATTGTTTGGCGCTTGTATGTTTGATGCGTTTAGTATGATTGAACGCAATGCGGAAACCGACATCGGCATTGAAGGTATTGAGCATCGCCTTAACGCCACGCAGACGCTTCACAATATAGTAACACGCCCTCGATCACTGCCATTTGTATCACGCACATAAAACACCTTGACTGTGAATAGTCAAGCGACACCCCTTTACTTCGGGTCCAATTCCATACCCATCACAAAGACACCCACAAATTGCCCATGTATATATAACTCTCGCGAAACGCGCCCTTCATGGACAAAGCCACACTTCTCATAGAGATGGATCGCGGGGAGATTATCGACACGCACACGCAGGTTAATCTTACGAATAATGCCTGTTCCTCTGGCCCAATCTAGAAGATACATCAACATATGGTGGCCAATGCCCAGGTTCCAGTATTTACGCAAAACACTCGTCCCGAACTCGCCAACGTGCCGCACGCGCGGACGCCTGCCAGCGCTAAAGGACAACGTCCCGACAATCTCACCTTCGATCTCAGCGATAAGGTAGAGGCTGGTTGGTATTTCCGCGATCTGTTTGAGGTAGACACGCTCATCCTCGACACTCATACCGAACTCACCAGGACCCATTGTAACGTTATCGCTCTCACCAGCTATCTGCTCAACATATACCAGTAGCCGTTCGGCGTCGTCTGGCTCTGCGTCTCGCAACGTCAACAGGAGACCGTTCTTCAGTCGAATATGCTCTCTATCATTAGTGTCCATTTAAAGTCTCTCTCAATCTATATGCAGGGAATCATTACATAGTATCGCATAGAAATCTATCCTCTTCAATAAAATGCGCGCCGATAACTCATAAATTCAAACGCGCACTTATGCAATATCAAGAAGGGAGTCAAGCGAACTGAACCTGAATCAGTTCGCTTGACTCCCTTCTTGTGGGCAATGCCTCTGTTTCCTTTGTGGCTTAACCTTTGAGGGCGAGCATGCGCTCCAGGGCGACGCGCGCCCAGTGGATTGTGTCAGTATCAACGCTCACCTGGTTGATGACTTCGCCTTCAACCAGGGACTCCAGCACCCAGGCCAGGTACGCAGGGTGGATGCGATACATTGTCGAGCAAGGGCAAACAATGGGATCGAGGCAGAAGATGAACTGGTCTGGATGCTCCTGCGCCAGGCGATGCACCAGATTAATCTCAGTTGCGACGCCCCATTTCGTCCCAGCAGGCGCCTTCTCAATTTGCTGAATAATGTACTCAGTCGAGCCATACAGGTCAGCAGCTTCTACTACCTCCTGGCGACACTCTGGATGCACAATGATCCTGACATCAGGATACTCGGCGCGCGCCTTCTCGATCTGCTGCACATTGAAGCGCATATGCGTGGTGCAGTATCCCTTCCAGAGAATGATCTTCGCGCGCTCGATTTGTTCCTCTGAATCTTCATCGGCAAGCGGATTCTTAGGGTTCCAGATGGTCATCTCATCCGCCGGAATGCCAAAGGCGCGACCGGTATTGCGCCCCAGGTGCTCATCGGGAAAGAAGAGCACACGCTTGCCCTGCTCGAAGGCCCAGCGCATGACGGCAGGAGCGTTTGACGAGGTGCAGACAATACCACCATGACGACCACAGAAAGCCTTGAGGTTCGCGGCGGAGTTCATGTAGGTCACAGGGATGATACCCGCGTCCTCGCCCAGAATATCTGTGAGTGTCTCCCAACATTCTTCAACTTCGGCAATATTCGCCATATCCGCCATCGAGCAACCTGCGGCGGGATTGGGCAAAATTACCTTCTGGTTGGGGGTGCTGAGCACATCAGCGCTCTCAGCCATAAAGTGGACGCCACAGAAGACAATATAATCGGCCTCAGGCCGCTCGGCGGCAAGTTGCGCTAGCTTGAAGGAATCGCCCCGGAAGTCAGCATACTTGATGATCTCATCACGCTGGTAATGGTGACCTAGAATCACCAGGCGTTCACCAAGAGTGGCACGTGCCGCCGCGATCCGTCGGTCAAGCTCTTCACCATCCATCTCCGCGTAGAATGTGGGAATGTTATCGACGCGCTTCGATATGTCATGCCTGGCTCTTGTCTGAGGCTTGAGCAAGGGTAGAATGCGTGTCTCCTGGCTCTCAGCGCAGGCTGTTGTAATTGCCATCTAGCTTCTCCTCCATGAATAAGGTTCGTCGAGTGTCTCCGCGACTTTGGCGTGGAGGCTACACAAACTCAAGAGAGACATCAAAGTTGGGGCGGAATGGGTCAGAGCACCGAGCGAGATGAAATCGACTCCAGTACCAGCGACCGCGACAAGCTTCTCTGTATTGGTGCCGATATTGCCCGAAGCCTCAATCAATACCCGTGGATCGGAGGCACGAATGGATGTGACAGCACGTCTCATCGTCTCGATATCCATGTTGTCGAGCAAGATGACATCCGCTCCAGACACCAATGCCTCCTGTACCTCATCTAAGGTTTCGCATTCCACCTCAATCTTGAGCAAGTGAGGAGCTAGCGATCTCGCAGCAGTAACAGCCTGCGCAATACCACCAGCGGCGATAATATGGTTGTCCTTAATTAACACACCATCGTTCAAACCGAAACGATGGTTCTGTCCGCCACCCAGGCGGACAGCTTCCTTCTCCAGATGACGCAAACCAGGCGTCGTCTTACGTGTATCGAGCACGCGAGTTCGTGTCCCCTCAAGGGCGCGAGCACAACGCGCGCTCACGGTCGCGATTCCAGAGAGACGACCAAGAAAATTCAAAGCGACTCGCTCAGCGCTTAGCAGTGAGCGTGCAGAGCCACTGATCTGCACCAGTGTCTCACCAACTCGCACGGACGCGCCATCGACAACTGCCATCTCTACAGCGACGCGATGATCAAACAGACGGAATGTCTCGGCAGCAACTGATATGCCAGCGACCACTCCATCCTCACGTGTAACAATGCGCGCGTTCGCCTGACGATCTGGCGCGACAGTGCTGAGCGTCGTGATATCGTCATAGGCTCCGTCTTCCACAAGTGCTGACGTGATGAGATCTAGAATAGCTTTCTGCATAAGGGATAGTCCTCTCCTCCTGGAAAGCTGGCTATTTGCCGACTGCCTGCCAGGCAAAGTGATGATAATCAAGCTTCTCGTCAATGGTTGGATAGTCGAGCCGCCAGTGACTACCACGACTCTCATCACGTTGCAGAGCAGCGACAATCACCAGTTCCGCAGCCTGCAACATATTTTGAGTCTCACGCCATGCACGCGTTGCCTCACCATCCAATATGTTGACAAGCATGGCCTGAAGTTCACGCACCCGGCGCTGAGCCACACGTAGTCCATCGTGATCGCGCGAAAGCGAGACATGCTCCCACATCAGTTGGCGCAATTCAGTACGCACCTGTGCGTAAGATAGATCGTCCACAGGACCCAACGACTGTACGTCTAGATGAGGTGCCATTTGAAGGGTAGATGAGGCACGCAATGATGACATAACAGTGGCACTCTCATGTCCATTATTGCTCGCCAAAGCATCAGCAGCGCGTAACCCATAGACCAGTCCCTCTAGCAAAGAGTTGCTAGCAAGTCGATTCGCGCCGTGGACCCCGGTGCACGATACCTCGCCAACGGCGTAGAGCGCTGGCACACTGGTTCGCCCACTGGTATCAACCAGAACGCCACCCATGCAATAGTGTGCGGCGGGCGCGATAGGTAGCAGATCACGCGCCAGGTCCAGCCCATTCTCACGACAGAAAGCTGAGATAGTTGGGAAGCGCGCGTGCATCTGCTCGGCAGGCAAATGGCGCAGATCCAGGAATTGGTGTTGCGTCCCCTCAAGCAACATCTCTTTAAGAATGGCGCGCGCGACGACGTCGCGAGGCGCGAGTTCTTCCTGCGAGCTATAGCGTGGCATAAAGCGCTCGCCCGCGTGATTACGCAGGTAGGCTCCTTCGCCGCGTACAGCCTCGGAAATCAAGTGCGAGATTCCATTAACCACCAGCACAGTAGGATGAAATTGCATAAACTCAAGATCGACCAGCGCGGCACCTGCACGCCAAGCCAGCGCCAAACCATCAGCTGTCGCGCCTGATGGATTCGAGGTATGCAGCCAGAGGCCTCCCGCTCCACCACTAGCAAGCACGGTTGCCTCCGCGCGCAGCGTTAGTGTTTGTCCATCACGATCGCTAGCTCGCAACCCCACACACTTCCCATCCTCAAGCAAGAGTTCCTCCACAAAGGTCTCCTCGAATACCGTAATGGAAGAACGCGCGCGAACCGCTGTCATTAAAGCACGCTCAATTTCATACCCAGTCGCGTCTCCCCCGGCATGCAAGACACGCCAACGACTATGCGCCCCCTCTCGCCCAAGCAATAGGCCATCGGGCGTTACATGCGCATCACTGTCAGGCTGTGCACGATCAAACTGGACTCCCTGTTGCATGAGCCAACGGGCCGCCTCTGGACCATGTTCGACCAGAATGCGTACTGCCTCCGCATCACAGAGACCAGCGCCAGCAGCCATCGTATCTTGAAAATGCAGTTCCGGGTTGTCGTCTCGTGCCAGGGCTACGGATAGCCCACCCTGCGCATAGCGAGTATTGCTCTCACCAAGTTGCCCTTTCGTAAGCAAGGCAACACGAGACGTTTCAGGAAGGCGCAGAGCTAGTGATAAGCCCGCGATCCCTCCACCTATAATCGCAACTGTAAAGGGTTGACCATCCAGGATAGGCATACCCCTTATTCTCCTTTGAATAAGTAGCTTGGCCACTAAGTGTCAAAAGTACACTTACCAGCCAGACAAAAAAGAAAAGGTGTTGTAAATACACTAACCTTTGTAGAAGAGAGTATACCAGATAAATAAAGTGAAACACAAGGGGCCAAAAGTCGTGTCAAACTTATCCCTCCAGCTAGCACAAATGGCCTATCTATCTATTATCGATCCGCTCCTCAAGCTAGATGAAAGGCAGATACGCTCCCGATGTTCCTGATCTCATACTCCCAGGCTTGCCAAAGGATCAGTTTTTTGGATAAAATAAAGGTAAAGAATTGCACTATATATCCTGTCAGGCAGATATAGGGAAAAGGAACTCATATGTCTCCAGCACTTCCAGAAGAACAATTCTTACAACTAATTCCACTCATCGTTTTTCTCCTGATCATGCTGCTTACCTTATTCGCTCTGTCTTCTCTCATCTGGGGGTTACGAGGTGCCATCCATCTTACACTTTTAAGGCAACACGGTTATAGAACCGTTGGGGATGTCATACGCGTGCATGCCGCTCCAGCACGCACTAAAACCCAATACTATACAGTTCCCACTGTTACCTTCACCGCGCCCGATGGACGGCTCATCACCTTTAAATCTGTACGCCTCGATAACTACCGGGTTGGTAATCGCGTCGATGTGATCTACCTTCCAGGAACACCTTCAATCGCTGAAATACCTGGAGCAAGCATCTCCTCTGGTCCTCATCCAACCTATCTTCAACTTATGTTATATGGAGGCTTGTCTTTTCCCGCTTTTGCTTACGCTTCATTCCAAATACTTCTGAAGGTCATTAACTAATGAAAATTTCATACATCTGGAATATTCGCGGCTTTAATAAATCTCGCCAGGAACCCTGTTTACACTATATCCATCTCTCCCCCTCTTCCCATTTCACCGTTATTCTAGTATAATAACGGGCAATACATCTATCATGAAATGGTTGTGATCTTATCTGGAGGGGTGGATATGGAGAATGGCACCTGCGCGAGATGTGGTGGGGATGTGCTTGAGGACGCTTTTTTCTGCGGAAATTGCGGTGCCATGGTGAGAGGTCATACGACAGGGAACGCGACTCAACAATCACTCGCTGCTCCTATGCAAACTAACCACCAGACATCACCACAACGGCACGCAGCGGCTTACCAGACGGTACGGCTCCCCTCTCTTCCGGCTCAACCACAAAATACACCCGCCACATACATTTCCTCATCATCTACAACGCGCCATACACGCCGCCACATTCTGCTAGGTTGCGCAACCACAGCTATACTCCTGGGGGCTAGCGGAACTTTGGCATATACCCAGCGTGCCACCCTGGGACTACGGATGCAGAACTGGTTACGTACCCACAACTATAATCCATTGCCACATACCACCATCGGACAACTCCTCTATCGTTATCCTGGACACGATGGTTCAGTGGGAAGCGTGTCATGGTCGCCCAATACACAGCGCATCGCTTCAGCGGCGGGTCCCGCTAACCTCCAGGGCGGCACTATCCATATATGGGACGCCTTCACGGGCAAGCATGACCAGACAAGCAAGCGACACACACGCAATGTTCAAAGTGTTGCCTGGTCACCAAATGGAGCCTTCCTCGCTTCCGCTGGCTCGGATAATACTGTGCAGATCTGGGAGGCAACTAGCCTGAATCAAGTGCAATCCTGGTCTACCACTGATACTATCTGGGAAGTTTGTTGGTCACCCGACGGAGCCTTCCTCGCGGCTGCTATCAACGATGGCACAGTCAATGTCTGGAATACAGAAAGTGGGCGCAAGGCATTCACCTATCGAGGACACCACGATGTCGTCTATACACTGGCCTGGTCACCTGATGGGGGCAAAATTGCCTCCGGTTCCTGGGATCGGACAGTGCAAATCTGGGACCTCGATACTTATCAACCAGCAAACATCTATGAGGAACATGAAGATAAGGTAACAGCCTTGTCATGGTCTGAAGATAGTACCACCATCGCTTCCGGCAGTAGTGATAACACCGTTCGCATCTGGAACGCGGCGACAGGGCAGACCCACGAGATCTACCGTGAACATAGTGGGGTTATTCAATCCGTCGCGTGGTCGCCTGACGGTACCCAGATTGTCTCCAGCAGCGCCGACAACACCGTCAAGCTCTGGAATCCACAGAAGAGTTCCAGTACCTACACCTACCTTCCCAATGGCATGACTCCCTGGACAGTCTGCTGGTCGCCTGATAGCTCATATGTCGCGACCGGGCTCCAGGATGGCAGTGTCCACATCTGGCACACACGCTAGACGCGCACAAACTCCTCAAGGAGTCCAGCCCGCATTATTGGAACGCTTGTATATAAATCAAGCTTGCACGCATGCGAAACATCTTCCCCAAAGCCGGTTTGCGTGAGTTCCTGTCCTGAGTACGAGTTCGTGAGCAGTTCACCAAGCCGTGGACGCGCCTGAAGGAAGGCACCTGCGCAGACCTGCGCTTCGGGCGAGAGTGTCAGGTTAGAATGTTCGGCCAGAGAGGTTAGAATCGCGCCCGCGCCAAGGTAATCTTCTATGGCAAAACGGAGCGCCCCATCTTCCGAGGGGTCCAACCAGCGCTCACCACAGGCAATCACACTCACCGAGCACCGCTCATCCTCCTCCAGCAATGAAGTCACCACGTGCGAAACCGCGCTCGCGTTGAGCAACGCACCTACCAGGAGATGCGAGACCACTTGCCCATAGTGACTACAGGTCGCACCATTCGGTGAAGCCAGCACAACACGCGTTCCAGCCTCCAAAGCGAAAAAGGTCATTGGGGAAAGTGAGAAACGCCCACGCGCAGGCACCTCGCGACGTCTCACCGCGACAACGCCATCTACTCGCCGCGCCAATGCCTCCACATCCGCCTCAAGTGGGCACGGCAGGATACTACCGCCGTGCGCGATAGCAGTAATAGTCGCGCTAGAGAAGCTCAGAACATCGACAATAACTACTATATCGCCCCTCGCCGCAGCCTCGGCGACACCACGCCGGCCCCATTCCAGGCGACAACGATATGCTTCCTGTGAGAAAAACATTGCACATCTCCCATGCTCATCACGACTCTAACCATTAGAGTAGCCTATGTGATACGTATGGAAGAGGCTTATCGTCACAGGAACGCTCAAGAGCGGATCAAGAGCGAGCCGCGCTCATGGGAACAGCATTATAGAAACGGTGACGCATAACATTGTTATGATCGGTCGAGGTAAGCTCCTGGTAGAATGGGAAGCTAAACTCGGCAAGTGGAGGCTGTGATGTATCCTGTGTGGCAGGGGGGTCATCCATATGTGCTTTCTTATCAGCCTCCTGGATAGGGCGAATATCCTGCGTGAGCGTATTCATTAAGAGCATGTTGTAGCGCGCCAACTCTTGATGAGGAACATAGGAAAAGAGTGGAGACTCCGCCAACGCGAGTTGCTCTTTTATCTGCTTAGGCAGGTGTCCATAACGCTCACAGGCCAGACGCACCTGAGAGCTAATCTCCTCATGCGATAATGTGCCAATGGCATCCAGTGCCAGAAGCAGGTTAAAACCCCGATTGAGGAGAACCCTACGCCCATTGCGCAGGCGCTGCGCGATCTCTGGATTCATCGCGGATACTTCGGCCAGATCAATCTGCCGGGTCAGGTCCGCAAAAGGGAGTGTATCCAGGCGATACTGCAAAAAGGCTATCACCTCTGCACTCTCTCCGTTGATTTGCCAATCGCGTAAGAGTTCAAGACAGCGCTTGCCATCAAGTCGCTTTGGCGAATGTGGGACACTGAGAAGCTCTCCTTTCGAGTCGCACACCCAGCGCGCATGTAAATAGTAGACGATCTCAGCTATAGAGCAGATTGTAAGGCGCTTTTGCCCATGCGCTTCCTGGACAAAACGGAAGCAGCGCTCATACTCTGGTCGCAATTGCTCAAAGGCTGCCAATTTCTGTCGCACAATCTCTCTTACTGTCGTCTGCGTCTTAACCACACCTGACTCCTCTCTATCGGCTGGAACGCGGGAGATACTCAGTAGAAAGAGCCCCGCCGGGAAAAGCGCTCACTTCATACCACGCTATGAGAGGCTGTAACGTTACCACATCTCGAATACTATTCGAAGCGATCTTGTCACGTTGCAGAGGTTTGATCCGTGTCAAAGAGCAGAAGACCAATTCAACCGGGCCACGATCACGTGAATAGAGCAAGTCTTGGCATTATACATGGAGGGAAAAACCAATGAAGCATGATCACGCACAGGTCATCGCACCACCACCGATCCTCTATGCAGCAGCGTTTCTTCTAGGGTTATATCTAGATTCATGGGTTCCCTTACGCCTGATCCCACGCGGTCCGCGCTCTCTGATAGGTGGTATATTACTGGGGACGGCAACAGCAACTGCTGCTATGGCTGCGCGCGAGATGAGAAACGCAGACACACCAGTCCAGCCTACTCGCCCAACCGCCGCGATTGTGCAAAGCGGCCCCTATCATTTCACACGCAACCCTATCTATGTCTCCTTCACATTGGCCTATACCGGCCTGGCATTACTAGCCAACCGAATTTGGCCGCTCCTCCTGCTTCCGCTTCTCCTGAAGATCATGCGTGTTGGCGTGATCGAGCGTGAAGAAGACTATCTTGAAGCAAAATTTGGGACCGAGTACTTAACCTACAAAGAAAACATACCTCGTTGGTTCTAATAGCAGAAGGTAGACTAGAAAGCGATGTGCCTATGAAACAGCCAGTAAAACGCGTACGCAACCCAGCGGATTATGGTTATCCTACCCAGGATCTAGCAGCCCTGGCAGAGAAGGCGCGTATTGTGACTCAACGCCTGACAGAACTCTATGGACCAGCTGACTGGTCCACAAAGGACCCTATGGGCATGCTTGTGGACATCATCCTCTCACATCGCACAAAGGATGCTCAGACGGCAGCGGCATATGCCAACCTGCTCAAACGCTTTGGCTCCTGGGAGGCTGTACGCGATGCGCCTACCAGCGAGGTCCAAGAGGCTATCGCCAACGTCAACTGGCCGGAAGTGAAGGCCCCTCGCCTCCAGACAATTATGCACCAGATTACCGAAGAGTGCGGCTCATTAAACCTGGACTTCCTTCGTACACTGCCCCTGGTCGATGCCTCCGCGTGGCTCAGGCGCTTTGACGGGATTGGCCCCAAAACCGTTGCATGCGTACTACTTTTTAGTTGCCAAAAGCCCATTCTCCCGGTAGATGTTCATGTCCATCGGGTTTCAGGGCGATTAGGTCTCATCGGACGCAAAGTCAGTGCAGAGGCCGCGCATACGCTTCTCCAAGCCCTATTACCTGATAACGCGCGTGCCATTTACGACTTCCACAAGGGACTGTTGCGCCATGGGCAGCGTGTATGTGTCTTCGAGCGCCCACACTGCAACCGCTGTCCCCTCACCGATCTCTGTAACTACTACCAGACTGTCGTCCAGCCGCAATCCACCAGACAACAAGCTGCAGGGAGCTAGCTTTGTAAGACCCTAGCTAGCTCCCTGCATCAGAAGGCACAGATCAAGAGTCATCTCTGGCGAGTCGAGCCTGACGAATGGTTTGCGACGCGCTTAGTGTGATGGCAGTCAGAACCAGGATCACGCTACCCAACCAGATCGTAGTTCCCACACCCCAATGCTCCAGCGACCACCCAGTCAACATCAATCCGATAGGATTGCTCACACTGGTAAAGAGGCGACAAGCACTAATCACGCGCCCACGTAAGTTATCCGGGATAATGGCAATGCGATAGCCGAAGTACGCAACATCCTCTATAGGATCGGCAACCCCTAGTAAGAACTCTGCCACCCCTAGTAGCCAGAAGTGCGGCATCAACATATAGAGCGGCCAGATCAAGGCAAAGGCCCAGCGCGTAATCAAGATGGCGCGCCCAACGCTCAAGTAACGCAGCATAAAGGGAGCCAGTAAAGAACTAATAAGCGCGCCTATCCCTCCACACGCGATAACACTACCAAGCAAAGCATCTGGTACCTGTTGTTGCTTCGCCAGCACAATCAATACCAGAGTGCTCCCAGGTATAACCAGCGCCGCAAAGCTGTTGACAAAATTCATCGTACGCAACACTGGCTGGCGCCACATCCAGGCAAAGCCTTCTTGTATCTCGCGTACCAGATGACGGCGCTCCTCCTGGCGAGGCTGCTGAAAAGGTGTACGGATCAGAAAGAGTGTGAGCAGCGAGGCTGCATACGAAAGAGCATCGACAATGAAAGGCAGCAAGAGCGTGACACTGTAGAGTACACCCGCAAGTGAGGGGCCTAACAGAGTTGTCACTCCTTCAACGACCTCCTCCTGGCCCATCGCCGCTGGCAGTTGTTCCTGTCTCACCACATGAGCCAAACTGGAAGAGTGGGCAAGCTCGAAGAAACTCTGTAGCGTCCCTTCGAGCAAGGCATTAACGAAAAGTTGCCAGATTGTGAGGTGGCCTAGCATCAATGCAAACGGAATACTGGCAATGCTCAGCGCGCGCCCGATATCACACACAAGCATGACACGCTTGCGGTCCCAGCGGTCCACAAGGGCCCCGGCAAATAACATACAGAGTGTACGTGGAATTGTGCGCAGGGCTAAGGCGATAGAGGAGAGTAATGGCGAGCTAGTCACCGTCAGGACAAGCAGGGGAAAAGCTAGCAGAGAGATGTTTCCCCCTACGGTTGAGATTGTCTGCCCGCTCCAAAGCAGAAGATAATCACGGTTACGCCAAAGTGGTTGCACAGGCTGTTGCACCGGACGGTTAGAGAGAAGTGTCACACAGAACTCCTTTGAGAATCTAAAGGGGATTATCTATACCCGAAGATAGGTAGAAAGATACCCTCTGCGTGGTAATAGCCAATCTCTAACACTTCTCGCACGAAGTCCGCTGACAGCATAACGATGCCAGGGCATTGTGGCTATAGGAATGCCGGATATATCACCACTGCAAAGGGCGTGTTGATCCCGGCTACGGAGCAAGGAAATGAGGCATTTGTGAGGAGACAGTGCCAGAAAACAACATAAACTAACACACCAATCGCATAAAATTGATGTGACAATATGTCTCTGGCGGCACAACCTCTACATAATAGCCACGTAAGCGCGTGCCGGGCTTACGCGGCAAGAATGCTTGTGTTGCGGTTACGATTGCGGTGGATCATCCAACCACGCTGCACGTGAGGATGATGCCTATACTTCAAGGAGGTATTCTTCATACTGTGATGGTATCACAAGGGCTGCCAAAGCGTCAATGTGTGGCATAGGCGCGCAGGCAGGTGTGTCTTACTGCACCCAACACGCCTATGTCTCCCACTGAGAAGGTTAGCGCTTACTTTATCATGGTCGTAAGAATGGTATCGTAAAACATGATTTCATACTCATGGCTCAGGTGGATCGCACGCTCGATCCGCTTCCGTTCCTCAGGAGTGTCATAGCGCGCCAGTAGTGCCTCATCAACGGGTGTGACCTGCTCTCCAATCATGTCGTGTGCTGAGAAGAATGCCACCTGCTCAGGAGTCAAGCCGTAGTTACGTACCAGTGCTGGAGCCACGCGCACACAAATTTGGACAAAAATATCCTCACTCGCGCTCACCGCCGCCAATTTCTCAGCAGGTGTACCATACGCCAGCATCCAATAAAAATAGTTGGTAAGTGCCATACAGCCCGCCAGGGGCTCTACAGCATCAAAATCAGCACGCGTGAGGCCTACAGCCTCGCCAAAACGAAGCAAGAGCTTATAGCCGCCCACCTTGGGCGTCAACTTACGAATCAAGAGATCCTGTATCTCCAAATCCGCGATGCCCGCGATAGCCAGCGCGTCAAGGCGGTACGCCTCACGCACAAGCCACCAGTCCTGAAGCGCGAAGAGGCTCAGGCGCTCACGCTCCAGAGTCCCGTCTTCAATCTGGCGCCACAGCGGATGCCAGAGGATACGCTCCCGCAATCCCTGTATTTCTGAAGAAACAAGACCATCCGCAAAACTCATATCTCTTTCCCTTTCCAGAGCATATTTTCACTCATTACAGTGTTGGGGACAGTGGACTCACCATACACTTCCTTCCGCAAGCTATCTCAGAAAGCGTTCTCCTCTGTTTAATAGCCTAAAGGGGGTCAGAAAGCAAAAGCAGAGATGCCATCCGTGATATTCAGCCTCTCACCGCGTTATAATACGTAAAGAGTACTTAGAGATATCAATATATTGCGTATAAACAATGCCAAACTGCATAGCTTATGAGGGGGCATGGAAACAAGCGTGTTCCTTGTCCGCCGCTTCTTGTCTTTCTTAAAAAGAAGGGTAAAGCTACTATGAATGATAACTATGATTATAAACCAGAACCCGATGCGAAAATATATCCACAGGCATACTATGCGGAAACCGAGCGCGCACGTAGGCCAGATGGTCCCCCACATTCACAGGCGTACCACGCTGAAACTGGACGAGCTCGTATACCCGAAACGCCCTCTTATCAGCCCCCCTACCCTCAACAACAGCAGCAAAGCCATATGCATCAGATGCCCCAACTCCCCCTCTATCCACCTCCGCCACAGGTCTACATCACTGTCCACGTTGTCCCCACTCCATATCCACAAATGGGCGCCCCCTATGGGGTTCCTTATCAAAGGGTAGTTGCCCCAACCGACAAACATGCGGGACTAGCCATCACAGGCTTCGTTCTTGGAATTATAAGTCTGGTTGGCGCGCTCTTGCCCTGTGGTCTAGGCTTCCTCATGCCTTGTGCAAGTATCATTTTTTCAGCGCTTGGAATGCAGTCACACCAGCACAAGAACCTGGCCATCGCAGGGCTAATCTGCTCCATACTAGGCATTGGGATCAGTGTGATTGCCCTAATAGCCTGGAACAGTCTTCTCTATTAGATCGTGAGGGGCGTCCGCAAACACCATACAGGCCAGCGCTACTGCTTACTTGCTTGCGGACATCCAAACTATATCAGCGGCTTGCTAAGAATTGGCTTGAGCGCAGGATAAAGCGCCCGATAGGTCTCATACGCTTGCCGGTAGGCTGGAGCCGTCTTCGCCTGGGGTTCGGTTCGCTCGACAATGCGCACAGTCTGCGAGCAGGCTTCGGGCACTGAGGCGTAGACTCCGGCAGCAACGCCTGCCAAGAGTGCGGCGCCAAAGGCCGGTCCCTCGCTCGAATTCGTCGTCACCAGTTCAGTCTCCAACACATCCGCAATAATCTGTCGCCAGAGGAGACTCTTCGCGCCACCTCCAGTCGCGCGCACCTGATTCAGACTCAACCCCTGTTCACCAATGATCGTCATACAATCCTTGAGACTAAAAGCTACGCCCTCCATAACTGAGCGAACCAAGTGACGCCGATCGTGGCTGGCGGTCAGGCCAAGCCAGCCCCCGCGCGCGTAAGCATCGAGATGCGGCGTCCGCTCACCCTGGAGATAGGGAAGGAAGATCAAGCCATCACTGCCTGGCGCAACAGACTCAGCCTCGCGCGCGAGCGTCTCATAGGCGTCGGTCCCAGTCCAACGCTCAAGCGCCCGTTCCGGCAACCCAATGTTATCGCGAAGCCAGCGCATTGAGAGGCCCGCCCCCTGCGTTACTCCCATCAAATACCAGGCTCCTGGTACGGCATGATTAAAGGTATGCACACGGGGTACCGGGCCAGAAGTATCGACCTGAGGTGAGGTGGCATGAGCAAGCACAATCCCGCTCGTTCCTACAGAGACCAGCGCCAAACCGGGCACAACGACACCATTTCCAACCGCTCCACAAGCATTATCCGCGCCGCCACCCGCGACCGGCACGCCAGCAGGCAAGCCCGTTAAGGACTCCACTTCAGAGGTGGTTGTCCCACTGGTACGGTCCGCTGGAACTACAGGCGGCAGAATTTCTGGATCGAGCTCGATGGCCTTGAGCACCTCTTGCGACCAATTTCCTCGCTTCACATCCAACAAGCACGTCCCGGCTGCATCTGAAATCTCCATCGCCAGCACGCCCGTCAAACGAAAGCGGATATAGTCTTTAGGCAGCAAGACGGTACGCACGCGCGCGAAAATTTCAGGCTCGTTGTCTCGCACCCAGAGGAGTTTGGGCGCGCTAAAGCCAGTCAAAGCGGGATTACTTACATAGGTAATTAACTGCTCTGCCCCAACGCGCTCAGTCATCCAGTGGCATTGGGCATCACTACGTTGATCAGCCCAGATAATACAAGGGCGTAATACGTCTCGCCGCTCATCCAGTAAGACCACCCCATGCATTTGCCCGGAGAGACCAACCCCTCGCACATCAGTGGGGCGCACACCCAGATCGCTGGCACGCTCCAGGCAGAACTTGATGGCGGTCAGGGTTGCCTGCCACCACTCCTCTGGTTGCTGCTCTGCCCAGCCCGGATGAGGATGAGAAAGGGGATAATCGATAAATGCATCGGCCAACACGCGACCATCTTCGCTCGCGAACAACGCAGCCTTGACACCTGTTGTGCCAAGGTCAAGACCCAGGAGTGCTTGCATCCAA
Source organism: Ktedonospora formicarum (assembly GCF_016587355.1). GTDB lineage: Bacteria > Chloroflexota > Ktedonobacteria > Ktedonobacterales > Ktedonobacteraceae > Ktedonobacter > Ktedonobacter formicarum. Next base: position 4,210,019 of record NZ_BNJF01000001.1, on the reverse strand, counting down.
TGCTCCTTTGCTAAATCAAAAATAGGTGTCCCTTATTCTACCACTCCACGCCCTCTCCAGGCAGACACCTGAATAAAAGGAGCCCGCACCTCTGACAAATAAAAATGCTCCCATGGCCGACCAGTTGTTTAGCCATGGGAGCACAGCATATAATCTCAGTATAAAAGAACAGTCTTAGCTAACAGTAAAGGCCACAACCTGCGCGAGCTGACGGTCACTACAGGTAGACTCCAAACACCAGTAGATCTCAGCCTGTCCCTGACCTGCCTCGCTATATTTATAGCTAAAGTACGCTCTATCCGAATCGCGATCAATGGGCAAATCGCCTTTCGCGATGGGTGACTTATCTAAGTAGAAAATTGCGTACACATAGCCCTTATCACCCTTGTCAAAGTTGAGGCCGGTCCCCGACAGGTGTAAGTTATAGGTCACATACACAGTTGAGCCAGACGTAAAGCTCGTTGTCGGATTTGTTGGCTTATAATCCGAATCAATTCCGCTTGTGGTCAGCGCATTGGTAATGATTTTCGCCGCCTCAGGATTAACAGGCACACCCGATGGGCTTTGCGATGTGTCACTGGTAGTTGGTGTCGCTTCTGGCGTTGAATCCGAAGTTGAGGTTGGTGTGCTTACAGTTGTGGTCACCGTCTTTTCAACATTATCGGCTACATTCTTCATACCCTGATATGCCGCAAACGACGCTCCAATACAGGCCAGAACCAGCACACCGGCAATGATACCAATAATGAGGCCCACATTACTCTTTTTACGCGGAGGCTGGGGAGGCATCGGATAAGACGGGCCTGGACCAGGCATGTAAGGCTGTGGAGTTGGCGGTGGTGGGGGCGCACTATTCCCCGCATAAGGATTGTAATTCGCACCTGACGCATTCGGTGTCATCGGAGGCTGATCGTAATTCGCGCCCGAAATCCCTGGCTGCGAACCGTAATACGGTGTGGACGGCACATTGTTAGGACTTGACGAACCCTGGTTATAATAGCCGCCGGGCTGCCCACCTGCGTTAGGATAGGTTTGAGGCTGAGCCAGTACAGTTGGATCTACCTGCTGACCACCCGCGTTCGGTGTATATGAAGGGGTGCCCTGGTTTTGAGGATACGAAGACGGGGCCATCTGAGTAGGTGCAATCCCCCCTGCGTTATTATATGAAGCCGCCGCACCACAGAATGGGCACGACTGAGCGCCTTGCGGTAACTTGGCTCCACAATTGCCACAATGCATGTTTTAAGAACTCCTTCTAAAAATCCTTTCCCCCAGTACAATGTTTCACATAACCACGCCAACGGGGAGAAAAGTGGTCAGCGCAATCACGACCCATTACATAAATCTACTTCAATAAGTGCCAGAAAAGAAGAATGTATCTCACATTCTGAGAGTGACCTTTTTAACACTTAAAAACGGTCCTCATCGGTATATGTCAAATCATATCGAAGTAAACCCGAATTTGCAAGTACCGTGACCATGCAATGGCAAACTTCACTATCATCCCCCTCCCCAAGCCACTTCCGTCTTGCGCCTCCAGTTCTTCGCATTATACGTTATTCTGGTGAAACACGAGTCATCTGCCAAGGTTTACAACCGTTTCTGATGCACAGTTCCTCTTTTGAATCAATTCTCAAAAGGAAGACGCCCTTTCTGGGCTTTTTTGGCATAGCAAAATTTATCTATAACCAACCAGATACATTCTTATCTTTATCAATCTGAACACTAATATCCTGCAAATAAGAAGCTGTATATCCGTAGCAACCATTGCCGCTATGGATATACAGCTCACTGAGCCTGTTCACCTCTTATTTAATAGCTACACCGCTCTATGCCCAACATTACCAACACGCACTCCATGGTCAGGAGCAACGCGTGGCACGGTTAAACGCGCGGGAATCGTCTTCGCACTAATCAAGAAGGTAACGACAATCACACCATTTCCATAGGTGACATTGGCCTGTTCCGCGTCTACCATGGCAGGTAATGTCATTTCACGCTGATACCCGCCAACACTCCACTCATCAGTAACTAGCTCCTTAATGTCCTTCAGCAGACCGCGAATCTCACCTTGCAGAATCAAACGATTGTCAGCAGTCACCTCTATACCAATATCCTCCGGTTGCAGACCAGGCATAGGGGCAGCTACCATCAAACGACCAGATGTACGGTAGACTTTGACCGGTATATGCTGAATCTTCGCCTGCTCGGGCATAGGTCATACCTCCTCGTACTAACACATTCTGCGAAACGCGACCATGCGTACAGCTCACTCACGCTAATTCGCGGGATTGCTATGATCGGATGTATCCATTGTATATCCCATCTGCTCATTTTCGGCCCAGGCGGTACCCGTCTCGCGCCCTGGCGAGGGCACCTTAGTTCCAGGCCGCCGCTTCGAGGTATGGGGACCACTGCGCCTGGGATCATACCCCTGCTGAGCCGGATTATCCTGGGCGGGTTGTCCTATTTGATTGTTGCTCTCGCCATAGCCACTTCCCTCCGTCTCCTGATAACCATCCTGACGAACCGGCATATCATCACTGGCCTCGTTGTAAAAGCCGGTCTGCTTATCTGAGTGACTACTTTGTGCCTGCTTCCGACTTAGCTTATATTGCTCTTGCGGTGTGAGCATCTGCTTCGCCTTCTCGCGAGTGGTTCCCACCGCTCTGGCAGCTTGATCAATCGTTTCCTGGCTATTCTCTTTCAAAGTGTCATGCTGCTTATCCATAATATATCCTACCTCCAATCACTCAGCCCCTCTCATATGATAGAAGCTCCAATATCAAGATACATATACCTGTCGCGTGAATACATCAGTGCCACGTCTTACGCGAGCCCTAAGTTTCAGCCTCATGGCATAGAAGCCTCCCATTATAGCCCTTTTTGGTGATTATTAATGATTACCAAAACACAAGAAGCACCTTGTCAAGTAATATGGTCATAGATCAGTGTTTCCACATTCGCTATACTTCGCAAGAATATATACGTAGACCAATATTACAAAACCTATAGATTGGGGAGCATCACTAGTGGGGATACAAATTACCTCTGAACAAGTCACCGCCATGACTCCCGATAAAGCCTCGCTCTCAAATGGTAAGAAACTCAGCGGTCGCAAACACTGGAAAACCCTTGGGCAGAACGATGATGCCGTATGGGGAGAATGCCAGGGTAGCGCCCTCTACCAGGTAAAAGTCGAAGTCGCCTCCCTTGTCGCGTCATGCAGCTGTCCCAGTCGCAAATTACCATGCAAACACGCCCTGGGACTACTCTTGCTCGCAGCCAATACACCCGGCGAACTCGCTACCAGTGAGCCACCTGAATGGGTGTCAAGCTGGCTGGAGAAGCGCGCCGAAAGCACCCAGCGCAAAGAGGCGAAGAGCAAGGAGAGCAAGGCGCCCTCCGCAAAAACTGTTGCGAAGCGCCAGCAGATGGTAGATCAGGGTCTGGAACGCCTCGACCTCTGGCTGAGCGACCTGATGCGCAATGGATTGGGTAGCATTGAGGCCCAGCCGCCATCATATTGGGACAAAATGGCGAAACAGATGGTTGATAATCAGGCACCTGGAATCGCGGCGCGGGTCAGGCGCATGGGTGAGAGCGTCCATGCGACGACGAACTGGACTCAGCAGGTCTTCGTACAAAGCGGCCAACTTGCTCTACTCAGTCAGGCATACCGCCGTCTCGATACCCTACCACCGCCACTACAAGATGATGTGCGCGCCCAGATCGGCTGGACGCTGACCGAAGATGAAGTGATCCAACGCGGAGAGCACGTGCGTGATACCTGGCTCTTCCTCGGAAATTCCGTAGAAGAGACTGACAAAGGGAAGACCCAGCGCACCTGGCTCTATGGCGAGCAAAGCCAGCGCGCCGCCCTGCTCACACAATTCATTCCTCGCGTCGCGCAAAGCTTTCCTAATGTCTATCCCTTCGGGATGCGCCAAGAGGCGGAACTAGCCTTCTGGCCTGGTGCAGCCCAACTTCGTGCACTTATCGTGGAACAGCAGGGCGCGCTCCAACCACTGGGGGATTCCTTACCCGGTGCGTCCATGCTGGACGCTTTCTTGGCGAGTGCCGCGACAATCCTGGCACGCTATCCCTGGCAGGATACCTTCCTCGGTGTGCTCTGTGGAGTTACGCCCATTCTGACCAATCAGAACCAGTGGGCGCTCTATGACCGTGATGGGCAGGCCCTTCCGCTCAGTCACGGCGAGTACTGGCGCTTGCTAGCTCTCTCAGGGGGCGAGCCAGTCGATCTGGCGGCCATCTGGGATAGCGAGACGCTACAGCCAATTGGGGCACTGGTCGCGGGCCACTATTACAAACTCTAAGAAGGGAAGAAGATGGAGAGTTTTATCACCGCCGCCATCGTTGGCACAGATCAGAGCGGGGACACAGCATTCACAACAGGCACTCAGATCGACGATTTGACCAGCCAGTTGCCCGAGAGCGAGAAAGAGCGTCGACTCCTGCTCATCGGTGGCGCCTGGGGAGCCTACACACAAGCAGGCCAAATCGCGCAGAGTATATCCGAGCGGCTAACGGCGTCTCCACCAGAGGCGCAGGACTGGCGGGTATTACCACGGACACACACCCTGGAAACCACTCTGACTCTAAAAGAGCCTAAATTGCTGCTCGAAGCCTTCGCTCTCATGCGTGAGCATCACTATCATGTTCCCTTTCCCTTGCTGCCACAGGTACTCGACTATGCCACCGGAGATAAAAACGTTCGTGAGGCCGCATTCGCGGTTATAGGCGAGCGGGGAATCTGGCTAAGTAGCTTCAATTCTCAGTGGAAATGGGTAGAGCCCCTGCATTCTGGCATACAGCCCATCTCTCCTGAAGAGATCGAAACCCTTTGGCAAGAAGGAACGTTGGCACAGCGGGTTAACGCCCTCACGCACCAAAGGCAGGCAGATCCCGCTCTGGCACGCCAATGGCTGGAAAAGGTCTGGAAACAGGAGCGCGCAGAGAGCAAAACAAAATTCCTGGAAGTGCTAGACATCAACCTCTCAGCTGACGATGAAGCCTTACTCGAAAAGGCCCTGGATGATCGCGCTGAAGCGGTGCGTGAGATCGCAGCCTCATTCCTGACCGAACTACCCGACTCGGCCTTTATGCGCCGCATGTACACACGCGCCGAAACCCTGGTTCAGTATCATGAGGATAGTTTGTCGATTCACACACCCAAGAATATAGATGACTCATGGTTACGCGATACTCGTGTCAATAAACGCGATTTGAAGCATACGAGCCATCTCCTCACAACATATTACAATGTCTTGAAATGTCTTCCACTTGACTATTGGGAAGAGCGCTTTAAATTGACCCCGACACAGATCATCTCGGCGGTCAAGGATCAAAACTGGCATAGTCGCCTATTCACCATCTGGGTAAAATGCGCGCAGCAACAGGAGCGTGTCGATTGGGCGAGCGACCTGCTCGATTACTGGAATACGATACCATCCGACGACGAAAACTCGGAATTCGCTGCTGCAGGCAAAGATATCCTGAAGTATCTCTATTCAGTCCTACCTCAGGAGCCCCTGGAGAAAATTGTCAAAGAGAAGCTCACCAAATATGGTTACGCCCTCATGACATTTCTAGATCAACTTCCCACACCCTGGAGCCATGATTTCAGCCTGTTCTACCTCCAATGGGTCCGAGACGCAGCCTCGAACTTTGTCGAAGAACTTGGCACTACGTACATGTCACATACGCAATCAGACTACTGGCATAACGGTCTGGCACGTTCAGCATACGCGCTAGCACCATCCTGCTTCGAGAGCGCTCTTAAAGGGTGGGAATTGCCCGAATTACCTGACAAGAGCCACTATACCAAAAACTATAATCATGGACAGCTTCAAACTGGTATTAATCGCTTCCTTGAAGTACTTCAATATCGAAAAAATATTATAGAGGAGATTCACTAGATATGACGAGCACACAAAATCCTTCCAAGAATGGCACTGTCGCAGCCTCTGAGATTACCAGCGTTATCCGTCAACACGCTGAGCAGCAATATGCCGAAGAACTGGCCGAACTGGCAAAAGTCGACACCCGCCAGCGTCCTCCCAACTGGAAACTCTCTCCCTGGGCTGCGCGTGTCTACCTGATGGGTGGCAAGCTTGAGAATGGTTTTGAGATTTCACCTAAATATATTGGCAATCCTCGCTTAATGGAGATAGCCATCTCGACGCTGGCGACCGACCGCGCGCTCCTCCTCTATGGTGTCCCAGGAACCGCCAAATCCTGGGTCAGTGAGCATCTCGCCGCCGCTGTGGCTGGTGACTCCACGTTGCTAATCCAGGGTACAGCAGGCACCGACGAGAACGCCATTCGCTATGGCTGGAACTACGCACGCTTGCTTGTTGAAGGCCCCTCACCTGCCGCGCTGGTCATCAGTCCGATGATGCAATCGATGCAGGATGGCAAGATTGCACGCATTGAAGAATTGACACGTATCCCCAGTGAAGTGCAGGATACACTGATTACCATTCTCTCGGAGAAGACGCTGCCCGTTCCCGAGCTCAATACAGAGGTTCAGGCGAGCAAGGGCTTTAACGTCATCGCCACAGCCAATAACCGCGACAAGGGCGTCAATGAGCTCTCCAGCGCGCTCATGCGCCGCTTCAATACCGTAATCCTGCCTGTGCCCGATAGCATGAACGAAGAGGTAGACATCGTCGAGCGCCGCGTCAATAGCCTGGGTCGCGCCCTTGAGCTACCCAGCGAAAAGCCCGCTCTTGAAGAGATCCGCCGCGTCGTGACCATCTTCCGCGAGCTACGCAACGGCGTCACCGAGGATGGAAAGACCAAGCTCAAGGCACCCAGCGGCACCCTCTCAACAGCAGAAGCCATCTCTGTCATCAATAATGGCCTGGCTATGGCAGGCTATTTCGGCGATGGTCGTCTGTCAGCCTCCGACCTGGCGGCTGGTCTGACAGGTGCTATCGTCAAAGATCCGGTTCAGGACCGCGTGGTCTGGCTGGAATACCTGCAAACCATCGTCAAAGATCGTGAAGATTGGAAGGACCTCTATCGAGCTTGCCGCGAGGTATTGTAAAGTGAGCATCTCAGTCTTCGGCATTCGCCACCATGGGCCAGGCTGCGCACGCAGCCTGCGCCAGGCGCTACGAGCGTACCAGCCAGATATCGTGCTGGTCGAGGGGCCACCCGAGGCTCAGGACGTGCTACCGTTCTGCGTAGACAAGGGTATGAAACCACCGGTCGCCCTGCTCCTCTACGCGCCAGATCAACCTAAGCAAGCCGTCTATTATCCTTTCACAACCTTCTCACCCGAGTGGCAAGCACTCCAATACAGCTTCAATAATAATATTGAGCTTCGCTTTATGGATCTGCCACAGGCTATCCAGATGGCGCGCCGTCGCGAAGAGGCAGAGAAGGAAGTGCAGGAGACCCAGCAGCCCCTCGACCAGCCCAGTGATGAGACACTTCCTGGCCCCGAAGCACGTAACGCGACTCTCGCACCCGAGCCAGAAACCGAAGAGCGTGAAAACCCGCTCGGCATGCTGGCAAAAGCCGCTGGCTATAGCGATGATGAAAGCTGGTGGGAACAACAAATCGAGCAGCGCGTCGATAGCCGCGACATCTTCGTAGGTATCCTCGAAGCCATGACCGCGCTCCGTGAGGGACGCGAGACGCGAGGAGAGGATATCCTGCGTGAGGCTCACATGCGTCAGTGCATCCGCACAGCTCAGAAAGAGGGCTTCCAGCGCATCGCTGTAGTCTGCGGAGCATGGCACGCTCCTGTCCTCGTCGAACCGGGTCCCGCTACAGAGGATCAACGCTTGCTCAAGGGCCTGCCCAAGGTCAAGATAGAGGCAACCTGGATTCCCTGGACCAATTCACGCCTCTCCTATCGCAGTGGCTATGGAGCGGGTATTACCTCGCCCGGCTGGTACGAGCACCTGTGGAACACACCGAAACAGGCGGTTGTGCGCTGGATTACACGCGCTGCGCAGCTTTTGCGCAAGGAAGATATGGATGCCTCCTCGGCCAGTGTAATCGAAGCCGTGCGCCTCGCCTATGCGCTAGCAGCTCTGCGCGATCTGCCCATGCCCGGCCTGAGCGAACTCCATGAAGCCATTAAGACAGTTCTCTGTCATGGTAACGACGAACCGATGCAGTTGATCCGCGAGAAGCTGGAGATAGGCGAGCGTCTGGGCCGTGTTCCCAAGGAGACGCCAGCCGTGCCACTCCAGCGTGACCTGGAGAACCTGCAACGCCAGCTGCGCCTCACACCATCGGTTGAGACGACAAAGCTCGAACTGGACCTGCGCAAAGATCAGGCGCGCGGACGCAGTCAGTTGCTGCACCGCCTCAACCTGCTCAATATTCCCTGGGGCAAGACCATACACACCGGTTCCCAGAAGCAAGGCACCTTCTGGGAACACTGGCAACTTCTCTGGAAAGTTGAGTTCGCGGTCGACCTGATCGAAGCCAACATCTGGGGCAATACTGTCCTTGAAGCGACGACAGCCTTCGTCAAACGGGAGGCAGAACAACAGCAAGAGCTTCCAGCGCTCACGAACCTTCTCGACAAGGTTATTCTCGCGATGCTCCCAGAAGCAACCGATCACCTGCTCACAGTCATTCAACAGCGCGCCGCCGTCTCAGCCGATGTGCGCCACCTGATGGATGCCATGCCTCCCCTGGCGCAGGTTGCCCGCTATGGTGATGTGCGTGGAACACGAGCGGATCAGGTGATGCCCATTCTCAATGGACTCTTCGAGCGTGTGCTAGTTGGCCTACCCGGCGCATGCGCCGCGCTTGACGAAGACGCAGCACGTGGAATGATTCAGAGTATCAACCATACCAATGAAGCACTGAATCTGCTCAATCAAGATGAGCACAAGGTCGCCTGGCAAAGGCTGCTACGCCTCCTGGTGGAGCGTGAAGACATCCACGGTCTCATCCGGGGCCGCTGCTGCCGCCTGCTGCTTGAGCAGCGCGCCATCGACAGCGAGGAGCTTCAGCGTCAGACGGGTCTGAACCTAGCGCCAGCGGTGCCAGCCACACAGGCCGCAAGCTGGATCGAAGGCGTGCTCACTGGAAGCGGCTTCCTTGTCCTGCATATTGATAATCTCTGGTCCGCCCTCAATAGTTGGCTCAGCGAGCTTTCGGTTGACACCTTTGAGCAATTGCTGCCCATTTTACGCCGCGCCTTTAGCGAATTCCAACCTCCCGAGCGGCGCTCAATGGGAGAAAAGGTCAAGCATCTCACACACACATCCGAGCCTGGTACATCGGGCACGACCTCCCTACAGGAGCAGCGTCCACTGAACCAGCAACGGGCAGAGAGTGTTTTACCGTTACTAGCGCAGATTATGGGAGTAACGTTCAATGGCAATTGATGAGAAAGAACGCCTGCGCCGCTGGCGTCTGGTTCTGGGCAAACAGGCCGAAGCGGGATTAGGTGGCGCGGGCGGAAGTGCTGGTGCTGGTGCGGAAGGAGCAGGCGAAGGAATGTTAGGTGGGCGCGATCTGGGTATGGACAAAACCCTGGAGGCGCTCTATGACTCGGAGCGCTCGGCAGGTCTTGGCGGATCATCACCCAATGTCGCGCGCTGGCTGGGGGATATACGGACCTACTTTCCTTCCTCTACCGTACGCGTCATGCAGCAGGACGCTCTGAAGCGGCTCAATTTGACGCGCATGTTGCTCGAACCTGAGATGCTTGAGCAGGTTGACCCCGATGTCCACCTCGTCGCCTCGCTGCTCTCACTCAGTCGCGTCATCCCAGAGAAGACCAAGGATACGGCGCGCCAGGTGGTGCGCAAGGTTGTCGAGGAGCTTGAACGTAAGCTCGCCAATCCATTGCAGCAGGCCGTGCGTGGTAGCCTCAACCGCTCAACCTATACACGCCGCCCGCGTGCCAATGAGATCAACTGGCATCGAACCATTCGCGCGAACTTGAAGAACTACCTGCCAGAAAAGCAGACGATCATCGCCGAGCAGCTTATTGGGCATGGTCATAAGCGCTCCTCGCTACGCGATATCGTGCTTTGCGTAGACCAGAGCGGCTCTATGGCTTCTTCGCTGGTCTACTCCGGCATCTTCGGTGCGGTTCTGGCAACCATTCGTGCTGTTAGCACGCGCATGGTCGTCTTCGATACATCGGTCGTTGATCTTACTGAGGATCTACAAGACCCGGTTGATCTGCTCTTCGGTACCCAACTTGGAGGTGGTACCGACATCAACCGCGCCCTTGGCTATTGCCAGCAAGTCATCACCCGCCCGAATCAGACCATTCTGGTTCTCATTACCGACCTCTATGAAGGCGGTAATGAACGCGAGATGATGCGCCGCGCCGCTGAACTGGTCGCCAGCGGCGTGCAGGTCATCTGTCTGCTCGCCCTCAGCGACGACGGCGCACCTGGCTATGACAAGAGGAACGCAGCCCAACTGGCGAAGATGGGCATTCCATCCTTCGCCTGCACGCCGGACCTCTTCCCCGACCTTATGGCAGCCGCCATCCAACACCAGGACCTCGATATGTGGGCCGCGCGTAACGACATCGTCGCCACCCGCGCCAAATAGTGACAAAAGCCCACAAGTGTTTCATGCGAAGCGCTTGTGGGCTTTTTTGGGCTTGTTGTTGAGAGAGATTCATATCACCTCTCTGGCAGAGACAGGCCCATTAAAAGAGACTGAGTGTACGCTTTAGCGCAGGCTCAATCTCTCCTTGATAATCTTGAAGATATCGGTCTGGTTGATGACACCCATTACCTTATTCGCGTCAGGTCCCATAGCCGCGATGCGGACCTGCGTTCCTGTATGAGACTGCGAAGCGCCGACAGGGGCTGTCGCGTAGCTCACGCACATGATAGAGCCATCTTTGGTAATCAACTTGCTGAAGGCTCCAGGCTGACTAGCATTCGTTGGCGACTCGATGATCTGAGAGGTATGTCCATGATCGGCGGTAACCAGGATCAGCGTGTCAGGATGCGTTCGGGCGAACTCCATACCTTGCTTAATCGCGTTGTCGAAGGCGATGGTCTCACCAATTTGCTGACAAGGGCTAGAAGCGTGATCCTGCTTATCAATGGAAGCACCTTCGACCTGGAGGAAGAAGCCATTCTTATTATCATGGTTGTTCTGAAGCAGGTCAAGAGCTTTTTTCGTCATGTCAGACAGGCTGGGCTCGTTGGCTGGGCGCTGGTTCTGCTGGCAGGTCTGAGGACCGCTACCAGGATAGGGCTGCGCCGGAGTACCAGTCCATTCCAGGCTCATATTGCCGCTATTGAAGAGACCAAGCACATGCTTGCCGTTGCTCTGCTTTAAGCTGTTGGCGTCGGTCGCGATTGTGTAACCCTGGTTCCGAGCAGACTCAAGTACGCTCTTTCCAGCGTATTTACCGTCAGTAATGAGCTGATCGAAGCGCTGTTTACCGCCACCCAGCAGAACGTTGATATTGTGGGCAACTTCTTGCTCGGCAATTGAACCGGGGCCGCCAGCGCTTATCTTATCCTGAGGGCAGCTACCCATATCAGCAGGCCCCTGGCAGTTACGGTTGGAGACATGGGAGGCGAGAACAGCAGGAGTCGCGTCGGTCAATTCCGCTGTGCTCACATCACCGGTAAGATAACCTGACTTCTGAGCCAGTTCAAGGAGAGTGGGCAGATCAATATCGGTTTTAGCGGTGGTAGAGATACGACCATTGCTGGTCTTGGTCCCTGTTGCCCAACCCGTTCCACTGGCAGCTGAATCAGTCACAAATTCAGTAAGCAAGGGATTCGCTTCCTGAAGCGCATAGGTCGTGCTGGCGCCAATAAAGGGAAGACGGTCCATATTCAAGCGACCATTTGCCCCAACATAATAGTTACGAGCAATTGTGATTTCAGAGTCACCCATGCCATCCCCAATAAACAGGATGACATTTTTCGCATGCCTTCCCCCATCACCATGACTGGCTAACACATTCTGAGCCAGGGCAGCGCCAGGTATAAGCAGAGCCACCAGGGCAACTATAACAAAAATACTCTTCTTCAGCCATTTAATAGGCACAACTATCCTCCTTGAATTAGAAACAATGCTCTAAATCAAATACCCATAAAACCTTTACGGATCTAGTATAGGGATGCAACTGTTAAGTCGCATTTAATGTGTTTTTAAGCTTTGGTAATATTTTTAGTTCGGCTCTGGCGTGGCAAGCGATCAACTTCACAGCTCTCCAGTGGAAAAATGTTGGTATGCATAACATTTTTCCGCGCACACATCCCATCCTTTAACGCCAAAATGGATAAAACGAGCTTGAGAGTACTTTATATACTATTGACTGCAAATTGCTAAAAATCCGTACTCAGCCTTTGACTTTTACCAGGTAATCATGTATAATGGATATGTTCACTATTCCTCACATAAAGGAGACTCCGTTGGCAGGCATGAGCAAAATTCTTGGATAAGTAACCCCCACTTCACACATCTAACTCGGCGCATTATGGCTGTGTGCCACGCGCCTGACTCTATAAAGGTGTGCCTGTGATCGGTTACTTCTTGCCTGAATTCGTGCTCATGATATGCTCGGTAGTCCACCACTACCCCTTTCCATTTAGCAGCATTTGCATCGCCTCTGCTATGGCGTCGCACCAAAGCATCATAACCGACACATGTGAGCGCAACCTCAGGCACCCTCAACGCTTTTACACACATACTCCATCTACCCATTATAAAGCGAGGTGCCCTCTATGTTATTAACTATACGAAACCTCAGTAAATCTTATGGCGCGATAACGGTCCTGAGCGAGATCTCATGTGTTGTTAACACGGGCGACCGCATCGGCATCGTCGGCCCCAACGGCGTTGGCAAATCAACCTTACTACGCATTCTCACGGGCACCGAGGAGGCTGACGGCGGCACTTTCGCCTTCGCGCCCTCTGTAGAGGCAGGCTATCTGCCTCAAACAACGCCTCACTTCTATGGTCGCACCATTCAAGATCTAATCATGGAAGCCGTAGGCAATCTCCGTCAGTTGGAAACTCGCATGCATGAGTTGGAACACGCCATGAGCAACGCCGATGAGGCCCAACTTGGCACATTACTGGAAGAGTATAACGCAGTATTAACCCATTTTCAGAACGCAGGCGGCTACGAACTTGACTATAAGATTGATAGCATTCTAGAAGGGCTACGTCTCTCCTATCTGCCACGCACGCAGGAAGTTGAAACTCTTTCAGGGGGTGAGAAGGAGCGCATTGGACTGGCAACCTTGCTGCTACGCTCACCAGACATCATCTTACTTGACGAGCCAACTAACCATCTCGACTTCGCGAGCATGGAATGGCTCGAAAACTATCTCGCGAACTATCGAGGTGCGGCCCTTATCGTCTCGCACGACCGTCAATTCCTTAATCGCGCTGTCAACGCCATCTTCGAGATCGATGAGCATAACCATCATCTCAAGACCTATACCGGCAACTATGACGCATATGTCGCCACTCGCGAGGCCGAGCGCAAACAATGGGAGGAGGATTATGAACGGCAACAGGAGGAACTCAAAGAGCTCCGCAAACGCTTGAAGGAGAAAGGAAAACATATCGGACACGGTTATCGTCCGCCGCGCGATAACGACAAATTCGCGAAGAACTTCTTTGATCAACGCGTCGCCAACGCGGTAGCACGCGATATTCATGAGACGGAGGAGCGCCTCAAGCGGATTGAAGCCGATCCAATTCCCAAACCACCGGAGTTGATCAGTGTCACTTCGTACTTTCGTTCCGCACCCATACAGTCTCAGGTAGTGGTCCAGGCCTCACGGGTAAACAAGCGCTTCGGAGAGCGGCCACTCTTTGAAAATCTCAATCTCTCGCTGGCACCAGGCTCACGGATCATGCTCATCGGTCCCAACGGAGCAGGAAAAACCACGCTTCTACGGCTCCTGCGAGGAGAGGAGCAACCCGATAGTGGCAGCATTATCGTTGCTCCTGGAGGAAAGATTGGTTATCTTCCCCAGGAGCCAGACACATCAAATCTTGATAAGACTGTCATTGAGAGCTACCGTTATGATCAGGTAGGCTTTGAAGGCGAATTCATTGGGCGTTTGATTGGGTATGGGCTCTTCCGCCTGGAGGATATGCAGAAGCGCGTGCAGCAGCTTAGTATCGGGCAGAGACGCAAACTGGAGATCGCGCGCCTGATGGCAACAAACCCGAACGTGCTCCTACTCGACGAACCAACCAACTACATCAGTCTGGACGTGCTAGAGGCCTTTGAAGAGGCTGTTCTACACTTCCCAGGCCCCGTCATTGCCATCTCGCATGATCGCTGGTTCATCCAACGCTTTGGAGGCGAAGTCTGGGAACTTAAAGACGGGCTACTCGTTAAACGCGATATAATTCAGGCCGCTTCGGTGTCATAATACCCCGTTACGCTCTGCTTTGTCGCAAGTATCATGCCTGGGGTTGTGAGGTCAATTGCGAACCATCCTCCTGATGAGGTGGCGTTGAGGGGATCACAGCCCTCAAGCATGGTAACACAACAGTAAAGGTGCTCCCTTTACCTGGTACACTCTGTACCTCAATGCGTCCACCATGACTCTCTACAATCTGATTCGTAATATAGAGACCCACACCTAGACCAATACTAGAACCGCGCTGCACCTCATTACCGGGGACGCGATAAAAGCGCTCAAATATATGTTTTAATAACTCGGGAGGGATACCCACTCCGGTATCTCGTACCGAGATATGGCACTCCGTGTCATTATAGGTCAGCGCCACATAAATAGAAGCATTAGAGTACTTGCGAGCATTAGAGAGGAGATTGATGATTACCTGCCCCAGACGTTCAACGTCAACCTCTGCCTCGATCTGCTCCTGGGGCAATTGTAAATCAATCACAGGTGGCGGATTCGTCCCGACTAAATATTCATCGACCAGGCGCTGACAAAGCTCATTTATGTTACAAGGGAATGTACGTAACTCAAACATTCCCATCTCAACAAATGAGATATTAAGCAAATCATTGACCAGCACCTCCATGCGCCGAATGGAATTCTCCATGCTGACCAGGTTTGGCACATCATTAGAGCCTGCTCGCTCTAGTTTGCGCCGCAATAACTGTGTCATGCCCTTCAGGCTGGAGAGCGGCGTCTTCAGCTCATGTGAAGCCATGCTTAAGAACTCGTCCTTGGCAGCATTGGCAGCGGTCAACTCGCGAGTCCGCTCCTCCACAGCCTGCTCCAGAGAGCGTGCATGCCGCTCTAGCGCCTGCTGCTGTTCCAGAACCTGGCGGCGCAACTGATGTGTCTGAATTGCGCGTGCAAGTGCCGCCACAAAGTAATCGCGGTCGATCGGCTTCTGGATAAAATCATAGGCCCCACCACGTAGGGCCTGAATCGCCAGATTATGGTCACCATGTCCGGTGATAAGGAGTGTAGGCGTATCTGGACACAATTCCTGGATCTTACTTAACAGAGCCAGCCCATCCATCCCAGGCATCTTAATATCGCTTACGATCGCATCATATTTACAATCTTGTAAGCTCTCAAGAGCCTTTAAAGCAGAATCACAGGTAGTGACCGTCACGTCCTTCATACGTAAATAGATCGCCTGGGGCAAAGCCTGTAAAAGAGCGGCATCATCATCAACAATCAGGATGCGAGATTGCTTCAACTCATTCCCCCTTCAGGATCATTGTCAGGTTTTAGCGGAAGCTGTATCAGAAAGCGAGCGCCTTCGCCCAGGCGACTCTGCACCCGAATCGCGCCATTATGTTCTTTAATGATACCATATGTAATCGACAGACCTAATCCAGTTCCTGCACCAACCTCTTTTGTCGTAAAAAATGGATCAAATACACGCTGCTCAAGCTCTGGCGAGATGCCAGGCCCCGTGTCAGCCACGCTGATCTCAACCGTATCAACATTCTTCGCGCAACGTATTGAGATCTCCTTCGTAGGAGCATCAACCAGCGCATCACGAGCATTCGTCAAAAGATTGATAAATACCTGCTCCATTTGGATCGCATTGCCAAAGACAATGACATCTTCTTCGGGAAACTGCATTTCAACCTCTATCAAACGTAGACGTAATTGCTCACGCATTAACGAAATAGAGCGCTGTATGACCTGCACAATGTTGACTGGTTCTCGGCTCACCGAGGCTGCACGCCCAAAGGTACGCAGATGTGAAATGATTTCTGTCGCTTTACGCACCTGCTGCATAGCATTATAGAGTTCCTGTAAGATACGCTCAGGTTCCGTGGTCGCCATTCCTAGTTCCACCAGATCAATCGCGTTTCCGACGAACAGGCCAATGTTATTGAGCGGGTTATTCAGCTCATGCGCCACACCTGTCGTCAATTCTCCCAATGTTGCCAGCTTTCCAGCCTGAACCAGTTGCTCCTGCTTTTCCCGAAGCTCCTGTTCACGCTGTTGTACCTCTTCAGTCGTCTCCTTCAGGTCGCTCATGATATGAATCATGGCCTTACGACTGCTCTCCAGACGCAGGTTTGATTGATGGGAATCTTTCAGGATATGGAGGAGGGCGCGGCGTGAGTTATCCAGGCGCTCAGTCTGCTTCACCATGCGCCGACGATCCTGCTCATAGTCCGCAAGGATGTGAATCATGGCCTTCCGCTGATCCACCAATTTGCGGTTCAATGTATTTAGATCACTCAGGATATGCACAAAGGCTCGACGACGCGCTTCACTCTTCTGCATACGAGCTTCCAGGATCTGTTTCTCGCCCAGCACGCGCTCATGTTCACGATGTAGCTGCACCAATTCCGCACGAAGTTGTTCAGCTTCGTGTTCTTGAGGCTTGATATAATCCCTGTCAGAGTGTTTAATCTGTCGCTGTGCTACGTCCATCGCCCCCCCTGACTACGCTCAGCCCTACTATCGTTTTCGCGCTTCGCTACATGACCGCGACGCGCCTCATCTAGCTGATGCTTCAGGTTCTCAATTTCTTTCTCCAGGGCGATCATCTTGAGCTCACGACCCACCACGACCTCTTCAAATTTCTCCAGATCAAGGATCTTTTCTTGCAATTCAGCCTTTGATTCCTGCAAGTCATTGACGACCTTCTCATATGAGCGCATATCACGCAGAATACCAATCGCGCCAATTACTTTGCCGTCAACATCACGTAAAGCTGAAGCATTAAGGGTTGTGGGAATGACCTCATTAGAAGCGCTACGCGGATTCAAGCGCGCGTTACGCGTTACCCCACGCTCAATCACCTCACGAAGAGCGGCTAGGAATTCACGCGCCTCTTCTGTGCTGATGAAACGTGAGAGCGACTGCTCTAGCACTTCGTCGGGACGGAATCCAAGGAGCTCATACACCGCGTCATTGGCCAGTTGGATCTTTCCCTCCAGGTCTGAGACAAATACCGGGTCCGGCGAGTTCTTGATTATGTTATCGGAGTAGGCAAGCGCTTTATCCAGTTCGCGCATATCGCGCAGAATACCAATTGAACCAATAACCTTACCATCCGCGTCGCGCAAGGCTGAGGCATTCAAGCTCGTCGAAATGATCTCTCCTGACGCGCTCAAGGGATTGAGGCGCGCGTTTCTCGTCACTCCACGCTCAATCACCTCGCGCAACGCCGCCGTGAACTCGCGTGTCTCCTCCGCGCTGATAAAACGCGAGAGTGACTGCTCTAGCACTTCGTCGGTTCTAAAGCCCAGCAGCTCATATACCGCATCATTCGCCAATTGGATTTTTCCATCTAGATCCGAGACAAACACCGGGTCCGGCGCATTCTTAATCAGGTTATCAGCATAAACGCGAGCACGATCCAGCTCGCGCATATCACGCAAAATACCAATAGCCCCAATAACCTTACCATCCGCATCGCGCAAGGCTGAGGCATTCAAGCTCGTCGAAATGATCTCTCCTGACGCGCTCAAGGGATTGAGGCGCGCGTTTCTCGTCACTCCACGCTCAATCACCTCGCGCAACGCCGCCGTGAACTCGCGTGTCTCCTCCGCGCTGATAAAACGCGAAAGTGACTGCTCTAGCACTTCGTCGGTTCTGAAGCCCAGCAGCTCATATACCGCATCATTCGCCAGCAGGATCTTTCCATCTAGATCCGAGACAAACACCGGGTCCGGCGCGTTCTTGATGATAATATCAGCATCAAGTGAGCCATGCGGCTTCGTATCAGTAACATCGGCTTGATCTTCGGATGAGGGCTGAGGTACTACATACTTCGACATGTAAACAATCCTCCTGCCAGTGGCGACGTTCTTTCTTTCCCAAGCAAGGACAAATCTCAGATGGGCACATATATGCTATCAATAATATGCCTAAGAATTATAACATACACGCTTCTGACTAGCATGACACCAGGACACCAGACCAAGGACATTTGGGTTATTCATCTGCGACTCAGTTATAACCAGAAGAGGAGCCATTGGAAGGCACATATCTTATGGTTATAATTACAGTTTATTCATATAAAAACATGGACTTGCTCATTTACATTACAAATATGCTATACTTACAAAACCTAGTTTCTGAGCCAAACACATACATACATTTAAAACCTTTTTCACTTCCATTTGCGCCTACACCTAGAGTTTCCATTTGATCGAATCGCGTCTAAATAGGGCAATCAGGGAGAAATACCAGATTATACATATAACCTGGCGATGTTGTTGATACGTGGAGGAAAACCCTATGCATGGATTGGTCTTTGTGACGTGGGAAAAATACCTGGCAGAACGCTTTGGCAATAGACTCTTCCAAACCTATCGCGAGACTATCGGTGAGGATAGCATGTCTTCACCGCTGGTAAGCAAAGTCTACGACGATACACAATTGCTTGCGGGAGTAGGCGCGGCCTGCCAACTCACGGGTCTACCAAGCAATGTCATTCTGCGTGATTATGGTCGCTACTTCATCTTGAATGGCCTCACCAACCATCTCTGCGCCTACCTACTTTCGCGTGTACATAGTGGGAAAGAGCTCTTACTGGTCATGCGCAACGCACACGCCCAGATGAGGCGCGTTCCTGAAGCACTCACCCCTCCACTTTTTGGCTATGAGCCAATGACTAAACCAGACCAATTTATACTCGTATATGATAGCCCTCGCCAGCTATGCCCTCTTCTATATGGCGCAATCGAAGGTGCCGCCGAGCGTTTTCAAGAACGAGTCACAATCATTGAGAGTAGTTGCATGAAGCGTGGGGATGCCACCTGCCGCTTTGAACTCAGCTTTCAGCCGACACGCTCAGCTAGCGCACGCGAGACACATGAGCAAGCACGCAGACGGTATGAGAAACAAGTTCTAGCTGACCAGGTGCTGCATGTCTTACCCGAACAAGATGGTATAGAACTGGGCGAAATTCAGCAGCGTATCCAGCAACAGGCACTCAATCCCAAACAAAGTATGCCTCGCTTGAGCGCCATTCAAGAAGCAATCAATCATCTTCAATTTGTGGGCCTAGCCGCAAGCTCCGCCAATCAACCAGGCGAAAATGTGATGCATAGACGCTACTGGCGCGCTCCCACTGATGGGACGGTTTCACATACAGGCTTCCATGATCTGCGTTCATCCTCCGCACGCACAAAGTAGCATACTAGAAAAGACTGGCTATTGGTCAGCGTTGCGCAAATGGAATAGTAAACCAGAAGATTGAGCCAGCACCAGGGGCACTCTCAACACCAACCTGCCCCTGATGCTGTTCAATAATGGTGCGGCAAATATATAAACCCAGGCCCGCTCCTTTGCTGACTCCTGCGTTGACATGAATTCCTGGCACGCGGTAGAACAGCTCCCAAACCCGTTCCTGCTCTTCAGGTGCAAGCCCTGGCCCCTCGTCTTTGACCCCTATACATACCTCATTATCACCCGCAACCACTCTCACATCAATGGGGGAGCCCTCAGGCGCATATTTACATGCGTTTTGCATATAATTGTTCACGACCTGCGCGATTCGTTCTCTATCTATGACCACAATCAACTCACCAGTATAGTTTGCAGGAACCAGCCTGATCTCTCTCTCACGATGAGAGGACTGAAAATCGGAAACCAGAACGCGCAGAGTACTGTATAGGTCGCAATGAGCCAGGTGGAGTGAAAAATGCTTAAACTGGAGTGAAGAAACCTCAAAGAGATCATTAATAATACGATCCTGCACCCCAACTTGCCTCTCAGCCCTGGCTAATAGTTGATAGATCTCATGTAACTTCACACGCAAAGGATCGTCCTCTAACAATGCTTTGGTCGTCGTTTTTAGCAAGGATCGAGAATACTGGAGACTCATACTGATTGTGGTCAAAGGATTGCGTAACTCATGACTAACAATCCCTAAGAACTGCTCCATGCGTTGTTGAGCGGCGTCCCGCTCATCCTGGAGCGCCAGGCCTTGCCGTTCCGTGACATCGCGCGTGATTACGACTGCCCCACACAAGTTTCCCTCTCCATCAAACATAGGTGCTCCATAGACATTCAACCGGAGATCATGCGCATGCAGGGAGCGCACACGTACCTCAACCATCTGCTCACCAACTAACTCCTCCCCACGCAAGAGGCGAGACACAGGAAGAGCATGAGTCGCCAGCAATTCACCTTCAGCATCAAGAAGTTGGCACTCAATGCCAGTGCGAAAGAGCAACGCGCTACTGAGTGCTCCCGCTTCCAGTTTGACAAGAGCCATACGTGCGCTGGCGTTAGCCTGCACAATATTACCTTCTTGATCCAGAATATAGGCAGCATCAGTAATAGAGTTCAATAACGCTTGAAATCTTCCCGCATGCTTTAGCATCTCACACTTCATGGCGTAGAGTGGCGAGATATCATGGGTAACCTGAATGACGCTCTCAACCTTATGTTTATCAAGCACAACAGGAAAGCTATCGATTGAGAGCATCTGACCCTGCTTGCGCCCATCGAGATAGCACACCTCATACCCCAGAACCGTCTCCCCCTTTAATGAGCGCATGAGAGGGGATTGCTCATGGACCAGAGATATCGCGTCTCCATCCTCTAACGTCCATGGCTTGAAAACCTCAGCCTGGCACATACTATCTCTCCGCCGCTCAACCATCAGATCGCGGGTTGCGCGATTACATCGCACCAGGCGACCAGAGCTATTGTAGACCGAAATCGCGTCAGGGAACGCCTCCAGGATAACATCCAATTGTTGGCGCACCATTTCAGCCTTACGATGGGCACGTCGTATACCCCAGGCAAACAAACAAATACCCACCACAGCCAGAAGACCCTGCATCAATCCAAACTCTCCAAAGAATGGAAGCTGGAAAAGAAACCAGAGGTCTATTGCCATGAACACATTGACCAACACCGCAAGCACCACCTGTACAATAACTACAGAACGCCACCACGAATCTACAGGCTCTTGATGGCTATGTGGATAGGCACTACAACAAAATCCCCCATCCCCCTAATTACAAGTTATACGCAAATAATGGATGCGCAAATTTTGCCGCTTATCTATCAACATCAACCACCCTCTTGTTCCCCACATTTGAACGAGTAATTTCCTCTCAAAATCTTCGTATATCCTAGAGTATGGCTGCTATCAAGTATATACTTATTTAGTCTTTTACGCAAATTTTTCACGCTGGCAAGCCATTTACAATAATATCACCTGAAGCATAAATAATTACGAATAGTATACTTACCTGCTATGAATCTGCTAATTACACACGCTTTTCACTCACTACAGATGGTAAGCTGAGTATCACTCGCCTCGTCAATGGTTGCTAGCTCATTACGTGTAGGAGACCAGACCGCAGACAACTGAGCAGGCAGAGAGTAAAGCGGCGCAAGCTCGCCCGGAAAACCAAATACCAGACGTCTGGTGCTCAACATAATAGCGATGCGCTGGTTGGGAGCAATGCTTAGCATTCGCGGCATTCCTGGGAGGTTACTCCACTGAAAGATCTGTTCATGGGTTGTGCGATCATAACCAATGACACGATTATCGCGTAGTGCCAGCGCATAGAAACTCCCATCCGGCGACCAGCTTACACTTTGTACTTTCTGCCCAATCTGGAGATCTAGCTGGACAGTCACACGCTGCCCCATACGCCAGCAGAGGACACGCCCATCACTCGTTCCAGCGAGCAAGCGCTTGCCATCTGGCGACCAGCGCAGAACGTTATTACTACCGCTACGCATCTCTTCTCTTGAGAGTGTGAGAGGCAAAGAAGGCTGTGTAACACGCAATTGATCGGCATTCAATGGATAGATGATCACCTGCTTCTCAATCCAAAGCGCCAAATAGGAACCTGAAGACCAATCTAACGCCTCAATGGCCCGCTGGGTATGAAAACGGAGAACCAGGGGCAGCGACTTTCGCGCCACCACATCCCAAAAATAAATCTCGCCTGGCATACTTAATGCCAGTACACGCCCATCTGGCGACCAGCAAAGCGAATGAGCGCTCAGCGACAATCCGACCTCCTGGACTAACTCCACACGACCATCACGATAGAACAACAAGGGGGGTTCTCCATAGCGGGCGCAGGCCACAATATCGCCCTGGGGCGACCAGCAGAGCATGCGTGGGCGAGCCTTGAGGTCATGGCGATAGACTGGTTGCAAGGCCAGAGGTGTGTATAAACGACCTGATATCTCGCGTTGCCCATTTGTGGATGAAACTTTGGGCGCTGGTCCAGGAAGTGGCTCGTCGAGCACCCCCTCCTCATCAAGCTCAACCGGATCGAGCTGAATCTGAAAGTTCTCCTCAACTACCGGTACAAATACCTCTTGGAAAGATGGTGTGCGATACCTAGCGTCATCCTCACCTAGATCAACGCTAATGGTGCGCGCGCTAGTCTCTTCATTCGCCTGCTGAATAACCGCCTCCCGTAATGCCTGAGCAAACTCTAGAATAGTCGAAAAGCGTTGTTCAGTTTTCTTTGCCAGGGCACGCAAAATAACGGCATCTATGGCAGAAGAAAAGATGCGCTCAGGGTTTAACTGGCTTGGCGCAAGGGGAGGGTCCTGCACATGCGCGTACATATATTCTTGATAGGTCGCAGCCTGGATTGGTAATCGCCCCGTTAACATCCAGCAGGCCATCACTGCTAATGAATACTGATCGGAGGCACACCCTACCCGTCCCCGTACCTGCTCAGGCGACATATATGGCAGGGTACCAATGATATCACTGGCCTCCATATCCCCCAGAGACATATCCTGCAAGCGCGCTATACCAAAATCAAAGAGGAAGAGCTCAATCACTCGCTCAACACGCTGCGGATCACGAAGCGTACGCACAAGAAAATTACCAGGTTTAACGTCTCCATGCACAATCAAGGGGCGACGTGTATGCAAATACCAAAGACTTTCTGCTGCTTGTATGATCGCATCGGCGGTCTGAGCTAGGCTCCAGTATTGCCAGGGTGGTCGCTTCTTCAATGTCTGTGCCAGTGAGCCTTCAGGCATATGGGGCGAAACAAGAAACGGGACCTTGCGGTCGTTATACAGCATCCAGCCAGAGTCAAGCAAAGGCAAAATATGGGGATGCTTCAGGCTACTGGCAATCTTGATCTCACGTTGGAAGCGTTCGAGCGCCTTGCGATTGCGCCGCTCGTCTTCGGCAACTGTTAGCAAGATCTTGAGCGCGACATCTTCGTTTGTACGTACATCGCGTGCGAGCCAGACTTCGCTCATATTTCCCTGGTCCAGGCGATCGATGCGCCGGTAACGCTCCGCTGCCATTAACATGTTGTAGTCACAACCTGCCTTCTAACAATATTCTCTCTATGTTCTGTCTCTGCACTTTGCCCTTAGGAACGTCCTCGAACACTCCTGGTATCGCCTGACATTGGAGTGTTTGGACTAGTAGTATCCTTGAGGCGTTTGCTCAGTTTGTCAGCTTCGCGACGTAAGGTATCACGTTCGCCAGTCATACGGCGCAGTTCCGCTTGCAACTCCTCTTTCTCACGCGTAAGCTTATCCAGGTCACCCCGTAACCGCTGCCGCTCGCGTGACACCCGACTCAGCTCATCCTTATTTTCTTCATGCTGTTCCTCAAGGTCTTCAAATTGACTCTGAAGCTTATCAGAGCGCTGCTTCTCCGATGCCATTTCGCGCACCAAGGTCTCCATCTGTCGCTTATGCTTATCCTGCTCTTCCTGTAAATTGTTTTGCAACTGCTGGATACGGGGAGTATAGCGGTAGCCAAGGAGCATGCTAAAGAGCTCATACTCAGGCAAGCCTTCGCGTGACCGAGAACGCAGTTCTTGCAAGCGGCGCACGTTCCACTGTCCACCAGCCAGGAGACTACCTAGAGCGCGTAAAGCAATCGTCAGTTGCTCTGGCTCTGACACATTATTATGTGTCGTGGAGATGCCATAGCGATGCGTATCCTGCGCATACTCTAGAATGGCCTCGGGCATTGAGCGCATACCAAGTACTGCCGCCAGTTCTTCGCGCAACTCAACAGTTGTCTCCGGTTCTCGGAAGACATGCAACATCTCTTCCTGAGCGGCTTTTCCCAGAAGTAAGAAGAGCGATGTTAGGAGTTTGCGCTGCCTCGGATCGGCATCCAGTGCCTGCAACAGGGGCTTTACAATCAAGGGCTCACCAAGTAACAAGAGCAGAGCTATAATGCGTTGATTCGTCTTCTCGTCGCTATGAGTCTGCACGTGCTCAATCAGGTCCATAACCATTACATGGTCCTCATAACCTTGTATGGTTTCGCCAAAAATGCGCTCCAGAAGCAGGGTTATCGCCATCGCCATGTCGGATGGAGCGTCATGCGAGAGCATTTCTACTAGTTCCTCTCGAATGACTTGAGGCGACATGCTATTGAAGACCTCCAGAGCAGCCTCACGCCTATCTGGTGCTGTATGGTCGCTCTGCGCGCTCAAGATAAAGGGCAAAGCGAGCACCCCAAGATCTCGTAGAACCTCCTTGGCAGCGCGTGCGATAGCCACATCTTTTGCGGTAATCAAGTTTCCCATGTATGGGACGGTTGGCACCCCAATCTGCACCAGAGTAAGCATCGCGCCTCGGCGGCGCTCCTCGTTCCCCAATTCCGCGACCAGGGTTGAGAGGACATATTCGCGGTGCTCTCGCTTATGTGCCAGGAGTTTTAACGCCTCAGCGACTCCATCAAGCAGATGAGCATCTTCAAGCCCCGCCAGCAGAGATGGCAGACTCAGTTCAGCCAGTTCGCTAGTTAATGCCCCCAAGAGGACCTCGCGTGAGCGCTCAGGAGGTGGTGGGTAAAAGAGGTTAACAATTTCATCAAGCATCTTCCGCTGATCGTCGCTCTGCCGCACCAGAGAAATAATACAGGCTTGCGCGCGGTTGCGGGCTGCGCTACGCTGGTCATTGAGGCCCATAATCAATGGCGCGAGCATATCTATACCAAAGCGTGGTAAGAGATCGGCAATGGTAGCCCCCAGATCTTCATCTCCCAGCAAACTTACCAGGGGAGCGATAGCTGCTTCAGGATGTTTAAGGAGCAACGAAGAGAGAGTCGGGCGCATCGCCACCTGGCCCAGGGCCTCCAGCAAGGCTGGCACTACAATCGCACCGGGTAACTCCTCAAGGGTTTGATAGATTCGCGTGCGCACGTGCTGATCTGGATGCAACAGGTGCTGCACCAGAACATGCGCGGCTTCATCGCCCTGCTTCTGAAAAATTTCCAGAAGGGCTTGAACCTGTACATCGCTGCCTGTTTCTAATACTTTGATGAGTTCCTCACCTGGGAAAGGATGCATACCCAGGATGGCCCGTTGAAGGCGATGCCTAATCTGGGGCGTTGTCTCTTCAAGCGCCGCTACCAAATCAGGGAGCGCAACTGAACCAAACTGGCTCAACGCTTCAATAGCCTCTTCCTGAAATTGCACGTGTGAGCTTGACAGCATACTCAGCAAAGGAGGAACAACACGTGGCTCGCTAAATAGCCCCAGCGCGCGAATAAGCGTGATGGTAAGTAAAGGCTCATCATACGGCATCTGGAGAATTTCAATCATCCTGGACACTGCTCTCACCTCATGAATATCAGCCAGGATTTGCACCAGGATACGCGTACGCCCTTGGACAATGGGGGCAAGAGCCTCAATGATAGGCAAACCCGCTCGCTCACCAATAGCTTTTAGAATTGATGCCGCTCGCTCTGCGGCATCTTCACGAGGGCTATCAAGTACCAGTTCGATCAGCCCAGGAATACTGGAAGGGGCATAGGCATAAAGCGCATCAGCTACCCGCCGCGCGAGGGCTTGCCCCGGCTCAGAGACTAGGCGCAAGAGGTCTGGGAGGGCAAGCGGGTCGAGCGTCTCCTTCAATACATCTAGGATACGGATACGCACTATCTCAGCAGGTTGTTGTAGCAACGACAATAAGCGCGGGGTTGCCACCGTACCAATCTCACGCAGCGCCTCAATAACATTTTTGACCGCTGCTTCATTCTGAGATGGCAGGTAGAGCAATAGGGCCTCGATAACCTTCTCCCAACGATTATCCCGAGAACCCACGCCATCGTCATTACGCGCCAGCCGGACCAGGATATCGCGCGCACGCTGCTGTGTCTGCGGCTCATGCTGATAGTTGGAGGTTAGCACCGGCACAATTGTCTCGAGGATACGTAGATACTGCATCAATGTGACGCGAGGCTGCCCACCTGGCTCGCTCATAAAGCGCTCTAAGATGACCAGGGATGCCTGGTGCATATAAGCACTCACAGCGCTGGCATTACGTTGCTCTAGCATTTGCAACAGGCGTTTAAGCGTGAGTTCTGGACCCAGACGATAGAGCGCATTGGCGGCTCGCTGCATCACAAAATGATCCGTATCTTGCAAACGCTCAATGAGTGGCTCGACGGCGCGCGGATGACGTGTGCCTCCCAGAATATTGATCGCGGCGGCCCGCAGGCGGGTACTCCGTTCGGCATGAGGCTGGCTTAGCTCGACGGCTCGTTCAACCACAACCGAACCAAAACGGCCCAGGAGCCGCGTCAAACGCTTGACTTGGGCTTCATATGCCACGTCGTCTACCATGTCTTCCAGGTAGGAGAAGAGCAAATCCGGCACAACAGCCTTATCCAGCAGAATAAGCATCTCGTCGACGCCCTCTACCATAATAAGTGGTAGAAGAGAGCGATAGACCTCCTGCCCTCCTTCCTCGGCGCAACGCGTGAATATTCGTGCCAGAGACTCACGCGCCTCCTTGTTGCGCACTACAATAGAAAGCGCTTCTTCTACGGCTGGCGGCAAGACGACTGGGCGCTCAATCTCGGCTTGAGGTGGCGTCCAGAGCACACCAACACAGACCAGCGCCAGAGAAAGCGCCTGCAAGAGATAGCTCCGACTCTCCAAGCCCCGTTCGCCGAACTGTTCAGCCAAAACCAGGGGATCATCAAGCAGGCCTGCCCAGATCGCAATCGGTTCGCTCCAACGCCCAACATTCTCCAGCATTTCCTCGCGTATCACTGGTTCAGAGGTCAGACGCTCAGCGGCAAAGAAGTATTCCGCGACGAAGTACTCGGCAATCAATTCATGGCGAAAGCTCAGCACACCGTTAGGGCTAATATCGATCAGATCGCCAGCCAGCGCGAACTGTAGCAACTGAGTCCGGTCAGCAGCAATATCATCGAGCGCGTCAGGCTCCTCAACATCAGGGTAGGGTCCCCGAGCGGGGTTTTCATTGAGCCAGAGAGCCAGTTCATCACCGAAGGCTTCCAAATCAGCCTCGCCCCAGTGTCCATTGGTTGCTGATACCGAGAGCTGGATAGCGTTACGATCATTGGCCCAGCGCGCGGCACAGGCCACGACACTCAAAAAGCGAATCACGCCCTGCTCGCTCAAAGCGCTGGAGGACCAACGCCCCTGACGGCTTTCGCGCGCGATCAGTTGTACCACCGATTCTCGCAATAAACGTCCACGTGTATCGATCTGCTTTCCACGCTCAACGCCAATCTGGTCGATAATCTCCATCAAGGTAAAAAGCATCATGGGATTAGTGCAGTGATAGCGCAGGCGACTACGGTCGATGATTTGGATGATTTGTCCAGCAGTATGGCGCCAGCGCCCATCCTGGGCCAGGATATAGCGCTCCACAAACTGGTGGATCTGCGCAGGTTGGAGGGGATAGATTGTGGCGCATGCGGCCTGCCCTCGCTCTACCAGCCGCACAAAGGCAGGCTGTTCACGATAATCTATCTCACGACAGGTCATGAGCAGGCGATTGTCGGAATGCAGCATCAAATCCGCAAGCTCCTGACTCACAAAGGAAAGATAATTACTATCGACCTCGTTCAGGCCATCACAGAGTAAAAGGAGCCGCCCCTGTCGCGCAAGCTGGCGCAAATAGGGCGCGATGTAATGCATGCCCGGTAGGTCGCTCTCTTGTAGATAGCTTAAAAGGCCAATATCATAATCCGCCCATGTCTCCTCTGGAAGATCACTATAGCGCTTAAGGTAGAGGCTATAGTTCTTCATAGGAATCAGGATCGGGATGTATTCGCGACGCACTATCAGGCGAAGTGGCTGTGCTACTGCCCGATATTGATAGACGCGCAGAGCCATGGTCTTGCCCGCACCAGGTACACCCAGGATAAGCTGATGCGAACGATGCTGCTCCAGAAGTTTAAGGATGGAAACAGGCTCACGCTGCACCGCGATGGTTGGCGCGGTTACTTCATGATGATTTTGTTCCGCTGTTGGGCGAATATTCGCCATCGCTTCCAGTGGCGTATAGAGACGCTGAACGCGCCGATGCTCTCTTCCAGCCTCGCGCAGATAGCGCAGGAGCGCATAAATGCGTGTCCCAAAGAGACTTACCAGGAAGAGTGTGAGAAAAAGCAAGCAAAGTGACACGAAAATCAGGGGACTATGTGCCATCAGGGAAAAGATACCAGTAAGACGCTCACTACTCCCTTGCTGTAAGGGATTAAGGAGCCAGAGAATCACGATCAGGATCATTCCCACAACCACAGTTCCCACCAGCGCAATCGCCAAGCTATTCAGTATCCTTTGTGGTAGTGTGCGCGACCTGACGATCTTGCGCGGTCCATGTCGCCCATACGGATCAGATGGGCGTGCGAATGATGGCTCCTGTAGCATATCGTCCTTGAAAACCTTTCTCTGAATATCGTGGAAATAGTATAACTTAGTTACTGACTACGAACAAGCACACATATTGATCCTTGCGGCTATACACGCTACAGATGAACATCCGTCTTCACCTTCAGACAAGGTTTCTGTCTCTCTGCCAAATTCTGGCGACTTTATCGAATGAGCAGATGCTTCAATAAATCTATCTTGATGATCGTTGCAACTAGCCACTTCGTAATAACGTGTAACGAATGAGCACGTACAAACGATATCCTTTAGTGGGGAGACTGAGTTTACTCTTGTGTATTGAAAAGAATCCCTATTTTTTCACTATAATAACTATTAAATATATGCTATTGAAAGGGTTCGCCTGTTTATGCCTCATAGCCATACCCAGCCGCCAGAGGGAGAGAACGCGGCGAACGAGCAACTGATATCAAAACCAGAAACTTCTACCCCTCTCTCCAGCTCTCCCCAAACCCCAGTTCCGCCTGTAGAGCCAGTCAGGCCAAGTACACTCCCCTGGCATAAAGCCGCGCTTCTGCTTCCGCTTCTCCTTATTGTCCTTTTTCATGCCCTTTCTCTAGGAGCAACCCAGTTCGCTGGCCCTCAGGGCTGGTCATCGCTTTTTGGAGGATCTGGAAACATCAATAATGCCGATCTCCTCAAACAGATTGACCGGCAGCTTCGCGCCACACCCAGCAATCAAACAACTGGTACCCAAACCGCAATCACACCAGAGCAATATATTGATACTATTCTACGCAACATGCCGCTAGATGCGAAGATTGGGCAGATGATGCTCGTCCAATTCACCGGTCCAACCTACTCAGAGGATATCAACACCATGATCAATCAGTATGGAGTGGGCGCGGTCCTGATCTTCTCTGCTAATGGCAACATTATCGATAAGGCTCAACTTAAGAGTCTTATCAAGCAGATGCAGAAGGATAGTGCCATACCACTCTCTATCGCGATAGATCAAGAGGGAGGCTACGTCGACCGCCTGCTTGAACTGGATGGAGCCCGTCCCTCTGCGGCAACCATCGGTGCGACCAACAACACAGAAGAGGCTCGCATAGCAGGACAGCAGGACGCTAAGGATCTGTCAGCATATGGCATTAATACCAATCTGGCTCCGGTCGTCGATGTCGATACCCTTCCTATCTCGGAGATGCATAGTGATGAGCGCACCTTCGGAACCACACCAGAGCAAGTGACGCGGATGGCAGGCTCTTATCTCACCGGACTGCAAGCCAGCCACACGGTCATAGGAACTTTGAAGCACTTTCCAGGATTAGGGCGATCTGCCATTGATCCACATGAAGCCATTCCAGAGATTACCACTTCACGGGAAGAACTGGAGAGCATTGACTGGGCCCCTTACCGTGATCTTATCAAGCACAATAACGTACAATCTATTATGGTCACGCATGAGATTCTGACCGCTATCGACGCCAGCAGGCCATCTACACTCTCGCCCAAAGTCATCAAGGGCATCCTACGAGACGAATTTGGTTTTCAAGGCGTGATTATGACAGATAGTTTGACCATGAAAGCTATTACCAGTTATGTGCCGCAATCACAAGCGGCAGCGCTCGCCATCGCAGCCGGGTGTGATCTTCTCATGGGAGCAGCCAGTGTGAGTCAGGTTGCCTCTATGATCCAGGGTATCAAGCAAGCCATACAGGATGGAACCCTCACCGAACAGCGCATCAATGAATCCGTGCGCCGTATTTTGCTGATGAAATATCGGATGGGCCTCTTATCTCTACCAAAAGGCTAGCAACCTCGTAGATAAAGAAGATAATTAAACCTATACGCACACAGCGAAAGGGATCTTTGATGCCTAGCACCAGCACAAATGTGTCTGAGATACAACCAATCAGCACGATAGACACAAAAGAAACAGCCAGCGAGAGCGACACTCAAAAACTTACACCGAAGACGGCTACTTCCGAGAACACCACGCCCCCCGCCAAGCAAGCTGAAAGCACGGGTCGCCGCCTGAAGCAAGCGCTTCACAAGATCACTACAGAAAAAAATACCAACATTGCGACTATTGTACTTCTTATCTTCGAAACGACCCTGGTCGCCCTGGCACTGATTCCCGCACAGATGTGGACTCGCCTGCTACCACAATCCAGCGGGGCTGCGCTCAATGGTCCGTTCCCACCCACAATCGCGCCTCTTATTGCCGTGCTCCTCTATCTCCTTCCTGCCCTGATTGGTTTCCTCTGCCGCGATTGGAAGAGAGCCTTACTCTTCGCTACACTGCCAGCCTGGATTGGTCTGGGCTTTTTCCTGGCCGCCGCGACCTCGAAGATTGGCATTTTCTACCTTGTCTCCGCAGACCATGTGAAAGAAAACGTTAGTGTGCTCGAACTCTTCGCCGTATTGGGAGGTATGGGCTGGTTAACAAGACAATTCTTTAAATTGAGGTAAAATAGGTCATACTTGAAATGATGCCCGGATGTTTGCGACCGCAAGGTTCAGACAGAGGACTATATGTATTGATCTATGCATGCCAATGAAAAAGAAAAATGACTCTCTTAAAAGACACGCCATATTCACCAGTGGGAAAGAGTTTGCCATACGGCTCGTAACGGGCAATCCGGTCGCAGCCAAAATCAATCAAAAGGCAAAAAGCGAGGAAGAGGCCAGGGGGTTACTACAACGTACACCCAACAGCTACCTCTTGAACCAGGGCTATGGTTTATGGGTCTATATCTCATGGTTTATTCTTACGCTTATCTTTACTGATAAACTCACGACTGACCAATATGGCGTATACGCAGTTGCAACAACTGCTTACAACACTATTCTCTATATCGTCGCCTTTGGTTTTGAGGATGCAACCTATACTTATCTTCCACGCGTCTTCGCGGAACATGGGCACGCCTCCGCAGCCTCACTCATACGACGCTTGATCGGACTACGCACCGTAGCCCTGGTCCTGACTGCCGGGATTATGCTCTTCGGCCTACCTGGATTGGCAGCCCTGATCGGGTTACTCCCGATTCAGGGAACGTCAGGTATTATCAAGGGCCTGCAAGATCCCAAGCTGCTCGATCATATTCTACCTATCACACTATATGTTCTCACCAGTAGTATCGCCAGCCTACTTACTGCGCTCTGCACTGGTTTGATGCGCATGCGCATTGTCTTCGTGCTTGGAAGTCTGGCACAGTGCGCACTCTTGATCTTCGGCTACATTTTACTACAAATGGGTCAGGGGGTAACAGAAATCCTCTGGATGCTGGCTCTGGTCTCCCTGCTCCAGATGATTGGCTACCTCATCTGGCTGCTGCCATTTCTCACAGAAAAGGGCGCGGTCTATAAGCAGCCACTGTCACCACTTATCAAGCTTGGCATAAATGCATGGCTCACAAATCTGGTCTCGGGGGCTTTTCTTAAGCAGATTTCGATCATTCTCCTGACACTTTTCGCGGTCCGCATCGCGGAAATCGGCTACTTCAATCTGGCCTTTCAGCTTGCGGATGCCGCAAATATTCTGCTTGTGGCCGGCTTTGGGGGAGTCGCTGGTTCGGCTCTGGCAGCCAGCTTTATCGGAGATAACCATGAGCGCCTCTCTCGTTCCTGGCAGGCACTCATCAAAATTGAGACACTCCTGGCGGCACCTGGTCTCGTCTTCTGCCTGTTTAGCGCCAATAATATTGCGAATGCACTTTACTCTGAGCGCTTTAATGATGTTGGTCTGCTGCTAGGAATCTTTGTATTCTTCAATTTACTGATGCGCATCCTGGGAACCTATATTCATCAGCCGTCACTCTATGTTGTTGGCAAAGCACATCTGGCTGTGCTCAGCCAGTGGTTAGGATTGCTAATCGTGGTGCTGGTTGGCGTGGTGCTAATTGGCGAACTACACATGGGCGCGGCTGGTGCTCTCATAGCCGATGGCATTGGACGCGTCTTCACAGGAGGGCTGATGTTAGCCTTCCTTTGGAAGGATTTGCCACACAAGTATCCCCTCGACTTTACTTTGCGCTTCTTAGGCGCTTTAATCCTGGCCGCGATACCAAGTACACTCTGGCTCAGTATTCTCTGGCAACCAGACAACAGGCCGCTTCTACTGGGAGCGCTCGGAGCCTCGGGTATACTCTTCCTGGCACTCTGCGTGCTTATCTTACGCTGGCTCAAACCGCTCAACCAGCAGGATATTGCGCTCCTCAAGAGTGTGAAGCCGAGGCTGGTCAGATATCTGCTCTGGTTCGCACGCTCATAAGACTCTACACACTTAATAGGTCATTATAAAGAGGCCCACTGTTCGCGGAATGAAGGTTCATTCCGCGAACAGTGGGCCTTCTGACTATGTCAACTTTAAAGTTGACTAATCACGCTTCTCAGGAGCAACCACAACCGCGATCCCAGAGCCCATCCTAGACCACTTGGATATCATCAGGGCTCGGCAGAGGCCGGCTGATAGTAAGCTTGGTTAGCTTTTCCGCTTGAACTTTAACTGACTTTTGCAGTCCAGCATTGACGAGCATATACACATACATGCCCAGGAGCAAGAAGTTACGCGCGGTCACAATGGGATAGAATTGTGGCTGAAAAGGGGTTAATCGAGAAGAATGGCCGCTCATATAGAGTGAAGGGAAGATATAGTAGGTCAAGAAAGCCACAACACTCCAGGCGACAATCCAGAGCGGCTTCTCCCCAATCGTCAACGCAACAATGGGGAAGAGCCAGATCATATATTGCGGGCTGAAGACTTTCCCTGTGATGATGACAACCATTAAGAACAAGAGCACAGCTTGCGACAAGGTCAGTCGCCTTTTCCCTTGCAGCCAGAGGGTGGCGAGCAAGCCTACAACTAACAAGCCATTACAGAGGAGCGAGATAATTGCCTCATTGGGGCCAGCTATATTCGTTGAGCCATAATTCCGAAACACGGTTAAATGGCGCATGCTCAAGCCATTGCTGAGCCAGAGGAGCGAGGCTTGCAGCGACTCGATTTGAACAGGCCGTGCGCCAAAATAGTTCAGCGGTGCAAGCGTTCCTTCCACGCTGAACAACAGTGAGACGATGGTAATGATCAAACATGTTGCGCAGAAGGTCACAAACGGGAGGAAGCGTTGCCACGCGTTCCATTTCAGCCCCTGATACCGTGAGGCCATTTGCTGACCGATAAAAAACGGCGGGAGCAGGATGACCGGGTAAAATTTGGTCATCGTTCCCAGGGCGATCATGGCAAAAGCCCAGTTCCAGCGCGACTTCATGGCAAAAATCAACGCAAAGAACGTCAGGGCTGCTGGCAGCATGTCGAAACGATCAACCGCGATGGTCGAAGGACGTTTCATGACATAGCCGATAACCAGGAACAGCGCGAAGCTTATCGATGCAGAGCGCGATTTATAGGCCAGCAAGAGAAAATAGATGCTGATGGCCAATGCAGTCATCAAGAGGTTGAAGGCGAATTGATAGTAGGCTGGGGTCGAAATAAGATACGCTATTTCAAAGGGAATCAAGGTCAGGATCGGGTATTCATGGGGAAGATAATGCAACGGCTGATCGTCTGCTTGGGAAGCCACAAATTGAACGAGGAAATCTGGGGCTCCATGCTTCTTGAGAGAGGAAGCAATTATAGCAGTGGTTAATTTAGGCGTATTGGCTACAAGCTCCGCGCACTGCCTCACGGGGAACTGAGCAAAAGCTGTATTGCCACCTTCGGCAAAGGCCGCTGCATAGCACTCATATCTTGACACATCGGTATTGAGGTCTGTTGGTACACTAGAGCGTCCAATGATACAACCACACATGATCGCCAGGATCACAAAATCGCAAAGCAAGAAGAGATAGGAACGAAGCTTTTTCTTGCGCGAATCCTTCCGAGGTTGATCGGATTGCAAATTCTCTACATTCACGCTAAAGGGCCTTTCTCATAGTTCATTTAGTGTATTTTTATATACTTATCCATATATATACACGGCTCGGCCCAAGAAGGGTAATCACATAAGAAAAATTTCTTATTGATCAGTTACCACAACACACTTAATCTTACTAACTAGCACCTAAGAAATGAAAGATACGTGTTGATTCACGTGGACAGGCACTTGTGTTACGCCCCTGTTGACTCATGAGCAATTCTCGATTATGAAAAATTGAAGGCGAGCTTCGGTGTGACGAAGCTCGCCTTCGTCATCGTCGTCACCAGTTTTTGCAATGTTTTGCCAGTGCTAGTTGTTCTCTTCAGTTGTTTAGGCTCTGATCAATTAGGGGTAGCCACAACTGCTATCCCAGAGCCCATCCTAGACCACTTGGATATCATCAGGGCTCCGCAGAGGCCGACTGATAGTGATCCCGGTTAGCTTTTCCGCTTGAACTTTAACTGACTTTTGCAGTCCAGCACGGACGAGCATATACACATACATGCCCAGGAGCAAGAAGTTACGCGCGGTCACAATGGGATAGAATTTCGGTTGAAAGGGCGTCGTTATAGATAAACGACCGCTAATATAGAGTGAAGGATAGATATAGTAGGTCAAGAGAGCCACAGCACTCCAGGCGACAATCCAGAGCGGCTTCTCCCCAATCGTCAACGCAGCAATGGGGAAGAGCCAGATCATATATTGCGGGCTGAAGACTTTCCCTGTGATGATGACAACCATTAAGAACAAGAGCACAGCTTGCGACAAGGTCAGTCGCCTTTTCCCTTGCAGCCAGAGGGTGGCGAGCAAGCCTACAACTAACAAGCCATTACAGAGGAGCGAGATAATCGCCTCATGAGGGCCAGCTATGTTCGTTGAACCAAAACTCCGAAATGCGGTCAGATGGTGCGTGCTCAAGCCATTGCTGAGCCAGAGGAGCGAGGCTTGCAGCGACTCGATTTGAACAGGCCGTGCGCCAAAATAGTTCAGCGGCGCAAGCGTTCCTTCCACGCTGAACAACAGTGAGACGATGGTAATGATCAAACATGTTGCACAGAAGGTCACAAACGGGAGAATGCGTTGCCACGCGTTCCATTTCAGCCCCTGATACCGTGAGGCCATTTGCTGACCGATAAAAAACGGCGGGAGCAGGATGACCGGGTAAAATTTGGTCATCGTTCCCAGGGCGATCATGGCAAAAGCCCAGTTCCAGCGCGACTTCATGGCAAAGATCAACGCAAAGAACGTCAGGGCTGCTGGCAGCATGTCGAAACGATTGACTGCGATACTCGGAGGGCGTTTCAGGATATAGCCGATAACCAGGAACAGCGCGAAGCTTATCGATGCAGAGCGCGATTTATGGATCAGCAAGAGCAGATAGATGCTGACAGCTAATGCGGTCATCAAGAGGTTGAAGGCAAATTGATAATAGGCTGGGGTCGAAATAAGATACGCTATTTCAAAGGGAATCAAGGTCAGGATCGGGTATTCATGGGGAAGATAATGCAACGGCTGATCGTCTGCTTGGGAAGCCACAAATTGAACGAGGAAATCCGGGGCTCCATGCTTCTTGAGAGATGCGACTATTACCGCAGTGGTTAATTTAGGCCCATTGGCTATAATATCCGCGCACTGTCTCACTGGAAATTGAGCAAAAGCAGTCTCGCCTTCGGCAAAGGCCGCTGCATAGCACTCATATCTTGAAACATCAGACCTGGCATCGGTTGGTATGCGAGGTTGCCCAATGATGCAAACACACATGATCGCCAGGATCACAAAATCGAAAAGCAAGAAGAGATAGGAACGAAGCTTTTTCTTGCGCGAATCCTTCCGAGGTTGATCGGATTGCAAATTCTCTACATTCACGCTAAAGGGCCTTTCTCATAGTTCATTTAGTTGTATTTTTATACATACACATTCATATATATAGACGGACCTCCATGATAAGAGTAATGGCATTAAGATTTTTTTCTTATTGATCAGTTATCACAACATTTATTCTTAAGGGTTCAAAGAGTTCAAACTACCCACGATCTTCAGGGGCAACCACAACCGCTGTCCCATAGCATAATACCTCGCTGACGCCCTGTGTAATCTCGGTAGCATCGTAGCGAACGCCAATGATCGCATTGGCTCCTACTTCCAGAGCATGCTGTATCATCAGTTCATAGGCGTCATTCCTTGCCTGTTCGCAAAGCTCAGTATAGAGTGAGATATTCCCTCCAACTATTTGCTGTAGCGAGGCCCCCAAGGAACCAACGATACTGCGTGAGCGCACAATAATACCTCGAACTACGCCGTAGTTACGCACGACACGATAGCCCGGCAGTTCAAAAGTCGTCGTCACAAAATGATGAATATTCGGCTCCGCTGGCTGGGCAGCAGAATAGGCTGCTCCTTGGTGCTCTGGTGGTTGCTGATACATACATGTTTCTCCAACACAATACCACTGAACTCGCGCTAATTAACAAGACTCTATTTAACTTACGCCTAGAGCCGGTCTTCGGTTACATATACGGATATGATATGATTGATTATGTATTTCGCCCTGGAGAAGGAGAAACATGCGCACTCCAAAGCAGAAAGCTAAAACTTCTGAATCGCTAGATCCACACCTGGTAATCAGCGCCTATGCGCAAGGCATCTTCCCGATGGCAGATGACGAGGG
Organism: Ktedonospora formicarum; assembly: GCF_016587355.1. Classification (GTDB taxonomy): domain Bacteria; phylum Chloroflexota; class Ktedonobacteria; order Ktedonobacterales; family Ktedonobacteraceae; genus Ktedonobacter; species Ktedonobacter formicarum. The sequence continues at coordinate 4,172,440 of NZ_BNJF01000001.1, read as the reverse complement.
TACCATCAACTGGTACGCACCTGATCCACGAGCCATTCTGGAACATTATCACCTGCGTGTTTCGCGCTCCCTCCGCGCCACCATCCGGCAAGAACGTTATGAGATCCGCCTGGATAGCGCCTTTGAGCAAGTCATGCGCTGTTGCGCCGACCGCGATGAAACCTGGATCAATGAAGAATTTATCAAAACGTATACCTTCCTACACACGCGCAATTTAGCCCACAGCGTCGAAGCCTGGCAAGAGGAGCGACTCGTTGGTGGGTTATATGGGATAACACTTGGGGGAGCTTTTATGGGAGAAAGTATGTTTTCCTATGCCACGGATGCCTCCAAGGTCTGTCTGGTAGCTCTGGTTGAGCACTTGCAAACACGGGGCTTTGTCTTGCATGACACACAATTTTTGACATCACACCTGCAAAGCCTGGGAGGGTCAGAAATTCCGCGCGCCGAGTATGAAAGTCGCCTTGCAGAAGCGCTCACTATGCGTTGCCACTGGTAATAGTAGCTCATGGAGCGAGAAAACTCGAATATGTGGATCAAACACTTGAGAAGAGGCTAGACAGAACGTTCCCCCTCACGCACGGGCAAAGCGGGATCATCACTCTCTTCTTCCTCCCACTCTTCTACGTATTCAAACTCCTCTTCCAGGCGAGCACGCTCTATGTCCCGCTCGCGTGTCCGCAATTCCAGCGCCTTAAGCCAGCGTATGAAGAGTGGCGACATCACCGCCAGATCCACGATGCCTGGTATGAGCAGGATAGAGCCACCCACTGCTTGATCAGAGAAGGGTGAGAGACCAAGTTGGGAAGGAATAATGTAGTGTGAGTAAATGGGGACCTCGGTCAGCACAAGGATAAAAGCGAGTATATCAACTGGTTGCCCATCAAGGAAGACATAGAGCATCTGCATAGGCAGGCTCATCGCACGCTGCCCCACCAGAGGGCCAATCAAGGGCCACCAGTTCAGGAAGGAAACCGCAAAGATCATGACCAGTTGTGTATGATAAATGGCAGGGTTGGTTACGCTCCAGCTATAAAGGCGCGGACTATGCCAGAGCAAGAAAACAAGATTGAAGACAATCGACGCCGTCAGCGGACGAAGCAGAATACGCGCCACAAGGCGCATTGGAGTCCAGGCAAAGAGAGGCCGCAGCATCTCCTCTGGACAGGCCAGCATAAAGAGCGGAGCACACAATGTAATCAGAAGCACCACCTGCGTCATATGGACCGAGAAAAGCTGCGTGCGTCCAATACTATCCAGAGGAGAGAAGAAGGCAAGTGCTGTACATACGAGCGCGACGATGAAGAAGACAAGATGGCGCGTCTTCAGCGGTAAGGATTGTGGCTCTCGCGCGTAGGCTCGCCGCACATGGATGACCCCGGCGATATAGAGCAGGGTAAGAAGAACAAGTAGAACAAAGGCGGGAGTATCCCAGGACCATGCTTGCGCCATTATGAAAAAGTCTCCATACAATAAAACATTCGGTGTGCAGCTTACAGTGAATATGATTCGGTGCTCCATAACGTAGTATAGAGCAGAGAAAGGGTGTATGCAAATCATACCCATACACCCCGAAGATTTACCAATGCAGCCAACCTCTCAACTGGGAAGGGAGAATGATATACACTATGCGCATTGTCATCGCGCCCCAGGCGCTCAAAGGAAGTCTTAGCGCGGCTCAAACTGGGCAAGCTATCGCGGCAGGGGCACGCACGGTCTACCCAGACGCAAATATTGACATCATCCCTATCGCCGACGGCGGTGAAGGAACAGCCGTGGCACTGGCGGAAGCGACTGGGGGAAGCCTCGTTCCATACGTCGTCACTGGCCCGCTAGGCGAGCCAGTCGAGGCATATTATGCTCGACTTGGCGATGGACGAACCGCCGTCATTGAGATGGCCGCCAGTTCGGGCCTACCCCTTGTCCCCAACTCACGACGAGATCCACGCATTACCACTACCTATGGCGTAGGTGAACTAATACGAGCAGCGTTAGATGATGGTTGCCGCAACTTCATCATCGGCCTGGGTGGCAGCGCAACAAATGATGGTGGCGCGGGCATGGCTCAGGCGCTTGGTGCAAGCCTGCTAGATGCACAGAGTCAGCCCCTTCCCTATGGAGGTGCCGCGCTCAGTTCGCTGGCTCATATTGATGTCGAGAAACTTGATTCCCGCCTACGCGAGTGCATGTTCGATATTGCCTGTGATGTCACTAATCCACTCTGCGGCAGAGAAGGGGCTTCAGCAGTGTATGGGCCGCAGAAAGGCGCGACCCCCGCTATGGTCCAAGAGCTTGACGACGCCCTCGCCCACTATGCCCATATCATCCACCGCGATCTTGGCCTTCAGGTAAGCAAGACTCCTGGCGCGGGTGCAGCAGGCGGACTGGGAGCCGGTCTGCTTGCCTTTCTAAACGCGCGGATTCGCCCAGGCGCACAAATCGTGCTGGAAGCAGTCAAATTGGAACGGATGCTGGCGACAGCAGATCTGGTTATCACCGCCGAGGGCAAACTCGATCAACAAACAGCCTATGGCAAGAGCGTAGCCGCTGTAGCCGAGATGGCAAAGCGCTATCAACTGCCAGTACTCGCTGTAGCAGGTGGATTAGGTGAGAAGTACTATACAGCCTATAACCTGGGTATAGACGGTATCATAACACTCCCAGATGAAGCTATGTCCCTTGAGCACGCCATGAAGAACGCGGAGAGGCTAACGCGCGAGGCGAGCGAACGAGCCCTGCGTATTTTCCGTCTTGGGCAGACTTCCAAAGGCCGAGGCTAACTCAGAACCAGCGCTCGTCTCTGGGCTCAATTATTTATTACCAATTTTCCTATAAAGCAGCGTCTTAGTACTGAAGGCTGAATCGTGATACAATTTAAATATCCCTCTTAGCTTATCCAAGTCACATTAGGCATATCTGAAAACCCGAGATCGCTAGTCTTGGTTTTCTCGCCTAAGATGTTAGCCCTGATCATCTGTCCTCTTATTACTATCTGAAGAGATGAGAGTAATCTGTATCTCGAAGGCTTGAGCAAGCGTAATATGAGCAGGGAGGCTGACAAGATCCAGGATATGTTCGCCCTTGTAGTTTGTCCCATTGTTTGTATTACCGGGGGAGCGCTATTATGTCAGAACAATCCTACAGTACACATTCTTCGACTATGAGACGCCTGCTGGCCGATGGCTTCACAGAGGAGGAGGCAAACCGCCTTCTCTTTATGCGTGACCATGTCGATGAGCAAATTGAGTACCGAGAAATGCTTGAAGAGAGTCGACGGCTCGCCTTTATACGCTGGCTTCTCGAGCATAATCGCATGAGTCGCTAGCAATACATGAGCGCTTCAAATAATCAATCTAATGCAAGCCATTCTTAGATAGAGATACATACTATAGATCCCTGGAAAGTAAAGCAGGCAGCGAACATATATGTGTTCGCTGCCTGCCTGTTTTGTGCGTGCGGAGTTGAGTGAAACAATAAGCCGAATTCTGTTTCTATACCGCCTCTCGACGGCACAGATGGCAATCATCTATCTAGGACGTTGATTACTCAACGCCTCAAGCAACCAACCCGAGAGTTGACAGGCGAGCAACCTGCTAACCTATTCGACGTGCGAATACGTTATCCCCTCTGCTCGGTTTTGCTCCGGATGGGGTTTGCCCAGCCAGCCAGTCACCTGACTGCTGGTAAGCTCTTACCTCACCATTTCACCCTTACCCATGCGCCAAATCGCTTTTCAGCATGGGCGGTATGTTTCTGTTGCACTTTCCTTAGGGTCACCCCCACTGGCCGTTAGCCAGCATCCCGCTCTACGGAGTTCGGACTTTCCTCGGAAAGATATGGCCTTACCATATCTTTCCGCGATTGCCAGGTTTCCTCAAATCCACTGGCGTACAGGGTAGCACATATGTCCCCAATCGTCCAGTGCTAATCCCCCTGATATCCAGAAGCAACTAGCTAAAATACAAATAGGCTATTACCTGATTGAAAGACACCAGATCCCATGTCAATCTGATCTCGGTAATGTCCGACATTTCATTCCTCACGTGGAAAAGAGAAGAATAACCCTCCTGAAAGCCAAACACAGCTTCGGGAGAAAGCACAGCAAGAGAGTAGAACAATGAAAACAGAGGCAGATCGAAGATGACAGCATTGCGGTCTACACGAAAACGCGCTAAAATGTCTGCGATAGAGTGGCATCAGAAGACAACTATTCCATTTTATATCGACATATATCCAAGGCTGGGTCCGGAGAAGCGATTTGCCTCTTCACTCGCCCGCCAACCGCAAACCATATATTACATAGAAGCTTCAGTCGGTGGAGGGATAAGTAGCTAGGCTAGAGAAGAAACAACTTTGATATCACAGGCCTGTGTGCTCAATCATTCTCCTTATCACCACGATGCATTGAAGGCAGGGCAACGCCTTCTCACAGCTTCGCTGAAGTTTTACATGTCGCTAGAGGTATCTCATGCACGAAGAACTGGAAGCTATCCTGAATATACATTTTCGTAGCCCTGATCTCCTGACCCTGGCCCTGACACATCGCTCCTATATCTACGAAGCTTCGGGCGAAGGCAAGACCTCGAATGAACGCCTCGAATTTCTGGGCGATTCTATCCTGGCTCTCATCAGCGCAGATTTTCTCTATCGCACCTTCCCCAATCTTGCTGAAGGCGAACTAACCGACGCGCGCGCTGTCCTGGTGCGCACAGAAACACTTGCCAAGTTCGCACGCGAAATTAATCTGGGCAAATACCTACTTATGGGCAAAGGAGAACAGAATAGCGGCGGCGGACAACGCGTACTTGCTTCAGCATTTGAAGCCTTGTTAGGAGCCATCTATCTCGATCAAGGGCTGGAAACGGTGCAGACATTTCTGCTCACGCGCATCGAGCCACTAGCACATACGATTGTCAAAAATCGCCTATTTAAGGATAACAAGTCGCTCTTTCAAGAGCTCGCACAGGCGCGCGAGGGCATTACTCCTTCATATCGCCTCGTCAGCCAGGAAGGCCCCTCCCACAATCGCGAGTTTACCATCGAGGTAATGCTTGGAGAACAGGTGGCGGGACAAGGACAGGGACGAAACAAGCAAGCGGCAGAGCAAGAGGCCGCTCACCAGGCATTGATTAGCCGGGGATGGTTATAACACAGGCGTCTATGCACCAGAGACGCAAAGTCGCGTATGGTGACAGCATACACAGTGAATGATATGTTCTGTCCATTGTCGGACACAAGAGGGGAGCAGGGAAGAGTATGCGATTAGAACCGACACCCCGACCTGAACAGGTCGTTCGTGTAAACGCCAAGCTCATCACGTCCAGCACCATTTTACATCTCTCTTCGGAAGAGCTAGAACACGCCGTCAGCCAGGAGCAGGCAGAGAATCCCGCACTCACAGTCAAGGAACAACGCATCTGTCTCTTCTGTAGCGCCCCACTCTACGGGCAATATGGGCAGGTCTGCTCCGCCTGCGGCAACTTTCCCCCTCAAGAACAACCAGGCGCCACGAATGCTCCCCCAGCTGAGGGAGCATACCCCATTGAAAACCACGCCAAATGGGATCATCAGCATACCTTCTTCGACATTGATAATTACGGCTTCATTGAGATCGACGACGAAGACTCTTTTGACCCGATGGCACGTATCGCTACGAACGAGTCACTCAGTGAGACGCTCCTACAGCAATTGGAAGCCTTGCTCCCTCCCGAGGATGCAACCATCGCGGAGCAACTGGTAGGTAACTTGAATGAGCGAGGCTACCTGGAAATCACACTTGAAGAGGTAGCCCAACACCTGGAAGTACCTCTGGAACGCGTGGATTATGTTCTCAAGCAACTTCAAACCCTTGAGCCTCTGGGCATCGGTGCTCGTAACCTGCGCGAATGCCTACTTCTTCAACTGGATGCTATTTCCGAAATCGATGAAGTGCCTCCCCTAGCTCATACGCTCATAGACCAATATCTCGACCAAATCGCGCATAATCAGTTTCATGATATAGCACGTCAACTTAAAGTCTCTGAGGCAGAAGTGAAAGAGGTCTATCGCTACATTCGTACCATGCTGCATCCCTTTCCCGCTCATACTTATAGCGCGTCTCAGGGCAACTCGCGCGTGGGCAACGGAGCAACCTATATCCGACCCGATATCATCATTCGCCAGGGTGAAAATGGCCTTGAGGTGGAACTGGTCGAAGAGAAACGCTATCTCTTCTCAGTTGGTTCGCAATACACTCCATTGTCCAGTGAAACACCTACCAACGAGGTTCAGCGCTATATGCATTACCATAATGATCGCGCACGCTTCTTCATCGATTGCATGCAGCGCCGCTGGCAAACACTCAGGCGCGTCTCGGAGCTAGTGATTCACTATCAGCGCGAGTTCATTGAAAAGGGAGTACGTTATCTGCGCCCACTGACACGCACAGAGGTCGCAACGCGTCTAAGCCTGGATGAAGGTACAGTCAGCCGCGCGACTGCCAATAAGTATGCCTTGCTCCCAAGTGGTCGCCTGCTTCCCCTGGCAGACTTCTTTGATGGCTCGCTCGGTGTGAAGGATATGCTACGTGAGCTAATTACCACAGAGGACCCCCGTCGCCGTTATAGCGACGAAGAATTGGCGCGCCTGATGAAAGCGCAGGGTATTCCAATGGCACGTAGAACTGTGACCAAATATCGCGAGGAGATGGGCATTGGCTCCTCACGTGACCGCAGCCATATGCCCATCCCTACACGCTACCAGTAAGTTCAGATACGCTTCAACTCACTATCGGCTCAATTCTAACAGAGGCAGCGCGCTCTGTGGGTCTACATAGATGGTATGCTCACGCTCATAGATGACCATGCCAGGACCACCGCCCTTCATATGGCGGACATGACGCTGCAAAGTATAATCCACAGGGGCATTCGTCGTGCCACGCGCCTGACTATAATACGCCGCCAGACTCGCCGCCTGGTCTATCGCCTGGCGAGAAATCTCGCGCCCAGCCGCCCTAATAATGACATGCGCGCCAGGGACACCGCGCGCGTGCAGCCAGAGGTCATTGCCGCTTGCCTGATGGAAAGTAACCTCCTCATTCTGGCGGCTGTTCTTGCCCACCAGGAGCGTAAAGCCCTCACGGCTCTGCACATAGAGAGGGACGCCTCCTCCAGGACCACTCTTAGCTCCCTTGCCACTCTTAGCTCCCTTGCCACTCTTACCCTTCTTCGCCGCCTTCAAAGCTTTCTTGTCCAGGGCCGCTTTTCCACGAATATAGCCCGCTGCCTGGACCTCGGCTTTGACCAGCGCCACCTCAGGAGGCACCTCAGCAAGTGAGAGGTCAACAAGTAATTGCTCGATTGTCGCCAGTTCGGCGTTATTCTGCTCGATTTGCTCTGGCAATAACTCTAACGCACGGCGCAGCTTATGATACTTATTGAAGAGTCGGTTAGCATTACCCACCGCATCGAAACGAGGATCAAGCGTAAGCTTTACTCTGGGTACATTGCCACTTCCATCATCCTCGAAGTAATTATCGACTTCAACGCTCGTCTGCCCCTGCTCGATTTCATATTGATGGGCTAGAAGGAGTTCGCCTTGCAGACGATAGCGCGCGGCATCCTCTGAAGCTGCCATCTCCTGATCCAACAGTTGAGCCTTACGCTGGCAGCGCTCGCGTTGCGTCTGCAAGATTTTGCGCACAGGCGCGCGCACACCTTCCATAGCATCGCGCCATTCCGCGCGCGCGAAATAGTCATCCAGCAGCACATTGATGGACGGAGACTGACGAATGCTGACGCTCGGTAGGGCGGCATATTGCTCCAGCACATAGGGCGCGAAAGCCAGAAACTCCTCCTGGCGCCCCATCCCCCCGTCAGATCGCTCATGCACAATTAATTGTGGTTGCCACTTATGAGTCTCATACGACGATGTCAGATCGCGAATCGTCCAGGCTAGCTCTTCCCACGTAGCTTCACTCGCGTCGGCGACTAATGTCTCGCTATTCTCGGTCGTCCGATAGACCATTTCGCGAGCCAGCAACGGACTACATCCTAGCAAGTGGCGTGTTAATAGCTGCCATAGCGTGGGCTGGCCCCCACCCTTCTTGCGCTTCTTTGGGGCCTCTTGTTCTTCGGGCTCAGGCTGTTCGGCGGCACAGATCGAGAGTTGAGCCGCCGTCACAGTCAGAGGGTCAAGGCGAGGTAATTCCTGCCCTGCCAGGATACGCTGCTGGGGGGGCGGGGGAACATACGGTACATTGGCTGTAATGACGCGGTAACGGTTCACATCGGCCCCTACACGCTTGAGGCTTCCCAGAATCATTCCATCCTCGTTGCAGAAGACGATGTTACTGATCCGACCCATAATCTCAATAATCAACCGAAAGCGCGTTCGCTCCTCACTTTCGGCTGAGCTTCGATATCCAGCCACAATCTCAATTACACGCTCCCCGCGTGGTTGTGAGATGGCCTCAATGCGTGCCCCTTCCAGATGCTTGCGTAGGAGCATCACAAAGGCTGGTGGTTCGCTGGCAATCTTGGGTGGCTTGAGGGCCGTAATATGGGCACGGGCCAACTGAGGGTGGGCCGAGAGATAGATCCAGTAATTGCGTCCGCCTCCCTGTTCCTGGGCACGCGGCGCGTAGCATTGCAGAGCCAGCGCGTACGCGGTGGGCTGGATAATGTTATCGATACGTGCTCCCGCTAACAGCATTCGCCACTCATCAGCGACCGCCGCCAGGGTCATAGCATCTACATGCATACGAACTTCCAATCTTCTACGGCATGCTTTACAGCGCATACCATGATGCCAGGCGAGCAAGCACTTACTTTTACGCGGCCTGCTCTGTGTTGTACAATATCAATAACGAGCTTCGCCCTCTAGCATCGATATACACGTGCCGAATAGCTACTGTAGAGGGAGATTATCACACCATTTGTTGATAAGCTCGCCGGTGCACACCAGTATAGCAAAGTATAGGCTATTCGTACACCAAAATCCTCAAAACAAAATGCTATGCCAGGAAGAGAAACATGCATATTGAGACAGATTCTACTGTACCTCAACCGTCTGATACATCACATCTCAATACCTCTATATCCAAACGTGGTCTTCTGTTTGTGCTTTCAGCCCCCTCTGGCACTGGAAAAGATACAGTAATTAAAGTGCTCAAAGAGCAAGGTATGGATTTTCACGTCGTGGCTTCGGTTACAACGCGCGCCCCTCGTATCGGCGAGAGCGAGGGTAACCCCTACCATTTTGTCGATACCGACACCTTTGACCGTCTGGTAGCCAGCGACGAATTACTTGAGTATGCGAACGTACACGGAAACTGGTACGGACAACCCAAGCAACCAATTCGCGAGCACCTCAGTCAAGGACGCGATGTCCTCCTTAAAATTGATGTCCAGGGAGCGGCGACTGTTCGCCAAAAGCTTCCTGGCGCAATCTTCTTATTTCTGGCTCCCGGTTCATTTGAGGAGCTCGCCCATCGTCTTACCAACCGCCAGACCGAAACAGAGGCCGAGAAACAGCGTCGTCTCCTCGATGCTCAGGACGAGCTGGCGCAGCGCGAACAATACGACTATGTTGTAGAAAATCGCCAGGGACATTTGGATCAAGCAGTAGAACAGGTACGAGCCATCATGCTTGCAGAACACTGCCGTACACACCAGAAGCACATTACCATTTAAGAGTAGAGATACATACCCAAGGAGGACAAACTTGGAAGAAGAACGCTTTGTACAATCAGGAACGCGTGAGCGTAACCTGGGCATAGAATTGATCCGTGTGACGGAAGCCGCCGCCCTGAGCGCGGGACGCTGGATGGGCAAGGGCAACAAAGAGATGGTAGACCAGGCGGCGGTCGATGCCATGCGGCAGGCTGTTGATGGTGTTGATATGGATGGCATCGTTGTCATTGGAGAAGGTGAAAAAGATGAGGCTCCCATGCTCTATATCGGAGAGCATGTTGGCAACGGAGGCGAGCCAGAAGTGGATGTCGCCGTCGATCCAGTTGATGGCACACGTCTGTTGGCTCTGGGTCTCCCAGGCGCGCTTGCGGTCGTAGCAACTGCCGAGCGCGGTACCATGTACGCGGCCCCTCCCGGAGTATTCTATATGGAGAAGATCGCCGTTGGCCCAGCTTTGCGCAACGCTATCGATATCAATGCCCCTGTGGCAGTCAACCTGGATCGCATCGCCCGTGCGCGTGATGCCCGTATCGACGATCTGACAGTCGCCATTCTTGACCGCCCACGCCACGCCGGTATCATTCGTCAGGTTCGCGAGGTCGGCGCACGCATTCGCCTTATCGGCGATGGCGATGTCGCAGCCGCTATCCAGGCTGCAATGGAGGATTACCGTGGCATTGATGTGCTACTTGGCGTTGGTGGTGCACCAGAAGCAGTACTAGCAGCAGCAGCCATCAAATGTATTGGTGGTGAAATTCAGTGTAAAATCTGGCCGCGCAATGATGAGGAGCGCGAAAAGCTGAAGTCTGACGGCATCGATTTCAATCAGGTCTATCGCACTGATGATCTCGTTAAAGGTAACGACGTCTCCTTCGCTGCCACTGGCATTACAACTGGAGAACTGTTGGATGGAGTGCAATACTTCGGTTGGGGCGCTCGTACCTCTTCGGTTATGATGCGCTCACGCTCAGGAACAGTACGCTATATCCAGGCTCGCCACAAATGGCGCAAGCCAGGCGTTGGTATGACGCGCTAGCTCTTTCAAATTCGCCACTTCATAAACGCAGAGTCAAGGGATATAGACTGTTTTTTATTGGCAAAGCAGTCTATATCCCTTGACTCTGCGTTTCATCAAGGTTTTAAGGGCAACTTCTATCACACTCCTATTGTGATCTTCTCTACTTGCGTAAGAGACGTTCGATCACTGCGTCAGCAACCTGTGAGGTCCCCACAGCGGTAGGATCATCTGGACGAGGTTTGAGATCATAGGTCACATAGCGTCCCTCGGCTATGACCTGCGTCAAGGCTCGCTCTAAACGGTGTGCGGCCTCTCGCTCTCCCAAATGCCGGAGCAACATCACGCCTGAGAACATCATGGCCATAGGATTCACTTTATTCTGGCCTGCATATTTGGGAGCGCTTCCATGAACTGGCTCAAAAACGGCCTCATGACTGCCAATATTCGCGCCGGGCGCGACCCCTAACCCCCCAATTAAACCTGCCGAAAGATCCGAAATAATATCACCATAGAGATTCGGCAACACAAGGACATCGTAAAGCTCTGGCTTCTGCACCAACTGCATGCACATGTTATCGACAATACGATCTTCGTGATGAATGTCAGGATACTCTTTCGCCACCTCATGGGCAGTCGCCAGAAAGAGGCCATCTGAGAGCCTCATGATATTCGCTTTATGTACAATAGTTACCTTGCGCCTGCCATTAGCGCGAGCATAGTCAAAGGCAAACTTGACAATACGTCTCGATGCCAGGGCCGAAATATACTTCAGGCTCAAGGCGGAATTGGGATCAAGCGTCTGGCCCGTCGTGCGCGCGATAATCTTTAGTACTTCTTCATGTTCCGGTGTTTCACGTTGAAACTCAATTCCGGCATAGAGGTCCTCAGTGTTTTCGCGCACAATAACCAGATCAATATTCTCATAGCGTGAGCGCAGGCCAGGATAGGTTTTGGCTGGCCGCAAGTTCGCATAGAGATCAAGCTTTTTACGCAAGGTGACATTCGCGCTGCGTTGCCCTCTTCCGACCGGCGTGGTAATTGGTCCCTTCAAACCCACTTTCGTCTGCTTAATCGATTCGATGACATCATCGGGCAGGACCGTCCCATGCTTCTCGAGCATTTCAGCACCGGCCTGACGTACATCCCATTCAAATAGAACTCCGGTCGCTTCCAATACGCGCCTTGTAGCTGTCGTAATCTCCGGTCCAGTGCCATCGCCCGGGATTAAGGTTACGGCGTACGGCATGGGCATGTGTTCCTCCACAAACTTGCCATTCAAAAAGGTGCTGCTTAGATTGTATGCGAAAACCAACATCACTAGCATGGCTAGCATGTTCAGGTTTTCTGATAGGAGTTATCCCAGAAAGCTAGTGGCTTTCTGTGATTATATCACTTTTGCGCGATCTCTGGTACAAAAGGCATTTATCATCTTTATGACTCATCAGCCCTCAGGCCACCTCGCCCTCATACAAGCATACAGTATTTCAAATACTGATCAGTATACAACATGATTAATGATACGCTAGTACTAGATAGCAATATATGTATCTACTCCACAAAAAGTATAAGGGGTAGTAAACGGGTTTTCAGATTTTGAAAACCCGTTTACTACCCCTCCATACAGTAGATCATCGTTTTAGTGAGGCTGAAGTAGACTACTCCGCCACATTTCTCTTACTTGGACTTGCTACGACCTTCTTCGTGGCTTTACTGGTGGTAGCCGACGAGCGACTACTGGCTCTCTTTGTAGTAGTCGTTGCCTTACGGGTAGTGCTAGCCGTCGACTTCTTGCGTGTCGTTGTAGTTTTGCGTTTCGTCTCTGCCTTTGGCGCCTCAGATGTGGCCTTCTTGCGCGTTGAGCCCTTCGCCTTTGTCACTTTTTTCGTCGTTCCATCAGGTGAGGGCTCCTCATCAGCGCTCCGGCGTGGCACAATAACTTCGTTATAGCAAACAGGATCCTGTCCAACCTTCGGAATGACCATCAGGCCGTTGCAGTTGGGGCAAGTCTCAGGTATTGGCTTCTCCCAGATGGCGAAGTTACAGGTGGGATAGTTGTTACAACCATAGAAGAGACGCTTGCGTTGCTTCGTCTTACGCTCAACCAGATCTCCCCCACAGAGCGGGCAGAGCGCGCCGGTCTTATTGACAAACGAGCGACCATAGCGACATTCTGGAAAACCAGAGCAGGAGATAAAGCGGCCAAAGCGCCCAGTACGAATAACGAGATTGCGCCCGCAGTCGGGACACTTCTCATCAAGTTCCTCTACAGGCTTCTGCACCCGGTCCATCTCCGCTTCAGCCTTCTCCATCGTCGACTTAAAATCGCCATAGAAGGTCCGCAGGAACTCAATCCAGGAGCGACGTCCTTCTTCAACGTCATCAAGCTTACGCTCCATCTCTGCGGTAAAGCCAGTATCCACGATTTCGGGAAAATGTTTATTCATGACCTCGTTGACCGTTGCTCCAAGCCAGGTTGGCATAAAGCGCCGCTGCTCCTGCTCCACATAGCCACGATCCTGAATCGTACTGATAATAGGGACATATGTGCTTGGACGCCCAATGCCTTCTTCTTCCAGTTGCTTAATCAAGCTGGCCTCAGTAAAGCGTGGTGGCGGCTGGGTAAAATGCTGTTCTGGTTTGAGCTTATGCAGATCAAGAGTCTCGTCAACCTGCATCCGTGGCAAGAGCTTCTCATCCTCCTCACGCGGCCAGACAGCATAGAAGCCTGGAAAGCGCAGGTTTGAGCCAGTAGCACGGAAGACATACTGCTTGGCACCAATATCAACGCGCACAGTATCAAAGATCGCGGCAGCCATAAAGCTAGCGACAAAACGATTCCAGATCAGATTATAGAGCTTAAACTGATCTGGAGTCAGAAATGATTTGATACTTTGGGGCAAGATTGTAACATCAGTGGGGCGAATAGCTTCGTGCGCATCCTGAGTCGTGGCTTTGGCCTTGCTCATGCGTCCAGCGCCCACATACTCTTTCCCATACTCCTGAGCTACAAAGCCCTTCACCATTTTCTGGGCTTCATCAGAGATACGCGTCGAGTCCGTTCTCATATAGGTAATCAAGCCCTGTTGCCCACGCTCGCCCAGTTCTATACCTTCGTATAATTGTTGGGCCAGGCTCATCGTGCGCTTGGGTTTAAAGTACAGCCGCGACGAGGCATCCTGCTGCAAGGTGCTGGTCGTATAAGGGAACGGCGCCTGACGACGTTGCTCACGCTCCTCATATTTCAGCACATTATAGGCCGCGCCTTTGAGCTCAGCCAGAATGGTATCAGCCTCCTCCTGCGAGGAGATCTTAATTCGCCCCTTCTTACTCGCTTTGCTTCCATTACCTTCGTTGTTGGAGCCAACATTTGCTTCAGCCTCCTGGTCCGCGCTATTCACAGCGGACAAATCAGCAAGCCGCGAAATCAACGACGCCTCAAAGCGCTCTGAGCTCTTCTGCTTACTCAGCGTCGCCGTGATGCTCCAATATTCCTCCGGAACAAAAGCCTGGATCTCAGACTCGCGATCACAAATCAAGCGCAAAGCCACAGACTGTACGCGACCAGCACTCGTTCCCGACTGAATACGCCTCCAGAGCAAAGGGCTAATCTTATAACCAACCAGGCGATCAAGCACGCGACGCGCCTGCTGAGCATTAAAGAGGTCCTCATTGATCTGACGCGGTTTCTTAATCGCATCCTGAACTGCGTGCTTCGTAATTTCATTGAAAACAGCCCGGTGTGGATTTTTCAAGCCCAATACGTTCTGCAAAGACCAGGCAATGAACTCGCCCTCACGATCCGGGTCAGGGGCGAGGAAAACTTCGTCCGCGCGTTTCGATGCCGCCTTGAGCTCGTCAATCAGCTTATCTTTTTTCTCTATAACCTCATACTTGGGCGCAAAGTCTTTCCGTGTATTTACTCCCAGCCCCTTCTTCGGCAAATCGACAATGTGACCCATTGAGGCACGAACCTCAAAGTCTCGTCCCAAAAACTTCTCAATCGTTTTTGCCTTAGCTGGCGACTCTACGATTACTAGTTTCTTTGCCATCGACCTTATTCCCCGACCTTCGTTTTTACTACTATAAAGTGTTGATACAACTTCCCATCACTCGAAACACGCAAATACCGGGTAGATATTTCCAAAGCATAGAATAGCATAGTTTGGCAAGTAGCTACTCTATCTATGGTCTTATGCGAAAACCAATGCCGCTCTCGCGGCTAGCGCGCACTTCTTGTGCTCAGATGTTTGTTGCAACAAACGCACTCAGGTTTCCGGATAAGGGGTATGTTAACAAAACTTTCGGGTAACAGCAAAAATTTCTTAAGAAGCATACCACATCCTGGCAACACTCTCAGGACTACTAGCCCGGCTATCACTTGACCCCCCTTGAACTTGCATGCTATTCTGCATTCAGCCATACTATAAGAGATACTATAAACGCTGACTCGGAGGAAAGATATGCGCAAAGATAAATCGTCTCAGCCATTGAAACAGGAGCCAGATACACCACCCCAACAGCCATTGAGTCGCAATGCGCTCGCAGGCAAATGGCGTGGCAAAGTGAGTCAGCGACCATCTGAACCCCAGAACCACCAGCTACGTGCGGGTTTGGCAATCGTAGCAGGGCGTACCGCAGGAGCATTGAGCCGTCGTCTTCACGTAGGTGGAGGAACTAGCATCGTTGGTATCGTAGCACAGCGCATGTACCCTGACATCGTCGAGCACCTGGCCACACAGCTTGAACATGGTAGCATCATCGTCACTGGCACAAATGGCAAAACCACAACCAGTGGCTTTGTCGCAGCGATCATGCGTCACTCAGGCTTACGTGTCTGGCATAATAAGGAAGGCTCAAACCTGATGCGCGGCATCGCCAGTTCCTTGGTTATTCGTGCTCTACCTAGCGGTAAGCTTAAACGCGCAGGGAAAGCCATCTCGATCCTTGAGGTTGATGAGGCAACCCTTCCCCAGATCACCCAGGCAGTAACACCACGCGTACTTCTCTTTAACAATCTCTTCCGCGACCAGCTCGACCGCTATGGAGAGGTCGATAGTATCTCCAGTCAGTGGCACGATACATTACAAAAACTACCCACAAGTACCATTCTGGTGCTGAATGCTGATGACCCTACCACAGCACAGCTTGGAAGAGATTTTGCAGGTACTATCATTTACTACGGCATAGATGACCTATCGCTTGATTTACGCCACAAGCAGGAGGATGAACAACACCAGGTCATCGATGCTCGTGTCTGCCCAATTTGCGGTCGTGAATATGAATACGACGCGCGATTCTATAGCCATATCGGGCATTATCACTGTCCAAACGGCGATTGGTCACGCCCGCAACCACAGATTCGTGTGACCGGTATTCACGCCGAGGGCTTTGATCGCCAGCGCCTGCGTATCGCTATCGGTGACGAGAAGCACGATCTCATCGTACCATTGCCTGGCATATACAATATCTACAACGCACTTGGGGCCATCGCGATTGCCAAAGCACTTGATATTCCCTGGGAACCAGTCCAGAAAGGCATACAAAGCTTTAAGCCTGTCTTTGGTCGTGGCGAAAGCGTTGATATCGATGGTCGCGTCGTTCGTTTGCTCCTCGCAAAAAATCCAACCGGCTTCAACGAGGTACTACGCACACTCTTTAGTGAGCGCACGGTCGAGGCGACGCAACCCACCATCCCTGAGAAGCCTCAGGCAATGGAAGGCAATGGAGCTCCATCGGTAGGCAATTCCAGTCCGGAACCGGTCCAGGAGCCAACTCAGCGACATGTGTTATTTGTCCTCAATGATAACACTGCTGACGGGCGAGATATTTCCTGGATCTGGGACGTAGATTTTGAAAGGGCACTCGAGCATATCGCGTCCGTCACCATTTCGGGAACACGCGCGCGTGACCTTATGCTTCGGCTAAAATATGCAGGTATAGACGAAAACAAGATGACACTTATTCCTTCGACGCCTTTACGTGCCGAGAAGGTAAAACAGGCATCTAAACGCTCTTCGGCACGCAGGAAAGGGAAGCAGAGTGACACCGATCGTCAAGCGACCCTCCCCTCCGCACGTATCTACGGGCTGCAAGAGGCGGTGAATAAAGCAATAGAGGGTACGCCTCCCGGAGAAACTTTGTTCATCGTTCCTACGTATACAGGTTTATTAGAAATTCATCGTCATTTAGAACAGCAGGGCCTTACACCCCGCTACTGGGAAGGAAGAGACGCATGACGTACGCTTCCGTCAAGCCTCTCACGCTTACCCTTGGTCACCTCTATCCAGATCAACTCAATCTCTATGGTGACCGAGGTAATATCATGACGCTTCAGCGTCGTTGCCAGGCTCGCGGAATCGAGCTTCGTGTTGTTGGGCTGGGTATTGGAGACGCCCTCGCCCCCGATGAATACGATATGCTTTTCATTGGGGGAGGGCAGGATAAAGAACAGGCCCCAGTCGCTCAGGATCTCTATGAGCTCAAGGGCATCGGCTTATGGGCGGCGGTCGAAGATGATATGCCTGTGCTGGCTGTGTGTGGGGGATTCCAATTGCTAGCACACTATTATCGCCCGGCTGAAGGTCCAGATATGCGAGGGCTGGGTGTCTTTGATGCCTGGACAATCCATAAAGGCGCACGAGTGGCACGCTGTATTGGCGATATAGCCTTAAGCTGGAATGGAACAACGCTGGTTGGATTTGAGAATCATGGCGGGCGCACCTACCTGGGAACCGCAAAACCTTTGGGGAAAGTTCTCAAAGGCTTTGGGAACAATGCCGAGGACCATACCGAGGGCGCGATTTATCGTAATGCCTATGGAACCTATCTCCACGGCTCGCTCTTACCCAAAAACCCCCATTTCGCAGACCATCTTATCTCTTTAGCGCTCAAGCGGAAATACAAAGAAGATGATGATGAAAGCACTATAGCTGCCTTTTCAGCTACAAATAACGGACAAAGGCTGGAGCAAGACACCTCTGAAGATGTACTGGCGGTGACAACACTCACAAAGGAGGAGGCCACTTCACCCTCTCCACTTACGCTCGCGCCATTAGATGATACACTGGAATGGGAGGCACATACCTATATTCTTGAGCGCCTCGGTCTGCACAACGCCGCTACGGCTGCAATACGCACTCATATAAAACAATAGGAGTTCAACACAGCAAGAATACCACAGAGGGAGGTTTGATGAGTACAGATCGGTCTCTGGCACGTTGCTCGTTTTGTGGGCGCCATGCATCAGAAGTGAAACGTATCGTCGCGGGACCTGGAGCTGCGTATATCTGCGATGCATGCCTTCAATTGTGCAATGAAATACTTCAAGATTCTGCTCCGTTCTCGCCAAAGGCTCTGGAACTGGCCTCACGCCCCCCTGTGGTCACTTCCGCGCCACCCCAGACTCCCACCACACTCAAAGGGGAGAGCACCAGTAGCGAAACACAAGAACCTGAGCGGGTTGTAAATCTGGAAATTGAGCAAAAGCAACAGGGCATGACCCTGTTGCTCCATCGGCTCTGCTATTATCAACAGTACTTTGAAATTCAATATCTCTGGATGCGACCTCCACTTGCGAGCGGCTTTGCTTTCGTTCCACGTATCATATTCTCTTTGCAAGATGATATTGGGAATCACTGGTTCGGGGATCGAGGCGGAACATTACTCGCGCGCCCCGATCTGGGGAATGGCTCAGAGGAAATCATTTATCAAGGAAGCGCGCGCTTCCGTCCAGCACTCAAAGCCGAGAGCAAACAACTGACAGTTCTGGCTGCTGATCCTTTAGGGCTTTTTGAGTCCCCAATCATTCCTCCATGGAAATTCGAGGTCCATATCCCTTAAGAAGCCCCAAATCATCTCAATGCTCTATTGTCACCAGTGGAAATATCAGCGAGGCATCAAAGATCATAAGAGACACAGAAGCCCGGCATGGACAATAATCCATGCCGGGCTTCTGGCTATTCTGGGGAATATTTTATTCTACGGCTGGAATAAGCAGGCCATAGCCACCCTGATCCAGTCGATACATGACATTGACACTGCTCGTTTCCTGGTTATAGAAGGGATAGTAAGCCGATTTATCTTTCTCCATAAGCTCAATAACCTCTTTATCAGTCATTGGCTTGGTTGGCAATCTCTTGATCTCCACAATCTGAGACCAGATCTGTTCATTCTCCTGCTCTTCCATCATCTGGCTCTCAGTCATGCTTTCAGAAAATGCTTCAGCTTCCTCTTCCAAAGCAGATAAACGGCCAGTGCGCGAGAGAGCGAGCGTTTTCATAGCAGGAGCGTGCTGGCGGCGCGTCGTCAGGCGATCCTTCTGACGGCCCAGCTGATACACAACTTTATCGACCACAACGTCAAGCGCGGCATTCACGGTAAGCGCGCTTACTTCGCTACGCACAGCATGAACATGACCATGACCTGGCAACGCAATCTGGACAGAAAAACGGTCCTGAGCACTTCTTGTCTGCCCCTCGGTTACCGTCACTTCCACGAGTGCATTCTCATCAATTAAGCGGGAAAGGCGCTGGAGTTTACGTTCGATGCGCTGACGCAACTGTGGGGAGACGTGCATCTGTCGGCCTGTGATGATTATTTGCATACTTGTGCTTCCTCTTTCCGATTCTACAACACAACACAACACAACGGAATAGAAGACTCTCGCCGGAGATAGATGTACAGATCATATTATACATCATTCCACGAAGGACTGGGGCACACTCAAGCACTTTAAGCAACTAAACAGAATAATTTACATCTTGTCCCCGAATAATCTCTGATCCTTACTTTACAGTTTCTGATATCGCTCTAACGCAGGCATATCGATAGTCATGTTTCTATATCCGACAGACTCAACCTACCATCCTAACAAAATGTAACAATGCAAATATCCTTCAATATAAGCTCAAAAGATATTTTATGATGAAATCATCTACAGATGTGAAACATCTGGTGAACTATGTTTCATATTTGGAAGGCAGAAATTCATACAATGTTCACCATAAGATGTTATGATAATAGAGGTTTACATATACATTCAATATTCATTCTTGCGTCAAATGCTATCTGAGCCATATTGGTGGTACGAGTAATGAGGAAGGCGATGAAAGTTATACCAAGTGATCAACATATTACTTACCAGCTACAACATCGAAAGTGTGGAAAGGAAGCATGTAGTACCTGCCGCAATGGCCCTGGTCATGGTCCCTACTGGTATGCCTACTGGCGCGAAGGTTCACGCCTACGCTCAGGATATGTTGGCAAAGTCCATCCACATTTACAACAGATTACCGACGAGCAGGCCAGGGTAGAGGAGCGCCATGCCAGCTCACATCAATCCAGACTCGCCTCATCTCGCGCACGCTAGGGTATGTATACCAAAACTGTCTCCAAGCTTCACAGTTGTGATAGAATATGCCTGTTGCAGACAACTTAGTATTGGAGAGCCAGAATGAAATGTCCTTATTGCGGATGTACCGAGTCTCGCGTGAAAGATTCACGCGATATCGGTGATGCCATCCACAGACGCCGCGAATGTGATCATTGCAAGGGGCGTTTCAGTACCTACGAGCGTGTTGAGAAAGCGCCTCTCATGGTCATTAAAAGCGACCAACGGCGCGAGGCATTCGACCGTATGAAGCTATACGTTGGGCTACGCAAGGCGTGCGAAAAACGCCCATTACCAGCAAGCGAAATAGAGAAAGCGGTAGAGGAAATAGAACAAGCTCTTGACCGATCAGGAAAGCAGGAGATCCCAAGCAGCATGATTGGCGAACTGGTTATGGAGCGTTTGCGTCTTCTCGACAAAATCGCGTATATCCGCTTCGCAAGTGTCTACCATTCGTTTACCGATGTAGAGACGATGTTCGAGGAGATGCAGAAACTCATGCACAAGGACAGCAAGTCCGATCCGCACTCTCAGGTACCACAGCCCCATGAGCAGAAGGTAGAGTAGGCGCTGCAATCATGCCTACGCACACTACTCTACCTCGCCCGTTCGCTAATACGAATTGTGGGATACGCATTGCACTATTGGACTAACGAGCCTCAGCCTTTCGCAAACGGCGACTCAATACAGCCAACAACTTCAACGCAATATCAGACTGCGAACGCAAAATACTACGGAATTCCCAGACAGGCAGAACAAGTGCTGTGACATCTTCTTCGGCAATCACAGTCGCTGAACGCGGCTGCTCATCGAGAAGCGCCATCTCACCAAGCACATCACCAGCCGAAGCACTACCAATAACCTCTTCAGCCCCGTCAGGACTCTGTGCTTGAATAATACGTACCTTTCCACTCTTCAGTACATACAGCCCAACACCAGTATCCCCTTGTGAAACAATGGTAGAACCTGCACTGAATGAGCGTTCCTGACAATTCTTTGCAATCTCTTGCAATTCTTTCTTACTTAAAGTGGAAAAGAGATCTACACGCGAGAGGATGTCTTCATTCATCGTTTTACGGCTCCCTTCGGCAGCGCCTTGATCCTGTAAATAAAAAGGTGGACCAATAAGCCTGGTTCATTTGATATCGTAGCTTGTATTCTACCATACTTCAGAGCACTGGTCACCTGCTTGGCATGGCTTCGCCCTTGCATCGCCAACATCCACACCCACTCCCTTGCTAGTATCGATGATTTTGATGCCGCACTCGACCTTTCTTTGACTTTCTGGACCTCAGGCACTACAATGGATTCAGGTAAACAGCACATTGAAGACACATCCAGTGACCTTGCCGTCTTAAGGAATAGATATATTATGTCAACACAGGATACAGAGAAACAGGCCAGAGACTTGCAGCAGGCCGAAAAACGTCTCCAGGCTGGCCTTGAAGCATACCATGAAGGGAAACTCGATCAGGCATCCGATGCCTTTAACGACGCGGAAATTCGCTTTCGCCTGAGTGGCGACTTCAAGCGAGCTGGCGATAGCCGCACATTAATCGCTGAAGTACAACGCGAAAATAATGCTTTAGAGCAAGCCATCACTAGTTACCAACGCGCGATCAAGTTCTACCGTGACTCTGAACACCCACTGAGCGAAGCTGCCACGATCCTCTCTGTAGGACATATCGAGCGCCAGCTCGCACACCTGGATCGCGCACAGGATGCCTATCAACAAGCCCAGCAGATCTATCGTGCCCACAAGAATGCTCAAGGAATAGGCAATACAGAACTGGCTCTCGGCCATATAGAACTCCAACGCGGCAATAATGAGTACGCGGCAGAACACTATCAAGATGCCATTCACTTCTATAAAGAAGCAAACGATCGCATTAATCTCGCCGATGCCAGCCGTAGTCTTGCTGATATCCAGCGCATGAAGCGGGACTTTGAGCCCGCGCTGGCAGGCTATCAGCAAGCCCTGACCATTTATCAAGATACAAATGACATCTTTGGGACCATCGATGCTCAGCTTGGCATGGCACGCATCTACCTCGAACGCGAACAACTCGAAACTGCATCAAATCTCTTCGCCGAAGCCTTTAAGACCTCGAACTCACTCGAATACGAATTGGGAGAGGCAGACGCTGATCTCGGTCTGGCGGAAGTCATGCTCCTCCAGAACGAAGTTGGGCAGGCCCTGATTGGCGCGCAAAGCGCCCTCGACCTTTACACAAAACAACATAATGCGCTTGGGAATGCCAACGCCAATCGCGTTCTTGGCGAAATCAACCTGCGCCGTGGGCAGCTTACATACGCGAACTCACTACTAGAGCGCGCCGCCCGCACATACAAAGCAATTGCTTATCTCATTGGACAGGCCGAGACTGCTGTGGATCAGGCCGAAGCCCAGTATCGCAGTGGCTTTCTTGAGAGTGCTCTAAAGATGTTCGATAACGCGCGTGCTCAAGCTCATAAACTACAAAATATTCTGGTAGAGGGACACGCGATTCTTGGTATTGCCAATACCTATCAACAGATGGGACGCTTTCAACAGGCACGTAATGCCTATACTGAGGCCCAGGAGCGTTGCCAGGAACTCGATCCGCTTACTAGCGCTAGCCTAAGAGCGCAAATCGCGCTTGGTACAGCTCAACTTTTCATTTATGGAGGCGAGCTTCATGAGGCTGAGCGTTTGGCACAGTCGGCCCAAGAGGCTATTCAGCAAAATAAGCTAGCACAGAATCTTCAACCCCTGGTTGAGCTAGTGCTAGGAAAGCGCCTCCTGACAAGCGGTGATTTTTCCGAGGCGCAGCAATCCTTCACTCGCTCTCAAGAGCAAGCCGAGAAATTCCAGGAGCCATTAATAGCAGCCCAGGCACTTCTCGGGCTTGGACAGGTTCAGCTCGCGAGCGATGAGCTTGATGCGGCAAGTGAAACCTTCCTCGCGGCTGGTCGTCAATTCCAACTGGTAGAGAGCCTTGAAGGTGACGGCTCTGCCGTTCTAAGCCTCTCACAGGTCAACATCGCTAAACAATCCTGGGATGAAGCTATCAATAACGGTGACGCCGCTATTACACGCTTCAAACAGGCTGGAAACATTCTTGGACTTGCCGACGCCTTCTTAAGCCGTGGGCTGGCGAAGCGTGGACAAGATGAGCTCGATGCGGCTCTCACCGACTTTGAAGAAGCTCTTCGCCTCTATCATCAGGCTCGTCGCCCCCTTGGTGTCGTAGACACACGTTCAGCGCGAGCGGGCATTTATCTGCTCCGCAATGAACTTGAACGGGCGCGTGACGAAGAAACTAAAGCGCTTACCCAGGTCGAGCATGTTATGAATACGCTCAGCCAGCCCGAGCATTGGAGTAAGTTCTTACGCCAGTACGCGGACCTTTACGCGCTTACCGCTGTCACTGATCTACGCCGTGATCAGAATGAGCAGGCTCGGATTTTGGTACACAATTTCGCTCGCATCGCAGGTAGCCAGGAGATCGTTACGCGCCTCAAACTCTATGCCAATGAGATCTCAACCAGTGATGAAGAGTTGTCAGACGATGAGAAACAGGCCAATAAAGATCTGATCCGCCACATTGAACAACTTTACAAAGGTCTTTAAGGATAGACAGCAAGCTTTGCTCGTATATGGGCAACAGAGTTGCTTTGAGCAAAAGTGAGAGGCCCTCATTGGAGGTCGTAGGGATATTGTAAAAGAGGGCCCAATCGTGAGAAAATGTAGGGGAATCAGGGCAAAGCACACCAACTGGAAATAGTGAAGTTGATATACAGGGGCAAGGGACATGCGCAGACATGCCAGGCAGCCCTATATCGGAAGGAATCAGCGTTATGGCAATCCAATTCTTACGCGGCAACTCACGTGCCCCCAAAGGGCATGCCATCTTCATTGTGCGCAACCGTAGTAACACACAGAATATTTTCTGCACTTACTGCGTCATACCGCCCATACCGATGTCTATCGCAAAATATATTCCTCCGCTACTCGCAGCCCAACTTCCCACCGAGGAGCTACAGGATAGCGATGCCATCACTGGTATGCCGATTCCTCCCATTCCCGAAGAGGGGCAGAACCTGGAATATCTGGAAATGCTCGCGGAATATCGAGACGACGATCTCTGCGAGATTGGAACCGTTAGTTCCAAAGACGATATGTCACGTATGAATCTCGCGGCAGAGGGATGCCAGGAATATGGACAACTCTACGCTTCATATATCGCCAATCTTCAGACCCAGAAACGCACTGAATCACACTTCACTATGGAAGAGTTGGATGCCGATTCCCTGGTGCTTCATGCCATGCCAGATCGCCAAAAATTGGCGGAACTTGGCAAACTTATCGGAACTGCCCGCTACGCGATAGGTGGTCATGATCAGAAACTCTTGCGCGAAACCGAGCAAAAAATGCTCAGCCTTTCGCAAACGTTGGCCGAGAAATATCGCGGTGGCGAATTAGTAGCAGCAGCGATCTCTTCTAGTGAGCGAGGGAGCAAGCTCTCCGAACTCTATCTGAGTCGAGCTTATAAACTCCTCGACGAGGAGTATGCCGATATTCCCGACATTGAAAAAGCCATTCGTGAATTGAAAGACGCAAGCTAGCTTCCAGGCAGCTTACGCCGCATTATCACAACCGCAAGCGCTGCTTGCGGTTGTGATACGATGCACTCATTCAAGCAAAGACTCCTCAGCGCTAAAGCGTTTCGCAGGGGTCAGGGGATATCGTTGGGAACCCAACGATATCCCCTGACCCCTGCGAAGCCACCGTAGGTGGCGAGGGTCCTGAACATCTACTAAGGTGTTATCTATTTTTTGTAGGAGCTATCTATGGCACAAGTTGAAATGAGAGTCGACCTCTCAAGCGTGCTTAACGCAGCACTTGAGGAAAATACAGAGAAGATTATCGCCAGCGGGCGTGAACTTTTACAGGATACCAACTCCCCCGATGTTCTACTTGGGCGCCTGGGAATGATCGCAGTACACGGTGATAAAGATGGACATCCATCAAGCACGCTGGGAACTGCCGCGATGCTGAGCAGGCTGATTCACTTTATGCCAGAGCCAGTCAACTCCACCATTCCGGTAAAGGAGCGCGCTCTTCCTATCTTTGTGCAGGCCGTAAAGACGGCGAGTGCCGCCCTCCGCGCGGGTTCCAAAGTAGAGCCATCCTATCCAGAGCCGCTCTTCCCCAGCGATCTCGGCGAGAAAGAGACAGTCAACGAGGCGATGCGCAAGGCGGTCCATAACAATGACACTTCTGGCGTAGAGCGCCTGCTCTTCGGACTCTATGGTTCAGGCGCAGATTACCGCACAATGGAAGCCCGTATTGTCGAGAGTATCGCCGATACCTTTCAGGATGGCGGACATCCAATGATCTTCGCGGTTCGTGGTTTCCAACTCCTCGATGCCGTAGAATGGGGAGACCGTGTTCCCAATATCCTGCACTGGCTCACGCCCCACCTCCCGCTGAGCCCCACTGGCAACGAACCAACTTGGATCAAAACAGTACGCACCTTCGCGTCCAAGCCTGAGAATAGCATGAAGAGCGTACGAACACGCCTCTCTACTCCCAAGGATGAGAACGCGCTTGAACTGTACAAGCTACTGAGCAGCAACGTAGACACCACGCAGGTTTGCCAGGGTGTATATGATACCGTCATCAAAAAGGAAGTCTCACCGCGCGCAGCCGCTTCTGTTATCGCGCTCGCAGCAGCCGATCTCCTATGCACGCTAGACAACGTTGATCATCAGCAGTACCTCGCTATCGCTCATGGACTCCTCTATGCGGCGGCGGTTCGTCAGATGATGCGCCGGGTACAGGATGTCGAAATCTTGCCTTCACTCTATACCGCTGCGGCCTATATCAACGCTCTTTACCAGGAGGTCTCCAGTTCTCCGATGCAGCAGACCGAGCCAACGCCAGCGGGTACAATCCCTGGTGGCGGTTTCATTGCAGGCTCTCAGCTTGAAACACTTCAGGACCAATTGAAGAGCCGGGACTTCGCCGGAGCACTGGCTACAGCTCAGCGCTATCTTAAGGTTGGACATGATCCACGCGCGCTCTTCGGTGCCATCGCCATTGCCGCTGGACATGTTGATGCCACTCAGGACCAGGGTCAAACCCTTCAGGTAGTGCAAGCTGCTGCTGAAGAGTATATGGCCTGGCCCAAGGCACTCGCGCAGACCAACACTGACGCGTTTATTCATGTTGCGCTTCATGCCATTATCAGCGGCCCCCAGGACCCGAAGGTCGCTCAACTGTAATCAACGAGCAACAAAAAACTTAGAAGTATATAGCAATTTTCGCCCAGATGTGTCTTCGAACAGGCACGTAGAGCGTCCTATATACTATAGGGTCACAATATGATCCCTCGCCACAGACGGTGGATCGTTGGGGTTAATGTAATAGGCAGTAAGGGGATGTGATATGGCGGTTTGCCTGGACAAACCGCCATATCACATCCCCTTACCCCGCGAAGCGCTTATGTGCAGAGGAATATCCGGCGAGAAGCGGCCTGAGTGATCATCAATAAAGCCATAAAGGAGTCGGCTTCATGTTTCCGATTGGGAAAGTCCATTTCACCCGGTTGCTCATACATACAGTGAGCCTATGCGCGCTACTCTTCCTTTTCAGCGCATGTAGTCTCTTCGGCGGAAACTCGCAACAGACCATGAAGGTCTCCGCAGATAAACAAATCTACACCCTCCCTCAGGTTGGCATTACAGATCTTGACACGCTTGATCCAGCCCTGGCTCATGATGATGCATCCATCCACGCTGCCCAGATGCTCTATACGGGCCTGGTACAGCTCAACAACAAGCTGGAAGTCATCCCTCAACTGGCACAAAGCTGGCAGCGCAGTGGCGACGGCCTGACGTGGACCTTCAAGCTCAAACCTAATCTCAAATTTAGCGATGGGACAGCACTCACCTCGGCTGATGTCGCCTATAGCCTCAATCGAGCCCTCAATCCTACAACACAGTCTACCGTTGCGCCACTTTATCTCAATATCATCAAAGGCGCGGATCAGGTGATCGCTGGTCGCAGCCAAACTCTAAGTGGTATTCGCACCCCAGACCGCAATACCATTGTGATCACTACTGCTCAGCCCACGGCCTATCTGCTCTCACGATTGACAATGAGTTGCGCCTTTGTGGTCGAAAAGAGTCTGATCGATAAATATGGCGCGCAATTTACGGACCACCTGAGTCAGGCCGGGAGTTCTGGACCTTTTAAAGTCGCAGAATACAGACATGGTCAGGCCATCACTTTCTCACCCAATACCAATTACTACAATCCTAAACCACAACTACAAAAAGTTATCTTCCGCTTTTATCAAACCAATGAAGATGCCTATAAAGCCTATATGAATCGCCAGATAGATACCGCAAATGTGCCAATCAACAATTTGCAGAATGACAAGAAACGGAAAGACTTTCATCAACTGCCGCAACTCTGGACCAATTACTATACGATGAACTATTTGACCAAGCCCTTTGACAATATCAAGATTCGCCAGGCATTTGCTCTCGCGATAGATAAGCAGGCTATTGCCCAGAACATCTGGAAAGGTAGCACTATTGCGACTAACCATCTTCTGCCCCAGGGACTAAAAGAGTATAACGATAAGCTCACTGGTCCTGATGGCACCCAAAATCTGAGGGGCAATGCCCAGAAAGCACAGGAGCTATTGAAAGAAGGACTTAAGGAAGAGAATATCGCGAGCGTCTCCGACCTGCCTGATATTCAACTAACCTACGCAACCGGCATTGCCACTACGCAACAAGAGGTTCAGGTCGTCATTCAGCAAATCCAGAAGGCCCTCAATATTACTATCAAGCCGAATCCCGTGGACTACAATACCTTGTTAGATCAGGTAACCGCCTCAACTATGAACGATCAGGGCCTACAATTCTGGGCTCTTTCCTGGATTGGAGAATATCCCGATCCTCAAAACTGGCTGACGTACCAGTTTGGCAAGGGAAGTGTCAACAACAATATGAATTATGGACAGAATTTTGGCACAAGCGCGGCTCGCCAACAGGCAGTACAGGACCAACTCGCCAAAGCTGATAGCTCACCAAATGGACGAGCTCAAAGCTACCAGCAGACGGAGCAACAACTGATCAATGATGTCGCCTGGATACCAACAGGGCAGGAGACCTCTATCTTTCTGCGTACAACCGATATCGTAGGCATCATTGATAATAGTCAGGGAATCATTCCCCCTGATGACTGGTCCATCATCTACCGTGTCCAGGCTGGCTAAAACCATCTGGTACACACATCTTTCTCCGAACAGCGTTCGCAAACCCATACAATGTTCATTTTGCGAACGCTGTTTTCTCTTTAGCACAAAACCATTTCATCTGGAACTGGTGAGAAGCGGCGCCCATTGCTTTCCTGCCTCTCTATTGTTTAGCACATCCAGCCAACCAATGACCACCTGTCAGATACCTCTTCACATACTGCAACCATAAGAGTCTAACCGACAAAGAGGTACAATACAAAGAGGCAACTAGTTGCCCCTGCAAAGTAAAAGTGACTGGTGGAGAACACATTTATTTCTTGCCGTGCTCTTCGCGGCAAGGGGGAGTATTTGCCATGAAGGTATGCCAGAGATACACTCGAGGCCCGCTCGCTATGGCTTGTATCTTGTTACTTTTGCTCTCAGCGGCTTGCGCGAATACCAGCGCGACCAGCGGAAAAGAGAGTAAGGCTACCAATGATAAACAGATTGCTATCTTGCCCATTAGCGGCATTGCAGATATTCAGACGTTTGATCCAGGGCTAACAACTGACCTGACCTCCGCTGGCGCGATTTCAATGGTCTTCACAGGCCTGGTCCAACTCAACGATAAGCTAGAGGTTTATGGTGAACTCGCCCAGTCGTATCAACAGAGCGACGATGGGCTGAGCTGGACCTTCAAGCTCAAGCCCAATGTGAAGTTTAGCGATGGTAGCCCATTGACTTCGGAAGACGTCGCCTATAGCCTGGATCGCGCGCTTCAGCCCTCGCTAAAATCGACGACCGCGCCCATCTATCTAAGCCTCATCAAAGATGCCGATAAATTACAAAAAGGCAGCATCAAGACGCTCATTGGCGATAGTATCCTGACTCCCGATTCCTCAACCATCGTTCTACAAACCACGCGCCGAGCGCCCTATTTTCTCCAGGCCCTGACCTATGCCTGCTCATATGTTGTACAGAAGCATCTGGTCACAAAGTATGGCAACAACTGGACCGCACATCTAGAAGAAGGAGCTGGCTCAGGTCCATGGATTGTCTCTCGCTATACCAGAGGCACTGAGATCGTCTTCACGCCCAATCCCAACTATTATGGCCCCAAGCCACAGCTAAAAAGAGTGGTCATGCCTTTCTATCGAACAGGAGATACAGTCTATAAAGCTTACCAGAGTGGGCAGGCCAACGCAGCCCCTGTACCCACCGCTCAACTTAGCTCTGCCAGAGCCCTCCCCCAGAAGCAATATCATAGCGAACCACAACTCTCGCTCTTCTACTATGGGATGAACTATCTAACCAAACCATTCAATAATACCAAGATCCGTCAGGCATTCGCCCTGGCAATTGATAAAGATAAGATAGGACACTACATTTACAAAGACACTGTCATACCTACCAACCATATCGTGCCGCAGGGTATGCCAGGCTATAATGCGAACCTGACGGGTCCCCTTGGTGTCAAGCAGACCAGCGGCGATCCCGCGAAGGCCAAACAACTCTTTGAGGCAGGAATGAAAGAGGAACATTACACCACCTCAACATTCCCGCCAGTGACACTCACTGTCGCGACAACTGGCTCAGCCACCGGTCGAGCGGAATATGCCGCCGTCCAGCAGATGTGGAAAAATGTTCTGGGCATTCATGTCAGGATTCAGGAAGAAGATTTCAACAAATTGCTTACTGATATCGCGGCAACCTTGAATAATCCCAATGGCCTCCAACTATGGAAGATTGGCTGGATCGCTGATTATCCAGACCCCCAGGACTGGCTCTCGCTTCAGTTCGCTCGCGACTCAGAGAACAATAGCGTCAACTATGGGCAGAACCACTCACGCACTGCCAACCAGCAACAACTGGTACAAGCACAATTGGAGACCGCTAATAGTAATGCTGATCAGCAGCAGCGCTTGCAACAGTACGCACAGGCAGAGCAACAAATCGTCAACGACGTTGGCTGGCTCCCCGTCTTCCAGGCTCAGAGCTCGAACGTCCGAAAACCATGCCTGAAAGGCGTTCAGGACAATGCGCAAGGGCTAATACCACCGCCAGATTGGAGCATGATCTACATATCAACAAATACAATCTGCGCCAAAACTGATACCTATCGTTAGTCCTTCCGCGCCCCATTTAGAAGCCCCAACATTACACAGAGAAAGCAGGGAGTGCCTGGATTGCCAATGGCAATCCAGGCACTCCCTGCTTTCTCTTCATCAAAAGGTCACGAGAGCACCGCCAGAGTGGTTGTTATTTTCCATCAAAGCGATTGCAAATACTTTTTATAGATCTTGCTATTTTTAGCGATATATTATAGACTAGTTAAACGCAAGTATATGCGTTCTGATTACTCCTGCAAAAGAGTCATACACTTAAAGTTCTCATATCGGACATTAAACTTCTACCAAAAAAGGTCTATCTCTGCCTTACCCAATATCAGCACATTTGCATGCGTGATTTATTCGGGATCTATCTATGAGAAAACCAGACCGCAAAGCACGCGTTTCGAAAGGAACGTTGGTTTTCACATAGAAAACGTAGGGGTGAAAGTGGAAAGTTACTGTTCTTTTGCGTGAGCCTAGTACTACTTGTTGTTTGGGGAGAAGTGGCAAAGCCTAGCTTGCTTATTTATAAACGCAAGACAGGTTGGTCAGGAGCCCATGCTCATATCTGGCAGCCAGTTCTCATCCATTCTTTGCACAAGGAGATCTCTATCTATGAAACTCAGCAAGCAACGTGCTGGTGTGTTTCTGCCCGCTGTGCTAATCCTGCTAGCGATGCTCATTGTCGCCTGTGGTGGCTCCTCCAGCGGTGCCGGTAAGGGAAGCAAGCTCCCTGACGATCAACAGATCTACGTTCTTCCCGAGGCAGGTGTCTCTGATGTAGCCACACTTGATCCAGCCCTATCAACCGATGTACCATCGAATGACTCTATTTCATTGATGTTTACCGGGCTGGTCCAGCTTGACAAAGATCTCAAGGTTTATCCCGAACTGGCGAAGTCATGGACCACTTCTTCCGACGGCAAGACATGGACTTTCAAGCTGCGCGATGACCTCAAGTTCAGCGATGGCAATCCTATCACTGCCGATGATGTGGTCTATAGCATCGACCGCGCCCTTGATCCTAAGACCAAGTCAACCGTCGCCTCGACCTACCTGGCTCTGGTTAAGGATGCAACCAAGCGTTCAAAAGGCACGGTCAAAACCTTGATCAATGATAGTCTCTTCGCTTCCGATCCTACCACAGTCAAGATCGTTACTGAGCAGCGCGCGCAGTATTTCCTTGACGCTCTGACCTACTCGACCTCTTATGTGGTTGAGAAGAGCTTCATCGAGAAGTATGGCGAAGGTGAGTGGCTCAAGCACCTGGACCAGGGTGGCGTTTCTGGACCCTTCAAGCTGGAGAAGCATGTCTCCGGGCAGCAGATCAGCTTTGTGCCTAACGAAAACTACTGGGGCCCCAAGCCACAGTTGAAGAAGGTTGTCTTCCCCTTCTACAAAGATGGCCCAACGGCCTACAAGGCCTACCAGGCCAATCAGGTTGACCAGGCTGCCGTGCCTACCGCCAATCTGGCCCAGGCTCGTGCTCTCCCTGACAATCAGTTCCGTCAGGCGCCAAAGCTCATCATCGACTACTACACGATGAACTATCTGGCTAAGCCGTTCAACAACATTAAGATTCGTCAGGCCTTCGCGCTTTCCATTGATAAAGATATGATTGCCCAGAACATCTACAAGGGCTCGTATATCGCTACCAATCATATCGTACCAAAGGGTATGCCCGGTTATAACGAGAACCTCAAGGGACCTGCCGGTGTCGCGAGCACCAAAGGCGACAAGACGTTGGCTAAACAGCTCCTTGAGCAGGGTATGCAGGAAGAGGGTTACACTCTCTCCAACTTCCCGGCTGTGACTCTGACAGTTGCTACCAGTGGCTCACCAACGGCTAAGAATGAGCTTTCATTCTTGCAGAGCCAGTGGAAAGAGGCCCTGGGCATCAACGTCACCATCAATGACGAAGACTTCAATAAGCTTCTTGACGACACCAGCGCTACTCATGGTAACCCCAAGGGCATGCAGATGTGGGGTATCGCCTGGAACGCGGACTATCCCGATGCTCAGGACTGGCTGAGCCTCCAGTTCGGCGATAACGACTACAATCAGAGCAACTATGGCAAGGGAGACTCCGCAGATGTCGCGACGCAGCGCCAGATGCAGAAGCTTATGACTACCGCCGATGGTAACAAGAACGATGCCGAGCGCATACAGCAGTACAATAAGATCGAGCAGCAACTCGTTGATGATGCGGCCTGGATCCCCACTCATCAGCGCCAGAGCTCCACGGTCGTGAAGCCCTGCATCCAGGGTCTTGTACCTAATGCTCAGAGCATCTTCCCACCACAGGATTGGGCAAACATCTACAAGACGAATGCCAACTCCTGCGCGAACGTCAACCCTTACAAATAAGTAGTTCAGAGGGAAATTACAGTTTCCCTTAACCACTGCTTTGTGAGAGGAGGTGGTGAGCAATATCGCTCACCACCACTTTTTATTATCACCGCAATACAGCAGCGCTCAGCGGTCTTGCCCCACATATAGACACATAGCTTCAGCCTGCGCTACACTCTCACTCAATCTATTTACCCCGCGCTATAGGTACACTATCTGCCAGCATAAGCCTTCCAGCAACGGCATATTTCCCAGGACAATACAGACCAAAAACCTCTACTTTAAGAGATTTTGCCAGATTTTGCTTGAAATCGATGAGAGATTCCGTAAGCGCCATACGTAATTACACACAAGAGTTATGTTTTTGGGCCCCAATCTGTTTAGTAAAAGAGGGAAAGGCGGCAGCGACTCGTACATATTCGAGAGACGTGAAGTTATTAAAGATATCGTCTTACATACGAAGTGTAATTTCCGTTTCGATTTTTATTTCTCGCATTAACTTAATGCACAGAAATAGCGTTTACCGGGTCGCTGATGTCAATCCATGACTACCTTTTTCTACTACAGATAGAACCAGAGCACTAGCTCAAAGGATCTCAAGGATGTCTCCTCACCCCTCTATTAGGGGAGGCATCACCTTGAAGAGCAACTCCATGATGCTGTCGACATTTTGTGGAAATGCTCAGACGTACTGTCCTTCTAATGAGGAGTATTTAGATGCAACCTGGCAAGAAACTGGCCGGAAAGTTTCTCCCGGCGATTTTGATTCTGCTGGCAATGCTCATAGTCGCTTGCGGCGGCAACTCAGGCGGCACCACCACTGGCAACAAAGCCTCGGAAGACAAGCAGATTTACGTTTCACCCATTGCCGGACTCTCCGATGTTGCGACACTCGATCCTGCTATCTCAACTGACTCCGCATCTATTGACGCCATTGACATGATGTTTGTGGGTCTGGTTCAGCTCAATGACAAGCTAGAGGTCTATGGTGAGCTGGCTCAGTCCTGGACCACATCAGAAGACGGACTAACCTGGACCTTCAAACTGCGCGATGGCATCAAGTTCAGCGACGGCAACCCCATCACCGCTGATGATGTGGTCTTCAGCATCGACCGCGCTCTCAAGCCAGAGCTCAAATCCACCGTTGCTCCAGCCTACCTGGCGCTTATCAAAGACTCCGACAAGCGCTACACTGGCAAAGTCAAGACCCTGATCAATGACAGCCTCTTCGCCGTCGATCCCACCACGGTCAAGATCGTTACCACTCAGCGCGCTCAGTACTTCCTCGACGCCCTGACATACTCGACCTCCTATGTGGTAGAGAAGAGCTTTGCCGAGAAGTATGGCGATGCTGACTACTTCAAGCACCTTAACGAAGGCGGTGCCTCTGGCCCATTCATCCTCGACCAGCACATTAGCGGGCAGCAGATCAGCTTTGTACCTAACAAAAATTACTGGGGCCCCAAGCCACAGTTCAAGAAAGTTGTTAACCCCTTCTACAAAGATCCTCAGACCGCGTACAAAGCCTACCAATCCAATCAGGTTGACACTGCTGGTGTCCCAACTGCCAACCTGGACCAGGCCCGAACCCTCCCCAACGGGCAGTTCCGCCAGGCTCCACAGCTAGCAATTGACTACTACGCGATGAACTTCCTGGTCAAGCCATTCAATAACATCAAGATTCGCCAGGCCTTCGCGCTCGCCATCGATAAAGACACGCTCGCGAACAGCATCTATAAGGGCTCACGTATCGCGACCAACCATATTGTTCCTCAGGGACAGCCTGGTTATAACGAGAACCTCAAGGGCCCCGCTGGTGTCACAGGCACCAAGGGAGATAAGGCACTCGCCAAACAACTCCTACAGCAAGGTATGCAGGAAGAGGGTTACACTCTCTCCAACTTCCCCGCCATAACCCTGACAGTTGCGACCAGTGGCTCACAGACCGCGAAGAACGAGTTCCAGTACGTTCAGAGTCAGTGGAAAGAGGCTCTCGGTATCAACGTAACGATCAACGATGAGGACTTCAATAAGCTCCTCGATGATACCGCCGCCGCGCATAACAACGCCAAGGGCCTCCAGATGTGGGCCATTGCCTGGATCGCGGACTATCCCGATCCTCAGGACTGGACCAGCCTGCTCTTCGGTAAAGACTCGACATACAACCAGAGCAACTTCGGTCAGAACCAGTCCAAAGAAGCGTCCGCAGAGCTGCAGATACAGGCCTTGATGGCAACCGCCGATGGTAATCAGAATGCCACCGAGCGCATGCAGCAGTACAATCAGATTGAGCAGAAGCTCGTCGAAGATGCCGCCTGGATTCCCAGGTTGCAGCGTAAGAGCTCCTATGTGCTCAAGACCTGTGTCAAAGGTGTTATCGATAATGCCCAGGGTCTAACGCCTCCTCAGGATTGGAGTAACCTCTACAAATCCACCGACGCCACCTGCGGCAATACCAACTCTTATAAGTAACAACCGTTACTAAAAAGCGAGCCCGCGCTGGTAATAACCAGTGTGGGCTCCATTCTTAAGCGCCTCATTTGCCAGAACAGATCCGTCTATCCCCCTTCCGGCTCATATATGCACATATTTATTTTCATCAAATTATGACAATAAAGAAAGAATGTCTTTTATCCTAAAGGTATAGCTTGGTTCATAACAGAGGCTACAAGTGTATTCAGGAAGAGATAGATGCCTGCTCTCCTTCATGTTCACATTGCTCTGTCTTCTCTTGATTCTCTGCACCAACTGGATCTATCCCAGATCAGATGCACATTCACAGCAAGCAAGAGACAAGCAGATTTTCATCTGGCCCATAGCAGGCACTTCAGATATTACAACTCTTGACCCGGCTCTCAATAGCGATGGCTACTCCAGTCAAGCTATCCAAATGGTCTTTACAGGTCTGGTGCAACTCAATAACAAACTAGAAGTTGAGCCCCAGCTTGCCCAGAGCTATGCCCGAGAACCAACCACGAATGGCTTCATCTGGACCTTCCGTCTGCGCCCTCACCTGACCTTCAGCGATGGCACCGCTCTCACAGCCCATGACGTGATATGGAGCATCGATCGTGCTCTTCAACCTGAAACAGGATCAAACGTGGCAATGCTCTATCTTGGCCTCATCAAGGATGCGGAAAAGCTTGATAGTGGTAACGTACAAACTCTGATTGGAGACAGCCTCTTCGCTCCAGACCCCATGACCGTCAAAATAATTACGACAACAGGGGCCCCATATTTTCTCAGCGCTCTCACCTATCCAACCTCATATGTCGTGAATCCCAGACTTATTGAACGGTACAAAGAAACATGGACAGAACATATACCAGAAGGGGCGGGAGCAGGCCCATTTCAGGTCTCCAGTTATACCCATACACGCGACATCCACTTTATAGCGAATCCACACTATTATGGACCACACCCTCAGCTTCACGAAGTAATTATGCCTTTCTATCCCAGTAGCGAAGCACTTTATCAGGCATATCAAAATAATCAGGTAAGCTACGCTACTATCTCTACAACCGATCAGGCGCGAGTGAGCAAGGCTGACAAGATGCAGTTACATAGAACACCTCTCTTATGGACGCAATATATAGCATTCAATTACCTTGCTCGCCCCTTTGATAATATAAAAATTCGTCAGGCCTTCGCGCTGGCCCTGGATAAAGTTCAGCTCACCCAGAACATTAATAAAGGTACTCTCATGCCGACAAATCATATTCTTCCCAAAGGATTGCCCAAATATAATTCGCATGCTCTCGGACCCGCTGGCATACAAAGTCTGCATGGTGATCAACATAAGGCCCAACAACTCTTTAATGAGGGACTAAAAGAGGAGGGGCTGACACGTCAAACGCTTCCACCACTGCGCCTTACCAGCGCCTATACAACAACCCGGCGCAAACAAAACATTGAAGCAATTCAACAGCAATGGAACTCCGTGCTCGGTATTCATGTCAAACTCGACCACGTCAACTTCGCCTCCTTCCAGGCTGCCATTCCAGCTACTCGCCATAACCCTCATGGGCTCATGATGTGGGAAAATAGTTGGGTCGCTAACGTAGCAGACCCCATGATTGGACGACCGCGCTCTTTGGCAAAGACGCCCACGCCAATAACTGGAACTATGGGCAAAACACTTCCCGCACGGCTTTAGCCCAACAGAACAATCAAAATCGCATGCGCAGTGCGGATATTGAAACAGATGACAACAAACGAACTCAACTGTATCAGCAAATAGAACAACAACTGGTTGAGGAGGTTGCCTGGCTTCCCGAGGGACAGCTTATGTCAATGGTCGTTTTGAACCCCTGCGTACATGGTTTCCCCTTTAATGCCATTAGCATCGTCGCGCCCAATGATTGGGCGGGTATCTCAATTTCCCCAAAACAGGCTTGCTCCAATCCTCAATAATCATCTACCTTCACACAGAAACGTAAGACAAACGTCCTATATGGTAAGCGATCAGAAATCATTCTATTCCCGATATTTATGGGTGAGAGGGAGCAAAGCATCTCTTAGACAGTTACTAACAGCATCACTATAATATTTTCAGAAACCAGAGGTTGGTAGACAAATATATCCTCTCAACGCTTGCCAATCATGCAGTCGATAATTCCATATAAGCTGCTAACAGATTGTGAGAATTTCGTTTTTCTGAGCGTATTGTATATAGAGCCCTGCCAAATATATGCTTCTCGCGATGAGAAAATAAAGGTCTTATGCGAAAACCAGCGCCGCCTCATCGGCGGCTAGCGCGAACTCCTTGTATGACCATTTGAGCGCGTCAGCGCTAGCTGCCGTAAGGCAGCGTTAATGGTCGTATTAACAAATCGCGCTCAGGTTTTCTTATAAAGGAGAAGGTCTTCCGCGAAAACCAACGCTGTTGTTGAAAGCTAGCACTCACGCGTCCAGGTTTTCAGAAAAGGAGGATGCTCGATACTCTGGAAATGGTGCACGAGCCAAAAACCAATACAAACTCATCATTTTAGCATGCGTTCTACAATGATAGCAGGTTATAAAAAATATATGTCAAGCCTGACTCCTCATCACATGGGGATATCAAGCACGTAAAAAGATGATAGTTCATATGAGTTAAAAATGGCTCGCCGAGTCAGGATACATCCTTCACAAGTTTCCATAAAGAGAGCATAGTCGCTATCAACTACATAACTTCTTGTGTATAACATCTTAGATGTGGCCTTGAAGGAAGGTATCGATTTGGAAAGGAGCAGCATCTTAGCTTCTATTGCATTTTATATCACATTGCAAGTAGAGCAAAAATTCCTATGAATACTATGAGAGGAGACAAATCTTTGTTACACTCTCACTCATCATTTACACTCCTATCTCAAAGAGTTAGCTTGACATACGCTTCAGCCTAACTTACAATAGACAGCAACTATCCAAAGCCATGCATGGGTAGTCATAATTGGAGATTGTCTATGGATAGGTGCCGTTTCATAGATAACGTACAGTAAGCAAGCAAACTAGATTTCTCACACATGACCTCCTTGGTCGACCTAGGTCTTCTCCGAAAGCCAAATATACTCAGGTTTTCAGATAGAGAGCTAGTACACAAAACCTCGAGTAGGGAGTAAGGGGTACAACATGGTTCAATTCCTCGTAAAGCGGCTAGTTGGGCTCGTCTTTGTGATTCTTTGTGTAACCTTCATAACCTTCATTTTCGGCTATTATGCTCCAGGTGATCCCATCCGTGCCCTCTTAGGACAACACCAGGACCCCGTATTATATGCTCAATTGAAGCATGCATACGGCCTCGATTTGCCCTGGTATCAACAATACTGGAACTTCCTCAGTGGTCTGTTCCGACTAGACTTCGGCTACTCATTCCACACACAGGGAAAGCCCGTCTCTGAGATCATTCTCCAGGGTATTCCAGCTTCAACAGAACTAGGTATCTGGGCTCTAGCGCTAACGCTGCTCCTGGGCATTCCTCTGGGCATTGTTTCAGCGTTAAAAGCCAATAGCTGGCTCGATACCTTGATCATGGGTGGTTCTCTTATTTTCTGGGCCTTACCATCGTTCATTCTCGCCATCTTCGTACAAGTCATCGTCGTCTGGCTTGACAAAGTAACTGGCTATCCCTGGCCGGTAGCCAACTGGGGAACAGTATGGAGCTATAGCTGGGACGACATCCAGTACAAACTTGTTCCTATTATTGTCTTCGCGGCCCTTGGCTTCGCCTTCTACGCACGCTTGACACGTACAACGATGCTGGAAGTACTTCGCCAGGACTATGTTCGCACAGCTCGCGCGAAAGGCTTAAGAGAGCGCATAGTTATTTATCGCCACGCCTTCCGCAATGCTCTGATCCCGCTCATGACGGTGCTTGGCCTTGCAATTGGCACCATCATCGCTGGAGCGTTCTTCATTGAACAGATCTTCAATATCCCGGGCATCGGTGCCACCGGTTTGACCGCGGTAACAGACCGCGATTATCCGGTCATCCAGGCTACAACCGTCCTATTCGCCACTTGTGTTGTATTCGGCAACCTCTTGTCGGATATTTTCTATACGCTTGTAGATCCACGCATCAAAGCCGAGTAGGAGACAGGAGACACGAGATTATGGAAACAAGAGACAAAAACCAGGATGCCTCCCCAGGTATGATCGCACCCGATACCACCTCACCAATGCAGGCTGAAATCGCGGTTGAAACAACTGGTACTGGCGGAACACATCCTGATCTGAGCAAGGCAAAGAAATCACCAACCCCCTTTCAGGATTCCTTGCGCCGTCTACGCCGTGACAAGCGTGCGATGGTGAGCCTGGGGTTGCTTATTTTCTTTATCCTATTACCTATCCTTGGACCACCCATTTACACACACATAGGCAGTACCTACAATAGCACCACACACGGGGCTATCGGGCCTGAGAAGTATCATGACCCCTTCAACCAGGAACTGGATCGTCAGGACGAGGATCCAAGTGGTCAATACTGGATGGGAACTGATGGCCTCGGCCGTGACCTCCTGGCCCGCCTGATGCAGGGCATGCTGATCTCTCTGGTTGTCGCCGTCATCGTTGAGATCATTAATGTTTTGCTCGGTATATCAGTCGGCATTCTCGCGGGCTTCTATGGCAAGTGGATAGATCAGTTCCTCGCCCGCTTCACCGACATTATGTTTGCCTTCCCCGGCTTGCTCTTCTCGATTCTGCTTGCTGGCATCTTTGGCTCATCGGCAGACCAGGTATTTAGCAAAGTACCTCTGATCGGGGCCAATGGTAATGCTCGTCTCGTCCTTGTTTCAATCGCTCTGGCGCTTGTCGGCTGGCCCTTTATGGCACGCCAGGTTCGCGGCCTGACGCTTCAACTTCGCGAACAGCAATTCGTGGAAGCGGCCCGCACCACTGGCACCAGCGACCTCAATATTATCTTGCGCCATATCGTACCCAACCTGTTTAGCATTGTTATCGTGCAGGTAACTCTCGACCTTGGTACAACCATTATCAGTGAAGCTGGCCTGAGCTATCTCGGTCTGGGTGTACAGGCACCCGGTTCCAGTATCGGTCTGATGATTTATGA
This sequence comes from Ktedonospora formicarum, assembly GCF_016587355.1. Classification (GTDB taxonomy): domain Bacteria; phylum Chloroflexota; class Ktedonobacteria; order Ktedonobacterales; family Ktedonobacteraceae; genus Ktedonobacter; species Ktedonobacter formicarum. Next base: position 4,132,117 of record NZ_BNJF01000001.1, on the reverse strand, counting down.
TGCCTCCAACCTGGTCGATACACATCCCTGGGAAGTTCTCATGCCATCAATTGTCTTGACCATTATTGTCCTGAGCTTCTCCTTCCTGGGTGACGGCCTACGTGATGCCTTCGATCCACGATCTAAAGACTAGTTAGCGGAGTAACAGAACGATGACAGCTAATCTGTTGGATGTTAAAAACCTGAAAACCTACTTCTTCACCCGCAGCGGTGTTGTAAAGGCCGTTGACGATGTGTCCTTCTCGATCCAGCCCGGTCAAACACTTGGCATCGTTGGAGAGAGTGGATGCGGAAAAAGCGTCACAGCGCTCTCTATCATGCGCCTGATCTCTACCCCTCCAGGCAAAATTGTTGATGGCGAGATTAACTTTAATGGCGAAAATATTCTGGATAAAAATATGAATGAGCTTACCGACCTGCGCGGAAGCAAAATCTCTATGATTTTCCAGGATCCTATGACCTCGCTCAATCCAGTCTTTAGTGTTGGCTATCAAATCGCGGAGACCGTCAAACGCCACCGCAAAGATGTAACTAATGACCAGGCATGGAAACGAGCTGTTGAAATGCTTGACCTTGTGCGCATTCCAGACGCCAAAGGACGCGCCAAGAATTATCCACACGAGTTTAGTGGTGGCATGCGCCAACGTGTCATGATCGCTATTGCGCTGGCCTGTAACCCACAACTCTTGATCGCGGACGAGCCAACAACCGCTCTGGACGTGACCATTCAGGCTCAGGTTCTCGAACTCATGAAGGGCCTCTCACAGGAATTCGGAACCGCTGTTATGCTTATTACCCATGACCTGGGTGTGGTCGCGGGTACCTGTCAGCACGTAAATGTGATGTACGCCGGGCACGTTGTAGAGTCCGCCCCTGTAAAGCAGATCTTTGACACCCCTGCCCACCCCTATACCATTGGCCTGCTCAAATCTATTCCCCGTCTCGACGATCAACGTGGGGGACGCTTAACTCCTATCGCGGGACAGCCACCCGACCTTGTGAATCCGCCCACTGGTTGCCCATATACAGCCCGCTGCCCACGTGCACAGAGCCGTTGCCACCAGGAATTACCCGTCCTCAAGCCAGTTGGACGCGGCGAACAAGTGGCAGCCTGCTTCTATCCAAACTAAGGGGAAGAAAAAGACCATGGTACAACAGCAAGTACAAGAAGAAAAGAAAATAGGAACCACGCTCGTTGATGTCAAGGGCTTAAAGGTTCACTTCCCAATTAAAGGCGGTCTGCTTAATCGACAGATTGGCGCGGTCAAAGCCGTTGATGGCGTTGATCTGTTCGTCCGCCGTGGTGAGACTCTCGGTCTGGTAGGCGAGAGCGGTTGTGGCAAGAGCACCACTGGTCGCGCCATTCTCCAGCTGATTAAGCCAACCGCAGGCACAGTCAAAGTTGATGGTGTCGAGTTGACAAAGCTCTCACCAAACGACATGCGCCGCAAACGCGCGGAGATGCAGATGGTCTTCCAGGATCCATATGCCTCCCTTGATCCCCGCTATACCATCGGGCAGATCGTCGCGGAGCCCCTGGAAAACTTTAAACGCGGTAACGCCAAACAGATCCAGGAAGAAGTTGCAAGCCTGCTTGAGGTCGTAGGTATTAATCCGCTCTATGTCAACCGCTTCGCGCATGAGTTCAGCGGTGGTCAGCGTCAGCGTATTGGTATCGCTCGCTCTCTGGCACTACGCCCTTCTTTCATCGTAGCGGACGAGCCAGTTTCAGCGCTCGACGTATCGATTCAAGCTCAGGTGCTCAATCTGCTTCAGGACCTTCAGGGGCAGTTTGGCCTGACCTATCTATTCGTCGCGCACAACCTCTCCGTTGTCAAACATATTAGCGACCGCGTAGCAGTGATGTATCTGGGACGCGTTGTAGAGTTGGCAAAGAGCGAATTGCTCTACGAAACGCCTCTCCATCCCTATACCCAGGCCCTCCTCTCAGCGGTTCCTGTGCCCGATCCATTGATTGAGTCACGGCGCAAACGCATCATCCTCGAAGGCGATGTGCCTAGCCCGGTCAATCCTCCTAGCGGCTGTAACTTCCATCCTCGCTGCTGGAAAGCTCAGGCCATCTGCCGCGAGCAAATTCCCATGTTGGAGGAGAAGCAGTCTAACCATTACGCGGCATGCCACTTCCCCGGCTAGCATCGTTCATCTCCCGTCTCCAATAGACAGAAAGAAAAAGGACCCCCCGCGCGGGAGGCCCTTTTTCTTTCGCTAAATATTTTACTATACGAAACGCAGAGAGAGGGTTATTAGACATGAGAGCGACGTTCAAGGCGTTTAATGCGTAGTAAGAGACGCAAGCGAGCTAACAAATGGTGAGCATCAAAAGGCTTAACTACATAGTCATCTGTACCTGCATCAAAGCCCGCAACTTTGTCCTGGAGAGTTGAGAAGGAAGAGAGAAGCATAATTGGAAGGGAAGATAACGAGGCATTACTCCGCACGTAGCGACATAATTCCAACCCATTATCCTGTCCAAACTGAAACTCTGTAATCAGGATATCAGGCATCGACGCTTCAAGTGCCTGCTTCGCTTCTTGCAGCGAAGACACGCATTGGACAGTGAATTGATCTCCGACAGCACGCCGCAATTTCTCACATGCGTACTCTTCACTATCGACGAGCAGAATACTTAACCTACGCACAGTCTGAAACCTATACGCTCTAACATTACATTGACGGAAGCAATGCCCCCGACACGGGATCACAATGATTCACCGTACTGCCTCGCGAGGCATCGACTAGAGGAAAAGACCATCTTTAGCGATGGCTGATGTTATGCTCAAAGCGCTTCAACTATTCGTACTCGGTCTGCGTACGTGCCAGGTAATCCGCACGGCTCTGGCGCTCAGCCGGGGTCATACGCAGAACCCGTTCAATTGCCTCATTCAAGGCCGTAGGTTTAAATGGCTTTGTCAGGTATTCATCAGCACCAGAGAGCAGCCCCGTCATTTGATCTTCTTCACGTGTCATCGCACTTAAGATAATCAAGGGAATATCAGAGGTGCGTGCATCTCCGCGCAGGCAACGGACCAGTTGGTATCCCCCCATACGGGGCATCTTGACATCAATAATCACGCAATCCGGACGCTCAGCATACACCTGCTCCAACCCCTGCACCCCATCATATGCAACCACAACCTGGTATGATCCCTGGAGGTTCACCGCATATTTGATGAGCTCTACAATGGTCGGATTATCATCAATAACCAATACTTTTTTCATGGCATTCCCGCTACTTCTAAAACTTCCCATCAAAAAGCACAACGTACTGGTTACAGGCTCTAGAAAGTTACTGCCTTGCCTGCATTGTAGCACAGTTCCGTTCTGCTGCCAACTTGCATTACCATAGTTGAAATCGAGATCACCATTGACCACCGACTCCTCCATTTTGACTTAGTATTCATCTCTCTCTATGCTACACCATGCAGCTAAAAGCAGCAACTTGAACTATATCTCCAAATGAGCCCTCAGATGCCTCAAACCCGGGACAAAGCGATATTCATGACAATGGATGGTCTAGGAGTACTATCCCAGAAGGCTCAAATAGGATCGTATACCAGAGGGAAGATGTATGTTAAAATACAGGGAAATGCGTACCATTTTCCGCGATCTACCATCGCTAGAAGGCAGAGCAGAAGGAAGATTGTGATGCTCGAACGCTACTCACGTCAGACTCTCTTTGGTCCAATCGGGAAAGAAGGACAGGAGCGACTGCGCACCTCTTCGGTTACCATCATTGGCTGTGGTGCCCTGGGAACAGTTCTCGCCAATAATCTCTGCCGAGCAGGGGTCGGGCGTCTCATCATCGCTGACCGCGATTATGTCGAACTCAATAACCTGCAACGCCAGATACTCTTTGATGAGGATGATGTGCACAGACACATTCCCAAAGCCATTGCCGCCGTTGAGAAGCTGCAAAAGGTGAATGGCGAGGTTACCCTTGAGGCTCGCGTCGAGGACATCAATGTCGAAAGTATTGAAGAAGTAGTACGTCAGAGCGATCTAGTGCTCGATGCTACAGACAACTTTGAGACACGTTACCTGCTGAATGATGCCTGTATTAAACACCAGCGCCCGTGGATCTATAGCGGCGTTATCGCTTCTTATGGGGTAACGATGAATATTCTACCAGGCGAGACGCCCTGCCTACGCTGTGTCTTCCCCGAACTTCCTGAACCGGGAACAACACCAACCTGTGATACAGCGGGAGTGCTCAATGGGATTGTCGGGGCAATCACAGGTGTGGCCTCAACGGAAGCGCTAAAGATCCTTCTTCACAGTGAGGCCATCAGCCGCGATCTGTTCTGGATGGATCTCTGGGAGAACACATCCGAACGAATCACACTACCACGCCAGCCAGATTGTCCAGCCTGTGGAGCGCACCATTACACATTTCTCGATGCCGAAGTGGGGTCTGTTACAACTAGTTTGTGTGGTCGTAACGCGGTACAGGTACGCACGACTTTTGGTAAAAGTGGAGGACGGTTGGATTTTGCCGCGCTAGCTGAGCGCTTACGAGCGGCAGGGCAGGTGCAGTATAATGATTTTCTGCTGCGCTATGCTGTCGATGGCTACGAATTGACGCTCTTTCCTGATGCACGCGCCATTATCAAAGGGACCGATGACGAACAGGTAGCCCGCTCCATCTATGCCCGATTTATCGGCATGTGAGACTTGCCCAGGTCGCGTCGATTGGCTCACGCGACCACCACACATCAGGTAACACCTCAGTTTTCCCACTGTTGGACGCTTCTCGGCGCAAGCGCTTCGTTGGGGTTAAGGGGATGGTGGCGAGAGTGCTGCTGGCACTCTCGCCACCATCCCCTTAACCCCAACGGGTGGCCCACAGGCAACGAGGAATCCTGAGCTGTTAGCATGGTGCACCAATTTCGCACATACAAGGGAGACTCAAAATATCTCATGAATGAACATATTCTCGTTTGCGTCGCCTGGCCTTATGCCAAAACCTCAACACATGTTGGACAGATTGTCGGCGCCTATCTTCCCGCGGATACCTTTGCCCGCTACCATCGCATGGCAGGGAATCAGGTGTTGATGGTATCTGGTAGCGATGAGCATGGAACACCTATCCTCGTCGACGCGGAACGCCAGGGCATTACCCCACGCGAGTTCGTCGCACGCTACCATCAGCAAATTTGCGAGGTCTGGGAGCGCCTGGGCATGTCCTGGGATCTCTTTACCGAGACAGGCACTCAGAACCATTATCGCATTACGCAAGACTTCTTTCTTACTCTGCACGATAAAGGCTACATCTTTAAAGAGAGTATGGAGTCTCCATACTGCCCCACTGATCGCCGCTTCCTCCCTGACCGCTATATCGAAGGCACCTGCCCCCATTGTGGCTACGACTCGGCACGGGGCGATCAATGCGACAACTGTGGGAAGACGCTCGATCCCATTGACCTGATCAATCCTCGCTGCCGCCTCTGTGGGAGCAAGACCAGCAAAATTGAAATGCGACAGACTGAGCATTTCTTCCTGGACCTGCCTAAATTGCAGGAACCACTTCACGCCTGGCTCCTTCAGAATAAGGAACACTGGCGACCAAATACGCTGGCCTTCGCACTCAACTGGATTAAAGAGGGTCTGCGCGCACGCGCCATCACACGTGACCTGGACTGGGGCGTCCCCATTCCTATCGAGGGCTATGAAGATAAACGCATCTATGTCTGGTTTGACGCGGTCATTGGCTACTTCTCAGCCAGCGTAGAATGGGCTGAGAAGCAGGGCACGCCTGATGCCTGGAAGACATGGTGGGTCCCTGGGCAGACTGAGCCTCCAGTCAAATCTTACTACTTCATTGGTAAGGACAATATTCCCTTCCACGCGATTATCTGGCCTGCCATGCTCCTGGGCTATGGCAACCGTAACCTGCCCTATGATGTTCCAGCCAATGAGTTTATGACCATGAGCGGTGCCAAGGCATCAAGCAGCCGAGGCAATGTGATCTGGACGCGCGATGTGCTCGACCAGTATAGTGCCGATACTCTGCGCTATTACCTTTCAGCGACCTCCCCCGAGGGCCGTGATACCGATTTCACCTTCGATGAGATGATTCGTCGCAATAATGACGAGTTAGTAGCGACCTATGGTAACGTCGTCCATCGCACCCTGACTTTCCTACAGAGCAAGTTCGGTGGGGTTGTTCCTGAACCACTGCCACTACGCGAAGCAGATCAGGCTTTACTAGCAGAGGTGGAGCGGGGCTTTGAGCAGGTGGCGAAACACATTGAGGCGTGCCATCTCAAAGATGGACTTCAGGCAGCGATGGTTGTGGCTCGCGCCGCGAACCGCTATCTGGATGAGCAGGCTCCCTGGAAACAGATTAAGGTCGACCGCGAGGCTGCTGGCACGACCATCTATGTAATGCTTCAGGTCCTGAGCGCGCTACGTGTGCTCTTCTGCCCTTATCTACCTTTCTCCTCACAAAAATTGCATGAGTACCTGGGCTTTACAGGTGAGGCAGGCAAGCAAGCATGGGAACAAGAAACCGTTGCGGCGGGAATTACACTTCCCAAGCCCGCGCCACTCTTCCCCAAACTAGAGGTCGACAAGGCTGAAACCCCGGTAGGTTAAAACATCCCTGAGTTTAGCACCATAAGAATGAGGGCGAGAAGGTCTATCATAGACCTTCTCGCCCTCATTCTTATGGCAATATTACTTCTTGTTATTCTTACCGAGATCTTGTTCCTCGGCCTCAATCTGGTATCCGGCAGCAGCAGCCCCCATACAGGCGGCCCCCACAACACCTGAGAAGTCTCCAAGCTTCGCTTTGTGGATAGGTGTGCGATGCGCGGGCGTTGCCAGAGCCACAGTCCGAGCACGATGGACGGCGGTCTCAAAGAGGAGGTCAATAGCTTCAATCACCCCACCACCTAGAATGACACTCTCTGGATTGTAGACATTAATGATGCTGCCAAGCGCTATTCCCAGGTAATTCGCGGCCTCCTCCACCATCTCAATCGTCAATTCATCTTTCTTGCGAATGGCGTCAGCTAGAATACCTGAGCGAATAATAGTCTCACCCTGTTTTAACTGGCGTTGAGCATCATCAGCCAACACCGAGGGGCGGCCGTGATGAATCTCTGCCATAATCGCGCGCGTGATGGCCGTTCGTGAGGCGTATGCTTCCAGACAACCACGCCCGCCACAGCCACAGATACGCCCACCAGCCTGAATCACCATGTGCCCAATTTCGCCCGCAGTTCCCGTGTTGCCGGTATAGAGGTGACCATCCTGCACAATACCGGAACCAATGCCCGTACCTACAAACACACAAATAAAATTGCTATAACCCCGCCCAGAGCCATAGAGGAACTCACCGCGCGCTGCCACCTCAACATCATTACCCACGGCGACAGGCACGTTAAATTGTTTCTGTAGGATCTGACCCAACTGCATATTGCGTACACCCAGGTTGGGCGCATCAATAATGACCCCATTCTGGCGATCAATCATGCCAGCCGCCCCAACACCAATGGCAACAAGCGTATCATCGCCACTTAGATTCGCATCCCGAATGGCCGTGGTCGCCAGTTCGATAGTGCGCTGACTCACGAAATCTGGGCCGCGCTCAGCGCGCGTCCGCTTCCGCGTAGATGCGATTACTTCGCCGCTCTGCACATCCACGACAGCGGCCAGCGTCTTCGTTCCCCCCAGGTCAATCCCGAGAGCATACAATTTCTGTTTTGCCATGTTCACTATTCACTTCCTATTCGAAAACCTGGGCACGATCACATTTCTACGAATACTAACGCCGCTCCGTGACCAGCGTTGACACATTCGAGTTCTCATAGATGGAATCCGCGCTCACTACAACAGCGATGTTGGTTCTCGCATAAGACCTTATCTTTGCGCAAAGGGTAGACTTAAGCCTGGCTGCACGTCAAGATCAAAATCATGCCGCTCTCCACCCTTCAGATGGAAATAGGCCGCGCTCCCGATCATAGCAGCGTTATCAGTACAAAACTCAATTGGAGGGTAACTGACCTGTACATGCAATGGAGCTAACTCCCGCCGCAAGCGCTCACGCAAACTTGCGTTCGCGGCCACTCCTCCAGCCAGCAAGACCTGCTTTACCTTGTATTCCTGCGCTGCCTGACGCGTTTTGACCGCAAGCACATCAACAATGGCTTCTTGAAAACTAGAGGCTAGCAAGCCAACATCGAGCGCACCGCCCTGCGCGGACTGCTCACCCATACGCACATAACGGCTTACCTGACCAGAATGCCCAGTGCTGCGTTGCTCTGGAGCGAGCTGTGTAGCGCCCTCTGCCAGATGCAGCATGGCCGTTTTCAAACCGCTAAAGCTAAAGTCATAGGTACCACGCAGCCAGGCTCGCGGCAAGAGATATGCTTTCCGCGCCTGCTTAATAGGCTTGTTTTGCCGCTGTAAGGCATCTTCAGCCTGCTGAGCCGCATGCTGAATAGCGGGTCCACCAGGATAACCCAGGCCTAGGATACGGGCCACCTTGTCAAAGGCTTCGCCCGCCGCGTCATCGCGCGTCTGCCCCAACAACTCATACTGCCCATGGTCTCGGACCAGGACCAGTTCGCTATGAGCGCCAGAGACAACCAGGCAGATAAGCGGAAATTCAGGATCACCTTCACACCAGTTCATATCAGCCTCGCGCGGCTGCTCATTCTGGCGTAGCCAGTTGGCATAAATATGTGCTTCCAGATGATTGACGCCTACAAAGGGAAGATTACGTGCGAGCGCCAGAGATTTCCCCACGGTCAAGCCAACCAGCAACGAACCCGCAAGGCCAGGCCCATACGTCGCCGCAATCGCATCCACATCCTCCCACTGACAGCCCGCTTGCGCGAACGCGGTCTCCAGCACAGGAATGATAGCGCTCAACTGCTGGCGAGAAGCCACCTCCGGCACCACTCCGCCATAGCGGTTATGTACCTCAATCTGTGAGGCAACCACATTTGAGAGCAAATAGCGCCCATCTTGAATAAGCGCCGCCCCTGTTTCGTCACAGGAGCTTTCAATACCCAGTACAAGCATAGAATAGTAATCCTGAATTCAGTATAGAGATACCGCTCACGTTAGCCCTCCGACAGAGAACACCCCACTCACATGATTCACTTAGCGGTCAGCCAGACTTTGGAAGAGGGCCGATTTCAGTTCGGTGAACTTCTCTTTATAAGCTGTAGAATGAATCTCATCTGTCCACATGATAAGCGCATCCTCCTGATTATCGCTATAGTAGCGATGGCGGACGCCAGCTTCACGGAAACCATACTTGCGATAGAGGCTCTGAGCTGGATAATTGGAGACGCGAACTTCCAACGTGACCCACTTTGCACCTATCTCATAGGCAATATCGATCAAACTCACCAAAAGAAATTCACCCAATCCCAGGCGGCGGAACTCGGGATGCATAGCAATGGTTGTAATATGTGCCTCATCAACCATCAGCCAGAGTCCCGCGAAACCCAGAATAGCCGCTAATTCCGGCACCGGATTCGAGATAGCAGGACGGTTTGGCAGTAAAGAGAGGGGAAAGAGGCGACTCTTACGCGGCTTCTCCTGCTCCGATGGTCCAACAAGCGCCGTTTGCCCATTGTCCAATATATGTTTATCACGCAACACAATATAATGCGCCCAGCGATTATCCTGTAGTTCCTTGCGGTACGCGCTCGGAGGCCAGGTTGACGGATAAGCAAGGCGCTCTATTTCAATGACGCGCGGCACATCGGCCATCGTCATCGGATCAATGACGTAACGCACCCTTCTCCCTTTCTGTTGTATCTTGGACCGCTTGTGTGGCCTCATTTTCGGCTGGCGCCGCTCCCGCAAGCAACGCTTGCTTGCGTGTGCTTTTGGTAATCGATGGGCGCCGTAGATACAAGGGTTCAAGTGCTAGTGGATCATCGTGCTGGCCCATGCGTAAGCGCTGCTGGGCCAATAATGCCAGAGTAGAGGCTCGACGCGAAGATGCCTGAACAGGCGCAAAGTGTCCCCGTTCACCAAGGAGAGCCCGCAAACTCTGACGCGTAGGCGCTTTCATTTCGCCACACAAGAGATATGGCTGTTGTTCGGCAGCGCGTTGAGAGTCGTTGGCGCGTAGACGCTCTACCAGTTGGGGGGGGGCAGTAATCCCGGCTCGTCTATGCACTCTATAGAGAAGTATATATTTCCTTCATCTCCTGAGGTTTCAATGCAGCGATAGGTTGCCGTGTAGAGATCCCCTCGGCCCGCTTCCAGAATCGAGCAGATAGGACCTCGCCAGTAGTACTGCTGAGCCGCGAGACCATCTAAAGTGCTTATGCCCAACAGCGGCTTCTGGAGCGCAAAAGCCAGAGCCTTGGCCGCTGAAACGCCCACACGCACCCCGTTGAACATCCCAGGACCCGTCGCAACAGCAATCGCATCAACCTCAGGCAACGTAATCTGACAATCTATCAGGAGACGTCGCATACTTGCTAGTAGCTCCACGCTGTGGTTACTGCCAGCATTCCAAATATATTCACCAAGCAAGGCCTCTTCAGAGGAAAGCGCGATGCTCGATTGCCGTGTCGAAGTATCAAAAGCCAGTAGAAGCATAGATTTGTTTCTGTAACTGCAAGAGCAGTTCGCAATAGCGCGACCCGGTGGCGATAAACCGCAGGGCGCGCTCGGTTTCATTTAAGACTTGAATATGAATAGCAAGGCGCTCGGCGAGCCAGGAGATATCCGCGTTCTCTGACCACTCGATAACGCACACGCCCGAACCAGTAAAGTAGTCATCAAAGCCCAGGTCCAGCACCTCATCGGGATCTTCCAGGCGGTACAGGTCAAAATGGTAGAGAGCAGGGCCCGGACATCCATCTCCCTCAACCTGCGACGACATTGGCCTGGACCGTCCAGCATATTCCTTCAGGATCGTAAAGGTGGGGCTACTAATCGTAGCTGTAATTCCCAATCCCTTTGCCAATCCCTGAGTAAAGGTCGTTTTCCCAGTCCCCAGTTGTCCTTCAAAGAGGAGGAGTTCGCCTCCTTGCAGGAGACGCCCCAGACACTGTCCAATATGTTGTGTTTGCTCAACACTCTGACTTATAATTTCAAAAGTTTCTCTTGGTAAATACTCAGTCACGACCTTCACCACAATGCGGCGCACACGCCACATATTCTAGTATAGTGGAAACATGGCCCATCCTTCATGCATGAAGGAGCTTCGTCTCTGCGCAAACCACCCAACACATCGCGCACGTATAAAATCAACGCCGCTTTCACGGCTGGCACTGCCCCTCTTGCAGGGATACGGCGCGCTCAGGTTTGCAGATAAAGAGCAAGCTTCTTTACGCAGGCAAGGCGAAATGGTAACTCATTATAGCATACTGCATACACATATGCTGCTTATGCTACCTCGAGACAATCCACCTTACCTGCTTTGACATCTCACGCTCTATGCAAACTCACTCCAATCTATCTAGACATGATAGAGGGCCCTCATGCTCAGCACCACTAGCGCAGTTTGGCACCACAACCACGGCAATAGAGCGCGTTGGGGCGCACAACACTTTTGCAGTTTGGACAAATCGTCTGACCTTGAGCTCCCGGATTCCCAGTACCTGGCTGATAGCTAGCGTTAGAATTGGTAGAAGGCGGTGGAGTGTCTGACTGGGCACCTACAGTAGAGTTGGCGCTCGCGTCGTTCTGATTCACTGGAGGAGGCGTATAATTAGTTGGGTTGCCTGGAGCGTACTGGTCGGCAGCATAGACCTCTTTCTTCAAATCCTCTAACTGCGTTTCACGCTGCTTCACATCATGATCAAGCTCAATAATACTCGCACACAGGCGCGAGAGTTGCGCGTCTGTCAAGGCTCCCTGCTGATACAGGTTCATAGCAGTGATCGAGAGATCATTCAATAAACGCAGACGTTGCTCCAGCAGTTTATCAATCTCGCCCTGCTTGCCACGTACCCGCATCTGCTTTTGCGCTTCCCAGCTTGTGCGACTCACAGCAGTGTTTAAGAAGTTCTTCGCAGATTCCATAAAATCGCTCATCAAAGCCTCCAAATTGAGTGTCAGGTATGTTTAAAAGTGACCTGCACATCTGTTATATTCTATAGTATTTCTTTGATACCTGTCTATTTTTACCAGCCTACCCCTCGGTGACAGCGTGCTTATAGATACGTATATCCACAGGTTGCCCCGAGTTCATCTCGATAGCGACCACGTCGATGCGCCATGAACGCTCACTACAGGAGTACTGGTTAAGATAGTAGTACGCGACCTGGATCAATTTACGCTGTTTGCGCCAGTCTACCGCCTCTTCAGGCAAACCATAAGCAGTCCCACGTCGAGTCTTGACCTCCACAAACACAAGATCCTCTCCCTCTTCCGCTACCAGGTCAATCTCACCATATGGGCAACGGAAATTGCGCTCAACAATATAATACCCGCGTGCCTGCAATCTACTTGCCGCCAGACTTTCGCCTAGCGAGCCTAGCTTCTGGCGCGAAACCTTTCGCTCCATCATAACTACCACCATCCCCTCTCAAAGCTACTACGAAACACCACCGTAAAATGTTGTGTCAGCATCCTAGCTTCAGCTGCAAAAACTACGCTTACCATCATTCAATATCTTCTATTCTTACACAAAACCTGAGCGTTGTATACTACAGGCAGAAGGCATCAAAGATGATAGCTTGCTCTCTTAATTAGGAGCACTCAAAGAAAGAGGAATCGCCATGCGACCACTAATCTTTATTCATGGATCAGGCGACAATGCCAGTGTCTGGCACGCACAGCATGCATATTTTCGGCGGGGGAAAGAGCAGGTAGTCGCGCTCGACCTGCCCGGTCACGGCTCACGTCCCGATACCCTACCATACGAAACCAACGTGCTGAACTATGCTCAGGCAACCTATAGTATCATTAAGGAAGAACTTGGGCTTCAACAGCCAGTTGTAGTTGGGCACTCGCTTGGAGGGGCTATAGCGCTGACATTGGCCGCTATGCATGGCCCTGAACTAGCAGGGCTGGTCCTGGTGGGAAGCGGAGCGCGTCTACGCGTTCACCCAGCGCTTCTAGAGGAGGCGCGCTCTACGCCGGTAGAGGCCTGCCAGCGCCTGACCGAGCTTGCCCTTACGCCCGCGCACATAACCGCTCTCGCGCCGAGCCTGCTGGGTAAGAAGGACCCCAATGATCGAAATATGCTCTATCGTGATCTCTCTGCCTGCAATACATTCGACATTATGGCCCAACTTCCCGAAATTACGCTTCCAACGCTCATTATCTGCGGCGAAGAGGACCGGCTCACCCCTCCAAAGTACAGCACATATCTTCAACAACATCTTTCGCGCTCGACCCTGCGCATCCTTCCGGACGCGGGTCATTATGTTATGTATGAACAACCGGAAGCTACCAACCAGGCTATCGCGGAGTGGCTCCAAACAATCGAGGACGAAATGTAAGCTCAGGCGCAGATTGAGGAGAAGAGAAAGGCGGCTCTCCCCCTCGACGCTCGACTCCCGTTCGTGTTACAATAAGCCAGCAACACTCAAAAACAAGCAAGTATATATGCTTGAGGCATATTTCTACAATGTCAGTCGTACACTAAGGCCTTATGTGAAAACCAATGCCGCTGCCGCGGCTATAGCGCGAACTCCTTATCGACCCCTGAGCACGCAGCATTAGCTGCCGTTCAGGCAACGTTGAGGGTCGTAGCAAGAAGAAAGCGCTCAGGTTTTCGAATATGGGGTAAGTTCAAACTAGGGAGCAACGATATGTCAGGTCATTCAAAATGGGCGCAGATTCGCCGCTCTAAAGGCGTCAACGATGCACGCCGTGGTCAACTCTTCACCCGCCTGGGACGCGAAATCGTTGTTGCCGTGCGTGAGGGTGGAAGCGGTGATATAGCAGCAAACTTCCGCTTGCGCATGGCAGTTCAGCGCGCTCGCGACGCCAATATGCCACTCGATAACATCGAGCGCACCATTAAGCGTGCTGTCGGTGGTTCTGAAGGTATGAACCTGGAAGAGAATACCTATGAGGGGTATGGTCCTGGCGGTACCGCCATCCTCGTCCAGACAATGACGGAGAACCGAAACCGTACCGTCGCCGAAGTTCGCAACGCCTTCAATCGTAATGGTGGCAACATGGGTGAGAACGGTTGTGTTGACTGGCTCTTCGAGAACAAGGGCATTATCGAGGTCGAACTGATAGGCAAGGACCCCGACGAACTGACGCTTGAGGCGATTGACCTGGGCGCTGACGAAGTCGAGGAAGTAGAACCCGACAGCGAGACCATCACCATCTATACCGATCCCTCAGATATGGAAGATGTACGCCGCGGCCTGGAAGAGCACAGTTACAAGGTTATGAAGGCCGAAACTTCGATGATCCCTAAAACAAAGGTCGACCTCTCCGATGAGAAAGTGGCTCACCAGGTGATGCGCTTGATTGATAAGCTCGAAGATCTGGACGACGTGCAGAATGTGCATACTAACGCCGACTTCCCCGAGGAGTTCGCCGCCTCCTATCAATAAGGTCTTATGTGAAAACCAACGCTGCCCGATCAGCAGCTCGCGCACACTCCTTATGTGAAACCTGAGCGCGCCGTGCCTCCGCATGGAGTCAGCGCTAGTCGCGGCAGCGACGTTGGTGTTCGTATTAAGAAGAACGCGCTCAGGTTTCACATAAGGAGTTAGGCCAAATATAGAGAAGGGAACCGAGGCATAAGATGGATACCGCTCGCGATCAAGCATCCAACCCTCGTCCGCGCATCGCGCTGGGTATCGATCCCGGCACTGCCATTGTGGGATACGCGGTAGTGATGGCTCAGGGCAGCAACCTGAGCTTACTAGCCTGTGATGTCATCACTACTCCGGCCAAAATGCCGCTGGCTCAACGCTTGCAGGCCATTTATACTGACCTTAGCGGCATTATCTCAACCTTTCACCCACAGGAAGCCGCCATTGAAGAGTTGTTCTTCGCAAAAAACGCCCGGACTGCGATGTCGGTTGGGCATGCGCGAGGAGTGGCAATGCTAGCCCTGGCGAATGGCGGGCTCTCTGTTGCCGAGTATAAGCCCAAACAGGTCAAACTTGCGGTCACAGGCTATGGAGATGCTCCCAAGGATCAGGTCGGCGAGATGGTGCGCATACTCCTCAAATTGCAGGCGGTTCCTCGCCCAGATGATGCTGCGGACGCCGCCGCGATTGCGATATGCCATTTAAATACCCTTCCACTCGCTCGCAACTTTGCGACGTACACTGGCTACAATCGCTAGCATACAGCGCGCCTCCCCCGCATGCGATGGCGGCTTAGGGGGCGCTCTCAAGATCAAAACACTCCCTATGCAGGGCTGAATGGTAAGAAAGGAGTGCGTGTTTGCTCCCGCAATCGAGCTATATCCGGGTTCTCACACGCGATTTTCGATGATTAAGAGCATTCATGGAACGCTGCAAGCCTGCCATCCCGATTACGCTCTCATACGTGTGGGTGGCTTTGGGATTCAAGTTTTCGCACCCGCGACCACAATCAGCCACTTAGGAGAGACCGGAACCGAGGTTGGCCTCCACACCCACTTTCACATGCGTGAGGATGGCATCACGCTCTATGGCTTTTTGTCAGAGATGGATCGTGACGCCTTTGAACAGCTTATTGCGATTAGCGGCGTAGGGCCACGTGTCGCGCTCTCCCTACTCTCAATTATGGATGCCACCACGCTCTACCAAGCCATAGCCGACGAAGATCAGCAACGCCTTGGCATGGCAAAAGGAGTAGGGAAACGCCTGGCAGCCCAGTTGATTCTCGCTCTCAAGGGAAAGCTGCCAAGTATCGTACCAGCGGGTACAGTCAGCGGGGTACCCACCGGGAAGGTTCAGGCCGAAGCTCTGGAAGCGCTCATCGGGCTGGGCTACAGCAATGCAGAGGCACAGGCAGCCATCTCGAAAATCCCCCTGAGCAAGCCTTGACTCTAGAGCAAATGGTTACCTATGCCCTTCGCACCTTCGCACGCTCATAGTAGAGCGGGTAACAAGGTGGTCCATTTGCTACTCATAGGGTAGGAGTCCTGGTACCATTCCTTGCCAATCTAAAGAGCTTGGGTTATACTCCAGAGAACTTCACCCGCACCTTCATCAGGGAACGCCACAGGTTTATAATCTGTACAGATAAACTCTTATGGAATTAATTATAGCCACACTGGCCTCAATTCGGCCTGGACAAGATATTGATAGCCTGACGCGCATACGCCTGGTCTACGATACACTGCGGAATGCTCCGGGTGTGATCGCCTCCAACCTCTATCAGCATCGTAGCGAGTCTCCCTATTATCTGCTGATCACCACCTGGGACGACGAGGCCAGCTGGAAGAGCGCGGACAAACGCCATAATCCACAGTTACTTCTGAGCGAGACAATGGGTGACATGCTCACCAGTTTGCCTCGACAATGGTATATGCATTATCTTTGGGGCTACAGCCGCGCGGCGCAGCAACCCTATATCGCGATGGCAAATCTTCTCACGATTCCCGTTCATCAACTCAGACATGCCAACCAGGAGTGCCTCCTTCACCTGAGGCCTTTAACCATTCAAGCGACACTCACCTTCGCCTTTCTGGCTTATGGCGTCACAGACACAGATGGCGCCTCCGTTCCACCACAGCAGAGTAACTCCCACTCGACAGAGCCCCAAACGACGCTTTTCAGCCTCTTTAGCTGGAGCAGCGAAGAGGAGCGCTCAACCTTCTTACAACATCCTCAAATGCAAAGCCTCAATACCACACTTCGCCAATGGGGGAAGCTAGAGACGCTCCCTCTCGATCTGCTCTAACACACCTAGATCCACAACAATGGTGAGCAACGCATTATAGCAATGCTCAGAAACCTTGAACCCGCTATACGTAAGCGCAGCGCAGACCCTATATTAGAAAGGTCTGTGTACCACTTCACGCACCCTCGCCCTTCCTTAATCGCTACGCTAGTCCGCTGTGGTTTCATGAACTGGACGATCATAATACTTCTTCAGTTCCGCCTGGAGAAAGGTCTCTTGAGACCACATACGAGGTGTGAAAGTATGGTATTCACCATCGCATATCGGAGCATCTGCTTTACACTTCAAATGGGGTAGCAGCCGGAAACGTATAGTATCTTCTATAACCTCAATCCACATATGTCGCCTGGTATAACCTGTTCCCCAGCGGAAAAGTACCATCGTGTCGTACTCTTCAAAGCGACCACGTCCCTTTAAAAGGTTCGTATTAATAGATTGGAGCATCTGTGATAGACCACTCTCACGAAAAACGCGCTTGGCATTCTCACGACGCTGCTGAATATCACTACTCTGTTCCTGACTACTTACATTTTTGTCTTGCGTTTCATCCTGGTTCATATATTTTCTCGATTGCTTGCTTTATTAGGAAAAGTAAAAACTGGTAGAGATCACCTTCCAACGAAACCACTCAAACATTCCAGGGTATAACCTACCAGAAGCGTATTGCTCACAGAGATTGTAACAGATATTGGAGCACGAGGACAGACAGGAGGGTCAACTCAGCAGGCATGGACAAAGCAAGGTAAAGCCAGCAAAGCGACCACTCGCCATTGAGCAGGATCTGCATACTTGCATCAGATACAATGCACACGCCTCAATGCGCATGCGCCATTTATTCCTGTTTGCCAGCTTAGGGCAGAAGGCTATGCGGAAGAAGAGAGAGAGAAGACACAGCTATGATCGGGCATTTTGTCGATGTGGCACACATTATCAGAGGATTGCTTGGCACGACGCTTGGCAGTTGCAGCCAGGGGGCCAATCTCATCATGAGGATAGCGGCGCTGATCGCTCACAATGCCAACAGAGAGAGAGACAAGAGGGAATTGAAAGGGGCGGCCTTTGCGGTCAACACCGCTGATCGAGCCTCGCTCTACATCCTCGGGACGATAGAGCTTACGACTCTCGCGCTTATAGCGATTAATAATATGCTGATAGAGCATTGTCGTTCGCTCGGGAGTCGTTAAAATAATAAAATCATCGCCCCCTATATGCCCTACAAAGTCAGCCGCATTGCCATATTCGTAGACAACACTCTGACTAATCCGGCTCACCAGGAGAATCATATCATTGCCAGCCAGGAAACCATAGACATCATTGAAGGCTTTGAAGTTGTCGAGATCAAGATAGAGGATGCTCCAGGGTTCAGGGCTTTTCAGTCTTGCATCGAGCGCGCATTCCAGTTGCACGCCACCAGGAAGGAAGGTTAGAGGAGAGAGAGAGTATTGCTGCACACGCCGTAACTGTCGCCGCACATGCGCGAGCAGTTCCTCATCATTGAGAGGCTTGAGCAAGTACATGTCAGCACCCATATCCAGAATGCGAACCTTGTCAGAGAGCTCTTGAGGAGTGCCAACCACAATGATCGGAATATGCATGCTTTTGGGATGAGCTCGTAACCGTTGCATGAGCTCGTACCCATCAAGACCTGGAGTAGAGAAATCAATTATGATGAGATGGGGAATTTCACGTAAAGCAAACTGTAGCGCAGCATCGCCATTGAGGTGCATCGCAGTTTGGTATCCTTTGAACGCTAGCCTCGCTCGGAGCAGCTTAGTGATCAATTCCTCATCCTCGATGACTAAAATGCTGGACATATGCACTCCTGCCTCTACGTTTCATTTTATACACTGAGTATACCTCACGTATACCACCATTGTCATGAAACACTAACAATTCTGTGGAAGCTTTTGTCCGTGAGATTACAATATCTACCACCTACCTCACATATACACATTCCTCACGCCATAGTACGCCATAGAGACCTGGCACTTTATTCTAGTGATGAACGATCTGCAACATCACGGCTGCCTGCGCATAAGCTCTCGTAGTCTATTGTCGTTCTTTACTCTCATAAGTGTCTGATGAAAGTGCATTGCCCCATGATGCCATAGTCAACAGAGCCCGGCGAGAATGCTCCCCCACAGATCAACTCGCTCAAGACAACAACTACATAGCGGCGAGGTCAATCGCATAACCAGTGGGACGTATATTGAGCACCGCAGGACGTAAGTGCCTGCTTCATGACTTCAATTCACAGTCTCTTGGATAGCATAGTGACGAGTTACCAGAAGTTCTTAGTAAATAAAGTACACATACTGGGAAATGATACTGCATCGCCTTGACATACGAATCGACATAATTAAAAATATGCATACATATGTCTTTAACCAGTATAACATCCTTCGTGTTCTCTGCAAAGTATTTGCCACACATATTTATGGCATCCATCAGAAATTTGCCAAACATCACATAACCATGACTTTTGTACCTGGTATTATACGACATAGGGCTAGCCATCTCGAAAATAGCCACCGCCAGCCCTCTGTTACTCTCTACAGTAGCTCCTTTGCCACTCTTTAAGACCTCACCAACGACTCTCTAAACTATTTTCCGCGAAGAGTTGACGCTTAGACGTAGCTGAGATAAGATACGTGCCAGAAGTATCATCATCGGGTAGAAGAAGGGCATCACATGACCTCATCAGCACCTGTGGAGCGAGCGATTTCGTTTTACAGTAAGGGACAGCCAGCCCTGATTCTGGAGGGGGTTCTCCATGAACCTGTCCAGAGAACACAGCTCGCGCCTATCGTAATTTTATGTCACCCACAGCCTGCCAGCAGCGACATGAATGATGGGCTACTTGTCGCCCTGGCTCGTTCTCTGGCTCAAGCGGGTATGTATGCGTTGCGCTTTAACTTTCGCGGAGTAGGTCGTAGTCAAGGACAGCAGACAGATGGACGCCTGGAGCCTCTCGATCTAGCTGGCGCTATCGACCTGGCACTCTCTATTCGCGATGTTAATTCCTCCAAGCTCTGCGTCGTTGGGCATGGCTTTGGCGCATATATCGCGCTACTTTACGCACCCTTTGACCTCCGCGTGCGCACGCTTATTTCCATCAGTTTACCTCTTTTCCGGGCTATGGGCGGCTTCCCTCGCCAATTTGAGCGCCCCAAACTCTTTATGACAGGCGAGTTCGATGAAATCTGCCCACTCTACAAACTTGAACCATTTGTTGAG
This sequence comes from Ktedonospora formicarum, assembly GCF_016587355.1. Taxonomy (GTDB): domain Bacteria; phylum Chloroflexota; class Ktedonobacteria; order Ktedonobacterales; family Ktedonobacteraceae; genus Ktedonobacter; species Ktedonobacter formicarum. Next base: position 4,112,068 of record NZ_BNJF01000001.1, on the reverse strand, counting down.
CAGCAGCAAGGCCCCAAGGGTATCAAAGTTGTTACTGGCGCTCGTCACCTCATGCGCGGCTTTGAGGAGCCTGCCGTCAACGCGGCTCGCACCTATCTGCTGAAATGGGCAAACATGCCTGGAGTGTAAAAGCCCATGAACCCCAGTAATCCTTTAATTGTACAGAGTGATCGCAGTATTTTGCTTGAGGTCGAGCATCCACTACACGCTGAAGCCCGCGACGCCCTGTCACGCTTCGCTGAATTAGAGAAATCGCCAGAACATATTCATACCTACCGCATCTCACCGCTCTCACTCTGGAATGCTGCCGCTGGCGGTATCTATGCTCAGCATATTTTGGAATTGCTGGAACGCTATAGTAAATATCCGATCCCGCCCAACATGGTCAGCGATATCCATGACTATATCGGGCGCTATGGTCGCCTGAAGCTCATACGTGAGGAGGAACGCCTCTTACTAGTATCAGACGACCATCTACTCATTACCCAGATCTTACGAAATCGACATGCGCAACCATACCTGATCCGCCCACTAAACGCACACGCCCTTGAAGTCGATGCCAACAGGCGCGGACACATCAAGCAGGCGCTTATTCACATCGGCTTCCCCGCCGAAGACCTGGCGGGGTATACCGAAGGGTCCCCCCTACCGTTTGCTCTCCATCAACAAGAGGAAGGAGATAACCAGGGCTTTACACCACGCTCCTATCAGCGCGCAGCCGCGTCGGCGTTTTACGCGGGAGGAGCGCCCGGAGGAGGGAGTGGTGTGGTGGTACTGCCCTGCGGCGCGGGCAAGACCATTGTTGGACTAGTCACAATGGCTGATATTCAGCGTGCGACCTTGATTCTGACACCTAATACTGTCGCGGTACGCCAATGGATCAATGAGTTGCGCACAAAAACCACTATCCCTCCCGAAATGATTGGTGAGTACACGGGCGAGCGTAAAGATATTGCCCCGGTGACTGTAAGCACCTACCAGATGCTCACATATCGACGCACTGGGAACAGTTCACAAATGGGTGATAGTAGTACGGCAGAGGCAGTTGAGGAGGAGTACCCTCACTTCTCACTACTCACCAGCTATGATTGGGGCTTAATTATTTATGACGAGGTGCATCTCTTACCGGCACCGGTCTTTCGCGTAACCGCTGAAATTCAAGCTCGCCGTCGCCTGGGGCTCACCGCGACGCTCGTTCGCGAGGATGGACGCGAGGCCGATGTATTTAGCCTTATCGGACCCAAGAAATATGACGTTCCCTGGCGAGAACTCGAACGTCAGGGCTGGATTGCGACTGCTGAGTGCCATGAAATTCGTGTGAGCCTCGATGAGCATGACCAGCTTACCTATGCCATGGCTGAAACGCGCGAGAAGTATCGGATAGCAGCTGAGAATCCGGTCAAATCACGGATCGCTCACGCGCTGATAGAGCGCCACAAAGATGATCAGGTGCTTATCATTGGGCAATATATTGACCAGCTCAAAGCTCTCTCGGAGCAGTTTCAAGCCCCACTCCTGACCGGGCGCACATCTAACACACAACGAGAGAAGCTTTATGAACAATTTCGTCGAGGCGAACTCAAGCTTCTGGTAGTAAGCAAGGTGGCAAACTTCGCCATTGACCTGCCTGACGCCAATGTCGCGATCCAGGTCTCCGGCACGTTTGGCTCACGCCAGGAAGAGGCCCAACGCTTAGGGCGCATCTTACGTCCCAAACGCGACGGCGGCACAGCCTATTTCTACACCCTTGTGACTCGTGACACTCGTGACCAGGACTTTTCCGCTAATCGCCAACTTTTTTTAACTGAACAGGGCTACCAATATAGCATTGAGGATGCAGAAACGCTGCTCTCATCTTCCCCAGAACGCCCGCCTGAACACTCATTGGGAAACCAATAGAGGTGGTTATCCCTTGAAACACACGATGAAGAAACCCATTCAATCCTACATAAACGCGCTACATGGACAAATCTCTTCTTGACAGTCACCATACCTGAGTGGTACCTTGAGAAACAAATATGCTTCTCAACTATTTCATAAGAGGATGGTATGGCAGATAGTTATTACGATGTCACAAATGAAGATTTCGCTGATAAAGTTCTACAAGCTCCGCAGTTAGTAGTTGTCTTTTTTGCAGCCGAAAAGAGTAATTCATGCCAGATACAGGAGCCAGAGTTTGTAGCGATCAGTAAAGAATATCAAGATCGGGCAAGCTTTGCAAAGGTGAATGTCGAAAAGGAAGAAAACTTGACGCGCCAGTGGAACATCGATGGCATCCCTACACTCGTCTTCTTCAAAGGGGCAATGAGCTCTACCGCATCAAAGGTATTATGATGCGTGACAAATTGCGCCGCCAGGTTGAAGGCGTCTTGCTCGCCGCGAGTGAATAAACAGCCGCTCGCGCAATCGATGATATATACCAAGCATGACAGTCCACCAATAAAATATAAAATTGGACGGTAGGGAGAAAGTTCTTGTGAGTTCACTTTATCCGCTGCGCTTAGAGTCCTCGCTCCATGAGACAATCTGGGGTGGACAACGCCTGGAACTTGATGGCTGGAAACGGCTTCCCGAGGGAGCCCGCACGGTAGGCGAATCCTGGGAGACTGAGATCAGCAATCGTATCGAAAATGGCCCCCATGCGGGAAAAACGTTGGGAGAGCTCGTTACATATCTGGGTGCCCCCTTGCTAGGCAAACAGGCTATCTCGATCTTTGGCGAACGCTTTCCTCTGCTAGCCAAGTTCATTGACGCCAACGCCAAACTTTCGGTACAGGTACATCCCAACGACGATTATGCCGCACGCAATGAACACGGCAAATTGGGCAAAACTGAGTTCTGGTATATCCTCGCGGCAGAGCCCGGCGCGTCCATCATTCACGGCTTCCAGGTTCCCTCCAATAGCGAGCAGGTTCAAAACGCCATTGAGAGCGTAGCCCTTGAGTCCCTCTTACATGAGGAACCTGTTCAAGCTGGAGATGTGGTCTTTGTGCCTGCTGGAACAGTGCATGCCATCGGCTCAGGCATCCTACTCTACGAATTGCAGGAATATTCAGATGTGACCTATCGCATGTACGACTATGGACGACGGGATGCGTCTGGGAAGACACGCGAGCTTCACATCGAGCGCTCACTCGATGTATCACACTATCACGTCTCACCACACGTTAAAGTCCGCCCGATAGTGCTTTCCAGCCAGGAGCAATACGAGGAACGCTGCCTGATCGCTTGCCAATACTTTGTGACGCGCGAGGTAAATCTGAAAGCTCGCGGAGTCTTGCAAGATACCACCACTGACAGTTGTGTGATCCTCACATCTCTAGGGGCAAGCCTACGAGTAGCCTATGGTCCAGATCTGGAACAGGGTGAGCAACTAGAGCGAGGCGAGACCATCGTTCTACCTGCTGAACTGGGGACTTATCGTCTGGAGGGCGAGGGGCTCCTCCTTCGCTCATATGTACCTTCCGCCGAAGATGAAGCCTGGCGGCTCTGGCGTCAGCACAACCATGAGAGCAGCAAGTAGCATACTGCTGCTCTCACCCATGTTTCATACATAACCGCGTGCTTCTCAGCACGCGATATTATTATGTTCTACCTTACTCATAGCGCCGTTTACGACGCTCTTCATCCAGGTCCGTGATCGTTCCCTCTACCACGCGCGTGCCTTGTGGACCCTGTCTCTGCGTGCCTTCCTGGGAATCACTGGCTCGAAACAGGTCATCCAGGCCATACATCCCAGGCATCTGCTGCTGCAAACGTGAAACATCTGAGAGGGTTTGAGAAATTTTACCCGCAACGTTGGCAGCTAGCGTTATCATATATAAGATTCCCCAGATCACCATTCCCACGAATAGGGTAACCAGACCGCTCACAATCCCATTCCATGCGCCCCCGGTCAACCAGTTCGCCACCAATTCATAGATGACCATTGCTCCAATAGGCAGCCAGAAAAAATGTACAAGAGCCCGAAGGAACCAGTGCAGAAACCATATGACGGCCTTCACTGGATCAGATGGCATATTCCAGGGAGGAATAAATGCTCTAATGGGCCTGGGTTTTAAACGGTTTAACGTGTTCACGATATACTCTCGTTGGCGTGGTATTCTCTTACAGACAGGTAGAGTCACTGTTGCGCTCTCGTCCCTCAACTATAGATAGCAATACCACATTTATTATCCTCTAAAGGATGTTACGAAGCGTGTGGCATACAAGTTGCACAGAGGCGAACCAGAGCAGAGACAGAGCTAAAAAAAAGAGGTCGCGCGGACCTCGTCACCACGCGACCTCTCATGTGCCGCAACTTCCAGCACGGCTCTACTGGGAGGCGGTAGAGAGTAATAAATGTATTGTTCTAGACGGCAAGGACCTTGCGAACAGCATCAAGGTTGGCTTCGACAATGATTCCACTTCCCTGCTGTGGGATACCCGTCACACTATCTTTGAGCAGGTTGCCTGTCAGGATGCCAACCACACGTTCATCACGCTTGATAACCCCCTCTGCGACCAGTTTATGCGCGCCAGCCAATGTCGCCGCTGAAGCTGGCTCGCAGCCTATACCCGCTCGATCAATCATCGCCTTAGCGGCTAGAATCTCCGCGTCGGTCACCTCGGCCACAATACCATCAGTGACTTCTATGATGCGCCGCGCCCTGGCATAGCTGACAGGGTTACCAATCTTGATCGCGGTCGCGACGGTATCCGCCTTAACGCTCTCGCGCCTGGCGAACTGCTGACGGTAGCTTCTATAGAAAGGGTTAGCGCCAGCAGCCTGGATAGCAGCGATACGCGGCATCTGGGTAATCAAACAGAGGTCATAAGCCTGACGAAAGGCCTTCCCGATAGCCGAGATGTTACCCAGGTTCCCCGCTGGCAAGATAAGCCAGTCTGGGGCCTGCCAATCCAGCTGTTGCAGAATCTCAAAGGCGATAGCCTTCTGACCCTCAATACGGAAGGGGTTTAGCGAATTCAACAGGTAGATTCCCAGTTCATTACAGACCTGCTCTACAAGAGACATGGCGGCATCAAAGTCGCCTTTGATCTGTACAGTAGTCGCGCCGTAAGCTAATGTCTGCGCCAACTTTCCAGAAGCCACATTCCCCGCTGGCAGAAACACGATGCCCTTCATTCCCGCTTGCGCGGCATAGGAGGCCAGAGAAGCCGAGGTATTGCCCGTCGAAGCGCAAGCCACAGCCGTCGCGCCCAGCAGGTTCGCCATTGTGACACCAACGGTCATACCACGATCCTTAAAACTTCCGCTCGGGTTCTCGCCTTCATGCTTCAGGAAAAACAGGTCTAAGCCTGCATATGTGCCAATCTGCCGGTGTCCCACACGTCCCGTTGGGCAATTCTCCATGCCTACCGGATACAGATTAGTATTGCCTTCAGGGCGCGCGATTACATATGGCTCTGGCGCGGGCAAAATCAACTCACGGTAGCGCCAGACACCACTATAGTCGAGCAAAAGTTGGTCTGTACTTATAGGCCAGATAGGCGGTGAGCAGACACGCTCATCAAAGACCTGTCGCCAGAGAGCGCCTGCCGCAGACGCGTTACTCGAGCGCTCAAGGAGGCGCCAGCTTTCCGCGTCCCCCTGCCCTGCGATCTGTTTCGGCAACGCGAACTCTAATTCAACATCAAGGACACCACCACAGTCACAGCGATAGCGCGGGACCATACCAGATGTGGCAGAAGACCGCATTTCAACTGGCGGATAGAGTGCCGAACATTCGACGCAACGAAGCTTGATCGCGGACAAGAGAGCCGCTACTTCGGGCGCAAGTGTAGCCTGAGATTGCATATTTCCCTCACCTGGCTCCCGGCCTGGCTGGAGACCAGTAGAATTGATTGCCATAACGCGCACTGACTTCCTTTCGTCTGCGGGTACGCGATGTCTTCACGACCCGTGCTCCCATCTGATCAGCTCGTAGCACCATACCAGCCCCCTCAACACTATGCGTACGAGCAGCGTCCTGCATAGCGCGCAATATCTCTGAGAAACGCGTGCTAGCTAAGGCGATAAGCGACGACCCACCACCAGAAAGGCATGCTCCATACGCGCCCGCATCTCTTGCGGCTTGAATAATGCTGTTCATAGCGGGAAACATGGCCTCTCGATAAGGTTGATGCAAGCGATCCTGCATAGCATCGCCAATGGCTTCATAATTTCCTGTCTGCAATGCTGAAAGCAGGAGCGCCACACGCCCGGTATTGAATGTCACATCTGTTCTTGGATAGCTTGCCGGCAACAATTTCCGTCCCATCACGGTATCCATTGGAAAGGTAGGGGTAAAAATGATTGCTTTTAAGGCTTCAGGAAATGGGGTCTTAATAGCACGCGCCCGGCCATCAATCATAATGGTCGCGACCAAACCGCCAAGCAAAGCAGGAGCGACGTTATCTGGATGATTTCCCGCCTCCATCTCAACCGCAATTTCTAGCAACTCTTCTTTAGAGACGGCTTTCCCTCGCTCACGTAGCCATTCGTTCGCAGCCACCAGCCCTCCCACGACCGCCGTCGCACTGCTCCCAAGCCCACAGCCAGGAGGAATACGATTCAGCATACGAATGCGCACTGCGGGTAAACTCTCTTTCTGGCGCTCAAACAGCATGGCGAACACCCGAAAGAAGAGATTATCAGGGCCACGCGATAACCCTTCACTCCCCAATCCCTGAATGTCAATTTCTGGAAGCAGTGGATCTCCCCCGCTCTCCACGACAGTAAACCGATTATAAAGCTGTAATGCCAGCCCAAGACTATCAAAACCAGGTCCAAGATTAGCGGACGTGGCTGGCGTTAAGACATCCACAGAAGCAGGTAATGCCAGTGCCATCAGAGGCTACCTGCCTTTCCGAGCGAAGACGCATTTTTCTCGATCCTTTCGCCTTCTTGCCTATTCTATCATGTTTTACAATAGGCATGATACTATCAGTACAAAAGTCATATCAAAATCTTACATACGTAGAACGTTATGGCTTCAACTCTACTACACAATGTTGCGTATAACGAACATTGATATTTTTCAATCCTGGTATTTGTCACTTACACGATAATCTACACACAAATACCCGTTTATGAGCGTATATCACCCCCTACGAACAGAAAAAAAGAAGTGTCGGAGCGCCAGGGCGTTCCGACACTCAAATTACAATCAATACCGCAATCAACCCGGTAGAACCACACATGAAGGGTGTATGAGCGTAGCACGGGTTGCTAGACAGCCGAGGGAGTCTCCTGCATACATTCAGCAATGTAAATCAAGGCGTCATCCGAGACAGCCTTCTGCTGTTCTGCCATCGCCACAAAGCTCTTATAGGCTTCCTTCAGTTGCTCAGCTGAAAGCCTATAGCCTAACAACCGCAGGCGAGCATCCAGGCCATGTCTGCCAGAGTGCTTCCCCAGAACGAGGTTCATATCACCCCAACCAATAGATTGTGGGTTCATGATTTCGTATGTCTGGCGATGCTTGAGCACTCCATCCTGGTGGGTGAAGGCATTCAACCCCACAATAGCTTTGTTAGGCTGCACTGGTATACCCGTGAACTGGCTTAACATCTGGCTTGCCTCTAGCAAGTATTCAGTCTTCACCCGTGTGTCAATATGGAAGGCGTCATAGCGTGTACGTAAAGCCATGACAATCTCTTCCAAAGCGGTGTTGCCTGCGCGCTCCCCGATCCCGTTAATGGTTACCTCAACCTGGCGAGCACCTCCACGAGTCGCCGCTAAGGTATTCGCAGTCGCCATACCCAGATCATCGTGGCAATGCGCGCTCAGCGTGATATGCTCAATGCCCTGGACATGGGCTCGCAGATAGCGGAAAAGGTCTTCATACTCGCCCGGCATGGTATAGCCAACCGTATCAGGGACGTTAATAATGGTGGCTCCCTCGCTAATCACGACCTCAAAGAGGCGGCACAGGAAGTCCCGATCACTACGGGTCGCGTCTTCAGCCGAAAACTCGACTGTTGGGCAATAGCTACGCGCGCGTGCCACCATTGTTTTGGCGCGCTGCAGGGCCTCCTCACGGCTAATCCTGAGCTTATGTTGCAGATGAATGTCGGAGGTAGCAAGAGAGACGTGGATAATAGGTCGCTCAGCCTCACGCACGGCCTCCCAGGCCATATCGATATCGCTGGTGACCGCGCGCGCCAGGGCCGCGACTGCGACACCTTTGACGCGACGCGCGATCTCACGTACTGAGGCCATATCATCGGGTGAGGAAGCTGGGAAGCCAGCTTCGATAACATCTACTTGAAGCGCTACAAGCTGATCAGCTACACGTATCTTCTCTTCGATGGTCATCGCCGCGCCAGGTGATTGCGCACCATCGCGCAGCGTCGTGTCAAAGATGGCCACGATCTCAGATGTTCCCATGACGTTTGCCTCCTGTATGCCTACCTCTCAACACTCAAATTCATCTGCGAAACCGATGCGGTTACTTCGTCTTGGCTTCAGCTTTCGGTTGCTCAGTCTGCGCACCAGGCTTATTGGCGAGCCATGGCATCATGGCGCGCAGCTCTTTACCAACCTGGGCCAGCTGTGTTTCGCTATTGGCCCTGCGCATCGCCAGGAAGGAGGGGCGACCAGCCTGATTCTCCTGAATCCAACGTGTGGCAAAGGTGCCATTCTGAATATCCTTCAGGACATTCTTCATCTCGTCGCGCACCTGCTGATTGATCAGGCGGGGGCCAGTGATGTAATCGCCATACTCAGCTGTATCGCTGATGGAATAGCGCATATAATCCATGCCACCTTCGTAAATCAGGTCCACAATCAACTTCATCTCATGCAGGCACTCGAAATAGGCCGACTCCGGCTGATAACCTGCTTCAACCAGGGTCTCAAATCCGGCGCGCATCAGTTCCGTGACACCGCCGCACAGTACAGCCTGTTCCCCAAAGAGGTCGGTCTCGGTCTCCTCTTTAAAGGTGGTATGCAGAACACCAGCGCGTGTGCAGCCAATGGCGCGCGCGTAGGCCAGTGTCAGAGCTTCAGCCTGACCGCTCGCGTCCTGGTAGACCGCCCAGAGGCCCGGAATACCAGCCCCATCGGTATAGAGGCGGCGAACCATATGACCCGGTCCCTTGGGCGCGACCATCGCGACGTCCACATCAGCGGGAGGAACAATCTGGGCATAGTGCAGACTAAAGCCGTGCGCGACCAGGATCATCTTACCCGCAGCCAAGCCGGGACGAATATCGCGCTCGAAGACCTCACGGTGATGCTGGTCGGGGATGAGAATCATGATGACATCCGCGTAAGCCGCCGCTTCTGCTGGCGTCATAACGCGCAGGCCTTCAGCCTCGGCCTTGGCACGACTCTTACTCTCACTGGGTAGGCCAATGACGACCTCGCAGCCACTATCGCGCATATTGAGCGCGTGGGCATGGCCCTGACTGCCATAGCCAATCACAGCGACCCGCTTCGACTGCAATACGTCCAGGTTTGCGTCTGAATCATAGTAAATAGTTGCCATAGTATTTTTCGTAGCTCCTCGTTCTTTAGAAGAAATGTTATAGAGAGGCTCAGAGAGAGCCTAAAATTGAATATCGTCTGGTTAAGGCTCTAGGATTAATCTTCAGTACCGCGAGCCATCGTGACACGGCCCGAACGCGCGATTTCGCGAATATCATATACCCGCAACTGCTCAATGCATTGAGCAACCCGGGCGGGGCTGCCACTAACTTCAAAGGTGGCGGTCTCAGCCGCTACTTCGGCGACATGCGCTCCAAAAAGTTCGGCGATCCCGAAGACCTCCGCCTTCTTCTCGGGAGAATATCCAACCTTAATCATAGCCAGTTCGCGTATAAGCGCTTGCTGCTCAGGAATACTGATGACTTCGCGAACTTCCAGAATTTTGCGCAGTTGCTCGACAAGATGCCCCACTGCGACCTCGGCATCATTGACTGTGACCGTGACACGCACCACGTTGTCGCTCTCACTTCCACTCAGGGTTAGCGTCTGCATGTTGGCGCGCCGTCGGCGCATCAGGCCAACAACACGATCCACCGCGCCAACCCGGTCAAGTACCTGAACGATCAGGGTATGCTCACGCGCGATGGACTGGGGAATTACCGAATGGCCCGCGCGGGCATCTGGATCATACTCGGCGTTATACGCCGCGATGTTTGCTGCTGTGGTTGCCATTGTCTTAGGCCCTCCTCTCACTCTCTTCGATCATACTGGTGATAGCGGCTCCAGGAGCGACCATCGGGTACACACATGCTTCCGACTCGATCACGAACTCGACGATTACGCTTCCAGGGGTCTCCATCGCCTGCTGAATGGCAGCTTCAACCTCATCACTCTTTGTTACACGGATACCTGTTAGACCATAGGCTTCCGCCAGTTTGACGTAATCAGGGCCGGAGATAGGCGTCTCGGAATAGTTGCGAGAATGGAAGAATTGCTGCCACTGGCGCACCATACCCAGGTAGCCGTTATTCATAATCGCGATTTTGACGGGAACGCGCTCCTGTTGGAGGGTCGCCAGTTCTTGAATATTCATCTGTACGCAGCCATCACCAACCACCACCCACACGGGCGCATCGGGCATACCCATCTTGACACCCATCGCAGCCGGGATTGAGAAGCCCATTGTACCTAAACCACCAGAGGTAATATGGCTGTTTGGACGAGTCCAGGGATAGAAACGGGCGGTCCACATCTGATGCTGCCCCACATCACTGACGACAATGGCCTTCCCTTCGGTCTGCTTATAAATGGTTTGAAGGACATCCATCGGACTTGGGTAGGCGGGGTCCCACTGTCCCATACCAACACGCTCATCGCTCTCAGTCTGCCAGGCGCGAATGCGCTCAAACCACTCCTGGTAATCGCCGGGCTGGACAGACTCGGTCAGGGCTTCCAGGGCCACACGCGCGTCGCTCGCAATCGCCACGGTCGCGACCTTGACCTTATGTAGCTCGGAGGCGTCGATATCGATATGGATAATGCGCGCATTGGGGGCGAACTCATCAACCTTACCAGTCACGCGGTCATCAAAACGCAAACCCACGCCTACGATCACATCGGACTCGCCTATCGCGCGGTTGACATGCGCTGGTCCATGCATGCCGGGCATTCCCAGGTGCAATGGATGATCCTCTGGGAAGGCACTCTGCCCTAGTAGTGTCGTGATGACGGGAATGGAGGTCTTTTCGGCGAAGGCCTTGAGTTCTTTGTATGCTCCCGAGAGGATAATGCCATGGCCTGCCATGATAAGAGGCTTCTTGGCTCCGGAAAGCATCTGAGTAGCCTGGTCAATAAGATGAGCCGCAGGGCGGGAAACAGTCTCTTGCTCATGGCGCAACTGTTCCTCAGAGGTCTGATAGTTCGCGGGATCATACCAGGCACGGGCCTGCTGAATGTCTTTCGGGATATCGACCAGCACCGGACCTGGACGCCCACTACGTGCGACACGGAACGCCTCATGGATCGCTGGAGCAAGCTCATCCATGCTATGAACCTGGAAACTATGCTTTGTAATAGGCTGGGTTATACCGATAATGTCGGTTTCCTGAAAGGCATCGCGACCAATCAAAGGACGCGCCACCTGCCCGGTGATCGCGACTACTGGAACCGAGTCCATAAACGCGGTCGCCAGCCCAGTGACCAGATTGGTTGCGCCGGGACCACTGGTAGCAGCACACACACCAACTTTCCCTGTGGCGCGCGCGTATCCATCAGCCGCATGAGACGCCGCTTGCTCATGGCGCACCAGCACATGATGCAAATCGGGATAAGAGGTGAGAGCATCATAGAAAGGAATAATCGCTCCACCCGGATAGCCATAGATAAACTCCACCCCTTCCCGCACCAGGGCCTCACAAACGATCTCGCTTCCGGTCAGCTCACGAGCGCTCTGGCTGCGCTCACGCGTGTTTCCTGCATCGTGCATAATATTGGTGGCGATTGCCATAATTCCTCCGCAGCATTTCAAAAAGATAACAAAAAAAGGGCCTCCACACAGGGAGGTCCTCTATCAAGGTTACCTTCTTTGGATTGGTTGCTTCGTTGCTTCCGTTAATCTCCCCTTACGGTTCTTGCGGCTTGCTTCTCGGTGAGCCCTACCAGACTAGCAAAGCCTTTCAGTCTGGTAAGGCAGCTAAGAAGAATAAGGCCCAAAAGGCTAATAATGCTAAGCAAGAATACAAGATTCCTAAGGGATACGGAAACCAGAAGGACCAATACAAACAAAAGAACCGACGCTATGTAGCTGTCGGTTCTAGAGGTAGTGCTCTTCTTCGCATCCATTTTCGAGGCGCGCTGAGACGTCGCAGACATTGCGCCTGGCATATTGGACATACTACAAGCGTGGCGTTCGTCAGCAAACATTGCTGACCGCATCTGCGCTGTGTATGTCATTGCCATTTCGTCTTCTCTCCGTTTCGCTTTGTACAAGCGTATCTGCCAACTATTGTGTACATAATGCTGGCACAGGCACTGCCTGCCACACAACATCTCACTTGCCTCATTCCAAACGACACACAAACCACTATCCCACTAGCAACCTCGCTAGGTTTGAGTGTGGGGTCGTTTATATGTAGAGGAGGATACCTCAACTACATGGTGTCTGTCAACCCTCTACCAATTCATTTCAAGCACCACTTCCGAGTATAGACAAAATACATATCATATATGCCCTCTAAATAGACATGATATCCATATTTATCTACGCCTCGACCATATTATATCCTATTTTACCTGTTATTCATATTACGGGCCCACGATCTCATCTCCATAGCGTAGACCGATGAAGGCGGAGGAGTTCGCGGCCTCGTCCAATAGGGTAGTAATGAAGTCTCGCAGAGCGCTTGGAAGTGGCTCGCCATGTGCCAGAGTAACTAACGCGCTATCGCGATAGACCGTAGGAACATCCCTCACACGAATAGCAACCAAACGTCCATCAGCCAGTTCTTCAGATACGGTGGTACGGGTGAGTAGCGCCGCTCCCAGACCGTGTAGTAACAGGTGTCTCGCGGTGCTAAAGGGGACCTCGATCACAGGCTGGCCGGGGATAGTGATACTCTGCAATAAGCTATCAATGGCGCTCCCCCATCTGACCTGGAAAAGGGGGCTTTTGCTCTGTCTAAGCTCCGCTAATGTTATATCCTCACAGCCCGCCAGAGGATGTAAAGCGGGCAGTACCAGCACCATCGGCTCGCGCAATCGGAGCAGTGTTCGCAAATTGCGATCCTGAAATGGGTATCCGATCAACCCTAGCTTGACTACACCGTCGATGAGCATGGCGACAATCTCATCGCTGTGCGCTATCTGCAACGAGACATCCACCAGAGGGTGTGTCTGATAGAAGCGGGCAATACTATGCGCTAAAAAGCCTTCCGCGAGCGATTGCATGGCCGCCAGGGTCACTCTCCCCCGCTGCCCTGACTGTGTCAGACGGGCCGTTTCCACCCCCTCCGCCAGGATCGCCAGGGCATGCCGAGCGTATGGCAGGAAGCTCTCTCCACGCTCGGTCAAAGTGACACCACGCCCACCACGCTGAAAGAGTTGCCCACCTACGGCCTCTTCCAGGGCCTGAATGCGCGCGCTGATAGTAGGTTGCGCGATATTCAGCGAGCGAGCGGCTTTACTAAAGCTTCCCTCGCGTACGATGCGCTCAAATGTCAGTAGTTGCTCACGATCCATCGGTTACCTATAGATTTTTTCGATAACAAGTATAGCATATATCGGATTGCATAATAGTAGCAGAATCGACTATCCTCTTCAAGACACGATAGATCACTGTGATACTTATCCCAAGGATGGCTACATACTATGCGTTTTCTCAAAGTACTTCTTCTTCCTCACCTGGCGCTCCTCTGGTCGGGGCAGGTGCTCTCGGCTATTGGTGACTTCTTCTATCAGATCGCGATGCTCTGGATCGCGATCAAGATGGCTGGTAGCCAGGGCGGTATTATTATCGCGGGGGTAGAGGCTGGCGCAGCACTGCTCTTCGGACTGCTCGGCGGCATCTACGCGGATCGTTGGAACAGGCGCGCGATTATGATAACGGTGGACCTCGCGCGCGCGCTTGCCATCAGTAGCCTCCCTCTGCTAGCGACGTTTGGGCAGCTTCAGTTCTGGCAGCTCATCATAGTTTCGCTCCTGGTAGGCAGCCTGGGAGCGCTCTTCAATCCCGCTCTTCAGTCCAGCCTGCCCGCTCTCGTTCCCAACACGGATCTGTTGCAAGCCACGAATGGACTGATGGATGTGACTCGTCGCCTGGCACGCACGCTTGGTCCCAGCCTGGCAGCTCTCCTGGTAACCTTTCTCCCCCTCACCCACTTCTTTACCCTCGATGCAATCAGTTTCCTGCTCTCCGCTGGGGCCGTAACCCTCATGGGTAGTCGTTTTGCCTGGAAGCCTCGGTGCAAGACCATAGAGCACACTGGAATCAGGGATCTTCTTGTTGATCTACGGCAGGGCTTCCAGGCAGCACGCGCGCATAAACCTATCGCCCTGGCTATATTCAGTAGTGGTTTCATCTCCGCCGCCTGGGTCGCTGGCTTTGTGCTTGGCATACCACTGCTTGCAGACCGGGTGCTCCAGGGCAATGTGAGCGCATATGGGTTGATTGTTGGGGCATATGGAGTGGGCAATGTTGTCAGCAATTTTGTGATAGGAAGTATGTCGCTTCGGCGACCTGTGGGGACCATGTTTCTCGGTGGGCTCGTTGTGGGAAGTGGCTTCCTTTTGATGGTAAGTGTGCCGAGCCTGCCAGTGGCGATGCTTGGCGCGTCCCTCGCGGCCCTGGGTGGGCCGATGGGAGATATCCCTATGGCGGTTATGATGCAGACCGAACTGCCTCCACACCACCTTGGCAAGATCTATAGCCTCGCGGATATGACGAACGCGCTGGGGAGCCTGCTCGGCCCACTCCTGGCACTGCCCCTCTATCAATATCTGAGCGTGCAGCAGGCGATCTCCGTCTGTGCGCTCATCTTCGTCACGACTGGCCTGCTTGGACTCCTTCGCTTCCGCTTCCAGGAACCACCCGCCCACCCATACAAACAGGAGCCGCTGTCATAAGCGGCTCCTGTTTCACTCTTTGTTAGAACTCTCCGACAGAGGCAACAAGAAAGCTTGAGCCCAGCCATATGTAGACGCAGCGCTTCAACCTGAACCAGGCAACCGGCTCAATCAATCTGCTCTAGTTGCCTAGTGGACATTCTCGCAGGCAGGTGTATTGTGCTCCACCAGCCTTTAACTCGCTCTTCATGACATATAGGCTACGCATTTCGTATGCATCAGCATGCGCGAGCTTCTGTTGTTTACCTGCCAGTAAATCCTGAAGGTTTGCTTGCTCCTCAGGCGAGAGAGGAGCCTTGACGCGCGCGAGAGTCAGATGAGGCGAGAAGGGGCGCCGGTCCACTTCAAAGCGCCTCTCTCTTAGTTCATGGTTGAGCGCTCGATGTAAGCGCTGCAAGCTCCCACTTGACTCCTCAATGCCCATCCAGATCACACGTGGGGTGCGCAGCGAACCAAAGGCTCCAACGTTTGTCATATGATAGGCAAAAGGCTTGACATGACGCGCGGCTTCCTCAGTGGCTTCGATAGCACGCGCGACCCCTCCCTCGTCCAATTCGCCAAGGAAGGCAAGTGTGAGGTGGATGCCCGTGGGGTTTACCCAACGAATGCTAGGCAACGACAGCGCCACCTGCCGGATCAACTCCGTCAGGTGGCGCTGCTGAGCATCATTCATTTCAAGGGCAATGAATGTTCTTGTCATATTATGCCGCAAACAACATCGAATCTAGCTCAGCACCGTCAATTGTCTCGACCTGGATCAGGTGCTCTGAGATGGCGATCAGTTTCTCTTTCTTCTCACGCAGAATGTTGAGCGCGGTCTGATAAGCCTGGTCAACCAGCAGTGACACTTCAGCGTCAATCCGAGCGGCGGTCTCAGCGCTAAATGTGCTAGAACCATCGACTTCAGCCTTGAACAGAATGTTGCCTAACGGTGTCATACCAAATTCACAGACCATACGTCGCGCGATACTAGTTACGTACTCAATATCCTGGCTCGCGCCTGTGGTGATATCGCCAAAGATAACCTCTTCAGCGGCTCGACCACCCATCGCACCAGCCATCTTAGCAAGCAATTCTGAACGGCGCAAGAGGTAGCGATCCTCGGCTGGAGCCTGGACTGTGATACCCAATGCCATACCACGCGCAATCGCTGATACCTTCTGCACGGGGTCCGCGCCCGGAACTGAACGCATAACAATGGCATGCCCAACTTCATGATAGGCAATGATTGACTTCTCAGCCTCGGTAATCACGCGACTCTTGCGTTCGGGACCCGCCATCACACGCAGAATGGACTCATCCAGATGTGGTTTCTCAATCGAGGACAGGCCATCGCGAGCAGCCAGCAAAGCAGCCTCGTTCAAGAGATTCGCCAGGTCCGCACCAGAGAAGCCAGCGGTCTGACGCGCCAGATCTGTCAGCGTTACATCATGCGCCAGGGGCTTACCTTTGGCATGCACGCCCAAGATTTCCAGGCGACCACGGATATCGGGCTTATCAAGCATAACACGGCGGTCGAAGCGACCAGGGCGCAGCAGCGCGGGATCAAGCACATCTGGGCGGTTGGTGGCGGCAATCACAACAATGTTGGTATCCTTATCAAAACCATCCATCTCAACCAGCAACTGGTTCAAGGTTTGCTCACGCTCATCGTTGCCAGTCATACCAGAGTTCGAGCGCTGGCGACCAACAGCGTCAATCTCGTCAATAAAGACGATACATGGCGAATGATCTTTGGCCTCTTTAAAGAGGTCTCGTACACGAGCCGCGCCAACACCCACAAACATCTCAACAAATTCGGATCCGCTTACACTATAGAAGGAGACACCAGCCTCGCCAGCAACCGCGCGCGAAATAAGTGTCTTACCAGTACCAGGAGCACCAACCAGCAGGACGCCCTTGGGTGTACGCGCACCCATCTGGGTAAAGCGCGCTGGATGCTTCAGGAATTCGACAATCTCTTGTAGCTCAGTCTTGGCCTCTTCCACACCAGCGACGTCTTTGAAAAGTACCGAAGGACGAGACTCACTGAAGCGTTTGGCCTTCGAACGCGCGAAAGGCATAGCCTGACCACCCATGTTTCCATTGCGGCGCAAGAAGAAGAACATCGTTCCTACAACCAGCAGAATCAAGACCAGAGCCTCAAGCCCCTGTAGCCACTGATTACCTTGTGTCGCATCCTGCACATTAACGGTGGTGCCACCCTTCATAAGAGCGTCTGTAACTGGCTGACCATCTTCTTTGACAGCGTGAATCTGCTTACCATCAACGGTTGTCGCATTAATATCATTGCCGCTTATGGTGACAGACTTCAGGTGATGCTGTTGTGCCATACTGAGCACAGCACTAATGGGCTTCTCCTCAACAGTCGATGCTCCCATATTGGTGCCTGTCAGGCGTAGCAGCGCGAAACCAAGTAGAACCAAACCGACCACGATCAAGGAGCCGGCCAGGCTATACCGTAGCGCCGCGTTCCTCTTACGCATTGGCTTTCGCGCTGAACTTTGTGGACTTGTCTTTCTCATCTGGCGGTTATTCTTTGGAGGCATTTCCATGCAGATCGTTTGACCCTTCTATGCTGGTACACGCTAATTGGCTTAAAATCCGATTTACATCTGCTACGCCTATATAGGCCGTATCTCTTTATCTCAATTTGTCGCTAGTATAACGCATGAGAATTTGTTTAGCAAGGTAAGTAAATGCTTAGAAAGCTTAGAATTATTAGAAAAACAAAACCATACCCGCCTCATTATCACACGCTATAACTGCAATAGCTCAGTTTATAACTACTTGTTCACCAGAATGTATCATCGGTACTGAAGTACTATACCCATTTCTATAAAAAAATGCGATGATTGATACATCATTACTGGAGTTGTGCTCGCATTGTGGGAACGCGCGAGATTGGTAGCATTGATGCCACATGACCTATCCACGACCCCAAATATTCAAGCAGATTCTTAAGCATGCGCTCCCTCTATGGGGCGAGAGCCAGCCAGATCCTTGTAGCGCGTAGATTAAGAACCTTTCTTGGTGCAAACTGGAAAGGGGGAACCAACATCATTCTCCGCTATTTTTCTCAACAGCCTCACGTCCTCCTACCATACTATGTCGGCATGCCCAAATCGTTTCTGCAAAGGAGCATCAAATGAGTAGTACCATGTCAGGTACCAATCCCAACCGCTGGTTAATCGCGGTCACAGCCTTCTGCATGCAGCTCGCGTTAGGTGCAGTCTATGCCTGGAGCGTCTTTCTAAAACCAGTCGCGACCTTTTACCATGTGAGTCAGGCACAGGCTAATCTTACCTTCAGCATCACACTCCTGGCACTTGGCATCACCGCTGGCTTTGGTGGCTATTTCAATAGCCGTTTTGGACCACGCACAATCGCGACCGTTGGAGGTCTCCTCTATGGACTAGGGGTAATTTTGGCGGGCTTTTCATCGACAAGTATCTATCTACTTTATCTAACTTACGGTATTATCGGCGGCGTGGGGCTAGGACTGGGCTATATTGTGGCTATCGCCATGCTTATCAAATGGTTCCCCGACCGACGCGGCTTTATCACGGGTCTGGCAGTAGCAGGTTTTGGCGCGGGCGCGGCACTCACAGGACCCATAGCTGCTAATCTGCTTCTCCCAGTCTTTCAATTGAATACCACATTCATCATCCTGGGAATCGCGTTCTGTGTGATTGTGGTCGTGGCGGCTCAGTTCTTCCGAACCGCGCCCGATGGCTATTCACCTTCCGGTTGGGTGCCAACTCAGAAGCAACAGGCGGAAAGCACAGTGCGCAACTATACGCTCAGCGAGGCTTTCAAATCTCCTCGCTGGTATCTGCTCTGGTTCATTCTGGCGCTGAATGTAACCGCTGGGGCCGCTCTGATCTCAGTTGCTTCCCCATTGGCCCAGAAATTCACAGGTGTCACAGCAGGCGTCGCTTCAACATTGGTGATTACCATTTCGATCTTCAATGGGGCTGGCAGGCTCTTCTGGGGCTGGCTCTCTGACTTTATTGGTCGCCCATATACCTTCCTGGTGATTTTCGCGGTCCAGATCCTCGCCTTCCTGGCAACACCTTTCATTGGTGACATCGCTCTGCTCTTCATTCCGGCTTCGATAATCGGCCTCTGCTATGGAGGCGGCTTCGGTACTATGCCTGCCTTCGCCGCCGATTTCTTCGGCTCTCGCAATTCGGGGACTATCTATGGCGCGATGCTCACCGCGTGGAGCGCGGGCGGCATCGTCGGCCCCCTGCTCATCGCGAGTATCGACTATAAGACAACCCTGTTCATTCTAGCGGCCCTTATGCTTGTAAGCTGCGCTCTCCCTCTGCTCGCGCAGATGCTAGCACGCCAGGCACGGGTGGAACCCGAAGCCACTCACTAACGTGACAAGTCATAGGCATTCTGTATAGCTTTCAATCCTAACAGAGTGCCTATGCTACAATTAAAGAAGCACCCGATCATGTTCTCTGCTCATACGAGCATGGCTGCTCTTTTCCCGAACACTGTTTATTTTTCGAACAGTGTTCAAAAACATTGAGCTGCGTGTGGAAAAAGAGTGATAGAGTTATAAAGGAACTTCTTATGGACGAACATACCTCCCTACCAGAGACGGTACAATCCGCCTTTACGGAACTCTTACAGGTTGGGGCGAATACTAAGTCCTTCAGCCAGGAGAGCGTACATAAAGCACCTCGCATCCGCGATGCGAAACTCTTTCATAGCGTCTGCCCATATTGCGCGGTTGGCTGTGGGCTAAATGTCTATGTGAAAGACGGTAAGGTGATCGATATCGAGGGCAATCCCAATAGTCCGATCAATAACGGTACACTCTGCCCTAAAGGTTCCGCGACCTTCCAGTATACTGTCAATCCTAGCCGCCTCACGAAGGTACTCCATCGCTCTCCCTATAGTGATCACTGGGAACAGGTTTCGCTCGATTGGGCCATGGAGCGTATCGCCCAACTAACGAAACAGACACGCGATGAAACGTTTGTCGAGCGCCTCGATGATGGACGAGAAATCAATCATACGCAAGGAATTGCCTCGCTTGGCGGTGCAACGCTGGATGTAGAAGAGAACTACTTGATGAAAAAACTCTTCTCCGGCGGACTGGGCATGGTCTCAATTGAGAACCAGGCCCGTATATGACACAGCTCTACTGTACCCGGTCTGGGTACCTCACTTGGACGTGGCGGGGCGACGTCCTTCCCAAAGAATCTCTTACAAAGTGATTGCATCCTGATTATGGGTAGCAATATGGCGGAAGCACACCCAATTGCATTCGCCAATGTCGTTAAGGCCAAGGAGCACGGCACAAAGGTCATTCATATTGATCCACACTATTCGCGTACCTCGGCGCTTGCTAACCTCTATGTCGCCACCCGCGCTGGCAGCGATATCGTTTTCCTTGGTGCGTTAATTCGTCATTTGCTCGAAACCAAAACCTACTTCCATGAGTATGTGCAGCATTATACCAATGCCGCGATGCTCATCCGCGAGGATTTCCAGGATACCGAGGATTTGAATGGGCTCTTCTCGGGATATGATGCCGAGAGCGGCACCTATACCAACCAGCGCTCCTGGGACTACCAGCGCGACGAATACGGGAAGCCGCTACAAGATCTCACGCTTCAGCATCCACGTTGCGTCTTGCAGATCATGCGCCGCCACTTCGCGCGCTACACACCAGAAATGGTAGAGCAGGTCTGTGGCGTCTCGCGTGAGAAATGGCTCCAGGTCACGCAGACCCTCATTGAGAACTCTGGACGTGAGCGTACTACGGCCCTCTGCTATGCCGTCGGCTGGACGCAGCAATCCAAAGGTGTGCAGATTATTCGCGCCGCCTCGATTCTCCAACTCCTCCTGGGTAATATTGGTCGCCCAGGTGGCGGCATTCTGGCGCTACGCGGTCATGCTTCGATTCAGGGCTCGACCGATGTCCCAACGCTCTATGATCTGCTAGCAGGCTATATGCCACAGCCCGCCGCGCCACCCCCTCAACATACGCCACAATGCCTGGAGGGCTGCGCGCCCGAGACACATAATATTCCCTCGCAGCAGACGCTTGAGGAATATATTCAGGTTTCAGGCCAGAAAACTGGCTGGTGGTCCAACTTCCCGGCCTATATCAAGAGCCTTCTGGCCGCCTGGTATGGCGAAAAGGTTCATGATAAGGAAAGCGATAGCGGCTATCGCTACTTACCCAAGATCACAGGCGACCATTCGCACTTAGCGACGACCTATCAAATCCTGGATGGGAAGGTCAAGGGCTACTTCCTCATGGGCCAGAATCCCGCCGCTGGCAGCACCAATGCCCGCCTGCAACGTCAAGCCCTGGCACAGCTTGACTGGCTCGTTGTCCGCGATCTGTACGAAGTGGAGAGCGCGGCCTTCTGGTACAATAGCCCTGGTGAAGTTCACGTCGATTCGAGCAAGATTAAGACTGAGGTCTTCCTCATGCCTGCCGCCGCCTCGACTGAGAAAGAGGGCTCCTTTACCAATACTCAGCGTCTGATCCAGTGGCGCGATAAAGCCATCGATCCACCTGGTGAGGCGCGCTCAGATCTCTGGTTCACTTACCACCTGGGGAGACGCCTCAAGGAGTTGTACGCGAACAGCACCGAGCCCAGAGATCGCGGTCTTCAGGCTCTCACCTGGAACTACGAGCGCACTAAGCCTGAACCCGGTTCACGTATCCTCGACGAACCAGATTCCGAGCTTGTCCTGAAGGAGATCAATGGCTACTATGTTCGCCAGGGAGACGAGCAAAAGGTCTATAATTTACACAACGCCTCCCATGTCCCGAACTTCGCGGCCCTCAAAGCCGATGGTAGCACAGCCTGCGGCTCCTGGATCTACTCAGGTGTGTTTCCAGAGCCAGGGAAGAATCGAGCGGCTTCGCGCATCCCTGGAGGTCCCACAAATCTGGAATGGGGCTTCGCATGGCCCGCTAACCGACGCATTCTCTATAACCGTGCTTCGGCTGATCCTCAAGGTCGCCCCTGGTCGGAGCGTAAAAAGTATATCTGGTGGGATGAAGAACAGCAGCAATGGACTGGCTATGATATCCCTGACTTCCCAGTTAGCAAACGACCAGACTACGCACCAGCGCCCGACGCAACTGGTATGGACGCCATCTCGGGAAGCGATCCTTTCATCATGAAGCCCGACGGGCGAGGTTGGCTCTTCGCGCCTACTGGCTTGAAGGATGGACCGCTACCTACACATTATGAGGCTATTGAGTCGCCGGTCCACAATCTGCTCTATAAGCAGCAGAGTAATCCGGCAGCACAATACTTCAAGGGACGCAAGGGCAATCCGCTGGCTAAGGTTGGAGACGAGCGCTATCCCATCGTCATCACGACCTATCGCCTGACTGAGCACCATGTCAGCGGACCCATGACCCGCTGGATGCCCTGGCTCAATACCCTACAACCAGCCCTCTTCGCCGAACTCAGTCCCGAACTGGCGGCGGAAAGCGGCATCAAACACGGAAACTGGTTGGTCATTAGCACGCCACGCGGTGAGATCGAGGCGCGCGCGATGGTCACACGGCGTATGCGTCCACTACGAGTACAAGGACGCCAGGTTCATCAGATCGGCCTACCCTTCCACTGGGGTTTCCAGGGTAAGAGCACTGGGAGCATTACCAATGACCTGGCTCATATGGTGCTTGAACCCAACGTTAGTATCGAAGAGGCCAAGGCGTTTACCTGCAATGTGCGCCCCGGACGCCTCTCTCAAGGAGAAAGCCATGGCCGTTAAAGACGCGAATTCACTCGCATCATCACCGGCACAGGGTCCGGAAGCCACGCAACGGCTACCGGGCGCGTCCCGGCTTCTGACGATGCTGCAACCACTACACAAAGAGCCACCACCACCAGAGCAGCCCGCGATGGGCTTTTTCACCGACACTAGTGTGTGTATCGGTTGCAAAGCCTGTGAGGTGGCATGTCGACAATGGAATCAGATCATGCCGCCCATCCAGGAGTGGAGCGGTTCGAGCTATGACAATACACGCCACCTTGGTGCGCGCACTTGGCGGCATGTGCAGTTCATTGAGCAGATCGACCGCTCACCTGCCATTGGTGATGGACATCCAGCACCTGATATCCCACTCTTTGATAGTCCGGATTTTGAGGCCCGTATCGCAACCGCGAAGGAAAATGGCCAGATTCCCACCACGCCTCCTGGCACAGCCCTTCCCTTCTTTAATGATGAGCGCTGGCTGATGCGAAGCGATGTCTGCAAACACTGCGCTAACGCGCCATGTCAGGAAGCCTGCCCGACCGGAGCCATCATTCGCACCGAGTTCGATACTGTTTATGTGCAGCAAGACATCTGTAATGGATGTGGCTATTGCACGCTAGCTTGCCCTTTCGGCGTCATCGCACGCGACTACGATGGTGGTAGTCATACCGCGAAAAAATGTACACTCTGCTATGACCGCTTAAAGGATGGTATGGAACCCGCCTGCGCCAAATCCTGCCCAACCGACTCTATTCTCTTTGGTGAGGTAGAAGTTCTTAAGGAGAAGGCACGGCAACGTTTAGGGATACTTCATGAACGCGGCGTCACCGAGGCGCGTCTCTACGGTGTTGATGACAAGATTCTAGATGCTGGCTTGAACTCCTTCTTTTTGCTTCTCGATGAGCCTGAAACGTACAATCTGCCACGCAACCCACAGCGACCAATGAACAATGTGCCGCCCGCCTCTCTGTGGTCGATCCTGGCTACGATTGCGCTTAGCCTGGTTGGCATATTCTTCTTCAGTAAGCGGGATTGAGAGGGAAGAGAGTTTATGGATCAGTTAACCAATTCGGAGGCACTCTATGAGCGCCTGGCAACATTCACAACCGGATACGAACCAAACCCGGACCGTGAGGAGCGCGAGCCGAGCTACTATGATTACCCGGTGCTAACAAAATCCTTCTGGGATAAGGAGATCATCTGGTACTTCTTCTTTGGCGGTTTAGCTGCTGGCTGCTATATCCTTGCTAGTCTGGCTTCAATTTTTGGTAGCAAAGAGGATCGCACAGTGGTACGCACGGGCTATTATCTCTCACTACTAGCCCTGCTCCCCTGCCCACCCCTCCTTATCAAGGATCTAGGTCGCCCTGAGCGCTTCCTACATATGTTGCGCGTTTTTAAAGTGAAGTCACCAATGTCAATGGGCTCATGGTGCCTCTTTAGCTTCTCCGTAGTGAGCGGCATCACGGCTACTATCCAGGCCGCTCGCGATGGGCTACTCGGCAAGTGGTGGGGCGCGCGCTTCCTCGCTGCTATGCCTCAGAAGCTCCTGGCTCTTCCTGGCATGACTTTGGCCGCCTTTCTGGGAAGCTATTCTGGCGTCTTGCTAACCGCGACGAGCATCCCTATCTGGTCGCGAAGCAAACTCCTGGGAGCAGTCTTTATCTCTTCAGCCGTCTCAACTAGTTCAGCTCTAATCTCGCTTGTGCTGCGTATTATCGGCGCGCCAAGCACAACGCTCCATAAGTTAGAGAAGATCGAATGGGCTGCGATGAGCCTTGAGGCGTTTGAGCTGTTCCGCTTTCTGCGCGGTTCCAATCGCACCGCGCGCCCACTCGTTGGTACAGGCTCTGGTGAGCACGGTCGGACCTTCTGGCGCTTTATGGTCGGCAGTGGCCTCGTCCTCCCCTGGCTTCTCCAATCACTCGCTCTGCTGGGTGGGGAGCGGACGAGCAAGCGCCGCGTACGTGGAGGCAAGGGACTGCTTATCTCACTGCTAGTTCTCGTTGGTGGCTACTTCTTGCGCCACACCATCGTCAAGGCAGGTCAGCCTTCCAGCGTTGACGCGCGCACGACGTTGTGGAACGCACGCCGCTAAACATAATCCCCCTGATCCGGGAGCGCTGGTAGATACAGATCAGCGCTCCCGGCAATCTTCCTACTTGTTTTGCCACGCTCTACAGCCCTCAGTACCAGACACAAGAAGACAATTCAACTTTTTTAGCGCACCTTCGTAAGCTAGTACAGAGAGATCTAATGCCTACGAAGCTGGAGTACCTTCGTAGCTGAGAAAGGGCTTTGTTTTTATGGAGGAGTCACCTCACACTAACCGCGATAATCAGGATACTACTCCCCACACTGGCACAACAACCAAACTTCCGCAGGCGGAGGACAATAATAGAGCACAGCCAGCAGCCACGCGAGGCACGACACGACCACTCGATGCTCAGGAAGCGCCTGATCTGGTCAACGACGCTCTGCAACTCACGGTCATTGAGGGGATGCAGGTCGGACGTGGGGTCGCTCGCATCGATCCATCCCAGATCGCCCGCCTTGGCTGTAAGCCCGGCGATATTATCATGATCACCGGAGCACGCACGACCGCCGCGAAAGTTGTTCCAAGCGCTCTCGTAGATCGTAATCAACCTAATATCCAGATGGATAGCCTGGTACGCCAGAATAGCGCCTCCGGCCTGGGCGAGCGCGTGACTGTACGCAAAGCCAAGGTCCGTAACGCAGAGAAAATTACGCTCCTCCCTTTGAGCGCGGGCACACCTATTCAAGAAAGTGACCTGCAATACATTACACGCTATCTGGTTGGGCTCCCCGTAACCATTGGCGATCTGCTACGGGTCAGCCTGCCCGGCAATTCTCCGCGCGAGTTCTTGATCATCAATACAACTCCGACCACGCCCACCTATACCCTTGAGAAGCGTGGAACCAGTGAATTACCTCCCATCGATCCGCCACAGCCATCGCCCGATGTCGAGGCCGTTCTGGTGCAACCAGGAACTATCGTACGCGCCCAGACGCGAGGCGCGACCAATAGCGGCCCCGGCATTGTAAGCTACGAGGATATTGGAGGATTGGGCAAAGAGCTCCAGCGCATCCGAGAGATGATCGAGCTTCCACTCAAGTATCCTGCAGTCTTTGATCGCCTGGGCGTCGAGCCGCCCAAGGGCGTTTTGCTCTATGGCCCTCCTGGCACTGGTAAGACGCTCATCGCCCGTGTCGTTGCGGCTGAGACGAATGCGGCTTTCTTCGTTATCAATGGTCCTGAAATCATTAACAAGTTCTACGGTGAGAGCGAATCCCGCCTACGTTCGGTCTTTCAGGAAGCTCAGCGGCAGGCACCCAGCATCATCTTCATTGATGAGTTGGATGCTCTCGCACCCAAGCGCGCCGAGAGTGGCGGTGAAGTCGAGCGACGTATCGTAGGACAACTCCTGGCACTGATGGATGGGCTGGCATCACGTGGGCAAATCGTCTTGATTGGTGCCACAAACCAACCGAACGCACTCGATCCAGCTATTCGTCGCCCCGGTCGTTTCGACCGTGAAATCGCTCTTCGCGTGCCCGATGTGCGCGGGCGCATGGAGATTCTGAGCATTCACAGCCGTGATGCCGCTCTGGCGAACGACATTGACTTCGCGCGCCTGGGCCAGCTCACTCCTGGTTTCGTAGGCGCTGACCTGGAAGCACTCTGTCGCGAGGCCGCAATGATCGCTTTGCGGCGCGTCCTTCCTCACATCGATTACCAGCGTGGCTACATTCCCTATGAGACGCTGGTCAACATGAGCATCACGATGGCGGACTTCCAGGCTGCTCTACGCGAGGTGGAACCATCCACGACGCGTGAGGTCTATGTCGAGGTCAGTGAAACTTCATGGGATGATATCGGTGGCCTTGAAGACATTAAGAAGTTGCTCACAGAGGGAGTCGAATGGCCGCTTCGCTATCCCGACATTTACGCGAACGCCAAAGTCGAACCGCCTCGTGGTGTCCTCCTCGCAGGCCCTCCCGGATCAGGTAAGACTTTGATCGCCCGCGCGCTTGCTAACCAGTGTGAAGCCAGCTTCATCTCTATCAAAGGTCCCGAGCTACTCTCAAAGTGGGTTGGTGAGTCTGAGAAGGGTGTGCGCGAGGTCTTCCGCCGCGCGAAGCAGGCAGCCCCCTGCCTCATCTTCTTTGATGAGATCGATGCTCTGGCTCCTCGCCGTGGTGGCGGTATGGACGGCAACGTGGGAGATCGCCTGATCGCGCAACTTCTCACTGAAATGGATGGTATCGAGGGACGCGAAGGCGTCATTGTATTGGCGGCAACCAATCGCCCAGAATTGATCGATCCGGCGATTCTACGTCCCGGACGTTTCGATCTGGTTGTTGATCTGCGCTACCCAAATGAAGAAGAGCGACGCGCAATCTTCGATGTGCATTTGCGCGGACGCCCCATGTCTTCCGAGGTAACCTCCGAGGAGCTTGCCCGGCTCACTGAGGGCCGTAGTGGCGCGGACATTGAGGCCATCTGTCGCCGGGCTGCGCTATTGGCCTTGCGTGGCTGGATCACACCTCAACTCGTCGCCAGCCAGGCGTCGGTACCTGCTGCCCCTCAGCCAGCCACAGCCGATGTCACCAGCTCGGCAGACGGCTCAGGTAGTTCCGTCGCCCTTGAGCCCGTCAACGCATCCACGCCGCTACAAATTACTGCGACTCATTTCGCGAACGCGATTGATGAACAGCGTGAACGCTACAATGTACAGGAAGAGGCGGAGGAGAAGCAGACCAAGCTGGAAAAGGGACGCGAACGCCTGCTCGAAATGGCTGCCGAGCAGGATCAAACGCCCAACCTACCAGCTCTGGCAAACGTGGCAGCCCCGGCTCTGGCACTACGCAACCCCGTGTTCTGGGGTGTCTCTGTTCTGATTATCCTGGTCATCGTCCTGCTCCTCCATTCCTTCGGGATCTTCTAATGATATGAGTATGTAAAGCGGCGAGGCATGCTAGCGTGCCTCGCCGCTTTACATATTGCTTCTCTATCCACTCTGAGAAAGCAGTCAGTAATTTAATAATCATTATATTTCTACGTCTATATATACAGAGGGACAAAAAATGGCGCTTTAGCTCGTTTTATAAGATACCATACACTTGTTTGTAGGTTTCTTTTGAAACCAGTGCCACCCGCCAAGCGTTAAGAATGAGAGACAAAATTTCTACACAAAGTTCTAATAAAGAAGAGTAGTTCTTTTCGCTCTACTGATGCTTATAATAATAGCAGTGCTTCTACTAGTACCGCAGTTTTGCCAGAATCTACACAAAAGCAGTAAAGCAAGCAAAATCACTCTGCTTATGCCAGAAAGCGGTTCCGGCGTCCTAAGTACTATTTACTTACAATATATAGGCAACTATGCTATAATAAAATCGGAGAGCGTTTAAATAGGCGAAGGGAGTCTATTGTGTTATACCTACCTGATGACTCATCTTCCATCTCCCGTGAGCAGGTCACTGAAGCATTCTTGAAGGCAGTACGGCTGATCGATAAGCGGGTCGCGCCTTATCTGGGGAAAGCAACCACGCGAGTACTGGTGCAGGGAGCAGCCAAAAGAGTTATGGACGCACACCCCTTTCTAGGTTACCTTACAAAACGGCCTTATACTGATATCCATCCATCAGCTATCCAGGAAGAACTTTCTGGCGTCACTCCTGCCGAACTCGCTAATGGGCTGAATGACCTTCTCGACGAATGTTTCGCTGGCTTACGAGAATTAACGGGAGACTTAATTGTGCCAATCCTGCACGATGAGGTGACTCACCAGTTAAAACAGCTGTAGCCCGGACAAGGAAAAAGCATGGAGAGCAGTCTGCAATCAGAAACACCAACCCACTCCGAGGCATTCCGCTCTTCCATTGGAGAGAGCGCGGATCGCCTGGCTGCTGTTCGCGAAGAGATAGCCTATCTCAACACGATCGGCAAACGTTTCGTAGCTGCGTTCGACCGTTTTCAGGTTCATCATGCACTTCTTGCCGCACTCCAAGAGATCTATAGCTTTACTGCATGCTGCATCTTACTCAAAGGCGAATCCCATCAACTCTTTATCATTCCTTCTTACCCACTTAGCCCGGCATTTATAGATGGTATGATTCACCGCATTGCTAGCGCCGCCCGCGTGATGGATTTTCCTTCCATCGATGAAAATCAGCTCGCAACGACTGCGTACCTGGATGCCCCCGATGAACTGGCTCAACCAGGCACAATCAAAGAGGTCACGGGTAACGATCTTGGCTCCTGCTTGAACATTCCACTCACTGTAGAGAATCATATTATTGGCTTGTTGAGCCTCTTCGACGAACGCCCCGACTCTTTTGATACTAATCTGCTCCAACTCACCGCTATGGTCGCCGACTATGCGGCAATCGCCCTGGAGAATGTTCGCCTGCGCGAACGCGAAAATGCGCTCTGGCGCGAGGCTGAACTTGAGCGACAACGCCTGGAGTTGGTCATCCGCAGTATGGCTGAGGGACTACTTATTACTGACTCCAGGGGCGCTATTACCTCTCTCAACCAATCGGCTCGCCATATGCTCGCGCAGTCAGATGTCCATTTCCAGCTACATAGACCCTTACGCGATCTGGCGCAAGAGAATGCCGTTCCCTGGCTTCTCAAGCTTACTGAGGTGGTAGAAGAGGGGCTTCACGGGAAAACTGTTACGAATCAGGAACTATTCATCGGTGGCGAAAGTGATACAGTCCCACTCACCCTACAAGTAAGTGCCTCACCTATTCATGCCTCAGACGGCCTGACATATCCCCCTATTGGCATTGTTGCCGTGCTCAATGATGTCACTTCCATTAAGCAGGTTGAACGCCTGAAGGATGAGTTCGTCTCCGTCGTTTCGCATGAATTACGCACGCCACTAACCGCCATCAAGGGCTATACCCAACATCTGGTGCGGCGTATTGAACGCCGCTTACGCAAATTACGTGGCTCACAGACCGCGCCTGCGACTGATCCACCAGAGCACTACGATCTGCGAAGCTTGAATATCGTCCAGAGTCAGACAGAGCATTTAGAGCGCCTGGTCAATGACTTGCTAGACCTCTCACAATTACAATGGGGACAGCTCCAGCTCCACTATCAAGAGTTTTATCTGGCCGATTTGCTCAGCGAGTATGTCCATACAATTCAGGATAGCGCTGAACAGCATACGCTCTATCTCGATATTCAAACACGCGAGACACGCGTCAATGCCGATCGCAAGCGTATCGGGCAGGTTGTGGGTAACATTCTGGATAATGCGATCAAATACTCCCCACATGGTGGGAAGGTGACTCTTCGCCTTCAGCAACAACGCGAAGAATACCTCATTAGCATTATCGACGAGGGCATCGGCGTGAGCCCCGAACATTACGACCACATCTTTGAGCGTTTCTATCGCGTCCATAATACCGCCACTCAGCAGTACTCCGGCATCGGGCTAGGACTCTTTGTCACTAAGGAGATCATTACCAAACATGGCGGTCGCATCTGGTTTACCAATAATCAGCGGATCGGTACCACCTTCAACTTCACCCTTCCAGCATCCTTGCACACGACGCCATACCCCCTCAATACCGACAAAAACTAACTTTTAGGCAGCGCCATTCTAGAGCACGCTCTAGAAGGCTTTGAGTAAGTCAGACGGCGTCGAGTCAAAGTGGTCATTAACGTACGAATTCCCATAGGGTGTAAAGTGGATACGCGCCCATGTGGCACGCAATACCTGTATATTGCGCAGAATTCTCGCTTCTCCCCAGAGGGGATAGACCGAATCACGTAAGGCTGTCACAAGATCACCTGTACTGCTCACAAGGATACCACACACCACCGCAAGAACCTGAAAAAGAGGATGATGGGGCACAATGAAGGGGCTAAGCGGGGAAAAGAAGCCAACGTAGAGAATACCACCCGACACAATAGCAGGCACAATAGCATTCAACCAGGTAAAGAGCACCGAAGGCTCGTGCGACATCATAAACGAGATGCCTAGCGGACCAATCGCCCAGCCAATAATAGGCTCTCGCCTCATCAGCATGACAAGCAAGTGTGAACATCTAAACAGGACAATCCAGAGGACGAACAAAAGGAAGGCACCCAGAGGATTTACCACATGTAGTTGTAAACTGCTCGCAAACATCATCGCTATTGCTGGCATGTTGTACCCTCACAGAGTATGCGGCAAGAAAGCTCCACGCTTTCGTCAGTTATAGGTATCTATTATTATAAGCTATAAACACTGCGTAAGCAATTGAAACAGCCAGATAGACCATAATGACTCAGGTGGTAAAGGATTGGAAGAGGAAAACAGAGGAATATGATGTGAGGCAAAAAGTGGGCGCTACTGGGATCGAACCAGTGGCCTCTTCCGTGTGAAGGAAGCGCTCTCCCCCTGAGCTAAGCGCCCTTGAACTGTTGACCTGACTATAGTAGCATTAACATCTAGAATTGTCAAGCATTTTCGCGTTCTCAATCCCACCCTGAACTTGAAGTTCATGCAGCGCTCAGCCTCCAGGCAAGTGCAGAGAGCCTTCCACCTTTCGCTTGCTTTTACTTCAGCTTGTAAGCTTGCTTATGCTCAGAAGAGAGGCAAACCATGGCAAAGAAGAATGTTGAGGGCAAAGCTAATGTCGCAAGCAACTGGTAAAAGAAGCTTTGGGAAATGGTTGATGGGAACTGTGCTATTGCCAGCACTGGTCCTTTTTATACGCAATCGCTTCGAGCGCTATATTCGCCGCCACCTCTAGAAGCTAGGGCAACGAGCTTGGGTATCCTCTTTTGTATGATATACTGAAGGCTAGAAGTTATTTCTTGTTCTTTGGGAGATATATCTATGGAAGAAACGACCTCAACCTCAAATAAAGCGGCAATGGAGCCAGCTAAAGAGCAGGCGAAGGCATCGACGGAACCTACGAAAGCGGAGCCACGTCGAGCTTATGGTACCGCGAAGACCGAGAATTTACAAGACTCTGGACTCTGGCGCATCCTGCTGCCAGGGTTTGTACTGATATGCTGCGCGCTCTTATTCGCGATCCCTCTGGGGATTCTGGTCCCGCTATTCCTGCAATCTATTGATTCCACATCTCCAACTGGTCCCCATGCCCTGAACTTGCTCTGGCTCTGGATTAGCATGGCTGTGGTTGAAATCCTGGTTGCTATCATAGTTATCCAGGGCTTTCGCAAGATATTTTTCACCCAGGCTGGTAACTACCGTCGCTAGACCGTGGGCAAGCCTTATAAATAAAGAGAGTGGGGGTGAATATAGACAATATCATCCCCGCTCTCTTTATCCCCCACACGCACTGCTCTATCCACCTGCTCTCCAAGGCGATGGCTAGGGGATATTCACCTTCGGGAACATGCGTCTCGCAATCACCAGGCGCTGTATCTGGGCCGTTCCCTCGAAGATATCAAACACCTTGGCATCACAGAACCACTTGTGAATCAATTGCTTTCTCTCAGACATCTCCCCCGGCGCGGTTATGCGTACGGCCTCGGAGGTAACCTTCATCACCAATTCGCCCGCGTAGGCTTTACACATCGATGCCTCTTTGGAATTGGGCAGACGCTGATCAGCCATCCACGCCGCGCGCCAGACCAGTAAGCGCGCCATCTCTATCCTCTGGCGCAGATCTTCCAACGTCTCCTCAATCTCATGCCGCTTGAATGGTGGGTAGCCCGCTGGCAACTCCTCCTGAAACCAGGCCAGAGCCGCTTCATATGCCGCGCGACAGATGCCAACAGCTAGCGCTCCCACCATCGGGCGGGTCGCGTCTAACGTTCCCATGGCGGCCTTAAAACCTGTTTTGCCACTCGCTTCACGCCCCGCGAGCAAGTTTTCTCTAGGAATACGACAGTTCTCAAAGATGAGTTCGGTCGTCTGCGAGGCACGGAGGCCCATCTTCTCCTCAATCCGCCCAATGATCAATCCTGGCGTTCCCTTGAGCACAACAAAAGGACGGATGCCCGCGCGCCCCATACTTTTATCTACTGTGGCAAATGTGATAATCACATCGGCCCGCGCCCCATTCGTGATGTAATGTTTATGCCCATTGATCACCCATTCGTCGCCTTCCAACATGGCAGTCGTCGCCATACCGGCGACGTCGGAGCCGATGCCCGGCTCGGTCAATGCCAGGGCCCCCCAATGAAGTTGCTCATCTTCGTAGAGACCCAGAAACTTCTGCCTCTGCTCACGTGAGCCCTGTGAGAGAAGAGGGGGAGCCGCCAGGCCCGGACCAGGGATAGCCGTCGTCAGGGCTGCATCGCCCCAGGCCAGTTCCTCGTTGGCGAGCATCGCCAGGAGCGCGGCGCTACGTTCTCCCTCCTGCACATAACGCTGCGCCTGCCCATCGATACCACCTCGAAAACGCTTCTGCATATTCCAGAAGAAGGTTTCGGGTATCTGTTCGGTACGATTGCACTCTAACGAGATAGGGCGCATCTCTTCCAGGGCAATCTGATGCGCGAACTCGCGATATTCCTGTTGCCGTGTGGTCAAACGGAAATCAATCATATGCGTGTTACTCCATTGTAGCGGCATTGCGCATCCACATTTCAACGGGGTGATCCTGCATAAATCCAGCCCCACCCAGAATCTGTACCGCATCAGTCGTGGCGGATTGGGCCAATCTGACAGCCTGCCTTTGCGCTGCCTCCGCGTCCTTGAGCAGCAATACAAGGCCCTGATTCTGGTCCCACCGCGTGGCGGTTCGCCAGAGCAAAAGCCGAACCGCGTCCAGTTTCATCGCCATCTCCGCCAGCAGAAAGGCGATTCCCTGATACGATACTATCGGGCGCTGAAAGGCGATACGCTCTTCCGCGTACGCGCTGGCATACTCAAGCGCCGAGCGTGTTACTCCACACGCTACCCCCGCCCGTAAGAACATATAGAAGGCAATCGCGCGTAAGAGTCCCTCGTCTCCCGGTCTCCCCAGCAAAGCCTCCTCGGGAAGAGATATCTGATCAAAATGTAGGGTCGCACTCGGCGCGGCCCGCAAGCCCAATTTCTGGCGCTCACTACGTATGGTCAATCCATCTATCTGAGCGGGAAGAATGATAGCACATAGCCCACTTATATCGCCCTTCCCCTCCATGCGAGCTAGAATAATTCGCGGTTCTCCGACTTCCCCATGCAGCACATCACGCTTGGTCCCATGTAAAATATAGCGGTCCCCCTTCGGGCTAAGCATTGTCTGTATATGCGCTAATGCATAACCGCCACCAGGCTCTGCAAGGCCCAGGCACCCACGCTTCTGCGCCCCTTGCTCAGGGTCACAGAATGGGGGAATATATGCCTCTCGCTGTGCCACACTTCCCCCTAACTCCACACACAATGGTCCCATTAATGACCCACAGACATTCAAAGCCAGACCGGCGTCACCAAACCCCAGCTCCTCAGCGATAAGCGCATATGTGAGCGCATCCAGTGAGCCTGAGCCGCCGTACTCTTCCGCAAAAGGCATAGTCAAGCCCGTTTGCGCCAGTTTACGCATCACATCGAGAGGAATATCACCCAGTTTCTCCACGTAACGCGCCTGGGGCCGTAGCAGATCAGTACTCAGACTATGAGCAAGACGCCGAACCTCTTCTTGCTCCTCAGAGGGCGAGAAATCGAGCATAAACGACATCCTTTCAACGTTCAACATTGAACGGTTTCTCATGCATATAGCAGGCTCAAGCCAACCTTCCATTCAGGAGGCGTGTCGTTTCATATTCCTTTATTTTATGCGAAAACTTTTTCAGAGTGCAACTAAAGCGTGGAATCGTCACTCCTACGACATCCAAGAGTAAGAGAGTGTGAGCATCGTTCGCGGATAGGGCAATCGCAAATGATGCTCACACTCTCTTACCTCTAGCGAAAGGAAGCAAGCGCAGTTTGTTTTTTTCAAGCAATGATACTCAAAATTGGGTAAGATATAGGCGTCATGGTTTGATAAATGCCACCCCTGGACCAGACCAATATTCTTCGTCAGAGGAAGACCCCCAACCCGCGCCGGCATTCATAGAGCTGGCAATTATCGTGCCATCGCTTTCAATTTGTTCAACCATCGCCACATGTCCATATCCTGTTGCCCCTTGCACACCATCCTGAAGCACTATCAGGGAATACAGTGAAGGAGTCGAGGAGACTTGCCAGCCATAATTATAGGCTTGATCCACCCACTCATTGGCATTTCCAATATGCCAGGGAACATAATAACCGTAAATATCATGGAAGCGCTCATTGGCAAACCATGTGCACTCCCCGTAGGGATATGCATTATAATCCCCATCATAATCGGCATGCGCCTTCGGGGCTGTTTGCATAGTATACATGTTTACGCCCAATGCAACAACGATAGCGAACGATACCAACACTACCGCCGCACACACACGCACCGCCGACCACGCTCTGCTGCTTCGCTGAAATGGCTTCCAGCTTTTTAGATGCGTTAACACTATTTCCTCTTCCACCGTTTCAAATACTCCATGCTCGGAAACCTGAATGCGCCGTGCCCCCATGGGAGTCAGCACTAGCCGCGACCCCCATTCGGGGGCACGGCTGCGGCGTTGGTTTTCGCATAAGACCAAGGAGAATACTTGTGAGAGCGCGCTACTCCAATCAGCCAGGCACCTTAATGACGATCAGACCTGGAAAAGGCACGCCTACAGATACTATACTAATGATCGCAAAAATATGCATTCCAATGTACAGAGCTATCTCTCTTGGCCCTCCTAATTGTGCGTATTTCCAGCCAAAACTTCTCTTTAGAATAAAGGTGAAAAGAACCCCTCCGGCAGTGGCTTACCATAGGCGTCAAGTTAAGAGAAGAGATCTCAACCTGACAAGTAAAAGCTCCTGTGTCATGATAGAAGTAGGCAAACTGCTATCAGAAACAGGAGCTTTTCTATGAAAAGTATAGCACCCTTGTGCCAGGCCTTAGAGGAATTGATCTATAAAGATGCGCCTCGTTTGGCTCAAGAACAAGGATTGATTGTCCGTCATCGTTGCTTTTCTGCGAGCACCTTGCTGCTTTTACTCGTCTTTGGCTGGCTGAAACATCCATTAGCTGGTCCCAGTCAACTGGCCCGCTTTGCGCACTCGGTGGGGGTGAGAGTGAGTAAACAAGCAATCTTTGAACGCTTGACAAAGAACACAGCGCATTGGCTCTTGAGCGTGTTACAGCAAGCAGTTCACACGCTCCTTCTAACGTCTTCTTTATCTGTTGGGCT
Source organism: Ktedonospora formicarum (assembly GCF_016587355.1). Classification (GTDB taxonomy): domain Bacteria; phylum Chloroflexota; class Ktedonobacteria; order Ktedonobacterales; family Ktedonobacteraceae; genus Ktedonobacter; species Ktedonobacter formicarum. The sequence goes on along the minus strand of NZ_BNJF01000001.1, from coordinate 4,076,036 downwards.
CCTAGCTCGTTTCCCTGCAGTTCTCCTCGAAGATACTACCTGTATTGAATTGCCATCGGCTCTCGCCTGGCTCTGGAAAGGAAGCGGAGGGAATGCATCTCCATCGGCTGTCAAACTCGGCGTGCGCTGGGATCTGCGCAGTGGCAGGTTGGACGGGCCAGCACTCCATCAGGGACGTGATCATGATAGCCGAACGAGCACCCACACACTGCCTTGCGGGCAAGGCAGTGTGTGGGTGGCAGATGCTGCCTATTACTCCCTCAAGCAGTTGCGTCAGATGGACCAACAAGGGGTCGTTTTTGTCATTCGCCCACGAGGCAATTTGGCCGTGAGTACACCCGAGGGGCAACGCTTGGATTTGGCATCTCACTTGTCCGCTTTGACCGACACAGTCATTGATCTTTCGGTCCGTTTAGGCTCCATTCGCTCCCTCTGGCTCAATGCGCGGATTATTGCCTTACCTGTCTCTGATGAGGTAGCTCAGAAACGCCGTGAGCATCTGCTGGACAAGGCCAACAAGCAAGGGCATGTGCCCTCCTCACATGCTCTTGCCCTTGCTCGCTGGACCTTGATTGTTACCAATGCGCCTGTGGAACGCCTCTCAGCAGAAGAAGCACTCCTGCTGTTTCGGGCGCGTTGGCAGGTGGAATTGCTCTTCAAGCTCTGGAAGAGTCATGGGCATGTGGATGAATGGAGCAGCCAGCTTCCCGACCATATTCTTTGTGAGTTCTATGCTAAGCTGATCGCTATGCTCGTGGAACATTGGGTTCTCCTTGAGAGTTGTTGGGATGATCCTCACCGTAATTGGATGCTCTGTGCTGATCTCTTTCGAGATCAACTCTCGCTCTTGGTTCTCGGCATTCGTGGATATATCCCTCTTTCTCAAGCCCTTGCATGTATCCGTGAAGCGTTGTTGGGAAGCGCTTCCATCCCCGCTCGAAGTACGCGCCCCAGTACCTCCCATCAACTTCTTGATGGGGTTTACTGGGGCTTAACTTGACGCCTATGCCCCTCCGGCAGTGGCTTACCTCATAGACGAACCACTTTCTACCAGAGGGGTTTATTCTCTAATGCGCTACTTCGTTTTCACGATAGGCGGCTCTAAGAGCAGGACAGAGGGAACACGCCCAGGGAAGGCTAGGCGTAACCATGTATAGCCAGCCCCAGACAGCCCGAGCATCATACCGGGTGTTTCCAGGCCCATCGGTCCACCGCTAACCCATCCCTGCCGGGCAATCGAGTCAAGCAGTTTAGGTGTGGCACTCTCAACACGGCTCAGATATTCAGTACCTCCCAGTACCTCGGTCGCGGTAAGCAGAATATCGATGTTTCCTAGATCGCCGTGACACAGAGAATGGCTATTCCCCAGCCCCTTCGCTAACGTGGTCTGCAAGCCAGTCTCAATCTCCTGGCGTATGGCCTCATCATCATGGTAGCGTAAGCATCCCATACGCGCCAGGGCAATGCCAGCGGCACCATGGCACCAGACAGTCATTCTATACATGTCCTGTTTGCTAAGCTTCTCTCCTCCTGTCCGCAAATCAGGCCAATTCTTCATCTCAGGAGAAAAGAGGTATCGCTCATACGCAAAAGCCTGTAAGGCCGCATCGGTAAAGCGCTGATCCCCGGTCGCATGTGCCAGCCGTAGAAGGTTGAGCGCAATTCCAGCGTTCCCATGTGCCATACCGGCTAGCGCAACTGTCTCCTGAGCTGTAATCCAACCAATACCGGCTTCCTGCGGTGTGCTCTTCTCAAGCAGGCGCTCACCACAGATTCGGGCAGCTGCTAATGTTGCCTCTGATGGATGCGCATGGTACAGGCTTAACAATGCCGCGATACAACCAGCGGCTCCACCCATCATGTCATACATTTCATCCTGACGCACTTCCTGCGCCAGAGTCTCAACATATTTCTCCGCCTCTGCAAACAGGGCTGGATCATTCCAAAGCGTTCCCAAATGTGACAGCAGGTAGACATACGCGCCGATTCCGCTATACCCGCCAATATTGACGCGTTGATCTTGCTGTAAACGGTATTTTACCTGGCGGCGCAGCATACGCAGGGCATGTTTGGCGACGACACTATATTTCTCTTCACCCGTAAGGTTTCCTAGATAGGCGAGATAGAAGATAATACCTGCTTGCCCATTGTATAGGTCAATGTCAGAGGGATAAAGGCCCCATCTATTCGCGCCGCGTGTAGCAATGCTGAGCCAGTCAAGGAACTCCCCATTTTCTAGCTTGAGCACTAAGAGGCGATCACCTGCAGCCAACGCGGTAGCAAGAACACGCTCGCGGCTATAGGGCTCGGTTGTTGGCTCAAACTTTAAGGATGGATATAAATTCTTGCTCGGCAAACCCAGATTAATAAAGGTTGAGCGCGTAATCCAGCACTGGCGTTCCAGGTCGGCTTCATTCAGCGAAGTCACAATCTCCTGGACCAACTCAATACCAGATCGCTCAAAAAACTCTGGTATGCATCCTCCGTGACCGTTGTAGAGATTGTGTGTCGATGCGCCCGTGTAGAAGAAGGGAATATCTCCCTCCCAGAGGTCCGCGACCTCGTCGTTAAAGAGTGGCTTCAGTTGCGAAATTTCATTGGTATTGAACCAGAGGCGATCAAACAAACGATCTCGCTCCAGAGCATCACGCAACATATTTGGATGATAACTATGCTCCAACACAACATCATACAACTGTGTGTTACGCGGCAGGCAGCGTACCTCAACCTCAGCGAACTGAGTAATAAGCCGTGTTTGGAACTCTTCGCGATGTGCCAGCATCAGACGATACACATCGGCAAAGCCTGCGACCAGGCATCCACTGTAGGCCGCGACATCAATCGCCTCATTCTGAAGTGTGGGTAGATTCTGGCCCAGAACCATACCGAGGCGCTCATGTTCAATTCGCATCTCATCGGTTCCAGCCCCTTGCACAACAGCAACTGGTACGGGCGAAAGCTGACCGGACTTGCCTCCCAGGGCGCTAATATCAACGCCAGCATTGTCATCGCCAGACCAGATTCGATTGGGGAGCATCCCTACATGCAGCACAGTATGGGGTGGAGCATCGAGTTCAGGTTCTTCTGTCTCCGAAGTTTCATCGCGAGGCAGTTCCTTCACCTGGGGCAAAAATAGCACTTCAAGGTCTATCAAGAAAGGATGCTCGCCACAGGCGATCAGATTGTCAGCATGGAAATCACCTGCGTGCAACGCATAGAGTAACGCTAGATAGCCTCCCTGGCGCTTATAGAAACGTTCGACATCCTCGACAGAGTTACATGGGGATGGCGAAATAAACTCAACCCAGCCATAAGTCCCTCGATCAAGCATCTTCAGGGAGCGAAACTCCGGCTGAAAGCCCTTCTCGTTTAACCAGGACAGAATGTTCTTAAAATGAATGTCAGTCGCGAATGAACGAGGTTTGTATACGAGGTGAAAACCAGAGTTCCAGCGCAGGGTCGCGACGCTACGCCCACCTCGGTGTGTATCTCCTTTGCCGCTCTGGATCTCAACCAATATGCCAGGATCAGTATCAGGACAGAATGTCTCACGAATAACTTCCCAATCGAGACAGATCCGCTCCAGCAACTCTAGTTGTGTTTCTAGCCAGCTCATACACCCCTCAACGAGCAAGCGGGCCAGGACTGCATACTCCTCAAGGAAATCCAACATATGCTCTTTCTTACATAGCCGTCGAATGAAACTCTGGAAACGTTGCTCTGGTGTATCTCCTTGAAGTTGTCCCTGTACACGCGCTACATTGAGCTCAAGAATGAATGTCTTACCCGCTTTATGCAGCAGCAATGAGGGTAAATTCGCGAAGATGGTGGCAGAAATCTGCTTTCTATCGAAAGGAAGATGCGTATAACGCTGCTCTAACTGATCGATACCAGCCTGGAGATCTTTCCATGACTTACTGAGGAGAGGCACCAACGCAGCCAGAAACGACCGGGACATCGCGTTCTGCTCATCATCAAGCGCCTGCACCATCTCCTTATCAGGAAGGCGTCCATCTTGAAAAACAGAGAATAGCCAACGTAGCCATTCAGGAATGCCAGCACTACTGGCCTGTAGTACCTCAGGGGGAAGATTAATTAACTGTAGAAACTGCTCTTCATTTAGGCCCATCAGCGCTAAACGTTGCTCGAAATAGGTCCCCTCATTAAATGGGCGCTGTTCCTTCCAGCGTCCCAGGCGTTGGCGAGATTGCTCGCTAATCGGTATCGATGCGTCAAACAACTGGTTGTTACTGGTCAGCAGAGCCACGCGCTCCGCAAGCGTTAGCGCACGATACCAGTTCGCGCTTTTGTATCTATCTTGCGGCTTTACTGGGGTAGTTGATTTTTCTTTCGTGTCCATCAATATACACCTTTAAAGTATTTCCTGATACATACTTTGTTTTTAGCACTAACTACGTTCCTACTATTAAATTATATTTTTTGCTCAAAATGATTTTCTATATCACGATGTAGAGCAAAAAAATACGGAAGAGAGCTAGGGTTAGAGCCCCAACTCTCTTCCGAGAAAAGCGTGTAATCCTATGCAGGCTTATGCCGCGCTATAAGATTAGAATTCGTTGGTGTAGTTGCAGGAACCAACAGCGATCAGTGAGTAGGCACAAACATTAGCAACGCCGTTCAGGATACCGGTGGCTGATGTACCGTTGAAGGAGATGTTACCATAGTACTCCTCGTGGTTTAAACCAGCAACGTCACGGACGCCGCGGCGGAAGCCGCAACCACCGCTGACGGTATCCAGCGCATCATCACCTAGGTCAACAATGCCAGCGGGGCTCTCAGGAAGCATTTCCTGCTGTTCCTGGCTCAAACCCTGACGATACTCTTCATCTTTCCAAGCGCGAACGATATCATACTGCATTTCAATATTACCTTTCATGTAAAAACTTTTTTAATTTATAGGTGCTCACAAAACAAGGTTCCAATTTTTATTGCTCTTTACTCGAAAACCTTAACGCTAGCTCTGCTAGCATATCGATCTTCGTAATAAGATCCTCAGAAGACTACCTGCATTTCACATAGATGCTATGAGAATATGTCATCGTCTCTCAAAATTGTTTCTTTTCTTCGAGCGACCTATTACCACTATACTATCGATACAAAGCCATATCTCTATGAATAATATTTAAGTTAATACTCCCTATAATCAATACTAGCAAAGCCCTACTGGCTACTTCATATACAATCACTACTTTATGAATATACATCTTTTATAGGCATTTATCCCAAATCCTCAACTTTGATCTGGGCCATCATCCTGATCAATTGCCAAAAAATCTAGATATATTCCTTGAAATTGCCCGCGAGTTCTCGTTATAAAACCAGTGCCAGAGGAGTAATGAATACAAATTTAGCATGCTTAATTGAGGGCCGATTTTCGGATGTAAAAAACCCTTCCTTGCTTTAGATGCGCTCTTGAAGTCGGCACATAGAGCTTGGAAGGGTTAAGATTGTCTTTTCTCTGTAAATGAGAATACACTGCGTACTTATAAAATAGCCAAAGTACGCTCTATCTTCTAGAAGTAGACGTTGTTAAACATTGCGCAGGAGAGATCGACCAAAGTAAGGTCAATGATTATAAGGCCGGCATTTGTCTTTTTCTTAAAGGAGAAATTGTTTATGACCTCGTTATCCGCTTTCTCCCCCTGCACAATAGACTTGCCGGGAGCTCCTTCGCCACAACCCGACATCAACTCCAGGTCAGCGTCGCTCAGCTCGGCATATCCTACTGGATTCTCCGCCTGCTGGGGCATGCTCTGGTTGTATTCTTCGTCTTTCCACGCGCGAACAATATCATACTGCATTGCTGTATATTCCTTTCGTTGCTTCAACCTGTTCGTGGCGCCTGACTAATGTGTGTAGAGTGCATTCTTGCAAATTTGACCTCTCTACTCTCTTCATATCCCTAACAGAAGATGTATTCTCAAAGGTTCCATATACATCTTTCTTGAAGCGCCTGTTTCTATTGTACACATTGTGCAAATTATAATATATAATAAATGTAAAAACACTATTGCATTTTATTCTTTTATACAGATACACATTATTTGCTTTTTCGCTCATAATGCGCCTTACACAAAAGCAGTAGAAGCCTGCTCAAGGGTAGGCTTCTACTGTTGATACTGACGAATAAGTTTGTATGGTACCCCAACCTCTATCCTTTTGCCTTTCAGCAAGAGGATAGAGGTTATCTCACTTCTGACTAGCCGATGAAGGTATTGCCAAAAGAATTGCAGTTGAAGCCACCGAGGGTCCCAATGCCAATGGCCCCGCCGATGTTGGTGGTGCTGGAGAATGAGAAGTTATTGATAAACCTGTTGCGCCCGTACCCGTATCCACCAAAGCCGTAGCCGCCATAACCCTTGCCATAGCCACCATAGCCACCCCAACCACCTTCGACGATTGCCAGTTCGGCATCACTCAGCTCAGTTGTACCAGCGATCAGTTCAGCTTCCAGATTAATGCGCTCTTGTTTCATACGTGTTTCATCCTTTCACATAACCATTTGTTGTTACTCGTAATTTGGTACCCTTCAGTGAAGAAAAAATTATAGGTAGAGAAGAGGACTGCCATATCACACTTACATTCATAACTCTCATGTAGCATACTGCTGTGTCACTCACTCATCCGCACTTCACGTATTGGATTGGTTACCTGTTTTTAGTATTACATACCCTAAAAGAGATATTTATTATTTATAATAATCTTCCTTTTCATTCCTGCACGTTTTTTCTATATGCTTATTTCTTCCCTCCCTATAAAATGCATTATCCTGGACAAGCAAATATCGTTTGCACATCCATGCTTGACGATACAAGGAAATAAAAGTACGCAGAGGGGCATTGTCCCTCTGCGTACCTTGCTGTACCTTATATATACACAGTCCCTGGAGAGATGATCTCCGCCTAGTAGCCCCAGCCGCCTCCATAACCTCCGTAACCTCCATAACCTCCGTAACCTCCGTAACCTCCATAACCTCCATAACCTCCTCCATAACCTCCTCCATGGCCTCCTCCATGGCCTCCTCCATAACCTCCTCCATAACCTCCTCCTTTATGACCCTTTCCGCAGCCGCAGCCGCCATAGCCACCATAACCACCATAGCCACCATAGCCACCATAACCGCCAGTGCCACAAACTTGCTCCAGAGCTCTATCACTCAGCCCTAAGCTATTCACGACGCTCTCTAGTGAGACAGTTTCCACATCTTCTACATTCTTGATCTGTGCACTGTTATACATCATAGCCTGCTGTCCTTTCTTCTAATTAGAAGATCTCATTGTAACGCTGAGCTTTGATCGCTTCGGCAGGTCTGCTACCGATCAACACATTTTTAGCGAAGGCTATATATTGCCTCAGTGCTTTCTCAACTTACCACGCAACCATTACCCCTCGTCACTTTCAGAGTATACTCAGCAGATAGAAGAGCATTTAAACACATCAACACGCACAAAGAAGCCCCTAAAAAGGGGCTTCTGGAAACATATAGATTATCTGCGGATAGGGTTATTATCCCTTGACTGAGATAGCGCTCATAGGACGTGTCTCCTCGCGCTCAATCTGATATTGGATGAGGTTTGAGTAAGCGCCACCGCGCGCGGCTAGTTGCTCATGGGTTCCCTGCTCAACAATGGTCCCATTCTCAAGCACAAGGATCAGGTCAGCCGTACAGATTGTACTGAGACGGTGCGCAATGATAATCTGGGTACACGCAAGTGATTGCATATTGCTTGCCACACGCTGTTCCGTAGCGATATCGAGCGCGCTTGTAGCCTCATCGAAGAGCAGAATGGCGGGACGATGGGCTATCGCACGGGCTATCGCCAGGCGCTGGCGTTGACCGCCCGAAAGCGAACTACCACCTTCTCCGACATGGGTCTCATAATTCATGGGCATCTTCATAATATCATCGTGCAAGGCCGCCAAACGCGCCGCTTTAATGACCTGCTCCATGTCAAGCTTTGGATCATTCAGGCGGATATTCTGCGCGATGGTTCCACTAAAGACCGCTGATTCCTGCAAGACAACACCAAACTGACGCCGCACCTCCTGGTAGTTGAGGCACTCCAATGGCATACCATCATAGATAATGTGGCCTCCTGTGGGCAGGTTAAGACCTAGAATCAGTTTGCCCAGAGTACTCTTCCCACTACCAGTACGGCCCACAATGGCGACCTTCTGTCCCGATTTGATGGTCAGCTTCAAATTCCGCAGTACCTCCGGTGATCCGACATTGTAGCGGAAGCTTACATCTTCCAGGTGGATACGTCCGGTTAACCTGGGTGGAACAGCGACTATCCGCCGATTCTGCTCTGGCTCAGTAATAATAATGTCTGAGATGCGCTCAAAGTTGGCCTGAATGCTCTGCAATTGCTGCATACTACCTACGAGCGATGTCAGAGGGCCGAGAAATGAGGTAGCCAGCGAGTTGAGGGCCAGCATGGTACCAATACTTAAGGAGCCATTTAGTACTTGCTGCGCGCCAATCCAGAGCAAAAGTAACGATGAAAGTGAGCGCAGAGTGGTCATTGTGGTACCGACAACTGCTGAGACATAGCTACGCCGTGTGGAGATATTTAATTGAGTAAAAAAGAGGTTGGCCCAACGCTCTAAAGCATGCTCTTCCGCGCCTGCGGCTTTCAGGGTCGCAATTCCGGTCACAGTCTCCGTCAGATACCCTTGTGAGCGTCCCTGAGCTGTAAGATCCTGCCTGGATATGTTGCGCATCACAGGGTAGGTCGCGACAACAAACACAACCTGGACCAGACCAATGACCAGTGTGCTTATACAAAACGCGGGTGATTGCCAGTAGAGGATGAAGACATAGACAATTACCATGCACCCATCCAGAATACTAGAAAGAAGCTGATTACTCAACGCCTCGCGAATAGTCACATTACTGGTCAATCGACTCAGCAGATCACCGGTTGAACGTTGTTGAAAGAAGCTATATGGCAACGACATCAGATGCTCAAAGAGACCCAACATCATATGCGTGTCCAATCGCGCTCGCAAGTAGACCAGCAGCCATTCACGTAGGAGCGAGACTACGATTTGTGAGAGGAGCAACAGCACCATACCCAGGGCGATGATTTGCATCATATCGACCAGTTTAAAGGGCAGAATCTGGTCCATAATGACTTTAGTCAGTATCGGCAAGATCAATCCCAGTGATTGCATCAGAACGGACGCGCCAAAGACCTGCATAAGAGTTCCCGGCGTCTGCTTGATAAACATCCCCAGGTACTTTACTAGCGAGAGAGGAGAGGTCGACCCCTGCTGGCTAAAATCGACTCCCGGCTCCAACATTATTACGATGCCCGTAAAACTCTCATCAAAGGCTTCTTTTGTTAAGCGTCGTCGTCCCTGGGCAGGATCAACGACCTCAACATAGTTCTTGTTCCATTTTTCGACTATGAGAAAATGCTTGAATTCCCAATGAACAATGGCTGGCAAGGTAATGGCTTTAAAGTCATCACTCTGAAGTGAGACAGCGCGGACACGCAACCCATAATCACGCGCCGCACGGACTATCGAAAGAGCAGAGACACCATCGCGACCAACACCAAAACGCGAGCGCAATTCGGTGATGGTAGTCTTTCGACCATAGTAGTTCAGGATCATACCAAGGCAGGTCAGACCACACTCCATCTCATTGGCCTGGAGTTGAGGGGTTATACGCCCCTTCCATAACCGCCAGGGGGAACGCTTCGTCTGGCTCAACTCCTGGTCCTCTTGCGCAGAGGAAACTGTTTGTTGACGTTTATGTTGCTTCGTTTTCATACACTACCTTCCAGCTAGCCACCCAATCCCAGGAAAAAGCGAGAGCACACGCTGCGAACCTATCTGCACATCAGCCGTGATAGGAGTGCCAGCATAGACACTAGGAGACAATTCCTGCGCGCGGACATAAAGCGTGATGGAGGGTTGCCTTATCAAGAGCAGACAATCCTGACTGAGCTCAAATTTTTGGCATAGCGATGCAGGGTTACTCTGTTGATGTTCTACGCGCGTTATGAGCCCCGTGACCTGCTCACCATGAGACCCAAAGCGCAACGCAACCGACTGCCCAACCTGGGGTTTCTCCATCGGAGACCAGGGAACAAACAAGGCAACATTACTCTGATCAGATGTCAAATGTTGCATCTGATTTTGCTCAAGTACAACGCCACTCGCGATCACAAAGGTCGGCACCTGCTGATACCAGGCAATACATCCCGTAGCCAGCACGATGCCTAACAGAAACCACAGCACAAGCGAAAGGGGCACATTAATGAATACTGGTAATGTATCTTTTTCTCTGCCTCGCATATAATGCTGCATAGCATTCTTGCGAAATACAGGATGATTGGAACTTAACATATAACATTCTAAATTCTTCTACAGAGCTACGAGTTTCAACCTACTACATGTAGTATAAGAATCTTGCCAAATTTGTTTACATATTCCGCCTATTGGCGCTTTTAGGCTATTGGCAGACATAGTAGCAGAGAAGTATCTTTTCATTCCCTATCATCAAAGACTTTAACCAATTCACATGGCAATGTTCCAAAATCGTGAGCCTCATCCTATGGAGACGCAGAGCTTGAGCCAATGCAACCCCTGGCAAAGGATCTTAGCGCGAGGCAAACATAATGGGTAAATGCAGCACACCCTGCATAAAGCTCTGCGCTGAAAGTGGTTGCAGGCGACTTCCAGGTAAACGCTGAAAGGATGCGAAGCGACGCACCATGCTCTCCAGAACTATGCGGCTTTCCAGGCGTGCCAGGGAAGCACCCAGGCAATAATGTATCCCATACCCAAAGGAGAGGTGAGGATTCGGACTTCGCTGCGGATCAAAGCGCTCAGGGTCAGGGAAAATCGTTTCATCGTGGTTTGCCGAGGCAAGCCAGGCCGTGACCCATTGCCCAGCCAGAATGTCTTGTCCCCCTAGAACAATGTCCCTCTTCGCGACCCGAAACATAAAGCGGATCGGGGAGCGATAACGCAGAACCTCTTCGAGCACAGAGAATATCTGATCCGGCCTCTCCTCTATATGCGCCCTCACCTGGGGAAAGGCATCAAGACAGAGGAAGGCATTGCCTAACAAGTGGGTGGTAGTGACGTTGCCAGCGACGAGGAGCAGAATACAGAAACCCAGGATCTCAAGCTTGGAGAGGTACTGTCCTTCGATCTGGGCAGTCTGGAGCGCCGAGAGTAGATCGGCTTGGGGCGCGCGGCGACGCTCGGCAAGCAGGCACGAGAAATACGCTTCCATCTCACCCATGAAGTTTGTGCCATCGAAAGGGACGATGCTTGCCAGTTGGTCAGACCAGCGTCGAAAATGAGCGCGATCCAGAACAGGAATTCCCAGCAGTTCAGCGATCATCGTTACGGTCAGGGGATAGGCCAGATCATCGATGACATCAAGCATTCCAGCCTCGACCCGTTGATCCAGCAGTTCATTGACCAGAGCGGTCAGGCGGGGCTCCAGGCTCGCGACGGTACGCGGCGTAAAAACCTGGGTAACGAGGGCTCGGAGGTGCCGATGGCGCGGGGGATCAAGCGCGATCAAGCTGACATCCAGTGGCGTGAGAGTATGCCCATGCGACTCGACCTCGGATGAGAAAGTCTCATGCTCCGAGAGCACACGTCGGACATCGGCATAACGAAAGACCATCCATTGTTGCTCGCGATCATCATAGGTCACAGGATGCGACTGGCGCATCTCCCGATACCAATCCAGGGGCAATGCTTCCTGATCATCTTGCCTCATAACGACCTCATCTTTTCGCGGGCCAGCATTGCCAGGAGGTCACGCGGTAAGACGACCTCGTACTCGCCACCGAGGCGCGACACAACTTCTTTAAGCATACTTGGAGACACTTGCCAGGCCAGAACATAGAGGTTCAGATAGAGCGGGCGCTGGCAGCGTATCCTCGCCGTCGTGGTAATCAGGCGCAACGCCTGTTCGCCATTCATCACCAAACCAACATTCTGATACCAGGGGTGTGTACCAATGAGGTGCCAGTTAGCCCAGAGCGCACCCGAACCACTTAAAATGCCTCCGCTTCTCTCCGCGTACAGCGAGCGCGCGAAGATCTGTTGCAGGCGGCGACGCGTAAAGCCCATACCCGTAAGGCTAAATGGTACTATCCCCAACCCCTGAAGCAGATCCGTGTCCAAGACCTCCAGCGTCGTCATGTCCAGACCATCCATCATTGCGCGAGTATCCCTCAAAAAGGTATCCAGGTGAGTGGTAGGCCAACGCGAGGGAAACATATACCCCGCTCCACTTGGGGCTGCAATCAGTTCATCATTGATGCTCCTACTTTGGTGATAGTAAGCCGCCAATGGTGGCGCGAAATAGGGGAGCGCGGGCGAGAGCGTCCAACCTAGCGGGAGACTCCCACGCGCCTCGTCCTGCCAGAGATGGAGCATACGATGCTGGCAATATTGGAGGTTATCACCATCGCTGATCGTAAAGGAGAGATAGACTTTTTTCTCGGCTGGTTGAACCACATCCTCTTCCGCAGGGGCCGTGGGCAGAGATTCTGGTATCGCTTCAAGAGGTAATGAGAGCCAGACTTCTAAATTCTGGGAATAGTCCGAAGCATAGACCAGTTGCGCCTGGCGCGAGGTCAATTGCACCCCGCTTCCCTCACTGATAAACCAGCCCATATGCAAGACACCAGGAGGATAGCTTGCCAGAATATCTTTCATCAGGCAGCGCTCGGACTGCCAATGCGCCTGAGGCTCAGGTAAATAACGGCGCGCATCCAGCCAGTAGACAAAAGACCGTGTCGCGACCAGGAGCGAGCGTAATGGCGCGAACCCCTCAGGGGATACTCCCGCTAGTAAGAGTCTGGAGGAATCCTTGAGCATCTGCTTTGCGGCCCACTGATACATCTGAAGACGGGTGCTCCAGCCATAAGCACGCAAATCCTCCAAAATAGGAAGCTGATAACGATCTTGAAACTTTCGCGTCAGTTCAGGCGAGACCACAATTCCATCACGCAAGCCAGATAGCGTCGTCGCCAGGTTGATCGTATCGGGACGAGTAGGATCAAATACAACTAAACCCTTAAGACGCTCGCGATAGATCTGGATGAGCGCGTCCAGGACATCATTTCCCTGCGCAGCTAAAGGCTGGCGCTCAATGGAGTCAGGCACGTGTTGCAACCAGAAGCGAGCATCATCATTATAGATCAGGTAGAGTTCGGGGCGCTGGCGATTGATCAGGCCTGCCAGTGTGGAAATGGCAAGCTGAAAATCGCGCGAGGCTGAGGTTATATCAGCGATGAACAGATGGCGCGGTGGCTGAAAAAGGGCGCGCAACTGAAGCAATCGCGCGCGTACGCTGACGGGTTGCGTAGACATAAAGCGTCCTCCTTCTCTCCTATTGTATCGCGAATATTATTCCAACGTCAGGCTCATGTAAGCCCAAAAACGCAAAAGATGTCTTTTAGAAGCTTCTATCGTCTAGGCACAGTTTTTATTAGCTTTCTTCATGTCATCAAACTCAGCAGATCTTTTCTTGATTATGATGCGTGTTTAATGGTATTCTTCTTGCATAACAAATAGCCCTCAGGCTATGGGAACAGACGCCAAATAAGAGCCTTTCATACCTTTACGTACCGCTCAACGCTGAGTTGAAGAGAAAGGATGGCCGCGTTATGCAAACCAGGATGGTTGCTCCCGAACTTTTTCGTCCACCAGTAGTCTTCCCTGATGTCCCCTATGATCATCTCTTACGAAAAGCCGCCGAACAGTATCCAGAGCGAACCGCGATCATTTATCACGACCTCTATTTGACGTATCGTGAAGTCCTCTCAATGGTCAATAGTGTCGCGAACGGTCTCCATGACATAGGCTTGCGCAAAGGAGAGCGCATCTGTCTCTTTACAACGAACCGCCCTGAATACACGGTAACATTTATTGCTGCCGCGTCCCTGGGTCTGGTCGTCAGCCCGATGAATCCCGCATATAAAGAGCGTGAAGTAGCCTACCAGCTTGAAAACTCGGAGGCATCCGCGCTCTTAATTCAGCGCGAACTGGTACCCATGCTCCAACTGGCTCTCCAGCATACATCGCTTCCCAACCTCAAACATATCTTTGTCACCGGAAGCCAGGCCCCCGAAGGGCTTCCCAACGCGATCCCTTTGAGTCAACTTATACACTCATCATCGCCAGTCTATCAGAAACACGCTGACGTAACAGGAGATGACCTGCTCTCACTTCCCTATTCCTCTGGTACCACAGGCCTGCCTAAGGGTACGATGCTCACCCACCGCAATCTCACCTGTAACAATCTCCAGTTTACGACCACGCTCCAGACCACACCTCAGGATGTAGCGCTGCTCTTCCTGCCCTTTTATCACATCTATGGTGTGATGCTCATGGGCAGTTTCCTGGCCTGTGGAGCAACGCAGGTACAGATGGAGCGCTTCGATCTTATGCAATCATTGGAGCTCAGCGAGAGACACAAGGTCACTTACTACTTCACGGTACCTCCTGTGGTCCTGGCTCTCGCCAATGCGCCTGTCGATCTGGGCAAGCTAAAGAGTGTGAAATACATCTTTTCAGGGGCCGCGCCATTACCCGTAGATCCGACACGTCGCCTGAACGAGAAAACTGGAATTTCCGTTATCCAGGGCTATGGTCTGACCGAGACCTCACCCCTGACCCACGCTCAACCCAAGGACCCGGCCTGTGTTCGCACAACCAGCGTTGGCCTACCAGTTCACAACACTGAGGTCAAGATCATGGACCTGGAAACTGGTGAGAAAGAACTTCCACGAGGTGAAGCTGGCGAGATTGTCATTCGAGGTCCCCAGGTAATGAAGGGCTACTGGAAAGCGGAGGAAGAGACAGCGCGCGCGCTACGCAATGGCTGGCTCTATACTGGCGATGTTGGTTATCTAGATGATGATGGTTATACCTACATTGTAGACCGCAAAAAGGAGATGATCAAATACAAGGGCTTTGGTATCGCGCCAGCGGAACTGGAATCACTGCTCATGGAGCACCCGGCGGTTATGGACGCAGCGGTCATCGGCGTGCCTGATGACGAGGCCGGAGAACTGGTTAAAGGCTTTGTCGTCATACGCCCCGGTCAGAGCGCGACTCCTGATGAGATCATGGGCTTCGCGAACGGTAAACTAGCAGGCTACAAGCGTTTCCACTTTGTCGAGCCTATCGATGCCCTCCCCAAAACAGCCTCGGGCAAGATTCTTCGGCGCGACCTGAAAGAGCGTGAAAAGGCCGCGCATCTTACCCAGGAATAAGCTCACCACAGCGAAACCTGACATTTTCTGAGAAAGACAAGAAGGCTGTCATATTCAATGACAGCCTTCCTTGATGTGGATATGAAGCTAGAGGCCCATCAGGAAGAGGCCACGAGCCATGATCTCACCTGCCAGAGTAAGGACGACGACCAGGTAGAGCATACCAGTAGCAGACTGGAAGGAGCGGTCACGGATCAATTTCCAGGAAAGTCCCCCCAGTATCAGAGGCATCGCGAAGCTCACCAGGATACGAAGCCAGCCAATGGCATCAGTTCCCAGGGGCGTAATCACTGGCTGCCCGGCGGGCTTCACCAGATTGGTGGGCGATTGCGTCGCGGTCACGGAAGGTGTTGAGGGTGTCGTTGGCGTCGCGGTCACACTGCTCTGCTGACTCTGAGCAGGCTGATTCGCGCGCGCGGATGTAGGACCGCTAAGTGGCAGGAAGATAATCTGCGCGATAATAGCGAGCAACACCAGAGTGGTCGAGAAGAGCAACGGGCGTCCAGAGAGCGCAGGCGTCACCAGGTACCAGTGCCCCAGCCACATCGCGGTCAAGACACCACCAAGAGCGAAAGCGGCAGCGAAGAATCCCGCGACCGTGAAGCCACCTCCGGCGATGGTTGAAGCGAGCGGACGGAAGATCATTCCCAGTACGAGAAGTGTCACCAATCCGACAATGACTGTCGCGACGCCGCTCAACAGGCGTAACGCACGCAGAATCGAACGCCGTGGCGCGGTCTGATTCTCCTGCTCCGCCTCCTCTACGGCTTTAGCGTGCGCGTCTTTTCCATCGACACCTGCCTTCTTATCCAGCAAAAGGATGAAGGTATAGGGAATCATCAATAAGAAAAAGAGCAACAGCGGGAGCGTCTGCCAACCTGTCCAGGCATGATCGAGTGAACCGTAGGTATTGAGCAACTCGGCGGTCGCGAAGCTCTGCTGGAATAAATAGGTAAGTCCAGCCAGAGCCAGATAGATAAAGGCATAGGAGACCAGGAAACCACGTTTGACCTCATTGCGCCAGTCAAGAAAGACCAGCACACTTACTGAGCCAATTGTGACTTCAGTCATGACTATGTATAGGACTAGTGGGAGTGTTTGCAGCATATGGTCGTATGTATCCTTTAAGTGCGCTATCGGGACATGGAGAGGAGGCATACACCCCTTACCATATCATCATCACACAGATTATAACGTCCTTCATGGATTGTGGCAAACCATCGACACTCGCTGAAGCTGAGCGCCTACTTATAATATTTTTCGGAAGAAGATGGTAAAATGTGAGGGATCGCTGCAATAGCGTTTTCTACGCCTCTTACACCCTATAGAACAGGTGACAGTACACCTAGTTCCTAGCCCAAATAGTTAATGACGCTGGAGACAGAATTCATTTTCGCCTTCCTCACGCGAAAGCACAACTTTCGCTGATGTTTCACGTATACTTTATAGATAGAAAGAGACAATACGCTCGTAGCCAGGCTAAACAAAATTGTGCCTGGCGATTTCTTTCTTCCCAGTATTGATACACTCGAAGGGAAGAGGCGATTTACGAATTACAAGAACCATCCCTGCTTTACCAGAATCCGCTAGCACTCCTGAAATCCGATTTTTACTATCTATTCAGGATAGAGAAGCCGAGCGGAAACTTGGAGCTAATGACTCGCGTGCTTGCATGACTACTTCATGGATACTAGATAATCATCCATCGATATTGACACAGGGTAATATGTCCCATACACTTTAGAAGGCTTACTCCTTATGCGACAACCTGTGAACGCGCCGTACCCAAATGTGGCCTGCGCTTGTCATGCCAGGATACCATACTCTTAAATATGAGGATTGGCTCCCGCCAAAGATCTACCGTTCCAAAAAGAAGAGAGTACTTATGCCACGCTGTCTTAATCCACGCTGCCAGGTGGACTATCCGCCTGGCGCTCAACAATGCACGAATCCATTCTGCCTCTGCCTGTTACCAGAAGCGCTCGTAGCCGGGCGCTATCGCATTGAGACACTAATAGGCATGGGTGGAATGGGAGTCGTTTATCGAGCCAGCGATACGTTTGAGATGACTCAGGTGGCTCTGAAGGTACTCTCATTGAAGAACAGCACAGTAGATCCACAGGTCGCGACTGAGCGCTTTCGACGTGAAGCACGTTATGCCCATCAGCTCAAACATCGAAACATCGTGCCAGTCAATAATTTTGGGCAGGATGGCGACCTTCTTTATTTAGAGATGCCACTTATGACAGGCGGCACACTTAAAGCACTCCTCAAGCCAGAGATGCCGCTACCAACGCAACAAGCCATAGGCTATATCGAAGATATGGCAGCAGCCATCGATGTCATCCATGAGCATCCTCAGCAGATTGTGCATCGGGATGTCAAACCCTCCAATCTCCTCATCGCTCAGGACGATGGACGGCTTGTTCTTGCGGACTTTGGTATCGCACGCGCCATGCAGAAGGAGAAGGCCCTAACCCAGCATGGCCTCTCACTGGGCACCGAGCACTATATTGCTCCCGAACAGGAGCAGGGAAAGGCTCAACCCGCCAGCGATATTTACGCCATGAGTGTGGTTGCATATCAGATGCTGACAGGGCTACTCCCCATCCAGGCCGTTATCAAGACGCACGCGGCGATCATCCCTCTACCAAGTAGCCTGAATCACGCTCTCCCGCCCGAGGTGGACGCCTGCGTCATGCGCGCAATGGATATAGAGCCAAGCAAACGCTACGCTAAAGCGGGCGACTTCGCGCACGACTTAAAGGTGGCCCTGGCGGGAAATTGTATCGCTTATGAGCCCACTATCGCAGACCTGACGGTTGTGACGAGCAGCGCGAACGTCATCACACGTACAGTTATGCCAGAGAATGCCTGCTCTCGATGTGGGCGCGAGAATCGCAGCAATTCACGTTACTGTCGCCATTGCGGGCAGAGCCTAGACGCGACATCTCCGGCAATTGGGGCTCAATGCGAGGTCAGTTATGAGAGCGATACTGGAAGCCAACGACAGGTAAATGAAGATATGCTGCTGCTCTTGCAAGGGCTATGCGTCAACCTACAACCGCCTCCTCACCCCTTCGCGATCTTCGCCATCGCCGATGGTTTGCGAGGATTGCAGGGACGGGCTGCCCTGGGACACGAAGCCAGTCGTCTGGCAATAGAGACCGTCGCGGATACTCTGGTGCCGCTCCTCTCCGATATCACACGCTCATACTCGCGTGGGACGCCTGTTAGAACGTCGATCACGCCTAACGGAAGCCTTACCTACAGCGGGGCACGTCCCACAAAACCCCTCAATGAGGAGGTGCTGGAACACTGGCTGGCGGACGCGATGCATCAGGCGAATCAGGTGGTCTACCATTGTAATGCTGACTATGATGCCCAGATGGCAAGCACGCTGACAGTGGCTCTGCTCTACAAATATCGCTTCTATGTCGCCAATGTAGGGGATAGCCGCGTCTATCACTTTAACAAGAAAAGTGGTCTTCGCTGCCTGACTCGCGACCATACCCTGGCGGCGAATCTGGTCGAAGCGAACCTCTTGGAGCCAGAAGAACTATACAGCAGCGCTAAACGCAACCAGCACTACCGCACGCTAGGCCAGAACTATATGATCCAGATTGATATCACGCAGCACGAAGTCGAGGCAGGCGACCTACTTGTGCTTTGTACGGATGGGGTCTGGCACATGCTACGCGATGAACGCCTGGAAGAATTGCTCCGGCAGCCCCACAGAACGGAAGATATAGCTAACCTGCTTGTACAGGAGGCAAACCAGGCAGGTGGTGAGGGCAACGCCAGCGCGATTGTCATCAATGTTCTCTAAGCCGCTGCTAAAGCGACGCGGCTACATATGAAGAGGAGAATTGTGAATGAGAGCGTGACATGAGCTGCGTACGATGGCTAGTATGCACTTCCCTCAATGCCTCCCCCACATATGTAGCCGCGTCGCTTTAGCAGCGGCACTTTAGCTGCATATGAACTTACAGCGCCTCTTCACTTTCACACAAAGGCAAAGTAACCATGAAGGTCGATCCCTGACCTGGTTGGCTTTCCACCGAGACCACCCCTTTTTGCAATCGCACCAGCCAGTCAACAATTGAAAGCCCCAGTCCATACCCACCCACGGCTTTGGAGCGCGCGGGATCGGCGCGGTAGAAGCGCTCAAAGATATGCTTTCGGTCTTCCGGCGTGATGCCAATGCCGGTATCTTGCACACAGAGATGCACATGACGCGCGCAGGTCTCCACCGAAACGGTGACACATCCCCCGCGTTTGTATATTTAAGCGCGTTATCGACCAGACTCATAATGATCTGGATCAGACGCGCGGCATCACCTAACACGCTCGCAGGCTGTAAAGTGCCACTGCGTAGGACGATATCATTCTCCTGAGCCAGCGCTTCCATACTCTCAATAACGTCGGTTGCTAAAAAATCCAGGCGCACAGGCTCATAGTCAAGTTGGATCTTCTGCTCATCCACACGGGCCAGAGCTAGCAAATCGTTAATTAAGCGCCCCAAACGCTCCACTTCCTCATTCACAGCCTCCAATACTGGAGCATACTCTTCTGGACGCTCAGATCGTGAGAGCGCGACCTCGGTCATATTGCGAATGACCGTCACAGGCGTACGCAATTCATGCGAGGCATCCGCGACAAAACGACGCTGCTGCGCGAAGGCCTCCTCTAAACGCCCAATCATCTGGTTGAAGATCATGGTCAAGTCATATACCTCATCTCGCGCTTTAGGGAGGGGAACACGCTTATGTAGATCACGGGCATTGATAGCGCGAGCCGTGCGAGCCAGGTGATGGATAGGCTTGAAGGCACGCGCCGACAGCCAGTAACTCACAAGACCACTGAAAACGAGTAGTATCAGGCAGAGCAGTATGAGCGTTGTAAGCACGGAGCGCAATTGAGCGTTAAGCGTCTCTAGAGATTGCCCGATCTGAATGATACCCACAATATGCTTATTCCAGACCAGCATCGTACTATAGACGCGCACTGACTGATTATAGTCGTCGTCGACTGTCCCATGCCAGGGATTACCATGTAACGGATCTTGAGCACTGGCACGATCCAGGGAAAGCTGGTGAAAGTTTGAGGACGCATAGATGATCCTGGTATTGGTGTCTAATACACGAACAAAAAGGTCGCGGGGCTGGTCATTTTTATTCGGCTTGACGGATAGCTTATCCTGCCCCAGTTGGTCATTGACATAGGCGGCATTCACATCCAGTTGCGAGAGTTCATAGACAATATCCGTCGTATTCAATTGCCCATGTGAGACGGTCAGCACATTCGCAATCTGCTGGGTCCGCAAATGCAGTTCGGTGTCAAAATTCGTCGCAAGATGATACTCAAAGATCATGTAGAAGACAAAAGCACACAACGAGACCAGGAGCGCGGAGACGCCAATATACCAGAGTGTCAACTGGAAACGCACACCAGGGGGATAGAATTGATGCCAATGGGCTTTCATGGTTCACTCCTTATTCGAAAACCTGAGCGCTTTACGCTCGCCGCGACCTCGTATGAGGGTTGGTTTTCGTCTAAGACCTCACTCCTTATGAGAAAACCTGGGCGCGTCATACCTCAAATGAGAGTGGGCGCTTATCACGCGGAGAGCATTGGTTTTCGTAGAAACCCTTACACAGGTTCCTTAAGCTGATAACCAGAGCCACGTATGGTTTGAATGACATTGGGCTCATTCTGGTGGCAGAGCTTACGACGGAGATAGCGGATATAGACGTCTATGACGTTGGAGAGATGTTCGGTATCACCATCCCAGACGTGCTCAACGATCATAGAACGGCTCAAGACCTGGTGTGGATGGCGCATGAAGAACTCAAGCAACGCGTACTCTTTATTGCCCAATGTAATTGAGCGCTCACCGCGCCGCACTTCATGCGTCCGTGTGTCGAGGGTAATATCCATGAACTGCAATACTGACGCAACCACGGGACCACCGCGCCGCAACAAGGCACGCACTCGCGCCTGGAGTTCACTGAAAGAGAAAGGCTTTGCTAGATAGTCATCCGCGCCCAGGTCTAAACCTCGAACGCGATGTTCGACCTCACCAAGGGCGGTTAACAACAGAATAGGCATGGTCTCACCCTGTTCGCGCAATTGACGACAAACTTCAAAACCGCTCAGACTGGGAAGGAGGATGTCTAGAATGATGAGATCATAGGGGATAGATGTGGCCATAAATACGGCGTCTTCGCCATCCGCCAGGAGATCAACTGCGTAGTGACTCCCCTCAAGACCCTTCTTCAAACTGGGACCCAGGCGAGGATCATCCTCTACTATTAATATGCGCATACAGGTTACCTCATACATGCAAAGCCGCATCGCGTTAGCTACCTCCACCACGACTCCTGCAGCATAGGCAGCTAACACGATGCTCTTACTATACCTCTTCTAGATTAGAGGGAGATGAAATCTTCAATCATTCCCTGACTTCTTGCTACCTCCAACAACTCACCATAACGGTGCTCAGAAGTCTTAAGCTACTTCATATGTAGACACGACGCTGAAGCGCAGTCACCCCTGCTCATCATGATTTGCCCTGCACCAGAAGCCAGCTACGGAGCAATTCAGCAACGCTCCATGCCTGAGCGCAACAACCAGCAGCGGTATAGGGCTCTTCCGGCTCTACAACCTCGCTGATGGTGCCAATACAGTTGCTCCACAGCCTCTCTAGAGCCGTCAGCAGCAATGGACGCAGTTGCACTCGATCTTTGTGAATGCGCAGGTAGACATCAACATAGGGACCGAGCAACCATTGCCAGGCGGTTCCCTGATGATAGGCCCCATCTCGCTGCCAGGGATCACCTTTAAAGTGTTTACGATACTCAGGGTCATTCTGGCTCAGCGTGCGCACACCAATCGGGACCAGGAGATGCTGAGTCACCTGCTGTAGGATGCTTGCGCACTGTTCCGTGGAGAGCAGATCACGACAGAGCGAAATCGCGAAAAGCTGATTCGGACGCAAGGATGCATCGACCTTCCCAGCGACCCCATCCACGTCCACCACATCATAAAGATAGCCACCTTCCGCGTACCAGAAGCGCTGAGCGAAATGCTGGCGTACCCTGGTACGCAATTGACTATATGACGAAGCATCGGTAGAGAGGCGCACCGCCCAGGACTCCATTCTGGTCAGGGCCGCATACCAGAGCGCGTTCACCTCTACGGCTTTGCCACGCCTGGGCGTTACAACCCAGTCGCCCACCTTCGCATCCATCCAGGTCAATTGCACACCATCCTCACCACCCGTAAGCAAGCCATCGGCGGCATCCATTCCAATATGAAAGAGTGTGCCCTGCACATGATGCTCAATACTCTCCTGCAAGGTTGGGAAAAGCTCTTTGAGCAGCGACCAATCGCTTGTGGTCTGGAAGTAGAGCCCAAGCGCATGAAACATCCAAAGCGTTCCATCAATGGTATTATATTCCGGACTCGCGCCCGTGTCAGGGAAGCGATTCGGGATGAGCCCATCGCGCATATATGAAGCGAAAGCCTTGAGCAGGCCACGCGCTTCGCTATAGCGTCCGGTACAGAGCAACAAGCCAGGTAACGAGATCATACTATCACGTCCCCAATCAGTAAACCAGGGATAGCCCGCGATAATCGTCTTGCGGTCAGGGGTCAGGCGTGGAGGCTGACGGGTGGCATTGGCCTGCTCATAGTCCGGGCGAGCCACGATAAACTGATCGGCGGCTATCGCCAGGCGAGCCAGAACAGGATCACTCTGTTCCAGATTGTTCACTGTACGATCAGCTACGGAGAGCAAGTGGTGTACCCGGCGCTGGTGCCGGATCAAGGCCGCATTGACAAACTCCTCATGGCTTGCCGTTCCAAACTCAGATGCGAGTGTATGCTCAGCAGTGAGAATAAGCGTCACGCGCTTTCCAACGGTCATAGACATACTAAAGATGCCCGGCTGATAAATATCCTCTTGGTTAGGCAGGCCGCGCTCGCTCTCCTGGCGATGCAAAACGCGCCAGTACCATAGGCCAGTAGGTGAGAAAAATGCCGTGGGATCAGCGATCAGATGATAAAGCGGTGCGCCATCATATGCCCGAACCCGGCAACGATTGTTCTGGGAGTCCACAATAAAGTGCCAGTCGTCTGACCCTTGCGTCGAGCTATGGTAATCGCGTGAGAGACAGAATGGAACCAACGTCAGTGTCAGTGGCTCATCCTGCTCCTCGTCCGTCATGCCCTCCAACATATATTGCACATATGTCGTGTTCTGCCCATATTCCATCCAAATACGCTTGACAAGTTGTAGCTGTTCCGTGAGGCGATAGTGAAAGCAGGGAATATCACCCTCAAGGGTCACCTGCTCTAAATACTGGTATCCCTGGGGATCGATAGAGCCATCGTGATATTCATTCACGCCAAGCTTCAGAATCTCCCCACCCGGCAAGGCAACTTCTTCATCCAACTTGCTAACTAATACGGTTCGCGCTACAGGTGGCTGAAGAGCCGCCACAAGCAAGCCATGATAACTACGAGTCGTCGCGCCACAGATTGAACCAGAGGCATAGCCTCCCAAGCCATTTGTTACCAGCCACTCATGGTTGAGCGCCTGTTGCGCATTACCACAGATATCGCGCCCTACCGCCAGACGCCAGGGGTCAGGAAGTTCCTGTTGGGCTGATTCAGCAGTGTCCCGCTCCAGAATCATACAATAACGCTCCTTCTACCAACATGCCTGTACACTGTATCTCTCGTAGATTGACATATAAATCGATATCAGATAGTACACATAGAAACACATTGCAAGTAGTGCAGGATTAGCGCGAATAGTTGAAAAATTCACACTCTGTCGCAGTTTAGCACGCCTAAATGTCTGCGTCCAGTGGAGCTTTATCTATAGTAGAGATTTTTACAGTTCGCAAGCTCCTCGGCTCGCGCGGCAAGCTCTTATGGTAAGAACATAAAAGTGTGGTGGTCGAAATTTTCAACCACCACACTTTTATGTGTTCTCTATGTAGCCACGACACTTTAGCCAATGCCGCCCGATCAAGAGACAAAGGCTCGTTTCATGCGATCAAGGGCGATCTGGATGCGCGACTCGGGTGTGGTCAGTGAGATTCGGACATAGCCTTCACCAGCAGGACCAAAGTTGGTGCCTGGAGTAAGGAAAATACCCATCTTATCGAAGAGGTAGTCAGCGAACTGCCGCGAGGTATAGCCCTCTGGCACACCTGCCCAGATGTAGAGACCTGCCTTCGAAGGTTGCACACGCATCCCCAGGGCCCGACAGCCTTCCAACATCAGATCACGCCGATGCTGGTAAATGGCATTGCGCTCCTGAATCCAGCTTTCAGGCAGATTCAATGCTTCAATGGCTGCGTACTGTACGGGGCGGAAGATGCCACTATCAATGTTGCTCTTCAATAGCGCGACCGCGTTCACCAGTTCTCGGTTGCCCACTAACATGCCGATACGGAAACCCGCCATGTTATAGGTCTTGCTCAGCGAGTGCAGCTCGACCGCGACATCCTTCGCGCCCGGAATCTCTAGCAGACTCAAGGGACGGAAACCCTCATAATGCACTTCGGCATAGGCCATGTCATGTACAATCACCAGATTGTACCGACGAGCGAAATCCACAGCCTTCTCAAAGAAGGCCCGATCAGCACAGGCTGCGGTTGGATTGTTAGGATAATTCAGCCAGAGCAGACGTGCCTTCGCCAGGACCTCGGTGGGAATGCCCTCCAGGTCTGGCAGATAGCCACTCTCCTCGCGCATTGGCAGCATATAGGGTTGTGCGTTAACGCTCGTCACGGAGGAAATATATACTGGATAATAAGGATCAGGAGTAAGCGCGATGTCACCGGCGTTCAACACGCACGCGGCGGAATAGACCAGGCCCTCCTTTGAACCAATGAGAGGCATGATTTCTTGCTCAGGTGTTAATGCCACCCCGAAACGACGCTCAAACCAGCCAGCTATCGCTTCATGCAGGGCACGCATGCCCCGGTACTCGGGATAGCGATGGTTCTCGCCGTCCCGCATGGCGGTGCAGAGGCGTTCGACTACCTGCGGGGGCGCGGGTAGGTCGGGATCTCCAACCGAAAGATTGACCACATCCACGCCCTGCGCTTGCTTATCCGCGATACGCTGCTTGGCGTTGGCGAAGTGAAATGGTGGCAAGGAAGTGACTAAATGTGAGAGCTGTACCAAAGCTGCTTCCTCATCTCTAGTGAGCTGACCCCTCGCCCCGGCGGTGGCTCGCGGGATCATGGAATGCCGTTGGGCTTGCTGAAGACATCCCATAACCCTTGCGAAGCGCTTTAGCGCTGAGAAGTCTTTATCTTGAATAGTTATGTTTGTTATACCACAGGTTCAGCGGCGAACCAGTTCTTCCCCGTTTTCATATCTACCTTTATCGGCACTTTTTGTGGCACTAACAGTTCACCTACGCCCTCCATCACCGCCTTGACCATGCGCTTCACTCTTTCTAGCTCTTCAACTGGCACCTCGAATACAAGCTCGTCATGCACCTGAAGAATCATGCGCGTCTTCATTCGGTTCGCGAGCAAGGCATGCTGTAAGCGTAACATCGCGATTTTAATCAGGTCGGCGTTAGAACCTTGAATAGGCATGTTGATAGACTCGCGCTCAAGCGCCTGCCGCTCCACATGCGAGAGCACACGCATATCGGGAATGAAGCGTTTGCGCCCGAAGTAGGTGTTAACATAGCCCTGCTGGCGAGCCTGTTCCAAGGTACTATCAACATAGACCTTGATGTTTGGGAAGGTCTCATGATAGCGCTTGATGAACTCAGAAGCTTCAGCCGGGCGCATGCCAGTAACCTGGGAGAGGCCATAGGCCGACTGGCCGTAGAGTACGGCATAGACGACGGTCTTTGCTAATCGTCGCTGATCTTTCGTTACCTCTTCTACTGGTACCGTGAAGAGTGAGGCGGCGGTAATTGTGTGAATATCCTCGCCCTGGTTGAAGGCTTCAACCAGGCGGGGTTCATTGGTGATGTTCGCTAGAATGCGCAACTCGATCTGTGAGTAGTCAGCCGTGAGCAAGACATAGCTTGGATCGGAGATAAAGGCACGCCGGATCTGTCGCCCCAGTTCAGTACGAACCGGAATGTTTTGCAGGTTCGGGTTACTGGATGAGAGTCGTCCACTGGAAGCTATCGTCTGATTAAAGGATGTATAGACGCGCCCGGTATTACGATCCATCAGCGTGAGCAGGCCATCAATATAAGTCGACTTGAGCTTGCTCAACTGTCGGTATTCCAGTAGCGAGTCAATCGCGGGATGCATTCCGCGCAGTCCCTCAATCACATCGGCGCTGACCGAGTAGCCAGTCTTCGTCTTCTTGCCAGCAGGTAACTTTAGCTCACCAAACAGAATCTCGCCGAGCTGCTTGGGTGAATTGACGTTAAAGCGATGCCCAACAGCATCATAAATGGTCTGCTCGGCTAGTTGGAGTTGCTCATCCAGTTGCGTGCCAAATTCATGTAGGAAGTCGGCATCAAGTGCGACACCATAGAGCTCCATCTGCATCAAGACCTTGATTAGAGGCTGCTCTAGTTTATAGAACAGGTCCAGCAGGCCATGCTGACGCAGGTCATTCAAGAGCGGTGCGACCAGGCGCAAGGTCATATCGGCATCCGCGCCTGCGTAGTCGGCGGCCCTACGCACCGGCACCTGAGACATGCTAATCGCTTTGCTACCACTCCCGATCAACTCGCTAATTGGTGTCATCAGAATACCTAGGCGCTGAAAGACCTGATCTTTCAGGCCCAGACCTCTACGTCCTGGCTCAAGCAAATAGGAAGCAACCAGTGAATCAAAGCTCATGCCCTCAACATTGATACCAGCACGCAGCATGACTGCGATATCATACTTCGCGTTATGCATATACTTCTCAATACTGGCATCTTCCATGATGGGCTTCAGCTTCTCCAGCACCAGGCTCAAGGGAAGCTGAGTGCCGGGCTCCTGACCATCAACACCCGCGATGTGCCCCACAGGAATATAGTATGCCTCACCCGGAGCCATCGCGAAGGAGAGCCCCACCAGATCCGCTTTGCGCTGGTCCTCAGAAGTTGTCTCGGTGTCGAAGGCAAACTGGCCCGCGCTACGCAGGCTCTTCACCAGCACATCCAGTCCCTCTTCGCTATTAATGACCATGGTACTTGTCTGTTGCTGGACCTCTACATCTCCCAGGAAGAGCGAGGTTTCGACCAGGGCTGGTCCCGGTAAGCGCAGTTTCCGCGCGACTTCGCCTTTGGGCTCTGATGTCTCAAAGAGGGTTAATTGCGTTGGTCCCTCGTCAAGCGTCTCCTCTTCCTCCACTATGGCGGTGGCGTTTGCTGAAGTTCCGCCAATGGTCTGCACCTCGCGCTTTTCAGCAACGGCAGAATAATGTTCAGCATGTGGTGCGTTCTCAAGAGGAGAATCCGGAAGCGGCAACACAGGCACAATTCCGATTGGAGGAGCGAAAAGCAATTGATCGCGCTTGCTCTCCTCCCGAGGCTCTATCCTCGCTGGAGTTGGCTCACTAACGGCGCTCTCACTTGGGGAACCTTCTGAGGTAATAGGAATGCCAAGTTGACGGAAGAGGGCAAAAGCTCGCTCCACCTGGGAGCGGAACTCTAGCTGGCGGAAGAGAGTCAGCACACGTTCGCTATCAACGTGTGTCATGCGACAGGATGGCAGGTCGAGTTTGACAGGGGCATCCAGCACAATCGTCGCCAGATACTTGCTCTGGCGCCCCATCTCCCCACCCTCCTGTAAGAGCTTCTGCTCCTTGGGCTTCAGATCATTGACATGCGCCAGCACATTCTCCAGACTGCCATAATCCACCAGCATACGGGTAGCAGTCTTCGCGCCAATACCCGCTACGCCAGGAATATTATCGGATTTGTCGCCCACCAGCCCCTTATAATCAGGAAGTGCACGCGGTGGCAAGCTATAGCGCGCGATGACTTCCTTCTCGTCGTACTCCACCACCTCAGAAATACCGCGTTTGGCGACCTTCACCAGCACATGGTCATTCACTAATTGCAGTGTGTCCATATCACCGGTATAGATAATGGTATCGACGCCCTGCTCTGATCCTTGAACGGAGAGCGTACCCAACACATCATCGGCCTCAAAGCCATCCTTCTCATAGATCTGAATTCCAAAGGCTTGTACAACCTCACGAATCCGGCTAAATTGGGGGCGCATATTATCGGGCAGCGTCGGGCGATGTGCCTTATAAGGAGTGTAGTGCTCATGGCGGAAGGTTGGCGAAGGTCGGTCAAAGGTGACCGCAATATAGTCTGGTTTCTCCTCTAGTAGCGCCTTCATGAGCATAGAAGTAAAACCGAAGGTCGCGTTGACCGGCTCCCCACTACTCGTTGATAGATCCTCTGGCACCGCGTGGAAGGCGCGGTGAATAATGGCATGCCCATCAATGAGCACCAGTTTTTGTCGTTTTGTTGCTTGTGACATATCAGAACCCTAGCTCTCTCAACATCGATAATCGCCTCACTTTACATCTTCTGCGAAAACCAACGCCGCTAGTCGCGGCTAGCGCTCAAGTTTTCGACTAGGAGTAATTGTTCTTTTTTGGGGGCGCGAACCCGGTAAGAGCCCTTATTGTTGTGTCGCGTACATTCGCGCCATACCAGCAAAGCAAGCCAGCTTCTAGGGGATAGAGACTTCTCTAGCAGGACCAGCATCCTTCGCAAGGTGCCAGTTCACTACTGCTGTATTTTAGTATGTTTGCGCGAATATGTATAGTATAGTTAGCTGGCAGGCAGTGTTGTAGGTAGTTTCGTTGCGTCGTCAGTTACGCAATGAGAGAAACAGACTACTTGAAAACAATAGAGTATCATGCTAGGACTCTTACAGCAACTGTCAGTGTAGCAGTGCCAGACAGCCCTTGAGGGTAATGTCCATCAGGTGCCTCCAAGTCTGGAGGCACCTGGAAACATGGGCAAGTCTCGTAAAGTAGGAGCACTCATTGAAGGAGAGCACCAGATCGTCATAGGAGATGGAGAATGGTAGAAGACGCAAGAGAAGAGCTGTTAACAGTACGCGAAGTGGCACGCAGGCTACGTGTCGATGATACCACCGTACGCCGCTGGATCAAGAGTGGAGCATTGGAGGCCATTACCCTGCCTCACCGAGGCAAACGCCAGGCTTACCGCATCAAGAAGTCAACGCTCGATCAATTACTCAACAGCTCACTTCCTGTTGAGTAGCGCAAACTAGCACAGCTATGGCGGCTACGCTCTGGTTTTCGCCTAGGTCACAGTTTGGTATGGTCATGATCTCTCCCACACCCGCCGATGCATTCGACACACAAGCGGAGGTATCAACATGGTGCCTCCGCATTTTCATATATGTATGAGCCTTTATTCTCATCAGGCTCACCACCCACGTTCGAGGCATTGCATCGCCAGTAGAGAGGCCTCACAGGCCATTTTAAGAACACCTATAGAATAATGTCTATACATAAAAGGGATACACTGAATTTAAGGAGAGCGGTATCAAACCGACATTTTCATGCGACACGCAATTATCATGTAAAATCTAAATTTCTTCAGAGGAGAGGGAATTTTCTATGAAAATAGCTATCACAGGTGGTGCAGGCTTTTTAGGTAGTTATCTTACACGCGCCTATCTTGACCAGGGACACAATGTTATTGTTATCGATAACCTCAATTCTGGTTCAGCGAATACCATCGATCCTCGCGCCCGCTTTTATCAGCTCGACATTCGCGATGAGAAACTCAGGACAATTCTCGCGAATGAGCGTCCCGATATTGTCAGTCATCATGTCAACCAACACCTGTATGAGGTTTCAGCAGACCAATCGCTTCTCGATGCAGATACCCATATTCGTGGGCTCCTGCATGTGCTCGATAGTTGTGTCAATGCCTCGGTCCGCAAATTTATCTTTGCCTCGGGTGGCAATACCCTCTATGGACAAGTCTCACCCACACAGCTTCCACTCTCCGAAGAGGCTCCCCTTCAACCACGCCAGCCTGCCGACATTAGTCGCGTAGCCGGTGAATGGTACGTCCGCTATTACACACAACAGCACGGCTTAAAACATACTATCTTGCGCTACGCAGATATCTATGGTGGCAATGGCGCTCACGGTAATCCACACCCACTCAACTATTTCATCCAGATGCTCACCGAAGGGCGTCGTCCTATCATTCGCGGCGCGGGTGATACTCTTCACGATCACATTTTTATCGATGATGCGGTAAGCGCGAATCTCCAGGCACTCACGCTTGGCGATAATCAGACCATACATATCAGTAACGGCGAGGGTTATACACTCAAACAGCTTTACACGCTGTGCGCGCAGGCACTGCGCAGTGATATCGAACCTGTTTACATCTCAGGCGCGCTCGCTGAAGCCAGCGCGATCACCCTCGACAATGCTCTCGCACAGCGCGTACTCAAGTGGCAGCCAGAGGTGAGCATGCGTGAGGGTCTCATGCACCTGCTGCATGCCTACGGGCACTTCCAGACACACACCCAACCAGAACAACGAGAAGAAACCCACCTGGATATTATGCCAGTGCAGGTCTCCTCGCTGTCACGTGTTTAAGGTTTACCCTCTCTTTTGAGAGTCGTGGGGTGGGCGATTTCACCAGGTCGCCCACCCTTTTTTACAGCATAAATTAAGCCCCTTTCCCATTTACGGTGAGAAAGGGGCTTAATTTATGCTGTAATTCTACTGTTGCAATCCAGTTACTACGCGTGCGTACTTCTCAGCCAGGGCTTGCGCCTGCTCTGAGGAAACCGACTCAGCGACCACGTGGAAGAGAGGGTTATCCGCGTCCGGTAAGACCAGCACCCACTCGCTGCCCAGGTCGATCTTGATGCCGTCAATCGGCTTGGCACGGCGCTCACGGTATTGTTCACTCAGGATACGCATGACCTTGCCTTTATGCTCCCAGGGGCAGGTAACCTCGGTTGTGCTCATATAATAGGCAGGGAGATCATCCACTACCTCAGAGAGGCGTGTCTCATAGGTCGCCAGTAATTCCAGCAACTTCGCGATTGCCAGCATGCCATCAAAGGCTGGCTGAAGCGCCGGGAAGACAAAGCCTCCACGCCCATCACCAACCATCACAACCCCTTCTCGGCTAGCCGCCGTCATCAGGGCGTGTGAAAGAACCTTGGTATGCTGCACATAGCCGTCGTAGCGTTTGGCGATATGCTGCAAGGCGCTAGGGGCAGTCACTGGCACCGCCACAGTCCCGCCAGGATGTGCGCGCAGGTTCAGGCTCGCCATAACCGCCAGCATCTTCATGCCGTCCAGCACACGCCCGCGATCATCGACAATCCAGATGCGCTCACCGCCAGCGTCGATCCGAATACCCATGTCCATGTTCAAAGCCGAAGTCACTGCCGCCAGACGCTGCATGCTTCTTCCCTCTTCATCAACCGGACCTGTGCTGGCATCGTCCGCGTTGGTGTTGAGCACAATAACCTCACAACCTAGCTTGTCAAAGATCTTCGGCAAGAGTTGCAATGTGCTACTGTGGGCATAGTCAACAACGATCTGGAACTTCCTTGGGCGCACCACATTATAGTTGACGACCTTGTGGAAGCCCTTAAGATAGAGACCCGTCACCTCTTCATTGCTCAAGACCTCAATCGCGCCAATCTCATCCAGGTAGACGCGCCGGTAATCCTCACGGAAGAACAGGTTCTCAATCTTTCGTTCTACTGTCTTATTGATATCCAGACCGTTCTGATCAAAGAGTTTGATATCTACGACACGCGGGTCATAGGGCGAGACACGCACATGAATACCACCTACCGCTTCCGTATTACGAATCATGTAGCGTGCTACTGGGAGCGGAACCTGATTAATGTCATGTACATCAACACCTGCGGATGGCAGACCAGCGTTGATGCCTCGCTTGATCATACGCGAGGTGCGATTCTCGTCGCGGTTCAAACAAACCACGGAACCACG
Organism: Ktedonospora formicarum; assembly: GCF_016587355.1. Taxonomy (GTDB): domain Bacteria; phylum Chloroflexota; class Ktedonobacteria; order Ktedonobacterales; family Ktedonobacteraceae; genus Ktedonobacter; species Ktedonobacter formicarum. The sequence goes on along the minus strand of NZ_BNJF01000001.1, from coordinate 4,043,766 downwards.
CGGCAGAACCGCGCCATAGGCCGCACCCAGGCGCGTAGCGAACTCAGGCGTAATGTCGATATTCACCAGACCTGTCACGCCATGACGACTAAAGAGACTACGGCGCCCTTGCGATCCCCAGATGATGCTGGTATTAATGACCGCACCCGCCTCAATCTCCTTATCAGGCCAGATCTTAACGTTAGGCTGGACGATAGCCCCATCTTGAATGCTCGAGTTATCACCGATAACTGAGCCCTCAAACATGACCGCGCGGCTCTTCACACTCGTCGTTGATCCCACAATCGCGCCCCGCAACTCGGCTCGTTCACCAATATAGGAGTTGTTCCAGACAATGCTACGATCCACCTGGGAGCGCTCATCAATAATAGAATAGTGTCCAATGGTGCTGGGACCATGAATAATCGCACCCGGCTTGACCTTACACTCATGCGCCAGGTAGATAGGACCGTACAGTTGCGCATCACTGGCGATCTCTACCCCCTCCTCACACCAGATATTACCACCAATATTCTTCGCTGGAATATCGATATCAACCTTCCCTTGTAAGGCATCCGCATTGGCACGCATGTACTCGCTCAAGTTGCCCACATCACACCAGTAGCCTTTTGAGGCCACATAGCCATAGATGGGGTCACCCTGTTTGAGCATCATCGGGAAGAGTTCCTGGCTGAAATCGAAGGGCTTGTCCTTCTCAAAGTAGGCAAAGATCTTGGGGTCCAACACATATATGCCAGTATTGATTGTATCGCTAAAGACTTCGCCCCAACTCGGCTTCTCCAGGAATTGAGTAATATGTCCATCTTCGTTCGTGATGATTACACCATATTCCAGTGGGTTGTGAACATGCGCCAGGAGAAGAGTTGCCAGCGATTTCTTTTCATTGTGATATTGAATGACTGACGTCAGGTCATAATCTGTGAGCGCATCGCCACTTATCACCAGGAACGGCTCAGTTAATTGGTCCTCGGCATTCTTGACGCTGCCCGCCGTTCCCAGAGGATCATTCTCACGCGAGTAGGTAATGCGCATCCCAAACTGAGAACCATTGCCAAAGTAATCTTCTATACTACTTGCCAGATACTGAACCGTTACAACGACCTCGGTAATACCATGACGCTTCAAAAGATTAAGAATATGCTCCATTACCGGCTTCCCAGCAATAGGCACCATAGGCTTAGGGCGTCGAATCGTCAGTGGTCGTAGCCTCGATCCTTCACCACCGGCCATTACAACCGCTTTCATAGAGGCCTCCCTTGCCAAAGGCAACTCACCCAGTTGCCTTAAACATATCAACCAGAAAAGTATACAACTATTGCTCTATTAAATCTTACACGAAAACCAACGCCGCCGCCGTGCCCCCGAATGGGTGTCGCGGCTAGCACTGCTGTGCTCAGGTTTTCTAATTTGGAGAAAAAAGAATTATTGCAAGGAAGGACGGCGTAGCATAGCCACGCCGTCCCATCTGCTCCGCTCTTTTTATTGTACAACATGTCTAAAACACGTCGCAAGATGTTACCAATCACTCAAACGCCCATGTTCTACCAGCCAACGTATAAAACGATGATAATTTGTTTCTTCAATTTGCTTACGTTCTTCGTACTTTTCCTGTAATTCAATTAATTGTAAAGATTCACTTACTGTAAAACCCTCATCCAGGAGGGTATCAATCAGCAAATCCATGTACTGTTGCTGTTGCTGCATGTGCAAGTCCTCCTTGTGTTACTCGTCTAGCTACCTGTTAGTTCGATAAAGCAATGCGACTCGTCGACACTGTGAAGCAGAGGCGGTACACTTCAAACCAGTAGACTTTCAGTGTCTTCTAACGGCACCCTTGCCAGGACGCCCACTCTGAGGGTTCAATTACCTGAATCTACACGAGGTACTCTCTGCCTCAGTTGTTTTCTTGGCGTCTCAAACGAACGATGGATAAGCAAACAACACGGAGTTCGAGCATGTAATGATGGGCACTATCTCACGACGGTCTACATTCCCTTCAACCTTACACCACTATACTTTCTATAGTATATAACACGGATGAGACACCCGCAAATATAACTCTTCTTCAATCTGCCTTCTCCTTACCGAAAACCTGAGCGCGTGTGTTACAACGAACATTACCCCTCATACAAGGGTTGGTTTTCGCATAAGACCTTCGTCAAAGCCCGCATAATCCCTTGCGGTAGGCAGCAGGAGAGACCCCTGTGTGCCGCGTGAAGACTCGCGTGAAATAGTAGCGACTTCCAAAACCATTATCAGCGGCGATCTGCTCAATACTCAGAGCAGTCATCAGAAGTTGCTGCTCAGCTCGCTTGACACGCTGCTCTTGTATATATTGCCCCGGCGTACGCCCCATACGTTGGCGAAAGCAGCGTATAAAATAATCAGTGCTCATATGACAATGGCGTGCAAGCTCACTATTGGCGATTGCTACCCCTAAATTATCCTCAATGTAACGTAATGCGGGCGTAACTGGCTCAACTGATTCGGATGATGACAAACAGCGCTGAATCTGCTCGACGGGCAGGCTTTGCAGATACAACAGTAGGACTTCATAGAGAATGGACTTCACGCGAAATTGTAAGAACAGGTCATGCCCTCGTTGTCTCAATTCCGTTCGTAATATCCCTAAGGTATCTTCCAGCGACGAATGCGGTGACAGGCAGACAGGCGCGGCAAAGCTCTCGCGCTGAACCTGATACGGCAACCCTAACAGATCAAAGTGCACATAGAGGTGCTCCACACTATGCCGCAAATGGGTCGAGAAACGCACTCCGGCGGGAATAAAATACAAACGTCCCTGCTCCAGCATCAGCCGTCGCCCATCATGCTCGATCCACGCTCCATCATGGTCATTTTGATAGAAGCGCCAGAAGCTACTCTGAAGCGCCGGAAAACGCCAGAACGGCGGATCAAGCCGCACCGTTTGATAGGTCAGCAACCGAATATGCACATGATCGAGCATCGCATCTTCCTTCTTCGTCAGGCGCTTTGAAAAGCAGTATGCCATTCATTTGCCTGAGCACAGCCGCCTGAGATGCTTAGATGTCGCGCAACACACACTCAGCCTGAAGTGGATGCTTGTGGCGGCGTTGGCAAATGCTTTTCTTAACATGTCGGAATCAGACACAACTGGTTCGGATATGAGTATAGCATTGAGCCAGCCCTTCAGGTAACCTTGAGACAAGGGATGAATCCTCATTCCTCACATTCCAACCCACTCTATCAAGCGCCCATAGTGGGAAGGAAAGCCTGAACAATCACTTCTAAGGCAGAAAGGTGCTTTCATGAGCAAGGTTCGCCAGCAAATCTTAATTCTCCATCTAGCGCTGCCCGGTCTGGAATCCGACACAATCGCCTGGGCTTTGTATGATGGGGCCACACCCAGCGGCACACTGCCCATGCAGTCAGGAGATTCGCAGGAGCCTCCATATCCATCCGTACTCGAAGCCATGCGCGACGGCTGGAATCTCCTTCAGTTGCCAACGCTCCCCATCTATATCCCTGGACATGAGCACGAAAGTGGTCATCTTCCCTATGAATATGTTCTGGAACGAAAGGTGACGATTGATGAGCACTAGTGAAAAGCAACATCTCCTGACGGCGCGCCAGATGGCGCGCTTCGTGACCGATGGCTACTTACAGCTTGATGAATTGGTACCCTCACCCTACAATGAAGCCGTACTGGCCGATGAGAAGCGAATGGCAGACGCGGGCTATCATTTCTGGAGCCAATCAGAGGCCCTCAGAACGGTGTTTGAACTGCCCCAGGTCAAAGGGGCCGTCCAGAGCTTCGTTGGCGTCAATCCAGCCTACGATCACTCATATCTTCACATCGTGGGACCCGACCAGACCAAGGCTCAGGACTGGCACGCCGACTCTATTATCGATGTGCGACCATTCGCCTTCGATGTTCAGGCCTTCTACTTTACGCATGATACTCCCGTCGAGATGGGACCAACCCTGATCCTCCCCGGTTCACATCTCCGCAAAGTAAACACTACCAGTATCGGGCGCTATAAGAATATCGTTGGACAGTGCCAGCTCGCGGCGAAAGCAGGAACGATTGTCTTTATGCATCATGGCATCTGGCACTGCGCCCAGCCCAATCGCACCAACCAGATGCGCTACGTCTTCAAACTGCGCCTGCGCCCAGGTCAACAACAGCGCAGCCTGTTTAACACTGAGGGCTATCAAGATCCCGAGGTGACAGACATCATTAACAAGGGCTATTACAAATGGCAGGGGAATGAGGCCCGCCTTGAGCATGTTCAACGCGCGAAGTTCTGGCGCTATGTGACAGGCGATGATAATGTCGATGTCTCGTTTGAGACTGCCCTCACCCGGATGTCGATTCGCTAGCTCCAAACGAACAGCCTTCAACGCACAGGCGCTTTTAGTCAGGATGAAAGGGATGCTGGCGAAACCGCCAACATCCCCTTATGCTATCAGCCACCACAGGCGGCGAGAAGTCCATAACAGAAATCCAGGCTACTCTCCATTGGAGATATAGCGCCTTATCTCATCCTCATGATCGTAGAAATAGCTAATGGCATCATACACCTGAGCAAGCGTCAAGTGATGCCTATCAGCGATCTCTTCGGGGTCCTGACCACTCTGAAAGAGTAAGATGACGTGCCTCACACTCGTCCGCGAACCCTCAATTATAGGCTCGCCCTCGTATATCATTGAGTTGCGGATGATATATGGATGCGTGGTACGCTCTATGCTCATGCGCTATTCCTTTCACGACCCCTTTCGTTTCTCTTCTTTCAAGCATACCATATGCGCCATTTTCTATTCGCTCTCGCTCTCAAATGCAAAAGTATGACTGTGATTCGGTTCTTCACACTAAGTTAAAATCTCGTAAACAAACGCTCGGTTGAATTCACATAATATTCACAAAACATATTTTGCATTGATCTGGCTCCCCATGCAGCTTTAGCCTGTCAATCTCATCTTCATCATGAGTGGGTTTTCAGAAAAATCTTGACAACTCTTAAAATACTCTGGTACAATACCTTCCATCGAAAGGAGGTGGTGTGCAGTGAACGATAATTTATGCTGCGCGGGCAGTCTAATATGCTCCCACACCTTCCAGAAAAGAGGGCAGGCGCTCTAGCGCACCTCTTTATGCTCGGCATTTAAGCCTGGTTAGGAGATTTGGTCGCCCACTGGCAGGTCAATATATGCAACTCTGCCCGTGCAGCTCCTACCAGAGCAGAGGCAATTCTTTACAGACCCGTACTCTGCTCTGGTTTTTTCTCTCTTTGAGAAAGAGAGTCTTGCTTGTAGAGCATACATTGTAGAATAATCATTAGCGCATTCTACAAATTCACCCCAAACATCTCTGGTACACAAAATAACGGCTCACAGTTAAGAGGTGTGGGCTTGCTTGCCAGATCAATACAAATTAGTAAGATACGTAGAGAGAAGCGGACGCAGTCACCTTGGAAAGACGACAAGCACATACCACATCTGAGCACCTCAACATTGAGATGCTGCATGAGCTGTTAGAGACTCAGTCCTTCGGTAAAGGTGAGAAGTTAATCTACTTACCAGTAATCAATTCAACGAATACACGGGCCATGCAATTAGCCCGCGAAGGAACAGCAGCAAACACAGTAGTTCTTGCAGAGACACAAACCGCTGGTAGAGGTCGCCTGGGCCGAAGTTGGGCAGATATTGCAGGGAACAATGTTCTTTCCTCGATCATACTTCGCCCACACTTCTCACCGTATTTACTAATGATGCTAGCACCTCTGGCGCTAGTCGAAGCTATCAAAGCCACCTGCGACGTCCAGGCTAGCATTAAATGGCCTAATGATGTCCTTATTGGCGATCAGAAAGTCGCTGGCATTCTTATCGAGACCAGCCATGATCAATCTGGTCAATTGGTCGCCATCGCAGGTATTGGTGTGAATGTGAACGGTCATGTTGACCTCCTAGCACACCAGGGACAAAATACAAGCTCAATACAAATTTTACCGCCCGCCGAACACACGCGGTCAACTCAACAGACAGTCTCTCGCGCTACGACTCTTGAGGAAGCAAGCGGTCACCGGGTGAGTCGCGAAGCACTCATCGCGCACCTGCTTCACGCCTTTGAGCGCTATTATCTCAGCCTCCAGGAGGAGGAGAGGTCAGTAGCCGGATCACGATTGTCTATCGCTCATATGATACGCGAAACCTGGCGCGGTCAACTCTCAACTCTCGGCCGTACTATCCAGGTACGTCAGGGCGAGCGAACCCTCAGCGGCGTTGCTGAGGATGTAGATGATGGTGGCGCATTGTTGCTCCGCGATCATTCAGGTGAACTTGTCAGCGTGAGCTGGGGCGATGTCGGGTACACGCTCCCAGACGAACAATGACAACTCCTTATTCGAAAACCTGAGCGCGGCAGCGTTAGCCGCGACAAGCGGCGCCGTGCCCTCGTATGAGGGTTGGTTTTCGCATAAGCCCATAGGATTGAGGAAGTTCCTCAACCGTAGACATGAGGGGAAAAAAGATGGAGACACAAGACGTATTCCTCACAAGTGATGGTCTACAAAGCGCGATGAGCCAGCTCGATTTTTTGCGCACAGAGGGGCGCGCAAAAGTGGCCCGCTACCTGCATGAGGCCATTGAGTCTGGCGATGTCATCGACAACGCGGCTTACGATGAGGCGAAAAATGAGCAAGCACGCCTTGAGAGCCGCATTATAGAACTTGAGCACCTCGTCGCTAAGGCCAAACTTATCAGCAAAGTTCGCACAGACGAGATTACTCTTGGCTCTGTCGTTCGCCTCAGCACAAGTGAAGGACGCGACTATTGCTACACCATTGTGGGAGCTTTTGAGGCTCGCCCCGCTGCGGGACGCATCTCCAATGAGTCACCCGTTGGCAAAGCCTTACTCGGGCATAAACCAGGTGATAGCATCATGGTCTCAACACCCGGTGGGGTCAAAGAATACACGGTTCTCAGCATCGAGTAATCCCTTGAGTACCCCTGAGCACATAGTGCTATTGGGTTGAGCTAAAACTCGAGCGACTTCACTTGTTGCTTTAACCATCTGATACAATTCATACGCAGAACGATCCCCTAAAACACGTCACCCCTTGAGGGCCTGTATATCCTTATACACCAGCCTCCCTCAAGGGGTGCTTTCTATCCACCTTATGCCTCCAGACTACCCAGCCAGGCCAAACAATGCTACAATAAACGCGCCTATATAGCGTCACATGTGTATGCCTCCTCCACACTTCATCTGTGCATCCTAGATCATGCCGCTAACTGTGGAGAGCCCACATACCTATCAATATAAGCATATCAATGTCGGCACATCTCTCCAGCCTGGAGAAGATGCGCCAATATATGTCGAAGGGAAAACGTTTCGTATGCCAGAGGAAAGGGAGATACGCCTACAACGCTTACACGCTCTACGGGAACAGAACATTAATCCCTATCCCAATAGCGTTGAGCGCACCCATACTATCCAGGAGGCTCTGGAACATTTTGATGAGTTCGCGAGTGAGGCAAAAGATATTACCCTGGTCGGACGCGTTCGCTTGCTACGCGAGATGGGTAAGGCCGCGTTCGCCAAGATTGAGGACGGCACCACAAGCATTCAGGTCTACTTCCGCGTCAATGACGTGGGACAGGAGAGCTACCGCGCTTTGAAATTGCTCGATCTGGGTGACTTTGTTGAAGCCAGTGGCTTCCTCTTTGTCACTCGTACCGGCGAACGGACCCTCCACGTTAAGCGCTGGCGCATGATTAGCAAGGGTCTGCTCCCACTCCCAGAGAAATATCATGGTCTCGAAGATAAGGAGATGCGCCAGCGCAAGCGCTATCTCGATTTGATCGCCAATGGCGACGAGGTGAAGCGCGTCTTTGAGACTCGCAGCCGCGTTATCAGCGCTATGCGCCGCTTTCTGGAAAGCCAGGGCTATCTAGAGTTCGAGACACCCATGCTCCAGCCACTCTATGGAGGCGCGACAGCCCGCCCCTTCACGACACACCATAATACGCTAGATCGTAACCTCTATCTCCGCATCGCGACCGAACTCTATCTCAAGCGCCTCATTGTCGGCGGCTTCGAGCGGGTCTATGAAATTGGACGCAATTTCCGTAACGAGGGTATCGACCGCAGCCATAATCCAGAGTTCACGGTCATGGAATGCTATCAAGCATACGCCGATTACGAGGATATGATGAAGCTGGTCGAGGAGATGGTAGCCTTTATCGCGCGCGAGGTGAAGGGCACCACGGTCATTACCTACCAGGGAACCGAGATCGATCTAGCTCCCCCCTGGCGGCGTATTCCTCTGCTTGAGGCAATCCACATCTACACTGGCATCGATGTCAATGCCTATCCCGACCGCGATAGCCTCGCTACCGCGATGCGCGCTCAAGGCTATGAGGCAGATCCCAAGTATGGCCGTGGACGCCTCATCGATGATCTAAAGAGCGAAATGTTCCGCAAGGGCCTTCCAGAGCTCAAGCAGGCCATCTTCTTGATCGATTATCCTCTGGATATCTCCCCGCTCACCAAGCAGCATCGCGAACATCCTGAACTGGTTGAACGCTTCCAACCCTTCCTCGGCGGTCTGGAGAGCGGCAACGCCTTTACGGAACTCAATGATCCTCTAGATCAGCGCGCGCGCTTCGAGGATCAGATGCGCCAGCGCGCTCAGGGTGACGATGAGGCTCAAGTCCTCGATGAGGATTTCCTGGAAGCTCTGGAGATCGGCATGCCTCCCACAGGGGGCGTGGGCATTGGCGTTGATCGCCTCGCGATGCTGATGGCTGACCAGGAATCAATTCGCGACGTCATTCTCTTCCCAACCTTACGCAAAACGGCTGAAGAAGAATAATCACACTCTCTCCGCAAGATCCTCCCAGAACGAAGGAGGATCTTGCGAACCTCCAAGCCCCTCCCAGAAGATATTCCATATGTAGCCGCATCGCGTTAGCAGCCGCTCGGAAGCCTCTAAAGGGCTGATGCCTGCTTCACCTGGGTCACGCGAACCTTGTAGCCTTGATCCTTCCATTTGCCAACAACTTTAACGAGCTTGCGCTCCAGTTCAGCATGCGTATATGCGACGATCTCAGTACTTGAGATCGAGGGAAGATATGCAGGATGCAATAGGCGATAGGTTATTGCGTATCTCACACAACTTTACCTCCATATTTGATGCTATATAGCCTGAACGCCTCTTTGAATGCCATAAAAACATCAAATATTGTAAAGCGCCGTGGGCGCAAAAAAGTCTTCCGCAAGAAAACCAGATAGAGCACGTCTTCTCAATAAATGCCCTATTATATAGAGAGTACGAAATACAGCTCTCATTAAAAAATTGTGTGGTGTATGTAGAAGAAGGAGCCGAACGATGTCCTCATCATCCCCCTTCCCCTGGCTTGCTCTGCTCAAGTATTCAAGCCAACAAGCGCTCGACCTGATCTTTCCTCCTCATTGCGTCTCCTGCTCGCAGGGAGGGCATCATCTCTGCCCCACCTGCCAGAAACACATATATGCCCAGGAGCTTACCACCCAATTACCATGTCCACGTTGTTCCCACGCCTCTAATAAAGCCTGCCTCATCTCTCCCCCGCAAGGCCACGTCCATACCATCTCGGCTTTCGGCCCATATGCCGGCCCTCTACGTGCCTGCATCAAAGCACTTAAGTATGACGGAGAAATTCACCTGAGTGAAATACTTGGAGCGCTCTTAGCGCATACCTATCAGCGCTACCAGCTTGAGGCCGACCTGTTCATTCCCGTTCCTCTCCATCCAACACGCCAGCGTCAGCGCGGCTTTAATCAAGCTCTTCTGCTCGCCCGCGTCTGCTCCCAGTTAACAGGTGTCCCCCTGGACGAAGGCATTATTCGCCAGCGCCCCACCAGCGCGCAGGTAGGCATGAATGCCAGTTTACGCTACCAGAATGTCATGGGAGCCTTTATCTATTTGTCCCCCCCTGCAACCCCACACCTCTCAAATCGTAAAATCATTATAATTGATGACGTTTGCACAACTGGCGCGACCCTGGATGCATGTGCGCGCCCACTCTTAGTGGCAGGGGCAAGCTCTGTCTCCGGCCTCGTATTGGCTTCTTCAGGCCGACGCCACTAACACACAATACTGTAAGGTATATGATCTGTACACAAGAAGAATACAATTTACAATCGCCAATCTTCATAAAAGATGCACAGCATATAATCAGTGTTCATGTGTGTTATAATACACAACACATCAGAACAATCATTGCATATTCGATAACATCAATGTGTTCATCGATAGAAGCGGAGAGGTGGTTCTTTGTTTACTCAAAACATAACCAATAGGAGAGAAAGGGGCCTCAATGCCAGGTAATAAGCGATGGCTCAAAAGGGGACTCTTCGGATTTCTCGCTATTTTGGTGGTCCTCCTGCTGCTCTTCATCTTTCTTCGATCCCAGAACAATACCGAGATGGTCAACATCTCAACAATCTTGCAACATGTCAAAGAAGATAGTAATGCCGAACAGACCGATACCTTAGTTGTTGCAAACGACACCCTCACACTCACACGCGGTACCAAGCCAGATGCCACCAGAGAAACCGCCAGCATTAATTCCAGCTTCGATGCGACACGCGTCCTGAAAGACAATGGCATCGACTATGTCAACAATACTCACTTGCGCTTACGCTACGAAACGCCAAGCCCGGCCTGGAGTTGGATCGGTAGCTTTGTAGGTCTCATTCCTTTTCTTATCCTTGCAGTCGTCCTACTGCTCATCGTGCGCCAAGCCCAGGGAAGCAGCAGCCAGGCCATGTCTTTCAGCAAGAGTCGCGCACGCATCTTTATGGGCAACCGACCCAGCATCACATTCGCGAATGTCGCGGGCGTTGAGGAGGCCAAGCAGGAGCTACAGGAAATCGTTGAGTTTCTGAAGTATCCAGAGAAGTTCGCGGCTCTGGGGGCGCGTATCCCCAAAGGCTTGCTCCTCGTTGGACCTCCCGGTACGGGAAAAACCCTTATTTCACGGGCCGTTGCTGGTGAAGCTGGCGTCCCATTTTTTAGTATTAGTGGATCAGAATTTGTAGAAATGTTCGTCGGCGTAGGTGCCAGTCGTGTACGCGATCTTTTTGAACAAGCCAAGCGCAATAGTCCCTGCATCGTCTTTGTTGACGAAATTGACGCCGTTGGTCGTCAACGTGGCGCGGGCCTGGGTGGCTCCCACGATGAGCGCGAGCAGACCCTCAATCAGATTCTCGTCGAGATGGATGGCTTCGATAGCAATACCAACGTCATCGTTATCGCGGCTACCAATCGACCAGATGTACTCGATCCCGCGCTCTTGCGCCCTGGTCGCTTTGATCGCCGAGTCGTGCTTGATCGCCCGGACATCAAGGGACGTGTGGCTATCCTCCAGGTTCATGCTCAGGGTAAGCCACTAGATAAGCAAATCTCCCTGGAAACGCTCGCGCGTCAAACTCCCGGCTTCTCCGGGGCAGACCTCGAAAACATGCTCAATGAAGCGGCTATCCTGGCCGCGCGCCGCAATCAGCGCCACATTAGTATGAGCGAGCTAGAAGAGGCCACAGACCGCGTCGTGGCGGGTCCAGCGCGCAAGAGCCGCATCATCAGTGAGCGCGAAAAGTCCATTACGGCATATCATGAGGTTGGACACGCGCTTGTCGCACGCATGCTGCCTAACTGCGATCCAGTGCATAAGGTCTCCATTGTGGCACGCGGTCAGGCCGGAGGCTTCACCATGCTCTTGCCCACTGAGGACCGCTACCTATGGAGCAAGCCTCAGTTTGAGGATATGTTAGCCTACGCTCTGGGTGGACATGTCGCGGAACTCCTCATTTTTGGCTCAGTCACGACTGGCGCGTCCAACGATATCGAGCGCATCACTAAAATCGCACGCTCAATGGTCACCGAGTACGGCATGAGTGATCTCATCGGGCCACTGGCGCTGGGACACAAAGACGAGCTTGTCTTTCTGGGCCGCGACTTCGGTGAGCAACGCAACTATAGCGAGCAGACCGCGCGCGAGATTGATGAGGAGGTTCGCCGGATCATCATGGTAGCTCTTGATAAAGCACAAAACATCCTCAAACAGAATAAAACGCGCCTCATCATGATTAGCGAACGCCTGATTAAAGAGGAGACACTAGAGGGACCTCTCTTCGAGTCTCTCTTCAACCAGCCGATCCACGACGACCAGTACGACAAACCTTCAATCCTGGCAAGCCTCGCCGACAAAGCCGATGTAGAGGTACTGACGCCAGGGCGACGAGAAGACTACAGCAACGCACCCATGAATTAAAGCTCCATTAATAAACCATATCCCCAACGAAATCACCAAACGGTGGGGCATATGTGGTCGCTACTCAAGCATACGCGACTACATATGCTTCCACCGCTTGCCCACCACGACTTGACCGCAGGAGGGATGGATCACAAGCAAGCGCTGAGTACCTCCATAACCAATCCCCCTACAAAGCCCGGTCACACGCCATCTCTCCATTGACATTTTATCCGCTGGCTTGTATCATGAAAATACAAAGCAATACAATCGTCTGACACGCGTTGAACGAAAAGAGTATAGAAGCAGCAACCAACAGCGATCCGATGCAGAGTGGAAGTTCGGAGCGGTAATGCACTTCTCGAACGCCTTCGTGAGCGGCTGACCGAAGAAAATCCCTCGCGCCTATGCGAGAGGTAAGTAGGTCGGGTGGGTGGTTACCACGCCAGCATAAAACCTGAAAAGTGGTCTTTCTCTCTTCGCTACAACGTCGTAGGGTAACGCGACTCTCCATCGCTGCGCGCTACCAGATCGAAGCGAAAGACAAGTAGGGTGGCACCACGGGCGCTATAAGGGGTCTTCCTTTAGCTCTCGTCCCTTCTTCAAATGTGACTGAAGGGGCGGTATATTAAGAGCATGCCATTCATTCGCCTGAGCGAAGCTAGCCGCCTGTGCGGCGGCGTTGGTGAATGCTTTTTATAACAAGACCACCGTTCCTTCTCGCAACTCACTAGAGTTTGAAGGAGTTCGCACCATGGTGAACAACACGCGACACATTCTACCCAGACCACAACTGCCAATCAGTATACTCTCACCCTGATACCTCGTATGATCAATGCCATCGCTCTCCCCAGGGCAAACACTCGCCCTCTGCCTTGGCACTGATTCCACTCGCCCACTTTGGCGAAATAACCATTCCATGTCAGGGAATTTTTAGGCTATACCTTGCGAAGCCCTGAGCGCGCTAGCGCTAGCCGCGACAGCGGCGTTGGGGTTCGTCTTAGAGGTGAATACCTTGCGAAGCCCTGAGCGCGCTAGCGCTAGCCGCGACAGCGGCGTTGGGGTTCGTCTTAGAGGTGAATACCTTGCGAAACCCTGAGCGCGCTAGCGCTAGCCGCGACAGCGGCGTTGGGGTTCGTCTTAGAGCATAATAGGAGATACATTCGTGGCAGATCTATTTCATGAAATCGACCAGTGTGTGACGGCTCCCAAGGGCTTTCGCACTGGCACGACCTCTTGCGGCATCAAGTCGGATGCCGGTATTAAAGACCTCGCGATCCTGGTTTCTGATGTCCCCTGCACTGTCGCTGGAGTCTTCACTACACACAATCTGCGCGCCGCGCCAGTGCTGCTCTGCCAGGAGCGACTCAAGGGCGGCAAAGCTCAAGCCATAGTAGTGAATAGCGGCAACGCCAACTGCGCGACAGGACAGCAGGGCCTTGATAATGCCTATCAGATGACGAGCTTCACCGCGAGCAAGCTCGGCATCGCCGAAGATCTGGTCTTCTGCTCTTCAACAGGCATCATCGGTCGCCAGCTTCCAATGGAAAAGATTGAGGCAGGCATCCAGCAGATCGAACTTAGCACCACCGACGGCAATGCCTTCGCCGAAGCTATTATGACCACCGATACCCACCCTAAAAGGATGGCGTTGGAGTTTGAGATAGAAGGTAAGACGGTACGCCTGGGAGGCGTGACCAAAGGTTCAGGCATGATCCGCCCCAATATGGCGACCATGTTGAGCTATATTACCACCGATGCGGCAGTCGAACAGGCATGGCTTCAGCAGGTGCTCAAAGAGGCTGTTGATGATAGCTATAATATGATCTCAGTCGATGGCGATATGTCAACCAACGATACCTGCATGGTCTTCGCGAACGGGCTGGTTGATAACACGCCGCTCAACGCACAACATCCCGATGCCCCAACGTTCGTCCAGGCCCTGCGCCAGATAACATTCAAACTAGCTCGCGAGATGGCACGCGATGGCGAGGGCGCGACAAAGATCCAAACCATCAACGTACGCGGCGCGCGTAATAAGGCTGATGCCGTGAAGGCAGCTCGTTCCCTGACCTATTCGCCCCTCTGGCAGTGCGCGCTGGCAGGCGGAGATCCCAACTGGGGCCGTATCGCGGCGGCGGCTGGTTCCAGCGGTTGCGAGTTCGATCAGAATGCCTTCGATATCTTCGTGGGCGAGACCCAGATTACCCGCCAGGGCATCGCTATTGACTACGACCAGGACCAGGCCCATGCGGCTATGGCTGGTGACGAGGTTATCATCACTATTGACCTGCACCTCGGCGATGGCGAGGCGACCGCCTGGGGCTGCGATCTTACCCATGGCTACATTGACGAAAACTCTCTCTATACGCGTTAGGAGCGATACGCACGTATCTTCCCTCCTGACGTGATTCTTTAATAATCGGACACTATTAGACAATGAGGAGCTTTATACTATGACAGCGACGGAGTTGCAGCAACGCGATTGGGCAGCCCTCGAACAGCAGTACTATCAGGGCACTTTCAAACGTCATCCTATCACTCTCGTACGTGGTCAGGGTACCCGCGTGTGGGATAGCACGGGGAAAGAGTATATAGACTTTGTGGCTGGGATCGCAGTCAACGTCCTGGGACACTGCCATCCTGCCGTGATTCAGGCTGTGCAGGAGCAGGTCACCCAGCTCGTCCATGTCTCCAATCTCTACTACAATGTCCGCCAGATTGAGCTTGCCGAGCAACTCGCCAGCCTGAGCGGCGGCATGCGCTCATTCTTCTCCAATAGCGGCGCGGAGGCCAACGAGGGAGCCATCAAACTCGCTCGTAAGTATGGTCGCCTCCATCGCAACGGGGCTTACGAAATCATTAGCATGGATCGCAGTTTCCACGGTCGCACACTCGCGACGACTGCCGCGACTGGTCAGGCTGCCTACCAGGCTTCCTGGGCCCCCCTGCCCGACGGCTTCAAGCAGGTTCCCTTTAATGACCTGGATGCCGTGAAACAGGCTACTAGCGAGAAGACTGCTGCGATTCTGGTAGAGGCTGTACAGGGTGAAGGCGGCATCTGGCCCTCAAGTCCGGAGTTCCTCCAGGGCCTACGCCAGTGGTGCGATGAGCAGAACCTTGTGCTCATTTGTGACGAGGTCCAGGCGGGTGCTGGCCGCACCGGCAAGTACTTTAGCTGGGAGCACTATGACATTACGCCCGACATCGTGACGATGGCAAAGGGCCTGGCTGGCGGCGTGCCCATAGGCGGCATGTTGACCGGGAAGCGAACTGATATCTTCGCCTACGGCGATCACGGTACGACCTTCGGCGGCAATCCCATCGCCTGCGCCGCTGGCGTCGCGACCATCAAAACTATCAAGGAGCAGAATCTCCTTGAGAATGCGACGAAGATGGGTGAGTACTGGCACCAGAAGCTTGAGACACTCTGCGCGAAGTACAGCAATATCATCGATAGCCCACGCGGCATCGGCCTGATGCGCGCCGTCAATGTCAAGCATGATCTGGCTGGCGAAATCGCCGGGCGCGCAATGCAGCAGGGTCTTCTGCTCAATGCTCTCGGCGGCTCAACCCTACGCATGATTCCGCCCCTGGTCCTCACTAAGACCGATCTCGACGAGGCTGCGACCATTCTCGATCACACCCTCTCCGAGGTTGCAACCCTCCCACAAGCGCAGTAACATATCCCCAACGCGAAGGGGGAGCAAGACTTTCTGGCCTTGCTCCCCCTTCTTCACTTACATACTCTTAACGTATGTTTTGCTCTGATTCATAATTTCAAAACAAGAAGGCAATACATAAAAACTCTCTGCTCTTCTTACATAATTGTCCCTACAAATTGCTTACTTACCATAAACATGCCTGTTATAATAACTCTATCATTCATATCCCCAACTGCAAGAGAGGTAGAAGTTTCGCTCTGTATGCGCATGATCGCTGAAACTTCTACACCCTTTCGCACATTAAGGGAAGGTGCGCATTTCGGTCTCGCGCCGAACAGGCTCGCTGAGAAGAAACAGCGCTGCTTTGCACACCAGAGATGAAACCGTGCATTTCTCTCTAGGGCCAACGAGAGGAAACAACCCGTGTGCCACTAATTTCTGCTCTACCGTTCGAGGGATGGAAAGTAGGTCTCTTCTCGCCGAGCTTAGGCTCAACTGCGAGAGGAGAATCCTACTATGTCCCAACCCAACGAGGAGCTGGCACGCCAGCTTCACCAGGCATGGCAAGCTGCCTGGAAGCGCGAGCACGGCGGCGAGCGCCGCATGAAGCCGGTCAAGCAGGATCAGCAGTGGATCCGGAGGAACGGCACCAACGAGGTCGACATCGCCGCGACGGATTTCAGGGACCTGCCAACGGACTGGCAGGCCGAGAACCTGGCCTCCGCCAAGGCTGCCATCGACATCGTGCAGCAGCTCAAGCGTGAGGGGAAGTCCCTCAACGACGAGGCGACGCTGGAGGAGGCCAGCGCCCGCCTGCACGTGAACTGGCTCTCGCGTAACGGGAGCTGGGCTTCGGCGATACAGAGGAGGCCCTACAACCGCCTCCCCGAGCCGGAGAAGGAGAAGGACCGGGTGGTCATCCGCCTGGCTATCCAACTCGTGGGCTAGTTACATCCGAGGCTCAACTTCATCAATCCTGAAAAGGAGCGTGATAGGCTGATCCTTCTATTTGGCAAGGTTTGAATAAAGCACAAAAGCATCTTTGCGTGTAAGCGAGGGGGTGGCGATGATTTTATGACATCGCTACCCCCTCACCTTTTTAAGAAGCGCCTCTACCAATCCTGGCGTATAAGCCTGGTGCGCGCTACAATAAGAGCAAGCATACAGTCAATGTTCAGGATCAGAAAGGATAGCTCATGGACCTGACCCAGCGCTCCAGCGGCAAACAGTCAACGCTCATTATCTTCGATGGAAGCTGCGACTTCTGTACGGCAATCGTGACTATCATTCAGCGCTGTGACTGGCGTGGCATCTTCTCCTTCACCCCCTTCCAGCAACCAGATCTCCCCGAAAGCTACGGTCTCACAGTCCCACAATGTGAACAGACGGTCTGGATCGCCATGCCCGATGGGCACAAATTCGCAGGCGCACATGCCGTCAGTTCCATTCTCGATGGGCTGATCATCCTGCCCATCTTTACAACACTCTACCGGCTTCCTCCCCTCGCGAAACTCGCGGACGCCCTCTACGCCTGGATCGCGCGCAATCGTAGCCACTTTCCCGGTGTAACTCCCTATTGCCAGCGACCCGGCGCGCGATGCGGCGATGCGTAAGCTCGCTATTCTGGTGTCGCAGTAACCTGCTCATCTGGTAGCAGGACTTCGACCGGGTGTGCCTCAGGAACTAGCGGCGCTTCGTGCTTCGTCTCGACCTTCCCTTTAAAGTTAATGAGCACTACTCCCAGGATCACAACAAATCCGCCACCCAGCGCTATCAACGTTGGCACTTCCCTCAGCCAGACCCAAGCTATCACAAGCGAAACCACAGGCGAGACACAGAGAAAAGTAATGGCCTTTGAGGCACTAGAGCGCGAGAGCGCGAAAGTCCATAAGAGGTTGGCAATAGCGGCTGGGAAAAGTCCCAGGAAAGCGACAGAAAGTGTCGCTCCCAGCGGCGCATGCGGCAACTCCGACCAGAGGGCAGGCAGGAAGATTAACATGAAGAGCGTGCCACCCCAGAGGTTGTAGGTTGCCAGCTCTAAACCCGTATACTTGCGCAGGTAGCGTTTCTGAATGACAAAATAGACACTCTCAGAAAATGAAGCCAGGAGAATTAGCAACGCGCCCGGCGTAAAGCTTAGCCCTCCCTCTCCATTAAAGGAAATGAGCACAACCCCCACGAAACTAATTGCCATGCCGACCCAGCCCCAGACAGAGAAGCGTTCCCCCAGAAAGATTGTCGCCAGCAGCACCGTGAAGCAAGGCACTGTCGCGATCAACAGGCCCGCCGTGCCAGCGGTAACGCTCGTCTCTCCATAGCTCAGCCCGAACTGGTAGATGGTAATGCCAATTCCACCCAGCAAGATCATAGCGGGGATGTCACGTAGCTCAGGCATACGCATTCGCGTCACCAGGGCATAAATGATCAGCGCGCCCGAGGCGATGAGAAAGCGCAAGAGGATGAGCGCCCCCGGACTATACCCTTCCAGCCCAGCCCGGATACCAGCGAAGGCCGAAGCCCAGAGCACCAGGGTCAGCGAGAGTGCGATAATCGAAGGTGTATCATACGAAGCACGTTGTGATGATGAATGCGAATGTGTAGCCTGGCGTGACATACTTGTTCTGAAAACTCCTTCTCTAAAAAAAGCCAATATCGATCTATTTATTATTTCGAATACAAAAGACTCTTGATCCCCACCCACAACAAACTCTCCTTGCAGTATATAAGCCCACTAACCCATCCGTAAAGAGCCATTTATGCCACAAAATCGCATGCCGGAAGCCAAATTGGCTCCATGCCAGCGCGACCCAATATTCAGGAAAGAAGCACAAAAGGGATGCGTATGCCACTTCCAGCCCATGGTGGCATACGCATCCTCTTACTCAGACGCGCAATTCGCTATTTAAGACCCCTCCCATCAAAAATCCGTACGAAGCACTCCACACAACTCACACTGCGCCTTCTCAAGCCTCCCAATATTACCCACTCCACCCATATATAGCCGCGTCGCTTCAGCAACGGCATCCCATCCTTACTGCTGAAAGTGGCTCTCAACACTCCTGCGACTGACCTGACTATGCTCTTCACGCGCCTGCTCATAGCGCTGCCAGTCGACGCTCAGTCCCTTCTCCGCGAGAATCTCGACCACCAGATCCGTTGGGAAGCCTCGATCCGAGTGTAACTTATACACCTCTTCGCCGTCGACATATCCTCGCTCATCGCCTCGCAAGCGCTCCAACAAAGGTAGCCCCCTGCTCAGCACGCGCGAGAACATGCGCTCTTCCTGCTCCATCATCTGCGCCAGCGCTGGCACTTTCTCCCTCTCCTCTGGCGTGAGCAGATCGCCATGCCCCTCCATTAGCGGTCGCAATAGCTCGCTCAGGAAAGGGCGCTCGATACCCAGTACATAGCCCTGACGCGCCGCGCGCCGGATCAGGCGTCGCACGACCGAGTCACGTCCGGTCCGACCCGGACCTACCCCTACCAAACCCGCCAACATGACCGCGCGCGCGTGATCTACGATCATACGTCGGGTGCGAGGCATCTCCCCTTCGCGCTCTGGCGCAAGTTCTCGCAGACATTCCAGCGCGGGCTGGAAGAGGTCTATCGAGAAGATGGATTCACTGCCCTGCAACGCCATCGCCATGCGCTCCAAACCCATGCCAGTGTCAATATTCCGTAGCGGCAATTCGGTCATAGTGCCATCTACATGCCGCTCATACTGCATAAAGACCAGGTTCCAGACCTCCAGAAAGCGCTCACAATCACACCCTGGGCGACACGTCGCGCGCCCACATCCCCACTCGCTCCCCCGATCAACATAGATCTCCGAGCAGGGGCCACAGGGACCAGGACCATCCCCCATTGTCCAGAGGTTATCCTCAGTTCCCAACGCTACAATCTGCGCGTCAGGCATCCCCACTCGCTGCCATTCGCGAATCGCCTCGTCATCCTGTGGCAGCCCTAGCGACTCATCCCCCGCGTAGACGCTCACCCAGAACCGGCTAACATCTAGCCCCAGATGCTCAACCAACATCTCCATCGCCATCTCTATCGCCTCACGCTTCCAGTAATCCCCGATGGACCAGTTGCCCAGCATCGTGAACGCGCTTATCTTACGCCCGTTAATCCCCACCGCGTCCGCGTCATCCGTGCGCAGACAGCGCTGAAGCGAGGAGAGGCGTGGGCTGGGTGGCATCTCAAGCCCTCGCAGATAGGGCAATAAGGGCTGCATCCCCGCGATAATAAAGGATGTACTATTCCCCGGTACCGCGAGCGGGCTCGGCGTCAGTTCATAATGCCCATGCCGTCGAAAGTATTCCAGGTAACGCTGAACGATCTCTTGCGAACTTAAAACTGTTGTCATGACGTACACTCCTCATTTTGTGTGAACGAATACCCATAAGTCGCGCCGACACGCCTGATCGCCAGTCAATACAGGTATCCCTGTGTAATCATGCCCGGAAACAGCTCGCTTTTCACTTGCCTGCTCGCTCATTGCTCCGATTAAGGTTGAGCGAAAGCTCGAACAGCACAACAAAAAGCCCGCCCCAAGCATATATTGCTCAGGGCGGGCTGTATCTTTATCTTAAAGCTTACAAAAGCCCGTGGTACCACCTGAATTGAAAGCTTCTCCTGATAAGAGAACCTCTCCACTCACCAGGCACGGAATCGATAACGCAAACTATAACAACGCGCCACTCTTCGATGCCTTGCCCCATGATAACGGAGGGCTTCCGGCTAGAATTACTTGCGACTCATTAACGAGTCCGCGTTCGTTCCGCGTCGTGACTCTCTCAAGAGTCTGAGGGGGGCACACCATACGCGTACAAAATGGTGGACTCTCACTCTCTCCACCTCGCTGGTCTTTTCGCGTGCGTTCTGGCTTCTTCCCTCGCGCCGACTTCTCTATGGATCACAAACTATAAGTTATATGTCAAGTATACTGACCACCCCTAAGAAAGTCAAGCCTCGCTCACACTTTAGCAGGGCTATTTCAAAACCCGAAAAAAACATAGCAAAGGAGCCGGTTCTTGCTAGAATAGGTAATTACCAGCTAAAATTATCGATGTAGATCACGGCATCGTGACCATAGAGCGAGATGCCAAGCTGGGTAATAGGGCCTTTTAGGGATGAAGGAACGGTTAGAGTGACGTTATACCATGTCTGACTATTGTTGACCTGGATATAAGCGCTCTCTGGAAGAAACCATTGACCCGTCTGGTCTATGAGATAAATACCAACCTCCACATCTGATCCCTGCGTCTTGAGAACAGAAGCGTGTATCGTCTGCCCCACGTTGAGAGACGCGGGAAGGTTACTCGTACCCACAGCAGGGTAGTTATCAGCATTGTCGGGACCATAGGTTACCATCAATACATGGCTCCCGTCCACTGCGCTGCTTGTGGCGAGATTCTTGATGCTTGTAGTACCACCTCCATTGGTATGAGTCCAACCATCCAGCCCGCCATCTTCAAAAGAGATAAATGTCGTCTGAGTGGTTGAAGGATTCGTAGCCTGCGTCGGGACCTGCGTTGGTACTACCGTCGGCGTAGAACCTGCAAGCGGAGGAGTCGGCGTCGCCTTGTGTGATGACGGCGTTAGGGAATGAGGTGACGAGACCGCCGTTTGATTTGGAGGAAGCTGTTTCCCAGGCGTGCTTATAGGCGTGGTACTCGCGCCAACCCTCTGTTGCATCTCCTGAGCAATTTGATCTGGTGTTTGCGATACCTGTTGCAGCAACAACCAGGAAGCGCCCGCAGCACCAAGCACGACCAGACAGATAATAGCCGCGATTGAAAAGCGTCTCCTCTTGTTGTTTGATGCACTCTTCTGTAGTAGTTTCAAAGGAATGGGTGTCAAAGGAATAGGTGTCAGTGGTGGTGTTGACACCCCGTCCCAGGAAAAGGGATCGGTTTTGGCTTGAGTATCAGACGTGGAGTCATCTGGCATAAGCAAGAGAACATCTGCATCCAGCTCCTTTGTCTTCGAGGACACTGGAGGAGTGCTCAGGCTGCCAGTTTGAGAGATATGGTTGGTCGCCCATGCGCCCGGAATTTGAGGGAAAGCCATCGACTGAGTCAGACTTATTCCAGAGTGAGAAGTTTCTTTTCCTAACTCTTGTAACGCCTGGGAGGAAATACGAGAAGTCTCAGGCGAAACAGAGTTTTGATCCGATTGTTTGAGGCTGTTTAGCCAGCTACCAGGTAGCGGAGGGGAATCATCCACGGAATTTGGAGACGAGGACGCTTCATCGCCTTCTGCCTTTAAAACAAGCTGATCATAACGTGCGCCCAATTGATCTAGTAATCCCTCAACTCTCTGTGTATCTTTGGCAAGGCCTGGAGACTCTTCTTCCATGGCGAATCCTTTCTTGAACAGATCATACCTTAAGCATATAGTTGTTCAATTAGAGATGGTAAACAGAATATGCTCAAGTGTAACATACATTACCTGATCTTTAAGGGGTTTGGAGGGAAGAGTAGCACAAGATAACCAAGTAGGCTGTAGTAGAAGCATTTGCCAGGCATCACGCCAATATACACTACCTTCTTGCCATCCATCAGAGCGGCCCAATACTGTGAGCAGTTCCATTGAATCCTCTCGCCGCCCCTGCTATAATTTCTCGCGATGTATGTTGTCCAAGCCAACTATGAGTCTCACCGACTCGCTTGGAGGTGATATCCACCTGTAGATGGTCTCGACAGGCAATACCATCAGATCCAGAAGATGAGGAGCATCTTTTGGGCACTTTAGAGACTTTTGCTTCTCTAAAACTGTTTCACTGCTCCGGTGGTGCCGCATCTCGCGCCACGCTTTGAGTTCATCGAGCACCAAGCCTCTCTTCAAGCCTGTCTGAAGAAGGTCGCTGTAACGATGCATAGACGACTATGTTAACGGAAGGAGCGGCCATGCCGCGCTTCACCCCGGAAATTAAGAGCGCGTCGATCACACAGCTTGAGCAGGACATCGAGGCCCTCTCGCAGGACCCGACCAGTTGGAAGGCCATGGAAGATGTCCTCCAGAACCCCTTCGGGCTCAAGAGGTTCGAGGTTCAGCACCCCAACATCCAGAAGCTCATCGAGCTCTACCCAGAGCACAGCGCATTGGAAAACGGCGCGACGGATCGGCGGGACCTCAGCAAGCAGATCCTCCAGCTCGCCCAGCAACTGCTGGACTACCTCAAGTCCTTGTGATCATGTAATCGTCTGATCCCCTCTGTGTGGGATGAGCAGCAGGGTCGGAGCCTCACGGCTCCCGACCCGCGCTCATCCCGCACCCAGGGACACACCTCTTTCCCCAAGTATCACGTGCCAGGAGAATATCTCACCAATGGCTCACATCGCAACCCCAGGAGGCTCCTGATATTCCAACACTTGCACCGTATCTCCCACGCGAATCGTCCCGCTTCCCTCCCCAAATAGATATTGCCCAAAAAGCACTTTCTTGCCAAAAGTGCGATAGCGCGCGAGCGTCGCGAGCGGTTCCTTGCCAGTCATGATCCCTCTAGCCTGATCAACTGTGGTAATAGCGCAGCGATCACAGGCCCGCACCGTTTGAAAGGTATGGTTCCCTATCTTTATGGTCTTCCACCCATCTTCCGCGAAGGCCTCCGCCCCCGCGACGACCAGATTCGGGCGAAAGCGATCCATCGGGACAGGCATTGCCAAACGCCGATTAAGGTCGCCCAACGACTCCTCACTCAGCAGATGATATTGATAGCTGGTGAAGGAGAGTTGCTCCTGCTTAATAGTGTACTCTGGCATGACAGAGCGCCGCGTATCCTCCGTCAGGAAGACAAGTCGGCAGCGCACATGCAGAAAATCCCGAAACCACTCATCGACCTTGTCGCTAACAGGCAGTGCCTTACAGCGTCCCTCAAACCACTGGACCGCCAGAGGCCGGGCATTCCACTGAGGCTCCAGAGGAACCGAGAGCAGCGGCATCCCCGGCGCTCGCACCTGCAAGCAATCATCCGTCACAAAAGCGCGAATAGTGGCAAGCTGCGGAAAGGCCAACTGGTGCAGATTCGGTCCCTCCTCATAGGCAAGCATCCAGCGCCGATCATACCACAAGCCCCGCTCATACATCTGGGCTTCCCTTACCTCTGTACCCCCACACCCCTTAATCGGATAAACACAAATACGACTCAGCACAATATCAACCACAATCTCCCCTTTACCATTACAACAGCAACACCATATGTAGCCACATCACTTCACCAATCACACCATATGTAGCCGCGTCGCTTTAGCAGCGGCTCATTTCGCCCGCAACACATACCCAACCACCTCATACCCACGCCCAAAGTGCTCCTTCTCAGGCAGGTCGGTCAGCCACTCCCAGTGCTGTTCCTCGGCTATGGTAAATTGCTCCTTCACAAGATCAAAGAAAGCGCGTGGAACCAGGGGAATATCCCGCCGATGGCTCGCGTCATGATCGGTGCCATACACATTAAAGGCAAAGCCGCGTACATCGCTCAACAGCACAATCAGACCATCCTGATCCACCAGCGAGCCCAGCAGATGCAGATGAGCATTGATCACACGCAGTCGGAAGGCTTGCGCCGCCTCTTGATAGCGTCGATGTCGCTCCTGCTCACCCCAGAAATCTGGCGCGGCTACAATGATCGGGTCCAGCACATCGAGGATAGGATAACTGAAAAGCTGGGACATGACCAGCGAGCTAATGACCACCCCAAACTGGCCCTGCCCCAGGTCATCAAGCACAGGCGGATCAGGAACCTCGCACTCTTCGAGACAACTTGCTGCCGCGTCAAAGATCGCGCTCGCGCCCTGTGGTGCCAGTTTATCCCAGCGCTGACGACGAATAAGCCGCTCCAAATTCCGACTTACGCCCCCGGTCAGATCACACTCGACCAGGCGCATCCGCCGTCGCTGCCCCAGATTGGGCAACTGTAAATCACAGGCCCGTCTCATTCCCGCCAGGTCCAGATCCGCCAATACAAGCTCGTCCGTGCCCCGATTAAGCGTCACCAGCGGGACCTCAGTACAATTACCTGCCCCCAACACAACCACACTGGACGCGGTACTCGCCGGACGCCTCCGCAATGCCAACTGCATCAAAGATTCACAGCGCTCCAGATGCTCCGCCGAGTGCGTCCGAAACCACTCGCGGCGCTCTGGCCCCTGACTCTGAGCATTGTTATATGATAAATTCTCTATACGCACCGTTTCACTTAAACCTTTGCTATATAAGGAACATTTGTCGGATTCACATCCCACATTATACAGCAATGCTCAGATACCACACATATGTAGCCGCGTCGCTTCAGCAGCAGCTCTACTCCCACACATATGTAGCCGCGTCGCTTCAGCAGCGGCATCACACCTCCCCGCGCTCGTGCCAGGCCGCCAGCACCTCACGCTCTCGCTCAGGAGCGAGCGTCTTCCCTAGCTGACCCTCATCCTGCTGTTCACGAATCCACGCCAGGGTATCGCGCGCGGTCTCCTCCAACGAACGATAAGTAAGACCCGACTCAACAGCCTTCGTGTTCTTGACGGTGCAGAAGACATCGCCATCCTCGCCCGGTATCCAGAGCGGAAGTTCCATCCAGGGCGTAATCTCATGTTTCTCGATGAAGTCTTCCGCAACCCAGGTCAGACTCGCAGTGCCTCCAACAGCAACCCGTATGCGCTCCAATACTTGCCCCAGTGGCACAGGCTGCTCCGGCCCAATGCCATTGAACGCCCCTGTAACTCTGGCTTCTGAGAGGCGCACAGCCCAGTCTGCAAGGTCGCGCACATCAATCCACTCCAACGGCATATCCTGATGATCGGGAGCCAGGACCTCGCCGCCATGCGCGAGCCGATACGGCCAATACGTAAAGCGATTCGAGCCATCCCAGGGACCAACGATCAGGCCCGGTCGGATGATCAGCGTCTTGCCAGGGAAGGCCCGCTCTACTTCCCGCTCACACAACACCTTGAGCGGACCATAGCTCTCACCAGTGACCTCCTCAATGCTCTCATCCTCCAGGGTCGCCAGGGGATACGTCTCGTCAATACCCTTCTCTTTAAAATCGCCATAGGCATTGATAGTTGAAATAAAGGTATAATGCTCTGCCGCCCCAGCTAGCAACTCAGCGGAAGCCCTTACAATACGCGGCACATAGCCGCTGGTATCGATGACAGCATCCCAATGCCGCCCCTCCAACAGGTGCAGGTCATGCTCACGATCACCCAGGATCTCTTCTACCTGGGGAAAGAGCCCCGGTCGCGTCTTCCCACGGTGAAAAATAGTTACCTCATGCCCACGCGCAAGCGCGCTCTCCACTATATGCCGACCCAGAAATGCGGTCCCACCTAATAGCAATAATTTCATATCTTCCTCCTTCAATCTACAACGGTATTCAGATGCCTTCAGCCTCCATATGTAGCCGCGTCGCTTCAGCAGCGGCTCTACTCCCACACATATGTAGCCGCGTCGCTTCAGCAGCAGCTCTCACTGCTAGCATAACTGCCACAATCCCTCACCGCCAACCCAAAACGCATGCTGGTAGCATAGCTCTTATAGAAGCTATGCTACCAGCATGCGTTTTGGGACGATCCTATTATTTTCCCTTATATTCTGGAGGGCGTTTCTCGAAGAAAGCCTGAATGGCCTCTCTGTGATCGTCAGTCCGAATTGCGGTATCCTGAAGCTCGCCCTCAAGGCGCAAAGAGGTCGCGAAGTCGCTATCAAGTCCACGATACATAAGCTGCTTAATTAAGCCATAGGCGCGCGTCGGACCATTCGCCAGGCGACGCGCTAGCCGATAGGTCGCCTCCTCGAATTCAGCAACTGGCACGCACTTGTTGATCAATCCTAGCCGCTCTGCCTCCTGCGCACTTACCTCGTCGGCAAGCATCGCCATCTCCAGGGCTTTACCAATGCCAACCAGGCGTGGCAGCGCGTAACCACCACCACCATCAGGCACCAGACCAATACGCGAGAAGGCTTCGAGGAAGCGCGCATCATCGGCGGCGATACGCAGATCACAGGCGAGAGCAATATTGCAAGAAATACCGGCAGCGACTCCGTGGATAGCCGCGATTGTGGGTTTGGACATCTCCTGAAGCGTTCTCAGCAAATCATGATACTTGCCCAAGTGCTTACTTACCTCAAGAGGCTCACCACTCGCGTAAGCGCTGGCAAACTCGCTCAAATCCTGCCCCGAACCGAAGCCTCGTCCCGCTCCTTTCAGGACGATACAACGGATATCATCGTCCTGCGCAGCCTCGGACATAGCTTCGTTCAACTCGGCAAGCATGACTTCGTTGAAGGCATTCAATACTTTGGGACGGTTCATAGTGACGGTGAAAATATGGTCGGAGAATTGTGTTAGAAGGTACTGGTAATCGCCTCGCATTGAGTACACTCCTTACTTACTTCTTATGCGAATCCCAACACCACCTGAGCAGCGGCTATCGTTGGTTTGCGCATCCAAGTTTAGAGCTATCCCTTGATCGTTGGCACATCCAGCGTCAAGACTTCGAGAGCCATGCGCGCGTTCACATTCTGGTCAAGCGCTTCCACGGTCTTCAGGACAGAACGCACCATCTCTTCCGCCTGTACCGTCGTGATCTTCGCGGCCTGAGCTTTTAATTGATCGCGCATGTCAACGTTAACCGTCAGGTCAAGGCAGCCATTGCTTGCAAGCACCAGATCGCGCCACCATAGGAGAAACAGCTCTAACGTCTCACGCGTGCGCTCACTATCGCTAGCAACCCGTTGCGCGAAGTCAAAGCGTTGCACCTTGTTCTGAGTTGGAAGCTTCGCCAGCGCATCCAACTGCGCCTTACGTTCCTCCAACATCTCCTCATCCTCAATCGCCTGCACGGCCCACCCCATACGACCAGCAGCCAGGGCGGCTACCAGTGTCGCTTCTGACTCCTCAACCTCCCAATACTCACTTAAAGCTCGACGGATCTGGGACGGGGTCAGCAATTGCATGGGAAGCTGTTGCACACGTGAGAGGATAGTGGGAAGCAAGAGTCCTGGCTCGGGAACAGTCAGCAACAGAACAACATCCTGCTCTGGCTCTTCCAGCGTCTTCAATAGACAATTAGCGGCCTGCACGTTCATCAGGTGCGCATCAGGGATAATGAAGATATTGCGCCGCCCCTCCATCGTGCGCCGCGCCGAGTCGTTCTGAAGCGCGCGAACCTGCTCAATGACAATGAACTGCTTATCCGGAGCCTTGGCAATAATATGTACATCCGGGTGGTTGCCATGAAGCACCTTGCGGCACGCCAGGCAGGCATTACAAGGATTCTGCGGAGCCACGCGACTATCCCCATTACCCGTACACAGCAAGGTCTGAGCAAAGCGCCGCGCCAGCAGTTCTTTGCCAATACGAGGTGGACCCGAAAGCAAATACGCATGGCGCACTTGCTGCGACGCCAGGACGCGCCGCAAAATATCGATGACATGTTCGTGGCCGACGATATTCCAGCCCTGTTGTGCCTGTACAAGCTCATTTACCATTCCAACATGGTACCAGAAACCCCACCACTCCGCAAGAGCAACGTCTTGACACCCACAAACTCTCCCTACCTTCATATGCAGGCATTATCTGGTATAGAATACATCCATACACATTAATTACATATTCTCCATTTTTACTATCAATTTCTTCTATGTATCGTAAAAACATTGACATTTACTCAATAATTATATATACTACTAATATAGGATCATTGGCGGCTTGTGTGGTAATGTGGTAGTGCGTTCCTCGTCGTGCATCCCCTCCCAAGGCCTACTATCGCATCACCAAATGTCATAAATAACAATTACCTGTCTCCATATAACAAACGTATATAATCGCGTCACTTCTACCATATCATATGTAGCCGCGTCACCTCGCCGCATCACTTCTACCATATCATATGTAGCCGCGTCGCTTTAGCAGCGGCATCATGGAGGCTCACTATATGGCTCACAACTACCATGACCTCTTCCAGCGCCCCACTCGTTCCTTTCATACCCACATCACAGACTTCATTCCTTCATCTCACTTCCAGACCCCTATGATCATCTTTAATCTCCTTCCCACCGGCCTCACCCTCCTCACCGGACCTGCGCGCTCCGGCAAAACCTCCCTTGCCCTCCATCTCGCCCTCGACGTTGCTACCGGAGAACCCGCCCTTAACTCCCGTATCCCCACCCTCTCCGAAGATCAGCAACCCTACCGCACCTCCCTCGCTCGCGTCTGCTACCTCGCTCTCGATAGCTCGGATGACCACCTTCACGAGCTTACCGAGCGCCTCTTCGCCCCGCGCAACATCCAGAACAGACTCCACTTCACGCTCACCAATACCCTTGATGACCTCACTACCAAAGAAGGCTTCCTTAATCTCCAGGCCCAACTCACCTCCCCCAACATCGGCCTGCTCATCATCGATAACCTCGCCGCCATTCGCCAGCGCTTCCGTGGCAGCGACCGTGATCTCCTCGATATCCTGCGTCGCCTCGCCGAGCAGTGCCATATGAGCATTCTGGTCCTGCACACCGGTCGAGCCTCTACTCCTCTCGTCGAGCACGTCGACCACCACTGGCACCTCTCCCCCCTTCCCATCTCCTCCTACACACGCCTCACTACTAGTTGCCGTTCCCTCAAAGCCCGTCAATACCTCCTCCACTGCCCCTCCGATACCCTGAGTTTCCGCTTCGCCACTCTTGCAGAGAGCGCCTCCCTTACCACTATCAGCGCTCCTAAAGTGCTCTCCCCCGAACGCCTCGCAATCCTACACCTCATCCACAGCAGCGAGACGCCTCTCTCTCCTCTCCAACTCGCCACAGCTCTCGACGTCGATCACGGCTGTATGCGTCAGGTACTCTCCCAGATGCACAAAGCCAACCTGCTCACCACACCTACTTATGGTCGCTACGCCATCAGTCCCACCATCCAATCCTTGCTGCCCTCCCTTCTTGATGAGGTTTTCCCCCTTACGCTTCTCACCCTCAACACTATTCCACCTGACGACTCCCCCGAACCCAATGCAGCCAACCCTCACACTTCGCCATCGTCATCCAACTCCACTAACCCACATCCAGACGACTCCGCTCTCCTCGACCACATCTCAACGCTACGCCAGCTTGAAGCCCTACTCTCTCTCGATCCCGATGCACCCATCCCTCACACTTCCAATCAGAAGCAACCACCGACCAGGCACATGCGACAACACCCACAATAATAGCGCGAGTGGCTCTCCCAAACAGAGCACCGACCATCAAATGCTTACCCAGGACGTTCATACGCTCTAACACCAAAGAACATGCAATAGTAGCGCTTCTTGAGCCATCTTGCGCGCTCCCATAACCCTTTAATGCTCCGCCATCTGTACCATCAAAGAAGGCTTTCGGGGTTTGTATGCTATACTTAATCCCATACGTATACATTCAAGCACGCCTCCAGGGAAGCGCCGGACACCGGCATGTAAGGGAGAGCTACGCGACACACGCGAGCCAGGCAGGTTGGCAGAGGAGTCTTTGTTGTCCTTCATCTTTGCCCCTTTCAGAGGGGGAGTACAGAAAGGTTATATACTCCTCTCAAACGCAACCGAACAGAGAAACATACGTATATGAAGTATTCCTATCTGTTTGCCAATTCATAGCCCGCCTGTTGTCCAGATCACAGCGCTTCCTGGACAAATATGCTATGCTACATAATATATGCAAAACAGTCATTGCGGCTCTCTGAGCGCGAAGCGCTAGCCGCCGATCAGGCGGCGTTGAGAGGCGACTTAAATAACAGTCATTGCGGCTCTCTGAGCGCGAAGCGCTAGCCGCCGATCAGGCGGCGTTGAGAGGCGACTTAAATAACAGTCATTGCGGCTCTCTGAGCGCGAAGCGCTAGCCGCCGATCAGGCGATGTTGGGAGTCGGCTTAGATAATAGTCATTGCGAAACCCTTGAGTAGTTCGTGTTATATATGTAGGCGCAGCACTTTAGCCTGTGCCGGGCTCGCTACTCAATCTGATCTTTCAAATGAAGGTATCTCTACATGGGGATGGAGTTTCGCAAAGATCTTAAAAAATTCTCACAAAACTGATAAGGTTCATGTAACCAATGGATCTCCCTATCCGTTTGTACAATACGAATAGCAGTCTGCGCTCTTCTATGGAAGAGGAGCGCCGTGGTTCTCCTGGTAGTTCTACACCAGCCAGCAAAGATGAGGTAATAGAAGAGACCAGCCCAAAGGAAGATATAACATCGCCTTCACAGGAGCCAGCACCCGCCGATGCACAAGATCAGCGGACCCAGGCTTCTGAACATGTCAGCATTGAAGACTTTGAAGACATCTTCCAGCGCTATCAAGGCCCTATTACCAATTACATCTATCACCTGCTTGGCAACCGGGAGCAAGCCTACGACCTGGCGCAAGACGTTTTCGTCAAGGCATACAGGGCATTGCTAGGAGGCACACAGGTTCAGCCGGGTGCACTTTCGGCCTGGCTCTACCGTATCGCGTCAAACACAACGACTGATACGTTGCGGAGGCGTCGCCTGATTTCATGGCTCCCGCTTTCCCTCTTTAACGAGGATCGCGGCATCGGCGCTGGAGTTGTCTCGGATTCAGGAAATGCGAGCGGCGAAAGCTATAATAACGATGAACAGGTCCATGAGGCTCGCGCCAGCGCGGTAAGCGCCGCCTATGAGCGGAATAGCTATGATGGCGGTAAGTTCGAGAATCGCGTTGCTGATCGCGAGATCGTCGAACGCGTCTTCGAGCAACTTCCTCCTAAATACTCTTCTTGCCTCTGGCTCTATGAAAACGATGGCCTATCTTGTGCAGAGATTGCTGAAGTGCTTAGTATCAGTGCATCCGCTGTGAAGATGCGCCTGATGCGAGCGCGGGAACGCTTTATCGCATTGTACAAAAAAGAGGTCGGTGAAGAGTGAACTGTAGTGAAGCGCGAGAACTTCTCGCCAATTATGATGAATTACGCAAGGCAAAGGCAGATGTGCTTCCTGCTCTGGACGCACACCTGAAAGAATGCTCTGCCTGCCGCGAGATTCAACAACAAAATTCGTTTATCGGCGAGGGTATCCGCGCATTGCCGCCCCTCTCGCCATCGCCGGTGGCACATGCCAAACTCATGCGCGCTCTTGCGGCTGAACACACCCGCTATATCCAGCGCAACGCATCCCTGGACATTTCAACACCGACACCTTCTTTCCTAAAACCTTATCTCAAAGACCTTTCAGCAGATGAGAAGCACCTTGAACCTCTCACCACCTTCTCGTCCGCCGAAACCGGTCCTCTACCCGTCGTACCTATGGTACGCAAGCGTCCTCGCCTCGCACGCATGAGCCACGCCAGCATCGTCGGCATCGCCGCCGCCGTGCTTATGCTCATTATGGTCAGTGGCATCTCTTCACTCGTCCTGATGTCTCAGACAGGCAATAACTCGGCTAGCCAGCCTCACATAGTCAATCAAGTGGCTGTCACGAGTCCAACCCAGATTTCAGTCGCGTATAAAGGCTCCGCGCAAGGACCATACTCACATGTAGTTAGCTC
Organism: Ktedonospora formicarum; assembly: GCF_016587355.1. Taxonomy (GTDB): domain Bacteria; phylum Chloroflexota; class Ktedonobacteria; order Ktedonobacterales; family Ktedonobacteraceae; genus Ktedonobacter; species Ktedonobacter formicarum. The sequence continues at coordinate 4,011,301 of NZ_BNJF01000001.1, read as the reverse complement.
TATCGCCAGCCGCGATACACTCTACTACACTGCCTATCAGAATAGCCTGAACGTCACCGATCCAACCGATAGCTCACAATTCACCTGGATGCTGGAAAAGCTCGATCTGTCCGGCAATACGAACGTCGAGCCTATTCCACTGCTAGAGAAAGATTCGACCAGCAAGCTCTACATTCTGGAGAGTTTCAATGACTGGCTAATCTGGCTCCAGGTCGACCCGCCAAAGACGACTTCGGGCAAAAACTCGACAACTAATACCACTCCGGCGAATCTGCTGCCCCATACTTGGCGCGTCCAGGCCCTCTATCTGGGCAATGATCCGGAGCAAAACAGCAAGAATAAGGATAAAAAGGAGACTGAAGGGACTCAAGGTCATCCAACCTTCAAGACCCCCATCACCCTCCTTAAGGGCACATACGATCAGAGTGCCGTTCCGGCCTGGGTCAATTCACCTCTTCAGGGGACCAGCACGTATAGCAATAACCTGCTTGTCGCCTGGCTCGACGCCCAGGGCACATCACATCTGAATAACTATCAGCTTGATCCTGAGAAAGAGCCTGTCTCAACTGAGTTGGCAAAGGCAACCGATGGTCATATTCTGACAACTCCAACCGCAACATCCAATGGACTGAGCATCTATTGGGGAGAGGAATGGACCACCGAGGATAACGCCCTGCATGGCAACATCTGGCAGAATCAGCAGAAAGAGGCTCCGCCTCAGCATGGTCGCTGGACGCCCCATAACCAGACCTTCCAGTCGCTCTTCCGTGACGATGGTGGCTCGTTCCATCCCCAGGTCGTCAATGGGACACTCTTCATCCTGAGCACGCTACCCGTGGACCAGGAGTTGATTGTGAAACCATCGCCCACACCGACACAGGGCAAGGGAACAGCGACCGCGACGCCGACGCGCACACCAACGCACACAAAAACGACTCCTACGCCGTCGCCGTCTGTGCCTCCAACCACAACGACGTCGCCTGCACAGGCACCAATCATCGCCAAGAACGATCCGGCGTCCTATCCCTTGCAGGCCGACGCCAGAATTCTGGGTACGCTGCTGGGCTACCAGATTAGCGATCCTGGCACGCCACAACAGCTCGGCGACGAGGGTCAATCGATGGCCCCTCAGGGCGGTGATCGCTTCCTGATCTGGCAGAACAAGGACAAGAGCATCAACATGTTTGATGTCCTGACCAACAACGCTGTCAATGTGAAAGAAGCTATCCCGACAAATACGATCTTCCTCTCGGTGAAGGGCGATACCGCCGTCTGGATCACCCCACCCGAGCAGAACGGGGATACCAATACCCAATCAGCCGATACGGTCCTGTTCAAGACCTTCAACTGGCCTACCAAGGTAGCCCCACCAGCCCACCCCTAACCAAAACAAAGAGAGGGAGTCCCTTGGTAAAGGGGCTCCCTCTCTCCTTTCTTCAACCACCACATATGTAGCCGCGTCGCTTCAGCAGCGGCCCTAGCACCCGAGCTCTCTGGCAATCAACATACGTTGTACCTCGCTCGTCCCCTCACCAATCTCGTTAATTTTGACACTCCGCCAATAGCGAGATACAGGGTACTCATCCATAAATCCATAACCACCGTGGATCTGCACTGCCTGATCTGCGGCCCGCTTGGCCGTCTCAGAAGCGAAGAGCTTTGCCATCGAGGCTTCGCGCCGGTACACCTTCCCCTGCATATGCAGCCAGGCCGCCTTATAGTACATCAAACGCGCCAGCTCAATCTCCGTCGCCATATCCGCTAGCTTGAACTGGATCGCCTGATAGGAGCTAATCGACTTCCCAAACTGCTTACGCTCATGAGCATAGGCTAGAGACTCATCCAAACATGCCTGCGCCAGCCCAACCGAGAGCGCGGCGATGGCAACGCGTCCACTATCCAGGATCTGCATAAACTGCTTGAAACCATCACCACGCCCTCCCAGCATATTCTCCTCTGGTATCACACAATCCTCGAAGGAGAGCGGACGCGTATCCGAGGCCTTCCAGCCCATCTTCTTATACGCCTTCCCAATCACATAACCCGGCGTATCCTTCGGTACGATCAGGTTCGTGATTTCCTTGCGTCCATCCGCGCGCTGACCCGTAACCGCCGTAATCGTCACGCCACCCGTCATCTTGGTTCCGGCATTAGTAATAAATGCCTTGGACCCGTTGATATGCCAGCGTGCATCTCCACCTAACACAGCCCGCGTGCTCGTTCCACCCGAATCTGAGCCAGCCTCTGGCTCCGTCAGACCAAAGGCCCACAATTGTTCACCAGCCGCCAAAGGTACCAGATAGCGCTGCTTCTGCTCCTCACTACCAAATAGATAGAAGGGAGTCGCACCCAGCGAGGTATGGGCCTCCATAGTGATGCCAACCGAGACATCTCCCCGCGAGATTTCTTCAATGGCTATACAATACGAGAGAAAATCCGCTCCCGCGCCCCCATACTCCTCAGGAAATGGCAAACCTAGCAGACCCAGTTGCCCCATCTTCCGTATCAGGTCATAGGGAAACTCGCCCGTGGCGTCCATTGCCTCCGCGCGCGGCTTGATCTCCTGCTCGGCGAATTCGCGACAGGTATCACGTATGGCTGTCTGCTCGTCATTGAGGCTAAAGTCCATACAGTCAGGTTCCTTTCTTGCGAACGTGTTCTCTTCAATGTGGTACAGTTAATCTCTACCAACGTTTCATTATATCCGATGCTCGCAAGTGATTGCTTAGCCCTTCCCCCTGGCTTATCCACGCATAATAGCAAACCGGGGCAGTGCATTTTGCGCTGCCCCGGTTTGCCATAAATCTTCTTATGAAATGGCGGTGTCGCTTGTGGTGCTCGCGCCAACGCCCTTGCGCAACATTGGCACCTTGTTCAGTTCCTCCCAGGGCAGGTTCACGTCGGTACGACCGAAGTGCCCAAAGGCCGCCGTCGGCTGATAAATAGGACGGCGCAGGCGCAATTCCTGAATGATGCCCGCCGGACGCAGATCAAAGTGCTCGTTGATCAGGCGAATGATCTCTTCGTCCGCTACCTTGCCGGTACCAAAGGTCTCGATGAAGAGTGAGAGCGGACGCGCCACGCCAATCGCATACGAAACCTGCAACTCAATGCGGTCAGCCAGTCCAGCCGCTACGATATTCTTGGCAATGTGGCGCGCGGCATAGGCAGCTGAACGATCAACCTTCGTGGGATCTTTGCCACTGAAGGCACCACCGCCATGACGTGCCATACCGCCGTAAGTATCGACGATAATCTTACGCCCGGTCAGACCAGCGTCGCCCATAGGACCACCCAGGACAAAGCGCCCGGTGGGGTTCACCAGAACTTTGGTCTCTTTATCCAGCAAATGCTCAGGAATGACCGGCTTGATCACATGCTCAAGCACATCTTGCTGAATCTGCTCACGGTCAACATAATCAGCGTGCTGGGTCGAGATGACAACCGTATCCACGCGCACTGGCTTACCATGCTCATACTGTACCGTTACCTGGCTCTTGCCATCAGGGCGCAGATAGGTCATTGGACCATTGCCACCCCAGGAGCTCCGCCGCACCTGTGATAACTGGCGTGTTAGCTTGTGCGCGAGACTGATAGGCATCGGCATAAACTCTGGCGTCTCATTACAGGCGAAGCCAATCATCATACCCTGGTCGCCCGCGCCAATCCGCTCTAATTCATCATCGCTCAGGTGGACAGCCGCGCCACGCGCCTCTAGCGAGGAACTCACACCCATGTCGATATCGGGCGACTGCTTACCAATGGAGGTAACAACGCCACAGGTGCGATAATCGAAACCATACTCGGCATTGATGTAGCCGATTTGCTCAATCGTTTTTCTGACAATCGCGGGCATATCCACCCAGGCCGAAGTCGAAATCTCACCCGCCACTAGCACCAGACCAGTTGTCGTCGCTGTCTCACACGCGACACGCGCTAGCGGGTCTTGAGTAATGATCGCGTCCAGGATGGCATCGGAAATCTGGTCACATAATTTATCTGGATGCCCCTCGGTGACCGACTCACTGGTAAAGAATGACTTCGGGCTTTCCATAAAATTGCTCAAAGGTTGGCACCTTCCTCTCTAACAACAAAATACACTGACGGCACCTGCACGTCACGAAACAGGTGGAAAGATATGCAACCAGGTCCGGGGGTGAGCGCCACATTCGCGCTCAGGCGCTATGGGAAGCCTCTATTTGCCTCCAACCATCTCTCTAAAGATATCGAGGCACAAAAAAACCCCTTGCATGGCAGGGGTCTGGCAGTTATGCGCATTCCCCTCATCTTGCGGATACAAAATCTCCGCCGGAATTGGCACCCTTCTCACTCGCGCGTCCGTAACCGAACACCTCTAAAGCGAGATAAGTGGGTTGCCGGGCTTCGTCGGGCCGTGTCCCTCCACCTCTCTTGATGAGAGCTATCTCATTGCAAATTTGTTTCGTTTTTGATGTACCGCGTTCAACGCTTACTGGCTGAACGCTTCCTCACTTGATTGTACGTCAAAGGTTCAGCCATTGTCAACCACACAGCCTACGAACAGAAGTCACAACGTAAGCAGGGGAGGCATGCGTGCCTCCCCTGCTTACGTTGTGATCTTATCCTGAAATTAGGTGCCCGACTCCCAGGAGTTAAGGTAGGACTCCTGCTCCTCGGTCAGGGTATCGATACGTACACCCATGGACTGAAGCTTCAAGCTTGCGATCTGCTTATCGATCTCAGTAGGAATGGTGTACACGCGTGGCTCCAGGTCTTTGCCCTGCTTCAGCATGTACTCGGCACCAAGCGCCTGATTCGCGAAGCTCATATCCATCACGCTGGCGGGATGGCCCTCAGCGGCGGAGAGGTTGACCAGGCGGCCCTCAGCTAGCAGGTACACATGGCGACCATCGCTATAGGTGTAGTCATCAACGAAGTCGCGTACGCGGCGCTTGCCGGTTGACAGCTTCTCTAGAGCGGGGATGTTAATCTCATCGTTGAAGTGGCCGGAGTTAGCGATCAAGGCACCATCCTTGATGTTCTCCAGGTGCTTCTGATCGATAACGTTGATGTCGCCAGTCACGGTGATAAGGATATCACCCTGCGCGGCGGCCTCAACACCGGGCATGACGCGGTAGCCATCCATCACGGCCTCAAGAGCGCGGGTTGGATCAACTTCGCACACGATTACGTTCGCGCCCAGGCCATGCGCGCGAGACGCGACACCGCGACCACACCAGCCATAGCCAAAGACCACAACCGTGCGACCCGCGATCAAGATGTTCGTCGAGCGGATAATGGCATCCAGCGAGCTCTGGCCTGTTCCATAGCGGTTATCGAACATGTGCTTGGTATCTGAATCGTTCACAGCCAGGACGGGGAAGCGCAAGACCTTATTGGCCTCCATGCTCTTCAGGCGAATGACGCCCGTTGTGGTCTCTTCCAGACCCGAGACGATGTTGTCCAGCAGTTCAGTGCGCTTGGTGTGCAAGGTCGATACCAGGTCACAGCCATCGTCCATCGTCATATTGGGCTTGTGGTCCAGCACCGCGTTAATGTGGCTGTAGTAGACCTCCTCGTCTTCGCCCTTGATCGCGAAAGTTGGGATGCCATACTCGCTCACCAGAGCCGCCGCGACGTCATCCTGCGTCGAGAGCGGATTGGAGGCGCAGAGCACCAGATCCGCACCACCAGCCTTTAGCGTGATTGCCAGGTTCGCGGTCTCAGTCGTAATATGTAAGCACCCTGACATGCGGACGCCCTTGAGCGGCTGCTCTTTGGCGAAGCGCTCACGAATGAGGCGCAGGACGGGCATATCCTTCGCGGCCCACTCAATGCGGTCTTTACCGCGAGCAGCCAGCGACAGATCCTTTACGTCGCCACGAGTCGAAGTAGTCATATGTCTTTCTTAGTTCCCTTCTTCTACAATAGAGAAACGGGCAGTTTGCCCGGCAAATACGTGAAATAGTTTGCGCACTATCTTCAATTGTACAACAAATCCCATCTATGATGCGTACGACAGGACTCCAGCTTTGATTTCCCCTCCACAGGATTACACCACACCATCTCAGAATCAGAATATGTGATACAACACTCGCAAGCACCACATATCCAATCCCCTGGCGCGGTGAAGTCTTCCGTTAGAGAGCTTTCCAGTGAGGGTCAAAGTGTGAATACATTACAAGCTCGTTGTAGCGCTTCTCCACATCCTTAATCGACAGCTCACGCAAACCATTGATGCTAAAATCGCGGCAGACAAACGAGCCGATGATATTGCCATGCACGACCGCACGCTTCATATCATCGGAGGTGTACGCGCCATCTGGACCCGGCTGAACCGTTGAGAGGTAACCCAACAGGCCACCCGCAAAGGCATCGCCCGCGCCAGTGGGATCAATTACTTCCTCCAGAGGATAAGCAGGAGCGCTAAAGTAGGTGCCATCCGCGCCAAAGAGCAGCGCGCCATAGCTGCCCAGCTTAACCACCAGATACTTCAGGCCCATATCCAGCAGTTGCCGCGCACCAGCCAGGATGCTTGCCTTCTCGGTATACTGACGCACTTCTTCCTCGCTCATCAGCAGGATATCGACGCGTTTGATAACCTCGGTTAGCTCCTGACGAGCGGTCATGATCCAGAGTTCCATCGTGTCCAGTACCGTCAGGCGAGCACGTGGAACCTGCTCCAGCACCTCCATCTGCAAGGTTGGCAGAATATTGGCAAGAAAGAGCAGAGGGCTCTGATGGTATGACTCAGGAACGACTGGGTGGAAGTCCGCAAAGACGCCCAGCTCAGTAAAGAGCGTATCACGATGGTTCATATCCATGTGATAACGTCCACCCCAGGCGAACGTCTTGCCCTCTTCCACCTGCAAGCCGCTGAGGTTAATGCCACGATTCCTAAAGAAATCGAGGTGCTCCTGAGGAAAGTCACTTCCTACAACCGCGACCAGGTTAACCTCGTCATACAGCGAAGCCGCTGTAGAGAAATATGAAGCAGCCCCACCAAGGGCGCTATCTTTCTTTTGAAAGGGGGTCTCCACACTATCCAGCGCGACTGAACCCACAACAAGAATCGACACGACTAACATGCCTCCAAATGAGTTAATTTCGACAGAGGGGATTGTATCACGTTTGGCTACATCTTGTGAGAAAACCTCTAGACAGGTGTAGCATCGCTCAAGTGCTCGATGACACCATCCAGAAATGCCAGGGTACTATGGAACTTCTCCTGTGCCATCTCGCGTGCTGGTTCTGTATGGAGCGACTGATACAGTTCGATAAAGCGCTCTTCAATATGTCGCAGCACACCGGCTAGCACATCGCCATTGACCGCACGATTGGGATAGCGCGCCCCAAATTCGATGAGTGAGGTTACGACTGCCAGGCCACTCAAGCGCCCTAATTTGTCGGCATCATACAGGATACGCGCTTCGATAGGCACTTCCGTCTCCGTATTAGTGGACGGTATCGAGTGCAGCAAAATGATCTGCTCCACTTTCTGGACCAGCGTATCAGGTGCTTGCTCACGCAGTAAGAAGGAGACCGCCATGTCCGCCGACTGGCGCGCATGGTTGGGCACACCATGAGTAACATTTGAGATATCATGCAAATACGCCGACACAGTCAGCGCGTCGGTATCAATGGGAGCGGATTGCTCCTCCTGCGCCTCTAGCTGAAGCGCGAGCATCTTACAGTTCGCCACAACCGCGCTCACATAGCGCAACCCCTCACTCCCAAGCACCTCTTCCGCATATTGCGCGGTGGCATGTATGACATCAGTTTCCATCGAACCTTCCTATATGAAATACTATCCAGTCCAGCATTATGCATCCGGGGCTAGTAACTGGCGTAGCGACGTGCTATATGAAGCACGCGCGATCCCACGATCAGTAATAATTGCAGTGACATAGGTATGCGGAGTAACGTCAAAGGCCGGATTGGCGACCGGAACGTCTAGCGGCGCAATCCGTTCGCCGCGAATACAGGTAACCTCCTCCGGCTTGCGCTGTTCTATAGGAATCTGCTCGCCCGTTTCCAACGCCAGGTCAATCGTAGAGCAAGGTGCCACCACATAGAATGGAATGTGATGCACATGCGCCAGAACAGCCACACTGTAGGTTCCGATCTTATTAGCGACATCGCCATTAGCGGCGACGCGGTCAGCCCCCACAAATACGGCCTTGATCTTCCCCTGCCGCATGAAATAGCCAGCCATGTTATCGGTAATCAGTGTCAGGGGAATACCAGCCCGCTGAAGTTCCCAGGCTGTTAAGCGCGCGCCCTGGAGAACAGGACGAGTCTCGTCTACGAAGACATGCAGGCGTTTCCCTTGCTGGTGAGCAATATAGAAGGGTGCAAGCGCAGTCCCGATCCCGGCAGTCGCCAATGAACCTGCATTGCAGTGGGTCAACACGCTATCGCCATCCTGGAGTAGGTCCGCCCCCAGGCGACCCATTGCCTCACAAGAGCGTTCATCCTCCTCAGCAATCCGTAGAGCCTCCTGTGTGAGCAAATGTGCAAGTTGGGGCAGGGTCTCAACCACTCGCTCTTCCTGGGCAGTGTGCAGGCAAGCAAGCATACGCTCAAGCGCCCAGAAGAGATTCACTGCAGTTGGGCGTGTCGCGCGCAGCAGGGCTTCCACTTGCATCAAGGAGCGATAAGCGCTCTCAAGGGGAGACTCTGCCCCTTGCTCATGCCAGAGACGGTGAGCGGCGAGCGCCATGCCGAACGCGGCTGTTACCCCAATAGCAGGCGCGCCACGAACTCTGAGCGAGGTGATAGCCTCAGCGACCTCATGCTCATGCCGCAAACGCAGCACGCTCATCTGAAGTGGCAGGACAGACTGATCCAGCAGGCAGACAATGGCCCCTTGCGCATCCTCCTCCCACCAGACAGTGCGCTGCCATTGAGACTGAGTTAGAGTATTCAGGGGTGCCTCCTTCAACACAGGCAGGAAATTTTGCATGGCTTCCCGTAATGTAACGAGAAAGGTAAAGCAAGGGGGCATCGCCCGCCCAATAGTACTACAGCATAGGGCTAAAATAGCGATAAATCCACAAAAGTATGCTACCATGATAGACGAAACATAGCGCAACTGCAAGTTTTCTCACGACGTTGAGATGTTACTGATTGCAGTAGTTGTCCGTTCCACTACACAGAAGGATGAAGCCATCCTGGCAGGCGCTCACACCTGATCCTGTCATTGTTATCCAATCATGGATGCTTATCTCTTGCTTTGGAACGGACAAGTGATAATTGTAGCCATCGAAGGGATAACAACGCATGGCCCGGGTGGAAACAAAGGAATGTACATGGTCCTTTGAGCAAATATACGACGAATATAAGACAGCGATTTACAATTACGTCTATCACCTAGTAGGTGATCGCGAACAGGCTGATGATTTAACGCAGGATACATTTCTCAAAGCCTTTCGCGCGCTTCCAAAGATGGATTCGAGCCTCAAGCTATCGGCCTGGCTATACCGGATTGCGACGAATACAGCTTACGATGCCCTTCGTCGACGCAAGCTGATCGCCTGGCTTCCCTGGCAGGACCTTGATCATGAGCCCGCCGATGTCGAGAGCGCCGATCCACAGGAGATCTACGGCACCACAGAACTTGTGCGTGCCGCCCTTCGTCGTATGCCGCAACAATATAGAGCAGCACTTCTCCTCTACACGCAGGAAGGCTTCTCCTACAGTGAAATCGCTTCAGCCCTCAATATAGCTGAAAGTGGCGTCAAGATGTATCTGTCGCGTGCGCGCCAGTCGTTTCGAGAACATTACCGAGCCTTAGAGCAGGGAGGAGCGGCAAAATGAAATGCGAGCAGGTCAAGGAGCTTCTAAGCATCTACCTTGACGGTCAGCTCGCAGCCGAGGCCTATCAGCGTATCACCAACCACCTTCGACATTGCCGCTCCTGTAGTAACACACTCGCGGATTTCCGCTACCTGGATACGATCCTCTCCCAGATGCCCCGAGTTGAGCCAGACGCAACACTCTATACACGCATTTTCGCTTCATCACCCACACATCGAAGTCTAAATATATACGCACAGGGTCAGCAGTCAACACTGCCGCCCTTTGCCCGCCCCGGACGCCCTCACCTCGTCTCACTCCCAGGTGGGCGTACTTCTCTCCTTCCATTACCAACCATTGATGAGCAGCCAGAAGAACGCACCACAGATAAGGTAGCGCGCATCTCTATTACGACACCTCTCGCGCTCATCTCCTCTACACGCCTTCTTCGCTTAGCGCTCCACCTTAGACTCCGACGCTACCTTCTCATTACATGCATTACCTGTAGCATCCTCCTCGCCTTTTTGGCTGGTCTTTTCATCGGCATTCATCTATAAATCTCTCGGTGATACAATCAAAACAACATGCAGGGCGATTGAGAACGGAGGCCGCCGCATTGGAAGCTGAACGCCTCATATGCGGTGCCAAAGGTATGAGTGCTGCATATGTAGGCATTGAGATGATATTCGCTAATAGTCTTCTGCGAAGACCAACCCTCATTCGAGGACATGGCGCCGCTATCGCGGCTAGCGTTCTCATGCTCAGGTTTTCAGATGGTAGATGACCAAATTTGATGAATTTCTGCTCATACCGAATTTTGCCCTTAAAAGTGATAACAATTTGCACACTTATACGTTATAATACATAGGCCTAGGATGGAAGCGGGGTGTATGTGAGCAAGCAGACCCACCTCGACGAGCGGCTTGTAGCGTACATCTACTTTTCCGTGAGACCTTTTCCCCATGGGGTCTACACGCGCATCCTCTTAGTGTTCCGTGTATGCAGACCTGTATACGCGTGGTAAGGGGAGGACGAGCTGGCACCCCGTTCTCCCCTTGCTCTTATGGTGTTTTTGGAAGGGGTCGAATGCGTTTTTTATCTCGATCGTTAGGTGCGAAGTTAATAGCGATCACAACCGTCATTCTTTTGCTCTGCCTACTCGTTTTTGGCATCCTCTCATGGAGCCTGATTAACCTGTACGCGGAACGTGGTGTTGGTCATTCAAGCTCGCGCCTCCCCTTTCTGCTCCTGGGGCTGGGCATATGCGTCTTCGCGCTTGGAGTGGTCACCTATACACTGCTCACCAATCGACTCTTCCTACGCCCACTCTCACGGCTCCAAAACCATATTAGTACGCTCGCAGTTCAGCATAGCGATAACGCCCAAGCCTCCCAATTACCTACCCATCCACTCAAAAGCGATATTGGTGACCTAGAGCACGCTTTTAGCCAGTTCACGGAGTCGCTAGAGCATGAGAATCAGGCTATGGTGGAGCAGATGAACCACCTTTTATTTATGAATGATGCTTTTATCTCCACGCTCAATCTTGAACAACTTCTTGGTGAGATTGTCGCGCGCCTTGGGGCTATTATGCGTGTCAATCATATTTCGCTGCAATTATATGGTCGCGAGATGCCTGCCCCCTGGGCAGTCGCGCAATGGCAGCCAGTGGAATCCGAGGAGCCCACTACGAATTCTCCCTTCACGCCCCCTCTGGGCACGCCCCGCGTCTCGTTGGGGAAAAACGTTACCGTCTATGCTGATCCCAACCGCGATATAACCCTGGCAGCTACGACTAAAATGGTGGCACTTTCCACCTTCGGACGCAGCCATTCATCAAATCAGAATAACTATCCAATCCCAACGGCGGCTCCGACACCAGACTCGAAAACCGCGCCCTCGCGCATCCCGCGCTCAGCATTGCGTGAACTGGATACATTGCTCGCCCAGATGGTCATGCACAAGAAGAATATCGCTTACAGAGAAGACATCAACGGTATCCATCAGGAGCAAGGAGAGCATTGGGCACAACTGGCCTTTGATATGGGCTATCACTCCGTCATCGCTGTCCCGATCCTCCTTCAGGATCAGGCCATTGGTGCTATTATGCTCTACACCAATGCTCCACGCACCGTAAGCGATCATGAAACCTTTCTCTTGAGTACTGCCGCTATTCAGGCCGCAATAGCCATCCAGAACACACTGCTCTTCGCGGAAGTCAAGGAGAAGAATGCGGCCCTGGAGCGCGCGAACATGCTCAAGTCACAATTTCTCGCCAATGTCACACATGAGCTACGCACACCTCTACATAGTATTATTAGTTATGGAGCCTTGCTGCTGGAGGGCTATGTCGAAGGCGAGCTTACACCGGAGCAAGAGGAACATATCCAGTTTGTGGTGAATCGTGCCGAAGATCTTTCGCGTCTAGTTGATGATATGCTCGACCTCTCCAAGATCGAGGCGGACCGCATCGAGGTGAAGCCAGAGGTGCTGGACCTGAGCACCTGCCTTACAGAGGTCATAAACCAGCTTAAGCCTATGGCACTTGGGCGAGAGCTCTACCTGAAGCTAGATTATGACCCACAGTTGCCACGTATACTGGCTGATAGCCAGCGCTTACGTCAGATAGCTCTCAATCTGGTCTCCAATGCCCTGAAGTTTACGGAAAAAGGAGGGGTCACTATCCGCTGCCAGCATCTTCCAGAGCGCGCCCAGGTCTATATTTCGGTGAGCGATACTGGAATCGGTATTTCGCCAGCCGCCCTGGGCTATATCTTTGAGGCGTTTCGTCAGGCGGACGGTAGCACTACCCGCCGTTTTGGCGGCACAGGACTAGGACTGACTATCGCGCGTAAGCTAGTAGAGCTCCAGGGGGGCGAGATGTCGGTAGAAAGTGTTCCGGGTCGGGGAACAACATTCGCTTTTACGCTCCCCGTTGCCGCTACCTCTGCCGCGCACGCAGGTTAGTAAGTAATCACAACTTCATCAATGAGGCAGACAAGCCAACCAGAGATAACTACGTAGTAGGGGGATATGTGAATGTCTCACAATATACAACAACCACAGCAGCAGACCATTCTTATTATCGAGAATGAGCTCTCAAACCGCATTCTGATTGAGCGGGTGCTCTCAACACGCGGCTATCGATGCATCTCCGCCGCGAACGGTCGCGAAGCCCTGGCAATCCTGGACCGTGAGCGAGCTGATCTGATTCTGACCGATCTTTCCATGCCTGTGCTCGACGGCTACCAGACCACGCAACTCATTCGTGCCCGCCCCGGCATGGAGCGCATACCCATTATCGCCGTCACCGCATATGCGCTCGATGATGAAGGAGAGGCGGCACGCGAGATTGGTTGTACCGAATACTTGACCAAGCCCTTCAAGCCACGCCAGCTCCTTGAAATCGTGGAGCGCTTGCTTTCTTAAAAAAGAGCTGGGTCTTATACGGAAACCAACCCTCATTCGAGGGCACGGCGCCGCTCCTCGCGGCTAGCGCATCCGCGCTCAGGTTTTCTGGATAAGGAGTGCGTCTTATGCGAAAACCAACGCCGCTCCTCGCGGCTAGCGCATCCGCGCTCAGGTTTTCTGGATAAGGAGTGGGCAATTACTTTGACGCTAGCGGTTAAATAAGCCATACTAAAGACATATGGCTCTTCGACCATATGGCTATTTGTTTTGTCATCGCAAGCGCTCACTACCAACCGTGCAAGTAAGCGATGGCTAATAGGCTCAATGTCCTTATTCCGCGACCTGACCGTGGGCCGCGTGAAGCAAGACAGCTAGAAAGTTTGTATTATGGACATTCGTGTAACAACGCAAGCGGTCAACGATGTCGCCAGCGACGTGCTCATTGTCACAGCGACCCGTCCATCTGGCGACCAGAAAGGTATCAGCCTCTCTTCAGCAGCAACGACAGTTGACCAGGCTCTTGGAGGTGTTATCGTCGATTGTGGCACCAGTGGGGAATTCAAAGGCAATGCAGGTGAAATTCTCACAATCCATACGCTGGGCAAACTTGCCCCCAGACGTGTACTTGTCGTGGGTCTTGGCAGCGCCAACAAAGTAATGCCCCAATCATTGCGCAAACTGGGAGCGAGCATTGTGCGCCATATGCGCAGCACTGGCGCTCAGAGCGCGACCTTAACCCATGACGATACGCTCGATATCACCGAAGCAGCCCAGGCGCTCACCGAAGGACTGCTATTAGGAGCCTATACCTTCCGCAAATACCAGCGAAGCACCAATGAGAATACCCAGCTTGAGGCTGTCCAATTCCTGGCGTCCGAAAGGAATAAAGTCGCCGTGGAGCAGGGTATTCAGAAAGGCAAGGCCCTGGCTGATGCCACCAACTTCGCACGCGACCTTGTCAACGAGCCACCCAATGTTCTGACGCCAACCGAGCTCGCAAACCGCGCGAGCGCAATGGCACGAGAATTTGGTCTGGAGTGCGAGGTCTTTGATAAGGCGAAGATTGAGGAGCTAAAAATGGGTGGTTTGTTGGGCGTCACCCAGGGAAGCGCCCAGCCGCCACGCTTTGTCATCTTACGCTACAGAGGCGCGCCAGAGAGCACGGAGCCGGGTCTGGCCCTCGTTGGTAAGGGTATTACCTTCGACACCGGTGGTATCTCGCTCAAGCCCGCCGCCAGCATGGAGACGATGAAGAGTGACATGGGCGGGGCAGCCGCCGTAATCGGCGCGATGCAAGCCATCGCTGCTCTCAAACCCAAAGTCAACGTCACAGGCTTTGTTCCCACCTGCGAGAATATGCCAAGTGGTACAGCGTACCGCCCAGGCGACATTCTACGCATTCTCAATGGCAAGACCATTGAAATCGTGAATACAGACGCAGAGGGACGCCTGATCCTAGCTGATGCCCTCTCTTATGCCTCACAGGAGGGTTACTCACCCATTATCGACCTGGCAACGCTGACTGGTGGCATCGTTGTCGCGCTCGGTAATGTTATGAGCGGACTCTTCAGCAACGATGATGGCTTGCAGCAGCAGATCATCGAGGCTGGACACGCGGCGGGCGAGAAATTCTGGCCCATGCCTCTGGACGAGGAGTATGGCGACCTCGTAAAGAGCGATGTCGCCGATGTGAAGCAGACTGGTGGACGTGGCGCGTCCTCGGTTACCGCCGCCAAGATCCTTGAGCACTTCGTCTCGGATGCTAAATGGGCGCACCTGGATATCGCAGGAACGGCCTTCACCGAGAGCCCGAAGAACATGGAGAAGGGCGGAACAGGCTTCGGCGTACGTACTCTCGCCGAGTTGGCTCTCAGTCGGGCTCAGTAAGCCCAGGAGCATGTACCAATCAAAGCGGAGGGGCTTTCCCCTCCGCTTTGAGCTAGTTAACGCAAGCGCCAGATCGCACGCCGCAGAAAGCAGAGTGTCGCCAGAAGCATACCCACAATACCGAGCATAAGTGTCAGGCGCACACCGATAAACTGCGCCAGGGCTCCCGCCAGCAGGGCTCCAAGAGGCGCGATCCCATTATTGAGCACATGCATACAGGCATGCACTCTTCCCTGTAAACGCTCCTCTACAAGACGCTGGCGCAGGCTGAGCATATTCAGGGCATACGCCTGATATCCGATATCACCTACAAACTGTGACGCACAGAGGAAGGCGAGTACAAACCAGGAGGCACCCGTTATCCAGGGTGTCCAGATGCTTATACAGGCATGCAGAAGAATCCCCGCGATCAGGACGCGCCCACTCCCCCAACGGCGCACAAACCAGGGAGTCAGCATTGTTCCCAGGATTGCTCCACAGCCTCCTAGTGAGATGGCCAGTCCTAGCCCCAGAGGTGTGATCCCAAGCTCACGAACAACGAACAAAGTATAAAGGGCCGCGAAGGTTCCACCACAGAAGTTGTGCAGCATCCCCCCAAGCGCACTCGCGCGTAGCACTGGCTCACGCCAGATTACCTCTATCCCTTCAAGAAAATCGCCCCATGGTCGCCTTGACGTCATCCGCCGCATCCGCTCCGGTTCAGGCACGCGCATGAGGCCCAGCGAAAGCGCAGAAACCAGAAAAGAGAGAGCATCGAGCGCGATAGCGACAGGCGCGCCTATCAGTGTAATCAACGCGCCCGCCAGCGTTGGTCCAACACTCTCCGCTAGCGCATCACTCAGCCCGAGGCGACTATTGCCCTCTAAGATCTGCTCAGGGGGCAACAGGTGAGGCAAGAAGGACTGATAGGCAACCACGAAGAAGACCGAAAGCGTCGCGGTAAGCAATATAACGATGTAGAGCAAGTCAATCCGCAATAGACCGAGCCAGGCTGCCAGGGGTATCAACGCCAGGAGCAAGGCTCGCCCGATATCGACCAGGATCAGGACAGGGCGACGTGGGACACGATCAACGATCAGGCCAGCAAGTGGACCAAAGACGAGAACTGGCACTGCTTCCAGAAAGGCCAGTATTCCCAGATGAAACGGTAAAGCATGTAGTACCAGGACCGCAATCAGTCCCATACTCGTTCCCGTAATCATAGAACCAAAGGTCGAGATGGTCTGTCCCGTCCAGAGGAGCGAGAACTGACGGCTCAACCCTATTTGCTTAAGAAGCCTCCTGGGCATTGAAAGCTTCTTAAACTTCTCATCCAATGTAGTACCCATATATGCTATCTCCATGCAAGCAAACTATGTAATGTATCGATCAGGGGTGGAGCCGCATGGAAGTGAGCCCTGCGTAAGCTTAAGCTCTTGCGCAGGCTGAAGCTCTGCGCCAACAGATGGGAGAACATGCCTTCAGAACGCTGTTATAGGTGATATCAAACACAGCATGGTTAGAGGGCAATTAATTCCCAGAGAGCGAGAAGCAAGCAAGGGTTAGATGGTTGAGGTATGTGGAAAAGGGCAAGATCAGGGGTGCGGGGACAGAGACATTATCTTTGAGATAATGTCTTATAAGCAGGGGCAACAGGCTATTTTCCAGATACGCTCAAGCAATGCGGCTGCACTACTGGAGCGTGATGAAGGTGATACCCATCGGGGCACCTCAGCTTTCATTGAAGATATTGGTCTTAGTATACCACATCCATAATCGAGGCAAATGGAAAAGGATGAGGTATGCGAAGAAGCATACCTCATCCCTTCTATAGCAGGGCTACTTATTAGATCTGCCATGAATAGCTTATCTCGATACTACTCAAGCTTGATGCGTGGATCAACCACTGTGTAGAGCAGGTCAGAAATCAGGTTACCGATTACGACGCAACTTGCAACCAGCAAGACCGACGCCTGAATCACGGGATAATCGCGGTCATTGATGGCTTGCAGACCAATCGACGCGACGCCAGGAATATTGAAGATCTGCTCAATGAAGAACGAGCCCGCGATCACAAAACCAAAAGCCAGGCCGATTGAGGTCACCAGCGGAATCAGCGCGTTGCGGAAAGCATGGCGATAGACGACCAAGCGCTCGGCCAGACCTTTCGCACGCGCGGTGCGCACATAGTCCTGGCGCAGAGTTTCCAGCAGAGTTGTGCGAGTGTAGCGAGAGTAAAAGGCAAAACCCACCAGGGCATAGATCAGGATTGGAACGATCTTGTATTGGAGGTCATCAGGGGTATAACTCCAGGCTGTACCCCAGTTAGCTACCGGCCACTGAATCCCAGTCCATTTGTCGAACCAGACAATGCCCACCTGGGCGAAAATGGCAATGATAAAGGTTGGCAGCGCCCAGCAGATAAGAGCGATAGCCATGAGTGTGGTATCGGCCCATTTGTTTGCTCGTAACGCGGCAACCACACCAACAGGAATACCCAGCAGCAGAGTAATCACAAAACCCCAGAAGCCAAGCTCAGCAGAGAAAGGAATGCCCTGCACGATCAACTCTGAGACGGGCTTCCCCTGGATATGGAAGGAATAACCAAAGTTCAGGCGTAACGCGCCACTAAGAAAGTTCCAGTACTGCTGGTACCAGGGTAGATCCAGGCCATACTGGTGCCGAAGAGCCGCGTAAAGCACCGGATCCTGGTGCTGTCCCAGCAGAGCCCGAATGGGGTCGCCAGGCGCGTTATAGCCCAGGACAAAGGTAATGAATGAGACACAAAGCGCGACAAAAATAAACCCGATGAGGCGTTTCACAAGAAACTGAACCATGTTACGCTCCTTTGCACGGAGGAAATGCTTCGCCCGACGCACGACGCTATTTCACATAACACTTTTGAAGATACTGATGCTTGCTTATCAGCTATTTGTACCAAATTTTCCTGCCAATGGCAATAGAATTATAGATAGAGCGCCAAACCTCTTCCGAAACTCATGCCATCTGAATAGCCTTCACTCTTAATTTACCAGATCCCCCTCAATATTACTTATACTACGTTGCAAACACCTGAAACTTCACCATCATAGCCCATAGCGACGTGCATCCTCAGCATAAGTAAAGATCAACGCGGACAAAAGCCTACATAGGCGGGGCGCTCTGTGTGGGTGAATGTGTGGTATACTTTCCGCATGAAAATTCACATTCGCTATTTTGCCTCGTTACGCGAGGCCACAGGCCGCGGGGATGAGATATTAGAATTACCCACAGGAGCGAGCGTCAGCGACGTGCGGGCCATGCTCGTCACGCGCTACGCAGGCCTGCGGGCCATTCTTGAGCGCTGCCTATGCGCGGTTAATCGTGCCTATGTGCAACCCGAGGCTGCTCTCCATGAAGGTGATGAGCTTGTTTTTATACCGCCAATGGGTGGAGGAAATGCAGAGAGAGGAGCAGAGTAAACAATATGGAACCTATAGTGCAATTGACACATGAACCGCTCAGGCGCGATGTCCTGGTCGAGGCCGTCAGCCATCCCAGCGTGGGAGGAATCGTCGTCTTCGAGGGTGTTGTACGCGACAACGCACGCGGCAAAGAGGTACGCTACCTGGAGTATGAAGCCTATGAAGAGATGGCATATCAGCAAATTCAGGCTATATGCAAAGAAGCCCAACAGCGCTGGGGAGTGGAGCGGATCGCGGTGGCTCATCGCTTTGGACGCCTGGAGATCGGCGAAGCAAGCGTGATTATCGTCGTCGCCAGTCCTCATCGCGCGGAAGCTTTTGACGCATGTCGCTACATTATTGACACGCTCAAGGCCACAGTCCCGATCTGGAAAAAAGAGGTCGCAACCAACGGAGAAGAGTGGGTGGAAGGTTAGCAAAGAGCCTTTTTTATGGTATAGTGTAGAAGAGGGGTGCGGCCTTGCTGTAAGGTAGAGAAACACAACAGGGCATGCAACCCATGTGGCAACGGCCTGGGATCAGTCCAGGGTATATCTTGAGAGGTCGTTGATGAACTTATTCGAAAAGCAGACACAACTGACACAACTCTTTGCCCAGAACCCCGTTAATGCCGCCTACCTAGCCGGTGCTCCCTCAAATCGTGCCACCTTCGGGAACTTCAAGGATATCGATATTGCCATCCTCTTGATGGAGCAAGTCAAAGCTGATCAGTTTCTTGATTACCAGCTCTACTTCTTTAGCGAACTGGCAAAGCGCCTGGAGTCGGATAGTATTGATGTAGTTATTCTCAATAAAGCGTCTCTCCTCCTCAAGTCTCAAGTCATCAAATATGGACAGATTCTCTTCAGTCGCGACGAGCGTCGCCGCGTACTCTTCGAGGCGCACGCAGTTATGGCCTACCTGGACTTTAAGAAGTTCGACGAGATACAAAGTCAGGCCCTCAACCGCCGCCTGCGTGGTCAACCACTGCAACATATCGACGCTAATCTAATCAAGCCAACCCTGCAACAGATGCACTCGGCAATGACCATTCTACACGACCTGCGTCAGAAACCACGCGAGGACTTTTTGGCCGACTATCACTATTATGGTCTGGCCGAGCGCTACCTACAGCAAGCCATAGAAGCATGCCTCTACATCTGTGCTCTTATAATCTCCGCGATGGGAATACGGAAGGCGGAAGATTACCATGACCTCTTGAGCATACTCGCAGCGCAACAATGGCTTCCGCGCCCCCTAACCTTTCGCCTGGAATTGCTCACGAACCTGCGCGATGAACTAGTCCATCCTGGCGCGTCTCACAGCCCGGCGTTGCTCTATGAACACCTCCAACACCGCCTGGAAGACCTGGAAGAATTCGAGAGTACTATCGCCGCTCACCTGAGCGACATACAGGCAGAATAAAAGCCCCCGACTCCAGAAGCAGCCAGGGGCATGATAAGTGATTATTGTCGCGTCGCAAGCAAAGCCTAAGAGCCTGTAACGGAACGGAGTTGCTGCGCCTGCCCACGGGCCTCTTCAGCCTCTTCCGTGCGTCCTAACGAATCGTACACCTGGGCAAGGGTCTCATAAGCCACCATCAACGAGGGGTCCATCGCGATAGCCTGCTGCGCGTACTCCAACGCCTCGTCATAGCGCTCCTCTGCCAGAAGCGTATCGGCGAGATCATTATAGTAGTCAGCGTTGAGCGGATCAGCATCGATGGCGTTGAGATAGCTCTCAATGGCATCATTAGGGCGCTCCAGGCCATCATACGCAACCGCTAGCTGATAGTAGCCTTCGGCGTCATCCTCAAAGCGCTCAAGTAACTGCTGAGCGGTACGCATAGCTTCATCATGACGGCCCAATGAGTTATACGTCTCCGCCAGACCAGCATAGGCTGCCGCCAGATCATCATCCTGAAGCAGCCCCTCGCCGGTCTCCACCATACTCTGATAGATAGGCAAGGCATCCACGTAGCGGTCTGTTTCCAGATAGGCCTCCGCCAGACTAAAGCGAGCTGCTGAGCGCTGAGGATCAAGCTGGACAGCCTGTTCGTAGGCGCTCACCGCGTCTTCGAGGCGATTCTGTGATGAACGCCAGAAACCGAGCTTCTCCCAGATATCAGGATCGTCGGGTTGCTGTTCCGCCATGCGCTGGTAGATCTCTGCCGCCTGTTCCGCGTCACCCATCTGCTCATAGACTGCCGCCAGCATATCATAGCCAGAGCGACCATTGGGATCGAGCGCAATCATATGATTAGCCAGCGAGAGGGCATCATCATAGCGATGCATATCCAAATGGATGCTTGCCAGCTCAGCATAGCGAGCAGGATCAGCAGGATCTTCGTCAATGCGGCTCTCCTGATCCATCAACCTACGTAACTGATCGTTGACACGTTCACGTACGTCGCGCAGATTGTCAGCAGCCAGCGTATTGTCGGGATTCAAAACGAGTGCCTGACGATAAGCTTGAATCGCGTCGCGGTAGAGGTTTTGCAGGCGATAAGTATCACCTACGCTCAAATAGAGTTCATCGCTCTGGGGATCCAATTCCAGCCCTTGCTGGAACGTCTCCAACGACTCCTCATATATCCCAATCTCACCATACAGATTGCCTAAATTGATGTAGGCATCGATCAGATTGGGGTTCAGATCGATAGCGCGGCGGTATCCGGCAATAGCCAGCTCAGTATCACCGAGATACTGCTGGGACAGAGCGAGATTATAGCGCGCGCGCGCATCTTCCGGATCAGCCGCGACAGCGCGCTCAAAGCACTCCGCGGCGGTCTCATAATCCTCATTCGCGGCAGCGTTGTTGCCTCGGTCAGTCCAGGCTTGACCATCCGCCGGGTCCGGCTCGCGCATATCTTCCCGTCTCACGAAATGCATCGGAAAAGTATTACGCTGCTCTGTATTTTGCTCGTTATCCATTTAATCTCTCTTTTTGCCTCTCACTATAGCTGTGGGAACGCCTGGCACGCGCATCGCATGCTCATGACGAAGCGGCTCTATCCAAATCATGCTCTACCCATATGGTAGAGGGCAAAATTCACCCTCACAAAGTGTAGCAGGCAGAAAGGTAGGAGCGCAAGACATAACACACGCCCGGCAGCAATCACAGAACTTATTTGGTAACGCGCAAGGTCAGGCGATGCTCAAAGCGTCCACTTGGATAGTACGCCTCGGTATAGGCGATAGGAGCCCCGGTCTCATCGAAGGTTGTGCAGGATGAACGCATACCACATTCGTTCTCTTTGAGATGCAGAAGCTCAGCCTCGCGACTCGTTGGCGAATCGCCCCTGAAAGCATGTTCAACCATATAGGGGGCAAGACCTTCGGTTGACATTAAGTGATAGAGAGAGCCATCAGCAACCTCTTTGGCGCGTTGGTATACACTGGCCGCGCGAGGATAGGGCAGATAATTAACCTCATAGGCAATCGGCTCATCGTTCGCTGTGCGCAGGCGCTCCAGGCGTACAACTTGCTCCTCATCGGTCAGGCGCAACTGCTCACGTACCGCCTGAGAGCCTCTTACAAGCTCGCTGACAAACAGTAGGCCACCCGGCTTGAGACCACGCCTTCGCAGCTCCTCAGAGAAGCTAGTCAGTTCACTGGCGACACGCTGTTGCACGCGTGGCTCGCATACGAAGGTGCCCCGCCCATGCTGTCGATACAACAACCCTTCATGTACCAGTTCGGTCAACGCCTGTCGCACGGTGGCGCGGCTCACATGATATTGCGCGACCAGTTCTGGCTCTGACGGAATCGCCATATGTGGGGCCAGGTGCCCTGCTTGAATCTGCTGCTTGAGCACTTCCTTTAGCTGATAATACAACGGCAACGGATTTGAACGCTCTAGAATTGGCATATACGGTTCCCCTTATGTCCATACAACAATTTAAAATGTAATGTATATAGTATGTTATGGCAAGAATAATATCACAAAAAGAAGAAAGCGTCGAGTAGTAAAAGCGGCAAAAATGCGATCTGGCCCCTTTCGGGACCAGATTTGCATCAAAAGATTATGCTGTGGCAACACCATTTTCGGCAAGAATACGATCAATGTCTGCTTTCAGCTTCGCGGGCTGCGAGGCACCGACCAGGCGTCCAATGACCTGACCACCCTTAAACACCAGCAGAGTAGGTATTGCCTGGACGCCATACTGGCGGGGAACATTACCATTCTCGTCGACGTCCATTTTGGCGAAGACCAGTTTCCCCTGGTAATCGTCACTCATGCGCTCATAGTGAGGGGCAATCATGCGACAGGGGCCACACCAGGCAGCCCAGAAGTCCACAATCACCGGAGTGGAGGATTGAAGGACCTTATCGCTAAAGTCCTGGTCACCAACATGAATGAGATTCGCGTGTGTGCTCATACTGATTTCTCGCGGCAAGCATCCTTCATACTATGTGAAGTGGAGGGCGAGCCGCACTCCTTTCTCTCTACCTTATATTTATGCTCTACAGGTTGAGCTCAGTGCTTAACATCCACTCTCCTATACTAAGAGAGGCTTCTAAGCGCTTATACGAAACCAGCACCGCTATTGTAGCCAGAGGCTTATATGGTCAGGTTTTCGAATAAGTAGTAACAGCTATTCACGAAAACAAAACCGGACGTAGTTCTATTCCGGTTTTGTTCTGTAGACGGCGTATTTCGCGTTGCTCTATCTAAAGGTCTTATGCGAAAACCAACCCTCATTCGAGGGCACGGCGCCGCCTGTCGGCGGCTAGTACAAAGCGCTCAGGTTTCCGAACAAAGAGTGAGCATTCATCTACCTACACATAGTATACTGCGAGCCAGACTTCTCATGCTTAATCGCGGCGCGAAAAGATGGAGAGAATCTGCAAGATATACAGGAAAAGGTTGATGACAGTCAGGAAGATGGAGACAGTCAGACCAATCGCATTAGGAGTGGTGTCTGCCATATACTTCGCACGCTGGATATAGTAGAGCACAAAGCCAGAGAAGATGGCAACTCCCACAAAGGCCACCACGGTATAGAAGAGTGGTGAGCGGAAGAAGAAGCCAATCAGGCCAGCGACGATGAGCAGGATCAGGCCCCAGAAGAGATAGTCCCCCAGGCGCGAGAAGTCACGTTTCGTCGTCCAGGCATAGACGCCCAGGCCAATCGAAGCCACCGCTGTAATCGCGAATGCCTGAAACAGGATCGTGGGCGCGGCATAGAGGTAGGCACCGAGCAAGGGCGCGAGCGCGAGGCCCTCTAGAAAGGTAAAGGTATAGAGCAGGAACAGGTTAATGCCCTGGCGCTGGATCAAGAATTGGAGCGCAATTAAGACAACAAAGCCAAGCAGGACAACGAACAGAGAGGCTCCTGAACCAAGACCAATCGAGATGCCAAAAAATGCCCCAACCGAGGCAATCAGGAAGGAGAGGCCCAACATACTCAGGACCTTACCCATCAAACTGCTCGATTGCGCGGCTGTATTAGTATAGCCATATGGCAGGCTTTGATAATCATAGGCCGAACCAAACAGGTTCTGTCTCCGCCCACCAAAGGGGCGATTATACGGGCCACCACCATATGGGTTATTGTTTCGTGGATTGTACATAGATCTACCTCGCAGACAACACTAACAGAGGCATTCGCCATCCTGTATCTCATCTCTAGTGCGAGCCCTTGTTAGCAACATTAAACGCGGTGTTACGGTTTTCCGCGCCTTTAAAAGTCTACTCATTAGCTATACGTACAAATACAAATCTGGGTTACACCCCTGACGTTGATAGCCAGCCTGAACCCCTGCTAACGCCGATGCACTATCGATAACCTTTGAATAGGCGCTTCCATGTGCGCCAGCACAACCTCGCCTACTATAGAACACTCCGATGGAGGGCGAGGTTTAGCGTGCCAGAGCATCGTCGGCGGCACGCTGTGCCTCCGCCTCGCGCGCTGACATCGTAAACTCAGGCGATTCGGGTATATTTGTAATGCTACATGCTGGATGGTTCGCATCCGCGTGCCAGTATAGTGTGCTACCAGCAGGCTTAAACATAATACTCTTACAGCGCGGACAGCGTGGGGTTATAGCAATATCCTGGTCTGTTGTCATCCTGGCTTACTCCCTAAATACTTGTCCGAGACTCATCTACGCCGGATAGAGATATGGACACACTTGATAATAGCTTATGCGAAAACTAACGCCGCTCGCTCGGCTAGCACGAATTCCGTGTACGAGAACCAGAACGCACCATCCCTCCGCCTGGGGGTCTGCGCTAGCCGCTGTTCAGGCAGCATTGGTTCTCGTATCAACCCGAACGTGCTCAGGTTTTCTCATAAGGAGTAGGTCTCATGCGAAAACCAACGCCGCTTTCGCGGCTAGCACTGCCGTGCTCAGGTTTTCTCATAAGGAGTAGGTCTCATGCGAAAACCAACGCCGCTTTCGCGGCTAGCACTGCCGTGCTCAGGTTTTCTCATAAGGAGTAGGTCTCACTACAGGATTTACATGACACTCCATACACCGCAAATCTCGCAAAAAGCGATGCCGACTTCACCAAAGTTTTTGCTGCGCGTGTTCCAGTAATCATAGGCAATCGCCAGTGAGCCACAGCTCCAACAACGCGCACGCCCACCGGTTTTGCTTTCCTGAGCCAACTTATGCAGCAACGTTTTGCGCGCCTCATCGGAGCCCGTATAACTGGGATTGTACGCCAAGTGTAATAGATTGCCCAGAGGCAGGCTAATCTCATGGGTTGGTGTAGGCATAGGTGGAGGCGTTACCGGCGGCGGCGGCGGGGGCAGCGGGGTTGGCTGTGGCGCGGCAATATGTGTCGTCCCGTTCAGCGCGCTAGCCGAAGACAATGGCGGGCGGCGGAAGGTCGGACGTCGCGTCACGGTTGGGGCTGGTTGTTCGGCAGGTGCGGGAACGTCATGGCGCTCGTTCCTTGACTCTACACGACGCTCATTGTTGTTTGCTGGGATGCCTGTGTAAGTAGTTTGCGCCTGTTGATAGGGGGAAATATCACCCTCACCACCCTGCGCCCCTTGCCCAGCCTCAGCAGAAGTTGTTTTCTTCTCTATTGTTTGTTCAGCGGGAGAAGTTTCAGCTGTCTCGGCGGTATTTTCAGTTGGAACAGCGTGATTGTTTGTGTTCTCTGGCTGATCGGGTGGATTGGCACGTCTACGTCGAGTTGTTGGCATTGGGGTTCGCTCCATACAGAAGATATGTGTGTGTACTGAAAGAATGTAGCACCTGTAGTATATCACAGCACATCGAGATGCAAAAGATGCCAGACACTACCAGGAGCAAGCCCGCTCCCCCTTGCAGTGTGAAACGTCGCTTGCCCCAGGCCAAAATTTGAAAGATATTTCTTTGTGACTTTTGTTTTCTGCCTTACAAAAACCTGAGCGCGTCGTGCCATCTACATAGGAGTTAGCGCTCGTCACGCTAGTAACGTTGGGTTTTGCCTAAGACATTGAGCCTCTGGAAAACCTCGGCGACAGTGGCTCTCCCTCACACGAGGAAGGGTTTTCGCATGAGGCCCTTTATATCATCCGCTATCCCTGGTTAAAGAAATCGGCGTTGATCTTAATATAACTCTTCCACTCGTCGGGAACAGCAGACTCTTCAAAAATGGCCGTTACCGGGCATGCAGGCTCACAGGCGCCGCAGTCAATGCACTCATCGGGATTGATAAAGAGCTGCTCAGCCTCCTCATATCCAGGCTCACCAGAAGAAGGGTGAATGCAGTCAACGGGGCAGACATCAACACACGAAGCATCTCTCACGCCGATGCACGGCTGAGTAATTACATAAGCCATATCCAGCTATCCTCCTCTCGGCTCACTATGCAAGCTCAAACAAGCACAGCGGCTAAGTTCTATTTTCGGTCAGTTTCAGTATAGAGTGTTGGGCAAGCTATGTCAAATACGCCCAAAGCGGCGCGCGCGCCACCAGCGCCCTTATAAGCAGATGAGCATCTTGATGAGAATAGGCTACTCGTAGGGCCGAGAGCTACCTCATTTTTTCACTTGACAGCGAGAGTCACGCCCAATATCATAACAAATGAGTATAGGCCATAAAACTGCGGCCTCCTGCTACTCAACCGCCTCCATGTGGGCACGAACCATGCGTTCACAATGTTTCATCTACCAGAAAAGGACGATTACTATGCAGATGGATGCCAGATCAGGCTTGTCTCATCCCTTTCGTAAGCAACTGGGAGATGGGCTGGTCCTGCGCTGGTCAACGCCCGAGGATACCGAGGGTCTCGCGCACCTGGTTGGCATGGCCTTTCGCCACAAGGCCGACCAGCCACTGAACAAGAGCCTGGCGGAGTTCGTTCGCTCGCTCATGACCGGGCGCTGTCCTTTTACCACCCCCTACGATTATGGCCTGGTCGAGGATACCAGTAGGAAGGGACATCCCATCGTAGCCTGTGCTAGCCTCTGGCGACATGACTGGGAATATGAGGGTATTCGCTTCCCGATTGGGCGTCCTGAGATGGTAGCCTCAGACCCTCAGTATCGCCATCAAGGTCTGATACGTGAGCTCTTCGCGATGCTGCACGCCCAGAGCGAGTCCGAGGGGCGCATCGTCCAGGGCGTCACCGGCATCCCCTATTTCTATCGCCAGTTCGGCTATGAATACGCGCTCGATCTCGGCGGCAGCCAGACAGTCAAGTTAGCACACATACCACCGCTCAAAGCGGGAGAACAGGAGCGATGTACGCTGCGCCGCGCGACGGTTGAGGATATTCCCTTCATTCAAAAATGCTATACTCAGCGCCAGGGAGAGAGTATCGTCTGGAACGCGCTCCCCGACGCTTTCTGGCGCTTCAATATTGAAGAGTGGGAGATTGAGCCAGCACCCGGACGACCCCGTAATGTTCATAACGATGTGCAGATTATCGTCGATCCCCAAGGATGCTCACTTGGGTACGTGTTTACAGCCGCGCGCCGCTGGGAGGAGCTCTTCAGGGTCTGGGCCATGGATCTCGTAGCGGGCGTCAACGCGCGTGAACTGATGCCCTCGCTCTTGCGAGCGCTTAAAACGCTGGGTGAGCAGGCTATTGTCGAGGATAGCGAGAACGAGCCCATGCAGTCTATCAAGCTCTACCTGGGTGGGACACATCCTCTGTACGACGCCTTCAGCAAGCAGCTAGCACCAGTGAGCGAGAAGCCCTACGCCTGGTATGTGCGCGTCTCAGACCTGCCAGCCTTTATGCGCCTGATCGCGCCCGCGCTCGAACGGCGGCTTGCGGACTCGATTCTCGCGGGCTACAGAGGCGAGGTGAAGTTAAACTTCTTCCGGGATGGCTTACGCCTGGTCTTTCAAGATGGCAAGCTGACACAGGCCGAGCCCTGGCGCGCCCCAATCTATGAGCCAAACGAGAGCGCGAGCTTCGCCCCCCTGGTCTTCCTACAACTGCTCTTCGGGCGGCGTAGCCTGGAAGAACTGGAACATGTCTTTCCCGAGACAAGGGTCAGTCCCGACACTGAAATTGTGTTACACACCCTCTTCCCGACGCGCCCTTCATTCGTATACGGCTAAAATGAATGAAGGAGCGATAGGCTTTTATCGCTCCTTCATTCATCTATGAAACCTGGGAAGTTTCTGTGCTCGCCGTCACCTGAAGATGAGAGAAGGCCACTTCCATGCCTTGCTCTTCTACATACAAGCCAATTTGTCCGCTTTTAGGCGCGGTAGCAGCGTCAGAGGATTGATCTTTGATCGGATCGCCCAGAGAATGCCCATTAATAGCGATGCTAAAGCTATTCCCCTGGGCATCGATACGAAGCTTATTCTCATTCCCCATGCCGGTACGTAGCATAGGTGCTAATCCACTTGCCAATGAAGTCCACTTCTGGCTCGCGGTACTATCGTAGCGTAGGAAGATATACTGCCCAATATCCGAGGTCAGGACCTCAAAGAGATAGTAATGAGATTGCGCAGCATCGGAGCGTAGTATGACGCCATAGAAATCACCGCCATCATTTGGGGCCGAGTTTCGCACCTCCTGCATCGAGATATCCAGGCGAAAATCGTCGAAGTTGCGCCGCTGATAGAGTGATATCAGAGGGACTTCTTGTGGAGAGGTATTCACGATATGATACTGCGCACCGGTAGTATCAAAGAAGAACGATTGGCTCAACGGCCACTGGGTACGTTCGGCAAAGAGGTCAGAAACCTGAGTAAGTGTAGCTTGAGGCGTTTTGCCACCAGTAAGGCGGGGCGAAGCCAGGCTCGCTGACGGCCAATACGTCATGAGCACTCCCGAAAGCGAGATCACTGTGCTAACAAGGAGCAGCACCAGGAGCGTGCCACCTAACAGGAGTCCTCGATGCGAGCGCTTACTACCTCTGAGAAAAGTGCCAGATTGACGACCATGCCTCCTGCTGGGTGTAGAGCGCGATGGTGTAGAGCGCGATGGTGTAGAGCGTCGAGCTACACGACGCGCTTTGACAGCCAGTGCGGCAGCAAAGGCTTCGCTCAGATGTTCGACATTCTGAAAACGCTCTTCGGGGGCCTTCTCCAAGGCCTTTTTTATGACCTCATCAACAGCAGGCTTAACATCCTTACGAATCATGCCAGGGAGAGGAGGCTCCTCATGTATATGAAGTAGAGCCAGGGCGATGGTTGAATCAGCCTTAAACGGCAATTGTTCTGTCAGCACATAGAAGAGGGTAATTCCAAGCGAATACACATCGGAACGCCCATCGACAACGCGTCCCATAGCCTGCTCAGGCGAAATATAGTCCGGCGTTCCCATAAGCATCTCGCTGTTTCCATCCCGCTCCAGATCAGTGACCTGTTGTCTGGTAGCCAGCTTACGCGAAATGCCAAAGTCCGAAAGCATGGCATGCCCCTCGTCGTCGAGCAGAATATTAGCAGGTTTGACATCGCAGTGGACCCACCCCTGTTCATGGGTATATTCCAACGCCTGGGCGATTTGTGCCAGATACCAGTGCGTTTCTTGTAAAGAGAGCGCTCCTCGTTTGGAGATATATTGCGCAAGTGTCCCCCCCGACATATGGGGCATGATGATATAAGGAAGGCCATCCTGTTCGCCATACGCATATATAGGTAAGATATGGGGATGATCTAGCGAGCTCGCAACCTCCGCTTCATGCAGGAAACGATCATAGTATTCGCGTAACATCTGCCGGTCCATATTCTGGCGCGGCAGGAAGACCTTCACTGCGACCTTGCGCTCAGGATCGTGCTGTTGCGCGAGAAAGACCGCGCTTGACCCCCCATACCCCAGCACCTGCTCTAGCACACAGGAACCAAACTGTTTACCAATAAGGTGCTGCCCTCTCGCCACTGTCATATGGCATCTCCTCTTCATCACGCACTACAGGCGCAACGACACATATCTGAGAAGGATATTGGAATGCGCATTCTCTTACCTGTCAAGCGGGAAATACCGCTTAGAGTATTTCCCGCTCTCTATTCTACGAAAGAAAGGCGCTTCAGGTTTGAAATATCACCACAATAAGCCAGCGTAACCAGTAAGATTTAAAGGGTGAAGACGCCATCGCGCATGATGACGCGCCCATCAACCTCAATCGTGCACTGTGTTGGAATGACATCGACGTGCGTTTTCGCGGTCCAATCAGCGCCGGTCAACTCGGGATAGGGGTTACCAAAGGCGACATGGAGACCCGGCATCTTCTCATCCTGCAACAGGTTCCCCGAGAGTTGCTTCAAGCTCGTCAGGGTGCCGATGGCAAACTCACCCGCGCGATTACCATTGGGACTAGAGAAGAGATAGTCATGGACCTCCTGAGCCAGAGCCTTATCCTCACCGCTGACCTCCGTAATGTAACCATCCTTCACCTTGATGGTCAATGGCTGCTTCAAAACGCCATACTTCTCAGAGAAGAAGTCGCCCAACACTTCACAAACGAGCACGCCATCAACGGTCGCGGGAGCGGTATAGGTCTCGCCCTCTGGGAGGTTACCCCAGCTTCCGGGTGTGGTATAGCGCCCGTGGCAAGGAACCCATTTCCAATCGGGGTGGAAGGTTGCGCTGACGTCGGTTCCTTTGGGTGAGGTTACATGGATGTGCTTAGCGTGGCGCACGATCTCATACACTTTGTTAGTTACCTCAAAGACCTCATCATAGTCGGCGCACATCCCCTCGATCATCAGGCGCTCATCGATGCCAATCATATGCCCGTGCCGTACCTTGAGTTGCTGCAAGAAGGGAAGCAGGGGAATACGGAAGGCAATCTCGCCAGGCTGGGCCGTAGCGATATAAAAAGTAACTGTTGGCTTGGCATCAATAATGGCCTGGCGGAACTCATCGGTAAAAACAGTCAGCGGGCGCGTCCCAAACTGCTCTAGCAAAACCATCTCGACGTTAGCGTGGCGAGCCCTGGCGGCATCGGCAACCTTGTGCGCGATCCCCTCGCGAGCCTTATCGGTCATGATAAAAACGCGGTCCGTCTCGCTCACCCCCATACACTTGACCGCATTCTCCGCGCCACGCTGGATACATGCCTCTACGGATTCATCAGATAGGTTCTGGTCTTGACTCATACGAAATAAATGCTCCTCTTTCACTAGAGTTATAGACAACTCTACAAGTAGATACGCCATTTGAGGCGATTATATCTTTCCTCTATACTACCACGCAAGGAAAAATGGGAGGCTCACGTGCTCCCCCATAAAGCGGCATGCAGATGATTGAGTAGCGGGCTCGGAGCTCGGTTTAAGCGAGCGCCTACATATCATGAGCTCAAAGCCTTCCGAAGACTGCTAAACGAATCATTGCACTCACCAATCAGTACTATACCCGGCATTGCACACCTTGAAGTCAGACATATTACACAAAAAGCGTAAGTCTGACATCATTTCGGCCTTCTCTGTCACACTTCAAATGTGACAGATAGGCTAGAGGCAACACAACCATATGTTATACTTTGACAAATAACTGTATTCATATACACAGACAGCGAGCACATACGTGCTTCACGATGCATTTCCGCCTGGCAAATAAGGTTGTAAAGGGAGGCGGCCCTCTTTTCCTATCCTATTTACGAAAAAGGCTCGTATCATTCCTTCACCCACGCTAGAACAGTAGATACAATACAAGGAGCTAAGACCCAATGGCACAGAGCTTTGGCATTCCTCAATTAGTAGAATATTTGAATCAGATGGGGCTCAAAATATCGCGTATTGATGAGCAGCAAGAGCTACTGGAACTAGTATTTCATGGAGAGCAGGGGCAATGGCGACTTGTCGTCGGGCTCCAGCGCCGCGATGGTCTACGTAAGCTCATGCTCATTGTCCCTCATGTTACACATATCACGCAGCGCAAGCGCCTGGAATGCCTGGAAGCTCTAATGGCTGTTAATTACCGCATTGCTATCGGAAAATTCGGCCTGGACCTGGAAGATGGTGAGATACGCCTGGAAGAGACTATCCCTCTGGCGGACCACGACCTCTCCTTTGATCAATTTCAACTAGCGGTTGGCGCCATCATGCAAACTGTTAGTATTTACAATAACCTGCTCCCTCGCATTATTTACAAGGGAATGCCCGTTCAAGAGGCACTACAGACCTGCGAGCAAGAGTTCTTTCAACAAGATCAGCCAAAGGAAGATAACAACAACAAAGATGGAGAACCTGAACCAGAAGCCCCTGGCGAAATCAGCATTGACGAGTTACCTGAGTTGAATGTAGAAGATATTCTGGCAGAGGTCGCACGCATCTTTGAGAAGAGTAAAGAGTAGCGAGTGAGTGGGCAATGGCGCCTCTCCTCTCTCTCATACTTAGAATGTATGCTTATGTCCGTTATTGGAATGACCATTCTGACGTGTCTGAATATGGAGGCGCGCCGGTGACTCCTCATCCTCCTCCCCAATAGCCTCCAGATATTCTTCCTCAGTCGCCGTAGTAGGATTGAAGGGTATCCAAGCGTCTAGATTCTGACTACGTCCATGCACACCCGAGCGCGGCTTACGATAGTAACGAAATAGTACTCCGGCGCTCCAGACCAGGATGGAAAGGGCCACAATCAAACCAAGATAAGTAATAAGCATTGAGTCCATATGCAACCCCTCTTTTCTCCAAGCAGAACAACACTGACGCCGCTATTGTAGCCTTTCTAACCCCTATTGGCAAGCATATATACCCAAACTATCCATATGCCATCTAAAGCAATGTTAGCGTTCCATCATTGGAGACACGCACCGAGAGTCGAGGGAGGGGACGAGTGGCTGGCCCCTGTACAACGGCACCGCCTTTGGCGGGATCAAAGATAGCGCCATGCGCGGGGCATACTAACATCTGTGTGCCCTTATCGTAGTTAACATTGACGCCAACATGTGTGCAGGCGCGTTCATATGCCACGAATTGCCCATCTTCCGTATGTACAAGAACACTAGCCTTTTTATCAACGGGATTGATAAAATTAAGTGCTGAATTCTTCAAGAGTTGGTTAGCCCCTGGCAATGAAACAGTATGACCAGGCATGCCAGTCGTAGGTTTCTGATTGGCCTTGGGATCAGTTGGCGTGCTTCCAGCAGGACCCGCTGACGGTGAAAATAAATTAGGCAGTGTGGGATGTAAGGCAAACGCCAGCCCGGCAACCGTCGCCCCACCCGCAACCAATGTCGCCAGAACACGCCTCCGCCCCACCCCTCTCCTCTTCTTAGGAGCGGGGAAAGGGGCTTCTACACGCTTCAGGGTACGCGCGACAGGCATATTCGGCGATCCAATATGATCGCCGAGACCAGCAAGTGAAAACCACTCCTGAGCAGGAGGATGATGCTCATGCTTCTCTCGATCAGTCGGGGCAGGTAAGTGAGCCAATCCCTCTGGCTGTTGGAGTGCAGACTCCCGCATCGACGGGCGTACTGTTCGCCCTTTAGGCGTGGCAATCGCGGCAGGCTGGCGCGTATCGTGCGTCGGTGGAGCAGGCAATGAGACCACCTGTCTTACGTGCTCAACATCAGGCCCAGAGGGCGATTGGTCTGAGGTGCGCCTTCTCACAGGGTCTATTACCGCTGGCATTTTCCCGGTGACAATGGGAGGGGAAAACTGCCAGGAGCCATGTGCTTGCTGAGGTTCCTGCAGCGATGCAATAGGCAATCGGTCCGATGCAGAACTATGCTCAATACCGAGCGAGACCTGAATAAAAGCTTCCGCCAGATCCTGCATCCGCGCGAAACGGCGCTGCGGCTCCCGCTCCAATGCTTGCCTGACGACAAGTTCCAACGAGATGGGAATTGAAGGGTCATACGAGCGCAAAGAAGGAGGGTCTTCCTGCTCTATCTGGCGCAGAATCATTTCTGGCTTCCGACCTGAATATGGCGCCTGTCCACTTAGCAATTCAAAGAGGATGATCCCTAGCGCATAGATATCTGAACGCTTATCGATATGCTCTCCACGCAGGACCTCTGGGGCCAGATATGTGGGAGGTGTAACAAATGAGCCTCCAATGCTGAGCAGATGCGCGAATGGATAATCGGATTTCTCAATTCCACTCATCTGCTGCATGTGCATCAAGCCCAAACCAGCCACCAGCAGAGAGGAATCGGGCTGCAAAACAATATTCGCGGGCTTGAGCGTTCCATGAATACTCTCATGTTCATGCGCGTAGCTCAAACCAGAGGTGACCTGCTCGACAATCAGCCTGACTTCTTCATGAGGAAGACGCTGTTTGTCCTTGATGACATCCACAAGAGAGCCATGCATCATATAAGGCGTGACCAGATAAGGGTAAGCGTCATATACCCCATAGGCATAGACAGCCATAATATGCGGATGTCTTAGAGACTGTATTTTACGTGCTTCATGTTGGAAGCGTTGCAGATAACGTTCACGTGCAGCGGCGGAAAAGTGCTCCGGCAGAAGAAACAAAGTTAGCGCAACCCGCTCCTGTGTGGAGACCTGACGCGCCCGATATACCACTTGCGAACGCCCCTTCCCCACCAGACGCTCTACCAGATAGTCACCGCCCACGATTTGCCCTGTAAGGCTATTTGTTGCTTGCATTGAACTACTCCCGCCATAATGTGCCTTGCCTTCTTCATCCCCTCTCATGCTCTCCTCACCCAAGGCAAGAACTAATTATGCACCTTCACCTCACCCACACATATATACTCTACCCTTCACATAAATGCACGTCAATGCGTTTTGCTCGTCATAGGACTTGTGGGTAGAGCGTATGCCCTATTTTCTCAACCAGAGGAAGTGTTCCAGTTTTCCTCGCACTTCTCACCTCTGCTCATGATACAGGCCCTTCTCCTTAGTGATGAAAAAGCCTTTATATAATATCGCGGTACAGGGAAAGCGAGAGCGAAGTAGAGGCAGAAGCATCAGAATGTTTCGTGGTTCCACAGTGAAGGTCTTTTCCGCCTAGCGGTCGGGAGGGAGAGAGAGGAAACCCGACCGCTACAGGGGATAGAAAGAGGAGAGATGATGGGGATTGGGAGAGCATATTTAGTTTTGAACCTTTGTTCTACATGGAGCATGTTACCATAACATCTCACTCGCTGTCAAGCCCCAATTTGAACATTTTTTCTTGTGTATGGGGCGATACGACCTGAAACTAGACCCTGGCACCATGTTTTCGCCTCCTCTGCGGCCCTGTGGTACAATGAGCAAAGAGCAGGCCCACTTAAATCTTATGCGAAAACCACCCCTTATACGAGGGCACAGCGCTGCTCGCGCAAAGCGCTCAGGTTTTCGATTGGAGAATGTCTTACACGAAAACCAACGCCGCCTGCTCGGCGGCTAGCGCAAAGCGCTCAGGTTTTCGTTCGGAGGGCACAGGGCCACAACCATCCGCTCGGCACACCTTCCTGGCAGATTGATCGCTTTATACGCACGTATTCTTTATAGAGAAGGGGGCTTGTTTTATGGCCGATGTACAACCACTACGAGGGTTGCGCTATGCTCATGATAAGGTACAGGACCTCTCGAGCGTCGTAACCCCTCCATACGACATTATCAACGCAGAGGCACAGGAGCGCTATTATCAACGCGACCCATACAATATTATTCGCCTGGAATTGGGCCAACAAACCCCGCACGATGACGAACTGAACAATGTCTACACCCGAGCCGCCGCGCTACTCTCGGAATGGCGCACGCAAGGTATTTTACACATGGAAGAGCAGGCTTGCTATTATCTCTATCAACAAGTCTTCTCGGCAGGTGGACAAAACTATACACGCACCAGCCTCCTAGCTCGCGTGCGTCTCGAACCCTGGAGTGCACGCGTCGTCTTGCCTCATGAGCATACCTTGAAAAAGGCTCGCGAAGATCGCCTCAACCTCTATCGCGCCTGCGCGGCCAATCTGAGCCCGATCATGAGCCTCTTCGAAGATCCCCAGGGGCGCATGCGTCGTCTCCTTGCGAGCTATGCGGAGCAACCAGAGATCAGCTTCAGTGATGAGGACGGCGTCGAGCGTCGCCTGCAACCCGTGCGCAACTCCGAGCACATAGCCCTTATTCAGGACTTCTTCCGCGAGCGCCAACTCTATATCGCCGATGGGCATCATCGCTATGAAACAGCCCTGGCATATCGCGCGGAACTTGAAGAGCAACGCAAAACGCTACACCCTGAAGACGCAGCCAACTTTACCCTGATGTCACTCATCGATGTAGATGACCCTGGCATGCTAGTCATGCCCACACATCGGCTTCTCTTCAATCTGGGTCCAGATGCCCTTCAAAAGCTCAAAGAGACGGAACTTGCTCGCTTCTTTGATGTTGAGCATCTTGAGGCTCTCGCGGATGAAGATATCCTCCCACACCTGGAAAAAGCCGGGCGCGAGCGGACCGCCTTCATACTTAAGACGGCCCAGGATACCTTGTTGCTTCGCCTGAAGGCCCAGGGGCAGACGCATATGGAGTCCAGCGAACACACCGATGCCTGGAAACGACTCGATGTAGCTATCGCGCAACGTTTGATTTTGGAGGAGACACTCGGTCTGCGCCCAGAAGATATGACAGCGGGGACCCATGTGCGCTACTCGCATGACGCGCAACACGTCTTCTCAGCACTCGTGAATGGAGAGATACAGGCCGCACTCCTGCTGAATAGCACACCCTTGCGGCAAGTGTGCGAGGTAGCGCAGGCAGATGATCGTATGCCGCAGAAGTCAACCTATATTTATCCCAAGCTCATTACGGGACTGGTTATGAACCCTTTGTGGTAAGGAGCACACAACATGATTCTCATCGTAGGTGCTGGTCTGGCGGGCCTGACATGCGCGAAAAAATTAGTAGAGTCGGGGCAGGAGGTGCTGGTTCTAGAGGCAGCGGACCAGGTTGGCGGGCGTGTACGCACGGATTACCATGAAGAGGGCTATCGCCTTGATCGAGGCTTCCAGGTTCTCTTTACCGCGTACGCGGCGGCCAGTCGTCACCTCGACTACGGACGCCTTAAACAGCGCAAGTTCGAACCAGGGGCCATCCTGGTCAAAAACGGCAAACGCTACGAGATCTCTGACCCTTTGCGCGATACCCGAGCACTCCTGCCCGGACTCTTCAATCCACTCATCTCAGCTACAGATAAGGCACGCATCCTATACCTGCGTAATAAGCTCGCAAAACAATCTACAAGCGCCATCTTCGCCGGCGAAGATCAACCAGATGGGCTGGACGAGTCAACTGAAGCCTACCTGCAACGGCAGGGCTTCTCAGAGAAATTTATTGAGAACTTCGCGCGCCCTTTCTATGGCGGAATCTTTCTAGATCGCTCGCTCAGTACAAGCGCGCGCCTGTTCCAGTTCACCTTTAAGATGTTGTCGCAAGGAGAGATCATTCTTCCAGCCGAAGGGATGCAGCGCATCCCCGAACAACTCGCGGCTTCGCTGCCACGCCAGAGCATACGCTATAACGCGCGCGTCGAAGATCTGCTTATCAGCCATAATCACGTACACGGAGTGCGCCTGGCGAATGGTGAGGAGATTCACGCGGAACAGGTAGTGATTGCAACCTCCAGCCAGGTCGCGGCTCGCTGGGTCAAAACACCTCTCCCAACACAGGCAGTCGGCTCAGTCTGCGTCTACTTCGCGGGCAATGAGCGGCTCTACCCACAGCGCAAGATCCTGTTGAACGCCAACCCGGACGCCTATGTCAACAACGCCGTCCTGCTCACCAATATAGCTCCGACGTACGCTCCGCCGCGCAAACACCTGCTGAGCGCAACAATTCTGGGCAATCCTGCTGAAGATGATGAAACACTGGCTCAGCGCTGCCGCGAAGAGATCGCGACCTGGTTCCCAGAGCGCGACCTGAAGCACTGGCAACTCATGGCAATTTATCGTATTCCCTTCTCACAATTTCATCAGCCTCCAGGTATATATGACACCTTGCCTGGCAACCGAACAGAAACCGAAGGACTCTACCTGGCAGGGGAATACACTAAATCTAGCAGTATCCAGGGAGCCATGCATAGCGGCGAGTATGCAGCCCAGGAAATTCTGAAAGCGCCTGCCACGGTTCCGGCCCACTAGCGCTCTGTCACCTTCTCAGCGCTTGAACGCGAGGAGGGCACAGCAAATTGTGAGAGGTTGTGGTTTCGATGTTATGCATCGCGCCCCCATAAAATGCGACAAGGCATGTTTCACGTGAAACATGCCTTGTCGCATTTTATGTCTTTTTGATCCAACTCGAACGATCATCACTGTTAAGGAGGTGAAAATATAAGCAGTTAACCTTGAGGTGTATCATCATCGCTGAAGAAGGTGATTGGAAGCGGCTCAAGATTACCAGACCCGAGTGCCTCTATCATCATCCGCATGGGGCCTTGCTCAATCGAGGTCTGGATCATGGTGCGCGCAAAGGCCTGTTCACGCACCGGCACACCGGAAGAAGGGTGTAATTGCGCCGCCACTGCACGCATGAGCGAAGCCTCTTTATCCCGTCCGGAGTAGAGGAAGAAAGCCGCCTGTCTGCGCAAACGCGTCTCGTAGAGGGTACGCCACTGATCGTCAACCAGTTCGTCCAGAGCGTCACCAATTAACTTATCATCCTGCTCTAGCTTCTCCTTACTGGCGGGAGTCGCCTTGCGACGCCGTTTGCCCTTACCGAGAAAGAGCTCTTGCGCGTTGTGTCCGCTCCAATAGCGATTAATGAACGGTTCCAGACGTGTCACCGGGTCAAAGAGCCAGGAGGCGAACTCCGGCAATTTATAGAGGTCCGCGCCTCGCTGAGCTAATGCTTGCGTCTTCTCATCAAAGGTAAGAGGCTCTAAAATAGGGAGCAACTCTTTTTGTTCCTTCGCGCTCTCCTGAGCAGGCTCATCCGCTTGCACAGATGGATCATACTCCTCCGGGCTTGCCTCAATCAAAGGACGCCAGACCGTATACGCGATAGGTAACTTGTGGCGCGAACGCTTATTCATGGCACGGCTCGCCATAATAAGCTTCCTGGCATATTCAAAAGAGATATGAAAGCTCGCAAAGCCCTGCGAATCCAGTTCCGTAACCAATTCTACCCATTGATGCGGCTCCATATCGTCAATGCCGAAACAATCCTTCACGCCCCACTGATCCTGCATCATGACATTCACGCCCTTGAGCTGCCCATCTGGTCGCTTCCAGGATAGCAGTACAATTTGAGAGCCCGACCCATCGATAAAACTAGCGCGTGCCTGATAGGGCTGAAGATGCTGGAGCGCGACCACATTGCCTTCCATCTCAAGATCGGGTGAAGAGTGCATCATTAAGCGTCCAAGGACTGCGCGTGCCTGTTGCTTCACCTGGCGATTAGAGGTTGTAGAGACAAGATAGTTCAGGGCAGGGATGGTCTGCTGAGCCGCCATCGCGCCTAATTGCTCAAGCGCGTCAATCACCGAGGTGACGACCTTACCAGTTTGATTCTCCATCAAAGGGATGAGTAATTTTGCCGCTCGCGGATCATTGCTATTCCCTAGCCAGTTGATAAATGCCAGTTTTCGCTCAAGCGACATCGACGCTACATCTTCAAGTACCGACTCCACCCCTTTTTCACTCTGCCCCACCAGCTCTAGTAGATGCATTTGCATTTGCAACATAGCGCCAGCAGGGTCATTGAGATACTCTACCAATCCATCATCCGCCATTTCGGAGCCTAATTCTTTCAAAATAGGGGAGAGGGAAAGCTTGACCATATCACTCACGGTCGGATCAGTGACAAAATCTTCGAGCTCTTCAAGATCAAAATCGGTCGCTAGCTCGGCAAGGATAAGAATGGCGGCGGTATGCGCTGAGGTATCCCGGCTGCGCAACAAATGGAGCACCTTTTCGCGAGCGCCATTGGTCCACTCTTCATCAAGGCGATCAAAATAGTGTGATAAGGTCTCATGGTCCAGATCGTCTCGACGACTGACTGCAAGCAAAATACTATCGACGCTCTCATGAGGTAGGTTATGGCTATCTCGGCCTCCTGGCATTACACTTCACTCCTTTGTTCCACTGGCATCACTGTGGGCACACCATGCGCTAGTGGGAGCTATTGTACCACTTTGCCCTACACAAGTCGAGCAGAAAGAGGAAGCACAGCAGAGCGAGAATGAGCCTTGAGATAGGCTATTTCTGGTATCAAACTACCGCATCGCCTTCAGGGGGTAATGGATAACCAGCCCACATTCCACAAGGCCATCACGAGTATCGCTCCCGTCGTCGCAACCAGGAGCAGAAAGCAGACAATCCATAACCAGAACTCCATACGCCCAGGAGAAACTAACCACCAGCGCACCCTATCCCAACATCCAAAACGGAATGAGCCTCCAGCATGAGGCAAGGTACGTCGTCTCAATTGATCCATAATCCCGCGATCCTTCCTTAGATAGGACTTTTCCTGACATCACAATCTCTCGCCCAAATAAACGCGTCGCAGGCGTGTATTCTTTCACAATCGAAACAACCCCAAAAACTGCGGATATATCCGCAGTACCTGTAAAAATTTTCGCCCCTACTTTCATAGGGCACACCGTCCTCTTTAGCATTTTGAGGTGGAAATACATATGGGATTCAATAAAGCTCACAAGCGCTTCTAAAGCCTCTGTATATCTATTTTTTTCCAACACATCCAAACATCTCTATACCCAGGCCGATCTGTTGGCACATATCTTGCAATACATAGAGACAAGGGGGGATGTGTCTAAAAAATTTTTGGACAACAGGTAATGTTGAACGCTGTGTCTAGGATACAGACTGGAAAGGATAGAACATCAAGTTTCAGCATCCTGCGTCTCCGGTTACCAAGTAGTGGAATGGGTTTTGAGGTAAAGGAGTAGGTATATGGTAGCCAGTGTCAAACACAAAGAGAGAGAACCACAAGTTCGTTTCGATATTCATGGACAAGACTCTGCCGCAAGTGAAGGAACAGTAGCCAGTCAGCGTACCCGCCGAAGAGCAACCCGACTCGTTTCAGAGGAAGGTGGGACAAGAGGAAGAAAAGCGGGCCGTCCATCTACAAGGGTGACAGCGGAAGAGGTGGTAGGAGAAGAAGCCACATCGTTTCTTGAGCAAGATTCCTTCCCCGATGAACCTAAAGGCGCGACACCTACACGTCGTCGCCGGAGCAAAACAACGACAAACGAACTCCCCGACGATGCCTTCTATGATGAAGAAGGAACTGAAGATGAAGGAGAAAGTGACAGGGAAGTTGACAATGCCATTCGTCAATATTTGGCCGAAATCGGCCGCTTCCCACTCCTCACCCCCGAACAAGAACTCAAGATTGCTCGACGGGTGGCTAATGGGGAACCAGAAGCGCAAAAACGTCTAGTTGAAGCTAATTTACGTCTAGTTGTCAGCATCGCAAAACGCTATAACAATCAGGGCATCTCGTTACTTGACTTGATTCAAGAGGGAAATCTGGGCCTGATTCGTGCGGTGCAGAAATTCGACCCTCAACGTGGTTTCCGCTTTAGCACGTATGCGACCTGGTGGATTCGCCAGGCGATTAGCCGCGCGGTCGCGGAACATACTCGCACCATCCACGTACCTGTCCATGTCGTAGAGCTCATTTATAAAATGAAGCGCATTACACGTCAACTCTATCAGGATCTGGGACGTGATCCCTTCCCAGAGGAGATCGCCCACGCTCTTAATCTTACCAAGGAGCGTGTCGTGGAGCTACAAAGTATCGCGGAGACTCCAATCTCTCTCGACGCTCCACTCATTGAAGACGAGCAGTATCATCTTGCCGATACGTTGATCGATACTCATGCCGCCGCGCCCGCTGAGGTAGTTACGCACCAGGTGCTACGTGATCATATTTCGCGCGCACTTGAGACGCTTAACCAGCGCGAGCGCCAGGTCATTGAATTACGCTATGGACTCCATGACGGCTACTGCCATACGCTAGAGGAATTGAGTGCCTATTTTAAGCTGACACGAGAGCGCATTCGCCAGATCGAGGTTAAGGCTCTGCGCACGCTTCGCCAGCCTATCCAGGTGCATCTCTTGCGCGACTTCGCGTAAGCGACACCCACGCCTTATTCAGGCATAGAGTATGCAAGCGCTTTAACGCTCATCTCTATGCCTGCTTGCGTCAAAAGCTTCCACGTGCTCGATGGGCATAGATTCCTGCAGAATTCGCGGTAAAACCGCAAGAAAAGCTCGCACCACCAGCGGATCAAACTTTGTGCCCATACAGCGTACCAACTCGGCACAAGCGGCTTCAGAAGAAAGAGGTTGATGGTAGATACGAGCAGAGACCATCGTATCGTAGGTATCAGCGACACTCAAAATCCTTGCCAGCAATGGAATTTCTTCGCGCTCAAGTCCCGCAGGGTAACCTGAGCCATCCCAGCGCTCATGATGGGCTCCCGCGACTACAGCAACTACCGAGAAGACACCACCCGCCTTAACCAGAATCTCCTGACCAATTCTTGGATGCTGTTGCATAAGCACCCATTCAGTACGATCCAATGGTCCCGCCTTATGCAGAATAGAATCTGGGATACTTATCTTCCCAAGATCATGCAACATCGCAGCCAAGCGTAATGTATAGATATCCTCTGAGCGACAGTGTAAGTATCTGGCAATCTCCACAACTATGTCTACCATGCGTTGTCCATGGAGATAGGTTTGCAGATCCCGGGCCTCCAATAGAGCTAGCAAGGCTCGCAACGTCATCACATCTACATCGGAGAGCTTCATTGCTCTTTCTACTACATCTCTATTTGGAAGCCTATCCCCCGGAGATGCCATACAGACACAGTTTCGCCCTCGGCTTTTAGCCCGATACATCGCCTCGTTCGCAAATGCGATGAGTTCCTGGCCCTTTATGGCATGCAGGGGGTATAGTGAAATCCCAATACTCACAGAAACGGACAAAGCTCTTGCATCCTTCTCCATATTCCCCACACATGACTCCTCCAGGATATGCTGGCGTAAAGATTCAGCACGCATATGCGCCTGACTGGCATTGAGCCCCACTTGAAAAGCAACAAACTCATCACCTCCATAGCACCCAACCACGCCTTCCTCCCCCATCGCACGTGCAAGCCGCGCCCCAGCTTCACTCAACACAGCATCTCCAAACCAATGCCCCCAGGTATCATTGACGCGCTTAAAATGGTCCAGATTGACAAAGAAGATCGCGCATATGTCTTTGTTAACTCGACAATGAGCAAGCGCAGTCTCTAGCCGAGTAATAGTCTCGCAACGGTTTGGTAAGCCAGTAGTCACATCGGTAAGATTCAGGCGCCTTTGCTCACGAAAGAGGCGATCTTGTTCCAGCAGGAGGCGCTGCTGCGACTGAACCAATGCTTCTTGCTCGCGACTTGAGGTTTCTAGCCTTGCGCGTAGCCGTTTCTCACCATTTATGAACGCTTTTATATCCTTCAGAAGACGTCCCTGGTACAAGAAACCAGAACATAACCAGCATAGAAGGATCAATGAGAAAGTAGAAACGCCAACAAAGTACATTAATTCTGGCATTGATAGAAACTCTGGTAGCCAGGGCACATTTAAGGTGGAGATCAAGCCATATATTGCGAACAATAAACCCATGCTCCCCAGACCAGGAACCAGCCACAGTCGCTTACGCTCCTGAGATACTTCACAATCACCTCGCGACCCAATTTTTCGCCATAAACAACCATAGAGCATCAAGCCTAAAAGCTGAATCATTGCGAGCACCCAGAGTATGATCGCGATAA
Organism: Ktedonospora formicarum; assembly: GCF_016587355.1. Lineage (GTDB taxonomy): Bacteria > Chloroflexota > Ktedonobacteria > Ktedonobacterales > Ktedonobacteraceae > Ktedonobacter > Ktedonobacter formicarum. Next base: position 3,967,718 of record NZ_BNJF01000001.1, on the reverse strand, counting down.
TCACAAGCCAGTTTATTCTGCCCCACAGACGCAAGTCATCGAAATTTTCGAAAAACCTGACTACCAAAAAAAGAGTAATCGTCAGGTATGAGGTTTGAGACGCTTTGGGAAGCCACGCTTCATTGTGTATAGTATCGACCTGTACAGTCATACCAATCCACTCCTCCCATCTCCGCGAGTTCGAGGTCTTCTGCCGCCAGTTTTTTACTATACTTATCCATAATCCCCGTCCGGCAGACATCTTGATGTGATGAATATCAAAATTCCCCATCACTCCGTGAGCGGTAATACAATGACTAGCGACCCGTCCAAAGGTCGTAATTAACATTGTATCTATGACGACGTACCCTCGCTTTTAGTATACAGCCGTTCGGGGCAATATCTTTCCGCCCTAGAATATACGCCAAAATGCCAGTATTATATCTATATACAGCAGTTATACGTATTCACACGATCACGTTTTTTATAGTACATTTTAGCTGCCAGCTTGACGCTTCTGGACCCAGCTACATACACTATAATCACTAGGTTGATACTGATCGCCTTTACATTCTTATTACTTACCAGAGCGCGCATATCCTGCGTACATTTTTATGTTTCTGCTCTCTTTTCATTTTCTACATTCCTGCTATTTATTATTTATAAATACGAGTTCTGGACTTTTTCGTGAAGAGGCCATTCAGGGGGTATAACATCTACCGTGCTCCCATAGGTGATCCAGCGAAAACAAGGACGGAGCATACAACAGGTAGTATTTATTCACGCCGGAGGCTTGACGATTGTGAAAAAGCGTCAACAAGGGAACGCCCAGTGGACTTTGCGGATGATGGCGCTCTGCATTGCGTTACTCGTTATCTCTGCCGTTGCAGCTATTGCTTCGATATATCATGCTACAGCTGAAGCCACATCTGTAGGCGACACGGTCCATCAAATTACAAATGCGTTATTGGACGAAACTCCAACCGTGGATCCAGGAACCCCAACACCCACACCGACCGAGCCCGCGACTGCGACACCGACACCAACCAAGGCGCCAACAAAAGTGCCAACCAAGGTGCCAACGCAGGGTCCTACCCAAGTGGTGCCCACGGTTCCTCCTGTGATACCTCCTGCCCAAATGACCCCCACAGCCACAGCAACAAGCAAACCCAAGCCTACTCCGACCGCTACATCAACGCCTGCCATCACAGCGACACAACCTGCTGAAGTGACGCCAACGACGCCCTCTCAATCTGCTACGAACAGCCAAACGGGACAGGGTAACGACAAGAATCTCTCTCTTATGCTCCCCATCGGAGGAGGGATTGGTTTTATGGTCCTGACGACGGCGGCAGTAACACTTGTGCTGCTTCTCAAGCGCAAGCAGGATGAAAAAGCGCGCAAGGTGCAGAAAACTTCAATTAGTGTTCCATGGATAGACCCCCAGGAAGGGAATGTCGTCTTTGGGCATATAAATAACCCAAACAACAACTCGTCCATCAATAACGAGCTCCAAAATATTTTTTCCGAGCAGCAGGAGTTCCCTCCTGCACAGAATATCCCCCAGTTAGCTGCAATGCAGGGCAACAGTGGCGTCATGCCTGCGTTAGTCCCCCCTACCGCCCCAGCAAACACTGCGCGGGGTAATAGTGGTCTCTATCCGGCAATATCCGGTATACATGGACAACCAACGCTGGAAGCGCAGAATACTGCTAGCAGGCAACAGTACGCAACATTAGCCGTATCCGAGGGGGACCAGACCAATCCACGCACATTCGCAGTCTCTAACACGCCACCCACCTCGGCGCAGAGTCAGCCTCCCAATGTCTCTTTTGACAGAAATCTTCAGCCGCTGCCAATGGATCTGCCACCTGAGCTCCGTGCAAGTCTAGAAGCGACACAACGTGAAGCACGCTCTTCGAATGGACCGCTTTCTTTCTCGGGACTACAAGAAGATCCATTCCTCGAGGAGATGATGCAGCAGGCACAGATGGGTATCTTTGTTATGCCAAACAAGGAGAAAGGGAATGATGCCAGCGCTGACGGCAAAACAAAGTAGAATTGCCTGAGCAATACCTGCGAGACCATTACTATCAACCTATAAGAGTTGGCAAAGATCGCGTCTCGCAGGTACTATGTATCACATGCATATACTCTGGCATAATACTCCGTCGAAAACCCGTAAGCGGGCCGCATCAGTGGCCCCTCAAGAGGGATAATTTTCGGCAGTGCCACATTCTACGCGAATCGAAAAAGCCAGAAGACGCCTCCAGCAAGGCAAATCCTTCCCGAATGCGCTCAGGTTTTCGGATAAGGAGAGAGTCAAAGCTGTAGTCGAGAAGAAGAAAGACATGATTGTACGCATACAAGGTTTCGCCTGGGAAGTGTATACGGAGCGTGTTATGCCAGCCTTTACGAGTTGGCTTGTAGATAGTGATGATACGATAGCCTATCATCTATTTGAGCAGACGCGTTGCGCGCAAGAAGAGCTCTTTGTCCCTCAGCCAATGAAGCAGTTACGCACATGGACACGCGCCAAAGCCTTCGTGCAAAACCTTCCACGTGGTTCGCATACTCAGCAGGAGTACGCACTCCTTTGTGATCCGATGCAATTTACGCTTTTGAGTGATCGCTATGTGAGGGCCCATCCACCACAGCTCTACAAAGACTCGGAGGCTTTACGTACCGTCTGGGGGCCCTGACGCAGCAATTTTGCCTGCCCTGGTACTCTTCGTCTGAGAGTGATTTTCTGCCTGAAGCACTTGAGCCAGCCCCATTAGCAGACGGCTATCCAGCCCTGCCGCGCATAGAGCTGATCACGCTCCTTCAGTCCGCTGGGCTCTCCGACCTGGTACAGGACTTACCTCAAGCCATGCAGACGCAAGCGCCAGCGGAGCCAATACTACCATTCACAGACGCACTTTCGGATGATGACCTAGATGCCACCAATACAGGAGTTGTTATTGGGCGTCAGCCAGCGACTTTACATATACGTGGTTGGCTGGCTTCGCATTCTGTACGCGCCATGGCTCTATTTGAATTGCTGGCCTGCGGACGACGTGTAATGCCTTTCGGCTACCTGCCCGGAGATCCATACGGCAGTTATATTGGCTACCTGACACCCACCGAAACAAGCAGCCTCGCATCTCGCCTTGAAGGTCTCCAGGCACCTGAGATGCATGAAGCGGAAGCTGAGCATCAAGCATTCTTACGCCACCAGTCTCTGGAAAGTGAACACTCAAAGCGTATGATTGACGAGGTTGCGCCTATCCATGCGGGAGCATTTCTGGATGCCGTACGCATCGCAGCACAACAGCGACTCGGCTTGATTTGTAGTATTGGCTAGTCGGGTTCTCTTCTACGCAGGGAAAACGCAAACGACAGCAGTGCAATTATGGAAGCCACTGAACTGTCCTGTGCCACATACAACCTGCCCATGCGTATTGCAGCCTATATAATCCGCACCCACAATAGAACGTACAGCCTGTAGTTCATTGTGGAACTCAAGTCCCATACGTAAGCGTGTAGCCACACAATCGAAAAAGAGGACCATCCCTGGCTTAAAGGAGTGAAGTTGTTGAAGCGCATGGACAGCGGCTGTGGACGCAGCGTCCACAGTTGAATTCACACTACCACTCATAATCGAGACCACAGCACCTTTAGGAATCTCAACGGCGCATGTTATGGCCCCATTAGCATCCACTGTCAGGGGGACACGTAATTTATAGAGTCCCACGCCAGCCTCGACCCCCAACACATTATGCAAGAAGAAAGGGATAGGATTCTCAAGATCAAGCACTTGTTGCGTCTCTTGAGCATATTGTTGGAAGACCTCCACAGCAGGACGTCCATCCAGGGAAATCAAACGGAAGCCGTCAGCATCGGTAACCAGCATCGGTCCTAAAGAGGGCTGCCAGCCATGAAATGAACCTACACCTATGGGTTTATTAGAAAGAATTTCTAGTGCGACTGCAGCATTCTCATATATCTCAGTGCCAAAGAAGATAGGGGTACGCGAGAAGTTGGCGTTGTCACCAGCCCCCCCACCAAATACGGTAAAGGAGCCATCTGTTCGCTGAGAAATATGTTCAATAAGCTCTTCAGTATGTCCCGCAAGCGCATCAGCCAATAGCAAAGCATGGCGATATAATGTGGATTGCATGTCAGCATATTGAAATGAAGAGACGATTTGCTTTGCGGCCCCTTCACAATTCTGGTTCAAATCGCGCCCCAAGCCTACAGAGAAAAACATCTCATCCGAGCTTATAGCGAGCGCACATGCCAAGCCCTCATCCTGTACATTATCCGTAAACTCACCCGCGGAAGAGCACCCCATCATATTTTTGGGGCGACAAGTTTCATGAAGGCTCTTCAGGGTTGCGCTCTGATCGCAATCAGAAGAAATAAAGGCAATAACAATATCTGGTACCTCTCCGAGTTTGTCCATTAGAAGACAACCAAGCTCCATCCCGGCTTCTCGTCCATTGGCAAGGTGGCTATGTGCAACGGCAAATCTAGTGGCCATATCATTCCTCCCGGCATACATGTGCCTCAAACCGAACAAACAGTTCGCCATCATAACGATACGCAGATTGAAGATTGCCTCCACTATAGTATCATGCAAAATAAATCAATGTCAATCCCCTTTTACTTACTATTACTTATATACACCTATAAGACATAAACGTCTTTTTCCTCAAAGGGAATAGCATTTTGGCGCTAGTAAAGCGTTTGCTCCTTTGCTTTAGAACCAGGTAAAACGCCTGAAGCGAGGTCTGGGTGAGGATTTCTGTATGGAGAGCGCTTCCAATGCTTCCACCAGATCAAATACAGAGTCATACCGTTCGCCTGGGTCCAATGCCAGGGCCTTTAGGACAATTCGTTCCAGGCCCTCACTGATATCAGCGCACCAGAAACGAGGTGGGATTAACTCTAATCCCTCATAACACTCTGGTTCCTGCTTTTGTATCAAGCTAACTTCGTTGGGATCATCTACAAAGAGATGGTGCGCAACCTGTAGGCGTCGCATCGACGAGACAGGGGCGATGCGAGTTAGCAAGAGATAGAGAAGCGCACCCAGCGCATACACATCTGTTCGCTGATCATAGAGACCATAGAGCATTTCTGGAGCGAGGAAGGCATTCTGGCGAGAGCCACGCGCCAGGGGGAAGAGTCGTTGGAAATCCGCGAGGGCACAGTCTTCGTCTTCTACATCCCAAAAGCGCGGCGCGGGCGGCCAGCATGTCAACAAAAGCGGAGCCCAGGGAGCCAGCCCGCGTTTGTCCACAAGGAGGGTTGGGGGAACAATCTCACCAAGTACCACGCCCATTCTATGCAAACGCGCAATCATGCGTCCTAATTGCACACCCCATTGTAGCGCCTCCGGTATCCCCAACCACTCAGGCCAGGGTCGCCCATCTAATAACGTGTCCAGGGTTGTCGGCTCTGTGCGCCCAAGATCGCGCTTACTCTGCAATTGCAATATTAGATAAAGCCGTCCCTTATCAACCAGAACACGATCCTTCTCACTCGCTAAACTGGCGGCGCCCAAACCGATAGGCTCAATGAACTCATTGACCCCAGCTGTCTCGATGCAGGTACGTTGGTGAGCATCCATTCCTGTCAGGATAATTTCGCGAATGGCTACCAGCGGCTTATCAGGAGCCTCAGCCTTGCGCACAAGACTTCGCCATAAGCCACTGAACCGCCAGCGAGACACTGGCGGTTCAGGTTCTGCATCGCTTTTCTCTGTAGCTCGTCCCAAATAGAGATTCACACGCGGACGACTATAAAGGTGTCGCTCAATACGATAGCGACCACCTAGAATGACTTCTCCTACTTCTACCGGGCGATCATGTTCAAGCGCGGTCAGTGAGGCCAGCGCCTTTTCAACGACAGTAAGCTCTTGAGTTACCTTTTTCACCATACTTGATGTTTTGCTGATTATCTGCTCTTTAATCCCATTTTGCATCTCTTCACTCACCAGACAAATGCCCCTCTTCCACCTTAAATTTATCCTTTGCAACCTATTGTACCCTTCCGCACAAATGATACAAAATCAGCTGTGGTCGCGGCTCGCTTAGATTGACATTTATAAAAAAATACCGTACGATTTATGCTGAGATAGCTTATACATTGATCCATTGCGGACGGGACTGTATTTAAGCCGACAAACCTCTCTTCTTATTACACCCTATGGCAAGAAATAATGTATAGGACTATTTCATTCATGCTATGCCATAGAAGGCACTACTTATCCACAGATTTTCTTTTTGCGCTTCCACTATAATCTTAGACAAAAACCAACAATAGGCGGAGAGTCCAGCACCGGAGCTGCCTCTAACGAGCTCAGGTTTTTGGATAGAGTGCATGTGGTGTATCAAAGCGCAAAGGTCTTATGCGAAAACCAACGCTGCCTTTGCAGCAGCGTTGATGTTCATTACAACAAACGCGCTCAGGTTTTCGCATAAGGAGAAAGTAAAGGAGAGATGCTATGGAGACTCAGCCCCAAAGACGTAGCTTCCGTTGGATACGTTTGCTCCTGATCATTCCTTTCATCGGCCTACTGATCCCCCCATTCTACAACTCGCTTGAGCCCACCTTTCTAGATTTCCCATTCTTCTACTGGTATCAATTACTCTGGATTATCATTACAGCGATTATCACTGCCACAGTGTATTTTCTTGAGAGTGCCGCCCAGACCAGTGGACACTAAGAATGCATAGACGTGTGACGCGAAGTCTGCCCACGCGAGCATTCGCAATTGAGAAAGGGTGTTGTGCCTTATGCATTGGGATGCAATTGTCGTCTTCATTTTCTTTTTTCTTCTCGTAACGGTGCTAGGCTTTATCGCCGCACGTTGGCGGCGTGGTGATCTCAATCAACTACACGAATGGGGTTTGGCTGGACGCCGCTTTGGCACTGTCGTGACCTGGTTCTTGCTTGGTGGTGACCTATACACCGCCTATACCTTCATTGCAGTGCCTGCCGCGATGTATGGCGCGGGCGCACTGGCAGGCTGGTTCGCGGTCCCTTACACGGTCCTGGTCTATCCTTTTATTTACGTGGTTATACCGCGCTTCTGGGCAGTGTGTAAAAAACACAATTATGTGACTCCGGCGGACTTCGTTCGTGGTCGTTTTGGCAGTAAGTGGCTGGCGCTAGCTATCGCCTTTACTGGCATTCTGGCTACCATGCCATATATCGCGCTTCAGATGTTTGGTATTCAAGTATCGCTTGAGGCTATTGGTATTCCTACCGTTATTCCGATTTTTGGTGTTGATGTCGACATTCCTCTGATCGTGGCATTCGTGATTCTAGCGGCCTACACCTATTCTAGTGGACTCCGCGCTCCCGCGATGATCGCGCTCGTAAAAGATGTCATGATCTTTATCGTGCTCTTTGCCACGATTATCTATATCCCTTATAAGCTAGGTGGCTTCTCAACGATCTTTGAGGCTGCTCACATGAAGGCAGTCACAGCCGCCGCAACCGCCAAGGCACATGGGACCCCTTCTACCTTCAATGATATACTGGGGCAGAATCAATATCTGGCCTATTCCACTCTGGCTCTTGGATCGGCGATGGCGCTCTTCCTCTACCCCCACTCTTTGACGGGGGTATTGAGTAGTAGTAGCACCCGCGTGTTGAAGCGCAACTTCTCGCTTCTCCCTATCTATTCGCTGATGCTGGGTCTGCTCGCTCTCCTGGGTTATATGGCTATCGCCGCCAAAGTGAAGCCCCTGAGTGATCTAGGGAACAACGGATCGATCCCGGCGCTTATCAATGCCTTCTTCCCTCCCTGGTTCTCGGGTTTTGCGTTCGCGGCTATCGCGATTGGAGCCCTCGTACCAGCAGCGGTAATGTCGATTGCCGCCGCCAACCTCTTCACACGCAACATCTATGTGGAGTTTTTCCATAAGAACGCAAGCGAGCGCGAGGAGGCGCAGGTTGCGAAGATCACGTCATTTGTAGTCAAGTTCGGAGCATTACTTTTCATCGTCCTCCTTGACAAGAGCGTGGTTATCAACTTCCAATTGCTAGGAGGAGTCTGGATTCTCCAGACCTTACCAGCGGTCTTCATAGGGCTCTACACACGCTGGTTTAATCGCTGGGCGTTGCTCATAGGCTGGTTTGGTGGCATGCTATATGGCACCTGGACTGTCTTTAGCAATAATATTAAATCAACGGCGGCCATTAATCTTGGCTTTATCACCATTCCACCCGCCTATGCGGCTATCAGCGGCGTCATAATTAATCTGTTGCTCGCCGTAATTCTGACACCCGTCTTTGAGGCGATTGGAGCCAGGAATGGTGAGGATGTCACCACTCCTCAAGACTACGCTGAAGAAGAAGCGCCTACCGAATCCCAGGAGGAGGCAAAAGAAGCCCTGGGCTAGTAATTCCCGCGCTGGCTCAAAGCTTTCTGAATGCTGCTGTAGGAGGAGCAAGCGAGATTGAACTCGCTTGCTCCTTTTGGTTCCTTGCTCATCTTCACTATCGCTCTTGCGTTCCCTTCCCTCTCCTGTTATGCTGTGACAAATGTGAGCCACCTTGCCAGGTTTAGTCTCCCCAACGCTTCAGCTAGTGGGCATGGCCCTCATGTCTCAGGTCCTGGCGCATAGCATGTTATGAAAAGCATGCCATTAGACATACAAGGTAGAGGTTTATGTATCCAGAGGACGAAGCATTCGAAGCTCAAGACAATGAAACTGGGAGCGACGAATTACTCTCAGAGGATGATCTGCGCCTTCCAGAAGGCGCGAACATTCTGGTACGCGTACATGCCGTACGAGCCTGGCTGACTCGCCGTAAGCAAGACGCGAACCTGGCTTTTGGACAAGCGGCCTTAGAGCTGCAAACACTGATGCAGGAAGCACCAGAAGAAACGCGTCCCAGGCGTCGGCGCGCGCGCTCTACAGATCCCTTAGCACGTATCCTCACAGAACAGGAAAAGCTACAGACAGAGCAATCACGTGTTGAAGCATATGAAGAGGCGGCAGAACTCTTTGAGGACTATCTCACGCACAATACCGGCAGTGATCGCGTGCTTGTTGAATATTATCTGGCAATAGAAAACATACTTTTCACTCAAGATGAGGTGGAAGAAGAAGCTACAACTCAGCAGCATGCGCGCAAACAAGCTTTTGAAGATGTCCTACACCGACTCGAACGCGTTACCGCACCCGAACTGGATTAGTGCGACAAAATATGTAATTAAGAAAGCCTTTCACACTCGGTTATAGTGTGAAAGGCTTTCTTAAAGAAGGGCTTTCCCTGCTCTGAAAACATCTTCAGCCATTTATGCCAGGATCATTAATTGCTCTTAAAAGGGATACTCTTGTCGGCAATGAGCAAGGTCAAATCTGATAGATTCGCCTGTTTCGACAGGCCAAAATCAAATGAGCCGTCCTGCCTGGTATTTTGAATCAGTTCTGGTGAGGCGTTAATATTGCTTGTTTTCACCAATGTACCATCAGCCAGCTTCAAGCGTACCACATCACTGTATTGTGGACCTCCAGGCTGAGTACCGACATTCTTCAACTCAACATAGACACGCACAGTATACGCGCCAGCCTGCTTCCTAACATCCGAGAATGATGTCGCCTGTTGTACCTGCTTAACAGTGATCTGTGTATTATCAACGACTACAGTCTTATTGAGTTGAATAGAATCGACCAATCCGCTGGCAGTGGGAGTGGGGGTCAATTGCGTATCAATCGCTGTATCTGGTGCATCATTAGTGCGCGGCAAATGGCTATAAGTCATACAGCCACCAATACCAATAATCATAAGGGCAAAAACCCAGATTAAAGTCTTCCACTTCCCTCGCTCATCAGGCGAGTGTGTCACCGACTCCTCTTCATCCATAGGTTGCTGTGCTGCTTTATCAGTTTGTGTCATATCTCTTCTTTGAACTCCCTGGGACCACACTAAAAAAAAGGTACACCTATTATAGCAAACCATATGCAAGCCGGGTCCAGGAACTATGACCACAAACATTCAGAGAGTAGAGAAACAAAATCATTGGGAGAGGATTTCGCGGACCTTCGCCGCCAGATCGTCGAGATCAAACGGCTTCTGTAAGAAGACAAAGCCGCGATCCAGTACAAAGTTCTGGCTGATCTGATTGGCATGGTAACCACTTACAAAGAGAAAGTGTGTTTCGGAGCTAACCGCATGAATTCTATCGTAGAGTTCCTTGCCCTTCATCTTCGGCGTTACCAGATCGGAGATGACCAGCGCGATAGAGTCACGATAGCGCTCAAACAGTTCTAAGCCTTCCATACCATCACGCGCGCTCATCACTGTATATCCATAGTCTCCCAACGCCTCTTCCATTAAATACCGCAAATCGGGATCATCTTCGACCACCAGAATAGTCTCGTCGCCTCCTGGCGCCGCCTGGGGATTGTATCCATCCTGCACCTGTTCGCTCTCATCAAAAGGGTAAGAGGAAGATAATGGAACGGTTCGATTCTGCTCTACGGAAGGAAGATAGATATTGAAGGTTGTACCCTTCCCAATCTCACTCTCAACGGTAATATAGCCATTATGCTGCCCGATAATACCATGCACCATTGAGAGGCCCAGCCCGGTTCCCTTACCCACTTCCTTAGTAGTAAAAAACGGTTCAAAGATACGTGAGCGCGTTTGTTCATCCATGCCCACTCCAGTATCTTGCACACTTAACAAAATATAATTATCCGGTTGTATTTCGCCATGAGAGATACGCAAAGATTCTTCATATCCAATGTTGCGTGTAGAAATCGTCAAGCACCCACCTTCGGCCATAGCATCGTGAGCATTGATACATAGATTCATCAACACCTGCTCAATCTGGGCATAATCAACATGAACCATCTTCAACTCTGGGTCGGGCACAAAGACAATATCAACATGGTCAGCCAGGATCTTACCCAGAAATTCGATCAGATTCTTGGTCACCTTGTTGAGATCAACATCAGAGGGCTCAAGGACCTGGCGGCGCGAGAAAGCAAGCAGTTGCTGAGTCATTTTGGCTGCGCGCGTGGCAATCTCATGAATGTGGGCCAGATTGTGATAGAGGGGATGACTGGTAGAGATCCGAGCCAGTCCGCGACCGGAATAACCAAGGATGCCTCCAAGCATATTATTGAAATCATGAGCGATTCCACTTACCAGCAAGCCAACACTCTCAAGCTTTTGAGCTTGTTGGAGTTGACCAGTAAGACTATGCTGCTCGGTATTGTCGAAGAGGTAGCCGGTAAAACCCTTGAGTCGTCCATCAACGAAGGTGCCAAGCACATTGGCAACGATGTACACCGGCGTGCCATCATTGCGCTGCATCTCCATTTCAACGTACTCAAGGTGTTTCTCTGTCTGCAAACGTCGAACGAAGGTGACATACGTATCTTCGTCAAGGTAGAGCGAGCACAAGTTGGCCTGTAGGGCCTCATCAACGCTTTCAAAACCAAAAATACGCGCGAAAGCAGGATTACAAGTCTGCAATTCTCCTGTGGGTGCCACGGCAAAAACGCCAGTGAGACCACGCTCAAAGATCTCGCGATAACGCTCCTCGGAATGCTGTAATTGTTGGATAGCCTCATCATATTGCTTACGCAGGCGCAGTTTCTCCAGGCTCTCCTGGATAGCAAAAGGAAGGCGGTCGGGGTGCTTCTTTAACACATAATTACTCACGCCCGCTCTTAACGCTTCGACCGCGACTTCTTCGTTACCAGTGCCGGTAAACATGATCACAGGAATATCAGGGAAGAGCGCATGCACCCTTTGGAAGATTTGTAATCCATCCGTCCAATTGAGCTGATAATCCGTCAGAATGAAATCAAAATGGTCTTTTTCTAGAGCGACTTCCAGTTCTGGTGGACGGCCCACCTGTATAAATTCGGCATCCTGAAACTCTTTATGTAAGCGCCGTATAATCAGTTCGCGGTCGGCTGCGTTATCGTCAATAATGAGGAATCTCACGGATCAAAACTCCAAACAATTTAGCAGATGAGTAATTAGTGCATCATGTATCCATGGCAGAAGAAGCATCCTTCGCCTGGATGATTCCTCTGACAGCTCAACAACTTCCCCTACCCATTAACACTCTCACAAAGCGCATACAGTTTCATTAACTCATAACGACAGATCACGCCTTGTTATGAATGGGTATCTGGAAACTCGCGTGCCCAAACACCATTAATTTCCATCATGAGATAGGCCATGCCCTTTAGGAGGACGGGCTTAGAGGTAACTTTACATGAAATGTGCTTCCCTGTCCGACTTCCGATTCAACCCATACCTGACCCGACATTAATTCCACCGCCTTCCTGACAATTGCCAGTCCGATGCCAGTCCCGGCATATTCATCATCCCCATGCAGACGTTGGAAGAGGTTGAAGATTTTTTCCCAATGCTTTAATGCGATGCCAATACCATTGTCCTTCATCAAGATGGTAATCCACGCACCATCTACACGCGTGCTAATCTCCACACGCGGCTTGACCTCTGGTTGGTGATAGGTCAGGGCGTTATCCAATAAGTTTACAAAGACTTGATTAGCCAGAGTAGGATCGCCCTGCACATAGGGAAGGTCAGGAGCTAAAATAATACTTGCCCCTGTCTCGGAGACGCGTTCTTGCAGGCGTTCGAGGACCTGTTGAAAGAGGTAATCCAGGGCAATGGGCTTGGTGTGGACTGAGCGATGCTCAATGCGCGTATAGTTCAGTAGATCATCAATCAAGTGATCCATTTGCGCGCTGGCATGGACGACATGATGTATGTAGCGTAGGCCACTCGCGTCAAGTTTATCACTGTAGTCATGCTCAATAATCTGAGCGAAACCACTGATCGCCCGCAATGGTGTGCGCAGATCATGCGCAAGCGCGAAGGCGAACGCCTGAATTTCCTGGTTCTTGCGCTCAAGGTCTTCGCGCTGTCGCTCCAATGTCCGCATCAGTGAATTCCGTTCGATAGCACTATGGATCGCGCGGAAGAGATTGCCCGGTGTCATCTCATCTTTTACCAGATAATCCTGAGCACCCATCTTCATAGCCCGAACGGCAACCGCCTCATTTCCTAACCCGGTCAGCATAATGACGGGGTAAGGAATCGTGTTTTCACTCTCGATTAACTCATCCAAAAATTCGAGCCCATCCATATCCGGCAGATTATAATCCAGCAGCACACAATCTGGATGAATCTTGCGGCACAGTTCGACACCACCCTCGCCTGTTTCTTCTTCATAGAACTGATAACTGTAATCGACGTCTTGAAGCAGATAACGGCGGAAGACGGCGCGGTCGGCGGGGTTATCTTCAATGATACAAATGATTGGTTCCTTACCCGTCATAGCTACTCTTCGACCTCTCCAGGTAACGCAACGACGCCAAACCAATAATGGTTCAGCAAGGCAATAGCTTCTAACAATTTTTCAAGCGTCAAAGGCTTGAGGATATAACTACTGGCTCCCTGGCGAAAGCTCACCTCGATATCCTTTGGATCAGATGAGTTCGTCCAGATGATAACCGGGATCGACTTGAGCATCTCGTCATGTTTAATCGTCTCAAGCACCTCTCTTCCATCGGTGGCAGTAAGCTTGAGATCTAGCAGGATAATAGCTGGACGAGGAGCCTTCTCTGGGGACTCATAGCCAGCGCGTCGATAGAGGAAGTCAAGGGCCTCATCACCATCACAACAGCGATACACAGGTACAGTAATGGACAGCTTCTTCAAGGCCCATTGCAGAATCTCAAAGTCTTCATCACTATCTTCTACAACCAACAGCGGATATGCCGAGGTAACAGGAGCCATGCGTACTAGCCTTTCCGCAGGGTAAAGTAAAAGGTTGTGCCCTCACCATAGCGTGACTCTACCCAGATCTGCCCTTTATGGCGCTCGATGATACGTTTGACAATAGTTAAACCTGCACCTGAGCCTCCACCGTACTTTTCGCGCCCATGAAGACGCTTAAAAATGCGAAAGATCGTATCATAGTTCTTCTCGCGTATACCAATACCATTATCACGCACGTAGAAGATGGTTGAATTCCTCTTTGCATCCCCTGTCTGCTCCAAGGGATCGATATACCCTATCTCGATCCATTTTTGGGGTTTATCGTTATATTTTAGGGCGTTAGTAATCAAATTACTAAATACCTCACCAATGCGCGCACGGTCACACCAGACCGTTGGTAGAGAGCGGGGGATGCGTATCTCAATCCTGGCCCGCTGGATACTCAGATTCAGTACATCTAAAACGCGTGCTAGAGTGTCATTAAGATTCACTTCTCCAAAAGCCATATCCACGCGCCCCACACGTGAGTAGTGTAATAACGCCTCAATCTGCTCTCCCATACGAACAGCAAGGCGTACCATCGTTTGCAGGCGCTCCTTCCCCTCCGCATCCAATACATCGCCATAATCCTCTTTCAGAATGGTAGCGAAATTGTTAATGCCACGTAACGGCTCTTTAAGATCATGCGAGGTTATATAAGCAAAGGCATCAAGCTCTTTATTGCTATATTCCAGCTCCTTATTCAAACGCTCTAACTCAGTGGAGCGTTGAAGCATGACCTGACGTAGCACACGATCAACAATACCACTACGTATTACACGCGCCGCATCAATCTGAAGCGTCAGCCAGGAAAGTGAGCGCCCACGTACCGCCTGTTGCCAGGCCGCAAACGATTTGCGTGGATGAAGTCGAACCTCATTGCCAATGGCTTCCACCGGCTTGTTAGGGTCACCACCCCACGTCACCGTCTGCACGACTTCTGATCGAAACCAGAGTACATAGCTGTTCTCAACCTCAGAGATACGGATAGCGAGTAACCCACTTGCCACATCTTGATATTTTTCAATAGCCGGATACACCTCTGGCAAACGGTCTGTCGAGTAGATGTTCGCGGACATATTCGCATGTAGCCAGACCAGAAGAGAATGGACAACAGCAGGTTCCGGCGTCGTTCCATACTGTACATACTGACCTTGGAGGGAATAGATAATGCCCTGTGCATCCACCAGTTCCAACATCTTCTGATGCTCATTCCGGAGCGCCTCAAGCACGTCATCCGCGCTTAGCATAGCCTCTAGCAGGCCTGTTTGTACATCGCGAATACGTGCTTCGGCAGCGTAATCCAACGTCTTTTCAAGTACTGAGAGTTGTAGCGAAAGCATATGTCCCAGAAACTCACAGGCCAGGCGCACGCCATATGGCACAAAGCGCGGCTCAGTATGATGGCAGGAGATCAGGCCCCAGAGTTGATCGTCCTTAATAATGGAGACCGACATAGAGGCCTGCACACCCATATTCTTGAGATATTCAATGTGGATTGGGGAGACGCTACGCAGAATCGAATCGCTCATGTTAAGCGGTCTCCCAGTCAAGGGATTATCGGTAGGAATTACAGGTGAAGGGGTATAGTCCACATCTGCTATGATACGGAGCCAGTTGCGACGATAGAGTTCACGCGCCTGCTGGGGAATATCTGAGGCCGGATAATGCAGTCCAAGATAAGGCTCCAGGTCTTCTCGGCGGGCCTCCGCAACTACCTCTCCATTCCACTCGGCATCAAAGCGGTAAATCATGACGCGATCAAAGCCAGTGAGGCGGCGCACTTCATCCGCCGCAGATTGGCAGAGAGGCACTATGGTTGTCGCGGTACGTAAAGTCGCAACGGTAGTACGCAAGACACGATAGAAATTGGGCTCGTTGAGGCGGGGAATATCCGACTTTTCAGCAGGATCGAGCTCAAGTACGAGCAAATTATCAGCACGATGCAGAGCACCATCAAACACGATATGCTTAATAGTCAGCGACAGCGGATGGCTCTTCTCAATATCTTCCAGGCTCCGCTGGAGCAAGGCAAATTGCTCATCATCCAAAATCGTAGTAATGGGTTGACCAAGCAAATTCTGCGCGGATATTCCAAACAGAGTTTGAACGCTCTCACTCACCATCATGATGGTAAAATCAGTCTCAGAGAGTGCCAGGAGAACGCCATGGGGTTGGATAGAACCTGGAATATGAATCGGCTCTTTTGCGCAATTATTCAAATCCACCTGTCCACGTACTTGATGTTCACTTGTGCTCATAGCATGGCCTTATTACCATTTCTAGCCTCTTCTATTGTGGCGCTATTCTAGCATGTTTCATGCAAGACAGGCAAGCCCAACTATTTTTAGGAGGAGGCGCTCAATATATCGAGAGCCCAAATGGTTGCGTCTGTCAATATGATAAGTATACCGCAAAAGTACCCCCGCATAGGCGAAAGCATTATATCTATAATAGGGAGAGGTTAAGCCTTATAAGCGCTACTATAGAGAAGACATACCATATAATCTGTATATCCGCAACACATCCCATCTCCTAAATGTAAACTTTTCCCCTTTATGTCCTCTTGCTATAACAACTTTCTGGTTACATTGCGCGATTTTGTCACTGAGGCGGGATCAAGTTCGTTTAATCGTTTGTCGACTTGATTCTCATAGGTATAACTTTCGCAAAGCTTATGGGGTTCAGAGGCCATACGGCCCGGTCAGGTCGAACAGGAGAGATCTTCACAGTTGAATACGATGACAAGACCGCGTTTTGATATACATCTACGCTATGGGCTGTTTTGAGGATATTCTGCTGCACAGCATATGTGGATTTCAAGGCGATGTATGGAGTAAGAAGTTGAAAACGGATATTTTAGTAGAGCAGCACGAAATTGAAAGTTCTTCACCAAATAGTAAGGTCTTACTGAAACCTGTTCTAGAGCAATCGCGTCCCCCTGTACCAAGCCGACGCCCACGCGCGTTTGTAATCGCGATGCTGGCAGCGTTTGTCCTTCTTAATGCTGGCCTCTCGCTTCAAGGATTGATGTACTCTTCATCTCTAGTAGGAGACATCTTCCCGGGCCTCTTGCAGATACCACGTCTGTTCTTTCCGTATCAAGCCCTGACTCCCAGGTTATTCCATGAAAGCCTGCCCACTCCCGATATGGTCACAGGCTGGGCACATGTCGCTATTGTCGCCGCCATCTTCTTGCTTATTGGGGCCACATATGTGCTTGCCCTGCGTCACCTACCACGCCTCATCAATCGCCGTTTTTTACTGGTCAGCACGCTGCTCTTAGGGCTGATCGGAGTCATCGCGCCAACCGTTACATCACCTGACCTCTTCTCCTATATTGCGTATGCCCGTATGGGTGTAATCTATCACCTCAACCCCTTGATCGCGGTACCAAATGACATAAAATTTGATCCGGTCTACGTCAATATCTATTGGACCGATCAACCATCGGCCTATGGTCCGGTCTATCTTTTCATAACCTACGCGCTTCAATGGTGGAATGGACTACTCTTCGGGGCAGATAACATCGTGGGGATGGTCATCCAACTTCGCCTGCTCGACGTCGCGGCGCACCTTGGCTCGACGCTCCTGGTCTGGTCAATTGGAGGCTATTTGCAGAGAAGTGAGGGGATCTACCGACCACGCAGACGCATGCTGGCGGCACTGGCTTTTGGCTGGAATCCATTGCTGCTCTTTGAGGCAAGTGTCAACGCTCATAATGATACCCTGGTGCTTTTATTCGTTTTGCTTGGGCTCTGGTGCCTGGTACGTACGTCACAGCCAACGTGGCGCACCCACCTGCTCGTCGCACTCAATCTCTCCCTGGCAACCTGTATCAAGGTCAATGTGGGGGTGCTCCTCCCAGGATATCTCTGCTATCTCCTGGCGACATCACAGGCACCTACCTTCTGGCAGCGCCTGCGCCAACCAGCGCTAGTTATTGCAGGCTTCGTACTACCATTCGCGCTGCTCTACGGACCGTTCTGGGGTGGGGGCGAGATCCTTGAGGTGCTCAAGGTCAATCCTGGCACCTATCGAGCTATTAATACGCTGCCGGAGTTCGCATCCCATCTTCTTAATAGTCTCTTCCTACCAGCTTCGGCGGATATTAACTCGCCAACAGAGTCCTATTCGCGCATGATTAGCATGGGCCTCTTCTTTCTCGGTTTCGCTTATATCTGTTTCCGTGCGCTCCACCCCAAGACAGCGCCAAGAACGCCGTTAGCACTCATGCGCTGGATGACAATGAGCTGGTTTCTCTATATGAGCCTCGGCTCCCCCTGGTACTGGCCCTGGTATGCTGTTACCTTCTTTGGCCTCTTCGCGCTTGTGGAATCGGCTACGAGCGAGAAAGACTGGCGGAGAGCCTTCGCGTCTATTCCAGTCCTCCGGTCTATTGACATCGTGATGGCAGTGCGTGTGATGGCAATTACCATGATTAGCACTTACTGCTTTGATGCCTGGACGCCAGTCAATGCGGTATTACCCTTCTTGCCGCATTTCCGGGCCGCGTACCTGCGAGCGCTATGGGCCTGGATCGTGCCAGGTTTAGCACGCCGTCGCTTCGTACCGTTCCCCATTAAACAGGGAGAAATGGAAAAAGTGAGTGAGCGTCGCATCTGGTCTGCGGGAGAACCACAACTGGCAAAGACACTCGAACTGGAGCCGTTAACCGCCACCGCGCTTCAGGCGCAACAAATTGGTCGCCATTCGTAAATAGACCAGGCACTTCAGGAATACAAAATGATGCCTTCTCGGATAGTTCGAGAAGGCATCATTTTGTATTCCTGAAGTGCCTGTATTCTTACTACTCAGTGCGAACCTTAAGGGGATTGAGCCGCGAACTGACGGACAGCATTGAGCAGGTCATGAACATGAAAAGGCTTGATCAAGACTTGCTCGACACCAAGACTGGCGGCTTCAGGACCCTGTGTGCCTGCCGTAATAACGATGACTGCGGGGAAGTGAGTTGGCGCATCCCATTGTTGACGCAAAGACGCGAGAAATGTACGTCCATTCATACCTGGCATTGCCAGATCTAACAGAATTACAGCCGGGTAACGCCCGGCACCTGTAGAGTCATGAATCCAGTCGAGCGCTTCCTGCCCCTCCGCCGCCTCTGCCGCCTCATAGCCATCCAGTTCGAGCGCCCAGGAGATCATATCTCGAATAGCAGGGTTATCATCCACCACCAGAACCAGCGGTTGGCGTCCCTGTTCATGCTGTTGTGGCTGTATCATTCTTCTACCCTACTGGCGAGCTTAAAACGCATCCTCCCCATGATGAGAACGCGCAACACTTGGCTCAAAAAGCTTCGCGTAAGAAGCTGCTGAGCGTTTTCTGGAAGGCATTGGGTTGCTCCAGGTTTGAGAGGTGGCCGGAATGCTCGATGACTGTCAGGCGCGCGCCAGGAATACGTTCCGCGTATTCCCGAGCGATCTGCGGCGTGGTCAGGCGATCCTCGCTGCCAACAATAACCAGAGTGGGGCAGGTAATTGTTTCAAGAAGATCCGTGGCATCGTGGCGAAGTGCCATACCACGCGAGGCGGCTGCTATACCCATAGGTGAAGCCGCCGCGATCAGGCGGCGTATCCGCGCCTCTACTTCGGGGCTTTCCCTTCGCGTGGTGGAAGCCAATAAATTAGGAATTTGGAGATTAGCAATGGCATCCGTGCCTTCGGTGAGTGCCAGTTCCGCAACACGCTCGCGATTAGCTTTCCCTTCCTCAGAATCCACACCTGGTCGTGTATCGGCAAGGATTAAGCCTTTGACGCGCTGAGGATATTTTCGTAAGAAGGCGAACGCCGCGTATCCACCCATGGAGAGACCGCATAGGATAGCCTCTTGCATGCCCAGGGCATCCATCAGGCCCGCCACATCATCGGCGAGGCTCTCCATAGTCATGATCTCGCTGCCCGGAACCTCACTCTCACCAAATCCGCGCCAATCTAGAGCGACCAGCCTGAAGCGCTGCTCGGCAAGCAGCGCTTCTACCTGCCCCTCCCACATACTACGATTGAGGGGAAAGGCATGCAGGAAAAGAATGGGGTAACCAATGCCGTGATCGTCATAGGCGATATCGGCGTTGCGTATCCTTACTTTCAAGCATTTACTCCTCCCTGGTCGCTCCTTCGGCTTGCTCATGAGCATGGTATGAGCTACGCACAAAGGGACCAGATTCTACATGGCGGAAACCCATTTGCTTACCCTCCTTCTTCAGCGCGGCGAACTCTTCTAGCGGCACATAGCGCTGGATAGGGAGGTGCTGGAATGATGGGCGCAGATACTGACCAATGGTCAGTATATCAACGTCATGCTCGCGCATATCGCGCATGACCTGGATGACTTCATCCCAGGTTTCGCCCAATCCGAGCATAAAGCCTGACTTGGTAGGAGCTGCGGGATTCATCTCTTTAGCCCACTTAAGCACCTGCAAGGAGCGCTCATACACGGCTTGCGGGCGGACACGTTTATAGAGCCTGGGAATAGTTTCTACATTATGATTAAACACATCCGGCTTGGCATCAATAACCACCCGTAAAGCATCATAAACCCCTTTAAAGTCGGGTGTCAAGACCTCGACTTTACACTCGGGGTTGAGCCGACGAATCCAACGAATGGTCGCCGCGAAAACTGCCGCGCCACCATCTTTGAGTTCATCACGATTGACAGAAGTCACGACCGCGTGACGCAATCCCATATGCTGCGCCGCCTCGGCCACACGCTTTGGCTCTTCCCAGTCCATCCCCAGGGGACGACCCGTCGCGATGGCGCAAAAGCCACAGCTCCTGGTGCAAACGCTTCCCAGGATCATAAAGGTCGCGGTTTTATGTCCCCAACACTCGCCGATATTTGGGCAGCGTGCCTCCTCGCAGACGGTATGCAAAGATTGCCCGCGCATCAACGTTTTCAACTGCTCATAATTCTCACCACTGGGGGGACGAACCCGCAACCATTCGGGACGCCGCTGAGGGATTATCGTTGTCATGCCTTTTGTCCTTTATGCTTTCCCACGCACAGATACAAGGGACATCTGCGTGGAGGCTCACTTTTTCCTTAGATGCCACATTGCTAGATAGCCAGGCACCTTTGAAACACGTTTCCATACCTAAAGGATACCTGGCATAGATCACTCAACCCATATATACTAGCACACCGCTTACACTGACGGTCAATCTATGCTAGCCTTGTATACGAAAACCTGAACCCTTATGTGAGAGCCAGACATCTCCAGTGCTTGCATAAGGGCCGATCTTCGCATAAGACCTTAGTATAAATCTATGTCGCCACTATAGCTCTCCAGCTTTGTCTTGACGGTTTTCAGGAAACCACCCGACTCCAGGCCATCAAGCAGGCGGTGATCGAATGAAAGGCTAAGATACATCATATGGCGAATGGCGATAGCGTCATCCTCCGTTACCACCGGACGCTTGACCACGGCATTCATCGCCAGGATACCAGCATGCGGCTGATTAATGATCGGAATGGAGATAACGGTGCCAAATACGCCAGTATTGTTGACAACAAAGGTGCTCCCCTGCATATCCTGGAGTGTCAGCTTATTGTTACGGGCACGCTGCGCAAGGGCATTGACCTGTTTCGCCAGTCCGGCTAGCGTCAACTGGTCGGCATCATAGAGTGTAGGCACAACCAGACCAGTATCGGTCGCGACAGCCAGACCCATATTGATGCGCTTTTTAATGAGAATCTTGTTGTCATCGGTCCAGGAAGAGTTCATGATTGGGTACTTACGAATGCCATCACAGACAGCTTTGATAACAAATGGCACATAGCTGATAGCATACCCCTCACGGCGCTTAAACTCTTCCTTGTTCTTCTGAAGCCAGCGCGCGATGCCGGTCATATCAATTTCGACCATAGCTGTCGCGTGGGGTGAAGTGCGCTTGCTGCGAACCATATGCTCGGCGGTAGCGAGGCGCACCCGCGTAGGTGTGATAATCTCGACATCATCGCCAGCAGGGATAGAGATGGAAGCGCCTGTCGAGACTGGTGTCTCGACGCGAGTGGCAGGAGCGGCAACAGGCTGTGCCTTCACAGTCGTTGTCGCCGCGCGATCCTGCTCTAGATAAGCCAGGATATCTTCTTTACGCACCCGTCCATTAATACCGGTTCCCTGAATCTCGTTCAGATCGAGGCCATGTTCACGGGCCAGACGGCGAGCCAGGGGCGAAATTCGCTGGCGTTCGGCCTCGCTACCGCGCTCGGCAACAGGGGTCGCCGTTTTAGCACTTACGCTCCGCGATGGCTGGCGCTCTAGTATAGGTCGCTCAACCTGCCCATTGCTATGCACAGGTGCGGCATCAGGACCGGGGGCGGCGGAAGGGGCTTCGGGAGCCGTCTCAGCCGGAACATCCGCGCTCTCTTCAATCAAGGCAATATCTGTACCAACGGGAACCGTCTCATCGACCTGTACTAATAGCTTTACCAGTTTGCCCGCGACCGGCGAGGGCAATTCCGCGTTGATTTTGTCAGTGATGACCTCGGCGATAGACTCATCGCGCTCAACATAGTCACCAATCTCTTTCAGCCAGGCCCCAATAGTACCTTCCGCCACGGACTCACCCAGGCGAGGCATTTTGACTGGCGTTGCCATAGCTCTTAACTCCTTATTATATAAACACTGTTGTCAGTTGAGGTCCTCTCAAAAACCTGAGCGAGTCAGCCCTCGCACGAGGTAGGTTTTCGCATAAGAGGTTAATACGCAACCAATTTGCGTGCTGCCGCGAGGATTTTCTCGGCACCTGGAAGATATGCGGCTTCCAGAGATGGCGCGTAAGGGAAAGGGGCATCTGGTGCGGCGACACGCGTAATGGGTCCATCCAGGTACTCGAATAACTCTTCCGCCAGTAATGCGGAGAGTTCGGCACCAACGCCTCCAGTCAGCATATCTTCGTGAACGATCAGCACCTTGTTGGTACGCTTCACAGACGCCTCAATCGTCTCGCGATCCAACGGTGCGAGGCTACGCAGGTCCACAACCTCGATATCCAAATCATCCTCTTGCTCAAGGGTTTGCGCCACCTGGAGGCATTGGCGAACCATCGCGCCATAGGTGAGGATTGTCATATCCTCGCCTTCGCGCCGTATCGCGGCCTTACCCAGGGGAACAATGTAATCATCATCGGGCAATTCTTCCCGCAAGTCGGGCAGCCGATAGAGCAATTTATGCTCTAAAAATAGCACCGGGTTGTTATCCCGAATCGCGGCCTTCAGCAAACCTTTAGCATCATAGGCAGTCGAAGGATAGACGACCTTAATACCAGGCGTATGAAAGAACCAGGCTTCGGGCGTAGAGGAGTGGAAGGGTCCCCCTTTGGTACCACCGCCGGAAGGGCCACGAATCACCATCGGCGTTGGAATCCCCGTTCGCCAATACATTTTGCTTGCCATATTGACGATCTGGTCAAAGCCACAAGTAATAAAGTCAATAAACTGCATTTCGGCGATTGGGCGCATCCCCATCAATGAGGCCCCGATAGCAGATCCAATAATAGCGGACTCCGCCATTGGAGTGTCAATCACGCGCTCAGCGCCAAACTCTTCAAGCAAACCTGCGCTTACCTTGAAGGCTCCGCCATAGGTGCCGACGTCCTCACCAAGCAGAAAGACGGCCTCATCGCGCTGCATCTCTTCGCGAAGCGCCTGGCTAATAGCTTCGAGATAGGTTACTTTCGTTTCGCTCATCGCCGACTTATTGCCTCCTCTGTGCGACTGATGGTAGAGAATGGAGCACCAATTCGCTGATCTAAGGCATTAACATAGCGTGGATCGTCCGCGCCTGATTCTCCTACAATCGCAATCGGGCCATCGGGGGCAAAGACATACTCAGCCACAGTCGCGGCCTCAGGTTCAGGGCTCTGCTCGGCGTAATGAACCGCGTCATCACAGACCGCACGCACGCGCTCCTCGATCTCAGCCTTGGCCCTGGCGGAGAGCAGTCCTTCATGCTCTAAATATGTTTCAAAGCGTTTGAGTGGATCTTTCTTTAGCCACTCTTCACGCAATTCTTTTGGTACATAGTCTGCCTTGTCGGCCTCGGAGTGACCACGCACACGGAACGTCTTACACTCCACAAGGGAGGGGCCAGCGCCCGAACGTGCATTCTCAACAGCTCGTCCGACAGACTCCATAACAGCTAGCACATCATTACCATCCACACTCTCACCGGGAATATTATACGCTTTCGCACGCTCGGAGAGATGCTGGACGTTAAACTGCTTATAGCTCGGAGTAGAATAGGCATAGCCATTGTTCTCGATGACGAACACCAGGGGTAACTTCTGCACTGAAGCAAAGTTCAAGGCCTCATGAAAAGGGCCTGTATTCGTTGCCCCATCGCCACAGGATGCCAGGACTACGTTCGCGCGCTTGCGCATCTTCATTGTCATCGCGACGCCACAAGCCACGGGAAGCGATTCTCCGAGCATACTAATCATGGGAACAATGCCGTGATGCATATCACCTATATGGATTTGACCATCACGCCCTAGCGTCGGCGAATTTCCGCGAGCCAACCACTGACACATTACCGCGCGGGGGGAGGTACCTCGTACTAGATGCATCCCCAGATCTCGGTGCTGCGGAACGATGCAGTCACCATCGTGCAGCACCATCGCTGCACCGACAGTTGTAGCCTCATGCCCTTGCGCTGTGTAGACACCACCCACGACACGCCCCTGCAAGAACAGGGTCCGGGTACGCTCTTCCATAGCGCGTGTGAGCCGCATGAGATAAAAGATCTGAAGCAGGTCAACCTTTGCCTGCCGAACTCCATGCATATATTAACTCCTCTAGTTTGGCTGGCAGCCAGAAACCATAAAGTCTGCTCTCATTGTCTCGTCCCAGCCAGATAAAGTCAAGGGTCAACCTTGCCAGCGGGCTTTCCCAAAGCTAATAGCTCTTCTAAAACAATGATACCTGGAAGAGTATCTTCTTCCAGGTATCATTATGTCAGGGGAACGCTTAAGATAAAGTTCCGGTATGTTATTTGCGTATTCCAGCCTGCTCAAGTTCACGGCGGAGGCGTTGAATACGTTGGCGATAGACATCTTCTGGCTGAATAGCACTCCGCTTAGGGAGGTCTCCCATGCTTACATGCCACTTGCGAAACGCCAGGCCAATCTCGGTTTGATAGAGCGTCTTCACGCGAAGCCACTGCTTAAAACCGCTCTTACGCAATATTCTCCTCTCGGCACGCACACGCTGGAAGGAGCTTTGGAGTAAGGCATACTCATCAACGCGCACAACGCCACTACTTACTTCGGACGCGAGGAATTCGCGTACAATCGTGGCTTCATGTGCCAGAGATTTGACCAGAATATAGAGCAAGGCCAGTTGTACGATGAGTGGCAAGATATAGTTGCCGACGACCGCAACCCAACCAATAGTGACAGCTATCGAGGTTGCAGAGAGGCTGGTCATGGCAGCCTTTGAGTAGAAAGTCACAAAGTCATAGAAGCTATGTAAGATGAGCGCGACCAGGAAGCCTCCCAACGGAATCACCCAGTGCAGCCAGCGCACACGAGTATGGCGCACGTAGCCAAGAGCCACGCCCACACAAATGGAGAATGTGGGGTGAGTGAGCCATCCAAGGACAATACGCCCCACAAATAGATAGGGAAGCGAATCTTTAGAGACATAGTTCGCAAAATAGATAAAATTTTCGGTCATGGCAAACCCCGCCCCAATCAGCGCGCCATACACAAAACCATCGGTGACATTGTCAAATTGATCGCGCAACACCAAGAAGAGTAGCAGGAGCCCCAGGCCCTTCAAGGCTTCCTCAGTGACACCAGGATTCAGGCCCTGCAAAACAGAGCGGAGCAAAGTACTTGTCTGTGGGCTCAGACCGCTAATCAGGCTATCAATCCAACTCTCGATTAGCTGGGCCAGGGGGATCGCGATCACGCCACCCCAGAGAAAGGCCGCCAGACGCAAGGACCAGGGCTCACGCTCATAGCGATCAATGACATTCACCAGCCAGACCGTCAAACTTGCCGGGATCAAGGGAATAAAGATAGTAAGCAGGGTGCCTGAGAGGCTATGCTGAAGCATTGTGACGCTAAAGAAGGTATTAAATAAAAGGAGAACAACAGCCCCCATAGTAAGCAGAGCCAATCCGATACCACCAAGGAGCCAGCCAGTTCTTCTGCGACCACTCTGACCGGCAAAGGCAAATTGCATCGTCACCCCCCCACCAAGCAAGGATTCGTCCTCCTCCTCATCCCATTGAGCCTGACTTTCGCTCTCTGTCGCGGCAAGTAAGGCATTCCCGTCTGAATCGATGGGGGTCTGGCTGAGATACCATGCATTTTCCACAGGCGGAAGGGTATGGGGCTCGTGTGAGCGTGGACTCATACCCCTGGGTGCGCTTTTCTCTCCAGAAGCTTCAGCAGTAACTTTCTGCTGGCGTTCAGTTTGGGCTATCGTTAATATATCTTGATGTAACGACGCTAGCTGCATGTCCTTTAAACATGCTTCGTCATCCATCTGCTGTTGAGGTGCGATTAATTGGAGCGTTGTGTTCCCCAGGACAAGAAAATCTTGCGGCTGAAGAGGGCAACTCTCACCAGCAGGCACTGGTTGCCCATTCACGCGTACCATGTTACGTAACGTTAGATTGCAGACACGCCATCCTTGCTTATCTACAATCAACCGGGCATGTTCTCTTGACACACTCGGGTCCATCAATAAAATATCATTGCTGAGCGCTCGCCCAATTGTGGTTTCGCGATTAGTGAGCACATATACAAACCGTTCACCCGCCAACCACTCAGTCGGAGTCAACTCAGAATTCCCAAATGCCGCGTTGGCAGGCAATCGCACACGCACAACTCGCAGCACACCATAGGTCTCTCTCATGCAACGTCCTATGTCCCAGACACTCCGTCTCTTGCCATTTTGTTCTGTGTTTTTGCACATCCGTATGTATAGTATCATTTTACTATATCGGTTATTTATGTGCTATACCAGTTTCCCTTCAGACGCATCAAACATCCACACTGGCGCCTTCCATATTTCCGCCGCTTGGAGGGAAGATGATGGAGACATTATGCTAGCACACAAGTTTAGGCCCTATTTCCTAATGTAACCCCTATCACCTGTGTACAAGTACTTGCGGAGTTGGAAGCTTATTCGCTACAATGAGCACATAATCTGCACAGACAGGGTTAACTCAAATAGCGATGTGGATTGGCTTGAAACAGATGTAGTACGGAAAGATTTATACGTGGACGCGCAGACACGCACCTATTTACAACACATTACGACCTTCTTCGCCGAGCGCAACATCCCCGCCTATCTGGTAGGGGGATCTGTGCGCGACCTGTTGCTCGCGCGCCCCTGCAAGGACTGGGATATCGCGTTACCAGGTGAAACACCGGCTATCGCACGTCAACTCGCGAACACACTAGGTGGCTTCTTTGCCCACATGAACGATAAGGCTTGCCGTATTACGCTTCACAGAGCGGATGGCTCGAATATGATGCTGGATATATCGCCCTGGCGCGGCTCAAGTATTGAAGAGGACCTGCACGCGCGCGATTTCACACTCAACGCTATCGCTATCGCCCTACCAGAACTCCTCACATGCCTTGAAGAGGGAGCGCCCCTCAATCTGATAGACCCGCTCTACGGTCGAGTCGATCTGGAAGCGCACACGCTGCGCGTGGTCAGCGAGCATGCATTGCGTGATGATCCGCTACGCATCCTGCGCGCCATACGCTTCAGCATTGAGCATGAACTACGCATCGAGCCACACACCGCATCGCTACTCAAGCGCGATGCCTCGCTTCTCTCTACAGTAGCAGTCGAGCGCATCCATGACGAGCTTTACGCCATCCTGCGCTTCCCCAATGTGACCCAACACCTACGCCTGCTGGATGACTATGGGATCTTCACGACACTGATCCCTGAGTTCTTACCGGCGCGTGGTATGCCACAGCCCTCACTCCATCACTGGGACGTCTTCGAACACTCATTAGAGACTCCATACTATCTACAAACACTTGAGCAACTGCTGGAAGCCAGTCCACAAGAGTTACGCACCTCACCTCTTACACAGGGCGATAGCAATGACCTCGTTGACCTACAGGCACTTCTGCAAGAGGCCGAACAGCAGGACATCTTTCATCTCGATACCCTCTCACAGCCAGAGGTCAAACTCGCGACCCTGCTTCATGATATTGGTAAGACCGTGACCTATGAGGTCGACGAGGAAGGCAATATCCACTTTTACCACCATCCACAGGCAGGCGTACCGCTAGTGCAAAGCATCCTATCACGCCTGGGAAGCAATACCGCCGACCGACGCCTGGCCCAACTTGTCGCCGCGCACCACATGCGCCCAGGGCAACTCAGCCATGATAATGTCACACCACGCGCCATCCGCCGCTACTTCGTTGACCTGGGACCAACAGGTATCCTGGTCGCACTGGTCGCACTGGCAGACCACCTCGCCATGCGGGGCCCTCTCCCTTTAACCGAAGCCTGGGGACTCCATCTGGCGACTGTACGCCTGCTCTGCGAGCGCTATATCCGCGTCCGCGACAGTATTCTTCCCCCACGCCTTCTGCAAGCCGACGAGCTTATGCACCGCCTGGAACTCAAGCCCGGACCTATTGTTGGGCAACTGCTGGAAGCTATCGCTGAAGCCCAGGCCGAAGGCATTGTACGCTCAAAACAGGACGCCCTCTGGCTCGCTAGCGAAAAGCTGGAAGAGCAGCGTGAGCCAATGTAGAACATATTTACCATACAAGCGCTTTTCACCCCATTCTCGCATTGACAAAACGTCCCCCATGACGTACCATTAGGTTGCATTATAGTGGCTTTTGACGCCAGGGCGACACCTTGTGTTCGCCCTCTCTTGCCGCTTGGAGATTGTTTTGAACACTATTGCGATTTTATACCAGGGACGAAAACAGGATACAGCGAGCTTCGCTTCCCAGTTGGTCCCCACCCTCCGTCAACAAGGATATGAAGTACGCGCTCTCGATATCCGAAAGGAGGGCAATGAGCAGCCAGATGGCGAGCTTGAAGGGTGTGACCTGGCTCTGGTCCTGGGTGGGGATGGTACTATTGTTCATGCCGCGCGCATCTGCTCATTTCTGGGTATTCCTATTGTCGGCGTCAATTTTGGTCGCGTCGGTTTCCTGACCGAGCTTGAACCCGATGAGATTTCCACCCACCTGCACTATTATCTAGAACGCGATGCCTCAGTGTGGGTAGATGAGCGAACGATGCTCCAGGCAACTATGGAGCAGAATGGGCATGAGGAGCGTTTTCTCGCGCTAAACGATATTGTGATCGCGCGTGGTGCGTGGCCTCGCGTCGTTCGCGTTCAGGTCTGGGTTGATGATTACTATTACAACACGACGACAGCCGATGGTATGATTCTCTGTACTGCGACCGGCTCGACCGCGTATAATATGGCTGTGGGGGGACCACTCCTGCATCCACAGGTGCAGAGCACCGTACTCTCACCAATCGCGCCCCACCTGGATTCCAATCGCTCTTTGATTTTGCCACCTGAAGCGCGTGTCAAACTACGCATCTTTACCGGCACACAAGACGGCGTTTTCTCCGCAGATGGTCAATTGAATCGCGAAGTCACCGATGGCGCGGTCGTCACCGTCGAAAAGAGTCCGCGTATGACCCGGTTTCTGCGCCGCCGGCCACCAACTTATTTCTACCAGATCATCAATGCCAAGCTGAAAAACGATAGTACGCAAGAAATCGAAGGAACTGGCAAGGAAGAAGCTGTAGAACACCACCATGCTACTTGAGCTGAACATTAAAGATTTTGCTATCATAGACAGCTTACACTTGCGCCTCAACCGGCAGTTTAATGTCTTTACCGGTGAAACAGGCGCGGGTAAGTCAATTATCATCGACGCCGTTAATGCTTTGCTCGGCGGAAAGATTGGCGCGGAGTTTGTACGCGCTGGTTGCGAGCGAGCTACGGTTGAGGGTATTTTCTCCATTGAAGCCCTCCCACCCGTGATCGATGAAACCGCCGAAGTGCTGGCCCATACCAACTCCAGCACACCAGTCAACCTGATTGAGGCCATCGAACAGGCAGAGACAACACGCCAGCATCGGACTGCCGATACGGAAAGCGCCGATGCCTTGATTGCTCTGGCATCACTACTGCATGAGTATGACATCGATCCAGAAGATGGTACCCTGATTCTTTCACGTGATATCTTCCGCTCAGGGCGAACTGTAGCTCGCATCAACGGACGCGCGCTCTCACAACATGTACTGCAACAGGTCGCAAGCTGGCTCGTAGATATCCATGGTCAGAGCGAGCATATGACCCTCCTGCGTCCAGATCAGCATATCAACTTCCTGGACCGCTACGCCGAAGTACTTCCGTTGCGTGATGAACTCAGCAACAAAGTAAATGAGTGGCGCAACGCGCGCAAGACGCTGCAATCGCTGCTTCAGAATGAGCGCGAGCAGGAGCAGCGCGCGGAGTTCCTGCGCTTTGAGATCGACGAGATCGAGCGCGCGGAACTTCATGTGGGCGAAATTGAAGAGTTAGAGGAAGAGCGCAAGGTTCTCAGTAATGCTGAGCGCCTACGCGAACTCTGCTCGCTAATCTATGGTGCTCTCCAGGGCTCAGACCTGGGGGATGGCGACTTCACAGCCTCGCTTGACCAGTTACGCGGTGCGCAGCGAGATCTGAGTGAGCTTAGTCGCCTTGACGCAAGCATGGAAGAACTCAACGAGACACTTGCCGAGGCTATCTACCAGCTCGAAGATGTCGCCACTACTGTTAGCAGCTATCAGTCAGACATTGAAGATAATCCCGCTCGTCTGACAGAGATTGAGGATCGCCTGGATTTGATCGCCAAGCTCAAACGCAAGTATGGAGCCAGCATTGAGGAGATCCTACAGCGTGTCGAACAGGACCGCGCCGAACTGGATACTATCGTCAATCGTGACGAATTAGTACAGAAGCTTCAGCGTGAGGACGGGATTTACCGCAAGGACATCGGCAAACTTGCCGATACGCTCTCGCAGCGCCGCCGCGAAGCAGCCCAGACCCTCGCAGTCGCGATGGAGGAGCAACTCAATGATCTCAACATGCGGCGCGCACGCTTCCAGGTTGAAATGATTCAGGTACCCGACGAAAACGGGGTGCCCTCTACAGTCAATGGTGAGCCACTTCAGCACTATGCCTGCGACAACACTGGTATCGATCACGTCCAATTCCTGATCGCACCAAATCCGGGCGAACCGTTCAAACCCTTGACCAAGATCGCCTCCGGTGGTGAAACCTCGCGCTTAATGCTGGCACTGAAGACTATCCTCGCGGGAGCAGACGCGACTCCAACGCTGATCTTTGACGAGATCGACTCGGGCATTAGCGGGCGCAGCGGTCAAGTTGTAGGCGAGAAACTCTGGCAATTGACACTCAACCACCAGGTTATTTGCGTCACCCACCTGCCGCAGATCGCAGCCTTCGCCGACACGCATTATAACGTGAACAAGCAGATTATCGACAACCGCACCATGACCATTGTGAATGAACTTCGACCAGAGCAGCGCATGCGCGAGATCTCACATATCATGGGTGGAAATGTCACCGAGTTCTCAATCAAGAGCGCCGAAGAGATGCTTGCACGCTCAGAAATGTGGAAAGAGAACTGGAAGCGCAACGTGCTTCAGAGTCGTCACAACCATAAGCAGCAATACAATCAGCAAATCGTTTAATCCGCGCGTCGAGGCGCTTGTTTCTCCTTATCCGAAAACCTGAGCGCTTCTGTTGATACGACCATCAACCCTCATACGAGGGTTGGTTTTTGCATAAGACCTTAGAGACATATCAAGCCAGTAAGCAAATCTTCGCTTATCTGGCTCTGATGTGGCAGCGCATCTCGCGCGTATACTTTGTCCACTAATCCACTAATCTTCAGGAGTTTCTATGCTTTCTTCTCTTACCCATGCCCAACAGGACGAAATCGCACGCCTGAGCGAGCGCTATGGCACCCCAATCCTTCTCAACGCCGAACTCTATACCGGTGATGATTATGAACCACTCAACAAACCAGATCGCTATGGCGAGGTCTGTATGGTGGTACGTCGTCAAAATGGTCGCCTGATTACTATGAAGAAGGACTTCTATCCACCCAACACCTTTCGCCTGCTGACCGGGGGAATCAATCATGGCGAGAGTATCTATGATGGGTTGCTACGCGAAACCCAGGAGGAGACCGGGCTCCAGGTCAATATCACACGCTTCCTGGCTATTGTAGCCTATGAAACAGAAACACCTAAGACACGCCCCTCCTTTTATACCTTCGCCTTCCTACTTGACGAGGTAGGTGGTATGCTAGGCGCTATCGATGAGGACGAAGCTGTTGAAGCCTTCCGTGAGATCGAGCCCTCCGAACTGCCCACGCTCGCGGACCAGCTTGAGAGCTTGAGCTCTGATCGAAAACGACCTAACCAGAAACTCGGTGATTGGGGCGATTGGGGACGCTTTCGCGCCGTGATCCATCGTGTTGTCTGGGATACTTTACGGGACTGATGTGCTTGCTCACCACCTCCTACGCCCCTCGACGACCTATGCTATAATATGCCTGGACATTTCTGCTTTTCACTGGTATACCTTGTTGTAAATGCTGGCAGAAAGCTGTGAACGACTGCGGGGCTTGCAGATTTTTCTCTCGATTCGTGCGGGGATACTGCAATATGCTTATAATTAATATGCTTTGATATGAGCCCAGACAGCAGTCACCAGCAAGTCTTGATGCGAAACAGGGTCGCCCCTCGTACGGGGGCACAACTCCGCTGCCAAGGGATATCCACCAACGCAGAGAGCATTTGCATACATCTCGATTTACCATCCCGAAACGTTAAGGACACCTTTCTCATGAGCAAGAAATTTATGAGCACCTTGCTGCTCTTCCTTGTATTTATTGGCTTTTTGTTCTGGGGCCTTTCGATGCTGGTTTCAACTCTCAGCGCCCCCCAGGTCGATGGCGAATATATTGTCTATTCCATTCTCATTCTGATCTGCGCGGGGTACGCGCTATTCTCCATCATCTTACTTCCACGCAAGAAGATGCACTAACCTAGCGCACACAACACTTCAATAGATCATACACATACGCGCCTGGCAGAGCACAAGTAGCGAGCGATGCCCTGCCGCCGAACGCGTGTGATCTATTTTGCGCCTTATCCAAAAACCTGAGCACCGGAGCCACTAGCCACGACAAGCGGCATTGGTTTTCGCTTAGGACCCGAATGAGATATTAAAAGAGCATAGGAACTCGCCCATGATTGATGAACTCCCCCGGCGGGGGCAACCGTCATTCGCCTTGCTACTCCCGCTGATATAGAGCAGATCGACTATTTAGACAGTTTCAGTCACTCGCCGACGCGCTCCATTCACCGCGAGATCGAGAAATACTTTGGCTCGGTCGATCCCTCCACGCACGAATACACTCTGATCTTCCTCGCGGAGGTAAATGGTGTCGCTTGCGCCAAAGCGGAATTGATGTTGCCACCAACCGGAACCTCAGAGCAAGTTGGCTACGTCAAACGAGTCATAGTCCATCCAGACCAACGGAAGCAGGGTCTCTCCAGACTCCTAATGCAACATATTATTCAGTTCGCGCGCGAAGAACGGCATATCGAGGCAATCGACCTCATTGTATGGGAGAGTAACGTGCCTGCTATCCAACTCTACGAGTCACTTGGCTTTACCTTACAGCATCGCGAGCTCTATTATCGCCTGCGCATCTAGGCTCAACAATTCATATCTTCCACCATCGTGTTTCATTCGTCCGCCTCTCTTTTGTGACGCATTCACACCTAGCTTCGTTATAAGACGTGGACCGAGAGAGAAGGCATTTTGAGCCAGCGTGTAGCTGCCGTTCTAGTCCATCCTCATGGCGACGTTCAACGTCCCACTCGGTTACTTTGATGGGAGGCAAAAGAGGCTTTATTCTGGGGCGACATACTGCTGTCACTACTCCTTCGCCAGGGGGATCCCTCGACTCTACCCACGAATAAAGCAGGTACAATAACGTAATGATGGTACAGCGATCTGTTCTTACGCAGACCACTCAACCTGTAAAGAGAACATCTCGACAAATGCTCGATACATGGCTAACTCGTCTGATGAACGTCTTTTTTACGAGAGATGTTTCTCCTGAAAATCATGTGGTCGTGGATTTACAAAGACGTGGAACCTGGATTGGGCTCGCTCTCATACTACAATCGCTCAATGAGATCGACCACGATTGGTACATTCCTTATCTAGGACCCTTTGGTTCCTTAATTCCTTTCGTGCTGATCCTTGGCAGCTTCTACGCAATGTGGATGGCGCTTCGCCCGGCTCCACAATCTCGCCCCACCTCCGTCCGTCAACTGCATCCCGCACGCTGGCAGAAGATTGTAGTCCTGCTAACGCTGCTTCTCACGCTTGGGGGAGCTATTTTGCTTGGGCGTGGCATTGTAATGTGTTTCTTGCCAGCTCAGTATTCCAATGATGGCACGTCGCTCGATACAAATGCCGCAATGCTGCTCCTCGAAGGACACAATCCCTATACAGACTCGAATATGCTGGATATCTATCGCAACCAGCACTTCACGCTTGAGCCCAACTGGACTACCCCTCTGCGTCAGGGACAATTCGCCAACCGCTACGATTACCCTTCCATTGCTGAATTCCGTAGCGTGCTGGATACCGCGCTCAAAGCCGGTGAAACCAACGAATTTGAGTCAAAAGTCAGCTATCCATCACTCTCGTTTCTGACTCTTGTTCCGTTCGCTTTATTCAAAAACTACAATGTACTCCCCTTCTATCTGGTGAGTTACCTTGTCATAATCGCGATTGCCTGGAAACTCGCGCGGCCTGAGTTGCGCCCCTGGGTGCTTCTGCTGAGCTTCGCGAATGTCCCGATGTGGGGCTCGACGATTGGCGGCAACCTGGATGTCTTCTGCACCTTGCTGCTCGTCGTGGCTTGGCTGCTCCGCGATAAACGCTGGTGGTCACCTATCGTCTTTGGCCTAGCTCTAGCAAGCAAGCAGACAGCATGGTTCCTCGCGCCATTCTACTTTGTTATGCTCTGGCGACACTATGGTCTGAAGGCTGCGATCATTCGCTGCTCGCTCTCGGCTTCGATTCTCCTGGTCACGAATCTGCCCTTCATTCTCTGGGCACCTCACGCCTGGATTTCGGGTGTGCTCGCTCCAATGGCTGATCCGATGTTCCCCATGGGGGTGGGCCTGATTAATCTAAGTGTTACGCACCTGATTCCATTCCTGCCAACTAGCGCATATTCAACGCTTGAGGCAGTGGCGATCATGGCAATGCTCTATGTCTACTGGCGCATATGCCGCTGGAAGCCGGAAGCGGTGTTCTTGCTCGCCGTTATCCCGCTATTCTTTGCCTGGCGGAGCTTGCCATCGTACTTCTACTGCGCGGCTTTCCCCATCTTCATGATGATTAGCTCGAAGCGCACACCGCTGTTGCCGCAAGCAGCGATGGAGTCCGAGGTCGCACACAACCTACCTGCTCAAAGCAAGGTGCGCATCGCACCATCGTTTAACGCCCGGGCTTCCATTTAGCAAGCCTATCATCCCATCAAAGTTTTCTGGACGAGTGTTCTTCTGGCACGAACACTCGTCTCTTTTTATCCATTACTTCTTATGCGGAAACCAATTCCACTCGCATTCAGATGCCCAATCTTCGTGCCATTATCCCCTCACCAATACATCAGCTCAATCATCGCTATAGATAAAAGCAACGCTATAAAATTATTGGTCCGCTCGACTCTTACCTCACTTCGTGGTACAATCCACAGGATACTATGTTGTGAGGTGCGCGCTCAATTATGGCACGGAAGAAAGAAACAACCATCACTCTGACTGATGAAGAGCAGCAGCAAATACAGCATTTGCTGACACAATATCATGACCTGGCGAGGCGTCTCAAGCCGGACGCCGATATCGCTTCAACTGTAAGCACACTTGATGAGCTTCTAGCCCTTTCACCCACCGCTCAACTGGCGATGCTCAAAGAACTGGGGAAAGAGCAGAACAGTGATGCCGCCAATGTGCTGCTCGCGATCAATACAGTGAGCCAGGATAAAGAGGTTCGCAAGGAGGCACGGCGCTCGCTGCTCCGCCTGGAAGGTGTCTCAGTACAACCAACATGGCAGGCTCCTGCTACTCGAACCTCTGTTGTTGAAGTGAAGGTAGAGAACCCTAAGCGCTTCTGGAAGGCATACGTTACACCATCACGTGAACAGGGTGAAGTCATACTCACACTGCACTGGGAGCTGGGCTACGACTATAGCGACGTCCAGACATTCATGTTTTTGCTTGACTTCTGGCGTCAAGGCGTCAATGGTTTTGAAGCAGAGACGCTTGGCAAGCGGCGTACCCAGGAGAAGATCGAAGAGCGCAAAGCACAAATTGATGGATCAATGGTTGAGTGTAGCCTGGCTGAGGCGAAACGTCTCCTTGAGGAGGCGCTCTCTGTCAATGCCTGGCGCAGCACCCCACTTCCTCAACAGTATCGCCAGTTTGAAAGCACGCTTTCAAAGCGCGTCTTCCAGGCTCAGGACCTCGGTCAGGATCGCGGACGAACCTTCCTCTATCCCGAGATGGAGGCTCAGGAGGTTGCCCTCAACTTCGTGGGGGCATGGGCAATGGGCGACTATGGACTGACGTATGATCTGCTCAGCCACGATAGCACACTGTTAAAAGACCTCACACGCGATCAGTGGATTGAGCAGCACCGCCAATGGGCCAGTGAGGCACGCCCGTCTCGCCTTGAACTGAGTTTCGTGCATGAGCATGAAAACAAACAGAGCGGACTCTGGCTACCTTCACATGCCACCGCAGGACAAAGCAACACCAAAGAGATTGAGATTAGCTGGTCACTTGAGATAAGCGAAACAATGCTCAGTGGGACCCTCGCTGAGATGCCAATGGGGACAGCGGTTAATAGGGAGACAGGGCGACGCTGGTTCTGGACACTCTTCAAGGTAGTTCGCTCTCATAATGAGTGGCGCATCCAGCGTATCAACGACGAGGGAGCCCGTATTCAAGGTCTTCCTATTGAAGAGATTCAGAAGCAGGTCAGGGAGCACGAAAAGAGATACGAAGAGCTCAACAAACGTCAGCAGGCTCAACCCAATCCCGAAGAAATGCAAGCTATTCTCGATGAGTTGGTACGGGACGCGAGCCAGGATCTCCATTACCAGGACGCGCTAATCGCGCTGCTCTCACTTGATCGTCAGCCATATGAGGTCGCGTTGGGGCGCGCGATGATGCTGGGCAATCCCGAACGAGCGATGGTTTACCTTCAGCGCCTGGTGCAACGCTTCCCTGAGAACCTGGAAGAGATGCTCCATACGCTCGCTTCTACCTACGTTACCTATGCCTACAGTCAGCGCATACAGGATATGCCCGAACGTCAACGTCACTTTCTGGATATGGCGGAAGCGACGCTGCATGAGGCAGGAGAACTACATCATAGCGTGACCAACCATATCCTGCTGGCGGAACTCTATACCAGCCAGGAGCGCAATGACGAGGCCGAAGCCGAATTACATCGGGCCAGAGAACTGAAGCCCAATCGAGACGAAGAGAGTTCCATTGAAGCCAATCTCGGCGCGCTCGCCCTACGCCGCGAGCAGATGGCTGAAGCGCTTACGCACTTCGAACGAGCCTCACAGCTCAAACCAGACATGCCCGGCATCTGGTTTAATCTGGGCTTCACACATCGCCTTCTTGGGCACTTTGACGCTGCCGAGACACACTATAAACGCGCTATTGAGCAGAACCCGCAGGATATTCGCGCCTACTCAGAGCTCATAGCGGTCTATATGAACCGTCCAGACCAGCAGGCGGCACGGCGCACAGTGGAACGGGGACTTGCGGCGAATCCAACCTCAGCCCATCTGCTTGCGCTCCACGCCTCAGTCCTACATGTCCTTGGAGACGAGCGCACCGCCCGCCGCCAGCTTGATCTTGCGATGCGAATCGATCCTAACCTGGATGTCGTACAGGCGGCGTATCAACAGCTACAAAAGAAGAAATAGCCGTCAGGCATGCTCTATGTGCATGGGTGTATATACTCACACGCTCATCAAAACAAACGCAAGAATATACACCCTACCCATAAACTCTGTGTTCACAGTTGATATATAGGTCTTATGCGGACACCAACGCGCTGCTGTGCCTCACATGGAGTCGCGTCTAGCGCTGACCCCATGCAGGGGCACGGCGCGCTCAGGTGTCCGCATAAGGAGATTGCAAGTTGAGAGGGGAAAGGATACGTGTCACAGAAACCATCAAAAGTAAGAGCCAAACAGCCACAACCAACACAGCAAATCGTCACGCTGTCTCTAGATGAGCAAACATGGGGAAAACCACAAATAACCATTTACCAATCAGTCACCCACGCACTTCATAAAACTAGCATCAACCAGAGGTCACCACAAACGCGTAATCCTATATATGCGCATACTGAGCCAGTGGAACAGATCCTGGAACTACAAGAGATTTGAACTTCACCGCCATGCCGTCGATGAACTCATATTGAATTCACCAGACGCTTGGGAAGAAATGAGGATACAGCGACCATGACAGAAGGATATGAACAGGATACCAACGCAATGCAACAGATCCAGGCTCTCTTCGAGAGCTTCTTCGCGGGAGACGATCTCTTTGAGCCGACCGTGCAGGATTTCTTCGACGCGTGGTCCGAGGGCAACTATGGGGATGCTTACGACCTGCTAGCCAACGATAGCCCACTACGTCAAGGTCTCGCACGTGATAAATGGATCGAGCTTCGTGAGCAGTGGCGCGCGGAAGCCCAACCAGCTAACTTCCGCCCTGGCGCTATCGAAGAACGCATTGAAGATGAGGACGAGGAGGAGGACGAAGACGAGGAAGAATTGGACAGCGAGGAGGACGAAGACATCGATGAGGACGAGGAGGAGGAAGACGAGGACTATGAAGAAGAGGGCATTGTCGACGTTTGCTGGTCCATTGAGATGAATGAGACCCCGCTCTCCGCGCGTCTGCCAGAACTTCCCAAGGCGACTATCACCTACGGCGAGACCCGACGCCACTGGTTCTGGTCCAGCTATCAACTCACCACGGCAGGCAATGAAGCCCGCATCGTCTCTATGACTGACGAAGGCTCGCAAATTGCCCAACTCCCATATGCAGAGCTAGAGCAGCGCATAGAGGAACTCCAGGAGAACTTCGCCCGCCTTGCTGAAAAGATGGAAGAGGAAGAAGAGAATAAGAAGGATCTTGTCGATGACGAGGACGAGGAATTAGAGAACGATATCATTACCGAATCCCTCTCAGAGGTATTACAAGGCGTCATGCTAACGGCCAAAGGGCTGCAATATCACGACGCGCTCCTGGCAAATGATGCTCAGATAACACCGGAATTACTAGAAACAGCCGCCAAGCTGGCGGAGACCGCACAAGACCTTGAGCGATCCGCTAGCTATCTCCAAATATTGGCAGACCGTTATCCCGCCCAGAACGCGTTGCCGCTTGTTAGCCTTGCTAACGTGCAGCAGCGCATCGCGCAAACTCAAGAAGAGACCGATGGGCAGTATACTACACGCTTCTTCCAACTGGCGGAGAAGAACTTACGCGCAAGCCTGAAGCAAGAAAAGACAGCCATGGCGCTGATCCTCCTTGCCCAACAACTCTCCCACGAATACGCGAAATTCGACGAGGCTGAAGAGCTTCTGAAGGAAGCCGAAAAGCTTTCACCCAACGCAAATGAAGCGCTGATGATCGCGGTCAATTATGGTATGATCGCCGAATATCGCAACGATATTGAGCAGGCTATCCAGCACTACCTACGTGCGACAAGTATCGCGCCGGACTTCCCCAACATCTGGAATAATATTGGCTATCTCCAGATGAACATGGAGGATTACGACGAAGCTGAGAAGAGTCTCCTGCATAGCATCGACTATGACCCTCAAAACACCGAGGCATATATCCACCTGGCAGACCTCTACACTCAGATACGAGAAGACCTCGATGGCGCTGAAGATGTCCTGCTTCAGGGGCTTGAAGTAGCCGATGAGGATGTTGGCATCGTTGGCAAACTAGCTGAGGTCTACATCAACAAAGGAAACCTCGACGAGGCTGAGCGTTTCCTTGATGTAGCGGAAGAGCTCGCCCCGGACGCAGCCTTTGTGCAGGAGCTACGCGCTGCTTACACGCAGGCACGGACAGAAAAGAGACGAGCGATGAAGACCCGAGCCGATCAGCGTCGTGTAAGCAAGAACAATAAACCAAAGAAGCATAAGAAATAGTATGACAGAGAGCACTTATATCCATGAGGAGCGAGCCATCCATTACCATACGGTAACTCTTGGCTCCCTTCAACGCTCGGGACACGCAACCGCTGAAATTCACTTTCCAGGTGGCGAGGGGGAGGAGCCAAAGCTCCTCCAACTTGCCATCCCGGCAGGCTTACCCGGCGAACGCGTGACCATTGCCGTCGAAGACCCGCCCACACCTAAAACTGGGCGTCGCAGCCGCCGCTGGAAGCCACGCCCTCCACGAGCCTGGATCACAGAGATTCATGAGCCTGCGCCCGAGCGGGTTGTAGCCCCTTGCCCTGTATTTGGTACCTGTGGCGGCTGCCAGCTTCAACATATGCAATACGAAAACCAGTTGATCTGGAAACGCGAGATGGTAGGGCAGCTCTTACGCGAGGTTGGACAATTTACAGATCCTCCTTTGCTTGAGACCGTCCCCTGCGAGATCCCCTGGAATTATCGCAATCAGATGCGCTTTTCTGTTAACCGTGAGGGGCAGCTTGGGCTGACGGCGCGCGGGACACATCGCGTTCTACCGCTCATCTCCTGCCCTATCGCGCATGAGCGGATTAACCGCGCGCTTAGTGTGCTCAGCCAATACCAGCATCCGCGCCCACAGGTAATTATTCGCTACGGCGTCAATACCGAGCAGATGCTCTTACAGCCGCAACAGTCGGAAGAGATAAATCATCAACTCAACGACATGGGAATGACTGTATGCGCAGAGACCATGGAAGAGCAGGTGGGTGGCGAGACTTTCCGTATCCGCCCAAGCTCGTTTTTCCAGACCAATACGCCGCAGGCTGAGAAAATGGCACATATGGTTATGGATGGTCTGCTCTCGCATCGGCAGCCAGATGAGGACCCGGCAAAGCTCACTATCGTTGATGCCTATTGTGGTGTGGGAACCTTTGCCCTCCTTATGGCACCTCACTTCGGTCGCATCATCGCCATTGAGGAGTCTCCCAGCGCGATTAAGGATGCCCAGTGGAACGCCCGTGAGACCAGCAATGTTGAGATTCTCAAAGGGAAAGTAGAAGATGTACTACCAGATCTAAGCGCCCAGGTGGATGGCTTCGTTATCGATCCACCACGCGCGGGCTGCCAGCCAGTCGTTCTAGAGACGCTATTGCGCTACCCGGTTGGACGTATCGTCTACATTTCATGCGAGCCATCTACGCTCGCGCGAGACCTGGATACCCTCTGCCACGGCGAAGAGAAGACGTATCGTCTAACCTCAATCCAGCCACTCGATATGTTTCCGCAAACCGCGCATATCGAATGTATCGCGGTTCTTGAGCGTAATTAAGCAACCATAGATCTGATCTCGTCTCTGTAAATAGTTATTACCCAGGTAAATATCTTATGCTAAATCATCAGAAATCTTTACTGCTAGCCTCCGCCTCCCCCCGGCGGCGGCAGATTATCGCCGCGCTCAATATACCTTATACCATTGGTATCGCTCCCATCGACGAGGACGCCATGCAGACCCATTATCGTGGCCCTATCGATGGCCTCGCACAATGGACAGCGGCCCACAAGGCCCTTGGCGCTCTCACAATGCCCGAGGCCCGCTCCAACCTGGTCGTAACCGCAGATACGACGGTCCTTCTTGACGATCAGGTACTCGGCAAACCACGCGATGAGGAGCACGCGCGATCACTCCTGCGCTCGCTTCGTGGTCGCTGGCATCGTGTGGTCACTGGTGTTGTCGTCGCTTCAATCATCGATGGACAGATTACTATGCATGGTTCTAGCCAGATGACACCAGTCTTGATGCGTCCCTACACAGATGAAGAGATCGATGCCTATATCGCCAGCGGCGACCCAATGGACAAAGCAGGCGCGTATGGTGTGCAGAATCCCGACTTCCAACCGACCGAGCGCATTCAAGGATGTTATCTGAACGTGGTCGGGCTTCCACTCTGTACCCTTGTTGAGTTGCTGGCTCACTTTGGAGTGGCTCCCCTGAGCGAGCCCGTCGAGGACCCCGCCTGTCCTTGCTGCCCCTGGTCAGAGCGCTTCGCGCGCAGAGAGGAAGCCAGCGCCTGATTCCAAGCACCACGCCCACTCAAGCAAACCAGATACGAGGACGCTACGCACCTAGCCCAACTGGAGACTTACATATGGGTAATCTGCGCACGGCTCTGCTAGCCTGGCTGTGCGCACGCCTTGAGCAGGGTTGCTTCATTCTACGCATCGAGGACCTCGATCTTCCACGCGTGCGCTTCGGAGCAACTGAACGAATGCTTTATGATCTGCGCTGGCTCGGTCTGGATTGGGATGAGGGACCCGATTGTGGTGGTCCACATGCCCCCTATACACAGAGCGAGCGACTGCATCACTATCATACGTATCTAAAGCAGCTTGAGCAGGCAGATCTCATCTATCCCTGCTATTGCAGCCGGGCCGAGATCGTGCACGCGGCGAGCGCACCCCAACAAGGTGCCGAGGATGGTCCACGCTATCCCGGCACCTGCCGCAACTTGAGTACTCGCCAGCGCCAGGAACGCGCCCGTGTACGCCAGCCCTCGCTCCGCTTCCGCGTGCCAGAGAAGAGCGTCATACGCTTCAATGATCTCGTCGCGGGTCCGGTAGAACAGGACGTTGGGCAGGTGGTTGGAGATTTCATCGTGCGCCGCTCGGATGGCATCTTCGCTTACCAGTTTGCGGTCGTCGTCGATGACGCGCTCATGCGTATCAATCAGGTAGTGCGAGGTGTGGACCTGCTCTCATCCGCTGCGCGCCAGCTTCTCCTCTTCCGCGTACTAGGCTTCCCCGAACCAACCTTCGCGCATATGCCCCTGATCATGGACAACGATACAGGCAAGCGGCTCTCCAAGCGTGATGGTAGTATGGGGCTGGCTCCCCTACGAGCCGCAGGGCAGACACCCCAACATATCATCGGACAGCTTGCGACAAGTTGTGGCCTGATTCCCGATGGTACTCTTCTCACTCCTTCACAGCTTCTCTCAGCCTGTCACCGGTCTCTATATGATATAATGGCAAAAATCACGCTATAGTTAGCCCAAATACCGCCTTTCCATGGCGCAACGCCGCGCCTTGTGGGAGGTTGTATAGGCACTTCAAAGACGAGCAATATGTCGCAACACAGGCGATAGTCATTGACAAAGGAGTCATGCCCTGACAATGAACTACCGATACTGATTGATAACATGTTGTATGCTGTCCTATTGCGTGCATTACTCCCGTCACTTACTCCTTAAATCGAAAACCTGAGCACAGAGCGCTAGCCACCGTTCGGGCAACATTGGTTTTCGTCTAAGACCTTAGTGGCAAGCAGCATGACAGCATAACCTAGAAGGGTTCTTGTAGGTCGTATGCCTTGGATTCAGGAGTTTGACTACTCTACCTGGTTACTAAGTATGATACAGCCAGCAATACGTGTAGCGATCATTGTGGTCGCCATATTGATAGCCATCTTTATAGGTTTGCAGTTGCGCCTCAAACTGCTAGTTCGCTTAAAGAGGACGGTGTTAGACGCCTGGATCATCCATACTCTGGGCGCGCTGATGCTTGTGCCACCGCTTGTCATCGTCTCCATTGTTATTCCTGCTATCTATGATTGGGACTTTGGCAGCCTGAAGATCTGGTATACAGAGTTCCTGGCGGTGCTACATATCAAGCCAGAAAACCTACCAGATGTGTTCTTCAGCCTTTTCTGGACAGCGCTGGTCGTAACTCTTGGTCTGGGCGCGGCGCGCACGATCCGCGATTTAATTATGCGTTCGCTTGGCGAGAACCGCATCGATATCAATATTCGCACCCTGATCGGGCGTATCTTCTATCTGATTACA
Source organism: Ktedonospora formicarum (assembly GCF_016587355.1). GTDB lineage: Bacteria > Chloroflexota > Ktedonobacteria > Ktedonobacterales > Ktedonobacteraceae > Ktedonobacter > Ktedonobacter formicarum. The sequence continues at coordinate 3,923,749 of NZ_BNJF01000001.1, read as the reverse complement.
ATTGTGATTGTATTTTTTGTTCTGCTCTCAATCTGGAACATTCCGATTACCGCGCCGTTGACCATCCTGGGCGCGTTGACGGTCGCAATCACAGTTTCCATTCAGGATATCGTCAAGAACCTGTTTTCCGGCATCTATCTCCTGGTCGAGCGCCCTTTTTATATTGGCAACATTATCACGACCAATAGCATCGGCGTCAACTATACCGGGCGCGTGGAAGATATTCAGTTACGCGCGACCAAGCTTCGCCAGCTCTCGGGCGAAGAGGTCATGATACCTAATGCCTATCTCTTCAATAATGTGGTGGTCAATAGCTCCTACTATGGCGAACGCCGCGCTACCATCAACGTGACGATTCCACAAGAGCAATTTGTCAAAGACGAGACGCCGGGTCTCATTGTGAATAAGCTCAAGGAGGTTGATACTATCATCCCCAAACCAGAACCACAGGTCCACTTTAGTGGCTTCGCCGCGCAGAAGATTACCCTGACCGTGCGCTTCTGGATCACAATTGAACACACCGATACGATCACTGACGTCATGTTCGCGCTCTACCACGCGCTACCAGAAGCCGAGTTGACGGTCACCGAAACAGCTGGCAATATATAACCAACCATAAAACCAGTAAAGGAAAGGCCCTTTTCAGAAGGAGTAGAGAGAAAGTATCTTGTCACAGCAACAGACACAACAGCATGACGCACAGAGTGAGCATATCGGCATCATGGGTGGCACCTTCGACCCCATTCATAACGCCCACCTTGCAGTTGCGGAAGAGGTTAGAGTGGCGCTGAACCTCTCGTCAATACTCTTCATTCCAACCGGACAGCCACCACACAAGCGCAATCAGCAAACCACTCCCGCGTCCCGCCGCCTGGCGATGGTTGAGTGCGCCATCGCCACAAATCCGTACTTTACATGTTCGCGGATCGAGATTGACCGAGATGGCCCATCCTATACCGTCGATACGCTGCACCGCCTGCGTGAGCAGTATGGGTCCAAAGCTCATTTCTATTTTATAATCGGCTGGGATAGCTTACTTGATCTCCATGGCTGGTACAATCCCCAGGGAATCCTGGCGGAACTGACAGCCCTGGTTGCCGTTGGTCGTCCAGGCTATCCCTCCTCCGCAAACTCGCCCCAACGTCAGACCGCCGCTGGCAAACTGGACAATGCGGGGTATAATACAATGCTAGAGGAGCGTTTGCCAGGCATCACCCAACGCTTACGTCTGGTTCAGGCACCTCTATTGGACATCTCATCGACGGACCTGCGCCAGCGGGTCGCTCAGGGACAGCCAATACGCTATCAAACACCAGATGCCGTAGTAGACTATATTCGCGAGCATCATCTTTATATATCATAAAAAGGCCAGGAGACGATGGAGCCGATACAATTTGAGTTGGGAGACCGTTTGCGTCTACGCAAACAACATCCCTGTGGTTGTTTTGACTGGGAGGTAGTACGACTGGGCGCGGATATCGGCTTGCGCTGCGAGAAGTGCGGACGGCGTATTCTCCTTCCGCGCTCCGAAGTTGAGCGCCGCATCAAGCAAAAGTTACCACGCCTACCAAAACCCGAAGACGAGTATGATCCCTATGAATCATAGACTCTTGTAAGCATATTCGTTCTTCCACACCGCGATGGCGCGGCAATAATCGCTATCGGGGACACTCTTTGGATGCCCAAACAGCGTCTCCGATAGCCACAATGCTCAAATGATTGAGTGGTACGTTACAGCCTTTCAGAAAACGAAGCGCGGATTGATATGAAAACCAACCCTCATGCGAGGGCACGCTCAGGTTTTCGTATATATAAAAAATCTACGCTAGCCACGTGAGTGGCATTGGTTTCTGTATATAAAGGCTAGTAGAAAGCAGACAAACGCATGGTAGTAGCCCAGAGAAGAGGAGGGTTTCTCACCGTCCTCCGTAAGCCTGACTTCCTGCGCCTCTGGCTGGCGCAATTGATCTCACAGACAATCTTTAATGCCTCCAATTGCGCCATCATGCTCCTCATCGAAGCCATTACCCACTCCACGACTCAGCTTGGTCTCGCTATCATTAGCTTTAGTCTGCCAGCGGTGCTCTTTGGCGCACCTGCCGGAGTAATTGTTGATCGCATGCCCAAGCGCCGCGTGCTCTGGGGAAGCAACTGCCTACGCGGACTTATCAGTCTGTTCTTTGTTGTCTCGCTACTCTTCAACCATGATGCTCTACTCCCGATCTACGCGCTCTCTTTTATTGTCTCAACTGTCTGCCAGTTCTTCGCGCCCGCCGAGTCTGCCACTATCCCAATGCTGGTGAATGACGAGGAATTAATGCCTGCACTCTCGCTCTTTAATATCACAATCATGCTCTCGCAGGCACTCGGCTTTGTGGTGTTAACACCCATTGCCCTTCTCTTCCTACCAACCTTCCAACTCTTTGGCCTGACTGTTGATCCGTTTGTTCAGGTCTTCGCGGCGACGGTGTTACTCTATTTGCTCTGCTCTGGACTCATTCTGCTCATTCCCAATCGCAGTTTTATACCGCCAGCAATCAATCAGCAAGACGAAGATCTGACCACACACACAATTGGCATGATTGGCAATATCTGGCAGGAGATGGCACAGGGTTGGAGCTTTGTACGCACTAATAAGCCACTCTTCCTGGCGGTTGTACAGCTCTCTTTCGCGGGTGTAATTATTTTCGTGATCAGTGAAATCGCGACTCCTATGGTCAAGGACCTGCTCAACCTGCCAGCCAACATGATGCCGGTGGTCTTCGCTCCGGCAGGAATTGGTCTGGTGTTAGGTTCCATCCTGATGCCACGTATCGTCAAGCGTGTCGGACATTATCGCACTATTCACCTGGGCGCGCTGGGTCTGGCGATAGCGATTACCGTTATTCCTTTATTGACCCTGCTCACTCAGATGCTTAATCCACTGGCATGGAATGGCAATACCTGGCTGCTCTTGCTGGTTGCGCTCTTCATGTTTGCCGCCGGGATCGCTCTGGACTTTATCAATATTCCCTCGCAAACCGCCATTCAGGAGGAGACACCCGATCATCTCAAGGGACGTGTGCTCTCGCTTCAGATTGTGGTCTATAGCGCCTGCTCAATCCCAGTGCTGCTCTTCCTAGGTGCGGCCTCAGATCTCTTTGGTATTGACCGTGTGCTCTACCTGCTCGCCGCCTGTCACTTGGCTTTCGGAGCCTGGTGTATCTATTATGAGCGTAAGCACCAGATATCGTCTCTGAGTAAGACAGGGCGCCCACAAATTCTCAAACCACAGGAACAGAAGGAGCAGAAGGAACAGAAGGAAGCGGTATAGAGCAGAATTGCAACCAGGAGGCACGCTCACCGTACAATTGGAAACCGGACGTTGACGTGCCCCGGTCCAGAGTCTACAATATTTAGCAGGATCATGGTCAACAGCTATGCAACAATTGACCCATGTCCTTGATCGTCGCGCATGATTTGTTAGAGGGGGTAGTAGTAGCCGATGGATACCCAGACCCGTATTCTGGAACAGATAGCGCCATACCAACCCTGGTTAACACTGGGAGGAGTTCTGGTGCTCTTTATGCTCCTGCGCGTCACACGCAAGGCTCTACGCTATCGAGTGGATGAGATAGGTTACTGGCTTCTGGGAGCACGCGGACGGCTCATCTGGTTCTGGATCAATGCGCCCGGTGTAATGCTGCATGAACTCAGTCACGCGGCGGTCGTACTCCTCTTTACCCCTTTCGGCTTTCGCGTGACGAGTATTACCCTCTTTCGTGTCCGACCCACGGTGGTTCGCGATAATATCGGACGAGTCATGCGTAATGGGGGACGCCAATCACTTCAGCTAGGTGAGGTTCAGTATGTGCGCCCACAGGGCCGCTTTATGAGCTATGTTGGTGATGGCTTGAGCGGGATAGCACCACTCTTTGGCGGCATTATCATGTTCGCCTTCCTTTATTGGATCGCGACTGGCTATAACCTGTGGGATATCCCTCTGGACCCGCATACCGGGCTCCGCCTTCTGCGTCCAGACTGGCCCTGGTGGACCCTGATTTTCGCGCCTTACCTGATCCTGACTGTGACCTCCGAACTCTGGCCCAGTCGCCAGGACTGGACTGGCGCGCGCTGGTTCATGATTGGTCTCTCAGTATTGGTACTACTGATACTGGGGTTGCTCTGGTACACCCAACACCTGGGACAAGTTATCGCGCTAAGCGCCTTCATCGCCGCTCGCGTCGATTTCGCGCTCATCGTACTCATCGCCTTTGATATTGTCTTCTTGCTTATCGCGGAACTAACCGTACGCGGTCTACGCCGCTAGCTTGCTTACCAGTCAAACTTCTCAATAAGGAAACTACGGCTGTAGTGTAATAGAATAGGGCTCCCATGTGGGCAGGCGGCGGGCACTTGTACGCGCGCCAGAGATGCCAGCAGAGATCGCTGCTCACCCTGGCTAAGTTCACGCCCTCGCCGGAGTGCCGAGCGACACGATAGGCCAATGAGCAGGCTCTGCTCCCACTCCTCATTATCCTCTGCGGCTATCTCCACTAATTCTTGCGCATAAGATGCCAACTGCTCATAGCCCTCGCCAGCGGGGACTGAACGGACCAGAAAGCTTCTTCCACCGAAGCGCTCACACTCCAATCCCAGTCCGCGCAACATTGGCAAGCGCGCCTCCAACATCTCGGCCTGATGACGCTTCATTTCGACGATGACTGGCTCTAAGAGCATATGCCCATTCGCCTCCTCTCCTCCATCCAGACCAGCGGCATAGGTCTTGCGCAGATGTTCATAGATCACGCGCTCATGCGCGCGATGTTGATCAACCAGATAGAGGCTGCCATCGGGGGCCTCCGCCAGGATGACGGCACGCTGCAACTGGGCCAGAGGCTTCAACTGGGCAATAATCTCCGCCGAATCAACAGGAGCAGCCTCAGCCAGATACTCACGCGCTGTCTCGCTCACATGCAAGCCTCGACGGCGCGGACCAGGCAGACGGCGCTGGTTCGCCAGCATTGGCCCAGGAAAGCGCACCTCCTCCGGTAAGATGGGACTACGCTCCAAAACCGCCTGGATAGCCTCAGTCAGCAGATTGAGTACCTCCTGCTCGCGTGCCAGGCGTACCTCGATCTTGGCGGGATGCACATTCACATCGACCTCGTCCGGTGCGACTTCGATATACAGAATCAGCAGAGGGTGCTTGCCCTTGGGAAGGAGGCTGCGATAACCCTTCTCAAGTGCCTCATAGAGCGCTCGCGACTGCACCCAGCGCCCATTAACAAAGAGTGTGACATACTGCCGTCCACTTTGCGCGAGCACACGATTACCTACATAGCCATGCACACGGCAATTCTCGCCCACGCCACGCTCGACCTCATGGAGCATCTCGTTCAGGGGTAAGGCATAGATCTCAGTCAGCGCGGCTTTGAGGTCGCCAGAGCCACTGGTCTGAAGCGCGATATGCTCATCAAGAACCAGGGTAAAACGTACACCTGGATAACCCAGGGCGGTACGACGCACCAGTTGCAGGATATGTCCATTCTCGGTACGCGCTCCCCGCATAAACTTGAGCCGGGCCGGGACATTGTAGAAGAGGTCGCGCACAGTAACCGTGGTGCCGGGCAGGCGCGCCTTGAGCCCACGCTCGATGACCTCTCCACCCCGTAATGTAATCCAGCTTGCGGGCTGCTCAGCATCCTCTTCTGCTGTCTCGCTCGCCCGGCTTTGCAAAGTCATCTCGGCAATGGTAGCGATACTCGCCAGCGCCTCGCCGCGAAAACCGAGCGTACCCAGGCGCTCCAGATCCTCAACGGTAGTAAGCTTGCTGGTACTATGGCGCAGGCAGGCACGCTCTAGATCATCTTCAGGCATACCAATACCATCATCGCTCACTCGCATCAGAAGCAGACCACCGCCACGCACCTCAATCTTGATGTCGCGCGCCTGGGCATCTAGAGCATTCTCGATCAGCTCTTTAATGACCGAGGCAGGCCGCTCGATAACCTCACCAGCGGCAATACGCTCGGCGACCTCATCTGGCAAGACGATAATAGGTTTACGCTCTCCATATCGCTCCTGCTCCACTAGCTGACTCATGCTTTGCGCTCCATTTCCCGCGTATGCTTGCGCTCGGCGCTACAGCGCTGACTCAAGAAAAGCAGGTTTAAGGCATCCAGTGGTGTTATGGCGTAGGCATTAAACGTGCTGGCGTCAAGCTCTTCGCCTGCCTCCAGGCGGCTAGCAACCCGGCGTGCCTCCTCGCTCTGCCAGTAAACATCTCCCTGGTAGCTTACGGCTTCTTCCGCGATTCGAGCCTGACCATTACGCTCTGCTGTCTCCTTGCTCTCCGGTAATAGGATCAGACGACTCTCGCTCATCTGCTGCCCCTCCTCAAGCTGACGCAGAACCTCTTCCGCACGCTCGACGATGCTCATGGGCATACCAGCCAGCCGCGCCACATGCACACCATAGCTGCGACCCGCGCAGCCCTCGATTACGCGATGCAGGAAAACAATGCTGCTCCCCTCATCCTCGCCACTAATCGCCATAGTATACACACCCAGGTGTGGCATCTCGTCAGCCAGGGAGGCCAATTCATGATAATGGGTGGCGAAGAGTGTACGCGCGCCCAGACGATCATGCAGATGCTCCACCACCGCACGCGCAATTGCCAATCCATCATAGGTGCTGGTCCCTCGTCCGATCTCGTCGAGGATCAGCAGGCTATGACGCGTGGCATGGTGCAAGATGGTTCCAGTCTCCTCCATCTCAACCATAAAGGTGCTCTTCCCCGCCGCGATATCGTCCTCGGCTCCTACGCGCGTGAAGACGCGATCCACAAGTCCCAGGCGCGCATACTTCGCGGGCACAAAGCACCCAATCTGGGCCATCAACACGATCAGCGCGACCTGACGCAAATAAGTTGACTTACCCGCCATATTGGGACCAGTCAGCAACATGATACGCTTGCCATCATCGGCCTCCATCTGCGTATCGTTGGGTATAAATACATCGCCATCGAGGGTATACTCAACAACCGGATGGCGTCCATCACGGATATCAAGCCCATGTCCCTGCTCCAACTGAGGTCTGATATAGCCCTGGTGGATAGCAACTACTGCGAAGCTGAGCAAGACATCGACTCGCGCGATAACTCTAGCAGTATCGACGAGACGCACATAGTAGGTGCTGATCTGGCGCAGGAGGTCGCTATAGATGCTCTTCTCCATCTCTTCAATGCGCTCGACGGCACTAAGGATACGCGCCTCATGCTCTTTGAGATCCGGCGTGATGAAACGCTCGGCATTGACCAGCGTTTGCTTGCGCATGTAGTCATCGGGAACAAGCTTGAGGTTGGCGTTACTGACCTCAATATAGTAGCCAAAGACCTTGTTGTAGCTCACCCGGAGCGATTTGATGCCTGTGCGCGCCCGCTCACGTGCTTCCAATGTCACCATCCAGCGCCGCGAATCCCAAATGGAGGCATAGAGCGCATCCAGTTCCTCGTTATATCCTCGGCGAATGAGACGCCCATCATCGCCATCCTCATCCTCATCCCCGGCGCGCATTAAGGCCACGTCCACAAGATCGATTACCTCCTGGCAGTTGCCCGCCTCATCGGCAAGCTCACGCAAGAGGAGTGAGTCGCAACCGAGCAGCAGATCGCGCAATTCTGGCACGCGTTCCAGGTTATCACGCAAGCCCAGAACTTCATTACGGGTCGCCGTTCCCTGGCGCACACGCCCGGAGATCCGCTCCATATCGCTAAAAGCTTGCAGGCACATAGTGAAGCGACTACGCAATGCGGGACTCTCGAAAAGTTCCTCAATGCTGCTCAGGCGCGCATCCAGTTCATTAAGATCCAGCAAGGGTTGCGTCAGCGTCTTGCGTACCTGACGCGCACCCATCGGCGTGATTGTACGATCCAGCACGCTCAGAAGACTCCCTTGCACGCCACCGCTCCTGGTTCCCTGCAAGAGTTCAAGATTACGCTGCGTATGTGCATCTAGCACCATATAGTTTGTCGTGTTATAAGAACGCAAACTGGTGAGCAATGGCAACAAACCACCATTCATCTTTTCCAGATAGGCCACGATAGCGCCCGCAGCAGAAACGGCCTGGGGCACATGCGCGCAGCCATATGCCTCAAGCGATTGCACACCAAAAAGCTTACAGAGGCGCTCCTGAGCAGCCTCGAAGGTAAAAAAAGATACGGGGCAATCCGTCAAAGTAATCGTCCGGGTTGGAAAGTGAAATGCCTCGCGATTGCTGCCATCCGCGAGCAAACATTCAACGGGATTGAGGCGCTGTAACTCGGCATCCAGGGCGACTGGTAGCTCCTCGGCACGAAACCATGTTACCAGGAACTCTCCGGTGCTGACATCGACCGCAGCAAGTCCACTCTGCACGCGACCTTGCGCAATAGCGACCAGATAATTGTTCTGGCGAGCTGGAAGCAAGTTAGGCTCGGAAAGCGTGCCCGCTGTGAGGATGCGCGTAACCTCACGATCTACGACCCCTCTTCCTACGACCTCGCCCACCTGTTCGCAGACCGCAACCTTGTAGCCAGCCGTGATAAGTTTCCCAATATAGTTATTGAGGGCATGAAGAGGAATACCAGCCAGAGGAACCGCCTCGCTACCATACATACGGCTCGTCAGAACAATTTGAAGCTCACGGGCCGCGATACGTGCATCTTCATCAAAGGTCTCATAGAAGTCTCCCACCTGATAGAGGAGAAGCGCATCGGTGTGCTGGCTCTTGATGCGTAGATATTGCTTACGTGCGGGCGTCGTCATGAACCTCATTTCCCTCTACTACTGGCTACATAGATTTCAATATTGACGGATCTTACATTATACTATTCTCACGCACATGTCAAAAGCAGGTTATGCAGGCTCCCATCGCCATGTGCCTCAAAGTCCCGCCACCCCGGTCATCCCATATGAGATGATTATCCTCATTCCGAATTCTGTTCATATTTCGAACAGTGTTCGGAAATGGACCCGAATCATGCCAGATAGGGCATTTATCGCGCAGTAGAGGGAACTTACGAGGCAGTTAATACGTATTAGAGGACAGTCCTTTCATTTGTCTAAGATCTTATACGAAAACCAACCCCCATACGAGGGCACGGCGCCGCTGTCGCGGCTAGCGCGCACTCCTTGCGCGAACATCTGAGCGCTTGGCGCTAGCTGCCGCGAAGGCAGCGTTGATGTTCGTTGTAACAAGCGCGCTCAGGTTTCCGGATAAGGAGTAAGCCAGACTAGCCGCGCTGAGGTCATATTGACGAATGTCTTTTACTGCAAGGGATTAATGGTAAAGGAGATCATACATGGACATCATCGATATCCAGGCACCAATTACCGAGGTCACGGTCTATAATGACCGCGCCCTTGTAACGCGTAGAGGCAATACACGCCTGACCCCCGGCGAACATGAATTGCGCATCAATGATCTGCCACAATTTATACGCGAGACACTGCGCGCCTCCGGTCAAGGACCAGAAGGGATGCGTATTCTCAATGTCGATGTCACAACTGCCTTCCATAGCTATACGACCCGCGATGATCTGCTAACACTTGAAGTCGAGATCGAGCAACTTGAGCAACAGTCGCAATTACTCAAGTCACGCCAGGGCGCGCTTCAGGATCGCCGCAAATGGTTGCGCTCTCTGGGTGACCAGGCGACTAACTTTTCAAGTGGGCTTGCGCGTGGACAAATAAAGTCCCAGGATATCGCGGATTTCTTTCGCTTTGCCTCGCAGCAATCCGGACAAGATGCCGAGGAGGCACTCGATCTAGAGGCACAACTCAAGCGCCTCCAGAAGGATATCGACGCGCGCCGCCGCGAATACACCCAGAAGCAGAAGACAAATGTCCCTGACCGCCTCGCGGCTGTGGTCGCTCTTGAGGTAGCGCAAGAAGGCGAGATCACCCTTGAAATCTCCTATATCGTCACGGGTGCCTCATGGCAACCCCAGTACGACGTCCGGGTCGAACTGGATGAGGACGGGAATAAGGGCGAGGTTGAGCTAACCTATGTTGGTGTGGTCACCCAACGTACCGATGAGGACTGGAACGATGTCCAGATCGCGCTTTCGACCGCGCGCCCCAGCCTGGCTTCCGTTCTGCCCGAATTAAAGCCCTGGTATATCGAAACCTTCACACCCATGCCTCCTCCAATGCCCGCCTCCGCTCCGCGAGTTCAGTCAGCCAAGCGCCTTGCCATGCCCATGAGAGCGAGTATGGCAGCGGAAGAGTATGAAGATGAGGAGATGGATACGACCTACGCAGTGGGGGCAGCGTCAGCCGCCGTTTCCGCGCCAGCCGAGATCGCCACGGCGCGGGTTGAGAGTAGTGGCACAGCCTATATCTTCCGCGTGGCACGCCGGGTTGATATCCCCTCCAATGGCTCGCCACACAAGACCACCATCGCGCACGACCGCCTCCCCTGCACCTTTGATTACGTCAGTGCTCCCGTACTTGAGACCAATGTACACCTGCGCGCGACTATTACCAACACAACTGAGCGCGTACTCCTCGCTGGAATAACTCATATTTTCCTGGCGGGTGAATATGTGGGAACGTCGAGCATTAAGCAAACAGCGACCTCTGAGCGCTTCAAGCTCTTCCTTGGCGTCGATGATAGCCTGAAGGTCGAACGCAAGCTTACAGAGCGAAGCGTGGATAAGGGCGTACTGCTACAAAGCGACCTGCGCCGCCTGACCTATGGCTACCGCATTACTGTCCATAACTACGCCGCCTATCCGAGGCAAGTAGTCCTGCGCGACCATCTGCCAGTCTCGCAGCATGAGCGCGTCAAGATCAAGACGCTCCACCTGCAACCAGCGCCAACCGAACAGACCAAACTCGCCCTCTCCACGTGGAGCTTTACCCTTCCACCCGACGGCGAATACAAGGTCGAATATCGCTTCCTGGTTGAGCATCCGCGCAACATCACGATCATCGGTCTCCCACCTATCGACGAGCCAGTATAGGCAGCCACAAAGCAAAGAGGGGAGCACAGGCAACATGTCTGTACTCCCCTCCTTAAGACTATTAGCTTTTATATTCCCTTTGGGGAAACGGCACGAATAAAATCTGCCAGCACATCGTAAGCGGTCGCATCAGGACCAGCGGTCTCCTCTTCGGGAAGGTGTAGCGTCACTGTCAAGCCGCCCGGAACGATATCCATCTCCATGTGCGCCAGCATAGAGGGTGGGCTAACCGCCGCCAGGGGATCGCTCGCTTCGAGCTTCTCTGTGCATACCGTCGCGACAACACCATGCTCAGTGCGCTCAATAGTCGCGACCTGCTTGTATGGTGTCCCCTCTGCCCTGGCGCGCCGTAGCTCTTCAGTCTGAAGCTCACGCAGCCCTTCGCGCTTCACATCATCTATCTTTAAGGGAACCTCCATCAAGACATTCGCGATAGCGCAGAGCTTTACGGTCGAGTCCCAGCCATCTACATCCAGCGTCGGGTCCGTCTCGGTGATTCCTAACTCCTGAGCTCGCGACACGGCCTCATTGAAGCTCTTTCCCTGCTCCATCTCATGGATGATCACGTTTGATGTAGCGTTGAGCAGACCCCGGAAGCGCATCAGCTTGGTCGCAGGGAGCGTGTGCTGATAAAGAGAGAAGATAGGAGCGCCTGCCATCACCGTCGCTTCAAAGAGGAAGCGCTTGCCTTTGCTCTGTGCGAGCGCCTCTAACTCCCGATAGGCATGCACAACAGGGCCTTTGTTGGCAGTCACCACATGCGCGCCATGTTCGAGGGCCGTGCGCATATAATCAATGGCGGGCTGTCCCGTCTGAGGGTTCGTTGAAGTCAACTCGAAGAGCACATCTGCCTGGGCCTCTTGCAACCATCCACGCACATCTTGAGTCTCATAGGCTCTAGCTTCGGGGTATTCTCCTCTTGCAATTGCTTCCAGGTCCAACCCACGTGGATCAACAATCCAGCCAAGTCGCCGAGTGGCAATACCAGTTACACGCCATTCGATTCCATACTCCTCGCGCAACTCCTCACGTTTTGTCAGCAGGTGCCGCGCTAGAGCGCGCCCAACATTCCCAAACCCCAAAATACAGAGGTTATAGGTCTTTACCTCTGTCAATCCATGTGCACGTTTGTACGTTTCCATATTCACGGTGTACCTCCTCGTACCTGCATAAGCTGGTCGCTTGCATCCACGCAGCCCCACATCAACATGTACTATGCATTGTGTTCAAAGTCCCCTCATTGGTATAGACCACTAATGCATCAATATAATGACAATTTTAAAGGAATTTGGTCCGCAAACTCAATATTGGCCCCTGGGTAGTACTCTTGGCGCATTCTTATTTGCCTGTGGGCGCTCCACTAAAATAGTAATTTCTCAGCGCTAAAGCGCTTCGCAGGGATCAAGAGGTGCAGCAGGCAAGCCCAATGGCACCTCTTGATCCCTGCATACATTCGCACAGAACTATTTATTTCCTCTCTATAAGATGTGCTTTCACGTTACCTTGCTCAACCTTCTTCGAGAGCCGATGAAAGCAATGAGAGGTAAAATAATATGAAGCAATTTCGATTAAAGTTGGAAATAGGCCTATCATTTCGACGGTCAATGCCTGGTTGCTATAGTCAGTAAAGGAGATAGAGAAAATGCCTGTTATCTTAGAAAGCCTTTCGCATCCTTCTTTGGGGAAAGCGACGGAGAGTATGTACCAAACAGCCACTAGCTATCTTGGCAATATCTTCGCGGCCACGTTTTATCATGAATTAGAGGCAGCATGGTTTGTGACGGAGCGGCTACAATTCAATAAGGTCGTTTATACTCCATTTACGCCTGATACCCCCAAAGATAGAATCGACGCCACACTCACACAGATAGCGGCGACCTCTGACGGCGCTATGAGCTGGGACGTTGGTCCATCCATACGCAGTGCCAGCTTAGAAGATAGCTTACATACAAATGGCTGGTTCAGGGTTGGAGAAGTACGCTCAATGGTGCTGGACCTACAGCACTTAGCGGCCCACATGGAACATCCAGCCGGGTTGACCATCCGAGTCGCGGACAATGAGAAAACGTTCAAACACCATATTGACGCAATGATTGCTGGTTTCGAATTTCCCGAGCCATTCGCGCATCACCTGTCTAACATCAATTATGGGGATAAATTCCTGAATGATCCTGTTGTACGTTACTATATAGGCTACGTCGACGAGAAACCAGTTACCATCTCAGTACTGTTGCTGCATGCAGGGATCGCGGGCATTTACAATGTAGCAACGATCCCTCAGATGCGGCGGCAAGGCTTCGGCGCTGCCATGACACTTACAGCTCTCCAAGAAGCTCGTGATCTGGGCTATCATATCGCGGTATTACAGGCATCGGAAATGGGCGCCCCCTGTATCGTCAGATAGGCTTCCAGGACCACTTTCTGTTCGATTCCTATCATTTCCAGCAAGAAACTGAGAGATAGGCACTTCATGCCGCGAGTGGCGAGAATCTATGAAGTTAGCCGTGTGATAAGATAGGGAGACACAGCAGCTATTTAGCAGAAACAGGAAATTACAGCCATGCCTTATGTCTTCGATGTAGAGCGCGCCAGGCAAGAGACACCAGGTAGCGCGAACGTCATGCACTTCAATAACGCTGGCGCGTCTCTTATGCCGGAGCCAGTACTCACTGCCACTCTCGACCATCTGCGCCTTGAGGCTTCAATTGGTGGCTATGAAGCCGCGGCTCAGGCTCAGGACAGCCTGGAACATGCTTATGACGCCATTGCCTCCCTTATCCATTGCTCCCGTGATGAGGTAGCATGCATTGAGAACGCCACTCGCGCCTGGGATATGGCCTTCTACAGTCTGAACTTTCAGCCTGGCGACCGCATTTTGACCTCAATCTCAGAATATGCCAGTAACTATATCGCGTACCTCCAGGTAGCGCGTAAGACCGGGGCAGTCGTTGAAGCCATTCCCAATGACTTCTATGGGCAGGTTGACGTCGAGGCCCTAAGCGGTATGCTCGACGAGCGCGTGAAATTAATCTCGGTCACGCATGTACCTACAAATGGTGGACTCGTTAACCCGGTCCAGGCCATTGGCAAGCTCGCGCGCCAGCACAACATTCTCTTCCTCGTCGACGCCTGCCAGTCGGTGGGCCAGATGCCTATTGATGTAGAACAGATTGGCTGCGATATGCTCTCCGCGACCGGGCGCAAGTATCTGCGTGGGCCTCGCGGCACGGGCTTCCTCTATGTGCGCCGCGCACTCCTTGAGCAACTGGAACCACCTATGCTCGACTTACATGCCGCGACCTGGACCTCACGCGATAGCTATGAGATGCGCCCGGACGCGCGCCGCTTTGAGAACTGGGAATGCAACTTCGCGGGCAAGATCGGTCTGGGAGTCGCCATTGATTACGCGCTTGACTGGGGCCTCGACAATATCTGGCGACGTCTCAAAGCACTGGCCTATCAACTACGTACACAACTCAGCCCCATTCCAGGCGTGATTGTACATGATCGTGGCTCTATCCAGTGCGGCATCGTAACCTTTACTGTCGAAGGGTTAACACCAGAAGAGATCAAGCGCCAACTCGCCAGTGAGCAGATCAACGTCTCCATTTCAGAGCTCAGTAGTACCCTGCTGGATATGGAGAGTCGCCATCTGAGCACAATGGTACGCGCCTCAGTTCACTACTACAATACCGAAGAAGAGATTGAGCGCTTCTGCGCGCGCATCGATGCCCTCGCCTCAACAGCCTTCTAATACGCCAGCAAAAAGGAGAGAGAGCAGGGTACATGCCCCTGCCCTCTCCTTTTATGCGATAGACTACAGCAACGTTTCAACAGTGTTGTAGAAGTTCACTAGATTAGGTGTCCCCAGGCCCGTCGCATAATCCCAACCCACCGTCGCTGGATAATAGAGATTATCGCCCTCAACCACATCAAAGTACGATGGTCCACTACTACTCTGCTTTGCCTGCCCCACGGTATAGAAGAGATCATTCCCATACGTGTAGAGGTGATATTTCGCGATCAAGGCCTGGTTCATAAGCGCCAGGCCCGCTGCCCAAATGGGGGTTGACGCGCTAGTGCCCGCGAAGATATACCATTCACTCTTGTAGAAAACCGCCAGGTTAAAGGCCACAGCAGAGATGTCTGGTACCTGCCGATGCCCATTTGAGTACTTGTTCTGCATACCAGTAGAGGTAGGATACTTGGGCTGATCGAAGGTATCACTCAAGCCGCCACCACTTCCCCATTGATTCTCACATTGCGACTTGTCCGAGCCATCTTGCCACACCGTCTCGCCACTACGACTCCCCTGCGCATCGACATTTAAGAATGTACCACCTACGGCTGTGGCATAGGGATCGGAAGCAGGATAGCTCACACCGAGTTGATTCCACTGGCGCGCTGCGAAGGCCCCACAGTCCATACTGGCTGCAAAGACAGTCATATGCTCAGCGTCCGTCAGAATTTGAAGATTCGCGCTCATGGCATTGTAAGACTCTTCGGTGACATCAATCTCAGGGCTACCCCAGCTAATGCTCACCACACTTGGCGCATGCTTACCCGCGTTGTCCTCGACAATTTTTGCCAGGATATTATTAAACGTCGCCCAGGAGGATGTGCCATCATATGGGTCCACGCCCTGATAGACATTGATAGTGGCATCAGGAGCCAGACCTGCCACCATATCAATGTCCAGGGTCGATTCACCAATGCCCTTGCCAGATGGAGGAGTCTGGTCAACGTCGATGACATTCAGCTTGCCCTTATAGCCAACACAATCGAAGTAGGTTTGCGCGTCGTTCTGGTCGAAGCTTTCCAACTCTACCAGATTCACAACCATCCCTTTGCCTGAGAAGCCCTTCTGCCAGAAGCTATCATAACCATAGGCATGCGCGACCTGTTTATTGTTTAAAACCTGGGGATTGATATCACAGTTGCCAGCGTTCTGTTGCTTACTGGTCGTTGTGCTGGTCTTCGTCGATTGCAGGACATTCGAGTGACCTTTAGGTGGTTTACTATAGTTATCGAGACCATTGATAGCAACGATACGATCCTTCATGAAATTGGGAATCTTGGGGCGGTCTTAGGAGCAAAGAAGACCCGACCGTCCTTGAGCTTATGCTGCACAAAGGTCGTTTGTAGCAGCGTCTCAAGCAGACTTGCCTTGGCATCCATACTCATGTTCGTATGCAGAGTATCAAGCTTGAGATTGACGCCGTCGACTCCCAGATAGCTCTTGATTTTGGCATACTGCTCATCAGTGATGCCGATCTTGTTGGCCTCCTGCGACAAATCGGTGTTCTGATCTGCCTGTTGCTTCAGGTTTTTGAGCTTCTTCAACTCATCCTGGTTAGCCTTAAAGGTTACCAGAACATGAAGCTTGGTGTCGCCTGGAAGTGGACCGATCTCGGGCGAGTTCAACGCCTCGGCTGGAATCTTAAGGTCATAGTCCACATATTTTACATCTGGAGTCGTGGGAGTAGGCTTGACTGCCGTATCGCCACCGCTGCTACAGCCTATTAACATGACCAGTAGTATACTCAACATGCTGACTAGAGGATATCGGCTTTTTTTCACTTTTCTCTCACCTTCTTCGCAACAAGTGCATGGCTTGATGCAGTCACAGTCGGCATTCACTTCACAATAATATGCACGATTTTTATCAATATGCACTTGCCTACTCGCTTGCATATGCGAATATAACACATCTACAAGTGGATAAGAAATGAGATATCTCACAAACTTGGGGCGCATCTCTCAGCAAGTCTATTTTTCGCCATTAAAGAATCCATTACCTCTACATACGCGAAGTGCTTGAACGCTGAGAAGTGTTATTAGCAAATATATTCTTGATGAGCTAAAAAAACATATTGCCAACAGGAGTATGCTAGTAAATAAGTAGAGAGACCCGTCCTGCCTCACAAGGACTTTCCGCCATTGAAGAGGTACAATCATCATGCAAGGCATCGTCTCATTACTGGATGCGACGTATTATCGGGTCATTGAGGAACTCTGGGCTGAGCTCAGGGATGAGTTCGGCCTGCGAGGCGTCTACATTACGCCCTACCCTCACTTCTCCTACCATATCGCCCAGGATTACCATGTTCCCGCACTAAGGACCTTCTTATGCGACTTTGCGACTCAGCAGACCAGTTTTCACATTCGCACATCAGGGCTGGCCCTCTTTACGGGTGAGCAACCTGTGCTCTATATCCCTATTGTGCGTAACCACCGGCTGAACGCGTTTCATCGTGCACTCTGGTCTGAGCTACGATATTACAAGCTGAGTAGCGGGCATTCCGAGCTCTATCATCCCGATCAGTGGATGCCACACATTACACTCGGTTTCGCCGACATTAACAAATGCAATCTGGCGCGGGTCATGCCCTATCTTTGCACACGCGATTTTACCTGGGATCTACATGTCGATAATCTGGCACTTATCTATGATAATGGTGATGGTCAGGCCCTCGCACACCAGTCATGCTTAAAAGGATGCGTGGACGTTTAGAACGTTTCCACACACCCTTTTAAGCATATACTAGCTTATACGTGAGTGCATCATAAAATGCATAAAAGGGACGTTGAAATCTAACTCTGTCAGTGCGACGCCACGCATAGTCTGTTCAATCAAGAAGCGTTGCACAGCCTCAATGTCGCCACCACTCTCTTTATAGACCGCGATCTGACGATCTGCTCCCGTTCCACGTGGATCGTCCAGCAGGGCGCGTAGATAGTCCATCTCGTTACGGCTTCCCAAATCATCAACGACCTCATCTACAAAGTCGAGAACCTCATGAAGCGCATCACGCATCTTGAGCTTACGGTGCCGGGCGAAGTCCAATGCCTCCGCGTCCAGACCATAACGCATAGCTCGCCACTTGTTCTCTTCTATGTAATCGCGTGGGCTAGCTGGTGGTCCATCGCCACGCTCGTTGAGTCGCACAAGCTTAGCCACTAACGCCTGACAAAGCGCAGCGATGGCAAGCGTGTCCTCAAGCGTCGCTGGCATATCACAGATGCGAAACTCTAGCGTATCAAAGTAGGGATGGGGCCGAATATCCCACCAGATCTTCTTACCATCATCAATACACTTCATATCCACCAGATCACGCACGAAGCGATCAAAATGAGCACGTGAAGAAATGACATCTGGCATACCACCGCGTGGAAAACGCTTCCAGACGACGGTACGGTACGACTTAAGACCTGTATACCGCCCCTGCCAGAAGGGCGAATTGGTCGAGAGCGCCAGGATATGTGGGAGCCAGGTACGAACCTGATTCATAACACGAATCGCCATCTCTTTGTCTAAAATGCCGACGTGGACATGCAAGCCAAAGATCAGGATGGCACGCCCCACATCCTGGTACTCTTCTTCAAGTTCCTGATAGCGCTCCTTCTCGGTTCGACGCTCATCACGCCAGGCCGCACTGGGATGCGTTCCCGCACTCACTAGCGCGAGCCCATCACCCTTTGTCAGGCGATCTAGCAGGGCGCGGGCGGTATAGAGCTCTTTACGCGCCGCACGAATGTCTGGAAGCACACCGGAAATAAACTCTATCGTAGATTGTAGCATCTCAGGCTTTATTTGCTCCTGAAAATAGGGCGCGCCCTTTTCCAGCACGAACGGAGCACTCGAACTCAGCGAGCCATTCTCCTGCCGTACAAGCTGATATTCTTCTTCTATGCCAAGCGAGAAGTTCCTCGCGGTCGTCTGCTGCTCTGGCACACTCATCTTTAGATTCCTCCCACTGGCTGATACTCAGCTATTGCCACGCCACTATTCCTCACCACTCTAGTGTAACGTTTCTCCCGACCAAAGAGAGTCACCCATCGACAGACGACCAGTTCTCGCAACGAGAGAACCTCAACTAGAACAGGCCATTCATTTGCCAATGCCGCCTGTACAGGCGGCATTGGCAAATGCTTTTCAGAACAGGTCATCAGAGCACAGCATCCAGGCTAATATCACGCATTGTTTGCTCGCGCAACAAGCTCAGCACACATCTGAGATCACCACCACTCTCTTTATAGGCAGCGATCTGGCGATCAGCACCGGTTCCATGCCGATTCCCCAGCAAATCACGTATATACTCCATCTCTCGCTGGCTGCCAAGGTCTTCCGCCACATCCTCCACAAAGTCCAGCATTTCGGCAATGGCATCGCGCATGCTGATTGACTGCTCACGCTGAAAGTCAAGCCATTCTGCGTTCAGCCCATAACGCGTAGCTCGCCATTTATTCTCATCGATATAGCGCCCCTGCCAGGTAGGCATCTCGCGACCACGCGCATTCAGCCATGCCAGTTTGACGACCAATGCCTGACATAGGGCCGCGATAGCAAGTGTGTCCTCAAGCGTCGAAGGCATATCACAGACGCGAAACTCCAACGTTGAAAAGAAGGTATGCGGACGCACATCCCACCAGACCTTCTTCCCATTGTCTATCGCCCCCAGGTCAACTAAACTCCGTACATAACGTTCAAACTCGTCCCACGAAGCCATGACATCTGGGACCCCACTACGAGGAAAGCGCTTCCATTGAATCGCGCGATACGACTTGAGCCCGGTGTAGCGCCCTTCCCAAAAAGGTGCATTCGTCGAAAGAGCCAGCAGATGCGGTAACCATGTCCGCACCTGATTCAACACCTTGATGCCCAGGTTCCGCTCGCGCGCACTCTCACCAATTCCGATGTGTACATGCAAGCCAAAGATCTGATCCGACAGGACCAGATCTCGATACTCTTCAATCAACTCATCATAACGCTCGCCTTTGCTACTCTCCTGATCTTGCCAGGATGAGTAAGGATGAGTGCCAGCACTCATGAGAGCAAGCCCCTCACTCGCAACTAGTTTCGCCAGTCTCGCCCTTGAGACACCCAATGCTCGACGCGCCGACCCAATATCCGTAAATACCGGTGAGGTCAGTTCTAACGTGGTCTGCAATACTTCCGGCTTAATCAGTTCGCCAAACTGCGCATATCCCTTCTCCAGAATAGTAGGTGCGCAGGACCGCAACTCTCCTGTACGATCATCTACGAGCTGAAACTCTTCTTCAATGCCTAGAGTAAAGCGTGTCGGCATGCATAAGCTCCTTCTTCAGGCGATGGCTGAAGATATTCAGAGTCTTCTTCCTTTTAATTGATACAAAGCTCATCCTACAACCCTAAAGACATTCTTACATTTATTCTACACTAAAATTTTTCTTCTCAGGTATACGAATCTATTTCTCATCAAAACTTCCCAGTTCTCCACATGCGAGGATCGGCCCACATAGCGGGCCTTAGAGATAAGGAAAGATGCGAATAGCACACCTCAGAAACAGAACCTGATAAACCAGGAAAAGTTGACCTCCCTACTCATCTTTAGGGCACAGGCATGATATAATAGGGCTTGAGATAGATTTCGCCTGCTACAACGATGTATCAGCGCGTCACTACACGCCAGCCATTCTCTTTGAAAGCAGGTCGTAAACATTATGCATCAGTATCTTTCTGCTCTGACTCGCCGCCCGCTTATCTTCGATGGCGCGATGGGTACGAATATCCAGCGCTATCACCTGACCGCTGAAGACTACGGCGGTCAGTCTTTTGAAGGGTGCAATGAATATCTTGTCCTGACCAAGCCAAAGGTGATCGAGGAGATTCATGCTGGCTTCCTTGAGGTTGGCTGTGATGTCATTGAGGCCAATTCATTTACCGCCAGCCGTCTCAAGCTCGACGAGTACCAGCTAGGACACCTCACCTACGAGGTCAACTTTGAGGCTGCGCATCTTGCTCGCTCGCTAGCTGACCGCTATAGTACCGCCAGCCACCCGCGCTTCGTCGCGGGCTCCGTTGGCCCCACTGGTATGCTGCCCTCCTCCGATGATCCCATGCTAAGCAATATCACCTATCAGCAACTCGCGAAGATCTTCCATGAGCAGGGGGTCCCGTTGCTCAAAGGTGGCATCGATGTCTTTCTGATCGAGACGAGCCAGGACATCCTTGAAGTGCGTGCCGCCATTACTGGTTTACGGCGCGCGATGGAGGAAGTTGGTCGCCGCATTCCGATCCAGGCCCAGGTTTCGCTCGATACCAGCGGACGCATGCTACTGGGAACGGATATCGCCGCAGTGATGACAACCCTGACGGCCCTGCGTGTAGATATTATTGGCCTTAACTGCTCAACCGGCCCTGAACATATGCGAGAGCCTGTACGCTATCTCGCTGAGCAGTGCCGCCTCCCTATCTCAACCATTCCCAATGCTGGTATTCCACTGAACGTCAATGGGCAGGCAGTCTATCCCATGGAGCCGGAGCCAATGGCTGAAGCTCTGCGCGACTTCATTGAAGAGTTTGGCGTCAATATCGTGGGCGGCTGTTGTGGAAGCACACATGAGCACCTGGACGCCATCGTGCGCGCCTGCCGACCTGTAAAACGCCAGGCTCGCCCCCAGGCTGATGCCAACATCGAGGAGAAAGATTTTCGTCGTATTATGCCTCCCCTGGTCTCCAGCGCTATCCGCTCCATCGAGATGCAGCAGGACCCGGCCCCTCTCCTCATCGGCGAGCGCGTTAATGCTCAAGGGAGCAAAAAGGCCAAGCAGTCTCTATTGAAGGACGACTATGATACCTTGCTCGGCATCGCCCGCGAACAGGTCGAGGGTGGCGCTCACGTTCTCGATGTCCAGGTAGCCCTGACTGAACGCGTCGATGAGCCTGACCAGATGGCAAAGACCGTCAAGAAGCTCTCTATGGGAATCGAGGCCCCCTGGTCATCGACTCAACTGAGGGCGATGTCATTCAGTCCGCCCTGGAGATCTATCCTGGACGCGCCATCATCAATTCCATCAATATGGAGAACGGTCGCCAGCGCATTGAGCGTGTGGTCCCGCTCGCGCTCGAACATGGAGCAGCCCTGATCGCGCTGACTATTGACGAAGAGGGGATGGCGAAATCTGTTGAGCGCAAAGTAGAAATCGCGCATAAGATCTATGATATCTGTGTCAATGAATATGGCCTCTCTCCCAACGCCTTGATTTTCGATCCCCTGACCTTTACGATTACGACCGGGCAGGAGGAGCTACAAACGGCGGGTATTGATACGCTTGAGGGTATCCGACGTATTAAGGAAGAGCTTCCAGGTGTAATGACAGTCCTGGGTGTAAGTAACGTCTCCTTCGGACTGAAGCAGCACGCGCGCGCTGTCCTCAATAGCGTCTTCCTCTATCACGCGGTCAAAGTTGGCCTTGATATGGCTATCGTCAATCCTACCCATATCAAGCCTTACGCCGAGGTCGATAGCGAGCAGCGCCAGTTAGCCGAGGATCTAATCTTCAATCGCCCTGATGCACTGCCGCGCTTTATCGAATACTTCGAGTCCCACGGTCCACAAAAGACCGAAGGGGCAACGAAGGCCGATCCCACTGAAGGCATGAGCACAGCCGAGCGCATCCACTGGCAGATACTCCACCGGCGCAAAGAAGGTATCGAGCCCCTCATTGATGAGATAATCAAACAGCGTGCCGAGGAAAACGCTGTTTCGACCGATGAAGCCGCTGTCGATGTCCTCAATACAGTGCTGCTACCCGCGATGAAAGATGTTGGGGACCGCTTTGGCGCGGGCGAACTGATCCTGCCCTTTGTGCTACAATCCGCCGAGGTTATGAAAAAGGCTGTAGCGCACCTGGAAAACTACCTGGAGAAGCAGGAGGGCTATACCAAGGGCAAGGTCGTTCTGGCAACCGTCTTTGGCGATGTTCACGATATCGGTAAGAATCTTGTCAATACGATCCTGACTAACAATGGCTATACCGTCTATGATTTGGGCAAACAGGTTCCTCTGAACACAATCATTGAGAAGGCTATCGAGGTGAAGGCCGATGCCATCGGGCTCTCGGCGCTGCTGGTGAGCACCTCAAAACAGATGCCGCTCTGCGTCAAAGAACTGCACAAGCGCGGACACAATTTCCCGGTCATTATTGGTGGCGCGGCCATCAATCGCTCGTTCGGTCGCCGTATCCTCTTCGTGGATGAGCAGACACCAGAGGCTACGCCACTTCCCTATGAACCGGGTGTCTTCTACGCTCGCGATGCCTTTGAGGGCCTGGATATCGTTGACCGCCTGACCAGTCCAAGCGAGCAACGCTCAGACTTTGTGCAGAAGATTAAGCAAGAGGCCATCAACGAGCGCCAACGCAAAGCCAGCGGAAAGGCGGACGCCCCAGCCAGTCAGACACAGATAGATACCACCCCCTCCGCGAGCATTAAGCCCCTCGCCACGCTCCCACGCCCTCCCTTCTGGGGGGCCCGCGTGCTCGACCGCATCGGTCTAGAGGATGTTGCCGAGTGCATGGATATCAAGACGCTCTATCGCCTGCACTGGGGCGGTAAATCGCATGGCGAAGAGTTTGAGCGCCTGGTAGAGCAAGACTTCAAGCCCCGCCTGGAGCGTATGATGCGCTCAGCTCGCCAGTTGCGTTACTTGCAGCCTAAAGTGGTCTATGGCTACTATCCCTGTCAGTCCAGCGGCAATGAGCTTATCGTTTATGAGCCCGGCGAAGTCGAGAGTGGCAAGCCAGTCTCACAGTGGCGCGAGTTCAAGCGCTTTAGCTTCCCACGCCAGCGTGAACGTGACCGCCTCTGCCTCGCCGATTACTTCGCGTCTGTCGAGAGCGGCAATGTTGATGTCGTTCCCCTTCAGGTCGTAACGATGGGAAGCGCCGCGTCAGACTACATTGAACAGCTACAGCAGGCAGGAGACTACTCTGAGGGCTACTTCGTTCATGGGCTCGCCGTCGAGATGGCGGAGGGACTGGCGGAGTATACAAACCGCCTCGTACGCCAGGAGCTAGGATTGGAGGGGGAGCGAGGTCGCCGCTATAGCTGGGGCTATTCCGCGATCCCTGATCTGGAGGATCATGAGAGGCTCTTCCAGGTCCTTCCCGTTACCGCGTCGATTGGCGTCTCCCTCACCGAGTCTTATCAACTCGTACCGGAGCAGTCAACCGCCGCGATCATTGTTCACCACCCTCAATCCTCTTACTTCTCAGTGCGCGCCACTGAGGCTGCCTTAGTATAATCAACCATCAAGAAGGGGCGCAGCTTATGAACTGCCCCCTTCTCGGTGGCACTCTTCCTCAGCCTTCCGCACAATGTCGAGCACAAAATCGGCCTTGGCATCGGTATAGCCTACCCGGTCGGAGCCGTAGCGTGCCGCTAGATCTATCTTTAGTTCTTGGTACGCCTGGCGCGCCTCTGGATGCGCGATAAGGTAGTCACGGAAGCGAACCATCCTCATCTGCTCACTTGTACGCTCTATCATATGCAGATGAAAGAGATGCTCGAAAGAGGAGACGCCGTGCGGCTTGACAAAATAGTGTCGCTCTGGAATGCCGTTCTCGCCTCGATACATATAATCTAGCGCCTCCAAAGGTCCAACACATTCTGCAACGAGATCCAGGCTACGCACAATGACCAGGATATCAATGATTGGCTTGGCACTTAATCCCGGTATCGATGTGCTCCCAATATGTTGTATCTCTTCGGCGTATGCCCCAATCACACCCTCGATCAACGTCCGCTCCTTCTCGAAGACATGCGGCCAGCTTACATCGTAGGACATAATGACAATCTTCTGCATACTTATTAGCCCCATCTCGCAAATATATATTCACACGCATCAATAGAAGACATTATTGTAGCATAGCCCTTTTGTGGAGCACGACCTGTCCATTTGTGATTAAGTAGCGTACAATAAGAACAATATATTCGCTATTATAAATAATAAATCCGACATCCTTGCAGCAGAAATGAGGTTTCCCTGATGCGCCGCACTCAAACATCACTGCTCCTTCTCATCCTTGGGGGAGTCCTGGTCATTGGTGGCATAATCTACGGCTCCCGCTCACACTACCTGGGGTACAAAGCCAGTGGTCCCGATAAGCTCATTCACACTGTTCTCGATCCCAGCAGCGATATGAGCAATAGCAGTAGCAAAGCTATCTTTTACATTCAACTCAAAGGCGATCCTAACATTTACTATATGAATACCGCCGATTTCGTGAATTGGGATGATCTGCTAAGTCTTTCGCCAACTTCATACATGATTAGCTATGACGATGCAACCTCGGCACCGATTCATATTACAGGCAAGGATACCAGTAACGAAGGAGAAGAGAATTACACGATCAGCGGTACCGCCTATCGCCTGGTTCAGTTAGTAGCAAATAGCGGCAATCAGTCAGTAGCAATCAATACACGCCAGTATGTTCAGAATCCCCAAGGACGCTACGAGAATGACTGGCCCATTGGAACAGGGGCCATCATCCTGGGAGCCATCCTTCTCATTGTGGGGTTATTCCTCCGCCGTGGCTTACAAGCGGTAGGGTCTCCTTCTTACATGGTAATGCAACCAGGACAGGTCCCGCCATATCCTGGCGCGCCTATGCCATACGCGCCACAAGCGCAATCGCCTTATGCTGCGTACCCACCCGCACAACCATCTCATCCTTCTTATCCCGGCTACCCCTCGATAACACCCATGCCACAGGCTCAGCTCTCTCACCCATCCTATCCTGGCTACCCGCCTGTAGCACCCACGCCACAGGCTCAGCTCTCTCACCCATCCTATCCTGGCTACCCGCCTGTAGCACCCACGCCACAGGTCCAGCCTTCACATCCTTCTTATCCTGGCTATATGCCCACTGAGTCCGCGCCTCTCGCTCAACCCGCCTCTCCCTCCTATCCACCTGCCCAACCCGCACCCTCCGAACATTATGGGTCAGGACAATATACCCCACAACCACCCAATCCCTTCGCAGATCCCGCGCAAACACCCAACGCTTCCTATCCCTTTGCTCAACCTGCCCCTTTTGAGCAATATGGATCGGAACAATACACTCCACAACAGGAGGCCCAACCACACCCAATCAGCCCCGAAGCCGGTACAGCCTATGGAGGCTATCAGTTGCCCCCCAATGCCGACCCCGACGCCACCCAGATTGGGAAACGAAAGGAAGAATAACCTGGAATGCCGCTGCTGAAGCGACGCGGCTACATATGGAAGGAGGCGCTTGGAAGAGCGAAACAAACATCAGATGCAACTAATGTTAACCGCTCCCATTCATACGTCTACTCATCATATGTAGCCGCGTCGCTTCAGCAGCAGCACCACACTAAAACCCAGTGCAAGATTGGCGCGGATCGCCTATAATAGTGCGTATGCGTGTCACATAGCGGAGACACACTCTAGCGGAATATCAGGAGGCCAAATAACTTATGCCCTGGTTATTAATCTTGCTTATCATCTTCAGTGTTGCCGTTGTGGCGTTCATTCTCTTTCTTGTAAGCATGGCATATATTGAACGCCAGGAGATGCACTGGCTTGCTCTCAATGGTACTCCCATCCAGGCCCGTATCCGCGAACTGCATCTGCTCGCATCCGCCTCCCAACCAGTCCCCTCCACCAATGAGACAGAAGAGCACCACCCTCAAACCACGTCAGTTCGCCACATCGTCATCGCGGAATGGACTGATCCTGAGACTGAAGAGGCCTATACCTTTCGTAGCCGCCCCCTCAAGCAATTACCTGAAGAATACCGCGAAGGCTACCTCATCAACGTGCTCATCGATACCGAACATCCTGCTCGCTACGCGCTCGCCGATGATCTCCGCACCTACCAGGATAGGCATAAATAGCCCGCTAAGGATCCTCCTTCACAATCCCCTCCAATCCCCTGCCCCCGACAGAACCCAGTCAGCCTATCGAAGCACAGACGGGACATTGTTTCTCCATCTCTCCCGCCGCTCAAGACTATAAGAATGGCTGTTTCCTCCCCCTTTCCTCTTTGCGGCAAGTCTATACTGAAAACACGACTGCTCGCTTGTCTGACTTGAGCCTTTCTGGTGGCGCTATTGTTTTCCAAACAGTGTTTGGAATCTGAACAGTATTCAATCTGTGGAGGAGCGATAACATGCAAGCCTTTCGGGCAATTTATCAACGCCTTACCTTTCCATTTGCTCTCGGTTTCGTTATTGCACTCCTTCCCACCCTTTTGTTTAGTATTGGACAACTGGTGCTCTTTATCGTTATGCATACCGCGAATATGGGGGGATCAGCACATATCTGAGCTTCTTTGGCCTGATCTCACAGGTCATAGCACTCATGCTCTATGCAATCATCTATCCAGCAATGTTGGTACTGCTTTTCTTCCCGAAACTACGTACGCTCAGCTACGGCATGGTCATACCTCTCATCATTGTTCCTGTTGCCTCATTGTTCTTCTTCGGATCGGGGGGAGCCTGGCTCGCCCTCCCCCTGGCTATTGTGGTCATAGCCTTTGTCATTCGTTTACTCCTCAGCAGGCATCAGCAACGCTCGCTCCGACCAACAGGATAGCGACCCAGGCATGAGTGGTGCGCACATACAGTTACCTTTCCCACCTCAAATATCGTATTATGAATATAGGCGTCTTGTAGTGATAGAGGAGCTGTTGCTGTTACTCAGGGATGAGGAGGGAGAAAGCATGACAAAAGCCAGGCAATGGGCATCACGATGGCTCAAGAATTGGTATGTTGGATCGGTAGCCTGGACACTGGTCGGCATAGGCTGGCTGGTTCTCTTTCTCTTTGATCAGCGCCAGACACATATCATCACAGCTCTGGCTTCATTTGTTGTCGGCCTGACGTTCTTCTTGTTAGCGCGCCAAGCAACACGCTAGACAGTGTCAGTATGCATTTCTAAGATCTGATGTGAAGCCCTTCGTGTGCTTGAGTTTCGACTAACGTGTAAAAGATATACTCTCGCGCGCCGATATGGTATACTGACATAGGTCAGAATATACTCACTAACATCTCATACCTGGAGTTCATTTGTGTACTGGTATACGCAGCATCGCAAACAGATTCACTCTTGCGCCTGTCGCTGCGTTCACGAAGGCCGCCCTTCTCGCTTTAGCTCAGCCCTTCGTGAACGTAATTGACGTGCGCCTCAATCAGGTCAGGCTAGAGCACACCGCTCCGTCGCTATGCCCTGCCTCTTGATTGCAGGAATAGACCATGTTTGCCAGTAATTGTACACATTCATCTCTTCCGCACGTCTCCGCCTGAGCTATCCCCTTTAGATTATTCAACCCGGTCTTGTGTTATGCACTTACGACCCGTGCGCAACGACTCATGACCAGGAAGCCCATGCAAGAGATGCACCTGAACGCAAGAGGAGGATCATTAGCTCATGCCAACTAACTCTGAGAAACCAGTTTACATATACAATTCCATGTCGCGTGAGCGCGAGCTCTTTCAGCCACTCAATCCACCACGCGTCACTATCTATTCCTGCGGCCCCACGGTATACAAGGACATCCACGTCGGCAACCTGCGAACCTTCATCATGACCGACTGGCTGCGCCGCGTACTTGAGTACAATGGGTACGATGTCTACCTGGTACGTAATATCACCGATGTGGGGCACCTGCAAAATGATACCGAAGAGCTAGGCGAGGATAAGCTTGAGCATGAGGCACGCGTCACCGGACTCTCTGCCTATGACATCTCCCAGCGCTATACCGAGCAGTATATGCGCGATTCCGCCGAACTCAATATCCTGCCGCCTCACCTCAATCCCAAAGCGACCGATCATATCACCGAAATGCAGGAAATGACGAGCAAGCTCATCGAGAAGGGGCTGGCCTATGTCGCCAATGGCAATGTTTACTACGATGTCGCCAAATTCCCCACCTACGGCAAGCTCTCTGGCAATACCATCGAGAACCTGCGCGCGGGTGGGCATGGGCGCGAACAGATGGAGGTCGCAGAAGATAAGCGCTCTCCCGAGGATTTCGCGCTCTGGAAGAGCGGTGATGAGAGCCGCCAGATGAACTGGAATAGCCCCTGGGGCTCTGGCTTCCCTGGCTGGCACATTGAATGCTCCGCGATGGCGACCAAGTACCTTGGTGAGCAATTCGATATCCATACCGGCGGACTCGATCTACTCTTCCCACACCATGAGGATGAGATCGCTCAGAGCCAGGGCGTCTATGACAAGGAGCCTGTCAAATACTGGATGCATGGCGAGTTCCTCATCATTGGCAATCGCAAGATGAAGGCCGATAGCGAAGGCATCAAAATGGCACGCTCCAAGGGAAATGTCTTGCTCGTCAGCACGCTCAAAGAAGAGGGCATCGATCCCATGGCCTTCCGCTACCTGCTACTGACGGCCCATTATCGCTCGAAGGTCAACTATACCGACGACTCAATCCATGCCGCCCAGAATGCGCTCAACAACCTGCGCGACGATCTAGCCGAGTTGCCGATCACAGAGGCGTCGACAGAATGGTCAGAGGAGGGCCAGCGAGTGCGCGAGACCTTCCATGAGGCCATCAATAACGATATGGATTTGCCAACAGCGCTAGCCATCACGCGTGAGACGGCACGCAATCAGCGGCTAGAGCCTGCCGAGCGCCGCCGCCTGGTCCTGGATTTTGACCGAGTGCTCGGTCTGCGCCTGGATACCGTTGAGCCGAAGAAACCTCGCGAGATCAGCGACGAAGCTCAGGAACTTGTGCGCCAGCGTGATGAGGCTCGCGCCTCACGCAACTGGTCACGCTCAGATCAGCTACGCGACCAGCTTAAAGCTCTCGGCTTCGAGGTTCGTGACACGCCCAAAGGCACTGAACTGGTCTAAACCAGGATATAGAGGTGCCTGCAAAGTTAGCATGCAAGCACTACATGAGGTAAAATAGCAGTAGGGCCCCATCCGGGGTGCCCTGCTGCTATTTTACTGTCTAGCCGCCAAGCAGACACTCAAGGAGGGCACGACATGGCATCCTGGTGGCGTAAAACAATCCAGACCGCCGAAGACCTCGCAGGCTTTGCCTCCGGCTCCTTTAATCTCCTCTCGCGCTGCGCCCGTCCCCAGAAACAAGGGACCTTACATTTCGCGGAACTACATGACTCCGTCGAGATTATCACCGATCATTATGGAGTTCCACATATATATGCCCGGAATGAAGACGATCTCTTCTTCGCTCAAGGCTTTATACACGCGCAAGAGCGCCTCTGGCAAATGGAACTTAACCGGCGCATTGGTGCTGGTCGCCTCTCAGAAATCGTCGGCCCAGTCGCACTAGAAGTAGATCGCTTCAGTCGCCGACTCGGGATGCACCGTTCCGCTCTTGAGGGTGTACAACAGCTTCCCGAGCAGATGAAGCAAATTCTTACCGCCTATGTTCTGGGCGTCAACACCTATATAAAGCACCATCAGCGCCAACTGCCCGCCGAGTTCGCTATTTTGCGCTTCAGACCCGACCCCTGGAGGCTAGCCGACTGCTTACAATGGGGCAAAATGATTGGCTGGAACCTGAGCGGAAACTGGGAAACCGAGTTGACCCGCGCGCGTCTGGTCGCCAGCATTGGAGTCGAGCGAGCCGCCAAACTCGAAGCGGGCTATGATCCCGCACATCCTCTTATCATCCCACCCGGCGTGGCCTATCAAGGTATCAATCCGGGCCTTCTTGACCAGTATGAACGCATCAAAGAGCTCACAGGCTTCGGTATGATGGGCGGGAGCAACAACTGGGTCGTCGATGGAACCATGACCACAACGGGACTCCCCATCCTCTGTAATGATCCACACCTGGGCCAGGCCGCACCCTCCATCTGGTTCGAGTGCCACCTGAACATGGGTGACCTCGATGTCGTTGGCGCATCCTTTCCAGGCTCGCCTGGCGTCGTGATTGGACATAACCGCCATATCGCCTGGGGCGTTACCAACGCCGTCTCCGACGTACAGGACCTCTATATCGAGAAGTTCAATCCCGATAACCCAAACCAGTACGAGTATCAGGGCCAATGGGAGAACGCGAAGGTCTATCGCGAGTACATCAAGATCAAGGGCGAGGAGCCTGTAGTAGAGGATGTACGCGTGACGCGCCACGGCCCCATCATTACCAAGATGCCACCACTTGAGAACATGGGCGAGGAGAAAGGTGAACTTCCTCTCGCGCTCCGCTGGACCGGGCTAGAGCAATGTAACATCGCCTGGGCAGTCCAGAAGATCAACCGCGCCACCAACTGGGACGAATTCCGCGAAGGGCTGCGCGATTGGGATGTCCCACCACAGAACTTTGTCTATGCCGACCGCCAGGGCAATATCGGCTATGTGATGGCGGGATCGATTCCCATTCGTCCCCAGCAGCAGCAAGCCCTCCTCCCCTCTCCCGGCTGGACAGGTGAGTATGAGTGGCAGGGCTACATCCCCTTCGACGAATTACCCCAGACCTTCAATCCCGAACAACACTTTATCGCGACCGCCAATAATCGCGTTATCGACGATAACTATCCCTACTATATCAGTAATGAGTGGCTCAATGGCTACCGCGCCCAGCGCATCCGTGATCTGCTGACCAGTTCTGGCAAGCTTACGCCCGCCGACATGGCGCGTATCCAAGCCGACCAGTACTCCTTGCCAGCGGAAGAATTTGTGCCCTACATCCTGAGTATAGAGCCGCGTACGCCACATGAGCGCGCCGCGCAAGACATTTTACGCACCTGGGACCATGTACTCTCGCCGGAAAGCATCGGCGCAGCCATCTATACGACCTTCTTGCGCAAACTGACCCGCCTTGTCCTCGACGCGCTCGTTGGCGAAGATCAGGAGTTGATCAATAGCTACCTTGGAGTTGGTGCAACTATCATGGCAACCCTCAACGGCTATGCCAGCCGCGAGCGCCCGCTCCTTATACGTCTGCTCAAGGAACATGATGATGATTGGTTCGCCGAGAACCCCATGCGCAATGGTCCACACTCATGGAGTGAGGCTCTACGCGCGGCCTTTGAAGCGGCCCTGGGCGAGTTACGCGACAAGCGCGGCGAGAACTTGCTCAACTGGCAGTATGGCTCCATTCACCGCATGACCTATAATCATGCCCTGGGCTCGGTGAAAGCTCTGGAGAAGATCTTTAATCGCGGCCCCTACGCCGTTGGCGGCGATATTGATACCGTCAACATGGGCACCGTCTCACCCGCCGAGCCCGAGACCGTCATTACCGTGCCCTCCTACCGTCAGATTGTCGATCTCGCGGACCTCTCGCACTCACTCTCGGGGCATGCCCCAGGACAATCCGGGCATGCCAATAGCGAGCACTATGATGACTTCATCCAAATGTGGCTTGATGTGCGCCACCATCCAATGCTCTTTGAGCGCAAGCATATCGAGACACTCACAGAAGGCACCCTGATCCTACATCCACCTCATCCATGAGTTTACCGTTGCTGAGAGATTGTAGTCATCGAAGTCAACAGAAACTTTACAGAGTTCTGACTCTTTCTTGACAAGTATCTTGTATAGTATAGCTATGCGCTAGCAGAGTGAGTCACAGGCTTTGCGAAGCATCCTTTCAGGTCACTGGACCTGCTCAATAACCCCAAAGAGCAGGTCCTCCTTTTTTTACCTGTATAACTCTCCCACACCCATTCCTCCAAACAACTCACGCTCTTACAATAGAATACCTACGCCTAGCCATAATGTCTCCCCTTAATCTCTTGACAAAAGAAATTACAATCAGTTATATTCAATATAACAATTAGTTATTCATGGGTGGAATAATGAATTTAGCAGAAAAAATGAAGCACTTACGTGCCGTAGAAGGCGAATTGCGTGGTTACCAGCGACCGATGACGCAGGTTGAGGTTGTGCAGGCCATGCGCGAAGAACTTAACGAGACCCTGAGCCAGGCCTACCTTTCACAGCTTGAAAGTGGTAAGCGTCTTCATCTGACCGCCTCTAGCCGAGATCTTCTGGCGCGCTTCTTCAATGTCCATCCTGGATATCTCGTCAGCGATCCACCCGATTTCAGTACAGACCTGCTTACCTCACTCGATACAGGAGATGAACGCCTGAACACCTGGCTGGATGCCAGCGCCACGGAATGGCGCTCAGAGCCAGATTTACATGCACTACTACAGTTTCTCGCCAGCACTTCGAATCCTAGAGCCTATCTGGCACTTTTTCGCAAACTGACCGCGTTAAGCTTTGAGGAGCTTGAAGCCGTTACCGAAGCTCTCACGACGAGGGTCGATTCGTTCAATCTGGAAGATACGCCAGCCATCCTAAACAATAAAGAAGTACCATAACATTGTATTTCTCATGCACACTTGCGTCTTAGTTAATAGATCCAGCAAGCGCGTCTACACCATTGCTCGACAAGTAGCATTCTCAACTGCGGAACGATTCCGCCAGATACAAGTCGAAATGGTAGTCGCGAGAAAGGAAGAGGTCTTACATTCGTGTATATGCGTCAATCCGGGCAACAGGATGCCCAGCCGAGAGGATTACGCCTGGCACGCAATCCAATCTTGCAGCGTCATCCAATCTTGACTCCGCTGGCCTTGCTAGGCGGGTCGCTTCTGCTTGGATACGCCGCGCTCCACGCTGACGACCTGTTCCCCTGGCTGTCGTTCTTTGGCATCACCCCGTTTCCAGCGTACCTCTCTATCGCGCTTGTCAGCGGTCTCGCTGGTTTTGTTACCGCTATTATCAGTCTGGTAGAATGCTTTGACCGTGCGCTGGGAAAAAATAACCGGAAACGCGGTCTACCTGGAGATAAAGGAGCAGCGCTATGCTAGCAACTGATTCGCTCTCGCTTGTCTTTATTGCGTGTTTCCTGTTCGGTCTTCTCTTCTTGCTCGCTGTGGCCTTCCTTGGTCAACTCAGCCACGGTCATGGCGGCGTTGGACATGATGCCGGAACAGGACACGGGCTTATACACGGTGTGCAGGCACATGTCGGTGATACCTTTCACGCGTCTCACGCCTCAAGCATTCATGCTGATGCTCACCACCATGTCGGCGGTGGTGATCATGGTGGTGAGCACGATGGCGGACATGGCTTCTCACTGCTCGCGCTCCTCAATCCAACCGCCATTGTGCTCTTCCTACTCTGGTTTGGCTTCTTTGGTTACCTGTTCCATAACGTCACCAACCTGACATTGCCGATTACCATCGTCTGTGCTGTGGGAAGTGGCATCATTCTGGCTGCCCTCATCGTCAATCTGTTTGACCGCCTGGTTGGTCATAGTGAGGCGACAACGGTTCAGGATATATCGGAGCGCACAGGCCTGGTAGGTAAGGTCAATATGGCGATTCCCGCGAATAGTCTTGGTGAGATCATCTATATCTCGCCGGGTGGTCATCGCAAGACGATTCCCGCTCGTAGCGCCGATGGTAGGCGCCTGGAACGGGGACAAGAGATCGTTGTATTGAGCTATCAGCGGGGTATTGCAGAGGTAGACACATGGGAGCACTTCATTGAGCAAGAAGGCGGCACACTCAATGAGAACGAGGTAGACAAGCTGCACTCACTTATGAATGATCTAAATGTTAAAGATTCTGACTATGCCGTACGTCAAGATATGCAAAAGGAGTAAAGGACATCATGACAGACCTCACTATAATGATCGCGATTGGGGTTGTTGTCCTCGTTGTTGTCGTTCTTATTCTATTACGAATTATAGGTAGCCTGCTCCGCAAGGTTGGTCCAAACCAGGCACTCATTGTCTATGGCTTTGGTGGCACCACTGTTATTACCGGAGGAGCCAAGCTGGTCGTTCCACTCTTCCAGCGCGCGCAGGAGTTCTCGCTTGAGTTGATGTCCTTCGATGTCGCTCCTAGTCAGTCGCTCTATACCACGCAGGGCGTCGCGATGAATGTCGAAGCGGTAACTCAAATTAAGGTTCGCTCGGACGAAGGCAGCATTAAGACCGCAGCCGAGCAGTTCTTGAGCAAGACCCGCGAGGATCGCGAAAACCTGATCCGCCTGGTTATGGAGGGTCATCTGCGCGGAATTGTCGGTCAGTTGACCGTTGAGGACCTGGTAAAGGACCCCGAGAGCGTTGGCGGAAAGATGCTACGCACGGTCAGCGCCGATATGGATAAGATGGGCCTTGAGGTTATCTCATTCACCATTAAAGACGTCCGCGACGAGAACGACTACATTACGAATATGGGTCGCCCACAGATCGCCCGTATCCGTAAAGAGGCTGATATCGCTTCCGCTCTCGCTCAACGCGATACGCAGATCCAGCAGGCCAATGCCTCGCGTGAGTCCGCAGTCGCTCGCGCCAGCGCCGACCAGGAACGCGTCAAAGCAGAGACCGAGTCTCTGGCCTTGCAGGCGGAGTCTCAACGTAACCTGTCACTGAAGAAAGCCGCCTTCGAGGCCGAGGTCAAACGCCAGCAAGCCTCTGCCGACAAAGCCTATGACATCCAGTCTAACGTAACACAGCAGCAGGTGGTCGCGGAGGCCGTTAAGGTTACCGAGGTCGAGAAGCAAGCTCAGATCAAGGTACAGCAGGCTGAAATTCAGCGCCGCGAACTTGAATTGCAAGCCACGATCCAGAAGGCTGCTGAGGCCGAGCGCCGCCGCATCGAAACCGTAGCGGAAGCGGATCGCCTGCGCCAGATTCTGGAAGCTCAAGGTGAAGCGGACGCCGCTCGCTCTAGAGGTCAAGGTGAAGCCGAGGCTTTACGCGCTAAGGGTCTCGCGGAAGCTGAAATCGCGCGTGCCAGAGGTCTCGCGGAAGCTGAAGTCATTCGTGCCAAGGGTGAAGCTGAAGCCGACGCGATGAAAGTCAAAGCCGCCGCGTACCATGAATACAATCAGGCAGCAGTTCTTGATAAGCTACTCACCAACATGCCGGATGTGGTACGTGCCATCGCCGAGCCCCTCAGCAAGGTCGACAAAGTTACTATCGTTTCAACGGGTTCCAATGGCAGCAAGGATGGTGTGGGGGCCAGCCGCCTCACGGGCGATATCGTCAATATGGCGGCCCAGGTTCCAGCCCTCTTCGAGTTGCTCAGTGGTACACGCATCGGCGACCTGATGAACAAGGTTCCCTCCCTGGCAGAGCAGAATGGCAACGTCACGGATGGAAGCAAGGTCAACGGAACCGTCGATACGACTGAGCACGCCTAACACATAGCGTCCATCTATAGTGGAAGGCCCTCACTGGGGCCTTCCATTACCACTATACCTAGAGCGAGGTGGATTATGAATCTGTTAGAGCGTGTGCTCACGTTGTTACGGGCAAATCTTAGCGTCGTCGTTGAGAACGCTGACGACCCTGAGAAGGCACTCAAGCAGCTCATTCTTGATATGCGCAACCAGCTTGTGCAGGTCAAAACGCAGGTCGCAACCGCTATTGCCGAGGGAATCAAGCTCCAAAAGCGGCAACAAGAATGCCAGGCAACGGCTCAAACCTGGGTTCAAAAAGCCAGGCAGGCCGTACAACAGGGGAACGATGAGGTGGCACGCGACGCCCTCTCGCGCTATAACGATCTCACGCGTCAGGCTACCCACTTCCAACAACTCAAACAGGAGCAGGATCGTCTGGTTACGACGCTGCGTGTCGCCCTACGTCAGCTTGAGGAGAAGATTGCCGAGGTACAGACCAGCGCAGAAGTCCTTGAGACGCGCAAGCGCAACGCACTCATCCAACAGCGAGTCCTCGACGCGCTCAATAATCGCCCCGAGCAAGATGCGAATGGCAGAGATGCAGGCCAATCTGCCAGCGAGAACAATACCAACGGCAGTTCTGAATCACTACCAAAGCGTCCTAAACAGCCTCGTCAATCCGACACAGACCAGCTAGACGCGAATGTTCCCTTACACCTGACAACCTCTGGCGAGCTTGACCTCGAAAAGCTAAAGCGACTCCTCAATTCCGATTAAACGGGCTGGGGAGTCGCTTCTGCCTGATATGGATAGGGGCAGCGGCTTACTTTGTACTATCTGGCACCAAAAAAGATGACCATTAAGACGATTATCACCAGGGCAATACCCATACCTACCCAGAAGGAAAAACGGTTATTCGCCTTCTCTTCTTCTGTCTTGGGCTTCTTCTCAGCCCCTTCAATACCACTCATTGCTTGTTTGCTCCAGATATATTCAAGAACACACGGTCTGTACGCGTGCCATCGGATCAGGACAACGCCGCATTTACCGCGCTTTCGATGTTCGCCGCGATGAGCAGGCTCTCTAACGGTTCTGCTTCACGGGTCGTTATAACTACAAGAAACGCTGAACGATTGCTTCCTACTATCCGCGCCATTATATATCGCCCAGCGCTACGGAGCAACACATCCTCACAGATCCCCCAGTTTCCCAGTTCCGCGCCTTGCTGAGCCCCATTGATCATCGCGCTTAAGGGGGCACAGATAGGAGTGATGTCCATATCATCAACCGCAATCTGGGCGATAGGTTGTCCATCCAGTCCCACAACAGCGGCGGCGATGAAGCCCTTGACCGAATAGCCTAGCGTTTGCAGTGCGGAGACGAGCGCAGGGTAGTTCAAAGAGCGACGTGAGAAACCTTGTGACGGTTGTGAACCAGTATTACCACGCTGTGGCGATTGTGAACCAGTATTACCACGCTGAGGGCTCACAGAAAGGGGGCCACTGGTATTACGAGATTGAAAGGATTGCAAGTGACTGCTGGTAATCTTGGGCTGAAGAATGGTTTCCCCCTCAGGCGATTCTGGGAAAATCGCAGGCTGTCCGCCGCTCCCCTGGGGCAACATACTTTGCGGGCCTGTAGCATAGATAGGACCCGAGACCATGCCTGGATCGGGGGCAGCCCACTCGCTACTCGATGTCGGCGTGCGCATATGCTCAATATCTAGCATGTTGGGTGCCCCATCGGGTCGAATGACTGGCATATTCGACGCGGTTGGCTGGTCAGTAAGCCACGATGGTAGAGGTTCGGACGCGGGCGAAACAGGGGGTGTCTGAAGTGCTGCCGCTTCCTCCGCAAAGAGATGCGTGTTCGCATTGAGGTTTTCGCCTTCAGCCGCTGGTAGTCTACCACTCTGTTCCTGTAGCAACGCGTCATTCAGACGTGGTAACTCACCTGTGCGCTCCCACCATTCCTTTTTGCTTGGCTCACTCATCCCATTCCCCTCCTCATCCGACTGTCCAAGTGCAGGTCCAAATACAACATCCCGTAGCCCACTTTCAGGCATATGCTGCCCCAGAGGGTACACAGGAATACGGCCAGAACCACCATCTAACGCTTTTGAGGGCGCCGCAGACATACGCGCCTGTTCATCATTATACGTGCTATATATCTGGGGGCTCTCCGCGAGAGGAGGCATTCCATTGGCAGCGGGAAGCGAATTCGGCGCTCCTGATAACGGCCACATGCCTGATCCAGTGGGAATACCCTCAGAAGTTGGAAGCTGTCCAGGTGCGCTCTGCATAGGATCAGGGATAGGCATCTGGCCCGCCATGCCTCCAACGGGTGGTAACATCCCTCCCAAACCATCTATCCCTTCGGTAGAGGGTAGCATACCAGGATTGCCAATATTCCCATTCTGAAAGGGCAATCCTGACGAGACGTTGTCTATTGTGCCGGAGGAAGAGATAAAGCCAAAAGGAGTATCGTCTTCGTCCCCTAATGAGAGCGCGTTCAGCGGGGCCTGGGCTCCACCAGTTGGCTTCAGTGAGGGCTGCGCTCCAGTTGGCTGGGGAGGGGCATCACTCTGCCCATAGGTCGCGCGATACTGCAACGCCTGCATGATCAAGCGCGAGAGCGGTAACTTGACATTGGGGATAACCTGCCCATTCCAGGGCTGATGGGTCACTGTACCGTTCTTGTGGGCTGCGAGGGCGAAGAATGCTTCTTCACCACGTAAGAAACCATACTCGGCCCAGACTAATTCACCCGTCTGAAAACGCAGAATACCGCGCTCCTCCAGACCCGTATTTACCAGAAGCGCAATATTCTTACGACTCATCGTAATGACCTGGATCACATCTAATAGATCGAACGAA
This sequence comes from Ktedonospora formicarum, assembly GCF_016587355.1. Taxonomy (GTDB): domain Bacteria; phylum Chloroflexota; class Ktedonobacteria; order Ktedonobacterales; family Ktedonobacteraceae; genus Ktedonobacter; species Ktedonobacter formicarum. Next base: position 3,884,951 of record NZ_BNJF01000001.1, on the reverse strand, counting down.
TCTAGGTCGACTGTCAAGCCAGCATCATTCTGGAGTCGCCGCAGTTCTTCGCGCAACTTGCGAACATCAAGTGGCTTCTCTAGATAGCTATCGGCCCCATTCTCTAATGACTGCATACGCATCTTATCCACATTACTCCCACCAAATACCACCATGCGCGTATTCTGGCGATATGCCCGCAACCATTGCAGCAATTCGAATCCCTCTATCCCGGGCGCATCGAGGTCGCATATCACCGCATCGTATTCTTCTGACCATAATGCGCGGACGGCGTCTCCACCATTTGTCACCCCCCACACGCCATAACCATCATTGCGCAGGGCGTTTACGATCTGCTGACCTGTATGATCGTCATCTTCAATTACAAATATGCGCGCTATACTTGACATTATTCTACCACCTACAGCAGGCCGCGCCTGTTCTGCCCTCTCGTTTGACGCTTCCTTCTACCTTTAGACGTGCGTATTGACAGCCTAGCACCTACGATCATTCTGGCTTGCAGGCTGCCCTTCACGCTGGTTTCTCGTCCTGACCAGGGCACACGAAAATCCCCAGCTGGCACTGTTGGAGAAACGCCGCAAGCCTTCTTCACGCTTGCAATCAGATGAGTTTGTCATATCTTATCTTATGAAGCTTATCAGCAATGAGTGTATCACGGCACTTCATAGATAGCAAGGATTTGACGAATTGGAGCGGGAAGTCCCACTTCTCGCTTAGCACACTCTACCTAGTACAGGCGGGGACTACACTCCTAGTAGAGCTACAATAGCCATAGCAATCCCTACAAAGAAATTTCCTGGCCCATTAAACAAGCATGGAACGTTATAGGCATGCCACGTGCTATACTTCAGAAGAGAACTCTTCTTAACTAGCACTTTGATTTATTGGTGGAGATTCTATACTATGACTGCTCAGGGTACGAATCGTGACGCCTGGAAACGGGCCGCAAGTGAGGCCGCAGCCTCGCTCGTCGAGGATGGTATGCTGGTCGGGCTAGGCACCGGCTCAACGGCGGCTTTCTTCATCCGCGCCCTTGCCAAGCGAATGCAAGAAGGATTGCATATCGCGGGCACTATCTCATCCTCCCTCGCGTCTCAAGAGCTCGCGCAAAGTTTTGGTATTCCCGTGACAACCTTCGAGGCAAATCCTACACTCGACCTCTATATAGATGGTGCCGATGAGATCGATCCTCAACTCAACCTGATCAAGGGAGGTGGAGGCGCGCTCCTGCGTGAGAAAATCGTCGCCTCAGCCTCGCGGCGCTTTGTGGTCGTCGCAGACCACCTCAAATTGGTAGAACGGCTGGGCCAGAGTTTCGCGCTGCCCATTGAGGTTGTGCCTTTTGCGACCCCACTCGTCAAGCGTCAGCTTACTGACCTGGGCGCGAACGTCCAGCTTCGCTCGAAAGGTGAAACCCCTTTTATTACCGATAATCAGAATATGATCCTGGATTGCACATTCGCTCAGGGCATCTCCGACCCCGCCGCTCTGGACGAGCGCCTACATCATATCGTTGGCATTGTCGAGACCGGTCTGTTCCTTGGCATGGCTCGCCAGGTGCTCATCGGGGGACCCAATGGGGTTCAAACCCTTCCCTAGAAGATATTCGGATTATGTGGCTGGCGTGATCATGTCAGTCACATAATCTGTCTCATGCCAAGCAAACACTCAACTATTCTTGACAGCAAAGGTAATGCCGGGTATAGTGCAAGAATAGAGAGATATACATCTAGCAAAACACATCTCTACTGATTATTTGCGCCAGTCAACGCGCGCCCCAGGGCGGCTTTAGCATGTATTTTGCACAAAGGAGTGTTTCCTTGAGCGAACGCAAACAGAAGACGCAAAACACGGACAATATCAACCCGTGGAGACTCACAACCGAGCGCTGGCTGATCGCTGGCATGCTTGGCGGTCTCACCGTCTGTATTACCTGGATTCCCGGTATTGGCTTCATCCCGGTTCCCAACCTCTCTGGCAACGCAACTACCGGGCATATTCCAACTATTATCGGAGGTATCATTGGCGGGCCTATTGTGGGCTTGCTCTCCGGTTTTATTTTCGGCCTGATGAGCCTTCTGCATGCCACCTCGCCAATCTTTAAAGATCCAAGTGTAGCGATCCTGCCACGTATCTTTATCGGGTTGGTCGCCTGGGCAGTCTTCGCCGCCCTCAGACGCTTAAATTTTGATGTGGCTGCGGTCATCGCTGGTGCCGCTGGTTCGCTTACCAACTCCGTCCTGGTCATAGGTATGGGTATCGCGCGAGGCTATATCCCTGCCAATGGCGTTGTACTGGCAACATTCCTGCCCCAGGTTATCGCGGAGACCGTCATCTCAGCCATCTTCGCCGAGGCAGTCGCACGTAGCTACTATATTGTGAAAAACCGCCTGGTACATGCGCCTGACGTCAAGGCCCGCGACCAACTACCCTATTAGCCCCCCACTAGAAGGCCACCAGACCACTGCTAGTAGTGGTCTGGTGGGAGCAAACCACCAAACCAATGCTTGAAGTTCATAATGCGACGTTCCATTATAACGCCCAGGATACCAAGACACCACCCGCTCTTCATGATATCAACCTGCATATAGAGCCAGGAGAGATGGTAGCTGTGATTGGGCATAATGGCTCCGGCAAAAGCACGCTGACGCGCCTGCTAGCCGCCATCCTCAAGCCGACCAGTGGCGAGGTGCGAGTTGAAGGACTCCCCACGACCGCACACGGTGAGGATCTCTGGACCATTCGCCAGCACGTAGGCATCGTCTTTCAGAATCCCGACGATCAGCTTGTGGCGAATACCGTCATTGATGATGTCTCTTTCGGACCCGAGAACCTGGGCCTACCACGCCATGAGATTGAGGAGCGCGTTCAGGAGGCACTCTCAATCCTTGAACTTACAGAATATGCCCAACAACCGCTGACCGACCTCTCAGTTGGACAAAAACAGCAAGTAGCCATCGCGGGTGTTCTGGCAATGCGTCCTCGCTATCTAATTCTCGATGAGCCCACGACGATGCTCCCTGGTCACCTGGGGCGCGCCCTTCTGGCAACCGAGCAGCGCCTCGCCCGTGAGCAGGGAATCGCCGTCATTCATATCACACATTTTATGCGTGAAGTCACGGACTTTCAGCGTGTGATCGTCATGCATCAGGGAAGGATTGCACTGGATGGACCTCCTGCTTCAATCTTTGCCAAAGCTGAGATGCTACACTCCATGGGGCTCGATGTGCCAATGGTCACGCGCCTGGGACAACGCCTACGCGCGCGAGGCTGGAGCACGCTTCCAGAGGTCGTCCTTTCTAGCGAACAGTTAAAGGCGGGGCTATGCTCTTCGAATTAAAGAACGTGCGCCACACCTACCTGCGCGATACCCCCTTCGCCGCTGAGGCCCTGCGCGGCCTGACTCTCTCCATTGCCGAAAACGAAGTGACCGCGCTCGTTGGCCCAACTCGCTCAGGCAAGTCCACCCTGGTCGATATACTTGCTGGGCTGATCAAAGTATCACCGGGCATGTTAAGCTTTCGTGGTCAGGATGTGGCAAGCGCGACCTTTAATATGGAGCGCCTGCGCGCAATAGTTGGCGTGGTCTTTCAAGCGCCAGAGGCTCAGATTTTTGAAGAGACGGTCGGCAAGGATGTCTCCTTCGGCCCCCAGCGCAAGGGCGTCTCGCTCGCCGAGTCACGCCGCCTAGTTCAGTCTTCGCTGGAGATGGTTGGCCTATCCTATGAGGACTTTCGCACACGCTACACCTACGCCCTCAGTGGTGGTCAGAAGCGACGCGTAGCCATCGCGGGTGTTCTGGCCCTTCAGCCAGAGGTGATAATCTTCGACGAGCCAACAGCAGGCCTGGACCCGCATGGACGACGGGAACTGCTGGACCTCATCACACGCCTCAAACATGAACAACATCTAGGCATCATCTACGCGTCGAGTAGCCTGGAAGATGTCGCTGAACTGGCGGACACCATTCATATCCTGGATCAAGGCAAGCTTGCGTTCTCAGGTACACCTCACGAAGTGCTCGCGCGCGCATCAGAGTTGGACACGCTCCAGGTTGAGCTACCGGAGGCAGCGCGCATCGCGCTTTCGTTGCGCGCTATCTATCCCGATCTGCCAACCAATGTACTTACACTTGAGGAATTGGAGGAGGCTATCATCCAGGCGTCCACACCTACGGCGTCGGGAGGTTCTGTATGATTGAGCTTTCACGCAATATCACCTTTGGGCAATATATCAATAATGATTCGGCGCTCACGCGCATGGACCCGCGTAGCAAACTGTTCTGTGTGATCCTGCTGATTGTGGTCACCTCACTGGTGAAGAGCTTCATAGCCTTCGCGGGCTTGCTCTTGCTCTGTGTCCTGATTCAGGGGATATCGCGCATTTCGACACGCTATGTCCTGCGTAGCTTTCGTCCCTTCCTGGGCTTCCTAGCCTTTATCTTTGTGCTACAGGTGCTCTTCTATGCGCCGACGGGACAGGTTACCTATCTCTGGCACTGGGGCGTTCTGAGCATCTCCATCGAGGGCCTGCTCAATAGCGTACTGCTTATGATCCGTGTGCTCTTCCTGTATTATCTGGTTTCGCTCTTTCTCTTCAGTACCTCCCTGGTAGACCTGACCGATGGCATGGAGGCTCTTCTCTCCCCTTTACAGAAGATAGGTATCCCCACGAACGCCTTTGTAATGGTCTTCGTCATCGCGCTGAAGTTCGTTCCCATCTTCACGGACGAGATTCAGCGTCTAATTAAGGCTCAAGCCGCGCGAGGTGTGCGCTTCGATCAGGGGAATCTGCTCCAACGGGCACGCAAGGTTGCTCCTCTGCTCATCCCACTCTTCCTGAGTGGCTTTCAGCGTGCCGAGATCCTGAGCACTGCTATGGAGGCACGCTGCTATGGCTTTCACCGAGGCTGGAGACGCAGCAAGCGCCGTCAACTCACATTTACTCGCTCCGATCTGCTGGCTCTAAGCACAACAACTATTGCCTGCCTGCTGATCTTCATGCTCTCCATCTATTTACCCTGATAATTTTGTCATTAACTATCTATAATTAGCGAAAAGAGGTTCATAATCATCGCATGTCCAGCCGCATCTATCCAGACCTACCCACCACCCGCTTGCTGATCGTACGCCACGGCGAAACCAGCTACAGCCGAGATAATGTTTGCTATGGCACCACGGAAGTGCCACTCACAGAATTGGGCCTGCTTCAGGCAAAAACCCTGGCCGAGCGCCTGCGCCATGAAGATATTAACGCCATCTATTGCAGTCCCCAGGAGCGTGCACGACAGACGGCTACCCCTAGCGCCAATCAGCTCCAACTCCCTCTTCAGACACGCCTGGCGCTACGCGAGATGGACTTTGGACGCTGGGAGAATATACCGCGAGAACGCCTCAAGCAGGAATATCCAGCGGAACTTGCGGCCTGGGATCGCGGCTCATGGATGAGCTGCCCTCCTGGTGGAGAGACCCAGCAAGCGGTGCTCGCGCGTACCGTTCCCTGCCTGACAGACCTCCTGGTAAAACACAGCGGGGAGACACTACTCCTGGTCTCGCACCAGACGGTAATCCGCCTGCTGGTTGGACACCTACTCGATATGTCACTCTCCGCCAGTCGTCGTCTCAATGTCGCCAACGCGAGCGTTACAGAACTCCATATCACGGGGGATGTGGTTCATCTCACGCGCTTCAACGATAACGCCCACCTGCGCTCCCTCCAACAATAGAGCGCCAAAAGAGACTCCCTGGTACCATACGCGCCAGGGAGTCTCTTTTTATACTCATGCTAAATCTTCCAGGGAAGGAGGATTGCTATCAGAATGCCTAGCGCCAGGACCACGCCAAATTGCAGGTGCAGGCGTGCAGTCCGCTTAATACCAACCATATAGTCCATACGGTCGGTCGCCTTTAAAACCGCTCTGACATTGGTAAAAGCCAGAGGGAAGGTTACCCAAACCACCAGGCTCAAGAGAGGTAACAGGCCAACAAGCGCGAAGATGGTTACCGCAAGATAGCTACCCATGAGCAGAGTAGCATGAAAGCGCTGCCCAAATGCAACACCGAAACGCACTGGCAGCGTCTTCTTGTTCACCGCCAGGTCATCCTGGTAATCGCGAGTGTTATTCATATTGAGGATCGCCATCGCCAGGAAGCCCACCGGAACGCTGGCAGCAAAAGCAGGCCACGACCACTGTTGAATATGAACGTAGTACGCTCCCCAGGTCATCAAAAAGCCCATCGCGATATAGACCATGACATCACCCAGGCCCCGGCTGGAGAACTTAAAGGGGCGTGCGCTATAGAAGTAGGCAATGAGCAGGCCTGCCAATCCGAAGAGCAGAATCACCGGACCAACCAGGAAGGCCAGGACAATACCGAGCAGCGCAGCCAGCACAAAGCAACCAATAGCCCCACCCAGAACCTGACCCGCGCTCATCTCATTCCGGAAGATCACCGTTGAGGCACCTAGCGAACCGGCATGATCCAGGCCATAGGCATAGTCAAAATATTCATTGAAGTAGTTCGTACCAATCTGCAAGAAGAGACAGGAGAAGAAGGTCGCCAGGAAGGCCCATATATGGAATGTGCCCTCATAGCAAGCGATAGCAGTGCCCACGACCAGCGGGCTTACTGTCGCGACCAGTGTAAAGGGGCGTGCTGTCTTTAACCAGTATTTCCATGCTGGCTGAACGCTTCCCGAAGATGATGAAACTGTATTATCTACCATAAATATCGTTCTAACCCGATCTGTCTGTGTACCATTGTGTCATCACGCCCAAATGAGCTCTTCAGTATTGGGCAAGTTCTCACAATGGGATATCAATAGCCTTTGTCTTTTGTCTCTATACTTGAAATATATCTCTAACTAGAGATGAAAGTCAAAGGGCTGTCCATAGCCTGGAAGGTTTAGCATTAGAGCATTCAGGAGCACTTGATACACAATCGTATATCAGGAAAGGATAGTTTACGATGTCTAACATCGATATTGATTTTACAACTGACAAGAAGAGTAACTTTAAGCATATGCCCAAGGAAGCACATGACCAATACTTTCGTGTTACCGATCAAGTCTCAGAGGAAGTTTGGTACTGGGCCGCTTTGGTCTCGATTATCTGCTCGGCCACACTCTTTTTGAGTGGTAAACGTGATTGGAGTCTCTTTGTAGGTCAATGGCCTCCTACATTCCTGCTCTTTGGTATGTTTCACAAACTTCTGAAGCCTTCACGCTAAACACAACAAATAAAGTTTATGATTTCTTTCGCCCTTTGTGGACATAAAGGGCGCTGGGACACTTAGCAATATGGAGATGGAGACTTAAAGGTAAACGCCACACGCACCCTAAGTCTCCATCGCCTCTATACGCCTACTTAATCACTGTTTGATGTCTTCGCGGGTCTCGTAGGTCCTCTCCCCTTATTGCGTATGCCCGGCGCGGGATAAGGTAGCTTAAAGACTGAGAAGAGGTAGTAGAGTGAGGGTATAAGCAGAACCAGCCCAATCAGTACACATATCACCGCGACCAGAATCACAGAAGGCTCATTAGCGGTACCCTCAATCGTAAAGTAGGGTGGAATAATATAAGGATACTGCGAGAGACCCCAGGTGCTAAGCATAAAGGCAGTCATCACCACAACCAGCACACGCGCGACACGATATCGCCCCTGGATGAGCGTCGCCGCTGTCCCCAGACCCAAAGCCATCGTAATAATCGCGATTGGGAGCGCCCGCATCAGCATTCCCTGCCAGAGGATTGGCGCGTAATAGGGTGCCAGCAAGAGCCCCAGCAAGCCAAGGAAAGCGGTCACACCTCCCCCAAAAACCGCCTTCAGACGGTACGCTTGCATAAGCATATGATCGCGAGCCGCCTGAGCCTCGACGGTGAGATAGATAGCCGCCAGCGTTGAGCAAAGCATGACAGCCATCAGGCCGATGACCAGGGCAAAGGGATTTATCCACGATACGACATAGGTCGCGCTTGCCACACCGCTCTCAGGCAGCAATCTACCGCTGGCGACAGCGGCGGCGCTCACCCCCAGGAAAAATGGTGTCAGCAAGCTTGCCAGGCTGAAGACTTTTCCCCAGCTACGCGCGAATTTCCCCTGCTGTTCGGTGGCATGCGCACGATAGATGAAAGCCGCCCCGCGCAAGACAATGCCAATCAGCACCAGGGTAAAAGGCAGGAAGAGAGCGATACTCAGCGCGGCAAAGGCTGGGGGAAAGATGGTAAAGAGGCCCACAATCAGAAAGATCAGCCAGACATGGTTCGCCTCCCAGACAGGGCCCAACGCGTGCCGAATGAACTCGCGCTGACGCTCGGCAGTCCGACCAAAAGCCACCAGATCCCAGACACCCGCGCCAAAGTCCGCTCCACCTAATACCGCATACGCAATCAAGGCCCACCAGAGGATAATCAGGGCTATCAACTCAATATTCATGCGCCTAGGCCCTCGCTCTCTGTGTACTTGGCTGGGGAACTGCCTGCGAAGTCAGGCGCGGCATTGGAGTGCGCGCGACACGCAAGAGCAACCAGACCAGCGCCACACCTAATAGAATATAGATGAGAGTAAAGACCAGAAAACTTATGTTCAACCAGGGGGCTGTGGTAACAGCATCTTTTGTGCGCAGGTAGCCATAGATCGTCCAGGGTTGCCTCCCCAGTTCTGTGACCATCCATCCAAATTCGACAGCCAGAAAGGAGAGCGGACCAGCAGCAATTACCCCCCAGAGTAGACGCTTATCCTCCGGTATTACTCTCTTCTTGAGGAAGAACATGAACCAGAAAACACAGGCGATAAAGAGCGCGAAGAAACCCGAGCCAACCATGCCATCAAAGGACAAATGCACCAGGGGCACATTCGGCCAATCCTGACGGTTATATTGATCCAGGCCCTTAACCGTCGCGTCGGGATTGGCATACGCCAACAGGCTCAGGCCTCTGGGAATCTCCAGCGCGTAGCGTACCTCGCCTGTCGCGGGATCAACCAGCCCACCCACGGTAATTGGCGCGCCATCTTGTGTCTTGAAGACGGCTTCCATAGCCGCGAATTTAGTAGGCTGGTAGTTTGCCAGGAAGCGTGCGTTAAAGTCGCCACTCACAATCTGCAATGGTATCGCCACTACCGCCATGAGCATACCCAGCATCAAACCTTTACGGTGATAGTCGTCACGCTTACCGCGCAAGATGGCCCAGGCATAGACAGCGGCAACGCCAAAGCCTGTGCAGACATATGATGCCAGCATCATATGCACAGTTTCAAAGGGTGTGCTGGGGTTAAAAATGGCCTGAAATGGTCGTACATCAACTGCTATTCCATCTTTAAAGACAAAGCCAGCCGGTGTATTCATCCATGAATTGGCGCTAACAATAAACCAGGCTGAGAGCAAACCACTGATCCAGATTGGGAAGGAGCAAAGCCAGTGAGCTCGCGGTGAAAGATGATCCCATCCATAGAGATACAGACCAAGGAAGATGGCCTCCAGGAAAAAGGCAAAGCCCTCTAGCATAAAAGGAATACCAACCACCTTGCCAGCGAAGGCGATATATGACGGCCAGAGTAATCCCAACTCAAAGGAGAGGATCGTTCCCGAGACAGCTCCAATGGCGAAGAGAATCGCCGCCGCTTTCGCCCAACGCCGTGTCAGCAACATATAGGTTGGATTCTTTGTTTTCAGCGCCAACCCCTCGGAGATGCAGAGGAGCAGCGGCAAGCCCACACCCAGCACTGAGAAGATGATATGAAAGGCCAACGAGGTACCCATTTGGGCACGTGCAGCCAGTAAATCTCCCATGTCGATTTCCCCTGTTATTTTTCAAGCACTACAAATTGCTAAGATTTGTTCCGTTCTAGCTCTCACTGGTTCTCTGTCTTTGACGCCATAGGAACTATGCCCAGATACTTGCTTATCTCTATTGTAGTCATAAGATGGGCAAAGCAAAACCAGAAGCACAGGTCGCTTCTCAGCGCGCCTTTGTCCATCTTAGCTATAAGAAAAGTATAAGCTTCTTTCCCCATGTCCTAAAGTAATGGGCGGATGTCTGCCCAGCCATAGACTCGCTCAGCAAGTCGCTTGCCACCAATCTCGTCTTCTTGCTCACGGAGCAAACGCGCACCCAGCGCCTCATAGAAATAATGCGCGGGATTCTCAGCCAACACCACAACTGTCATAGATGTAATACCAAGCCGCAGCAGTTCAACAACCAGGGCGCGTGTCAGGCGACGACCGAGGCCCATTCCCTGGACCTCCTCCAATAAATAGATGGCATACAGCTCTCCAGCATAGCCAGAGATACCAGTACGATCCCTCCCTCCATTCACGAAACCAACGATCCTCCCAGTTTCAGCTTCGGTGGCAACAATGGTAGAAGACTGGGAGCGGCCATCCTGCTGAGCCTGGAGAATACGACGGCGCTCCTGTTCCCGGTTATAATACGATAAACCATCCAGATAAGCATCAGGAATCAGGCCACGATATGTCGTGCGCCAGCTATCAACATGGACATGTGCGATGCCAGACGCATCTTCAAGCCGCGCTGGACGGATTTGCACTCTCTCTTCAGACATCAACTGTGCTCCTTCCCTGGTTGTGTGCTATAATTGCGCCTGTTAGGTACTCTTAAAAGTAGAGACGAAGATAACAGCCAGAATGCCTCAACATTTCAATGGAAAGGGTGTACGCTTCCTTGCCACAGGAGATAAGCCAGACGCGCGCAAGCGTCAAAGGGCCAAAGGGTCTTCAGAAGCATTTGCAGGAGGGAGAGAGTGTGCTCTTCTCAGCCCCCGGCTTCTGGGATAACGGAGAGGTCAACTACAGCACGGCCTGCGATATCGTGCTCACCAACCAGCGCGTCATGGGCTATTATTACAAAAGCTTTCCTCGCGAGCATCTCTTCCTCGACTCGCTCAACCTGGACAAGCTGACCAGGGTCGAGTTCCGCCAGAAGAGCTATGAGCCACTCTTCCGTGAATTATTGCTTAGCGACGGCGAGCACAAGGTCTATCTCCGCACCACGCGACGGCACGCCGAGAAGCTGTACGAGTTGTTGCACGCTCGTGCCAACATTGAGGATGAGTCAGCCGCAGGCGAAGGCACATCCACGGAAGAGGCGGAACACCCCAGGCAGGAGACTCGCTACGAACGGCAGGAAGTTCGTACCAGCTTTGAAAGCTCGTCTCTGGGTATTACCCTACTCTTCGTCGGTGGTCTGATCCTTGAGATCATAGGCGTCTTATTCATTCAGAAGCTAGGCATATCTATCGGTTTGCCCCTCTGTATCGCTGGACTGGTCGCGGTCATTACGGCCCTGGCGGTCAGGCGACAGCGCACACGACGGTAGCCAGGATGAGCTCTGTTCCCCTTTTAACTCAAGCTAAAGCTCAAAACACCTTGAGCGTTAGCTAGCAACGTTGACACTCTCTTTTTGCGACAGGTACAATAGGATAGCCAAGGGAACAATGTAGTTTTCTTTTCTCCACGTCACACATTATGGTCTTATATAGGAACCAACGCTGCTCTCGCGGCTAGCGCTGGCGCGTTCAGGTTCTCTTATAAGGAGTATCTTAAATAGGCGAGGTGGACATACACAATGAAGATTATCGTTTGCATAAAGCAAGTACCCGACCCCAATACCACAGTTAGCAAGATTGATCCCAATACCAAACGACTCGTACGCACAGGTGTCTCCCTTGTACTTGATCCTGGCGACGAGAGCACGATTTCAGCCGCCATCAAGCTCCGCGATACGCTTGGTGGGAGCGAGGTCATTGCTCTGAGCATGGGACCAGAGTCGGCCCAGGACGGCATGCGCCGCGCCCTGGCGATGGGTGCCGACCGGGCAATCCTGATTACCGACCCCACCCTGGCTGGCTCAGACGCGCTAGCTACTGCCCGTGTACTGGCAAGCGCCATTCAGAAAGAGGGCGCTGATCTCGTCTTCTGCTCTACCGAGAGTACCGACGGCTATACAGGCATGGTCCCTGGCGCTATCGCGGAGTTCCTGGGTCTCCCCCAGTTAACCTTCGCGCGCGAAATTCAGGTTGAAGGTCAGAAGGCCATCATCAAGCGTGTTGTCCCCACTGGCTATAAGACTATTGAAAGCTCTCTCCCCGCCGTTGTGACTATCGCTAGCGGCTCCTTCGAGGCGATTTATCCCACCATGAAGGGCATTATGGGCGCGAAGAAGAAACCCTTTACCCGCCTGACCGTTGCCGAACTGGGCCTTGAGGCCACACAGGTCGGCGAGGCTGGAGCGCGTGAGCGCGTGCTCGCCGTTGGGCAGGCCGAGGCCCGCGCCGCTGGTCAGATAGTCAAAGACGATGGCAGCGCGGCCCAGCGTATCGCTGATTTCTTGCAGCGCTACCAGTTGCTTTAGGGTTCAGGGAGGAGTGTAAGATGTCTAATATAATTTGGGTTCTGGTCGAACTAGAGAACGGGCAGCCTGTCCGCTCAACACTTGAGGTACTGGGCAAGGCCGCAAAGCTTGGTCGCGCTGAAGCTATCGTCCTGGGGGCCGGTGCCGCTGCGATTGCGCCAACGTTGGGTGCATATGGCGCGGAGAAGGTCTATGCACATGACGACGCGACCTATGACAACTATCTGACCCTTCCGGCAGTCGAGACCCTGAGCACGCTCATCAATGAGCATCAGCCGCGCCTGCTGCTGCTGGCAACAACCTATGACCTGCGCGATATCGCGGCGCGTCTAATGGTACGCAATAATCTGGGCCTGATTACTGATGCGACCGATCTTGCCTTCGAGGGCGAGGAGATCCGAGTCACAGTTCCCTGGGGCGGCGAGAATGTCGTGACCGCTACCCATCCCTACCAGGGTCCAGGCATCGTCCTGACGCGCCCTAAAGCCTTCTCTATCGAGCAATTCGAAGGGCGCACCCCCGAAATCGAGACCCTCAATGGTGGCTTTAGTGCCGAGGCACAGGCCATCAAGGTCATCGATAGCGTTGAGGTCGCCAGCGAAGGTCCAGCCCTTGAAGATGCCAGTGTGATCGTAAGTGGTGGTCGTGGTCTGGGCAAGGCTGAGAACTACCACCTCGTCGAGGAATTGGCGGCTGCCCTTGGTGGCGCTCCAGGCGCAACACGTGCCATTGTGGATGCCGGATGGCTGCCCTATAGCTACCAGATCGGGCAGACAGGTAAGACGGTTAAACCAACCCTTTATGTCGCCGCCGGTATCAGTGGCGCGATCCAACATCTGGCAGGCATGAAGGGAGCCAAGTATATCGTCGCCATCAATAAGGATGAGAATGCTCCTATCTTCTCGGTTGCCGACCTTGGCATTGTTGGGGATGCCCTGACCATCCTTCCGCAACTGACGGCAGAGGTCAAGCGTCGCAAAGCCTAGTCTAACCTGTTCAACGCGCGTCTTGCGGATGCGCGTTGAACTTCCATCTTTGTTTTTTCTGCTCAACGGTGAGCGGTTCTCCTATACGGGCGACTCCACTGGTTGGCGTCCGGCATTACGGCAACCGCCCGTCCATACTCTAGACGGAGGTGCGAATTATGACTCCCCCAGCGATCTTACCCACAGGGGGATGGATCGGCGCTCTCATCTTCACGGTGCTCTTCCTGGCGGCACTCGGACTCTTCGCCCTGCGCGCCGGTGAACTGGTCACTCTGCTGGTAAAAGCTCAACCAGATAATCGCTTCGACCGCATTGGAGCACGCGTCGGTTCGATCTTCAAGGTGGTGCTTGGACAGAGCGGTGTGCTGCGCGATCCAATTCCTGGTATCGCCCACTTCTTTACATTCTGGGGCTTCATTGTCATTCAGTTCGGCCTGCTCGAACTGATCGTCAACGCGTACAACATCTCAATCCCATTCCTTGGCAATAGTCCCGTATTCGCCAGCATCCTTGACTTCTTCATTGTCTTCGTCATGCTGGCCCTGGTGCTCTTCGCTATCCGGCGCGCGGTCTTCCATCCTAAACAACTTCAGAGCGCGCTTCATGGTCCCTGGGATGGCTATATCATCCTGGGCCTGATCTTCCTGGTTATCTTCACCCTGACCCTGGTAGAATGCTTCAACTATGTAGCAACAGGGGGCGCGGCCTGGACGCCGCTCGCTGCCTTCCTCAGCCCGCTCTTCAATCCCATGGGAACCGGAGCGGCAACCCTCGCCTATCGTGTCTCCTGGTGGATACATATCGCGGTTGTCCTAAGCTTTCTGATCTACCTGCCACGCTCTAAGCACCTGCATCTGCTGGCAACCCCTTTCAATGTCTTCTTCCAGAGCTACAAGCCCAAGGGCGAACTCCCCTTGCTAGAAAACTTGGAGGAGCGCGATGACTATGGAGTCTCCAAGGTAGAGCAATTTACCTGGAAGCAGTTGCTCGATGGCTATGCCTGTACCGAGTGCGGACGCTGCAATACAGTCTGTCCCGCCACCAACACGGGTAAGCCTCTCCTCCCGAAAGAGATCATTCTGGGCGCGAAGGAAGCCCTCTTCGTTCGTAGTGGCGAAATCCTCGGCAAGGATTCACTCTACAGCAAACTGGGTGTCGCGGGCGTCAAAGCCGACAAGACGGTTGAAGAAAAAGAGGCACATCATGAGCCGATGATCGGGGGCATCATTTCACAGGAGGCACTCTGGTCATGCACGACCTGTATGGCTTGCATGGAGATTTGTCCCGTCTCTATCGAGCATGTGCCAAAGATCGTTGACATGCGCCGCAGTCTCGTTATGGAGGAGAGTGACTTCCCGCAGGAGGTTACCTCACTCTTCAATAATATTGAGCGCAACGGCAACCCGTGGGAGATCAGCAACGATAAGCGCGCCGAATGGGCGGCGGGACTGGGTATCCCCCTGCTCGCCGAGAATCCCGAAGCCGATGTGCTCTACTGGGTCGGCTGTATGGGATCATTCGATCAGCGTAACAAAAAGGTCGCCACCTCGGTCGCCAAGGTCCTGCTCGCCGCGAAGGTCAACTTCGCCATCCTGGGACCAGAGGAGTCATGCACAGGCGATCCCGCGCGCCGTATTGGCAACGAATACCTCTGGCAGATGCAGGCGATGCAGAATATCGAGACTCTCAACGGCTATGGCTTTAACCAGTCAGCCAAGAGCGATGAAGGCACGCCGAGCGAGCCGAAGCAGCGCACAATCATTACCGCCTGCCCACACTGCTTCAATACGATGAAGAATGAATACACACAGCTTGGCGGCGACTACAATGTCGTTCATCATACAGTATTTATCGATAAGCTGCTCTCAGAAGGCAAGCTCGATCTACCTGAGCACTTCGATAAGCGCAAGCTGACCTATCACGATCCCTGCTACATCGGTCGCTATAACGACACCTACAACGAGCCACGCCGCGTACTAACAGTACTCAACGGCAATGGCATCACGGAAATGGAGCGTAACCGCAACAAGAGCTTCTGTTGTGGCGGCGGCGGCGGTCGCGCCTGGATGGAGGAGAAAGTTGGCACTCGCGTCAACCAGACCCGTATCAATCAAGCCCTGGAAACCAAGGCTGAAGTCGTAGCAGCGGCCTGTCCCTTCTGTATCACCATGTTTGAGGATGGTGTCAAGGGTGTCGAGGCCGAAGAGAAGCTCAAAATCGAGGACATTTCTGAAATCCTCGCCCAGGCTATCGATAGCAAGGAGCCAGCCACGAAGTAGAGGGCCCATTACCCATTTTCAAGGTCAGAACAGCGGATGCATTGCGAACGACATCAGCAACGTATCCGCTGTTCTGACTTTTCTGAGCAACGCAAGGCAAAAGACGAAGAAGCCACCCTTATATCTATGCTAAAATGGAGACCAGACAAGTAGCAAAGAAAACACCCCTCCTTGCGGCACATTGAACACATGAAGGAAGTAGAACTATTATGGCTGGCTTTCCTGGTGTAGAAGTACTCATCATCTTTATCTTGATTCTGGCGAATGGCTTCTTCGCCGCCTCCGAAATCGCGGTCGTCTCGGCTCGTCGGGGACGACTTCAGCAGCAGGCAGACGCAGGCAAGGCCAGCGCTCAGCAGGCACTCAAACTCTCGGAAGATCCAGAACGCTTTCTGGCAACCGTCCAGATTGGCATTACCCTTATCAGTACCCTCTCGGCGGCCTATGGTGGCGCAAGCATTAGCGCTATCTTGAGCGCGTGGCTACGCCCCCTCCCCTATGTGGGACCCTATGCCGACACCATCTCACTTGTCCTGGTGGTAATCCTCATCACCTATTTCTCACTCCTCATTGGCGAACTGGTTCCCAAGCGTATCGCGCTTCAATCGGCGGAACGCATCGCCAATGCCGCCGCTCCATTCATGACCAGGCTCTCGGTCATCGCGGGACCTATCGTTGGCTTCCTGACCTTCTCGGCCAACATCATCTTGCGCCTCATCGGACAATATAAACCGCACAAGCAAGAGATAACAGAAGAGGACATTGTGTATCTGGCACGCGAGGGCGCGGTAAGCGGAACAGTAGAGAGCAACGAAGAGGAGTTTATTAGCCGTATCTTTCGCTTCTCCGACCGCGCCGTAAACACGGTTATGATACCGCGCACCGAGATCGTCGCAATTGAGGTTGGCACACCCCTGGATCAGGTCATCGAGACCTTCCTGAGCTCTGGCTATACGCGCCTGCCGCTTTATGAAGAGACCCTGGATAACATCGTTGGTGTGCTCTACGCCAAAGATCTACTCCGCAAGCGCTCCGAGGACGAGCAGCCTGATCTGGTAAAGCTAGCACGCCCACCGTTTTTTATCTTCGAATATCAGTATGTCGATGATCTGCTTAATGTCTTCCGCCGCAAGGGTGTCCATCTCGCCATCGTAATTGACGAGTACAGCCAGGTCACGGGCCTCGTTACACTCGAAGATGTGCTCGAAGAACTGGTTGGCGAAATACAGGACGAATACGACGAGCCGGAAGAGGTTGATTTTACGCAACGTGAGGATGGAAGCTGGCTCATCAACGCTATGGTCGACCAGCAGCGAGCACGTGAGAAACTTGATATGCCTCAAGCACCAGAGGAATCACATCTTAGCTACAAGACACTGGCGGGCATGATCCTGGCTCACATGGGGCGCATCCCCGCCGTAGGCGACAAAACCGAGATCGATGGCTACACCTTTGAGATCGTTGACATGGATGGCAGGCGTATCGATAAGGTCCTCGCCAAAACCAAAGGCTCCTAAAAGCCAGGGACAGGTACCTGATATAGCTCAGGTACCTGCTCCACTCGCTGGCGATATCCGACCTTCTCTAGCACAATCTGAAAGCGAGGGATGTCCGCCGTAGGCAGGCGTGCCTCATCGGACCATGTGCAGGTCTGGATGGTGCGGAAGCCACAGGAGGCGGCGAAGGTACTGAACTCCTCCGGCGTGAAGAGTTCCCATTCAAAGGATGCTTGCAGACCTTCTCCCACAAACATGCAAAAGCAGCATGTACTTTCCCCAAAAGAATATAGCAACATTTAACGTCCAAAATGGTAGAAAGAATTTCCACAAAATCTTACAACTATATTGATAAAATTCGTCCCCTAAAATATACTATTTGAAACGTTAACCTTCCGTAACCCTCGAATTTCGAGTTCGAGTTTCGATCTTTTCGAAATTAAAGAAATCTTTTTATTTTCGAAAAATCGAATTCGAAATAAGAGAAACAGCACGATGATGTTCTGGCAAACATTCGAATTCGAATTTCGAAATAAGATGAACATTACGAATAAGCTTCGATAAACAAGAGAGAGTTGGACTGCTTACGTTTGGGGATAGAGCCAAGGTATTGAGACATGTAAATATAATCCACTCACAGATCTTCAGATGTCCAATCACTTAGAGCAAAGCCCGCCTCCTCGTTATTACGCACATAATAGAGTTCCTCAAAGCCCTCACTATAGTCGGGGCGCTCCAGGCGCTTGAGAATGGCAAAGATCGCGACATCAGGCACACGCTGGCGTCCTTCACGACGCGCGTTGCGCTCGCGACAGCTTGCCACATCTGAAGCGAGATAATAACCTACGATGTGCGCTCCCAGGCTTTTCCCCAAAGCAATTACATCAGCGCGTTCCGCGCGCGAGGCATTGGTATTATCTACTACAAGCGAGCGTCCTTCCTGAAGCGCTTCTTCGATAAGTTGGAGTTGACGCCGCGCCGGTTGCCGATTTGTGCGCAGTAGATCTTTACTCACAAGGGCATGGGTGGCGGCGAAATGTTGCTGATAGAAGGTACTCTTGCCCGCCCCTGGCAAACCAACGAGGAGAACCAACTCCATATATAATCCCCTATCCCTTGACGCGATAGCGACTGATCACAAAGTGCCGCTCATCCTTGAGTGGAGTGTCCATCTGAGCACCATAGCGCGCGGCTGCCCAACGCTCCAGGCGCTTACACCCTTCAGCGAAGAGATCATTGGGTACGCGGCGCATACTGGACCAATCGCGCCGAAGAATGCCGGCAAGCACCTGACGGGGAGACTGACTGCGCTCCCAGGTAATGGCATTCCAGCGTTCCACTTGCCAGCCCCAGGAGGCACATACCTCATCCAGTGCCTCTTCACTTGGGCGATAGAGACGCTGCTCATCATGACCCAGTTCCAGCAGGATACGCCGCCACTGCGAGCGTACCTCCTGGACACCCGATTCACCGCGCGAATCAGCACAATGCAGAAACATGCCACCCGGTGTCAGCACGCGCCGCACCTCTTCCAGCACGCGCCGCCAATTCTCAACCAGATGCAGCACATGGACCGCGATCACCACATCAAAGGAAGCATCACGCAAGGGCATCTGATGAACGTCCGCCACCGCGAGACGCATACTGGCCTCCGGCTTCGTGTGGCGGAAACGCCTCACCCACTCAGGAGCCTCCACCTCATCCCCACACGCGCCCCAGGGAGCCTCCACCGTGTCCCAATGCGCCGCACGAAGCTTCTCTTCCAGATGTGATAGCATCTGTGTCGAAATATCGATGCCGGTATAGACTCGTCCTCGTGCCGCCAATGGGAGAGCAATGCGCCCTGTTCCCACGCCAATTTCCAGAAAACGGGTGCGCGTCGAGGCCGTCACTGTCTCATCGAGTACGCCCGCAATATGCGTGGCGACTTCATCGGGATAGCCACGGGTGGCATCATAGATCGCCGCGAGCGAATCAAAGTTAAAGGAAGGCATAATCATTTCCTCAATAAAACGAGCCAGGCTGGCACGCGTTCCCGCTACCACACCTGGCTCCACATCTGCTCATTGATCCGCGATAAATTACTCCATCAGGAGCGCACGCGCGATAACGAGGCGCTGGATCTGGTTCGTCCCTTCATAAATCTGGGTAATTTTGGCATCGCGCATCATACGCTCGGCAGGATACTCTTTCATGTACCCATAGCCACCAAGCACCTGAATGGCGTCATTCGTGACCGCCATCGCAGCATCCGAGGCGAACATCTTCGCCATCGAGGAGTATTTGCTGAAGTGGACATCCTCCTGATCTACCAGTTCAGAGGCATGATAGACGAGCAGGCGAGCAGCCTCAACCTTCGTTGCCATATCAGCCAGAATAAACTGGATGCCCTGATTCTCCGCGATAGGTCGCTTAAATTGAACGCGCTGCTTCGCGTAAGACACAGCCAGATCTAACGCGCCTTGAGCGATACCAAGAGCCTGCGCACCGATACCAATACGCGTGCGATCCAGAGTGCGCATAGCAATCTTGAAGCCTTCCCCCTCGTTCCCCAGCAGGTTTGCGGCGGGAACCTCACAATCGTCGAAGATCAGTTCCGCCGTTTGCGATCCCTTAATGCCCATCTTATCTTCGATACGCCCGACTGAGAAACCTGGGAAATCCTTCTCCACAATAAAGGCGCTAATCCCACGTGTCCCCTTCTCAGGATCGGTAATGGCAAAAATAGTGTTG
The DNA here is from genome assembly GCF_016587355.1 of Ktedonospora formicarum. Classification (GTDB taxonomy): domain Bacteria; phylum Chloroflexota; class Ktedonobacteria; order Ktedonobacterales; family Ktedonobacteraceae; genus Ktedonobacter; species Ktedonobacter formicarum. The sequence goes on along the minus strand of NZ_BNJF01000001.1, from coordinate 3,865,088 downwards.
ACCTGGGCCAATCCGCCATTCGTAATAAAGCGCTTGGAACCATTCAGAATGTAGCTATCGCCCTTGCGGACAGCAAAGGTCTGCATGGCTGCCGCATCCGATCCCGAACCAGCCTCGGTCAGGCCAAAGGCCGCCAGCCACTCACCACTCGCCAGTTTGGGGAAATACTGGCGTTTCTGCTCATCGTTGCCCGCCAGGAGGATAGGCATTGAGCCAAGCTGCTGCACCGCCAGGATCAGCCCGGTCGTAGCGCAACAACGCGAGAGCTCTTCAATCGCCATTGAGATCGTCAACTCGCTCGCGCCAATGCCGCCATACTCCTCGGGGAACGGCATTGCCAGAATATCATGGCTCGCCAGCAACTCTTTCATATCCCAGGGAAATTCCCCGCTACGATCTATCTCGGCGGCACGGGGAGCCACGCGCTCCCTGGCAATCTCGCGAATCGCCTCCACAAGTGCCTGCTCGTCTTCGCTGACATGCGACACAGTCATAGTAAGGTGCTCCTTCGTTCGCAACGATCATGTACTCCTTATGAGAAAACCTGAGTGCGCCAGCGGCGCCGTGCCCTCGCATGAGAGTTGGTTTTCGCATAAGACCATGTATAGTTAAGCTATCTACTAGGGAGTATATCACAAGTGACGCGCCATCCCTTGCTCAGAGAGGTCAAAACGACAGCATGGAATAAAACGCCACACAACGTACGTTCTATAGAGTGAGCAAGCTAATATGCTCATTTACAGTGCTCAAATTCCATGCTATAATACAAAAAGAACTGAGAAATTTTTTTGCGAAAAGTGGGTTGATTCCCACTTTTCTGCTTGCCAGGGACGTTTTCTCTTGCACACGTAACAATTACATGCATCGACTGGGCACCAGCGGGAGGAGTAAGGCATATGAGGACCGAATTTCAGGCGGCTATCGCGCAATTAATTGCCGAGAAGGGACTACCCCGCGAAGTGGTAATGGAGACTGTCGCAAACGCCCTCTTAGCAGCATATCGTAAGAGCTTCGGAGGCGGCGAGAATGTGCGCATCGAGGTGGACAAGAATGGTGATGTCCACGTCTGGGCGTCGAAACGTGTAGTGGCCCAGGTCCATGATGCGAACGAAGAGGTATCGCTGGCGGAGGCCCAACAGTTGATCCCCAATGCCGCGCTCGGGCAATTTATCGATGTAGACTCTTCGTTCATCTTCTCGCGTATTCCAACGCAGACCGCCAAACAAGTGATTCTGCAACGCATCCGCGAGGCAGAACATGAGCACCTCTATGAGCAAGTCAAAGGCTGGGTAGGAGAAATTCGCCTTGGCACCCTCACACGCAAGGAACCCGCTCGCGGCTGGGTCGTCGACTTCGACCTGGACAAGGTCGATAGAGTTGAAGGGCTGATGCCTAACAGTGAGGAGATTCCAGGCGAGCGCTATCACCCCAAGCAACGTATGCGTCTCTATGTTTATGATGTGCGGCGCATACAGGGTCGAATGCTACAAATTCTGGTTTCTCGCACACACCGGGACCTGGTTCGTCGCCTCTTTGAGAACGAGGTGCCAGAGATTTATGACGGAGCGGTCGAGATCAAAGCCATCGCGCGAGAGCCTGGTAGCCGCGCCAAGGTCGCCGTCTACGCGCGTCAAGAAGGGCTGGATCCCATTGGCTCTTGTGTAGGAGTGCGTGGACAACGAATTAATAATATCGTACATGAGCTAAATGATGAGAAGATTGATATCATCCAGTGGAGCCCGGACCCGGCAACCTTTGTAGGTAATGCTCTTAGCCCTGTCAAGCCATTGAAAGTAGAATTGCGAGATTTCGATCATACGGCGATTGTTACAGTGCTCGAACGTCAGCTCTCTCTGGCGATTGGTAAGGATGGGCAGAACGCACGCCTGGCAGCTAAACTGACCGGATGGCGTGTTGATGTGACCAAACCCGCCGAGGGCGAAGTCTATGAGGAACCTGTTGAGTCACAGGAAATCAGCGCTTCACGTCATGAACGCTCTGGACGGCGTTCACGCGGTAATCGCTAGCGCTCGCTACAAATTATAAACTCCATTCGGCGCCCCTTCTGGTGGTCTCCCCGAATGAGAGAACATCTTCGTCAGAGACAGTATACTAGTAAGGAGGTCGCACTGCTTTATGGCAAAGGCTAACCAACCCAAACCACATAAGCATGTTCCTTTGCGCACGTGTGTCTCCTGCCATGACAATAAATCTAAGCGGGAACTATTGCGTGTCGTACGCACACCAGATGGTCATGTCCTTATCGACGCGACTGGCAAGAAGTCGGGCAGAGGAGCCTATCTCTGTGCCCGCCTCTCTTGCTGGCGGCAAATCATGAAGGGCAAACGACTGGAACAGGTGCTAAAGATAGAGACCATCTCGGAAGAGGACCGCACTGGCCTGGAGGCATTCATCGCCACCTTGCCAGAGGAGCTTCCCTCTTCCAATGAAGAGCAGGTCGCACGCAAAAAGATAGCAGAACCCAGAGCCTAATCTGCTCATTACCAATCCTTTTCTTCAGGGAAGTCCTGTAATAACAACTACCATTTGCAAGGATCTGTAGAGTAGGCTATACTTAAGCAGTCAATTTTAAAGCGCAATCAACTAGTGTTCAGTATGTACTGTTCACTGTTCTTCTTACTCCTTATTTGAACCCCTGAGTGCCTCAGTACAAGCCGCGAGAGCGGCGTTGGGGTTCGATAAGACTTTAGTCGTCCCTTCCTCCACAAGGTGTGGATAGGGTTTCAATACTGACATCTGACCCGGTCGGTGGTCAGATGGGGATTGAACAATGTGTTGTTTTATCTCTACTCTTCTTAGAGACACAGCCCCTCGTCTACAGGGCAGTTATAGCAGCGAATGTTTGCGGAGTGATCAGCTATGATTAAATAAGCGCAGACTGAAACGTGCCTGGTACTGCACCAACGAGGGTCTGTCACCCCTCTCCTCCATATTCAAGGAAGGGCGACAGACCTTTTTTATGGCTGTGAAGAGAGATTTCCGTCGCCTTCGGGCGCATCAGATGATAGAAGGGAGTCTTCTTCATGAGAGACACATCTGATTTCACAGATGGAACCGAGCAGGCCAAAGAGACTACCGCTAGAACCAGAAATAGCAGTGGCCACTCAAAATCCGAAAGCACTGCACCAGGCAGTCATGAACAGGAGCCAAAGGCAGCTCCGCGACGCCGTTCGCCCAATGCCTCACAGACAACTACACGTACAACAGACGATAAAGATACAAGCGCAAATTCTTCAGCCACAGCCGATACCCGTCCTGCGGCCCCTCATCGTGGCCCTGGCAGTCGACCCTCTGGCCCTGGTCAACACGGCCCTGGCGGTCGACCCTCTGGCCCTGGTGGTCGTCCTCAAGGCCCCGGACAGCACGGTCCCGGCAATCGCCCCTATGGCCCTAGCAGTCGTCCTCAAGGACCTGGCCAATTCTCTGGCAATCGCCCTGGTGGCCCAGGACCCTATGCGGGCGGACGTCCTCAAGGTTCAGGGCCGTACTCCGGTAATCGCCCTCAAGGACCTGGCCAATTCTCTGGCAATCGCCCCGGTGGCCCAGGACCCTATCGCCCACAAAGTGGCGGTCCTGGTCGTGCGGGAGGTGCGCCCGTTATCGAACGCGAGCAAAAAGACCGCGAACGAGGAGATCGCAACCGCAGCGAGAATGAGCGAGGTGGCGGAGAGCGTAGCGGTGGCGGAGAGCGTAGCGGTGGCGATCGTGGGCGTGCGCCAGCTTATCGCTCAGGCCCAGGACGTGGCGGCCCTTCGCAGCATCGTGGACCTTCATCTGGCCCCTCGCGCCCTTCGCGCCCAGGTGGTGGCAACCGACCCGGCGGAAAAAGTTCTGGATCATCCTCGCATCGCTCTACTGAGCGCCGTGCGACTGTGGTCAAGGAGAAAGTCACAGGGCCAGTCTCGATTCCGCCTCAGATCATCGTCAAGGATCTGGCCGATATGCTTGATGTCACGTCAAACGAGATCATTCGCCAGTTGATCAAGCATAGCGTCTTCGCAAGCATTAACCAGGTGGTTGAGTACGAGAAGGCCTCGCTTGTGGCGCAGGATCTTGGTTTTGAGCCTTCTCAGGCAGAGATCACAGCTCCCACTGGCACACGTAGCACGATGTCGGCTAGCGAGGCCATGGCAACACGTGACGACAAGAATATGGTCATTACGCCTCCTGTGGTTACAATCATGGGCCATGTTGACCATGGTAAGACCTCCCTCCTTGATGTCATCCGCAAGACAAAGGTTGCGGCAGGTGAGGCAGGTGGCATCACACAGCATATCGGTGCCTATCAGGTAGAGGTCAACGACAAGAAGATCACCTTCCTGGATACACCGGGCCACGAAGCGTTTACCGCTATGCGCGCTCGCGGTGCTCAGGTCGCGCACGTAGCCATTATCGTTGTAGCCGCCGATGACGGTGTCATGCCACAGACGCGCGAGGCTATCGATCACGCGCGCGCCGCGAAGATGCCTATCATTATCGCGCTCAACAAGATTGATCGACCCAACGCCAACCCGGATCGCGTCAAGCAGCAACTCGTCGAGAACGATGTGCTCATCGAGGAATATGGTGGCGATATCATCTGTGTACCTATCTCGGCAAAGAAGGGTGAGGGTATCGACGAACTGCTCGATTACATTCTGCTCGTCGCCGAGTTGCAGGACCTGAAGGCTAATCCCAATCTGCCAGCCACGGGTGTCATCATCGAAGCCAAGTTGGAGAAGAGCAGCGGCCCCTCGGCTACTGTTCTGGTACAGCAGGGCACCCTCAAGATGGGCGATAATATCGTCGTCGGCCCAATCTCAGGTAAGGTGCGCGCGATGTTCAACGACCGCGGTAAGCGCGTTCAGAAAGCACCACCAAGCACACCTGTGAGCATTATGGGTCTCCCCGAAGTACCTCAGGCTGGTGACCACCTGGAAGTGCTTGAGGATGAGAAGACGGCCCGCCAGCAGGCTCAGAAAGAGCTTGAACAGCGCCGTGGTGAGACTAATAATCTTGGCCAGGTCAGCCTGGATACGCTCTACACACAGATGCAGGAAGGCACAGTCAAGGAACTTAATGTTGTTCTAAAGAGCGATGTACAGGGTTCCGCCGAAGCCATCAAGGGCTCTCTCTCCAAACTGGGTGAGGAGAACCTGAAGGTACGCCTGATCCGTGAGGGCATCGGTAACGTCAGCGAGACGGACGTCCACCTGGCGGCGGCTTCGGGTGCCATCGTCATCGCCTTCAACGTCAAGCCCGACGGCGCGGCTCTACGCGAGGCGCAAAAAGAGGGCGTGGACATCCGCTACTACAACATCATCTATAAGCTGATCGACGACATTCAGGCCGCGCTCACCGGTATGCTTGAGCCGCAGTATCGCGAAGTGATCGAGGGTCATGCCGAAGTGATGCAGACCTTTAAGTCTGGTCGCAACACAGTCATCGCTGGTTGCCGTATCACCGATGGCAAGATCACGCGCTCTTCACAGGCTCGAATCATACGTAACAAAGAGAAGGCCTTTGAAGGGAAGATTGCGTCGCTCCGCCGTGGGAAAGACGACGTGCGCGAGGTGCTTACCGGCTACGAGTGCGGTATCGTCCTTGAGGACTTCTCCGCTGTTGAGGTTGGAGACATCATCGAAGCCTTTAACCAGGAGCGTGTTCTGCCTGGCTCGCAAGCGTAAATATCAACGCGAGGTATCGGAACACGGAAGGCCACATCTGAACCATTTGCGGACCAGGATGCGCTCTACGTTATCCGACACCTTGCGTTCACAAATGGGCGCTACGAAGAGCCGCGCGGCTCTTCGTAGCGCCCATTCCCGGCAATCGGGATATATCACCTCCAAGCACTTCCACCTGGACCCTGCAAGATGGAGCGCGGAAGCGCTTCAAAGAGAAAGAGGATGGGTTGAGATATGGCTAATCCACATCGTCAAGAGCGACTCGGCGAATTGATCGCCGCCGAACTAAGCGACCTGATCCGCACGCGAGTCAAAGATCCTCGCGTTGGCTTCGCGAGCATTACCCACGTCGAGGTTAGTGGAGACCTGCGTCACGCGAAAGTCATGGTCAGCGTCATGGGAACACCTGAGGAACAGCAGGCGACCATCAAAGGGCTCGTCAACGCGGCAGGCTTCCTGCGCCACGAAATCGCTGAGCGCATCACCCTGCGCTACATGCCAGATCTCGTTTTTAAGCTGGATCACTCCATCGCCGAGGGTGCTCGCATGCTTTCACTAATCAATCAAGTGGTAGCCGAGGACCAACAACGGGACGCGCAGGCACCTACTTCTACATCCGAGGAATAATGAGTCAGATGACTATTCATCCCGCCCTGCTTGGGCATATTGACGCCCTACGCGTACAACAAGCTATGGCGCTAATCCAGCCTGCTCGACGGATCGCGCTCCTCGCTCATGAGCGACCTGATGGCGATTGCCTGGGGTCCGCGCTGGGCCTGACATTGATGCTAGATCAGCTAGGGAAAGAGTGTGTACCAGTCTGTATCGACCCGGTTCCGCCCGACTTCCGCTTCTTACCCGGCTATGGGCGCTTTCAGACCTCGCTTGGCGATGAGCGTTTTGACCTGGTCATCGCCCTGGATGCTGGTGAACTCTATCGCTATGGCGCGCTCGCCGAACGCCATCAGGACTTTCTCGCGCGCGTGCCGATTCTGAATCTGGATCACCATGTGAGCAGTAATGGTTGTGGACAGGTTAGCATCATCGATACAGTATCAGCCGCAACCGCCGAACTCCTGGTGCTCTTCCAGCAAGAGACACAGCTCCCACTGACCCAGGATGCCGCGCAATGCTTGCTCACAGGAATGATTACCGATACCGGCTCCTTCCAATACTCCAACACATCCGCGCGAACGATGGAAGCTGCGGCGGTCTTGCTGGAAGCTGGAGCCAGCCCGGAAGTCACGGTCAAGCCGCTCTTCCGCACTCATCCACTGGCGAAGCTCCGCCTACAAGCTGAAGTCACCAAACAGGCCCAGACAGCCTGCGAGGGTCGTCTAATCTGGTCATATGCCAATGATGAGACCCTGACGATAGCTGGCGCGACAAAGGACATGGATGATGGGTGTGTTGGCACTATGCGCGACGTTGAAGGGGTGATGGTCGCGGCTTTCTTTAAAAGCTACGGCGAGCCACAAACAACACGCCTGAGCCTGCGCACCTATGAGCCCTTTGATGCCGCGTCCTTCTGTGTGCGTCTGGGAGGTGGTGGACATCCCCGTGCTGCTGGAGCAACGATCAATCGACCGCTAACAGAGGCCATAGCAGAAGTGGTAGCACTGCTGGAAGAGGAGTGCCGCCGACTCGCCTCCCCTACCGATACCGCTCAATCCTGAGCAACTTGAGAGGGGAACTATGGACGGAATACTCAACATAAACAAACCGCTAGGCATGACCTCGCACGACGTGGTGGCACGCGTGCGCAAGCTACTCAAGCAGAGGCGTGTCGGTCATGCTGGCACGCTTGACCCTGCCGCCAGCGGCGTTCTGCCCATCTGTGTTGGTTTAGGTACACGCGTCGCCGAGTATCTCAGCGAGAGTGGCAAGGCATACCGGGCGGAGGTTATCTTTGGAATCGTGACCGATACCTACGATACCGAGGGACAGATCCTGCGCACTGGCGATACCTCAAACCTGACACGTGAGGAGATTGAGCGTGTGCTGTCAACCTTTCTCGGCGCGCAAATGCAATTTCCTCCCCGTTATTCGGCGATTAAGATCAAGGGTCAGCCTGCCTATAAACTGGCGCGAGCTGGCAGCGAAATTGAACTTCAAGCACGCCCGGTAACACTTGAACGGCTGGAGATTCTGAACTGGGAATCACCTCGCCTGACACTGGAGGTCGCGTGCAGCAAAGGAACGTATATTCGCTCGCTCGCGTACGATCTGGGGAACGCCTGGGCTGCGGCGCACACCTGGGAGGACTGATACGCACACGCAGCGGTCCCTTTCCGCTTGAGGAGAGCGTAACGCTTGAGTTGCTTGAGAACGCCGTCACCGAGGGAACTGTTCATACCCTGCTCTGCGCATCGGATCGCGTGTTGAATCAGTATCCCGCCATTACGCTTACCGCCGAACAGACGCAACAGGTGCTCCACGGCAATGCCTTTCAGGTACAGATAGAGCCAGCACAACTACCTCTCTCCCTGGCACGTATATATGATAATGAGGGTCGATTTCTGGCAATCGCCTCCTGGGATGAGGAGCAGTCACGCTGGCAACCCAGAAAGGTCTTTGCCACCCCATCATAGCCGGGCTCAATAGCGCAAGTACACGCTTTATAAGAATGTACTTCAATCGCTATGGCTATCCTTATTGCCTCACGAAATTAGGCTGTGGTACTATAGGGATACTGTGCGTCATATTGCGAAGCACGATGTACGTTTATGCGTATACACCAGGAATAATCTCAAATATATACGTAATTAAATATGAAATACACAACGACACTCGCTAGTACAGAGCCTATTGCCATCACCATTGGCAATTTCGATGGCATCCATTTAGGTCATCAACGCCTCTTGCAGGAGCTTCAAACAGTCGCGCAAGCGCATCACTGCAAGCCGGTGTTAGTCACCTTTACGCCACATACGCTGATGGTCGTGCGACCAGACATCGATGTGCAATGGTTGACAACGCTGGAGGAGAAGCTTCAGATAGCTCTGCATATCGGCACGGTTGAAGATACCATCGTAATTCACTTTACGCCCGAGGTCGCGGCACTTACCGCCGAGGAATTCATGGATCTTCTCTGTCAGCACTTTAATATCAAAGCGCTAGTAGTTGGCTCCGACTTCAGCCTGGGGCATAAGCGAATGGGAAATGTCGCCTTCCTACAGGAATATGGTCAGCGCCACAACATTGAAGTGCGAGCTGTAACCCTCCAAGAGGCAGAGCGCGAACGCATTAGCAGCACGCGTATCCGCGCGCTCATTAAGGAAGGTCAGGTAGCGGAAGCCAACGAATTGCTTGGACACCCTGTGCGCGTCGATGGGATCGTAGTGCATGGCGACGAACGAGGTCGTCTGCTCGGCTTCCCAACGGCCAATTTGCGCCCGGAAGCTCACAAGCTGATACCCGCCAATGGCGTCTATGCCGTGCGTGTCCAGGTGCAGCAGAAGGCAGAAAGTGACGAGCAAGCAATGTCCCCCGTTTATAACGGTGTAGTCAATATTGGTATACGTCCAACGTTTAATGGGAAAGAACGTCTGATTGAAGCCCATTTACTTGATATCAGTCGCGACTTATATGATACCTATATTGTAATAGAGTTTATTGCCCGCTTGCGTGGCGAACAGCGTTTCCCTGGTATTGATGCCTTAAAAGCTCAGATTGCGATGGATAGCCAGCAAGCGCGACACATCTTAGCGATCAGGAGTGTGAGCCATTGAATGCTCGCCAGAATCCACTGAATAAATTCGAATCATTCATGCAGCGCATGATTGAGCGGCCCTTTGCCCGCCTCTTTCCTTCGCGATTGGAGCCAGTTGAGCTGCAACGCCATCTAGAGCGCGCAATGGAAGACAATACCCTCCTGCAAGGCGAGGGACGCCGTCTCGCGCCCAACATCTATGACATCTACCTGAGCATTAAAGACCACCAGCAATTCACAGCCAGCCAGGCGATGCTCATCCGTGACTGGCAGAATCACCTGGTCGAGTTCGCGCGTCATCGGCGCTATACTCTGCGCACCATGCCAGTGATTCGCCTTCATGCCTCTAGCGAACTCGCGGTAAGCGACGTACGCATTGAAGCTGAGATCGCGGATGGACAAGCGGGTGGCGCCATGGCAACACAGGCTCTAAGCGCAGAACAACTCGCGCAGATTCGTGCCGCGCTCCCCCAGGGACAACAGCTTCCTGGGATCACATCTTCGCCCGCACAGCCAGCGCAACCCGCGCCGCCTGCTCACGGTCAGGGCAGTAACCCCAATTTCCCGAATTATCCACCACCCACGCCCGCGCCACAAGTACCCCAGCAGGCGATGCCTCCAGCGTGGCTTACGATTCGCCTGCCTCAGGCAGGACAGCAAATCTACCGCATTGAAAAGCCGGTGGTCAATATCGGTCGCCAGCTAAGTAACGATATCATCGTTGAAGATAAACGAGTCTCTCGCTATCACGCTCAGATTAAATTCCAAGACGGTCATTTTGCCATCTTTGACCTCGGCAGTACCAATGGCATTACAATCAATCATACCCCACATATGCGACAACACGTGCTACGCCCAGGTGATACCTTCACCATTGGTAGCTACGATTTCCAATTTGAGAGAAGGTGAGATTCCCGCCACATGCCATTACAGATTGATTCGTTCTTATTCATATTACGTATCCTGCTGGTCATCCTGCTCTACCTTTTCTTAATGCAGGTGGTACTGGCAATTACACGCGATCTGCGGAAGTCGGGAGGTGGCAGTGGGGCAGGACGTTCAAAGGCGCTTGGGCACCTCGTTGTGGTCAATAGTGGTCCCAGTAGCCTGATGCCAGGAACGCGCTTTGCCCTGGAGCCACAAACCAGCATCGGGCGCGGACCCACCAATACCATTCAGATCTCAGATCAGGTGGTATCCGCCGAACATTCCCGGCTCTGGTTGCGCAATGGTGTCTGGTACGTGCAGGACGCAGGCAGCGCCAACGGAACCTATGTCAATAATCAGCCCGCGCGCGAAGCACTGACCGCTCGCGCTGGTGATATCGTCAGCGTTGGCTATATCCAATTTAAGTTAACCCAATGAGCGCGCGTACTCGCACCGCATCCCACAGAGCCAGTTCTTTTCAGGCAGTTTGTTTAAGCGTTTATACAAAACCCGCGTCGCTTACGCGCTCAGGTTTTCGAATAGAGAGGTGTTGAAAAAGAATGGCAAGCACATCACCGGGCAGGTTATCCGGCTATCGCTGGAAAGAGTTGAGCCTGCTAATTATACCCAGCGCGATCATGCTGCTGATCATGACTCAACTCCTTCTCGCCAACTCGATTAAGACAGACGCGCTCAACTCGAATACAAACTTTAGCACGAAGGAACTGCCACCTATTCAGGGTTTGATCCCAGTACTCGGTTTGATCGCGGCTTTGATCGTAGTGCATCTGGTCTTCAATATCTTTTTTCGTAAAGCTGACCAGGTCCTACTGCCCCTTGTTGGCCTCTTGAGTGGCATAGGCGTGCTCTTCGCCACCCGCGTTGGGCCCGATCTGCCTATACCTATTGACTCGCTGGGATCACGCCAGTTGATGTGGGTCGTGATTGGCATGGGTCTCTGCTGTATCACTTTAGCAGTGTTACGCAATGTGAACTGGCTGGGACGCTATAAGTATAGCTGGGCTTTAGTCAGCTTTGTGCTGGCACTTCCAGCCTTAATCAACGGTATTCTTAGCCATGGTGGCGGTCCTACCCGCGACTCTCTGGGTGTAGGCGGCACTGGCCTTCAGCCCTCAGAGCTACTGAAAATTACGCTGGTTATCTTCTTCGCGGCCTATCTCAATGATAACCGCGATATCCTGGCGAAAGGCTATCTGCGCCTGGGCAAGCTTCGTCTGCCACCTCTGCGCCAGCTTGGTCCATTGCTTACTATGCTCGGACTGGCCTTGATGATCTTTCTGATCGCAAAGGACCTGGGCCTAGCCCTGTTGATCTATTCGACCTTCCTCTCTCTGACCTATCTTGCCAGTGGTCGCCTGACCTATGTCCTGGTGGCGCTTGGGGCCTTCGTCGTGCTCGGCTTTATCGGCTTTGCGCTTCTCCCCTCCTACGTTCGCGACCGCTTTGCTGTCGTGTCCTTCGACGTTGTAGGTTGGCGCACCTGGACTCAGCAACAAATCGATTTTGCTGACGGCCCAGGTTACCAGATAATGCAGGGCCTGGTTGGTCTCTCCAGTGGCGGTCTCTTTGGCGCGGGCTTCGGCCTGGGTCATCCTGCTGGTAAATTCTTTATTCCAGTCGTAGAGTCTGACCTGATGTTCTCCGGGCTAGGCGAGGAATTGGGGCTGATAGGGCTCTTCGCGATACTGGGTCTGTATTTACTGGTCATTCATCGTGGCTATCGCATCGCCATGGAGGCCACCGAGCCATTCCAGCAACTCCTGGCTGCGGGGCTGACAACAATCTTCGCCGTTCAGACACTTGTTATTATCGCTGGTAACCTGAAGCTGATGCCATTGACAGGTATTCCGCTGCCCTTCCTGAGTCAGGGTGGTAGCTCAGTCATTGCGAACTTCATTATTGTCGGCATCCTCTTACGAATCTCGCATAACACTGCCGTCGAGCGCGATGGCGGGCAATAAAGTCTGACGTTAGAATCTAAAAAGCGGAAAAGGCCCAGAAAATTGTGGCGTGCGCTACAATTTTCTGGGCCTTTTCGCAAGATACACAATAACTTTACGCTCCCAAGTGCCTTTCCCGCACTCACAGAAAGCGTTGTATGGGCCTTCGCACGCTTGATGTATAGCCAGAGCATACCCACTGCCAGCGTAGGAAATTTATCTGGCTGATTCTGAGGTGTTGCTTCAATCTGATAGGTCATGGCGCACTTTCACCCTGCTTGCTCCCTGTTTAGCTAGGATGCTATACTGCATTTGTGGCAATAAACTATGAGGCACCTCTTGAAAAATTGTTCAGTACTGTTTATTTTGTGGGGCATATGACGTATGGGTCAATACAGGCAATGGCTTTATTATCGCGAAGTAGGCCAGCAATTGCAGGAACAGCAGAAACAACTGCGGCAGCGCCTGCAGCACCTCTTTAAGGAAGCCGATCAATATGAGCAGGCGCTCGCGCGCTATGGTGAGCCAGCAACAAGTAATCCGCTGGTCAGAGCATTGCTAGCAGAACATCAGCATGCACGCGCCATCGCCGCCATTGAGCAACAGGCACAGCCAATATCTGAGATGCGTAAGACCTCTGCGTCACATACGCCCCCTGCGGCCAACCAGTCAGAGACTAAGGAAGTTGCTCCAGAACCGGTCGCACAACAGCCACTTCAACGGGCGGCGAACACACCATCACTCGCCATCTGGGGCGAAGCACCCGTTCCCACGGCACAAACGAGTCCGGCTGAGCAGGTCATTCCAGAACCACAAATAGCGCAAACGCCACAACTAGAGCAGACGCCAACCAGGCCCATACCCACCGCGCCTGGCAAGCCAGAAAGCGCGCCTTCTCATGTATATGAGGCACCCTCAAAGATAGCAACACCCGCTCCTACAGAAACACCAAACACGCTCCCCGTTGATCAACAGAGCGAGCGCGTCAATCAGCTTGTCAAGCGCTGGGCACAGCGCTGGCACCGCGAGACGATGTCGCCTAACGCCCCACCCACGAACAATGAGAGGAGGTAGAGAAGGGGATGAGTGACCAGCAACAGAGACCAGTTACAGTACACCCAGCAGGATCCACATGGGGGGATTCAGAGACAAAAGGCACATTTACACGCTATCCCGAAGCGCTACATACTATTTTCGCGCGCCTGAACCCTTCACAGGTTGAGCAGTTCACGCAAAGCTATCAGCTCTGGTCCCTGCAACAACGTATAGCCCAGCTTCAACAAGAACTCGCCTCTATAGAGCAACAGGTGGAAGAGAACTCGTCTTTAATTGAGATGGTTCAACCATCCCCTATCGCTCTTTCAGTCCTGGCACGCTTGCAAGCAAGCGGTGTAGAAAACTTGCTGCTGCTGGATCGAATGCTTGACCGAGGCGATATCTGGCTCGATCATACCGCACAACTCCTTGAGCGTTGTGAAAAGATGGACCTGATTCGCGGCGACTACACACGCTGGTGCGAGAACGCCCTGGAAGGCGCGTATGACTGGCTAGAATCAATGAGTGATGAGCAGGGCGCCCAGGAGGCCAGCCAATCCGCGGAACTCTCCATGCCGCCAACACCTGGAATCATTCTGACCAGCGAAGAACAGTTGCTTCAAAGGCTTATGCACGAGGAAGAGCTTCTGGAGGGAGAGGCAGAGCCTACCTCACAGCCTGAACCGGCTCCAACAGCTACGCTTGAACCTGGGCCGTCTCTATCAAGTGAACCACAAGCCGCTTCCGAACAGGTCGCGCCCAAAAAATCCATCACGAAGGAGCTTCCCCCCTTGAGCAAGTGGCGCCCGAAGAGCCTATAGAGGTCAAGGCGATATCCTCTGAAGAGGCCATCCCTCAAGAAGTGCCAGAGGAGCCTGTTGCGCCCATAGCAAACGCTGAAGCGGAGCAAGTTGAAACGCCAGAGAACGAGTCACAACCGAGCATAGCCACAGACTCTGAGCAAGGCGAGGCAAGCATACCAACACTTCCAGAACAAGACGAGACAGCCACTGAAGCACATACACTTGTCCAGCCAGAACCAGAACAGACGGTGGAAGTATCGTATGATGAAGCGGAAGTAAGAGAAGACCTCCCTGCCGCTGATAAAGAGGGGCTTCCAATCGAAGAAGCCAGCACTATCCCATCATTCACCAGCATAGAGACGCCACTAGAGACTGAAGAGGCAGACGTACAGCCTGAACTAATAGAGATCGGTAGCAATACGCAGGAAGAGAGCGAGCTACAAACTGTTCAGAGAGACCTCAGCGATACACAGAAAGAAGAGACACATGAATCCGCATCTGAGACCATCGCTGACGAGGTCGAAGCGCCGGAAGAGTCATCCCCTATTGAATCAGAGGTAGGTAAAGATGAAATAACCCAACCATCAATAGAAAACGAGGATGAAGAGACACAGCAGGACCTGCGCAAACACCACCACAAGACTCAGGAGGAGAAGATAACCGAGACCCAGCCCGCCCTACCAACTCAATCGACAGTCGCACCAGAGCAGCGCCCAATTGAAGACGAACCAACAATTCCACTAGGCTCACAACCACAACAGGAAGATTCACCTATTGAACAGCCAGAGCAGGCGGGTGAAGCTAACACTCCCCATGAAACAGAGCCAGATCAGAGCAGTACGGTTCAAAAAAAAAAGCCTGAAGAGAAAGGTCCGCCGGAAGAGGAGGTAAATACAGGCACGAAGGATTTACCAGACCTCGTCCGCAAAGTACTTGGACAGATCTGGAATAATTAGGATAGCGGGACACGGCGCAAAGCTAAAGCTTTGCGCCGATATGCTGGGCTCATGCCTTCTAATTGCTACAGTAGGACGTTTTATCGCCTTGTAGTAACTCGCAGGGGTCATGGGATGCGAACTAGATAGCTTGAGGTTTCTAGTTCGCATCCCATGACCCCTGCGAAGCGCTTTCGCGCTGAGAAGTGCCCAATCTAAAGAGTTCCATGCTCAGAATAGAACTCTTTAGATCTATTTTTGGAGTGGTCCAGACATGCCGGGCATATGCATCATAGATGATGGCGATTGCATCTGCGAGCGAGCGGCAGCAGGCCCCTGAGGTGATTGCATTGGATTGGGTGGTATTGGCGGCTGATTCTGATTCTGATTCTGATTCTGATTTGCCTGCTGTTCAAGCTCCTTGACACGCTTGCGCAACCGCTTGATCTGCTCACGGTCAGAGACAGCAGATCCGACACTTGCCAGGTAGAGCAGGATTGCGCCCAGCAGAAACACACCCAACAGGATAAAACCAATCGGAAGTGCCGGCGATTGCCAGATGAGCACCTCTAACGCGATGGGATTACCCAGGTTCTGGACGGCAATCAGCGCAATCACTCCGCCCACAAGCACGATCATCACTAATACAAGGTAGAACAAGATGCCCTCCTCACTCAAAATATATACATATTATAATCCAACCATCGCCAGTGACAAGTAGCATAGCACAAAATTGCCCACATCTTCGAACTTTTTAACTCTCTACCTGCTTTTCTAGAGCGCTTCGAGCACAACCATCACACTTTCCGAGCTCTGCATTTCCTACCGCTCTTCCGCCAAATTGACGCATCCAAGGAATAGTCTTATACTGAGAGGCGTGAGCACAGGAGGTAAGGAGAGAGCAGTGCTATTCGAAGAGTTCGCAAAAGAGACCGATAATCATAGCCCGGTACGCAGCCAATATCTCAACATCAAGCGCCAGCATCCCGACGCGATCCTTTTTTTCCGCATGGGCGACTTCTATGAGATGTTTGACGACGACGCCGAAATTGTGGCGCGTGAGCTAGAGATTGCCCTGACCCGTCGCGACTTTGGGCGTGGGCAAAAGTCACCCATGGCTGGCATCCCACATCATGCGGCAGATGGCTACATCGCCCGACTCGTAGGCAAAGGATATCGCGTGGCGATCTGCGAGGAAGTATGTACAGAATCGGTCGCTTGCTTCCCATCCGTCTCCTCCTTCTTCAGGTGCAGGCGAGCGAACAACTCTGGTTTACCAGTGATCTTATACCTGGGACGATCCGGGTCCGATTCCTGGTACACTAAGACCCTCACACCCAGGTGGCGTAACGCTCTACGCCGCTCCTCATACGTGGCTGCATCGTAGTTCCCCTTGAAGGTAAGACACCAGGAGAGAAAGGCTTCAATATCTCTCTGGACGCTCTCTTCTTGCTTCGCCTCTGGAATAGCTTGCAATCTCATTCCATCCAGGTCTTTCAGTTGCTTTTCAAGTCGATTGATCTCCGCAACAGTAAGTTCACGAGCGTACCCGGTGAATCCTGCCATATCCTGAACGCGCCGAGCAATCTCTGCCTTGGTATCCGCGATCTGGCTCTCCACACTCAAGAGGTGAGCCGCAACACCGTTGACAACCGGAGCAGTCAGCACTTCCCGCACGCGATCAAGATTTTCGAGCAGTTCCTTGACTGCAACCCACACCTCGTTATCAATAAAATCGATCATCATCGATGCACGTCTGGAACAACGACCAGGAAGTTCACCACCAGAATTACAGACGTACTGTGCCTTTCGGTGCTTTGTTCTCCCTCTCGATTTATCGTAGTAGTTTCGAGCGCGAGCGACCTGCATGACGCGATTGCAGTATCCACAGATGATAAAACCACCACGGAGCAGACACTCTTCTGGCTCCCGATTATTGCGAGGTGACTCAACCTTGGCGACTGCTCGCTTGGCCTGGGCAGCGTACCACATATCGTCAGAGATGAGGCGAGGAACCACACCATCAGGCAAGAGCGTTGGATTGGGGTGTTCTGTCCGTTTGCGGCGACCATCAACCCTTACCCACTTCAGGGTGCGATTATAGCCAATACCACGGTACTCCTCACTCGCAATCATGTTTCTCAGTGTGGACGCAAACCAAGAACCAGACTCATCCGTTTTTCCACGCCTCATATGTCGCGTTGGAATCTTCTCCTCATTGAGCCACTTTGCGATGGCACGAAGCGACTGACCATGTGTCACATATCGCTCGAAGATCTCACGCACAATCTTTGCCTCATCTTCATTGATGACGTAGCACTTGTTGTTCTCTCCCCAGGAGTACCCATACTTCGGCACACCAGCACCGATCATCTCCCCCTTATCCACCCGGTTCTGTGTCCCACGAGCCGCACGCTCGATGATCTTCTGTCGCTCTAACTCAGCAGCAAAGCTGATAGCTTGGCGAAGAAACGTCCCAAATGGAGAATTGTCCAGTTCCTCAGTCACACTTACCAGATGTACCCCATTCTCCATCATCTCATGATACAGTACGGCTGAATGGGTCTGGTCACGCGAGAGACGGTCAAAGCTGTTGACAATCACGACATGTGCTTGCCGCTCACGGACAACAGTGCGTACCTGCTCGCTCAGAACTTTCCTCTCCATGAGATAGTACCCACTGTAGACCTCCTGAGCCACATCGAGCAGCACCCACCCACGCTCGGCACAATAACGACGCATAGCGGCTGTCTGGGTTTCAAGCGAAGCTCCATCCTTTTGTTTATCACCAGAAATACGGGCATAGCCAATGGCATACACCGGCGAGGTTTGTGTCAAATCTGGCAATTCATATTGAGTCATATATACTCCTTCTATATCGCTTTGTATCGATATATCGAGTATACTGGAGGGGAACTCAAAAGTCAAACCATTGACAAACAGTATCCTACCTGCTACTATGTCTACGATTCAACATTTAGCACAAGTAATCGAGAAAGGTGTTGCGATAGATGGCTTACGAGAAGGACATCGTTTTTACACCGGAGCAGCAGGAAGCTCTCGCGCAACTGGTAAACGACCGACTAAGAGCATTTGATTGGACACGCAAGGAAGCGGCAGAGAATGCAAACATTGCGCCAGATAAGGTGAGCGTTCTCTCAAGGACCGCACCTGCTGGAATGCCGTATGGCTACTTCTTGAAGGTAATGCTTATCCTTGACATAGATCTCTATCAAGTCTGTAAACTGCTCGGACTCACCGAAGAGGTTGAGAAAACAATGAAACACTGGCCTGACAAGTACCCCAATGCCAGACGTGGACTCTCCCAGGAGTCGAGTGATCCTCTTACGGCTCTGATTTCGACACTTCCGGCACAAAAGCAGGCTCAGGCTCGTAGTGTGATTGAAGCGGTATTGAAAAGCATCTAGGAGGAGCCATGAACGGAGATGACACGTTTCAGAAGTCAGCGATAGAGGGTTTCATCAAGACACAAGACAATCTGGTTGAAGTTCCTGGTGAATACGATCTTACCTATCGCTGGAAGAATGGACCGACTGCTCTCGGCTTCAAAGACATAGGCGAGAACATTTATCGGTTGGTCTACATTGCCGAGGAGATCGATAACCAGTGGGAAGACTGGATGAACTAGAAATACGATGACCCCTTACCCAACATGTGGGCAGGGGTCTTTTCTTTTTATTTTTGGTAGATGGCGACGATAGGGCTATCAGTGCCTACTGAGCCAGAACCGTGACCAAGAGGTGTCGCAAACACCAATCGCCACCCATCAGCCTCCATCTCTCGGCAGTCCTTCTCGAAGTTATCAGCCGCGAGCTTTCCTAAAGTTTTGTGGTAGAACTGTGTTATCTGTTGAGGTTGTCCAGGCTGTTGTGGTGAGTAGGGTAGCTCTTTTTTCTTCATATGTACCTCCTTGTAGAGGTAATACTACACAATAGCAGGCAGCAACGCAAGTAAACTTATTTGTTTGAGGGAACAGCAGGAATTGCAGCAGTCACCTGCTTGGGGCGATTGACGTTGAACTGGTAGACAGCAGCCTCAATCAGCGTATCAACCTGCTCAGGAGTGGCCTTCACACCAGCAGTCTTGAGCAATGCGTTCGTCAGGTTGGTCGCATACTCTTTCTTCACTGCGCCAGGAACAAGGGACTGCGCCTGCTCGACAGCCTTCACAGCCTTCTCAACATTTGCCTCGACCACACTCTGCTGATTGGCAGGCAGCTTCGAGAGGAGCCAATGATAGAACCACGCACCAAGGGGAAGGATCAGGGAAGTGATGAAGGGGAAGACGCACTGGACAATAAGGGTAAGTTCCCAATCGTTAAGTTGCATGATGTACTCCTATGCGATGTTCTTAGCAGCAGCCTGGAGAGCTGAGATGAGGTCGTTGAGGATTTCGGTTTTGTCAGGGGCGTTGGCAATCTGATTCTGAAGATCGGCAACCTGGGCCAGTGCGGCGTTCTTGTCAGCAGTCGCCTGAGTAGCAGCCTTATTGGCCGCATCAAGCTGTGTCTTTGCCGTATTTAATTCCGTCTGGAGGGATGTCGCAGTCTGCTTCTCATTCGCTAGTGCCGTGTTGGCTGCGTTCAGTTGGTTCTGGAGATCAGTCGTGTTACCTGCACCCAGGACTTGCTTCGCCAGATCGCTGTCCAGCTTGAGGAGGTAGCAGGGAGGGAATGGTGTGTGGAACTTATCTAGCTTGCCCTCTGGATCGTACACAATAATCCCACCCTCAAACAACTGCCACACAACGCCAGGAATGTTGTACTGTTCATTTCCCTTTGGAAGTCGAGGGGCACCATTAATCTTGCGATAGAAATCAAGGATGCCTCCCAGGACAGCATAGCCGTTGTTGCATTGCCAGCGAAGAGGATTTGTGGCTACCTGCTTAAAGTAGGCCGCAGCGAAGGCATCAGTAATTTGAAGCATGTCGTCTCCTTTGAGGTAGTTGAAGAGGTCTTGCCAGGGGTAGGTGCCGGGGCAATGAGCGCGGTTGATGGGGGCAATAGAGAAGTGGCCTGTAATCCCGCCATTCTTGTCTGCTTTCCTCATTGGGAGGCCATTGCGCTGGCAGATTTCACGAATGAGGGAGAAGGATGCAGCTTGCTGCGCAGGTGTAAGGGCCGAAGCATTCTGGGTGTCCGGCTTCACATGCTCAATCGAGATGGTTACGAGGTTAGGATTGAGGGCACTCGACCACCAGGAATCAGCGCCAGCATCAATGACGCCATTTCCCCAGGCGGCATCCTTCTCTTGCACACACTGCACGATGGTTCCGTCCTGGCCGATCACGTAGTGGACAGACACCGGGTTGTTGGTGCCCTGGCTGTTGATGAAGCCCTGCGCGATATTCTTTGCGCTAGAGCCACCAGCAGTGCCATGCACGATCAACCACTTCGGCTTGTAGCCAGAGCGGTCCTTCCAGAAGTTGCTTGTGGGCATTTGGATGATGGACATGGGACTCCTTTACTTATGGAGGTACTGAAAGATGTTTATGAGGGTCCAAATGAGGGCAGCGAGAGAGCCTGCGTACATAAGAAGCTTCTGTGGAGTACCAATGACCTGCTCTTTCAGGCTCTTGACCTCATTGCGCAGTGCATCTATCTGTGGTTCAATCACATCCTTGCGGGCGTAGTCGTCTTTCAAGGACTCATAGATCCTATCGAGTTGCTCCTTGAGGGGTTCAATTGCGTCCACGACGATTTGCCTTATCTCTTGGTAGTTGTCAGGATTAATCTGCGGTGCCATGCTCAATTGCTCCTGTGTCGGTATCGAGATGCCACTCACCGCTCGACACGTCAATGCCTGTGTCATCTTGAACGACCTTGACGAGTGAAGCTTGGATTGTTTGGAGCATGGCCTCGTAGTGCTTGGAGAGGACGGCTAACTCCTGTACTTGCTTGAGGGAGGTGAGAGTGAGGTGCTGTTTCAAGGGAGGCTCCTTAGACGGTGACGAATGTAGGGCGAACGAGGATAGGAACTAAACCAGAGACGGTGGGGGAGAGTGCGATGCCGAGGGACATACCAGATTCACCAGATTCCATCGCTCGGACGGTTCCGTCTCCATTTGAGGTGACATACTGACGACCAGAGATGGTGCCAGTTGCGTTGGCAAAGATACGACCAACTTGTGCGATTGCTTGCTTCAGTGGTTTGCTGCTGTCATAGTCGTCGCCCATGCCTGGATAGTTTGGCATGCCAGCGCAATAGCCGGGAACGAGAACGATGACACCAGCGAGAGCACACTTCTCATGTGTGCATTGTGACATCAGAGGCAGACCAGATTGCGGTGTACCATCGTAAGCAATAGGTGTGGCAACATCCTGGGGGCAGACAACGGTGCCAATAGCATATTCCTGATCAACCTGATAGACCTCTGAGAAGTCCAGACCAGCAAACGCGCCGCCTGCGGTGTAGAAAATCGTGGATTGCGCTGTATAGTAGGTGTTACCAGCGATGACAAAGTTTCCGTTGTTCAAGATCTGCGCCTTCGCAGAGCCATTGATCTTGAAGCCAAACCCACCACCGGAGTTGATGTGGTTGATGAAGCTGGTCGTTGATCCAGAGTTACGACCAAAGGTGAAGCCATTACTCGGTGAACCGGAGGAGATTCCAGGCACTAAGAGGTTGCCACCACTGTCACCCAGGCTGACACCACCAATCCACAAACCGTTCCCATTTATACCTGCTACCGAGTTTCCTGCATTGGGTTGGAAGGTGATAGCACCTGGACCTTTAATGTAGAGTGTGTTGGTTCCTCCCATATCGATGATGTCGCCAGGAGTTGATTTGCCGAGCAACCCATCCGTTACAAGCAAGCCAGAGAGGTTGGTGGTGCCTCCTGCTGATACGAGAGATCCATCGGAGTAGATCGTCAGGTTGGTATTCCCATTGGCATCTTGAAACTTGAGAGCGCCACCAAAGGATGGATGCGTGGGAGCGGCGGGGCCTACAGAAGCATCTGCGAGCGTATCTGTGTACGTTGTTGAGGTATTGTCATTAAGCTGAGCTACGCGAAAGAGTGCTGTACCTCCAACTTTCGTTCGGTAGATATTACGTCCTGTCGCTCCTGCCGGACCAATGGGGGGGGTGAGGAAGGCGCTTTGGTTTCCGCTCGTTGTCGTAATGCTTGCGGTTGTACTTGGGAGTGTTTCTCCACCATCGGCTGAAATGAAGGTCACCGCATACTTGTACACTCCGATTCCCAAGCCTGTGCCAGATGATGCTGTGAGGGTTGGCGCAGAAGGAGCAGCACTAATTGCCCGGAGGGTAACATTCGGTTTGAAGGTGATCGGCTGATCTGCCATCTGCCCGGTAAACAACTTGTAGAAGTCGTTAAACCAATCAGCCGAGATGAGGTTGGATGGACCCGTCCCGTTTTGTCGAACTGTAAGTGCCATGTCTATTCCTAACTATTGACGATGGTGAGGTTGCCATTGATCTGCACATCATTGGTGCCGAGCGAGTGGTCATAGCCCAGGACAAAGTGGTTGTGGAGGTTGCCCTGTCCAATCGTGGTGGAGTCTGTGAGGCCACAGGTAGCAAGGTATGCGACTGCCATTGTTGAGGTGAAGTAGAACTGAATGGTGTACTGCCCGTTCCCAAGGGAGTAGCCAGCACCAGAGGCCAGCCGCAATCCTGGGCTACCCACCGGATCGTACTGTACCTCAGTCGTCAGGTTGGAGATCGTGTCATTCACGTTCACCTGTCGAACTACCTTTGCTCCTGCCGGATGGGAGTATTGAAAGGGAGTAGTGAGATTGTAGGTATAGGGGGCACTCGTGCCACTCACCGAACTAAAGCTCACTACCTCCTGGTTAGGACTCCCAATGTCTACCACTACCTGCGTGTCACCAGATTGATCAACGGGAGTGTTGATCGAGAGAGACATATCACCAGGATTAACAGGTCCGTTCAGAGGGGAGAAGAAGCTCTCAATCGCGAGGTACACGGGAGCGACATAGTTGCCAGAGGGAGCAGAGGCCAGAGCAGATAGCCCGTAGTTGGTGAACAGGTTCTTGCGGGTGAGTCGTGGTATCCAGATGTCACGTCGAGAAATTGGAAGCCACTCGCGCTCAAGCACCGTCCACTTGCAGGCGAGTTTCAAATCGTTCATGGGTGTCCTTAACTACTTATCGAGGAGAAGCCACAGTAGGCGTCATGACCATCGCCAAGGGCCGAGTCGTGGGCGTAGTAGCCTCCGTGGTTTTTGGGGATTGCGGCTACCGAGAAGCTGACATGGAAATTCTCGTTTTGCTCCTGGTCATCGATTGCGGTTGTGTCTTCCATTGTGGAGTCATCTTGCGGCTGTGCAGAAGCAATCAGGTGGTTCAGTACATCCACCATGCTCCAGTTCCAGGCTCCGCAGGTCACGTCGTATTCAAAGAAGCCGTTCCCAAGCGGTTTGGTATCCACCTCTTGGATGACAAAGGAGTCATGGATACCACGAATGGAGTGATCGACACGCAGGATCATGCCGGATTGTAATCCTGACCGCCAGCACCGCAGCTTCAGCGTCTTGAGGCCATACGCTTGCTCCAAGAGCAGTACCTTCGCTCGCTGAACAGCAACCTGCACATCCACCACCGTTTCATCGGAGAGCGTGCCATCGAGGTAACCACCGTAGTATTTCACTGAAACGGGATCAGGAAGGACCACCACCAGAGGAAGTTGATAGCGGTATTTACAGGTAACCGTCGAGACTACTACTGGAGCCATATCGAAGGTCAGAGTGTGTGCATCAGCATTGAGAAGTACATCTGCGGTTCCTCCCTCGCTCTTGAACTTATCGGCATCCGTAGAACCAGCAACGTAGCCAAGTGCTTTCTCCACGCCATTGATATAGACATGAACCGCTCCGTCGCTTGCGGATCGAGGGTAGTACGCCAGGACGAATGTGGTATTGTTGCCATTAGCCTGTGTAGAGAGGTCTTGGACGAAGTCATTTGATGGTTTCCTTCCACCGTAGAAAAAGACGCGATTGATTGCAGCCGTATCATCAATCTCATAGGAGTCCACGCCAACCTGGAAGGATGATTTGAAGTCCGGGTGATCCGAGAGGGAGAAAGGGGCTGTACTCGACTGCCCCGGTGAGCAGTAGTGGAAGTTCTTGTACGGGTCGATCCATGCTTGATAGCCTGTCGAGTCGATCACGTCTTGCAGCGCGTTCAGCAGCGTCATGTTGCGGTAGTTCTTGCTGGAGAACTGCATTCCACCTGCTAGTGGCAAAGTTTTGATATTTATTTGTGGCGCATACTTCTGGAGCAAGGCAGAGATGATCTGTACATCCGACATGCCAGAATAGATCTCATTGACAATAATGCGAGCAAAGGTCTGCCAGTAGTCTACCCCTTCAAGTTGGGTGTAGACCGTTGTGTAGTCCGTCTGGTCGGTGATCTTGGTGAGATAGCCTCCAAAGATGCGATTCCCATTCGCATCGTAGATGACAAGCTCACCATTGCGCACGAGCGTTGGTTTGGTTGGTCGCGTACCGGAACCAACAGCAGAGGCAGCGGGACCAAGTGTGGACTTCATCGAGAAGGTACTCGCACGAGGACTGGCCCCTGAGCCAGAGCCAGCGCCCTGGCCCAAGGTGTCCTTGAGATCGATACTCGACTCGTCGACATACGCGGTAATGTCCACCCCTGCAAGCGTCACCTTGAGTCCACCTTGCGTCATGCCTCTTGGGCTAAAAGGAGAGGTGATGATAGGCATGAGGGTTTATCTCCAGGCTCGGTTGAGTCCGTTGAGTTGCATCTGTCCAGTCAAATGGTTGAACACCGCAGTGCCGACCGTCTTTCCGTCCACATTGAGGGCGATGTTGGTCACTTGGCCTTGCTGACTCTGAGTGCCGAGCTGATTGAGGCGAGCGACGGTAGGCGTGTTGATGCCAGTCGCAATACCACCTGCAACATGATTGACCGCGTTATGAACGAGATGTGCATGTTGCGTGATACCAGAGGCAAACATTCGCATCATGTTCGGCATGTAGGTGTCCGAGTCAGAGAGCGGTCCCTCTTTCGTCGGGGAGTGGAAACCAAGTTTGGCCCAGATGCCTTTTGCGATATTCGCTATTTGGTCATAGACCCAACCTGCTCCAGAGGCGATACCGTTTGCCATCATACGCATCAAATTGATACCTGACTGGAGCATCTGCCCTCCAAGATTTTGGACAGGGACGACAATCCATGTGTGGATGAAGTTTCCAAAATTGGCAAAGCTCTGTCGGATACTGTTGAGCACTCCTGGTGCCCATGAGCCTACCCAACCTTTGAACCAGTTGAAGGCACCGACTGCTGCATCCCACCCTGACTTGGCGATCCCTCCGAGAAGCCCTAGCAGGTTCTTCAGAGGAATGACCAGCCATGTGTTCACGAAGCTTGTGATAGAGGTAAATGCATTTTTGAGGATTGGAGGCAGTGTCTTCGTGAAGAAGTTGGTCGTCGCAGTCCACGCAGTCTGGACCCCACCCCATATGGTATTCATGAGGTTGAGAAATGGAGTGATCAACCATGTGCGCAGAAAATTGACCGTCGCAGTGAACGCTACCTTGAGTGCCGCAGGAAGCGTCTTGGTCAGAAAACCAATCAGTCCATTCCAGATGATGACTGTCTGCTGCCACAACCACTTGAAGAAGTTCACTACAGAATCAACAAATCCTTGCACGTAATAGTTGTGGTTGTAGAGCCATTGCATCGCAGTCACAGGTGTCATGAAGGTCTTCACGACCGCAGCCATCACGACCTTAAGGGCTACTGATATGCCTCCCCACACTGCCTTGAGTACGTTGCCTATCGCAGTCATCGATGATGACCACGCGCCTTGCACTCCACGCCAGATACCAGACAGCCAGCTAACCGTACCTGACCAAGCAGATCGGAACCAAGCGATCACTGATGCGGTTGCTGACTGAGCACCGCTCCAGATACCACCGAACCAAGCAGCCACATTTGACCAAGCGGATTGGAACCAAGCAATCACTGATGCGGTTATAGCCTTGATGTTGTTCCACAAGCCCACGAAGAAGCTTGAGATTGGCCCCCACCAAGCAATGACTGCTGCTACTGCTGCTGCCACCGCAATGACTACGAGAAAAATGATTCCCACAGTGGATGCTACGGACACACCCAGGAATATGACCAGTGCCACAATACCGAGAAGCACAGCACCAATCGGGAATGCGACAGCCATAATCCCGGCGAAGATGGCGATGAACGTCTTGACCTGTGGGTTGGCTTGATTGAGTTCTGAGACAAGTTTGTTGAGGCCATCGAGTATTGGGGTCAGCCACTTCACGACCGGAAGCAGCAACATGCCCCAGGTAGAGTTCCAAGTTGACTGCAAGCGAGCGAGCGACTGGTTGAAGTCTGCGCGAACTTTGTCCACCTGACTCATCATGTAATCTGCATTCTCTGCATTCTTCACATCTTTCGCTCCCTGCTGTAGGTCGCTCTTGATGTTTGTGTTATTCCCCATGATCTTGCCAGCCTGACCAGATCGAATGTTGAGAATACTTCGCAGATCTTCAGCGGCTTTGGAATCTGACTGCTTGTTAAGGGCTGCAAACAGATCACTGACCATCGTCGGCAGATCTTTGAGGTGTCCCTTCACGTCGTACATGCTCACACCAAGATCCTTGAGGGTGGTTGCAGCCACACCAGTCGGAGCAGAGAGAGCAGCCAGCATATAGTTGAGGGCTGTACCTGCCTGACTCACATCGGGCATACCATGCTGAGACAGGTAGATCAGTGAGGACATGACATCCTCGAATGGGATGTGAAGCGCCGAGGCTGATGGACCAACACGCTGAAGGGCAGAGATCATCCCATTGACATCAGGGATACCGTTGAAGAATGCATAGGTGAGCGCACTGGCGTACTTCTCCCCATCCTTCGCACTGGCTCCAAAGTCACGCAGAGCCGTGGTCAGGAGGTCAGCAGATGTCAACATATCCGACTTGGTAACTTCAGCGAGGTTCATCACGGCCACACCAAGACCATCTTTGACAATCTGAGCCGTGTCATATCCACGCTCACCCATCTGCTGGAAGCCTTCGGACACCTGCTGCGTTGAGTACATGCCCTGGTCCGACAGGTTAACGATGGCCTCATTCAAGGTCTGTACATCTTCACCTGTTGCCTTGGTCGCAATCTGAGCGCGAATGAACGCATCCTCTAAATCACCAGAACTGAGAACCGTCTTGTCCAGGGTCTTTCCGAACTCGCTCATGTACTGCGATGCCTGCTGTAAACCCATTGCAAGCGCGAATGCGTTATCACCAGCAGGTTTGGATGTGTCGCTTTCCTCCTGAAGACTATTCGCTGCATTCTTCGCGGCTGTGGCGAGGTTATTGGCGATGTCCTTCGTACCAATCATGGTCATGCCAAGCTCTTGCATGTCCTCAGACGCCTGGATTGCCTTGGTGCCCATGTCTGTGAGAATGTCACCAGTTCCTATCGCCACCTCACCCATTGACGTGAATGAATCTTCCGCATTGTTCATATTGGTGCGGATACCAGCGACGGTGGTGCGGAACTTCGCCAGAATGTCAGTGGTGCCAATCACCGCCTCACCTAAATCAAGGAGAGCATCACCAAAGGTCATGACCTGGGGGATAAGTTGGCTGACAGCATCCTTGGTGTCCATCAAGCTCGTTGAGAACTTCGCAAGCCCACTGGTCACATCATCTTGGAGGTAGACACGCAGACCAATACTTGCGTTATTCGCCATAGTCGTCCTCTTCGTCTTCAATCACAAGATCAGTTATTTCGTTCGCCCGACCTGACGAACCGTTCGATCTTCGCTTCATTTCTTGGTTTTGCCGATACTGGTGAGCCGCTGTCTCCTCGAAGTAAATGCTGAGTAATTCGGCCTCGCCCTCTGGAATCTTGAGGACATCTGCGGGGGTCCAGCCGAATTGCTCGTAGCATTGGAGTCGAAACCCAAAGGAGTCTGACGGGATGGTCGGATTGGGGGTGCCTTCCTTGAGGAGTGTTCGGCGAAGCTCTACTCGGAAGGCGTCGTAAAAGGCTGCTTGGCCTCGCGCTTCTTATTGATGCGCTGGAGGAGTACCTGTGCCACTGCCTCGGCTCCCTCAGAGAGCATGAGCCGGATGTTCTCACGCGAGACAGGAACCTTGCGACCGGAGCTGTAGACAAAGGGCCAGGAGACAATGCAGCGATAGAGCAGTTCCACAGCGAAGGCAGCTTCGTCCATCGAGACAATCTCCACCTCGCCATTAGGCTTCACTCGCTGCTTCACGCCAACAGCCTTGGCCGCAGCCTTATCCTCGAAGGACAGACCACGCTTGATGTAAACGGGAACCAGACGGTCATTGATCTCGACTTCGATTAGCTCGCCCTCATCACTGGCATCCTGGGCAACAAAGAAATCATCAAAAAGAAATTGTTCACTCATGCGGGGGTTTCCTTATAAGGTGTAGCTGGTGACGAGGTTCTGCACGTAGGCAGAGATGAGAGGTTCGGTTCCGTTGCTAATAGCGGTGCTTTTTGCCTTGATCAACACGTTGTCCTTCGAGAGGTCGTGTTCCATCGAGTCATAGCTGATCACCGGAACGGAGATGTTCAATTCTTCATAGTAGTTCGTGCCGGAGTGGGAGCCAAGCTGCTTGCCCTTGACATTGAGCACAAAGCTGTCGTCCTGGCGCTGGTCATTGAAGAAGTGGTTGTAGAGAGTGTCGGTATCGAAGCGTGCGGTAAACTCGACCTTGACGTTACGCTCACCGTAGTAGATCGCTGCGAAGTCAGCCGAGCCACCAATCGGATACCAGAGCGTCAACTTCTGGTCAAACTCAATGGTCAGATCGTCGATGTCGAGCGTCTGTACCCCGGCCAGTGTGATAGTTGGCGCATAGCCAGCGAATGGCTGCACATCAGAGAATTGCGGTGAGAGCGTGACGCCAGCATACTTGACTGGATACAGGTGCTTGAAAGACGTGTCTTCCTCAATGGTCTTGCCTTCACTCGCGAACTTGAGCGTCCACTTCTCCACGGCTGCTGATGCACCAACGTAGAG
Source organism: Ktedonospora formicarum (assembly GCF_016587355.1). GTDB lineage: Bacteria > Chloroflexota > Ktedonobacteria > Ktedonobacterales > Ktedonobacteraceae > Ktedonobacter > Ktedonobacter formicarum. The sequence continues at coordinate 3,835,977 of NZ_BNJF01000001.1, read as the reverse complement.
AGCGGCATCATAGTTCTTAAAGAGGGTTAGGGTCGGAGGCTGATCAGCAAGGGTGATGTCGTGCTTGTAGAGACTCGGCACATTGGTTGCATCAGGCTGCGAGGTGGCAAGCGCACCGAAGGCAGAGAGCATGAAGTAGGGGCTGGTGTCGACGTAGAACGGGCCTTTGGGATCAATGGCACCTTCACGTGTGGTGTCAACGATACCGTACACGCCGTCGCGGTTGCCACGTTCCTCTTTCAGTTGCTCACGCTTCTTCGTGCCCTTCATGGTGGATTTCGTGGGGTGGAATACCGTAGGAGCAGAGGTGGCTGTACCTGGGAACGATTCGCGGCCTACTCCTAGATATGAACGTTTACTAAGGGACTGAGGCATGGAAGGGGGAACTCCTAATCAGTAGGGATGTTGAACTCGTATTGCACTTCGAGGTTCACGATGAGGCACACGAACACCTGACCAGCTTGCACAAACTGCGTGACGCCACCGTTGGTGACGGTCATCAATCGCGCACGTCCACCCAAGGATTGGTTTGACCACCTGGAGAAGGCTTGCATGTAAGGCCACCAGTAGGCGTATGCAGCCAGGACGTTCTCAGGGAAGGAGCCGCGAACGACGAAGTGTCTGAGGCCGAAGGTAAAATGCGTACAGAGCTTGCCGTTGGTATCATCAGCAATCTTGTAGTTGGAGAGAGGGATTTCGACAGTGCCATCTTCTGGAGGTCCATCGGGAGGTTGCTCATAGACCTGGGACACACCGGAGATCTGTGTGTGAACAATGTCGGCGATAGCACTGATAATAGGGGAGATTACGTCTTGCGGTTCGTACATCAGCCGAGCATCCTTTCAATGCCGTTCTGGATGCCAGCTTCGAACCAGTTGGTGATGTAGTCCATGTCGTCACCCGTCGCCGCTTCGCCATACATGTTGGCACCGTAGTAGCCTTGAACATAGAGTGGAGTCGCCCACATACCATTCACACCACCAACATCGATGGGATCAGTACCAGTGGGCATCGGTGGACCTTCAACGAACTGCGCGTAGGTGTGACCAGATGTTGCGACCTGATGCGTCTGGCCTGTGTACCAGCGAGCCAGGAGGGGATCGTTGATATCTGTGTTGATCTCGGTGATCTCGTCAGCCACCAAAGAGCCAGCACGCTGCGGGGTGCGATCCATAATGCGCTGGCCGATGGTCTTCCCCAAGGTAGACACATCAGCGTAGATGCCAGTCAGGAGTTCGCGCCCAAGATCCTTCCCAATGAGATTGTTATTGTCCAAAAACTCGATGTCCATCGTAGGCGGTCTGCTTTCTCATCGGCTATAGAAGAACCGTTTCCGGTAATGCTTGAGGATGTCGTTGATGTCGTCGGGGAGAGTCTTCGTGTATTTCTGTCGAGCCGCTCCTTGCTCAATCAAGGTGTCGGAGTAGTTGGTATCGCGCATCTTGACGTAAAAAGCCACGAGGCGAGCACAGGCGCGAGTGATGTCAACCGGGATTGAGCCATAGCCCCACACACCAGTGATCTGATAGTTGCGGCGACCAGCATAGAACGGGGCCATCGACATGCGCTCCAGCTTCCAGCCAGGATTAAAGTTCTCTGGCCCGATCACCACATCGCCTGTGATGTCCTGCTGCGAGGTAAGCACCGTATTGAAGTATCCATCGTAGCCTACCGACTCAGCGTAGCCAGTCTGGACCACCTTCGTCACCTGCTGTACCCAACCAACCATGAGGAAATCGTCGTTGTTGCCAGAGAAGACCTTGGTCACTGGTGCATCAGGTGTCCCTTCCGTCTGGAAGGAATAGCCTACCTCGTCATCAATCCACGTCTGTGCCTCTGGTATTAGGTCGTTCGTAATCCATGCGTCATTCGCCGTGGACTGCGAGCCCAATACCAGTTTTACGTCAGCGAGTTGGCAATACGGATTATTCGTCCATGCCATGACTCACTCCTACGCGCTCTTGAGCACCATTGCACGCTCAGCATGGATCAACTGCGCGTCGTAGTCAGCCAGGATGCCGAAGCGGCGTCGGCGACCCATGTCATAGAGCGTTGGATCGATGATTGGCTGTGGACGACGCTTCCAGGCTACCGCAGCCCAACGAGGAGCCAGCAGCATCGCATTCTGGACAGGAACCGCACCACCAGAGCCTTCAGCCGTGTTCTGGACGAAGTTTGTGACAATGACGCGACACCCATGCAGAGCACCTTTCTCGCCCGTCAGAAGCCTCTCAGGCGCAGCATACCGCAAGTCTTGACGAGTGTTCTGGTCCATCATCAATGCGGTGTACTGTGTTGGAGAGATATACAAGCGGTAGTAGCCATCGTCAAATGGCACGTTGTTTGCCTGCTCCAGGGCAGCGACACCATTCAGAATCAACTGATCACTGAATGTGTCAGTCGTGGTAATGGTGCCAGTCGCTTTGTTGTTGGCGTAGATGGTGCTGATTTTGGTCGAGGTGCCAGGTACGGTCGCATTAAACAGATTGGCAAACGCACCTTCCATGTTCAGGCTCATCGCGTAACTCAGGCGATCCATCACCTCGGCGACACCGTCATATTTCAGGCGGTCAAGGGCCTTGCGAGTGACCTCAACAGCCATACCAACTTCACTTGGTTTCAGGGGGATTGAGGTCGCACCATTTAGCTGTGTCAGTACAATATCTGTGCCTTCAGTCAAGCTTCCAAGCGCGGCCAGATCAGGCAGAATCGGGATGTAGACCTGATCGCCAGCATCAGGAGCAAGCAAGTCCGTATTCTCAACGATAGACTGCTGGAAGACAGCGCGGCGGCGCAGATTCTTTTCAATGACAGATGCCCAAATCTGAGGAATGAGCGCTTGTAACTGCGTGGTGGAGGTCTGACCCGATGCTTTACGGATCAGTTCATCTGTGGAGAGAGTCATGAGGGGGAGAAGCCTTTCGAGGGGAGACTATTCGTAGAGCATACCTTCTTTAAGAGCGCGGGTGGTCAGTTCGCCGATCAGTGCCTTGTCAACATCGTCGAGAGCATTGGGATCGCCAGCAGCTTTCTTGACCAGATACTTAATCGGGTCAGCATCGCGCTCGTCCTGGGGAGTTACGGTGCCTACGCGGCCAACCCCCTCACGAGAGAAGGTGGTCGCTTTCTCAATTTTGGTGTCGATCTGTTTGCTGAACTCGGTGAATGAGGCAACCAGGAGGTCTTTCACCTCGTCGAGCGAGGCACCTTTCTGGACAGGCTCAGGAGTGGGAGCGGGGGCAGCAGGGGCAGCAGGGGTATTCGCCTGGGTAACAGCCTTAGCAAGCATCTGTGCGAAATCTTCGGGGGTCATTCTGATTCCTCTTCTAGGCCGAATGCCTTGGCGGCAATGATCGCGGCCTTCTGGTTGACTGGATAGGGGGCAACGGTAGTTTCGATAAGGGGATGGATTTCGGTAAATCGCCGACCACCACCGGGGAGCTTTTGATAGTGGGTGGCGTTACCAATAAACGAGAAGCCACCGATGTTGCCCTTTCTGACAGCACCGGAGACGGTAGGCTCGGTAAGTACACCTCTGGCGTAGAAGCCGGTGCCAGTACCCGGAAAATGCTCGAAATCTGCTGGATCAAAGGGGTGAGAGACTTCGTGAAAGATCTTTCCATCTCGCACCAGAGCACCTTTGCGTAAGTGTCCAACTGGCATATCCTGTGTTTTATGGTTGTAGGAAACGGGAGCGGAGCGTCGGAAGTAGTCATCGATGGACTTCTGGAAGGCTTCTGGTTCAGTGATGTCCTTTTCCAGGTCGGGGTCATCGGTACTCACCCATCCTTCAATGTTGAGTCCTTGCTCGTCTTCCCATGCTTTGGTGATGACGAAGGTTTTCTCAATCGGGTTATAGGATTTGTGGACTTCTTCGGGACCGAACCATTCGAGGAGTAAGTCTTCCATCGACTTCTTGACGCCATTGCCAGTGATCCCAAGTTCTTCTGGTGTTCCTTCGCCTTCATGGGCTTCGTGGGCCAGCATATTGGTGAGCATGGCAATGACATTTTTGAGGATTGCTACATCAGTCATGGGTTAGTCCTGCGTTGCGGTTGGCCTGTACTGGACCTCGCGCTTGCTGTGGAGTGTTTGATTTGGGGGAGGGATAGGAAATGCGTACTCTGGAGGAGCCTCGGCTATCAGGGATTGAGGTGCCCCCAGGAGGTTGTGGGCCTTGGAGAGCAGGAGGGTTGATTCTCGCCAACTGTGTATTGGCATTCATGGCCTCGACCTCTGCCTGGATTGCATCAAGCTGTGCCTGGGCGAAGTCGCGAATGAGGTCAACAGGAATGATCGTCGTGCCAACCTGGACCACAGCATCATCACCACCTTTGACACTTGGCTCGCCCTTGCGGTTCCTGATGTGGTTGACCGTGAAAACGCCAATCTTCCAGTTCAACTCGTCGATCTGCGCTTGCAGAAGCTCATCGCGGGAGTCAATCTCTTCGAAGTAGAGATCCAGGTCTTTGAAGCCGAGATTTAGATGCACAAGCCGAGCAGAGAGGCTGGAAGTAATCTCAGTGAGGAGTGGTTCAATCGCACGTCGTTTGAAGGTGTACGAGAGGTTGTACCCATTCGACTTGTTGACATCAGTCGCGTCACCAAGCTCGTTGAGTGTCACCCCCAAAATCGCCATGATCTTGCCGCGCACGTCAGCCAAGAGATTCGTGGCATCCAGGTCTTTCAAGGCGTAGCCGAACTGTGTGAAAGTAGAACCACCGCGAGATCCTGTCATGATGATGCGATGATTACTCGTGGCCTGATTGTTCCAGTAGTCCACAGCCATCTTGAGTTCGGTTTCGCTCACGTCGCCCAAATCATACACACCGTATGGCACATTGGATTCCGTGAACTTTCCGCCGATAAAGGCCAGCATCATGTCTTCGATGATGGCGCAGGAGAAGAGTTGTTCCAGGCGTTTGAGGGGATAGACTGAGTTCGATACAGCGTCACGTCGCATGTAGACGAGTTGGTCAGGCTCCCACGCGTGGATACCATCGGTGCCGTGGATTGGGAGTCCCTGAATGTCGAGCATATCGTAGCCTTTGACATCACCATGCTCATCATAGTCCACATAGAGGCGAGCGCCATCGACCACATGCAGCTTCGCAGCCTTGCCGGATCGGTTCATCTCCATCTCGATGCCTGCCCAACCAAGTACTGCAAGATCGAAGATCATCTTGCTCATGAAGTGTCGGCCTGTATCGAGGTCGTTGGGGCTACGGAGCAAGTCTTCCACGATCTGTGACCTGACCGGATCAGCAGGCTTGGCCGGATCGATGTTGCGAACGAGGATCTGCACATTAGCACAATAATCCAAAATCGCATTCATACAGGCGGCAACGGTTGGAGTCTTACGCACGATCTCGCGCATTCGCTGCGGTGAGATCAGACCAGAGGCATCGGCGGCGACGACCAGTGGTTGCCCATACTCAGGCAGCGCGTTAATAACGTAATCCGTCAGGCTCCCGCGACTTGCCTTCTTAATCGTGGTTGACACTGCTCGAAAGGCTTTGTTAATGAGGGACATAGGGTGCCTTTCAGTCGTCAAGTTTGAAGAGGTCGGCGAAGGGATCACCTGTCACAGGTTGTGCTGTTGGCGCAATCTTGGAGAAGTTGACGCCTATCATAAGACCCAATCGCCGGGGGATAAGTGCAAGGTGAGCCGCCAGGGCGAGGGACATCACAATGTCATCGTGGCCCTTTTTGGCTTCCATGCGGAGGTTTTTATTGGCCGTGAACTCATAGGTGAAGTTCTGAAGCTCCGAGATAATGTCCCTATTGTAAGGAATGAGGAGTCGGCGCTCGGCCATCATGCGGGAAAGCTCCTGCACGATCTCGTACTTACTCTGGTTACTAAATTTGTAACCTTCAGCCGTGATGTCTTGCAGGTCTTCAACTACCGACTCACCAAGGGAGGTAGCATCAATGAGTGTTTCAGCCCGATTATAGGTAGTATGTTGCTCACGGATGATGCGTTTGTACTCCGTGTAGCCTCGCTTCTGGAGTCGTACCATACTCACCAGTGGAACGCGGGTAGGATTGGTAACATCCAGGGTAGTTGAGACAAACCAGTCACGAACGTTCGCGAGGTCAACTCCCTGAACATAACGATGTTTCTCTTCCGCAGAGTAGGGGAAAAGGGGTTGTGCGGTATCTTTATCAAGGTAGGGGTAGTTTTCGTAAGCCCAACGAATGACGCTGGACGGGAAGACCGCCAGATCATCGTCCACAAACTCAGCGAGGTACTCCGTTCGCCATGTCATGCTCTCCTCGCCATAGCGTTTTTTCACTCGCTCTAAGAAACGCGGATCAGCATGCGGGTTGCTGCTGCTTGGGAAATGGAACCGAACCATCGTGTCCGTATCATCCACCTCTGCGGCATCATAGTAGTCTTTGAAGGCTCCCAGGCCGAAGGGGGTAGAGATGAAGATGATGCCAGAGTCCTTCTCCTGGCCTGTGACAGTCATGAATGGCTCGACCACATCGGTCAGTGTTGTGTCCTTGCAAAATGCAGCTTCATCAACAATAGCAAGGTGACACTTTTTGCCGCGTAAGAACTGTGGACTGTTCGCCCCACGCCCATGTATCTCGGTCCCGTTGGCGAGCTTGATACGAGGAAAGGGGTACTCATTAATTTTACCTTCGAGAAGGCTGGCAAGCGGTCCTGTGCGGAAGTGGGATGCGATCTCATTGAAAATAATCCTCGACTGGTCCAGGGTTGGCGCAATGATAAACACCTGCCGATTGGAGTGTGTAGTCGCGAACCATGTGGCATAGATGCTCATGGCGACAGATTTGCCCCATTGGCGACCGCAGCAGCATACGGTAAGGGGTTTGACGTGCCTCAGAAGCTCGATCTGGCCTGCATGTGGCTCTAATGGCTCACCGTTTGGCTTCGTGAGGAAGGCACGACAGAAGGCTACGGGGTCATCCGTCACCTCTTGGGCTGAGATGGACACTCTATGTCGGGGCATGATAGACTTTCTTTAGAGGGATTTTGGATCATATGTTCTAGTAAGTGAGGCGAAATATGACACAATATCGTCAACACATTGCCCTCGTTGTCGAGCCAGATGCGAGACTTCGGGAAATCTTGAGGGAACTAATCATCGAGCAGACGATATTCTGGCCCCTGGTTGTGTCGAATCGGAAGGACGCCTTGAGGATGTTGCGGGATGAGGGGCCACCAGATGTTCTCATCGTGGACAATGATCTACCTGATGGTACTGGTGCGAAGTGCTTTTTCGACATCTGCGACCTTGAGCTAAAGCAGAATATGGTTGATCTACGGTATTACACCCGCAAAGTTCTGCTCTGTCACGATGGGTGCTACATTGATTCCCTACCCAGGAGGGTACGGGTGTTTCGTGGTCCCTACGACCGTGATACTTTGGCTCGCTTAGTGCTGCACCTACGGAGAAGAAATAGCACATCCCACCGAGGAAATGATGCGGGATCTACTTAATCGTAGGCCACTCGGCACTTTTGAAGGAGGAAAGGGCAGTTTAACGACAATACCCTAGGTCATATGTGATTAGTACCAGAGATTTCTACCACTGACTTCAGGAAACATTTCGTCCTGGTAGGTATAGAAGGTGACAGCATCTAGCCAGACCTCATAGGTATCTTTCTCTTTGTGGTGAAACTCAACGCAATGCTGACCAGATACAAACTTCACGTTGCTCATACTCATCTCGTCGTCTTCGCGCTGTAATATCCACTCGGCATCTTTAGGGTACACAACGGTCGATTTACCACCTTTATGTGTTACGAGGCACCCATTTACAGCGAGAAACGACACAATAACCTTGCTTCTAATGAGCCTCGCTACATGTATAACTTTCTCTTTCTCTCCCATGATTATCACTCCCTCTGCCATGAGGTATCCTCCCATTCATCACTTGAGTGACGTCACTCAAGTGATTTGATTATACCATAGGAATTTGAGAGCTTCAATTACACTGCATGTATTTCAGTAACGGCAGTATAGTAATCTTGTGCTAACGCCACCTCATTGGTATAGTTACTTGAGACTAAGAGGGGGAGTGATGAAATGCCTGCACGCTTGCGAGTCGATAAAGTCCTTGAAGAGAAGGGGCTGAATCCAACTGATCTATCCAGGCGGGCCGAGATGGCCTATAATACGGTTCAAAAAATGGTCAAGAATCCGTATCATGACGTGTCTCTAGACACACTCAATCGCGTGGCAAAGGCATTAGGGGTAAAGACGACTGAGTTGTTGGAAGATTATGAGGAAGAGGAGGGGAAATAGCGATGTCCTACCGAAGAAGGGTGAAGACAGGGTACTTAAGTAAGGAAATAGCCGGAAATACACAAATACGAAGTCTCAGTTGCCTATACCGACATGTGGCTGGTAAAATGGACCTATGAGCTATGTAGAACATATTAACTCCTTGCTTCAGCCGCGAAAGGCTAGAGAAGAATTGGTCCTTGATCTATTTTCAGGTGCTGGCGGGTTGGCGTTGGGTTTTGAAGCTGCTGGATTTGAAACGCTTGGCTTTGAAATGGATGAGGATTGCGTTGCTACTTATTCCAAGAATTTATTTGGTCAAGCAGAAAAACGACTACTCACTGCCGATACTGATTATCCAAAAGTAGATATTGTTATTGGTGGCCCACCATGCCAGCCATTTAGCGTTCGTGGGCGGCAGCATGGATTAAGTGATACGCGCAATGGGTTTCCAGCATTTATAGCAGCTATAAAAAAGGTCCAACCTGAAATTTGGATGTTTGAAAATGTCCGGGGCTTGATGTACAAAAATAAATCTTATTTGCATGAAGTATTAGATCAACTCAGAAGCCTTGGGTATCATGTCACATGCCAGTTATTAAATGCTTCCCATTACGGCGTTCCTCAAAATCGTGAACGTCTCGTAGTAGTGGGAGTACGTGAGAACCGTTACCAACTTCCAAAGCGTAGTAAGGTGGTCCGTACTGCTGGTGAGGCTGTTGGTGATCTCATAAACCAAGAAGTGGCTAATCCTCGCTTCCTGACACCAAATATGGACAAATATATCGCCATATACGAGGCTGCTTCTCATTGCGTTACGCCACGTGACCTACATTTAGATAGGCCAGCGAGAACTTTAACTTGCCGTAATCTGGCTGGTTCCACAAGCGATATGCATCGGGTAAAACTAGCAGATGGCCGACGTAGGCAGCTAACCGTTCGTGAAGCTACGAGATTGCAGAGTTTTCCTGATTGGTTCGAGTTTGTTGGTTCTGAAACGAGCCAGTTTAATCAAATTGGGAACGCAGTTTCGCCACTATTTGCCTATGAGTTGGCTCAAAGCTTCATCAATTACCTGGATAAAACTGATGTTGAGGATCAAACACCTCATGCACCATTGGTTCAATTGAACCTAATCGAATGAATGTGCTTGGAGAGAACAATGGCCTCAAAGAAACACATATCTCATGACTCTTTGGTTCAAACGAGTTTGTTCGGAGAAACAACGGCTCCAATTGAGCGTGATAGGAGAAATAAGTTGGTAGAGCCGACAAAGGAATTTAAAGCGAAAAAAGAAGAGATACAGCACCTAATCACTGAGGCTATAGAGGCATTGACTATCCTTGGTATTCCATTTGGGAATAGTAGCTGGCGAAAGATGGAAAGGACTGCGATGGCTGTCTTGGCGACAGCTCAGGTCAATACAATTAGCGGGTGGGGAGGTACTAAAGATTTAAATGATGGTGTAAATATGAAGACCCGTGACATCATCAGGTACATCAATGAATATTTTGAAGAGAAAATTTCCCCCGGCTCCTATGACGATATTAGAAGAGCAGACTTAAAATTACCAATTATCGGCAGTATCGTCGTAAGAACAAATGAACAACTTGCAAGAAATGATCCAAGCCGTGGCTATGCTATCAACCCTATACTTACAGAAAGTTTGCGGGGTATAGGCATAGATGGATGGCAAGAGAGATTACGAGAGGCAACGGCAAAAATTACAACAGCCGCCGAAAGACTAGATACGACTAGACAGATGGAACTACTCCCCGTAACCTTGCCAGATGGATTTGAAATGGATCTCTCTCCTGGTGAACATAATCAACTTCAAATAGCTGTCATTCAAAAACTGCTGCCTAGATACGGTTATGGAGCGGATGTGCTGTATATTGGTGATACAGCGAATAAGTTTCAAGTCATGAAAACCGAAAAGCTTAAGGAGTTGAATTTTTTTGAGTTAAGTCACGGGGAACTGCCCGATATTGTCGCTTATTCTGAGGCAAAGAAATGGCTATACCTAATCGAGGCTGTTCACAGTTCTGGTCCAATATCGGAAAATCGCTTGCTTGAGCTGAAGCAGCTTACAAAAGACTGTAAAGCAGATATTGTTTATATTACAGCCTTTTTGGATCGGGTAACATTCCGTAAATGGGTGCAAAATATAGCGTGGGAAACTGAGGTCTGGATTGCTGACGCCCCCGACCATCTCATCCATTTCAACGGAGATAAGTTCTTGGGTCCATATATACACATGTTAGAACAGACTGTGGAAGAGCTTGAGGAAGACGAGAACGTCTGAGTGACTCCTGCGCTTGAACTCGAACTAGGGTAGCAAGAAAGGCGCAGGACTAGTCTGAACTACAGAGCAAGGGGAAAAGGCAGTTTACCGACATACCCAGGTTAAATAATAAAGCTTGTTTGGTGCATTATATATCTGGATGTGTTAATATATTTCCACTTTGGTACATTTTTAGGTCCTTTCTGGGAAGATGAGTAAAATCATGATTTCTAGAAATGGAAACAGCGATAAGAGCACGAGGTCGAAAACGCGCTCTGAATCGCAAGCACTGATCAGCCAATTGGCTGTTCCCGCAATTGAGGAGGCACGCAAGAAGGATCTGGCGCTCAAAGATGCAGTGTATCGATGCCTACCACAAGACTTCAAAGCAATATTGATGTTGCTTGTGCTTATTGGTGGATTTACACTTGCCGTTCTTTTGAAAAGTCCAGACGCTTTTGTGTTGATTGCGGGGATAATCGCGGCATACTGTGGAGTGGATGGTGTGAAAGCAATAGCAAACCATCTCCCACGGAAAACCAAGAGCAAAGCAGATTGAATAGATCAGGAAGGGTCAGCCACTCCGGCTGGCCTTTCTTTTTATGGGGGAAGGGCAGTTTAACGACTATACCCAGGTCAATTGCAGCAAGTGGAGTCGAACCACACACCTCTGGACCACCTCGCCAGCGTTCTCACCGGAGGCACTTTACCGCCATGCCGGGCAGTTTTATTGCTTTCATGCCCAGGAAAAGCCCCCACATTTATATCGCGGAAAGGGAGCAGGTACCGCTCGGCATCCATCGTTCCCGAAGCTATGCCTAACAGGGCAGGATTCGAACCTGCGTAGCTTTCGCACAAGTGCTGCTCGCGCAAAACGCAAGTGCTCTCTCGCCCATTTGTCCACTCTGGTACGCTGCTATACTCACTGGAGGGATTCGAACCCTCGTACTCACGCTCGTACCTACTCTCGGTACGCCCATTAGGCCGGACTCTGGCACAGTGAGTAGTCCATCCTATTTCATGTGGAGACTGACAAACCACCATTGCGGATCAGGGAATCGAACCCTAATTTGCGACTTATGAGGCCGCTGTGCTACCGTTGCACCAACCCACATTACGGGGTAGTTTAACGTCTCCCACTATTCGACGGAGCAGTTTAACGACATGCTCAGGTCAGCATTCTTAGTTCACTCGCTTATTAGGCAAGTAGGTGATTCCATGTGACTCTTCCCATTCCTGCCTCCAGGCCAGGTATAGAGTATGCTTACTTCCTCTAGGATTGAGGTAGGTACGCCGATAATACTTCCGAAGCTCCGTATTCACCTCTTCAGGCCAGCTTTCGCCAGCGTCCAGGTAGGCCAGGAGAAGCTGCTTCACGTCATCAGGTGTACGCTTTACTCGATTGGCCCCTGTTTGCTCAGGTTCTCCGGTTGGGGCTGTGGCTTCCAGAGAACCCTCTCTTTTTTTGCCTGTTCCGCCAGTGCTTCGGCAATCGCTGCCGCACTCAGTTCAGATGTGGTCTGCGTCGGAGACTCGATCTGTGGGAGCGGGGCTGGAGTGACGTAAGCTGCTGAAAGCTCCACCCTTGGAACTGGTTGCTCAATGCCTGTGAGTACCTGCGAGAACTGCTGGCTCAGGAGCTTCTGGTTCGAGGCCATCATTGCAGTCATGTTCTCGTTAATCGCTTTCATGAACGAGAGAACCATCTGCTGCTGCGCCTCTGCCATTGAAGACTCGAAGTCCTGGCGCTGTAACTCTAATTTTTTTGAATGCGTCACTCCTTTGCCAGCGATCAGAAACGTGCAGGCAAATTCAGCAACGTGGTACGCACTGGCTCGGATCAGGAACAAAACATCGTGTCCCTGAAACCCACCAACGCCAACCAGCATGCTGAAAAGCGGCATCTTATCAATGGCGCTGTCGTTGACTCTCAGAAAACCGTTGGCGAGTGACATCTGCAAGAACACATACTGCGCTGTGAATGAGATGAGTGCCAGGAGCACCCCTACTGCGAGAGAGGCTCGGAAACCCTTCTTATCACCTGCTTTCAGTCGCAGGCTCGCATTGAACACTGCCGCCAGGGTAGCTGCTTCGATAGCAAACCCTGATCCCCAGGCAATGAAGTTGGAAACGTCGCCAGGATGAAAGTCTTGAAACCCGGCGAAGAAATAACCATTCGATATGGCAAGTAATAGACCGAGTGCAAACGGGACAATCGTGGCAGTCCAGTTGACGAAGGTGGCTTTCACATTGTCGTGCATGCCATCATCGGCTGGCTTCACCGCTTCTTGCGGCTTCTGCTCAGTGCTCTTCCAAAGAAACTTCACGTTCATTCCCCCTTGACACTCCCTGATACTCTGGAAGTGTCGATGTAATCGACAAAAGGGACCAGGAACGATGTAGGAGTTGCTTCTGGTCCCTTCTGCATGCCTGGAACTCAGTTGGTCCGTGGGGTCTGGTCCTTCCGAGCGGTTGTGGCCGGAGGATCAGTCCACCCAGGCATCGAGAACAGGCGCTCTCAAATTTTTAGTGACATCTATATTATATCATATTTGTCGAAGTTTGCCCCACTTTTTCAACCAATTTTGCATTATCAACAAAAACTCACTATATTACTTTGTCTATGTTCAATCAAATGAACGCAGGGTGTTCAATAAAATGAACATGTTCAGTAGAATGAACAGTGGTGTTCATTGAAATGAACGTCGATGTTCAATAGGATGAACGCTGCTCTCTCTAATGTCAGTAGAATGAACGCACTTGTCCGTACAGCAGCACGAGATATTTAGACAATAAATAAACTAATAAATAACTAATAAGGAGGTAAGGGGCTTTGCCCCTCGCCTACGGCTTCACCCCAACCTCCGCTTCGCTTCGGTGCGATAGAATTGAGGGGTTATGGGGGAAATAATATAGTTTTATTAGTGTTAATTGGCCGGAAAAGGTTTCCAGGGAGCGGGTTGATTTGAGCGAGCACTTCCTCTGCATCTTTTCGCGACATTGTCGGGCCTGCGCACTTCCTTTTTCTATAGCGGTATAGCGTGCAAATGAGAATGATAAGAGCTTTGTTCTATAGCTACTTGCCTCTATCGCTCTTTTCTTCTCTTCTCTCTATCTCTCTATCTCATAATCACTCTAGCTATCTCTCTATTCTCTCTCTCACTTCTCTCTCTATCTCTGTAAACAGAAGAAAGATAAATACCCACCACACAGAATAGAGCGAATGAGGATAGGTGCATAACACCATCCCACTATCCCTACTCACTTTATACTCACTAGGTAACTACCCACTAGCCACCATCTCTCCAGAGCACTACCAGGGATACATAGCGTATCTAACTATTCAACACACTACACATACATACCACTCACTACAAAGCTACAATCTTTCCACCCACCACCCCGCAATTCATTCGCTTTTATCTTTCCCATATTCATTCGCTTTTATCTTTCCCATATAAGGAGCAGCAAAATATCAACTCACAACTATACATCCCCTCGTACCACTACCAGAGCCGCTTTATGTGTGTTTATAGTAGAGATTAAAAGGGCAAAAAGTATGAGCTGGTAGACACTTTTGCGACACTATGTTGCATCCCACCAAACGACTTTTTACGACTTTCCAAAATTCATCAAAATTCAATAGTACCGCTTCCAGAGCCATCTCACAGCATTTCTCATCAGATAGGTTTTATGAGCTTACGTTGAAACTTCAACAAAATACATGCAACGTGTTTCATCATGTGCTTTACACAATTTATCTAAGTATCTACAATATCAACAGACGCGATAATGTCGAAGCAAAAACAAGCAGGAAGAAAACACAACAATGAAAACGCAAGTCACTATCCAAGAAACCTACACAGCTATGAGCGAGATTCTACACGGCGACAATGAGCCTAGCGTGCTACTCGCCTTCTGGGCAAGTGCTCTGAGCAAGCGTGTAAAGCTCACTATCAACGGTCAATATGTTCGCATCCTGGCTGAAAAGTACCTGGAAAATGGCTTGCCAGAAGATCAAGAGGAGCTGAAAGATACACTCGGTCGCAAGCCTGGGAACAAGTTCCCTGCTGGCCTTATGCAATCTCACATCGACTGCCTATACGCTCTGGAGAGCCTACACAAGCAAGGGCTTCTGAACTTCGATGCTGGCAACACACTAGAGAGCCAACAGGCATGGCGCGAAAAAATGGTTGCTCTTATCCCTGGCATGGCTTGCAAGCTGGTTTCCTGGGCGCTCTTTATTTACAACCCTCTATACACAAAGCTGCTCACGATTGACACATGGCATTGCAAGCGCCTTGGCATCGACCAGGAAAAACTGGCTGGCAAAACCAAAGCCAAAGTTACCTACTATCTCGCAACTGAGAAGCGCATGCTGGCAGAGTGTCAGGCGCTCTATCCTGAGTACCCACCTGTCGTGACTGCTGCCATGCTGTGGGAGAATGCCAGAATTGCTGGTGGTGAGTCTGACGGTCAAGCCTATACCAGCCACAAAGAGATTAGCTGTCGCTGGTACTAATCGGACGTAGGGGAGCTAGCGGTAGCTGGCAGGGTTCGACTCCCTACTCCCCTTTGTGCAACCTGCACAGACTATTTCTGAACTGAGGAGAAACTGACATGAAACGCTTTATTATCGCCCTGGCACTACTGGTTTGTATCGTGGTTGGACTGGCCCTCTATGGCGGTCACGTCTCTCTACTCCCCTTGATTGACGCGTTTAACACCCTGGCTCGATGGGACTATGAACACGTGATGCAAATAGTCCACTGGTTTCTGACACTGGCCCATACTCTGCATGTGTAGAATTGTAGATACATCAAAATAGATAGCTGACTATTTTTTGTCGAAATAATAACTTTTTGTCGACGGGCGGGAGTGACTCTCTTCCGCCTAACACGGAACAGGAGAAAACACAATGAACGTCATTCGTGAGGAACTGAAAGCTGAACTGAAGTCAATGCAAACTGGCCTGCTCATCATTACTGGTCGCAAGGCTGCAATGGTCGCCGAATATGGGGAGGAGCATGTGAAGCTGGCGAAAGACAGAGCGGCTGTCATCTCCCTGACCTACCAGACTGAAGTCATCAAGCGTGCTCTCTCGCCCAAGAAATATGGCGCAAAGTTCCTACCCTACCTGGATAGCGTGACCAGTGACACGGAGTATCTGGCCCAACAATATAGGGCTGAACTGGACGCTTGCACTGGTCCTGAGAATCAACTGGCCTTCCTGCGTACACTGACACGCTACCACGCGAACTTTGCCAGTAAGCTCTCTGCCATTGTACATGGGACTGAGATGGAACTAGAAACAAGCGGCTATGTGGAGGCGTCCATCAATGGCGTGATTGGTGAGTATTTCCTGGTCTGGGAGGAGGGTGCCGCTTTACCCCTCATACAGCACAACGGGCAGGACATCAAGGTCCATTGGTCCAAGGGGTTGAACATGTGGGAAGGTGCCACGAGTGACGCGAAAATCATTGGCTACACTGCGAGCGACATCGACATCTGTGTTGATTGCGCTCAAGCACACGGCTTCGACAAGCAGGATAGTGTCTGGATACCAGTCTACGCGACTGAGAATCGACCACAGATGGCAGTCTGTGCGGCACTCCTACATGGCAAATAGTTGACGCTAAGGGCTTCGGCCCCTGGCCTGGAGGATAAAGCGATGGAAGACAAGATGAACTATTCAGTGCTGGTCTGGTATCGGGGTTGCCTGCATAACTGTGAGGGGCACCAGAACACGAATCCAGAGAAGCAGTACACACGCACTCGTATTGACCGCCTGCTGGCTGACGCCAAAAACGAGTATGGAGCGGTGAAGGCTGAATTGAAGCTTGACGGGACCAAACTGCGTTGGTGGTCATGGTCTGAACTGGACGGAAAAACGCAGGGCGAGAACTTGCCCAGGAGGAAGAAATAACATGGAGCGCCTATTCAAACTGGCCTGTAAAGCCATTGAAGCCCTGGAGGATGACAAAGCATTGTTTGTGCGTGGTCATCGCGTGGTTGACATTCGTATCAGCGGAGCCAAAGGCGGAGGCATGATATACAGATTCGAGCATGACCTGATTCTCTGGCCTGATGGCCGCTTCGAGCCTACGTTGTCTGACTGGAGTGAACTGGAGGTGCAACTATGATCGTCGCGTATGAATGGCAGGGGAAGTTCTGGTGCCCTGACTGCTGCCCTCAAGGTGAGACGCCTGTCTTTGACAGTGACGAGTGTGAACATCATGTCTGGTGCGCACTCTGTCGCCGGGAACTGGACCTGTATGTTCCCTGGTGCGGTAGCTGTGAGGCTGGTCTGTGCTATGAGTCACCTGACTTCCTGCCACCTATCATCTTCGTGCCGAACAGTCCAGAAGCCTGGGCAGCGTATTTCAGACAACAGAAGCTTATGACAACCTGGATTGCTAAGGAGGACTGCGCATGACCTATCGCCAATTCAAAGCCAAACTTAGTGCCACCATTCTCGACCAACACCAGCTTATTGGAACTCGGCTGGCTGCTGGCACTGGCCTGGATAACCTGATCGTGGGTTTCTCTCCAGAGGAGGTCATGGCCTTCTACAAGAGCAGACAGGCCAGGTATGCGAGCCGGAGTGACATCGAAGCACACGCTGAAATATCGGTACTTATCAATATTCTGGAAAGTGAGGGCTAGACCATGACGAATTCACAAGTACATGCTCGCGTTATCTACGACAAGCTCCCTGGCAAGCATATCCAGCTAGTCTGTGGCATCCAGCGAGACAAACAGGGAAACTGCTTTGTGGGCTGGACCTGTGACAAGCGCACACAAACACACCGTGTCGTCTATGCCGTGTTGAATCACGGTCCCTTCTACCAGCAGAGATCCTGGCAGAAACATTGCAGATCTTAGTCGAAACTTATCCATAAATACTTAACATTAATTTGTCGATATATTAATATTTTCTTGTCGGACGATTCCTCCGACGATTGAAAAGGAGAAAACACAACATGTTGCACTGGACACTCATCGATCTGGCTGGCGTCAGAGTCCATCGCCATATGTACCACACTCACTGCGCACCTGACGGTCCAACCAGCCCAATGTACACCACTGATGAGGGCGTTGAGCGCCTGCACTGCCGAGCCTGTGGCCTGCCCCTGGTGCTCATCACGGATGCGCCAGAGCTTGAAGAGATTGACGACGCAGGCTGCTGCGCTGGCTGCGGTGATCCGCTCTCGGCTGATGCTGATAGTGAGTTTTGTTCCGAGTCATGCGCGTGGGTCGCGTACTACAACTGCTAGGAGGTATGCAAGATGAGAGGACCAATCGTGACTGTCGCACAGATCAAAACAGCCCTGCATGAGGGCAGGATCACCAAACGCATCGCAGAGCAGAGCCTCCCAATTATGACACCACGGCGCTACACTGGACGCGAGCCAATCACATCGATGATGCCTCGCCAGTGTGATTGCTGCGGCCAGAGTTTCTGGCAAGATACGCTGATCCCCATTAGCTTACATGGACTCATCTGTTCTGGATGCTACACATCGGCTCTCTCGTAGGGCACTAGCGGCCTGAAACTCCTGAGAGGTATAATTGCTGAGGTTTAAAATTGTACCTCTCAGCAGTCTCTAAAAGCTCCTATCCAGCGATTGAATTGCTATGAGTGGAGTACCGTCAATCGCAGGGGTGAATGGCCGCTAGGACAGAGGGGCAATGCCCCTTCCCTCTTTATTTATCTATTGTTTATTAATTGTCTAAAGGTGTCGAGCTGCTGTACGGACAAGCATGTTCATTCAAATGAACGTTGCTGACCCTGATGTTCACTGAAATGAACGTACGTGTTCATTCAAATGAACATCGATGTTCAATAGGATAAACATGTTCAGCAGAATGAACATCTCCGTCTTTGCCCACCTCAATCGCGGGTGGTCAGAGACGGGGAACATCCCCGAAAAAGCTAAAGGAGATAGCACTTTGCGCGAAAACACTCTAAGGAATTTTGTATTAGGTTGTCTGGGAGTTATTGTTGTCCTGTTCGTGCTCGGACTATGCGTTGGATGGGTGAACGCCAATGTGATCGAACCAGCACGTCTTGCCGCTCTCACACCATATCCCACTGACACACCAGTACCACCAACGCCAACCCCCACACCTGTGAACCTTAAAACACACCAGGGTGTGGAGGCATATGCAACGAGTGTCATTGACCACATGAAAATGAGTCCCTATGGTCAGTTTGAAGGAGTCGCATATACACAGAAGACAAAACAGTTGCAACTCTTGTTCTACATCCCGTCGAGCACGGTGCTGAATGGCAATCACCTGAAGAACATGATCGAGAGCAACTGCTACGATGTGGAGCACGCTATTTGGACAAGCAAGCTCAAGGGGGTGGTATCAACCGTTGCGGTTCATATCCAGAGTGATCTCGTGGATCGTTACGGACACAACTCCAAAGGCGATGCAGGTTACGTGGTACTGAAAGCCAACACGGAAAAGCGGTTCGTTTGGGATAATCTGAGCATTGAAGACGCCTGGAACAACCAGATCTACGACGAGCAGTGGTTGCTGCCCGATGTAGCCAAAGGCTAATTCCTCGACCCTGATGGTGTCACAATAGCGTGGCACCGTTAGGAGTGGGGGAACTGGCCCTCAGAGAAGAAAAAGGAGAAAACACAACATGGCTGCCGAGAAGATTATCACGAAAATTCGCAACCTGCTTGCCCTCAAAGCTTCCAGTAACGAGCACGAGGCTGCTTTGGCTGCCGAGAAAGCAACAGAGTTGCTGCTCAAGTACAATGTGTCGCTTGACGAGGTAATGCAGAAGAAGTCGGAATACTCCTGGCAGGAACGCGAGAAGTTCGCGAACACGACCTGGAAGCTGGCGCTCTACACAGCCATTGGGAAGGCAAATCTCTGTCGCGTCATTTACGACACCAAAAAGCGCATTGCTCATGTGGTGGGTCGTAAGCACAACATTGAGGTGGTAGAATACCTCTATACCTATCTGACGCGCACTATTGACCGCCTCGCTGATGAAGCCTGGACGGAGTATCACGAGCAGTATCCGTATTCCCGCGTCACGATTCGCAAGTTTAAGGCAGGCTTTCGTCTCGGAGCAACTTCTGAGGTGATTAAACGGTTGGAGCGTGTGGAAGAAGAAGCAGACAAAGACTGCAAAGCCTTGATCCTGGTCAATAGCCAAGCCCTTGCCACAGAGGTCCAGAAACGCTTCGGCGGCTCTACACGAGAGAACTATATGAGGGTGTCGTCGAGCTATACTGCGTACCAGCGTGGGCGTGCTGCTGGTGCTTCTATCGCCATCAACCCTGGCGTCAGTGGTACTCAGGTTCGTAAGAAGATTAGCTAAGGAGAATGTTGATGTCAACCGATCCTAAGACAGCAAGCACTGAACTCACTTTCACGAAGATCCGCAATTACTTGGATGGTGTGACGTATGGGATGGATGGAATGTCTAAGAGGGTTATTGATGACATTCGGGACTTTCTGGAAACCTATTACTGGCAGAATGAACCCATTGAAATGATAATCAATGACCTAGGCATACATCGAGATACCCAGATCCCACCAGTGTACAGACCCCTTGCGAACATGGTGATTGGTCTGCTTGAGATGCTTACTAGCTCGAATGAGTAAAAGGAGAATATTGATGTCAACCGATCCAAAAACAGCAAGCACCGAACTCACTTTTCAGACAATCCGCAACTTCCTAGTGACCTTAGCCACGGATCTGGACGAAGACGGGAGGAGTGCAGTTAATAGTATTCGGGACTTTCTGGAAGGTTACTATTGGGATGGCTCAGACATTGAAGGGATGGCTAACGATCTGGGCTTATTCCAGACTGAGCATATTGACGAGGCATATAGGCCCCTCGCAGTTATGGTTGTTAATTTGCTTGAGTTGCTTGTTAGCTCGAAAGAGTAAGGAGAGCAGCGCGGTTGGCTGACTTCTCGTCTTCCTGCTTGACTGGCTCCATCATGTCCTTCTCGTTGAGTCCGGCAGCTTGGAGCCAAGCTCGCAGTCCGGTGCCTGGGTGCTGACGCGCCTGGGACACCAGTTTGCCTGTGGTGATCTGCTCCGCCTGGAGCCGCCACAGGTGAATGTAATCGAGTGCAGCCTGGGTGATACCGATCTCAGCAGTGGGCGTGATCTTTCCATAGCGTTTCTTGTATGCGTCGTAGTAGGACTGGCGGAAGTGCTCGAAGTGTTGCTGCTCCAGTTCGGTCATTCCATCGAGGATCTCCTGTGGGATCGGGGGCATTCCGAGCTTTTCCGGTCGTCCGACGCCACGCTTGGTTTTTTCAGAGGGTTGGGAGATTGAGGTAACATTCATCGGGGGTTTGAGGGTCGAGACATACTGTGGTATCCTTTGTGTTGAACTATCTACTACTTATAGTATAGCAGATTTGTGGGACTTTGCCCCACTTGGAGAGATGAACATGAGACAAGACATTCGCGCATTGCAGCGCATTGTCATAGACCACCTGCGAGAGAATAAACTCACTCAGGAAGAGTTTGCATCCAGGGGTGGTCCTGAACTGACGCGTGGGAAGCTTGGCTACCTGATCAACGGGAACGCGACCACCATTGACATTGCGCTCCTAGCTGCATACGCACAAGCCCTACGCATCCCATTTAGCACGCTGGCCGCTCGCATCGATGTGATTGGCGCAACTGCTGCTACATCACGTGAAGCCCAACTCCTGGCCGAGGCACAGAGCGTGTCAGAACAGCTTGAAGGTACACAGAAGGACATCTTTCTGGATGCGATGGAGCAGGCAGTAGAGCGGGCAAAAGCGAGTCTACGGGCCTAGTAGAAACATCGACAAATTGATTAATCATTGACTTGACAATGTTTCGACATTGTGGTATTCTTTAGAGGTCGGGTGGTGAGAGCCACCCCTTCTTAAATCGCCAGAATGTAGAAACATCGACAAAACACGTTAAACGCGAAGATTTGAAACACACAGGAGAAAACACAACTATGAGCAGCAACTACGTCGAGATCCAGGGTCGCCTCGCACAGCCATTTGCGCTTGAGCAACTTGACTTCCGCGCTGGTGGTCGTGGCACCGCCCTGGTGTACGTGGAGTTGTGGGACTATTTTACCCGACTTGACCGGGACTGCCCTGGTGAGTGGGAGGTTGGCAAACCTGAAGTCATCCAGTCGACAGAGTACACCAACAAGGATGGTGAGCCTGTTAATCTGATGGCTCTGCTGGTGCCTCTGACCATCGCTGGTAAGACTGTTCATGGCATCAGTGATCTGAAATCACCCACAAGCGCGTATGCTCAGGCAATCAAGCGTGCAGCTTCAGTACATGGCCTGGGACGCTATCTCTATGATGCTCCGACACTCGACAACGCCTATCAAGGCTACAACCTCGTGGTTGACAAGAGTGTGCTTCTGGCAAAATGCTACCAAGCCTGGGGTATAGAGCTTCCAGAAGGCTTTGAGGTCGTCGAAGCTGCTCCCGCTCGCCCACAGCAGCAGTACCAAACTCGCCAGAGCGAAGCTCCTCGCCAGCAGCAGCAATACGTACAGATTCCACAGGCGCAGGTACAGCAGTCGAATGGTGAGCAGAATCCTGTACAACATGATGGCAAGATTTCTATACCACAGGTCAGGAAATTGTATAGCGTTGGTATCAATGATGAAGACATCAAGGCAATGAGCACCCAGAATGCTCGTCAAGCTGTGAACGATGCCTTCGCTGGTATCACTGCTGCACAGATCCGTGAGAAGTATCTCTCTGCTGCCCCTTCTGGTGGTCGCGCTCGCTGGTAAGTTGTTCGGGCTGGCCGCTTTGCGGTTGGCCCTCTCGGAAAGAGGTGCTAGATGATGAACGTTGCAGCAGTTAAGTCTCGCGCTGCTGCTGTCCTGCTGTTGCATCTGGTGCTGTCGCCCTCCGAGGTGGCGCTCTCTGACACCGAAGCCCGCGAGTTACTTGGCAGTACGTCTCGCACATCGGTATGGAATGCTCGTAATGAGCTTGTCGAGCTTGGTTTCGTTGAGGTGACGCGCAGCCCTTCCGGGTACATCTATCGCCTGACTGAGCCTGTGTCCCAGGAGCCAGGGATAGGTGAAGACCCGGTTGAGATTGATCCTCTGGATCAGGACGCTGCGTACATCGATGCGATGGACACAACTGGCTCGGTACACCAGCCACACAGTCCGTATGCGAGACGGAGACTCAAGCTGATGGCCTTCATCGAGCGGGTGATGAACACGGTTCTACCAACAGAGAAGCCCTTCGACAAGGAGCAGCGCAGGCAACTGGCCGAGATTGCGGAGAAGAACACGGCATCGGGAATGGGGCCAGCAACACTGCTTCTGACCATGATCCGTCGTTACTCAGTCGGTAACGTCGAGAAATATCGGCCAAACATGTTCGCCTACATCAAAACAATGGTCCGAACAGAAGGCACAACGGAGGCTCCACAGCCACAATCACGACCAGTGCAGAAGCAGCAGCAATCGTTGCGAAAGCCCTGGAACGGGAATGAGGATGGGTTATCAGATGAGGAGATCGACCGCATCAGGGCGCAGAAGTCACGAGAGACTATCGACAAGTACAGACACTTGGTCAGAACGATACCCAAACTGCCGCTTGCAGATCTACTAGGCGACGAAGAATAGGAGGTGTTGTATGAGCCTAGCAGACTTTGCGGTGACACAGGCTGACGCGATTGACCGAACGCTGGAAACACTAGAGTACCGCTACATGCATCCAACACATGTGTGGGGCTACCGGAGCGGGTTTGAAAGGCTCGATGTGAAGACCGGAGGCATCCGGTTCAGGAGCGACGAGATCCCAGGTGAGGCGAACGAACTCACTGTGGTGGCTGGACGGTCAGGGGTTGGTAAATCCTCCTTTGGCATGTCAGTCGCGATCAACGTCGCCAGGACATTCCAGAAAGAGTATCCAGGCTTGCAGGTTCGCATCAGCCTCTTGGAGATGGAGCCTGAGACATGTATGAAGCGTCTGATCGGTCAGATTGCTGGTGTCCCAATCAAGAGCCTCTCCAGTGGCTACTACTCACCGGAGGAGCGCAGAAGGGTACAGAAGGCTGGCAAGATCCTCAAAGATCTTCCAATCGTCTACATGCGAGGCGCACACAACGTAGACAAGATTCGTGACTTCGTGACGGTCAAGAGCAAGACTGGCATGGCCTGCGGATTCTGGTTGGTAGACCACATCGGTCTGGTTCCAACCGACCTAGCGAACAAGACTGGTAATCAGTCCTTCTCACTAGGCCAGGTATCACGGGCGTTACACGACTTGGCTCGCAACTACGCTCCAGGGTACGTCCTGGCACAGTTGAACCGCGAGAGCATGAAGCGTAAAGACCCTCGACCCACTGCGGCAGACCTGTACGGTTCTGACAGGATTATGCAGGACACGGACAATCTGATCCTGCTCCATCGGCCAGAGTTATACGCTGAGAAGTCACCAATTGATGCGATGAGTGAGGGTGAAGTAGCGGAGGCTATCATCGAAAAGCAACGCGATGGTGAGGCAAACATCATAGTCCCGATGACGTACATTCCCAGGTACGCATTATGGAACGACCTGAAAGACGAGGAAGAGATAGCAGCTTGAGTTCCTATTACGATGTCAGGTGCATGGATCGCGCTGTAGCAATGAGAGCGGTAATTTTGCTCTGGAAGCGGGGAGCGTGGAGGGAACTGGACGAGCTAGGTCTTGGCCGAGAGATCCAAGAGGCGTTTGAAGATGCAGCGGATCACATTCCAGGCTCCCGGCCTCGTACCGACCAGGAAACAGAAGCCTTTGTCGCGGCACTCCCTCCCAACCTCCAGCAGTGTGTCACATTGGCGGCAGACCTCTTGATTATGAGTTACTGCCATATCTACCAGGAAGAAATCAACGTAGACAGTTATTTGAAGGGAGACAGCGATGGGCGACCAGCAACGGCGCGCAAAGAACAGAGGAAGACAAAACGAAATCGATCTCGCCGCCGATTTGCGTAGCCAGGGCTTCAGCAGCGCCAAACGGGTTCCCCTTTCTGGAGCACTTCAGGGCATGCCAGGGGATGTCATGGTGGAGGAATGTTCACTCTTAGTTGAGGCAAAGGTGTATCAAACCCTCGACATAGGCGGGACGAGATACTTTAAGGTAGACCTCAACTGGTTGTGGAAAATTCTCGACGAAGCCAAGCGCATAGGCTGGCGTAACGCATGTGTCGTCATTCGCGGGAAAAACCTGCGTCGTCGTGCGGTTCTGGTGGATTACATCGAGTATTTAGCACTGGTGAATGACGCTGAAACACATCGAAACACGTTGAGAAACTAACTCTTCCGCAGCCATTAACCTTCGTGTAGTATTGGGAAAGGAAGCGCGATTGTACACACAGCAGTTGGTTGCTCTCCTACTCAAGAACCTCGAAGACATTTCTCTTGAGGAGCGCATAGACCTCTCAACAGCTATCAAGATCCTCAAACCGGAGGATAAACATTTTCTGAGCTTTGTCATAGAGGGATGCTCGCTCCGAGAAGCTGGTAGGCATTCTGGCTTTCCCGGCCACACTGAGAGGCGTTACCAGCGCATCTGTCGCCAAGTATCGACGTTCTTGAATGGGGGAGATTAATGACCCGTTTGATCGCATTGCATGGTCCAATTGGATCGGGAAAAACGACGCTGGCACAGGCGTTAACGGCGAAGGAATTTCTGTGGATCAACTACACAGATAGTCTGAAAGAAAAAGCCGCTCGCGCCCTATATCCCTTCCGGCCTACCACGGTCGGTGAGATGAACGCCAGGAAAGAATTTTTCCGCCCGTTTATCAATGCATTTGGCGAGATGATTGATTTCGCGCATCGCCCTGAATTTATTCACGAGTCGGTAGAGGAATGGTTTCGTCTTGGTCGGCCCGATGCCGCGTTTGACAATGTGCGGTCCATCTCTCAGGCTCTCACCGTGAAGGCGCTCGGTTTTACGATTGTGAAGCTCCAGACAGACCTCGCAACACTGCAAGCCAGAAGGCCAGCGAGCGAGGAAAGCAGGAACCACCCAATCGACCGACCTCTTCCACCACATTATATTGATATATGTCTCGACGCGTCACTTCCCGTTGAAGAGTTAGTCAGGCAGGTACTCGCATTATGAGAAGGTGCATTCATTGTAACGAGCCTGTCTGGAAGCCAGGGGAAGACGGGCGCGGAATTGCAAACCGCAAGATGTGTCGCCAGTGTTGGGCGCTGTTGCTGGCTGAGTGTCAGCAGCAGAAAGCATTACCACGTGAGCAACGCAGAACGCTTGCGGAAATAATCAATGACTATGGAATATCACTATCTGCACTCTCTCAGAAACTACACTACCTCATCGCAGAAGGAATCAGGTAAACCTATGAGCAAGGAACAATATCTCCACGAAATTAATGCAGCGTTCGGTGGTTGGGAAGCAGAGGACTATTCGATTCGACAGAAAATCCACGAGACTCGTATCCTCGTGGCAAGTGACGCACATCTTCCCTATGGGGACCGCAAGCTCCTGGCGAAGATGCGCGAAACCATCCACCGCTTTAACATTCAGTGTGTTCTTTGGCTCGGCGACCTGTTCGACATGCATAAGTTTAGTGGGTACGGACAAACAGACTACAGCTTGACATGGATACAGGAGAAGGAGATTGCAAGCAACATCATCCTGCAAATCGCAGCAGACCTGCGACAGACTGGCGGCTATCAAGTGATCAGCAGGGGGAATCACGATTACAGATGGATTAAGAAGCTCGGCGACCACGAGCGTATGACTGGCCTCGTGAGTAGCATCTCTCCCGACCTGGGCATCCTGATCAAGGAAGGTGACATCGTCGTCTCTGATAATCCCACCCTGGAAGGTGTGCCGGATAAGAACGGGAGCATGACCTGGGTGTTCACGCATCCAGCGCAGTTCAAGGCTCCGTTCGGAACACCAACTGCGATGGCGCTCATGGAGCAGAAGAACGTCATGACAGGTCACGCGCATCATCTGGGTGTCACTCGCGATGCCAGCAATAAGTTCTGGTGTGTCGAAGCTGGCGGCCTCTTCCAAGATAAATCCTTTGAGTACGTCCAGCGTAACCCTTCAACGATGCGGCGAATGGTGTCAGGCTTCTGGGTGATTCTCGATCCCTACACGATGCCGATGGGCTTCACGAGTCACTCCGAAACCTACATCGGATCAGAGGTAGTTGAAGATGAGCGATGAGGAGATCAACGCATTCATCGATGACCTGAAGCAATTACAGGCGGAAATACTCGATGACCTGAAGCGAATACAACTCGATAACATGAAGCGCATGCTGGCAGAGATGCTCTTGGAACAGACACTTGAAGAGGTTGCAGAGGGGCTTCAGCCCCTCGACCTCGACCAGTACCTTGCCGTATTTCTCTACGAACAGCTTGCGAAGAAGGGGGTAGCACATTGCAGACTCAACTAGAAACATACACGCTGATCGACTCTGTGGACGACCTCATTCAGATGGTGCAAAGTTATGCATCTCGGCCTACTCTTCCAGTAGCATTCGATACCGAGACAACTGGACTCTCCTTCATCGATGATCGTCTCATCTCGCTTCAATTCATGCAGTTCGGCTACATGCCAGTGATTGTCGACGTGCGCATGTGGAGCAGGCAGGCGTTCTTGGTAGCAGGGCAGTACCTTGCAGATCTCTTCAATGATTTGAAGGTCGTCGGAATGAACCTTTCCTTCGATTGGAAGTTTGTCAGGCGATGTTTCGGTGTCAGTATCGCGAAGTGCTACGACGTAATGTTGGCCGAGCAGGTGATCCTGGGCCTGGGCAAGACAGGTGGGCGTCAGAAGGGCATCGAGTTCAACCTCAAGGCTATCGCCGCTCGCTACGGTCTGGAAGTCTCCAAGGAAGAACGCAACATCTTTATCGGGATGGATAAGCATCCAGAGCTTTGGTATGCGCCCTTCTCAGAAAAGACACTCCTTTACATGGCGCAAGATGTTGAAGTGTTGGAAAATATAGTTACACAGCAAACATTGAAGCTTCGAGATCTAAAACTCGGTCACACTGTTAACCTGGAGCACCGGGCGCTGCCAGCAGTTGCCAGTATTGAGTACAACGGCATTCATGTCAACGAGCCTGGGTGGCGAGAGGTGATTGACGAGAAAGCAGCCCTGGCAACGGGACTTGGTGAGAAGGCTATCGAGGTCTTTGGAGAGGCGATTGTTCGCGTGCGTGCTCGTCGCTTCCGAGGCCAGATGCAGAAGTACAAGCAGTGGAAGAATGCACTGGAAGCAGAGGAGGCCAGAATCAAGGCAGCGTTCGAGGCCACTGGTCAGACGAAAGGATGGGGTGAGTTTAAGAAGCGTGAGATGGCCGAGTTTCGGGAGTTGTACCCCAACCCTGGTGTCCCGAAGCTGCTGAGTCATTCGCCCTATGCAGAGTGGTTGATTGAGCGAGATAGGCACTATAAGAGCGCGGTTGAGCAGTACACAGCGGAGGAACGCGAGTGCAGCCTGGAAGAGTACACGGACGCAATGATGGGAGCCTGGGAGCAGAAGCACCAAAAACCAGACGAGGATGAGTACCTCAACACTCTGCACAAGAACCGCAATCTCTGCTATGAGCCAATCAACCTGGGCAGTGTTCCACAGATGCTCGATGCATTCACGGAGTTGAAGATTCCTTTGCAGAGCACCAGCGCCGATGCCCTGGCTGACCTACCTGAAGGGATGTATCCAGAGGTAGACCTACTGAAGGAGTGGCGTGCGGCTCAGATGTTCCCGACCAAGTTCGGTGACAACCTGCTCGCCAAGATCCACCCGGTGACGAGGCGTATCTATCCAAGCGCACACCAGATTGGTGCTGATACCGGACGCAGCAGCTTCTTTGATCCGCCCTGGCAGCAGATACCGAGCAAGACCGCTGACGGGAAACGCTTGCGAGCCTGTGTGGTAGCAATGGCTGGATTCAAGCTGATCACCAGTGACTACCCCAACATTGAGCTTCGCATCCTGGCAGACCTCTCTGGCGATAGAAACATGCTCAAGTTCTTTGCTGACGGTGTGGATCTGCACTCAGCTACCGCTCGCATGATGTTTGGTCTGGGTGAGGGTGTGGACGTGAGGACCGCGTGCGTTCCTGGCACCGGGGTGAGTTACCGACAGGTAGCCAAGACCATTAACTTTGGTCTGGTCTACGGCATGAGCGCAGCCAAGCTCGCCAGGACACTCAAGATCACCAAGGAAAAAGCCCAGGAGTTAATGGACAAATACTTCGCGCTGTATCCAGGTGTTGTCCAGTGGCTCAAGAGGCAGCGTGCGCTTGGCACCAGCAACTTCTACTCCACTACCGTGAGTGGAAGAAAGCGGTTCTACGGTAGTCTGCCAGATCGGCGCTCGAAGGACTACAACAAGATCCGGTCTGCGATTGAGCGGAGAGCATGTAACTCACCGATCCAGGGGAGTTCGGCAGACATCACGAAGCTGGCCCTGGCGCTGGCCTACGAGAGACTCCCCGAAGCTGCAAAGATAGTTGCGGTAGTTCACGACGAGATAGTTCTGGAGGCACCGGAGGGGATGGCGAACGAGTGCGCTGTCATCCTGGCACAGGCTATGAAGGAAAGCTGCTTGAAGTATCTGAAGCGCGTCCACATTCCAGACTTCGAGGTCGCGATCTCCGACCATTGGGAGCACTAAAAAGGAGATGGACTAATGAGCATCGTCACGATTGATACAGAAGAGGTGAGTCTTGCCGAGACAGTGGTAGTTCCAAAGGGAGTATTAAGCTGGTGCTCCATCTGTCGGAACAACACGGCTGACTTTGACCTGTACTACGAATGGGAGCCAAGACCAGACTGTGGACCACTGGATCGGGTCAGACTTCCTGTGTGCAAGCAGCACGCTGAAAAGGAGCAACACATCGGGCATGTGATCTACCACATTAGCCTCAACGTGAACAAGTACGGTTGCAGAACCATATAGGAGGCGAGCGAATGAATAGAAGTGAGTGTCTCGTGTGTATATCGAACACGCCAGTGGCGTTGCGCTACTACTCGGATTGGGAGGGATGTGGCTCGTTGGAGGTGAAGATTCCTCTCTGCTTCCGTCACGGTACAGAGGTTGACATGTACGGCATTGCAGTCGCAATACAGCGTTACGTGGAGGCGCATCCCAATGGCAAGGTACGACATCAAAACGGTGGACATTCGACGAGCGGCGTTACCAGAAGGAGCGATCCCTCCTTACGGGACGAACCCCCTGCTGATTAAGTGCCCGAAGCACCAGGACGACTCAGAGTCCCTGGCAATCTATCCAGACCACATCCACTGCATGGGGTGCCCCTTCCGCATCCAGAAGCGCATGGACGCTCTCGCATTCCTGCTCAAACTTCCGAGCTGGAAGGAAGCCCTCGCGGTGGCTCCCAAATACAAGTTCCTGACAGAGACAGAGCGACAGGCAGCGAAACAGAAGGAGAAGCCGAGACGAGCACCAACGATGCGAGATGTGGAGATTTACGAAGGCATCCTCTCCGACATTTGCGCCGACCGCATTGAGTGGTTTCATTCGCGTGGCTTGTCAGATGAGACGATCAGGACCGCGAGACTCGGTCACAACGGTGCAGCATTCGTGATTCCGGTTTTCGATGCCAAGCTGAACGTGGTCACGCTACGCTACAGAAACGATGAAGAGATTTGCGGCAGGTATGAAGACGAATGGGAGGGCGATGAGCTTGTCAAGGCGAAAAAGATCCCGAAGTATCGTGGGTGGACAGGCTGTAATGAAGCAACCCTCTACCCGGCATGGAAGTTCGAGCGCGATAGATCCGACTATGTTGTCCTGGTTGAAGGAGAATTGGATGCGCTTCTGCTTTGGCAACATGGTGTACCTGCCGTCACCGCAACCAATGGAGCCAAAAAGCAGGGACTCGTCCTCGACCTTCTATCGGCATTCTTTCAACGCATCGGTCATCTTGCAAGACGACGCCCATCACTTCGAAGAGTTGTTATCTGCGGCGACAGAGACGAACCGGGAATAGTGGCAGCAAGAAAGTTATTCGAGCGAGCGAAACAAGAATACGCAGAAGTGGTATGGCTCCAGTGGCCTGCCGAGCTTGGGAAAGACATCAGTGAAGTCATGCAGAAAGGCTATACATTTGAGCAAATCTATGAGCAATACGGGTTCGATGAGGAAAGTACGCCTTCAGAAAGTTCCACTGGATCAGCAGGACACGATGCTCCTACCAGCAGTGCAGAAGCCACCGACACCAAAACTGATGGAAACGTTAGTGAACAGATTTCTCCATCACCTCGACGAGCATACCCAGGAGGGCTTTACTCACGCGAATATCTACCACTCGCGTCATGATAACTTCCGCATTGAGCTTGAGTGTGAGTGCGGTTGCCATCAACGCTTCATGCGTAATGTAGACCACATCGCCAAAGCATGGCAGACAGTCCACATCCTCAACGAGATCTGTGTCAACACTACTATCCTCCCACGCTTTTTAAGGAACGATTAATGGCATATAAAGGAATACAATGCGACAGAGCAAGGAAGCTCCATCGTGTCTCTATGACCAGGGAAGAGTGCAACGAGTGCGTACAAGACCCTGCGCATCCATGTCCGTTCAATGCCAAAATGCTCGCAATGATGTGGGGTGATGGCGACCACGAACCAAACTTACAGACATTCTCACCAACCCGGCTTATGGGATGCCCTCGTGCCAAGTATCTGGATGCACACAAATACTCACAGTATCTTGACCCCTACAAGAAGTGGAACGCCCTTCGAGGCACAATGGCGCATGGCTTCTTCGAGAATGCTCCTCTGGCCCCTGGTGTTGAGTTCGAGATTACGGAGGAACGTCTTGAAACGATCATTTACACAGCGTTTGGTCCACAAAAATTCGTTGGTAAGCCTGATCTGGTGGAGGTGCTCTATGTGGATGAGACGAAGGTTGTCGTTAAGCTCACCGACTGGAAGAGCACTAAAGAGGTAAGCCACGACTTCACCGAGGCCAAGGAGGACCACCAAAAACAGGTCAACATGTATGCATACCTCCTGGCTCGGACGCTCCCAGAGTACCTCGGTCGCCCGAACCTTCAGGTGATTGTAGATGAGTTAGAGATTGTGTACTTCGACATGGGCAAGGTCAGACGGTTCAATAGTAAGTGCTCACTGATTGATCGAGGGAAACTGCTCACACCTCGGTCTGCTGGACGGTACGCCGAACTTGAGTTGATGCAGATACAGCACAAGGATATGGAGTTTATGCACGACTTCATCGCCACCCTGATCGAGGATGCGATAGAGGCGAGAGATAATCTTGCTCCAGCGTATGAGGGTGATAAAGCGAGGCTGTGTCCTTACTGCCCTTTTCAGATTGAGTGTGTCGCGTTAGCGATGGAAGGAAGATAAGTGTCAAATAACTACCCCACTCTGTTGATTGCCATGTTCTTCTCCTGGTTGTACTGCTGGTTGTGTTTCGCGCTTTTCGATACGGGCAGTGCGCCCTTGCAAGCGGCGGGCTTCGTGGCGTTGCTGGTTGCTGTAGTTGGTGTTCTCAAGGAGGCAATAAAACGATGAATAGAATCCCTGGATGTACCGTTGCAGCAGTCATGATTGTTTGGGTATTGGCCGCACTGGCGAGCATCGGGATCTCAATCGCCCTGGTCGTTGCCGTGGTTCATTTCTTATTCACACACTAAGGAGGAGATACATTGCTGGACGTTCTTGGCGGCGTAGCCCTGGCCCTCTGGCTCATCTTTTGTGTGTTTGTGGGGGCTATCGCGGTGCTCTTTGTCTATGGTCTTGTTCGCGTCATATTCACGCACTTAGGAGGTTAATCATGCGACTTGCATACATTCCCCTGTTGAGCATTGGGGTGTTTATCGTGATCTACATCATTTCCTACTACATACTCACACACTGATTGGAGCGATGCAATGAACCAGATTCAACTTTGGTTCCAGGCGAAAGGCGTTGAACTGCTTGCGGCTGTCCTGATAGGTTTGGCAGTGGTCGCATTCTTTGGTGGCCTATCATCCGTGTCCGTCTTGCTCATTCGCACAAATAACATCTGGCTGCAAACGGTAGGGGTTATGGTCATGCTCGCAGAGGTCGCTGGAGTGGTTCTTGTACTAAAAGACTAGCGGGAGCCTGGACAGGAGAAAACACAACTTAACCCTAACCAGTACACCCGCTCGCTCCGGTTTAGTATAGCATAGGGAGAATATATGTTAAGTGAGGATCAACGCGCAGAAGCTTATGCTGCGCTACACGCTGCTATAAGTGGTTGGGCTAATGGAACAATTTCATTCGAGGACTTCGTGAGAGCAGTGAGGATACTCCGAGAAACGCTAGACAAACAGGTAGGGGAGGGCTAATGCCCTTCCCCTTTTCATTGACTTGATGTAATATAACACGCGGAGGAGGCAGCAATGACACCAGGACGAGCGCAGTACCTACAAATAAAGAACCAACACCCCGATGCCATTTTATTCTATCAAGTGGGCGACTTCTACGAACTCTATGATGATGATGCAGAGATCGGTGCTCGTGAGCTAGAAATCGCCCTGACTGCCCGATCAAACGGAGACGAGCCACGCATCCCAATGGCTGGTGTCCCTATCCATGCAGCCGATGGTTACATCTCTCGCCTCGTGGGTAAAGGATACAGGGTCGCCGTATGTCAGCAGGTAGATCAAGCTGCCCAGGAAGGGAAGAGTAGCTCCCGGTTGGGCATGACCACGAATAAAAACTCATCATTTTCTGTACATACTAGCGAGCAGGTCAGCGATCCCGCCCTCTCAAAAGGGCTGGTTGAGCGCGAAGTAGTCCGCATCGTCACCCCAGGCACAGTCATCGACCCCGCAATGCTCGCCGCCAAGCGCAACAACTTCCTGGCGGCCGTTATCCCAGGACGCAACGCGGTTGGTATCGCTTACATTGATATTACCACAGGCGAGTTTGCCGTCACCCAGTTCGCGACTGCCGAACCGGAACTGGCTCTACAGCAGGAGATCGCACGCGTGAGCCCCGCCGAAGTTCTGGTAGAGGCCCATTATAGCCGCCTGGGTAGCCGCAAAAAACGCTGGCTCGCCACTGTCATGAGTGAAAAACAGGTAACGAAGGTCGGCAGCAATGGCAACGCCAATGCGACCATTCCAGAAGTGGCGGATGATGAGGATGAGGAAGATGACTACGCTCCAGTCGCAAAGTTGCTCTCAGGGCTGGCTGGACATGTCACACCCCACGATTCGCGCTACTTCGCCGAGGACGACGCTCGCCATCGTCTGCTCAAACAATTTGATGTCTCCTCATTAGAGGGTTTCGGTTGCGCGCACCTTCCCCTGGCAATACGCGCGGCTGGCGCGGTCCTCTCCTATGTTCAGGAAACCCAGAAAGGTCTGCTTCAGCACCTCACGTCTCTGGAGACCTACTCCACCAATACCTTTATGACCCTCGATCCCTACACACGCCGCAACCTGGAACTCTTTGAAACAGGGCGTATGAACTCGGTCAAGGGCTCACTACTTTGGGTGCTCGACAAGACACGCAGTCCGATGGGAGGTCGCCAGTTGCGCCGTTGGATTGGGCAACCCCTCCTCGATCTCCCTACCCTCGAATTGCGCCAGCAAACCATTAGCGAATTGCTCAACGACACGCTGCTCCAGGCGCGCCTGGGCGAATCACTCAAACGCGCAGGCGATTTGGAACGCCTGATTAACCGTGTGCGCCAGCGCATCGCCAATCCCCGTGATCTCGTCGCGCTCGCCACTGGCTTACACGCCGCCTCCGAGATTCGCGACTGCCTCGACGAGACCGCGTCGAGTAGCGCCCCCTCACTCACGCGCCTGCTCGCTCGACTCGCCGATAATGATGATATTATCGAATTGATCGAGAAAGCCCTGGTTGAAGAGCCCCCAGTGAGCATCAATGAAGGACGCATAATCCGACCCGGCTTCAGCACTGAACTCGATAAATTAAAAGAAGCTTCGCAGAATGGCCGCCAATGGATCACAGACCTGGAGCAACGCGAGCGCAAACGTTCAGGCATTTCAAATCTCAGAGTCGGCTTCAACAAGGCTTCCGGCTATTTCATTGAGATCTCCAACGCCAATCTCAATCGCGTGCCACAGGAGTATATTCGTCGTCAGACCCTGACCAACAGCGAGCGCTATATTACGCCAGATCTCAAGGAGTATGAGACGCTGGTCCTGAACGCGCAGGATCGCATCAATAAGATGGAGAACGAATTCTTTGTACAGTTACGTTCAGACATCGCCATCCATGCATCCGAACGTATCCTTGATACGGCCCACGCCCTGGCGGAAATCGACGTCTTCCTGAGCCTAGCAGAGGTCGCGGGCAGAAATAATTACTGTCGGCCACAACTTAACGAAGGTGACCGTATCCATATCGTCGCAGGTCGCCATCCCGTCGTCGAGCAGACCCAAGCCGACACGCCTTTTGTGCCTAACGATACCGACATCTCAAATCAAGAGGCGCAGATTGCCATTATCACCGGCCCCAACATGGCAGGTAAGTCTACTTACTTACGCCAGGTAGCCTTGATTACGCTCATGGCCCAGATCGGTAGCTATGTTCCAGCCGAGGTTGCCAGTATCGGAATCGTCGACCGCATCTTTACGCGTATCGGCGCACAGGACGATCTGGCGACCGGCCAAAGCACTTTTATGGTCGAGATGGTCGAGACGGCAAATATCCTGCATCACTCCACCCCTCGCAGCCTGCTTATTCTTGACGAGATCGGGCGCGGCACCAGCACCTATGATGGATTGGCGATAGCGCGTGCCATCGTTGAGTATCTGCATAATAATAAGCGCTGCGGAGCAAAGACCTTCTTCGCCACCCACTATCATGAACTGGTCGAAGTTACCAAGTTGTTACCGCGCGTGCGCTGTTTGAACGTCGCAGTAACAGAAGAGGAGGGAAAAGTTATCTTCCTGCGCAAGATCGTTCCCGGCGGGGCAGATCGCAGCTATGGCATCCATGTAGCACAACTGGCTGGTATCCCCCGACCTGTTATTCACCGCGCTGAAGAAATTCTAGCGGAACTAGAGCGGCAGGGCGACGCCAAGGCGCGCCGCAAGGCCATGCGCGATATGACCATGCCCGCCGCCTGGCAAATGACCCTACTCGCCAGTGAGACCCACCCGCTGATCGAAGATCTAAAGCAGATGAGCATTGATGAGCTCACGCCTATCGAAGCGATTAGCAAACTTTATGAATTACAACAGAAAGCACTACGCGAACCATAGCGATGATTCATTTCCGGGCGATCCACAGGTATCGCCCTTTTTTCTGCGCGAAAAACACGACGAGTAACGCTACCATCTTAGGACCATCTGTGTTATCATTAAAGAGGTTGGCGATAGTGTACGATTGACAATAAATAAAACCTTTTTGTTGGAGGATAGATGACAACACAACAGCAATCACCGGTACAGGAACAGACGCTTGAAGAGCTTTGTATCAATACCATTCGCACCCTTTCTATGGACGGTGTACAGAAAGCCAACTCCGGTCACCCCGGCACCGCAATGGCACTCGCGCCCCTGACCTACCTGCTGTGGACCAAGTATATGCACTACAATCCACGCAATCCACACTGGTTCAACCGCGACCGCTTCATACTCTCAGCGGGCCATGCATCCATGCTGCTCTATAGCATGCTACACCTGACAGGCTATGATCTTCCCCTCGAAGAGTTGAAGAACTTCCGCCAGTGGGGCAGTCGCACACCAGGTCATCCCGAGTATCATGACGTACCTGGAGTCGAGACCACCACGGGACCTCTTGGACAGGGCTTCGTCAATGGCGTCGGCATGGCAATCGCCCAGCGCTTCCAGGCTAGCCGCTACAATCGCCCTGGACACACCATTCTCGACCACTATATCTATGCAATTTGTAGCGATGGCGACCTGATGGAAGGCGTCACCTCTGAAGCCGCTTCCATCGCCGGTTACCTCAAGCTTGGCAAGTTGATTTACTTCTACGATGACAACCATATCACCATCGAAGGCGACACCGGCCTGGCCTTTACTGAGAGTGTCGGCGCGCGCTTTGAGAGCTATGGCTGGCATGTGCAACACGTCAGCGACGTGAACGACCTTGAAGCAGTGAGCAAGGCTATCGAGGCCGCCCAGGCAGACGAGCGCCCCTCTATCGTCGTTACGCGCACGCATATCGGTTATGGTAGCCCTCACAAGCAGGACACAGCTTCGGCCCATGGCTCCCCTCTGGGCGCGGACGAAGTGCTACTGACCAAACGCAATCTTGGCTGGCCCTCTGAGGAGCCTTTCTTCGAGCCCGAAGAGGCGGTCGCCTACTACCGTCAAGCCGTTGAGCGTGGCGCGGAACAAGAGCTAGCCTGGCAGAAGCAGTACGCGGCCTACACTCAGGCCTATCCCGAACTGGCAGAACAGTGGCAGCAGGAGCAGAGCGGCAAGCTTGCAGACGGTTGGGAGAGCGCCATCCCCACCTTCAAGGCTGGCGAATCCCTGGCGAGCCGCGCCGCCTCTGGTAAGACACTCAATGCCATCGCGTCCAAGCTGCCAAACCTGATCGGCGGGTCAGCTGACCTGGCACCCTCGACCAGCACCTATATGAAGGATCTGGGCGACTTCGGTCCCGAAGAGAATGGCCGCAACATGCACTTCGGTATCCGTGAGCATGCCATGGGTGCCATCCTCAATGGTATGGCGCTCTACGGAGGCCTCGTTCCCTTTGGCGCGACCTTCCTCATCTTCTCAGAGTATATGCGCCCACCCATTCGCCTGGCCTCAATCATGCGCCAGAAGGCCATCTATGTATTCACACACGATAGCATCGGTGTTGGTGAGGATGGTCCCACGCACCAGCCTATCGAGCAACTCGCGTCCCTGCGCGCCATTCCTGGCCTGACCGTTATCCGCCCTGGTGACGCCAATGAGACAGCCGAAGCCTGGCGTTCAGCCATTACCACCGAAGGCCCAGTGGCCCTCGTACTCTCACGCCAGAACCTGCCCACTCTTGACCGTGAGCGCTATGCCAGCGCGTCCAACGCCGCCAAGGGTGCCTATACCCTTAGCGATAGCGAAGGCACGCCACAGGTGATCCTCATCGCCACTGGTTCCGAGCTCTCGCTGGCAGTAGAGTCTGGTGAGAAACTGCGACAGGAAGGCATTGCTGTTCGTGTAGTAAGTATGCCAAGCTGGGAGCTCTTTGAGCAGCAGAGCCCCGAGTATAAAGAAAGCGTTTTCCCCAAGAGCGTCAAGGCGCGTATCGCCATTGAGGCGGCTTCGCCCTTCGGCTGGGAACGCTATGTTGGTCTGGAAGGTGATACCGTCACGCTTGATCACTTTGGCGCGTCAGCCCCAGCAGGCCTGCTCTATGAGAAGTTTGGTCTGACACCTGACAATATCATCAAGAAGGCCAAGAATCTGCTCTAAAACGAGGGGCAGGTGAAGAACACGTACATGCCTGGGTACAAGAGTACTACGGCGAAAGTGTGCGTCGGACGGCTCCTCGTCATGCGGGGAAGCACTCCCCAGGGGTGCTCCCTCGCTGATCCGTCCCTGATATCTGCTTGACAAAACACCTGCCAAAAGTAGTACGATCTTAGAGCAATTAGTTTAAACGTTACGCATCAGGTTACTTATAACAGTACTAGCAGACACACTACAGTCTTATACGAAAACCAATCCTCATAC
Organism: Ktedonospora formicarum; assembly: GCF_016587355.1. GTDB lineage: Bacteria > Chloroflexota > Ktedonobacteria > Ktedonobacterales > Ktedonobacteraceae > Ktedonobacter > Ktedonobacter formicarum. The sequence continues at coordinate 3,797,744 of NZ_BNJF01000001.1, read as the reverse complement.
GAGGGTACGTCACCGCTCTCGTGGCGAACGCAGACCTCCATGAGGGGGCACAGCAGGCTCAGGTTTTCGCATAGATAGTACATAAAGGAGTGATTGTATGACCAATCCACTGCTACAACTACAAAGCCAGGGTCAGAGCGTCTGGTATGACAATATTGACCGCGCTCAGCTCGCATCGGGCGCGTTCCAGAAGATGCTTGAGGCAGATGGTATCCTTGGCGTCACCGCCAACCCTACCATTTTTGAGAAATCGATTAGCGCGGGCCACTCCTACGACGAGCAAATGCAGGCTCTCATCAAAGCTGGCAAGAGCACAAACGAAATCTACGAGGAGCTGGTAATCCAGGACATCCGCACCGTCGCCGATCTGCTGCGCCCTATCTATGACCGCACAGAAGGCAAGGATGGCTATGTCAGCCTCGAAGTCTCACCAGAGCTCGCCAACAATACCGAGGGCACTATCGCGGAAGCCGAGCGCTTCTGGAATCTGGTTCAGCGCCCTAATCTGATGATCAAGATTCCAGCAACACCTGCTGGAATTCCCGCCATCTACGAGACTCTCCGTAAGGGAATCAACGTCAACATTACCCTGATCTTCTCGCTTCAATCCTATAGCGAGGTTGCAGACGCTTACCTGCGCGCTCTTGAGGACCGCAATGGTGAGGGCAAAGATATCAGCCGCCTGGCCTCGGTCGCTAGCTTCTTCGTCAGCCGCGTAGATACGCTCGTCGACAAGTTGCTTGAAGACAAGATCAAAGCGGGCGGAGAGGCCTCCTTGAAGGAACTCGAAGGCAAGGCCGCGATTGCCAACGCGCGCCTCGTTTACCAGGACTTCAAGAAGTTCTTCAATACCCCTCGCTTCGAGACACTGCGGCACGCTGGCGCTCATGTGCAGCGCCCACTCTGGGCCAGCACCAGCACCAAGAACCCTGCCTACCGTGATGTGCTCTACGCTGAAGAGCTGATTGGACCTGACACCGTCGATACGATGCCACTTGATACCATCAACAACTTCCGCGATCACGGCGTCGCACGCAACACCATCGAGAATGATATCGACGGTGCAAAGAAGAGCCTTGATGCGCTTGAGCAGCAGGGCATCCACTATGACGAGATCACCAAGCAGTTGCAGGACGAGGGCGTGCAGAAGTTCGTCGACTCCTTCCACCAGCTCTTTGATGGCATCGAGAAGAAGAAACAGGCTCTAAAAGAGCAGGTTGCTGACTAAGATCTTCGAAGAAGCCCAAACATTGAGGGTTCGGAGAGGAATCACAAGCACCTTTGATGTAGATTGAAACTCACTTGCGGGTAGCGACTCGCGCTTTGCGCGGGTCGCGTACTCTGTGAGGGGCTCGCAAGGCACGGCTAACCTGTGCTTTTTAGTACTGGTAGCCAAAGGGGAGGGGGACAAAAATCCCTGCCCCATATTCTGGCGCGCGCTCGTTCTTCATGGAAGAGCCATGGAAGAGCGCATAAAATAAGTATATATTGTCGTTTCGTTTCCCTGCTTTAGGTTAAACGAGGACCAACGCTACTGACGTAGCTAGCGCTCTCGCGCTCAGGTTTTCGATAAGAAGTAACCTCTTAGCCGAAAACCTACGCCGCTCTCGCGGCTAGCGCTCTCGCGCTCAGGTTTTCGATAAGAAGTATTCTATTTCGCTCACGACAAGCGGAGACATGTATACAAATATAAAGGAGAAGTATAATGGAGATCGGGTTTATTGGCCTTGGCCGCATGGGCGCGAACATGGTACGCCGCCTGCTACGCGAAGATCATCGCGTTGTCGCCTGGAACCGCACCGCAGCAAAGACTGACGAGATCGTTACAGAGGGTGCCGAGGGCGCATACAGCATTAAAGAGTTGGTAGGCAAACTCAACCAGTCACCTCGCGTCGTATGGGTCATGGTTCCCGCCGGTCAGGCTACCGATGACATGATTAATGAAGTCATCCCTTACCTCAACAAGGGCGACATCATTATCGACGGTGGCAATTCCATGTACAAAGATTCTATCCGCCGCAGCAAAGAAGTCACCGAGAAGGGTTTCCAGTTCATGGATGCCGGAACCAGCGGCGGTATCTGGGGCCTGAAAGTTGGCTACTGCCTGATGGTTGGTGGCGAGAAGAGCACGTTTGAGTATGTTGAGCCTCTGATCAAGACCCTCGCGCCACCCGATGGCTACCTCCATTGTGGCCCTGCTGGCGCAGGCCACTTCGTCAAGATGGTACACAATGGCATTGAGTATGGTATGATGCAGGCATATGGCGAAGGCTTTGAAATCCTGCGCGCCGCCAAACAATATGACTTTGATCTTCATGCCATCTCGCATCTGTGGATGCAGGGAAGCGTCGTTCGCTCCTGGCTACTTGAGCTAGCCGAGTCCGCGTTCGAGAAGGATCCGGACCTACAGAACCTCAAGGGCTACGTCGAGGACTCCGGCGAGGGTCGCTGGACCATTCAGCAGGCTATCGATACCGATGTGCCCGCCCCGGTCATTACCCTCTCCCTCTTCGAGCGTTTCCACTCCCGCCAGGACGAATCCTTCTCCGCGAAGGTGCTCGCCGCCCTGCGTAACGAGTTCGGTGGTCACGCGGTCAAGTCCTCCAAGTAGGAAACCTGATAGCGCCTGGAAAAACAAGGGGAGCGCCAGGCGAACTGGCGCCCCCCCAACCGGGCCGGATGCCAAGCCGGATAGGGATCGGCAATACGCCGCCAGCAGGGTAAAGCACCCGATACGCACATCCTGAAATTGATAAGAACTTATTACAATCTTATGTGAAAACCCACACCGCTCTCGCGGCTCATGCCAAAGTGCTCAGGTTTTCTTATAAGGAGTACACAGACAATTCTTGAAACTAGGAGATTACACTCATGCCTCAGCGTAGCGTAGTCGAGGCGCCCAACCCCTTTCGCGAGGGGCTACGCATCAAACAAAGCCCAGAGCCATGCGTGATGGTCATCTTCGGTGCTACCGGCGACCTGACCCACCGCAAGTTACTGCCAGCGCTCTACAACCTGGCCCTGGAGCATCCACTGCCAGCCGGATTCTCCGTCGTGGCGTTTGCGCGCCGCCCATATAATGATGAGATCTTCCGCAAGCAGGCGCTCGATTCCATCAATGAGTTCTCGCGTCAAAAACCAGTCAACGAACAAGTTTGGGAGAGCTTCTCCAACGGCCTCTTCTACCTGCAATCAGACTTCCATGAACCCGAAGGATATGAGAAGCTCGCCGCCCTACTCAATCGCCTTGACCAGGAACGAGGAACCAGCGGCAACCGCATCTTCTACCTGTCGACTCCCCCCAGCCAGTACCCAACCATCATCCAAAACCTGGGAGCCGCCGGACTCAACCGTAACCGCAAGGGCTGGACACGCATCATCGTCGAAAAGCCCTTTGGTCATGATCTGCCCTCAGCCCGTGAGCTCAATCGCCAGATCGGCAAGGTCTTCAAGGAAGAGCAGATCTATCGTATTGACCACTACCTGGGCAAAGAGACTGTACAGAATATCCTGGTCTTCCGCCTGGCGAACGGCATCTTTGAACCCATCTGGAATCGCCGCTATATCGATCAGGTCCAGATTACCGTGGCTGAGAATATCGGTATTGAGGGACGTGGCGGCTACTATGAAGAATCGGGCGCGATCCGCGATATGATCCAGAACCATATGCTCCAGTTGCTAACACTGGTCGCTATGGAGCCACCAATCGCCTTCGACGCTAACGCGGTCCGTGACGAGAAGGTGAAAGTCCTGCATGCCCTACAGCCACTCTCAGGTCGCGAGGCACTTCAGAACACTGTGCGCGCCCAATATGGCCCCGGCTACGTCGGTGGACATCAGGTACCTGGTTACCAGTCCGAGAATGGCGTCCAGCCCGGTTCCAATACCGAAACCTACGTCGCGATGAAACTTTTCATTGACAACTGGCGTTGGGCGGGCGTACCATTTTACCTAAGAACTGGAAAGCACCTTCCCAAGCGTGTGACAGAGATCGCGATTCAGTTCAAACAACCGCCTCTGATGATCTTCAAGCAGAACGAATCCCAGGGGCAGGTCGAGCCAAACGTGTTGACACTACGCATCCAACCAGATGAGGGCATTTCGCTGAAGTTTGGCGCGAAGGTTCCCGGCACAGATCAGCAGATCCGCTCGGTGAACATGGACTTCTTCTATGGTTCATCATTCGTACGCGAGCAGCCAGAGGCATATGAGCGTCTCTTGCTCGATTCGATGCTTGGAGACTCTACACTCTTCACCCGCCGCGATGAAGTAGAGGCAGCATGGACCTTCGTTCAGGGCATCCTTGATGCCTGGAAGAATGAATCACCCGCGACCATCCACACCTATGAGTCTGGAACCTGGGGTCCCCAGGGCGCCGATGAGTTCATCTGGCGCGATGGCTTCCGCTGGCGTCGGCCCTAATGTGTTGACGCCATTCCTGAGGATAGCAGCGCAAAGCATAGTTTGTAGCATGGGAAAATGTAGCACAACGTGGTACACATGAACAATGAGGTTCACTTCGATGAAGGGGAACGGGAATGACGAAGGCATCCTTTGAACAACCAGGCAAGAATCTCGCCTGGGCCGGAAAATTGGTACGCATGGAAGAGGCCGAAGAGGTGCTTACCTCTCTCTGGCACCTGTCCGCAGACAACGTTCGCATCAGCCAGAACGTAAATGTACGAGCAAGCGTTCTCAATTTCGTCATCTGTGCGCCGGATGTCGAGTCCGCGCAGCGCGCCAGTTCGCTTCTACGCGATCTGTGTAGTACCCATATCGCGCGCGTGATATTGCTTATCCTTGATTCCAGCGAGAGCGCTCCCACAGATGTTAGCACGTGGGTGACGCTCCGCTCTTTCCCGATCATCTCCGATATTATGCGCCACAACTTTGAGCAAATCACGCTCAGGCTAGCTGGCCCCGCCATCCACTCAGCCGCGACGATCATCCAACCACTGTTCAAGCCAGATCTGCCCATTTATCTCTGGTGGCTGGCTGATCCGCCGCATGAGACCAGCGCTTTCACTTACCTGGCCGGGATTAGCAGTCGCGTCATAGTCGACTCCGACCACTTTACCCGTCCAGAACAAAGCCTGGCACATCTCGCGTCCATGATAGGGAACGCGTCCCCCTGGGCATTGAGTGATCTGAACTGGGGGCGGATCACGCCCTGGCGTCAACTCATCGCTCAATTCTTTGACGTGCCTGAATACCAACAATACTTGAGCGGTATCTATCGCATAGAGATCGAGCATGCCGTCTCCACTCCTCAGACAACACCCGAAGGCAATAAAGAGGCTAGCTACCAAATCAATCCGACGCGAGCACTTATGCTTTCGGCATGGTTGCTCAGGAGCCTGTCATGGGAGATCGATCACAATCATCAGCGCAATGTTCACAACACAGCCACGGGCGAGCATACCTGGTATACGTCACATTCTACTGGCAAACTTCCAATACCTACTGCAGATGGAATCATTGCCCACAGTGGATTTGGGAGCATCTCCATTCGCCCACGCCTTCAGCCTGAACTACCACCCGGTACCCTGTGCCTGGTACGCTTGCTGAGCACTGTGGACAACAAACACGTCACGTTCACGATTGATCGCGCCGATGGGGCAGACCACGCTCTGACCTCAGTAGAGTTGCCAGAAGGCACACGGCACCAGCGCACAGTCAGCCTGGGTCAGGATAGCGCTGACGTTGCCAGTACCTTACTGCACGATGAACTAGAAATCGTTGGACATGATCGCCAATATGAGGCGGCACTGAATGAAATCTATGACCTGCTTGTAGAAGAGCAATAGCGCTACAATTCTGCTTGTCGAGCGTGTGAGCCTTGTTATACTCAGAGTAGGGCTATGCAAAGTCAGCGACTTCTCAGCGCTCACGCGCTTCGCAGGGGTCATAGGGTGTGGGCTGATTTGCCAATGGCAAATCAGCCCACACCCTATGACCCCTGCAGAACGCTGTTGTCTTAGAATCATATGTCACAACATCTATCAACCAGGAGCATTAGAAATATGCAGAATAGACATATCTCCTCGTACTCAAGCCTGGAAAATCTGAGCCAGGCAGCGGCTCGCTATGTAATCCAGGTAGCGCAAGAAGCGATCGCTGACCATGGACGCTTCACCTTTTCACTCTCGGGCGGCAATACTCCCAAGGCTCTCTACAATCTGCTTGCCTCCGAACCCTACACTAGCCAGATTGACTGGAACCTGGTAGAACTCTTCTGGTCTGACGAGCGTTGCGTGCCACCCGATAGCGCGGACAGCTGCTACAAGATGGCACTTGATACGCTCATCAGCAAAATACCCGTTCCCGCCAACCAGGTACATCGTATGCTCGCTGAGCAGGATAACCGCGACGCGGCTTCGCAAGCATATACCGATGAGATGCATCGCGTCTTCAAAACCTCTGATGTGCCAGAATTCGATCTGATCCTGCTGGGCATGGGACCCGAGGCCCATACCGCTTCGCTCTTCCCTCACCAGCCCTCGCTGAAAGAGAACGAGCGCCTGGTGATGCCGGTCAGTGTGCCCAAGCCTCCCCCCGCACGTCTGACCTTTACCCCACCTGTATTGACAGCCGCGCGCCATGTGCTCTTCTTGGTCACCGGACAGGACAAAGCCGAGGCGGTTAAGGAGGTCATCGAAGGGCAACATAATCCTGAAGAGTATCCAGCGCAACTGGTTCGCCCAACGCAGGGAGAAGTCACCTGGCTCTTTGACACAGCCGCTGCCTCCAAGCTGACACATAAATTTTAGAGAAAGGGGATTCAGATGATCGAAATCGTTCCCTCGATTCTCTCGGCAGACTTCGCGCGCCTGGGCGAACAGGTACGCGAGGCCGAAGCAGGAGGAGCTGAGCGTATTCAGATCGATGTGATGGATGGACACTTTGTGCCAAATATCACAATGGGGCCACTGGTTGTCGAGGCCGTACGCCGTGTAACGCGACTACCACTTGAGGCTCACCTGATGATTACTAATCCCCAGGAGTATATTGAAACCTTCGCGCAGGCTGGAGCGGATATCATCATTGTCCATCAAGAGGTCTGTCCGCACCTGCACCGTGTCATTAAACAGATTAAGGCAGCGGGCAAACGAGCAGGGGTGGCGATCAACCCTTCTACACCCGTCTTCATGCTCAAAGATATGCTCTCACTGCTGGATATGGTGCTGGTCATGACCATAAATCCAGGCTTTGGAGGACAGGAACTCATCCCTGAGACCCTGCCCAAAATCGTTGAGTTACGGCGCATGCTAGCCGAGCGCCACCTCAGTTGCGATATTGAAGTTGATGGCGGTATCTCGGAGAAGACAGCCGCCCAGGTTGTTAAGGCTGGTGCCAATCTACTCGTCGCTGGCTCCTCTGTCTATAACAAGAAGGAGTCTGTAGCGCAGGCCATTGAGCGCCTACGCCGCGCCGCCACCAGCGAACACCTCTAAGGCAAATGTGTTTCTAAAAGGACCCAAAAAGTTGCGCGCAACTTTTTGGGTCCTTTTAGAAACACACCATTATGAAAGGTGAGGACAAAAGCCATGCATGACGACATCACAGACATCCCAGGAATTCGCGTTGGACACGACACCAACTTTGAAGCAGCGACTGGCTGCACCGTCATTCTCTGCGATATGGAAGCAACCGGGGGAGTTGATGTACGAGGAAGCGCACCCGCCACACGCGAGACAGACCTACTCAACCCGATCCATATGGTTGATGAGGTCCACGCCATCTTGTTGACTGGAGGGAGCGCCTTCGGACTCAACGCGGCGGCTGGTGTCATGCGTTATCTCGAAGAGCACAACAAAGGGATCGACACCGGAGTTGCACGCGTTCCCATTGTTCCCGCAGCCGCGATCTTCGACCTGGCAATTGGCTCAGCGCAAGTGCGCCCGGACGCGGAAGCTGGCTATAGGGCCAGTCAGCAGGCAAGCTCTGATCCTGTAGAGCAGGGCAATATCGGCGCAGGAACGGGAGCCACCGTCGGCAAACTCGCCAGTCCCCTGCTCGCTATGAAAGGCGGATTAGGATCGGCCAGCACGCAGTTGCCGGATGGCACCCTGGTCGCCGCTCTTGTGATCGTTAACGCACTAGGTAATATTTATGATCCCCAAACCCAGCAGATCATCGCGGGGACACGCGATCCCCTGGGTTCGAGCACAATTACGCCCAACCCTTTTAGCAATACAACGATAGCGGTGATCGCAACCACAGCCACGCTTACCAAGGCCGAATGCACGAAGGTCGCGCAGATGGCACACGACGGCATGGCGCAGGTCATTCGGCCAGCGCATACGATGTTTGACGGCGATGCGATCTTCGCCCTCTCAGTGGGCACAAGAGACTCTCAGCAAGCGCGAGGCGCGCTTGCCGCGCAGCGTGTCACCATGATAGGAGCAGCAGCAGCCGAGACACTGGCTCGCGCCATCGTCAAAGGCGTGCAGCATGCGCGTACATTGCACAACGTACCAGCAGCACAGGAGTAAGATCCTGTCCAACCTCCGAGTGTGCTCGGAGGTTGGACAAGGAAAAGCCCCCTGCCAACTCCAGGTAATTTTGAAGCATAAGAAACCAGGCCATGCTAGCGGCAAAGCCCAGACAGTGTTGTCTCTTATGCTCGCTCCCTGGCTACGTGCTTATTGTGGGATAAAGAGTACGCCTGCACAATGTATTAGGAATACGCATACCTTACTCCCTGGATTGTGATTCCGTGCTGATGTCTTCACCCCTTCTCAGTTCATATAAGCATTCTAGAGTGATTAAGTGGCATTATATGTATCTTGTTAGAATTGCAGCATTACGAATAACATAACCCCCCCACCCAGGAGCATGAGAAAAAGGCAAGCCAGCACGACCAATGAGGCGAAGGCTCCCCAATCGGCCAGCACTGAGCCTATCCAGCCGCGCGGAAAATCCCCAGCAGGTCGCACAAAATGCCGGGAATCAGCGCTTCTGACGGGCAAAGGCTTAAAACGCCCCTGGGTGTGGTCCAAGGAGAAAGTGACAGCTTCAGATACGGGCTCAGCAACAAGTGCACGCGACTCACGGGGAGGAGGCGTGAGGGAAAAAGGGGTAAATGTGAGGGAGGACTCAACAGGCATCGAGTGTAACGGCACATTTAATTGGAGTCTCTGGGGCAGAAGTTGTGAGACTTGAGCATCTGGCGTTGGTAATGTCACGATATTCTCCACCTGGGCGCTACAGACCAACCACTACTTCAATGAGACATCATACAACGGACGCACTACAGGCCATTCCGACTACAATCTCAATTGTAACCAAATCTTAGAGATTCGCAAGTGGTATAGAACTAATTGGTAAGCGCTATCCCGTGATAGTTATTCAGTATCTGGGTGGAGTAGGGAGAGAAGGGTATGCAAAATGCGACCCGTCGCACCCCATATACAATACGCATTGTAGTCAAAAAAGTAGACAGAGCGCGTCTTCTCGCCGCGCGTCCAGTGCTCAACGCGCGCAATAGATGGGTCGGCTAGAGCAGCCAGAGGAGCCACAATAGTCTCAGCTACCTCACTACGCTGAAGTATGAGTTCACCCGGTCCCTGCGCAAGATATCCCACAACTGGTACAATCAAAAAGTTGCTCACCACCGTAAAGACTGGTGGAAGCATCCCAAGCACCTCAACGTCTTCTGGAACCAACCCAACCTCCTCCCAGGCTTCGCGCAACGCCGTCGCGGTCAGCGAGGCATCACGCGGCTCCACGCTTCCACCTGGAAACGCGATCTCGCCGCTATGAGCACGTAGAGTAGTGGCACGCCGAATAAAGAGCAACGATAACTGGCCTTGCTGCTCATATAAAGCCAGCAGGACCGCAGCCTGGCGCGCGCCAGGTTGGCGTCCCTCAAGCTGATCGAGCAGAGGATAGGCAGGCCCCGGCGCTTGTAGGCGCGTGCGGAGACGCGCTATTATAGATGTGTTTTCGTACAAACCTCTTCCTTGCATACCTCCATTCTATCATAGAAGAAAGGGCTTGCGGTATTGTGGTACAATGTGAAAGATAGAAAAACACCGGAGAGCACTGCGAAAAGGCTGCGTATCTCCTTGCATTCGAGGACGGCATTTGGTATAATTACACCATCGAGTGGGGGTATGCTTTGTCCAGGTACTTATGTGCCTACTAGGTCTTATGTGAAAACCAACGTCGCTACCGCAACTAGCGCTGACGCGTCCAGGTTTTCTTATAAGGAACATGGCTTACTTGCCTGCGCGTATCGTTTCGTATCACCGTTCTGTAGGGCAAAGCAACAGGTCGCACATCCTGGTCACCCGGGAACTCTTATTGATGACCGAAACGATTACCGCCTGAGCACCTCCTCCGATGACCCAGATTCCGATGGCACACTCCCCAGGCATAAAAACTGAAGGTCCATCTCGTTTTCACAATCCATCCTGGCCCTGCGCCAGTGAAGAAGCAACAAGCCAGACAGTATAAGCACCAAACTGCCACACACGCATAAACGAGACCAAGGGCCGGAGTGTCCCTCCGAAATGGGCAAAAACCGTGGTTCGAAGGGGGTTTCACCCATGCAAGAAGAAAAGCACGGCAACCTTTCGACAATGCCAGCGGAAAATCCTAACAGCGGGCGGGTACAGACGATGATCGAAGGCAATGACCCTCAAGTACAAAACAATAACCTGAACACCACTTCAGAGGACGTGGAAGACTACAACCAGAATGACATGGAAGCCTTGCTGGCTGCCTCACCAAGTCCAACCAACATCAAACGCGGTGATGTCGTTGAAGGCGTGATCGTGCGTATCGACCAGGATGAGATTCTGGTTGATATTGGCCTGAAGTCTGAAGGTGTTCTCTCGACGCGAGAGCTTCCCTCTAATGGGTATGGCTCCTTTGATGAGCTTGGATTGAATGACAAGGTTCTGGTCTATGTCATTCAGCCTGAGACCAATGAAGGGCACGCGGTTCTCTCGCTCAAACGAGCCAATACCGAGCGCCAGTGGCGTATCGCGGAAGAGCAGTTCAAAAACGGTGAGCTCCTGAAGGCGAAAGTCATCGACTTTAACAAAGGCGGCTTGATCGTTGATGTGAACGGCATTCGTGGCTTTGTTCCTATCTCTCAGATCCTCAACCTCAAGCGGGAAGAGGTCGCGGCTGGTGGTGAGAATCAAGAGACCGCTGCCAAGTTGCAGGCGATGAAAGACAAAGAGCTTCAGCTCAAGATTATTGAGATCAATCGCGCGCGCAACCGCTTGATTCTCTCTGAGCGCATGGCCGTTCAGGAGTGGCGCCAGCGCCGCCGCGAAGAGCTGCTCGAAGAGCTCAAGCCCGGTGAAGTACGTAAAGGTGTCGTCAGCAATTTGGCGAACTTTGGCGCCTTCGTAGACCTGGGTGGCGCAGACGGTCTGGTTCATATCAGCCAGCTCGCCTGGAGCCGCGTCAACCATCCCAGCGAAGTACTGCACGTCGGCCAGGAGGTCGAGGTACAGGTACTTAGCGTCGATAAAGAGCGCAAGAAGATCGCGCTCTCGATCAAGCGCGCTGAGGTTGATCCCTGGACTACTGTGGAGCAGCGCTACACACCTGGACAGCTTGTGAATGGCACTGTTACCAAGATCGCTCCCTTCGGCGCGTTCGCTCGCATCGAAGATGGCATCGAGGGCTTAATCCATCACTCCGAGCTGACTCCCGGCACCGATCCCAAGTCGGTCCTGCAAGAGGGTGCTCAGTTGGAGCTTCGCATCCTACGCATCGATCCTGAGCGCCGTCGCCTCGGTCTGAGCCTGCGCCAGGTAGATGAGCCAGAACCAGAGCCAACTGGCGAGGAACAGACGGAAGTCGCGGAAGCCACAACGACTGAGAGTGCTCCTGCTGCAATCGCCACCCGTGAGGCGATTCCTTCTCTGGAATCCACCACACCTTCTCTGGAGAATGCAGCGCCAACCGAAGAGCGCAAACGCGAACGCCCCGAGAGGCGCGAGCGTGGCTCTGAGGGCGCGCAACGCGGCGGCAAGGACGAAGTAGGCGAGACAACAGCCATGGCGGAGGCTTTCCGCGCGGCCGCTCGCCAGCGCACCAAAGACGAGCCTGACTCGGCTGAGTAAGCGCGAACCGGGCACACGATGATAGTGCCCATCAGAACATGATACCTCCCCTACCTGTCTATGATGAACAGGTAGGGGAGGTACAATTTTTCTTAGCCCTCATCCCACTGAGCATAAGACAGAGAAAGCGAACAACAAAGCGAGACAGGTTTCGTACTATAATCAACATTTTGGAACTACTTGACGCTGCAAAATGCGTGGTGTATGATGAAATGCGCAGTTTATCATGACAATTTTAGCAGTTACATTTGAGGGGTCTTTCCAATGTTGGGATGTTGAGGGTAATCACAGCTGCACACAGGCTTCGCACCAGGTCTCTCTACTACAGAGAATGTTTAAACTCATACAAAGTGCACCTTAGCAAGACGGTTCCCAAGTATCACGACAAAGGCAAAGACAGGCCTATAAATTCCAAACATGGCTGGCTTCTCAGTTCTTCCGTTATCCAACAGTATGCACCATCCTAACATCTTAAAGGAAAACCAAAGCGCCTAATGTAGTTAGCATCAATGCGCTCAGGCCTTCCAATAAGAGTAACCCATACGAAAGAATTGAACACAAAGGGAGGTCTTTTGAAGAAGAAGAATTCTCTCTTACAGACGTCATAGCACATCATGTGTGCCATGTACCTGAACAGACAAATTCGGACGACCTCTTCGCTGTCTCGCTCTATTGAAAAACAGCTAGAGGTCGATTGTTTCTCAGTAAACGACAATAAGCGTGTAACGACAGACGGGAGGCTACGGTTGTTATCCTTGACGCTGTATGTTGGGTGTTGTATGATGAATCACACGGTTTACCTGAGCGACACAGAGGGCTCGGTTCCACCCTCTGCCACTGAAAGGGGGGTGACAAACAGGTGAACGATAGAGATAGGTTTGATAAATTCACAGAGCGCGCCAGAAAAGTTCTGAGCCTCGCTCAAGAGGAAGCTCAGCGCTTCCAGCACAATTATATCGGTACAGAACATCTCTTGCTGGGCCTTGTACGCGAAGGCGAGGGTGTTGCTGCAAAAGTTTTGGCTAATCTCGGCGTCGAACTCAACAAGGTTCGGAGCGCCGTTGAATTTATTATCGGGCGCGGAGATCGCATCGTGCTCGGCGAAATTGGCCTGACGCCTCGCGCGAAGAAGGTCATTGAGCTCGCCGTTGATGAGGCCCGCCGCTTAAATCACCACTATATCGGTACAGAACATCTCCTGCTCGGACTCGTTCGCGAAGGCGAGGGCATTGCCGCAGGCGTCCTGGAAAGCCTGGGTGTCAACCTCGAAAAGGTTCGCACACAGACAATTCAGGTGCTCAGCCAGTCGAACGCGCCAGAACGGGATGCAAAACACTCGAAGACTCCAACTATCGACCAGATGGGCATCGACCTCACAGCCGCCGCCCGTGCTGGCACGCTCGATCCGGTCATTGGCCGCCATCAGGAAATCGAACGTGTTATCCAGATTCTCTCACGTCGTAATAAAAATAATCCCGCGCTTATCGGTGAGCCGGGTGTCGGTAAAACCGCGATTGTGGAAGGTCTGGCCCAACGCCTGATCGCTGGTGAAGTCCCAGAGACTCTCGCAAACAAGCGCCTCCTGACGCTTGATGTTGGCTCCCTGGTCGCCGGTACTAAGTACCGTGGCGAATTTGAGGAGCGCCTCAAGAAAATTATTGAGGAAATTCGCAATAGCCGCGACTGCATCATCTTCATTGACGAGGTTCATACCCTGGTCGGTGCAGGTGCCGCTGAAGGCGCGGTTGATGCCGCAAATATCCTCAAACCCGCTCTCTCACGTGGCGAGTTGCAGTGTATTGGTGCCACCACGCTCGATGAGTACCGCAAGTACATTGAGCGCGATGCCGCACTTCAACGCCGCTTCCAGGAAGTGATTGTCCGCGAGCCATCGGTCGAGGAAACCATTGAGATCCTCAAGGGTATCCGCGAACGCTATGAGCAGCACCATCGGCTGGTTATCACCGATGAAGCTCTGCGAGCCGCAACCGAAATGGCAAGTCGCTATATTACCGACCGCTTTATGCCTGACAAGGCGATTGACCTGATTGACGAGGCCGCCAGCCGGGTGCGTATGCAGAACTCGCTTGCTCCTCTCAATCTAAAAGAAGCCATGAAGGGCTTGGAGTCGGTCTTGCGCGAGAAAGAGGCCGCGATCCAGCAACAGGAGTATGAACTGGCTGCTGAACTGCGCGACCGCGAGGTGAAGTTACGCGAAAGGATCGCGAAGCTTGAGTCCGGTTGGCAGAAAGAACGTGGTACCGATAAGCCAACTGTCGGCGAGGAAGAGATCGCTCAGATTGTAGCGATGTGGACCGGCATCCCGGTAATGCGCATCGCTCAGGAAGAGTCTCAGCGCTTGCTCCAGATGGAGGAAGCTCTCCATGCCCGTGTCATCGGACAGAATGAGGCTATCGAAAAGATCTCACGCGCCGTTCGCCGCGCCCGCGCTGGCTTGAAAGATCCGAAGCGCCCTGTTGGCTCCTTCATCTTTATGGGCCCCACTGGTGTCGGTAAAACTGAGCTTGCTCGCGCGCTTGCCGAATTCATGTTCGGTAGCGAAGAGGCCTTGATCAAAATTGACATGTCAGAGTTCATGGAGCGCCACGCGGCTGCACGCCTGGTTGGTGCCCCTCCTGGATATGTCGGTTATGAAGAAGGCGGTCAGCTCACTGAGGCCGTTCGCCGCAAGTCTTACAGTGTCATCCTGCTCGACGAAATCGAGAAGGCTCACCCTGACGTCTTCAACATGCTCCTTCAGATCCTTGAAGATGGTAAGCTGACGGATGCCAAGGGCCGCACAGTAGACTTCCGCAACACCGTCATCATCATGACATCAAACGTTGGTGCCTCCTTGCTAAACAAGGAAGCGTCAATGGGCTTCCGCCAGTCGAAAGACAAGGCCAAGGCCAATAAGGCTGAGTATGATGCCATGAAGAGTAAGGTGCTGGGCGAACTGCGCAATACCTTCAAGCCTGAGTTCTTGAACCGTATTGACGAGGTCATCGTCTTCCATTCCCTGCGTATGGAGGAGATGAATTCGATTGTGGACCTTCTGCTCAACCGCGTTCGCGTGCAGTTGACAGAGCAGCAGATCGAGCTAGTCGTGCCACAACCTTCAAAGGAATTCTTGATCGAAAAGGGCTTCAACCCAGAATATGGTGCACGTCCATTGCGCCGCACCATTCAGCAGCTGGTTGAAGATGCTCTGGCGGAGGGACTGCTGCAAGGCAAGTTCCATCCCGGTGATCTGGTAGAAGCCATTGTCGACGAAGGTGAATTGGTCCTGCAAGTGCGTAATCGCATAGAGCAGTTACCACCACCCGCCGCACCCGAGGCAGCGCTCTCGGCTGGCGGTGAAGGGAATCCTTCAGGTTCTGAATCCTAAAACATAAACAAGTAGTGGGGCATGTCAACTCATGCCCCACTACTTGTTACAGCTCAAAAAAAGCGTGTATATGCCAAAAATACGCACAAAATATGTCTGCCAGCAATGTGGTGGTGAGCAGAGCAAGTGGATGGGAAAATGCCCCGATTGCGGCGCATGGAATACGCTCGAAGAGGTCGTCGAGGCCTCACAGAGCCAGAACGCGACTCAACAACGTCGCCAGGCTCTCCTTAGTCATGCTCCACTTACCCAGGGAACTAACATTCCCCTGGTTCTTCCCGACATCCAGCCTCTTAGTCAGCCACGGATCACCGTTGGCTATCCAGAAATGGATCGTGTACTTGGAGGAGGACTCGTTCCTGGTTCGGTGATTCTGGTTGGTGGTGAACCAGGCATTGGTAAATCTACACTCTTACTTCAGGTTTCAGGCTCTATTGCTCAGACGACGGGACCTGTGCTGTATGTCTCTGGCGAGGAATCGGTAGAACAGGTTAAGATGCGCGCCGAACGCCTTGATATTTCTGGCGAACGCCTCTACCTGCTTGCCTCCATTGAGCTTGATGCGATCACGGAGGCCGTTCATCGACTCAAGCCATCGCTCTTGATCGTTGATTCCATTCAAACATTAATTGCCAGCCACCTGACGTCAGCACCCGGCAGCATCAGTCAGGTACGTGAGTGTACACTCCAACTGGTACAACTGGCAAAGAGCACGCATGTCCCTATTTTCATCATCGGACATGTGACAAAAGAGGGAACCGTGGCTGGTCCAAAGGCCTTGGAACATATCGCCGATGCCGTCCTTTACCTTGAGGGCGAAAGATATCACTCCTATCGCCTCTTGCGTGGCGTGAAGAATCGCTTTGGCGCGACACATGAGGTTGGTGTCTTCGAGATGCATGGCGAAGGCATGGTCGAGGTTGCAAACCCCTCCGCCGTCTTCCTGGCTGATCGCGAGGACGGAGCCACGGGCTCGGCCATTGTGGTCAGTATGGAGGGCACACGTCCACTGCTCGTCGAGGTACAGGCTCTGGTCACCCCTAGCAATTTCGGGAACGCACGTTGCACAACCAATGGTATTGAGCATAATCGCCTGCTGATGCTGCTCGCGGTCCTGACCAAGCGCGTTGGACTCGCCGTAGGCAATCATGATGTCTACGCGAATGTCATTGGTGGGTTTACCCTTGAAGAACCTTCTATTGATCTGGGAGTGGCAGCCGCCATCGCTTCAAGCTATCGCGAGAAGAATATTCCCTCTGATATGGTATTGGTAGGTGAGGTTGGCCTTTCAGGAGAATTACGTGCAGTCAGTCGCCTGGCAATGCGTGTTCGCGAGTCAGCGAAACTTGGCTTCAAACGCTGCATTGTTCCTAGCGCAGGCAAGGATTCTCGCGGACGAGGCGAACTAGAAGATGCGGGCTTGCCAAAAGATTTTAAGGTGCTTACCGCTAGTAGTCTGGCGGTAGCGTTGGAGATTGCACTACACTAGTAAGAGAGGGGCAAAACGCTCTCATTATTTGCCTAGTACATTTCTACAGGTCTTTTCGCTTCCTTGACACCGGCGTCAAGGAGGGCCAGACATCAGCTAACAGTTGATACCTGTATAGAAAACATGTATACTGCATAATCAACACATAGTTTTCGTTGCTCAATTGGCACAAGGCTCGTTTGCGTTGATGATCTTTTCGCATCATTGGCTTGGCAACACCTTTCTTGCACTTATCCTTTTTTATTGTTTTTATCACCGACCAAGCCTAAGATATTCTGCGAATGCCCGATATAGTACGACAATCTCAGGTTTCCGCAGAAAGGGGATCTAACGCACAACTTGCGCTGAGTTGAGCACACAAGTACTTTTTGCACTTTCATTGTGTACTGCGACGGAGGATGCAGGGATGTTCGTTAACACTTTATCACGCATTGTCGGCTGCCTCATAGCTATAGGGGCCGTTATCAGCTATTACGTCTACCAGCTTACACATATTCCACCCAAGAATCTGCTCGGCTGGCAATGGATCGCTGTGATAGCTGTCATCCTCGGAATTATTGCTTTTATCATCACGCCATATATCACAGTCATCCCCTACGTGTGGATGCGCGACAAGATTCGCAAGACCGCTGCGAGCGATCTGGTGGCAGCTGCTATTGGTTTGACGGTTGGTCTCATTATCTCAGCGCTGCTGGCAATTCCGCTTAACAGCCTGCCAGAGCCACTGGGACATGTTTTACCTTTCGTGGGAGCGCTTCTCTTTGGCTACCTGGGTGTGGCTATCGCGGTCCTACGCAAGAACGATATTGCCTCACTCTTCCAAAGCTCGATCTTTCGCCGCCGTGAGCGCGACGACGATCACGAATCCGAACGTGAGTCCAAACGTAAAGACCGCGATAAAGAACGAAGCGGGTTACAGATCGGGGTTCAATCACCCATCCTGCTCGATACCAGCACTATCATCGATGGGCGCATCGCTGACATCAGCCAGACAGGCTTCATCAGCGGGACTCTGACCGTTCCGCGCTTTGTGCTCAATGAGCTACAACGCATTGCCGATTCCGCTGACACGATGCGCCGCAACCGGGGTCGCCGAGGACTTGAGATCCTGAATCGCTTGCAGAAAGATGCGACGGTTCCCATAGAAATGGTTGATATCGACATTGAGGGGATCGCTGATGTTGATGGTAAGTTGGTCAAGATGGCGAAAGAACTGCAATGCCCCATCATCACCAACGACTTTAACCTCAACCGTGTAGCGGAATTGCAGGGAATCAAGGTACTCAACATCAATGAACTCGCCAACGCGATTAAGCCTGTACTCTTGCCAGGGGAAGACATCCACATTAAAATTATGCAGGATGGCAAAGAGCTAGGTCAGGGCGTAGGCTACCTGGATGATGGCACGATGATTGTTGTCGAGAACGGACGCCAGTATATGAATGCCACGATTGAGGTAACCGTCACTCGCGTGTTGCAAACGGTGGCAGGTCGGATGATCTTCGCTCATCCCAAGCAGCCACCTACCAATAGCGCCGCGCTCTCGTCGCTCCAGTCATCCACCAAACAGAAACAGGTGCAGTAAGGTCTTCCGAGAAAACCTACACCGTGGTCGCCACTCGCGGAGCGCGTTCAGGTTTTCGCAGAGGAACAAACTGATAATATCAAAGCGTGATAGATAAACGAACATCTGGCGGCACCCCATGCGGGTGCCGTCTTTGTGCCGCCTGTGACATTCGATCGAACCCGATGTTTCTCTGAAATATAGGGAAGAGAGTTTTATACATACGACCTTATGCGCGCACATGAGAATTAGAGAGGGGTACCTCAGACATGCAAGTAACGTCAGCCGCCGTGATTGTAGCCGCTGGTTCCAGTCGAAGAATGCAAGGCCGCGATAAGCTCTGGGTCCAACTGGCTGGGCGCGCCACGCTCGCACATACCATTGACACATTCCAATCCTCGCCTGTGATTGATACTATTGTTATCGTCACAAACGCGGAGCGCCTGCCCGACGTACACGCACTCTGCCAGCATGAAGATTGGCATAAGGTGATCGCCATTATCCCTGGTGGAGCGCGTAGACAGGACTCGGTACGCTGCGGCCTTGATGAGGTAGCCCGTCAGGTTCCTGGTTGCCAGTGGGTGATGATTCATGACGCGGCTCGCCCCTTTGTGACTGGCAATATTCTTGAAGCCGGTTTACAGGCAGCACTGAAGCACCAGGCAGCCATAGCCGCCGTTCCCGTCAAGGACACAATCAAACAGGTACATGAGGGTATAATTACGGAGACGCCCGACCGCGCGCTCCTCTGGGCTGTACAGACTCCACAAGTCTTTTCATTCCCGCTCATCCATGAAGCGCACCACACCCCGCTCGCACAGGAGGACATGACTGATGACGCGACGCTGCTTGAGCGCCTGGGACATCATGTCGCTGTCTTCCCTGGTTCCTATACCAATATCAAAATCACCACGCAAGAGGACCTGCTCTTTGCGGAAGTATTTATGACTGCCTCTCAAAAAATCTGAACATGTCCACTAGCCATGGTCAATACCCCCTCTCTAGAGGGTTGTTTTTTGCATAAGACAATAAAGGATAACAAGTATGACGATACGCATCGGTTCTGGATATGACGTTCACGCCTTCGCGCCCAACCGCCCCTTGATTCTGGGGGGTATTCAGATTCCTCATGAATATGGACTTGTCGGCCATTCGGATGCCGACGCCGTATTGCACAGCATCGTAAACGCGCTGTTGGGAGCCGCCGCCCTGGGCGATATCGGACAGCATTTCCCTTCAGAAGATCCACGCTGGAAAGATCAGCCCAGCACCGTCTTTCTTGACTACACGCATAATCTGATTCAGCAGCAGGGCTGGCATATCGGCAATATCGATGTGACAATTGTTGCTCAACGCCCAAAAATCGCGCCACATGCTCTAGCAATGCGCGAGTGCATCGCAAAACGCCTGAGCCTGGATATCAGTCAGGTCAGCATCAAAGCGGCAACAACCGATGGCATGGGCTTTGTGGGGCGCAAAGAGGGTATTGCCTGTCAAGCTGTGGCTCTGCTCGAAAAATAGATCTCTACACAATACAATAGAGAGAAACACACCTTGGTAAGGAGTGAGTAAAACTCATGGCAGACTTTCATGGACGTGTCCTGGTCCTCGGAGCCAATGGGGAAACGGGGAGACATGTCATCGCCTCTCTTCAAGGCAAACAGATTCCCGCTCGCGCCGCCGTACGCAGCGCGGAGAAAGGCGATGGGCTCTCCTCACCTACAACCGAAATCGCGATCTGCGAGCAACTCGATGGCGAGTCGCTCACCACAGCACTGCAAGGCGTGAGCGCTGTGATTAGCGCCATTGGGACCCGCTCTATGAGCGATAAAGAGATCATCGAAGAGAGCGAACACACTACAATTGTCAATCTGATTACAGCGGCAAAGAAAGCAATGGTCAAGCAGGTAGTTCTCTGCTCGTCAATGAGCACCAACATGCCGGAGCGCATTCCTCCCCTGACGCATATTCTACGCGCCAAGCGCAGGGCAGAGGAAGCTCTCATCACCAGCGGTCTGACCTATACCATTGTCCATCCGGGAGGACTGAGCAACGACCAGGGTGGGCAGGGTGTCTTTGTCGCGCCTCACCCCTTGCCCACAAGCGGCATGATCGCGCGCCAGGATGTGGCTGAAGTGCTAGTTCAGGCACTACTCCAATCAGAGGCACGCAATCAAAGCATAGATATCATCAGCCTGCCAGATCAGGGGTCCGCTACCCGCCAGGGGCTGTTTAAAATCTAAGGCTTCTAGCCAGCAGCAAGGAGGCACAATGAACGTAGAAGGCAATCCATCCAATGATGCGGTTATCCAGAGTTGGAGCACATATTCGCGCTCTATGATCGAGGCGCTTGGCAATGAGGGCGACTTCGCGCGCCAGCATATCTTGAATCCCCATCTCTTTTCATTGCTGGGCGATCTGTCAGGCAAAACAATTATGGATGCTGGGTGTGGGCATGGCTATCTCAGCCGTTTGATGGCGCAACGAGGCGCACGTGTATACGCGATAGAGCCCTCTGAGAATCTCTACCGCTACGCCATAGAGCAGGAGCAAAAGACGCCACTCGGCATTACCTACCTTCAAGAAGACCTCACCGTCATGCCTTCACGGACAAAGCTGACTGATGGCTTCGACGCGCTGGTGGCAAATATGGTTTTCATGGACATTCCAGACTATGAGGATGCAATACACAACTGCATTTCGCTTCTCAAACCCGGTGGAAGTCTGATCTTCTCCATCACCCATCCTTGCTTCGAAGAATCCTCATCGGAGTGGGAAACAAAGGGTTATGTAGCGGTACATGAGTATCTACATGAACACACACATCCCAATCTCTATGGCTATACCTTCCACCGCCCGCTGAGCGCCTATCTCAATCTACTCATGCGCGCAGGCTGCACGCTTCAGCAGATCATCGAGCCTGGGTTAGCCCCTGAGTTAGTGGAGGGGCAACCAGCGCGTGAGCGGAGCGTTCATGTGCCACAATTCTTGCTGGTTCACGCCCTCCGTACACGAGAATAAAATAGTGAGAGGGGGATATTCAGATTATGAACTGAATATCCCCCTCTCAGACGTCTACAGCAGCCTTTGGAAGGCGTAAGCACCGCATAGGTAGGCACAGCACTTCAGTTTGCGTCGGGCTCACCCTATTTGAAATCCTGTTGGTAGGTCGCCTCTGTCCTGGCTGCCATAATAAAATCGTTACGGTGCAATCCCTGAATAGCATGTGTCCACCAGGAAACGCCAACCAGACCCCAGGTCAGGACAATCTCAGGGTGATGCCCTTCCTCCTCAGCCAACGCCCCAATTTTATTAGTCAATGCCAGCGCAGTCACAAAGTCCTTTAACTTATATTCACGCTCCAGACGCATGACGCCATCGCGCTCCACCGCCGTCCAGGCGGGAATCTCTTTCATATACTGCTCGATCTCATCGTCGCTCAAGCGGGGGGCATCTGCGCGACACGCCTCACACTGCATCTGCGATAGTTCCGCCATTGGGATATCTCCTGTATTGAGAAAATAGTTACTGACTACAATCTATTCTCTACAGTTCAGTATACGCGCATAATTAGCTTACTTATCGCCGAACTACACTTCTTTACTGGTACTGGGTATGCCTGGCGTAGCACTTGATCCTGGCTCTTCTTTTTTCTCTTCGAGCAAGAGGCGCTGGATAGCCTTGCCGGGATTGGTCACCGTGTTTACTTGCTCTTTGAGCTTTGAGAGATCTTCCACGGGGACTTCCGCCATGATCTTATCCTTCATATTCTTGGCCTGGGCTACACCTTTACCCATCGAATGCATAAGAGAGGTAAGTTTCTTGGGGCCAAAGATCGCCAGTAAAATAAAGGCTACTATCGCAAGTTCCAGGGGATGAAAGCCCATAATGAGACTCCTTTGTCGAGCATTGATTGGCGTGGAATATGCAGAATCCGCGCTTATGCTAATCTTATATCTACGTATTGTACCATACCAGGCTGGGCAGAATGAGAGAGATTGTGCCCTAAAGAAAGAGCGATACGCGTTGAATTACAACAGAGAGTTGCTCATGACCTAAGGCTGGCGGGCTAGCTCACGATATAACGTGACGAGCAAGGCGGGTGGTTGTTCCTACTCCGGCAATCCGCGCCAACATTGGGAAGAGAGCAATCCTACTCGAACCTTCCCCTACCCCCTGTTCGAGTAATGCCGGTCAGGCCTCCCCCAGGGTTTAGACCGGTCTCTTTCTCACCAGGGCATATTTCTGAGCGATGTGCGTTGTTTTGAACGCCGTCAGAACCGGTTACATGACACGAAACTACCAATTTGGCCTATCAATAGATGAAATCTGTATCACTAGAGTGCAGTCATGGTATGATAAGAGAATAGATCAGTCAAAAAGATACAAGTAAAGGGCATGCACGCAAAATGTCTGCATCTACATTCAAAACAACGCCCAATGCACAGCCAGATTATATGACGCTCAATGACGTACCTAACCCGTTCTCTAACCGCGCGCCTGCTCCTAAGGTAACCGGGATCATTATTCTTGCCCTGCTGCTCTTGGCCCTTTCCGGCCTTATGCTCGGCTTCACGGCTGGCATTATCAATCGTCACTCTCAATCTTCCTCTCATAACACACATATCCCCTCCACAACCCAAGCGAATCCCGCCGCGATTCAAACACCCACAAACGTCCGAGTACCTCTCAATTGCCCCCTTATCGATGAGACCGTCTACCAGGGCACGCCCGGTAGCGGACCCATCTATACGCTCTCGGCTCACGCCGTAGACAAATCCGGGCAGTGTACCAAATCGGGGAAAGCAATCCAGCAAGCAGGCATAACATTTAAGCTATGGCTAGCTACAGTGCCTGATAATCAACGCATCGAAATACCTGCATCTACCTGGACACATCTAGAGAAACTCCAGCAGCCCTTACCTCATGAGGTTCCCAATGGGCTGGTTTTCGATAACGGTAGCCCTCAAGTACAACAGAGCAATAAACAGGGACAGAGTCGGTGGAAGTTTGGCCTCGCACCCGACACCAAACCCGGAAAGTATTATCTCGTTGTGCTCACGGATTGGGATGGCATCTACGCGAACTGGACCTGGATCTATTTTGAGGTGAAAAGCCCACAGGCCTAGCCTATCCAGAAATAGCTCATTCTCCCCCGTCACATCTCGCTATAGTGCGAAGTGTCCCCATTTTTGGCTACATATTCAGTCTTTTCTCCTCCCATATGCCACCGCATGGTATCATAAAAACGAACTTACCAAAAAATATTTATATATGGCTAAGCATAACTATACTATCTCAATGACTCCTTATGCGAAAATCAGGATGGATATGCTTGTCACATCAGTAACATTGGTTTTCGCCTAAGATCTTAGCAGAGAAGAGAGCGTTTGCAGAATGCAACAATTTGATCGCAATCGTCAACCGACTACGGATAAAACCCAGGGCAACACAAGGCCGCAGGCGGTTATCATCACCGCTTTACTCTTGTTTGCCATTACGGGTCTGCTTTCTGGCTTTACCTTCAATGCCATGAACCGTCCTAAAAAAGCGACGAATACTCCTCCTCCCGTCGTGAAGACCTCTCCGACCGTGAAGGCAACCAAAGCGCCCTCAAACACGCCCACTGTACGTACAACCCCCGACGTCGGGGCAACCAACCTTGGTTGCCCCGACGCTAAATACAGCGACTATACACAAGCAGCCGATGGCACAACGACCTATACCGCTGACATACAGGCAACGGGAAAAGGGAAAAAAGGACCATCCAATTGCAGTGGAGACGCGCTGAAGGCATCTGGCATCACCTGCAAGCTCTGGCTCACCAAGGACCCAGATGCGACAGGGACAGCACTGAGCAAGGACAATAATGCCCTCCTACACAACCTCAATGCCCTGGGACAACCCATACCTGGCGAGGAGCCAAACGCCTTGATTTTCTCCAGTGACACCCCGTCCCTACAGCCCTGCGGCAATGATGGTAAAGCTACCTGGAAGTATCAAGTCGGCACAACCGTTCAGCCTGGTACATATTACCTCTACTATCTGACCGACTGGAAGGGGCAGCGCTTCAACTGGAGTGTCAAAGCCATTCAGATCAAGAAGGCAGCCTAGTTAATACTAGAGTTCCTGATTAGCAAGCCTGCTCACAATTTCACGTGCTAACGCGGCGAACTTCGGACGCGCGGAGTTCGCCACCTCTAGCACGCTCACATGGTCCACCTCTTCGTGCTCATCTCCTGTCGCGGTATTGGTGATCAGGCTCATGCCAAGCACGCGCATGTCCATATGCTTCGCGATTACCGCCTCTGGCACCGTTGACATACCCACCGCATCCGTCCCAATCAAGCGCAGGAAGCGTAGCTCGGCCTTACTCTCAAATTGCGGCCCAACGACCATGGTGTAGACCCCTTCATGCAAATGCAAGCCTGAGCACTGCGTCGCCGCCTCACGCGCGAGCGCGCGCAGATCCGCACCATAGGCATTAGCGACCGCCGGGAAGCGTACCCCAAAGCGCTCATCGTTTGGCCCAACCAGAGGACTCATCCCCACCATCCCGGGCAGGAAGATATGATCGCGTATCAGCATAACATCACCTGGTTTATAGGCGGGATTGACACCACCGGCGGCATTAGTGACAATCAAGGTCTGCACCCCAAGCTGACGCATCACACGAACTGGTAGGGTTACCTGAACCGCACTATAGCCTTCATAGAGGTGAAAACGCCCTTGCATGGCGACAACCTGGACCCCCGCCAGCGAACCAAGCAGTAAGCGTCCGGCATGGCCTGGGACCGTTGAGCGCGCGAAGTGGGGTATATCTTCATAAGAAAGCGCTATGGGGTTCTCAATCTCATTTGCCAGGTCTCCCAGGCCGGAACCTAAAATCAACCCTACCACGGGCTTCTGTGGCGCGTGTAGACGGATAGCCTGAGTGGCTTCCATGACTTGCTCGTATATCATTCTCTCTCTCCTGCTATGTAATCCTCATGCCCCTCCCATCGCTTCATATCTTCGCACACCAGACAAGTGGATGGACAGAGAATCAGGAATATTGGTTGCGGGTATATCACTAAGAGAGGAATTACTTAACTTTTCGAAAGGGTAGCTTATGAGGCAAGAAAAGCAGTCAGATCCAATACTCCAGAAAGGGAGGGCGGCAGATCACCTCGCGAATGAGCGCACCATGCTAGCCTGGATACGCACAGCTATCGCCATCATCGGTCTTGGCTTCGTCATTTCACGCTTTGGGCTCTTGTTGCGCCAGATCGAGCCGAAATCCGAGCCCGCAACCGGAGTACACTTCTCCACGATCACTGGGGCAACTTTTATCGCGGTAGGTATCCTCTCGCTACTCTTCGCGCTCTGGCACTTCTTGCATACGCATCATGAGATTGAGAACGATGCGTTTCGCCCCTCTCTCCTTTTTACACTGATCGTAGTGCTCACTATCGCAGGTGTTGGTGTGCTGTTGTTTATCTATTTGCTGGTTGTTGGTTAGCGCACCAAATCCTGATATAGAGCCACAATGTGAAAACGCTCAAGAACTGAATGGCTATCAATAAATCTGCCGCCAGTCCCGATGAAAAGGTGCTATAATGAACACTACGGTCTCATACGAAAACCAACCCTCAATTGAGAGCGCGGCAACACTGTTGTGGCAAGCAAGCGATTCATTCGCCTGAGCGCAACCGCCTAAGATGCTTGGACGTCACACACCAAAGGCTCAGCTTGAAGTGGAAGCATGTGGCGGCGAAGCTAGCCGCCGCTCAGGCAAGCGTTGGCAAATGCTTTTCATAGACAAGCCATACTGAGGTTTTCGAGAGGCGATGCATCCAGTTTGATCTGAACCGTTTGACATATATTGCATAGCACGGCTCACCAGGGAAGTGACCGTGTAACGATAAGGAGAAGACGTTAGGATATGGCTAAACTGCAAGATTTGTTTACGCAGGCACGTCGGGCGCGAAGCGGTAGCGGGATGGGCTTCCTGGGAAAAAGCAGAGCCGAATCCAAGGCACACGCCGCCGCCCTTGTTGTCGAGTTTCCCTCGGTCAATGCTGGTAGCGCCGAAGCCGCGCTTAAAGCGGGAGCCGATGGCTTGCTCTTCCACTGGGATGGAAAAGATAAAGAGGCTCTTGCGACCCTCAAGAAAGAGCTCGACTCGGCTCGCGCTCAGCAGGATGATACCGTCTGTGGTCTCATCATTGGCGGAAACTGGGAGTCACTTGATACCGACGCCTTCACCAGTATCAAGGATCAGGGCTTCAACTATATTACACTGCCACTAAATGCCCCCGCCCACCTGCTTGCTCAGGGGCCAAAGGAAGTAGAGAAGGTCGTAATCCTCCCCTCGCAAAGCGTGCTATCGCCTCTGCGCTCAGGTGACATTTCGCCATACTTCACCATCCGTAACCTTTCGGCACTTGATGGTATTGCCGCGATTCTACTAGACTTTGATCTTGGCGACAAGCAGCTTGGGAAGCTGACCATTGAAGACGTTCTGCACTATAGCACAGTTCGCAGTTCAGTACAGTATCCCGCCTTCATTCGTGTCAACAACAATCTCAATGAGGCCGATGCACGTACTTTGAAGGCACTCACTATCCAGGGTGTTATCCTGACGGCGGACAAGAGCATCGAGAGCACACAGGAACAGATCAAGAGCCTGCGCACAGTACTTGAGAAGATTCATGAAGAGAAGAACGATTCAACATCGCTCTCCCTTCCTCCTCGCCCATAAATCAGTTGCAATAAAGCGGGAGGGGCGTGAATGGGCTGTAAGACCTATTCACGCCCCTCCCGCTTTATTACGACATGAGGCGCAATTATGGCTGGGATGAGTCTGTCTCGCCTTGCGCTTCGCGCGCATTCACTCCAGGGAGTGAGATGGCGGGTATGCGTGGTCGCGTTGAATGACGCCAGAAAAGTTGTTTGCGAGGGATGCTGCGTAAGAGGCCCTTTGTAATCTCCCAGACCTGCTCCGGGCGCTCGTTATTACGCCAGTAGTAGTAGCAAGCCACTTCGTCCGGCTTAGTGTCACACATCTTCTTAAATGAGGGCTGCAAGACACTCTCATCTTCTTCACTCAGGCTATAATTCTGAAGCCAGAGCTGGCTCCGCTTCTCCGTCCGCCGCGTGGCCTCTACAACACTGCGCCCCCATTCCTCTACTTTACTCATCTCCTCACCCAGCAGTTGCCAGAAGAGATGGCAACCAACCGTGTCTAGCTCGGGAATCGTCACCAGTTCTTCCAGTAGTTCTAGCTCCTGGGGCAACAATACAATAGCTGTTGTAGCATTGGCTCTGGCATGCTTGACGGTAGCGAAGAGTTCACCTAAAAAGTCACACATCGAGCGACGACGGAAATGCTCAAGGTCCGCGATATCGGGACAGAGGGCACGACAGACGGGGCAGAAGCAGGTAATATCGGGGCCACGTGGCTCATCTATCAAAATCCCATTGATGGGATAATTCTTGAGATAAAACTCGATCTCACCAAAGAGCCAGGAGCGAAACGGCTCATGGTTATAACAGGTGACCCCATGATAGCGCCCATGGCGATCCTGAACCCGCGATTGTGGATTGCGGAAGGTATACCAGCTTGGCATATGTGAGGGACCCGCGAAGAGGTTCCCATAGCGTCCCAGGCTCAGCATAACTTTCAAACCGAGATCCTGCGCCTGGCGCAAACCTCGCTCCAGATCCTTGCCCCAACGTTGCTCATCTTCCTCGTGTATAGCGTACACAATACTGTTCGCCCCCGCCGCGCGAATTCGCTCAAAATCACGCTTCACAGTCTCAGGGTGAAATAAAGGGTGAAAATAGGCTACAGTAATATCCATCGAATCTCCAGACAAACGTTCTACACGAAGCTCTCTATAGGCAGAATAGGCAATCTATGCATGCATACATCATAGTATATCATAGGACTACTTGTTTCTTCTTTCCGATCAGGATTTCTAGGCTATCGTGCAGCTATCCTTTTCTACGCTTATATGCTTGCCATTGCAAGCGCAACTCATAGGCAAATGGGGAATATATATAAAGAAAGCACGACTTTCGGCAGTGAAGAATATCTATGCTTGACAAGCATATCTGTTCCAGGCACAATGCAGCCATGAATAACGCACAACTTGCACCACAACAGAGCCTAACTGGGCGTACCCACTTCATTCAATCGTACGCCAAGATCAATCTCACCCTCGACGTGCTGACCCGTCGCGCGGACGGCTATCATGAGCTGACCACGCTTATGCAGACCGTGGATCTCTATGATACGATCTGCCTGAGCGAGACACAGGAACCCACTATTTCGATTACCTGCTCTCGCCCAGAGCTTGCGACTGAGGATAATTTAATTGTACGCGCGGTGCAGGCAGTGCGGCAGAGACTCTCTCTTCCACAGGGATTTATGATTGAGCTTCATAAACGCGTCCCTGTGGCAGCTGGTCTAGGAGGAGGAAGTAGCAACGCGGCGGCAACCCTGCTCTTGCTACAGCAGAAGTGGCAATTGCCTCTCACAGCCTCCGACTTACATGAGATCGCGGCCTCGCTTGGCTCCGACGTCCCTTTCTTTCTGGTTGGAGGCCTGGCCCTTTGTGAAGGACGTGGCGAACGCATTACCCCCCTCGCGCCTTCCTGGCCGCAATCTATGCGCTGGCTGCTCCTGCTCAAGCCCGCTATTAGCGTCTCTACAGCCCATGTCTTTCGCCATCTCTCACCTGAAGATTACAGCGATGGCACCAGCAGCCGCGTGGTGCGAAGCGCGCTTGAGGAGGGTATCGAATTGAGACTTGATACCTTGCATAATAGTCTGCAACGCGGAGTTCTTGAGCGCTATCCAGAGGTTGCGCAGGCGCGAGAAGCAATGCTCCAGGTAGGTGCTTCTCATGTCTTCCTCTCGGGAAGCGGCCCCACCCTCTTCGCCCCTTTCGCCAATTTGACCAGCGCCTTCCAGGTCCAACAACGCTTGCAGGCTCAGGGATACGAAGTTTTTCTAACACGGGCAAATTATCCTCAAGGTATCAATGCCTAGCTTTTCTAAGCTCCTAAACCAACACCGTCTGCCTGTACAGTTGCTTCATTGTTAACGTACAGGCAATTCTAGTCTGCCCCGATTTTCCCTCTTCATCCCCTCTGATGCCTGGAATCTGTTACAATGGGAGCGTATTCCGTTGACAAACAACATCGATATTTACACATACACACACAAGAGATTAGCAGAAGTTGGAGGACCCCCACCCTGCGCCAGCATATTATTAGCGCGCTTTGTACACTGTTGCGCATTCCATTTGCTCTGCTTGATATCCTGCGCACTCCCTTTGTACAACGCGCCCGCACAAATCCGCGCTCAATCGTCATCATCAAACCCTGTTGCCTTGGCGATCTGATTATGACCACACCTCTGCTAGAGGTGTTGCGCCACGCTTATCCAGATGCTCGCATTACCTATGTTGCGGGCTCCTGGTCCAAAGTTATTCCGGAACATCATCCCGCAGTCGATGAAGTCATTGACTGCGGCTCTGTTGGCATCTCTGGACGCTATAGCACCCGCGAATATTTCGCGCTCGCGAAACGCCTGCGCGCTTATCACTTTGACCTGGCCTTTGTGCTGGATCGCTCGCCCATGCTCACACTACTTCCCTGGCTTGCTGGCGTACCCCGCCGTGTCGGACCCGATAGCCAGGGACGTGGTTTCTCGCTGACAGACCGCGTCGCGGTCTCTTCCTCGCTCCAGCAGCTTGAACATGAAGCTGATATCTATCTCGATCTGGCACGGGCGCTCAAGCTCCCTCTTGAGCAGCCTGGCATGCGCTTTGTTCCAACAGAGAATGAACGCGCGAAGGCCCAGCGCTATGATGGCATTCAGATAGCGGTCTTCGTCGGTGGTGGCAGCAATCCAGGTATGGACCTGACCGCCAAGCGCTGGCCCCTGGAGCGCTATCGCGCCCTGGTCCAGAAGCTCGTCTGGGAGTTAGGCGCGCGTGTCCTGCTCATCGGTGGCCCTAGCGATGCTCCGCTCACGCGTCAATTGCTAGAGGGGCTGGAAGTTCCCGCTGGCAGCGTGCTAGATCGCGCGGGAAGTACCAGCATCGGAGAACTGGGCGCGCAGCTCGAAGCCTGTTCGCTTTACATCGGCAACGATAGTAGCCCAATGCATATGGCGGCGGCTGTGGGTATCCCCGTCATCGGCATCTTTGGCCCTACCAGCCCGACAGAGTACGGCCCCTATCCAACAAACGATCCAAAGCATATTGGTCTCTGGAAACATCCAACGGGCCAGCCCTGCTTCTTCCAGGGCAAGATGCGCGAGTGCCACAACTGCACCTGCATGTCGTCTATCACGGTCGATGATGTATGGCAAGCCGTACAACGCCTGCTTCCAAGTACAAGCGATAGCGAGGTGCGGCGATGAAACAAGCTCTTCGGACTCTGATTCTGCTCCTGGTGCGTATTCTGGGTTTTCCGCGCGCGCTGGCGGCACGCAAGTATGCCACACAAAAGTTGAACGCGCCACGCATCCTGTTGCTACGCCCTGATCATCTGGGCGATATGGTCATGGCTACTCCCGTGCTGGATGCGCTACGCGAGCAGATACCCGATGCTGACATTGAGATGCTAACAGGCCCCTGGGCAGGGGAGATCGTGCTGCATCACCCGGCGCTGGATAATCTGACACTATGCAACTTCCCTGGCTTTCAGCGTGCCGCGCAGTCGCCACTCTCCCCTTATGCCCTGCTCTGGAAAGCAGCGCGTGAGCTACGCAACGGACATTACGATGTCGCGATCAATCTGCGGCCTGATTTCTGGTGGGGGGCGGCTCTGATGTATCTGGCTGGTGTTCCGCGCCGCGTAGGCTACGCGCTCGCACCCGCGACGCCTTTCCTTACCCATGCGTTGCCCTTCCCCGAGCATAAGCATTCAACGTTCTATAATCTGGAACTTGCCAGTGCGGGATTAGAAGCACTGGGACGTGAAGCACTGGAACAGCCCTTCACACCTGAGCGCTATCCGTTACGCTTTTATCCCAGCCTTGAGGATGAGCAGTGGGTCACCGAGCGCCTTAAGGAGGCGGAGATTGACACACAATCCCCTCTCGCAATTATTCATCCTGGGACCGGAGGCGCGGTCAAGCTCTGGCGTGCCTCCGCCTGGGCCACCTGCGCGAACACGCTCCAGAAGCAATATCCCGATCTACGCTTTGTCTTGACTGGCACACCAAAAGAACGTCCACTGCTTGACGAAATCGCGAATGAGATGGATGTAGCACCACTTCTGATAAGTGATAGCCGTGTAGGGCAACTCGCCGCTCTGCTAGGGCATGCACAACTGGTCATGGGCGTGGACAATGGCCCCTTACACTTGGCGATCACACAAGATGTCTCAACCGTACGCATTTTCGGGCCAACCGATCCGCGAATCTTTGGCCCCTGGGGACCAGAGGCACACCACCTGGTTATTGTCTCGACTGAGCGCTGCCCAGGCTGTCCCCTCATGCCCTGCGGACGCCTGGATTTTCGTGAGGAGGAGCTACCACAACACCCCTGTGTACGCTCCGTTTCTGAACAGTCCGTACTGGACGCCGCTACACGCTTGCTCTCTCCGCTTGATGAACCCTCTACCACGCAAGCGTAGCCAGAAAGACGCGCCAGGGGCAGCATAGTTTGCCCCTGGTTAGCACGTCTGTGCCTCTATGGTCTATACTGAAAAAGCAAATATCCTAGTATTCCCTGCGACATGGCAGGCTAAAGGAGACTATATACAATTTATGATAGATGCTAATGCTATCGCGACTAATACCTTTGTAACCCACATTCGTAGCAACCCATATCCGGGGCGCGGGCTAGTCATCGGTCGAGCCTCACACGATGATAGTTGGCTCATCATCTATTGGATTATGGGGCGGAGCGAGCAGAGCCGCAACCGCCGCTTCACAGTCACAGACAGCATTCTGCGCACTGAGCCTGTAGATGCCAGCCTGGTTGCTGATCCGAGCCTGATCATCTACGAGGCGATGCTTGACCTACCGAGCCTCTACCTTGTCAGCAATGGCGATCAGACACGCACACTGTATGAAGCGCTCCACGCTGGGCAGACTTTTGACTCGGCCCTGGCAACCCGCGAGCGCGAGCCGGACGCTCCCCATTACACACCTCGCATCAGCGGCATGCTTGACTTGCGCCAGCCACAGGGAGAGATCACGCTCAACATCCTCAAAGCCAACGCGACCAACCCCGAACTGACAGATCGCTATACCTACCGTCCTGCCGCACCAGCTCCTGGCTACGGCTATGGCCTGACAACCTATATGAGCCCTGGCAACCCGCTGCCCAGTTTCTCGGGCGATCCTCTTTTGCTCCCCTTCAAAGGTAGCCCTGAAGAAGTCATCAACGACTACTGGAACGCGTTAAACGAGGATAACCGCATCTCGCTCGCCGTTAAATCTATTGCCAGTGATGGAACCAGCCGTTTACTCGTCCATAATCGCTTTGAGTCTCAGGTACGCTAAGCAAGCACATGAGAGGCCCCTCTTTAACAGAACGGGACCTCTCATCCCGTTTCGGGCAAAAGTTTGCATCTTTCGCTTGACCTCTCTATAATGCAGAGAGGATGCCTGTGCGGTGTCCTTAAATGCCGTTTTTCATCATTTGGGACAGTTCTTTCTTATGGTACAGACAGCAGCCGAGCCAGTGGCACCCGACCTCGATGAGTATGGCTATCCAACCCGGCCCGATACGCAACGCAAGCTGCGCAACGCAATCGTACATACTAGTAAGCGTCTCCTGCTGGGGGGCATCGCTCTGACGCTAGGAGGCATCGGAGCCTTTCTCAAGCTCAAGGAGATGGGACGAAGCCGCGTTCCACTCACACCAAAAACCTTTCATCCTCGCCGCATCCTGGTCATTCGCGTCGATTTGATTGGCGACCTTGTGATGTCAATGACTGTGGTCCGCCAGCTTCGCCGCACCTACCCAGAGGCAGAGATAGATCTGCTTGCCATCCCCTCTAGCGCGCAAATCGTGCGCGGGGATAGCGATATTGCCCACCTCTTGACCTATGATCCCAACATCTGGCGACGCCCCAAAGCCTTGCTACAACGCCCTAACTGGCGTGCGGCACAAGCGCTACGAACTCAGATGCACGAGCGGCGCTATGATCTGGCAGTCAGCGCCTCCGGTCCCTGGGCCAGTATCCTCGCGGCCCTCAGTGGCGCGCCTCGACGCGTTGGCTTTAGCAAAGAAGGCTATTTTGGCTTCATGACTGATAGCGTCCCCGGACAGCATTGGGCTGAAGGTGAACGCAAACATGAAGTAGACTACTGCATGGAGCTCCTTCGCGCTTGCGGAGCGACCCCGGATGACGCGTCGCGTGTACCAACGCTTCAGGTACAACCTGAAACGACACAGTCCGTCGAACAACTTCTTCAAGCGGAAGGTATTGATACGGTCAAACCTCTGGTTGCCTGTCAGGTGAGCTCACACAACGGCTACGCAAAGCGCTGGCCCGTCCCTTATTGGGCACGCCTGATCGAACGCCTGGTCAATGATGATGGCATGAATGTCGTACTCACCGGTGCTCCAAACGACCAGCCCTTGATCGAAGCCGTAATACGTCGCACACAAGCACAGGTTTATAATCTCGCGGGTAAGACCAGCCTGCCACAGCTCGCGGCCCTTCTTCAACGCGCGGACGTGGTCATATCGGGCGATAGTGGTCCCATGCATATTGCGGCTGCGGTGGGCGCGCGCCTCATCGCCATTCACGGACCAACTGATCCAGGGATGAGTGGCCCTGTCAGTCCAGAGGCAACAATCTTGCGCAGTGACATCTGGTGTAGCCCCTGCTACTTCGCCAAAGGGCCCGCGAACTGTCGCTTTCATACCACACAATGCATGAAGAATATCTCACCTGAACAAGTTCATACCACCGTCCAGGAGAAGCTCAGACAATCCTCACGCTACGAGAAGGAGATTGTTGAATGAGCCAAACATACACTCCGTTACTATCTCTCTCTGATGCTCACCTGATTGAGGCGGTCTCAGACAACTTCGCGGAAGAGATGGCCTGCTTCGGACGTGTACTCCCCAGCGCCGAGCTACACGAAAATGAGGAATTGCTCTGGTTCGCGGTCTCACCAACGTTCAACGGTGTCCTGCGCTCTCGCTTCGCCAGCGATGACAGTGGCTCTATCGTGCGTCACATCAAAACCATGATAGCGTACTATAAGAAGCGTCATGCCACGAGTTTTAGCTGGACCATTGACCTCGCCTCACAACCTAAAAACCTTGGGCAGCACCTGGAGGTTCACGGTTTCGAGCGCGTCCACGCCGATACAATTATGGCTCTCTCGCTCCCTGAGCGTGTATCAGACCTGCGAACCTGCCCCGATCTAGAGATACGGGAAGTCCAGAGCAACCTGGAACTCAAACTGCTGTGTGAGATTGAACGCATCGGCTTCGACACACCAACGAGCAGCATCAAACGGTATTATGAGATGTATCGCCGCTCTGGCTTCGGCCCCAGTTACTCCTGGCGGCACTTCCTTGGCTATCAACAGGGTCAGGCTGTCGCCAGCACCTCACTCCAACTCTACGCGGGGGTCGTGGGCATCTTTGGCGTCGCCACATTGCCCCAGGCACGCAACCAGGGGATCGCCGCCAGTATGATGCTACACATTCTTGACAAAGCGGAGGAGCTTGGCTATCGCGTCTCCAGCCTCTCGCCCACAGAGCAGAGTGAGCGTCTCTATCAGCGCATTGGCTTCCGTACACTTGGACAGACATACTATTACAGGTGGTCAGTATGAGCGATACAATGCAATCCCAAATTACCAGGGCGATAGACACATCCATCACCCTGCCCGATAACGCGCGCATCCTAATCGTGAAGCTTGCAGGGCTGGGTGATCTACTGCTTGCAACCCCTGCCCTACGCGCCTTGCGCACCAGCTATCCCCAGGCGCGTATCGATCTGCTAGTCACCCCTGACTCCGCCGGATTACTAAAGGGCTGGGACGTCATTGATAATATCATTGTACTAGACAAATATCTCTTCGACTATCCACAGCAAATTATCAAGCATCCAGGCAACCTCAAGCGCCTGGGAGAGATCTTCAAACCGCTACGCGAGGGTCACTATGACGCGGTCCTGCTCTTCCACCATCTGACACTCCGCTTTGGTCGCATGAAGCATCAGGCCTTGATGCGCGCTACCGGAGCAAAGTGGCGCGTCGGCCTCGATAATGGGCATGGCTGGTTTCTCAATGTACGCGTCAAGGACGAGGGTTTTGGCGCAATGCATGAGGCTGAATATAACATGGCTGTCGCCGCAGCCGTAGGCGCGCAGTTAAGCGCCTCTCCCCATCTGGAGATGCCGCTCAGTGAGGAGGAACGAGCAGCCGCGCACACCCTGGTATATGAAGGCGCGTCTCCACAGGAGGTCCCTCACCCCATAATTGCCATCCATCCAGGTAGCGGTGGCTATAGTACCGCGCGCCGCTGGGCCCCTGAGCGTTTCGCCCAACTGGCCGACACGCTCTATAGTGAGGGAGGAGGACAACTCTTGCTGGTAGGAGGGCCGGAAGAAGTAGAATTACATCAGAGCATCATGGGGCAATTACGCTCAGGAGTACCAGTGCGTAGCCTGGCAGGCAAAGGAAATATTAAGGTCGCGACCGCCGTACTGGAGCAGGCCGATCTCTTCATTGGCAATGATGCTGGTCTGGCCCATCTCGCCACCGCCACCGGCACCCCAGTCATCGCCATCTTTGGTCTGACCAACTACAACGCCTGGGGGCCTTACCCCGGCGCAAATAAAGAGCAGGTCGCCATCGTCCATCTTGACCTTCCCTGCATGCCCTGCTTCTACCGAGGTCATCAATTAGGAACGCCCGAAGGATGCGCGACGCGCGACTGCCTGACACAGCTGGGAGTTGACCCTGTGGCAGCAGCCGCGCGCCGCATGTTACGCCTTCATGGCAAGTGGCCTGCTAGAACTGAAGCGTAAGAGTTTGCGCGGGCCAGGCATTATTCCGACCGGGCAGGAAGTAGAGTCCATACTGCCCAGTTGGAGAGGCCTTGATCTGGTACATCGCGAACCCTTCGACATTGGTATCATGAGGCTCAATCACATAGAACTGGCTCAGATCGGAATAGAGGTCAGGATCAACCTTACTGTTATCCGGCCCAATCAGGAGCACGAAGTCGCTCATGTAGTATGAGTTCTCTGTGGGATTATTCGCGACAAGCGAAATGGTAACAAACACCTGTCCATCCTGCGCCTGCTTTCCAGCAAACGAATAACTCTGGGAAGCGTTCTTCAGAGTCCAGCTCATCCCAGCATAGGAGAAGGCCTTGTTGGGAGTGATAGCTTTATCGTTATACTTGCTCAAATCGGGATTATCTTTGAGCGGGATTGACATTACCATCTCACCAGTGCCCTCATTGCCAACTTTGAGCACTAGCTGACTAAGGTCCTCTACAGCCTTATCTACTTTGAAGTCTAGCCAGTTCTCACGGGACTGTCCCGCTGAACCACTCGTATAGTACTTCTCCTGGAGAGGCTTTATGCTCTTATTGTCAGCGGTCATCAACTTAAAGCCGCTGGTATAGCTAACAAAGTAATAAACTCGCCGACCGTTCGACTCAGGATATGCCTCATGCAGGTTCACACGCACGTAGCGGGTCGAGCCGGTTGAACTCTCATAGATATAAGAGTCATCATCAAAGGTCTTCGCCTGAGCAAGCGAGGTCACAGTCATATTGACGCCGCTATATTTAAAATTAATGCCCTTTGGATTTAGGTTGGCCTGACCATCACTTGAGCCAACGCCGAGCAGCTTGGAGAAGCCCCAGAATCCCCCGCCACAAAGCAGCAAGACCACAACCAGGATCACGAGACCAACGACAAGCCAGGGAGAGGTCTTCTTCTTGGGCGGCGCATAGCCATAGCTCCCTGGGGTTGGAGCATACCCTGGCATACTCGCCCCATAGGGATTCGCCCCATAATTGGTAGGTGGCAGAGGCGCGCCTGGGCCACTATACGGATTATAGCCAACGCCGCTATTGTAGGGATCGGACGTAGCCGGCGGTGGAGTATAGGGCACATCACTTGGTGTAGGAGCCTGCATAGTTGGAGGCACCGCATTATATTCAGGAGATGAGCCGCCGGCATAAGGGGGTGGAGTTCCATATTGGGGAGATGAGCCCCCATAAGCCTGTACCGTCGGGGGGACGCCGCTGCTCCCCGTGAGCGCAGCGCCACAGCGCGAACAGACTTGCTGCCCAGGAGGGTTGTTATTCTGGCAAATAGGGCAGATATTTGTTGGTACGTATGACACCGTTAATCACCTCAGCACTGAAAAGGTAAAATATAATAACCATTGACATTTGTCGATCTTAGAGTGTATTGTATCGCAATCTAGTAGACGCAAAAAATGAACTACTTCATAGTTTACAAAAGTACTACACTACATACAGGCAATCCTTATATAAGTGACATCATCTGATGAAAATGGCATTCGTATATGGACCTGACCACTCACGCGAACTCATAAAACGAGGGAGGATCGAGCTCAAGTTTGAGCTCGATCCTCCCTCGTTTTATGAAACACAGGTTTTAACGAGCGACCATGCCACGCTTGATGGGCCGCGTGAAATTGCCAATGGCGACCTCTGGCACCTCACGATGTAGCGTATCGATGAATTCGCGCATACCCAGGGCCTTACCCATTGAAGCCAGATCCGGCATTTTGGGCAAGAGCACTTCGGGATCAATATTTAAGTTGCGCAACTGGATCAGGCGTAGCCCCGTCTCACGCACAAATGCCAGGAGCGCCTCTACCTCGCGCTCCCGGTCAATCATTCCAGGCAAACAGAGCAGATTGATGGAGCTATATAGCCCCTCCTCACCCGCACGCTTCAGCGATTCCTTGACATCTTCAAAGCGATATCCAACAGGGCGATAGTAGGCGGTATAGGTCTCAGGATGGCCTGAAATGGTGCTCACACGAATGGTATCCAGGCCGGCATCAAAGAGCCGTTGCAGCCAGCGGGGATTGCTGGCATTGGTATTAATATTAATAATCCCCTTGTCTGTCCGCTCACGCATAGCTGTAATAGCACGCTCAATACGCTTCCATTGCATAAGCGGATCACCCTCACAGCCCTGACCGAAACTGACAATAGCTTCGTCCGCGCTCTCCAGGTGCGGTATTGCAACTTCGACAATCTCTTCAACCGTTGGGATGAAATCCAGGCGATCCTGAGGCGATATCAGATTCTCTTCTTCCTGCTTGGAGATACAGCCAATACAGCGCGAATTGCAACCGGGTGAGACTGCGATAGCCATCTCCCAGCGCTCAAAGAAAAGGTTGCTGGCGGTAGGGCAGGAATAATCCAGAGCACAATGCGCGTGCTGGCGAATCACCCGATTCTCGGGGAAGGCCCTGGTCTTGGCCTGGACAAGACGCTCAAGCTTCTGGCGAGGAAACGAGCGAGGATGCCATTTATGCGGATCATCGGTCTTGACAGCAGCCACATAGAGATCGCCATTGATAGCCGCGACCGCGCTATAGCCAAAGAAAGGTAGCGGTTCAGTTCCCTCGACCTTATCATACGCAGGCAGATGTGTGCGGGTATAGCCAATGGGTAAAAGTGCAGCTACCGCCCAACCTTTTGTTTCTGCTAAGACCTGCCGCTCGCCATTCTTTTTACGACCAACGGCGCGCCGATCTGGCATCATGGAAAGCGTCACGCCATCGGGCAAGGGGATTAAATCAGATATTTCCAATGGTTGACCATCAAAGGCAAGCGCCTGTAGCCGTGGCTCTTCACGGATCTCCCCCTCGGGAGTGCTATAAAGCAAATGTGGGACTGGCATGCTGTTTCTTTACCTTCAATCCTCTCCTATACCACCACGTCCAAGCGTGGCTCTCTTCTCTGGCAATTGCGGACTATGCTCCCATTAATGCATTGGGGGCGGAGTTGCTGGAATACGGGGGCTGGTTGGGCGCTCATCGACAAGCTCATCATCGAAGAAACGTGGATATCCTCCAGTCACACCTGTTTGAGCAGAAGTCGCGACTCGCTGCTCTAATTCCCGCGTGTCTTCATAGACGAAGCTCAACAGAATATGCTCACCGCGCATACTCTGGCAGACGTGACGAATCCGTGGATGCTCAGCTTCCATCCAGGCATTAATCACCGTTTCCAGCACGGACATGTTATCGCCACACTCCGCGCTATCAAAACCTTTAAACCTGTACACAATTCAATTCCTTTCGGTCTTGCCCTGGAAATGGTTGCTTTCTGTCCTGATCTGATCGCAGGTTATTGTATCATTATGGCGCACAATTTTCCAGCCACCACCAGATGAGGCAGTACAATTTATTGACGGCTTACTGCGACCCCTAGCTCTTGAAGCTGAGAGAAGAAGTGAGGATAGCTCTTCGCAATATGCTCGGCTCCCGTGAGCACTAATCCCCGACGACAGCGCATGCCCGCAATTGCCAGAGCCATCAACAGGCGATGATCGTTGTGCCCATTAACCTCCACACCTCCCTCAATACCTTCGGGACGACCACGCACAATAATGGCATCTCTCTGAGGAGTGACATCACAACCAGCCCGCTTCAATTCGGCGCATAAATCGTCAATTCGATCCGACTCTTTATAATGCAGAGTCTCCACATTGTAGAAAACGCTCTCACCATCGGCAAAACAAGCCGCTGCGACAAGCACTGGAACACAATCGATAATCCGATCTCCGTCCACGCGCGCGCCCCGTAGCCTGCGTCCTCCACGTACTGTCACTTGTTCGCCATCAACCTGCAAATCCGCTCCCATAGCCTGATAGGCCGCGAGCAAGGCATCACCCACTTCATCTCGTTGCTTGAGGCGCTGAAGCACCAGTTCACTTGTGGGGTCGCTCGCGGTAAGACAGGCTGAGATGAGTGCCGCCGCTGAAGGATAATCACCTGGCAAAACGTAATCTCGCGGCTGATAACCCTGTCCCCCAGGAACGGAGAGCTGACTCAGATCCTCACTAGCTTGAACACGAACACCAGCATCACGCAAGACTTCAAGCGTCGTCCGCACAAATGGCTGCGACTTGAGTCCATCAATGATCTCAATCTCTAATCCTTCGCGTAAGAGAGGAGCCAGGAAGAGCAATGCGCTTACATATTGCGAGCTACGCGCCCCAGAAATACGGACGCGACCACCATGCAGGCCACTTCCGCGCAAGGTAATTGGCAGGCATCCATCCTCGCCCTGAGCCTGATACTCCACCCCCAGATCCTTTAGAGCTTCTAGCAATTCCCGATTGGGACGCTTGCCTAGCGATTGAGGGTGATTAGTGACGAAGGTTACCTCCGGTAGACAGGCCCCAGACCTAACAACAGGCGTAACACTGCTCCCGCATTACCCACATTCACCGTTACCGCCTCCTCCGCATGCGGAAATCCAACCCCTTGAATACGCAGGATAGTCTTCTCCTCATCAACCCATGCCAATTGAGCACCGAGAGCAAGACAGCCTCGAAAGAGAGCATCGCTATCATCGCTTTGAGCTGGATAATAGACAGTGCTGCTTCCCTGAGCCATCGCGGCCGCCAGAATATAACGCAAAGTATAATACTTGGACGAGGGAAGATGGGGACTCCCAGCACACGGGAAGATGGGGCTATCGCGATACGCACATCCTCACCATCTAACGGATGCAACACATTCTCTGCCATCTAGAATAATCACTCCCTACTCTACAAATAATATCATTTC
The DNA here is from genome assembly GCF_016587355.1 of Ktedonospora formicarum. Taxonomy (GTDB): domain Bacteria; phylum Chloroflexota; class Ktedonobacteria; order Ktedonobacterales; family Ktedonobacteraceae; genus Ktedonobacter; species Ktedonobacter formicarum. The sequence goes on along the minus strand of NZ_BNJF01000001.1, from coordinate 3,756,434 downwards.
GTAATGAGCCAGCTGGTATCTCAACCTCGGCATGCTCCAAATCCACCTGTATATGGCCTCTATCATACCATATCACCTCAAGTTCGAAGCGTGCATTGCATCTCTCCAGCTTACGGAACCATGTACCCCATATCTTTCACGTTCGGCCTTGCATTTGTACAGCTTATGATAACGTGAGCTACACATATATCACACACAAAGTTACAACATATATGCTACAATATATATCAATTCAACACACATATTTACACTCACACCCAAGATATTGAATCTTCATCTAATACATTGATAATCAGCAATTATTTTGCTATAATCGTATCAGAGCATGCATGCATATACCATTCTGACTTACTCCTTCTTCTGAAACTTTGAGAGCAGCTGCACTAACCCCATTTGGGTGCCAGTTTTCGTGCAAAACTTATTTACTCCTTATCCGGAAACCTGAGGGCGCCAGCGGCGCCGCGCCCTCGTAAGAGGGTTGGTTTTCGCATAAGATCTTAGGAGGCTAGTATCATCGTGCATCACACAGAAGTAGCTATCATAGGGGCAGGTATCGTTGGGCTCTCAGCGGCCTATGCTCTTCTCAGTAAAGGGGTTAAAAACGTCCGTGTCCTTGAGCGAAACACCATTGGACATACGCGTGGAACCTCATACGGACTCTCTCGCCTACTTCGCTTCGAATATGGCGACGATTGCCTCTATACTGAGATGGTCCGCCAGAGCCTTCAGGCCTGGAAGCTTCTAGAGCGTCGCAGTCAAATAAACCTCTATACCCGTACGGGTATCCTGGCGCTGGGGCATGAAGATGACAATTACACATTGCCAAGCTATCAGCTCTTACGAGAACAGGGCTTCCCGATTGAAAGGCTCTCGCATCAGACCTGCCGCACCCTCTTCCCACACTTTAATACCCAGGACTACAATCTTTTGACCTATAATACCAACGCAGGCCTACTACACGCGACAACCTGCCTGCAAACCCTAAAAGGGCTTATCCTTGATATGGGTGGCAAAATCATCACCAATTGCAATGTCGCAAAAATCACACATGAAAATTCGCGCGCGCCGATTCGGCTTCAACTAGAAAAGCAGCATGAACTCGCAGCAGAGCGGGTTATCCTGGCCCCTGGCCCCTGGATTCACCATTTTCTAGGAGACTTACATCTCCCCATACGCATGACACGACAATATGCTCTCTATTTCGCTAACCTTCCCACTTCAACCTTTGGGCTATCAGCGTTTCCAGCATTTATGGCAGGAGACATGTATGGCTTTCCCATCCATAATTCCCGCGTGAAGGGCTACGAGCCCGGTTGGCTGAAAGCAACCTCTCATACTTTTGGCCCTCCAGTAGACCCCGATGCCCCTCCCGCCATCGATCAATCCTACGTCACACAACTCGTCCAGCGATTATGCGACCTGATTCCGCAGCTTCAGCAGGCACGCCTGGCCCATATCGACACATGCATATACGATGTGAGTCCTAACGAGGATTTCATCCTGGATAATCATCCACAAGATCCTCGCATTGTCTTCGCCACTGGACTCACGGGACACGGTTTCAAATTTGGTCCATTACTCGGGGAGATTCTGGGCGCACTTCTCTATCAAACCGCTCCCTCCATAGCGACAGAGCGGTTCCGCTTGGCTCGTTTCGCCCAATACATGCTTGCACCAACCTCATCGGTCGCCTGATGCTGAGTTGAGCCTCCAGTCCTCACCTCTTCGCAAATAAGAGGATAAATGTGTATAAACCAACAAGAAGAGAGTCCTTGGCCAGACTTCACCAAACACTTTTCGAATCATTGCAGAATCATTGACATTAGAGGATAGATATGGTAGTGTATAGAGCGTATCAAACATATGCGTCTGTAGCTCAATGGATAGAGCACTTGACTTCGGATCAAGGGGTTGCGGGTTCAAGTCCTGCCAGGCGCGTTTTTCTTTCCCCTTTTCCAAACTTCCTTTATACATATCCAGCCTATATTGACTCAACATCCCATACATGCTATTATTTATCTTGCGCTTCTACGATTCCTAAAACATATTCAGAATAACTCAGGCAGTGAGTATTGATCCAAAAACTCCAATCTGGCAGAGAAGGCCTTTGTTAAGCAAGCTAATTCTCCTGCCAGATTTTTTGCTAGCCGCTTGTGCTAGAGAACAGCAAGGGGGCATAAGTGTACAGTGTTACGCTTAATGCATTGTATCGCATGTTAAGCGACTACAATTATAACGGATGGGGCTATGCCACGCTTCCAGCTGGCATTGGGCACATCAAAGACCCCTGTCGTATCATTCTCTCTATCTACCAGGGAGAAATCAAAACGTGCTATATCTCAGGGCCGGATGGACAAGTTCTTTTCACAGGGAAAGAAGCACTCGCGCTTATTACCCGACTCAACACCCTCAACTGGACCCTCAAAGACTATGAAGATCCAGAAACGCCTGCGCCCTCGCATCCTGCTATCCACCCACCTCCCAACGAGCGAGTCACCAGGCCGCTTCCGGCGCTGCGCTTTCCTCAACTACCTGAAGCCCAACGACCCGACTCTCGCGTAACGCGTCAACTTCCGGCGCTTCGTCCCGCTCAAGCCACGTCTCCGATAGTAATACGTACACGTGAGCACTCATTTAGCGAGGTTTCCAGCTGGCCGCGCAAATGGCGGCAGGTTTACATGCTCGCCAATGGGCAGACATCACGCGATAAGATTGCCTCTATGCTTCAGCTTACACCACAGGAGATAAATCACCTTTTGCACGCCATGATCTCACAGGGGATTATTACTCTACGTCAGCCAGAATAGCGAAAGGGCATGCAATATACATCTTTCCTTTCGCTATTACTTATGAGATATGAGAGTCGTACGTCTTCGCTAGCTCCCAGCCTCCGCCTCTAGATCATCCACAAATTGACGTGCCAGTCGGCCCGAGCGCCCCACACGCTGCCGCTCCCATTGTAGCGCGCGCTCACGTACATCTTCTTCTGAGAAGGCAAGGCCACGCTGAACCGCCAGCCGCTGCGCGATTTGCACATACTGTTCCTGGTTCGGCGCGCTAAATGTCACACGCAACCCAAAACGATGTACCAGGGACTGCTTCTCATCCATCGTATCACGCCAATTCACCTCATCACCTGGCTTACCACGATCAGCATGAAATTCCCTTACCAGATTCAGCCGATTACTGGTTACATAGATAAGCACATTGCGCGGACGGGCCTCCGCTGTTCCCTCCAACAAGGTCTTCAGGACTTTATATCCCGTCTCATAATCCTCGAATGAGAGATCATCGATAAAGAGCACATAACGAGGCGCGCGCGCACGTAGTTGCGCGACAATACGAGGCAAATCGCCAATATCATTCTTACTTACTTCCACCAGGCGCAATCCCTGGTCAACATAGGTATTGACTAACGCCTTCACACTCGACGACTTCCCTGTACCTGGAGGTCCATAGAGCAAAGCATCATGCGCGGGCAAGCCCGCCAAAAAGCGCTCAAGGTTTGCCCGGAGCTTTCCTAGCTCGCGCTCATAGCCCACAATATTGTCGAGCCGAATGGGGTCGGGATAGATAATTCCCTCCAGGGCTTGTATATCCCCTCGCCAGCGCAACGTCACATTTTCTGACTGCACACCACTGCCATGGCGCGCCCAGTGTTGCTCCAGCGCATCCGCAAGATCGCCCCAATCCTGACACTGCGCCACCTGCCCCATCAACTCAGTGTGGACACCACCAGCGGAAGACTCTGATATGATCCCCAGGTGTAGCCAGGGTTCCCAGGCATCGCTCAAGACTGGCATTACATCGCTCACGACACTCTGTACCGCTTCCCATATCAATTCCGCCGATAACGCGAAGAGGCGCTGAAGCGCCCTCAACTCACGGACAGCCTGACGGTGAAGGGTAGGAGAGACAGATACCTGACCAGCACGCATCCTACTTCCAAGCAGTTCCACCTGCCGTGTCCAGGCATTTTCATCGCGGACCAGTCGTTTTACCAGGTGACACTGCCAGGCATCAGGTAATGCGGCGTCAGCATATTTATTAGCCGAATCGGCAAGCACACGCAACGCGTCACTATATGCCGCTGCCACTTGCATCGGAACTTGTTCCGCGCTCGTCAATAGGCGAAATAATTTCAATACGGCCTGACTGGCTTCATCATCAACAACATTACGCAACACAGCCAGGCCCTGCGCACTGTATAACGCTTCCTGCATCAAGCCAGCGATACGTGCATTTACCATAAAAGAAGTTGTGACATTTTCTTCGTGTGTAACCATCGCCCCTTCTCTCTCGATAGCAGATTTTAATAAGCAATTTAGTCCAGATTCTCTCATAATCAGGTGCTAAAAACCAAAACATAGTACTTAGTATCGCACACTTGACCCGCACATTGAACCATAACAGCACTCATTAGTGAACTCCTGGCACTTATCCCAGCCAGGGCGAAGTTACAATGTTTAACCTTTCCCAACCACCCCATACACATTTCTCTATCCAGATGGTACAATACTGCCTATCACTAGTGAAATTTGTGTTGATAACGAGGCAACCATCATCGATATCAGCACACGGTACACCATCACTTGCATGCTATAAACCAATAGCGTCATAAATACGTGTATATGACAAAGGCATTGTATTTCATTCCTATATACTTGGTAGCTACAATGGTGATAGAAGGCATGGATACGAAGCAGATCACATGCGCTCTTTTTAGCCGTTCATCGTTGAGGGCAGGACAAGAGCTTCTTCCATAGGAGGAGCATTCATCAGTAGCAAATTACGTGTCCTATTTGTTAAACCTTATAGAACCAGACAACTTGCAACCCTTTATCGTCACCAAATCAACCGTATATCCGTTAAGAAAAACGTACATGCATAGCGTTCAATCTCATCTATTGCAAAGGAGTTTGTCATGCCAGGGGAAGTGTTTCCGCCAGCGGCAAAGAGCCCACGGAATATGACCATTTTAATCGTCGAAGATGACGCCGATATTGGACTGTTCTTACAGCAACTTATCGAAGAAGAGACCCCGTATACAACGACGTTAATCGACAATGGACTCACAGCATTGGAAAAGGCTCACCAGGTCACCCCCTGTCTACTCCTGCTCGATTATCGTCTACCAGGCATCAATGGTCTCGAATTGTATGACCGCTTACAGGAGAACCGCGATCTACGCAACCTCCCAACAATTATGATGAGTGCAACTCTCCCAGTAGAAGAACTGGGCAAGCGTGGCATCTATCAACTACGCAAACCTATGGATATTGGCAGTGTCATTCGCATGATCACACATGCCCTCGCGACCTCAGAAGAGAAAGCTATCTCTTAATTCAACTCTGGGAACTCGCGACTTGCCAACCAGCTTCATAGATCTTATGCACTCATTGCATTTTATATATCATTTCATTTCACTTTCTGGTCAGCGATGGTGGAGAATACAGAACGGCTAAGCAGGAGGCCGCCTCTTCCATCGCTGCCCTGCGCGAGAAATCGAGTTCCAGGATAAACGAAGTTAGCTGTCCATTACTATGCCACGACCATCATAACGTGCCCATGTTTTTTGTTCAAAACATGCACGTTAGTATGAGTTACTATCCAGACGATGTCCGTTTCCATTGGCCCCTGACATGCTCAGGTTTTGTCATAAGGAGTAACTTTTTCTTGTTTCCCCTCTTTTCTCTACTAGCACAACCCCTGGTGCGCTCATGACCGTAAATTCATATCACCTTTTTCCTCATTTCATACGTTATTTTATATAGGGAGAAATAGGCAACCCCAGCCACATTGGCATGTCTTCAAACACTAAGTAGCTACTTGACACTATTGTTACAATGCGAGATGAGTGCTTTTTTATCATCAGTTGCTCGCTATCGTGGATTGGGGCTTGTTGTAACAATCAGACATGCATCTGATCTATCTCTGGTGAAACACAAAACCATCTAATCACCCGGCACCTGCTCACTATGCCCAAGGGCGAGGATCCCGTGCCGTAGTTACGATGAGAGGAAATGGGGGTGTGCATGCAGCCATTATTCCACGACTCGCAGAAGCGAGACCCAGGCCAAAAGCCATGGACGCCAAAGGCAAAGGCCCGGTCAGGTGGAGAACAAGAGCAGGCGGATCAATGGGCAATCCTCCGCCAGGAAGTGGAGGATGAGCAATTCCAGCGGTATGAGACACAGACCGAATGGGAGCAGCGCGACACCGATGAGAACCCCGCTACCTCTTCATTTTTTGGCGAGACAGATCCAACCTATGATGTAGACATTGTCGTCGTAGGAGTTGGAGGCGGCGGCATGAACGCCGTCAACCGTATGATTAGCACCCATGTACGTGGCGTGCGTTATGTTGCGCTGAACACAGATGCCCAGGTTCTAGCGCTTTCCGAAGCTCCAGATCGTATTTGCTTGGGTCAACACCACACCAAAGGTCTTGGCGCAGGCGGGAATTCCGCCGTTGGTATGCGCGCGGCAACAGAGAGCGCAGCAGAGATCCGCGCAGCTTTAGGCGATGCGGATATGGTATTTATTGCCGCTGGCATGGGTGGTGGCACAGGCACAGGCGCGGCCCCAGTAGTCGCCTCTATTGCGAAGAAGCTAGGTGCCTTAACAATTGGTATCGTCACCCTCCCATTCTCCTTTGAAGGGACACGCCGCCGCCGTACCGCTGACCAGGGCCTTATGGAGCTAAGCAAAGAGGTAGATGCTTTAATTACCGTTCCGAATGATCGCTTGCTCACCACGGTTGCGCGTGACTTTAGCCTATCTGACGCCTTTAAGATCGCCGATGATGTACTGCGCCAGGGCGTGCAAGGTATCGCCGAGGTCATTAACGTACCAGGCATGGTCAATGTGGATTTCGCCGATGTACGCAGCGTTTTGAATGAAGCAGGTACGGCTCTGATGAGTATCGGGCAGGGGTCAGGACGCAACCGCGCGCAACAGGCTGCGGAAGAAGCGGTCGCGGGAGGCTTCCTCAATGTTACAATTCGCGGGGCCAAGCGAGTGCTCTTCAATATCAGTGGTGGCGAGGATATGACGCTCTTCGAGATCAATGAGGTTGCCGAACGTATTGGGGGCGCTATCGATGATGCCGCCGATATCACTTTTGGCGCGGTCGTCGATCCAACCCTTCGTGATACCATTCGCGTCACGCTCATCGCCGCCGGTATGGAAGAGATACCAACCGCGCGCCTGCAAGCAGTTCGCTTTGGGCAGCAAACTTCGGCACGTACGGGATCGCATACTGGTACAGGGCAACCCGCGTTGCCCTATAAGTCCGCGCAGTCAGCAACGCCGCCAGCCAGGACCGTTCGCCAGCCAGCCGAGACTCAACGTCCGATACAACAGCCGCGTCCAACCTTCCCACGCCAGCCGACTCCTCCCGAACGCGCGGCACAGCCCAGGCCACAGCCAGGTCAGGGCGCGCAGGGACAACGCGTACAGCGGAGCCTTGATGATTTGCGTGGGCTTCGTAGCCTCGCTCGCCGCCAGGACTTACGCAAATACTCCAACATAGGCGATGAGGAAGATGCGATTGACGTCCCTCCCTTCCTTAAACGCCAAGAATAAGGAAACAAAGCATAGAAGAAGAGCCTGTGTTAGCACCCGAGATACTAACACAGGCTCTTCTTCTATGCCTCTTCTTCAGTCGCGGAACTCGTTCGCCCTTTTTCTCCGCCCTTCTTCCCAATCTTGGAGTAGAAATCAGAACCCTGCTGACGCTTCGTCGACTCGCCCCCTTTTTTGCCAATCTCGGCATAGAACTTTGGGCCACGTTTCTCCTTCACAGTCTCGCCGCCCTTCTTCCCGATCTTGGAATAAAATTCCGGGCCGTACTTCTCACGCACAGCCTGTCCACCATGCTTGGCTTTCTGTGATCCAGGTTCAGGTCCACGCTTATTGTTTGCCATAGAAAGTCCCGCCTCTCTTTAACTTCTTTCCCACATTCATCTAGTGACATTGCGCTGAAACACCCTAGATCAGAACATTCCGCTGCTTCCCTGTCACGAACGACTTCCACGCGTGTGTGCGACTCGATTAGCGATCATCCCTGCTGTGATTCCCGCGCCTACACCATTATCAATATTCACCACCGCCAACCCAGGCGCGCATGTCTGTAACATCGATAGTAGCGCCGCCACGCCTTTCCCACCCATACCATATCCTACCGATGTCGGCACTCCGATGACTGGTACAGGAGAGAGGCCAGCGATAACCGACGGCAGCGCTCCATCCATGCCAGCAACGACGAGGATCACATCTATATCCTCCTCAAGAAGCGAGCGCAAGGGCTCAATCAACCGATGCAAACCCGCTACTCCAACATCGAAGATACGCGTTACCTTACATCCCATCTCCTCGGCAATCATTGCGGCCTCTTCCGCCACAGGTATGTCAGACGTTCCTGCGCTAATCAACCCCACTCTTCCACCTGTCGAGCGTCGCGTATACCCAGGAGCATAAATGACCATCATGCGCGAAGCTTCCTGGTAGCGCATCTCGTACTGAGCGAAGACCTCTTTTACCATCTCCAATGATTGCGCGGGCATCCGACTGATAATCGCTCGCCCCGTTCCCGCCAATAGCCCTTGCGCCATTGCCAGGATTTGTTCGGTGGTCTTGGTTTCACCAAAAATCACCTCGGGAGCACCCTTGCGTCTCTCTCGTCCACTATCAGGACGGGTTTCTATCGTAGATGAGACATCGCAGTGTACTGAGTCCTGTGTTACTCGCGGTTGCGCGTCGACTTGCCGCAACGCCGCCTGCTCAGTAACTTCCGCTGCGTCCTTGTCGCGCTGTCCTTTCTGCACATCACTGAGCAAATGATTTAGTAAGTCTAGCTGTTCATCAATTTCACGATTCACTCAAAATCTCCTATGTTTCCTGGCTCGCTCAAACATGGAGAACAATCTCCCCGCGCTCTTAAGAACACCGGCCGCTTGTCTTTCCATTGAAGATGATGATGTGAGTGTCGTGCAACATTTACAGTGTAACACAGCCAATCACAATCAGCAAGCCAACAGTAGCACATTCTTGTTTATAAACGTTGAAAAGACGCAATTCTTTAGCTGAGAAGCTCTTTGCTTTGTTAAAAACCCCTTAGCGCTCAAGCACCGTGCGAGGTTAGGGTGTTGATGGGATTGTGTATACACAATCCCATCAACACCCTATAAAGCCAATAAGTCCCGGAAAGCCGATCTGTTCGGGTCTAGAGCACAGAATACGGCTGATCCTAGCATGCTTGCTTCTTGCCAGCGCTATACTGTACAGTGATATGAAGTATATTTGCTCTCACATTTCCAGCAGGGCTTACCTTCTGCTTGGCCTACTATTTTTTAGCCTGAGTTATATGCTCACAGCCTGTAATAGCGCTTTTGTCGCGCCCAAACCCTCGGATCAGGTGCAGGCTGTCTCAGTGGATTCGACCTTTCAGCAAGGCTCGCCCGTTGCCGCTACACCTGGCTATCTATGCGGAGCCTGGTCATCCAATAATGCTCCAAGTACGCAAGGTACAATCACGATCTATGCTCGCCTGACCAAAAATATCGCGGGCGTCTCTGGCGCTCCCGCGACCGCGATCATTCACTTCCGTAATGGCGATGTCACCCTTCCATCACACCCCAGTAGCGATGCCGGTGGTTTTGTTAACTTTACCCTCCCACTGCTCGGGCGTCAGCCAGCTGGCATTCCAGCTACAATTGATGTCTCATTCACCCTCGATCAGGGCACGCTTGATTGTACATCAGCCTTCTTTACTCCAGGGTAAGGCTTTGACAGCCAGGGCAGAAGTGTGTACTCCGCTGAGCAACTATAGTACGCTCGATCAGCGTACCACAACGCACACAAGGTTTACCAGTCTGCTTGTAGACATGCACATGGTTATAGTTATCACCGGCCTCACCCCATAAATCACGGTATGAGCTAAAGGAGGTGCCTCCATGTTCTATACCCTTTGTTAGGACCGCAATGACGCCTTCGTGCAGTTTCGCGATCTCACCTGAGGTCAGACTATTGGCTGGGCGACGCGGATGAATGCTGGCGTAGAAGAGAGCTTCATCGGCGTAGATATTGCCCACACCTGCAATGACGGTCTGGTCTAGTAAGACCTGCTTAATTGGACTACGTTTATGTGCCAGGGACTCAGTGAGGCCTTCGATACTAAAGGCCTCACTGAATGGTTCTGGTCCCAGACCTGCGAGCGCCTCTTCCTCACACTCGCGCTCCCAATAGGAGACACGCCCAAACTTGCGAGGGTCGGTAAAGAGAAGGTTTCGCCCATCCTCCAGGACCAAACTGACGCGGCAGTAATCCATTTCGGAATCATGGATAACGCCCTCGGCGGTCGCTAAGGAAAAGGTTGGTCCCTTTGTGCTCCAAGCGCTTGCATCACGTTCGCGCAAACTGGTATCAAGCTGCCAGCCTTCGGACATCAACAAGAAATTGCCCGTCATGCGTCTATGGATAATCAATAGGCCGTTGTGATTGAGATCGATCAGAAGGTACTTTCCGCGTCTTCTGACCCCTTCTATGAGTCGGCCTGTGACCTGCGCCCGAAAGTCTTCTGGCAAGGGATGCGCGATAATGCGCTCCCAAAAGACGTGTGCCTCTCGTATGGTCGCTCCCACAATCGAGGCACGCAATTGCCTGGCTGTATATTCTACTTCTGGTAACTCTGGCATGAGTGTTTCATCAGCTCCATCTAGATCTGAAGCGGCTTTACGCTTATTTTTACATTCCTAACACGCTAGGATATTACGTCTTTTCATTTTTTCGCCTTTGTGATGCTTCCCAGCACCCAATTCCGATAACCCCAATTGAAGCCATGGCTCGCTCATCAATGAATGAATTGGTAGATCTGGAAAGCAGGCTAACCAATCTCGGAGCTTTTTCGCATCTACTTTTCATCTTGAGCATATGCAAATATCATCATGGTAGCCCGACTCATATTATATCCACTTGCAGCCACTAACCAAAACGTCAGTACATCTGGTTGTTCACTCTCACACGTCAAATCTTTTCCTGCTGCCAATCATTAAATACAGAAGAGATCACAGCTAATGCTGTAGGCTCACAAGCCTGGGTATTCTTCCCAGGCTTGTGAGCCTACAGCATAGTGGTTTATAGCTTGTTACCTATTCGCCAGAGCATCCCTGACGGTGGTGCTCTGGCAACGTTGGCGAAAGCTTTTTAGGGCTAAGCTATTGCACGACAATAGTAGCTGTCATCGATGGATGGATGGAACAGTGGTAAGTGTAGGTTCCAGCCTTACTAAAGGTAAAGCTAAATTTACTGCCAGGAGCAAGCGCGCCTGAATCGAAGGCTCCCTGGTCAGATGTGACTGTGTGAGTAGCGCTATCATTGTTTGTCCATGTCACTTTGGTTCCTACCTTGACCGTGAGACTTTCTGGAGCGAAAGCGAATTGCGCGATGGAAACACTATCCCCCCCGCTGGGGACTGTGGTTGCTTCTGTAGTAGGAACCGTAGTGGGTGCGGTCGTGGCGGTCGCGGCTGTCGTCGGTGTTGGTGTGTTAGTAGTTGCCTCGGCACCACCGCATGCCGCCAGTACAAACAAAAGGCTAGCAACAAATAGAAAAAGCCAGGCTTTGGGCGCGGCGTTTATGAGGTTTCTCTGGTTCATCCTTCTCTCCTCAGCTATGAGATACTGTATTAAACGAGTGTTTTCAAATGAAACAAGGATACGCCACTGGCAAGATGCTCTTACCAATGCAGATCACCCCAAATAAATACATCCGCTCCCTGAATTACATCTGAAAATTTCCCTTCTACTGCTCATTTTCCGACGCGATCTGCCAGGCACGATAGCCTGTTTCGCTATCTTCTAGCAGGACATCTTGTGGCAGCTTGCTCTGGCGCGAGTATACAAGCACATCGCCAGCAGCCCCCGCGAAGTTGCCACTTAAAGCAAGCTGTATATAAGCTGCCAGTCCAGGTTGCCAGGCAATCAAGATCAGCCCCAGGAGGGTAATGACAACCAGGGGTGCCAGAGCAATCACGGCATACTGGCCGCGTGAGAAGAGTTGGGCTCGCGCACCACAATAAAGCGCGAGCGGTAGTTTAGCCCCAAAGTAGGGTCTCCCGCCCCAGAAGAGAATCGCCAGACCATGAATGGCTTCATGCAGAGGTAAGATGAGAATATAGCTTATGATGTTGAGCACCAGCCAGAGCAACACACTCCAGAATGTCAAACCTTGCCACCAGGCAAAGCTATGCCCATATTGGCCGGCCCAGAGAGCGTAAGAGGCAATATTACACAGCGCGAAGGTCAGACCACTGATTAGCAGCATCCGCGCACTCAGGCGCGCCAGGGGTCGCAACTCCTCCTCACCTAATAACTCTACCTCGTCAATTGTTCGGGCTTTTCCCTGGTCGACCTCTCGCTGTAATGCTGCTCGTCGTTGCGGTCGATAACGGTCTATTACCTCTAGAATCATAGGTGCTCCCATTTTCCAATGCCTTCAACGCGTGTCTCTCTATCCCGACATCGGGCTCTATTCTAGCACACTCTAGTCCCTCACGCTCGCAACTGCTATACTATAAGCCCGGGAAACTGAGTGAGCTAGGATCAAGAAAGGCAATATACATGCGCAAGTGGCAAGCCTGGAACTATCTCATCGTTGTGTTCGCGCTCTTCTGGCTCTCCTTCGCAATATTTCTGATTTTTGTAAGCGGATTTCCGTTTCTGGTCATTAGCATAGCTCTCACGACTATCGGGGCGTTCTCTGCCATTATTACGGCTCTGGCATGGGCATATGAGAACAATAAGTAATTACTGAACATACTATAATGCTCTCTATACATTGTTTCATCGAAGAGGACCACATCTATGTTGGATATCTGTCTGTTAGGAACCTGTGGTATGATGCCGCTTCCCGGTCGCTGGCTCTCCTGTATGCTTGTACGTAGCGGTTCGCATCTGACACTTTTTGACTGTGGGGAAGGGACGCAGGTCCCATGGAAGTCGCTTGGATGGGGCTTTCGCCAGTTGGGCGCGATTTGCTTCTCACACATGCATGCCGACCATGTCGCGGGACTGCCTGGAGTGCTCTTTATGGTCGCGCACGCGGGTCGCACGGAGCCACTTCACATCTATGGCCCACACGGCACAGCTTACGTCGTGGAAGGCTTGCGGAGAATCGCCGCTGAGCTTCCCTTTCCCATCCACATCCATGAGTTAAAGGGGGGAGAACAATTTGAGCTTCCGGGCAAGCTCCAGGCCCGATGCGTGCCCGCCTCGCATGGTATTCCCTGTCTGGCTTATCGCGTTGATCTGCACCGTCAGCCAGCCTTCCAGGCAGACCAGGCTCGGGCGCTCGATATTCCCATTCAGTTCTGGAAGCGACTTCAGATGGGAGAGACTGTGACACATGAAGGGCGTTCGTTCGAGCCTGCAAATGTGCTGGGAGAGGCACGCCGTGGGATCTCACTGGCCTATATCACCGATACGCGCCCTGTTGATGCTCTGCATGAGTTGGCGCGCGATGTCGATCTGCTGGTCTGTGAGAGTATGTACGATAATCCCGACGATCTGCCATTGGCACGCGCCAACTCCCATATGCTCGCATCGGAGTCGGCTGGTATCGCCAAAGCGGCAGGTGCTCATCAGTTGCTCCTGACTCACTTCAGCCCCAAAGTCAATGATCCATCGCGCGCTGAAAAAATGGCACGTCGTGTCTTCCCCAACACACGTGCAGCGAAAGATGGTCTGGCACTCTCGCTGGATTACGCCGAAAATTAAGGGATGGCAGGACTTAGCCTGCCTCCGTATAACTCTCATGACTCTTTTGGGGCCCTGTATCATCCTTACGCTCCTGCAAGGAGATAGGGGGGTGTGCCTGCTTCAAGTGCTGATCGAAGAAGGCCGTCAGTTTTTCTACATAGACGACCCGATCCTCAAAATAGGCTCCGCAATGGTCTGCCTCTGGCAAGAGCCATAGTTCTTTGGGATTGCCCGCCGCTTTGTAGAGCAAGGGAGCATCTCTCGGATCAACAATAGAGTCCTTCAGGCCATGAATAATCATGATTGGGCGTGGCGAGATACGCCCGATGTCGCGCAACGGCTCTACTTGATTGAAGCGATAACCCGCGCGCCACCATAACATAACATCAGTCATCCATTCAAAAAGAATGAAGGGCAGGTGCAACGTACGGTGCACAGCGTACTCTATTGGGCTCTTATGTGTAGCAAAGGGGCTATCAGCCACCACTGCTTCAATTTCAGGCGTGCGCGCGGCAGCCATAATGACGATGGCCGCACCCATCGAGTAGCCTACCGCCCCCAAACGCGTCTGGGGGGCGCGCTGTTTGGCATAGGCAACCGCACCCAGGAAATCATTGATCTCACGATATCCAAGGGTAATCGGCTTACCAACCACGGCACCATGCCCATAATACTCAAAGGCCAGAATGTTATGGCCTGCCTTCCAAAGATTGACACAGGTACCCAAAACATCTGAACGTCTACCACGATAGCCAGGGCAGAGAATAATAGTCGAGGTTGCTCCTGGACAAGGAACAAACCACCCGCTTACCGTGTGCTCACCATATAAAGGGGGAAAGGTCACCTCTTCAGCAGGTAAGTTGAGTTCATAAGGGCTAAAAGTATACTGTTCAATAAAATTTGTTAGCGTTTTCGGTTTGATAAGAGTCTCAACAATATACAAAGCAACGCCTGCAATCGCCCCCGCAATTCCAACACCCCCACCCACAATTCCACCTAATAGAAGCTGTTTCCATGAAGGGCGATTCCGGGTTCTCTTCTGGTTATTTACCATTTGCATGCTGGCCAACCTTTCTAGCTTTGATTGGCTCTATTCTACAGACACTATTTGTTATAACACACATCGTCGGGGTTTTATGCCAGGAGCATAGCCACTTTGCTCGGTATACTCAGCCCCAATATACGCCTCTCTCTCTGTTATATGCCTCGACTACCTATACTATCTGCTATTCTTTCAATAGGCCCAATCATTATTCATTCCCTATAGTTATCATTCTCATAGGGAACTTGTATTGGACTCGACCCTATCTATACCATACAATGAACATATGCTGAAAGAAGACTTACAGCCATCACTGGCTGCACACGACTCATCAATAAATTCACATGTCTCTTCCAGCGCGTCCGCATCAGTATTTACAAGACTGATCTTGACATCTATCACCTGTTATAAAGACGTTCGCCCATGTTGCTCACAAGACTGGCAGCGCGCAGGTGATTGAACGACACACAGATATTTCATTATTACTACTTATGATTCAGTCCTTCTATACGAGGTGATATATGCAATCACATCACTCTTCATCACCTGAAAATGTGTCAGATACCAACAACACGCACCATGAGATAGCATTCACCCCTTCTATGCCACCAGCTAGAATCAATGACTTGATTAGCCGTGTACTCCAGGTAGGAGTTATTGCTAGCTCGACAGTAATCATCATTGGTCTTCTGCTCTTCTTGTTCCAGCCAGACGCGCTCAAGGGCCAGCACTTGGAAGACTTTCCACATACTCTCGATCAATTTACCTCTGCTATAGTTCATCTACAACCGCTCGCGATCATTATGCTAGGGCTGATCATTCTCATCGCGACGCCTATATTGCGAGTAGTATTCTCGATTCTGGCCTTCTACCTGGAGCATGATTATCGCTATGTGATTATCACCTGTATCGTGCTGGCGCTCCTGATCTTTGGCATGTTGCTTGGAAAAGGGGGAGCATAAATGACGCTTTCGCTGATAACAGTTCTTATCATCTTTGCAGGAGCAGCCCTGGCGGGACTGTTAGGTTCCCTCCTGGGGCTCGGTGGTGGGATTCTCATCGTGCCGATGCTCTCTCTAGCTTTTGGTCTCCCTATCCAATATGCCATTGGCGCGAGCGTCATTGCCATCATCGCGACATCCAGCGGGTCCGCCGCTGCATATGTGCGTGATCGCCTCTCCAATATTCGGGTTGGCATGTTTCTGGAAACCGCGACCGTCTCAGGCGCTATCGGTGGGGCGCTGCTGGTCTCAATTATTGCTCCCCAAATACTCTACATCATTTTTGGAATTGTTCTGCTTATATCATTACTTCCAATGCTCTTTAAACTAGGGGAAGAGTTACCAGCAAATGTGAAAAATGATCGTCTGGCAACAGCACTCTCGCTCTCAAGTAGCTACCCAGATAAGCGCCTGGGGTGTGAGGTCCCCTACGAAGTAACAAATACTTTTTGGGGCTTTCTGGTTATGTGCGTCGCGGGCTGCCTCTCTGGTCTACTGGGCATTGGAAGCGGCGTCTTTAAGGTTCTGGCGATGGATACGATTATGCGTATGCCAATGAAGGTCTCGACGACAACCAGCAACTTTATGATTGGGGTTACAGGCGCGGCAAGCGCGGGTATCTACTTCGCGCGTGGCGATGTGCAACCATTAATCGCGGCTCCTATCGCGCTGGGAGTGCTGGCAGGCTCATTCCTGGGAGCGCGCATCCTCCCCCACATGAAGAACAAAACCCTGCGTAAAATCTTTATTCCAGTCCTGGCACTGATCGCTCTCCAAATGGTCCTCAAAGGGTTTGGCATTTCCTGGTAGATATCCAAACTACTCGGTACGCAAGCACGCGCAGCCCCAGGACCTTGAGTTCATGTGATGAGCATTTGGTGAATAACGCATGTAACACTTCGCTCGCAGCAGACCTCCACTCACGCTATAATTTGTAAATGTAAGAGACACACGATTCAAAAGGTGTATCATATTCCAGAGATTGGGTAGGATAAGTTAAACTAGACTGTTTTTTAATCTACTTCCCAGGTAGACGGTATATACTATTGGCAGTCAATACGACAGAAGTATTCTCTCATCCTATCATATCAACAAGCGCCCCTTCGTTTTTTGGAGGGGGTGAAACGAGATCCTTATGAATACGTGGCAGCTACGCTTGCAAAAGCTGATAAAACGAGTAGATAGCTTCTCGCTACTTCTACACGCGACTTCATTGCTCGCGGCTCTTCTCAGTGGGCTTTACCTCTTTAATAATACCAATCTAGGAGGGCTCACCTCCTCTATCGTCGATATGGGACTTGATCCGCTACGCGCTCAACTGATAGCGGCCCTGGTACTGGTAGCCGCCGCAGCATTAATCGGCGCGTTACTTGGGCGTCGGAAGGTAAGCGCGATTGTGGGGGGAGCAATTGTCTTTGGGCTGGGCTATCTAAAGGGCTTTATCAAACTAGAGCTTCAGCCTGTCTATGATCCAGGTGGACATCTGGAGCCTCTTCAGCAAGGCGCACTCCTTAGCACATTGCTTATTATGATCGCCCTGGCTCTGGTCAGTGCCTTCGTGGGAGCAGCTGTTGGCAGAGCCAGTGGCGAGGTCATACTCGACCCTCCCCTTCAAATTCTTCAACGCCTGGTTACCAGGCTCTGGCTTTATTGGCGGGTCCAACGCTACCAGGGCTCCTTCAACCTGGAAGAGACTCCAACATCGCCCCAACTACTCATTCCATCCCCGCCAATACGCATCATTACGAGTTGGGCAGGAGCGCTTGTGCTGCTAGCCTTACTCCTCCTTGTCTTGCGCTCAGGAGACCTCTTTATCTTCTCGCCGGATATTGGATTACATGCGGCGCCAAATGTCCAGGGCTCAGGAGTCAGCACCATCAAGCAAGACTATGTGAAAAGCAAAGCGCTAGGGCTGGTTCGCCCTTTTGAGATCTACTTGCCACCTTCCTATAACACGCCAGCAGGAAAGGAGCGCCATTATCCTGTACTCTATCTACTTCATGGCTCACCAGGGAAAGACGTTGACTGGTTGGTAGGTGGAAAGGCGGGGCAGTCGGCGGATACCTTGATTAAGTCTGGGCAGGTTCCCGAACTGATCATGATCATGCCTGATGGGCATGGTCGCTCTCAGGGCGCGAGTGAGTGGGGCAATAGCTACAATCAGAAGCAGCGCGTAGAAGACTATCTCGCCACAGATCTGGTCAATTATGTTGACCAGCACTATCGCACCATTCCCGATGCTTCACATAGAGCGATTGGAGGGAACTCTATGGGTGGGTTCGGCGCGGCAAACATCGCCATCCACCACCCTACGATCTTTGGGGCCTTCATTTCACTGGGGGGCTACTACTATGCCGAAGGCTCTATATGGGGCACCAATTCTATGTACAAACTCCAGAATAGTCCAGCCTACACCATCGAGCACACTCCACTGGCGCATAAGTTGCGAATCTACCTGGGCTCAGCAACAAAGGATCAGCCCTACTACCATGATACTCAAGATTTTATGAAAGAGTTGACAAAGCTCAAGATTCCCTATCACTTCGATCTGCAAAAGGGCTATCACGCCTGGGGAATCTGGGCGACGCAAATGTATAACGCGCTCATCTGGCTCAAATGGAGTGACACTACGAAGAAATCTGAAACCAATGAAGCCATGCTCATGCATGGCTTCATTGGCGCATTACATATTTCTATCGAAGGAGCCTAGCACTTTGCAGAAGAGCGTGTGTCCAGCCAGATCAGCCAAGGCCCGGCGCACTGCTAGCTCGTCGCGATGGCCCTCAATATCCAGGTAGAAGACATATTCCCAGGGACGCTGGCGCGAGGGACGCGACTCCAGTTTGAGCAGATTGATCTTCTGGTCCGCCAGCATTCCAAGGCAGCGATAGAGAGAGCCAGGCTGGTGAGCAGTCGCGATGACCAGCATGGTCTTTGCGGGAGAACCACTATGGGGAGCAGGGGTACGCCCCAGAGCGATGAAACGCGTATAGTTGTCTTTGATGGTCTGGATACCGTGCGCCAGAACTTCCAACCCATACAGTTTGGCAGCGCCAATGCTGGCGACCGCCGCGACACCCTCTAACTGCTCCTCACGAACCATCTTCGCGCTACCAGCAGTATCATAGGTCGCGACAATATCCACGCCAAGCCTCTGAAGATAGTCATCGCTCTGTGCCAGGGCTTGCGGGTGCGAGATGACACGCCGAATATCTTTTAAGCTTTGCCCAGGCAGGCAGAGTAAGCAGTGATTTACAGGATGGCTGGTTTCCCCAATCACGAAGAGATCATGTTGCCGTAAGAGATCATAAGTATCATTGATACTTCCAGCCTGGGAATTCTCCACTGGCACCAGGCCATAATCGACATCACAAGCCGCAACGGCGCGAAAGACATCAGCAAAGGTGCGGTGCGCCACAGGTTCGGGCTCAGTTCCTGCGTGGTAACCCTTTCCACCTAAGCCAAAGAACGCCTGCGATGCCTCATCACCAAAAGCTCCCCTCTCGCCCTGGAAGGCAATACGAATCGTTTTCTTCTGTTCTTCGGGCGTTCCTTGCTGCTCTTTATCCTTAACCTCGGTCCGTTGCGCCATACTGGGAACTCTCCTAACATCTTATGTGCGTTGAAAACCTCGCCAAAAATAAGCAAGCCCCACAGAGGGGGGCTTGTTGTGATCATGCTCAAGATGGCGACTAGCCAATCTTATAGTGATCTTTGTGGTAGTATTTCATACCCGCGCCAAGGACCTTCACAGGCTGCAGTTCAGTAAGCATGATGCGCTCACCGCACTGGGCACACACGCGGTCGGTCAGATGGTTGACGGCCTCTCTATTCGCCAGCGAGGCACGAGCTGTTTTTGAAAGTTCACCCTTTTTCGGCATGACGTAAAATCCCCTTTCGCCTTGCTTCTTCTAGATCAGGAAATCATAAGGTCTTACGCTAAACCCAAGCACGCTCAGGTTTTCGGATAAGGAATAACTTCCCTTCTTAATGAACACAGCAGGCTTATAATTTCTTCCAGCCAGGATATGATGATACGTACATACACTCCGATGCGAGAATGGTGCAGAGAAGAGGTCTACAGATGTAGGCACCGCTGCGCCCAAACATTTCCTGGCGTTTCCATAGTATACCATAGCCACAACTAGCGTACAATCTCTCCTATAAATTGGAAGAGCCGTCTCATATGATATATCCTCGCGGAAACCTGGGTAAACGCTCAAATCCACCCCCCAACATTTCACCCACTACCGCGTTTAGTTAATATGAGGAGGTGGCTATATGAGTGGCACACCACAGACAAATTTGCTTCGCATACTCGGCCTGGTTCTAGCCATATTATTTTATCTCGTTTTTCTCATTGGCATATGCCTGGCTGCGCTATGCTTCTTCCTACCGGGCTAGCTCACGCAATGGTCTCAAAACACTTAACTGGGCCATTTTTAGGTCCAATTCTCAGTTTTTTCTCAGCAAAAGCGCACTTAATTTCAGTACAATATCCATTATACGTCCTCAATAGTAAATACACAGTAAATGAACAAAGGAATTCTACGCATAATGGATATCCCTTCACTTCTTGGTCTCCTGTCTGTATTTGTGCTGGTTGGAGCAAACGCGTTCTTTGTAGCTGCCGAGTTCGCCCTGGTCAAGGTACGCGAAACCCGTATCGAGCAATTGGTAGCCGAAGGCAGCAAAGTCGCGAAAGTTGTGCGTTCGCAGCTTCAACACCTCGATACATATATAGCTGCGACCCAGCTAGGGATTACGCTGGCTAGCCTGGCTCTGGGTTGGGTAGGCGAGCCTGCGCTTGGACACCTGGTAGAGCCGCTTTTCCTCTGGATTGGAGGTCAGGCCGCCGAAACCATCACGCATAGCGTCGCCATCGCGCTTAGCTTTGCCCTGATTACGGCCTTCCATATCATTATGGGTGAGCTGGTTCCTAAATCCATTGCGCTCCAAAGAAGCGAGCGGACAGCGCTCTTTGTCGCACGCCCACTCTCGCTCTTCGCCACCATCTTCCGGCCTTTTATCAAACTTATGAATGGTGTCGGCAATCTGGTCGTGCGCTTGCTTGGTTTCCAGGTCGCACATGAACATGATTCAGTACATACCGTTGAAGAGCTGGAGATGCTCGTCACACAGAGCCAGCAAGCCGGACTACTCCAAAAGCAGGAGGAGGTACTGCTACGCCACATCTTTACCTTTAGCGACAAGAGTGTGCAGCAGATCATGGTACCTCGCAGTGAGATCAGTAGTCTCTCTCTGAGTTGCTCACGTGAAGAGATGCAGGCAGCACTCGCTAGCGAGCACTATACACGTTATCCAATCTACGAAAATACGATTGATAATATCGTCGGCATCATCCATATCAAGGATATCTTTACCCAAACCCAACAAGGTGGTAACGAGTTAGTCTTCGACTTGCGTGCGCTACTGAGGCCAGTTCTGTACGTACCCGAAACAACACCGATTGACGCGATTCTCACCCAGATGCGCAGTAAGCGTATTCATATGGCTATCGTCATCGATGAGTATGGCTCAACTTCCGGGATAGTTACATTGGAAGACATTATTGAAGAGATCGTGGGTGAGGTACAGGATGAGTTTGACACCCGCGAGGCAGGGGTACGTTCAGAAGTAGAAACGCTCCCTGGAGGACGCTATTCAGTCGATGGCCTGATGTCTCTCTCGTCTTTTGCGGAGCACTTCGGAGAAGACAACATCGAAGACTCATTGGAGGATATGCACTCTCATACTATTGCAGGCTACATCTTTGAGAAGCTGGATCGCATTCCTCTGCTTGGAGACCACGTGGCCTTTGGCGACTATCAGCTCAAAGTTGAGGAGATGGATGGTCGGCGCATTTCGCGCATTGGTGTCGAGCGCCGCAAACAAAAAGCAACCCAGGATGCGCTGGACTCTGAGCAGAAAATATAAGCTCCGCCCCTCAAATTGATAACAGAGCAAGCATAGATAATGAAGCGACAATAAGCCTTCGCCAAGAGCATTGCGAAGCTCGCATCAGAAGACCTTGAAGAGATAGACAAACGCCGCCCCGAAAATCACGCGAGACAATCGGGGTGGCGCTTGCCGCCAGTCACCTCTCTCGCTATAATCACCTCATACATAAATGCCAATATACTTAGTCATAGTGACATGGAGGCCCCTATGCAACAGACAACGCATAGCCCCGAGAACTCGGTCAGTCCACAACAGACCGAGAAGCTTGTCCTCAAACGAGGGCTATTCGTGGGCTTGATCCTGGTCATGATTGACCTCTTTATTACCATTCTGGCACGCCTTACTAGTTTTCCCGTGCGTGTCATGACCTCCTTAATGAATGTCATCTATTTTCCCTGGTCAATGGTCCCGATTATCACTAATGCCGCGATCTATCTCCCACTACTACTCTTCGCCTGCCTCGCTTATTTTCTTACCGGCACGGGTATGGCGAGGCTGAGTGGGGGAAACGTGCGCGCAGCCTCGCTCACGGGTCTGCTCGCGGGGCTGGTCCTGGGCCTCTGCGATCTACTCATCAGCACCGTCATTCTCTTCGCTGAGACGCTGCCCGCGATCAATCAATCATATCCCCCTTCCATTCTTGAAGAGACCCGCTTCAATGCGATTCGTGACACCTTTTTCTATACCTTCTCACTCCTGGTGCTAGCCCTGTTACTGGGAGCAGGCATTGCTGCTCTGGGCGGGTTGCTCGGCAAGCGCAGTTCCAACGCCAAACGCACACAAGTCTGAGATGCCTCACATAAGTATTAAAAGCGGGATGAGATTGGAGGCATTTCCAAACGATACCTCCAATCTCATCCCGCTTTATAAATGCCTACATATGAAAAGCTCGCGCCTTCTGATTGCCACCATAGGGGCATCGGCGCTACTAATGAACCTGGACAGGACCGCGCTGCCAGATCAGCACATGGACCGGACAGAGTCCGTAAAACTTCGGGCTGGCAACCTCGCGTCGAACCTCACATTCCAGGCCCTCTAATTCGGCCATCGAGATACTTCCTGAACGCAAGAGTAATGGTCTGAGGCGTTGCATCATCTGCTCTAGCGAACGGCAGAAATGGAGATAGCCCTCCCCTCCATATGCACATTGGGCATAGAACATCTCCTCATGCACCGGATGGCAATTCGCAGATCGCAATGTTTGCTGAACCCATGGTACAATGCCTAGCTGATTTGGGATCTGAGATGTAAAGGCTCGCTTCTCATGTTCAAGCACCAATTGCCAGAGGCGCATTAGATGTGTAAGCGCATTGCTATCGCTTAGAGGAAGCTCTAACTCACAAACCATAACCTGTCCACCGGGGCGGCAAGAGCACACAGCCTCCCGTAAGAGAGTGGCATACTGGCGAGGAGTCATCTCACCCGCCATAAAACGCACATGCACCAGGTCATAACCAGCCACAACATAGTTGCCAATCTCTCCACAAGCGAGGTTCCGCACCTGAAGTCGAACTCTACTATTGAAGGCATTCAAAACACGTGCAGCTTCAATAGCGGCCTCATCCCGGTCAATACCAGATAGATACAGGGAGGGGTAAAAAGAGGCCATACTTTGTAGCCATGTTCCCGCGCCACATCCAATATCCAGTACATGGCGCATCATGCTCGCGTCCAAAACAGAGGGGAGTGGGCCTCCACTCCATAGGCTATGCAGAAATTGTTCTTGCTCCATAAGGCGGCGCACATCTTCGGTGGTAGACAGTGAAGCGTGAAGGAAATCTGCTACACGCGGTAACAGGGGAGAGAGATTTCGATCAAAGATAAATTGTAAAGACATCACACACATCCCTTTCCACACATACAACAAACAACCAACGATGAGGAGGGATAAGCCAGGATGACCATAACCGAGCACACGCCCAGACTGATTGCGCGCTCATCTATATGAAATTATACTTATGGAACATAATGCCTATGCTTTAGAGCAGCGTACATAACGATCAGGCCAGTGGGCAAGTGCTGGCTAAAGCTCAACTCCTATATAAAACTCTACCTTGCAATATCGCGTCTTTGCGCTCCAGTACCTCTCGTTATGATCAATGCTTCATAATATAAAGAGCATACAGCAAATAAAATATTACCACCACTGAAAGGGGGGGCTATGTGGAAGATCCTTTCGTACATGGCATTGTCTGTTCTACTATCCTGTACCTTGCTCATCCCCATAAGCGCCTGCGGGAACAGCACCAACACAGAAGCAACTGGCATCCAAGAATCTAATGGCAAGCCCATTACCGATGTCAACACAGCAGTCGCATACCTCCTCGCATTACGCCTGGTACGGTACAACATGAAGACAATTGATCATGAGCCAGTGGGGTACACCAAGGGGCGCTTGACAAATGTTGGCTCAATGAAGATCACCTATGACTCCGAGGGGCGCATTACACGCTTCGGCGAGAAGCCCATTAGCTATAATCAAGGCCTCATCGAAAGCATCGGAACCACAAAGATCACCCACGATAAAGACTATCCACAACGTGTCGCCAAGATTGGTGAGGAGGACGTGACCTATAACAGCCAGGGGTTAGCCAATAACGTTGGTCCATCAAAGCTAAGTTACGATGAGAAACGACGCGTGACCAAGGTTGGCGACGTTTCCATTGTTTATAAAGATAGCAAAGAAGGCCCGATGCTTAAGCCCACCAGACCTTCTTTGTAGTGCTACATACCTGCCCGAAACGCAAACAATATAAGCAAGACAAAGACGAGAGCAGGCACACAAATGGCAAAGCCTACCATCAAGCGATAGGCAATCCGCTCAGCACGTGTACGACAATGCGCAGTCATAAGCACACCAACGGTTAAGAAGACAAAGAAGTCAGCGATCAAAGGAAAGAGCGTCAGACCGATAGCATCGCTATAGACTTGTTCAGCAAGCGCGTGATTCGTGGCACGTAGCGCGGGCGCATAGAAGAACCCTTGCCAGAGTCCTAGCACTGGCAACCACAGTCCCGCGCCAACCATACAGGCCATGAACACGTTGAGTACAGTATGGAACCGGGATGAGTCCCACAGGCGCTTGAGTGGGCCAGTCGATAACACATATCCCGACATAGAGGTACACTCCTCTAGAGACAAATTTTCATATGATACCAAATCAATTTGATACACAATGATACAGACGTATTATTGCGCGCTATATCAAAGTATATCTCCCTTTTCTCCTACGCACCATGGGTCAATTGACCTATACCAAGCCATCTAACCTCGCCCTGCCAATATCGTATACTCTATATGCATGGAGATTTCAGTCCTTTGGTATCTTAATTCAGCAGACATCAGATCATCTGCGAACCGGAACATGCTCAGGTTTTCACAGAAGAAAGAGCAGGAGAAGCGTTATGTCGTTTCCAGTACGTCGCTATCGTTCATTTCGTGCATTCCTTATTGTCTGCGCGCTCGTCCTGATCGGCATTCCTCTAGCATCCCTGGTCGCCTCACTCCTACCTCTTATACTTGCCACCAGCTTTGTGACACTCTATCTGACACTAGGAACACTCCTTATGGGAGCCGCGACACGGCGTGCTACGGCCTTCTATGCCTTTCTTTATGTCGCAACCTGGGTCGCTGGCATTGGCTTCGCTATCGCAGTAGGTCAGTTCGTAAGCTTTCTGGCTTGCGCCTGGCTCTTTGCTCCTATCGGTATAACTATTTTGATAGGAACTAACACGCGCGGCATCCTGACCTTCCTACGTGGGCAACACCTCTTTCAGCCCGATAGAAGATCTACTTATTACCAGGCTCCACAACAAGCCACCCCTCAAAGGGCATACGCTGAGGGATATCAGGCGAAGCAGTCTGAACGAACGGCCTATAAAGAAGAAGAGCGAAACTATTCCTATCCCTACCCCTCAACCTCATCCTCTGACCAGCAAGAACAGCCACAGACCCATTACCCTACAATGTAAAGAAAGAGCCACACCCGGCAGGCACTGAATCTATGCCGGATATAGCTCTTTCTTTATTTACCAAAGCAGCAGGCGAACCTTAATAGGATTGAGGCGGCTGCTGATATGGTTGCCCATAGGGGCTATTCTCCGCCGGATACTGGGGCTGCTGACCATACGCCTGCTGCTGCCCATATGGCGACTGTCCATATGGCTGCTGCTGGCCATACTGAGGTTGTCCATATTGCTGGGGCTGCCCATATGGGGGCTGCTGACCATACTGAGGTTGTCCATATTGCTGCTGCTGACCATACTGAGGTTGTCCATATTGCTGCTGCTGACCATACTGAGGTTGTCCATATTGCTGCTGCTGTCCGTACTGGGGCTGTCCATACTGGGGTTGTTGTCCATACTGGGGAGCAGAGGCATTGCGGGCGCTATAACCCTTTCCACTCTGATCACGAATGCCCAGGACAATAAAAAAGATGCCAAGGGCCAGTAGTGCAAGACCAAAGAGAGCCAGGAAGATAGCCTCGCTCCCCCCCAAAATTCCCAAGAGAATCGCGATAAGTCCGAGAAAAGCAGAGAAACTGCCCGAAACAATACGTCCCGCGCGTTTGCCTGCGTAACGATACACTAGCCAGATAATAAAACGCATGTTGCCTTCCTTTGCTTGTCAGTTATAATTGCCCGCCACTTTCCCTCAGCATCTCTCGCCCCTACACACCACATAGGAAACATTGGCATGCTTCACGACAAATACTATAAACGCGGGATGCGAATAACAGGGAGAGACTAATTCGATTCCTTCTATCTTATTATCTATTACAACTCCCTGGAGAGACAATGGTAACTATACTGCAATGAACGCTTGCCAATATATCCACATGTTTACAAGTCCCAACCCTTATTTCCTTGCGATGACCTAGCGCTCTCAACTATTGTCCATACCGATCTTGTTGCATATATGCTCCGGCCTGTGGGGCGGATGTGTGACCATATCGTGCGAATAGCCCCTGTGACCGAGACGCATCATGGCCTTGACGCTGTGAGCCCATATACCCATCAGAAAGGAATACACTGGCTGGCTGTGCGGCCTGAGGATTGTTGCCAGACGCGACGTACTGTGGCTGACTATAATCTATTCCAGCCTGGGGCGCGGAAAACGGTAACTGGCCCGAAGGCATAGGAAACTGCCCGATAGAAGGGGGTTGTTGGCCGACAGGCATCTCTGGCATCTGAACAACATTCGGCTGATGCATCTGAGGCGATGAATCAGCAGCCTCGTCGTCTGGCTCGCTCGGCTCAGCCAGTAACGACCAGATCAAGACAATGAGGCCTATCGCGCCCACAAAGACACCCAGGGATTGCTGACCCAGAAATATCAACACGCCAAATCCGAGTATAATACCACCGCCCACAGCCTTTCCCACACGTGTACTGATATAGTGACGCATAAATACTTCAAAACGTGACATTTCACCTTCCGCTTTCTAAGCTGCATATCTCGCACTATTACAAGAAGTCGATCAGGTTAGCAGATACTATTCCAGATCAACAAAGAATTCGCGGGAGTCGTACATATGCCTCCTCTTCCTACATACAATCGCATACCCCCTGGAGAATGGCTACACTACCAGTACCATTTGCACATAGTGCATGTTTCTTTTTTACTGCTCCACAAGTACTAAGTCCTCAATAAGCAGAGGCATTTGCCTCACCCTCCCCACATAACAGCCGTTCAACGTAAGCCATGCTCTCTGGTAACGTGCGCGCTCCATCTACCATCAGCACCTTCAAGCCGCGTCGACGAGCCTCGGCTTCTATAGTGCGCGCGAAGCAAATATCGCGCTGCATCCAGTTCTCGAAGGCCCGTGCTGGATCGCTGCAACCACGCACGGCATCCCAGGCCCAGGTACGCTGGGAATAGTGATAGCGCTGAAACTCGCCTGTGGGTATCATCCAGAGCGCCCTGGACCTGACATTCAATAGCGGCTCAACCAGTTCAGGTAGAAGAGCTGCACCCTCAACAAGGATTGGGCGATCCCGAGGAAGAGCTTGCAAGTCACGCACGATCCAGTTCCATTCCTCCAGGTATAACGCATATTCTTCGCGCACCTGTTGCTCTACGCTACGCTCCAACCAGAGCGCGTCATGCGCCAAACGACTCAAGCGATAGAGTAGTGAGTCTCGCTCCGGGTCTGGCGCCTGGCAATGCTCATAATAAGCATCATCACAGCGATAGAGTCGCCAACCATAACGTGAGACCAGGAAGTCAGCTGTGGAACTTTTGCCCGCGCATGGCGAACCTCCTAACCAATAAACATGCTGAAGCGATTGTCGCAAATCACTATGATCTTCTCGCATTTGTCACCAAATCCCATGTAGTGCAACAAAAACTATACACAAACGTCTATAGTAGTAGTAATATTACCAACACAGTCAGGTTTAGAGAGTTGTCTTCCAATGTAGGTCCGGGTTCGGGTCGCCCTGGTTCGGCGACAAAAGGATACACTTGTAATGTCTTCTCAAACCGCTTATTGCGCGCATTGTGGCGCGGCTAACCCTGGTACAGAGACCACATGCTTCGCCTGTCAGCAGCCACTCCAGCCTCAGGAAGAGGGGGCATTTCTGATTGGCAAGCGCTATCGCATTCTGGATCAGGTTGGCTCTGGGGGCTTTGGCGCTGTCTATAAGGTTGCTGATACACAGCAGAACGACGCGCTACGTGCTCTCAAGCAGATTAACTTGCGTACCCTCTCGCCTCAACAAGCCATTGAGGCCACCGACGCCTTTAATCGCGAGGTTGCTCTACTCTCACAACTCAAACATACGCATCTTCCACGCGTTCACGACCACTTTACCGATCCAGAGCACTGGTATCTGCTGCTAGATTTCATCGAAGGTGAAACGCTAGAGATGTATTTAGAGCGTCAGCCACGCCCATCTGATGCGACCACACCAGCCTCCTTCCCTCAGCTCGCCTTCGCTGATATCTTTGATATCGCCTTCCAGCTTTGTGATGTGCTGACCTATTTGCACACTCGTCACCCGCCGATTGTCTTCCGTGATCTCAAACCCGCCAACATCATGCGTACCCCGACTGGCGAACTCTATTTGATTGACTTTGGTATCGCTCGTCACTTCAAGCCTGGTCAACAGCGCGATACTATGCCTTTCGGCTCTCCTGGCTATGCCGCACCTGAGCAATATGGGAAAGCCCAGACCACACCTACCTCGGACGTATACAGCCTGGGAGCTCTGCTCCATCACCTGCTTTCAGGGCAGGACCCAGCGGAGACGCCCTTCCAATTCGACTCGCTTCAGGGCTATGGACCCGCTGGCATTAATGAACTGGTCGCGCTGATCCAACGCATGGTTGCTCTCGACCCACTGGCACGCCCGGCCTCCATTGCCGAGGTCGCTAACGAATTGCACGCAATAGCCTCCTTGCAGGGTATCCGCCCTCCTAATCGTTCTACGAGACGCCTGGCCAGTCCGCAGCCCATATCGCTACCACCTACTGTTAGCGCGGGAAGTCAGCGGCAAGGGCAAATTCAAGCTCAGAAGCAGGTCCAGAGACAGGTGGCTCCCGGACAGATGGGTCGGCGCGTCGTCGTTGCAGGTCTGACCTTGAGCGCCGTCGCCATTGTGGGGGAACGTTCGTTGGTAGCACCCAACAATTCTTCTCATCGCTTAATAGACAGTTTAAGAAGGGCGGTCCCCCTACAATACGGGCAGGAGTCTTTCAGACTGGCGTATTTGCGCCTGATGGAAATAGCTATGTGCTCCTTTCAGAGAGCACAATGAAGGTTGTCACGCAACGAAATGACTTGAAAGGCTGGATATCACAGGGAGATCACCTCTCCCAAAGCAAGCCCACATGGTCGCCTGAGAGTAGTCGCTTCGCGCTTGCTGATAGTATGGGCAATATCCATATCTGGGATCTGAATCATCGTGACAGGTCACAGACCATTCCTTACACTGGCACACCTGCAATGCCGCTCATCTCCTATCTCGCCTGGTCTCCTGATGGCAAATATCTGGCCCACGGACAAGTTAGCGCGCAAGACCAGAGCTACAGCGGAAGGCTTCAAATCATTGAGATCACAAACGGCAATTCCAGCGAGCAGTATATGGGGTTACATGGTCGCGTCACCTCACTTGACTGGTCACCCGACAGTCGCTACCTTGCTGTCGGCTCCAATGAAGGTGATGTTCAGATCTGGGACAACAAAGCACCTGACAAGCCCCGCTATACCTATAGCTCAGACAAATCTGGAAGAGATGGGGCAAAGCTACGCTGGTCTCCTGATGGGAAACAACTTGCCATCACCTCAGACTATGGACACATTGTGCTCTGGAGTCCATTTACAAATAAGCGGGCTGATCTTGAACCGAAGAGTCCTTCTTCCCTATCCGATCTAGCATGGTCGTCTAACGGCAAATATCTGGCGGCTTTGGGCGATGATGGCATTACATTCTGGGATCTCGTGCATTCTACCCCAACCTTCGTGCCATATGTCAATATCCTGGCAGTGCGATGGCAAGACGACAATCGTCAGGTGATAATTGTGGACCAGTACAACAACACAAGCACTCTTGCTCGCCCAGATGATAGTTCCGAGAAATAAGAAGGCATGACCGGGCAGCGGCGCTGCTGTCCCGGCGCGCATCCTATTTATCTACGCCATAAAGCTCGCGCCATGCGCTTCAAAGAGATGCTGGTCACCAACCGGCTCCAGGTCGCCATGCTCATTGTGCTCATACTGCGCGCGTATCTCGCCGCGCGTGATGGCCTGCAAGCCACTCACAAGACGGTCAATATCGCTCTTTGAATTCGCCAGACCCAGGCTAGCTCGAACCATGCCCGGTAGATCCACTGGCAAACCAGAGATCAGACGTTCGCGGGAATCGGCGGCATCCTCATCCGAGACGCCTAGCAGGTGTGACACGTAGAGATGTGCACAGAAGCAGCCACTTCGCACGCCAACACCCCATTCGTTCGCGAGTACGGCTGCGACCTTCTCATAGGGCTGTCCATCAATGGTGAAACAGAAGACCCCGAGACGATCTTCGCCACCTGTAAGCATGGAATCCCAGGTGGGGCCAAAGAGCCTGAGACCCGGAACCGTTCGCAGACGACGCACAGCATAGCGCGTCAGTTCGCGCTCATGCTTCGCGACCTGGTCCATACCATAGCGCATTAACTCTTCCAGCGCGGCAGCCATGGCGACAACACCGACAACGTTAGGTGACCCCGCCTCTTCCAGGTCTGAACCTGTGGCCCACTTAACCCCAGAACTGGTAACCAGACAAGCAGTACCACCACCGACCAGCATCGGATCACCATCAGCGAAGAGGGTCGCAGGAACCACCAACGCACCCGCCCCATAAGGCGCATAGAGCTTATGACCAGAGAAGGCAACTACGTCGATACAATCAGCGGTTCCTGGCGTACCCATTGAGAGGGCCCGGTGAGGGGTTAGCTGGGCCGCGTCCACTGCCAACTTGGCACCATGCGCGTGAACCAGTCGCGCCACGGCCTTTATATCAGCCATCAAGCCCGTCACGTTGGAGGCCGCGCTGATCGTTACGAGTTTAACCTTCCCCTTATGCCGCTCAAGACGCTGCTTCAGATCGTCCATATCAACACGACCATCCTCAGTCAATTGGACGACCTCATGCGGCTTGCGCAACCAGGGCAGAAGATTAGAATGGTGCTCCATCTTCGTACACAGCACCAATTCATCCTCTTCCAACAATGTTCTATGCGCGAGTAGGTTGAGAGCCTCAGTGGTGTTGCGCACAAATACCACAACGTGCGTCCGGGGCGTCGTGCCCACAAAGCGCATCACAACGTCACGCGCGTTCTCATATAAATAGGTAGAGAGACGTGACTTGTAGCCCGCGCCTCGATGCACACTCGAATACCACGACGCGAACTCGTCGACCACCTGGCGCACTTTCGCTAGCGGCGGCGTGCTCGCGGCACTGTCGAGGTTAACATAGCGCACGCGCTCACCATTCCATAACGGGACCTCAGTCCTGCTCCCTACGACGCGCGGGCGCACGTTTGTGGCCTTTTGCTGCTCCACAGTTATTGTCATTGGCTATTCATTCCTTCCCACAAAATACAAATCCCCAACGACGCTTTTCGTTGTCTTGTACAAGAGTATACTCATTTACTCCTGTAAATATCAAGTTTTCCTATCCAAAGGTTTGATTGCCAGTCGAGTTGATAGAGTTGATAACATAAATCATCTTTACCCCAAAGCTATAGTGTTATCAGAACAAAAAAATAACGACGTTTGAGATACCTCTTTCTGGTTGCATCACACACTAAAAATGCTCAGAAAATTGTGGCGCGCCACAATTTTCTGAGCATTTTCCTTGAAAGAGACTCACAAAGAAACCTCTTCATTCTCTTTAACAGACCAGTAGCCAAGCCCCAGAGCCAACATATCCTCCGCCAGACCGAGCAACGCATCCGGCAGCGGAGTGTTCTGAGCTAGCCACGAACGTATGCCATAGCCCGCAAGCGTTCCAGCGGCGGCACCAGTCGCGCCCAGAGTCATGCCAACCCACGGCAAACGCCCATGACGCTGACTGAGCACGTAACCCGCCAGAGCGCCTACGCCCAGACGACCAATGAAGGGTCCAGCTTTTGTACGCGCCGGGATCTTGGGTAGTTTATCGCTCAGCAATTCACCTGAGGCAAGTAGGCTTGTTACAAGACGTGTGGCTGGTGAGGCGAGTATAGCCTCTAGCTCGGTAGAGGGCTCGATGTTATGCTCCTTTGTCCAATCCAGGAGGGAGAAAGGTGTCATTGAGCGCATACCAGCCACACAACCTAGCACCAGAGTGCGCAGGTAGGCATTACGTGCGTTCTCATTAGTCTTGATAATATCAAATTCAGCCGCGATTTCTGGGAGCGGCGACTTCCTTGTTATAGGCATGATGTGGAACCTTTTTCCTCTTCTCACCGTGCTAGGCGGCATATCTTCTGGCTTGCAATAGCTACTGTATAGCACGTTTGAGCATACCTGTATGGTTCCAAAACACGCGCTTAATAACGCTCAATCGCTCCCAGGAAGAGCAAAGCCTCACGCTGGGCATCTGAGAGGCCCACAACACCCGTAATATCTGTACCTTCATATGCTCGCTCGCTTCGTAGGACATGAAGGCATTCATGATTCTTGACCTTCCACAGCTTGATGGTACCATCATCGCTGCAACTTGCTAACGTCTCTCCGTTGGGCGCAAAGGCCACAGACCAGATCCAGCCTTCATGCCCATGCCAGACAGCGAGGCACTCACCTGTTTCCACTCGCCATAGCCGCAAGGTCTGGTCATGACTTCCACTCACCAGCAATGTGCCATCAGGACTGAAAGCCAGCGCACGCACCCAGCCTACATGCCCTTCCATAACGCGCTGGCAGGCACCAGTCGTTACATCCCACAGCCGGATCGCCTGGTCATCGCTACAACTTGCCAAATAGCGTCCATCCCGGCTGAAATCTAGCGACCAGACGCGATGGCTATGCCCAATGAACCCGCGCACTACGATACCTGTCTGAATATCCCATAAACGAATCACAGGGTCATCAGTCCCGCACGCGATCTGTTTACCTTCTGGATGGAAGGCGATGGCCCAGATATAGCTCTGAATATCGGTAATGCGCTGTATCTCCTGCCCACTTGATACATCCCAGAGGCGAATCGTTAAGTCGTGGCTTCCACTCGCTAGCAGCGTTCCCTCCGCGTTGAAGGCGATGGAACGTACAAGGTGGGTATGCCCACGCAATACACGCAAGCAATGCCCTGTGTGTGCATCCCAGAGTCGTACACACTCATCCTCACTTCCGCTCGCCAACGTCAGGCCATCGGAACTATATGCCACGGAGCGAACCCGGTTCTGATGTCCGCGCATAATGTGTAGAGCTCGCCCATCGCCCGTATTCCACAGGCGCACTGTACGGTCCTCGCTTCCGCTCACCAGTGAGTGCCCATCCGGACTAAAGGCAACCGACTTCAGCAGGTTGGTATACCCCCGCAACGTACGCAAGCAGAGCATCGTGCGGCGATCCCACCAGCGCACAGTATCATCCTCGCTTGTGCTAATCAAATGAGTGCTCCCCGGCACAAAGACAACTGACCAGATGCGATTTTCATGCGCACGCACGCTGTGC
Source organism: Ktedonospora formicarum (assembly GCF_016587355.1). Classification (GTDB taxonomy): domain Bacteria; phylum Chloroflexota; class Ktedonobacteria; order Ktedonobacterales; family Ktedonobacteraceae; genus Ktedonobacter; species Ktedonobacter formicarum. The sequence continues at coordinate 3,722,532 of NZ_BNJF01000001.1, read as the reverse complement.
AGGCGCTCATACGACGTCATATCCCAAATGCCTATAGTCTGATCATCGCTCCCACTCGCCAGCAGCATACTATCCGCACTGAATTGCATAGCACGCACGCGACTGCTATGTCCCCGCAAGATCGCGACGCGCTGGTAATCCTCGATTCGCCAGAGCATAATGGAATGGTCTTCATTCCCACTCGCCAGCAGCTTGCCATTCGGGCTGAAAGCCACCACACGCACATGTCGACTCTGTCCGCCCAGGATCGCTATCTCTTCGCCACTTTCATAATTCCAAAGCCGAACTGTATTCTCATCGCCACCCGAGGCTAAAATTGGCTTTTGAGGATGAAAGGCAAGTGAGCGTATGCGCTTGCTATGCCCATACAGAACACGCACCTCACGCCCCGTTTCGCTGTCCCAGAGCCGGATTTGCAGATCCTCGCCCGCGCTGGCAACCAGGAAATTATCGGCGCTAAAGGCGACAGTGCGCACCTGGTCACTATGCCCATGCAAGATATGCAGGCAGGCGCCGCTCTCCACCTCCCAGATACGCACTGTATGATCCTCGCTCCCACTGGCAAGATAGCGCCCATCCGAGCTAAAAGCCACGGAACGAATCTCCTCACTATGTCCGTTACAGGTCTGCACAGGCGTGGCATCGCTTACCTTCCAAATGCGAATACTGCCAACAGTGGTTCCCGCCGCCAGGAATTGACCATCGGGGCTGACAGCCAGACAGAGTATCCAGGCAAAGGAATCATTGAGCGAGCAGTTCAGGAGGGTCGCATGCGCGAGATTCACCTGTAAGAAGTCACTCCCTTGCAAATATGCCTGACGAATCGTGAGCGACGAGCAGTCCAGCCCACGTAAATCCACCCGTTGTGCGACCAGGAGGTTCAGGATGTTACCAGCAGTATAGCCAGTCTCATATACATCGTCCTCGCGCAAACGATCCAGCAGCACCTTGAGGTGTGCGCGACAGCCAATATGCCCAAACGTCGCCAGCAGTTTCTCGGAGAGTGGTTGCAGGATCAGGCGAGCCTGGCTCTCACGTATATAGTCGCTGGCTTGAGCCTTAAGCAGGGCATAGTTACCACACCCATCCAATAGCCCATCGCGTAAACGCGTAAACATAAACTCGACGAAGCGCTCAATCATGTATTCCATGATCACAGGCTGCAAAGTAAAACGACGGTCCGCGCTGGTTTCTAGCATTGAACGTCGACGCAGTGAATCGACCGCATCCAGGATCATGCCTTTGGTCACCGGATAGACGAGGTTCTCTCGGAGCACATTCATGCTCACCGGCTCGCGCTCTATCGCCAGCCATTGCATAATATCCTGCTCTAAGGCCGAGAGGCGACGAAATTGCCGATCCAGCAGCGTATAGATATCACCAAAGACGGCCTCTCTCTCCATCAGGAACTCGGCAATCTGCCCATCAAATAACTCATGAATTGGCGAGGACGCCAGTTTAAGGGCCAACGGATTACCCGAATAAAGCCGCAGAAGCGCTTCCCAATCCTTGCTCTCGCCCCAAAGTTCTTTCTCTTGCAACAATTGCTGACCCTCTACCAACCCCATTGCTGGTAGAGCCAGCGTACGCACTGGAGAGCTTGCGCCTTCCATGCGAGCAATCTCTCTCGGCTTCTCACGGCTAGTCAGGAGCAGGCAACTCTGATGTGGATGCTCCCCCAGGTACTCCAATAGGCGACCATATGCCTCATAGCCCTCAAGGTAATGCCCAACCTGGCGCTCACTCTGAAGAATCGATTCAGCATTATCCAGTATCAGCAGACAACGTTGGTGTGCACACAACTCAAGCAGGCTACGCAGGGAAGTCTCCAAAGGCTGCGGCTCCATCGCGCGCTCTATCCCAGCACCCCGCAAACAACCGTTGAGAAATTCCTCCAATGGGGGGTGTTCTGCAACGAATACCAGTAGACATAAGAAAAAGAGCCCTTGAGCCGCTCAGCAAGCTCACGCGCGAAAGTTGTCTTACCACTGCCACCCATTCCCAGAAAAGCCACCACACGACAATGCTCCTCTAACACCCAATGCTGCGCCATCGCCAGTTCTGAGGACCGTCCATAAAAGTGCTCAATATAGGGAGCATCACCCCAATCTACATGTGTAGGCAGTGTTACCTCCCGCTCTGGCACTTGCGAGGGCTGGGGATGTGTATCAGTAAGAGAGGAGGCACTTGTTATCTTGTCGTTGCCTACCAGCAGACCAAGTTGGTGCGCGTCCTTTTGAAACAGGCGCATCAATTGCTGCACATGGCGAGGACTGGGCGTGGCTTCACCACGTTCCCAGCGGCCCACAGTCTTTGGATCACAATCCAATACCGTCGCGACATCGTTTTGCGAGAGCCCACGTACCTTACGTTCGTGCCGCAGGATCGTATTCCATGACACCTGCTTCTTCATGGCCGTTCCTCAATGAGCTGATACTGCCTCGATCAAAAGGTCTTTCCACATGCAATGTCCTCCCAATGTCCTCTCAGTGTCCCTGCATTGTGGTTCCCTTCGAGTTCCTGGCGGTGTATGCTTAAGACATATTCTCAAACAAAAAGAACTATTGTTTTTCTCAATATAACAAAGTACACTGAATACTGCAAGCGTACTTAAAAAGAGCAAAATTCCCTTTACCTCTTATCACAAACAGCAGATCATATGCATGAAAAGTATCTGCAATTTGGGAAAGCTGTTTACACATTGAGGAATGCTAAGAAAGGATACAGGAAGGGTAATGGAATACCTTTCCTTGAGACGCTTGACGAGATACTGGAGATGTAGCATGCACGATAAGCTGACGTTCCCTCCACTAAGTGAGTTAACTCAGCGACTTACCACAGGGGTAACTGAACGCGGCAATCTCGCGGAGATGCTCCTCCATATCACGCGAGAGGCACAGGATGTCTTCCTGCCTGATCTTTGTCTCCTTACAGCCTATCATCCCATCACAGGCGATTTCCATTACGCTCGCATACTCTATAGGGAAGATCCCTCCTCTTCCGCACAGCCCCAACCTCAGACACCTCTCCCAAACCAAAATCCTCTTCATGCTTCTCTCGCTCAGAAGTTAGACGAAACCCAGATGGGCCTTCTGTGCATACCTGACCTTAATACAACCCCTACCTATCAGTCGGAGAGTTTGCACAGAGAAAAGGTACAAGCCCTGGGAGCTATCGCATTGCAGAAAGGGGCTGGGCGTCCCCACTTTGGCGTTCTTCTGCTTGCCTTTCGCCAGTCCCGCAACTTCTCATCCGAAGAACAGGAGGTGTTGAGACAATTTGCGCTGATGGCTTCCTTTATTCTGCAAGAGACCTGGCTACTACAGCGCTATCGAGAGATTACTCATATAGGACAGATCATTAATCAGGAAGTCACTTCGGTTGAGACGCTGCTTCAGACACTCCATCCGCTCATCCAGAATGTGCTCGATACTCGCCATGCGCTTATGCTGGCGATTCACCAGGCTCCAACCCATACACGCGATCTCTATGGTATCGACGAAGGTAACTATATCCGCGAAGATAACCGGGCTCCTGCCGGAGCCAGTCGGTATGTCCTCCAAGAGCGAACCTCGGTATTGATCCAGCACTGGCAGGAAGAGAAACAGAATCACCCCTTCAGGATCGCGCATGTGCAAGGCACAGCTCCCAAACAATCCTTTATCTATGTTCCCTTGCTTATGGGTGATATTCCCATAGGGATATTCTCCATTCAACATCCTCAACCACATGCCTATACCCAGGAAGATGTCGCTATCCTGGAAATTCTCGCCAACCATATCACGCTTGCCATCAACAATATTCGCCTTTATGATAGCCTGCTCCAACTCAATGAGATCGGACGCCTCCTTACCAGCCAAATCGAGCTACAATACCCCCTTCAGGCTACGCTCAAAAAGATCCTGAGCGCCACTGGCGCTGAAACGGTACTGCTCTATCCTACGCTAGCCAGCCATACAGTCTATGATACTGCTCCTCTTCAGCCTCTTATAGAAGGCGTTCCTCTTCTCTCACATCTAAGTAATGAATCTTTCTGGTCCTGGCAGGATAGTGTGACAGAAAAGATGGCCTCGCAACAGCAAACCCTTTTTGAACCAGAATGCGCCTCCACGCGCGAGCGGCTTCTGCACGATATCCGTCCCATTCTGACCCAGGAAGGGATCAAGTCCCTGGCGATCATGCCTCTACATGTTGAGCAGGAAGCCGTTGGCGTTCTCTCCCTCTTCTTCCAGCAAACACAATACTTCGATACGCCACAAAAACTACTTATAGAGGGCCTGGCTCATTTCGCCGCCATCGCGATCAGAAACGCACAAACCTTCAATGGGCTCTTGCAACGCCGCATCCACGAATTAGAGATCCTGCAAAGAATTGATAAAGAGCTCAATAGCTCGCTGAGCCTGGAAGCGATTCTAGCGAGCCTTCTGCGCAATGCCTGCGCCTTCGTACCGGCAGAAGGGGCCATCATTCTCTTACAAGACAGTAAAAAGCAGACTCTCGAAACCAGGGCTGCTTATGGGCCAAACGCCGAATATTATCTGCGCTTCAAAACCCCCATCTCTGAGGTGCGCGGACTCACCGGCTGGGTTCTCCATTACAAACAGCCCGTGTGCGTCAACAATGTCCATCGTGATTCGCCCTGGAATCGCTTTTATGTGGGCGTAGCACCCAACACTACCTCGGAACTCGCAATCCCACTCCTCGATGGAGGGCAGGCCATTGGCGTCCTCAACTTTGAAAGTAGCCGTGAAGGTGCATTTCGTCAGGAGGATCAGGATTTCCTGCAAACCCTGGCGGGGCAGGCCGTACTGGCCATCACCAAAGCCCAGGCGTATGAACGCGAGAAGCGCCTTGCGGGCGAGAGGCAAGTCCTCTACGACATTAGTAAGGAGCTGACCAGTCAGTTAGACCCTCAGAAGGTATTTGAACTCATTTTGGAAAAGGCCCTGGAATTGATGAAAGAGAAATCCCGCACAGGCTGCTTGATGCGCTATGACCGCGAGCGCCAGAGACTCTGGATGGCAGCCGAGCGAGGTGTTCTCCCCGACAAGAAAGGTAGCGGACATAGCGTGAACGAAGGAATTGTGGGTCAGGTTGCTCGTACCAAGCAGCTACTCAACGTAGACCCTTCACAACCAGGATGGAAAGATATCTACCTCTCCTACATCCGCGATACACGTTCAGAGCTTGCGGTACCCATGGTCGCCAATGGCGAGCTCAAGGGGTACTCAATATCGAAAGTCCGGAGGAAGAGGCCTTTAATGAGAGTGATGAGCGTCTCCTGCGCGGCCTGGCAGATCTGGCAGTAGTCGCGCTTCGCAATGCGGAACTCTACCAGGACGCGGAGAAGGAGAAACAGCATTTTGAATTGCTCTACAGCGCCAGCCGCGAATTGGGCGAGATCAACGATATTAGCCAGCTTGAACAGGGCTATCAGGTCGTCTTTCGACTTACCGAATACTATAGCCAGGGTCACATCGAGCTTTGTCGCTACCAGGAAGTATCCGACACACTCCAACTAGTCTGCGCCTCTACCAGAAAGCCACCCTATCATCTTCACATTGACGAAAGAGTCTATCACATTCTGCTCAAACAACGCCAGCAACTTGTGATTAACGACCTCACACAAGCCTCAGCCTTGCTCCCATTGAGCCCACCACCGATGGAACCGCAATCCCTTATTGCGCTCCCCATCATGTTCAAAGGTCGCCTCTACGGCACGCTTGCCCTCACCTATCATGAGACCCGGCATTTCAGCACTACTGATATCGATTTCTATGATAGCATGGCTCAGCAATTAGGCAGCACCATTCACAGGCTAGAGGCAGCACAGGCACACCTGGAATCAGAGCAACGTGCCCAGGCAGCCGAAGAGGTCAGTCTCATCGGACAGTCCGCGCTTGAACTGACACATCGTCTCGGCAACGACCTCGGCCTGGTCGAAACCTACATCACCCATGTTAAGCATCGCCTATCGAAGTATGATATGAGCGATGCCTTCATTGAGAGCAAGCTTGATAAGACGGCGGAGTCCGTTCGCACAGTGCTCGACCTGAGCACAGAGCTCAAAGAGGTGCTCGCCGACCCCACTTCAGCCAATGACCCTATCATCATCTCACCTCGCACTCTGCTGGAGAAGGTGGAACGAGAAAGCCACCTTCCCGCACACATCACGCTCCGTATCGAAGTCGACGCGGATATCAATAATGTCAGCGTGCGTGAGGGACTTGTCACCGCGATTTTACGCAATCTCATCGCCAACGCCATAGATGCTATGCGAAAGCAGCCCAAAGGGCTCCTGGTCTTACGCGCCTTCAATAGTAAGGACAAAGTAAGCATTCAAGTTCAGGATAGCGGGCAAGGCATCGATCCTCAGATCAGCCATAAGATCTTCAGCCTCTTCTATTCGACCAAGGGAAGCTCAGGCTTTGGTCTCTGGAGCGCGCGACGGAACGCGCTCCGCCAGAATGGCGATCTATGGCTTGAACCCCCATCTAAAGCATCTGGTACCATCTTTACTTTGCGCCTCCCACGAGGTTAACGTCCCTTATGTAGAACAGGCAATATGCGTTTACTTCGTAGAGAGGATAATGGGTTATGATACGACAACGACAGGGGCGCATCTTGATTGTGGATGATCTTCCTCAATGGCGCGATGAGCTCTCTGAAATGCTGATACTTGAGGGCTTCCTGGTTGAGACAGCCGCAACTATCGATCAAGCCGTAAACAAACTCCAACAGGAGTTTTATCATCTACTTATACTTGATCTGCGTATGGATGCCTCCGACTTTAGCAATTATGAGGGCGTCAAGGTCCTGAAGATGCAGGGGCAATTCAGCCTGAACAAGGCTCTACAAATTGTGATTCTCTCAGCCCATGGCACCATTGAGCATGTGCGTGAGGCATTCCATGACTACCAGGTTGCCGATTTCCTCTCCAAAAACAAGTTTAGTCCCGAAACCTTGCTGAAATGCGTGCATGACACCTTCTCACAAAAGGTAAAAATCAATCTCTCCCTTGATATACAGTGGGAGCCGCCTGAAGCCGAAGAACGTATGCTCCAACACATAGAGCTTGATGGGGAGCGCGTACGACCTGGCACCCCTCGCTTCCAGCGGGTGCGAGCGGAACTGGATGACCTGCTCTGCCGCCTCTTTCATACGGCAACCAATATTCTGATCGAGCCACTTACACCAGGATATAGCGGTACCGGGTCATGCGTATACAACCCTTTTACGCGAACGGCGGCGGGCGTATGGTCGTCACCAAATTTGGCGCGTCTCCTAAGATCGAGGATGAGAGCCGCAACTTTGATGCCTTCGTACGCCCCTTTGTTGGAGGCGGGCGCAATACCACTATCCAAGAGATACGCTTTACCCCCTTACTAGGAGGTATCGTATACTCGCTCCTAGGGGCAGCCAATGAGCAACTGGATGACTTCGGTAGTTTCTACGAGCACGCCCAGATCAAAGATATATATCAGGTTCTGGATAATCTCTTCTTCGACACCTGTCAGTCCTGGTACGCCAACCGGGGCAATCAACAACTCTGCGATCTCACCAGTGATTATCAACATACCTTCGGACCGATCTCACGCCCTCTTGAGGATAATCTGGACGACTACATACTCGCACATGGCGAACGCTTTATACTTCCCTCGCTCAACGATGAAGAACGGGCCTTCACCAATCCGCTACCGGCCATGCATCGCTCTTTCAGACGCTCAACCTATCTCTGCACCACTCATGGGGATCTCAACCACCATAATATGCTCATTGATAAGGAGCACCATACCTGGCTCATCGATTTTCAAGGCACAGGCAAAGGTCATTATCTTCGTGACCTCGCCATGCTTGATTCAGTGGTACGCTTCCAACTGCTTCCAACCAGAGAGGCCTCATTGGCGGAGTGCCTACATATGGAAGAGGCGCTCTGCTCCATCACACGCTTCCCTGAGCTTGAGCAGGTCAGAGACAACTTTACGACAACCAACACCAAGCTGCATAAAGCATTCCTCACGGTCATACACATTCGTCTCATAGCACGTCAGTTTATTGGGAGCCAGAGCAACAATGATATGACCGAATACTTCATCGCCCTCCTGCACAATGCTCTACGCACATTAACCTTCACTACCCTCAAGCTTCGACAACGCGAATACGCCCTCCTCTCAGCCAGCCTCCTCATCGACAAAATCGATAACCGCAAATAATCCCAAAGGGAACAGTGAACGTTCACTGTTCCCTTTTAAACGCGACAATTGAGGTAATTAAAGACTCATCAATTACATCAAACTATAACATTACTTGTGAGCAATAGCATCTACACTACGTAATATATAAAAAGTCACTTTTAGGACTTTAATATAGGCGCGAATATATGTTATGATACACATATCTCTCTAAGCAAGCCGGCAGCAAACCAAACGCATCGTCAACTGTTGACAACGTGGTTCGGCACCACACGCCAAGGGAAAACACTTCCTCTACACGTGGGTGTCACGCTACATATCTGCACCCCATTTGCAGGGAGGTTATCATGGTCATACGACCTGGTTCACGATTCCTTACGCTCCTCGTTGTGCTCTCTTCGGTGCTGATCCTGCTCTTCAGCGCCTGCGCACCCCAGGGAACCCCCGCGACCACGAATAATAATGGCAAGCCCCAACGTGGAGGTATCTGGGTGGACGACCTTTTTAATGAACCGGACTCTTTGATCCCCAATGCGTCAGTGCAGACCTTTGCTACCATGGTTGATGGCACTATCTATTCCGCGCTCTTCGAAGGGGACGCCTCCGGGCAGATTCATCCCGCGCTCGCCAAAGAAATGCCCACGCAACAAAATGGTGGCATTAGCGCGGACCTAAAAACCTGGAAGTTCACCCTCAAAGATGGTTTGAAGTGGTCCGACGGTCAGCCACTGAACGCCGACGACGTCTATTTTACCTGGCAACTCTGGGCTAATCCAAAATTTGCTGCCGCCGATACCGTCGCAATCAACCTCATCGAGTCTGCGGAGGTATCCTCCGATAAACTCAGTGTTACCTTTAAGCTAAAAGCCCCCTATGCTCCCTTCATTTCTTCCTGGACAGACGGTGCTCACGCACCACTGCCTAAGCATCACTTTGAGAGCATGGACCCGGCAAGTATCAAGAAGACAGAAGGCCTCAATCCACAGGTAACCAGTGGTGCCTTCAAAATGAAGGAGAGTAAACCAGGCGATCACTATACCGTGGAACGTAACGACAACTATTATCAAGCCGCACAGGGTCTCCCCTACCTGGACCAGATTATCTTCCGCGCCGTTCCCAGCCAGGATACCATTCTAAAAGACCTGCAAGCCGGGACTGCTGACTCCGCCTGGTTCCTGGATGTCACCAAAACGGCTTCCTACAAAGCCCTGAGTAACTATGAAGTTGTGACCAATCCCTCCGCCAGTTATGAGGGGCTACATATCAACTCAAACAATCCCATCTTCAAAGACATTGCTGTACGCAAGGCCATGTCGCAGGCAATTAACCGTGAACAATTGCAGAAGATAGCCCGCCTGGGGCAGGCCATTCCGCTCTGTACAGACCACGGGCCAGCCTACAAACCTGGGTATCAACAAGACTTGCAATGCCCGGCCTTTGACCTTAACGCGGCCAATAAGACCCTCGATGACGCAGGCTGGAAGCTCGGTAGCGACAAGGTACGCCAGAAGAATGGGCAACGCCTGGAGTTCCAGTACTCCACCACAGCGGGCAACCGCTGGCGTGAGAAGGATCAGGCCATTATCCAGTCAGACTTCGCCAAGATTGGCATCAAGCTGAACATCACAGACTACCCTGGAAGTACCTTCTTTGGCCCCTTCCTCAATGCAGGCCAACCCGGTAAGTATGATGTGGCTGAATGGGCCAGTTCCTATACCTATGATGCCGACAGCGCCGTCCACTTCGCTTGTGACCAGAAGCCGCCCCATGGACAAAATTTGGACTTCTTCTGCGATCCAGGCATCGATAAGCTACTCCTACAAGAGCAGGCCATATCGGATCCTAACCAGCGCCAGCAGGTCTTTAATCAGATCCACCAGGCATTCCTGGAGAAAATCCCCATGATCTCGCTCTACAACCTGATCGATCTTGAAATTCACAAGAAGGGTACACACAACTACAAGCCAGGTCCCTTTGGCAACTCGGAGACCGTTGGAGCCTGGCAATGGTGGTGCGATGGCGGCAAGTGCCCCCACTCCTAAAGCCTGATATAACGAGGGGATCAAGCCAATAAGGCTCCCTCTCGCACATGAATGGTGTTGCCAGGATGCTCGCCAATGAAGAGCACCTTGGCAACACCTTCATTACAAGCTCATATGGCTGGAAAACACTGCTCTCGCTTCCCAGACACTCATAAATGCTGTGTGTATCAAAGCCATGGTACACTATACATGTTAACTGTCCTGATACCTCTAGCCGTACTGGAGATCGCTATGGGACGATATTTAGTGAGACGCTTACTACAAGCGATTCCTCTCCTTTTCCTGCTCTCTATCTTCATGTTCACGCTCATTCACCTGTTACCGGGCGGTCCTGAAGAGGTGCTCTATAATCCAAACCTAGATCAGGCCGGGCGAGAGGCTCTGCGCGCGAGTCTGGGCCTGGATGATCCCGTTCCCATCCAATATCTCAAGTGGGTGGGAAGCGCGCTCCACGGCGACTTCGGCTACTCCTTTTTTACCAATCAGCCAGTCGCCTCAATCATTCGTGACCGCTTCCCACCCACGCTCGAACTGTTCTTTGTAGCACTTATCCTGGCTCTCATCCTTGCTATAGTGCTTGGAACGCTGACAGCCACCAGACAGGGGCGCATCACGGACTATGTAGTCACCACCCTAGCTTATGTCGGCATTTCGATGCCAATCTTTCTGCTAGGGCTTCTCCTGCAAGAGATTTTCTCACGCTGGCTCAACTTACTCCCCCCATCTGGCAATGCCACTGTTGGCTATACCTATGATTTCTTCAATGGCCTGCTCGATCATGCGCTCCACCTGTTCATGCCGATGCTTGTACTGGCAATTACCTTTACCGCGCGCTGGAGTCGCTATATGCGCTCCAGCATGTTAGAGGTGACAAGGCAAGACTACGTTCGAACCGCGCGAGCCAAAGGGCTCGCCCCCATCCCACTTCTACGCCGCCACGCCTTGCGCAACGCCATCATTCCTCTGGTCACCGTCGTCGCTATCGACTTCGGCTCGGTAGCAGGGGGAGCAGCCATTACTGAGGGCGTCTTCGCCTGGCCCGGCATGGGAAAGCTCTTCCTCGACTCCGCTGAACATCGGGATTACCCGGTGCTACTCGCGATTCTGATGTTGAGCGCGGTTTTCGTCATTCTCTTTAATTTATTGGCAGACGTGCTCTATGCCGTCATGGACCCACGCATACGCTATACGTGAGGAGGCATATATGGAGACACCAGAAAAGATAGCTATGGCCTCTCAAGACGAACAGGAGCCGATGCTCGAGGTGACGCCTGAACTGGCACGCGAGCGACGCAGCCAGGCACGTATCATTTTCGACCGCTTTGTACGCAATCGTACAGCGACAATAGGAGCCTGCTGCCTGATCCTGCTCTTCCTCTTCTGCTTTGTAGGCCCCTTCATAACATCTCATACCGATGCGACCACACCCGCGCTCACCGATCCGTCCGCGCCTCCCTCATGGCAATATCCCTTCGGAGCCGACGATCTGGGGCGAGATCTTCTAGCGCGTGCCGCCATTGGCGGGCAGGTCTCACTCCTGGTAGGGCTCTCCTCTATGCTCGTCGCAATTCTGCTGGGCACAACCATTGGAGCATTAGCGGGCTTCTACGGTGGCTGGATTGATAATCTCCTCATGCGCGTCACCGATGTCTTTCTCGCCGTGCCAACGTATCTGCTCCTCTTCGTGCTCTCGGCTTCATTCACCAACGGTTCTACTTTCAGTATCATCACGCTTATCGCCATCTTTGGCTGGACGACTGCCGCACGTCTCGTACGTGGTGAGTTCCTGGCCCTTAAGGAACGAGAGTATGTCATGGCGGCGCGCACCATTGGCGCGCGCAACTTTCGCCTGATGGCTCGGCATATCCTCCCTAACGCCATCGGTCCCATCATCGTCAATGCGACCTTACAGGTAGGCAATAATATCATCCTGGAATCCGTTCTGAGCTTCTTTGGCTTTGGCATCAAGGTCCCCTTTCCAAGCTGGGGCACACTCATCAACGATGGGCAAGGACAAATCGATATTGATCCTAAGCTGGTCTTTATTCCCGGTATCCTTATCTTTCTGACAGTGCTCAGTTGTAACCTGGTTGGAGATGGTCTACGCGACGCCCTTGACCCCCATATGACAGAGCGCTAAAGTCTTCAATGCAGACCAATGCCGCTAGCGCGCTCAGGCTTTCTGCCAGAGAGTAACAACGAAAAGGAATGCCCAATGAGTGGATATTTACTTGAAATACAGGATCTACAAACTTTCTTTAAGGTCAAACAGGGCTATGTACATGCGGTCGATGGTGTCAACTTCGCGATCAAGCCCGGCGAGAAGGTCGCCATCGTTGGCGAAAGTGGCTGTGGTAAAAGTGTTACCGCTCTCTCTATCATGCGCTTGATCGCGCAACCACCAGGCCAATACGCGGGTGGCAGCATCTTCTTTGAGAACGAAGATTTGCTAAGTATACCTGAGAGCGATATGCGCAAGATCCGTGGGGCCAGAATTAGCATGATCTTTCAAGATCCCATGACCTGCCTCAACCCCACCATGACTATTGGGAACCAGATTATTGAAGCCTTGCGCGTCCATCTTAAACTCCCTCAGAATGAGGCACGGAAGCGAGCTATTGCATTGCTTGAGCAGGTAGGCATTCCCGCAGCCGCACAGCGCATCAATGCCTACCCTCACCAGTTTAGCGGCGGCATGCGCCAGCGTGTAATGATCGCAATCGCTTTGGCCTGCAATCCCCAACTCCTGATCGCCGATGAGCCAACAACCGCGCTCGATGTGACCGTACAGGCCCAGATTCTTGAGCTTATTAATCAGGTATGCGCGGAATTCGGTACAGCTCTCATGCTGATTACCCATGATCTGGGTGTCGTCGCAGGTGTAGCGGATCGGGTCATCGTTATGTACGCGGGCAAAGTCGTGGAAGAGGGCCAACCGACGAGATCTTTGCCAATCCGCGCCATCCCTATACTCTTGGCCTGCTCGCATCGGTCCCCAAGCTCAACGAAGAGCGCCAGGATGAACTCAAAACCATTGAAGGTGCGCCCCCCGACCTACTCAAGCCGCCCACGGGCTGCCCCTTCATGCCGCGCTGTCTTTACGCGCGCCAGCAGTGCAACCAGATGCCACCACTGGAAAGCCTACCAGGGAATAGCGTACATCATAAAGCGTGCTGGCCCGACATCAGCGATCCCAAGGAGCAGGAGAAAGCCGCGCGCCGCCAGGAGGCACGCATCGCGACCATAAACAAGCTCAATCAGGAAAGCGCCGAGAAAGTCCTGCGCTCAAGCTAGCTCTGGAAGACAAAGGAATATATAATCATGTCAGATAATTCAAATCAGCAGTCGACGCTACTCGACGTCCAGGGGCTTAAAACCTATTTTCCCCTCACCCAGGGCATCGTCTTTCAGCGTAAAGTTGGGGACATACGCGCCGTTGACGATGTCAGCTTGAGTATAGAGCGCGGTAAAACTCTTGGGTTGGTAGGTGAGAGCGGCTCTGGCAAGACAACTATCGCCCGCACCCTGGTTCGCCTCTACAAACCAACGGCAGGCAAGATTCTTTTTGATGGCAAAGACCTAGCAACTCTTGAAGGAGAAGAGCTCCGCCGTGTGCGCCAACGCCTGCAAATGATCTTTCAAGATCCTTATGCCTCCCTTAATCCGCGCTTCACCATCGGCTCATTAATAGGCGAGCCAATGCACATCTACAAAACGGCAAGCCCCAAAGAGGTGCAAGAGCAGGTAGTAGAACTACTACGTGTTGTTGGCTTGCGCCCTGAATACATCGACCGCTATCCCCATGAATTTAGCGGTGGGCAACGGCAACGCATCGCCGTCGCCCGTGCGCTCGCCATCAATCCAGACTTCATCATCGCCGATGAGCCAGTTTCAGCCCTGGATGTCTCTGTCCGCGCCCAGGTGCTTAACCTACTCCAGCGCCTCCAGCGCCAGTTCTCGCTTACCTATCTCTTCGTCTCCCACGACTTAAGCGTCGTCAGACACGTCGCCGACCGTATCGCCGTCATGTACCTTGGTAAGATCGTCGAGCTTGCAGATAGGGATGAACTCTATGCATCGCCTCAGCATCCCTACACAATGGCCCTGCTCTCAGCGGTCCCAATACCTGACCCTCAAATAGAAAAGAAACGAAAGCGCATTATCCTCACAGGCGACCTCCCCAGTCCTATCAACATTCCAAGGGGATGTCGTTTCCATACGCGCTGCCCAATGGCACAGAGCATCTGCCGTGAAGTCGAACCTCCCTTCGAGGCCAAACGAGGTCGTGAGCACTATGCAGCTTGCCACTTCTCCGACCAGACAAGCACCCTTGCCTCTTCAACCCCGGAGGCTTCACCCTCGAATGCTTAGCCCCCACGTAGATCATGCAGAAGTTTGCCAGCAACCTACTTGCATGGTCTACGTGATCCCAACCGCGCTTATTTCACATTGAGCCAGACATCACCAGCTGCATTCGTGCGCTCAACATGGATATCCCAGCAACCAGAAGTGGGAAACATAAAACCTGTCCCCCATTCATCCCCCGGGCGATTCCAGTTTGACCCGCTATGCCCCTCCGGTCCCCAGACAGGTTCCACACTCTTACCATTGGGAGTGTAAGCTTTCAAATGTACCTCGCCCGTACCAGTCATACGCCAGACAATCTTCACCTCCTGCTTCGCGTGCAATGGAAGAGGCTTCGTTGGCATCAAGAGTGCCCAGAGCTCAGCGTTCTGGGCAGTCCCCTGAGCTTCATACAGTGTCGAATTCGCTGGCAGCGACGACTCCTGACAGCTGGTAGGAGGACTAAACCGAGGCGCATTCGCCTGCTGAGTAGCTGTAGCAGTCAGTCCAGGAGTGGCTGTCATAACCGATTTGGATTGCGGTGATGCTGCCGATGCACAAGCAATCGCATCTATTGCCAATAGAAGCAGGGCAGCAATGCATAACAAAGCCCGATATGTTGCAAACATAACAAGGCCCTCCTTTCAAACCAATATCCGCACAAATAAGTTCTAGAGTAGATATAGTAATATAGAGAACTGAAATAAAGCTGAAAGGGAGGGGAAGAGTTTGTCGCAGATCGCATCAAGACCTCACAAAGATTGTATGAGGCTTGACCAACGAAAGTACATATACACCAACTACAGACGCCCACTCCATTTGTACAAGGTTTTATCCAAATTGCGCAAGAACATATGAGGTCTCTATGTTTCTGCACATACGCCGATACAGTGAAATATTAGAGATGCATATGGAGGGAGAGGGGAGTGAAGAACGCGTTTCTCACCTTTATAAAGGCACAACGTGTATATCTAAAAATGCTATAAACGCATATCGTGCTCATCCACCATGGGCGGCAGGTATACATTGCACCTCCGTTACTTGTGTCTGGCAGGAAACAATCACTTTTGCTTCTGTAGGCTCAGGCATTCTAAGATAGACAAACAATTCTACTAGCATCCAATCATACAATTTGCTCGTTTTCTCGAAGAGATCATATCTTCCCATAAGACTTATTGAGTCAAAGCAAACACTTATCCTCGCAACCAGGGATTGGGATACAGGAAAGGGAGGTTTACCGCATTATGTCGAAGGCCAAATCGAGTAAGCGTCCCACTCAACACAGGAGTGAGGCGCTCCTCACACTTCTTGAGTCACTTCCTGGTGCATTGTTTATCATCGATGATGCCTCAATAATTGTGTATGCCAACGCAAGCGCACAGAGCATCATCGGGGTCTCTCCAGGGACATTTGTTGGGAATAACTTTTGGCACAGCACTCCACGCTTAGTGAGCCCTGCACTCTACCAGGCTACCCAGAAATGCAAACAGACACGAGAACCAATCGAAGTGGAGTATGTTTCGCCTGTGACCCAAATATGGCTACACGTGCAAATCTCTCCAACGGTTGGAGGACTCCTCATGCAATTCCATGAGAAAAGAGAAGCACAGCCTCACAGGGAGACGTTTTCCCCAGATGAACATCTCGCCGTTGACATCCTGAAGAACATATATATCGGGATCGGGTTTCTCACGCCTGAGGGAATCTTGTTGGACATCAATGAGGCTCCTTTAGCAGACGCCCAGATCCAACGCGAGCAGGTGATTGGTAAACCGTTTGCGGAAACTCCCTGGTGGTCCTTTTCTTCCACGAGTCAAGATCTACTCCGCGCCGCCATTGTACGCGCGAGCGAGGGTGAAACTGTGAATTTCGAGACACTGATATCTCCCAGGGACGGAATGGATATACACCTTGAGGTCACAATCATTCCACACAAGAGTATGGACGACTGTGTCGAGTACCTCGTCTTTGTTGGTACCGACATCACCAAACGCAAGTGTGCTGAAGCAAATATCCACACCCTCATCGACGCAATTCCTCAGTTAGTCTGGACCGGACGCCCCGATGGATATGTTGATTATTATAACCAACGTTGGCGCGATTATACAGGCTTAAGCACCGAAGAGGCTCAGGGAGATGGTTGGATGCGATGTACGCATCCTGAGGATCGACAACGCGTCCTAGAGACATGGCAATGTGCCGTCCAGACAGGCAGGCCTTATGAAGCAGAACAGCGCCTGCGCCATTGTACGACTGGAGAGTATCGCTGGTTCCTGATGCAAGCCACGCCCTACACAGATTCCTGGGGTGCTATCCTCAAATATATTGGCACCTGCACTGACATAGAAGATAAGAAACGAGCTGAGCAACAACTCAAGGAAAGCGAGAAGCACTGGCGGGTGCTTGCCGAAACGGTGCCACAGATGGTCTGGACGACGCGCCCAGATGGTCAGCACGAGTACGTAAACCAGCGTTGGTGTGACTATATGGGGATTACCGTTGAGTACATGCAAAGCAACAGGTGGGCTCCACTTTCATTTATTCATCCTGATGATCAGGCCGGCACCCGAGCGCTCTGGCAACATGCCCTGGACACCGGAGAAATGTATGAACACGAAGAGCGTTTCAGAAGTATCCAGACTGGGGAATACCGCTGGTTCTTAGCCCGCGCCATGCCAGTGCGTAATGATGCCGGTCAGATCGTCAAATGGTTTGGAACCATCACCGACATCGACGAGCAGAAACGAGTCGAGCAACAACTCAAGGAAAGCGAGAAGCACTGGCGGGTACTGGCTGAAACGATGCCACATCTGGTGTGGGCAGTGCGACTCGACGGTCGTCTTGAATATACGAATCAGCGAGCACATGATTTCATTGGCTCGTTACCTGACTATATGCTGAGCGAGAAATGGCGCCAATACCTGCATCCAGAGGATTATGAGCTCGTTCAAACTGTTCGGCGCCGTGCACTTGAAACAGGAACGCCTTATGAGATCGAATATCGCCTCAAAGAGGGTCAAACGGGAGCATATCGCTGGTTTTTAGGTCGCGCCTTGCCGGTGCGCAATGACTCCGGTCACATCGTCAAATGGTTGGGAACCAGTACCGATATCGAAGAACAGAAACGGACAGAGGAAGCTTTGCGCCAGAGTCAGGAGCGAGCAAATGCCCTCATGAACTCCAATATTATCGGGATCTTTGTTGGTGTAGGTGGTCAGGTTGTGGATGCCAACGACACCTTTTTGCATATGACCGGCTATACACAAGAAGACCTGAGCGCTGGACACATAAGCTGGTCGCACATGACACCTCCAGAATACCTAGCTCGGACCATAGAGGCCCAACAGGAGCTTAATGCACGGCAATCCACAACTCCTTATGAGAAAGAATACATATGTAAAGACGGAAGCCGCCTTCCCGTGCTCGTGGGTGCGGTCCTCTTGCGACATCACCCATTCCAAGCAGTCACCTTTGTGCTGGATAATTCGGCGCGCAAAGAGCTAGAACAACGCAAGGATGATTTTATCAGTATGGCCAGCCATGAATTGAGGAACCCCCTTACCGCCTTGAAATTACAGATTACCTTGCTGCACCGGCAACTGACCAAGCAAGGCATCCAGACGGCGGCTCTTGCCAGCATGGAGACTCAGGCAAACAAAGTCGCCCGTCTGGTGGAAGAGTTGCTGGATGTCTCTAAGATCCAGGCAGGCGGGTTGGAGTATGTCCGGGAGTTGGTGGATCTTGACATGTTGGTGCGGGAGATCGCCGAGACCATGCGACACACCAATCCCAGCCATCACATCCTGGTGCATGGCATAGTGGGGACCAATCTGCTGGCAGATCGAGACCGATTAGGGCAGGTCTTCACCAACCTGCTCAGCAATGCCATCAAATATTCTCCTGGCGCCAAAACGGTCGAGATGGATCTCTCCGCTACCTCCGAAACTATTCGCATCCGTATACAGGATCATGGCCTAGGCATTACGAGCGAACAGCGCAATAAAATTTTTGACCGGTTCTATCGGGTCAACGACTCCAGACAGAAAGCAATTCCTGGACTGGGTATGGGATTATACATTGTGGCTGAAATTGTCAAGCATCACAGGGGAACCATTACGGTGGAGAGCAAGGTTGGGAAAGGGTCGACCTTTACGGTCACCCTTCCCAAAGGGATAGATGTCTGAGCGTGGTGTCCTCCCACGCCCAGACATCACATCGGGATATGAAAATAACGATTGGCTCACACCTTCGACATACTTCGGTTTCTCCATCTTTGTGAGACACAAAGGAGAAGCCCTCAATGGCCTTTGAGAGAAGTTAACCAGCAAATGTTCTATGCGATGCTATTTCATGAAGCCGTCAGGGAGAATTGCATGCACACCATGCACTCCGTTGGCAATTTGTGTAATGCGCAAATCCACGACAAGACTCGCCAACGCGAATGCTTGGGATCGAGGCAAATCATACTGCTCACGCATCAGGTCAAGCATGGCATCGAGCGCGATGAGTGATGCTTCGTGCAGATTCTCATGGAATCCCAAAGTTACCCATGCATCAGCCGTTCTCACACGTGGCATCTTCAAGGCCATGTCTTCAAGCACATGGAATGTCAAATCAACACACTCCATGGGACATTCAATAGCCACACCACTCACCTCACCATCCCCCTGAGCAGCATGCCCATCACCAACAGAGAAGAGCGCTCCAGGGACGCTGATTGGCAAAAAGAGTGTGCTGCCAGCAACCAGTTCCTTACAATCGATATTGCCACCACAGAAGCGTGGGGGAATAGTGGAATGAATGCCCGGTTCATCAGGAGGCATTCCCATCACACCCATAAATGGGTGCAGCGCAATCGTGTGCCCATACTGATCAGTCCCGACCATCGCATCCGTGTTGAGCGCCCAGTGAAGCAGTTCGCGCCTCTCAACAAGCCCGAGATATTTGTTTATAGCACTCTCCCGACCTCCTGCACTCGTCCACCCCCAATTTCCAGGCCGGATCTCATTGATCTGTATTTCGAGCGTCATCCCAGGTTGAGCCTCCTGAATGGCAACGGGACCGCATAACGCATGACCACTATCGTGTGTATTGTCACGCGGTTCAAAGCGACTCTGAAGGGGTTCTGTAGCTGGCCCAAGATGCCAGCCTGCATCAAGAGTACTAAAACGCACAGTATCACCCGATTTAATGGTGACTATGGGAGGGTACTCGCGAGAAAAGCTTCCACGGAGAGTTGCTCGCTCTGGCTCTATAGTGTAATTGGTCATGCAATGCGCTCCTCTTGTGTTTCACCTCTAGCTTAATGCTGTAATCCAACCTCATTATAATACTAACGAGCGTCATCAACGACATTGTCAACATAATTAGAGAGGAGCAAATATTCTTCAATAGTTTTTCCTACACATGCCACAAAGTGAATTCGCCATATGGCTGAAGAAGCGGGAAATTGGCCCTTGAAATTTCAGGCCGGTCAGCCCGCATCTGATGTGGTCCTTCTTTCCCTGCTGTTCAATGTGTAGAAAAGGCAGGCTTCTGCATATATCTTGGTGGCGAATCAACCGGATATATGCAGAAGCCTCTACAAATCCCTTCCTTAGCACAGAGGCTGAGTACAAACCATCTGTGCTAGAGCAGGCCCTTTGACTTGAGGAATTGCTGCGCAACATCGTCAGGGGACTTATGCTGCACATCTACCTGGTAGTTTAACTGCTGCATGCTTGAGTCGGTAAGTGTGTTCTGTAGCGAGTTGAGGATAGAGCTGATCTCTGGATGCGCCTTTAGCGTACTCTCACGCACGATAGGAGCCGCGTAGTACGGCGGGAAGAAATGCTTATCGTCCTCAAGGACAGTCATACCATATCGAATCAAATTTCCATCCGTCGAGTAGACATCGAGCACTTGCACCTGGTTATTTGCCGCTGCCTGGTATTTCAGACCAACATCAATCTGCTTCAACGATTGAAAGTGCAGTCCATACGTCTTCGAGAGGCCAGGGTAGGCATCCGGTCGCGTGAAATAATCCGGTTCACCACCAAAGACAAGCTGCGATGCGACAGGAGCCAGATCGGAGATCTTCTTCAAGTGATACTTCTCAGCTATAGTCTTCGGAACAGCGACCGCGTAGGTATCGTTGAAGCCCATGGGGTTCAACCAATCGATGTGGTAGCGCGTTGGATACTCCTTCTTTACGGTCTGATATGCTTCATCAGGGTCGTGCGTGACCGGCATCTTCATGATATCGACCAGACCAGTACCAGTATAATCGACGTATGTGTCGAGCTGTCCGCTTTGCAGAGCGTTCCAGAGTACTGCTGTCGAGCCAAGATTGGGCTTGTTCTCGACATTCACCCCTTTGAGCTTAGCCTTCAAGAGATAGTACTCCATATCGCCGACTATGATATTCTCGGAAAAATTTTTGGAGCCAACAACAATGGTTCCGCTATCCTTGGGGCCGCTGAGAGCGCTGGAAGGCCCAAAGCCACAAGCGCTCAGCAGGACGCTAAACACAACGAGTATCATACACAACAAAGATATCTTTTTCATACCACTCCTTTTCCTTTGGGAAACTGATAAGCAATACCCTATCGCTGCGCAGTCGTCTTCGATAACCTGCGCTCCACAAGCGACAATCCCGCCTCCAACAGGACCGCGAGCAAGGCAACTGGAATAGCCCCTGTCACAATGGTGGGCATATCGATAATCTGCAAACCACGATAGATCACGACTCCCAGCCCTCCCGATCCAATAAATACGCCAATAGTCGCAATACCAACCGCGGTAACAAGCGCGACCCGCAATCCAGCCAGGATAACAGGAAACGCCAGGGGCAACTCAATCTGTCGAAAGATCTCGCCGGGCGTCATACCCATTCCCTTCCCGATATCCAGATAGACCGGATCGACACCTACCAGGCCCTCATAGGTGTTCTGAAGTACAGGTAAAATTGAATAAAGCGCCAATCCCACAATTAACGTCGTGTCCCCTAGACCAAACGCGAGCAGCAGAAAGGCCAGCAGCGCGATACCGGGGATGGTCTGAATAACCTCGGCCAGCCCTATGAGTGCGCTCGCCCAGCGTGGCCGTCGTCGCACCCAGGCCGCCAGTAAGAAACCAACCAGAGCACCAACTAGTGCACCGAGAAACGACAGATAGAGATGTTGAAACGTCAGTTGAGCTATATACGGCAAGCTTAAATCCATCTCGCCTGTACCTCCTTCCTGATACCACGTGGCGTTACCAGACGACGGACAAGCCCGAACACAAACCCAATCAGCAATGCCAACACCGCGGTCGGAATGGCCCCGGCCATCAGCAAGTTCGCATCGTAGCTGGCGAGACCTGCGAAAATCAGATCGCCCAGTCCGCCCGCGCCGATGAGCGACGCGAGCGTGGCCCAACTCACCAGATAGACCGCTGCAAGGCGAATACCTGTGACAATAACGGGCGCGACCAGGGGCAACTCGACCAGGTAAAGGATTTCCCAATCGGTCATGCCCTGTCCCCGCGCCGCATCGAGGAGCGTAGCATCAACTGCACGCACCCCAACATAAGTGTTACGCAAGATGGGTAACAGCGAGTAGAGGAAAAGCACGACCAGGGCTGGTTGCATGCCAATGCCAAGAAACGGCAGGGCAAGCGCGAAGAATGCCAGGCTCGGAATCGTCTGGAGGACTGATACTACGGCGATAACCGGCCCTGACCAGCGCGGAAAGCGCGTCAGGAGTATCCCCAGAGGGACGGCGAACAGGATGCCAAGTCCAAGTGACACACCTGTCAGAAATAAATGGGGCCCGATACTCTCCAGGATGCGATTTCCGTAGGTGCTCCAAAAGTCACTCTGGTTCATACCTCACTCCTCGCAACACCACTTGAGAGTGCTTTAATAGCTGATCGATGTGAGATAATCCCCACCAGGCGCCGCTCTTCATCAACTACTGGCAACGCCTCGGCTTCCCCTTCAATCAACTGGTTCAGGGCGATATCAGGTGTATCTGTCTCCTTTACGGAGGCGGCCTCCTGCCAGATAATGCTCTTCCACTGCTCAAGATCTTCAGGGACCGTGCACGTTGCCCCTTTAAGCACGCCCTGGTCATCGATCAAAAACCACCTGGGGAAGCGCCCCATTTGCACAATGCGCTCGCCAGACGAAAGCTCTTTAAGAATGCGTGACTCTCCCACTTGTATCAGTTGCCTCACCGCATCTACAGGCGACTGAGGGAGGGAGAGGAAGCGCCCCAGGAATTTAGCAACGAACTCATCTTGCGGCGCGCGAAGCAGCTCTGTAGGCGTGCCCACCTGGAGTAGCTGACCATCGCGCAAGATAGCAACGCGGTCGCCCAGGCGCATAGCTTCATCGATATCGTGCGTGACAAAGATAATCGTTTTATGCAATTTAGCCTGCAATCGCTTGAGTTCATTTTGGAGCACCTCGCGACTGATAGGGTCAAGCGCGCCGAATGGTTCGTCCATCAGGATAACCGGAGGATCGGTCGCAAGAGCGCGCAAGACGCCCACACGCTGCTGCTGACCACCGGAGAGCTGGCGAGGGTAGCGATGAGCGAAAACCCTATACTCCATGCCCACCATCTCCAGCAACTCGCGAGTCCGCTCCTGGCGTCGCTTCTTATCCCACTTGAGCAACCGCGGCACCAGCTCGATATTCTGCTCAACCGTCATATGTGGTAACAGGCCAGTTTGTTGAATGGCGTACCCAATGCCACGCCGCAGCTGAATAGGGTTATAGCTGCGCACATCGTGGCCATCGACATAAATACTTCCGCTTGTCGGCTCTTCTAGACGATTGATCATGCGGAGTGTCGTCGTCTTACCACAACCTGAAGGGCCAATCAGGACCAACAGCTCGCCACTCTGCACTTCAAGCGAGAGTGCCTGCACCGCTGGTCGGCCATTCTGGTACATCTTCGTAACGTTCTCGAACTTTACTCCCATAGTGAACATCCTCCTCATTGGGATTACCTACGGATACTGACCCTCAAATTGCTCAAGATCCTCACGCGGAGGAACACCTAGCCCTGACTGCTCTGAAAGCACCAGATCACCGTCCTTCGATGCAAGAACCGTGTCCGCCAGCATGAAATCCCTACGCTTAGGGGCGGGCACAAAGATACTCAAAAAATAGACGGGTTCCCTGCGCGACCGCGCAATGAGGGTTCGCCATGAGCCCAAGGCCGTTCCCCTCTCTGGACAGGATCGCCCAACTCGCCCGTTGAGCAATAAGCGGGAATATGATGAGAATACCCACCCCAAAGGCAAAACAACGGAAGGTTTGCGGGCTTGTCTGGGCATCCCAGATGGCAATGTCCAGCGGCCAGTAGCGAGCAGAATGCAACGCAAGCGTGGCGAGAGCATCACTCTGTCGTTCGGTCCAGCGGACATTCCGTCTAGCAAACAGGCACACCAACTGATCAAAGCCATATATCGAGTCACCCGATCCATAGCCCGCAATGCCGGCGTCGGTATGTACTTCGATCAGTGTCGCTGAAAAGCGCGTTCGCACCTGGTGATTCCTGGAGGCTCGATAGGATGATTCCAGGGGAAGTGACAAGTGGCGGATATTCACATCCGCGATACAACTTGTCATCTTTATCCTCTGGAATTCAAAACAGATGAGTTCTCCTAAAAGAAGAACCAATAGATGAGTTTTTATCTAATATGTTCAGTTACAGTATAAAAACATATCGTGCTGCTGTCAATGGCGATATAGAGCGCGCGCAGCGGGAGGCGCATAGTCCAGGAGGTCTCTCCACTTCTATTTAGCCAAACCCAAATAGGTGATGAAACGCTGAGAGCATTCAAATTGACAGAGATTGCGTTGGACAAGCAGGGCATGATCGGTCGACGCTCATCTTTCTCGTTGCAAAGAAAGAAAGAATCAACTCTGAGGGGACCAAGGTAAAGACCTGGGCATTCTGAATATTGCCAACTCACGGCCCCAGTCTCTGGCCCCCCTACTGGCCGGGGTTGTCCTCAGCCTGACCCACAATAACTATCTCATCATGTTCGCGATGGCTGGGCTGATGGCCCTGACGGGAGCCTTCCTGGTGCAGCCCATCAAATCTGTGCGCTAATGCAGTTCCGCAATAAAGCCGCCCCGGAGGCGCGGCAGCGGTATCGCAAGCTTGCACGGTCTGAGCCGTCCCCTGGCTCATCGCGTGTCAATGGAAATGCTCTCCGGCTTGTATCGCGGGGTAGAATCTCGCGAACTGGCGATTAAAGTCACAGCAAGTGTACGAGGTCGCCCACGAGGCCGTCTTGCGGCGGCCTCGCGGGCGCTTGGGCAATATCGGATCAGCGGGCAACTTGCGCCGGGAACGACCTCGCCGGTTAGGTTCGACCTGAACCGGTGGGACAACCCGATAACGCAGAAGTTCATGGAGACCCAGACGTGATCGGTAAGCCCACTGGCCTAGGCCGGGGTACAAGCACTCTCTCGAAGGGATTCGAGGAATCCCCAGCTTGAGCTGGCGAAAAGGTATCAATCTCCAAACAAGTTGACAATACCACCAAGCGATCTTCTGTCTCTGCAAAATGACAAAGGTACTACTCCTCCTTTCCTCAGAGACACTGAGGATTCCTCCGTTATGCAATGCCAAGATCGCCATATGCCAAAACAGGAATTTAGTCCTTGTTTTGGTCGCATAGGCTCATTATTGATAGAATCCCAAGTGCTTCTTTGCATTTCTCCATGTATTTATATATATAAATTCTAGTCAAAAGAGAGGCATAAACTGGCATAATGATGAGGCATATTTCCAGCCAAACGATGACGCGTCTTCTCCTCACGGTGCTGTTTTGCAGTGCAGCACTTTTGTCCTCTGGCTGCGTCTTTCGAGGCCCCGGTACAGCAATCACACATGTAAGTAATGGAGCGAACCAGTGGGTTGGCAAAAGCAATGTCACCACACCAAATGTTGACTTCCCGGTGTCAGAGGCCCAGCAGGTAGGCGTCTCCCCACTATTTGAGCGCTACACCCAGAATCACGGAGGAACAGCCAGCCTGGGAAGCCCGCTGACCGCTGCATTTCCCACAGACCAGGGGTGGATGCAGTTCTTTACATCGGGCGCGTTGCTCCAGCCGGCGCGTCAGCAAGAGTCTATGCAAGGGACCAAGGACCCGCTGACGGCATTAAGCGAGAACGGCGTGA
Source organism: Ktedonospora formicarum (assembly GCF_016587355.1). Lineage (GTDB taxonomy): Bacteria > Chloroflexota > Ktedonobacteria > Ktedonobacterales > Ktedonobacteraceae > Ktedonobacter > Ktedonobacter formicarum. The sequence goes on along the minus strand of NZ_BNJF01000001.1, from coordinate 3,696,786 downwards.
AGGACGCCAATACGGGAATCGTGCGCCTACCACTGCTCCAGGCCTTGCTTACAGCTGGCAGTCAGGTGCCCATTGGTGGCGAGAAGAGTCACTTTACCTATGTCGATCTACGCAAGGCGACCAATCCCAGCCTCATGCTGGCGGCTCCAGCGGAGGGCCAAACTGCTACGAGCACCTCCGTAAGTGGAAAGGGCACCTTCATTGGGGAAGGCACACGCGCCGGGCAGGATGTTGGACACTTCATTCCACTGCCGCTCTGGAACTATATCCATCGTTCTGATATCTCCCCTGACGGCTGGGAAACGGATTTTGGTCCTCCACTTACGGAGGCGCTTTCTTTGAGCATTACAACGCATGACGGCACCCATCACATGTTAGTGCAGGCATTTGAGTATGATGGGTTGGTACTCGATCAAGGTGCCGCGAATGCCTCGGGACAGCCTCAGATCCAACGCCTCAATTCAGGCACAGACTATGTGCATACCATTGGCCTGCCTGCCGTCGCGATTCGCGCCAGACAGGCGATCTGGACTCAAACAGATACAGCCCTCCTTCCCGTTCCAGGCGCGGGTCAAGCGGTAGCGCACGTTGGGCAAAATTTCCCGCTAACACTCCTCGGCGATACGAAATGGGATACAAACATGCTCTGGTATCATATACAATGGGCAGAGCCAAAGGAGAGCAGAGAGGGATGGGTGCCAGCAAATACCATTACCTTCATCAAGCCGGGTAATGCATCAAGCCAGGCCTCAATGGACGCACTTTCACCAGACCTGGCAACCTATCTCGCCGGACTCGGCAACGATGCAGGTGCCGTGGTCTACGATATGTCTCGGCAACGCTACTACACCTATAATGGCAATGCTCAATTCATCGTAGCCAGCTCAATGAAAGTGGCCATCATGTTGACATTCTTCGATGCGCTTGAACAACAGGGGCGTGAACCGAATGATGAGGAGATGAATCTGCTGACGACCATGATAGAAAACTCCGATAATGACTCGGCCTCGACCCTCTATTTTGAGGGGATCGGCGGTGCGGCCGGGATTACAAGGTATATGCAAAAAATCGGCGTGAGTGGGCTCAACCCGAATGATGATGCCTGGGGGTACAGCACGATCACGCCGCAAACCATGGTAAATCTGCTGACACTCCTCCAAGAAGGCAAAATCCTGACGGCCCACGACCGCGATATCGCGCTCAACCTGATGGAGCATATTGAATCCGATCAGCGGTTCGGAGTTGGAGATAGCGCGCCGAATGGAGCCATAGTGGCAATGAAAAACGGCTGGGTGCCCGGGCCCGATGATCAGTGGGCCACGAACTCTTCTGGCATCGTCACTCTAGGTCAGGAAACCTACATCATCTCCATCTATACAGCGGAAATTGACTCTTTCGAGGATGGGCAAGCAATAGTGCAGCATGTCTGTGGCACTATTGCCCCTCTACTTACCTAGCAGCCAACGTTGGTCACCACTATTTAGGCCTCGGTGTCAAACGGAAACCTCGCCTTACAAGCTAGCTTTAAATTGAGGTTCAGAATGGTAAACGACGAGAGAGGCTAGAAGTTCTCGACCAAGTGATCGCAAATGGTGTGCTCCGCCAATTGGATGAAGCCTTGTTTTACCACTGGCGCATATCTAATATCATGCAGGTAGGCGGCGATACGGTAAGCACTTTCAACCTCGTCAAAAGTCTTGCTTATCCAATGAGCCTGATCGACGACACTTTATCAACGATTCCCCAAAGGGCTAACAAAATGAGCCGCTTGATTTGTGGCCCATTCGATGATTGAAGGTGCTTCATTCATAATTCTTTACCCTTTTCGTAAAACGAGCGTTTCTAAGCCGGGTCATTTCGATCATTTGGACCTGAGAACACAATCCCTTCGTAGACTGCCGAAACTGGAAATTGGATACCAAGAGTCACCAGTTCAACCATATCGTTTGGGCCGAATAATTGCAGTATCCAAAGGTCATTTCTTTCTCGGCGGCAGACCTCAATTGATGCTTGCATCGCGTTAATCAGCACATACTCCTGGATGGTCGAGCAGTTTCGATAATACGTAAACTTGCGGCCTCGATCGTAGTCTTCTGTACTGGGGGAAAAGACTTCAACAACCAAGTGGGGATAAAGAATCGCATCGACTTGCCCTTGGTCGCGTTCGTTGCAGGTCACAGTGGCATCTGGGTAGACGTAGCGTTCTTTTGAGAGTTGGATACACGCATCAGAGGTATAGGCTCGGCAGGATCGGCCCCGTAAAGCGTTCCGCAGAAGACTATACATATTTGCGCCGATTGCTGCATGGTTGAGTGTCTCTCCAGCAAGCATCGTGACATATCCATCAATGTACTCATAGCGGGTATCTGGGTGTTCTTTACAGAGTTGGAAGTACTCTGTGACACTCATCAACTGGCGACGTGATAAAGCGGTCATGGAGCCTTCCTTCCTGGAAATGTGAAACCTCCATCAGGTTCATTGTACCATAGAAAAGCCCTGGATAAGGATATCCCTCGGCTACAAGAGACAAATGCATTGACCATCTTTGCCATTTGTACCTATCGGGATATTGCGTACCTATAACTGACCCGCTTTTGTACAAGATAGAAATTGGGAAGAGAACTCTACAAAAGGAGAGTGGTCAAGACGGCAAACAAACACCGAACCTTTGAGAAAAATACAAGCAAGAAACCATCCGTCTGGCACGAACCAGTGGCAAGCCCATGTGTCAGGTGGCTCAAGAACTGGGCATTACCAAAAACAATGTTCACCGAAAGATAATGAGGTCATCACTAAATATGCACCCACTTCTGTCTGATCTACACCATCATAAGCATCGTCATTAAGCATCGTCATAGAGAAATTGAAAATCGAGATCTTCATAGAGCATGTCAACAAAAAAATCAAACCCCTCTTCTGGTTCAAACGCTTCTTCTTCAATCTCTTCACCATCCTCTTCCATTGTTTCAAGGATTCCCTCTGCTTCTTGAATGAGAAGCCAGGCGGCTAGTTCTTCGGCAACAGAGGAAAATACAGCCCCTTCTGGCTGTGCTAATTTCCTAATAACAGTGATAATGCAAACTAAAAACTGTTTCAAAAAGAGATAGCTGTATTTGGGCAAATAGTGGACTGGAAGCTGAGAACCGAGCATTGCCTCAGAAACATCTTCTCCATTAGCAACATTCTTAAGATCATCAAAAGCTTCATCTATAAGCATATCGCATGCAACTTGCAACGCTTTCCGTGATCTAGGAATCATCATTTTAAAGTATGCTTGTCAAACAGTCATCATTTGCCTCTTTCTGCATAACATTCCACGCAATACAATCAACTTATCTGTGAATATTCCTTAGCAGAAGATGCAATAAGTGGTATTTTAACATATACAACTACTAATGTCAGCAATACTTTCAAGGGCTCTTATGTAGCTTGTTTCACGTTAATCCCTCTATCGATTATGTTCTTCTCTCAGGGAGAGAAACAATCTGGATAAAAGAATAAAAGTGCTCGCTCGGAATAATTTTCATTGTCTGTTATTGCGGAGCAGAAGCGAGAAGAGGCGATCGCACTTTTGCAACAACCCGAGATGTCCATTCGCAAGGTCGCCGCCGCGCTGGGCCCCTCGCAGGGAACGATCCAGCGGTTAGTTGAGCAGGAGGACATCGAACAGCAGACGAGCCAGAAGCTCTCGCCCGAACAGCGGGAAGAGGCGTTTCGGCTCCTGGACGGAGGGATATCGCTGAGGCAGGTGGCTCAGCAGTTTGGCGTCAACCCCGAGTCGCTTCGGCGGTTAGCCATGAGGCACAAGCCCTCATAGAAACAAAAGCGCCGACACTCGATGAGTGTCGGCGTGTCCCACTGGGGATCTCAGACGGAACCGACGGGCAACGAACCACCGGTCGTACTTGGCGTTGATTCCTCTGGAGAAGCTTTTTTCTGGTCGTGATGATATCCTTGTCTATACGCCAAAATCAAGTTCTGAATATGCTCAATCTGACGACCCACTTGAAAACGCCCTTGATAACTCGGTAGTTATTCCCTCAAAGCAACACCACCCAGGCCCAAATGAGCCGCACTGGAAAATTCCGCCTTCTGAATGGCCAACAATTTTACGCCGAGTTGAGCGAAACAAAGAGCCATTGCGACAGGTGGCGTTGGATTATGAGGTTTCGTATGAAACTATCAGACGCATTGTTCGTGCTGCCAGGATACTGGAGAGGAAAAAGGAAGCCTGAGCTTGCTTCTTATGGAAAAATCGATTTACAAGCCAGCATTCGTCAATTCTTCTTTCAACGCGCGCAGGTTACGGTTTTGCTCGCGCAACGCTGTCATGTAACTTGTCCATGCCTCATGATTACCAAGTCTTTCATACAACATACGCATCTTCGCAAGATACTGGCTAGCTGCCTGATAATTCTGACGACCACGCTGAGCGATCAGTCGTTCTGCATGCTGCCGATACAATTCAATGGCCTCACGCGGTCGTGTCTCTTCGGCAGATCCGGCAACCTGGAGAGCAATGTTGCCGAATCCATAATATCCATAGCCGTAAGATTCATAGACATAACCGTAGCTATCCTTCTTGGCCATCCCTTTCAGCAATTGCAAGGCGTGATCGATGTCCCCTTCGTCTAAGGCAATCTGGATCAGGAGCGTGGTATTCTTGCCTTGCTCCAAAAAAGCGAGGAGCTGCGGTTGAAGCGTCTCCCAGCGATTGAGTTTCCTGGCGAGAGTGCGTGTCTCCCGATAGCGATTGAGAAGTGGCTGCACATGGAACACCATTTCGGCCATCTCCAGTTCGGCACCAAGATTCCCCCTGTCCCGATAATATTTTTGCAGCCATTCCAGGAGGTGGAGAGCCAGTTTCTCTTGAACACGGTTTTTCACCAGGCGCTCAGCTTCAGCGCCTTGCCCATGCTGGATGAACAGATCGGCCAATCTGAGAAATACAAGATCATCAACCTGCCGCATCTCCCTGGTGGCCTCGCCAATGCGCCCAAGTGTCAAAAGCCGATCTATCAGGTCAGCAGTACGCCCGGTTTCGCGACAGATGCGCAGGTAGGCTTCATCGTCGAGCGTCTCTTTTTCTAGATCCAGCCAGAGCTTTCCATAGGTTTGACGCCGTGAACCAGTGAGTGCTTCTTCTTCTCCGCCCAGAATCTTGCGAATCCGCATTGCGAGTGTGTGGCGTTCCAGTGGCGTGGTATAGCTGACAAGTTGATCAGCGGCGCTGGAATCAAAGCCGTGCCCATCATCTGCATGCAAGTCATGCTGGTAGATCTCAAACAACACCTCGATGCTCTTCTCACGCGCCACTCGATCGGTCCGTTCGTTCGCCAAAATGGTGCCCAGCGCCTCAATACATGCTGTGACAAACGCCTCCAATCCTTCCTCTTCGGGATAGTACCCTTCTTCTTCATAGTAGCCATCGTATTCAACTTCTTCTTCGTAGTAGAGGTGAGACTGCTCAAAGATTTCTGTCACCAGTGTTTCATAGATGGTGGCCGCGCCAAGATAGTCCTGTTGTTGTGCCAATTTCCCGGCGACCTCTTTTACTGCTTGCAATCCCTGCGTAATACGTGGAATATCGCGCTGAAAAGCGTCAGCCACTTGACGACGATAGATCGTCGGATGGATTGAGAGGATTTTTTGCGCCGGACGAATGAGATAGCCATCAGGATGACGCACCCAAAATTGCCGCATGTGCCAGGGATACTCGGCAAGTGGACGCACTATGTCAGCACCAGCCTGTTGTGCCTGATGATAAATGGCATCGATGTTCTCTACCAGAAGGACAATCTCAACGCCGCTGCCTCGCTGCCCTGATGAAAGAAGATGTGAACGCTCGGTCTCCCAGTATGGGGTATCGTCTGCCCCCAGTTGAATATAAGTCTCATCACGTGACAATTCCGCATACTCATTGGCATCTCGGGCGGTAACATGAAAACCCAGGACGTTCTCAAACCACGTGATGGATTGCTCGAAGTTGCTCACACAGAGTTCGACCCAACTTGCCCTGGTCATTGTTTAGTCGCCTTTCACCTGTATATTGCAGTCCTGATACAGAGAGTATCCTCTGGAATTTTTCACTGTTCTGAGCGTTTAGCTTTTGCCAGTATAGGTTGATGACCAACCAAACAGCGCACGCAGGCGCTGGCCTGGATTGAACTTGAACACCCAGCTTTTTGGCTCAGGACGGACAAAAAAGCCGCCAAAACCTGGCAACGTGACACTTTCTCCTGCTTTGAAAGCCTCATACAATGTTTCTATGACGCCATCAACCCAGGCTGTCGCTGTCGCTTCATCCGTGTCCATACGTGTAGCCAATCGGCGAGCAACGTCTTCTTTCTTAATCCGTTCTGACATGAGATCTTCCCTATCTTTCACTCAAAACAAGCAGAAAAACGCTTCCCATTTGATTGTTGCGTGGTACTTCGTCCTCTCTGCGCATAGCAGAATACACATTGTACGCTCATGTAGCAAAGCATTGCCCTTTCTCCAGGTTGCTTCTCACAGGTTGTCTGGGGGAATACCCTTATTATAACATAGCAGACGAGATGTGGAAGATGTGTTCTAATGAGGCAAAAACCAAATGCATGATAGCCAATGCCTGATCCCAATGTTGTGTGATATGCTGTAATGGCCTTGAAGCGAGAGGGGAAAGAGGAGTCAGTGAAACCGCTTGAGTTTCTGACTGATAGACAGGAAGCGAACTCCATGAGGAAAGATTTGAGCGCTCCTTCTCTGGCAATAGCCATCGCTGTTTACGTACCAGAACAATACGCCAGACTCTTAGCTACGGCAGAAGATGCCAGTGATTTGGAGACAACCTGGCAGGAGTGGTACCAGGTTTTGCAGGACACCAAGCAAAAGATGGCGGAGCTTGGCATGTATCCGATCGATGTGACTGTTGATGTGGACGAACTAGAAGCCTATTGTCAACGACAAGGACTTCCCAATACGAGTAGCACGCGCGCTGAGTATGCCGCTCACCTATTGTCTGAACAGCATCAGCAACAGGCACAACTCCTGCACCAACGGCCATTGCTGCTGCAGCGAACGAAGAAAAAGAAACATCGAAGGCGATGAATGAGATGCCATCATGTTACTGGCGTTGTCATGGTTCGCCTGTTGCTACGCGACTACGGGAAAAAGAATGGCTCGTCCCTGATAGATACCAGGCACTCATCTAATGGCAGGTCCATATACAACTCTACCCATTGCCCAGTATGGCGTGGAAACGAGAGGTGAAAGCGATTGTCGCGCGAGTACTCCATACGCGCGCATTTTACCTCAAAACTCGCTACCCGGGCATCTGGATCTGGAACGCGATAGGTTGCACAGAGATAGAAATAGCGCTGATGCCACTTTCCATACAGATCAGCGATATAATTGAACTGTGGAGTATCGGGTGGCAGCTGGATATGCTGTGGCTTCAAAACCGTCTCGATGAGATCATTCGCCTTTGTGTTAACTTCCGCTTTGACGGCTTCTGGTACTCCACCTCGGGTTGGCTTTGAACGAAATGTACCGAACATCCATGGTGATTGTTTCTTTGTCATGCACTTTTCTCTCCTGCTCTCTCATAAGATTACCACATGGAATTGACTCGTTTTGAAGGAGCATCAGAGCAGGAAGAAGAGCTTAGCGCTTCAAGGATGATGACGAAGATCAGGTTATCTCTCCTGAACCATGGTAGCCTGGAGCAGGTTCCTCTGGAGAGGAGGGCACTTGATCGTGGCAGATTCTAGATGGGAAGAGCAGAAACAGACCCGCAATAGCATCGCCATTGCGGGTCTGATCGCGGAACCGACGGAACCGACGGGCGACGAACCACCGGTCGCACCTGGCTTTGATTCCCATTGGGAGGTTGTTTGCTGGTCGCAATGATATTCTGATCTCTCCCCCGAAATCGAGTGCTGATTATGCCCAATCCATCTCCCCATTTGAATAAACCTTTGATACTCTAGTAGACATTCCTGTATCGCACCAACACCCAGCACCGGACGCGCCATCATGGAAAATCCCTGGTTCCGAATGGTCGAACGTGATACATCGTGTTGTTGAGAACCAAGAACCACTGCACACGGTTGCTAGTGATTATGGGGTTTCGCATGAGACGGTTCGACGTGTGATCAATGCTGCTCAGAAGAGAACAAGCACATCTATTTATGCGCCAGGACCTCGAAAGCCAAATTGAGTTTCATCCCGCTTCGGAAGCAGCCTCAGTTCGACAAGAACATGGATCGCAAGCATTTCATCTGGGAAGATAAGTAGGAGCAAAAACACGCTGCTCGATCAGGAAAACAGGAGAGGACGGCATGGAGCCAATGCTATTGCGCTCGCTATACACCTTCAATGTCCGTAATGAGCTCGCTCATTACTAGCACAATTGTGCATATTCTATCATGAGATTTGTGGCATTTACACTTTGTGACAGAATCACGACAATTTAGTGATAATGGCACGACAGAAGCAATCTATATTTATGGATAGAAATAAAACGACACGCAGCACTCGACAAACATGAGGGAAGGAATACGTAATGTCTCACGTTTCTGAAGGGGTTCTCCCATCTAAAGAGCAATCATTCACGCAGCCCGCATGGGGACGGCAAAAAATTCTCTCGGTATACTTCGCGCTGATATCTCTCGCTACGCCGCTTATCTTCGTTATCAAATTTGTCGTGAACGGGTTGCTCAGGCCTGGATATTCGCCCATTCGCCACAGCAAATAAATATTGCAGTATGAAAGGTTTTTTTTATGGTACATTCTGAAATATCAGAGAAGGCTGTCTCTCCCAAAGCCAAAATCCCTGTACACGTCCAGTTGATCATCTTCTTCGTGCTTAGTTTCGTGATTGCCTGGCTAGCCTGGCTACCAGCTACGTTGAATCCCATGGCTCCCCAGCCCCTCTCAATCCTGGGACTCTTTGCACCAGCCATGTCGGCAGTCATTGTGTTATGGTGGGTACGAGGAAAGGCAGGCGTTGTCGCGCTTTTCAAACGCTATACGATCTGGCGTTTTTCCATTGGCTGGTATCTTTTGGCATTGTTGCTGATGCCTATCATCTACATGATTGCACTCGTCGTCACTCTATTGAGCACCCACGGCTCCTTCTCGAACCTGTTTTTTGCGAATTCGCCGCTCTTTATCCTGGTGGCGTATGTCTACCTCATGGTTATCAACTCGGGTGAGGAGATCGGTTGGCGTGGGTTTGCCCTCCCCTTGTTGCAGTCAGTGCTGCCTGGGCCAGTAACAGTAGGCCTGGTGCTTGGTCTCACCTGGGGGCTCTGGCACCTTCCTCTCTACATCAATCCAGAGGTAGCGACGATGCCTTACCCACTCTTTCTTGTGCTTACTGTTGGCCTTTCACTCATTTACACCCATCTCTTCAATAGAACTACGGGCAGCCTGTGGACAGCAGTTATGCTACACGCGGCTACTGATGTACTTCCCCGCATTCTTCAGTTAGCGCAGGTTGGTCTACAATTCTGGGTCGTTACAACTATCCTGGTCTGGCTTGTGGCGCTCAACCTATCCTTTCTGTTGCGTAACACGACCCCTGTGATAGGGCCTTCGGAGAGGAATCACCAATCATTGTGACAATAGTTACGGTGATGACATCATCCATCACCATTTGCCACGCTTCATCTGCCTTCTCAATCTATAATCAGGGATTCAGGCCACAAGCCGCATTTGCATATCAAGAATGGGATGGAAGGTCCTGCCTTCTGCACAAGGGAAGAAAGCCTGTCTCACTAGAAAAGATACAGAAGAACAGCGAGACGTCGACAAGTGTGAAGTTTTTCATAGAAAAAGAGATAAATATACTTTTATATTGAATGGGAACGTTGCGTTGTCGCGATGGAGCGAGAAAACGATGGAGACGCTCCTCTTCTGATGAAAGGAAAAAAGAATGATCCTCCCCCCTGGCAACTGCCCTGCCTGTAAGCGCAATGACCAGGTTCAGAAAGTCACGGCTATTCATCGCAATAGTTCCGTCACGAGGATGGAAACCCAGGTCACCACCTCTGTTACTGTCACCTATGATTCCGCGGGAAATCCTACCTACAACTCTGTCCCCCAGACGACTACCGTTCCAGTCACCCACCAGACGAGACTCGGGGCCTTGCTCTCGCCTCCTCAGTGCAAAAGGATTCCTCTTCCTATTGGTGAGAAAATCATTTTTTGGCTCTGCCCTCTCTTCGCCTTCGTCTTTTCTTTTGGCCTTATATCTTTTCTTGAGAGGTTTTTTCCTCACGCCCTCGATGCATTCGTCGCCTTCTCACCTCTTGTTGCTTGCCTCCTGCTCCCTTTCATCTTTGGCGGCATCCTCATCGGCCCCCCTCTGCTCCTCGCGTTCCTGACTCACAACGTGTTTTTCCGTCAAGCGAACAAGCGCCGCCATGAGCTACAACGGCAGGAGAGGGAGCGCTGGCAATATCTGGTGCGCCAATGGGAGCAATTCTGCTACTGCCATCGGTGCGATGGCGTCTTCTCTGCGAGTGCCGAGAAAATCGCTGCACCTGCTCAAATACAGCAACTCTACCGTCAATAGTTGCCTGCACGGTTTCCCATCCTCTTGCCATCTACACTCCCAGCGTCTCGAATCTTCGTATCCCTTGCACCTTTTCTAGTGAGGCTGGCTTCCTTCCCTTGTGCAGAAAGCAGGACCCTCTATCCCATTCTTAATATGCAAATGCATCTTGTGGCCTGAATCCTTGATTATACGTGGCTTTCTCTCCCGGCAACAATGCTTTTGTCCCCTGTTGTTGAGAGAACCTCCTCACCACTCTCCCCGGAGAAAACAACGAAGCGTCTCAACACAGATCTGGGCAATACACACAATGCGTAAACCATCCCAGGACATCCCGCGCAGTGATTGTGAGAAGGGCTTGCTCAATCGCCTCCTGCAAAGCTTCTGGGGTGCGTGCTCCCACCCGGCGGAGAAATGCTTTGAGTTTGGAGGAGGTCTTCCTTGGGCACACTCAGCCCATCCCAGAGCAAGACCGAGAGGCAATCAGACAGACCTCTCTTTCAGCGGGGAAGCGCTCGCGGATATGGGCGCCTCTTGGAGTGAGGCAGCACCAGAGGAGTGGCACGATATCGTTGGGGGGCTGCTCATGGTGGGAGGACTGGTTTACAACCTGGAGCGGCAAGTCATCGTTGGACTCATCCCGCGACCCAGCGTCTTACCTGTTCTCGCGTTAGGGCTCCAACAGACGGAGAAATGGGAACAAAGGGAAGAGAGGCATTGAACCACCGGTAGCACTTGGCATTGATTCCCATTGAGAAGTTGTTTGCTGGTCGCAATGATATTCTGATCTCTCCCCCGAAGCCCAGTTCTGATTATGCTCAATCTGGTACCCCATTTGAACAGGCCCTTGAGAATCCAATAGGCATTTCTTTATAGCAACGACGCCCAGAACCACATCATCCCTAATGGAAAATTCCACAAGTTGAATGGCAGACTATACGACGCGTCGCGGAGAATCACGAGCCACGGCGCAAAGTTGCAAAAGGGTATGGCGTCTGACCATCTTAGGTCAGGCGTACGGTTCTTGCCGCTCACCAAAGGGAAAGAGGATGAGTCATTCTACTATTTCACCACTATGACAAAGGAGGCTATCGAGTAAATCACGTGCGGTGCTCTGCTTGCGTCGTCAGCTTTTTGGTTTTCTCGTCGCATCTGGAGGGGGACTGGCCTGTTCGCCCAGAAACAGCGTTTGGCCGTTGAAGAGGGGCGATGCTGATCCCATTGAGATTGAGATTTTTCATCACGCGATCTGGTATACACCAGGAAATGAAGTGCTGCATCTAATGAAAGAGCGCTATCTCGCGCATGTGCAGAGAATGATGGGAGAGGGTAAAGGTTAGCAGCATCAATAAACCCAGGTTATTGGATAACCTTTACCTTTGCTCCTTTTATCCATAATGTGAGCCAGTAAGTTATTCCCAAGGAAGTAAGGATACCAGCCTCGACAGCCATCAAGCTAATATCCCACCCGTAGCCAAAACCAAATCCCCACTCGACATGAGATACCCAATTGACCAGGAAGGCTAAGATGGCAAGACCGAACCAGATAATAAATCCATACAGATTAGATCCCCACATTAATTCCCATGCATCGTCTAGCTCCTCACTGAGAGTCCCCACGACTGAGGCAAAGAGACCTATGCCTCCCCCAACGATTAAGCCAATGTATAACTGTCGGTCGAGCCACACTCGCTGGCTCAAGCCAAACAAGAAGAAATTACTGGGCTCTGAAGGCTGTGTGAAGGAGGAGGTATAGGCAGCCAGGCCAGAAGTTCCAGCAGCACTGATCAGCGCTATGATGATCATAATAGAGATATGTACCACCTTGCGATAGGCAGTTAGATAGATAAGGAGCGTAGCAAAAAGTACCGTTCCCATAGACCATAACCAGGAGTAAGGGACACTTGACCTGATGATAGTATCTGCACCAATCCCCAGCCCGGCAAGCAAGCCGAAAGCAGTAAACCAGGGGAGATATGGCTCATCCGAGGTACCCAAAGCTTCATAAAGGACCTCGTCGCGTGTTTTGACGTTAAGCTGGGTATGGACTGGCTGCGGAGTCGGTCCAGATGGATCATTGAGAGTCGACTGGTTCTGGCTAAGCCAAGAGAATGTGAGGGGAGCAGTAGATGTGTTTGATGACCGTAAGAACTGACGTGCCAAAAGAGATCGTTGATTTTCTGGCTGATCAACAGGTTTTGCTAGAGCCTCTTCCACTTTGGGAACTTGCTCATCCACAACATGCTGCTTTTCTTCGCCTGAATGTGGCATTTCCAATTCAGAAGCATTGCGAACAGGCTGAGCTTCTCCCCGACGAATGAGCGTCTCATCAGATTCAAGGGCATCTTTATCCTGAGCTTTGCTCGCCTGTTCCTCAGTGGCTTTACTACGGGGCTGGTACTTCTCAAACTGGGGATTGGGGAAGAAGGGAATATCCGCCACATCACCTTCGCTCTGGTCTGGGGAATGGACAACGGGCAGGGGAGCATCCCGTATCTCATGCAACAGATCTGCTGCGTTCTCCTTCACATCGCGCAACGACAAATATTCCCGCTGTATTGCCGTTCCCTCAACCAGCGTATCCAGAAAGGCCTTGCTGAACATCGGCCAACTGTCATCGGGGAGAAGCCGAGAGGGCGACGTATGGTTAGATGAACAGAGCAGCGTTGTGCCTTTGCTGGGGAAACCGCGTGTTTTCCGTCTTACCTCAAACGCCTCGATGGTTTTTTGCTGAGCTACCTGGTCTGGTCCACCGGCTTGAAAGTCACGAAATGCAGCAGCAGCAAAACAACAATCCAGGATAATCATGCGGCGGAGATAACGTGCTCGCTCGGCCAGCGTATCAGCCAACGACAGCACCTGCATGCTCGATGCTCGCCGATTCTCCATGCGAGTCCGGCGAATAGCCAGAAAAAAGTCTGAATCGCGTCCGACAAAGCCACCATGGCCGATAAAGTAGAGCAAAAGATCTCTCCCCGCATTCCCAGCGGCTTTCATGGTTGTCAAACGTTGCTCGAGAAATTGTCCAATCGCCGCGTCCAACTCATCAGCGCTTTTGTCTGAATCGAAGAGATCAAGTAGATTCTCAGCAGGGAGTCCAAAGGGCCTGGGATTGAGAAAATACGCCTTGAGCCTCCGCGCTGCATTGGCAAACGCCTCCGAACTTCGGAACTCAGAGTAAAACGGCCACGCACTGGCACCCAATAAAATCACTAGGGTTGTTTGTGGCGAGGGCTTCTGTGCTTCCATACAGACGAGTTATCCTGTTTCCGAAAATTTTTAGTGTTTCTTGAGCAGCCATTCTGCTAGCTCACCTGCTTTTTTGCTTGTAATGTTTTGCGCCACGATCTCTCCATTGGCACCCTTGACCGTGATGGAAGCTTTATTGCGCAGTGCCAGCCAATTGCCAATGGCAGTGACAATTGCAGCAGCTGCAGGAGTTCCCACAAGCAGCATGAGTGTTCCCCCGAAGTCCTGTGTCAGAGGATCATCGCGTTTGCGTTGTACTTCGACATCGGGTGAAGCATCAAGCAACATCTGTCTCAATTCCTCGGCAAAGCGATTGGCGTCAGCAGGCGAGACTTGATCAGTATCATCAAAAGTGATGGTGTATGTTTGCTCGTTCAGGGCGATTCGCTCCTTTTTTATGCGGGAAGAGTCAGACAATCATATTACTCATCTATTATACAAATTACCTCATATAGTTGTCAAAGAGTTATTTCCCACAACAGAGCAAAGTAAAAGTCAGGGCCGAGACAGTGACAAATGAATGACCTGATGTGAATGTAGAGATTTCAACCAACCAACCTCTTTTAGTGAAATATAAGCGCAAATAGTGCCCCAATTACTATGAAGTGGCCTTAATAATCGTCGAATCTGCCCCATGAGCTCATTCAAGTCAAAAGTTTTCGTCATAAATGTATCAATGCCCATATTGTGTGCTTGCAATTTGACCTGGGTATTGTCCATCTTTGTAAATACGAGAAGAGTGTGCCTATTCGCGATTCCCTGGTCAAAAACTATTGGCAAAGTTCCAATCCACTAACATGAGGAAGGGTAAATTCAAAATGATGAGATCGTGGAATTGACCCGTTTTGAAGGAGTTTCGGAGCAGAAAGAAGAGTTCAGCGCTTCAAGGATGATGACGAAGATCAGGTTATCTCTCCTGAACCAAGGTAGCCTGGGGCAGATTCCTCTGGAGAGGAGGGCACTCGACCGTGGCAGATTCTAGACGGGAAGAACAGAAACAGACCCGCAATAGCATTGCCATTACGGGTCTGATCGCGGAACCGACGGAACCGACGGGATTCGAACCCGCGATCTCCTGCGTGACAGGCAGGCATGTTAGGCCACTACACCACGGCTCCTCTTTTGTTGTGTGTCTTGACCGCTCGCGCTTGTCTCGCGTTCGCTCTCGACGTGGATAATAATAGCAGACTCTCCCTACCTTGTCAAGCGTTTTTTGACGAGTTTTCCAAAGTTTCTAAAAAGCAAGCGACCTTCACCAATTCCCCTGGCAAGCCATGTGTTCATCTAAACGTACCCTTGCCTGGAAAATGAAGAGCTCATTGGTCAAAAACGCATCTTCTTACAGCGCCGAGAAGCTCATTACTGCGATCTTTCGGATAGATTCATTTGTATGAGATTAATATACGCCTTTTGGAGCAAGCCAGAAAAAGATATAATAGAGCAAGCTATGTACCCACCAGTGTACTACAACGACTTGGCAGAGCCGAACACCATCAGATGCACTCAAGCAGGAGAGTGTTATGAGCCAGTATGCTAGGAATGAAGCGAAGAGCAACAGAGTAACGGCAACCTGCTGCATATGTGCAGCAGGTTATGAGGCCGCTAATGAATTGCTTTCGATTGGAAGCCACACACACATCTTGTGCGAAAGTTTATTATTAAGCATGAGTCATTTCTGTTTTCGTTGTCGCCGTCCATCCTGCCCCGATTGCTGGAATGAAGCATACGCACTCTGCACCTCCTGCACCCAAGCAACACAACTACCTATGGTAGATACCAGACATCGCATGAGAGCTACAACGGGAACAGGCGATGGACTGCTGATCTGTGTCAAGTTTGGCCGTTATCACCAGGTTCAACAAGATCAGGAGATAACCCATATCTCTTTGGATAGTACTTCCAGGAGCATTTCACAACGCGATGTGGCACAATTGCAAAAGAGAGCTATGCAGCCTCCTATCAATTCGTCAGTGGCAATTGCCCGTGATCGAAAAGCACATAAAAACATTTCAACGAATACCGTACATGGGAATACCGCACTTGATGAGCTCATAACCGTTCCTGGTCCAATAAAGCGAGCTAGCAAGAAATCAGTTGTTGGCCTTGGGCTCTTGATTTCGCTCATGCTATTTCTGGTAAGTGCTGTTGTGGCGGCTAATCTCTCAACAGAGGTGAATAATTACCTGTTGCAGACATTACATATTGATGTACGCGGATACTTCTTCATGCTATGGGACTGGCTGCGACGGCTTTAGCTTTCAGATGAGAAGGGAATTTCCAATGCCATGACACGCCAGATCTTCGTAGATGGATATAACGTTATCAAGAACAATCCAATGTTTCAATCATTAGGGGTACATAGTCTGGCGAATGCGCGCCGTATCCTGATCCAACAGTTGAAGAACCGTTATCGATTGAGCGAATTCTCAGTCAGCGTTGTCTTCGATGGAGATGGGGCAAAGGAACAGACAAGCCATGAAGAGCACATTCGCATTATCTATTCGCGTTATGGCGAAAAAGCAGATCAAGTCATCATTAGATTAGCGCTCCAGGCCAGAAACATGGGCTATGAAGTAGACATGTACAGCGATGATGGAGAAATTCGCGATGCGGTAGTGGAAAGAGGGGGGAATCCACGTTCAACAGCCAACCTGGCGACACAGCTAAAATCCGCTCCCAGAGATGTAGAGGCACGCGCGCAACATCGCATTGAGACACGTCGGATATATGGACTAAATCCCGCCGACAAGGCCAAATGGGATTACGAAGAGACTGGGGCGCAACACCACCGAGGCAAAAAGAAAAAACGCAAAGGTAGGCACTAAAGTGCTTTCTCGCATCGCTCTCCTGCAGAAGCCCAAATCACCCATCAATTACCAACTGGCGATGCAAGCGAATACCTGGGAATCATAAGGGGAGGATTGTAATCGACGATTACAATCCTCCCCTTATGACTAGAAGCTATAAGTAGAGAAATCAAGAGCAGCCATAAGCTATTTCTGAGTTATGGGAGAAGGCTCGTCCTTGCTCTGGCTCTCTTGAATTGCTTGCTGTACCACAGGTGTGTGTTGCTGCTTACCAAAGCGTGTACGTGTAACAAAGGAAAATGCTTCGAAGACGATCTTCTTCGACATTTTGGATTGGCCAACCCGGCGATCCATAAAGGTAATAGGTGTCTCCACAATTTTGAAGCCATGCTTCATAACGCGATAGGCAAGCTCTACCTGAAATGCATAACCTTGCGACTCAATGGTATCAAGGTTAATGGTTTCCAGCACACGCCGGCGATAACAGCGATACCCGGCGGTACAATCCTGAACAGGAATGCCAAGCATAAAGCGAGCAAAGACATTACCACAGCCGCTGATGAGGCGACGACTAAGAGACCAATTTGGAGTACTACCACCAGGAATATATCGCGACCCGATCACAAGGTCCGCGTCTTCAATCTCCTTGAGGAAATTAGGAAGATACTTAGGGTCATGGGAGAAGTCTGCATCCATCTCAAATGCCGCGTCATACTCATGCTCAATCGCGTACTTAAAGCCTGCAATATAAGCGGTACCCAGACCCAACTTACCCGCGCGATGCAGCACATGCAGACGTGGATCCTCAGCGCTGATCTGATCAGCAAGTTGACCAGTACCATCAGGCGAATTATCATCAACGACCAAAATATGCGTCTGCGGAACGTAGGAGTAAATAGCATCCAGTAACGGACGCAAATTATCGTACTCGTTATAGGTAGGAATGATGATAAGCGTTTTCATAATACATTTACTCTCCTGAAGCCGCCGATATGGACGATAAATCGGCGGCAGATTGATGCGTGATAGGTGATGGCTGAGTAAGCTCAACAGCAGGGGTCTCTTCGAGAGACGCTCTGAAACCAGATGAGATTCGGAGTATGATTAGCGCACCAACACCAATCAATAGACCGAACCAGAGGGTACAAAAACGAATGAGAAGTGTAGCGGCACCACCCACAGCAGTTGAAGGCGTTACCAGCAAATGGGTCAACCCAAGAACACTTCCATCGGCGGAACCAAGACCGCCAGGTAAGCCAGAAGCGGATCCGACCAGCGAAGAGGTCGCGAGAATAAAGGTTGATTTGAGCACCAGGTCAATACTTGCGTCGATCCCCAGTCCACGAAAGACGAAGTACAATGCCAGGCATTCACCCGACCATGAGATTATACCAATGATGGTTGCTAGCAGCAAAGGGCGCCACTGCAAGAGTACATAAGCACTCTCATAGAAGAGACGTATTGGCTCCGTGAAACGACCGAGCAAGGGAAGGCGTTCGCACCACCGCAAGATCTGTAGCGACAGCCGACGATTCTGAATGACCAGAATGCCAATCAGACCCACAAATAGAAGTGGTAAGAGCAATTCAAGCCCAAACCGATAGAGCATCAGGCCAGATGAGGCCAGAACAAGCATAGCCAGGCCATCAGAGAGGCGCTCCGCCACAATAATAGGCGAAGTTCTACTGATGGGGGTCTGCGTGTAACGCTTAAGCAAATAGGACTTGAGCAATTCGCCAACTTTTCCCGGTGTAATAGCCATAGAAAGGCCCGCAAGAAAAATGAGCAAGCTCAAGGATGGTCGTAGCGAAATACGCAGACGCTTAAGATAATAACTCCACTTGACAAAACGTCCAGCGTAGTTCACAAGGGTCAGACCCAATATCAAGGGCAGATACATCCAACGGAAATGTGAAAAAGCCTTTAACATGCTGAAAAAATCCGCATAGAACGCGATAACCAGCAAGACAATAAAGGCGAACACAAGAGAAAACACTACACCGTTACGTATCTTTCGAGTTTGCAAGAACCAGCTCCATCAGTGAGGTAAGGCATAGAACACAACCAGAATAATCACAGTACACATCACAACGGTTATGAGCATATGCCGGTCACGCAGTAGGACCTCATCAGGACTTCCTCCATCTTTGCGCATATAGACAAGATAGAGATAGCGAAAGAGGCCATATAACACAAAGGGAACCGTCAAAATGATGTTGTGGTAACCCGTAGGTGCTTCTACGGTATACAAGCTATACGCCATCAGTGTGCAGGTAGCCACAACGGTGATCATCTGGTCTAGCATGGGAATGCTGTACTCTTTGAGGATTTGACGATGAGCGCTAGCCTGGCCCTGTAAGAGTACCAATTCATTGCGGCGCTTGCTCAGTGCTAGAAAGAGCGAGAGCAAGCAGGTCACCATGTAGAGCCAAGGCGAGATAGAAACGGGGGTGACAAGCGCTCCAGCGATAACCCGAATGACAAAACCACAGGCAATCACAAAAATATCAATCAGCACGATATGTTTGAGCCAGATACCATAGCACACCATGAGCACAAGGTAGGTAAGCACACAGAGCGCGAATAGGATATTGGATCCTCCAATATTTGTATAGATATCCTTTGCGCCATCAACGGGTAGCGTAAAAATAACCAGTACCAAGCAGGTACAGACCAGCAAAATTATGACTATAGCGGCCACAGCCCAGGAGGCAGGAAGCTGGCCCGAAGCCAGGGGGCGCTTACATTTCACTGGATGCTGACGATCTTTCTCAATGTCCAGCAAATCATTGAAGAGGTAAATACTACTCGATGCCAGACAAAAAGCGAGAAAGGCAAGCACAGTACGCTCAAACTCGTTGAATTGAAAGAGATGACCTGAGAAAATAATCGCAATAAAAAGCGTTGCATTCTTAGTCCACTGCTTAGGACGCATCGCACTAAGTAAAGCTCGCAAACGTCCCCAGGTTGATAGTAAAGAGTGGCTAAGTGACTGCGAAGTTGACATAGATTCTCCCAAAGGAAATACTCTCACCCAGTTACTCCTTATTTTAGCCATATATCCCCGGGATTTACGGACGAGGGTTGTTTCTCTGTAGCCACCTCGGGAATATAGCGAGCGCCCCCCCCATACAGGAGCATGCACGCTCAAGGTTTCGAACAAGGAGTTCACTCTAGCCGCGACCCCATGAGGAGCACGGCAGCGGCGTTGATTTTCGTCTAAGGCCCCAGTGCTTATGACCAGTAATAGCACTAGACGAGACGGTCAACAGAGAGCATTGGTAACGAGTAGACCAGAAGTCAGGAAAAGTGAGACAAGAAGCTCATACATAATAAAAATCATGGGGTGCTTATACGTGCTTATAGAGGAAAAACCAAGAATAGGGGCCTTACACTATATAATAAGGTCCCCTCTTTATCGCAGGCAAAAGGCACAAGACCAGATTGAGTTTTAATAAACGCGTCGTCGTAGTTCAGCCATTCGATGCAGTGTAATGCGATGGCGATCTGTGCTGATATATTGTTTATCAGTAAAATAGCCAAGCACTTTATTGACGCTCTCGCGTGAAGCCCCAACCATTGAGGCAATTTCTTGCTGCGTTAAACGCACATCGATGCGTACACCATCACTCACTTGTACCCCATGCGCATCAGCAAGATCAAGCAACTTCTTCGCAACACGCCCATAGACATCCAGGAAGATCAAGTCTTCAACCTGCTGATCGGTATTGCGCAAGCGCTTTGAGAGCACTTCGAGCACAGAAATCGCGATCTTAGGATTCTTCAGAATCGCTTTATGAAAATCACTGCGCTGAAGTGTGTAACATTCAACTTTTTCAAGTGCAACTGCGTCCGCCGAGCGGCCTAAACCATCAAGGAGAGCCTGCTCACCGAAATACTCTCCTTTACCCAATACCACTAGTGAAATCTCCTGCCCATCTGGACTGATAAGGCAGATTTTGACTTTTCCTTCTTTGATAACGTACAGGACTTGCCCGGGATCGTCGCGATGAAAGATAACTTCGCCAGAGCGGAAGGAGCGTTTGCGCGCGGAACCCGAGAGTTCGAAAATCTCATCGTCACTTAGCCCGGCAAAAATATAGACCTGTTTGAAGTAGCTACTTTCGGTGCCTGCCTCCATCGCTATTTCCTTTTCTTGTTTTGCAGTTTCCTGCTAGCCGCACGTTTTACCTGGTGCAGCCATCATAGCATAACCCGCTAACACGTGCAATGATGAGGGAAGAATCAAATAACCGTCCAAAGCGGGACGCAATAGCATTCAGAGTACGCATGAGCTAAGCACAGGCATAGCTAATTAGCACTCTCCTCGCTGACAAGGGCAGATGGATTAAGCAATGAGCCCTGAGCAAACAAAAACGCTGCGCCTACAGGCAGGAAAGTTATATCCCCCCACCTTGACCTCACCAAACCGCCTCATTTGCCCTCACAGGTGGCAAATAGGATGAATGAAATAGCCTGGGGATTGAGGGAAAAGATAGCTGGTTTCATTGATGTGTGCTATAATAATCGGAGTAAATAGGTAGGAATTGCTTTTTTGATCTAGACCTGTATTCATTTGCATAAAGGAAAAGCGGTGACATGTTCTATATACTGTTACCGCTATTGAGGATAAAAAATGGCGGAAACGATTACTGCCGACATGATCATTCATGATGTCGTGACAAAGTATCCAGCAACAGTTAAGGTATTTCATGGTCACGGCTTACCCTGCACTGCCTGCGCTGTTGGAGCGCGAGAAAGTATCGCGGGAGGCGCGAGAACACACCGCTTTGCCCCCGAGAAGCTTGACCTACTGGTTCAAGATCTTAATGCTGCCGCGAAGGGCGAGCCAACATCGGTTGCTCCTAAGAAAGCCCCCGTTGGAAGGGGCGTACCGCTCACAATGCTCAGCTCTGATCCAGAGCGCAAGATCAAGCAAGTCATCGCTATTATGAGCGGCAAAGGTGGCGTAGGCAAATCACTTGTCACGGGCTTGCTTGCAGTCTCTCTGCGACGCCAGGGACAACGCGTAGGTATTCTCGATGGAGATATCACCGGACCAAGCATCGCGCGCATGTTTGGAACCAAGGGACAGCCAACCAAATCAGCCAGCGGTGGCATTGAGCCGTTGCGCAGCAAAGGTGGCATCAAGGTCATGTCCATGAATATGTTCCTCGAGAAGGAGAGCGATCCAGTTGTCTGGCGTGGACCAATGATTTCAAGCGCGATCAAACAATTTTATAGCGATGTAGATTGGGGTCAACTAGATTATCTCCTGGTCGATCTGCCCCCTGGAACATCAGACGCCCCCATGACCGTCATGCAAGCCCTTCCACTAGACGGTGTGGTCATTGTGTCCTCACCACAAATGCTGGCAACCATGATCGTAATGAAGTGCGTCAACATGGTACAACAGCTCAAAGGTGAGATCGTAGGCGTCGTCGAGAATATGGCATATTTTGAAACGCCCAAGAACGAACGCTATGAAATCTTCGGTCCCAGCAACTCAACAGAATTGGTCTCGGTGACGGGAGCCCCCTTCTAGGACAGCTCCCAATCGATTCAGCGTTGACAACGCTCTGTGACGCTGGACGTGTCGAGGAATATTATGCAGAGGCATACGAGGAATTGGCCGCCAACTTTGTCAATACCCTCAAAATCAAGCGCTAAGCAAGAAAAAAGAAGAGAAGAGGTAGAGCCAAGAGCTCTACCTCTTCTCTTCTTTTTCAAAGGGCACTCTATAGTTTGGGTGCTTTTGTTCAAGCACATCATGCACAATATAGAGGGGACGCTTACGCACCTCATCATAAATACGGCCTAGATATTCACCTATAATACCCAGGAAGATAAGTTGGATGCCACCCAGGAAGAG
Organism: Ktedonospora formicarum; assembly: GCF_016587355.1. Lineage (GTDB taxonomy): Bacteria > Chloroflexota > Ktedonobacteria > Ktedonobacterales > Ktedonobacteraceae > Ktedonobacter > Ktedonobacter formicarum. The sequence continues at coordinate 3,674,318 of NZ_BNJF01000001.1, read as the reverse complement.
TACCAGAATAAGCGTCGAGGCCTGACCTGAAATAGCACCAGTAAAAATACGCAGAGCAGCCGCGATAATAATTCCAATCAAACTGATAATAGCGAGAGTAAAGCCAAAGCTAGTCGCGAGTTTCAACGGCACATAGCTAAAGCTAGTAATCGCATCAAGCGAGAATTTGAGCATCTTCATAAAAGGGTATTTCGTCGTTCCAGCGAAGCGCTCATGCCGTACATAAGGCACTACTACTTGTTTGAAACCTACCCAGGCAGAAAGACCACGCATAAATCGGTGCTGTTCGCGCATCTCAATCATAACATTCACAACACGACGGTCAAGCAGGCGGAAATCACCAGTATTCCGGGGAATTTTAATCGAGGTGATACGCTCAATGAGACGATAGAAGACCGCAGCAGTGGCGAGCTTAAAAAGGGTTTCACCTTGACGGCGCGTACGTTGCGCATATACCACTTCAGCGCCCTCTTTCCATGCCTTGACAAGCTCAAGAATAACTTCAGGTGGATCTTGCAAATCGGCATCAATAATAACGACCGCCTGACCACGAGCATAATCAAGACCGGCAGAGATGGCAATCTGATGACCGAAGTTACGCGAAAAATTCACAACGCGCACTCGCGAATCCTGTGCATGCAATTCTTGCATTAAGGTATAGGTTCCATCTGAGCTACCATCATTGATGAGGACGAGCTCAAAATCTTCTTTAAACTGCTCCATCACATGGATAACAGTTTCATAGAAATGTGGCAGCGTTTCCTCTTCGTTAAAGACAGGCGCGATGACTGAATAGACAGGTAAAGTCTCGTCATGTGTTGCCTCATCAGGCTGCTGACTATGATATAGCGAAACCATAACTTCTCATTTTCTCCCTGTAGAGAGCACTATGATTGAGGAATACGTTACTATTTTCTAACGCACTCTTTTATGTATAGACCAGTACCCTGTAATCATCTGTTTTTTTATATAGCATTCGCGTAAACAATGCAAGAGTCTGTTAGATCATTTATCAGGCATCTCATGTACATAAAAATGATCGTGCTTTTAGCGAGAGAATATGAGGAACATTTCCACAACTCTTATAAGTAAGGGAAAGAATTCACATACTCGCAACTTGTACAATAATTCTATTCACAATGAAATATATGGAATTTTATCACGGATATTCTAAATTAATGAACGATGACAACTTATGCAGCTCAAAATTCACATACTTACACAGGCATATGACCATAGGCAAAACAGCAGCCCTGGCAATGAGTACCCTCTATCTTAAGCATAACATCTATAAGAACAGGGAAAGCTCTTTAGGTCAAACCACCTTCTTAGCCCTTACTGTACTTTGCCAAAAGCAAGGTAGTGACGCATCTGCTGTCAGACGCATCACTACTTTAACCATTTACAATAATTCAGGAGTGGAAGAATAACCAAAGACACAATACAAGTGAATCTTTTAGCGCACTCCTAGCAGCAGCTCAATGGTCAATTGATCAAGCTTCTCATAACGGTAGCCACGTTTTGCCAACGCCTGGAGATCAAACTGAGCATCCTTTAGTTTCTGCACATTTTCAGCGCTGTAGCCATCCAACAAGCCTCCATAGGTCTGATCGCCGCCATTGAGGTCTTGAAGAAGAGCCTGAATCTCGGGGTCTGCGTTGAATTGCTTCGCCTTGGCTTTAAACAGGTTATAGCTACGCATGCAACCCAGGGCAAAGTCCCAGACGCCTTCCTCATCTTCAGTGCGATATGCATGCGCGTCAAAATGGCGAGGGCCATCATAACCTTTATCTTCCAGCAATTTGACCAGGAAGAACATGCTTTTCACGCTCTCACTCCCAAACCGGAAGTCCTGGTCGTAGCGCGGCCCTTTCTGGTCATTGAGGTCAATATGGAAAAGTTTTCCGGCATCAATGGCCTGGGCAATACCATGGACAAAGTTGAGGCCTGACATATGCTCATGCGCAACCTCAGGGTTTACACCTACCATCTCAGGGTGATCAAGTGTAGCGATAAAACCCAACATATGTCCAACAGTCGCGAAATAGGTATCGGAGCGAGGCTCATTTGGCTTCGGCTCCAGGGCAACTCGCATATTGTAGCCCTGGTCAATGATATATTGACAGAAGAAATTGATGGCATCACGCATACGTTGGATAGCTACCACTGGGTCTTTGCTAGCTTCCGCGTCAACACCCTCGCGTCCCCCCCAGAAGACATAGGTCGTTGCGCCAAGCTCAGCTCCTAGGTCAATAGCCGCCATCGTTTTCTGCCGGGAATAGGCGCGAACTGCCGGATCTACTGCGGTAAACGCACCATCCTTAAAGACTGGATGAAAGAAGAGGTTAGTTGTCGCCATTGGTACAACCATACCGTAATCAGAGAGCGCCTGCTTAAAATCGCGAACGATACGATCTCTCTCAGCAAGAGTGGACCCAAAGGGCACTAAATCATTATCATGAAAATTTACACCCCAGGCTCCCAACTCAGATAGCTTTTGCACACTTCTTACAGGATCGAGAGGTGGGCGCACGAAATCGCCAAAGGGGTCCCGCCCCTGATTCCCTACTGTCCAGAGGCCAAAAGTAAATTTGTCTTCTCTACTTGGCTTATATTGATCACTACTCCATTCGGGCATGCCATATACTCCTTTTACGAGTTGCACATCGTAGTGCATTATTGTCAGATGGTAGGACAGTGGTCATCACCCTACCATTTTTTAGGGGTAGAACTTATGCATACTGTATCACAAAAAGAGGCGCGCAGAGAACTACCAGGCAGACATAGGAAAGGGGTCTCCCTGGAGCGGGAAGAAATAACATGACGCTACTACGTTTTTTTGTACGCAGTAGCGTCATGCAAGTTTTTCAGGAGGGATTACGCCTCAGCATCAATACCGAGATTGGCACGCACATTAGTTTCGCTGAAAGTTTCAAGTGCTGCTTCATCACGCGTTGCCAGTGAAACGACTATCGCGACTATGAAACTCAGGGGTATTGTAACCACACCGGGATTCTCAAGTGGGAAGAGAGCCTTGGCCTGAATAAGGTGGGCAGCAGTGGCTGCTGTTCCTGGCGGATCTACCGCCATAATGGCCGGGCTCACAATAATGAGAATGACCGATGAAATCAAGCCTACCAGCATGCTCGAAACCATGCCAGCGGTATTAAAGCGTCGCCAGAAGAGCGAAAGTATAATCGAAGGAACGTTGGCACTGGCGGCGACAGCAAAGGCCAGGCCAACAAGGAAGGCCACGTTGCTATAGCGTAGCGCAATTGCCAGTATGATTGACAGAAGACCGATGCCGGCTGCAGTGATCTTGGCAACCAGCACCTGCTCACGCTCATCCTCGCGCCCACCTTTCACGACATTCAACCAGATATCGTGCGCGAAGGCAGAGGAACCCGCAATAGTCAGGCCCGCTACCACAGCCAGGATAGTCGCGAAGGCTACAGCGGCAATAAAGGCCAGAAAGATGGTCCCTCCTACAGCTTCCGCCAAGAGTGGGGCAGCAAGGTTCTGGTTCGCGATGTTCGCTTTGCCCACAAGGGTCGCGGCCCCAAAGCCAAGGAAGGTCGTCAGAATATAAAAGACACCAATGATCACAGTAGCCCAGACCACAGACGAGCGCGCGGAACGCGCAGTCGGCACGGTATAGAAGCGCATCAAGATATGCGGCAATCCAGCCGTTCCCAGGACCAGAGCCAACCCCAGCGAGATGAGATCAAGCTGACCATAGGTGCCATGATAGCGTAGTCCTGGCATAAGATAGTTCTGTGTCACAAGAGTGCCAGCAGTACATTGCCCATCTTTGAGTGTGCCACCATTGGTACAATACTTACCCACCACACCATGCACGGCATCGAAGAAGTTGCCAATGGAGAAACCATAATGGCTTAACACCAGGATGGAGAGCAGCAGTGTTCCGCCCATCAGCAAAATGGCTTTGATAATTTGTACCCACGTCGTAGCAAGCATACCGCCGAAGATCACATATACAATCATCAGCACGCCAACAATAATGATCGCTAAGTTATAGTCCAGGCTGGGCACCAGCAGGCTCACCAGCGAACCGGCTCCGACCATCTGCGCAATCATATAGATCAATGTTACCGCAAGCGTTGAAATAGCCGCTACGGTACGTACAGAACGCTTACGCAAACGGAACGAGAGCACATCTGCCATGGTAAACTTGCCTGTATTGCGCAGGGGTTCGGCAACGAGAAACAGTACGGTCAGGTAGGCAACCAGAAAACCTACCGAGTACATAAAGCCATCATAGCCGAAGAAGGCGATCAGCCCAGCGATACCCAGAAATGAAGCGGCAGACATATAATCGCCTGCGACAGCCACCCCATTCTGCGCTCCACTGATACGACGTCCAGCGGCGTAGAAATCGGTTGTAGTGCGTGTGCGACGAGAGGCCCAGAAAGTAATGCCCAGCGTAACCAGGACAATAATACCAAACATAATGAGGGTCTGAAGCTCTTTATCGTTCATTCTTTCTCTCCCCTCACTCTCGCAACAATACGCTGGACCAACGAATCAAAGATACCAGCGCGCCAGACATAAATACCCATAAGAATCCAGGTAACAAAGAACTGTGAAAGCGCGAATAGGTAAGCAACGTTGATCGTACCAAAGACACTTGCATTAGCGATATCTGGCATGTACCCAACCACAATCAAGAAAGCAAAGTAATAAAGCAGAAAGAAAATAGTGGCAGGGACAATCAGGTTGCGCTTGGCACGGACGAGTTCGCGAAAATCGCTATCTTGCTCAATACGCTGCCAATCACGGACGGTAGAGTGCTGATCCTCAGCAACGTCGGTGTTGTGGACTGGGGCGGAGTTCCCCTCATCTTGAGGAGAGATGGCATCGTTCATAGACACCTCTTTGCAAAGACCTCCATACACTGAGGTTGAAGGCCGAAACAAAGGCAATATGAGGCATTGCCTGACGCTCTACATCCCCTTGTAAATAAATAGACACACTTAAAAGCTGGGAGAGTTGAAAAGGTGCCTTTAACAAAAAGATACATGCAGAAGCGGCTATTTATCTGCGATCCTTAAAAAGGCACGTAGTACTATAGAGAAGGTACCATATATACTATCAAAACTCAAGGGCTGGGGCAGTATACAGCGATTATAGTGTGGACTTCGCGCTTTAGAATTCGATTAAAGGAGCAAGAAAGCCCACATGCTATTTCTGATGCAAAATTTAAAGATCACCTCTTCTTAAGAAGATAGGTGCTCATTATCAGGTTTGGTTTTCACTACGTCTACTTGTAGAGACCAGGCAGCATGGGTACGAGGAAGGAGCGCGGCGGCATCGGGCTGCTGGTGTCTGGAATGCAGGGGCAGAGGCAGGATGAGAAAATAGGTACAGCGATCACCAGGAAAATTTTGGACCTCTAGATGGCCGCCATGACGCTCTATGATGTTGCGCGAGACATAGAGGTCCATACTTGAGCGCGCCTGCGCGTCCAGATTGCGTACAGTAATAATCGCTTCATGGCCTGCCTGCTGGACCGTAAGTATCACTGGATCGCTCCAGGCGGCCTGAGCATGAGCTGCCGAAAAAATATTGCGTAGAACCTGTGTGATTTGCGCGCCATCCACGCTCACCTCGAGGGGCTGTCCCAGAAAATCACACTGCAAATGCAACTGATGTTCCTGAACATGTGTTTCCAGGTATGATGAACAGAGAGCAACCAGATCAATAGATTGGCGATGGACAATAAATTGTCCCGCATCAATGTTGGAGGTATGCAAAAGTTCTTGAACAAGCTCCTCAGTCCGCACAAGCGAAGACTCGATATCGGCAAAGCCTCGGCTCACCAGTTCCGCCACATCCGCATGATCAAGTTTACGTCGGATCAGTTGCGTCATCTCCTTTAGGCGCGCAACAGGAAGCCTGAGGTCATGTGAGACCAGACTAATGACTTTATCCTTCGTAGCATTGGCCTCAAAGAGTTCGCTGGTACGCTGCTGCACCTGAATTTCAAGGGAACGGGCATGGATTTCAAGTGCGAGTTGCTGCTCCTCCACACGGCGACGAAGCTGGCAGGTCTGGATAGCCCGCAACAAGGCTGCGATAAACGAATCGCGATCTATTGGCTTCTGAATATAATCATATGCGCCACCACGCAAGGCCCGAATAGCTAGATCATGTTCACCATGACCAGTAATCAGAATCGTAGGTGTCTCAGGTTGCATATCACGTATTTTAGCCAGCAACATGAGTCCATCTGTACCAGGCATTTTAATGTCGCTCACGATGGCATCATAGTTCTGCTCTTCAATGAGTTGAAGCGCCTCATTAGAGGAGCTAGCGATATCAACCTGTATGCCGGGAATACGTAAAGTGATAGTATGAGGCAGGGCACGCAGCAAAGCCTGGTCATCATCGACGATTAAGATATGCGGTGGCGGCACAAGCGAAGGTCTGAGTGCTGAAGAATCCACTGGCGCTTCACCTAAGCGGGCAGACAGGCCTGAATGCAAACGAATGCCAACATGGTCGAGGGTAAAGAGGTACCAACCACCTGAATCTATAGAGACTTGCCCTGGGATCCAGGAGCCAAAAACGCGAATTTCAATACTTTCTCCACGCTTTAACTCGCGACCCTCAAGTTCAAGACAATTCGATGTTGCGTTATAGATCAATGTTCCCAGCGTAGGTTCTTGTCTGTATATTCCTGATAATGGCTGCTGTTCGGGCATCCAGGCACTCCCTATTTCTGCTTTGTCTTTATAATTACGAATCAGGATAGGCAGGCAGTTGCACGATCAGGACACTTACGTCACCAATAAAGAGAAAACCACCTGACTCCAACCCATATATGTTTACGCGAACCCGATACCACCATCCCAGCAATACTCACTCACTCAAGCTCTTTAAAGGCATCAGGTCACGTTGCATCATGTAAATTGCAACAAGCACACATCATAGCGTATCAAGTAAAGCATAACAAATTTTGCATGTCAGTGGCGAAGGAAATGGGTCTTTTTTCTTACATCACTGCCGTAGCAGGCATATTGTTACATATGAGCGCATCGAGAGAACCTACAAGCCCAATAGTATGCACATAACGTCGAACTTAGTCCCGATTATGAGCTCCAACAGAACTCTAATGTTTTTCTTACAGTTTTCTAATAGTAACTATGATATATAAAGCAAAAGGCCATTGCCAGGAAGAGCGCCTGGCTCATTTCATATTTCAAGCCTTACACAGATAACGACGGATCTAGCCACCAGGACTCATTGGCAAGTCTGATTCGACAGGGCAGTATATCCCAAGTGCACCAGATATTATCATCAGCGGGGTAGCCATAGACCAAAGTCCACCTTACGCCCATTGCAGATAAGGGAGGAAATATTCCATGTCAGTAGAAACCCATAAGGAAAATCTCGGCTTTCAAGCGGAAGTCAAACAACTATTGGATCTCATGATCCACTCACTTTACAGTCATAAAGAGATATTTCTCCGAGAGCTTATCTCAAATGCTTCAGATGCCATTGACCGTCTGCGCTTTGATGCTCTTGCGGACCCCTCGCTTTATGAGCGTGACGCCGAGTTTAAGATACATGTCGCCTACGACAAAGACGCGCGCACGATTACAATTAGTGACAATGGTATCGGCATGAATCGCCAGGAAGTAATCGAACATATCGGCACGATTGCCAAATCGGGCACACGCGAGTTCTTTAAGTCGCTGACAGGTGATAAGCAGAAGGACGCCAATCTGATTGGACAATTTGGTGTTGGTTTCTATTCGACTTTCGTTGTCGCGGATAAGGTTACTCTCACTACACGCCGGGCTGGAGCCCCTGAAACTGAAGGGGTACGCTGGGAGTCAGAGGGGCAGGGAGAGTATAGCATTGAGAACGTTGAAAAGCCAACGCGCGGCACCTCTATTACCTTGCATCTACGTCCAGATGAGAATGAGTTCCTCAGTGGTCACCGCCTGCGCGAGATCATCCGCAAATACTCCGATCATATTATGCTTCCTATTCTGATGCAGAAAGATGAGGCAACTGAAGAAGGCAAAGAGCAGGAAGATGAGGTTGTCAATCGCGCATCCGCGCTCTGGACACGACCTAAGAGTGAAATCACAGAGCAAGAGTATAATGAATTTTACCAGCATGTAGCACACGACTTCACCGATCCCCTAGCCCACTTCCATAGCAAAATGGAGGGCACACAGGAATATACGCTCTTGCTATATGTGCCATCGCAGGCCCCATTCGATCTATGGACACGCGAATATCATCATGGCATTAAGCTTTATGTACGACGCGTCTTCATTATGGATGACGCCGAGAAGCTCATGCCGCGCTACCTACGCTTCATACGTGGTGTCATAGATTCTAACGATCTGCCACTTAATGTTTCGCGCGAGATCTTACAACAGAATCGCCAGATTGACCAGATCCGCTCCAATGCGACCAAGAAGGTTCTAGGGTTGCTCTCCGATATCATGAAGAATGATCCAGAGAAGTATGAGCATTTCTGGACTGAGTTTGGACGCGTGATGAAAGAGGGGCTACTCGAGGATCGCGCCAATCGTGAGACTATTGCCAAGTTGCTACGCTTCTCTACTACGCTCTCAGCAGGTGAGAAGCAGGACACCTCACTCGAGACATACGTTAGCCGTATGAAAGATGGTCAAGACAGCATCTACTACCTTGTCGCTGACAGCCACGCGGCAGCCAAAAACAGCCCGCTCCTGGAAATCTTTAAGAAGAAGGGCCTGGAAGTCTTGCTCCTCTCAGACCCGCTAGATCATTTCCTGGGTACCGAGTTGGCAGAATTCGACGGGAAGAAGCTCCAATCAGTCTCCAAGGGTGAGATTGACTTGAGTAAGTTTACCGACGAGAAGGAGAAGGAAGAGCAACAGAAGACAGCCGACGAGGCCAAGGATCTCCTTGACCGTCTCAAAGGTACACTCAGCGAACGCGTCAAGGATGTGCGTATTACGCATCGTCTGACCAGTTCTCCAGCCTGCCTGGTCGTTGATCAGTATGGCATTGATCCAAGCTTGAAACGTCTGCTGGAAGCGAGCGGACAGAAAGTGCCGCACGACAAGCAGATTCTTGAGATCAATCCTCAACATCCCATCATCAATCGCATGAAGAACGAGAGTGATGAGCAACGCTTTGGGGATTGGGCAAATGTGCTCTTTGAACAGTCTGTTCTCAGCAGCGGCGAGACGCTTGATGATCCCGTCGACTTTGTGAACAGGTTGAACAATCTCCTGGCAAACCTCTAAATAAGAGTCAAGAAAACAGCACTGGCGCGTCACTATCGGTATAGTGACGCGCCAGTGCTGTGGCATAATGCGGACACTCACGTTCTTCACAACCCTGGAATGGGCATGAGAAGCAAATCTCCCATAACCTCGTAGAGAAGCCTCTCCTAGGCCAAATACGCCCAAAAATATAGATCCCCGGTCGCCAGATACCAATTGACGAGAGAGGTATTGCAGGACCGGGGAAAAAGATCACGAATGCGAATTTAGGCAGTGATCTGGCTGTTTGAGCCAAGGACCTTATTCAGAGTCTCGCGCTTAATGCGATATGCCTGGCGGGCATTGACATGAGGAAGAACCACAGCCTCAAGCGCCCCCTGCTTCACCCAACGGCGAACGGTGGTGTCATCTACGCGAAGAATACGAGCGACTTCAGAAACGGTTAAAAGCTCACTATTGTTCATTGAAACTACTCACTTCCTTTGTTTAAATTGCCTGCGTCAAACACATCAGAGACGAGAGAAGCCTCCGGGGCACGTGCTCGCACAGCTACATTCGCCAACGGCGTATACACAAGAAAACATTGCATACGCATTGTATAACATTGTATAAAACTTGTAAAGAGTATTTCTAGGATGTGGGCGAGACAGGGGGAAAACTGTCTTTTACCAACATGCATCTTCATTATCACACGTATAAGACGTGTAGAGGTTGACCTTCAACATGTAATTCGAAGAGCGAAAACTCATTTTAGAGGTAGGCATAGATCTTGAGGCGACAGGATCTCCCTCACGCAATACCTGTATACCCAACGACACGTTTATGAAAAGCGTATGCCTATCAATTGAACTTTACCAGTGTTTAGATCTCTTGTCAAGAGATCTAAACATAACAATAGACAATGGCTGTAGAAAATCCATAACAACTGCTATTATTAGACCTGGATATTCGTGCCAGATTTCATAACAAAACAGTACGGAGGGCTCGACTTATGCACTAGCGCCTGCAATACATTCGCATTCTTAAATTTAAGAACCAGGAATAACTGACGCTAATAGCCACCTGTAGGAGCGAGACCAAACCAGAGGCTAGAAATCGTTTAAGCCGGGCATTAAAACTTAGACGAAACTGAGGGCAGTCAAGTCACAGGCCTGGAGAAACGGCACACTTTCTCCAATCAAATGCGACCTCTTTTGGGAGCACTACCTCAAAAAGAGATCATCCAAGATGATATCCCTGTTTGAGAGTACAGCGAAACTAGTCGTTGTCGCTGAAGACATGAAAATAGCAAGAAAGGTTACCTCTAAAAGTACTAGCACTTGCTAACTTTTCATCTTTACTCACCCCTCGAACACTTTAAATGTACCGAAAGCAAGCATGCAATGTCCAGCAATCAGCAAGCGAATAGTACTACTGGTATAATCCAACGAACGCTTAAGCCATGCGCTGGCAACTCTAACATGGTGAAAAACACTAATATGTGTAACCTTCCCATTCAGGAGTCACTGGTAGATGCGGTGATAGCATATGAAGGCAGAATACTTAGATACGCAGTACAAGCATCAGAACATACGACACTACTTAATACCATAAAGCCACTTCCTCGCGTTTCTCTATGAGAAGCTGCTATGGTACCTTTCGACATCGATGTCTCATATGCGATACACGAAACCAATTATTTAGCGCTGAGAGGCTCGTACAACGGCCTGCATCTACTGCTCAGTCCTTTTGTGCCTTCTCCATGCTATGTCGCTGAGATGAACGTTTCAGACGCCAATCTGTTAGAAGAAACACAGTGATAATAAGACCGACACAATGTTTCTTAATTTTAAAGCTTCTTAGCACGTGATCAGAAGCGGCTTGCGCCCTGCAAGCACTTCAAATCATGAGCATTCTATCATCCACATAAGCTGGGATACAAACTTTAGACCAGTTCTATCGCAAATGGAGTAGGGCCACCATACGCTTTCTTGTCTCTTTAATAGGACTTATAAGCGCTCTTGCCGATTGGCAGTCGTCACATGAGTCTTAGCGCATGTACGACGCTGGCGCCGCCAGCGATACCACTGCCATTGCCATATAGTGAAGACAAGCGCGAGAAATGCCACCATGCCTATAAAGAGCATAAAAGATCCTGCAGAGGCAGTCTGTTCGATCATACGAGCACTCCTTTCTCAATCAGGCCGGGCCTTTAGTGAAGGTTGTGTTTATCCCGATGAGCGTCGATAGTCAGTATAGGCGAATAGGATGATGCTCTATCAATCACTTTCACGTTACCATTGCTTATGATGTCTCAATGTGGCTTATTCTTGTCCAGATATGGGATAATCAAAAAGAACAGGTAACAGAGCAGGCGCGTCATACACACACGCTCTTTGTATGCTGGAAAATTATTCCAGAGTCTACTCATGTCTGGTGAAAAAACATCGCCAGACACAAAAAGCGCTTCATATAAAGCATGCCTGATTGACAAAGCCCTAGTAGGAGTATTCTCCACTACTATCCATGTAAAAACGACTGAGATTGCGAACAAGGAAGGCCGAGATGAGGACGAGAATAGCAAGTAACCCAGAATAAAATAGTCAGCCAAAACGTTACAGGCTGTAGAATATCAAGCGTAACGCAATCTCGGATCGAAAAGAGGTTCTTATGACACTCAATATAGACTTAGATGATTTGGAATTTGAAGATGCTATAGAACTAAAGCAGCGTCATATATCGGTTGAACAAATGCGTACCTTTGAAGGCTACATGGCAGAGATTTTTGAAGCATTGGGAATGAACAGCCATACGCCAGGAACCGAAGATACACCTAAGCGCTTCCTCAAAGCCATGCTTGACGCGACGGAAGGGTATGATGGCGATCCCAATCTTATAAAGGTCTTTCCCTCGGAACATCCAAACGGATCAAAAAGCCATTTAAGCCAGGTAATTGAAGGGCCAATTCATTTCTTCTCACTTTGCGAACACCATGCCTTCCCTTTCTTTGGGCAAGCCTATGTTGGCTATATCGCGAACGAGCACATTCTAGGGCTTTCAAAACTCACGCGCCTGGTGCGTGTCTTCGCCAAGCGCTTCTCTGTACAAGAACGCATTACCCAGCAAATCGCCAGTTCATTAGAAGCGATCCTACAACCGCAAGGGGTCGCGGTATACCTGGAGGCCAATCACCTATGCATGGCTATGCGTGGAGTGCGTGAGAGCTCAGCCATAACACGTACAACGGCCTGGCGTGGGGAATACGAAGTGAGCGCGGAACTACGCTCTGAATTCTTCGCCACAACCAATCTACGGCCATGAAGCAACCATTAGCGTTCGAAACGCTTTACAATCAGGAACGAGGAGAGAGGCTACATCTTCCACCTCCACTCGACCTATTGCTGGGTGAATTCCGGATGCCACTAGAAAGCCATCCCCCTTATCTTATTGGTAATTTTGTCTCTACGCTTGATGGGGTGGTTTCTCTGGATGAGGCAGGTCATGAGGGAGGTGGACCCATTAGCGGCTTTCACCCTTCCGATCAGGCACTGATGGGTGTATTGCGTGCCATCGCGGACGCAATTATAGTAGGCTCACGCACGCTCCATGAGGAACCAACGCATAAATGGACAGCGGAGTACATCTATCCCGATCTCGCGGACACATACCAGGAGCTACGCCGCTCTCTGGGCAAAAGTGAGCGTCCCTTAAATGTCCTGGTCAGCACCAGCGGGAACCTAGATCTCAGCCTGAATCTCTTCCAAGAGGGAACAATTCCAGTGCTGATAGTGACCTCGACCGAAGGCGAAAAGCGCCTGCATAAGCAAACGATCCCGCCTTCAGTCCAGATCAAGGCATGCACCAGCGAAGGAGGAATGATCAGCGCATCCAACATCCTCCATGCCGTCCAAGAGAAGCAGTCGGGAACGCTCTACCTGACGGAAGGAGGCCCTGGCATGCTCACGACATTTCTCAGAGATGGCTCCCTGGATGAACTTTTTCTAACGCTTGCTCCACAACTAGCAGGCCATATGCCAGGGGATACGCGCCCATCAATCGCGATGGGACATCATTTTGCCCCCGATCAGCCATTATGGAGCGACCTCTTAAGCGTTAAGCGAGTTGAGAGTCACCTCTTCCTTCGCTACGCCTTTCGCAAGCGCTAGTGCTTACCCCTCACTGGGATCTAGGCTCGCGCCAGACGAGCCAGACGCTCACCCACCTCATGCAGCATAGAATCTGATTTGCAGAATGCCAGGCGGGCATAACCATCAGCCAGATGGGCATGATCGGCACTATAAAACGCCCCTGGCGGGATACAGGCCACACCTGCCTCCTGGATCAGATAGCGCGTGAAGTCAAGTGCCGAACCAGAGAAGAGGGGCGTATAATCGACCATGATAAAGTATGTCCCATCGGGCACAGTATAGCGGAAACCAGCCCCATCCAGGGCTGACATCAACAGAGCACGCTTGGAGGTATATAACTGCTGGAACTCCTGGTAGTAGCTCGTAGGAAGATTGAGCGCGTAAGCGATAGCCTCCTGTGTAGGATGATGCACAGAGAAGGTAATGAATTGATGAGCGCGTGAGACACCTTCAATCAAGGCAGGAGGTCCTGACACCCAGCCAATCTTCCAGCCAGTAGCACTAAAGAGCTTACCGGAACTACTGACAGTAACAGTACGCTCAAACATGCCAGGAAGGGTAGCGATAGGTATGTGATACGCTTCGCCAAAGGTCAGGTGCTCATACACCTCGTCCGCGATCACGGTCACATCATATTCGTGACATAGTGCGGCGATAAAACTAAGTTCCTCGCGTGTGAAGACGCGCCCGGTGGGATTATGTGGAGTGTTCAAGATGATGGCGCGAGTCTTCTTCCCGAAGGCCGCACGGAGTTCCGCAGGATCAAAGTGCCAATCTGGGGCGTGTAGTGGCACAAAGACAGGAATAGCATGTGCCATCAGAATATCTGGCACATAGGAATCGTAAAAAGGCTCCAGCACAATGACTTCATCCCCAGGATCAACCAGGCCCAGAATGGAAGCGAAGATCCCCTCAGTCGCGCCTGAAGTTACGATAACGCCATGCGTAGGATCAATATCCAATTGATAGAAACGCTCGGCATGTCGTGCCACGGCCTGGCGAAGTGCTGGCGTTCCGTCACCAGGTGCATACTGGTTTAGATTGCCTGCGCGCAAGGACTGCACTACCTGGTCGAGAATAGCGGTAGGGGTATCAAAGTCGGGTTTCCCCTGACCAAGATTGAGCGCTGAATGTTGCTGCGCGAGTTGATTAATCTCGGTAAAAATCGTCGTGCCGAAGGGCGCGACACGCTGAGAAATAGCGGACATAGATCCCTCCCATCAAAGCATGTGATTGCTGCTATTATAGCCTATTTTGGCCTGGAGAAGACGGCTTGCCTACACACAAAAGAAAGAGGACCACCATGAACCAGTGAAAAATCACTAGCACAGGCGGCCCTCTTCATTACACCATCCCCCGAGAAAAGAAGGTTGTCTGCGTCGCGAGAAAGTGTTCGATTTAGATCAACGATGTCGCTATCATATGATTCAAGATGCGAACGTGCAGGCTCTGGACCTCGGCAAGATTCTGGAATTCCTCCGGGCAGCGCTCAACCACTTCAGCAGGCTTGAGGCCACAATGAAACAAGAGGTACGCCAAACGGCGCTCTCGCTCCTCGTTTAAGATCTGGCTTATAGCAAGCCAGAGGTCCGCACGTGACGGCTGCACATTCTGGCTCGCTTGTTTGATTGAGCGAAGCATATCCAGAACAACACTGTTCAAACAGGCAGCGAGATAGCGTAAGGCAGCATGCAAAGAGCGAAACTCCATCTGCTTACTAACGGCTAGATGGCGGAAGTGGGCAAACGCTTGAGTTACATACTCCTGCTCAGATTGAAGGCCCAATGCCTCCTTAGAACGTGGGTGCTGGCGCAGCCAGAGTATAAGTTTCTGGCGAAAGCAATACTCAAGAGCAAACCACGCTTGCTTATTGTTGCGCGTTGTTGCCAAGCGTAGGAGCGCGATACTCGCTTTATCCTCAGAGACGGCACCACTTTTCCCAACCATACTTATCTCCTGCTTGCATTCATCGGCAAGTGCGGATACATACACTAATTTTGAGGCACAGGTATTTGCGTTTTTTTCTGCGTTTTTTTCTATATTTTGCATTTACTCATCCTTTACATACGCCATACGTTGTGCCCTCACACAGCGGTTGACGGCAGCCAGGGCCATTTCATAATCTGGTTCCTGTGTCTGTTCGACCACATAGTCGGCGTACGCGACACAATCGCGATGATCAATAACGAAAACCGAACGTTGAAGTAAATGCCACTCTTTTAGCCAGATACCATAAGCGGGGCCAAAGGAATTGCAGCGCCAGGCTGACAGCATCTGATGAATAACCTCATGCTTACTTTGCCATAATGCTTGAGCATACGGAAGATCCATACTGACCGTAAAGACACAAGCCCCAGGAGGAAGTTGCTGGCTATAGCGCTCCCATTGTAATGTTTGTTGTTGACAAGTATATTTCTCAAGTGAATTGATAACGGAAAGTAGGCGAACCATGCCTGCCGAATCGCTTAAAGAGGTGCGGTGTACCGACATATCAAGCAAGTCCAGATAGTCCAACGTAAAGTCAGGCACAGGCATAGCGCTCTGAAGCATCGAACCAACAACTGTGAGATGCTCCTGCTGTGATCTTGCTCCGGCGGGTCTCTCCTCAAGCTCACGACTTTTGTTCAAGGTGAACACGATCCCCTCTTCTTCCTAGCGATAACTGTTATGCACTTGACGATGACATTGTAAGACAAAGTACAGCGCTTTGACGTCCCTAGAACAAGGTAATTCTCAAGGTATGTGATAACAAGTGTCATTCTTATCACTACTACTCAAAAATAAGGACATCCGCGAAATTCATAGAGGAGGAGTAAGGAGGGGAGAAAAAACTTTCTGGGGACGCATCAAGCGTCCCCAGAAGGCAGGAGTTTATGCTCGAAGGCATAGCGTGTGGCCGCGCTACGCGAGGTCACGCCAAGCTTACTATAGATTGAACGCACATGAGTATTCACGGTCAGGATGCTAATAACTAGTTTTTCCGCGATTTGCGCGCTCGTCAGGCCCATTGCCAGTAGGCGAAGCACCTCTATCTCACGCGACGTCAAAACTTCCAGCCCGGTAGCCTCCGACATCACAGAATTCGTTTCCTTGCTTAGAATGGGGAAGGTTGGTGGCTGCGAGAGAAGGGTCTGGGCTTGCGCCTGCAAGACCTGGTCTGGAGTGAGAGTACGCCCCTCAGAGAAGGCTTGCTGAAAATGTTCTTCGCCCAGTGCCGAGCGTGCCTGCCGTACAAAACCATCGATAATGATTTGGAGGGTAGAGGGAATGAGGGGCATAATCGTGCTGCTAGCGCGGACAGAGGCCGCCGCACCCCATAGGCGAACGGCCCAGGTTGTATGCCCCTGACCAAGCACAGCCAAAGCCAATCCCTCAAGGGAATAGCTCACAAAGGGTTTATATTCGTAGTTCGCATCGCCCAGGAGTTCCAGGCTTTCTATCTGCCGCGCACGAGCCTTCTCATACTGACCTTGCAGAACATTGGTCCATCCAAGCAGAGTTAAACCCCATGACATACCACGCCGGTCACCCATATCCTGTGCCAGTTGTAATCCCTCCTCCAGAAACTCACAGCCGTTAGAGAGGTCGCCTTGCAAGCCTTTGAGCACACCTAGCAAGGCGAAAGCGAATGACATACTCAAGCGGTCACCGACAATGCGTGAATGAAGCACACAGGATTCGAGTGTCGAGGCGCTACTAAGCAGGTCTCCACGCGAGAAATGAATAAGTCCGATAATCCAGAGAGCACGCGCCTGACCCCAGATCGATCCCGACTGCTGATAAATCGCCAAACTCTCCTCGCCTAAGGCCAGAGCTTTATCGAAGTCGCCTTCGTCTCGATAGAGAGAAGCCATGCGCTCTAGCACCGTCGCGCTCGCCCAGCGATGTCCTTTATCCTGAAGCAGTTGCATTGCTTCTTCCAACGAGGAATGCGCTCGTTCGCTATTACTCATCATCACGCTGGCATGGCCGATCACCCAGAGCGCTATACCACGTCCAAATTCATACTTTAGTCTTAATTGATCTATGCTCCCTGTCTCCTGTTGGTCAGTATTTAGAGACAGTAAGAGCGAGGTGTATAGCTCAGAGCCGCTCTCGGCCAGAAGGATAGCTTGCTTGAAATCGCCCTGTAAGGCAGTCATGAGTCCAGTCATACAGAGTGCTTTAGCACGTACATATGGAGAAATATTGTCAGCGGAAGAGAGAAGCCACTCAAGAGTGCGCCGACCTTCTCCCAAATAGCCTTTCGCCCACCAGAACCACCAGAGAGAATTGGCGATACTCAGCGCATGATCCCACTGGCGCCGCTCAGCGAACCACAGTAAGGATGTGCGAATATTTTTATGTTCTAGACGAATGCTCTGCATTTCATGGGCCTGGTTATTATCCATCGCACGCTCTGAATGCATAACCTGATTCAACCAATAGAAGGCGTAGGCATGTTGAATGGCAGCTATATCGTCCTCTTTCTCCAGATGCTCAAGACCGTATTCCCGAATAACCTCTAGCATAACATAGCGAGCTTCAAACCCTTCCTGTTCCACGCGCGAGAGCAGGCTTTTATCAAGCAACGAAGAAAGATCATCAAGCAGATATTCTTTTCCCTGTTTCACACCCAACGTCTGTTCCAGGTGTCCATAGAGATACTCCACCATAGGTAAGGTACAGCCACCTGCGAAGATAGAGAGGCGCAAAAAGAGGCGTTGCTCACGTACAGGAAGCAGATCATAGCTCCAATCCAATGTCTTGCGCAACGTTTGCTGGCGCTCTGGCACATCTTGCGCGGTGCTGGTCAAAATCTGAAGGCGCTTTGAGAGGCGAGCAAGTAGGGCCTGGGGGGAGAGTACCTTTATACGGGCCGCTGCCAATTCAATCGCCAGCGGCAAACCATCAACCTGGCGGCAGATTTCAGCCACAGTAGAGGTATTCTCAGCCGTGAGATGGAAGCCAGGTAAGACAGCTTGCGCACGTTGCACGAAAAGCTGAAGCGAGGGATAACCAGCCAGAACTTGCTCATCAAATTGGTCCCGTGTAGGCAACGGAAGAGGAGTCACAGAATACTCTTGCTCACCTAGCACGCGCAAGACCGCCCGGCTCGTAACCAGAATTTTGACATGGGGGCAGCGAGCGAGCAATTCGACCAAACCAGGAGCAGCCGCCACCACCTGCTCAAAATTATCCAGAATCAACAGGAGATGCTTCTCTTTGAGGAAGGCATACATGCGCGTGAGAAGCTCTACTTCACCAGCTTCACGCAAGCCCAGAGCATAGGATACGGCAGGTAAAACCTGCTGCGGTCGTGTAATCGCGGCCAGCAACACAAGGTAGACACCATCAGCGAAATCATCAAGGAGCTCGGTGGCGACCTGAAGACTCAGGCGTGTCTTGCCAATGCCACCAGTTCCAGTAAGGGTAAGCAGGCGTACTCCCGGACGCCGGAGTAAGGCTGCAATATCGCGCACCTCCTGGTCACGTCCAACCAGAGATGTTAGTTGTGCGAGCAGATAAAATTTATTGCTAAGAACCGCACCGCCGACATCTTCAGTACCCAACGCACTCGCCTCTTCAGCCGCGTTGAGCGTACCGCCAGCATGAGCCTCACCCGCATCCTGTAATAGCTCATCTGTCTCATTCGCGCGCGAAGAACGAGAGAGCGTGCGCTGATCACTCGACCCAGCAAGCTCAACCGCTGCTTGGCGCAGGCGCTCGCTAGTAAGCTCCTCAACCTTCCCAAGATATACTTTACGGAGTTTGTTCTCGCGCTTACGATAAGCATACCAGTACCAACCGCGACGTTGCTTTTCGCGACGCGCGGTAAAACTACCGGACTCGCTTTTGTAGGCAAAGGATGTATGTAACTCTTCATCCAGCCAGGCATACCAGGCTGAAGAGCCAACCAGTACATGAGAGAGCGGGTTACCCGCGCTATCAAGTAAAAGCAAACGATCTTTGATGATCGATGGTAGTGGGGCACGTGGCATATTCTTTGTCTCCCCAGTCACAAATGAACAATATAGCGTAAGTTACCAGGGTTACCTAACAGTGGAGTTTAACACGTAGTTATGTAACTGTCTATGCTAAAGCTTACGTCTTAATTGTAGTTTAGATCACATGGATCTGGGAAAAAGTAGATAAGGCCGATCATCATAGGCATGGTAAAAAAAAATAGTGCGCAAGCGCAGATCCCATTCAGGATGAGGTATTTATTTCATCCTGAATGGGATCCGGCATCAGTGAATAGAAGCACTATTCGCCAGGTACGCGCGAGTAGCCAGGCGTACCATCGAAGTTGTAGAGATTCTCAGTCTTAATGCAGTCGAAACCAGCGGCATGAACTCGTTGTAAGAGAGAGATAATCTGTGTGGGCTCCACCTTCGTCCCGATTTCAGGAGCCTGGAAACGACAGCGCCAGTGGTCGGTACAGAAAGTATAGGGTAGTCCATTGGGCCATACTTTCGCGCCGCGATTGGTGATCATTTTCAATTCCAGACCCTCACCACTCACCTGCTTGAAGGCGTTACCGAGTTTCTCGGCGCTTCCCTTACTCCAATCCAGATAGACATCTACTCCAACCAGTTCTTTTGAAACTGTAGGCTCAACCTTGGGGGCTTTCGTGCGAGTCTGGCTGGCAGGTGAGGAAGAGTAGTTAACAGCCTTCAGCTTTTCGGGTTTCTGGCCCAGGCGCGCGATGATAGCATCCGCGAACTCGCGAGTGCCAACCTTCTGCTTGCTAACACCTTCGGCATAGATATCGTATGTGTGGATCCCCTCCTCCAATGTGCGCAACCAGGCATTGTGAACGGCGGTCGCGATCTCAGGCTGTCCAATGTGCACAAGCATCAGCACAGCACCTAGCAAAAGCCCTGAGGGATTCGCGAGATTCTGACCAGCACGGCGGGGCGCGGAACCATGAATGGCCTCAAACATCGCGCAGCCTTCGCCAATGTTGGCTGAGCCCGCCAGACCGACTGAACCCGCGATCTGTGCCGCGACATCCGAGAGGATATCGCCATAGAGGTTGGGCATAACAACGACATCAAAAGCCTCGGGCGTATCAGCCAGTTTGGCCGCACCGATATCTACAATCCAGGCTTCATTCTCAATATCAGGATACTCGGCAGCAATCTCATCGAAGACCTTGTGGAAAAGACCATCCGACTGCTTCATAATATTATCTTTTACAAAGCAGGTGACCTTTTTGCGATTATTGCTACGCGCATACTCAAAGGCATAGCGAACGATCTTTTCGCTACCTGGGCGGCTAATAAGTTTCAGGCTCTCCATCATCAGAGGTGTCTGCTGATACTCGATACCGCTATAGAGGTCCTCTTCATTCTCACGAATAATCACTACATCCATGCCTGGATGCTTGGTATCCACGAAGGGATGATAGGCCACACAAGGGCGCACATTCGCATAGAGGGAGAAAGCGGTACGCACAGCGACGTTGAGGCTTTTGTAGCCACCGCCCTGCGGGGTCGTGATAGGAGCTTTCAAGAAGACTTTATTGCGGCTCAAGGATTCCCAGGCGCTTGGCTCAATACCCGCGCTGACGCCACGCAGATAGACCTGCTCGCCGACCTCGATCTCTTCTATATCAATGCGCGCTCCCGCGGCTTTAATGATCTTGAGAGTGGCATCCATAATTTCGGGTCCAATACCATCACCACGCGCAACCGTTATAGGTACATTTTGTGACATATGCGTAACTCCATCGTTCGAATTTGTGATAAAACGTCACCTCAGTATAGCATAAAAGCCGGCGAAGAATGCCGACTTACCGCTCGCTATCGTTGTGATACAATGAGCCTGGCAGCCCACTTTTCGATGTCTCAGTTCGCGCCATAAAGAAGGAAGCGCTTATGCGAGAGAACGAACTATGTGCCTCTAAATTTCTGCCAGCCCTGCTGCTCTTACTCATCCTCCTCACAGGCTGTGCTACGACCTCAAAGACAGTGATGTCGGCCCAGCAACCAACGGCAGAGCCCACCTGGCCCAAAGCTGGCATGTCAATTCCTGAGTCTAACCGGGTAACATTCCAGGTAACTGGAGCCAGGACAGAAACGTCTACCTGGCAAAGCCATATCCTTACCTCGAAACTACGACATCGCCTGAAAGAGTTCACCATCTTCATTCAAGAAGAAGACAAAAGTCTGATCATCGCCTTTTACGGCTATGCGGGGCCAGGAAGCTATACGCTATCAGGGCCAACCAATGGCGGTGATATACGCCTGGACTTCGGACCCCAAACCGGTGCCTGGGACCTTAAACTGCAAGCGGGTATCACCTGCGATCTACGCATTACGCGAGATGAGCCATCTGCTCAACCTGGAGTTAATCATATGCAAGGAACCTTTAACTGTCCGCAACTACATGCCATTGGCTCAAACAAGGCGGGAACACTTGTCCTGTCACAAGCCAGTTTTGATATCTATATCCTCCTCGAAAGCTAAAGTGGTATGCAGGACGATTGAGTGGAGAGGCCCAGCGCTCGCTGAAGCTGAGCGCCTATATAGAATGAACTCAAGGCTTCTGAATACTGCTTTCGGCAACACAAGCACAGGAGAAACCTAACAACACTGTCTTAGAAACAGCGACATCCTATGATGATATACTCTTCAGTATTACGACACATTTTACACTTCTCTTTCTGCCCATGCTGTTCCTCAACGTACTTTGCTTCTCCAAAGCTTGACACGGCTTGAAATGCAAAGTTATGATTAAGCTATTCTAGTGTTTGCTTTTGCTCGCTTGCTTTTCATGTGCATCGGCAAAAAGATGAAAGGAGGTAAACTCACCGTTCACCATAGTAGAAACTTTTCTTCGCTAGCGTTGATTTTGTTCCATTCTTGTAGAAATGAGGACAATGCAGTCCTCTGGTTATGGTAGCAACAAGGGACAAAGGAGAAAAGTCATGAATCTCCAGTTCAAGGGATTGCGTCTCCACATACTTGTTCTCAGTCTATTTTTGCTCTGTCTGATTGCCTTGCCCGCCTGTGGTGGATCAAGCAGCAATGGAAAAACCGTTATTCGCGTCGTATATCAGCAGTTTGGACCACCTCCTTATTATGAGCAGCAATGGTGGACCAAGGTCAAACAGCAGGTCGAGGCCGCCAACCCCAAAATTGAGGTTCAGCTTCAGCCTATTATCGCCGATGAAGGCAGCTATTATACGAAGCTTGCTCTCCAACTTCGCTCCAACAACCCGCCCGATATCGTGAGAGAGGATAGTTTCCTCATCAGCTCTGATGTCACCGCTGGTTATCTTGCCCCACTCGACGATTATCTCAAGACGTGGCCCGATTATAGCGCGCAATGGTTCCCCAGCATGCAGAAGATTACGACCTTCAACGGGAAGAACTATGGCGTTATGAACGGCACCGATGTGCGTGCCATTTGGTATAACAAGGATATCTTCCAAAAGGCAGGTCTGCCTACAGACTGGCAGCCGAAAACCTGGGCCGATATCCTGACAGCAGCCCACACAATCAAAGCCAAGGTACCGAATGTCGTACCAATCAACCTCTACTCCGGCATCCCAATGGATGAAGCATCGACGATGCAGGGCTTTGAAATGCTGCTGTATGGCACCAAGGACCCACTTTACAACTACGACACAAACAAATGGATCGCCTCCAGCAAGGGCTTCCAGGACTCGCTTGACTTTGTGAAGGAGGTCTATAACCCCTCGAATCTACTTGGCCCAACGAATGATATCGCACTCAGCACGCAGGCTGGCAATACGGTCGCACAGCAATTGCTACCGAAGGGCAAGCTTGCTATTGATATCGATGGCTCCTGGCTGCCGGGTAGCTGGCAGAAAGGTGGTGCAGCAGAGTGGCCTGAGTGGCAAACAACGCTAGGAGTCGCAAAGATGCCCACGCAGAATGGTGATGCCCCTCAGTCTGTCACCCTCTCCGGTGGTTGGGCTTACTCTATCAGCGCACGCTCGTCACATAAGAACGAGGCATTTGATGTGCTTAAGGCAGCCTATAGCAAAGACATGCTAGCGTTCTATGATGTGAAGGCATCTCAGATCACACCACGTAAGGATGTGGCGGATGTCGCTGATTATAAGAATCTCCCCCTCTCGGATTTCTTCACGAACCTGGTCAGTGTGACACAGTTCCGCCCAGGCTTCCCAGCATATCCTAAGATCTCGGTAGAAGTTGATCGCGCCATGCAGAACGTCATGCAAGGGCAGAGCTCAAGTGACGCGATGAATGCATACTATAACGCGGTCCAGACTATTGCGGGAAGCGATAAGGTGGAGAAGAGGCCGTAAGGCATTAGATGGTTTGTCGCAACGGATGCTGTTTCCAGCATCCGTTGCGACAACGACTTTCGAGGAGCGGCAACGATGCAAGTGAGAACTCGTATGGAGGTGGCTGAGGCGACACCCCCACCACCAACGCGTCAGGCCTCAAAGATTCGTAATAAGCGTCTTCGTACTAGCCTGTTATTTATGGCACCCGCTTTTATCATCATTCTGATCTTTATGATTGGCCCGGCAATCTGGGCCATCTATACCTCGTTTACGAATATGGCTCTGACTGGGGTAGGTGCGCAGGCTCCAGACTGGGTTGGTTTGCAGAACTTTACGCGTATACTCCGCGATGGCGAATTCCTGAACTCGTTTCGAGTCTCCCTTACCTATCTAGTGGGCTCGGCTTTGATCGGGCAAGCGGGACTAGGGCTTCTACTCGCTCTGATGATGCAGAAGCGCAACCGCGTCTTTCGCGGCATCTTAGGTGCCATTATCATCGCCTGCTGGGTCATTCCTGACGTCGTCGCGGGCTTCATCTGGCAAGCATTTTTGGCAGGAGGGCCTCAGAGCGTACTCTCATCCGGGCTCCTAAACACCGTCATGGCGAATCTCACCTTGCCACAGCACGCCTGGGTGCAGGAGTACCCTCTGCCCATGATTATCATTGCTAATATCTGGCGTGGAACAGCCTTCTCGATGCTATTGTATTCTTCCGCGTTGGAAAGCATTCCCCAGGATATGTATGAGGCGGCAGCCATTGATGGCGCGGGCCTGTGGGCGAAGATTACGAATATTACCCTCCCACTCATCAAAGGCTCAATCGCGACAGATCTGCTTTTGATCACCCTGGCAACCCTCTCAGACTTCACGCTGGTATATATCATGACGGGTGGCAGCACATCCAATAATGAACTACTGACGATCTATCAGTACCGCCAGGCATTCCAGTTCTATCAGATTGGGTATGGTAGCGCCATTGCTCTCCTCATCATCGTTTTCGGCGCGATCCTTTCACTCATTTACATTCGCATCCTACGCGTCGACATTTAAAGGAGGTCCAGTATGGTCGTGCGTCGTATTATTATCCCATCATTTCTGTACCTGATCCTGACAATTCTGGGCCTACTGTTTTTGATACCGCTGCTCTGGCCGATTCTGGCAAGTATTAATCCTAAAGCCTCGCTCCTGCTAGAGTTGCCCTCGATTGTGACCTTGAGCAATTATTTTGATATCATCAACGATGGTTTGGTGCTTCAACCATTCGCGAATAGCCTGATTATGGCTGTCTGCACGATGGTATTAGTGATTTTGCTCTCGGGGCTGGCGGCATATCCTCTTTCACGCTACCAGTTCCCATTCAAGGCGCAGATTATGTACTTCATCCTCTTCACCAGCGCGCTACCACTCCTGGCGCTGGTAACGCCACTCTATGCCATGTATACCTTCCTGAATCTGCAAGACACGCTTCTGGGCTGCATACTCTTCTTTACCGCCAGTTCGCTTCCTTTCAGTATCTGGCTGATGAAGAACTTTCTTGACGCAGTACCTCTGGAACTTGAGGAGGCAGCCTGGATCGATGGGGCTTCGATTCTGGGCTCGTTTGTGCATATTCTGCTCCCGCTGGCAGCACCTGGGATCGCTGTGGTTGGCGTATGGAGTTTCCTGGGAGCCTGGACAAACTTCTTTGTGCCGCTCATCATTCTCCAAAGTACCGACCTGCTTCCAGCTTCGGTCCACATTTTTACCTTCTTTGGAGCCTATGGACAGGTCGATTATGGACAACTTGCCGCCTACGCCATGCTCTACGCGCTTCCCGCCGTTCTTCTCTATACGGTCGTCTCGCGCTTCTTCGTCAAAGGCGTAAGCGGGGGTCTAAAGGGCTAATCCATGTTTTCTTAGCCACATCGATATATGCAATTGCCGAGGCAATAATCTCATAGATGCCAACCCATCTTCCGCTTTTGTGTACCAGGAAGGTATGGATAAAGTAGAGAGCCACAAATGCGTAATATCACAATACGCATGGCTCTCATACTTACACAACAAACTATGCCTTTGGAGGATGGAGATGCAGACATCGGCTTTTCACTATCAAGAGCGTGAGTATCAGCGACAGCTAATCATGGAAGGGAAGAGCGAAGGCGAATCCTCACCCGTGGATGATGTGGAGATGGCACGCCAATTGCTTCAGCATCACAAGATACGCACCACAATAGGTGGGCTGCTGCCTGGTGTGCCAGGCCTGGCACACATTCGCCGTGTACTTGATATTGGATGCGGTTGTGGAATATGGGCGCTCGACCTGGCGAGTACCTATCCTGATATGGAGGTCGTTGGCATAGACAAAGATCCTCAGGTCATCGCGTATGCCACACGGCAAGCGGCAGAGGGGCAGTTACGTAATGCGCGTTTTCTCGTTCAGGATATGAATACTCTTGATGAGAACATTATCGAGCCTGAAAGCTTTGATCTGGTCAATCTGGCCTTTATAAGTGAATGCTTGCTAGATATTGTGTACCCCGACTTGCTCCGACATCTCTTCACGTTCTGCCATCCAGGTGGCCTGCTACGCTGGACCGAAGCCGCAATACCTGTGACCAATAGCTTCGCCTTTGAGGATCTGGCAATGGATATAGGAGGAGCATTACGTGAGCATGAGCACTCATTCTATGCCATAGACCAACAGATGCACGAAGGAGATACAAAAGATATGGAGGCTTTTGATGGCCTGTTACACTTCGCCTACCAGCGCTTTATGGGCATTACGCATTGCCTCGCTCCCTGGCTACGCACGACAGGTTATCAGAACGTGCGCTTGCAAACGCATACACTTGATGTTTCTTATGGCACCAGCCTCCACTATAGTTTTGTACGACAGGTGGGAGTGCTCTATCAACGGCTTAGCACCTTTCTCCACTCTTCTTATCCACTAGAAGATTTTGAGTATGACTACTTATATAGCGAGCTTATTGAAGACCTACAAGATCGCGATTTCTGTGGGCTCTGCCATCTTGTTAGTGCCTTAGGTGAACGTCCTCAAGCCTGATTTGGCGGGCGAGAGGCATCACAAGAAGCGTTTGTGCCGCCTCCTTCGTGCTATTATCAAAGGAAGTAAACCATTTTCTATCATGTCATGCCATTCATTTGCCTGAGCACAGCCACTTGATATGCTCAAACGTCGCACCATACACACTCAGCCTGAAGTGGAAGCAGGTGGTGGCGAAGCTAGCCGCCGCTCAGGCGGCGTTGGCAAATGCTTTTTATGGCAAGCAACACAGAAACATGCTCTAGGAATGTATCGCCACCGTCGCTGAGTTCTGGCTGGTAAGCACTAACCCTCACTTGAAGGTTGGCGCTTCTGGTCGCTGTATGCTGGCAGGTGAAAGGAAGCGGTATCTCTTATGGACGAAAGACATCCAGAAATCGCGCATATGCGCGCGGTAACAGTCTCGCGTGAGTATGGAAGTGGAGGCGGTGAGGTAGCCCAGCGCCTGGCTCAACGCCTGGGCTGGGAGCTAGTTGATCATGAAATCCTGGTTCGTATCGCACAAGAGCTTGGTATCAGCGAACTAGAGGCAGAAGAGCACGACGAACGCGCCGAATCGTTGGTCCACTATCTGATTGATAGCATGCGTGTCTTGCAGCCCGCAATGTTCGCAATGGAGACATCTCCATTGCTGACGAATATGCGGCTCTATCGAGAGGCGCTGACCAAGGTTGTCGAGGCAGCGGTCACACGCGGGCATGTCGTTATTGTTGGACGAGGATCGCAGGTGCTGCTAGCAAACCGCCGTGATGTCCTTCATACACGTATCGTCGCGCCTGCTGAATTGCGTGTGCGCTATGTGATGCAGCGCGAGGGGTTGAGCCAGAGCGAGGCGGAGGGGCGCGTCCAGATGAAGGATCATGACCGAGAACGCTACCTACAAGCTCAGTATCGACGCCAGACCAACGATGCGACACTGTATGATGTGATAGTTAATAGTGGTGTGCTTGATCTAGATGCGGTGACAGACCTTCTTTACCGGGCGCTAGACTACAAGGCGCAGAGATTGCCTCTGCCTATAGAGAAAATAGGCCCTGGCACAGGTCTGGCACGCTATCCAGGACAACCCGGCGATATTCGCCCACCCGCTCGCTAGCTAGCTCAACCTGCCTCCCTACAATTCTCGGAGTGGCTCACTTATCATGCGACACCGCTCCAGATGGCAAGTCGAACACGCTTGACAGAGGCGTATAAGACTCTGGGGCGAATCTCCCCTGTTGGACACCTGACTCTCTGCCGTTGTTGTGGTTTGTGCAGTTGCTTCCGCATAAGCGCAGATTTGTTTCCGCTCGGAGAGGGTAAAGTGTGGAAAAAGGGTAGAGAGCACGCGAGGATCAGGCCAGCCACTCCGCAGACGGGGCAGCATAGACTCAAGCTCTTGCCAGACATCCGCAGGCAGGAAGAAGTACGCCAGAGCGCTGCCCCTGCTGCGTAGGGGCAGGAACATACCGCACAGATGGGATTTGGCGAGATGATGGAGATGCTCAAGAAAACCAGGGGCAAGCCCGGCATCCCCAGGTGAGCGCTTGAAACGCCAATAGAAAGACTCCTCATCGCTCTCAAACTCGATCAGGGCCTGATCTGGCATAAAGAAGGTGTGTACCTGCTCAGGCTGCCATTGTTTACCCACGACCCGGGCCAGTTTGTGTATCAGGCGTGTATAATCCTCCTCACTATAGTGATGGTAACGTCTCACAGTTACATAACGCTGTGGTATGAGCGCAGCCAGCACATCGAAGAGGCAATTGCTAGCCGTGGCTTTCACCAGTTGCGTAACCGTAAGATGCTTTAGCAAACCATGCTGCTTCAATACGGTTGCAAGGTGCGCAACGGTAAAACTTTCAGCAGGTGAGAGATCAAGGTGCTGCTCAGCCTCACGCCAGACAGGCACATAATCCCAGGAAAAAGGCTCAGGTAAGAGAAGCACGCCACCATCCTCCATCTCCTCAATGTGCCAGGCAGGAGTAGCCAGCACCCGCGCTCGTCCATACCGCTCAACCAAATTAGGACCAAGTACATTCACCAGCGAGAGGAAGCGCAGATGCCCCATACTAGCATCCGCGCGCAAGACAGAATCCAGAGGAGTACGCTCCTCAAGATGCTCAGGATCTATCTCCAGAGCCCAGCCGAAGCCAGGGCGATCAAAGTCGGCATCGTGAACCCAGCCATAGAGAGGTCGCAAGTGTTGATAGATAGCCTTGAGCACGTCCAGCCAGAGGTCATGCATCTTCTCAGCGGTTTCACCATGACCAGCAGTGAGATATTCTGGCTCTACACTCACCATAATCAGAGGCACGCCAGAGTGCTGACGTGGAGCAAGATCGAGATCGAAGGCGAAGAGGTGCTCACCATGATAGGCGCGACAGGTAAAATGAGCCTCTTGCAGAGCCAGATAGAGCCCCAGATTGCGCCGGAACTGGGAGGAGAGACCACTCTGGCGCAGATGAAGCAGGAGGCGCTGGCGCTCAGAAGGCAAGTCTTCAAGGCGTTCTGGGCGTGTGCGCATAGCGCTCCACCAGACACGAAACGAGGGCTCGAACTCTTCCTCGGAGACGAGATAATATCCCTGGCGCGTTAATGCCGCGAACAGAGCGTCTATAGCATCTGCTTGATAAAGAATGCGCTCGTCGCGCACATAACAACGTAAATTGAGCGGTGATTTCATGCGATCCTCTACTCCTTCACGTACACAGGGCAACTTAAGCCGCTATTCTTTTTGGAGACGGCAAAAGCGGAAGGTATTTTAGAAGGGTGCTTGAAATCACGCGCTAGAGAAATCCGAGGGTGGTTCTACGCAAGCACCGCCCTCAGATCATGCTCAAGGAAGCGCAAAAGTTGTATTTGCGCCGAATGGATATAGAAATGATCACCAGACAAATGGCGTACAAGAAACTCGGCGCTGGTGTGTTGCCGCCAACCCTCCAAGTCCACAAGGCTGACAAGTGTATCCTGTGCACCACCATAGACGGCAATAGGGCAGGGCAAAGGCAAATCATTGAAGGGCGTATACGTTTCGTAAAGCGTGAAATCAGCACGCAACGTAGGTAAAATCAGATCCAACAGTTCCTGATTTTGCAACACCGCCAGCGGTGTGCCCCCCAGGCGATAGACAGAACGCAGAAACTCAGCCTCAGGAAGATCATGGATTGGCTCCCTGTTTGACAGCAGATGTGGAGCTTTCAGCGCAGATATGCAGAGATGGCGGGGCAGAGGAAGCGACTCCGCCTCCAGCCTACGGGTCAAAGCATAGGCAATTAACCCACCCATGCTATGCCCGAAGAAGGCAAATGGCTCATGCAAATAAGGCAACAACACCTCGACGAGAGTGGTTACCAGTTCGCCCATAGAGGTAAAAGCAGCCTCGCCGATACGCTGCTCCCGGCCCGGTAGATGAATTGGGCAAACATCTATTGAGGTGGGTAGTTGTTCAAACCAGCGGCGATAGTGAGCAACACCACCTCCAGCATAGGGAAAGCAGAAGAGACGCAAGCGCACATCCTCGCCACGTGTCGACGTTATCCATGCCTGATGCTCAGGGCTGATTATCATGCAGCCTCCTTAATATTGGTGATACCGAAACATGAGAAGGGTACTTGCATCTATCCGAATGCGCATACCCTTCTTCTGCCATGCCCGGATGCACCGCCTCGCGGTGCTTAGAAGTAGTAGGTTGCGCATCCAATCTGGATACCCGCGCCCACCGAAATGATCAGGCCGATATCACCAGGACGAGCCAGTTGCTGTTGCCGTACCTGTTGGAGTGCATATGGCAACGATGAGGTAAAAAGGTCGCGTTCCGCATGAACATTGACCAGCCGATCATCGCTAACATTAAGCACCTGCCCAAGATCAGTGATGAAGCCAGAAGAGATCTGTGGCGGCAAGATAACCTTGATCCGCTCAAGGTCGAGTTGCTCTCGTTGAAGCAATTCCAGTACCGTCTCCTGAATGCAGGCCAGATAGTACTCTTGCTGCCTGGGATCTCTGTTGATATCGAGAACCATCTTTCCATTACGGAAAGCAGTATGTGTATCTACAGACTCTACATAATCCGTAAAATACTTGAAAACGAAGTTTCCGAAACCAGTTTTACCATCGGGGCTCTCATCAAGAATCAAGGCTGAACCGGTCTCCTCGATACCCAGAAGATTGTCGGGCTCATGTTCGCTGTTATTCTCGATTTCTGAGGCCATAATCAGAGCATTACTAACCTTCTGCGCCTTAATCATACCAATAGCTGTATAGCAGGCATTGAGGAAGCCAATAGAGCTATTAAAGAGATCGAAAACAAAGGTTTTCTTGTCCGCCGGTGTCTCGATGGCATCATTGATTTTGAGGTCCCCCTGACTGAGGGCTGCCAGAGCGGGCTCACTCAGGAACTCGTCACGGTAAACACCGGCATGGATCATCAAATCGATATCGCCGCGCTCATAAGATGATTCAGCAAGACAGTTTGTTGCGGCGGCATTGACAAGTTCTAGCGCCTCCTTCTTAACAGGAGCATCAGGAGCCAGCGTACCAATACTCTCTACACGAATACGCCGCGTTGGAGGAAGCAATGGGACAGTATGGCGTGGCTCTGCCGGAACTTTCTCAATTTTCTCGCCAGCCTCTACGCGGCGAATACGGTCAGGCAGATCATCAAAGGTGTAAAGAGCCGCCCCGATGGTCGCACCCGAACCGGTAATGCCCAGGACCGCGTTATCACCAGTCTGAATACGATTTGAGCGAATATGATCCGCGATGGCGATCATATGCGTCGTTGTCGCTGTGTTGCCGCGCTCGGCGATATTGTTGATAACGTTCTCCTGGGTACAAACCTCTTTGCCGAAGTATTTGTTGATCTCACGTGCTGCATCGCGAATAGTCGTGTTCGAGGTCTGGTGAATAATAATATGTTGAAAGGCGTCATTAGGCCAGCCGGAGCGCGCAATCACGTTAGCGGCATGAGCCACAGCGTACTTCATGTTCACCGCTGAAACATTCACGGCGTCGGTATACATAATCGCGCCGCCATGCTCGCGGTCCGTAATCTTACCAATACAGTCGCGGCTATAGTGACCAAGTGAGAACATCTCAAATTCGTGGAAGCCAACCTCCTGATTTGGTGAGCGCTCAAGGATAACCGCCGCACCTCCATCACCCACTGTCAGGCAGGGTAGGCGCGAGTCCATAAAGCCTTCAAGCTCCTTCTGCGCGGTCACTGCCAGATGTGAAATGTACTCACCGCTAACTGCCAGCCCCCGACGGATCAGGCCTGCCTTGATAAAGGAATCGACAATATTGATAGCCGTAAAGAGGCCGGTACAGGCATTATCAATGTCAAAGGCAATAGCATTCGTGAGACCAAAGATGCGCTTCAAACGCACAGCCGTGCTCGGCTCAAAGGTGAAATGAAAGTCAGGGCCATCGCAGCGTGAGATGCTCCCACTGACAATCATATCAATGTCTTCCGGGTTGTACTTTGACTTGGCAAGACAGTCGGCGACAGCCTGACGAGCGATGTCGATGGAGAACTCGGTTTCGCCCGCCATACGACGCGATTTGATACCTGTCAGGCGCGCGAAGGGGAAGCGTATCGGCTTGGCGCATCCCGCAATGAGTTCATCCGAGGTTACGATCTTAGGTGGTAAGTAGGTACCCAGGCTCTCGATAATCGTGTTTTCCAGGGCAGGCTGTACCTCGTCCCGCATCGCAGGTTGGGGCTCATCCAGTTCTTGCTCGCTTGTATCCTCTGAAGCGGTTGGCGTGGACTCTATCACAGTGGTCTGAGAAACACCTCGCTCACTCTCAATAACGCTTGCAAGTTCGGCAATGGTCTGAAACTCGAAGAGCTTTTCCAGCGCCAGTTCATAGCCAGCCTCTTTGGCTTTCGCGATAATTTCCAGGCTCTGGATAGAGGCACCACCCAGATCAAAGAAATTGTCATGTATACCAACACGATTAAGGCCCAATACTTCAGTCCAGATCGCAGCTAACTTTTGCTCAACAGGAGTGCGGGGCGAGACAAACTGAGCTTCCAATTCAGGGCGCTCACTATCTGGCGCAGGCAAGGCCTTGCGATCAACCTTGCCGTTTGGTGTAAGTGGTAGCGACTTCAGAAAGAGGAAGGCAGATGGAACCATGTACGATGGTAAGTGCTGCCCAAGATAGGCACGCAACTCTTCGAGCGGTAGCCCAACCTCTTGCGGTGAGAGCACAGGTGAATCGGAAACTGAAGGGATCTGGTTGGTCAAAGTATCAGGTACGAGATAAGCAACCAGACGCTTATTGCCTGGCATATCCTCGCGCGCGATGACAATGACCTCCTTGATACGTTCATGCTGGCTCAGGGTTACTTCAATCTCTTCCAATTCAATGCGGAAACCACGAATCTTGACCTGGTTGTCAATGCGACCCAGAAACTCAATCGCGCCATCGGGACGGAAGCGCGCCAAGTCGCCAGTGCGGAAGAGTCGTGCCCCCTCACGCTTGCTAAAGGGATCATCAATAAATCGCTCACGTGTCAGCTCAGGGCGCTGGTGATAGCCACGCGCGACGCCGACGCCACCAATGTAGAGTTCACCCACGACATTCACAGGCACTGGCTGTTGCGCTTCATCCAGGATGTAGATCTGCGTATTGGCTATTGGGCGACCAATAGGCACTATAGAATCCCGATTATCACGCTGGCAAGCCCATGCGGTCACGTCGATAGCGGCCTCGGTCGGACCATAGAGGTTATGTAACTCGGCGCTCAAGCGGGCAAAGAAGCGCTCCTGGAGTTCGGCAGGTAGAGCCTCACCGCTACAGATGACACGCTTGATGCTACGACAACGCTCCTCCAGATCAGGCTCTAACAGGAAGGCATGAAGCATAGAGGGAACAAAGTGCAGCGTTGTGATGCTTTGCTCTTGAATGAGTTGAGCAAGGTAAGCCGCGTCCTGTTGCCCACCAGGACGTGCCAGTACAAGGCTTGCGCCGCTAATGAGAGGCAAGAAGAATTCCCAGGCTGAAACATCAAAGCTAAATGGCGTCTTTTGCAAAACACGGTCACCCACACCCACGTTGTACCGCTGCTGCATCCAGTAGATACGGTTACAGACGCCACGCTGAGTATTCAGCACCCCCTTGGGCCTGCCAGTCGAGCCCGAGGTATAGATCATATAGATTAGATTATCGGGAGTAAGCTCACGCTCAGGATTGGGAAGCTCCTCGCTTGCCTCCGCGCCCCAGCCAGCATCAAGCGTGAGCACTTCAGCATCTAGCTGCGGCAAGCGCTCGACGAGGGCATTTTGTGTAAGCAGAACAGGAACGGCAGCGTCCTCAAGCATATAGGCCAGTCGCTCCCGAGGGTAGCTCGGATCAAGGGGAACATAGGCTCCACCGGCCTTGATGACACCCAATAGAGCTACAACCATCTCAAGCGAACGCTCCATGCACACCCCTACCAGGGTATCGGTTCCGACACCACGCGCTTGTAAATCCCTGGCAAGCAGATTAGCACGCCGATTGAGCTCATAGTAACTCAAAGAGGTGCCCTCATACCAGAGCGCTTCAGCCTCGGGCGTGCGCCGTGCCTGCTCCTCAAAGAGTTGCGCGATGTTTACCTGCTCAGGATAGGAAGCCTCGGTAGCATTCCACTCTTCGAGGATGAGTCCTCGCTCCCCTCGGTTAACAGAGGTAAACGCAGAATATCCTGCTCTGGCTGCTTCACAATCCCTTCTAGCAGGGTGAGCAGATGTTGTCCCATACGCTCGATAGTCGAGGCATCGAAGAGATCCACGTTATAGCGGAAGTCGGCTGAGAGTCCGCCATTCATCTCAAAGATGGTCAAAGTCAGGTCAAAGGATGCGCCCTGCTGTCCCATCACATATGGTTCAAGCTTGAGCGCGGGCATGGATGAGTGCTGACCATTAGCGCCATTGAGTCCATTTTGACCGTTTTGGCTGAGCAAGGCCAGATTGCTCTCGTCACGAACTCGTGGGCGATCCCAGATAAAGAGGGATTGAAAGATGGGCGAGTAGCTTGGATCTCTTTTAGGCTGCAAGCGCTCAACAATTGCCGCAAAGGGATAGTCCTGGTGTTCAAGCGCCTCGCTAACGGTCACACGAACACGATTCAACAGTTCCCGAAAGCCCGGGTTGCCCTCCAAACTTGTGCGTAGCGCGACCGGGTTAACAAGGTAACCAACGATCTTCTCCAGATCTGTACGTGTACGCCCAAGCATGGGCGTGCCCACCAATACATCATCCTGGTGACTATAACGGGATAGCAGGATCTTGAAGGCCGTCAACACAACAGTGAAGAGGGTAACTTTCTCTGAGCGTGCCAGGTCTCGCAAGCTTGCGGTCAGTTCTGGGGAAAAAGAAACGCTATGTACAGAGCCTTGATAGGTCTGTACAGGAGGACGAGGGCGGTCAAACGGCAGATTGAGCAGCGGAAGATTACCCGCGAGCTTCTCTCGCCAATACGACCAGGAGCGATCCCCCTCGGGTCCGCCTATAAGCTCGCTCTGCCAGCGTACATACTCGCTAAACGACCCAGAGGCAGGAAGCGCCACATTGGAGCCAGAGACGCGAGCAGCGTAGAGCAGGTACAGTTCATCAACCAGGATATCGAGCGACCAGAAGTCCAGGGAAATATGATGGACGATGAGGGCGAGCACATGCTCCTGGTCCGAGCACCGATAGAGCTGGATGCGCATCATTGGCCCTTGCTCAAGATTGAAGGGCTGATTGCCCTCCTCGACGAGACGTTGCTTGAGCGCCTCTTCGCTCCAGGCGGTGGCATCAATACGCTCGATGCTTATCTCCTGCTGCTGGCGAAAGACATGCACCGGCTCACCATCTCGCAGTGAGTAGGTGGCGGTCAGAATCGGGTAGCGCCGTACCAGGGTCTGGAAGGCAGCCTGCAAGGCTGGGATGTCCAGTACCGCCTGGATGCGTGCGGAATACAGCAGGTTATAAGCAGAGCTTTGAGGAGCAAGACGATGGAGGAACCAGAGCGCCCGCTGCCCCTGTGATAGAGGGGCAAACTCCGGTTCCGCTTTTGCGCCTGCCTTCTCGCGTAGCAGGCGCTCTAAGAGCGCCCGCTTCTGTTCGGGAGTAAGATCGGCTAGTTTTTTGGACGCGTCAGTCATATTGGTTATTCCTCTCCCTGTACAATCTGCTTGAGCAAGGAGTCTATGTCTTCTTCGGGTAATTGGTCAAGTTGTGATAAGAGCTGTTGCGCCTCTTCAGCGCTAATCATGCTCTTTGTATCGGACGTTTGACCTTGCTGCTGCTCTGTAAGCATCTGTTGCAACAAAGCATCGACATCCTGGTCCGAGAGCTGATCGAGTTGAGTGAGCAGTTGCTCCGCGCCCATCTGGCTGAGATCAGGCTCGGGGGCTGGATCGGGGGTCGCCTCCGGTAACTGCTCTAGCAGTTGCGTAGCAAGCTGCCTGATACTTGGTCCCTGCAAAAAAGTCACAATGGGAATACGCACCTGCAATTCCTGCTCAATGCGATTCTTCAGCTCAATAGCCATCAGTGAGTCGAGACCTAATGTCGTGAGTGGCTGGTCCAGGTCGATGCGCTCGACCGGCACACGTAGCACTCCTGCAACCTGCTGACTAAGATACTGCTCCATGAGAGGCAGACGCTCACTTCCCACGGCATGTGTGATCGTGGTCGCGCTTTCGCTGAAGAAGGACTGGGAGTTCTGGGCTTCGCTCTCGCTGGTAGTGGTTCCTTCCAGCAGGTAAGAGACCAGTGGCAGGCTCACAATCTGCGGATAGAAATCGCGTAACTTCTGCCAGTCGAGTTTGAGCACACCAATCTGCGCGACCTGTTGCGGAATCAGCAGGTCGAGTGCAGCCAATACGTCGCGCGGCGTGATGCGCTGGATACCGTGATCCTCCCAGTATTCGTGGACACGCAGACCATCAGCGGTCGCGCCAAAACCAATCTCAGAGACGGCACCCCAATCAATACTGATGGCAGGTTGCCCCTGAGCACGCTGGTAATGTGCCAGGCTATCCATGAAGGCCCCCGCCGCCGCGTAATTGCCCTGCGCGGCTGAGCCGAAAAGCGAAGCCCCGGAGGAGAAGGCAACAAAGAAGTCCAGGCGACTCTCCTGGAAGAGTGTATGCAGCAGCCAGCTACCGATGATTTTGGGACGGAAGACAGCACTGAGCGCATCACTATCCAGATTGATCAGTGGTTTGACCAGCGCCTGCCCTCGCTCATCCTGCCATACAGAGGCGGCATGCATAATTCCCTTGATGGGAGGATGCCCTTGCCGCATATGCTCAGCCAGGAAGGCACGCATCTGCTCTTCATTGGTTACATCGAGCTGAACACAGCGTACAGTAACACCTTCAGACTCTAACTCCCGTAGGCCACGTATCAAATCAGCCATGCGCTCGCCAGCGGGTATGTGCTCCCACTCAGAGCGAGGGGAACAGATGTACGCCCGGCAAGGATCAAGTGACGTGCGCCCTTGCGCGCGAGCCAGCGCGCGACCTCAAAGCCCAGTCCCCACAGACCACCAGTCACAAGGTAACTTCCCTGGGGGCGTACGTGCAACTCGCGCTCGGCAAGGTCCTGGCTACGCATCATACGCGCGACATAGCGCTCACCTTCACGAAACGCCAGCTGATCTTCAGGACTTGTGTCACGCAGAACGTCATAAAGCTGCTGTGCGCAAACCTCACGTTCCTCTCCAGCCGCCAAGTCTACGAGCGCACCCGAGATCTCGGGATGCTCCATTGAGATAGTACGCCCCAGGCCCCAGAGCGGAGCTTGCGCGACCGCCAACGAGGATTGGTCAGAGGTAACAGGTTGTGCATCACGCGTTACCAGCCACAGGCGCGGCGGTTGAGTTTCGCCCTCCTGCGCTAGAGCTTGAATCACCCCCAGAGCCGAATGCGCGCTCACCACCAGATCATGCTCAAGTGAGTTTGTTGTGGTTTGCTCAGTTGACGTCGCATCGAGACTCCAGAGATGCACAACACCGCGCACAGGCGCGTTATACGCCTCCCGCACACGCTGAATGACGTGCTGGATCTCACCAACCTGCGAAGGGCTAACCTGATAACGACCCGAGCCAAGCTCGCCATAGCGCTCTCCCGGCTGGACAAGCGCGCATTGCTGCCCACTTGCGCGTAGGAGTTGGGCCAGGTGCGGCCCCACACCCTGACGATCCGCGAAGATCAGCCAGCTACCAGAGCGCTCCTGGGGCCATGCGTTCCCCGCCGCTGCCACGCTATGCGCTCGTTCCCAGCGCAACTCATACAACCAGGGAGCCAGCACAGCGGCTGGTGTAGGTGGCTCTGAGGCAACCGAAGCCGAACTCTGCAACTGAATTCCCATTGCCTCGATAAGCAAGCGACCATCTTCACTAAAGATGCGTACATGCCCCTCAAGCTGTGTCATGCTCTGGCTAATGTGCTGCTCTAACGTGGCGTGACTCCAGACGACCTTACCGGGCCGCTCATGGAGCTTAAAACTGTTAAGCCCAACCGGCAGATAAAGCACGTCATTACCCGCACCAAAGGACTCCGAGAGGGCAGCCGATACCACTTGCAAGCAGGAGTCAAGCAGCGTGGGGTGAACCTGATAGCGCTCACGTTCACGCTCAAAAACGGGTGAAAGGCTGACGCGTGCCAGCGCCTCGCCATCACCCCGCCAGAGCTGCCGGATGCTGCGATAATCGGCATCAAGCTCGATACCATGCTGGGTCAGGCGCTCATAGAAGGCATCAGGCGAGATCTCCTCTTGGCAACGCTCTTGCACTGCCTTCAAACTATTTGCCTCTGGCTTAGCCTGCCCATTCTGTACCCTATTCGAGGGCTCGGACTGGTAACCATTACTCTGAAAAGAGGTAAGATCAACGGGAGTGGTGGAGCGTGGTGGCTCAGGAGGAGCAATCTCTTCGCTTAGTTCACGCAGACGGTTGAGGTGTGGCATGTTCGCCATTACCACATCTGTCTCCAAACCAAAATCAAGCTGACAAGCAATCTCATTGACGCCGACCGCCTGCAACTGGCGCACCAGAGGCAGACAACTCTCAGGCGTGCCGAAGAGCACACGTTGCGTTGAGATCATACGCTCGAAGACGAACTTTAAATACTCCTCAACGTCGGTCTCTGAGAGCGTAGAGAGGTCGACCTTCTGTCCCCGACTATAAGCCACGGCGTTCAACAGGTATGCCGCCGAGCGTAGATAGTCGCAAAATGGTCCCTGGGCCTGCTCAATGACGGCCTGTTGACTCTCGGCAATAAAGGTGTGCAACATTACCGAGACATTGCCAGTTGCGGGATCGTAGCCATGCTCAGCGCGAGCTTCGCGATAGATCTTGAGCTTCTCGCCCAGTTCTTCGACGCTCTGGTTATACATATGCGTCAGCAGATTGGCTCCGATGGCTCCCGCCTTCGCGAAGGTTTTGGGATTACCAGCGGCAGTGACCCAGATAGGAATCTCGCGCTGGATTGGCGGCGGATACGTTCGCACGTCGACCATGCTCCCGTCGCCACTCTTAACTTGCACCGTCTCGCCACGCCAGAGTTTGCGTAGTGTCTCAATGCCCTCATCCATGATCTCACTACGCTTCTCGTAGTGATCGGGATAGAGCGCGAAGTCGTTGGGGTGCCACCCCGAAGCAATGGAGACACCAACTCGCCCATTTGAGAGGTTGTCGACCATCGCCCACTCCTCCGCCACCCGCAAGGGGCTGTGCAGGGGTAGCACAACACTACCCGCGCGCAGTTGAATCTGTTGGGTCTCACGCGCCAGCGCGGCCTGCAAGACCGCCGGATTAGGATACATCCAGCCATCGCGAGTGAAATGCCGTTCGGGAATCCACACCGACGAAAAGTTATGCCTATCCGCGTACTTTGTGCTTTCTAAAACCAGACGGTAGATATCGCGGTCGTGGGCGGTTTCACTGCTGGCGAAAAAGATCAGGCCAAATGTTATGCCCTGGTTCTGTTTCAGTCTGTCCATAGCTGCCTATCTATCCTTCAACAAGAAGGAAGATCCATCCTTCCTATCTGCTTACCTATTCACAGCAACCACTCGCTCAGCCTCGAACTGAATCTTACCCGTCGCATGCAGCGACCAGTCAGAGCGCGGCTGCTCAGGGTGACCGGTTGCATGGCTATAGATGTGGAATGTGGTTTCTCCCTCCATACCAGTGGCCAGAATTACCTGTACCTTCTGCTCCCCCTGCTCAGGCACAATCAGCAGTTTCCGAAGCTCAATCTCAGCCAGGGCATGTTCCCCTATGCCATAGGCTTCAATAGCAGCGGCTTGTACCATCTCGATATAAAGCGAAACTGGCACCGCCATAGCTCCCTGAATGCGATGCCCACTAAGGAATGGCAAACGATGTTTATCTAGAATGATCTCCCAGATATGCATCCCGGTTGGATAGACCAATTCAGTGTGCGAGCGCAGAAGTGGATGCCCCTCGTCTAGTGCCACAAGCGGTTGCGGCGCAGCAATGGGAAGGGCAGGAGCATCAAGCCAGTAACGCTCACGTTCAAAGGGGTAAGTAGGTAGCGCTACACGACTTGACGAACTCTCTCCCGAGAAAGCCTTCCAGTCGATGTTTACGCCCTGAGTGTAAAGCACTGCCACGCTCTGCGCGAGCATACGCTGGTCATCCTGCGCCTTGCGCAATGAGGTTAGCCAGGTCGCCGCAACCTCTGGCAGACAACGCTTGCCCATATTTGTCAACACCGGGTTGGGTCCCAACTCAAGGAAGAGCGTGTATCCCTGCGCTACCAGCGTCTGCATTCCCTCATAGAAGCGCACACCAGAGCGCACGTGCTCTCGCCAATAGCTCGCGTCCAGCATCTCGCCCACTGGCATCAGCACCCCTGTGACATTGCTCACCAGCGGGAGACGTAGTGGTTTCACCTGGATCTCGCTCGCGACGTGCTCGAAGGCATCCAGCATGGGTTCCATAAGTGGAGAGTGGAAGGCATGCGAAACTACCATGGGGTGTGTATTCAGCCCATCTGCCTTCATGCGTCCCACGATGCTTTGTATGGCCTCCGCGCGCCCGGAGAGGACAGTATTGGCTGGTCCATTGACCGCCGCGATTGCAACCTGTTCCCGGTATGGTTCAAGGTAGCGCTCAACCTCCTCTGGTGAGGCAAAGACCACAATCATCTCACCACGCTCAGGAAGTTCTTGCATCAGGCGTCCCCGCGTAGCGATGAGCTTTAGTCCATCTTCCAGACTTAAAGCGCCAGCGACACAGGCCGCGACATACTCGCCAACGCTATGACCAAGTACGATGTCAGGCTCTACACCCCAGGAGCGCCACAATTCGGCCAGCGCATATTCTAAAGCGAAGAGCGCGGGCTGCGTAAAAGCCGTCTCGTCCAGCGGCGAGCTTGTACCTTCTCCTGGATAGATGACAGAGAGCAATGGTTGTGAGAGATAGCGGCTCAAAATCTGCTCGCAGCGTTCCATCGCTTCTCGGAAGACTGGTTGTGTCTCAAAGAGTTGCCGCGCCATGCCAATATACTGCGATCCCTGACCAGTAAAGAGGAAGGCTATGCGAGCGCGTTCCCCCTGAGGCACGCGCCCACTAGCGCTATCCGCCACCACTTCTCCAGCGCTCAAGGCATTCAATTGCGTGCGTAGCTCCTCCAGTGAGGAGCTAATCAATGCCTGACGGTACGCGAAGTGAGTGCGGCCTGTTCCAGCCGTATAGCAGATGTCTGCAAGCAAGGCAGTGGGGGTGGAATCTAGATAGCGTACATAGCGTCTGGCTAGCTCCTTTACCCCCTGTTCACTACGTGCCGAGAGCGCCAGGATATGCGTCTCTCGCTCAACCGTGTGTTCAGAGACCGGGACCTCCGAACCCCCTTCCAGCACCACATGCACGTTTGTACCACCAAAGCCAAAGGCGCTGACACCCGCCAGGTGGCGCTTCCCCTCGGGCCAGGGCATCCGTTCCCTTGGAATAACAAACGTGGTGTCTTCAAAGGAGATATGCTCGTTTAGCTGCTGGAAATGCAGGTGTGGTGGGATCTCACTATGTTGCAGACTCAGAACAGTCTTGATCAGACCCGCGATGCCCGCCGCCGCTTCCAGGTGTCCAATGTTTGTCTTGACCGATCCCAGCACACAAGACTGATCGCCTTCCCTCTGCTCCATCAGCACAGCCTTAAGCGCGTCAACCTCAATAGGATCTCCTAGTGGAGTACTCGACCCGTGCGTTTCAACGTAGTCGATCTGATGCGGCAGCACTCCGGCTTTACGTAACGCCTGCCGAATCACTGCTTCCTGTGAAGGCCCGTTGGGCGCGGTAAGGCCATTGCTGCGACCATCCTGGTTGACTGCTGAACCACGAATGAGCGCGAGCACAGTATCACCATCTCGCTGTGCAGCGGAGAGTGGCTTGAGCACCACAACACCGCAGCCCTCGCCACGCACATACCCATCAGCGGCGTTATCAAAGGTACGGCAGCGACCATACTCCGACATCATGTGCGCCTGCGAGAAGGTGATGGTTAAATCGGGCGTCAGAATCAGGTTGACGCCTGCCGCCAGTGCCACTTCGCATTCGCCATTGCGAATATTCTGGCAGGCTAAATGGACTGCCACCAACGAGGAAGAACAGGCCGTATCGATCGCCATACTGGGACCGCGTAGGTCCAGCAAGTAAGAGAGGCGATTGGCAACGATGCTATTCGCGTTTCCAGTGCCAGAGTAGGCATCGAGGCGACTCGTATCACCATACTGCAAATACGAATAATCATTGCTGCTGACCCCAACAAAGACACCCGCTGACTTGCCTGCGAGCCGTTCTGCGGGTATACCCGCGTTTTCGAGGGCCTCCCAGGCGACTTCCAGCAGAATACGCTGTTGCGGGTCCATACCAGCGGCCTCACGTGGCGAGATACCGAAGAAGTAAGGATCAAACTTGTCTACATCCTGAAGGAAGCCACCCCAGCGTGTGTTCATCTTACCTGGAGTGCGCTCAGGCGCGTAGTACTCATCCAGGCTCCAACGGGAGGAAGGCACCTCAGAGATACCATCCACTCCATCTCGTAGAAGCTGCCAGAAGGCATCTGGGCCGTCCGCGCCTGGGAAGCGACAACCTAACCCGATCACCGCTATCGGTTCATCAGTTGGCATGCTCGCCTCAGATAGGGAATATATCTCATTCGGCGACTTCTCGTTGGCAAGATAGCGCGCCAGGGTCTCAATATTAGGGTAGTCATAGACAAGCGTGGGCGGAAGCTCACGCTCTAACCAGTCTTCCAGGTCGGTAGAGAGGGTCACCGCAGTCAGCGAGTCCATACCATACTGCGCGAAGGGTGCTCGCGTGTCCACAGCTTCCGGGCGTACTTTGAGCTGAGCCGCGATCTGCTGAATGAGCCAGGCTCTTACCTCGGCAACGCTCTTCGTGGGCGCAGTGACAGATTCCACCTCTTGCGCAGGCTCCACCTCATTCGCTGGAATCTCCTCTGGGGCGACCTCCAGGACCCAACGAGCTACTATATCCAATTCGTCGTTCAACAGGCCATCTCGGGTACCTCGCCGCTGAACCTTACCGCTTGAGGTCTTGGGTAGCGTACCAGTCTTGAGCAAGACTATGCTGTAGACCTGTAGCTCATGCTCCTCGGCAATGGCCTGTCGCAAGGCTGTGAAGATCTCCTGCGGGTCCTTCTTGAGGTACTGCCGCTCAATCTCGGCAACTACGATTAAGCGCTCCTCACCCTCCGCTTCTAGCGCGAAGACCGCGCTACCACTCGAACGGATTGCGGGGTGGCTTTTCTCGGCAGTCAGCTCAATGTCCTGCGGATAATGATTTCGCCCTCGGATAATAATCAGGTCCTTCAAGCGACCAGTGATAAAGAGTTCGCCCTCGTAAAGGAAACCCAGGTCCCCGGTACGCAGAAAGGGGCCTTCACCATTGGCAAGATTGGCGCGGAAAATCTGTTCGCTCTCCTCGGGACGCTGCCAGTACCCTTGCGCTACACTTGGTCCAGCCGCCCAGATCTCACCAATCCGCCCCACTGGCACTTCCGTCAGCGTCTCTGGATCAACGATCAGGATACGCTGACCA
This sequence comes from Ktedonospora formicarum, assembly GCF_016587355.1. GTDB lineage: Bacteria > Chloroflexota > Ktedonobacteria > Ktedonobacterales > Ktedonobacteraceae > Ktedonobacter > Ktedonobacter formicarum. The sequence continues at coordinate 3,630,569 of NZ_BNJF01000001.1, read as the reverse complement.
GGCAATCCTGCGCCGATGCTCACCAGCGTACGGCTATTGGTCTCTTCCTCCTTTGCCACTCGAACTTCATTGTGCTCCAAAGCCTGCCCCGAGAAGGTATGCACAAGCGGGTACACGCCCTTACGTCCGGCGGACATGACCAGGGTATACTCCGCCAAACCATAACAGGGATAGAAATAGTTGCGACGGAAGCCGGTGGAGGCAAAGGCATCGGCAAAGCGCTCCATAGTGTCCGCTCGTACAGGCTCGGCGCCGTTGGCAACAATCTCCCAATGGCTCAGATCGAGTGTGGCCTTTTGCTCCTCGGTAATCTTGCGCGTACATAGGTCATATGCGAAGTTCGGTCCACCGCTGATGGTCGCATGGTATTTTGAAGCAGCCTGCAACCAGCGAATAGGCCGTTGCAAGAATGCGGCTGGCGGCATGATGGTCGATTCATAGCCAGCATAGAGCGGCTGCAAGACACCACCAATCAACCCCAGGTCATGATAGAGCGGGAGCCAGATGACGCCATGAGCATCGTCTGGATGCTGGCAATATCCCTCAACCAACCTGGAGTTCTCTAGCAGGTTACGGTGAGTGACCATAACCCCTTTCGGTGTCCCGGTTGAGCCAGAGGTATACTGCAAGAATGCGAGGGTATCGCCTGTGATATCTGGCTTTACCCACTGCCGCGCGTTCTCAGTGGATAGCGTATCAGTCGCTACGACAGGGATAGCTTGTAGCTCCGGTGATTGGGCCAGCAGGCCCTGTACTCTGCCTGAGAGAGCAGTAGTAGTCAAAATGATGGTGGGTTGGACGTTCTGTGCGATAACTCGGAATTTTGTGAGTGTTCGATCCGAGCGGGTGGCAGATGGAGGGTACACAGGAACAGCAATAATTCCACTATATAAACAACCAAAGAATGCTGCAACGAATTCTAAGCCCGAGGGATAGATTAGGAGGGCACGTTCTCCACTTACGGTTCGCTCCTGTAGAAGGGAGCCAATTGAACGGGCATAGAGATCGAGTTGAGCATGTGTATAATGCTCTTTCTCTATTTCTCCATCGGCCAGAAAAGAATAGATCCTTTTCTCGGGTTGCTGCTCGGCTCTCCACTGAAGCAGCTCAACCCAGTTTGGAATCTCAATCGTTGAGAATGAAATACGTTTACTCAAGGTTTAATGCTTCCTGGCAAGGGGCAAAGGATGCCCATCTTGCTGCTACACTAGAGTCTTATACGAAAACTAACGTTGCTGTCGTGCCCCACATGAGGGTCGCGACTAACGCCAACGTCTTGCATGAACAGTTGATATTCATGGCAATAAGAATGCTCAAGTTTTCGCATAAAAAGTAGGAATATGAGCAATAAGAACATGTGTTGACACATAAACTAGGGATTAAAAACGCATTCTTCTATCTGGCTATTGATATGTCTGAGCATGGCTGCTTGCTGTGAGCAACGCTTTGCCATAACAGGCCCTTCAAGCCAGTGTACGCCCCCTTTCTGCGCTACAACTGACATGCTTATAAGGTGAGGCAAGCATCTATTCAGCGCGTCGACAATGTGCTGGCAATGCCTGAGAATGCGACACGGTTACACGCTATATATATAGCTGACGAGCAATGATATGAGCTATGCTCTAATCGTATCACGTACCAGTCAAGCATGACAACACGCGCCGAATAGATGCTCCAGAGAATGCTCTCCAGAGGCTTCGCCTTTTCGCTTTCCCTGACCGTAAATACGAGCAGGCAGAGTTAAAGAGTGCTTTTCACAGTGTACCACATGCCAGGTCCGCAATAATATCATTCTCCGTGTTATTTAGGAATCTCAAGCAACTTTAGATGCATTTATTCTTCCAAACACAAGAGCAACTTATATAATACAACACGCATACTATGATATATGGATTACAAGCAAGAAGAGGATACCCTCTGTTCATGAGCAGGAGGCATCCTCTTCTTGTATTTGCAGGTTCTCTTATTAAGCGATTACTTCAAATTCTCTTCACTTCGCAATAGACGGCTTAAGCGTGGTCGCTCACCCGGCTCGGGCTCTAGCGTCTCCACCTCTTTAACCAGGCGTAACGCTTCTTTCACAGCCCGCTCTAGCTGTGGGTCTTCATGGCGCACATAATCCTGAGGCGCGATGTCGACCTCGATATCGGGATCAGTACCATAGTTCTCGACATTCCAACCGACATCCTTGAACCAGAAAGAAAACTCTGGCTGTGTGGTAACAGTGTTATCGACCAGCCGATGCCGGGGATGAATCCCGATTACGCCACCCCAGGTACGCTTTCCGAGCAGTGGTCCCAATCCCATGAGCTTAAAGCTATGGCTGAAGATATCGCCATCTGAACCAGCCTGCTCATTCGTGAGCGCGACCATGGGGCCGCGTGGCGATTCTTGTGGATATGGCTCCGGCTGTCCCCAGCGCGAGAAGTCATAACCGACACGCCGCCGCGCTAGCTTCTCCAGTAGGAGACCGGAGACATTGCCCCCGCCATTCCAACGCACATCGACTAACAGCGCGGGATAGTCGTACTCTGCCAGGAAGCCGCGATGGAACTCCGAGAAGCCATGTGTCCCCATGTCCGGAATGTGGATATAACCAACTTTCCCATCAGAGAGTTCATGTACCTTGCGCCGATTCTCCTCAACCCACTCGCGGTAGCGCGCGGGCCACTCGCTCCCCAGGGCTTTGACGGTGACGTTGCGTGTCTCCTGGGTCTCGGCGTCCTCGATGGTGAGTTGCACCTCCTGGCGCGCCTGATTGACCAGTAGTTCTTGCGGAGTACGTTCCAGGCTCAGGCGCTGCCCATTAATCGCGAGTACGGCATCACCTGCCGCGACATCCAATCCTGGGAGAGTGAGTGGCGAAGTCTCACGCCTGTTCGCTGGATCACCTTTGATGATGTTCGCGATCCGGTAGCGCTGCTTTTCGTCATCATAGGACCAGTCAAGACCCAGGTGCCCTTGTGAGTAGTGGGGGCGCTTGCGATATTCTCCCCCATCTCATACGAATGTGAGGTTCCCAGTTCACCCTGAAGCTCCCAGAACAGGTCAGAGAGTTCTGAGCGCGATCCTACGCGCTCGACAAGTGGGAGATACTGTTCATAGACGGCCTGCCAGTCAAGACCAGACATATCAGCGGTCCAGAACTGCTCGCTCTGCAAGCGCCAGGCTTCTGTGAACATCTGTCGCCACTCGGCGGCAGGCTGTACCGAGAGTTTAATCCGACTGAGGTCCAGCCAGCCAGTCTCGCGGTTCGTGCCTCCATTCTCGCCCTTCGGCTTCTCTCCAGCCTTTAACACGCGCAAGCGATGGTGCGCACGGTATATCAGCGTCTTAGCGTCACGCGAGAGATCAAAGCTACTGATACCATCTAACAGGCGCTCAGTTTTATAGGTCTCGAAATCATATGTCTCAACGAGACCCTTCGGGTGCGCGTGATCAGGCTCATCCGGAACTGTGTTCTCAAATGGGAGTGAGAAGATGAGCGCTTTCCCCTTGATACCACGCACGGCGACATAGCGTCCTTCGCCTACCGGGAAGGGCAGAACACGGTCTCTGATACCATCCAGATCGATGGTGATTGGCGTCTTCTCATCATCCTTCTCGTCATTTGTCTCGCCATCAACCTTGCTCTCCTCATCCTCCTTCGCACTTCCGTTCGCCTCTGACTTGAGCGCTGGTACGGAATCTTTCTCGCCTGGGGTCTTGGGCTCAGGAATGAACGGCGACTTTTGATCGCTCTTGAGCATGATGGCATAGGGCTTAGAGCCGCGTGGGAAGCTGTACTCAAACTGGTGCCCATCATATTGCGGTGTGAAGTGGCGGTGCCCAATAAAGTACAGGAATTTACCCTCAGGATCAAACGCCGGGCGCGAGTCTTCCAGAATGGGATTCGTTACCTGGTGTGTCTCTCCGCTCTCTACCTCACAAAGCTTGATAGCCGTCTTCTGCCCCGAAATGGCGAAGCCATATGCCAACCACTTACCATCTGGAGACCAGTCAAATCCCAGGATGCGCGTATATTTACTCTGGTCCAGCACGCGCGTCGTGCCGCTCTCCAGATCTACAACTACTAGCTCCTGGCGGTGATTGGCGATAGCAACAACGTCATCGGTTGGCGAGACCGCCAGAGAGACCACACGCCCGAACTCAGCCTCATGTAAGAGCTTGGGCTCGCTCGCTTCCTCTGGATTAAAAATGACCAGAGTCTCTCTTCCGGGCGCATCACAGATCGCCACCAGCCGCTTGCCATCATTGAGCCATTCGAGGAAGCGGTAACGTACCCCGTCCAGTTCACCATGTTGCAGGACAGGGCCTTCCCAATTACCCATCGTGAAGGCTTTGCCGCGCGCGGTAAAAGCCGCTGCATGTCCCTGGGGATGGAGGGCGTAGGTGTCAAGATAGCTGCTCGCCGAGACAAACTTGCGATTTCTCTGGGTGCGCACACTCGCAAGCTCCACAGGCACCTGATGCGTAGTGGCTCTCTCCTCGCTCGGATTGAACAGGTATAGTTCCGCGCCCGCGTGATAGACTAGCCGCTGACCATCGCTGGACATATTGCGTGCATAGAAGTCTTCGTGTGCGGTGTGTCTGCGCACATCTTCGCCAGTGGGCGTGCAAGAGTAGACATTGCCAACGCCCTCATGGTCAGACAGGAAATAAATACGCTCCCCAACCCAGCAGGGATCGGAGATATTCCCATCCAGGGCTAACAAACGCTTGAAGGTGCCGCTGCCTTCTGTGTCGCACCAGAGATGCCCAACAGTTCCACCACGATAGCGTTTCCAGCGCGCTGGCTCTCGGATATTACGTCCCAGCACCACACCGCCTTCAGGACCATATGAAATAGCATTCGCCATCCCATACGGAAGCGCGCGTGGTAAGCCGCCTTCTATCCTAACGGCGAATATTCCCTGAAAGCGCGGTGTAAACTGCTCAGCATTGCTGGCATAGAGAATCTCCTTGCTATCTGGTGTCCAGCCAAGCACGCGGCAGCCCGCTCCTTGGAAGGTTAGACGATGCGCCGGCTCACCCGTAGCAGGCATCACATAAACCTCACTCGGTCCCTCCTCTTCACCCACAAAGGCAAGGTATTTCCCATCAGGAGAGAAACGGGGATGACTAACCTCACCCACTCCTGCCGTCCAGCGCTCGGCGCGCCCTCCCTCGTCACCTACGACCCATAAATCATCTTCAGCCACAAACACAATCTGATCCCGAAAGATATGTGGATAACGAAGGTATCCTCGAACTGGCATAGTATCTCCTTCCAACTCGTACGCATATATCTATCTAACACGCACCACATAGAGCCCCAATAGCCAGGACCACCAGCATAGAATTATATTTATGCATAACCGAGCACATTGTATCACAGCAATATTTTCTGTACCATACAACGTCACATCGACGTAATTCTCGAGAGGAGCTGCTAGTGCGTTTGAACTTTTCGCGCACCTCCCATATAATAAGAGTTCAGAGGCAAACAAGCATCAGGGCAGACATCAAGCCCCTATAAGCCTAAGTGCATCTAGTCACATGCCTTATTTGCTCACCATCGCTACGCACACATAAAACTCAGGCACATAAGAAAGGACCGTTGCTTTTATGCTCGGACGATCAGATTCACGTGGATATCTTACAGCAGCAATCGGCGCACTCGTCGCGGTGCTTGCTTTCGTCATCTTTCCCTACGGATCTATCGATTACACCCTTGGCAATAACGATATCAAGCATAGTCTCGCCATCAAAGCCAGTGATTTCACAACTGCAGGCTCCTGGTTTACTCTACCATTAGGCATTATCTGGCTAAGTGTACTACTACTGCTTGCCGCTATCATAGTCGCGCTCGTTGCCTTCGCTCGCAGCCCTAAATCCGAACAACCTGGCACTGGCAACATGCGTTGGATCGGGGAGGCGCTTACGACCCTTGGAGCACTCAGCCTGATCCTCTTCCTTTGGACCTATTTCCTGGTTATACTGCGTATTAAAGACGTGTATCCCGCTCAAATGCAGGCTTCTGTCGCTCTCTCTCTGGGGTCCATTCTCTTTATCGTCTTCGCTCTCATCACCACTGCTGGCGGCATCATGGCTATGACTGCCAAACGTGTCGCGCGCAAGCGTGCTACTGGTCAACTTCTCGCGAATGGGCAATCCCGCTAATCGCCCTTTATTTGACCTATGCTGCGTTATTTTTTTCGAACACCATTCATTAGTTGAATGGTGTTCGAAAAAGTTATTCAGTGCTTATCGTAGCCGTTCCTCCAGTGCCTGAAATACCTCGGCAAGCAATTGGGGAAGCACTTCAAAGGAATATGGCATCTGCACCGCCTCATCGCGCTGGTGCGCTCCACGTCCATGCACACCCCAGTTGAAGACTGGCAGTTGTAACTGCTGGATCAAGCTTAAAGGCAAGCTATAGGCTCCCGGACGTGATGGCTCTTCTTCAGCGTCCTGCCAGACTGGCATGTTAGCGGTCAGGGCCGCGATATCCATATTTGCGTCAAGCTGGAGATAGCTTATGTCGGAGAGCAAGGGGAAGAACTCACGCTGGATCAGGTGTTGTTCGGGATGCGCCTCGACAACGGCACGTACTGCCTCCGCCAATAGCCCTTCACTCTCCGGCACATGCGGATAGTATGGGGGCGCGTAGTAGATGACGACCGCTGGACCACGTCGCCGACTCAATGACCAGAGACGCCGCACAAGCTGAAGTGAGCGCTCTCGCTTGTCGAGCCTAACTGGCAGCTTCTGCCAGGTCTGCTCCAATTCCTCATGTACGCTCTCTTCTCCCAGTTGCGCCACTACGTCCGCGTACAGTTCAGCATAGCTGAGCACGCACCCCTTCCGTGCCTCTACCTCGTCCGGCAACCCTGTGGCACGCCGCCAGCGCCTCTCCGTATCTTCCACCCGCCGCAAGAGTTGCTCCAAAATCAGTTCACTACGCTCGCGTAGGCGTTGTAAGAGCTCTGCCGGGCTGCTGGTCAGGGTAAGAACGTTTAAATAGAAATAGGCGGCGAAGGGGAGCTGTACATCGTATTGCTGCTTCAAGTCTGTGGAGTGCAGTGTAACCGGGGGTACAGTAGTCTGCCCTTTGCCGCTATCGCTTAAAGCGTCATTCATGCTGAAATCGCGTATCAACTCAGCCGCCAGCAGATTCGCATCCAGACCGCCAAAGGGCGCGCCTACATGCGATTCCCGCCCGATACAGAGAAAACTTGGCAACAGTTTCCCCACCGTGCCTGCATAGATATAGCGATGTGGATCACCTGGATAGAGCGCTGAGGCATAATCTGTATTGAGCACGCCCAGATAGTGTAATTGCCGCTCCTCACGCCAGCGCGTCAGGAAGTGCACCGCCTGGAGAACACCCGCTGATTCGTTCTCCTCATCCGCTGTCGCGATGAGCAGGACCGAGAATGGAAGGGCCTCACTCCGCGAGCGCTCGGCGAGATGCCTCATGAGAGCGATATTCACGGCGACACCACTCTTCATGTCGCCTGCGCCGCGCCCAAATAGCCAGTTGCTTCGCTCACCCTCCAGGCGTGTGCCAGGCGCGAGTAATTCATCTATATGCAGAGCTAGCGCGCCTGGATCAAGCGAGAGGGACTCAAGATCACCATAATCAGCGGTATCGACGGTATCGAAGTGGCCCAGGAGGATGAGCGTCTCCGCCCGCTGACCACGCAAGAAAGCATACACATTCTTCCGCCCATAGGGATCGTTCGCGATAGGATCAAAACCGCTCGCCGTGTACAATGCCTCAATCCCATCCTCGTACAGCAGCTCCAGGATTTTGCTAGCAACAAGGTTTTCCTCTTCGCTCGGGCTAATGCCGCGTATCGCAACCAGCCGCTCAGTAGCGGCTTTAATATATGTAAACCAATTCATCTCTTTCATACATGGATGATAGCATACGAGGCTCGCATGCCACCACTCAGGCCCTCCTAGCCACTCGCCTTACATACATCCACGAAATCGACGATGTCATAACGTGTGCACGCACGGTCACAGTCGCAAGAGGAGGCGTGACACGAAATCTCACTCTACACTCCGTCGAATGAGAAGGCAGAAGAAAAGGCCACATCCACCACCCTCCCTCCTGTATAACTAGAAGGAATAGATGGTCCACATCGCTCAACACCATCCATCGTCCGTAGCGCACATACGTAATCACCTCCTGTAGTGCTAACGACGCGCTCTCCGAAGCACAGCATATTTTTGTTCGCTTCAAGAGCAGGGAAGCACAAACATAATCGAAAGGATAACCAATATGTCGCACTATGATGATTAACGCAATCAGCATAGCCCCACCCGGTTACCAAACATTAAGACGTAAAGAGGAGCCACACGACACAAATGTGGCTCCTCCAGTACCTGAACATCTATCGACTTCTCTTCTTATGCTCCTCCTCAGGCTGGCAACCATTCTTCTTGCCAATCAAAGCACCTCAGCATACACTTGTGCCCTTTGTGGCGAACGGCGAGCGCCCCCGCGTACTCATGACCTGCCTCAAGAGCGAATAGTGACCAGTCGGACATCGCGCCCTCATGTGACAAGAGGAGCGTAGCAGGCTCATCGGGAGAGAGCGAGACCACGAAGGAATCTAGCGGGAGCGCGAGACCTAATCCACAAGCTTTGATATAGGCCTCCTTGCGACTCCAGCAATTATAGAAGCCTTGAGCACGCAACCTGGAAGGGAGTTCCATAAGCATCTCTACCTCGCGGGGCGCGAAAAAGTGCTTTGCAAGATCCACGAACTCCACTTGATTACGCATATACTCAACGTCCACACCCACCAGTCCAACCAAAGTAAATGCCAGCAAGACAACCTCACCCGAATGCGCGACATTAAACTGGAGAAGAGAGCCAGGAAGGTATGGTTTGCCATATTGGTTGTAGCTCAGGTCCACAGGACCCTGGGTATATAAACTGAGCAATTGTCGCAAAACACCACGCGCCGCGACCGCGAGCCGACGATCCTTCTCAAAACGAAAGCGGTTGACCTTCTCCCGCTCCTCCTCCATCAATAAGCCCCACAAAACCTCATAGCCCTCCGCTCGCAGCGGCAGACGCACCCGCCAAACATGTACCTCCTCTTGCTGCAAGTCAGGTAGGGACACGGGCCGCTCCCAGGAAGCCATGTCACTCATACATTGCCTTTCCTACTGTGACGCATCTCATAGCGTTTCTATGCGAAATAGCACATACTCATATCACACCATCCCATAGAGGCTAAATGTCCTCTCTATGTCCCAATAATGTCCCATAAGCACGGTTCTCAGCACACTCTCAACACTGTATCCTTAAAACAAAGGAACTTATAGTTCTGAAGAACTCCTCACCACCTGCGGTGGCTCGCCGGAGTCACAGATATGTGGTGGTCACGGTGCATGCTATGACCATCACATATCCATAACTCAAAGATGCCGCAGGCGCTAGGATGGCTAAGGAGAAAAGTATGTCCACCGTGAATATCCCTGACGCTTCTTCAGGAGACCTCAACACCGATGAGATCGAATGCATTTTGGCGAACTATGATAGCTTCATCGTCACCCTTGCACGTCAGGTAGTGGCTCGCGCTCATACGCCTCCCGACGTACTTGACATGGAGATCGATGAGATAGCGCAGATGACGCGTATCAAGCTCTGGAAGACGCTAAGAAAGACACACGTCGATAATCTCCGGGCCTATATCCGCCGTATCGCTCATAACGAGGCTATCAATCGCCTACGCCAGCGCAAAGATGTCTTGCCTCTGCCCGTTGATGAACATAATGAAATGACGCAGGAATTCAATCCGCTCACGCAGGGCGAAATCACTCACGATCCAGTTCATCTCTATGAGCAGAAAGAAGCACTAGCTGAGCAGATGCGCAAATTGGTCGCGCTCGTCATGCATCTGCCACAGCGCCAGCAGCAGGCGATGCTCTGCTCACTCAAAGAGCGCACCGACGACTTGCATGCGCTAACACGTGGCTTTAAGCTCGCCGGGAAAGATATTGAGGCTATTCGCTGGCCTTATGATAAAACCGACGAGAACCGATTGCGAGCATCACTCTCTTTCACACGCAAGCGCCTACGCCCTCACTTCGAGGTCGCGTAGCTCTTGCGACCAGTTCAGGGACGCTCCTCAAACTGAGGCTTACGCTTCTCCAGGAAAGCCCGCATCCCCTCGCGTGCATCTGGGATCTGTGATGCCGCCGCCATCACTTCCATTGCATATGCATAGGCTAAGGGTTGCGGCATCTCGATCTGAGCATAAAACGCCTGTTTGCCAAGCTCCTTGGAGAGGAAACTACCACGCGTTGCCGCACTCAACAGGCGCATGGCCTCTTCTTCCAGGCGCTCAGGTGCGACAACATGGTTGATCAGGCCCCAATCGGCTGCCGTTTGCGCATCAATGGGATCGCCAGTGAGCAGCATCTCTAGCGCACGCTTGCGCCCAATGTTACGGCTAAGCGCGACCATTGGTGTTGTGCAGAACCATCCGCCTTTGCCGCCCGGCGTGGCGAAAGATGCCTCAGTCGAGGCAACTGCCAGGTCACAGGTCGCGACCAGTTGGCAACCTGCCGCCGTGGCGATGGCGTGGACACGCGCCAGTACTGGCTGTGGTATCTCCTGTACAGTGTTCATCATTGTGGTACAGGTACGCAGCAACTTACGCATCATCTCCAGATCGCCCTCCGCCATGTCGGCGAAGTCATGCCCCGCGCTAAAAGCCGGACCATTTGCGGCAAGGATCACGCCACGCGCGGAACTCTCGCCCACTTCGCGCAAGGCAGCGGTCAACTCCTGCATGCACGCCAGCGAAAGTGCGTTGCGTCGTCTGGGATTATTCAGCGTAATAGTGGCATATCCCTCAGCATACCCTACCTCTAGAAGTTCATAGCCCATCTTCTTCACCTCATCAACGCTCTTGTATCTCAAGAACTCGTTAGCAACTACTTACAGTATGCCATATCGGACGCATCAATGATACTTCCATGAACAGTAAACAAGCATATGAGGCTGCACGACATCACCTCATATGCTTGTGAAAGATCACTAACCAGCGCTCTTCTCAACATAGTAAGCGTAGTTCCCTGGATAGACACGGACCTTCGCATCGGAACCGATTTCAAGGATCTTCGTGGCAATGTTATCCAGAAAGTAGCGGTCATGTGAGACCATGAGCATTGTGCCCTCGAAGTCGAGGAGAGCCTCCTCCAACACCTCAGTTGAGGCGATGTCAAGGTTGTTTGTCGGCTCGTCCAACAACAGGAAGTTTGCCTCCTGCAACATCAAGCGCGCGATTTGAAGGCGACTCTTCTGTCCCCCACTCAGGTGGGCGATAGGCGTACGCACCTCTTCTATCGAGAGGAGAAAACGACTAAGGAAAGCGATTGCCTGCCCCTCGGTAAACTTCTTCAGGCGGCGTACAAAATCTAGAGGCGTGCTCTCAAATGGTAACGTCTCCTGTTCCTGGGAGTAATAGCCAGTGACGACGCTTGGTCCAATCTTCACCGTACCTGTCGTGGCGGGTAAGAGGTCCATCATCGTGCGTAGCAAGGTAGTTTTTCCCGCTCCATTCGCGCCTACAATACCAATACGCTCTCCATAAAGAACAGTGAAGTCGAATGGCTCAAAGAGCACTCTTTCCCCAATTTCCTTGCTCAGCTGTTTGACCTCAAGCACGCGCTTGCCGCTACGCTCAGTGTCCAACGCGACCTTGATCCGATCTCGTTCAAGGATAGGCTTATCGACAGCTTCCTGCTTGAGTTTCTCAACGCGCTTCGCCATATACTCGGCACGCCCCGCGAACTTGGGATTCATCTTGGCCCATTCTTTGAGGCGGTGCATGCTATGCTTCAGACGGCGAATCTCGGTCTGTTGTAGTGTGTACTGCTCCTGCAAGCGTTGCAAGCGCTGCTCACGCTCGGCAACATAAGCGCTATAGTTGCCCACAAAGACCGATATCTCCCCGTCCTCCATTTCATAAATTTTGGTGACGGAGTGATCTAGCAGATGGCGGTCGTGTGAGATGATAATGACGGTGCCAGGATAGTCACGGATATATTGCTCTAACCAGGCTTTGGCACGCAGATCAAGGTGGTTATCGGGCTCATCCAGCAGCAGCAGGTCCGGCATTTGGAGCAGGATACGCGCTAAGTTAATCAACTTCTTCTCGCCCCCGCTAAAGGACTTGACCGGTAACCGATGTTCATGCAGACCAAACCCTAAGCCACAGAGCACGCCCTCGACTCGATGCCCAATGGAATAGCCTCCCAGCGCTTCATAGCGTTCCTGAACCGTGCTATATTCTGTGAGGACACGCTCCATAACATCAGGATCATCAGCCAGTGCAGGATCGGACATTCGCACCTCCAAACGCTTCATGCGTTCAGCGAGGGTTTGCAGTTCAGGGCTACTAGCGGCAACCACATCATACACGCTCAGTTCTAACTGACTTGCCTCAATCTCCTGATAGAGATAGCCAATGGTCAGATTACGCTTGCGCGAAATGGTGCCCGCCGTAGGCTGCTCCAGGCCAGCGAGAAGTTTAAAGAGCGTTGTCTTACCGCTCCCATTCTCTCCCACTAGACCAATACGCTCACGTTCGAGCACTTCAAGGTCTATATCACGGAAGACGAGGTTGCCACCATAATCCTTACGGACTTTTGAGAGATTTGCCAGTAACATAGGTATTCTTTCTCCTTGCAAACACAAAACTAGATGTTTCTGAGAAAAACAGAACGACAAGCAGATGAGGAATACCTGGCAGCATAAAGCAACCTATGCAGAGAAAAAGGGAGCGCACACAATGAGCTTACGATGAAAATGAGGGGAGGAAAAGCAGCACACCATAGAAGAGCTGAGGCTACGCGTGCCCATTTGAAGAAATGGCAGGCATACCCCGGTGACAGCGCCACTATTCCGCCGCATAAGCAGAAGCGCCAGGCTTATGCGGCAATATCATGCGACTGATATTTACCTGGAGGACATGAGACCAGTGTGTAGTTAATCTGGTCAGCAATTGGATAGCTCATACATCCATAGTAACATAAGCCCTGCCACGGGGTCAAGCCTAGAAAGAACGGCAACGAGGTTATCTATACCTAATGCCCAGGCACTAACGTATGCGTGAGAAGCGCGGCTCCGCTTACTCCTCCCTGTTGGCGAAAGAGGGCAGGGGTCAAACCCGTTCTCTGATGGAAGAGTGTCGTAAAATAACGCACATCGGGGTAACCACAGGACTGAGCAATCTCTTTGATTGACAACGTAGCCTGCCGATCCCGAAGCAGTTGCGAGGCCTTCATCAACCGCATCTGAGTCAGATAATGCATAATTGAATCGCCCGTGACCTTGCGAAAGAGGCGCGCGGTGTGGCGCTCACTCAGATGGACCTGAGACGCCAGATCACGCATGGTAATTGCACGCGCATAATTATCGCTCAGGTAGCGTTTGATCGTCTGAGTTACGATCTCCTCTGGGCTATAAGCGGGCGGAATGGGAGACCCACCCAGCATGCCTGGATCAACAATAGCACGCGCAGTGTCTAGCAACAACTTCACAACAAGTCCCTGAACAACCTGAACATAACCAGGCTCACGGTGTATACCTTCCTCAGTTAAGAGTTCAAGCGTACGCAGCATCGATGGGGTATGGTCGCTGACCACAGATGGCGAGGTCAGATATGCTCGCAGCAGAGCATCTATCTTTGAGATAGGCCCATCTCCCTTCTCTTCTTGCTCGCAAAGCGTATATGACCAGAAATAGATGCCCAGCGGGTCCTCTGTGGATGAGATGATTTCATGCGCTACGCCTGGTTTTGCGATAAAGACATCGCCTGCGCGAACTGTATAGTTTGTTCCACCAAAATGGAAGAGGCCCTGACCCTGGTACGCATAGCAGACCTCAAAGAAGGAATGTGTATGCATGTAATTACGCCACCAGCGCGGCTCAATAAATCCCCATCCCACAATCTCACACTGAAAGTTACCCAGACTTACGGAAAACGTGAGGTGAGCAAGATCAGCAAAATGCTGGCGTGATATCACACTATCCAGAACGGGCCTCCTCGCTTCAAATCGACTACTGCTGGACGGTTAGAGGATCAATACCCCGCAAGATCATCCCCTGCCCTCGCGACTTATGAGTATCTATTGAGGGAGCATCAGCGGGATCACGCATCTGAATGAGTACAGTTGTGCGCGCCTCGCTACTTACGTTAACGCCTGATCCGTGAATGGTCAAATAGCTGAAGAAGAGCACGTCTCCAGCCTCGGCAGCACAGGGCTTGGAGGCTTCAAGGGGTACTCATCAAATGGAAGATGCCAGCTTCCCTCTGGATTATGCTGGATCGGACCGAGCTTATGGCTACCTGGCACCACACGGACACAACCCTTCTCCAATGGCGCATCATCAAAGTGGACTATTGCCGCGATCATACTATGGTTCGTGTGTGGAAAGAAGGGATGATCCTGATGCATGGGGAAGGGAGACCCTTTTTCAGGCGGTTTGATAAACATTTTCGTATGGTGCAATTGCACGTTTGGGCTACCGATAATGTCGGATGCGACACCCGTAATCCGCTCATCAAGAATTAGACGACCAAACGAAGCCCCATAAAACTGCACATCATGGCAATGCAAGATTTTAGTATCAGTCGCCATTATAGCGTCGCGAGCACTCCCCCAGGTCGCTTCGATGTCGCGCTGCTTCGCCAGCCGATCCGCCAGCTCATGGCATTCCTGACGGTACGCCGCCGCCTCCTCCTTTGAGAGCAAACCTTTGACCAGAATGTAACCGTTGTCATTATAGAACGCCAATTGTTCCTGTGTAAGCATACCAAAAACCTCCTTGTCGTAGAGCACATCATGTGCTGTTCAAACTATAGCCATAGTCTAACCGCAAGAAGAGCCAGGAACAATCCAATGTAAAGACAACGATGTTCGTAAAACGGACATAACTTCTTCATCAAAACCCAGAGCGCGTTAGCAATAGTAACCCTTTAGGCGGCGCTGGTTTGTGTATAATGTCTCAACAGCTGAGGCTATTATGGGAAGGAAGCCACCAGGCAGCTTATGATATGTACTGGCACTCATTGACACTGACTTTTGAGACATGCTAGACTGACCATACACGATCATAGAGCCCGGAAAGAAAAGGTCTAGAACATGCTTATTGAGCAGCCACAAGCAATCCGCACAGTTTTTTTCGACGCCGGTTATACTCTCCTCACCGAACGACTCTCGACACCTGAGCTCTGTCAGCAAGTTGGTCAAGCTCTGAACCTGCATATTCATATGGATGCTGTCACGGCGCGTATGGTTGAGGCTGAGAGCTACTTCTTGAGCCACCGCAGCATCAATCGTCATACCTGGGCCAACGAACAGGACATTATTGATTTCTGGACTGGCTACTATAAGAATCTCCTGCGTCCCTTTGTTGAGGAGCATGATGAGGAGCGCCTTCATAAGCTTGCCTATACCATCACGCGCGAATACGATAATCCCGCTTGCTGGCAGTTGTACGAGGATGTGCTACCAACCCTGGATGCGCTCAAGGCTCGCAAATATACCATGGGCATTATTTCGGACTGGGGTATGGCTCTGGGACCTATCCTCCAGCACCTTCAGCTCACTCCCTATTTTGATTGCGTCATCATTTCGGCGGCTATGCGCCACGCGAAACCCTCCCCCGCGCTCTACGAGGGCGCACTACAACGCGCGAACGAGATTCCAGAGTTCGCGCTCCATATCGGTGATATGTACGTCCAGGACGTGCTAGGAGCCCGTTCAGTCGGCATAACGCCTGTCTTGCTCGACCGCCATTCTAGACTACAGGAAAACCAGCTTGACTGTCTCTTAGTCCACTCTCTATTTGAGTTGCTCGATCTGTTGGAGGTCCCCCATGCTCAATTTCGCCAGTAAGCGTAGCAATCTACTCTTCACCGGCTTTGCACTGGCTGCCACGGCTATGACAACAACCCTGGTACGCTATGTACATCATGAGATTCAGCGACGTGGCTACCCTTCCTGGGAAGAGTGCCAGTGTGATTTCAAACGCAAGCAGGCTTTTTTCCAGGTCTGGCATAGCCGTCACCAGCGACGTGGTGCGACCATTGTGACCCAGGAATGGGGCACACATCTGATCAATCCCGCTCCTTGGCTCAGACGCGCCTTCCATCACGGCTCGCAGGCCCTTGCCGTCCTCAACCTGGGTAACCACTACGTTGAGCGCGTCACGCTTAACCCACAAGAGGCACGCAACTTTGTTCGCTCCCTACAAAGCGAGAGCGAAGAGCCAGAGAGCTCAGTGGCAGAACTCACTGAACAACATCAAATGGTTTGGCGGCGGGAAATACTCCATGTCCCGACGCACCTCTTCGATCCCTATATCTATCGCCTTTATCCTGTTCCCGTACGCATCAAAGATGAACGGCAGGCACATGAACTCCCCGTCCTCTGGGATACAAACAGCGATATGCCACTGACGGTTGAGGGACCTCTCCTTGAGACCCCTCGGGAGACACGCATTGATTACATCGGCTGGACTTCTTCACAGGTCGCCTACTGTACCGCACGCGTTGAAAAGCGCAAAGAACATCAGGGTTGACCTACACTAACGAATCTCGCGCACCACTTCAATGCCGTTGAGGCGCATATGATACAGGGCCAACAAGTGCATTACGTCACCATTATGAGGCAGGATACCAGCCTCTTGAGTGATCTCAACTGGCGTATCGTAGGTCTGGACGGCATTCTCAGGAACAATCACGCGCAAAGGCTTATTGTACGCATTGGCGTGGAGCTTGAGATGGAGAGCGGTCTGATATACACACAGATCGGTGCAGTCCCCAACGATGGTGGCAATGCTCATATCAGAATGCTCATCAAGCCAGGTATCGAGGTTCGTACCGTGGAAGGCATGCAGTGAGTTCTTATGGACTACAGTCGCCAACGCTAGCGCGGGCAGGTCGAGCAACTCTGGAATAATCTCGGCCTCGCGACTCCCAGCCTGACAATGCGGTGGGAAGTCAGCGAATTCAGTGGCATTCTCGGTATGACAATCCTGTGCCAAAACAAAGTTTCGCACACCAATCCCAAACGCGCCCTTCATAGCTGCCACCACCGCTGGGATGATTCCCCTGATGCGTGGGCTGGCAAGCGCGCCCTCATGACAGAAGCCATTGATCATGTCAATGCTAAAGAGAGCCACTTGCCCCTTCTGCGCCTCGACAACAAAATCGCCCCAGGCTAATGTGGGAAGCTCACGCTCCCATTGCACCAGTTCACGTAAGAACGGAACCGCCTGCTCAATAAAGTTCGCGGGTAATGTCGAGTGTGCCATGCGATCTTCTCCCAAATCAAAATAGGTATAGGGTCGAGCTCATGCCTATAGCTCATGCTCAGCGGCGGGATTGAAACGATACAGGCGCGCGGGTCGATGCGTCCCTTCCATCTTCTTTGCTCCGGTATCCTCAAGGATGCCCGTGGAGAGTACCTTCTTACGGAAATTACGCTTGTCAATTCGTTTGTGCAGAATCATTTCATAGACGCGTTGCAACTCGCGTAGCGTGAACTGCTCTGGCAGCAGATTGAAGGCGATGGTAGTGTAATCAAGCTTGCCCCGCAGACGATTGAGTGTGTATTCTAGAATTTTTTTATGATCAAAGGCCAGCGGTGGCAGATCATAGACTGGAAACCAGTCCACGTCAACAGCATCACTCGCCGCCTTCACCTGCAAACGCTCAGAATCCAGCAGAGCAAAGTACACGACCGTGATTACACGCGTGCGCGGGTCACGACCAGGATCACCAAAGGTATAGAGTTGCTCCAGGTAGACGTTCTCCACCTGCGTCTCCTCCCAGAGCTCACGCTTGGCCGCATCCTCCAACGACTCATCCATATTGACGAAACCGCCTGGAATGGCCCACATACCTTCATGCGGCCACGCGCGCCGCTTTACCAGGAGCACTTGCAGATCTTTCTGACGCAAACTCATCATCACAACGTCCACTGTGACTGACGGGCGTTCATACTTGCTAACATCGTATCCATGGGCCTCGGCCTCGCTTACCTGCCCCTGCTCCCGCTCTTGCGGTTCCTCGCGTTCACTTTCCTGCAAGTCGCTTATTGACATACGCTGCTCTTCCATCAGTCTTAGCTCTTTCCATAACTTCTCGTCCAATAGAAAGCGCTCTTTCAGGAAGAACGCTCTCTACACTCGACATGCTACACTCTATCGTGTATCCTATACTTATTCCTTATGAGAACCTCTGAGCGCACTAACCGCGACCCCCATGCGGGGGTACGGCAACATGTTGGGGTCGCATAAGATTTTATAAGAGCTTGCGAAGGAATAGCCAGTCGCTTATTTCTGACCCTTCCCTTTCAAGCCCTATTAGTGTACATTATACACTAATAGTACCGTACAACCACCCCTCTGTCAAGTAGCACTCCTACCAGAATACCGCCTATCCCACAGGCAAACTCCTCATCTTCACGCCTATCAAGTGTGAGAGATCACTGCATCATCCAATCCCCAGGCAGGCAGAGTATTTAAGGCATTGTTACTCGCTCTGCCCTATGTTATACTGCAATGCAGACAAAAACAGATGTTCATATTTTCGGAGAAGTGAGGAGCATATGTCCGAGGTTGAGCTGCAACAGATCGGCTCCTATCCTATTACCGCCACCCTACGCACCAGCCAGGCCAGCACCACCTACCTAAGCAAACAGCGCAAAAAGACGCTCCTCATTAAGAAATTTCATACGCCTCTCCGCGACGAGCAAGCTCAAACAGCCTTCCTCACACGCGCACGCCAGCTCAAGAAGCTGATCAATCGCCATATTATCAGGACCGTCGAGGCTGGCTTCGATGAAGAGCATCCCTATCTAGTCATGAACTACCAACCAGGGCAAAGCCTTCATGAGAAGTTCCCGCCTACCCAGCAGTATCAACCAACCGATATCCGGCTCATCCTTTCAACCACTGCTTCCGCGCTTCACTACGCGCATGTCCTGCATACTATCCATGGCAACCTCCATCCCTCCAGCCTGCTCTTAACGGAACAGAACGATATTTTGCTGAGTGACTTCGCCCTTCGCCTCTCAACTGAGGAACCAAACTCGGGGTTTGAGCGCGAGGCTCTTCCCTATATGGCGCCTGAATATCTGCATGGCACACCATTTGAAGCCAGCGACCAATATTCCCTGGCAGTCATGGTCTATGAACTGCTCTGCGGACGCCGCCCATATGAAGCAAGTGAGCGCGAAGAGCTTCTACGTCAGCAGGAAGAGACGACCTTCCCTATGCCCAGCACGCTCAACTCACACATCTCTCCATACATTGAGCATGTACTGGTACGCGCCCTGGCCCGTGAGCCACTGGAGCGCTTTGGGCACATTCAGTCCTTCGCTGATAACTATATCCGCGCCTTAATGCATCAACCTATCCGCGAGACTGCTCCACTTGTGGCACCTGCGCCTGTAGCAGTCACACAATCCAGCGTCACAACGCAGGAACCAGAACCAACCAAGCCATCCGTAAAGAGTCAGCCCTCAGAAGCTCCGACCAGCACAAGCGGGCTACAGATCACACGGCGCAAACAGACGGAAGAGGAAGCCAGAATCGAGGCCGCTACAACAGCTTCTAAAAAACAACCACCTGAAGCCCTACATCACTCTCTGCTTCCGACCACAATGGAGAGCACGCCACCAGAGGTGAGTGAGGATCAGCAATCAGTTTCGCTTCCAGATAACGCGGAGACGGCACGTCTCTATCGCCAGATTACCTCCGACCTGTGCCAGGGTGGTGCTCTCTCGCGCCGTCTTCCCGGCTATGAGGAGCGTCCAGCTCAGGTCGAAATGGCGCGGACTGTAGCCCGAGCGCTCTCGCTCAATATTCCCGCGATCATCGAGGCTGGCACCGGCACCGGCAAGTCCCTTGCCTACCTCTTACCAGTTGTACGCTCAAACAAGGTTGCTATCGTTAGTACCGCCAATAAGGCTCTGCAAGAGCAACTTTTCTATAAAGATATCCCGTTCATTCAGCAGCATATCCATCCCTTCGAGGCCGCTCTGGTCAAGGGTGTCAGCAACTACCTCTGCATCGACCGCATGGAGAATGAACGCATCGGAATGCAATTCTATACCAAGAATGATAAGTTCCAACGCTTGCTTGATATTGTTAATGATCCCGACGACGAGAGCTTTACCGGAGATTTCGAGACACTAGATTTCCAGTTGCCACCTGATATACGTGGGCGTGTTGCGACCGATAGCGACCAGTGCGCTTGGAGCAAATGTACCTACTTCTCCGACTGCTATGTGCGCCAGATGCGTGAGCGGGCCGAACGCGCGCAGGTTATCGTTGTCAACCACACACTACTCCTGCTCGACGCCGCCATGGGCGGTTTCCTCCTCCCTGAGCGCGACGTAATTATTCTCGACGAAGCTCACCATCTTGAGGAGGAGGCTACACGCTCGTTCACAATTACCATCAGTCCAGGTCAGATCCAGACCCTCCTGGCACAGCGTATGCTCAAAGACCATAGCCAGGTCAGCTTGCAGGACGACGCCTTCAGGGCAGCACAGAACATGTGGCTACACCTTGAGCAATTCGCCGATCTCGGCTTCAAGGGAAGGCTCAACCTGGAAGAACCTATGGAAGAGGGCTTGCGCCTGGCTTCAGCCCTCTCAGACCTCGCCGACTCTATGCGTAAGCAGCGCCCTAAAGACATGCCTGAGAAAGAAAATCAGCTCTACGATAAGCTGCTCAAGCGAGCGCAAAATCTCGCAGAGAGTGTACGCACCGTCTTCTCCGTCGCCGAGCCCGATAAGTTCGTCTACTATATAGAGCGCGCGGACGGTGGTGGTCGTGGCTCGGCTCAACTTCAGGTCTCAGCCTCGCCTCTGGATGTCACAAACTGGCTCAAAGAGCGCCTCTTCAACAAGTGCAATGTTATCTGCACCTCCGCCACGCTCGCGACAGTGAACATGGGGGCGAGCAAGGGCGAGAATAGCGCCGCCAACTTCCACTACTTCCGGCATCGCGTCGGCCTGGATGCGGAGGAACGTCCAGAAGTGCAGGAGAGTATCCTGCCTCTGGCCTTCGACTACGAAAGCAATGCTCTGCTCTATCTGCCGCGCCACCTGCCAGCGCCCACCTTCGGTAACGGGTCCGAAGACTATATGCTCGCCATCGCACGCGAGATGTACTCTCTCGTCAAGCGCTCGCAGGGGCGCGCCTTCCTGCTCTTCTCAAGCAAGCGCATGCTTGACTACGCCTACGATATCATGTCTCCGCACCTGGAGTTTCCGCTCCTCAAACAAGGTGACATGACGCGTCTGGAACTGACACGCCGTTTCCGCCAGGAGAAAGGTTCAGTTCTCTTTGGTCTCAAGAGCTTCTGGGAGGGAGTCGACATCGCAGGGGACGCGCTTTCGCTGGTTGTCATCGACAAACTGCCCTTCGATCCACCCGACGATCCAGTGCATGAGGCACGTGTCGCGCATATGAAAGCGAATGGCGAGAACTGGTTCGGGACCTATGTCCTACCCCAGGCCGTGTTGCGCCTCAAGCAGGGTATTGGACGCCTCCTACGTACACGCTCCGATACAGGCGTCATGGCAATTCTGGATACGCGCCTGCATACTAAAGGCTACGGAAGGCTCGTCATCAACGCTCTTCCCCCTGCTCAGCGCACCTCCAGCCTGCGCGACGTTACCACATTCTTCGACGAGCATACCTCCACCGGGTAGCACGGTAGAAGAATGTGGCAACCATAAAATCACTCATGGACGATGAAATCCCCTCTATACTGAGCAGCAGAGAGTGGCTTTATTTACTCATCAATATACAACAATAGACAAAAATGTTTCATGTTACGCACAACGCCCCTAAAATACCAAGGGTAGACAAAGCCAGGGAGACACACTACAATAGAAAGTGCATTCCGACACTCAACACGTTGTTTCAATATTGATGGTACAGGGGAGTTCGCGCATGAGCAAAATTAAAATGCGATGCACCACCTGCGGCAAGTGGTTTCAGTCGGCTAATGCTAAAGACGTAACTTGCCCCGACTGCGTGCAGAAGGCCAGGAAAGAAAAGTTGGCAGCGAAGAACGCGCCACCTCAATCCCAGAATAAACCTACCAATCCAGGTATAACCCGTCAGGCACTACCACAAAAACCTAAGGCCTCACAAGGCGGTACCAGCCAATGGCTGGATACCCTCAGTGATATTAAGATCGGGCAACCGGATCAACCAGCGCATCCCAAACCCCAGGTATCCCCTGGACCCAAAGAAACGCCAGGGCCACGTCAGGCTCCAGGTTACAACACTCCACCTGCTCCACAGTCTGGTCACAGCACCTATCCCTCCACGCGAGAGCAAGGGCTCGGCGAACGCCGTTTTAACGAGCGCAGCAACTACGGAGACCGTGGTGGCTACAGTCAACGCGGCCCAAGTAGCTACCGCGAGCGCGAGAGCGGCTATAATTCCGGAGGGTATAAGCAAGGTGGCTACGGTCAACGCGGCCCAAGTAACTACCGCGAAGGCGGCTATCAAGGTGGTGGCTATCGCGAAGGTGGACAGCAGGGCGGCTATCAAGGTGGTGGCTATAATCGCGGTCCCGGCGGCTATCATCCAGGTAGCGGGCAGGGGCAACCAGGCCCTTATGGACAGCGCCCACGCCCACATGTCGATGGTACTTATGGACAGCGCCCACGCCCAGAGCGAACCGGAGGGCGTCCCGGACCAGCCAGACCACCCAGAGAAAGAACAAAGCCAACCAGGCCCATAACTCCACCTAAACTGAAACGTGATAAGACTCCGCCACCAGAGCCTTTTATTCCTACACAGGAGCAGATTACCAAGGTCGAAGGCCTCTATCTCGAACTCGCAGCTCCAGCAGAATTCGACGGCATCCGTACGCAGATCGCCAAAGAGGTGCAGATCCCCAAGAAAGCCGTAAAGAAGATCGTCAAGGATCTACGCGACCGCCAACATATGCCTAGCTGGTGGGAAGCCCAGACCTATAAAGGAAGCGTCGAGGAACTAGAACGCATCAAAGAGGTATATCTTCCGATGCTACCTATCCCTCCCGTTGGCGTTCACAAGATCATTGCCACTCAGCTTACGCTCAAGCCAGGTGTTGTCTATCAGGCAATCAAGTCGATTCGCCTGGAAATGAACCTACCTCAATACAATGATCCTTCGCTCCACGGCGATTTCGATGCCTCCCCCAAGGAAACACAGGCATCCTCCTCTCTTTCAGACAGGCCCTCCAGTCCTCAAACGGGCACGGAGATAGCAACAGAGGAGCATATATCAGCAGAAACGATGAGCACACACCCTTCGTCTGGAACAGAGGCGCGAACAAACGAGTAATGTATCGGTTCGCGTAGGCTCTGCTCACTCTTGTGAAGGGAGCAGATACATAAAGGGGGATGCCACCTGGCCGCCCCCTTTCGCGTGTCCAGAGTATCCATATGTATACTCAAAGGTCTTATGCGAAAACCAACGCCGCTCTCGCGGCTAGTGCCGGCGCACTCAGGTTTCCGTATAAGGAAAAAATAGTAAAAACAATAAGAGGTTAGCTATGGCTGATTGTCTATTTTGTAAGATTGTTGCGGGAGAGATCCCTAGCAAGATCGTCCACCAGGATAACGATGTGGTGGCCTTCGAGGATATCAATCCCCAGGCTCCTACACACATCCTGGTCATTCCCACGCGTCATATCGAGTCCATGCAAGAACTCACTCAGACAGATGGCGAGACGCTTGCGCGCCTCTTTACTGTCGCCAGCCAGATCGCCGCTGAACGCGGGCTGGAACAAGGTTATCGCTTTGTCACCAATGTCGGACCAGACGCTGGACAAAGCGTCCAACACCTCCACTTTCATCTCATTGGTGGTCGCGCGATGGGTTGGCCTCCCTTTCCACCAGATGAGCAAAGGTAATATCCCATGCGTATCGCGATTGACTATACAGCCGCCATCCGGCAGGGAGCCGGAATTGGTACCTACGTACGCCGCCTGGTAGATGCAATGCTCGCTCTGGATACCACGAACTCTTATACTCTGTTGACGAGTGGGCGACCGGGAAAGGACCATCCTTTTCCCGAAGGCGAGCACGTCCGTGGACGTAGCATGCTCATCCCGGACCGCTACCTGAATATTCTCTGGTATCGCTGGCGCGCCCCGCTGCCCGCGAACCTCTTCACTGGCCCCATCGATATTTATCATAACCCCGATTTCGTCCTGCCGCCGCTTAACAAGAGGACGCGCAAGATCGTTACTGTACATGATCTTGCATTTCTTGAGCACCCGGAGTATGCCGCGCCCGCGCTGGCAGCGTACCTCTCACAGGTGGTACCTCGCGCTATCAACGAGGCCGATGTGATCGCGACTGTCTCCCATGAGGTCAGTCGCACACTGATCAAGCATTTTCAAGCTCCAGTCGAAAAGCTCACTGTTATTCCCAACGGCGTCGGTAGCTACTTCAAGCGCGTGAGCGACCCGGTTCTGCTGGAGGCTACACGTAACAAATTCGGTTTGAAGCTCCCCTTCATCCTTGCTGTCGGAACTCTGGAGCCACGCAAGAACCATCTGGGCCTCATTAAGGCTTATCATCAGCTCTACCAGCAAAAGAAGGCTCCTGCTATGCTAGCGATTGCCGGAGGTAAGGGCTGGCTCTACGATGAGACACACGAACTGGTCAGCAAGCTGAAACTAGAAAAGCGCGTGCTCTTCCTGGGGCGTGTCAGTGACCTCGAATTGGTCCATCTGTACAGTATGGCACAGATCTTTGCTTTCCCCTCCTTCTTTGAGGGTTTTGGCATCCCACCAATAGAGGCCATGGCATGTGGCGCACCCGTCATCACCTCTAATATATCCTCGCTTCCCGAGGTCGTTGGGGAGGCCGCGCTCAAGGTCGACCCCTATAGCATCGATGAGCTTGCACATGCCATCGCGCAACTCACCGAAAGTGAAACATTGCGGCAAGAACTACGCCAGAAGGGCTATGAGCAAGCCAGAAAGTTTACCTGGGAGCAGTCAGCGCGTAAAATGCTCTCAGTATATCAACGCCTCTACGAGGGTCAAACCAATTTCTCAGACGAGGTCGCCATTTCATGAAAATAGGTGTCAACGCGCTCTTCTTCCAGCATCCTGCGTCGGGTACAGGTCAATACATGCTGCACCTGCTCGAGGCATTACACGAGATCGATGAGCATAATTCCTATGTGCTCCTGGGTCCTCAGCCAACAGCGACGGACAAGACCACCTTTCCCTATGAGGTCAAGCCCGTGCCAACCTTCGCTCGCCGCAGCAAAAACATTCAGAAACTCCTATGGGAACAAATGACAGGGCCTGCCGCTGCTCGCAACGCGGGTGTAGATGTCTTCCATGTCCCCTACTTCGCGCCGCCGCTCCTGCCGCGCGTGCCAACGGTTGTGACGATTCACGATGTCATTCCCTTGCGCTTGCCTGCGTATCTGCCCGACCGCAAGGTACAAGCCTATATGCAACTCGCGGCACGAGGCGCGCACAAGGCTAGTGAGATCATTACGGTTTCACAGCATGCCAAGAGCGATATCATCGAGGTTCTCAAGCTGCCAGAAGAACGCGTTCATGTTATCTATCAAGCCGTGGGCGAGCAGTTTCAGCCGGTAAGCGATCCTGAGACATTGGCCCGCGCTCGCGCTCGCTATGGCCTGAATGAACGGTATGTGTTCTATCTGGGGGGACTCGATCAACGCAAGAATGTGCCACAACTGGTACGCGCCTTCGCGCAACTCACACAACGCCTGGGCGATCCCGATCTGCAACTCTTTATTTCAGGCAATCCAGATAAGCAGAAGGGGGCACTCTTTCCCGATCCGCGCCCTGTGGCAAAGGAACTTGGTATAGAGCAACAGGTTATCTGCCGCTTTGTGGAAGATGAGGATAAGCCAGTCATGTACAGCGGAGCCAGCCTCTTTGCCTTCCCTTCACTCTATGAGGGCTTCGGACTCGATCCCCTGGAAGCCATGGCCTGTGGCGCACCTGTCGTTTGCTCTAATCGTACCTCGCTGCCTGAGGTCGTAGGTGATGCCGCGCTCCAGATCGATCCGGATAACCTGGAACAGTTCGTCGATGCCATGTATCGTGTCCTGTGTGACGATACCCTCAGAGCAGATCTACGGGCACGCGCGCTGAAACGAGCTCGCACCTTTAACTGGCACTGGACTGCTGCCGAGACTCTCAAAGTCTACGAAGCAGCATACCAGCGCGCCCATACTAAGGCCTGATCACAAGGCCCAGAGGGCAGTCATCTTTTCTTACTATTCCTTGAATAGAAGACCTGAGCGCACTGTAGTTCCTACGAAAACCCGCACCACCTGCATGGTGGTTAGTACTTCCTCGCTCAGGTATTCGTATATATAGAACTCGCGCTAGCCGCGACCCCATACGGGGCACCGCAGCACATTAGTTTTCGCGTGAGACCTTAGAGAAGATATTACTATGCGTGTACTGATGATATCCAAGGCCCTCGTCGCGGGGACCTCGCAGAAAAAACTTGAAGAGCTTGCCAGATTACCAGACGTTGAATTGACATTGGCGACGCCCTCATACTGGCTACACGACGATGGGAGCAAGCAAACACTTGAGAAGCTCTATACTGAGGGCTATCGCATGATTGAGACCCCCATGCGTTTCAATGGTCGTTACCATCTGCACTTCTATCCAGAACTAAGCAAAATCATGCGAGAGGTGCGCCCCGAGATTGTACACATCGATGAGGAACCCTACAATTTCGCGACCTACCATGCTATGCGCCTCGCGGGCAAACATAAGGCGCGTGTGCTCTTCTTTGCTTTTCAGAACCTTTACCGAGAGTATCCGCTCCCATTCCGCCGAATCGAGCTCTACAACTATAAGCACGCCACAACGGCGGTCGCAGGAAATCAGGACGCCGCTGACGTGCTCCGCCGCAAGGGCTATAAAGGGAGTATACATGTCATTCGCCAGTTTGGCATTGACCCGGTCATCTACCAGCGCACGCTCCCACCACGCCAACACAAACCAGGAGAGCCCTTCCTCCTGGGCTACGCGGGCCGACTGGTTGAGTCAAAGGGCTTGCCTACACTCGTCGAAGCCCTTACCAAACTACCAGATTACTGCCAGGCCGTTTTCGTTGGCTTTGGCCCTATGCGCGAGGTATTAGAGAAACAGGCAGCCAATCTGGGCATCTCCGAGCGTGTAATCTTCAAGGGGAGCCTGCCCACTTATGAGATCCCTCGCTTTATGCAGGAGATAGATGCCTTCGTGCTTCCTTCTCTTAGTCGCCCCAACTGGACGGAACAATTCGGACGTGTATTGATCGAATCCATGGCATGCGAGACACCAGTTCTTGGTTCCAGTTCGGGTGAGATTCCCCTGGTCATTGATGATGCGGGATTGGTCTTCAAAGAGGGAAATGCCGATGAGCTAAGTGCCCAGGTTCGTAAACTGCTTGATGATCCTGCCCTGTACGCTGATCTCGCCCGCCGTGGTCGTGCTCGCGTCCTAAAATACTACACCCAGGCCGAGATTGCACGCCAGACATATGAAACCTATCAGGAAATGTTGGCCTCCCCCCTTCATCAATGAACTCATCGATTTCACAAATAGATGGTAGATAGGTTATCTATCAACGGCAAACCAGCCTATCTACCATCCATTTGTGAGCAGGTTTCTCGCTTCTCGTGGTATACTTGTAGTCGCCGATGCAATGATCCCTCACAGTTCGCTACATGAGACGCTATGAGGTAGTTTGATCCATAAAAATCTCCTTAGAATCTCCACAAAGCAAGCAAAAAGCCAGGCTTACCCTTGTATGCTTTCTTGGCGCTATGTTATACTTGCTCTAATAAGGTAATGTAGCCTTACCCCACAGAGCTATGTTGCTCGCGCTTCGATGTAGTCATCCCGCAAGCAAGAGCCTTGCATATGATCCAACCTTCGCCTACAATACTAGACCATTTCCCCAACAGGGAACCCGTACGCGCTCCAACGCAATGATTACAATACTCATTGTTAGAGTATTGGTTACAAGAGGCTCCAACGCAGGTGCCCAGACCCCTCTTAGACCGTGACTATCTATTTGGGAGGACACTGCATGCGGCACACACACACCGCCCAACACACGAACGCGTATCCGCTCTACGATCCTCGCTGGGAACATGATGCATGTGGCACTGGCTTTCTCGCCAACCTTTCAGGCAAACCCAGTCATACCCTTGTGCGTTCAGCCCTTGAAGCCCTGACACACCTTACCCACCGGGGCGCCCAGGACGCCGAGGCCGAAACGAACGATGGATCAGGCATTCTCACACAAATTCCTCTCTCCATCTTTCACGCCGAGCTAGAACGGCAGCAGATTGATTCCTCCATCATTCAAGACCTTGCTGTGGGTATGCTCTTTCTCCCACGACAGGAGAATGCGCCCCAAGATTACGAGCGCAGCCGCCAGATCATCATGCAGACCCTACAGGAGGTCAACCTCCCGGTGCTCGCCTGGCGTACTCCACCTATTGACTATACCATTCTGGGTGCTCGCGCCCGCGCTACCGCCCCTTCAATTGAGCAAGTGCTGGTTGCGCGACCAGAGAGCCTCGATCTCTCATCCTACGAACGAGCCCTATATCACGCGAGGCGCTTGATCGAACATCGCCTGGGTCAGGAGCATCTCTCCGATTGCTATATCGCGTCCCTCTCGCATCAAACTATCATCTATAAGGGACTGCTAGCTCCCAATCAACTCGCAAGCTTCTACCTTGACCTGAGCAATCCCCGCTATGAGAGCGCGCTGGCAGTCTTCCACCAGCGCTATAGCACCAATACGCTTCCAGCATGGCCCCTGGCACAGCCTTTCCGCCTGCTCGCACATAATGGCGAAGTCAATACTGTGCAAGGCAATCATAACTGGATGAGAGCACGCGAGCGGAGCCTGGAGTCCCCTCTATGGGACGAACGCCTGGTTGACCTGTTGCCTGTCATCGCTGCCAGCGGTAGCGATTCAGCTCAGCTTGATAACGCGCTCGAACTACTCACCCATTCTGGGCGAGATCTGCTGCATAGTATGCAAATGCTCGTTCCCCCAGCCTGGGAGCAGGATACAGAGCTTGATGAGGCTCAGCGCGCCTGGTGCCAATATCACGAAATGCTGACCGAGCCGTGGGACGGACCCGCCGCCCTGGTCTTCAGTGATGGACGCATCGTCGGAGCAGCGCTTGACCGCAATGGCTTACGTCCGGCACGCTATACTCTCACCCGCGATGGTATGCTTATCGTCGCCTCGGAGGCAGGCGTGATTCCCTGTGATCCACGCAATGTCCTTGAGAAAGGTCGCCTGGGACCTGGCGAAATGATCGCAGCGGACCTCGTAACACATACAATCCTGCACAATACCGAGGTCAAAGAAAATCTGGCTCAGCGCCAGCCCTATCAGCAATGGTTGCGTGAAAACCTGCTCTACTTCTCTGACCTGGAAGGTGAGGCACCCGAGCCCGAGGTGCTTGAACAGGATGACCTCTTCTCGCGCCAGCAGATCTATGGCTATACCCATGAAGATGTGGAGATGGTGCTCCGTC
Source organism: Ktedonospora formicarum (assembly GCF_016587355.1). Classification (GTDB taxonomy): domain Bacteria; phylum Chloroflexota; class Ktedonobacteria; order Ktedonobacterales; family Ktedonobacteraceae; genus Ktedonobacter; species Ktedonobacter formicarum. The sequence continues at coordinate 3,600,961 of NZ_BNJF01000001.1, read as the reverse complement.
CCATATTGGCTGAGAGCAAAGAGCCAACCTGGAGCATGGGAGATGATGCGCCGCTCGCGGCCCTCTCACATGTCTCGCCAACCTTCTCTGACTACTTCCGCCAGCGCTTCGCCCAGGTCACTAACCCACCTATTGACCCCCTGCGCGAGCGCATCGTAATGTCCCTGGGTAGCTATCTGGGTACCCACCAGAGCTTACTTACTGAGACGCCAGAACACGCTCGCCAACTCTACCTGCATACACCAGTGCTTACGGAACACCAACTGGAGGTCTTACGAGATAGCGAGCGTAGCCGTCTCCAATCTGTCACACTCTCAACCCTGCTAGGCCCCACCCTGGAGGCAACCCTTGGTCGCCTGGAGTCCGAAGCGATTACAGCCGTTCAAGATGGTACTTCACTCCTGATCCTGAGCGACACAAACGCCTCGCTGGAGCAACCACCGATTCCGATGCCACTTGCGATTGGCGCGATCCATAACACACTGATTCGCCAGGGACTACGCGCGAGGACCTCGCTTATCTGCGAGACAGGCACGGTCTGCGATGTGCATCAGATCGCCGTTCTGCTAGGCTATGGCGCTGAGGCAGTGATCCCTACCATAGCTCTAGCAAGTGTACGAGCCCTGGCAGGTGACCGCCGCCTGGAGCATATCACCCCCACTGCGGCGGTAGACCATTATCGACACGCGATTGAGGATGGCTTGTGCAAGATCATGGCGCGCATGGGCATCACAACCCTGCGCAACATCATTGGCGCGGGTCAGTTTGAAATTCTTGGTCTCTCCCCCGAGATCGTGGAGCGCTGCTTCACCGGCTCCGCGCTCCACAAAGGGCAGGTAACCTTCGCACGCGTGGAAGAGGAAATCCGCAAGCAGAGCGCAAAGCTGCGCGAAGAGCGCGAGACCGCTGTTGCTTCCGCCCCGGCTCGCAGACGCAAGCTGGTTGATGTGGGACGCTATCGTTTCCGCCGCGACGCCGAATACCACGCCTATAATCCGCTGCTGGTCCGTGCGCTGCAAAAGGCGGCGCAGAGCGGCTCAACTGAGGATTATCGTCAATACACTGGCATGGTCTACAAACGTCCCTCCACCAACCTGCGCGACCAGTTACGCTTTGTTGCTCGCCAGCCTATTCCTCTGGAAGAGGTTGAGTCGATGGAGTCAATTCGCGCACGCTTCGTTGTCTCCGCGATGTCGGTAGGTGCGTTGAATGCCGAAACCCATCGTACTATTGCCGCCGCCATGAATAGCATCAATGGTCGCAACAATACAGGTGAAGGTGGCGAGGACCCGGCCTGGTATCAGGAGACACTGGATGGTTACCCAGTCAGCAGCAAGATCAAACAGGTTGCCTCGGCGCGCTTCGGCGTAACCACTGATTATCTTGTGCGCGCGCAGGAGATCGAGATTAAGATGGCACAGGGCTCCAAGCCCGGCGAAGGTGGACAGCTCCCACCAGGAAAAGTGACGCCTTTTATCGCTCGGCTGCGCCATACCGCTCCTGGTGTCTCACTCATCTCACCGCCACCACATCATGACATCTACAGCATTGAGGATATCGCGCAATTGATCTACGACCTGCACCAGGTCAATCCTGAGGCTCGCGTGGGCGTCAAACTTGTCTCTTGCCTGGGCGTTGGCACTATCGCGGCAGGCGTTGCCAAGGGTCATGCCGACTATGTGCTCATCAGTGGTAACGATGGCGGCACAGGTGCCTCTCCGCTTCAGTCTATCAAGCATGCTGGCATGCCATGGGAATTAGGACTGGCTGAGGCACAGCAGGTACTTGTGCGCAATGGACTGCGCCAGCGTATCAAGGTACGCGTGGATGGTGGCTTCAAGACCGGACGAGACGTCATTGTTGGCGCGCTGCTAGGCGCGGAAGAATTTGGCTTTGGCACGGCAGCCCTGGTCACGCTGGGCTGTGACATGGCGCGTCAGTGTCATCTCAACACCTGTCCCGCAGGCATTGCTACCCAGCGCGAGGACCTGAAGGCCAAATTTACAGGTCGCCCACAATTCCTGGTCAATTTTCTGACTCTGGTCGCGGAAGAGGTGCGCGAATTCATGGCCGAGCTTGGCATCGCGCGCTTTGAGGATCTGATTGGCCACGCGGAACTTCTCGAAGCCTCAGAAGAGGCCGCTATTGATCTCTCTGGCCTGCTCGTTTCGCTTCCTGTTCGCTCTGATCCAGGCAAGCGTACGGCAGCGGAGCCCTCCAACGTCGAGCGCACGCTGATAGAAGAGGTTGGAGCGGCACTGAATGGCGAGAGCAGTGTCCTGACCCAGCACACCATCGCCAACTATGATCGCTCCGTTGGAGCGGCCCTGTCAGGCGAGATCGCGCGGCGCTACGGCAATGAGGGCCTGAAGAACAATAGTATTACCAGCACCTTCCACGGTGCGGCGGGACAGAGTTTTGGCGCGTTTTGTATGCCTGGCTTGCGCCTCATCCTGCATGGCGAGGCCAACGATTACGTAGGCAAGAGCATGACAGGAGGGCAAATCGTGATTCAGCCTCCGGCTGAAGCCGCGTACGAGGCCCATACCAACACCATTCTCGGCAACACCGTCCTCTATGGCGCGACTGGCGGACAACTCTTCGCCGCTGGTCAGGCTGGCGAGCGCTTCGCGGTTCGCAACAGTGGAGCCCTGGCGGTGGTTGAGGGTGTAGGAGATCATGCCTGCGAGTATATGACTGGCGGCATGGTCGTCGTTCTCGGTGAGACCGGGCAGAACTTCGCCGCTGGCATGTCCTCCGGTGTAGCCTATGTACTCGATATGGATGGCAACTTCCCTGCGCGCTGTAACGTGGCAGGAGCCCAACTCTCACGCGTCGAAGATGTACAGGAGAGTGAGGCACTACGAACTGTCGTCGACTGGCACGCGCGCAAAACGCACAGCAGTCACACTCAGAACTTGCTTGAGCGCTGGGAGTTCGTACTTCCTCGCATCTGGCGCGTCCAGCCCGAGAACACGCACCAGACCGCCAGTGACTTCGTCAATGTCCGCGAGGAGTGGGCGAATCGCACAGCAAGCAATTAAGGATAACTTAGGCTCCCCTGGTGTTGGGGCGAGAGGGTAGGTCCATGTGGCTTACCCTCTCTTTGCTGCTTATCTTGCTCCGAAGCCCGACTACTCTGGCTTCAAGAGATTAATATGGAGTCCTTACATGTTCGCACGACGCATTGAAGAGGCTACTCTCAATAGCTGGCCCGCGCGCCAGCAGTTTCTATTTGATGGTTGGGTCATGCGCGCCTCCGAGGGTTATACCAAGAGAGCCAATTCCATTACACCGCTCTATCCCTCGACACTTCCCGCGCGAGAGAAGATCGCTACCTGTGTGCGCTTCTATGCGCACCAAGATCTACCAACAATCTTCCGCCTACCCTCTTTCGTCAAGGATAGCGCAGAACTTGATACCCTACTCGCTCAGCAAGGCTACCAGGAGCGAGACCTGACTCATGTCTTACACCGCACACTCGAACCAGCCCAGGAAGCAGCGTCCTCAGAGCTACGCCTACTCACGCTCTCAGAATGGCTCCCTCTCTTCTGCCATCTCAGCAATGTCAACCTTGAAGCTCATCAGCCTCATCGAGCGATATTAGAGCGTATCGCTTTCCCAACTCTTTACGCGGTCCTCTATGAAGACGAAACGCCCGTGGCATGCGGTCTGGGTGTGGTGGAGCATGAATACTGTGGCATCTTCGACATTGTGACGGCCTCAGCGCAGAGGCGGAAAGGTTATGCCACACGCCTCATCAATGGTATGCTGGCCCAGGCCAGTACACGAGGCGCGACCAGCACATTCTTACAATTAGTCGGAGGCAACCAGGCCGCGCAGCACCTCTACGCGAAGCTCGGCTTTAGCGAACTCTACCGTTATTGGTATCGTATCCAACCTTCATAGTGTGCTGCCAGACAAGCAGATGCGATGCTTTGGCTCGCCAACGCTGTACAACCTTTTCGAGCCTGCTCCGTTATAACATGTAGAGTAAGATTCGCTCATCTGAGCGTATCATTAAAACCCGAACATAGTTCATAAATCGAACTATGTTCGATAATTGTATTCGCGGCCCGCCTCTGCCAGGCTTGAACTCGACGGAACGGAACGCCAACATTTATGCAGCCGACGAAAGATTATTATACCATCCTGGGAATAACGCATACTGCAACTCAGGCTGAGATCAAGGCCGCCTTTAAGCGGCTCGCGCTCCAATATCATCCTGACCGCAATAAGAGCGCAGATGCCAATACCCACATGAGCGAGATCCTTGAAGCCTACCAAGTGCTCAACGATCCAGAGGAGCGCAAAGACTATGACGCCCTGCGCAAGTACAGCACCACCTCCACGACTACAACCAGTGGAGTACGCGGAACTGCAGGTCCATCTAAGTCAAGCAAACAGGAGATAACGCCACGCGCTCGCAGAGACCGCCAGCGCCACTACGCCTTCCCCACTTTTCGTACTGGCGAGACGCTCGCAGTAGATCTGGGTGATATGAACTATACACTCTCCTCCAAAGAAGCGCAGTCCCTGGTTGAGCAAGGACTGTTGCGTGGCGTAGCTCCACATCGCCCCTCAGACAAACAGTTCCACTGTCACCGCTGCCACCATACATGGAACGCGCATACAAGCGGTTTGCCCACCTCCTGCCCTAAATGCCATGCAGGCGATTGGTCTGAATATCTCTTGCTACGCTGTAGCCACTGCCATGCCATCTTCGAAAGCGAGCAGATCCGCAATGAGATTGGAGCATATACCTATAGCAATTCGCGTACTAGAAACGATGGACTCTGCCCACCTTATGAGCTCTTCCCCCTCTGTCCCTACTGCGCACAGGCGCAATGGTGTCCCGCCGAGAACTATCGTGTTGCCGCCATGCGCCGACATATGGAGACACAACGCATGCTCTGGATCAGCATCGCAATTGTATTAGCGGTTATCGCCGGAATCCTGATTCTAGGGCTGGGACGATAATGAGAAACTAATACCTCCATGCCGCTTGTAAGGCCAGATTGCTGTGTATGCTATAATGCCCATTATGAAAGTATTTACGTAACACATGCACATCGACAGAAACAGGAGGTCCAACATGCAATATATTTTATCCGGCGGCGTGTATCCTCCTCTCCCCACATTCTTTGATGAGCAGGAGAACCTGGATATCGCGACTCTTCAACTTCATATGCAAAACTTGCAAGAGAGCGGCATCGCAGGCTATGTCCTCTTGGGAAGCAATGGTGAATCCGTCCATGTTACACCTGAGGAGCGCTCACATCTCGTCCGAGCGGCAAAGGAAGTGACTGGCGATAGTGAGGATAGCATGCCCCTCATCGTAGGCTGTGGCGACCAGGGTACACGCACAACGATAGCTCATTGCCAGGCAGCAGCTAGCTGCGGAGCCAATATCGCGCTCATCCTTCCCCCTTTCTATTTTCGCAGCCAAATGGATTCTCAGGCGCTTCTGGCTCACTACCGAGCCATTGCCGAGAGCAGCCCGATCCCTATCCTGCTGTACAATATGCCCGCCAACGCAGCCAACCTTGATCTGAGCGCAGAGCTAATCTGCACACTCGCCGAGCATCCAAATGTTGTTGGGCTTAAGGAGAGCAGCGGCAATGTCGCGAAGATAGCCTATATTGTCTCAAAGACCGCGCCGAATTTCCGTGTCTTCGCGGGCAGCGCCAGTTTCTTGCTGCCCTCACTGGCGATAGGAGCGTTCGGCACCGTTGCCGCCCTGGCGAATCTTTTTCCGCATGAGGTCTGCCTTGTGCAAGCGCTCTTCGAGGCCGGGCAGATTGAGGAAGCTCGCACTCTCCAGGCACGCCTGATCCCCGCTAATACAGCCATCACCACAACCTACGGCGTTCCCGGCCTGAAAGTGGCTCTGGAACTGCTCAATGGCTACGGTGGCAGACCACGCATGCCTCTCCAACCCATCAATGAGCATGAACGTGGCACACTTGAGCGTATCCTTAACGCAACGCGCCTGGACGCCGAAACCGATACCCAACATGTCTAAGCATATAAAGAGGGGCAGGTGCTAACACGCCTGCCCCTCTTTATATGAGCCATTATAAGCCCCCAAGCACCTAACTGACAGTAAATTTCACCTTCTGAGCGAGTTGCTTATCACTACAGGACTTGGAACTGGCCCAGTAAATTTCAACATACCCCGGACCCGTGGCATGTGTAATGGAATATGAGTAAGCTGGAAGTGCGGTCCCATCTGAATCAAATTCATAATCAGAGAACTTCGCCGAATTCATGTACCACGACAGGCACACGGTTCCACTCTTACCAGGGTGCAACGCGAAAGCAACATATATCTTGTCCCCCACCTTGAACTTATCGCCTGGTTGGGTCACTTTCGCCGTCTTCTCATCTAACGCGTTCGCCATTTGCGCCTTATCAATATACTGGGAAGCGGGATAGTTAGCAGTCTCGGTCGGGGTCGCCGTCGGGGTCGCCGTCTCCTCTTCCGTTGGATCAGCGGTTGGCGTGGCATCGGTTGGCGTCTGCTGAGGAGCACTGGTCGCGGTCGGCTGCTGCGCCTGATTATTGGCTGAATTTGATGGTAGCGCCGAGGTCAGGATAAAGACCAGTATCAGAATAATAGCGCCCGCAAATACACAGAGGCCCGCAACAGTAAAAGCCAGGCGTGGAGAACGCGAGGGTGGGCGTCCAGGTCCTCCACCCATCGCAGGCCTCGCTCCATTGCCATAATCAGCGGATTGGAAACCGGACGGGGCCATGGATGGCGGGTAAGAGGGTCGCGCGCTCCCCCCAAAGGGCTGCTGACTCGCGCCAAAGGAGGAGGGATTCATCTGACCAGGATAACCATCCTGTCTACCAGGCGAGTTCCAGCTTCCCTGGCTTCCCTGGTCACCTGCCACTGGTGACCAGCCTGCCTGTTGCGGCATGCCAGCCCTTCCATCGCTTCCTTTATTCACCTCCGCGCCACAGCGTGGGCAGGTCGTGCGTGAAGGCGAGACGGGAAAGCCACAATTAACACATCTCATAATAAATATATTCCTCTCAATAGGCGGAGCCCATATATGAAAGCCTATTTATCAACATAAACGAGTCGCAACTATATTAGTAAACGTCAATACAAGCAAGTGGGAGTATTGGCAAGGCTGAATTACCTAACGTTCCCAGGCTCTAGCGAGCTCTCTACTTGACACTCATAGGTAGCCCCTTTACAATACATGCATTGACAATGAATGATCAATCCATACATCTTATCACTTCATAAGTTGAGTAGCGCAATCTAGGGACATTAACGTGACACAAGGCCCAAATGTAGAGCAGATATTGGCACCGCACTTACCCCGCCTGAGAATGAGTCTTCAATATGCATGGGATGGTGATCAGAGGGGAGAGGTGAAGAACGACGCCTGGCAACTCTTCCAGGCATTCACCAACGTGGAATGCGTTGACGAAGCAGCCCTGACAGCACACTTTGAGCGTGAGGGAAGTGAGCTTGTCAAGCGTGATGAGAAGCTTGATATCAGACTACAAGAGCTTCAGAAATTTGCGAGCGCCACGACAACCGAACTCCAGCATATCTTCCACGATAGGCCAGGGGAGCTTGTCTCAACTCTTGGGCGCTTCCATCAACTCCACTCTAGCAGCGCACTCGCGCTGACGCGTGGTTACCAGCATGTCGTTGAGCAACAAGCACTCAAAAGCAATAACCTGACTCAGGAGCTTGAACATCGCCTGCTGGCACTTCAACGCATCAATGGCTTCAGCAATTCGGCGATGGATCTGGATCAGACGCTTGAAAACACTGCCCAGGTTATCGCGGAAGAACTCGATGTTGAGCTCTGCTCCATCTTCTTCTACGATGAGCTTCAGCGTGTCTTAACATTGCGCGCCACTAACGGGCCACGCCCTCTCGGCGGTATGCATTTTATCCTCCGCCTCAGCGAAGGCTACAGCGGCTGGGTTGCCGATAAGGGGCGTCCTCTCCTCGTCAATGACGCGCTGAGTGATCCCAATTTCGCCTCAGAAGCGCGCGCCTATAGCACACCATACCAGGGCTTGATGGCTCTACCAATTATCTTTTTCGGCACCGCCGAGCGCCTCATCGGCGTCATCAGCGTTCAATCAAGCAAGCCACGTGAATTCACCCGTGATGAGATGAACTTCGTCGAAGTCATCGCGGGCATTGTGGCAATCAATATCGAGAATGGACGCCTCTATGAGCAAACAGACGAGCAATTGCGACGCAAGGTACACGAACTAGCCACCATTCACCGCGTCTCCTATATCATTGCCTCAACGCTCAACCTGAACGAGGTGCTCCAGATTATTACCACACAGGCCGTTCATCTCTCGGGAGCCGAGCGTTCTTGCATCTTCGAACTTGATCCCGACCGGCGACGTCTTCACGTCCTGGCGCACTATGGTCTCAACCCAGAACAGGCAGCTCACCTGCAAATAGGGGTAGGGCAGTGTTGCGCTGGACGAACCGTACAGACGGGACGCCCGAGCATGGCGGTTGACTGCTTCCACGCGGATGAGCATTGCTTCATTCACGATGATCCCACGCTCTCCTCGGAGATCCACTCAGTTCTCTGTGTCCCGCTCAAGGTGAAGCAAAAGGTGCTTGGCTGTATCTGCATCTACAGCAGCCATCGCCATCTGCTCAGCCCGGAACAGATGCAACTGGTCGTAACCTTCGCCAACGAGGCTGCTATCGCCATTGAGAACGCGCGTTTGTACGAAGAGACCCGCCACGGACTGGAACTTAAGTCAGTCTTGCTGCGTGAGCTGCACCACCGTGTCAAAAATAATCTGGCGACGGTCGCAGGCATTCTCTCGTTGCAGCGCCGCCGCACCAAATCATCCGATGTACGCCGCATCCTCTCCGAAAGCGTCAACCGCGTCCAGGGGCTTGCAGCCACACATGACCTGCTGGCACATGAAGACGTCAGTGAGGCACGTGTCGATGATATCGCGCGTAAGATCGTCGGGGTAGCCAATGCCAATTTGAGTCCTCCAGAAAAACGTATCTCATATCAGGTCGAGACCTGCCCTATTGTCATCCCCTCACGCGCGGTCACAATTCTGGCTCTGGTCATCAATGAAATGGTCTCGAATGCCATTAAGCACGGCATGGCCGATGTGACCCGTGGCACTATCATCATTCGTGGTTTTGAAGAGGGAGACGGAAACGTCGCCATCCAGGTACTCGACACAGGCAAAGGACCATCAAAGGAACATGAGGAACAGCCTGAAACTCCTGGCGAACTGAGCGACGGTCTAGGACTCTCGCTTATCCAGAACCTGATCGGCGACCTGGGAGGACGCTTTAGCCTGCGCCGAGAAGCGCTCCCACGGCTCACCAATGGCAGTACAGACAAGCAAGGCGAGGAAGAAGAGATCGTCGAATACACGATTTCCGAGGTACGCTTCCCGCTTGTACGCCGCTCACGCCCAACCTATGCCCTAAGCAGCTAACTCGACCGCATGGGGCAAATACGATCTCTTTTCGTATTGGTGGGAGGCCAGAAAACGGGAGCAGGAAGAACGAGCATGGAAAGCAATACTACCAGCTCCATTCCTGAGACGCATCACAGAGCAAATACGCACATTATCACCAACGATAGCTGTTCGGCGAAGAGCAGAGAATAGGTAAGCAAGATGCAAAATGAGGCTCACCACGCACATAGGATACTGGTCGTCGAAGATGAGGCAGCTATACAACAGGTACTCTGCTTCTTCTTACAGCATAATGGCTTTGAAACCCAGGCAGCCTACAATGGACAAGATGCTATCAATCTCATTCCTCGCTTCCGCCCCCACCTGATTATCCTGGATCTGGTAATGCGCCCTGTCTCCGGATGGGATGTGCTCCGCTGGCTACACGCACACCAGCCAGAGCCACCTATTCCAGTCCTGGTCATGAGTGCCCTGGTCAATCTAACAGACCAGATGCAGGGCTTTGAGCAAGGAGCCATCGAGTATATCACCAAGCCAACCCAACCCAGCATTATCGTCGAGCGAGTCCGCACTATTCTCGCGCTCGACCCACAACAACGCCTGATGCTTCAACATAAACGGCTCGATGAGCGACGCAAAACACTTGAGAATCTACGAGCCAACCAGGATAAAGAGCTACTCTAAGGCTCTTTATCCACGTCAGAGCCCCTCGCACTCCGCAGAGGACCCAATCACATGGGCACGGCCAGGGGCTTTCCACACGTAGAGCAGAAACGGTTATTGGCCGGATTGTATGCACCACATGTGGGGCACGGATTCATAGGCGTACCACAGCGAGTGCAGAAGCGCATATTTGGTTTATTGAGATGCTGACAATAATGACAAGGATAGAGAGGAGCCTGGCGATTTTCCGCCGCCGAAGGCTGAGGATACTGCCGATTATTGACATATCCGGGAACAGGCTGCGCCGGAGGATAGAAAGGCGCGGCGGGGGCACTAGTGTGTGGGGGTGGGTAGACGGGCGTGCGTGAGGCAGCTTCAACCGCACTCAAAGCCTGATTCATCGCGTCAGCCATATCACTCGCGCGCTGATAGCGCTGCTGCGGATTCTTCATCAGCGCCGTGAGAATGACATGCTCGACCGGAGCTGGAATGGCCGGATTAATTGAAGTGGGACGTGGTGGAGCCTCATAGATATGACTATGCGCCAGCGCTGGATAGTTATCACCACGAAAAGGGGTATACCCGGTGAGGGCCTCAAAGAGCATTACCCCCAAAGCATAGATGTCGGCACGTCCATCTACCGCTCCCCCTGACACTGCTCTGGTGACATATACTCAGGTGTGCCAACGCCCGCGCCTGGACGCGTCAGATTGCTCTGCGTCACGGCTACCACCTTGGCGATTCCGAAATCTGAAAGGATCGGTCGTTCGGCATCCATCAACACATTCACCGGCTTCACATCGCGATGGATAATGCCCTGCTCATGAGCGTATGAAATCGCGCTGGCAATCTGGGTAAAGATTGGGATAGCCTCAACGGCATCCATAACCTGCCCCATGCCCTGCAATGCGTCCAGGCGATTCTTCAGGGTGCCGCCCGTTACCAGTTGCATGACGATGTAGAGATGCCCATTGAATTCACTGGCATCGTGCACTGTTACGATATTGGGATGAGAAAGGCGGGCAACCAGCTTTGCTTCCAGGTTAAAGCGCTCCACAAAACTGCGGTCAGCGGCATACCAGGGTGGAAGTACCTTAATCGCGACCTCACGATCAAGATTCTCCTGGAATCCTTTATAGACCCGCGCCATACCTCCCTGCCCAAGCTTGGCGAGAATACGATAGTTGCCAAGCATTGTTCCAATGAGATCGTCTTGCTCCATGCTATTAAGATGCCACGTAGGGGCTAATGCTACTTCTTCAGGAGTAGACACGTAGTGCCTACGTGGCAGTATTCACGTTCCTTCTCTAAATTTGCGTACAACTACAACGTATCACGTTTGGTCCTATCACGCAATAGGAGCATGACTAACGCCTACCAAAGACCAGGACGGTTTGACCAAGCTGAATGCGATCACCCTCCTGAAGCTGGTATGTCTGATACTTGTTGACCAGTTGACCATTGACTTTCGTACCGTTAGCGCTCCCCTCATCCTTCAACGCGTAGTTCCCATTACCCATATTCACGACTGAGGCATGAAGACGGGAGACAGCCAGGTCTTCCAGGAAGATATCGCTCTCGCGGCTACGCCCAATGCTCAGGCTCTCCTTCCGCACCTCGTAGATACGGCCAGGCTCTTTACCCTCTTCAACCCTCACAAGACCTACGCCTCCAGCAGGTGCCCCATTGGGACGGAGGACCGTCTTGTCAGCGTCTGAGGCAAACATGGTCTGATCCTGCTGCATTCCAGGTGTGTTCACGCCACCCTGTTGCCAGGAGGGAGCACTAGCCGATTGCGCGCCAAAGCCTGCCTGCGGCTGTGCACCGAAGGCACCTTGAGGCTGATTCCAGGAGGGGTTAGAGCCACTAAATGAGGCTGGTCCCTGTTGTTGAGGAGCTTGAGCGCCCCAGGGCTGATTAGACTGCTGCTGCTGGGACTGCTGTCCCCAGGGCTCTTGCGTCGCGGCTGGCGCGTCCCATGAAGGCTGCGAACCGTTACCGCCTGTAGAGCCCCACTGGTTCGCCTGCGCCGCGCTTGATGCACCCCAGCTCCCCTGCTGTTGCTGCTGAGAAGCCGCGTCCCAACTCTGTTGAGGTGAGGAACCACCCGCTCGCTGGGTCGCTTCCCAACCACTTGGCTGCTGCTGCTGTTGAGGCTGTTGCGCCGCGTTTGACGCGCCCCAACCAGCTTGCTGCTGAGACTGCTGCGCCGCATCAGGAGCCCCCCAGGCGGCACCTTGTTGCTGCTGCTGGGGCTGATTCCACGCATTGTTATCGCCGTTCTGCGCACCCCAACCGCCTTGCTGTTGCTGCTGAGAAGCCGCGTCCCAACTCTGTTGAGGTGAGGAACCACCCGCTCGTTGGGTCGCTTCCCAACCACTTGGCTGTTGCTGCTGTTGAGGCTGCTGCGCCGCGCTTGACGCGCCCCAACCTGCTTGCTGCTGAGACTGCTGTGCCGCATCAGGAGTCCCCCAGGCAGCACCTTGTTGCTGCTGCTGGGGCTGCTGTCCCCAGCCTCCCTGCTGCTGGGGCTGCTGGTTCCACGCATTGTTATCTCCACCCTGTGCGCCCCAGCCACCCTGTTGCTGCTGCTGCTGAGGTTGCCCCCAGGCGGCACCTTGTTGCTGCTGCTGGGGCTGCTGTCCCCAGCCTCCCTGCTGAGCCTGGCCTTGCCAATCATTAGCATTAGCATTAGCCGCCTCTGCCTTCTTTTTGCCGCTGCTGCGGAAGAGAAGGAAGGCCGCGATCAAGATAACAATCGCCAGGACAAGGCCAGCAATTACAAGTATTGGCATAGATACGGGCAAACCAGCCCCTAGTACAAAAATCTGCATGGCTTCTTTCATATCTTCACCCCTCTGACCGTAGGGGCGGCAGGAACTGTTTCTCCGCTACTGGGAGCCAGACAATCCTCCTGTCGCGAACGACTGCCACCCGATCTGAGTCGGGCGTCCATATGGACACCCCTACTGTTACGTAGACGCGGCGCACGGCCTATCTCGCCAACATGCACACATTGCCTATCGTAATTCAAAGCGTACCTCAACATTGCCAAAACGGAGAATATCGCCGTCTTTTAGCTTATGTTCCTCATGCGGCTCGAGAGTCTCTCCGTTCAGACGAGTCTTATTCAGCGCGTTGAGATCCTCTACCGTATACGTTCCCTGCTGTTTACGCAAGTACGCATGCCGTCGCCCAACTGTTTTGTGTTCCAAATCGATATCAGGATATATATGCAGTTGTGGGTCCTGTCGCCCCACCACAAGCAAGTCGCCTCTCAAGGTGTGCTCTCGCCCACTGGAAACCGCAACCAACCGCCACTCTTTAGGTGAAGGTGGCGCTGGCACCGGACCAGGAGTACGGCCATTCCCCCCCACCTGTAAACGCTCTAACAATTTGTCCAGCGCCGCGATAAAGTCCTGTGGCGTTGGATAACGATCGTCTGGCTTCTTCGCCAGCGACTTTTGCATAAAGAGGTCAGCCTCTTGAGGCAAATCGGGGCGCAGGCGGCAGATGGAAGGCACCTTATCATTGATCTGCTTGATTACTATATCGACGGCAGTGTCACCTTGAAAGGGGGACGACCGGTCAGCATTTCAAATAAGACAGCCGCGATGGAGTAAAGATCAGAACGTGTGTCCGCCGAACGGCTGCTTTCAGCCTGCTCAGGTGAAATATAGTTAGCGGTCCCCATAAAGACATTTGACTGGGTGAGAGTAACCGTTTCTCGGCCACGTGCTAATCCGAAATCTGTAATCTTCACAATATTGCCCGTATTGACAAGGATGTTTTGCGGTTTGATATCGCGATGCACAACACCCTGTTTATGTGCTGTGCAAAGCCCTTCAGCAATCTGGCGTGCATAGCCAATCGCGCGGGCTGGATCCATTAGGCCATCATTGATCATATAATACTTCAAATTCTGACCATCAATGTAATCCATCACGATATAATGCATGTTCCCATCATTGCCGTAATCAAAGATACGCACAATATGAGGATCATTCAAGTGCAAAAGAATGTGGGCCTCTCTCTGGAAACGTGCCAGCAGGTCTTCGTCACTCGAGAGATCCAGGTGCATGACCTTGACGGCATAAATATGATTGTTCTTGAGGTCACGAGCAACGTAAACAGTGGCAAAACTGCCTCGTCCCCGTTCATCAATAAGTTTGTAGCGATCCCTAATAATATGACCAATCATGTCGCCGTTCATCGGCATGGCTCCTCGTCAATCAGCTAACATTAGCGGCTTCATTATACACCATCCACTTACGCATGTCATATGGATGCGACGTGGAGACCTGGAGGTAACGACAAAACCCTTTTCGTATCCCGCCTCCCTCAAGATACGATGTCTTCTGAATGCGTATTCTACCATATCAGCCTTCAGAAACACTCCATTGTAGGACTCCAGTCTCACAATGGCAGGCCGCACTTTCTTTTCTATGCCATGCGCTATTAGCATAGACTCCTGAAGGATAGGCATAAATAAAGGCAATCGCTCCTTCTCCGTGAAATAAACGTGTATAAATACAATCTCCCGTAATAGAAACGGATGAGGGGATGATGAAGTTGTGCCATTTTTAAGCAATTTTCCAACCCATCTCCCAACCAGACAAAAAATAGGGGAGTCCCGCTGTAAGGACTCCCCTATCAAATGGATGCTACTCATGGGACACTAGCTATGTGACTGCACGGTGCTAGCCGCCAGATACACACGCCTTTGACAACATGCCGAGGAAGAACGCCGGATAGACACTGCTTCACTATCACCCTTGCGGGCTTCCATGCGCTCCTTGTGCCAATATGCCAGAAAGCTATGCCTCTTTCAAGGCCACTCGTCTCCGAGCCAGAGTTACCCTTGTGACTGAAGGGCTACTCCTATCAATGCATATCTCCTTTGATATACACGCTTTGTACGTTTTCCACAAAAACGTAACCTTTCGCCTACCTGATCTTAGTATAAATTACGTCCTCTACTTTCTAAATGGACATTTTGCGAGAAGTTCAGCTCCAGTTCATTGTGCAATATGCACAATGAACATTCACATCTATACCAGAATATGCGTCACCAAATCATTTTCATCTATACAATCCCGAATTCTGCTGTACACTTTATACATATTTCCAGGCCAATACGGCGAGCCCTCAATCAATGGGGCAAGGATGGTTAACTGCGATGAAGGCCGCCAGCATAGCTAGCCCTGACAGGAGTCTTGTGTATGATAGAATGAGGAGAGGCACAACGAAGAGCCAGTCAGTCTGTGGCAATGGAGGCCGCGCAACAACTTTAATTGGAAGATGTGCCATATGCTAGAACAAGAAACGCGCCGTGAGAAAGATGCTCCCCTGCGCTATGATATTCGCACGCTTGGGGATGCACTAGGTCAGGCCATCAAGCGCTATGGTGGGCATGCTGTGTTCGATACGGTCGAACGGCTACGCATCTCCTGTAAACGCTTGCGCGAATGCGCCGATCTTCTTACCCATACAAACGACGAGCAGGAGAAAGCGCGGCTCCTGACGGAAACCCAGGAACTCGATCAAGAGATCGCTCGCATCATCGCACAATGCGACCTGGATACCGCTATTGACGTTATTCGTGCTTTTACTGTTTATTTCCACCTGGTCAATACCGCCGAACAATATCATCGTATCCGCCGCAATCTGGCGCATGAGGCCAATCACGCCCATACCCCCAGCGCGGTTCACTGGCGGCTTTGATCGCTTTCTTTCAAGAGAAAGGCATTACGCCCGATCAGCTTCAGCATCTATTGGATGAGATGTCTATTGAGCTAGTCTTTACCGCACACCCAACTGAAGCCACACGCCGCAGCTTAATTACCAAATCTAACCGCATCGCGGGCTTACTAGAATCTCGCGATAACGATCTCCTCAAGACGCCACGCCAGCGCGCTCAATGGCAACGCAGTCTGGAGAGCACTATTGATCTCCTCTGGCGTACCGATGCCATTCGCCGCGTTCGCCAGCAACCCATTGATGAGATCAAAATGGGCATTTACTATCTGGATGAAGTGCTTTACAAAGCGCTGCCCGATCTCTACGCTGAGTTTGAAGAGCTCCTCGCCGAGCACTATCCTACCCTGCATGTACCGCCATTCCTACGCCTGGGTTCATGGATCGGCGGTGACCAGGACGGCAATCCTTTCGTTGGCGCTGATACAATGCATACCGCGCTCCGCCTCCAGCGTGAGCATATCATCAATCATTATCGCGATACCATTGAACTCCTGGCTCAGGAATATTCGCAGTCTTTGACACATGCTCATATCACACCTGAGCTACAGGCGGCAATCGAACGTGATGCCCACCTCTTGCCCGAGTATGACCGCGAACTAGGCCCCCAGACCACTCTGGAACCCTATCGTCGTAAGCTCTCCTTCATGTGGAAGCGCCTGGGCGCGACCCTGACTCCTCCTACATCAACCGAGCCATATACACAGACGTTCGCGCCTTTGTCTCGGCATGAAGAACCCTCTTCTTCTATCGCCTTTCAAAATGCTCAGGAGCTACTCGCGGATCTTATCCTGGTACGCGATAGTCTGCTAGCAGGCGGCGAGACTGAGTTAGCGCATGGTCTGCTGACGCGACTCATTCGTCAGGTGGAGGTCTTTGGCTTCTATTTCGTCTCCCTGGATGTGCGCCAGCATAGCGAGCGCCATGCCCAGGCCCTCGCCGAATTGTTGAGTACCACTGGGCTCTGCAAAGATTATCGCGCGTTGGATGAGGAGCAGCGCCTGAATATTCTCAACAATCTGCTCGGTGATCCGCGTGTGCTCACGCGCCCAGGTCTCCAACTCAGCCCTGAAACCTGGCATATCCTGCATACCTTTCAGGCTATTCGTCAGGCACGCGATGAGTATGGCAAGAAGGCCGTAAGCTGCTACATTATCAGCATGACCAGCAGCCTGAGCGACCTGCTTGAGGTTCAATTCTTCTGCAAAGAATTCGGTCTCAACGATTTACCTATTGTGCCACTCTTTGAAACCATCGCGGACCTGCACAATTGCACCAACGTTTTAGGGCATGCCTTTACCCATCCGGCCTATAGTGCCTATTTGGAACAGTGCCAGCGCCAGCAGCAGGTCATGCTGGGGTATTCCGATAGTAGCAAGGACGGTGGTATCCTGACCTCCGGCTGGGAGCTCTATGAGGCCCAGCTTCGCCTCGCGGCGCTAGGAAAGGAACATCAGGTTGGAATCACCCTCTTCCATGGACGCGGCGGTGCCATTGGACGCGGCGGTGGCCCTATCTATGAGGCTATCCTTGGGCAGCCAGCAGGCACGGTGAACGGGCATATCCGCATTACTGAGCAGGGTGAGATGCTCTCCTTTAAGTATGGTCTGCACGATATCGCCATTCGCAACATGGAACTGGTCGTTACAGGTGTTGCCCGTTCCAGTATCCCAGGCGAGTACGACAACGAGGTTCCTCAGGAGTGGCGCGATATCATGCGCGACCTCTCCGCCAGCGCTCACGAGCGTTATCGCTCTCTCATCTATGGCGATTCTTCCTTCATCAGTTTCTTTGAGCAGGCCACACCCATCTCAGAGATTGGGTGGCTGAACATTGGCTCGCGTCCCGCGCGCCGCACGAAGAATCGTGCTATCGAAGACCTGCGCGCCATTCCCTGGGTCTTCTCCTGGATGCAAAGCCGCTATGTGCTCCCAAGCTGGTATGGCGTTGGTAGCGCGTTAGAGGCATACATCGATGAGCATCCCGAACGCCTGGAACAGCTTCAACGGATGTACCAGCGCTGGCCCTTCCTGCGCGCCTTCCTCGACAACCTGCAAATGACGCTCTCCAAAGCGGATATGCATATCGCACAGCGCTACGCCTCGCTTGTTGAGGATCAAGCCCTCCGCCAACGCATCTCAAAGCAGATCCAGGAAGAATATGATCGCACACGTGCTCTCGTCGTCCGTATCGTGGGCGGACAAGATCTGCTGGATACCTCTCGCGTGCTGCAAGAGTCGATCCGACGACGCAATCCCTATGTCGATCCATTGAGCTATTTCCAGGTTACTCTCCTACAGCGCCTACGTGCTCTCGGAGGCCCCCTCATGCTCGATAAAGACGAAGAGGCGGAGGCTAGCGCGGAGCAACAAGAGCGCGCACGCCTTACCTACGCCGTTCTACTTACCGTCAACGGTATCGCCGCTGGCGTACGCAACACGGGCTAGGCGCGTCTCCCAGCAGCTTCCAGGCCTTTCAAATGAGTGAAGGTCAGAAGCGGCAGAGTGTCTACCATCTCTCACACAGATATAGGCACTCTGCCCACCATGGGTGTAATTCAGATTTTTGCAAAAAGACAAAGATGGTACACTGAGGAGGAGACAAGCGAGAGAAAAGAGAGGAGAGGGTATGAAGCAGCAAGAGGACGATCAGCAATGGGAGCAAAGAAGCCAGCAGGTAGCCAAGAGTATGCAAGAGTGGCGGCTTGCCCATCCCCAAGCGACCTTAGCCGACATCGAGGAGGCGGTTGACCAACAGATGAACGAGCTACGAGCGAGAATGATCGAGGATCTCGCTCAAGCCAACCAAGCAGACCAAGGAACCGGTCGGAGTAAGCCGGTGGCCTGTCCAGAGTGTGGGAAACGGATGCAAGTGCGTGGCAAGCGAGAGCGCCGACTGCAAACGCAAGGAGGACAAGAAGTCACCCTGATTCGTGAGTATCAGAGCTGCCCTCATTGTGGGTACAGCTTTTTTCCCCCTCGATGAGCTCTTGGACTTGCCTCAAACAGGTTTGATGCCCCATGCCCATCAAAGCCTGGTTCGGTTGGGAGCCCGTCTTCCTTTTGAGGAAGCGGCCAGTGAACTGCATGCCTTGTTGGGGATCCAGGTCAGCGACTCGCTGGTGCGTCGGCAGACCTTACAAGCAGGAGCCAGAGTCCTGGTCATGCAAACCGAGCAAGCCAGCGCGGCCTGCGCCCTGGTCGGGGAAGGCACAGAGCCTGTGGCTTGCCGTCTGGCAATGAGTGGAGATGGAGCCATGGTTCCCCTACGAGGAGGATGTTGGGCAGAAGTCAAAACGGTGGTCATTGCAGAGGTCCTCCCTGCACACACACGCCATCAAGATGCGACGGACAAACGAACCATCAACCACTCCTGCTTTTCGCGGCTGGCAGATGCAACCACCTTTGCCGACCTGGCATCAGTGGAGATCACACGGCGAGGCATTGAGAGAGCCGCAGCGGTCTGTGCGGTGCAAGATGGAGCCGAATGGCTTCAAGGCTTTGTGGATGGGCATCGCTTCGATGCCGTGCGGATTTTAGATTTTGCCCATGCAGCCGAGTATCTGGGTCGGATCGCCGAACAAGGGGAATTGGCAGGTCAGCATGTGCCCAAAGGCTGGCTAAGAGCCATGCTTCATGAGCTCAAACATCATGGGCCAGAGCGCATCATGAAGCATATGGCGTGGTGGCAAGAACACCGCCCCTTGCCTGCGGTCAGCGATGCGGTGCGTTATTTTGGCAAGCGCCTTCCTCAGATGCAGTATCAAGAGTTCCAAACCCAAGGCTGGCCCATTGGCTCAGGCATGGTGGAAAGCGCCAACAAGCGAGTCATGCAGGCGCGGCTCAAACGAGCAGGCATGCATTGGGAGCCCGCCAACGTGAATCCTCTGCTAGCTTTACGCGATGCCCTGTGTAATCACCGCTGGGAAGAAGTCTGGGACCAGCAACATCAGCGACAAAGAGAAGAGCATCATGCCCGACGAGTGCAGCGCAGCCAGCGGCGACGAGCACAACTGGAACAGGTGCTGGAGGAACAGCTTATCGAGATCTTGCTGCTGTCGGCGCGTGGAAAGGCGAAGGCGCAACAGACTCCCCACAAAGGGAGAACCGAAGGCCAAAAGCGCTGGGGACGCATGACCTTTTCTCGCAAGGCGCTTCCAAACCGATTTGCAAAAATGTGAATCACACCCGCCCACCATGACTCCATTGACATTTCGCAACTGGGCTTGTATCATAGCTATCAATTACTATCACAAGCTATCTATGATGATATATAGCTATCACGATATAGTATGATTATCATAGATGATTAGTCTGACCCGCGTTGAGCGAAAGAAGTACAGAAGCAGCAGCCAACAGCGATCCGATGCAGAGTGGAAGTTCGGAACGGCAGAGCACTCCTCGAACGCCTTCGTGAGCGGTCGACCGAAGAAAATCGTTCGCAGCCATGCGAGAGGTAAGTAGGTTGAGTGGATGGTTACCACGCGGCACATAACCAGAAAAGTGGTCTTTCAAGGCTTCGCTACATCGTCGTAGGGCGGTGAGTGCTCCATCGTTGCTCACAGCCATTTCGAAGGAAAGACAAATAGGGTGGCACCACGGGTGTATTCAAGGGGTTTCCTTACACACTCGTCCCTTCTTCAAATGTGACGGAAGGGGCAGGTTATCGGCAAGGATCACCGCTACTCCTTCCAGACAAGCTTTCAGTTTGAAGGAGTTACGCACGATGGTATACAACCAGCAGACCTATTCTATCCAGGCAAGCGCCGATCAGAACGCGCTGGCACTCCACAAAGCCAGCTCTGTAGATATACCCCAGAGACAAATGCTTGCTCTCGCCTTCGCTGGTGAATACAAAACTTCCACCATATCAGGCCAATTTTCATTACACCGCGACCTCGAACGATCCAATCTACCTGATGCATCCGCCCCAACCATATCTCTGCGCGGCCTTCCATATGAGGTAATCATATGCAGTGAGCATCTGGCAGATAATACCCAGGAAGGACGATAAGCAACGTGACCAAACTATGGCAAAAAGACTATAGCATGAACGAACTGGTTGAGCGCTATGAGGGCGCGCAGAATAGCATCCTCGACGCTCGCCTCGTACGCCATGATGTCTGGGGCTCGCTCGCGCACGCGGCGATGCTGCATAAGATTGGCATGCTTGATGAGCAAGAGCATCAGGCACTTCATGAAGCTCTCTGCTCCATTCTTGCGCTGGATGCTGAAAAACAGTTCCATATCTCGCTCTCCGACGAGGATGTGCATACCAGCATCGAGAACTACCTTTCCGCCTACGCTGGCGCGGCAGGCAAAAAAGTCCATACCGCACGCTCCCGCAACGATCAGGTACTCGTAGATCTTCGCCTCTATGGTAAGGAGCAGCTACACCAGGTCAGCGAAAAGCTCTTCGCGCTCTGCCAGGCTCTATTGACCTTCTCACACAAACATCAGGATACACCTCTGCCAGGCTATACCCATATGCAGCGCGGGATGCTCTCTTCTGTAGGCTCGTGGAGCGCTTCTTTCGCGGAATCATTGCTAGATGATGAGCGCTTGCTAGCAAGCACCTACGAGCTCAATGATCAGTCGCCCCTTGGCTCCGCCGCTGGCTATGGTGTACCCCTGCCCATTGATCGCCAGTTTGTGGCTGACAAGCTAGGCTTCGCGCGGGTTCAAAACAATGTGATCTATGCTCAGAACAGTCGCGGCAAGACCGAGGGAGCAATCGTCCAGGTGCTCACGCAGATTATGCTTGACCTGAGCAAGCTGGCACAGGATATGTTGCTCTACACGACTGTCGAGTATGGCTTCCTCCATATCCCCCAGGAGCTTTGCGCGGGGAGCAGCATTATGCCTCAGAAACGAAACCTGGGTGTCATGGAACTGGTTCGCGCGCGAGCGCAAACAATGCTCGCTCTTCAGCAGCAGATCCTTGGCATTACGACAGGTCTGCCCTCCGGTTTCAATATGGATTATCAGGAGACGAAGCGTCCCTTCATGGAGGCCCTGGATCTTGTACAGGAAGCCCTGGAAATTAGCGAACTGATCGTCAGTCACATGGATGTTGATGTTGAGAAGGCTGTTGCCGCCTGCACCTTTGAGCTCTTCGCCGCCGACCGCGCCTATGAGATGGCACACGATGGACAGCTCCCCTTCCGCGATGCGTACCGCATTGTGGGTAAAGAGGTCACAGCTCAACTCGATAGCAAGACTCCATTCCCCGTAGAAAGCAAAGAACAACTTGTAGAGCGTTTGCACGCCCGCAATCATCTTGGTGGCGCGGGCAATCTTGGTATCGAACAGGCGCAGCAGCGCCTTGAGCAGGCTCAGACAACCTGGAAGCAGAAAGCCCAGGCCTTCCAACAGGCCATTCAAACCCTGGTCGGTTCCGACCACGTAGCAATTATGGAGATAAAGTAATCATGGGAACTGTGGTACTCGCATACTCGGGCGGCCTGGATACCTCCGTCGCCATTCGCTGGATTAAAGAGAAGTACGGCCTGGACGTGATCGCGCTGACAATTGATGTAGGTAATGAGCGTGATCTCTCAGCCATTGCCGAGCGCGCGCGCAAGATTGGCGCGGTCAAGGCCTTGGTCGTAGATGGTCGCTCTGATTTCGTGCGCTATTTTGTCTGGCCTGCCCTCCAGGCTGGAGCCATCTATGAGGGACAGTATCCCCTCGCGACCGCCCTGGCGCGTCCTCTGATCGCACGCCTGCTGGTCGAGGTCGCGCGCCAGGAAGGAGCCGTCGCGGTCGCCCACGGCTGCACCGGCAAGGGCAATGATCAGGTGCGCTTCGACGTCTCAATCAATACCCTCGCGCCAGACCTCAAGATCATCGCGCCCGTGCGCGAGTGGAGCATGACGCGTGACAACGAGATAGCCTACGCAGCAGAGAACAACATTCCAATCCAGGTCACCAGCGCCAGCCCCTATTCCGTTGACCAGAACCTGTGGGGCCGCAGCATCGAGTGTGGCGTGTTGGAAGATCCCTGGGCCGAGCCGCCAGCCGATGTTTACGCCTGGACCAACGATCCTGACACGATGGATGCCAAAGAGCCAACTTACATCGAGATTACCTTCGAGAACGGCGTTCCGGTCGCGATCAACGGTGAGGAACAGGAAGGCTTCGAGATGGTTGAGCAATTAAATCGCCTTGCTGGAGCCTACGGCATCGGGCGTATCGACCATATCGAAAACCGCCTGGTTGGTATCAAGTCACGCGAGATTTACGAAGCACCTGCCGCTGTGGTGCTGCACGCCGCGCACCAGGCGCTTGAGGGTCTGACCCTTAGCCGCGACCAGACACGATTCAAAGAGATTGTGGCGGGTGAATACGCACGCCTCATCTACAATGGGCAGTGGTATAGCGCGCTTCACCAGGATCTTGCCTCCTATGTACAGAGCACACAGCGCTTCGTCAGTGGCACGATTCGTATGAAGCTCTCACGCGGCCATTGCGCCGTTGTCGGACGCAAGTCGGACCACTCGCTCTACAGCCTCGGACTGGCGACCTATGATAGCGGCGATCAGTTCGATCATAACGCCGCCCTGGGCTTCATCAAGCTCTGGGGTCTGCCACTAAACACACAGGCACAGGCTCAAATCCTCCCCTCGCTCGGCGTCGAGGAGAATCTGCTCAAGAGCGACAATACCAAAGTACTCAAGGCCGGAGAGTAACCAACTCAAAGCAGGCTAAAGCCCTCACCTCATATGGAGGCTCAGAGCTTTAGCCTGCTCGTCCCCTTCTCTCACATTTCATATGACAACGGAGACCGTGAAAGGATGGTACGATGCGCATAGCACTTCTCTCGGACATTCACGGCAATCTACCGGCCCTGGAGGCCGTGCTCAATGAACTGGCTCATGAGCACATCGACCAGTATGTGTGCCTTGGAGACGTAGCGGCAAGCGGCCCCCAACCGTGCGAGACACTGGACGCTATCAGGTTGCTCAACGGCCCTGTCATTATGGGCAATACCGATGATTGGCTCCTCTCACCCCAGGTCAAAGAACATACCACGCCCTTTGCCCAGCGCTGCCAGGATATCGATCTGTGGTGTGTGGAACAACTCAGCGAAGAACACCGAACCTTTATCCGCTCTTTCCAACCATCGCTCCTCCTTCCACTCGCGCCACCACACCTGCTCCTCGCGTACCACGGCTCACCACGCTCCTACAGCGAGCGTATCCTTGATACCACCAGCGAGACGGAACTTGACGCCATCTTCGGCGAGACCCCTGCGACCATCCTCGTCGGTGGCCATACTCATGCTCAACTCTGGCGGCGCTATCGCGATAAACTGATCCTCAATCCAGGTAGCATTGGTCTGGCAATGGATCGCGTCTCCCCTTTGACGGAGGTCCGCAATCCTCCCTGGGCAGAATACGCCATTCTCACGCTTGAAGGAAAACATCTAAGCGCCGACCTGCGTCGCACACCCTTCGACGTCCAGCGCTTCCTCACCATCTCTACCGAGCGCGGCATGCCCCACGCTGATTGGGCCAATAACGAATGGAAAGTAGAGTAGGTACGCGCAATTTGCCCTGCATGATGCAGGGCAAATTGCGCTGCCTAGTAAGGATACTATACCTGCTCCTGTACCTCTATAGACCATTCGACCCCTGCATTGATGTCGAGATAGACTTTTCCGCCCCGATGCTCTATTGTCTCATCCTCTGTGGGTTTGCCTGCTTTGCATTGGGCATTCACAGCACTATCACTGAGAGTCCCATCAGCATAAACATTGACGAAGAAAACCGCGCCATAATCTCCACCATTACACGTCCACTTGATCTTCCAAGTATCGCTAACAGTAAACTCTTCGGTCTTTTTTGTCCCATTTCCGCTAAATTCATGAGTTGTCTTCCAACTCGTCGCCTTCGTTGTTGCGGTTGCCTGGTCAGTACTTGGCGTAGTCGCGGTACTCTTGTTCGAACTTGCGGTTGTACTGCCACTGCGCATTACAAACGCACCAATAATGCCACATGCGACGAGTACAACGACCAGAACACCACAACCAATAAGCCAACCTCTGCCCTTCTTCTTCGGTGGCTGCTGAGGCGGATAGGGCGGTGGCATCATACCTGGCTGAGGTGGGTAATTCGGTAGTGAGCCTTGCTGGGGATACGGTTGCCCATAGGCGGGCTGCTGGGGATATTGCGGGTTTTCCTGTGGATAATTATTCAATTCAACCTCCATACCACAAAATGTGTTTTCATACGCATAGTAGACGATATCATGCATCAATTTTGTAGCATAGATCTATTTACCGCCTAGCCTCCTATTGTCGAGCTACGCAGCAAGCGTGTACATAGCATATAATATCTAAAAATCAAACCATACAACGTTAATAATACAAGCTGGCAAGCATTATTGTGATGATAGGCCATAGCGCAGAAGAGATAGCAAGCACAATGACAGATACAAGTGTAATGAATATCATAAGGAGGCGGCGGAGCATCAGTAAAATGACAGACCAGATGCCAACCCGCCAGCAGATCGAATACATCCTTGAAGCAGCCACTCACGCACCAAATCACCACCGCGTCGAGCCATGGAAATTCATTGTTCTAGCTGGTGAAGCCCGTATCGAACTAGGGCAAATCATGCAAGATGCCCTCCTCTCGCGTATGGGAGACGTTCCCCTTACTCAAGTACAAAGCCAACTCGAACAGGAGGAACGCAAGCCTTTACGCGCTCCTGTGATTATCGCTGTTATCTCGGAGTTTCCGCGCCTGGAATATGCTTTGGACATAGAGAATGTAGAGGCGACCTCAGCGGCAGTCCAGAATATGCTCCTGGTAACGGAAGAGCTAGGACTGGCGGCGATCTGGCGTACAGGTGAGGCGGCTTATGACGATCAGGTGAAACATTGGCTCGGCGTCGAGCCAGAGGACCATATAGTTGCCTTCATCTACCTTGGTTATCCCGCTATCCCACGTCTGGAGCGACGCCCAACCCCCATCGAAAGCAAGACGACCTGGTATGGTTGGGAAGGCTGATTTATGCAAATCAATATGGGTAGAAGACAGAAAACGTTCAGGCGTTTTCTGTCTTCTACCCATATTGTTATACTGCGATGCTTCTCTTTAGCGAGCGTAGAACTAGTACTTGATGAGCGCAAACACATCATGGTCTTGCAGGTGCTCACGCCCCTTCAAGTAGCTCAATTCAACCAGGAAAGCAATACCCGCAATGTGCCCACCCAACTTCTCAATCAACTCGACAGCAGCGGAGACCGTGCCTCCCGTCGCCAACAGATCGTCTACGATCAAGACACGCTGTCCAGGTTTAATGGCATCCTTGTGAATCTCGACAATATTTGTGCCATACTCCAACGCGTACTCGACGTTAATGGTTTCCGCCGGGAGCTTACCAAACTTGCGCACAGGCACAAAACCACAATTGAGCAGATACGCCAGTGGTGCGCCAAAGATAAAACCACGTGACTCCACTCCTACCACAGCCTCAACACCAGCCCCGGCGTAATGGGCTGCCAGGCGCTCCATCGCGGCATGAAAGGATGGTCCATCCTGGAGCATAGGGGTGATGTCTTTGAACAGGACACCCGGCTGCGGAAAATCCTGAATGTCGCGAACGCGATCTTCCAGGCGTATAGGCTCAGATGTTGACGACATGAGCGATCTCTCCTCTGTCTCTCTAATGCTTTTCGCAAGAATATAGGGGCCGCCAGGAAACTATCTCACCTGGCATACCCCTCTTCAGCACGCGTAGGTAACTTACTCCTTCTTCGAAAACCTGAGCGCGACTGCGCTAGCCGCGAGAGCGGCGTTGGTTTTCGCATAAGACCTTCTCCTTCTTCGAAAACCTGAGCGCGACTGCGGTGTTAGTTTTCGCATAAGGACTTAGATCAGCCCCTCCGTCGTGTTACTACTTCCAATATCCATAGGCAAGTATACAGTTAGAGTACCTTAACGTGCAAGCAGAGTAGCAGAAAGCTATGCTCAGGATCGCGCGGCAACTGCCTCATTCTCTTCAGCCGGAGGCAATTGGGCCGTACAATATGCGCAGCGTGTGGCTCGTAAGGGGATAGTACTAATGCAGTATGGACACTCGCGTGTGATAGGCTCTTCCGGCTCCCTCTTCGGGGTGAAGCGATCCTGCAAGGCGGTAATTGGCCGCACCACAAAGAAATAGAGCACAAGCGCCGTAAGTAAGAAGGTAATTATCGCTCCTATAAAATCGCCATAGGAAAAGAACTGCCCATGAAAGCCCGCTTTATTCACAATAGGATTGGGCCACACTGCCGACTTGAGGTTGTCCTGATAGCCAAACGCAGCCAGCACAAGGCCAATTACCGGCTGCAAGAAGTCCTTAACCAGCCCTTCGACAACAGCAGTGAACGCGGCCCCAATGACGACGCCAACCGCCAGGTCGACGACGTTGCCGCGTAAGATAAATTTGCGGAAGCCACCAAGCTCAGTCAGTCCGGCCTTCCAGCCGCGCTGACCGTAATCCTTTACCCTATCAAATCGACTATCCATAAACGCTATAAATACTCCTTCGCTCTACACTCACCTCAATGGTGATATGCGTGATTTCAATGTATAGCACGAACATGGCCCGATTTGAGTTCCGCCCGCCGGACGTCACCATCTGCCGAATACAGAGTAACACAAAGTAGCGCTCACTGCTAGATATGCTTGAAATCAGACAAGGGGCATCAGAAGCACTTGCGACACTTCCGATACCCCCTCATTGTTCTACAGTATCTTACGCTCCCAATTTGGCAACGGTAACGCCGTCACCGCCCTCCTGGGGCAAGGCGGAATTGAACGACTTGACCAGGGGATGGTGCGAGAGTTGCTGGCGAACCGCTGAACGCAGCGCGCCAGTTCCTTTACCATGCAGGATACGCACAAAGGGCAGTCCCGCCATAGTTGCGTTGTTGAGATAGGTCTCAAGCTCTTCTAGCGCGTCCTCAACGCGCCAGCCGCGCATGTCAATCTGCATGTCGACTGGTGGGCGATCCTCGTAGCGAGGAATCACAATGCCAGATGAACTGCTGGTACGCGCCTTGCTCTTCTCGCTCTCCTTCGCCTGGCGCTTGCTTACACGTTCGATGTTGTCCACATCAACGCGGAAGCGCATAGCTCCCATCTGCACCTCCGCCGAACTATGGTCCGCTGAGAGCCCAACAAGTTCAGCGAGCTGTCCAAAGCTGAGTACACGCACGGTATCGCCTACCTGCAAGGGACCGTCAAGACGCTGGACGCTTGGATCCTCGCGACGCGGTTGCGCTGGCTCGGGTAGCAGTGTAACCTTGTCTTCCAGGCGGCGCGCTGTATCGCGTACCTGATTTAGCTTCTCGCGCGAGATGGAATCCCGCGTGGTCGTGGCCCTGATCTTCCCAAGCTTGCTCTGCACCTCGTCGAGTTCGCGGCGAGCCTGAGCACGTGCCTGGTTGATAATCCTGACACGTTCCTCTTCCAGGTTGCGTCGCTCCTCTTGGAGCTGCTTGCGCTGATACTCGGCCTCAGCCCGTTCAAGGCTCAGATGGTAGCGCTCGTCAGAGGCCGCCTTGCGGTCGCTTTGCAACCCTTCTAGCAGGCTCTCCATGCGTACACCAGAGCTCCCCAGGAATTGGCGACTACTCTCGATGATCGCCTCATCCAGGCCCAGGCGCGTCGCGATTGCCAGGGCATTACTCCGACCTGGGAGACCAATACTCAACTTATAGGTTGGCGAGAGGGTCTCGACATTGAATTCGACGGAGGCATTGACCGCGCCCGGCTGCTCATAAGCAAAAGCCTTGAGTTCGGTATAGTGCGTGGTCGCGACCGTTGAGACATGGTGCTCAAGCAGATAGGTCAGAATAGCTCGCGCCAGGGCGGAGCCCTCACTGGGATCAGTACCCGCGCCTAGCTCGTCGAAGAGCACCAGCATATGGCGGTTCTGACGTTTCACCAGTGTTTCCGCCAGTTTGCCATGAATGTCAGGAATCCCTTCTTTCTGGATGGTCTCGACGCGGTGCAGGATGTCGATGATACGGCTCATATGTGATGAGAAGGTACTTAGACTCTGCTCAATACTCTGCTCATCTCCGATGTCCGCCAGCACATCTTCAAAGACGGCTACCTCTGAGCGCTCATCTGCGGGGATGTGCATCCCCGACTGCGCCATCAGCGTCAGCAGGCCCACCGTCTTGAGGGCTACCGTCTTACCGCCGGTGTTGGGTCCCGTTATGACGACCATATGGAAGTCTTTTCCCATATGGAAGTTGGTGGGAACGACCTTGCCAGTCAGCAAGGGATGCCGTGCATTGTGCAGATCGATACGCCCCTCGACATTCAGGATCGGCTCGCTAGCGCGGGTCATACGCGCATAACGTGCTTTTGCCAGGTAGGTATCAAACTCAGCCAGGATCTCGACCGCAACCTTGAGGGACTCGGCTTCGTTTCCAATCTCACCCGAGAGGACGCGTAGGATGCGCTCAATTTCATGGCGCTCCTCAACCTGCAATTCACGGATGCGATTGTTAAGTTCGACAACCACCATCGGTTCAATGAAAACGGTCGCGCCACTTGACGACTGGTCGTGAACGATACCACGCACCTGTCCCCGGCTCTCAGCACGCACAGGAATCACATAGCGATCATTACGCATGGTAATGATCGGTTCCTGTAATGCCTTACTATACTCATTGACGAGTGTACGCAAGCGGTCCTGTAGACGCTGGTTCGCGCCTCGGATATCGAAGCGAAGCTTACGCAGCGTGGGACTGGCGGTATCCAGTACCTCTCCTTCTTCGCTTACCGTCTCCTCAATGCGGCGCACAATCTGCGGCCTCTGAGGGATATCCGCGCCAAGCGCCCGAAGCAAGGGATACAAGTTTGGCTCCAGTTTGTCGAGCATGCGCGCGACATACAGGGAGCTACGCACCGTTTCCATAACCTCTACCAGGTCCGCAGGGGCTAAAACGCCCTCGCGTGAGGTACGCACCAGGAGTTGGCGAATATCGTGCGCGCCCCGTACACCCGCATCCGGATGCAGGTCAATCAGGCGCACAGCCTCGGTTGTATATGCCTGACGCCTCCGCGCCTCTTCTAGATCAGGCGTGGGTGTCAGGGCCAGGACGAGCTCTTTGCTGGCGGAAAAGGCAGCCTCGTGTGCTACCTTGGCAAGAATTTTGGGATATTCGAGCGTCGTTAAACTTTTTTCGTGCATATGTGTGTTATCTGCAAACGTGCCCTTAAACACGGTCATGCGCCCCGAGGTGGGCGCGAATCATCTTTCGAGGGAATAAAAATTAGATACGAGTTCGTCGCGCTCTCTTTGCCGCTATAGAGGGCGCTCTAAGATCTATTATAAGATCGTGCCAGGCTCGCTGCCCGGTTCGCGCTACTAGAAGATGAGAATCAATGTGTGTGCCGTTCTCTGCTGCCCGCTCCTGCATAAAGATACCATATATTGTGTTTCTCCACAATATCTTTTACTTGATTCGCAGGGCTTTCCAATGCTCTATTAAAGGCGAAATTGGCCTGTTCAGCGCACGCTCCTCATATGGGAGCGTGGAACCCTCCTTTGCTATGGAGCGTATATGCATAGAAGAATGATGATAAAGAAAGGCAGAGTACAGGCAACCAAACAGTAATATGGAAGGGAGAGAGATGAATCTTCATAATGGCGAGCGTGTCTTCTGGGGCGCCCCGGAAGTAATCTACCTGGAAGGCACAATTACGGCGACGCAGGAAGAGAACCAAACAATCGTAGTGCATATCGACCGCGCGACCCCTCACTCAGCTCATCTTATTGGGAGTGATGTTCCCTTCGCGGCTAACGGCTTGAAGCCTTTGCTTGGGGATAGCCCTCCCGGCACTACTGAACAACGTGCTGTACAAGCGCTCCCTCCACTCAATCTCAGCGACGACGAGAAGATTCAGCGCGGCGCGGCGGTCGCCGTACACCAACAATATGGTTACGACCTTCCCAAGGAGCAAGAGCAGGCACTTATCGCGCAGGTAGCAGAGGTCATCGAACGCGACAAGGAGATGCGACAGACCATTATTCACTCGATGGATGAGATCTTACGCCGAGAACGTTAACCTGGTAACAGACAAGCCACATGCGATGTGCTATGCTGTGCTTAAACATTTACTCGTTCGCCAATGCCTTCTTGATTACATAGCTCAAAGCGAGGATTTGATGAATTGTCGACAGTGTAATGCGCCGCTAGAAGATCGGGCGCGCTTTTGCCCTCGTTGTGGAACCACGCTTGGCGCGACTCCGCCTGCCGCCTGGCCGCGCTCTGGCCCCGCACCAAGCGTTGACCAGACCGTACCAGCGGGTCAGATTCCTACGCCCGGTATGTTCCCTCCTGGTCCCGCCGCTCAACAGCAGCCAGCATCCCCTTACCAGGAGTTCATGCAACAACGTTCTGTGTCTCCATCTGGCCCTCCTGCTACGTTTCCTCAATATCAAGACAATTCAGCAGGAGAGAGAAATATGCCACAGAATGTCGCTGTACATACACAAGAGCAAGCACCCAACCAGGGAAAGCCACGCCGACGTCGACGCGGTTGGGCACTCGGTTGCCTATCAGTTCTGGTCCTCCTGGTGCTTCTCTTAGCGGGAGCCTGGACCTTTATCGTGCGTCCATATGTCCATGATATGGCGCTTCAGCAACTAGATCGGGCCATGAGCCAGAGCGTAAATCGCGTACCAGACCTATCCAATACAAACGATCTGACTGGTATCCCAGGACTACCTATCGGCATCAATGTACCCATCCCACCTCAAACCATCTCTCAGGATACGCTCAACAATATGGTTGTGCTCAATCTGCCGCAGAATGGTCCAGTGCAAAATCCCAATACACAGATCACGCTCGATAAGGTACGCTTGAGTTTCTCAACTTATGGCTTCACATCCGCGATCTCAACGCTGCCAACTGTACAAAACGGAAAGCTCGTCGCTACAAATGTCTCTCTAGAAGGACCTATAGCGCTGATTCTTTCACCTGATGATATCTCAACACTTATGGATAAATACTTCGCCAAAGCTCAGAAGAAACTAAACCGCCAGATAAAGAGCATCACGCTCAATAATGGCAATCTCGTTCTTGAGATTGCCTAGTTGGAGCACAGCCGGCTATTCTTCAAGCTGTTCCTCGTTCGGGGTTGAGTGCTGGCGATGCGGCTTCCACTGCTGCCAGTACCACCAGCCTGCGAGCAAAGTGGGTAGGAGCAAAGCCAGAGGAGCCTCAGCCTGAGACAGGACTGGCATAGCTGGAGTGTCTGCGCTCGTGCTCGCGGGAACAGCTTCTTTCAAGGGGCAGGTAGTAGAATTACTTACCTTAGGCGACGTAGCGGGTATCTGGTCAAAGGCCGCATTGTAGTTTTTGACCAGACCCCAGTTATCCTGCCCGAAGGGCCAGAATACGAAAGCAGCCTGCCCAACTACATTCTGCCTCGGCACACACCCCCAGGCGCGCGAATCGGAACTTCCCGCACGATTATCCCCCAGCACAAAATAGGTACCATTGGGCACAACCATGTTTACGATAGGAGCATAGGGATTCCCCTGCATCCTGATATCAACGTAAGGCTCCGTGTTAAGCGCCTTCCCATTAATAAAGATGGCTGTATCCTGAATGGTGATGACATCCCCAGGCAGACCAACAACGCGCTTGATGTAGTCCTGAGATGGCTCAGGAGGGGCCGCGAAGACGATCACATCTCCACGCGCCGGCGCGCGCATCAGATAGGACCACTTGTCCACAAAAATAAACTGCTTATCGTGAAACGTAGGCTCCATGCTATGGCCGTCAATGTTAAAGTTCTGCACCGCGAGGCGAATTACCAGAAACATCAAAATAGTCAGAACAAGCGTTTCTATGATTTCTCGCACTAAGCGAAAGCGTTTCTCAAAATCAAGCTCTACATCCACGGGCTTTCCTCTTCAATAAGGTCTTATGTAAAAACCAACCCTCATTCGAGGGCACGGCACCGCTTGAGCGCGCTCTGGTTTTCTTATAAGGAGTAACAGTAGTGGCGCATCGTACGCCCTCAGAGACCCCACACAGGGTATTCCTCATCCTGTAATGTAGCGAAAGACCTATGTCAAAATGTATCAATGCAAGCCAATATAGTATACAAAAAGGATACCACGAATCGTCGTTTCATGCCGTTCGTGGCTCCCCAGACAGTACTATTCGCCGTAACACCAATGCTACTTCGCAACATTGGTGTTAGAGGGTTGACGCACCTGAGCATAGACATCAGAGACATCGGGCAGAAAGCCCGCGTTATCAGCTCGCAACGGCCAGTATACTAGCATAGCACGACCGATTATGCTATCACGCGGGACCAATCCCCATGAGCGTGAATCATAACTATCAACCCGGTTATCCCCCATTACAAAGTAATACCCTGGTGGGATCAACAGGTTATGTATAGGTTTATCAGTAGGGGAAGCCCCTGCGTTCCTGGCATCGACATAGGGTTCACTTAGGCGTACACCATCTACAGTGGGCACACCATTGTCGACCGAAATCACATCTCCTGGTACGGCAATAACGCGTTTGATATAGTCCGCTGTTGGCTGTGGAGGCGCTACAAAGACCACCACATCACCACGCGCCGGCGCGCGAAAATGATAGCTTGCCTTATCGACGATTAAGCTCTCCTGGTTATGGAGTCGCGACTCCATACTCTTCCCTACAACGTCGAACTTCTGGATCGCGAAATTGATGACCAGAAAGAGCAACACAGTAAGGGCCAGCGTCTCCACAATTTCTCGTATAAAACGATAACGCTTTCCAGCTTTCAACTCTGCTCCCATACATTCCTTCCCCAAAGCGTAGCCTTTTTTCATTAGAGTACGCAGACAGCACATAGTATCTTCGTATTATAGTCTGCGCGAATTCTGCTACAAGCTGTTTTTATTGTAATCCATACAAACACATAAATGTTACGATAACAAGGCTTGTTGAGAGCACTCCGGGCAAGAAATAATTGCTTCATGTAGATTGTTTTAAAATTAGACACATATGTGCACACTCCCTCGTGCGACTAATGACTCGTCTGCGGTCAGCCGATTATGCAAGAACACGTTACAAAAATCTGAGTGCGCCATACCCCAAATGGGGGTCAAAGTTAGCGGTTCCTCTCTAGAGAGTCACAACAGTGAAGTGAATTTTCGTATAAGATTTATGTGGGTATGTGGATTGGAACTTGTCATGCTTACCCGGCACGCTTCATGCCAGGAGTCTCTTCCAAGACGGTCCCATAACCCTTGACGTGAAACCGTCATTATAGTAGTGTTAGGTGGAACGTTTGTTTGACCCCCTTGCCTTTTACGCGAAAACCAGTACCACTTGCGTAGCGAGCGTGACCGCGCTCAGGTATTCGGAGAGGCAATCAAATAGGCACAGTAGTAGTTATTCTACGTTTTGCAGGGACGGACGGTTGGAATGTTATGCCCCAGGATAAAATAGTAGTTCGTGGTGCGCGTGAGCACAACTTAAAGAATGTTAATGTGACCATTCCACGCGATAAGCTGGTGGTCATTACAGGTCTGTCGGGTTCGGGGAAGAGTAGCCTGGCGTTTGATACCATCTTCGCAGAAGGGCAACGCCGCTATGTGGAGTCGCTCTCAGCCTATGCACGCCAATTCCTGGATAAGATGGAGAAGCCAGACGTAGAACATATCGATGGGCTCTCACCCGCGATCTCTATCGATCAGAAAGGGACGACCCGCAACCCACGCTCAACAGTAGGTACTGTAACCGAGATCTACGATTATCTACGCCTACTCTACGCACGCGCCGGTCGTCAGCATTGTCCTCAATGTGGACGTGAGGTCAGTCAGCAGACCCTACAGCAGATTGTCGACGCAGTCCTGAGTGCGCCCGATGGCTCACGCATTATGTTGCTTGCTCCATTGGTGCAGGGACGCAAGGGCGAATACAAGAACGTTTTCGAGGAGATGCGGCGTGCAGGCTACGTCCGTATGCGTGTCGACGGACAGATTCTCGATCTTAGTGACGAGATTGAATTGGACAAGCAGAAGAAACATACCATTGAGGTCGTGGTCGATCGCTTAGTCATTCGCAAGCGGAAGCAAGAAGAGGATAGTGAGAATGGCTTGCACAAGGTCGCTGAGCGACCTGCGCTCTACGATGTGAACGCCAGCAAGGAGTCACATCGAGACAAAGACGGTATTGACGAGCCTGATATCGCCACCATCCTGCATGAGGATGTTGATCCAGCTTTCCGCCAACGCCTGAGCGATTCGCTAGAGACCACACTCAAACTTGGCAATGGTGTGGTGCTGGTCTCTGTTATCGGAGGAGAGGAGACGCTCTACTCGGAGAAGGCGGCCTGCGTCTATTGCGGTATTAGCCTACCTGAGATCGCTCCACGTACCTTTAGCTTTAATAGTCCACATGGCGCGTGTCCAACCTGTACCGGTCTGGGCACACAGCTTGAGATTGATCCCGAGTTGATCGTGACCCATCCAGAGGTCAGTATCCTCGATGGCGCTATCGCCCCCTGGAGTAAGGTCGTTAATGGTAGCCAGTGGCATCAGGCCATTCTGGAAGCCATGTCCAAGACCTATAACTTCGATCTCAAGACGCCCTGGCAGGATCTCAGCGAAGATATTCAACAGAAGGTGCTGCACGGCGTACCAGATCAGCTTGCCATTCGCTATACACCTCAGAGCGGCAATACCAGAACCTATAATGTGCACTTCGAGGGGGTCATTCCCAACCTCGACCGGCGCTACAAGCAGACCGATAGCGAGAGCATACGCGAGGAGATTGAAGGGTATATGGCAGCGCGCGTCTGTCCCGATTGCCGGGGCGCACGCCTCAAACCCGAAGCCCTGGCGGTTACGTTGGGCGGACGCAATATTGTCCAGGTCACCAACCTGGCAATCAATCACACACAGCGCTTCTTCCAGGAGCTTGAAGCCGAAACACTCCCTGGATTGAAGGAAGGTGAAAGCGTACGCGTTGCCCCTGTCAAGAATGGCAAAGGGAAGAAGAACAGCAAGCAGACAGAGAGCCTGCTTGGTGATCCCCTGGAGAAGATTGATACCAATGGCCCCCTCGTCAAGAGTACGCTCAGCGGGCGCGAGCGCTTTATCGCCCGCCAGGTACTAAAAGAGATTCATGCCCGCCTACAATTCTTGATCGATGTTGGCCTCGATTACCTGACGCTTAGCCGGGCCGCTGCCAGCCTTTCGGGTGGCGAAGCTCAACGTATTCGTTTGGCAACCCAGATCGGTTCTGGCTTGATGGGCGTACTCTACATCCTGGACGAGCCAAGCATCGGCCTGCACCAGCGCGATAATGAGCGTCTGATCAAGACGCTAACGCGCTTACGAAATCTAGGCAACACGCTGCTGGTCGTCGAGCATGACGAGGATACGATGCGCGCTTCTGACCATATCATTGATATCGGTCCCGGCGCGGGCGAACACGGTGGTCACGTGGTGGCGGAAGGCACCTATGAAGAGATTGTTGCCAACCATAACTCACTAACCGGCGATTATCTCTCACGCCGACGGCGCATTGAGATTCCCACCGAACGCCGCCCAGGCAACGGTAACAAGCTTACCATCAAGGGCGCGCGCGAGAACAACCTGAAGAATGTAGATGTAGATGTGCCATTGGGTAAGTTCGTGGTGATTACAGGTGTCTCGGGCTCCGGTAAGAGCACACTAATCACGGATATTCTCTATCGTAAGTTGGCCCACACCTTCCATCGCGCGCATGAGCGACCGGGACAGCACGATACCGTTGAGGGGCTGGAACACCTGGATAAGGTTATCGATATCGACCAGTCACCTATTGGACGCACACCGCGTTCCAATCCCGCAACCTATACCAATGCCTTTACAAGCATTCGTGAGCTCTTCGCCCAGGTACCGGAGGCACGTACACGTGGCTACACGCCTGGACGCTTCTCATTCAATGTCAAAGGCGGACGCTGCGAAGCATGTAGAGGTGAAGGCATTGTACGCATCGAGATGAACTTCCTGCCTGATGTGTATGTTCCTTGTGAGGTCTGTCAGGGCAAGCGCTATAATCGCGAGGCTCTAGAAATTCACTACAAGGGCAAGACCATTGCCGATGTGCTGGACATGACCATTGAAGAGGCAGCAGGCTTCTTCACCAATGTGCCATCTATCAATAACAAGATGCAGACCCTTAAGGATGTGGGGTTAGGCTACATGCGCCTGGGGCAGCCCGCGACCACCCTTTCAGGCGGTGAGGCCCAGCGCGTCAAATTGGCGACGGAACTCTCACGCCGCGCCACTGGTCGCACGCTCTACATTCTGGACGAGCCCACAACTGGCCTGCACTTCGCTGACGTAGATCGCCTCTTAGAGGTCTTACAGCGCCTGGTAGATACGGGCAATACGATTGTGGTCATTGAACACAATCTGGACGTCATCAAGAGCGCGGACTGGATTATCGATCTGGGACCAGAAGGCGGTGACGGAGGTGGTCGAATCATCGCTGAAGGCTCACCCGAAGAGGTCGCGCAGAATCCACAATCCTACACTGGTCACTTCCTTCACAAGATGATCGAGGAAGAGACGGAACTCATCCGTCGTCTCTCTGAGACCACCGACGAGGTGATGGCTTAACAGATATCCAAAGACACAAAACGAGGCTGGTCTGCCGTTGGCAGACCAGCCTCGTTTTGATTTATTTTACCCTTCAGCATGGGCGGGAGTATGATGATCCTCGCCGCTGGAGTGAGGCTCGCGAGCAGGAGATGGCGTTGCCTGGAGAAGCATTTCGCGCTGCTTCTGAAGATTATCAAGCCAGAAGATGAGGAAGAACATTGTCGCCCCCACCAGGATCAGGCCAATAATCTTAACATTGCGAGGTAAGCTCAACGCCAGCAGGCCAAAAGCGGTGGTCAGACCATAGAAGATATAGCAGATTTGGCGCGCGGTCAGACCCGTCGCCAGGAGGCGATAGTGCAGATGAGAGGTTGTGTCTGCCTGGGCGAAGGATTGACCCCGACGCAGGCGACGCACAATAATCACAGCAACGTCAAGAATAGGAATGCCCAGGACCATGAGTGCCAGCGCGACTTTCGCGCCACCCATAATTGAGAACCCCGCCAGCATCAGACCCAGAAACTGAGAACCGCTATCCCCCATGAAGATTTTTGCCGGGCTCCAGTTGTGAGGCATAAAGCCCAGCACTGCGCCACTAAAGATACCCGCCAGGGTCGCGATAGTATATTGTTTCTGGATAACACAGACAATAGTGATAAAGATGCCAGTGATGGCGACTACACCCGAAGCAAGCCCATCAAGCCCGTCGATAAAATTGATCGTATTGGTCATACCAACGAACCAGAACCAGGTAATGAGGACTGCCGGAATCGCTAGCCAGGTAATGTCTGGTGTATGAATGAAGACAGAAATAATGGTTTGCTGATACCAGGGAAGGTTGGTCCCATGCGTGACACCAAAGGGATTGCTGAAACCGAAGAGGATAATGCCATAGAAGTGCCAGTTCCAGGGTCCAAGGATGATAATAACCGCCACCGTTTGAATCGCGAACTTGATAGGTGCGCTCAGACCGCGCACATCATCATAGGCATGAGTTACAACGAGCAACAGAGCCGCGATCATGAGCAGGATATAACGAATCATCTCATCGCCCTGCACTTCTGGATTGGTCACATAGAACAGAAGAGAGGCAAAGATAAATCCCAGGAAAATCGCGACCCCACCCAGGCGGGGGACCGGCTTCTTATGGATGCGGTCACGCTGATCCCTGTTTGGGCGATCAAGCAGATTAAATTTGGCGCAGAACTTGATAACACCAAAAGTTAGCAGATATGTAAGGAGAAAGGCAACAACACCTCCTCCGATGATTAAGAGCGGTTGCGGAACAGTGCTTGACGACACTTGAGCCTCAATGATTCTGATCAGAGCCATGCGGACTTCCCCTTGCGGTAGACATACTTGGATCAGGATTGGCTATCTCTATTTGCATAGTACCTCTTCATGTAGAAATATCTCGACGCTCAAGCGCTTCGCAAGTAGCGAAGGGCTCCCCAGAGGTACCTTGCACGATTATAAAGCTTCTTCATAAGAAAACGCAAATATAGAGCCTCATGATGGGACCATGTTTCGGGGAAAAGAGGCATGTGCAATTATTATGACAGACGTATACATAACAGGCGGTCCCAGCCTGCATAATCACGGATACAAGTAATAGTCGCCTGAGCCCAGAGCGTGCGTAACAGGTTAGTCAGAGGCTCTTGCTGAAGGTAGCCAATCTCCAGTACACACAACCCTCCTGGTTTCAACATAGCCCGCTCGCTCATCTGATAGCATAGACGCGTTAGTAAGCCTAGCCCTTCTGGACCGCTAAAGAGTGCCAGATGGGGCTCATATTCGGAGACATCCGGGGCCATTTG
This sequence comes from Ktedonospora formicarum, assembly GCF_016587355.1. Classification (GTDB taxonomy): domain Bacteria; phylum Chloroflexota; class Ktedonobacteria; order Ktedonobacterales; family Ktedonobacteraceae; genus Ktedonobacter; species Ktedonobacter formicarum. The sequence goes on along the minus strand of NZ_BNJF01000001.1, from coordinate 3,561,651 downwards.
TGGCAATTCGTCAGTTCCGACATAGGGCAAGTTGGCAACCAGAATATCAACGGGGTGAGGTAAGGCCTGCAAGAGATCCCCCTGACGTAGGGTGACACGCTCCTCAACACCGTGACGCTGACAGTTGATAAGGGCTACTTCTAAAGCCTCAGGCGAAATATCACAGGCATAGAGTAAGGGCAAGCGAGGCTCCTCCAACGCCAGGGTAATTGGAATAATGCCGCTTCCAGCACCGATGTCGGCAACGAGTGGTGTTTGACCAGCATCCAGGCGTGAGCGAATCTCGGTCAGAGCCGTCTCGATCAACAATTCCGTTTCAGGGCGTGGGATCAGCACACGCGCGTCTACAAAGAATTCGCGCCCATAAAACTCCTTCTGCCCAACAAGATAGGCGACAGGCTCATGCCGGACTCTCCGTTCGATGAGCGCCATGAAGCGCTCCTCATCCTCGGCGCTTAGTTCGCGTTCAGGGTAGGCATAAAGTGTTGTGCGAGGCTCATCCAACACATGGCCCAGCAATATCTGAGCATCAAGGCGCTCGCTCCCCTGCGCGTGCTCGCTCTCCCCACGTAAGCGCTGCGTTCCCCGCAGTAACGCCTCTCGAATGGTTGTCATGTAGGCTTTCCCACTTCCAGGTTCAATATCTACTAATCAAGTAATTGGCGAGCCGCGAAGCCTCCCTCCAGCGTATGCCAGTAATCGATGCCTTCCTCGCCCAGTCGCCAGCAGAGGTAGATCTCTTCACCTTCACGCAGGCTCAAAAAGTCGATCAGTCCTATCTCAGGATCCTTGAGCTCACATCCAAAGCTTTGTAACTCTTCGATACTCTCCTGCAATTCGCGAATATACCCCAAGAGGCCATCCTGTACGAGCAGGATCTTGCTTTGTAGATGATGACCATTACCCATAGCCCTGACTTGCATCTCTTCAAGATCCTTCTCCAGGTCGCGCGCCCGCTGATACTGCTCCTGAATCTTAAGTAACACAGGCGTTATATGCGGCAACAGAGCCTGTGCCTCGTCATGCGTAAAGTAGTGCGGCATGTGCGGAACCTCCTCTCGCAGAGATCTAATAACTCTCAATGGCTGCGCTCTCACGCGCGTACACGTCTCGGCATGAATGTAATTTTACCATCACATAATATAAGAAAACTGCCATCTCAACGTTCCAACAAAAAGCCTGAGTCCAAAAGCTCCCCGCTCCTTCAATAATTTTTATTCTGGTCCTCGCTGAGACAATACACGTCTGACGTCCATCAAGATCTTACCTAGTTTGTTCTGACCACTACCATCCGCTCCACACCCCCAATAGTAGTCGCCTGGGGCGCTTTCAACAATCTCATCTTCACCTGTGCCTAATAGTAATGCACGCAGTTCGCTATACGTTTCGAACTTGCATAGTACAGCCTTAAACATCACTTCGTCCTTAACTTGCTCCCAATCTACACGCAATGGAACCTTGCGGCTTCTTCCCATCTCTGCCGCTCGCTTAGGTGTAGAAGCCCTTTGGATTTGAGCTTCATAAGCGGTACCAGCAAACTTTTGCGCCTGAAAATAGTGCTCAACAGTTGGCCACCAAAGCCCGCTCATCTTTATACCATGGCGAGAGAAGTTCGAGAAACATCCATACGGTTCTTCATGAGCCGTATAAAAGTATATCGTCATGCAAATTTGCCTCCCTGACAAATACTTACCCCTTTATTTTGCCAGCACAAGTATAACAGACTTATCCGGTAATACTCACGACATTCTTGTAGTTGCCATATACTCCCATAAGCTTCAATGTAGGCGGCTTGACACTCTCTGCCCTCATCACATACACTCTTAATATATGAGTAAGACTATCTACTGAACCAATTGAGCCGCTCCGGTCGCGGACTGTGAGCATATCCATTCTAACGCTAGGCTCCGCCGCTCGGCGCGAGTCTTAATTTCATTTGCTTTAATTATCCTCCATAGCCGCGCCCCTCCTGATCACACTCCGTCATATTACCCCTCTCTGACAATCTCTAACTCGAAGGAGCTTCGTTTTCTCTATGTCTCAGTCTCAACTCGAAGCGCCAACAAAGGGCACTAGCCTCTGGCGCAATCGCGACTTTCTGCTGCTGTGGAGCGGGCAAATTATTTCGGTGACGGGAGGGCAGGTCTCACAGTTTGCTCTACCTCTACTGGTGCTCACCCTGACTGGTTCAGCGGCCCAGGCAGGCTTCGTCAGTGCTACCCATATGCTCCCCTACCTGCTCTTTAGCCTGCCAGCAGGAGCGTTGATCGACCGCTGGAATCGCAAATATGTCATGCTCATCTGCGATACGATACGCTGGCTACTACTGGCTTCGATTCCCTGTGCCTATGCGTTTGGATACCTTGAGTTGCCTCAACTCTACTTTGTGGCCTTCATCGAGGGAACAGCCAATCTCCTCTTCAACATTGCTCGCCTCTCAGCATTACCGCGCGTAGTTGCTCCTGGTGATGTGCCACGTGCCTACGCACTGAGTGAGATAACTGAGCAGACAGCTTCGCTGGTTGGCCCAAGCCTGGGTGGACTTATCGTACAATTAGCCCGCACGACCCTCATTGGCAGCATGCTAGCCTATATCGTCGATAGTGCCTCCTACCTTGTCTCGGTCTTCTCGCTCTGCTTTATGCGCGTCCCCTTCCAGCAAACACATGAACTGGCCCCCCACAAAAGCTCACTCTGGCGCGATATTACCGAGGGACTACTCTTCCTCTGGCGAGACCACCTGCTACGCCTGATGGCGCTACTGACGACCCTGATCAACTTTTTGCAGGCTGGCATCACACTGGCGGTCATTCTGCTGGCACGCGAGACACTGCACTTGGATACGCTGACGCTGGGTTTTGTTATCAGCGCCTCTGGGGTAGGAGGCTTGCTAGGTGGGGTGATCGCACCATGGCTGACGACGCGCTTGAGCGTGGGACAAGTGATGATAGGCGCGATGCTTGGCTGGACGCTCTCTGCGCTTCTGCTCACACTTGGAAACTCTGCGACTATGCTGATAGGTGGCATGGGGCTGATGGGGCTACTCTGGCCCATCTATGCCGTAGTCGTGGTCTCGTACCGCCTTTCGCTTGTGCCCGACGATTTTCAGGGACGACTTAATAGCTCATTCCGCCTGCTCACCTTTGGGGTAGAGCCACTTGGAAGCGCGTTCTGGGGCTTCCTGCTGGTGCCATTGGGCGCGCGCCTGGAACTTGGCCTCATTGCCGGTGGATTGGCTCTGAGCGCTCTTATTGCTTGTTTCACCCGTATCCACCGTGCCTAGTTTCTGCGAACGGGAATTACGCTCTCTGGTGTGATTCCCGTTCGGGTGCTTGCAAGAGATCATCATTGTGATAACGCATATAAAGTACACTCAGGAAGGAGAGCACCCCCATGATAAGCGAGAACTGCATCAATCCATAGAAGCCATTCCAATCAACACACAAACCACCAAAGGTGGTGCCAGTGAGCTGTCCTACGGCTAACACAACCGAATAAAGACCCATAACCGCGCCACGCTTGCCAGACAATGACTCAGCGATGGCGCTCATTTGCATCAGCGCGACCGGCGTAAAACCGCTCAAGAGGAATATTCCCAGCGCCGCCAGAATAAGCAAGAGTAACATCTGTGGCCCCTGGTTTGGCATCACATCCCTCATTGTCTCACCCAGGCCATTGATAACGGCAAGAGCGCTCACAATTATGCCAAGTCCAATCAGACCTATAAGCATCACAGTCGAGCGCCGGAAGCGAGTCACAAAGAGCATCCAGATGCCCATACCACACAGGAAAAGTAGCGCAAAGCCACCCACCCAGAGCGAGGCATCCATCTTACTAAAACCACCATAGAGCAGTTGATCAGGATGGCGCTGAATTGCCATATGCTTGGGGTAGGCCAACATAATCGTAATCAGGACCGCCCATGCCCCCACCAGAGCATTGACTGAAAACCAGGCTGGCAAAAAGGTAGAAATTCGTCGGTGCTGAAGAACACTGAAACCCGCTAGCAGAGATGGGCGCGTTTCCGCACGCTCCTGCGGTTGGACGCTCTCACGAACTCCCAGGGCAATAATCAGCATAACAAGCATATGTAAGGCTATGACGACTAAGAATCCCCAGGTATCCAACATGCTACTAATCTTGCCAGCAAAGGGAATCGCCAGCCCTATGGCGCCCACGGTGACAACTTCAAAGGCAGTCACAGCGCGCATACGCAGACGCTCAGATCCAACGGTAACGTCGGTCAAGTAGCCTAGCGTCGCAGGCACATTCAGGCCAGTAGTCGCCCCCTCCAACAGTCGACCAAAAAGGATAATAATCAGCAGTATAAACAGATGCGTGTGTGGCATCTGCGAACTGGGGTGCGGATAGAGACGTGAGGCAACCAGAAAACAGGAGACCGCACCCACCGCGATTACTGGCGACCACAGGAGAAAGGGGCGCCGCCCCAGGTGGTCCGAAAGACCTCCTATCATTGGGGAAAGCAGAAGCTCAGTTATATAGAACGCCTCCAGGACCAGCGCAACCATCGCCGCCGAGGCGAAATGCTCACCCAGGTAAAAGCCTAAGATAACAAAGCTCGTACGCCCCGCAATACGTACTAGCAGAGTAGCGATAATCGCCGATATGAGAGAGAGGCGCGTGCTAGCTTGAGACTTCATACCATTCTTACATTCCAACGTTTCGGGGAGAATGCTTGTAGTTTGTCCCTTTGGTTCAGAAATCATCAGAATTGCTCTCTTTTGCGTCATAATTTATTGAGGTATTTACCTTGGCTTGATTCTCTTTGTAGTATATCTACTATGCATGGCGGCAAAAGTTGTAGATGAAGTGACAAGCATACAAATAGAATGTGCTCGCTTATAACCTGTTCCGCCGCTATAACTTGTGATTCAGGAGATATTCCAAACTTTGGCATCCCGATAGGAGGCAGTAGTCTCGCCCTTCTGTGCATAGACTACCATACCAACCTGCCCCTGGTTCAGGGCATTGTTCTCCACTGAATTGAGCAATTGATGGTTAATGAAGAGACGGATGGTAGATCCCTGTGCTGTCACCCCAACCTGATTCTCGCCACGTGCTTGAAATTGTGGGATCGTACCAGTGCTGAGCGGCTGAGGCGAAGCATCGTGACCCGTGTAGAGCAAAAGCGCATAGGAGCCATCGCTATTGAGCACAAAGGCATAATATTTATATTTCACATCGTCACCCCGGAAGGTAATACCCGCCATCTCCCCCTGAGTAATACGCATCTTTACCTCATAAGTAAAATTGGAAAACTTCGTCTTCAAAGCAGGGCAGGTATAATACGAACTCTTCTCCGGGTCACGCACCTCGTAGCTCTTATCCCCGAACTTGCAATAACGATCCTCCATCCAGCCATGCTTCTGACTGTTATCGGCGAGCGCATCGTTGAGCGCAAGGTCCTTGCTGAAGGGATAGTTCGCCGTAAGGGCTGTAGCTTGTTTATTAACTTCTACTGTAGCAGTGGCAGACGATGTGCCATCCTCTCTTGCAGAGAGAGAGGAGTGCGTAAAACTGTAGATAAAATAGCTCACGCCGCCTAACAGGATAACTGCGAGCAACCCAATGAGTAATAGTAACGAGCGCTTACGTTTCTTCCCCTTTTGTGGTTCCAGGGGGCGAACAGGGTCTCCAGGCGGTGGAAAGATTGGTGTGCTCGCCTCAGGGCTGATCCTTGGAGAATCTGGAAGAGTATACGTTGGCTTGTCCGACTGAGATGGCGCGAAGGGGGTATAACGTGGGGAGGCATTGACATCCCACGGTCCAGGCTGCCCTTTAAGACCTTGGGAGAAATCCGCTGGAAACTTGTTCACGGGCTGCTGCCACGGCGGCGTGGTCTGGGGAGTCGAGGATGTCCATGGCCCCACTTGAGACGAGAAGTTCTGCTGGATAGGCATCCGCTCCTCAGAGACATTCCCCTCCTGGCTAGAAGGCGTTAAGCGCGCGCCAAAGCGCCGCGCACGCAACTGACCACCATCAAACCGCTCAGGGTTCGCTGAATTAGGGTCATAGCTCATAGCAGAACGCTTCTCCCATCTGACTCTCCACGCACTTTGGGCAACGCCTCCTTATGCAAACCTGGCGCGAGTCGCTATTATGGTACTGGGTTTCATAGATCCCTTAATAGACATTACCACACGCTATCCTGACACACATTACGCGTAGTATAGCACACCCCCTCTCCACTCCTGTAGCAAGCGGGACATTCTTCTTATCACGCGCCATTCAAGGTCAGACTTCTCTCCATTACGCACAATCCCAAACTCACGCGTCACGGATTAGCCAGGTTTTGCTTGCTTCAATACAAACAGGTTCACCGGCAAAAACACGGGCTGTTTTTGCCCTCTATTGATGATATTCTATTGATGGTACTCTATCGTTGACTTTATACATCCTCAGCTTGACGGCCAGCAAGAGCAACTGATATGTGTATCTAGGGAGAAGAGGAGAGCATCTTAATGACGATGACAGTGATTGCCCTTCGACGGCTATATCAGCAGCGACTTACGAGCCAGCCATTCATAACCCCTGAAGAAGTAGTCTCCTATCTGGGCGCGGTCCAATCCCAAGAATATCTAGGCGCGCAATGGTCGCTTGGCATGCGCATGCAGAACGCGACGGACGACATTATCGATCTGGCTTTCAATGAAGGGCGTATCTTACGCACCCATGTTATGCGTCCAACCTGGCACTTTGTGACGCCCTCTGATATTCGCTGGCTGCTCGAACTCACTGCTCCGCGCGTCAATGCGATCAATGCCTACATGTACCGACAATATAAGCTCGACGACGCTCTCTTCACGCGCTGCAACGAGATCCTTATTAAAACACTTCAGGGTGGTCACAAAATGACACGTGTAGAGCTTGGAATGGCTCTAACTAGGGCCGGAATCACCACCGATAACATGCGGCTGGGCTTGATATTACATCGGGCCGAACTCGACGCGATTATATGCAGTGGTTCCCATCAGGGCAAACAGTCCACCCATATGCTCTTGCCCGAACGTGCTCCGCAAGCTCGGAGTTTGCCACGCCAGGAAGCGCTAGCGGAACTCACCCTCCGTTACTATACCAGTCACGGACCCGCAACCATACAAGATTTTGCCTGGTGGTCAGGGCTATCAACAGCCGACGTAAAAGGGGGTCTCGCGCTCGTTGCCGATCAACTTACCCAGGAAATCATCGATGGTCAGACCTACTGGTACTCGGCCTCTCAACCACCGCTCACGGAGCCAGCACCACAAGCCTTCTTACTCCCCACATACGACGAATTCCTGGTTGGCTTCTCAGGGTTTGGCAAAGCTATCCAGAATGCCGATCAGAAGACAGCCTTTAGCGCACCTATCGTCATCAATGGACAGGTTGTTGGCCGCTGGAAGCGTACTCTCAAGTCCAAACAGGTTGTGATAGAACTGGCCCCCTTCACCCCTTTGACTCCCACTGAAGAGGAGGCAATTAACACCGCAGCACAACGCTATGGCGCTTTCCTTGGCCTACAAGTGGTCTACAAACAACAAAAAGTGTGAGAGATCGTTGCATCAGAGCCAGCCGATAAGTGTGAGGGATCATTGCATCAAGATCCCCTGGTAAGTGTGAGGGATCGTTGCATTGCGAGTAACATAAGGGCATATTTCTATTTCTGGGGAGAGCAAGAGAGAGCCACGCGCGGCTCTCTCTTGTTAGCATCAAGCAGTGGTGCCTTCGCGACGCTCCTGCACTGTACGCGCGAAGTTCACGAAGTATCGCAGTGCTTGTGGATTAGCGAGCGCGTCCAGGCTAGCGGCCTTCTCAACAGGAATCCCCATGAAGAGCTTTTTAATCGGCACCTCAAGCTTCTTGCCGCTCAGGGTACGCGGAACCTCAGCAATGGCATGTATCTCATCAGGAACGTGGTGTGGTGAGATGGCGGAGCGCAGTCTGTTTTTGATTGTGGCTTTCAACGAATCGTCCAGTATGACCCCCTCACGGAGGACAACAAAAAGTGGCATATAGTAGCGCCCACCAGACATCTCAACACCGACAATCAGGCTGTCCAGCAACTCCGGTACCGCCTCGACAACGCGGTAAATCTCACTACTCCCCATACGAATGCCCTGGCGGTTGATGGTCGAGTCAGAGCGCCCATAGATGATAGCACTCCCGCGCGGTGTGACCTTGATCCAATCACCATGTCGCCACACACCAGGGTAGGTCGCGAAGTAACTCTCGCGGTAGCGGACATGTTCTGAATCATTCCAGAAGAAGAGCGGCATGGAAGGCATGGGGGCCGTGATAACCAGTTCGCCCACTTCGTCCATCAGCGAATGCCCCTCCTCATCATAGGATTCAATCTTCGCGCCTAGCATTCGACACTGTAATTCGCCCGCATAGACTGGTAGCAGAACCGAGCCACCCACGAAGGCCGAGCATACGTCCGTCCCTCCACTGATCGACGCCAACCAGAGGTCCGATTTGACGTGCTCGTACACCCATTGAAACCCCTCCGGAGAGAGCGGAGAACCGGTGGACCCCAGGCAGTGCAAATGGCTCAGGTCATACAACGCCCCCGGTTCCACACCACTTTTCATGCAACTGGATATATATGCCGCGCTGGTGCCAAAGAGATTCATATGAGTATCAGCGGCAAAGCGCCAGAGCGCGCCCATGTCGGGGTATGCTGGACTACCATCATAGAGCAGGACAGTCGCACCGAGCAAAAGCCCTCCTACCAGCAGATTCCACATCATCCAACCCGTTGTTGTAAACCAGAAGAAGCGGTCGCCAGCCTTCAAGTCCATATCCAGCACCAAGCCCTTAAGATGCTCAAGCAGGATACCTCCCTGTCCCTGCACAATCGGCTTGGGCAGCCCAGTTGTCCCTGATGAATAGAGAATCCAGAGAGGGTGCTCAAAGGGTACCTGCTCATATTGCAGAGGCGCAGGCATACGCAGCATGTCAGACCAGGGCACGATGTCTGCCAACTCTTCCGGCAACGCGCTCTCCTCACCAGATAAGTAGGGGATCAGCACAGTATGCCGCACGCTCGGCAGCGCATGGCGTAATTCAGCGACCACCGAGCGACGATCAAAAGATTTACCGCCATACTGGTAGCCATCAATAGCGATCAGCACCACTGGCTCAATCTGCTTGAAGCGATCAATGACGCTATTGGTGCCGAAATCAGGCGAACAGCTCGACCACACCGCGCCAAGACTCGCACATGCCAGGAAGGCCATCACTGTCTCTGGTATATTGGGGAGGTAACCAACCACGCGATCACCAGACTTTACCCCCATCTCACTGAGGGCATGAGCTATCGCCCCCACCTTACGCTCTAGTTCGACCCAGGAAACGCTCACCAACTCATGCCGCTCCGAGCGAAAGAGAATCGCAGGGCGGGTCTCGCTCGCATTGCGGAAGACATGCTCGGCATAGTTAAGGCGCGCGCCGGAGAACCAGTGCGCGCCCGGCATCACGCGCTCGCTCAGTACCGTCGTATAGGATGAGGAGGATTGGATACGAAAATACTCCCAGAGTGAGGACCAGAAGTCCTCAAGCTCGCTCACGGACCACTCCCACAACGCTTCGCGCGTCTCAAAGCGCAAGCCCTTCTTCTCCGCCAACCAGCGCATATAATGGGTCACGTTAGCTTGTTGCTTCACCGCATCCGAAGGTTCCCAGAGAGGTTGACTATCAAATAGTGTTTGCATAGCCCGGCCTTTCCCTTACACGCTCACAGCAGCGTGAGCGCATCAAATACCGCGTCGTCTCGATCCCGCGCATTCTGAATGGGGTCTTCTAAGATTATAGCATGCTCGTATGCCAGCCACTGTCAATATGGCCTCACCCTCAAGCAGCATCAAACGCCAGTCACAGACTTCTCTACGAATCTTGCTCTAACCGCCGTTTGAGCTTCTCCAGTTGAGCATCGAGCTGCTTGTCCAACATAGACGAGACCAGGCTACGCGCGAACTTGAAGAGGCCACCCGGTTCGCCTTCTCCGGTCATGGTAACACGCGTATTCTCCCCTGACGGCTCAAAGAGCATAAGCGTTTCCAGAGTTACCGGACCAGTCAGGCTCTTCAAGCCAAACTGACGAGGTGCTTCATATTGAGTGATCTCGGTAGTAAATTCCAGTCGGCGACCAAAAAACTCTCCTGCCTGCCAGTAGCACGCGCCAACGCATATGGGGCCGCTACCAATCTGCCGAATCTCACTCGCGGGCGTCCACTCCGTCACCTTCTTCATATCGGTCACATAGGTGAAGACATCCTCAATTGGGCGCTTAATCAGGACGGTCTTAACGACTTTCACAACGCTCCTCCTAAAGCAGGATACAGAATGTTTGAGCGGCGAAACTCGGCGTTGGCTAAAGCTCAACGCCTGCATATGAAGTAGCTCAAGACTTCTTAATCTTCTGCTCAAAGTATATACGATAGCAATCAGCTATTTATTCACCTGAGCAGAACAGCGCTCGGCACATTGAGCAGTTTTACAGGAGCATTAACTCCTTAGCGCGCGCAACCGCCTGGGTACGGCTATGCACGCCAAGCTTGGCATAAATGTTATTGAGGTGCGTCTTCACTGTACTGAGCGCGACAACGAGATCACCAGCGATGTGCTGATTGGAGCGCCCAGCAGCAATCAAGCGCAAAACATCCAGTTCGCGCTCACTCAATAATCCATTCTCATCCACATCACCAGCACAACAAGCGGCAAGCAGACGATTGACATACGCTGACATTTGTCCTTCGTTCGCCATCTGGCGCAAGAGGGAGTGTATATCACTCCCTTGATCAACAAAAATACGAATTAGTCCCCCGGTCTCCCCCAGTATCAATGCGCGCTCAAGCATCTGCTCCGCACCCTTGTCATCACGCTGTCGTTGAGCTAATAGCGCCCGCATACACAGCCCCTCAACCAGACTCAAGATCGCTTCTGCCTCCTCAAAACAAGGTAGAAGGCGCGCAAGCACAGAGTCCGCATCATCCAGCCGCCCTTCCGCAATTCGCACCCGTATCCAGGTCAAGTACTCAACATCACGCGGGTATTGTGAGGACAGGTCATCGCATATTTCGAGAGTCTCGGCCCAGCGCCGGGCATCGTCAAGCCGCCCAATATCAAGGCAAGCCCTGGCATAGCGTGCCCCCATTAGAGCCTTATATTGTTCCATATCAAAGCCCTCCACAACACGTATCCCCTGCTCAAGCAGTGCCAGAGCCTCACGACTCTCGCCCTGCGCTTGCTTGATTGAGCTCAAGCGAGCATAGCTATACGCCAGGACCCCAACATAGCCCCAGGCCTTCCCCAGTTCCAGACCCTCATTAACAACACGCTCAGCGCCCTCCAGATCATTCCACTCATAGAGCACTTCAGCTTGAAAGGCATACGCCAGGCTCAGAGTAGACATCAGGCTATCTGTGTGCCGCACACAGGTATTGACAACACGTTCAAAAGTATCATGCGCCTCGTACAATCTCCCCCGTATAAACTGGATACAGCCTTGACCTGCCATACTCGCCAGCGCGGCATGAGGATTTAGTCCGGGCAATCCTAGACGCACAGCATCTTCAAATTCCTCATAGGCTTTGATATAATCGCCGTTAAGCAGATAGGCATTCCCCATGCTGGCAGCAACGACGCAACGTATATAGGGGTTAGCGGCGAGAATAGCCAACGCTTGCTGAGAGAAATTGAGAGCACTGGCAACATCCCCCGGAAAGAGGCCAGCGAGCCTGCGCACACCAGATAGAGCCCATCCAATTCACGCCACTCCTCGCGCCGCTCACCGCTCGCCTTGAGATCCTCTATCGCGGCCTGAGCCAGTTGTAGCTGTTTTCCTGCTCGCTCAAGCTGCCCTACACCTGTCAACGTGCCAGCGAACGCCGCATGCAAAAAGGGATAGCGCCTCATCTCGGCTTCGGGAAAGGTCTCAAGCCAGCCCAGAAGGGTTGTAATCTCACCACGCGCCATTGTCCCCAACGCGCATGCCTGGATCAAGCGAGCAGTCAGTACAAGATTACCAGAGGCGAAGGCATAGTGAATGGCCTCGTTCATCAGATGCCGGGATTCAAACCAGGCTGAGGCGCGCTCGTAAAGGGGAGTAATCCAGTCAGGATGCATACGTCTCAGGGAGTGGCGTAGAAACTCGGCAAAGAGGTGATGGTAGCGCCACCATTCGCCCTCGGCGTCCAGCGCTACAAGAAAGAGATTAGCCTGCTCGAAGCGCTTCAACACATCCGAACTTTCACTTCTTCCCGTCACAGCATCGCAGACCTCCGCGTTAAAACGCTCTAGTAGTGAGGTCTGAAGCAGGAAAGAGCGCGCGTCCTCGGGCTGGCTCAAGAGTACCTCTTCGGTTAGATAATCGATAATATAGCGATGCTGCCCGGCTGGCGACATGAGAGCCACCAGATTTGCTGTGCGCTCCGCCTGAGCAGAAAGCGCGACTAACTGGATCGCCGCAATCCAACCCTCTGTACGCGCCTCCAACAATTCCACATCAGCCCGCGAGACATCAAGCTTCATTACCTGCTGCAGGAAGCGTGCCGCCTCATCAGTAGTAAAGCGCAGATCTGTGGCATGTACTTCACCAAGTTGCCCACGCGCACGCAGGCGTGCCAGTGGTAGGGGTGGCTCCACACGACTCGCCAGCGCCAGGTGCAGACGCGGCGGCGAATGCTCCAACAGGAAGGCCATATCCTCATGCACACCAGGCATTGTAATCAGATGATAATCATCAAGAATAAGTACGATATCCTGCTCAAGATATGCCAGGGCATTCACTAGCTCTGTAAGCATGCCGTCTAGCGATCCCTGGCGTGGTTCAGCGAAGGAGCCAGCAAAGAGCGAGGGGAAGATACGTTGGAGGGAAGCCAGAACATAACCCCAAAAGCGGGCGGGATCATTATCGCCCTTGTCGAGCGAGAGCCAGGCATGTAATATATCAGCACGTGAAGCACACCAGTCGCTCAGCAGGGTCGTCTTCCCAAAGCCAGCCGGGGCCACGACAAGCATAAGGCGACACTCCAGGCACATATCTAAGCGTCGCAAAAGATATGGGCGCGTCACAATACCCGCTCGCGTTGGCGGTTGATAGAGTTTGGTCGCGAGCAACTTCTGAGGCTCCGCTGGAGCGGAGGTCTCAATAGCATCCATAGCTCCCTGGCGCCTCACCGTCTTTTCAGCCGCATTTGTTGTGGCTGGAATATGCCCTGCCAGTTCACTTAGAGTATAAGCCGCGCGCTCCAGGCAGTCCAGCCGCAGCTCTTCAGCTTTCCCCAGATACGTTTTATAGAGTCTGCCCTGATACTTGCGATACGCGTACCAATAGTAGCCGCTACGCTTCTGCTCGCGTCTCGCTGTAAACGTGCCCAAACTATGCTCAAAGCGAAAAGTGCGCTGTTCCCCTTCCTCCAGCCAGCGCCACCATGCGACACTCTCAAGAGGAATGGTCTTCCCTTGTCCCAGATCGTCATGGACCCACAAAGCCGCATCCCGTACCAATGGTGTAGCGTGCGCCATGAGCACCCCTTCTTTCACCTGTTACAGTCTCTCAACTCATTAACGCTTACAAGGTAGCACGCCTTTGAGTAACTTTGCAAGCAGGCATAGTGGCAAAGTATCTCCGCAATTCTATGGTATAATGCGTATGGCCCATGCAAGCATAAGATGCCGAATTTCAATCCGCTACGTTTCAGCGGCGAAAAATTACTGTGCGCCCCCTGGTACGCAGGTCCTTTCTACCTTGCAACCCGCTGATGAGTATGCTTTAATTGGCCCTGGAATATGGCAGAGACACCTTCTCATGACAACCCACAACAGCACATCTATACAGATTTTGCGTCCCTGGTCGCACAAGATGATGCCGCGATAGACCTGGCCCATGCGGCCCTTCTCATCGCGAAACTAGCCTATCCAGATCTGGATATCTGTCACCACCAGGCACAACTCGACGCTCTGGCACGGCGAGTCAGGGGCATACTCGGCCTTTCAACGGCACAGCCAACACCTCACAACGCTCCTCTTGAACTAGATCCAGAAGATCTCCTACAAGCGCTCAATCAGGTACTCTTCGAGGAAGAGCACTTTACAGGCAATGTTGGCGACTATAATAATCCAGACAATAGCTATCTTAACCGAGTTTTAGAAGAACATAGCGGTATCCCAATCACGCTTTCGCTGCTCTATATGGAGGTTGCACGCCGGGCGGGTCTGCGCCTGGAAGGGGTAGGGCTTCCCTTCCATTTCGTCATCCGCTGCCAGCTTGGCGAGGAAACTATGTATATCGACGCCTTCCACCAGGGACAGCTCTTGAGTCAGCATGAATGCCTGGAGATGGTCCGGCGCATCGCCCATCGCCCGCTCAAGCTCAATAGACACTGGTTCAAGCCGGTGTCCTCAAAACAGCTCCTTGGACGTATACTCAACAATCTGAAGCGTATCTACCTCGACCGTGACGCCTATGAATCAGGCCTGGCTATCTATAACTTGATCTTGCTCCTGCAACCTCAGTCTGCGCCCGACCGCCGCGCACGCGGACTACTCCATCTTCATCTCAAGCACTATGGGCGCGCCCTACACGACTTGAACGCCTACCGCGAGATGGCACCCGAAGCAGAGGATCGCTATGAGATCCTCAACTACATCAAGATCATCCGCCAGACTATCGCTATGCTCAACTAAAAGAGATGGGTCTCAGAACACAGAAAAGAGGGCGCTTCCACGACATGGAAGCGCCCTCTTTCGCCAAACCCTTATAGAGCATCGACCTCTTCTATTGGTAACCCTTCCATCTGCATGATCTTCAGGGCATTCGTTGTAGGGCAAGGTCCATGACGCAGTTTGTAATCAAAGACCATCTGCCCATCAACGACCTCCTCGCGGAAATGATAGTTATTGATTGCCGCAACCGCTTCGGCCAGATGCACCAGTTCCAGATCATGAGTAGAGATCGCTCCCAGGCAATCATGACCGGCAACAGCGCGCACAAAAGCGCGACTCCCACTTAAGCGCTCGCGATTATTCGTCCCCTTAAAGATCTCATCAATGAGGAAGAAGAGGGGGTAAGGCGAAGGCCGTTCCAGGGCATCGAGCAGCTTGCGCAAGCGCCGCACTTCAGCATAGAAGTAAGAATAGCCATCCGTTACGGAATCGTTGACGCGAATGCAGGTGAAGATCCTGAAGAGGTGTGTTGTCAGAGTGCTGGCACACACAGGCCCACCCGCATATGCCAGACACAGGTTCACCCCCTGAGTGCGCAGGAAGGTACTCTTACCCGCCATATTTGAACCGGTCAGGATATCGACCTCACCTAATCGCTGATAAGCGAAATCATTGGTTACCCGCACATGAGAGGAGATAAGGGGATGTCCTAAATCTCGCGCGCTAAAGAGCGGAAGCTCATCCTTGCCCAGCGCCTCATTGCTCACCACCTCCGGCAAGACATACTCGGGATTAAGATACGCGAAAGTCGCCAGCGAGTTCAACGCTTCCAGTTCAAACCATGCCTCCAGCCATTCTGGCAGGAAGCGAGCGATACGCTCCTTGTACTGACCTAGACGATACGCGCAGTACGCATCCCAGGGCAACAGCAGGTTAATAATGATCCAAAGCAGGCCATTGGCCTTCAGACTAGCAGCCGAGGAGACACGCTCAATGCCCCGGAGAACATGTGAGGGGCGACTCGCTTCCGTCGACTGAAATGGCGCGCAGAGGCGCGCTAGATGTGCATGCGACCCAAAAGCATATTTTTCCAGGAACTCAAAGACCGAACTGAGCGCGCCAAAGTTCGCGCTCATAAAGCCTGCCTCCTCGAAGATATTGCCCCGAATCTTATTGGTCAATGCCAGAAAAAGGATGCCGCCAAAGAAGGTCAGAGTCCAGATAGCAGGCGTTTGCGTCAGCAAGCTCACCACGAAATCGATAATCGTAAAGGCATTAAGGACCAGAGAAGCCCATAGCAGAGGGCGCACGCCCTTCGATGAAGGGTTCCTCGTCAACCAATCCAGCAGTTCGCGCCCCTGAATTTGTCCCGAGCGCCCCTTTGTCGAGATCAATGAATAGAGGCTGAGCTTATCGCGGAAACGGCTCAGGGGACGCAACTCCTTAACAAGAGCCTGTCGAGCCTGAATAGCCTCCAGATCAGGCTCCATTGCCAGCAACCAATCGCGCAGGAGCTCGCTTCCCTCACGAGAGTACGAGACATCCAATATGCGATGCAATGAATACTTACCTGTGATATCTAGATCAAACTCAAAGGGATGATCGTCCAGACCGCTACCCGGCGCGGGTGGTGGAATATGCTCCCAATCCAGGTTCGCGCGCGCGATATGCGTCGACTTGATCAGTAGCCAGGCTTTGTGCCGTGCCAAACTCTTATCTATCCGGCTATGGAAAAAGGCGGCAACCCCAAAGGCAACCAGCGTCACCACTCCTAGCACCACACCCAGCCACCAGAGGAGAAAACCAGCAACCAGACTCAGGGCCAGACCCCCAAAGAAGACGAAGACTCGTAACCATGAATAACGGTTACTGCGTGTATCCAGCATCTTGATTCGTCGTTGCACGCGTTGAAGCTGTCGCTCCAATAACTGTATACGTTCCTGCTTGCTCTGCACTCGCTTAATCCTTCTCCGCACTCAAACGTTTCTCTTTATCAGGCAGTCTAGCACTCCAGACAGGCAGACACAAGCGAACCAGGACGCCCATAATCAGTAATATCATCCAGTAAAATCATCTCCCTTGTGCTCTCCCTCCTGATATGATAAGAATAAAGCATAGCAGCATTGTTACACTTACTCCTTATGCAAAAACCTGAGCGAGCTCAGTAGCGTTGTTTTTTGCATAAGACCTTGGTTACACGCATCTGGCAAAGACGCCAGTGCTGTCTCAACTGGAAGAGTCTAGCAAGGAAGGTACAAACCATGCACATAGCCAACAAAGGCGTCATCGTGACCGGAGGAGCCTCTGGTCTGGGCGCGGCCTGTGTACGCCTGCTCACCGAGGCCGGAGCCAGAACCACCATTATTGACTTCAACACGGAAACCGGCACAGCCCTGGCAAATGAGCTAGGAGAAGCGTGCATATTTGTCAAGACTGACGTCACAAAGGAAGAAGAGGTACAGGCAGCCCTCCAGGCCGCACACGCCCATAGTGGTGAGATCAACATCCTTATTAACTGCGCGGGCATCGGCGTCGCGGAAAAGATCTTGAGCAAGCGCGGTATTCATACGCTCGCGAGTTTTAGCAAGGTCATCTCAGTCAACCTGATTGGCACCTTTAATGTTATCCGCCTGGCATCGGCTCTCATGGCTGAAAACCAGCCAGAAGGAGAAGACGGTGAGCGTGGCGTCATCATCAATACCGCTTCAGTCGCGGCCTTCGACGGGCAGATTGGGCAGGCAGCCTATTCGGCCTCTAAGGGTGGGATTGTTGGCATGACGCTCCCTATTGCACGTGAGCTTGCCAGCCTGGGCATTCGCGTCGTCACCATCGCCCCCGGCATCTTTGATACCCCGCTCATGGCAGGTCTTCCGGAAGCAGCACGCGTCTCGTTGGGACAGCAAGTGCCCTTCCCCTCGCGCTTAGGTCGCCCTGACGAGTACGCCTCCCTCGCCAAACACATCATCGAGAACACCATGCTCAATGGCGAGACTATCAGGCTTGATGGCGCGATCCGTATGTCAAGTCACTGAGGTTAAGCAACAGTGCATTTGATGATACAGAAGACGCATCATTGTCTACTGAAGCATAGCTAATGAGGTCGAGAGGGAGCAACCAGCGAATGGAGAGGTTCCCTCTCATTGTTTCTTGAGCAAGAGTATTGACAAGGTGACACACACGCTCTTTCTCTTCATCCGTCTGAACCAGGCCCATGATAGCTTCAAGATCGTCATAGCGCATGGTTCGATGATACGTGTTGATTGGGGCTCGTCCTCGGAAAGGTACAGCTCGCCGGAGACCAAGCACTTGCGCTCGATCACAGATACGATACCAAGCGCGATGAGGGAGGGCTTTCATAAGCTCGGCTTGCGGCATGGCTGTGTAATGCGCTCTCATAATAGCATCTTCTTCCTCGCTCCACGCCTCAACATTGTTAGGTGACACACCTCTCCAAAGTAAACCAATATCAGGGCGCGAGGCAACGCCATTTTCCCATTCAATCCGGAGAAGAAAAAGATGAGGTGAAATAATATTGAGTTTAATTTTCTTGCAAGCTTTGTAGCTTTCGTTGCAAACGCTGGATTGCATTTTCTGTTTCGCTTACCTTTGTAAGATAACGGCCCTCAGTTTCTTTGGTCAATGGACGGACAGGGTTTGTTAGCAGTTCATCAAGACGTTTGATTTGATCCTGTGCTCGTTGTATCTGCTCCTGAGTAATGTTGATTTCATTCGTTTCATTTGGGCCACTCAAAATTAGATCACTAATACGTGAATGCACAAAACTCCTTTTAACGCTATGGCATTTGTTTAATTTTCCTATCACAAATCACCATGGGGCTATTTATATTTCATTATACACTATTTTAGTGCTTCTGGGAAATACTGAGTTAGTGAGAGTGAGTGAAAGAAAGCTCTTTGACGGATAAGAGATAGAGCGAATATAATAAATCCGTGCTTATTTGCGAGGAGAGAAAATATGCTTGGTGATGAACAGCTTCTGACAGCACAGCAAGTCGCAAACATGATGCAGATTCACATTCAAACAGTGCGAGGCTGGGTCAATAATGGGGAATTAGCGGTTGTGTGGATAGGAAAGCGCGAATACCGCATAAGAAGAAGTGTGCTTGAAAGTTTTATTTTAAGTCGAGAAAAAAAGAAGAATATTAACGAGAAGTGAAGTATTTTGTTTAGAGTCTACCCTTTGGCACACACATATAAAAGCCTTTAATCAGCCACAGAAATTAAAAAGAGCTAACGGCATTGTTAGCTCTCGCCTAGCTTATATATTAATCTCTGCTATTCCTAACCCTTTTTGCTCTAAAATAGCATTGATATAATGAAGGTCAAGGCTTTAAATATTTACTTAAAGTTTTTTTCAGACGCTCATAGATAGCATCAAATAATGGTGTGTCTGAAAATAATGAAGAGAGGCTCGTTGTAGATCTGCTGTTTCTCGCACATATATCTCAACCCTGCTGGCGGCTTTCAAGCAGGAGCAGCAGCGCGCGCAACGAGGAGATGCCTTTCCTGCCCTTCCCCAACAAATTCTGGCGCAAGTGCCAGACAACACCTCTGCTGACGCTACGGCAGCGCTCATCGAGCCGCTCAGCCCTCAGGAGCGGCGAGTGCTGCACCTGCTCGTCGCCGGACGCTCCAATCCGGAGATTGCGAGCGCCCTGGTGGTCTCAGTCAATACGGTGAAAACACATGTGCGGAGTATATATCGCAAATTGGGTGTCGCCAACCGCGTAGAAGCGAGTGTAGTCGCACACAGCCTCCATCTACTCTAATCACTCCAACACATTACCCCTCTCGCCTTCCTTCAGAAACATCTTTTTTTCTCACCCACCCTGAATCACCCACCTGGGTGAGCCTGACTCACCCAGATCTCCTCTATACTCTTCTTATGAAAAGAGAGAAATGGAACGGAGGACACACGCGAGATGCATTGCCGCATATATGTGAAAGGGCACCTGGACCCGTCCTGGCAAGAATGGCTGGGAGGATTAACCATTCATCATGATGCCACGGGCACGACCCTGCTCACGGGCACGCTCCTCGATCAGGCGGCGCTGCATGGAGTGCTGGGAACGCTGCGCCGTTTGAGTCTGAGCCTTCTTTCCCTGGAAACAGATGAAACTCCTCAGGCTGAGGGGCGAAACTTTTCTTAGCTTGACTTTGTCCATTTTGAGGAAAAGAAACAGGCATAAAAGCCTCCCGAGAGAAGAGAGAAGCTGACCAAAGCCATATCTTTTCAATTTCAGCAAGGAGGTCATAGAAAAAACAGAGAGTTTATTTATCGAGCAAAGTATCATCATCAAAATAGTACATTGACAATCACAGTACTATATCGTATAATCTCCATACGAGGTGATGATATATGAGTGAAAACAAACTGACCTCCGATCTGCTACGCGGACATACCGATACGATAATTTTACGGCTCTTATCGGAAGCTGACCGCTACGGCTACGAGATTGTCAAACTGATTGCTGAGCGCTCGGGTGGCGAGTACGAACTCAAGGAAGCCACCATGTATTCCAGCGTCCGACGACTTGAGATGGACGAGGATATCGAGTGGCATTGGGGTGATGAATCTCAGGGCGGGAGAAGGAAATACTTCCGGATCACGGAAAAAGGGAAAACGACCTACGATCGCAACACACGAAACTGGGGGTACGCCAAGCGCGTACTAGAGAACCTCTTGTAAAGGAAAGGTATTGATATGAACGATACATTGACCAACTATGTCAACGGCGTCTTTGCTCCCTACGATGAGGTCAAAAGCACGACCGAATTAAAGGCGGATCTGCTCTCCGATTTACAGGAGCGCTTCCGTGAGCTCAAAGCCGAGGGCAAGGATGACGAGACCGCCTTTGCCATGACCATTGAGAGCATCGGCGACATCGAGCAAACCGTCAGGGAGGTCACCAACCTCTCCCACTCGCTAGAGCGGCAGGTGGTTACCAACTTGAGCGCGAGCCATCTCCCACAGAGCGACTTCGCCGACGTGGTTGCGCAGAAAAGCAACTTTCAAGGCAGTGCGTTGCGTGGCTCTGACTTTACGGGCGCGGACCTCACCGGGAGCTCGTTTCGGGGCAGTGACGTCCGTGAAGCCAATTTCACGCGCGCCAATCTGACCGATTGCGACTTCTCTGTCCTTGACCTCGTGGATGCGAACTTCAGCGAAGCCATCCTGGTACGCACCAACTTCAGCAAGTCGGGGTTGGTCGGAACGAAATTCGTTGGCATCAAGCTGACAGATGTCAATTTTACCAAGACGGACCTGCGCAAAACGACCTTTGAACGCTGTACCTTTCTCGGTGTGAACTTTGCCTCTTCCGACCTGAGCGGACAGCGACTGGATGGGCAGACTTTTCTCGGTGTCACGTTCGACCTGCCAGCACTCAGGGATGTGTCGTTTCAGGGTGCGACCCTCAAAAATGTCTCTTTCCGCCAGACGGGCATCTGGTCTCTGAAGCGGGCCATCCAATCCATTCGCTTTGATGGCGCGATGATGGATAAGTTAACGTATGCTGCCCTCAAAGGCATAGGGGCTGATGTCTCGAAGGTGACTGTTCTCTCATAAGGAAAAGATTATGCAGAATATTGCTATTCAGGTCGATGATCTCAAAAAATCATACAAGAAGCTCGATGTCTTAAAAGGCGTGAATCTCACCGTGGAGCAGGGCAGCATTTTTGCCCTGCTTGGCTCCAACGGCGCGGGCAAGACCACGCTTGTCAAAATCCTCACCACGCTGCTCAACCAGGACAGGGGAACGGCCATCGTCAACGGATTTGACGTGGCGTCACAGCCAGCCCACGTGCGGCAATCCCTCAGTCTGACTGGACAATTCGCCGCCGTGGATGAGATGTTGACCGGACGAGAAAATCTTATTATGGTCGCCAGGCTCCGACACCTCACACATCCGCGCCAGGTGGCCGACGAGTTGCTGACCCGTTTCGGTTTAACCGAGGCTGCCAACCGCAGGGCATCGACATATTCAGGCGGGATGCGTCGCAGGCTTGATATTGCCATGAGCCTGGTGGGAAAACCGCAGATCCTTTTCCTTGATGAGCCAACCACCGGGCTTGACCCTGAGGCACGCATTGAGATGTGGAAAGTAGTGAAGGAGCTTGCGGATGGGGGCATGACCGTCTTCTTAACCACGCAGTACCTGGACGAGGCGGAACAGCTTGCAGATCGCATTGCCATTCTTCATGAGGGAAAGATTATTGCCAGCGGCACGCTCATGGAACTCAAAAAACTGTTCCCGCCTGCTGAAAAAAAATATGTAGAAAAACAACCAACATTAGAGGAGATTTTTCTTGCCATCATTGGCAAGAAGGAGGAACAATAAATGGAATCGATACAGAAACAGACATCCATACAGACACACTTTTTCAGCGATATGAGCGTGATGGTTGGTCGTTCCATGCGCCACATCTTCCGCAGTGTGGACACCATCTTCACCGTCACAATCACGCCAATTGCGATGATGTTGCTGTTCGTGTATGTGTTCGGCGGCGCCATTCAAACAGGGACAGCCAATTATGTCAATTATTTGGTGCCTGGGATCTTATTGATTGCGATTGCGAGCGGAATCTCCTATACCGCGTACCGTTTGTTTACCGATGTGCAGAAGGGAATCATTGAGCGCTTTCGTTCCATGCCGATAGCTCCTTCCACCATGTTGTGGGGACATGTCCTGACCTCGATGGTCTCCAACGCACTTTCACTGGTGGTCATCATGCTCGTCGCCTTGTTGATGGGCTTTCGTTCGTCGGCGAGCATCCTGTCATGGCTGACCGTTGTTGGCATCCTCGCTCTGTTTACGCTGGCCTTAACCTGGGTCGCGGTGATTCCCGGACTGACCGCCAAATCGATAGACGGCGCAACCGCCTTTTCCTATCCGTTGATCTTCCTACCCTTTATCAGCTCGGCGTTTGTGCCAACCAAGTCGATGCCGTTCCTGGTCAGAGTCTTTGCCGAAAACCAGCCAGTGACAGCGATCGTGGATACCATCCGGGCATTACTGGCCGGGCAGCCTGCGCCTCAGAATATATGGGTTGCTCTCGCATGGTGCGTTGGCATTCTGGTTGTGGCTTACATCTTTGCGATGAGGGCATATTCAAAGCGCGTGTAACAAGATGACTCTCTCCGAGAAAAAGAGTGTACACTATCTCTGCTCGACACTTTCGACATATCCTCATAACGGAAGGCCAACAGGATGTTCAGAGTAAGTAAAGAGATCAGGAGAAAGTGCATGAATATAGAGTCCAGGCCATTTACACTGAGAGGCTGGTTGGCAATCCTATGGGTGCGAACGGCCTCTCGCGAGAGAGCCTGTATAATAGTTAATCATGTAGAAGATCATACAAAGAGAAAGAAGAAGCATGATGCAGACAAAGCCCAATAGAGAGGAACTCACTGCCTCGTATGACTGGTATCGTCAGATGCGTGAGACACAGCCCGTTTTCTTCGACCCGAATATCCAGGCATGGCACCTCTTCCGCTATGACGATGTGGCTCGAGTGATCACTGACCACGCCACATTTTCTTCCGAGCAGAACCGCTTCGTGCCAGCCGAATACCGCGATGTGAGCCCGATCAGTTCGAGCATTGTGCGCCTGGATCCCCCACGTCATCGCAAGTTGCGCAATCTCGTCTCGCAAGCCTTCACGCCGCGCATGGTGGCTCACATGGAGTTGCGCATCAAGGAGATCACCAGCGAATTGCTCGACCAGGTGCAGGCTCAAGGTGAAATGGATGTGATCCGGGATCTGGCCTACCCTCTGCCTGTCACAGTCATTGCGGAGTTGTTGGGGGTTCCCACAGAGCGGCGAGAGGATTTCAAGCAGTGGTCCGATGCCTTCGTCTCGGGAGACGCGGAAGCGACAGAGGAGGATATGCAGGCAGGAATCCAGGCATCACGCGACATGGTCGACTACTTCACTCAGGTCTTTGAGGAGCGGCGTGCACATCCCCACGATGACCTGGTGAGCGCGCTGCTGCTGGCTGAAGTGGATGGTGAGCGACTAAGCAACGAGGAATTGATTGGGTTCTGCGTGTTGCTCCTGGTCGCGGGCAATGAGACCACGACCAATCTGATTGGTAATGCCATCCTGTGCCTGGATGAGAATCCAGGAACAGTAGAACGTCTGCGTGCCAATCGTGAGCTGGTGCCAGGTGCACTTGAAGAAGCACTGCGCTACTACTCGCCGGTCAAACTCGTGCCACGCTGGGCCGTAAGCGAGACGACGATTGGCGAGCAGCGCATAGAAGCTGGTCAGATGCTCTTTGCCTGGGTTCCCTCGGCGAATCGGGATGAGGCTCAGTTCCATAATGCCGATCAGTTCACGCTCGAGCGTGAGACGAATCGACACCTGGGCTTCGGGCACGGCATCCACTTCTGTCTGGGTGCTCCCCTGGCGCGTATGGAGGCGAAGATTGCGCTCAACGCGATGCTCGACCGCCTGTCCGGTTCCTGGCACGTTTCCGATGTGCCACTATCTCCGATCAAGAGTATGTCAGCTTTTGGGGTAAAGAATCTGCCCTTGACCTGGGAGAAGTAATGTAACGTGAGTTCCGGTGAGCAGCCCCGTCAGTTTCCTCATAGCGGTTAGCCTTACCATGGAACCATGAATGGCGGCTTGACCGTAGTATCAAGGTGATAACTGGCAGATCACACAAAAGGGATATGTATACAGAGAGGAGAGAAATACTGTGCTAGCGGCATCTCTCCTCTTTCTTTTTATCAATTCTATTTGTTCTCTATGTATGTAGAAACGACAACACTTCTATCTAGTTGATTGCCTGATCATATGGACAGCAGATAGCAATCAATAGACAAAGCACAGAGGTATATTAACGTTTTTGTGAACAGAGCGATTTATAAAGAGGAATTGCAGAGGAGACAGTTGGCGAGGTGTCAAGATAGAGAGGGAGCATCAGTGGATAGAAGGCTCCCTCTCATGTGCTTCGCAGAGGGTTAAAAAGTGGAGGAGAATTTGAGCGCTCGTCGTTTACTGAGCAAGGCCAATCTGCGCTTCTCGTTGATTGTTCGATCTCAACATGCGTAAACCTTCAGAGCAGCCATATACGCTGTAGATCCAGGTCGCGATAGCGGTACCAAGTCCACAGACAAACCATTGCAGATTAATATGGATGCCTCCCAACACTGTAGGTGTCACAGGGAAGACAATAAGAGCGACAAGAGCCACCAAACAGGTCCAGGAAGCGACCCAGTAATCAATATGCCTGTTAAAGATCCATGCAAAGGGATAGAAATGCAAACCAACAATAAGCGCAATCACCGGAAGAAGAAAGTCTGCATAACCCAATAGATTGCAAACCGCCGAGGCAACGCCTATAAGCAGGCCCTCCATTCCAAAAGTTATACCATACCATTTCCCTATCTTCCGCCCCTGCGTCTGCTGATCCGCTGTCGCCACTGGGAACCGCCGTGCCATCATAAGGAGGTAGATACCTGCGGAGAGTTGAAGTATGCCAAGAAAGCACACAAGAGGAAAAAGAAAGATCTCACCCCAGCCGTTCAAAGAACCTACAACCAACGAGGCCCAGGCCGAGCTAAAAAATGCCATTAATAACACGCCAGAGGCTGCACCGATCATCGCAGCCCTGGGAATAGCATGCGCTTGCAAGAAGGTCGTCTCCTTAGTCATAAAACAGAATATATTTATATGCTAGCACAGGCCCTCTTAAAGCACAACTTTAGCTATATACAAACACGCTCATTGTCGCATCTGAGCCACGTGATCACTCATGTTTACTTGTCAGGAGGTGCAATGATACCATAGCATACTTCACCGTAAAGCACATCGTCCTTCTGGACGATTTTCGCGCTTCTCACATGCTTTATACTTTTCCAGGCAAAACTACTCTTAAAAACGATTCTCTAGTTGATGACAAGCGAAAGGATTGATGAAGCACGATGAACAGCGAAAGACCACAGCGATTGTATCTCATGCCACTATCAACCTTCTCCCTCCCACTACCAAATGGACAAAGCTTATCCATGGTGTGCGTCTGCTATCTGATAACGACCACTACAGGTAGGAATATTCTGGTTGACAGCGGCACACCCGTGAATTTCGCATCACCAGGCGGAACAACAATCGGGACAGCAAAGAACGTGCTTGTGCATCTCGCGGGCCTGGATCTACACCCGGACGATATTGATACTCTCATCTGTACCCATTTCGACGTCGATCATGCTGGCTATCATGATGCCTTTACGCAGGCCGAACTTGTTGTTCAACGCTCACACTACGAATTGGCGAAGAGTGGACATCCACGCTATGCCGCCGCGCGAGCGCACTGGGACCATCCAGCGCTCCGCTATCGACTCGTCGATGGCGACACCGAACTGCTGTCCGGTCTGACCCTGATCGAGACCAGTGGGCATGCACCTGGACACCAGTCCATCCTGCTCCACCTGCCACAAACAGGCCCGGTGCTGCTCGTTATTGACGCGGTCGCTATGCAGCGCCTCTTTACGCCTGAGCGCAAGGCATGGCCCATGGATGATAATGAAGAACAACTACAAGCCAGTACACGTAAACTCATCTCCCTGGTTGAGCACGAAGAGGTCTCCCTGACCATCTTCGGTCATGACGGACAGCAATGGCAAACTCTCAAGACAGCCCCTCAATACTACGAATAAGCTTGCCCTCACACCAGTAGTCGCCAATTCCATATAATTGTAAGACTGGAAACTCATATAGAAGTCTCTTTGCTACACGGGATTGAGCAAAGAGACACGCCCTCAAACGCAACGACACACAAACAGCTCCATCGCCGCATCTGATCTTAAACTTCAAATACAATCTTAAATCTCTTAAACATCCATTGCTTTAGATTTCTTTTACAATTCTCTACACACTTTTTACATTCTCCTGAAGAATCTATGATAGATGTCGGCTATGCTTCGAAGCATACGAAGCCAGCAGGTAAATATCGTTGGCAAAAATATAAGACCGGTCAACAGGTTGATATGTTAAGAGAAGGAGAAATAATCGCATGGGCATAATTATACGTGGCATGCGAAACGTAGTGCGTAATCCACTGCGGCTACTACTCATAGTCTTGTTGCTAGGAGCCAGTTTGATGTTTGTCGCAGCCATGGTTAGCCTCAATAGCAGCGCTCAGCAACAACTCACGAAAGTGCGCTCAGAGGTTGGAACAGGTATTACGATCAGTTACGTAACTGAGAACGAGAGTCAATCACAAGGAAATAGCAACAATAACGGAAACAATGGGAGTGCATCTGGGGGGCCTCCTAGTGGCAACGGAGGATTTGGTGGGAATGGGGGATTTGACATGTTCAGATCACAAAATGAGAGCACGCCAATTCCAAGCGATGCCATTACCAAAGTATCGAAGGTTGCTGGTATCACCAGCATCGAAGAGAGTCTGAGACGCTATGACACGGACGAAACGCTCAAAACAAGCAGCGTTCAGACGCCCGATGGCAAGACTAGAACAATACCCGCCTCCATCTATGGTATTTCAAGTGGCTCATCACACTTCACCATTCAGGGTGGCACACCTACAATCACTTCTGGTCGTGGCTTCCAGGCAAGCGATGACAAGAGCAATGTAGCGCTGATGAGTAAAACTCTGGCGGACTCAAACAAGCTCAAGGTAGGCTCGACCTTTACACTAAAAAGCGCCAAATTCACCATCGTTGGCCTCTATACCTCAGACGCTGCTATGGCGGATAACACGCTTACGCTGCCACTGGCAACGATGCAGAAGCTCTATGATGTCGCCGGTGTTGATAGCATTACGGCCTATGCTACAACCTATGATCAGGTAGAAACAGTCGCCACCAACATTCGCACAGCGTTGGGTAGCAAATACAACGTCGTCACAGAGAACCGCATGTATTCGAGCGCGATTAGCGCCCTCAGCACGGCACAGAACAGTATTAAGCTAGCCCTCGCCGTCGCTATCGCGACCTCGGCTGCGATTATCATCTTCTCCGTCTTTGTGATTGTGCGCGAGCGCACGACCGAGATCGGCACACTCAAAGCTATCGGTGCGTCGCACTGGCAGGTCATAGGTCAATTCTGGACAGAGGTGCTAGCGCTGAGCGTCCTGGCATCCGCAGTCGCGACCGGACTTCTCGTCACACTGGGACCAATCATCTCGGAGAAGTTTGATGTCTCTACACCATCCAACAATATTGGGGCAATAGGAGGCAATGGCGCGTTTATGAGAAGCGGAACACCAACCCTCCAGGGCACGCAGACGGCCCAAGGCATGCCATCGTTTCGAGGTGGTTTCCAGGGCTTTACACAACGCCTGGGTGACATCCATCTCTCGACCGTGACCCTTAACGCTCAGACACTACTCATCATCATGGGGTTGGGTATCGGCCTGGCAATTCTGACAAGCCTTATCCCTGCTCTCTATGTTGCACGTATTCGACCAGCAGTCGTGTTGAGAAAAGGGAATAACTAAGATCCCAGAGAGCGAGAAAAAAATGGAAGAAGAAGCTACTATCGACATCGAAACTACCTCAGAGACGCCGAAAGAGGATGCGAAGGTAACCGTTGTCGCACACAACCTCAGCAAACACTTCAAAATGCATGGCGAGTTAATCAAAGCTGTGGACGAGGTAAACTTCGTCTTCACTGAAGGGCAATTCGTCACTATTATGGGCCCCAGTGGCAGCGGTAAATCGACGCTCCTTTATATTCTGGGTAGCCTGGATAAGCCAACCAGCGGTGAACTCACTGTGAATGGTGTCGACGTTATGAGTCTAAGTGGGCCTGGAGAGCACAAATTCAGGCGTCAGAATGTAGGCTTTGTATTTCAATCATTTCACCTTGTCCCCAACCTGACCGCCCTTGAAAACGTGATGCTACCAATGGAATTAACAGGTGGTCAGGGGAGAAACGCAATGCGAGAGCGAGCACGCACGCTTCTCCTTCAGGTTGGCATTGATGAGAATCGACACCGGCATCGTCCTGGCAGGCTTTCAGGTGGACAGAAGCAGCGCGTCGCCATCGCGCGAGCGCTCGCGAATAATCCACGCGTAATCCTGGCAGACGAGCCAACAGGCAACCTGGACTCACAGAACGGCAAGCGTATCATTGATCTCTTGAAACGTCTCGCGACTCAGGGCAGAACTGTCATTGTAGTGACACATGATCACAGCATTTCGAAGGTCGCCAATGTGCGTATCGAGATAGAAGATGGCAAGATTGAGACAATTGGTGGCGAAGTTGCCCCCAAGCCCCAGCCAGTGGCAAAGAAGAAGCGCCGCCGATAAAAACTGCACATATACAGACATTGAAGCATTATTCTATATGAGATAATGCTTCAATGTTATTCAGGCTATATTCATTTCGCAACTTCTTATACATACCATCTGATGCGAACATCTGAACGCTTTGCGCTAGCTGCCGCTCAGTCAGCGCCGTACCCTCGAATGAGGTTGATGTTCGTTGTAACGAGCACACTCAGGTTTTCAAATAAGGAGTTAGATATTTCCATTATCACATTTTATGCGTTATAATAGGTAAGAAGCAAAACTTCACGGTCAGCCTGGTTTACTGATGTATGCCCGCTGGGGCACGTTTGTAAAAGAGGATAGGCGGCGTTATTCAGTAAAATCTTATGCGAAAACCAATCCTCATACGACGAGGGCACGCTCAGGTTTTCGAATAAGAAGGAAGAGAAGGATTCTCATACGCCGCGTTGGTAGATAGAAGGGGAATTCGCAGCATGACCGACACGCATGACCTCGACCGCTTCAATCTGTTTCAACAGATCATTGAATGGCTCAACAGCAATCAGCAAGATCACCATGAAGGACGCTATTACCTCGAAAAGCATTTACCTCTAACTGAAAGTCTACACGATCAGGAGCTAGAAAATTTGGTGCGCAGGCATGCAGCGGAGCACCTGGACCTGGCACAAGATCTGGAACTGCACCTCCAACTTTTACGCGAAGTACATAGGCGAGGAGGGACGCGTCAGGCAATTCGTGACGCCTACGTCAATCACTATGGGGGTCTGGCCCTTGATACTCCTGACTGGCTCAATGTAATGCGCGAGCAAATCAAGCGCTTGAACGAGCTCAACCGCCCGGAACGCACGCGCAAACGCCGCATTGAGATTCTACGCGAGGCACAGCAGAGGACAATGGGCAGCACCAAAGTGCGCTCCGAAATCGGAGCGGAGCTTCGTAACGAGCTTGGTGACCTACTTATCACGGGAGCTCTGTATCCCACCCAGGCACTTCAGACAAAAGCGCTGGAAGAATGTATTGAACTCCATAAACAGACCCTCCGAACCTATACCTGCACACGCTATCCCCTGCAACATGCCCGAACACAAACACTTCTTGGCAATGCCTACTTACAGTATGGACAACATGGCACACTCAAGATGTTCGAGCAGGCTATCAACGCCTTTGAAGGAGCTTTGCGCGTCTATACACCAGAGAGCCACCTGGAAAAATGGCTCAATGTTCAGACACTGATAGGACAAGCGTTTCTCAAGCGCCCCAAAGGGAAACCAGCCCATAACATTGAGCAAGCTATTGCCTATCAGCAGGCAGCGCTCTCTCACGTTACAGCGGAAACGAATCGTGAACTGATTGCTCTGGTCCATGTCCACCTGGGAGACTGCTATTACGCCCGTCTTGAGGGGATACATACGGAGAATCTCCAGCTCGCCAAGGACTGTTATCGGCAGGCGCTCCACACCTTCACTCCCGATGATGCTCCAGAAGAATGGGCGGCAACTCACATACGGCTCGCGGCGATCTTCCAGGCATTGCCCTACCAGAGCGAACAGCAACATGATCGTAATCTGCACTGCGCGATTGTCTGCTATGAGGAGGCACTACGCACCTACCATGCCGATGTGTATATGATCGAGAACGCTACCACACAGGTCAGTCTGGGCTATACACATAAACAACGCTTACAGGGTGACCGACAACGGAATCTGCAACAGGCTTCGCGTTGCTTCCGCAGCGCTTTGCGCATTTTCACCAGCAGCGCATTCCCCGCTCACTATCGCCAGACGCTCCTGAGTCTGGCGGAGT
Source organism: Ktedonospora formicarum (assembly GCF_016587355.1). Taxonomy (GTDB): domain Bacteria; phylum Chloroflexota; class Ktedonobacteria; order Ktedonobacterales; family Ktedonobacteraceae; genus Ktedonobacter; species Ktedonobacter formicarum. The sequence continues at coordinate 3,530,896 of NZ_BNJF01000001.1, read as the reverse complement.
CTGAGCGCCTACGCAAAGAAGTCATTCAGCAAGATCAGGGTAACAACCCCCTAGAGAACGTGCTCCCTAGCCCTCCTGGCCTACGCTCTTGAAGCTTGTAGTATAATAGGGCCGAGTCCTGAGATATAGAAAATGAGCATAAGAAAAACCGCTCTACAAGCAGTTCTATATCTCAGGACACCCGTACAATCCACAGTTTACATTATTCGTTACATCATTTCCCCTTCTCCCCTCCTCACCCAGGCAAAGAATTTTTGCCCACCCCTAGCAGTAACTATAAAACTTTGGTTGACTGTTTTCTGCCATGCTCATATGCTCATTATCGAAAAACTTCACTTATCTCATAAATCGCTTGATAGCTATAAAAAGGCTGGTCGTCTTTCCCTCTTTCCACCTTTCTTTAATAATTGAAAAAGTGCTATACTAAATGCTAGTGTAGCGCTCGTCTCATGTTTGTCGCCTTTGATGAAAAGCGCTGACTCACAATGCGAGCTTTGAACGGGTTTCGCGGTTACCGTCCGCGAAGGTTCGTGCTACGCTAGCATGTCCAATTCGGAGACAACCACGGGAGAACTCGTGAACTACGCAGACCGCGACAAGGCTTATTCCGCTGGCAGGACAGCTGGGGAGGAGGACGCCCGACAGGACACCGAGTTCTTCGCCCAGGTCGTCAGGGAGGCCAGGGAGTTCGCCCTCCAGGGCATCAGGCAGCTCCCGACATCCATCCCGCCGGTAATCAAGGCGCGGGGCAGCAGGGCCAGCACCACCATCGCTCCGGCTGTCAAGGCGGTGAACCCCGAGCAGTTCTCGACGGAGTTCAAGAGGGTGCATGGCCAGGACCTCCAACAGTGGCTGGAGAAGCAGATGCGGTACGAACTGCTGAAGCATCAGAGCGCCCAGCACGTGGAGCGTCATCGGAACACACTGTCCAATAGGCTGCCCAGTGACAAGCCGTACTGGGACGCCTTCGGTTCGATGCACCTCGCGGGCTACATCGAGACCTTCGACAAGATGGGGTTCTCCCTGACGGGGTTCTCTCTCTGAACGAGGCAAGGCAGGCGTAGCCAGGCCGACGCGCGTGGGTGGGCCGTGCTCCGAGAGGAGTGCGGCTCGCCCGCTGCGCTCCTCAAATTCCCCACTATGGCGCATCCTCTTCAGTACCCAATCCCTCCATTTCGTCCTCTTGCTTAAACACCAGTCCCATTTTATCGACAATCTCTTTTTGCATTGATGGCAGTACATGTGAGTAGGTATCCATAGTAGTAGAAATCTTGCTATGCCCTAACAAGTTCTGCACAATCTTAGGATGTACACCCATTGCCAGGAGTAGAGTAGCAGCACTATGACGTAAATCATGAAACCTGATCCTGGGCAGTTGTGCCTTCTCTAGTAGCTTATGAAACATGGTAACCATGTGCTCAGGCATCCAGTACCCACCATGTATATTGCAGAAGACCAAGTTCATGTCAGTCCAGCTGGGAGACTTCCCCCGTCTCTCATCTTGCAAGCTCCTATGTTTTTTAAGGGCCTCTATGGCAAAATCAGTTAGCATGATCTTACGTCTACTCGTTTTTGTCTTTGGCTCACTGATCACAAAACCATGTTTCCGTATGTAACCTAAAGATCGCCTCACCTGCAAGGTCTTATGCTTAAAGTCTATATCATCCCATCGCAGCCCTAGAAGTTCACCCCTTCTCATCGCAGTTGTGAGAGCCAGTATAAGCAATGTTTCTAACCTGGTGCCTCGCGCAGCTTCAACCAATTTGTTCGCCTCTTCGCGAGTCAAAGCACGTTGCTCTACTTGACTGACTCTAGGCAGGGAAGCTAAGGTTGTTACATTTTGTGAAACAAGTCCCCAAAGTATGGCATTGTCCATAGCTAAATGCAGGATGCCATGAATGAAGACTATCGTACTGGGTGCTAGTATCATCTGCTACTTCCATCACTGACCGCTGGTGCTGGTCAGCTGGCGACAGGTTCGCGCCGATAGCTAGCTATTCGTTTGTACGAGATAGAGATTTTCCGGCATTCCGAGCGTTCCTTGACCTCGCTGGTGAACTAAGCGGCTTGCACTTCAACACATGCCAGCCGGATTCACCGTCGCGCCCATTCTCCCGCTTACGCAAGAGGTTCGTACCGCCTTAACTCAAGAGTTCGTCTCTTCTGAACTCGCCTGCCTCTATCCCCCCCACTCTTCCACCTCACCGCGAATTTTGTTTTCACCGCCAAAACCGTGAAAACCGTAATCACTGATCCAAGAATAGCACGGCAAATTTGCAAAGTCAATGAAAACCGTGGAAACCGTGAAAATGTTCACACAATTTTAACATCCGTTGTTCTTGGATAACTTAGAAATTCCGTCTACTATGTAAATACCGTCAATTTCGAGCTATAATAAGGGGCAGGAAGGACGATATTCTAACTACATTGCCGAAAGTGAGGTCATATGCAGACAGCAAAGATTAAGGATCTGTACTACACAGCGGGCGAGGCGCGTAAAGTGCTAGACCTATCTGATGACAAGTTTCAATACTGGGTGAAGGCAGGACGTATAGAGAAAGTTCTGTTACCAGGAAGGAAACAGTATCTTTATCCCAAACAGAGCGTAGACAAGCTTGCCAGAAGAATTGAAGCAGCTATTATCGCCGATGTACCAGAAGGCTTGATATACAGAAAAGCCGCAATCGAGGATTTAGAAGAGGAATTCAGGCTATCATACCTTATCTTTGGGAAAGCTGCCCATACAGTAGCCACTCGTAGAAATTTCTTAGAGCATAACCCGGATGTTGATTATCACCTTTATGACCACAATGACTTGGTAGCCTTCATCAACATCATTCCCTTTAAGCAAGAAGCTATTCAAAGCTTCATGCAAGGGCAACTAAGAGGCAAAGATCTTGATGTTAGAGATATAGAACCTTTTGTTCCAGGGCAACCGCTAGAGTGCATCGTTATGGAAATGGCAACTACCCCAACTGTACCGCCTGCTCGCAGAACTTTGTATGGGACCCAGCTTCTTATGGGACTATCGGAAACCTTTAGGGAGTGGGGAGAACAGGGCATCATTGTCACCAAACTTCATGGTACAAGCTCCACCCCCACAGGTATCCGTATTATGCAGAGCGCAGGCTTTAAAGTGGTAGAGCAACTTGGAATTGACCGTGGTAGTGAGCGGCTAGCCTTTGAGTTAGATATAGTCAAGTCTGATGCAAAAATTCTTAAAGGCTATCACGAAGCGCTGAAAAATCGCAGAAGCCATTAAACAGAAAAGACAATGCATCGCCATGACCACATGAAGGCAAAATGATGTACATCAGTTTTACATCAGAAACGATGCACATCAGTTCACAGAAGTATACAAGAAGAGGTATTATGAATGCATCTACCAAGCTTGACTAAGCCGCCAATCCCACTTCTTTACAGCTTGGAGTATAATAGGGCCAAATACCTCCAAAAGTAAGACGCGCGGATTCGCGCGTCTTAGCACTTTTCATTTCCATTATTTATGAAAGGATGCGTTGCCAGCATGTCAGAGACCGAGAAACCTACCCCATCCACCTCGCTGAAGCTCAATAGCCGCAGCGAGGCCATTACCAGCGGTGAGGTGCGCGCTCCCAACCGCTCGATGCTGCGTGCCGTTGGCTTCACTGATGAGGACTTCAATAAGCCAATGATTGGTATTGCAAGTACATGGGCTGAGATCACTCCTTGCAACTCCCATATCAACCGCCTCGCCGAGAAAGTCAAAGAAGGCGTGCGCGTTGGTGGAGGTGCTCCCCAAATCTTCGGGACCATTACCATCAGTGATGGTATATCGATGGGGACCGAGGGCATGAAATTCTCCCTTCCCAGCCGCGAGGTGATCGCTGACTCCATCGAACTTGTTAGCAACGCACAGCGCTTTGATGGTGTCATCGCGCTTGGCGGCTGCGATAAAAATATGCCTGGTTGTCTGATGGCACTCGCGCGTCTCGACATTCCGAGCATCTTTGTTTATGGTGGCACCATTCTCCCCGGTACCTGTCGCGGACATGATGTCGATATCGTCAGTGTCTTTGAGGCGGTTGGCAAATACAGTAATGGACTGATCAGCAAAGAGGAATTGAAGGAGATTGAGTGTAGCGCGATCCCTGGCGCGGGCTCATGTGGTGGCATGTATACCGCGAACACGATGGCATCCTCGATTGAGGCCCTGGGTATGTCACTCCCTGGCAGTTCCTCCGCGCCTGCCGTAACCGCACGCAAGGCGTTAGACTGCTATGAGGCAGGTCAGGCCGTGGTGCGCCTGATCGAACGCCAGATCACGCCACGTCAGATCATGACCAAAGCGGCCTTCGAGAACGCGATTACCCTGGTCATGGCACTGGGTGGCTCAACTAACGCGGTGCTCCACCTGATCGCTATCGCGCGCCAGATGGATCTCCCCTTGAGTATCGACGATTTTACGCGTATTGGCAAACGCGTGCCACACCTGGCAGACCTCAAGCCAGGCGGGCGCTTCGCGATGGCCGATCTCGACCGCGTGGGCGGCGTTCAAGCTGTACTCAAGTACCTGCTCAAGGCAGGACTCATCAACGGCGACACCCTCACAGTTACAGGCAAAACACTAGCTGAGAACCTGGAGAACGCTCCCGATCTTGCCGAGGGGCAGGAGATCGTGATGCCCCTGGAGAAGCCGCTGCATCCCAGTGGTCCTCTGGTTATCCTCAAAGGCAACCTGGCTCCAGAAGGCGCAGTCTGCAAAATCGCTGGTCTCAAGACAACAACCCATCGTGGTCCAGCAAAGGTTTTCAACTCCGAAGAGGACACCTTTGACGCAATCATGAACCACAGGATTACACACGGAGACGTGGTGGTCATTCGCTATGAAGGACCCAAGGGTGGGCCCGGTATGCGTGAGATGCTGGCAGTAACCTCGGCACTGGTTGGTCAGGGCTATGGCGAGACCGTGGGCCTGATTACCGATGGTCGCTTCTCTGGTGGCACGCATGGCATGGTGGTTGGACATATCGCGCCTGAGGCTCAGGTTGGTGGTCCTATCGCTATCGTGCGCGATGGCGATATCATCACCATTGACGCACCTAATAACAGCCTGACCATTGATCTCAGTGACGAAGAGATCGCTGAGCGCTTCAAGGGTTGGCAAGCGCCCGCGCCTCGCTACAAATCGGGGGTCATCTCTAAGTATGCCAAACTGGTGGCATCGGCTTCCGAAGGAGCGATTACCCAATAAGTCAAACCCCGTACGGATGGAAATTCAGGGGGCCTTCGTGGCCCCCTGGATATGGGATGCCTTTATATCTACCCCATTTTTAAGAGGATTTACTTCGTGCGACGACGACTGATGAGAAAGCCAATGATGACACCTGCGGCTAACAAGGGAATATAGAGGTCTTTGGAGAGACGCGTCTTGAGCGCGGGCTTCTCTTCACCCGTAAGGCGAGCGTTCAGCAGGTCGAGCACATTGTCATAGATATTACGCAGGCCCATGGGTGCAAAGGTTCGCTCGAAGAAACCACCAACACCGCTACCACCAGTCCACTCGCTAGCAACCCCAACACGTGTCCGCGAACCTCCATTCTCCGGAGAAAGGGTCCAGGTAATTACAAATGAGGAGCCGAAGTCACGTTCACGAATAACCCTGCCCTTGATAACCTCCTCAACTCCTAGACGATAGTCACGCTCACGTTGGGCAGCATGCAGGCGATACTGTACAACTGTTCCCGCGCCATGTCCCCCCTTCTCCACGGTATAATTGTGAAAATTCTCTGGCAAGAACTGTTGTCTCTGATTATAATCGCTCAGGACAGCATAAACTTCTGAGGGGCTGGCATTGATAATGCGCTCATTGGTGACGATGATCTGACTCATAACACAAACCTTCCGATCTGCTTCTATCTTTATGGTTAAGTTCTTTTGCTATCATAGGAGAAGGGTAGACCCCTTCTCCTATGATAGCATCGAGTGTGAAGAGTCTGAAGGCGCACGGCTAGAAGATATACAAAAGCGACAGAAGATCCAGACCAGCCGCCCATTCACCACGAAATAGTCACCCCTGGATGCTCTGTCGCGTCCAATACGCATGTACAATGCTTGAAATTACTATCGCTCATTCCACTTATGAGCATAGACAACGAGTGAATCGGGGAGCGCGATCTTCACCCAATCCTCGAAATTGAATGGCTGTCCTTTGTCGAACTGCTGTGTATCTTCACCAGCCATGAGAGTATGCTCTTGCATATCATTGCATGTGGGGATATACATGAAGAAATCTTCCTGCGCAAATACTTGGTGACTCATAGCTAGCATAATCCTTTCTCTCTATAGCTTCATCAAGCTTCTCTTGATAGTTTTAGTATAGCAAGGGATTGTAAATAAACGATGAATATAGTATTAGGAATGAATCAGAATATCAGGGTAGTCCTTAAAGGGGCATAAGCGTTGCCTCCACTACTCATCTATTCTGACGCGACCCCGCAAAAGCGGTAATAATCATGGAGAGAATGCCCCCATAGGGCTTCTTAGCAATATATTCCTACTCCCACTCGACAATTTTACTTGGTCTATTTACTAGCCCCATATCTCTCGCATCGCAGTCCCAGACAAACTTGAGCCAGTCTGCTCAACCTGATAGCAATCCTGAAACGCTCTACATCTTTTAGACAATGACACTTATTCTACGTCTTTACCTATGAGAGGGAGAAATACTATTCCACATTTACTTACTGTAGAGAGAATTCGTGTATAAGGGAGATAGCTCACACGTGTAGAGTAGCAAATGAGGATACAGAGGAATGTGGAAGCATGACTCTGGGAGGTGGGTGCAATGATAACAGATGATGAATTATTAGGTACCATACTTGGTAACTACTACATAACAAAGCGTTTGGGGCATGGTGGGATGAGTGTCATCTATTCCGCGAAGACTTTGCAGAAACCAACTCGCTCGGTCGCGATCAAGGTACTGCGACCATCTAAGCGTAATGATGGGGAGGACTTCACAAACTTTCTAGAGCGCTTTCGGCGTGAAGCAAAGATTATTGCTCGGCTTGACCACCCTCATATCGTGCCCATTTATGACTATGGCGAAGAACGGCATCTAGCCTATATCGTTATGCGTCATGAGGAGAGTAGCCTGGATAGGATACTCAATACCAAGGGACGCCTCACGCTACGCGAGACCAACAACTACTTGCGCCAGATCAGCGAAGCGCTGGACTATGCTCATGACGTGGGAATTATCCATCGCGATCTCAAACCTAGCAACATCCTGCTAACGGAAGAGAACGACGTCGAACTGGCGGACTTTGGTATTTCGCGCATCCGTATGAGCAATGATCCTTACGATCAGGTAACACTCACACGCTATGGGATGGTGCTGGGAACACCTGCCTATATGGCCCCTGAGATGTTCCGCACGCGCAACTTCGACGCGAGCATCGATATCTATGCACTTGGCATTATCCTCTATGAGATGCTCAGTGGGGACATTCCCTTTAAAGAGGCGAACGTCGACCTGATGGAGCAGCATATGCATATGCCGCTACCTTCGCTACACGAACAGAACCATAACATCCCTGGCGCGGTCGATCAGGTATTGCGCAAGGCGGCGGCCAAACGCCCAGAAGATCGCTATAAAAGCGCGCGAGAACTGGCACGGGCGTTCCAGCAGGCTATCCAGCCAGGCTCTCGTAGCGCTTCCCCCAGTGGAACACGCCAATATTATTATGGCTCACGCTCCTCAGATCAGCATAACGCAGTGCGCGCTCAGAGGCCACATCATATCAACGCAGAGCCTACGCCACCATTGGTACGAGAATACTCCTCGCGCCAACCATCAGCGCGCTCGGAACCTGTGAGTAACCGGGGAGCTAGCCGCCCTCCCCATGCCGCTTCATCACGTCCCGGCAATTCGCGCCCACCACACGCGGTAAGCGTACGCCGAGAGCCCGTCTCGCAGCCCGGCAGGCGCGGACAAGCAAATACACACAAACCACGCACGCAGCCCCGGCGTGGTGGCTGGGGCTGGTTAGTAGCGGCTCTCATTGCTGGTCTATTGTTGACGCTATTCCTGGTTTATGCCAATCATCCTTCTGGTTCTCCTCGGGTACCGGACACCACGCCAATCACTCAGGGCTCTCCTGTGGTGACGCCTCTAGCTGCCCCTACTGCGACAGAGGCTGAAAGCGCCTATAATCGCTACAACCAGGACATTAATCAAAGGCGCTTTAAGCAAGCTTATCAGATGCTTGGACCACATAAGATGCGGACGCTCACACTGGAACAGTTTACCACTGGCTACGCGAATACGGTGCAGCAAAGTATTCGCTTCAAGGAGGTGAAACAGCTAGAGAACAAGAACCAGTTCCATGTCGAGGTTATCATCAGCGCAACTGAGAAGGGAAACTTCCAGCATACCTACGACTGGCAAGGGACACTGACTCGCCTGAGCAATGGCTCCTGGCAGATTGATGACTATACGCAGAAGTTAGTAACAAGCCTATAGCGGCGGGCCAGGTCGATTGGGATGGCTCTGCGCAGGCTAAAGCTCTGCGCCTACATATGCTGCTCACTTAACCAGTGGAGGATATGGCGACAGTTCTGATCATGAACCCAGCGGTAAAAGTGTTCATCCTCGATAGGCCCCTCTAGTGCTGCGACCGCCTCCTCAAATGAGTAGTCCAGCAGGGCCGAGGCATTTTTGAGTTCGGAATCGCTAGTCTGATATACTCCATCGCTCAAGAGGTTGCGAGCACGTCGCTCGATCTCGCGGAAGTAAGCTAGATTGTGGGCGAGAATAGAAGGACTATTGCGCTTACCATGTCCAGTGAGGACGCGTTCTGGACCAAGAGCATGCATACGCTCAAGAGAGTTTAGCATCTGTGGCGCGGCCTGAGCGCTTTCCAGGGAAGGTAAAGGAAATTCAGCCGCGTCAAAGGCCAGCAGCAGGCGGATCTCAGGTATCCAGAGGGCAATCTGATCACGCTGGTGCCCCGGCGTGTGCAAGAGCTGCAGTGTTAGGTCCCCACCCTCAATGGTCATCTGGTCATGAAAGGTAATAGTAGGCTGCTTAAGCACGACCTGCTGGAAGCAATCGAAGCGTCCCCGGTAATCATCAAGACCTTTCTGAGCCTCCAAAGTAAGCATACGCTCGCGGCAGAAGGCATGAGCGAGTATGGGCGCAACTTCATCCCCCTGGAAGTAGCAATTGCCCCAGGCATGATCCCAGTCGGCATGGCTGTTCACGACCAGCACCTGCCGCTTCCCTACCAGCCCCTTCATCTCCTGCATAAGGGAACGCATATCTTCTGGGCAGAGCAGAGTATCGCAGATGACAAGGTAATCGCGCGTCACAATGACATACGCATCCACCTCCATCAAGTCCTTCTCCTCGCTCTCGGCGAAGGCAGAGCGAAAGACGCGCACACGCGAATCGCCACTAAAGGCTTCATCTATCACTTCAAATTGCTTACGATAAGGCATATATTTTGTCTATCCTCCTGGATCAGAATTCAGGGCATTCCAGTTTCCGCGCAAGCAAGAACCGGTCCGCTTCGCGGACCTTAGGAGGTGAGGGAAAGTGTGCAAAAAAATGGAGCACGCTCCATTTTTTTGCACACTTTCCCTCACCTCTGAGCACTATAGACATTAGTATATACCGTTAGCGTCAATCCTCAGTACTCATGGCTAGAGATAGCTTTGAACAGCGGTAATAAAGTCGCTGGTGCTGGCATTGCCTCCCTGGTCTACGGGGAGGATATGACCATCGCTGTAGACGCGGGCAAGAGCATGCTCAAGCCTTTGAGCCTGCTCGCGATAGCCATAGCGAGTGAGAAGCATAGCCCCGGAGAGCAGCATAGCGGTTGGATTAATGATGCCCTTTCCGGCAATGTCAGGCGCGGAACCGTGGACAGGCTCAAAGTAGGCATAGTCCGAACCATAGCAGGCGCTAGGCGAGAGACCAAGCCCACCAATGGAGCCACTGGCGACATCGGCGAGGATATCACCATGCTCATTGCCCAATACTACCACGTCCAGCGTCTCGGGCGCGGCGATCATCCTGCGGCCCAGGTCATCGATCAGAAACTCCTGATAGCTCAATTCAGGATGCTCGCGCACAGTTTCGCGCACGATCTCACGAAAGCGACCATCCGTACGAGGAAGGATGGAATACTTGGCTCCAAGCGTGACTCGCCCAGGATAGCCATCGGCAAGGCGCTGTAAGGCCAGATCACACGCGTACGCCGCCACCCGACGCGCCTGGGTGTCCGTGCTGACACGTACGGCATATGCGCCAGTCTCGGCAACAGGTGGAGCCTGCCACCAGGAAGCACTACTGGCGAGGGTTCCTATTTCGGCCAGCGCGCCCTCACGTGGTGGATACATCCCCTCCAAGTTATCGCGCACAATCACATAGTCGATACGCTCAGGGTAGCGCATGGGGCTTTGATAGCCGGGTAACCAACGCACCGGGCGAATATTCACATAGGTCTGCTTCCCCCAGCGCAGATACCAGAGGACCGGGCGACTGGGACCGCCACTCGCGCCAAAGAGCGTACAATCGGCGGCATCTATCGCTGCTCGCGTTTCGGCGGGAAAGGGATCGCCATAGACCTCCTGGGCCTCGCGTCCGCTCACGGCTTGCGTAAAGTGTATCGCTGGTGCCAGATCACGCAGGAGAGAGACGGCAGGTAAGACCACCTCGGGAGCCGCGTCATCTCCCGCGACAACGCAGACTTCCAGGTGTGATCGCTTCTGTACATCACTCATCTCAGGGTTCCCTGTTGCTGGATATAGTTGATAATGCCATGGGCTGCCACAATACGCGCCACGAAGGGGTCGAGTGGTTCGGCCCGGAAGCGCTGGCCCGTGGTCAGGTTGGTAATGATACCGCTTTTGAGATCGACATCCATCTGCTGACCATCCTCACTCCCCTGCACAGCCTCCTCGCAGATCAACACCGGCAGGCCAATGTTGACAGCGTTACGGTAAAAGATGCGCGCGAAGCTACGAGCGATGACGACCTTGACGCCATTCGCCAGAATGGAGGTTGGCGCGTGCTCACGCGAGGAGCCGCAACCGAAGTTGTGCCCGGCAAGCATAACATCACCCTCCTGCACCTCTTCAGAGAACTGCGGCAGGACCTCATAGAGGCAGTAGCGCGCCAATTGCGCATGATCGGTCGTCACATTATAGCGTCCAGGGATAATCACGTCAGTGTTGATATTATCGCCCAATTTCCAGATACGCCCCATTATCTATACTCATCCTTTCAAAGGTAGAAGAAACTCACAAATGGCTTTCAAAAACACATCACGTCGCTTTATTGGAGGAACTCGCGGGGGTCGGTTATATGACCAGTGAGAGCAGTTGCCGCTACGGTAGCGGGGCTGCCCAGGAAAATTTCGGCGGTGGGATCACCCATGCGCCCGGTGAAATTGCGATTCATCGTCGTGAGGGCACGCTCGCCCGGAGCCAGGACGCCAAAGTGGCGACCGATGCAGGGTCCACAGCCGGGCGTTCCCACGGAGGCACCCGCCTCAACGAAGGTATCGATATAGCCGAGGCGCATGGCCTCGCGGTAGACTTCGCGCGAGGCCGGAATAACGACCATGCGTAGTTCAGGGCTAATCGTACGCCCACGCAGGATAGAGGCGGCTATGGCGAGGTCATCGAGGCGACCATTGGTGCAGGTACCGAGGAAGACCTGATCGATCTTGACATCCTCGACTTCGCGCACAGAGACAACATTGTTGACATCAGGCGGGCAAGCAATCTGAGGCTCCAGACGCGAGGCATCAATCTCGAAGACGCGCTCATAGTGTGGATTGCACGGAGCCAGCATGGGATAATCTTTGTCGGTACGCCCGCGCAGCCACTCACGCGTGGTCTCGTCCGGCGCGACCAGTCCAGCCTTGCCGCCCATCTCAATCGCCATATTGCAGAAAGTAAAGCGCTCACTGATCGACATGCGCTCGACAAGGTCGCCAGTATACTCGATGGCGCGGTAGTTCGCGCCGTCAACGCCAACCTGGCGCACCATCTCAAGCGTCACATCTTTGGCATAGACCCCCTCTGGCAGTTCGCCCGTCAGACGGACATTGATGGTCGTGGGAACGCGAAACCAGGAGCGCCCGGTGGCATAGGCCACACCAATATCGGTTGAGCCCATGCCAGTTCCAAAGGCTCCCAACGCACCATAGGTACAGGAATGGCTGTCAGCGCCTACAATAATTGAGCCAGGGGTGACAAAGCCTTTCTCAGGCATGACCTGATGGCAAATACCTTCCTGCAGAATAGTAATGTCCTGCTCACGTGCGAACGAGCGTACGTCACGCTGAAGGGTGGCAGCGGCGATAGTGGCGGCGGGGATGATATGGTCAAAGACGACATGCGCGCGGTCAGAATTGAAGACGCGGCCACCAGTGACCGGGGCCAGTTTACGGAAAGCCTGGATCGCCAGAGGTGAGGTCGTATCGTGGCTCATGACATGATCGACTTCAACGACGACGGTCTCGCCCTGCTCCACGGGGCGGCCCAACTTGTAGCTAAAGATCTCCTCGACTAATGTTCCCATATAAGATGTTCCTCCTCTGATGATGTGGTCTGTGTGTGATTCCAGGCGCGAATAAACGCGTCCACTTCCTCTTGATTCATGGCCCCTTGCTCGGCATGCGCCTTAAGGGCTGCGGTCAGATCAGCGAGGGCCTCTCCTCCCAGGTTCAACCCAAGCTCGACGGCGCGATGTCCGACGGCATAGCGCCCGGTATAGCGCGACCCCACGTCCACGCTACGGACCAGGCCAAAATCCAAGGGATTGAGGATCTCGTAGGCACGTGGGTTGCGCAAAACAGCTTTAGTATGGATACCCGCGCGATGCGTAAAGGCTCCGGGCGCGGTGATGGGATTATTAAAAGGTATCGCCACATTCAGACTCTGCGCAACGTATTGATCCAGTAGTGGCAGGCGGGTCAGATCGTACGAAGGTAGGAGTTCGGGATAGTGAATATACATTTGCGCGAGCAGTCCGCTCAGAGAGGCGATGCCGTTACGCTCACCAATTCCCAGAACGGTGACATCCAGGCAATCAGCCCCACCTTCCAGAGCCGCAACCGTGTTGGCAATGGCGCACCCCGTATCGTTATGTCCATGAAACTCGATGCCAACACCAGGATAGCGCTCAGCGCAGAGCCGAATCATGCGCTCGACCTCGCGCGGCGTCGCGACCCCAACCGTATCCGGCAGACCGATACGCTGGGCTCCCGCTTCAACCGCAGCGTCGAAAACGGTAAGCAGATCAATGAGGTCGCTACGAAAGGCATCCTCTGCCGAGAAGCGTACATAGCGCCCCTCGGCTCGGACACGCTTGATGAGGGGGACGGCATCAGTGATGATCTGCTCAATGCGCCGCCCATGACTGAATGAGCGCAACTCGGTCGAGGTGCCGTAGAAAAGATTGAGGCCATACACTGGCGTCTCAAGCGCGGCCAGTACATCAGCTTCGGCGCAGCGCACATGCGCGACCAGCTTCGCGCGCGTGCCAAGTGCGCAGAGATCCTCCACAGCCTGGCGTGTATCCGGCGAGGCGATAGGCGAAGGTAGTTCGATCATAGGTACGCCTACGGCGTCCAGCAGGCTCACGATGGAACGGCGTTGCTCAGCGCTGAAGTAAGCCCCGGCAAACTGCTCGCCCTCGCGAAGCGTTGAATCGAGTAGTTGTATCTCTCTTCTCATGGTTATCCATTCCACCTCCGCAATACCTGCTCAAGCACCCCGATAGCGTGATGATACTCGGCAATGGAGATATGCTCATTGGGAGTATGATCCAGGCTTGAATCGCCGGGACCATAGGCGACGATATTCTCACCCCAGACGGGGCCTACGACGTTCATATCAGATGTGCCAGTTTTGTACTTGAAGAGAGGGGTATACCCGTCCTCGCGTAGCACCCGCCCAAAGGCACGCGCCAGAGGCGTTGCACGCGACCCCTGATAGGCAAGTTCTTCGCCCGAGAAATGAAGCTGAACGTCCTCGCTCTGAGCCCAGGTTTCAAGCTGTTCGCGTAGACCATCAATATCGAAGCGCGGCGGGAGGCGATAGCCAATGAGTAAGGTCGCTTGATCGTCCATGCCATTCTGGACGCTACTCATGCTTCTCAAAGAGGGTAGCAGGGAAGCAAAGGGCGAACCATTGGCCTGCTCGGCATTCCACTGCTCAGCATGGGCACGTACACGCTCCCAGAATGAGACCGCGATTTCATTGCTACTCCGCTCGGGTCCCGCGCTATGCGCGGAGTCGCGCTCGACGCGGCACTCTACCAGCAAGCGCCCCTTGTAGCCAATGGTCACGGCTCCACTTCCGCTTGGCTCGCCAATCACACAGGCCGCAGGTCGATAGCGCTCAACAACGGCTCGCGCCCCTTTGGAGGTCGCGGACTCTTCCTCAACTGCTCCAATGACCAGCACTGGTGTCTCAGGTGTCTCATTCCGCTGGAGGCGAGCCGCAGCACAGAGGAAGGCCGCGAGCGGTCCCTTGGCATCGACTGCACCACGCCCATAGAGCAGACCATCCTCGAAGCGGACGGGAATGTTACCCGGCACAGTATCCATATGTCCGAGCAGAACAATTGGCGCTTGCGCACCCAACTCTTCATGTGTGCAAGCGACAAAGTTGCCCACTTCATCGACGTGGGCATAAAGCCCCCGTTGGTGCGCCTGCTCTACCAGATAGTGAGCCAGGGCGCTCTCGCGGCGTGAGAGGCTGGGAATGGTGAGCATATTATGGAGTAGCGCGACCTCGGGATCTGCCAGTAGCTGCTCGGATGCTTCCTCGCTTGTGGTAAGCTCATGCGCCTCGCTCATGGCACGGCTCCCTTCAAGCACCTCTTCCAGAGCGTCCAGCACGCGTTCGAGTTGCTCATGACTGATGATGAGTGGGGGGAGCAAGCGCAGGACATTGGGACCAGCCGGAAGGGCCAGGATACCGCGCTCGATCAGGGCTTCAAGGTAAGGCTGGGCTCGACGCTTGAGCTCGATACCAATCAGCAGGCCGCTTCCACGTACCTCACGCACAAGGGGCGAGCGCATACCACGCAGGCGACCAATAACATAGGCTCCGAGACGAGCCGCACGGTCAGGCAGGTTCTCACGCTCAAGGATATCCAGCGTAGCAAGCGCAGCGGCACAAGCCAGGGATTACCACCGAAGGTACTGCCATGTACACCCCGACTGATGCGACCGCTTTCTATGACGCGCCTTCCCAGACCAATAGCGCCCATTGGTACACCGCCACCCAGCGACTTCGCCATACAGAGAATGTCGGGTTGAAGATCATATTGCTCACAAGCGAAGAGTCGCCCGGTCCGACCAAATCCGGTCTGTACTTCATCAACAATCAACAACGCGCCGCGCTCACGACAGAGGCGCGCCACGCCCTCAACATATTCGCGTGTAGCAACATGCACGCCGCCTTCACCCTGCACAAGCTCGATGATAACTGCCGCTGTACGCTCGCTGATCGCAGCCTCCGCCGCTTCCAGGCTGTTATAGCGCATATGTGTAACATCTGGAAGCAGAGGAGCAAAAGGCTCACGATAATGTGGCTCCCAGGTCGCGGCAAGCGCTCCCATGCTACGCCCGTGAAAGCCGCGCATGGTGGCGATGATCTGTGTGCGCCCGGTCACCAGACGAGCGAACTTAAAGGCTCCCTCAATGGCTTCCGTACCACTATTGCAAAGGAAGAAGCGCTCAATGCCAGCCGGAGTCACCTGGGCCAGCCGAGCAAGCAGGCTTGCTCGGACGTCGTTATAGACAATCTCGGGGCAGGTAATCAGGCGTTGCGCCTGCGCTGAGAGCGCGGCGGCAATCTCGGAGCGACCATGCCCTATGTTCGCGACCCCGTGACCAGAGGCACAATCAATGTACTCATGTCCGTCCGCGTCCCAGAGGGTGGCCCCTTCACCCCGCACAATGGAGAGCTCACGCTTACCATACACCCCGCTGGTATACTGGCTCTCTTGTTCTCGAATAGCGTCCGCGAGTGAGACCCGCGCGACATCCGCTATAATCATATTGATTAGCTCCTTTCTACCGCGAGGTGGGTATGTTCGATATGCGTTCCCGCGCCGTTGAGCACAGTACGCAGGCTTTCATTTCCAATCAGGACGCGCTGTACACCCGCTACCAGGGCTTCCTGAGCACCCAGGATTTTCTTCCGCATGCGCCCCTGCGCGTATTCCATATAGTCCGCCAGCCGCTCGGCTGGAATACGAGGAATCAGCGACTCTGGATCGTTCGCGTCCTGGCGCAAGCCGCTCACATTGGTCATGATTACCAGTGTCTCCGCCTGAAGAGCCGCCGCGACCGCTGCCGCCGCACGGTCCCCATCCACATTCAGGCGCTCCCCCTCATGTCCAAGCGCCAGGGGAGCGACGACGGGGGTATATCCGGCATCGAGCAGTTGCCGCAATAAATCGCCGTTCACCTGCTCGATCAGCCCTGTATAGTCGTCACGAATGATCTGCACGCGTCCCTGAGGCGTGACGGAACGAATGGCAGTCTTGCGCCGGGCCTGCAGTAGACGTCCATCGACGCCAGCCAACCCCAACGCGTTTACCCCTTGCCCCTGAAGTGATGACACCAGATCAGTATTGATCTCGCCCGCGACCGCCAGGGCGAAGATGCGCAACATCTCGGCATCGGTATAGCGGCTGGTCATGCCGCCGGGTGAGGTGATAGTTCGTACCTCATGACCCAGGCGTTGCGCGAGCGTATTGGTCAGATCCGAGCCACCGTGCAGCAATACCACCTGCTGCCCCGCGCGTACCAGTTCCGCAATCTCGCTCAGGATAGAAGCGGTAGCGACACCTGCTCCGCCGCCGATCTTAATTACCAGCGTCATACTCTCTTCTCCTTCGCGAGCCGCTAGACAGGATGCAAGCCTGGGAAGCCCAGACCCAGCGTCTCATCCCAACCAAACATACAATTCATGGACTGGACAGCATTGCCAGCTGCGCCCTTCATCAGATTATCCAGAGCAGCCATCACAACTATGCGTCCTTGCTCTGCGTCCAGTTCAAAGCCCACATCGCAGAAGTTACTACCCGCCAGAATCTTTGGTTCGGGATAGCGATAGATGCCAGTGCGCTCCTTGATGATGCGCACAAAGGGTTCGCGCTGATAGGATTCGCGATAGACCCGCCAGAGCGTGCGCTCGTCGATGTTCTCTCTAACGAAGACATGTGCCGTCACCAGGATACCTCGCACTAATTCCACGGAAGTCGCGGAGAAGGCTACACGCTGAGACAGGCCCGCCGTTCCGTGCCCGGCAAGTAACCCAAGTTCTTGAATAAGTTCGGCGCTATGGCGGTGGCCCGTGGGCTGGAAGGAGCGTAACGCGCCGCTACGCTCAGGATGATGGCTACTACTTCCGGGCTTCGCGCCCCCCGCCGACGATCCAACCTTGGCCTCGACCACCAGTGGAACCTCGCTATCAACCAGGCCTGAGCGATAGAGGGGAGCCAAACCCAGGATCGCGGCGGTCGCCATACAACCTGTGCCACTCACAAGAGTAGCCTCCGCCAGTTCGGCACGATACAATTCGGGCATACCATAGACGGCCTCACTTAATAGTTCAGCACTACGATGTTCTTCACCATACCAGCGCTGGAAGAGTTGCGGATCACGCAAGCGGAAGTCAGCCGAGAGGTCGATTATACGTGGAGCAAGATAGCGATAACGCGTAAGAACATCCATAGACTCGCCATGATGCAAGCAGAGAAAAAGGATATCGCATGCCGTCAGGTCGTCTGGATGACAGAAACGCAATGTGCTTAGCCGACGCAGATTAGGATGAGCGCTATGTATGAATTGTCCGGCATGACTGTTTGAAGCTACCTGTGTCAGTTCAATCTCAGGATGAAAGAGTAGGAGGCGTGCCAGTTCACCACCGGTATAGCCTGAGCCACCCACAATCGCGGCGCGCATACGACTCATAGCAAGACCTCCTCACGCACGCCTGCACGCGCCAGTACATAATCGAGCATCTCGGAAGGGATATCGACACCTGTAGGAGCAATGCTATTGCGGAATTCCATCGTGGCATTGATCTCATTAACGAGGAATCCTCGCTGTTCATCTTCAAAGACATCCACCGCTAGAATGCCACCACCTACAGCCCGCGCGGCTCGCACACAGAGAGCATTCAGTTCTGGGGTCACCGGGCAATTGCTCGTCACAGCCCCACGCGCCGTATTGGTAACCCAATGCTCGCTCACGCGGTAGATGGCGCAAATGGTGCGCTCACCCACTACGAAGGCGCGTATATCGCGCTGCGGCTTGCGAATATGCT
Source organism: Ktedonospora formicarum (assembly GCF_016587355.1). Taxonomy (GTDB): domain Bacteria; phylum Chloroflexota; class Ktedonobacteria; order Ktedonobacterales; family Ktedonobacteraceae; genus Ktedonobacter; species Ktedonobacter formicarum. The sequence continues at coordinate 3,512,548 of NZ_BNJF01000001.1, read as the reverse complement.
CCTGAATGTAATGAATCTGGTGCTGATAACCTCCTAGCGTCTCCTGATGCTCAAGCACAGCTTCAGCCGCGTCTCGATCATTGATACGTGCCAGGAGACGGCCCCAGGAGCCGCTTGTTGGCTTCAGTACAACCGGATAACCGAGCCTCTCAACTCCCTGTAGTGCGGTTGTTTCCTCGAAAGCCAACAAGGTGCGAGGCGTGGGAATACCAGCCTTCAGAAGAGCTAGCGTGGTCAGGAGCTTATCATTGCAGAGCGCAGTGACCTCCGCGGTGTTAACTGTGGGAATACCCCAGGCACCTAAGACCTGTAACACGGCCTGTCCGCGAGATTGACTCAAGCTCCGGCAGAAGACAGTATCATACTTGCGCCACTCCTCACCGCCTCGCGCCAGATCGAGTAATAATTCGCCATCATTGACTACATCAAAGTCTATGGCACGCTTATGCAAGGCCTCTATCAGCAGTTTCTCTTCCACACGAATGCGTGAAGCTAGTATCGCCAGCCGCATGCTTGATTACTCCTTCCCTTACGCTACCCGCCGAGGTTACTCGCCCCAGTCCTCCGCTACTTCGGGAGCCAGGCCGACTTCTGGCTGCTCTAGATTGAGCACTTCCAGTTCCGCGTTACAGTCAGGGCAATAAATGATTTCGCCCACCATTACGTCTCTCAACTCAACCTCTCCGGCACATTCTGGGCAACTAGCGATCTGTGTTGGATGGGAAATCATGGTTCTCACTCCTTACTCCTTATCCAAAAACCCGAGCGCGACAGCGACGTTGGTTTTCACATAAGACTTTAGCACTTATTCTAAGAACAACGCTTCAAAAGTATGTTAGCTCTTCACTGCTCAATAGATAGTAAATATCTCACCGGGACTTATATGTGTCCTCTCAAGAGAGCAGAGAGCAATAAAAAAAGCCCTTCATCCTTCTCTTAAAGGACGAAGAGCGCTCACCTGGATGTGAAACGGCTCCCGTGGTACCACCTTCTTTCGCTGCCATCTCTCGATGCCAGCCTTGCGGGGCAAACCTGACGGTTCTGCTCACTGCCCGTTCACGGGGGCCTCCGGTGAGATCTACTCTCACGCTCTTGCGTGATTTCTGCTCACAGCTTCGGGTCTTTTTCGCGGCTCTAGCATACGGGGTTCTCAGCGTATACCCGCTCTCTGTCTGCTCAGGTCGACCGTTACTCGTCCCATCGACGCCTATACGTTATTAAATTTTCGGTCCATATTCAGGATAACAAGACAAACAAAAAAGCCCTTCATCCTTCTCTAAAGGACGAAGAGCGCTCACCTGGATGTGAAACGGCTCCCGTGGTACCACCTTCTTTCGCTGCCATCTCTCGATGCCAGCCTTGCGGGGCAAACCTGACGGTTCTGCTCACTGCCCGTTCACGGGGGCCTCCGGTGAGATCTACTCTCGCGCTCTTGCGTGATTTCTGCTCACAGCTTCGGGTCTTTTTCGCGGTTCATCAACGTATGGGCATCTCACCAGCCGCCCACTCTCTGGACGTGACACTCAACCGTTACTCGTCCCATCATGGCTTTCTCTTTATTCGGTTCGGTAGTTTCGCACCACCGTTAAAAGTTATAACATGCTCCCCATCATACTGTCAAGGGTTATTTGCACGACTTTCCGCGATTTTGTGGAAAGTCGCTGCTCCCTCTCTTATGAGACAACCTTCGCGCCTCTGGCGCTCAAAGGGTCAGGGTATGGTGCAGGCAAAACTGGCGATGCCAGTTTTGCCTGCACCATACCCTGACCCGAAGGCCCACACAGTGGACGGCTTACTGGTTGACTTTTCGCAAAGTTGATGGTATCGTTAAAGAGATACCTCAACGTTAACCGATAGATTAGCACAAACAGAGATGAGAAAACTCTCATGCAAGGTTTACCTCTCACAATAATCATTGCCGCATGAGCGACCACGCCGGGCTTGTGCGGTAGGAAAGTGGCACGCGACGGTTGGCAGACCCCCTCAATATGATGCAGGGTGCTGTTTGGCTGTCATCTTCAATCTGGTCATAATCCAGTTTCTTTCCTCCCTTCTTGTTTACTCACTTCATGGTGTGCGTCGCCAGGCAGCGGAAATGCTTCTTGCTGTTTGTGTGCTTCGCGGTAGCATCAGCCATGCTTGAGAGACTTCCCCTGCCCCATCCTTACAGGCGGCCTCATCGTGCCTGAGCAAGCCTCTAATCACACTTTAACCAACATTATCATGCTGAAAGATACGCACAGGAGATAACATCAGTTTATGCTGCAAGTGAATCGTCTACAACTTTCCTATGGGGCACGCCTGATCCTCGACAATGTCTCTTTTACCGTCGCGCCCGGCGAGAAAGCAGGGCTGATCGGCGTTAATGGCGCGGGGAAAAGCTCGATGCTCAAGATCGTCGCCGGGCTAATGGAGTCCGACGGCGGCTCAGTTAGCCGCCCACGCACCTTTGGCTACCTCTCACAGGATATCGCGCATGAAGAGGGCACAGCCGAGCAGGGTACCGTACGCGACTTCGTCTTCAATAGCACAGGGCTCGACACGGCTGTTCAAGAATACGAAAGCCTTTCGCTACAGATCGCCAACGCCGACGGCAATGATCTGGAGGACCTACTCGAACACTTTGCTCAGGCTCAAGACTCCCTGGAACGCCTGGGGTACTACGAGGCTGACGCGCGCTGTGAAGAGCTGATCGCAGGTCTCAATATCGGTGGAATGACACTAGATCGAGCCGTGAGCACCCTGAGCGGCGGACAGAAAACCAAATTAGCCCTGGTACGCCTGCTCTTCCAATCACCTGAACTACTCCTGCTCGACGAGCCGACAAACTTTCTCGACGTCGAGGCAGCAGGCTGGCTCATGGAATTTCTACAGGATTATCGCGGAGCATTGCTCATCATCTCGCATGATCTGGATTTGTTGGATCGCAGCATTACTAAGATTCTGCGCCTCAACGAGTTCACGCATCAGCTTGAGGAGTATCGCGGCACCTATAGCAACTATCTCACACAGACAGGCGATGCTCAGGCCCTGCTTGAAAAAACTAAGAAGCAGCAGGAGCGCGAAATCTCGCGCCTGCGCAAGACCTCCGACCGCTTACGCCGCTTTGGTGCAACGCGCGTAAGCCAGCGCCGCTCTATTGATCGCCGCATCGCCGAGCTAGAATCCAGCCAGCCTGATCTACCGCAGGAGAGTCGACGCATTAAGATCGGCTTCCCCGTGCGCCAGCAGAGCAGCCAGCTTGTACTTATGGCGGAGCAGTTAAGCAAGAGCTATGGCAGCAAGGAGATCTTCAATAATATCAGTTTTGAGTTAGAGCGCGGACAACGCCTGGTCGTTGTCGGCCTCAACGGTGCAGGCAAAACCACCCTGCTGAAGACGCTCCTTGGCGTGACACCACTCAACAGTGGCGAGGTCATCATGGGTGATCGTGTCCACGTAGGCTACTACGCACAGGAGAACGAAGGTCTCGACTATGAGAATACCGTTCTCCATGAAGCAAGCGACATCCTACCGGACAACATCAAACGTGTTCGCAGCATCCTGGGGCGCTTCCTCTTCAATGGAGAGCGCGTCTTCCAGAAGATCAAGACACTCAGTGGTGGCGAGAAGACACGTCTGGCTCTGGCGAAGATGGTTCTCGACGGGCCCAATCTGCTCGTCCTTGACGAGCCCACAACTCACCTCGATGCCACATCGCGTAACATCGTCGGTGAGGCCCTGGGCGACTATAACGGCACGATCCTAACCGTGACGCACGATGTCGAGTTTGTGCGTAACCTCAAGCCAGATAGCCTGCTACTTATGCCAGAGGGGCGCATCGTTCACTACGACGCACGCTACGATGAACTGCTAGAACGCGCCTAATCCTTAAAGTACCATATCGCCGAGGGAGGTCAATCCCTCGGCCCCCCTTCCTGTCACAACACTCTGCCCTCTCATGCGTACATGCTAGAGGATATCCTCTTTCGTCATCTATTAGATATTTACGCAATGAAGCGAAAGGATGGACGAACCGTGTCAACACAGCATGAGAGCGGTCTCAGCCTATTGCAGGTCTCGCAGGAACGTTATCAGGACAACCCCTATCTCCTCTACCATCAGCTTCGAGAGCTTGATCCTGTCTATTGGGATGAACAGATTCAAGGTTGGGTTCTTACTCGCTACAAAGACGTCATCAAGACTCTGCGCGATCCTCATTTCTCCGCCGTGCGCTTTAATTTCAATGTAGACTGGCTACCACCTATGTTTCAGGAGGTGGTTCAGCCCACTATTTACGCGATCACGCGCCAGATGCTCTTCCTCGACCCACCCGATCACACACGTATCCGTAGCCTGACTGCTAGAGCCTTCACTCCCCGCGTTGTCGAATCCATGCGCAATGAAATTCAGCAACTCGTTGATCGATTGCTAGATCAGATGCAAGAGAAAGGGCAGGCCGATCTAATGGCGGACTTTGCCTATCCACTCCCAGCTATCGTCATTGCCCAGTTGCTTGGAGTACCACCAGAGGATCGCGAGCGCTTTATCCTCTGGGCGGGTGATCTGAGTATGCTCCTTGAGAGTACGAATATCACCGAGGATGATGCTATCCGCGCTCTCTACGGCATGCGTGAATTCACTGAGTACTTCCGCCAGCTTATCGCTCAGCGCGCGCAAGCACCACGTGATGACCTTCTTCAGGCTCTCATCAATGCGCATGAAGGACTGGATAAACTCAGTGAAGATGAGCTTCTAAGCAACTGCATGCTCCTGCTGGCAGCCGGACATGGCACAACAACACATCTGCTAAGCAATGGTTTCGTAGCTCTGGCACGCCATCCTGAGCAATTCGCCTGGCTCAAGGCTCACCCCGATCAGACCTCACTGGCAGTGATGGAACTCCTGCGCTATGATGGTCCCGTTCAGGCAACCTCGCGTCTCGCCACCTCAGATTTAGAGATCGGAGGCAAGCACATTCAGGCGGGCCAAAACGTGCTCATCTCTCTGGGGGCCGCCAGCCACGATCCCGAGCAGTTCGCCGATCCCGATGTCCTGCATCTCGACCGCAAGGAGAACCACCATATGGCCTTTGGACAGGGCATTCACTTTTGCCTGGGAGCGCCACTGGCACGCCTGGAAGCCGAGATTGCCTTCCGCGCCCTCTCTCAGCGCCTGAGCACAGCCTCCCTTGTCGACGAGCAGCATGTGCAGTGGTTTTCAGGCATGGTCTTCCGTGGCGTGAGCACATTGCCCATCACCTTTAACTGAGAGCAGTTTTATAAGCTGGAGATGGGCATACACACCCATTTCCAGCTTATAAAACTGTGCAATTATGAATTTCGCAGGCCACTTGATTTTGGCACAAAAATAGTGTACACTTGATGCTATCAATATGTAACCAGGAGAGTGCGAACTAGTGATAAACGCCTTCATGTAACCTTATCAACCACGTGGGATGCTCATATGGCTTTTCTGCCAGGCATTAGTATCACTCACGCGCGACTTTATTCGCCTGGGTGATCGTGTACACTTGGTGATATATGGTGAAGAAGGTTTTATTATAAAGGGCGCAAGAGACCTGGATACCTCAACTCTTCCCTATCCCTGCCTTTTATGACCCTTCTTCTCCATCTCATTCCATACTATTCGTCTCTACGTTGTTCGTGATATTGACGAATACTTTTCACCACTGTACTCGCCCTGAGAGCTCCTACACAGACACGTTTATCATAGCCCCGATATGGCCCAATACATAAGGAGCTTCCAATTGCGTCAATCGCAGAAATCAATAAATGAACAGACAACTACACCCCATATGTCGCGAGTTGGAGAGCGAGAGATAAGGAGAGACATGACCGAACAATATAACGCCAACGAGACTACATACGACGAAAAGCCTATGAAAGGGCTACTGGCGGAGGCCCCCCGCCGTGCAATCCTGGTGAGTATTGATACTCCAGAGAATGACTGGCCCGTAGATGAATCATTAGACGAGTTAGCACAACTCTCTCAGACCGCAGGCATCATCTGCGCGGACCGCATGATCCAACGCCTCCAGCATCCACATCCCGCGACTGTAGTTGGCACAGGCAAGGTTGAGGAGATTGCCGAGCTTGCGAAGTTCCATGATTGCGATGCTGTGATCTTTGACCTTGAACTCAAGCCCGTCCAGCATCGCAACCTTGAACGCGAGCTTGAAATGCAAGTCCTCGACCGCACCGCGCTCATTCTGATCATCTTTGGTCAGCGTGCACGCACACGTGAGGGCCGTCTACAGGTTGAATTGGCTCAGATCGAGTATGATCTGCCACGCCTGGCTCGACAGTGGTCTCACCTCTCGCGCCAGCGCGGTGGCACGCAGCAGCGCGGTGAAGGTGAGAAGCAGATCGAGGTTGACCGCCGTTTGCTACGCCGCCAAAAGGACCAGCTCCTTGAGGATCTGGAACAGGTGCGAACTCAACGCCAATTACACCGGGATCGGCGCAAGTCTAACGGCGCGCCAGTCGTGGCCCTGGTAGGCTACACCAACGCGGGTAAGTCAACCCTGCTCAATCGCCTCTCTGGAGCGCATAGTTTCGCCGAGGATAAGCTCTTCGCAACCCTTGATCCAACGACGAGACGCGCGCGCCTGGAAGGGGGACAGGAATTCCTGCTCACCGATACTGTTGGCTTTGTCCAACGCCTTCCCCACACCCTGGTCGCGGCCTTCCGTGCCACACTAGAGGAGGTCAACGCCGCGGACCTGCTGATCCATGTCGTCGATGCCTCGCATCCACATGTAAATCATCAGATCAAGGCTGTTGAAGAGGTGCTGGAAGAGATCGGGGCGGGAGGAATGCCCATGGTCATCGCGCTCAACAAGTGTGATAACCTTGATCCCGATGCACCCTTGCCAACCCTTGAGGGAATCGCAAGCGCCTTACCACAGGTGAAAGTATCAGCCTTACAAGGCAGCGGTATTGAGGAACTATTGCGCTGCGCCAGCCAGACGCTCATCAGCCAATTCGTGCCGCTAGACGTGCTCGTCCCTTATGATCGTGGAGACCTTGTTGCTCAGTTCCATCAGTATGGCACTATAGAGTGCGAGGAGTATGAAGAAAAGGGAACACACCTGCGCGGTTACATGCCTGAGAACCATAGCAGCCCTTTCCTCGCGTTCCGCCTGCCCTCCAAGGCAACTTCCCCCCGTACACGCAAGCGCGTCACGGCATAGGAGATTGAAAGGAAAGAGAGGTTTGGCCCAGCATTGCTGGGCCAAACCTCTCTTTCCTTTAGGGATTGAGCGGAGGCTCACCAGAAAAGATTCTCACAGGAATGGTTGACATAGGCACATTTAGCGTCTATATTGTAAGCAAGATCCTATTTTGTTGATCTACTATATCAACATTTATGCAGACGGATGATTGCGGGATTTCTTCGCAGAAGGGGTAAGCTATGGCAACCGGTCATGAGGGAGAGAAGACAACCGACTTAAAGCACCTTGGTCCAGGTGAAGGCAGTAAAGTCGAGCATATTAAGCTTGAAAGTCAGCACTTGCGCGGCAAAATCTCCGAGCAGCTTCAGGCTGAAGGCCCACGCTTCACTGAGGACCAGACACAGCTTATCAAGTTCCACGGTATTTATCAGCAGGAGGATCGAGACGCTCGCCAGCAGCGCAAAGCAGCTCATACTGAGAAGGCCTACCAGTTTATGGTGCGCTCGCGCATTCCAGGCGGCGCGCTTACGGCTGAACAATATCTCACTCAGGACGAAATTTCCGAGCAATACGCCAACGGAACGCTCCGCATCACCACACGCCAGAGCTTGCAGCTACACGGTATCCTCAAGGGGGATCTCAAGAGCTCTATCGCGGCCATCAATCAATCGCTACTGAGTACCCTCGCGGCCTGCGGTGATGTCAACCGCAATGTTATGGCCTGCCCCGCACCTATCAGCAACCGTGCTCAGGCTCGCGTGCAGGAGATAGCACACGCCATCGCGATGCGTCTCGCGCCACGCAGTACCGCCTATCATGAGATCTGGATTGACGGTGAGAAGGTCGAGACTATCGCCGATGAGAAGGAGGTCGAGCCAATTTATGGAGCGACCTACCTGCCCCGTAAATTCAAGATCGGTGTGGCTTTCCCCGGCGATAATTGCATTGATATCTATACGCAGGATGTTGGCCTCATCGCGCGCCTGGAAGGCGAACAGTTGGCGGGATTTACCCTCGTCATTGGCGGCGGTATGGGTATGACCCACGGTAAGAGCGAGACCTATCCTCGCCTCGCCGAACCGCTCTGCGATGTGACGCCAGATGAAGCGTTAAACGTCGTCGAGACCATTATGACCGTTCAACGTGACTACGGCGACCGCACGAACCGTAAGCATGCTCGTATGAAGTACGTTGTCGAGGAGCGCGGCATCGATTGGTTCCGTCAGCAGGTTGAGGAGCGTTTGGGCTACCAGCTCCAGGCAGCAAGCCCGGTACATATTCATGCGGCTGAGGACCATCTGGGCTGGCATCAGCAGGCTAATGGCAACTGGTTCCTGGGGCTACATGTCCAGAACGGGCGCATCCATGACAAAGAAGGGCTTCGCCTGAAGAGTGGGCTACGCGAAGTCATCAAGCGCTATCGTCCCGAGCTACGACTCACAGCGCAGCAGAACATCATGTTACTGGACATTCAGGAAGCGGACCGTGTGGAGATTGAGGCACAGCTTCATTCCTATGGTATCGAGACCGATCCCACAAAGGTTGGACACTATCGCTTCGCTATGGCCTGCCCGGCACTACCAACCTGTGGGCTGGCTCTGGCAGAGGCCGAACGCGCGCTCCCAGATATTGTACAAGCGCTTGAGGAGCCACTGCGAGCACTGGGCCTGGACGGCGAGCCCTTGAGCATGCGTATGACAGGCTGCCCCAACGGCTGCGCGCGTCCATACATGGGAGATATTGGCTTTGTGGGCCGCTCCAAAAACCTTTACAACATCTACGTTGGAGGGGACCTGCTCAATACGCGCATGAACACGCTCTATGCGGCCTCTGTTCATACCGAAGACCTTGTCGCGGCCATTGAGCCACTGCTGGCATTCTGGAAAGCGGAACGCCACCCACAGGAAGGCTTTGGGGACTTCTGTCATCGCGTAGGAATTGAGCGGCTACGTGACGAAGCGGCCTCACCATCGCTGCTTCATTAGTATTCCTATCGATACTCTAGTCCATTCATCTCCCACAGTCCGGCAATGGCGCCGTTGCTGTGGAGCCACTTTCGAGTTAGATTCAGCCTACTACGGTGGGGTCTATCATCCTTCGTCACAGGAGCAACCATGCCCGGCTATTACCCTATTATGCTCAATATACGCCAGCGTCCAGCCCTTGTCATTGGCGGCGATGCTATAGCCGCCACGAAGGCTACCTCTCTCCTGGACTGTGGCGCGTATGTTACTATCCTCAGCCCTTCTTTCGCGCCCGAAATCGAGGCCCTGGCTCAGAAGTGGGAATCCCAAGTGACGCTGCGTCCTAAAGCTTTTGAGCCTGGCGATCTGGCAGGCGCCTTCGTCGTGGTTGCCGCGACTACAGATCAACAGTTGATCGAGGCCATCTGGCAGGAGGCGCAAGAGCGTGGGCAGTTGCTCAATATCGTCGACGTCCCGGCCTACTGCAATTTCATCTTGCCATCGATCCTACGCCGTGGACAGCTCACTATCACTGTCTCAACTGAGGGCGCCAGCCCCAGCCTCTCCAAGCGCATACGTCAACAGCTTGAAGCACTCTTCCCCTCCACGTATGACCTCTATCTACAAGTGGCGACGGTCGCACGGAAGCTCTTGCGCGCACATGGAGTCTCCTATGACCAACGCGATGACTTCTTTGGTGTGTACTACGCCTCTCCGATCCTCCAACAACTTGAGGCGGGCACGCATGATGAGGCAATATATATAACCATCGAATTGCTTAAACCCTATGGTATTAACGTAACCATAGACACCTTTATACAGGAGTTACAAGAAGGGGGGCACGCGATATGGAGCAAGCACGCCTAGGCAAGGTATTTCTCATGGGGGCCGGACCTGGCGACCCGGAACTAATCACGGTCAAAGGTCTCCGCTGCTTACGCAAAGCAGATATTGTTCTCTATGACCGCCTCGCCGCTCCCGAACTCCTGGAAGAGACACACTCCTCGGCGCTCCGTATCTTCGTGGGCAAGGAACCTCACCACCATACATTCAAGCAGCATGAGATCAATGCTCTGTTGGTTAGCTACGCGCGCGAGGGAAAGCTTGTGGTCCGTCTCAAAGGCGGCGATCCCTATGTCTTCGGGCGTGGTGGAGAAGAAGCTCTGGCACTCCAGCAAGCTGGTATCCCCTTCGAGATCATTCCTGGCATTACCTCAGCCATCGCTGTGCCCGCCGCCGCTGGTATCCCGGTCACGCACCGCGCTTACGCCTCATCTTTCACCATTGTCACAGGACATGAGGCCAGTTCCCCAGATGAGGGCCACAACGTCAACTGGGAGGCTCTGGCTGCTCTGGGTGGAACCATCGTTGTGCTCATGGGCGTACGCGCTCTCCCGCGCCTTACCCAACGTATGATAGAAGCCGGAATGGACTCACATATGCCCGCCGCCATCATTCAAGAGGGAACCACCAGCCAGCAGCGAACTCTTGTGGCGACGCTGGCTAGCATCGCCGACAAAGCGCGCGAACAGCAGTTCGCCAATCCCGCGCTCACCATCATTGGCGAGGTGGTCTCGCTCTCTCAACAGTTACAAGAGCTTACCGCGCATCCCGAGATCCAAAACCTATTCCTCTCCCGTGCCTCATAAGCGATCGGGCTTCACTACCTTACCAATAATGCGCGTAATACACAGTGAGGTTCGATAAAAACTGTCATCCATTGTGAGCCATTTCATTGATCTTTACCAATCGTTAGGCTATAATCGATTGGTACGATGCTGAGACATCGGCCCATACCCCTATGGTTGCCCTTTTTAGGGAGGAGTATTGTACAAGCCCGAGTCATTCATAGCCGCGTTTTGCCAGTCATTTTACATCATTCCCTTATAATTCACGTGCTCCTCTCACCAACCAATGCAAGCGGGCTCTTTACCTTAATGGAGGTTTTTTTCTCATGGATGCCCTTAAAGAACGAAAGAATCGTTACTTTATTCTCTCCGCTGGAGGTGCACTTGTTGCGTTTCTCTCCTTCCTGCTTTTTGCCTTCGCGAACCTCGATTTAAAAGCTGCTGAGGATGGGGTAGTGTTCAATATGAGCCTTCCCATCAATGCGACACTACTCAGCGCGCAATCAGGCGCCATCTGGCTAAGCGAACTGCTTGCCCTGGCGGCAATCATCGTATGTGGCCTGATCATCTATCGAACGCACCCATTCGGACGCCAGATACCTGAAGATACACAGATAAAATGGGCTCTCTACGGCTTAATCGGAGCCGGGGTGCTAGCCCTACTGATCCAATATCTATGCGTCAGTGGCCTCGCCTCTGGTCTAAAGAGCAATCCCGTCATCTGGAACACAATCTTTCCCAATACATCCAATGCCAATAGTTTCTTAGAGATGGCCAATGACCCCAAGATGAACGTTAGCGCAAGCTATGCCATTGGCTCCTGGCTTTTCCTGCTTGGGATGCTCATAGTCATTGGTGGCGCGGTCCTGGAAATCGTGCAACGATCGCCAAAGGCCATTCAAACTCAAGTCCCTTATGGACAGGGCTATCCCGCTAATCCTTATGATCAGGGTCAGCCAGCCTATCCACCACAGTATCCCCAGGGAAGCTCAGGACAATACCCTTCACAGGTTCCTCCTACGCAGGAGGCTCCTACAGGCTATGGGAATAACTATCCGCAGTATCCTACCATGCCTCAGCAGCCATTTCCTACCGCGCCGCAGCAATCAGGGCAACAGTATCCTAGCTATCCCGAGCAACAGCCACCAGCAGGGTATCCCTAAAAGACATGCCTATCATATCGTTTATGCCACTAACAACGATGCGCGCCATAAGGTTACTATCCTATCCAAAAAGAAGAGGTATATTGCCGCATGCAGACACTGACACAACCCCATAACCGCCCGTACCTGATCGCAGCAGGCGGTGCCATAGTAGCGCTTGTCGCGTTTCTTCTTCCCTTTGCTCATATCCAGGTCATCTTCAGAGATAGCTCTTCGTTCCTGGGTATTAGCTCAACATCAAGCTCGACGTCGGTGCAGGACCTAAACGGGTTTAAGCTCAGTGCCCTCAATGGAGCCGCCTGGATTGATGTCTTGCTCATTGTGCTCATTCTAGGGACCGTAGCCCTGCTCATTTATCGTAGCCAGAATCCCTTTGACACCACCAGGGCTAACGCTGAAACCCAGGCTCGCTGGGGACAGTACGCCTTGATCGGCCTGGGAGTTGCCGGACTGATCTATCAATTCATTATGCCCTCAATCGCCTCGACTGGCATAAGTACATTCCTCGACGCCATCAGGTCAGCTGTCGCTTCCCTGGGAAGTAGCGTTTCGTTCAACCTCAATTATAATGCCGAGTCCACCCTGCTCGTGGGCGGCTGGATCTTTGTTCTGGGTATGCTCGCGGTTATTGCGGGTGGCGCGCTGCCACTCATTCCACGCTCGGCGGTACAGCCATATGGGCAGGTGGGACAATATCCTCCCGCAGGCTATCCGCCGCAATCGGGTCAGTACCCGTCCTATCCACAATATCCCCAGGAGGGTCAATATCCACCACAGGCACAATCGGGCCAGTATCCGCCACAACAGTACCCAACTTATCCGCAGCAGCAGTCGGGACAGTATCCGCCACAACAACAGAATCAGTATCCTCAATATCCGCAGTATCCTCAGCAGCCACCACAGTAGTGGCCCTGGGGATCTACAAAAAGGATGGGAAGTACTCATGCAGACAGAGTACTTCCCATCCTTTTGTCTCAAGCAAGCGGAATACCAGCATGTAGATCGCGCAGCACCATGCGCGCAACACGTAGCCAGTGCTCAGCTACCGAACGTTCATGCAAACGAAGCGACCACTCCACCTGCCGCACCAGCATATGTGCCAGATAAACGCGTAGAGCAGATAGACCAGATTCCTCACGCGCTATCAGCCAGAGTTCCTGTACATACCCTCCATCATCACCATACATGAGATGATTACTATAGCTGTAGAAGAGGAGCGTCACCAAGTCAAAAGTAGCATCGCCTCCCAAACAACCATCCCAGTCAATCACACCACTGATTTCATCATCATGCACCAGGATATTGTGAAAGTGGAAATCAAGATGCACGATATCGGCACGATTCTCTACCGCGTCAGCATGAGTACGTACGATCTCCTGGCAGCGGGCAAGAAGTTCAACGCTGGCAGTCGAATGCTGACGCAATGTATCAAGGATACAGAAGCCATCACCCCCAACCAGAACAGTTTCGACAACCGGCGTAGGCCAGTTACAAGGCAAACACAAGCCACTTGCCTGACCACGCTGCAAGGTGTTCAGTTTCAGGAGGCGCTCAAGTTGTTCTCGCTGCCTCAGAGCCTCCAACGGGATTCCTGGCAGGGCTTCTTGCAGGCTATAGGCCAAGGCTTCGGTCGCGCCAACACAGGCATAACGTGGCGCGGGATAGCCCAATTCGTATAAGCAAGCTATTACACGCCCAATCTGCTGGAGCATCTCTACTTTATCTGGCGAGGTATGTTTCAGGATATAATTAGAGCCATCTTCTCCCTCAACGTAAAACGCCCCCTGTTCACCTCCCTGGCAACGCTCACGCAAACGTGCGTCCAGATGATGGCACGCATTAATTGTCTTGATAATGTTCTCGGCTTCGCTTATGGTAAGCATCCTATGCTCCTCCTTGCCCACAGGATAGCATAGATTACCTGACACGGGTTGTCAGGTAATCTATGCTATCCATCCCACTAAGATGCAGTCTATGCAAGGCTACTCATCAGACATTACATTATACTGGTATAGTACAAAGACATCTGCAAGCGTTTCTATTTCAGGGGAAAACAGATAATGTAGGGCTAAAAGCAGGAGGGTTATGAAAGTACTGATTATGAATGCCGGATCAAGCAGTCAGAAGAGTTGCCTATATGAGATTGGGGAGAAGTTGCCCACTACGGCACCAACGCCCTTGTGGAGCGGCTCCGCCGATTGGACAAAGGAGGTTGGCAAAGTAGAGCTCAAGGCCAAAACCTCCTCGGGCAAGCGCTATGAGCATATCATCTCCACCAGAGAACGCACACAGATCATCCATGAGCTACTTTCCACCATGTGGGAAGGGGAGACACGTGTCATTGAATCCTCCTCTGAGGTCGCGCTGGCGGGACATCGCGTTGTACATGGAGGGTCGCACTATCGTGAAAGCGTGTTTATTACCCCCGAGGTCAGGCAAACCATAGAACAGCTTAAAAGCTTCGCCCCACTACATAATCCGGCGAATCTTGAAGGCTTTATAGCGGTTGATGAAGTCTTTGGTAACATTCCCCAAGTAGCTACCTTCGATACAGCTTTTCATAGCACACTTCCACCTCAGAGCACCATCTATCCCCTGCCCTATGAACTTTATGAACAGGGTATACGGCGCTATGGCTTTCATGGCATCAGCCATCAATACTGCTCACGACGTGCCGCCGAAATTCTTCAGCGCTCTCAACAAGGGCTGCGCCTGATTACCTGCCACCTGGGCAATGGCTGCTCATTGGCAGCTATTCGCAACGGCAAAAGTATCGAGACGACGATGGGCTTTACCCCCCTGGAAGGGCTGATGATGGGAACACGGTCAGGAACTATAGACCCAAGTATCTTGCTCTATCTGCAACGCGAGCACGGCTATGATACCACACGCCTGGAAACGCTGCTAAACAAGCAGTCAGGTCTACGTGGTATCTCTGGTATCTCTGGAGACCTGCGCCAGGTCATGGAAGCAGCCCAGAATGAGGAAAACGAGCGAGCCCGCCTGGCAATCGATATCTATATCTACCGCCTGCGCTACTTTATTGGCGCGCTGGTTGCGGTCCTGGGCGGATTAGATGCTCTGCTCTTCACAGGTGGCGTCGGCGAGAACGCGGCGGAGATTCGGGCACGCACCTGCACGGGCCTCGCCTTTCTCCATCTCAAAATAGATGACCAGAAAAATAATTCTTCACCCGTTGATGCGGATATCGCCCACCCGGACTCGTCCGCGCGCGTTCTCATTGTGCATACCGAAGAGGACTGGGAGATCGCGTGCGAATGCTGGCGACTCGCCCAGAGCCAACCCGCGCTCAAAGTGCTCCTCTCCCATCCATAGCTTTTTCTCAAAGGGGGTCATATGCTTGCTTGCCCAACAATAATTCAAGCGAGTGGCAAGCCATTCATTTGCCTGTGCGCAGCCGCCTGAGAGGCTCAGACGTCGCACAGGCGGCATTGGCAAATGTGTTTCTTAACTAGAGGTACTTCTCTAGCCAGCGCAAGATACGCTCCTCAATATCCAATATATGGGAGCGACCACGGATGCCATGTCCTTCGCCTGGATAAAGCACAGCTTCTACCGATACGCCGCGATCCATCAACGCACGCGAGAAGGCGTATGCCTGATTTACCGGGCAGACGGTATCCTTCTCGCCGTGCAGAATAAGCGTTGGCGTATTGACCTTGCCTGCATAGGTCAATGGCGAGTGGTGACGATAAACCTCGGGATGATCTAGCATATCAGCCTTCAGGAAGTGACGATCCCAGTCAGAGAGCTTCGATTCAGCATGGAAGCTATGCCAATCAGTAATACCAGCACCCACAATAGCTGCGCGGAAACGGTTGGTCTGCGACACAGCCCAGGCAGCCATAAAGCCGCCATAGCTCCAACCTGCGATTCCTATCCGACTAGGATCAACCATGCCTTCAGTGACCAGGTACTCAATGCCAGCCATAATATCCTGAAAGTCTTTGCCGCCCATGTCTCCAATGACGGCATCGGCGAAGGCGACCCCACGACCCCAGCTTCCACGCACATTTGGGCGGAAGACGGCATAACCAGCGGAGGCGATAAGCTGCGTCCAGAAGAGTGAGGCATCATCAACCCATAATCCGGAGGGGCCACCATGTGGCAGCACAACCAGCGGCGGGTCGCCCTCAAACTTACGCACCAGGGGATGAGTAAAGAGCGCATCGATCTTCCAACCATCCACACTGGTATAGCTGATGCGCTCACTTGATGCCAGAGCATAGGTAGCCTCAAAGACAGCGCTCAGATGAGTCAGGCGTCGCCAATCAATGCGCGGCTCCCCTTCCCGTTCAATCTTTCCGTACCAGACGTCATAAACCTCTCGCTGCGAAGAGTGAATCGCGGCACATGTGGCCCCACCCGGTCCAAGCGAGACATGGCCCATCTGCACAGGAAAGTCATGTTCGATGATCGTCGTGCTCCCATTCTCACTATTCAGCACTCCACATATATAAGTCAGACCCTTCGCGGCAGTGAAGAAAAGCTGATTCGTCCCCTGAAGCCACTGACACCAGTGAATGCTATACTCCACCTCAGGCATCAAGTTGCGCACCTCACCATTCCCATTCAGATCCAGCGCAAATAGATCACCAGCACCGTGACAGCGGTCGCTCCAATCACCCGAAACATATGCCAGCTGCATACCATCAGAATGCCAGGTAAGATTACTGGCCTGCCTATCTAGCAACGTAAGCTGACGAACCGCGCCACCATCAGCGGGAACGGTTCCCACCTGACCACCATACCAACCATTCTCATCAGGTAACGTCGAGTAATAGAGCGCCAGTAAGCTGCTATCAGGCGACCAGGCAAACTCCCAAACGCTTAACTCAGGTGAAGTCACGGGCTGGGGAATCGAGCTCTCAGGATAGATAGTCCAGAGACGGCGGTGGCGACCATGGCTAAGCACAATAGGATCTCGACTCGGCCCTTCACCCTCCAAAGAAATAAAGGCCAGGGACGACCCATCAGGCGACCACTCCAAATCAAGGATGCCATTTGGCATGAAGCACACTCGCTGCGGAGTTCCCCCTCTCACGTCAATCATATATAGCTGAGGCTTCTCCCTATCTCCCTCAGCAACTCCACTAAAGGCGATCCGCTTGCCATCTGGAGACCAGCGGGGCATGCTGGCGCTTTTGAGTTCGCGGAATAGAGGTGTAGGACGCGCACGGGGAATATCCAACGATAACATCCAGATCTGACTCCGTCTCTGCTCCTCTTCTCCCACATATTCAGAAATACAAAAGACAAGCTGTTTGCCATCTGGGCTCATACGTACATCTCCAGGTGTACGTAGCTGTAAGAGAGCGCCAGGACCGATAGGAATACGTGTTCCGGGAACAGTGTTCCCCGCCTGCTTTCCAGCAATAGAAGTAGAAGAATCTTGCATAACGCCATATGCTCCTTTTTCGATCTTGAATCACACTTTAGAAGTATAGCAAAAAAACGTCAGGCATTTTACCCCGCCGTGTATCGTGAAACTAGCAGCTTATCTCATGCGTGCTCTATATAGCTATACATCAAGGTTTACACGTACAAGTTTCGTAAATCTCCATTGAGGGAAATATCTGATTAATGGGCAGATAATGAACCTCCCCAGGCCGCATAAGCCAAGATACCTGGGTTAATCACGTGAGAAAGTACGAAAAGAGATACAGGTAAAGGAGGGAAAGTGATGGCAATTCGCTTTGACAAGGGTCAGAAGGAGGCCAAAGAGCAGAGCAAGAAGGCGAAGCATATGGTCAATAACCTCAAAGGCACGGCCCAGACACAGTATGGCAAAACGAAGGACACAGCCAAGGCAACATATAGCAATGTGCAGGATGGCGTAAGCGTTGGCATAAGCAAGACACAGGCGGCGTTACTTGCCGGGCTGGGAATTGCTCAAGGGCTCATTACGCTCAATCAGAAGAAAGCCGAGAAGCGTCTGAAGCAAGCGCGCAAAGATGCTCGCAAGACGATGAAGCACGAAGTACGCCCACGCTGGAAAAAGGCTCAAGGCACACTATCTTCGAAACTTGATACCGCACAGAGCGCTCTGTCAAGCGGCATCGAAAACGCACAGGATATCATCACTCACAATACCAGGCAAGCACAAAAGAATCTGATGCGAGCCCAGAAGAACCTGACGAAATCGTACAAGAGCATGCAAAGCGCGGCAGTCCCCGCCATCTCCCATACCGTTGATGCCTTTAGCAAAGGTTCCAAGCAGGCTGGGCAGAGCTTGAATCAAGCCGTCAGCAACGTGGCGGACTTTAAGGATTCCGTACAGGGACAATACAAGCACTACCAGCGCAAGCGAGCGCGCGCGCGTACGCTCTTCCGTTTCGGATTGGTCGTAGGTGTGATCCTGGCGCTCCTCTATGCGCCTTATCCTGGCTCTGAGGTGCGTGAGCGCATCGTCGAGCAGTGGCGCAAATATCGCTCTAGCTTCGGTCTCTAGGTAAGCCAAGACGCCCTGGATTATGATCTGGGGCGTCTTTTTTATGCTTTACCGTCAGATGCCAGAGAGGGTAAGAGGGTTTACAGATGGGTATTTTAAAAGCCTTGCTTCAAAGGGGATGTATCAAAGTGAGCCAGAAGGTTGGCGGGATCATTATAGATCGCAATAGCTCCCTGAAGATCCTTGTCGCTCCAGCCGCCACAACGAAAAGCAATGGTCTTGATCCCCGCTTTCCCTGCGGCTTCAATATCATAAGCGGTATCACCAAACATCAGTGTGTGAGCGGGATCAAAGCCACTGCGTTGCAATGTCGCGTTTATAATATCAGGGTCAGGTTTCGACTGGCTGGCATCTTGTGATGAGGTCTGCTCCTCAAAGTATTTTGAAGCCTGAGTATCAATGACTCGTAGTAACGTTTGTAATTCATCTGGCTCGGCGGAGGTCGCGATGGCGAGTCGCAGCCTCTGCTCACGTAAGTGCTGGAGCAGTTCCCTCGTCTTAGGAAAAGCGCGCAAGTGAGGCACGTAATCATGCAGGAAGATTTGCTTACGCATACTCGAAATGCGCTTCCCCTTCTCACTCTCTTTCTCAGTTCCCGCAACCTCGGGTAAGACTTTGTCTCCACCCATGCCAATAAGCGGTCTTACCTGCTCAAATGGGACGTGAATATCATTCCGTTCTAGAGCCCTAACCCATGCCTTGGCATGCGCATCGTTGCTATCGATAAGTGTCCCATCAATATCCAGAATAACAGATTGAACCTGCTGCATACATTCTCGCCTTACGCTCTCATACGACGACTCCCGGCAGTGGAACCCATCGCCCACCTTCTCCTCTTTTACGCCTTTTTATATGGTGCCTGGAGGCTAGCAGGCAACAACGGAGCTTGCGGATCTTTCTCTTTATCTATCGAAGGACACCGCGCTTAGCTCACGTATGTCGCTTGCAAGCGGGGAGCCAGAACTTTGCGTAGGAGATTCTTCGCTCGGTGGAAGTAAGTCTTGGCAGTCGCTTCGGGCATACTGAGTGACTGCCCTATCTCCGAGAAGCTGAGCTGCGAGATATAGCGCAGCAAAACGACAGAACGAAACTTCGGCGGGAGCGATTGAATAGCTTCTTGAAGCATATCTTGCATATCCAGGCGCTCCATCTCTTCCTCTGGCAAGGGATTGGTGTCAGGTATTTCACTTAACAGCAAAGACTCACTCTCTCCATTGTCACCGGTAGTTTCAAGCTGAGAGAACTGGATAGCATAGCGGCGTCTTCGCCTGAGTTCGTCAATGCAGCAGTTGCGCGCCACCTGGAAGAGCCAGGGCTTGAATGGCTCACTCGTTCCCAGACGCGGTAAAGAGGTATAGAAGCGCACAAATACCTGTTGCAGAATATCACATGCCTGGTCGTAATCGCCCAGGAAGTGATAAATAAAATTGAATAATGGTGTATTGTAGCGATGCACCATTACTTCAAATGCACGCCCATCACCTGCGAGAACCATATCCGCAAGCATAGCGTCTGTCATCTCTAGCGAAGGCTGATTGGTGATGTGCTCTTGATTATATTGCACGCTTATCCTCCTCTTTACTCTCTAGTCAACCACGGTGCAAACATCTCTATGTTTGTACTAGCTTCCTGCTATTTTTCCGGTCACGCAATTTGTTCTCTGTAATTAGGGTATACTCTCCTAGCAAGAAAAACAATAGAAATTGCATTGGATAAGCACTACTATATTCAGTTATAATCAGATCCTAACCTAGAAAATTTGAATCTAAGACGTTTCTTAATCTTTACAACCATGTAAGCCCTACTTCATAAGCCATGCATTAAAAGTACAGCAATAGAGAGTGGCAATATAAGCGGCGGGCGAAGGAATATAAGGTAGAGGTTATGTGGGCCAGAGGAAAGATTAGAGAAGATGAGAAAGGGCAAGCATAAAGAGCTATGTGAATCTTCTCATGCTACGCCCTTCTCATGGGAGGCGGTTTCAAGTGGATCAGGCATGCTCGCGACGGCGTAGCTCAATCTTGCCAGCACGCACACGCACCTCGAAGGTAGGTTGCGCATACACGGCAGGACTGTTAGCAACACTGCCATCACTTATATGGAAGCCAGAATTATGCCAGGGGCAATATACGACTCCATCTTCACAATGCCCCTCGTCGAGCGGACCACCCAGGTGTGAGCAGGTCGCAGCAATGGCATACATCCGCCCATCTTGCTTCAGCAGGACCGCGGGAATTCCCTCAACATCTACTCGCGTGAGTGTGTTCTCTTGAAGCTCATCCATATCCAGCACAGGCACGAAATCCTCCGATCCACCTTCGAATGCCACGCGATTGACCCCTATCGCGTTCGAATATGCCAGATCTCCTCCAATATAGGCCGAATAGAGTGAAATGGCCGTGCCCAACGATGAGAGCGTAATCGCGGACTTACGCTGACCTGCCAGGCGTAGAACCGCTGAGCCAATATTTAGCACTGTCGCGCCACTATTGAGCAGCGCGTGCCAGACACCTGTTCGCCGTTCTAGACCATCGGTATCGGCCCAGTTAGCCGCCCCCGTCGCCGCCGATCCTACCGCGCCTGCCAGGCCAAGCCAGAGCGTGACATCAGAACTCTTAGCAATGCCCTCATCCTCGTTGGTAAGCCATATCATATCCAGCAATATGGTCGCGCTCCAGGCACCCAGGGGAAGCGATACCAAAGCAGGATGCACAGGATGGCCTAACCAGACCCCATTAAGCGCATCCTTGGTCTTATACGCAAGCTTCCCAGGCTCACCAAATAGCTTTTGGAGCCAGCTCTGTACAGGATTAGCGATTTGCTCTAACCAGGGCATACTCTCAATAAGCTCGGCATTATATTTGCGCAACGGAGGATTTTGAGGAGGGGTGTCCATCCAGCTTGCCGTTGAAGAACTCGTTTCTGCAACCATAATGACCTTGTCCTTTCCAACAAAAAACGCCTCTATAACTACACCTGTAGCCAGCAATACTCACATGGCGGGTGCATGCCTAAAATGGAGAAAGGGACCTCTGCACTCTGCCGTGTCAACACATATCGCGCGACCTCATGGTTGCGTGCATAGAATCGGCGCGCACACTCTAGGGCCGCTTCATACGAGCGGAAGCGCACATACATCTCTCGCTGATTAGACAGGGATACATACACAAATTTATGCTCCTCTAGCCAGGCACGATCCTCTATACGCGGCCAGATCAATATGATCTTGCCACCTGGGCGCGTCACGCGCTTTAGCTCAGCCAGACCAGCCTCCCCCCCTTGACCAGGGAAAGATGTAAAAGCGGAGCAGGAGAGAGCAAGATCAACACTCTCATCCTCCAATGGCAGGTCCTCAAAGTAGCCACTACAAGAAACAATACGCGCGGCTCCTGCCATTGAACTTAGCTTGCGTTCCAGAATGCGCCGCAGGCCTGGCGATGGCTCCACAGCATAGACGCGGCTGGCGCCATAACGTAAACACTCAAAAGTGGCGCGTCCACTGCCGGCTCCAATATCCAGGACATCTTTCCCACGAATATCTTGGGCAAACTGAGGAAAGATACTGGGATGCAGGTGCTCACCCTGAGTAAGTTCTTCATAGAGTTCGGGTGTCTTCCAGTAGGTCAACTCCCAGAACAGGCGATCTAGGAGCACACGCTGCGCATGCTCGATATCCTCATCCGTACAAGGATGTTGCTGCAACGCTCGCATATGTAGTCGTTGCTGTCGTGTCAGGCGACGTTGAACGCGCCAGCGAAGCATATCAGGCGCGTTCCGCAGGCTAAGCACTAGAATCTCAAAGGGAATGTTAGCTCGTTCACTCAGACATACACGCCAGAGGGTCTCATCATCAAACACTGCTAGATCACCGATCTGAAAAGGATTAGCAAAAAGTGCGCCTGTCTGAATCAGAACTTTGCTTCCAGATGCCATACGAGCCTCCTCCCTTACAGCGATGAACAAGAGGTATGACAAACCAGGGCATACTAATAATGGAGCAAACGCGCAATTTCCCCATTGCCATGTACAGCACGAAAGCCAGGCCACAAAAGTTTCTGCCTGGCTCGCTTGCCCAAAACACGACTATAAGCAATTGGCTATACTAAAATTGCCATCGAGAGAGCAATGTCTTTTCGATCCTCTCGTAGATAAAAGGTACAGCGAAAGGAGCATAGTGTGAGAACTATTGGCGACTGGGGACTGGCAATCTGGACCTCGCTAGTAGCCGTAGTGGGTAGTGTCTTCGCCTTTATCCCCAGGCTTGTAGGCTTTTTAGTCATTTTGCTTGTGGGCTATATCGTCGCCAAACTGTTGCAAAAAGGCGTCGAATGGCTTTGTCACCGTACCAATCTTGAAGCCGCCTCAGAGCGGGCAGGGCTCGCTAATCTGGAGCGACGCTTGAATACCGATATCAGCGTCAGCAGTATCCTGGGTAAAGTGGTATTCTGGTTTGTATTCTTGATCTTCCTGGTTCCAGCGGCTAATAGCCTTGGTCTGACCTCAGTAAGTGGGCTCCTTAATACCATTGTGGCCTACATACCGAATGTCTTTGTAGCTATCCTCGCTCTCTTCCTGGGTACTCTGCTATCAACATTCGTGGCTGATCTCATCCTTGGCGCTACAGCCTCGTCCAACTATGGTAACCCCAGAGTCTACGCGAACATAGCACGTATCGCTATTATCGCGCTTTCCGTGCTCCTGGCACTCTATCAGCTCCAGATCGCTCCGGCGATCCTGCAAACCCTCTTCGCCGCCATTGTGGGTGGTCTCGCGCTGGCTTTCGGTCTAGCCTTCGGCCTGGGCGGTCGTGAAACCGCGCAACGCTTACTACGGCGTGGCGAGAACCAGTTTACCGGCTCCACAATGTCGGATACTGGCGTAGCGAATACGGGTACGCAGCGCCCAACCATGGGTACGGAGGGGCGTTCTACCATGGCATCAGGACCCATGGGTGGTAGTGGATCTGGCACCATGAATCCCGCTCAGGCGGCAGCGGCAAAGCAGGCTGATGAGCAGTTGCGCCGCCGTTCATTCTCGCAACAACAATATCGTGACCAGCCGCCACGCTAACTCCTTATGAGAAAACCTGAGTGCGCCAGCACTAGCCGCAACAGCGGCGTTGATTTTCGCATAAGACCTAAGAGCGTGACACATGCAAGGTGAAAGACCTGATATAGCGCCTGTCAGCCTCCCTTGGGATATCCAGGTAGTGCTGGCAGGCGTTGTGGCTTCTCTCCACTGTTCATAAAAAGGAAGGTAGACACATGACACTAACACGCTATGATGTGATGGTCATTGGAGCCGGAGCCGCTGGAATCAGCGCGGCACGTGAAGCTGCGGCCCAGGGTATGCGTGTCGCGCTCGCCGAGCGTAGCAAACTCGGAGGGACATATCTGAACTATGGATGTGATCCAACCAAGGCCCTGCTCCACATCGCGCGTCTACGCCACCAGGCCCTTCATGCTGCTCCCTATGGCTTGCGGATTCCTGAAGTCGCTATCGATTGGCCTGGTATCCAACGTTATGTACATGAAACAATCGATAAGATTCAGGGTGGAGCACCTGCTCAGGCTCGCGAGCAATTACGCCAGTGCGGCATAGAACTACTCGAAGGTGAAGCCGAGTTTGTCTCAGAGCATGAGGTTGGCATCGGCGGCCAACTTCATGATGCAGCGCGTATCATCGTCACTGCTGGTAGTCACACTATTATGCCGACCGTAGAAGGACTGGACCATATCGGCTTCTTGACGAATGTGGAAGCTGTGTCACTTTCCCGCTTGCCACGCAGTTTAGCAATCATCGGCGGAGGCCCTATCGGAGTCGAATTCGCGCAGATGTTTCAGCGCTTCGATGTCCAGGTAACACTTCTTGACCAGGCCCCCACTCTGCTTACCAACGAAGATAGAGAGCCTGCCCTCATTTTGCATGAGATCCTCACGCAGGAAGGCATACGGATCAAGACAGGCGTCATACTTGAGCGGGCTGAGCGGGCCCTCCTGGGGAAACGCATCCACTTCCGGGATGCCTCCGGACATGCACAACAGCTTGAGGTTGAGGAGATTTTGCTGGCGACTGGACGCGAGCCAAATCTCGAGCCTCTCCATCTAGAGGCTGCCAATGTCCAAACGGCCAAAGGACGCATTCTCGTCGATGCGACTCTACGTACCAGTGCCCCTTACATCTGGGCAGCAGGGGATGTTGTCGGGACACACTTTACCCCCACGGCTTCTGCGCAAGGGATGAGAGCAGCACGCAACGCTCTGGCTCATCAGCCACAACCATTTAACATAGATATTGTTCCCTGGGCTGTTTTTACCGATCCCCCATTAGCACATGTGGGAAAGACAGAAGAGCAGCTTCGTGCGAACGGCATTCCCTATCGCGTGGCCCGTACCTGGTTTAAAGATAACACACGCGCCATTCTCAATGGGCACACAAAAGGCTTGATTAAGTTATTGATCGATGAACAAAACCAGATTCTCGGGGCTCATATCCTGGGTGAACGTGCGGACGACTTGATTACCCCTATCGTGCTGGCGATGCACAATCGCCTTAGTATTGAGCATCTGACCTCAACAACGATTCAGTACCCAACACTGAGTGTAAGCGTATGTGCAGCTGGCATTCATACGACGTTGGGGCAAGGTTAAACCTGAGGCGAACACCTCCGCTCATTCGTGTAATAAACACAGCGAGAACATATACAAGAGCCGATAGGTATAGCGGAGAAGAGCTATGCGCGCCATTTTGATTCGCAACCCCACTTCGGGAGCCTCTCCACTGGCAAACCATACTGCCAGTGAGCCTCAGGATAATATTGAGGACCACATTCTGGAAACACTGAAGCGCTTAGATATTGAGCCAGAGGTACGCTATACCTCTGAAGAGGATCCAGGCGAGGGCATCGCACGCGAGGCTGCCAGGGATGCTGTCGAGCTTGTTATCGCGGCAGGCGGTGACGGCACGCTACACTCTGTAGCGACTGGATTGATTGGAAGCAATACAGTTCTAGGTATTCTGCCTTGCGGTACCATGAACAACATCGCTCGTAGCTTGCGCATCAATGAAGATATTGAGACAGCCTGCGAGACTATCGCGCACGGGAAGACAAGTCGCATCGATGTTGGTTCAATCAATGGGCATATCTTTCTGGAAGTCGCAGGCATCGGTCTGGAGGCAGAACTTTTCCCGGCGGCGGAGGAGATCAAAAGTCCAGGCATACGTGAAACCTGGCGAGGTGTGCTCAATGGCTTAAAGGTCTTGTTTACCTTCAAACCGGAGCGCTTCAAGATACGCTTCGACGATGGGCATACACGCACCTATCGCGCGATACAAATTAGTGTATGTAATTCACCTTTCTATGGCGCACGCTTCCAGTTCGCACCTACGGCAATCATGGACGATGGGTACCTCAATGCCTTAATCTATCAAAACTTTAGCAAGCTCGAATATATCCTACATGCCATCGCTATTAGCCAGGGGAGGCGCGTCTTCGCGCCTAAAGTTAAGCGCCGCCTGATCCAGACACTTGCCATTACCTCGAAGGCGCCCGTTACTGTTCACGCTGATGGAGAACCTTTGGGTACAACTCCCGTGAACATTCATGTGGTCAAGGGCGCACTCCATGTGCGCATACCAGAGCAAATGGCATATAGCCCGAATGTGGCACAATATCAAACTATTACATCCGCTAGACGTGTCTGAAAGAAACGCTATTGATGCAATGTATCCAAATAGAGGGGAGATTCAGACGTATGCCCGTTCGCTTCAGGCTTTTCGACAAGGGGGGAAAACAAAAAAAACAAACATCAACCACAACCCCACCACATACTCCCACCGCGCCACTGCCAGACCTGACACCTGTGGTCAATGAGGCTCAACGAGTGGCGGCTGAAACCTCGTTTTCAGGACGCAAGGCGGTCTCACGTGGCACTATGTACATGGCATTCTACCTCTGGCTACTCTCAGGCGTAATCATGCTTTCATTCATCGCGCAACGCACACAGTTTTTTCCTGGCGATAGATCCATCACCACTCACCTACAGAAGCGGCGGAATCCCTGGTTACGTCGTTTCTTCTTTGGCGTGTCTGAGATTGGCTTCCCCAAATGGGCTGTACCACAAACGCTGGGTGTGGCCGGTATCTTCTGGGCCCTTCGTTTCCGTGTTGAAGCCATTTTCATCCTCCTTACAAGCTCTTCAACGCTCCTCAACGCGATTGTAAAACGCGTGATCAAGCGTCCCAGGCCCACCAATGAGCTGGTAACAGTCGTTCGCGTGATCAATGAGCCGAGCTTCCCCAGCGGACATGTGATGCACTATACCAACTTTTATGGCCTTGTGACCTACCTCCTGGCCTCCAACTGGCGCAATGGGAAATTGCGCAATGGACTTATCGCGCTCTGCCTGACGCTCATCGCAACCATCGGCCCCTCACGCGTTTATCTTGGCGCGCACTGGCCCAGCGATGTTGTTGCAGGCTATATGTATGGCGGTCTCTGGTTCGCAGGTCTCATGGCGCTCTACCTACGCGCCAAAGCCTGGATTCATCCCCAGGCAGGCAAGACCCCTGAAGCGGCCAAACCGCTCCGTCAGCCTGGCGATGAGGATAACGATTAATTCTTCACACAAAATACAAAGCCTGGAGATGCGTATATCTCCAGGCTTTATATAACAAGGATGTGTTTAACCCAGGTCCACAGAAGCAAGAGTAGGCTCAACATGCTCCTCTTCTTCGCCCTCGCTATGATAGGCATGCTCGTCGGCTCGCCCACGCGGATAGGCGAAGGCAATCAATAGAGCAACCACCGCCACGAATGCGACCATGAGGTAGACCCAGAAGAGACTCTGCATCAAAGCGCCCTCCAACTGAGGCAAGAGCTGTACGGGGAGCAAGCTACGTGATTCAGGGCGCACTAGCAAGTTCGCGGGCGAATCTTGCGTGGACAGGCTCTTTGCGAGACCAGGGTAGCGCGCGAGGATAGCCGCGAAACGAGGCTGCATCTGCCCATTGAGCACTGTACCCATGATAGCTATCGCGACTGTGCCACCCATCGTACGGAAGAATTGAGTCGAAGCGGTCGCCACACCACGCAGGTTCCAGGGTACGGAGTTCTGCACTGAGAGGATGTTAACGTTACTAATCAAGCCCAGGCCCGCACCAATAGCTATCATAGGGAATACAGCCCAGAGCGTCGGAGTCTGTGCGTTAAAGAAGGCTACGCAGAAGCTACCAGCGACCACCAGGATACCACCCAGGATAGCCGTAAAGCGATAGCCTACCCGTATCGCCAGGCGCCCACTCAGGACAGCGGCTATCGGCCAGGAAATGAGTTGTGGAGTCAGAAAGAGGCCAGCGTCGGTCGCGGAACCACCCTTCACACCTTGCACATAGAGGGGTAAGTAGGAACTCAGGCCAAACATGACCGTTCCCAGCACAACACCACCAATACTCCCCAGCGCGACAAAGCGATTTTTGAAGAGCGAGAGTGGCAGAATTGGCTCACTCGCCCGCAGTTCAGTCCAGATAAAGAGGGCAAGCAGTAGCGCGGCCACAACAAAGAGGCTGATGCTCGGTAGCGAGTCCCAGGCCCAGGTGGTTCCCCCCTGCTGAATAGCGAAGAGCAACGCGACCGCCGAGCCAGTAAGCGTGGCAGCCCCCAGGTAATCCAGGCTATGTTTCTGCCGCGTGACATTCTCCTTTAACGCGAATATAAGCAGGAGAGCCGAGATTAAACCAAAGGGAATGTTGATAAAAAAGACCCAGCTCCAGGAGAGGTTATCTACGATCAGGCCACCTAGCGCGGGACCAACGATACTGGAGAGCCCCCAGACACCACTAAAGAGCCCCTGTACCCGTGCACGCTCCTCTAGCGAGAAGAGATCGCCAATGATTGTCAGTACTAAGGGCTGGACAGCACCAGCGCCTAACCCCTGCAAAGCACGCGCCAGAATTAACTGCACCATATTCTGCGACATACCACAGGCGATTGATCCAATGAGAAATAAGGCCGTTCCAATTAAAAGTAGCAGCTTGCGTCCATACAGGTCAGCAAGCTTACCATAGATCGGGACCGTCGTTGTTGAGGTAAGCAGATAGACAGAAATAACCCAGGCATATAATGTCACTCCACCCAGTTTGCTGACGATGCTCGGCATCGCCGTTCCTACAATTGTCGTATCCAACGCGGTCAGCGCCATCCCCAACATCAACCCAATCGTCACCAGAATTCTTGCTTGCTTTGTCATCGCGACCAGAAACCCCTCTCCGTCAAGCAATACATACGCACCAATAAATTCACCTACTCAATAAAACAGCTTGGCGAGGGCAAAATATTCCTTGGCTCTGATATGCTCGCGGGGCGCTACCTACAACTCACAGAGCCAAGGAGTATCATGGCGGCTGCAAACTCAACCACCATGATACTCCTTGACCACACGAAGCGCTTTAATGCTGAGAAGGAATTTATTCCAGGGGCCAGGAGCGCACCTTCCCCTCGCTATCAGAGGAAATAAGCTGGTCCTGAGAAGACCAGGAGAGTGAGAGGGCTACTTGATTTTTATCAAGGAGGAATGATTGCAGAACTCGCATATCTCTCGTATCCCAAACCATAATGGTATGATCCCATGCTGCTGAAGCGATGCGAGTACCATCCGGGGACCAGGCAAACGTTGTTACCTGCTCCTTGTGCGTGAGAAAAGTCCTTTGTTCTTGCCAGCGATTATTGCTGAAGCTTCCGACATACACTTTTGCCCCCTCAGCATAGGCTAATGAACGCCCATCTGGCGACCAGGACATAGCTCTCCCACCCACACTAACAACATTTTCAATCGCGGCGGAGTCTGTAGGTTCTGTCGTAATAGGGAGGGCACTATCGCCACCATACGCTATAGCTAGAGACTTATTATCGGGCGAGAATTCAAGGCTTAATGCCCCGCCTCTTCCAGTCTGGTCCGACCAATCACCACCGTCATAATAATCATCTAGAGCACCTCTCCACACCTGAACCGGACCATCTTCATCGCTCGACGCTATCCAGGTTCCATTGGATGACCAAGCTAGAGCAGTCACGCGGCTAGAATGGTCTTTATATAGAAAATGCGATTGCTGGCTCTCTACATCCCAGACGCGCACGGTTGTATCGTACGATCCAGATGCCAAACGCTTGCCATCTGGTGACCAGGCTAGCGCTGAAACCCTGCCTGTGTGCCCCTTCAGGTCAGATTGCCACACGTCCTGCTTATTGTAAATGGAGACCATCCCACTCTCATTGCCCACAGCTTGGGCATAGAAGCGCCCATCAGGAGACCACTTCACGGCGAACGAGCCATCCTTGAAGTTATCGATTGGACGGGCGGGCGGAGTGGGCGGGGGCTTGGCTTCGCTAGTCGAGACATTGGCAGACGAGGTCTGCATCAGGCCCGCGAGGAGACCACAGATAGCAAATGAACCGACCGCTACGGCACTTCCGCCAATAAGCAAGGCACGCCGGGAGACAGGCTTCTTCGGTAGAGGATAATAGACTTCCAGTTTCTCGCCAGGGCGAAGGGCGTGAGCAGCAATCTGAGGAGCAGAGACTTGTAGCTGATGTTGGGGGGGACGGTGAGAGGGAGGTCGCAACATACGCCTCCGGTCCATCACCTCATCGACTGAGATCGGGGCACGCGGTCTGGGTGCCGGGCGTGCCACGACACCCCGTACCTCAGGGCTTTTCCCCGATTTAGGGGCTGGGCGGGAAGCGGCATCTTTCATGTAGAGGCCGGGAGGACACTCACGCGCGATATGCTGCAAGCCCTGCTTGACGGCGATCATGCTCGCTGGACGTTTGCGTATATCAGAATCAACCATTGCCAGCAACAATTCATTGAGGCCAAGATACTCAGGAACATCCAGGCGCGCGAAGACAAAAGGTGTCGTGGAAGGGTCCTGCCCGCTAATCAGGTAATGCATGGTCGCCCCCAGGCTATAAACATCGGTCTGCGGAGACGATTGCTTCTTGCCATATTGCTCAGGAGCGGCAAAGCCGGGCGACCCTAGAGCGACGGTATCCTTTGTCTGGCCCTGCTTGAAGAGGCGCGCGATACCAAAATCAATCAGATAAACCTGTCCATCAGGCGTACGCATAATATTGGAAGGCTTGAGGTCACGAAAGATGATCGGTGGCTGGCGCGTATGTAAATAACCTAACACCGAGCAAAGCTGAATACCAATCTGAAGCACCTCGGCAATACTCAGACGCTTCCTCGATGTCCTCTCAATATGGTCTTCAAGTGTCTCGCCTTCCACAAAGCTCATGACGAGAAACCAGTGCCCATCCTCGTTAAAATAATCAAAGATGCTGGGCAAGCCTGGATGTGTAAGACGAGCCAGCAAAAATGCTTCGTGCTTGAAGGCTTCGGTCGCTTCGACAATCTCTTCGGCGCTCATGCCGCTGGTGCCCATCTCTTTAATCGCTACCAGACGGTCCCCAAACTCAGTATCCTCAGCCTTATAGACTTCTCCATAGCCTCCACTCCCAATATGCTTGACCACTCGATAGCGCCCCTTGAGCACGCGTTGCACAGGCGAGAGTTGCTCAACTGAGGTTGGGCTTACGGCCTTTACGGGCTGACTCGCTCCCTGGTCCGCCTGCGCGGAATGACCACAAACTGGGCAGAAGCGGGCCTGTGGTGGATGTGCTACACCACAATTACGGCAAAAATCGTGAGCTAGCAGCCCTTCATTTGTGGTCATAGGAATGCTCCCTCAAGAGATTAAAAAGTAATTTATTGCAAGTATAAGCTTTTCCATAGATAAGTTTCAAGATATTTTTATATCGCATTAGTATACTTTTGCTCCTGATTAAGAACTGTGAACTAGTTCACAGTTCTTAATCTCCTTCATACTGTCAAAAAGTAATTCCTCACCCCTGGGCAGCCGCAAAATATAAGCTATGCATAGCTATAGGAAAGCCACCTGTGTACAGACCAGGATAAGGCCGCATACGTAAGCATCTGAAAAATAGAGAGGCGGACCTGGAACAACATGCAGCCATTTGGTCCACTTCCCAGCAATCAAGCACTTTTATCAGGTGATACCGGATTCTCGATAGGTATATGCGTTCGCCGTACGCCGTTGCGCCACAGATAGAGTGTATAAATAAACTCCGCAACAAAACGCGGGAGATGCGCAAGCAGAGGAATGATTTGCCGCATCACTGAAAGGTGATCGTAGGTCCCCCGCTGTCGTATAATCTGGCCGTCGCATAAACCAAAGGCACTTTTGCCGGGTGTCTCAAAGGCTCGCCCTCCAAGACCCAGTACCTTTGGGCCTATCCCTCTCGCGATCCAGGTAATCTCATAGGCAACCTCACCTTCAGCACTCGCCGCTGTCTCGGTATATGTAATAGTAGGAGTGCTACGAAAACGCCAGATAAACCACTGCTCTATCTCAGCACGCCCCCGACGCGGTCCCGGCATCCCACTATCGAAGAGCTCAGCATCCTCAGCATATAAAGCAGTGAGAGCTTTGGCGTCATGAGCGTTAAAAGCGGCGATCCATTGGCGCACAGTGAGACACGATAAATCCTTGATATTCTCGTTCATCTATTAATATCTCATCCTTTTTCTTGTTAGACAACTCACAGCAAAGGTGTTAGTCCGCCCATACCGTCAGTAACGACTTTGTCGTATTATATACTAAGCAATAGGCGATTGATCGGTATCTATCTTCCCGCAGCACATGAATAGCGAGAAGGCCATATATGATGGAGGTTGTGCTTGAGCGCACACGTAGCAGATACCTGGATCAGTGACGCGGTATTTCATGCTGATGTCGCGTACATTGAGTCTTTATGGCAGCGTATCCCTGTTGGTGATACAGAAATGCCTCTCATTGACATTGGGCAGGGCGAACCCCTAGTCATGGTTCCAATTCTTGAACACCTGGAATTCGTCTACGCACGCCAGGTACGTGCCTTGAGTCAACATCGGCGAGTGCTGATGTATCGTCGTCGCGAGACACGGAGCGCGCATAGCATTAGCTTGATGGGACGCGTCGAAGAGCTACATCTTCTGCTTGATGCTCTTCAATTAGAGCAGGCTGATCTGCTCGCGCATGGGGATGCAGCCATGGTCTTGTTGGAATTCGCGGCTCGCTACCCACAACGCTGCCGCTCACTCACAATTATCGCGCAAGGTGCGGACTATCAAATCGCGCCACATCCCTTTATCTGGCTGCTCCATGAGCTCTATACACGCTTGCCTGTAGAGTACATGCTGCCAGCATCCTTCCTGCGGCGAACGGTCATCAACTATATCACAGCTCATGCCGAAGACAATCATACTCAGCCCGCGCTCCCACGTCACCTGATTGAGGAGCAGTTCGCGAAGATCGAGCGCTGGCCTTTTGTTTATAAGTATTCAGTACTCCCAGTCATTCACTATTTCGATATGCGCCGGCGCATTGACGCGCTAAAGATGCCTGCGCTCATCATCAATCGCTCTGATGACGCGCTCTCACCAGAGCATAAGACACGCTGGATGGCGCAACAATTGACCGCCTGTGACGCCTACCACGTGGTCCCTGGTCGAGAGCGCTTCTTTATGTATTCACAGGCCGAGATTGTGACACCATTGATCGAAACATTTCTGCGCTCGGAGAGGCCGCGCCCCGAGCCCGCCGGACAGACCTAGCCTTAATGCGGTCTTTCCTCTGTAACACGTGATCCATTAGAGCAAGGTTCGAGGGAGTGAACCATGGATGATAGCGAACTCCGTTTTCCTGCACGTAGGGTAGTGATCACCGGCCTGGGTGTTGTCGCGCCCAATGGCATCGGTAAAGAGTCTTTCTGGCGCGCTTGTGTTGCAGGCCAATCCGGTATCCGCCGGATTACACGCTTCGATGCCAGTAACCTACCTGTGCGTATCGCTGGCGAAGTTGAGGGCTTTGAGCCGCAAGCCCTCGGGCTGACCTCCACCGAGGTCGATCACTTTGATCGCTGTACACAGTTCGCGGTTGCGGCGGCCCATCTCGCCTGGGAAGACGCAGGGCTTGGCCCCTCCTCACTCTCAGAAGAGGAACGTGAACGCACTGGCGTACACGTCGGGAGCGCAATGGCTTACGTTGAAGAAGGGGAGAAACTCTGGGTCAAACTCTCGCGTACAGGGCTTCAAGGCATCGACGACGATAGCATCACTGCGAGCTCACTCGTCTCCCATGCCTCCGCCATCAGCGTTGCCACGCACCATCGGGTCCACGGACCATGCACTGTCATCGCCACCGGTTGTTCGGCTGGCGCGGACGCGATAGGGGAGGCATTCTGGCTCATTCAGGATGGACAGGCTGACCGTATGCTGGCAGGGGGACTGATTCTGCCATTAGCCAGATTGGCCTGGACGTCTTCTGCGTTATGGGTGCGCTGAGCACTGTTTATAATGATACGCCGGAGCAGGCATCACGCCCTTACGACCATAAGCGCGATGGCTTCGTGATGGCGGAGGGCGCAGGTATGTTGCTGTTGGAGGAGCGCGAGGCCGCACTCGCACGAGGGCCCACATCTACGCCGAGATCATTGGCTTTAGCACTAATAGCAATGCCTATCATATGACAGCCCTGCCAGCAGATGGTGCTCCGCTGCAACAACTCTTACGTCAAGCGCTAGATGATTGCCAGCTTCAGTTCTCAGATCTAGGCTATATCAACTCTCATGGTAGTTCAACTCCGCCCAATGAGGTCGCGGAGACGGCAGCCTATAAAGCTCTCTTTGGTGAGTATGCCTATCACATTCCTATCAGCGCGACTAAATCGATGATCGGGCATACACAAGGTGCCGCCAGCGCTATTGAGGCTGTTGTCACCGCGCTCGTCATCGATCAGCAATTGCTCCCTCCCACACTCAATCAGGAGCACCCAGATCCCTTATGTGACCTGGATTACGTCCCCAACGTAGCTCGTTTTGGGACCGTCAATGTAGCGCTCTCACACTCAAGTGGCTTTGGCGGAGTCAATAGCGCGCTCGTATTCGCTAGACCTGCATGGATAGATGAACATTATGGTAGATAAGCAACAACGTCGCGTGGCAATCACAGGCCTGGGAGTCGTGGCCCCTAATGGCATTGGAGTGGCAAACTTCTGGCAGGCAACACAAGATGGTGTCTCTGGTATCACGTGCCTGGCTCCTCACGAAGGCTACTCACACACTGGTATCCCACATTGGGTAGCAGGAACCATTCGCGACTTCCTGGCGGAAGACTACATCGACCGCAAGTTGGCAAACCGGACAGATCGTATGACCCATTTCGCTTTCGCTGCGATCCAGGAAGCCATCACAGATGCGGGACTGGAATTGACACAGGAGATTCCTCGCCGTATAGGTGCCGTCATCGCCAATACGATGGGCGGCGTGGAATTCGTACTCAAACAGATTCACACGCTCTATACACGCGGTCCTCGCTTCGTCAGTGCCTATACAGCTATCGCCTGGCTCAATGTCGCCAACGTGGGACAGGCCGCCATCCGCTACAATATTCAAGGCTACTGCAAGACGCCAGTCAATGATGCTGTAAGTGGCCTGAACGCCCTCGGGATGGCGGCAAATGCTATTCGGCGCAATGTGGCGGATGTCATTATCGCTGGCGGTTGCGAGGCGTTTCTCCATCCTCTGCTCATGAGGGTACTCGCGCAACAGGGAGTCTGCACAACAAGCACCGATCCGCACGCCTACCGCCCCTTTGACCAGCGCGCGTCTGGCCTGATCCTGGCCGAGGGTGCAGGTATCTGTATTCTAGAGGAGTATGAGCATGCGCGCCGCCGGGGCGCACCGATCTACGGAGAACTTGTGGGCTATGGGCAATCCAACGATGCTCATGGTCTGAATGGCCCCTCCAATACAGGCAAGCAGTACGCACGCGCGATCCAGCAAGCTATGCACGAGGGAAACTTGAGCGTTGATGATCTAGCCTACTTTCAACTTGATGGGCGCGCGCACGCGAGCGCGGATGAGGGAGAGGCAGCCGCGCTTCACATGACCCTGGGCGATGCCAGCACACAGCTACCCGTGAGTGTGCCACGCACCACTATTGGACACAGCTATGCCGCCGCCGGAGCTATTGATACGGTCACGGCCCTGCTAGCGCTCAAGCACGCTACAATCCCGCCTACACGCAACTGTGATGAGCCCAATCCACGCTACGCGCTTGATCTTGTACGCGATGAGGCGCGCCCAATTCGCACACTCGATGGAGCAAGCCCCTCAGCGGTACTCATTGGGGGGCGCGGTATCGGCGGGACCAACGTTGTACTCGCGGTCAAACGATAAGAGAGTACATATGCAGAATGACATCGAAAGCTATGCAGCAGGGGAAGAGAGCACAACGCAAACTGGCCCTCTTCCCGCCCCAACACTGGCGACCTGCCCTCACACATTCCGGTGGTCATTGTAGGTGCGGGGCCAACCGGACTGGCAGCTGCGAATATGCTGGGACTACTGGGTATTTCTACGCTGCTTATCGAGCGCAACCCGGATCTCTGTACCTTTCCACGGGCCATCTCCATTGATGACGAGGGTCTGCGCGTCTGTCAGGCGTTGGGACTGGGCGATATCCTTCTGCCCTCTATGCGACTCGGAACCGAGGCCCACTATATTTCAGGGCCTCACTATCTAGCGCGCGTCGCACCGCTTGCATGCCGCAATGGCTTTCCTCTGATCTCGACCTTTCATCAGCCCACCTTTGAGCGTGCTCTGCTTCAAGGGCTAGAACGCTTCCCACATGTGCATGTGCGCTTCCAATATGAGCTTGTTAATCTGACTCAGGCCAAAGATGAGGTCTTCTTGTCGCTGCGACAGCCTGATGGAGGCCGACAACAAATCAAGTGCTCATATGTGCTTGCTTGTGATGGAGGGCGTAGCCCGATACGACACATGCTCGATCTTGGGATGCGCCCCCCTTCGCTGCTACCATTCTCACGTCGCCAGCGCTCGGAGCGCTCACAGTCCGGCGCGATGCAGCGCTGGCTCGTCGTGGATTGTGCCGGAGACGATGATCCTTCGAACGCCATTATCTTCTTCTGCAATCCCAAACGTCCAGCAGTCACGGTGCCTGCTCCTAATGGTGGGAGAAGGTGGGAATTTATGCTCCATCCCCATGAGCAGCCCGATGACCTGCTGCGACTAGAGCGCATTCAAGAGCTTATCATGCAATCACGCCGCTCCCAACGCCATTGGAGCGCGGGCAAGCCTGCGTGTGTGATACGTCAGGCCGTCTATACCTTCTACGCCACTATGGCATCGCGCCTCTTTCGTCATCGTGTCTTCTTGCTCGGCGATGCAGCGCACCTGATGCCGCCCTTCGGAGGACAAGGTATGAATAGCGGCCTGCGTGACGTACATAATCTGTGCTGGAAGCTCTCGCTCGTCTTTCAGGGAAACGCCTCGCCTCACCTGCTCGCATCCTACCAGACTGAGCGTGTCCCTCATGTACGCGAGATGATCCTCTTCTCCTCCGCGCTGGGTCATATTATCATGCCAACCAGTCGCCGCGCCGCCCTGGCGCGCGACCTGCTCCTACGCGGTGTGGTCGCGCGCATTCCTCCCCTGGTCGAGAGCCTGCGCGAGATGCGTGTCAAACCTCAGCCTCGTTATAAGCGCGGGCTGATCCTGCCCGCAACCAGCCTGAAGCATCGACACCTTCCCGGAACCTATCTGCCCCAACCACAGGTTCTCACCCTCCAGGGTCGGTCACTTCTCTTTGACGATCTATTGTGTTCTGGATTCGCACTTCTCAAACTCAGTGGCGAGGCAAACCAAGCTGAGCAGCCCCTTATGCACCCACTCTGGTCCACCCTCCAACCTCGCTATATCGTCCTCCTGCCGCCATCCTCCACTCTCAAAACCCACTGGCCGGAGCACATAACGCCTGTCGTCGATTCCGATGGCTCGCTACGCTCGCTTTTTGGGAGCAGCCAGGATACCTATCTGCTGGTACGCCCCGACCGCTATATCCTTGGCGTCTTCCGCGCGAATGAGGAAGTGGCCTTCGCCCGGCGCCTCATTCGCCTGCTCTCTCCCTGACCAGTGCAGCAATCCCTCATATTCTGGTCAGAGGGGCTCCTGAAGCATATGATAAAGCTTCTCCTGACGCTCGACGGCTCGCTGATAAATCGCGCCGGCCCTGGAGTCCGGCTGTACGGGAACGGAGATGTCAGGTTCAACCAGCGCGACATCTTTGATGACACCGAGAGCTTCAAGGGCCAGCAGGGCGCTCCCGCGTGAGGAGGCTTCAGCATCCCGTGAGGGATAGAGGGGTACACCCAGCGTATCGGCAAGAATATGCTGCAAGAGAGGCGAACCAAGCAATGCGCCGCCACTACAAATCACCTGCGGCACCACGTCTCCTTTAAGCGCAAGGGCCTGCGATAACTCGTTGTACACTTGCTTGAGCTGGTAGGCTACTGCTTCCATTCCCGCTCGCTGAAGCATTGCCGGAGTTGTGTGGAGTGAAAGGCCCGCAACCGTCATGCGGCGCTCAGCCTGCCAGCCAGGACTACGCTCGCCGGAGATAAAGGGAAGTACCGTCAGACCGTGCCCATCAGGCTCAATCTTGCTGGCAAGGGTCTCGGCTTGTTTTGGATCTTGCAAGCCAAGCATATCGCGCAACCATGCCAGAACATTGCCTCCCTGGCTCAAAGCACCTCCAATAATCGCTCGCTTGCCATCGACGAGGTAGAGCCAGAGGCCCGGTGAGGGCACAACGCGCTCAGGCTCGACAATGGCGCGAATAGCACTCGAAGTACCAATCGTAAGCGCCCAGCGCTCAGGGCTTGCTGCGCCCGAGCCAATGTTCGCGACGGCACCATCACCCAGCGCGGGAAACCAGACCACATCGCTCAGTTGGGGCCAGCGCCGCTGATACTCGTCCGTCATACCACGCAAGCCGTCTGTATAGTCGCCCAGTTCGGGAAGCTGGCCCTCTTTGAGGCTCAGATATGCCACAAGATCCTTATCCCAGGCTCGTTCGCGCACATTGAGCAGGCCCGTTCCCGAGGCCATTGAGAGGCCACAGACTGAGTGCCCCAGCAGGCGCCGATGTAAATATTCACCATAGGAAAGCCATTGCTCCACCCGCTCAAAGGTCCCCCGCTGTTCGCTCTCCAGCCATAGAAGCTTCGCCGACCAGTAGCTAGCATGAAAGCGCGCTCCCACACGCTCATGCACTTGCCGCTCATCCAGGTCCGTGCGTAATTTGCGCACCATCGAGGCCGGGCGCGTATCTTCCCAGGTGATAACAGGCGTAAGCGCCTTCTGCTGACCATCCACACCAACCAGACTATGCCAGAAGGTATCCAGCGCCACCGCTTTGATCTGGCGTGCCAAGTCTCCCATTTGTAGTAAGGTCTCATCAATCGTGCGGGCAACGGTCTCGGTCAAGATATCGGCATCAAGGCTCGCCTCGCCATCGTGCCCAGTCGTAAGCTCATATTTTTTCTGTGATCCAATACCAGGAATAGCCTTGCCCCGCGCGTCAAAGAGGAGCGCTCGCGTTGATGAAGTACCAACATCAAGCGCCAGAATATAGGGAGATAGATAGTTAGCTCGTATAGCATTCTCTGACATGCTTCGTCTCTTGTGCCCCCTTGCTCTCAAGCAAATAGTGTGAATGCGCCGCTTGCTCGCGACACCTCCCCCATTACCTTACACGTACAATGCGCTCCTGGCAAGTGCGGATTATATGCCTGTGCCGCACGTTTGCAGCCGCAAACATCTCAATAACAGGAGTGGCATATGGTTGACATCAGCCATATGCCACTCCTGTTATTGAGATGTTTTCTAAGTGTGATTAGGCCTTCAGATCAGGGAGTTGCCAGTCGATCTCAGGCTTGCCTGATTCGCGGAGGGCGGCATTAATCGTGGAGAAAGGCTTGCTACCAAAGAAACCATTACGCGCGGAGAGAGGCGAGGGATGCGCCATTGCCACGATACGATGCTTTGTGGTATCGATGAGAGCCTTCTTCTTCTGCGCGTAGCCACCCCACAGTACAAAGACCACCGGATCATCCTTGGCATTGACGCGCTTGATGACAGCGTCTGTAAACTTCTCCCAACCCTGGTTCTTATGCGAGTTGGGCGAGTGCGCCCGCACAGTCAGGACGGCATTGAGCATCAAGATGCCCTGCTCAGCCCAGGGGACCAGATAACCATTGTTAGGGATACGAAAATCCACATCACTGCGGAGTTCCTTGTACATATTGACCAGCGAAGGAGGCGGCTTAATACCCGGACGTACCGAGAAGCAGAGGCCGTGCGCCTGATTGTTGTCGTGATACGGGTCCTGACCCAGAAGCAGGACATTGACCTTCTCGTAGGGAGTCAACTTGAGGGCTGAGAAGACATCTTGTTCAGGTGGGAAAACCTCGTGTTGAGCACGCTCGCCATCCACGAAGGTTTCAAGCTTCTTGAAATAATCTTTCTCTAGTTCGCTATTGAGGGCTTCATGCCAACTCTCAGGGATATCTATCAACATAGAGCTTCGCGCTATCCTCTCTGCAAGAATGGGTTATTTATATATACTCTACTCTTCTTTTTAACCCTTTGAATAGCGGTTGCCCCAGACGTACTATAGCACCTCACATAGCAAACCCAGATGATAAAGGGAGGTGTGGGTCTTGCTAATGAGATCCACACCTCCCTTTATCCATACAACGCTGCTTAAAAGGCTTACCCTTATATAAGATGCGACGCTTTAGTCTATGTCAGGCTTACTGGTGCTTCTGCAAAAAGGCTTCGATCTGGTCCAGTTCGCTCTGGCTTAGGCGAAGTTCGGCGGCAGGCAAAAGTGCCTCGATCTGACTCGGGCGTCGCGCGCCGACAATCGCACCACTAATCGCGGGATTGCTGAGTACCCAGGCGATAGCCACAACACCCGCGCTAAGGTTGTGCGGATAGCCAATCTCTTCATCCAGCATCTTCGCCAGAGCCAGGTTGCGCTCCAGAAGTGGGTCCTGGAAATCGGCGTCGTTCTTGCGCCAATCATCATTGGGCATATTCGCGATGCGGTCGCGCGTCATAAGCCCCGAGAGCAGACCGGAACGCATGGGTGAGTAGGCGATAACCCCAATATTCTCGCGTTCACAGTAGGGCAGGATCTCAGCCTCTACCCCACGCTTGATGAGAGAGTAGGGTCCTTGCAGCGTTTCGACTGGTGTGTATTTCTTACAGCGCTCCATCTGCTCAACATTAAAATTGGAGACGCCAATATGCTTGACCTTGCCCTCTTCCTTCAGCTTAACTAGCGTGCTCCAGCCCTCTTCAACATCCTCATCCGGCTGGGGCCAGTGGATCTGATACAGATCAATCACGTCAACATCAAGGCGACGCAGGCTATCTTCAACCTCCCGCCTGATCGAATCGGCCTTGAGATTAGATATGATCTCGCGCTTCTCATTCCATGTGCGCTCGCATTTGGTGAAGATATAGGGCTTCTCGCTGCGCCCCTTGAGTGCTTTCCCCACCACCTCTTCGGCGTGGCCCAGTCCATAGACGGCGGCGGTATCGATCCAGTTGATGCCCAGGTCTATCGCGCGATGAATCGTGTCAATCGACTCCTGATCATCCTGCGGTCCCCAGCCAAACGCCCAATTTCCGCCCCCAATAGCCCACGCACCCAGACCAATTGGAGTAATCTCCATACCAGTTTTACCAAACGGCCTCGTATGCATCTGTATTCCAACCTCCTCTTAAGGATCTCAGTTCTAGCACTGTTGTGTACACGGGCTGCTCTTCTTCCATGTTACAGCCCTCCATATAGAAACCTCTTGTGCGTCTTCTACTCCTATTCTAACACGCTTAAAGCGCTGCGTGATAGAATGAAGAGCATTCTTCTTGACCTATCTTCTTCAATGGAGGTTGCTATGCTCGATCTTGACGCCGTACGCGCCCACTTTCCAGCGCTTAACACGGATGCGATCTTCTTCGATAATCCTGGTGGCACACAAGTCGCGCAGGGAGTCCTGCGCCGGATGCAACAGTATTTACTGAATACTAACGCCAACCACGGTGGAGCTTTTACGACAAGTCTGCGCTCAGACTCAGTGGTATATGAGGCGCGACAGGCAGTAGCCGATTTCCTGAATGCCGCTCACCCAGAGGAGATTATCTTTGGGCAGAATATGACCAGCCTCACGCTACACATTAGCCGCTGCCTGGCCCTCCTGCTCCAACCCGGCGATGAGATTGTGGTGACGCGCCTCGATCATGACGCCAATATCGCTCCCTGGCTCCATATCGCCCGTGACCATGGCTGCACTGTTCGCTGGGTCGACATTCACCCCGACGATTGCACATTGGACATGCAAGACCTGGAAAGCCAGCTTACTCCTCGCACCAGGCTCGTCGCCATCGGCTATGCCTCAAACGCAATGGGCACCATCAACGATGTGAAGCGCGCGGTCGAACTGGCCCATGAAGTTGGCGCACTCTGCTTCATCGACGCCGTACAATATGCCCCTCACCGCGCTATCGATGTGCAAGATCTAGACTGTGATCTGCTTGCCTGCTCAGCCTACAAGTTCTTTGGTCCACATACCGGCATCCTCTATGGCAAGCTCGATCTGCTGAAGCAACTGGTAGCGTACAAGGTGCGCCCGGCTGATAACGAGCCTCCCGGCAAATTCGAGACGGGAACGCAAAGCTTTGAGTCTATCGCGGGGGTACTGGGAGCATTAGAGTATCTCTCATGGCTGGGAACGACTTTTGGCACGGAGTTTACACATCAACTACGCGAGCGCTTCAGTGGGCGACGCCTCGCGCTACGACAGGCCATGGAGGTCATTACGGCTCATGAGCACGAGCTGAGTCTGGCTCTACTCGCAACACTG
Source organism: Ktedonospora formicarum (assembly GCF_016587355.1). Classification (GTDB taxonomy): domain Bacteria; phylum Chloroflexota; class Ktedonobacteria; order Ktedonobacterales; family Ktedonobacteraceae; genus Ktedonobacter; species Ktedonobacter formicarum. The sequence continues at coordinate 3,470,294 of NZ_BNJF01000001.1, read as the reverse complement.
AAGTCCGTTCCAGGCCTGACGCTCTACGGCATCGCCGATCTTGAACGTATCGATGAGCGCGTCCCAACTTTCTCCTTTGCGCTCGCTGGCTGGCAACCACGCCAACTGGCTGAACGGCTCGCCGTCGAGAACTTCAATGTCTGGAGTGGCAACTACTACGCTCTTGAGGTCATGAAGCGCCTCAATATTGATGAACAGGGCGGTTTACTGCGTGTTGGCCTCGTCCACTACAATACGCATGCCGAGATCGAGCGTCTGCGCGAGACACTCCTCACTCTGGCCCAGGAGCGGAGCCAGGAGTAGCCGTCTGAGGCCTGCATATCACGGAAAGAGGTCTCCAACAATGCTTTACGCAAAACATTGTTGGAGACCTCTTGGTAAAGTGCCTCAAATTTCCACAAGTGGATTTTTATGCCTCACCCAGAGCTTCCAAAAGCATATCACCCTCTTCAGGGGTAATGCGCCCCTCTGCGATCATGCGCAGGATAGCGACACGCTCCTGTTCAATATTAGCTGGGGTCTTGGGCGCTTCCGCGACCTCTTCATCAGGCACATCTCCAGCGGCTACCGGAACCTCTGGCATATTGCGCTCATCGGGCACAAACGACTTCGCGACCTCTGGTGCCGTCGTCGGCGGGACTGGTGGCGTGGGTGGCACAGGTGGCGTAGCCGCATTCGGGACAGGGGGTGCCGATGGTGCCGGTGGCGTGGGCGCGTTGGGTGCCGGTGGCACGGGCGGCGTGGGAGGAACAGGGATATGCAGGTTACTCAGTGCCTGCTCCACAGCGTCCAGCGCACCAAAAACACCCTCAGAGGTGGCCTGACGTGCCTGCTCCATAATCCGTTCCAGGCGCGCGCTATCCATGTGCCATTCGCGGTTGTTGATACGTACGTTCAGACGTCCAGCCTGTCGAGAGGCCTGGCGCGAGAGACGTTCTGCCGCGCGATTCTGGCGCTCAGCAAATTTGCGTGCCTGGCGCACCTGACCCGCACCGCTAGACGAGACGGCTTCGTTTACCATGCGCGAGATATCGCGTCCAAGCTCTTCACCCATGCGCGCCATCTCCTGCCCAAAACCAGCCCAGCCCCGATTTGGATATCCTTCAGCGGCACTACTACTGCTGCTACGCGGCCCCTCACTGGAACGCAGGCGCAGATCTCCTCTCACATAGAGATCAAGGTAGGAAGAGCCATTACCATAGATCAGATTGATCTGGTTTCCTGAATGGCTCGCGACGACACCACGCCCACTGACATCACCAGACACAACGGCTTTGAGCGTCAGGTTAGCATCGGAAGGCAGTGTTACAGTGGCGTCGCCACCAACGACAACCTTGGCCGCATTATCAGCCGGAAAATCGGCCTGAAGTGAGAGATCGCCACCAACGTGACCTGCGTTTATGCCACCTTGCAACTGCTTAAGGCTGGCATCACCACTCACATCGCTGAAAGTGAATAGTCCCGCTACCTCCTCCACGTCCAGATCCCCACTCACCAAACCCAGCTTGACCTCGCCCTGAATGCCTTGTAGCTGACAATCACCACTGACGTTGCCAATCTGCGCCTGAGTGGCTCCTTTGAGTTGCAGGTCCCCGCCGATATTGCCAATTGTTGCCTCGCCGCTCCCATGTGCGACCAGGTCTCCGCCAACATTGCTGATCTGCAAGTTGTGATAGCCCTTCGCAACCGCGTCGCCACCTACATCCATAAGCTGCACTGTGCCGTTTCCACCTTCGACCGTAAAGTCGCCACCGATGTGTTGCGCGAGGACATCAGCCACGGCGCGCAGCTTGACATCACCACCTGTCGATACTAACTCAACACGCCCAATATTCTCGCCATGTACGTCACCACCTGTAGTATCGGCGACACGCAGGGAACCTGCCTGCCGGACCTCAAGGTCACCACCGACATTTGATAGTGTGATCTCTCCACGTATCGCTTCTAGCTTTACATCGCCACCTATCTGCTCAAGATAGACATTCTGATTAACCTTTTTGACCTCGACATCGCCACCTATCTGCCGTAACACGACAGCGCCTACCTCACTTGCGCTGGCATCCCCATCAATGTCAATGCACTCTACAAGCACTTCATAGGGAACCCAGAGTTCAACGCTATCATCTCCACCGCCAATGGTTAACGTGTCGCCTTCGGGCTGAATAAAATCTATATGTCCATCAGCATGCAATCTGATCTCCGCGCGATCCCAACCTTGTACGCTTAAGTCGTCTGCGATCGCGTTAACGACGACCCGCCGTATGTTCTCTGCTGAGAAGGTCTGTTCCATGACTGTCTCTCCTTGTCTTTGCCTTCAGACTTGCGGTTTGGCACAAAACATTTGCCATATTCGGCTGGCTATCTACCGTTAAAGTGCGAGCTTGAGGAAATGCTAGCGAATCTTTCTCTCGATTCGTCTGATAGCCCTACAATGTGTTTATTCCACAAAAATCTCAATACGCTCGCCATTCTCCAGGTCATGCAGATCCAGCAGGCGGCCACTTGCTCCACTCTCAAGCATGCGCAGCAGGTCCTCGACGCTATTGCTTTTCAATTGCGGCAAGATCTGTGTGCCCAGGCGCAAACTGGTGCGTACCAGGCTGACGGGCATTGTCGCGCTCATATGTAAGCGTTGCTGCCCAGGCCGAGTGTGCGATCCCAGGTTGGTCGCGCGAATGCGTAGAAGGCGATCGCGTTTGCTAGTCAGGGCTCTCTGCTCTGTGTACCGCTCCTGTTCACCCTCCAGAGCATCGAATAGCTCGCTCGCCTCCTGCGCGTTCAACTGCCCATCCTCTACCAGTTGCAGGATGCGATCTCGCTCATCCTTTGTTGCCACCATGGCTTTATCCCTTTAGTAGGCGCATCGCTTCCTCGACGCTGATCTCTTTTGATGCCAGCTTGTCAAGAATGGCACGCCGGTCGACGCGCATCTCCTCTGGCGTCCCGCCTAACGCGGCTACGATCTCATCCAGACGGCTGCGCGCCGTGTTATAGGCCACGTTCATCTCGGCGGCAAGCTTCTGAATGTTGCCGCGATACTTGACCATAAGCTCTACAAAGTCCAGTTGCTCTCGCGTCAAACGCCCAATCCAGCCCAGGCTAAATTGCCCTTCGATAGCAACACCGCTCTCAGGGCATTCTAGCCGGGTGACAACCAGCTCATTGCCAGTTACTGGGTCTCGCGTAATTAATGGATGCATCCTTCTTCTCCTTAGCCCTTCCACACGTAGTTTTACAGATCACTTTCACGCTCTCTGTTGTCATGACGTTCTACATGTGCCAGGGCGCTTCCTATTCGTATTAGATCTTTGAGCTCATTTCATGAAGGTGTGAATATTCTCTATCTGCTCACGCATTCAGCGCTTCAGGGTTTTACTCTTTCTCTGCCAACCTGAGCACGCTACTGAGATAGCGCGACTCTCTTACTACCCCCAGTTTGGCACATAATGTCGGGACCGTTCCGCTGCCTCCATCTTCTTACCCAGGGCTACTATACATCTCCCAACGCTGGCAATCGCGCGTCGGCTAGCTCCTGGTCCCTTCAGTCGTACAATCGCGTCGTCGTAGCAACACTGCTCTGCCATCTGCCTTGTTTCCTGATAGCGTATCGCCATAATCTCTTCTGGCCTCTGCATAGACATCACCAACACGTCCTTTCCTTTGCAAGTAGCGAATATTCACACCCTCATGAAATTATTTACTAACCACATGGCAATAATAGCATTTAATCTTAATAATTGTCAATGGTTTTGGCAATTAAAATCAAATATTTGCAATATTTTTAAAAATCAGCTTTTGAATGACTATTCTCAGTTGTACTTGCTTTTTCTAGAAGCGGTAAACCGCTCACTTACTGAGAGTTCTTCTTTCGTTAAAGGCGTAAATATATACAGGCATGCAAGATAAGAAATACCACAATCACACGACGCCAAAGTTCGTCATTCAGGAAAGCTAAAGGATCGCGTCATGACAGCACTTACGCATAACCGTTCCGTAGTTGATGAGCCCTCTCGCGCTGAATTGCTCTCAATGATCACGCTTGCGCTCTGGCGCTTGCGACGTAGCGCCCTACCGCTCGCGATGACTGGCTTGGGCCTTACCTGCGCGGTAATGATAATTTGCACTCTCCCACTACTGCAACTGGTGTCAACTACGGCTGCCTTACGCGATCTGCTACGCTCCACACCAACCAATGCTGATATTGTGACTGAGGCCAGTAGCCGCACATTGGGAAGCGACTGGTATATGGGGCGGGAGGCTGCGCTGAACCAGCCCTTCGCGGAACAGTTAGCTCCCTATCTTCAAGGTTCGCCTCAGTCCTTCATGCAGGTAGGTAACCTACCACCCCTCTCACCTTATCCCCTCTCATCAGTCGCATCCTATACCCTCACGGGCATCGATATGGCGGCGGCAACTTCTCACCTTAAACTTATAGCGGGCCGCCTACCTAAAGAGGCCAATGGAAATGAGATGGAGGTCGCGATCTCACAGCAAACCGCACGCGAACTGGCGAAAACGCCAATTGGCATAGGCACGCTCCTCCGCACCAACCTGCGCTACCAGCTAGACCCCGCCAGCCCGGAGGTTCACTATGCGACTGCTGAACTTACCTTGCGCGTGGTCGGGATCTTCGATGCGTCATCCGCGAATGATCTCTACTGGCACGATGAGCCTCTCAATCCCGTTGTAGAAGGATTGGACCCACCCAAAGCACTTCATTTCCCTCTGTTGCTACCCCGCCAGTCTATCTTGCATATGGCGGACCAGATCGCGCAAGCGCATACAACCTCAACCGAACTGGTAATGGAGAAGTCGTTCGAGCTCACCTGGTATCGCCATCTCAATGTGAGCACAATCTCCAGCCAGCAACTTTCCGATCTTAATGGACATCTGCGCTCCCTTGATGCCGCGTATGCAAACCATTTTGGCAGCAATTCACTTACGGGCCTCTCGGAGGTTAACTTGCTGGGAGCAGTGATCTCGTACTACAATCAGCCAGGCATTCTTGAGCGCTTACAAAATCGCTTGACTGTTGTCAATATCCCGATCTACGTTGTCTCGAGTGCAATCGCGCTACTGATTCTCTTCTTCGTGGCGACTATGACTTCGCTTCTGGTTGAGCAGCAAACACCGACTATCGCGATCTTGAGAAGTCGGGGTGCGAGTGGACGCCAGATCTTTCTGACGCTCGTCTCACAGTGCTTGCTCCTGGCGCTTAGTGCCGCCCTCCTTGGTCCATTGCTCGCCTTGCTCCTGGTAACACTCTTCGCGCCAGGGCTGATCCCAACCTCCTCTATGGACGCGCTAAACGCACTCTGGCCCAATCCTCTGCCATCCCTTTCGCTTACTCCCCCTTTCGCTTTAGGGACCATCGCGATCAGTATCCTGGTGATGATGGGCGCGCTCTGGGGAGCATTGAGGACGAATGTACTAGATCAGCGCTATCAACTTGCGCGCACAACCAGCCGCCCTTTCTGGCAGCGCTACTATCTGGATGTAGTCGCATTGGTTATCGCGCTCGTCGCCTTTCTCATCGCGGACTATATCTCTGGCTACACGGATCTGCTCGATGTGAGTACCTACCTGCTCATCATCTCGCCTTTACGCATCATTGCCCCTATTTTTCTGGTTATCTCCCTGATGCTACTCTTCCTACGCCTCTTCCCGCTCCTCCTCAAGGGGATTGCGCATCTGGCTCAGCGTGGCAATACAGCGTCCCCAATGCTGGCTTTCGCGCAGATGACGCGTTCACCCCAGCGCCCTCTCCAAATGCTCTTGCTACTGGCTGCGGCCTGCTCGTTCACTCTGATGTCACTGATATTTTCCGCGACTCAGGACACCCATCTGACCGATGTGGCGAATTATCAGACCATGTCCGATTTCTCAGCCCAGATTGTTTCTATCGGGCAAGAGCCGTTGAGCACAACCTATCAACGCTATACGCCCATTAAGGGTGTACTCTCAGCCTCTCTCGGCTATATCAGCGACGGCACAATCTCTCAGGAGAATACTCCCGCACGCCTCTTCGCGGTCGATACGGCGACATTCGCGCGCACAACCCTCTGGAATGCCTCCAACTCAACACAGATGCTGTCAGAGTTGACGCGCACCCTGGCAACCAAGAGCACATCCGCAAATCTTCGCCAGGGCTTACCCGCTATCGTTGATGATTCCACGTGGAATCAACTTCGCCTGCATATAGGGAGTACGTTCAACCTTCAGGGGACCGCGACGGGAAGTCTCTCTATACGCATCCTTGTGATCGATCATGTACAGCACATCCAGTCACTCAACAACAATACTGATCCTGAGATCAACTATGCCAATCCCTTACCAGGCGGGCTCCTCGTTGATTTCACGGCGTTGAATCGTTACCTGGCTCAGGATAGTGGTCAGATCACAACCCCTAATACCCTCTGGCTTCGTACATCGGACAACTCCGCTACTCTTCAGAGCATCCGCCGCGCCCTTAGCAATCCTGACCTGTCCTTAGTGAACGTGATGGATCGACGTGCGCTGATTGAGACACTACACCACGATTCGATCACGCTAGAACTGCTGGGCATGATCATGATAGGAACCGTGACCGCGTTGGGGCTTGCGCTCTTCGGCAATCTCATTTCAACCTGGCAGAGTGCTCGCGCTCGCCTGACGAACTTCGCTGTCCTGCGCGCGCTGGGGACAGACGCGCGTCAGGTCTCACTCATTCTCCTTTGGGAGCAAGGCACAATCTATGTGTCGGCACTGGTACTGGGCATACTCTTTGCTCTGCTCCTGACGCTCATGGTAGTGCCAAATCTGGTCTTTACGACAACTCCTGTGAGCGGTGAGAGTAGCTACCTGGGGAATGCCGAGTTCTACGCGCTCCAACATATTGTCCCCCCACGCCTCGTTTACCCTCCATCTCTCTTCCTGGCGCTCATCTTCTTTGTGGTTATCTGCGCGCTGGCGATAGTTCTGATGATACGCGCTGTACTTCGTCCAACCCTCTCGCATATGCTTCGCCTCAACGAAGACTAATTCCCCATATGCACTGCGCAGGCTAAAGCACTGCGCAGTATTTTAACCTGAGCTTTGCTCACCGCTCTATCGATCCCCTCTTCACTATATATGCAACCGCCTGGGAAGCGGCTTCGCGTAGCTAAGGCATCACACTTAAAATTTATCTCTGTACATCGAGTATGACGTGAGGTTTCTGGTTTCATTCACGTAATAAATATATGTATGTCGCCTGGCATTCAGGCATTGCCCCTGCACACGATGAAAAGCAGCCTCGACATTGCTCTGGTGCCTCAAACTTGCGCCGCATAACCACTCTCGACAGCAATGTTCAGAAGCCTTGAGCCCTGCATATGTAGGCACAGTGCTTCAGCATGCGCCGTCCGGGCAACGCTGCCCCCTATGTAGGGGCAGCGCTTCAATATACGCCGGGCTCACCGCTCATAGGGGCGCAGCGCTTTACTTTCGTAGAAGCTTAGACAAGGAATAAACTTTTATGTCCAGCACAATCCATACGCCACCACGGCAAGCAGGGCACGCACTCACTCCCCCTGCCGTGACCCTGGCGCTCTGGAGTTTGCGCCGCACTTGGTTTCTGCTAGTTATCATCGCGCTCGGCCTTATTTCGGCAATGGTCGTTGCTTGTACCATTCCACTCTATTCGATGGTGACGACAACTGCTGGATTACGCGGCATCCTTAATACAACCGTCAATACCTCTGAAATCAATTTAAATGTGGCACCGGCGGCATTCTCAACCCAGGCCCTGCGACGGAGCCAGAAGGCGCTCGATCCCCTGGTTCAGCAACACATCGGCCCCTACATGTCACAACACCCCTCGCTGATGCTCACCTCTCAGAGTATCGATGTTCTCTCGCCCCGCCTGCCTGCCCGGGAATACGACTTGATCCAATACACAGCTACTTTTCCCCAGGACGGTAAACACCTTCAACTGATTTCAGGGCACCTTCCCAATCTCAAAAGCAATGAATATGAGATCATACTCACACCAGATACCCTGGAAAGTATAGGCCTGAAGGTTGGCGCAAAACTGACACTTGCGACTAGCATCATGGACACTCCCCTCTTAACTCTTGCCAACCGCATCTCATCTCCAGAGGCGCTTCTCAAGCAAATTCAGCTCCATACATTTGAACTTGATATACCAGCACGCGTGGTAGGTACCTTCAAGGTACCAGACACAGAGAAGGCTTACTGGCACCAGAATGACTTTACTGAGTTGACACGCGATGAGGGGGCGAAGAGCATACCTGTCTATCAGTTCCTGGGCGCGAACGAACTGCTTCTCAACGCTTATGATCGCTTCACCCAGGCCCATCACCTGGATCAGGTGTACCCCTATACGCAATTCGACTATGACGCGATAACAGGTATTCTGAGTGCTGGTGGTGGTTCCTCTCTACCCAGCATAAACTGGACCTACCGCGTCGATCCTCAAAAGATGGACTTCTCGCTGTACGATATCTTTTCCAGCCAGGTAGCCGGCCTACAGTCGGATATGACACGCCTGCATGGCGATCTGCTTGCGCGCCACGACCGCTACTACAATCCGTTCAACGATTTTGGGCAATCTAGCGAACAGCTTTCTCTCCCCTATACCTCGGCAATGGCTATGACAAGCGACCTCTTTAGCGGCACCGATGGGCCTGGAGCGCTTGAGCAGTATCGCAATCGCCTCTCGGTGGTGCAACTCCCAGTCGCTATCATCTCCGCCCAGATCATAGCCCTGATCCTCTTCTTCATCAGTATGATGCTGGGTCTGCTTGTAGATCGCCAGCGCGATACCATTGCGGTTCTTCGCAGTCGGGGGCCAGCGGACAACAGGTCTATACCGCGTTACTGACACAAGGTCTGGGGCTATGCCTCCTGGCACTCATCCTTGGGCCGCTGCTGGCAGCGGTCGCGGCTTACTTCCTGGCACAGAGCCAACTTCTCACCTCCGACATGAACTCCCTCCTGGTGCTAACTCAGCGCCCTATTGAGATGCTAAAGCTCATTACGCCCTATGCCCTGATTGTAGCCCTGGTTTCCATGCTGGTCCTGGCCCTCTCACTACGCGAAACCGCGAATATGGATGTCCTTATGACAAGGCGCGAATCCTCACGTGCGACACGCCGTGGTTTGGTCCAGCGCTTACATCTGGACATAGTGGCTGCGCTCGTCGCGCTCTGCGGCTTCGCTGTCTCTCTTTACCTGGGTGGCCTGAATAATCTGCTTGACGTCCGCACTAAATCGCTTTTAGCGACGCCACTCTCTCTGGCTGCTCCACTCTTCCTGATTATCGCAGCGGTCTTGCTCTTCTTCCGCTTCTATCCTCTGCTCCTCAATCTGGCTGCACGCCTGGCAGGTCAGGGGCGTGGTGCGGCCTCAATGCTGGCCCTGGCTCAGATCTCCCGCTCGCCTGGACAAAGTACACGCATGATCCTTCTGCTGGCTCTGGCTCTGGCCTTCACTATCTTTACGAGCGTCTTTACCACTACTCAGAATGAGCACGCCAGAAGCCTCGCTAGCTACGAAACGGGGGCCGACTTTAGCGGACCACTACCCGGTAATGGTACCTATAGCCCCACTCCTCAGGAGGCGCGGCAAGAATTGGGGAATGTACCGGGTATCACAGCTTTTAGCGCGGGTTTCTCTGGTTCTGGTGCGACCAAAGCCGCCGATGGCAATGGCCCAAGTATACTCTTCCAGGTTCGGGCCGTTGACGCCGATACTTTTGGCTCTACCGCGTACTGGCCCGATCAACCACAATTGACGTCGATGATGAGTCAGTTGCGCGCACGCCGCTCGTCGTCTACCGATGCGATTCCGGCCTACGTAGACCAACTCGCCTGGGATAAGCTTAACCTGCATGTGGGCTCGACCTTCACTATCTCGGTCTCTAATCTGGATATCGCTGAGCTTCCATGCGTGGTATTGGGCAAGGTTGAGCACATCCCAACCATCAACGATAGCACTCAGGGTAGCCTGGAAGGCGAGGTCCCACCTTCCGCCGGGGTACTGGTTGACTTCCAGACCTATCTGAAGGCCTATCAGAAAAGTGAACAGTCAATCGGCTTTACGTCAGGCTCCAAGCCACTAATCCTGAACCAGTTCTGGATGCGCACAACCAACGACGCTACAACGCTCGCCAATACCCGTAGCGCTCTCCGCATAGCCCTGGGCAGCAGGTACGATCAGACCATCTTTGATCGGCGCGCGATCCTCGATAATCTGCGCACCGATCCTCTGAGCCTGAATCTACTGGGTATACTCTCTATTGGAACTGTCGTCGCGCTCATACTGGCGATTGTTGGTGATCTGCTCGCGTCACTCTTGAGCGTGCGACCACGCTTGACGAATTTTGCTGTGCTGCGTGCCCTGGGCACATCGCCTGGACAGGTTGCCAGTGTGCTTGGTTGGGAACAAAGTCTGATCTATAGCGTGGGCATTCTACTAGGCCTGCTCGCTGGAGTGCTACTCTCATTGACGCTGGTACCCAATTTGGTCTTCAGTGGCCTACCAAATACTGGCATCCTAAGTACACTCTCAAACGCGGATTTCTACGCGCTCCAGCAGATCATCTCGGTACAGCCCGTCTTCCCACCTACGCTGATTGTGGCCTTCGTAGTCCTTGCAATCGTCTTCTTTGTGGCTCTTGGGCTGATGGTTCGCACCGTCTCACGCCCTTCTATGGGGCAGGTGCTACGACTCAATCAGGACTAATTTACTTATTCCTTCGTTTAAGTGGCGTTGGTTCTCGTAAAGACCTTAGCGCCCATAAAAGGATATATCATGGCAACCAGTACAACACAGACTCAGAGACAACCGTCGCTCACAAACAGGAGGCCCCGCGCCTCCTTCGCGACGGTCGCCACGCTGGCGCGTTGGCGCTGGCGGCAAAGTGGCTCTCTGCTCTTGCTCACCGGACTGGGCATCATGGCTGCGATTGTAATTATGTGTACGGTTCCACTACTCTCAACGGTGACCGACACGGCGGGTCTGCGCGGCACGCTTAATGCCTCACCCACCAATCGCGAGTTACTCATTGATACCAGTATTCAGGGCCTCTCGACTCAGCTCATCCGTGATGTGCATAATCAGATTGATCCACTGATACAGCAGCGTTTACATCCCTATCTCAGTAATCAGCTCCAATCAACGCTCCAGGTGCCAGGTATGGGCATTCTCACACCCACACCCCAACACTCTGGCGATCAGTTACAACTCTTCGCTTCCACACCACGGCAGTTGGGCGAGCATATCTCACTGGTTGAGGGCAGACTTCCCAACGCGCAAAGCAATGAGCTAGAGCTACTCCTGACGAGCGCGAGTGCGCATGATATGCGTGTGAAGGTCGGGGATGCCATTACGTTGCAACTTAACTACGTCGTCGACCCCCAGACTCAAAGCGCGCAAACCACTACCATCAACCTGCGCCTGGTTGGCATCTTCAATCCCTCATCGCCTACCGACCGCTTCTGGAACGGCGATAGCTTCCAACCAAGAAAAGCTGGCGAATGGCACTACTACGACGGGCTGGTAAGTGATAATGGGCTCTACGCGACCTTTGATCGCGTCGCGCAACTGACTCACGGGAAGGGCACGATTACTAGCTCGCCGCTCACTCTACGCTGGACGTACTACCTCAATCCCTCCTCTGTGTCAATGAATAATCTCGACGAATTTAGCGAGCAGGTCAGCCAGATGCAGACAGGGATCGCGAACAAGTATGGTGGGCTCTCTCCCACCGCTACAGCTCTCTCTCCTTATCCTTATTTCAGGCATGTCACACTTACTGGCCCTCTGGTCGATACCAGCAGCAACCAGGGGCTACTGACTCAGTTCCGCAACCGTATCGCGATCTCTAATATCCCAATTCTTATACTCTCATTACAGATCATTGCCCTGATCTTGATCTTCGTGAGCATGATGTCGGAGTTGCTCGTCGATAGACAGGCCGACGCTATCGCGACGCTTCGCAGTCGGGGAGCCAGTTCGCGTCAGGTCTTCGGCTCGCTGGCCCTCCAAGGTATCCTGATAAGTGTGCTGGCTCTAATCGCTGGCGCGCTACTGGCGCTCCCCCTGGTCAATCTACTCGCTCATACCTTACTCCCCGTCACTGACCAGAACGCGCTCGACCAGATCACCAGCGCACCACTTCAGGCTCTAAGCGCTGAGATGCCCTATGCCCTCCTCGCCATGCTGATCGCGATTGTGGCTCTCCTCCTGACACTCAATCGCGCAACTGGTATGGATGTGCTCTCGGTTCGTCGCGAGGCTGCGCGCACCCGGCGGCGACCCATCTGGCAGCGACTCTATCTCGATGTCGTGGCCGCGCTTATCGCCCTGGTTGGCTACTTTGTCTCGCTGTATGTGACAAACATTCGCAATAGTGGGCTACTCGATATCCAGACCCAGACCCTGGTCTCATCGCCGCTCTCACTAATTGCGCCAGTCTTCCTGCTAATTGCCTGTATGCTGCTCTTTCTTCGAGTCTTCCCTCACCTGCTAACCCTGGGGTCTCGCCTGGCAAGCCGGAGCAGCGGCGCGGCAACAATGCTGGCCCTGGCGCAGATGGCACGCTCACCCCGTCAAGCGCTCCGCATGACAATGCTGCTCTCGCTGGCGACCGCCTTCGCGATCTTTACTCTGGTCTTTACCGCCACCCAATCTCAGCGCACGCATGATCTGGCGGAATACCAGGCAGGAGCCGACTTCAGCGGGACCTTACCAGCCGTGTCAACGATCTCAAAGACACCGCTTACACCTCAAAACTGGCAGCAACGCTATAGTCAGCTTCCTGGTGTCCTCTCTGCCTCGACAGGGTACGTCACAAAAGGCGCGACCGATGGTGTTTCTCCAACAGTGACCATTCAGCTTGAGGCTGTTGATCCCGCCTCGTTCGCCTCGACCGCATCCTGGCCCGCTCAGAGTTCCACGCTGGCGCTACCAGAGCTCATGCGGCAACTAAAGAGTGCCAATCAGTCAGGCACAGTACCTGCCTTCGTTGACGCTGTGGTATGGAATACGCTACAACTCCAGCCGGGGTCAACCTTTAGCGTCAGCATTGACAACCAGTCATACAAAATTCGCGTGCTGGGTATGGTTGAGCACATCCCCACTATTGTCGATAACGCTTCGGATACAGCTAACGGCCAGATCCAGGCTCAGGGTGGCATTCTGACAAGCTATGAGGCCTTCAATTCGGCCTATCAGTCAGCGAAACAGCAGGAGGTAGATCTACCACCTAACCATGCTTGGCTCAAGACCAGCAACGATGAGCAGATGCTCTTGCGCTTCCGCACTACACTCGCGAACTCGCCGCTACGCCTGGGAACTATGGTTGACCGGCGCGCGATCTTTGCTGCAATGGAAAATGATCCGCTTTACCTGAACCTGATCGGGGTCCTGGTAATTGGCGCGACAACCGCGCTTCTGCTCGCTATCATTGGAAGCCTTCTTTCCTCCTGGATCAGCGCCCGCGCGCGTCTGACCAGTTTCGCGGTCTTGCGCGCGCTTGGAACGTCGCCCGCGCAGGTTGCCAGCGTGCTTACCTGGGAACAGGCCATCATATATCTGGCTTCGCTTATTCTAGGGCTGGCCTTTGGCGCGCTTCTGGCAACGACCGTAGTTCCTTCACTCACGGTTACCAGTATTCCGCCAACCGCCGCTAGTACGCTCGATAGCACCACCTTCTACGCGCTCCAAAGCCTGCTTCCAACCAGGCTAGTCTTCTCGTCAGAATTGCTATTCGCGCTCATAGTACTGATTCTTATCTGCATCATCGCGCTTGCTATGATGATCCGTGTCGTTTCCAAGCCTTCAATGGGCCAGGCTCTACGCTTGAATGAAGATTAGCCACCTCTCGCAAGAGGTTTCATACGCTCGCCATCCCAATAGGAGTTAACATGCCGGAATCGATTGTTACATGTGATAATCTGGTCAAAATATATAAGGTTGCGGACCTCGAAGTCGTCGCCCTCCAGGGCCTCGATCTGGAGGTTGCGCCCGGCGAGATGATCGCCATTGTGGGAGCATCTGGCTCTGGTAAAAGCACTTTGCTCAACATATTGAGCGGCCTCGACATGCCAAGTGCCGGAGGCTGCCGCGTTGCGAATAATGACCTGACCCGCCTGACGTCGGCGCAACGCCTGAACTATCGGCGCTATGTCGTCGGACAGGTCTGGCAGCAGAGTGGACGTAATCTATTGCCAGAACTCACGGCGGGGGCCAATGTCGCACTCCCCCAAATGCTCAGCGGGGTGAAAACCTCAGAGCGCGATAAGCGTGCCCATGAACTTCTAGAATTAGTTGGACTCAACGATAAATTCAATAAGCGACCAGATCAGCTTTCCGGCGGTGAGCAACAGCGCTGCGCTATCGCCGTGGCCCTCGCCAATTCGCCCCAGATCCTTCTAGCCGACGAGCCAACTGGCGAACTTGATTCAGTGACAGCCCACGAAATCTATGATCTACTGCGCGACCTGAATCAGCGCCTTGGCCTGACCATCATTACCGTGACTCATGACGCGGCCCTTGCCGCTAATGTCGACCGTACCATCGCCATCCGTGATGGTCGCACTAGTACTGAGACGGTACGCCGCGAAGCCGAGCTTGAGGAACTTCACGAACATATGCAAGAGGCCAGTGCTATTATCGGCCTCTCCACACGCACCCATCGCGAATCGGTCCTGATCGACCGCGCTGGCCGCCTCCAACTCCCCAAAGAAGCCATTGAGCGTCTCCCATTTAACGGGCGCGCCGAAATCCGCATTACCGATGACCATGTTGAGCTCTGGCCGCTTCAGATAGAGAACAACGGCAATAATGGCACAGGCGATCAAACCCAGACATCAGCCTCGAAGGGAGAGAGCCACTAATGGAACCCGAGATACTCACCACCCAACAGACCCATGCACCAGTAAAGACCATCGTTGAGACGCGCGCAGTGACCCGTGATTACCCCTCGGGCGGAGGCATAGTCCATGCTTTGCGTGGCATCGACCTGCGCGTACTTCCAGGCGAATTCGTAGCCCTACGCGGGCGCTCTGGCTCCGGCAAGACGACGCTGCTCAACATCCTGATCGGCCTGGACAATCCCACCAGTGGAGAAGTCTTTGTGCTAGACCAGAAGCTATCCTCTATGAGCGAAACTGAACGCGCTCGACTCCGCCGCGAAAGCGTGGGCATGATGTTCCAGAACGCTCATCTCTTTCCCTCTCTCACCGCGCAGGAGAACGTCGAAATTCCCCTGCGTCTGGCACGTGTCCCCAGTCGCAAGCGTACCGAAATGGCTCAACAAGCCCTCGCGCACGTCGGCCTGGGCAAACGCGCTCATCACCGGGGCATGGAACTCTCCGGCGGAGAGCAACAACGCGTGGCGCTGGCACGCGCCCTGGTTCACAAACCCCGCTTTATTATCGCGGACGAACCAACCGGCAACCTGGACTCCCTCACCGGGCGTGATATCATCCACTTGCTCCGTTCTATCGCGCATGAGGAACACATAGGCATGCTTATCGCAACCCATGACGCTGTCCTCTACAAGGCTGCTGACCGTGTCCTCAATATCAACGACGGCCAGATCACCGAAGAAGTGAAATAAGAAATGTGCGGTTGGGTCAGCTTATAGCAGACCTAACCGCACATTTCTTACACCTAAACCCCATATCTACACGCCACATATATTTGCATGAGGTTTATACTAAGCACAGAAGAGCTACAACCTTGCACATGTAAGCCTCACAGAGCTCAGAAGGCTTAGACTCTGTATATGTAGGCGCAGAGCTTCAGCCTGCATAGCACTCACAACTCTACTAAAATGCAAGCATTGTACAACTTGGCATATGTAGGCGCAGAGCTTCAGCCTGCGCAGTGCTCATAGCTCAATCAACCTGCCCTGCCCCTCAACCAGAGCTTAGCCGGGTCAGGGAGCGTCCAGAATTACAACCCTGCTTCTCTCTAAGCACCTTCAACCGGAGCTTAGCCGGGTTAAAGGGTGTGGTGGTGGAGGCGCATTCGCGCCTCCACCACCACACCCTTTAACCCAAGCGAGCCACCACAGGTGGCGAGGAGTCCCAAAAAACAAATAAATACAACAATTTCACAATAAGGATGTATCACCGCCGATTGTATATACACAGGAGGGATAATTCATGAGTGAAATGACAACTATACCTCGTAGACGACCTATAGGCATCAGCATCGTCGCCATCTTCCTCGCCCTATCGGGTTTCATGGCTCTGACAGGTGCTATGCTCAATTTCGTCAGTGTCAGTAAAGATATAGGTCGCCTCCCCAATCACATAGCAGCCCTCCTGCTTACATTAGGTGTCGTCTCTATCATCCTCAGCGCGATATCCTTCGGCCTGACCTACGGGCTGTGGACGCTCAAGCGCTGGGCCTTCTGGTTTACCGTAGCCTTAGAGATCATCCTCCTGGTCCAGAATGTCGTGCTCTGGTACCTCAATGTGTATACTGTCATCGCCTTCGCCATCAACTGCCTGCCACCCATTCTCATCATCGCGTACTTCTTCTTATACCGCGAAGTTCGCTCTGCCTTCGAGATCTAAAACGTGAAACTCATCTATACATACGCATAGTGGGTCAACAGCCTCTCATGCGTATGTATATCTCCCCCTACTCAAAGTCCCCCAAAAGCGGTATACTTGACTGCACAACCCTGACACCCAGATTTTATATGAAAATCATGCCACTGTCGTAGCTAGCGCGCACTTCTTACGCAAAAACCTGGACACACTACGCCCCACCTAGGGGTTAGCTCTAGCCACCGCTAAGGTTGCGAGGTTTTTCCGTATCAACTCGAACGCGCTCAGGTTCCCAAATAAGGAGCTATCCAGAGAGCAAGAACAGAAGGGATATCGTCCTATGCTCCGCTTAATTAAACCTTCGATGGAGTACAAACAACAATATCTTGAGGCTATCCGCGAATTCCAGCGCGAGGGCCGCCACATGGACAAGGATGTAAACCGCCTCAATGCCGACTTTGTGACCTTTCTGGCTCGTTTGGAGGCTCAGAAAGATCGACGCAACCTCTCTCCCGACGCTGTCCCAAGCACCGACTTCTGGCTCATCGAGGGACAGGAGTTTATTGGTCGCCTCGCGCTACGCCACGAACTAAACGCGTTTTTACTCAAGGTTGGCGGTCATATAGGCTACGAGATTCGACCTTCCAGACGCTGCCAGGGCTACGGCAAGCGCATGTTGCGTCTGGGCCTCGATGAAGCGCGCAAGCTTGGTTTGCAGCGCGCGCTCGTCACATGCGACGAGGGGAATATCGGCTCGAAAAAAATCATTGAGGCCAATGGCGGTCAGTTCGAGAATGCCAGCACCGTCGAAGGTTCATCTATACGCAAACTCCGCTACTGGATCGACCTGAACACCATCAAGGACATCCGCGATAATATCCTATAACGGCATTCAGAAGGTTTGAACCACCCATACATACAAGGCGCTTCAGCTCACGTCTGGTTCGCTGCTCAATCGATCTGTCCTTCGCTCTAATCGATCCCTAGCCACCCCATTCGGGCTATTGTAGGTCACTACATATCCTGGTATACTGAACGAATGGAACATAAGTTCCAATTCCGACGTTTCGACGTCCTATATACCCGCTTCCTATTCGCCCACACGAGAGCCCGACAGATCATTGGCCTGTCGGGCTCTTTTTATTTATCTTATATGAACTTTCTAGCCACTACTCAGTGACTACGGAAGGGCAATAGCTCGCCAGGGTGCAATTTCCACACAAAGGCTTACGCGCGTTGCAGACGGCTCGCCCATGATAGATGATACGGTGCGCAGCCTCTAACCAGTGCTCACGCGGAACCAGGGCCATCAGATCGCGCTCAATCTTGACAATATCGTTCTGCTTCGTCCAACCAAAACGCTTCGACAATCTGTCCACATGGGTATCCACAATGAAGCCATCAACGATGCCAAAGGCATTGCCCAGAATAACATTGGCAGTCTTGCGCGCAACACCCGGCACGCGTACCAGTTCTTGCATTGTATTGGGAACTTCTCCGTTATGATGATCTAGCAAGTACTGGCAGGAGGCGCGCAACTGTGCAGCCTTCTTGCGATAGAAGCCAGTAGGCTTAACATCTTGCTCCAACTCCTCAGGATTCGCGCCTGCGTAATCGGCTGCGCTGCGATACTTCTTAAAGAGGTCCTTGGTTACAGCGTTGACGCGCTCATCGGTACATTGGGCCGCGAGTTGTGTGGCAATAAATAACTCCAGGGGAGTTGTGAAATCTAGCTCATAGCGCGCCTTTGGATAGAGGCGATAGAGTTCATCAACAATGAATTGTACCTGCTCGGGTGATCCAACCGCCACCCCGGATGACACAGTGCTCATAACAGGTCAGTCCTTTCTCTCATAAGACACAAGAGGCAACGCATGTACGCGCCCTCCGCCGTATTGTACCAGAACGGTCACTCCGTCATAGAACTTCCGGGTCAGAGCCTCTGCTTATCTATTCCCTCGCGCCCCCTGAGAAGCGGAAGCAACGCCTATTTTAGCCATGGCGAGATGCCTCGGGACTATAGTACAATAGGCTCCCACGCGAGGAGTTCGCGTTTTTGCGTAGAAAGGATTTTAGCGTTCCATGTTCGATATTTCCCCACTTGACCCTCTGGTTCAGCCCATCGCCCTGGAAGCTGCCAAAGTCTACTACAAGCACACATACCCCTGGTTTATCGGCCTGGGCATTCACGGTTCAGCCTATAAGGGCGGTTATATTCCGGGATGCAGCGACATCGATCTCAAACTCTTCTTGCGTGATGAGGCCCTCACCCCTTATGGCGAACTCCCCTTGGAGATAGGTCAGGCCATCCAGCGCGATCTGGCGTGTATCGATCCCACGCCTTTCAGCTATATCCAGACAATGGTGCTGACCCCTGGACCACGCGGCAATCGCCCCACTGACTGGTCACTCCCAATCCCTGGTACCTACCATATGCTGGCGGGAAACATCCCCACGCGTGAGCAGACCGAGGCGGAGACACTCGCGAAATGCCATGAAACACTCCAGCGCGCTCGCCGGGGAATCATCAACGTCTCTGGAGACCTGCTACATCATGGCTCTGGCAAGCTTGAGCGCGCTACGCGCTTCCTCTGCACCGATGTCTGGCCCACACTCTATAGCTATCGCTCCGTTCAGACAGGTCGCCCTTTCACCATCTGGTCGCTCCCCAAAGATCAGGTCATCTCCCAATTACCAGAGGATGACGAGATTGGACGCGCCATTCGTGACTTTCACACCCACGCTATACACTATTTCACCCAGAAACATACCACAGAGGGCGCGCTCACTGTCATCGCGTCAGGAGTAGCCTTCCTCCAACTGGTCGAGCAACGCTATCAAACCATGACTGCACAACAACATTAAACTCCGCATACACCCCTGCAACAACGCACAAAAGATTTAGCGCCAGCCCTATATGCTGGCGCACTGCTTCAGCCTGGAGCAATGCTCAACATCCTTTTCCCCTTTGAACACCATAAGCGAGAACAGCACTCCTGGCTACCAGAACTGCAAAGCACTGCCATTATGGGTGAATGTGCTAGCAAACTCGCCCATAGATGGTATAATGGACGTGCTATAACTTTAAATAGGCTTCTTAATACAACCTACCGAACACTTAAGCGCACAGCCGCGACAACGACATTGCGACGGACAGGAGGCCCCTGATTCGTCGAAGACTACAGAGTCTGGTGTGTATCATTTTGCTTCTACGCGATCCATTAAACACGCTCAAGGCGCTTCTCACCAGCACACAAAGGAGTAGAACCATTTGGAAGGTTCAGTCCAGGCAGAACAATATATACAACAAAAGATAGACGCGCTTCAAGCACGTATCTCCGAACTGGAGCACATCCAGCAAGAGCAGCAGCGAACTCTCCTGGAGGGGCAGGAAGAGCGGCGCGTTCTTGAACACGAACTACAAAGCCTGCATGGTGAGTACACAAACTTGGAAAATAAACTCGCGAACGCGCATGAGGAGATCACAAAACTGCAAGATGCCAGTCAGCGCATGGACGAGTTCTTGAGCATCGCGAGCCATGAGCTACGCACACCTCTGACCACTATCAATGGCAATATTCAACTAGCCAAACGCCGCCTCAATGCCTTCCGCCCAGAAGATATCCCCGAGGACTTTACCAATAAGCGCGATCTGCTCCATGAGCTACTCAGTCGCGCCGAGCGTCAGGTACGTGTCCAGAATCGCCTCGTAGGTGATCTCCTCGACGTATCACGTATCCAGGCCAATCGCTTCGAGCTTCACTTCCAGGACTGTGATCTCGTTGCCCTGCTCCATGAAGTCGTTGAAGACCAGCGCGCAGCTTCCCCACAACGCCTTATCAATCTAGAACTGAATATTACTACGCAAAAGACCTCTATCTATGCCGATCCCGACCGCGTTGGTCAGGTCATCACAAATTATCTGACCAACGCCTTAAAGTATTCTGCTGCTGAGGAACCAGTCATAGTTCGCCTGGTCGTCAACGACATAACCGCCAGGGTGACGGTTCAGGATCGTGGTCCCGGTATATCAGAAGAGGAACAAGCTCGCCTCTGGCAACGCTTCTATCGCGTGCCCAATATCAGCGTGCAGAGTGGCTCTGGTGTTGGCTTGGGACTGGGACTTCACATCTGCCGTATCATCGTCGAACGTCACGGTGGTCAGGTTGGCGTCGCCAGTAAGCAAGGAGAAGGCTCGACTTTCTGCTTCACATTGCCACTCCAGACTGAGCAGCATGTTTCTACAGATGATACTCCAAATGCATAATCTTATTTCCCCTCCGGGGAAAGTCGTTCCTCCTCTTCAGTTGGAAAAGGCCGACCGTGAATCTGGCTCTCCCAGGGCGACGATTCTTCATCCTTTTCAACTGGCATTTGTGTGCCTCTCTCTTCCGTGTTAATAGCACGCGCACGCATCGGACTTGTATGATAATTAGGAAAACGCTCGCCACGCGCGTCCATATCACCAAAAGCCGTGTTTGCCATCGCGGCATTGCGTCCTCCAATGGTGTCATAGACCGGGTCAAGGATACGCGGAGATGCTTCCCCACCCTTCTTCTGTGCGCTTTCCACCTCGTCACGGCGACGCTGCTCCTCTAGAAGAGCCTCTTGCTCTGTTCTGGCTATCTCTAACTGTTCCTGATATTGGCGATCCTGCTCTACACGGCTCCGCTCCTGGCTCTCAAGCGCCTCTTTCTCTTGTGCGATTGTCGCTTCTCGCTGCCGCAGGCTCTCCTCGGACATACGTGGGTCCTGCTGCATAGCCTCTTGCTGGCGCGTGGTCGCGGCTCCACGCCCTACGGCACTCCCTGCGTGGAAAAGATAGTGAGAAGACATCGGATCAAGCGCTCTTGGCGGCGCCTCTTCAACCATACGGGCGAAGTGCTGCATATCCTCCTCAAGGGCCGCCTGGAAGCGCGAATCTATCCCCAACCTCTCTGCTACCGCGCCCAGAATACCCGCTGGTGGCGTGTAACTGATAAACACATTCACCATCGTTCGCTCAGGTCCTACCGGTTCAAACTTGACTCGACCCGAATTCTCCAGACCTTCTACCGAGCGCCAACCCACTTGCTTATCTGTAATCCAATCTTCATTGAGCGCGTCCCATTCATAGGCGCTTCCACCAACCTCAGCTACCCAATGACTACGCTGCTCGTCATAGTATGTAACCTCTTTAATGAAGCGCATAAATTTAGGAAAGTCGTTGAAATGCGTAAACAACGTGTATACCTGCTCCACAGGGGCTTGTATGGTTACTGAAACATGATGTTCTGCCATAACGTGTCCTTCCTCACTACATGAACGCGCCAATCAGGTTCGTTCTATCCCTACCCTGGTCTGACGCTCTCCACTTTCTGTTATGCTTGGTCGCTTCTGAGATAGCGGTACTTCTTATCACGCGCTACCAATAGCGGAAGTTTCGCGAAACTTCTTAACTCCTCCAGGATTTCTTCCTTTTTCGACTCCCTGAGCACGCCGTGCCCCCACGCATAAGACCTTCACGCAACAACAAAAAAGAGACATGGTAGGTTACACATGCACCTACCATGTCTCTAGTGAAACTGGCTTGCTTTACAGAATGCCTTTTTGCCCATCAGGACGAGGAAGTACCAGGGTTAGCCTCTCCTCCCACTTCTGGAGTGTCACTAAGCACACATATGTCGCGGTTTCCCCGAATCATGGTCAGCCAGGGTGATTCCTCGTACAGCTCCTCAACAGACTTCCGCGTCGCATCCTTCTCCTTCTGTGGCAGACGCGACATCATTGGGTCCTGTGTATACCAGGGATAGCGTGGACGCAGCGAATCCTTGTCGCCAAAATTAGTACGATCTAGACCAGCATGCCGCCCACCAAGGGTATCATAAACCGGATGGGGCGGATAAGACTCCAGAGGCTCATTGCTGATCTCCTCGCCCATGGCTTGCAAGCGATTCTGGCGCTCTTCCTCCAGACGTTGTAATAGCTCTACTCTTGCCTTCTGCTCCCGCTCCTGTCGCAAACGAGCCTGCTCTCCTGCCTGCATCAACCGGCGCTGGCGCTCTTCCTTAACCTGCGTCACTCGCTTTTCACGCTCAGCAAGCGCTTCTGGAGACATCATAGGATCTTGCGCCATCGCCTTACGCTGGCGCTCTGTCACATCGCGACGCGCATAGGAGCTGTCTTTGTGAAAGAGATAGTGAGACTGCATAGGGTCCATCTCGCCCTCCGGCGTCTCCTCAACCATACGCGCGAAATGAATAAGCTCAGTCTTCAAAGCCGTGTCGACATAGCTATTAACGCCCAGGCTCTCGCCAATCTTCCCCAACGCACCGGAAGGCGGCATATAATAGATATAAACCCCAACCTCCGTACGGCGTGGACTCAAAGCATGAAATTTGACTCGCCCGCTATTCTTCAGTCCTCGCGTGGAGCGCCATCCTATCTGCTTGTCCGGTATCCAATCCTCGTTCACAACATCCCACTCAAAGCGTCCTAATAGCTGCATGACCCAATGACTTCGCTGATCATCATAATAGGTCACTTCTTTGACGAAGCGCATATACTTGGGAAAGTCATGGAAATGGGTAAACAGTTCATATACCTGATGGAGCGGAGCCTGCACAGTCACCGATACACTATGCTCTGCCATATCTCACCCCTTCTCTCAGTCATTGCCGCAAACAGCGACAAATCTGTTGCGAAACGCACTACGAAGAGTAATGAACAGTCTCCATGTGACCCCAGAATTACCACAAGGGTCACCGACACTAGATTGGGAGAGTACACGAACCGAGAAGTCCGCTATACAGCTGCAAGAACGCTATATTGACATATTCGGTATTAGAAAACCTGAGCGCGCAGCGCTAGCCACCGTTCAGGTGGCATCGGTTTTCACATAAGGCATACTATAGTATAGCATGATGCAACTAACTTTACGCCTCACAAAAAGTAAGCTTTTACGACAACAAGCAAGACTAAGTGCACCACATTAGCTATGAAAAAATATGACAAGAGAGGAAAAATAATTTCATTGAGGATAAGAAGATGATACTATATGCAGGTTAATAAACAGGCATAAAAAAAACGCGCCCGGCAGGATTCGAACCTGCGACAGCCGACTTAGAAGGTCGGTGTTCTATCCACTGAACTACGGGCGCGTACCTGGAGTAATAAACTCCATTCGGATAAGCTACATAATAGCAATTTCATGCACCTTCTGTCAAGCAATGTTTCCCTGGTACTTTACAAAGAACTTGCCGAATAAGGTTATATATATCTGACAGTCAGGCGGAATCAGACCCACAATGAACTTAACCTATTGCGCACAGAGAACGAACTTGGTACCATATCCCCTGGGCTACTTCCACGATTCATCCAGGGCTCTAGATCAGGTATAGAAGCCAGGCGAGACACCTGCGAGTGCCTGCAAATCTTGACAGGCATACTAAAAAGACATATAATACCAAAGAAAATCCGAGTAGCCAAGTAAGGATTACAGAAGCTCTGAGCTTCTCAAACCGATCCAATCCAATACAGAACAAGACATCAGCCAGCGAGTGGAGTTAATCTTTTATGAGTCAGGCATTTGAACTGGAGCAGGGCAATTATACTGCCGGGTTCCATGTACCAGAAAATTACGCATATAAGTCTGAAAAAGGGCTTAGCAGGAAGATCGTCGAACAGATCTCCGAAATGAAGGGCGAACCCAGTTGGATGCGAGATTTCCGTCTCAAGAGCCTGAATCTCTTTGAGAAGCGCCCGATGCCAACCTGGGGGGCTGACCTGTCAGGCATCAATTTCGACGACATCTACTACTACATTAAGCCCGTGCCTCAGCAGGGCAAAACCTGGGACGACATCCCTTCCGAGATCAAAGAAACCTTTGACCGCCTCGGTATTCCCCAGGCTGAACAGAAATATCTCGCCGGTGTCACCGCTCAGTACGAGAGTGAGGCCGTTTACCATAAGATGCGCGAAGACCTTGAGAAGCTAGGCGTTATCTTTACCGATATGGATACAGCTCTGCGCGAATATCCCGATCTGGTCAAAGAGCACTTCGGCACTATCATCCCACCTTCCGATAATAAGTTTGCGTCCCTCAATAGCGCGGTCTGGAGCGGTGGTAGCTTCGTCTACGTGCCTGAGAATGTTCGCGTCGAGATTCCTCTTCAGGCGTACTTCCGCATTAACGCCCAGAACATGGGCCAGTTCGAGCGCACTCTGATCATCGCCGCTCCTGGCTCCTATGTTCACTACGTTGAAGGATGTACCGCTCCAAGCTATACCAGCGATAGCCTGCATAGCGCCGTGGTCGAGATTAAGGCTATGGAAGGCGCTCGCGTACGCTATACAACTATCCAGAACTGGTCAAAGAACGTCTACAACCTTGTGACCAAGCGCGCGGCTGCTTACCGCGACGCGACGATGGAATGGGTCGATGGTAACCTCGGCTCGAAGGTGACAATGAAGTATCCCGCCGTTCTGCTCATGGAACCGGGCGCGCGCGGTGACGTCCTCTCGGTCGCCTTCGCGAATGATGGTATGCACCAGGACGCGGGCGCGAAGATTACGCACCTTGCTCCCCATACGACCTCGCAAATCCTGTCGAAGTCGGTCTCCAAGGGTACCGGGCGCGCGTCGTATCGCGGTCTCGTACGTATCAATCCAGGCGCGCACCACACCAAGTCCAGCGTTCGCTGTGACGCGCTCCTCCTCGATGAGGATGCACGAACAGATACCTACCCAACCATCCGCGTTGAGGAGAACCAGACCGAGATCGGCCATGAGGCAACCGTCTCCAAGGTCGGTGAGGATCAGCTCTTCTACCTGATGAGCCGTGGTCTCGACGAGTCCGAAGCCTATTCGCTCATCGTCAACGGCTTCATCGAGCCCATCACCAAGGAACTCCCTATGGAGTACGCGGTCGAGCTCAACCGCCTGATCCAGCTTGAGATGTCAGGCAGTGTGGGCTAGTCGCTCAACACACCAATGGTAAACCCTTTATTCGCCAATACCGCCGTTCTGGTGGTGTTGGCGAATATTTTTACCGCTTGCTCACTTTCCCCTCGCGTGCGTACAATACAGAAGTACCCGCCATCGGCAGGGCGCAACCCGGACCCCTTAATGGCGTACATAAGGATAGAGAGAAAAGATGCTCGTAACTCTTCCGCGCTCCCGGTGGCGCAAAAGGAGTTCCAATAACTTTTTGGTAGCATGCCTTTCATTTGCCTGAGCACAGCCGCCTGAGAGGCTCAGACATCGCGCCACACCAACTCAGCCTGATGTGGGACAATGTGGCGGCGTTGGCAAATGCTTTTTATGGCGTGTAGAGAAGAGGTAGGAAAGACCTTTGGCTCAGTGTCTAAATCCCCGCGGGAGCCACGTTAACCCCGACAACATAGCTTGCTGCCGCCAATGCGACTTCCTGGTTCAGGGAGCGCATATCGGCGCATACGAAGTTATGGCCTTTGTTGGCGCTGGCAGCTATGGACAGGTCTATAAAGTTCGCGAACCGGCTCCCCTCAGTCGCGTCCTGGCTCTGAAGGTCCTCCGCCTTGACCAGTTTACCGCCAAGGCTCAGACAAGCTTCTTTCAAGAGGCTCGACGCATTGCCTCTATGCATCATCCCAATATCTTGCCCGTCTACAATTTCGGTCAGCTTGAGCAGAACGCGCGTCCCTATCTGGTCACTGAGTACGCGCCACAAACAATCCTTGATCTTTTCCGCCGCGACAATGGCACGCGTCGCCTTGCCTTCGCTGAAGAACTGGTCCCCTATATCCAGCAGATAGCCTCGGCACTCCAATACGTCCATAACAACGGCCTCGTCCATCAGGATGTCAAACCCGGCAATCTACTCATCGGGCGCAACGGCCAAATCCTGCTCGCGGACTTCGGCACAACCTTCTATCTAGGCATGCAAACTCATGCTTCGCTGGGTGAGATTACCGGAACGGCTGCTTATATGCCTCTGGAGCAATGGCAGGGTAACCCACGCCGCGATTCTGACCAGTACGCCCTGGCGATCTGCTGCTATGAACTCCTGACCGGGCGCACTCCCTTTGTCCATCAACGCCTTGAGGATATGTGGCACGCACACGCTGGTCAACAGCCACCACCACCGCAACAGTGGAACGGGCGTATCCCCGTCGAGGTCAGCGCGGTCCTTCAGCGCGCCCTCGCCAAGGACTATCACCAGCGCTATAACAGCATCAGTGAGTTCGCCAAGAGCTATACACACGCTGTCGAAATCGCCTTACAGCGCTACGTCTGCCAGCGCTGCGGACAACAGAATCGCAGTGGGGCCGTGCGCTGCTCCTTCTGCGGCGCGACTGACGATAACCGCCGCTGTCCATACTGTGAGACGCCTGTGCGTTTCGGGCAGCGCTGCTGCACCACCTGCGGACGCCTGGTTATTCCATCGGCTATGGTTGCGCGTAGCCCCCTGGTAGGCGTGACTCTGCGTCAGGGACGTTACTCTATCGCCCATGTCCTCAAACAGGAGGAGGACTCAAGCGTCATGGTGGCTATCGCTATCGATGAGAAGCAGCGCGGTCAGCGCGTCGTACTCAAACGCTGGGAGTGCTGTGATTCCCCCCTGACCCAACGTGCCAAAGAGGTCGCTTACTATGAGCACGCGACTGAATCCCTTGCACGCCTGCGCCATCCACTCGTACCCCGCGTACTGGACCGCTTCGCTGAGGGACGCCACTACTATCTTGTGTTCTCCTATATCGACGGCGAGAGCATCGAAGAACGCTTACTCAAATTCTTGCGCCCCATTCCCGAGGCGGAGGCACGCGGCTATATGCTTGCCGTACTCAACATCCTGATCGCCCTGGAACAACAGAAGCCAATCGTTCGTCACTACGATATCACACCCGCTAACATCATCATTGAGCGCCTGCGCAACCGTGTCCACCTGACAGGCTTCCAGGTGCCGCCGCCTCCCGTGAGCAGCGGCACACGCGTCGTTCACGGCAAACGCACAACGCGCAAACTCATCATCTCACCCTATCTACCCATTCAAGATAAACCCTACGACCAGCGCACCTGTATCTATACTCTGGCAGCCAGCATCCATCATGCCGTCACCAACGTCGCGCCACCCCACTATCCCACCTATCCGCCCGTCCGTATGCTCAACCCCAATATCTCGCCCGAATTTGAGCTCCTGCTCAGTCGCGCCCTTGCCGAAGAACCACACGTCCGCTACCAAAACTACGCCAGCCTCAAACAAGACCTCCAACGCCTGATGTAATACAAAAGAAAGATTTTGAAAGATTGTTATGGAAAGGATGGGAGTGAATAGTTGCATGAATGTACAAACGTTGGAGAAGGCCCCGATCATCAATGCTCTTGCGGAGTCCAGACATTCCGTCTCTGTATAGGGGTAATATCAAACATCTGCTTCAGCTCATATTTGTTATCAAGCACAGTGCCGCCGACAAACACATTACGGCGCTTAAACGGTTCCGGCGTTGTGGAAAGCAACCAGGCACGCTCAGCCTGGTCGGGGTAATAATACCAGGGTTGCGCGAGAAAGTAATCTTGCTCATTAATCCACTCAGGGCAAGGAAAGGCCGTTCTCCTACACAGTTCCTCGACGACTGCGGCACATAAAGCCGCCCAGCGCCTACCCTCTAGCGTCACGGCTACAGCGGGTGGCTCCATAATCAGCTCGCGGCGCTTCTCAACCGCGTAGCACCACCAATCATGCAGAAAATCCCCCAGAGCGAGCCAGGGGTCTTCACCCTCATCAATGCACCCAACTACATCAGCAATGGGATGAATGGGATAAGGAAGGGCCGAAGATGTCATTTATAAAGCCTCGCTCCTGGATATGCCTTTTCTAACGCTCTCACATTCATACTCAAATATACACTTTTATTATACAACGGTTCACAGGGAGACAATCCCTTACACTGGTTTTATTAGATGATTGAAATTAATTACTAACAATGGCATCTCATTGTTTGAAACAACGGTTAATTGCCCTTTCTGTTTCATTGATACGTCTGCTAAGTTGCATCTGTGGGATATAGGATTTCACAATTTGCCAGGCCTGAGCGCGAGAATCAATATTAACTTGGGCTAAAAGAGCTTGAACATCCCGGTCATCCTGGGGCGGGCAGCGAACAATTTCAAAGCAAGGATATACTCTAATTCGGGAACATATACAACCAGGTTCCCAAAATCACGCCATATAGTCGGCTTCTGGGGATGACGAATCTGGTCAACAATAAGCGTAACATCATCGTTCATCCATTCGTCTGGTAAGCGGTTTTCCTGTGCCACGAGAGATATTGCGCGTTTGATAGCACGATACTGTTGGGCATCATTGGTCGCCACAACAATGTCTATATCACGAGTAGATGGGCGGTTTTTCACTATCGCCACCATCACCGCTCCTCCAAGGAGAAGAATTGTACCTGTGATACCAAGCTCACCCATCTTTTGGGCCAATAAGGCTAAATTTTTTTCGATTTGCTCGCTATTCATATTCACCCCAATCACCCAGAATATAGCCAGAAGGGCGTATATAGTCGAGCTATAGCTCGACTATATACGCCCTTCTGGCTATTCATGTTTTACCCCCGCTCATCAATTGGCGTGTACTCGGTAACCTTCTGCCCCACATACTCGGCACGGGGACGGATCAGGCGATTATTGGCATATTGCTCAAGGATGTGTGCCGTCCAGCCCGCGATCCGACTAGAGGCAAAGATGGGTGTATCCAGGTCAATCGGAATACCCATCATGTAATAGACCGAGGCGGAATAAAAGTCAACGTTGGCATTCAGGTGCTTATGCTCTTTGATGTACGCTTCTGTAACCTGTGACATCTCATACCAGCGTGAATCTCCTGTTCGCTCACCTAACTCCTTTGACATGGCGCGCAGGTGCGTTGCTCGCGGGTCCTCCGTACGATAAACCCGGTGCCCAAAGCCCATGATACGCTCCTTACGAGCCAGTGCGTCCTCCAGGTAAGGCTCAACTTTGCTGATATCGTTCATCTTATGCAGCATACGTATCACTTGTTCGTTCGCTCCGCCATGTAGAGGGCCAGAGAGCGCGCTCAGCGCAGAGACGACCGAAGCATACATATCCGCTTTGGTACCGGCAGTGACGCGCGCGGCAAAGGTGGAGGCATTCAATTCGTGGTCGGCATGCAGGATCAAGGCGATATCCAGAGCGTGAGCGGTATACTCGTCTGGCAGCTTTCCTGTAAGCTGATAGAGGATGTTCGCGGCATGCGATCCGTTGTCAAGCGGCTCAACGGGCGCAAGCCCCTCGCGAATACGGTTCCAGGCCATGACAATCGTTGGTAGAACGGCGGTCAAACGAATCGCGCGTCGCTCGTTGGCGGGTGCGGATGTGTCGCTCGGGTCGGAGTCGAAGGCAACCAGGGCGGAAATGACAGTGCGTAGCACATTCATCGGGGACATAGAAGGGGGGAGTAAGTGCATCAGATCTATGAGGCGACCCGGCAAAGCCCGGCTACTATGTAGCGCACTCTCAGTCTCCGCGAGTTGCGCCTGCGTGGGCAATTTACCGTGCCAGAGCAGGTATGCCGTCTCCTCAAAACTGGAATGTTGCGCCAAATCGTGAATATCTACGCCATAATAGGTTAATTTCCCAAGTTCTCCATCAAGATCGCAAATTCGCGATGTTGTCGCGACAACATCTTCCAGACCCGCAGTGGTCATTGCAATTCCTCCGCATAACTATATTTTGGTGGAATACGCCCGAGTGGTTCCAACCATTGGACCGTCTTCCGCTTCCCCAATGAAGCGGTCAGGCACTCCTTGCTCGATTCACAAAGTATGGGTACCTGCTAAATTATAGCCGCCAAAAATCGACGGTGTCAACGAAGCTAGCTAACAGAAGGGTCCTTCTACCAATCCCAAGCCATTCATTTGCCTGAGCACAAACCACCTGATACGCTCATGCTTGGCACAATACACACTCCGCTTGAAGTAGAACTACATGGCGGCGTAGCCGGACGCCGCTCAGGTGGCGTTAGCGAATACTTTTATAGCAAGCCAGGAGAAGTCTCTACCGCGTATCCATGTTACAATACGATCATTGGCGCATTATTGCGGACGAGGAAAATAGAGATGAGTATTAGCCATATAGTACGACTATCCGACTCACCACTGGTCGAAGAGGTAAAACACGGTCGCACCGAGCGGGCCGCGACGACCATTCGCCCCGCCGAGTGCTGCTGGCACCTCGTCCTGATACGCTATAATGGCGGCGCAGAACTACGGATCGTAGGGCCACTGACGATAGCTACCCCCCTCTCTTATCCCGAAGGCGCGGAACTACTCTGGATCAAGTTCCGACTTGGGGCCTTTATGCCCCGCCTCCCCTTGAAAAGCTTTCTCGATACAGAAAAATCTCTACCCGATGCGACCAGCCAGTCTTTCTGGCTGGATGGCTCCACTTGGCAATATCCAAGCTATGAGAACGCGGATACCTTTGTCGAGTGGCTTGTGCGTAAAGAGATCCTTGTATCTGATCCAGTGGTCAAAGCCGCCTTACAGGGGCAACCCCAGGAGGTCGCCGACCGTACACTGCGCCATCGCTTCTTACGCGCCACTGGTCTGACCCAGAAGCAGATTCAGCAATTCCAGCGCGCGCAACTGGCATGGACACTTCTACAGCAAGGCGTGTCAATCCTCGATACCGTTGAGGAAGCGGGCTATTTCGATCAGCCTCACTTGACGCGAGCACTCAAACACTGGCTCGGTCATACTCCCGCTCAGATCGTGCGCATGGAAAAAACAGCAGTCATCCTTTAATGCCCCGCCTTTCAGGCTGGTCGTTTACAACCAAAGGTTTGCCATTTTGTACAATACTTCCATCTTCGGTCAGGCTACAATAGTTTCGTTCTTAAGGCAATCTGCCCTTCGCTATAGACATCCTCAAAGGAGAA
Organism: Ktedonospora formicarum; assembly: GCF_016587355.1. Classification (GTDB taxonomy): domain Bacteria; phylum Chloroflexota; class Ktedonobacteria; order Ktedonobacterales; family Ktedonobacteraceae; genus Ktedonobacter; species Ktedonobacter formicarum. The sequence goes on along the minus strand of NZ_BNJF01000001.1, from coordinate 3,438,821 downwards.
ACCTTCTATGCGCAAAGTCATTTCCCAAGATGGAACCCCTATCGCTTTCGAACAATTCGGGCAGGGGCCCGCACTCATTCTGGTCGCTGGCGCGACTGCCACACACATAGCCGATGCCTCCCTGGCTTCCACCCTGGCCCCTCACTTCACAGTATTCATATACGACCGCCGTGGTCGAGGTGAGAGTGGAGACACGCAGCCCTACACCGTCGAGCGTGAGGTTGAAGATATCAAAGCCCTGATGAACGAAGCTGGTGGATCGTCCTTCCTCTTCGGCTATTCCTCTGGGGCTGTTCTGGCCCTTGAGGCCGCGCGCCTCCTTCCCTCACAGATCACCAAACTGGCACTCTACGAGCCTCCTTTTATCGTTGACGACAGTCGCCCTCCAATCCCAGTGGATTATGTATCACACCTTACTAAGCTCGTCTCATCGGGCCACCGGAGCGAAGCCGTAGCTTACTTTATGACAAATGCCGTGGGCGTCCCTGCCGAAATGCTCACTCAGATGCGCCAGTCGCCAATATGGTCGAGCATGGAGGAGGTCGCGCATACTATCGCATATGATGGTGCTATCATGGGCGATACTATAAGCGGTAACCCCTCATCCCTCAAGAAATGGGCTTCTGTCACCATCCCTACGCTTGTGATGGACGGCGAAGCTAGCCATCCCCATCTACATCAAGGGGCACGGGAGCTAGCCAATATTCTCCCCAACGCGCGCCGCCGCACCCTGACAGGTCAGGGCCACGGCCCCGCCAACGAGATCCTTGGCCCTATATTACAAGAATTCTTTATTGGCTAACATTTCTCCCCGATGGAACCTGTTCCCTTGCTCAAAGAAGTTCCAGGGCACAGGTTCCATCCTATACACCATACAATCAATATCTATTTTTACGACTATTTCAATATACACCTTGAAATCTTGACATTATTGCGATCTCTTATTTACAATTATATAGTAAGCAAAATACAGTATATATAATATTATTCTTCGCTAAACACGTAGTATGCAGTATAGAGTAGGAGAACCACCCTATGGCTCAACACTACGATGATCTCTTCCAGCGTCGCACTCGCTCCATCAATACCCCCATTACTGAATTCCTTCCTCCTGCCCACTTTAGAGTTCCCATGATCATCCACAATCTGCTCCCCACTGGTCTGACTCTACTCACTGGCGCGTCCCACTCTGGTCGCACTTCCCTCGCCCTCCATTTAGCTCTTGATATCGCTACCGGCGAGCCAGCCCTCAACTCACGTGTCCCATCACTCCACGATGACCACCAGCCCTACCGAACCGCCTTTGGTTCTCACATCCATTACCTGGCTCTTGATAGTTCCGAAGAGAATCTGCAACAAACGACAGCCCGCCTCTTTAAGTCTCGCCCCTCCCGGCCTCACTCAAGCTAACTCTGAACAATACCCTCGATACTCTGACCTCTCAGCAAGGTCTACTTGATCTACATACCTTGTTCTCTACTCGCCCTACCAGCCTGCTCGTCATCGATAACCTCGCCGCCTTCCGCAAAGGTTTCCCTGGAAATGACCGTGACCTGCTAGACGCGCTTCGCCGCCTGGCAGAAACATGTCAGATGAGCATTCTTGTTCTGCACACTGGACGGCGCTCGACCCCCTTAGCCGCCCACGTGGATCACCATTGGCACCTCTCTCGGCTGCCCATCTCTAACTATTATCGTCTCGAAACGCATTGCGGCAATCTTAAGCCCGCCACCCATCTGCTACACTGTTCTTCTGATACCCTGAGCTTCCGCTTCGCATCCCTCTCGGAAATCACCTCTCTCAACACTATTAGCGCTCACAAGGTGCTAAGCCCCGAACGCTTGACCATTCTGCACCTCATCCACAACAGCGAATCAGAGTTAGCTTGAGTAAGGTCTACTTGATCTACATACCTTGTTCTCTACTCGCCCTACCAGCCTGCTCGTCATCGATAACCTCGCCGCCTTCCGCAAAGGTTTCCCTGGAAATGACCGTGACCTGCTAGACGCGCTTCGCCGCCTGGCAGAAACATGTCAGATGAGCATTCTTGTTCTGCACACTGGACGGCGCTCGACCCCCTTAGCCGCCCACGTGGATCACCATTGGCACCTCTCTCGGCTGCCCATCTCTAACTATTATCGTCTCGAAACGCATTGCGGCAATCTTAAGCCCGCCACCCATCTGCTACACTGTTCTTCTGATACCCTGAGCTTCCGCTTCGCATCCCTCTCGGAAATCACCTCTCTCAACACTATTAGCGCTCACAAGGTGCTAAGCCCCGAACGCTTGACCATTCTGCACCTCATCCACAACAGCGAAAAAGCCATGACACCACGTCAGCTTGCAACCGCCCTTGACTTCGATGATGATTGTATGCGCCAGCTTCTCTCTAAAATGCATAAGGCCGATCTACTCACGACAACCGATTATGGTCATTACAGTATCCATCCCTTCATCAAATCACTCATACCAGCTCTCCTCGATGAGGTCCCCATTCTCCCTCTACTCACCCTCAACGAGATTCCACCCGATGATCTCAATGCAACGATCCCTCACACTTCCCATGATCCCAATCTCAATGCAGCGATTTCTCACCTTTCCGATCCCGGTCCAACTACCCCTCACACGACCAACACCCAGGACCAACTCGACGCCCATACCTCTCACGATCCCAATCTCAATGCAGCGATCCCTCACACTTCCAAATCCAATACCATGCCATCACAACCTAAACAGCCCCTCACCAATTTCCATACTCCCAATGCGGCTATCACTCACAATTCCGAGCAATATAACGGCACACCACGAAAGGACCCAAATATGTAGGCACGACGCTTTAGCAAGCGCGGCTCTCCGCCCTGCACTGTATCATCTACCATATGTAGGCGCGACGCTTTAACAAGCGCAACGCTTCACCCTGCGCGGTCCCTGCTGAAAGATTTGTCTTTTCCACTCTAGCGGGCAAAAGCGTGCATAATATGACGTTTTGTGCTACACTAGCCGAGATGGCAGGCGGAGACGCAGATTTCGTAGAGAGAGGCTCCTGGTTGATGAGCAAGCACACACCCGAGGATGAGGAATGGCTCATCGTGCGCAGTAAACGTGGCGATTTAGAGGCGTTCAATAAACTGATTGAGCGCTACCAACAATTAATGTATGCCTCGGTTCTACGCATGCTCGGTAATACAGAGACAGCGGCGGATGTCACGCAAGATGCCTTCCTCTCAGCCTTCCGCCATATCGACTCTTTTAAGGGCGGGTCCTCGTTTCGCGCCTGGCTGCTACGTATTGGCTCCAACCTCGCCTGCGATCACTGGCGCTATAAGCAGCGCCATCCCGCCGCCTCGCTTGATATGCTCACCGATAGCGAAGAGCCACACGCCCAGGAGACACTCAATTCGCTGGTCACCAGCGCGATTAGCGATAACCCGGAAGAACAACTGCTCACTCACGAACTTCAGGCCCTCATTCAGCGCGGCTTACAGGACCTCCCACTCGAACAGCGGGTCGCAGTCGTGCTCTGCGATATCGAGGGCTTCTCCTATGAAGAGGTGGCAACGGCGACAGAGACTTCACTAGGCACGGTGCGCTCGCGTATCTCGCGCGGTCGCAGTCGACTACGCCAATACCTTGTTCAGCATCGGGAACTTTTACCGCGCGATTATCGTCTAACCAATTAAGATCAATATATACTTTGGAATACCAAACCAGTGTTCATAGGTTGTAATATTTGGTTTCTTGAACTAGGAGATGGAGTAGACGCGTGGCACACGACGAACGGCACCTGACAACGGAAGAGTTCTCCGCGTACCTGGATGGGGAGTTACCTTCCTCCGAACAGGATCGCTTAGCCCAGCATCTGCGCTCCTGCTCCAGTTGCCAGGAAGAACTACATGAATTACGACAAACCCTCACACTCCTCAAGTCCTTACCTCAACCAGCGCTCCCCAGGTCGTTCGCACTCTCCCTCGACTTCGCACGCCTCCCCGATACACCACCACTCTACGCGCAAGTAGACGAAGATAAGAGGAAAGACACACGCGAACTCTCCACACCATTCCCAGGCCGCTCAAGCACCCGTAGCGCCTTACGTATGCTGAGCGCCATCGCGGCGGTCATAGGACTCTTCCTACTAGGCAGCGGATTCCTTCCTCTGATGACACCGCTCTCAGTTCAAACAACATCATCGAGCGCGGGCTATTCTAATGCCAAAGATAATGGTGCTAAGTACCCTAATAATGAGATGACTCCCTACCAAGCACAAAATACCCAGGTACCCCAAATCACCACTCGGCCAGAACAGACTCAACAAGTACAGGGACAAACCCTTTCTACTGGCCTACCATCTGGATCTTTGATCTCAATACAGGCATGGGACGCCTGGGCCTGGGGCTAATCATCTTCCTGCTCGGAGCCATAGGCTGGCTAGCCCTGCGCGTAGGCGCGCGCATATAATGCTACTGTGCCATAAGGCTATAAACTTGCGAAAGCTGTTATAATCCTCCCATAAATACATTTACAATAAGGGGATTTCATTTTGAATATGGCATGGAATTGGCTCAGGAGAAGCATATGGCCTCGCGTCGGACTTACCCTGCTCGGATTACTGGTAATAGGAGCTTTACTTTCCTATGCAGGAATCATCTGGCCGAACTCCTGGTTCGTGGGACATGACAGCACACAAGGGTTCGATGTATCAAGCTATCAGAAGCAAATCGATTGGAAAGAGGTCGCCCAGACGGGAACCTATAGTTTTGTGTTCATCAAAGCCACTGAAGGGCGAACATATCAGGATGCCTACTTTCAAGCAAATTGGCGTGGTGCCAAAGAACAAGGGCTGCTTCGGGGCGCGTATCATTTCTATACAGAGTATCTAACTGGCGCTGAGCAGGCTAACAACTATATCCATATGGTCCCCAAAGAAGCGGGAATGCTCCCCCCCGTACTGGACCTGGAAGTAACCGGGAAAGACCAAAAGAAGATGCTCCATGAGATACAGGTCTTCCTCGATATGCTGGAGCAACACTATGGCCTGAAGCCCATCATATACACAGATTTTGACCGGTATGAGCAATATATCAAAGGACACTTTGAGAACTACTCCATCTGGTTCAGGAATATCATCTATCCGGTTCAATGGAGCAATATCCCCAACTGGTCCTTCTGGCAATACTCAAATCGTGGACACGTTCCTGGTATCTCAGGATTCGTTGACCTCAACATGTTCTCTGGCAAGCGCGATCAACTTAAGGCCCTCACCCAACAGACATTCTCACAGCACTGATATTCCTCCACGCGTTGCACGAAACTGTAGTTTTTTGTATAGTTTAGGAGGTACACCAATAGATTTCTATACGTTTGCCTGATCCAGACCTTGAAATAACGAGTGACATGTCTTATGAATAACGTCCTTCTCTATTCCTCGCCGGTCATCAATATCATCGCGACCGCCTTCTTCGCGGGCACGATCACACGCCAATATCTGCGCCGACGACGGGAATATCAACTTTACTGGTCCCTGGCTCTCCTTATGGCTGTCGTCGCGACAGTGGCCTATGTCGTCATGATGCTCGCGGGACCAACTAGCGGCACGGGCATTGCCTGCTTCCGTGTTTACTACACATTGGGAGCAGCGCTTATGCCTGCGTGGCTGGGGCTGGGCAGCATTGCCTTACTGGGCAAACCCATGTTGACGCGCTCATGCTTGATCTTTCTCTCATTCCTGAGCCTCATCGCTATCTCCTTCACCTTCGACGCGACGATAGATATGGCAAAACTCAGTCAGATTGCGGGTACCCCAGGTACTGGTACCCTCCATCCCGGCCCCTGGCTGGTCACGACGATTATCCTGAATACGCTAGGCGTGGTAGCTATCGCGGGAGTCGCTGTATACTCGGGGCTGAACCTGCTACGCAAACGTGGAACCATCGGCGATCTGAAGTCACTCAATATGCTCTGGGCCAATGTACTCATCATGGCTGGGGCTCTTATTGACGCGGCGGCTGGCACCCTGGCACGTGTCATCGGCCTTCAGAGCTCTTTCTGGGCCATTATGGCCCTGGGCTGGCTCGTCTTCTACGCCGGAGTATTGCTCACAGGTCGCCGCTCTCGCCCATCACAGACAGCCCCCGGCACCATCCCACAACCCGCACCCTCAAGCACTTCTCACTAACCTCCTATAACCAGCCCATGTGTAGCCGCGTCGCTTCAGCAGCGGCAATCGTAGCGCAAAAAGAAGGACGGGTACTAGTACCCGTCCTTCCAAAATCCCAAGCACAAGGAAAAGCGCTATATAGTGGCACCATCAACCAGTAAAGGCTGAAAGGCGCGTGGTTGTCTGCTTTATGAATTCTGAGCTTGAAGTTCGCCCAGGGTAACGTTGATTGTCATCTGCTGATTTCCACGATAGATCTTTAATGAGACCTGCTGGCCCACATCCTTGCTCAAGAGCGCGTCCGAAAGCGTTGAGGCATCAGTGACAGCCTTTCCATCCACCTGCACAATCACATCATTGACCTGAATACCAGCTTTATCCGCCGAACCACCAGGCGTTACCTGAACGACCAGCACGCCCTGACTGACCGCGAGGCCATTCGTTTGCGCCACGTTGGCGTTGATGCCCTGCACTGTGACATTGAGCGCGGCCCGCCCGGTATGCGTAACCTTACCATCGTTGATAATCTGCTGCGCGATAAACTTTACGCGGTTGGACGGAATCGCATACCCTACGCCATTCGCTGGTGTATTGTACTCCGAATTGATCGCAACCAGGGTCGGCATCCCGATTACCTTGCCAGTCAGATCGACAAGCGCGCCACCACTATTACCAGGATTGATCGGCGCATCCGTCTGAATCGTATTTGGCAAAGTCGCGGTGCTATCCTCGGAAACATTGCGACCTAGCGCGCTGATGATACCCTGCGTAACTGTATTTGAGTTGCCTAACGGGTTCCCAATTGCCAGCACTTCCTGACCCACCTTAAGCGTCGAAGAATCACCCAGGTTGGCGGTCGTCAAGCTAGTCGTTGGTGTGATTTTGAGCACCGCCAGATCGTCAGTCGCGTCTGTTCCAACCAGGGTCGCGCTCTTCTGCGAACCATCTAAGAACTTGACGGAGAGGCTCTTGGCCTTCTCAACCACGTGATAGTTGGTGACGATATAACCACGCTTGTCAATCACAATACCAGATCCCAGGCCGGAATCAGTCGTAATCTGCACCACAGCAGGTTGTACACTGGCGATAACCGCCTCGCGCACTGTCTGTATATTGTTGTCAGTCAACGAGGGGATCGTCACCTGCCCATTATTATCCGATTGCAGGCCCTTCTTCTCCGTCGTCGTCTGCGCGGGTAGCGTCGAGGTACGCCCATACTGCCAGCCCGCGAAGAGCCCCGTCCCAAAGACCAGCAGAAGCACAACTGCTAGCAAAGCTATTGCCGCAGTTCGCGGCCCCTTGCGCTCAGGTGGACGTGGAGCAGGTGCCTGCCCATAGGGACCCATCCCGGGCTGTCTCACTGTCTGGTGCTGATCGGTTATTGGATAAGCCGTCGGCGTATAGGAACGCCCATGTGCATCTTCCTGAGATAGATGCTTAGCATAGGTCTCAACACGTGTATAGTCATTATTAGCAAAAGTCATATGCTCATAAGGCTGCTCTGGTTGCCGCTCTTCCGCGACGACCTGAGACACTGTCGTTCCCGTATCCTGTCTCACAGAATCATCCATAGTTGTATTGTCGTAATTTGGATCATTAGTAGTCATATTTTCGTCTGGCATCTGGCATCCTCCTGAACACGATGCATCTGGACCGGTTCATTCGCCTCTTGCTACGAAGTTCTGTCGTCTTGTTACTGATAACTATACAGTGGTAGTTTTAGAAATCTTTATGGGTTTTGTAAAAAATCTGTATGACTTTCAGTCCTGAAAGGGTTGCTCATAATAGATCTTCATGTGATAATGGAGGGTAAAGAGAGCGGAGAAGAGCGTCATACATGGGAGAGAGTAAGCCAACGTTGAACGAAAATGACCAGCCAATCACACCAGAGGCTTCAGGAGAGACGCCACAAACGATCAATCAGTTGCGCCAGCAGGCCCACACCGAATTACAGGCGCACAACTGGCTCCAGGCCAGCCAATATTTGAACGAGCTCATCCAGCGCAATGAGGCGGAAGAAGAGGATCTTGTAGGTCTCGCGGCGGCGCTTGATGCCCTCAGCGAGTATGACGCGCTGTTAGCTATTTCCACCCGTCTACTTGATGCGCAGCCTAATTCAGCTACCGCCCTGGCTTTTAAGGCTCGCGCTCTACAAAAGCTCGAACGTATCTCAGAGGCGACTATTGCCAATGACCAGGCTCTCCTGCTTGATACAAACTTGCCTCTGGCCTGGCTCAATCGTAGCGGGCTTCAATTGATCCAGCAGCGTTTCCCCGAAGCATTACGCAACGCTCAACGCGCCGTCATGCTCGCACCAGAGGACGCGCGGGCCTGGGCCAATCAGGGTGTCGCACTTATGAACTTTCAACGTTTGAATGAGGCGCTAGATAACTTCAATCGAGCACTAGTGCTTGATGAGCATAATTTCTTCGCCCTCCATATGAAAGGCGAGATCCTCTGCCGTCTGGGTCGCATGCAAGAAGCCATTGCCGTTACGCGCGAAGTCTTGCTACAGCACCCCGGACATACCCCTTCCCTGGTTCAGGCAGCGCAGGCCCTACGTGCGCTTGAGATGTATGACGCGCTCAAAGAGGTTGCCCGCGAATTGATCGCCCAGGTACCCGATAATCTCTTCGCCTGGGAAAACTATATGCGTGCATGGCGAGGCCTGGGCCAATATGCCGAAGCCAACGAGACCCTGGATCAACTCTTACAGCTTGATCCCGCGAACGTGCGCTTCTGGACCCTCAAAGCTGATACTCTCTACCGCCTGGAGCGCTATCGCGAAGCCGTACGCTGCTCTGAGCACGCCGTACGCCTGGATATAGATTACGCTCCCGCACGGCGCATTTACGAGAAGTCTCTAAAACAGGTACAACAAAAACGCGAAAAGGCCATTCTACACACAGTCCATCCCCAGAGTTAAGCAAGACATATGAAGGGGACGTACGCATGGTGCGTACGTCCCCTTCATATGTCTTGCTTAGATTATCTCTTCCAGAATCGGTAGTACAACATCGTCACGGCGCGCGGTCAACAGGTCGCGCAGGCGCGTGGCAACTACGATACGAATGCGGCGCTGGTGCTGCTCATAGCGCGCAAGATCATCTGGCTGTAGACCAGTCACCTCGACCCAACTCATGAAGGGCTTCATCCCCACAGGTGGGTGCTCAAAAGTAATATTCAGGTCCATCTCCCATTTTTCCGGGCGCGGAATGTCAAAGAGCAATTCATGATCGGCGATTTCCGTCTCCAACGCGGTAGAGAGGCGTTGAGCCAACTGGCACTCCACGCGCCGTCGACGCTCAGAATCCCAGAAGAGTGCATCCAGGCGATTAAAGAAGCGCCCGGCCATGCGACTGACCTCCAGCACCACCTTATGAGGCTGACGGAGCGTCAGGCTTTGCGTCAATTGGCGTGTGCTCTGTGGCATCGAATCTCCCTGCAACAGAGTTAGCAAGGAATGATCATCCAGCCCTACCAGTTGTTCGGCACGCAGTTGCTCACTCAACAGTGCATCCTGTACGGCACGCACCAGCATAATCTGGAAGGCGCGGCTCGTGTGATGCCAGTAGATATTATCAAACATCTCCTGTCGCGCATGAAGCAACGAGTGAAGTGGGCTGATCCCCTTGTGTGTGACCACAATACGCCGTTTGCCATCCACCTGGTGAACAAGAAGCGAGCTGAGTAGGCGCGAGACATCAACACCACCATAGGGCACATTACAGGCACGGGCATCACGCGGCAGGTAATCTAGCTTATCAACGTCCAGGGGACCACTCAGCAGGTGCCCCAACAATTCATCATCTGGATGAAGCGAGCGATTCTTCGGTGGATCAATGAAATCTGCTACACGCTCAGGCGAGAGATGGTAATCGCGCTCAAGGATAGTCGAGATAGAGCTTTTCTCAATAACAGAGCGCCCGACACGCTCATGCAGCAGAATGGGGTGGCCTAGCTCCTCGATAGTATGGGAATATGGATAATGTCCGATATCATGAAGCAAAGAGGAAACTACCAACGCTTGAATGCTACTCACCGAGACTCCATCCAGCCCACCTTTCTCCCCACGCTGGAGCAGCGCACGCAGAGCGCGCACCGTCAAATGATAGCAACCAAGGCTATGCTCATAGCGGGTATGGGTCGCGCCAGGCCAGATGCGATAGACAAATCCAAGCTGTTTGACATGCTGCAAACGCAGAAACTCAGGACTACCAATCAATTTGACTTCGCGCGGTCCCAGTGGAATCAGGTCATAGAGGCTATCGCGTACCGTACTCACCGGCTGGATATCCGGCAAAAGAGGAAAGCCTTCGTCATCAATCCAGTGCGAACGCATATGCGGCTGGATAACCGTGTCCCTTTGCGCGCTTGTCTCGTCCTGACTGCTATTATGGGTTACCTCTATATATTGCTGCACTTCCGCCTGGGAAGGGGAATCCGTCTCTAGAGATTGCTTATCTCGCGTATCCATGATTAACCTTCTACCAATTTCCTTTATAGTCTTATGCGAAACCCAACCCCGCTGCCGTGCCCCCGTATGGGGATCGTGGAGGCGCTAGTCTTCGCACAAGGTCTTTGCTGCACATTTCCTATTCTTTGCCGAACACATATTTTTGGAAAGGGTGGCACATCCAATCCACACTACCGAATCGTCCTGTTCTTTCAATCTAATTTGATGAGATGCTCTGAATCAGCATATAATAAGCAGAACAACACTTATGCGGTGGAGATGCACCTGCCCGGGTTAGAGGGAACTCTCCATTACCCTACCCACATATAGTACAACGAGTCAGGCGGATAGAATAGCTATGCACCAACCTCAACCTCTAGAACCTCTTAAAATGCTTGCCATTGACATTGATGGGACCTTACTCAACCCCCAGAAGCAAATTACCGCTCGCACACGTGAGGCAATTCAAGCGGCACGCCAAGCAGGCCTGGTCGTGACCCTGGCAACGGCCCGACGGCATATAAATACCAGAGGCATTGCCTCCACACTGGGGGTCGATATCCCAATTATTTTATATGATGGGGCCTTGATTCTTGAGCATCCCAATGGGCACGTCTTCCATACCCTGATGCTTCAGGCGGAGATAGCTCAGCAGGCACTCGATATCCTGGTTCAGCATCGAGTCCAGCCTGTCATCCACCACTACTACGCCCTCGAAGAGGAAACCTGGACCGGCCTGGAAGAGTTTGACACTCCCTCTGTTACGAACTATCTGACATCATCTCAGACGCTCCGCCGCTTTCCCTACGCAAGCTGCTGCCTGGGACAACCTGATCCCTTACGAATCGTCGCCTTTACCTCAGAGGAAGTTGTGCAAGCCATACTACCCACAATCTCGGCCCTTAACTGCGCCTGGAATATGACGCCACTTGGAAGTTACCACACCGCCGAACTCTCAATTATGCATGCCCGTTGCTCCAAGGCCAGTGGAGTACAAACCCTGGCGGATTCCCTGGGCATACCCATGTCACAGGTAATGGCTATCGGGATGGCTATAACGACATTGAGATGCTAGAAAGCGTTGGTTGGGGCGTGGCAATGGGGCAGGCGCGTGCGAGAGTTCAGAAAGCGGCGCGTGCGGTCACTGCCAGCAACGCCGAGGATGGCGTTGCTGTAGCTATCGAGCGTTATATCCTGGGTAGCGATTTGCAGGTCTCCTCAAACTCGCGCAGTCGCGCGATCTGACGATGATTAGGCGCGGCCTGCCAGCGCTGGCGCTGCACCAGTTCTAGCGCCTCCGCTCCATGCATACCACCGTAGACCAGAGCGGCACAGGTCAGTAATACACTTCTCCCGACACCATGCTCACAGTGGATCAGCACACGTCCATTCTGCTTCAGGCGCTCATTGATCCAGCGCGAACCATCAAGTAGCTGCTCCACACTCAGGGGATAAGTATCAGGTGTAGGCAAATACAACAACTCGATATTATGTTTGCGCAGAGACTCCTTGTCGTCGCAATACTCCTGGCGCGTATCCACGACGTGCGTGACTCCAACCCTTGCGAGCGCGGGAATATCCTCCGGGCGCACACGCCCCCCAACGGCAAGGTGGCTATTAACCCAGCTCATATTGAGCGTATCTGGCAAGGGAATATGTAGAGCATGCGCCACACGCTCGCCAAACGAATCCTCCGGGCAGAGGTGCGCGGCGATCCGCGTCCAAAAGCGATACAACAAACGGATGACACCATTGCTTCCCCAACGCAAGAAGGAAAACTTGAGTGGCATAGAGGTATCACGCTGCTGAAGCTCTTGCTCCATCTCAACCTGTTCGATGGCGGCAAAGACTTCGATATTCGTATCCTCCGGGTGTTCCCCAGGAGGGGTGTGATTTGCTGTGATTCTGATTGCATAGAGCGTATGTCGATCCTTACCTTCGGAAGACTAGGGTGCTACCGCTAGTGATGCGGCACTGGCATCTTGCTTTCCGCTCTCGGCATCCTGATCACGCGCCAGAACGCGTTCGAGAGCGGCAATAGAGCACTCGATCATACCATCTTCGGGCTCGCGTGTCGTCAAACCCTGCAATGCCAGCCCCGGCGCCAGCAGCCAGCGCACAATACGAAAGCGGTAGTTCGCGGCACCCAGACGCATCAATTCGTACGCGACAGCAGCGACCACAGGCACCAGCACTACTCGCGATATGATCTTTATGGGCAACGAAGGCGTAACCACCAGGGCAAAGATAGCAATAGAGAGAACCGCCACAATGAGAAGGAAGCCAGTCCCGCAGCGGGTATGTACACGCGTCGCGGCGCGCACATGCGCCACATCGAGCGGCTCCCCATGCTCCATGGCATTAATTGCCTTGTGCTCAGCTCCGTGATAGCCGAAGACGCGCTGTATATCAGGCACACGCCCAATCAAGAGCAGGTAGCCAATCAGCAAAGCCAGGCGTAGGATCCCTTCCAGCACCAGGCTCAGCCAACCATCACCAATCCAGGTCCGCAGCAGGCTTGTCACGACGAGCGGTCCCACGAAGAAGACTGCCACAGCTATCGTCATTGAGGTGATCAGAGAGAGGGCCATCGAGGCCCCAATCTTCGTCTTGTCCTCGTCAACCTCTTGAGCAGGGGCATCGGCGCTCGGAGCCTTCGCCTCATCCTCAGGCTCCTCGGAGGCCACATTGGCAGAGAGCGTCATGATGCGCGTACCTAGAATTAACGTCTCCCACAGCAGCAACATGCCACGCAGAAAAGGCAGGCGAAAGAGCTTGCCGCGATACAAGCGGGGCGGCAGAGCCTCTTCATAGACATAGATGCTCTGATCCGGCTTACGCATAGCGACGGCGACAGAGGTCTTCCCTCGCATCATAACGCCCTCGATCACGGCCTGCCCGCCATAATAAAATCTGGACATACTGGTTGCTCCTTATGCATAGAGACGCGTGCGCCGATAGAAACAAGCGCGAGCATTAGCGCCCATTCCCTTTGATCTTAATAAACCGACGCAGAATAGAGGTTGATGGTGTATCTGTACCGTTCTCCGACAGGTCACGGGTGCGCGCGAAACGTCGCGTCACCGGATTACGCAACAAAGTCTTACCCCCCACAGGCTTACGCGCACGCGTTCCCTGACGACGACGCAGCCGGATCGCCGAGCGCAAACGCCCTGAGAGACGGCGCTGCGCGCGCTGCCATTGACGTGAATGCCAGATGCTCTCGGCCTCAAGATCCGGAAGATAGCTAAGAATGCAGTTCGCGATATCAAAAGAGGCACGCGCGCGACTAACCTTCCGCGCGTTATCCAGGCGCTGGCGCAATATCTGTGAGCCAGGCTTGATCAGTTTGCGTAACTCATTCACCAGGGTGCGAGGATCAAGCGCCAGCACACCAACATCATTTGCCAGCACAAACTTGACGTTTCCCTCTTCCTGTCCCGGTACATACCCACTAAGAATAATCGGCAGATCGCATGAAAGGGCCTCACAAATAGTACCTGGCCCCGCCTTGGTAACAATAATATCCGAGGCGCGCATCAGTTCCGGCATATTATGTACAAAGCCAAAAATCTTGGCAGGCACATGAAACTTGGAGCGTGTACGCAAGAGTTGCGCGTACAAACGACGGTTACGCCCGGTTACCACCATCAACTGGACGGGCAAGCGGGCCTGTGAAATGGCCTTGACCGCTGCCTGTAAGCCACCCGCGCCATCACCACCACCCACCAGCAACACAGTTGGCAAGCCCTCTTGCAGACCAAAGCGCTTTCGTAACTCTTCTTTGCTATCAGTGGGCAGCGTGAATTTAGGATCGATTGGCATGCCCAACATATGCAGACGCTTTGGATCGAGGCCGCGCTCCATATACAGTTGTTTGGCCTGTTCAGTCGGCACAATATAGCCATTTGCCCCCGGAGCAAACCAGGTAAAGTGAACCGTTATCAGATCCGTGACAACGGTCAGGAAAGGGATCTTTAACCCAAGTTCCTGCAAGGCATGAATGGTTACGTGATTGAGCAGGGGATGAATAGAGACAATAATGTCGGGTTGAACGCTTGTAATCAAGCGCATCAAGCCATTCAAGATGAGTGGTGTGGCAATCGTCTGGTAAGCCTTCACCGGGCCTTCTTGATTGCTTAAATGAAATACATCACCGAAGAGCTTCGGATTATAGCGAATGGTTGGGCCGTAGAGCTTGACAGCTTCACGCAGAGGAAAGCGGCTATACTCTTCAAAGACATCCACGATTTCAATGCGGTAGGTTGGTGGTTCAAGCGCGGGAACTCCGGTCTCGCTAGCGGAACCTGCGACCGTAGAAGGTACAAGTTGCTCCGCATGCTGCGCTTGCCAAGCCTCTTGCTCTCGCTGCGAGATAAGCTTGATCGCGCCCGTAATGGCATTCGCAGCGCTACGATGCCCCGCCCCTGTATCAGCGATTAGGAACAATATAGTGCGTTGCTTCACCAGGTAAGTCACCCCCTCAAATTAGTGCATCCACAACATGACTGGTACTTTCAGAAGAGGAGCAAGGAGCGAAAATAGAATCCACCTCTTCACCAGCGCTCGAATAACGGCAGCGCCTCTCTACCTCTCCACCATCAATGGCTGACCAGCACATCTTAGCAGGAAAAGGCCAGCACTGTAAAAAAGGGGTAAAGGACACCGTTTATCGTTCCTTTACCCCTTTTCATCTATTACTTAAGCCTACTCTTCTTCAAGGCTAAAGCGCTTGCGGAAGCGCTCCACGCGACCCGCAGTATCAAGCATGCGCTGCTGACCAGTAAAGAATGGGTGGCACTTAGAACACACATCAACTTTCAAGAGGGGCTTTATGCTCAACGTCTTGAAGCTATTGCCACAGGCACAACTCACTGTGCTCTCAATATAATTTGGATGGATTCCTTGTTTCATTGCTTGCGACTCCCAGCTTTTAGCTCTTGTATTTATGCGATTGTGGCGTTATTCCCCTGGAGAACTGTACATCTGGCAGCCTCCCCACGTCTCTCGCCATATACGCATAACAATTCTGAGAAGATTGTACATGCATGGTCTTGCCACGTCAAGATGCTCGTTACTCTACGTTCCGAACACAGTGACCTCGATCATGTAGTACGCACATCTTATTTTGTTCCTATTCTAACATAGATAACACAATGAGGCATCATTTTATGCCACAGTAATGTGGAGGCTCTATCTGGCATGTGATACACTGACGGGTGGACAACACATACCCTTGGTTTTCATAAACCTCTCACCATCTGCGGTGGCTGCGCGTCAGCGCTGAGAAGTCATGTTTATTCATTGAGGTGAAATCATAGATCATGATCGAACGCTATTCTTTGCCTGAAATGGCCGCTATTTGGTCAAATACACATAAAACGGACAAGTGGTTGGAAGTTGAGTTGCTTGCCTGTGAGGGTTGGGCCCGTGAAGGAGTTATTCCCCAGGACGCGATTGAGAAGATCCGTACCGCGCGCTACAACGCCGAGCGGATGAGCGAGATTGAGAAAGAGACACATCACGATGTTATCTCCTTCCTGCGCTCTATTCAGGAACAACTGGGACCCGAAGGACGCTTCATCCACCTGGGTATGACCTCTTCCGACGTCCTGGATACAGGCCTTGCGGCCCAGATCAAAGAGGCTGGCGAACTCTTGACCGTCTCACTCGCTAAACTGGTTGAGGTCGTGGGGACCGCCGCGAAGCGTTATAAATATACGTTGATGGCTGGTCGCTCGCATGGCATTCATGCCGAGCCAATGACCTTTGGTCTGAAGTTGGCCCTGTGGATGGATGAGCTTAAACGGCACCAGCAGCGCCTCGCCGCCGCGCTTGAGCAGATCGCGGTTGGTAAGATTTCAGGCGCGGTTGGGACACACGCGACCATACCACCTCATATCGAGGAGTTCGTGTGTGAGAAAATGGGCCTGGGTGTTGCTCCCATCTCAAATCAGGTCGTGCAGCGCGACCGCCACGCACACTTCATTACGACCATCGCTCTGCTCGGAAGCTCGCTAGAGAAGATGGCGCAGGAGATCCGACATCTGCAACGGACAGAGTTGAGCGAGGCCTTTGAGCCCTTTGGCGCGGGACAACAGGGATCTTCCGCGATGCCACACAAACGCAATCCTGAGCTCTGCGAGCGCATCTGTGGCCTGGCGCGCCTCCTGCGCGGCTACGCGGTAACGGCAATGGAGAATGTCGCCCTCTGGCATGAGCGCGATATCAGCCATTCGTCCGCCGAGCGCGTCATCATTCCTGATTCTTGCACTCTGCTGCATTATGTTCTGCACATCTTCACCAACGTCATTGAGGGCCTTCAGGTTGATGAGGAACGCATGCTCGCTAATCTGAATATGACCGGTGGGCTGGTATTCTCACAGCGCATCCTGCTCGCCCTGATCGATAAGGGTGTTGGTCGCCAGGAAGCCTATAAGATGGTGCAACGCAACGCCAAAAAGGTCTGGGCAATGGCAAGCAATGGCTCAATCCAGGGTCCCGCCCTCCTTAATGAGCTCAGCAACGATTCCGAGGTTACGCAATACCTCTCGCGCCCCGAGCTTGAAGAATTGACCAATACAGATTTCTATACTAAGCATGTCGACACCTCGTTCAAACGCGTAGGATTGGCCTGATTCTGGTATAGCCCTTCCAGATAGAGGGGTCGTGTTGGTGAATAATAGTAACCAACGCGACCCCTCTATCTTTGGGAACCTACCTTGAATCCCATCACTTGCTATATAATAGCGATGGTGGGTCTTACACAAAGGCTCCTCAAGTACGCACTATAAGGACGCTATGTCGTCGTGACAGATATACAGTTGCTATCCCACACACAATCAAATACAGTACGCGTGCGCAGCGCAGCATTCGCATTATTCTGGCTGGCTCTGGCTAGCGAGCTGGTCTATCTCTTTCTGCTGGCGCTCGTTCCCCTACCAGCGCTACATCTTATACCAACTCCGCTATCGGGGCTCTATCCCTGGCTACTCCAGCCCTCACGATGGCTTGCTATGCCACTACAGACGCTCACGAATGTCTTTGGGGGATCGCCAGCTCCTCTCCTGGGAGGGGCGTTGATCGCGCTCGGCCTACTCTATCTCGTAGGACTCTCGCAGCTCACGGGAATAGGTGATAGACGCTGGCTCATAGGATTGTTGGGAGGCGCGCTAGTCTTTGGGCTGACCCTGCTGTTGTTACCCTCTATATTCTCGGATAATGTCTTTACTTCAATGTTTGCTGGTCGCACGCTGGGTTACTATCACCTCGACCCCTTCCAGATCGCGCCCATACACCTGCCTAATGATGCATATGCAAGCTGGATTCAAACTCGTCGAGACCAGCATGACATCACGCTACCTCTCTGGCTCTATCTTTCAACACTGTTCACCCAATTGAGCTCAAATCCAGCCACAACGTTGCTCCTCTTTAAAGGCTTCGCCCTGCTGGCGCATTTGCTCAATATCGTGCTTGTCTGGAGCATTCTCAGCAAGATCGCACCCAAACACCGCCTGTCAGGAGCTCTGATATATGCCTGGAATCCGCTGGTCTTGATTGAACTAGCGGGCAATGGACAGAGTGAAGGGTTGCTAATGCTACTCCTATTGCTGGCGACATGGTGCACGCTTCAGAGGAGGAGGCCAGTCTACGCCTTGGGTGCTCTTCTATGCTTTGGTCTAGCGATTAGCACCAACATGATCGCACTGCTTCTGGCCGCTCTCTACGCCTGGTTTATTGTCGACCATACACGGGGGTACTGGCATGCGGTCCTGGCGGCAGGTTGGCGGATATTAACAATGTTGCTTCCCCTGGCCCTGCTCTTCCTACCTCTCTGGCATGGCGCGACAACATTCTTTGCGCTGACCTCAACCGTCGATGTGGCGCATTTTATTCATTCGCCAATTGGGCTGCTCGCACTCCTTCTACGAGGTTTCTATTCCTGGTTTGCCCATCTCACGCATATGCCAGCGTACCTGGACCCCATCACCTCAGCAGATATGACGGTACGTGCCTCCGCCACCTTCGTCTTTGTCCTGATCTATCTGCGTCAGTTTGGCACAGTGCGCGATGCTAGCCTACTCAACCTCCATCTCACGGATGCAAATGACCCGGCATCCACTCTGACAAGCGTCGATACGCTGATATATGGATGGATCAGCAGCATTCTCTGGTATCTGCTTCTGGTTTCAGGCTGGTTCTGGCCGGGGTATATCCTCTGGCTCTTCTGGGCAGTAGCACTGCGCCGCCGTGATGCGTTCTCATTCACCCTGCTGATCCTCACCAGCACCACACCTTTGCTGTACACGTTAAGCGATTTCAATACTGCTTCTGTCACTATCTACCAAATCGCCATAATTTTTGGTCCGCCACTCGTCTACTTTATAGGTGCAAGAACCAGAGAGCGCCTAACGTCGAGCGTAGCCAAGTAGCATCAGATCGCAGAGCGTCGTTCGCGCAGAAAGGATTTCCTTACATTTATGACCGATGAAGTCAAACAGCGCAAAATTGAGCACGTCAATGTCGCGCTTGCACGGGACGTCTCAGCGCCGCAGCAGGCTGGCTGGCAGGATATACACTTCGTGCATCAGGCACTACCGGAGGTAGACCTGGATGCTATTGATACCTCAGTAGAGTTTCTGGGACAACGACTGCGTTACCCTCTCTTCATTTCCTCGCTTACAGGTGGGCATCCCGATGTACTTACAATTAACCGCAACTTGGCGCGAGCCGCCGAAGAGTATGGGCTAGCACTGGGTGTGGGAAGCCAGCGTGCCGCGATCCTTAATCCTGAAGTCGCGGATAGCTTCGCAATCACGCGCGAGCAGGCTCCACACGCCTTTCTGATCGCCAACATTGGCGCCCCCAGCTTATCGCTCAAGAGCATCATCCGGCCTTTACCTACGAGCAGGTAGAGCAGGCCATACAGATGATCGGAGCGAATGCCCTGGCACTGCATATGAACAGCTTACAGGAAGCGGCCCAGCCAGAAGGTGATCGACGCGCGGTTGGTGAGGCCAGGGCGCTGCGTCAGCTCGCGCAAAGACTCCCATTACCAATCATCGCCAAGGAGACAGGGGCAGGTGTTTGCCGCGAGCAGGCATTGCTGCTCCGCTCATGCGGAGTCTCAGCCATTGATGTGGGAGGCGCTGGCGGTAGCAGCATGGCCGCGATGGAGGCCGCACGCTCACAATCTCGCGGAGACGAACGCTCCACGCGCATTGGCGAGCTCTATCGAGACTGGGGTATTCCAACGCCTATCGCGGTTATTGAGAGTGGTGTGGCACATTTGCCCTTGATAGCAACTGGCGGGGTACGCAATGGGTTGGACATTGCGCGGGCGCTGGCAGTAGGCGCGACGCTTGTTGGCATAGGGTTTCCCTTCCTGAAAGCGGCTAGTCAGGGGTATGACGAGGTGCGAGAACTTCTAGAAGGACTCATCGCGGAGCTCAAGGTTGCCATGCAACTGAGTGGAGCTGGTACCATAGCTCAGATGCGCAAGGTAGATATAGTGGTGGGAGGCGAGACTCGCGCCTGGCTTCAGATGCGTGGCTTCGAGGAAGAGCTCAAAAAAATGGCGCGAAGGCGCTTGCGCTCATAGAGCTCTGCGCTCGCTGAAGCTGAGCGCCTACATATGGACTGCGAAGACGTGGCATGGGCTAACAAGTTACGCTCGATGAAGCTGAGCGCCTACATATGAGATTTCCTGTGTTGGGAAAATAGATAAGCGAGAGGGCCTATCGTTCCAGGCCCTCTCGTCGCAATTCGTCGGGAGTATTTATGTTCACAAACGAGCGCAGTTTGGGATCTATAGCCCGCAAGCGCTCCTCCTCCACATAACGCACACGCGCTTGCTCCAAGAGTGAGCGAGGACCACGTCGCCCGGCGCGCAAGCTCGCCTCGATGATAGGCAGCAAGATGCGTGGATACACGGCCAACAAAACCTGGGGAGCGCCTGCTACAAAGGGCAAAATGATGGCGTCGTCCAGGGGTTGAGCCAGCAGGAAATCAAGCACGGCAAGCTGTACAAAAGGCATATCAACAGCGGAGACCAGGGCATGTGACGCATTAATAGCACGCAGACCGCTGTACAAGCCCATCAATGGCCCCCTGTCCTTCTCAACATCGACCACCACACGCACACACGTAGGTAGATCCAGATGCCGATACCGCTCCGCATATTCCTCATCGCGAGCGACAAGTACAACCTCGCTACATCGCTCGCGTAGGAGTGTGGCCTGTGAGACCACAAAGGTTGAGCCTGATCTTTCGTCAACCCCCATCAACGGAAGCATGGCCTTATCGCGACCCATGCGGCTACTAAGCCCTCCTACCAGGAGGATACCTGCCACGGAGGTTGTACGTCCCAAGACAGTCTCCAGTTAGTCTAGCGCGAGCCAGCGCGAGCGTTACGCTTGCTGCGATTCCCCTTCGGAACATACTTCTGCTGGGTCTGATATGCCTTGAAGCCAGCGCGCTCTGAGGGGTATTTGCGTACCAGGTAGTAAATCCAGGTCGCAGCCCAAACAACCATGCTCAGGAGCCAGAGATAGCGCCAGAAACGCCAGGCGAAGAAGTAGCCACTCAGGTAGACGCGCGCAAAGATCAAGGGGAGACCCACAACACAGATCACGGCGAACCAGCCCAAATAGTTGTCAAGCATGCGCTTCGCCAGGGGCTTGCTCTTCACAAAGCGCTTACGACCCTCAACAGAATAGTAAAAAGTGAGTAAGAGTCCGGCAATACAGAAGATAAGCCAGGGCCAGAGAAAGTGAAACACTTCAGTACCAGGGAGACCACCATTGGACCCGGCCATCACGGGATCTTCAAAGAGCCAGCGGAACAGATTGGATTGCATGAAAAGTAAACTCCTTACTGTGTATCCACGCTATGTGATGAACTTTATGATAGCATGTCTCCCTGCCAGCGTCTAGAGGGCAAGCAGCAAAGCTTAACAGTTCGCTCAAGAGCGGGCTCCACTCGCGAGAGCAGGCCGCTCGCTCCCTTCTTTTTGTGTATATAATAGGGAAAAATTATCTACCCATCTGGACAAAGGAGCTGCTTATTTATGCGACGAATTGTGATCCTGGCGGAAGGAGCTTTCACCCTGCACCGGGCCAAGACGGCAACGGGTGTTATTCGTTATAGTAAGGATGAGATTCTAGCGGTCATCGATAGTACTCATATGGGAAAGGATGTCGCGCAGGCATTGGAAGTGCCTCTGGGCGAAGGCATCCCAATGGTCCAGGATATCCATGAAGCCCTGCGCTTAAAACCAGATACCCTTATGATCGGCATCGCACCGCAGGGTGGAGCGCTCCCCGCGAGCTGGCGCTGGCAACTCCTGACTGCCATCGAACATGGGCTCGACATCATTAGTGGACTCCATACCTTTCTTGCAGACGACGACGAACTGCGTGAGGCCGCAGAGAAGAAGGGCGTTACCCTTTGGGATGTGCGGCGCGCACCAGATCAGACACGGGTCGCACAGTTTACCCCTCACCGACCTGGAAGCCACACCGTCTTGATGGTTGGCTCCGACTGTTCAGCAGGTAAGATGACGGTCGCGCTTGAACTTGAACGTGTCGCGCGCCAGCGCGGCCTGGATGGCGCGTTCCTGGCGACGGGTCAGACCGGCATAATGATCTCTAACGATGGACTACCTATTGACCACCTCATTAGCGACTTCATCGCGGGAATGGTGGAAGAGAAAGTGCTGGAGATGTCCAATGCGCATGAATGGGTCTTCGTTGAGGGACAGGGCGCGCTTACCCACCCTGGCTACTCACCCGTAACGCTGGGCCTGATCCACGGATCGGTTCCTGACGCCATGATTTTCTGCCACCTCGCTACAGCGAAGACCATTGACGGCTACGAGCGCTGTCCCATGCCATCGCTCTCGCGCCTGATCCAGATCAATGAAGACGCGATCAACTGGATTCGCCAGGATGGGCAATGTAAGGTCGTCGGACTGGCATTGATGACCGTTGGGCTAAGTGAGGAAGAGGCTCGCGTAGCCATCCAGCAGGCTGAAGAAGAGACGGGTCTGCCTACGACAGACGTTATTCGTTTCGGCGCGGAAAAGCTGATGGATGCCCTTCAACAGCATTTCTCCACTCGCTAAACCAAAATGTAGAATGGTCGCTGTATTATACTAGAGGTAAATACAGCGACCATTCTACGTTTTTCCTTATTTCTTGCCCGAGAGGAGGACGGCTCGAGTTTTACTATCGATAGCCTCGCTAACGATGATGTCATGAGCGTTGAGGTAATGCATGAACTTGCGGGAAGCGCGCTTGAGGGCGGCGCGCATACTCGCGTCAGGTTTGACGTCGCTCTCCCACCACCACTTATTGATGGTCCAGACCCCTTTCTCCAGGCGTGAATCGATACGCGCGACAAAGCGGTCGCGATAGAAGACAGGAAGCACGTAATATCCCCAGCGGCGCAGGTGCTCAGGCTTATAGACTTCCCAGATGTAGTCGAACCCGAAGATATGCTCAATGCTCTTACGGTCCCAGAGAATGCTATCGAGGGGCGCGATGAAGCGCATCTCCGCTTCATTGGCGTGCTCAGTAGCGGTGGAGGTGGACTCCAACAGGGGAAGAGCACTGGTAAGAAGGTAGTATGTCCAGGCCTTCTCGTCTACCTGAACGGGAGTCAGAATACCATCCGCGACAAGCTGAGCGATAGCCGCTTTACGTATAGAGGAACTACCGCAAGCGCTCCAGATAGCGGCTTCCGCATTGGGGCGAAGCAGTCCTACGGCCTGAAAACGGCGTCCGATTATCCAACGGTGAAAGGCATCAGCATTATCTAGCAGTGGTGTCTGAAAGTGAGCATCGGGAATAACGCGCTCTGGGCGATCATAGTAGTGCCGCCCATTGCGACGATGATGTGTGAGGATCATGCCACAGACCCACATCGAGCGGAGCGCACGTTTGGCTTTTGTGAGGCCATACCACGAATTCTTATCAGCCATGCGTGAGTGGTCATCCAATTCCAGGGAGGAGAGCGGGCCGCGTGCATCCATCTCAGCCAGAATACGCTCAGGTGTTTCGGGATCAAGCCCCAGGATCTCACGGTCGTGGTAGGGTCGGTATGACTCACGCACCATCGCCCGTAGCGGCCAATCGCTAATTGGGACCAGGCAGGCTTGCTTATCCCAGGCATCATAAAGAAGGCGCTTTGTATAGGCCAAATGCTGCCAGTCGTCAATCTGGTAGCCAGGGATGCGAGCCTGGAAGACAAGATCAGGATTGCGTCCGACCGGATTCAAGGGATCATACTGCACCGTTCCCAGGCGCTCAAAGACACCTGGAAGATCGGTTGGTTGAAAGTGATAGGCTGTTAGGAAGCGGCGCGCATGCTCGCGTGAAATATGTAACATTGCCATAGAGATATGCCCTGGCGGGAGGACACCCTCCCGCGCCTTTTCCTGTAGTGTGCTAGAAGTGAATGTCTGCGGTGGGCTTAACTGAGATTCGGCCTTTATCGGTACCGAAACCATCGAGCAGATAATTATGATAAGCAATGGCCTGACGCGCGGAGAGAAACTCGTTGTCCGCAGTAATATGCGCATCGGAGACCAACGTAATGCTGTAGCCAAGCGTCGTCGCGCGGCGAATGGTGGTATCGACGCAGTACTCGGTCTGCCCACCAGTAACGACGAGATGAGTGATATGCTTCTGCTGAAGCTCCTCATTAAGAGTTGTCTCATAGAATGAATCGGAGGCGCGCTTCTGGACTACCAGTTCACCTTCGTGTGGCGCGATGTTTGGATGGATCTCCCACGTGGGGAGCCCCTTCACCAGGCTATCACCCTCGGGACCATTATGCTGCACATAGATCACTGGTGTTCCCGCCTCACGAGCCTGAACTAGCAGGCTTTGAATATTCGCTAGCTGCTCTTCTGGCTGACCGGCTTCTTCAAACAGCCCTACCTGCATATCAATAATCACAAGCGCGGTTTGTTTATCCATAATGATGGTACTTACCTTTCTTCTTGCGTTCTATATATTCACTGTAGCCAATACAGACACGACTAACGTTGAGTATACAACCGAAAGCGGGTATAATACGTCCTGATTGAACATATTTCTGTCAGCCAGAGCCAATACATAGCGAGAAAGGGACAGGAAGCATGTATTTTCCAACCACACGCGTCCTCACAGTTCTTGAATTGCTTCAATCGCGCACACGTATCAGTGGGCCAGAGCTAGCGGAGCGTCTGGAGGTAGATGTACGCACTGTGCGGCGCTATGTGACTATGTTGCAGAGCATGGGCATTCCAGTACAGGGGGGCAGGGGGCGCTACGGAGCATATTTCTTGCGACCCGGCTTCAAGCTACCACCTCTGATGTTTACCAATGAAGAAGCATTGGCGTTGACGTTAGGGCTTTTCGCGGCACGCAAACTGGGCTTAGCCGAGGCGACCCCCTCTATTGAAGGTGTCGCGGCAAAAGTAGAGCGTGTTCTCCCCCTGGAGCTACGTGAAAGCATGCAGGCATTGCAGAATACCCTGGAATTCCATTATCTCGACACACGTAAGACGATACGTGCCGAGATCATCTCCGTACTCTCGACAGCGGCACAGCTAGAACGGCGCGTCCACCTGAGCTATCAAGCCTTCAAAGGCGACATCTCTGAACGCGAGGTTGATCCCTATGGGCTGGTCTACCGCGTGGGCTACTGGTATATGGCGGGCTACTGCCACCTGCGGAAAGAGTTGCGCAGCTTTCGCCTGGACCGAATACTGGACGCCACAATGCGGGCTGAGCACTTTACCCGCCCAACGAACTTCAATTGCCTGGAGTATGTCACGAAGGGAATACCGATGACTCCCGCACGCTGGTATGTCGAGGTGATACTGGAAACGACACTAGAGGAGGCACGCACGATGGTGCCGCCAGCCAGGGCAGTACTCGAACAGGTCATAGATCAGGAGCGACAGGTACTCTTCAAATGCTATGTCGATGAACTTGACTGGTTGGCACACTCGCTGGCAAGCCTTGAGTGCCCTTTTATTGTGCGCCAGCCCGATGAGCTACGTGACGCGCTCTTCCGACAGGCAGAGCGGATGCGTGCGCTCGCCGAGCACGCTTCATCCCCACAGTAGATGAAGCACAAAAAAGACATCCCTTCGCGCGTTAGCGCACCATAGGGCATATGTAGTCGCGTACACTAAAGTGTACGCGACTACATATGCCCTATGGCTTCCTGGTTTGGTTAGACCTCAGTTCTTTCGATCTCGTTGAGGGACTCCACCAGTTCGCGCAGGAAGAGTTCGGCGTCGGTGACGAGGCCCGCAGCCTGGAAGGTACCGCGATCCGCAAGCTTGGTCACGACCGCTGGATTGATATCCACAACCACCGTGCGCACACGCGCCGGAAGTAGATTGCCCGTAGCGATAGCATGTAGCATAGAGGCAACCATGATCGTCATATCGATATCCTGCACAACCTCGCGCATTCGGTGCTGCGCCTCTGGCATGTCAGTGATAACACCTGGCATGGGACCGTCATCGCGAATGGAGCCAGCAAGCACCAGAGGCAGGCCACGCTTCAGGGCCTCGTAGGTAATGCCCTCACGCAACAGGCCAGCCTCGATGGCCTTTTCCAGCGAGCCGATGCCACGCATAGCATTAATGGCGCGCAGATGGTTGCGATGTCCACCCTCAACCTGCTCGCCTGTTTTGAGATTGACACCCAGGGAGGTGCCGAAGAGCGCGGACTCGATATCGTGTGTGATGATCGCGTTACCACCGAAGATGGCATGGACATATCCACGTTGAATGAGTTCCGCTACGTAGCGGCCCGCACCGGTATGGATCACAGCGGGACCCAGCACAAAGAGGATCTTACCGCCTCGTTTGTGCGTCTCGCGCATCTGGCGAGCAATATTTTTGATAGCAAGGACCTTGGCACGCTCGGAGGAGACATCACTCTGCATGAAGGCAAAGGTCTCCTGACCACGCTCACGCTCGTAGGGCTGAACACGAATTCCCTTATGCCCAACTACGATCTTGTCGCCCTTCTGCACCTCATGCATCGGCTTGCAATAGGCATGCTTGTGTTCAGGCTCAACCACGATCACCACATCCATCTCGATCCCGTCAACCGTCACCCACTGTCCACCAATGCGGATCTGTGTAGGCAGGTTAGTTGTGGAATAGAAATTGGGGGGCAACACGCCATCCTGCTCCACCATTTCCGTCTGAGTATCGTGAGCGTCTACCATAACCGCGCCAAACTGCTGCAACTCCGAGATAATCAGTTCGAGCGTTTCGGGGTCCTGCGCCTCTATCTGGAGACGCACATAGCTTGGCTCCGACTTATGTTTACCGATAGTAATTTCCTGTACTGTAAAATTGCCGCCACGGTCCATGATCGTGTCCCAGGCGCGAGGAAGCGACCAGGAATCGATAATATGCCCTTTCAACTCCACCACTTCATGAAATGTAGCCATAAATAGATCCTCACTTCAAATAGGGGTAACCCATACACATCTAACCTGATGCCAGTGTAGACCTTTGAGCGAGGGCTGTCAATTGAGGGGTGAGTTTTGTACAGAAGCTCTCAGCTTCTATTTATTGCGTCCAATGGGGCAGATTTGTTGGAAGACACAGGCGCGGCACTTGTTGGCTCGCTGGCTTGCCAGAGTAGGAATATCACGGGAGCCGTAGCGCTCCATCTCTCCCAGCAAGCGAATGACCTTCTTGCGCAGAGCAGGAGTGTAATCAATAGTGAAATCATGATCGGCATAGCGAAGAAGACCATGCGTAGGAGGCATCGCGGAGTAGTCCTCAAGGATCAGGCAATAAGCCGCGACTTGCAGAACGTGGTTACTCAGGGGTTGAGTCAGGCCCGACACGGTGAGTTTGAGCGCCACAGGGATGAGTCGCCCATCGTCGTGTTGAGCAATATAGTCTGGCTTGCCAATGAGGGGATACTCGCTAGAATAGAGGGTTTCCCCCTCATTATCAACATCCTCGTAAACCAGTTCGCCTGGCAGGTCAAGCGCCTGGCGGCGCTCATTATGCAAACGCTCTTGCTGACGCGAACGCTCATTATGCCAAAGCATGAGTAGAGCGAGAGCGATGAAGAGCAGGCAGAGTCCAAACGTTAACAGGATGCTACCCAATGCGTTTCCCCCCTTTCCCAACACATTTCTGACAAATACAGCCTTATTTCAGAAAGGCGGACGAGATAATCAGAAGCAGCGAGAGAACAACGAGCCCCAAAATCACGGGGACCAGGCGGCGCATAGCGCCCTCTGAGCCAGGTGTGATTATACGCTCATCCGCCATCTCCTCGACATCCGTGCCCTCACGCTGCCGCGCATTCTCATCCTCAAAGGCCCCTCGACGCAAAAGCAATTGCTCGACGACATGATACTCAGGCAGAGAAGGAGCCTGGGCATCATGCTTGTTCTCCATCTCGACGAGGCGCGCGAAGAGTTCGTCGTCGTTCCCCTGAGCGATAGGATCATAGTGCTCATGCCACCAAGCGAGTGAGCAATGCTCATATGAAGCAAGCTCACTGGCAGTAAAGAGCCGCCGCGATTGATGCCGGGGTTTACGAGACTGCTGCATACTGTCTACACTTCCGTTCGCACGCTGCGCCGAGGCGAGCGCACCAGATAGTATCAAAGGACATACTAGGCGTCACTACCCGCCAGACCAAGTACATCGGCGATGCCAGTCATGGCCTCGATGACAAAGGTAATATGCTCGTTTAGATCGACGCCGAGGCCTTCAGCACCCTTTACCAGATCATCGCGATTGACACCAGCAGCGAAGCCCTTGGCCTTCATCTTCTTGCGCACCGAGGAAGCTTCCAATCCAATGATACTCTTCGTTGGGCGCACCAGGGAGGTCGCGGTAATCATACCCGTCACCTCATCGCAGGCATAGAGGGCTTTGGAGAGCAGGTCAGAACGTGGGTTTGTCTCAAGGTTTAGATCATTATGGGCCAGGATAGCATAAATAACACGCTTATCATACCCGGCGTCACCAAGCCAGACCGCCGCAACCTGGGTATGCTGGCTCAGATCGGGATACTCTTCATAGTCGCAGTCGTGTAGCAGGCCCGCCACGCCCCAGAGCTCTTCGTCCTCACCATACTTGCGCGCGTACGCGCGCATTGCCGCCTCAACCGAGAGCATATGCCTTTGCAGGCTCAGATTGTGTACGTGACTTGTCATAAGTGTATAGGCGTCTTCTCGCGTCGGCATACATATTCCCTTTGCTAGCATACGATTCTATGATAGGCGCGCAGACAGCACGCAACGAGAGGCATTGTCAGAAAACATTATAGCATAGCTTGCTGGAAATGCTGCCTCCTCGCTTTGATCCCCTTTACCTGAATATGTTTATCAGCTAGAACAATGTCCAACATCTCTTGTTATCAAAAGCATATTCTTCTTGCATTCTCCGATGAGTAGTGACCATCCCCTCTTCCCATAGCGCTCGTCAGGCTGTTAGAATGTAGCATAGGCACTTATCACTGATGTCCTAAACAAAAATCAACGCCGCAGGTGCGGCTAGAGCGAACGCCTTGTCTGAATACATGGAAAGAGGGAAAAATGATCCATATTGACGCACGTCCCGTAGACCTCCAACTCACGACGCCCTTCCGTATTTCACGCTCAGTTCAGCATGTTGCGGCGAATGCGGTCGTAGAATTGTCGTTTGGCGAGCAGGTAGGCTATGGCGAGGCAGCACCTAGCCGCTACTATGGCGAGAGCGTAGAGACTGTCCTGGCCTGTATCGCACTCTTCGCGGGCAACCTGGGCGACGATCCTTTCGCTATTGAAGAGATCATGACTCGCCTGGATAAGGTAATACGCCTGAATCCAGCCGCCAAGGCCGCAGTCAATATGGCCCTCTATGATCTTGTGGGAAAACAGCTTGGAGTACCGCTCTATAAGCTGCTGGGCTTAGATCCTACACGCACGCCTCTGACATCGTTTACCATCGGCATAGACACACCAACTGAGATGGCGAAGAAGGCGCTCCTGGCGAAAGACTACCCTGTGCTTAAGATCAAGGTTGGCACGAAGCAGGACATCGAAAACATCAAGGCTATTCGCGAGGTCTCATCGGCGGTCATCCGCGTGGATGCCAACGCGGGTTGGACGCCAAAGGAGGCCATCAAAAATATCAATGCCTTAGCTCCCTATAATATCGAGTTTGTTGAGCAGCCGGTGCCAGCCTATGACCTGGCAGGCCTGAAACTCGTTCGAGAGAACGTGCCCTTGCCCATCATGGCCGACGAAAGCTGTGTCGCACCCGAAGATATCCCCAGGCTGAGCGAATGTGTCGATGCCATCAACCTGAAGCTGATGAAGAGCAATGGTATCAGCAATATCCTCAAGATGATCCACGTAGCACGCGCGCACGGCCTGAAGATCATGCTAGGTTGTATGATCGAGAGTTCACTTGCCATTACCGCCGCTGCACACCTGACCCCGCTCGTCGATTATGCTGACCTGGATGGACATCTGCTTATTAACGATGACCCTTATACTGGCGTAGGCGTCGAGCGAGGCAAGCTCATCCTCCCCGATACCCCCGGACTGGGCGTCGCCACACGCTAAAAGCTCCCGTAGCGTATACATGTTTCTTGACGGAAGACATAGCAAGGTCGTCTGGAGAATTCCAGGCGACCTTACTGCTCCTTTGGGCGTGAAGATGGTACGCTAAAAGCTCCCAGGCGCTATATTGACATACATCGACGCTTTCAGTATCATACGGTCAACTATCAGAATGCGCCTCTTGTAAGATTGAAAGCAAAAGCAACACATTTATACGCGAGATGCCAGAAGGAGCACATATGAACCCGATCTGGAGCAACCATGGCACTGAAGAAGGCCAGACCGCGCCTTCTATAACAAATATGGCCTCGTATCGTCGAGAAAGCGTCCGTATCAATGAAGTTCCCTCCCGACTCCTGAGAGAGCGTATCGTCTTCGTTCCTCCTTTTATCAATGATGAGATCGCCAACTACCTGATTGGAGTGCTGCTCTACCTTGAAAGCGACGACGCCACGAAGGAGATTAGCCTCTACATCAACTGTCATGGCTCCCTTGATGGGAACCTATACTATGGCCTGGGCATCTATGACACCATGCGCTACCTGAAGCCAGAGATCACGACTGTATGCCTGGGAGCGGCCCAGGGAGTTGCCGCAGTGCTCTTAGCGGCTGGAACCAAAGGAAAGCGCTTCGTCCTCCCACACTCGCTCGTTGTCCTGCATCAACCATTGAGCTCTATCAAGGGACAGGCCAGCGATATCGAGATTCGCGCGCGTGAGCTCTTGCGTCAGCGCCAGAGCTTCTATGAGATCCTCGCCGAGCACACGGGACGCAGCGTCGACGAGATCGTACTGGACGCCGACCGCCGTCGCTATATGAACGCCAAGCAAGCGGTTGAATATGGGATTGCCGACGAAGTGATTTCACGCGAGGAACTGGCTGAGAAATAAGGAGAAAACTCTCATGGGTAGCATTATTCATCCCCGCGATCTGCGCTGGGGTGGTGAGGTACAGCGCCTGGGTCTGCATTCCGTACGCAATGAATATGGGCGCGGTGGTGAGCGTGGAGGAACATACAGCATCGAAGACATGCTGCTGAAGGACCGCATTATCATGATAGGCAAGCCCGTCGACGATATGGTTGCCTACCAGACAATCATGCTCATGCTCTACCTGGAACATGAGGACTCGTCAAGTGATATTAGCCTGTATCTCAACACCCCTGGTGGTAGCGTCACGGCTGGACTGGCGATCTACGATACCATGCAATATATCAAGCCCGATGTCTCAACACTCTGTGTTGGCATCGCTATGAGTATGGGTTCCGTCTTACTAGCAGGAGGCACGAAGGGAAAGCGCTTTAGCCTACCCAACTCCACTATTCTTATCCATCAGCCCCTTATTTCGGGCGAGATCGCGGGTCAGGCCGCAGATTTGGAGATCGAGGCTCGCGAGATCATCCGCACACGTAGTGAGTTGAATGAACTGCTCGCGAAACACACGGGACAGAGCGTAGAGCGCATTGCTCAAGATTCGGATCGTGACAACTATCTCACCGCCCAGCAGGCCGCAGAATATGGCCTGATCGATGAGGTTTTGGAAAACTAACAATTACACCAATAGCAAAAGAGAAAGAGGCTGAGCCTGCACTACAGGATTCAGCCTCTTTCTCTTCTCTGGCTTATGATTACACGCCGGGACCAGGGTAACAATTATTGTTATTCGCGACCGCATTGGTAGGGCTCTTGCTCTGGAACAGGCGGTCCTGGGTCAAGGGACCGTTGTAGTAGACGCCCTGAGACGAGAGACTGGCGCAGTTACCCGAAGGCGGGAGCAGCGAGAGATCTAGTTCGGGAAAGGTACCGCTCTGACGTTGCACCAGGAGTTGATAGGGATCTTTCCCCATAGGTGGCACATACCAGGAGACACTCGCAGAAAGTGTGCAGTTCTTGGGAACAACCAGATAACCCGCGAACATTGCGCGTCCTGGTTCATCGCTCTGGAAGTTAGTCGGCTCGCCAATTTGGTTCAAGGGGTGCCACTGCTGATAGTAGGGATCATCAAGCATGGGTGCGGAGGCACCAGCCTCATACTGCCCTGGAGGGCAGATGAGCTGTTGATGCGAGTAGATGCCATCGCGGGAACAGGTACCAAAGCCACCGCCGCATAACGGGTCATTTGTATAGAAACCATCACCACCCAGGAACTTCGCAGAAGACGGCACATAGATGCGCACATAATCACGCAAGGTATCCAATCCATACACGGAACCGATCTGGTTATACGCCAAGCGTATCTGAAGTACGTGGGTAGCCCCTCCCTGCGCGTCCAGAGTGACATTATCCTTAAAGATGCTACGCGTGAACTGTGATGCCTTGCTAGCACTGACATTGGCCTGCACGATATAGAGACCATCATGCGTCGTTGAGCGATCAATTTCGGCGGCGTAACCATAGCGACTAAGCAAGCTCTGCGCCTGCTCGTTGTTCAGATAGACCTCCAGATCCTTCGTCTTCAAGTTTTGCATGAACATCGTACCAAGCAATAATA
The DNA here is from genome assembly GCF_016587355.1 of Ktedonospora formicarum. Taxonomy (GTDB): domain Bacteria; phylum Chloroflexota; class Ktedonobacteria; order Ktedonobacterales; family Ktedonobacteraceae; genus Ktedonobacter; species Ktedonobacter formicarum. The sequence continues at coordinate 3,406,125 of NZ_BNJF01000001.1, read as the reverse complement.
AATCGTTGAGTGGAGCCGATTGAATACGCTCCATCAGCACTTTCGCCAGGCGACTGGTAAAGAGCTTACGTGCTTGCGCCGGGTCCTCCACATGTTCGACGAGCTCGGCCTTGCGAATCCCGGCATTATCTAGCTGATAGTAGTGTAGGCGCTCCTCAAGGTTCTGCGATGTTATCGTCTCATGATATTCATTGATGGTAATGGGACCAGTCACCTCCAACACACGCTCGATCAAAAAGGGCGAGAACATGATCACACCATCGACATCGCGATTGACCTCGCTATGATATAAGTCGGTAATGATCTTCGCCGAGGTCGGGAAGTCGGCTGAGAGATTGGCATCGCGAACACCCCAGTTGGCAAAAGGCCACCAGGAGCGGTACGCGCTGGGAGCAAGCTGACCATTAGTGGGATTGCCAGCCACATACTCAATAAGAGAGATGTCCTTCAGTGTCAGGGGGGAGAAACGACCGCCAGAAACCGTAAGCTCGCCGTACTGCCCATTGAAACCACCAGTGGCGCGTAGCTCACCCCGGTCCATTGTCTGCACCAGGAAGGTGCGCTGCTTATCAACACCCAGAAGCCAGCCCGCGACGGAAGTCAGATTATTAGCAAGCGAGAAACCTTGCTCAACCTGTGGTAACAACTGCAGGTATTGTTTAGCCTGAGCGCGCTGCTGATCGCTTAAAGGGAGAGCATCGAGCGAAAGTTGGTGCAAACTCGTAGTGATGCGCTCAAATCTAGGCTGCATAATCTTGAGGGTCTGCTGGATCAAAGCCAGATCGCTGGAGGTCACCAGGGGATCTTTTGACGAGGCCAGGAGCGGCTTGCTCAATTTGGGAGCCAGCTTCATGACCAGGTGCAGCGCGTCCTCTCCCATATATGTCGCCTCAATGCCAATACCGAGAGCCTGGCGCGCAGCCACAATCTGTTGCTGATAAGAGGAGCTGTTCTGCTCCACCAGATGCACAAACGACGAAGTATTGAGGGTCTGCTGAGCTATGGTAAATTCTGTGCGCGCGTCCTGCAGCTCCTTGAGAGAGAGCTTCAGCTTTTGCTCATTCAAGATATTGGGCTGCTTCTGTGCGGGATTAAGCGCAGTAGAGCCTGAGAGCAGCGTTTTGATGTTCTGGAAATGCTGGACCCCCTGGTTGGCATGCTCGCGTAGCGAGTTATAGGTAGTCAATCCTTGCATAGCATAGACGATGCCGCCCGCGAGAGGGGCAAGAATACAAAAGACCAGGAGCAAACGCACCGCTAGCGAGAGCCTCTGCCTCTTTGTCATTTGCTTGAGAGAGGAAGGGGAGAACGTCTTTTTGAGTTGCGCGACACGGATAAGCAGGCCCTTCCCACCCTTCCCAGTGCTTTTCTGGTTGCGTTCCTTCGTCTCCGCAAAGTGCAGAGAGGGAGATGCCCCCATTTTGACTGTTGGCAAATCCTCCACGGCCTTCGGCGCGGGAACTACACCAAATCTGACTGCGGGAAGATTCTCAACCTGGGGAGAGGTGGAAGGTATCTCAGTTTTGATCGTTGGTAGATCTTCTACTGCCTTCGATGCGGGGACCACACCCAACTCCACCGTAGGCAGGTCTTCCACGGCCTCTGGTTTTGGTGTGACTGGATACTCCATAAATGGAGGAGGATCCTTTTGTTGTCCATTCTGTCTAGCCTTTATAAATTGCTTTTTTGCTGCTTCATCTTGCAAGGGTACCACCGTTTTCTCTTCTCTGCCTAGCAGATATAGCTCTTGTGCTAAAAAATAAATAGTAGCTAAAGTTATATAGAGCGAGGGGAGAAGTCACGTAGATAGCAACTTCACAGCACTGTGAAGCAGAATAAAACAAAATAATTTATTGCCAGAAAAACGGCATAGGTACAAAAAAGGGATAGCCATCACTGCTATCCCAACACGTACATCGATATATGCCCTCGCCTTAACTATAACGTCTCGACAGAGTGACATGTTTCAATATAAGTACTTTTTTATTGTGCCCGATAACATTTTGACAAGGAAGTGGGCATCCGTAGCGCAGGCAAAAGAGCCACACCTGCATATGCCATCTGAACGCCGCTATAGAAAACTAGCGGGAGAGCTTGCGTGTGGGCCTACCGCGAGCACGAACAGCTGGAGGGTAATATGAGGGCAAGGCAGCGATAATATCGCCAATACGCAACTGCACCTGTAGATAGTGATTAGCCGCCTTGTGATAGTGGGCAAAGAGCATCAGGCTATGATGTGCAATCACATCGGCATCATCGGTATGGCGGGAGAGAAGCATTTGCCCTCCCATCGATTCTTCAGCCGTCGTCACAGCCATCTCTTCGCCATCCTCACCCATAACCAGCTTGCGAGTCTCACGTTTCTGAGGGCGATCAGGCCAGAGAATGAGAGCAATGGATTGCCCCTTAAGTCGTTGCTCACGCAAACGCTCGCTCAGATAATCGGCAAGCTTACGTACGGCAGCGCAAGCCTCGTCCGCATCGGCAGGATGGTGAAAGCGCACGCGCGCATTCTGGCTCAAAGGGGGTACATCGGGAATAACCAGACTGATGTCCTCACCGCGCGCGACATGATAGATCCAGCTTCCCAGACGTCCCAGGCGGCGCGAGAGGCCCTCCTCAGCCAGGCCAGCGACTTGCGAAAAATTGGTAATTCCAAAATCGCGCAAATGCGCAACCATCTCCGCAACTGCGATAGGATCGGCCTGCTCACCTTTGACCTCCACCTCAGAAGTGTGCGCCCCATCGCTCTCAGCCAACTCTGGCAAGGCGCTGGGAACACCTGTGCCAGCCGAACGCAACTGAAGCAGCATTGAAAGGGGAAGAGTTTGCACAAAAGAGGCTTCACGACCAGGAGGCACATAGAGCACCCCTTGACGCCCATCGCGCCTGCTCATAAGCGCGGCCAATTCAGCAATAGCCTTACCATTAGCGATCCCAACCTGCGCCGTCAATCCCATCTCCGCGATCTCCGCGCACAGGCGCTCACCAAGTGTAACCGGGCTATCGAAGGCCAATTCGCACCCACGCAAATCGATAAAGGCGTCAGCAAGGGCCAGCGACTCGACAATACGTGAATATGCCCGGTAACGCTCACGCAGTTTCTGTAAGAAGGGCTGATAGCGCTCATTGGAGGCGGGCATAAAACGCGTGCGCGCCGCAATACGATGCGCGCGCCGCAATGGCATGCCAGGAGTAATGCCCAGGCGCACGGCGGCAGGCGAGGCATCAATAACACGGCCTGGCTCATTGGGACGACCATTGCCGGTCCCAATCACAAAGCTCAACCCGCGCAGAGTAGGGTCAAATATCTCTTCGAGCGTGCAATAGAAGTGGCGAATACGCACATGCATAATGCCCTGGCGTAAGCGAGCGCGCTCGGCTGCGAGAGAGACCTGCTCTGGCGCGGACTCGTCGTCTCGCGCGAGGAAGGCTTGTTCACCTGGTTGTTGCTCTGTCGGTGCCAGTGGTGGCGATGATTGGAAGGATCGTTGCATATTCTTCTTCAAGCTCTTTGCTACTAGTGTGATAACAGCACAATATCATATCTGTAGGCACAGGCCTGTTACTTTATTTTATGACAAAATTAGGCTCGATGACAGCAAAGCCAGGAATAGCTGCTTCTTACAGCCCCACCTGACTTATGGGCTTTGAGGAGACACTACTATAAACGTAAGCGAACGAGCAGTTTGCGCATGTCTCGCCAACATAGGAAACAATGTGTACTTCTCATTGTATACGCCCGATACAGCCTGTCAAGCTACTCATATCCCAGGTCTGGGATTCCAAACGATGTACATCACCATTTTCACCTGAGCATTGATGCCCACATCCCCTTGGACACGAGCCGCACATTAATGCAAATCTTTCTGCAAGGGAATAGGTTGAGTGCCGTACAATGGAAGAGAAAGACACACATCGGGAGGAGGTGGTGAAGATGGAATTAAATGATGGCGAGTTTCACGCACGCCTGTCGACCCTGCTTGCCCCATTACAAACATACAGCGAGCCTGCCGCGCTTCGGAATATGCAGTTGTGCTTGCATTATTTCCTGACTAATGCCCAGGCACTCTATAGTCACCACCTGCCAGCACTCAAGCGGTTAGGTGGAGTTAGTGAAGGCTGGAACTTCATTGGAACGCATGAGCGCATCGCCCTGCGCTATCGCTGCTGGCAATGTCTGCGTGAAATTGAGGCACAATGTACCCGTCTGGTTCCATGGGGTCAGCTGGTCAGTACCACTCTAACGGCAATGCTAGAGCAGCTAGAAAGCCTGCCAGAGCAGCAAAGCAAAATACAGGCCGCATCAGCCTCTCATGGAATCACCCATGAGCGCGCACGACATGACCTGATCGCGCTCTTCCAACCGTGGCTTGAGATGTATCATCGGCAGCCACCTTTCCTCTCAACGCTGGGCCAGAGTGGCCTATCACCACACACACTGCGCAAACTAGACACGGGCTTCCTCTCGCTTCTGCTTTGTGTGCTCACCTTGTTAGATGAAGGATTACCAGCGATATCAGTCGCCCTCTCTCAGAGCAAGCATCAACAATCAATGGCAATTCTGAACCTGCTCCAGAAGAACGATTTCCTGGTCAAGCAGACCCTTGGTCTAGTGCGCGAACTTAACGGGCTACGCTCACAGCACGCCCCCACAACAGGAAACTCACAAGGATATGTAAAATGATCTTAACCAGGAAGAGCCACTTTTAACAAAAATGCAACCGGCTTGATGCCTCTTCCGGGTATAGTTTGCGGTATGCTTATCTAGGCATGCATCCATATGGGTCTGAGCAAACAAGGGGTGTTGAAGGGATTCCGCTATGGTCTTATGCGAAAACCAACCCTCATACGAGGGCACGGCGCCGCTCTCGCAGCTAACGCTGCCCCCATGCGGGGAGCACGGCGCGCTCAGGTTTCCGGATAAGGAATATGAACAAAGAGAGGGCTTTCGTGTTATCTCATGAGCAATTAACCAGCACATATGCATACACAGAGATAGTATCGCTGCACGACCTTGAGCAGAGCGTACAAACAGATGAAGTGCAGAAACAAGAAGATCTGGCCCTGGTCTCTATGACACTGCAATTTGACGATAAGGAAGCGGCAGAGGTCAGCACACGCTACTTTCTGGAGAATGTACGCGAACTGGTACGAAAAACAGACGATGTCTTTCTGCTCGGAACGACCTTCTACTTTGTACTTCCAGGGGCCAATCAAGAGGGGGCCGCGATTGTACAGGAACGCCTCTGGGATGCCTTACTCTGGCGCGTTCACAATTGCGAGCGCCTTGATATCACACGCCCCATTGGTATGAAAAGCGCCAAAAGCGCGGTCAAAGTACATTCTCTGTCGCCCTCCCAAACCCTCTGGAATCAACTTTGCGCGACGCTCGAAGAACGACGTTACTTCCAATTCAATGCCGACGATACCCAGCCGGAACCACGCGCCATGCAGATGCATGATGATGAAGCGCTATCACAGCTGGCACGTGAGATCGGTGTGCCATACCTTCCTACCCTACCACATGCGCTACCAGCACATGTGCGCCAGCTGGTTGATGAGCGGCTCGCGCGCGAGCTTCATTGCTGTCCCCTTGGTCGTGAGCACAATGTCCTGACAGTCGCGATGGCAAATCCACAGGATGAAGTAACGTTGCGAAGACTCCAACATATCACGGGCCTGACGATCTATCCGGTACTCACAAGTATTCAGGCGCTTCAACGCATACAATGAACCATAAATAAGCTCGCAAGCGCCTCTCATGCCGATACACGTGTTGAAATTGCCTGCGAACGGCGGTTATAATAACCTCGGAAGAGAACCTGAGTAGTTACGAAAGGGGTTGTTATAGCACATGAAGATACTTGTCACAGGCGGGGCTGGCTTTATTGGCTCACATATTGTCGACCACTATATCACGGAAGGAAACCAGGTAGCAGTCGTCGATAATTTCTGGGCAGATGGTGGTGGGAAGGAGGCAAACCTCAATCCTCAGGCACAGCTTATACGCGCGGACATCACGGATGAGGAAGCCCTCGCCCGCGCCTTCGACGAGATTCAGCCAGAGATCGTATGCCACCAGGCAGCACAGCACAGCGTCGCAGTTTCTACACGCCATCCTCAGTTAGACGCTCAAGTTAACGTCCTGGGCTTAATCAATGTACTAAGCAACTGTACACGCGTTGGCACACGCAAGATTATCTTTGCCTCATCAGGCGCAACCTATGGCACCCCAACCCGCTTGCCAGTGGATGAGGATGTCCTCCAACGACCTGAATCACCCTATGGCATTACAAAGCTCGTCGCGGAACACTACCTACGCTACTGGCAGGAAGCCAACGGCTTGAACTACACTGCACTCCGCTATGGCAACGTATTTGGCCCTCGCCAGGACCCCAATGGTGAAGCCGGAGTCATTGCGATCTTCGCCAAGCGTTTCCTGACGCACCAATCGGTACGCATCGACTGGGACGGCGAGCAGAGTAAAGACTATGTGTACGTTGGCGATGTCGCACGCGCCAATGTGCTCGCACTCACACGTGGAGACAACGATATTTTCTGCATTGGCACCAACGAAGCCATCTCGGTCAACAAGATCTACCAGACACTGGTTGGTCTTACAGGCTATGAGCCAGAAATTATTCGCGCCCCCAAGCGTGCTGGCGACCTCTACAAAGCTCAATTCAATTACAGCAAGGCGGAACGCCTCCTGGGCTGGAAGCCAAGCATAACCTTCGAAGAAGGCGTACACGCAACCCTAGAATACTTCCAGCAACAGAATTAATATTTTCCAGAGAGAAAGAAGCGCGCGGTTGGCAGACATGAGGCTGTCAACCGCGCGCTTCTTTCTCTTTACAAAGGCAATCAAGGTAATTAGTTACTCTTATTAAGGAATAAAATTTCTCTTCTTCTCGGTTGTAGTTACGGGACAGCACAATGTTGTTCACACTCTTTACCATAAAGGTGAGGGTGTATGTATCTGTAATGGCTTATAAGACAACCCGCACCGGCGGCATAACGAATATCGGCATGGGTTGTTGAACCCCTTAGCGCATCGAAGGAGAGAGTACATGGCGAAGAGTCGAAAAGTACGGGTCGCGATCATCGGCGTAGGAAACTGTGCCAGTTCCCTGGTACAGGGGGTGCAATACTATCAAAACGCCAAAGAGGATGACTTTATACCAGGACTCATGCATGTCAATCTTGGTGGATACCATATCCGAGATATAGAGTTTACTGCGGCCTTTGATATTGATAGCAATAAGGTTGGTAAGGACCTGAGCGAGGCGATCTTCCAGGCACCAAACAACACCTATCGCTTTGCCGAAGTACCTTATTTGAATGCCAGGGTATATCGTGGCATGACGCATGACGGCCTGGGAAAGTATCTATCACAGGTAATCACCAAGGCCCCTGGAACCACCGATGATATCGTAAGCATCTTGCAGGAGACAAAGACCGACGTCGTCATCAACTATTTACCAGTCGGCTCTGAGACGGCAACTAAATGGTATATAGAACAGATTCTTCAGGCTGGCGTCGGGTTGGTCAACTGCATCCCAGTCTTTATCGCGCGTGAGAGCTACTGGCAGCAGCGCTTCAAGGACGCGGGGCTACCGATAATTGGCGATGACATCAAGAGCCAGGTTGGCGCGACCATTGTTCACCGCAAGCTGGCACGCCTCTTCCGCGAGCGTGGAGTCAAGCTAGAGCGAACGATGCAGCTCAACGTAGGTGGCAACACAGATTTCTACAACATGCTAGAACGCGAGCGCCTGGAATCCAAGAAAGAGAGCAAGACCAACGCGGTCACCAGCCAGCTCGATTACGAGATTGGCGAAGAGAATGTACACATTGGTCCATCAGACTACGTGGAATGGCTCTCTGACCGCAAATGGGCGTACATTCGCCTGGAAGGCCGCACCTTTGGCGACGTGCCACTCAACGTTGAGCTGAAGCTTGAAGTCTGGGATTCGCCCAATTCAGCGGGTGTAGTCATCGATGCCGTACGACTGGTCAAACTGGCGCTGGACAATGGCATCAGTGGGGCACTTGAAGCACCCAGCGCGTACCTGATGAAATCGCCTCCAGTCCAGCATTCTGATGACCTGGCACGCGATATGACAGAAACCTTCATTAGCGAGATAGTGAAGAGCAACGAAGAAGCTTTAGGAGCGGTTCAGAATCAGAAAAACGGTCATAGAGCGAGTGTCAATGTCGAATAAAGCCTAATCTATACAGAAAAAAGAAACACTGCCGGGCGGTCTAAGTACCAGCAGTGTTTCCTTATCTCGTGCATTGCTACCATGTTGTCTTACTGAAACGGGCCGAACTCATGTCATTAATTAACTGGCAGCGCTTATCCACATTGTTTCGTTGCGGTCCACTCCGTGGCGCTAGCGTTGCTGTAGGGTTGAGGGTGAATTCGGTTGTTGCACAGGCGTCTCGGGCACAGATCGTAATAGCTCCTCGCGCACGATACTAACATCTGGCGGAGCGCTAATTCCAATCTTAACGCGCTCGCCTTCGACGGCCAGCACAGAAATGTTAATGACACCAGCAAGCACTATACTTTCGCCAACTTTTCGTCGCAATACAAGCATGCGAAGCTCCCTTCATCAGAAGCAAATTCCAGGCGTCCCTGCGCTGCGATGGCTTCTCAATGCATGTGCTTGACGCGCAGCATTAGTGAAATGGCAAGCCACGATGTGGACTGACCATTGCCGGTTTCAGACGCAAGGCCCGTAGACAATGGGTATCGTGCGCACAATCTGCTCATCGATATACCACCTACTCGAAAACCTGAGCGTGCCGCGCCCCGTATACGGGGCAGCGCTAGCCTTGGCAGCGGCTCATCTCCAAATGGAATCGGTTTTCGCATAAGCCCATAAACTTACGCAAGATAAGTTTCATTTTTCAGTATACATTCCTCTACAACCATGCTCCCCCATTCACGTTCTCTATAATTAACGTCCAATGCGGACACAATTCTCTTAGAGCCTGATGGAGGCATCATTCTCTGCACCCAAAGATCTATATATTACTTTTTTAGAACTTTTTATGACTAAAAGTCGCTATATTCTTATTCCCGCTACCACGTTGTTGACATCACAACTCCATGCCCTAGGACTCAAACGTATGAGGCAAGCGTGTGGGTCACAGAAATGACGTTATATTCAAAGTCCATAGTAAGGATCAGTGTGACTTGCCAGCTCCGCTTGCCGCTGGATGCCGCTTATGCGCGTTCTGGTAGACATACACAGACTGTTCTTCTGCTCGACCACGGCCTTTCCCTCCAGATGGGGCAGCTTCACCTGTTTCATAAGTATTGAGCATAGAACGGAGGCGCACCAACGCTTGCATACGCAGTTGACAGACACGCGACTCAGAGACATTCATAATACGACTGATCTCCTTCATGGTTAGCTCCTCTTTATAGTAGAGGGAAAGTAGGAGCTGTTCGCGTTGTGGGAGATTCTCAACTGAAGAGGAAAGGGCCTGAGTCAGTTCTTCACGTTCCACTGATTCACCGGGGTCCTGCTGTTCTTCATCTTCAAGCAGATCCGCCAGGGAAGCTGTCTCTTCCTCGACATGGGTACCAAGAGGAGCATCAAGCGAGAGCACGGAAACACTCATCTCAGCAAGCATCTGGCGGTAGCGATCCACGGACACATCCAGGGCGTTAGCCGCCTCTACTTCAGTCGCGGGGCGTCCATGGGTCTGCTCTAGTTCCGCTAGGGTCTTTTCGATCTGGCGAATACGTGAGACAGCGGAGCGGGGTAACCAGTTGAGCTGGCGTATCTGGTCGATAACGGCTCCACGGATCCGGGGAGTTGCGAAGGCCTCGAAGCGAACGCCCCGAGCTGGATCGTAGCGATCAATAGCATTAATAAGTCCAATTGTGCCATATCCTATGAGGTCTTCCATATCAAGAAGACTAGTAGGAGGAATACCTAAGCGTCCAACCACGAAGCGCACCAAGGGAGCGTACATCGTGATTAACTCAATACGTAGTTCTGGACTTTTATGCTCCTGGTACTTCTCCCAGAGTTCGCTCAAGGTAATCGTAGCCTGCATAGACCTGTTTGCCACTCCTTTCAGCAAAAATAGTCCTACCCCTTAGTTTGAAAACCTGAGCGCGTTCTTGTTGATACAAACAACGTTGTCTGGCGGCAGCTAGCGCTGTCGCGCTCAGGTGTTTGTGCAAGGAGTTCGCTCTTGCCGCCGTTCAGGCGGCGTTGGTTTTCGCCTAAGACCCACTTCGCCCTTGCTTCCTTTTGTCATTAGTACCTAAAGTGTAGTGGCGCCGAACCAGGAGGGAACATTGACTGAAGTCCCTGGTTTGACTTACAAAAGTCCCTAAGGCATATCGTCCCTCTGGGGACTATAAACCTGGTGTAGAATGCCGATAAGGAAAGCTATAGCAGGACCTTGCAGAGCTGTGCCTTCACTACAGGACCAAACTCGGTTGTCATGTAATAGAGTCAAACCCGTTTAGGAGCACTGTACTCATCTGAAGATGGCTAACGCGTGTGTAGATGATTGAGCGGCTCATCACTTGAGAGAAATGGACTGCGTAAAGAGGAGAATGCATATGTCGAATTTACATGATCCATCGATGGGAGGCAGTTTCTTTGAGCAGCCTCACGATGGGCTGAAGCAATCGCCATCGATGGACCCTGAAGTCTCGGCGAAGGAGATAGCGCGTGAGCAAGTGCTCCTGCATGCATTGCTGGAGCAGGGCTTCCTCTGGGATGAAGCAATCAAGCTCATCAGGATGCGCGAGCATTTATATGAAAATACTGAAATGCGCCAACGTATGGCCGAGGACTGTCATATCCAGTTCGCACGCTGGCTCTATGAGCAAGGAGAACTAAACGAAGAGTAGAAGAGAGGGTGGCAGAGCAAGGCACGTGCCCATGCGTTATGCTCTGTCACCCTGGCTTTAACGAGGAAAGACGCACCTCTCCCAAATCCCAGAAAAGTGCTTGTCAAGGCAGGAAAGATGTGTTATACTCCGTGGCGGAGAGGTGTCAGAGTGGTCGAATGTGCCGCTCTCGAAAAGCGGTAGGGTTAATAGCCCTCGCGGGTTCGAATCCCGCCCTCTCCGCTTATCCTGGAGGAGTCTCATAGTGGTCTAGTGAGCACGACTGGAAATCGTGTAAGGTGATGAGCCTTCGCGGGTTCGAATCCCGCCTCCTCCGCCATTTTCCTATCCGGCTTTATAGAGCCGGTTTTTTTGTCCTCATTCATGACAATAGCTGCATTCTTTACTTCCATATTTCAATAATAGCTTAGGAATACAGTTATATGGTAAGCAAGCCACCGTGTATATCGATGCGGTGGGCTGGAGTTAGAGGCTCAACAGTACATTTTTCGTACGTCTCAAACAAAGAAAATAATTTGTCGAATATTGTACTGATTCAAGGCGTTCCTAGAAAAAAGTAATCCCACACAAATCCCACTCTAAGTAGAGAAGCATGCATACCTATTGACAGATGGGTATTTGTAGACTAGGCTTTTGCCTACATAGTAAGTAAATTGGCTTTGCTATGTAGGCAAAAGCGCCTTTTATATAAATGCTTACAGCGAGATTTGGAAATACTTGCTCCTTTGTTCGAGTAGCACAACCTACTAGCGCTCTTCTACACATACCGTCTAGATAGATGTTCACAGTCGCGACTTATTTCCTTCAGGGACGATGGGTAGAAAAGGAACCCTATATTGAAGCGCAAATTCCCCAAGCCAGCTACAAATTTAGCCAAGCCAACTCTTTCTCAGCAACTCGAGAGAGATTCATCAAGCAAGCAAGTAGATCCCTCGCAAGAAGTGTTCACCCAATCATCCATTGAAAAGCCAGGCAAGGGCGAAGACATACAAATACTACATGATGTAGCACAAATTACCGCTCAGAGCTTCACGTCTTCAGAGGAGGCGATGGACGCCACCCTTGAAGTACTGCGCCGTTTTCTTGATTGTCAGACCCTCTTCATCTCGCGTGTTGAGATAACCCCATCCAACGAAATCGATGGGGCAAATCAGCACACGCTCAAAATCATGGGAGTGCGTAACCAGGGCACCTCACAGCCGGCCCGAGGAGGAGAGAGAGCATTAGATGAGACATATTGCCACACTATCTGGCAAACGCATCAGCCTCTTATTGTCGAAGATTCCACACGCAGCCCTTTTTATCAGAAACTTCTCACAACCAAAGATTATAATATCGGATCTTACATAGGGGTCCCTCTGATCTATAGCGATGGTCGTATCTATGGTACCCTCTGCTCACAGGACTCCCGTCCTCGTCCACTCATGCAACAGCCTGAAAAGCTAGAACTCATGCAAATCATGGCTCGATTTCTGATCTCTCATATTGAACGAGAAGAACTAACAACCCAACTCAGGGAGGCTGAGTGTGCACAGGCTGAACTGGCGCGCAAGGAGCGGGAGGCACACATGGAAGCGGATAGGCATTTACGCGAATTAAATGCTATTCTCGACGCTATGGGTGATGGCATGCTTGTTAGCAATCGCGATGGGCAGCTCCGCGTAAATGAGGTAGCGAGGCAAATTTTATCTGTCATTCCTGACTGTAAAACGCTTGAAGAATTTCTAGCTCGGCAACAAGAGAGGACAGTCGTCTGGGACGAAAACACACAACCGGTGCTTAGTGAACAGTTGCCAATTGTGCGCGTCCTTAATGGTGAGCATCTTGTAGGTGAAAAGATGGTCATGGTCCAGAGAGAGAATGCCCAGGGGGTGAAACGCTTCCTAAGTGTCTCAGGCATGCCAATTTATGATGAGCAGGAGCATGTAAATGGATGTGTGCTTATCTTCCGCGATATACATGAACGCTACCTGCTACAACGGCAAACCCAGGAACTCAACACGCGCTTTAATGAGTTCCTGAGCATAGCTAGTCATGAACTGAAAGGGCCGCTGACCGCTTTTAAGGGCAACATTCAATTGGCTCAACGAGCCTTACGCCGCTTAATGTCCCAACATCAGCAAGAGCATGACACATCAATAAACCTGCTTGAGAAGATTCAACGCTATCTTGAACGTGCAGAACATCAGGTAAGGTTACAAACACGCCTGACAAGTGACATGCTCGATGTCTCTCGTATCCGGGCAGGCACGCTTGCACTTTATATGCAACGATGCGACCTGAAGCAAGTAGTGAAGGAGATCGTTGAAGATCAGCGCCAGGTGGCGGAAGGGCGCCGCATTGATCTGGAGCTACCGACCGCTGACATCTTTGTCCATGGCGACGCGGAACGGCTTGGTCAGGTGGTAAATAACTATTTGACAAATGCGTGCAAATACTCAGCAAGCGATAAATCCATAAAAGTTACTGTCATTACAGAAGGAATGGAAGGGCGTGTGATAGTGAGCGATCAAGGGCCAGGCTTAACGCTCGACGAACAGACGCGTGTTTGGGAACGCTTCTACCGGTCCAAAGATATATCCATAATGAGCGGAAATAGTATTGGCCTGGGTCTGGGTCTGCATATCTGCAAAACGATAGTGGAGCAGCACGGTGGGAGCGTTGGTCTACAAAGCACAGTCGGGCAGGGCTCACACTTCTGGTTTACACTTCCATTGAGCAAGACCTAAATGGGATGCTGATTCCTCATTCGCCCGTCCCTTACGCGGTTTCGGGCGGTTCAGTATGGATAGTGACAGTGTCCAGATAGGGGTGCGCCCGGCGGAGCGCACGCTTGATCTCTTCTGCCCAGATATGCACCTGGCTCAGCGGAGCCAGCGCGTCGAAGGTAATATGAAGTGTAACATCCAATGTGGCAGTTTCGGTGGCGGTGCTACCAAAAACCTCATGATCAGACTGGGCATCACAACGCCGATAAACATGAACTTCATGCGCACGCCCTTCACCCGCGATACCGTTAGCGATGCGCCTTATCTCTTCACGTAAAGCAGTATTCTCGTTAGTAACTTCCTGACGAGCAACAATAACATCGCTAGGAGCCTCAATATGCGTGGTGACACGGCGGAGGTGCGGGTTCTGCTGGAGAGCGATATGCTCGAAACGCGAAGCCTGAGCATGAGCCTCCTGGAGCGTCATATCGGTGCGCACCTCTACATCGAGATCAACCTCAAGCGCACCATCGACCTCACGCACATGGATATCATGGGCATGTATACCTTGAGCCTCCGCGAGATAGCGAATCTGATCTGAAACGGTTTCGCGAGGCGAAGCTGTAGGCTCGACATGCACAACGACATCGAACTCGCCCTGAGGAGAGTCTGGACGCGCGGCCTCAACGGTCTGCTCCTCGATCCGCTCGCTCAAGCGATGTGTTTGGTCAAAGGTAAACGTGCGGGGTGCGGCAATGACGATATCAATGAAATGCTTATTGCCCGCGCGGCGTACACGCATGCGCCGTACCTCTAGCACATCTGGCAGCGTCCGCAGTCGCTCGCGCACATGCGTACCAAGATCGTGGGGGGCTTTATCCAGCAAGGCATCCAGAGTATCACGTATCAAGCGAGCGCTAACCCAGATCACAATCACAGAGACTCCCAGAGCGGCAACGGCATCAGACTGCGCTAACCAACCTGGAAGATGCAGTAACTCAGTCAGGTAGACAATCACCAGGCCAACGATAACGACCGCAGAGCTCCAGATATCGGTGCTAAAGTGCAGAGCATCAGCCTCCAGAGCCTGGCTACCATGCTTACGAGCAACACGCAGCAGAGCCCGTGAACGCGTGATATCGATGATGATGGAGGAAAACATAACGATGAAAGCCCAGATGCTTATCTCCATACTGCCCTCATGATAGAGCAAGCGACGGATAGCCTCAATAATGATCCAGACACCTGTCGCGATAAGGAGGACAGCCTCAAGAAAAGCCGAGAGATTTTCAACCTTCCCATGCCCATAGTTATGATTCGCATCTGCCGGGCGAGAAGCGATACGTACCGCAAAAAGCGTCATCAGAGCCGCAACAAGATCCAGCCCAGAATGCGCGGCCTCGGCCAGAATACCCAGGCTACCCGTAAACGAGCCCACAACGAGCTTGAAGACGGTCAATCCAATGGCCGCCCCCACCGACGAAAGCGCAACGATTGTCTTCTCCCGGTGCATTAACTGCTGTGATGTCTGTTTCTGTTGCATGGTCCTCTTCTCTTAGCTGATCCCTGGCTCATCGTTACCAGCTCATAATGATCATTTCATTTCCGGGTTCGTAGGCTCATGGTCAAACGCCTGGGACATTGTAGACGAAAATGCGCGTGCTGTCTACAATGCTTTCTATAAAATTTAATTTTTAGTGCAATAAAGATTGGATTTTAAATATGCATGCCCCACAAACAGCAGAGAAGCGCTCCCCTATTTTACGACCTAGGGAAGCGCTTCTCCTGTTGTTCGCTACAATACTTCTTTTTTAGAAGGCTCCAATACCGTTAGGCGTACCCAGGCCTGTCGGGCCATCGTAGCCGGTCTTGGCTGTGCAGAGATAAGAACCACTGCAACTGCCATTACTGCCGCTTGTGACATCGAACAGGCTGCTAGTATGACTGTAAGGATAGGAACCATAAGTGATACTGCCAGTATTACCAGCCAGAGCGTAGACAGAAGCGATGATGGGAGAAGAGACACTGGTTCCACCATAGACGACCCACCCGCTGGACTGATAAGAATTGTAGACCGAGACGCCAGTGTTGGGATCAGCAACAGCCGAGACGTCGGCAACAGTTCGGCGTGAGCAGCCGGTATCGGTCTGCCAGGAAGGCTTGGTGATATAACGACTACAACCACTACCAGCACCACTCCAGGCAGTCTCAGTCCAACCGCGCGTGTTACTGGCTCGTCTGAGCGACGTTCCACCGACAGCGGTTACATAGCGTGAGGAGGCAGGGAAGGAGACACCATAGCCACTATCGCCAGAGCTAGCAGTGACGGCGATACCAGGATGATTGTAGTAGGTTGACTCATAAGATGTTTCAGCGCTCGACTCACCACCGCCATAGCTATTGCTAATAGCGACGGCACCCAGGCTAGCGGCCCTGTTGACAGCCGTACCCAGGTTCGCATAAGAGGCGCTGGTCGCCTCTACCAGGATGATTTTACAGTTAGGACAGATGGCGCTCACCATATCTAAATCAAGCGCGATCTCACCAGCCCAGCCAGCATCAGCAGCCGGATAGCTAGTACCACCATTCTGATTAACCTTCTTAAAGCAACCATTAGCGGTGGTGCATGGAGGTAGGCCAAACTGGCTGCGATAGACAGCCAGATCAGACTCGGCGTTGGGATCGTCATACGCGTCAACGATAGCAACGGTGCGACCGCTACCAGCGCTGGAGGATGGAAGCTTGTACGCATTCTGCAAATCAGCGGGATTGAGCCCACCTGGGGTAGCCGCGAAGGGGGTAATGCCGCTGGCGTTTGTGGTCGTAACCTGAATCGCCAGACAGCGTGCGCTTCCAGGCGACACCTGACCACAGACCTGACGGAACTGTTTCTGCGCGATCTGCGCATGAGCGGGGGTAGTGCTAAACGTAGCTGCTACAAATAAGCCTACAAAGGTGGCTACGCAGAGGAGTCCCAGGAATCGTTTCATGGGTTTTCCTTTCTCCATGCTCTGCTGCTTGGCCTGACCCACTAGCCAGCCTCATCATGAAAGCTGAGCGAGCCGAACCTGGGGGATAGCTTCCTGCACTTCCCCTCAGATGTGAACATCAGAGCATAATTACCTACTGAAAACCGGAGCACAATAGCGCAAGTCACAAGAGTGCGCAGGTTTTCGTTCAAGACCTTTGTGAAACCATAAACTCGGATATTTGTATCTGTCACAGTGTTTGTAGCGAACACATTGCGGATTTAGGCAGATACTCTAGCGACAAGTATACATGCTTTGAATTACTCCAGACTTACATAAAAATTTTTCCTTAAATACATTCTTTCACGTGATAAAACCCATAAAGACACAGCAATAGCGAGGAAGATAATTAGCGCTTTTAAGGGTATAAACCATCCACGTATATGGCAAACAAAGAAGAGGTAAAAAAGAAATATGAGGGTCACCTTAGAGAAGACTGAGAAGCATAATGCAGCAAGAATCTTACATAAGACTAAAATACTTTTTCGCGCTATAAAATGGCGTGCCTGTATAGGGCAGCGTTGGCAATAAAGGTATTTGCAAGCGCTTCCATTATACAAGACGACAGCTTTCAAGCTATCCAGAGGCTCCAGAAGGCTTCCCAAGGGGGCTAAAAGATGTACGATTGAGATCTATTTTAGCACAGCTTTGGCTGAATCACCGTTCCTGATTGACAGGACGTCTTTCCCTGTGTAGAATGAGGTGAAATGCAAAAATGCGCCGTGCGTCAGGATGCAAATCCTATCAGGTAATACCCTCTTCTCAAGAAGGCACGACGGCCCTCGTTCGAGGGTACAGCGCCACTAGCATGTCTAGCACCACCGTGCTCAGATTTTCAGAGAGGTAGTATGGTCTTATGCGAAACCAACGCCGCTGCTCGCGGCTAGCGCAAAGCGCTCAGGTTTTCGGATAAGGAGTAAGTCTAAAAGAAAAGATAGACGCCTGTTTCACAGGCTATGTCTGCCTGACCTGTGGAAAGAACCATCCTCGCGCGCTTCCCGCCGGGGGAGCGTCTCGTTTTGTAGCCACCGTTCAGCGATTACGGGAAGAGTTTGTGGAAGAGAAGTATCTATGGAACAGCCAGCGACATTAACCATTATTCGAACGGACACGCATTACCGCTTTCGTCTTGACCTTCCCGACGGTCAATCGCCCGCGGGACAGGAGATCAGCGTCGATCTCACAATGGAGACGCGTGAACGGTTGCGCCGTATGTTACAAGCTGTCGCCCAATCCACACAAACAGCTGGACTGGCCGAAGGCAAACGCTCGACCAGCACCCTTCATGACGTACAACAGGTACTTGGGCGCTTCCTCTTTGATTCGCTACTACCCGCTTCCCTGCAAAAGGCATTGCGGGAACTTGATATACCACTCATCCTCAAGACCAATACGCCGGAACTCCCCTGGGAATTAATGTTTGACTCAAGCCAGAAGCCAGGTTGCTATCTATGCCAGACATTGAGCATTGGGCGTACTTCACATACTTACCAGGAGCGCGATCCTTTCCAGCCCGGCACCTTCGTCGAGCGCCAGGCTCGCAAGCTGGGCAAACGCGAGAACCAGCCGCTCTCAATCCTCTTCCTGGTCAATCCAACTGGAGAATATAACGGGGCGGAGGAGGAAATCGCAACTCTCTGTACCAGCCTGCCCGAAACGGTCGGGCGTATCATTCTCTATCGTCAGCAAGCCAATCAGCTAGAGCTGCGGATGCGCA
The DNA here is from genome assembly GCF_016587355.1 of Ktedonospora formicarum. Lineage (GTDB taxonomy): Bacteria > Chloroflexota > Ktedonobacteria > Ktedonobacterales > Ktedonobacteraceae > Ktedonobacter > Ktedonobacter formicarum. Next base: position 3,387,780 of record NZ_BNJF01000001.1, on the reverse strand, counting down.
GCTCGGCGGAGAATCCACTCATCCTCCACTATGCTGGTCCTCTACCACTTATCAGCGGACATGAGCCAGTCCTGGCCCTGGCGGGCAATTCGCGTCTGGACGCCGATACAATTGAGCATATCTCGCTCTCGCTCTCCAAGCGTCCGCTCATCTTCCTGAGCTATTATGAGGAGGAGCGACAAACACGCGTTGGCTCGAACCTGCGCGAACAGCAAGAGCGCGATGAGCATACAGAGCGCCTGGCAAACCGCTTTTTGGCGGCAGGAGCCGGGGCGGTGATCGCCATGCGCTGGCCCACCAATCCAATGCGCGCACGCGAATTCATGGAACTCTTCTATCAGGATATCGCCGATGGTGTGACGCTTGGAGAGGCCTTACGACGTACACGTCAGAATCTCGCACAGCAGCATACCAATGATACTACGTGGGCTTCGTTCCTGCTCTACGGCGATCCAACCCAACGCCTGGTAACGAGTTCTCCAACCATCAAGGATCGTCCCTCGGAACCTCAATATGAGGCCTTAGATGATAGTCAAATTATGTCTCCCATCCTCCCCTCAACGAACACGCCTGATCGTCGCTTCTTGCGTGCAGTTCTAGAGCTGGCGCTGAGTGAGGCTCGACGTATGCATAAAGACTATCTAGGAACGCCTCACCTGTTTATCGCTTTAACCAAACTCGATGGCGGCTGCACACAGGATGCCTTACGTAACCTGAACTTCTCCCCCAAACAGGTACGAGATGTAATCCGACTCGCGCTAGGCTCTGGCAAGGCAAGCATTGATACCCCTATCCTGCCCACACGCCGCTGTAAAGAGATTCTGCAAACAGCCGAGCGCAACGCGATTACCGCAGGCTCATCGCTGGTAGACGAGCGCGCCATCGCCCAGGCCGTCTTAAGTGAGGGAGATGGAGTAACGCACGAGCTGCTAACGAAGCTGGGAATCAATCCCAATCAGCTTGTAGAGCTCATAGTGCAGAGCGATGCCCATGCCTTGATCGAACTGGTTCCTTCAGCGGGAACCAACCCCGAGGCCGTGCCCGAGGAGATTCCTGGTGTCATGGGACCAGAAGGCTTAAAGGGCGGTGGCTCCATTCTAGAACGCCTGGGACGCGATCTGACGCGTCAGGCATCCACAAGCCAGCTTACCCCACTCATCGGGCGCGATAAAGAGATTCGCCTCCTCATGCAGACCTTGATGCTCAAAGACCGTAATAACCCAATCCTGATTGGCGATTCAGGTGTTGGCAAGACAACTATCGTATATGGATTGGCACAACGAATTATCGAGGAGCGCGTGCCCGCAGACCTCAAGGGCAAGCGCCTGATTGAGCTCTCAGCAAGTTCTCTGGTCGCCGGAACCAAATACCGAGGTGAATTTGAGGAGCGCCTTCTCAAGGTACTCGAAGAGGCTGAGAATAGTGGCAATATTATCCTCTTCATTGACGAGATGCACATGCTCATTGGCACAGGACGCGCCGCCGATGGCAGCATCGACGCGGCAGGCATCTTGAAACCAGCTCTGGCTGGTGGGCGGCTACGCTGTATCGGAGCCACCACACCGCAAGAATATCGCATGATAGAGAAGGACGCCGCCATGGAGCGCCGCCTGCGCCCCATCCTGGTCGAAGAGCCCACACCAGAGGATGCGCTGACCATTTTGAAAGGTATGCGCTCGCTCTACGAGGAGCATCACCATACCTCAATCACCGATGAGGCACTTCAGGCAGCTGTTCACCTCTCGGTCCAATACCTGCCCAACTTGCGCCTTCCAGATAAAGCTTGTAGCGTACTTGACGAGGCCTGTTCACAGGCACGAATCTTCTGGATGGAGCAAGAACAATTGAAAGCGGAAGGTGACCCCGACGGGCTGGACATGCTGGATGAGGATATTGACGCCACACCGGCTGGGCCTATTATTACCGCGCCCATGATCGCTGAGGTCATCTCTTACCGCACAGGCATTCCAGTACAGGCGCCAGGGCGAGAGGAGCGCGACCGCCTGCTGAGCCTGGATAGTCGGCTCAAGGAGCGGGTTATCGGACAGAATGAGGCCGTCAATCGTGTCACCCAGGCAATCCAGGTCGCGAGAGCTGGCCTCAAACCACGTAATCGTCCGGCTGGTGTCTTCCTCTTCCTGGGTCCAACTGGAGTTGGCAAAACAGAACTAGCGCGAGCGCTGGCTGCCGAGGTCTTCGGATCACCTGATCACCTGATCCGCGTAGACATGTCAGAGTATATGGAGAAGCACGCGGTCTCACGCATGATCGGCGCACCTCCCGGTTATGTAGGCTATGATCAGGAAGGCCAACTCACGGGCAAGCTTCGCCGCCGCCCGCACTGCGTCGTTCTGCTTGACGAGGTTGAGAAGGCCCATCCCGAGGTCTTTGATCTTTTCCTGCAAGTCTTCGACGCGGGACGCCTGACCGACGCCCAGGGGCATACCGTTGACGCGCAACATGCCATCTGGATTATGACCTCTAATGTCGGCACAGATATGCTCGGACGTTCGATGCCTAGCGGCTTCCGCGTCCACTCGCGCGAGAATAATGAGCAGATGCAACGCGAACAGCTAATGGAACGCCTGCGACAGACCTTCCGCCCGGAATTCCTGAATCGTATCGACGACGTAGTGATTTTCCATCCGCTCGACCGTGAACAGGCTCGCGCCATCACACAGCTCCAGATGACGGAACTAGCCTCGCGTCTGCTTGAGCAAGGCTTGATCCTGCACACCGATGAGAGCGCCATTGACCTGCTCTGTCGCGAGGGCTTCAGTCAGACTCAGGGGGCGCGTCCACTACGCCGTGTGATTGAGAAGCTCCTCACAGTTCCGCTCAGTCTCCGCATTCTGCTGGCAAATATCCCACAGAACTGCGAAGTTCATGTTCGTGCCCTCGACGATAAGCTTGATATTGAGATGCGCGACCCGGCACTCCATGTTGAAGAACCTGACTCCAGCAAGCTTGAGGTGGACGCAGGCCTGACTTCCTAAGTTAGAAGGAACGCGCAAAGTTGATGGACATGGTCACGTTGGTGACCATGTCCATCAACTTTGCGTCTTATATTTGCCCTGCGGCAGCAACCATAATGAGGTGTTTCTTAGAATCACCCGAGAAATGCCAGCGTACTTCACCATTGGAGCGGTTGAGGACGACCCCATTCTGAGGGAGAATCAGGCTATCGCCATATGCGATGATCTGTGGCACACCCAGCGCCCCCTGCTCCGGTACGACAGACCAGGACTGTGTACCATTGCGAGGATCAATGGCGAGCAGGACTTGCCCATTGGTTTGAGACGAGTACAAACCATAGATCATACCATCAACACTCGCTAATGCCTTCTCAGAGAAATCACTGGTCGGACCGTTAGTGCACCATGCCTTGTGACCATCACTGGCAGCATAACCACAGAAGGCTTCACCATTAAAGAGCGCGACCACACCTTGCGCAACAACTAGATCACTCGGAGCGTAGGCTGGCGCGGTGACGGACCAGAGTTGCTTGCCAGTTGCGGCATTGAGAGCCATTAGCAACTTCTCGTTTTTGTGCATACCTTTAGGATTATCCTTCAGAGAGTGCGCCGCCTGCACATACAATACATTATTAGCAACAATAGTACTCAGAGACATACTCTTCACATCATATGTCCAGAACGTGTACCCATTTTTCCCATCCAGAGCTTTAATGCTATTATCGCCATCCTTCACATAAGCGATACCATTACTCTCAGTGAGCAGAGCTGGCAGGTCCGCATCGTAGTGCCAGAGCACTTTGCCCGTCTTCGCATCGAGCGTGTAAAGATTTCCAGCCGAGTAGCCACTGGCATATACACGACCCTGATCGACAATGAGTCGTGGCATATTATCGCCCAGAATGATGCGCTGATCTGCGGAACCAAGGGCAGCCTTCCAGAGGAGCTTACCATCCTTTGCCCGAAAGGCGATAACCTGCTTGTTACTGGCAATATAGACCACGTGGTCTTGCACGACCAGGCCAATCTTGCTATTCAAGTCAACGTCCTTGCCAAAGGTATAGCTCCAGAGTTGCTTACCTGTTCGCGCATCTTGCGCGGTCGCGGTCCCCTCACCAGCATTTTTATTTAAATTTTTCATATCTATGGTGACCACGATATCGCTCGTTTGAGCTATAGCGCCTGTACTTCCCGCAGTGGCATTATGGAACGAGGTGAAAATGAAGAGTGCGCCTGCGATCAGCGTCACGACGACGAGGGCAGCGGCGATACCCTGAAGCGCGATAAGCCAGCGCTTTCGCGGCTTGCGTATTGAGGGGCGGGGTTGCCTGCGTGGTCCCTCCTGGGGTGCATCAGGTAATAATAAAATGGTTTGTTCATCCTGAATCATTCCAGGTTCCTCTTGTTGATAACCCTCTTGATGTGTCTCTATAATCAGGCGTTCGAGGCGAGCATCGCTCTCCGCTTCGTGCAAAATAGCGATAATCGTGTCAAAATCTCCACGCTCAAGCGCTGTACTATAGCGATAGAGCGTCTCTTCATAGGCCAGGCGTTGCCGCCGGTCCACTTCATACTCACGCATGATGCCCCCTTTCTTGTTCAATCTGGCTACGTGCGTACCAGGCAGCACGCACACGATTGAGCGCGCGATACAAGCGCACACGCGCGTTACCGGGTGAAACATTGAGCGCCAAAGCCAGGTGATTAGTATCCAGGTCCTGTAAGAAGGCCAGGCGGAGTACACGTCGATCTTCAGGCGAAGCCAGAGCCAGCAGTTCAGCAACCTGTTCCCTCGCCTCAACTTCATCTTCGGGACCAGGCTGGGTTGTCTGGCTGAGGTGGTCAAAGAAATCGCTCTCGCTCCCCGACTCCGCAACGGAGAGCAGGCTACCAACAGAAAGCTCGCGCTGACTCTGCCGATATAAGGCAGTACGACGCCGCTTGATTATATTGGCAGCAATACCGAGAAACCAGGCACGTGGCTGGCGAACCGTCACGAAGACTTCGACATGAGCCAGGGCTTCTAACGTCACCTCGTTCAGCACATCTACCGTTACTTCGTGTAGAGCCGCACCACGCCCCAGACCAGCCCTCAACACATATGAGCGCACAATCCCCTGAAGTGCTTCCATATTTTCCTGCAAGAACACGCGTAGGGCCTGGGTATACTCATCCATTGATTGCCGCATAGGCAGATCCTTCACTTAGCCGCGTAGTAGGCTGTATCACAATACATAACTCCATATTCTGATCAATGTACATCTGTAAGTATTGGATAGTCACACGAAGAGAGGGTTTTGTTACAGTAGGAAAAAGAAGAATAGCGAAAGTGCTGAAGACGCTAGAATGGACCGCTCCGACACTTTCTCTGCTAATCAATCTATGCAAAAACAGGCTATTGCCACTTATAGGTATACGCGGCGACATCCATTTTCTTCTTCATGCCACTGAGGGCCATGTAGCGCACCTGACCGAAGATCTGACGCTCGCGCCAGGGGCGATCATGCCTGCCCCCAATAGCCCAGCTAATACCTGTATAGCCATTTGCATCGCGTCCATCAAGCTCATATTTATCGTTGAGGTACACAGCCGTCTCAAATGCCTCTTCTGGCGAGGGCATCCATTCAAGAATCTTTTTGGCCCAGTACATACGCATGTAGCCGTGCATACGACCACTCACAACCATCTCGCGCTGGCTGGCATTCCAGAGTTCATCATGGGTCCGCGCCTGTTCCAGTTCTTCTCGACTATACTCCCATTCACGTGGGTCCTGGGCGTGCTTTTGAAGCGTCTTGCGAGCCCAATCGGGACAGCCAGCCAGTGAGTCGTAATGCTCATTAAACCAGGCAAAGTTAACAGCCAGTTCGCGGCGCACAATCAGCTCTTCCAGATAAGCCGCGCGTCCACCATCCAGATCGATATGAGCACTACCAGCACCAGATGCGACATAGCACTCAACCTCCCAGACGACACGCTGAATGGAGATTTGTCCAAAGTGGAGATACGCCGAAAGCTGGCTGGTCCCATCAAGCTCGGGAATATTTCGCTTCTCACTATAGCCTGACAACCGCTCATGGATAAAGCGCTCAAGACGCTGCATCCCCTCACGCTGCCCACCGCGAAAGACCCTGGAGGGCTGTACAGTACGGTCAATTTTGAGGTGCGAGAGCAGATGTGTTGGTCGCGCAGCCTCGCCCGGATTGCATGGCGGCTGCGCCAGAGGATACTCAGACTCAGCATCGCTCATGGGTTGTAAGTAGCGGGGCAGCAAGCGCTGAATCTTCGGGCGGATGGTATAGGCCCCCCACTCCTCCTTTGTCATATGCCGATGCGGGATCATGACATCGGCATCAACGCAGGCAAAGGGAACTGACAGATCGCGCTTCACTATCTGCCGCCAGACACGAGGAAGGCGTAGTTCGCATTCATCGCCTATGACAGCCGCCACTTTGATCCCACACGCCAGCTTAATAACCTCAGCAGGCGGATCTCCCTGGCGAATTACCAGCGGCGTTCCACGTTCCCCAAGCACATGGGCAGTTTCTTCAAGCCCCTCCAACATGAATTGATAGTGGCGTAGATTCGCTTCGGGATACTCTGTCAGAACGAACAGCGTCAGCACCGGCATATGAAGTTGATTTCCAAGCGTGATAGCAGCATCTAACGCCAGATTATCTCTCCCACGCTGAGCTCGCTGCATCCAGTAAAGCACACACGCTCCATCCTCAGTACACTCGCCAGAGCGATAGACTTCGACGCGCTCATCCCGCCCTAGCACCGTTTCAATCTTGGTCATACAACAACTCATCCTCTCACTTCCAGCTCAACATAGTTGGCAATTTGGCTTGTGACAGAAGACGTTACGACATGCTCATTCCAGGTCATCGACCTCAAGAAGTCCTACACACACGGGCATACAAAAATAGTCAGGCGACTGCTAAGCAGTCGCCTGACCTCTGGTGAAGGGGGGATCACGCAATAGTAAAACCCTGTTCGTCAGCGTTGATGAATAATGTCTGGGGTGATGAGACACTGACCAATGATATATGGTCTGGAGCAGGGCAACAACAAACCATCCTCACGGCGGCCTCGACAATGTGTGGGGACTAAGTCGCAACTCAGTGCCTTACATTGGAGACACACTTCCGTCGATGACTCGCGGCATAACTCAACAGAGCAAGGCTGGCACCCCATCAATCAGTGTTCATCACTGCCTACAGTATACACCCGCCTTCTTCCCCAACCCTTTGCTTGCTGTTCAGCTTCTTGTATCTCACCGTATCCAGCGCTACAAGCCACGTCAAATATATTCTTCTGTAAAATTTACGTTGTCAGGTACACGCTCTTGTGGCTATTCTTCTCTATTATCTTATGTAAGATTCGCTGAAGGATACATCAATTTACATCCCTAACCTATTAGCAGTTGCGAACACGCTCAAGCCATTGGAGAGATGCACAGCATGCTTTTTCTAGAAGGGAAGCAGTAGGCTTCAGGCCGCGTTTGTGATATGATAGGGACAGAGGCAAGATACTAAATTAGAGACATATACCCAATAACCAGGTTTAGCATAGAGACGTCATCAGGAGGTCCCCGAATCATGAAAGCCGTTAGAACCCATGTAGGCCGCTGCGATACCTGCGGTGAGCCAGCCGCATTCGCGCAACTGCTCTCAGGCGGTCGCCGCTTCCTCTACTGCGAGGAGCACGCCCCTCTACTTGTCAAGCGACAAGCCCTGGCTACGGACAAAGGTAAAGAAGAAACAAAAAAGTAGCCTGTATGTGGCTATAGTGCAAACTATAGAAGCTGGCATATCCTCATTTGCAGGTGCCTGGTACAAGCAAGCTATCATCCAGCCATGGGTAACTGGATCGCGAACGTCGATCCTTCACCCTCGATCCCCCGGCTCTCAATCCAGATCTTTCCACCCATGGCTTCAATCAAGCGCTTCGAAATATAGAGCCCTAGACCTGAGCCGCGCACTGGACTATTCACATCGACTTCCAGGCGGAAGAAGCGCTGAAAGATACGCTCCTGATCCTCTGGCGCGATACCTTTCCCCTGATCCTTCACACGTATCGTCACCATTGAAGCTGGCTCCTGCTGTGCTGAAGCAATAATCGCAAGTGGAGTTTGTGGCTTCGAGTATTTTAGGGCGTTAGCGCATATATTCATAAGCACCTGGCGCAAGCGCATAGGATCAGCACGCACAGAGAGATCTTCTGCCACCTCAACCTGTAGAGTACGCCTTTCCTTGGTCAGATTGGGCTCAATCATCAACACCACATTCTCAATAGTCTCTTTGAGCGAAACAGGCTTAAGCAGGGCCGCACGCACAGCAACATCACGCTCTAGACGGCTCGCATCCATAACGTTGGAGAGAAGCATCGCCAGTTCGTCGCAACCCCGACGTGCCTTCTCCAGAAAGTCACGTCGCTCATCTGACGGCAGGATATCATCATACTGTGACAGTAGCTCAATATAGCCCTGAACAGCGGTAAGAGGGGTACGCAGTTCATGAGAAGCCGTTCCCATAAACTGATCCTTCATCTGATCCAGTTCTTGCAAACGACGATGCGCGGTTCGCAATTGTTCATATAAGCGCGCGTTGGTAAAGGCCACCGCTGCCTGTTCACCGAAGTCCTGAGCATGAGGAAGGTCAAAGACAGAGAAGGCGCGCCAATCGTGTCTCGCAGTCTGCTCACGCACAAAGATCAACAGAGCGATAGGATCACCTTCAGACATCATCGGTGTCAAAATAGCTGAGCGCCCTCCACATTGCCACAGGGTTTCACGCAATGTAGGACCATGCCGCACGTTCCACGTATTATCACCCTCTATCAAAGAGCCAATCATATGCGTGGTCTCACTGCTAGAGAGCGGCTTTGTACCATTGAGCGTGAGCAATCTCGGCTGAAGGTCATAGAATGCCTGACCATCTGGCTCATCCAGACTAATAGCAGGCCAATGGATATAGCTCTCACGCTGATCCATATCCCTTGACCAATGCGTCAGAGGCTGCAAGTTTTCATCTTGCTCGTCTGGTAAATACAAGATAGTGTAATCAGCCTTAAGCGCGTGCCCACCCTCTTCGCAAATCAACTGACTCAACTCGACAGGCTCAATGGTGGCAGCATTCAGGCGGGTCGCGATGTTGGCAATGGCATGGGAGAAGGCTTCGCGTTCTCGTGACTCCTCATACAAATGTGCGTGTTCAAGCAAGGCAGCCAATTGCTCGGCATATAGGCGAAGCAGTGAGATATCGCTTGCGTTTAGCCCTTCCTGAGTATGACGCGCCACGCCCAGAGCCCCAATCTTTCTGCCATGGTATATCAAAGGAAAGAAGCTGATAATCGATCCCTGTTGCCGCTGCCACCAGAAATCGAACTCCGCGATTTCGCCAATGTGGCGCTTGCTCCAATTCAGTGTTGTCTCCTGCCCAGACAGACAGATGGCAGTCAATTCATTCGCGCCCCAGAAACGCCAGCTCTCCGCTTCTGTGGTACTAGACGCCACATTTACCAGAAGTGGTTGAGAGGTGCCCGCCGCCTGTTCCAGCAGAAAGAGCGTCGCGACATCATAGCCAAGCGTCGAAATAAGGGTACGAGTCGCCTGCACCCGCAGATGCTCACATTCAAGAATGTCGGCAAGCTGGTTAAGAAGGACTCCTAACAGATGTGTTTCGTGCTCCTGTTGTGCATACGCCTGGACAAATCGCAGATTTCGACGTAAGGTCAGAATCGCATGCACCAGACATAGTATCACAAGTAACACCACCAGAATTGCGAGAACCACAAATGTATGATCCCCTAAGACCAGCTCACGATATGTGGCTAGAGCAACGAAAAAAATGCCACACATATAGAGCAGCATGGTTATCGCTATATACCAGCGCCGCATCCGCACGCTTTGCGTGATCTGTAATTGTGTTCTGGCGCTTTGACTTTGCATACTAAACCTGCTTCAGCAATTACGATAGTGGTGTTATCTTTGTAGCAACTTTAAGAGATCCAGCTACACGATATCATAACCCCTTACACAATCGGTAGCAATAGTTGTCTAGTCAGGGAGGACTTAGCGTACAGGTATCTTGTAAGGTCAGGAGGAGATAAGTGGAGTTGACTGGTGACAAACTCCGCTCATCCCCTCCTGACCTTGCGATATCCCAGGAAACAAAAGGTTCAATGCTGGCGCTCTCTCACGAGGTCAAGGTACCAGTAAGGTTGGCGCTTGCGTAGCATAGGTTTAGCGCGCACAACATTTCCAGGAATGGAATCAAGCACGTTATAGGCCAGTTCGCCAGTTAGAGAGCCTGCCATATCGCCAGGAGCATAATCCAGAGTGTGAGTCGTACGACGCCCAGTACGCTGTTCGCGCGTGTCAATGGTCATCATCATCAAGCCAGGATCATCCTCATCGGCAACCACTTCGACATTGCTGGTTGGCGAGAACACACCACTCATACCATTAGCACCAACCCCAGCCCACGTCTGACTCCAATTGGTCAGGGCAAGATAGACATCATGTTCGGCGGCACGCACACTCCAAATCAAGTGATGCAGGCGCTCCTCCTCATCCAGCAAGAAGCTATAGGGTCCCTTGGCGGTTGGCGGCACTGTCATGGAAACCGGATTAGGGAAATCCAGGAAGGCAGGTGCGCATACCAGGTCAGTGCCCAGGCCAGCCAGAACACGCAAGGTCTCAGGGAAGAGTACATCATAGCCGGTCGCCAGCCCAATACGTCCACTGGGTGTGTCAAACGTACTTAGGCCGAGGTTTCCGGGCGAGGCCCAGAGCCGATCCCGACGCGTCAAGTGCAGTTTGCGATAAGTCCCATAAATACCTTGAGGATCGAGCAACAGCACAGTGTTATAGTACTGCCCCTGGTCATGCTCCGCTACACCGATAACCATGCTCAATTGGAGTTCATTGGCAAGCGCTACCAGTTCGTCCGTCTCCGGACCGGGAATGCTAATGGCATGCGCCCGCATATGTTCCGCGAAGGACTGATCAGGATTCTGGCTTGTGGACTGAAGCAAGACAGGTCCAGGGAGCGCCAGTTCTGGCAATACCAGAACATCTGGACTTGCTGGAGCATTATCGCGAATAGACATACGCACAAGGTTTTGTATGATCTGAAGCGGCGTTGTGGATTGGGAGGAGCCAAAACTTTGCAGGCTGAGCTGTAGAAAACCCACGCAGGAGAGTTGACCAGGCGGCAACTCGCCAAGCTCATACAGGCTGTGATAACGCAAAGGTTCCCAGAGATATTGATTATTGGTCAAAGAAACATAGGCACGCGGTCGCCGATCCGCCAAGCGATCCCCTTGGTAATTGTGAGAACTCCCCCAGCGCTTCTCCCGACTACGGGTCACATCTACTTCACCGTATAATACCCCGGTTCCGCCCTCTAACGCGGTCTGAATCGATCCATCTGGATTCACTAGGCAGCTACCGCCATGAAAGCGTATTCCACGCTCGACCCCCTCGCGATTCGCCGCCAGCACATAGATGCCATTCTCCAATGCCCGTGCCATCCACCAGTTGATTGGACTATGCTCAAGTGTCCAATTCGTCGGACATAGCACGATGTCCGCTCCTTGCAGGGCCGCGAGACGAGCCGCCTCGAAATAGGCATTATCTTCCCCAATCAGACCACCCAGACGACCGAGTGGTGTCTCCCACACCTGAATACCCTGATCTCCATCGCGCGCCCAACGCGGTTCATAGAGAGAAGAGTGCAACTTGCGATAGGTACCTACCAAACCCTCAGGCCCAAGGAGTGCCAGGCTGTTGTAATAAGCCTGCGTCTCTGGGTCAACCTCTGGCAAGCCCAGGGCGATATAGCATTGATAACGAGTTGCCAGCACTTGAAAGTGCTGTGTGGTTGGTCCCGGTATAGTCTCGACATATGGAGCTATTTCCGCGCGCGATGCCCAACAATGCCCAGTGGTGCCCATTTCCGGCAATACGATAATGCGCGCACCATGCTGAGCAGCCTCTTCAACGAGAGCAAGCAAATCGGCAATGTTTCTTTCTTTCTCGCCAAGCGACGGCGCATACTGAATAGCCGCGACGCGGTAATTTGTGGGGGGAGCAAAGCGAGTGCTCATTGTAGACTCCAGACTCCTGCAGATTGGTTGATAAGACTGGGATAAGCTTCCTGGGCATTCCTCGACCGTGAAGTGGCAACCTTGCAGCACATATGTGTTGTATTATAGCACTTCATCTTCTTGGGAGAGTACCATTTTCCCCCTCCCTTGACCACATAATGAGATGCCCATTGCTTGCTAGTATACTCTACCATTGCAGGCAAAGCGAGATGTCGAATACCTTGAGCGGCCTCTTGAGAAAATCGAGAGACAAAATGCTACCCCTCATGCTCACGGAAGTGTTTTTGCATCATTGAGGCCACCTCTTGCTCATGTGTACCAGAGGACTCGTTCAGCGCTTGAATGACAAGTCTCTGATCGTTCTGTGAGCGATTCTGACTCAGCTTGTATTTACCTTCCAGGCGCGTTATTGGCAGCGCGAAGCCAACCACCCCCTTCGCCATACGCTGAATCATCTCATCGTTCGCCCGAAACTGCCAACCTTCCCCATCTTCTCGTTCAAGCATGCCTGTCAGAGCCGCCAGATGCTGAAACAGCTCATCTGGAGTTAGGCGGCGCGTACTTCCATAAGCATGCACAACCGCGTAATTCCAGGTGGGTACACTCTTCTCAGGCATCTCATACCAGGAAGCCGAAATATAAGTATGTGGCCCTTGGAAAATAGCTAGGACCTCCTGAGGATCATCAAAGACCTTCCATTGTTGATTCCCCAGGGCCACATGGCCGAACAGAGTCCCATACTCACCAGCCTGGGGATCATACGTCAGCGGGATATGGCTCGCAACCAGGTCGCCATTCTGGCGTGCAACCAGGATCGCAAATGGGTAGTTCTGCATAAATGATTGAAGCGTCGCAAGATCATCTTCACGGTTATGTTTAGGAACGTACATGAAGCCCCCTTTGCTATGCTCTTCGCTCGCACATAGTTGGCGAGGAGAGAAGACAATATATATATTGAAAAATTTATGGGCACTGCGCTGGGACTAATTGCTCGCGCATAGTTGGCGAAACCTTTAAGCTTGAGTATAACGCAAAAGCAGCCAGTATCCAAGGGAAGCGCAGCCCAATAGAAGAGCATAAAACACTTTACAAGCAGGGAGTGGTATGGTAACATAACTCGCAACTATCGATAGATAAACCCATAGATGCTTAAGCAAGATATGTCTTCGTCGCTCACGGCACACAGAGAGGATGCATCAGCGGCTGAAAGTGCTCCTATCCGCGCATCGAAGATACCCCTTGCCAGCCTGTACTGAGCCAGTAAAGTGCACGCCTTAACCGCGTTATCAGTTAGCCAGAGCGCGTTCAACATAACGCGGAATTTGGGTGGAACCACGGAGAGCGTTATATGGCCTTTTCGTCCCGGTGAGGATGAAGGGGCTTTTTTTATTGCTGTAATAACGTATTTAGAGCGATGACTTCTCAGCGCTAAAGCGCTTCGCTGGCGACCTCCCTGGCCTCCTGAGCACCGAGGACCTGAGCTACTTGTAGATAGCTGGCGAAGATCTGAACAGTCATTTGCTATAAAGGTTTGCGAGAGGTCAAAAGGAGGCTTAATCATGTCGCTGGAACAGGAGCTAGAGGCATCGGTCAACTATACGCCAATTCAGCGTATGCGGCACTCAGCCGCGCACGTCATGGCGGAGGCCATTCAGGAGATCTTTCCCGACGCGCGCTTTGCGATAGGCCCTGCTATCGAAGATGGCTTTTACTATGATTTCGACCTGCCACGCGCGCTCACTCCCGAGGATCTACCAGAGATTGAGCAGCGCATGCACAACATTATCCAGGGTGATCATCCCTTCCAATACGAGCAATGGTCGCGTGAGAAGGCGCTGGAGTACTTCCGCGCGCGAGGGCAGGAGTACAAGGTTGAGATCATCGAAGGTCTACCCGACGCAGAGGTTGGCATCTACCAGCAGAACACCTTCCTTGACCTTTGTCGAGGACCACATGTGCGGAAGACAGGCGAGATCGGACCCATCAAGCTCATGCGTGTAGCTGGCGCTTACTGGCGTGGTGACGAGCATCGCCCCATGCTCCAGCGCATCTATGGCACAGCCTGGTTCACACAGGAGGAGCTAGAACAATACCTCTGGCGTCTAGAGGAGGCGCAAAAGCGCGACCATCGCAAGTTAGGGCGCGAACTGAAACTTTTCGTGATGAGCGACGACGTAGGAGCGGGCATTCCGATGTTCCTTCCTAATGGTGAAACACTGCGCCATGAGATGGAGACCTATGTGCGGCAGGCTCAGGAGAAGTATGGCTACCAGCATGTCTGGACGTCGCACCTGGGCAGGGTACGCCTGTACAAGACGTCGCGCCACTGGTTCACATATCGCGAAAACATGTTTCCGCTTATGCGCGATGAGCAGGATATATCCGAGGATGATGCCTACCTCCTCAAGCCCATGAACTGCCCACACCATATTATGCTCTACAAATCACAGATGCATAGCTATCGCGAGCTTCCCATCCGCTATGCTGAGTTCGCCACACTTTATCGCTATGAGAAGGCGGGAACACTCTCAGGGTTGACACGAGTGCGCAGCCTGACCCAGGATGACGCACATGTCTTCATGCGCCCGGACCAGGTGCAACAGGAGTTCGATAGCGCCATCAATTTGACACAGGAGGTCTTTGAGACCTATGGCCTGACAGACTACTGGGTCCGCCTCTCGCTGCGCGATCCCGAGAAGAGTGAGGAATATATTGGCAACGATGAGGTATGGGACGTCGCCGAAACCTCTCTGCGTAGCGCCTGCGAAACGCGGGGTCTGCGCTACGAAGAAGGAATTGGCGAGGCGGCCTTCTACGGACCCAAGGTCGACTTTATGGTACGCGACGCCCTGGGGCGCGAGTGGCAGTGTTCCACAATTCAACTCGACTTTAATCAGCCCGAGAACTTTGAGTTGGAATATATTGGCGAGGATGGGCAGCCCCATCGCCCAGTCATCATCCACCGCGCCGTCACGGGATCGACAGAGCGCTTTATGGCGATGCTGATAGAACACTTCGCGGGGGCCTTCCCAGTCTGGCTCGCACCTGTACAGGCAACAATCATCCCCATTGCGGATCGCCACCATGAGTACGCACATCGCGTCCTGGCAAAGCTCAAGGCTGCTGGTCTACGTGCCGAGATCGATATGCGTGGCGACCGGATGAACGCCAAGATACGCGACGCACAGCTACAGAAGATCCCATACATGCTGATTGTTGGTGATAAAGAGGCGGATGCCGAGACAGTCTCTGTGCGCCTGCGCACAAAGGTCGATCTCAAAGCCATCCCATTAGATGACTTCAGTACTCGCGTGGCTCGGATCGCTCACAGCAAGAGCCATGAACTTTGGGATGAGGCAAGCACGAAATAGTTAGAGAGAGGCACAGGGCGCGCCAGTCACGCGCCCTGTGCCCTTTATCTATATTGATAGCATCTCGGCAGCACTTTAACCCATTAGCTAAGGTACTGGTATGCTGGTAGGGTTAGAAACTCCACGAACTGCTCATCGGTTACGATCCTGGTCAGAATCTCGGCGGCGGACGCGAAACGACGCGCCTCGTACGGTCGCTCTCCGAGGGACGCTTTAAGCTTCGCCAGCTCCTCTACTAGCCAGCGCTGGTACAGGTCAGTCGTGACCTTGCGCCCATCGTCAAGAACCCCTCGCGAATGATGTATCCACTGCCAGAGTTGAGCTCGCGAGATCTCGACGGTGGCTGCATCCTCCATCAAATTATTAATCGGCACGCAGCCGATACCCCTCAGCCAGGAATCCAGGTATTGCAGGCTCACACTGATATTGTTACGTACACCAGCTTCCGTAATCGTGCCATCTGGCACTCTGAGCAGGTCAGCAGACGTCACCTGCACATCCTCGCGTTTACGCTCAATCTGGTTTGAACCCTTCATCACCGCATCAAATTCCGCTAACGCGATAGGCACCAGGCCCGGATGCGCGACCCAGGTTCCATCATGCCCATCGGTCGCCTCGCGCCTCTTATCGACACGTACTCGTTCCAAAGCCTCCTCATTAGCCTGAGTATCATACTTGATGGGAATCTGGGCCGCCATACCACCAATAGCGGGCGCGTTGCGGCGATGGCAGGTCGCGATGGTCAAGAGAGCGTATGAGCGCATAAAATGCGTAGTCATGGTTACCTGGGCTCGGTCAGGGAAAATAAAGGCGGGAATGTTACGAAACTTCTTGATCGCACTAAAGATATAGTCCCAGCGTCCACAGTTAAGACCAGCGGAGTGTTCACGTAATTCGTAGAGAATCTCGTCCATTTCAAAGCTCGCCAGGATAGTCTCAATCAGCACAGTCGCCTTAATCGTTCCCTCTGGAATACCCAGCGTGCGCTGAGCCAGCACAAAGATATCGTTCCAGAGACGCGCCTCCAGATGGCTCTCCAGCTTTGGTAGATAGAAGTAAGGTCCAGTACCACGCACGCTCAATTCATTGGCGTTGTGGTAGAGATACAAAGCAAAATCAAATATCCCGCCGGGTACTGGTTTGCCATCTACCAGAACATGTTTCTCATCCAGGTGCCAGCCGCGTGGTCTTACCAGCAGCGTCGCAGTACACTCATTGAGGCGATATTCCTTTCCTTCAGGGCTGGTATAGGTAATGGTTCGCCGAATGGCATCCCGCATATTGATCTGCCCTTGGATGGTCGCCTCCCATGTTGGCGCATGCGCATCCTCAAAGTCAGCCATAAAGACTCGCGCCCCAGAGTTCAGGGCATTAATGACCATCTTACGCTCGACCGGACCGGTAATCTCTACACGCCTATCCTGTAGATCATTGGGAAGAGGTGCGATTGTCCAGGTACCAGAGCGAATGGCCTGCGTTTCCGGCAGAAAGTCCGGCAGTTTTCCTGCATCAAGCTCAGCCTGCCGCTCGACGCGCTGACAGAGGAGTGCTTGTCGGCGCTCCTCAAAGGCACGAGAGAGCAAGGCGACAAAGCTTAGCGCGTCTGGCGTAAGAATCTCGGCAAATGGCGGGGTTATGAGAGCACGCACCTCAATGCCCTCCGCGTACGTCATGTCGTTATTATGAACCATCATACACACTCCTTCCCCATATAGCATAGAGGTGGCACGGTTGAAGAGATATCCTTAAACCGGACCACACTCTACACTATAACCGCTATATGCGAGGATATATTTTTCACACTAACAGGTATGCGGATTATGACCTCTCCAAAAACCTGAGCGCTACAGCAATGACATCAACAGAAGGGCCTTAGTGGAACTGTGCCTCTTCTGTAGAGCCTGTCAGCGCGGTTGTAGATGACATACCACCCGCAATCACCTGGGCAACCTCATCGAAGTAGCCAGTCCCCACCTCGCGCTGGTGTCTGGTCGCGCTATAGCCGTAGCGCTCAAGCCCAAACTCTGCCTGCTGCAAACGTGAGTAGGCAGCCATACCCTCCTCGCGATAGCCCCGCGCCAGCTCAAACATACTATAGTTCAGCGCATGGAAGCCTGCCAGCGTAATAAACTGGAAGGCATAGCCAAGCGCACCCAGACGCTGCTGGAAGTTCGCAATCTGCTCCTCACTAAGATGTTTGCGCCAGTTAAACGAAGGAGAACAATTATAGGCAAGCAGCTTGCCAGGGTACCGCTCATGGATTGCGGCGGCAAAGCGCTCAGCCTCCGCCAGATCCGGAGACGAGGTCTCGCACCAGATCAAATCACAATAGGGAGCATACGACAGTCCGCGCGCTATAGCCGTCTCAATGCCACTCTTGAGGCGGAAGAAACCCTCGGGAGTACGCTCGCCCGTCAGGAAAGGCCGGTCCACCTCATCAATATCCGAGGTAATCAGTTTCGCAGCGTTGGCATCGGTACGCGCGATTAGAACGGTTGGCACGCCCATTACATCAG
This sequence comes from Ktedonospora formicarum, assembly GCF_016587355.1. Taxonomy (GTDB): domain Bacteria; phylum Chloroflexota; class Ktedonobacteria; order Ktedonobacterales; family Ktedonobacteraceae; genus Ktedonobacter; species Ktedonobacter formicarum. Next base: position 3,369,807 of record NZ_BNJF01000001.1, on the reverse strand, counting down.
TGGCAAAACGGGCCGCGATCAGGTTTTTCAGCGCGGACTGGGTTGGTATGAGGACCTTACCACCCAGATGTCCGCATTTCTTCTCCGAAGAAAGCTGATCCTCAAAGTGGACGCCCGCCGCCCCCGCCTCTATCATGCTCTTCATCAGTTCAAAGACATTCAGCGGGCCACCAAAACCCGCCTCGGCATCGGCGACGATGGGCGCATACCAATAGACATCGCCCGTGCCTTCAGAATGCTGAACCTGGTCCGCGCGCTGCAATGCCTGATTGATACGCCGAACAACATGTGGCACGCTATTGGCGGGATAGAGACTCTGATCCGGGTACATTTGCCCGGACAGGTTGGCATCGGCTGCAACCTGCCAACCGCTGAGATATATGGCCTTCAGTCCCGCCTTCACTTGCTGGACAGCCTGATTACCAGTCAACGCGCCAAGCGCAGGCACAAAAGTCTCAGTATGTAAGAGTTGCCAGAGGCGCTCCGCGCCCCGCTGTGCGAGTGTGTGCTCAATATGCAGAGAGCCACGTAGCCGTAAGACATCCTCAGCAGTATAGGGCCGCGTGACACCTTTCCAGCGGGCATCCCCTTGCCAGTATGCTTGCAAATCATTTACGCTCTTATAGTTATCCTGATTACTCATCATGACCTGCGCATCTCCTTTCCAGATAACAGGAAGATCAGGAGGTGGCGTCGTTGTCACCTCCTCTGTCGTGAGAAAGACCTCATCGTCTTCCATTGTTCTCTAGCAGAGTACCATGTAAACTCGTCCATCGTCTACGGTTTGACTTCGCAGATTCTGAAGCTATCCATAAGTAAAAGGTTATATCTCCAGAGTGAGATTCTGGCGTATCCTGTTTAATTAGTGTCTCTAGCACACCTTTTAGATAAGGTCAGTCTTATAAAATCGGAGAGGGTCTGCGCGAGCCGATAGCCCACACAGACCCTCTCCTGGATTATATGTCACTATGCGCCGTGGCAGCGCTTGAACTTCTTGCCACTACCACAAGGGCAGGGATCATTGCGTCCAACCTTAGCGAAGGCCGAGCGGTTGATATTATTCCCTCCCCCGGCTGCCGCACGTGCTCCAGCTTTGGCTGTAGCGCCCTTGCGATGTCCATTGGCGCGTGCGTGCTCCTCGCCATTCTCGCTCTTGCTCTGTCCACTAGCCTCAGCGATAGCACCAGCGTTGGTTTTTACATTGCGTGGAGCCTTGCGTGGGGGCTCAGGACGATTCATCTCTAGCCGTACATCGTTGCGGATGAACTTGAGCAGCGCATCAACCGTATGATGCTGGATCGCGGCCTTCAATTCATCAAACATACGGTATGACTCGTTCTTAAACTCGACCAGAGGATCACGCTGACCCAGGCTACGCAGGCCGATACCAGCGCGCATCACATCCAGCGCGTCGATATGGTCCATCCAGAGTTGATCAACGACCTGGAGCAAGCGTGAACGCTCAAAATCGCGCAGGGGATCGAATTGAGGAATGCCCAGATCTCGGGCCTGCTGCCGGAAATCCTCACCACGCGACTCATAATGATCTAAAACGAGTCGCGTCAGGTCGCTCTTGAGATGTTCGCGACGCACCGCATTGATATTCTCTGGCAGAATATCTTCAGGTATATTCACCCAGACTTCCAGCGTCTTGAAGAGCGTCTCTAGCTCCTCTTCATCCGAGATAACATTAGTTGGTATACAGGCGTTGACGACACGCGCGACCTCGTCCTCAATCATCTTGGAGATGCGCTCACGCATATCTCCGTGCTCAAGAATCGCCCGTCGATCACTGTAGATCACCGCACGCTGCTGCGCGATGACATCGTCATACTCGACCACGTTCTTACGGATATCGAAGTTATAGCCCTCAACACGGCTCTGCGCGCTCTCGATGAAACGCGAGAAGAGCTTACTTTCAAGCGGCATATCTCCCATACCTGCGCGTTCCATCAGACCCGAAACACGATCAGCGGCGAAACGGCGCATCAGTTCGTCGTCTAGCGCCAGGAAGAAGCGCGAGGAACCAGGATCCCCCTGACGACCGGAACGACCACGAAGCTGATTGTCGATACGGCGCGACTCATGGCGCTCGGTACCAACAATATGCAAGCCGCCGAGTTCGCGTACATACTCGCCATCCTTCTCACACTCAAGCTCTTTCTGGCGGAAGAGATCCTGCTTCTCAGCCTCTGTCATATTGGCGACATAATCCGCGATGGCTTCATCCTTTTCCACTCGCTCATCCTCATTACGTGAAGGCATATCGCGAATGAAGTCAACCTGTTCGGCATGCTTACGCAGGATGGAATCATAGAAGTCCTCTGGACTACCACCGAGCTTGATATCGGTGCCACGACCAGCCATATTGGTCGCAATAGTCACAGCCCTACTACTTCCAGCCTGCGCGACAATATGGGCTTCATGCTCATGATGTTTAGCGTTCAATACCTGGTGCGGAATGCCTTGTTTGTTTAACATATCGGCGAGCATCTCGGAGATCTCAACCGAAGTCGTACCTACAAGCACAGGCTGCTCACGCTCATGGCACTCTTTGATCTCTTCAACCACCGCGTTAAACTTCGCTTCTTGCGTGCGGTAAATCAAGTCCGCCATGTCATCACGAACCATCGGCTTATTAGTGGGAATGACAATGACATCAAGCTTGTAAATCTTATGAAACTCTTCGGCCTCAGTGAGCGCAGTACCAGTCATGCCACTCAATTTCTCATAGAGACGGAAGTAGTTCTGGAAGGTAATGGTTGCCAGCGTATGATTCTCACGCTGCACCTTGACACCTTCCTTGGCCTCAATAGCCTGGTGCAAGCCCTCGCTATAACGGCGACCCACCATCTGACGGCCAGTGAACTCGTCAACGATAATGACCTCGCCATCCTTGACGATATAATCCTTGTCGCGCTTGAAAATGATCTCGGCCTTGAGCGCATTCTCCATATAGCGTGTCAGGTCGAGATTCTCTTCGTCATAAATGTTGGTAACACCTGCTAGCTTCTCAATCTTCTCGATACCCGCCTCGGTCAGCAAGACAGTGCGAGTCTTCTCCTCAACTGTATAGTCAGTCTCGACTTTCAGGCGCGGCGCCCAGCGTGCGAACTGAGCATACATCTCGGTTGATTCCTGACCCTGGCCCGAAATAATGAGCGGGGTACGCGCCTCGTCAATTAAAATGTTATCCACCTCGTCAACGATAGCGAAATAGAGTTCGCGCTGCATCACCTGATCGAGCGAAGCGACCATATTATCGCGCAGGTAGTCAAAGCCAAATTCGTTATTCGTGCCATAGGTGATATCAGCCTGATAAGCCGCTCGTCGCTCAGGAGTATGAGGCTCAATCGCGTTGATTACCATACCCACAGTTAGACCCAGGAACTTATAGATCTGGCCCATCCATTCAGAGTCGCGGCGTGCAAGGTAATCATTCACCGTCACTACGTGTACGCCTTTACCAGTCAGGGCGTTGAGGTAGACAGGGCTAGTCGCGACCAATGTCTTACCCTCGCCTGTGCGCATCTCAGCAATCTTGCCCTGGTGCAGCACAACACCACCAATCAATTGCACATCATAGTGGCGCATCTTAATTGTGCGCCAACCAGCCTCGCGCACCACGGCAAAGGCTTCGGGCAGCAAATCATCTAGCGTTTTCCCATTGCGATAACGCTTTGCCATATCCGCAGTTAGCTCATCCATTTGTTCGGCGCGGGTCGCGACTAATTCAGGCTGAACCTCTTTGAGAATATTGCCCAGGAGCAGTTCCAGGCGCTCATCCGCACCATCCTCTGCATCGGCAGCCTTGCGCTTGGACTCCTCGAAATGCGGCCAGTGGGTGGTAAAGGCGCGCTTGAGGTCCTCTTCATCAAGATCTTTGAGAGCTGGTTCCACATCCGTCAATAACTTTAGGGTTGCCTTCTGCGGATCTTTAGCCTCATCGGGCCACTCCTGGCGCTCTTCAGCATGATCCATAGCCGCGCTGACGCGCAAGGGATTCAAGGCTGCAGAGAGCTTTTCATACGCCTGTTCGAAGCATTCGGAGAGAGTATCCTGCAAGCGGATCTTCAAAAGGTGCTCACCATCACGTTTATGCTCAAGCTTTTGCTGATACTCAGTCACCGCCTGGCGAAGCTGCTCTTCTGAAAGTTTGTCCGCCAGAGGCTCAACTTTCTTCAGCGCTTCACGCAGGAGAGAGACCAATTCGTCCTCAAGCACCTTGCCACCTTTGAGATAGAGCGAGAGTTGAGAGCGAAACTCGACTGTCTTCGCGGCCAGCTCCTCATCACTCAACTTCTTCAACTCTGGTTCCAGTGCGTTCATTTTATCGATAAGGGGCTGGATGAGCTTCAAGTCTCTTTTGTTTGGGTCACCCAGAATTTTTCCAAGTAATTGCATGATCAAACGTTCTCCTACTGCTCGGCTGTGGTGCGAAAGCCAAAGGGCGTAGATACGGGATACCCGCTATGGATGGTGTCAGGTCTTATGCGAAAACCAACCCTCATACGAGGGCACGGCGCCGCTGTCGCGGCTAGTACGCACTCAGGTTTTCGTACAAGGAGTAATAACGAAACCATGAAAAATACACGCCCATTATATCATGGATGGTTTTGTGAGCATACAGATTCAAGACACAACTAGAGTATAATCAAGAGCTAAATCGAAGAGGGCGGAGAGGAGCGGGTCATAGTGCCAGTATGCAACCGTTCATACATCTCATACATCTATTAGAACACTCACACGCTGCCAAACATTCCCTGCGCTCTCAACAGCCTTCAGTTTCTACATGTACGTATAATCGAGCGCGAGGTTAGAATATCGGGTGTACTGGCGAGAATGGATAAACATGCAAGTCTTTATCACAAATGCAAGAAACCATACCCAGCGAGATGATGTTGCAGGCTATATCGATGTCCGCAACCTGTATGACGGTCTATACTACAAATAAGGTCAACATATATGACTAAGGGCAAAGGAGACCGTTGGTATGACAGCAGCGATTATGCTGAACGTCATCTTTAGCAATTTCTGGACCTGGGCCTTCTGGATTATCCTGGGAGGGCTAGCAGGGCTGGTAACAGAGTTGTTTATGTCTGATAATAGCATTGGGTGCGCGGGCAACCTCTTTGTGGGTATCCTGGGAGGCATTCTCGGTGGCGCAGTTACAGCGATCCTGGGCGTGTTACCAGAGACCCTCTTCTATACCTTCCTTCCCGCTCTAGGTAGCGCCTTTATGCTACTGTTTGTGGCTCAATTCTTCGCTCAAGCGCACGATGGCTCCATTTAGCAGATAAATAGCTCACATGGATATCGCGCCACTTAATGAATATCGTCTGTGCAAGCACACAAATTGAGAAGGGAGCAGGGGCAAGGCACTTGTGAATGCCTTACCCCTGCTCCCTTCTTCATCTGCAAAATCGGCGGGATACCTTTTATAACCCCCTCTTATAGCGCCATAGCTTTACGCTGGCGACGCTTGAGCAGGTAGGCAGAGCCAAGGAGCAGAGTTGTCGCGACGAAGGAACCACCGAAAATGAAGATCACATTGCCCCATAATGCCGCCGTTGTATCCACAGTTTTTGGAACGACAGGTTCAGTGGCATGCTGACAACTCACCGGCCAGTAGCGAATATGACCACCATGATAGCTCCAGTACACGCGTGGGATCTCATAGTCGATCTCATCGCCACTCTCTTCGTCGTCAGGCCAGTACGAAGGAGACTCCACATCGGGCGTAGTCGGAGTTCCCTCAATGCTTGGCATAGGAGAGGGTGCGCGTGATGTAATAGACGGCACATCTTCATTATTGTCGTTGTCAGCGGTCGCCTCATCTCCTGTATCGCCAGAAGGAGTATAAGAGTCATTTGACGCCACGATGCTTGGAGATGCTGGAGCCTCTGGAGCCTCCGGAGTCGCAGGAGCAGAAGGCCGCGAAGGCTTCTGCACAACAGGCGCATTGGGCGGGCTTACTGGCTTCGCGGTTGGTGTGGCCTGGACTGGCGGATACTGTTGATCGCTACCATACTGCTGATCGCCACCGTACTGTCCCGGTGTATAGGAAGAATCGCTTCTATTAGCGACCTGACCTGGCGTATATGTGGGAGTCTCAGTAACATTATTCTGACCTGGCGTGTACGGCGTTCCGCTTCCAGATTGCCCTGGCGGTGTACCACTTCCAGGCTGAGTAGTTGGTGTATACGTGGGAGTTGTTCCACCTGTGTTGCCCGTTGGGCTTGGCGTATATGAGGGGGTTGTTCCACCTGTGTTACCCGGCGTATATGGAGGGATTGTACTGCCTCCTTGCTGGCTTGGTGGAGTATAGGTTTGTGTTCCCTGGCTTGGAAGCGCAACAACCGGAGGTACATTCGCCTGACTGTTAGAGCCATTCTGCGCGGAAGAGTTCGACGAAGATGAATCGCATGGTATCTGTGCTATAGTGGACGGTTCATCCGTAGGAATCGCTGTGATTGTTGGCGTCACCTTAGCCTGATTGTTGGCCTCATTCGTCGCCTTCGCTCTCTGTTCTTTTGCTTTTTCAGCCTGTCTCTGATCCGCATTAGCAGAATGTCCTGGATCATGCCCTCCCTGCGTCGGCCAAAAGTTCATGCTCACAATAATGCAAAGCATTGACATACAGACACACATAAACAGAAATGTGAGCGCAAACTTTACCCCCCTGCGCCTATTCTTTTGATTCCATAAAGCTAACACTGTATCGATCATACGGTCTCGTTACTCCTCTTCCATCTCAACGGCCCCTGATAACGTTCCTATCGCACTCCTTCGTCAAAATCTGAGTGTATTGCACTCGTTGGACTCGCATAAAGCCTTATGATATATCTACTACAGCTCTTTGCGGTCTTTAAAAGATGCTTTCGCGCGTTTCTCTACCTGTGGGCGCACTATAGTCGCCAGCGTTTCGGCATCTGGAAGGCGGGCCAGATCTTGCTCAAGGGAAGACATAGTATGTTTAAATGCACTTGAAGCGCTCTCGCCCTGCTCTTCTTGCCTGCGTTGCCACTGCTCCAGAATTCGCTCAAGGTACATTGCACATTCCAGAGGATAGCGCACAGCAAAGACTTCTGGCCGGGGCCAATGCTCCGCTGTAAAAGCGATAGCATCATACAAACGCGAAACGTGCAGTAATTGGGCATATGCCAGCACGATCTGACTCTTACGTCCCAGATAGAGCAGACGCTCGCTGGTTAACACCAACCTCCCCTGATCACTGGGAACATAGCGCTTAGTTGATGCGAAGGGTCTCTCCTGACCACAGAGCATAGCGTCAGTTATATAGTGAGCCTCTTCGCCAGGTAAGAGCGATATGGGTAGCGTAATAACTGGCAATTGCTTGGCATCCAGACGTTGAAATGTCTGGGTAATATCAAAGCCATATGCGTGGCGCACACGCTCAAGCTGACGGCGCTTTTGACGACGCTCACGCTGTTCCTGATAGCGTGACATCCAGCGAGGCACCTCGCCTACCTCAGCGACGGCTTGCATATCCAATGGGGGTTCAATGCTGTTTGGGTCAACTTCATCATCAGGGGAAAGCCAACCACTTTGGGTCAATGGGGGGAAGAAGATATGTATGGTGGCGAAGCGATATGCCCACCAGCACAGCCAGACTCTGGCGAGACACGCGCGCGTATGCACCTGTTCAGATGCGCAACGATGTGCGCCGCCTCTTCTATGTCAGGCATACCACGCAGTTTGATCTTTCTCTCGGCAAAGTGTAATTCAACGCGTGCCGATGGCACGCCAAAGAGGCGATGATAATGCGGTCTAACATTGGTCAAGCGTGCCAGGTCATAGACTCGCCCATTCACATCTACATGGTCAGCATAAAGCCTCACCACGTGCCCTAATCCGTATAAGCTCTCAGCCAGTGGCTCTGATGACATCTCACTCCTCCTCTCCACATTTCAGGGGATGCTTATGCATCCCCTAGATATTCATTATACAGAACGAGAGGAGTGATGTAGTGTAACGATCTTCTATGCATATAAACTTGCCAATATGCATTACAGGCGCACAGAAAGCAATATAGTTTATTGCGTTTATTTTCGGCTCCACCTGCTTAACAGGAGCTTCCACAATATACCGCGTAGCGCGGGTTGTACTTGCTTAACATTATTCACCTGAGAAACCTGGCCATCTGGATGATGCGGACCCCAACGATCCCGCACGAATAGCTCAGTGAGATGCCAGAGTGGTTTGAAGCGAGAAGGAGCATGCTGGCCCAACATATGGCTATACTCAAAGGGGGTCTGCCAGGGTTTTGGTTCAAATCCTAGCTTGCTCGCCAGTAGACAGAGACGCCAGTACGCACCAGCGATAAAAGTACTAGTCGCGTAGAGGCCACGCCACCAGTAGGTCATCAGGGCAACACCAAACACCAGTATCGCGATCAAGAGCACAGTCAGCGATGTCCCCAGAAGCAGACCATCGCTCACCCCTTTGCCCCCCTGCCCTATACCGGGCTGATTATGATCGGTCGGGGGTGTCACCTGAGTATGCGAAACCTGTGTACTTTTCGGTGTAGGTGTGCTGGTTGGCTGAGTGGCGGTTGGTTCCGCAGTTGGAGTTGAGCCTGGTCGAGGCTTCCCAGATGCTGGAGTCGTAAAACCGGGCGTAGGATCGAAGTTGACCCAGCCAATATTCGGGAAGTATGCCTGCACCCAGCTATGTGCGTCCTGCCCGTCCACAATCCACTGCTTACGCTGCTCATCATAGTGCCCACTACTAAACCCATTGGTCATACGCGTTGGAATATGTAACATACGGGCCATGACGACCATCGCGCTAGCATAGTATGTGCAATAACCCCGCTTCTGACTCAAGAGCCAGTCGACAACATTGGTATCGTTGGGAATGGGCGCATTGTAGACGGAATAGGTAAACTGTCCCTGGTCACTCAGGTGCATTTCCAGGCGCTTAAGCGCCGTATATGCATCCGTGGCATCTCCGATCCACTGCAATGCCTGCTCTTTCACATGAGGAGAGAAGCCTTCTGCCACATCCGTATATGCACCTTGAATAATGGGGTAGTTCGAATCGGCTTCCCATACTCCATCATTGCCATTATCTCTTGGGAGCGGCACTGATTGAAGCAAGCCTATAGACTGGGTTGGCAGCAATGATCTAACGGTATACGTTTCGCCTTTCGTCAGCGCATGCTGCTGAAGCCAGGTATTGGCAGTTGCATCATAGGAAACATAAACAGGTACATCAAAGCGAATAGGTTGTGCTGGTGCAAAGATATATGATCGAGGTCCTCCGGGTGGCTGAAGGATCGTTACGTTGGTTTCAATTTGTTCGCCAGCATTCTCAGCTTGCGGGGTATCTGGACTTAAAGGGGCTTTCGCGTCAAAGTACTCCGCTCCAGCCTGATCGATTGAGGTCGTCCAGGTGCGCCCATCAAACATGTTGAACGTAAAGCCTTCCAGATATTGGGGCTGCTTATTGGAACTAGTATAGGTTAACACCTCACCCGAAGGCAAGGTAACTGATCCAGTAATGGTGAGCTTATTATCAAAGAAGTTCGCCGCAGAACCATTAAAGAGGCTAGCAGGGTTATTCCAGGAGAAGCGACCGCTTATAGCATTATTCCAGCCATTGTCCAGGTAATCCCAGAAGACACGTCCATTCTCTGTCTGTCTAGCAAAGGGCAGAAACCAGCTTACACAAAGCGTACAAAGCGTAAAGAGGCAGGTCACCTGCATACAGCGCCATGCCAGCGTTCGCCTCCAGGTCCGGTCGGTATGCAAGCCATCGCGCATCCATTGTGTAATCTGTGCCGCCAGATAGACACGCGCGACCAGCAATAGCAATGCTCCCACCATCAAGCAAACTAAATATGCCGAGTCGCTCTTTACATAGTTCAAGTTCACTAGCAAGATGGCGCAATAGATCAGTACAACCAGCCAGGGGAGGCGCGCACGGTAGACTAACCAGCAACCAAAGTAGCTAAGAAAGAAGTTGAGAAAGCTCAAGTAAAAGAAGAAGAGGGCTTCTGCCAGGGATTGCGGTAAGCTCGCCATCGATCCCGTCAACACGCTACGCAGGCCCGTTAGAAGTTCCAGGACAGGTATATGATAGACAACACTACTTGTCAGAAAAAGCGCCAGCCAGTATCCCACCACACAAGCCCCCACATGCAACACCCCCTGAAACACACCTCGAATCTTCGCGACCAGCAGACCAATCAACAAGCCAGGTATCGGACTTAAGAAGAGCCAATCGCTCTGTGGAACCCAATGTGCGTCCTTAATGGATGTCACAACGCAGTACATCGCTATCGCCATGAGGAATAGTGGAGACCAGCCCTCCAACGGAGATAGGGGCAAGGCAGGGCGCGATGGCTTCGTGGGCCGTTGTGATGGATAACCAGCAGCAGGAGTGCTTGGATAGGCGTATGATGGCATAGCCGCGTTACTGCGCGCCTGATGCGCCTGGATAGACGAAAAGTCAGCCTGCATTGACGATGAGCGTTTAGGATCTATGACGCCTGGCCGCATCAATCCTCCCTGCTTACTTCTTTCTCCAAATATAGAGATATAATAATATTTAAAGTATACAATTTTTATGACGTGGTTGAAGCTATTTTACTAGCATATCAGGACTAAATAGTTGCCCCTGGTATAAAATTTATCGCCAAGAACAGCTCATTTATTACACATAACGATACAAGTAGGACCAATTTCTCTATAGATATGTGAGTCTTATGCCTGATGTCGCTTGCCAAAGAAAGCAAGTAATAGACTAGGAGCGAGCAACAGGCAAAACGCGCCAAAGGCAAAGGAGGCGGAGAGGTTTATACTCGATTGCAGCCAGCCCGCGATAGTTGGTCCAACACTAAAGCCAATGCTCCAGGTCACTGAATAGAAGCCCGCCAGCGTCGCGCGTTGCTTATCCGACACCTGCTCCATTGCGAAGGCCGCATAAACTGGCTCGATTAGAGTACGCATAAAAGAGCGCGCATATTCACCCACAATAGCTAGCGACAATGTCGGTGAGAAACCTATCAAGAGCATCAAAGGTGCGCTTAAATACTGTACAGAAGTTACCAAACGTAACTTGCTCCAACGTTTCACAAAAAGTGGCGCGGTCAGCGAGAAGACCCCACCTGCCAGCCCTGAGAATGTAAAGATGAGCCCTAATGTTCCTGGTAACAATTGGAAGCGCAGCACAAAGTAAAGCTGGATTAACGCGACAACCGCGCCTTCTCCCATAGTAAACACCAAATCGGGAAGTAATAATTTCAGGTAAAGCCACACGGGCCAGCGTTCCTTCTCTTCCAACTTTACAAGTGCCTCTGCCCCTAGCGGAGCTATGCTCTCCTCTCCAATGCTTCGCGTGTGCCTGGTTTCTTTCAGGAGCCAGAGTGGCAGGCCAAAGACAAAGGTAAAGAGTGCGGCAACAAAGACGCCCCAACGCAACGGCATGGTAGAGCCTGCGGAAACATGCATGATGCTCGCCACATATTCGGGTATTGCACCACCCAGGAGATTCCCCAGTGCTCCAATACCGAGCAGAAGAAAACTATTCATCGCCAGCACACCCACACGCTGCCCCTCTTTGGTATTCTCCGTCAATAGTGGCAAGTTCGTTACCCAGTACGCAGTCGAGACAAGCCCCTGAATCAGATTAACGGCGAGCAGAAGGGGTGCGGATGTTACTAACCCGCATAGAGCCAGGAAAAGCGGCGAAAGGAAAGCGGTAAGTAGTAACACAGGTTTACGCCCAATACGGTCCGCAAGCATCCCTATGGGTATTGCGCCCAGAAAGGCTCCTATTGCAGGCATAGCGCTAAAAACACCGATATAGTCTGGTTGGTAACCCAGACTATGCACATAATAGTTGAGCGTCAAGGCAGCAATGCTCAACTGAAAGCCCTTACCAGTTGTAAAAAGTAGTAAGAGCCAGACATTGCGTGGCAAAGAGGTGAATAATTTGAGAGTAGAGCGTACGGACCATGAAGTTTTGGCTTTCGTACTCGATTCAGAAGTGTCAGATACCAAAGGCATTGGAAATTCGCTCCTGACTAGATGGGCACATGCACATACCTTAACATATGCCATTGCACCAGGGCAACCGTCAAAGGGACAGGAACCGAGCAATCATGTCAAACAGCACCAATTACATCGATACTCGTCACAGAATCCTTTTTTCCATCGTGAGATAAAGTAGCAGGCAGAGATGAAAATGCCGAGATCATTTATTGCTATTCATAATGCTACGGGAACGCGTGCGCCTCGATGATTTAGCCTCCTGGCGCGCTCTACGGCACCTGAGCAATGCACCTTTAATCGAAGGAGGTTACCTCTATGCTCACATTCACCACTGTAGTACTTGGTGCGACGCTCAACGCTGGTGGCCTTATCGGCTGGATTGTTGTGGGCCTTATCGCAGGCTTCCTTGCCAGCCTGGTGATGCGAGGTAGTGGCTTTGGCATCATTGGCGATGTAGTTGTAGGACTGGTAGGAGCTTTAATTGGTGGTTTTCTCTCCAATCTGCTTCTCCCAGGAGCGAATTTCGGGATTGTTGGTAGCATTGTTGTCGCCTTCATTGGCGCATGCATCCTGATCGCGATTCTTCACGCGGTTGGTCCTCGTCGAACACGCTCAACACTTTAACATTATGAAAGAGAAGGGAGTGGGTGCCGTTGTAGCGACGCCCACTCCCTTCTCTTTCACGCCCTCAGATTCTCTCCTCTCAATTGTTAACATAGAGCATATAAAGCGCCTTCACAGGCCCTCACAACCTATGGCGCTCCGCGACGTATATTATGGCAGAGTATCAAGCGACAAGGTATCGACCCAACAGTTACACGCTGAGAGGAGCGTTCTTGATTTATGATTGCGATTTATCCTGGCAACTTCTCTGCCATCCTCCAACCGGGTGACATCATCGCCTGGCTTCTTGTTGGACTTATCGCTGGTTATGTCGCCAGTCTCCTTGTGCGGGGGCGCGGCTTCGGCTGCCTTGGTGATATTGTAGTTGGCCTTATTGGTTCGTTCATTGGTGGAGCGCTCGCCAATTACTTGCAACTAGGTGGTACATATCACTTCTGCGGTACCATCGTCATTTCGATCATTGGTGCAGTCATCCTGCTCACCATCGTTAAATTACTCTTCGGAGGTCGTTAAGTACACTCCCCTTATACTAAGGAAAACAGCTCGCGGGTAAGGAATACCTACCCGCGAGCCTATTTCTAGCCGATAGAAGGTACGGCAACTCCGGGAGTGGCACTAGTTAATGGAGCCTGACCAGTGTGTCGCTGTTCCGCGCGCAGCAGACTTACGCCAAGCTCTGGCTGCACCTTCAGAACAGACCCCAGTGTCTCCTTCTGACCCTCCGGCGTCGTCAAAGCCCACATAACTTCAGCCGCCCGGTGACGTGCGGGCAGGTTATTGGCTTGGCCTTGCTCCAGCAACCGCGCAGCAACCGCGCTGACAATTGGTGTCGCAAAAGAGGTTCCTGACCAATAAGCCCAGGCGTTGTTATTGGGAGCGGGGTAGTCAGGGGTCGGCGGGTTCTTCCCCTCGGTTGCGGGATAGCTTGTCGAGCTATACAGGCCGATCAAGGCATCAACATCGTCGCGCGCAATATCCTTGCGCGTAGGCATCCCGCCACCATAGGTCGCGATTCCATAGCGTTGTGCTGGCAGTTTGGGATAATTGCTATAGCACGCCGCCTCAGCCTCACGATCCACAGCACCAACCGCGAGTACTTCAGGGAAGGCCGCAGGATAACGTGGACCGATACGCCCAGGCATATCAGGTGTATGAGAATCATTACCCGCCGCCCCTACAATCACAGCGCCACAAGCCTCGACACGTTGAATAGCCCGGTGCAGAGGCGCGCGTAACGTCGCGAGATCATAGGCCATGCTCAAGGCATCACTCTGACTATAGCCACCATTGGATGTGTGCCAGTAGGCATATAGATTCTCATCTGAGGGAGTCATAACAAGGCTTAAATTAATAACCACTGGCTTGTCATAAAGATCCCCTGGCTGCCCTGTACGTGGATCAATGCGCGACATGCGCCCATGAATCCACTCCAGGGTGTTGATAAGTGTATAGCAATCTCCGCCCCCAAAATCATTGAGCACACGTACATATTCAATATCTGCATCGGGGGCTAGTTCACGGATAATACCAGTCACGAAAAGACCATGATCAGGCATACCAAAACCATACATTTTGCCATCCAGGTCGCGTCCGGTGATCATCTGGTCGTGAGCACCTTCCTGCAAGATGGTCGAGAGAGGCTGGTAGCGAAACTTGACGAAGGGTGATTGTTCACGATTCATCTGCTCGGAGACGGTTTGCAGCAGCATATTATTGCCACCAGCACGATTCGCGGCTTCGGTGATGAAATTGGTAACAGCATCAGGATTATCGGGCAACAGGGGCATAGTGTCTAGCACAAAGACAGTAACGCCCTTACCACTTTTAGCGGCCAGCGGAGTCCCCTCCAGATCAGGAAGAGAGAGAGGCCAGCTTCCCGACGCGCTCGCATCGCTATCATTAGCGGGGAGCGGCAGAGGCGGCAAAGCCGGACCACCATGAATAATACAGCCCCAAATATTAGGCGCGGCGGCTCCCATCCAATTCGGCGCTGCTGCTACCAGGGGAATACCCAGATTTTGCTGAATATGCAGCAAGTTGCGATTGATCAGGTTAACGACCTGCCGCGAATACGACCGATCATAGCCAGCAGCCAGCATATCCTGCATCGGGTAAGACATCTCAATGTCCTCAACGGTAAAGAAGCCAACAACCGTCATACCATGCCCATCGGGAGCTTCAAAGAGGCAATGACAACTCGTATTGGTCAGCCAACTGGTTAGAGGAATCTCCGGCTGGTCATGCTCTTCCTGCTCACCTCCTGGCGCAATATCGGGAATGTAAGGCTTGAGGCGGAACCCACGCACAAAAAGGTATTGATTGAGGTCTTCGATGCCGAGCGCTCCAGGAAGATCCTTGACCTGTGGGTCATCCAGGTGAAAGGTAAGCGTTACATGGGTCTCCATCCATAAAACCTTCGCAGCACTCCACCAGGGCTTCCCCATACTCATTGATCCGTCAGACATACTTTACCTCCGTGCAACTCTATACATAGAAACAAACGCGGTAGAAAGCACAGCAAAGCAGGTATCATGCTTTATTGTGTCAAACATTGCGGGATGGATCAGTATAAACCATACCTTTTTCACATTTTTGCTACGATAATACAGGCAAAATAGCTTTTATCCCTTTTCATCCCTCTATCTATAGAGACGTAACTGGCCCCCATTTTTGGGAAAGCAAAAATAGCTATGATTTATTAAGATAGTGCATGGAGTTATGTCTCACGGATTGGGGACAGCGTCAATAGGCCCTCAATCATAGTTACAGGGAGGGCATCTATTGAACCAACGAGCCGGAAGGCGGCCCAGAAGTAAGGGTGGCGATATAGTGAATCTGCGTGTTGGAGCATAGCCTGTTGTGCGAGACGCAATGCCTGGATCTTGCTCTCGCCTTGTAAAAGGTATTGATAGAAGATACCCATTAATTGATTGGTCGCACTATCTTCTACAGGCCATATACTCATGACCAAAGAGCGCGCACCAGCGGCAATGAAAGCCCTACCCAACCCAAGCTGCTCATCTCCACCACCACTAAGCGCTAAGCCTGTCTCACAGCCACTAAGCGTAACCAGTTCACACCCCTGAAGAGGCAGAGAGAAGGCATCAATGGCGTTCAAATAGCCGTCTGCCAGAACAATAGAGGAGAAGTTGGGCGCGTCCAGGCGACTGTGACCATGGGTCGCGAGATGAACCAGAGAGCACCCCTGGGCTCTGGTACGCAAACGTTCAATAGTTGCCTCTTCTTCCAGATAGCAATGGCTATGAAGCAGATCAGCTATAGTGCGCGCCTCCTGGAGTGCCGAGGGAAGGCTGCTATGACCGGAACAGCCCATGACCAGCGCCTCACCACCAAGAGGCATTCGCTCCAGGTCAACACCTCGCGGATCTAGCAGCAAGCTACTGGCAGGTAGATAATTGACGCGCAACCTCTCAATGAGGAATTGCGCTCCGTCATACAAGGCATGAAAGGGCACCTGATGCAGGATGCCATACGGAACAACCGTTACATGCCCCTCCGCCTCTGGCAGGTATTCAGCAATAGGCGCTATAAGCAAGCGATAGAGCCTTTTGAGCAATCCACGTGTTTGCTGATGGGGGGATGCTGGGCATCGGGCCAACCTCCGGGCTGGAGATGGGCATGCAACAGCAGTAGCGTCTGCTCAAGCTGAGCGATCTGCCCTGCCTGCTCATAGACATAAAGCTTCTCTCGCGTGAGCGCAAATATAATCAGGGAATCCTGGTGGATATAGTATGCCAGCAACGTTTGATTGTTCGATAATGCGTCACGTAAAGGGGCCACCTCGACCTTCGAGATAGGGGAACGTTCACGCTGCGAGCGCTCTTTAGGTAACCTGGCAACCGAAACGTCGGTACGTAAGAGGTGTAACCATTCAAAGAGCTCGGTAATCTTCGCCTCACAAAGCTTCAATTCAGCTTCAATTTGCTCGCGCTCAATCGGCTCCACCAGTTCCGCCTCTGGAGTGGAGAGCAGGGCGCTATAGCTATGATACTTCCCTTGCCAGAGCGTAAGCTCATACTCACGTTGTAACACTGAAGCACCCTTAGCCCGTCGTGCCTCCTCGAAGATTTTGGCTTGCTTACCGTCCTTCTGTTGCTCCCCATCCGAGGTACGTAAATACTGGCGAAGGGCGATGGAACGGGCGCGTTCCAGATAATGAA
This sequence comes from Ktedonospora formicarum, assembly GCF_016587355.1. GTDB lineage: Bacteria > Chloroflexota > Ktedonobacteria > Ktedonobacterales > Ktedonobacteraceae > Ktedonobacter > Ktedonobacter formicarum. The sequence goes on along the minus strand of NZ_BNJF01000001.1, from coordinate 3,352,982 downwards.
AGGCTAGTTCGGCATGACCCTGCTGTAGTTGTAGAGAAATCATGTCCTCATAGACCTCCCAGGCCGTACGCAAAAAGGTTGGCGAGAGGTCATAGACCAGATCATTTAAGACATGCTCGATATGCCCAATGGCACTATGTAGATATCTGATAGCTCTCTGCTTATCGCCTCGCGCCTGAGCCATACGTCCAAGCAGATGACGGCTGCGATATGCAATATCCTGAAGGTTATGCTGTTGGGCCATAACAATCAGAGGACGGCAGAGTTCTTCAGCGAGTTGCAAGCGTTGCTCCTGCTCCTCTCCAAGTCGCACCAGACCGATAAGAGCCTCCACCATCACAATACGCGCGCGCAAAGAGAGCGCCACAAGCCCCTGGTCTTCACAATAGTTCCTGATCTCCTGCGCCAGCGCATATCCACTCTCAAATAAGCCCTGCTTAATCAGGATCTCGGCCCGCCGCAGACGCGTCGTAGCAGTGAGATACGTAAAGGTATCACTCGCGAGCACATCTTCGGCTTCAGCCAGCACCTCCAGCGCCTCATTCAACTGCCCGGTGGACATCAAGATCATGGCATACTCGCGCAATGGTTCGACCTTATCGGCAGAGGCAGCTTCACCCGCGCTCTTCACCGTCTCGACCGCCTGTGCCGCAAGTTGACAGGCATCATTGACTCGATTTAACTTGCTGAAACAAAGGGCCATCTGCTGAAGCATTTCCGAGAGCATGAGTGGATGCTCAAAATTGTGCTGCCTGTACATATCGCGCGCATTATAGTAATGCCTGAGCGCCGAACCATAGTAGCCCTGAACATATTGATTGCTTGCCAGATTAAGCTCGCATTTCAGGACAGACCTCATATCACCCAGAGTCTCAAAACTGCGTTGCGCCTGCACCAAACGACGCGAAGACTCCTCAAAGCGACCAAGCAGTGCCAGGTTAGTCGCTTTGTTATTCTCAGCGATAGCAATAGAGTGCCGAATGAGGTTTGGGTCAGAATCTTTTAAGAGAGGATAGGTCTGGAGAACACGATCATAGAGTTCCAGCGCCTGCTGATAGCGACCTGCATATTTACAAATAACAGCAGTATTGATATCAAGCGCGCAAGACCAGTAGTAGGCTTCCAAACGTAGAAAGACTTCGCGGGCCCGGTCCGCCTCTTTTAAGGCTGCTTCTACATCTCCTAACCAGGCGCACGCGATGATCCAGACGATTCGACTTCGAGCCCAGTTGAGTTCATCCCCCAACGTTCGTAGCGTTTCGCCCCCCTCGTCTAAACACTTTAACGCGGCCTGATAGTAACCTCGGTTCACCAGGTTGCTTCCCCGCGAAAGCATACCAAGTGCGTACGAAGCAGGATGTTCTACATGTAGACCATAGAAGATTAGGAGATCAGCCAATTTGAGCGCTATAGAGGGCTGTGTATGGAGAAACTTTAGAGATTCCTCACGAAGCCATGGGCCTATAATTGCCGGATCGCCAAACTCGGCCTTATGTTCCCGTAGATAACGCTTCCCCTCTTCTAGATCCTGTTCCTGCAAATAATGCAGAAGCGACGCCGCGTTCGTTGGTTGCTGGATGACCCTTCTCCTTAATTCGAAAACCTGAGCACGCACTCACAACACCTGTCACGCAGGTTTTCGTATAAGACCTTAGTTCCGTTCGATTTTGAGCCCTTCAATAACCACTTCACTCTGAGGTAATTGCACAACCAGAGTGTAACTCCCAACAGGTACAGGCTTAAAAACAACATTCCCTAGATCATCTATATATGTCGATATAATCGGCTTTTGTCGCTCGCCCTGTGCAGGGATAGCCATCTTTTCGTCAGAATCGTCTTGCTGTTGCGCGCTGAATACGGGATAAAGTTGAGCCTCGATACCTTCTAATTCCTCTATACTCTCGTCAGGATTCACACAGGAAAAGAGCCCCAGCATCATCATATCACCATTGCTGGATCGCGAGAGGTGTAGCGATATATTCAACTCACCCGCGCGATACTGGCGAGGCCAAGGCGTATGCGGCACCTCTCCGCGTGTGACCAATTGTGGTTGCCAGGGAACCAAAGAGGCGATAATACGGCCTACGACCTTGTGCAACGAACCAGAGTGTTGTGCATCCCCAACGGGGAAAGGCTCAAAATCGCGTAGGGTCTGGCGAATCTCCCTCACCTCACCACTGCAAAGTGGGCATACATCCAGATGCTGGGTCACCGAGATGACTTCATCAGGTGAGAGGTAGCGCGCACAGTAAAGATTTAAGGTTGTGGCATCAGGACATTGGCTACGATATAAGTGCGCGAGAAGAAAAGCGTTTGTACGCTTATAACTCTCCAAGCGCTGCTGACATTCGGAGCATGTACGGAGATGATGCCCGGCCTCTGGACGTAAAGGTGTATTGTCCAACGCCAGGCGGAGCAACTCATCATCTCCAAGAGCCATAATATGCGAACAATCCTGCATCTTTAAGACCGCGCCACTTCCCGATTGTCGTAACATTGGGAGAAGCGCGTCTCCTTTCTTGCTTATAAATGGGTACATCCCCATAGTAGCAGAAGAGCATAAGGTAATGATACTTGGCTCTTACTGCCTGCCCTCTTAGTTTTCTCATTTGAATTGTAAACGATGCACAAAGCATTTTTCGTCCCCTACGTTTTCACTCCAATCTTGCGCTTTCCGCACATAGTGTAGCATAGGCTAAAGAGCACCGTCGGCCCCTTCAGAAAATAGAAAACTGAAAGGTCCGGGCGCTCCCTGGAGGTTTACTATTATGCAATGGCATACGAGTCTTCAGGCCCATGTCCAATACGACTTCCAAGAAGTCCCTTTCCAGGAAGTTGCCCCACACCAGGGGGCAAGAAATATGTCTACCACTAACTGAACTCACTAGCTAAAGCTCATGCGCCAGCGAATCTTGTCAGCATTGCGTAGAATACGCTCCATAATATTACGCTTTAAACGATAGATTTCATCCTCACTGCTAAACTCGCCTGGGCAATAGCGTACAATCTCACGTGGCTTGAGATTACAGTGAAAATGTAAGTATGCCACCCGACGTTCTTTTTCACCAGGAAGGATAGTCTGGATCACATCCCAGAGCTCGTTTTCGTGATAGCGATCCTCCACAAACGGCTCTTCATGCCCTCCCTGCGCATAATCAGGCAACGCTTCAACGCTGGAGCGCGAGAATGCCCGGAGCGTGTCCATGATCGCGCAGTTGAGACACAAATGTAAATAGCTGAGCGCACCACCCAGCGTTGAGAAGTATAATTTCTGGTCGCTGACCGCCTGCCAGAAACGCCGGAACGTATCATCTACATAGTTCTGCTCGTTTTCATGGCGTAATGCCGCTTCGCGATTAGGGTGACGACCAATCCAGAGCCGGATGCTTTCACTAAATAGACGCTGCAACATAGACCAGGCATGCTCATTCCGCTCCGCTATCGCACGCCTAAGGATCTCCAGGCAATACTGGTCGTTACTCGGCTCTTTACGCCGATACTTAGCCATCTCCTGAGTGCAGGACGCCACAAGCTCTGCCAGGGTCATTTCTCCAGGTGGTCTCTCCATCTGTATCCCCATCACTCTTTCCTACTTCCTCTTCAGCCTCTGCTGAAGTCGCTTTTGCTCACTCACAGCTTAATATATATGTTAGCAGACGTAAATTGCACAAATGTCTCAAAATCTCTAAGCGAATGTGTTTTTTCCTAGAAAATCGTTTGTTCTTAACTTTTAAAATTTTACCATTTATTATAAGCATTTTTACTGCGTGAGAGTCACAACACGAACATCCTTAGATTAGAGAATTGCTATGCAAAAGTCAAGGCATGTTGAGTTGCTTATTACTCTCAACCTATTAACTGTTCCCTATTCACCCGAGCAAATCCCACTAGCCTTAAGACAGCATTCAAGAGGCTCCATGCCTCAATGACCTCTTTCTTGTCACAGGGTGTAAAAACAGGTATACTGTACTTATAAGATTACCCATAAAGCTTATAATGTACAATGGTTTAGTTAACCGCTTGAGAGTGACCAGTCGCACAAAACGGCTGCAAATGACACATGAACAAATGTATTATGCTCGCCATCGATACTGATCTCTCTCCGACGACCCAACACGCCTTGATCTCCATTGGCGCGTTCCTGGAGCAGGTCGCCCCCTCTATTCGTGTGCTTCTCGTCAATGTCATTCCCATTACTCAAGTTGTGCCCGCTCAGCCTGGAATGTACATTGGTCAGATACTCCCCGGCGCAGCAACCGTAGCACAACGCGAACATGCTGAGGCAACCCTCTACAAGGCCCGTCTTATACTTGCACAGCAAGGTATACCCATGAGCAAAAGCGAGGGCATCGTTCGCGAGGGGCTACCCGCCGATGAGATTACTCGTACCGCGCGAGAATTCCAGGCCAGTTTCATTGTAGTTGGCCGCCATAACGACACCTTCAAGCAGAAGATCCGTCGCTTGCTGATTGGCAGCACATCACAACGTGTAATGCAGCTATCGACCTGTCCAGTCTATGTCGCAATGCTCCCTCCCCCGCCAAAGCCAGCGACCTGGTCAATTGGTATAAAACAGCCATCAAAGAGTATCTGGATGAACATCCCTCTTCATTAAGTGTCTTTACACCTGAGCAGGCCGCACAGCGCTTCGCTCCACCAAGCAAAAGCAGTATAGGCCGCAAAGAGACAGGAGCCGCTACGCGTGCTCTTGAAGAGCTAGCCGACAATGGCCTGCTCTGCCGCCATCAGGTGAAGGGTGAGCTACGCTACGTTAACGATTAACCCTTCACCTCTCTGTATTTTCTCTACCTCATTCTCACTACAATAATTGTTCAAGTGCCTCCACTGTTGTGACGGGGGCCTGGCATACAAAGTTCTGGCAGACATACGCCGTCGCTTGATTCCCTTTCATGGTTCTTTCAGCCAATAAAGGTACAATTCGCGTCGCCTCTTCGTCGTCGGGAAAACCACAGGCAAGTACACTATTGGGCAAGTAACGCGCATTGACCACATGCAGGAGCGCCCTCGTATCCGCTGCGTCTGTAGCTCCTGCCAAAGCAATCTCATTAGCAGTCGAGAGCGAGAAGTCGAGCGCGCTTAGTGCCTGGCCGAAGAACTGCGGATGCTGTACCATAACGTCAGCGATTGACTGCACATAGGACTCCGCCCGTTCACGATACGCATCGTCGCTACTCAAGGCAGTCAGGCGCAGGAGTACATCAGCAGCCACGCTATTGCCTGCTGGCGTAGCGTTATCCATAATATCCTTTGGTCTGCTAACCAGTTCTTCGTGGTCGCTGCCAGTATCGAAGAAGCCTCCCTGCTCCTGATCAGAGAAGAGCAGGAGCGCCTGATCCATCAGCGCGCGCGCTTCTGCGAACCAATGTGGGTCAAAGCTTGCCTGATAGAGCGCAAGCAGGCCATCAGCAAGGAAGGCATAATCCTCCAGATAGCCCTTAAGGCGTGCTCGCCCGTCCTTATAGGTGCGCAGCAGGCGTCCATCCTGGCGCATCGTGCTTAGCAGAAAGTTGGCGTTGTTGATGGCAAGCTGTAGATAGTCGCTTCTTTCCAGGTGGCGCGCAGCCTCCGCAAAACTGCGTAGCATCAAGCCATTCCAGGAGGTCAGAATCTTCTCGTCTCGCCCTGGCTTGATTCGCAGCTCACGCGCGGCAAAGAGTTGCTTCCTCCCTTGCGCAAGAATCTGCCGCACCTCGTCAACATTCAGGGTAAGTTCCGACGCCAGTTGCTGAAGATCGACATTAATGTGCAGGATGTTTTTGCCCTCAAAGTTTCCCCGCGCGGTTACGTCGTAGTAGCGCATGAAGATGGCGGCATCGGGTGCTGAAAGTAGCTTCTCAATTTCGGCTGGTTGCCAGAGGAAGAACTTTCCCTCCACACCCTCGCTATCCGCATCCTGCGTTGAGTAGAAGCCTCCTTCAGGCGAGGTCATCTCGCGCGCGACATAGTCCAGCGTCTCCTCGACGATACGTCGATACTCTGCCTTACCTGTAACCAGATACGCGGATAGGTAACAACGGCTTAACAAGGCATTATCATAGAGCATCTTCTCAAAGTGGGGGACTAACCATTCAGCATCGACCGAATAGCGGTGAAAGCCTCCACCAAGCTGATCGTAAATGCCGCCATGAGCCATATGCATAAGCGAACGTTCTACAATCTCTAACTCAATCAGATTCCCTGGTAGCTGGCCCATCTCCAGCTCGTCCTTGCTACGATGCTGATGCATACGGAGCAGAAACTCCAAAGCCATTGAATGCGGAAACTTAGGAGCTCCACCAAAGCCTCCGTGCTGCGCGTCGAAATCACTGGCGAGCGCCTGACTGGCGACCGCGAGCATAGATAACTCCGGCTTCCCTCGCGGGACATCGCTCCGCGAGCGCAAGGGTACGTTACCACGCTGACGTAAGAATTGAGCCAGTTCCTCAGCCTGTTCTTCTACCTTCTCACGCTCCTCAGCATAAAGCTGGGCCAGACTCAGCAGCACCCTCCGAAAGCCAGGCATAACATACTGCCCATGGCGGCGGTCATCAGGGGGAAAGTAAGTTCCGCCATAGAAGGGGCGACCATCAGGCATCAGAACGACTGTCATGGGCCATCCCCCCTGTTGCGTCATGGCCTGCACAGCTTGCATATAAATGTTATCAATGTCGGGCCGTTCTTCACGGTCGACCTTGATCGAGACAAAGTGCTGATTCATCAACGAGGCAATCTCTGGGTTCTCAAAGGATTCATGCTCCATGACATGACACCAGTGGCAGGCTGAATAACCCACGCTTAGTAGAATTGGCTTATCCTCCTGACGCGCCTTCTGGAGTGCTTCGTCACCCCAGGGATACCAGTCTACTGGATTATGCGCGTGTTGCAAGAGATATGGACTGGTCTCATGAATCAGGCGGTTGGTGTATGTATGTTCACCCTGACGGGCTTGCTCTTCAGGCATATGATATATCCTCTCCGCGTATCATAAACGCGCCTCTAGTAACATTTTGACTCTGGTATATAATCTTTCTCCCTGGTCATTGTACGACATCGGGAAGCCTCCTCGCCGTCCAACTATTAATAGGAAATCATACTTCAAGGCCAGTGGATTTTTCGCCAGACTGCATCTTCATTGCTGACTACTCAAGGCGGCAAAGGGAGGCTGATCCCGGAGGAGAATCACATAGCACTAAAAAAATCTTTTCTCGCTTGACGGCTCTTCTCTTTATCCTTTATAGTGAAGCAGCCAGCAGCTTGACACAATGACCCTATCTGGTCATAGAGTCAGCACGCAGAGGAGTAAAGCAACGCCTTGACGAATATCCATGACACATCAGGCAGCCTTCCAAGAAGAACCAGCAAACGAGAGGAACGCGCGCAGCGTATCCTCGATGCTGCATGCAAGCTTATGTTACGCTATGGATATACGAAAACTACCGTTGACGATATTGCACGCGAGGCTCAGGTCGCAAAGGGAACCATATACCTCCATTGGAAGACACGCGAAGAGCTCTTCATGACGCTCGCCATTCGCGAAGGACTAGAAGCAACGCTGGAGATGCTACAACTCATTGGGGATGATCAGTGTGGCGCACAACTCAGTCGGATGGTACGACATGGACTCACGGTCGTACTACGCCGTCCGCTTGCTCGCGCACTCTATCTGAACGATGCTGCTATGCTTGGCGAACTGCTTCGCCTACTTCCAGAGCACTCTAATGGCCTCCTGCAAGCCAAAAATACCGTCTGGCAACAGATGATCATGACTCTACGAGAGAAAAATCTGTTACGCACTGATACTAGCCCTGAACAACAACTACATATTTGCAGCTCAATTATCATAGGCTTCATTACCTGCAATAGTTATCTCCCAACAGAGATGCATAGGCCCCTTGAAGAGACGCTGGACTCGTTAGAATTAACTATTCAGCGCACTCTGGAACCCGAACAGCCCCCCAATCCTTTGATGCTAGCCGAAGTAAGGCAGACCATTCAACAACTGCATACGAGCTACCTACAGACAGCTCAGGCCTGGTTCCGTCAGGAAATCCAATGAGATTTGACTTCCCTCTCCATTCCAGGATCACTCATAATTGACGCACCATTTCCACAATCGTTCACAATGCATATGGATGAAGAGAGAAGCATCTTCAGGATAGAGTGCGACCTTAATATAGCCAGAAGGGCTTTTGTGTCGTACAATAAAACGAGGTGCAGGCGAAAGAACATTTTAAGCCATGCGACTTGCATCTCCCGCTAATCGGATAGCACTGAACTCTTCTAAAAGATTTATTGGCAGATGACAACACAAAAACCTTTCAGCGATACCATCATCGAGGCCACCACCTATCTCCGACATGCTGATCCCGTGCTGGCCCAAGCCATAGAGCGCGTTGGTCCCTGCACACTTATGCCAGACCCCAATATCTTCGAGGCTCTGGTCGACGCCATTATCTCACAACAAATCTCAATTCCCGCAGCTGACACCATCATGGGTCGCTTGCGTCGCCTTGTACCAGAGAATCGTATCGAACCTCATACCTTGCTTCCGCTCACACATGACGACCTGCGTGGAGTGGGACTCTCAAACGCCAAAGCGCACTATATCCAAAGCCTCCTGGAGCATATTACCAGCGGACAGCTTCATCTCGAAACACTCGATGCTTATGACGATGAGGAGATTATCCAGCAGCTATGCGCAGTCAAGGGCATTGGCAGGTGGAGTGCTGAGATGATTCTTGTGTTCTGCCTTGGGCGTCCCGATGTGCTACCTGTCGATGATCTTGGCTTTCAAGAAGCTGTTCGCCAGGTTTACGGCTTATCAGAACGACCCAAGCCGCGAGACTTACGCATGCGGGGCGAGTGTTGGCGTCCCTATCGCACATTCGCGACCTGGTACCTCTGGGCCTGGAAAGAGCGCCTGAATGGCAAGCATCGACCACGCACCAGAATAGTATCGCTTTAATCATGCAAAATTCATTGGAAACCTGGGCGGACGAACGGCTATCCCCTAAAGAGAGTATGCCTGGCGACGCCCTTGTTCTCATAAAACAAAAAGGCTTGTAGTATGCATACATCCGATACCCCCGAGAACTACTACGCCATACTAGGCGTGCCCATAGATGCAGATAATGATACTCTCAAGCGAGCGTATCGCCAGCTAGCGCGCCGCTATCATCCCGATCTAGCAGGCCCAGAGGGCGCGCTACAAATGAAGCGCATCAATCGCGCTTACTCTGTTCTTAATGATGCCGAGCAGCGCCACAAGTACGATACCATCATCGGTGGAGTGGTTGATTTACGGGGCACAACACGCCCTCGCGTGCGTCCACGGCGCTTTGAGCAACCAGTCGAGGAGGAATTCGAGGGGTTGAGTATCTTCAGTACGAAGGGTCCCTTCCGTACTGGTGTCTCTCTGCGTAGCAACGTTGGCGTCATATCCGCGCTCAATGGTCGTCAGACCAACACGCACGAATTACTCATCGTTGGTGGCTCCTTCGATGGAAAAGGCACGCTCTGGCAGATCGCCCACAATACTGTCAAAGGGCAGCCAATCTCGTTTGAGATTGACCCAGAAGCAACGGTAGAATCTCTGAGAGAACTCCGTCTCTCAGAAGCGGGTTCGCTCCTGGCAGGCTGGGGGCGTCTCTCGCTTCACGTCTGGGATACCCACTCAGGGCAACGGCTCTGGAGTTACCCCCTGGAACAGCGCGCGGTCTCCGCACCATATTCTATCGATATGGCCCTAAGCGTAGAAGCGGATGGCACGCGCCAGGCGCACATGGCTTTACCACTGTTGCCTACGGATATTAAAGCACCGCGCGCCTGGGGAGTACGCGGCACTGATATCCAGAGACAGAATTTAGGCAAAGGTCCGGAACTCAGCGCGCCGCCACTGCCATGCCTGGAGGAGAATATTGAGCAGCGAAGCTTCTGGGCCATTCGTCTACGTGCTCTCTCCTATGATGCACGTCGCCTGCTCACCCTTTCTTGTGCCCAGGTCGCAGGCAACTCACATCAGGTTGTCATCGCTCGTCGCTGGGACCTGACCACCCAAAACCGCTCAAAAGTACTAAGGCCACAAATTATCGATTCACTGGAAGTTGGCAACTGTGAAGAATGCGCGCCCCCCTACATTGCCAGCTTTGACGCACGCCTCGCCATCTTCACCTATCAGGGAAATAAACTCCGCATCTGCGATATAGCAAGTGGTACCTATAGTGAATTGCCAACAGGGGCTATGGGCAGTAGTGCGCGGCTCGCTATATCGCCCGATTGTCAGCTTCTGGCGGTCGCTCGCGAGGACAGCGAGATCAGCGAGGGAGTCATCGACATCTGGTCACTTGCAACTGGACAACTTGTGCAGAAGCTCTACCATCCCTGGCAGATTAGCGCCCTTAATTTTACTGACCACTACCTGCTCGTTGCCCTGACAGATGGAACTATCCACATATGGAATCAGTAGTTACTGTTGCTTTTGGACCAGCGATACGTTTTATAAAAGAGGTTGGACAAAATGTGACACCCATTGTGTAGGAGAAAAGAGGCCCTATAGTATGCAGCTTTCCGTAGTTGTACCCGTTTATAATGAGGAGAAAACAATATCGACAATGCTTACCAAACTGGCTGAGGTAGCAATCGATATGGAAGTAATTGTTGTTGATGATGCTTCAACTGATCGCACCTGGGATATTCTTCAGGAATTACGCCAGCAATCCCCTTTCGACACATTTCGCTATGTACGCCATGAGCACAACCAGGGCAAAGGCGTTGGTCTTCGTACCGGCTTTGGCCTTGTCACAGGTGAGATGGTAACGATTCAGGATGCGGATATGGAATATGACCCACAGGACCTCCCTGCTCTGTTACGCAAGTGGGAAGAGGGGAAAGCACAGGGGCTCACACATATCGCAGTCTATGGCTATCGAGATCTCTCACAGCAGAAGTTCACCACGCGCTGGGGAAATCGCTTCCTGACAGGCGTGACAAATCTCCTCTTTGGTAGCCATATCCATGATATGGAAACATGCTATAAGATGTTTCCAGGCTCCATTGCCAAAGCCTTACCAATGGAGGGGCGACGCTTCGAGATCGAGCCAGAGATCACCTCGTGCCTCCTACAGGCAGGATATACCATTCTCGAAGTACCGATTAGCTACTTCCCACGCCAGGATAAGAAGTTAGCACCCTGGAAAGATGGTTGGCCTGCTCTGGCAATGTTGTTGAATCGCCGCTTTGGCAAGCCATTCCAGGAGCCCAGCCCGGTCGTGCAGGAAGAATCAGTCACAGTCTAGGAACATTGTATCTCTCATATTATTTGTACACTCATGCGAGCACAATACATAACTAATTTCATGTTCTGCTCGCCCCAAGCCATCTTACCAGGGGCTTCTCAGCGTCGGAGGTGCTTCCCAGGATAGGGATGTAACATAGCATATAAGTCGACCAATCTGCTATGCTACATCCTTGTCCTCTACCACCACCATTGACGGTGAGAGGTCACAAACCAATACAACTTCATAGAGAGCAAAAGGACTTATCATGAAATGTACGCATTGCGCAGCCGAAGTGGCGGAGCGGACGGAGAGATGTGGTGTGTGTGGCGCGCAAGCCTCAGAGACGCACTCTACTTCAAGCCCTTTCTCATACCTCCCAGCGGGAACACCTGCCTGGCCGCTTACAATTCCCGCATATTCAACAGGGGCCAGCATAGCCGCATCCCATGCGGTCATCTCACCAACATCTATTCCAGCGAGCAAGACGCAACAAAACTGGCTGCTTCTTTCGCTCATACTGCTGCTTATACCTATAGTGGGGGCGAGCGCAACCTACGGTGCGCTGCGCTGGCGGAGCACCGCCAATCTATCTCCCCCTACGCTTCATCCAAGGGCTACGGCAAATAGCCAAGCAACACCAATCACCACCAGCCATAGCCCAGTGCTGACCACACCAACATCCTTTCAGACCGCAAGTGATACTACTATCAATATGGCCTTGCAATATCCCGCCAACTGGAAGGAAAGTACTCCAGATAAAAGCGATACTCAGTCTTCACTCACGATCTCCTCACCTGACCTTGGCATCCAATTTGCGGTACTCCGCTTCAGCGAAAGTGCCTCACCTGCCATTGGAAGTCCCAATGATCTCAATGAGCGGATCTTGAGCGAGCTAAACATTAACCAGAACGTGTTACAGATCCAACCTACTCAGACTATTAGCGCACAGCCTCAAATCGCGGGGCAGATATGGCAACAGAAAGAGGGGCTGGTCATTATGAGCAATGGGAGCAAGGTCCATGTCAACGCAATCACCGTGCGTTATAACAACGCCTACTACAATATCCAGATCTACACGCCCGAAGATATCTACCAGCAAGCCTTGAAGACCTACCTGCAACCAATGTTAGACTCGCTCCATTTCCTCTCATAAAGAGTTACAACACAAAAGAGAAGGGGCTCCGCCAAATGACGGAACCCCTTCTCCTATCTCAGGACCATGCTTCGCGTATGCTCAGCGTACTAGATCCTAGTACTCAGGCATCGCGGGAGCGGCAGCCTTCTCCTTCTCAGGAAGGTCAGTGATGAGGGCCTCGGTGGTCAGGATCATCGCCGCAATGCTGGTCGCGTTCTGCAGAGCAGTACGCGTTACCTTGGCAGGATCGATGATACCAGCCTCAACAAGATCGACATAGGAGTCATTCAGCACATTGTAGCCGATATGCTGGCTGTTCTTCTCTTTCTGAGCACGGCGGACACCCTCGACGACCACTGAACCATCCTTACCACCATTGGCGGCGAGCTGGCGCAGGGGCTCTTCCAGAGCGCGGCGCAGGATAGACGCACCAGTGGCAGCATCACCCTCAAGCTTCAGATTATCCAGAGCAGCAACGGCATTGACCAGAGCAACACCGCCACCAGGGACGATACCCTCTTCCACACCGGCGCGGGTCGCGGAGAGCGCGTCCTCCACGCGGGTCTGGCGGTACTTCAGCTCGACCTCGGTGCCAGCACCAACCTTAATAACCGCGACACCACCAGAGAGCTTCGCCAGACGCTCCTGGAGCTTTTCGCGGTCGTAATCGCTGGTGGTCTCACCAATCTGAGCCTTGATCTGACCGATGCGGGCTTGGATCTCAGCAGGCTCACCGCGACCCTCGATGATCGTGGTGTTGTCCTTGGAGGAAGTAACCATGCGAGCTGAACCCAGATCGTCCAGGGTGGCGCTATCGAGGCGGCGACCCACCTCTTCACTGATCACCTGACCACCAGTCAGCACAGCGATGTCTTGCAGCATCTCTTTGCGGCGGTCACCGAAACCAGGAGCCTTGACAGCCAGCACGTTGATAATGCCGCGCAGCTTGTTGACGATTAGAGTCGCCAGGGCCTCGCCGTCAACATCCTCAGCAATGATCACGATCTCGCGGCGACCCTGCTGCACAATCTGCTCGATCAGGGGAAGGATATCCTGAACCGCGCTGATTTTCTTGTCGGTGATGAGGATATAGGGATTCTCGATGTTAGCTTCCATCTTCTCGGTATTGGTCGCGAAGTAGTGTGAGAGATAGCCTTTATCGAACTGCATGCCTTCAACGAACTCGGTCTCAAAGTTGATGCCGCGTGACTCCTCAACGGTAATCACGCCATCTTTACCAACCTTGTCCATAACGTCGGCAATTAGCTCACCAATCTGCTCGTCCGCCGCCGAAATAGAGGCAATCTGAGCAATCTCTTTCTTGCCCTCAACAGGGATCGCGAGCTTGCGCAGGTACTCGACAATCGCCTCGGTACCCTTATCGATACCATACTTGAGCTGCATGGGGTTCGCGCCAGCGGCAAGGTTCTTCAAGCCCTCGGTCACAACGGCCTGAGCCAGAACGGTCGCGGTCGTGGTGCCATCACCAGCAACATCGTTTGTCTTAGTTGCGGCCTCTTTGAGCAACTGAGCACCCATGTTCTCCCATGGATCTTCCAGCTCAATCTCTTTGGCAACGGTGACGCCATCATGGGTGACCGAAGGAGCACCAAACTTCTTGTCTAGAGCAACGTTGCGACCCTTAGGGCCAAGGGTGGTCTTCACGGCGCTCGCCAGCGTATCAATGCCCCGCTTCAGAGCACGACGCGCCTCATCGTTAAATACAACCTGTTTTGCCATAGCTCTAATCCGTATCCTTTTCTATCTCAACCAATTTGCAGTCCAACACACTAGCCAATGATGGCGAGCACATCGCTCTCTTTCAGCACCAGGTACTCATCGCCATCCAGCTTGAACTCAGTACCGCCGTACTTGGCGAACAGAACGCGGTCGCCTTCTTTGATCTCGGTACCAGCGCGCTCCCCATTGTCGAGCAGGCGACCATTACCAACAGCGATGACGGTCCCTTCCTGGGGCTTCTCTTTGGCGGTGTCAGGAATAACGAGGCCGCTCTTGGTTACTTCTTCTTTTGCCGCAGGCTTTACGACCACGCGGTCACCAACAGGACGAATCTTAGCCACTTCTTTGTCTCCTTATTCTTATTCGAAAACCTGAGCGCGTCAGCACTAGCTGTGACAGCAGCGTTGGTTTTCATATCAACCCTTAAACAGAGGTCTATGAAGCCAGCACTTCTAGCCGTCTTCAACCTTCCGACCAGGATACCTGACTGAGTGATACTGTGAATAATCGCAGCTACACGGTCCACCAGCAACGCAACCAACACAACAAAAAGTTTTGCCGTCTACAACCACTGGAGGCCAGAGAATCTCAATGTCGCAATTTGCGCAGTACGCGACCACCGGATTCTGAGGTGTTGGCGTGCTCTTCTCGCCTAGAAGCTGTTCGCGCTCTGCTGACATGATCCTCTTCTTTCAGCATAACTACTCTCAACGAATTCTCTGCAAGCGAGTATGCCATACCTATTGTTAGAAGCGCATAGGAAAACTATTAGAGAAACGTTAGAATTCGTCACACTCCACCCAGCGAATATGGGTTTACACATTCTTCTTCTCAGGCAGTAGGGTAGTAACAGAGGAACGAAGTGGAATATGATACAATGTCAGGGCGCAAGCGCGCAGGGGATAATCCTCTATCTTAATTGTCGGTATGTTAACGCGGCCTCGCGGTACATGCCGGAGCAAGGGCAAATACAATGACGTATATCGCGACTATTCAAGCACAAAAGCAGACGTTTCGGGTCGAGGCGGGCGAGGGTGAGGAGTGCCAGTCAGTGCAATTGGACGAACAGACCTTCCCCATCGATTGGCGACGCATCGCGTCACTCACTGGGGACGCCAGCGTGCAGAGCGGTGCTGGCGGTCACTTTAGCCTGCTTATTGACGGCCATTCTTATGATATCTATGCGCGCAGAATAACAAAAGTAGACCAGAAGGATAGCGAGACCTATGAGATCTTTATTAAGGGTCAGCGCTTCGAGGTCAAAGTCGAGGACGAGCGCACACGCCTGCTCTCAGGATTGGTAAAGGGCGCAGCCAATAGTGGTATAGCCTCGGTGAACGCTCCCATGCCAGGGCTGGTGGTAAGCGTTTCCGTTGAACAGGGCGCGAGCGTACAGGCAGGAGAGACAGTGGTGATCCTTGAGGCTATGAAGATGGAGAACGATCTGACAGCTCCCATAACAGGCACTATACAGGAGATCCGCGTCCAGAAGGGCCAGGCCGTTGACCAGAACGAGGTCCTGGTTGTCATCGCAGGCGAACAGGAAGACTAACAATCGCAGAGAATACAAAGGAAGTGACCAGCAGGGGTGTCGCATCCTTAGCGATACCTCTGCTGGTCACTTCCAGTGGTGGGCAAAGTGGTGGGTTCAATTGTAAATGGAAAAAGTATTCTCTATAAATCCAGTTGCACGGTCTATTTGTACTCCCGGTTAACTGTCCTGAGACAGTATACATAGCATATCGCATAATACCAAGAAAAATGCCTATCAAATAGGTATTAATTAACCACCAGATAGCTATCAGTATGTCATACAAAACATTCGCCAACGCAGCCTGAACGATGGCTAACATCGCCGCCGCATAGCTTCTTCTTCAAGCGGAGCTTATGTCGCTCCATACCTGAGCGCACCAGGCATCATAGAGAAGGCGAATGGCTGACTTTTGCCAGAGCAGCCTGGTTTTAGGGCTGACATCTTATGGCTCCCTCTTGTATATCTGAGAACGAAAGACACAAAAGAGAGTGTAGAAGCTAACATTGAAAGAGCTCTGCACTATTTCTGCTAGTCCCGGAATAAATACAACGCGGTATGGTATAATGCCAAGTGGTATGCAATAAGGAGGTCTGCTATGGAGCAGCACGTGAGTCGAAGCGCGGAGGAGTGGCACGAAACAACTCGGCGCAAGGCACAAGCAAAGTCAACGGAGCGCAAGTCAAGCTTCGAGACCAGTTCAGACATACCTGTACATCCCCTCTATACTGAAGAAGACACGCAAGCACTCAACCTACAAGAACGGATAGGTTTCCCCGGCGAATTCCCCTACGCCCGTGGTATTCATCCTGGTATGTATCGCTCACGGCTCTGGACGATGCGCCAATACGCTGGATTTGGGACCGCTGAGGAATCAAACCAGCGCTATCGCTACCTCCTCTCGCAGGGCACCACCGGACTCTCGGTCGCCTTCGACCTTCCAACACAGATTGGCTACGACGCAGATCATTCCCTCTCCGAAGGTGAAGTTGGCAAGGTGGGGGTATCGATCTCCAGCCTGGAAGATATGGAGACGCTCCTCTCTGGTCTGCCATTAGAGAAAATCAGCACTTCGATGACAATCAACGCGACAGCCAGTATCCTGCTCGCGCTCTATATCGCGGTCGCGAAGAAACAGGGGGTCGACCCACGCAAAATCTCGGGTACTATTCAGAATGATGTGCTCAAAGAGTATATCGCGCGTGGAACCTATATCTATCCCCCCGACACTCGATGCGTATCATCACAGATATTTTTCAGTATTGTACTGAGAACGTTCCACGCTGGAACACCATCAGCATCAGTGGCTACCATATTCGAGAGGCCGGCTCGACGGCGGCTCAAGAAATCGCTTTTACCCTCTCTAATGCGATTAGCTATGTACAGGCCGCGCTGGACGCTGGTTTGAATGTTGACACCTTCGCGGGTCAGCTCTCGTTCTTCTTTAACTGTCATAACAACTTCTTTGAAGAGATCGCCAAATTCCGCGCGGCGCGGCGCATGTGGGCGCATATTATGCGCGAGCGCTTTCATGCTCTGGACCCACGTTCGCAAATGCTACGCTTCCACACTCAGACAGCAGGCTCGACGCTTACTGCTCAACAACCAGATAACAACGTGGTTCGTACAGCCTACCAGGCAATGGCTGCGGCACTCGGCGGTACACAATCCTTGCATACCAATTCAAAGGACGAAGCCCTTTCCTTGCCGACCCAGGAATCGGCGCTCCTCGCCCTACGTACCCAACAAATCCTGGCCTTTGAGACTGGCGTGACAGACACAGTTGATCCTCTGGCTGGATCATACTATGTCGAGTCTTTGACAGCTCAACTCGAAGAAAAAGCCTGGGACTATATCCATAAGATTGATGAATTAGGCGGCAGTGTGCGCGCCATCGAGCGAGGCTATATGCAGGCTGAGATCGAGCAAGCTGCTTATGATTATCAACTTGCCCTGGAGAAGGAAGAGACAATTGTGGTTGGCGTTAATCGCTTTACCCGGCAAGAGGAGACGCAAGCCGAACTTCTGCGCGTTGACCCTGAGATTGGGCGCCGCCAGGCAGCCAGGCTACAGGCACTACGCCTGCGACGCGATAACGAACTGGTGCAACAATGCTTGCAGGCACTTGAGCAGGGTGCGAAGGGAAGTGAGAATGTTATGCCACTCATTATCGCGGCGGTTGAGTCCTATGCTACACTAGGAGAGATCAGCAATTCGCTGCGCCACGTCTTCGGGGAGCAGCGCGAGTTTCGCAGTTTCGAGTAGCTTCGTAGTAAGACTATTGGAGACATCCAGGTTTTTACATGAACATCCATAACACAATTCAAAATATCAATCATGCGGAAGAGCAGCACCCGGAGGTTCTCGACGGGATTGATGCGGTCTCTTCCGCTTCCCATACCCAGCTCGTTGAAGATACGCAACGAGAACACGCCTATGCCCCCATCGGGGTATATGACTCGGGAGCTGGTGGGCTAACGATTCTCTCGGACTTGCGAGAGCTGTTACCACACGAAGACTTTGTGTACTTTGCCGATACCCGTCACTGCCCCTATGGCATGCGCAGTAAGCAGGATCTTACAGAGCTAGCGATACAAGCCAGCCGCTTCCTACTGGAATGCGGAGTCAAGTTGATCGTTGTAGCCTGTAACACCGCTTCTCAGGCTGCACTCGACGCATTGCGTGCTACCTTCCCAGAGGTACCCTTTGTAGGCGTGGTGCCAGCGGTCAAGCCTGCGGCTCGCCTGACACGCAAGAGGCGCATCGGAGTCGCCGCGACGAATAGCTCGGCTCAGGCTGAGTATTTACAACAACTCATCACAGACTTCGCCGAGGGAGTCGAAGTATATGCCCAGGGGTGTCCAGAGTTGGTCACACTTGTTGAGAGGGGAGAACTTACAGGACCGGAGGTTGAGGAGGTCCTGCGCAGCTCGCTTGCTCCACTCCTCCAGCACGATATTGATGTACTTGTCCTTGGCTGTACCCACTTCCCAGCCTTGAAATCCGCGATTCAACACGTAACTGGTCCCGATGTGCAAATCATCGATAGCGGTGCTGCTATTGCCCGTCGTACTCGCACCATTCTCGAACGAGATGGAATCCTCCATCCCACTAATCAAGAATGGGCCGAGCAGGGAACTCTACAAGTATGGTGTAGTGGAGATGCAGCGATATTCTCGACTACAGCCAACCAGGTGCTCGGTTATCCCGTCACCGCCTATCCAGCAACCTGATTTTGAAAGGCAGGAGCATGTCTAATACTCTTACCCCTGGCATTAACCCTACATCGTTACCACCAAAGACGCTACGCATTCGCATAGCACGCTATATATCAACTATTCTCTCGCCCATCACGGTCTCTATCCCAACAGCACTGCTGGTCGCTCTCTATCGCGCGCAAAACCAGCTCCAGGCCATTGGCTATACACTGCTTACGCTGCTTTTTGTGACCGTTGGTCCTATGCTATACATCCTGATCGGTGTCAAGCTTGGTAAATTTACCGATATGGATGTTAGCCAGCGCTCGCAGCGGTTCGGCCCCTTTATCGTCAGTCTCCTCTCTATTCTAGCGGTCTTTGTTCTGCTCGCATTTCTTCAGGGTCCACATACACTTCGAGCCGCACTCTTACTGACATTCTTCCTTGGTCTACTGATGATGCTGGTCACACTCTGGGGACACTGGAAAATCAGCATACACGCCTCATCACTGGCAGGAGCCGTCACGCTACTGACCGCACTCTATGGGCAGATCGTACTGCCGGCTTATACGTTGGTTGTGCTAGTTTGCTGGTCGCGCGTAGTGTTGCGTCGTCATACCCTGGGGCAGGTCATTGCTGGCTCACTTGTCACAATCCTGCTCTCCGCACTAACCCTGGCCCTATACGGTATTTAAGGCCAATATCTAGCGAGGACAAGCTTGAAAAACCAATAAAACAGGCATATTTGCGTCACCATATACGGAAAAGGTAGAATAGAGAAGGTTACCACTATTGATCATAGCCTCTCGAAAACCTGAGCATGAGTGGCGCTGGTTTTCGTCAGACCTTAGGCTACAGGGCCACAATGATGTGACCCCACGCAGAGGAGAAGTTGCATGAGTGAAAAGATTCCGGTTATTGTGGGCGCGGCAAGGACGCCAACTGGTAAGTTTCTTGGTCACCTTTCAGGCTTCAGCGCTCCCCACCTGGGAGCAATCGCGATAAAAGAGGCCGTCAAAAGAGCGGGCATCGATCCACACAGCCTCGACGAAGTTATTATGGGCAATGTTGTGAGTGCAGGCGAAGGGCAAGCGCCAGCTCGGCAAGCCATGTTAAAAGCCGGGCTCCCAGATGATCTGCCTGCCTTTACTGTTAATAAGGTGTGCGGCTCTGGACTCAAAGCAGTAATGCTGGCAGCGCAGGCCATACGAGCTGGAGATGAAACGGCCTTTGTAGCTGGCGGTATGGAGAGTATGAGCAACGCCCCATATCTACTCCCAAAGGCACGTACTGGCTACCGCATGGGAGATGGCAGGCTACTCGACGCGGTTGTACATGATGGCCTCTGGTGCGCCTTCGAGAATATCCACATGGGGAATGAGGCCGAAATCATCGCCGAAAAATTCAACGTCACACGCGATGAGCAAGATGCGCTGGCGCTACGTAGCCACCAGCGAGCAGCAGCAGCCACAGCAGAAGGACGTTTTAAAGATGAGATCGTTCCTGTTGAGGTACAACAGAAGAAAGAAACGATCCTTATTGATACCGACGAACCCATTCGCAGCGATACATCCCTAGAAGCATTAGGACGCCTGGCAACAGTTTTCCAGCCCGAAAACGGCACGGTAACTGCGGGAAACGCACCTGGGCTGAGTGATGGTGCTTCGGCGACAGTAGTTGTGGATCAGAGCTTCGCGCAGGCGCAGGGTCTTCCTATCCTGGCTCGCATCACAGGTTATGCCTCGGCAGCGATCACACCACGCTATATCTTCGCCGCCCCCACACGAGCGGTCCGGCGTCTATTGGAGCGTACCGGCATGCAATTGAGCGATTTTGACCTTATTGAGGTCAATGAAGCTTTCGCCGCGCAGGCGCTCGCCAATGGAAAAGAACTAGATTGGGATTGGGAGAAAGTGAATGTCAATGGCGGGGCCATCGCCCTTGGACATCCCATCGGCTCTAGTGGCTCACGCGTCCTCATCACTTTAATCCATGAGTTACGCCGACGCGGCGGTGGGCGAGGGCTGGCAACACTTTGCCTGGGCGGTGGCGGCGCAGTCGCGCTCTCAGTTGAGGTATAAGAGATTCAGACAAAAAGCCTTCATGCCGAGGCTTTTTGTCTGTTAGCAACAGTGCCGCATCAGTGAATTTGTATCCTTCCACCTCTGATTTGCGTGTTAGAGCCATTAGTCTTGTGAAGCGCAGATAAGTAGCTTACGGAAGGGATTATTATTCTAATGCAGCAAACATTTACCACGCAGCCAGGAAGGAGTTCCACGCTCAAGATGGCGGGACCCTATATTCTGGCATTTGGCGTGCTACAGATCTTGTTTGTCGTTGTTAGCGCGTTCGTTCCGGGTCCCCCCTGCTGTGGGGTATCCTCAACCTCGTTTTGTCAATCGCACTCTTCGCTTACGCAGGCTATCAAGTAGCCCGCGTGACTGGTAAGGCCGCGACCGGAACGATGGTTGGCTTCTGGACTGGCCTCTTCGGTGGCCTGATAGGCTTTGTTGCCTCGCTGATCCAGATCATCCTCTCGCCTAATGTGGTGCGTCAGGCCACGCAGATAATGATGCAACAGAATAGCACAACACAGAACCTCAGTCAGGGAACCGCTCAGGCTATTGTCTTCTGGACCATGGTATTCTTGATGGTTCTGGGCTGGGCCTTCGCGATTGGCCTGGGCAGCGCCTCGGGAGCCCTTGGCGGCGTATCTGGTCGAGGCAAAGTTCACCCTGTTAACGAGACGCCAACCTACGGAAGTACGCCCCCTGTCGAGACCACAAGCCCACCCATTGAAGAAACAAGCCACACCGAGAGCGTTCGCCCCGCCGGGGAGGCATCAACGCCTCCTGAGGCTCGCCCAACTGAGCCGGAAGTACGCCCGGTTAACGAGCCACCAAAGAACGAGCCTCAAGTGTAGGCAAACCGATAAGATGGAGGGTACACAGTGTGTTGCCGTGTACCCTTCTCCCTTTTTATGACGCGCGGCGCTGGCGAATGACAACCAGTAACACAGCTGTCAGGCTTCCAAGCACAAGCGCGAAAACAGTCCAACCATAGACAGTGCTATAAGATGAGTGCGTAATTCCCAGCCCAAAGAGCGGAAAGAGCACAATCATCGCCAGACTGAAAAGCCCCGTCTGAAATGAGAGCACAGTAGCGCGCTGAACCTCAGGACTACGCTGATTGACATAGGTGCTAATAGCTGGATAGAGAACAGCTATTGCGGCCTGAAAAAGCACAAGATAGCCAAACAGGCTCAGGTATATCTGAGGCAGCATCATTAAAAGCAGACCAACAACCTGAGCAAGCACCCCTAATGCGATAAGCCAGCGCTCCGGTACACGACGGATAAGAATTGGGGACAGAGCCGTGTAAAGGAACTGCGTCAGGCCACCTAGAGCTAAAATCAGGCCAATGGCGCTGAGCGTGAACCCCTGATCATGAAGCTGCAATTGCACAAAGAAGTAGATCGTGGTACCACAACTCTCCGTCAGACCGGAGATCAGGATTAAACCCAATAGCGCTGGCGAGCGCCAGACTGCCCGCCAACCTTCTCCCACATGCGCCAGGGCATTGACACGCTTTTCGGATTTCTGGGCTTCTATCCCTTCGGGCAGTAGACAGAGCGGGATGATAGAGAGCAGCGAGATGAGCGCACTACCAATAAAGGGAAGAGTCTGCATAATATCACCCAGGTAGCCGCCAAGCGTTGAGCCAAGCATCTCACTCACCAGGCTTATCATCAGTGTCCAGCTCATGAACTTGCTATATAGGCGAGCATGATTATCCGAATTGGCATAGCCAGTGATAGTCCAGAGCAGAGCATCATTTGCACCACCAAGGAACGCATAAGCGATGCCAGAGAGAGTAAAACTCAAGAGCATCATGGGCACCGAAGGGGTCAGAAAGAGCAGACTATCAACCGCCCCCAGCAGACAATACAAGATCAGGCTTTTGCGTCGTCCAAGCATATCAGCAAAGATGCCAGTTGGTACCTCAGCTACAAACTTTGCAATATGGAATGTCATCTCAAAGAGACCGAGCACAAAGGGGCTGTATCCACGCGAGGCCAGATAGATCATCCAGATGGCACTTGTCAGGAGCACGCGGGAGGTAGCAGTATAACCAAAGTAGGCCGCAAGCCAGCGTTTCCAGGGGCGGGCGATGTCTCCTGAGGCGGGCTGATTAGTCATAGATGGTTCAAGTAATGAGTCGTTCATAGTCGTCGGGTACTCCCTCGAATTGAATAGGCAAACTAAACAGAAGAGTAAGGTTTGAGAGAGAACCTGGCGGACAGGCCATGCGAGGAAAAGATGGCCGAATCACTTGCGGAACGCACACGCAATGAGCGATGGAACAAGGGAAAGAAACATAGCAAGGAGCAAGGCAAGGGAGCAATATAACGCCTCACAGGATAGAGCTATCCTACGGAGTTAGTAGCTCGGCACTAAAGCTTTCTACAAAAACCAGACCACTTACATAGCTAGCAAGCACAAGTTTTTGAGATGCCTACTTCTCGCCGCATAAGCGCTGCGCCAGGCTTATGCGGCCACCACATGGCCGAGACGGGGTGGATTGAGGTAATGATGTGCCATTCTTTCGGCGCTGGCGCGCGTCACGAAGTGGCGTATCTGTATAGTATTCATACTGTTGAGAATACCATGCAAAAAGGAGTCAGGTCAAGCCTTTCTTCACAGAAACGCTCAAAGCCTTTTAGGCGCTAGACAAGATGCTCTGTAGCCAGGCCTCCCAGCACATATAGAGACAGTCCCTACAGGAAAGTAGAAATCCTGGCAACATGCTGGTATGGTACAATAAAGGAGATGTGGACAGAAGAGCGTAGATCATTTACGCGCACATCCGCCTTTTTCGTGCCTGTACTCATAGAGGAGAGCTTGCAAAGATGCTTGAGCAGAAATCAAACGAGTTGGAATCGCCAGTAATACAGCAGGGAACGCTTTTTGATAAAGAAGAGCTAGAACGCCTCCAGACTCAGCGGACAGTCTGGGAGGAGACGATGGTCAAGAAGTCGCTGGAGCGCATTCCTGAACGCGAGAACTTGATCACGACGTCGGGTGTGCCCATTCAACGCTTGTATATGCCCTCCGACGTACAGGGAACCGATTATCAACGCGACATCAGTTACCCCGGAGTCTACCCCTACACACGCGGCGTACAGCCAACTATGTACCGCGCCAAGCCGTGGACAATGCGCATGTTCGCGGGCTTCGGTACCGCCGAGGACACCAATAAGCGCTTCAAGTATCTTTTGCAACAAGGGCAAACTGGCCTCTCTGTTGCCTTCGACATGGCAACGCTGTATGGCTATGACACTGACCATCCATCAGCGGCAGGTGAGTTTGGCAAGTGCGGCGTCGCGGTCTCCTCGCTGGCGGATATGGAGATTCTCTTTGATGGCCTGCCACTAGACCAGATTACCACTTCTATGACTATTAATAGCCCTGCCTCCGCAATCTGGGCCATGTATATTGCCAACGCGGAGAAGCGAGGCTTCCCAATGGCAAAACTAGGTGGAACGCTTCAGAACGATATACTCAAAGAATATAGCGCTCAAAAGGAATTTCTCTTCCCACCTGAACCATCGTTACGCCTAGTCGTAGATACCATTGAATTCGGCACACGCTACATGCCACGCTGGAATACTATCAGTATCAGTGGCTATCATATCCGCGAGGCGGGCGCTACAGCGATACAGGAGCTTGCCTTTACGCTCGCCGATGGGCTGGCATACGTTGATGCTGCTCTGCAACGCGGCTTGAACATTGACGATTTCGCACCCCGGCTCTCCTTCTTCTTCGATGTGCATAACGATTTCTTTGAGGAGATTGCCAAATTCCGCGCTGGTCGCCGCCTGTGGGCCCGCCTGATGAAGGAGCGCTACGGAGCGAAGGACCCGCGTTCGATGATGCTACGCTGCCATGCCCAGACGGCAGGCGTCTCATTAACAGCCCAGCAACCCGAGAATAACATCATGCGCACCACCATCCAGGCCCTGGCTGCTGTGCTGGGTGGCACAAACTCACTGCATACAAATTCACTGGATGAAGCGCTGGCCCTACCAACCGAGAACGCGGTCCTGCTCGCGCTACGCACTCAACAGATTATTGCCTCTGAGAGCGGAGTTACCAATACGGTTGATCCTCTGGGTGGCTCATACTTCATCGAAGAGCTAACGGATCGGACCGAGCGCGAAGCGCTGGCATACATCGAACGGATAGATGCTCTAGGTGGTGTGCTCCCCTGCATCCAGAATGGTTTCTTCCAGCGC
Organism: Ktedonospora formicarum; assembly: GCF_016587355.1. GTDB lineage: Bacteria > Chloroflexota > Ktedonobacteria > Ktedonobacterales > Ktedonobacteraceae > Ktedonobacter > Ktedonobacter formicarum. The sequence continues at coordinate 3,327,808 of NZ_BNJF01000001.1, read as the reverse complement.
GAGATTGCCGAGTCCGCCTATCGCTATCAACAAGAAATTGATCAGCACAAGCGCACGATAGTTGGCGTCAACGATTATGTCATCAAAGAAGATATCAAGGTGCCAACACTCTACGTAGACTACGAGGGAGAGAAGGCTCATGTGACCCGTCTTCAGCGTGTGCGCCGTGAACGCAACAACGCCGCAACAACCCGCGCACTGGAGCAGTTGAAGCGGGTAGCGGAGGGAACAGAAAATACCATGCCTGCCATCCTGGAGGCCGTAAAATCATACGCAACCCTGGGCGAGATCATGGACGTTTTCCGTAGTGTCTTTGGCGACTATATGGAACCTGCTGTCTTCTAACCTCTCTAATAGAGAGCATCCTAGCGAGATAAGGCAGATTGCCTGAGGCGCAAGACTTTGTACCTGATCGGCCCAGAGTGGTACAATGTCTTGCGCCCTTTCTATGCGCGCGAGTGAAACTGAGTACACCAGAACGGAAAGAGGGTACATGGGAGCAGCTAGCGGTGCTGGCGGTCGAGCTCTCGCGTTATATCTCAACTAAACTTTTGATATCTAGGCTTTTGACAACACATAGAAAGCTGTTTTCATGCAGAGAATGCAAGGGATCATCAAAAGGCAAGGCTTGACTGAAGAAGAATTGGAAGATATCGCGCAATTAGCGCGGCTCTGTCAGCGACACGATAGCACCCAGGTACGCATCGACATTGAAGAATTGCGCCGACATGGTGGATTGGTCTGTCAATGCCTACTCTACTATGATGATGGTGTCCTGATTGGATGCCTGACATTATTCGGGTTGGGGTTGGGAAAGCGCGAGATCACTGGGATGGTCCATCCAGACTATCGCCGACGCGGCATCTTCCGTCACCTCAGTCAGGTTGCCCAGGCCGAATGTGACAACCAGCATATAGAAGAAGTGCTTCTGATCACCGAAGAGGTCTCGAAAAGTGGAAAAGCTTTCGTGGCTTCAACTGGTGCCACCTTCCAATTCGCCGAGCATGAAATGGTCTTACGCCAACTGCAAACTGGAAATGCCTTTGATGAGCGCCTGCTGGTTGAGCCCGCCCGCGATGGAGATATCGAGCGCTACCTCCAGGTACTCGCTGAAAGTTTTGGTACTTCCATCGAGGCGAGGCGACCAATGGTGACGTTGTTCTGGCACAATCCGAAGTTTCGCTTCTACCTGGCAACTCTCGGCGAAGGAGAGGTTAGCTGTCGAGAGCCTGTAGGTTGCCTGCGAATGGAGATCAACGAGGCATTGCAGCGAGTTGGCATCTATAGTGTCGGCATCGTTCCAGCCTACCAGGGGCGCGGCTATGGGCGTCAAATGCTGGAGGAAGCAATACGCTCCATTCCAGAGCGCGACAAGAAGACAATCACCCTGGATGTAGAGACAGACAATCAGCCCGCCTTCCGTCTCTATAGCTCCTGTGGCTTTCAAATCAAGCATACATATGCTTACTATCGTCTAAACGGAACGCTAGCAGCTAGCCCATAAGCGCGGCACTACCGTAGAGAGCGGGCCTACCACTACACAATATGAATTACGAGGCAGGGATTTATAGTTATGCGCTGGTTAGAATTAACCGTCAAGTCTCATCCCGACGCGGTAGAGTCGGTAAGCGAGCTTTTGAGCCGATACACCACTGAAGGTGTGGTCATGGAGGATCCTATTGAACTGGTCGAAGAGGGGCAAGCATACAGAATTCGCCCAGGTGAACCAGTGCTAATCCACGCGTACACACCGATGGATGGCACTGAAGAAGAGGTTTGCCTGCGGGTACGTGAGGGTCTCTGGCACTTTCGTAGCATCGGCGCGCACTATGTCAGTGATTTACAAACACGCGCGGTCGCGGAGGAAGACTGGGCCAATGCCTGGAAAGAGTACTACCATGTAACTCTGATTGGTGAGCGTCTAGTCATTCGTCCATCGTGGCGTGAGTACACTCCCAAAGATGATGAAGTGGTGCTAACACTCGATCCAGGAATGGCCTTCGGCACAGGTCTCCATCCTACGACGCGCATGTGCCTGGAACAGATTGAGAAACGTGTTCGCCCAGGCATGCGAATTCTTGATGTCGGGACAGGCTCTGGAATCCTGGCAATAGCGGCAGGCAAGCTAGGCGCGGAGTCGATCTATGCCATTGATAATAGTAGCGTGGCAACGGAGAGCGCACGCGAAAATGCCGCTATGAACGATCTGGGGGAGCGCATACAGGTGGAACTGGGTGAACTGAGCATGGAAGAGGCAAAACGCCGAGAGGGCCAGTACGATCTGGTCATCGCAAACATCTTTGCGGAAGTCATTGGCTCTATCGCCCCCCAACTGGCAACAACCGTCGCGCCTGGTGGCTTGCTTGTCGTCAGTGGCATCATCAAGACACGCCGCCCTGTCGCGGAAGGACCTCTGCTAGCAGCAGGTCTGGAGCTGGTTGATGAATCTATTACATTGCAGGATGAGGAATCCCTAGCAACGAAAGATGAAGCACTTACATCTCCCTGGCTAGCACTCGTCTATCGTAAGCGTCCATAATCCTCTTACGCGAAACCCAACGCTACTGTCATGGCTAGCGCGAACGCCTGGTCCGAAACATTGAGTGCGCTACGCCCCATATGGAGACCAACGCTAGCCGACGTTCAAGAGCCGTTGGGTTTCGGTCCCAATGATAATGCGCTCTAGGGATCGAAAGGCATTAGCACGAATAATGAGGTTATATGCACCGTTTCTTTGTAGAAGGCCAGGTCGAACCTGGGCTGCTCAAACAGCAAGGCACAAGTATCTCACTACCAGATAATCTGGCACATCAGGTACGCGATGTCTTACGTCTGGCCCTGAATGAGCGCCTGGTGCTGCTAGATAATAGTGGCGAGGAAACCCACTGCGCTGTGCGCAAGAGCACACGCAGCGAAGTCATTGTGGAAATCTTAGAGCGTCTACGCGGCGTGAGCGAGTCGCCAGTCGAGATAACACTTTGCCAGGGCTTGCTCAAATCCGCACGCTTTGAATGGATTCTGGAGAAGGGTACCGAACTAGGAGTAACCACCTTCGCGCCAACAACCTGCCAGCGCTCTATGGCAGGACTCTCCGAGGCGGGTAACGCCAAGCAGAAACGCTGGCAACGCATCATTCAGGAAGCGGCTGAACAGTGTGGTCGCTCACGCATCCCCACATTACAACCTATTCGCCCACTTATGCACATGCTCGCTGATATTCCAGATGGCACCCTCGCTCTGATGCCCTGGGAAGAGGAGCGTAAGCAAACGTTGCGCACCACGCTTCGAGAGGCAATGACGAACTATGACGAAGCTCCAACTCACCACTTCAGAATTATGCTCTTCATCGGCCCCGAGGGTGGGTTAACGCAGGAAGAAATCATGATGGCACGGCGACAGGGAGCTACAATTGTCACGCTTGGCGAGCGCATCCTGCGCGCTGAGACCGCCGCCATCGCCTCAATTGCCAATATTATGTACGAGGTCGAAACCACACTCAAGGGAAAATCACTGAGCACCTCCTTGCATTGACCGGGATAAGAGCTTCGTGCTAAGATAGCTCAATACGTCTATCAATAACATCTAGCGATTCTTCTGCTAGTTTTTGCGAGCAAGTCAGTATGGAGCATGTAGTACCCGGCGCGCTTCGACGCCTGCGGGCCACCGATATCATCAGTATGGCGGGGTTGGCGGCGGCAACACGTGGGCAGGAGCATGCTCGCCTGGGTGCAGTCCAGACCCCCAGGCGTCACCTAGCACGCTTGAGCGGCCTCGTCAATCTCTCCACGCCCGTTGAGAACGAAGCAACCGAAGAGGAGAGCGAAGCACTTCCATCCATGCCAGACGACCATGGCTGCTACCAGATTACTGTCGAGCTACAGGGAGCCATGCGTTGGGAAAGCACCTGTACCTGCGGCGCCCCCGCGCTTCCGCTCTGTGAACATGGCGCGGCTCTCCTCTATGAATGGCTGGCTCATCCCGGAGCCTTCGTGACGCCCGACACAACACGGCAAGTTCCCTCGCGTGAAGAGCCTGCGGAGCAAGTGACTCTTTCTCCTAACGTGCGAAACACTACACATACCACCGCGCCTTCGAGCGAACCTATCCGCGCTGGCAATCCATCACGGGCCAATGTCATGCTTCAGACACAAGTCAGTGTAGGAAGCTTACAGGAGATTCTAGAGCAATTAAGCATCAGCGAATTACGCATTGTGGCACGCTCCCACGATATAGTCACAAACACTTTGAGTAAACCTCAGATTATAGAAGCCCTGCTTACATCCATCGCACGCCCTGAAGTAATACGGAAAAGCGCGGCAACGCTGGAAAAACAGCAGAGGCAATTGCTCGCGGCCCTATGCCTTACTGGCTCAACGATGACCGATGAAGAGCTTAGGGGGCTCTTTGAGCGCTTCGCGCTAGGACAGCCTGCGCACTATCAACGTATGCTAAGCGAGCTACAGGCTCGAGCCCTGCTCTTCCGCACTAGCCTAAACAGCACTTCGATCTCACGCACCATCCAGAACGGCGGGATGGTTGAGATTGGCTGGTTCGTGCCAGCCGAGGTTCGCAGCGCGCTCCGCGTGACAGTTCCCATTACACCCTACGAGCCTCCCCAGGAAGATCAGGCCGAATCCCCACGCATGCGCAGCATGGAGCCTGGACGCTTACTCTCTGAATTGCTGCTAGTTGCACGCTCACTGGATAACATGTCATTAGAGGGAGAGGGAGACTGGCTAGAGATTTCAGACGTGCTACAGGCAGAACTCTTTGGGGTGCCCGGCGCTTCTGTGTCAGATGGAGCATTCACAATTGGGGGGACAAGTGATGCTCCATCTGAGGAACTGATAGAACGTCTACAACAACATTTACCCCGCCAAAAAACCTTTCTACGTTTCGCACTGCGCCTGCTGCGTCTGGCGAAACTCCTATACCGCGATTCCACCGGAAAGCATATACGCATCCAGGCTCAAGTACCAAGCTATTTCCTGGATGATGGCTGTATTGAAAGGGCGCGCGAACTATTCGCACTCTGGCTCAAGCACTCCTCGCTTGACGAGCTACTCAGCCTGCGCGAGGTTGGCTCGCGCCTGCGCTGCCGAGCTACCTCACTCCAGCAGCCAATCTTACGACCCGGCGAGCTAGAAGGGGAGAACGAAGAGGCACGACGTACACTCCTGGCGCTACTAGCCCAGACCTCGCAGGGCCAATGGATCAATTTTGCCGCCTTCGCGCGCTTCGTCTATCGCCTCAATCCCCTCTTTCTTCAGGGGCGCCAGCGCTATTTCTCCTCACCGCACTGGTGGTTTGAACAGCGCGAGGGGCGACCGCTCAAGCCATTACATGCTGGCGACTGGCAGCATGTAGAGTATCACTATTTGGCGCAATGCATCCAGGGACCACTCTACTGGTGGGGTATCTGTGATATCATCACTGCACCTGACGGGAAATTGCTTGCGTTCCGCTTAACCCCACAGGCTAACTGGCTCCTCAAAGGAGACGCACCTTCCGCCGAAATAGAGCAGATTCGCCAGCGTCGGCTTGCGCATGTGCTGAAAGTCTCAGACTCGCAAGAGCTATTGGTTCCTGTACATCCCTCGGTCTGGCCCATTATTGAAACCCTGGAACGCTTTGCCGAGTCACAGGGAACAAGGCGCAATTCGCTTTGTTATCGTCTAACACCACGCGCGCTGAGCCAGGCCTTACGCCAGGGACATCGCGTCGAAGAACTTGTCACCCTCCTGCATCAGATCGCGCGACGCGAACCCAATCTGGCTGAGACCCTTAAAGAGGTTAGCACACGCATCGAGCGTATGCACGCGAGCTATGGGCGTACACGCTTCTATACCCACATACCTCTACTTGAGGTCGCCGACAATATGGTCTTGCGCGAAATCGAAGCCACCACCACCCTCAAAGAGCAGATCGTACGCGCCCTCAACCCCACCACATTTGTGCTGTCTTCAGAGGGAGTAGCACCACTTATTGATGATTTGAAGCGACGGGGCAACACTCCCCTCGTACATGAGGGGAACGCCGATGAAACAGAGTGATCTCGACCTGTTACGCACAATTCCTATCTACCATCTGCATACTATTGCCAGGATGAGACAGGTTACCTTAACCGGGGCCACACCTGGCATCAATACTAATGCTGATGCCTCCGAGTCAGCGGAACTAGACGAAATCGCACGCCAGCTTTTTGAGCCAGAGACACTTCACACACTCTTGCAGAACTTATCTGAGCATGAGCAGGCGATCATACAGGAATTACTCAACTGCGGCGGGAGAGCAAATAGCCGCGACTTGGCGCTCTATTTTAATAGCGCCGGACTAGTACCCAGTCGAGAGCAGGGGGATGAAATAGAACTCCATTTGGGCGAAGAAAGCAGAAGAGGTATCATCCATTATCCCCCAGCGCATCCACATGGTCTCTTTGAGCAAGCACTACGCGCACTGCTGACACAAGGCTTGCTCTTCTGGAACAAACCAGGAAATCTGGGAGAGCGAGATTATGCCAGTGGCACATATGATGGTATTGTCGTTGTTCCCCCAGGTGTACACGCCGCTGGAGAAATGCTCTGGCAAACGAACAACAACCCGGACGCTTCACAGCTAGAGAACGAAAATGAAGCAACCAGCTATGAAATAAGCGAGCAGGCTCGTCGCTTACAACGCCGCCTTTATCGCTATTGGTCAGCAGTCAGTGAGGCGCGAGATGGCCTGACTATACTCAATAATGGCTTCCTGTCACGCTCATCATGGCGCCTCATTATGGCGCGAATCGCCGAGGGGGTAGCTGAACATGGGCGACCAGAGAATGAGATCCCCAGTCTGCTTTTCCTGCGTTTGCTAGCACAAAAGCTTGGCATCCTGCACGCACATGATGGAGTGCTCCAAACAGGAGATGCTGATGCTTATTTCGCTCTTCCTCTGAGCGAGCGCGTCAAACGCTGTTATAATCTAGCGCTTGATGGGACGTTCTGGAACGAGATTGCCCATCTACCAGATATCAATGTGCGTCCAGGGCCTGGACCCATGACAAAGGCACAGCCTGAAATTGTACGCTCGCGACATGCGGTCGCGGAACTGGTGGCGCGCGAAAAGCCGGGCATATGGCACAGCCTGTCAGGCACTATCGCTCGTACACGCCTCTACGAGCCATATTTGCTCTTCCCACGCCAGCAGGCAGGTTCGCACATTGACCGCTACTCTAGCGAATGTAATATCTATGGTTGGGACTTTCGCCTCCAACGAGGCTGGCTCACGCATCGCGAAGGCTGGTACATGGTCGAAGGCGGTTTTGTTCGCACTGTGATCACCGGGCTCCTGAACTGGCTTGGCGTCGTCGAACTGGATATCAACCTGGACAGTGAAGATCCTCCTACATCCTTTCGCCTCACCCCATGCGGTCTCGCCCTTCTTAAAGAATACCCTCTACGGGAAGAAGAGCAACAGGGACGGCTGATCGTACAGCCAAACTTTGAGTTGGTGGCTCTAGAACCAGTCTCAGAAGCACTACTCGTAGCGCTGGACCGCTTCGCCGAGCGCGTCAAACTGGAATATATCGCGCAGTATCGCCTGACACGCGCCAGCGTAACCCAGGCGATCCAGCGAGGACTCTTCGTCGATGCGATCCTACGCACACTCGAACAGGCAACTCACAATGAACTACCACAAAATGTCCGCTATACATTGCTGGAATGGGAACGGCAAGCACGACGCATTGAGATCCATCGCGACACGACACTATTAGAAGTTGAAGAGCCTGGCATACTCGACGCCTTACTAGCAGACGAGCGAGGGCGGAATCTGTTTGGTCAACGCCTCTCGCCAACATTGGTAATAGTCGCCGCAGATCGCTTGCCAGAGGCGCAAGAGTTACTCTGGGAAAAGGACTACTTACCCGCTTTGAGTACCACCTCAACGTCACAAACTGAAGCGGAACCACAGTGGCGCTTACGTGAAGATGGCTTGCTTCAGCCACTCTATGGCGTGCTCAATTTCTACAGTGTCAGATTGGCCGAGCGCTTCTGCGAGCGCGACCAAGATACCGGATGGCTACGCTTGAGCGAGGCTTCCTTGAAACAGGCACGCGAACAGGGTTTAGCGCTCGAAGAAATCCTACGCCTATTGGAAAGCCATTGCATAGAGGGCATTCCCGGGTCCCTGCTCGCACGCCTCAAAATCTGGGGCGGAGGCTACGAAGGGCAACCCACAATTCGCGTTGAGCACGCGCCACTGCTGGCATTTTCAGAACCCATGCTACGCGATCTTGCCCAGGATACAGAGATTCAGGCCCTGCTAGGACCGGCAATCGCGGCAGAGCAACGCCTGGTGCATGTCGAAGAGAAGCATCTAGAACACCTGCTTCAACTCCTTCGCGAGCGTGGCTTTGAGATAGAATAGGACCAACCTCAACACGCGCAAGACGACGCTTACATCGGACTTCTCTGATCCAATAAAAAGACAGCCTCTCCCTGTTGACAAACCCATACGGGTATGTTATCTTATACGAGCAGTCGGGGAGTACTTGAAAGAGTAACGAAAGTCACGAAACAAATGCTTTCCAGGGACATGCGGGAGTGGCTCAGTGGTAGAGCGTCACCTTGCCAAGGTGAATGTCGCGGGTTCGAATCCCGTCTCCCGCTCTATTATTAAGGCGACGTAGCCAAGTGGTAAGGCACGGCTCTGCAAAAGCTGCACCAGCGGTTCGAGTCCGCTCGTCGCCTCCTGTTGAGACGTGATTTATTAGTCACGTCTTTTTCTTTTTCGCGGACTCCACAGCTATGCGAGAACAACGCACCTATTCCACTGACGCAATAATACTCAAGCATTCCGACCTTGGAGAGGCCGATCGTATCCTCACACTCCTGACCCCCTACCGAGGTAAATACCACGCTGTTGCCAAGGGGGCACGCCGCCCGGTTAGCCGCAAAGCGGGACATCTTGAGCTACTCTGCCATAGTCGGCTCCACCTTGCTCAAGGTCGCAACCTCGATATCATCACCCAGGCTCAAACCCATGAAGCCTTCCTGTCGCTGCGCCAGGGCAACGATACCTGGTATAGTACATGCGCCATCTATCTCGCCGAACTGGTGGACCGCTTTATCGAGGACGATACTCAGCATGAGGATGTTTATAATCTGCTCCTGAAAGCACTGCGCGAGCTAGATTCTGACGCGCACGAAGTACACAAGCAAGAAGCATCTGGCACCCCCCAACCAGGGCGCGACCGTAGCCTCTTGCTTCTACGCTACTTTGAAATCTATCTATTAGCATATGCTGGATATGAGCCCCTTCTCCGCACCTGCGCGCATTGTGACACGGAACTGGAGCCAGTCATCAACGGCTTCACTCCAACCCTGGGCGGCGCGCTGTGCCCCAATTGTTCGCACCTGTGGGCGCAGAAGATTTCCCCAAATGCCCTCAAGGTTTTGCGCCTCCTACAACGAACCGAGTGGGAGCATGTGCCACGCCTCCACCTCGATGCAAAAATCCACGCCGAAGCCGCCTCGGCTATGCATAGTTTGGTACGCTACCACCTTGAACGCGAGATCAAATCCTGGAGTTTCCTGGAAGCCCTCATCTCTCAGATGCCTACCAACCACTAACACCTAACCCAACGGTGGTCATCATGTACCAGAATAAGCAGGTCGCAGTCGCGTCACATCACCCTATCCAAAGGCCAAGTTGCTGCCAAACAGAGATATTGGGTACCGCTTTTTGGTCCACAAATAGCTATGCAATAGCTCTCACTTTATGTTATGTTGGAAGTGTGTTTCACTAACTATCCCTTGGGATTCGCTATTTATCTATCGAGAGTGTTGTATTTCGTTTATCGGCTCTAGGAGGTGACGCATGAGCGACGTAGCTCAACCAGCGAATGTCGACCATCATGCCCCGCGCAAACCGCTTACAAAGGGGGCTCGTTCCGTCTTCTGGATCATGTTTAGCATCAGCCTGCTCAACTATCTCGACCGCTACGTATTTAATGGCTCCGTAAACATTATCTCCCAAGAACTCAACTTCGATTTAAGCCAGACTGGCTTGGTCTCATCCGCGTTCCTGATTGTATACACGCTCTGCGCCATGCCTGTTGGCTACTGGGCGGATAAGGTGAAGCGCAAAAACGTCGTGGCCCTCTGCGTCGCCGTCTGGAGCATTGCCACTGCACTGACAGCGCTCGCCACGAACTTCACAACGCTCTTCCTGGCGCGTATGCTACTAGGGGTTGGCGAAGCCGGCTACTTCCCAGCCGGAACGGCCCTCCTGAGTGACTATTATAGCCGCTCCCAACGCTCACGTACTATGAGTAGCTGGAGCACTGCGCAACTCTTTGGCATCCTGATCGGACTGGGAATTGGTGGAGTCGTCGCGGGTCTCTTCTTTGGCGGTTGGAGGCTAGCCTTCGTCTTCACTGGTATCCCTGGACTAGCCCTGGCGTATCTCGTCTGGCGCGTGCGTGAGCCACGCCGCAACGAGGCCGATGAAGAGGAAATGGCCCTACAAGCCGGCCGTAGCGAGATCTTGCCAGAACCGCCGCAACCCTCTCCAGCCCTCACAGAACCAACGACAGAGAAGGCGCAAGATTGGCGCACCTCCCTTCTCCAGGGCACTCAAGATCTCTGGAAGTGCTGTTCCGTTCTGATGCGCATTCGTACGCTGGTAGTGTTGATTATCATGCAGATATTTGCCTTTTTCGTGCTTGGCGTCAACACCAATTTTCTCTCAATCTATCTGCAGCAGAAGGATACATTCCACTTCTCCTCTGGCCTAGCAGGCATCTATTCTGGTGGTATCATCGTCATCGCGGGTATTGGGGGAACACTGATAGGAGGCTATGCATCGGATATACTCAATCGCCGTCATGCGGGGGCCCGCGTCCTTGTCTGCGGCATTGGCTTTCTCCTCTGCATCCCTGCTTACTTCTTCGCCATCCTGGCCGATAGTGTCCCACTATTCACGGTCTTCTTCATCATCACCGCCTTTCTGCTCACCATCTATACTGGTCCAAGCACAGCTGCAATGCAAGATGTGGTCCCCGCGCGTTTACGCTCTACGGCCCTGGCTCTCTCACTCCTCATCGGGCATCTACTAGGTGACGCCTTCGCACCTACGCTTGTAGGTATACTCGCAACCAACTTCGACCCCACCGGCGGACAGCATTACCGTCAGAGCATGGCAGGCCATGAACTGGGAGCCGCGCTCCTCTATACCTGCATACCCGCATTGATCCTGGCGGGTCTGGTTGGCGTGCTGGGAGCGAAATGGATGGGTAGGGATATTCAGGCCGCACTAGACACAGACGAGCAAGACCGCCTGGCAACAGCTCAAGCGTAAATTGTGAAGCGAATTGCGTTAAAAAATAATTACTTGCTTGCTTTTAACGCAATTCGCTTCATCTCCATGACAAGTCCCTGCCTAATTGCCTATGAGTAGACAAGGGTCGCCTTTTCTCGGTATGATGGTAAAGTAGCTAAAGGAGTCACCCTACCATTATTCGCTATGTGTGGGAGGGATAGAGAGACAGCAGTGTGCTGGCATACAAGCTGGGAAAAGGAAGCAAATCAATGATCCACTTTTATGAGCTGGCACAGCTCGATGCTTCACAGCGTGCGCGCCTCCTTCGACGCGCCGAAGTAAAAATTGATGAATTGATCGAGTATGTGCGACCTATTGTCAACACAATCCGCGACCGGGGAGATGCGGCCCTGGTAGAATTTATGGAGCGCTTCGACCATGTACAGGTGTCACCCGAACGCCTGCGCGTGAGTCGCGAAGAGATCGAGCAGGCGCATGAGCGGCTAGATAAAGAGGTATACGCCGCCATCGAACATGCTGTCCGCAATGTACGAACCTTCCACCAGCATCAAATGCCACACGAGCAATGGTTTACCGAAGTAGCACCAGGAGTCATGGCTGGCGAAAAGATTACGCCCATCAGTAGTGTAGGGCTCTATGTGCCACGCGGCAAAGGAGCCTTCCCCTCAGTCATGTACATGCTGGCAACACCAGCCAGTATCGCGGGTGTCCCGCGCATCGTTGTCTGCACGCCACCAGGACCCGACGGCGAGGTTGATCCAGCATCCCTGGTTGCGGCGGACCTCTGTGGCGTGCATGAGATCTACCGTGTTGGTGGCGCACAGGCCATCGCCGCGCTCGCGTATGGCACCGAGAGCATAGCCCGTGTCCACAAAATTACTGGCCCTGGCAGCCCGTATGTCTCGGCAGCCAAGCGCCTGCTCTACGGCACAGTAGATGTTGGCCTGCCCGCAGGTTCAAGTGAAGCCATCATTCTCGCCGACGAGAGCGCGGACCCAGAACTGATCGCACGCGACCTGCTGATCGAGGCGGAGCATGGTCCCGACTCCTCAAGCCTGCTGGTCACCACCAGCCGCGAGCTAGCCAACATGGTCCAGGAGTTGCTCCCTCACAAGATCGCCACATTACCAGAGCCAAGGCGAACCTTCTGCTATACAGGCCTGGAGAGTGAAAAGGGCACAGGCGGCATTGTCCTGGCATCAAACATACAAGAGGCCATCGACTTCGTGAACGAGTATGCCCCCGAGCATATGGAAGTACAGGTGCGAGAACCGTTCGCAATCCTGCCTTCGCTACGCAACGCGGGTGAGATTCTTCTAGGAGCCTATGCGCCTATCAGCCTGGGCAACTACAGCCTGGGAACAAATGCAGTGCTGCCAACAGGTGGTTTCGCCCATACCTTCTCCTGCACCTCAGTTTTCGACTTCCTGAAACGCACAGGAATCGCCTACGTGACGGAGGAAGGCTACGCGGGACTGAGCGAGACAACACGTCGCCTGGCGGAGTTCGAGGGCTTCCCCTCGCACGCCCAATCCGTTACCAATCGGCCTGCCCGCACCTCACATAAATAAAGCCCTGAGATGAGGGCACTATGACACGCAATCCTTGCCAGATTGGGTATGTTCGCACGACCCAATCTGGCGAGCAAAAGCAATACCGCTTGAAAAATGTGAAATCCGCTACTGCTCACGAATGCTAAGATGTGTTATAATGCCCCCAATTGAGACTAAAATAAATGTAGCGTCACGTGCCCTACCTCACAGAGGGATCTAGAAGTTATTCTGTAAGAAGTCTAGAGAAACATGTAGTCATAGAGCGGTAACAGGTTATATGAATAATAGCTACCCATCAGATCAAAATCCCTTATCGTCAGTCAGCAATGCCCAATCGTCGCAGCCGGACTCGTCGCCATCGACCGAAGGGGGAGTGATAGGATCGCGCCGTCGCCTACCGGCAGGGACAGAGCTATCAGAGCGCCGTTACCGGATCGAGCGTCTGGTGGCATCCGGCGGTATGGGCGCAGTTTACCGCGCGATTGACACGCGCTTTAATCGCCCATGCGCCGTCAAGGAAATGCTTGATGAATTCCAGGACGAGAAAGACCGGACTCAGGCAGTCGAGTGGTTCTCGCGCGAGGCGACACTCCTGCTTGACCTGAACCACTCCTGCATCCCACGTGTGCGAGACTTCTTTGTAGAGTCTGGTCGCCACTATCTGGTCATGGACTTCATTGATGGCCGCACACTCTCGGAAGTACTAGATAAAGAAGGGCATGTTGTTGGCAATAACGGCGCGCGTGGCGTCACAGAGGCGCGAGCTCGCAACTGGGCTCAGCAGCTATGTAGCGTGCTAAACTATCTGCATATGCAATCACCACCCGTCATCTTCCGCGATCTTAAGCCCTCAAATGTCATGATTACGGGACGTGATGAGATTAAATTGATCGACTTCGGTATTGCTCGCAGTTTCCAGTCTCAGCGTCAATCGACGATCATCATGACACTTGGCTACGCGCCCCCGGAGCAGTTGCATGGTTCCCCAGAGCCACGTAGCGATATCTACTCGCTTGGCGCAACCTTGTATCGTGTCCTGACGGCCCATGATGCCGCGAACAACAAGCCATCCATATTCTCATTCCCACCATTGCGCCAATTACGCCCAGATATTACCCCTGCCTTTGAGGGAATTATCATGCGCTCCCTGGCATATGGACCAGATCAGCGCTGGCAGACCTGTCGAGCGATGGAAGACGCGATTCGCGCGCTCTCACCAGTCACCACCACCCCTCCCATGCGTCACGAACCCCCTTCCGGTGGTCCCAGCACAGGTGGGAACCAGAGCAGCTTAGCGGGTTCAAGCGTCAACCAGGGACCCCACTCTGGTCCAAGTGTCTCGCTCCCAGGTCAGGCTGGACTCGCGACACCGACTTCAGGCACAACTGGCCCGGCTGGCTCATATATTACCGCCGCGCTTGGACACCTGACGGCAGGCCGCATCGAGCCAGCCTATACAGCCGTCACTCAGGCATGTGCACTGGAAGATAATAATGCCCTGGTCCACAAGATCTTTGGGCAAGTGTTCGCTCGTCGCAGACCACCACAAATCGACTTCGCGCTCCAGGCATATAACCGTTCCCTGGGCCTCAATCCTAATGATGCTGAAACACACAAATTGATAGGTGATATCTGGCTCTACCTACGCCCACAACCTGCGCAAGCCATCTCCCCCTATCGGAAGTCCATCGAACTCAATGGGCAGGACCCTGAAACTCATTTCCGTCTAGGACAGTGCTACGAGAAGACTGGGCAATTAGAGCCGGCACTACGTGAATACGATGAAGCCTTCAAGCTCGCTCAGACAAGAAGGGAATCACCACAAATGGTAGCCTTCTTCGCACGAGCACTTGGAAATCTGGCAATGCACTTACGCCGCTATGAATTGGCTGAAGCCGCCTTAGTCCAGGTCCTGGTCTCTAATCCAGCCGATCACAACATACGTTTCCTGCTGGCCCAGGCATACGAAAATGAGAACAAGCTCAACGATGCCTGGCGCGAGTGCAGCTACGTTATGGGCCCATTAGGAACAAGTCCGGCAGTACAGCAGATGTACCAACGGTTACGCATGCGTTTAGGGAGATAAAAGGCCAATCTCCCTAAAGCTCTGCATTTTTGGCGTGAAGGGACAATGTCAATGTGTAGGCACAGGTTTCTCTCTCAAGGACATGGACGTATGCAGCGAGCAGCCCTACGAGGCTTGCTCGCTCTTGTGGTCTCGCTGCAACTGCTACTATTGTCTTCAATGGGAGCAGTTGCAGCCTCT
The DNA here is from genome assembly GCF_016587355.1 of Ktedonospora formicarum. Lineage (GTDB taxonomy): Bacteria > Chloroflexota > Ktedonobacteria > Ktedonobacterales > Ktedonobacteraceae > Ktedonobacter > Ktedonobacter formicarum. Next base: position 3,312,664 of record NZ_BNJF01000001.1, on the reverse strand, counting down.
AGGTCCAGCACAGCGCAGCAGGACCCAACCCAGCAGGTCGCCCGCGCAGGAGCCGCTATCGTACGTTTACTGGCAACATACGATATCGCCGAGGTTGGTACCCTCTCAACACCTTCTCATTCGCACCCCTCTGCCCCGCTGATTCCACAAGACACTCGCGAAGCACTTCCATATCAATGCAATGGCCTGGGTGTCATTATTGCTAGCTGGTCCAGAGACAAGGCAGGGAAAAGCTTTCCAGGCCTGGAAACAGAAACTCAAAATACCTGGGTTCTCACAGATAGCAATGTAGTCAGCAAGAATGGTCCAGGCTGTCAGCCTGCAAACGCCAACGCACGTTTGATCTCACTAAGTATTAGTTTTAGCACTATGTTCAATAGTAGCATTCCACCTCAGGAGGTATATAACAAATCTGATCCCCAGGCCAATGTCGCGCTCAATGCCTTCTGCCTGGACGCGACGGGCACCTGCACCGACAATAGCGCGGTCTTATTTTCCTTTAACTTTCCCAAAATCTTTCCCTATCTCGATCTGGCGCAGGTGGACCCTTCACAAACAACCATGGTTGGTCTGACCCAGAACGCGAACTCCACAGAAGTCCCCTCTACCAGTGACGCAAAAAATACAACACCCATAACGCAATATAACACGCCAAACGTGCTTTCAACCAATGCGTCACCTGAGCCCGGTACCCCGCTGGTCAACGCCAGTGGAGAACTAGTGACAATTCATACGACCACCGGTACACTCACAAGACAGGATCTCTCTGAGGGCCTTCAGCATGTTCCGCTCATCAGCGGAAAAAAGTTCCTAGATATCAATAAGAATACGCCAAACGATGTACATCTAAACTGGCTACAAGGTCTGGCTCTTTACTACCGACAGCCACCTGACTATAAACAGGCCGAAAGCTCATTCAAATTGGCGGTGAAAAATAATCAAGATTTTGATGGTGCTCACCAATTCGAGCGCAAGGCGAACGAGGCACAAAAATTGAAAGACAACGCTACCCCTACGCCAACAATTGGCTCTAATATTATGGATGGCTTCTCTATTCCCATTCTGCCACTGGTCATTGCCACACTGGTCATATTAATCATCCTACTCGTCCTGGTGAGCATTATCTTTGGGCGGAAACGCGCACAACGCAGGCGCACACATAAAATGCTTGAAGAAGCCGAGCAGAACGCAGCTATCGATGCCTCGCGCATCGCGCAGGAAGAGGCACGCAACGCACTACCACCTTCCCGCTTGGAGGAGTTGCCAACAATACCAGCATGGCACCCCGCCAACCAGGCAGCATCCGCTAGTTCTCACGCTCCAACAGAACCACAAGTAGCAAGCCATGAGGAGGCAAATGGAGCACTACCACCAGCCCTCATGGAAGAATTACCGACTATTCCCATACGCCAATCCAGTAATCAAGCTCCGCCTACAATAAGTACCAGTGTGCCAGCTCCAACAGCACCTCAGGCGAACGTGGCGCCTTCACAACCGCAGGCAGTAGCTTTAAGCTGCCCCAATTGCAACCATCCTGTTGCGAAAGGCGATAACTTCTGCTCGCATTGTCGTTGCCCCCTTTCACCTTCTGTCTCAGGGTTGCACCTACGCATCCCCTCCCAGTATCTCCAATCAGCGGCCCCTGCGGGCATGGCTCCTGCAAGCTCTCTGGCCGATGTTCCAACTGTGGAGATAAAGAAGAAGCAAGGCGAAAGCTCACAACCTGCCAGTGACACTTTTACAGAGAAGACAACGCCCCGCCCAAAGACTCACACATATATGCGCTATCTCGTTGGAACTCACACCGATCCAGGTATCAAGCGCAAATATAAACCTAATGAGGATAGTTTCTTCGCATCCCAGGGCACCTGTATGGTGCAGGGCGAGAAACTCCCATTCGGCCTCTTCGTGGTTGCGGACGGCATGGGGGGACACGCCGCTGGACGTGACGCGAGCCGCCTCGCGATTCAAACTATCGTCAACTTTATGCTCCCGACCCTGCAAGCAAGCAACGATCTTCCCCGCGAAGGTCTGGTTCGGCTGCTAGTAGATGGTGTACAGAGCGCGAATCAGGCTGTCCATCAACAGAATGTAGACAAGCACGCCGATATGGGCACAACAATGACAGCCGCACTTATCGTTAACGACATGGCCTACGTTAGTAATGTTGGTGATAGTCGCACCTATCTCTATCGCGAGAGCGAGGGAAAACTACGCAAAGTGACGAATGATCACTCGGTTGTCGCCAGCCTGGTTGAGGCAGGTATTATCCAACCTGATGATATCTACACTCACCCTAAACGCAACCAAATCTATCGCAGCCTGGGCGAAAAGGCTGCCATCGAAATAGATGCTTTCGAGGAACAGACACAAGAAGGAGATCGCTTCATGCTCTGCTCGGATGGTCTCTGGGACATGGTGCGCGATCCCCAAATCGAAAGCATTGTCAAGCGCATGGATAAGGATACACAAAGCGTCGCGGATGCACTCATCCAGGCAGCACTCAAGGGAGGCGGCGAGGATAACGTCAGTGTGATTGTTGCTGGTGTCAGTGTGGCACATAAAGACGCTACCCTCCCCGAATTCCAGGTTCTAGCTAAGCCTGATACAGTGCAACTACCCCAGCTCACCTGAAATTGTCGGCCCTTACTCGCTGTGCTATAATCAATGCAGCATCCTTGCCTCTGTCGGTTTCGGCAGAGGCTTGTATTGGGAGGAACGCTTGTGTCTCTTGGGTACTTATACGCGGGTATTTTGTTAGCGGCGGGCTTTGTCTTTGCTATTCTTGCAACCGTCGTTTCTAACTTACTCTCACCCCATAAAAAAACAAAAGAAAAAGCCCAGACCTATGAATCTGGTGAAGCACCTATCGGTTCAGCCTGGGTACAATATCCGCTTGGCTTCTACATTTTTGCCCTGCTTTTTGTCGCTTTTGACGTGGATATTGTCTTCCTCATTTCGTGGGCAGTCATTTTTAAGCATTTAGGTATCTTCGGTTTTGTCGAAATACTCTTCTTTATCTTAGTGCTCGCGCTTGGCCTGGTGTATGCCTGGCGTAAGGGAGTAACGCGATGGATCTAGTACCACGTTCTTTAAATATTCCCAGCGCGACAACTGGCTACCGTGACCAGAACGCGGCGCTGGCTCGCGACCTGGAGCCTCTGGCACAGATCACACATAAGCCCGTCAACACAACGACGCAAAAGGGTGATTATCTGGGCCTGGTCATTGAGAAAGAGAACCTGGTTGCCGTCTGCCGCTTCTTACGCGATCAGCTAGGATTTGATCTGCTCTCATGCATCTCAGGAGTCGACATGGTCGATCACCTGGAGACCATTTATCACCTTCGCTCCATTACACGTGCACAGTTGTTGCAACTCAAGGTGCGTCTGAATCGTGACACGCCAGAGGTCGATAGTGTGGTTTCTGTCTGGCCAACAGCTAATTGGCTTGAGCGCGAGACCTACGATATGTATGGCATTCGCTTCTCGGGGCACCCCGACCTACGCCGTATGCTGCTCGACGATGAATTTGAAGGCTACCCTCTGCTGAAGGACTTCAAGCAAACACCGTTGACCGCCAAACCGCGTGCGACAACCCAGGTAGACCCGAATATGGCTGTTTCGGGACAGTTCCAACAGCAGAATCTGGAAAAGGTGGTCCAGAAGAAGCTGGGTCAAGGTCAGCAGGAGCGCCTGCATCCAGGAACACCAACCTTTGGACACGCGTTCCAGGATTACCAGGAAGCGGGTGAAACTCAGGCAGATTCGGAATAAATTCTTCCGAAAAACTTGAGTGTGTGAGCGCTCGCCACGGCAGGACGCAGCCTTTCATATGAGGGCGCTGCGACGGGCAGCAACCCTGGTTCGGATAATACCTGAGAGAAGCCGCCCGCAAACATAGCATTTAAGGTGCGCGCTAGAACAAGGGTAAAGGCTATGCCAAAAGCCAGAACACATCAGACAACAATGGCACGCAGGAATACTGGTCGCCAGGCACAAAAACGTACAAGCAAAGCTAACCGCAATGCACAGGTATATGCATACCAGAAAGAGGGTGGGAGGAACGGGGAGGGTGCCACAACAACACCAGAAGCGACACAGAATAGGACGCGTATCAACGCCTCCGCGCACTCGGCAAGGAACAGCAATCCACAGGGTTTGATGATGCCTGTGCTTGTAGCTCTCGTCTGTTTTGGTATGGCTGTAGCATTGGCATTTTTCTCCACGGACCCCAATCGCTACCTGTTCAGTGGCCTTGCGATCCTAATGGGATGCATGTGGTCCTATATGGCCTGGGCTCGATTACGACGCCTACGAAGGTAAATTATTACAGATAGTAGTAGGGACTGGACACTACTTATCACCTATAGAAAACCTGAGCGCGCTCAGGTTGATACGAAAACTAATGTCACTCGCGTGGCGAGCGTAGACCCCCATTCGGGAGCACGGCGCGCTCAGGTTTTCGGACAAAGAGCTCGCGCTAGCCGCAACAGCGGCAAAGGTTTTCGCATAAGACCTGAATGAGGAAACCTCATGGCTACAAACCAAGAGATGAATACATCGACCATGGATACGAGCGAGGGTATTAAGTCCCAGGAAATGCTATTGAACCTGGGTCCGCAACACCCAAGCACGCACGGCGTCTTGCGCCTGGTCATGACCCTTGAAGGCGAAACAGTCATCGATTGCACGCCAATTATCGGCTATCTGCACCGGGGCATCGAGAAAATTCTCGAAAACCGCACCATCATGGCTGGTATCCGCTATATGGATAACACAGACTACCTGTCACCCATGATCAATGAGACGGCCTATGTAGGCGCGGTCGAGCAATTGATGAACCTTGAGGTGCCACGGCGCGCGCAATATATTCGCCTGATCACCAATGAGCTACAACGCATAGCCAGTCACTTGATCGCGATTGGCACCTATGGAATGGACCTGGGCGCGACTACACCGATCATCTGGACCTTCCGTGACCGCGAGAGCATTCTCTCACTGTTCGAAGCCCTAGGTGGCAGCCGCTTCAACGTCAACTATATGCGCGTTGGCGGAGTCCTGCATGATCTACCCAAGGGCTGGCTTCAGGAGTGTGAGGCATTCCTAGATCGGTTCGAGAAGAACTATGCGGAGCTTGATGCTCTGCTTACTGGCAACGAGATTGTGATGGCACGCACACAGGGCGTTGGCTATATCGATCCCCAGCAAGCCGTGGCTTATGGTCTGACTGGCCCCATGCTGCGCGCGAGCGGCATCAACTGGGACCTACGCGTGAATCGTCCCTACATGGCCTATCGCGAGATCGCGGTCAACCCACAGGTACGCCAGGAAGGCGACTGCTTCGCTCGCTACTTTGTACGCTTGAGCGAAATTAAAGAGAGCGTTCGCCTGGTGCGCGAAGCAATCGATAAGCTCCCCGGTGGTGCGATTAGCGTGCGCACACCGATTGCCCTGCGTCCACCACGCGGTGAGACCTACTTCGCGGTCGAGAGCAGTAAGGGTGAACTGGGTGTCTACCTGATTAGCGACGGCAGTGAGTACCCGTGGCGCGCCAAGCTGCGTGGGCCCTCGTTCGTCAACCTTCAAATTGTACCTGAGCTTTTGCGCGGTCATAAAATGAGCGATACAATCGCCATCCTGGGCAGCACAGATATCGTCCTGGGTGAGGTTGATCGCTAAATCTCCGAGCCATTCAATGTAAAGAATGGACCCGGAGCTATCAACTTCCGACGGTCAAGCAAACACAGCGAACTGACGAACGTATTCGCAATGTGTCTACCTCGTAGAAATGCGGTGGTGTTCGTCAGGTCGCGTTGGAGTCATCGATAATGTATACAGTCATTCTCGCGGATGGAGACTTGTGGGGGCAATTGCTCAGGGGCATTCTCTCCTGGGAGACCTTACAGTTTGTGGTCGCCTTCCTCTCCATATTTGGTTTCGTGCTCACAAGCGCGACACTACTGGTCCTTATTGAACGCAAGGTGATCGCCTGGGCGCAGGACCGCTTTGGTCCTTACCATACAGGCCCCTGGGGCCTACTTCAGAGCGTTGCTGACGTTGCGAAGCTCTTGCTCAAAGAAGACGTGCATACTGCCGAGAGCGATAAGTTGCTCTTCTGGATGGCACCTTCTGTCTTCCTCGCACCTATGATCGCAACTTTCGCGGTTATCCCGATCTCACCATACCTGAGCCTGCCCGGAACCGCCCTGGCAACTGGTATTATTTACTATGTCGCCATGAGCTCAATTGACGTGGTGGGTGTGGTTATGGCTGGTTGGAGCTCAAACAACAAATACGCCCTGATGGGTGGCCTGCGCGGTGCCGCTCAGATGATCTCATATGAGCTCCCCCTGGTACTTTCCCTGCTAGGCGTCGTCATTCTGACAAGCGTGCTGGCTGGCACACATGGCTATCCTGGCGTGCCAGGCATTGGTACCATCTCCCTACGCGAAGTACAGGATTTCCAGAGCGTCTGGGCGAAAACTGGTAACCCTGTACTAGACTTCATCTTTGAAGGCTTCACGCCCTGGGCCTGGTTTATTCTAGTGCAGCCACTCATGCTCATCATCTACTATACCTGCGGTCTCGCTGAAACCAACCGCCCACCCTTCGACCTGCCCGAAGCAGAGTCAGAGTTGGTCGCTGGTCATATGACCGAGTATAGCGGTATGCGCTGGGCCATGTTCTTCCTGGGTGAGTATGGCAATATGACGGTCGTCTCGGCCATTACTGCCTATATGTTCATGGGAGGCTACTCCGGTCCTGGTGTTGCCTACCTGACAGGATTAAACAACATCTGGTGGGGACTAGCTGGCAACATTCTGGCCCTGACCTACTTCGTGCTCAAAGTCTACCTGCTCTGCTTCGTCTTCATCTGGGTCCGCGCGACGTTGCCGCGCCTGCGTTCCGACCAGTTGATGCAATTTGCCTGGCTGATCCTGATCCCGGTGACACTGACCAACATAATCGTCACTGCTGGTCTGTACCTGATCTTCCAGAATCTGCCACCTCTGGTCTACCTGATTGTACTGGGAGCTATCAACTGGCTTTCAGTATGGGGCTTTATTAAACTGGTGGGTCGCGTGACGACCTCGACAACCCGCCGCGCTCAGGCTCCCGCGATTCGCGCTCAGCGGCGCGCGACCGCTCTGCCTGGTCTGAAACTGCGTGATGGAGTTCCTGCGCCCGCACCACAGCTTCCCGCTGGCGCTGGTAGCCAGAAATAATAATACTGAACCAGTAAAAAGCAGGCTCCCATAGATTGGATCTCGGGAGCCTGCTTTTTACTGGTTCGCTTACCAACTCTGGCCTGGCATACCTTGGCCTTGCTGCCAGGATTGAGCCTCTTGCCATTGATTTTGCTGCCCTGGCATGCCCATCTGTTGCCCCTCCTGCCACTGATTTTGCTGACCGGGCATATCCATTTGTTGTTCTCCCTGCCACTGCCCGGGCATACCCATCTGTTGTCCTTCCTGCCACTGCCCGGGCATACCCATCTGTTGTTCTCCCTGCCACTGATTCGACTGATCCTGGAAGCCCACTTGCGCCTCTTGCCAGGACGCCGGTGCTGGCAATGCTTGTTGACCTGGCATACCCATCTGTTGGCCTTCCTGCCAGGATGCGGGAGCTGGTAGTGCCTGCCATGATGGCTGCATGGACAGCGGCTGTTCCCCAATTTGGGCCTGCATAGACATCTGCGCACGAATCTCTTGAATAGGGAGTTGTTCTTGTATCCCTTGCCAGCGTTTCGACATCTTCCGCCAGCCAAATACTCCTACTAGCAAAACGATCAGATACACAACATTGACGGCCCCTATACTCTCGATAAACATGATGGTAATCTTATCTCGAAAGATAACGCCAACCGCAATATCCAAAATGACGAGCGCCGCCGCAAAGTTCGGCACCTCGCGCTGCATCTTCTCCAGTTCCGCCTCAAGATCTAGCAAATAGAGGTCTTTCGTACGCTTGAGACGCTTGGACCAACGTACCAGCGCGATAAGCGCTACTATAAGAAATAGCAGGCAGATAACACCTATGATCGCTAGATTGAGAATACTTGCAAACATGCTCGTAGCTCCTTCATCGCCCTGATTTCCTGGCCTTCCTTTCCCTCAACCCTCTCCCCTCTCCACGCATTTCAATTCTTCGATAATTTATAGCTTGAGAGGCAGAGAGAAATCAGGTACGCAACCAGCTTCGATACAAATAACACCTATTGCTCTCCTCATTCTCACACTATTTGAACGCAATAACGCTGATGGTCATGTTATAGATGACTGTTTTCCTATCGGCATCTAAGACATTGGTCCCATCGCACACTCCCTGCACACTTCCATACGCTAGCCTTTAGCAGCGCTTAAGCCTTGAGAAGTTGTATCATAGAGGGTATATATTTCAAGAAAGAAGGTTTCACTATGTCTAGTTATTGCGAGGTCGCGCGCGATAATAATTTCCATCAGGTCTATCACGATAGTGAATATGGTTTTCCTCTTACAACTGACGCGGCCCTCTTTGAGCGGCTCGCGCTTGAGATTAATCAGGCGGGACTCTCATGGCTAACTATTTTGAAGAAGAAAGAGCACTTTCATCGGGCTTTCGATGGCTTTGATCTTGATCGCGTCTCCGCCTATGGTACTCGGGAAGAAGAGCGCCTGCTCAACGACGCTGGCATCATTCGCAACAAGCTTAAGGTGCGCGCCGTGATCGAGAACGCACGCCGCCTCGTTGTGATACGTGAGCAACATGGCTCCTTCGTGGCATGGCTCGATGCCCATCACCCCCTCGACCGCGAACAGTGGCGCAAGCTTTTCAAGAAGACCTTTGTTTTTACTGGCGGCGAGATTGTCAATGAATTTCTGATGAGCACAGGTTACCTCTCGGGCGCACACAATGAATCCTGCCCCATTTACCACCAGATTAGCACCCTCAATCCTCCCTGGATGCGCGCACTTCCTACCCAGAAACCCTCTATGACTCCCAAGTGAGCATCTATTTCATTCCTCTTCTATTAAAGAAGTTCGGTTTGTGATATTCCTCATAGTGTTAGAAGCGAGAAGTCGTTATGCTCTAGTAAAATACTACAATACCACAAGGATGTTGTCTCGCGCGTACGCGCTTATCGCTGGAAAGGGCCAAAATACGATGTTCACTCCCAACGGCGAATTCCATATTGAAATACTCGTTGATGGTAAGCCACTTCCGCACTACTACCATCGCGACGAGGTGTTTATCGAAGGCACACAGGGGCGCTCATTTACGCTCAAAATTGGCAAGAAGGATTATCAACGGCGGGCCCTGGCAGTGATTAGTATTGATGGGCTCTCGATCAACGATGGCAAACCTGCTCACTCACACAGCCGTGGCTATGTGCTTGGCAAGGATATGTGGGAATATACCATTCCTGGCTGGCGGCTTGATAACGAGCAAGTTGCTGCTTTCTACTTCGCAGATCTGCCTCAATCCTATGCCTCTCAGATGGGGAAGCCACAGAACATTGGCGTGATCGGCGTAAAATTCTGGTATGAAGAAGCCCTGGAAGCCCTGAACGACTTAGAGTATGTTGAGTATGAACGCACGCCATCCTATCCACCATATACACCTCCCCCAGCACCAGGAGGTGCTCCCTCTATGCCTGATACCCTTGGTGGCGTCCCTCCTATGGCACCGAGTGCCCCATCTGCGCCCAGCAGCGCGCCCTACGCTGCCCCGAAACGGCGCATGGCTCCCCCCAGCGCTCCTGCTCCTCGCTCGCCAGGACTGGGTACTGGCTTCGGGAAGCGCATGGAACACCGTGTAACAAATGTCGATTTCACGCGCGATGAGTCGACATTACAGACACTCGTTCTGCGTTATGACAACGCGGAGAATCTAGAGGCACGTGGCATTATCCTCGAATCACGCCGCGCGCAAGACGATAAACTGCTCCAAGCCAATCCCTTCCCCGCCGATGACACAGGCTGTACTCCTCCTCCTGGCTGGGACGGGCGCTAAGCGACTCGAATGCGCAATACCACTTTGTAAGTCTACTAACAAGCCTATGCCTTGACATGAGGAATGGCGTTGGGCTCTCCAGGCTCGGGAAGCGCCACACGCTCGGTTGCGTCATAGGCTCCATGCTGCTTGAGAAGAGCGCGAGCCACATCGTCATTTTCATCACTTTTGACAGTGACGATGGTGCGCCCGTGCTCTAGCTCTCCTTGATAATAATGCGCGTCATCTTCCGGAACTCTCAATCCCACCAGCATCCCAACAAAGCCGCCCGCCATCGCACCCAGGGCTGCCCCTCCCAGCGCAGCAAAGATAATACCTCCAGCGACTACCGAACCGATACCAGGAATCACAGAGATCGCAGCGGCGGTCAGGAGGCTCACCAGCACGCCCCCACCAACTGCACCAGCCGCCGTCCCTATGGCGGACCCCATACTGGTCGATTTCGTCTCGTCTTCAGCATTGATATGACGATAGAGATAACCAATCTGCTGATCGTTATAACCCGCACGCCGCAGGTCTTCCACTGCGCTCTCAGCCTTCTCTCGCCTCTCGAAAACACCAATCACAACTGGACGTGCAACAGAAGCCATTCAATGACACCTCACTTTCAAACATGTTATTATGTACACGTATTGATAAGCACCTGCGATGCGCCCCCTATGATTACAAACAATATGGCACACAATTATACACATTTCTCATTTTCCACGATTTATATCTTCACATGTGACATTAAGGTAAACTTGCCTCTTTAATATTCATAATTACAAAATATTTAACAGGCTATATAATTGGATTACACGCTTAAATAATATCGAAATATGCTCCTACAGCCATTGACAGAAGAGCCTGATTAGGAATACTATGTTCGGGATAGCATCACATCATCGTCGCTGCTATACATTACCTCGTAAAACGTGCCCACATTACGGCACCCTGTAAAAGGAACACTTACCATGTCTAATATGCATGAAACGCATAATCACTCACACGACCAGCATGACTCCACGGAAAATGAACTGGAACACTTACTCCTGCATGGAGTTGATTTCCAGGATGAGATACAAAAGGCCGAAGAGATCGCGCCCGTATCTGGTGAGGGGGATGAGGATGATGAGGACAGGGAGGTATATCCAGATCATGACGTTCAGGGTGCGCTAGGACTCTTCGCTGAGGCAGCACAGGATATGACCACAGCTTCACTTGAATTAAGCCTGGGTCGCCATTTCGCCTGCGCCGATTACTGCAATCAAGTGGCGGAGAAAGCCGCGCAAGCCGTAAGCTTGCTGCACATAGGCCGCCGCTCTCCATATAACCATGACCTGCGCGCTCTTGGTGCCCAGGTTGGTGCTCCGGTCTCTATTCAAGAGGAGATGGAGCGGTTAACTCCTTTCCATCCCGAGGCATTCTATGCCGAAACTCCACCTGAGGAGGCCGATGAAGTAATCAATGCTGATCAGGCGAGCAGCTACATCCGGAGTGCTCGCACTGTCCTACGCTGGGCACGTAACATTGTTCTGACAACGTAGTCGCAATTTCAGAGCGACGGGGCTTTGGTGCAACACGTGACCTCTCGCCCTCGCCAGAGAGTCGTAAGGGAGCGCTCGCGCCTGGCCCACAAGCACAAGTGGAGGACACATCTTCATGACGCAACAGATCACACACACCGAGTTGGAAGAGGCTGTCAAAAAGTCTCCGCGTAAATGGGTCTATCTCTTTAGTGAGGGCAATGCCTCTATGCGTGCTCTCCTGGGTGGTAAAGGGGCGGGCGTGGCCGAGATGACCAATGCTGGTCTGCCTGTGCCTCCCGGTTTTACAATTACAACCGAAGCCTGCAACACCTACTATGAGGTGAACAAGCAGTTCCCCTCAGGACTCTGGGAGCAGACCCTGGCCGCGCTCAAGATTGTTGAGCAACAGACTGGGAAGAACTTCGGTAGTAAAGAGAATCCGCTTCTGGTTTCGGTCCGTTCAGGAGCAAAATTCTCAATGCCGGGCATGATGGATACCGTACTCAACCTGGGTATCAATGACGAGACTGTCCAGGGACTCATCGCTCTCACAAACGATGAGCGCTTCGCCTACGACGCTTACCGCCGCTTTATCCAGATGTTCAGCAAAATCGTACTCAATACTAATCCCCAGGACTTCGAGAACCTCCTTGAAGCCTATCGAGAGCGAACCGGGGCCAGCATCGACGCTGAGATCCCCGCCTACGCCCTCAAGCAACTCGTCGTTGAGTTCAAACAAATCGCAGAGCGCCAGTCGGGGCAGCCTTTCCCCACTGATGTTTATGAGCAGTTACGTAAGGCCATTGAAGCCGTTTTCTCCTCCTGGAACAATAAGCGCGCTATTGATTACCGCAACTTCAACAAGATTCCTCATAACCTTGGTACCGCCGTCAACGTCCAAAGTATGGTCTTCGGCAATATTGGTAATGATAGTGGCACTGGTGTTGCCTTTACCCGTAACCCATCGACCGGCGAGCGCGAAATCTACGGTGAGTATTTGCTCAACGCGCAAGGCGAGGATGTCGTTGCAGGTATCCGCACCCCCTCGAAGATCAGCCGCTTGCAGGAGGATTTACCAGAGGTTTTCCGCGAATTTCAGGAGATCGCCAAGCGCCTGGAGCAACATTACCGCGATATGCAGGACCTTGAGTTCACCGTCGAACATGGTCGCCTCTATATGCTTCAGACGCGCTCGGCTAAGCGCAATGCTAACGCAGCCATTAAAGTAGCCGTAGATATGGTACGCGAGGGCCTGATAACTCCGGTAGAAGCTCTCCATCGTGTTGAGCCAGCTCATGTTTATCAGTTGCTCCTACCTCGCTTCGACGACCTGGAGAAACATCGGGCAGCAACCCGGGGTAGGCTCCTTGCCAAAGGTCTGAATGCCTCGCCGGGAGCAGCCTATGGCAAGGCGATCTTCGATGCTGACCGCGCGGAGGAGCTGGGTAAAGCTGGAACGGCAGTCGTGCTCGTACGCCCCGAGACCAGTCCAGATGATGTCCATGGTATGCTGGTCGCCAAGGGTATTCTGACTGCACGCGGTGGAGCAACCAGCCACGCGGCTGTCGTGGCTCGTGGCCTTGGACTTCCTTGCGTCGCTGGCTGCGAAGGGATTCGCGTGAGCGATAGCGAGCGCCTCTTTCGCGTTAACGGCTCCGATATCGTGATCCGCGAGGGCGACGATATCTCAATTGATGGTGCGACCGGCGAGGTCTTCCAGGGGCGCATTCAGACCGTCGACCCTGACTTTGCCAAAGAAGAGGACCTGCAAACCCTGCTCTCCTGGGCGGACCAGACGCGCAAGCTTGGTGTCTGGGCCAACGCCGACTATCCACGCGACGCGCAGCGCGCGGTGGCCTTTGGAGCGGAGGGTATCGGCCTCTGCCGCACTGAGCATATGTTTATGGAGCAGGAGCGCTTGCCCATCGTACAGCGCATGATCCTCGCACGCAGCGACAAAGAGCGACAGGCCGCTCTCGATCAACTGCTACCCTTCCAGCGCGCCGACTTCAAGGGCATCTTCTCAGCAATGGTCAACCCCAACACGGGTGAAGGTTATCCTGTTGTCATCCGCCTGATTGACCCACCGCTGCATGAGTTCCTGCCCTCCTACGAGGAATTACTGGTCGAAGTGACACGCCTGGAAACGCAAGGCGGACATGAGGAAGAACTACAGAAGAAGCGAGCTCTGCTTGAAGCCGTCGGCTCCATGCGCGAGATGAATCCAATGCTTGGCCTGCGTGGGTGCCGCCTGGGTCTGCTCTTCCCCGAGATCAATGTCATGCAGACGCGCGCCATTCTAGAGGCTGCTGCAGAATTAGCCCGTGAGGGAAAGAAACTTCAGCCGAAGATTATGATTCCTTTGGTTGGGCATGTCAACGAGCTGCGTGAGGTGCGTCGCCAGCTTGAGGGAGTCGCCAGTGAGATCGCGCGCGAGTCGGGAGGCGCTATTGCCTACAAGTTCGGCACGATGATTGAGATTCCACGCGCCGCGCTCACTGCCGATCAGATCGCCCCCGTCGCAGACTTCTTCAGCTTCGGCACCAACGACCTGACCCAGACAACCTTCGGCTATAGCCGTGACGATGCCGAGGGCAAATTCCTGCTCAAGTATGTCGAGGGCCTTGATGTGCCTGGACAACATGAGAAGGTCAAAATCCTGCCTACCAATCCTTTCCAAACCCTGGATCGCGAGGGTGTAGGTCAGCTTGTCGCAATGGCTGTCGCCAAGGGACGCCATGCCAATACCGGTATTGAGTTGGGAATCTGCGGCGAGCATGGTGGCGATCCCGAGAGCATCGCCTTCTGCCATGAGGTCGGCCTCGACTACGTCAGTTGCTCACCGTTCCGTGTACCGGTCGCGCGCCTCGCCGCCGCTCAGGCCGCGCTCAGTCAATCGGAGAAAGACAAATAGACTCAGCCCCTACTTATGGCATGCGCTTCATTCTTTTGCGCATTGCCATAAGTAGCCAAAGGGATTATCCCCTGACAAGGACAATCCCTTTGGCAATCTGATATTTAATTGTGTATACTAGCTATCTTTTCCGACTCCTAAGATAACTTCCGCCACCCATGAACAGACCCACCACCATCATCAATAATCCCCACCAGAGATTGATATTGATTCCATCACTACGAGCATAGTCCGCCGTACCAAACAGACCATAGAGAAAGAGCACCAACCCCATCACGCCTATGGTCGCACCTATCGTTAAGGCGATGGACATCTGATGTGACTCGCCCGAGCTCTCCATATCGTGCACATCCTCTTGACTCATAACCAATACTCCCTTCGAACTAGAAGAATATGACGTTCAGCACAACGAAGATCACCAGAGCAGCACCAGCCAGCACCATCGGCTTCTTATACCACACCGTCTCCACAACTTCACTCTTGGGTGTCAAACTGTAGACCAATCCCTTAAGCTCCGCATCAGGCTTGGGGCTGGTAAAAAGCGAGACAATGATCGTTATCACAAAACAGGTTCCCCACGCAATCAACGCACGCCACATACTTGACCCCTCGGAGCTACCCAGCGAGAAGAGGTGCATATATTGTTCCATTATCCACATAGCAATCGAGACAGTCGTCCCAACCACCAGACCAATGAAGCCACCCCAACCCGTTGTACGCTTCCAGAACATACCCAACAAGAAGGTCGCCAGCAAAGGAGCATTAAAGATCGAGAATAGTGCCTGTACATAGTCCATAATACTGCTAAAGTTGGCGGCAAGGTAGGCAGTCGCAACACTCAGCAGGATACCTACAACAGTTACAATACGCCCCATCCACAGATAATGGCTATCAGGTGCATCTTTTTTGATATATGAGCGATAGATGTCGTAGGTCCACACAGTATTGAATGCCGTAACATTGCCAGCCATACCAGACATAAATGAGGCAAGGAGTGCGGTCAAACCCAAACCTAGCAAACCACTGGGGAAGAAATGCACCATTGCATAGGGGATCGCCATATTATATGAATTCTGGAAACCACCACCCTGCCCAAGATGTGGCATCACAGAAAAAATGACGAGGCCCGGCACAATCGCGATAAAGGGGAAGAATAACTTGGGGAAAGCCGCGATGAGTGGGGTACGCTCCGCCGCCGCCTCATCCTCCGCAGCCAACGCGCGCTGCACTACCAGGAAGTCGGTACACCAGTAGCCAAAGCTCAAAACAAAGCCCAGGCCCAACGCAATCCCAATGAAATTAACCCCAAAGGGGTTATCATTCCCAGCAGTCCCCTGCCACAGGTGGAAAAAGGTAGGATTATTCACCTTAGCTTGCAGGCCCGACCAGCCTCCTACATTATGCAGGCCAATCAAGGTCAGCGGCAAGAGTCCAAGCACGATCAGGAAGAACTGAAGGGTCTCATTATAAATTGATGAGGACAACCCGCCAAGCAGAATATAGCCCATGATGAAGGCCGCCGCCAGCCAGATACATAGATTGAGATCCCAGCCCAGCAGCACATTGAAGACCAGTGCTGCCGCATACATGTTTATACCACTGGTTAGGACGGTTAAAACTCCGAATGATATGGCATTAAAGCCACGGGTGGCTTCATTGAAGCGTAGCTTCAGAAAACCAGGGACCGAGTGGGTCTTGCTGCCATAGTAAAAGGGCATCATAAAGATAGCCACAAACAGCATCGCGGGGATGGCACCAATCCAGTAGAAATGGGCTTGCATAAAGCCATATTGCGCGGCATTCGCGCCCATACCCAGAATCTCTAGAGCTCCCAGATTAGCCCCCACAAAGGCCAGACCCGTTACCCAGCTTGGGAGAGAACGCCCCGAGAGAAAGAAATCCTCTGAAGAGCGCATGCGCCTCCTTAGCGCAAACCCAATTCCTAATGTCACACAGAAGTAGATAGCGATGATCAGGTAATCAACCCAGCCAATATTCGCCGTTACATCCACTTGCATCGATGCAATGGCAAGCATATGTATGCCTCCTTATCTTCTATGATGCGCCCCTCGATGAGGCTAGAGAGTCTCAACAAAAAGTCGCCACAACGCTCTTAAAAAATCAACATATTATTGAATATAATGACACATAATGAAATATAGCGAAATTAATCTCTGCTGAAAACGTGGGCAACCTATGAAAAACACGTTTCACAGGTCTCAAAGGTATACAAGTTCAAGCATTAGCGACTACAGTTCAAGTCCCAGTCTTTTACGCAAAAAGTGTATGCAACCCTTCAAACATGTAACCGATGCCTATTATCGGACGTGGCTCATGACAGACGTATATTCGTAAAGGAGTTACTAGCATATGAATCTCTCAGGCAAGGTTGCGCTCGTCACGGGCGCGGGTTCTGGATCGATGGCGCGTCCTCCCTCCTTCGCGGCTAAGCAGAACAAGGCAAAGGGGAGACCAGTAAATATACCTCCCCTTTAAGGCCTTACGCCTCCATCGTGAGCAATACCTTCAAATTGCCACGCTGCACGGCAAACTGGAAGGCCGCAACCGCTTCGTCTAGTGTATAACGAGCGCTAATCAATGAGGACACATCTATGCGCTTCTGTCGCAAGGCACGTAAAGCTGGCTCAAAGGGGCCACAACGTGAACCTTGTACGCGTATCTCATTGACGACGATGGTTGAGAAATCCAGAGTTCCCGGCTCCGCGACGGTACTTTTGAGCATAATGGTGCCACGAGGTCGCACCAGGCGCAACGCCATTTCTAGCCCTCGCGCCGATCCGGTACACTCCACTACATAGGCACTGCGCTCGCCTTGCTGAACCAGTTGCTCTGCATCTTCCAGAGCCAGCGTTTTGACCCCACTTCCGGCAACGAGTGCCAGCTTCTCCGTATGCTTACCTACCATCAAGACCTCGCAGCCACTCAGCACAAGCACTCGCGCCGCCAGTTGCCCCATCTTGCCATCACCGAGCACAAGCACACGTTCTGAAGGTAGTATGTGCATCTGCTCTAGCATCTCAAAATTCGCAGCTAGCGGCTCAACAAAGACAGCCTCGTCGTCGCTGACCTCATCGGGGACAAGATGCAGGTTCGCAAGAGGGAGCGTCGCATACTCGGCGAAAATGCCATCGTGACCAATAATACCCAGTGCCGTGCGCCTGGGACAATGCGAATACACCTCATGGCGGCAATATGCACACTCAATCTGACGGCATGGTATATTTATCTCGCCCACGACTCGCTTTCCCAACATAGTAGCATGTTCTTTTCTGTCAACCGCACCGCCTATCTCTTCCACAATCCCCACAAATTCATGGCCCAATACGCCATGAAAGCCCTTATAGCCGCGCGTAATCTCCAGATCCGTATTACAAATTCCCGCCTGTACCACACGTATAAGCGCCTCACCATCGCCCGGAATTGGCATAGGATAGGCACGCTCAATCTCTAACCCTTGTTCGCTAAATACTAATGCCCGCATTGTCTATACTCTCCTTCACGCAAAACAGGATTATATAATCCAGCGTAAAACATTGAAACCCGAATAGCAACTTTGATATCATTGAGCGGATAGTCTTGCGTCAACCAATATAAGTGCTACTATAGAGCAGACAACAAACGCTGAAAGCGTCCAACATCTAAGGATTTTCTTTCCATGAACAACTATGATCTTATCGCACCATTTTATGATATAGAGCACGCCGGGTTTGATGAAGACCTGGATATGTACCGCAACTTCGCCGAACTCTGTGGTGGCAAGATTCTGGAGTTAGCTAGTGGCAGCGGACGCGTCCTATTGCCTCTGGCGGAAGACGGTTACGAGGTAACCGGCGTTGACACTTCGGAGCGCATGCTCGCAATCGCACGCGAATCACTAAACGATGCCGGGCTGAGCACGCGCTGTACGCTAGCCCAACAAAACCTCTGCGAGCTTCATCTGGAGCAGAAATATCGCATGGCCTTTATCGCACTCGGCTCCTTCGCCCATATTACTGCTCGCGCTCAACAGAAGCAGGCCCTCGCCGCTATACGCGCACATCTCTCACCCGGTGGCATGTTCATTCTAGACATCAGCAACAGTGACTTACGCTATATGGAAGCTATGAGCGGACAGATGCTACATCAGGGTACCTGGCAGTATGACGATGCAACCTGGCTTACCCACTTTGTAAGTCCCGCCTCTACGCCTGACCGCCACTTGCTGGAACTCACCCACTTCTACGATCAGCATACCCAGGGGGGGCCAATCCAGCGGACCGTCACAACAACTCATCACTATCTCTTTGAGCGTGGTGAAATCGAGTTGCTCTTAGAGCAGGCAGGTTTCCTTGTCAAAGACGTTTATGGAGACTATGATCTCGCGCCTTATCATCTGGAGAGCCCACGCATGATCTGCGTCACTGAAGCTCATTAGAGAAGCAGCAGTAAACCAGAAACGCGGAAAGCTAGGAAACACATGGTTAAGATAAAGGGGAAAATTAGAGTATGCAAGACTTGCACCGCTGGAATCTGAGCGCGACAGAGGCCATTGCACTTCAGCGCGAACTCGCGCAACGTATCATTCTTGAAGACCATATCGGGGAAGTACGCTCTGTCGCAGGCGTTGACATGGCAATCCATGAGGAGCATGATATGGCCCAGGCAGCCATTGTGCTCCTCTCCTATCCAGAGTTAGAGATTATCGAGCGCCATATCTACGAAGAGCCGATACCCATGCCCTATGTGCCCGGACTCCTCTCATTTCGTGAAGCACCAAGTGTGATCGGAGCCTTCAAGCGACTTCGCCAGAAGCCAGACCTGATCATGGTAGATGGACAGGGTATCGCGCACCCCAGACGCATCGGCATTGCCTCTCACCTCGGGCTCTGGCTCGGCATACCTACTATTGGCTGTGCTAAATCCCTCCTCGTTGGTCACTATGACCAGGATGCCCTTGGTGAAGAGGCAGGTTCCTGGGTTCCACTCATCTATAAGCAGGAGACCATCGGCGCGGTTGTGCGTACGCGCACACACGTTAAGCCAATGTTCATCTCACCCGGTCATCTTATCAGTCTAGAAACAAGTATTCGCTATGTCCTGGCCTGTAGCAAGGGCTATCGTCTTCCCGAGACAACGCGTCAGGCAGATAAGCTCTCAAAGGACAAGACCTGGATCGAGCCCGAAACACCAGGAGATACCGAACAACCGACACTCTGGTCCTGATCTAAAGCGTATCCTGGCGCGCACCCTCATAAATCGGCAAAGTGAAGTAGAACGACGATCCTTTCTCTAGGGCCGTATCAAAGCTGATGGTGCCGCCATGTTGCTCCACAATCAAGCGAGCAATCGCCAGACCAAGGCCATATCCCCCCATCTTCGACTGCTGACTATGATTCGACTGATAGAAGCGCTCAAAGATGTGGGGGCGATCCTCTAATGGAATGCCATAACCTGTATCCGTCACAGTAATCATCTGGAAATGCGCGTCATGCTCACGCGCGGTAACCGTCACGGAGCCGCCGGGGGGAGTATATTTGATAGCGTTGGCGATGAGATTGTTCAGTACCTGCTTGATCCGTTGCGGATCAATATAGAGCAATGGTGTCTCCTGGGGAATAGCTAGCACTAACGCCACGCCTGCTTTAAGCGCTTGAGGCTGTAAATTGCGTGTTACCAACCGTACCAGTTCATAAAGTTGGACACCCTGCTGCCGCGTTTCAAACTGCCCCAGGTCTGAGCGTGTCATAAATAGGATATCCTCAACAATAGAGATAAGCTGCTGTACCCCCTCCTGAGTGTACCCCAGGTAGAGCCGCTGCTCTTCCGTTAGCTCGCCCATATGCCCCTGTAAGAGCAGTTCAATGAAACCATGCACAGAGTTCAACGGTGTACGCAACTCGTGCGAAACCATAGAGACAAAATTAGCGCGTACCTGGCTGGCAACCTTTAAGGCTGAGAGATCCCTCACGGTAAAGACCGCACCTCGACCGTCACTAGCATCAACTGGGGTCACGCTAGCCGAAACCTCACAAAAGGACTCGCGTTGGCTCCCAACCACCAATTCTTCATTTGGCAATGGCCCATGTTGCTGCAACGCCCGCGTCAAGGGACAACTAGAGGTGCCGCATAACTCCATGCGGTTCAGATTCTTGCAGCGCAATACCTCGCGGCACTTCCACCCCATCTCCTCATCTCTCGGCAATTTGAGCATCGTCCGGGCAGCCGGATTGCTCTCTCGTACCAGAAATTGTTCATCCAGAACCATAATCGCATCCGAGCTATGCTCTATGAGCGCATTCAGTACCTCATCACGCTCGATGCGCGACACAACCTTAATGCCCGAGCGGCCCAGCTCCGTAGAAGTACTTGTGTCCTCGCGAGCAGACTCGCGTCCAGGTTCCTTCTGCTGATCCTGTTTTTGCATACGCTTCCGCACCCTGACCCCCTACATTCCAACAAGCTTTCGCGACATTACATGTCTATTTACCGACAAACTTGTAGCCAATTCCACGTATCGAATGAATATAGAGCGGCTTATCTGGATCATCCTCCAGTTTCACACGCAAACGACGAATATAGACGTCCACAATATTGCTATTGTTCTCGTTATCATTCCATACCTCCGCCAGTAGTTGGTCGCGGTTCACGACCTGACCTGCGCTGTTCATTAAAACACGCAAGACATGCATCTCGGTCGGCGTCAGTGTAACTGACGGTTTACCAGTTACAGCAACCTTGAGCTCGGCGGGAAATAGCTCAATCTGTCCGCCACGAATGCTCTGATTGCCTGTCTTCCCACTCTTCTTGATCCGCCTCATGACCGCCTGTACGCGAGCGACGAGTTCCTGATGGTTATATGGCTTACAGATGTAATCATCTGCGCCAATGTTAAAGCCCTGTAGCTTGGCTTCGATAGTATCCTGAGCAGTCATAAAAATAAGCGGGATTTCGTAACCTTCAGCCTTCAATTTGGCGGAAAACTCGAAACCATTGATATAGGGCATCGTTACATCGAGGATCAGGAGATCAGGCTCCCGCTTCTGGATCATCTGTAGAGCGCCACGTGGGTTATCTGCGGTCTCTACCTCATAGCCTTCTTTACTTAAGACAAACTGTACCAGTGTATTCGCAAAGCGGTCGTCATCTACGACGAGAATGTACACAGTCGTTCCCTCTCCTGCTTATCTCAGACTGCAATGGACGATGCTCTCCGCTGTGAGCGTATCTAAAGTCCATGCAACAACTCTTTTAGTTGCGGTCTCTCTGCTGTGGGCGCAAAAGTGCTTCGCCATGATGATATGTGTGTGCCCCGTATGATTCAATATCTATTCATCAGCTTCATACAAGTTCAAAGAAGCAGCATCGCGCACGCAAAGCGAGCGTGCTCTGATACTGCTCTTCATTCCTACAATCAACGGTATTCACTATGCCCGTGTATCGTACACACAGAAGCAGCTTACTGTCAAGATGTAAGCTTTGTTGCCCGTACTTTCTGTATATACACCATCAAAATGGCTATATCCGCTGGCGTTACACCCTCAACACGCGACGCCTGCCCGACTGTTCGCGGCAAAGTCTTAATCAATTTCTGCCGCGCTTCGGTACGTAAGTGCTGCACATCACGATAGTCCAGGCCCTCTGGTATACGCGCCTCCTCCAGGCGTGAAGTGCGCCGCACCTGTTGCTCCTGCTTGCGCACATAGTTCTCATACTTAACCTGAAGTTCAACCTCTTCCGCCGTGTCTTCTGGCAGTTCAGCCAATTCCAGGGCTAGCCGTCCGCCAGATGCATCTTCTTCTCCATCTAGTCGCACCTGTTCCTGAGCCATACGCTGGGAAAGGCTGGCGATCTGGTGATAGCGAACCTGGGGACGACGCAGCAACTCTTTGGCTGTCATCTTCTGCCCTAACAGACCCACACCAAGGGACTGAGCATGCTGCTCTGTGATGCGCGACGAGGTAAAACTAACACTATCAAGCACCTCTAACGTACTCTGGATAGCCTCCCGCTTGCGTACCACTTGCTCATAGCGCGTTGAATTAATCAATCCCAGGCGATAGGCATGGTCACTCAGGCGTAGATCCGCGCTGTCGGGACGCAATAGTAACCGATGTTCTGCACGCGATGTATGCAGGCGATATGGCTCGCTCATGGGGCGCGTCACCAGATCATCAACCAGTACGCCGATATACGCCTCATGTCGTCCCAGTACAAAACCATCCTCACCCCGCGCGTAAAGAGCGGCATTAATGCCAGCCATGATACCCTGGGCCGCAGCCTCCTCATAGCCTGATGTACCATTGATCTGGCCCGCTAGAAACAGGCCAGCCGCAGGCTTGGTCTCCAAGGTAGGCAATAACTGCGTCGGCAAGACATAGTCATACTCGACAGCATAGCCGACACGCATAATCTCTGCCTTCTCCAGTGCCGGGATACTACGAAGCATCTCCAACTGCACATCTTCTGGCAAACTGGTATTCATCCCCTGCACATACACCTCGCCCGTGCGCCAGCCCTCCGGCTCTAGAAAGATCTGATGTGAGACCTTATCGGCGAAACGCACGATCTTATCTTCAATAGAAGGGCAGTAGCGCGGCCCAACCCCCTCGATGACCCCAGTGTATAGTGGTGAGCGATGCAGATTCTCACGGATAATCTCATGAGTACGCTCTGTAGTACGTACCAGATAACATGGCAACTGTGGACGCCAACCGTGCAAATCCTCATCCAACACAGGATATACTGGATTAGGTCGTCCACCGGGTATTTGTACATCCTCGCGCGCACTCACATCTTGCGAGAAGTAGAGCGGAACACGGCTCCCCGGCTGACGCTCAGCCTTGGTAAAGTCAATCGTGCGTGCATCAATACGTGGTGGCGTGCCCGTCTTAAAACGCTGCACTTCGAGCCCCAGCATACGCAGAGAGTCAGAGATACCTAACGCTGGTCCCTCACCCGCACGTCCACCAGGCTGTGTCTTCTCACCCACCACCAGGCGACCATTGATAAATGTCCCCGTCGTCAGCACGACCGAGCGCGCATGATATGTCCAGCCATTGTTTGCCACCACCCCACGGAGCACATAGCGCCCATCTTCACGCCGCTCGCTCAGAAAGCGCTGAATTGTAGCCTGTTTCAGCTCTAGATTCGGCTGCTCCTCCAGCACATATTTCATCGCCAGACGGTATGCCTGCTTATCACATTGCGCACGCAAAGCCTGCACAGCCGGCCCTTTACTCGTATTCAGTAGCCGCATTTGAATAAAGGTGCGGTCAGTATTCCGGCCAATCTCACCCCCCAGGGCATCGATCTCCTTAATGAGATGCCCCTTGGCAGGCCCCCCCATAGAGGGATTACAAGGCATAAGTGCCACACTATCCAGGTTCATTGTCAGTAACAAGGTCTTGCGACCCATGCGCGCACTCGCTAGTGCTGCCTCACAGCCTGCATGTCCCGCCCCAACCACGATCACATCGTAGTATCCCCGTACCATCTGCTCTGGCGTCAGAGGCGTACTCTCTCCACCTGTAGTCATCTTGTATACACCTGATTGTTTCTTTTATATGAACGCTCTTTCATATCCTACACGCCACGTATTATGCCCCAGCCACCCAACAGCGTCAATATTTAGCATGCCAGTCAGCTTTTTTCGCCTCTCCCTCACTGATAAATGTATTGCAGGATTCTAGTCTACTCATAAACAGCAGAAAAACGATTGACGAAAGCAGCCAGACGTGCTATTATCGTGGCAGAATACGGGGCGATGGCGAAATGGTAGACGCAGGGGACTTAAAATCCCCAGGCTGAGAGGCCGTGAGGGTTCGAGTCCCTCTCGCCCTACCCTCTCAAGAAAACCCGCTTCTCAAGCGGCATCAGCAAAAGCACATCTTACAACAAAAGAGCCAGACGGCTCTCTTTTTTTGTCATTTTTTGGTGTGCTCTCGCCTAGCCTCAGCACTGCGATAATCCTCAGATAGATATCAGTCACCTTCACAGTACTATGCCCCCTTTCGCACGCCAATTTGAATAGTTCGCCGCGTTCCAGGTAAAACCGTGCGAAAGTATGCCTAAACATATGAGCAGACACACGTACATTCTCAATATCACAGGCGGCTTTGATACCATCAAGACTTGACCGTACGCCCTCATATCTCAATGGTTTCCCTCGACGACCTAGAAACATGGTCATCTCTTCAGTTTGGGCAGGCCTGCGATGCTTGTGTACGTACTTCCAGAGAAGCTTACCTACTTCGGGATGCAAACCAAAATCTCTCTCTCCTTCTGACCTTTTCCAAAGACCTTTACGTAGCGGTCATACACATCTGTTACCTAGCAGAATTGCGCGCAGCTAGGAGCTATACAGCACATCATCCTATTGATTCAAAGTCAATGTCTAAATGGAAAGATGCGTTTGAAATTGCAAAAGAATTATTTATCAGAGCACCTTTAGATAAAATTTTGCTCGACAGTGATAGGCAAATCAGGCAATACATGAGAAGGCAGCACATCATCAGCAATAAAAAGGCCTTGAGAGCGATAGACACCACTATCTAGAAACAACACTTCTACGATATGAGCATCAGGGGTTACAATCCAATACATAGGGACGCTAGTGCGTCTTGCTTCTCACACCGATCATGACCCGCTGTACTCGGTGAGACAACCTCAATCACCAAATCAGGAGCACCAAGAATACGCGAATCGGCGACTTGATCCAGATGCTCAGAGAAGCACAAACCCATCAGGCTGGACGATATATCCATACCCAAATTCGACATCGAGAGGAGCCATAAACACCTCTCCTAACTCTGATGCTTCAAGCTTCTCTCTTTATTTTGACCTAGATATCTAAGTATGCAGCGTTTTTGGGGCTTTCGCTATATGAAGAGGTAAGATCTCAAAGTAGCTTGGAGGAGACAGAACAAGGATGACATCACAACGCTCCGTAGCCCTGGATCGCACCCACCTGGCATATCTCTATCAACAGTTTGCCCCAAAGATCCTGGACTATGTGTATAAGCATGTATCATCTTTCCAGGATGCAGAAGATATCTTAATTGATGTCTTTGTGGCAGCGCTTAAAAGCTCATCATTTACATCATTGGCAGAAAAAGAGCAACTGGCATGGTTGTGGCGCGTAGCGCGTAACAAGATTGTGGATTTCTATCGACGGGCGCAACGCGCGCCTCGTTTGCCGCTGGGAAACATCGATGAGCAACTTGTTAAGGATACCTTCCCGACCCCTGAGCAGATCAGTATCCAGCAGGAAGAAGGAGATAACCTTGCCCTGCTGATCGAACGTTTCTCACCGCTTCAACAACAGGTGCTGTATCTCCGGTTTAGCGAGAATTTACGATGCGCTCAGATTGCTGCTAGAGTTGGAAAGCGTGAAGGGAGTATCCGTTCTCTCCTCTCTCGTGCTCTTAATCCCCTGCGCCGCCACTATCATGAGCAAGAAAAAGGAGGTACATATTTTGGACCCACGCAATGACCCATTTCAGCCGAAACATATCGATGAACACATTGAGTGGCTGGCTCAACAGGGACAAGAAGAAACGTCAGATGGTCACCAGAGCGCTCGGCTGGTCCAGCGATTGCAACACTACTATGAGGAAAAAAAACAACAGGATACGCTTGAACGAGCATGGGAGCATATCGCTCGTAAGTATGATGAATCTTTGCTTTCGTCCTCAGAGGGCGAGAGTATTTCGCATGAACAGAAGAAGAATGAAAGGATTGAATTGCAGATTATGCAGCAAAATATAGTAAAAGTTACACCTATGAGGAACATCTTTCGAGGATGGGGAGCTCTCATCGCTGCCGCTGTACTTGTTGTGCTAGTAGCGAGCACTGCCGTTATTATGAGTCGCGCCACGCAGTTAAAGGGAGGCCCAGGAGCCGGAGGACAACCGTCTATATGTGTTTCTACGCCGACGACATCAACATCTACTACCTGTGCCACGCCAACAGCCCCGACAAGTACACCACAACCAGCGCTCACACCCACAACACCAGCGCTTACACCGACAGCCCCAGAGGTTACGCCACCACCGATACTCACGCCAACGGCTCCAGGGGTTACGCCGCCACCGGTACTTACGCCGACAGCTCCGGTAGTTACACCTACGCACCGTTAAACAAGAAATGTTTTGAGAGCAGGCATTACTGCTTGCTCTCATCAGAAAACGGGTGCTGTGGTTGAATGTGTCCCTGTAGCATCTTATTTCTTACTTCTAGAAGCGTGTGGGGACTACTACATCAATTAACTCCTTAAAAGCCCCAATGTACGACACACTTTGGGCTTACTACATCAATTGTGGCTTATAACCAATTGCAATCATTGCTACTGATGGACTGGTCAGGAGCGGGCCGAGAGTGGAAGAGGGAATTGTTAAGTGGGTGTTAATCCTCTGGAATTGGGGGAATTTCTTCGACATTTGATATCCCATCTCACAGAACGTTTTCTCTATTAAAGTGCTAAAAATATATGTCGGATGCGCCGCCTGTGCAATAGGTGTTCGCAATTCTGGAAAATTATGCTTACTCTCCTCACACTCATAGGATTTGAGATGAAAGCAATTTCATATAAAAGCATGTCAAGTTACATCATGGTAAGGCTTCCCTCTTGCCACTGCACTCCAGTCATGCTACACTGCAACAGAAAATTACAACTTTTTTAGGTATCGCTCGTAGTTTTCAAAAAGACGACATTATTTTTACAGATTTACAAATTTATGTATGTTCGTGTTAATAACAGAGCAAGTAGTGGACGGTGACCAATGTTCGATTCGACAGTGAACGCATCTCAGATGCTGGGAAATATCGGTTCAATCGCGGTACCTAAAACAAAGCTAGGTCAAAAGACCAAAACAGGTACACTCGATGTAGTAGATACTCAGCGAACCTCCTCTTACGGCAGCGGAGCCTGGACAAGCGCCGAAGTCGAAACGTTAAATGATATGGCTATCGTTGAGCTTGTTTTACGAGGCAATCAAAACGTTTTCGCAGCACTCGTTGAACGCTATAAGGACGCTGTCCAAAATCTGGCTTATCGTATGCTTGGTAATACCACCGAAGCAGAAGATGTAACGCAGGAAACTTTTGTACGCGCCTACACTCAACTGGCGACGTATAAACCAGCGCATAAATTTAGCACCTGGCTACTTTCTATCGCCTCACACCTCGCTATCGATCAACTGCGGCGGCGGCGCTTTCTAGCTCTCCCTCTAGAAGATGTTCCTTTTCTGGAGTGGATTGTTGATGCGGGCATCAGTCCCGAACAATCGGCTCTACGCGGGGAACAGCATGATGAGATTCAGCAGTATCTTCAACTGTTACCCAGTAAGTATCGCGCCGTTATCGTCTTACGTTACTGGTATGACTTTTCCTATGAAGAGATTTCCCAGGCCTTAAACCTGACGCCTGCTCTGGTCAAAGCACGCCTCCATCGAGCGCGTGAGTTACTCGGTCGCCACATCAAGAAACAGACGACGGGCGAGGAGGTTGCTAACGATGCTCTGCTGCGACGCTAGAGAGTGGCTGGATGCTCAGCGTAATGGCAAGCTTGAACCAGCCAGAATACGCGAACTCAAGAAACACCTCGCAATCTGCGAAGGTTGCCGCGCTTTTGAGCACAGCCTGGAAGAGACCTACTCAGCCAGACAGACGCAGCAATCAGGCATAGTAACCAGTGTCTCTACCGACCAGATCATGCAGGCTATTCATCAGCGTGCTCGTGTGAGTCAGCAGCTCGAGGATATACGCCAGCAGCAGCAAACACGTATTCTGCGTATTCGTCCGGTTGGCACGGTTCTGGCTGCATTCACTTTTTTTGCTCTCAGCTGCATTCCATTATTCTTATTCGCTATTCTGCTTGTCCAGAGCGATTATGCTGTCCAGGCGTTACCTACCTTTAGTGGCGTCATTGACATCCTGGTAGTCCTGGCTCAACTCCTACAGGATGGTCTGATCTTTACCACGCATAACGGCTGGCTACTCATCGCCGTCTCGTTGGCAGTCGTCGTCATGATGGGGATGTGGATTCACTTAATGCGCCCACCGCGTGAGGCATAGTTCTGACATGGTGAGCGGTCGCCGCGTACAATCATGGTAAGAGAATACGAGTTTCCTGTATGTTCCGAGTCATGCGTAAAGTTGTAGCCAACAACGCTCTCATGCGCGTCTTATCGGTCCCTGGGCTCATCATAGTCCTTCTGATAAGCATCGTTCTTCCAACAAATTGGCTGGGGCAGCCATCCATCACCCTGGCGGCCGAATCAGGCACACGCACAGCTCCCAACCCCGCTTGCACTGGGGCTTATCATAAAGCTTTCTTTGGTTCTACAGTGGTCGTTAATAGTGGGGAGGTGATTTGCAGCAACATAACATCTTTTGGAGGAAAAATCGTCATTCAAGGGATTGTACGAGGAGATGTCACCTCCTTTGGAGGCGATCTTCTTGTCGATGGATACGTTGATGGGCAGGTTACAACCTACGGCGCTGATGTGACTATGCAGAATGACGCACGCGTCAATGGGGATGTTCGACTGTGTGGTGGAAACTGGATTTCAGGTTCGCAATCACAGCTTCACGGTTCCATCCTTGAATGTACCAAAGGCGTCGGCCTCTTCGTCGTGAGTGATATTGGTCCAGAATTACGCTTCTGGCTCCTCTTGACATGGCTGGCTTTAGGTGTATTACTCACTATATTGCTACCGGAACATGTCATGCTGGTGCGTACGACCGTGAGCACGAAAACACGCCGTAGTCTGATCCTGGGCATCCTGAGTGTGCTCCTCGCACCGGCTGTCTTCGCGGTCTTGATCGCTCTGATTGTGTCGATTCCTTTAGCTATTCTTATCTTTATAGGGCTTCTTGCCGCCTGGGCTCTAGGCACAGTAGCAATTGGCTGGCTCCTTGGGACATACATCCTGAGTAAGTTCTCGCCAGGCCAGCGCTATAACACACATTTGGTACAGGTCGTAGTGGGTTTGACGGTCTTGATCCTGCTGGGATCACTCCCCTACATCGGTTGGCTAATCACACTTGGCACAGGTCTTCTGGGTCTGGGAGCGGTCCTACTCAGTCGCTTTGGGACTCGCCTCTATAGCCAGCCGAAACAACCACTATCCCTTTGAGATCGTTCATCTCTCAGGCCATAATAACGGCACAGTCTGGATATACGGACATCTAGAGAGATAACACGCGAAAGAGGACTTGACCCGCACACTGGCCTTGAGCAGCTTGAATATGTTACAGTATACCAGTATACCTGCTCAGCCATGAGTCCACTTATTTTGCGAGACTCTTTTTCTGGGGGCTATGTAGTCAACGTTTGAGCATTATCAGAAATTACGCTGGAAGGATGGGACGGACATCATACGACCACGTTGTCGTCAGGTGACCGCCGAGGTGAACATGAGTATTGATGTTGAACTGACAGACCTTGCCTACGGAGGCGACGCCGTAGGCCGCTATGAAGGGCGTGTCCTCTTTGTCCCTGGAGGTATTCCGGGCGAACGAGTACGAGTCGAGATTGTTGAGGAACGAAGAGGGCATGCGCGTGCGCAATTGCTTGAAATACTCCGCCCAGCGCCCGAGCGCGTCGAGCCAGCCTATCCACTCATGACCGATAGCGGTTGCCAGTGGCAGCATATCGCTTACCCGGCTCAACTTACCTGGAAGGCTCATATCGTACGCCAACTCCTGGTGCGCATAGGCAAGCAACCCGATGCTCTTGTACACCCTACCATCGGGATGCCCTCTACACTCCCTCCCTGGCACTATCGCAATATCATTCTCTTCACAGTTGGGCCTCGCGGTGAAATCGGCCAGAGATTTACCGATAGCCACGATGTTCAGGATCTTCCCTCCTGCCCACTACTCCACCCGGCACTCGACCATATCTATCAACTTGTGCGCGCGAAGATTATTGACTATTTTGGGGACGCTCGCGGCGAGATGATTCAGGACTTTACCATTCGTGGCGCTATCGGCGCGGTCAGCAGTGCCAACCCTGGCCCAATTAATAATATCAAGGCAGTACCAACTCTGCTGACGATTCACGCACGTCCCGGCTCAATGATCGAGGACCCACAGCAGTTCGCACAGGAGCTAATGTCAATCTCACCTGCGATGGTTGGTGTCATTATCGAGCGGGTTGGTGGACGCTATGGACGAGTCTTTGTGGGCCAGGAATTCCTCACCGATGTCATACTTGGTCGCCGCTTCCGTGTCTCCGCCGATTCGTTCTTTCAAGTGAACCTGACACAGACCGCTGTCCTGGTTGAACGAGCGATGGCGATGCTAGAGCCTCAACGCTCTGAAGTGGTACTCGACGGATATAGTGGTGTTGGTCTCTTCTCGACGTTCCTTGCCTCGCGAGCAGCGCGTGTCCTCGCTGTCGAATCACAGCCCAGCGCGGTTATGGACGCACGAGCCAGCTCTACACTCAATAATCAGAATAATATTAATGTGCTTGAGGGTACGTTAGAGCGTGTGCTCAATCAGCTGCATTATCGCAGAGAGAGGATTGACCTGGCCCTGGTCGATCCCCCACGCACAGGTTGCCATCCCAAGGCCCTTCAGGCTCTTCAGACCATGGCTCCGCGCGCGATCTGCTATGTTTCCTGCGATCCAAGCACGCTCGCACGCGATATCGCGACCCTCTGCAATGGCGGACGCTATCGTCTGGTTTCCGCTCAGCCCGTCGATATGTTTCCCCAGACCTATCATATCGAATGTGTGGCCTTGCTTGCCCGCGTGGGTGTACGCTAACTTCTCACAAAAAACATCCCGGCATATATTGCAATATATGCCGGGATGTTTTTTGCGCTAGTACTGGATCTGGTTTATAACAGGCGCAGGCTGGTTGGTACTGAGTACAACCTCTATCATGCTTCCTGGTTCCATTAAAGTTCCTGGCGGTGGACTCTGGTGGAGCACACAACCTGGCGGGATCTCAGGTGAAGCCGCAGACTCACCCCAAACACTTACCTCTAGCCCACATTCATGCGCGTACTCCATGGCAATGAGAAGATCTTTGAAGCGCAGATCAGGTGCGCCTCGACTCCTGGTTGTATCCTCCAGGCGCTTGAAGAGCGTGCCAAACCAGACCTCCATGCTCTTCTTCTCCGCGTTTTCCTTCTTGACCTTATCCGTCTTTTCTTTAAAGCCTCGAATGGCTGAGATCTCATCCTGAAGCACAAAGGGATGGTCAACCGACTGCAAAATGATGTCAGGATTCTCACCTGGCGTCTGGACATAGACATTGCCAATGTCCAAAAAGCGCTCCAGCACGTTGGGCACCATCACTTTGATGTCTCGAATATTTTTGTATTCCGTCTCAATACGTTGCTCAAAGAAGAACACGAAATGCCTGTTTATATCTATGATACGTTTGTTGGTCAGGATGTACACATCATCCACGTAGTTCATGTAGATGAGGCCCATGGTGATCAGCAGACCCAATACAATTAGCCCCATGAAGAGGAGCCAGTATCCCAGAAAAGGGCCTGTTACCAGGTTAAATGAGGGCATTAAAAGCGTCACAGGCACAACAACCATCAGAGCCGCTGTTGGGGCACTTTCGTTGCGCCAGAGAACATAGCGCGAACGCTGCACATACTTGACAGTGTATTCGCCCGAAGTATAACGCACATCGGTTGGAATACGTAAGATGCCACCAAAAGTACGGCGTGGACCATGGAAGCGCTCGTTCTCTCCTTTTAAAGGAGGCAGGTCGGCATCAGCATTCTGTAGCTGTGGTACAGGCTTGCCCTGGGCCAATTCTTTGAGCGCCTGGGCAATATCTGGGTCTTCAGGAAGAGGCACGGGTGCTTCCGGCTTCTTCTTCGCTTTTACCTCGTCTGTTATGCCCTGAATAGCGTCGCGGACCTTCTTAGGATTAGGGACTTCGCGAAGGACCAAGTCGCCACCTGTCAGGTAAAGGTGAATCGTGCCAAAGCCTAAAAGGAGGCCAAGCATCGAATCCATCCCTAAGCCAACCTGCTCCACGCTATCCAAAGGCGTCTGCTGCCGTGTGGGCTGTAGCAGCCCGCGTGCATTTATGATGCGCTTATTGGTGATGATATACGTCTCATACCACCATGAGACGAGGTAACGATAGGCAAACCAGACCGCGACTCCCAACAAAAACAGGAACAATATCGCGATAATGGACCCCCACAGCGCCACATTACCGGGTAATACGGTCACCCCCCAGAGGGCTAGTATCAATAACAGGAAGGCGCCAAAGACCGGCAAAGCCGGGCGCATCAGAAACCACCAGTGGCGCCGTACGACCAGGCGCACCTCTTCACCAGGTTGTTGGCCCGCGAAGCTCCACTTGCTATTACGATTGCGCCTGAGATTGCGAATGCCAAAGCGCTTGCGTCCCGATTCCCAGATGTTATCCTTTGAAGCGCTAGTGGCCTTCTGTGTGTTTTTTTCAGCCATGCTTTACCTCGCCGCTCTCACCTGGCGATATTTAGCAGCTACAACCCTCACGATAAGTCGTCGTGTCTCCATATGTGGCTTGGAGGCCAAAGCACCTATTTTTTGCCTCCGCCCGCCTTCTTGGCTCGCGACGCGATTAAGGCCACTATCACGGCCACAATAGCAATCAAGAACAGAACCGGCACAAAATTACCCGGATCAGGAGCCTGCACCGCAACCGTGAAAAGCGACTGGCCGGTCGCCGTCTTGGGAATTAGGCTACTCAAGTAAGCCAGGATGAAGGCCCCGGCTACAATTCCCGGAATAACGCCCAGAAAACGCTCATGCGGCGTGCCCGGCTTGGGAAAGGCTTTATTCCCAATGTAATAGCCTAATCCGACGATAGCCGCAAACAAAACAATGGCCCCCCATGGGCCAAGAAAAAAATTTGTCGTCTGGGCAGGGGTTTGAGCGCCCCCCGATGAGGACGATCCTGTCACCAGGAAACCAAACACCTGTGGCAGACGTCCGAGGAAGTCCATAAACGTCTTACCGCTATCAGGTCTGATGAGAAAGACACCCAGTAAGACAAACACCAGCGAGACTAACTCCCTCTTCCATCCGCGCTGAAACCCGATCACAATGAACACCAGAATGGCTACATAGAAGCATTGAGTTTCTGTAAATGGCAAAGACATAATGTCCGTCACTCCCCTATGTCGTCAGTGTCGCACAGCACTACTCCGCCTTTTGTGACAACGAGTGGTACAACTCTCCCGCAATTTCCTTTCTTGCATTAAATCATACCACAGGATACCTCTAAAGCATAGGGCAGAGCATGCCAAATTTTGGCGCAATTTCCGTTATATCTCCAACCTGTAAGAATACCATTACGAAAGGGCAAAAATTCGTCACTATGCCCCAAATGTGCTATACTATAAACGTAGGCAGGATCAAATTTTCTAAGCCCCCTCCTAATATCTTTTGCGAAAACCAACTCTCATCTGAGAGCTCGGCAAGCGGCACTATAAGCGTGACAAATGCGCATTCCTAATGCGAAGAACTGAGCACGTCGTGCCCCGTGTAGGGTCAGTGCTGGTCAATACAGCAACGCTGTTTTTGTAAAAACCTGCATGCGTCAGGTTTTCGCAAAATCGTAATAAGCTGAACACAACGGCATACAGTCGTTATACACAAACGCTTCATTCCGATATCGCCATCTGGCTATGTCTTGATTTCTTTGATACGGCTGGCAAATAGATCTCATTACCTCTTAACGCGTTAGCGGCTGGAGGTGGTGTGTCAGCGCTATCATGTTTTGGATGAGGTTTTCATGGAACTAGGCAATATCAAAACAGTCAATATCGTCGAGCAGATGACGGGAGCCTATCTCGACTATTCTATGAGCGTGATCGTGAGCCGTGCGCTCCCCGATGTACGCGACGGATTGAAACCCGTGCATCGACGTATTCTCTACGCGATGGAGCAGATGGGCCTGCAATCCAATAAGGCGTACCGCAAATGCGCTGGTACCGTTGGTGAGGTGCTGAAAAGCTATCATCCACACGGCGATGCGTCCGTCTATGATTCACTGGTGCGCATGGCTCAACCCTGGTCGATGCGCTATCCTCTTATCCTGGGCCAGGGCAACTTTGGCTCACAGGATGATGATCCACCAGCCGCGATGCGCTATACCGAATCAAAGATGGCAACTATTACCGATGAATTGCTGCGCGATATCGATAAAGATACCGTCGATTTCGTTCCTAACTACGATAACCATACCACTGAACCC
The DNA here is from genome assembly GCF_016587355.1 of Ktedonospora formicarum. Taxonomy (GTDB): domain Bacteria; phylum Chloroflexota; class Ktedonobacteria; order Ktedonobacterales; family Ktedonobacteraceae; genus Ktedonobacter; species Ktedonobacter formicarum. The sequence goes on along the minus strand of NZ_BNJF01000001.1, from coordinate 3,278,014 downwards.
TCCGTTCTACCCGCCCGCTTGCCCAACCTGCTCCTTAATGGCACAACAGGTATCGCGGTTGGTATGGCGACGAATATCCCTCCTCACAATCTCAATGAGGTCTGTGACGCGATTGTCTTCCTCATCGATAACCCTGAAGCCACCACCGAGGATCTGTCCCGTATTGTACGTGGACCAGACTTCCCTACGGGCGGCATCATCCAGGGACGCGAGGGCATTCGTAATACCTATGCTAACGGTCGTGGACGCATTATCATTCGCGCTCGTACTCATATTGAGGAGAATGAACGCGGTCGCGCCAGCATTATCACGACTGAGCTTCCCTATCAGGTCAACAAGGCTGATCTGGTCAAGAAGATCGCTGAACTGGCACGCGATAAGAAACTCGACGGCATCTCAGAGGTTCGCGATGAGTCTGATCGCGATGGCATGCGCATGGTGGTCGAACTCAAACGTGATGCCAATCCGCGCAGCATCCTGAACTCGCTCTTCAAGTATACAGCCATGCAGAGTTCCTTCAATACGAACATGCTGGCTCTTGTCGATTCCCAGCCGCAAACGCTGACGCTGAAGAAGTTCCTCTACCACTATATCATCCACCAGGAACAGATTATCACCCGTCGCACACAATTTGAGCTGAACAAGGCAGAGGCCCGTAAACACATCTTGGAAGGCCTCAAGATTGCGCTCGATAATCTAGATGCGGTAATCAATACCATTCGCGGCTCACGACGTGACACAGCCGGGCTCGTAGAAGAGCTTCAGCAGGCCTTTGGCTTTTCAGCGGAACAGGCAAGAGCCGTACTGGATATGCGCCTCGCTAGCCTGGCAGCGTTGCAGCGCCAGAAGATCGAGGATGAGCTCAAAGACGTCCTTCAACATATTGATTACTATCACATGCTGCTCAGCGATATTAATGAGATCCGTAAGATCATCAAAAACGACCTGCGAGAACTTCAAGAGAAGTATGGCGATGCTCGCCGCTCTGAGATTGAGGCTGCCGAGATCGGAAGCTTTAAGGATGAGGACCTCATACCGAACGAAGAGGTTGTGGTCACTCTCACAGAGAAGGGCTATATCAAACGCCTTCCCTCTGCGACCTATCGCGCCCAGCGTCGAGGCGGACGCGGAGTCACGGGCATGGGAACACGCGAGGATGATATAGTACGCCACTTACTCGTCCCTCACACACATGATAGCTTGCTCTTCTTTACAGATCGTGGACGTGTCTTCCAGCTCCGCGTCTATGAACTACCCGATACCAGTCGGACAGCACGCGGTGAGCATCTTATCAATCTCATCGCTATTGAGCAGCGCGAGCGCGTGACCGCTATCGTGTATGTGCCTAAAGGTCAACCCCATGAATATCTCGTGGTCGCGACCAAAAAAGGCGAAGTCAAAAAGACTACTATGAGTGAGTTCGAGGTAGTTCGCCGTAGCGGCTTGATCGCGATGAATCTGGAAGAAGATGATGAGCTGATTGGCGCGAAGTTGGTACAGGCCAATGACGATGTCTTGCTCATCACCTCCCAGGGACAGGCGATTCGCTTCGGCGTTGACCAGCTCCGCTCTGCTTCTCGTACAAGTGGTGGTGTGCGCGGCATTCGCCTGGCGGATAACGATACCGTGGTTTCGCTCAATACGGTCTTCCCTGATGGCGAGTTGCTAGTCGTGACAGAACACGGTTATGGCAAACGAACTCCCATTAGCGAATATCCTTCCCATAATCGTGGTGGTAGCGGTGTCCTCACCTCTAGAGTGACTGAGAAGACTGGTAATGTCGCTGCGGCACGCCTTGTTACTGAGCAAGATAATGATATTATGCTCATTTCAGCCAGCGGTGTTGTAATCCGTACAGACTTGAGCCTTGTGCGTCAAGCGGGACGCGCCACCCAGGGCGTGACCCTGATGAATCTCGCCGAGGATGATACTGTCGTATCAGTCGCCGTTGCCAATGGCAAGCAGACCAGGGATGATGAGTCCGAAGTTGCTGTCGAAGGCATCACTGATGATGAGGGGTCCGAAGTTGCTGTCGAAGGCATCACTGATGATGAGGGGTCCGAAGTTGCTGTCGAAGGTATCACTGAGACCGTATCCGAAGAGACTGATGCTCCCGAACCAGAGGACGAAAACGCCTGATATTCTCATGACAACAGAGAAGGAGAGGGCCGCCAGATCTAAACTGGCGGCCCTCTCCTTCTCTGTTTATTCAGAGCACTATATACCAGGGTTCATACGTAGCGCCTTAAGATGAGTTGTCTTGCGCACACGTTGCTTCTCTCGAATCTTGCGGGCGGTCGCACGATCCTTCTGAGCCTCCTGCCCAATCAAAGGGAATGAACGATGATATTGCTGCGAGAATTGCTCAGCCTTTTCCTCGGAAAGATCTGCCCGCCTCTCATAGGCACGCGCCAGCAGTTCGCGTTTTACCTCATCGTCCGCCTCCATAATTAGTAAAAACGCCAGAGTAAAGTCAGGCTTCCCCTCTTCGGCATAGGCATCCGCGCACGTCAATGCATCTGCGCCCTGCGTTATTTGCTGCTGAGCCTGTTCACGAAATACATCTTTCAATAACCCAGAATACTGTTCTGCAAATCCGGCAGACATAACAAAGCTAGCTCCTCGACATAAAAAGAAAGACGAAAATTGCTCTCCTCATATACTACCATAGAATTTCTCTTCAGACCCAGATAAGTTAGCATCGCAAACTCTAATCCTTCTATAATAGAACTTAGCATAAGTATCTCCAGGAAATGCTGGCGGCAAAGCGGGTGCGATGTTGTGTCTAATTTGCTATAATAAGCACAATTCGTACGCATGTGGAGGAGCAGGAATTATCATGTCAGACCAATTTCGCGCATTACAAGGCTTTAGGGATGTTCTACCTGAGGAGCAACCCTACTGGCACTACATCGAAGCGGTCGCTCAGGAGGTAACAGAGCTTTTCGGTTATCGCCGAATCGAGACGCCACTGCTGGAGGAGACTTCCCTTTTTCGCCGCACTTCAGGCGAAGGCACTGATGTTGTAGACAAAGAAATGTATAGCTTCGACGATCGCGCCGACAAAGAGGGGCGCAGACAGAACCTCTCGCTACGTCCAGAAGGGACAGCGGGCGTCGTACGTGCTTACCTAGAGAACGGCATGGCCCGCCTACCACAGCCAGTAAAGCTGTACTATATGAATGCCGCCATGTTCCGCCGTGACCGACCACAGGCGGGACGCTACCGCGAACACCACCAATTCGGCTGCGAGGTCCTTGGCGAGAATGATCCTGCTCTAGACGCGGAGATGATCGCGCTACTGTATCAATTCTATACACGCCTGGGTCTCAAGCAGATTCATGTCTATATTAATAGCATTGGCGACCGGGAGTCGCGACCCCAGTATATCGAGAAGCTGCGCGAGTATTATCGACCACTCCTTGAGACATGCTGCGAAGATTGCCAGGTGCGCTTCGACAAGAATCCCCTACGCTTGCTTGACTGCAAGGAACCGCAGGATCAGGCGAAGATCGCCAACGCACCCAAAACTATTGAGCACTTGAGTGAAGCAGCACGACAGCACTTCGACGCCGTCCAGCGCTACCTGCAAGCATATGAGGTTCCCTTCAGGATCAACCCACTTCTCGTTCGTGGGCTGGACTACTATACCCATACTGTCTTTGAGTTTACCTCAGAATTTGAGAGCAAGCTGGCTCTAAATGGTGGGGGACGCTATGATGGTCTCGCTGAAATTCTGGGAGGTCCACATACTCCTGGGATTGGTTTTGGCGCGGGCATTGAACGTATCATCCTTGAGATGAAACGCCAGGGTATTGAGCCCCCAGCAGCGCAGAAACCAGAGGTCTTCGTGGTTTACTTCGACCGCGTCGAGGAGTTGAAGACAACAGCCATTCAGATTACAGCTCGCCTGCGCAAAGCAGGTCTGCGCACTGAGATGAGCTATGGAGATCGCAGTCGGAAAGCTCAGATGCGGCAGGCTAACGCCTCTCAAGCGGCTTATACCGTGCTCATCATCGCCGACGAGCTGGCTAATGGCCTTGTGACTATAAAGGATATGCGCGCGGAAGGTGATGACATCGAAAGCAAGCAGGTCCAGGTCTCTCTCTCTGACCTGGAAGCCTACTTCCAACCCCACGAGCATGCTACCGTGTAAACCTCTTCAACGCGCCTACAGCGCACTCAAACAGCAAAAAGTCAGAGAGAAGGCTGGGCAATGCGTGCCCAGCCTTCTCTCTGACTTTTTGCTCCTAAGCCTGTCCGCTTTTGGTCTATACAGGCGTTACTATAGCAAAACTTATGTCGGAAAATATCTATGAAATTCCGCTTATTTTCGATAGGAAAGGTACCCTATAGTGCATGCACCCATCTGAGCTATCAGCGGAGGAAGAACTCACTATTGTCACGCGTATTCAGCAGGGAGAGACGGAAGCATTTCACTATCTAGTCACCTACTATGAACCCTTACTGCTTCCATATTTGCTGCAAATGCTAGGGAACATCGACAATGCACGCGACACGCTACAAGATACATTTCTCACGATTTACCAGGAGCTTCCTCGCTGGCAACCCATTACGGCACCGGCAAGGATACCCAAGCGACCCCTTGCCCCTTGGATCTATCGCATCGCGACGAACAAGGCGCTCTCGCTTCTACGCAAGCGGTCCCGGCGCGTCTCGCGAAGCAATACAAACTCAGCAGAAGCCATGAACTTCCCGGCTCAAGAGCATATGTCGATGGAGGAGCGCTATATGACGCGCGAGCTCTTACGCATGGCATTGCTCAAACTCAGTGCTGATGATGCCGTCTGCTTGATAGCGCACTTTGTCAATGGCGAACGCTATGGCGATATCGCTACACGCTTCGGTCTAAGCAATGAGGCCGTCCGCAAACGCATTCAGCGCGCGCTGATTGTCCTACGTAAGGCCTACCATGAACTTGGGATGGAGACACATAGATGAAAAAGTTTACTCATGCTAAAGCGAACTCGCTTCTAGCAGCCTACGCGGCTCAAGAACTCGCGCCAGAAGAACACCAGGCTATCGAAGCACACCTTGGCACATGTGCGATCTGCCAGCGTGATCTGGAGGAGATCGGACATATCAGTCTGCTACTCCACTCATTCGCTCTTACGAATGTCTCCTCGATTTCGAGTCTCTCTGGCTCAGATGAGGCGCTTCAACTCCCCCTCGCACGCTCCCGAAGAGCTTCAAGGCGTAACGCTAGGCACAACCCTGCCAGGAGAACTGCACCACGTCCACGGCTGATGACTTTAATCGCCGCCCTGCTCACACTGACGCTTATTATTAGCACAGCGGCAATTTTTACCTATGCATCCCAGGAAAGCGCAACTCTCTCAGGGAAGGGAAAGACACCTACCTCCACTACTCCCTGTTTGACACCAACTTCGTCAGTATCAACACCCACACCAACCGTTACGCTCTCGCCAACCTCGATACCAACACAGAGCGCCACTCCAACCAGCACGTCCTCGCCAACTCCGTCAATACCAACACCCACTCCTGCTATAAGGTCCAATACAGGTTGTACAACCCCTATACCAGGAGAGACGACAACGCCCACTCCAATACCATCGCCTACTATATCAACTCCTCCTGATCTTCCCACACCCAACCCTACAATTAAGAGCTTTGAGCAGAAAGAGAACTTTCAATGAAGCGCATTATTACCCACCTCCAGGCATATAAGCTCATATATATTGGGGCGTTTATCCATATTCTATTCTATCTGTCAGCCTCACAAACCGGGTGGCTGAACGGCCTCTTTACTGGTGATTCGCTGCACTATTGTTGCCGAGGAATGGACTTCTATCAGGTTCCAGATGGGGCTTATGCCTTCTGGCATGGCGGCAACCTAACTGGCGCCCCACTTCCCAATGGCGTAATCTATGCTCAAAATCATACGGTAAACTCCAATGTCTACCATCCGCTCTTCACCCTTACACTTGGATCATGGCTTATACTCTTCCAGCCTGAGCAGACCTTTTACGTCTGGATGCTGTGCAAGCTACTCATAACTGCGTTCGTCATAGGCTATTTCCTCTGGACTTTCCGTGAGTCTCCTTACCTCGGCTTTGCGACATTCATTCTGCTCGCGAACTGCACCCAATATCAGGAAATTGCCATTGGACAGTTTCAGTTTGTGCTCAATATCTTCTTACTGTTGCTCTTAATCAATCTAGCTAGAGGAAAGCATACTGTTCGCAGTGGTTTTCTCTACTACCTGACACTCCTTGCGAAACCCATTGGTTTGCTCTGGCTGCCACTCTTTGTCACCAAGAAACGCCTGCGCATAGCGCTGCTGGGATTTGGCTTCTTCGCATTCAGCACTCTGGTCTTTCAAGTAGGCAGCCTGGGGAATTACTATATTGATAACTTATCCTTTCATCTTTTCTCACCTGGCGATTATGGGCCAGACCAGATTACGACTTTGGCATCCCTGCTGAGCTACACAACACACTGGCCCAAGATGATCCTTCAAGGCTTGCAGTACCTTTTTCTGGCAAGTGTTCTCTTGCTGGGGGCTCTTAGGCGCGTTCATATCAGTAAGGGTATATTCCTGATGGTTGTGTACTACCTGTTCTTCTATGATTTTGTGTATGAATATCACTACACAACCCTTGCACCTGTCCTGGCGATCTGCTTTCTCTGCTGCCCCGAATTTCGAACATATACATCCCGTTGTCTTATCCTATGGACATGCCTTCCTAGTGCCTTCGTTTTGCTGAACTACTTCCATATAGGCACATACTGGGATAATATGTATGGGGCCAATGTGACCCCTCTGGGCTGGCAATTGATGCTTGTCAGTCGTTTGCTTCCTATTCTTCTGCTTACAATTAACGTTGTACGCCCTGATATCGTGCCCGCGTACAGGCAAGTCAAAGCCTTCTGGCTAGCTATGCGCAAAGTCAACGACCATCTCGAAGTCTTCGGCATCTAAAAGAGAGAAAGAATACAGGTCGGGTTGCCATCGACAACCCGACCTGTATTCTTTCTCGAAGATTTCAAGAAGGCGGATCTTTACCGATAGCGGTAATCGTTCCCATCAAAGCCTTCGTCCTCGTCGTGAGCCTCCTTTTTCTTTGGCTCTTCGTCCGAGTCAGTGTCATATGGCGAGAGATCTATCGGTACGCGATACCCCCCTGTTGTGCGTTCAGCACTATAGCCATGGCTGCGCTCATCGGGAGTCTCTGACGTACTTGGCGTGTTAGGGGCAGGAGTTATCAGGTCATTTGAGATGGCTTTAAAGAGGCGATCAATGCGGTCCCAACGCACGGGAAACTGCTCGGCATAGAACTTCTCGCTCCCCTCGTTATCGTAGATGTAGAAGGTATACTCCTGCTCACCATAGCGATAACGCGCTATAGTATAAGGAATACGTACCAGTTCCACAACTTGTAGTGTTGGGCGCGACTGCACCTGAGGATCAATGCCCGGCTTATCTTGGCGCTGCTCCATGGTAATCATCTCGACGGTCGCATTCCAGACATCGGTTGGTACACCCTCTGGTGGCGCATCAGCGTACAGCGGCTCCGTGATTTCGGCATTGTAGACCAGATCACCATGCGAGCGAGCAAGATACTGTTGCGGAATCACACTCTCCCCAACAATACGAGATTGGGTGCGTAGGTCGAAGCTTCGTACAATCTCGCGGTGACGCACCAGTTTACCTGTACCAGCACAATTGTTGCAAAGTGCCATGCGCGCGCCCTCGCAGACATCGCAGATACGCTTGCCATTGCCACAAGAGCAAGGGGCTTCCCCCTTAACACAATCAGGACACGGGATTACCGGCCCCTTGTTTGCGGGATCAGTATTGATAGGGTTAGGCAGTGGCACACCTTGCTGACGAATACCATCCACGACGTCAGCAAACTTGCCACCCATCGAACGGGTGATATTATCCGCCTGGCGCTGGAAGAAAGGCTTCTTCTCTCCGCCTGGCATTTCATCAGCGATATAGCCACGCCCCCGGCAGGTCGTACAACGCTTCTTGGTGCGTCCCTTACACTCAGGACATACGATCCAGCCGCGTCCATTGCAGTTGGAGCACAATACATGCCCCGTACTATTACAGTTGGAGCAGGAGACGATATCATCCAATTGATCCAGGCGCGTGCGCGTCTGGGGAGCTTTCAAGCCCAATACCTCGGGCAAATCGTAATCCCAGACAGGCAGCAGAGCTCTGGGCATCCCAACATTGCGTCCAGAGTAGGGCTCGTTCACAATCTCCATCGCGCGTGTCTCCCAGCGCGTTTCCAGAGTCGTCTCCCAGACCTCATCTGTGTGCCAGGAGAGCAGGTCCATATAGGTACCTAGTTCGCGCGCTACGCGCCAGTTCTGGTTACTCCACATGTTGGCAAGTTGACGAATGCGATGCTCTTCAACAGTTGAAGCTTGTCGGGGCGTAGGATTAGCCTGCGCTTGCTGCCAGTAATCGCTAGCACGATCCACGACACGCTTGATACGCTGTTGTGCTTCATTGGCCCCCTGCACCACAATGCGCCTGATATCTTCAATGCGCTTATCTAAATCCTCTGGCGGAAACTGCTGATTACTGTTCGGCGCATCTTTGTTTGGATCATAGTTATATTTGTCCTTATACTCGTCGCCCATGAGTAGAAGCCTCCAGTCTGGCTATGCTCACATCTGTGGATGAATGATACGTGTCGCTCTATATGCTAAAGTTTTATACGAAAACCCGCGCCACTCGCTTCGCGAGTTCAGGTGTTCGGATAAGGAGCAACTCTATTGCTGATTCAATAGGGTTAAGGATCGTTGTCAACGTCACTTATGTATACGCCTCAAAACAGCGATGGTTGTAATCTGTGATTTCAAGATAGGAAGGGTGAGAATGGCGCGTGAGCTGCGCGCCATTCTCACCCTTCCTATCCCTTGGGATAATATAGAGATACTGGCATTTAATCTAGTAGAGGAGTGATCTTCTCCTGGATAGGAACCCCTGTAACCTCAACATCATTCTCGCCAATTAACAAATCCACTTCGCTACGGACACCAAACTCGGGCAGATAGATACCAGGTTCAATTGAGCAACAGGTACCAGCCAGAAGCGCGCGAGTATCCAGCGTTTCGTAGTCATCATTATTCGTGCCATCACCGTGATCCATCGTGGTGATATTATGCCCGGTCCGATGCACAAAGTAATCGCCGTAGCCCGCATTACTAATGACCCGGCGTGTCACATCGTCGACCTCGCGCCCCTCGACGCGCTTGCCAGCAGCGAGGCGCTCGCGAATAAAGGCGATAGCACTATCGCGTGCCTGACGCACTACCTCGAAGACCTCGCGCTGCTTCTGTGGAATCTCGTCCTCGCTACCAACAAAGGTCATCCAGGTATAGTCGCCAAAGACCGGATCCTCCTCATCTTCCAGCGTGCCCCAGAAATCCAGCAGTAGCAAATCGCCGCGCTTTATGGGAGCACTTAGCGCCTCACTCGCCGCGTAATGTGGATTGCTAGCATTGCCATTGACCGCAACGATAGGTTCCCCGCCGTTAAGCTTGATTCCAAGAGAGCTCATCAGCGCGACAAAACGTTGCTGGACAGCATATTCGTCCAGGGCGCGGCCCGCTCGTACATCCTGACCCAGTTCTGCGATAAGCATATCCTTGGCGCGTATTAGGCGGCGACCCGCCTCGCGATGCCCACGCACCTGTTCCTCAGTCAAACGCGCGACAAAGCGCTGCGAGAGGTCTGCCGAGCTCACAACTTCCACTCCGCATGAGCGCACTAATTCGATAGTACCAGCATCCACACGCGAGATAGTTGGAATAGCGTTCATAGGCGAGTATTCCATCGCCACCTTTCCTCGTCCATGCAACAGCGTCTTCAGATATGAATGCAATTCCTGCCAGGTACGGAAGACCAGGCGCTTTCCTGGGAGCGTGCGCAAGACATGCGATTCAACCGAGCTTACACAGGCTGTTGGCTCGCCAGTTGCTGGAATAAAATAGAACCACCGCCGCGAATAGAACTCACGTGTCGAGAGTGACAGTACCTTGTAGGCAATTGGATTTGAGCCGCGAAAGTCATAAAAGAGCCAGCCATCCAGGCCATCTTCGCGTAATGCTTGCTGTATCTGCTCCAGGTTCATCGTACAATTTTTCCTTTCAGATGGAAACATAGCCATATCCACCTTCAGTATAATGCATATAAGGGCCCGTTCGTCAAAGGTATGCACGCAATCAAATATAGTGGGAAGTGGAGGATTGGGTTATGCGGTGGTCTTTGGGGATTCGCTCACGTCGAAGAGGGCACTCACAACAAATGTCTCGCCCGCAGATTGGAACCCCACCACCATCTTCACGCCAGTTCAAACATCCATCATGTCTGGATATCAAACCCCAACTTGTATCGGCAGATTCACGCACACACAGATCGCCACATATTGGTTCGCCTATCTTTATCACTGTGCTTCTGCTGATCGCACTTATTTGTAGCTGTGGCTACAGTCATTTCTTTAGCCCCTTCCAGGCGGAGCTCACGCAATTCCTGCGCCCTCTGGGAAATAACGATAGTATACAGAATCGCCCCTGGAACTTCCTTTTACTTGGGAGCGACAACGATGCGAAGTATGCCTTTCCCAATGTCCTGACACAGGTAGTCATCGTCGCACGTGTTGATCCCCAGGCGAATAAGGTCACAATGGTTTCGCTCCCACGCGACTCCTGGGTCTGGATCCCTGGAGCCAACGGTATGTATAAGCTCGATCAAGCATTCTATCTAGGTACCCAGAATGGACATCCTTTCGAGGATGGCGTGCGTATGATCGAGAGGACACTAGAAACGGATTACGGCATCAAAATTGACCGCTATGGCTGGATTGGCCTGAATGGGTTCTCAAAACTCATCGATACTGTGGGTGGTATTGATATTACTGTAGAACATCCCATTCTCGATGACACCTATCCTAACGATACCAAGCAAAATACCAGCCACGCTGAAGCCCATAGCTATAAGCGCCTCTATCTTTCGCCCGGTCCCCAACATTTAGGGGGATTAGAAGCCCTTGAATACGTACGCTCACGCCATGCTGATCTTGTTGGCGATCTTGGTCGTAATCAACGTCAGCAACAGGTTCTTGAGGCCCTACGCGCCAAGCTCACGCTGACCAGTATTATCAACAATTACACAGAACTCTTCAAGGATATGGAGGGTAAGGTGTATACAGACCTTAGCACGCAAGAGATCCTGGATATGGCAACCTTTGCTCGCGCGCTTGATACAGATGAGGTCACACGTATTACACTCGCGCCAAATCAGGCTTCGCCCAGCTACGGTATAACCCAAAGCCTGTATGATACAACGACGGATACGATACAGGATGTCATTCTCCCATCATGTGAGGCCATTGAACCTCTCTTCAATCATATCTTTGCTCTGGGAGCAGAGACCCGCAGTTGCGCCGTTCAGAGCCGAAATGGAATCCCAAATATCTTTGTGACACCCGAAATCGTGACACCTACTCCTACCACAATACCTGATACAAACGTCTCCCCTGGCTATTCGCTGAATTCGGACGCCTCACCAACCCCAACGCCATCCCTTATGACACCTACACCAGTGATTACTCCCGGTCCTAGCGCCACCCCAGTCAACCCCGGTGCAGCGATCCCTCACACTCCTTAACGTTACGCGCCGGTGCAGTGATCCCTCACACTTCATAGTATCTCTTCTCTCAGTGCAGCAATCCCTCACACTTTTGTGCATACTCAGATACCTCTGCACAGCACCAATTTACCCCTGATGATGCGCCAAAGTGTAGATGTGCTAAAATAAGGCAGAGCAATAATGACATTTCTGGCTATACTGCAAAGGATAGTGCTTTGATCGAGCAGCAATTTGGCAATCTCCGTTATCTGCAATTCAATCTGTTTACTCCCTATCCCACTCTCACTCATGGCGTCTTCACCCGCGCGGGTGGCGTTAGCGAGCCTCCATTCACAGGTCTCAATACATCCACGCCAGTACTCAATAGCATTCGCGATAGTGTGGAGAGCGTCATTCAGAACCGCCAGCTTGTCATACAAGCAATGAATATGGAGGGTTCTCCCTGCGTCACACTCTGGCAGGTACATGGAGCCGATGTTCAGACATTCACATATGACACCCCCTGGCGCACTGACTGGTCCAAGCGCTCATACTATCAACCTGGCTGGACCCCAGAGACCATCCGTAAAGGTGATGGCCTAATTTCACGTGAGCGTGAGGTTGGACTTGCGATGTCGTTCGCGGACTGCACCCCGCTGGTTTTCTATGATCCCGTACAACAGGCTATCGCCATCGCTCACGGTGGCTGGCGTGGAACCGCGCGGGCCATAGGACCCGCGACCATCGATGCCATGCGTGAGCGCTTCGGCAGTCAGCCTGAGCAGATTCTCGCGGGCATCGGTCCCACCATTGGCGCCTGCTGCTACGAAGTTTCGGAGGAGGTGCGTTCACTCTTCCTGGGGCGCGAACAGTTTCCAGATGCGCCCGTCGCGCTACGATATCGCCAACTCGTCTCAGACTCAGCTACCTTCAGCACTATCGAGGTAGAGGGGCAAACCAGTCTGCGCCTGGACCTGCAAGAGACACATCGCCGCCAACTTCTCATGGCGGGATTGACCGAGGAGCATATCGAGACCTCCGATCTCTGCACCAGTTGCCACGTGGACCGCTTCTTTTCTCACCGCAAAGAGCAAGGTAGGACTGGACGCTTTGCCGTTTTTATCTCCCTCAAAGGAAATCACCAGGAACAGGAGACCACAAACTAGTGGACAGAGATGAACAGTTGCGGAAAGCGCTACGTTTGCGTGCGGAGAAGCGCCTAGAGGAGGCACGTGCACTGCTCCTGGAACTAACACATAGCGACCCAGAGGACGCCGAAGTGCTCTGCTATACCGCGTGGACACATGATAGCCTGGGTCTGGAGGCCGAAGCGGTCCCTTACTATGAAGGAGCGCTCACGCATGGGCTGGACGGAGAACTCCGCATGGGTTCCCTGCTTGGGCTAGGCAGCACGTATCGCATCCTGGGTCGCTACACTGAAGCTATTGCCACCTTGCGCCAGGGAATGCGAGAATATCCTGAACAGCGCGAGTTCCGTGTATTTCTGGCAATGGCGCTCTATAATGCTCAGGAGCATGCTGAGGCGATGCGCCTGCTCCTTGAGACACTGGTCGAAACCACCAGTGACCTCCATATTCAGAGCTATCAACACGCGATCCAATACTATGCACCTCGCCTCGATGAAATTTTAAAGTGAATTACCATATTTCTACCTGACTCAGAATCGGTAAAACTGGCACCCATGCTCAAACGTAATGGATATAGATACTTTGCTGATAAAGATGTCAGCCGCAGTAGCAAGCAGGAAAGTCTGAGGGAAGTAACCCGGTGATTGACAACATTCCCCTCAATCAGATTGAAACAGAGATGCGGGCCAGCATCGCCCAGGTACAAGCCAATATAGCCAATGCTGCCAAAAAGGCGGGTCGCGACCTCTCTGAAGTCACGCTAGTAGCTGTCTCCAAGACAAAACCTCTGGAGATGATACAGATCGCATATAATTTAGGTATACGGCATTTTGGTGAAAACCGTGTGCAGGAGGCCCTTACAAAAATAGCAGCCTTCCACCCAGACGATCTCGTCTGGCATATGATCGGACATCTGCAAACAAACAAAGCGCGTAAAGTGGTTTCCGCATTTGACATCATACAAAGTGTCGACTCACTCCACCTAGCTCAAACGCTTGAACGTCTCATAGCGGAAGAGGCCGAAGAAAGCGGCAAACGGCTTCCAGTGTTGCTGGAAGTCAATGTCGCCGCCGAAGCCAGCAAGGCCGGGCTAGCCCTATCCGACGTGCCATCAGTCGCGCGCCAGATTGCCACGCTTCCCCACCTGGAAGTGCGCGGGCTGATGACCGTCGCGCCACAGGTTGAAGATGCGGAAGGGGTACGGCCAGTCTTTCGCGCGCTGCGCCAGGCGCGCGATCAGCTACGATCTGAGCTGACGTCCTGTGTGGAGCTCTCAATGGGCATGACCAATGATTATGCCATTGCGATAGAGGAAGGAGCCACTATTGTGCGCGTCGGGCGAGCCATCTTTGGTGCCCGAGAGCCAGTGTAAGAAGAAGGAGGATCGAAATGCGATTTGACAGCATTCTCTTTAGTCGTCGCACACGTCAGAATCATGCCCTTGAGCATGCTACCATTACGATCATGAGCCAGCGCGATCCAAACTTCGCCGCCGCTGCTCATTCCAATCCCGATGGTTTTGTTGTCTTTGGCGATGTTGATCTTGGAGAGCTACGTCGCTCATCTGAGGAGGCGTTACACCGTCTCCAGGCAGGCGAGAAAGAGCTTGCCATCCATCCTAACTGTGGTACCAATCTTGCCGTAGGTATCTCACTCGTTACCATCGGTGCCATGCTTGGTATGGCCTCCAGTCAGAGGCGCACACGCCTCACGACTGCCGCCGCCTCTTCTGTGGCTGGCTGGGCTGCCGCGCGCCCAGTTGGCGAGTATGTCCAACGCCACTTTACGACACTACCAGATCTGCGCGGAGTACGCATCACAGATATCATCCGGCGTCAATTCTTTGGCTTTACGGTTGTCGAAGTTCGTACAGTTCAGGAGTAAACGTACTATGCCCTTTCCCATTCTTCACATCATTGTGCTCTATGGCATCGACTTCTTGATCATTTCCATGATTATTCGCATGATCGCTTCCTGGTTTAACATCGACGAGCGCAACGGCTTCATTCGCTTCTTTACCAAGGTCACTGATCCATTTATCAAGCCTATACGCCGCTTTGTAAAACCAATCGGCATGTTCGACATAGCCTTTATCCTGGCATGGTTTATGTTAGCAGCACTAAACATTCTGCTTTCTCAGGCTCTCCCTGCCAACTGGTAGCTACCATCTCAGGAAGAATATATGCTTGTACCAGTGCGGGTTATCCCGCGTAGCAGCAGAAATATACTAGAATGGGAAGAGGGAAGCATCAAGGCGCGCCTCACGGCTCCACCGGTAGACGGCGCTGCTAATACCGCCCTGATTGCTCTACTTTCGGACGCGCTCTCGTTGCCTATGCGTGCTATTGACATCGTACGGGGCACGACTGGTAGACAGAAACTTGTTGATATTGAGGGTCTCTCCCCCGAAGAGATTGCGCGACGCCTGGCTGCTTTCAACAACAAGAAGCGGTAGACGATGTGTCTACCGCTTCTTCATCTCTAGCTAGGATCAGGAGTTCACCAGGAACTTACCCGAACCTAACTGATTTTCCATATGATTATTACCATTCTGATCCACGTAGATGACCACAACCGCTTTATCCACTGGATCACCATTTGAGCCAAACGCGATCTGACCACTCACCCCCTGAATGGCACCATTCCCACTAATGCTTAACAAAGCCTGCCGTACATCCGCGCCACTAAAACTCTGCTTACCTGAACTGGTAATCTTTCCGCCTGCCGTGATAAGGGCAAGCGTGGCATCATATGCTAGCATCACATTAAATGCCGGGCGCGTAAAACCATAAGGCGAGCCCTTGTGCTGCTTGTTGGGATCAAAGGCATTGCCATAGTCCGCAAAGAAACCGGGCTTCTGACCACCAAATCCCAATACATCCCATTCATCCGGGTAGGCAAAAGCAGTAAAGTGCAGGCGATCATAACCGGCTCGGTTGCCAGTAGTATAGCCACCCAGGTTGTACAATGCGTCACCACCCAGAATCTTCGTGTTTGCGAACTTAGGATTGGCCGCGACCTGATTCATCAGGCCCGCTACATCGCCAGAGTAGCCTGAGAAGTAGATCACACCCGGCGTGGTATCCTGGCTAGCGAGGCTCTGGAGTGCTGATGTTACTGACCCCTGATCGCCTCGCGTATATTGATACGGTCCCTGGATAGTTCCGCCCAATTTCTGGTATTGTTGACGGAAGGCATCCGCCAGGCTCCGGCTATAAGAGTCACTCTGATCCACAAAGACCGCTACCTCTTTCGCCTGGAGCTTATTTAGAGCATATTGCGCTCCAACCTGAGCCTGAAATGTGTTAGGAGGGGCGACACGGAAGAAGTATGGTGAGGCATCTGTCAAGTCGTCACTAGAGGCCGTGCCAGATAACATGGGAATCCTGGCAGAACTCAACACATCCAACGCGTTCTGAGTAAAACTACTATAGGGCCAACCGGAGACACCAATGACTGTCTTATCTGACTGAGCAAGCTTGACAATCTGCTGAGCTGCCTGTTTGGCGTTCTGAGAAGAAGAGCCCGCATTGGCGATCAGGATGCGAACCAGGGTTCCATTCAGCTTCGCGCCATTGTTCGCATTAAACTCCTTCTGCGCAACATACATTCCCTGTAAGGCATCACGACCAGCCTGAATAGCAGCGCTATCACTCCCGGTCAGCATCACGCCAGCGATCAGGGTAATATGAGGCAGACCTGAGGACTGTACGCGCAAGTTTTCCAGATAGATCAATGCCTCTGCGTCATTGCTCTCTTGCGTAAGAGCCGAGCGGAACAACGACGACGCAGCAGAGTTATCACCATCCTTGAGCTTCTGTGCTGCCTGAGTCTTCACATCGCCATCAGGCCGCGAGGTATCAAAGGCCAATGTCCCATCACTTAAACCGATCAATTCACCATTGACCAGGCTGGCCCCGATTCCATTCGACTCAACCTGTGCCGTCTGATTGACTTCAGGACTGGGAGTTGAGGCGGTAGTGGTGCCAGAATTTCCGGATCGAGAATTCGTCAGTAAGAGAGGCACGATCAATATCGCTAGAATCAGGATTACTACCACGGCCAGAATACCCAGGCCACGCAGCAGCCCATTGTTGTTATTCTGGCGTGGAGGCACCGGGCGCGGCGGCGGGAACTGTGGCTGCGGCTGTGGTCGTACCGGTTGAGGCTGTTGGTGTGGTGGTGGCGTCGGAGGGACAGCCGGAACCGTCATAGAGCCTGAGGTAGCGAACATATACATACTGGTGTCAGGAGCCACTTTGAAACGGTCGCGCAGAATCTCTTCTACTCTCTGGCGCATCTCTGCCGGGTTACGATAGCGTTTGTTGACATCAATCGTCAGCGCTTTCGTCAGCATTTGCTCGGTCTCTGGCGAGATCTGTGGATTGACGGAGCGAGCAGGAGGATAACTAAAAGGACCAAAGTCGCGTGGGTCGCGATTGGTTAGCAGATGGTGCATGGTTGCCGCGAGGGCATAGAGATCTGAGCGTGCATCCGCATTGCCCTGGTACTGCTCAGGAGGAGCGTATCCCGGCGTTCCCAACGCGGAAGTTTGCTTCTTCTGTGTATTCTTCGCCACATCCGCACGCGCGATACCAAAGTCCACCAGGTGAGCACGTTTATCTTTGCTCCCAATAATAATGTTCGCGGGCTTGATATCACGATGTACGATAGGTGGAGTCTGCTGTGCCAGATAGTCCATGATATCAAGAACCTGCGCCGCATAGGTCAGCACCTCGCGCTCAGGCATGGCCTTACCCAGACGGTCTAGATGAGTCTCCAGATTCTCGCCAGACACGTACTCCTGAACCATGAAGTAGCGTGTTCCCTCCTGGAAGCTATCTGTCACTGCTGGTATTAGAGGGTGATCTAACGTTGAGAGGGTCTCGACTTCGCGCTCGAAGTTACGTACATCTTCCTGGAACTGTACTTTATCATTGCTATCAGAGACCAGCTCCTTGATCACAACAATCTTGTTCGAGACACGCGTATCCTTTGCCAGTACAGCGGTTCCCATACCACCGCTACCCAGAATCTTATCAACGATATAGCGGCCATTTTGCAGACGCGCATTCGGCATCAATGAGCCAGATCCGACGATGCCGCCACCTGTGGTAGGGTTAGAGCCGCCTGTGGTCGGCATCGAACCCCCTGTTGTGGGAGCGTTCCCGCGTGTGCTTACCACAGTCGCGGTATTAAACGAAGTAGCGCCTGCTCCACTTGTGGGAGGCGCCGAGGCATCAAGGTAGCCACCACAGTTGCCACAAAAACTCTCGCCGGGAACATTATCTGTCCCACAATATGGACATTTCATAAGTTCTCCACCATGAACGCGATACTCTTCTTTATTATCGCGAGCTGCTCTAGGTTTCATGCGAACACCAACGTCGCTCTCGCGACTAGCGCTCTCGCGCTCAGGTGTTCTCACAAGGAGTAGTTAAAAAGCCAGATCCATTGCATCCCATTCGCCTTCACATGTTTCAACAGCGCTATGCCGCCGTCCGCTCCCCTGGCCTTGCGTTATTTTTATATGATAACACGAAAAAAAGCTCTGGATGTCAAATGATATACAGCGTACCAGAAATGCGATTGCGGATCGTTTGAATAACGATCCGCAATCGCGAAGGCACATCCAATCATAATTTACAGTTTGAAGCGCCCTTCGATATCTTTCTCCATTCTGATAAAACCTTCGTCAGAAACATGCAACACAACCACTGCCTTATCCACAGGATCGCCATGGGAATCAAAGGCAATCTGTCCGCTCACACCTTGAAAACCATTTGAACCACTAATCTGACTCAGCCCTGTCTTCAAGTCCTCTGGGGTCAGTTGTTTCTTACCCGTTTTTAAGACATTATCCGCGCCTCTCAACAAAGCGATCATCGCGTCATATGAGAGAATAACATCATTGGTCGGGCGTGTATAGCCATAGATGCCCCTGGCTTCTGGTTACCAGTATTGAAGGCCGCAGGATACGCGGAGAAGAAAGGAGGTTTTTCCTTCCCGTAACCCAACACATCCCACTCATCAGGGTAGGCCAGCGCCGTAAATCGCAGACGGCTAAATCCGGCACGTGAGCTGGACGTGTAGCCGTTTAACTCATAGAGGGCATCTCCACCAAGAATCTGAATATTACTCTGAGGTAGATTCAACAGCAGTGTATTAACATCTGATGAGTGGCCCGCAAAGTAAATGACCTGTGGGTTCTTCGCCAGGATTGCGGGTAGGGCCTTGGTAATTGAGGAAGCATCGCCTACGGTGTAACGTCCTTCCGCCACAATCGTATTACCCTCCGCCTTCCATTGGTTCTCAAAATCGGTACCCAGGCTTTGACTATACGATTCGGCAACATCAAGGAGCACTGCGACATTTTTAACCTTCAACGTCTGCTCGGCATATTTTACACCCGCGACTGCCTCCGCTTTATTAGTAGCGGCTACGCGAAAGAAGTAGGGCGAGATACCAGTTAGTTGATCGCTCGTTGCAGTCTGTGAAAGCATGGGAATATGTGCTTGCCCTAGTAGTTGCGCCGCATTAACCGCGCGTGAGCTATAAGGCCAACCCATAACGCCCACGAAGGTAGAATCGCTTTTGGCAATATTCTTAATGCGATCGATCACCTGATTGACGTATGTGGCTTTGCTCCCTGAATTGGCAATCAAGAGCATAATCTTGAGCCCGCCTGTCAGCTTCGATCCATCGTTATATTCCTTCTGCGCAACATAAGCACCTTGAAGGTTATCTCGCCCCACACCTACCGCTGAATCATCCCCCGAAAGCATTGTCGCAACAACCAGCGTGATATGTGGTGAGGAGACCACGCGCTGATTCTCCAGATAGATCAGAGTCTCAGCATCCGAGGAGTCCTGAGCATGTGCCTGGCTCCAGAGCGAGATCGCGCTTCCGACCTCCCCTTTACGCAAATTCTCGGATGCCTGTGTCTTCAACGAGCCATCCGAGCGGGAGGTATCAAAGCTATAACTGCCATCACTCACACCTATAGATTCATTACCAATCTTTGTAACACCAACACCATTGTCCTTTGAATTTGCCTGCTGTGATCCATTAGTGCTCTTCAACCCATTGAGATAAAAGAATGTTCCACCACCAATGAGAACTAGAATGAGCAGGAGCAGCAAGGCAATGATCCATCCATTACCTCGGCGTTGTTTCTGTGGAGGGGGTTGAACAGGCGGAAGAGGTGTCAATGGTGCATACCCTTGCACATAGCCCGACTGAATTGGTTGAATTGGTTGGATTGGCTGCAACGTCGCAGGCGTCATGTTTGGTGATCCATATTGTCCCACACGCATGGTTGGTGGCAAAGAATTTGAATTGTTGGCTTGAATTGGTTGAGAGAAGCCACCCGAATTGTTCGGAGGCATGCCCCCGCTGCGCATGGTGGGCGCATCCTGAGCACTCACGCCCGATAGTGATACCGGCCCACTCGTCCCACCCACAGGTGTTCCGGGGGCAGGGGTCGCCTGGAAGTGACCTGATATGTTCAGTCCATAATTGCCCAGGTTATCAGAGACACCAAAACGCTGTTGGAGAATATCGACAATTTCCTGGCGCATGGATGACGCACTCTGATAGCGTTGCGTGATATCATTTGTGAGCGCTCGCACTAATACACGCTCAATCTCGGGTGAAAGCGAAGGATTGATCGTACGCACCGGCATATAGCTAAATGGCGAATAGTGGCGTGGATCGCGATTCGTCAATAAATGATGCAGTGTCGCCGCCAACGCATACAAATCAGAGCGAGGATCGGCATTGCCCTGATACTGCTCGGGAGGCGCATACCCAGGCGTTCCCAGCGCGGAGGTCTGTTTCTTCTGGGCATGTAACGCAACCTCCGCACGCGCGATACCAAAGTCCACCAGATGAGCACGCTTATCCTTGCTGCCAACAATCATATTGGCAGGCTTGATATCACGATGGACAATCGGAGGCGTTTGCTGGCTCAGATAGTCGAGCACATCTAACGCCTCCAAAGCATAAATTAGCACATCTCGCTCTTTGAGCGCCTGATTGAGACGTGTAATTCGCGCCTCTAAAGTCTCACCTTCCACATATTCTTGTACCATAAAATAACGCGACCCCTCCTGAAAATGGTCGGTCACATTTGGTACCAGAGGGTGGTCGATATGTGCCAGGAGAGCAACCTCACGTTTAAAGTTGCGCACATCCTCCTGGAAGCGAGTGCTATCGGTTGAGTCTGAGATAAGTTCCTTTATAACAACAAGTTTATCATCCAGGCGGTTGTCGGTAGCGAGCACGGCTGCTCCCATCCCGCCTTCACCCAAAACCTCTTTCACTACGTACCGCCCCCCCTGCAAGCGCTCACCCGGAAGCAGCACATGCGCCTGACTAGAAAAGCCGCCGGAGGTTGGGAGTGTTGGCGCATCTGGAGCAGGTTGCGCATCTAGCCGTTGTCCACAAGAGCTACAAAATCGGACTCCTTCACGTACAGGGGCTTTACAATTAGGACACTCTGTCATGCCAGCCTGCCTTCTTTAATTCCTTTACTTGGGGACCTATAATTGCGTAATTACGGCTATTATAATGGTTCTTCGTGTACAAGTCGATAGCAAGGAACCCTCATCCAAGACCCCGAAGATGCTCTTTTTTACAGATTCTATCGACTTGCTGGAAGACTTATGAATCTGCATGCAAATGCATATCTATTACTAAATATACGTTGTCCATGCTAGAAAGTTAAGCAATAGTTTGTCCATTACATACTTCTAAATAGGCATTCACATCCTCTATAGAGAGAGACGTTTTTCAGGCCCCACTCTTCAAAACCATCTATAGCCCTTGAAAGCCTTTCATAGTTCGCCGAGGCTCATATAAATCTGTGGAAGATGTTTTTTAGAGTAGAGAGGATTCTACCAATTCACACATCACAACATAAAAGGACGCCTGCTGGCGTCCCTTTCCTGGTTGGTCTTGGTCTTTATTGTTGTTACGGCTCTGATGCCTGCTCCTTCGCGATGCTCTAGAGATGCTGGCAGCGTAAGGAGATAATGCCGGGAGCAAAGTGATTGGCCTTTTGTAGATACTCCTCCTCGTTGGCTTCGATCATCAACTTGTGCATAACAACCACATCACCATCGGGTAATGGCTCCGTTGGCTGTAAGCAGAGTTCCATGATTGCGCAACCCCGCTCATAGACTTTGACCAGTCCTCCTGAACCGGGAATGCGGTAAATGCGGCTCTCGTATTGTGGGCTCAGCACTTCGAGATAGCCACACTTAATAAGTTGCTGATATTGACTCTCCGTCAATATCTCTTGCAAAAGTGCCTTCGCTCTACTCTCGGCGGATAGATGCTCACTCACCGACTCTCGTATTCGCCCGACACGGCCATCGGGCGATTGCGACAGGTAGTAAATCGCAAGAAGGAGGAATAACAGCCATATGCCGAGAAACAAGCTGAGCGTTTCCAACATAAGCAGCTAGCCTCCTCAGCCTCCAACTACGCGCGGCACAAGCACAATTTGCTCTGCGGTATGATCAAACTTATCAATACGCTCTACAGGACCTGACTCGACAACCTTAAATGCGGTCGCTCCGCGTACTCGTGCCTCTTCAAAGATCTTTTCGGCTTCACGAATAGCGGCTAACGCCTCTGGATCATTCGCTTCTACTTTTTTCGGGTCCCACATGATTCGATCATCACCACGTCGGGACATGATCCTTAGCATACCCACAGTCGGTCTCCTTCTCCTGATTACAAGCCAGTACAGTACCGCGCACTTTCCTGATGTTAGCGCCACCAAGAAACACAATGGGATAACTTGAGAATAACACGCGAATTCCAGCGAGTCAAGGGTTCTTCCAACCAGATCTTCTTATCTTGCCTCACACATCTCAGCTGTAAAATGCCTCATTTCACGCGCTCAGGTTCACCCTTTACCCTCATTATAGAGCGCACTCCTACACATCTCCCTTTACTCAAGACTATGGGAAATTCATTTCTGCGCACGCAATCCACCCGCCTACACGATTAATACTGGTATGCGACCACGTAGTATGCAGCGTCCGTATTCGCACGCCTCTTGCTCTAGCGTGCCACCGTGTAACTCTAGAATCAGGCGTGCTATCGAGAGAGAGCGTGTGAGTTCCAGGCGAGTTTCCGCGCGCTTGCCTTCAGCCTCACTGTTAGCCTCAATACACAGACTGAGTATCCCAGCATGCTCGCGTTCCTCCCCACTTTCGCTCCTTTGCATGTGTTCTGCGATTACCGATAGCAGGATAACACCTCCTTTACGGGCACACTCTATAGCATAGAGCAAGAGATTCCGTATCACCTGTTGCATCCGTATAGGGTCAACATAGATAAGGGATAGATCTGGTGGCATACTGAGTTCTATCTGAACCGAAGCATCTTTCACCGTCAATTCCAACTCCTCCACGACGTTCTCCACCAATTCAGCAAGCCTTGAGACCTGCTTGTGGAGCCCTAGCTGTCCTGTGTTGGCTCGCCCTAGCAGTAACAGATCTTCCATGAGCGCATAGAGATATTCGCTTCCGGATCGCGCTCGCTGCATAAACTCTCGTTGTTGTCCATTGAGCTCCCCGCCAATGTCACTCAATGCCAGATCCAAATAACCGTTGATCGCGTTTAACGGCGAACGCAACTCATGAGAGAGCTTCGAGAGGAATCGTACCTGCCGCCCCTGCTCATCCACTGAGAGCACCATCTGAGCCAGGGCTGCCGCCACCGCTTCTCCCAGACGAGTCAACATTTCCACCTCAGCACCGGTAAAACGCTCATTCCGCCACAATGCGACTAAGCCTTGAAGCCGTCCTCGCGCGCTTAATGGCAGAGCACAACAAGCAGGCGCTTCATGTATCGACTTGCGCAATGCCGCTCCCACACCTTTAGCTGCTTCTACCAAAATTTCACGTTCAGAAAATAATGTTCTCGCTTTTTCGCGCGTTAATGCTTCTTGAATTATCTTTCCTTGCTCGCGCCACACTTTATGCGAAGGATATTCATCGCGTTTCTGATAGATATACAGTTCTATATCTTCACATGATACAGCACTCACGATTTCATTTAAAATCGTGTTATAGAGCTGATCGGGCCGCGTCTCGCTATTCATTGCTCGCACCAGGCGCATTACCCCTGCCAACACCTTGACCTCTTGGTCCCCAGTCATAAGGCATCCTCATCGCATATTCTGCCTTATATACGCAGAATGGCATCAATTATGGAACAGTACTGTTCTCATGAGTATATCATTATAGTTCAAGCTTGTAGAGTCGAGTCACCTGGGGCACCTCTCAGGCACTTCGTTTGAGATCACAAAGGGGTAGATGGTTTTCGCGAAAACCATCTACCCCCTTTGTGATCTCTAGCCGACTCATTACAAATTGAGATCTACCTATCGCTGTACCTGCATCGGTGGTGGAAACGTTTTCGTTTTGGCACTAGAAACTGGAGCAAGTGGTAGAGTAAAGCCAATACGCGCCCCTGCCCCAGATACGTTCTCGGCCCATACCCTTCCTCCATGCGCCTCTACAATGGCTTTGACAATAGAGAGCCCCAGTCCACTGCCGCCAACGCGCGATTGTCGTGAGCCATCCGCACGATAAAAGCGCTCAAAGATCTTTGGGAGCGCCTCTGGTGCAATACCTTTTCCACTATCTGTCACTGATATAAGCAATTCATTGTTAAGCACACGCGCCTCTAATACAATACTTCCACCTGCTGACGTATGCTGCAAGGCATTGTCGCACAGGTTGGAGACAACACGTGTAACCATGTCCGCATCGGCCCAGACCTGGGGTAGATCAAAGGCAATATCATTGCGCGGCTCCACACCCGCACGCTCAAACTCTGGGATGAGTACAGCTAATGTCTCGTCTACCAGCGCCGCCATTCTCAGTGCCCGCTGTTGGGGATGGAGCGCGCCAGCCTCAACCTTGGACATGACATGCAGATCCTTTACCAGACGACGCAGACGTAATGTCTCGCGCACAATTACGCGCCCGGTGGCTTCGTAGTCCTCGCGACTCTGATTCACACCATCTACCAGAGCCTCTCCCAGGCCCGCAATTGCGGTCAGCGGTGTCGCAAGGTCATGAGTAATATTCATGACTAGTTCGCGTCGCCATAGTTCCTGCTCACGCAAGACTTCGACATCGCGATGCAATTGCGCCGCCATCTCATTGAAAGTCTGCGCCAGTTCGCCTAGCTCACCCTGTGCAGGATCACGAACACGCACACTATAATTCCCCGAAACCATTTGGCGCGTTGCGACCGTCATTGCCCCCAACGGGCGAGTAATAGTACGCGCATAGATAACCGCCGCCAAGGCAGCCAGAAGCGCGATAACACCTAGACCAACAGCGATAACACCTCCTACATTCAGGATAAACTGCGGCAGAGTTTGATCAATGGTCGAACGTGAAGCAGCCAATAAGACGCCAACAACCTCACCTTCCTCACGCCCTTCAGCAAAGATAGGATTTAGAGCGAAGGTCCGTGGTAATAAACCGTTGCCTGGTGAATAAGCAATGGCCTTTCCCTGATGCGCCTGTGCCAGGGCCGTACGGAAGGTCGAGTAATAACGCCCCTGCTGTGATGGATCGAGCAAGCGTTGCAAAGCGGTATATAATGCACGTGACTGCCCATCACGCGGCCCTGTAGCGGTCGCTTTCGCTAGAAACAAGGGATAGACGATACGATTATTCTGGGACAAAATAACACTGACAACGGATTGATCCTGCACATTCTTCAAGGTATAGGCTGGAAGCACCTTTTGCGCTGAACTACGCAATGCCTCCACATCTTTCTGCCCTTGCAGAGTCTCCTGGCTATACTGCACCCCTACACGCTGGGCATTCAAACTCGCAGTATCGCTTAAACGAGCATTTTGCTCACTCTCATAGAAATAGAGTGCCGCCAGAATAGCTGTCGTTACCAAAAGAAGCATCGCCAGCATGGTAACAGTAACCGAGCCCACGGCTAATCGCCAGCGAATACTCTGCCACCAGCGCATGCGCTCTGGCTTTGTCCATTTCTGCGTCATCTTTCAGGCTCCCTTATCTCTATGGGTAGGTTTTCATTGCGTCCATCAACGGATGTGGCTCACCTCAAAGCGATAGCCAACGCGCCACACAGTCTTAATATAACGCTGGGCGTCCGTCTCAATTTTGCGCCGGAGTGCACTGATATGGACATCAATAGTGTGCCCATCGCCCATATAGTCGTAGCCCCAAACTTTGTTCATCAGGATCTCACGTGTAAACACACGATCTGGAGCCTGGGCCATGAGCGAGAGCAAATCAAATTCTGTTGGGGTGAGAGCAATCTCGCGCCCTTGTACTTCAACACGCCTCGCGGGCACATCAATCGTCAAGCCTGGAAAACGTAGCACCAGACGATGCTCTTCCTTTTCTTGTACTGGAGCGCTCGCTTCCTGCTTTGTCACGCGGCGTAGAATCGCCCGCACCCGGCTCACCAGTTCGCGGGGACTAAAGGGTTTCATCAAATAATCATCAGCGCCTAACTCTAAGCCATTAATCCGATCATCCTCATCACTTCGCGCCGTCAGTATCAAGATAGGGGTCTGTGACCACTCACGGATACGCCGACAGACCTCAAAACCATCTATAGCAGGCAACATAATATCCAGAATAATCAGATCAGGATGCTCGCGCGCGTGCAAGGCCAAGCCATCCGCACCATCACGCGCAACCACTGTCTCAAAATCAGCGTTACGCAAATAGAGATTTAGAAGATGTACAATCCCTTCCTCGTCCTCTATGATTAAGATTTTCTGCGCCATTACCTTCCTCTACTCAGGTCTTATAGAGACCCCCGGCACTCAACTATCCTGAGTGGTATGAAAAACCTGTGTCTAGGCAAATCTTAGCATAGCCTTGACCTAAAAGCAGGTTTTTTGCCCTCTCCGCGCTCAATCTTGAGCAAATCTTGAATTCTAGGAGAGGAAACATTCATATTTCCTGCATACAATAGAGCCATATCAATGATTAAGGCGCCTTTTCGCTGGCAAGGCAATGCCACCAGTTATATGTACAAGGAGAAATTCCACAATGAAAAGATTGCTTATAGTTGGCTCCGGCTGCATAGTGCTCGTTGCGGCTATCCTCTTCGGGGCATTCTTCTTTGGTCCACTCTCTGCACTCGCACATAATACATTTAACCAGACAGATACTAACAAAACCGATACCTATTGCCAGCAGTTTCAGCAGGATTTAGCCAAGCGCCTCAATGTCTCAACAGATCAACTTAACAAAGACCGTCAGGAGAGCATCAGTGATGTGCTTGACCAGATGGTTAAGGATGGTAAGATCACACAGGATCAGGCCGATAAAGCCAAACAAAATCTAAGCAAGCGCCAGTGGTGCGGCTGGAATGGGCAGCGCGTTGAAAACGCGAATGCGCTCCAGTATCTAAGGGATCATCGCACCGATCTGGTCAACGCGCTCACTAAAGACCTCAAATTGAGCAGCGATGACCTCACCAAACAGCTTAAAGATGGGAAAAAGCTAGTTGACATCGCCAAGGCTCAGGGAGTCTCCGCGAAGGATCTTGAGCAAGCAATCAAGAAGGATGTAGATACAGTCCTCAATCAGGGAGTCTCTGAAGGCAAACTCACCAAAGATGAGGTAACTCAGTTCGATAATGCGCTGAAGAAACGTGCAGATGTGATTCACAAACTCATCAACAGGGTCAAATAATAGTAAACTTTTACCAACAATACCAATATCAGTGCCGCCCTACCTCATCACGAATAAGGGGCGGCACTTTGCTTTTATGCAAATACTCCAACACAGCCTCATCCTATACTGAAATTTGGAGGCGTAGGGGAACGGCCCCGTCGCCCAAAGGATGCATTAATCACAGAGGAGGGCTATCTACTTATGAAACAAAAGGCACGAACTCAGAATCTCAAATATCAGCAGCCACATAGCGCGCGCCCGCATGAAGAACCTGCATCCTATCAGCCCCCTATGCAATCATCACCCCTGCCACGTGCGGATGTGGACCCCTACCGGGCAGATTACCATAACGAACGAACACAAATCATTCGCCCTAACAACCATCAGTACGCTCATCCCAGATCACGCGCTCAACGCAATGGACGCAAGCTTATTTATCTCAGCGCCGCCGCTATCATTATCGCGCTTGTACTTGTGGCGATTGGCGTATTGGCCGTGTTGCCCAGGCTGCACACAACATATTCGCGCATCAATAATGGTCGACCTCCCGCGATTCTCTCAGTTCCTGGCGTGAGTAATACCCACAACAACCAGAGCGCTCCCAACCTGCTCAATCGCGGAAATAATATTGTAAATTCACTACGCAACCATACGACGGATATTAAGACGC
The DNA here is from genome assembly GCF_016587355.1 of Ktedonospora formicarum. GTDB lineage: Bacteria > Chloroflexota > Ktedonobacteria > Ktedonobacterales > Ktedonobacteraceae > Ktedonobacter > Ktedonobacter formicarum. The sequence continues at coordinate 3,249,856 of NZ_BNJF01000001.1, read as the reverse complement.
AGCTAGCTAAAGAACTAAAGCTCTCAGACGCCCAGTTGACACAAGATCTACAAAATGGTCAGACCATCGCACAAATCGCGAGCAACCAAGGGCTAAATAATAGCCAGCAGCAGCAACTCATCAGTAATGCGCTGCATAGCGCCCTGCAAACGGAGGTCACAAATGGGGGTATGACACAGGATCAACTCGATATGTTTATTGAGCGCGTACAGGAAAATCCTGTGATCCTTAATCACTTGCTTCTCTAAAGGGGGCGGGTCTCACTGGCCCGCTTCCCCTTTGATACTATGCCGCGCATCCTCGGCCTTGACATTATTCACGCGCGCATTCAGCGAGGATATTGTAAGCAACCAGTGTAGAAAACGCATTACTGGCACAATACCCACCAGCAGGACCAGCGAACAGATTAAGGTCCCCACAAACCATGCGGGATTGTCAGGTACGATAATCCCAAATAGGCGCGGCTGATAACTTCCTAATCGCTGATACCATGTATTGATCCCGATGCACCAGATAGCAATCTGCAAGCACCAGTACACCATCCGCGCCCGACCCGTACTCAGCCCTAATAACAAGATGCCAACACCACTATATGTCAGGACACCACCAAAGACAAATCCACGTATGTAGCCTGGCCACCATAACATATCTAGCAGCACCCATCCGAGACTAGCTGAAGGTAACATCGAACGCGCCAGAGAAACATTTAAGGCTCCATACACACCCAGCGCGATCCATCCCATCCCTAGCACCCAGATGCATGTGCTCACCCACATCCATCGCTTCAGCATAACCTAGCTCCTTAAATAAACTACCTCTCAAAAACTTGAGCGCAATAGCGCCAGCCACGATAGTAGCATAGTTATTGTTTAAGAGAATGAAAAATACTTGTAGTAAAGCGCATGTATACGCAAGCCTTTAACACTACCTATTATACATGTACTCTTCCCCAGCTACAATGAATCACCTATGTTGAAAGAACAGCCTCCCCACTCAGTACGCGGAAGTTTAGCTCTAGCACATAGGAAAGCTTGGGAAGCTCCAGCAAACTGCTGAGTAGCTCTTGTGTTTTGACTATAACTTCTGTATATTTATGATTATAAATATGATGATTTCTTATGAGGACATGTATGTTAAAAAAAGCTCGTCAATCTCCTCTACTATGTATTCTTCTTCCTCTTCTCTTGTTATCTCTTCTCATAATCGGCTGTGGCAGTAATGGACCTGAAACCACCAAAGTTCTATCATCCACAACAACGCCGCCACAGAAAGCCGTAGAGAACACAACCGAGATCAAGAATACACACCCCAAATCGGAGATCACACCTGTCACTTTGACAACACCCACCACAGGTTCCGAGCCTAACATCCAGATTATCTGGACGGACCCCACCACAATGTATACCATAGGGTTGGCAAATGTACGTAACGCTCCAAGCACTGACGGCACAATCTTGAAGAGCTTTACAGGCTCAACCGCTATCACAGTCTATGGAAGCGCACAAGGAGAGGTTGTCAACGGTCTCTCGACATGGTATCGCATCTCTGATCGTAACGACGCTCCGCAATATATCTTTGGAAACCTGCTGAGCACTACTAAGGCCGCGCCAACGCCCACGCCTCCACCTACTCAGAACAATCTACCGCTAGTTGGCGCGCCTGGTCCTGCTCCCGCAGCACCTCCCGCGCCAGTCGCGACAGGTAAATCCATATACGTCAATCTTTCAACGCAATATCTCTACGCCTACGAAAATGGAGCACTCGTACGCAGTTTCCCTATCGCTAGCGGTCGCCCGGAACTGTATACGCCTGCTGGGACCTTTAAGGTTCTCGATAAGGGTGCCAATTTGACGTTCTATTCTCCCTGGCCGGCGAGTTCTCCATACTACTATTCGCCAGAGCATGTAGATTACGCACTCCACCTGACCACCGGGGCATCTACATACATACTGCTGGATGGCGCGAATACAATGACTTTGGGCCAGGGTCACAGGACCCGCATCGCCTACCTGATGGAACCATCTCGGATGGCTCACATGGCTGTGTCAATACCAGGGTTTCTGACGGGCAATGGTATTACTCCTGGGCCCCGGTTGGGATGACCGTAGTTATGCAATACTAGTAGAACAGTACTATATCACTCGTTCCTTCATAAAACAAAGTGCGAGGGTAGGGGCAGCTGATAACTGCCCCTACCCTCGCACTTTATCTGTCAATATCTACCAGGCTTTCTTCTGGCGCTCGGCTTCACGCAATTCGACACGCCTGATCTTACCTGAGATCGTCTTTGGCAGTGTCTCGACAAATGCAACCTCCCGTGGATATTTGTAGGGAGCCGTCACGCGCTTGACATGCTCCTGCAACTCATGTGCTAGTGTATCCGATGCCTGATGGCCTGGCGCAAGGACGACAAAGGCTTTGACAACTTCACCGCGCATCTCATTGGGGCTAGCAACTACGGCAGATTCGGCTACCGCTGGATGCTCTTTCAACGCACTCTCAACCTCAAAGGGACCTACGCGATAACCCGCCGTAATGATCACATCGTCAGCCCTGCCGACAAACCAGAAGTAGCCATCATCGTCTTTATAAGCTCGGTCACCTGTGATATACCAATCTCCGCGCAGGCTAGCCTGTGTAGCCTCCGGGTTTTGCCAGTACTCGCGAAACATCCAGGTAGGTCGCTCTGGCTTGATACGAACAGCAATGTCCCCCTCTTTATTGGGTGGCAACTCATTGCCATCGTGATCAATCACACTAACATCAAAACCAGGCGAGGGCTTACCCATCGAACCCGGCTTGACTGGAAGAGGTGGGAAATTGCCACAGAGCAATACCGTCTCAGTCTGTCCATAGCCATCGCGTATGGTCAATCCTGTCTTTTCCTCCCAGATGCGAATTACCTCCGGATTCAGTGGCTCACCCGCGCCCACACAATGCCGTAGCGCCTTTGGGGGATGGGTCTGCAAATAAGCCAGTGGCTCTTCAAGCACCAGCATACGATAGGCCGTAGGAGCCGCGCAGAAGGTTGTAATTGGATAAGTATGGAGCAATTCAAGAATCTCAAGGGCATTGAACTTACCACGCGCATCCTGCACGAAGAGGGCCGCACCCATGCTCCAGGGGCCATAGAGTGAGGACCAGGCGGCCTTCGCCCATCCATTCTCCGTCAGATTCAAATGAAGGTCATTCTCATTCAGGTCCAGCCAGTATTTGCCTGTAATCGTATGCCCAATGGGGCAACTTGCCTGTGTATGTAGCACCATCTTGGGATTGCCAACGGTGCCAGAAGTAAAATAAACCAGGCAGGGATCGTCGCTACGCGTCTTTGGTCCTGTAAACTCGGGTGAAGCCTCAGTTACAAGACGCTCATAGTTGCACCACCCTTCTTCGGCCTGACGATTACCAACCAGGATCGCTTGCTTGATAGTGGGGCAGTGCGAACGGATCTGCTCAAACTTGGCAGCACCCTCGTCATCAGTAATGATAGTTTTCACACTCGCGATCTCTACGCGAAACTGGATATCCTTTGGTGTCAGGAGCGTAGTTGAGGGAATAAAGATCGCACCCAGTTTTGTGAGCCCCAGAACGCATTCCCACCACTCAGGGATACGTGGCAACATCACCAGAACAGTATCGCCCTTACCAATACCAAGTCCAGCAAAGGCATTCGCGGCTCTGCTGGAGCGCTCAGAAAAATGCGCGAAGGTAAGCCGCCTTTCCTCACCTCCCGGCCCCAACCATAACATAGCGAGCTTGTCGCGATCACGAGCCCACTTCCCAATTACGTCGGTCGTGAAGTTGAAATACTCTGGCACGTCTAGCTGGAAGTCGCGCCGCTCATCCTCATAATTCTGCATATTTGCAGCTCTTGCCTGCGCCATTGAAAGCCTGCTTTCTTCTAATATACTTGAGAGGACCGCATTAGCAATTTTGGAGCAAAGCATGCACAGATGAATGCCTTTACGCTCATAGCAATAAATATCATATCATTTTTCAAAGTTTTTAATTTTGCTCTTGAACTTGTTTTACATGGATTAAAAAATTTTTTTGATACCTTACTCTATTTTTGGTATAAAAATGAGCCTGTGAAGATAATCCAAATGGAAATATTAATTCTTATTTTTTAATCCGCTAATTTAGAGGCTGCTGAAGAAATAGGTCATCACTTCGGGAAATAGCAACCAATAGTTGAGCTTCTTAATACCTAAACCGACAGCTGATTCTGTCAGCTATCGGTTTATTTGTGCTTTGTTTGTGGAATTTTAGCATGATTTCTACGCTGGTTTACAGCTCATTAGCCCAGCTACCTTTTTTTAGAGTGTGTTGTTAGCTCCAAAAGAGGAAGGTTAGGTAGCAGCTTATATGTGTTGTGATTTTCCTGCTCGTTAACCGTGGTCCCATCAGTATTCACGTTGCTACCTTGAAGAAGAGCAGGTAAGAGTGTATACGTGTTGTGATTTTCCTGATAACCAATGGCGCTCCCCTTATTGTTTACCTTGCTTCCTTGGGCATTCAACTGGGCTCCAATCGTGTTTCCCTGATTGTTCACCTGATTGCCACTGTTGCTCGAATTATCCTGATTGAGCCCTGCATTATATCCATGGTTGCCACTGTTACCTTGATCATTCCCCCAATAAATGTCACTACTGTTGTTGCTATAGCCTCCCTGAGTAGACTGGTTATATTGATTATTGACCTGGGTACCCACGGAATAGCTCTGATTGTTCACCTGATTGCCACTATTGCTATCATTATCCTGATTGTTCCCCCAGTTGTTCCCCTGGTTGCCACTGTTGCCCTGATTGCTCCCTATATAAATGTCGCTACTATTGTTGCTCACGCCTCCCTGATTGTACTGATTATTGATCTGTGCGTCACCACAATTGAAAGAATACCTTGTTCTGGGATTACACCTGTAATCCTCATACCCTTTATCAGAAGACTTGGCAGCGAGCGATGGTGCCTCTTTGGAGTGGAAGCAGCTAACGCGTGCTTTGAAGAAGCAAGCGCAGGAGATATGTTACTCAGCCAGAGCAGCATCGCGATTATCGAGCTGAAAGCTGTAAGTATTACTTTCTTTTTGACTAAAGCGGTCATTATGCTCTCCACCATTCTACATACTTAAAAGAAGATAAAACTCACTACAGCTATTGTATAGGTGACAAAAACAGGTCTATTTCTATTGATTTCGGCTCCCAACCAAGCTGGCACAGTAAACCCATAGCATCCATTCTCAATATAATATATTTCTGATCTTTGAATGTACTCGAAGATAAGCCTGCTCGCTATTTGCAACTTCGCCAGATGTGGTTTATGATAGTTTCTAATATATCTCCAATACATACAACTTCAGGTCAGAGACTACCCAAGGCCCGAGGTGCTTCACAAGGAATCATGAGATATAGGCGCAGCCAGAGGTACTGAAGAATTATTCTAATGCTTCAGGGGAAGGGGTGTAGCGTGGGCAGGCGCATTTGATGAGCCTGTCCACGCTACACCCCTTCCCTTACAAAGCGCCTCTGGCACAGAGAAGTCATGGAGCATCCAATGGACTATACTTTAAAAAGTGAGAAAGATATTGCCGCGATGCGCAAGGCAGGGCTTGTAGTATGGAATGCGCACCAGGCTGCCGCCGAGTTCATCAAGCCTGGCGTATCAACAGCCGAGATTAATGCGGCCATTGAACAATGTATTCTGGATCAGCAGGCGTCGGCTCTCTTTAAAGGCGTACCTGGAAAAGTCCCTTTCCCTGCCTCTAGCTGTATATCCGTAAATGAGCAGATCGTACATGGTATCCCAGGCGAGCGCAGGCTCTGTGAAGGCGATATCGTAAGTGTTGACATCGGTGCGAAGCTTAATGACTGGTGCGGCGATGCCGCAAGAACATACGCAGTAGGGAATATAAGCACGCGCGCTCAGCAATTGCTTGAGGTAACAGAGGGAGCGCTACGCCTTGCTATTGAACAGATTCCAAAGTGCCGTATGTGGAGCCAGGTCGCACGCAAAATGCAAGAATATGTAGAGAAGGCTGGTTTTGTTGTCATTGAAGGACTGGTAGGCCATGGCATTGGAAAAAACATGTGGGAGCCACCCCAGGTCCCCAATTACTATACTCGCCAGTTCCAGATCAATCAGGATTTCATGCTACAACCCGGTCTCGTCATCGCAATAGAGCCAATGGTCAGCTACGAGCGCTCAGATTTCCGTCAGCTCTCCGACCATTGGACGCTAGTCACCAGTGATGGCGCACCCAGTGCACACTTTGAGCATACCATCGCACTCACACGGAAGGGCCCACAAATCCTGACCGCAGGCCCTAATGGAAAGACCTGGGGTGTTGACTAACTGGTCATCAGTTCCAACGCATTCACACCTGTCCATCGAGCAAGAGTAGATATTTCATATCATCTGGAGGTCAATCAATGTCACATGCAACCAAACGCCAGGCGTTCATGGAGAAAATGCAAGGTGGCGTCGCCATCTTCCGGAGCGCACCCGAATTCCTGCGCAGCGGCGGTCATAATATCGAGATCAGCTACCGGCAGGATAGTGACTTCTATTACCTGACCGGCTTTACTGAGCCAGAGACGATCTGTGTTCTTGCCCCTGAACATCCCGAACACCACTTCATTCTCTTTGTACGTCCACGTGACCCCCAGCAGGAGACCTGGACAGGCAGACGTGCAGGCGTTGAAGGGGCTATCGAGACCTATGGAGCAGACGCAGCCTATACGCTGGACCAGCTTGACGAGAAACTGCCTGATTATCTGAAAGGCTGTGAGACGCTCTACTATAATAGTGGCAAGGAGCATGCCTTCGACGAAGAGATGCTAACATTCATTAATCGCTTCCGCAGTGCGATGGGTAGAGGTCCACGCCAACTGGTCGACCCTGGCTCCATTCTTAATGAGCTACGCGCCATCAAAGATGCGGACGAGCTAGAAACTATGCGTAAAGCGGCTCAGATCAGCGGCAATGCCTATCGTGAGGTGCTGAAAGCGCTCAAGCCAGGCATGTATGAATATGAGATCCAGGCCGTGCTTGACTATGGCTATCTCAAGCATGGCAGCATGCGCCATGGCTACTCGCCCATCGTCGGCTCTGGTCCTAACGCGACCATTCTCCACTATGACCAGAATAACCGCCAGATGCGCGATGGCGAACTGCTCCTCATCGACTCAGGCGCGGACTACCAGTACTATAGCGCGGATATCACCCGCACCTATCCCATCAATGGGCGCTTCACGCCTGAACAGCGAGCCTTATACGAGATTGTACTTGAGGCGGAGGAGGCATGTATCGCAGCCACTGCTCCGGGCAGGGACCTGGCGGACATTCATAATACGGCTGTGGAAGTCCTTACATCGGGACTGGTAGCGCTTGGCATTCTCCAAGGAGACGTGCATAAGAATATCGAGGAGAAGAGCTACCGCCAATTCTATATGCATGGTACCTGCCACTGGCTCGGTCTGGATGTGCATGATCGTGGCCCCTATCGTGTCACTCCCAAGGGTCGGAGCGCGACGCTGGTACCCGGTATGGTCTTTACGATTGAACCAGGCCTGTATATCCCAGAGAACGCGGAAAATGTGGACCCACGCTATCGTGGTATAGGCATCCGTATTGAGGATAATGTAATCGTCACAGAGGAGGGCTGCGAGATCACTACAGGCAACGCCCCCAAAACGATTGAGGAAATTGAAGCCATCATGGCGAATAGCTAAGACACGTACTCAAATAAAAAGAGATGCGCTAGCTCTATGAGCCGCGCATCTCTTTTTTGAGCTCACGCACAAAGCCAACCATACCCTGAGCCCAGGTCATTCTCTGTTTACGCGCAAGATGATGTTCGCGAATCGTTTCCAGAATACGCAGATCACGTATCTCTTCCAGAAGTTGAATATCATACATAGCGCGCTTCTGGTAATTGCTTAAGACGCCATAAGCCTCGTTCAGCAGCTTGATGCGAGCGTCTGGAGCTCCATGATGCAGGTCTGGGTGATACTGGCGGACCTGCTTACGATACATCTTCTTAATATGCTCCGGCGTCGCGTTCTGCGGAACGCCCAGGATGGTATAGTAGTTTTTTATTGGCATGTATGCTGTGCCTCAATGCAACAAGTGAAAGCTAACAGAGCCTTTTAACGTACTCTATATCCGAAAATCTGAGCGCGGCAGTGCTAGCCGCCGTTCAGGCGACATTGGTTTTCGTATAAGACCGTAGTAGTATCGTAGCATAGACCACAGCAAATTACCAGATATGCTCGCAGGCTTAGTGGCCGGTACTGCCAAAGCCTCCTCTCGTTTGGCCCATTTCGTCAACCTCATTCCAGGCTACTTGAGCAATGGGAACAAAGATGCCTTGCGCAATCCGCTCGCCGCGTTCCACTGTAACAGGCTCATCGCGGAAGTTATATACTGAGATCAGAATTTCATCGCCCTCGCCGCTGTAATCCTGATCAATAATCCCGACTCCATTCGGCATGAGCAACCCCTTGCGTTTCGCGGTGCTGCTCCGCATAGTTAGCATTAGCATGTATCCCGGCGGCGTCTGTACAATGACATTTCCGGGCACGCGTCCCAATTCTCGCGGCTCTATGGTGACCGTCTCGCGGCACACCAGATCAAAGCCAACCGATCCTCCCGTCGCATGGCCTGGCAGCGGAAGCGTTGTATCTATACGCTTGATAGCGACTGTTATTGGTGTATTAGTAGTGATATTCATGAGGCCTATTCTAGAGAATTCGGAGTGTTGGCGTCAACAAAATGCTCTCTATACTCAAGATTTTCCTATTCCCCACAGCGCGCAGGTGTGAAATCGCAATATCTTGCCTGTGAGCAATACTGAAACACAAGCATAATAGATATGTGGTATATTCAACATAAAGCGTAACAAATTTACACGCCTCTCATCCCGCGCATAGGCAACATCGATAACATCACTGTATCAAGAGAGGTCACCTATACGTTCTAGTTGACAGCCTGGCTCATATGTTGGGCATACTAAGATGACACAATCTCAAGTGCCAGATATCGGCGACAGCAGAAGGGATTCAGAACCTTGCAAGAGTTGCTCCCAACACTCCTACTCTGGCTTCAGCAGTTCGGCTATCCTGCTTTGTGGCTTGTAGTCTTCGTCGCCGCCATCGGCTTACCGCTTCCAATTAGCCTCATTGTGATAGTGGCTGGCACACTCGCGGCACTTGAGCGCTTTAATCTCTTCAGCTTGACACTTGTCATTGTTAGCGCCTCAGTATGTGGCGATAGCGTAGGATACTGGCTCGGGCGTTGCTGCGGACTCTCACTTTCTCGATGGATCCAAAAGCACCCACATAATCGTTTTCTCTCCCAGCGGACCTTGAAACGCTCTCATAACTACTTCCGACGGCATGGTGACTGGGCAATCTTTCTCTCGCGCTTCCTTGCCTCAGGCTTTGGCGGCCCGGTGAATTTGCTCGCGGGGCTGGAATTCTATCCCTTTCCGCGCTTTCTCTTGCTTGATATTGTTGGTGAAACCATTGGAGCATTACTTCCCCTTATGCTAGGCTTCTTTCTTGGTGCAAACTGGCAGTATGGGGCTCAACTTCTTACCACCTCTTCACTCATCATTATTGGAGGCATAATTTCACTATTTGCGCTTTCTCTTGGACGCAAATTATTGCAGCGTTATGCTCTCTTACCCGAAAAATCCGGGCGTGAGAGCAATGTTAGCTCTCACCTAAAACCTAAGAATAGGAGAGTGTCCGGACTCATTCTGGCACTTTCCAGGGGTGTCAAACGTATACATAAAAAAGACAAATTTTATACGAGTTTGTACAGTTTTGCCAGCCTTTGGCGAAAAAATGAGTCATAAGGACTAGAATGAAAGGGGGCCATAGGTTATAATTGGTTTAGGAATAATTTCCGACCTGGCTTTGTTGCTATCTAGTAGATAGGGTACACATCATTGAATTCCTCCCACTCGGCGTACGACGGACTCCTTGGTCCGATGAAGGCTCGCTTTCCTGAGTGTAGGACCAAACCGATGAAATATATCTTGCTGCTTAGGATATACCATTTTTTCATGGAGGGCGCACAATGATAGACGTAAAGCGTGCCATGACGGGAAATACGCTTGGTAATACATCTCGCAAAAAATCAGATTCGGAGAAGCAATCCTACGATACCATCGTTGAACAATTGCTTACCAAGAATCTTCCACATACACCAGTGGAAGCGGGGAGAGAAGAGACAAACGAAGACGCAGAATTGAGCGAGGATCATCTGGATTTAGACCACGATCTTTCAGACACTGCGCCTCTCGATTTAGATGACGATTCAGCACTTGTTGAAGATCTTCATGATGAAGAAGGGGTGGATGAAGAGCACCTGGATTCTCATGCCGCAGATATTGACGAGACTCTTCTCACACTTCCCACAATCACGTCAACTACCGCTCAGCCTGCTACGCGCCGTCCCGCAAATCGCCGCCGTCGCTCTGAAGATCAGGAAGAGAATGTCGTTAATGGGGCCGATGCAGGCGAATCTGATGCGGTTATGACATATCTGCGAGAAATTGGACGCGTCCCCATGATTACGCATGAGCGTGAGGTGGAATTGGCTCAGCATATCGAGGCGGGAGATCGTGACGCGATGAAGCAATTCATTCTCGCGAACCTACGCCTGGTCGTCAGCATCGCGAAACGCTATGTCGGACGCGGACTGACCCTGCTGGATCTTATTCAAGAAGGCAATATTGGTCTCATCCGCGCTGTACAGCGCTATGATTGGCGTCGTGGGCACCGCTTCTCTACACACGCGACATGGTGGATTCGCCAGGCCATCAGCCGCGCCGTCGCAGACAAAGGGCGCACCATTCGCCTGCCAGTCTATGTGAATACAGCCCTCAACCGTATTCGCCGTGAACGTCAGCGCCTTCTACAAGAGCTTGGACGCGAACCCAGTGAACAAGAATTGGCCGAGGCTACTGGGCTTGATCCCGTGCGCATGATTGAGCTACAGGCCGCTCCTGGCGCTCCTGTCTCGCTGGAACTTCCTGTGGGTGAAGATGATGATCAGGAATTAGGTGATGTGCTTCCCGACACCGATTCGGCATCACCAGAAGAACTGGCGACAACCCAGACACTCAAAGATGAGGTACAGCGCGTACTTGCGTCAGTGTTAACCCCGCGCGAGCAGCTCGTACTTCAGTTGCGCTTCGGGCTGGGAAACGGTCAGGCCCATCCTCTAGAACAGGTTGGCCGCGAACTCGGTATTACGCGCGAACGCGTCCGCCAGATCGAAGCGGGTGCGCTTGCAAAATTACGCCAACCACCCGTCTTAGAGCGTTTACGAGGCTAGTCAGTCATTCAACATGAATTTCTATGCTGCATGAGCAGGCATATTACACAACATAGTGTGTTAGTAAGCCCCCACAGGAGGGGAGGGTCACCTGATCCTGGCCTCTCCTCCTGTGGGGGCTTACTAGTATTTATAGCTCTACACCTAACCGAGCCAAACGCCTTGCGAGCGACAGTCTCCCAACCAGTCACTCTTACGCGGGAATTTCCTGCTTCCTGATACCTATTTCTGAGCCCAAACATCTGGCAAGTAGTAGCTACTTATACTTTCAGTTGGGGCAAGGCAGAATCTAGCCATATCTAGCAATATACAGATGCAAGAATGTTGCTTATAATAAAGGCAATCCCTGGTGGTTGTCCTCCATACATTCCTTCTACCAAACCAAGCTTCATTGTTCTTTTCCAGAGGCAGCCCACACCAGGGATTTTTTCTCGCTCTCACTTGGACCAACATCTACCACACAATATAGACCACTTCGGTGCTTCGCTATGCATCTGCTCCTGAGGACAATGGCGCCCGTTTATGTCCCATATCGCGCTCTACTTGCAACACATCTTTGACCTTCTCCAGGCGTTTAAAGACACGTGGCATCACTTCAAGGTCATTCATCTCCAGTGTTGCAGTGACGAGAATGCGCTCTTGATGGCTATTAGCATGCGTATTGATTGCCAGCAGGTTCAACCCATATTCGGAGATGGCGGTAGCGATATCGCGTATCAAGCCTGCGCGATCACGCGCGAAGACAATAATAGGAACATGATAGCGTGGCTGGCTCATACCTTGCCAACTCACTGTAATAAAGCGTTCCCCACTACGCTCGCGTAAACGCACGACATTAGGGCAATCCGCGCGATGGACAATCACGCCCTTGCCTCGACTAATAAAACCGGCAATCTCGTCTCCAGGCAAGGGGCAACAGCAATTCGCCAACCGGGTCAACAAACCATCTACACCTGCTACTTGCAGATTAGCAGCGGGTTGCCGATTAACGGTAGGTAGTACAGGCTCTTCGGACTCTTCTCTATTCTCACGCCCCTCACGCCCCTGGAAGTACTCCTGAATCTTGACCGCGACACCATGGGGTCTCATATCATCCGCGCCAATGGCGGAAAGGATATCCTCAAACGAGTCCATATGGAGTTCCTGGCAAAGCCAGTTCTCTAAATCCTCGGTAATCACCTCCATCCCACGCAGACCCGCAATTGCCTTAATCACCTTATCGAGGCGCTCCTTACCAATCTGGATATTGATATCGCGCTCATGAATCTTGAGATAGCGGCGAATTTTATTGCGTGCGGCAGCAGTCCGTGCGAAGCTGAGCCAATCGCGTGTAGGATGCGCCGTGCGATTGGTAACAATGTCAACGATCTCCCCGCTCTTCAGCTCATAATCTAGAGGCACCATCCGAGTCAGGAGACGACCACCATCAGGTCCTTCGGCATGAGTAATGATGCGCGCACCCGCGCAACTATCACCTATTTTGCTGTGGATACGATAGGCAAAATCCAGTGGTGTTGAGCCAACCGGCAGGTCCTTCACCTCTCCTTTTGGCGTAAAAATGAAGATTTGTTCCTGAAATAGGTCATCCTTGATAGCATCAACAAAATCCGAATCGCTGCCATCAGCGGCCTTGATTTCATGCTGCCACTCAGCCAGTTGGTTAATCCAGGTCAGAAGTTCCTTAGCGGTTGAGGAGGCATTGTCGCCAACATCCTTATAGTGCCAATGCATAGCAACGCCATATTCCGCCATCTCATGCATCGTATGCGTGCGTATCTGAATCTCGACAAGCTGATTATCCTGACAGAAAACAGTCGTATGAAGCGCGCTATAGCCATTAGGCTTGGGATTCGCGATATAGTCCTTGATACGCCCTTCCTTGGGTTTCCAGAGGCTATGCACATGTCCCAAGGCGACATAGCAATCAGGGGTGGTATCGACCAGGATACGAAAAGCTATCAGGTCATGGATCTGATTCACATCTGCGGTTTCCTTCAAAACCTCAAAATCGCCATCCACGTCGCCCGCATTGCGCTCTAGCTTGCGATAAAAGCTATAATACCGCTTCACGCGTCCTGAAACCTCGGCTCTCACGCCTATAGCCTTCATTTCATTCCTGAGAATCTCACACACCTGATCGACATAAGAACGCCATTGTATTCTCTCAGCCTCGACAATGCCCTTCACCCATTGATACTTCTCAGGCTCCAAAAGCTGGAATGTCAGATCTTCGAGCTCGCCTTCAACTCGAGACATACCCAGGCGACCAGCCAGGGGTGCATAAATCTCGCGCGTCTCCTCAGCCGTCGCTAGCATCTCTTGTCGATCCCCCTGGTAATCAGGTTGGGACATATGGCGCATCACAAAAAGCCTGTATGCTAGTTTAAGGGAGACGACACGCGGGTCCTCCGCCATTGCCACAAACATCTTACGGACTGTTTCGGCCTGCTGACGACGCAAGGCTTCTCGTACGCGAGGCTTCTTCTCGCTCGCTGAGCTTGTTCCTCCCTCTTCCCTCTCGTCATGGCCCTTCTTGATAGCTGAAGTCTGGACATTCTGCGCGCTCAAGGCAACACTGGCGGCGGTCGCGTTCATCTTCTTGCGCTCCAGAATGTTGAAACGCTCCATGCTACCAACCACGCGCGACGTTGCGCTCCCAACACCCTCCTCAATCTCTTCCAGACTTACCAGATCAGCGTCGGCGGCCTCAAAGACCAAGCCAGCGGCAACACCTGCAGCATCCATATGCATGCTTGCGAGGATATCTGCGATGCCTAACGCATACTCAAGGGGAGGCACCAGACGCTCTCCAGCCTCTACAATGCCACAAGCCTCTAATACCAGGTGAAGTGCGCGTTCAACCATTGCTACATCGTCGTCTGACATGTAGGTGCGTATTTGCTGGCGTAATGAAGCAATTTGTGTGGTAGTTTCGTTATGAAGTGCCACGTGTTTCTCTATGTGAATCATAGTAGTTCTTTGTTTAGTGAGTTCTACTGAAAAATATCTACCCAATATCTGGTAAGACGGCATAGCCATGCATATCTTAGCCTTGTAGTAGATATTCGAGCACCACTCACATGAAAACCATCCCTGGTAACTTGCACTCTGCTTAGTATACGTTTGACATTAGATGTTGTTGAACACAGCGCCCCTACAGGCCCATTTAACACGACAATCTTCCTACGGGCCCTCCCATAGATATAAACAATCAAAACAGCCAGAAACATCCAATACCAACCACACATTAGCATATAGTAGTACACCTTATGACAAGGATACACTCGCGCACGTCTTATGGGCTAGGACAAATTACGTGGTGGGAAACTGTAGTTCATATGTAGCTAGTGTAAAGCAGCATCACTTATGAAGATGCCTTGAAGAATTGAGCTCTCAGTGTAGGCACTATGTTCTGTACGTTATCAAATGCTCTTTGAGCGCCAGGCTTATCCTGACATTTATCTCGTAGCACCAATACCCGCAAATATGCACATATACACTTAGCGGGTATTGATGGCTCGCTCGACACTCACAACGTTCTTCACCTGACGCAGACGGCGAAGGATACGCTCGATCTGGTCAAGCACTCCTTCGGTGGCTGCGACCTCTAGAGTAGCCGTGATAACGGCTTTATGGACAGATGGATTCGTGGTTGATGTAACTGTGGTCATATTGACACCTGCATCGGCCACCACCGCCGCCACATCCCGCAGCAATCCGGAACGATCATGCGCCACAATCGTCACTGGCGAGAGATAGGTTTCGGGTTCAATCTGAAGCCAGTTCAAGTCGATAACAGCCCTGGCATTCTCCCTTTGTCTGCTAACACGTAGACAATCACGACGATGTACAAACATACCCTCGTTGGGGCTGAGCATACCAACTATTTCATCACCAGGCAAGGGACAACAGCACTGGGCAAGTTTAACAACGCCCATCCCCTCATTATCGTTCTCTGACTTCTGCTCAGCATTCTCAGACTGCACCAGCATTCCAATCTGCCGCACCAAGGGCATAAGGTGTTTCATCACCTCTTCTACATGCAAATCTTCGCGACCGATAGCAATGTAGATATCCTCATAGCTGGCATATTTGCGCAGGTCGCCCGATTTATCTTCCTCACGCGCCTTCACCAGAAGTTCCTCGACATGCTCGTTCAGACCAACAGATCCATCGGTCTTCAACGCAAGATCAAGGCGCTCCTTACCAAGCTGCAAGTTAATTTCACGCTCATATGTTTTAAGATAGCGACGGATCTTATTACGCGCGGCAGCGGTTCGCGCGAAGCTAAGCCAATCGCGCGTTGGATGCACTGTTCGATTAACCATGATATCGACAATCTCGCCGCCCTTGAGCTCATAGTCTAATGGCACCAGGCGTGTGACCAGCCGTCCAGTATCATCCATATTGGTAATGATGCGCGCCCCGGCGCAATGATCGCCAATATCTGTATGAATACGATACGCCATATCCAGAGGCGTAGAGCCGCGTGGCAGGTCCTTGACCTCACCCTTGGGGGTGAAAACAAAAATCTGTTCTTGAAAGATGTCTCCCTTAACGGCCTCTACAAACTCATCCGCGCTCTGAGGCAATTCACGCTGCCATTGCCGTAGTTGCTCAATCCAGGCAACCATCTCTTTGTATGAGAGTTTCCAGCTATTGGGTGATGGCTCTTCACTAACCATACGATCTTTGAGATACCAATAGCTGGCAATACCATATTCGGCGGTTCGCTGCATATCGTGGGTACGAATCTGGATCTCGGCGAGGCGATTATCAAAGCAGAAAACAGTAGTGTGGAGAGATTGGTAACCATTCAGCTTGGGAGTCGCGATAAAGTCCTTAATACGGCCATCTTTGGGTCGCCAAAGGGCATGAATATGACCAAGAGCAAGGTAACACTCATTATCGGTATCCACAAGAATGCGAAATGAAACCAGATCGTGTATACGACCAAGATCACCAGCCGTCGGTTGACCATACCCAAGTTTACGGTTGATACTCGCCAGATGCTTGCGCCAGGCTTGTATCTCGGCATGAATACCCGCCCGTTTCATCTCTCCGTTCAGAATACGGCAGACTTCAGTGATGAATGGCTCACGCCGTTGAACTTCCTCCTCGACCTCCCGCTTCAGCCAGGCATACCGCTCAGGATCTTGATAACACAGCACCAGATCTTCTAACTCAGCCTGCACCTGCATCATCCCCAGGCGGCGCGCCAGGGGCGCGTAAATCTCGCTCGTCTCACGCGTTTTATTCTGCTGTTGAGCAGGTGTCATCGCCGCCAACGTGCGCATATTATGCACACGATCAGCTAGTTTGAGCACGACAACGCGCGGGTCTTCAGCCATCGCCAACAACATCTTGCGTACAGTTTCGGATCGCTGGCGACGCTTATCCACGACTGAAAGTGTGGGAGGTGGCTCCACGGGAATAGGCTCTTTTCCTAGTTGAGGAGAAGTATTGCCGGGCTTTCCAGCCAGTGCATCAAACTTGGTGACCCCATCAACAATGCTCGCCACCTGGCTACCAAACTGTTCCCTAAGCTCTTCTAAGGAAGCATCAGTATCCTCTACGACATCATGAAGTAATGCCGCCATAATGCCTTCAGCATCGATACGCATGCCCGCTAATAGCAACGCGACCTCCAGGGGATGCTGGATATATGGCTCACCTGACTTGCGCACAACGCCCTTGTGCGCCTCTTTTGCCAGTTCATAGGCACACCTTATTCGTTCCAGGTCACTCTCAGAGAGATACTGGCGCGCTTCGGTAAGCAAATCTTCAATTGTCATCTGTGAAGGTGCTAGATTCGTTTGAGATTCTCCCGTTTTCAGGATCATTGTCCTCTCCGAATCTTGGATGCTTCTCTCAAAATTGGTAGCCATGTAATATCCCGACAAGTCAAACCCTTCAGCCAAGTACGTCACAGGAAGCGTATATTGACATCCTTCTCGGCTGCATTCTTTCAATCCATACTGTAACCCAGTGCTCGCCCCCTTTGAAAATCTGAACATATGAGCGCTCGCCACGACAGCGGTCTCTCTGTTCTACCTCGAGGTAACCTTTCCCAAGAGTGTGATTTTCGCATAAGCCCTGGGACACGAGCAATTACGCTCTCCCCATTTTCTCTCGCTCTAAATACCGGATATTTTCCCCGACCTTACAAAATAGCGATAAAAGTGGGAGAGAAGGCATTTCTTACGGGTGCTTCGTGATATACCTTTTCATTTTGTGGCAAGACCTATTTGCGCGGTCTCTTCCCACACAAAGCACCCGTAAGAAATGCCTCCTCTTGAAGGTAGGGCTTTCTGTCTACGAGTAATGGGTGTACTCCTTTTTTGAAAACCTGAATACATAAGCACAAGTGACAATAGTGCCATTGGTTTTCATTTGAGGACTTATTACTTTATTATAAAGTGCGGTACCCCTCTGTCAAGCTAAGACTCCACAGAAGAGCAAAAATTAAAAAGCTCAGGTGTGTAGTCAGCGCGCACAACCGATCAAGGAGGTACAGTAGTCTTACCTTGTAATACGTTTAAACGCGCCAACACGTCACTATATTCCTAGTATATCCTGCTTGCATGCTTAATTATTGATGAGTATTACCTCTTCGGATTTGAAACATCTCAGAGCACACACTTTCACGCTGCAAGCCACTGTAATGTGAGATCTTCCGAAGAGTAAATGAGAATCCTTCACTCAAGACGCATAGCATTGTCTGTTCGCAAGGGATTCTGAGCAGGCTAGTACGCAAAAAGTGTGCTGACATGTATATTTGATCTTTAGCTCCTGTCCTCGTCCGAAATAGGTAGCATATACATTACTGCAAAAGAGCGCATAATAATACCTCTGGAGGGGAACATGAAGTATATCGAGATTGCAGTTCTTGTCCTGGGAGCTACTATTGGTGCTGCTATTAGGAAGCACAATCAAAATAGGGGATGGGAACGCGGCAATCGTTAGCACCTTCCTTATAACAGGACTCGGCTTCTTGATACTCTTCTTGTTCAAGCAGAAGCGTAAATCTTTGCCGCTGGAAGAACAAAAACGACAAGACGAGCTCAAGCGTCAACAAAGCCCTGCCATAAATGATATGTGGTATGACATTCGGCATCATGCAGACAAATGGCTTGACAAGCCCTAAGAGCGCTAACATACCATCTCATGGTAGAACTACATCAATTGGCTAGTAAAGCCGTATAACACCACTATATTAGCACAAAAGTAAAAAGCTAGATCGAGAACATACCCCAATCTAGCCCTTTGTTATGTAGCTGAAAACGAGAGGTTATGAATAGATAAGATTTCTATATGCTGCCTCAGTGTAGAGCATACTATCGCGTCCTTGCTCATAAGCGCCACAGCGTCTCATGCAAGCCGCAAGCCGCCTCGCTGAAAGCGATATCGGGTCTTCTCTTTCAAATAAACGCTCGCTTCCTGTGCGCGCTTTAGCTGCGGGCAACTCCACGTACTTTATCAAAGCAGGAGCTGCAATAGACTGGGCGATCCTTCGTAGGAAGGAAAGGAACCTGCGTCTCGGTACCGCACTCGGCACAAATAACGGTGTGCATCTCTCGCGGGGCACGCTCGGAACGACCAGTAGAACCCATTGAGTTGCGGCGCGCCTCACGGCAGGGGCGGCAACGACTCGGCTGGTTCATCAAGCCCTTTTGCTGGTAAAACTCTTGCTCTCCGGCAGTGAAGACGAAATCATTTCCGCAATCACGGCACTTCAGGGTTTTGTCAACGAAGCTCAACTAGGGACCTCCTTAGAGTGAATGAATGGTAAACCTCCAGGTCCTTCTCCTAGCAGATGTCACCAGTGGTTCTTTCCCCTTACCAGCGAGGGAAGTATGTAAACTCTGGACGAGCACCGTACGCGAGACCGAGATGGGATACCGGGAAACAGCATACACTATCTTTACTTGATTTTCAAGAGTTTTACGCCGATTATGTACATATCTCTTCATATTTTTATGTATATTTCATATCTTGTGCTTTTTGGCGCATTCGCGGCTCGAGATCAAACACCAGAATCTTGACTCTCATGAGACAATAGGCAACAGGCTAGCACAACCTGAAGAGTTACATTCAAGGTAAGAATACCAAATGTCATCATTCACCTTTACTATCGAGGCCGAGTGCTCTGAAAGCTGGGCGCGCGCAGGCACATTTCAGACACCCCATGGCGCGATTCAGACGCCAATCTTTATGCCCGTAGGCACCCAGGCCACAGTTAAGAGCGTCTCTCCCGAAGAGTTACGCTCAGTTGGTGCCCAAATCATTCTCTCAAACACCTATCACCTGATGCTACGTCCAGGCTCCGAACTCATATCATCCTTCGGTGGTCTGCATTCGTTTATGCATTGGGACGGTCCGATCCTGACTGATAGCGGTGGCTTCCAGGTCTGGAGCCTGGGACATCTGCGCAAACTGAGCGAGGAGGGAGTACTCTTCAAATCTCACCTCGACGGCTCACCTCAGTTTATGACGCCTGAGAGCGTGATGCGCATTGAGGCTGAACTGGGATCGGATATTATTCTCCCACTCGACATCTGTGCTCCCTATCCCTGTGCTCCCAAGGAGGCAAAGGAGGCCATGGAACGAACTCACCGCTGGGAGGAACGGGCCCTGGTCGCCAAAGAACGCTATCGCCCCGATCAGGCCCTCTTTGGTATCGTCCAGGGAGCCTTCGAGCCAGAACTCCGTCAAGAGAGCGCGCGCGTCATTGGTAATATGCCTTTCCCCGGTCTCTCTATTGGGGGACTCTCCGTGGGTGAACCTAAAGCTCAAATGTGGGAAATGTTACGCCATACGACTCCTGCGCTCCCTCGCGAGAAGCCACGCCATCTGCTAGGTGTTGGATCACCTGAGGATCTGGTCGAGGGAGTAGGGCTGGGTATGGATATGTTCGATTGCGTGCTTCCTACACGTGTCGCGCGGCATGGTGGTCTCTTCACACGTGATGGGCGAGTAAGCATTAAGTCCGCACGCTTCAAGACCATTCCTGGCCCTCTCGAAGAGGGCTGTGACTGCTATACCTGCCGCAATTATAGCGCGGCCTACCTCCATCACCTCTATCGCGCGGAAGAACAACTATACTATCGTCTGGGAACGATCCATAATCTGCGCTTTATGCTGCGCCTCGCCGCCGACCTGCGAGCCTCTATTCTAGATGGCACCTATCCCACGTTCCGCGAAGCCTTCTTAAAGCGCTATCAGCCAGCTTCCGAACAGGTGCGCGAGCAGCAGCGTGAGAAATGGAAGGCGGCACGTGCCCGCCAATCATAAAGCATTATTTGGGATTCTTTTTTGAGGTATTTACCCTAAATATAATCACTTGACCTATTCGGCTTTCCACCTCTATACTCCGCTTATCGATGTCGGTCGGAGATAGGTGACCACTGCTGAGTTTGCGGATCTTTCTTTCGATCCGTCTGAGGATACTGCAATTAGCTAGTAGGAGTTGTGTCTCTATGTCAACGACCGCTTATCGTTTCGTTTCTACCGGCGTGCAAGATGCCGCCTTGAATATGGCACTGGACGAGGCCATACTGACTCATCATATTGCAGGACAGGTACCTCCCACGCTGCGCGTCTTCCGCTGGAAGCAACCATCTATCACCCTTGGACGCTTCCAGAGTATTGAGCGCGAGATTGAGCAGGAGCGCTGTCAACAGCATGCGGTCATCCTGGTCCGGCGTCCCACAGGCGGGCGTGCTGTCTACCACCGCGACGAGTTCACATACAGTATTGTCATTGGAAAGCGGGATGGCATTCCCTCGGGGGTTGTTGCCGCCTACGCTTACCTTTCACAGGGTCTACTTACAGCCCTGCAAGAACTGGGAATTCAGGCGGAGATCAGCGATGAGCGCGTACATAAGAATCCCTCGGCAGCCTGCTTCGCCTCTTCGACACAGGCAGATCTTACCAGTGGTGGCTATAAGCTGGTAGGCAGTGCTCAAGTCTGGAAGGATGCATCGCTTCTCCAGCAAGGCTCGTTACCCCTGGATGACCGGGCGGAAGAATTCTTCTCGTTTCTGCGCTTCCCTTCGGCAGAGGCACGGACGGAAGCACTGGCACAATATAACGAGAAGACGACCCCACTCCACACTCTGGCTCCCACCGCAACCTGGGACGACGTCGCTAACGCCTTTCGGCATGGTTTTAGCACCTTTCTACAGCATGATTTTGTGCCTGGAGAACTCCTGCCTTCCGAATGGGAGCTAGCACACCAGCTCGTCGCGGAGAAGTATAGTAAGCTGGAATGGCGTAAGGAGAAGGTTAGACTTATCGAGCGCCCAGCCTCCTAAGCCTCCTCAAATGAAGCTTGTGCGCTCATTACGATCCACAGGCAGAGGGATTGATCCATCTCTTATACAAGCCCTGGGTTGTCAGACTTATGATAGGAGCATAGTCATATCAACCTGGCTTCTGGCTACACTTCTTAAGTAGGAAAGCCGAAAGAGAATGTCAGAGACATCAATATGTTGCCATAACCCGTTGCTATACTTGCGACCCTTAATTGAACACATTGCATGGATACACATGGTGCGGTACAATAGGCCAGATACGGAATGACCTGGACTTTTCCAGGTTGCAGTAGACGCCGGGCAAAGAAAGATGCGCCAGCCTCAATAATAGGTAGCGCTTACACATCAATCCACACTCTTATCAACGGAGTCTGCGATGAAAAGAACACCGCGTAATCTGGCACGCCTGGGCTGTATCAAAATATAAAATACTATCAACCTTAGATGCCAGCCGCGTTATCGAAGCGCGGCACACCTGCGCCTATTTGTTTCATCGTTATAGTAAGGAGTTCTTGGCTGTGAGCATCTCTATTGACATCGCGCGTAGGATATTGGAAGCAAGCAAACAGCGCGCACGCGAACTACGTAGTCCTGTTAGCATCGCTATTGTAGACTCAGGCGGACACCTGGTACTCTTCGAGCGCATGATGTCGCCTTACGGCTGGGCGACAGGCAATATGAGTATCGCGAAGGCCAGCACTGCGGTCATGTTCAATCAACCAACTGATTCCGTTGCGCAGTGGGGAGCCGCTATTCCAGGATTTGCCTCCAGCATGTCCGAGATGACGAACGGCAAGTTTATTATGTCCGCAGGCGGTTGGCCTATTCGCATCAATGGCGCGACCATTGGTGGTATTGGCGTGAGCGGTGGTAATGCCCCCGGTCGCGATGATGAGATTGCCCGCGCAGGTCTCACGGCTGCTGAGCCACCTCGCACACCTCAACCACCTCAGCAGCAGCAGCAGGCATATATTCCGCCACAACAGCCCGCATACTCAGGGCTGGGGCAACAATCCCCATCGGCATCGCACTATGCTCGTGGGGCCGCGCCCCAACAGGCACCGAATTATCCGGCTCAGTCGCCAGTGCCCGCTTATCCTGTCGCTCCAATTCCAGTTCCACCTATAACGCCTGAGCAACCACCTAGAGACTCAAGCTTCTCTGAAAGCTCAAGTTATAAAGAGCAGCCAGGTGAAGCCGAACCCAAATTTACCAATGAGCAGGGAAAGCAGGAACGATTTGAGAATGAAGAGACGGGCAGGCCTGAATCGCCTCAGTATTATGAGCCGGAACAGAGACCTAACCCAGAAAAACCAGGAGACCAATCATGAGTCAGGATTCCCAGGAGTATACAGTTAGCACCGGACGTTCCGGTCGTCGCCGCCGCACACGCACTAACCGCCCAACGCTAGTGCAAAATGATGAGCTCGATCAAGAGACAGTAACAGATACAGAAGAGGGTGAAACCCAAAGTGAGAGCTCTGTAGCACTCGCTGAAGCGGAAGCGCCAGTAAGCGAGGCTAAACCTCGCCGCAGTTTCTTCTCACGTGTTGGCAAGAGCGAGGATCAGGCGACTACCAGCAAAGAAGAGGCCACGCGCGCTCGCTTGGCGCGGGCAACCCACGGCAAAGGCGCAGAAGAGAAAGAGAAGGCTCCCGCACCCAAAACAACCGCGAACGCTCGCCCAGGTACCAGACCTGCCAGCGGCTTTAAGACACGCTGGATCATTGGTATGGCGCTGTACCTGCTTGTTGCGAACTTCGCCGGCCTCTATGAGACGCAGGCCATCAAAAACCTGGGCCTTGAGCGCCTAGTCACGAACTTTAATCTCTTCGGTCTGTCTATGAAGTTGACGACCTCAACGCTAACGTACCTGGTCACACTGGTTATTCTGCTCGTTGTCCTGGCTCGTTTTGACCTGATTCCACGCAGCCTGACCGGCAACACCGCGACAAGAGGCAAACAGACATCAGGGCGTTCGTCGTCTTCGCCAGCGACGCCCAAAGCGCCACAGCAGACAATCCGCCAGGGTGTCAGTGGCGAGTCAGATTCGCTCTATCGCGAGTACCGCACCACACAGCGCCGTTCAAAGAAGCGCTAAAGTATCCTTTAGCATCACAGAAAAGCAGAGGTTCTGGGTAAATATCCAGAACCTCTGCTTTTTGACAAGACCGAGCCATTCTTCCTAATCGTACCTAAACAGTCCAGTTCCTCTTGACATTATTGCGTGGCAGCGCTTATAATCTATCAAAGGCTAGATGTAAAGAGCATCGAAGCCATATTACTCACAAAATACACACAGTTGGTAAAACATATGCTCAGCGATACATGCCTTGTCGCACAACCGAAAATGCAGCATTTTTATTATTGGTTTAGCCCCCCAGCATGATGGTGGGCCACTTTGGCTGAGCAAAAAAACCACCAGCATGCTGGGATAAGCAGAGGAAAATTCCTCTGCTTTTTTGTTTCTCTTTATTCGAAAGTCAGAACGCCACAGCAGCTTTGACTTTCGAAGGAGCTCTACTCAGCAATAGGCAAACGGAGAACCGTTGTTCACACAATAGAAAGAGGAAAGAACTCATGATTATCACTATTCGTCCCGAAGCTTCTAGCGAAGAACGTGCTCACCTGATGACACTCTTATGTCGTGTCACAGAGAGTCGCGCCCCCATCGCCAGTACGCGTACCGCTGAACGTGAGGTCATAGCTCTCGATGGTGCGTTAATTGATACTCAGGTCCAGCAACTCCTCCTCCAGCAACCCGCAGTCGCCGAAGTCCTTCCCCTAAAAACCCCTTACCAGCTCGTCAGTCGCTCTTTCCAAACCACGAATACCCGCATCCTGATAGGTGCAGATCACACCTGTGACACGGTTACCGTAGGTGAGGCATCCGCATCTCCGGTCATCATGGCGGGTCCGTGCGCTGTTGAAAGCCGCGAACAATTACTCAAGACAGCCCACGCGGTCAAAGCCGCTGGGGCCAATGTACTACGTGGTGGAGCCTTCAAGCCTCGCACCTCGCCCTACCAGTTCCAGGGGCTGGGTGTCGAGGGTCTGAAGTTGCTTGCGGAAGCCCGTGAACAAACCGGGCTGCCTGTTGTTACCGAGGTCATGGAGACGGAGATGGTTGACATGGTAGCCGAATACGCTGATGTATTTCAAATTGGCGCACGCAATGTCCAGAACTACGCACTCCTTCGCGCGGTTGGCAAGCATCCCTCGAAGCACCCTGTCTTGCTCAAACGTGGTCTCTCCTCGACGGTCGAAGAGTGGCTGCTCGCCGCAGAATACATCATGGCGGCAGGAAACCCCAATGTCATTCTCTGCGAGCGCGGCATTCGTAGCTATGATCCGAAGACCCGCAATGTACTTGATCTAACGTGTGTGCCACTGCTTCAGGAGATGACGCATTTACCAGTTGTCGTCGACCCCAGTCACGCCACTGGACGACGCGAACTAGTACCAACGATGGCTCGTGCTAGCATAGCTGCCGGGGCACAGGGATTGATTATCGAAACACATTGCGATCCCAGCGTTGCCTTGTGTGATGGTCGCCAGTCTATCGAGCCAGAAACACTCACGCGTATTATTCGCGAGGCGAAGGCACTGGCGCATTTGCTCCATGAAAACGAGCTTGTACAGGTTGCCTAGAAATAAGGCCTCCTGCGCCTGCTGATTTGCCTATCGACTCACCAAAACAGGTATGATATACTTTCTTTTGTACGTCGAAAGTGTTTTTCGAACTTATTCCTATCCGAAAACCTAAGCGCGCAGCGCTAGCCGCAAGAGCGGGTTTGGTTTTCGTCTAAGACCTTATATGGTGGAGAAGATCAAGGCTTTGAGGTGACACGTATGCCAACACGTATTATTATTGCTGATGATGAAGCTATTCAACGCATGGATCTAAAGGATGTCCTGGTCAAACAGGGCTACCTGGTAATTGGTGAGGCTGGCGACGGCTTGAGCGCCGTCAACCTGGCTCGCGAGCTAAGGCCTGATCTGGTTATTATGGACATTCGCATGCCTGACATGGATGGAATCGCTGCCGCAGAAACATTAACGCAAGAAAAAATTGCGCCAGTGTTGCTGCTTACGGCATTTGGCGATCAGCCACTCGTCGAGCGCGCAAAGGAGGCCGGGGTGGTAAACTACATTGTGAAGCCACTCCGTGAAAGCGAAGTGACACCCGCTATTGAGGTCGCCCTGGCACGCTACAATGAGTTCCGCGCCATGGAGGAAAAAGCTCGCTCCCTGAGCGAAACTCTTGAGACACGTAAAATTGTCGAGCGCGCCAAAGGCTTGCTCATGGAGAAGCAGGGTCTCAGCGAGCAAGATGCATTCCGCAAGATCCAGAAGGCCAGCATGAATAACCGCAAGTCCATGCGTGAGGTAGCCGAGGCTATCCTCTTGACGAATGAGATGTAATCTTTACAATGAGAGCGAGTTTTGCCTGTGATTCGTGACATATACAGTTAATGACACACAGACAACTCGCCGGGTGCATCAACGAGGCTGCATCCCTCACTTGTGTCAACCGGTCAGTTTGTGGCAGATGAGTGTGTCCTTCCACTGAGTAAGCATCAGATATCCAGCACTACATTCCTCAGCAACACGCTCATTTCTCCGCCACACTAGTCTAGTAAGAAGAGCGTACATGGATCTGGTAAGCACTTCCGCAACAGATACAGCCAAAACCATTGTCGTAGTTGGCGTTCGCTTTCGACCGGCTGGACGCATCTACTACTTTGATCCCCAGGGGCAAACTTTCACTAATGGACAATATGTTATTGTCGAAACTGTGCGTGGGGTCGAAGCTGGACGCGTCGTCATAGCTTCGAAGAAGTTTGTGGAAGAGGACCTTACCGATCCCCTGAAGCCAATTCAGCGCCTCGCCACTGAAGATGAACTACGCATGCTCCTCTCCTTTAAGCAAAAGGAAAAGGAGGCAATGGTTCGCTGTGCCGAGCGCATCACCCAGCACAAACTCCCAATGAAGCTAGTCGAGTCCGAATACACCTTTGATGGGAGCCGCCTCACCTTCTATTTTACCGCCGACGAACGCGTCGATTTTCGAGGACTAGTTCGTGATCTCGCCGCGACCTTCCGTACTCGCATTGAGCTACGCCAGATAGGAGCACGCGATCAGGCCAAGCTCCAGGGTGGAATTGGTCCTTGTGGCAAAACGCTCTGTTGTAGTTCCTGGATTACGGACTTTGGTATTGTCTCCATTAAAATGGCGAAAGAACAGGGTCTTCCTCTCAATCCCTCCAAAATCTCTGGTGTCTGTGGCCGCCTGATGTGTTGCCTCTCCTATGAGAACGAGAACTATATCCAGGCCAAACAACAGATGCCTCAGATCGGCGCGATCCTCAATACTCCCAGTGGTCCCGGCAAGGTGGTCGCGATCAATGTTCCGAAGAACTCAGTTGAGGTAATGCTTGAGAGCGAGGCAACTATTCAGATTCCTCTCGATGAAGAGCCTTCATCAAAGGGGGTGGCTGTGGCTCCTGTGGCGTCAAAAAATCTTCTGGTGGCTCCTGCGGCTGTGGGAAGGGGGGAGCATGCTCCTGTGGTAGCGGCGGTTGTGGCACCGGAGGAGGTGGCGGTTGCGGTTCGTGTGGTATAAAAAAGAAGAACATCTGACGTTCACATAATAAGAGCTATTGGGAATGAAACGAGAGGAAGGTGCAATGCATGTCTTCTGATGGGATGGATTCAGGAGCAACCTGGCGAACGCCTCGATCCAGTGGGCAGGACGACCCTCAGTCAGACTCCTCCCACCAGCAAGCGTATTACTATGATCCCGAGCATGATGAATATGTAGGTATTGAGCAAGAGCCACCCTTTGTAGATGCCGATGCCTATGCACCCACCTCGCAGGAGGCGCGAAGTTACCGGGGCCGCCCGACGGATTCACCAGGCATAGAGGAGGAGGCTCAAATATCGCCAGCGGATCGGCGTGAAGCCTTATTGCGCACACTGGGTAACTATATATTATACATTGGTGCGCCTCTCATCTTTGGAGGTCTGACCGCTCTATTTGTCCTTCCTTCTGTCCTAAATGGGCACGCGGCAGCATCACAGGTCATGTTCTGGCCTCTCGTAGTATTACTGATACTCATTGCCATCGCTCAGGGAACTGTGGTTTATTACTTCGGCACAATCAATGATCTTTGGTATCCCTTTACCCTGCTAGGCTTCTTCCTGTTCCTGCTCTTGGGTGCCTTCGCGTCCTTTGGGGCTATTTCGGGCATACTGATGCTGATCCTTATTGTCGCGCTCTGCGTCTTTTTGGTGCGACGCTATCTCCAGTCCGTACCAGAAGGCTCCGTGGTGATCGTGTCATCCTTTGGGAAATATCGGCGAACCCTCTTCCCCGGACCGCACTTGCTCCTTCCCTGGGACCGTGTACTTCAAGAATACAATGTTGGTGAGGTTCAGTGGATCTGCCCAACACAACGTGTACAACTCTCACGCGATGAAGATGTCATCTTGCGCGCAGCCATCTCCTACCAACTTCTGCCCGAGGATGCTTACCTGGCGACAATTCAGGCAACCTCCTGGGAAACCAGCTTGCGCGAGCTCTTCCTGGGCGCGATTCAGACTATTGCAACGACCTTTACGCCTGACGACTTTATCGCCTGGCCCAATGGTTTACATTCACGCCCAGCCTTAAACCCATCCCTTGAAGCGGCTCCAAGTGGTGCACGTTGGGAGCAGGTCAATGGCTATCTCTACCAATTTATGAGTGAGCAGGCATCAACCTGGGGCATTCAAATCAACTGGATACGTATTCGCGATGTCGCGCTCACGCCACACGGCGCACATCTCGTTAATACCGCTCCCTCCGAACGCGATTACCAATTTGAAGAGGCTCAAGCACACAATACCCGCCAGGCACCTCCACCAACACCTAAGAGTGAGGTAGAACCGACACCCGCTGGTCCACCACCTGTCTTCAAGGAAGAAGTACTCATCAAAGCTTATCGGCAAGTCCAGGAGGGGAAGATCAGTGATCCACAAACGATTCGCAACCTGGCTCAGCGCTTTGAGGCAATCGCGCGCAATCCAGAGGCGAGCCAGTCGGTCAGTTTCGATCCTCAACGCGCGGCTGAGAATCTCTACACAGAAGCTCTGAGGAACGAGCAGAATCTTGGGTCCCGTGGTCCAGCACCAGATACTTTTGATGAGAATACTAACCCCAATTGGCATGCGGCACGAAGACATTCAACAGATGAGAACATGCTGGCGGGGGGCTAGAGTAATTCCGCTCGCCCATACGAATCCATGCAAAAAAGGCGTCGCAGGTGCGCCATGCATGTCTTATAAGAGAACCTGAGCAAAACTCTGGCCGCTGGCACGGCTTTGGTTCTCATCTAAGACCACATGGGCGTAATAAATAATCCCGGCGACCGCCTTTTATGGATATGCCCTTCGTCTTTAATGCTGGGCTGCGGCCTGGAGCTTGGGTTGACGCGAGTCGAAATCACGCAGATTTGCCAGTTCGGTAGCGCTGACGGCCTTGTCTTTGCGAGGATCAAAAACAGCCTTATCGCGTGCGCAATAGTAAAGGTGCTGCCACTCCTCCATCGCGCTTTCCCACGCTGGGAGACGCAGGTTCGCCTCATTATCCCCTTTGACAATACGCTGGAACGCGAGGAATGAGAACACCAATGCCAGAATAATCGCACAAAGTGTCAGAGCCACTAGCACAAGCATGAGCGTAGCATCCAAATTCGCTTCCATGCCACCGATAAGCACAATAACGAAAAAGATACAAATGCCAACCAGGACAATACAGCTGATAATGGTTCGCGACATGGAGACATTTTTCGCTGGTACTTCGGGTGGCGCGCACGCCTCCACACCAGCGTCGTAAGCCGCTTGCATCGTTTTAACTTTATCCGCCTGGTTACACACCGGGCAGGTTGGTTTCTGGCTCTGTACGGACGCCATAGATTAGTCCCTCCTTACGTTGCCCCACACGACAGTCCGGGCAACTATACAATATTCTCCTATGAAGAATAGCACGTTGTGGCTCTTTCGACAATGCCGACTTCTAGTAGGCGCAGACCATGCCTTAAAAAGCATTTGCCAACGCCGCCTAGTCGCCGGCTAGCGCTAACGCGCTCAGGCAAATGGATGGCTTGCTCTCAAAAGCATTTGCCAACGCCGCCTAGTCGCCGGCTAGCGCTAACGCGCTCAGGCAAATGGATGGCACTCATAATAATTTAGAGATATCAGGTTTGACACGCCCCAATCCACCAGCTACACTAGTGCTGGTATTTACGTTGCAGCATATTCAGTTTTACTATTCGATAGAAATATTCTATGAAGACAACACCATCCATTACGATCCTTGGACTAGGACCCGGTAGCACACAGGATCTCACGGTACAGGCCCATGCCTTGCTGGCTGCCGCGGCACAGGAAGGGCAAGTCGTCTACTTTCGCACCGTGGTTCATCCAACTGTAGACCAGTTGCGCCAGGAGTTACCTACACTTCGTATCAACTCCTTTGATAGCTTTTATGACGAGTCCTCAAACTGGCAGTCGCTCTATCAGCGTATCGCAGATGAGGTCTGTGCGCTAGGAGCGCAAACACCTATCATTTATGCCGTACCCGGTCATCCCTTGATGGGCGAGATATCAGTGCGGATCGTGCTGGAGACAGCTCGCGCGCAAGGGCTGACAACTTCAGTCGTCGCGGGGCTCTCGTTCATGGAGCCAGTTTGTAGCTTGCTCGGGCTCGACCCATTTGATACGGGCCTCCAGATCGTTGACGCGACAATCCTGGCCGGGCTGGAAAGCGATGAGATCGCTGGTACGCTTATCCCCACCGCACCCCTTATGGTTACTCAGGTATATAATCGTCGTCTAGCGAGCCAGGTCAAGCTCACACTGAGCGAATGCTACCCTGATGAATGGCCAGTCAGGCTGGTACGCGCCGCCGGAGTCGCCTCTGAGGAAGAGGCACTCGAAATGCCGCTCTACGCTCTGGATCACAACAACTATGCGAACCATCTGAGCACGCTCTACGTGCCCCCGCTAGATCAACTGACACCACTGCGCCTACCCGATACGCTACGATATATTACCAAGCGTTTACGTCGCGAGCCCGATGGTTGCCCCTGGGACCGTCAGCAGACGCATCAAACGCTTATACGCTATGTGATTGAGGAGACCTACGAGGTTGTTGAGGCTATAGAAGAAAATGACATGCAAAAGCTCGCTGATGAGCTTGGTGATCTTCTGCTTCAAGTTTACCTCCACGCTGAGATCGCACGCCAGGAAGGTAGCTTCTCCATTGGCGATGTCTATGAGAATATTAATGCCAAGATGCTGCGCCGCCATCCACATGTCTTTGGCGATACTGAGGCCCACAATGCCGGGCAGGTCGCGCAGAACTGGGAAGAAATTAAGCGCCAGGAACGCCTGCAAGCAGGCACTTTAAATGAGAAACAGGAAACGATCTTCAAGGACATTCCTCAGGCAACGCCCGCGCTGATGGTGGCTCAAGAATATCAGAAGCGAGCAGCGAAGACAGGGTTTGAATTCGAAAATTTGGAGCAGGTCATCGCCAAGCTTGATGAGGAACTACAGGAGCTTCGACAGGCCAATACACAGGAGGAACAGCACGAAGAACTAGGCGACATTCTCTTTCTTGCCGCCAAGCTCGCGCGCTGGTACAAGATCGATGCGGAAGAGGCTTTGCGCGCGTCGAACCGCAAATTTCGCCAGCGCTTCCAGGCCATGGAGGCTTTCGCGCGCCAGGAGCAACGTGAGCTAACGTCATATGATATTGAGGAGTGGATTGCCCTTTGGAGGCACGCCAAGCAGCAGGTCAAGCAAGCAAAGAGCTCGGACTAGCGCTTCTAGCTACCGCAACATGCCATATGTGCTCCATAGTGCATAGCAAGGGCTGCTTTTCTATCGGCAAAGCAGCCCTTGCTCTATAACTCCTGCGAACCATAGGCAGTTTAACTCTTTCTACTTGTAGAGCTGGCGCAAATTATGAAGCAAGCAAGACGGTCGTGTGCCTCGCGATCTCTTCATCTTCTTCCGTCCACTCCTGGTTCATCATCTCAGGCTCTTGTACCAACTCAACGTCACAGGAATCATCCTCGATAGCCCAATTTGTGTACGCGTAAAATGACTCTAGTAGTGTATCTGTCACATCGAACATCATAGCAGTACCCTTTCCTTTATCCCCTGGCTTTGTAGCCCGTTTCCATTTCTCTGCTGCTAATACTACTTGAGCCGTGTCACAGCGCCATCATAAAACTGTCGCGAAACTGTCGCGTTTCTCTTTCCAGGGTAAACACAGAAGCGAAAGGTGATATCTCACTAGATAAATCGATAAATATGGCAAAGTGTTACGCCTGGGTCTTCTATTCACTCAGGCACATGAAACGACATGGTATGATAAGAGCAGGGACACACTCACGCGCATCCACAGTTCGATGCGACAAGGCAGCACAAAGGAGAGTGCCGTGAAATTTGACCTCAATGAAGAGCAATCAGACATTCGCGACATGGTTCGCCGCTTCACACAACAAGAAATCACGCCCCATGCCGAAATGTGGGATGAAAATAACCACTTTCCACGCAAAACCTTTACTCAAATGGCCGGATTGGGTCTGATGGGCATGACCACACCTGAAGAACTGGGGGGCAATCTGCTACCACGCCTGACCGCCGCCCTGGCTTATGAAGAACTGGCCCAGGGAGACATGGCTACTGCCGTAGGGCTCTCTGTTCATAATATGGTAACTGGATCAATCGCGCGCTTTGGCAATGAAGAACAACGAGCACGCTGGGTAGACAAACTTGCCTCGGGCGAGCTACTCGGCGCTTTCTCACTAAGCGAAGCCTCCGCAGGTTCGGACGCCGCCAGTTTACAATGTCGGGCCGAACGCGCGGGAGATAGTTATACACTCAACGGCAATAAACTATGGGTCACTAACGCCGGTGAGGCCGATATCTATCTGCTTATGGCACGCACAACAACTGGCAGTGAATCTTCGGGCATTAGCTGCTTTGTTATAGAGAAGGGCACTCCTGGCTTCCTCTTTGGCAAGACTGAGCGTAAGATGGGACTACACTCCTCGCCTACGCGCGAATTGATCTTTGAGAATTGCATCATCCCGGCTACACACCGCCTGGGGGACGAGGGAACTGGCTTCAAGATCGCGCTCTCTTCGCTCGATGGTGGTCGTATCAATATCGGTGCTATCGCTGTTGGCGTGGCACAAGCGGCCTTCGAGACAGCACGCCAGTACGCTCAGGAGCGTCAGCAGTTCGGGAGACCCATCGGAACCTTCCAGGCTATCGAGTTTATGCTCGCTGATATGGCGATGAAGATCGAGGCTGCGCGCCTGCTTGTTTATGAAGCCGCGTATAAGTTGGATCAGTCACAACAGCCATCACGGCAGACCTCGATGTATAGCGCCATGGCAAAGTGCTTCGCTACTGATACCGCAATGGAGGTCACAACCAATGCGATCCAGGTTCTTGGTGGCGCAGGCTATGTACGAGATTATCCCGTTGAGCGCTATATGCGCGATGTAAAGGTGGCGCAGATTTTTGAAGGCACCAATCAGATTCAGCGTATTGTGATTGGGCGCGCGCTCCTCGATCAGCTCCACTAATTTGTGGCTCATCCAGGTCCTCAGGCCAAGCGAGAGATTGCCTTATTAGTAGTATATCAAGACAAGACTCATATGAGAGACTTGCCAGAATTGTTTTTTTTCGATATGCTAAAAGGGCAAATTTCTGAACGACCGGGACGTGTGCTACCATGGACAGCAATGATGGCACGCGTCCTCGTCTCTTCTACTCCTCCTCTTGCCAATATCCAATATACTATTCAAGAGTTATCTCTATTCACTTCATTATGTTCTTATACGGGTCTATGCCTGTGGAAACTAATAAGGATCTTTATTCGAAAGCCTGAACGGCAGACCTGGTTTACATAAAGCTGAGCGAGTCAGCCCGCTAATGAGGGTCTGTACCGGTCACGACAGTGATGCCGGTATTTTTGTAGGAACAACTACCACGCTCAGGTTTTCAAATAAGCAGAAGGAGCTTTGTTTCATGAAGTCTGATTGGGTCGCGAGGATCAGCGACCGTGTAGAACAGCATGTGCGACAGGTGAAGGGCGAGCACGCCACGATTATCTGCGCCTCTGGGCTCAGTCCCTCAGGGACAGTCCACCTGGGTAACCTGCGCGAAATTATGACCGTTCACATCGTCGCTGAAGAGCTGCGCGCTCGCGGCTGGCAAGTTGAGCATATCCAATTCTGGGATGATTATGATCGCCTGCGCAAGATTCCCGCTGGCATTCAAACATCCTTTGAACAATATATCGGGCAACCCCTGTGTGACGTTCCCGATCCCTTTGGGGAATACGCGTCATACGCTGAGCGCTATATTACGGAATTCAGCGAAGGACTGGCCCATCTGGGAGTCCCTATGACACATGTACGCCAGTCTCTGGCCTATCGTGAGGGACGCTATACCGAAAAGGTCAAGTTCGCGATGGCACATCGAGGCGAACTCTTTGATATCCTATCTGAGTATCAAACACACCAGGGGCAGCAAGAGAGTATTAACGAGCGCCGCGCTGCTTACTACCCCTATCGGGTCTATTGTGAATCCTGTGGCAAAGATACGACTCAAGTTCAACACTATGACGAAGCGACGGCACGTATCGAATATACCTGCCAGAATTGCCAGCATCATGGCTCGTTCAGTCTGGATGAGAAGATCTCAGGCAAACTGGTCTGGAAGGTAGACTGGCCGATGCGCTGGAGTTTCGCGGAAGTTGACTTTGAGCCAGCAGGCGCAGATCACTCGACGCCCGGCAGCAGCTTTACTGTTGGGCAACGCATCGTGCAGGAGATCTTTCACTCGCCGACACCACAGTACGCATCTTACGCCTTTGTAGGCATGGAGGGACGCGTCAAGATCTCCAGTTCGGCTGGCACAAATGCCTCTCTGGCTTCCGCACTCGCCATTCTGGAACCGGCCATCCTGCGCTGGCTCTATATCCGCCGCGCCAACAATCAGCCCTTTATGATCGACTATGGACAGGGACTATTACGTCTGTATGACGAATGGGATTCACTCTCACGTCAGATAGCAAGCGGCAAGGCAAATGAGGCCAATCAACTCGCGTATAAGCGCGCGACTCAAGGCTCCGCAGGATCGATTAAGCGCGCGGAACGCAATGTCCCCTTCTCGCTACTGACCTCGACGATGGATGTCACACAGGGCAACGTAGAGCAGGTGTTGCGTATCGCCACCCAGACCCTCAAGGAAGAGCGCCAGATCGAGCCAACCCAGCTAGAGCCACGCCTGACCTGCGCTCTTAACTGGGTCAACAACTATCTACCAGAGGATGAGCGCACCACAATTCGTACCTCCTTTGACGCTGAAGCATATACCCAGTTGCCGGAGAGCGAGCAGGCCGCCTTGCATCTGCTGGTAGAGGAGTTTGAGAACGCCTGGAGCCTTGACGCCTTAACAGACCTCATGTACCGCATTCCCAAACAGGTTCGTGGTCTCCCTGCTGACGCTCCTGCTACACCAGAGCTCAAACAAGCCCAGCGCGCCTTCTTTGTAGCGATCTATACGCTCATCTGTGCCTCGGATACGGGACCACGCATCCCAACGCTGATGCTCTCACTAGGTAAAGAGAAGGTCAAGAGCCTGCTCACACCTGATGGAGTTTCAGCTCAGGCAGAGCAGCCTGCATAACCAGACATCTATATAGTGAAGTGTCAGACAAGGATGACCTGATACTTCACTATAGTGCGCTCGTTGCCAGCCAGGGTTAGGTATGTCTTATCGCCCACCATCCAGGAATTCAAACGGTACCGGGATACAGCCATGGTTGTGAGCACGGGCGTATCGTATTCAGTAATGGAGCTTGAGGGATCTATCACCCAGATATGGACCCTACCCTGACTATCCAGGGAAGCCAGTACAGTATCGCTCAGCCAGGAAACATGGAGTATTCCACTTCCTCTATGCCCGATGTAGCGCGCGATAATTTTATTGCTTAAGACATCACTAATCCGCACAATCCCATCATCGCCAGCCGAGGCCACATAATTATTGCGCCCACTTAGTTCATTAATCCGACCCTTATGGCTAAACTGAAAAACCGAGCGCCCATCTCTCCACACGCGCATATCCCCCCTCTCGTCCACGCTTACCAGAAGGGAAGTCTCAGTGTACCAATAGAGATCGCGCACAAGCGCGGATGCATGACAGTACAGCCTCAGATACGAACCAGACGCACGAGCACCAGCGAAAAGATGCGAGCAATCATAGGTATAGATCGATCGGTCCTCACAAGCCACCAGAACAAGATTATCGCCCACAGCCAGCGAGGTCACAGGAGAAGGAACTTTGATGCGTTCTAAAAGATGACCATCTGCCTTGGTCCAGATGTGCACCTGACGATCCCGCTCCTGGCATGATGCGACGAACGGAGAAGCAGGCAAAGTTGCGAGATATTTGACCGGCCCTACATGGCCCTTATATACCTCTAACTCCTCTTCAAAGGACACGATATGCACGGCATGATCCTCTGTCGCGACTATGTTCTCCTGGTAGTGGGTACGATTCGCAATGGCAATTATCGGAGCATCGAAACCATAGGTGCCCTCTTGCTGAAGCTCATTCGAGACAATTGGGGTTACGACATCAACCGTTGGGGTTAACGCAGTCGAACCTTTATATTTACCCAAATCATTAACCGCGCTGATGAATATCGCACCCAGACCAGAGATAACCGCCACGCTCAAGATGCCAAGCCCAAGCGCATTACGCCTATCTACTTGTTGCTGATCGACGAACGAAGAGTATGACCTATAAATCGCGGCTTTCGCTATGGGATACGCGCCAAGTGCCAGCCCAATCACATCATTTACCTTTTGCGCATCTGGGGGGCGCATCTCGGGATCAAGCGAGAGCATACGCGCGACAATATCTCTGAGAGCCAAGGGTGCGCTACCTACGGGAATAGGGGGAAAGTGAAACGGGTGCGTAGCGGGATCCTGACCTGTAAGCATCTGGTGCAAGAGCGCCCCCAGGCTATAGATGTCAGAGCGTGGCGTAGTCTGTGCCCGACCATATTGCTCAGGCGCGGCATAACCCGGTGAGCCAAAGGGGATCGTATCTTTGGCCTGCCCCTTGCGATAGGAGCGCGCGATGCCAAAATCAATCAATGAGACTTTCTGGCGCGGACCGACTATAATGTTCGCGGGCTTGAGGTCACGGTACACAATCGGCGGGGTCTGGTTATGCAGATAAGACAAGATGGAACAGAGTCTCTGCACGACTTCCAGCAGAGCACGCGTGACTGATTTCGCCTGGTACTCCTCTGGGCTCAGATGCGCAAAGTAATCCTCTAAAGTACGCCCCTCGACATAGTCCAGGGCCAGAAACCAGCGCTGCCCCTCCCTAAAATGTTCGCGCAGGTGGGGAATGCCGGGATGCTCTAACGATCTCAGGGCCTTTGCTTCATTGTAAAAGGTCGCAGTGGCATCAATCGTATCGGAGGCGGAATGACCAGCGAAGTCGATAACCTTAATCGTGGTAAGCTTACCACGCTGTTGTGTATCCTCAGCCTTAAATATTAAGCCGTAGCCGCCCTCACCCAGAGCGGTTTTCAGAAGATAGCGCTTATGCAACAGGATACCAGGCTTGAGAGCTGTGGAAGTAGTTTCAGGCAAAAACGCTTGTTTCATAACCTGCCTGCGCGTTGGACGCGACGATAGAGGGTCCTCAGCATCGGCGGAATCATATTGGGAGAGGGATAAGGGTTTATGGCAGAACTGGCATGTAGAGGCTTTGTTATCGTTGGCTCCTCCACACTGATCGCAAAATAACATACTCTAACTCTGCTCCTTCTCAGGAAAATCCTAGTATGTAATACCAAATTTAGAGGTAATACACACATATCAACGCAAAAGGAGAGAGAAGATCAAACGAACCTGAATCAAACGATTTGCCAAACCTGCACAGAGCGGTCCACACCTGCGGAAGCAAGGCGTGCGCCATCCGGCGACCAGGCGACAGACGAGACATACCCCTGGTGCCCCTGGTAGGTAAAGGTGCAACGCTCCTTACCAACATTCCAGACCTGCACAGTCTTGTCATTGCTCGCGATGGCGACATGTTTGCCATCCGGCGACCAGACAACAGAGTTCTTAGCACTATTGCCGCCAGAAGTACGCAGAAGTTTGGTATGCTGTGTATAGGAGATACCCACATCCCAGACACAGGCATAAGAATCGCTAGAGGCCGAAGCCAGCAAATACTCCTTTGGATGCCAGGCGAGAGCATTGACACGCTCATTATGCACTTTGAGCACACTGGGTTCCAGTTCCGTTGAGAAGATGGAGGTCAGACGCTGCCAGAACGAATGAGGCTTTTTCAATTCGGCGAAAGGGTTCCAGAAGCGAACTTGTTTATCGCGACCTGCGGAAGCCAGATACTTACCATCAGGCGACCATGCCAATGCATAGACATGATCCTTATGCTCGGTATAGCGATAGAGTTCCTCATGATCCTGTGCCTGCCAAACCAACGCCAATTTATCATTACCGCCCGAAGCAATGTAATCACCATCGGGCGACCACG
Organism: Ktedonospora formicarum; assembly: GCF_016587355.1. Lineage (GTDB taxonomy): Bacteria > Chloroflexota > Ktedonobacteria > Ktedonobacterales > Ktedonobacteraceae > Ktedonobacter > Ktedonobacter formicarum. Next base: position 3,211,541 of record NZ_BNJF01000001.1, on the reverse strand, counting down.
CCACCGCGTTCACAGGCGCGCTATGCTCGGTATAGGTATATGTCAGATGGCCGTTGGCGGATTCCCAGATCTGCACAGTTGTATCATCGCCAGCAGAGGCAATATACTTGCTATCAGGTGACCAGCACAAAGTATTGACGCGAGCCGAGTGGCCTTTATATGTCCAGACACGATCACCAGAGGCAGCATCCCAAATGATCACAGTCTTATCATAACTCGCAGAAGCCAGCCACCTACCATCGGGCGACCACGCCACCGCCGTTACACGTCCACTATGCCCACTGCAAATGTATACCGTATTAGGTTGCTTGACAATCTGGTATTGAGTGGTGCGCTTCGCGGCCTTACCGGTAGTGTTTGCGCTTGACGCCATAGCTGGCGTTTTAGGTGGTAAGGGCGGCAAGGTCTCAGGTGCGCGATACATAAGCGGAATGCGCGTCGAAATCGTGGGTGGAGAAGTGAGAGCAGCCCCAGTAGTGTAGAGTGTAGCGATACGCTGTAACTCGGCACGCACTTTCGCAACAGATTCGGGGCGCTCATTCACAGGCACGCTGACCATCTGCATCGTCAGGTCAGCAAGTCCTTCAAGGGCAGGATGCTCTGGCAGATGGATGGACGAGAAATGGAACGGCGTCTCGGAGGGATCATATCCCGTGAGCAACTGGTGAAGGGTCGCACCCAGACTATAGATATCAGCGCGCTCTGTGGTCTGTGAACGGCCATACTGTTCAGGAGCGGCATAGCCCGACGAGCCAAGCGCGGTAGTATCCCTGGCTTTCCCCGGTTTGAAGTGGCGCGCAATGCCAAAATCGATCAAGAAGGCATTTCCGTTTGGGGTCAACATCACGTTCGCAGGCTTAAGGTCGCGGAAGATAATAGGCGGATTACGCGAATGAAGATATTCCAGAACGTCACAAAGCTGGATAGCAATATCCAAAGACTGATCAATGGGAAGAGTTGAGCCTTTGAGGCGGCTCAAGCGGCTCTCCAGCGGCTCTCCTTCGATGAAATCCATCACCAGGTAAGAGCGCCCCTGATCGGTAAACTGCTCATAGATGCGCGGCAGGTTTGGATGCATCAGACCAGCCAGCAAGACAGCCTCATGCTGAAAGGCATCCGCCGCCGATTGGCGATCATTCTCATCCAGGCTATTCTGGCTCATCTCTTTCACGGCGACCAGGCGGTTCCCAAATTGCGAATCGAGCGCCTTGTAAACAGCTCCAAAGCCCCCTTTACCAACATTCGCCAGAATGATATAGCGCTGCTTCAGCATATGCTGAGGCTGAAGCAGGCCCGTAATGGTCGTACTGCTTGTAGGTAACTGAAACGTACTATTGGCACTACTAGCCGAGCTGGTGGAGGGAGTGGGTGCCTGCGTTGAACTGCTCACAGTGCTACTACGAGCGCCCAGGCCAACAATCGTGTTTGTCGTTGTGTCAACTCCACCAAGCGCCTGCCCACAGGCACGACAAAAGCGAGCTTCTGGCCGATTGGCGGCCCCACATCGATCACAGAAAAATGTTGCAGCGGACGACATGGAATCCTTTTTCTCGATACGTATCAATCTAGCAAGAGAGCCAAAGATATACCGACTGTACAGTAGTACAACAGAGGAAAAATGTCAAGCGAAGCGTTCATAGAGCACATCATATCCCAGTTCTTGTTGGGCTTGGGTATGAGAAAGGCACATGTTAAGAGAGTGGTCCTAGCGGTTCTGGTCCTGGTATGACATAAATGTTACCGTAAGGGCTTATCTCACGTACACAGAGTAGGTATGATGGTATAATACCCTTGTCTGTACGGAGCAAGAATCATCCGGGAGCCATTTTTCAAAAACACACGTGAGAACGTTATACGATAGCTATCCGTACTGCCTGACTGTTTTGGAATTGAGGGGATGCTGTTACTATGGCAAAAAAAATCTTGATTATGGATGACGATCCAACTATTGCCGACTTGCTCACTGAAGCACTGGCGGATGAAGGCTATGAGACGTTTATGACGACCCAGAGCTTGCGTTTCTATGACTCTATTCAGGAACACAAGCCCGATCTGGTGTTGCTAGACCTGATGATGCCTTATCTGGATGGCCGTGACGAACTCAAGCTCATGACGATGGGGGTAGGCAAACAGATCCCGGTCATCGTGGTTACAGCGTTCCTGGGGGCCGCAAACGAAGAGCAGGAGTTCCGCGATGCAGGCGTTGTGCACATCGTGTACAAACCATTCGATCTGGACAAGCTGGTCGCGCTAGTGAAGCAGACCATCGGGGAACCGGAGGAAAGAAGCGCATGAGTGACATTACAACTAACACGCCCACGCGCTTGGCGCTTGACGCGATGGGCGGCGACAAGGCTCCCGGCGAGATAGTGCTGGGGGCCATTCAAGCTGCACGTGAGTATGGTATAGGAGTCTACCTTGTAGGGCAGGAGGAGGTGCTTAAGAGCGAATTGGCGAAGCACGATACTACTGGCCTGGATCTACCCATTGTCCATACAGATGAGGCCATCGATATGGACGAACATCCCGCGACGGCGGTCAGGCGTAAGAAGAATGCCTCGATGACCCTGGCGTTACAATTGGTGCGAGATGGCAAAGCTATTGGCGCGGTCTCCGCTGGAAATAGCGGCGCGATGATGGCGGCAGCACTCTTCACCTTGAAGCGTATTCCCGGCGTAGAGCGGCCAGCTCTTGGCGGCGTCTTTCCCACAAAGAGCACCCCCTGCCTGGTCATCGATGTTGGCGCCAATACGGACTGCAAGCCAGAATATTTACAACAGTTCGCCCTGATGGGCTCTGTCTACATGGAACGCATATTTCATACCAAGAAGCCACGCGTTGCGCTGCTCGCCAACGGTGAAGAAGAGAGCAAAGGAAACCAGCAAGTCGTAGAGACCCACCAGCTCTTAAAACGCAATGCCGAGCGGCTGGGCCTCAATTTCATTGGTAATATCGAGGGACGTGAAATTTTGCATCCGGCAGCGGATGTGGTGGTCTGCGATGGTTTTGTGGGGAATGTCGTACTCAAGCTAAGCGAAGGCATTGGTGAGACGCTCTTCTCTATGCTTCGCGAGGAATTCACCTCTTCGTTGATAAGCAAGCTAGCCGCAGCAGTCCTGAGACCAGGCATGCGTAAGATCTATAAGAAGCTGGACTACGCGGAATACGGCGGCGTGCCTCTGCTAGGTGTCAATGGCGCAGCTATTATTGCGCACGGTCGCTCCAATGCCAGGGCCATCAAGAACGCGCTCCGCGTGGCAAAGGAAACCGCAGAAACGGGTGTAACGCAAGCTATCACCGAAGGCGTCGCCCATTTGGCTGAGAGCAGAGCAGATAGCACACCTTCCGCACTTTAATACTCATTACGCAAAACTGGGTTATATTTACAATGACGCTATAAAATGTTGCGCATGCAACATCTTATAGCGTCATTTTTAAATGCCCGCCATGTATGACGGGCACCAAAATTTTTGGTCCAATTTGGCAATATGAAGCGACGCAACCGGCAACGTCCCCGATGCGTGATGTACCACGACTTTTCGTTCCAACTGGCATCCTCGCCGCTTATTTGTATATGTGCTCAGTGCCTAAGAGGAAGATTTCTTCTGCCTTTTGGCCGCACCACCCAGGCGACCAATACGGCTATAGAAATCAGGCCCCTGGCTCTCTTTTGTGGCGTTTCCGCCCTTCTTGCCCATCGCGGAAAAGTGCTCAGGACCATACTTCGTGACATTGGCTCGCCCACCTTTCTGAGCGATAGTGCGATAGTACTCAGTGCCACGCTTCTCTTTCAGGACGGTACCGCCCTTCTTCCCTATCCGCTGATAGTAGTCCTCGCCATACTTGGCACGCACAGTATTACCACCTTTGCGGCCAGTTTTGGGTGTGGGGGACGTCGTATTGTTATCTGTTGACGCTATAGACTGCGTGGAGTGCTCTTCCTCTACCATATAAGGCTTCCCTCTCAACTTCTCGCGACATACCAATCCTCAACCGTGCATCCTACCTGTCCCACCAAGTGGCGGGCGAGCCGCGAAGGCAATAGCCGCACGCCTGGTCGAAACTCGCGCAGAGCCTCGATGCGTATAAGTCTAACAAAATGTATTATAAACGTCAATACATTACATTGATGCACAAGAACAAATAGTTATTTGTGGCTATTTTATGAGCATTGCCTTTAACACAAGATAATACAAAGGGAAGAGCATGATCTGCTTCAAATAGCAGCGGATCATGCTCTTCCCTTTGAGGGGATATATTCCGACTAGATTTGTGTGTCTGAGGTTCCGTCGATGGCAGGCCAATCAAAAGAAAGGTCACCAGTAGAGCCGGAGCGGCGCAGACGAGAGCGCGAGCCCTTACGCTCATGAGGTATGCGACCCCCATATTTACGCATTGTGCGCATATGCTGTTTGCGCTCTTTATCCTCTTTAAATTCAATTGAGAGGCGGCGATAGAGGTCTTCCCATTCGTCAAGGATAGCCAGGCGATCATGTTTAGCGATGATATCTAGACTGCCCTGGCGCATACGCGCGCGCAACTCATCATTCTCAATCATAGTATCCAGGTAGCCAGCAGCCTCCTCACTATTACCGGGTTGGAAAAGGAAACCATTCTCGCCATGATGCACCAGTTCGGGCAAAGCATAGGAGTTAGCGGCAAGCACAGGCAGACCACAAGCCATGGCCTCCATCGTCGCTAGACTCTGCAAATCCGCCTCAGAGGGAATCGCAAAGAGAGTAGAGGTTCGACGTAGTGCGAGCAGATCAGCATCGCGCACATAGCCGAGGAAACTCACACGGTCCTCCAGTTGCAGGCTCGCCGTCAGTGCGCGCAGCTCACTCTCCATGGGTCCTGAACCTACCAGCGCCACATGAGCAGGCTGGCGCATATACTTCAGAGCGCGAATCAACACATCGATGCGCTTCTCCTCACTCAAGCGATTCACATGAATAATTAGTGGGCGATCCTCTGGTAGGCCGAAGCGGCGAAGCACCTCTGGGTCGGGCTCACCAGGCGTATACTTGCTGATATCGATGCCATTTGAGATGGCACGCGCAGGTGCACGCAAGCCATGTTCATAGAGTAAATTCAGCGCGGTTTGTGTGGGAGCAGTGACATACTCGCAACGGTTACAGAAATTGACCAGATAGCTATAGGTCACGCTGCTAAACGGCTTACCAAAGACGGGATCAGATGAGAGAGAGCGGCTCATATTGATCGGCAAGTAGTGATTGGTCGCGATCACGGGCTTACGCAACCCTCCCGCCAGGATTTGCGCAACATTGCCGAGGACTACCGGAGAGTGAATATGGATAATATCGGGATCGCTCCGCTTGATCAGGTTGCGAATCGGCATAAAGGGCAAGAAAGGAATACGGAGTCCCTCGTAGGTCGGCCACTCAAAAGACGAGAAGCGATAGACACGCACGTCATGCTCAAGGCGGCGTACATCGCGCGCACCATAACTGGGCGCGACGACCCAGACCTGGTGACCACGTTTGGCGAAATCGACCGCGAGGCCACGCGTGACGGTAGGCACGCCTCCTACCATTGGAGGATATTGATCGGTCACAAGCATGATGCGCATGGTTGCTTCTAGCTCCTGGTCATAATACTCTATGCATTCCTATGCGAACACCTAAGCGCGTAAGCGCCAGCAGAAGAGAGAATACCGCCCTGCCCTCGCATAAGAATTGGTTCTCATCTAGACCCTTAGACGATGTTGGTAACACCCTACCTTTGTTATACGCGCTGAATTACCAGATTGTTGTTACTATAAATTTCCTAATATATGTGAAAAACCGAGGCGTAATAGCACGCTGGTTTTCGTCTAAACCTTCACATAAACCGAGGCGAGCAATCGGATAAGCAGGCTATAAGCAACGACGACTTCAGGTAGGTACGAGTAACACAGAGAGGGACGCGGTAAGACATATTGGGTAGTCACCGCGTCCCTGATAAAAAGAAGGCACTGCTAGAAAGTGCTGCTTAGTCTGTGGACCCACTTTCACCTTCAGCCGGAGCAGGAGGAGCAGCCTCCACAGGAGCCTCTTCGGTAGGCTCTGGTAGCTCAACCTTCGGAGGAGCGACCTTGGCAACCGACTCTTCCGGCTCCGTAGCGAGCTTATAGCCCTTGGGAAGTTCCACGTCCTTCGCATAGATAACATCATCAAGCGTTGCCAGCCGTGCGATGTCCACTTCAATTGCCGGAACAATCTTAGATGCCTGGCATGTGACCTCAAGCGCGTCCATGTGTAATAGAGTACCCTTTGTATCGCGGATAGCAAGCGACTCACCAACGAAGTGCAGTGGGATCTTGATTTTCACCTCTTCGTTTAGGTTAATGCGAGAGAAATCGACATGCAGAACCTGGGTTGAAACCGGGTCGTGCTGCACATGACGAACTAGCACCGTCTCAGGCTTCCCTTTGGGAAGGTTTAGCGAATAGATACTGCCTACCGGACTCTCGCGCTGTAGACGCGTGAAGGTCTTCTCATCAAACTGAACGGCAACAGAGTCGAGCTTGTGACCACCAATATTACCAGGGAGAAGCCCCTGACGTCGCAAGCTCTTCGTCTTCTTCCCCATAATCTCGCGTGGGGTGACATCCATTTCGATTGGTTTCGCCATACGATATCTCTCCTTCTCACAAAAGTACACTCTCCTTATGCGAAAACCAGCCCTCATACGAGGGTTGATGTTCGTTGTAACGTACGCGCTCAGGTTTTCGCATAAGACCATAGGGAAGAATGCAAAAGTGCCATCATTCCCATCTCCAGGGCTTCTCAAGAGTCGCCAGCTTGTCAAATCACAGAGATGACAGCTTTTGAGAAGCCCTGTATCCCTTATTACGGATAAGTGGCCTTCCTGGATGAAAGGAGCTCGATATCAGGCAACAAAACCATTTCTCAGTGGGCAACGCTGCTTTGCTTCAAGCGTCGCTCGCGTTGCTCCTGGAAGAAGCGTAAGAGTTCATCCGCTTCCAGCGTATTAGGAACATCTTCAGCGGAGAGCCAGCCCTTACGCGCGATGCCAATGCCATAGAAGACATCATCGAGCCCCTCGGTCGTATGCGCATCAGGTCCAATTGGTACCTTCAGGCCCTTCTCGCGGCCCTTGCGCACCAGACGCCAATCCAGGTCCAGGCGCGATGGATGAGCATTGATCTCAATGCAGACCCCCTCTCGCGCAGCCGCGTCAACCACGGCCTCCATATCTAATGTATACCCTGCTCTACCAAGCAAAAGACGACCCGTAGGATGAGCGATAATTGAAGTATAGGGATTCGCAATGGCGCGCAACATGCGCCGCGTCTGCTCCTCCGGTGTGAGGTTAAAGTTACTGTGAATTGAGACAATCACAAAGTCAAAGCCAGCAAGCAAGTCGTTCTCAAAGTCAAGAGTGCCATCTTTTAGAATGTCACATTCGATGCCCTTGAGAATACGGAAGCGTCCCTTCAGTTCCGCGTTCAGGCGGTCAATCTCTTCCCACTGTCGGCGCACATCATCCTCTGAGAGGCCACCAGCATAGGCCGCCGCCTTACTGTGATCGCTCAAACCAAGGTAGGAGTAGCCACGCTCAATGCATGCATCAACCATCTCGCGTATGGTCCTCTGCCCATCGCTATAGGTTGAGTGTGCATGTAGGATGCCGCGCATATCACTCTGCTCTACAAGCTTAGGAAGTTTGTGTTGAGCAGCGGCTTCTATCTCGCCTGTATCTTCGCGCAACTCAGGAGCGATATACTCAAGATTGAGCGCAGCATAAATATCGCTCTCCTCGTGGCAGGGAATCAACTCCTCGCTTCCATCGCTAATCTTAAAGAGGCCATAGTCATTGATGGTCATGCCCATATTTTGCGCACGCCTGCGGAGCGGAATATGGTGCTCACGCGAGCCCGTGAAATGATGGAGGGTCGAGGGGAACTGACTATCGCTGACTACACGCAGGTCCATCGCGATGCCACTGGCAAGGACCACGCTCGACTTGGTCAATCCCTTCCCTGTAATCGAAAGAATGCCGGGTTGTGAGGTAAAGAAAGTCATGATTTTCTCGCGCTCATCCTGACCGGCACCATCGCTCACACTAACGACCATATCGATATCCTTCACCGTCTCACGGCGGCGACGCAGACTTCCCGCCACCTCCAGGCGTACAATCTCAGGGAGCGTCGCAAGGGCAGCGCGTATACGCTCGGCCTCGGTGAAGGCCACATCAAAGCGGAAACGGTCCGCATGCTGCTGCAAGAAGGCAATCCCTTGAAGAATCTTCTCCTGCGTCTTCTTGCCAAAACCAGGGATCTTCGCCACCTTATCATCTTTGCATGCCTGCTCCAGATCGGCTATGCTCTTGGGATGTAACTCATCATACATGGCGTTGATCTTCTTGGGGCCAACTCCCGGAATGCGCATCATTTCCAGCTTCACGGCTGGCGTATTGGCTCGCAGTTCATTCAGGATAGCGATGTGGCCCTCCTGGACAGCCTCTTCGACGCGCTTGATAAGCGTGGCTCCTAGACCAGGAGTCCCCTTGAGCTTCTTCTGTTCCACCAGTTGTGTGAGATCGCCATCCAGGCTATTGAGAGCACGCGCGGCATTCTCATAAGCTCGCTGCTCAAATACATTGCTATCGGCCTTGAGGGCCAGAAGAGATGCAATCTCTTCTAACATTGAGGCGACTTGTGCTTTATCCATAACATTCTCTTTCATTCGATCTTTGCCGTATAAGGTTTACGCGCAAGAGAAGATACATAAAGGGTACGTGGATTCAAGGATCGAGATGGAAGTCAAAGTATTCGGACGAGGTCACGCCCGTTTCAAAAGGGTGGCGCCCTCGTAGATCACGATTCAGGTAGCGCTTACAATCAAAATGCACCAGCAGCCAGCAATAAAGCGGATCGCTCACAAAGACAGCATCCCAGGGATGCTCTTCTCCCAGGTCAAGTACTTTGTTACAGACAAAGCAATGCGCCATCCGCACTTGCACTGCCTGCTCGAACCAGGATAAGACAAACTGATGCATATCATCGAGCAGCATATAATCCAGACAGTCAACTGGATAGCCAAAATCTATGGGATCTGGACATTCACGAAAGTCACTGTCAGCACGGCTAAGTGCGACCAGCGGGGCCTTGACGACGACTTTGATCTCATCGTCTACCCCATCAGTATACGCACCTGTCGTAGTGCTGGTAAGCAGGAGACCTTCACGGGCAAACCAGGACAATAGTTCATTACGCATATACTCAATATTGTACTACAAAACAGACGCCCTGTAACGAGCGTTTGTTCTATTTTTCGCACCTTCGACACAGGTCAGGTCTGCTACCAACAAACAAATAAAGATTCCCTGTACCTTGAGGCGGTCACCTTGTCTTGCGTGACAATATCCTGTATAGTAATTAGTGCAATATTAGTATGTTTCACATCAGGGCACACCACATTTATATTAATTGCTATCTAAATTATTGATCATCCTCTTCCTCTTATAAAATTTCTCTTGAAAGGTGCTTAATGAACAATTACAGCGAGGTTCCTGTAGAGCAGCGACAACTTATTGGTCAACAGTTAGGTAATTATCGTCTGGTCCGATTGCTCGGGCAGGGTGGCTTCGCAGATGTTTATCTTGGCGAACATATTCATCTTCAGACACATGCAGCTATTAAGGTCTTACGGCTTACATTGACCGCTGAGAATATGGAAAGCTTTCGGAAGGAAGCCCAGGTCATCGCACGCCTTGAGCATCCCCATATTATCCGTATCCTGGATTATGGCGTTGAGCATGGTCTCCCTTACCTGGTTATGAGCTATGCCGCGCATGGCGCGATCAGTCGCCACTACCCTCGCGGCACGCGGATCCCTCTACCCACACTCATAAGGCTCCTCAAGCAAACAGCGGGGGCCTTACACTACGCACATGGTCAGCGCCTCATCCATCGCGATATCAAGCCCGAAAATATCTTGCTCAACCAGAACGATGAGGTTCTATTAAGCGATTTTGGGATTGCCCTGGTCGCACAGACTTCACGCCAGACAACGCTAGATGTCGTAGGGACCGCGACCTATATGGCCCCAGAACAACTAATGGGGAAACCTTCACCCGCCAGTGACCAGTACTCGCTTGCGATTGTGGCGTATGAATGGCTCATGGGCAACCCGCCCTTTAGTGGCTCCTTCCCCGAGGTATGTGCGCAACAGCTGAACGCTCCTGCCATCGACCGCACCCGCAATAATGCGCACCTCATGCCAGAACCGATTGCCCAGGTCTTAGAAAAAGCTCTGGCAAAGGACGCCCAACAGCGCTTCCCCGATGTCCTGGCCTTCGTCAACGCCTTTGAGCAGGCTGCCCAATCATCAACGCACACTAGCACGGAGAACGTCGAACCAACCAAGCTACGTTTGCCAGCCCAGCCCCATGCTCCTCTGTCACATCAGAACGGCGATACAATCGGATATCAGAGCGAGGGTCTTACCGAAAAGACCCCAGCCTTAACCCCGCCTATAAACACCGCTGGGCCACGTATGCTACTCCCATCGCGATCTGTCCATAGCGAGAGGCCCATTAACGTCTCTCCACAGCAGAACGGATCACAGACGCCTTCATATAACATCAACTATGTTCCAGTTGGGCAAGCCTCTACTGGACGCTCCTGGCATACAAACGATGGGTATCGCCTTCCATCTAATCTCACACCCAAACGACTAATACTCATAGGAGGGCTGATACTCTTAATCATCATTCTGCTTATTAGCATCTTCCCACTAGGGAAGGGAACATCCCAAACTAGCTCCCAGAAAACACCAGTAGCAACATCTACAGCAAAGACAACCACTACAAAACCCTCGCCCGGAAGTATTCTCTACCAGGCTAACTGGTCGCAGGGGGCCGACGGTTGGGATCTTAAGGGCGGTTGGCATACAATGAATGGCAAGATCGGCATTGACAGAGAGGACGCTAGATCCGATATGGATATCTTCGCGCCCTTCCAACCTGCCATCGCCAGTTATATCGTTGAGACCCAACTCACGTTCAATGGTTTCGGTGGACCTGGCGGTAAAGACGAGGATAAGCACAAAGGTGGACCAGCCGATGGCGACGACTATGGCGTCATTGTACGCTTCAGCGATGGGGGCGGCTATGCCTGTGGTCTGGATAGAAATGCCGGGGCCTACATCGCCTCACTACACGATAATCATTTGCAAACGCGACTGACCAACGTGGGCTATTCGTTCGCCAGCGGAAGCCATACCTTCCGCGTCAAAGTCCAAAAAAGCGAGATCACGCTTATCATTGATGGACAACCAATAGCCCACACCAACAGCGATACGCATATGACACCGGGGCTGGTCGGTTTGCGTAGCAACAATGCGATCATCGAAGCCACAAACTTCAAAATCATAGCCTTATAATAAGGACAGCTTGTTTTTATTTACTTATTCACAAACCTGAGCACGTTCGGGTTGATACGAGACCAACGTCGCTCTTGCGACGTTGGTTTTGCTTAGGTCTCATGCGAAAGCCCATGCCGCTAGCGACCGCGAAGGCAACATCGATGTTCGTAGCAACAACCGCGCTCAGATTTTCCAATGAAGTTACAGAGGGGGAAGATGAAGGATAATCACGACGACCTGTTGAATCAGCAGCTAGGTAACTACAAGCTAATCAAGCTTCTTGGGCAGGGGGGCTTCGCTGACGTCTACCTGGGCGAGCATATTCACCTTCACACGCAAGCCGCTATCAAGGTCCTGCGCATCCGACTCACTAGCGAGAATGTTGATAACTTTCGATCCGAGGCTCAGACCATAGCGCATCTGGAGCACCCGCACATCGTACGCATTCTCGAGTACGGCGTCGAGCGGGATAGGCCTTTCCTGGTTATGAGTTACGCCCCACAGGGCTCGCTACGCAACTTACATCCACGTGGAACGCGTTTGCCCCTCTCTACCATTGTTACCTACACGCGGCAGGCAGCAAGCGCCCTGGAGTATGGGCATCAGCAGCGGATCATTCACCGTGATGTCAAACCAGAAAATATGCTGTTAAGCAAGGACAACGAAGTGCTCCTCAGTGATTTTGGTATCGCGCTTATCGCCCAGAGTTCCCATCAAAGCGCCCCTAACATCACAGGAACAGCGATCTACATGGCTCCCGAACAGACACAAGGTCGTGTGGTGCCCGCGAGCGATCAATATGCCCTGGCAGTCGTAGCCTATGAATGGCTCACGGGCGAGCCCCCCTTCAAGGGCTCTATGGCAGAACTGATTGCGCAACATCTTACCGCCCCAGTGCCACCACCACAAGACAAAGTGCCGGGCATAGCACCTGACATCGTTGGCACACTCTATCGCGCGCTTGCCAAAGGTCCAGAGCAGCGCTTTCCTTCTATTACAGACTTTGCCGATGCTCTGGCAAAAGCAAGTGAATCCACTCAGCTAAGCGCCAATCCTACGCCCATCATTCCGCCACCTCCTCCAGGAGCACAGACACCCATCATTCCGCCACCTCCACCCCAGATTTTCCCAATCGACCCATATCAATCACGCTCTATACCAACACCGAATATGACCCCTTCTCATCCCGTGCCTTCCGCACCCAATTATCCACCAACCAGAACAGCACCTCCGCCTGCAACGCCAAGCTATACGCCTATACAGTCAGTGCCACCCACCACACCAGCCCATCCCCCAGCGCCGGTGCAACCAACACCGTCATCACCCTCACATCCCTCAAACGCCTATGCAGCCTTCTCACAATCAGTACCGGCACAACCAACAAAAACCGTACCCGATGTGAGTGGTTTCGCGACTATTCATCAACCACAGACGCCAACGCCACCAGCGGAACCTAAAGTGCCCCTGAGTGTCACAACGCAGGAACATAGCTCACAGCCAACACGGAAGAGCAACCAGCAAGAGCGGAATACACTCGCACAACCACCAAAAGCGCCGAAGAAGCGCAGAGGTAAAGTATGGGCCCTGGTTATCACATTATTGTTACTCATACTGGTTATAGCTGGTGGCGTCTTTTACGCTAGCACAATGCTCTTGCCCAAACAAAGCGCCTCAACGCCCACTGCCGTCACGCAGACCACACCAACGCCAACACCAACACCAACTATGACACCGACGCCAACCATGACGCCTACACCTACGGCGATTCCAGAGACAATTCTCTACCAGGCCAATTGGAACACAAACGCGGATGGCTGGAAGATTGGAAAACAATGGAAGTGGATCAGCAATGGGTCTCTAGGGAGTGATGGTACCAACCAGGATGGGAACTATACTCTTATCGCGCCCTATAAGCCAACCAGTAGCGACTATGCGGTAGAAGCGGTTATACAATATAATAACAGCGTCTCAAGCGACGCAAACTTCAACCTCGTAGCCAGAAGCGTGACTGGGAAGAACGGCTATGCAGGCGGCATAAATGCCTCCAATAACGACGCCTATATCGCGCACCTTGATAACGACTCTGCCACTGACGAGACGAACAAACAGGACTATACCGTAGATAACACCCAGCACACCTATCGCCTGGAGGTCAAGGGGAATGTCGTCACGTTCCTGATCGATGGGCAGCAGGTCAGTCAGATCACGGATAATCGTTATACAGAGGCAGGGCAGGTGGGGCTACGCTCCAAGTATGCCGATATCAATGTCTTCAGCTTTAAAGTCGTCGCTCTGACGGCATAAGGTCATTTTGAAGCAAGGGCACACAGCATTGCTGGAACCAAACATAATAATGGGAAGGGTTAGCCAGGTGAGCTTGATCACCTGGCTAACCCTTCCTCATCGTTAGCAGTCTCACAAACCTATAGTGAGACGTTGCGCTTAGCGATTAGTTGATGTACTTATATTAAGAGGAGTATTGGTCGCGAACTCGCGCACAAGCTTGTTGAAATTCACAGCTTGCTCATCTTGCAAATGATAGCGACTCTTATCCATAATGCGTACTTCTATCGTGGAGTTGACACGCTTGAAGACCCCACTCACTTCGCTAGGCGTTAGTTCGCCCTCACGCCCCCACACTGCAAGCACGGGCACTTGCAGGCGCGCGAATGGCTCATGCACATCCATCGTCAGGCCATTGCTGAGTAAAGACGAGCCCGCAAAAGATGCTCCAGGCTGATGCGCGCTGGTAAAGACATACTCGACCAACTCGTCAGAGATCAGGCCAGGATTATGGTAACCAAGTTGATCATAGTAGCCTCGAATAGCCTGACGTGAGGCAAGCATATTATAAAGAGCCTGTCCTACAATTGGTGCACGCAACAGAAGACGCCAGGCGCTCTCTAATGGGCTCGGATAGTTCTCCTGCAAGATCGATGGAGAAGGCTCAACCAGAATCAAGCGCTCAAAGAGTTCCGGGCGGCGATAGGCATCCGCGATAACAAAGGCGCAGCTTTGGCCGTGCGCAATAACAGTGACAGGCTTATTGATGACCTCGCGCAGGAAATCGTGTATCAGGTCAGCATAGGTTTCGGCATCATACGCCACCCCTGGGCGATCCGAGAGACCATACCCCAGCAGGTCGATAGCATACACACGGAAATTCTCGGCCAGAGCATCCAGATTCTTACGCCACTCATAGGATGATGCGCCCGGCCCAAAACCATGAATAAAGAGGAGAGGTTTCGCGTCGCGAGCCCCCTTGACGCTGTAAAACATATCGCCATATTTCCAGGGATAGCGTCGCTCCTCGCCAGTGAGGACAGTATCAAGTTCGCCAGCCATCGACTCGACCATCTTGTTATAAATAGCCAGAGCTCCCAATGCGCCGCCTACTAACAGTGCGGTTGAAGCCAGTTTCTTCGCGAAACCCATATGCGTAATAACTCCCTTTTTATATATCGAGACCACGATACAAGCATGGTTGCCAGTCCCGCATCAGACTACATAGATTACTATACTCAGATTGAGAATATCTTTGGCGTTACACATCAATCGTCCGACATGCAGATGCAGCACCCGTCACGCCGCACTTTATTCACAGAATACAATATATCTGTTACTATAGCATGGACTCGAAGATCACACAAAGCAAACAGGACATTCTGAGCATATTATAGAGCAGATATAGATTTATATTCCTCTACTCATAACACGCAAGTGGCCAAGCTTCTGACGACACAAAGAGAGAAGCTTGCTAACACTTCAGTGGAACATCGTAAAGCGTTTGCACCAAACACAGCCAGCTTGTATACTGCTGGGAGAAATCAGATGACACTTTGCATCATCAATGAGATATACGACACAATACCCAGAGGAAAATAGAAACTAATGGCCGATATATCAACCAAATTATTATTTGCTCCCGCAGTTGAAGAGGCATTACATGAGGGAAAGGCCGTAGTTGCCCTGGAATCGACTGTCATCTCACATGGATTGCCTTATCCTGAAAACGTCCACGCGGCACAGTCTATGGAAAAGGCTATTCGTGAGGAAGGAGCCATCCCAGCAACGATTGGTCTGATCGATGGCAAAATTAAAATTGGTTTGAGTAGCGAAGAACTAGAATTCTTCGCTACCACTCCTGGCATCCATAAAGTCAGTCGTCGAGACCTTGCTTATGCTCTGGCAACGAGACGCCTGGGAGCAACAACAGTCGCAGGAACAATGCTCTGCGCTAGCATGGCAGGTATCCGCTTTTTCGCCACGGGTGGTATCGGTGGTGTCCATCGTGGGGCAGCCGAAACCATGGACATCTCCGCAGATCTGACGGAGCTGAGTCGAACGCCCGTCATGGTTGTATGCGCGGGCGCAAAGTCAATTCTGGATCTTGACCTGACTATGGAGTATTTGGAGACGCAGGGAGTACCAGTCCTGGGCTGGCAGACCGATGAGCTACCGGCGTTTTACGTACGCGAAAGTGGCTTCCGCCTCCCCTTGCGTGTCGATGATGTTGAGACAATGGCGCGTATCGCCTCCGAGCAATGGGAATGTGGGCTCAAAGGTATCGTCGTGGGCTGCCCCATCCCTACCGAACATGCCATGGATCCCAAGCCACTAGAAGCGGCTATCGATGAAGCGCTACGCCTGGCACAACAGCAAGGAGTAAAAGGGGCTGCAACGACGCCTTTCATCCTGGGGCACGTAGCACAAAGCACTGGTGGAACCAGCGTCGAGGCCAATGTCGCTCTGCTCATCAACAATGCCCGCTGGGCCGCGCGCTTCGCCCACGCGTACCACATCAACCGACAGTAGAACACAATATATTAGATTGATAAGGGGGGAGAAGCCATCGCAGAAACAATGTGATGGCTTCTCCCCCTTTATCTGGGTATTATTAGAGTGAATCCCAAAGGGCACAAAAAAGGTAGGGAGTTGAGGGGCAGGCAATCAGAAGCCGCCTCCTATCATATCTCCCTACCGATGTGTGCTGACTTTAGGATTTTGAAGTGAAAATCTCATCTGAGAAGAAGCGAACCCACAGCACCACGACAGCCAATCCTCCGATCAACGCGAAGAAACCCATCGCGCCGCCCGCTTTGTCTGTGCGGAAAGGGAAGAAGAGGATCATCGCCATCCAGACCATTGTCAGGGTCACTGTCCAGTTAAGTTTGGTTGTCTCTGGATTCGAACGATAGAAGAGATTAAAGAAGAAGATAATGAGCAAGCCAACGAGGATGACCAGAGGCTTGAGTGGCGTAAGATCGTTACCAGTATTTGTCCAATCAATGACCAAGTTGCCATTGACAAACACAAAAGTAAAGACCCATGCCAGGGATAAGACCGCGCCCCAGATAACCTTGCGCAATTCTATAGGACTATTCACCGTATGCGGCTCCTTTCGCGGAGGGTTTTGCCAGATACTACCTATCGAAAACCTGAGCGCGCTAGCGGAGTCGGTTTTCGCATAAGACCATAGTGAAAACTGGTTGAACACGCAGGCACTTCTACAATCTTATACGAAAGCAACGACGCTAGCACAACCAGCGCTTAGGTCTCCGTATGTATAAGGAGTAAGTACCATGCGTAATGGTAATCGTATTGTAGTCGTTGCGCCAAAATAAATCAATATCTCTGCTTAGCCTGTCCCAGCCTCCCTCAACAAGGCCCACACCGAGCTACTCCGCCTTTCGCACTCTCCCTCTGCCACTCTCTGCATCAGAATACGCTGCTGAGATTAACTAACTTCTAGCCCAAACCTCTCAGTGCGCTGGCTCGCGGGATTGGTTTTGCAATATGCCCAATCCCGCGAGCCAGCGCGGACAGAGAACAATCTATAATGGAACCATTTAATCCCTTAATGACGATAGTGGCGGCGGCTGGTAAAGATCATAGCAATAGCATAGCTATTGGCAGCCTGGATTACTTCTTCGTCACGCCTAGCTCCCCCGGTTGGATAATAGCAGTCACACCAGCCCGAGCGGCGGCTTCGACTCCATCGGGGAATGGGAAGTAAGCATCGGCAGCAAGCACCGAACCACGCGCGCGACTCCCAGCCTTTTCCAATGCCAGTTGGACGCTCGCCAGGCGGCTCATCTGTCCCGCTCCAACCCCAATTAATGACAGTTTATGCGCCAGGACAATCGCGTTCGATTTTACCAGACGCACGACCTTCCAAGCAAACATCAGGTCTGTGACCTCTTCCAAATTGGGGTCCCGCTCTGTCACAACCGTATATTCGATCTCCTGCTCCCCCTGGTAATCTGGTGTCTGAAGCAAGAGCCCTCCCTGGATTGAGCGTACATCAAGAGGATACTCTGGTCGTAACTCTTTTTTAAGCCCATGGGTGCTTCGCTTCTGCGGCTTGTGTAGACAATGCGTTGCTATCAGGCGCATCGCGGGCTTCTTACGTAATAGAGAGAGTGCCTCTTTACTAAAAGAGGGTGCGACCACCGCTTCATAGAATAGCTGGCTGAGTTCGTGCGCGACGTCACCATTCACCTCTCGGTTACAACCAACAATACCACCACTGGCGGGAATAGGATCACCTGCGTGAGCCTGCTGGTATGCTTCGAGCAGCGTATCCCCGCAGGCCAATCCACAGGGATTAGTATGCTTAATAATAGCCACGGCTGGCACCGTAAAGGAACTCGCGGCCTCAATCGCTACATTTAGATCCAGCAAATTGTTATAGGAGAGCTCCTCACCTTGTAGCATCTCTGATGTTGCCAGAGACGGTTCAACGCACGCGCCATGTGGAGTGTCAGGCTGTGATGGCATTACCCAACGGTATAAGGCCGCTCGCTGCTGTGGATTTTCTCCGTATCGTAACGCCTGCACATAACGTAGGGGAAGCGTCAATTCATCGGGGAAGAGGTCACCACCTGAAGAGCGCAGATACTCAGCAATGACGCTAGCATAACTTGCAGCATATTGAAAAGCGATAGCAGCCAGTCGACGCCTGGTCCCCTCGCTTACCTCACCTTGCTCTCGCCACTCCTGAAGTACTAAGCCATAGTCTTGTGGGCGGACTAGCACCAGCACATCTGAGAAATTGCTGGCGGCAGCTCGGACAAGTGTCTCACTACCGATATCAACTTGTTCCATTATCTCTGTTGTAGATATCCCTTGTTTTACGCTAAACGCGGGAAAGTTGATCACAACCACATCGATTGGCTCGATTTGATGTACACGCAAATCCTCTTTGTGGCGGGGGTGGTCTCGACGCGCCATGATACCAGCCAGGAGGGTATAATGCATTTTTTGCAATTTCCCATCCAGAATGGCGGGTAATTGAGTAAGTTCTTCAATAGGAGCGGCCTGGATTCCAGCCTCCTGTAGCGTCCTTCGTGTGTTCTCTGGAGAGAAAAGCGATACTCCCAGATCTCCCAATTCCTGAGCTAACCGAGTCACCCCTTCGCGATTCGCCACGCTTATCAATGCTCTCATAAAAAAACCTTTCAAACATCACCAAGCACTGCAATGTGCTCGTAGCTCCTAACAAAAACGTACCACACAGCAGTTGCCAGCACAGGACCGCCATGCTATATCAGATGCCATCTTTCCATATCAGTATAGACCAGACCATAGCCTCTACATCTTCTCCGAAAATCTGAATGCGACAGCGGCGTTAATTTTAGAATAAGACCTTAACCAATTTTTAGTACTTTACAACTAAATTGTCATATAAGCAGGCCAAGCGCAAAAAAAAGCATGGTAATATTCCTAGCAGAACCATCATACATAGTTGCAGGCCACAAATAGCTATGCCATTTCAGTGCGTTTCTTAATGTATCACTTCATTGATACATAGATGCTTACTATTATGCAGCAGTTGTCTGGAGATCAGGTTTACAAGGTAAGGGCTTTACAGGAGATACAGAGAACAGGAAATAACATACTGACAAACTAACAGTCGCTCGATAGTATGACAGTTTGAGACAACAAGTATTTTAGCGACAGTCAACCGTAGTACATCAAATGGAATGCCCACTGTGATGGATGGTTCTCAGAGAAGGATCAGAAAGGGGACACTCGATACAATGCAAACTCTCCCACGACCCCAATCCAACAGCAATGACGTGGAGCAGGATGAAGGTGGAGAACACTACTCGCTCCCACCAAAGCGTAAACGCGTCAAGCCAGTCGTCCTGGCTAGTATTGCTCTCACACTTATTCTGCTGCTAGCAGGTACAGGCACCTATTTTATCGTCCAAAGCCACCCGAACACACACGCCGCCGAAGACAATCCCAACTGTACAATTATCGTACCTCAGAATCCTCTAAGCGCGCAGGGATTAGCGACGCCTTATCTGTTACAAGCAACCGATCCAGCTCAAGGTCCCTGTCACGAAGCAAACACAGGACAATCAGCCTTCGTACAAAGCGCGATCATCGATCCAGCGACCGGGCAGGTCTCTATATACGATCCCCTGATCATCGATAAAGGCAGCACACCAGCAGTCAAACCAGTCGTGCCCAAACTGCCCCAGAATGCCATTGTCGCCCTCTGGTTTGGCTCCAACGGTGACACTCTCACTTTGAAAGGGAACCGTAACGCACTTCAACAGGGCAAATGTGTCAACGGGCTTCCTAATGATCCATTTGGGCAATATGCCTACTGCAATGCGCCAGCCTTCTTCGCAGCTGCTAATCAGGCAATCAAGAATGGGAAACTCAAGGTGCCTGCGATCACAAAAGGGAAAGATGGCCTCCCCTGCCCAACCGTACGCGACTTCTTTGTCGTTGACCAGGATCAGAGCGATAACGTCACCACCACCTACCTCGCGACCGATGACGGAAAAATCGCGCAGATGAGCGCCGCCAACGCGCAACAATTGCAGGGAGCACAGGCTATTAACAATGGTAGCGACAATCGCCTGGTCGCTATTGCACTGGACAACGCACTTGGCTGTAAGCCCTGGATGGCACCTAACCTGGAAGATCCGGGGCAGATGTCAACCTCACTGGCTCTCAATGAGCTCTTCGCGATGGTTCGCCAGGGGCCACCCGTTGCTCTCATTCCCAATGGGGACCCGATGGTCTTACATAATGACCAGCCTAATATGCAGAAGCTTAACCTGTATCGTGTGGGTGTAAACCAGCCAGAAATCAAGCAGGCCAGTCAGGCAAGCACCAGACTCTACTGCACAAACCTGCTTGCGGTCGCTCCACAACGTATGATCACAGATTCACGCTTCACTATCCGCCAGCCATCGCCAGATACAGACGCAGCCAATAACCTCTTCACCTTCCTGGCGCAACGCTTCAACGCAACCTGGGGCAAGGAAGATGGTCTTGACTGCAAGGGGCTCCTCAACGTCAACTCACCCATTCAAGTGAAAACAGATGACAACGGAGTTGCCATTAACGCAACCATTCAGGACATCAAGTTCAACATGCCTATGGATTGCTCCGTTAATGGCGTTCTAATTCCTGGCTGCAACGGCACCACGACAATCAATGGCGTCAGTTGTACACTCGCCGTAGACCGTGCGACCCGCCGGGTACTCATCAATTGTCCGCAGCCTGGACAGAACAAGGATGAGAAATAGCTCCTTGCTCTCATCAGTTAAAAAGGAGTTTTATATGCAAACATTGCCCAGACCTGATATACATGAGTCGCCTACTGTTAGCAGAGACTCTTTGAAGCGCTCAAAACGACGTTTCCCAACATTTCGCGTCTTGGGCATTGCCCTACTACTAATCACACTGCTTGGCGGAGGATACGTCCTTGTCAACCAGCCGCATAAAGGCACACACGCTGCTGACGCGAACGCGAATTGCTCGTTAATCGTGCCCGCCAATCCACTTAGTGCCCAGGGATTGGCAACCCCTTATCAATTGCAGGCAACTGACCCTAACGCCGGTCCCTGTAATGAAGCGAACGCGGACCAATCCGCCTTTGTCCAGGGTGCAGTCTTTGATCCCGCCACAGGGCAGATTTCGATCTATAACCCCTTAGTCATCGATGCTGGCTCAGAACCAGCGGTCGCTCCAGTTGTGCCCAAGCTACCCGCGAATGCCGTTGTGGCACTCTGGTTTGGCTATAATGGGGATACACTGACGTTGCAGGGACAGGGTAACTCACTACGCCAGGGACGCTGCGTCAACGGACTTCCCAATAACCCCTTCGGTCAATTCGCCTATTGTAACGCTCCGGCGTTCTTCCGCTCGGCGAACCAGGCCATTCGACAGGGCAAGCTTGTACCGCCACAACTCGGCCAGGGGAGCGATGGGCAGCCCTGCCCAACTGTGCGCGACTTCTTTATTGTTGACCAGGACCAAAGCGACAATGTCACCACGGTCTACCTGGCTACCAATGATGGCAAGACCGCTCAGATGAATACAGACAACGCAGCGCAATTGCAAGGTGCGCAAACGCTCGTCAATGGCAGCGACAATCGTCTGGTTGCGGTCGCTCTGGATAACGCCCTGGGCTGCCAACCCTGGAGCGCGCCTGATCTGGCCTCTCCCGGGCAGATGGCGACCTCACTGCCACTCAATGAGCTGATGGCAGCTGCCAGGCAGGCCAGGCCAGCCGCTGTAATCCCTGTAGGCGACCCGATGACATTGAATAATGGCAAGCAGAGCATCACCAAAACCAATCTCTATCGTGTAGGTGTAAATCAGGCCTCTATCGCGCGAGCCAACCAGGCAAGCACGCGACAGTACTGCACCAATCTCTTACAGGTTCAGCCGCCACGCCTGCAAGCATTGATGGATCTGTTGCAACAGCAACCCTCGCCGGATCCGGCAGCGGGCAACAACCTCTTTACCTTCATGGCCCAGCGCTTCAACGGCACCTGGGGAGCCGATGGAGGCCTTAACTGTCAGGGTTTGCTCAACAAGAATAGTCCTATTCAAGTGCAGACCGATGACAATGGTGTCGCGATCAGTGCCACCATCAATCTCAACGCCAATGGGCAATAGCATCACCTGTTCAATAAAAGAAGGAGGCCGGTCATTGCTGACCAGCCTCCTTCTTTTATTTTCTTGCCTATGCCTCGGCGACTACGGCTTCCTGAACCTCGCCTTTCAATTCGGCGATTGAAGGGCGATCGGGGAACTCAGTCAGGATGTTCACGTGACGGCGTCCCTGGAAACCATAACCAAACTTGACATAACCATCAATGAGGGCGAAGAGCGTATGGTCGCGACCCAGACCCACGTTATCACCGGGGCGGATCTTTGTGCCGCGCTGGCGCACGATAATGCTGCCAGCGGTCACCAACTGACCATCAAAGCGCTTGACGCCAAGCATCTTGGGCTGGCTATCGCGACCATTGCGCGAGCTGCCCATACCTTTTTTATGTGCCATGAGATCTTACTCCTCTGTGCTGGTTTCGGCTTCTTGAGCCTTCTTGGTCGTACGACGGCGGCGAGGCTTCTTCTCCTCGACGGGCTGCTCCTCAACGGTAGGCTGTGTCTCAACGACCTCAGCCTGCTCGACTGGGGCGCTATCGTCCTTCGCCTCTGGCTTCTCACCAGTAATCAGGCTCTTCCCATTCGAGATAATGTCATCAATGCTGAGAATGGTCAATTCCTGGCGGTGACCGCGGCGATGACGATAGCGTTTCTTGGACTTGTACTTAAAGACGATCAGTTTTTCGCCGCGTGCCTGCCGCACAACGGTCGCAAGCACCTTGGCACCCTCGACGAAAGGCGCGCCTACAACGGAATTGTCAGCGTCAGAAACCAGCAGGACCTCGCCAATTTCGATCTGTTTTCCATCTTCGTAGGGAAGTCGATTGACCTCAAGCTTCTCACCTACAGAGACCTTGTACTGTCGTCCACCACTTTTAATTACAGCGAACATTTCTTTTAATTCTCCTTATAACATGCTGCCGAGCCCGCAATGATCTGCCATTCTGACAGTGGCACGGCTCAAGAACCCGCGCGCGATGAGAGGGATACGTGGGAGGCGTGGATGGGGGCCTTCCTCACAGTTCCACTTATGCTTTATATGCACCCTGAGCGCAACAACGGCATTGGGATCCACATAAATGCTTACGAAAACTCATCGATCTTTATGATTTGCGCCCATAGCCAATAACGAGGAAGAGGTGCTATGTATGAGAACAAGCAAGCTCACACGAACGGCCAACATGCGCGGGGCATGACCAGAAATGGTCAAATACTATGGATCATGCAAGAGAAACCGCCTACAAGTCACCACAGTTACCCGCAGACGATATATCACTACGTCCCATAGTGTGGGCACAACGATGCAAGCATATGATAGCAGTGCCAATACTTATGTGTCAAGCGCTTTATCGCAGACTTCGAAGAGCCAGCCCATCAAAGCAGGCTGTGTTGGAGGCAAGAAGGACATTTGCGCCTCCATGTTAACATTTGGAGGCTTTTCTGGTATCCTCTCTGCAAAGGCAAGCTTCGCGCGTTGGCGACCCATAGATCCACACTGAGGAGAAAACATAGGATTATGGACATATACGAGGGACTTAATGCCTGCCCAAATCTGGAGCGTTACTCAGACGATCCAATATATCATACCAGGGCAGTAGAGCAACAGACCGGGATTCGCTCCAATACGCTCCGCGTCTGGGAACGACGTTACAATTTCCTCAATCCTAAACGCGCTGGAAACGATTATCGACTCTATTCCGAACGTGATGTGATACTGCTTCGCTGGCTAAAAGAGCGCATAGACCAGGGTATGAGCATTAGCGAGGCTATTAACCTCTTTGATCATCTCAGTAAAGCCCAGCAGCAAAAGGTATTTACAACTCCCCTCAAAGAATCTTTCATCTTTCAGGTCGCCAGCCCACAACCTCCCACTCCAGCCAGGGCCTCGAAGGAAGAGACACGTGAACCACAAGAAGAGCCTCCTCCACGCCGAGAGGAAGAACATAATGTCTCAGAGCTTATACAAGAAACCGCACTATCCATCGCGGATGAGATAGTGCAGGTTGCCAAAAAACGCTTGCTCAACGCATTTCGAGAGTTAAACGATGCTGAAGCTCAGATGATCCTGACACCACTTTTGATTACGTATCCCCTGGAACAGGTTTGCGTAGATCTGATTACCCCTACTCTCTGGGAGATTGGTGAACTATGGGCTGCACAGGAAATTACGGTGACCATTGAGCATTTTGCCAGCAACTTCTTTCGCGGGCTACTCACTAACCTCTTTCACGCAGCCCCCAGACCCGGCAATGTCCCCCTGATACTGGTAAGTTGCGCTCCAGGTGAGCCTCATGAGATTCCAGCACTTATGTTGGCTCTTACACTTCGCTTGCATAATATGCGCGTCGCGTACCTGGGGCAAAGTATTGAAAGCGAGGGCTTGCTCCAAGCGATTCAGCAACTACAACCAGGAATCGTATGTGTCTCGCTCACCATCGCCGCTCACATGGGAAATCTGACCTCCCTGGCACGTCAAATTCAGAAGCTCACCACCTCACGTCCACACTTCATTTTTGGTGGGCAGGCATTTCTTAATTATCCACTCTTCGTCGAGGAAATACCAGGCACCTATCTGCATGGTACAATGGAAAGCATCGTACAACAGATACAATCCTTCTACACGTAATTTCAAGGAAAAACGGTATGAAACGTTTTCCAACCTATGGTTCTCTGGCCCTAGCCCTCTGCCTGGCAGCCTGGGCGGCCTCCTGGTTACGTATCGAGCCGCTATATCGCTATAGTTTCTTTCCACTCTGGCTTGGGTATATTCTCTTTATGGATGCGCTCAACAGGCACCTCCATGGAAGCTCGCTGCTAAAGAGAATGCGCGGGCGTTATCTGTTATTATTTCTGATTTCCAGCCTCTTCTGGTGGATCTTCGAGGGTCTAAACCATTTCGTGCAGAATTGGCACTATCAGCTAGATCAGCCATATACTCCGCTAGGCTACTTTCTCCTAGCCAGTCTTAACTTCAGTACTGTCTTGCCTGCAGTTATGGAAACGACAGAGTTGCTGACCAGCTTTAAGCGCCTGCACCCGCGCTTGCTTTCAAATCAGCCGGGGCCACGACTCCCACTTCCAACGCTTGTGGGAGCTGAAGTCCTAGGTGTGCTCTGTCTACTGCTGCCTATAATCTGGTCTCGCTACTGCTTCGGGCTAGTCTGGCTCTGTGTGATCCTCATCCTCGATCCTATCAACAACTGGTTCGGGCGTAAGTCAACGCTAGCCCATCTGGCGGTGGGCGATTGGCGTTTTATTGCCTTGCCACTTGGTACTCTCCTCTGTGGTTTCTTCTGGGAGATGTGGAACTTTTTCGCGCTTCCTCGATGGTATTACACTATTCCCTATGTGGGCTTCTGGAAGATCTTTGAGATGCCTTCACTGGGCTATATAGGCTATCTACCCTTTGGTTTGGAGCTCTTCGCGCTTTATCAGTTTGTATTGCTAGTTCTGCGGCAAAAGGAGGATTATCTCGCGTTTTAGAAATACCCTTATAACCGCTTTCAGCGAGGTATAAAAGAATGAGTAGAGACCAAACAAAAAGCAAAAACTATTTACCTCCCGGACAAAAACCGGCCCCACTGGCAGAGCTAACATGCTCAGGTTTTAGAGAGGTATGAGCCAATAGCGCTTTTGCAGAGGAATGGGGAGCTTACTATTTGGTTTACAGGTTACAGCATATAAGCTATACTTACGTGGAAATTTATGCGTTTTGGTTGTGTCTGGAGGATTTTGTCCGTGAAGATTACATGTAAACAGCAAGATTTGAGCCGGGGACTCTCCGTTGTCAGTCACGCGGTCTCAAGTCGCAGTACGCTACCTATTCTCGCTAATATTTTGCTGACGACCGATCAGGGTCGCTTAAAGCTTTCAGCGACCAACCTGGAGATTGGTATCAACTGCTGGATTGATGCGGAGGTACAGGAGGAAGGCTCAACAACCGTACCAGCCAAGACGATCTCAGACCTGGTTGGCAGCTTGCGTCCTATCCAGGTTGAACTCTCTGTTACAGATGAATCACATACAATAAACGTCAAGAGCCAGGGCACCAATGCTACGATCAAAGGCATGGACCCATCTGAGTTCCCCTTGATCCCCAGCACTGAGGGAAGCGAGACGCCTATCGCGCTGGATGCGAAACAGCTCAAAGAGATGATCACCTACGTTGCCTTCTCAGCGGCGGATGACGACGCGCGCCCCGTGCTCACAGGTGTTCACGTCGAGACCAGCAATGAGCAGTTAGTCTTCGCGGCAGCCGATGCCTTCCGTCTGGCAGTCATGTCTATCCCTCTGCCCGCAGGCGAGGCGCTGGCCGATACAATTTTGATTCCGGCGCGCACGCTTACAGAACTGGCGCGTATCCTGCCAAACGAAGGCACTGTTCAGATGATCGTGACCCCCAATCGCAGCCAGGTCCTCTTCCATACCGAGAATGTCGATATGGTGTCACGCTTGATCGAAGGAACCTTCCCCAACTTCCGAGGCATCATCCCTAAAGGGCACACGACACGCGCCGTCATCGAGACCAAAGAGTTCGCGGCAGCCGTCAAGACTGTCACTCCCTTCGCACGTGACAGCTCAAACATCGCGCGTATCAAAATCAGCAGCGGCTCTGAGGACGGTCAGGAGCCAGGCACACTGACTATCGAGGCCAATGCCGAAGATATTGGTAGCAATGTGAGCACAATCAATGCGGCAGTTGACGGTCCCGAGCAGGAAATCATCTTCAATGTTCGATATCTCTCAGACGTACTTGGCGTACTTACCACGCCAGAGGTCGCGCTGGAAGTTATCTCGGCAGCCCGCCCTGGCGCACTCAAGCCAGTTGGAGCAGCGGACTATACCTACATCATCATGCCAATGAGCACCAATCGCTAGTGGGCATTTCACTGAGAAGTGACCTTAGCCGGTCGCCTCTCAGTGCACCTTTGGCATGGTAAGCGAGCCACTTCACGGACAGGGTGTATGTATTTATCTCACCTCA
Source organism: Ktedonospora formicarum (assembly GCF_016587355.1). Taxonomy (GTDB): domain Bacteria; phylum Chloroflexota; class Ktedonobacteria; order Ktedonobacterales; family Ktedonobacteraceae; genus Ktedonobacter; species Ktedonobacter formicarum. The sequence continues at coordinate 3,184,238 of NZ_BNJF01000001.1, read as the reverse complement.
CACTTTCAAATTTTCGCAACTATGAACAACTGGAGATTTCTCTGGGGCAGGGCCTTTTCATCTTTTATGGAGAGAACGCTCAGGGGAAAACCAATCTGCTGGAAGCGGTAAGTATGCTTGCGACCGCGACATCCTTCCATGCCTCCAGCGACCGCGAAGTGGTTAATTGGCAAGCATCGGACCATGTCTCGCATCTCAAGGGGCGTATCGCACGCCCTGAAGACGATGTGCAGGTAGAGGTTATTGTCTTTGATCCAACACCCCCAACATTTGCTGGAAATTGGAATACGCCTTCTCCTCCCAAAAGCCTTGAATTGCCTGCCAATACCCCACGCAAGCGCCTCAAGCTCAACGGCGTCCCTCGGCGCACCATTGACGTTATCGGACAAATGAAGGTTGTCCTCTTCGCACCAGTTGATCTCCACCTGGTTGATGGCTCTCCTGAAGAGCGGAGGCGCTTTCTCGATAGAGCGCTCTGCCAGATCAATCCACACTACTGTCAGGCCATTGTGCGCTATCGCAAGGTGGTGACACAGCGCGCAGCCCTACTCAAACGCATTCGCGACCACCATGAGGACCCCAGTCTACTCGACTATCTTGACGATCAACTTGCGCAACTCGCGAACCAGATTATGTACGAGCGCAACCGCATGATTGAGGCCCTGAACCAGCTAGCCAATCCTTTACAAGAGGCTATTAGCGGTGGGCGCGAACAACTCAAGCTCGTCTACCGCCCTTCCTTCAAACTTGATGAGGCATGGTCGCTCCCCGAAGCTCAACAGCAATATATCAAGCAACTCCACGCACTACGACGCAAAGAGACATTACAGGGTGTATGCCTGCTTGGCCCTCACCGTGATGATCTCGAATTTCTGGTCAACGGTGTGAATATGCTCTCCTATGGCTCGCGAGGGCAGCAGCGTACCGCCGCACTCTCGGCAAAACTCGCAGAGCTAGCCTTTATGCGCGCGATGACAGGCGATGAGCCCGTCCTCCTCCTCGATGATGTCTTCAGCGAGTTGGACCAGATGCGCCGCCAGTATCTCTTACAGGAGGTATTCCGACATCAGCAAGTGTTGCTGACGGCGACGGATCTCGATGATTTTCCGCCCGAAATCTCAGAGAAGGCCCATATTTACAGAGTAGAACATGGCAAAATTACCCTCCCCACTGGTCCCCTACCATGACATTAAGAGTGCCATAGGGGAGCACAAGCTAAAGCTCTACGCCTCCCGATGGGATCCTTATACCGTGACGAGTTTTATCTCTGATGTTTAGTAATTAGGCGGCTGGCTTTTCTGGTTGGATTCTCTTATCAATACTTTTCAGCGCGGGATTCACAAGTAGAGAAAGAGTTGCGCACAGGTATATAACACCCATAATGATTAGAGAAGATTGGAGTCCAGTCCATTCAATCAGGTAGCCTGTCAGAATGACACCTATAGGAATACCACAGAGCGAACCCGCACCAATTCCCCCAGCACACGTGCACGCATCTCTTCAGGAATGCGCTCATATCCAACTGTCAAAAGCAACGGATTAAGTGGGCCACAGGCTAGCCCCGCTATCACCTGCACAACAATAAGAAAAGGGAGAAAAGGCCAGAAAGCGAGAGCCAGAAAACGCGTTCCTCCACCCAGAGTAAAACAAGTCCCCAGAGTCAGACGACGAGGCAGGCGATGACCAATCGCGCCATAGATAAGCGTTCCCAGGAAGGCCGCTCCACCAAACGCTCCAATCAGAACACCAAGAGGCCAGGGGCTATGGAAGAATTCACGTATATATACCGGGCAGATGACAGAGAAAAGCGCAGCGTCTAGCAAGTTTGTTACCAGGACTGTAATGATAATAGAAAACAAGAGTTTGTCACCATATATAAAATTCAGACCATCACGTAGGTCTGCCAGATAGCTCCTTACGCTAACGTTTTTAATTTTGGCATGAGGAACTGTTGTATGGACTAGCAGACCAATCAGGAGTGCGGAGAGGGCGAAGGAGACAGCATCTAGCCATAGGAGGTTGTTCGCGCTCACCCAGACCATAATAAAAGCTGCCAGAGGTGCGCCCAGCAGCCCTGAAAGGCGACTTAGACCATCACTGATCGAGGTTGCTCTCTCCATAGGAACATGCGCTCGCTGTACCAGATCTGGCAAGAGTGAGGAGCGCGCGGTCTCACCTGGAGATTTGAGCAACCCTCCGATGAAAACAAAGCAGAGCAGCTGCCAGAACGGCAGACCCACAGTCATATACAACAGAGGAATACAGGCCGTACAAACACAACTAGCAATATCGGCCCACACACTGGTGCGCTTATAACCCAGGCGATCTACCAGGGCACTGCCGAAGAAGGCTGAGAGGACGAGTGGGAGCGTCGTAAAGAAAGCCGAAATCGCAGTCTGCTCGACACTCCCGGTTGTCTGAAGCACAAACCAGGGGATTGCGAGTAGTGTCAGGCGATCCCCTACCAGAGAGATAATATTGGCGGTATAGAAGGCATACAATGGCAAGCGTGCAGGAGCAAGCTCAGGTTCCTGAGTTGCGGGCTTATCAGACATAGTTACCATAAAATCTAGATTCCCTCACTAAATGAGCGTAGCTCGCGATATGTCTCACGATCCAATAGCAGCGAAAAGCTGGCATTTTCCTTCATGCTCTCTAAGGTGACGACCAGGGCGGGGCGTCCTTCAGCTTCTACCTCACGCACTGGAAGCATACGCATGCGTGGATGCTCACGCCAGAAGTGCAAACCTCGGGGATGCGAGAGCACATGACCATCGAGTGCAATCCAGTTATCAACGTGGCAATGTGTGCATGAAGCATCTATTGGGGCATAGGGGCTATAAAGATCATTTAGCCAATCACGCGCGCTCTCAGGCATTTTTATGCTGACGGGTCCGACTCTTCCACACCTCGTACAAGTTATGCTGCCGCGCTCTAATCCTTCACTGTAGAAGGCATGGGCCCATTTCATGAGGCGCTTTAGCGCGGGCTTATAGCCTTTGATGCCCTGAAGTACCTGTGGCAGACGGCTAGCGGTCAAGACCGCATCAGGATGAGCACAACAAATGGGGCACTTTAAACGAACCAGGCCCTCTTGTGGATCAATTTGCCCGAGCAGGAGTTGTTGACCACAAAGCACGCACCAGAGCCGTGTCTCCTCCCACTCCTGGTGCTCCACTCTCTCTTGCATCTCCAAATCTTTGAGCAATAAACGGCGAAGAGCAAGCTTTCCGCGCTGTAAGCGCATTGCCACCGCACCAGGTTGGGTCCCCAGGCGCGCGGCGACTTCGCTCAAGGGAGTGTCCTCTACATAGCGCTGGATCATTACTGTACGGGTCTCAGGTGGCAGCAGCGCAAGAGCTCTATCAAGTAATTCGATGAGTTCCTTGCGCTCAAGCGTCACTTCGAGATCGTTATCATCAGCTAAAAGGCTGTTCAGATCCTTCTCATGCTCTTCACTCTCCAGGTGAAGCGACACAGAATGGCGCACAATATCTCTCCCCTGGCGCCGGAACCAGCGTAAGCAGATATTACGCGCGATCCCATTGAGCCATTGTGTATACTTCTCGGGGTCACGAAGTGTATTCAAATGCCTCCAGGCTTCTAGCAGTACCTCTTGCGCCAGATCCTCAGCACTGCCAGCATCTCCTGTAATCGACGCGCAAAGGCGAACCAGGCGCGCACGCTCCGCTGGTAACGCACACTCCAAAGTATTGCCAATCTGTAGGATTTGTTTATTCATACGCTATCGCCTCTCGCTTTGTGTCGCTATTTGATCTCTACTCATATGTCACCATTGGCGACAAAAATTCACGCCAAAAATAGGCAAATAAAGAAGAAAGCGCCCACATCTCACAATTTTTATACGTGTGGGCTCTTTCTTCTCGATTAGTTAGCGTATGATCACACCACAAGATCACTGCGGAGAAGAGGTGCTAGACTTTTGTTGAAAAGACTGCCACTCTTGCTGGATATGCCCAACCATGCTTTCATCAGGAATATAGCCTCCATAACGTGTAAGCAAATAAGCGTTGGTCATAACGTGCAACTCTTGTTCTCCTTCTCCCGAAACCAAGCGTTCTGAAAGACGCTTCTCAAATTCGGAGGGAGTCTCTTCTTGCTTACGATGCAAGCCACGATAGGCAGACCATTGCAACAACGCGCGATAGATCTCGCGAATAGTGCGCACAGCAGGTTCAGCGTTCATGGTCTCAGCGACCTGGGAGGTCACATTAGCGGGCTCCTCGCGACGGGGAAAGATGCGCCACCAGAGAGTCCAAAGGAAATTTAAAAGCTGGGTTGTAAACAGACGCCACGACCAGAGACTTTCGCGTACATCCTGTTGAGACTGTAGCTTACGCCTTACCAGAGCATTACTCCGTTTTAGACGTCGCCAGATAAACCAAATCAGGAGACAGATAAGCGCGATAATAAGCAACACCCCAAGGATCTCCAGAGTAAAGAGGAGAGGGGAAGGGGTACTCGCAGGCTGAGCATGGTGTGGTGGTGGTGGCTGCGAAATAGTCGGGCGTTGACGCGCTGGTGGGAGTTGAATTTGTAGATGTAGAGAATCGAGCAACCAGAAAAGCGGTGTTACCAGAACAAGCGCCACAGTAGCAAGAGCGTTTACCAGAGCAGTATAGATCGCGCTCAAGGGCCCCTGAGCCTGAGAGAGGAAATCAGGGCTGACAAAGGCCACCAGGATCAGACCTACAACGCATAGAACTAAGCATATAATGCCAACCACAGACAGAATTGAGCGCTCCTGCCCTGAGACGCTTCCCTCTAGACCGCGCAGATGGCTCAAGCGCAGAAAAGATGCTCTAGCCAGTGAATGTGCAATAAGCGCGAAGGAGAAGAAGAGCACAATGACAAGAAAGAGCATAGGAATGCCTGTGGCTCCACTTGAGGCACTTGTCACCAGAAGCGCAAAGATGATGATCCCCAGGCCAATACGTAGCGCATTCAAAACATCACCAGGCTCCACACGTCGTCGCGTGAGTGCTAGTCCACGCCAGAAGAGGAGCGCGCTAATGATTAACACCAGGAAGGTACGATAGCCCTCTGGATGAAGCAACAAGATATCATTCACGCTTGCAAACAGCCAAGCTGGGTTATAGAGTGGAGTCGTCGCAGCATAGACTCCTCCCCAGATAATCAGGAGGGTTAGCACAATCAAAACAAGCATACGAAAAGGGGCGGACGAGAGGAATGGTTGACCTGATTCCTCAGATCCAAATTGGGTAGCTTGCGAAAACCAGATGGCTGCCGCGAATGGGACAAAGGCTCCCCAGAGAGGTAAAATCGGCGTCCCACCACCCAGGCCAGTTACCGCGAGAACGCAGAACGCGGCATAGATAGCGCAGGATTCCATCGCAGCATAGACAAATGGTAGCAGACGTTCACCCTGGCTTAGCGCATCATCGGTTGTACTGTCCTCTTCGGAACGCGAAGAGGTGAGCAACCGCCGCGCCTCAATCTCATCTCGTTGAGAAAGTTTTGGCGAAGGTTCAGGAGCCGACCCCATACAGTTGACCTTTCATCAATAGCTTACTAAAACAATCTCTCTGGTGGTTTGCCATTCATTCGCCTGAGCAGAGTCGCCTGGGCTGCTCAGGCATTGGGCAACAACACGGCTTGAATAGGAGCCATGTAGCGGCATTGGCGAATGCTTTTAGAAAAAGATATGTTGTATTGTAGTTACGTCACAAATCCATGTCAACGCAATTACGCTCTGTCTACTCAAAACCTCACATGTTTAGATCTCCAAACTTATCCACAATTTCTTCCACTTCTACACAATTTTTGTGGATAACTTTTTTATTTCCTCATAAGAGGCGGTAGAGACGACAACATTTGCGCAACGAGGAGTTCGGGCGCGATACTATCTATAATGTTGGTCTTATCCAGAAGGATAGCAGACTTAATCTGTTGATAACTAAAAGGGTTGGGGGCCAGCGTCACTCCATGATGCCAGGGACTTGATGTCCAGACATGCATAGAATAGAGAGTACCAGGCAGATAGGGGGTAATCGTTGGAATGCCAAGCGCGCCTGCGATATGACCGGGACCTGTATCGTTAGCTAGCGCGAGCGTCGAACGGTTCGTCAGAATAGCTAGCTCGCGGAGAGACTTGGTTGCATAGACAAATACACGCGCATTCTCATTTGTGCCACGAAAAGCCCCAAAATCCTCACGCATATCCTCCTGGCGCAATCCCACAGGATGCATTTCATCGGGGCCACACAGGATGAGGAAGTCAATCATTCTGCCTGGAGCATATGCCGCCATCTCCTGGCAGAAGCCCTCTATGACCTCATCCCAGCGACAATAACATTTGGCGATGACGACTGATTGAAAAAAACAAGCAATTTGTAACGCCTCTTCTCGCAACCCAAGCTTACGAGCAAGGCGCTTACCATATGCCTCTTCGCTGGCATTAAGAAGCACACGTGGCTGAACCTCTTTTCCAACAAGCGTTGCTGGAGCGAGTGAGAAAAGATCCTCAATAAAGTCAGCATAGCGCCTCTCGCGGCTACGCTGGGCATAGCTACGCACACCCACACGAAAGAGGCGCTTGAAGATTGCGACCCGGCGCGCAATAGTAGGCGAATCAGTAGATTGAATGGTCAACTCTGGCATCCCATCATGACCGCCATGCAGGTCAATACCCACTATCGTTGTGCCAGGAATACGCTCCAAAGTAGTCTCCAGGGTCTGTTGCCCAGATGCCACTTCTTGAATACTGATGGAGTACCAATAGGCTTGCTGGTAGAGTGTTTCTTGAAAAAGGGTCGCAACCCCCTCATCTACCAGGATGTGAACGGGAGTTCCCGCTTTTCCCAGATGGCGAAGCGCTTGAAGAGTCCCCTCAAGCAAAGCGGTGGCAACAACACTCTCACCCAGGCGACCGGCCTTGCCGCCAAGTTGAATTGCCACAGCATCGGCACTATATATCACTTCGCTACAACGCGCCAGAATTTCTTGAGTGGTGGGGGAAATTTCATGTGGACGCTCAGCGCCCCATTCATCCATAAAGGCCAGATTATATGTCTGCGTCACTGCATATTCCTCAATAAAGCAAGGAGCCGCACGCCAGAGCAGGCGAGACAACTCCTTGCTTTACACTTTATCTGTATGGTAAGACGTTGCTAGCGCGCGCTGCGAGCTTGAGCGAAGCGCTTGTTAATCTCATTCCAGTTGACAACATTCCACCAGGCGTTTAGATACTCAGGGCGGCGGTTCTGGTACTTCAAGTAGTAAGCATGCTCCCACACATCATTGCCAAGCACTGGATAGAGGCCCTCTGAGAGGGGGCTATCCTGGTTTGCAGTAGAGGTAACTTCGAGATTACCATTGCGATCAGCAACCAGCCAGGCCCAACCAGAACCAAAGCGCTTGGCACCAGCATCGTTGAACGCAGTCTTAAAGTTCTCGAAGGAACCGAATTTGGCATTGATAGCACTCGCGATTTCACCTGTGGGTTCTCCACCGCCATTGGGCATCATAATCTGCCAGAACATAGAATGGTTGCTATGACCACCACCATTGTTGCGGACTGCTGTGCGAACACCCTCAGGTACTTCGTTGAGACGACGCAAGACCTCATCAATAGGGAGGTTAGCAAACTCATGACCCTGCAACGCATTGTTCAAATTGGTAACATAGGTCGCATGGTGCTTATCGTGATGCAAGTGCATGGTCTCGGTATCGATGTAGGGCTCAAGCGCATTGTACTCATAAGGAAGAGGTGGAAGTTCAAAGGCCATAAGATATCTCTCCTTCGTAAAAATAGCCAGAATGCTAGCAGTGGAAATATGGTCAGGTATGCGAAAACATAACGGTCTCAGCAGACCATAACTCCCTGAACATGCGCAGCACATAGTAGTTGTGTGTAATAGGCAATAGTGTTGTCAAACAGAAACTTAGCTTCAGATGCTCTTCTGTTCTGAAACTATTACCTGATCTATATCAGTATACCCCGTGTCGCATAACGCGAATGGGATCGATTGCGCAGGCAAAAGACCTATAAGATACATATACAAGATGCAGAGCTTTATATATGTAGGAAACATCTCTTTACCTCATCTCCTAGCACGAAGCATAAAGCCCAAACGTCTCAACCTGACCCTATCTCTCCTGCTCTATATTCAGGCACATCTCTATGAAATCGGATGTACCAAAGCGATTTACTTGGGTAAAGGCTCGTATCTGTTGAAAACCTGCCTGCTCATAAACGCGCAGAGCTCGTTTATTCCACGCGAGCACAAAGAGGCGAATCTGGCGAGGAGAAAACTGGTCCCTCAAAAAGGTGAGCGCGGACTCAACAAAGGAAAGACCAAGCCCATGTCCTGTTAGATCAGGACGCAGCCCCAACCCCAAGGCGGTTGTGCCATGTTCCCCATCAATAAACACACGCGGCTCACCAGCATCCCAAACCAGAGCCGAGGTGCCAACATTGATAAAACCAGCTAGCAATCCCTGCTCATCATATGCCGCATAATAGGGGCTGCGTTGGTCAGTCAGTTCGGCAAGTGCTTCCTCCATATATTCACCACCCAGATTGTAGACTTGATATGGCTCCGGGTAGCGCCATTCAAACAAAGCAAGTACCCCTTCTCTCGAAAGAGGCATGAAACTAAAACGCATAATCCCCTCCTGATCGGGAAGCTTGAGCCCAGTCTTCTCTAAAATATTTTCGCATGGTTGTTAATAAACACAGCTCAAACAATCCGCCAATCGCTGTAATCAGCAGTCAGGTATCTTGTCAACGGGCAAATTATACGCTATGCGGACAGGCCAAAGCAAAGTTAATGTGACAGGTAGAGAATAAGCAATTGGGCATTTATGCGTCAAAAGTCTTTCCAGGTGCTATAGAACACAAGCCCCAAACGCCTGTATCGCATCAGTCGACTTCTGTGTTATAATGCCCGCAACTTATATACTTCAGGGGAAGCTCTGAAGTAGGAAAGACGCTCACCAGATGCTTTAATGCAGATAGGGAAGTAATTCGAGGACTAGCTATGATTATCGGGAAAATTGTAAAGTCAGACTCGCACATCAACTATGTCTGTCAAGTCTATGGACGGCATGAAGTTGAGGCTCAGCCAGAGCCTTCTGACTATACCTTTGGTCGTCTTGTACGCATCAGGGTCAATTCGGGGCCAGGGAATGAGCCCGATGATCTCCTTGATATGGCGCTGGGACGCAACCAGAAGCCTGTAACATACGCGGTAGGAGTTATTTACGACACGATCTTACAGAATCCCGCTTTCGGCTCCCTCGGGCCACGCCTTTCTAATGAGACCCAGATCGAACTCTTCTCTCCCGATTACATCACAGAAAAAGCGGTACTTATCTATATTATGATCCTGGGCATGATGGAGCAAAACCTGGATGAGCAGGGAAAACAGAGCATCCCATCGGCAATGCATGGTGTTCCACCGCTTTCATTGGAGCTAGATAGCGAAATTGAAACCATGTCCGATGAAGAGGTACGAGCGTTCCATTTCTTCAGTGATCCTGCTGATCCGAGCAATCCCAACGGGCTGGAGCCCTATCTCCATATGGGCTATCTCCCGCATATCATTGCTCAGCGTAGTAGCCTGCTACCTATGGTCACCTTGCGCATCATCGACCAACTAGAGCGACTCTTTCCGCAGAATCTAGCCCTGCTCTCGATCGTAAAACGCAACTTTGCCTGGCGGCTGAAGGTTGAAACCACCGGCTAAGATCTTCTGCGAAAATCAACACCGCTGCCGTGTCCTCAAATGGGGATCGCGGCGAGCACGCCCTTCTTATGCGAACCCTTAAGCGTGCTCAGATTTTCGGAGAGGCAGTAATGGAGGAGCTTTACATCTATGCTTGATACCTTTCGCAACGCCGCCACATCCATGCCACCAGCCCGCAAGCCTGTAGGGATTACCAAGGGACCGGGTGAGAGCAACCATGAATTTACTTTTGTCTCTCGCGATGATGCCCAGGTGCTCAAGAACGGCGAGTACGTTTACTACGAACTTTTTGAGCCTGATAACAACGAAGCCTCACATTTTCAGGTTCGGCGCGTGCTCGGGCGCGTCATCAAACGTGTGCCGCTACAGCTATATCCCGATACCTTCCTCGGTGAGCCCGATGTTCCGCCAAACCAGGTCGCGGCCATGGTTGGCTATAATACACGCACCAACGAACTCTTTGAGCTCCATGTGGCGATTATGGGCTACTATGATGCCATGACAGGCTCGTTCATCAATCCCTGGATTCCACCTCAATCAGGCAAACAAATCTTTCTGGCGGACGACCAGATGCTCGCCGACATCCTCAGTCGCAAGAAAGATAAGCAGCCAGGTTCAGCGACCATCGGCTCGCTGCTTACCCGCACGCCAGAGGCCGTACCCATTGTGCTCTCAGTTAAGGACGTAGTCAGTACACATCTGGCAATCATCGCCAGCACGGGCGCTGGCAAGAGCTATCTCGCCAGCGTTGTTATTGAGGAATTGATGCAGCCACATAACAAAGCCTGTGTGCTGATTATTGATCCACACGGCGAGTATGGCACCCTCGACCAGATTGCCAACGTGCCCCAATTCGCGGAGATAGGAGATGGGCGACACCAGGGCTATCAGCCACACGTGCGAGTCTACAAGCCAGAACAGGTCAAAGTACGCATCTCGACCTTGACTATGGGTGATATGCGCGCACTGCTTCCCGAGATGACAGAGAAACAGCAATATCTACTTAATCGCGCCATGCGCAAGGTGCGCGAACGCAAAGGGGATACTCCCTGGGGTGTCGCGGACCTCAAAGTGGCGATCAAAAGCGTCTCGAAGCAGAAGAGTGACGACGAAGGTGAAGGAGCGGACGACTCAAGCACGGTTCACGCTCTGAACTGGCGTATCGAGCAACAGTTTGAACAGAGCTTTACCTTCGATGATACGCAACACCTGGACCTGCGCGAGATCTTCAAACCGGGTCAGTGCACAGTGCTCCAGCTAAACGAGATCGACGAACGCGACCAGCAGGTTATCGTAGCGACGTTGTTACGCCGTCTGAACAAGGCACGTATGGATACCGAACGCGGCAAGGTCCATTCGGGAGAGTCGTACCTGCCTTATCCAGTCTTCGCGCTTCTCGAAGAGGCTCACCACTTCGCTCCAGGTGGGGCAGAGGTTGTCTCGACCTCAATTCTCAAACAGGTGCTAGCCGAGGGGCGTAAGTTTGGTATCGGCGTGGGCTTGATTAGCCAGCGACCGGGCAAGCTAGATGCCGACGTTTTGAGCCAATGCCAGACACAATGTATTATGCGCATTGTCAATGAGATTGACCAGAAGAGTGTCGCCGCCGCAATTGAAGGCGTAGGACGCGATCTGCTGGACAACCTGCCCGCGCTCTCGAAAGGACAGGTAATTGTGGCAGGTGCGGCGGTAAACACGCCAGTCATCTGCCGCGTGCGAACACGCCATACACCACACGGTGGCGAGAGCAAAGACGCGCCGGATTTGTGGCAGAAATACTTCAGTCCTGAGAACCAGGAGCAGCGTCGTCGCGATGAGGCTCCCCTCAATGGGAACCGGGGCTTCAATTTGATGAGATAGATATAAGTGTTATGACCAGACGTATGAAATGGCTGCTATTGTTTCTTACTGCACTTCTGGGTTGGGGAGGACTTGTACTGTATACACGCTACACGCCACCTCAATCCTTTCTGGCCTTCGCGGGTTTCTTTATGATCCTGGGTATCACGCTCAGTAGCACATTAACACCCATTACCTATACCATCGGCTCACGCCTCTTCCCAATCCGTATCTATCAGGCCACGCTTCGCCATGCCGCTCGCCAGGCTGCATTAATCACGCTAGTCATCATCTTTAACCTGATCTTGCGAGCCCTACATAGCTGGAATATCTTTACAGCTATAGCTATTATCGCGGCAGCAATCATCTTTGAGATGTTGGCTCTGGCTCGGAAGTAGGACCACATATGCATGTCTGTGTTATCCGGCCCGGCGCGCTTGGCGATACACTATTGGCGCTTCCCATCATCCAAGCCATACGGGAGCGTTATGAGAACCCGCAAATTACATTTGTAGGGCAGGCCGCGATCTTGCCCCTCATGATAGCTTCAGGGCTTATTACACGGGCTCTCGACTTCGAAGATCGGCGATGGGGAGAGTTATTTTCGCCAAATGGGATTCAGCATCCTGAGTCGCTGGCACTCCTGAGCGACTGCCAGCTTGTCATATGCTGGATACGCGATATAGATGGTAGTATCGCGCGCAATCTGCGCGCTGTGACCAGCGGACGGATCATCGTTGCGCCGGGACGTCCTCAATCAAACACAGAGATGCATATCATTGATTATCTGGCAAACACAATAGAAGTCACCATAGATAAACAATTCACGCTCCAGCTTCGCGATCCAGAGCAGCCCCCAACCGTGCATAAATACCAGGGGTACGTCGCGATCCACCCTGGCAGCGGTGGTATCCATAAGTGTTGGGCACTTGAGGGCTATGTCGAGATTATACAAGAGCTGTGGAAACGAGCCATCCCAGTACTGATGCTGGCAGGCCCGGCAGACAGAGAGCGTCTGGACGCGCTACACCAGATGCTGCCAGATCCGCCGCCCATGTTATTCGCGTCTCTGCTCAATGCTCCACTACTCCAAGTAGCGCAGGCACTCTATCAATGTCGTGGCTATCTAGGAAATGACTCGGGCATTACGCACCTGGCAGCACTCCTAGGAGTGCCAACACTAGCGCTATTCATTGCCAGCGATCCCAGGCTATGGCAACCATATGGTTCATCTATACATGTGCTTACTGCACAGGAAACAGGACTTTTGTCCAGTAAAAGTGTGCTCTCCACCCTTAAATCGTTGTGTGTGTAGGCAATCGTTTAGCGGTTAGAGAGGAGGAATGTAACAATGGATCAGCATCCGGGCATGCCCACACCGGACCCCTCGCAGGATAAACTCATACTGCCAGGACCACAGGAAACGGGCCATTCACCCATACCAACGCAGCAGAATACACCATATCATGAGGACATGACATATCATACATATAGTGCACAGCCACAACAAACAGGAGGGCCTGCTAACCTGGCACGCAATCAGGCTGATCCAGCTGTTCCACGTAATCTCTTCGCCAAATTAGGTTACTACTGGCACAAGGACCCGGCATACCGCTTTCTCATGTTTGCAATTAGCCTGGTCCTACTCGCAAGCCTGGCCTTTGCTATTATCGTTGGCAATTATCTGACACAAGCCCAGAATGGCTCCAATGGATCAGGACCACAGGCACATGGTCCCAACCTTTCCCAGACGAGTACGGCAACCGCGCAGACAAGCCCAACGCCATCACCAACGCCATCACCAACCCCAAGCCCAACACCCTCACCAACGCCATCGCCAACCGCGACACCGACACCAATCACCAATGGGCCGCTTGCAGTTCAGATTACAGACGTGCCTGCAAGTGTCGTTAACAACTCGACGGTTACGGTTACGGTCACAAGCCAACCTAATGTTAATGTGCGCCTCTCTGTACGTTACCAGGCCGCCCCATTCATTGGCAGCGGCAATGGAAGCAAAACAACCGGAGAGAATGGAATAGCTCAATTGACCTGGAACGCACAAGTTATAGCAACCCAAACCACAACCGCGCAGATCATAGCAATAGCGACGGACCAGAATGGACAAACGGTCCAATCGGCCCCTGTGAACGTGAAAATAACCGTGTCATAAATGACACGCATCAACAGCGCATAGAGGAGTGTCCGGTGGACGGCCATAGCTATCAGCCATCCACCGGACACTCCTCTATATGCCCCTGACTGCTGCTATTGGTGAGGCAAGATGGCTATGCGAGAGCTAGTAAGGCATCTCTGTGCATGATGATAAACACAAATCGGTTTATAGACGCTATTTCTAACGAGTCGTGATTTTTCTCTTGCTTTGAGCGTATACTCTCAAGAATAAGGAGAGAGATAGTGCTACAATCATATGCAAAATGTATTCTTGGATCTTCTCTCGCTATTAAATTTTCGTTTAAGAGAATACAATATTGAAACTTGCAAGCATGTGTAAGGTGGTCTATGACACAAACCGATGATATCAAGCAGCTTCAGGAGGCTGTGCGCGTAGTGCGCCAGAGCGTAGGGCGGGTCATTGTAGGCAAAGAAGAGGTAATTGACCTGCTCATGGTAGCCTTACTATGTGAAGGGCATGTCCTTTTTGAGGATGTACCAGGAATTGGCAAGACGACACTGGCGAAATCACTAGCAAGATCTCTTGGCTGTAGCTTTCAACGCATTCAGTTCACGCCTGATCTGCTCCCCTCGGACATCACCGGCATTACCTTTTATAATCAGAAGAAGGGTGAGTTTGAGTTCCGTCCTGGTCCATTGCTGACACAGATTGTACTCGCGGACGAGATTAACCGCGCTACACCGCGTACACAATCAGCACTCTTGGAAGCTATGGAGGAACGCCAGGTTAGCGTAGAGCGTGAGACGCTGAAACTACCACGGCCTTTTATGGTGATCGCAACCCAGAACCCAGTTGAATTAGAGGGAACCTTCCCGCTACCAGAAGCACAGCTAGACCGCTTTCTCTTACGCCTACGTCTGCACTATCCTAGTAAAGACGAAGAGCGCCTAATCCTACAACGCTTCAAGGAGGCCCAACCTCTGGAAGAGCTTCAACCAGTACTGAGCACTGAATGGCTACTCAAGCTCCAGAAGCTCATTCGACGTATCCATGTTGAGCCAAGCGTCGAGAGCTACATTATCGAACTAGTGGCAGCGACCCGAACACATAACAGTATTGAGCTAGGCGTTAGCCCACGTGGTACGTTAGCGCTCTATCGTGCCAGTCAGGCATACGCTGCGCTCCAGGGACGCACCTATATCATTCCAGACGACGTGAAGCATGTGGCGGTGCCAGTATTGTCGCATCGCATGATCGCCACCAGCCAGACACGCTTACATGGGCAGGTCATGGAGCAGATCATTGAAGAGATATTACAGAGCGTCGCAGTTCCAGTAGAATCATAAAGTCTTATGCGAAAACCAACGCGCTCAGGTTTTCGCATAGGGAGATGGTCTTATGCAAAGTCCACGACAGGGTCGCGCGTTTATTCGCGGCAAAGGCATTACAGATGGTATCTGGTACACGCTCTGCGTGCTACTGGTTCTGCTGGGCATTATCATACGCCAACCCCTGCTAGTCGTAGTGGGTGTTCTGCTCTTGTTGATTATTATCACGACAGATATCTGGTCTCACTACTGCTTGATTGATCTGCGCTATCAACGTAAGTTTAGCCAGAAGCGGGTTCTCTTTGGTGAAGACGTTACCATGTCAATTACAGTCGAAAATGGTAAAATTCTGCCGCTGCCCTGGTTAGAGGTAGAAGATCTGCTGCCACGCTCATTGCCCCTCAAGGAGCAGGAGTTACGGAGCGCACCCCTCAGCAATCTGGCGATGCTTGAATGCCTCTTCAGCCCAAGGTGGTACGAGCGCGTCACACGTAACTACACAGTGCGTTGCATCCAGCGGGGCATTCATACCTTCGGGCCTACCAAATTACATAGCGGCGATGCCTTCGGCTTCATCACACAGGATCAGGAGCTTAACAACCACCAATACCTGCTTGTCTATCCCCTGGTGGTCCCATTAGATAGCTTTGGCTTGCCCGCGCGTCATCCCTTTGGGGATTATCGCGCTCCTCGCCGCCTCCTTGAAGATCCTTCACGAATCATTGGTGTGCGGGATTACCGCTATGGGGATAGTATGCGTCGCGTCCACTGGAAGGCTACCGCGCGCAGTATGCAGATGCAGAGCAAGGTCTATGACGCCACCACCACCTTCACCCTGGAATTATTCCTCAATATCGATACGCGAGCCGACGCATACTATGCGATCCATCCTGAACTCCAGGAGTTAGCGATCTGTGTTGCCGCGTCGCTGACAAACTGGGCGCTCGACAATAGTTACGCGGTTGGGCTATACGCGAACACCATTATGAATATGCCAGACGAGGAACTGGCTATTGGACGACGCTACATAGAGCCGCAAAAGAGCGAAGTCGAGCCGGAGGCCGAACTAGCCCAGCAACTCAACAGGAGGCGCATTCGCCTTCCAGCCTCTAGTAGCGAAGAGCAGCGCAAAAATGTAATGGAGATGCTGGCACGCGTTCAAGGCTACTTTGGAGCACCCATCGAAGAGGTCTTACAGGCGGAGAGTTCACGCCTCCCCAACGGCGCCACTGTCGTGCTCATCACCAGCACCCTCGGTGATCGCATGCTTGACCGTTTGGTACAACTACGACGGCGCGGGCACGCCATCAGTGTCCTCTTTATTAATGACACACCACCGCCACAAAGGGTAGCAGGGATCAGCATACACCATGTAGGAGGTGAAGAACTCTGGCAGAGGCTCCTGGCTCCCTATACAGAGACCGCCACTCCCAACGCCGATGAGCTTTCTGGTGATGCTCGCCCAATACGGGCAGAACAAAGCTTGAGTCTGTAGAGGCGATAGACAAGAAATGCATAGAGACCAGGGAGAGAGATGTATCGCGTTTCTCCCCGGTCTCTATGCATACATCTAAATGTTAGGAACCCAGTCTTCAGCGTGAGGAAGGTCATCTCCCCGACCAGTTCGTGGGGAGGGTGTAGAAAGATTATCTTCTGACTCAGGCTCAGGATTGATGTTGCTAGGGCGAAGCTGGAGGAGTGCCTCCAATTCCACTTGCTTATAGAGCCGTTGACGCTTGATCCCCTGCCGATAACTGCGCAAGAGGCCACGGCTCACATAGGTATATAACGTCGATAGCTTTACGCCAAGAAAATGAGAAGCTTCTTTTCCATTTAGATAGTTCTCCCCATTTAATTCGAGCATGGTACACCCTCCTTCCGTGCATAAATGCGGTAGCTTTGCTCCTATTTTCCCAATGATAATGAGCAGTACACATTTTGTCAATCTACCGATGTAGCAGGCAGGACCAGCAAGGAAAGGCAATAACGAACCACTCCTCGCTGGTTCAATCAACCTAAATCGAGTATTATCAAGTTTCGCTAAAGTTTGACAAATGAAATCGAATTTAATTGACATTCATCATAGCACATGATACAACATAGAAAAGAGCAAGCCGAATGTTTAAACACAAACTTGGATATACACATACTCTAGCAAAGGAGCACACGAAGTATGTCAACGCCAATTTCCAGCAATAGCCAGATATCGCAGAAAGAAACCACCTCTGCCACCAAAAACAAAGGTGGGCTTGAGGGCATTGTAGCCGCGACAACTGCGATTAGTAAGGTTGAGGGAGAGATAGGTAGACTCATCTATCGTGGCTATAACATACATGACCTGGCTCGCACAACGATCTTTGAAGAAATTGTTCACCTGCTCTGGTTCGGGCATTTGCCTAACAAACGAGAGTTAGAACAACTTCAGGAGCGCTTCGCGACAGAGCGTACCATTCCGGAAAATGTTATGGTAACCTTGCGCTCATTACCTGCCAGCACCGAACCTATGGATGCCCTACGTACGGCAGTCTCAGCCTGGGGCGCGGTCGCTATCCAGGGTAAGCCAACCATTGATCAGGCCATTGCCCTGACAGCTCGTTTCCCACTCTTCCTGGCAGCCTTCGATCGCTTGCGCCGTGGATTAGAGCCACTCGAATCAAAACCGGAACTGGGGCATGCCGCGAACTATCTCTATCTTCTGACAGGCGAAATACCTTCTGAAGAACATGTGAAGGGCCTCAACGCCTATCTGGTTTTATTAGCAGATCATGGCATGAACGCCTCAACCTTCACAGCTCGTATCGTCGCCAGCACAGAATCGGATATATCCTCCTCAATTGTGGCTGCGATTGGAGCGCTCAAGGGACCACTGCATGGGGGCGCACCCTCGAAGGTGCAGGATATGCTGCGGGAGATTGGCACGCTTGAAAAGGCCGATGCCTGGATTCGCGAGGCCGTGTCTACAGGCAAGAAGCTGATGGGCTTTGGGCACCGTGTCTATAAGACGACCGATCCACGCGCGGAAGAGCTAAGAGAGATGGCTCGCCTGGCTGACGCGAATGGCTTTGTCTTCACACGGGGCGTCGAAGAGCTAGCTATCGCAATTTTGGAGGAGTTGAAGCCTGGTCGCCGCCTTTATACAAACGTCGAATATTACTCTGCAGCGCTGATGGCTTCAGTTGGCCTCAAGGGAGATCTCTTCACGCCAACATTCGCGGTGAGCCGCGTTGCAGGTTGGAGCGCGCATGTGCTGGAACAGATCAACAATAACCGCTTGATCCGCCCAGAGGCGGAGTACACAGGCCCAACGGATCTGGCGTTCAAGCCACTGAATGAGCGATAGAGGCCCTCACACGGCACGCTGACATTTTACTCTACGAGGGCGGTCGGTATCGACCGCCCTCTGCCGTTGTTCTATTCGCCACATCAAATAAGGACGATCTCGCATGCAAACACAGACACCGCCCGCTTCATCAACGCGACCACCCTCAATCCAACCCTCAAACTGGAAACTACTCGGCCTCTGGAGCCTGATCGGGCTACAATCATTCGGTGGCGGCTCCTCAACGACCTTTCTCATTCAGAGCACATTTATTGATAAGCACCACTATATTACCATGGAAGAGTATGCTCATTTCTGGAATCTATGCGTATTTAATCCAGGAATCAACTTAATCGGCATGACAGTTTTGATCGGGCGCAAACTGGGTGGAACATGGGGCATAGTAGTGTCACTGACCGGCTTGCTTCTTCCCAGCGCAGGGGTAACCTGCCTGTTGACAGCGCTGTTCTCATCTATTCAGGACAATCCCGTAGTGCAGGCGGTCATGCGTGGCGTTGTTCCAGCAACGGCGGGACTTATGCTACTAGTGGGTGCGCGCTTCGCTCAGCCACTCTTACAACAGGCCCATACGGAAGGATGGAAGACGTTACTGATCTGCTCTTCGCTAATCATAATCTGTGCGATAACAATTATTGTGCTCCAAATCTCTGTTATCCCGGTACTGGTAGGTACCGCTCTCATATCAATGCTTATCTTCACCTCTTGGCGCGGTAAACCTGATGAGGTAGCACGGCAAGCAGGCAACTCAGAAGGTCCTCTGAAAAAGGAGGGAAGGTAATCTATGATTGACCCACTGTTGTACTTCCTGCTTTTTCTCAAAGCATCCCTCTTCTCAAGTGGTGGATTAAGTAATTTGCCGAGCCTGCATCAAGACTTGATAGCACGCGGCTGGGCTCAGGAGAGCGCCTTCGGAGAGTCCATCGCTATTGGACAGCTTAGTCCAGGGCCAAATGGACTATGGGTCATCAGTCTAGGCTATCTGACTTATGGTGTCCCAGGGGCGCTTATGGCTCTACTGGCGATTACACTCACGGCGCTTCCGGTCCTACTTGTCTCGGCAGGCTATGGCATGATTGAACGTCAACGTTGGGTGCCTGGCTTTATGCGCGGGATATCGCTG
The DNA here is from genome assembly GCF_016587355.1 of Ktedonospora formicarum. Classification (GTDB taxonomy): domain Bacteria; phylum Chloroflexota; class Ktedonobacteria; order Ktedonobacterales; family Ktedonobacteraceae; genus Ktedonobacter; species Ktedonobacter formicarum. The sequence continues at coordinate 3,164,743 of NZ_BNJF01000001.1, read as the reverse complement.
GCAGTTGTTGGCATTCTGCTCACGGTTGTATGGTCAATTATCAGGCAGCCCGACATCGATTGGCGCGGCTGGATTATCGCAGGAGTCGCGGCCCTGTTAGGCGCGACCAAAAAGGTAAATCTGATCGGCATCTTGATACTGGCAGGCATTGCTGGCTATTTCCTGTACAGGTAGCACCATTTTGCAAGGCTGGGTCTTAGACATAAAACAACGCCGCCTTTCGGCGGCTAGCGCTCTCGCGCTCAGTTTTTTGTTAGGCTAGATTAATTTCTCATGCTTGCCTGCAACATGACGTAGAAGCTCGAATTGACCAGTATGGTAGGTTTCGTGCCATTGGAGTTGTTCAAGCACCTCTCCAAGGGTGCGCTTGCCGTCAGGACCAGAAGGCTGGACGAGCACTTCCGGGCTGATCTGTTCAAGAGCGGCTAGCAGACGCTGATTGGAGATACGTAGCAGATCCAGCAGATGCTTCAGGGAGCTCGCGCGCTCAGGTCCGCTCAGATGCTCAGATTGCCGCTGGTAGACTTCGCGCTCGCTCGGACTCAGGAGTTCCTCTGCCCCCAGGAGGCGAAGAGAAATATCGCGATGCACGAGAACATGCCCAAGTACCCAGTTCAAGCAGTTGCCACCATCTGGTGGCAGTACAAGACTCTCCTCGGTGGTCAGATCGCTTGTATGCATGAGAATAACGTCATGGTTTCTCTTGAAGATGAAGACCAGGGTTTTCATATTAGCCATGTCAGCACTCCTTTCCATGATGAGATCTACAGCGTGAGTAGACAAAATAAAGACTCTCTATATTATGACTCATCCTGCTCTGGATCGCGGCGCTGAGCAAGCCAGCGCTTAATGCTAGCCTCCTTCCCCTGGTTCCCAGGCTCATAGAAACGCTGATCCGCGAGGCGCTCTGGCAGATATTCTTGCACTTTTAGTACAGGTGGGCGTTCGGGATCTTCACTCTCCATATCTTTATAGACATCATGAGCATACTTATAATCTTTGCCGTAACCCAGGTTCTTCATCAACGTCGTTGGAGCATTGCGTATCCAGAGAGGAACGGGATCAGTAGGGCCATTGATAACTTCGGCGCGCACCTGACTATAGGCATTATAGACAGCATTGCTTTTGGGTGCCGCCGCCAGATAGGTTACAGCTTCGGCGAGGACAACACCAGCCTCGGGCATCCCGATAAAGTGTGTGGCCTGCTGAGCCGCCACGCAGAGCGCGAGGGCCTGCGGGTCAGCGAGACCGATATCCTCAGCAGCCATGCGCACTATACGACGAGCAATGTAGAGTGGATCTTCTCCCGCTTCAAGCATACGTACAAGCCAGTAGAGGCTACCATCTGGATCAGATCCGCGCACGGCCTTATGCAAAGCTGAAATAGTATCGTAATGCTGATCACCAGCCTTATCATAGAGCAAGGCACGATGTTGCATGACCTCCTCAACGAGGGCTAACGTGATATGCCGCGTGGTGGCATCGTTGGAACTCAAAGCCCCCTGGGCTGTTAGTTCGAGAACGTTGAGAGCGGTACGCGCATCACCATTGGCATAGATAGCAATAGCCTGGAGCGCATCTTCATCTGCCGTCAGGTGGTGCTGACCAAGACCTCGCTCGCTGTCCTCCAGAGCACGATTGAGAAGGCGTATAATCTGCTTCTCTTCAAGAGCCTGAAGAACAAAAACACGGCAACGCGAGAGGAGGGCTCCATTGACTTCAAAGCTAGGGTTTTCCGTCGTTGCCCCAATGAGCGTGACTGTACCGCGCTCAACGTGTGGCAGAATGGCATCCTGTTGGGCCTTGTTGAAGCGGTGGATTTCGTCAATAAAGAGGATAGTACGACGACGTGAGAACTGACGGAGTTTCGCAGCCTCATCGGCAATGCGGCGTAGATCAGCAACACCTGCCGAAACAGCGCTCAGCGTGACAAAGCGGGCATCTGTGTGACGCGCGATAGCCTCAGAGAGTGTGGTCTTACCGCTTCCAGGTGGTCCCCAGAAGAGCATAGAAGTCACCCGACCAGCCTCTATCGTGCGGCGTAGGAGCTTATCAGGCCCCAATAGGTGCTCTTGACCCACAATCTCGTCCAATGTACGCGGGCGCATACGCGAGGCCAGAGGTTCGCCTATCTGATTGCTTTCCTCTTGAGAAGTAGAGGGTGCCTTCGAGCTCCGGCTTGAGCGTGTCTTGCTATTTGCATTATCTTCCGTGGGTTGGGTATCTCCAAAGAGAGAGATCTGTTCTGGCATAGCAACATCCTCCACGTACCTGCTAGCACAGCCACAAACGTTTATGAGCCACAGGACGAATAATAAGGTCTATGCAAAACACCAGCGCGGTCACAACAAGAGCGCTTTCAGGTGTTTAAACAAGGTGTGCATTATACGACTTTGGTGGCGAGCAACAAGCCCGACGCCCAGTTTAAGTGGCAGAGGCGCAGGTCAGACCTCTGTCCAAGCGTGGCAAGCAGAGCCTCAACCTTCGTCTCATGGCCTTCATCCCAAGTTGGGCGAGGGTCCAGGTCATCAATAACATATATCCCTCCTGGCTTGAGCAGAGCCAGGGTCTCATCAAACAAATAAAATTTCCCTGGCGGTGTATCGGCAAAGATAAGGTCGAAGCTTGCGGGTGATTGCGCGAGAATGAATTCCGCGCCATCGCCCTGATAGAAGGTCACGCGGGGGTCGGAACCCAGGTGGCGGCGCGCGATCTCACTAAATGTAGCGCTGCGCTCGACCGTGAATAGACGCGCATTGGCATCCATTCCATCAACCAGCCAGCTTGTTCCTATGCCAGTTCCGGTCCCCAGCTCCAGAAAATGACCACCAGGCTTACTCGTGACAAGCATACGCAAGAGTGTTCCAGTCAGGGAATCTGATGCCATAGGGAAGTCGATCTTCTGCGTCTCCGCTTCCAAAAGCGAGAGAGCAGCTGGAGGTGGAATATGAGCAGTAAGCATAGTTATCTCCTCCTATCCTTGAAGGCAATTTCTCCTTCAGTCTACAACATTGCAAGTGCAAATGGAACTGACACACAATCGTAACACTTTCGGCATAATCCCGTAAAGGGCACACTGTATTCTATGGGTGTGAAAAGGTTATCGATTCAAAACATAAATACGTGGAGATGCAGATAAAAATTTTCTAAGTGTGATTGCTTCATCGCATGAAAGGGAACTGTAAAAGATGGAAAACATACACGAATCAAGGCATGAAAGGAAGCACCTCTTAGGTAAAACGGCATTCATTCTCCTTTCATTACCAATGAGTATCATCTACTTTACACTTGTCATTGTAGGGATTGCACTTGGCACAGGAACAATGGTAATCTGGATCGGATTGCCAATCCTACTAGCATCCTTCGCAATGCTCTGGGGCTTTTGCGCACTCGAACGACAGATGATCGAGACAATGCTGCGTATGCCAATTCCAGAGTATCCTCCAGAGGTGGGGCCAATGACATTGCGCAGGCGCTTTGGGCGTTACCTACAATCTGGGCAGACATGGAAGGGGCTTCTATATATGCTCTTCTTCAAGTTACCATTGAGCATCATTAACTTTACATTTGTGATCGCGGTTCTGGCCCTGGCGCTAGGTGGAGTTCTCATGCCACTGACATACCTGGTGACTAATAGCGTGCTCCAGGAAATCCAAAGGGCGGGGCATAGCACACCAGATATCACCTACAACATAGGATTTCTTGCAATCATTGCCAATGGACACTTCGATACTGTAATGTTTATACACTCGCTGGTTGGGATTCCACTAGGCATCGCCTTCTTCTTCCTCGCGCGCTATGTCATCAATGGGTTAGCTCATATCTCTGGCCTGATTGGACGCGTCATGCTAGGGCCGGATACACAGGCAATGCCCACTCCAAAGGATGATCTTTATGGAGCAGGCTCACGATCACAGCGAGGCTATGCCACGCAGGAGACAAACTCACAACAGCGTGAAGCCCCTTTGCCCTATGCACGGACACTGTCATAGTAGGCAAAAAAGGGAAACTCGAGCCAGAGCAAAATTCAAACCATGTTCGGAAATTGAACATGGTTTGAATTTTGCTCTGGCTCTATTTATGCTCACTATAGGGCACTGATTGGGTCAATATCGATCTCCCAATCGGGCGCATCAACAACGCGTAGGAGTCGATGCAGGTCGGGACCACGCGCGATCATCTGCCAGCGATACTTATTGCGAACACGCTCTAGCATGGCAGGCGCTGGCCCGACAATATCAGTATTGACCAGGCCAAGACGATTGATCCAGTGGGTCAACCGTTCAGAGAAGCGCATAGCCTCAAGCTGACAGCGATGGCGATTACTGTGGCTATATGTGAACTTAACGAACTGACGGAAGGGAGGATAACCATAGCGCTCTCGAGTCTCAATCTCCATACGATAGAACTCGTCATAATTATGACGTGAGGCAGTATCGATACAGAAATGTTCGGGATTAAAGGTCTGGATAATCACATGACCAGCCTCGCTACCTCGGCCCGCGCGACCCGCGACCTGCGTCAACAGCGTAAAGGCACGCTCTGGCGAAGAGTAATCAGGCAGATTGAGAGCAATATCGGCGGAAACAACACCAACCAGCGTGACACCCGGAAGGTCCAACCCCTTAGCGATCATCTGCGTACCTATAAGGATATCAGCCTGACGGCTGGCGAAACGGTCAAGCAACGCTTCATGAGCATGACGATTACGCGCGGTATCACGGTCCCAGCGTAGCAGGCGAGCTTCAGGGAACATCTTTTGAATCGTACGCTGAACTTTCTCGGTTCCCAGACCAAAGTAACGAATCTCGGCGCTCTGGCAGGCAGGACAATAGCGTAGAGGCTTGCTCTGCGCACCGCAATAGTGGCACATTAGCACGCGCTCGGTAGAATGGTAGGTCAGGGGAATATCGCAATGCTCACAGAGCGCGGTATAGCCGCAATCGCGACAGAGAATACAGCTTGCGGCACCACGCCGATTCAGGAACAGAATTGCCTGCTGGCCCTGCTCCAAGACATTAGTCAGGCCCTCATGCAAGCGACGACTAATGATGCTAGTATGGCCTGCGCGCAGTTCAACGCGCAAGTCCACTATCTCCACTGGTGGCAATGTCGTCCCTATGCGGCCCTTAAGCTCAACCAGCTGATAGCGCCCTCGCTCAGCACGATGATATGACTCAACGGCAGGGGTGGCGCTACCCAGCACCACCGGGATACGCAAGATTTCACCTAGTTTGAGCGCAGCCTCACGCGCATGATACGTTGGCTTCAATTCACTTTGTTTGTACGCGGCCTCATGCTCCTCATCGATGATAATCAGGCCAAGATCGGGTAATGGAGCAAAGAGGGCCGAACGTGAGCCAATGACCACATCAACCTGACCTGCGCGAATGCGCCGCCACTCATCATAGCGCTCGCCCACGCTGAGTTCGCTATGGATAATAGCAACACGATCAGGAAAGCGGCCCGCCACGCGCTGCACAGCCTGCGTCGTCAAGGCAATTTCTGGTACTAGAATAACCCCACGCTTCCCCTGGGCAATAATCGCTGCCAGGGCCTGTAAGTAGATTTCGGTCTTGCCACTTCCGGTTACGCCGTGAAGCAGAATAGGTTTGGGTGTCGTTCCCTGCTCACCTTCACGCACGGCATCGAGGACAGCGCGTAAGGCCTGCTCTTGCTCTTGAGTCAGAGTCAATGGCTGGCTGGCGGGAAGTGCACGACCTTGCAGAGGATCACGCCTGAGTTCCTGGCGCTCGATAGAGATGATACGCTCATCTTCAAGCTGGCGTAGTTGGCGCTCAGTCAGATCAGTGGCGCGACAGAGGGCGGCAGGCGTCCAGGGAGAACCACGATTCAAGCTCTGCTGCAAGAGATCCAGAGCAGCAAGCTGGCGCTGAATGATCAGACCTGCCTTGCTCTGCACAGGTGGCGCAAGTGTCGCGCTAGCAGTAGTTCCCAGGGACCAGGGATTAGCCGATGCCTTTGTTGTCGCCTGAGAAGCACTGACAGAGTGTGGTACCTCACTACCAGCGGTAGCTTCACTCTCGGCGTGGCGCAGACGCTCTTCAAGCTGCTCGCGCCAGATGAGTAGTTCTTCTCCTTTGACCAACAGACGCACAGCGCGACGCAGCCGAATCTTCGCGCGGCCCTCGACCAGCTCTGGCTCACGCACGATAAGATTACTTTGCTTGATTTCTTTGAGTAACTGCTGAGCTTTGGTCTTACCAAGCATCTTTTTGAGTTGTTCAACGTCAAGCGAGCCATCAGTATGCAGGAGGCCGAGCAGGGCACGCAGACGTAACGAGGCATCCTGCGAGGAGGCGCTACGCATAGCGTCCTCCAACGCCTCCTGCGAGAGCTTGAGGACAAAACGCGAACGTTGCAACAGACCTGGCGTCAGCATATTAAAGACTGTATGTGCCAGAGAGGTCGCATAGTACTCCGAGAGCCAGCGTGCAAGCTCTAACTGATGAGGGAGTAGCGCTGGTGTCTCGTCAAGAATACTACTGAGATCACGCAGTTCAATGCCCTCCTCAAGCAAAGAGATAGCAGCCTCATCATCAGCAAGCACGCGCCAGACAATCCCCTCGTCGAGACGATCTCCATAGGGGACCGCTATCAATTGTCCTCGACGCAGGCGTGCCTCCAGAGCGGTCGGAACACGATAAGTCAGTAGCGGCTGCTCCGTGTTCCAGCGACCCGCCGTAGTCAAGACTTCCACCAGCATTCTTGTTCTACCGCCTTCTAGCGTCGATCAAACTCATGGGCCAGTTCCGAGAGGCCAAAACGGATCATCGTAGGTCTTCCATGGCAGCAGCTAAAGGGGGCATTGACCTGCTCCAGTTGCTCAAGCATCTCACGCATCTCGCTCATGGCAAGAAAATAGTGCTGTTTGATCGCTGCCTTGCAGGCCACATTCGCCAGGGCGCGTTCCTCCCAGGTCTCAGTATGCCCAAGTTGCTCTTCAGATGTCAGTTCTACAAGTAACTGGTGCAGTGAAAGAGTATCGAGACGCTTTACCAATTCGCCGGGGACAGCACGCACCTCGACGCTCTTACCGTTAACAACTTCCAACTCAAAGCCAATCTGGCGCAACTGCGCGGCATGCTCCTCCAGAGCCTCAATCTCGACAGGCGAAAGCGTCAGCACCATAGGGGTGAGCAAAAGTTGCGAAATTGTGGCACGAGACTTCATAGCAGCGACCATACGCTCAAGTACAATTCGCTCATGAGCAGCATGTTGATCAATGAGATACATCCCATCTGGTCCCTCAGTCACGATATAACTTTGCGAGAGCTGCCCCACAATGCGCAGGCGCGGGAACTTACGGGTCTGCTCAGGGGCGAGGCTATGGCCGGGCAAAGTCGTTTGCGCGAACACTTCCGCAGGCACTGTTTCCTTATCAGGTAAGGATGGAGAGGGAAACAACTCAGCGCGCTTCTCTGTCTTGGGAAAAGGTAATTGGATACCCCGAGTTGGAATTGACTTTGGTACGGCATCAAAGGAGTGTAGATCATTATCGCTGACAGGCGTCTCGGAGCGCGCAGGAGCCTCAGGCGAAGGTTGAGGTAGTGCCTCCATAGGTGTAATTGGGGGCAGCATCGCGAGCGGATCATCGTCATCAGGCTGCGCAAGCGTCGGGTCAGCTTGCGCAGTCTGCGTCTCGATAGGCGCGGCCCCAACTGGTTGTTCTAAGCGCGAGCCTTTCACACGATTAGCGATATCTACATGACTCTGCCATAGGCGAGAATGCACTGGGGGCCGATTGCCATGCTCCTCCTCGGTCACAGTCTGCCAGGGGTTATCACCTGGAATTACAGAACTCGACGTACTCTGCTGGCTCGACTCGTCCGCATCCAACGTTTGGTCGAACGTGGGAGGAGAGTCAGTATTGGAACTCGACGACTTCGCCTTCCAGCGAGGCATCTCTGGCTCCTGCAAGAGCGCCTTGCGTGTAGCTCGCAGGATAGCGGCAAAAACTCGCCTCTCCTTCAAAAAGCGAATCTCGGTCTTAGCAGGATGGACATTTACATCGAGGAACGATGGATCAATCTGAATATTAATTACAGCGATAGGATGGCGACCACTGAGCAAGAGTGAGTGATAGGCCCCTTCAACGGCAGTCGTGAGCATACGGCTCAGTACCCAACGCCGATTGACAAAGAAAGAAATATGCTGACGTGTACTCTTATACGCACTGGGGCGGCTAACAAAACCCTTAACGCGAGGATACTCACCGTCGTCCTCATGCTCATCGTCGCCATCGACCTCTACCATCTGTTCGGCGATCTGCAAGCCATAGACCTGCACCAGTACGCTAAAGAGCTTACCATCACCAGGGGTCGCGAAGATCTGTTTGCCCTCGCTAGTGACGGTAAAGCGAATCTCAGGATAAGCCAGCGCGTATTGTTCTAGCAGATGATGACAGTGGCTCACTTCTGTATTACGACTCTTGAGGAACTTGAGGCGAGCGGGAACGGCACTAAAGAGATTGCGTACCGTAATCGTAGTACCCACAGGCGATGCGGCGGGAGTAGCATTGGAGATGCGCCCAGACTCTGCGCTAATCTGTGCTCCTTGCTCCGTGTCACGCGGACGACTCAGTAGCGTCACTTCAGCAACGGCGGCGATACTCGCCAGAGCCTCCCCTCGGAAACCGAGGGAATGAATCTGCTCTAGATCATCTATCACAGAGACCTTGCTGGTCGCATGACGCTCTAGAGCCAGAGGAAGTTCCTCAAGTGGGATACCGGAGCCGTTATCAGTCACGCGAATAAGTTGTAGACCGCCATTCATCAGATCAACGCGAATCTGTGTCGATCCCGCATCAATACTATTTTCGATCAGCTCTTTGACCACCGATGCGGGCCGCTCCACCACCTCACCAGCCGCGATCTTAGCCGCCACATCAGGCGCAAGTTGACGTATAGGCATAACAGAATTCCCCCCACTTCGCTAGAACGCCAGGCACCAATAAGAACGAGTGTTCAGCCATTATAACACACCGCTCTTGGATATGCACTGAGCAAGAATGGCTATCCAGCGCCGCCTGGAGGGTCATCAGGAGGCATCTCAGTATCATCGGTGACACGATCAAAATAGTCCCATTGCTCCCAATTCCAAGACCCAAATACTTACATACAAGAACTGGTTTCCAACCTCTCTTTATCCACGCTCCTGAAAACCAGCACTCAATCCAGTTCTCTTCAATATTTACCGTTTTCAAGGGCTGCAAAAAGAAGAACTTTATAGGGCAAACTATGCCCTTTGACTAGCACCTGGAAAACAAAGGGAATAAAAGATGGAACACAACGAGTTATTTCAGACTGAGGGCAATATCGTCTTGCGGGACGTGAGGGAGAGTGATCTGGCACTCTTCTTTGAGCAGCAGTTAGATCCTGAGGCAAATCACATGGCAGCCTTCACAGCAAAAGACCCCACGGATAGAGATGCCTTCATGAAACACTGGCATAAAATACTCGCTGACGAGACCACTTACAATCAAACCATCCTTGCACATGGACAGGTGGCGGGTCATATCGCGAGCTATAAAAGCGACGCCTTCGATGGGCCAGAGGTTACTTATTGGATCGGCAAATCCTATTGGGGCCAGGGAATCGCTACCAGAGCACTATCATTATTTCTGAAGCTTCAAAAGGTACGGCCTATCTACGGTCGCGCCGCCAAGGACAATCCTGGCTCTCTGCGGGTACTGGCGAAGTGTGGTTTTAATCCAATCGGCGAGGACAGAGGATTCGCCAACGCACGCAATGAGGAGATCGAAGAGCTTCTCCTCAAGTTAGACTAAACTATCTACGCGAATTTGTAGGAATTGACAGGGTGGTCAAGTAGCGGTGGAGGTTCCTTTCTCATGGCAATTTATAAGCAATCCAATCAGCTTCAACCTTCCCCCTTCACCACCCATTTTGCCAGCTTTCCATTTTTTTCTGCTGATACTTTCCGCTTTTAACGGATTTAAAAAGAAGAGATAGGAGAGAATAAACTTGCAAAATGCAAGCCATAATAAAAGATCAAAAGAAAAACATACTGTCAGTCGTCGACGCTCATTTTATTTACAAAAAGAAAGAATAACATCCATGCCTACAACATTTATTGAGCAAGAAGCCACACCCAACAATGATGCTATAGCTTCTGAAACTATCAAAGGCTCCGTGGCAAAGCCTGCAAAATCCGTCACTGTCGCCCTGACGTTTATGATAAGCTGCGTCACCCTGTTGATGACTGGCTTCGCTATCATCATTCCCGTCTTCCCTCAGCGCTTGCAGGCTCTAGGCTTGGGAGCAGGAACGTTGGCTTTGATGGAGGGAGCCTTTGGCCTGGGTATGTTCCTTTTTAGCACCCCAATGGGTACGTGGGCAGGGCGTGTTGGTCGCAAACCAATTCTCTTCATCTCTCTAGCTGGCTTTATCGTCACCAATCTTGCCTTAGCCTTTGTGAACATCCCCCTCCTCTTTATTCTTATCCGCTTTATTGAGGGCATGTTGATTTCGGGCCTGATGCCTGTCTCTATGGCAATGGTGGGCGATACCATTCCCCAGGAGCGGCAGGGGCGTTGGATTGGCTTTATCACGACCGCGCAGGCCACTGGAATCGCGCTAGGGCCGGGTATTGGCGGCTTTCTCTATCAGGCTATGGGCTTTGTTGGCCCCTTCGTCCTCTCCGCAGGAATCGCGCTTGTGGCATCTCTACTTGCCCTGATCCTGGTACCAGAAACCCTGCCAGAGCATGTGCGGTTAGAAGCCATACAAGCCAAAAATCAGCGGGGTTCAAAGGCAAAGACCGCAAAGGACTCGCGCCTGATAGGACTCATCTTACTCTTTGCGCCCTTCTTAATTATCGACTTCGGCATGATCTTCACCTATCCTTTCGCCTTCCCACAGTATCCATTCTTCTTTGAGAAGGTGCTCCACTACAGTACCGCCCAATATGGCGTGATTATCAGCGCCTACGGCCTGGCCCTGGCGGTCTTCCCGCTCTTCCTGGGACGCCTGAGCGAGGGCCTGCCGAAAAAACCGCTCATAGTCATTGGTAGCTTGCTCTTTGGTGCTCTTAACATGTTTATGTTCGCCGCGCCTCTGTATCCGCTCTTGATCCTGGGGGCCATCCTGGGTGGGCTGGGAAGCGCCCTGGTCTCTCCCGCGATGGGCGGCATCTACCTGAGTGCTACCACAGATGCTAATCGTGGCAAGGTGATGGGAATGCGTGGATCGGCCATCTCACTCGCAGTCATGCTTGGCCCATTGACGCAGGCACTTATTGGTCCCTGGATCACCCCCCAGATCACCTTCGCCATTGGCGTCATTATCTCTCTGGTCATGGTTATTATTGCCTCCCTCTTGCTGAAAAATACCCGGCAGGAAGGACGAAGCAACGTAGAGCAAGAGAGAGCACTCCCTCGTCTACATTGAGGTAATAGTGAGATGATAAACAAGTAGTATCCGCTCGCAACCAACCTCTTTCCAAAACTCTATAGCCCAGGACACAGCCAGCAGCCCCGAATTGGGGCTGCTTCTGCATAGGAATACACTCTCCACCTGTGCTATAAAAAAACCAGCACATCATAGCCTGATAGCTTGCATTTCGCTACAGGCGGGAAACGGGCAGGGTCTAGGAGCAACAATCTCGACTCTACCATGTTCCCCACAGGCAACCAATCAGGCACACCGCAGCTCTGAGCGCGATGCCCACACGGTTGCAGCACGTTCACAAACATCACCCTCTGCCAAAAGGTGCAAGTCTTGAGGGGATCATAGACGCGAAACATCCACACCGACATTCGGAAGGAGGAGAGACAATGGTGTCATTGTCTCTCGCACTTGCACGCGAGGCGCGTGAGAATTTCGACGAAGCGCCTTTCGTCGGAACGCTCAGGTACTTCGCATCCATCGACTCCGGCACGTGCCATGTGCCGGGGATCAACGTCAAGGCCAGCTTCTACGAGCGCGAGCTCAAGAAACTGGGCTTCAAGGTCACGCTGACCTACGACCCCAAGTACGGGAACAACCTCTCGGCGGTGCTGGAGGGCAAGGGGAGCGTGTCCATGGGCCTCATAGGTCACTTGGACACCGTATACCCTGTCGGCGCAGCCGAGCAGTTCCCGCCCCGTATCGAGGGCAGCATGCTGTACGGTCTCGGCGTTGACGACATGCACGGCGGGAACTTGCTCATGCTTGAGGCTCTGCGCTTCCTTCTGAAGCGCGGTTGCAGGAACTTCAAGAAGATCGTTGTCATCCTGGACAACGACGAGGAGCAAGTGTCGATGCACTCCCGGCCCTGGATCCAGGAGCTCCTCAAGAAGCACCAGATCGACGTGGGGCTCGAGTTCGAGTCCCAGGAAGAGATGATGGGGAACGGCATCCACATCACGGATGCCCGGCGAGCCCTCCATGTCTACGACCTCACGGTCTTCGGGCAGGCGGGCCACGCAGGGCTTGGCGAAGGTGTCGACGCCTTGCGTGAGCTGGTGGCGAAGCTCGAAGCGCTCTGGGCGATGGAAGCGCAGTACCCTGGAATAAGCGTCAACTCCACCAACGTCGGCGCAGGGCTCGGCATTTCGCACAACATCACCCCGGCGGAGGCCACGGCAAAAATCTCCATCCGCTCGACAACACGGGAGGAGCACGGCACAATACCGGGGATAGTCCGAGAGATCGCGGAAACGCCGATCAAGGTGAGCGGAACGCAGGCAGAGCTCAAGCTCCGCTTTCACTCGTCACCCCCTTACCACGCAACCCCGCTGATAAAGCGGCTGGCTGGCCTCGGTGAGGCCGAGGCCCGAAAGCTCGGGCTTCCCTACTCCGCGACGGCCAAAAAGGGAACCTCCGACGCCAACACGTTCGCCGAGCTCGGGATTCCCGTCCTCGGCAGCCTCGGTCCGATCGGCGGCGGCGATCACGAGGCCGCCAACGAACACATGCTCCTCGGTGATCCGCTGCGCGATAAGTTCGCCTTCGTGGTGGGCATGATCGCCCGTATCTGCCAGGAATGGGCGGTCTGAGCACCTTCGCGCATGATCTGACCTGAGTGTCACCAACACCCAGGCCACACCCTCGGCTCACAAGGCCAGAGAAGGGTGGAGGGAGCCGTTCGGCAGCTACAAGCTACCGAACGGCTCCTTCTCTTTGTATTTTGCGATCTCTTATCATCTACATTCTAAGGCAAAGAACATAAAAAATCGTCAGTGATGAAGAGGTGTAGACAAGGGACGAGGTTTGCGCTACCATGAATCTAAACCACTTACCTTGGCTATTAGAAAGGGGTCGTACAGATTCTATGGCGGAGCTTGACGCATATATAACGAAGAATGAAGAGCGCTTCCTGGAGGACCTGAAGGGATGGTTGCGCATCCCAAGCATCAGCACCCTACCAGAGCACACAAGCGACGTACAGCAGGCGGCAGAGTTCGCGGTGGGTCAGTTGAAGAGCATCGGCTTTGAGCAGGTAGAGGCCATCGCGACCCAGGGACATCCCCTGGTCTATGGCGAATGGCTGAAGGCTCCTGGCAAGCCTACGCTACTTGTCTATGGGCACTATGACGTGCAGCCAGTCGACCCTGTTGAACTCTGGGATACACCTCCTTTTGAGCCTACCGTGCGTTCTGGTAATATCTATTGCCGTGGAGCCTGCGACGATAAGGGTCAGACCATGCTGGTCTTCAAGGCTCTGGAATCACTCATGGCGGTGGATGGCAAGTTACCAGTAAACGTGAAGGTCTTGATCGAGGGTGAGGAGGAAGCTGGCGGCGAGTCGATTGAGCACTATGTGCGCACCATGCCCGAGCGTCTGGGATGCGACGCCGCTTTTATCTGCGATACACATATGCCAGGACCCGAGACCCCCGCGCTAATATCGGGACTACGTGGTATCATTTACACGGAGGTTGAGGTGCATGGCGCGCGACGTGACCTGCATTCAGGCACCTATGGAGGTATCGCGCCCAATCCCCTCCACGCGTTGGCTATTATCATCAGCAAATTGAAAGACGAGCAGGGGCATATTCACATTCCCGGCCTCTACAATAAGCTACGCCCTGCGGCCCAGGTTGAGAAAGACTTCTGGCAAAATGATCCTTTAAACTTCGCTGAGAATCTGCGCGAAGAGATGGGTGTTGAGCAACTGGCTGGCGAGCCAGAGCATCCCCCACTGGAGCGCATTAGCGCCCGTCCTACCTTTGAGGTACATGGCATCGCGGGTGGCTTCACTGGTGAAGGTGCCAAGACCGTCATTCCAGCTCAAGCCACAGCCAAGATCAGTCTGCGCCTCCCACCCGATCTCAAGTCACAAGAGTGTTTCACTCTCTTTGAGAAGGCCGTACAGGAGGCCGCGCCCGAAGACGTGAAGGTCATAGTACGCAATGTGCATGGCGGCGAAGGACTGGTTGTGGAGCTTGATAATCCCGCCATCGTTGCGGCAGCTACCGCCTTGAAAGAGGTCTATGGTAAGGAGCCGGTGTATCTGCGCGAAGGTGGCTCGATTCCAGTCGCAGCTCTTTTCAATGAGATCCTAAACGTGCCGGTAGTATTGATGGGCTTTGGTCTCCCAGATGACAATCTGCATGCTCCCAACGAGAAATACTCACTATCACAATTCTACAAGGGCATTCGCACCGTCGCCCGTTTTCTTCAGAATCTGGCCTAACTCCTTATAGATAGTAAAGAGCGTCCAGGGCCTGTCCTCTGACAAGCCTGGACGCTCTTCTCTTTCTCTTCTAAAGGCAGAGACCCAGCACACGGGCCTGGCGCAAGACCTCAGCACCGGTCTGAAGATCATGGCTGGCGGCAACCGTCTGCGCGGCCTCATTGAGAGCCGTAAGCGCTGCTGGTGTATCCAGATCATTCTCCATTGCCTGCTGGAAGCGTACGCGCAAGCTTACGTCCTCGCCGCTGGTCTCATCTCCAACAAGACGGCGTACATGGATAAAGCGCTCGACCGTCTCATGAGCCTGGCGCAGATCCTCGGGCATACATTCCCACGCCTTACGATAATGGTGGCTCTGAAGAGCCACACGGATCGTATCAGGAGTATACTCTTTGAGTAACTCACTGACCAGTGTCAGATTGCCCAGCGACTTACTCATCTTCTCCCCATCCTGATACACCATGCCAGTGTGCATCCAGACTTGGCTGAATGGCTTCTCGCCTGTGTAGTGCTCCGACTGAGCGATCTCACATGTATGGTGTGGGAAGGCCAGATCAGCCCCACCACCATGAATATCGATGCGAGGTCCCAGGTGGCGAATTGACATCGCGCTACATTCAATATGCCAGCCAGGGCGACCTGGACCCCAGGGACTGGGCCATGCGGGCTCACCCGGTGCTTGAGCCTGCCACAGTACAAAGTCTAGTTTATCACGTTTGCGTGTATCATCTGGAAAGTTACCACGCTCATTCGCGATATTGAGCATCGCCTGATAGTCGTCGAGACCGATAGCGCGCGCCATCTCACCGAAGTCTGGGTCCTTCTTGACATCATAAAAGACACAACCCTCACTCACATAGGCAAGGCCCTGCACCACAAGCTCCTGCACAATTTCCACAATATGCGGAATCTCATCCGTTGCGCGCGCATACACGTCTGGTCGGCGCACATTGAGCGAGTCCATATCGCTCAGGAAACGTGCCGTCTCGCGGCGACCCAGTTCATCCCAGGCCAGCCCTAGTTCGCGCGCCTTGCGTAACACATCGTCATCGATATCGGTCACATTCTGCACATAGCGCACAGTCGTTCCCTGAGCCTCAAAATAGCGAATAAGCGTATCGAATGAGACATATGTAAAGGCATGACCAAGGTGCGTTGTATCATAGGGCGTCACACCACAGACATAAATACGCACCAGATTCTTCTCAAGGGGCGTAAAGGGGGCGACGGTTTGGGTCAAGGTATTAAATAGTTGCATCGGTATCTCCGAGTGAGAATAAACGAATAGCGTTTTGAGTAGTAACCTGGGCGATCTCCTCTAGCGTCATCCCGCGAATGTCAGCTAATTTCTGCGCGGTATGTCTGACAAAGAGTGGTTCATTACGGCGCGAGCGCTCTGGTTTGGGCACAAGATAAGGGCTATCAGTCTCTACCATCACGCGATCCAGAGGCACCATACGCGCGACCTCTGGCAGTTCATTTCCCTGCTTAGTCAGGGGACCCGCGAACGAGAGGACAAAGCCAGGGCAGGTACTCAGGCATTCCTCCGCCTGCTGGACTGTTCCAGAGAAGCAATGGAAGACACCTCGCAAACCTTTTCCATGCGCCCGTAATAACTCCGTGACATCCTCATGTGAATCACGCACATGAATAATACAAGGCAGGTCATACTCGCGTGCCAGATCCAGGTGCGCGCAGAAGACGGTGCGTTGCGTATCGCGTGGTGTGAGCATACGATAGTAATCCAGTCCGAATTCGCCAATGGCAACGACCTCTGGCTCCTTCGTCAGCGCGCGCAGTTGTGCCTCCACCTCTGCCGTATATGTGCTGGCATCATGAGGATGCACGCCAACACCAGCGAAGATTACCCCAGGATGCTCTTGAGCAAGTTGTAACGCCGCCTGACTAGACGCGAGGTCGCACCCAGGATCAATCATACGCGTGACGCCACCTTCGATGGCACGTTGAATGACATCTTCGCGATCTTCCTGGAAGCGAATCGTGTCGATATGAGTATGGCTATCGGTAAGCACTCGATGGTCCTTTCAACAACGCGCTCCAGCGTTCATCATATTCCATAACACCACCTCTCACGCGTTGTCCCAGATATTTGCGCTTGTTTCTTTGTCCAACTGCTATTATGATCGGCCAAAACTTCAGCATTTGTAGTATATGCAAACGCCCCGCATGGTGTCAAATCAGGATGAGTTAGCCGAATGGCTATACATCGGCAAGAAAAGGCCTTATTGCTCTCGTCTAAAACTACCCTTTTTAATGCTGCATAGCAGTGAGCACACATTCCGAATGGTGTTCAAAAATTGAACACCATTCGGAATGTGTGCTCACTGCTATGCCTCTATACTGCCTAGTGCGTTAAGCGGTTAATGTTGCGCGATACGCATATGTGTCTCACTCATTGGAGGCTTATCAATATTGGGGAGCTAGTAATTAGCCTGACATTGCGTGTGACTAGAGCTCAGCGCTGTCCAGCCAGATTGTAACCGGCCCATCATTGAGGAGATTGACAAGCATATGTGCGCCAAAGACACCACCAGCAACACGTATTCCACACGCTGCCATGGCTTCTTTAAAGCTTTCAACCAGTGGGGCAGCAATAGCAGGCAAGGCAGCGTTTACATAGCTAGGACGACGTCCCTTGCGTGCGTCGGCATAGAGGGTAAACTGCGATACCACCAGAGCAGCGCCCTCGGTATCCAGCAGCGAGCGATTCATCTTCCCCTCGTCATCCCCAAAGATGCGCAGGTTGACGATCTTTTCTACTAATGTCTTCACTTCGGCCTCGCCATCCCCCTGCCCCACACCTAGCAGGATCAGCAACCCCTTACCGATCTCCCCCACAACCATATTATCAACAGTGACGCTCGCTTGACTTACACGCTGTAGTAGTGCTCTCATATGACCTCAAATTCCTCGCTCTCTCCACTCATATAGCGCCTCAAGTTCGCAAGACTCCATCTATAGGCAATAGGATCAAGCAACTTACAATCAGAGAGAAGCAGGCTATAATAGACGCGGTACACATGTACGCTGGTCAGCACGCTCTCACCATACCTCTGTACAGCCAGGCGAGTAAAGTGTTGCCGTTCTCGAAGCGTAACAAAGTTATAGAGGTCGAGGAACATGATTGCCCCGGCAATATCCATCATATGATCGCCAACAGCGCTCCAGGGGCTGACATCCAAAACAGCAGAGATTTCCTGTCTCTCATTAGCCAGCACATTACCGAAGAAGTAATCTCCATGCACAAAACATCTCTCTGGCTGACGTGGCAAGGTATTGAGGTCCTGATTGAAACGCGCCAGTACATCACTTACGTCAATACCATCCACTTGCAAATCAGCACGCGAGTGTGCCAGTTTGCGCGGAGCAATCTCCCGAATAAAGTCCTGCCAGTCATCATACATGGCATCGTCCCCAGGCAGCACTGGACCATACCTTAAAGTTGGCAATTTCACCCGTGCAAAAGCCGACAACGCATCCAGGTAGTTCCGTAGTAACGTCAGCCGCTGTGAGGCATCAAACTGCCCATATATATCGGCAATGGGGCGACCAGCTAGCCTCTTCTCAATGAGATAGACGAGGCCCTCATACTGCTCTATACTTTCGATTTGGGGGAGTGCAAAGGGTAAATGTTCACTCGACAGCAAGAGATAGGTTGCCCGTAGAGCCTCCAGGTATTGCATTGTGCCATCATTAACGGATTTGCAGACCCTGATCACTTTCCCGTCTGTATAGTAATAGGTCTGGCTCTCCGAGCCCTCTCCCAGTAAAACTGGCTCTTGCACATTAAGCGCACGAAATAATCCCTGAAGCTCAAGATCCCTTATTCGCATGATACAGATTGCCCCTCCTTGGAGGAAAGTGCTTAGCCTCTTGCGTCTTCATCCTTTTGTTCATGGGGCTCAATGCTCGTCTGGAGGCCAACCGCGATAGCAATGGAGAGGTGAGCCAGGTCCGCGATACTCACATCGAAGGCACTTAGGCCAAGTTGCTGTGCCCGAAGCATTGCCATACCATGTAGGCGCACAGAGGGTCGCCCACTACGAAGTTGTACCACTTCCATCTCACGCCATTTGACACCATGGATGCCCGTTCCCAGGGCCTTGCTGATAGCCTCTTTTGCCGCGAAGCGGCCCGCAAGGCGCGCAGGCTTATTGCGGCACTGTATGACCTCTTGCTCGGTAAAGACACGCTTAAGGAAACGTTCGCCATGCTTCTCAAAGACTTTGCGTACCCGGTCAACCTCGATAATGTCGATGCCAACCGCGATATTCACCCCTTGCGGGGCTTGCAGGGGAGCAGGCAAGCCTGCTTTACCAGCCGGGCCAAAGAGCCAATCGGGAATCTCGATTCCCGGTTGCCGCACCAGTGGTGTAAAGAGCAGAGGTTGCTGGTCGTCCATCGTTTTTTCCTTTACAGCTGTGCTCAGAAAGCTTGGACCCCACATATGTTAGACGCAGAGCTTTAGCCTGCGCAGGGCTCACCGTTCAACCGATTTGCCCTCCGCTTTAGGTATCTTAGCAATACCCCTACAATAAGTTGTTAGATCAAGGGAATTGCCTTTGGTAATTCCCTTGATCCCACGAAGCGCTTTAACGCTGAGAAGTCTCCAACAGGCACAGGGGCTTACCGCGCCCCATGAACTTCCTGGCTATTTGGTTTCTTCGAGCGTCAAGAGGGGGGTATCACTCAGGACGCTTGTAGTATCCCCAGGAGGGAGGATCGTCGGAGCAGGACCCGTCCCGCGCCCAATGCCACGATAGATGAAGCCGTAGCGGTTCATCTCGTTCGCCTCATAGATGTTGCGCCCATCAATAAGTACCGGGCGACGCATCGCTGCGCGCACCTGCAACATATTGAGAGACTTAAATTCGTTCCATTCAGTCACCACCACCAGGGCATCAGCCCCAGTTGCGACATCGTAGGCACTCCCACAGAAATCAACCATGTCCAAATTGACGCCTTCGCGCTCCAGAGCAGCACGCCCAGTCTCAACAGCGACTGGATCATACACACGCACGGTTGCGCCCTGCGACGTCACCCAGCGAATGATATCAACAGAAGCCGCCTCACGCATGTCGTCCGTATTCGGCTTGAAGGCCAAGCCAAGTACACCAATCACACAACCGCGCAACGCACCTAGAATATTCGTTAGCTTATTGATAACCAGGTGGCGTTGATCATGGTTGATATCCATTACAGCGTGCAACATCTGAGGATGCAGACCAGCCTCATCCGCCATATGAGCCAGCGCGCGTACATCCTTGGGGAAACAACTGCCACCATAGCCCAGACCAGCATCCAGGAAGGCACGACCGATACGCTTATCGTGGCCCATACCTTCAGCGACCTCTTTGACATCCGCGCCCAGGCGCTCACAGATCTGAGCGATCTCATTGATAAAGGAGATCTTGGTCGCCAGGAAGGCATTGGAGGCGTATTTAATCATCTCGGCAGTGTAGATATCAGTGACGATGATTGGCGCACGCAGAGAGAGATAAAGACGAGCCACACTCTGAGCCGCCTCAATATCTGAAGAACCAAGAACCACACGATCAGGATGCTGGAAGTCCTGAAGGGCCGCGCCCTCGCGCAGGAACTCGGGGTTGGAAACAACCGCGAAATTCACCTCTGGGCGCTTGAGGTTGTTGCGAATGACTCGCGATACCACGTCACCGCTGCCAACTGGTACGGTGCTCTTATTAATCACGATGGCGTAGTGGTCTAGCTCTTCGGCAACCATACGCGCCGCCGTCTCCACATAGCGCATGTCTGCTGCCCCCTGGTTAGCACCAGTGGGGGTGGGAACAGCAATAAAGATAAATTCGACGTTATCCAGGCCTTCTTTATAGCTGGTGGTGAAGCGCAGGCGACCCGCATGCACATTGCGCTCAACCATCTCTTCCAGGCCCGGCTCATAAATAGGGAGAATACCTTGCTTGAGCTTGGCGATCTTCTCTTCAATTACATCTACACAGACAACATTGTTACCCATATCAGCAAAGCAGGTGCCGGTAACGAGCCCGACATATCCTGTTCCTAGAACACAGATATTTGACACGATATTACTCCTCTAAAGTGACAAATGGATTTTCGTGTTTCTCTTCCTCAATCGTAGTAGGCTCACCATGACCAGGAAAGACAAAGAGGTCATCAGCCAATGTATACAGCTTGCTTCGAATCGACTGTACCAGTTGCTCATAACTGCCACCTTCCAGATCTGTACGCCCAATGCTGCGATAAAACAAGGTATCGCCGCTAAAGACGCAATAGGGCTGGCTAATCAGGCAGATGCCACCTGGTGAATGACCCGGCGTTTCCACAACCTCTAGCGTGAGAGTACCAAAGGTCAGATGGTCGCCTTCCTTGAGCAAAATATCAGGCTTCCGCTCGACAAGAGGTGTCTTCAAATTATAGCGAGCCGAGGTGCGCGCGTCTGTATACATGTATACATCAGCGGCATGAATCGCCAGAGGTACTGGGTAGGCCGCGCTAACCTCATCAATCGCGCCGGTATGGTCAAAGTGGCCGTGAGTATTGAGAATATATTTTGGAATGAGTTGTAGTTCTTGAATGGTATCGAGGATACGCTGAGCCTCATCGCCCGGATCGATAATCACCGCCTCGCGAGTTTGAGGACAAGCGTAGAGATAACAATTCTCCTCCAGCATCCCCACGGTAACGCAAGCCACAATGGGCTGCGCCTGATTGGCGCTGGTATCAGACATAATATGTCGTTCTTTCTTCATTTGTAGGTCCTGGATGACCCAAATGATAAGCTATAGCCATACGAAGGCTACGACCTTCAGCGTTGTTCCATCCTGGCTTAAACACAGATGCGCATTCTCTCGCACCCCATTATAGCATAAGAGCCTCATCCACTCTCGCGCCGATAGCCAGCACTCTTCTCAGAGCGCCTTTGTAATTAGAGACTGTTTACTTCTCCGAATCGTAAACTAATATAGCTGGATATTCCTATATCACTACATCTACAGGCTATTTGCTGGCTATGAGAGATACATAAGAGAAAGGCCACAAAGTCTTTTCCGTTTTCAGCTAGACGAAACGGAAAAAGATATGTAAAATGGGAGTATAAGGATAACTCAGGCAACCCAATACATCGACACATACACAGGCAGCCCGATTTAATGCTCACCAAGGTCTCTGTCCTATGTCAGGCCAGCACTCAGTGTCCACATAGGAAACGAACAGTCGATAGCACCTGGAGGAAGAGAAAGCAAACATGTCGAAGGAACGCAAAACTTACCGTCGGAGTCCCGGACGCCAATATGACTCCAATTACGATCCGCTAAGCAGCCAGCATGGCGCGAGTCAAAGTGATCGCATGTCTTCGCAGTCCGGTAGCCGCTCCGGCACTCTTCACTCACAGCGGCCCGATCCACGCAGGACACGTCAACTCCTGCGCCAGCAGATCATTTCCAGTAAATCCCAGGGCACAGACGAAGAGAATACAGACCTTCAAGAGCTAGAAACCGATGAGGTTGAGCAGCGCATCCGCCGCACCTCCGGCGCGATGGTTGGTCATACCACCTCGCGTCATTTGCGTGGAAATCATGACAGCGCCTATGAGGCCCCACATTTACCAACAACGCGCGAACTCTATCCCGATGAAGGTGATGAATGGGAGCAAGCCGAACTTGATGAAGTTATGGATGATGAGTATGGAGATGATCCATTAGACGCGCGTGTAGACTACGCAAGCTCCAGCGTTTCACGTCCATCACAAATACCACCCCGCCGCAGCGCACTCATAGATGAGCGACGCGAATCCGGTAGCCGTCTCCTACACCCCACCCCTGCCGAAGAGGAGTATGAGGAATTTGAGGAAGAGTATGAGGATGATGAGTATGAGGAGATCGATGAGCGTCAGGCACGCCGCCAGAAGAAGCGTAACCGAAAGATGACGCGCCGTGGCATCCTGATCGGACTTGGAGCCGCCACTGTCGCAGGTGCTGGCATTACTGCTTACGAACTCGGGCCGAAACTACCCCAGGCGATTGGCGATGCTGGCACTAATATCGAACGGCAGGTCCAGGATGCGTTTAACAAGGGTTTGACCCAGGGTGCGGAAAACGCACGTAAGGAAATGCTTACTGCTCTAGAGAACCTGGAAGGCTTTACCCTGGATGGTGCAATTACTGCTGCCAAGCTGACACGTGTGGCATATGACGTTTTCGTCGCGCCTATCGTACAGTTTGGATCGTCCGTTGCGGTGGATTTCCTCAAGGCAATGCTTTCCGCTCTCAAGACTGCTCGCGGTCTACTCGCGGGCGTTTATCAGGATAACGCAACGCTCCAGGCAATTCAGAAGGTGCTTGAGAGTTGGGTTGACCAGGTACAAAAAATGCCTAAACAGCTCACAGCAATTACCCAGACAGATCTGGATGGCGCTCAATCTTACCTGCGCGCACTGCAACGCAAAGTTGAGGAAGAGAAAGCTAAATTGGCTAATCCTCAGACAACACCGACAGTCTCCGCAACGTCCCAAACGACACCGACTCCTAAAACAAAGAAGTAGCGATTCTCCAGGTCAGCGTTTCCTTAGCGCTTGCGTATTGAAGATATAAAATGGAGGGCGGGTCTGCTATCAGTGACCCGCCCTCCATTTTATATTCCTAATGATTGCATGTTCGCGGAGTACAAATCTATGCCTGTGCTGTGCTACTTGAGGGCTGTTCAGGTTCGTGCGCCTCTGCACCCTCACCCTCTTCCATGGCAGGTTTTATGGAAGCCTCCTGCTCTTCTACAGACTCCTGTTCTGACAAAACCGACACTTCGTCGTTATCCACCGCTACCTCAGGCTCCTCGTCAATCTCGTTCGTGTTCTCTATACTCTCACTATCTGTAGCCGTTTGTTTTGGCTCTGGCTGGGGAATGCCATAGGTGCTCGCCAGTTCACCATCCGGAACAGGCTTGGAGATACGAATAATCCAGTAGGTCATTGGTAATAAGACAATAAACAGGATTACCGAGGTCCATTGCGCCTGTTTGAGAACATGGGTCCCCAGAAAGTCAACAATGATATTGTCGCGCGTGAAGAAGATGAGGAACTGTGTAATCACGTAGGCATACAGGTAGACTAACATGAGCATACCAGGCCGACGAAACTTGCGAGCGCAATAGAGCATCACACCCAGCAGAACGATGTTGGTCAACATCTCGTATAGGGCCGCTGGCTCCACAGGTACTCCGCACAGGTTGTAGCTTGCACAGGCCCAGCTATCGGGATGAACATAGACCGTTGACCAGGGCAACGTACTCTGATAGCCGATAATATCACCATTAATAATATTGCCGATACGCCCAAAGATCTGGCCCACCGTCGCAAAGAGCACACCCGCATCTATCAAGACCAGAGGATTAATATGCTCTTTACGCGCGCGCCATATCATGGTCGCGATTCCCAGGAAGATAGCTCCAAAGAACGCCATCCCACCTTCCCAGGTAGCTATAATATGGATCGGGTTGCGCAGATAGTAATCGACAAAGTTCGGTTGCTGAATAACAAAGTAGAGGCGCCCACCGATGACACCCGCCGCGATACACCACCAGAGCACCCGGTAGACAACGTCCTCCGTGATGCCTTTACGCTTGCAGTATCCCCTGATAGACCATAAGGCGATTAAGATACCAACAACATACATCAAGCCATACCAGCGAATAGCCAGTGGTCCCAGATGTAGTAGCACAGGATCGATATTTAAATAGATATAAGGCGGACCAATACGTATCCACCCCCAATTAATTAGATCTGCCAACGGGAGAGTTCCCATACTTTACTCCGTATAATGAATCACTTCTGGCACAGAAACACACAGAGGAACTGCATGGTATGCCAGCGTTATTATTTCATGGTCTTTCCAGATCCAACTGTATCATAATATGCATTCTCCTACCATGCAACCCATAAGAATCTATCGACAGAACGCATCAATTCTCCATGCGAGGTTTGCTTAACGAGAACAGTCATAGCCAGTCCACCACAAAAATGCTACAATCTTGCTGACACAACATATGCCCACCAGCTATTGAGAGCAGACATTTCAGTGAAAAAGAGAGCTTTCTTCCTACGACGCATAATTCTTATTATATGCGTCGCTATTATTCTCGCTTTGATCGCGCCTGTGAGGCGCGCGCTGTATTACCACTCCTTTATTCAGGGAACGTGTGTCATTACAGCCAGGCATCTGCAAAGCGATAGCCAGAACAGTAAACGCCCCATCTATAAGCCCATATTCACCTATACACTCACTCTGCCTGATGGACGCCAGATCAACACAAGCGGTTTCGATGGGCCAGATACTTTTGTCTATAGCACCCAAAAGCTCGCGCAAAATGTGCTGGATAGTTATCCGCTCGGGCAACCAATCAACTGTTGGTATGATCCTGCTCAGCCTGAACGCGCGCTCCTGGTCTTCCAGGGCTATAGCTCTGAGCAGGCGCTCTCAACATTTCTCTTCTTTCTCCTGGCCTTTATGATCTTCCTTCCAGCTCTAGCCTATCTCTTTGAGTGGCAATTCTGGCGTTATGTCGCGCTTCGCATACGTGGTACCCTCACTAGAGGTATTGTTGTCAATCGTATCGAACAGCGCAAACAGGGAATGACATATAATGTCTATACAATCCTCTATCGTTCAGAAGATCAACAGGGCGGGGTCGCGCGCCATATCCAGCTTACTGCGCCTCCTATCGAGCGGCACAGCCTCCCCGATCTCTACAATGTCTTCGTGTGCTATGATCCACGCCAACCTCTCTATGACCGATGCGGAAAATATCCACGCCTGTATCGGATCATTCCAGGTCTTATTGGCTCGCTCATCTTCCTGGCGCTGACACTAAGCTTTATCTATATGGCTCTGTTTAATCTCTATTGGAACTAGCTTCAGAAGGAAACTACTTATTATGCCAAACGCCCATGAACTCATTTCTCTGGCTCGCCACACATCTCAGCGCGCGCACGCTCCTTACTCTCACTTCCACGTAGGGGCAGCACTCATCGCGGATGGAAAGATATATACTGGCGTGAATATTGAAAGCGCCAGCTATGGCCTTACCCTCTGCGCTGAGCGCTCCGCTCTGGCGACGGCTATATCTGAGGGAGCAAAGACTATCACCGCGATAGCTGTTTCCTGTACCGACACGCCTGCTAATGCTCCGCTCAGCAGCCGTACTCCCTGTGGGGCTTGTCGCCAATGGATGATCGATCTAGCTCCCGACGCGACCGTCTATATCGATGGGGGAGACGATGAGAATGGAGAGCCTATCATTCATACGATGTCTGTTCGAGACTTGCTGCCACATGCCTTTGAATTATGAGTAATAAATAAAGAAAGTCTATCTATTGCTTCAAGGGGTGATCATAGCTTCTTGAACTATGAACATTTCTTGCCATTTGTAGACATTTAAGGCCCTTGACTCATCTGCTATACTCATTGCTAGTACGGCGAGTTACGTCGGAATGTACGCCTGTGGAGATCCTGTAAGACCTGGGAAACCAGGCAGGTTGTTCGTTGAAGCAGGAACCGAACACCAGATATGGCTTGTCCATATTTGGGTAAGTTTCGGATAACGGGATTGATTCTCTGGTATGGCATATGCTATGATCAATTTCTAACACTTCGTGCTCTAACAAAAGGGGCATACATACGTTTACTCTAACGGCCCTAAGGTTGTGTACCCTGGGCGACCAGGAGGGACACGAGCCGTATCCTGCATCTCCCCGAGAGGCAGGCGGCGTGCCCACTGCTATACCTCCGGTATTGGTAAGAGCGGCCGTAAGCTTTACGCTTATAAACTCTGTCCTGCCCCTTTGACTCGCACGAAGTTCCCCGATTACCTGTGGCCCTTCAGAATTTCCTTAATGTTTCTCCTCAATCTTACCCAACAGGCAAACTCCACAATAACGGCTGGCACAAGATTTTGGGAGTAACTTCTTGCAAAGCGCAGATACAGGTAAATATGCTGGTAATTTTACTTGACATGCACTACGTTTCTTGTGTACTCTATAAGTCACAGCAGCTATTCAAGCGTGTCATATTGTATCAGGCCAGCCTCTTTGTAGCGCGACCTCCTAATGCGGTCAAACTTCATTTTTCGCTCTGAGGTATGTCTATGTGGTTTGGCGCTTGCGCGCACCAGTACCACAACGGTCTTCCTACAATTTACCCCCGCTCTCAACGAGGGTTTACTTGCCGCTTGAAGCGTATAAGCGATGCCACCTGGCTCCAACAGGAACATACTGGCACCTTCCTCTACCTGTTTTTATTTTCTCCGCACGATCAACCCGAGGCTCAACAAACACATTGTAATAAACTCTCTATTTCTTCCGGACAGATGGCCCATGGCATCGTTTCCAGGCAGGGCCAGAGAGGGGAGTGGAATGCAAGCAGTAATGATTGCTCCCACTCCCCTCTCTGTTATCTCGCCGGGCCATCTGCCCGGAAGAAACACTGGTTGTTCGCGCACAACGACCTCGTACATGGTGCATCCGTAGGTTGTGTTTTCGCTAACGGGTCATACAGAACAGCTTCAGGAAGGAGCCTATCATGGCGCATCAATTTACACTCGGCGTCGAAGAAGAGTTCCAGATGGTTGATCGACAGACCGGGCAACTGGCATCACATATCCAGACAATTATGGAAAAAGGAGGGCCACTGTTAGGCGAGCACATCAAAGCGGAAATGCTCCAATCAGCTGTCGAATTGATAACAGATGTCTGTCCCAATATTGCGGCACTGCGCCTCGATTTGCAGAAGCTTCGCTCCGACCTCACTAATCTGGTTGAAGCTGAAGGGTTAGCCCTTGTTAGTGCAGGTACCCATCCGATGGCTCGCTGGGAGGAGCAGGAGCGCACACCCAATCCACGTTATGCCGAACTAGAGGAAGAGTATCAGGACGTTGGACGCTCCATCCTCATTTTCGGCCTGCATGTCCACGTAGGCGTCGAAAGTCAAGAGATCGCAATTCCGCTTATCAATCAGCTACGCACATGGTTGCCACATTTCCTGGCGATATCAGCCAATTCACCTTTCTGGGGTGGGCGCAACTCCGGTCTCAAATCTTACCGCGCCATTGTCTGGCGACGCTTTCCACGCTCAGGAGTACCTATGACCTTTGACTCTTACCAGGACTTCGATGCATATGTGGCGCGCCTGATCAAAACTGGCTGTGTGGATAATGGAAAGCGCATCTGGTGGGATGTTCGACCACATCCGTTCTTCAATACTGTCGAGTTCCGTATCGCTGATATGCCAGCGACCTTTGAGGATACGATGGCTCTCGCGGCCCTTGCGCAAGCGCTCGTTGCCAAACTCTCATGGCTACACAAACGCAACCAGGGCACACATGTCCTACCCGCGCATTTTATCGAAGAAAATAAATGGAAAGCCAGCCGGTATGGTCTCGACGCCGAATACGTTGACTTCTCTCAAGCTCGTCGTATGACAATGCGCGAATCTGTGCATGAGACGCTCGACTTTGTCGACGACATGCTTGACGACCTGGGGAGCCGCCGTGAGATCAATTACCTGCGCTCTCTCCTTGATGATCCACGCGGCACTGGCGCCGACCGCCAGCTCGCCATCTATCATGAAACTGGTAGCCTCTCTGATGTTACGCGTTATCTGATCCGTCAGACAGCTCAGAGTAGCCCGCTCAACAATCTGAGGAGCTGGTAGTGGCTTATGATAACCCTTATACGAAAACCAACCCTACCGGGGTAGCAAGCACTATCTCATGTGGGGAATAGTATGCTCAGGTTCTCATATAAAAAACCAGAGTAGGATAACATGTTCGGAAAAACTATCTTCTCCTTACGGTTACGCAAAGCGAGGTAGACGCGACGAGGGGCCTGGCGACCGTAAGTGGATCGCCAGGTCCCTCGTCGCCCCCCCAACATCCCATCGAAGATTCCTCTCACCACTCTTCACGCCCTTACCTCCAATAATCCATATCAAGCATTTCAATAGATATAGTACAATAGAGCGTGAAGAAGCGTAGTTTTTCCATTTAAGAGGCGAAACATTGACGTTTCGCGATACACCAGAGAAGGAGCCACACGCAATGGCGAGCAAACCCTTGCACCGCGCCAGCACCTATGAGCGCTATCTATGTACAGATGAGTTACTTTCGCTTCAAAAGGCTGAGCCCGATCTCGCACACCACGATGAGCTACAATTTCAGGTGGTTCATCAGGTCTTCGAGCTCTGGTGGAAAGAGAACGCGTTCGAGCTGCGCACCATTCGCCAGTTACTCCCTCAGGGGAAACTCCACTACGCACTCCGCCTGATGAGGCGTGTCATTCAAACCCAACATCTCATGCTTGAGAATCTGCGTATGCTCGAAAATATGTCTCCCTGGGACTTCCATGGCTTCC
The DNA here is from genome assembly GCF_016587355.1 of Ktedonospora formicarum. Taxonomy (GTDB): domain Bacteria; phylum Chloroflexota; class Ktedonobacteria; order Ktedonobacterales; family Ktedonobacteraceae; genus Ktedonobacter; species Ktedonobacter formicarum. The sequence continues at coordinate 3,135,669 of NZ_BNJF01000001.1, read as the reverse complement.
GCAAGGTGCTGGAGGATGGAGCGGGAACCGACTCTCCTGGCTTCCATGCGCTTATGCACCTCTCGCCCTTGCTCTGGGATGACTTCAAGGCTGTACTCAACCGCGAAGACGTAACATTGATCCAGGTCTACACTGAAGCCCAGCAATACCCACTTCTTCGCGACTTCGCCGAGGCCCTGTTGGATTATGACGAGATCTTTCAGCTCTTCCGTGTCCAACATTTCAAGTTGGCTCAACGCATGATAGGTCCCGGATCGATAGGGACTGGCGGAACCTCCATGCGCATTCTCAAACGCACCCTCAGCGATGCCTTCTATCCCGAACTCTGGCAGGTTCGCGATCAGCTCACCGCCCTTGCCCAGCAGCAGGAATAGTTGGGCGCAAAGGGTTAAAGCCCTTTCACTCCTCTTCTGCGAGGGCCGCGAACATATAGCAATTGTAATGCACGGCTTGCTCCAGATCCGCAATCCGAATATGCTCATTGGGGGAATGAGCCGCGTTACCCCAGTACGTCGCATTGCCGGGAGCCATCAGCCCTAATAAGTTCGCGTGCCGTCGCATTGAACCCAACAGGGGAAGCGTTCCACCACCAAGAGGGGTAATTGAAGCTGGCTTCTCAGCATACTCTTCCGCGATACGAGCAATACGCTGCGAGAAGGGATGATCGAGTGGAGTCATGACCGGCTCAGCATTGCCAAAAGTCATGATGCGAATGTCCTGGTAGCCATTGGCATCCAGGTGTGCTCGTAGCTTGGCGACAATATCATCTGGCTCCTGTTCCGGCACCAAACGAAAATCGATCTTCGCCATCGCCTTTGCTGGAAGAACCGTCTTCGAGCCCTCACCTGTGTACCCGCTCAGCAACCCGGCAATGTTGCACGTTGGGGAAAACGCTTGCCGCTTGCGAAGCTCGATGCCAGTCAGGTTATCATTGAAAGCGTCAATACCATATGCTTGCTTCATCAGGGTTTCATTATCTCCCTGCTGCGCCAGCGCCTCAATCTCGGGCTCGCCAGGAATCATTACAGCATCGTAGAAACCGGGGATGCGCACGCGCCCATCAGCATCCTTCAGGGTTGCCAGAGCCTGGACCAGCCGCCAAGCTGCGCTTGGCAAAATAGGGGCGCTTCCTGAGTGCGCATCAACACCAACACCCTGTACATCCAGTTGGACATAGACTAGCCCCTTACAACCGAGCACCAGGCTAGGACGACCATCCTCATCAAAGCCCGAGCCCTCCCACATCGCGCCATCAGCCTCAAAGAGATGCGCATATTTCTTCGCGATCTCCTCGAAGTGGACGCTGCCAATCTCCTCCTCGCCCTCAATCATCCAGCGAATGGTCACAGGCAACTCGCCATGTACCTCGCGAAGAGCGCGAATCGCTGTCAAACGCGCCGCAATCTCAGCCTTGTTGTCCGCCGAACCACGCGCGTAAAGCTTGCCATCGCGAATGGTAGGCTCAAAGGGAGGTGTATCCCAGAGATTCAATGGCTCGGCAGGTTGCACATCATAATGGTTGTATAAGAGAACGGTAAAGGGGCTGCGCCCGCGAATCTCACCAAAAATAACAGGAGGTGCGTCCTCAACCGTCAGACGTTGAGTGCTAAATCCATTCTCTTGCAACAGGCTCTCGACAAGGTTCGCCATCTCCGCCACTCCATCATTCTGAGCCGCGACACTTCTCTGGCGACAGAGGCGCTCTAATAGGTGCAACGCCTCGTCCTTATGCTCCTCAAGATAGGCTTCAACCGCGCTGGATTGTAGCTTTTTAACCATGCGTCGATTCCTTTCTAACCTCTTATGAAAACCAATGCCCTTAGATGGCATTGGTTTTCATAAGAACTCGAACGTGCTCACATTTTCGGCAAGGAGAACCATAAAAAAACATATATCAGGCCGGGCTGCCCACATCGTGAATAGCCCAGCCTGAACAGTTTTGACTAAAGCATACTAGTGATGGAAGAGACGAATTCCCGCCATTGCCATCACGATATCATAGGCGTCGCAGGCTGTGACAACATCTTCATCGCGTAGAGATGCGCCCGGCTGAACAATGTAAGAGACACCATAGCGTGCCGCGAAGTCGATGTTGTCACGGAAAGGGAAGAAACCATCAGACCCTAGCGAGACGCCCTTTAAGCCTGAGAGCCACTCCTCCTTCTCCTGGCTTGTCAGGCGCGGTGGTACGGTCTCAAAGAGTTGCTCCCACTCCTTCTCCTCAATGGGCGTCAGGTCTTCGCGGAGATAAGCGTCAACAGCATTTACTCTCTCCTGACGCTTGACACTGGCCTTGAATGGCAATGAGAGGGCCGCTGGATGCAGGCGCAGGTACCAATCGGCAGCCTTGGCGGCAGCAACACGCGTACACATGATACGTGACTGTCCACCTGCACCAATACCAATTGCCTGCCCATCATAGGCGAAGCAGATAGAGTTGGACTGTGTGTACTTAAGCGTGATGAGCGAGAGGATCAGGTCACGCTGAGCGGACTCTGGAAGGTGCTTATTTCGCGTCGGAATATCTTTGAGGTGCTCAGCGGAAGGCGTGATGTTGTTGCGCTTCTGCTCAAAGGTCACGCCAAAAACCTCACGTGTCTCCATCTCCTCTGGCTCATAGTTGGGATCGATTTGCAAGACAATGTAAGACCCCTTGCGTTTCTTGCGCAGAATCTCCAGCGCCTCTGGCTCATATCCAGGCGCGATCACACCATCCGAAACCTCGCGGCTGATCAGCCGGGCGGTTGGCACATCCACGATATCGCTAAGTGCTGCCCAGTCGCCATAAGAAGCCTGGCGGTCCGCTCCACGTGCTCGTGCGTAGGCACTGGCGAGTGGGGAAAGTTCCAGATCCTCAACGGCATAGGCCTGCTTGAGAGTATCACTCAATAGCAATCCAAGGGCCGCGCCTGCTGGACTCACATGCTTGAAGGAGGCCGCTGCGGGAAGATTGAGACTTTGGCGCAGTTCGCGCACCAGTTGCCAGGAGTTGAGGGCATCAAGCAGGTTAATATAGCCGGGCGCTCCGTTAAGTACCTGGAAGGGGAGTTGACCCTGCTTCGCATAGACGCGCGCTGGCTTCTGATGGGGATTACATCCATAACGCAGGGTAAGTTCTGTATGCTGGTTCTCCATGAGACTGTGTTCCTCTTTATTATGTAAGGTGTTGTGGCTGCGGTTCCGGCGAGTGCTTTTTATGGCCTGCCATTCATGAACCTGAGCGAAGCTAGCCGCCTTGACGACGGCGTTGGTGAATGCTATTAAGGACATGAAAAGGTATGCGCTGACTACAACGCCTGATGACTGCTGCCTTGGGAGATCTATCTTACTTTTATCTTACGTCATGAGGAAGCCCAGGGGCAAACAGGAGTATGGGAGCAAGTATCTACACCCTCAAACCAACAAGTACCACCATCCACGCACATTCTCCAAATTGGCAGGAGATAGGCGTTGATTCTCTTCAGAGCACTACATTGAAAGCATGGCTTTATGTATGCCTGAGGAGATGCTGAAAGATAGCGTATACTATGGTTGTACGCAACAAGCACTGCGATCTTTACGTATATATTAGGGGAAGTATGCTCTCCTAGCCATAAGCAACATGCACGCCAGGATGGATCAAGAAGCACCCATACACACCATAAAGGGTTAGCAATGAGGGAACAATGTACACCTTAGAAGACGATCATGACGCGTCAGCGTTCAAGCGTAAGCAGGCCACGCGCAAGGAAGAGGATGCCATGCAGCCTTCGGCACCCAACGCGCAGAAAGCAACAGAGAACACCGACATCAGCGAGATGCCTACCAATGTGACAGTTACCGACGTCCGCCCACACACAACAGAGGAGCAAGATACTCCCTCCACCGTACGAGAACAGATCAGTCAATCTCTCCACCAGCTGGCACCTGAAGGACCTCATCGACGTATCGCTATCGCAGCTCTCACGATAGCGTGTATCGGCGTCTTTATTACAGCACTGGACGAGACGGTTGTCGTGACCGCGCTCCCACAGATCATTACCGATCTGCACCTCTCACTAACCCAACTCGATCATGCCTCCTGGATCGTAAGTGCCTACTTGCTCGGCTTCGTCGTAGCCATGCCACTTATGGGGCGTGTCTCCGATATCTATGGGCGGCGGCGCATCTTCCAAATCTGCCTGACGATCTTTGGTCTTGGCTCTTTCTTCTGTGCCATCGCCCCCTGGCTTGGCGCGAGCCTAAACCTGAGCTTCTTGCGCCCTCTTGGTGTTGATACCTCCTCACCTGGACTTATCTGGCTTATCGCGGCCCGTTTCTTCCAGGCCATTGGCGGCGGAGCCCTGGTACCCGTCGCAATGGCTATCGCGGGCGACTTCTACACACAGAAGCGCCTGGGTATCGCCCTGGGCATCATCGGCGCGGTTACCGAGATTGGAGGCGCACTTGGCCCCCTCTATGGAGCCTTACTGGTCGAACACTTTGGCTGGCAGTCCATCTTCTACCTTAATATTCCAATCGTGGTTGCTCTGATGGTAGGGACCTGGCTATGTATCCCGCGTGGACAGCACCTGCGCGAAGGAGTGGATTGGCTGGGAAGCCTATTGCTAGGATTGGCCTTAACCTGCCTGAGTCTCGGGCTGGCGCAACAGGGCGCGGAATTGGGAACCAGGCATACCAGCGCTAGCCCAGCACCTCAAAACAACCCTATCGTGTTGGCTCTAGCAGTGATCTTCTTTGTCGCCTTCGTCCTGGTAGAGCGCAAGGTCCGCTGGCCCGTGGTTGACCTCTCTCTCTTCAAGCGCTTTACCTTCAGCGCCTCAACTCTGGTTAGCCTGCTAGTAGGTGCCGCGCTCATCATCGCAATGGCCGACATTCCCATCTATATCGATACAGTCATGCAACTGACTGTCATGGATAGTGGTCTGGCTCTGTTACGCATGACCGCGCTTATCCCGGTCGGGGCACTACTTGGTGGCTGGCTCTGTAACCACATTACCTGTCGCTGGACGGCGGTGCTGGGTCTGCTCTTTACAGCGGTGGGCTTCTACCTGATGAGCCGCTGGCCCATCGATGTCAGCTGGACACAGATTACGATCAGCACCATGACGGCAGGCCTGGGTTTTGGCCTCGTCATCTCGCCTATCGGTACCACAGCCCTGAATGCGGTCAAAGCCAAACAGGCCGGAATGAGTTCCGCAGTAATCACAGCCCTGCGCATGGTTGGAATGATCCTGGGGCTGGCTATCTTGACCTCCTGGGCCTTAGCGGACTTCAATCGCAGGATTCAAGGCTATCCCGCGCTGGGTAAGAACACGACGGCGGGCGATTATATCATCTGGATGCAGAACTACGCCGTTCACCTGGTACGCTCAGCTCATACCGTTTATACTTCTGTCTTCTTCGCGACGATGATCCTCTGTGTCATCGCACTCATTCCAGCCTTCTTCCTCTGGGGCAACCAGACCCCACTCTCAGAGCAGGAAGCGGAACTGACTCCGGCGGTCATACCCGGCAAGAGCTTCTTCGCGCAACCACGTCAGGTACTCGCAGCAGGTAGTATCCTCCTGGTCATGCTGCTCATCGCAGGTGGCATTCTGGCGACATTTATGGTAGATGGGCAGGCTCTGGGATTGCCAAAATCGAAGCCAACCTTGCGCTCGATTACGCTCCAGGTAGGGTTGGATCAGCAAGCAATCACCTCTTTACTTGCCTCACAGCTCAAGGTCCAGGAAAGCACTCTGAGCGATGTCAGTGTTACGCCTCTCCCTAATGATGGTCTGAAGCTCAGTCTCAAACTACACATCGATACAAACGGTATTAAGCGGGTAATGCCAGTTGAGATGGAAGGGAAGCTAGCGCTGGATAGCAAACAGAATGTGCGCTTGAATGTAACCCATGTGAGACGCGATGGCAAGGATGCAGGCAAGCAAACAGCAAAAGATATGCAAGCCCCAGTCGATGAGATGTTCACAAAATCGGTTATGCCTGCTCTTCATGCACAGCTCAAAAGCGTAAAAATTCGTGAGGTGCATACGACGACAACGCTAGGCTGTAGTCAGGGTAAGATGGTGCTCTTGATCAAGCTGGAAACTCCGGCAGTCGAGGATCTACCCAATATCGCGCCACCAGCCCCTTACTGCCTGCTCGGGCCCATAAATATCAATGATATCAATAAACTACCACCTGAGCTGCCCACACCGTAACCAATATAAACTTACTCTTCTAAGAAACACTGAGCATATCAGTACTCGCTATTGAAGAGATCATAGATATTCCTATCCATACATGCAAGAGAGAAGGCATTATGCTTAAGATACGAAAGCGCTGGAAACATCATCTTCGTCCGTCGCGCGCGGCGGTCGTCACGCTCCTTCTGCTCATTGCGGCGTTGTTATTCATCACACCAGTTTACGCCGCGACGAGCAGACCTGTGCAGCAACAGGAAGAGCTACCGCTGAACGCACACATCTATCTCTCAACTGCCTCACTACGTCCTGTGTTTGAGGAGCAGATCGATGCACAGCTTCCGAAGACCGTCGATAGTACGATGAAAGGTATTACGGATGGTATGCCTGCTGAGAGCCGGGATTGGGTCTCAAAGATGGCTAAGGTGCTCATTCAACCTTCGGCGACCCTGACGGACCTCTCTCCCCAACAAGGGGGTATGCTGACCTCGTTGCGTGTTCGCCTCTATCCCGATGATCCCAAACCAATTAATGCTGACATGCTAGTGAGCTTCTCGGTCGTAAATACGTCCACTATTCAGGTCAGCGCAGAGCCAGTGCAGGGCAGCCCAACACTGATAAATGGCCCCTTGACGACCCTACCAACGCCTCTAGGTAAACTACAAACGATCCAAACAACACCTGGATGTGGCACGAATGCCCTGGATATTGGCATGCAAGTTCCCATTACCCTCACGGACGAGCAAAACCAGCAGACAACATCCTTCACACCTGGAGAAACCAGGCGCACAACACTCTCAAGTATGGAGCAATTACAGGGCACGGCAAGCGCGACCAATGCCTATGTTGAGCTACCTGCCGCATCAATAAGCACGCTAGGTCCGGCGCTGGGAGTACTCCCCTTGGGCAATAACCTCTACGCACGCAACATCAAACTAGCTATCAGTGGTACACAGATCGTCGCCACCAGCGACATCACGCTCGGTCAATCGCTGGTAATCGCGAAAGCTACGACGCTCCTCAAACCCACGGCCCAGCAAGGCAAGCTGGCGGTCAAAGTCCAGAAGACAACTATCGCCGTCTTATCCATCTTTACCTTTCCGTATGATACCTATAATGCCAAGATTGAGCAGGAGCTCAATAGCAAGCTCAATGGCGCGCTTGGCGATAAGTTCACGCTACTCTCAGCAGCGATTGGGGCGAACGAAAATATCCCCTGCGCGGCAAAAGATAGCCTGATACTTTCGGTTCAAGCCCCCAATGGTCTTTTTTAGCCGCATATATTGCTTGCCTCTTCTCAATGGGGTACTTCCATACTGGAGAAGCGCCCCACTGAGAAAGGCCGAACAATAGACGGAACACTCCCAGAGAGAAGCATCTCCGCGACACAGTCACCAGTTAACGCGCTCAGAATCAGGCCTACGCTATTGTGTCCCGCCGCAAGCACAACGTTCTCCCATGCGGGAAGAAAGTCAATAACCGGCTGATGATCAGGCGTCCAGGGGCGTAGCCCGGCCCAGGTGGCACGAACTTCGTGCGTCGCTAGAATGGGAGCGAGTCGCCGCGCGGTTGCTGCCAGCTTCGTCGTCCCTTCTACCGTAACCCTCGTATCAAACCCCATCTCGCTCTTTGTAGCCCCCACCAGAATCTGTTCTCTGCGCGGGACTAGATAGATTGCCTCGCCAAAGACGATATGTTTGAGCGGTGAAGCTGGCTGCTCAAAAGCCAGGAGTTGCCCATGCAATGGACGCACAGGAAGCTTCACATTCAACCATTCCAGGCAAGGTCCGATCCATGCCCCTGGCGCGAGTACCAGCCACTGGCAGGTAATCTGCTCCCTACTCGCTGTACGCACCCCCTGTACTCTTGAACGGTGTGTGACGGTGCCCACAACCTCCTGTTGAGAGTAGATATTCGCTCCCGCTTTGCTGGCTGCGAGTGCGAAGGCACGCACAACATCTGTTGCTCGAACCTGTGACTCCTCAGGAGCATAGATAGCAGCATAGACATCAGGTGTGAGTAATGGTTCCTGCTTACGCGCCTCATCACCATCAAGCCAATAGAGGCTCATCCCTAGAGATTTCCAGTCCTGTAGCCGCTTACGCAAGCGGGGTGCGCGTTTCTCCTGGCGGATAACACGTAAGGCCCCAGAGCGCTCATAGCCTACCTGGATACTACTTTGCGCCTCTAGTTCCGGCAATAGGTCAATAAGGCGGGAGAAGCCAGTCAAAACCAGGTTGGCAAATGGGCCAGGGCCCGTAAGCGGTCCCAGGGGAGCAAGCAGACCCGCCGCAGCCCCTGAAGCCTGCCCACCAATTTCGCCACGTTCCAGTACAACGACTGTGATCCCTTGTTGTCGTAAGGCATAGGCGATAGCGCAGCCAATCACGCCGCCGCCAATAATTAACACATCTGTGGTAGTTTGCATCCAGGTACTCCACTCCCATTAACACAATCAGTCCTGCTGCAAACTATACCACGTTAGCCCTTGGGCCCTAGCAACTTCCGATACTCCCAGATCCAGAGAGAGCAGTGGTGGGCTCACCAGAAAAGGAGAGCAGATGCAACCTACCCTGCCGCAACCCGGACCAGGATGACGGTATAGATCCCATTTCGAGACGCAAAGCTTTTTGTAGTTCCTCCCATGCCACACAAATCTCAGCCTCCGTGGTACGCAGATTACCAATGGCAAGACGCAAGGTATAGCGCCCCTTGAGACGTGATGAGGAGAGGAAAGTTCGCCCGCCCGCATTCACACGATTGAGCACACGTTCATTGAGGCGATCAAGTTGCTCCTCGTTATGCATCCCGGCAGGGTGCGTACGGAAGCAGACGACACTAAAACGAGTGGGAACCAGGAGTTCGAAGGTTGGAGAAAACTCAACCCAGCGCGAGAACTGGCGCGCTAATCGGCAGTGGGCGGCGATATTGTTGACAAGCCCATCCTGGCCGAAATACCGTAAGGTCATCCAGAGTTTAAGGGCAGGAAAGCCATGCGGTAAAGAGGCATCATAATCCATCAGGTTAAGAGCCTGTCCAGAGTGACCCTCATTATTCTGGAGGTAATCAGGCGTCAGGCTAAAGGCAGATCGTAGCGCCTGGGGACGACGGGTATAGAAGACGCTACAGCTAAACGAGGTAAAGAGCCACTTATGCGGATTGATCGCCAGGGAATCGGCCCGCTCGCACCCACGCAAGATCCAGCGCATCTCTGGCATAATAGCGGCTGCGCCAGCATAGGCTGCGTCCACATGTAACCAGAGACCATAGCGCTCACACATATCGGCTATCTGTTCAACCGGGTCCACGCTGGTTGTCGATGTCGTACCCACAGTAGCAATCACAGCAAAAGGCCACCAGCCAGAGCGAAGGTCCTCACGAATAGCCTGGTCGAGCGCCTCCACATTCATGCAATAGTCAGCGTCGGTTTCAATCTTGCGCAGGCTCTCCTGACCAAGACCCAGGAGAATCGCTGCCTTCTCAACTGAAGAATGAGCCTCTTCCGAAGCATAGAAGCGCAAACGCGGCATCTCCTTGCGACCAGCTAATCCCTTCTGACGTACATGGAGACCCGGTACCATCTCGCGCGCCGCCGCCAGAGCATTCGCGATAGCTGAGTTATGATGGATCATACCAAAGAGCGGTCCAGGTAGACCCAACATCTGGCGTAGCCAATCTAATGTAACCTGCTCAAGCTCAGTCGCAGCGGGCGAAGTCTTCCAGAGCATCCGTGAGACATTGAATGCTCCTGTCAACATATCGGCCAGAATACATGGTCCCGAACTAGTCACCCCAAAGTAGGCCATAAAGTTACCTGAGTTCCAGTGTGTAATGCCAGGCATAATCACACGCTCGACATCCGCCAGTATATGCTCCATCTCTTCGCCATGAGCAGGCGGTATGCTAGGTAATGCCTGGCGGATATCCCCAGGCTTCACCTGCGCCAACACCGGATATGATTGAATATCCCGCATGTAATCCGCGATCCAGTCAACAAACAGATGACCATATCTCCTCAAAGCTTCCGCATCCATGTCGCCTTCCCTGGGTAGGGGGCCGGAGCCTGCCTGAATTTGCATGTTCAACCACCTCCACTCGACAACAACCAGATAGACAGCGCGTACAGAGGGTACCACTGTAACCTTTTAGACAGTATATCAATACTTACCAGAAACTAATAATGTGTTGTTATGGATTGTATGCATTTCGATGGTAAACGTCAATATAAGGCTTCTACCATATTATGAACCAATTTTAACTTTTCATAAAACTGCCATATTTTCATGAACATACTTTTAACAAAAGCGCACGCTCTCACGTTGCCATCGGTAGACATAGCTTTTTTATTACAGTAATGTCATTTTTCCACAAGGCTAACAAACACACGTGTCTACTCAGAGGAGATAAATAGCCGCTGCATCCTTCCGAATCTAAAATCTTTATACATAATTAATACCCTAAATTTGCATATTATGCTACCATATACTCTATATTCGCTTCATTACATATGTCACGTATAAGTTCCATGATATATGTAAGCACCTTTACCAAGGTGACGAATAACCTGACAGGTTCCATATGTGATGTGTGTTATATGTTGAGGAGTTGGAAATGGAAACCCCAAGCAAACAACACGATTCGCGATACCCCGCTGGAGAGCCCACTAAGGGCAAACCTCAAACTGTTGGTTATCCAAACACGCAGGAGATAACGCTTTTCAAGGAGCTATTGCCCATCCCCCAGGCAATCATGCTCCCTGACCGCAAAATACCAGTCACAGAACCAAACCTGACCCCCCTGCGAGCAGAGCAGCCACGCGATGGCTTGCCACATCTTGAGCGCTTTCCGGCCATACCACGCTTCGATCTGGAAACAACCATTGTAGAGACTCTCGTACCCGCGATGACCCTGCGCGCGTGGGAGCGCCATTATGGCATCCCCGTTCCTTTGCGCAATACAAATAACTACAGACAATATTCACAACGCGATCTGGCTGCAATCAAATGGCTACGCTGGCGCATCAAACGCAATGATACAAGCGTTTATATGGCAATGACTGAACTAGCACGTTTTGAGCCTGCCTATGTCCGCCAACAGGATGGAGAGGTGCTACTTGAGACACTGGCCCCCCATCGCAGCGTACATTGGACGATTTGCATAATTCATTGCTACATGCTATCACACGTATGGATGAGGTCAGCGCCAGTCGGCTCCTACGTGGAGCCTTCGCCGCACACCCGGCAGCCTATGTATGCCAGCAGTTGATCCAGCCAGTTTTGACAAAGCTGGTCGAACTCCGCCACACAAGCTCACTTTCACACTCAGTTCAGCGCTTCGCATCCAAGCTCACACGTGCTCAAATTATCCAGCTTATTGAGGCTGGTATGACCCCTCGTGAGGCTCTCCAACGGCTCTCCTCCCTGGAAGCTCAGGCGCCGCAAATCTATGCCAAACAGCAGCGCACACGCAAACGGATGAAGACCATTCCTCCTTTTGAGCGCCTCATCGATATTCTCATTGAAGCGATGGCACGCCTCGATGAAGCACATGCACAAAGTATTCTCGACGAAGCGTTTTTCTACTATACAGTCGAAGATGTCTGTCTCAATCTGATCCAGCCAGTGCTCTACCGCATTGGTGAACTCTGGGCTTCGCGCCAAATTACAGTGACAGTCGAGCATCTCGCCAGCAATATAATTCGCACGCGTCTTTCATACCTCTTTCAGACCACACCCAATCTGCGTCAGGGTCCTGGAATTCTGGTAGGCTGCGCTCCCCAAGAGACGCATGAGATAGGCATTCTTATGTTGGCTCTCTTCTGGCGACGTGCTGGCCTCAACATCTATTACCTCGGACAGATGATTGAGTGTCAGAGCCTGCTTCAGGAGATTCGCAAATTACGGCCCGGTCTAGTATGTCTCTCAGCAACCATGCGTACCAGCGCGCGCACTCTGGCCGAAGTGGCGCGCGAGATCGATAAAATAGATGCTCCTCGCCCTGATGTCTGCTTTGGTGGTAGCATCTTCGCTCACGAGCCCGGCTTAACAAGGGCGATTAAAGGCTCCTTTCTCGGATTGGATGCGCGCCAGACAACACAACATATTCAAGAACTCTTGCAAAAAACACTCTGAGCGTCCTGCAAAGAGGTTTCGCGCGAAACCTCTTTGCTTCGGCAAGCCATACTCATGACTAATCTTATTTGAAGAGGGCTTACGTTCACCAAAAATAATATCTTACGATCCTCCCTCTACTGTGATCTTAGGGCATTTGGTTATATCTCAAATATACACATCCCTCTATACAAGCGTTTCTCCCCCTCCAAGAAGTTTCCCGTGAAACTTCTTGGCATCTTTTTGGCGATTTTCTGCATGTAATTTTCTATGAACAACTCTTTTATATGCTATTATTTGCGTGGAGTACATTCAGCACATATTGACACACAGAAACGTGAAAGGAAAGCTACGTTAGTGGATTGGTACAACGAACCGCCCAGGTGGGCCAGCGCTGGCAACACCATCACGATGCAGGCGGGACCAAACACGGATTTCTGGCGATTGACCGCCGGAGGCTATGTACGCGATAGTGGACACTTCTACTATCAGCGTCAGAGAGGTGATTTTCAGGCCGAAGTCCGCTTCAAAGGGGAATACCAGGCCATGTACGATCAGGCAGGGCTTATGGTGCGAGTCAATGAGGCAACCTGGCTCAAATGCGGTATTGAACTGGTTCATGGCAGGCAGCAGGTCAGCGCTGTTGTTACACGCGAATATTCAGACTGGTCTATGGTCGCACTTCCTGACAAAATAGAACTTATCTGGCTGCGTGTCCATCGACACGGCGCGACTATCGAGATTCACTACGCCCTCGATGGGTACGATTATCAATTGCTACGGCAAACATATCTTTCACAAGCCGAAGCAATGGATGTGGGCTTGATGTGCGCCTCACCTGAAGGGCTTGGCTTTCTCGTCAGATTTGAGGACTTCTCCCTTCAAGCTTACAAGAGTGAGAAGCAAGCATAGGGCTTTTGTATCTGTAAGATAAGGCTGAAACGTATCATCACTACACAGATATGCAAAACTCAACTGATAGTGCATATGGGTAGTGTATATTTGGAGACTCCGATGACAATGACCACAACTGAATGGGCACACCGAGATATTCTGACCAATGGCATACGTATGCATTATGTCACGCAGGGCGAGGGTCCTCTCGTCGTGCTTCTGCATGGCTTCCCTGAATTCTGGTACTCATGGCGCTCGCAGATTCCCTTCCTGGCAGGACTGGGATACCGGGTCATCGCGCCCGATCTTCGAGGCTACAACGATACCGATAAGCCCAAAAGTGGCTATGATGTATCGACCTTGCTACGCGATATCGAAGGGCTTATCAAAGGGCTGGGCTATGAGAAGGCCACTATTGTTGGGCATGACTGGGGTGGGGCCTTGATGTGGCTCTTTGGGCTAAGCTATCCCCATATGACCGAGCGTCTGATCGGCTTGAATGCACCACCACCCTGGACCTTCTCGCGCTTGCTTCGCACACCTGAGCAGCTTCGCAAAAGCTGGTACATTTTCGCCTTCCAGCTTCCATTCGTGCCTGAACTCTCACTGGGTCGGAACCATTGTGAACCTATCGCGAAGATGCTCTATGCCAGCGCGGTCCAGAAGTCAGCCTTTCCTGATGATGTATTAGCTCTCTATCGCGACGCCATGAGCAAACCAGGAGCACTCACAGCCGCCATCAATTACTATCGCTCGCTCTGGAGAGGTGGGGGTTTGGGCAAGACAAGCAATGACAAGCGAACTATCGAACAACCGACACTTCTAATCTGGGGAGAGCAGGATATCGCGCTCGGGATTGAGATGACCTACGGCCTGGAACAATGGGTACCTCAGATCGAGGTGCGGCGCCTCCCTGACAGTGGACACTGGGTGCAGCAAGAGAAACCCGAACAGGTGAATCAGTTAATGAAAAATTTCCTCACGCACGAATAAAACCGTCACATGCTTACATACAAAAAGGGGATGTTGTCGCTAAAAGCGACAACATCCCCTGATTTCTCACGCCTTAGACGCTCTTGGGATCGCTATAGACGATAGCACGCTTAACCTGTTCAATCAGGTCTGTGACGGGGATGCCACGTGGACAAGCATCCGAGCAGTTAAAGATGGTTCGGCAGCGCCAGACGCCATCCTTCTTGCCTAGAATGTTGAGACGCTCAGCGGCCCCTTCATCTCGGCTATCGAAGATAAAGCGATGCGCGTTCACAATGGCGGCAGGTCCAACCCAGTCTGAATTCCCCCAGATTGAGGGACAGGAGCCTGTACAGGCACCGCAGAGGATGCACTTGGTACCCTCATCGAAGCGTGCGCGCTCCTCCGGCGATTGCAGACGCTCGGTCCCTGGTTCATTATCATAAGTGATCAGATACGGCTTGACCTGCTTGTACTTATCAAAGAACTGGTCCATATCCACGACCAGATCTTTGATGACAGGATAGCCCAGCATAGGCTCAATAATCACCTTCTTACCTACATCGCGCATCAGCACCTTACAGGCAAGACGGTTACGACCATTGATACGCATAGCATCCGAGCCACAGACGCCGTGCGCACAGGAACGACGATACGTCAACGTGCCATCCATCGTCCATTTGATTGTATTCAAAGTGTCTAGCAAACGGTCGATAGGTTCGGCCTCGACATTAAACTCGTCCCAGTAGGGCTTATTATCCCGCTCCGGGTCGAAACGCTTTATTCGCACTAAGACTTGCATAGCGTTCTCCTCTAGTACTTGCGCTCCTTAGGCTTGAAGATGGGATCGTCTATAAGCACGACGTCCTTGTAATCCAGGCGGACATCATGAGCCTTCTCGCCTTTATAGGCCAGTGTATGTTTGAGCCAGTTCGTATCATCGCGCTTGGGGAAGTCGAGGCGATAGTGAGCACCACGGCTCTCCTGGCGCGCGATTGCACCATGCACAGTCGCTTCGGCACAGTCAAGCAAGAAGCCAAGTTCAATGGCCTCAACCAGTTCTGTGTTGAAGCGTTTGCCTTTGTCCTGCAACTGCACCTTCTTGAAGGCATCCTGCAAGCCATCCAGCGTATCCAGGGCGGAACGCATGCCCTTCTCCTCACGCTCGACGAAGACCTTATCATTCATCTCATTCTGCAAAGTCGAGCGGATATAGGCGGCGGACTCACTGCTGGAAGACTTACCAGAATCAAGCAGGCGCGTTACCATATCACGAGAATAGGTCTCGGCGTTCTCAGGCAAAGGCGCATGGTCGTTCTCAGCAATAAAGCGAGCGATATCCTTGCCAGCCCGTCGCCCAAAGACGATCAAGTCAACCAGCGAGTTCGTGCCCAGACGGTTCGCTCCGTGTACAGATACACAGGCTACCTCACCAGCGGCATAAAAGCCTGGCATAGGTGTCGACTGTGCATCAACGACAACACGACCATCCAGGTCAGTTGGAATACCGCCCATTGCATAGTGGGCAGTTGGCTGAATCGGCACTGGCTCGGTAATCGGCTCAACTCCTAGGTAGTTACGCGCGAAATCAGTGATGTCGGGCAGCTTCTCTTGAATAACCTTCGCGCCCAGGTGACGCACATCTAGATAGACATAGTCTTTCCCGTCAACTCCACGACCCTCATTGATCTCCTGCACAATACAGCGCGACACAATATCACGCGGAGCAAGGTCCTTTAGCGTTGGCATATAGCGTTCCATAAAGTATTCGCCCTTACCATTGAGGACCTTAGCACCTTCACCACGTGCCGCCTCGGAGAGCAGAACGCCAACTTTATAGATACCTGTGGGATGAAACTGGTACATCTCCATATCTTGCAGGGGAATGCCGCGCCGGTACGCGATTGACATACCATCACCCATGCAAGCGAATGCGTTGCTGGTCACCCTCCAGGCACGTCCATAGCCGCCAGTCGCGAACAGAACAGTCTTGGCATGGAAAGTGTGGATCTCGCCAGTGCGAATCTCCATCGTCACTACACCACAGACACGTCCCTCATTGATGATCAGGTCAAGCACCAGAAACTCGTTAAAGAAGCGCACCTGATTCTTTATCGCGCTCTGGTACATAGTCTGAAGGATCATATGTCCTGTGCGGTCAGCGGCATAGCACGAACGACGCACAGGTCCCTCGCCAAAGTTGCGCGTATGCCCACCAAAGCGTCGCTGATCGATGCGCCCATCAGGCGTACGATTAAAAGGCAAGCCACGATGCTCAAGCTCATAGACTGCGTCAATTGCGTCGCGTGCCAGAATCTCAGCGGCGGGCTGATCCACCAGGTAGTCGCCACCCTTCACCGTATCGTACATGTGCCATTTCCAGTGGTCCTCTTCCTGGTTGCCCAGGGCCGCAGCTACGCCCCCCTGCGCGGCACCTGTATGTGAGCGGGTTGGGTAGACCTTGGTAAGTACCGCAACGCTCGCATTGGGCAACTGCATCGCGGCCATCAGGCCCGCACCACCGGAACCAACGATGACAACATCAAACTTCTGATACATATCTTTTATCCTCGTTTCGAAAACCTGAGCACTTTTTTCTTGATACAACCCTCAACGCTGCCTGATCGGAAGCTAGCGCTCCGCGCTCAAAGGGTCGATAAGGAATCCGTGCTAGCCGCCAATCGGGCAGCGTTGGTTTTCGCCTAAGACTTCACCCTCATTTCGAAAACCTGAGCGCTTTTTCTTGAAAGGAATCCGCGCTAGCTTTATATAATCAACTAGTGCAGGCAGGCGGGGCCTAAGCTGCCGGCGACAGGTTGGAAGGTAATCAGCGTGATTGTTCCTAACATGAAGAAAGCAAGCAATAGCACAGCGGCGATACCCTGCAACACCATACGCGCCCCTGGGGAACGTACATAATCGTCAATGACGACGCGCAGCCCATTTACGCCATGTGTCAAGCCAAGTGTGAGCAACAGCCAGTCAAAGAGTCGCCAAAATGGGTTCGCGTACCGCGCCGCCACAAAGGCATAGGTTGTGCATGAAACATCGTTAGTCACATGCATAATTGTCAGATGGATAATGACCAGAAAGATAAGCACCACACCCGAAATACGGAAGTAATACCAGGAAAACGTCTCAAAGCCACCGCCAGCAGGGCGAGGGCCACCATATAAACGCGACAGCATACATTCGTCTCCTTCTCACAAGGGATCTCACCCTTACGCACGCAAGCAACTACCTCTCAGAAAACCTGAGCGCGCGAACAATCGCCGCGCCTGTAGCATTGTTTTGCATAAGGCGCTAGTTCTTGACGCTCAAAATGGCCTCAGGGCTGAAGAACCATTGGACAAAAGCCAGAGACGGCAATAGAGCTGGTTTCAACACATAGTAAGCGAATACAGCCGATATCACGGCCGTAAGGCCCAGAGCCGTGTAGAAGAGAGGCTTCTGCAAGCGAGCGCCCTTGCGCCAGAAGTCAATTAAGACAATGCGCACGCCATTGAAAGCATGATAAAAGACGGCCCCAACCACTGCCAGCGACAGGAAGCGCACAATGATGTGGTCAAAAAGCAAAATACCATCGTTATAAACGGTTGGACCAAAGCTTAGCAGAGAGATGTCGACGACATGAATGAACAAGAAGAGCAACAATCCAAGTCCTGTTACGCGATGAAGCAGCCAGGACCACATACCAGATTGGCCTTTATACATTTTCCCCTCACTTCTGGAGGGCGGGAGGTAGGGGCATGAGGCAAAAAGGATAGATAGAAATCGGCTCAGCCTCTGGCGCTTGCTCTCGCCCTGCGTGAACATCCAAAGCGGGGAAACCTACGCCTTGGACAATCACAAGAGCTAGCTAACTCCTTGCTCGAAAACCCAGTCAGCCAGCGCTAGCTACGCCAGGAACATAGGTTTTCGTATAAGGCGTAATGAGCCTATAGAAGCCGCATCAGGAAAAGGCTGAGAATGAATGAAAGAGAAATCTTATATGAAAACCTGGCGCATCAGCGCTAACTACGCCAATGGCGACGCGTCCCTGAATAAGAATTGGTTTTCGCATAAGACCTAAATAGTGCATGCTTGCGCTATCCCAGCCCTCTACAACCAGGCACCCCGCTGTGCATTGCCAAATTACCTGGGCAACTTGGCTCATGTTGTATATGTATTATACTTCACATATGCGGAAGCACGCAAACTGCTCTGACGCTCTGCGATAGCCTCTCACAAGTCCTCAGCAAGAAGCACATCAAATACAAGCGCTACTGGCGGCGTTCTAGGCCTTTGAAATTCCATCACCAACGAGAAGCGAGGTACGCTTGTCACGCAGGAATTGCGCGATTTCAGCCGGATCTTCCTTGCGTAAAGCCTGGGCCTTAATGTCAGCGAGTACACCACCCCATTGTTCTTTCGCTGGAAGAAAACGGTTGTCGCGTGCCAACAGTTCTTCAAAGATCTGGCGTTCTAGCTCATGCCATACAGAGCGATCTCGTCCATCAAGATCGCCCTCATCAGGCTCATAATCTTGATCGTTGGTATGGTTATCAATACGAGCATGCAAAGGATGGAAATACTCACGCACCATCTCTTCCATCCGGGGAATGTCCAACGAGCCCGCATCAAAGGCCAGAGTTCCAGAGAGAGAGACCTGGACAACAGGCGGCTTCTCCGCCTGCGCATACTCCCCACTTACCTCTCGACAGTAGCTCTCCAGGCGCGCATAAATAGCATCAGGTTCATTCAAGCCATCTACGCGAATCTCATGGCGTACGAAGGGGCGGCGATGGCTCCGCAAGCGGGTTGCATGATGCACACACTCACTCTGCTCAACATTGATACGTTCAGGTTCTTCGGTATCAATCTCAACATAGTAGTAACCGCGATCCTCCCACTGGGCTTCTTCAGCACTACAGGTCTCGGTCGAACCAGGATTATAGATCCAGCCCTCAAATTCATAGGGCTTGTGGATATGTCCTAGAGCTAGATAATCGACCTGCCCACGTAGCGTCTGGAATTGAGCCATTGAGGGTAAGCCTTGAATGCGCGCGACCATACCATCAATACCCGTATGCATAGTGAGCAGGCGATATTCGATACCACTCGCATCCTCCCCGGCGCGTGAGGTATCAAGGGCCTGCGATAACCCTTCTAGAGCTCGACCAGTCGAGGAACCAAGCCAATGAATCCCATACACCCGCAGGCGACCGTCCAGCAGGTCGATATACCCGCCAAGCATGCTCTGTTGATCCCACGGCTCAAGTAAAGGCATTCCATCCTCCATCCGAGGGTGGAGCAGGACAAGGTAGCCCTGATAGCAGAGAAACTGAAGCCATGAGGTTCCATCGCGATAATAGCTACGATCGTGGTTCCCCTCGATAGCGATGACCGGGATGCCAGCGTCTTTGAGTTTCTTCAGGCCCTCAATCGCATGAATCAGAGTCATAGCATCGATAGCGCGCTTATTGAAGAGGTCGCCCGCGATCACAACGAAGTTGACCTTGCGCTCAATGGCTTCGCTGGTAATTTCCCAGAAGGTCAACGTAAAATCATTGAAGCGCTCTCGCACGCCATATTGCTCATATCCCAGATGCGTATCCGCGCAGTGGATAAAAGACGCTCGCATAAGAATCTTTGCCTCTCTGTTTCATGGATGGTCCGCTATCCTTGACGCTCTTAAAATGGTACCGCTTTGAGCTTTCTTAGCTTGGACCAGTCACGAAAGCTCGAACGGCAGCAGCCACCAGAATCAGGCCAGCAATGCTATATATCAGCAGATCGCGGCGTGGATTCTTCCCATTCGAAGCATAGGTTGTGGCAACAGGTAAAGCAAATATAACGATAGCCCCATAAACATAATGCAGATAGTACAGATTAGAGCCACCACCAGGCTTGAGGCCTGTTGCTACCATAGCCAGACCCAGTACCCCCTGCAAGGCAGCCAGGGCGATAGCAATATACATGCTTATCTTCAGTGGCTTTGTGAGACTCTGTTTACGAAAATACTGTACAAATCCCCAGATAGTGACTACCGCACCTGACAAGAAGATCAGATAAGGGTTATATGTATGAAGTGTTAGAATCAGTCCTATCAAAGCAATACACTCCTCAAAGGTCCACCGTTCAGGGGAGCATCTCGATGGTCCTCTCTGCTGTTCTCTGGCCTTATTCTTTCTTGGCCCGCAAAAGTGGAATTCCCTGATGTACTATAGCGCGTGCGCCAGGGAAAGACAAGTTCGCATAAAATCTATCGTCCACCCACATAAAACAACGCCCCAGTACTCAAAGGTCGGTCCGGGACGTCTTTTCTTATACGCATACAACATCTAAATACTAGCGCTCGTTCGATTTAGAGTATTCTAGCATTGACTGCATATATGCGCGGAGCTCAGAGGCTAATTCAGGGCGCTTGAGAGCATAGGCTATAGAGGTCTTGAGCAAGCCTAGCGGATTACCTGTATCAAAACGCTCGCCATCGAAACGCATACCAAAGCACCGCCCCTCTTGAGCTTGGGCTTGCAACGCATCCGTCAATTGAATCTCCCCTCCCTTACCAGGCTTCGTTTTCTCTAGCAACTCAAAGATATCTGGTGTGAGCACATAGCGTCCGGCGACCGCCAGATTCGAGGGGGCTTCTTCTGGATCAGGCTTCTCAACCATGTGGGCAATTTTCACGAAACCCTGTTCGCCATCAACAGACTCGCCCGCGACGATACCGAATTTAGAGATTTCTTCCTTTGGAACCTCAAAAAGAGAAATCACGCTACTCTGATAACGCTCAAAGAGCTCCATCATACGTGGAAGGCAAGGAGTCTCGGGGGCCACCAGATCATCACCAAGCATCACCACAAATGGCTCATCCCCTACAAGATGTTTGGCACACAAAACGGCATGCCCTAGACCAAGCGCCTCAGGCTGGCGAACAGCTGCAAACTGAGCTAGATTTTGCACTCGACGCAACTCTTCCAATTCCTTGAACTTGCCCTTACGCTCCAACGTTCGTTCAAGGTCGGGAAATGAATCAAAATGATCCTCAATACTCCGCTTACTTGAGCTGGTCACAAAAATAACTTCTTCTATTCCCGCTTCAACAGCCTCTTCCACAATATATTGCAATGTTGGCCTATCAACCAGGGGCAACATCTCTTTGGGAATTACTTTACTTGCTGGTAGGACTCGCGTCCCCAGGCCAGCTACTGGCATCACGGCTTTACGTATGCTCATTGAGCCTCCTCACAAAATATGAGCGAAGAAGTAGCGTCTCTCACGATACGGCTCCACTTCTCTACCATTAATATTGTAGTGCATATACATGCGCTAGGTCAATCTGAAGCAGATAGGCAAATTTCACCTATTTTGTTCATTTTTGAACTTTTTGTCGCTTCTTCTCTATATTGGCTACAGCGTAACAAGTGCTAAAGGCTGTATTGGTGCCGTATTAAGGGATACGAGAGAGAAGAGAAGATAGTTTCTTCCAACCTGCATGAAGCCCATAAAAAGCTGTGCCTTTATGCGCAATGCTATATCACGTTGTCTTGCTATTTCAGGTGGTTTCTGCTAGACTTCCTCTCTGATACCGTATCGGGGGGATTATTATTTTATGAGCTCAGGCATTTCTACTCAGGCTTCTGGAGAACTGGTCAGGCCAGAGGTTGAACGCACTCGAGGCACTCATTTTCTTCGCTTTATAGTTCGACCATCTGTTATTACCGCGCTCCTCTATGCGCTCTTTTTAATCACATTTAGCGCCTATCAGCATTATGATGTATCACACTACGTACATATTGGCACTGTCTTCTCACAGCACGATAGCCATGGAAACGCGGGCTATGATGGGCAGTTCTTTTATTACATGGTCACCGATCCACAGCATGCACCTCAGCACATAGACGACCCATCGTACCGCTATCAGCGCATTATTTATCCTATTCTGACGGCAATATTAAGTCTGGGGCAACAGGCGCTTGTGCCCTATATGCTCTTGCTTATCAATTTCGCCTCAATCGTGGCGAGTGTTGAGATTGCCGCGTATTTGCTCAAACGTCACCAACTCTCCCCCTGGTATAGCCTGGCTCTAGGACTATACTTTGGACAGACTACAGCACTAATCTTCGATACGACAGAACCCCTCACCTATCTTTTTGTCTGCCTTGGGCTTCTCTTCATCGAGAAAAAACGCCTATCTATCGCGGCTATCTTCATGAGCCTCTCAGTACTTTCACGCGAGACCGCGATCCTCTTTCCCCTGGGATTCGTTGCACTGTATTTTTGGCAGCGTCGCTGGCGAGACTGCATCAGTTTCGCGTGCATCTCGCTCCTACCAACTATCGTTTGGTACGGCTTAATCGTGGTCATTTTTGGACGCACAGGTCTAGGTTATGCTCCACCTTTTGAGCACATCCCATTTCGAGGCATCTTCGTCT
Source organism: Ktedonospora formicarum (assembly GCF_016587355.1). Classification (GTDB taxonomy): domain Bacteria; phylum Chloroflexota; class Ktedonobacteria; order Ktedonobacterales; family Ktedonobacteraceae; genus Ktedonobacter; species Ktedonobacter formicarum. Next base: position 3,113,106 of record NZ_BNJF01000001.1, on the reverse strand, counting down.
TTGCCAATGATAGATTACGTTTCCCTGCGCTATTCACGCTAATGTTCGTTCCCAGCGTTATCAGTCTTCTCGCCTTCGCCCTAGGCACGCTCCGACGTCGTTGGGGTGAATGTACCTGGCTGATTTACCTGATGAATCTGGTCCTGGTGGTCTTTATGTCCATCGCATCTTACAAAGAGCTCGTCTCTGCGGGTCGTCTCTCAACAGGACTTGTCCTGGCTATGCTCCTGTACGGCTGGCAGGTACGTGACCGCCTGATGCTCTGGAGCACTCAGATTTACGTACTTACATTCCCAATTTACGTCTATGGCGTCTTCTTTCTACGCTTCCCAAGTTAAGCATAGAAGGGATAATACTGTCATCCCTTAAAAGGCACGCACAAGGCCCCTTGATCGGATATATACACACAAGAGAGTATCTGATCAGGGGGCCTTGCTGTAAAGAAGCTATGAATTGGAAGACTTGGGAAGTTTCGGAATCAACCAATCCAGAAAGGCTTGTTCCGAACGTGTCTGCATCAGTACACGCCCTGGTCCCGTAAGCTCACATACTAAACCCTCACCACTCAAGAGAGTCGATTTAAAATTGCCCATACCACGTACATTGAAAGAGATTGAACCATCAAAGCCGACAATGTGTCCAGTATCAACTGTATAGCGCTGACCAGGAGCCAATACCCGTTCTTCAATCGCACCGAAAGAGGAGAGCAGAAGCTTGCCCTGACCCGCCACTTTCAGTAGCAGCAAACCACCACCTCCAAAGAAGCCACGCGCACCTCCCCAACCTGTGTCAAACTGCACACCTATCTCCGAGCCCAAAAAGGCTCCACTATGCAGATAAAAGAGGCCATTAGGAACGATATCAATAACCTTGATCGCTCCTAGCAAGCGAGGGGCAAGCGTGACTTCGCCTCCCATAGCTGGAGCATGGTACGTGTTCTGAAAGAAGCTCTCTCCGCCCAGCATACGCTTAATACCACCGAAAAGACCACCACGCGCCCCAGTTTCCACAGTTACCCCATCACTAAAGCTAACCATAGCTCCTGGCTCCACATGAATCTGCTCATGAGGGGCTAGGCGTGCTATCGCCAGTGAAAACGATGAGGGGTGATTGATATAAATTTCCATGCATTCCTCTCCTGTATGTTTGATATATATCTATATTTCTAATGACGCAGTCAAGAGTATTACATCAAAGCGCTAAGTCAATAGGTGAGCCAGCCTCAATCAAGCATTAAGCTATACCATCTCTAGCAATAAGTTATGAGGTATTCAAAAGGGGCATAACACACAAGATGGGTGAACTCCACTCACTCAGAGGAGGATTTGACCAATGAGAAGATATAGCAAAGTTGATTCACACTACCCCAGATGGAACTAGTACTTTGCCCTGTTTCTCTGTTTTTTCGCCTGATATACGCGTATCTGGCAAAAATCCAGGCGCCAGGTGAGACACCCCTTCTGTTGGATGCCTCTTGCGGCTAAGATTGGCTCAACTGCTTTAAGAGCACAGGTTGGCTTGCTGAGTCCAAGGATTTCTGATCAGGCTTCGTTTAATTTTCTTGTCTTTGCATGAATGGCCTATGCTTCGCAAGGGAAGAAAAACATTGTGATCCCAATTTATCTCCTACCATGACGAAATCCAGCACATTATGGTAGTGCTATTTTGTGTCTACGAAGCTCGTGTCTGAACTTTGCGTCTGGATGAGAGTCGCATTGGCATCTGTTATTTCGTAGGGGACGAGCTTATGCTTTAACTTTTTATATTTCTCAGGTTGAAATGATACTCTCTCATTGTAATCTTGATTACTTGGCAAATAATTCTGGGCCTGCATCTTATACATTCGGGCATACTTTCCTTGTCGTGCCATTAAATCATCATGAGTACCATATTCTACAATCTGTCCCCCATCAAGCACAGTAATATAATCTGCCATACGCACACTGCTGAAACAATGGGTGATAAGCAGGCTTGTATGTCCATGCATGAGATTCTGGAAGTGCTTGTACAATTCATATTCTGCTTCTGCATCGAGCGCTGCTGTTGGTTTATCTAAAATGAGCACACTGATGTTACGCATAAACATGCGCGCCAGGGCAATCTTCTGCCATTCTCCTCCGGAAAGATCTATTCCCTCCTCCTGGTTTTCTCCTGCCATCCAACGGCTAAGAATACTCTGATATCCTTGCGGGAGGTCCATAAGACGCTGATGGATACCCGCCTTTTTAGCTGCTTCCTGAATCACATCAATGTCTTTCATTGTATATGTGTTCCCTAACCCAATATTCTCTTGCGCACTGAGGTCATAGCGCGAAAAGTCCTGGAAGATAGCTCCAATCTCCCAACGATAATTGTCCACATCGAATTCGCGAATGTCAATTCCGTCCCACAACACCTGTCCGGCACTCGGATCATACATGCGAGTAAGTAACTTGACGAGCGTTGATTTTCCCGCTCCATTCATTCTTACCAGGGTTAGACACCAATGAGCAGACAAAAACAAATTGATATCTTTCAGTATCCGGGGATGTTGAGGGGTATAACGGAAGGAAACATTCTGAAAGGTAATACCATCAGGGAAAGGAACAATATCTTCATCGTTATACAATGTATTATCATCGTTCATATTTCTAGCTTCCTCTGGCTCTCTTAGTCCATCTTCTTTCTCAAGAGCTGATTTCCTATGCATTTTGCTTAAGAAAATCTAAAAATTCTCTTGCTACCGTTTCTGTATCTGTATAACATTGATTTGCTGTATATCTTTCAACCACACGTATTCCATATGAGGGAAAATGGCGGTCTCTATCATGATCTTTGGCTGCGGTTGAATGATATACTTCCCCATCTACCTCAAATATGCCCCCATTTTCCCTCACAGCAGATGAGAAAATCAGCTTCTTTATTTCTCCGGTCAGTTATCGCTCCTAAACGAGCCATACAATTTGGAAAGAAAAGAACGCCTGCTTTATCAAGAGCTTGAGCTATTTTAATCTCAGTGTTGGAACGAAAACGCAAGTTGTTCCACATAAGGGTAGGGGTTCGCCCTATTGGCTGCCCTGATTTGCAATCTGTTGTTATCCAATAGTTGTGCGTAATTTCTCTCGCCAATCAGGGGACACAGATGGTAGGAGAAGGTCTGTGTCATAGTAAAAATTATCTTGATTCAATGTTACTATAAATGCATCTAAAATCGCTTTTGTGATTGGATGATTTTCATTTTTAATAATGCTATAAGATTTTCGTGGAGCAGATAATTTAACATCCAATAATCCGTCTTCATATCCCTCATCAGGAGATAACCAAACAAAATGGGGTTCGACCTCTAATTCACATTCAGTTAACAACTTTGCAGCCTCAGACTACATTCTTTCTGTGAGGATATGAGCAGTATTCGCGAGCACCTTTTCAGCGTATGGCTTGTCATTCATTCTTCTCTCAGAATTAAGATAGCAGCGTATTGATGAGTATATTTAAGTTTAATAATATATTTAACCCTTTAATTTGGTCAAACATGTTCTAAGATAGAATTGCTGAAGCGTATTGTAAATCTTGATCTACCGACGCACGGTTCACCTGAAACACGCTAGGAAAATAAGCCTCTCCGACATGCGGTTTGGACAAAAATGGATAAAAAAGGCGCTTTTAAACTGATCATTATTGATGACTGATGTGAGAATCTCTTTTGGCTTTTGGAGCTTGTTTATGTGGAAAAGATGTGGATAACATGTGGAGAAGTGGGGATGAGAGGACTCGAACCTCCGACGCACGGTTTAGGAAACTCGTCACTTGACCAACCCGCTCCACAAGCCGATTGAGATAGATAACGTGACTTCCAGTACATCGGTTTTTTTATGTTCCGATTACAGGGAGGATACCATGACATCTGTTAAATCCGGCATCGAAGACTTTCTTGCTGAGAAAGACACCCTCGAAACAAAAACGCTCAACTGGTACACACAGAAACTTGCGGTTTTTTCTGCTTGGTGCGAAAACGAAAGTATCGAACTAGAAGACATCAATAAACGCACCGTTGTCGCCTTTCAGAACCACCTTAAAGCCTCTCGATCACCTCGCAAGGACACAAACCTATCTTCATATACTATAGCGGGTTACATCCAGGTTATAAAGACATTTCTAACGTGGTGTACCGGAGATGATGAATACGAGGACATCGTAAACGAGAGGGCTATCCGCAACGTCAAAAAGCCGAAGGTGGACATCACTATCATCGAAGCGTATACAGATGAGCATATAAAGCTGCTCCGTCAAGCGGCAAGTAAAGAGTACTCACAGTCGCTACGAGACCGTACAACCATGATACTCAACTTACTTCTCGGAACTGGCATACGTGCTCATGAACTGGTAACACTCACTATTGGTAACGTCTTCACAAACACAAACGACCCCCATATTAAGGTGTACGGCAAGGGGCGTAAATGGCGCGAGGTGCCACTCCACAATGATCTCAGGCGGCAAATAAAGCAGTTCATCAATACACACCGTAAGGACGCAGGCCGGGATGATTTGTTGATTGTAGGCCGCTACGGTGAGCCAATGACCACAAGCGGGTTAGACAGAGTATTCAAACGGCTCAACGAACACGCGCAGATCAAGGACGTTCGGGTATCCGCTCACACCTGCCGCCACACCTTTGCTAAACGCTTCTTACTCAGGAACAACAACATCTATGCGCTCTCTGTACTACTTGGTCATTCATCCGTGAAGGTAACAGAGATATACCTCCGAAGCATCACAGCGAACGAGGTCCGTAAGAATCTCTAAAAGAAAAAGGGCTTGGATAGTGTTATCCAGGCCCCTCTTTTGTATTTATGCTGGTTCCTCTAAGCTCTCTTCGGTCTGTGCTCCTAGCCAGTCCTCCGCCGTTACCGCCTCCTCTAGTTCCTTCACCAGTTCTACAGTCTTCACACTCACTGTCACAACCTGCTTAACCAGACGCATAATATATTGTGCATCGTCCAGACGATTAGGATCACTTTCAAGACCGCTACGCTTATCGGTCGAAACCTGATACTGGTCGATTACCCAATCTAATGCCGAACGATTGCCAAGACGATACTCAAAGCACTCTTGTGGTATGCCTTGCAGCGTCAACCCTTCACTCATTATCAGAGATGTTTTATCCGCCGAAAGCTTCATCTTCTTGACGTAGAGCCGTTGGACCATTGGAATGTCTTTGTTAGAATTTGCCTTCAAGTCGTACTCTTCAGCCTGTTCATAATTCACATGCAAATCCATCAACTGCTTACCCACACTCACACATGCCTCAAAGCTTTCCTCATTCAGCAACAAGGGGATGTGCGGTAAATCGCGTTTAAGATTCTCACTATATAGTTCGCGGTACTGAGGGTGATGCAGCATAGCATAGACATAATGAAAAATATCCCGTTTCGTGACTTCGGAGCCGTACTTCTCCCGAAATTGTTTAAGTGCCCAATTCGTAATGTTCTCGCGACGGTTACTACCATCTTTTGAATAAGTATAAAACGGGAAACACTGAGATGCTCCCTGTGGAAGCAAGTCTGGAAATGCGTTTACAGCTAAAGCAAAAGTAGGCCACTCTGCCCCTACTTTCAACCAGATGACTGTATTATCAGTTTCGCATATAGGTTGGGGGTAAATTGACTGAAATACCCCTTGCCTATGATTCATAATACTATCAAAATAGAGGTATTTTCGAGTATAAGGGCGATAGAAGGCATTGCGAATAGCATTTGAATTAAAATGAGCTTCTATGCCTCTTGCCAAACACTCTTTTAGTCTACTGCTCCATTTTATTTTTGTTTCGTCTGCAAGGACAAAATTATCTATGTCTTTGGGTGAGCCTGCTTTTTGCCATCTGGTCATCTCCAAATTATACGTGTCAATTATTCGTTTAGCCTTCTCTGCTAGCTTATTCTTATCGAAGTCGTACATCCAGCTATCCCGGTTAGTCTGTATACCCGGTGAATAAGCCTTAAAAATAGAACGGAACTCTGCTCCGCCTGCATCTACATTATTAGCTGCTTTAGCATCTTTATTGCCCATTGCCAAAAACATGGCAAATTCCTTGTGAAGGCCCTCAGTAATCCAAGTATAATTTTCATCTGGCTGTAGTATTTGCCAAGTAATTCCCTTAATACTTCCCGCTTCTGCCAAAAATTTGAGTTTGGCTGTGCCTTTCAGATTATCATCTACTTTGTAGTAGTTGATAATAGCAGGCTTGTGTTGATTTACATGAGCACGATTACGAACGAGTATTGTAATACCGACGCCGACCATAATGCCAAAGACATTACCACCCTTCCTCTTGCGCGCATTTCCACCAAGATCTATATGATAAATCTGAGTAAACTCATCAGCTAAACGCTTACGAAAACCATCAAATGCATAACTATCAAGAAAGCTATTATTGCTGACGAAACAAACGATGCCATCATTATCCTGTAAGCGATCAGTGGCCCAACGAAAAAACTTCACATAAGCATCGCTTAAAGCTCTAGTATTTGTTGCGTTCGAACCTCGCACATATTTTTCATAAACGCTTTCATCAACTATTGGATATTTGCGATTCTTATTGTTGTCATTTTCACTTTTCTGGCCGACATTATAGGGTGGATTTCCCAACACTACCGTAATATCCGCATCCTTTTCGCGTTTAACTCGCTCTGTATTTTCCTCAACAAACATCTCTAGCCGCATCTGTTTGCCTTCAGCCAGTTCTAACGAATCTGCAAAACACACTCCCTCAAAAGGTTCATATTGACCCATTTTCGCATAGTATTCGTGTTCGATATTGAGGGAGGAAATATAATACGGCAAAAGCATGATTTCATTGCAAAAGAGGTCTTCTTTATATTTTGCCTCCAATGAGAAGTCATCTATGCGCCGAATGAGGTTGACGATGAAGTTTCCAGTACCAGTAGCAGGGTCTAGGATTTTGACACCAGAAGTCTCGATAGACTTACCGAATTCGCTCTTGAGTACCTCATCAACACTATCAACCATAAAATTTACAATCTCTTGTGGTGTGTAAACAATGCCATGTACGTCAGCTTGCTTGACAGAGAAACCTTGGAAGAAGCGCTCATAGACCGTATTGAGAAACTCTTGTCGCTCACTCCAATTCTCTCGCCCCTTTGCGGCTTTTTCTATTGCTACATAGAAACGGTCCAGAGTCTTGAGAAATTCGTTGCGATTGAAGGAACGGCTGGCAAGGGCATCAATAACTTTCTCAATCTCGGCAGCAATAACATTACGTCGTACAAAATCGGGATTATTAAAAACGGTGCGGAAGAGACGCTCAGTAAGAAGGTGCTGTATTAGCATCTCATCAATGGCATCATTGTTCATCTTAGGATCTAGTGAAGTGCGGCATACCTCTGCAAAGGCAGTAAAGGCAACCTGGAATTTCTTGTTAAGTTTATGCTCTTCTGCGATGATATTCAGAAGGGCCTGGGCGTGCTCCGGTATTCTTTCCTTAAATTCATCAACCGCCTCCTCGAAGTTCTCAATATCTGGCTCTACATAAGTGAAGAAGTCGCGCAGTAAATCTATGACTCGATTTTTATCTGTCAGATCATAATCATTGGGTGTACGCCGCTTCCCCTGGAACAATACCGCCCGTTTGCTATCCTCGAAGACAGTGTTGATTAAGGGGTAGCCAGCAGCAATCTTTTTGGTGATTTCAGCTTCTAGGTCGGTCTTTGGCCCTTTCGCTTCCCAATAACCACGACGGATACGGAACTCGTCTAGCACAACACCATCGGGGCGAATCTTCTCAATTGTCATCTCAGGAGCTAGGGACCACCCGCAATACTTGGCAACAGCAGACAGCATGTTCTGAAAAGCTGCACGGAGACCTAGTTCGTAATTTGCGACCTCTTGATAGCCCTTCAACTCAGCATAGTATTGATTTGTAACTTTATTGAGAAACTTCTTATCGATATTCTGTGGGGTACGCGCCATATTCTTCCTTCCAACACCTCCGCCCTTCGTTGTCTTCTTTTCCTCTGTCGTATCTTCGTCGTCCGGCTCTTCAACACCGTTCATTTCATTGACAGCTTTACGGACACCCTTAGCGATATTGGCGAAAGCAGCATTTTCATTTGACCACATTGTAACAGGCTTTCTATTGCTAGGTAACACTTTCAAAGGGCCGAAGGGAGCATATTCCCAATCACAGGGTTGGAGAAGAATAGGAATGACATGAGCATCACCTACTTTGTGACGCCTAAGAGCTTCCTGCATTTCAACACTAAAACAGTAGTCAGATGCAATAAAGTTCGCACTTACAAGAAGCAAAATAATATGTGCCGTTTTCAGGTGTTCGCGCAGCTCTTGATCCCACAAGGTGCCCGCTAAGATGTTCTGTTTTTGCCAAGCGGAAATCAAATTTTGACGCGAAAGGAGAGAGAGATGTTTTTCTAACTTCTTGAGCAGGCGCTCATCTTCATTTGCGTATGAATAGAACAACTCGAATGCATCAGCCGCCACAAGTAGCACTCCTTGCTCAGGCTCAACGTAGAACTACGAATCCCAAACTACAGATACAGGTGGTAGAGATAGAGAGGTTAATTGGTAGGGTTGGGGGCATCTTCCACTAAATCTTTCACAGACACCCCTAATGCATCGGCTAGCCGACCAAGCGTAACAGTCGTAATTTCGGCGAAAGGGTCGCGCACGATACGATATACGGTTCTATTGTCCAAATCTGCTTTTCTTGCAAGCTTTGCAGTGCTGATTCCTTGCGCTTCCGCAATTTCCTTTACTCTGAGGCGCACGGCCATACAGTACTCCTAAGCTTACAAATGTATGCATTCTTACACATCATTAAGAGTGTATCAAAGCGTAAGGGTTAGCAGAATATGATTTTAGGCATAGTAATTTAGCGATATCCTTGTAATGTATGCATTGTAATGCTAACATTTAAGTGTTATATGGAGATAAAATAATTTATTAAGCAAGGAGACGTTGATCATGGTGGAAAGCGAAGTGGCACAACTCAGAAAAAGGATTGAACTTGAATATCAGGCGATGCAGCGAGGATTGAATGGAGTTGCAGAGGTTGCCAAGCACAACATGGTAAACCATAAGTATGACTCAATCTACGCGTGCTATGAGCAGTTAGAATCGGCTCTTGGGAACAGTGAGCAGGCGGCAGAGATGCTTATTGAGTTGAACGATAAGATGGTGCCATGAGCAAAGAACAAGCAATCATCCTCAAATGCAACAAAGGAATGGCAAACTGGGGTAAACACTACTTACAGGAACACGGATGCATCCTTGATGCTAAACCAACCCATCACGATCTGCTCACCTGCCCCCAAGGTACAACAGTAGAAAGGGCTGGAAGGTATCAAACTCTTGAACCTCGATATCGGTATACCCTTCCTGATGGAGCCTGGTTTGTTGGGCAATATCTTCGAGCCAGGGCGAATGAACATGAGACTGGCAACTACATTTTATTCTTACCGGAATATGCGGCATCAACTCAACGGAAGGAGCAGCGATGACTGTTGTATTTCAAACCTCATTTTTGAGCTCAGTTTTGCATTTTTTGCGCTATCGAGCAATTTTCTTGCTCTGACTCATCCGGCCTGTGTCTGATCGTTGTAGGGTGTTGCACCTCCCGTTGCGCGGTGTTGTCAGCCGATTGATGCGAATGCACAACGCGTTGCACGCCAATGTACGGTAAGTGCTCGCCCTATGTTTGAGTTTTGCGCGGGGCCTGTTAATCGTTGTATGCGTCTTGCAGGTCGATGTTTCGAGCTTGCGCTACGTTGTTCGGCGTCTATACAACTTTGTCAGAACATTGCTTGCATTTGTAAGACATTTGTATTATTATTTGCTCAGTTAACTCCGCGTACTAAAACCCAGGTAGCCGAACGTTTATAAATTGTCCCTCTCAGATCGCTTCTAAAGCCAGTTCATGCCCGATCTATCACTCTATAAATCTTAAATCAACTATTGACTTTTTTAAATCTATAATTTATACTCATTTTTACCCAATGAAGGGAACTATTTTAGAAAGAGAGTAAATTAATGAAGAAATCTGTGACTTTTTTTGTTGGCTTGCTCATCATGATCGGGGCGTTGCTCGCATGTGGAGCTGACTCTAACACCAACACCGGAACAACAAGCACCTCCTCGACACAAACAACAGACCAGCAACAACCAGCAAAACATTTTAAGGTGGGTGAGACGGTAAAGGTTGGGGATACATGGGAGATAACAGTTAATAAGGTATCGACATCTAGTGGTGCTGACTTTATAACACCCCCTGCCGGAAAGAAATATTTGCTGGTTAATGTGACAGTAAAGAACATCAGTAACAAAGAGCAGGTCATCAGCAGTATCGCAAACTTCACATTGAAGAACGCCGATGGAGAAAAGGCAAATAATTCGATCCTTGTTGGTGGTAACACGACCCCCGCCCCTGATGGCAAAGTAGCCGCAGGCGACAAGGCGAAAGGTGATTTAGTATACGAAATTAAGCAATCAGATAAGAATTTCACCCTCGCGTTTGAGGCGGATATCATTGCTTCTGGTCAAACGATTTGGGATTTGAAAGCGTAGCAGCATCCCAGGAGGGAAAGATGAGAGGGAGATTCGACCTCACAGATTATCTTATCCTCGCGTTCGTTGGTATCGTTTGCTTGGCTTTAGGCGTCCTTATAGGTACGGTGATTATCGGCCCTCATTGGTTCGTCAGCCAGAATTGCGCATATTATCCATTTTTATTAGTAAATCCAAGTCAATATGTAGCTTGTAAATTACCATAAATAAGAAAGGGCGCTCCCTTCGGGGAGACGCCCATTTATTTTATATGCTCTCTTGCATTGCCTCTGTCAACTTCTCCACCCATGATACGAATGTACGTTTATCCATGCCATTCCTTTGCGCGAAGTCTGCTTTCCTCTCAATCAAGTATTCAGAGTCATGCTTCTTGAGCAACTTCCAGACTACGACCGCTTTCGGGTTGTCCTTGTACGGGTTAGGCATTGGTAACATCTTCTGCTCATTCGGCACTTCTGTAACCTTCACACCCAGACGCTCATTCTCAAGCTGCTTCTTCAGGCTACCACTACCACCACCCACAACCTCGTCAAGAATGTTTTCATAGTGGATACGCGCCGCAATCTTGAATTGCTCAGACTTAGCAGCTTCATCGGCCTCTGAGTGTACATGCTCGTCATACTCTGCTATGGCTCTGCGCTTCACACTCTCCGTTCGGATTGCTGTCTCAACCTTGTTCACCGACAAAGCGCTCGCAACATCCTCAATGTTCATCGTCTCACCAAGCTGGAAGAATACCATTACGAACGAGGGAACGAACGCCAGTGCAACCGAGAGCACCTCGTTATAGGGGCTAACTACATCCTTGAAAAGCATAGACCAAAACAAGTGACCGACGATCATTGAGAGGGCAGACGTTACCAGGATAGAACCGATTGAGACCAGAACCATAAGCTTGCCAGCGTTCCGCTTTGACTTGAGCCGCTTATCTAGTGCGTCAATGTCTGCGTTGCGCTTCTCCTTCTTGGCCTCAATCTCTGCTTCCAGTTCCTTACGCCTAGCCCATACTGCGCGCGCGCGGTTACAGGCCATGATGGTAGAAGTCTCGACCAGGATAGCAAGCAGAGTACCAACCAGCCCGAACACAGCCAGGAACGGGGTAGAGTAGTGAGCAGCATAGCCAGCAGAGACCAGACCCGCGCCGATAGCGAACGCTGAGAGAGACACCGCAATAAGAGCGCCGCCACTCGTGAATGCCGCCACGTACTGAAAGTAGAAGCGGTTTATCTTCAAAATAAAGTTATCCAGGCTCAAGCCTTTATTCTTGCTCATTGTATTACCTCCCTGTAATTGATCCGACCCCCTCGAAAGGGGGCCGGGTGAACGCTTTATTTCTTGAGTGTCGGTCTATCTTTAAGCAGTACAACAATGACAATTCCCAGGACCAGGAAACCAACAACCCCGCTCGCGCTTATCATGTCCATTGGTCGCGCATTGAATAGAGGGGGCATACTGGCATTCCAGAACAGCATGATAATGGCGCTCAGTAGGGCGACAGCTCCCAGGCCAACGACTAACGCCCCCAGGCCGATGCCTGCAAGGTACGCCAGTCGCTTGAGTGACTTCAAGAGTCTCGCGTTGTCAATCATTTTTATCCTTCCTTATGGCAGGCATCGTAAACGGGGCAACGCTCACAACGCCAGTAATCATCTTCATCTGGCTCAAACGGCTTTGGCAGGTTTTCCTCTGCCGCTATCAGTTCCTCAATCTTGGCTTGCACGTAGCTGTACGTGGTGTGTAGCGGTAGAAGGGTGATAGCATCGAGTACTATGTCCTCCCACTCTTGCGGCCTGCTCCGCTTGGTCATCTTCCCCTTATCGGATAACTCACCCTCGCTGACAAACCTCCGAGCTTTCTCCATAGCCGCATAGCCGACCTCCAAGCCAACTACATTGACAATCACCGATTTACCGACCAGTTCGGGAAGATACTTGTGTATCTTCTTCACCGATCTACGTGTTACCAGGTCAAGCTTCTCGTCCTCTGGGTCAGCGAGCAAATAGAGCGGTATACACTGAGCGGCTACTAGCCCGTACATGTTCACCTGCATCTGATGCTCTCGGTCGGCCTTGAGCTTGCTGTGCTCAATCTTGGATGTACTCTTGTAGTCCAGTACACGTATGTCTAGCTCGGTCACTTCGTCGCCGGGGCGTGTGTCAATCACCTGGATACAATCAGACTTTGCTCGAAACTGCATCGTGCCGTACCTGGTTTTGATAGGAATGCTCATACGGACCTCGCGGATTGCACCGAGCCAGCCAGGAACAGGGGGCGCACCCTCCATCAGAGCATGAAACATGTGTCCTCGAACCATCGGATACTGATTTTTCATGATGATGTAGTAGCCATGCTGCTGCATCAATACCCGTTGCCTGGAACATCCCAGGATACGCGAGGGGCTAAACGTCTGTTCATCCGGCTCATTGAATCCCTCACCGCGCATCATCGCAACGAGGTCGCTAGGCCAAGGGCAGGGGTGCAACGGCTGAGCCGCGCACTCCCTACAATCGTCGAATGACACCTGACCCCTCACGCACTCCACACCCAACGCTCTGCCCATTTACGACTCCTTTGGTAGTGCCGAGAATTGCCCCCGGCTATAGATCCACATAAGTTCTAGGTTCTGCTTATCCGCCTGCGTCTTCAGTTCGTCGAGTTGCCCCTCTAGCTCCGTTACGTTGTAGTCGTCTGACCCGTATGCGAACGAGAGGAGGTTAATTTCTTGTTTCAGCTTCGTGGCCTGTTGGAGTAGGCTAGCAGTGTCGTTTACAAGCGTCGTTTTCTTTATCGGCATTCTATAACTCCTATCACGGAAAGTTTACTCACAGGATAAAAGATAAAACCCTTTACTTCCGTACTCAACCGCGAAACCTAAGTCCTCTAGCTCCGCGTCAATGAATGCTAGGCGTATCACAGGGTCGGGGATGGCGGCAAGCTGGTCGCTTTCGGCGAGGGCTTTGTACTCTGCGAGGAGTTTCGTCGCCTGCTCGATTTCTTGTGCTGTAAAGACTTCTTTCATACGGGTGTCCTCTGAATCGGGTTCTTTATACCCTCCCTGTCAAATTCGGCTTGTAGCTCGTCCATCGCTACCTTTATCTGCTTCAGCTTATCGTGAAGTGTGTAGGAGGCCGCAACTAAAGCATCTTTATGATCGAAGTACAGATCGTGACCAACGACCAGCATTTGACCCTCTTCAGAGTAAAACACCATCTCATGCGGCCCCTCGTCCACAAACACCGTTTTAAGGCGGAAGTCCGGCCCAACAGTGTACCCTCTCCGTCTCATTCCTTCCATCTATAGCTCCTTTCGAATAAGCGCGATGATTGCCTTACCAACCAGGACATGACCACTAGCGGCTATCGCATACGCGAACGTCTGAGCCGCCATCCGACCCGGTTGGGTGTCCATGTCAAGCACTAGCTTGCGCCCCTGAACACACCATCCGAGCAGGTCAAGTTCCTCCTGTTCTTCACTACTAAGCTGCAAGTCTTCCATATACGTACCTATCTATATCAAGCGTGTACCCGTGTTGGTGGTACTCCGTTACATCTTTGCCTTGTTCGAGTTCCCAACGTATCCGCTCGGTGGTAAACCCCTGTTCTGGTGCTGCTTCTGCCAGTTGTCTCGCACCCGCTTCCCCTGGTTCGTCCATATCGCTACAGATGAAAAGCCGTTTGAAGTGAGTGGTGAAATCGAACTGTCTGAGCAGCTTCGGGACTTTCCACAAGTTACCCGCGCCGTTCGTTGGGCTGACTGCTGGTATACCTTTCTGGATTAAGAGCAGAGCATCAAGCTCGCTCTCGACTACCACCAAATAATCCTCTTTCCAGTGTGGCAGCCAGAACTCCCCATACAAGAACAATCCGTTTCGTCCATGTGTACCGCTATACTTTGATTTCTCCCGGCGCGTACCCTCGATCTCATCGCCATCTTCATCTTCCTTCCACGTCTCTGTACCGTAGTAGTCGTCTCTGCGATGCCTGATCGTGAGTAGCTTCCCTGTATGATCGAATAGCGGTATAGTGAACGTTGTCACTGCATGACCGAGACCAGCCCGGTATATCGTATCTCGTGTGAGACCTCGCTCTAAGAGCCATACAAGCCTATGCTCGCGTGTAGTAAAGAGTACCTCTCGGTACATCTTAGCCACCTCTATGTTCATCGGCTCTTTACGAACGTTGATCTCGACACGCTGACGGTAGGCATCAATGTTCTCTACCGTGTACTTGCTGGCTACCTTAATAGCCTTGTTTACTGCCGCTTGTGTGTGCTCGCCCTCTTTCCCATCCCACAGCTCTAGCAGGTACGCAAGAGTTTCCATTCGTCGCTTAATGTGAAAGCCGCAGGCCATACAATGAAGGTGGTCGGGGTAAACGGCTAGGCTAGCGGTGCTATCACTGTGTTTTCCTGTCCTGCATTGAGTGTGAGCGGGAAGGTCGGATACTGGCGAGTCAGTGACCGCAAGCCTGCAATCTACTTTCTTTGTATCGACTCTTCCCATAGCTATCTATCTACATGATAACACAAAGTGTACTAAAAAGCTAGCCTAGTAGACTCTTTATCCAGTAAAGAACACCAACCAGGACTACGAGACCGATCACCGTCGAGGTTATTCTGTAGCCTGCTTCATGGTATGACCTGCTTGTACGATCTCCACCATTGAGTACCCAGATTATTAGGTTGTTTACGAAGGTAAACAGTACACCAACCATGAGCAGCCCCGGTTGGGAAACGTGGTACGAGAGGTACACATAGAACGCGATTGAGATAAGAGTGCCAATGATGTAGGCCCCAGGATAATAGCTTTTCATGATGTACTCCTTTACTTGACCCAATGATCCGCTTTTTCAACATGTGTAGGAGGAACAACGACCGTCTTCAGGAACAACTTGCACGCCTTATCCATCGCTTCAGCCTGGATTCTAGCCGCTTCCTCTGCGTAGTCCTCAGTCGATTCGATCACGATTTCATCGTGTACGACCGCCACAACCGCCGCACGGGTGTAGTCGAGATGCTCGTGGATGAACACAAGCGCCCATTTCGTAATGTCTGCTGAGAGGCCCTGAATGGGGCTGTTACCAAGCTGGCGCTTGATTGATTCGAGTCTGAACTCCCACGACCGTTTCGCGTCTCTCCATTCCTTGATTGCCTGTGGTGTCCGGTTGTTGACCGGGAAGACAGGCTCAGGCCCGATTTCGTCGATATAGCGCTTACGTCCAAACTTGGTGAGCGAGTAGCCGTACTTGAGGCCATCACGTTTGACCTTCTCAAGCCATGCCGCTACCCCTGTATAGGTATCGAAGTACAGCTTGATAATGTTTGCTGCTTCCTCGGTGCTAACGCCAAGCTGATCGGCTAGACCGTATTCCGTCGTGCCATACACGAGCGCAAAGTTCAATGTCTTAGCAGCAGAACGGTAGGGCATAGTAGTGCCAGGTATGCAGGCTGTTTTGACATCTACCGACCTGTCCAGCTTCCACATGTTATATGCGGTTTCTGAGTGAAGGTCGAGACCGTCAGCGAACATCTTCAACAGAAGCTTATCCTGGGAGAGTTCCGCTAGAATGCGAAGCTCGATGTTACTGAAGTCAGCCGTGAGCATCACCATTCCAGGCATCGATTTGACCAGTGAGCGGAGTATCTGACCAATACCCTTGCTAGGTATCTGCTGCCAATTCGGATCTTTGCAGCTCATACGGCCTGTAGACGCACCAATCTGTACGTACTCCGGGTGAATGCGACCAGTAGCCGGGTCGATCTTTTCGAGCAGTGTATAGCCGAATGACTGAAGAAACTTCTCGGCCTTGCGGTACTTCAGGAATATCTTGATGAACTCGTGCTTACCTGTGAGCTTCTCAAGCGTCTTCTTATCAGTGCTCTTTACCTTGATACCGAGTTCCCATAATGCCATCTTTACCTGTGGCGCACTATTCAGATTCGGCTCTGAGTTGTCCTCGTGTGGCACTGGGATGGTTGGGTGCTTTTCCTTCCAGGGGCTACCCTTACCCATGTGTTTCTTCTGGTACTGCTGCCATTTCAAGCCCTCCGGGTCTATCGTGTACTGCTCTCGCAGGTACGCCTCCCGTTCGGCTTTCGCGGCCTTAAACGCGGCCCACTCCTCTAGCTCCTGGTCGTAGATGCGCGCGCGCGCTTTCATCAGAGGTATTTTCATTGTCTTGACGACCTCTGTATAGAGCGCCTCCGCTTCTGTCTTCTGCCCCTCGATCACTACCGCCCACTCGTCTCGATCTACCGAGATACCAGCCAGTTCGACGTGCGCGAGCACCGGGGAGACCTTCAATTCTAGGTCTAGCACCTGCATCATTTTCCGTCGCTCAAGCTCCGCTTTCTGGCTTTCCATAATCTCGCAGAGCTTAGCCACGTCACGCGCACCGTACTGGACAATGTTCTCAGGGTAGGGGGCGTTGTACTCATCCTCTCGCTCAGTGAGCTTCACGAACCAACTACGCTCTTTCTTATCCATTGGTACGCCGTAGTAGCGGTGCATGATACCCTTCAGGCTCATCGGCTTGCCTTTGTCGTCTGCGTCCGACTGCCCTAGCCCCTCGATCACTTGATCGGCGAGAATGACATCCCACATCTGATTTATCTTGATACCGCACTGTTCGTACAGCATCTTATAATCGAACTTCAGATTTGCGCCTACGGCTAGACAACGCTCGAATAACGGAAAGAGTATTTTCCCGACAGCTTTAAGGTTCCCACGATGCGGCCTACAGTCGAAAATGACGACCTTTTCGCGGTCTGCCTGTAGGAACTGCATCATGTGAAGCGAGTCGTGCCTGGGATTGAAACCATCCGTTTCTGTGTCGAACGCGACCGGACTACCATCTTTCGCGTATACTGCCACCATCCACTTGAGCGTTTTCAGGTCGCTCGTTACCATCACAGGTACATCGGAAAGTGAGAGAGCCGAAGCTCTCTCATCAATCTGATAAGCTACAGCCATGTTATCCTCCCTGTTGGTTAAGCCGATAGGTTTCCGAGCGCCCACAAGCGTCGAATACTGTCGCCTTTCTGGAATCCGATAGGTTGACCGTCGATGATGAACCAGTAGCCTTGACTCATCTCTTGACCCGGCATTGGCTTGGCATGAATGTACTCGATGAAATCGGTATTGAAGAATCCGCCAGTTTCCAGCACAGTGTACTTGTTGTTCACGCTTCTGCCCATTGCGAACTGATGGCTGTGTCCGGTTGCTACCGAGCATTCCCATTTCGCGGAGAACTTTCGAGCTTGTGCGAGAGGTTGAGCGGAGTAGACGCCGGGATGAGTAAACTTCCACCTGCCATCAAAGGCGCTTATTGTTGGGTTGTCTAGTGCAAATAATCTCTTGTCGTCGAGTCCTTCGAACCACTCATCTTCCGGTACATCATCACCGAGCCACTTACCCAGGCGACAGAGCCGAGCCAGATCGGCCTGTGTGGTCCTGTAGTCAAGCTTAGCTTTCATTCGGCGGTCGTGGTTTCCCTCTGTCCAGTACTGATGATTAACCGCCTTAAATCCCTCCTCCACAATAGTTTTAATCATATTATGTTCAGTATCTACATTCAGGTTGTGCTCCGTCACGCCCCAATGTGACCAGAAATGACCGTCAGCCAAGTCGCCAAGCCATACAATAGCTTCGATATGCGCAAGTTCACAGTTCTCAAATGCCTGCGCAAGCAACTCAACGTCGTCGTATGGTGCGTGTACATCGGAAAAGAGCGCGATTCTTTTCCAGGGGATTGCATGGATAAGTCCGTAGTTCGTGCGGGTAACGCCATTTAATGCCGCCGACAACCTGAGTTGATATTCGAGTGCTCTACTCATATGTGTACCCCTTTGAGGCGTTGTGTGTGCTGGCTCAGCGAGGCCAGCGAAATCATAGGATATTGCGCTAGTATGTGTCTGATAAACCCGCGCCGCTTCTGGCGCTTATATTCAATTACGATTTTTAATACCTCTATCCAACATCCCACGCATAACTTTGCGTTTGCACACCCCGATCCTGTAAGTTCCGCGTCACAGTTCTGGCATCGGTACATATGCGTATCACCTCGTCTACCAGGAGATTAATCTGTCCGACACACTTCAATCGGTACTGACCAACATCCCCTATACCTGCCTCCGTCGAATGTTTCGAACGTTCCAAGAACGTTTCTAGTGGCAAGCCTGCGCGTCTCGCTCTAACATCATCCGGCACAATAAGCTCGATCACTGTAAAGCCCCTGCGTTGAGCTTCGCGTGCTTGAACTTCTGTTCGAACGTTATCAAACACGATGCCCCTGTACCACTCAATTGCGGTCTCGTCGATACATTGGGAAACATACGTGGGGTCGGTCTGCCATTCAATCATGTCGGCAAAGTGCTGTAGATGTACTCGGTAGTTTTCCTTGTTAGCAAGGATCTCTTCAACCGTTACGCTGTAGCCGATTGAGGAAAGCGCCCTACTGTACAACTCCTTGAGCCAGCCCGTAAAGTTGACAAGAACGAAACCGCGAGCTTCAAGCGCATGAGCCAGCGTCGTCTTCCCACTTCCCAGGCCCCCGGCGAGCGCTACCTTTATGGGAGAACCATTCATGCAGCACCCCCGTTCATGATTGACGTGAGTGAGAGCAATGCTCCATGATACAACCGGGTAGAGTTCCCGGCTATACCTTGAGCGCGTATTATCGAGGTGACTGTTTTACCTTGTGTAACACCTTCCAGTAAAAGACGATGCGCCCGTGATAGGCGCAACATTGCGGTTTCAATATCAAGCTTTGTATCCGCGTCAGCATTATCAAGGTCAGATAAAGCGGCGGCTACTTGGTGAGGTGTATAGTCCATCTACGCCCCTAGCTTACTTGTAGTATATGTTCTGATCGGCAACCTGTCAAGCCGAACGACTAGTAAAGATTAGAATCTGATTAAAATTCTAATCTTTCGATCAATTCCTCTCTGATTCGCTTAATAATTTCAACAACAGGTCATAATCGATCACTGCATATACCTGCTGCTGACCTTTCGGCTGGAAGAGTACAGCCCAACGCATACCAAGCTGTTTCGCATGTTTACACACGTTGTCAATCCACGACTTTTCTAGCGTGAAGCACTTCTCTCCCTTTGCGTTAAAGTGATAGGCACGAACTTTGCACTCTCCCAACATATCGCCGTTTAGTATTATGTCGTTGGGAAACTCCTTGAATACTCCACTACCCGGCTGTTTACTCGCGTCAACTCCGGCCTCATTCGCAAGCCTTACCGCTTTCCGTTCGAAGCTCGAACCGAGCGCCTTAGCTCTGTTTGACAAGTTCTTGCGCCTCCATTCCATCAAAGTAGTCCTCATAGGCAACCACATCAGGCAGAGCCGCAATGAGTGTAGACTTGACCCCCGGAGCACCACACGAGAGCGAGAAACCTAGATCTCCACCGACCGCTTTCAGTTCCTTCTTATACTTAGCGACCAGAGCAAGCGTATCCTTATCCGAGCCGGGATAAACGTGATAGAGTTTCATCTTTCTGCTCCTTCATTCCGTACTTGAATGTGTACTGCAACACCATGTCGTTAGCGGCCTGCGCGACTGCTGGACATCGCATAATAAGTTCAAAGGTCTCTGATTCTGTCTTGATAAGTCCGTTGTCTGCGAATATGCACTCCATATCGAACTGCTGAAAGATCGGCTCGCACTCCGAGCGGTTCAGGCCAAGCGTCTCAAGCTCCCTCCACTTGCCACGTCGGTAGAGTATCCATACAGCCCGTATAGCTGTGTCGAATCGCATACATGCCGGGTCGTAGAGTTCCCTGTTCATGCTGCTTCCCTCTCGAAGTCTGCTGCTTCTGGCGGAATATCGATATACCGGGCGTACCGCGCATCAAAGGCCAGTGTGATAGTCGCTAGCTCTCCCTCGCGTGCCTTACGGATAAGCAGTTCCACCACTTTCGGCTTGTCCCTCATATCCTCCGAGACCTGGACATACATATCCTCTCGATAGAGCATGTACACATTGTCTGCATCCTGCCCTATCCGATCCGCGCTCGAAATGTCTGCCAAAATTGGCCGTTTATCGTTGCGTAGCTCGCAGTTGCGGTTCAACTGTGCCAGGATTAAGCCCGGAGCAACCTCGAAACAAAGTTTCTTGATCTTTGTCGATATAGTAGACAGGCTGTTCGTCCTGTACTTCGGGTCGCCATCATCCGGCACAATGCCGATGTGGTCGAGCGCCCACCAACCACAGTTACTATCTACATAGCCCCTCTGACCGGGTTTGAGCTTGTTTTCTGAGTCAAAGCGTACCCATGTGTCAATCAGGTTGTAGTTCTGTGCTGCTGAGTAGTACTCAATCGGCAAGCTTGCTAGCTCCTGGTTGGCCTTAATGACCTTCTGTAACTCTCCCGGTCCGTAGTCGTGCTCCTTCAGTCGCCTCATCGATACACCGCTCATCCAGCTAACCATGCGCCTCTGAAACGTCTTCTCATGCATCTCTAGCAAGACAAACCGCACCACTTTCCCAGGCCGATGCACCTTGAACCACCGGGCCACATTAACGCCTGCGAACGCCGCGAATGCGCTCTTACCAACGTTAGGCCGAGCCGCCAGAACCGTCATTTCACCACTAGGGTTGTTCTGGATACCCATAGTAAGAAGGTCTAGCTGGCTCATCGATTCTTTAATCACGCGACCGTTCGCGTTGTACTCGACAGGAAACCAGGGGATACCTGTAAGCGGTGTGGGATTCTTCGCACCCTCCTCCGCCTCTCTGATGAGTTCCTGCGCTATCTCATAGCTGTTACTAACGCCCATTCGACTTCTCCCATTTCTTCATCGCTAACTCAGCCGCTTGTAGCTGTTTCAGGTAGCTCTTAGAGGGTGGCTTGAGTTCGAGAGCCTCTACTTCCCTCGATGCAGGACTTGAGTAAGCCGTTTGAGTACTAGCTTCTTGTTGTGGGGCTTGCTCCTCTCGCGTTGGCAATCCGAGCAGCTTGATTACTTTGTCCTCGACCTCGATCACTCCGGCCTTTACTAGCTCCTCTTTGGCGCGGTAGATGGACGACCGTGCGTTGAATCCGCAGAGGCCTACAAGCTCATCCACCTTATACTCACGCTCGGTAACACCATCTACCAGGGCGTTAATCAAGAGGACATTCATCAACGCTTGTGCTTTCGGGGTCAGTTCACGCACTACGTTTAAGCTCAACATGAGCGGGTCTCCTTTAGGTGAAAGAGTGAAGGGGCGCTTTTACACGCCCCTAGGTTTCTTAGAGTGGCATCGGTACGCGCTCGGTCGCGTCCTCGAACGAGATTAGATCGGCGTAAGGCGCGAGAGCCGTGTCTTTGTCCTGCATGTGGGAGAACAACCATTGCACATCCACATTCGTCATGCGGGGATCGTTGACCAGGGCGCTCGGATAATGTTTCGCCAGTGTGGGAATCTGAGCACCTTTCGGCTTGAACCTGCCGGAGAATGGTACGAAGTCCTCATCACTGATGGCTGGATCTGGTTCTGGCTTTTTGCCGTTCACGTTGCTTGATCGCTCATCACGTAAAGAGGACTTTGAAGACGCAGAACTACCTTGAGATTTCTTCTCTTTCGCCTCACGACCAATGTACAGGCCGAACGCATCACCCAACTGAGACAGAGCACGGACCAATGCCGAAGATGGAGCACCCTTGAGAGCGGTCTCGATCTGAGCCTTGCCCTCACGTGTAAAACCCATATCGTTCCAGCCAACACCGTCACGGAAGAAGGTTCGACCGTCAGCAGTATGCACCGTCACCCGAACCGTAGCAGTATAACCGTAGTCCTCACCGATCTGTACCAGCATTGGCCCCTCGCGTACCTCCACATCCAGGCCGCTAGGTCCGAAGATTTCGAGGGCACGAGTCATGGCGAACTCCCAAGGAATGTACGTAAATTTTCCATTCAGTTCCTCGGTAAAGCCGTCGTACTTCTCGTTAAGGGCCTGGGTGATTTCACTGATAGTTTTCAAGCCTTCCATTCGGCTATCTTCCTTTCTCATAACACATAATGAACTTCACATACATGAGTATATCACCGCATTCAGCTACCTGTCAAGCCGATCACGTTGACAAACTCAAAGTGCTAGATGAATTCGTACTCTTCCATAAGAGGCAACATAAAGTAGATATTTAGAATCTCTTGAACGAGTTCTTTCTGATGTGGAGAGACATACACCGGATAACCTAATACCTTGAACGAGAATGACATAGCCCGATCACAGGCATAAGCGAGGTGCGCGGCTGTATACACTGTAGGCTCTGTAATATCGCCCCTCTCGATGCGCGAGATGAGATTCTTCCCTATATGACCCGACTGCCTTGCTAGTTCCGGCTGGTTCCATCCAAGTTCTTCACGACGCTTCTTGAGAGCAGCACCAAAGTTTGAGAATGTTCTGTGCTCCAACCGATAAAACGGGTCTAGTTCGTCTCTTGGCTCTCCGGCCTCAACAGTAAATTGACGCCAAAGCTCTAGCCCTCTATCACGCTTCTCACGTAACTCTCTATCTGATAGCTTCTCAAGCTGCTCATGCTTATGTTGTAGGGTTCGCACTGGAAGCTTTAACTGTTGAAACATCTCTTCAGGGGTCACACGTAAAGCATACGCAACGATTGCCACTGTACCAATACGAGGGCGCTTCTGCGCATTCTCCAACCTGGACAAGTCCATTGTGTTTAAGAAGCCATTGACAGACGCAACAAGATTCTGTTGTGAGCCGTATAGTTTGATTCGCCTATCTCGTAGCCAGTCGCCCGATTCGGGTGGCTGTACATAGGCTCTCTCCATATCATCATCCTCCGTGTAGTTTCTCGTATAGTAACACGGAAGATGTAATTTTGACAGCAGTTTCAAGCTATAATTAGTAGTAGATACCCCCATAAACCCCCCTTTTATTCGGGAAAACTCCCCGATCAGGTAAAGTATAGGACAAACGTACTATGTCAGACAAACACCTCAAAGTAGTTCCCCTGGACAAAGCCCTCGAACGTGAGAAGAAATCAGGCCGACCGAAGAAGCTGGAGATGCCAGCGTTACCGCAGGCGCTTTTCGATGGAATGACCGAGCTTGAGAGAGCGCACTTCTTCTACTTCGTCGATGCCTACAGAGAGGAATACCCGGACTTAACCCCGACCGACGTGTTAAATCTGCATATGGCTGGACTTGAGTACATCTCGTACTTGCGTATCCAGGCTCAGCAGATCAGTACAGGCGAGGTCATATCGCAGGCAAGGCAACATCCAGGGGTACAAATGCGAGCGTTGCTCGATCAGCTTTCCGTGACCAGGAAGCAACGCCAGCAGCAGAACAAAGGTCAGGACGACCGAGACAAGCAGGCAGCACGCGAATTATTCGCTAGCCTCTCGCATGGTTGATACCAGGAACGACCAGTCAACCGCCTGGAAATACGAGAACAGTACCGCGTCAGCCATCCGAGCGAGCGGCCCCTCCTGGGTCCGTACATCGCGCTTCTCAACCCATTGCATTGCAAGGTCTATAACAAAAGACATCAATGCACAATCAACGTCGTCCATATCTAGCGCGGCTGTCCACTCCACTTGACCCAGGACACAGGCAGCTATGTATTCTAGCGTCCGGTCGTTGGGGTTGTTGCTTGTAGAGAGCCTGGTAAAGACATCATCCCAACTGACACCTGTTAAGCCGTGTACGATCACTCGGCTAGCTATCTCAGCTATCATATCGAGCATGAACACACGACGACCGACGCGCCAGTTTGCAAGACTGCCCTCGACAAAGCGCCGAATGAAGATAGTGGCTGTTTCATGCTCTGTCTTATCCACGATGGAATATGCTATGCACCGGGCGGCATGGTTGGTAATAACCGAGTGATACACCGCATACGTCGGATGATTGGGAAACCCGGCATGTGGTTGGAACTCTACGAGGGCCTTTTTCACCTTACGGTCCTTCCTGGGTTGTTGAGCATTGTTGCTGTAAGTTCACTTACAATGGCGTCAAGCCTGCGAGCTAAGAACGTGCGTAGTTCGGGGTCTGTGTTCTGTTTCGTGGAGGCAAGTCTCGCGCTCTGCTTCTGTAGACACTCGATGAGATACAGCACACGCCCCCGCGCCCGTTCCGGTTTCGTATCGCGTACAGCGAGGAAGAGACCAGCAACAGCACGCTCGTATGCTGCCATGTCTGCCTGCGCCTGTTTGTCGGAGAGAGGCCGCTTTTCGGCGGCCCCTTTCGCTTTCTGATACCGTGTATACAGTGTGTTGATGTCCATTCAATCACCTTTATGTTATCAACTAGCTATCTCCTTCATCACACAAATGTAACTTTACAGCCAGAACGATTAGTTGTCAAGGTGCTCCGCCTCCTCGTGCATTTGCTTAACTTCTGACATCCGTGTAGGTTTGAACGATGCGTCTCTAGCTACTCGTATGATGTGCGTAAAGCTATCTACAACCGCCTCTGTAGCCGGGTCGATCAATTGGATTTTTTGCGGTATCTTGATGTGTTCAAGCTCTGCGAGCGAGAAGTAACCAAACTCCTTTTCGAACCCAACGACCCAACCGAAGAATAGACACTGCTCCGGGTCGAACTCGTAGCCATACCACACCCAATCACTGCTAGGCAGTACAAACTTTACGTATACAATCGGGTCCGTCTCGTGTTCCTGGGAATAGAGAGCAGGCAGTTGAGCGCGTACAGAATCAGGTAAAAGCTTAGACATGAGTAATCCCTTTCCTTGCGTCTGAGAGCCACGTAGCACCGCATTCGGCTATGTAGCTGTGTGATTGGCTAGGGGCCATTTAAGAGACCCCTAGATTTCGTTTATAGCGTTCTAGATAGTCGATAACGTTTAGTTGACTTCAGTGTCATAGTTAGGCAAACCTAGTAGCCCCTTACCTATCACCTTTTCAATCTCCGGTAGTAGCTCGCAATAGCCAGCACACAACGTCATATGCCGCTCGTAATCCACAACCCAATCAGCATCGCGCTTGATGTCCTCTACTTGCAGCAGGTTATAGACTGCGTAGTATTCCAGGCTGAGACCGCTTTGAAAGTCAGTAAACGCGGCTACAATCGGGTAGCCATCACGCAAGTTGTACAGAGCGTTGCTTAACCGGAGAAGCTGATAATGGTTCTTACTCCCCTTTTCCATCCGGTCGTTTACGGTTTCGAGTAACTTCTCAACTTTGCTTGTGTCCATCGAATACCCTTTCTTGCGTCTGAGACGCGATTTTTAGATGTGGGGTTATGGTTGTACCCTTGCTTACTTTTAGAGGCTCTGGCGTGTCTCTGAACGACGTAAACTATACGTTATGCGCTAGCTTGGTAGTCAAACGGCGTAAGTTCAGCGACTTTCCGTACTCTGACCTCAACGCGAACGTGGTATGCAGTGATGAGGTTGTAGTTCGAGATGTAGAACTCACAGCACCCACCATCTGACGTGTATATGAAAAGCTTCTGCTGCTTCCACATGTGAAACATCACCGGGATACCAGGCACTAGCGTTATTTTCCGATTGACACCGGAGGGGAATTCTAGTACGCCTGAGAACTCCTCGTCTACCGTTTCGAGCATGACAGTCAATGCATAGGAGTCCTCGCCCCTGGTGACTTTCCGAAGATACTGGACGTGTAAGGACATGGTGATACCTCTTTCTAGCTCATCAGAGCATCTACAAGTGGGGGGTTGCTTGGTAGGTAGGGTTAAATTTTCAGCCGATTGAGAGAGGTGCCGATAGGCACCGATAGAGAAGAAAGAATTAAGATTAATAGTAACCTTAATTTGAATAAAGATATTAATTAATATTTATTATTATTAATATATAGGGGTGTTTCGGAAAAAATTCCTTGAAAAGTTGCCGTATAGCTACATTTCGGGGTGTTTTGTTGCAGGGTGGCTACACTTTGTTGCCGTATGGCTACAACCTAGTTGCACAGTAACAACCGACTGTTGCCACACAGCTACACTTGTTGCCGTATAGCAACACCTTTGTTGCCACACAGCTACACTTTTGTTACACAGGATAGCTTACGTGTCGGCTATGCGGTAACTTTTTCCTGAGTACCCGCGCATTGCTCACAATGGCATAGTCCAGGTGTGCTGCTTCCATCTCTGTACGTCTAAGCTTCGGCATGTTCGACGCCCTTACCAGCCAACGAGGTCTATCTCTTACCTCTGCATAGGTAACTTGCCCGTTTGCGTTGTCTCGGTAGACGATCAGCACCGATTGACCATAGAAAAACCAAGCAACGACCGCCCCATTAACCATGACATAGGTGATTCTTCCGCCCCTGTTCATAGCCTGTACACCCTTTCTGAGTAATAAAAGGGGCCTCCACTTCACAGCAGAGACCCCCAGGAAGATTAGAATTGTTCGGCTAGCCAGTCGTAAAATACCGGGTATTCCTTTTTCACCTTATCGACTGCCGTTATAGTGCCGCGTACATCGAATGAGCCGTTCGGACCTCGGATCGTCCACCATGCAGGTTTCGTGTGCCAGTTGTAAAGGCTGTACTCTCCAAAGTGAATTGTTTGCATCTTTGCACGTTCGACCCTGTTTTCGAGTGCTGCATAATTCATTGCGAAAACCTTTCTACTCAATCGGCTTTACATGTGGCGGTGATTTAGCCAGTTATCGACTCCGAACAGGTAGCGCGAAATGTCGCTTACAACCATGTAGTGGTCACTGGTCGTTGCGATGCCAGCCGCAGTATGTTTAGTTTCTTTAATCTTGTAACCGAGCAAGGCAGCTATGGCCCAATCAATCCGGTATAGTTCACCACGAACAATCACATAGAAGCTATAGGTGCGTGTGCCATAGCCGTTTGAGTAGTTGAGCATCGAATAGACGGTGGTTCCAACTTTGCAGTACTCCATAAGCTTCTCGTGTGCGTATCGTTTCGACTCTTCCGCAAGTTGTTTTTTCGTCATTGCCATTTTCTCTATCTCCCTCTATTTATGCGTGTTTTTTCAGGTATCCGAGCAGAACGTTTTCGACTTTTCGCGCTTTTTCGCGCTCTTTTGGGGTTAGGTGGGGGTCATTTACGCGCCTACTGGCGACGATCAGGGCATTATGGATAGTGTTATGGGTAGCCTTGCGACTACCCAATTTTTCAGCTTCCGTTATGATTTCGAATGCTCTCATCTATGCTGCTCCTGTCACGAGGTCAATCATTTTATCAAGAAAGGCGTCGATCTCTGCTATAGCTCCCTGGTCGTCTTCTTGTTTGTATCTCTTTCTCTCAGCCATCAAATACACTTCGATGCTTTCCAGGTTATGAGCGCGGCCCAGGAGGTCTAGAACCAGTTCGGTTACATCCTCCGCAGTCGTGAATAGTTCGGCATCTTCGTACCGCTCTTTTGCGAATGCATAAAGTTGACCGTATACACTTGGTTGTATGTATTTACCCATTAGTCGTTTACCTCCCTGTAGCACTCATCACAGCAGTAGAATAGATAGTTTTCATAGATGCAGTTGTCAGCATCGAACACGCCACCACAGCCAGCACACACAGCCGGGTCAATATCTTTCAGGGCCAATTCTTCCATCTCTAGGCAAGTTTCACAGTCGCACGATTGGTCATGACCGAATATCAGAGTCAGCAATTCATCGCTCACAATAGGCTCATCACAGCCGGGGCAAATAGCGTGCTGGACGAACGGGGTGGAGGGCGTACACGTGGTACGCGCCTCACAATTTGGGGTACATTCGGGGTGGAACATTGCGCCTTCGACCTCGATGGCTAGTACAGCATCTTGACGTAGCAGCATTACGCCACCTCCTCTAGTTCTTCGCAGGCAGCAGAGATAGCAGTAAGTACCGCGTCAATATCTCGCAGATTGACATTTAAGCCGAATGAGAACCAGCGTTTATACTTGTTTCGGAGATGCACCCGGTACGTCTCGACAAACTTTTCAACCTCGTCCATATTCTTAGCCTCAGTGATTGCGATATGGGCGCGTTGCCACGCTTGGCGCTTGCTCACAGATACCGCATTCAACAAGACTTCTTGTTCGTGCTTCCACTTCTTAGCCGCGCAAGTCTCACAGAGCCTATCTTCCCATTGCTTCTCTTTTTCGAGCTTGAGAGCCTCATCACCATAGATCTCGTTTGTACAATCTTCGCCAGCACACACAATCGAGTAAGGTTCGACGATTTCGTTATTACACCACCCGCAATTTTCGCCGTTCGTGCTGTCTAGCCGATCCTCAGTGTAGAATGTTATTTCGTTGCGGTATTCGTCCTCTAGGGGTCCGTGCCAGAACTTCACAACGTCGCGTTGTAACGTGCTATCCCACTTGATTTCTGCCTGACGAGTTTTACCCGTGCGTATCAATTCCAACATGCGTTCGTAGCTGTACTTACCGCCTATCGCGTTTTCAACACAGTCAAGGCACACAATGTCACCATTCATCGCAGCAGCAATAACTTCGTAGCTCATTTTCGGGACTCCTTTTCAGTGTGGGGGTGTGGAGGGGTTAGCCCTCCACTTACTAACTAGCCGATAACGTTTAGAGGATTTAGCACACAGCCAGGAATTGACGGTAAACCTCGCACATCGCGTTGCCATACTCGAATGCTTCCAGGTCGCCAGCCGCGAAACAGTTCGCAGTGCTCTTTTTCTTAGCTTGCAGCTTGTTTGTAATGGCTACGCCGGGTTGATACATGTAGTCATTCATCGCGTTTACGATGTCGGTTAGTGCCTCACGTTCGGGGGTGTTCGGGGTGGATTGTGCGAGACGGTTCGAGAATGTGAAATAGAGGGTGTCGGAAACAAACAACATGATTAGACCTCACTTTGTAAGGGTGTGGGGATTGAACCAACTACCCAACTAGCCTATAACAGTAAGTGAACTTTAGTAGCGAGAAGAACCGACCATAGTATTTAAGAACTGGCGAACCGTGTTCTCACGTTGAGAATCTTCGATGCTTTGTGCATACATGCGGCTTTTCGACATGATTTCGGTCAGCCTGCGTTCGGCTTGCCTCTGTACATCAGTCTCGTTTGTCGCGTGACTCACGATTGACTTGAGTTCGGTTATCTCCTGAAAAATAGCAGGAAAGTAGCGAGACGGTTTCAAGTCGTCAATGATTGTATGCAGGCGCTTTTTCCAACTCATGTGCTACTCTCCTAAAATGTCAGATACTACAGCGTGTATAGCCTCAACCTCATCATCGAATGGCAAACCATCATTGATAGAAATCCAGAGGTTGTTGAGTACCCGCATCTTAACGTAATACCCGTTCGGTGTCTCGACAACTCTGTACGTTCCATCGTCGAAAACTATTACCTCAGTCATGTTTGTAACTCCGTGAAATTAGATTTCGAGCGTTTACCCACTCGTCTCTACCAGCCAGCAAGCCGATTGACAGAGACCAAGGGGTAAAGAGGAAGCACCCGCTAATCCGCCCAATCTGTCGCCAGGTTCTAACGAATAGTCCTTCTTGCGCAGGCCCCGACCGTGAATGCTGCTCATATGAGTGTGTCATTGACGGTTAGCAGTGCGTTTATTCGGTTTTTAATGTGCTACCAATCCGATCCGCCCGTGTCACTCGACTACGTGACTGACTAGCAATCTTACTAGCCTCTAACACTAAGTACACTGCAAGGTTAAAATTTTTTGAGTCTTGCGACTCGCTTTTGCGTTCGGCTATCTGTCTAGCCGTTCGCGGGTTCATCATCTCACAGTCGCCTGATTCTGTCAAGCCCTTTTTCGACCAGTTTTTGAAACTCGTTTGAAACTCGCTTATCTCTGTTTCTCTTGATACCTCTACCGAGTAAAAACCCGATAGCAGGCGAACGTTTTTCGTTTATGGTGCTTGCACCCGACACTACCACAGAAACCTGTTGCTTACCGCGCCTCTTCAGCCTCACAAGCGTCTAGTTGCCTTGCACGTGCTAGGGATTAGTGACCGTGCCCCATATTCACCCGTGCAAGCTCTCTTGTGTTGCCTTGCCCTATCGCATACGCGGTAGTAGGTACGCTGGCGTTCAAACGATATTCAATTTTTAAAGTCTACTCTGTGTGATTGGCTATGTGTCTAGCCGTTCGATGGGCGTATCATATTACAACCCTTAAATCTTGTCAACACTTTTTCGAGGAAGTTTAAAAAATTGGTGGGGTTCGGAGTGGTGTAACACGGCTCTGCAAGCGCTCGGAATGAGTTTCTAAAACACGTAAAAACTCGTTAAAATTGGTGTATCTTGCCCTTATGCCTGCTTACTCTGTACTCTGTTTCTATGCCAGGGTGGTATGTAAATTTACTTTGTTCTAACTCACAAAACACTATTCTTGTGTGGGGGTGGAATAAATAAGGGTAAATCTAACCCGATCCAATCCGGTTTATTTTTGTTGCCATATGACTACACGCTGTAGCTATGTAGCACTATGTTGTAGCTGTGTAGCAACACACTCCTATAGAGGGAGGGTATACACAAAGATGTGTGTATGTAGGGTGTGTATATGACACTGTGTATTACATGTATGTATATGCTATATGCATTGTTATATGTATGTATGATGTATGTATATTAATACATATTAATAATAATGATAATTATGCATGATGATAATAAAGATGCATAGTATTTAATGGTTTACTATCGTGTTTCATTATGTGCCATGGTGTTGCTTCATTGCGCGTGCGCGCTCACGGGGCGGCGAGGTAGTTGTCTCTAAAATTAGTACGGAGTCAGAAATGGTTTCCTTATTTACATGTTTTTCCCATCTTGCAGGTAAACATATTCTGATTTCACGGTAATAAAGAAACCATTCCAGGCCAATATAGTAGCAGTTTCCCCGCACTTTCGCAACAATTTCACTGCCCCCGCGAGAATTATTTTCCCCCCAAGCCCCCCATACTCAAACGGCCTCATGATCACGCTTCATCTGCCTCAACATCTGCCATCCGAAGTATAGCAACCCAATCAGGCCTACAGCATATAAAACATCGCCAATGATTCCATGAATTGAGATGGTTATAAACAAACCTATAACCATAAGAAGAAGTGCAAATACTGAACCCAACGTATAGTACAAACTAATACGTTTATAACTTGTGATAAAATCGCTATAAAGAATGTTTCCACCTATGATTCTCCCTCTTTGCTTAATGTTATCCCAAGCTCCACTAGTTAGAACACTCACACGAATAGATTCACCTTTATTTAGCAGATATTCAGGGAAAATAACTGTATTGTTTTGTAGTCTAAGGAACACCTTCTGTATATCTGGTATCATAAGATCTTCAGGTTCAGTTGATAGTACCTCACCACTTATCACATCTCTATTTAGAAACTCAAAACTTACAGGTGTATCGTAGTCCTCTTTGGTTATTTCTCTATTTCCTGAGTTCCAAACTTTAATTACTACTACACGAGCATCCTTTACGGGCTTACCATCTAAAGTAACCTCAATAGTGCCTTTAGTGATTTTACTTACACTTACAACCGGAATATCGTAAACAAACTGGTAGGTCAGTTCTTTTTTGGTTTTCTCTTTAAAATATACCCAAACAGCGACGAGTATAGTAGAGAAAATACCTATAACTCCAATAATGTTTGATGGACTTAGCCAGTCGCTCATAGTGAATCCTCCATTCTTTTAAATCCTCTTATGCAGATAAACGAATAAGCACATGATTATTAAACCCATAAAATTCGTCGAATATCTGTAAATCAATCATATCTAGTATGTTATACTTTTAATAGAAGATAAAAATTCTTCCTTTCTCTCCCACAGATCAGTATTCCCACGACGCTACCCTCTTTGCGGCCTGTACTGGTCTGTATTTTTATCTCTTGTGCTGGCAAGTAGCAGTGTGGTCATGCTCTCTGAGACACGTGCGCCAAGGGGCGTGAGCGGATCAGGGCGATGAGGTTCGATTCCTCCGTGCCAGATGCAGGTTCAGAAGCGGATACCGGGCAAACCTCGTCGTCACTGACGGTCTGAATGTAGCAAACTCCGCTTGTTCCGTGTGTAGCTTAGTGGCCTAGAGCAGTGCCAGGGGCACAGACACAGGTTCAAATCCTGTCTCACGGTTATTTGTCTGGTTCTTAAAGGTATGTGGTAAGTGGTCCTCGATGAAGCTGCTAAGGCCATGCAGCAGAGAGGCGGCGAGGGGGCCGAGACCAATCCCCCGAATATTTGGCCTTATGGTGTAGAGGTAAGCATAGAAGACTTTCAATCTTCTGACATGGGTTCGATTCCCATTAAGGCTATATCAGTAGCAGGGTGTTTGTCAGAGAAGGGTTTAATGATGATCTACGGATAGACGACTGCCGAAATCCGCCGTAGACGGTTATGCAGTCGCCAGAAGTTCGAATCTTCTAACGCCTGAGTATGTAGCTTCAACTAGGGATGGACATACGAGCAACTGAAGCAACCCGGCTTAGTTCAACGGGTACATACTTGGCTAGTGCAGCCCGACCGGGACACGTCGTTAAATTGTCCGATGCGGAGTAGCGTAGCGGTCAACGCGCCCGGCCTGGGACCGGGAGTTCGTGAGTTCGAGTCTCACCTCTGCAACTATGCTCTCGTGATGTAGCGGCTAACATACCCGGCTGTCCACCGGGAATTCGAGGGTTCGAGTCCCTTCGAGAGCGCCGTTTGAATAGCAGAAAGGTTAACCGAGTGGATTACGACATCAATGCCCCTGTATGTATCGGTGATACTGTTCTTTACAACTATCATTACGAGTGGGATAGCTACGTGGGAGATGATATATACGGTAACCCCATTTACGAACATGTCGTTGAGGATCACCAAAGCGTCGGACTAGTAGTTAGTTTGCCTGACCAAGACACAGCAACGCTATTCTTCACCACAGGCACTAGTATGGGGTCTGCTGTCAACGTTACCAGGGGAACAGGGCCAGGCCAATGGAGACCCCGCGAGCAGCAAGGTAATGTCCCGGTTATCCAACCAGCATAATTATCCAAGTGAACTGTAGGCGACTACTTGAGCGCGAGTACAGACGAAGAAATGCCGCTACATTGTCAAGTAGCTCAGTGGTAGAGCGGGAGATTGTTAATCTCTAGGTCGGTGGTTCGATACCACCCTTGACAGCCTATTTCTTAGTGACCTGGGCAAGTCGTTAAAAGGCCCCCTCCCTTACTATGACGAAGCTCCTCATAGCCTCCTCAATCATCCTCATCTGTGAAATCATCATTATCCTCATTGACGGTCGAATATGCTCAAGAAAAACGCTAAACCACCTGCTTTATCCGAAGAAATTAAGAACGATCCGGTGGAGTTTGGTCGTAAGTTCTTGCGCAATCTGGATGGTTCGCCATTTGAGCCGCATGATGGTCAGATTGAGCTTCTTCGCAATATCACTAGTACGACTTGTGCTTGCTGTGGTCGTCAGTGGGGTAAGTCGGTCTCGATGGCAGTATACGCCGTCTGGTACATGGTTACGCACCCCAACCGACAGGTGTACATCATCGCGCCGACCCTCGACCAGTCGAAAATCATATTTAATGAGATAGCGCGGCACTTTCAATCTGGTCCTCTCTCCGTGCTGGTTGAGGGGAAAATCATTGAGACCCCCTTCCCTCGTATCACCCTTTCCAACGGATCACAGTGTCATGGACGTGGCGCTAACTCACCTGCCTACATTCGTGGTAAACCTGCTCACCTTATCATCCTCGACGAAGCTGCTTTCTTTAAGCAAGGAGTTATCCCCAATGTCATAGAGCCTATGCTCACTGTTACAGGTAAGATGCTGCATTCTGGCATCATTATGATCTCCACCCCATTCGGGCGCGGTGACTTCTATGACTACAGCGAGGCTGCCAGGAAAACCACAGACGGAACGATGAACTTCTTCCGGTATTCCTCCGAGAGCAACCCACACGTAGATCGCAAACGCCTGAACGCTATCAAGAAGCGGTATGGTGAGCAATCCCTTATCTGGCTGACTGAGTACATGGCTCAGTTCGTTGACGCAGACCTCGCGGTATTCAAATGGGAGGATATTAAAGCAGCTTATGAAGCATACCCAGGATACAGTAACGACGACGGTGCTAGTGTGCGATTTCCGCTCGCACCAACAGAGGGCCACAAGTACGTTCAAGGTGTCGATCTTGCCAACGTCAGGGACTTTTTTGTTAGCACTATTCTGGACATTACGAACCGCGAACGTCTTACTCTGTCGAGAATGGATCGTTTACAGAAGCGCGGTTACAGTGCCTATAAGGGCATCATCCGGTCGAACCATAAGGCATACAATTTTGCTCAAACGCTAGTAGATGCTACCTCGCTCGGTGAGTCGGTAGTAGAAGATTTGGCTGACATTCGAGCACAGGGCTACAAGTTCTCCAACCAATCAAAGTACGAAATCGTTCAGGAACTTTCCCGACTCTTCAATGAACGCCGTATCGCTATCCCCTACAACCGAGACATCATCGACGAACTTCGATACTTCCAATACGAATTCACTGATAGCGGCAACGTGAGGATGGAGGCCAGCCAGGGGCATGACGATATTGTTATGAGCTTAGCCCTCGCTGCGCATTTAGCTGCTATTCCTAACTCAATCGGCGTATTTCGTGGCGTCGATCTCACACCCCAACCACAGAGAGTTACACTTCCCCCGAATTATGACCCCTGGGCAGAACTGTTTAAGGACGATTAAATGCCAACACTCATCACTAAGGCGTTCACGGCTCTGGCGGAGCAGGTACGCAAAACAACGGCATCGCGGGGGTCAATATCCGAGTACTCATATGGTGCGCCTCATGTCTATGGTCAGCCTCAAAGCCGAAATGTAGACGGTCTAGGAGTTATCACCCCTGAGCGAAAGCGCGAGATAGCAATAAAGACGCCCACGCTGGCGGCATGTATCAACGCTATCATCGACTACGCCTCACCTGTAGAGCTACTCATCAGGAACATCGACCCTTCAAAACCTGCCAACAAAGCCAAAGTTC
This sequence comes from Ktedonospora formicarum, assembly GCF_016587355.1. GTDB lineage: Bacteria > Chloroflexota > Ktedonobacteria > Ktedonobacterales > Ktedonobacteraceae > Ktedonobacter > Ktedonobacter formicarum. Next base: position 3,077,620 of record NZ_BNJF01000001.1, on the reverse strand, counting down.
AATACGTCCGTGATTTCTTTAATAAGCCGAATGAGCGAGATACAGGAAAGCACTTCCTTGAAGCTCTTTATCGAGACCTGATCGTACTTGGCTACGGTGCTATCGAAATCGAGCGCAGTGCGAGCGGTAAAGCCGCAAATCTCCGTGTTCTCGATGCTGGAAAGCTCAAAGTAGACTACGACCAGCACGGTACAGTGCTCGGTTACAACATGCTTAACGCGCTCGGCTTTCCGATCATTGGCGAAGATGGTGTACATACATGGCTACCCAAAGACATCATTTTCTTCAAGCGTGACGCGAAATCGAGCAGTGTTTACCCTGAGTCGCGCTTAGATCAACTCTTTGTCTGCGCCGTTATCGAGTCCCTGATGCTCGCGTTCATCGGTGAGAAGTTCACAAGCTCGAATGTTCCCTATGGCGTGTACAATCTTGGCGACATCTCTGAAGAAGAGTTAAAGATTGCCGTATCGCAGTGGAACGAGCAGGCGAAAAGTAACCACCGCATTCTCTTAACAGGCTCGCGTGGCACGGCAACCTGGACAGAGTTCGGTTATGCACTCAAAGACCTGGAAGCGAAAAGCCTGCTAGCCGATGTACGCTCGAAAATCATGTCGATCACAGGCGTCACTGACAACGAGCTAGGCAATAGCGGCGACGTTTCGAAAGCAAACGGTTTCAATCTCTCCTATACCTTTAAAAAGCGTGGTGTTGAGCCAGTACTCCGCGAGACCGTCACCACTCTTACCAGGCGCTTCATATGGGATGAACTTCTTTTCAACGAGCTAGAAGCGTACTTTGACGAAATTGATACCCGTGATGCTCTCCTCCAAGGTCAAATTGATGAGCTGAATTTCAAGAATGGCTTTGAAAGCATCAACTCTATCCTCAACAGACGCGGTATGCCAAGCATCCCAGGCGGAGAAAAGCACTACGTAACCATCGGAGCAATGATTCTCCCGGTCGATATGATCGAAGCATACGCGAAAGCACAACTTGAATCATTGAAACCGCCTCCACAACCCGATCAAGCCCCAGGAACTAATCCCAACGGCATGAATCTGCGAACAGACACCCCTCAATCACCTCGCGGAGCCGTTCAGAAGCTCCGTAACACCGGATACCGCAAGGAAGACACCCACAATGAACCCAAGGCTACTAAAAGCAGTGGTTGAGACGGTTCGAGACCTGTATCTAGAGCAAAACACGGTCATTCAGAAGTCGTTTAACCCTATCGCGAAAGAATTCCGCATTGAAAAAGCCTGGAAACAGGACAATACGACCTTTGTGGAAGGTTGGGTAAGCACTGAAGACGAAGACTTGCAGAAGGATACAGTACCACCCGAATCGTTTCTAGGGGCCATCGACGACTACTTTTCACGCTCTGCTCCCCTCTCAATGAACCACGACCTTACCAAACTCCCCGTAGGCCATGCACAGAAAGCCGTACTCGTGCGAGATGGCAATATTCTTCATACGGCTCTCCATCCACGCGACCCCGCAGAGTTCGAGAACTTCGAAGCGAAAGGTACAGGACTTTACGCGAGGTTTGCAGTCACCGACCCCGATGCTGCTGATGCAGTTTTGAGCAACAACATTGGTGCTTTCTCGTGGATCGGTAACGTCACCCACTACACCCGAAAAGCGAATGGTGGCAAGCACTTCCTCAAAGTCTCTCCCTTCATTGAGAGCACACTTGCCGCGTATCCAGTCAATCAGAAAGCGGTTATCACTGCCGCGAAAGCATACGGCTTAGTGCCGGAGGAATAACACATGGAATTGAACGTTGAAGAGTTTTTGAACAAGCTGTCCGAGAAGCTCGAAACCCCTACCCCTGCCCCTGAGCCAGTTGCAAAAGGTATCACTGCTGACGAACTCAAGGCTACGCTTGGCGAATTCATACAAACAGTAAACGAAAAGATCGAATCTGTAACTGCTCAGAAGGCGCAGGAATTGACCCGTGAAGAAGGTACTGGCAGTAAAGCCGTTGTTACCAACCCTATGACCGCCGACCCCATTAAATACATTGTCGAAAAGGCGCAGAGTGGTAAAGAACTGAGTCATCAGGACAAAGAATTGATTTGGGGCTTGACAAAAGAAGTCATTGGTTACGGTCTCGAATAGTTTTCCACATAGTTTTCCACACTCTTCTCCACAATACCCCCACATAAGAAGGAATCCCCCGAATGCTCCCTACAGATGAAATTGTCCAGAAAGCCCTTACGAATACCACGACTGCCAATCTAGCGCCTATCATCCCCCAACTTTGGTCTGCTGAACTGGAAAAGAACCTCCGGCGCAATGCTATCTTCGAGCAGTTACTTGTCGAGAACACCGAACTGCTTGGCACTCCTGGCGACACTGTTTATATTCCTATGCTGCCTGACCTTGCAGACGCCGACGACCTGACTGAAGGCACAGATATGAACGTTATCGCGCTTAACAACGCGACCAGCGTACCAATCAAGCCGAATGAAGTCGGTAAGGCTGTCTCGATCACGCGTAAAGCACTCGACCGCATGAAGTACGACGGTATGAGCGAAGTCCTCGACCGCCTTGCCTACTCCATGAGCCGAAAATTCCAGGGTACTGCCGCGAAGCTGTACACAAAGGCTGTCCCAGGCACCGCTAACAAGATGGCTGTTATGTACCCGAATGGTAAGACATCTACCACCGTCACCACAGCCGAAACCTTCAGTGCAAACACCATCATCGACGCTATTACACAGTTGAAGCTTCTGGATAATAGCCCCTGGGAAGACGGTCTATGGCGTATGGTTATCTCAAACTACCAGTATGCCGATCTCATCAAAGATAGCTCTGTACGCCAAGACTTGCAGTATAGCGCCCCTAAGATTCTCTTACAGGGTGAGGTTGGTATCTTCCGTAACTGTCGCCTGATTGTCTCGAACTACGCCGATGAGGTGTTGGAGGGTTCCGGTAACACCACAAAGGTTTCCGTTGGCTACATCCTCGCCCCACGTTGGGCCTTTGTCTCTTGGAAGCGCCGCCCCGAACTAGTTGTTGACCCAACCTTATACGACTTCGGGCGTCGTCGCCAGATGGGTGTTACGGCTGATTACGCTATGGAACTTGTACATCCAGAACGCGCTATCGCTATCAAGACTGCTCACGCTTAGGAAGGAGGCCGCGTATGGCTATTGAGTATTGTACCTTACAGGACGTAAAGAACGCCCTAGACCTGCGCGGCACTTCTGACGATGCTTGGATTCAGACACTCATCACCCAGGCACGCAGCGCTATTGATACCTACATAGGCTATAACTTCCAGGTATTTACCGGAATGAAGCTATTCTCTGGTAAAGATAGCGCCCTTCTCATGACTGGCTACATTCAAAGCATCGACAAAGTAGAGGAAGTGGTATGGAATCCGGCCTACGGTAATTTTAGCTCAAGCGGCGTATTCGATATTACTTCCGAATGCTTCATAGGCCCCGATGATACTGACCCAGGATTTTACATCAGTCGCTACTCAGAACTTCCCTTCTACCGAGGTAACAAGAACTACCGCGTAACCGGAACGTTCGGCCTGCCTGAAGTACCGTTTGAAATCCAAAGAGCTGCTACGCGCCTTGCGGTTCACTACTTTAAGATGCGCGATGTCTCGTATGCCGATACCGTCTCGGAGCAAGGATCTATCCGTCAGAAGTATTCCAAAAACATGCCTGAAGACGTGATTGAGCTTTTAGAGCTACGCCGAAGGAGGTCGTTCTATTGATCGGCATTATTGCAGAGACAGCCTCCTCGATCTTTAGCGTGGACTTTGACAAAGAGATACGGCGCGGCCTGCATATGGGTGCTGGTGTGCTGAGAGACATGATGGAGATTCGCGTGCGCGTGAACACTCCGCAACTCACTGGCGCTCTTATTCAAGACATCAAAGGCACCTACGCAACATCAGTTAGTAGCGATACCCTCGCAGAAGTCCATGCAGAAAGCGAGCATCAGCTTGATACCTGGAAGCGTGTCTATGTCCAGTACGTTGAAGGCCCCCCACTTGGCTTAGCCACATACACAAATCCGCCCCGGCAAATGTTTAACCACATAGCCAACGATACCGGATTCATCGAGGATTGGGCAGTGCAATACACGCAGCTTACCCTCGATAACATCGTAAACGGAACTATCGTTTAATGTACTCCCCTCAAGATACCCTCATCGGGCCCATTGTTGACGAACTCGCAGATATCATTGAGAACCAGATCGAAGGAGTATCCCGCGTTTATCGGCTCGTGCCAGATAACAACCCCGAAAATAACTCTGCTGTCATTCCTCTGACTAAGTACGACGTTATCTCAGACACTAATGGGAAACTCTACCTCAAGATGCTGTTTGGCATTCGTCACCTTGTACGCCGCTCGCGCTTCGAAGACAACATACAAGACTGCTACATGTACCTCGCGCCTTACCTCCTCGCATTCTCAGCCTGGGATAACCAGACATTGAACGGCAAGTCCATGAGTGTAGAGGTCACACAGGGAGGCGTTACTCAGTACGTTGAATCTGGTCAAGTCTACACGGCTCTGGTCGTCAACGTCGCGGTCCTCACAGAATTCAATATCCCCACATCTTAGGAGCATCCCCTCACATGCAAGCTCTCTCTAAAAAGTCATGGCTTGCGCTCAATTTTGAACCCGTTCCTGGTACAGCTCAACTCACTACCCCCGTTTTTCACCCAACGAAAAGCGTCTTGAAGGGTACGAAGAAGACTGAGTACATGGACGATGAGCGCGGCACTCGTGACGCTAACTATAACTTCGTTGAAACGACCCGTGAAGGAGGTTGTGACCCGAAAGGTAATTGGTACAACGACACATCCCCCTACTTCCTCATTGCTGCTATGGGTGCTATTACAAGCTCTCAGCCTGACGCGACAAACGCCCCAACTGTCTACAAGCATAATATTGAAATGGCTGATACTCCGCCATCCCTCACGCTGATTAAGAGCTACCATAGCAAAATTTACTACATGGCATATAGCGCAGTCGAAAAGCTGACGCTGAAGTTTAGCTCAGACGGCAAATTACTAGAGTGCGATACGTCGATCAAGGGTCTTTTCCCCATTGAATACACGGGAGCATCTTTTACTCCTACCTTCTCAACCGTGCGCCCGTTCGCAGGCTACGCCCCAACGATCACCCTCAATGCTGCTGCATCGAAGGACATTTCAGAGTTTCAGCTTGAACTAAGCCAGAAGCTTGACCTGTGGCACGCGATTGATGGTAACCCTGACTTCGATGTCATTTACTACGGTGAACGTTCGGTCTCGCTGGACTACACGGCACGATTCGATACAGACGTGATTTATCAGAGGTTCTTACAGGGGCTCACCGATAGCATCAACATCAACATCAAAGGCGACAGGATCGCGCAGAACGGACCTACGAACTACTACCAGGAATTAGACCTCACCATCCCCAATGTCCACTACGACAGCATGGAGCACGATTTAGGCAAAGAAAATGTCTTGGTCAAAGCCAAGGCAACAGCCCTCGCACTACCAGGCGACCCGGTTTTATCTGCGTATGTGCAGAACACAGTTCAGAAATACATTAACTAATGAGCGAACAGGAAAATTTTTACTTTGACGAGTTTTTTGACGACGAGGACGATCCCGGCGTACCAGTTGAGTTAGACATTAAGGGCCGCAAGGTCACGATCTACATTGCTCGTGGTGTCTCGTTCCACGATAAACAGGCCGCGAAGAAGCAAGCCGTTCGAATGAAAGTCCATCCTGACGGAAAGATTTCAATTCTTGGTATCGATGAAGAAACGTTTGCGGTTGAAGTCCTCGCACGCACGATTAAATCGTGGCCGTTTAAATACCGCCAATCTGGTAAGACTGTTCCTATCACAAAAGATACCATTCGTAAGTTCCTCTCTGATGGCGCGGAGCAGCTTCAAGCTATTGTCCTCAACATGGTTCAGAAGCAGGAAGAAGCTCTCGATTTTTTCGAGAGTCCCTCAGAAGAGGGCTAATAGAGCAATCCTCAACCCCTCGTGTTCCTGCTGGTAGTTTTGCGTGGCGCATAGCCTGTTACGAGCAATTCGGTTGGTCCCCCCGGCAACTTAAAGAGCTTTCAGATATGGAAGCTGAGCGCCTAGCGATTTACTTCGAAGAAATCGGAGCATACCAGCAGAAACAGCTTAAAGAGCAGAATAGCGCCGCACCCTCATCCAGTGGTAGCCGCGAGACGGTCGAGATAGAAATAGGAGATGATGAATAATGTCGGTTGCATCAATCGGCTTACGAGTCTATCTCGAAGATACTGCATCAATTGGCCTGGGTGGTCTCACTGCCTCTATCGGAAACCTCAACCAAGTCGTCAACATGCTTGGCTCTAACTCAAAACAGGGTCAGGATAGTGTGAAGCAATGGGCGGCTGTAGCTGCTGGCGGCGCTATTGACTTCAAAGTATTCTCCGATGCACTTGGCTTTGTCGTCGATTCGTCGTCCGAACTCGAACAGGCGATGCTCAATGTAACGCTCTCCGTTGACGGTGCTCGTGAGCATTCCGATGAGATGCGCGCTACGCTGACAGAGCTAGACAACCAGTCGATCTATTCCTCCACCGAAATCTCGCAAGCTTTCGCTGCTCTCGGTCAACATGCTTTTACTGCTGAGCAAATCATCGGCGGTATGGGCAAGGCTGTAGTTGATCTAGGTGAAAGTATCCAGACAGGCCCGGTTCCTGCTGCTAACTTGCTTGGTTCTGCAATGGATATGTTCAAGGCTAAGACAAGCGAAGCAGGCGACTATGCCGATATGCTCTCGTATGCCTTGCATCATGGTATTCCAAGCACAGCCGAAATGACGCAAGCGTTAGAGGCCGCAGGCGCGCAGGCTCATACAACTGGTTTGTCATTTCAAGATTTCGTTGTTACCCTTGATATTCTCGGTCGTGCTGGTCTCTCTGGCTCTCAAGCTGGTACAGCGTTGCGCTACATGCTTGGTGCTCTGGCCTCGCCTACGAATAAGGCGGCTCAAGAACTGGCGAACCTGGGAATCATCACTGTACAGAACGTCACCCCGGCATTCCAAGAGTTTGAGGACAAATTGAATGCGGCGGCATGGGCGGCTGGTCAAGCTCCGATGCAGTTTGATGGTTCTACCCGGTCGTTGCAAGCCATGTACAAGCAGGCCACAGAACTCCATGTCATTAAAACGGACGAGTCTTTCATGGAATGGGCAGTCAAGGCTGGAATTCTGAAGAACGCCCTGTTTGACGCCAACGGTGAATTTAAGGGCATGAAGGGCATTCTTGACATCCTGTTACCTCAGATCGAGAAAATTGGCGACTCCCAGGACCAGCTAAATGCCATCAACAACCTCATGGGTGTGCGTGGTGGTAAGGCTCTGCAAATCTTCGCAGACGACCCGGAAAAAACAAAGCAAATTTTCGAGCAGCTTTCGAAGGGTGTAACAGATTTTAGGGATATGGACGGAGCGGCGCGTGATGCGAACGAAGCAACACATACCTTCCAAGGTACGCTTGAAGCTCTGAAATCGACACTGACCTCAATAGCTGCTGGCGCAGGTAAGCCGTTCACGGATGGATTAAAGGGTATGATGTCCTCCTTGAATGACTTTCTTGGCGTGGTTCGACAAACAAACCCAAATCTCACGCTCGCTGTAGGCGTATTCATACTCATCGGCTTAGTGTTGTCGAGTCTCGCGGTTGTAGTTGGTGTGGTAGGTGCTGGATTGGCAGCAATCGCTACAGCTACAGGTGCCGCGTTAGGTCCGTTGATTGGAATTATTGCGGCGGTCGCTGGCGGTATTATGCTGCTGGCTGGTGGAGGAGGTGTAGCTGCTCTTAACTGGACTACTCTTCAGGGAGCATTTCAGCGAGTAGGGCAAGCGCTTCAGCCTATCATCACCTTCTTTGCTCCGTTGTTCGCAATGCTCCGAGATACAGCCGTTCAGTCATTTTCAACTGCGTGGCAATCCTTAACAAAAATCTGGACATCATCAGTAGTACCCGCATGGAATGAACTTCTCTCAGCACTGAAGGATGCACAACCAGCATTTCAGGTTATAGGTGCGGCTCTCGGAATTCTGGCTGCCATTATTGTAGGCGTCCTCATCGGCCTGCTTAAAGGTGGCATTCTGGCGCTCGCTGTCCTGTTCGGAACGGTCGGAGCAGTAATAACGGGCGTTATTCACATAATCATCGGTGTAGTCAATATTCTCACTGGCAGCTTGCTTTTCTTCCAAGGCATCATCATGGCTGTCAAGGTTTTATTCACCGGAGGAGATTGGGGGCAAGTCGGTGCAACATTCGTAGCTGCATTTAAGGCTATGGGTGCGGGTGTCCTTGGTGTTTTTGGTGGCTTGGTTGGATATATCGCCGCGATACTTGGCGGCTTGGTTGGAGTTGTGTTTGCCTTCATAGGCGGCTTCGTTTCTGGCTTCATTGATTTCTTCAGGCATCTTTACGATGTACTCGTAGGCCATAGTATTGTACCAGAATTATGCGATGCCATCGTGAAGTTCATCTCTCAGCTTCCAAGCCGAGCACTTGGTTTCATCCGGGGTCTAGTCAATAGCGCTATATCGAATTTTAACAATCTGCTCAACCAGGGACGATCAATACTTGCTGGCTTGCCTGGAATTGCGGTCAATGCCTTTAACTCGATGATGAATAGCATTCGTAACGCTGGCGGAGGTTTGAAAAATGCCGCATCGAGCGCAATCGATAGCGCGAAGAGTGCTCTGACTGGTCTAGGGTCGTGGGCGCTTTCCTCTGGTCAGAACCTTATGTCCATGCTCGCGCAAGGTATCAAGAACGGTGTGTCCTGGGTCAACGATGCAATCAACTCGACGGTTGCGAGCATCAAGGACAAAATAGGTTTCCACTCTCCTACGAAAGAGGGGCCACTCTCTGACTCGGATACCTACATGCCGAACATGATGCGAATGTTTGCGCAAGGTATTCACGACAATGAATATCTCGTAACTGGCGCTATGGGCAATGTCGCTACTGGCATGAAGAACCAGGCACTTGTCACTCCTACAGTCAATCGGCTACAGGCTCAAGCAGCACAAGCCGGGGCTTACGGAACAAACCCGAACGCTGGTCAGACGGTTATTAACCTCAACGTCGAGGGCAAGACGGTCGCAAGCGCAGTTATGGATGCCATCACTGGCGAATTGAAAATGAACGGTCTCAATAGAGCATGGAGGTAACAAATGGGCTTACGAGTAACCCTCGCAGGCGTAGACATCACCAAACAGGTCGATGAATCCACCATCTCTATTAGCAATACATTGGGTCAAGGGGCTGGAACGGGAGGCGGCGGCTCCGGTAGGGCTGCTACCTGTACGCTCCGGTCCACACTCGGCCCGATCTCGCAGGCTGTTGGTGCTGGCACGAAGGTAACGACTCCTACGCTTGTACGGCAAGGCGAAATTCGCATCTATGACAGTAGCAACAACTGTATCTTCGGTGGATTTGCAACCAAGTTCACAGACGCTACGCTAAAAACGACCATCTATACCACAGTAGAATGTCACGACTACTGGCAGTCACTAGCGCGCGTCGTTATCAATGAGAACTTCGAGAATGTGACAGACATTCAGTTCATCCGGATAGTGCTGACTAAGTACGCGCCTTGGGTTGACCTGTCCAATCTTCCAACTAAAGCGAACTATCTGTTTCCGATCAGAACGACCAGGAACGACACCCTTCAGAAAGCCCTTCAGGATATTGCAGACATCACAGGCTTTCAGATGTGGATTGACCCGAACAAGAAGTTTTACTATCAATCCCCCTACCAGAACACTACGGCACCATTCTCTCTCTCAAATACGCCGAACTTCTTCAACAGCTTTAACCTCGCAGTAGACGACTATGAGTTCGATGATAACTCGATCATAAACCGGGTCTACTTCTATGGCGGCAAGAGGCCGACTGACGACTACCTACAGGACTTGAGCACACAGGTAAACGGTACGAACAAGACGTTTGTGCTCGCATACTACCCGCGCCGCGCCTCTGACCAGAAAATACACTGCTATCGCAATGGTCAAGAGATTAACATGGGTGTCGTCCTGGGTGATGGCCCGGAGAATACCTACAAGAGTAAAGGCGGCACTGCTGACGCTCTAATGAACGCTGACGCGAAAACAATCGAGTTCGATGTTGCTCCGCCTGCTGGCTCTACAATCCAGGCCAAGTACAGATATGAGCTTCCCCTTGTAGTTGTCCTCTCAGATAACAAATCAGTCGCGTACTTCGGAAACTTCTACGATGGCGTTATTAGCGACGAAAACGTTATCGATCCTCAAACGGCTGTGCAACGTTGCCGTATCCTCCTCCTACAACAATCTTATGGCCTTGTAACAATGAAGGTTCGATGTTGGAAACCAGGAATACAAGCAGGTCAAACACTGCGCATCGACCACGACATACGACAAATCCATAGCACATTCGTTGTTCAACAGGTAGACGTTGCTCCGCTCGGTGCTGGCAACTTTGTATACACGATTTCGCTCGGTGCATGGAACTGGAATCTCGTTGACATCGTGAAGCTTGCCGTTGCACACACCACCCCCATAGACACCCTCTCAGTTGAGCAAGTTGCTCCGGTGATTGCAGAGACAGACAACGAAAACTTCAATGTCTCATTCACAGTCACAACAAAGTCACAACCATTTGGCGGCTACTATGCAAGAGACACCCCACAGAATGATGGACACGACGCCTACCCCGGATTCTTCTCGATCACGTCTTGATCTCGCGTGCAACTGGCGTGTTAGAGAACGGCATGGTGACGAGTGGCACACAGTAGTAGAGAACCACAACCTTTTCACGGAGTACGGTCTAACAGGCTTAGCTAGCGCGGTGAGCGGTGGTTATATTGCAAATAACCTCGTTATCAATACGACACATGCTGTTATATCTGGCATAGACGCGCTTGGTGGTACATCTCTGGTATCTGTGGACCAGCCGATTGACCAGAATGGTGATACACAGCTTGTTCTTTCCCCGGAACTGCTTCGCAAGAGGTTGTCACTTTTACCTCTGTCGCGTTCGTCTCTCCCTACTATGTATACACACTCTCCGCGCCGATGATCTACAATCACTTAGGCGGTGACACTGTATGCAGACAAGTAACAATTAACGACACGCTCGCATCAATCGCTTCTGAAGCACAATACGACCCCATTGGAGACCCAGGAAACCGGGCTACGTCTGTAGCTGGCTATTCCCCTGGTCCTGGTCAATGGACGATTCAGTTTTATCTCACTGCGACTATGGCGCAAGTCTACATCGCATCAATCGGCCTAAGTGAAACAAACACAGTAGGCACGGGAAACCTCCACAACCACCTCGTTATCGGCTACGATCACACATCCGTTAACTCTGACCTCGCAATAGACGCCACTATCACCATCGTAAACATCTAGAAAGACATATCATGCCTCTCACTCGAAGAATAAACGGAAACGACCCTCAGAATTTAGTTAAGGCATCCTGGTTTAATGACTTTCTTGATTTATTGACTGGTCTCATGTCCGATCAGGTCGTAAAGATCAAGCACAATCTCAATCTCACACCAATATCAACCACACTTCCCGCCGCGCCTGTGCTGACGCTTATTACTGCTAGTACGGGGCTAAACCAGGGGACATATCAGTACGGTGTATCTTTTGTATCTGGTGATGGTGGTGAGATTATAGGCAACTTTTCAACCGTCAACACAACTTCTACACAGAAGCAGGTAGCTCTATCAGCCATTCCAATAGGACCAGCAGGAACGGTACAACGCAAGATTTACCGTACACCCGTAGGCGGCAATGGCACGAACATGGGTTTAGTGACTACGCTCAACGATAACACGACCACGACCTACACAGACGCCTTACCTGATACCTCTCTCGGTGCGCTTATTCCAACTCATAGTTCATTCGGTGGTAGCCTGATGCTTCCCGGCGCAAACGGCGCGGTTATGTTCAATGGAACATCGTCACAGGGAGAAGCACCTAATACCTTGTGGATGGGCGCGGTTGCTGGTGGAACTGGCCCCGATCTATATATTACCAACCAATCATCAGGCATCATTGTGATGCGTGCAGCAGGCGAGCGAATCAACCTCAGAAACGGCAATAACACACAGTTTGGAGAATTTACCAGAAGTAGCTCTGTGTTCGTTATCAAGAACACTGGCACGGGCGGTATCGGACTGAGAAATAACGGTGGTAGGCTTGCCGAAGCTCGCGCTAACGGTAACTTCACTATCGGAGGTCTAACGTATGACAACAATGGAACGGGTTTCGATGGTTTCGACGTTGCAGAATGTTATCGCGTAGACCAGGAGTATGAGCCGGGTACTATTGTCTGTCCTGTAGATGCTGCATACAACTACCCACTTGATTCCTCTGACCCCGAATCTACCCCGGCAGTACAGAGATGCACACACGACGCCTGTAACATGGCTATGACTATCTCAAACATCCCTGGTTTCTGTATGGGAGCAAGGAACGTACCGAGCATGGGGAAGATTACGACCCTGACAAACCCCTCGCGCAAGCAACGGCTCTAGCCGGACGAGTATTCGTAAAGACTGATTCTGACATCAAGGCGCGCGCGTATGTGTGCTCTGATGGAAAAGGCGGAGTGAGAGCGGTCGCTACAGGCGAATCTGTACTGTCAATCGGCGTGGCTCTGGCAGCATCGAATCAAGGTGTGGTCCCTATAGTCGTTCGTCCAACATTCGTGAGCCTTTAAGGAGTAAAGCAGTGTCACCACAAATAAACGACTATAACGACTTTCGCCAGATCGTACAAGACGTTGTAAGTCCACTCAAAGACCAGCTAGACCGCATCTACGAGAGTCTTAACAATGACTTTGCTCGAAAAGAACGAGTAGAGTTACTTGAAAAAGACCTTGAGCGCGAGCGAACCGAACGTAAGCAGGCACAAGACAAGTTAGAGGCGCAAGTCATGGGTACAACGCAGAAGATTGTACTCTACATCACGACCGGGTTAAGCATCCTTATCTCTATCCTCTCCCTCCTTGATCGCCTCCCACATTAATCTTTTTCATAGATTGCTGTAATTTGCTTGGCTCTCCCTAGAAATGCATCGGTTATGGTGCTGCTAACCAGCCTCCAACCCTCTTTTAGTTTCTTGTCGCAATCCTTCCGAAACTTTTGCGGTGCTGTCTTCCAGAAATCCGTGCGATAGTGAATGACTTCCTGGGTTGTCATAACCGACTCCTTCTATGCTTAGTTGCTTGCTTGCAATTATAGCACAGCAATTCAATCCCCCTCAGTCTCCCCTCAAGAAAGGTTTCCTCATGGCTATCTGGATTCCTAGCCCGAACTATATGTCTCGAAACGGCTGGAAACCGAAATGGATTATCTGTCATGGCACGGCAGGCTTCACCACCGCTCAGCAGGTTGGTAACTACTTTGCTCAGTCTTCCTCACAAGTTAGTTCGCACTATGTTGTGGGTCAGGATGGCACGGTAGTTCAGTGTGTTGATGAGCAATACGCGGCATGGGCAAATGGCCCGATCACTAGCGGCGCAGACTCATGGTGGTATTCAGTCGGTAACCCAAATTGGGCAACGATCTCAATCGAACATGTTAAACCACACACGGATAACTCAGACCAGCTTACCGACGCACAAAAAGCCGCTACCTTCAAACTCATTAAAGAAATCTGTGTGCGTTGGAACATCCCCTTTCACCAAGCCAACTCAAACGGTGGTATCACTGGTCACTTCAGTACCGACCCCGTAAACCGCTCACGATGCCCCGGACCCTTCCCCTGGAATGAACTTTTTGCTTTAGGAGTAGATGACATGCTTGATCTTACCGACGCCTTTGCAAGTGCTCACTTTGAGCAGGCTGGTAACAGTTGGAAATGTAAATCAAATGGTATCACTATCGGAGAGCCGTTTCTCAGTTACTATAGGCACTCAGACGGCGCTCTACGCCTGCCTGTGACGGTTGTACACACAGAAGACAATGGTGTTAGGTGGCAGCGATTTGAGAGCGGTATCCTCGCGTATGACCCGAAAAACGTAGACGATAATCCTGGTGTCAAAGATAGCAACGGTGTCTACGTTATAAAACTCACCTCTGACCTTGCGAAGAAATTGCTCTTTCAATCCTACCTCGATCAGATCAAAGTTGCTCAGGATGTTGTGACGCAGGCGCAGACGGATAACAAAGCCCTCAAAGATCAAGTTGCCGCACAGCAACAGAGTGTAGCCACACTGCAACAGCAATTAGCCGCTCTGCAACAGCAGCTTACCCAGGCGCAAGGTATTGATCATGCCCCCCCTCAAAGCGGCCCTCGAACAAACCGTCGCCTCTCTTCAAACGGCAATTAATACCCTCTAATTACGAAAAGGAAACCATACATGAACTTTCAACTAACTGATGCTGAGATTCAACTTATTGCGGCTATCGTTGTCCCGTTCGTCATTTCGGCGGCTGGCGCACTGTTCAAGCTCTTAATTGAGAAGCTGCCAAGTGCTCAGAGAGCAAATGCTGAGAAGCTTGTTGAGGTGGCTGTGAAGCAGGTAGAGCAGCAGTGTAAGGGGCTGGAAGGCCCGGAGAAGAGAGCAGAAGCAGTTGCACTATTGCAGACTCTTCTCAAGGCCGCACACATCAATGTACCTAGTTCCATCGTCGAATCCCTGATTGAAGCAGTTGTTTTTGAAATTAACAAAGACAAGCCTCAAGCGTAACTTAAACGATTTTTGTCCTCTTACTTCTGCGCTCTGCGGCGGTAGGAGGACTCACTTTTTGTTACGCCAGCGAGGTAGCCCCGGAGAACGTTTATAATGCTGTTATAATCCTCATCCGGCAAGGACATAACGGTAGGTGCGAGCATATCAAGTTCCTGCAAACGCGGGTCGTTCAAGTCATATCTGCCGTTTGACTCAAGTTCTTCGGGTCTATATCCAGCAATCTGCAACAACTTATTTACATCCAGATTCAAGGCATCGCACACTTGAGCGGTGTCAAATAAGCCAAGACGCTTATACGGACCCTGGAAGAAGCTATAAATAAAAGTCTGAGACTTTTCTAGCTCCTCCGCGAGTTTCTCTTTTGTAATGCCGCGCTTCTGAAGTCCGGTGTTAAGGTAGCTCTCCCAAGCATTGTTTACCTCTTCAGAAAAATTACGCGACGACTGTGGTATAACTCCCATGTACTTCTCTTTCTCTCTCCCGATATGATAAGATTGGTGAGGTGGTCTTACTGTGGAGTCATTTCGTTGAGCTATTTACCTTGCTCATCACGGACAATTGTACCTGATAAGGTAACGACATGTCAACAGTAGACTAACCGTACTTCAGTGAGTTCTTTTAGTGTGCTAAAAATTCGGAAAGTGGTACACTAAAAAGTGGAAAGTCCGTTTCTAGTTGATCGGTTATACCCTATGCGGCTATGAGTTATGATGTTCCGGCGATGAGTTATGAGTCATTTTAAGGGGTGTAGATCAAAAGTCGGTTTCGTAGGGGTAGTTACTGAGCAGACTCTACAGGCGGTTTTAGGTAGGGAAAGTGGGGATGAGAGGACTCGAACCTCCGACGCACGGTTTAGGAAACCGACGCTCTATCCACTGAGCTACACCCCCAACGCTCCAATCATACCATACTCGTCAATCATACTTCAATCCCCTTTGCACCTCCCATCACAGCTGACCATGTATCTAATCCTGTCACTAGCTTTTCCCCTTTTACAGTAAACTTTTACAGTAAACTACTAGCAGGCCTTCTCGACACAAGGCCACAGCAAGCAGTACACTTGCTGATATGAACGCTCGAATCTGGAAGGCGAAAGACTCGTTTCCCCATGTGGCTTGACCAATTGAGAAAGATCGCTCTTCGCCTTCCTGGGTTCCTGGAAAACGAATCATTGGAGAGTCGCGCCGTGAGCGCCGCAGTAAAAGGACCCTCTCGCCTCACCAGGAGCCGTTGTTTCAGCAGGAGGGCCTGCGTATGTGGTTTGCAGGAATCGATTGGGCAGATACCCATCATGACATTCTTGTCCTCGATGAACGAGGGCAAAAACTCACTTCGTTTCGGGTCATGCACACCTCGAAAGGCCTCGACGAGCTGACCAACCGCCTGACAGCCATCTGTGGTCCAGAGCACAAGGCCGAACTGGCCTGCATTGTTGAGACCACTCGTGGCTTGTTGATTACGTACTTGTTGGAAGCTGGGTTTACCGTCTATCCAGTCAACCCCAAAACGGTGGATCGCAAACGCTCGGCATCGGGAGCCAAGACGGACCAGATTGATGCCTATCTGCTGGCGAAACACGGCCGATCGGAGTTGGCTGATCTGCGGCGACTGGAACCCGATAGCCCCTTGATTGCCGAACTCAAAGCCTTGACGCGCGATCAAGATGGCTTGATCCAGATGCAAACCCGCCTGGTCAATCAACTGACCGCTTGTCTCAAAGCCTACTATCCGGTTGCGCTCACCCTGTTTACCAAGGTGCAGCAACCTTCGACCTTGCACTTCTTGCTCGCCTATCCGACCCCGCAGGAGGCGATGAACGCTTCGTGTGAAGCGATTGCTGAAGTGTTGAAAAGCGCTGGGCATCCAACGCCAAAGAAGACCGCGGCCTCGATTGTGAACCAGGTGCATCAACCCCAATTGGCTGCCGATGACGTGACATGCAGGACCAAATCGCGTTTGTTGATCGCTCTGATTCGTCAATTGCAGCCTGTGATGGAAGCGATTGCCGCCTATGATCAGGAGATCGAGCGTCTTTTTTTGATGCATGCTGACAGTCATCTCTTTCTCAAGCTGCCTCGTGCAGGCAAGCGGATTGCCCCACGACTGTTGGCAGAAATTGGGGATGATCGCTCGCGCTATCAAGGTGCGGCCAGTTTGCAAGCCTTGGCTGGGACCTCGCCAGTCCCCTATGAAAGTGGCAACTATGCCAAGCCGCATCGGCGCTATGCCTGCATCAAGCCGTTGCGCAATGTGCTGCAGCAGTTTGCCTGGCAAAGCATCCAGACCGAAACCTGGGCTAGCGAGTACTATGAGCGCAAACGTCGGGAAGGCAAAAGTCACAGCGTTGCTGTCCGTGCGCTGGCCAATGTCTGGGTCCGCATTCTCTTTGCGCTGTGGCTCAAAAGAGAAGCCTACCAGCCTGCGATCTTTGAACACGCTAGACATCAGCATGCGCCTCGTGCGGCATGAGGGCTGAATCAACCACAGAGAAACGAAACACTCGCGCCTCCCAGGCAAAACAGGGCCTGTTTTTGCCTTTCAACTCGGCATGCCTTTTTTTGACCACGCAAGCTCAGGCGTGTCAAGGAAAGCGCAGCGGCTTGACGCGCCTGAGCGACGTGGTACACTCCTTCATGCCGTGTTGGAAGCATCGTTCTTCCTCCTGTTCTCAATTGTTGCCTGGTTTCACATTGATCATTTGAGGACTTGACATAGAGAGTCTTTCTCTCAGGGGGGTTCTTTCTGCCATCTCATCCCTTCAACATTCGGGATGTTCCATGTTCTCTGGCCTTGGATAGTAAAACAAAAAACGTTCAATCCTCTAGCACAAGTGAAGAAATCCATTATAATATCGCTATCAAAGTGACGCTTTGGAGGGAAGCGGGATCGCGTGATAAAGGCTCATGCGATCCCTGATTCATAGATGCATGGGGTCTCATTTCGACATAATAAGGTATGGTCATTATGAAGGCTTAGCGAATGATACTCCCTGGCCCGTTTGATAGCGCTGATAAGATACGGCTGCAGGATTGGGCCACCAGTTCATAGAACTGGCAATGACTGATCCATCATCAAGCACTCGCTCCACTATCCCAACATGACCCGCGCTACCCGCACCTTGTACACCACTCTGAAGTATAATTATAGATCCTACTGATGGTGTAGCGGAGACGTCCCAGCCATATTCAGCCGCGCGAGTAGCCCACTGCCAGGCCATCGCGTTATTATGCCAGGGAACAAAATAGCCGTAGAGTTCGTGAAAACGATTATCGGCATACCAGGTACATGTGCCAAAGGGGAAGCTGTTATAATCCTGAAAGTCATCGATATCTGGCTTGTTTGGGCGCTCAATTTGGGGGGATGGGGTCTCTCTATTCCAAAATCTCCATCCTCATGATCCAGGTCCAGAGATTGAAAATATGGCTGTTCACTCGATTGTGATTTAGTTTGAGCGATTTTAGCAATTCCAGGTTGATATGGGGAAGCAGTAGTGGCTTGAGCGTCTTGCATATTTAGACACAGAGCCACAGCTATTGAACAAACAACCAGTAACGCCGTCGCTCCTACTTTAACCATTATATGTATCATAGATGACCGGGTAATATCCCAGTTTTTCCGCTGTAATTGCAATGTATCCTCTTTTCTTTAGGCAATTTGCAGACCCCTGCAATAGTTTGTAGATCCCTTCAAACGCGTTATATGCAGCTGCATATTTTTAACCCGCTCAGGTTGGAATTCTCTGCCTAAAAATACTATACATCGCAACTTGTAAAAATAAATACCGATATGCCGACGTGCCAAAAGAAGCACGTCTATTCCTCGCTCATTTTTCCCAGGAATACGTATTTATAGGGGATCTCGAACTTTATACATACTTGCACACATCAGCAATAAAAATATCGCCTGCCTATTATGCTCGATAAGCTATAAAAGACAAGCGATTTTTTCTGTTTAAAGGATCTTGAGCACGCTCAATTAGAGACGCTGCTTGGGCTTCTTATGTATGAAAGGTGAAGCTTTCTCCTCGGAAGTAGGACGAGATTCAGGCTCACCGGTTTCCTGATTGTAAGCAACCTCTGCAACTTGCTCTCGGCGCAGCGGATTGACGGGCTTCATACCTGCAAGTGGGGGCGTTGAACGGGGACCCGGACGGGAGCTCGGCCAAGCAGGATAAATAGCTTTGACGCTCTCGGTGAGTACTTTATCACTGTCTGAGGCCTGTTCTTGCAGTGCGTTGGTAACGTTGGTAACTTTTTGTTTCGGCATGTGCATCCCTCTAATAAAGCGCAATTTCTCTTGATTATAAGGCCTTTTGCTACCCATGACAACAATGAACACAGCAAAATATTCGCTCCCTTCTATTGTACAATGCATGATCCAGACGTAGCACGGTTCATATCATAGCCTCTTTCTATAAGTGGCATGAAAAGGGGTGTTTTTGGGGCGCTAATCCATTTCAATGGGTAGAAATACATGTTACGATATACCTATTAATAGCAGCCGTATAACTGTGGCAATAAAGGACAATGGTACAATCTATGGTCCAACAAACACACAATCGGGGCTCAGGTCAGAGCGATCTCTCTGATCTTGGCACGTTACGCGCGACCTATTACCATACGATGCTTTCTAAAACTATCTTAACTCTTATAATCTGCTTCGTCGTGCTGGCTCTACTACTGTTTGGTTCGCGCTTCCTCTCACTTCCCCTTCTTACACTGACGCTAGCGGGGATCTTCTCTCTCATCTTTCTAATTGTCCTCATCTCTTGCCTGGTTCTTTTCTTACGCTATCGCTATATCACGGTACGCGTATATGAACATGGACTGGTGGCAACTAACCGCGAGGGCTGGACAGCTATGCGCTGGCGAGAGGTTGAGTATGTCTGGCACAAGGTCGATCTGCAGACGCCAGATCCAAATTTCGAGATCGATACGAACCGCCTGGCATACATCGCATATGATCATCCTCACTCGGCGTCGTGGAGTAATCTCGATTATGTAACCCACACAGAGGCCACCAAAGGATCAAGCATATTAAAACATGCCTATGTTTTACGCGCGTATAGCGGGCTCTCAATCAGTATTCCCTATCACTTTAGGCGCTGGACACGGCTCTGTGAGACCATTGATGAGGAGACAGCTCGGTGCCAGTTCCCAGCGGCTCGGTCGCTCTTTCAACAAGGAAAGCCTGTCTCCTTCGGCCCTCTACTGCTACATCGAGATGGAATGTACTACGGGCAAGATCTGCTCCCCTGGCATCTCTTTGGCGGCTTTTCTGTGGATGAACATTGGGGACTCATAACGATTACCGTGCGTGGCTATGCTAGACCCTGGGCATGGCTACTGCTAGCTCGCGTCCCTAATGTAGCACTTCTTAAAGGAATGCTCGCAACTATACGTGATACACTGGGGCGAATGCGCTTATCATGAGCATCATTGTCGCGACTTATAAAATCTGATATAGTGAGATTAGAGCTTTGCATGCCTGGATTTTCACTATATGTTTAGTCCTTATGCGAAGACTTAAGTATGCTAGGGTTAATACGAAAACCAGTGTCACTATCGTTACTGGCACTCTTTTTGCATAGGGAGGTCACTCTGGTCTTGATAGAGGCATTGCGATGGGTAGCAGTCCTAGTTCATAGAAGACCTTAGCCAGCAGCCCACAATAGTGCATGCAATGGGAGATTTTTGTATGACCACACATGACAGTGCGACCCCTAGTTTAAAACGAACTCCGCTCTATGAGCAGCATCGTGCATTGGGCGCACGATTAGTAGAGTTCGGCGGCTGGGAAATGCCTGTACAGTATAGTAGCATCATTGAGGAGCATCAAAATGTTCGCGAGCGGGCCGGGCTCTTTGATGTGAGCCATATGGGCGAGTTTAAGGTCGAGGGAAGCGATGCCCTGGCTTTCCTCCAATATCTCGTACCAAACGATGTGGCGCGGCTGGCGCAACAACAGGCGCTCTACACACAGCTTTGTAAACCAGACGGTACAACCATTGATGATTTGCTAATCTACTATCTGGCAGACAATCACTACATGCTCGTTGTCAATGCAGCCAACATTGATAAAGATTACGCCTGGATTGAGAGCCATGCGCAGAAGTTTGCTAACGTGACCCTCTCCAATCAGTCGGAAACTACAGCCCTACTGGCCTTACAAGGACCTCTGGCACATTCCATCCTTCAGCCCTTGACCCAGATACAGTTGGGTGAGATTCGCTACTATCACTTCGCGCCTGGTGAAGTGGCTGGTGTTCATTGCATTATTTCGCGCACTGGCTATACGGGCGAGGATGGTTTTGAGCTTTATGCCCCCTCCATAGACGCAGCGCATCTCTGGAACACGCTGCTAGAAGCAGGGAAAGCACAGGGCATCCGACCAGCAGGTCTGGGAGCACGCGATACTTTACGTCTGGAAGCCGCTTACTGCCTCTATGGGCATGAGTTGGATGAAGAGACAAATCCTCTGGAGGCTAATCTAGGCTGGACCGTCAAGCTCAAGAAAGATGCCGATTTTATCGGACGGGCGGCGCTCCAGCAGGCAAAAGAGCAGGGCTTGAAAAAACGCCTGGTAGGTGTAATGTTGCAGGAGCGGGGTGTGCCTCGTAGTGGTTACGCCCTCTTTGCCGATGGGCAGCGCATTGGCATCCTGACCAGTGGTACCCACGGCCCAACGATCCAGAAGAGTATCGGCCTTGGTTTCGTTGATATCGCACACGCGAAGGTGGGAACACTAATTCAGGTGGAGATCCGTGGCAAACAGGTTGCGGCTCAAATTGTGTCGCTGCCCTTTTATAAGCGTGCACAATAGAATTACGCAAGACAATCATATGTCAGAGCTTTCACATATAAACACGGGCACATACATAGGATATTCATATGAAGGGAGAATAACTTACGATGGCAAATCTCAACCATCCAGATAATCTCAAATATACCAAAACTGACGAATGGGTACGTGTAGAAGGCGACCAGGTCGTCATTGGCATCACCGATTACGCTCAGGACCAGCTGGGCGATATTGTTTATATTGAACTTCCCTGGGACGCAGGCCAGAGTCTCGCAAACGAGGATAAATTTGGCGATATCGAGTCCGTTAAAGCTACCTCCGAGCTTGTAGCACCTCTTAGTTGCGAGGTCATCGCCTCCAATGAGGATTTAAAAGAGCGTCCAGAGCTGATCAACGATAGCCCTTACGATGAGGGATGGATGCTCAAAGTTAAACTCGCCAACACAGCAGAGCTTGACCAGTTGATGAGCGCCGAAGAGTATTTACAATACCTGGAAGGTCGCTAGCGCTTCTCGCTAGTGCTCATGAGTGGTCATCTAGCTACACAAACCTGCCACTTCACAGCGCTCAAGCGCTTCGTATGAACATGGGATGAGGGCATTGCTATCTCGCAACCAGGCACAACTTTCATGCCTGCCTTACTCAAAGGGCGATTTGCAATGCTCCCATCCCATGATGCTAGTGAGTCATAGTAGGTGACGAAAATTCCTGAGTAGGTACAATCAGACAATAACCAGGAAGACCACTTTTTTACGCACCTATCCATTTTGGCTATCGTATCCATCGATGCGGTATAATCAGGATGTCTAAAAAGAGTATTAGCTCTTCCGTACAAATGTCTGTGGTTGTTGTGGCTTCTCTGCGCGCAAGCCGATAGAGAAGTGTAATAACACAGCGGTAATGAGGGGAGAGTTTTACCTTGTTACTCCGGGATGAGCAAAACCTATTTTGCGCGCCTCCAGGCCCCTTCATCCTATTTTTATAAATTTCGATTTTTATTATGCCTTTGGCTGTAACTTGCATGTCCTTCGGACGCGACTTGCATGTTATTGTTATCCGAAAACTTGAGCGCGCCAGCGCTAGCCACGGCAGTGGCTTTGGTTTTCGTAATAACCCTTTTAGATCTCCAGGGAGAAATACAAATCCATGAGTTATGTGCCTAATACTCCTGAAGAGCAGCAGGAGATGCTAGCAAGCATGGGCCTCTCTTCAATAGAAGACCTGCTGGCTCCCGTTCCTGAAGATGTTCGGCTGGGTCATCCACTGGACCTGCCACCGGCTCTTGCAGAACCGGATCTTCGCCGCCTGGTCTCGCGCATGGCAGCCCGTAATAAGAGCCTCGATACCACAATCTCATTTTTAGGTGCTGGTACATACGATCACGCTATTCCTAGTGTGGTCCCACATCTCCAGCGCCGCTCTGAATTTGTGACCTCCTATACCCCCTACCAACCCGAGGTGAGCCAGGGAATTCTCCAGGCAACATACGAGTTCCAGACGATGGTTTGCCAAATTACCGGCCTGGACATCGCCAATGCCTCGCTCTATGATGGCGCGACCGCAATGGTAGAGGCTGTCTTTATCGCCCTTGGTCCTGGCGGACGCGGCGAGGTAGTCATTTCGCAGGGAGTTGATCCCCAGTATAGACGTGTCCTTCAGACGTACGCCTTCGCACGCGGCTTTACCATCAAAGAGGTTGCTACTGAAAATGGTGTGACCTCACTAGAAGAGCTTGATGCTGCCGTTACGCCTTCCACTGCGGCAGTTATCATACAACAACCAAACTTCTTGGGTTGCGTTGAGGACGCTCACGCCATTGAAGCTATCGCCCACAAAGGCAAAGGCATCTTTATTACGACGATTACCGAGCCAGCCTCCCTTGGCGTCCTGGCTTCCCCTGGAGAATACGGGGCGGATATCGCCGTTGGTGAGCTCATGAGCTTCGGGAACGCGATGAGCTATGGCGCACCCGCACTGGGTTTTATGGCTGCAAAGCAGAAGTTCATGCGCCTGCTGCCCGGACGTCTCGTCGGGCAGACAGTAGAGGAAGGTGGGAAGAAGCAGACCGGGTATGTTCTAACGCTACAGACGCGTGAACAGCATATTCGCCGCGAGCGTGCAACATCCAATATCTGCACCAATCAATCACTTCTTGCCATTGGCGCAACAATCTATATGGCGGCAATAGGTAAGCAGGGCTTCCGAGAACTAGGAGAACTCTGTCTACGCAAGGCCCATTACGCCTTCCGCCAAATTACGGCAGTCCCAGGATTTGAGCCAGTCTTCCAGAGCCCATTCTTTGATGAATTTGTGGTGCGATCTCCCATCCCTGCCTCCAGGCTTGAACGACATCTCGCACAGGCTGATATCATTGGTGGCTACTCTCTGGCAGAGAGCTATCCAGAACTAGAAAACTGCATACTCTTCTGCGTGACAGAGACACGCACACGAGAAGAAATTGATACCCTGGTCGCAGCGCTGAAGGAGGTACAGGCATGAGCGTCGAGAAGCTGATTTTTGAAAAGGGTGCCCCAGGTCGGCGCGCTACGAATATGCCTGCGCTGGATGTGCCTATGGAGGAGTTGGACGAACTCTTGCCATCTAAGATGCTCCGTAGTGAGCCAGCACCACTGCCCGAGGTAAGCGAAATCGAAGTGGTACGCCACTATACCCACCTCTCGCAACGGAACTTCGGGGTCGACAGCGGCTTCTATCCGCTCGGCTCCTGCACAATGAAATATAATCCCAAGATCAACGAAGATATGGCAGGACTACCCGGTTTTGGGCATATCCATCCTTTACAGCCTGATACAACTGTTCAGGGCGCGATTCAACTTGTCTATGAGCTGGAACGCTACCTGGCGGAGATATCCGGCATGGTCCGCGTGACCCTGCAACCATCAGCAGGCGCACATGGTGAGCTAACCGGTCTAATGTTGATTAAGGCATATCACCAGAGTCGCAATGAAGGCTCACGCAATCTGGTTCTGATTCCCGACAACGCACATGGCACCAATCCTGCCAGCGCGACCCTCGCAGACTACAAGGTCGTTGAGGTAAAGACGAACCCCCAGACAGGAGGCGTGGATCTTGAGCACCTGCACACACTCCTGGAAAAGCATGGTCCCAGCGTCGCCGCCATTATGTTGACAAATCCAAATACCCTGGGTCTCTTCGACTCCAATATCTTGGAGGTCGCGCGCCAGATCCATGAGGTTGGTGGGCAACTCTATTATGATGGAGCGAACGCGAACGCCGTTATGGGCATTACGCGCCCCGGCGATATGGGTTTTGATGTCGTTCACTTCAATCTACACAAAACATGTAGCACACCACATGGTGGTGGTGGTCCTGGAGCCGGCCCTATTGGAGTCAAGTCACATCTCGTCCCCTTCTTGCCCGGCCCACTGCCAGCGAAGCATGGAGATGGCACCTACTCCTGGGAGGATGCGGGTCCACAATCTATTGGCAAGGTGCGTGCGAATAAGGGCAACTTTGGCGTTCTGGTTCGCGCATACACATATATTCGCTCCAATGGTCCTGATGGTCTGCGTAGCGTCTCGGAAAGC
This sequence comes from Ktedonospora formicarum, assembly GCF_016587355.1. Classification (GTDB taxonomy): domain Bacteria; phylum Chloroflexota; class Ktedonobacteria; order Ktedonobacterales; family Ktedonobacteraceae; genus Ktedonobacter; species Ktedonobacter formicarum. The sequence continues at coordinate 3,052,521 of NZ_BNJF01000001.1, read as the reverse complement.
GCCATTCTCAACGCCAACTATGTGAAGCATGGTCTCGCCGAGGAGTATGAGATCGCCTATCCGCTTATCTGCCAGCACGAGTTTGTGGCAACGGCTCGCCGTCAAAAACAGGAGGCAGGAGTTACAGCGACGGATATCGCCAAGCGCCTGCTTGACTTCGGGATGTATGCACCTACGACCTACTTCCCACTGATCGTTCCAGAGGCGCTAATGATCGAACCCACCGAGACTGAGACACGCGAGACTCTTGATGAGTTCATTCAGGTCATGAAGCAGATCGCCGAGGAGACACGAACCACTCCTGAAGTAGTGAAAACGGCTCCGCACACTACAGTCATCGGACGCCTGGATCAAGCACTGGCAGCCCGTAAACCCAATCTGCGCTGGGAACCCGGACAGGAGGTCACTCACGCTTAATTAAAGCATGCGTACAAGCGGCGGGACTGTATCTCGCCGCTTGCCTCGTTATTTCTTGCGCAAGAGTAAGCAGTGAAACTCAACATCGCAAGGCTGCCTCTCAATCGCGCTCAGACGCTCCTCAATAGCATCCGTCATATGCCAGTAGTTGGGAGTCATACGCACCAGTTGGCGCAACGCCTCCTGATCCAGGTCAAGCGTATACGCAACATCATGCTGTTCCAGCAAATCAAAGTTTGCGGTAACCTGTGAGAGAACGTGCTGCCGCTTATTCTCCTCCAAATTCAGTAAACCCAGTTCTGCACGTGCTTGCGCCAAATGATGCTCTCCAGGGATGACTATAAGCAGTTCCCCCTGTGATACCAGCACACGCGCGAACTCGGAGATATTGCGTGGAGCAAAAACATTGAGGATAGTCTGAACGCTGGCATCGCGCAGGGGCAGGTGCTCCTTAAGATTAGCAACGATAAACTGGGCCTGGGGATAGCTTTTTGCCGCCATCCGGATCGCATCTTTCGAGATATCGAATCCCAACGCGCAGGTATACGAATTGGCTTCGAGCTGTGCCAGTAGATAACCAAGATAATAACCGTTTCCACAGCCCGCATCAAGAATAGTAAATGGAGAGGCGTTCTCTACCGACCTCTCGCGTAGGCGGGCCATCAGCAGCTCGGTCAATCTCTGTGCCAGAGGAGCGTAGTACCCTCGCTCCAGAAAGGCCCGCCTAGCCTCTAACATCTCCTTCGTATCCCCACTGGCCTTCTTACGCAACAGATAAAGATAGCCCTCGCGCGCGATATCAAAGGTGTGTCTCTGCTCACAGAGCAGGCTTCGAGCCTCAACATGAAAGCTACCTTGACAGAGGGGACAGGTTAAAAGGTTCAGGGCGCATGTCTTAATGGTCACAGCTTCTCCCATTCGCTGGCATAACAAATAGATACGCTCATAGAGCGGAACATGTCCAGAGCCATAGTATAACTATCTCATAGCAACACAACAAGGGCCCAGTTAGTCCCCCACAGTAATCAGAAATGACTATCTATGTTAGAATAAGGCAGGCTAAGCGCTATTGAAGCACACGCCCATGAAGGCCGATATATTTGGCTAGACCTCTTGTTTGTCTAGGCCCATGTTGGCCCGAGAATCGAAGCCATTCGTTTTCCAAACATCATTCACAAAACGAGTAGTGTTCGCTTTCCAAGACGAGCAGCAATAATGCATGCGTTGCACACAAGAATATATTGTTGAGGAGAATACACATGGAATATGCGGTCCTTGGAGGGGGCGCTTTAGGGCTGATGACGGCCTATCGTCTGGCTCAGGCCGGGCACTCGGTCATGCTCTTCGAGAAGGAACCAATGGCTGGCGGATTAGCCTCAGGCTTTCGCGTTGGCGACTCCTGGCTAGATAAGTTTTATCACCATATCTTTCGCTCTGATACGACCGTCATTCGCATCATCAAGGAGTTAGGGTTAGAGGACCAGCTTGAATGGCTACGACCCCGCACGGTTAGCCTGATCGACAACAAAATCGAGCAGCTTGACTCTCCTCTCACTCTGCTCAAGTTCAAGCCCTGGCGGCTGGATGAGCGGCTGCGCGTGGGCGCGGTTCTGGCATTTCTCAAGATCGCTCCTCCCTCGTGGTTCGAGGGTAAAACCGCTATCCCCTGGCTCAAGCGCTGGATGGGGAAGCGTCCCTATGAAGTGCTCTTTGAGCCACTCTTCACCGGTAAGTTTGGCGACCTGCGCGATAAAATTGCCCTTCCCTGGATCTGGGCCCGACTCCATGATCGCACAACTCAGCTTGGCTACCTGCGAGGTGGCTTCCAGTTGCTCTATGATCGACTTAGTGAGCGTATTCAGGAGCTAAGTGGCAAGATACTTCTGGGAACCAGTGTAGACCAGGTTCAGCATGACAACGGACGCTGGCATGTACATACCAACCAGGGTTCATGGGAGTTTGATCAGGTGATATCAACGCTACCCACGCGCCTGACCTGCCAGTTAATACCAGAGCTTCCTTCTGACTATCGCCAACAATATGACGGGGTGCAAGCATACGGAGCCCACTGCCTCATCCTGGCACTGGATCGTCCTCTGACAGATATCTACTGGATGAACATCTGCGATCCAGGTTATCCCTTTATGGCCCTGGTTGAACATACCAACTATCGACCAATTGAGGAGTACGGTGGACGCCACCTGATCTACCTGGGCAACTATCGCCCAATGCATGACCCTCTCTTCACTCAAAGCAAAGAGGAGGTCCTGGCAGCCTTCCTTCCACAGGTCAAACGCATTCAGCCTTCCTTCGATCCTTCATGGGTCACCGAGAGTTGGATATTTCATGCCCCCTTTGCTCAGCCAATCGTAACCGTTGATTATCGTGAGCATATTCCACCTCACCGGACACCATTGCAAGGTCTCTGGCTGGCGAATATGTTCCAGGTCTACCCTCATGACCGAGGTCAGAACTACTCACTTGCACTTGCCGAAGACCTGATCCAACAGGTCCTACATGAAGCAAAATCGCACACAGAGGAATCAGGCGCTGCAGGCGAATAGCCTGTGCGCTGGCTCCCCGGGCTGAGATCAATTTGATCGATCCATGCTAAATTCAGCCATAAACCTATTGTCAAATAGCAAGAGGTATGCTATACTAGCCGTTGAGCAGTATAATAATTCGCTCCGGCTACTTGGGCCGGGAAGAAAGAAAGATTGTCGGTTTCGTAGGTTACAGCTTCGTAGTCGGATATCATACCCGTCTACTCCTTATGTAAAAACCTGAGCGCGTTAGCGCTAGACACGCCAGTGGCGTTGGTTTTCTTATAAGGTTTTAGTGGTCGAACCTGGAAATTGAGTAAGCTTGCTCAAAACGGATAAGTGCGGTGCGATAAAGCATTTGCATGGAAGACTTTCGGGGTGTGGCGCAGTCGGCTAGCGCGCAGCGTTCGGGACGCTGAGGTCGGAGGTTCAAGTCCTCTCACCCCGACCAGGTAAGGCACATACTCTTCCCCTTAGGTGATAAGGGGAGCGAAGGAAGTATCGATGTATAAGGTCGATAAAACAGAAAACTGTTCCTTCAGTGTGATGAGTATGTGCCGCTTTTTTTTTGCAGGCACTAAGGAGTTTTCCTAACATGCGGGTTCTCAGGTTGTGTACAATGCAGACCGATTCTATGGTCTGCACCATCACTTCCCCTCATGCCATTTCGGGTATCATGCATACCAGGGATGGTATAGGTGAGATACACCCTGTTGTGCCTGTCCTTCCTGGACATGCAAGATTTCTTCACCCCTATCCGCTTGGTCGTCATAGACGGCGGTAGAAGCGAAAGGGACTGGAAGTATTCTCCATCACTTCCATAACCTTTCTGCCTCTCCTCGCTGTCTGTGTATGTGTCGGCTCTGACAGAGAGGAAAGGAATATTCATGCCTGTTCTTGTATTGAACTCCTCGCTACAGCCTCTCTCGGTCATTCCAGAGCGCCGCTTAATTGTCTTGTTGTCGAAGCAGAAAGTTACCTTCGTCGATGAGAGTGTGCGCTCCCTGATCGAGGAAAGCATTAGCGCCCGTCGCCTGGAGCTCGAACGCCCTGTTATCGTTCAGCTACTTGCCAACGTGCGCATTCCGCGTATGGCTCTCCAGCCAACACGCGCGAATATTATGCTACGCGATGAAGAGACTTGTCAGTACTGCGGCAAGCGCACGCGCGAATTGACGCTTGATCACGTCATTCCACGCTCTCGCGGCGGACAGAGCACTTGGGAGAATCTTGTCGCGTGTTGCCGATACTGCAACGGCAAAAAGAGCAACCACCTGCTGAAGGACGTCAACATGCGTCTGCTGCATCAACCTCGTCCGCTGACAACAGAATACGCAGGAGTCTTCCTGTTGCGCTATCCGAAGCTACGCGCCGCATATGAGGAGTTTCTTACGACATTTCATGGAGGATCTGCTAAAGCATTTAGCGCCTGAGTAGGGTATCCTAATACATTTGCGTGATGTAGCAATGCATACATGAATGTAGTCTGCGTTTATTACTACGATCTTATTCGTCTTCTTTGGTAGGGAAGAAAAGCTTATTGCTCTTCCCCCTACCCAATCAATCTGCATCTACCAAGACTCTTCAATACGTATTTGCTATGAGGGCAAACACAATCATTGGTGAAGATGGGCGACCCATTTAATAGTTATCCGGGTCGCCCAAAACGCCGATTAGCCTCCCAATATTGGTAGATTGATTGTCCCATTGTTCTTGACTCTGCTACCATTATTGATGAGTGACGTTATTGTAGAGTAAGTCCAGGTAGACGAACGCTGTTTCGGCTCTGGACCAGTAGTTCTTATGCGAAAACTTGGCATGCTAATGCTAGTGACGCCGTTCCCACAAATAGGGATAGGTTTTCGCCTGGGACCTAAAAGGTGGTTGCATGATCGAGAAAACACTTCCCAATGGTTCAATATCGCGTTCCAAGCTGGGTTCCACTTACCTCTGCTTACATGGCCATTTCTATCAACCCCCTCGCGAAAACCCTTTTACACATGAAATACCTATAGAGTCTGGTGCTGCTCCATTTCTTAACTATAACGAGAAAATCACTGCGGAATGCTACCGTCCTAATGCAGAAGAGGGGAATTTCGCTGAGATCAGTTATAATCTAGGTCCCACGCTCGCAGCCTGGCTCGAAGCACATGAACCTGATGTCCATCAATTGATTATTGATGCGGACCGAAAGCATATGGAACGCTATGGTGTTGGCAATGCCATGGCACAGGCCTATAATCATACAATCTTGCCCCTGGCAACAACGCGTGATAAGCACACCCAGATCCTCTGGGGCCTGCAAGACTTCCGCCACCGCTATGGACGTGATGCTCATGGGATGTGGCTGGCGGAAACAGCTATCGACCTGGAATGTCTCGATATTCTAGCCCAATATGGAGTAACTTACACGGTACTAGCTCCCTGGCAGGCAGCCACAGCAATTGATCCGACAGAACCCTATACTGTGCCGCTCAAGAGTGGGCGCTCGATGACGGTCTTCTTCTACAATGGCCCACTCTCAGGTGGAGTCTCCTTTGATTCGGCCTCTACCAGTAATGCCGATGTCTTTGCGTCTTCCTACCTGCCTGGGCATCTTGTACGCGAGAAGATCGATAACGGAGAGCCGCAACTGATTCTCATAGCGACTGATGGCGAGCTCTATGGACACCATAAGCCCTGGCGTGACAAGTTTCTCTCACATCTGATCCAGCATGGAGCACCTGAAGAGGGCTTCGAGATCTGTACTCTTGAACGCTATATGCTATTGCAGCCCCCAACAAAAGAGGTTCAGTTACGGGTGCCGAGCGCCTGGAGTTGTGAGCATGGAGTAGCACGCTGGGGTACAGGTTGCTCTTGTACCGAGGGAGAGAGCAATTGGAAACCCGTCCTACGGCGTGCCCTCTCACGCCTGGCTGAACGCGGTGATCTGCTCTTCGAGCAATATGCTTCCGAGATTCTAGAAGATCCCTGGGCGGCGCGTAATGATTATCTGGCGCTCCGCAATGGCTGGGAGAGCGAAGAGAGCTTCTGGACGCGGCACGGGAAGGGCGGTCAGCGTCCCTCAGCCTTGCTCGAATATCGAGCCCAACGGCTATTGGAGGCTCAGTACTATCAACAGTATAGTTTCACCAGTTGCGCCTTCTTCTTTGAGGATCTTGATCGCATTGAGCCCCGCAATGGAATCGCTTTCGCACGTCGCGCGATTAGCCTCATCTGGCAGGCTATCGATGTTGATCTCCAATATGATTTCTTGCAAGATCTCCTTCCAGCACGTAGCTGGCGCACCCAGAAGAATGGTGTCGATCTCTACAAGGAGTTACCAGCCGTCGAAGATGGCCTGCTCCCCCCTTTCCCTCTTCACTTCTAAGCACTTAGAGACACATAGAAGGGAGCTATCCCTATGGGGTAGCTCCCTTCTATGTGTCTAGCTCTTATAGGACGTCCCAGCGCGATATTAGCGCATCGGCGGCACGCTACGTAACCCATTCGCCACCAATTGCATCATCACAGGCAGATTGGGGACATCAGCAACCTGGACCGTCGCGAAGTTAATCATGTTCCCTTGCCTCTTGACCTGCACCTGTCCATTCACAATCACTACATCTTTAACTTCCGGCCAGGGTAATAGTTTGTCTCTGAAACCAATTCCCTGCATACCAATGCTCAAATTGCCAAAAGGAACAGGGGCGCCACTATTGTACACTTGCTGAGCCAATGGGAGATGGCGTTTCGTCACCTCGTTCAGAATTGCATCACCCAATTCCCGCACCTTATGTACATGGCTGCTAATAACCACCTGAGCACCATCTGGGCGCTTAACAGTATAGGTGCTACGCGTGGACCAGATAGAGTAGCTCACCTGCTTCTGCCAAACAGCCTCTACATGGTCCCAGCGCACAGCATGAAGTTGTGAGCCGTTAGCATAGATGAAACCTTCCTGGTAGAGATAGGCTTTATGATTGTTGCTTCTAATAGCGTTCACAACATAGACAATCAAGAATATAGGTACGATGAGTAGGTATATGCTTATCCGGTCGGCCAACCACAGCGCGAACATCAGCCCAAGATCTAGAATCAGGACACCAGCGGAAATTGCCAGAGCCACCCAGATACTAGTAGGTTTGAATACGCGAATAAGCGATCCAAGACGCTGCATTTCGGCCTGTTGATACACCTCGCCAGGCACTGCTCCCTCAGTTGCGCCGGGAGCCTGTGCGTAAGGCTGCTGGTACATTTGATTAGACATAATAATTCCTTACTCCTCTAAAAAACACTCTCTTACCAAGATAGGCAATAAACAGATTCATCCAGAAAGCAAATATGCACATATGAGGAAACCCCATGTGCGGCCTTTCAGTCGTCTGGGCGATGTTAGCCGCCTACTGGCGGCGTTGATGACTGTCTTACAACATGTCTTCAGTTGCCTGAGCGATGCTAACCATCACTGACAAATAATCTTACAAGTTATAGATTATTATAATATCATGTGTGTCAGATCGATATGAATTGCATCACATATTTTACCGAGGCCCATTTTGGAGCACATATGCCACCACATCGCGCAACTGCTCAAGATTGGTTATCTCCCACAATGAGACGACATACCATTCATATGTTTGCTGCTCCCTCTGACGCGCTATCATCAGTTCGCTCGCTCCAATACCAATCGCTCCAATCTCTTGCCAGGGGAGAGTAACTGGCTGTTCCTGCTCAATCTGTATACCTTGCTGACTTATTCTTAGCTTACCAAAGGAAAGCGGTCGACCAGATATATAGGCGGCAACATATGGTTTAGCACTTAGAGCGCGTTCCTGGCGTGCATAGGCTACAAGTTGGCGAAGAATATGCATATTGGGAACACGAAACGCCTTGATGCGCGCTGCTGGTTTGCTTAAGTGCTGTTCGTGAACTATTATATTTTGCGGGTCTATAACCAGTTCGCCCAGATTTTCCCAGAGGAGCATCCGCTTGCTAGCACTCAAGCGCAGACCACGCTTGCTCACAACAATCTCGTCAAAAGAGACGTTCGCGCCCACGCGGTACGCGGCTAGCGCGCGTGGTAAGAGGCGCCGTGTAAGCTCTTGTTCGATTGCTTTTACTAGATACTCAACTCCAGCAAGCTCACTACCAAACGACAGTAAGGTCTCATCACTCCGACGCACTATATAACGACGCCTGCCCTGGGCTTTCCCATCACTTTCCTGCCACAATCGCTCCAATTGATCCCACCTCACTACCTCAAGTTTATCGGAAATGAAAATAAGCCCCTCAGGACACATATAGACATGAGGTTGGGGATAGACATGAGGAGCCAGCAAGACCCAACCACCGAAGATGAACCACGACACACCTATAAGGGGAATAAATAATGCCTGCCAGAGCAGCCACCAGCTAAAGAGTTGCCCATATGCCACAATAAAGATCAAGATGATGAGGCAACCAATGAAGAGGCTAGCAAAGCCGATAAAACGAAAGATCAACGGCTCTCCACGCGTCTCAAACACTTTTTCTGGTATGCCAAGACGATACGCTATCGCCGCGCCCAGGATATCAAGCGGCACCTGTTTCTGAGATGTAAGATGGCGCATACGTGGGCGGCCTCCCGGAGGAACAACCAATCTTTCCAAGGTCTTCTGCGAAAATCAACGCCGCTCTCGCTGCGCATTGTGAGAAGACACGCTTCGCTCAGTCCACCCTATATTAACGCAACAAAATATACAAAAATGCAAGAGTGACAAAGAGTCGCCGAGAATGCGCATTCTCAGCGACTCTTCCAAAGGAAAGGACCTGTAATGTTTTTTAAGAAACAAGTGGCCCGCTAATAGATCACGATACTGGTATTCCAATCGCTATTCGCCAACACCCAATCGGCTTGTTCTGGTGGCATGTTGATACAGCCATGCGTGCCATTCGACGCGCTTTCATTCCCACTCCCATCAGTATGAGGGAATTGAGTTCCAGGTCCGTAATTCCAGCGCCACGGAGAATCATGGAGGAAGTAGCCGCCTGCATGATAGCCAATAGCCACCTTGATTGGTGTATCTTCATACCAATAGGGAGAACCCTTAGGATAGGGCGACTTAAACACAATATCAGTCTGCCGACTGAGCACAGTCCAGAGTCCGGGTAGCGCGGGAAGCTCCTGCCGCCCAGACGTAATGAGGAAGGAATAAATCAGTTTGCCATTCTTGTAAAAGCGGAGCGCTTCCTCAGTGAATGAAACTACTATCGCGGTTGAGTTATTCAACTGGTAGCGATTGAGTAGTTGCATATCGGTCTGATGGACCTGATCAGAAGGAGTCTTATCGTTATAATTCTGCTCTAGCATCTTATGATGGAAGATAGCATTCTGGATATCATTCAGCGCGGTCTGATATTCTTCTGTTGTCGAAGCATTCGCCAACTCAGCATCAAGATCCTCGCCAATGCCTTGAGCCATGTAGCCAACATTCAGGTAATAGGCACCAGCGACTAGATGGCTATTGCCCCACTTATTGACCTCGTTATGGAAACTCTTGAGCAACTTGCGTGCCTGGACCATCACCAGATCCTTCTGCATCGCGCTCAAGTCCTTCTCTATTTGTGTGCTCAATTTCTTGTAATCATCAAGCGTTTTCGTCTTCTGCTGAAGCTCGCGGGCACTCGTCAGGTTCTTCTCATACTTGCTGACATCTACGCCCTCGCCTTTCAGCTGCTTAATTTTGGAATCTAAATCATCGACTTTCGATTTCGCGATATACGGGATGGCTTGCGTGAAGCTCGTCGCAGCCTGCTGATACTGGGCTTCAATCGTTTTGTTGATATCCTGAAGATCCCCAGGCTTTGTGGCCTTCGCCATTTCATCCTGATCGCTCTTATATTGTGATTGGAGCGTCGTCACATCCATTTTGCCTTCGGCCATCAGATCTATCGTACCCTTAAAGGTCTTCAACTTATCGCTGGTCGTAGGCATCATATTAAGGGTTTGCGTAGCGTCGTTTACCTGGCGACTAACCGCAAAGAAATCCTTGGGGAGCTTAGCGGTATGCATTGTATTGACATTTTGCTCATAGAGCTTCTGGATGGTATCTACTGGATAGCCTTTGGAGCGCTGCTGCGCAATGGTAATTTGCAGCTTTTGCAGATCATTTTGGGCCTGGTTATCCGAGCGCTCGGTAGTAGCGCTAATGAGTCCTTGCAATTGTAACGTTAGCTGATCATAACGGGTCGCGGTATTGGTATAATAATCATTCACAAGTTGAGCATTAAAAGGGTTCCAGGGGGCTGAAGATGTATCGAGGGCATCTTTCTGCTTCAAAACAGGCTGTAATGTCGTGGCAGGAATACCTATGCTTTTCGCATGTTGCACGAGTTGATTGAGTTTGTTGCGGCTCTGGCTGCTCTCTTGCTGCACCCGGGGGTCAGAACCACAGGCACTCAGCAACGATAAGAGCGAGGCTAGTAAGACTATCAGCAAACCCAGATGCGTTACGCGCTTACTCAAAGTCTGCGCTCCAGTCCGTTTTCTCGTAACAAAAGGCGAGAAAGACACCGGCGCAATATCATCAGGCGAATGTGGAGGTTGCATGGGGAACTCGCCCTTTCTCTGTGGTATACATTGCATCTTGTGTGTCCTTGAAAAAACAATAGAACTTTATATATTTATTTGGTCGCGAGACCAGGCAAAAACATAAAAACATTTCGATATAGCGTAGAGATTGAGCACAGAATATCTATGTTTGGATATGTTCCTGACATAGAGACGATACATAACTGAGTTTTTTGCGGTACTCAGTACTTTTATATATTACAATTCGTCGAGAAAGCTAAGAATATCACAAAGTCCGCTCGCAGAGAAGCGTCTTTCTCATCCTTTCTATCTATTACATCGCGATATCTCTCAAATCATAACACGAAAAGCCCTGAATTTCTTTCAGCACGACAAATTCAGAGCTTTTCGCCATCTAAGGCAATTTGAGAATTCACAAAGAGAAGCCGATCAGGATGCTCATTCCTGACCGGCTTCTCTCTAGCATATAATGAGGCTCTTAGCGCCTGCCTCCGCGCGCCTTTTGCTTCTTGTGCTTCTCTTTACGCGCAGCCTTGCCTGTCTTCTTGCCACGAGGCAGCTTTGGCATCTCTGGCATACCGGGGAAGCCACCCATACCATCGGGGAGGCCGGGTATTCCCTGGCCTCCCGCGCCTCCAAACTGGCGCATCATTTGCGCCCAGGGTCCTTTACCAGAGCTCATCTGACGAATCATAGTTCGCATCTCATTAAATTGCTTGAGCAACTGGTTCAGCTCTTCCACTTTGGTACCACTACCCAGAGCGATACGCTTGCGGCGGCTACCATTAATAATCTCTGGGTTTCGTCGCTCCTCTTTCGTCATTGAGAGAATCATCGCCTCAACGTATTTGAGCTGATCGCCCTCAAGCGCCTCGTCCATCTCCGGCATCGAGGTGAGCTTATTAAAGCCTGGCATCATCTCCATAATCTGGCGTAGCGGTCCCATCTTCTTCAGGCGGTGCATCGCATTTAAGAAGTCTTCCAGATCGAACTTACCCTGCTGCAGTTTCTGCTGCGTCTGAAGCGCTTCCTCTTCATCGATGGCATCGCGTGCCTGATCAATGAGGGTCATAACATCGCCCATACCCAGGATACGCTGTGCCAGGCGATCGGGATAGAATGGCTGGATAGCATCCAGCTTCTCACCAAGGGCCATAAATTTCACTGGTACACCCGTGACAGTGCGAATCGAGAGCGCGGCGCCTCCACGTGCATCGCCATCCATCTTAGATAAGATCATACCAGTTAGCGAGACGGCATCATTAAAGTCCTGCGCGACGCGCACAGCCTCCTGACCAGTCATGGCATCAGCGACCAGCAAGACCTCGTGCGGGCGCACGCGGTCACGGATATTGACCACTTCTTGCATCATGCGCTCATCGATGTTGATACGACCAGCAGTATCTAGAATGATCGTATTACACGCCTGTTCACGCGCATAGTCGAGCGCATGTACACAGATATCAACAGGATCAGAGCCAGCAGGCTCTGAATAGACGGGAACTTGAATCTGTTTGCCCAACGTCTTTAACTGATTGACAGCAGCGGGGCGATACATATCCGCCGCGACCAGCAGAGGGCGTGAGCCATGCTGCTTACGCAGGTAGTTAGCCAGTTTGGCAGCGGAGGTCGTCTTACCGGCGCCATTTAGACCAACCAGCATAATAATATTCGGGTTACCACTTAAATCAAGCTTATTCTTGTCATCCGACCCACCCAGGACCTCAACGAGTTCTTCCTGAACGATAGAAAGAACCTGCTGCGCGGGCGAGAGGCTTCCCATGACATCCGCACCGATAGCTTTCTGCTTTACCCGATCAACAAACTGTCGTGCTACTTTTAAATTGACATCCGCCTCAATCAGGGCGATACGCACCTCGCGTAGGGCGGAGTTAACATCATCTTCCGTTAGTTTTCCCCGACCCTCAAGGTTTTGAAAGATACCCTCAAGGCGCTTGGTTAAGCTTTCAAACATTGCCATATGCTTTATTTGTTCCTCTCTCCGCCGAGCAGATAATGCCTCTGAGACGATTCCAGTGCCGCAATTGTGAAATGAAATTGGTAAGATCGTTAGAGTTCTGCGACTCGTTTCTGCTATCTATAGTTCTGGCAAGATTATACTCTATTTTACAGGATTATGAATGATTGTAAAGCCTCATAACTACTCAAGACCCTTGTTACACTCTGGAGGCTTCAGATTTGAGTGACTCAGGACATTATCAAGAATGGTAAAAGGGAAAAATTTGCAATAGGAAATCTGATATCTCATGAGCAATCTTCCCACATCCCCGAGCCACAGACTCCAAATAAGCTCTTGGCACTGCAAATTGGAGTCACCAGCGTATTTCACTACTCTTCTTCATCGACCATTGAATACACTATATAAAGGCTAATTTAGCGCCTATATATGATACAATAAGCGGAATATGTAGTTCAGAAGCAATAAGAGGTATTATGCGGATATTAGGTTTCAAAACGGCACCTAAACAAACGCAGGAGAATATCTTTTCTGCGTACAACTGGTGGGGCAAGGGCTCTTTGCTCCTCCACATCACGCAAGAACGCTGTGACTATATCCAATCCCGTGTGGAGCGCATTTTTGGGCGTGAGGCCCTCAAGCAACAAGAGGTTCTGGAAATTGGCTGTGGTGGCGGCTTGATCTGCCTGAACCTAGCACAGCGAGGCGCGGTTACCTTTGGTATTGATCCATCTGTTGGGGCATTACAGATAGCACGCGAGAAAGCGCACCTGGAAGGTTTGGGGCAACAAACCTTCTTCGAGCAAGGCTACGGTGAGCAGTTGCCATATGCCAACAACAGCTTTTCCGTGATCGTGTGCCTAGATGTTTTGGAACATGTACAAGATTTAGATACGACCATTGGTGAGATTGAACGTGTGCTGGCTCCTGGTGGTATCTTCATCTTTGACACAATTAACCGCACACTGCTAGCTCGCCTGACACTTATCTGGATTGGCGAGCGCTTCTTCCATGAGAGTGGGCTTGTACCCGGTCTTCACGATTATCACAGCTTTATCAAACCGCATGAACTCCAGGCGGTTCTGACCAAACACCATTTGCGAATCCATGAAATGGTTGGCTTCACACCCCGTCTCGTCAAAGGGCGCCTGACGCTGGGTGTGGGTGGGCCAAAACTGGTTTCTTATGTCGGGTACGCAACTAAGGGACGTTAATCAATCACACAACGCGTAAAGGAACTTTTGGGCTGGAAGCCTGGAAGGGTAAGAGACTCAATCTTCCTCTTCCAGCCAGAAGTGCTGATCTTCGCGAGACATAGTACTACGAGCTACAGCCTCGGCGAAACTCTGCCTCTGCGGCCCCTGCTCCGGCTGACTTGCGCCATGCGAGGTCTGACGACGATTGGCGGTCAACACGGGCTGGCTATTCCCAAGCAGATTAGAGAATTGGTCAAAGGTGATCTGAAAGTAGTCCGCGAAACGCTCAAGCTGGCGTTGGCTTAGACTCGCCAGTTCGATAGCTCCCGCCTCAAACTTATTCCAGACATCAACTGAGAGACGAAGGGCCTTTGCGACCTCGATTTTTTTGAGGCTTTTCTGCTTTCGTAACTCACCCAGGGTTGCCACCTGCGCTTGAGGCGCGAAGACCCGTTCAAGCGCAGACTGATAGGCACGCCTCGTAAGGGGCAGGAGAGTCGCGTTTTCCTCTAACTCACTTACGCTGGTAGCATAATAGCCAGCAATGAAATCGGTTAACGCAGCCTGTTCTTCAGGGTGATCTTTTAAGAGCCGGAGTTGCCCTTCAGCATCACCAGCCTCCTTCGCGGCCAGCCAGGCCATTTTCAACTGTTGCAACGTCGTGTTCATCTTATAACATCCTTTCGCGCCTTGCTCGACCCTGCTCTTTAATGCGAAAATCTGGGCGTATGAGCGCCAGCCACCATCCAGGCGGCATTGTTTTTCATAGAAACCTTCTTATTGCGAAATCATTGGTGGATATGCAAGTTGGTGTTCACGCGCAATACATTCGCGTAAATAGCCCCGAGCGCGCTCATAACGCAAGCGTACGGTACGCTCAGTGCGCTTACAAACGACGGCGATATCATCCCACTTCATCCCCTCTATCGCGCGCAAGACCATAATCATGCGATCCAGGGGATCACTCAGGTAGGTTAAAATGCGCTGGCTCTCATCAATAGCATGCATCTGTTCATACTGGTCATGTGGATCGGCCACGTCAGCATTGGGTGAGCTTTCATCATCAGATGCGGCAGGGCGTAGCGATTCCACCAGTGAGCGCGGGACGTGCTGGGGTCGACCAGATGGACGCCCTTCTTCATCACGGCGATAGTAGAGACCTTCCTGGCGCAGGACACGATTGAACTCATCAACGCAGAGACAACGCAAATAGTGAATGAAGTTCTGGGTAATAAACACCTCTTTCGGATCGAGGGCCTCTCTCAACAGATGCTCACTCATGTTCGAGATCACCTCTTCACGCAAATCGGGACGATGGCGCAACCCCTGAGAGTGGCGCTGAAAGAGTGGAGCACAACGCTGTAGTAAGACTTCCGCCAGCAGGTGCACACCGGTGGTATTGCCCGCCGACTGAAGGGCTCGCATACTCTTTACCAGTTCGATCTCGCTGATTTCATAGCGCCCTTCCGGAGTGCGGCGCAACAGACGCTCTTGAAGCGTAGGATCATTCAGATCGATCATCCGTCTCCCTCTACTTTAATAATCCTGGCAGGCTAGCACGTACCAGGTGTATCTATCACTCTATTCCTCTAGCAGTGAAAAAAGCGGTAATGATTTCTGGCTGATAGGCACAAACTACACGACAAACATCACTTCGGCCTTCCAGTCTCATGAATCTCTCGTCTAAGCATACCAGAATCCAGAAAGGCTGAAAAGCATATTCACACAGCAATCAGATCTTCACAATCGGTTCAGACAATAGAATCGGTTCGCTTCGGGGAGAACAAATTGATTGAGCCGTGTCCACTCAGACCATATAACCTCTCTAAATATTATCGTGATAACATCGAAGATCGCCTATAACCTAAATTGTTTTCGCGATAACCATTCGCACAGTAAAGCCTTGACGTTTCGAGTGGGTCAAAGGTGTAGGGCATAATAGCATCGTTTAGGAGGATATGATCAATCCCTACACGCTATTTTTCCCCTTACAAAGTTCGTAGGCGTTGCGCAATCTGATCGAGCGTTGGGATACCACTGATGCCGGGCCGCTCAACGCAGAAAGAAGCGGCACAGTTAGCAAAGTTGGTAGCTTGAATGGGGTCGCCGTGCCAGTGCAAGTGTGTAAGAAAAGCGGCAGCGAAGACATCACCCGCGCCAGTTGGATCGACTTCGCGTATAGCATATGCGGGGAAGCTAGAGGGCTTCCCATGCTGGAAGAGAGTGGCTCCATGGCGACCATCGGTAGCGACAAGCAAGGGAACATGCTGACTCCAATCGGCCAGGATAGCATCCGCTTCCGTACGGTTCCCATTGGAGAAGGGAAGCAAGTCGTCATGGCTGAGAATGAGTACATCGAGCAACGGCAACACCCGCTCAGCCTCCTGCCAGGGGGTCGGCCAGATACGACCATCCGCATCCCAGCGACGCAACCACCCCTGGGGAGTGGCCGCAAGAAGGCGACCTGGTTGACGGGACAGCAGCGACAAGACATCTGCTTGGATTTCCTGAGCCACTGGCCCTAGAAGGGTAATAGGGAGATCACGCCAGGCGGCAGGCACATGACTGGCCGCGATCTGACTGGCCTGCGCGCGCAAATATTGGGTACGAAAGCCATCATCATACAGATTCACAAAGGTAGTGCTCTCAGCAGATGAAGTGGCATGGACAAATACAGAGGGGAAAGTCGAGGTCTCTGGTGCTAGTGATACCTCAGCATCAGCAGCCAGTGTGACATGAGCAGCCGGAAGGAATTCGGGAAGCGAAGCCAGCAAATGTGGATCGGCTGAGGTAACCACAGCAGGTGCCAGCCCGAGACGATAGGCTGTGTAAGCGGCGAAGGTAACGGTACCTCCAAGTGAAAAAGAGCCATCAGCACGGAGATCCTTCGTAATATGGCCGATAGAAAGAAAATCGGGAGAAGCAGAATAGGAATGCGCCATAGTAAAATATTAAAGGGCGATTCACTACATGGAATCGCCCCGCTCCTTGTTTCCTGAAGATAGATTGTAAGATCAAGCAATCACAAACGATCTGCCAGCGGTCTCAACTAGCGCCCAGGACGCTTGAGCGAGATAACTACGCGCCGCTGATCTCCCTCGCCAATGCTCTCAGTACTGATATCGCCGCTTTCAGAGAGAGCCAGGTGAACAATGCGCCGCTCATGTGGAGGCATAGCTTCCAGAGCAATAGAACGTCGATAACTACGCACCTGTTGAGCGACCCGCTGAGCGAGCGAGCGAAGGTTCTCCTCGCGCCGCTGGCGATAATTTTCAGCATCGACAATGATACGCATACGATGGCGGGTTCGATGGCTGACAATCAAGTTGACAAGCAGCTGGAGGGCAGCCAGAGTTTCTCCTCGGCGGCCGATCAGCAAACCAAGGTTCTCATGCATGCCATGAATATTCAGCGTAAGGGGGCTAGTAGAGCGCACCTGAATAGTGGCACGGATATTCATGTAACGCAGGATATGCTGCAAGACATCAACAGTAATCTCAATGTCCTCACGCGAAGGATTCTCAACAAGCGGAAGCGCACCGCCTGCTTGCTCAGCAGGTTCCTCTTGCTCAGCTAGAGAGACTGGGGAAGGGAAAGTATTAGAGGGAATAAAAGGCATCTCACCCTCTTCATCCTCCTCCTCCTCTTCGTCCTCAAATTCCTCATCGTCTTCATACTCGTCGACCAGGTCATCCTCGACATACTCCTCATCCTCCTCGCCTTCATCCTCATCTTCATAGAGTTCGACATCGGCGAGATCGTTATGGGAGCCGAGAATGGCATCGGCCATCTCGGGAGTGATGACCGCCCCGCTTGGGGTGGTGGCAGAGGAAGAGCGAGCAGTCACGCGAACACGCGCATCTTTGCTTCCCAGGCCAAAGGTACCACGAGAAGGCTCTTGCAGCACCAGCACATCAACCTCATCACGGCGTTTGCCCAGACGAGCCAGGGCCTGCTGAACAGCATCCTCTATGTTCTTGCCACTAGCCTCTATACTTTCCACAGTTTCCTTGCCTCCCTAAATAACGTCAGAAATAAACTTTATAAGTAAAGATTACAACCTACCCCACTGTGCAATCCAGAGCAGTAGGAGGTAGGCTGCAATCAATCAAGCTTAACTACCTATTCGAAAACCTGAGCGCTAACCGCGCGCCCGAGAAACGGGCTAGTTTTCGCATAAGATCTTAGCCTCGCGAACGTTGAGCGCTACCACGGCGGCGAGCAGAAGCGCTATTATTGCGTGAGCGTCGACGCTGCGAATTCTGATTTGCGGAACCATTGGAAGAGCGCATCTGACTGGCAACTGGGCCGCGAGCGCTCTCTGTCTCCTTGGATGCATCGGTTGACTCAATGTTGGAGCGGCGCAATAGATCCTTTTCACGCTGCTTCTTACTGGAAGTCTCACTGGATAGCGATCCCTCAACTACAGCGGGAGCAACTTTTGGCTCAGTAGAAAATTTAGGTGTAGTGAGCAGGGCACCCCAACCAGTGACGAAGTACTGCTGAACGGCCTGGAAGACCGAAGAAACGGTCCAATATAATGCCAGGCCAGCCGGGAAGCTCCAACCAATAAAGATGGTCACAAATGGCATTACATACTGCATGGTCTGCATTGATTGGACCATGGGATCAGGTGTGCTCTTGGATTTATCTTTGTTCGCCTGGGCATTACGAGGCTGAGCCATGCGCAGGGAGACGAAGGTCGCAAGGCCAGCCAGGATTGGCAGGATGTGCGTTGGATCAGGCTGCCCCAACGAAATATGCCAGGCGGGATTGATGAACGTGAACCAGTTCAGGTCAATATTGGGAAGTTGCTTAAATGGCGTAATGAAAGGATACAGTTCGCTATTAATAACATTTAGCTTGGGATCGCGCAGAATCGCGCCGACGGCATAGTAGAGGCCCCAGAGCACGGGAAGCTGAATCACCATGGGCAGACAACCCGCCATAGGCCTCACGCCATGCTCTTTATAGAGCTGGTTCATAGCCAGCGACTGCGATTGAAGGTCGCCCGGATGCTTCTTCTTGATTTCAGCGATCTTTGGCTGAAGCACCTGCATCGCCTTGGAGGAACGCAACTGCGTCAGAGTCAGAGGGAATAAGATGAGCTTGATAAGGACGGTAAGGACAATGATAGCCAGGCCAAAGTCGCCGAAGAGGCGGTAGAGCACCACCAGGGCATTGACGATGGGGAACGAAAAGATTATGTTAAAAAGATGACCGATAGCCTCAAACACGAGTTTACTCCTGCGTTCCTCTCCCCCTACTTAACCGGCCAGACTTCTGGAACGGGATCGTAGGGATCACCGTGATAAAAAGGTTGACAGCGTCCGATGCGCTTTATGGTCAGCCATCCTCCACGGAAGAAGCCGAAACGTTCAATTGCCTCATATCCATAATGGGAACACGAGGGTGTAAAGCGGCACGATGGAGGCATGACAACCGACAACGTGCGTTGATACAAGCGAATCAAGCCAAGTGCAATGTATTTCACAGCTGGGAACCTTTGGGATGCTCATGAAAACTTGTATCGCTCACCGCTGAAGCAGTGACCAAGAGATGCGCTCTACGAAGCAAGAGACGAATATCCTGTTTCAACGTAGAAAGATCGGTAACGACAAAGCGTTTGCCCGTGCGAGAGTCAGTGCTCACAATTTGAGGACGCGCACTCAAGACAAGATCGAGACCCTGAGGGATCTCATGTCCGAGTGACCTGACTGCCTCGGAGAGCAAGCGTTTAATATAGTTACGGGTGGTCGCATTTTTGGCGATGCGTTTGCTCACCACAAAGCCCACCCGGCTAATAGCCAGAGTTGAGTCGCCACAGGGCGACCAAGCGAGTATAAGCAGCCGAGACGAAACGCTTTGCCTCCGCTGCCTAACCCGCTGAAAATCACCATTTTTGCGTAAGCGTCCAGCACGAGGAAGGGCCATTCAGGCTATCCTACTAGCTAGAGTTAAACCGTCAGGCTCCAGCGACCTTTAGCTCGACGAGCTTTGAGGACGCGGCGCCCATTACGGGTAAACATGCGTTTCAGAAAACCATGTTCGCGCTTACGCGGGATGCGCTTGGGTTGCCAAGTACGTTTCATAAAACCTCCGTCGTGGAGACTCGCCAGAATCTGCACTCTAAAAGGGGGGCCGAATCTGGCCAGGTCCAGGCTTACACGAAGGCAAGCTTATCCTCTCTGAAAGGATCGGGTTCCTGAACCTCCACTTTCAATATCCCGTAGATTATAGCGAGTATTATGTATGCTGTCAATTCTCTGCGCCGAGAGTGAAACTACGGCGCATCCCATAAATAGGGAATTGAGACAAGCCTTTAAGAGTTCTTGAAACGCAGCAAGACACGCCCAAAACGTAGCTCGTCGTTGTCATGAAGAGGTGTTGGCGTTTTCGCAGCCAGGCGTTGGCGATTCAAGAACGTAAAGTTGGTGCTGTTCTCATCTTCGACCATATACTGACCGTTCTCAACGAAGATGTGAGCGTGCAAGCGCGAGACTCCACCCTCTTCTCCGCCATGTGCAGTGAGATCAACATCAGGATAGATATTGCTCACGGCGTCCTCGCGGCCAACGGTGACATTATCTTTGCCACTCAAGTCAAACTCCTGATTGTCGGCTTCCACAATCAAGCGGGCTTGAAGCCCTTGAGGCGCGGCAGCTGGTTCAGATGGCGCGGCAGGCGCTGGCTGAGGAGGCTCAGATGGCGCCGACGGCGGTGTCTGAACAGGAGCGGGGGTTCCCTGAAGGCTGGCACCACAGCTCGAACAAAAGGCTTCCCCAGCCGGATTAGTCGCACCACAGGCAGCACACACCTGCGTTCCAGCAGAGGTATCTACCGGCGCGGGAGCTGGAGCCGTCGCGGTTGCTGCGGGAGCGCTGGGCTGCGCGCTGCTCAGCGGTTCTCCGCATTCATCGCAGAAAGCAGACCCATCTGGATTTTCATGACCAAGAGAACATTGTACTGACATTGTTGTTCTGTCCTTCCTCTTCTCTATGTGTGTATCGGCATATCTGTTGTAAGGTTAAGGTCTCATACAAAACCAACGCCACTTTCGTGGCTAGCGCGAACTCTTCGTTCGAATACCTGAGCGCGCCTGCGTTAGCCGCCGTCCAGGCGGCATTAGGATTCGTAAGAGCAACCGCGCTCAGGTTTCGTAAGATTCAGGCATATGTGACCTTTGGAGGTACGCATCTGCGCGAAAAAAACTGCGTACGATGCCAATGCTTACGGGAGCAAGTCATCGAGGCGCTGAGTAAGTTTACGGGTCTTATTACCAATCGATTTAACCTGCTCCTGCGAGATTGACTGGCCCTGACTTAATTGTTCGAGGGCTGATTGAGTCTCCTGATCAAGCACACGGGTCACATTGGGAGCAAGTTTCGTTGTGGCCTTGCCAGTGCGCTTATACTCGTCCAGCACACGGGTCACCAGACGATTGGCATTAGCCTTCTCGGCATAGTTCATGACGAGCGCGTTTACCTGAGATGTCTGGTTGGCATCATTAGAGAAGCTCACAGTGATATTCTGACGTATACGCTCGCCAATAACATTGGTGATCGGCACATCGTATGAAAGCTCAGCCTGAGCGATACGGAAGAGACCAGCCGGGCGAGGGTCAAGCATTAGCTCAACCAGGACTGCCTGCGGGGTATCCCTCTCCAGATCTCCTAACGGCACAACAACACGGCGGTCAGAGAGCGCAGAAGCATCAATATCGCGAATGAGTGGCAGGACTTTCACGGCCTTGCGTGGTGAGACGCCCGCAGGAAGATTAAGCGTTAGCACAGCGTTTCGCACAGCAACGGCGACCGCGCTCTGTACCTGCTGCTCAAAGATGTTCATGGCATCATTTGGAGAACGAATAAACTCCGCTGGCATGCCACCGCTCAGTTGCCCAACGTCATCTAGCAGATTCTCATCCCAGTCGGCACCAATACCCAAGGGATAAATGGAAATTCCAGCGGCGGCGGCATCACGTGCCAGCTGGCGGCAACGGTCGGTATCGCCATAGGTGACGCCATCGGTCAACAAAATCATGCGGCTCACGGCATTCGGAATATTCCAGCGGCGGAGTTCGCCCAGGCTCTGGATCATACCTAATGACATTGTTGTGCCACCCGCATCTTGAATGCGGTCAATCGCGGCCTTCATCCCCACTGGATCATTGGCTGGCATGGATGGAATGATGACTTGTGCTGTATCATCAAAAATGATGACTGAAATGTAATCGGTAGGCTCCAGGCGATCAATAACAAGTTTGACAGCTTCTTTTACATTGCGTAGCTTGGCCCCTTTCATCGAGCCTGAATGGTCGATGACCAATGAGAAATTGAGGGGCATACGCACCTGAGCCATGACATCCGAGGGTTGTGTCTCGAACAGGACATAAGCAAGCTGGCTTCCGCCAGTGACGGGCATATATTCTTTCCCTACTTGCGATGTTAGTGATACCTCTCCGGGCATATCTATCAGCTCCTTTCGCCTTCGGCTGGTCCATAGTATATCATAACACGCTTCTCGAGCGTATCGGCATGAATCCTCTTGCTCCCCACTCGCAAACCAGATCATGCAGCGCTAACCACAATAACGGGCTTTACGACCTCTAAAGAAAGCGCAGTGGCAGCATCCCTGGTAAGCATAAAAGCTTCGAGGCATTAACGCACAAACACCGTGACAGCGCTTACATTATCTTCGCCCCCGTTAATGTTGGCGGTCTCAATCAAGTGTGAACAAGCGATCTGTGGATCGGGTGCATTATTTAAGATCTCTTCAATCTGTGGGTCGCGCACCATTTCCCAGAGACCATCCGAACAGCTCAGCAAGACATCACCTGGATGTACCTGCTGCTTGATAATATCGATCTGTACGTTGAGCTTATCGCCCAGGCTACGGAAGATCTGATTACGCTGAGGATGGGTATATACCTCGTCTGGCTCAATGATGCCACCAGCGACCAACTGCCCCACAAGCGAGTGATCAGTCGTGAGTTTGTAGAGTTTGCTGTCACGCAGAAGATAAGTGCGACTATCCCCTACATTGAGAATATACGCAAAATCCCCTACCAGCATAAAACCAGTGATGGTGCAACCCATATCACTCTGCTTGGCCTCATTCACCTGGCAAATGCTGGCATTAGCGTTCTCTACCGCGTTATGCAGTAACTCAACCAAATCATTCTCATCACGTTGCTGGGGCTCCTGAGTAGCATCATCTGTCGTGAGTGAGGGCAACAAGAGCTCGCGCGTGATGAAATCACTGATTGTACGGATAGCAATCCGGCTGGCGAGCTGGCCTTGATCGTGACCACCCATTCCATCAGCGACGATATAGAGGCCCAGCGGAGCCGAGAGAGATTCATGGACGCGCTGCAACTGCAATACGAGCGTACTATCCTCGTTAGGCTCGCCACGACGCATATTGCCCGCGTCTGAATCGCAGGCGGCTAGCACATGTACGCCAGTTGGGAATGATGCTTGCAAGCTTTGCTGCTGCTCGATAACATAGGTATGTCCATTTGCGGTGAAAGTATCAAGTGATGAACCAGACCCAGAGGGGGTATCAACCTGCTCCTCCGTAGAGGCAAGATACTCACGCACATTATAGGTAGCATTCAGTAATTCCGCGCCGCAGCTAATGCAAAACTCATCATCTTTCAGGTTATCGGTTGAGCCACAGTTCCAGCAGCGCTTATAACCTTGACGGTCCACAGCCTTGTAGAGACGACTCTGCTGGTCTTCCGCAAGCAGTTCGGTAATCTCATACCGCTCATTCAAAAGCGTACCTGCCACCAGTGCCGTATTGCTCTCTTGGGAAATCTCTTCGTTATTGCTCTGTGGAGTTTCCTGCTCAGGCGGTGGGGGGGCAGGAATACTCTGTGGTTCCTGCTCAGTTGGACGATCCTCATAAGGTGGTGTCACCTGCTCCATTACAACCTCTGCATTTCCAGTGGAGGGTGTAGCGCTTGGCGCCTGCGCCTCCAATTCATTATTATCCTGATCTGTAGTAGCCTCGCCGCCAGTGGCAGTGGGAAGAATGGGAACAGTACTATAATCTTCCGCAAGTGCGCGAGGGACGGAGGGGCTCTCAGAGATATCCATCAAGATGGTAGGTGCCTCAGAGATATCCTGTACTGAGATATCAGTTAATATCTCGGATGTTTCGTTCGCGCTCGCTTCCTTGGGTGCTGGTGTAATCAGCATAGTTGGTATATCGGAGATGTCCGCTCCCCCAACGTGAGGTTGACGTTCCAATTCTTGCTGCCAGCGGCGTGTCTGGTATTGCACCATTTTATCTGGTGAGAGTATTTGCGTCGGTGCCTGGCTGAGGTCTTCCTCCTGCTCCTGGGGGGCAGGCTCTGACACGACTACCTCAATCACCTTGTCGTCCTCTTCGCTGGAAGCGAGCGTCTCATCCAATTCCTCCACAGGCATAGCTGGGTGAGATGCCTCCGCTACAGGCTCAGCGGGCGCAGTGTTGGGTGCAGGCTGGACAGCCTCAGAGGGCGCAATCTCTTGAGCCTGCTCGGCTGGCAAAACCTGCCCACAACCCTTACAGAATTTGGCATTGGCGCGATTGGGTGTATGACATGACGGACAGAGCATTCTGCCCTCCTTTTAAAGCTGTTTTACTAGTCGCAAGGCTTCGGTATTGTTGCGATCACGTTTGAGTGTCTCATCAACCATCTGGCGGGCCTCAGCCTTTCTATTCAACTTGAGGTAACAGTTCGCCAGTGAACTATAAATGAGAGGCGATTGAGAGCCAGTCTGGCGAGCACGCTCCAGAGCACTGACAGCATACTTCCACTCTTTCATACGCATATGGGCGCGCCCAAGTTGATACCAGGCATCCCAGGATTCCGGCTCCGCCTTGACGGCACGCCTCAAGACCTCAATCGCCTCTGGTACGCGCCGAGTTTCGGAATACAGCCTGCCAAGCGTAACCATCATCAGCACATGTTCAGGGCTGAGACGCATACCCTCACGCAGGTAGGACTCTGCGTCACGATATGATCCCTGCTCTAGAGAGGTCAAACCTAGTTGGTAATAGACAGCCGCATCATCTGGAGCCAGCGAGAGCGCTTTCTTGAAAGATTGCACGGCCTGGGTGAGCAGTTCCAGATCACGGTAGCACATGCCTAACTGGAAGTGAGCATTGAACGCTGAACTATTATGGCGCAGAGCTTCTTCGAACTGTTCAGCGGCATACTTCATATTCTCTTGCGAAAGCTTCTGATCGATGCCACGTACTGAGAGGCCATACTGACGATAGGCACGCCCAAGGCTATACAGGATATCATAGACTGGTCCACCTTGTGCCTGTGAAATTTTGAACTGGTTAACCGCCTCGGCATAGTTCTTACTATTTAAGTATTGCAGACCTGCCCGATAGGGTATCATCGGGTCACGCGTGGCAGTGGCTCCATTGGAGGGTGAAACCGGGCGAGCCTGGATACCCCGACTGTTGGTCACTGGACGCGCGAGAATAGAGGAGGAGCGAGCCTGAAGCGGCTGGCGAGCTGGTCGCGCCTGAATTGGTTGATGTGTCCGTGTCTGAGGTGGAGGCACAGCTCCCTGCACCAGTTGATAGCCATCACGTTTACAGAACTTGGCCCCTGGACGATTCTGAAAACCACAGCGGGGACAGACAGGCCCGGATGCCGGTGCGGAGAGGGATGGTTGCGCTTTCACCACAACAGTCGCAGCAGGCGACATCGCTGGTATCTGTACAGTTGGTGAGGCTACCCGCGCTTGCACCTCAGCGGGTAGGCAGGAGAGCAAGGCGTTGCGCATCGCGTCCGCGCTCTGAAAGCGCTGCTCACGCTCCTGTTGCATAGCCTTGATAATAACCTGCTCAACAGGGCAGATACGCTTACCATTCACCTCACGGGTTAAAAGTTTGGGATTCTTTGCCAGAACGCTACCGGGAGCAGGTGTCTGAATTGGATCAGGCTCGTAGTTTGTCAGCAAGTGATAGAGCGTCGCACCCAATGAATAGACATCGGCCCGCGCATCAGTCTGCACTGGTCGACCAGGGTTGTGCGCGGAGCGGCGTTGTCCTGGGGCTGTGATCGAGCCCAGATGCTCTGGGGATGCGTATGAGATTGTGCCAAGATTCTCTGTATTAGTCCGCTTGTTGGGGTCAAAACGACGCGCGATTCCAAAGTCAATAAGTTGGACCTCATTATCAGGCGTAATCATAATGTTGCCCGGCTTGAGATCGCGCAAGATGATGGGTGGATTTCGCGAATGAATATAGCTCAACGCCTCACAAACCTGCATCATCCACTTGATGGTCTGTTCCTCTGGTAGCGGCCCTTTACTATCCTCAAGAATCTTCTCCAGGCTGCGACCCGGCACAAATTCCATGGCGAAGTAGTAGTTCCCACGGTCCTGAAATGGTAGCATCAAGGCCGCAATACGCGGATGCTTCAGGCTACGTAGCAGCGCAATCTCCTTGTTAAAGCGCTCAATGGATTGATTACGCTCTTCCTCGCTGGTGTTGGAACTGATGAGTAGTTCTTTCACTGCATAATAGTAAGGAGGATTTGTCCCAAGCTGCTCGACCTTATAGACGGTTCCCATACCACCTTCGCCAAGGATCTGCGCAACCTTAAATTTACCATCGAGTATTGTACCGATTGGGAGAGCCATACTCCACGCACTAAACCTTTCTTCACAAAGCTCTACACTATGACAGGTTACATCCTATTTGAAAGCCTGAGCGCGATTGTTGCTACAAAAACCAACACTGCCTTCACAGCAGCTAGTGCTCTCGCCTCACCGAACACCTGAGCGCGTCAGCGGCATTGGTTTCCACATAAGACCTTAGTGAGCACCAACCTGAACCACAATGGCTGTGATATTATCCTCACCCCCGCCAGCGTTCGCCTGCTCTATAAGTCTATCGCAGATAGCTTGCGGGCTAGCTGACATTTTCATGGTACGCTCTAACTCCTCATGGCGTACCATCTCCCAGAGACCATCCGAACAAAGCAGGAAGAGGTCTCCTGGCTGTACGGTCTCATGAAAGACATCAACAATAACGTTGGAGCGATCCGCGCCCAGCGAGCGATAAATCAAATTTCGTTGCGGATGCGTATAAGCCTCTTCAGGGGTTATCTGCTTAATCTCTACCAGCCTGGCAACCCGCGAATGATCTTTGGTAATTGGAGTGAGCGTCCCACCACGCAATATATACGTACGACTATCCCCAACGTTGCCAATATAAGCGAGGTCATTCTGAATCAAGAGGGCTGTAACAGTGCTTCCAAGCCCGCGCGCATCACTGTGCTGGCCACCATAGCGCACAATCGCCTGATTTGCCTGTTGAACCGCGTTCTTTAGCTGATTCTCGATTGCACCAGCTAGTGTTGCCTCCGATAATCTGTGCGTATCGGCTGGCGAAGGCTGGGCACCCGAGGGCTGTGGACGCAACATAGCACGGTCAATTCTGACTGTAGGTTGGTCATGAATAGGCTTGAAAAAGGTATCCAGATTCTTATTGATGGTTTCGACAGCAAGTCGACTGGCAACCTCACCAGCTTTATGACCTCCCATGCCGTCCGCGACTATAAATAGACCACGATCCCCATCTTCAGCGGATTCAATTCTTTTATAAGGTCTATCTTCATTCTGTTCACGTTGTTTGCCGACGTCAGTCTTATCAGCGGCAGCAAGTTTTATATGCATAGGTACGTACCTCACAGGAGCAGGAATGCGAAATGTTGTTTTCCATGCTCACTATAGCATATAGCAGTATTGATGACAATTAAGACATTGCAGATAGATTGATAGATGAAATCTGCTTACTTTTCTTAAGTAGTGAAATGGCATACGCTGGCAATGTTGGTAGAGAGTTTTTATCAAGCCTATCATAATTCGGTA
Source organism: Ktedonospora formicarum (assembly GCF_016587355.1). Taxonomy (GTDB): domain Bacteria; phylum Chloroflexota; class Ktedonobacteria; order Ktedonobacterales; family Ktedonobacteraceae; genus Ktedonobacter; species Ktedonobacter formicarum. The sequence continues at coordinate 3,024,946 of NZ_BNJF01000001.1, read as the reverse complement.
TATATACATATGTACGCGTCTTTACTCATATATTGATATACTTATCCCACCCGCTTGCCTGTGTTCTTTTGCATATACGTGTTAACTAGCTGCAAGGTTAGAAAAAAGCTGGATATTTCTTAGTGTTCAAGCACTTCGAGGAGATGTGGAGGTGCTGACGGGACCGCCAATTGCGGTCCCGTCAGGGGAATTCTCCAATCCCATGGGGGAGGGAGGAGATACGAAAGAAATTAGCGTTCCTCTTTGGATGAGCGAGCGCGGAAGAAGATACGGATACCAGTTCCGTAGAAGCTAAAGGCTTCGCGTAAACGATTCTCCAGATAGCGCTCATAGGAGAAGTGAACCGAACGCGGATCATTTACGAAGAAGACAAAAGTTGGCGGATTAACGCGTGTCTGGGTCGCATAATAGACACGCAAAGGCTTCATGGCGGTCACCGCCGCTGGATGATGGCGACGGACAGCCTCCTGCACGACCTCGTTAAGACGTGAGGTAGGTACACGCAGATAGCGCATATCGCTAATCTTAAGCGCGGTCTCCAGGATAGATTTGATATGATAACCTGTCTTCGCTGACGCGAAGATGATAGGGGCGTAGGGAATAAACTTAAGCGCTCCCATGAGCGCCTTGCGATAGCTCTCAGCGCTCTGGATCTCATCATCGGGATCAGGATAAATCCCCTCGCGCTCAGCGCGAATCTGCTCCTGAGCTATGTCCCATTTGTTGACGATCACAATTACGCCTTTGCCCATCTCGTGAATGATACCAGCAATATGGGTATCCTGGGCCGCAAGACCTTCGCTGGCATCGATCAGCAAGAGCGCGACATCACAACGCTCAATCGCGCGCGTCGAACGCAATACGCTATACTTCTCGACGCCAACCCCAATACGACCACGCCGACGAATACCAGCGGTATCAATCAGCTTGATCTTCTGTTCCCCAAACTCGACCTCAGTGTCAATAGCATCGCGAGTCGTGCCTGGAACATTGCTTACAATAGAGCGTTTGAAGCCCAGAACAGCGTTCAGCAACGAGGATTTGCCAACGTTAGGACGGCCAACAATAGCGATACGGGGTATATTCTCGTCCTCTTCCTCTTCCATCTCAGAGGCTGGTGGCAAAGCTTCCACAATGCGATCTAGTAAATCGCCTGTTCCAGTCCCCTGAATTGATGAGATATCGGTGGGTTCGCCAAGCCCCAGACCATAGAATTCAACGACATCCAGGCGGCGCTCGGCGTTGTCGGCCTTATTCGCGGCGACAACCACTGGCTTGGTACTGCGGCGCAACAGATCTGCGACCTCATCATCAGCGGCGGTGATGCCTGAACGTGCATCAACCATAAAGATGATTACGTCGGCTTCTTCGATGGCTAGTTGAGCCTGACTCATGACATGGTCCATCAGATCACCGGGCTGGCCTGTTAAACCAACCTGACCTACCGGAATACCTGAACCCAGTTCAAGACCACCAGTATCAATTAACGTAAACTCGCGTCCGTTCCAATCTGTATCACCATACAAACGGTCGCGAGTAGTACCGGGCATATCCTCAACAATGGCGACACGCTCGCCAATCATGCGATTAAAAAATGTAGACTTGCCGACATTTGGTCGGCCAACGATGGCAACAAGTGGCTTCATGGTGTCGCCCTTCCACCCTTTCTTCTGTACACAACAAAAGATGTATGAGATCGAATCTTGACGCAGGCATTATAGCATAAAGTACGTTCGCTGGGGAATTCAGACTCTCAGGGCTCCTGGACCACCCAGGATATTCTAGTTCTGCGTAGATGGGAATTGGCCCACTTCGCGGACCCCTGAGTAAAAGAGTGCGGTAAAATGTTGCGCTCAACATTTTGCCGCACTCTTTTACTCCACTAATAGATCTAGATAATAAAGCGCCTTCCTAATAGAAGAGCTCAGAAACAGAACGACCATCGTGGATACGACTAATCGCGCCAGCAAAGAGGCCCGCAACCGAGAGCGTTGTCAGGTTAGGCAGGAGTTTGATGTCGGGAGCAGGAATAGAGTTGGTCACAACTAATTCCCGGATGGGAGCAGCATGCAGGCGCTCAATGGCAGGTCCGGAGAAGACTCCATGAGTTGCGCAACAGTAGACCTCACGCGCACCCTGCTCGCACACCAGGCGCACAGCCTGAGTAATCGAGCCAGCAGTATCAATCTCATCGTCGACGATGAGCGCGACACGCCCTGCAACATTACCGATGATCCCCATTGCTTCGGTAACCCCTTCATTGCCCAGGCGGCGCTTCTCTACAATAGCTAAAGGCGCGTTGAGGCGATCCGCGAGCTTCCGCGCGTTCTTGGCAAAGCCTTCATCGGTAGAGACCACTGTCAGATCTGGAAGTTGTTTACTAGCAAAGTAATCGGCCTGGATCGTCTGGGCAGTGAGTTCATCCACTGGAATATTGAAGAATCCCTGAATCTGTCCAGCATGCATATCCATAGTGACGACACGATGTGCTCCAGCAACTGTGATGCAATCGGCGATGAGGCGAGCGGTAATCGGTACGCGTGGCTGATCCTTCTTATCAGTACGACCATACGCATAATAAGGGATGACAGCGGTCACCTGCGAAGCCGAGGCTCGTTTCAGCGCATCAACCATAATTAATAATTCCATGATCGAGCGATTCACAGGTGAACTAAAGGGTTGCACTACAAATACATCATTCCCACGCACATTTTCATTGATTTTAACAAAAATATTTTCGTTACTAAATTGAAAAACGTCAGCCTTACCCAGTGATATACCCAGATGCTGGCATATCTCTATCGCAAGCTGACGATTCGCGTTTCCACTGAAAATGCTCAGTTCACTAGCGACTGGGTTCAAGTGGCACCTCCTGAGTTCCTCCGATTATATCATACGAGGAAGCGGGCCCGCAGAAGCATGTCCAGAGCGCTATAAAGCTTTTCCACAGTGAGTACGCTTTAATGTCGGCATTGACAATCCTGGCAAAATGAGACGCCACTACCCAATAAGCACGTGGCGCCGATCCAATCGAGTTAAACATGCCAGGAGAGAGGTTACGGCATCAGCGCCATACCTATAGGGGAGCTCCTACTCAGCGTTATCGTCAGGTCCGGTGACCAGGATATGTAGGAAGCGACGAATCGCCCAGAAGGTCAGGAAGTAAATCAGCATAGCAATCAGCGTAGACCACTCAAATGCCTGATCTCGGCGAACCGAGAATGGATGAATAAGTGTGCTGAAAGGATAGAGGACAATATCTGTCAGCGAATAGAGGAACCCGGCAAAGAGGTTATTCGGATCTGCACCGATTAGCCTGAGCAGAAAACGTATCGCCAGCGTGACCTCAAGAACCGCCATAAACCAGCGCAGGAAGTCATTTAGCTTACCTATAGCATATTTAACGGTTCGCGCCTCTTCCTGACGTGTCTCCGCGATTTCTATATCAGGATTGGGCTCATCAATGGGAGCGGACGGGGGAGATGCTTGCTTCATGGGGATGTCCTCCATGCGTCCAGTTCGTGTGGCTTGTACGCTAGTAGGCTCATCGGGATAAGGATTATTATTGCGCATCCGGCCATTCCTCCAACAACTATTTCCTCAAAGCGAAGAATCAAGCGCTTCAGCAATTGTTCGCCTGCATGAATTATATCATTTAGTGCCTGTGAAAAGCTATAGTTTCGCTAGCGAAACTATAGCTTTTCACAGGCACTAAATGACTTTGAGCGGAAGGCTTCGGGAGGCATCTCGCGCCCCCACAGAGAACCATTGCACCGAATTCTGGTCTTTTACTTTAACTTGTACTACACACACCATCGCTCTTGACAAGGAGCAAAACCCCATCATATTGCTTGAGAGTGCAGAACTGACGCGAGTTACGTACCTGATTGAGCATACGCACAGTGCTATCCTTATCCTCTTCAGGAACTATATGATTAAGGTCAACGACGATATAGTCGACTGTGCGCAGGTTCTTCTGCTGGTCAGTATAGGTAATCAACGGAAATACAGTCACATAGGAGCGCTCTGAGAGGTGTGGATTAAGCGTTCCACTGGCTGAGACTGACGCTGTAGACGGAATAACAGCTAAAAGCTGATTGATGCCCTGTTCACGCTCCCCCGGCAGGTGATCAGCCCGCAAGACATTGAACCAGGGAATCATAATCACAAAATTGAGCAGCACCATACATACAATCCAGAGCGAGACAATCCATTGTAAACGATCAAGCGAAATCGTGCGTGCCAAGTCTATCAAGCGCTCGTTAAGGCTACGCCAGCGACTCTCACGCACCCGCGAGACCACCAGCAAGCCAGGTCGCACAAAGGCCAGCGGTCGTCCCACGAAGGCAATGGTCATAAGAAGCTTAATACGTATGTTATCGAGACGCTGCGTTAATACATCCAGACGTGCCTGCTCACGTAACACATGCTCTTCATCAAGCAGCACAGACTCCACAGGCTCACTACGCCACTGTTGCCAGAATGCAACCAGGCGTGCCAGACCTATGATAGCCGACATAGCAACAAAAGGAATGAGAGGAGCATTATAGTGATAAATGCCGCTATAGAGCAGCGAGTTGTTATTAGGCAACAGGTTCAGAGCCAGGTTGGGCAGCGCTGGCAGCAACCATTCAGGCGCCAGCAGGCTTGGAAAACCATAGCAGCGTAGTAGCCCGGCTAGATAGTAGAGGCGCTCAAGGGTTAGATAAGTCAGGGGCAAAATCCAGGGATGCATCGCAATATTGACGATAGCATCGGTTGGTGTCGCTCCCAGGTAGGCATAGCGATACCAAAAGTTATTCCCCTGGTTACCAGGATAGAAATGCTTGATGGCGGTCCAGGCTACTATGCCATACAGCAGGCCACCTATTATTAATATCAGACCCAGGCGCGGTGCCTGATACTTCCAGAGCACCAGGAAGCCAAAAAGCATCACAACAAAAGGGATTTCCTCCTTGCATGTGGCAGCAAGCACACAACAGATCAAGCACCAAACGAAGCGTCGCCGAGTCAGGGCCAGAAAAGCATAGAGGAAGAGGGGTGTTACCAACGCGACGGGATGGAAGTCAAAGAGATTAACGCCTATCAGTGCTGAGGAGAGCAAATATCCCAATACCAACGCCCCAGCGACCAGGGGCCAGCGGGGAAGGTAGTGGCGAGACAGCAGAAAGATTGGGAGCGCGCCGCTAGCTAATACAAGGGTTTGAAAGATCAACAGAATACGAGGGTCAGCGCCAAAGGCATACAACAGCGAGAGGGGAAGCAAAATTGGCTCAAAGTGTTGCGCGAGACGAATTGGCGGCCCAAACCAATCGACGCCTTGATTGGTCCACTGAAAAGGGTGACCATGCAAAGTATTCCAAAGCACCTGATCCATATTTCCCAGATCAAACGCCGTCGAAGTAAAAGTATTATAGCGCAACACGGCCTCAAAGCCCGTGATCAGCGTATAAGCGAGCATTCCTGCTACTAGCAGGAACCAGGCCAGATACACCTGAACGCGTGGTGTCAGACGGAAACGTAAATAGAACAAGCGTATTCGTCCCATGCAATTAGCTATTCAAGGTAAAATGCGCGGGGAGCACAAAGAGACATCAGTCCACTGTATTCATATCTCTCCGCCACAGGCAGCCACCTTGCATACGAAGTTTGACAAGCTATTAAATGATAATGAGAGCTTTCCAGATACAGAAAACTACCATGATCATAAAACTCCAGACAATGAGATGCTCCGGCCAGGTACCCGTGCGGAAGCGCCAATCATTTTCCATGGGAATGCCAAAACGCTTCTTCAGCGGCCAGAAAAGGGGAATACCACCATAGGTCAAAGCGTCGCAGAAGAGATGCATCACACAACCAAACAAGATGCCAAAGAAGACAAGATGTGAGAAGCCCACAACATGCGCGGGAGCGGTATATCCCTGTAAACTCAGTAAATATATTACCACTTGCTCTAGCCCTATCGCCAATAAACATCCCACTGCTAACCCGAGAAGGCTATGAAACACAGTGCGATGTCCCGCGAGTCCCTGAATCGTCTTGCTAACCCAACCAAACTTCTGTCCAAGGGTGCTACGCGCGTTATCGATGTCAGGGAGAAGAGCACCAAAGCCAACCGCGCTATAATAGACGGCTTTGTTCACCAACAAGGCTAGCGTGACCGTTCCTCCAGTGGCAGTCAACGGGGCACCCGAAAGGTGGGCGAAATGATCGAAGACGACTCCTGCCGTCAAGCCAATCAATAGATGCGAACGACCTTCCATGCGTTATCTTTCACTCCTGAAGTGATCTCATACTCCTACTATTCTCGACCATTGTAGAAAGAACTTACAGCCGTTGTCAATAGCTGTTTTATTTCGAGAGTGATACAAAAAATTCCGCGGGAACCTCGATGGATAGCTTCGATATCCTTCCGCCCATTCCTTAACTTCACACTTCTACCGCAAGGCTTTCTCTTTTCATTTGTATAGCATCACGCTACAATATGCATAACACAGCCACCATCACATATAGAATAGGTGCTGGATTGATAAGAAACAAGCATTATATAGCTAAAGGAGGAAAGTGGGTTTGTTAACAAATGTATGGCGGAAAAGTACATTATCAGACAAGGAGTCTAAACAGGCAAACAATCGGCAGGCTAAAGAGCATCTGAGTGATTTCACGACAACACCGCGTATGCTTCTCATCGCGCTGATAGCACTATGCATTGGCGTTATCAGTACCTTTGTAGCCTTACTCTTATTGAAATTGATCGGGCTCTGCACCAATCTCTTCTTCTATTTGCGCTGGAATACAGAGATAGCCAATCCCGCAGGTAGCCCCTTTGGTCTCTTTATCATTTTCGTACCAATCATTGGTGGCCTTATCGTTGGCTTAATGGCTCGTTATGGTTCCTCAAAGATTCGCGGGCATGGTATCCCTGAGGCAATCGAATCCATTTTAATTAACGGCAGTAAAGTTGAGCCTAAAGTGGCTCTCCTCAAACCCATCTCAGCAGCAATATCTATCGGCTCTGGCGGCCCCTTTGGTGCAGAGGGACCAATTATTATGACTGGGGGCGCTATTGGTTCCTTTATTGCGCAATTCTTTCACTTTTCTAGTAGTGAGCGTAAAACCTTACTGGTAGCAGGTGCGGCAGCAGGCATGTCCGCAACCTTTTCAGCCCCTGTTGCGGCAGTTTTACTAGCAGTTGAATTGATGCTCTTCGAATGGAAGCCGCGTAGCCTGATCCCTGTGGCATTAGCAAGCTGCACGGCAGGCATTCTGCGGCACTATCTGATAGGAGCAGGGCCAATCTTTCCAGTACCAGCACACGCAGCGTTTCTTGACCCAATAGGTTTTGGCGGCTGTATTCTGCTTGGTCTATTAGCAGGATTGGCCTCAACGGTCATGACGCTACTCGTCTATGGCTTTGAGGACGCTTTTGGACGCTTACCTATCCATTGGATGTGGTGGCCTGCTATTGGTGGTCTGGGCATTGGTATTGGAGGCTTGATTTATCCGCGTGCGTTGGGAGTAGGTTATGACGTGATTGGTCAATTGTTGGCGGGCGACATTTCGCTGCAATTGATCCTTGGTGTCCTGTTGGTTAAGGTATTCATCTGGTCTTTTTCGCTGGGATCAGGCACTTCTGGTGGTGTTCTAGCTCCATTATTGATGATCGGCTGCGCATTAGGTGCAGCTTTGAGCCATGTATTCCCAAATGAAGGTGTTGGTTTCTGGGCACTTATCGGCATGGGGGCTATGCTGGCTGCTACTATGCGTGTGCCCTTCACTAGTATGGTCTTCGCACTTGAACTAACGCACGACTTCAACTCCTTCCTACCATTACTCTTGGGAACCTTGGCCGCATATAGTGTCAGTGTGCTGCTGATGAAGCGCTCCATATTGACGGAAAAGATCAGCAGGCGTGGTTACCACTTAAGCCGCGAATATGCTACCGACCCGCTCGAAATTCTCTTTGTACGCGAAGTGATGCGCACCAGTGTCGTCGCAATCCCAGCCAGTATAACACGCGATGAGCTACATCACTTGTTGCATGATGGGCAAGCCCCACGCGGTATTCAGCATCTCTACCCTATAGTAGGAGAACAAAACAATCTAGAAGGCGTAGCAACACGCCAAGATCTGCTTCACCTCGTTCGCGATGAACCCGATAAACGCCAATTAGCAGATTTCATCAAGGCCAGCCCGGTTGTCGCCTATGAGGATGAAAGCTTACGCAATGTCGTCTATCGCATGGCAGAGACAGGATACACTCGCCTGCCAGTCTTAAAAGAGGGCAGAGCAGATGAATTGGCAGGCATTGTCTCGCTTCAGGATTTACTAAAAGCCCGCTCTCGCAATCTGACCGAAGAACGTCAGCGCGAGCGTGTGCTCCATATGCGCCTGCTCTTCCCTAAACGAGCCAGGGAACTCACCAAAGATGAGGCAAGCTAAACACCAATAGACTCTTTCGCATACGCTATATATGAAAGGTATATATACTTATTCTAACTATAGCGAGTTCTGAGCGTTCCAAGCAGGACTGATATTCTCATCCTGCTTGGAACGCTTTTTTCGTGTCCCATCTACCTATGCCACACATTCTGGTAGTGCATAGTAATACAATGCAACGCCAGCACATTCTATGGTCCTACGAGAATCAAGAAATCTCCATTTGTAATAGCAGCAAAACACATTTTATAATGAAGCAACTAACGGAAAGGAAGATGCTTAATGAAGAAGCTACGCTATATCTTAGTGGATGTATTTACTAATCAGGCCTTTGGCGGTAACCCGCTCGCAGTTTTTCCTGACGGGCAGGACGTAACTGAAGCCGAGATGCAGGCTCTGGCGAAAGAACTCAATCTCTCGGAAACAACCTTTGTGCTGCCTGCTACACAAGAACAACACACCTACCAACTACGTATCTTCACGCCAGCCCGCGAATTGCCAATGGCGGGTCACCCTACACTGGGAACCACCTTTGTGCTGGCACGTGAGAGCATGATCTCATTGCAAGATGGCACTACCAGCATTACCTTGGAAGAGAAGGTGGGACCTATTCCAGTGACAATTCAGTCGCGCGATGGCATTATCGATATGATTGAGATGCAACAGCCACTGCCACGCTTCGGAGCGCACTTTGAGCGCCGCGAGGCAATCGCGGAGATGCTCTCGCTCACACCTGACGACCTGGACGCGCACTTGCCCATACAGGTTGTATCCTGTGGTGTTCCCTTTCTCTATGTACCCATCAAGAGTCTGGAAGCTGTTAAGGATGTACGTTTCAAGCGCGACGTGTACGAGCGCGAGCTCATGGACAACGAGGCGCAGGGCGTCTTTATCTTCGCGCGAGGTGGAGAGAGGAACGGAACAACAATACATAGTCGGATGTTCGCGCCCGAAATGGGGATAGTGGAAGATGCCGCGACAGGCGCAGCCAGTGGCCCGCTTGGTGCGTACCTCACGCGCTACAAAGTAGTTGAGGGTCAAGATGGGCTGGTCGAAATCGTCAGCGAGCAAGGCTTTGAGATGGGGCGTCCCAGCATCGTGCATATCCGTATCGAGCGCCAGGGGGAAGAGTTCTCACGCATATTAGTAGGTGGGCAATGCCACTATATGGCTGAGGGCGCCTTTACACTAGCTTAGAGTTCCAACAAAGAGAGGTCATTGACGCATTTTGACGCATCAATGACCTCTCTTTTCATTCTTCGTTGGGTGGCAGACCAATAAAAATACTCTCACCTTCGATCTTCACAGGATACGTATGGAGATCCTGGCGCGCGGGGCCGCGCAAGACCTTACCCGTTCGCACATCGAACTGCGCACCATGCCAGGGACAGGTTACCATGCAGCCCTCGAAATCCCCCTCATTCAGGGGACCACTGATGTGTGTGCAGTTGTCGGTAAAGGCAAAGATCTGATTATCGATCTTTGCCAGGCACACAGGCTCACCATCAACCTCTACGGGATGGAGCTCCCCCTCCCGCACATCAGATACCTCCGCCGCCTTGTAATACTCCATCATACCTTACACATCCTCTTCCTCGTCCTCATCGAGATTGGGATGCTCATAGCCTGCGATTGCCAGACCACGATGTAGTACACGCAACGAGAGGAAGGCACACTTGGTACGTGCGGGACTAATAGGAATACCCAGCTCCTCCAGCACATTCTCTTTGCCAAGCTGCACAACCTCTTCAATCGGCTTGCCCTCAATCATTTCGGAGAGCATCGATGCCGACGCCTGGCTAATAGCGCATCCACGCCCCTTGAAACGTACTTCCGCAACGTGCCCATTCTCGACGATCAGATCCATAGCAAGCTGATCGCCACAGAGTGGATTAGAATCTTCCGAATGTACATCGGGATTCTCCAGTGTGCCAAAGTTGCGTGGATTGCGATAATGATCCAGTATATATTCGCGATAATAATCCATTGCCATATGTATATAGTCTCCAAGCCCCAAAGGAAGCTCTACTGAGAATACTAGAAGCTGAAGATTTGCTGCGCCTTCTGCAAGCCCTGCACCAGAGCATCGACATCTTCTGTCGTCGTGTATACATAGAAGCTGGCTCGTGCGGTCGCGGCCACATCATAGCGCTCCATTAGGGGCTGCGCGCAATGATGGCCTGCGCGAATCGCGACACCAACCTCTTGATCCAGAATCGAGGCCAGATCATGAGGATGAATATCGCCCAAGGTAAAGGAGATGACACCTCCCCGCTGCTCAAGGGCTCTGGGTCCATAGATCGTCAGACCAGGAATCTCTTGCAGGCGTTCCAGAGCATAAGCCGTAATTTCATGCTCATGCTCGATTACCCACTCCATTCCCAGGTCGTTGAGATAATCAACAGCGGCTCCAAGACCAATCGCCTCGGCAATCGCGGGGGTACCAGCCTCAAATTTCCAGGGTAAATCATTCCAGGTTGAAGCCTGCAACTTGACGGTACGGATCATATCCCCACCACCCATAAAAGGTGGCATCGCTTCTAACAGTTCACGCTTCCCATAGAGCACACCAATACCTGTCGGACCAAGCATCTTATGGCCACTAAAGCAATAAAAATCAGCATCAAGCGCCTGCACATCGACCGGCAGATGTGGAACGCTCTGCGCGCCATCGACCAGCACTGTCGCGCCGACGGCATGCGCCCGGGCAATCATCTCCTGCACTGGATTAATAGTTCCCAGAACATTCGACATATGCGTAAAAGCAATCAGACGAGGATGGTATGTTAGCAACTCGTCGTAGATATCCTGACGCAGCAGGCCATCCTCAGTCACCGGCACAAACTCCAGGCGCGCCCCCGTACGCTGAGCAAGCAACTGCCAGGGAACCAGATTGCTATGATGCTCCATCTCGGTCAGCACGATCAGGTCGCCAGAGTGGATATTAGCGTTTCCCCAGCTATACGCAACCAGATTGATACTCTCGGTCGTATTGCGTGTAAAGATAACTTGCTTGCTATGGCGCGCGTGAATAAAGCGAGCAATCTTAACGCGAGCCCGCTCAACAGCCGCGGTAGCTTCTTCACTGATCTCATATACGCCACGATGCACATTGGCGTTATAAGACTGGTAATAGGTATTCATGGTCTCAATAACCGATTGAGGCTTCTGCGAACTGGCCGTGCTATCGAGATAGACCAGTGGCTTTCCATGTACCTGACGCGCGAGTATAGGAAAATCAGCGCGAATCTCGGCAGCGGAACGCGCACGGTGTGTTGTAACCATCTCTTCTCTTGGCTTCTCAGATGTTGCCATATTACTTCCTCGCATGGCAGAGAGTGCAACCGGATCCACTTCCTCTCCGAAAACCAGAACCCCTAACTTCTCTCTAGAGAGTCGGTTTATCGTCAAGAATGTATCAAGCCTGCTTGCATCTCGCCATTAGCCTCTATAGAGGATCAGGACACCCACCGGGTTGGGGGTGTCCTGATCCTCTATAGAAGATGGATATCTTCTAGTATTCGTCCAACTCGATCTCATCCGACTTGGGCCGTGTAGAGTCATCCAGGTAGATAGCCCCCTCATCGACTCCTTCAATCTCCCAGCGCTCCTGAGCATCAACCCAAGTATCGGCCTCAGTCTCATACTCACCACTCATGCGCGAGATGATGCTACGACGCAAGCGGATACGTAGATTCTCCAACGGGATGCGCTGTAAGACTGGTTCAAAGAAACCCTGCACAATAATGCGCTCGGCCTCTGGGCGCGCGATACCACGCACCATCAGGTAGAAGAGTTGTTCCTCGTCAATCTGCCCACTGGTAGCACCATGGCTAGCGCTGACATCATTCGCGCCAATTTCCAGGCCAGGAATGAACTCGCCACGCGCCTTCTTGCTCAGTAGCAGACCATGAGCCGCCAGGAAAGATGCTGTCTGCTGCGCCTTCGGGCGAATGCGAATCATGCCATCAAACTCAACACGTGATTCGTCAGTCAACACGCCCTTAATCATCGTCTCGGCATTGGTTGAGAGCCCAACATGATCCGAGAGGGAGTTAATGGCATAGCGCTGATCGTGGTCGGTGAAGAAGACGCCTACCAGTTCCGCCGCGCTGGCATTACCATGCAAACCAGCCCCGATGGTATTCAGATTCAGCTTCGCACCAAGGTCAGCCATTACAAAAGTAACGCTAGAGTCATTCTCATGGATGGCATTCTTGTTCGTGATATTCCAGGTATGCTGGTCCAGGTCTTGCAGATTGCTAAACTCAACAATTGCCTCGCGCTTGGCGAAGACCTCAGCCACGTCGCTGACCAGGCTGGGCCTCTCGCTCTCAACGCTTGAGGTAAACTCCTGCGCAAAGCGGACACTGCTCTGAGAAGACGCGATCACCAGCGAATGGGAGAAAATCGCAGCAGCCGAACTATCAATCCAGACTTGGGCTAGAATCGGAGCCTCAATTTCCACACCCTCGGGAACGTAGAGGAAAACACCACCAGTCCAGAAGGCTGCATGCAGTGCCGTATACTTGCTTGCATCGACAGGCACGCACTTCGTCATAAAGTACTCTTGCACAAGCTCAGGATACTCACGTACAGCGCTCTCCAGATCTGTCAGGATCACGCCTTTCGCTTTCAGGTCCTCATTAAGCTGTGTATAGACCACTGACGAGTTATGCTGAACAATCAGCCCCGAGCGCTCGTTGACCAGGGATTCCTGTAGAGACTGTTGAATAGCCTCGGGCAATGCCTTGTCCTGCGCAGGAACAAAGGGGCTCAGTTGTTGAAATTTGAAGCGAGAGAGAGCCTGGAGTGTACCCAGATCGCCACGACGGCCCAGGGGTGCAGGTGTCTTTTCGTATACTTCCCAGGCTTGCAAGCGCTTCTGTAGCATCCACTCAGGTTCCCCTTTTTGACGCGACAGTTCAACAAGCGCATCTTTTGTGAAACCTGTAGTTAGAGCATTAAGCATTCGTGGTCACTCCATTCTCAGACACGGTAGCCTTCAGCCACTCGTAGCCCTTCTCCTCAAGCTCAAGAGCCAGTTCCTTACCACCTGACTTAATGACACGTCCCTGATACATTACATGCACGTAATCAGGAGTGATGTAGTTAAGCATTCGCTGATAGTGCGTGATAAGCAGAACACCGAGGTTGGGCCCGCGTAGCGCGTTCACACTCTCGGAGACAATCTTGAGCGCGTCAATATCAAGACCAGAGTCGGTCTCATCCATCAGAGCGATTTCAGGCTCTAGCAAAGCCATCTGAAGAATCTCAGCGCGTTTCTTCTCGCCACCCGAGAAACCATCGTTAATTGAGCGGTTAATAAAGCTGTTATCAACCTTCAACAGCTTCATCTTTTCTTGCAGCAGGCGGCGGAACTCACCAGGAGGAACTGTTCTGCGTTTGCCCATTTTGCCTGTTGGATTCTCACCCTCTTCGAGAGGCTTGTTTCCCTCACGCACAGCCTCCAACGAGCGGCGCAGGAAGTTCGCTACGCTCACACCAGGGATAGACATGGGATACTGGAAAGCCAGGAAGAGGCGCATACGCGCGCGGCGGTCAGGCGAATACTCAAGAATGTTCTCGCCCTTAAACCAGATCTCACCATCCGTAACTTCATACTTGGGGTTGCCCATGATGACGTTCGCCAGCGTGCTCTTACCGGACCCGTTAGGTCCCATTAACGCGTGCACCTCACCCTGGTTTACAACGAGATCGACGCCACGCAGAATTGGCTTACCTTCAATATTCGCATGAAGGTTCTTTATAACGAGTTCAGATCCCATTATCGCTTAATACCTTCCTCAAACTATAGTCGAAAGAGCGCATCACTGTCCACATGATAATTTTCAAATGATCCGCTTTATCTCTTCGTAGGTTTACTATCTATACAGCCACAAAGTTTGGATACCGCTCCATGAAGCCATATCCCGGCTACTTTGATAACTATCGGCATAAATACTGGCAGAGCAAATGGCCGCGATGAGCCCTGAATAACAACGCGCTCCTTATTTGGAAACCCAGACACGTTATAAAATCCGCAATGCCAGAGTGACTGGCACATTAGTGCCAGGAACCATCTAAGAAATTCGCGCTAGCCGCCGCTTGTGTCTTAAAACATTATTCCGTTGTAAGCGCGGCAGCTGAGACATCTGCGTTAAGACCAACATGGATATCGGAGAGCGCGATAAATTGTCCCACCTGCTGAGAATTCTCTGTATGAGCAACTAACTCCTCCAGAGTAATCGAATCCAGCGTCTGGGCCACGGCATCCCGAACTTTCGCCCAGAGATACTTGGTCTTACACGAATCCATGAAACCGCACACCTGACTCATCTCACCTTCAGTCGCGCAGATCATAGGCGAGATCGGTCCCTCAAGTACGCGTACAACTTCTCCCATGGTAATCTCAGCAGGATTGCGACTGAGACGGTAACCGCCATGAGCACCTCTCGTACTGGCTACCAGCGGCGGGTCTGCATCACGCAAGAGTTTGACGAGTTGCTCTAAATACGCCAGCGGCAAGTTCTCAGCCTGCGAAATGTCGGTTAGTGAACGGGGGCGGCCACCATAATGACGAGCCAGATCGACCATAATGCGTACACCATACTCGCCTTTTGTAGATACCCGCAACATTGTGGTCTCTCCCTTTCTCTATGCTCTTACCCTCTGCTTCAGCACTACACGAAATTAATCCGACCTAATCACTAGGAAATATTCTAGCACCTGGGCCAGCATACGTCAACAGGGGGAGATACACCTGGTAGGACATTCCAACATTCAGGAAATCCCCCTTGTTAAAGGCACATTAGTGCCTGTATATTGAAAGACAAGGGATATATGGATGGGAAGTAGTCTCTTTACTTCCCATCCATATATCCCTTACCCGCAGGTCTGCAGAGCGGATAATGACAGGCAAGTTAGAAAATTTCGCATCCAATATTTAGCGAGATTCAACGGCAATCTCTAGCCGTTTATTAATCTTCCCTTTGCTCTTATAATTGACCACGCGGATGCGCTCAACCTCACGCGTATTAGCGACATGAGTGCCACCATCAGCCTGGATATCCAACCCCTCTATCTCAAAGATACGTACTGTCGTCATTGCGGCAGGCAGCAGACTGACCTTGGTACGAATCAGATCAGGATTCTGATCGGCCTCGGCACGGGAAAGAAAATAGACTCGCGTGGAACGCGCCTCGGCAATCTCAGCATTGATTCGTGCTTCGATTTCCTGGACGAGTTCCGCACGTAGGTTTTCAAACTCAAAATCCATACGCCCACGCAACGGCTCCATATTTCCGCCTGTGACCTTCGCACCATAATCACGCCATACAACACCACAGAGAATATGCATAGCCGTATGTGTGCGCATCAATGCATAACGTCGTTCCCAATCCAGCACACCATGCACCACACTTCCAACAACTGGCGCATCCCCTTCAAGCAAATGCCAGATGTAGCGTTCATCCTTTGATACCTTCGTCACCAACCAGGACCGGGCGCCCAAAGTAATTGTGCCCATATCGCATGGTTGACCGCCACCTCCAGGATAAAAGGCGGTTGTATCCAACGCGACCGCGTTACCGTCTATAGCCACCACTGTGGCATCAAACTCCTTGATATAAGCATCGGTATGATAGAGTGCCTGCGTCTCCATGATCTACTCCTTGCTAATATGAGGATGCCAGTCTACTTAAAACGATGTAGCCTGGATATTCTTCAACACACATCTAACTCTACTTGATGCATCTTATTATAGCCGAAGATAATCAGAGCGAGGTGATAGGCCAGGCTATTAAGCGCGAGGTTTGCGACCAACTACAATCTGACGTGTCCCTTTGCCAAAGGGCTTCCAATCATAGCCTCCATAGATAGCCTCGATACTAAAGCCACTCGCCAGGAAGAGAAGCTGTAACTCACGTGGGAAGAAGGCATGCATATCCAGACGAGACAGGTAGCGCTCATTCTCGCCTGTCTCGAAAAACTTCTCATGAGTCCAGGTAATATGCTGCAACTGCTCAATAGCATCGTATTTACGCGTAGTATAGAGTAGCATAGTAAAATCCCCTCGGGAGATTCAATCTCATCCTCCAGGTAAACTGTAGAAGGGCGATTCAGGGCATTGCTTAAATAATCAATATCCGGCAAGAAGACATCAACAACAAAGCGTCCACCAGGAGCCAGGTGATCCATAGTGGCTTTGAACGCTTCAAATTGCTGTTCAATTTCATAGAGATGACATATGGAATTAAAAGGGAGGAAAATCAGATCATATGTACCCTTTGTGGGTAGATCGTAGGAGCACATATCGCCTTCAAACAATGTCACCCGTTGCCGCTTCTCATCTGGGAGTGCTGAGAGCTTGCGCTCGTACACCTTCAACATCCCAGGCTCTAGATCCAGACCATCTAGCTGAAAGGCACCTGATACATTGAGTAATTCCAGGCCGATGCGCCCGCTACCGCATGCCAGTTCCAGTACACGCTGGGGGATATAGCGCACCATTAATTCCTGCCAGAAAGGCACATCCTGCTCTGACTGACCCTGATATTCCAGATCGTAATCGTCGACTCGTTCGTAATATTCGCCCATCTCGTAAGGCATACGTTTAGAAACCTCGTTTGCTAAGATCTTCTGCGAAAACTCACGTGCTGCCGCGCCCCTGCATGGACGTCACGGTTAGCGCTCAGTTTTTCGAGGAGAAAACTATTTGATACGCACCATTGCTTACTAACTTACAACCCACACTCACTACATCTAAACAAGCCTATATATAAATGAGTTCATAGGCCCAGTAGAGCTTAACATAAAGTCAGCAATAGAAACAAGAATGCGAGCAAAATTCCTCTCCCGACAGAGACTTTGCAGCCATAAAGCTTGATATATGTTGTATTATTACAACGATACATATAATTTACACAACAGCACTGTCGGAGAAAGCGAGGCAGCAGCACATGGAGAAAGAGCCAACCATTTACAATCGCATCCCTACCCTCCGAGCTGAACGTGATATCTCACGCATGGAGCTAGCACAAGCATTAGGCATCAATTACCAAACCATAGGATATATCGAACGCGGAGATTATAACCCCGGCCTTGAATTAGCCTTCCGCATCAGCGAGTACTTCGGTCTGCCCATTGAAGCCGTCTTCTCACGCGCCCCTTTCAAGCCACTCTCAGAAGAGCGTTATGGTCAGAGAATGTGAGCGCCTCATAAGGACATTTTGGAAGTCTGAACATGAACCGTGAACTCAAAAGGAATATGCGGCTCTAATGAAATAGAGAGAGGCTGATCCCCACACCAAGTGATGCGAGTGGTCAGCCTCTCTCCTTAATACGTTATCTCACTAATACGTTATCTCACTGTGAGGATGATTGCCTAATCAAACCTGTATTTGAGGGAGGCGTTTGTTCAGGAGGAGTAGGCGTTAGTGGTGGAGGCGCATACTTCTCAATCATTTTTAGAGCCGGTGTAAAATCCTTTACTGGGGCGCCCCGCTTCATTAGAATGAAACCATCCTCCAAATCGACCAGGCCATAGTTACCGCCTTGCAAGGTTGACTGCACCGTCGCGGCATAGGCATCATATCCCTTGAAAGGATAGCGATACCCAGTCGCGTCAAGCAGAATGTAATCAGCATGCCCAATGGCATATGGGAAGAGATATACATTCTTGCGCTGGCTGAGATGAGGTATCAGCGAGGTTTGAGTGGAGACCGAAGCATCAGCAGGAATCTGATCCAGGAAGCGCGACGCCAATTTATTGTGGGATGTGACCGAAGGCCAAATAAAGCCATTTGTATAGAACATCGCGCTATAGGTATCGTACTTCCTGGTACTGATCGAAACGCAAGCGACAATGTAGCAAAGAAGCAAGGTAAGTGCGCCGACACGAAGCAGCAACGAAAGAGAGAGGGAGGGTTTGGATGTAGCCAGCGGCTGAGATTTCGTTGCGAGTTCTGGCTGAACCTCATCGCGCTCAATCTTCAAGCGGCGAAGAGCCCAGCGAAGCACCCACATAAGCACCACTACCCCCTCAATGGCGGAGAAAACCAGAATAGGCACAATCTCAGCGCTATACTGGAAATGGCCGCTATACATATTCGGCGTATTACTGAACAGATTAAGCGCTAGTGTCGGTGCCGCTATCACTAGTATCCAGGGTGCGAGAAGAGGTAGTCCTCCCGAAGGCGTGAGCAGTCGCCGAATATAGGCAAAATGCGAAGGTTCAAAGATATGATCCTTGATGATACTCCTTGGATGGAGAAGAACATTCAGTGCCATATCCACTGGTCCGTTACCCAGATACGAGTAACGCGAAGCTAGCATTGATTTGCCAACCGGGCTTGCGTAGTGAACAATGAGAAGCCCAACGCCCATCCAGGCCAGGGCCACCACTATCAGACCCAGGCCAACCCGCCAACGCCCCTGAAATACGAGAGTCCAGAGACCAACCATGGCAATAATTCCAGCCAGTTCCTCTTTACATGCCAGACTTAAGATAGCAAACACAAAGAGCCAGACTGTCCTGCGCGTATAGGTAAAATAAAGCACGAAGAGCAGCAGGGCTGCTGTCAACGTCACAGGATGGAAGTCAAAATTGACAGCATACTGTTGCGCAGGATACAACAAGAAAAGAAAGGCAAATGGAATGCCGGCCCAGGAATTCCGCAAGCGCAGACGAGCCAGCAAGAAGGCTGGGAAAGCACCACTTGCGACGACGAGCACCTGGAAAATCAACAGAGCTTTGGGGTCAGGCCAGATCAAATAGAGCAGCGAGATGGGGAAGAGAATAGGCTCGTAATGGATTGCGAAACGATTGACACCATCTAAGCCATAGCAGTTAGTATCTGTCAACGAATTACAGATTGTTTGGTGAAACATTGACCCATGAAGGAAGCTCCAGATAGCCTGGTCCATGATCCCCATGTCTTCACCATTGGTCTTAAATGCATCTTGCTTGGTTGTCAACAGGATACAAAAATAGACGCAATATGCCAGAACAAGCAGAGAGACTACCCCCAGCGCAATCCAGAAAGAGCGATTTCGTGGAAGGGGTTGGGGCTTGGTATAAACCCCTTTCTGCCAGGTCAACTTTGTCAGTTTTACAAGTTTATTCATAGGTACACATCAATACTGCAACTGTGACACTGCTACAATTTTCAGGGCCTTGCGTTGGTTTGATCAGGAGCTTCATACATTGCAGCGCATAGATACATCATTGTAACCACACATACACCATCGAAAAAGGCTTCTGCCATTGTTTGATTGAGAGGGAAACATTACATGCGGGTCCTCTGGCAGCTCTAGCAAACATAACTAGATCAATTTATGTACTCGCCCCAGCGAAGCCATTTGCAGCAAGTCATATTCTTTTGCTACGAATTCATCAATATTTTTCACTATAACAAAGGGCTTTTAAAAAAGCAAGCAATACACTAATTGGAGTACATATGCGTAGCGAGACACCTCTTGCGCCAGGGTATGCCAGATTTGTATCCTTCCCAGCCCTCACTGGAGTCCATAAAACCTCTCTCTACTACTACACAGACGCCAAGTCGTGACTAATGTTAGAGAAATCCATGCAGGTGATGGTGTGATATATCTTCAGCTAGTATCCCAACGACGATAATACCACAATATATTTCTTCTTACAACTTAAGAATTAAATCCTGCATTCATAACTACATAAACGCAATACATTAATGAGTTTAGAAGCACATCTATTCAGCAACCTTCTCTTCAAAAAGCACTTTTTGCGGATGGATACGAACCACAACTTCTCCTGGAGCGCTGTTGCGCTGACCATAATCCCTGGCATGCTCCTGACCCATATATCGCCCACCAATCCTGGTTGCCCAGATAAGCAATTCTTTGGAATCTTCACTAAACGAGACATTGCCCTCAATCTCAACATATGCATATGGAGGGTGCTCGTCATCTACACACATAGCAACGAGACCATCGCGACGGAGGTTTTTGGCCTTAAGCGAATCTTTCCCTGTGGTAAAAACGATCTCATCACCATCCAGGTTAAACCAGACAGGAACTACGTGGGGCCTGTGATCAGAGCGGACAGTAGCAATTTTGCCTGTGCGCGTGCCATCCAGCAAGAATGAGCGGACCTGAGGTGTAATATTCTTTGTTTTCATAGCGCTTGTAACCTTTCCCTATACAATCGAATAACAAACAAGATTTACTCATCCCTTATCTTTACTATACTCCACTATTCTGTTGGATAACCTATCCCTCTATCTAGAAAAACCTGCTACAATTATGGATAAAATGCGCAGACTTCCAGAAGACAAACTATTTAGACGAAAGAAACAAAGGAAATATCGCTCTTATGCCATATACCTCTATCCGCGAGACCGCTGAAGAACTCCGCTCAGGCATAATCACGCCAACCGAACTCGTAACCGAGATATTTGAACACATAGACCAGCAAGAACATGAGACGCAAGCCTTTATCACCCTTATGCGCGAAGAGGCCTTGCATGCAGCCGAGCAGGCGGAAAGGGAGATGAGAACAGGGCTCTATCGAGGGACTCTACATGGAATTCCTCTTGCTATTAAAGATCTCATAGCGGTCAAAGGTATTCCCACGACAGCAGGATCGAAGGTTCTGGCTAACCATACGTCTGAAATAGATGCTACAGTAGTTGAACAGTTGCGCCGAAGTGGAGCTATCATGGTGGGCAAATCCTGGACCTATGAATTTGCCTACGGTCCCTACTCCCCCCTACACGCAATCCCTGGAAACGTGAGCATACGACAGGGGGGTCCAGTGGCGGCTCGGCAGCAGCCGTTGCAACAGGGATGAGTCTGGGAGCAATTGGGACTGATACAGGTGGCTCTATTCGAGTGCCCTCGGCCTGCTGTGGCATCACAGGTTTGAAGCCAACCTATGGGCGCGTGAGTTGCTATGGCGTTGTTCCACTTAGCTGGTCACTAGATCATGTTGGTCCGATGGGACGAAGCGCCGAGGACTGTGCCATCATATTTGATGCTATCGCCAAATATGATCCACGCGATCCCAACAGTGTTTCCGGCCCCTCGATAACACCTGGAGGTTCTACCAACACAAGCGCTTTAATCGCTGGGCCAGAAGGACGTAGCCCCCTCTCACTCCAAGGTCTCAAGCTGGGAGTTCCCCAGGAATCATATGTGACACCTCTCCATCCGGAAGTACGTGCGGCATGGAAGGCCGCGCTACGAGTTTTTGAGGAAGAAGGGGCCAAGCTCATCGATGTTGAATTGCAGCGACCAACCATGGCACTCTATCGCACCGTTCAGAAACCTGAGGCTTCGCTCACGCATAATCAGCAGGGGTGGTATCCCGAGAAAAAGGATCTCTATACTGATCTGGTACGTACGCGCATAGAAGAAGGCTCACAAATTCACGCCATCGACTATTTACGAGCCCAACAAGAGCGCCGAGCTCTTGCCGGGAGTTTTCGCTCGCTCTTACGAGAGATTGATGCCTTGGTGTTACCAACCATCCCTATTCCAGCACCACGGGCCGATCAAGCTGGAAAGGATATCGAAATTGATGGCATTGGTGAAAATGCGACTGATGCCTTGCTTCGCCTGACGATGCCTTTTAATCTCACGGGGCTGCCCGCCGTTTCGTTCCCATGTGGCTTCAGTTCTGAAGGTCTTCCCATCGGTTTACAGGTCGCGGGTAAACCCTTTGAAGAGGCAACCATATTGCGCATCGCTCACGCCTATCAACAGCTTACGGACTGGCACCGGAGAGACCTGCCTTAAAGCACGTCTTCATGGTGAGAAACAAAACGCATATAGAGCCTGTTGTACTCTTCAAGGAGATTATTGCGATATTCAAATAAGAGCAAGACATCGCGTGAGTTAAGGAGGTACTTGCTTTCCATATTCAGGTCGATCAATTTTCATTGAGTGAAATTTATGGTCCGGAGTTTTATAATGCATATAAAGACCTGGGAGCAGGCAAGCTAGCTTGAAGAGATATATACATACGCTTTGTGCTAAAGGCTGAAAAAGAAAGAGAACTGTAGTACGCTTTGGTTTGTAAGCAAAAACAACCAAGGAGCGTACCTATGATGCTTGACAAAGCAACAGTTCTCACCACCCTTTTTACCATAGTTGACGATACAATGAAAGGGTCAACCGTGATCCAAGAAGCCTTACAGCGGCCTGGAAGAGCGCCACATCTCTCCGATAGCGAGTTGGTGACCATCGCGCTCTATCAGGAACTCATTGGCGAACCACGAGAGGACCACTTCTTCCGACTGTATCAAGCAACGCTGCGAGTCTTCTTTCCTGGACTCAACGAACGTAGCCGCTACAATCGTCGCAAGCGTGCGCTCTGGTCAGTGATTCTCGCCATCCGTTCAAGCTTGCAACTGGTGCAAGAGGGCCTCTTGTTGGAAGAGACGGCTGCCATTGACTCAGCTCCTGTTCCCTGCGTGAGCTACAAACGCAGCAAACGAGCAAGCGATTTTGTTGGTCATGCCGATTATGGGATTTGTAGCAGCAAAGCCATGAAGTACTTTGGCTTCAAATTGCATACCGTCGTGAGCCTCACTGGTCTCATTCTCGGCTTTGTGCTCACCAAAGCCAGCCTCTACGATAATCAGCCAGTCGTCGATGTGCTGGACTCGTTTCCTCATCACCTCCAGCGATTGTTGGGAGATGGAGCCTACAATGATGCCGCTCTTGAGAGGTATCTTGAACAGCATCGTTCCCTTGTTTTGTTGTCTCCTGCAAAAAACAACCAGACGGCAAAACGGGCAGAGGCTGACCAAAAGCAGCTCAACCGGTTACGCTTGATCTGTGAAACCGTCAATGCTCAGTTACAAGAACAAATGCATCTCTCCAGACACTCTGCCAAAAGCCTCTGGGGGCTGATCACCCGGATTGCAACGAAGGTCACTGCACAGAGTGCTGCGATGATGGTCAACGTCCTTTTAGGGAGGCCTGCCCTCCAATTAGCTGATCTGGCTGTCTAAACCATTAGCACAAAGCGTACATGTATCCCTAAAGGCAAACATCCAAGCATATGTTTTACCCAGGCAAAGACACGCAGCCTGAGAGTTATGGGAACATGGACGCATTTGTTTTTCACTGGCACTAGAACAGGAATTTCGATGGAAGCAACAAACAGCATAAACAACCCCGAAGATCTGGCAGATGATAAACAACTTCTACGTTCTATCGTAAATAACGACTATGTTATTCCCAAAGCTATTGACAGCTTTGAATTTGCGCAGGCTTTACTCAAGCAACTGGGTTCGTCTGATGAAGAGTTGCGCGATGAATTTAGTTATATGATTCTGGCGCGTGGAATTCTCGAGCAGAATAAACTCACTGGAGAGCAGCTTGAGCAACTCCTTGGTCAGGTACTTAGCGATAAACATCTCTTCTATCACATAGGAGAAGCAGGCAATGATACAGTCTTTATGCGTAGCTTCTCCAACCTGATTATCGCGGCTATACTTTATACCGATGCCTCAAAGCCAACGCTTTCCAAGCAACACATTCAACAGGTCAAGCAAGCCCTGACACGTTACGCACAAGAAGAAAAAGACTGGCGCGGCTATATCGAGGGTAAAGGTTGGTCACATAGTATGGCCCACCTTGCTGACGCGCTCGATATCTATGCTCAGCATCCGCATACAACTGGAGAGAATCGTAAAGACGTACTTGTCCTTCTCAGTCAGTTGATTAAAAATTCAGCTCCCCTCTTCTCGGAAGAGGATGTGCGTCTAGCAACGGTCGCCTATCACATCATTCTGGGCAAACAGGTAGATACAGAATTCATAAAAAACTGGCTACAAGCATGTTCAGTACAGCGTGGAGCAGATATTCGCTCCTGGCGCAGAGCGACAAATGTTAAGAACTTCCTTCGTAGCCTCTACTTCCTGCTTTTGTGGGATAGCATTGCCGTCCCTCTCATGGATGCTATCGCAACCATCCTCAAACAACAAGATGCGCCTTTTGCAGACATTGAAGATAATTTCTAGCACAAAATAGTAAAGCCTGCCTTGTTCCATTAAAGTTACAGGCAGGCTTTAACATTTCCATTTTAACGGGAGGCATCGCCTATGTGGGAGATTTTTTAGCATGCTAATAACAGGTCTATCTTATCTAAGAACTCATCCAACTCAAAAGGTTTACTAATGGCAACAAGATTCCGCTGGCGAATCTCCTGTGCTGGCGGCAAAAAGGCGCTCATCAGAATCGTAGGAATGTTAGCATATGCCTGCTCGGCAGAGAGACGATCATGCAATTCCAGCCCATTCATAGACGGCAGGCAATAATCAGTAATCAACAAACACGGCCTGGTATTATGAACAGCTTCCAAAGCCTGCCAGGCGTCACTGACAAGAATAGGGTAATACTGAGTCTCTTGCTTTAGTGTTTCCACCAGAATAGTCCCTATCTGATCATCATCTTCCACAATAAGGATAGTTTTATCCCTGGACATCTGGGGATATGTTGCCATCAGCTCTTCGGTCACAGGTTCCTGATACCAAAACGTATTTTCAATAGAACTGGCGATAAACTGCATACATACCCTCCTTACTTCATCAATACACCCAAACCAAGCTCATGCATCTTGTAGAACACTTAGAACACGACAAAAAGCCGCTTTTAGTTTCGCCCCAAACGAAAATGCCCCGGAATTATTCCTTCTGAAAAGCGAGATAAAGGCCATTTGAAAATATCCAGCAATTCTTGCTTGACAAGAGAAGCGGATCCCTGTATAATTTCTTGCAGTAAGCCGACGTAGCTCAGTGGTAGAGCAGCTGTTTTGTAAACAGCTGGCCGGGGTTCGAGTCCCTTCGTCGGCTTTTGTCATGCCCTCTTCCCCTCACTCCACATGAAAAGCCGCTTCAAGCACTTTCCCACCACAGACAGAAAATCACTCAAAACGGCCTATTTTTCACATGCCTTCTGATGGGAAACGCCACTTTTCAAAACAATAACTTCTGGTATAGGATCACTCGTCAAGCATATCTGTACTACTCTTCTTAAAATTGCCTTTTGGTCTTCCCAACTTGAGATGAGCAATAGGTGAATGTTTCGACTGTACGCGCCTAGCTGATCTACTTTCAAAGTCCTTCAGGTAGTTCTCAATGACAACCACGCTACTATGGCCCAGAAGAACAGACAACTTGTAGACATCGCCTCCATTCTCTAGAAACATACGGGCGAAGGTATGCCGGAACGTGTGGGGCGACACCCGCGCGCCCTTAATGTTGGCACGCTTTCCAGCCTCTTGTACAAGTTGCTGGATACCATTTATGGTTAGCGGCTCTCCGTTCCGACTCAGGAAAACAGCCTTTACATCCTGATCTCTTGGATGGCGATGCACATTAACATACTTCCAGAGCTGCTGCGCAACTTCTGAGATCAGGCCGACCTCCCTTTGATGGCGTCCCTTGCCCAGCACCTTAACAAATACCTGATCGGCAATGGAGAGAAACACGGTATCCAGGGTTAGCCCACATAGCTCTCCAACACGAATGCCTGTATCCAGGAGCAAGAGAATAATCACATAATCTCTAAAACCCATCGAGGTATCAGGGTTGCAGCAGGCCGGCATAGCATTGATTTGCTCAGGGCTAAAAGTTTTGATGACGTAGCGCCCAACCCTGGGGTTTTCCAGGTAAAGTCAATTTAAGGGCACTTTTCGGCACACAGAGGGGGGGTGTTACTTACCCGTCCCCCTCGCCTGCTACATAGCGTCTTCAAAATCATCGTTGTACTCCTGCATCTGATTGCGCAACGCTTCAAGCTCCTGGATATGCTCCTCAAAGGTATGAGAAAAGCCACAGAGACCAACGATTGGTGTGTGGGTTGCGTGTGCTCGTTGGGGGCTTACTTGATATGTAGGTTGGACAATTTCGTGACATTCTACGAATAAGGGTGCTCCACAACTTTTTGCAACGCTTAGAAAAGATGAACACAAGGTCCCTCTTGTTTGCCTTCTTGCTCCTTTTAGGATATATTTAATTATCATGTAAATCTCGCTCTGGCTCCTTTGCGGTTGTAGACGGAGGAGAGCGACAGCTTCACAACGTCAACGAACTCTGGAGGGAGTTCCTGTGACCACCGACCCGAGTCAAGCGGCAATCAACAATCTGGACACCAAGCGCAGGGCGGCGATCAACGGGCTACTCCGGCTACTAAGTGAGGGGGCAATCTCCCCCACGGAGTACAAGAAGCGGGTCGACGCGGCGAACAACAAGTTCGACCAGGGGCTCGACGAGCTGGGTGTCCCGAAAGCGGAGTCGTGAGGGCGGGCCGCCCAGGCCTGCCAGAGCAGCACAGCAAGACGATGGTGAAGTAAGGAGTGAGGACTCAGGACCCGTGTTCGCACGAGTCCTGAGCACCTCCTCTTCGTCGTAGCCCTTCAACATCTCCCCATAGATAGCCCTAACATTTCCCCTCTATACAAAAAGATGTGGCGCACCCTACGAATAACGTGACATATGCCCGTTGTGCATGTACCACAAAGCGACGGATTGGGCCGCCGCGCTGAGACACGCAATCGTTCGCCTACATGTCCAGAGCTTACCTAACGCTACCAAAGACTCGCTCAAAGGCTCGCGCACGCCTACCTACCACACATTTCTTTGAGACGCTGAGAAACCTGCAGGCGCGTGATTTCTAGCCCCTGGTGTGCAAGTTCCCGATCAGAGAGGGCAAGAGCCGATAACCAACCAAGAGTAAAACCAACGCCAAAGGCGAATGGAGGTTGCTCTAAGCCATCTGGGGTCAAGTTCTCAGCGACTTCTGTTATGGCCTCAACATAGGTATAGGGCTCTTGACGCTGGGTGCTTGTTCCGTCTGGATGAAACTTCCAGAGACCATCAAAAAACGTCTCAAAACCGACTTTACAACTTTCGTCGTACTCCTCATGTTTGCGAAGCAGCAAGGGGGCCGATGCAATGAGCAATTCTGGTGTATAGTCAACCTCGACGAACGCGACAGGAGCCAGGGGAGTTACTGCAGCAAGGAAAAGAGATAACTATGGTTTCGGCACCAAGTGTATATTTCGCAAAAACCACTCAAACGGCTTCTTATTACGGAATTTCTGGCATCTAATCTTAACCATTCCAATAATGGAACTAGAGCTTTTTGCTCAATACCAGCAAGCCTCTTCCATCAACGCATGATACAATGCAAGAGACATTTGTAATCTCGAAGAGGGATTTACAAGATGCTTCTTGTGATGCTTTTAATCTGCATTACACAGAAGTTAGAGAGGACTGCGAGACAATGGGTATAGGCATAGGCTATTTACAGCAAGCACTCAAAGAAGATGAGATGCGCCAGATTCTGGTACAGACCTTTCAGGAAAGCGCACTCGACGGTAAACGCGTCCTGGTCATCATTCCAGATAGCACACGTACAGCTCCCATTCCCTTAATGTTCCGGGAGCTATATAACCTTCTCGGTCATAAGGTGGCACGCCTGGACTATTTGATCGCACTGGGCACACACCCTCCTATGTCAGAGGAAGCCATCGCGAAACTCGTAGGCGTTGACGCACATGAACGCCAGGAACACTACCCCAACGTTTCGATTTACAACCACCACTGGTCTGAACCAGGCGTGTTGAAGACCATTGGTGTTATCACTCGCGAGGAAGCCGCACAACTTACTGAAGGACTTCTTGCCGAGGAGGTACCCGTCCGACTTAATGGTATGATCTTTGAATATGATCAGCTAGTCATCTGTGGTCCAGTCTTTCCCCATGAAGTAGTTGGATTCTCAGGGGGGGCAAAATATCTTTTCCCAGGAATCGCGGGTGCCGACATTATCAACTTTACGCACTGGCTAGGCGCACGCCTGACAAGTACTCTAACCATTGGCACAAAGGATACCCTTGTGCGGCGGGTCATTCATCGGGCTGCGGAATTTGTGGATCGCCCATTGCTTTGTCTGGCTCTGGTGATGCAAGGAGAGCATCTGCATGGGCTCTACACCGGCGACTATATTGACGCATATAACCACGCCGCAGACCTATCAGGTCGCCTCAACGTGCTTCCAGTAAAGCACCCTTTCAAGCGTATTCTTTCTATGCCTTCGACACGCTATGATGACCTCTGGACAGCCGCAAAAGCCATGTACAAAACGGAAGCGGCGATTGTTGATGGCGGTGAAGTTATCATCTATGCTCCCCATATCAGCGAAGTTTCCTACACACATGGAGCGCTCATCGATGAAGTAGGCTACCACGTCAAAGACTACTTTCTCAAACAATGGGAGCGCTTCAAAAATGTGCCTGGCTCAATTCTAGCCCATAGTACTCATGTAAAAGGGACAGGGACATATGATAGCGCGACAGATATCGAACAGCCACGCATCCAGGTAACCCTCGCGACATCAATCTCTGAAGAGCGTTGTCGCAAAATCAACCTGGGATATCTCGACTACCGAACTATCAATCCAGATGAATGGGAAGGACGCGAAGACGAGGGCTTACTCCTGGTACGGCACGCAGGTGAAATGCTCTACTACAGCCCCGAAATCAAACAAGCAGTCAAATAACAACATTTCACTATTCACCGTCAGGAGGAAAGAAAGTTCCGCGTATGCCCTGGACATCATTGACCAACCGTATTCAAGATCTACCACTGATTCTTGCTGGACCTATTTTGCGCCGGACGGAACCGGGATCAATCACTGTTTGGTTAGCCCTCAAAGAAGCTTGTCTGGTCACTCTTCATATTCTCGAAGGCTCCAATCAAGACCAGATGCAAGAGCAATTTCAAGGCATACACAAGACGGTTCGTCTGGGAGAAAACCTGCATATCGTAGCAGTTACCGCGCGTGCGCAATCCACTCAAGAGCACCTGAATTGGGGGTCATCCTATTATTACAATCTCTCATTTCAAACTGTTGAGGGTAACCCGCAAGGTGATCTCCATACACCAGGCATTCTGCAACATGAGCCAGATGATACGCTATCCTCGCTTGCCTATCCTGGTCATCCCTTTCCAGGTTTCGTTCTCCCAGCCGAAATGCTGGAAGACACAAGGGTCTTTCATGGCTCATGCCGCAAAACACATGGGACGGGACAAGAAATGCTGGCTGCCCTCGATCTACTCTTAGAAAAGGCGGCGCTTGAAGGGCAGAACGCAGCGGTAAAACGGCCTCAACAACTCTTTCTTACCGGCGATCAAATCTATGCTGACGATGTGACACCACCTATGCTCTTTGCGCTTATAGATGCCGGGCAAGCACTCCTCGGAGACAACGAAGAATTGTTACCGGGCGTTTACCAACCAGCCTCACATTACGCTCCAGGTCTACGGCGTGATATCGTTCACCAACAAGCGATGTTCACGACCAAGACGCCTTCCAGCCACATACTCTCACTAGCTGAATACGCCGCTATGTATTTGTTTAGTTGGTCAGATCAACTCTGGTCCTCAGATCTCCCTGGATGCGAAGAGGTCTGGCACCGTTATCCAACGAGTAAGCCTGCGACTTTCGCGCAACAAGATCACGAAGATCAATACTATCAGGAGTGGAACACCCAACTGGCGAGCTTTCGCGCGCACTTACCGCATGCGCGGCGAGCACTGGCGAATATCGCAACCTATATGATTTGTGATGACCACGATATTACCGACGACTGGTTCCTCGATGGAGCCTGGTGTAAAAATGTGTTGAGTAGCCAACTCGGCTACCGTGTCGTGCGTAATGGCCTACTTGCATACACCCTCTTTCAGGGATGGGGTAATGATCCTGAGCAATTCGAGCAAGCGTCAGGTCGCCTTCTACTGGCTGCTCTGGACAGTTGGCGGGGAGAGCATGGAACGCATACGGAACACTTAATCGATGAATTGATTGGTATGCCGCTTCCTTTCGATGGGCAGGGTGAGCTAGAGCGCTCTGAG
Source organism: Ktedonospora formicarum (assembly GCF_016587355.1). Lineage (GTDB taxonomy): Bacteria > Chloroflexota > Ktedonobacteria > Ktedonobacterales > Ktedonobacteraceae > Ktedonobacter > Ktedonobacter formicarum. The sequence continues at coordinate 2,994,602 of NZ_BNJF01000001.1, read as the reverse complement.
CGCGCCTTACACTGGCATTACACCTATCAGGCTCCTTGCTATCAAGTCATCGTCCTGGATACGCGAACCCAGCGCCATTACAATAAACCCGAAGAATTCCCTGGCCTCCTCTCAGAAAAAGCTCTGCGTAAGCAAATTGCGCCTTACACACAGGCGCAATCCGAAGTCACTATCCTTGTCTCAGCAGCCCCGGTACTTGGTGTTGACTTCATAGAAGCTATTCAATTCTGGAGCCGCCTGCGAATCCATGACAATTATGCTTTTGATCGTGAGGCGTGGGGCCTTGAGTGGGGAGCATTTCAACGCTTCTTGAAAACGATAAGTAAGCTCAGGCAAGTCGTAATTCTAACTGGAGATGTTCATTATGCCTTTGGTTCCTATATGGAGTATTGGGACCGGCACACTGGCAAGACCGCGAAGATTGTCAACTTTACTGCCAGTCCGCTTTGTAACGAGGGAGCGGGTGAGCATATGGCAGCTCTGGCTGTAGGGTATCCACGTTTGCTTCAATTGCTTCGTCGTGGAAGAAATCCTTCCATGAGCTTCTTTGCCTGGGATATTCTTCCAGGCAACAATCTCATACCCAATTATATTCTGAGCAGTATTCGTAAGCGCCTTTTACGCTTCTGGTGGTCTATTCCACGTCTAGCAGCAGCTCAGCGCTCGAATAGAGAGATCATCCTCCCAGCGCATGGCTGGTTCTCAGGGACCTTCGATGCCTTCCCACCAGACCGAAGTTATCGTATCCACTACCTGCGGAATACGCTCTCCCCAGAGGTCAAGCAGCGCAAGCGTGGCCTACTCATTAGAGCCTACCATGCGCTACAACAACCTCAACGCCTCGCGTTACGAACAGTGTGGTTACTTGAAAGCATTGTACGTCGTATACGTCGTGGAATTATACGGCAATATAACATAGAGGCCCAAGATACCCGTGTGCTGCTGACACGCCCTTTGCATGCGATCACAAACGAGGTTATCCAAGAGAGTGAGGAGATTGAGCAAGCGCTAGAGAAACGTCGCGGGAAAATTATAAACACACTACTACGTAATCGAGAATGGTTAAATAAGTGGAAGGCAGGATCGCTCATTGTTGGATACAACAATATTGGTGAGATCAACTTTGAGAATATGGAGGTAAATGGAGAGCAGCAACATGAGGTCAGGCAGCGTCTCTGGTGGTGGAAGCAAGAAAGCACCGGCAAGGAATACATACTCCAGAATGCCGATTACCAGGCGTCTCTAGAGTTACCAATGACGACAAATGAGCCTCCGTTGCCATAAGAAAAGAAGAGGTGGGAGACCAAGGTTGATGATCTCTCCACCTTTTTCTTTTTAAAATGTCCTAGATGTCCAGGTTAGCATTGCGGGCATGGCTCTCGATAAAGCGGCGACGTGGAGCAACATCATCACCCATAAGCATACTGAAGACCTTGTCAGCTTCAACTGCTTCCTCAACAGAGACCTGAAGCACTGTACGGCGCTCAGGGTCCATCGTGGTCTCCCACAAGGTTTCTGGATTCATCTCACCCAGGCCTTTGTAACGACCCACTTCCGGCTCTTTGCCATTGTGTGTCGCTTTATATTCGGCAATCAAGGCATCACGCTCCTCATCGCTATAGACGAAGCGGACCTGCTTGCCAAACTTCACATGGAAGAGAGGAGGTTGGGCAATGAAGAGATGTCCACCAGAGATGAGTTGCGGCAAATGACGATAGAAGAAGGTCAGGAGCAATGTGCGAATGTGCGCGCCATCAACGTCAGCATCGCACATAATGACAATGCGACCATAGCGCAGGCGTGCCAGGTTCATCTGATCACCAATACCGATACCGACAGCGGTAATGATGTTCTTCACTTCTTCATTGTGTAAGATCTTGTCCAGAGTCACCCGCTCAACATTCAAGATCTTACCGCGCAGTGGCAAGATCGCCTGGAAGTGGCGGTCACGCCCTTGCTTCGCGGAGCCACCAGCAGAATCACCCTCGACGAGGTAGAGTTCACAGCGGTCCGCACGTCGCTCAGAACAATCGGCCAACTTACCTGGAAGTGTTGTATCCAGCACATTCTTGCGCTGAACAAGATCGCGAGCAGCGCGAGCAGCCTCGCGTGCCTTGGCCGACGTAAGACACTTACTGATGATGGTTTTGGCCTCGCTGGGAGTCTCCTCCAGGTAGCGAGTCAACATCTCGGCTGTGATGTTTTCAACGATAGGGCGTACTTCGGCATTATTGAGTTTACTCTTCGTCTGGGCCTCAAACTGGGGGTTAGGAATCTTGACACTCACAACAATTGTAAGTCCTTGGCGCACATCGTCACCCGTCAGATTGGGATCTTTTTCCTTGAGAAGGCCAGCCTTACGCGCGTAGTCGTTTAGAGTGCGGGTTAAAGCGCTACGGAAGCCCGTAATATGCATGCCACCATCAACAGTATTGATGCCATTGGCGAACGAGAACTCTGTGCTGGCCCAACTATCATTGTATTGGAGCGCAAGATCAACCTTTACCTTATCTATCTCGCGACTGGCACTCACTGGACGAGCCTGCAAGGTATTGCGATTCTTATTCAAGTAGCGCACAAACGATATCAGACCACCTTCGAAGTAAAAGGTTGCCTCGCGATCACTGCGCTCGTCGCGAATACCAATCGTCATTCCACGATTGAGATACGCCATCTCACGGAAACGCTGGGCCAAAACGTCAAAACTATAGTCGCGTGTCTCCATTACCGAAAGATCGGGTAAGAATGAAGTCCGTGTCCCTGAACCTTCAGCAGGGCCGACAGTCATCAGTTTAGTGACTGGGGCGCCCTTCTCATAACGCTGACGGTAGAGGAGGCCATCGCGCTTTACATCGACCTGGCACCACTCGGAAAGAGCGTTGACGACAGACACACCAACACCATGAAGGCCGCTACTAATCTGGTAACCGCCACCACCAAACTTACCACCTGCATGCAAGACCGTCATGACCACTTCCAAAGTGGAGAGTCCAGGACGCTGGTGGTGCTCCTCCACGGGAATGCCGCGCCCATTATCTTCAATAGTTACGGAACCATCATTATGAATCGTAGTCAAGATGGTGTCGGCATAGCCAGCCATCACTTCGTCGACACTATTGTCAACGACCTCGGTAATAAGGTGATGCAGGCCTCGCTGATCGGTTGCACCAATATACATGCCCGGACGTACACGTACAGCTTCTAAGCCTTCGAGAATCTGAATGTTCTGGCCGCTATAGCCATTGTCGCTATGATTCTGAAGAGTATCCCCCAGATCCACTTCATCGTCGCTGTATGTCGTAGTCTCAGGAGAGTTCAACGCCTCCTGCTCACCTGGTATGTGATCTGCCATTATTGATTCTCTCGTCTTTGCCATAGAACCTGTACATTCCTTTTGCTCGGTAGGCGCAGTGGCGGCTGAGGCCATTACGCCTGGATAGATTGTGGAAGAGCCACAATCTACACATATCAACATCCCATTAGTGACCACGACCCGCCTTACGATAGACCTGATCGATATAGGCAGGGTCATATGTCGTTACGGGAACGGGTTGTGGCTATAATGACTAGCCCCCAATTCTGCTAAAGGTGCGGGCCTGACCTCGCACGAGTATCGCCCTACGTATTACACCTAGACCACGCAGTTCGAGATGAGCGGTGATGTTTTTGTTGTGGAAGGCTAGCGATTTTCTCTGGTTATATATTCCGATTGAGCATAGAAAAAGTGGCAATGGAAGCCACAATGCGCCACATCATTATATCACATTTGGCTTGATAAACAAAGCAGAGAAGTGGGTTGAACGGACAACCGAAAGGGGAATGAAAGCACGCCTTTGAAGACGCAATCCGAACGGCGTTCGAGCCCCAAATAATGGTTATCGAACACCGTTCGGAGAATAAATGATAGTTACAGAACCAGCCTCAATAGGACAGTATTGATAAATTCTTCTACCACATGGAAGATGCGAGAATAACCGATCAGATCCAGACCTAATAGCGATTGCCCGGAACCGGTCCCCCCATAGGAATATTCGAGTTGGGTGCGCCAGCCATATTCGGGATACCAGGCATGCTAGGCATAGGACCACCAGCCAGATTGGTCGCGCAATATGGGCAGAAAGTCCAACGCAGTTCCAACAGACGCTCACACTTGGGGCAAGAGCGCTTGAGCTTCTGACCGCAGGAGGGGCAAGCCTGGAAATCTGACTCGATACGTGCGTGACAGTTGCTGCAAGTTTGGCGCTCAGTCATCTCAGCAAGCAAGGACTCTTCTTCCAACTGCCGCTCATAAATTTCCGCCAGCGTCTGACGTGGGCGAAGGATCATATATACGAACACACCCGCGATTGGGAAGATAGCTACAGCTACAGTTGAGATGATCTGCAATAAGAAATCTTGAGTACGCGCACGAATATCGCGGAATGTCCAAATAACGGTGCTCAGCCAGAACACAACCAAGAAGGCCACCAAACAGGCAACCGTTGGCCCGATCAGGTTTTGTAACGTTGTCAGCCACTCAGGCTGACCCGATCCAGAAGCCAGGAGGGCACTTAGATTTGCATTTACCATATTCACAGGACAGAGGCCCCTTTCAGATAAGAGATGAAGGTACTGTTCATTTTACATAGCATGATTTCGCGCTCGCTACATATCTTTACGTTGAAAATTACATACACTCCATTACAACGTCCAGTTATCTATTTTGATGACAGCATAGGACTATAAGTTGGCAGCGTTCTGCACTATCTTCGTTATATAATACTCTACAAATGCCACATTTTCACCTATGAATACCATCAATTTGGTCCGTAAGCGCGGATATACAGTTTCTTCCTTCTTCTTCTATTTCTATGGATAGAAGAGAAGGTGCCCCGGGTCTCATTCCAAGCGTCACTCCTACTTGAGGGCACGCCCTTTACGTTCGTTACCCCGCATCCTCGTTTTCTAAGTTACAGACAGATGTAGACCCCTCACTATATATATCGATAAGGCCGCAAAAAAGGAACATTTTTGCGCCTTCATCCAACCTTTCGGCTAGAAGCGCGCCCTTTATTGCTTCTTTCATGTGCAATATATTCTAAGCAAATTCTTATCTAGTTCGACAAAACGGGACTTATTTCTTATTCTTTGAGCTGTTTTTCAGGTGATATGATAGTTTCTAACTAGCTACATATCATTGTTGATGGCGACATACTCGCCAATAAAAGAAAAAACAGGAGAATATGGCCTCGCATACGCAGCAGCCAGGGTATCTACAGAGTCTTGTGCGCCCTCTGGCACTCTGCTACAATAGAACACTAGTTCAAACGCTCAGTAATAAGGAGATTGTTCATGGCGAGTGGTAATTACGCCAGGAAGCGCGCCTCACAAACGGCAGAAGTAACAACAACCCAAATCCCCCTGCGGGCCACACGAAATCTCCCGGCTGTTCAGCCAGCCGCAGGACCTTGGGATGATGAAGAGGTTACTACTGATATTAGGCCCGCTCGCACACGTACAACCGCCGTTACCAAGCGTGTTCAAAAGCCCAAAGCCAGACCCTTGGAATCTCGGCAGATATCAGTTCGCCGTCGCCCCAAAGTCATCGATGAGTATGCACCTCATCCGTTGCAACGCCATAGACCGTGGCTCAATCCACTCATCTATAGCTCGGCAATTGGGCTGATCTTCCTGGCCGTGTTGCTATGGGCTGGAATTGCCCAGCGCCCAGGGGTGCCACAACTGCTTCCCAACTACGGAGGTAAAGTTTACGATATTCAGGTTGGAGGCAACCAAGCAACCACATGGCAAACGCCCAAACCTATACCGACAAAAGTACCAACCTCTAAAGGTCCTTACTCAGTTCTGGGTAAACCAACCATTAGCGCGTCCTTCATCAATCGTGTGCTTGCGAATGCGGGTTCGCCTGCCGCTGGCAAGGGACAGGCTATGTATGATCTCGGCGTTAAATACGGCATTGATCCTGTGTACGCTCTCGCTTTCTATCAGCATGAAAGTACCTTCGGCACGCGGGGCGAGGCTCAAGCAACTCTTTCGCTGGGAAATTTGCGCTGCATTCCTGACCGCGAATGCATCGATCAGGATCGAGGTGGCTATGCCAAGTTTAGAAGTTGGGAGGATGGCTTCGAGTCCTGGTATAAATTGATTCGCAATCTCTATATCGCACAGTGGGGCCTGAATACGATTGATAAGATCATTCCCAGATACGCTCCAAGCGCTGACAATAACAACGAGCAAGCATACATCTCATCCCTAAAGACCGCTGTCAATGCCTGGCGCGCTGGCAAGCTATAAGAAACCTTTTCCTATGTCTCAATTAAGCCCTGGGCAAGCGCTTTGCTCAGGGCTTCAGTACGCCCTGAAACATTTAGCTTCTGATAGATGTTGGCAAGATGGAAATTCACCGTACGCTCGCTAATGAAGAGATGGGCTGCTATCTCCTTGTTCCTTAGTCCGCGCGATAGGAGGCGCAAGACCTCTAGCTCTCTCGCCGTGAGCATTTCACCTCGCGCTCCCCGTTCGCGTCCCACCCGCGCCAGAATACGCCCCGCCAGTTGCTGTTGTACAAGAACCTCACCCCGAGCTACGATGCGAATGGCCTCCGCCAGGTCATCAGGAGTTACATCTTTGAGCAAGTAGCCATCAGCTCCAGCGCGCAACGTTTCATAAAGATAATCCTCGCGCTCTTCAATAGAGAGTAGAAGCACATGTGTATTGAGGTTGAGTTGCTTGATCTGACGCAAAGCTTCGAGACTCTGGCCTTCGGGGAGTTGAGCATCCAGAAGCACAACTTGAGGGCCCAGTTCGAGCGTTTCGCTGACGGCGTGCACTCCATCGCTAGCTTCGCCTACCAGCAGCAAGTCGGGATAGGCATCGAGCAGGCGATGCAGTCCAGCACGAACTACTGGCTGACCGTCTACGATGAGGACGCTTGTGCGCTGTGGATGCACTTCTTGATTCTCCAACTTGGCACGCGCCTGGAGAGACGGAAGTCCGATCCCAAATGTGGTGCTATCCAGCTCTGGAGACTGATAGGGCACGCGCACTTCGACCCGCGTTCCATGCGGAGCAATCTCGCGTATGAGTGAGCCCCCCATATAGGTAAAGCGAGCACGCAGGTCATCGTATACCGAATCAGAGAACGCAGTATTTTCACGGGTATTCTGAGCAAAGGGTAAGATGTTCTCGCTGGCTGGGGTCCTATCGTCGGAAGCAATATTGGAGGCAGGCACACCGTCATCTTCAATGACCAGACGTACCTCATCGTGACCATAGGCAAAGTTGAGGCGCAGGCGCCAGGCATGTTGGTGCTCGCGGACCTGAAAGAGCGTCTCCTGAGCCAGGAGGAAGAGCAGATGCTCAGCCTGAGTAGACAGATGAGCCGCCACTTCTGGCTTTCCCTGCTCATCAACACCAGAGAAAGAGACACGACTGGAAAGCCCTAGCTCTTCAGCTGTGGTGTCGATAAGATGCGAGAGAGCCTCTACGAGAGTGCTATTCTCTAATTCGGGTAGAGGCAAATGCGCACCCGATGTCCGCACAATGTGCAGGGCTTGCCGATTCATCTGCTCAAGGCTTGCCAGACGCTCAACCTGAGGTCCCTGCAAGCCAGGATCGTTACGCAAGGCTTCGAGCTCAATGAGAGTGGCGCTCAGAATCTGTAGTAGCTGTTCGCGCTGTCGCGTCAGTGAGAGCTCATTATCGCTAGCCAAAGACACCTCCTGGTCATCCCCATAAACCTGAGCTTGTATCTATACACCGTCAACACGCCACGAGGAGAGAATATTCCTGCATTGATGAAGGCACATGTGGGCTTGCCATTTTGTGTTATACTTGCCTCATCATGGAAGAGAATGAGCATCAAACAACGACCGGAGTAGCCTCCTCTCATAACATATTTCCAGAGGATGCGCAAATGGGCGCGGCTATAGAAAGTCTGCTCTTTGTCTCCGGGCGGCCACTGGAACGTACAGAGTTACGCAAACTACTTGGAGTCGATGATGCGCGCCTAGATAATGGTCTTTACGCGCTTGAGCATGCTCTGGCAAACTCAAGTCGAGGCATCCGCCTACAACGTCTGGGCGAACAAGTGCAATTAGTAACCGCGCCAGAAAACGCCCAGTATGTTGCAGCCCTATTGGGACTTCCCATGAGCGCCAAGCTCACAAATGCGGCCCTGGAGACTCTGGCAGTGGTTGCCTATCGCCAACCTATTACACGTGGGCAAATTGAGGCGGTACGCGGCGTGAATAGTGATCGCGCCCTGGCAAGCCTGCTACAATATGGGCTGGTGGTCGAGGTTGGGCGCGCGCAAACAGTAGGACGCCCGGCACTCTTCGCTACCACCCCCGATTTTTTGCAACAGTTTGGCCTGACCAACCTGGAAGAGCTTCCTCATATGAATCTTACCGCCCAGCAAACTGAGAGCACTTCCGAAGAGACACCAGCCCCAAATAACAATCATCAGGCCAATGTCCGCCAGCCAGATCTGCCAAATTTTCAACCATCCCAGGACGCAAGCTAAGATCTTTTGCGAACAGGAAGAAGATATTATGCGTATTGGACGACATATGCCCACAGGCTCTAAGCCTGTAAAAGCGACAGAGCTTGCTGAGCAAATTGGCTGCGATGCCATTCAGATCTTTGCCAGCAACCCTACAGGTTGGAAACCACCTGTAATGGATGAGCAGAGTGGGAGCGCCTTCGCCTCTGCAGCCCGTGAACATCACCTGGACCCAGTTGTGCTCCATGCGCCCTATTTGATTAATCTGGGCACTCTCGATGAGACCATCTGGGAGAAGTCAATTCTCCTGCTGAGTGGTACGCTGCAACGTGGAGCGCAATTGGGGGCTTCCTACGTGGTCTTCCACACTGGCAGCCATCGTGGCGCGGGCGTGCCAACAGGACTGGCGCGTATTGCTCAGGGAATCGAGCGTGTCATGGCTGAGACGCCAGAAGAAGTCATGCTACTCCTGGAAAATGATGTAGGCGCGGGTAACTCGCTGGGGCGAGATTTCGAGTCCCTGGCGACAGTTCTGGCCCACCTGCCGCAATATCGCGGTCGCCTGGGTGTCTGCCTGGATACAGCACATCTCTGGGGCGGAGGGCATGATATTGGTAGCCCCGAAGCGGCGCAACAGGTTCTTCAACACTTCGATGAGACAGTTGGATTACAGCGCTTACATGTCCTGCACCTTAACGATACCGAAAAGGCATTGGGTAGTCATCGCGACGTACATAAGCGCCTGGGAGAAGGGATTATTCCCACAGAGGGTCTGCGTACCCTGCTCCGCGACCCACGTATGGCACACGTCGCGCTCATTCTCGAGACTCCTATTCAAACGGATGAGCAGGGCAAAGAGGATTGGGAACACGACGCGGGCCAGATCGCCTACGCTCGAAGCCTGTGCGCTATAGAGCCATCACCCACCCACAGCAATTAAGGCGCCTTTGACACATTCAACCAGATTTTGTGAGGATCTTCAGCAGTAGCTTCACTCAGGGGGTGGGGCTGCTGCCGGGCGTAGTAATGTCAGGAACAGTGAACGTTACAGTGAGCGTCTGGGGGTTGCCTTCTATATATGAGCCTCCTGTTGAGGCATCGAGTTGAATGGTAGCGGTATAAGTACCAGGGCCTAGCCCAGTAGCGTCGACGGTAAGCATAAACGTCACACTATCACCAGGCGCGACCGAGGATGTCGGCGACATAATGGTGAGCCAACCGTTGCCATTATCGCTGTAAGCCACTTCAGGCATAAAGATAACATTGCGCATACAGGTATTGGAGACGGAGACAGTAAACTGCCCACTCGCATTCTGCGGCGTAAGATCAAGCCTGGATGGTGTTGTAGCCTTAACGCTACAAGGAGCCCCAACCATCAAAGTGACAGTAATTGTGTTCGCAGCCCCAAGATCCTGACCGGTTTGACGGTCGTAGCTCGTTACGGCGATACTACCTCGATAGGTTCCTGGCGCGAGTTGTGAACTTGTCACCAAAGCTCTTACCACATCTGATTCCCCCGGCGTAAGAGTCCCATTTTGATCGCTCACCTGAAGCCAGTTTCCACCACTAGTAACGCGAGCACGCCAGGCTAATTTTGCATCACAGTTTTCTTGTTCACTCAAAGTAAAAGTTCGTTCGACCGCTGTAGTTTGATATGCGCTCGTTGTAAATGTTAACGAGCCAGAACCCACACTCAGAGCGCAGGAGGAACGCACAGTCAGACTAATAGGAATTGTGCGCATGCCACCTGCAAGTTGGGAGCCAATACTATCAGTCCCACTAAGGGTTAGCGTACCATTGTAGACGCCTGATCCCGAGTTTATGGGCAGCATCGCACTAAGTGAAAGTTGCTGCGATGCACCTGCCTCCAACGTTCCAGAAGCTGGAGAGACACTCAACCAGGAACCACCTGAGGTTGTTGTGGTCGTAGCCTTCCAAGTGAGCTGTCCTTTTCCAGTATTGGTCAGCACAATGCTTTGTTGCGCCGGGCTGTCCTGGCTGGTAAGTGCCGAAAGCGAGACATGTGTTGACGAGAGTGTCATAGCTGGCGATGGAGTAGCATTCAGAGTCAGAGTCACAGGCAGTACCTGCACGCCTGTGGCAGAGCTCAAAGAGAGCGCGGCGGAATAGGTTGCAGGCAGAATCGCGGGTTGCAACGCAGACGTGTCGACGCTTATCGCAAGTGAGCTAGGTGTTGTCCCATTTGAAGTACTCAAGTGCAGCCATTTCGCATCCGATGATACGCTCCAGTTCAGCGCACCAGGGCAACTGTGTAGAGCACTTATCTTGAGCGTCTGAGTGGCTGGGAACGTTCCACCCTCCATACCAGAAAACGAAAGGGTATTAGGGACAGTTTGTAAAAGACAGCCTTGTGTCACCGTAACAACCACATATATCTTCTGTATGCTCCCTGGAACCTCCTGCCCATCCATACCGAAGCCACGCACTGTCACTGTCGCGCGATAAACTCCGGGCAACATAGCATGTGAGTCCACAGCGAGGCGGAGCGGCTTACTCTCGCCAGGAACGAGCGTATTTGTAGCGGCCAGAACTTTGAGCCAACCGACATCTGCTGATGCATCCCATGTCAACAGGCCGACACCGGGATTGAAGAGAGTCACATCTTGCGGCGAGGGCGAAGCCCCTCCATCATGAGCGATATAAGAGAGCACAGGAGGCGTAACTCCCAGCGCCCCCATGTTAAGCGGGCGTAAGTTTCGGGCCTCCATCCGTACCGCAAGCACATTGTTGCCAGCATTCGAGGTAAAGGTAATCTGGCCCATGTAGACGCCTGGTGAGGCATGGGAACGATCAACCGCAACCGAGATGTGCATATCCTGCCCGCCCACAAAGGATCCGCTGGTAGGGCTAATCTTGAGCCAGTCATGATTGCTACGGGCCTGCCAGCTGATCTGCCCGCCTCCAGTATTCAAGAGCATAAGCGTCTTCACACTGTTGGTAATGGTATCGCCCACGCCAAAATCGAAGCTTTCGCTCGAAGTACGCAGATGCGCGGGTCGTAGAGCTTGTCCATTTCCTGTGAGCTTGATCGAAAAGGTCGCAGCCTTGTGAGTGAGAGAATCTTCGGCATGCAATGTATGTGAACCGCTATGCCAATCGGCCAGCGCTACAACAGTATCGGTAAAATTTCCTTGAGCGTCAGTACGAACGACAGAAGACCCCGCTGTATCCAGAATGGGGATGCCACGGTCGATGGAGAGGCCGACAAAGCTATGTGGCGAGAAATGTGTACCACGTAATGTGATCGTCGCACCAATCGCGACCACACCTGGCGATGCCTGCAAGGCCATCGTGGTATTGCCTGCTCCGAAGGCCGAAAAAACGCCAAAACCTCCCCCTAACACTAATGTAGCGATAATCACGCAAGAGAACCAGAAGAAAGTCACAGGAGGCACACGTCGGTACCAAGCAAGCGATGGTTGCGCAGGTGGGCGTGGAACATAAAATGGCTTGGAGTCCCCCGACGCAGAGTGCACTTCTTTATACCACGTACTAGAATGGATATTTGTGGGCAGGCTAGAGGTTGATGAAAGATCAGAGACTACAGCTTCGTCTTCTGGGCGCACATCCAACATGGCACCAGGAGCAAGCAGCGCCTTCAGAGTAACGGCCTCACTCTCATCGAAGTTACCTGCTTCGCTCAAAACTGGAGGGCAGACTTCGCGCAACGGCAAAGTCTCTGAGGGGCTCCCCTGATGTATATGCTCACAAGGCACAACTGATCCCCCACAGACAGGGCAAAAGATAGCATCTTCCCCCACCTCGGTCGCACAGTGAGGACAACATATCTGCATGCGTAGAAGCCCCTCTTCTTCCAATCTTAGAGCGCAGACGGTGTATATGTATCTTTATGCATGTATTTCTGACCAAATTGTAAGGGACTGAGTTTATTTCTGTCAATATACCCCATACAGCTAACACACCTTGATGAAGCGTGGGTTAGAAGACATAAGAATCGCGTCATTCCCCTGGTAAGTACCGTCAGACGCAAGCAGTACCCATGCGGAAATCCCCCACTAATAAAGACGTACAAAGCCTGGATTTGTTACGCCCAATTTCTCACCCCATCCACTTCTCTTATTATTGTATGCACACCACGGTTCAGGAGGGCCATTAGCCATATCGCTTCGTAGCTTTAACATCATCCATATATCTTGGACAAATACCTCGCGGTAGCAATATATACCCCTGGAAACATAGCCTATATATCTGAGGACATATGACTTGACAGAATGGATGAGAACAGGGTGATGTCGCTATTTTAGATATGGTGCAAAATTCTTTGTCGCCTTCACGCATTGCTATTCTTGGGTATAGCAGTCTACAATAGTAGTGTATTCCCTATATATTGATCGCGCTCAGTCGCGATTTTGCATGAAGGAAGGCGCACCCACCGCCTACTGGTCTATTTAGCAGAAGGAAGGAAGCACAGCACGATGATACGAGTTGCAATGGCGAGTTTCTGGCATGTCCATGCGCATGATTATTTGCGCCAGGCCCAGGAGCACCCATCAACCCAGATTGTAGCTGTCTGGGATGAAGAGAGCGAACGAGGACGTCGCGAGGCTATGGAGCTAGGAGTCCCCTTCTACGACAACTTGGAGGAGATGCTTAGCAAGGACGACATTGACGCAATCATTGTCGATACTCCGACCAGTATGCACCGCGAAGTCATGGTTGCCGCCGCACGCGCGGGTAAACATATTTTCACCGAAAAAGTTATCGCGACTACGGCTCACGAATGCAATGAGATCATACGCGTAGTCGAAGAGGCACGTATCAAGTTAACGGTTTCGCTCCCCCGACTTTATGAAGGCTATACCCTGGCAATTCAAGAATTGCTGGCCCACAACGCTCTGGGACAGCTAACGCTGGTCCGCACACGCCTCTCACATAATGGCGCACTTCCAACAGAGCAGCGACCTAATGGCTGGTTGCCAGACCACTTCTTTGACAAGGATTTGTGTGGTGGCGGAGCACTGATCGACCTGGGATGCCATCCCATGTATCTCGCACGTCTCTTCCTGGGCATGCCAGAGAGCGTAAGTGCCAACTTTGGCTATGTGACCGGAAAAGAGGTCGAAGACAACGCGCTAGCCACTCTACATTATGCTAATGGCGCTATTGGCGTCGTCGAGGCAGGCTTTGTCAATCGCTATTCCCCCTTCACCATTGAAATTCATGGAACCGAGGGAAGCCTTTTCTTTGGCACACCAGAAGAGAAACTCATTATTCGAAGCGCCACATATGGCGATGGCAAAGATTGGAGCACCGTCATCGACTTGCCGACCAGTCAGCCGCGTGCCTTCCAACAGTGGGTCAAGCATATTGAAGAGGACACCATCGCCTCCACGAATATTCAGATGGCTGTAGACCTGACAACGCTTATGGATGCCGCTAATCAGGCTGCACGTGAGCGCCGGGCTATTAACATCGCCGACCTGGCACGCTAGAACAAAGAACATTTCTAGTAGACACTGTGAGCAATGAAGCAAACCTTCCATTGTTCTAAGCATCGCAGCAGGAGGCTTTTATGGCAAAAACGGCCCAAGAAATGAAGCAGAGTGCCATCCTGGCCTTTCGCAAGAATAGTAGTCCTTTTCTCTTCGCGCCAATGCAGGCTGAACCCGATGCGCTTGACCGTCTTGACATCAGCTTCCGCTGGGGTCGTTACGGCATTCGCTTGTTACGCTGTCATCTGGCAACCTTCCCGGCGGGTAATATCATTCCCAACCACAAACATCGCGACTATGAATTTCATTTCATTCCGCGAGGCCAGGGAAGTGTGACGCTAGCAGATGGAGAATATCCCCTGCACGCTGGCATGTTCTATCTGACCGGCCCACAGGTGATGCACAAACAGGAGGCGAGCCCACAGGAGGCGATGTACGAACTATGCCTGCATATCGACATCACCCCTTTGGACGAGATAGAACATGCACCCCAAGGGGAATGGAGCGAGCAATGGGAGATCGCTGAAGCCGAAGCCTGTATTCAGCAACTACGAGCCATGCCCGCTACTCCTGCCCTCGATAAGTATAACGCCATGAACTGGTTTCTGGTGGCTTATCAGACATGGCAAGAGCGTGAGATTGGCGCGTTCACTACTATTCGCCAGGCAATCATTCAAATCCTGCTGCGGGCAGCACGCGTCTATCATCATTCATCGCAAGCGCAACCGGCACTACCCGCACGCGATATGAATATGCACCGCTATCAGTTAGCGACACGCTATATTCGCGACAACTACGCGCGTGCGATTACGCTGAACGAAGTAGCCGAGACCTTGCATATCTGTGGACGACAGCTCCAACGCATTCTAGATCAATATGCTAATGATACCTTCAGTGGTTACCTGGAGCGCTACCGTCTGGCTCAGATCTGCCTAGCTCTCACGCACTCAGAGCAAACAGTTGAGCATCTGGCGCTTAACCACGGTTTCTCTAGCGGCAGTTACTTGCATTACGTGTTTAAGAAGCGATTGGGTATGACACCAGCCCAATATCGCCAGCGCCAGCAAGAAACATTGCTCAGTCAGCACGCCTAGAAGTAAGGAATGCGCAGGAAAGACCCGCTCTCTCGCCAGGGAGCGAGATGTGCCCTCCATCCCGTTTGTGAATGGCATCAATTACTCTATCAGGAGATATAAATATGACTATCAAAGTAGGACTCATCGGTTGTGGCGGGATCGCCGCTGTACATGTCAACGGTTATTCTAAATTGACCGACGCCAAGATAACCGCTGTATGCGATGTCGTCGAAGAGAGCGCACGCGTTCGCGCCGCAGAGGCTGGCGGGGCCGATGTGTATACTGATCTGGCAAAGATGCTCAAAGAGGCAGACATCGACGCCGTTGACATCTGCCTTCCACATCACCTGCACAAAGATGCCATCGTCGCAGCCGCTCAGGCAGGCAAACATATTCTTTGTGAGAAGCCACTCTGTCTCACGCTGGAAGAGGGCGAAGAGGTGCGAAAGGCCGTCGAGGCAAACGGTGTCACGCTCATGTGCGCCCACAACCAGCTCTATCTTCCTGCAGTACAGTATGCCAAGCGCCTGATTGCTGGTGGTACTATCGGTGACGTCTATGAGATTCGCACCACTGATTCGTTCTATCACACCTTCGACCCCAAAACCATTGGCTGGCGCGGCAATCGCCAGTTTATCGGCGGTGGTGAATTGATCGATACAGGCTACCATCCCTCCTACCTGCTTCTCTACTTGGCGGAAAGCAAGCCCGTTGAAGTCACAGCGATTCTGAGTAATCATCGTCTGAACTTCATGGATGGCGAAGACTCAGCTCAGGTCCTTGTACGCTTCGAGAACGGCGTCGTCGGTAACATCGTCACAAGCTGGGCCTACGAGCCAAGCGACAACACTGAGAAGTTCAGCATTGTTGGTCAAAGAGGCTATGCCTATAGCAAGGGAGCTGATCTCACCTATAAGATGCGTATGAACAATCCGCCTGTCGTCAATACAGTTCAGCTCAAATCAGTAAACACCTTCGAAGCTGAGATCGCGGATTTCATCTCCTGCCTCAAGGAGAACCGTCGCCCAATCAACAATCACGAAGACGGTATTGATGTACTCAAAATCATCCTCGGTGCCTACCGATCAGCCGAAGAGAAGCGCACCATTACATTCTAGCGCTCTCAACAGCAAAGAATTCCCCATTATGTCAAAAGAGGCTCGCCAGATCTCGTCCTGGCGAGCCTCTTTGTGTCTGATATCTGAAGCGTGAAGGTACATTCTTTGCCGCTATGAGAAAATATGGGCTATAATCAAATCAGGTTTATAGGCAAGTCACCCAGACAACTTTAAGGTCCTATGCAAACCAGGGTAATTGCCCGCCATGCCTTCCTCAGAGGATCACAACGCCACTAGCGGAACGCACACAGCAGGCTAAGGTTTTCGGATAAGAAGTAAGTAAGAAACGGAGCACAGTGCAGAAACGACGACTTTCTCTTAAGGCACGCTTCTGGCTACAGCAGGCACTAGCGATCCTCTCATTGATAGTTAGTACTCTAGTGTTGGGAGTTATCTTCCGTTCCTGGCCTATTGCCATCGCCTTTATGCTTCTACTTCTGGTACATGAAATGGGACATCTGTTAGCCTTACGAGTGAAGAAGCTTCCCGCCCGCGGTCCTTACTTCATCCCGCTTATTGGGGCTTTCGTTACCATGCCACGCCTCCGTAAACCAGTGGATATCGCCTTTATTGCGCTGGCAGGGCCCTTTCTCGGCGGCCTGGGAGCGCTGATCTGCTATGCGATAGCCTGGTTCGCAAGCGCGCGAAGTTGTCCAGGCATGATCATCCCTGGCGCAGATATACTCGATCTACGCCTCTGCTTTCTCTTTGGCGAAGGACACTTCTGGCTGGTTCTGGCGAATATCGGCTTCTACCTCAACCTGCTCAATCTCCTCCCTATGCATCCACTCGATGGGGGGCGTGTCGCGCCACTCATCTCCAAATGGCTTTTTCTTCTTGGGATTCCACTCGGGATCTATCTTGTATTTGATACCTTCTCAGCCAGAACAAGGCTTGAGAGCGCCATCAGCCTCATCACCCTGGTTCTGGTCATTGCCAGTGTCATCATGACCATCATGAACCTGCGCAGGCCAAGTTACCGTATACTCCCGGCAAGCGGCAAGACAAAACTAACGATTAGCCTGGTATACCTTCTTATGGTAGGTGTGCTAGGTGCTGGCTGGTTCATGACCTACCATTTAATGAATGCCGTCAACGGATTCCCAAATTAAGTAGTGCATCCCCTCCATCTCAGTTGAGAGTCCTAATCAAGAATGGGGAAAGGAGGCTGTTCAAACGAGTCGCGCCACTCATCTTCCAGGACGCTATAGACCAGGGTATCCCACCAGCGCGATCTCATCCAACCATTCTGGCGTAGACAACCCTCGTAGCGCATACCAATCTTTTCGAGCACATGAGCCGAAGCGGTATTCTCGATGACACAGTGAGCATATATGCGATGCAGGCGAAGTTCCGTGAAACCAAACTCCAGCAAGGCATGTGCGGCCTCAGTAGCGTAGCCATGGCCCCAGTGAGAACTGGCAAGCTCATAGCCAATGTTCGCCTCCCAGGGATGGGCATGAGCAGAACGAATACCACAATTACCAATCAGCGTATGATTGTCTGATAATTCAATGGCGAATTGATAGCGATAGCGCGGTCGCTCTTCACGCCAATCGGTAAACATACGCACAAATTCAAGCACGTCTTCATCTGTACGATAGGTCCAGGGTGTATAACGCAGATAGAGAGGGTCGTTCTGATAAGCCTGTACAGCACGCCAATCCTCCTCTGCGAACTCACGCAGGCGAAGGCGAGCGGTCGATAGAAACATTACACGATCCTTTACTCAACACCGATATCCCATGCCTGCTGCAAATCAGTTCGCGAGAAGCATTTAAAAGCCATCAAGGTATGTGTCTTCTCAATTGAGGCTATTTGCTGCATATGAGCTGTTACCACTGTCGACAAATCGTCATATTGCTGCACACGTACCAGCGCGACCAGGTCATATTCGCCAGTCACGGAATAGACGTCAGAGATGCCTTCAATCTCCAGTAGGCGTTGAGCGGTCTCGTTGACCTGTCCACGCGCCACATTGATTAACACAATTGCGGAAAGCATTGATCTTGTCCTTTCTAAGGTCTTATGCGAAAACCAGCGTCGCTATCGCTGAGCACCCAGATTTTCAGGAGTCATCAGATGACCTGTGAGGATAGTCGTGATTACTCCTATGCGCTCTCAATTGTATTCACTCTACCATGCTACACATCTCGAGACAAGGTGGGTGAATCAGTGTTACAGCCACTGAACGTACTAATGATGATAACACCTATCAAGCGTCGATAGCTCATATGATAAGGAGAGTCAACATGCCTTCTACCGAAACGTTCTCGCTCGGGGTTGAAGAAGAATATCAGCTCATCGATCCAAGAACGTGGGATCTCTGCCCACTGGCGGAGGAGGTGATGCAGGAAGCTCAGAAGACGCTGGGCAAGGATGTACAATTGGAGATCCAGCTCTCGCAAATTGAGGTCGCGACTCCTGTATGTACCAGCCTGGCAGAGGTCAGAGCCAACCTGGCACGCCTGCGTAGTTCTGTCATAGCCGCTGCCACCCGGTTCGGCGCTGATATCGCTGCCAGCGGTACACATCCTTTCTCACAGTGGCACAAACAATCCTTTACACCCAAAGATCGTTATCTGGCACTTGAGCGAGACTTTCAGCAACTAGCACGCGAGCAGGCAATCTTCGGCTGTCATGTCCACGTTGGCATCAGTAATCGAGAGTTGGGTCTACAGATTATGAATCACGCGCGTACCTGGCTCGCTCCTCTCATCGCCTTAACCGCCAACTCTCCCTACTGGTGTGGGCGGGATACAGGTTATGCATGCTATCGCATCCCCCACTGGGGTCGCTGGCCCCAATCGGGTCTACCAGGCTATTTTAAAGATCTCGCAGAATATGATGGCCTGCTCAACTTGCTCACCCAAACACATAGTATTGACGATCCAACCAAGATTTATTGGGATATTCGCCTCTCCGAACGTTTCCCCACCATAGAAGTACGTGTCACAGACGTCTGTACGACACTCGATGAAGCTGTTATGGCTACAGGTCTTGTCCGGGCACTCATCCATACCTGTTACAATCTTGTAATGAATGGAAAACCAGCCGAGCCGATACGTGGGGAGTTATTGAGGGTAGCTCATTGGCGCGCCGCTCGCTACGGGCTGGGAGGGGATCTACTTGATGTTCATGCACAAGAGGCTACACCTGCACCTCACTTAATTGAGCGTTTTCTGACCTTCCTACGTCCCGCTTTGCAGGATGCAGGTGACTGGGATGAAGTGTCAGGGCTCGTCAATCAGACGCTTCGTGAAGGAAATGGAGCCATACGCCAACGGCGCGCTTTTCAGCAACGTCAGCGTCTGGAAGACGTGGTAGAGTATGTAAGGCGTGAGACCGCCAGAGGTGCCGATAGCGGAAGTATTGATCCATCGATCTATCGCTATCTTGAGCATCCTCCAGTGAGTGGAGCCGAAACAGGTCCTATGTGACGCATGGCTCACATCGATCAGATCAGTAGACCTACATCAAAGCAGAGGGCATCATCGTGCGCCAGGGGGTTGGAGGCGAAACGATGACAGCAGGCTCCCAACCAGGCTCGCCGAAGAGTAACGACTCGTTCCAGGTTTGGTTCTTATGGAAATAGTGATAACGAACCTGCCAGTGTCGCCCGATCTGCTTCTTCTCATGGCAAGCTGTCGCTATGTTGAGATGAAAGGCTAATAAACGTGCATAATATGGTTGCAGGTTGTATTCCATCTCGTCAGTATCCAACGAATGTTCGGTAAAGGATGATTGGAGATTGAAGCAGTAAGGATACTCTCTGACTTCAGGGTCACGTTCATCCTCTTCGGTACGCTGCACAAGCACAAACATACCTAGCGTCTCAAACTGACAATAAGGCGCGCCCACCAGGGATTGATTGGTGAATGGTGGCAGGTTGAGAAGCGCACGTATCTCCGTAGCAAGCTGCTGCAATGATTGGTGCGTTTTGATACAGATCTGCAATGACATAGAACGGCTCCTTAGCGATACGGAGATTTACGTATACGTTCCATGAAAATATGTATTCAACATCTTACGACTGATAAGGAGCGGTGTCAAGCAGAGAAAGAAGAGGATACAAGAGGATTAGTGGATGACTTTTGAGCAGTACCTCACCAATCGCAACAAGCAGTTGCGGCAAACTCCTGAGACTGCTATACTCAAACGACACGCGCGGTTTATGCCGTAGATAACGACTGGTTGTTACTCCCTATGCGAAAACCTGAGCTCGTTTGTTGCAACGAACATCAACACTGCTGGTTTTCGGTTAAGACCATAAGACCTTAGAACGTAAAGCGAGTTTGTAATGGGAAGCACACATAACAACAGGCAGGACAGTAAGAGCGTGCGCCCCAAAAGCCGTCGTCTGCCAGCTCCTCCAGAGATGAACGGCTCCTACCTGATCCACGGTGACCAGGAAACCTTAACTCACTGGTTACTCCACTATTGGCCCAAATTCAATTTGCCTATGCAGGAGCTTGACCATCTTGCCATTACTCAGGATCGTCAGGAATATATACATTGGATGGGCAAACGCATGCAGCATATGGTTATAGGGTGTTATTGTTACATAACGTTGGACCGGGGCAAGAGTAAGGAATACTGGCACATCATCTTCATTGAGCCGAATATGCTACCCAAGGCTACTGAGGTCACACTGGCACATGAGCTTATCCACATGGCTGATCGTGTCAAAGGTATTCCCCGCAAACATCACCACCATGGCTATGACTCCATCGCTGTCGACGAGGCTGCCCTCACAGGCAATAGCATGGAAGAGTTGCGCGCGCTGGTAGCCGAGGCAAGCAAGAACCGCGAGCAATCTCTGCGCAAGCGCAACCCTATTCGCTATATTTACGAATGCCCTGGCTGCGGCATGCAATACCCACGTACCCGGCGCTATAGCGCTCCTGTCTCATGCAGCCAATGTGATAAAAAGGATTACAACCCTCTCTATCGCCTCAGAATAAGCAACGCTGAGCCAGCATAGCCGCACACTACCAGGATCATTTAGCCCACTGCATGAGCTGGCTACTCGTCCAGCTTCATTTGTGGGAAGTTCCACGTATGTATACTAAGAAAGGATGCCTTGGTAAGATTGACAAGCCGGGCACCAGCCTGCTACGCTAAAGTTAGAGTGTAATGCTGGTGCCGATACAAATTGAGCGTTTACCTTCCCCTCTCCCCACATGGAGATACAGATAAGGAGCGAGAACGATGGACCTGCCTCTCAAAGCCATACGAGTCCTGGACCTGTCGCGCCTCCTTCCCGGGGCCTACGCCTCTCAGATGCTGGCAGACTTTGGAGCGGATGTCATTCGCGTGGAAGAGCCTGCAAGCGGAGATTACACCCGCACCGTTCCCCCTTATGGACCAGACAACATAAGCCTCTATTTCCTAGCCATCAATCGCAATAAGCGCAGCATCGCCCTGAATTTGAAATCTGAGCGGGGGCGAGCAATCTTCTTACGTCTGGTACAGGATGCAGACATCATACTGGAAAGCTTTCGCCCCGGAGTCATGGAGCGCCTTGGGTTAGGCTACGAGCGCCTCAAACAAGAGAAGAGAAACCTCATCTATTGCGCGATCACGGGCTATGGCCAAAATGGCCCCTATCAGCAGCGAGCTGGGCACGATCTCAACTATGCTGGCTATGCTGGACTGCTCCACTACCAGAGGGATAGTTCCGGTAAGCCCCTGATGCCTGCCACCCAGTTTGGTGATCTGGCTGGAGGAAGCTACATGGCAATTATGGGTATCCTCACGGCGCTGGTTGGGCGGGCAGCAAATGGAGAGGGTCGCTTTGTAGATGTCGCCATGAATGAGGGCGTCATGTCATTGATGCCACTGTTGATGGCTGCTTATTTGAATACGGGAAAGCTTCCTATACCAGGGCACTCCTCACTGGATGGCGGCTTACCCTGCTATAACATTTATGAAACCAAAGATGGTGAGCACATAACCCTCGCGGCTTTAGAGCCAAAATTCTGGCACACCTTCTGTACTCGCATTGGACATCTCGAATTGTTGCCTTTCCACTCGCCTGTTGGACGAGGAGAACGTGAGCAAGCCATGGAGGTGTTGAGCTCCATCTTCAAAACCAGAACACGCGACGAATGGCTAAGCGAGTTCAGTGATGTGGATGCTTGTGTTGGCCCCGTCTACACACCAGAGGAGGCACTACGCGATCCCCAAATCCAGGCTCGAAAGCTCATCCTTGATAATGATGGGTACAAGGCACTCACAAGCTTGCCCCATATCTTAGGCATAGAAGTTGAACAACGCTACTCGCCGCCAACCCTGGGCGAACATACTAACGTGATCCTGCGTGAAGCGGGTTATAGCGGTGAAGAGCTACAGCAGTTACGAGGAGAGGGAGTCATTGAATGAAACAGCACTCGCGTGAAGAGCAGGCTGAGCAGACACTTCCAGCACTATTACACGATCTGAAAACCATTGTGAATATCGACTCTGGCACATACAACAAAGCAGGGGTTGACCGAGTGGGAGCTTATCTGGCTCGTCGCTTCCACGATCTAGGCTTCAATACCACCTTCAATGAGCAAAAGGAATACGGTAATCACCTGATCGCCACGCGCAAGGGCGGCAACCCCTCGGGAGCACGTGTACTACTAATTGGACACATGGACACAGTCTTCCCAGATGGCGAGGCTGAGAAACGCCCTTTCTCGCACACCGTACAGGATGGTATGCAGATTGTCAAAGGGCCGGGCGTTCTGGACATGAAAGTGGGACTGCTCATGGGCATGTATAGCGTTGAGTTACTGCATCAGAACGATTGGAACGCCTATCAGAGCATTACCTTCTGTTTCAACAGTGACGAAGAGGTTGGCTCACCCGCCAGCAAAGAGCTTATCATACGCCTGGCGGAACAGTCCGACGCGGCAATTGTACTGGAACCAGGGCGGAAGCTAGAAACGGTTACATCATCACGCAAAAGTTCTGGGCTCTATCGCATCGAAGTTTGGGGGCGCTCGGCCCACGCAGGCGTCGAGCCGCACCTGGGACGAAACGCCATTGTCGAGCTAGCTCATCAGGTGCAAGCCATGCAGACGCTACATGAAAGCATACCGGGCGTCTCGCTAAACGTGACGATCATTCATGGCGGCGACCGCGCCAATGTCATACCAGACTACGCCTACTGTGAGATGGATGTACGCGCGACTAATATGGCGGGCGTACATGCCATTGAAGAGGCTATGCAGCACGTTAGTCGGGAACGTCTGATCCCAGAGACGGAAGTCAGGGTTAGCGGCTCCATGCTTAGCCTACCCTTTGAGCCCTCAGAGACCAATGCTCCTCTAATCCAGATGGTGAAAGAGGCCGGCGCGGAACTGGGCATTGAGGTTCGGGATCTTCCCAGCGGAGGTGCCTCGGATGCCAACAATACCTCGCCTGTTGGTGTACCAACCATTGATGGGCTTGGCGCGGGTGGTGGACTAGCCCACAATCCCGATGAATACGTTGAACTCGATTACCTACCCAAGCGCATTGCATTGCTCGCGGGACTGCTTGAACGAGTCTGCCAGCAAAATAACTCTAAATAGCTTTATTGATGAAAACCAGAGCGCGTCAGCGCTCATAGGATCCCTAATACGACCACCCAGGCAGCATTAGGGATTCTATAAAACCTAAGCACTAGAAACCAGGAACCAGTTATGAAACGTGGGACAGAAGCAACCTTTACCATACCAGAAAACGGCTTTGGTATCGTCAGCGCATACGCACGCCAGTTGGAGCTAGAAGCCCAGGCACGCGGGGAGCACCGACCAGCACCGAGGCCTCTACAAATGGGTGAACCAAATTTTCTCACACCAAAGCACATTCGCCAGGCAGCTATCGAGACGCTTGAGCAAGATATTATTCCCTACGGACCATCGTCAGGCTGGCACTGGCTCCGTGAACTACTCGCGGAGAAAATTGAGCGCGTCAATGGATATCATGTCGGCGCAGAGAATGTGGCCGTCAGTATGGGAGGCACCAACGCGCTCCAATCTATCTTCCATGCGATTGTGGGGCATGGCGACGAAGTGCTGGTCCCCGACCCATGCTGGCCGCTCTACTATAACCAGTTGCTAACCTGTGGCGCGACTGCCGTGCCTTATGTACTGGATGCCGCCAACGAATGGCTCCCCTCAATCGCGGATCTGGAGCGTCTTGTCACGCCACGCACACGCATCCTACTCATCAACACACCGGGCAATCCCACAGGGGCAGTCTTCCCACGCGCACTGATTGCCGACTTACTGGAATTCGCGCGACGGCATGACCTTTATCTACTCTCGGATGAATGCTATGATCAGATTGTCTTTGAGGGTGTGCATGTCAGCCCTGCGACAATGCTTAACGAGGAGGAAATGGAACAGGGACGCTTTATCGGAGTTTATACCTTCTCGAAAACCTATGCGATGACTGGCTGGCGCGTAGGCTATGCGGTCGCAGGCAAAGCTCTAATTAAGGATATCATCGGCGTACTAGCTGCCAATCATACCAATGTTAGTCTGATTGCTCAACGCGCGGCAGGAGCTGCACTTAAGGGACCTCAGGACTGCGTCAGCACCATGCGCGACGCATATCATCGGCGTCGGGATCTGGCGACAGACCTGCTCAAAGCTCACGATCGCTATATTTACACTCCACATGGGGCATTCTATGCCTTAATCGACGTCCGTGACAGAAGTGGGCACACCTCGCGTAAGGGAAGTCAGTTTTCGCTTGACCTGTTGCGTGAGTATAACGTAATGGTCACACCGGGCAGCAGTTTCGGGGCTACAACGGGTGACTTTGTCCGAATCTCGCTTGCGGCTTCTGATGAGGATGTTGCGCACGGTGTGCGAGCCATTTGCGAGTTCGCCGAGCGATAACATTGAAGGTGTGGGGAATCCCCCGCACCCCATCCCTACTTATATGCCAGAATGCCAAAGGCTTCGGGGCGACGCACCACGCGCTTGAAACCCGCCTCTTGTAAGCGCTTGAACGCGCCGCGTGCCACAGTGCCGCTCGACTTACTCTCCAAGTTGCCGATGTAATGGAAAAGGCGTCCACCCTTCTTGAGTACGCGGTAGAGTTCGCGGTAGAATGTCGCAGAGTAAAGTTGACCCGCGAGGCTGAAGACAGGAGGATCATGGACGATGCGATCAAAGCTATTCTCCGCGAAGGATGGTACGATCTCATAGGCATCACCCATCATCTGCTGAATCTTCGGATTATCAAAGAGCTCACGCGACCAGGGATTACGCCGCGCGATGTATTGTGCGCCCGGATCAAACTCAATCGTAGTGACATGCTCAGCAGTGTGAGCGGCGGTAATAGCCGTATACCCCAGGCCCGTGGTGGTATCTAGCACACGACCCACAACAGGCTTAAGGGTCTCCATCTTCTTGCGCGTATCTTGCATAGGATCAATATCCACAATACGGTGCATGGTAAAGCCAGCGATGAGCATGGTTGGTGCCCCACGGGTAGGCATCAGGCTACACATGCGGCTGGTATCCTCCGAGAAGTACTGGATAGCATGGATATCACCATCCTCAAGCTGAAAACAATTTATCTCTGATCTCGCGATCTTCTCAACTCGCGCCCAGTCCAGATGCTCCCCTATCGCGAAGGTCACCCCGCTATCAGATAGTTTGACTGTCTCATGCGAGATTCCCAGGTCTGGCGAAATTGTGGTCTCAGGCATACCACTCGCATGCGCCGCGAGCAATACTTCTGCCTGGGCAGAAGCCAGGATCACAGGTGTAGAAACCATATTTATTTACTCCCAACGAAAATCACCTGGCACTGTAGCATATTAGCCACCCCGGCGCAACACGGAGCCGCCCCCCAAAGCGAAGGCAAGTACATAGTCTATGTACTATAATGGCGGTGTATTCTTTGTCGGAGGAAGTTACATGCAGATAAGTGAGCCAGCGGAGTATGCGCTCCTGGGACTGCTTCAAAAAGAGCCAATGCATGGCTATGAAATGTTCCAGCAGTTCGAGCGAGCAACGCTAGGCGAGATTGTCCATCTTGAGATGAGTCAGATGTATGCTTTTCTCAAGAAGCTTGAACGCCTGGAGTATATCGAAGCGGAAATTGAGGCGCGGGGAACACGCCCTCCACGCAAGGTCTATCATTTGAAGGCTCAGGGGAGAGAGGTCTTTCGCGACTGGCTCCTGGAACCAGTGGAGAAGCCACGCGATATTCGCATTCTCTTCCTAATCAAGCTCTACTTTCTCCAGCGCCATATGCCTGAGCAAGCCGCACCTTTAGTACGCCGCCAGGAAGAGGCATGTCAGCGCTTTCTCCTGAACCTGGAACAGCGCCAGCAAGAGAGTGCGCAAACAGAAGAAGGCGAACGCTTCCTTGAACATGTCGTCCTACGCAGCCGTATCTACCAGACTCGCGCCTTGCTTGCCTGGCTCCAAGAGCTCTCTACAGAGATGTCTCCTCATATCCCTTGACCCCGCGAGCCACCACAGAGAGGTGGTGGTACCTGAATCATAATCAGAGACACTATCTTAAACAGACACTAGAGAGGCAAACGTTATGACACTAGCAATCGCTATTCATGGAGGGGCAGGTAAGATCGGGAAAGAACGGATAGGCATTGGCATGGAGGGATGCCAGGAGGCGGCGGAGATTGGCAAGCAAATCCTGAAGCAGGGAGGCACTGCGGTGGAAGCCGTAGAGGCTGCTGTCAGGGCCATGGAAGATAACGCAAACTTCAACGCCGGGACCGGATCATGTCTGACTTCAGAGGGCAATATCGAGATGGACGCAGGCATGATGGAGGGACACACCCTCCAGGTGGGAGCTATCGCAGGTATCGAACTGGTCAAGAATCCTATTACGCTGGCACGCCATGTTCTTCGGAGTCGACACGTTCTACTGATCGGACAAGGCGCGCGCCAGTTCGCGGAAAAGGAAGGCTTCGAGTTTTGTCGCCTGGAAGATTTGCTTACTGAACGCCAACGCACCAACTGGCAACGTGCGCAGGCACTTACAGCGCATACTACTGAAGCGGAAGATGTAACGGATGAGAAGAAGCATGGCACGGTTGGCGCGGTAGCTATCGATGGCTATGGACATCTGGCAGCAGCCACCTCAACTGGCGGCATTATCAACAAGCATCCAGGACGTGTGGGTGATTCACCGCTCGTTGGCTGTGGCTTCTATGCCGATAAGAACGCAGCTATCTCCTGCACAGGCTATGGTGAAGACTTTACACGCCTGCTGATCGCGAAGCGCGTTGCGGACGCAGTGGGCCAGGGCAAAACAGCCCAGGAGGCCGCAGACGAGGTTATAGCCTTCCTGGGAACCCAAACAGAAGAGACTGGGGGGCTCATCGTCGCAGATAGGCACGGTAACACCGGATATGCCTGGAATAGCGAGAATATGATGTACGCCGCTCTTCAAAATCAATAACATCTTATTTGCCACGCGAGTGGGCAGAGGAGGTCAGGCAATATTTCAATGCCATCCTCTCCCACTCACATCAAACAAGATCTCAATGCAAGAACATCTGTGCCAGGAAATACCCAATTACGAAAAAGAGGGCAAAGAGCAGCAAGCCTGCGACAATCAGTACGGGCATATTCACACGCCTGGGGGCCGACTGAGCCATTGGAGTGTAACCATATGCCTGATCGGGGAAAGATGGGTTCACTAGCTGCGGGTCTGATGATGTTGCTTCAGCTACACGTCCCGGAGCATCGGAGACTGCCAGTCCAGCATCCGGACGATAATGAGAGAGTAAGCCAGATTGGGCGCGCTCCTGAGAGACCATGACCGATGCCGCGCTCAACTTCCCAGTCCCACCCGTGGGTAGCATCTGATGCGGCTTCATCACATCCTCTGACTTGAAAGAGGTAACAGGCTCGTAGGGCTCCAGGGCGTCAGCAATAGCCTTCAGTTCAGCATAAAGTGCGTCGGGTGTTTCAAAGCGCTGTGGATGTTGACGAATGAGAGCACGAGCCACAATATCACAGAGTTCAGGAGGCACATTGCGATGAAAACGCAGGCGACCGTCGGAGGGTGGCTCCACTGACGTTGCCCCCTGGGGGCGACCCGAGAGTAACTGATAGAGCAGAATACCAATGGAGCGAGTATCGTCAGCGAGGCGTAACTCACTCATCTGGCCCCAGGGCGTCTCGCTATCGGCAAGCGCAACTCCATCGCCTCCCACAACACTCCAGCCATTGAAATAGGTAAGATCAGAGGGAAGAGCGAAGTTGCTGACACGAATAGCGCCACGCCGATCACGCAAAATAGAGGATGGAGTCAAATCACCATGACAGACTTTGCGTGAAGACGTATTAGCATACATGAGGGCCTGACAGATCTGTCGGCCCATATCGGCAATCTGGTAGATTGTAGGTTGCGAGAGAAGCAGAGCGGCAAAGTCCTCGCCCTCCACATGTTCCTGGACAATATAGAGGCCGTCGCTTTCAGGAATGACATCATAGACCCCAATGATATTTGGATGGGAAAATTGGGATGTCAATCGAAGAGCGGCGCGATACGTGGAGACCTGCTCGGCAGGAACAACCTTGATCGCAACAATACGCTGCAAGACCTGGTCGAATCCCTGATAGACAACACAGACCTGGCCCTGCTTCACCAGATGTTGAAGCAGGTAGCGCCTTTGTATGACTCGACCTGTTTCTACCATAAGCCCCTCAAGATTCTGCATTATTCCCTATATGTCATAGATCCTGGAGAGCCAGAGTGACAGCGCCCATCAGGTTAGCGTCAACACCCAGGCTTCCCTGCACGACACGCAACTCACGTCGAGCCTCAGGCAGGCATAGCTTCTGGATCTGCTGTTCCAGTGGTTGAACGAGGAGATCGCCCGCTTGGGCAACCGACCCTCCCAGGATAATCATACTAGGATTGATTACATGAACAATATTCGCAAGCGCAATACCCAGATAGGTATGCACGTCGTTCACGATATGTCGCGCAACCTGATTCCCCTCTGCGGCCAGGTGAAAGACCTGAGCGGGAGTGAGGCGTTCTATGTGCCCATCCGTCATGCGCTCCATAATAGAACGAGCTTGAGCGTCTTCCGCCGAATGCTCAATCATAGCGCCAGTAATAGCACGCGCGGACGCGATAGCTTCAAGGTGACCATAGCCACCACAAGAACATCTGGGGCCGCCCTCCTTGACCAATATATGGCCTATCTCGCCAGCCACAGAAGTCACGCCATGATAGACTTTCCCATTGATGACCATCCCCCCACCAATACCGCGCCCCAGACCAACATAAAGCACTACACGCTCACGGACGCCGCTTCCTCTATGATATTCCGCCAGAGCTGCGGCATTCGCATTATTATCGATAATGCAAGGAGCATCTAGGCGTTCCGTGAAATAGTCCTGAAGTGGATAGTTATCCCATCCCTGAGCATGGTAGAGGGTGCGTACAAGACCTTGGGAAGCATCAACCAGACCTCCAACAGCAACTCCCACTCGCAGAATACGCCCATCTACAAGTCGCTCAGGCGAAGTCACCTCAGCGATCATCGCGTCGATCTGCTGCAAAACAGTCGTACTATCAGGAACAACCTCAAGGGGCCGGCTCACTCGCAGCAAGATCTCGCCATCCAGATTCGCTAGCGCAACAGATTGGCGCAAGCCGCTACTGCTGATCTCGATCCCTACAACGTGACCATGAGTGGCAAGAAGCTTCTCTGTAATCCTTTGAGGATTTACCTGTCCTGTCACCAGGGCTCCTGTCGATACATTGGAAGAGTGCTGTCTAGACATGGCCGTTCTCCCTTTCACGCTATCCTAACTGCTTAGACACGCCCTACCTACATTATGCTTTACATGAATCAATACACGTGCACATGGGCAGCAAGGAATACTACCTTACCGGGACAACGTGTTCAGTATATCATACTGATAGGGCAACGCAAAGAGCGCTAGGATGCCTGTCCCAGTTTTTGGCTTTCTCCTTATTCGAAACCCTGAACACGCTCGGGTTGATACAAACATCAACCCCATCTGAACGGTGGTTAGCGCTCATGCGCTCGGATGTTTGCATCATAAGGAGTTCGTGCTGACCTCAATAGCAGTATTGGGTTTAGCATAAAACCATGTTGCATTGTTTCCTCCCTGTTGTTACAATACCTGTTATAGCAAAACCTTGTGAGCATACGTCAATGTATGGGGAGCATTTCTCATGGCATCATCTCCTGCATCCCAAAAGCAGGTCTTTATAGGACCCGGTCTCAGTCGCTTTAAGCTTGTCGTGACCATTCTGGGCCTCATCGCTATCACAGGACTGGTACTCTGGATTGCCATCCATCAGGGAGCCTCGGTGATCGTTAGCACGATCCTGGCTATCCTATTTATTTTAGGTTTCGCGGGCTATCTGCGCATTGTAGCTCCGATCCCTTTTACAATCGCCCTGGAGCCAAATGCTCTGGTCAAGCATAATAAAGGCGGCGAGGACATTGTCATTCCCTGGGAAAACCTGATTAAGATCCGTGAGGAGTTCTTTCCCAATGGGAAACGCATCGCAGTCCTGGCGTATCGCAAAGTCACCGAACCGGGACAGAAGCCCAAAGCCTGGGCAGTATATCGCGATGATGTAAACGACCTGGACGCGCTGGCAGAGGCGCTCAAAAACGCTCGCCCGGAGACCTGTGAGTGGGAGAGTGAAATCGTCCACGAATAGGTTACAAGAAAAATAACAGATTATACAAAAGCCAAAAGATCTTTTGGCTTTTGTATATGGAGGGGACACAGTCTATATCTTCATTACGTAGAAGTTGCGCTTTTGTCAATGCCAGATCCTGCAACTCAATCCATCCTCAATTCTGTTTTAGAGATAGGCATGTGTGGCAGAGGCTTTAAAGGAGGCATAGACCAGTTGCCCCTCCTCAAATGCCAGGCGGGCGGCGGAGGTGCCTGTAATCTCGGCAGTCAGAGGGGGCAGAGAGACCCCATCCAGGGCGATGCTGACACGTACCAACCCACCCGATGCGGAAGGTAGATTTAAAATTTGTACAATGCGGCCTTGATAACTATTGCGCGCTGAACTCTCTGGTGGCGTGAATTGGAGTGTGATATCACGGGGATCGATGACCACACAGACATCAGTGCCAGCAGGAAGCACCTCAGAACCATTTTCCCCCTCCTCAAATCTTACCGTCATCTCAAGTGTGGGCTGTGTCTGTGAAAGCTCGACAATACAGGAGCCATCAGGAGCATAACGCATCAGGCAGGCATGAAAAAAATTCATGCCCACCAGTTCCGCGACATAGGTTGAGCGTGGATGCAACGCCAGATCAGATTGTCCTCCTTGCTGAATGACTCGTCCCTGATCCAACACCAAAATATGCTGTCCAAAAACAAGAGCATCAATATAATGATGAGTAACCAGCACGGTCGTAATACCCGTCTCGGCGAGAATGCTCCGCAGTTCCTGGCGAACTTCGCGGCGCGTTTGCACATCCAGGGCAGCCAACGGCTCATCCAATAACAATAAAGATGGTCGCAAAGCCAGCGCGCGCGCCAGGGCTACCCTCTGCTGTTGCCCACCTGAGAGTTGGTGTGGTTGACGCTTCTCGAAACCGCTCAGATGTACCCGTGAGAGAGCCTCGCTAACGCGCTCACGGACAATAGGGCGCGCGAGATGCTGAGCACGCAAGCCAAAGGCGACATTCTCAAAAACCGAGAGGTGAGGAAAGAGCAGATACTCTTGAAAGACATAACCAATAGGGCGATCCTGTGGAGAGAGAGCAATCCTACGCTCGCTATCCAGGTACACGATTCCATCAAGGGAGATATGGCCTACGCGAGGCTGCAACAACCCTGCAAGCAGGCGTAACACAGTGCTTTTACCCGCTCCACTCTCACCGAGCAGCACCGTCGTGGTTCCCGAGGCAACAGAGAAACGCATGTCGAGCCCAAAGGTATTTAGTTGAGTCGAGAGGAATACATCCAGCATAACCATAGTGTAGCACAGGGCAACTCAAATGTCGTGCTATAGCCCCTCAGCTCACTTACTTACTTTTTAAATGTAGCCATCCTTGCCTTAGAGAGCAAAACATGGTATACTACCATGTAATTCGAAATAAAAGGCTCTGTATACCTATTGGTACAAAACAACGTACCTGTGAAACGGCAGGTAAAGCAAAATGGCAATGAAGCAAACATCTTCCATAGCATCCACTCAGGAATCGCTACCACGCATGTGCCCACGTTATGAACATGCGATTCACATACTGGGAAAGCGTTGGACTGGCCTGCTCTTGAGCGCGCTACTCAGTGGACCACGACGCTTTGGTGAGCTTACAATGCTCGTCGAAGGACTCTCTGACCGCGTGCTCAGCGACCGCTTGCGTGAACTGGAGAGCGAGGGTATCATTAAACGGGTTGTATATCCTCAGATACCTGTACGTGTTGAATATGAACTGACAGAGAAGGGCAATGCCCTCAAGCCCGTCGTTGATGCTATCCATGCCTGGGCAGAAGGCTGGATTCCCGTCGAAACTGCGGAGAAAGCCTGCGAAAAGGCCCAAGCCCTTCAGGAGACAGACTGCAACGAAGCGTAAAGCGACCGCGAGCACATTTTCTGACGGCCTCTTTACGCTTTTCTCACATCAACATACCCTCTCCTTTCCTGTTAATTCAGGAAAAGGCTTGTCTCGGCGTCTCTATATCATCTTCAGCCCTCCTCCGTAACTTCTCTTCAAACGCTATAATAATTAAAGATAACAGTTCAAAGCTGTCGCGGGTAGCGGCGGCTCGTCAAGATCAAGGGATATATGCAAACATAGTGTACTAATACACTATGTTTGCATATATCCCTTGATCCTACAAAGTTCTTGAGGGCCGAGATAGGTCTAAAGATAATATTGGTCCAATCAATTATATAGAGGATTTTGTATGAAAAATTTATGGGCACCATGGCGTATGGCCTTTATCCACCCCAAAACCGAACCCAAACCCGGCTGCATTTTCTGTACGCAGCCAGCAGAGAACCGGGATGAGGAATATCACATCCTCTATCGCGGCGAGCGCTGTTTTATGATGCTCAACTTATATCCTTATAGCAATGGACACCTGATGATCGCGCCCTATCAACATATTGGCGAACTAGAGAAGCTCGATCCAGAGACATTAGCAGAGATGATGGCACAGGCTCAGCTTGCGCTCAAAGCCTTACGCCAGGCGATGAATCCCGAAGGCTTCAATATGGGCTTTAACCAGGGCAAGGTCGCGGGCGCGGGCTTCGCAGAGCACATCCACTTCCACATTGTGCCACGCTGGAATGGCGATACAAACTTCATGCCCGTGCTGGCGGATATTAAGGTCATGCCGGAACACCTGGACAATGTCTATCACCAATTGAAAGAGGCTATAGCCCAGGTACAACAGGATGAGGTAAGGTAGCCATAGTTATTGGTTACGCTCCAATCCAGAAAAACCGTCAAAATGGTGCAAAAAAATGTTGTGCACAACATTTTTTTGCACCATTTTGACGGAATGGGGAAGCATTAGCACAATGTAACTCATTGCGCTATGATTTATCAGAAATCGTCAGGTTGTAAGAACAGATGAAAGGTGATGCCAAGAAGCCATATGCCGGACCTCTGGGACAAAGAGCATGAATTAGAGGACAGATTTGTCGAGATCGCGGATCTCAATGACGAATCGCAAGGTAGAGACCACAAAGCAGAGAACAGCAATCATAGTCAGACGCGCAGACTCTGGCTCGGTTCGAAACTCACGCGCCAGCAGAAACGACGACGCCTCCTATGGACGATTGGTACCATATGTTTGACACTAATCATCTTCCTTGCCAGTCTACCTTCAGTTCGTGTATTGATCACAGATAGCCTGAGCGGAGAGAATAAACCTGCTCCTGGCGCGCATAACCTGTACTTTGTTCAGGTCTTACCGGGCTGGGGAACATTGACCATCGATGGCAAAACGTATACACCTCTTCCAACCCTGTTCAACGACCACCCCATTCAACTCACAGCAGGAAAGCATGATGTCAAGTGGCTCGGTGAGCCTTTTCAGGAGCTTCAATGTACCTTGATTGTCGCCTCTAGCAACCAGGCGACGACCAGCCAGCAAACCTGTCGTACCTCAACCGCGAACAATGATCAGTATCAGGCGACAATGATTATCTTTCCCCAGGCAGCCAATTTAGAGCGCCTGCCAGGGCATGAGCAAAAAGCACTGCGGTCAGCAGTTCAAAGCTTCCTTACAAAGATGCGTACCGGCGAAACCGTCCAACCTGGCGAACGTTACAAGCTGGACTACGACGCGAAGGAGACCTTTACTGCTCGCCAGGAGCTTCAAGCTACGCGTAGTTTCCAGCTTGATACAGACACCCATCAATCTGGACAATGCCAGGGACCAACTGTAGGACCTGGCTGTATGCTGGAGATGCAGGACTGCCGCCTCTTCTGTAGCGTCGGCGTTGGCAATGATCATGGTGTCAGTAGCCCGAGGCGTTGGGATACTTTCGTCGTTGTGCGCGAGCACTGGGAGTTCCAATCCACATCCAATCCAGAGATCAGGCAGCAGTCGAAGCTTAGTGAACAGTTCTTGCTTCTGCTACGCATTACGCGAGAGCAAGGACAGTGGCATATCGCCTTCCAACCACAGGGTTATAGTGGCTTCAATAATCCGTCCTGCACGCTGACCATGGGCACCATCTTTGGTGACGACATTTATCGCAAGATAGCAAACAAACAGCAAAGTATAAGCTGGCAATTCGTCAGCAGTGGAACCGCTGGCTGCGTAGGGGCTGGTCATTTCACGGGCAATGGCGCTAACGCCTCGGATCAGCAAGAACTACAAACCTCTGACGTCTACCTTCTCACGCGCTTCAATGTCCTTCTGGTCGGAAATGACAAGGCTCATGCTCTCTGGCCTAAACTTCCGCAAACCAGCAAGCACACCTATCAGATCATTGAGGAGATCCTCCAGCACCCCCAAACTATTTCGTGAACAAGACTGCTTATACCCATGTAATTATGCCGCCACTCAACTTCAAAGAGAACCCATTTGACAACGGTTGTACCCCAGGGCTATGATGGCTAGTAAACGAGTCTTTTGCCTGTAGAAGATGCAAGGCACAACATAAGGTCGTTCGGAGGCGAGGCTTCACGTGTAGCGGGGTGGCGCAGCCGAATGAAAGGAGCATGACATGTCAGAGAGCCAGGCAAACGCGAATGGCGCTGTCTTTCATACCCACCAATTGAGCAACGGCCTACAAATTGTGGGCCAGCCAATGCCCGATTTTGAATCGGTTGCAATCGCGTATTATGTGCGCACCGGATCACGGGACGAGTACGATCCCACTATCGCGGGCGTCTCGCACTTCCTGGAGCATATGGTCTTCAAAGGCACGCAAACCCTGGACTGGCAACAGATTACGCTCGAATTCAATAAGATTGGAGCGGAGCTTAACGCCTTCACCTCACACGAGGCGACGGTCTTCTATGCGCGCGTCCTGGGTGAGCATCTGGAGAAAGCGATGGGCCTGCTGAGCGATATGATGTATCCCCGCCTGGACGAGAACGATTTCACGATGGAAAAAGAGGTCATCGTGAACGAGATCGCACGCTCAGAGGATCAGCCATACAATCTGACCTACCGACGCATGATGCAGACTTATTTCGGAGATCACTCTCTGGGACATGATGTGCTGGGGACACGCGAGAGCATTCGCAACATGCACATCGAACAGATGCGCGAATACTGGCAACGGCGCTACGCTGCCAACAACCTGATTCTCACGGTAGCGGGTAACTTCGACTGGGATCACCTGGTCGAATTGGCGGAGAAGCATTGCTCTAGCTGGCGCACAGGTGATGCCAGCCGCGACGCGCAGCATTACGAGCCAGCCCAACCCATCAACAACATCGTGATTGATCCTAAACTCAAGCAGCAGATCATGATCCTGGCGATGCCCGCCGTCGATGTCAAGCACCCCGATTACTATGCCGCGATGCTCGGTGGCAGTATCCTGGGAGATAGCGATGGCTCCCGACTCTTCTGGAACATCTACCAGCGCGGACTGGCAGAGTCCGCGAGCGCGGGCCTCTGGGCAATGGAGGGCACCGGCATCTTGCTGATGGAAGCTAACTCTACCCCGGAGAACGCGCCACGCGTGCTCAAAATGCTGGGTGAGGAGATCGATAGCCTGCTGGCCGATGGCGTGCATGAAGATGAGCTGCGCCGCGCGAAAGATAAGCTCATTAGCAGCATGGTCATCAGCAATGAATCAACCTTTGTACGCATGCGCTCGCTCGCCAGCGATTGGGTTGTAGAGGGTCGCCTGCTCAGCATCGAAGAAGAAGTAGAGCGCATTGAAAAGGTAACTCCTGAAGATGTCATACGCGCGCTGCATAACTTCCCCATGAGAGAGAAGCAAGTGCTCACTGCTCTCGGACCTCTAAGCGAAGAAGAGCTACTCGCCGAGGTGCGCTAAACAGCTTCATTAAAAAGGACGAGGTGGACGGAGTTACTACACTATGACTCCATCCACCTCGTCCTTTTTCTTATGAATGCGGGACACGCCAGATGCAGAGTGTAGAGGCGCTACAGGATGCAAGGCAGGCACTATCAGGAGACCAGGCCAGAGCTCGAATCCAGACACGATGCATGCCCAACGTACGAAGGGTCGTGCGCGGCTCAGAAGCGAAGGGCGAATGCACATAGACCAGAGCATCATGCCCCGCAGAAGCGAGGCATGTTCCGTCCGGGGACCAACGGAGAGCCTTGATGGGGCGAGTGTGTAAGTCCAGAATCTGGGGAACCTGAGAGGGCTCAGGTGCATTCACAGATGGGGGCGTCCAGAGATGCAAGGTAGCATCCTCTCCTGCCGAGGCCAGGTAGCCATGCCTTGCTGACCAGTCCAGCGCGTATATAGGAGACCTGTGCGCCTGATAGATATGCACGGGCTCACCGCCAAGCGCGGACCAGACATGCGTGGTCCCATCAAAGCTAGCAGAGGCGATATATTCACCATCCGGCGACCAGTCCAGTGCGAAGATGCGATATTGCGCGGTATATGTATAGCGAGTCTGCCCGGAAGTTGGTGACCAGATCTGAACGGTACTATCGCCCAGGTCACCGCCTGAAGCAATAGACATTCCATCTGGCGACCAGGCGACGGTGCGCACAAAGCGGCGATGTCCGCGATAGGTCAGAATGGGTGTCTCGCTTCTCGTCGGCACGTCCCAGAGATAAACCGGGCCAGCAGTACAGCCCGCCGCCAGGTAGCGCCCATCTGGCGACCAGGCCAACGAGAGGAAACAGGATGAGGCGGGATCATGATATGTTGCCTGAAGTGTTCCGGTCGTGATATCCCAAAGGCGTACCGTACTATCACGCCCAGCAGAGGCCAGGAGGTCGCCCTTAGGGGACCAAGCCAGAGCAAAAATGTTATCGCTATGGCCCTCCAGCCGTGTACAGCTCACTGATTGCTCATGCATAGCGCGTCCTCCTCATTGACGACGCCTTTCACGCTCACTCTTGATACGAAAACCTGAACACATCAACAGCATCGATATGCATTGGCTTCTTAGTGCTCTCTGGGACCCTCAGTAAGCAAATTCATGGCATGGGGAAGTACTTCTAGAATATACTCCAGGCATTCTTTGACGGCCTTCGGGCTACCCGGCAAATTGACAATGAGCGAACGACCACGCACCCCTACAACACCACGCGAGAGCATCGCCATCTTTGTAAACTGTAAACTCTGAAAGCGCATAGCCTCAGCAATGCCAGGAGCCTCGCGCTCAATCACGGAGCGCGTCGCTTCAGGGGTCACATCACGCGGAGCCAGGCCTGTACCCCCAGTCGTCAAGATCAGATTGAGATGTCGTATATCGCACCATTCACGCAAGATCGCGGCAATCTGCTCTTGCTCATCTGGAATAATCGCGCTCGTACTGATAACAGCCTCAGGCAGTTGAGAGGCCAGTGAGCGTACCCGTTCGCCGCTCAGATCCTCACGCTGACCGCGCGCAGCCCCATCACTAATAGTTAAGACACCTATCGTAATCATTATGCCTCACATACCTCGACATAGAGCTAAGAAGAAACTCTGTATTGCTCTTACCCTCCAGGAGCAAGTTCGCGCATGAGCGCACCGATCCGGCGACGTGAACCATACAACCAGACAATATATTCGTCTGGAAGGCTCTCAACTTCTACGCTACAGTTCATCTCAGTGGCGAGCTTACGCGCGATGCTATAGAATTGCCCACGCTCGGCATCGTTGCGGCTCTGCGTACTCAAGGCGAGTCTGCCCAGGCGCTCTTCGGGGTCCAATACGCCATTAACAAGAACCGAGAGTTGATCAAGGCCAAACACCACCTGGAGCGGAGGGAGATCCTGTGCCTGCTTCGGCGAAAGTGTAGCAACATGCTCACTCTGACCATCAGCTCCATCCCGCGCATTGAGCAGCGCCTCCACGTTATCATAGGCCGAGCGCAAATTCTCAAGGATCAGCAAGCGAGCCTCTTCGGGTGCATCTGAACGAGGATGCACATATGCCAGCAGATTATGGGCCGAGTCCGAATAGATGAATGGGATAGAGACAGCACCTTTCTGCCCACAATTTGGACAAATGGAAACATTGAGGAGTCCCGCGAGCACGGTATAGCGCAGACCGGGATCTTTCGCAACGTTCACATATTCGTATATTGAACTGGAAAACACCTCCCCACAAGGGCAAGTGAATGTTTGTGTGGTTGAACGAGACATATGCGTTATTTCTATGTGCGTACTCCTTATTCGAAACCCTGAGCGCCTGGCGCTAGCTGCCGATCAGGCGGTGTTGGATTTCGCCTAAAAGTCTTATATTCCTTTTCTTACCTCGCTACACGTAAAACCCATCTTTTACACCTAAAGCGGCTTATGCTACTTTGTGAGTTCAAGTTCCTGGTACAAGTATAACACATGAGCGGGGGCGGGATTTATCTGAAGCAAATCCCGCCCCCGCTCATGTGTTATCGCCTCACAAGCAACATCAAGCATTGCGTCGTCGCGTCTTGCTCATGGACTTTTGCGAGTAGTTAAAGATAATCCCCTGCTGGCGCATGAATTCCTGAAACTGGGCATAGAATTCGTCTCGATCTCCCATACGAATGACAGAAACCTGGTCGGCAGTCTCAATAGCATAGGGATAGCCATTACCAATCACAGACTCTGCACGTACCACATCCATGACAGGCTCTACCAAACCATCATCAAGCATCCAGCGAGGAAACTCTAACCGGGCTGGAGGGCGTGTCGACGAGGTTTGCAGATAACAGAAGGCTACCCGATCTCGGTAGGGACCATAGCTATCGAGGATGTCATTACGCGAGCAGAGCATGGCAGGTGTACGATCACCCCAGCCTAAATTTCCTTGCCAGAGCAGAGCATCATGAATGCGCTTGGTATCGCGCAAAATCGGCTGGCGCTCAACACCATCCACACGTCGCAACATAGTAACCATGTCACGCGCATAACTGGTATCGATATAGCCAATAAGAGGAACACGCAATTCTTCAGAAAGTTTAAGTAAGGTAACGGCGGAGTCGACATAGCGCTGGCGGTATTGGGGCAACATGGTCAGGGCGAAGGAGACAACAAGCGAGCCGTCAAAGAAGACAACCGGGCTATGCGCCGGGTCATCGGCTCGCCGAGCGCGCGCGTGCTGCTCCATCAAATTGCATAGCGTCTCAATCTCAAGCAGATAGCGACGCAACGTCACCTGCATATCTGAATAGGGGTAGCTATCGGGATCGTCACCCTCTTTGCGTGTTTCCTCCATGATGTCGTCAGGTGCGAGCACTTCCAGACGCACATCCTTCGTATATGGTCTCTGGCGCGAGTGAGGATTCACAAAAAAGCCAACCTGGACCAGGGCGACTGGGATTGAGGCATCACGCCAGGGCATCAACTGGCTCCCATCCACGGCTATCGTAGTCACACCTTCAATACACTCGGCCCACTGACGAGCCTGCTCATGGTTAGCGAAAGTGTTGCCAAAGGGATAGTATGGCGCGTGATACTCGCGTAGGGGAGCCTCAGCTAGCCAATGATCGAACTCTATTGTAGGACGCGCCCCGGCGGATGGCATACCGGGCTCGGCGGGTGGCAGAATGCGCTCAAGGGCCGTGCTGGATGGGTAGCGATGGTACAGGTTTTCCAGCACATGGCGATAGGATTTGAGCTGATCACTATAATTGCCATCATAGAGTGAGAATTGGCCTCGCTTGAGATTCAAGGCCGCCAATAACTTGCCTTTGTGTAGCATGGACACGCTCCTTGCGCATATGACCTTATACGCGTTCCATAGGTTGCTCTGGCGCGGTATCTCGGGCGAGCATATCATCACCAAATTGTGATGACGCGATATCATCCTGTTGCAGTTGCGTCTCTCCGCCAACCTTGCGCAGGCGCACCAGACTATCCAATCCCTGCTCGAAGGTATCGTCATGACTGATCACGATCAACTGCTCGAATCCGCGTACGCGGCGAATCTGTTCAGCCAGATTCATACGACGCAACTCGTCCATGTTCTGAGTAGGCTCATCGAAGAAGGCCAGATTGAGTGTTGAAAGCTTCTTGAGTAGAGCCAGACGCACGGCAAGAGCCGCACTCATCTGCTCGCCGCCGCTTAACTGCGCGAAGCTGCGCGTTACGCCCTGGCGACGCAACACGACCTCATAGTCATTCTGCCAGGTCAGTTGCGCGCTGCGGTCTCCCATAATCTCGCCAAAGATACGGTTGGCTTCAGCTGAGATATCATTAAGCATAGCTTTGAGCACATAGGGAGCCGACTCCTTGATCACCTTACGGAAGTACTCCATCATGGTGTGTAGATCCTCAAGCTCACGGGCCTCCTGGCGCACGCCTTCAAGCTCCTGAAGCTTCTCTTCAGCGATGGCAATACGTTGCATGGCATCGTTGATATCGCGTTGAATTTGCTGCATGCGCTCCGCAAGACCACGGATCTCGCCATGTAGATCGCGTAGTCGCGCGCGCACTTCCTGTAACTCCTGCTCATTAAAAGAGGCCAGAGCTTGCTGATAGGCTTCCTCGGCGGCATGCATCCGTTGCCGGGACTGCTCATTCGCTTGCTCCTGCCGCTGGCAATTCTCTTCATGGTGAGGTAGGG
Organism: Ktedonospora formicarum; assembly: GCF_016587355.1. GTDB lineage: Bacteria > Chloroflexota > Ktedonobacteria > Ktedonobacterales > Ktedonobacteraceae > Ktedonobacter > Ktedonobacter formicarum. The sequence goes on along the minus strand of NZ_BNJF01000001.1, from coordinate 2,953,279 downwards.
CACGCGCCTGTTCGATATGCTTGAGATAGTTCTGATGGGCCGCAAGTGTTTGCTGGCGTGACTCTTCCTGAGCCTGAATATCTATGTCCAGGTTCTGGAACACGGCTAGCCGATCTCCAAGGGATGAGAGGCGCTCATCCAACAATTGTAGCTGTTGAATGGCCTGACCACGCTCCTCCTGGAAACGTGGCTCCTGCGATACAATGTGTTGCTGCGCGCGCAACTGGGCACGTGGATCATTGAGGCTCGCTATTTGGGTCTCGACCTGTCGCAAATGGGTCTCACTATCGCGCAACTGTGTGACACGCTCGCGCAGAGTTTGGAGGTCGGCCTCATACTGTGCGATAAGCTGCTGAGCCTGTTGGGCTTGCTCACGCAGATTAGGAAGCGTATGGGCCTGCTCACTCGCCGCCTTGCTCTCTTTGTAGGCAGCCTCGGCCTCGCGCACACGCTCTTCATGATCACGCAACAGGTCGAGTTGTGCCTCTAGCTCAGCGCTCTCCTGCTCAAGTGATGCGATATCGCTTGCCAACCGTTGCGCTTGCTCCGCCAAAGTATCGTGCCTCTCGACATATAGGCTTTGCTTGTCCAGGGCATCGGCGTACTTCTGAATCTGAGTAATCTGGTTGACAACGACCTTCTGTTCCGTGAGAACTTGAGAACGCTGGTTCCGCTCCTCATCGAGCAGATTCTCGAAATAGGATTCCAGGCTGACCATGCCCCGATGCTTGATATTCAGGCAAGGTTCACGTAAGAAGGGACACTGTCCACCAGCGGACTGCGCCAGGGAATCAGTATAGGCTTCGATATTGCCGTCCAAACGGTTCAGGCGCGCTGTAATATCTTGCAAGCTTTGCTGCAAGCCAGGCATAGCCTCAGCCTCCTGGCGATGCTCTTCGATAATTTCTAGATTGCGCTCGGCCTTACGCAGACGTTCGAGGAGTGGAGCCTGTTGCTCGCGTTTCTCTCGTAGAGCACGGCTTTTTTCCTGGAGTTGCTGAAATTTATTCTTGCGCTCGATACTCTGCACATGCAAGCGAGTCCGGGTCTGTTCATGTTCCGTAAGATGCGCGGCGATCTCCACCAGGGGCTCAATGCGAGCGATACGCTGCTCTAACGTAGCCAGAGACTGTATCGTTTTTTCCAGGCGTTCACGCTGGGCTCGCCCCTCTTCACGCATTGAGTTGTATAGCCTGACATTTTGGAGTAATTCATCACGGCGCTGCTCAAGCTCTTGTTGACGTTGGACTTCGGGCGCAAGAGCTTCGATACGCAGGCGCGCCTGCGTCACCTCGTCCAAGCGTCCATCCAGGCTCTCCATGGTTGAACGAATAGAAGAGCGCTGGCTACTCAAACTAGCCTGCTCTTGTAACAGACGGTTACGTTGCTGCTCCTGTGAGCGCAACATGACTAGCATCTCTCCCGCCTGAAGGTGGCGCTGATAATCAGATTCAGCCTCTTGCACAATGCGTTGAGCAGCACGCGCCTGCGCAAGCGCCTGCCGTGTGCTTGCCAGCAGTTGTTGCGTGATGTCATACTGGTTGCGCCCAGATTCGGCGGCACGACGAAGCTCTTGCAGATGGTTGTAAGCCGCATTCAGGGCTTGCTCACGTTCCTCATAGTAACTGAGCGAGCTTGTAAGTTCAGTATTGCGTAGCTTCTGCTGCTCATCTTCCTGCCGTGCATTGTGTAAACGCTCACGCCAGTCCTCAAGCTCACGTGTCTCATACTCAAGCTGGTCGATGCGCCCCTGGTGCTGCTGCATCTGCTCCTTATAGTCTTTCTGCGAATCGAGCAGGTAGTCAGCGGCGGCCTTATAATCCTCGATCTGGAGCAGAGCATCAAAGGTCTGCTTACGCTTGCTCGCCACATCCAGAAAAATAGAGGTAAAGGTACCCTGTGGTACACCTAGCGCATCACGGAAGAGTGATGCCAGGGGGCGCTCACGGTCAATGCCAAACAATTCATGCAACTTATCAAGGACATCCGTATTCTGCTCAATGCGCATGTTGGCCTCTTCGTCGTGAATCAGCCAACGGGCACCTGAGCCACAACGTCGTTCCACAACATACGGGCGCTCATCGCCGCCGATGAGATGCACCAGTACACGTCCCCACTTCTCGCCCTCACGCACAAAACGTACCTGACTATAGGGCAGATAATCAAAGAGCGCAAAGCCAATAGCTTCAACCAGGGTGGTCTTGCCTGCACCATTGGCACCACCAATGGCCGTCGTTCCACGGCGGAAATCCACCTGAAAGCGGCGATAGCTTTTGATATTCTCTAACTCGATCCGTGTAATGAGCATTGTGGTTTCAGCCAGCCTTCCCAACGAACGACACAGGTAGATATACTCTCCCACCTTGCTTTTCTTCCCTGATAGGGCAAAAGTGGAAAAGCGATGAGATATTCAGGGCGCATTATAGCATACCGTGCGCTGACGCTGAACACCATCTCGTTGTTGCGCCAAAATCCCTTTCCGCCTGCGCTTATTCACGATGATAGAGATGCCTTGTGTAGTTAATGAACACATGCTATAATTGACCCATACCCCCCGGTACGGGGTATGGGAAAAGGAAATTTCAAGCAGGTCGACGGCGGAAACTTATCAGTCATATTGATAATGAGCAGTCACATTGCTGATAGTATTGCATCAGGAGGCAGAGGAAATGCAGGCGGAGAAGCAGGATGTCCTCAAGCGGCTCAACTACATTGAGGGCCATATCGCGGGAATTCGTAAAATGGTGGAGGAAGATAAGTACTGCGTCGATGTCTTACGCCAGACTCATGCCGTACGCAAAGCCATCGAAAAGCTTGAGCTCCTCATTCTGAATGGGCATCTGCAATCATGTGTCATCGAAGGGATTAAAGAGGGGCGCGAGGAGGCAGTAGTTGAAGAACTGTTGCAACTCTATGGTGTCGCGGGCAACAAATAGAGTTTGCATAATCGCGAGATGCGTCTCACATTATCTCTATTCGATATATCTCTTTAAGATAGAAGGACCAACTAATGAAAGAAGTAACTCTTTCCGTGCCTGATATGAGCTGTGAGCATTGTGTAAACGCCATCAACAACGCCCTCAAGAGCCTGGATGGTATCGAAGGTGTCAACATAGATCTCTCCAGCAAGACCGTCGCCTTTGGCTATCAGCCAGAACAGGTCACCATGGAAAAGATCGAAGCGGCCCTTGACGACGCGGGTTATAGCGTCGCAGATGTCAAGTAGAGCAACCATCTATCAAACCGATATATACAACATGAGGCTGATACCAGAATTGCCTAGCAACTCCTGATATCAGCCTCACATTTGAGTTATCCACAAGTTATCCACATATTTCTCCACAAAATCTCTTATACTACCTTTCACAATAAAGCTAGCAACAATTGTTACCACGATCTATCAATTTAGAATATTGGAAATGATACCAAAGAATGTATAGACAAACATAAAAACCCTCCGCCTGCTTTAAAAGCAAACGGAGGGCTATCTGGTAGCGGCTACTGGACTCGAACCAGTGACACAGGGCTTATGAGTCCCTTGCTCTACCGCCTGAGCTAAGCCGCCATAATCTCGAAAATCATCATACCATAGGCTGTCAAGAGGCTTGGTAGACGAACTGAGAAAGTTCCCTGACAATGAGCCAGAGAACTTCTCTTAGTAGCGGGAACAGGATTCGAACCTGTGACCTCCGGGTTATGAGCCCGACGAGCTAACCACTGCTCTATCCCGCGTCAATACGCATACGCGATATAAGGCTAAATAGCCTGGTAGCGGGAACAGGATTCGAACCTGTGACCTCCGGGTTATGAGCCCGACGAGCTAACCACTGCTCTATCCCGCGTTAAGAGAAATGCGCGAATAATGATGCGCGAACAACACAGGTTTTTTGACCTGCGATAGCGGGAACAGGATTCGAACCTGTGACCTCCGGGTTATGAGCCCGACGAGCTAACCACTGCTCTATCCCGCGTCAACGTTTTACATAATACTACATCCTTTGTGCCCTGTCAAGTATCCTGGACAAATCGGCATATGTTAGCCTTAGAAACACTCAGCACAGGCACCTATGGTGTGCCCGATTAGTATACTCCAATCCTGGTGGACAGGCAAGCTCTTTAGGAATACAATATGGATTGATAACTATGGGCTCTTGTGGGGATAGGCTAACACAGTACTGTAACCTTTGCTTGAGCACAACGTATCACAATTAAGAGATCCTTCTCCACACGGAACATCTTTGCCGGTACATCCACTCAGGATAGCAGCGGGACTGTATGATTATCCATAGGAGAGTTGTCGGGTAGTAGACGAAAGCTTGTCGTCCGTGTACTATGCAGAATACGACGCTTCATATCTACCTACCATCACCCGATTAGAGAGTTGATGGAATATTCACTCAAGGTGGCCTACGCAACTCATATACAAATTGGGTCTCGTATCGTCTTACATATTATTCCTTATTCGAGAGCCTGAGCGTGGCAGCACTAACCACGTCCCCGTACAGGGTACAGCAGCGCGTTGGTTTTCGGATAAGGTGTTCGCGCCAGTCACGATAGTGGCATTGGTTTTCGTAGAAATCCTAAACTCTGTCAGGCAGCTTCAAGCAGAGGTCTGAACCTTTCAGGCGCTGAGGATGCGCTCCTCACATTATCTCTAAGGTGGTTGTATGACGAAAGGAAGTCCATATGCTTAGAAGGTCTCGTCAGACAAAGAAAGTAGGTCTGAACTAGATGGACGCTCAGGCTATATATATGTATCAGAATAATAATTCCAATGAACCACGCACCCCCGGTTCCGATAATGGAAATAATGGGAATACCCCGGGTGGTCCGCGTGATGGCGGCACCTCACTCCTGATCCGTGCCGTCCTGCTTATCGTTTTGCTGCTAGGAATCTGGTATTTGTTCCAGTTTTTTGTTTCTGGCTCGAACACCAACGCTAACGCCAATGCGGTTGAAGTTCCCTACAGCCAGTTCTACCAGCAAGTGCAGGCTCAGAATGTTAAAAGCGTCACGTTCCAGGGGCAGGACGCATATGGCACGTTCAAAAACGCGATTACCGTTATTGATGCCAATGGGCAGGCAAAGAAGAGTGATACTTTCCACTTTACCCAACTTCCCAATGGCGATCCACAGCTTACCGAGTTACTAATCAAGAATAACGTCGCGTTCTCAGCTAAACCCAATAGCGATAATAACCTCTTCTGGAGCTTCATTATCAATATTGGCCCCTGGATCGGCCTCATTATCATCTTCTTCTTCATTCTGCGTCGAGCCAACCAGAGCCAGCAGAACATCTTCAGCTTCGGCAAGAGCCGCGCCAAGATGGTTCTGGAAGATCGCCCCAGCACCACCTTCGGGGATGTCGCAGGCGTAGATGAAGCGAAGAACGATCTGGTTGAGGTAGTTGAGTTCTTGCGCACGCCTCAAAAGTTCCAACGCCTGGGCGGTAAAATTCCGCGTGGTGTACTATTGGTGGGCCCTCCTGGAACTGGTAAAACGTTGTTAGCACGCGCCGTAGCAGGTGAAGCCAGTGTGCCATTCTTCTCTATGAGTGGCTCCGAGTTCGTCGAGGTCCTTGTTGGTGTTGGTGCCAGCCGTGTACGCGACCTGTTTGAGCAAGCTAAGAAGGCCTCGCCCAGCATCATCTTTATCGACGAGATTGATGCCGTTGGTCGTCAGCGCGGTTCAAGCATTAATAGCAATGATGAGCGTGAGCAAACTCTCAACCAGTTGCTCGTCGAGATGGATGGTTTTGACTCTCGTCAGGCTGTGGTAGTCATCGCTGCGACAAACCGCCCCGATGGGCTAGATAAAGCCTTGCTCCGCCCTGGTCGCTTCGACCGCCGCGTAACAGTGGATCGCCCAGACTGGAATGGTCGCTTGGCAATCCTGAAGATTCACTCACGTGATGTTCCTCTGGCACCTGATGTTGATATGATCACTATTGCGCGTGCCACTCCGGGTATGGTTGGTGCTGACCTGGCAAATCTCGTCAACGAGGCAGCCTTATTGGCAGCGCGGCGCAATCTAGATGCCGTCAATCAGCGCTGCTTTGAAGAGGCCCTGGATAAGATTTTGCTCGGTGCTGAGCGTCCACTGATCCTGAGCGAAGAGGATCTCAACGTGGTCGCCTATCATGAGGGCGGGCATGCGCTAACGGGCATTCTGACCGATGGAGTTGATCCCGTTACAAAGGTCACGATTGTTCCACGCGGTCAGGCACTGGGCGTCACCCAATATACTCCGCTCGATGATCGCTACAATTACGCCAAAGATATGCTGGAAGCGCAGCTGGTAACCGCGCTCGGCGGACGAGCTGCCGAGGAGGTCGCTATTGGACGCATCACGACAGGCGCGGAGAACGACCTGCAACGCGTGACTGCCATCGCTCGCCAGATGGTTACTCGCTGGGGTATGAGCGAACAACTGGGGCAAATCTCGTACAGTGAGCGTGAGGATCCATTCTCTGGTACCGCCCTGGCGAGTGGTACACGCGAATATAGCGAACGCACCGCGACTGTCGTTGACGCAGAGGTGACGCGTATCGTGAACAGAGCCCATCAACAGGCTGTGGCACTGTTACGAGATCATAAAGAAGCGCTGGATCGCATCGCCAAGGCACTCCGACTCTACGAGACGATTGATGCCAAACAATTACGCGACATCATGGTTGAGACTGGTTCGATCAACTCAGCTCCTGAGTCATATCGCTCGCCAGCCAGCGCCAGCGCATAAACATCTAGCCTTTTATAAACCCCGCCGCACTTGCGGCGGGGTATTTTTTTGTCGCAAGCCCTTATCCCTCCAATGGAACTATTGATGCTAAAGGTGAACATTCCATTGCTGATGTTGGCCAACTTGCCTCTGGCACATCATACATCTGAGTTGGCTAGTGTGACAGGCTACAAGTTAAACACACGACCACAACTACAATCACCACGCGAGGGACACTTCTTCGGACCTGATGACGCAACGCGATTCTCCGACGAGGCAGCGCATAATCAGCTTTAGGTAGTACCACTTTCACCCACCGGGTCAGGGACTTATTAGAAGTATCCCTCGCAGATTGGGGTATAGGGGAATGTGTGGGCAATAGAAGTAACTCATCCGTCATGGCTTCGCGTTGCTTCTCGTCCTCAGCAACCGCCTGTACATCCGGGCTATATGCGTATCGGACATCATCATTGGTGTGAGCCAGAGGGTGATCCTGCGCAATGCCCAAAGTATCAGCAAGTTTGTGCATCTCCATGCGCAATTCGTTCAGTAGAATTGCCATAATAGATGCATCAAAGTGCTCTTCAATACGAGTTTGAAGGGCCGCGCCATTTGCGGGAAGAGGACGGAGAATACTAAACGAGGTCCCGGCCCAGCGCGTCTTGCGTAAGACTACGGGAAAGACGCGCGTGTCTCCATGGCGAGCACTATTCAGAATATGCTCCATAGCCCTATGCTTGTCATCACCAAAGCGCTTGAATGCATCGCTGACCAGCAAGAGAATGATGTGCGCCTCGCTAATCGTTACTGAAGCTTCCGCTAAGCCTAACGAAGCGGCATCCATATCCAGAGTCGCCAATCTGACACAAACGCGTTCATCTGAAAGCGAGACAAAGTAGCGCTTGAGCGACGAAAGTTGTTCTTGATCTTCCGCAGCATAACAACAGAGAAGCGTTAGCTGTTTGGCATTTGCCGATGAGTTATAATGCTGTTTCATAGTACCCTTCCCTTCGAATGTATTCCTACTCCATTAGCTTCTCTATCTTCAGCGACAGACAAGCAGCCTTCGACATACCATGTAAAGATATGCGATTTGACGGTCAGGGTAATCCCATAATGAGGCAGCGTTTTATACCAATCTCTTACTCCTTATGCGGCAACCTGAGCGCGTGTGCTACAACGAACATCAACGCTGCCTGAACGGCAGCTAGCGCTTCGCGATCAGATGTTCGTATAAGGAGTGCGCGCTCGCCGCGACCAGCGGCGCCGTGCCCTCGTATGAGGGTTGATTTTCGCATAAGATCTTAGGAGAACAATACCAGGAATCTCTCCATGCCCAATATTTCTTCCTGAATTGATACTAGAACGCGCTCAGACCTGAGCTTAGATAGCGCGTATCATACTTGCGTGATACGCGTGGAGCAGAAATAATCAGAGCCTATTGAAAACAGTTTCTCCGCCTGAATACGCTTCAAAACCGGGGAGGCTTTTCATAAGTGATCGGTTATACCATCTAGACGTACAAGAACCTGGATAGATAAAAGAGCATGGTACTTAATCCCCAAATTGTCTCCCAAGGGAGACAATTTTTATGCTGTCAACTTCCATACAAAGATACACATATATAGGGCAAGACGCGAATATGCATCGAATTTGGCCCCAATAGCGTAATTAGATAATAAAGAAGGCCGTACACAAACCATCATGGAGGAAAAACAAGATGGTCCAAGAAAGGGTTACCTACAGACATCGATTGCGCGTTTTCTATAGCGCGATCAGAAGTAAGGTCAACAAATATACATGGAGCGGGCTCTTCATCTTCGTGTTGGGTATCGCATTCATTGGGGTTGGCATTACTCTAAGCCAGGGCATCTACTACTCAACGCCTGGTCTGTTAATCGGCCTGGGGGCGATTGTTGCCATTGTCGGCCTAATTCGTATTCTGATTGGCTTTATCAATCCACAAAATCCCGAAGATCTGCCGCCACTTGAAGAAGACCTCAAAGAAGGTGAATCTACAGTCTCAGTCGATGATCTCTATCATGAATAAAGATACTCAATGCTTAAGCACTTCGAGAGGAGAGCGAGTAGGCGCGATTGATGGTAGCAATCGTGCCTACTCGCTCTACAAAAAAACTATTTCTGAGAGATGGTAAGCTAGCGAGTCATCTTCCCTTTATCAGCTGCAGCCGCGTTTGAACGCGCCTCGCCAGGTTGTTGCATCATTTCATCGACTGAACGTGTATGCAGACGGGCCGCCCCTACCGTCTCGCGCAGGGTAACGCGGGTCCCATTGACGCTAGCTGTCTCTAGACGCTGGCGCGCGACAGCAATTTCGGACTGATATTGTGGTAACCATGCGGCCTGCGCGATCAGCATGTCATCTGTCATTTGCCAGACCTCTTCGGGATTACAGACAGCGCCGACGAGTGGATCATGAAGCATGGCTTGTTTGAGCAAGGTAACATCGCCACGTACGGCTGCTTCCATACCCATCTCCTGTACCCGAACACTGGCTGAACAGGTCGCGGCACACGCCAGTGGCAAATTCCCCACGACAGGCATATTGATTCCGTTCTTGTCGACATAGCCAGGTATCTCGATGACACATCCATCTGGCAGATTTGTGATATGTCCCTTGTTGACGATATTGAAGTGACCACGATAGACACGCCCAGTCTCCAGAGCCTCAATGATATAAGACCCGTGTTCCTCACTTCGTGTCTCCGGCGTGAATGTATCAGGCTCTTCTCGCAACCAGTTGGGAAAGTCAGTTTCAAACCAGTTACGACCCTCAGTACAGACACGGAGATACCCCCCGGTCTCTCCGTGAATCCAGTTCGAAAGATCAATCCACTGGGGAATTTCGGCAGTCCGTTTGCGATACCAGGGTAGGTATTCACTCAGATGACCATTGGATTCGGTGCTGTAGTAACCAAAGCGTCGAAGCACATCAATACGCACTTTCTCAGTCTCGGCATACGTGGGGTGCTGCTCAAACAACTCAAGAAGACGAGGGAGCATATCCATACCACGCCACTGGACTTTGACAAACCAGGTCTGGTGATTGATGCCAGCGGCAATAACATCCACATCACGACGATGCAAAGTCTCCTCGGCGTCCAGCAAACCCTCTTGTTTAGCCCAGCGCTCAATACAATTGGTAATCTGCCAATGGGCACCTTGAACGCCATGACAGAGCCCTACCGTTGGCACTCCACCGTATTTATTGCATGCCCAAACATTCATCGCCATAGGATTAGCGTAGTTCAGCAACAGAGCGCCAGGCTTGGCATACTTGCGAATATCCTGACAGAAATCGAGCAGGGCAGGAATAGTACGCTGTGCATACATAATGCCACCCGCGCAAATGGTATCGCCGACACACTGATCGACCCCATATTTCAGAGGTATGTCGATATCCATCTGAAAGGCATCCAGCCCCCCTGGCGAATGGTGCAGAGAATATAATCAGCATCCGCGAGTGCGCGCGTGCGATCCAGCGTTGCTTCAATCGTCGCGGGTAGCTGATTATGCTCAATATCACGCCGACAGAGCTGAGTAACCATATCTAGGTTTTGTTGTGATATGTCGGTAAAGGCAAAAATGGTATCCGCTAACTCTGAAACAGTCAAGATATCACGCATCAATCGGCGCGTGAAGCCAATAGATCCCGCACCAATGACAGCTACTTTGATGGGCATATGAATGGTCCTTTCAAATACAACCTATGTTATACTCTCTCTGTGAAGAAGAGTAGCTGACAGAACCAACCTGATACAAGGTCTACATGTGTTTCCATTGGTCTATTTGTGAAGTAAGTTGATCTAAACCTGATGCGACTAGAGGGATCTAGTAGCGTTAATTTTCGCATAAGAGGGTAGGAAAGAATAAACGTTGGAACAACTACTGGATCTCCTGCGCCACATTGACCAACCGGGGGGAATTTCTCGAACACCAAAGATAGACACATTAACCAACCTGGCTCATCACCAATCACACTATTCCGCGCTCGTCTATGGATCGGCCTTGGAGAGCCATGCGACAGGCGAGCATTATTCCTGGCATGGTTTGAAACGAGGGGTGAGGCAGCACATCCATATATTATCTTTCAATATACGCTGTCTGGTTGGGGATACTATAAAGAGAACAAAACGCTCTCCAAGGTCACTCCTGGGATGGCTTTTATCGCTCATGTCCCTTCAAACCATCACTACTATTTTCCACCTGAGTCTGAACACTGGTCTTTCTTCTGGCTTCTCATTCGCCATCCATATATCGTCAGTCGCTTTGTCAAACAGATCCAAGACTTCGGCGCTCTCCTGCATATCGAAGCGGATAGCATACTCATCAAGCGCGCAGTAGAGGTACTAGAACACATATATGCTCCAGTACCATATGATTCTTTCGTGGAAGAGGAGAACCTCTTCCGCTTCCTGATCGAGTATGAACGCAGCCTGTTCAATCAACGTTATCCACAAGCTGAACGAGAGCGCCTGTTACAACATGTGCGTAGCTATGTTTTGCGAACGTTGCCTCAAGCAGTTGGAGTAGAAGCGCTCGCTGAAATCTACAATATGAGCCGAAGTGCCTTCAGCCACCACTTTAAGACCATCACGGGGCATCCTCCCGCTCAATACATGACGCAGGTCCGCCTGGAAGAGGCGACAAGCCAACTAATCTATACCCATCAACGGCTAGAAGATATTGCTCTGGCAACAGGTTTCGCGAACGCGACCCATTTCTGCAAAGCCTTCCGCCGACACTTCCAACTTAGTCCCACTGCCTTCCGTCGGCAGATGCGTTCGTCATCAGAGCGCTCGAAGCAATAAGATATCTGTCGGTCCATGCCCCCCACCCTTTCGTCTCACGCTATGCTACAATAAGCCTGAAGAAATTTGCTTCAGAAGAGAGCTTAGGCAAAAATCCGTCCTCATTCAAGGATGTGCATCTAGCACTTATGCGCCCGATTTTTTATGATGAGAAATTCGAGTTTGTTTAAGGAGAAGAGATGGTATCAGCAGGTGTGATAGGTAGTGGTGCCTGGGGCACAACCCTGGCGTTGCTGCTAGCGAAGAAAGGCATTCCAACAACGCTCTGGGAATATAGAGCCGAACGTGCAAAAGAGATACAAGAACGGCGCGAGAACAGCATGTTTCTTCCTGGCATAACGTTCCCAGAGACACTACAAGTGAGCGCAAATATTGCTGAAGCAGCACATGATAAGGACTTGCTGTTGCTGGTCACACCTTCACAACGCATGCGCGAAAACCTGCGTCTTCTCGCGCCACATCTCTCTCAAAAAACTTTGCTGGTCAGCGCTAGCAAAGGTGTAGAGATTGATAGTTTGAAACGTATGACTGAGGTTATCTCGGAAGAATTGCCGAACGCGATTGGACGCATAGCAGCACTTAGTGGGCCCAATCTTTCGCGTGAAGTCGCGCTGGAGAAGCCGACCGCCGCTGTAGTAGCCTGCTCAAACCAGGCGATCGCGATTACCTGTCGGGATTGGCTCACAACCTCAAACTATCGCGTCTATACCTCAGACGACGTCATTGGGGTGGAACTAGGCGGAGCCTTGAAGAACATCATTGCGATTGGGGCTGGCATGACTGAAGGACTAGGCTACGGCGATAACGCGAAGGGAGCCTTTATTACGCGAGGAGTCGCGGAGATCGCACGCCTGGGTCTCGCCGCTGGAGCAAACCCACTTACCTTCGTTGGGCTGGCAGGTATTGGCGACCTCATCGCGACTTGCGCAAGCCCATTGAGCCGTAATCAACAATTGGGGCGTCGCCTGGCAGCAGGCGAGAAACTGGAGACAATCCTTAAATCGACCCACTCGGTATCAGAGGGTGTGTATACAATTCGTGCCGCCCTCAGACTGGCGGAGCGTTATAACGTGGAGATGCCCATCACAGCCAAGCTCAGTCAGATCCTCTTCCAGGATCTCGATCCACACAAAGCAGTCCCTGAGTTGATGCTACGTGACCCCAAGGGTGAGCTAGAAGGTATCATCTAAGATAAGCATATTGACTAGAGTGTACAAGGAAGGAATGCCCCAACAGAGGCATTCCTTCCTTGTACACTCTAGTCAATATATACGAATGTTTTGTCTGTTCAATCCACTTCTTATGGAGTATACTTTATGGCGTATCACACATTCTAACAGTCATGTATGATGCGTAAATGTGCGATGGCATAGCAGGCGCGGGATCTAAGCAATTCAAAGGAGTGCGCATATGGTGGATGAAGCAGGGGCAGTGTGGATACCTTCTCCTAACTACTTTGAGAACCGCAATGGTTATACTCCCAAATGGGTTATTGTGCATGGAACGGCGGGCTTCAATAGTGCCCGCGATGTTGGCACCTACTTCCAGACAGCAGATGTCAGCGCGAATTATGTGATCGGGCAGGATGGTACCATTGTTCAGTGCGTAGCTGAAAAGGATGGGGCCTGGGGAAATGGGGTTATCAGCACTGGGCATGATCCCTGGTGGACCTCCAGCATAAATCCAAACTGGGTTACCATTTCTATTGAGCATGTAAAGCCACATACTGATAATTCCGATGTGCTTACCGACGCACAGAAAGCAGCTAGTTTTCGCCTGATCAGCCACATTTGCGCGCGCTATAAGATCCCTCTGCGCCGCGCGGACGCCAATGGGGGGATTACTGGGCATTATTCGATGGATCCTGTCAATCGAAGTCGCTGCCCTGGTCCCTACCCCTGGGATGAGTTGATCTCGTACCTGAACAGTGGAGGTTCGAGTGGTGGCTCGGGCGATGGTAGCGGCGGCTCCAATGGCGGCAATCCCCCACCAAGCGGGGCAGGAATCAGCCTCAGCGATGCGCTAGTCGCACGCTACTTTGAGCAAGCCAGTAACGGACGCTGGCGCTGCAAGACCAATGGGTTTTATCTCATGGCGAGCATACTCAACTTCTACTGCCAGTTTGGTGGAAGCGCCAAGAATGGTCTAACCTACCTGGGTCTCCCACTCATGAACGAGTTCTATCCAAACCCTGGTAGCCAGTGGTCCTATCAGCGCTTTGAGCGAGGCATTCTAGCATACGATCCCACACACCATTTCGATAGGCCACCAGGGGGCGGCTCCGTCTACCTGATGCATATAGATCAGCCTCTGCCACAGGGAACAGGTGCGAGCATCATGCAGCAAGCACCTCACACGCCAATATTCCCACCCTCGGGACAGGGTCAACAAACCCCTTATACAATAGCCATCCCAAGCTCAGGAGTGGGTCAGCAAGCCGTCTCTATGTCAAGCAACGCACCAATCCCAATATCAGGACAGGGTCAACAGGTTCCCTCCACACCACTCGATGAGCCTTCTCCGGAAGCGACATCTGACGCCGCAAAGAGTGACTCAGCCGAAGAGGAGCAGCCTGAAGTGTCCACTGATAGTAGCATGCCTGAACAAACTCCGGTATATAAGAGCTTTCCCAAGAACGCGATACCAAGATCAGGTCCGGGACAGCAGATAGCTCCAACGCCAGTCAATAAATCCATTTTGGGGCCGAATCAGGAACACATTCAGTATCAGCAGAACTCCTATCAGCATCCAGACAATCCTGAGCAACATGAATCTGAACAGTACCAACCCAATCCTTATCGGCCTGGACCACAAGCCTCGAATTTCCCATCTTTGGACACGCCACCACCCAAGTCCTCACTTGGCGAGTTTATTAGTGGCGCAATGGATGGCGGAGTTACGGCTATTCTCAAGCGTATTCTCTCTCGCAAATAGGAACAATAGATACTCTACTCACTTTCAGAAAAGCCAGGCATTGGTGCTTTGCCTGGCTTTTCTTTATAATCCCAAGCTTCAGATTCCGCTCTACCGCAGGCTTCTCAACATTGTAGGAGAAGAGAGATCATAAACAGTCACACTATAGTATTCAGGAAGGGAGACGAGTTTGCTACTTCGCCTTTCTTGGTGCTACAATGGACATGTCCCATCCGCTAAGGTCGCTTCGCGCCATAGGTGGGACATGCTGCTTATTCGTCGTAGCGAAGCTAACCATCATAAAGGCATTTTACTGCCTCCAAATGAGAATGACGAATGTACTTCCAGCATGCCATGCTATGGCCTTATACGAAAGTCCACGCCGCATCAACACGCTCGGGCTTTCTAAATAAGGAGAGTATGATAGATAACGCCAGCCAGGATATAGAAACGTGACATCATTTCAGATTGAGGTACGCGCAACTTCTGAGCGTCATGATGTGAACGCTCGCAAGCTTGCTCGCGAGATACTACAATTACCTATCGATACACTTCCTTCGCTTGCAGCTATTTCTGATACGCCACTCTACCTCCATACAGCTCAACTGTACCAGCTTACGGGCTCACTGTCACCGCAGGATACCGAGCGACTTACACAGGAACTGCTAACTGATCCTGTTATTCAGGAAGCACACCTATCGACCTATGCCAACAATGCGCATACGGTCGATGTCTTTTTTCACCCCGGTGTGACTGATACCCTGGCTGAAAGCGTTCTGGAAGGAGCGCGCATGCTGGGCCTGAGCGGAATTGAGCATGTGGAGACAGGACGGCGCTATCTGCTCGACGAACGTTTGAGCGAAGCCGAGGTACATACTATCGCTGAAGCACTGCTCTTTAATCCAGTTATTCAGAACTATGAACTGCATCTCGCGCACGGCAATGGTCTGGCACCAGCCACGCATAGCCCGCTTGAGGCGCAGGTCGATAATGGAAATACAGCCACTCAGGTAGCGACGATTCCACTGACATCGATGAGTGATGAGCAGTTGCAAGAGGTAAGTAAGCAAGGGCTTCTCTCGCTTAATCTGAGCGAGATGCGCGCCATTCAGCAGCATTTTCGCGAGCAGGGGCGCGAACCAACCGACGTGGAACTGGAGACACTGGCTCAAACCTGGTCTGAGCATTGTTCGCACAAGACCTTTAAGGCGACCATTCGTTATCATGAAGTTGACGCTCAGGGCAATGAGCTTGAGCAGGAGACCATTCGCGGCCTGCTCAAGAGTTATATCATGCGCGCGACCGATGAGGTACAGCACCCCTACTTGGTCTCGGCCTTTAGCGATAATGCGGGCATCGTGCGCTTCACCGAGACACATGACATAGCCTTTAAGGTCGAGACACATAACCATCCCTCAGCCATCGAGCCATTTGGTGGTGCGAATACAGGAGTTGGTGGTGTAATTCGCGACGTGGTCGGAGTCTCGGCTCAACCTATTGCCTGTACCGATATCCTCTGCTTTGGTCCCCTCGATACCGATAGCAAGACATTGCCAAAGGGCGTGCTCTCTCCACGGCGGATCGCAAGTGGCGTGGTGAGTGGCGTGCGCGATTATGGCAACAAAATGGGTATTCCCACCGTGAATGGCGCGGTACTCTACCACTCAGGCTTTACCTATAATCCGCTTGTCTTCTGTGGCTGCCTGGGCATGCTTCCACATGGAAGCCACCCCCGCCAGGTAGAGCCTGGTGACCTGATTGTGGTTTTAGGTGGACGCACTGGACGTGATGGTGTACATGGCGCGACCTTCTCCTCGGGCGAGATGAGCCATGAGATTAATACACAGGCAGGTACCGCCGTCCAGATTGGCGCACCGATCACCGAGAAGAAAGTAACCGATGTTATCATCCAGGCTCGCGATCTGGGACTCTATCACGCGATTACAGACTGTGGCGCGGGTGGCTTCTCCTCAGCTGTAGGTGAGATGGGCGAGAAGACTGGCGCACGCGTTGAGCTGACCAATGCTCCATTGAAATATCAGGGGCTCGCCCCCTGGGAGATCTGGCTCTCCGAAGCTCAGGAGCGTATGGTGTTGGCCGTTCCCCAAGAGAAGTTACAAGCGCTACTGGACATTTGCGCGATTGAAGAGGTAGAGGCTAGCATTCTTGGCGAGTTCACCAACGATCAACGCCTGACTATCTTATACCAGGGTCAGGAGGTCGCGAACCTCTCCATGGAGTTCCTGCACGATGGCAACCCTGTGAAGGAGCTTGAAGCTTCCTGGGCACGTCCAGAAGCCAGCACACAGGTGGCAGGATCCTGGACACCAAGCAATTCCGAAGCAATTACTCATTCGTTCACGCCAACGCTGCTGACACTCCTGCGCCACCCTAACATTGCCTCTAAGGAAGATGTTGTACGGCGCTATGACCATGAGGTGCAGGGCGCGACCGTCCTCAAGCCAATGGTTGGAAGGTCCGGCAATGGTCCCGGCGATGCCGCCGTGCTTCAGCCCATTATAGATAAGCCAAGTCAGGCAGGCATCGTGCTTTCGAATGGCGTCAATCCTCTCTATGGCAGAATTGACCCCTACCACATGGCATTGAATGCCGTAGACGAGGCTCTGCGTAACCTGACCGCAGTTGGCGGCGACATCACACGCACCTCTGTGCTAGACAACTTCTGCTGGGGTAACCCGAACGACACAGAGCAACTTGGTATGCTGGTGCGGGCTGTAAAGGGATGTTATGACGCCTCAATAGGCTTCAAGGTCCCATTCATCTCAGGCAAGGATAGTCTCAACAACGAGTACCGCGCCGATGGACAGCGGATGCCGGTGATCCC
Source organism: Ktedonospora formicarum (assembly GCF_016587355.1). Taxonomy (GTDB): domain Bacteria; phylum Chloroflexota; class Ktedonobacteria; order Ktedonobacterales; family Ktedonobacteraceae; genus Ktedonobacter; species Ktedonobacter formicarum. Next base: position 2,935,972 of record NZ_BNJF01000001.1, on the reverse strand, counting down.
TACACTGGTCATTTCAGCGGTTGGCGTGATTGATGATGCCAGCAGGACCGTTGATATGTCCTTAAAGACACCGGGTAACCTGCTCTATCTGGTAGGCACGACGCGCAATGAGCTCGCGGGTTCGCACTATACAGAGATCATCGATCAGGCCTCATTCGCGCAATTTGTCCCCCAGACGGCGGTCCCCCAGGTCCAGATCGAACACGCATATACCACTATGAAGGTTCTGGGCGAAGCCATTCGCCTGGGAATGGTACGTGCCTGTCACGACCTCTCAGAGGGTGGACTTGCTGTCGCAGCCTCCGAGATGGCACTGGCGAGCTTGCTGGGCGCGAAACTTGACGTATCTCAGGTCGCGCGCACAGACGCGGCTCTGGATGAAGTGCATCCACATGCGCGCAATATCGTACGCCTCTTTAGCGAATCGCCTTCGCGTTTCATAGTTGAGATAACACCCGAGCAATTGAACGCCTTCGAGCAGCATTTGCGTGCCGCTGGCGTTGAGGACCTAGCCTATCTGGGTACAGTCACCAATACACCACGCTTTATTGTCCAGGATGGCGATGAGGAGCTCATTAACGTCAGCGTTGAAGAGTTACAAGAGGCTTGGAAGGGAGGACAGGCATGACCGGAAAACCACGCGCGCTCGTCTTGCGCGCCCCCGGTATTAACTGCGACCGGGAGATGGCCCAGGCCTGTAGCCTGGTTGGCTTTGACACCAAACTGGTGCATATCAATCAGCTCCTAAAGCAACCAGAATCGCTTTTGGACTATCACTTCCTGGCCCTACCCGGTGGCTTCTCATATGGAGATGATCTGGGAGCAGGCACGCTACTGGCAAAGAATCTGACAATCCACCTGGGTGAGCAGCTCCGCCGCTTTGTAGCGGAGGGGCGCCTGGTACTAGGTGTCTGCAATGGCTTCCAGGTCCTGGTACGCTCTGGCCTTTTGCCTGGTCGCCTTGCGAGCGATGGAGAGGGCGGAGTAGCACACTCCACCCTGACAGAGAACGAGGCAGCCCAGTTTGAGTGCCGCTGGGTAACCCTGGCCTTCCAACCGAGCAATTGCATCTTCACGCAGGGTTTAGAACAGCCTATAGAGCTACCCGTTGCGCACGGCGAAGGGCAGTTTGTGTATAACGGCGAGTTAAGCGAGCTACACACCAGCGGTCAGATTCCCCTGGTCTATGCCACGGCCACAGGCCGGGTGGGTGATGCCGTTGCCTATCCGGCTAACCCAAACGGCTCTATGGATAATATCGCGGGTATCTGTAACACACAGGGTAATGTCTTTGGCCTCATGCCACATCCAGAACGTTTTGTAGCAGCACTTCAGCATCCACAGCGCCGTTCACAGAGTGGCGACTTTGGCGATGGCCTCCTCATCTTCAAGAACGCCTATGAGTGTGCCCTGAAACTCGCCAGTGGTGAAAGTACACCCCAGCCAGTAAGATCATTCAAGGCGACAGCGAGCGTACAGGCTGCTCCCAGCAGAGAGCAAGCACCACACACCTACGCGGATAGTGGTGTGGATGTCAAGGCTGGCGAGCAAGCGGTACGCCTGATGAAAAAGGCGGTACAGGCCACGCATGGTCCTCAGGTACTTGAAGGCCTGGGCGCGTTCGCGGGAGCCTACAGCCTACAAGACGAGCGTAAGCTTCAGCAGCCTGCCCTGGTCGCGTCGACCGACGGCGTGGGGACAAAAACGCTGATCGCTTCTCAGGCCAAACGCTTTGATACCATTGGCTATGATATCGTCAACCATTCTGTTAATGACCTGTTAATGATGGGCGCGCGTCCCCTCTTTTTCATGGACTACATCGCCGTAAACAAGCTGGACCCAGTCCAGGTAGCTCGCATTGTCCAGGGCGTCGCTGATGCCTGTAAAGAAGCAGGGTGTGCCTTGCTTGGTGGCGAGACCGCTGAGATGCCAGATGTCTATCAGCCTGGCGCATTTGATCTGGCAGGTACCATTGTGGGAATCGTTGAACAGAATGAACTCGTCAATGGCAGCACCATCAGCCCCGGCGATGTGATCCTGGGTCTCCCATCCAACGGTTTACACACCAACGGCTACTCGCTGGTGCGCCGCCTCTTCGAGCAGACATCTCTTGATACAGTCTATCCTGAGTTAGGAGAGCCCCTGGCTGATGCGTTGCTACGTCCGCACCGCAGCTATCTACGCGAAGTGCAGCAACTACGCTCGTATCTCGCGGACAGAGGGCGCTTCATCAAGGGCATGGCACATATTACCGGTGGTGGCTTCCAGGGTAATATCGCGCGTATTCTTCCTCCTGGCATACAGGCGGAAATTGAGAGTGGCTCCTGGCAGGTACCACCACTCTTTGATCTCCTGGCTCGCCTGAGCAGCCTGCCGCAAGAAGAACTCTATCGGACTTTTAACATGGGAATCGGCATGGTTGTTGTGCTGGCACCCAAGAGCGCGCTTGAGGCACGTAGCCTGCTTCCAGAGTTGGTGCAGATTGGCACGATTCGGGAGGGTCAGGGTGGTGTACTCATTCGCTAGCAATCAAAGATTCACCCGGAAGCAGGGCAACGCAAATGCTTGCAGTTGCCCGCTTCGCCGTTCCCTGGAGAACATCAAGTCATGACAGAACATGCGCAGCCTGGTCCCTTGCTGGCTGAGGGCAAAACCAAACGCATCTACAGTTATCCACTGGATAAGAGCCTGGCCTACATGGTCGGCAAAGACCAGATTACCGCTGGTGATGGTGCACGCCATAATGAGATTGAAGGAAAATCGCGTTGGAGCACCTTAACGACTGCGAATATCTTTCGCTTGCTTAACGAAGCGGGTATCACCACACATTTCGTACGGCAGGTCGACGAAGTCACAATGCTAGTCAAGCGTTGTCAGATGCTTCCCATTGAGCACGTACAGCGCCGTCTCGCAACTGGCTCATTCCTCAAGCGCCATCCTGAGGTAAGCGAAGGAGTACGCTTTGATCCTGTATTGATCGAAACATTCCTCAAGGATGATGCGCGCCACGATCCCCAGATTCAACCCGAGGAAATCATTCAGCAAGGTATTGCAACAAGCGACGAAATTGACTGGATGGCACGCGAAGGACACCGCGTCTTTTCGGTTCTAGAGCAAGCCTGGGCCAGAATTGATGTGACCCTGGTAGACCTGAAAATCGAGTTTGGGCGTGATCCGGAGGGGCATCTGCTGGTCGCGGATGTGATTGATAACGATAGCTGGCGCCTCTGGCCCGGTGGCGATAAGAGCCGCATGCTTGATAAGCAGGTCTATCGTAATCTGCAAGAGGTAACGCCCGAGCATTTGCGCGAGGTTGCGGACCGCTACGCACTTGTTGCCGATCTCACCAGTAAGCTAAGTAATTAATGGCATCTTGCCAATACCGGATTTCTGCCGATACTATTAGCGTGTGTAACAAGAGCAAATAGATCATTGGAACTGGCAACGCCCAGCCAGAACAGGATTTATACCCTTGATCAGGACTGGCAAGCAAGAGGAAACAAAACCAGGAGCGCCACGCTTTTGCGAAGCCAGCGCGGCTTACCTGACCGATCACCTTACCAGAGAGGATTTGAGCATGGAGCGACTTCATGACGCGTGCGGAATTGTGGGAATTTATGCGCCACAAGGCGATGAGAACCTGGACGTTCGTCGCTATATAACACTGGCCTTGACCGCCCTACAGCACCGAGGGCAAGAGAGCGCAGGCATGGCGGTTTATGACGACGAAGGCAAGATTGTCCATCGCATCGGTATGGGGAAGGTACGTGAGGTCTTCGCCGATTCGGGCACCAATCTGCCCTTTTCCAATCTCGGCATCGGCCATGTGCGCTATTCCACGACCGGCTCAAGCTGCGTTGAGAATGCCGGCCCCTTTGTTGTTGGCGAGCGCGCAGGCCAATATGAATCGCTCGCCATCGCGCACAATGGCGATCTGGTAAATGGGCCAACGCTCCGCGCAGCCCTACCCGCCGAGGACTTCCGGTCAACCACTGATAGTGAGGCCATCGCCTTGATGCTGCTCAATGCGGAAGGACACACATTCACCGAACGCCTTGCGGATACCTTAAAAGAGTTGCGTGGCTCCTTCAGCCTGGTAATCATGGCTGGTGGCAAACTGTACGCGACACGCGATCCCTGGGGCATGCGTCCACTCTGCATCGGCAAACTAGGCAATAGCTGGATCGTCGCCTCAGAATCATGCGCGCTGGACCGTACTGGAGCCCAGTTCATCCGCAAGGTAGAGCCCGGCGAACTGGTCACAATCGATGAAAATGGCCTGCATTCAGAGATGCTCTTTAATTTGCCTCGTCAATCTCTCTGTGTCTTTGAGTATATCTATTTCTCGGATGCGACCTCGCGCATGAATGATAGATATACCTATGACGTTCGTGAGGCATTGGGGCGTGAACTGGCACATGAACATCCCATTGATGCGGACCTGGTAGTACCTGTACCAGACTCCTCGATTCCCTCGGCTCTGGGCTATGCCGAGGTCTCTGGCATTCCTTACAGTCAGGCGATTATCAAAAACCGCTATAGCGACCGCTCATTTATTAAGCCAGACCAACGCCTTCGCCAGCTTGAAGTCGACCTGAAGTTTGCCTTTGTGCGTCCCAAGCTTGAGGGTGCGCGCCTGATTATAGTTGATGACTCGATAGTACGAGGCAATACACTCAAACGCCTGGCCTCAGCCCTGCGCAACTACGGTGCCAAGGAAATTCATCTGCGCATCAGCTCGCCGCCACTACGCCATCCTTGCTATTTTGGTATCGACATTCCGCGTGACAAAGAGCTCATTGCCGCGGGACGCACAGTGCAGGAAGTGGCCGATTACATGGGCGTGGATAGTCTTGGCTACCTGAGCCTGGAGGGATTGGGGCGTGCGATTAATACCGCCAACCTCGACACCAGCACCAACATCGATCCGCGCCAGGTAGATAATCCCAAAGCACTTCAGATGCTACATAAAGAATTCTGCTATGGCTGTATGAAGACAGAGGGCTGGCCCTTTGATCCAGCGGTCGAAGCGAAACACGGTCCAAAACGGATTCCTGTTATCCCACGGGGGGTACTCTCGTAATGATTATGCCTTATCCGAAAACCTGAGTGAGCTTGTTACAACAAACGTCGACGCTGCCTGAACGGCAAGCTAGCGCGCACTCCTTTTTGAGCACCTGAGCGCTATAGCGCTAACCACGGCAGCGGCGTTGGTGCTCAGAATACATGGACGCGCTCAGATGTTTGCACAAAGAGTGCGCACCAGCCGCGAGAGCGGCGCCGTGCCCTCGTATGAGGGTTAGTTTTCGCATAAGGCCTTAGCGTCCGTTCGACAAGAGGAGGAACGTTGTGCGTGTATTTGTGATAGGCTCGGGCGCGCGTGAGCACGCGCTTGTTTGGAAGCTTTCTCAGGATCAGCGCGTCCATCATATCTATGTGGCTCCTGGGAATCCAGGTATGCAGCCGTACGCGGAATGCGTACCCATTAGTGTCGATAATCTAGAAGAACTTGCAGCCTTTGCCGAGCGCAATAACATCGATTATACGATTGTCGGCCCTGAAGCACCTCTGATTGAAGGTATTGTTGACCTGTTCCAGCGACGCGGCCTACGCGTCTTCGGCCCCACAAAGGCAGGCGCAGCTCTGGAGGGCAGCAAAGCCTTTACCAAGGAATTGCTGACCCAGGCAGGCATCCCCACGGCTCAACATCGGACTTTTACCACATATGACGGTGCTAGCGCCTATCTAGAAGAACATGGTGCGCCCGTCGTCGTCAAGGCCGATGGAAATGCTGCTGGCAAGGGTGCCATTGTCGCGCTAGATATAGAGACAGCACGCGAAGCACTCAAGCAAATGATGGTCGAGCACGTCTTCGGGGCGGCAGGCGATATCGTGGTCATTGAGGACTATCTACAAGGCGATGAAATTGGTGTAACTGCTATCTGCAACGGAACCGAGTTTCTGCCCCTGCCTTTGACGCAAGATCACAAGCGCGCGCTCGATAACGACGAGGGCTTGAACACAGGTGGCATGGGCGCATTTACACCTTTACCATTCGTCGACCAGCAGCGAGGCGAACAAATCCGCCAGCAGATCATCGAGACGACCTTGCAGGCCCTCAAGGTGCGTGGCATAGACTTCAAAGGCGTGCTCTACGCCAATGTCATGCTGACCGAGCGCGGCCCAATGGTACTGGAACATAACACACGCTTCGGTGACCCCGAGACCCAGGCCCTGATGCTCCTGCTCAAGGCTGATCTATTGGATCTGCTAGCCTTCGCCGATGGACAGGTAATCTCGCAAGAGGATCTCTGGTATCCTGGCTACGCGATAAGTCTTACCCTGGCGGCTGGCGGCTATCCAGGTCAGTATGAACGCGGTCTACCAATCAAGGGTATTGACGAGGCAAACAAGATGGAAGGGGTGCAGGTATTTCATGCGGGGACCCGCCTGCAAGATGGACAGCTGGTTACGGCTGGAGGGCGTGTGCTAAGCGTTGTGGCGCGCGGCACTACCCTGCGGGAAGCAACTTCGCGTGCCTACGCTGCCGCCCAATTCATCTCTTTTAAAGGCATGCAATACCGACGCGATATCGCACACCGTGGCCTAAAAGCTCTCGTGGATCAGGAGTAGGGGCACGTGACCAGCGAAATCAATACCAGTTTACAAGCATCTATGGAAACACAACAAACACAGATCAGCGAACGAGCACCGCTCCGCGTGGTGGTGCTCATCTCTGGCTCAGGTAGTAATCTTCAGGCTTTGATTGATGCTATTGAGAGCAATTCCTTGCCCGGCGTCGAGATCGCTCTGGTAGTAAGCAATAAGGCTGGCGCACTCGGCATGCAACGAGCACTCAAGCATAAGATTGCCGCGCTCTATCTTCCCTGGCGCACACGCGAGGAGTGGGAAGCCAAGCTCAGTGATCTTCTGCGCCTCTTCCAGGCTGATATGATTGTGCTGGCGGGCTTTATGCGCATCCTCTCAAGCAAGTTTATCGAGCGCTATCCCCAAGGCATCATCAATCTGCATCCTGCGCTAATCCCCGATGATGGCGCTGGTGAGACCTATACCACCAGCGATGGCAACATCATCCCAGTCTTTCGCGGAATGCACGCGCCACGCCAAGCCCTGGAAGCTGGCGTCGCCATTACGGGGAGCACAGTACATTATGTCGTGCCCGAGGTCGATGCCGGTCCACCAATCTGTCGCCGCGAAGTCATCATCGAGGATGGCGATACAGAAGACAGTCTTCAGGAGCGCATCAAGCTAGTAGAACACCACCTGATTGTCGAAGCAATCAGACTTCTCCAGCAACGCACCTCGTAACCGATACTTCCACAACAAGAAGAGGGTCAATGTTTCACGTGAAACATTGACCCTCTTCTTGTTTTTTAGAGCGATAGAAGCGTTAGCGAGGTAACATCATCGCTGCTGCCTGCTGCGCGAATTGTACAAGCCAGAAGGGGATAACCGTTCCTAGCGCGAGCGTCCCCAAAGCCGCGATGACCAACGAGGTCCAGGCGAACCAATTAAGGCCACGCGCTGAATCTTGCTCCTCGCTCGCGACCTCAACATTGGCAGGCGTCGTCGTGATAGTGGCGCGTGTCTCAGACTTGACGGCTACGGCGGTGCCTCCACCTGAAGCACTCCGCGCGGAAGTAGCACGCGTCGAACGGCGACCCGAGCCCGATCGGGGTGAGCTTGGAACTCCTGCCAGAGCAGGAGTCACTTCGGCTGTGCTCTGCTCCATGAACATGGTCGCGATCACGCGCAGGTAGTAGTACATACCAAGCACACTGGCTAGGACGCCAATGATTAACAATTCGGGATGCCCACCTGCGAGCGCAGCATAGAAGATGTAGTATTTGCCCGCGAAGCCCGCCATCGGCGGGAAACCCGCCAGAGCTAGCAGGAAGAAGGCCAGCAGACCTGCTACCACAGGGCGACGATACCAGAGACCACGCAGATCATTGGCGTCATTTCCCGTATTGTCCAGGCGCTCCAATAGCGAAATCGAGCCAAATGCCCCCAGATTCAGGAAGGTATAGCAGGCCAGATAGAAGAGTAGCGCGCTCATACCCAGCGTACCACCAACCACGATGCCAATCAGCAGGTAACCAGCGTGCGCGATGCTAGAGTAAGCGAGCAGGCGCTTGGCATTGGTTTGCACCACAGCCATCACGTTACCACCCACCATCGTCAAGATAGCGATAGCCCAGACAATCGGAGCCCAGGTGTCATGGAATGGCAAGAGGGCCAGTCCGAAGAGGCGCCCAAAGGCAATCATCGCCGCCGCCTTGGTCCCAACCGACATAAAGGCTGTTACTGGGGCTGGTGCCCCCTGGTAGACATCTGGTGTCCAGGCCTGGAAGGGAATAGCCGAGACCTTGAAGGCAAATCCGACAGCCAGCAGAGCCATCCCCGCCAGAAGTAGCATTGGAGCCTGAGCCGTACCGTTGGCAGCACCAGGCAAATGCGAGGCATAGAAGGCGATTTCCTTAAAGCCCGTACCCCCAGTCGCGCCATAGGTCAAGGCCAGACCATAGAGCAAGAAACCCGACGCGAAGGAGCTAAGCAGGAAGTATTTCATGCCTGCTTCCAACGAGGTCCGACGCCGTGCGATAAAGCCAGAGAGAATATAGAGGGCCAGTGAGAGCATCTCGATGCCCAGAAAGATCATTAGCAGGTTGGTAGCCGCAGCCATCAGCATCATACCAGCACTCGATAGCAGTAACAGGGCATAGTATTCGCCCTGGTGAACCAGTTGCAGGCGCTTGAGATATAGTGGTGAGAGCAGGATACCCAGCCCGGCGGCACTCAAGATAATCAGGTAGGACAGGAGGGTCCCCTGATCCGAACCGACCATGCCATTGAAAGCTGTCTTCTGATCGCCGACGAAGAGAAGGACGATGCTAGCAGCGATAGACCCAGCGATTCCTAAGAAAGCGAGAATCGGCAAAATGGTATAGTTGCTTGGTCCGCTCTCTTTGGTGCGTTTCCCCTCATACGGCAATATGGCATCAACCAGCATCACGATGAGGGCCATACCCGCCAGAACCACCAGCGGCGCGATGCGCCACCAATCATCGGCGGTGACTGTGAATGTAAATGTCGTCATATCAACCTCGGGAGAGGGAGGTCACCATAAAAGCGCCTCCCTCCACGCTCATTTGATGAAGGCATTGCCTAGATTTTGCATCGTATTGAGCACCGGCTGATGCAGCAAGAACGTTAGAGGTTCGGGCTGAAAGCCGATGTAGAAGATCAGAGCCAGCAGTGGCAGAAGCGCCAGGAATTCCCCCATGCGAATGTCGAGAAGGGCTCCACGCCGCTCTGCCTGAGCCACAAGACCCAACGTGGGCGATGGTCCCGTCATCACTCCCTGGAAGAAGCGCAACATATACCAGGCGGCAGGTACAACTACAAGCGTGCCCAGCGTGCCCAGTGTAACATTGTTACGGAAGGCTCCCAGCAACGAGAGGAACTCACCCGCGAAGCTGTTCAACCCTGGCAGGCCAAGCGACGAGAGGGCTGCGATCAGCATAACCGTCGCCAGGACCGGGACACGCTTGGCAATCCCACCGAAGTCGGCGATATTGCGTGTCCCCGCGCGCTCCTCGACATAGCCCGCAATCAGAAAGAGAGCTGCGGTCGTAATCCCGTGATTTACCATCTGCAAGACCGACCCCTCAACCCCTTGTGTATTGAAGGCAAACATCCCCAGCATGACGATGCCTAAATGGCTGATACTGGAATAACCAAGTAAGCGCTTGAGATCGCTCTGGACGAGGGCCAGAACCGCGCAGTACAGGATACCAATGACGGCCAGGATGCTAAAGAATGGTGCCAGAGTATGAATAGCTTGTGGAAAGAGCGGAATGCAAATGCGCAGGAAGCCATACGCGCCAGTCTTTGACATCGCTCCCGCCAGGATAGCAGTCACAGGCGCAGGAGCCTCACTATAGGTATCCGGCAGCCACGAATGGAACGGGACAAAGGGAATTTTCACCGCGAAAGCAGCGGCGAACGCCAGCAATAGCCAGAACTGGGTTGTGCTATCGAAGCGGGCCGCGCAGGTCGTAACGCTACCCGAAGCATCAGTCAGTCCACCGGTCAACGTACCGATATCGAGCGTCACCCCACAGCCAGAGCCAGCCGTGAGCGAGTAGAAGTAGCCCACAGCGATGATACCCGCAAGCATCAGTAGGCTACCCACCGAGGTATACAGCACGAACTTGAAGGCGGCGGCAATGCGCCTCTCTCCTCCCCAGGCTCCTACCAGGAAGTAGGCCGGAATCAACATGAGTTCCCAGAAAATGTAGAACAGAAAGAGATTCGCCGATAGGAAGACACCCAGGATACCACTCTGAAGGAGCAGCAGAAAGGCCATGTAGTTCTTGAACTTCTTTTCCTGACGGTATGAGGCCGCCATACAGACCATACTTAACAGTGAGGTCAGCACAACCAGTAACAGGCTGATACCATCTACGTCCAGGGTATAGTTAATGCCAATCGAGGGAATCCAGACGATATGTTCCTGAAAATTCGACTGGCTGAAGGCTCCAATGCTGGCCTGGGTGTAGAGCAAGGCCAGGATAAGTGCCAGGAGCAAGTTCGCTCCCGCGAAGGCCAGAGAGACCGCGCGAATCGTCTTGCGGCTCTCCTTTGGCAGGCAGAGCGTGACGGCTCCGCCGAGCAGCGGGAGGAAGATCAGTATGGAGAGAATGTATGACTGCATAGTGTTATCCTCTCACCGCGTAATAGAGAACGATCAACAGGACGCCCAGTAAAATCGCCAATGCGTAGTTACGCATGTAGCCAGTTTGCAGGCGACGCACCGAACCGCTGGTTCCCCGCACAAGTCCGGTAATTCCGGCGTTGATGCCACCAAGCAAGCTTCCATCCAGGAAGCGTGAGCCAAGACGTCCAATACCCTGAATTGGTTTGACAATAATCCAGGTCAACGCCTCATCGACATAATATTTATGGAAGAGCAATTGATAGAGCAGGTTACGGCTCTCCTTGTACTCAAACTGCTTGAAGTAGCGCGCGCGGGCGACGAAAAAGCCTAGTAAGGCCGCAACGATACTCAGACCAGCCGAGACCCATTCCAGATTCAGGGTCAATTCTGGAATGGTGACACCCTGAAAGACTGGCTCCAGGAAGTTGCTCAGCGGCGACCAGTTCGGCAGTCCGATCAACGAGAAGGACCCGAGCACGCCGCCAATAACCGAGAGCACAGCTAGGATCGTCAATGGCGACCACATAACGCTCGGCACTTCATAGACATCATAGAGGTTCGCGGGCACGCCATGTCCATGACCAGAGGTTACAGACTCCTCGTCCTCATCTTCCTCATGGTGAACCGGACGCGCTGCCTGTCCGCCGCGATACTCGCCATAGAAGATAGCGAAGAAGAGGCGGAACATATAGAACGAAGTCAGCCCAGCCGTCAGAATACCAATGCCCCATAGCACATAGTAGCCTGGGCTGGCACTACGTAGAGCCTGGGCAAAGATCGCGCCTAGGATCTCATCCTTACTCCAGAAGCCTGCGAAGGGTGGTAGGCCACTGATCGCCCAGGTCGCTGCCAGGAAGGTCCAGAAGGTAATCTTCAGGCGATGGCGCAGGCCACCCATATTGCGCATATCCTGTTCGCCGCCCAGAGCGTGAATAACCGCGCCCGCGCCCAGGAAGAGCAGCGCCTTAAAGAAGGCATGAGTTACCAGGTGAAAGATACCTGCTGAATAGTCATAGACTCCTTCAGCCATGAACATATAACCAAGCTGGCTGATCGTCGAATAAGCCAGAACGCGCTTGATATCAAGCTGTACCAGGGCAATCGTCGCGGCGAAGAGAGCCGTAGCGCCTCCGATACCCGCCACCACATTCAGGGCGACCGGAGCGATATCAAACAGCGGATGTGCGCGCGCGACCAGATAGACACCAGCCGTCACCATCGTCGCGGCATGAATCAGCGCGCTAACGGGCGTGGGACCCTCCATCGCGTCAGGAAGCCACATATAGAGCGGCAACTGAGCGGACTTGGCGGCACAGGCCACAAAGATCAACAATGTGATCGCGATAGCCGTAGCACTACCAGCAGACACGGCATTGACGTGCCCAAAAACGTCCTTGAAGTTGAGCGTGCCGTAGTTCAGGAAAATCAAAAAGATGGCAAGCATCAGGCCGAAGTCACCTATAATGTTGATGACGAAAGCCTTACGTGCGGCAGCCACAGGAGCCGTGCGCTGGTACCAGAAACCGATCAGCAGGAAGGAGGCCAAACCTACCAGCCCCCAGCCAACGAGCAGGAAGAGGAAGTTGTCCGCGCTAACCAGGAGCGCCATCGAGAAAATAAAGAAGTTCAGGTAAGCAAAGAAGCGCCAGAACCCGGGATCATCCTCCATGTAACCCGCTGAATATATATGAATGAGCAGACCTACGCCAGTCACGACGAGCAACATCGTCGCACTCAACGGATCGAGCAACAGCCCGAAATTGACACTGAACGCGCTATCCCCAGTACCCGACGTTATCCAATGATAGACGGCAATATCGCTCACGCGACCAGGGACAGGCGTGCCGATCATCGATAAGAAGTTGATCAGCGCGAAAAGAAAGGCCAGGCCACACGCTCCCCAGGCTATCGTCAGGATCGCGGCGCGCGACATGACTCTGCCAACCAACCCCAGCACAATAAAGCCTAGCAGGGGTGGTAGCAGTACCCATAGAGTAAGATTTATCATACTGCTCCCTCTAGCCTCGCAACATATTCATCTCGTCCACATCAATATTCCGGCGCGTGCGGAAGATGGAGACGATCAGCGCCAGACCCACAACCACCTCAGCGGCTGCCACGGTCAGCACCAGGAAGACGAACATCTGCCCATCCGCAGAGTCAAGAAATGTTGAGAAGGCCACAAGCGATAGATTGACAGCATTGAGCATTAATTCGATAGACATAAAGATTACCAGCGGATTGCGCCTGATCAACACACCCACAACGCCGATGCTAAAAAGTATGGCGCTCACGATCAGATACGCTGAGAGGGCTGGCAATGTAGAAACATCTGGCATATGCATTTACTCCTTAGAGGAGATGATTAGCAATATCAGGCCCTCCGACCAAAGACCAGAGCACCGAGAATAGCGACGACAATCAAGAGGCTGGTAACCTCAAAGGGAAAGAGAAAGCCATGAAAGAGCGACAGGCCAAAGGCTTCGACATTGCCATGAGCCGCTACAGCCTTACTATAACTCTCGGCTTTAATCAGGGCTGTGCCTGAAACATCTCTGAAGATCAGGTAGCTCAACGCGCCCGCCAGCACCACGCCCAGCAGACCACCAACATAGCGCTGCCAGGGAATACGATCCTTCTCCTCATCTCGCGCGTCAGGCGAGAGCATTGTTACCACAAAGAGGAAGAGAACCATGATCGCGCCCGCGTAAATCAGAATCTGCACGACAGCGATAAACATCGCGCCTAATTGCAAATAGAACATCGCCAGGAAGAAAAGTGTCAAAATCAGACTTAGCGCACTATAGACAGCGTTCCTAAAGGCGATGACCCCGATAGCGGATGCGATGGTGGCGATAGCCAGCACAGCGAATGCGAGTATCGTAGGTGTCATAATATGGTTCCTTCAAATCTACTTGCGGCGGTCCACATCCTGTTCGGGATTCTCAAACAGGACCGCGCGCTCAGCCTGATAGTTTCCCAATCCAACAGCGGCGGCGCTAGCATGTGAGCCATCGAAGACTTTGCTCTCCTGCGGCACTGGCTGCTCAGCCTCTTCCGGCGCGGGATCGGCCCAGACATCATTCGAGCCAACAGTCGCACTGCCTTCAGGCTCCAAAAGCTGCTCCTTGTGATAGACCAGATCTTCAGGATAGAAAGAGGCTAGCTTATAGTTTTTTTCCAGCGTAATCGCGCCCGTCGGGCAAGCAGCCTGACAATAGCCACAGAAGATGCAGCGCAGCATATTGACATCGAAGACTCTGGCATAGCGCTCACCCGGCGAGACGCGTTCCTCCTCACTGTTCTCCCCCGCCTCAATATAGATCGCGTCAGCGGGACACGCACCCGCGCAAAGGTAGCAGCCAACACAGCGCTCTAATCCGTTATCATAGCGGTGCAGCACATGACGACCGCGAAAGCGTGGTGCGAGGTCACGCTCTTGCTCCGGATAAGAAACTGTCGTCGGCTTCTTGCCCATATTTTTCAGGGTCGTTGTCATACCCTTGAGAATATCAAAAGACATGTTGTACTCCTTACGCCTCCACCACAGAGGGATCGGGCTTGGCTGTGTCACTCACCGGCGCGACCTTTGGCTCATACTTCACCAGACGAACCGACTCGGGAAGCCTGATACTACCCTTGCTCTCCTCGAAGCGCGTACCCTCGACAAAGCTCTGGCGGCGCACCACAAAGAACATGATGCCAATCACCACCAATCCCGCGAGTCCACTGACCCACCAGGGCCAGTCAAGCGCCACAACGAATCCAGTCATAACAGCGTTGAGCACTGCCAGGGGAAGCAGTAGCTTCCAACCCAGACCCATCAGGCGGTCATAGCGGATACGCGGCAGGGTGGCACGGAGCCACATAAAGATGAACAGGAAGATGGCAACCTTGACGACATAGAAGAGAATCGAGAGGCCGGGAACCAACGTCTCTAGCCCGAAGAGGCTCCAACCACCGAAGAAGAGGGTCGCAGCAATTGAGCTCACGGTAATCATGTTGATGTACTCGGCCATCTGGTACAGGCTCCAGCGCAAGCCCGCGTACTCCGTGAGGTAGCCAGCAGTCAACTCCTGTTCAGCTTCGGGCAGGTCGAAGGGCGCGCGGTTAACCTCCGCAATGCCAGCGATGATATAGACCAAGAAGCCCAGCGGTTGCGCCAGAATAAACCAGACCATATCACGCTGTGCGTCAATGATGTGGACCATGCTCATGCTCTGCGACCACATCAGCACACCACCCAGAGCTAGACCCAGGCTTGTCTCATAGGAAACCATCTGTGCGGCGGAACGCAATGCACCAAGCAAGGAGTAGCGGTTTCCCGATGCCCAGCCGCCAAGCACGATGCCATAGACAGCCAGCGATGACATCGCCAGCACCCAGAGCAGGCCAATATTCACATCGGCAATCAAGGGGTCCCAGATGCTTGTTACGCTGGTCTTCCCACTCCAATTGAGCCCGATAGGAATCACAGCAAAGGCCGAGAGCGCCACGATAACTGAGAGAATCGGCGCAATCATATAGATGCCCTTGCGGGCCTGCCCCGGCACAAACTGCTCTTTGAAAGCCATCTTAAGACCATCGGCGAGCGGTTGCAGCAGGCCAAAGGGGCCAACGCGATTAGGCCCCAGACGCCCCTGAATCTTTGCCAGCACACGCCGCTCAATCAGAGTCATATACGCGAAGACCGTGAGCAAGATGGCGATCACGATGGCACTTTTGATGATCGCGGCTACGATCTCGTTATTAAGGAAATCAAGCATGAGCCACCTCCTGCTCAAGCGAGCGAACGCCCTGCATTCCCAGGTCTTCATGAGTGAGACCGGCATAGAATGGATTCCGTGCCACGATATCGTCAAAGATATCGCGTGGGTGTGCATAGCTCCACTCAGCACCCAGGGCCTGTGCGAGCTGGATCAGAATCTCCCAGTCGGCTTTCGCGCCAGGAAGAGGACGTAACGCTTTGCGAATAAGCTGCACATGGTGGTCAAGGTTGGTCATCGTGCCATCCTTCTCGGCGAAGGTTACAGCGGGCAGCACCACATCAGCCTGCTGAGCAGTCTCAGTGAGCGCTACATCCTGCACAACCAGGAACTCAAGCTCCCGGGGTAGGGACGCCCCCTTGAGATGGCGTAGAGGGTTAGCTCCCATGACCAGTAGAGCCTTGAGCTGTGGGCTGCTCAACATCTCGGCATAGGTCATGCCAATATCAGTTGTGCTCTGATAGCCTGGTAGCGCATCGGGCAGCAGACCCATATCGCGCGCGCCAAGTGAGTTAGCGTCCTCGAAGAGTGGACCCACACCCGCGCCCACACGATTGATATTCCGGGTGACAAAGGCCAGCGCTTGCAGGTCCGAAGCCAGATCCTCACAACCTGGATCAAGCGTCGCCATCTCATCATAGAGAATGATCGCGCCCTTCTCAACGCCACCCGCGCTGACAATCTCCTGCGCCAGTTGGCGTAGCTGCGCTACGACCTCGGCCCCGAAGCTCTGTTCTGCCTCCGAGATCAGCTCACGTTCACGCTCGATCTTGGCATTAATATCCTCATGGCCACCTGTCTTGACTTCACTCGTCGCAAGCACATAGCTAAGCAACAGCTTGGCGACCTTGCCCGCGCCATACTGGGGAATGTCAACCTTGGCTGCTTTGTAAGCGCTATTGCTAAAGCGATCCAATTCGGTCGTCTCCGAATGCACGATACTGATCTTGGCACCAGCACGCATCGCCTTTTTAATCCGTAGATTGAGAACTGGCTGGCGCTGGTAGGGATCGGATGCGATGAGCACGATATGCCCGGCCTTCTCTAGCTCGGCAATACTATTAGTCATCATCCAAGGCTTACCTGTCAGGCGGTCGCGAGCTCCAAGAAATAGGCCATGGTGGTGATCAACATTGCGCGTACCAATAACGTCGCGCAGAAGCTTCTGGAAGAGATAGCTCTCCTCATTCGTCGTGCGTGTCGAGCCAATGCCCCCAATAGAGTTCGCACCATGCTGTGTGCTGATCTCCGTGAGGCGCTGAGCGATATGAGCTATGGCCTCAGGCCAGGAAGCAGGCGTGAGCTTGCCTTCACGGCGTACAAGTGGTGTGCGCAGGCGCTCGGGATTGTTCACAAAGTCGAACTCCCAGCGACCACGATTGCACAGCCAGCCATCATCGATCTCATCGTTGTTGCGTGACATCAGGCGCGTCACACGATCCACACGTACATCAACGCGTGCATTACAGCCAACACTACAGTTGTTGCACACACTGGGCACTCGCTTGAGCTCCCACGGACGAGCCTTAAAGCGATAGCTAGTCGCCGTCAGAGCGCCCACAGGACAGATCTCGACAGTATTGCCGGAGAAGGCGGAATCGAAAGCACTGCCCGGCGCGGTTCCGACCTCCATCTTGTATCCACGCGAGATCATGACCAATCCATTGTCCATCGAAATCTCGCTGCTAAAGCGTGTGCAGCGCTGACAGAGAATACAACGCTCACGGTCGAGGTTGATGTCCTGGCTCATGGGAATAGGCTTTTGATAATGGCGTTTGTTCAAGTCGAAGCGTGTCCCGCCGGGACCATGACGCAATGTGAAATCCTGCAAGTCGCACTCGCCCGCCTTGTCACAGATGGGGCAGTCCAGCGGGTGATTAATAAGCAGGAATTCGAGGGTTCCCTGGCGAGCCTTGAGAACCTTCTCGGTCTTGGTATGCACCACCATCCCCTCAGCAACAGGCGTCGTACACGCCGTCTGAGGAGGCTTGGGCATGTTCTCGACCTCGACGAAACACATGCGACAGGCTCCCAGCGGTGGCATCTTGGGATGATAGCAATAAATGGGCACCTCAATACCAGCCTTCTGCGCAGCGGCCCATACTAATGTTCCGGCTGGAACTTCGACAGGAGTCCCGTCGATAGTGAGGTGTATGAGTTCGTCCTTTTTCTCTTCTGGCATAATTACTACCTGGCTATGAAAGTAAGATAACTTCTTATCGTGTATCCAGGGAGAGCGGACGTAGCAATAAAAGGAATACAATGCTGAATATGTTGGATGATGCCTACGTGCCACTTCCCCGTGGTTACTACCTATCCGAAAACCTGAACGTTGGTTTTCGTATAAGACTTCAGTTGCTCAACATGAGCAGTCAGGTCGCCTAGTTCGCACCAGCAGTCAACGTCGCCTCTTCGGCGCTGATAGTGGCATGATGTTTGTCACCTACCATGCAATGGCCGTGCGTGACATGATATTCAAACTCTTCGCGGAAGAGTCGAATACCGCTAGTAATCAAGCTAGTTGCCGCATCGCCCAGAGGGCAGAACGATTTGCCGCTAATGTTGCCGCAGATATCCACTAGCAGATCGATATCCTTCATCTTGCCCTTACCATGCTCAAGACGCTCCAATAGTTCCGTGAGCCAGTAGGTTCCCTCGCGGCAGGGCGTACATTTACCACAAGACTCATCGCGGTAGAACTCGGCGGCTCGCGCAATGGCCCCAACAATGCAAGTGTCCTCATTAATGACAATCACGCCACCGGAACCCAGCATCGAACCCGCCGCCGCAACCGACTCATAGTCCATTGGGAGATCAAGCTTGTCAGGACCCAGGAAGAAGGTTGAAGAGCCACCAGGGATGACAGCCTTGACCTGCTTGTCATTGAGCACACCACCACCATAGCGCTCATCATAGATCAGAGTGCGTAGGGGAATACCCAGAGGTAACTCATAATTTCCTGGCTTCTTCACCTGTCCGCTGAGGCCAAAAATACGCGTCCCCTTACTCTTCTCTGTTCCAAAGGAGGCATAATAGTCGGCTCCATGCTGAATAATGGCAGGCACAGTACACAGCGTTTCACAGTTATTGATAACCGTGGGACCGCCATAGAGACCAATTACCGCTGGGAAAGGAGGCTTGAGGCGTGGATAGCCCCGCCGGCCCTCCAGCGACTCCATTAGCGCGCTCTCCTCACCGCAGATATAGGCACCAGCACCGCGATGCACAATGACATCGATGCTGTAATCGCTCCCCAGAATATTGCTTCCAATCAGTCCCGCTTCATATGCCTCATCAACTGCCTTCTGTACCTGGTCCGCCGCATAGGGCAGTTCGCCACGCACATAAATGAAGGCCGTTTTGACACGACAGGCATAGCTGGTGATGAGCACTCCCTCAACTAACAAATGCGGTAGGCGCTCCATCAACATGCGATCCTTAAAGGTTCCTGGCTCGCTCTCGTCTGAGTTGCAGCAGAGGTAACGCGGCTTATCATTCTTAGCCAGGAAACTCCACTTCAAACCCGTAGGAAAGCCCGCGCCTCCGCGTCCACGCAACCCCGACTTCTTCAGTTCTTCGACCAGTTGATCAGGATCGCTTTGCAGAGCCTTCGCCAGGGCCTCATAGCCCCCATGCTGCCGGTAAACCTCAATCCCATCAACCCCCGGCACATTGATATTCTTCAAAAGAAACTGTTCTGTTTCTGGCATTGCACATTCCCTCGTAACGGTTTGCTTGCCTTTCATTCGCTTGAGCAATAGCTAGCCGCCGATCAGGCGGCGTTGGCGAATGCTTAAGAACTTGCCTTTCATTCGCTTGAGCAATAGCTAGCCGCCGATCAGGCGGCGTTGGCGAATGTCTACCTAAGACAGTGAGCTGTGCGTGGGAGACTCGGTCTTCGGCCCTGCTTTCAACCCATTGCTCTCACTACGCGGCGGCTTTGTCTCCCGCTCAAGCTCATCAATCAGGGTGTCGGCCTTCTCTAGCGTAACGTTCTCCACGAACTGGCCATTGACCTGAATCACAGGGGCAGAACCGCAAGAGGCAAGGCACTCAGCACCTTGTAAGGTAATATTGCCATCTGGGGTCGTCTCACCACGTTTGATGCCTAACCGCGCTTCCAGGTGCTCCATCAGGCTATCGCAGTTACGCAGATAACATGAAATGCTGGTGCAGACCTTGACAATCTTCTTGCCAGGAGGTTGCGTATGATACATGGTATAGAAGGTCGCGACACTCTCAACATCATCGACTGTGATGCCCACGGCTTCGGCAACCGCCTCCAGACCTTCGCGTGTAATATAGCCCTCTTCCTCTTGCGCGATATAAAGTGAGGGCATAACCGCCGAACGTGCTGCCGGGTAACGCCGAGCTAGCGCACGCATCCGCTCTTTCGCCTTCTCTGAAATCATCTATCAACCTCCCCAAGCACAATATCAATGCTACCGATAGCCGCGACCACGTCTGAAAGGAAACTCCCTTCAACCATGCGTGGCAGTGCCTGCAAGTTGCCAAATGACGCGCTACGAACATGCATACGATAAGGATTGGGACTACCATCACTAACGAGGTAGTAGGCAAGCTCCCCCTTGGGAGACTCAGTGCGCACAAAAACCTCGCCTTTGGGTGGACGATATCCTTCAGTGAAGAGCTTGAAATGATGGATTAGAGCCTCCATGCTACCAGTGATCTGCCACTTGGGAGGTGGAGTGACCTTTTTATTCTGTACGCGATAGGGGCCGGTGGGTAGACCATCAAGGGCCTGCTGAATAATCTTGAGGCTTTCACTCATTTCCAGCATGCGAACCATATAGCGATCATAGACATCGCCTGCGCTACCAACAGGAATATCAAAATCAAACTGCTCATATCCACTATAGGGGAAGACCTTGCGGATATCCCAGACCACGCCGCTACCACGCAATGTCGGCCCGGAGGTTCCGAAAGCGATAGCATCTTCTTGAGTTAGAACAGCGACATTACGCGTGCGCTCCAACCAGAGCTGGTTATTGGTAAGCAAATCATGATATTCGCGCAAGCGGTCAGGGAAGAGTTTTAGGAAGGCACGCACCTGAGCCTCAAAGCCTGTGGGCAATTCAGCCTGCAAGCCACCTGGACAGATATAGCTTGTCATCATGCGCACACCCGAGACAAGCTCGAAGATATCGAGGATTATTTCGCGCTCGCGAAAACAATAGAGGAAGACGCTCTGCGCGCCCAAATCAAGCGCAGACGTTCCCAGCCAGACTAAATGACTGGCAATGCGCTGAAGCTCAGCCAGGATGACACGAGCGAACTTTATCTTCTCGTTGATCTCATCTTCTATACCCAGAAGTCGCTCCACAGCCAGGCTATAGCCCAGGTTATTATTGAGCGGCGCGAGATAATCCATGCGATCAGTTAAGACAAGTGCCTGATGGTAGGATTTGGCCTCGGCGGTCTTCTCTATGCCCGTGTGGAGAAAGCCGATATCAGGCACAGCCTTGACAACGGTCTCACCTTCAATAGTCAGAATGAGGCGCAACACGCCATGCGTGCTGGGATGCTGCGGACCCATATTGATAGTCATCGTATCTTTACGCTGACTATCCTCAAGCAACTGGCCTTCGTCAATAGTGTACGAATACCCGGCGATGGGTGTACTTGTTTTCTCTTTTTGCTGCATAGGCTGTCCTCTATAAGAGTCTGCCGATCAGACGAATGTTTTATCACTCATCTGAGTAAAGCCGCCTGGAGAGGCTACCCGAACACAATTCAAAAATAGAACGCTGTTCAGATAGTGAACACCGGCGGCGTTGACGAGTGTTTTCATTTATTATGCGTTTTATTAAGCTGTTAAAAATGTCAGATGATGCGCCTTTATGCCTTGTCTGGATTGGGCATTGTCCCCGGTTCCTGACTAGGATTTGCGCGGTCGCGATTGTCATTGAATTGACGGCCCTCAGAAGAGCGTAGCGTCTGCTGATAATAGTCGCCAACCCCTGGATCAACGGTATAGGGTACCTGCCCACCCCAATGTGGTTCAGGAAGCTCAAAGCCCGAGATAGGATAATCCTTACGCAGAGGATGCGTGCTCCAATCTTCCGGCATCAAGATGCGACGCAAGTCAGGATGTCCCTCAAAGGTAATACCAAATAGATCGTATATCTCGCGCTCATACCAGTTCGCGCCGGGCCAGATACTAGTAACGCTAGGAACCTCGGGATGCTCCTCACGCTTCTGCCCCACACGTATCTTTAAACGAACGAAGCATTGATGCTCCATAGAGAGAAGCTGGTATACAACGTCGAAGCGTGGTGTACGCTCCGGCCAGTCCACCGCTGTTACCGTTTCAAGGAAGCTATATTGCAGTTGGGTCTTCAAATGTCGACAGACATCCATCAGACACTCTGGCTCAATAATGATTGTTTGCTCGCCACGATGCTCAACGCTTTCAATCACGGCCTGGGGAAACTTCTCTCGCACCGCATCCGCTGTCGAAGCTGCTGTTATGACCATAAAATGAACTTCCTAATGAACTTCTTAGGTCTTATCCGAAAACCAACGCCGCTTGTCGCGGCTAGTGCTCTCGCGCTCTGGTTTTCGAAAGGCTCAGGTCTTATCCGAAAACCAACGCCGCTTGTCACGGCTAGTGCTGGCGCACTCAGGTTCCCGAAGAAAGATTTAATGTAAAAGGGGCTAACCCCCTGGTTGGCCCCACCGTCATAGCTTTCCCTGTTCATTTCTTCAATGTGCACCTACTTACCCTCATGAGCAAGCAGGAACTATTAGACTTACATCTCCACATGTGAACCTGAGGGCCCAGTCAGTTTGAGCCCGCTGTCCTTCAGTGGATCAGGAGGATTGGGAATGCCCTCGCGGATCTTGCGCTGCAACTCATTGAAGGCGAACAACAGCATATCGGGTGTAGGCGGGCAGCCAGGCACAAAGACGTCAACCGGGATGATCTTATCGACTCCCTGAACGATGGCATAATTGTTGAAAACACCACCGCACGATGCACAGGCGCCCATAGAGATGACCCACTTAGGTTCCGGCATCTGATCATAGATCTGGCGCAGGACAGGAGCCATCTTAACAGAACAACGACCTGCGACGATCATCAAGTCTGCCTGACGCGGTGAGGCACGGTAGACCTCAGCACCAAAGCGCGCAATGTCGAAGCGGCTACCACTGGCGGACATCATCTCGATAGCACAGCAGGCTAGTCCAAAGAGCGCAGGCCAGAGTGAGGAGCTCCGACTCCAGTCCAGGACCTTATTGACCTGAGTGGTAAGAACACCAAAGCTTCCGTCCTTCTCATGCATTGGTAGCGGCTGGCGCGGCGTCTGTGTGTTGGAGTAGGTCTGTACTGGCTCCCAGGGATTGGTTATTCCCATGAAAAAGCTCCCTTCCGCCAAACATAGATATAGCCCACCATTAGAATTGCCAAAAAGACGAGCAATTCAATCAGACCAAAAAGCTGTAACTGGTGGAGCAGAACCGCGAGGGGATAGAACGACACAATCTCTATGTCGAATGCAATGAAGAGCATGCCAGTCAAGAGGTACTTGACCGGGAAGCGTCTCTTCGGCGGCTCAATCTCTTGAATGCCGCATTCATAGGGGGCAAGTTTCTCCGGCGTTGGCTTGCGTGGTCCTAGAACATTAGTGACCACCATGACCAGGATACCGAAAAGCACCGCGAGCCCCACCAAGATAAAAATGGGGAGTGTTGTTCCCATAATGTGGAAACCTTCTATTCCTGATAGATGCACGTTTCGCGTAAAAATGCTGCATCGGCTAGTGTCAAAAATACACTTCCTCAGTATCTATTGTAGTACAGTCTTACAGGAGTGTCAAATAAGATATGGCTTCTCAAAGCGCTTGCCATGTGTCATTGCACAAGGATTTGCCTTAAGCTGTGCTAATAGAAGTGGGGGTTGCTTTTGCCCAAAATGCCGTTGGCATTGGAAGAAAAGGAAGCGCGTCAGGTGAACATGTATTGATACATGTTCACCTGACGCGCTTGGCTACACATCCTATATACCTTAGACAACCCAGTGGAAAGTCAGGTACAAAGTGAGAAGGATGAAAAGCATCATAGCCGAAACAAAGACATAATTGAGATGCACGTAGCGATTTTTCCCAAGACCCGCCAGTACGATAAATGATGGGAAGAGTTCCAACATAAGGCGAGGTGTACTTTGCAGGGGAAAGGCTGTATGAATGGGCACGATGATCACAAAAATGAACAGTGTCCATCCTAGCAAAAGATAACTCAAATATTCCTTGCGTAATCGCCAGGGGCCAACAGTTCCAAGGATCAAGAGAATAAGGGGAACAGCCGTGCCATACAGGTCTAGCATGTTACGAATTCCCCAGAAGCCCATAAACCCTTTGCGGCTAATAAAATCAATCGTCGAGGCAAAAGCAAACCAGGGGGGGCTCAAAACACGTACCCAGTAGACTTGAGCATGCGTAAAGGACAGGGGGTCATTAAATTTCCAGAAACAAAAGGCACCAAACAATATGACACTGAATGGAATCAAGGCGATACTCAATATATCCCAGCGAATTGCGCGCACCTTAAACTGGCGCTGGCGCAGATATTCATAGCAGAAAGGAATGGCAAGAAACACTCCAGATGAGCGTGTTAAACCAGCTAGAAACGCGAAGATTGCAGCCCACCACCAATAACCTTTGCGGATTGAATAAAAGCTAATCAACATTAAAGCGATAAAAAGCGTCTCTGTATAGGCTGTAGCGAAGAATAAGGCGGCAGGAAATACCGATAAATAGAGTACCGTTTTATGAGCACGCGCCTCATCAAACTCTTCTTTGACAAGTTGAAAGAGCACAGCCAGCATCACGAACCACGCGGCATTAGAGATGAGCATCCCAGCTAGAAAATAATGTCCTCCTAATGGAAAGCTAAGAGCATACATGAGAAGAGGAAAGAGTGGAAAAAAGGCGGTGGTCTTAACGGAGGTATAACTATGTTTGGCTATCCCTATATACCAATTCACATCTTCTCGGTGCCACATCTGGAGCATTCCACTCAAAGTTTGCTGAGCCTTGAAGTAATCCTTATAAAGAAAGAGAATTGCGCAATAGGAAAGCACCAGGAAAGCAACATGAATAGCAATGTAAAGAGGAAGCACCTGCTTCGCAGCATACCACCATTTACCCCAAAAGCTTGTAGTCGATGCCTCATCTTTTGCAGGTGCAGGAGGGCCATTTAATGTTGTGTTTTCAGATAATTGATCTACGTTCATACGCAGTTTGTCCATTTCGTGCACGTACACCGATTTAGATATCGATATGCTCATTCACATGTGATGTAGCAAAGTGTAATAAACGTAGCTCTAGTTAGGGCTTCTTGCTATCTATCACAAGATACTCCCAACACTTTCAAGAGGTGCTGAGAAATAAAGAGATTCATTTTAGAAAAGATATCAAGCATGAGCGTGGCAGCACCTTCACAGCCTAACCATTGCTGTTTTCCACGTGCTTTCCACCTACTTTTCTATCTACCAAGTCTAGCATGCTTTTGTCAGGCAGGTAAAGGCTAATAGCAATTATGGAGTAGATCATCTAAAAAGCTTTCAGCTTACCTATTTTCCTTTTATGAGAATAGGCAATATATCATGCATTCTAGTTATCAGCAACTTTCCGTGTATTTTGGAAAATATTACTCATCATCTTGAAGTGATAGAGAAGCTGGAGTATGCGCACCAGGAACAAAAGAGGGATAATTTACCTCAACATTTGTGAGTCCAAAAAGCAAAACTGGCACAACACACTCAGCCTGTTCAAGATAACTAGTTCGCGAGGATTTTTCCGGAGGCGATGTTGATGCCTCAGAGTCAAGGGATAGGAAGCGGGGACGAGCGAGAATGAAGCGTTTGAGCATATTCATGAAGAGATCCGCAGCCATGAGAGCGTCAATACCATAATGTTGCGCACCACTTAACAGGCCCTGGCGTATACCATCCTCAAACACTGAAGCAATTGGCATGAGCATACCCGCGTAAAACTGTTTGTACAGTTCCTCACGCGCACGTTCATTAAGCTCATGCTGGATATCATGCAGCATCATTCCGATGTCAATACGGTTAGTGCTAACCAGATAGCGCGCTATTTGACGTAAACGCTCAGGTACATTCTCTTGCAATTGCGCAATTTGTTCCAGCCCAGCCTGAGTCTGCACAATAATTTCCTGGACTACAACAAAATAAAGTTCCTGTTTATCGGAGAAGTAATGATAGAGAGCAGGTTGTGTGAGATCACAGGCATCGGCAATCTGCCGCGTAGAGACAGCGCGATAACCATACTCCATAAAAAGCTGGCGCGCGGTGCGAAGTATAGTGTTACGTGTCTCTTCAATTGCCTCGCCCGCTGATGAACGGCGATGACCGCGTGGCATACCTGGTAAAGTTTCCTCTCTAAATACTCACATAAGCTGCACAAAAACAAGCCGCAGCAAATGAAAGAGGTTCGAGCCTGGGGCAGGCTCTCCCTGGTACGTGACAAAACTATATGACACCGATAGCAAGCATGTCAAGGAGAGGATAGGGACAGAAAGATTTGATCACAAGAGCGAGAGGCTGGATGGAGAAGACCTCTCGCTCGACCAACGAGCGTTCCCTAATGACCGCAAAAAGGAAACGTCGTTTCACAGAGGCATATCGGCCCGCAGGTCGATATGGCTTGCGAAGAAGATACGAAGGGCGTCACGGGGGATACTATTAATCTGCGTGCCACTGCATTCAATGCGGAGATGGCGTGTATGCCGCTCGCGCCTTCGACAATGATTAGTATAGATAATATATGTTAAAGGGGAATTATAACGATGTTAATATATCGAAAAGGAGAGATAAAAACAAAGAGAGTGCCCGGTTATCTATCATCAGAACAATAACTGGGCACCCATTGCCGGGCAGAGAGACGCTCGCGCCTCCAACACATTAGTATTGAGGATAGCCAGGACCGGACGGGGGCTGGTTAGGATATCCACTCGAGGGTGGGTAGCCACCACCACCCATGGCACCACGACGATATGCCTCTAGTTCTCTCTCAATAGGCCATTCCGCAAAGGCCAGGTAAAAGAGTAAGATAATATTCGCCAGCGGAATGAAAGTCATCAACAGGCTCAATGCGCCACTAAAACCAGCCTTGGAAAAGATTTTCCACCAGACAAGCAAACTAATCGCAATCGACACAATACTTATGATCGCAATAACAGCTACATAGCCCACAATAAAAGCTTGGAGATCACTGTCTCTCATACTCTTCTAAACTCCTTTTTTATTGTCAATCAGGCAAGTACCACTCATTGTATATGACTCACTCTGATAGAGGATTGTAACATCCAATTGGCCCGCAATCAGAGCATACCCTATAGGCAATGTAGATACAATGAGACACATCATACGAAAGCTGTGAGCAATCGCACACAAAAACCAACAGATACAAATGTATGGGCTCATGGCGAGCCATCGGAGCGATTGACAAGCCAACAGAGGGCACGTACAATCTGAAATAAGCATTTGAAACGATATTCCAGGCATAGTCTATGAAGCTAGAAACTATCCTCTAGCAACACAGTTATGGCAAAAGCAGTAGTGAATAGGGACGCAGAGAGCGCAATGAGCGACGAGCAGCAATATTCCGAAGCCCATGATCTGTATACACAGGGTATACACTATAGCCAGCAGGTGGGAGAAGAGCATCTGGAAAAGGCCATCTCCTATCTGCAAAAGGCTCTAGAACTCTATAATATTCACCATACGCCTATAGAATGGGGCCAGACACAGAACACGCTGGGAGAATGCTACTCTCTCCTGAAAAAAGGAGGGCGCGAGCTTAATCTCAGGCGTGCTATCACTTGCTATCAGGCGGCATTGGAAATCTATACACGTGATCAGTTTCCGGATGCATGGGCTCAGGCCCAATACGGCCTCGGGATGGCTTATCTCTCACTTCCCAGCCAGGAGGACCCCCAGCCAGGACTAGCAAAAGCACTGCTTCACCTCCAGAATGCGCTTAAGGTCTATACACTGGAAGACCATCCGCTGGCATGGGCCATGACGCAGAA
The DNA here is from genome assembly GCF_016587355.1 of Ktedonospora formicarum. Classification (GTDB taxonomy): domain Bacteria; phylum Chloroflexota; class Ktedonobacteria; order Ktedonobacterales; family Ktedonobacteraceae; genus Ktedonobacter; species Ktedonobacter formicarum. The sequence goes on along the minus strand of NZ_BNJF01000001.1, from coordinate 2,908,384 downwards.
CAGTTTAGGCAATCTCTATTGTCTCCTCCCAGATGAGGATCGTTTCTCGATCCTGCAACAGGCCATAACATGCTACGAAAACGCGTTGCGTGTCTACACCAAGAGCCGTTCAGCCGAAAACTGGGCCATGACCCATCTGCGTCTGGGTAATGTGTATGTATTTCTTCCAGGTGGAGACAGGCAAACGCATTTGCGTCGCGCTATTGAGCACTACCGCTCCTCGCTGGAATTCAACACATATGAGCATGCGCCTGAGCATTGGGCAGACATCATGCATAGCCTAGGCAATGCCTACCGCAATCTACCTGCCAGTGAGGGAGAGGGCGAAGAGGACAACCTTCGCCAGGCTATCGCCTGCTATACACAAGCCCTGCAGGTATACAAGCAGGAGGACTTTCCCCTAGAATGGGCGGCAACACAAAGCAACCTGGGCATCACCTATAATCTCCTCCCCGAGAATAACGAGCAAACACGTCTGGAGCAGGCCACCAAACATTTTCTCAACGCTCTGGAAATATATACGTTTGAACATCATGCCGTCGAATGGGCGAAGACACAGAATATGCTGGCTCTCACCTATCTCGATATGCCTGATGGCGACCTGCAAGCCAACCTGAGTCAGGCTATCACAGGCTTTGAAGCGACCTTACGCGTTTACACACGGGAAACCTTCCCTATTGGCTGGGCCAACGTCCAAAGCAACCTGGGGCAGGCCTACAGCCGCCTTGAGAGCGGCGATGTTCAACAAAATCTCTATCAGGCCATTGCCAGCTTTGAAGCCTCATTGCTTGTCTATAATCGCAAAGCCTTCCCTTTCGATTGGGCGCGAGTGCAGTTCACACTTGGCAGTGTCTACGGCTCGCTCTCGGAGAACCGTCAGGATAACCTGCGAAAAGCTGTCGCCTGTTATAGAGCTGCGCTCCTTGTCTACAATCTTGAATATACACCCCAGGAATGGGCTGCTACGCAGAGCAACCTGGGCACTGCCTATTGCCAGTTACAGGACGAACAACGCCAGGCTTCTCTAGAGCGAGCTATTGCCTGTTTCAAAGCCGCGCTCCAGGTCTATCAACGGGAGACAAATCCTCAAGATTGGGGAAAGACACAAAGTAATTTAGGCTTTGCCTATGCCGAATTTGCTCAAGGTGAGCGTCAGCATAATCTCGGCCTGGCTATTGAACACTACGAGGCCGCGCTTCAGATTGACTTTGCCCAAACAGCCCCACTTGAATGGGCTTCCCTAATTTTCAATCTTGCCAATGCCTATCGAGAGTATCAGGAAGGCGACCGACAGAAGAATCTTGAAATGGCAATCGCCCTCTATCAGGCAACACACAAGGTCTACACTCCCAACCTCTTTCCACTTGAGTGGGCCGCCACACAGAATAATAGCGGCAACGCACTTCGTGAGCTCACACAGGGAAATGTTCGCGCCAACCTACAGGCAGCTATCATCTGCTATGAACGAGCCCAGCAGGTCTTTACAAAATTGCACATGGATGAGTACGCGCATGCTGTCAAGGAAAACATAGAATCCGTCCAGAAAGCGCTCCAAAATATACCATAGAGGCTCTTCTTCTCCTTAAAACCCGAATGTTGCTCAAAATAAGCTGTGTTCGTGCAAACGTACATCTTTCTTCACATAAGCTTCGCGCAACGAGCTAGAAGCTCGCCTTGACTTCCCTTATCCTCGCTTTGTATACTCAATGGGTGAGTACTTTATGCATAAATATCTATTGTTGATCTGAGTAAACTGGCATATACACGCCCGCTCGCCTATGTAAGCAGCCAGTACTCGGATAAGGAGGTCCTTCCAGTTATGCGGAAACTCTTGCGCATACTATTACCCTGCTTATTTGTTCTGCCGCTTCTCCTGGCTGCTTGTGGTGGTGATACAGGAGCCAACAATCAAACCAATAATCAAGCCAATGCCCCTGTAACGTTAAACGTTTTCGCCGCCGCCTCCCTCACAGAATCCTTCAAAGAGTTAGCCACAGACTACAAACAGACACATTCCAACGTGACCATCACCTATAACTTCAATGGCTCACAGTTGCTTGAACAGCAAATCGCCAACGGAGCGAACGCCGACATCTTTGCTTCAGCGGATACGACAAACATGAAGAAGGCCAGCGACGCGGGCTGGTAACAACGAGCAAGCTTTTCGCCCGAAATAAGATTGCGGTCATTATCCCGGCAAGTAACCCAGGCAAAATCAGCACACTCAAAGACCTGGGACAAAAGGGCAAGAAGATTGTTGTCGCCGCCCCTAGCGTTCCAGTTGGTAAATATATGCTGCAAGTGCTGGACAAAATGGGAAAATCCTCAGAGTATGGCAGCAGCTATGAGAGCACTGTAAAGAGCAACTTCGTCTCTCAGGAGGAGAATGTTAAAGCTGTTGTACAGAAGGTCCAGATTGGAGAGGCTGACGCAGGCTTTGTCTATCTCACCGACATCACCAGCGCAGTCTCGGACAAAGTGAAGATTATAGAAATTCCTGATACCTTCAACGTCATTGCCGAGTATCCCATTGCCCTCACCAAAGACTCGAAGCACGCTCAGGATGCCCAGGCATTCGTTGACTATGTGCTCTCAACAAAAGGGCAGGCTACATTGACCAAATATCGCTTCATCAGCGTCAATAGCTAAGGTCTTACACAAAAACCAACGCGCTGCCGTGCCCCCATATGGAGGTCGCGGCGCACTCAGGTTTTCTAATAAGGAGTAATACAGACCAGGCGTATCATTCCTATCAGGGATACATATAAGACCATCACATATTGACTCTCATATGTATCCCTTGAACACATAGACACAAGGGTTGCTTGGAGAAGATACATATGGAGCAAGCAAGGACTTACACAGGATGGGGGCGATGGAGTAACGGGCTCTTTCGCGCAGGAATTGGGCTACTCAGCACCCTATTTTTACTCTTCTTGGGAGTGCCACTGCTTGCGCTCCTCTTCCGTGAATCACCATCTGCGATATGGAACGAACTCCAACAGCCTGAGACTCTCCTGGCACTCCGCATTAGCCTCATCACCACAACCCTGAGCACACTTTTTGCTATCGTTCTTGGCCTCCCGGTCGCATATCTGCTAGCACGCAAACACTTTCGCGGGATCGGACTGCTTGAAACGCTGGTCACTATGCCAACTGTCTTGCCACCTGTTGTGGCAGGGGTCGCGCTCCTACTCACATTCGGACGCATGGGCCTGCTTGGCAGCTATCTCTCCACCTTTGGGATCACCATCCCATTTACAACTATTGCTGTTGTCATGGCTCAGACATTTATAGCCGCGCCTTTCTTTATCAATAGCGCAAAAGCTGGTCTGGAGCAAATGGACCAGCGCTATGAGCAGGCAGCCTATACCTTGCGCGCCTCTCCCTGGTATACCTTCTGGCGAGTCACACTACCCATGGTCCGTCCAGCGCTTCTGTCAGGTACCGGGTTAGCCTGGGCTCGAGCACTGGGTGAGTTTGGCGCGACTATCACCTTCGCGGGAAATTTCCCCGGCACAACCCAGACACTTCCCACCGCCATCTATATCGCCTCACAAGACGATCTGGAACAGGCCATCGCCATCTCGATCGTGCTGCTCGCAGTCTCCTTCGGCTTGCTCCTTGCCCTTCGCATCAGGCGGCGCTCCCCATCACTATAAAAACCTGACAGATCTAGGTCGACCCGGTTCGCTTGGCGCACTGTGTATGTTGATAGTAGCACGTACAGGTTAGAACACTATCTGTATACACGCCTTACCGGGACTACATCAACATTGATCGGACCAGTACCGAGGCTATGCGAATAGCCTCTCAGAAAGGGAAGGTTTCAACAATGGGAGAATATGAGCGCTCAATTAAGATTCAAGCCTCCAGGCGTAAAGTAGAAGACTTTATGTCGGATGTCAGTAATCTGCCGAAATACCTGCCAACCACTAAACATGCTGAGCCACAACATGGGGAGCGCGTTCGCGTGGAGGGTGAAGCCCACGGTCATCACTACGACGCGGATGGCTTCTTCCGCATGGATAAGCAGAACAATCGTATGGAATGGGGCTCAGATGGCGAAGAACGCTATCGCGGTTGGCTCTCAGCAAAGGGTGATGAAAACAAGGGTCCAACCGAAGTCACTGTCCATCTATCTTTTGAGCCTTCTCCTAAGATAAAACGAGAGTTACAGGAATCCGCTGGCTCTGAGGATCAGGAGATTAACGAAAGCCTCGACCATGCGTTGCAATCGCTCAAAAACCAGGTTGAAGGCAAGGGCGGTAAAGTCGAAGGGCGCACGGAACGCTAACGCGTCTCGCGTGATATCCGCGATGAAGACACCCGCAATAAGGGCGCGCATACAGTACGAGACCGTACGCGCGCCAACTTTGTTTTTTTAATTATCTATTTGCGCCTTCTGCAACTTACCACTATAATCTGTGTATACAACCTTCCATTCGGTAAAGACATCCAGACCTGCGATTCCGGCCTCGCGGTGACCGTTGCCAGTGCCGCGTGTACCACCAAAGGGTAACTGGATCTCAGCCCCCGTTGTGCCAGAATTGATGTAAAGAATGCCAGTTGTCAGATCGCGTATAGCTCGCTGCGTTTTATTAATGTCCTGAGTATAGATAGCACAGGAGAGACCAAATTTCGTCTCGTTATTTATCGCGATAGCCTCGTCAAACGAGTCGACAGCGATCAGCGAGAGCACAGGGCCAAAGATCTCTTCCTGAGCGATGCGCATATCGGGACGCACATCCTTGAAAAGGGTAGGGCGATAGAAATAGCCGTTTGCCAGTTCCCCTTCCGCTACGCGCTCACCACCCGTCACCAGTGTCGCACCTTCTCGCGCACCAATCTCAACGTAGGAGTGAATCTTCTCAATCTGGCTGGCATTGATGACGGGTCCCACATCTACCTGTTCGTCCAGACCATCACCCAGGCGTAAGCCTTCGATCCGTGGGACCAGTTTCTCTAGCAAGCGATCTTGCACGTCTCGATGTACAATCAAGCGACTACAAGCGGTGCAACGCTGGCCTGTTGTACCATAAGCGCTCCAAAGGATGCCTTCTACCGCCAGATCCAGGTCAGCATCCTCAAGGACAATCACAGCATTCTTCCCACCCATCTCCAGCGAGACACGCTTCAGCGCTTGCGCGGCTTCAACCGCTACATGGCGGCCCGACTCTGTCGAGCCAGTGAAGGAGATAACTGACACATCTGGATGGTGGATTAGCGACTCACCAACCTCCTGGCCAGATCCAAAAACGATATTCACTACTCCTTCCGGCAGACCCGCTTCGTAAAGAATTTCCACCAGACGTTGAGCACTATGAGGTGTATCGGAGGCTGGTTTGAGCACAACTGTATTGCCCGCGATTAAAGCCGGAAAGAGCTTCCAGGTTGGAATGGCAACCGGAAAGTTCCAGGGCGTAATGCAGGCCACAACACCAATAGGATCGCGTAAAGCCATGCCGCTCTTATTCGGAAGTTCAACGGGTACGGTATAGCCAAAGAGGCGGCGTCCCTCACCCGCCATATAATAGGCCATATCAATACCTTCCTGCACATCTCCCTGCGTCTCATTCAACACCTTCCCCATCTCACGCGTCATGGTACGGGCCAGGTCTTCTTTGTAGCGCGAGAGCAGTTCTCCCACGCGGAAGAGAATCTCTCCCCGCCTGGGAGCAGGTACAAGCCGCCAGCGCGCGAAGGCCAAGCGAGCGGCGTTCACCGCGTCATCGACATCGCGAGAGGAAGAGAGGGGAAAATGACCCAGCAACTCACCAGTCGCGGGATTATAATTGGGAAAGGTTCTACCATCGTGGGCTGCCTGCCAGATGCCGCCAATTGAGTTCTTAAAAACAGGTGCAGCGGTAGTCATGAAATTCCTCCTGACAAAGAAATACAGCGCTCCATTGGTATAGCACACTCTAGCGAGAAAACGAGAATGCATGCTTAGAATATAAAGCAATCTTCTCACTGTGAGCTAGAGGCATTTACTATGCTATGCCAAAGCCACAGCTACACGCAAGAGCGGCGCGGAGCGCTGTATAACGTATCTTAGGGAATATTCGATTCTTGAGTGGTCTTCCTTGTCAAACACTTAAGCATATCTGCGCTTGCAGCGCCATTGGCTTTGCGATAAGCAGGAACCCTAGTTCGTTTAAGCTCGTAAACGCTCGCTAGGAAATGCTCCCTTTAAGGGTTGCCAGGAACTCCATGTTATTGCTTGTCTTAGACATATGCTGCATGAGTGCATCCATAGCTTCCAGGCTGGTGCGTCCAGGCTGGTCGGACAGAGTAGCAAACATACGACGCATAACGACGACGGCACGCAAGGTCTTTTCGTCAAGCAGAAGCTCTTCGCGGCGAGTGCTAGAGAGGGAGATGTCAATGGCGGGGAAGATGCGGCGTTCGGCAAGTTTGCGATTCAGGACGAGTTCCATATTGCCGGTACCCTTAAACTCTTCGTAGATCACATCATCCATACGGCTACCAGTATCAACCAGGCAAGTACCAATAATCGTCAGGCTACCCCCTTCTTCAATCTTACGGGCGGCACCGAAGAAGCGTTTTGGAGGGAAGAGAGCGCTTGGATCGAGACCACCAGAAAGGGTGCGACCGCTTGGTTGTACGGCCAGGTTGTACGCGCGACTGAGACGGGTAATGCTATCTAGCAGAATCACAACATCGCGTCCACCCTCTACCAGGCGCTTAGCGCGCTCCAGAACCATCTCAGCGACGCGTGTATGCGCTTCGGTAGGCTCGTCAAAGGTTGAACTAATAACTTCGGCCTTCACAGACCGTTTCATATCCGTGACTTCCTCAGGACGCTCACCAATCAATGCGATCATCAGGTGTACATCATCATAATTAGTGGTGATGGAGTTTGCGATGGACTTGAGGAGCATGGTTTTGCCGGCTTTAGGAGGGGAGACGATCAGACCGCGCTGTCCGCGACCGATGGGAGAAACCAGGTTAATGATACGTCCAGAGATGTTCGAGGCACTAGTTTCAAGATTAAACATCTCGCGAGGCGAGATAGGCGTCAAGACCTCAAAATGCGGTCTGCGTTTGGCGACTTCGGGATCGAGACCATTGATTGCCTCGACGCGGAGCAGGCCATAATACTTCTCGTTATCCTTTGGAGGGCGCACCTGACCAGATACCATGTCTCCTGTTCGCAGGCCAAAACGGCGAATCTGCGATTGGGAAACATATACATCCATATTGCCCGGCAGGAAGCGCTCCTGGCGTAGGAAGCCGAAACCATCCTCAACAATCTCCAATACACCCGCACTAAAGATGTTTCCTTGTTGTTCGGTATTGGCTTGGAGGAGGCGGAAAACGAGGTCTTGTTTCTTGAGGGTACTGTAGCCGGAGAGTTCGAGGTCGCGAGCAATGTCGCGTAGTTCCGGCAGGGTTTTAAGTTCTAACTCGGCTATGTTCACGATATGTAGGGCGGCAAAGCATAATACTGCTTGAGGAAAACGCCCTTTCTCCTTTCTGGGTTGAACCAAGTTGGTTGGTGGGAAAGAAACAACGCTGAAAGCACAATTACAGGGGAAGAGTAGACTTCTCTGTAAAAGCATGATGTGGCATCGAGTAGCTGTGATACTTTGATGAAGTAAGAGGTGCCAGCGAATGGACCAAAGACAATGTACTACACATCGCCATTATCTGGGAATCTGGGACGTTGAATAAGACCTGGGCAGTCTACCATTGGTAACGTGGTACATAGCTTCGGAGCTAGCATGAATATACCATAAGGCACCAAAAGATGTCAAGAGTTAGAGTACACGTACAACACTCATGCTCTCCGGGCCAGTCGCCACACTATACCTCCTTTGTACACAATGCTAGTTCATTCTATATTCGGTGTGGAAAAACATAAAATAGCAGGCTTGCCAATGCGATACTAGCAAGATCCACGACCACGGCGGGAAGAATAGCGAGCACTAAGCCAACTCACCCAACCTGCGTCCCGTTGATTATCATAAAAAGGATACCACTCTCTGTCAATCCAGTCATTACAGTGGGATAACTGCTTTCCTAGTGAACGCTTCTCCAATTCGTTATCTACAACCCCATTCGCATGAGGATGTTGGCATATTCGCGGTCGCGGCGAGCCAAAACCATGCACATAATGCACCAGTTCATGAGCAATTGTGGTTACCAGGACACATTCAGGGACCTTTGCCATTTGTAGCAGCGAGTTTATACCAATAAACGAGAGGCTTTCATCTACTGTCATGCGAATAACTCCCAGGCGTGTCTTCCAGGGATAACAATATCCAATGCGAACTTCATTTACGGGTTGAATATCAGAGAAATAAGTCTGCCAGATTCGGTCAATATAGACATTTAAATCGCGCTCAATAAAAGGCGGTTGCATATCATTTATAGAATGCAACACAGAGGAAAGAGTGGTTGTTGAGAGCATTCGGGGACTCCTTAGCGCAGTAACACAACAGGTACTTTTGAGTCCAGTATAGCAACAATGCTCTAATTATGAACGCAACTTCTTGCATACATGCAATTCCCTCACCCTCTTAGATGGGTTTATATATGCAATGCATATTCGCTTTTCTAGTCAGATTTTTAATATGTTTTATTAACCATGATATTTTAAATGATTTTGAAGTTTAGCAATGAGTTTGGCGCCAGTTTGCGAAGCAGCCTTCCATGCTTATCAAAGCATCTCAGCATGACTTTCTTCTTAGATAAGAGATAGAGAAGAATACGCTCTACCATTCTTAAGATTCGCGTATACCAATTTTAACAAAAGAGCAGCATTCTGGCGTTGCAGGCACTTGAACAAAAGCTTAAAGAGGTCATAAGTAAAATTAGATTCCACTTAAAGTAGTAAAAAGCGCGTTTTAAATTGGCCTTTTTGGCAATATTTCCGTCTTTTTTCCGATATATATAAGCGTGTAGAGAATAGATAGGTAGCAGACGAAGGAGGAGACGAAATGCACTGGACATCAAGCGATACTGTAGCAATTTTAGAAGCGCCATCCGCGCAGGATCTTTCTATGACGCAAGAACCGGCATCTCAGAATATGGCTTATGCGACTGCACCAATCGAGATTGTGAAACCAAAGCAGGTGGTAGCAAAGCCTTCTACAACTGAAAAGGCAAGTGAAGAAGAGTTACATAGCTCTTTTGAGGACGCGCTTGAACAGCGCCTGAATTCAGGCGACTTGCGTTGTATCAGTGAGATGCTAGAAGAGTTGCCTCTCACAACCACAACACGGAGGCTCCCTCATACTGAGCCGCTTGTTTTGGAGAGCGATAGTAAGCAGAAAGAATCGCATACAATAGCGCAACTTAGTTGGAAGAGTTATGTGCTGATTGCCTCGTTCGCGCTTATCTGCATTCTTCTGGGCTTTGACATGATGGGCCTTCTCCTACTTTCGTCGCGCTAAGGACGAGTTGTAGGCAGAGGGCAAATCAACTCCCCTTGTCACCTCTCTCTGGTGCATAATACTCCTCCTATTTATTCCAATTCATGGCTTATATGCAACACTATCATACATTACTGTCGCAGGATCAAAGGAAAGCAATGGAAGTATTTGCGTGTCTATTGCGTTCTATTCTATAGAGGGCTAATCACACATCTCTCAACTGAGAGGCACAAGGGCTACACTTCTTATTCGAGCTACGAGTATGATACTTCTAGTGCGTTTATTTCGTAATATATATATACGGGCAAGAGTGCGGACAATATTGAGGCCCTTCACATATCGCAAGGAGGTTCTGTGCAGCGACGGATAAGAAAGCCACATTTCCCAGCACGCCCCGAGGAGAGCTATGGACATATCACAAGCGCGATAGGTCTGGAAGAGACGGTAGGGCGGCAAAGAGCTAGAAGACAGAACTTTTTTAAACATACACTCTTGTGGATTACAGGTTTGATATGTGTCGCTTTGTTGCTTGGCACTCTAGCCCAGGCATGGTCCAATAGCCAGCTAACACAGAAGCTTCAAAGCGAACAACAACGCTTGCAGGTTCTCCAACGAGAACACGATCAGCTACAAAAGGATGCGGACAAGTACAAGAACCCTGCTGTTATAGAGAACGAGGCCCGTCAACAATTAGGTTATGTGCGACCCGGTGAAAAGCCTGTAGTGGTTGTCCAAGTTCAGAAGCCAGCGGAGACTAAAACCTCATCTGACCACGCCAGGACGACAGAAACAAGCTATTGGCTACAATGGTGGCAAACTTTTTTTGGAGGGAATTAGACCTCAAGATAAGCCAAAGGTCCTCTTACAAGCCTCCAATTCTTGACATTACTTGTATGATAAATGTATAACATCTGTATAGAGATGTTAGAACAAGATTAAACGTCAGGTAGATCATTAGATGAAACAGAAGCGCTTACTTGTCAATTGCATAACCCTTATGATTATTCAGCTCCGACATTGGTTGGAGCTTACAGGGTTTGTAGTAGCCAGGAGAGCGCGTTTCGACGTATGAGGAAGTAGCCATTACCCGTAGCGAAGCGCACAAACATAAGTTTGGTGTTTCGCTTTTTTTATTATCTCTTTATTCGAAAACCTGAGTATGTCATAGATCCCTTACGGGGTCAGCGCTAGCAGCCTGAATAGCGGCTTTGGTTTTCATAAAAATCCTAGCTTGAGTTTTGTTCTTATACACAAAGGAAGGCAGTAACTGGTAATGCGTCCATTAATCGGAATCCCTTGCCACTCAGGAGTTGGTGCTGAATCAGATCGGCCCATATTCTTCAACAACATCGCGTATATACGAGCAGTAGAGACAGCAGGTGGAGTACCCATTCTCATTCCGATCCTCGACGATCTGGCTGGACTCCAGACCCTGCTTCCCCGCCTGGATGGAATCCTCTTCTCTGGTGGCATTGATGTGCATCCGCGCAACTACAATGAAGAGCCACATCCCGGGCTGGGCAAAACAAATCCTCAACTTGATGAGTTGGAACTGGCGCTAGCTCATTGGGTCATCAATGAGAATCTACCAACATTGGGTATCTGTCGTGGCATGCAAATGTTGAATGTCTCTTTGGGTGGTAACCTGTATCAAGACCTGGAATCACAATATCCAGATAGTCTGAAGCATCCGAATTGGGAGCTACCTCGCAATCAAAAGATTCACAATGTCAAAATTCAAGAAGCCAGCCGAATGGAAGCACTTTTAGGCCGTAATGAAATAGGCGTCAACAGCCTGCATCACCAGGCCATCAAGCAGCCCGGCACAGGTGTCATCATCACTGGACGTGCGGAAGATGGGGTGGCAGAATTGATGGAAGTTCCTGAGCATCGCTTTATGCTCGCAGCCCAGTGCCATCCAGAAGAGCTCTGGAACGATGAGCCAGCATGGAAGAATCTCTTTGAAGCCTTTATTGACGAATGCTCGCGTCCTCTTGTCAAACAGATTCATACGGTAAGTGACATTCTCTCAGTAAGCGCCAGGCCTGCGTAATTGCGCACTTCTCATTAGCAATCTTGCGTGTGCCAAAGACGTAAGCCTTACCTACCGGGGGAGAAAGAACAACATAAGACTTATGCCAATGCTGTCATATGCCAACGAGAGTCGAAAGCGGTCTTAGAAAAAAGATGCTGCTTTCGACTCTTGCGTTATATTTATGCGGGGATAGTCGCGGGAGGAACGAGCGAGCCACTCTTAATCATGGTAGCAAACTCATCAGCCTTGGCCTTAGCATCCGCTGGCACATCGCTTGAAGTTGGCGCATAACCAACACCATCATGCTGCAGATCGAAGACAGCAGGGTTATTGCTGAACTTGTTCTTCGAGAAGTCAACAATAGTGCTGTAGACCGAGGTATCAACACGCTTCATAGCACTGGTGATAACGCTCTTATGCAGGTACCCCTGGTCAGCATCAACACCGATACCGAACACGCCTTTCTGATTGGCAGCGTCCAGCGCGCCGACGCCACAACCACCGGCAACCTGGAAGACAATATCGGATTTATTCTGGTTGATCTGGCTAAGGGCCAGGTCCTTACATTTGGCGGTCGCGGCAAAGTCCTGGGAATAGCCAACCAAAACCTTAATGCTAGGATTCACCTTCTGCGCGCAATATTTATAGCCAGCGATATAGTGCACAACAGGAGGAATCTCCTGTCCACCAACGGCGCTAATGGTGTTTGAACCGCTCAACTGCGGAATCTTCGATTTGCCATCCAACTCCATTTGCGCGGCCAACGCCCCAACCAGACATCCAGCTTCCTGCTCTTTGAAGGAGATTGGTGCAACGTTGGGGAGAGAAGTGCAGTCAAACGAGTTCGGGGCAGTCGCGCAACCGTCGATAATAGCGAACTTCTTGGCGGGGAACTTTTTGGCAACCTGGTAGATCGCGCCATCCATCAAGAAACCGACGGCGAATACAAGATCAGCAGCCTGAGCAGCCTGGGTCAGGTTAGAGACATAGTCGTTCTGTGACTGCGACTGAATCACGCGCTCCTGGAAGCCCAACTCAGACTTGGCTTTGGTATAACCCACATAAGAGAGGTGGTTAAAACCATTGTCATTGAGGCCACCAACGTCAGTAACCAGGGCAACTTTCAGAGTAGAGTTGCCATTGGTGCCACCAGTGTTGCTATTGCTACCACCACAGGCAGTTAGCACCATTGTAAATAGAGCGAGCAATAGAGCGATCTGGATAAACCAGCCATACTTATTGCGCACAAACGGGCGACGCATTCGATAGGGTCCTTTCTCCTCTAAAAATAGAGAGATAAGCTTTGGTAGAAAACGTTATGTCGCAGCTGATCATTGCATACAATGTCGAAGCGCTCTTGCATCGACATGCACCAATACAAAAAGCTGCCGACTTCCCACAAAGTGGGGAAGGGTAACCTAAAAATAGGCAAACGGGCACCACCCCTCTTCTGCCGACTGCAAAGCCAGAGATCAGGGTTAATAACATTAGGATTCCCTGCTTAACTACGTCGAATAGAAGAGAATTCTCACATATCTCTATGGAAATGGAGTTGGCACATTCTTTATTGCCTGCTAGCCAGGTTAGTATACCATTTCTGATAGCATGAGGCAATTTGAGATATTCTGATTCAAGCCTCTCACATATAGCTCTATTGCCCACTCCCTTGGCCTTTTGAGAGAAGCGAGAAACGTGAGAGCTTCGACCATACAAAGCAGACAAACGCAAAAAGATGGCAGGGGAAGGTTTCCCCTACCATCTTTTTCATACACTTCTTGTTGCTATGAGCGAATCTCCTCCAGAAGAGAGAGGTTCACAAAGAGATCGCAGCTCTGGCGCAAAGTCGCAGACATTGCCTCATCAAAGGCCGCAACCTCGACACGTACTCCGTGATCGGAGCAATAGTCAAGCATCGGCATGAAATCGCTGTCTCCGCTCACCAGAACGATACAGTCAACCGCTCGTCCATCGACCAGGCGCACAACATCCATGCACAAATCCAGGTCAAGGTCAGCCTTCTTTGCACCGCTCGAGAAAGTCTTGTAGTTCTTGGTCGTAATGCGATACCCCAGACCCTTTACGGCCTGCAAAAACATCTGCTCATCGCCAGCCTGTGGGCTGGTGGGGCAATAGGCATGCGCACGAACCAAGCGACGATTGCCTCGCAAGAAGTCAAGCAATTTGCCAAAATCGACGGCCATTCTTAGCGTGCGTGCTGAATACAGCAGATTCGCGACGTCAACGAAAACGCCAACACGCTCCGTTGAAGGGAATGGTGGTAGAGAGACGGACACATTTGTAGGTGCCTGCGACTGGCGACGCATCTCAGTCACCAGGCGGTCGGACTGTAATTGCAGAGCTTGCACAATCGCGTTCGTGAAATGGTTGAGTGCAGCGGTACTAGGCATATTATCGTGTCCACGGCTACTTGAAGAGCTGGGAGCAGGATAAGAAGGAGAACGATGCACTTCCGCGCGCTGTACTGTGCGACCGCCATCCCGGCTGATGACACTACCGCGTGCTGGCGAAGGTTCGGGACCCATGAAAGGGCCGGGCAGGTCATTGCCCTGATTCATTTGATTAATTGTGTATCCCGAGACAATAGAATAGGCGATATCCCCAGGAACACCAGTCAGTTTGCCAGAGGCAGCGGGCAGCGAACTTGGCTGTTCACGTGGCGGCGTGGGCAATGGGGGCGGAGTTGGGATCGTCGTTTCAGGCGTGACACTTGTGCTACTAGTAGTAGTGCTAGTGCGATGGCGGCGGCGGCGGCGCGTAGAAGCCTTCTGCAATTCCGAATACTCCAGAGGTGGCAGATCTTCAGGAGCCTCTTCTACTACCTGAGAAGCAGTATTCACAAATGAAGGTGTGTTATCTATATTAGACGCTGCCGTAGGTGTTGCCATACTATTTGTTACTTCTTTCTGGCGCTCATGACTTCGACGGCGACCACTTTCTTTAACAGGTGCAGTTGTTGTCATGTCAGAAGCAACCGTATCTTGAGTAGTCTTTTTCGCTGTTTGAGGCTCACGTACTGGCGTGCTTTCATTAACCTTTTCCGGCTGCGCTTCAGGTGCCCGATTCGTCAGAGGCTCTTTCACGCTCTCTTCGGCCCGTGTGGTTGAGGTTGAAGGGACGGCACCATTTACGCTACTGGAATGAGCGCTGCTCGTTGTAGTAGACTTACTAGCAGTCGAGGCAGGACGGTCAAAGCGATAACGACGTGCAGGGCGTGGCGGTGCGCTTTCGGCAGGGGCAGGCTGTACCTGACTCTCTGGCTGAGGAGTAATCTCTTCTGCAGCAGCTTTCTCTTTTTCGCGCTCCTCACGCAGATGTCGGGCGCTATGGCGTGGCAAACGAATGCGGGACGCCGGACGCAAAAGCGGTGATACCGCACGCTCTTTAGCGGGTTGCGCTTCAATCTTATCCTGCTGCACCTCGGTCTCCTTCGCTTCTTCTATCTCAGCGGAATTGGTTGAGCTCTCTTGCTGATTTTTTTCAGCCTCATCTTTGGGAGTTTCGGCCTCTGTCGAAGACACAACCTCTGAGCTGAACATCTCGGCCTGCTGGGGCTCAGCACCTGCTGTTTTTTCAGCCTCATCTAGATTGCGCTCAGCGTTACGTTGCGCTAAAGGAGAAAGCAACGCGAACGCTTCTAGCTGAGACTCGTGGAGCGAAGCATCATAGCGCGCCTGAGCTTCTGCCTGGCGGAACTCTTCTATGAAGGAGGTAAAAGAGCGAACCTCTTCTTCTTTTGTCTCCTGAGACGCACTTGTCTCGCCTTCACCTGTAAAGAGAAGCACAGGTTCTTCAGCCGTTGGCGAATCAGCACCATGCGCAGCTTCAACATTCTTCTCTTCAGCAATGGTAGGAGAAGCCTGATCATTTACAGGCGTTTCACTCTCCTGGCTCACAGTCTCACCAGCTTGAGCAGATGCATCTACGCTTGAGATGGCTTCTGCTTGCGAAGGCTCGACGGTAGCAGAGATCTCAACACCTTGTGGAAGTTCCTCAGAAATGGAGGGAGATGTCTCCTCATCACGTACCGGTTCGGCTTCACTTGTAATGGAGGCTGAAGTATTTTCAGCCTCCTGCTCCGATGATGAGGTAGCAGGCTCAAAGGACGCAGGCAGTGGCACTTCGGTTGTCTTCTCAGCGTGCTCAACAGCATCAGCGGAAGAAGAAGCTACTGGAGTGGTAGACACTTCAGGCTGCTGTGCCTCCTCTGCATTTTGTTGCTTATAAGAGTCTTCTTCAGAAGCGGCAGAAGAGGAATCCGTTAAAGAGGTCTCCTCAACAGGTGTGGCTGATTCGGAAGTGGTAGGCTCAACAGTTATTTCGGGGACAGACGGATGCTCTGTAACGTTAGCATCAACGTCATTGTGGTCAGAATGAGAATGTTTTGTTGTCACTAAGATCTCCAGTCTCAGTCACTACGGACAGAGCGCAGAAATCATCATAGGAAGCATGGACCGGGGGTATCATCAAAATGTAGTACAAACCTTACAGAAAGAATGCATTTGTATGCCTGAGGCAAACAATACTACATTCACCTTCAAGAAGTGTTTGGACTATCTGCGGTTTCGCAAAGTACCCGGTCTGTAATCAGCAGTTATGCGATTGTGCGTAAGTGTATAAGCCGGGGCGGAACTGAAAGCTCTTGCTCGAAGAATATCGCAAAGGAATCCGCCCTCCATCAACTCTTAGCAGTCTTGCCTATGGAATGATGATTGCAAACATAGCAGGCGGGCTTGCCACATAATGGTACAGAGCCGCGCGCAATGAAATCAACCGTTTGTTCTCTGTGCTCTTGTCCGATCTCGCAAAGTCTATGCCGTTAAGAATCAATCTTACTTATGCCCTCATCGATGGATGAAAGACGAGAGGGCGAGGAGCGACGTTCGAAATGTACAATCTCTTCCGCTCCTTCGTTCAAGGTCGCCTGGTTTGTCAAATTACGCTGTTTGTACGTACCGGTATCGTTTGATCCATGTGACTGTGACAAGGATGATGGCGCGGTCTCAGCCTGCGAAGCCCGGCTAACAGAACGCCGGACGGCAAGCATACGCTCGACAGCGGTCACGTTAGAGAGGACCGCGAGCAGGACCAGGGCCCAGATACCTGTATTTGTCAGAAGACCAAGTGCTAGTAGTATGACACGTTCCGGGCGAGCCAGTAATCCGACCTTGCACTCAATACCCAGGCCTTCGGCGCGAGCTTTCGTATAACTCACCATGAGGGATCCGACAGCGGAAACAAAAATCAGAGTAATCAGCCAGCTTTGCTCATTAGCGAAAGGCCAGAACATATCGCGCATGCCAGGATTTTGTAAAGCATACGCGAGAAACCCAAGAAGGATAATACTCTCTGAATAGCGGTCTATAGTCGAATCCAGGAAAGCACCAAAGGTGGTTGCGGAATTCCGAATACGGGCCATTGCCCCGTCAAACATGTCAAAGATGCCCGCAAACAACACCAGCCATCCCCCAATCATCAAAAACCCCTGGGCGATGACTATCGCGGTTATAATGCTAAGCAATAGTCCAATGCCAGTTAACATATTAGGGGTAACCCCTGCATGAGCTAGAGGTTGTATGACATACATGACCAGTTGTCTAGCTCGTTGCTGTATGCGGCTACTAAACATATATCTATTGTATCATACTTCGTCCCGATGGGACTAGCTCTTTTTGGTTAAAGATGGGTTTTTTATGAAAACTCACGCTCACAAATGAGCCCTCCCGCGCAGTGCGGCGCTAGCGCAAGAGCAGTAGGCGAATCCAAGCAAGCGCTTAAGACATTTCAGCACTCTTCAGGGTAGCGCAGAAACATCCAGAACTAGAATTTTGCGCAGGCATTTTACCTGAAAGTCTTAGGTAAAAAGTTTACAGCCCCACTTCTTCTCATCCTCTGAGAAACGCCTTCAAAAACCTTTTATTATAACAGAAACTTGGGCTTCATACCATTAAACATGCACATTAGAACCATGCGCCACTACTTGAGGAGAGGATATAGCTTGTGAGAGAACACATAATCCTCTCCTTCTCTGGAGACTTTCTCCTTAAGCGATCTGCGCGACATCTTCGACTGGCTGCTCATTACGCTGTTTGTTATTCAAGCGATAGAGTACCCATTGCACATATGCCTGCATGTTCCAGAGCTTACCACCGGGGCTGTGAGACCACCCTTAATTGTGTTACGAAGTTCCTGGGCGGTCTGACCCTCAAACCAGGTTACGCCGCTACCCACAGCACTTAAGGAGTGTGCATCACTATTTCCTAACTCTGGTAAACCATATACCTGGCGATTAACACTCATTGCTACCCGATTGGCATAGATGCCACAGAAGCTCGCGTTCCAGGTTTCAACACCATCAAACCAGACATCCTTTGAGGCATGGATGCGATCCATAACACGACGCTGGCAGCTATGGCGGAAGAAACGATGGAGAGGATGAGCTACTACGGCCAGTCCTCCCTGCTCATGGATAAGGTCAATACTGCGCTCCATACTCAAACCAGAAGGGATACGCTTTTCAATAAAGAGACCCAGCAGATGGCCTTCTTTCGTGGTTACTTCCTCACCTACGATAAAATCAAAGCGGTATGATCCTTTCGACCAGAGGTCGCGTGCCCTCAACGCACCTTCGATAACATCATGATCGGTTATCGCGATGACATCGAGAGCGGTATTATGCTCAACATGATGTAGGATCTGCTCAATGGTAGCGCTGCCATCGCTGTATGTGCTATGCATATGCACATCGGCTTTGCCAAATTTATTGGCTTCGCGCGCCTGCTGCAACGTCATTTGCTTGCGGCGGGCCAACATAGCTGTCCCCAATGAAGCTTGAGTATTGTCAGTTGTAGTATGAATAGCCATGTAGCTCCTTCTCTCCATTACAACAAAGTGCATATGTGTCGGTCCGTTCTCATAACAAACCATATCACACGCTTGTTAAATTTCTCTCTTAATGAGACGTAAAAAGAATGCAAAGTATGTAAAGCTTGAACCGTTTTGTTAACATAACCGTCTATCCCTATGAGAGATAGGCAAGGAAATGATAGGAATGTATGAGCACAGGTATCTCGTAGATGGCAACCAGGCACCATTGTGCTGTTAGTCATTCGCTCCTGCATCCGCTTCAATAAGAGCGCTACCCATAGGTAGTGCATCCAGAATTTGAGAGGGATCAATAAGCCTCTCCAAGCGCTGAAGGCCTTGCCGGAAGCGTGCAACATTGAGGGAACAATACACCTGACGACCGGTTCGACGCGTCTGGATTAAACCAGCACGCCGCAATTTACGCAAATGCCATGAGACCAGAGGTTGGCTAATATTGAGCATCCCAGTCAGGTCAGTCACAGAGATTTCGGGCTGACGGGCTAGGTGATAGACAATAGTCAGGCGTGCAACTCCCCCTAGTGCTTTGGTCATCGCTTTCAGATCTCGCCAGTCTTCCATAACCCGCTCTTTGCTCTCCTTTGAAACTTTATCGCCCTCGTTTACCTGAACTAGCAACGTGTCCACTTCCCATCTAATTACTCTCTATCGACCTCAATGAGGTGGCGCTAAACATATAAAACTTTATTTATATTTTATATAATGCGCTATCTTTATGTCAAGGCATACATTACTACCTCAAATATTTGCAGGATGAATCTCTGTTGACAGAGTTTTCTATCTCTCATGCCATACTCTCGGCTCGCGGGTACAAAGGTTCATCCGGTAAGCTAAAAACTTCACTGAGACGAACAGAACCAGGATGCATTGCCTTTGTTGCCCTCTGCTCCGAATGTGATAGCAATTGTGCTATGATGAAGAATCATGATTTTGGTTGACAACCAATAGTACTAGAATAAATGGAGGCTCAGGCATTTCTTGATGAAAATAGGTGTAGCATTACCCATAAATGAGCAGTCGAGCTACGAAGAGATCCGAGCACGAGGTGTACAGGCCGAGGAGGAAGGTCTGGACTCTATCTGGTTCTTCGATCATCTTCTCTTCCGTGAGCCTGATGGAGCGACACGCGGAATTTGGGAATGCTGGACGCTGATGAGCGCTCTGGCCGAAGCAACAAAGCGCGTTGAGTTAGGAACACTAGTCCTCTGTACGGCCTTCCGCAATCCTGCCATTCTGGCAAAAATGGCGGTCACGCTTGATACCATTAGTAAAGGTAGGCTGATTCTGGGCCTGGGAGCAGGCTGGCATCAGCCTGAGTTCGATGCGTTTGGTCTGCCCTTTGATCATCTGGCAGGACGCTTTGAGGAGGCACTAAAGATTATCGCGCCACTTGTACGCGAGGGGAAGGTAGATTTTGAGGGCAAGTACTATAGCGCGAAGAATTGTGAGATCATACCTGGCAATATCCGGGCTGGCGGGCCTCCCATCCTGGTTGGTGCTTCTCGTCCCCGTATGCTCGAATTAACCGCGCGCTACGCAGATATGTGGAATGCTTGCTGGCTTGGTCCAGTGCAGGGATTGGAGCCACGCCTGAAACCAGTACAGGAGGCGTGCCAAAAGGTAGGGCGCAAGCCCGAGGATCTAGGCTTGACGGTCGGTATCAATGTCCGTTTCAGCGAACCAGGCGAGCAGATTGCGCCTGATGCTGACCGCGAACGGGTTATTGTGGGCACAGTTGATGAAGTTGCACAGGCACTTCATGGCTACAAGTTGGCAGGTGCGCAACATCTCATCTGTCACCTGCATACCGCTGAGAGTGAGCATTTTAGGAAACTGGCACAGGCTGCTCAACGCTGCCGTGAACTTTGATTTTTAACAATGAAGAAGGCCCGGATCAGATGATCCGGGCCTTCTTGCAGGGTGGGTGACCAGGGACTCGAACCCTGAACCTGTCGATTAAGAGTCGAATGCTCTACCATTGAGCTAGTCACCCTCAGGACACGGCATATATTATCATAGCTAACGCTTTAAGTCAAGCACTCTGGCAGCCAATTTTCAGGGTTGCACAAAAGTCGTCAGTTGTCTCATTCGCTTCATTCCGCATGCGAACCTCAGGCCAAGGTATATACCTAATATTAGTGCCCAGGCAGCACACATATTTTCGAACACTGTTCATAATTTGAACAATATTCGAGGAGATGAGATTGCTTCAGACGAGAGCTTCAGAAGGACTTTGCTCCGCCAATGGCAGAGAAAAGCTGATCCGCGTGCCCTTACCACGGGTACTCTGAGCCCACACTTTGCCGCCATGTGCGGTGATGATGGCGCGTACAATTGAGAGACCTAGCCCACTTCCACCTGTAGCACCTGTTCGCGAGCGGTCGGCGCGATAGAAGCGCTCGAAAATATGTGGTAGGTCCTCAGGATTGATACCTACACCTGTATCTTCGATCCAGACCTCCATCGATTGCCCCGATTCTCCAAGTCGCGCGTCAACGGTAATCGAGCCCCCCGAGGGAGTATGACGACGCGCGTTATCCAATAGGTTAAGTAGCACCTGGGCGATGCGGTCGCTATCGGCCTGGACCAAAGCCGCATCAGGCGCGATTTCACTGCGGATAGTAATACCCGCGTTCTCGCACTCTGGCTCGATCACAGCCAGAGTCTCATCGATCAGCTCCTGAAGCGAGAGAGGGGCAAGATCGAGACGAGTATGCCCCGACTCAAGCGAGGTCATCTGCTGCAGGTCAGCAACCATACGACGCAAGCGTTGAACCTCACGGCCAATACGTTGCGCAGTCTCTTGCCGAGCCGTCGGATCTTGAATTATGTCATCGGCTAGAGCCTCACTAAAGCCCTGAATGGCAGTCAAAGGCGTCGCCAGATCATGAGCGATATTAGCGAGTAGCTCGCGGCGAGCTTGTTCTTGACGGCGTAGCTCGTTAACATCGGACTCGATAGTGTCAGCCATCTCATTAAAGGTTTGCGCCAGCAACCCTAGCTCATCTTGAGCGGGAGGCACAGGCACACGCTGGGCATATTTGCCCTGTTTCATATGTTCAGCCGCGATGGTCAAGGACTTCAGTGGGCGAGTTAAACTCCGGGTGAGCCAGAAACCAAGGATCAAGACGATCGAGCCAATGATGATCGCGGTGGTCGCGATTGTGTTATTGATACGATTGACCAGCTTGTTTGGGTCGGCCTTGGGATCAGAAATAAACAACGCACCAATGATCTTTCCATCAATTTTCATCGGGACGCTGACATAGAGCGCAGGATAGGAGCCAGCAGGAGTAGAGACATTTAAGTAGCCCTCAGCCTTTTGTCCGTTCAACGATTGGCGTAGCGCATTGCCGAGGGTAGGGTCTACGCATGAATTGAAATTGAACGGCTGAAAGCAGAAAATATCCTGCCCATTGGCATCCACAAGTTTCTGAATCTCGGGATCACTTGATGGCAAAGTTCCATACTTTTGCCCCCAGGTATATCCCTGCTGGCGATATTTGTTCTCGTAATAGCTAGCAAAATAAGCAGCCTTTTGGGAGAGGTTTTCTTGCTGCGCTTCACGGTAGAAGTTCTGTACGGCAAGCGAGATAACAACCGAGAGAATCAGGATAGCTCCGGAAATCATCGCGAGTAGACTCAGAATCAGTTTTGTGCGCAGACCAACCCGCGTGAGATCAAAATCATTTATCATGCTTCCTCTTGCGCGATAGGCGGTGGAGTATCAACTCCAGGTGGAACAAACTTGTATCCTACCCCCCAGACAGTTTGAATAACCTGTTGCATCTGACCAGTCGATTCCAGTTTCTTGCGCAGAGTACCAATGTGGACATCGACAGTACGCCCATCTCCCAGATAGCTATAGCCCCAGACCTGATTTAAGAGGGCCTCGCGCGTAAACACCCGATCCGGAGATTTCGTCAGGACGGCTAGTAGATCAAACTCCTTGACGGTCAACGAGAGCGCCCGCTGCCCAATGCGCACGCGCCGCGCGGGGATATTGATAAGAAGGGGCCCATAAGAAATTTCTTCCCCAGAAACACTTTTCTCATCCTGGTGCAGCCCCTCGCCTTCCGCGCCTGCATTCGAAGTAAGGCCTGCTCGTCGTAAAATAGCCTTGACCCTGCTCACCACTTCACGCGGACTAAACGGCTTTACCAGATAATCATCTGCACCCAGATCAAGACCCTTGATACGGTCTTCCTCGCCCTGGCGCGCAGTCAGCATCAGGATGGGTGTATTTGCCCAGGCCCGGATGCGGCGACAGACTTCCATACCATCAAGAATCGGAAGCATCAGATCCAGAATGACCAGGTCTGGCTTCTCGCGCGCGTGTAATTCTATACCAGCGATACCATCACTGGCGCTCACTACGGTATATCCTGCTTGCTCAAGGTATAGGCGGAGCACCTGGACAATATTGGCTTCATCTTCAATTACAAGGATCTTCATGGAGTAGTTCGCCACCTGTTTCTATCAACAACCTGGAATATACATGTTTACTATAGCAGACGCATATCAAATAATTTTAAGAAATATGTAAAGCTTTATCGGCCCTCTTCTGAGGCCTACTAAGCTTTATATGAAATCCACCACCGCTATCACGGCTCGCGCTCAGGTTTCAATAAAGGAGCTATCGTGCTTTGAGGTGCCCCAGGCGCTCCAACGCCATATAGGCTGCCGCGATCTGCCCCTGAACCAGGAATTCGCCACGATGAATCAGATCTAAAAGCTCAGCAGGGGTAACAAGGAAATTTTCAATAACCTCTAGTGGATCAGGTTTGGGAGTACCTGTCTTTCGCACGTCACGCGCCAGGTACCACCAGATACGAGTCCGCGCGCCTGTTGGATTCGCATACATATGCGCGAGCAACTCCATATCGTGAGAGCCCACACTATAGCCAGTCTCCTCCATCAATTCTCGATGCGCTGTCAAGGACGGGTTCTCATACTCACCAGGATCAATACCACCTGCTGGGAACTCTAACACAACCTGACCTATGCCATGCTTATACTGGCGATTCAAGAGAAAGCGCCCATCTTCCGTGACAGGCACAACGCCAGCCCAACCAAAGTTCTCGATAATATAGTAGTCATCTACAATGGGGCCATCAGGAACCTCAACCTGTTCGCTACGCACGCGCAGATAAGGTGTATCTAGAAGCTGACGGGTTGATAGAACTTTCCATGGTTGATGTCTCTCGTTCAAAACAGTATTCCTCCTCATGGCATCATAATTTATACATCACCATTGTAGCACTGTTTGAACGTGTTTATCTTCGACTTTTAGTTGATCTACGAGGACTGAAGCCTGTCTTTTCCCACCACTTTCTCGCTATCCATTCTATTAAGTAAGGCGAGCGTTCTAGTTGTTGCTGAAAAATATTTTCGCGAAAATATTTTTCAGCAACAACTATGGGGCTCAAGGCTTCTAATTACCGCTGGAGCAGGGTAAGATCAGGCTTTTTCAGACTCAAGCAAGCATCTGATAGTATTCATCAGTGAATCCAGTTCAAAGGGCTTCTCCATACCGATAAGCTGGCGCTGCTCCAACTCGCTCATATGCTGTCCCAGACTAGCACTGGTAATGATGGTAGGAGTTCGCGAGAGATCTTTCATTGCATGCAATCGATCATACAACTCAATACCCGTCATTTCGCGTAGCAAGTAATCAATGAGCAAGAGATCGATTTGAACATCCTGTGCTAAACTCAATGCCTCATGGGGAGTGGTAGCCAGAATAGTATAGAATTGAGGCTCTTCGGCAAGTACTAGCTTGATTACCTCACCTATTGCTTCGTCGTCTTCTACAACGAGGATCACCTTTAATGCTTTCTTATCTATCTTCTGCTCATTTGTCATATGTAACCTTCAATTCCGCTAGAGACAAGGGTTTCAAAGCCTACAGCACGCTTCTACGCCTCTGTTTCGGCTTCTGAAAGCCGATCCTTGAGCGAGAGAACAGTAGCTTCTCTGGCAGCCTCGCCCGAGCGAGTGAGTAATAGGAATAAGGCACAGGTTCATACAAGTGATACGCCAAGGGGTATCACTCTAGATGATACTATCCCCTAAATAGTTACCTGATTGCCTTCTCTATCGCAATCGACTACCAGCAATGAAACTGAAGGTTCTTAGGAAGCAGATAAATAATCCGCGAGCGATGAGCAAAATGCAATAGCTCTAGTCACGAAAGCGGATATGGAAGAGAAATTCGCGGTTTCCATCACGACCCAGAATAGGAGAGTCACTTATCCCCAGCACCTGAAATGTCGTATGTTGTGGAATCCATTCCTGCAATTCCTGCAAGACGCGTTGATGTACTTCGGGATCACTAATCACGCCACGCCCACGGTCGACCTCGGCCTTCCCGGCCTCGAACTGTGGTTTGACCAGCGAAGCGATCCAGGTTTCAGGCGAACGTGCAAGCAGCGCTTCCAGTGGAGGCAGTACCAGTCGGAGCGAGATGAATGAGACGTCGATGACAGCACATTGCATAAGCTCTGGGAGAGTATCAAGATGACGGATATTAGTACGCTCCATAACAACGACTCGTTCATCGTTACGCAGAGACCACGCCAGTTGTCCATGCCCTACATCAACCGCATACACACGCCGCACGCCACGCTCTAGCAGGCATTGTGTAAAGCCTCCCGTTGATGAACCAACGTCTATCGCGACTCGATCAGCCGGGTCCAATTGAAATTCATCCAGCGCCTTTTCAAGCTTCAATCCACCCCGGCTGACATATTTCAGTTCGGGCGCGACCTCCGCGAGACGACACTCAGTATCTAGAGGTATCATCGTACCGGGCTTATCGACCATACGCTCACCCGCATAGACCTGTCCGGCCATAATCAGGGCGCGCGCACGCTCACGACTTGGCACCAGCCCCCGTCTGACCAGAGCCACATCCAGCCTCTCTTTATTAGCTGCCATAGTATGACATCCTCCCACTTATCCATACAGGCTATACAGTTGTTACAAGGCCCGGCTCTGAGTTTGATTATAATAATTTAACGCGCCAGCCCCTACTAGGCCTACGTTGGCCCCAGTTCCGCCGAGACAATACGCGCCAGCTCACGTGGAACCTTCATTGCTCGACGCCTCACAATCGCAAGCGCAGGAGCAAGCAGTTGGTCTCCCATCTGCATCAAGCCACCACCCAGCGCAATGACCTCAGGGTTAAAGAGATGAATGATGTTTACCAATCCTACACCCAACGCTTCAGCGGCCTCATCAAGCACTCGCCGCGCCAGGGGGATGCCCATAGAGGCCCCCTGAGCAACCAGGCGCGCATCGACACGGAATGTCTCATGAGTCGACTCACCAGGAGAG
The DNA here is from genome assembly GCF_016587355.1 of Ktedonospora formicarum. Lineage (GTDB taxonomy): Bacteria > Chloroflexota > Ktedonobacteria > Ktedonobacterales > Ktedonobacteraceae > Ktedonobacter > Ktedonobacter formicarum. Next base: position 2,882,707 of record NZ_BNJF01000001.1, on the reverse strand, counting down.
CTGTTTTGTTGGCGCGCCAGGGCCAGAAGTTCTTCACCCTCGCCACGCCCAATGGCCTCCAGCACACGGCGCGCGATTCCCGTACCCGAGGCAAGGCCCTCCAGGCACCCAACGTTGCCGCAGCCACACAGTTCCCCGCGCCAGTCAACGGTGATATGCCCCAGTTCACCAGCCGTTCCAGCCGTGCCCTCTAAAATTCTCCCGTCGGCAATCACACCGCCACCAATACCAGTGCTAATGGTGAGATAGACCATATCCTGGCTTCCACGTCCCGCGCCAAAAAGGTACTCGCCTAACGCACCTGCGTTAGCATCGTTTTCCAGATACACAGGCAGCTGATACTGCTCCTCGAAGATCTCACGCAACGGTATATTACGCCATCCAGGGAGGTTGGGCGGTGATAGAACCACGCCCGTACGATTGTTCAGTGGTCCTGGGGCAGCAATACCGATGCCCACGATTTCCTTACGCGAGAGATGTGCCTCGCTCAAGGCTTGATCTACAGCCCGGAAGAGACGAGGAACTACGCGCTCAGGAGTCCCATTCTCTCCAGTCAGCATACTCACTCGTGAGAGTAGCGTCGATCCCTGTAGGGCGGCGGCACGAATCTGGGTGCCACCGAGGTCTACTCCTACAACCAAGGGATAAGAGGTATTTTCACCAGTCATATAGGCTCCAAGGTGTCTGCGTTTTGGTTAGATGATACTCTATTTCTCGCCCTCACGACAAGCTTAGTTATTTCCATAACCAACGCTCATCTCCTGCACTCTATAGTACATTTATCCATTGAAAGTTACTATCTTCCATATATTACCGTTTGCTTTATATGTAAAGCACAAAACAGCATATTTGACTCTATAATCTATGATTTTGACTAAACAGGTGTCTTGTTAGCTTCCCAGGCCTTCCCAAAAGGTAGGAAGTCTTGACCAGACATCCTGTTATCTGTGGATGGAAGGGATGAGAGATGACGATGATGCCAGAATCGAACCAGCCTGCGCGTGGACTGCGCGACTTTGGGGCCTTTCAGCCTGTACCACAATCAACCCCATTTCCCCAAGCAACTCCAGATACTCCCCCGCCCGTGCAAGAGGTTACTCACATACAACGCTTCCCATTTTCATACGCGCGTCAGGTGCAAGAGATCGGTAGTAGGCTTCTTCGGAGTGAGCAACTAAGAACGCTCAAAGTACGTCCGCGCCTGATCGAGATTATCCTACGTGGAGGAGTCAGCATACTCGCGCTTGGGCTTCTGGCGCAGCATGTCTCCTGGACAAAGTTGTTTGCAATCTACTCACGTCTGAACCTGGAGATACTGCTTATGGCCCTGGCTCTGGGAGGGGCAGGGTTCCTGGTAAGCACTTTTCAATGGCATCGCCTGTTACGAGCAGAACGTATCCGCTTTGATCTGGCAGACCTCATTAAGATTGCCTTGGTAGGCTATGCCTTTCGTGTGCTCCCCCCACCTAATATCGATGATGATACGATGAAAGCAACCTACGTTGGTAAATGCACAAATAATCCTACCGGCGCTTCCAGCGCGACAGTACTCTGCCATATCACTGGTTTTCTTGGAATGCTTGGCCTTAGTATTCCAGCCTTCATACTACGCCCTGAACAATTTCCCCTGACGATTAAGATGTGGTTTATTCTTCTTTCTCTGGGTGCGGGGATCGCGATCAGCGGAATGCTGCTTATTTCGATCATGTTGCCAGAAATGATCTATAGCAAATGGCTAGAATATCGCCTGGTACGCTTTATCCTACGTATAGGCAACACCCTTTGCATAAGCCTGAATCAGCCACGCGCCCTTCTGGTCGCAACTGGTTACAGTCTGCTCTCCTGGACCTGTTCAATTTTGAGCTACGAAGCCTATATGCTAGCGCTAGGGCAACAGCTTCCCCTCTCTTTCTATTGCGTAGCGGTGCCACTTGTTTTTATGATCGCGGCATTGCCGATTTCATTTCATGGCCTTGGCCTGCGTGAGGTAGCATTTACACTTGTCTTTATGGCTGCTCCAATGCCTCTAGAAAGCGCGTTCAGCCTGGCACTTCTGGCTAATGTGCAAACGCTCGCCTTCGGTATGCTAGGTGGATACTACTACTATACCCTTGGGCGTACATCACAAGGCATTGTGTAGAATAGCGCGAACAAAAATATCGTCATATAGGAGATATGGTCAGATGCCGAAAATCGTGGCAGAATACAAGCGGGACTATTGTTCGTCATATTTGACTGATTGAACGCATGTTCCTTATACTATATAATACCTAATTATCCGAAAATCTGAGCATGCAGGTGTTAACCATCCTGTAATGTCCCCAATTGAGGGGATTTTCGCATAAGAACTACTATATAGATACTTCAGGAAGAGCAGCGCGGTAGAACACAAACGCCATAGTCACAGCTACCGATCTCGCTTGCAAGCTTGCCACACATGGAGGAGGCGCCAATGGGGATAGACTTCGCACATTTGCATGTACACACCGAGTATTCCCTGCTTGATGGCTTAAGCCATATCAACAAGCTGGTGCAACAAACGCGAGACCTGGGAATGAAGCATCTGGCGATTACCGACCACGGCGCAATGTATGGCGCGCTCGAATTCTATAAAGCCTGTCAGGCTGGAGGCATTCACCCTCTCATCGGTTGCGAGGCCTATCTCACCGAAGATATGCACGATCACTCCAAGCGCTATAGCGACGACTACTATCACCTGCTCTTACTCGCCTACAATAATACAGGTTACCGTAACCTGATGAAGTTGACGACCATCGCCAATACAGAGGGATATCACCTGCGACCTCGCATAGACAAAAAAGTACTTGAAACCTATGCTGAGGGCTTAATCGTCACTTCGGGCTGTCTCTCAGCCGAGATTCCCAAACTCCTCCTGGCAGAAAAGCAGGAGGCAGCCTACCAGGCAGCACGCTGGTACCAGAACGTCTTTGGACTTGAAAATGTGTATCTAGAAATTCAGGAGCACCACGGCACCTGGGATAATGATACCCCCTCGCCCCAGGCACGCTTGAACCAGCTGCTCTACCAGATGCATAAGGATCTTCATATCCCACTTGTCGCCACAAATGATCTGCATTATATCCGCGCACAGGACGCGCACACACATGATGTCCTACTTTGCATCCAGACGGGCAAACAGATTGACGCGCAGAAACGCTTCAAGTTCGATAGTCAGGAATATTATCTCAAGAGTCCCGCTGAGATGCTTCAACTCTTCCCTGAATTGCCAGACGCACTCACCAACACAGTACGCCTGGCGGAACGCTGCGAGGCAAATCCACTACTCTTGAAAGCCAATCTTCCCCTGGTTGATGTACCACCCCAATACACCAACGCAAATGACTACCTCTATGCCCTCTGCATGGAGGGCGTCAAGTATCGCTTTGGCGAAATGAGCGAACCAGTCAAGCGTCAACTAGACTACGAGTTCAGCATCATCATGCAAAAGGGATATACAACATATTTTCTGATGGTATGGGACTATGTAAATTACGCGCGCTCACACGGTATTCGCTGCTCCGCGCGTGGCTCGGCTGCTGGTAGCCTCCTGGCCTATGTGCTGGGCATCACTAATGTCGATCCCCTACGCTATCAGTTGCTCTTCGAGCGTTTCCTCAATCCCGAGCGCTCGGATATGCCCGATATCGACATGGATTTTCCCGATGACAGACGTGAAGAGGTCATTAATTATGTCGCGAGCAAGTATGGGCCAGATTGCGTCTCACAAATGGTCACCTTCAATACAATGGCAGCACGTCAATCGGTGAAGGACGTCGCTCGAGCGATGGGTCGTCAGGAGCTAGGAGATCGCATCACACGCCTCATCCCATCAGGCCCTAGAGTCACTCTTCAGGGCTCACTCGACAGCGTACGCGACCTGAATGCCACTTATGAACAGAACACAGAAGCACGTGAGGTCATCGACGAGGCTCTAAAGCTAGAGGGAGCCGTTCGCAATACCGGCATTCACGCGGCTGGCATTGTCATCGCGGGTGAGCCCCTGGAGCACTTTGTGCCCCTACAACGGCGCGACTTCCGCGACCCCAGCAAAGGACTTATCACGCAGTACGAGCAGGCACACCTGGAAGAACTGGGGCTGATCAAGTTTGACTTCCTCGGTCTCTCCAATCTCACCATCCTCGACAACACACTCAAGTTTATTAAAGAGGCGCGTGGCGAGGAGATAGATCTTGAGAAGCTACCACTAGATGAGACCAATGACCCAGAGCAGAACCGCAGGCGCGCGAAGGCATTTGAATTGCTGGCTGCAGGTGAGACAACTGGCATCTTTCAGCTTGAGGGCGCGAAGATGCGCGAGTATATTAAGCAGCTTAAGCCAACCAGTATCGAAGACATTACCGCTATGGTTGCGCTCTATCGTCCGGGGCCAATGGATAGCATTCCAGATTTCATTAATGCCAAGCATGGACGCACGCAGGTAGCGTATCTCGACGAACGTCTGAAAGAATGGCTCGAGGAATCCTACGGCATCATCGTCTATCAGGACCAGGTGCTCCTCATTGCTGTTCATCTAGCAGGCTTCTCATGGGGAAAGGTCAACAAGTTCCGTAAGGCCCTGAGCAAAAAGATCATGCAGGAGGTTGAGAGCTATAAGGAGGACTTCATCCAGGGCTGCATCCATAACGGAATGCGACCAGATATCGCTGAGAAGCTCTTTGAGTTGATTCTGCCTTTTGGTGGCTATGGCTTTAACAAAGCCCATGCCGCCAGCTATGCCGTCGTCGCCTTCTACACAGCCTACCTCAAAGCCAACTATACTGCCGAGTTCATGGCTGCGACTATGACTACCGAGGCAGCAGATGCACGCAAGATCGCCAATGCCATTGCCGAGTGCAAGCGCATGGACGTTAAGGTTCTAGGTCCCGATGTCAACAAGAGTAGCAAGGGCTTTACCGTCGAGGTAAACAATGTGCGCTTCGGCCTACTTGCTATCAAAGGTATTGGTGACGCTCCGATTGACGCAATCATAGAGGCTCGGCAGAAAGATGGCCCCTTCACCTCACTGGCTGACTTCTGCACACGCGCGAATCCCCAATCTGTAGGTAAAGGAGCCATAGAGACATTGATTAAAGTGGGGGCGCTGGACACGCTGGGAGCACGCCATATACTGCTGGCTTCACTGGAGCGCGCTATGCAATATGGCAAGAACGAACGCGAGGCCAAGGAGCGGGGCTTACTTAGTCTCTTTGGTGATATTGAAGGGTTTGATAACGCGCTTGCCTTCAGTCTCAACACAAATGTTGAAGAGCCTCCCGCACAACAGTTGCTTGACTGGGAACATGAACTTATTGGCGTCTATATCACACAGCATCCCCTAGCACACCTGAGTGATGCCCTGGCAACCTATGGTCTTACCCACAACCTGGGGCAGATTACTGATGAGCTAGATGGGCGTAAAGTAATTGTCGGTGGCATGATTAAAGAGGCGCGTCGCATTGTAACCAAGAAGGGCGACGACATGTGTGTTATACAATTGGAAGATATGTATGGCTCACTTGGCGTCACCGTCTTTCCACGAGTCTATGAGCAAACGCGAGAGCGTTGGGTAGAAAATAGTATCGTTATTATCAAAGGTTCTGTTCAGGTACGACGCGACGAGCCAGGCATTTTATGTGATACCGTTGCGGTCCTGGAGGTAGAGCAGAGCGAGGCACCACGTAAAGCATATCAGGTCTGGCTCACGCTCCAAATCAGTGGCAGCGATACCCAGGCTATTGAGCAAGACATGCTCAAAGTGCAGGATATCTATCGCCACATTCAGGAGCGACCCGGACGCGATCACTATGAAATCCTGGTGAGCAACACTGAATGGCAGGTACGTCTGACACCCAGCGATAACACTATGCACTATAGCGAAGAGCTACGCAACAAACTTGAAGAGATCCTGGGCAAAGGCTCGGTCGAGGCAACCGTTGCCAGCTAAGAAGCAAGAGAACTAACGGACAATTTTACTTTTACCTACCCGAAAGCACTCTTCTTTGACAGCAACTATCATGACTCGTTATAGTAAATAGAAACCTTTAACCTAATCAATCCGTACTAATTCTAAACAGCTAAAGAAGCATGTACCGCATAGTAGTACTATTCAGGTGTTCTCAACCGCTATCTACAGACGTTTTGTCTCTTCCTGCCAGACATCAGGAAGTTTATGTATATCAATCTGAATAGAATACATAAGTTTAGAAGAGAAGGCTATTATCGTGGGGTCAGAATATCGCGAGTCGCCACCAGACTCAAGCCAGAAATACCATCAGGCATATCACAATATTTATGCCAACGAAACTCAATTGCCTAAAGCCCCTCAGAAGGGCATAGCTTTGATAGTCAGTACAAGGCGGAGGCACCTCGACCGATAGTCCAGGACTCTTCTCGCCATGAAGACTATCCCGGCAGCCAATATAGAGAGCCAGTTTATCGCGAGCATGTTTCTGGTTTTCTAGGCTCACCCTACGCGCCCTCCTCACCGCAACCCCATAACGGGCAGGCTCCATACCAACCTGTTGCCTCTTTCCACGTTGGGACACAACCAAACCAACCATATCAACCCTATTATCCTCATGGATATTATCCCTACAGGCAACCACAACCCATTCCGGGTCCATATGGTTATCCCTATGGCTATTATGGATATATTCAGCCCGCACCCAAGGAGCCAGGGCGCACATACCAGCTAGTTATGGGTATTGTGACCGTGGTGGGGGCATCCCTGGCTTTTATCGGCGGCATAATCAGCCTATTCTTTTTGATTTTTACCTCTGTGATCTTCTCTGCAACGTCTAGTTTGCCAGAGGATCAACGCTTCCAGGTAATCGGCGCTTTGAGCGCATTTGCGGTCGTAGGCATTATTGGCGGGATGGCCTGCGGATATCACAGTATTATGGCTATGCTCAAAAGACCGTCGCTAGCTTTTAAACTTCCACCATTCTGGACCTTCCTGATTCTCTATGTGGTACTAATTGGAATCGCCATCGCCATGATCACAAGTGGAATCGCAGTCGCCAGCGTCCCCTTAACGATCTTTCTCATTGCGCTCGCGGGCATTTTCCCAGCTCTGGCAATCATCGCGCTCGCCATGCGCCATATTCGTAAACCCAAAACGCTTCCTTGGCCTACGACCTGGCGACGCTTTACCGTAGCCTTAATTAGTGGGGCTACACTCTCGATCATGCTGGCCCTGCTTCTGGAGCTATTGCTGGGGGCGCTCGTCCAACAGGTTATAGGCGCATCAGGGAAATTCCTTGATAACACCGATCAGTTGCCCACAGATCTCAAGAGTATTATCGCACTCCTTCTGACATTAGCAGTAATCGCTCCTCTCGTTGAAGAAGCCGTCAAACCTATAGCGGCACTCACGATGTTGGGCCGGATGCGCAATGCAGCCGAAGCCTTTGTGATGGGCATGGGCTGTGGTATCGGCTTTGGCCTTGTCGAGACCATCATGTACATCAGCTCTGGTTATCAAGACTGGCTACAGGTTGCGGTTCTACGCAGCACGGCTTGCCTGTTGCATGGCATGGGCGCTGGCATGGTTACGCTGGGCTGGTACTACATCTCACATAAAAACTCAACGAGGAGATTTAATCGCTTCCTCCTCGGCATCGGATGTGCTGTATATGCGGTGGTGCAACATGCCATCTGGAACGGTTCAGTAGGTCTGGCCTTGCTTCCTTTCTTTCCTAAAGACAACTTTCAGGTTGGGCCATTCTCGTTAAACTCTGATTGGGCTATGTACCCGATCTATATCGTCCTATCAGCTCTGATGATTGCCTTCCTCCTTTTCGTGACGCGCAAATTACGCCCACAGAATCAGGAGCAGACATCGCCCAATTCCCAACAATCACAGGGGCAGCCACCCACTACCACACCACAGCCAGCCCCCATCGTCTAAGCCGAAACAGGGACGCTACTTTACAAAAACGTTAATGTGGGAAAACAAGGTGTTTGTCCCTTGTTTTCCCACATTGAACATGGTATAGTGTAAAAGTAATACGCATCAATTCTTCACTTATAAAAAGGAGCCATGCATGTCAGCCACAACATTCTCCCGCTTCGGCGCAGTAGCCTCTTTCTGCCGCGTAACTGATGGGACAGAGTGTTGTCAGCATACTTGCATTGCTATGACCTCCACACTCAGCGCATAACCTCGCTTAGAGGACCTTCAATTTCCCATCTCTATATCGCCTTACGTGATACGTTTATCCTATGTTGTAGTGGCATGCGCATGCCACTACAACATAGGATAAACGCACGCGAATAGGTTCGCATAGACAGCTAGAGTGCTACATTCGTGCTTCACTCATTCACCTTCTCATAGGTGGCTATGAAGCCGCGCCATGACTTCCTTGTGTTTTCCTTACATTCTAAATAACTAGGAGTCATACACTCTATGCATCTATCGCGCTTAAAGCTAAAAGCTTACCCGGTCTATCTGTTAATGGTAGGCACCTACTCACTTGCTGGCGCCATCATGTTTACACTCAATCTGGTGTACCAGGTTGAGATCGTCAACCTCAATCCCCTGCAACTGGTGTTGGTTGGAACAACCCTTGAGACAAGCTGCTTTCTTAGTCAGATCCCAACCGGCGTGATCGCTGACGTTTATAGCCGTCGCCTCTCGGTGATTATCGGCTTTGTTCTGACGGGCATCGGCTTTCTCATTGAGGGCTTGATCCCAAACTTTGCGTTTGTCTTATTGGGCAACATCATCTGGGGCATAGGTGCGACCTGCATTGACGGCGCGCAGGAAGCCTGGGTCATTGACGAGGTAGGCGAGGAGCATGCCGGACGCATCTTCACCCGTGGCTCACAGGTAAGCCAGGTCGCAGGCCTGCTGGGTATTCCCATCAGCATCGCCCTCGGCAGTTTACGCCTTAATGTACCAGTCGTCACAGGTGCTATCCTGATCCTGTTTCTAGGGCTGCTGCTACCTCTTATCATGACCGAGAACAACTTCGTTCCTACTCCACGTGAAGATCGGAACTCCTGGCAGGCTATGGGTCGGCAATTCATCGAAGCCAGGCGCGCGCTCCAGATCAAACCAATGCTTATCAGCATCTTTGGAGCTGGGCTCTTTATAGGGCTGGCAAGCGAAGGCTTTGACCGTCTAAACCAGATTCACTTCCTGCAAGACTTTAGCCTCCCCACCATTTGGGGTCTGACACCTGTCATCTGGTTCGGCATCATGAGCGCGGGTAGCTCACTCCTGGGTATCGCAACTACAGAGCTTGTTAATCGCGGCCTCAATATGAACCGCACTCGTTCGCTTGTGCGAGCCTTGACCGTTATTGACTCGCTGCTTATTGTATGCGTCGTAGGCTTCGCGCTCGCTGGTAACTTCTACCTGGCGTTGCTAGCCTTCTGGGGTGCCAGGGTAATGCGTACAGCTCAGCAGCCCCTCTATAGTACCTGGATCACGCAAAACGCCGATTCACGTATACGCGCGACGATTTTCTCGTTTGCTGGCATGGTCGACGCAATTGGACAGATAGGTGGTGGTCCCATTGTTGGCTATATTGGCGAGCGCGCCTCCATTCGTGCCGCGCTCACGGTCACAGGCTTGCTCATGACACCTATTCTCTTCTTCTTCCTGCGCGCCTTCCGTTTACTCAATCGTGAAAACGCCTCAAAACAAGAAGAGAATTTAGCCGAACCTGTAACAGAACTGGAGATATAGGGAAAAGGTAAGCCTAGAGGATTAGTACGAAGGTCTATGCATTTTGCGACACCGTAGTGACAAATCACTACGGTGTCGCAAGCTTGCAGCTACTTCGTTTCAGGCTCACGAAGCAAGGGATCGGCATGGCGATGAATGAGCTTCCAGGTATCGCCTTCACGGCGGAAGATTTCAGTTATGCGCAGGTTGAAGGGAATCGCTTCCGATTTGCCTTGCAGGCGAGCGGAGGCACGCTGAAAACCAACCCAGTAAGCAAGTCCATCACTCGCCGCCATATGTAGGATCTCTATCTCGCCCTCACTCCCCCGCTCAAAGCTCCTGGCATCCTGTTCATACTGAGACCAGACCGCGTCAGCCCCCTGAAGAGCGTCGCCTGATGGCTTAAAGAATGTGGCTGGCGAGTAATGCGCGACGATATCACCAAGCGGGGCTGCATCTCCATTAATATAGGCCAATGCGATATCGCTACGTTGTTTCATAAATTGCTCAAAGTTGTGCTGATCGTTGTTCATTCTTTCTCTCCTCACTCTTTCATAAAGTGCGCTCTTCTTGAGACAACCCCCATAAGAGCACTTCTTCGCATCTATAGGAGGAGTATATCCAATGAATGGCGACGATCCTATGTCATAATTCCCCATATGAATGAGCAATTTCTAACGCTTCCCGCTGAACACGTGCACGCAAAGTTTCTGGTGCAATTACGCGGGCGTCCGAGCCAAGGCTTAATAATACACTGACAAGCCAGTCGTACTCTTCTAACCGTAGATGCATCTGGAGCCGCCCCTCCTCTTCACCAACAAGCCGGATATGGGCTGTAAGATGTGGCTCTCGTTCCAATCGTAAGACTCCGCGAGCCGTTAGATGGATACAAATCTCTGGATATGTGGGATGAATATGCATGATAGATGACGAAGACGGCTTCCATTGTGGCGGCGGAGGAGCAGGTTTCACGTCCAAAAAGCGGTCAACGCGGAACACACGCACCCCTTCACGCTCATAGGAATATGCCTCACAGTACCAGAGACCAGCTTCAGTTCGGACGCGCTGGGGCAGGAGCGTTTGCTGCGAAACACCTTTCTCAGAGCGATAGGTCACCTGAAGCCATTGCGTCTGTCGGGCACTCTCCAAGAGGTGATCTAGAAATGGAGTCGCATACGGACGCGTGGGAATATCGAGAGAGAGGGGTTGCGTCAACTGATCAAGAGTCTCGCGTTCGCGCTGGGGCAGGAGCGTCTGGACCTTAGCAAGCAGCGACTCACGTTCACGTTTAAAAGGTGTCTCGCTCAACTGAGAAAGGCTACTCAACGCTAGTCGTAACAAAAGGGCCTCATGCAAAGTCAATGCAAGCGGAGGCAAGGTATAATCCGGAGGCAAGGTATATCCACCCGTAATCCCCAGTTCAGCCGCGATTGGAATACCCATTTCACAGAGGGCGTCGATATCGCGCTGAATTGTGCGTCTGGACACTTCAAAGTGCCGCGCAATTTCGCTTGCCGAACGCTTTCCCCCCTGCAAAAATAACAAAATCGCGGTCAGGCGCTCAATCCGGTTCATAACTTATCCTTCGCACATCCAACCATTGGCTCGCTCATTTATCATCTAACATGTCAATTTCTGGCAGGCACATAGGTCAATCCGCTAGAAATCAAACAGATGAATTCCCGTGTATTCTTTCGCGCTCAACCTCTCTCAAGTCCCTCATTTTTCGGCCTGCCATGCTTGTAGTGTAGCATCACAGAATGCCGAGCACAAACTTTTATGGGGTGTGCAAATCTAAGATTTTTCTAGTTCTCCTCTCCGAGGTACCCAGCACGCTATTGAGTACCACAGGCGCTGAGGGTTCTCTGCCTAACAAAATTGGAAAGCTCTAAAGCTTGTACAGGGTGTAGTTCATTTTTTTGCAAGCGCCATCATGGATGCAGGGAGGGCAAGAGATGATACAATAGAAAGCAAGAGCAGAAGCCAAACAAGGAGGTTGCCACATGGGACATTCCCCGCTCGCAGACGTCTGGCGTGCGCTGAGTGCAAGCGTCTTTGAAGAGATGGAAGGCTGGCGCCAAGAGCACCCCCAAGCCACCTTCAAGGAGATTGAAGAGGAACTCGATGCCCGACTCTCAGGATTGCGCGCCCACATGCTGGTTGACCTGGCCCAGCACAGTGAGAAGCGCGATTGGAGTGGACAAGAACAAGGGCAACGGCCCCGTTGCCCACACTGTGGCATGCCGTTGCAAGCGCGAGGCAAGCACGAACGGATCCTGAGCACGCAAGGAGGAAAAGACGTCAAGCTCTCACGCAGCTATGGAACGTGCCCGCAGTGTGGAAGCGGCTTTTTTCCCCCTCGATGAGGAGTTGGACCTGCCCTGCAGTGGGTTGACCCCGCATGCCCATCAGGGACTGGTGCTCTTGGGAGCCGTTGTCCCATTTGCCCAGGCGGCCAAGCACCTGCAAACGCTGCTGGGCGTGCGCGTGAGCACGAGCACGGTGCGACGGCTCACCGAGGAGGCAGGAACGTGCCTGCAGCAGTGGCAGGATCAGCAGGCGCATCCTCTGACCGGCTCCTCAAGCCAGGAACCAGTCCATTCCCGCTTGGCACTGGCGACTGATGGCGTCTTGGTGCCGATCCGGCCAAAGGAGTGGGCCGAAGTCAAAATGGTGACCATCGCCGAGGTGCGCGAGGGAAAAAAGAAGCAGGTCGCCCACGGTGAGCATCTCTCGTATTTTGCCCGCTTGAGCGATGCCAACACGTTTGCCGATCTGGCTTCCTACGAGATGCGCCGACGAGGAGTGGAGCGTGCCGGCGAGGTGGCAGCGCTGCAGGATGGGGCGGAGTGGATTCAGAGCTTCGTGCAAGGGCATCGAGCTGATGCCATACGCATTCTCGATTTTGCGCATGCCGCCCAGTATGTGAGTGAGTTGGGGGAACTGGCTCGCAGTCAGGGAGCCGTCCTCTCAGCGTCGTGGTTGCAAGAGCAGTTGCAGACCCTCAAGCAGCAGGGACCACGCACGGTTCTGGCCACCTTAGAGCAGCTCTGCCTCACGTTTGCAGCCCCAGACATGCACGAGAAGCTGAGGTACCTGCGCAAGCGAGAGGGCCAGATGGACTCTCCGACCTATCAACGGGCGGGCTGGCCCATTGGCTCGGGGATGGCAGAGAGTGGCAACAAGCTCGTGGTCCAGGCTCGTCTCAAAGGAGCAGGCATGCATTGGAAGCGGGAAAACGTCAATCCCATGCTGGCCTTGCGCACGACGTTGGGCAGCGACCGCTGGCTGCAAGGGTGGCATCTGATTCGGGGAGGCTGGCACCAGAGCCGCCAAACGCGTGCAAGCCAGCGGCGAGCAGCAGGAGTGGTCCGAGCTAAGACGCGCTTGTGGCTCACATGGCTGCGCCTGCCTCTGCCTCTGCTCCTCGCTTGCTTTCCCTCTCCCCCAGCACCTCCGCGTCCTGTTTCCCCCAAAGGGCGCACCCAAGCCCAAAGACGTTGGGGACGCAATGTCGTGCGACCATGGGGATCGTAGGGGGTTGCAAAAAAATGAACTACACCCGCTTGTACATAAAAGCTTGACATAACGTTTATTGCTATGTTAAGCTTTTATGTACAAGCTTTTATTATAAAGGCGATGAAAGGGATAGATTAAATAGCTTCCCAACGCCCAGAGAGCGATACCACGGCTGGGAGTATCGCGGTTGGCCCTGTTTAATGACCCCCTTGAGCCAAGCAGTGAAACGCCGGAATCTAGTAGGCATAATAGCTGTATCTTCGGGATTGCGCCCGTTAACGCGCTACGATTTTCGCTTACCCTCCAGAAAAATAGTAAGCAGGTAAGTTGAATCGACTAAGGCCCCGCATTAACAGGGGCAAATGGTGGTGGTACCACGACAAGGCAAATGCATATTCTGCCCTCGTCCTCCAAAGGATGAGGGCTTTTTGTTTGTCCGCGACCATCAATCCAGCATTATAACAACGCAGAAAGGAGATCAGGTGGAGAGCGACGACGGCGAAGATGACAATAACGCCAACGCTAAAAACCTTCCGGGAAGTACCTGACAACTGGACGTCTGCATGACTTCAGATATGACTTCCTGGGCAATTACAGACAATAACAAAACAGCATCACGGTTAGAAGGAGCATATCATATGCAGCAGACAAGGACACTCACGACTCAGGTTAGAGGACATATTGGTGAACGTATTCGAATTCAGGGCTGGCTTCAATCCTGGCGCCAGCTTGGCGGTATCCACTTCCTGGTCATCCGCGATGGTTGGGGACAGATTCAAGCGGTTGCTGAGAGCGAGGAAGAGATAGCCCCTCTCATTAACGTCGAAGCCAGCGTAGAGAGCCTGGTCGCAATTGAAGGGCAAGTAGAGAGTGTAGCCCAGGCCCCAGGCGGCGTAGAACTGCATAACCTGACTATCGAGGTCATCGCACCGATACGCGAAGTACCACCTGTAGCCCTTAACAAGCGCAAGATCAACGCTCAGATTAGCACCTTGCTCGATCATGCCGTGGTTGCGAACCGGCATCCCTCGCGCCGGGCAATCTTCCGCCTGGCTTCGGCGATGATGCAAGCATTCCGCTCAACCCTGACAGACCGAGGCTTTACTGAGATTCAGACGCCCAAACTCGTCGCATCCGCGACTGAAAGCGGAGCCAACGTCTTTAAGGTGGAATACTTCGGACGCACAGCCTATCTGGCGCAGAGCCCACAGTTCTACAAGCAGAATATGGTTGGTGTTTTCGAGCGCGTCTTTGAGGTTGGCCCAGTCTTTCGCGCGGAGGAACATGACACCACTCGCCACCTCAACGAGTATGTTAGCCTGGATGCTGAATTTGGTTTTATCGAGAACCACTTTACTGTCATGGCCCTGCTACGCGATATCCTGGCTAGCATCCTCGGAGCATTTCAGGAACAGTGTGCTTCTGAACTAGACCTCCTGAAGGCAAGCCTGCCGGAGGTTCCAGAGGAGATCCCATATATCCACTTTCAGGATGCACAAGAGCTTATCCTGAAGCTTCATAAAGTGGACGTGCGCGGTGAGCCGGACCTTTCACCACAGGATGAACGCTGGCTTGGCGAATGGGCACAGAAGGAGTATGGAAGCGCGTTTCTTTTTGTTACAGGCTATCCGATGAAGAAGCGGCCCTTCTATACTCATCCGGACCCGGAGCGACCTGAGTTTTCGAACTCATTCGACCTGCTCTTCCGAGGTACGGAGCTAGTCACAGGAGGACAACGCTTACATCGCTATGAGGACTATATAGCGGCCTTAGAGCAGGCCCAGATGTCGCCTGAGCCCTTCGAGCATTACCTTGAAGCATTCCGCTATGGTATGCCTCCACATGGAGGTTTCGCTATCGGCTCAGAGCGCCTGCTCATGCAATTGCTAGGCGCGCCCAACGTACGCCTGACAACGACCTTTCCTCGCGATATCCATCGCCTCGTACCATAGCATTTCTCCCCAGGGCCCCGGTACATTGCATGCGGTGTACTGGGGCTTCTAGCCTGTAGAGCCGCATGCATTACCGTTATCCGAAACTTACCCAAATATGGACAAGCCATATTTCGCGTTCGGTTCCTGCTTCAACGAACAACGTGCCTGGATCTACCAGGTCTTACAGGATCTCCACAGGCGTGCATTCCGGTGTAACTCACCGTACGAGGAGTAATTATAGCAGAAATGAAGGAAGAACGCAAGAGCAACAAATGCCAACGGAAAGAGATATTTGTCTACTCTTCAAGAAACTTGTTTTAACCCTCTAATTGAGTTTATTGACGTCTTCAATATAGAGTCAAACACCACCCATTCCAAATAAAACAAGAGAGCTTATCCACTCTATATGGTAAACAAATCAAAAGAGATAAACGGACTCAATGCTATAATAGAATACTAGAGACCGTATAGCCACTAGCAAAAGCGTGAGGAGCAGCATCTAATGGCAGAATCAGGAGATAGACCCGTCTCTGGTAATGAGAGCAGGCCCAAGCGACCACTAAGCCTGGGGGCAGGCGCGGTAGTGGTCTATGACAACAAAGTCTTGCTAGTACGTAACCTCCACGGCGTCACTCGAGGCAAATATCTACTTCCCTCGGGACGCGTTAAAGCTGGCGAGTTACCGGATGTCACGGCTGTGCGAGAGACGTTCGAGGAGACACACTTACGGATTGAGATTGAGGGTTTGTTGGGAGTACGCTTATGGGTCATGGATGATGGAGAACATAACTACTTCTTTATGTTTAAAGCACACCCCATTTCGCCTATCAGCGAACTCTATCCTGACCCACAAGAGGTAGATGACGCTCGCTTCTTCTCGCGCGCTGACATGGAGGCACTGAATCCAGAGGAAACCTGGTCAGGGGCACTCGCCATTGCATATAAAGGATTGGACCAGGAGGCTCTCGTCTGGCCGAATCATGCTCATCTCTCCAACTCGTCAGGAGTAGAGGGCGATGACCACTGGCGCATCTGGCTTTAGTGAGATGTAGAGGAAGGGATAATTGCATGCGAGTGCGACTGTTTAAGCTACCACCCGAGGATATTGAGGCTCAGGAGGCACAAATCCATGATGTATACCGTCAAGCCTTTGCGGCTCCTCCCTACAATAACACAGAAGAGGGGGTACATGGCTTCGCGCGAACCTTGACCCATCACATTCGGCGAGATGGGTTGCGCTTCTACACAGCGCGCGACGTGGAAGCAGATCAACTCGTTGGCTTCATCTATGGCTATACCAGCCGCCCCGGTCAGTGGTGGCATGATACCATTGCAAGCTCAATGACGCCTACTATGGCTCAGGAGTGGCTCACCTATGCACTAGAACTGGTAGAACTGGCAGTAGTACCAGATGCACAGGGCTATGGACTTGGAGGACAACTACATGACGCGCTGTTGCGCGATGTGCCTCACCGTACCGCGCTTCTCTCGACCTATGATGGTGAGACACGAGGAATGCAGCTTTATCGCAAGCGTGGCTGGCTTCCGCTCCTCCCACAATATTATTTTCCCGGCGGCGAAAAGCCCATGGTTATCATGGGACGGCAACTCCATCCATAGATTTCCTCACTAGCGCCGTCAAGCTTGCCCCACAATCGAGAAGGAGGTATGATCGCATTTAAGCAATAGCTTAACGCGACCATACCTCCTCTTCAGATTGCATCAATGAAAGGCCACATCAACAGCTCTCATTAGCCTCCGGCTGGTCCGCCATCGAGACCGGGCTTTGTCATGCTAGCTGGATCGAGAATACGATTCAGATCCTCTTCAGAGAGGTTGGTCTGTTCGCGCGCGATCTCCCGCACAGTCTTACCAGTCTTATGCGCCTCCTTGGAGATAGCAGCGGCGGCATCATACCCAATCACTGGGGCTAGCGAGGTACAAATCGCCAAACCTCGCTCTACCATTTCGGGCCCCTTCGTCGTAGCTTTGAGACCCTTAATGCACTGGCGTGTAAAGTTGCGCGCGGAAGCAGCCAGCAAGTTAATCGACTGCAAAAGATTATAGGCCGTTACCGGCATCATCACGTTAATCTCGAAGTTACCTGTCTGCCCCGCGATGGTGATCGTCGTATGATTTCCCATTACCTGCGCGCAGACCATACAAACAGACTCCGCGATCACGGGGTTGACTTTACCCGGCATGATTGAGCTACCAGGCTGGACGGCTGGAAGTTCGATCTCTCCAATGCCTGCACGCGGACCAGAGCCAAGCCAGCGAATATCATTCGCGATCTTCATCAGGCTTACCGCCAGGGTATTCAGCGCACCACTTGCCTCGACAATACCATCTAGTGTGCTCTGGGCCTGGAAATGGTTACTGGTCTCATGAACGTCAACGCCATTCATGCTGGAAAGAACTCGCGATACACGCGCGGCAAACTCGGGGTGTGTATTGACGCCAGTTCCAACCGCTGTACCACCCAGAGCCAGTTCCGAGAGTTCGCTCTGGGCATGGCGCACACGCGTGATTCCTCGCTCAATCTGTCCAGCATAGCCCAAAAACTCCTGACCCAGTCGAATCGGAGTCGCATCCTGTAGGTGCGTACGCCCGGTCTTGACGACAGGCATAAACTCGTCGGCCTTCTCTTGTAAAGCTTGCTGAAGCTCCTGAAGCGCGGGTATAAGATCATGCTCCAGACTTACAAACGCTGAGAGGTGGATCGCTGAGGGAATGACATCATTTGAGGACTGACCAAAGTTTACATGATCATTTGGATGTACTTTGCGTGATCCACGCGAACCACCAAGCAATTCACTGGCACGATTTGCGATCACTTCGTTGGCATTCATATTGGTTGAGGTGCCTGAGCCAGTTTGAAAAATATCCAGCACAAAGTGTTCATCAAGCTTGCCCGCAATCACTTCCTGAGCCGCTTGCGTAATCGCTTCGGCAATGGTGGCATCGACCGTTCCCAGGTCGGCATTTACCTGCGCGGCAGCCTGTTTAATTTGCCCCAAGGCCTGAATAAAAGCACGGGGGAACCGCAAATCACTAATGGGAAAGTTTAACACGGCACGCTGAGTACTAGCTCCATAATAGGCATGTATGGGAACCTGCATCTCGCCCATCGAATCGCGTTCGAGACGGGTTTCTTGAGTCATAGTCATGTACATCTCCTCATCGAGCGTAAAAGTGGTAATTACGCTGCCATTATACCACGCCCTCTTCCTGAGACAGGGTGGCCTATCCCGCCGCCGGCATAGACTTCGAAATAAGGGCAAGAAAAAGCATCAGCCCCGGGATGTGATCCCGGGGCTGATGCCGTCGCATAAGGTTTGATAAGGTGGCTATTCCTTAGTCACCAGTATAACCGATGACATCCGAGCCACCAGTACGGTCGTGGTAACCAAAGTACATCAAGCGCTCAACCACAATGGTACCGCTCATCGCCTGAACAGTCGACGAGTTATTGCCATCTCCGAAAGGAGCTATCGCGTTGCTCACATTGACGAGAATGATCTTGTGCGCCTTCACCACAAACTGCTGCTGGAAGACAGAGCCGCTACCAAAGTAGGTAATAACGACAGTCTCGTCATTGTCAGTTGGGTTCAGGATGCTGACGTATTGTGTGAAGGTCGAAGAGATAAACCCTTCAGAGAAGGAGTAGACCGACTTCGGCGTGGGCGTTCCAATCACATCTGTTTGACCAGATTGTAAGGCCGAACCGTAGTGGAATAACTCTTCACGATCCACAACTACTGGCTGATCCGAGCTCACCTCCGCACCAAAGTCAGAAGGCAGGCCGGCATTGCTCTTATTCACATCCACTGTGTACTGTGTATGTGGAGCAACAGTGGCCGTGATAGTCTTCGGACTCGTAGTAGAGTCACTCTTATAGACCAAATTCAGCGAGACGTTAGCAGGAACATCACCGTAGTTCGCGATCACGAAGTACTGCTGGAAGTTCTTGCCAGTATTGCCCTGAGCAAAGTACGCGGTTGTCGCCGGAGCGGTCGCACCAACCTCACTGGACGAGCCAGTCGTCCAGCCACCAGATGTAGCAACATTCGTCCTGATATACAGAGGACGCTCAACCACGACAGGCAGGTCAGATGTAACGCTTACCGCTGTCTTAGTCTTGAAGCCCACGGCAGTAGGAGTACCTGTACCGCGCTTGAGCGCACCAACAGGAATAATCTGTGTACGGCAGGCAGTCTGACCAGCATTACCACAATGACCATCCTCATAGGTGATAGTCACGTTCGCGGTCTGCGTTTTGCTCGGGTTCAGAATACTAATGTAGGTCCAGGCTTGCGTGGTCTTGTTTTGCGTCGTATCAGCCAGCGGGAAGTAGTAGCTGGTACCTGGCTGCGAAGCACCCATGGCATCCGTACCACCCTTGATGAGACCACGATAGTTAAAGTACATAGGGCGTTCCGCTACAATACCGGGGCCGCTCGTCACCTCAACAATGGCCGAGAGTGCATACTGCACAGTCTTCAGGTCTGACAGGCCAACCTCTGCATTCACGTTTACGGTGTAGCGCGTGCTGGCTTTCACAGTATAAGTCTTAGAGAGAGCCGTCTTAGTCGCGAACAGGTAGGTCACCTTTACCTGGGCATCGGTTGTCGCATCGGGATTCTGGAGGGAGATGAACTCCTGGAAGCCATCGCTACCACCAACGCTGCCCTCAGCGAAATACCAGATTTTGCTCGCTGGAGCCTGGCGCGCGCCCTTTGTGGCATTCGCCATCGTGACCAGATCATTCGCCAGGTTGGTCGCATTAAAGCTGCCCAGACCCGTCGCCATGTCATAACCAGTGGTAGCTGGATACTTACCTCCCTGTAGCCCTTGATAATCGTTATTACCAATAGTAACATCATGGAAGTCGCTCGTATACTTTGAGTCAGTGATCTGGTATAGATATGGGTTGATAAAACCTAGATTATACCCACCACTCTTCACCGACTGCTCATTTGCGAGGGCCACGAAAGCAGCCCACATAGGAGCCGCTGCGGAGGTCCCAGCACCTAACCACCAGTTATTTTCGGCTGAGCAGCCAAGAGACGATATTGTACAATATACGAGATAATATTTATCTCCACCTGCATGCAAAGACACATCAGGAACTTGGCGCATTAGGCTTGAATCTGTGCCTGTGCCAGTCTGCCATGCAGGATGAGCCCAATAGGTGCTTACGCCACCACCACTGGTACTGTCTGAATAGGCTGTCTCGTTCCAAACACTCTCGATTGTATATTTGTTGTTCGCATCTACTGTTAAAGATGTACCTCCAACACCTGTGACATAGGGCTGGCTGGCTGGATCGCTAACACTAAGGGCATTTTGATTGGTACTACTACGTTGGCAGCCCGAACTCCCATCGTCACCAGAGGATGCAACGATTGTTTGTCCCTGAGCAGCGGCAATCATAAACAGGTTATTTGAAGCTTCAAGCGTGTTTTGTGATCGATTTGCTTCGCATAAGCCCCAACTTACACTCACTACCGGAGTGTTATCACTAATGATTCGCGCCCACTCGCTAAGGTAACCAGGGACATCATTACTGGCTTCATAGATGCGTAACTGATTCAGTTTGGGAGCCATACTTAATACAATATCTGCATCTAGAGCAACTTCAAACATCCCCCCATCAGAACGGATGTTGCCAGTGACTGGTATAGTCTGGATGCTGGTTTGGCTCTTACCGTAACAATTCGTGAAAGCCTTAATATCGTTTAGATTAAAGGTAGCAAGCTCAAAAAGTGCAATTGACTGCCCCTCACCTCTAAAGCCCTTGTTATAAAGGCCGTCATAATTGTAAGCAGTCGCTAATTGAGAAGGAGTGTAGTAATTAGCATCACTTGAAGCAGCGTAGCATGTTACAGCATTAGGTTCAGCAGCATTAGAGCTAGTATTAGCTTTAACCTCTGTTTTCTTCACGGGTGAATGAGTAAATTTAGCATAGTTATCCAGGCCGACAATACCTTGCACTAAGCCCGCCATGGTTGGGGGCAAGGTAGGATCGTTGGCATTGGAGTAGAATTGTGTCCCACTAGGGTCCACATAGTTGTTGATCTGAACATGGAAGGCCGTTTCGGCCTGGGCGGCGGTGCCACTGAAGGAGATCAGCAGGCGATTTGAGTAGGTCTGCGTGACCGTGAAGCCCTGCGATTGCAAGTAGGCAATCACGGCATCGTAGGACTCCTGGGTTGGTGTAAAGGAGTTCTTTACCTGATCGGCGGTCAGGTGACGACCATAGTTGACTGATTTCTTATCCTTGGTGTCACGTAGCAGGCTTTCCAAAGCCTCTTTGTTGCGCAACTTGAGGCTGACCGCCATCGAGAGTGTCTGGTTGGTCGTAAGTGTGCTGACATTCTTGCTGTTCTTCACGACAGAAGGAACGGAGCCAGGAATGGACGAGAGTTGGTTCGCTGAAGCCGAACCAATCATATTGGGTAGAATCGTAGCTCCCAGTCCGGCGAGGAGCGCAAGCGCGACAGCTGAGCCAATAAGCCAGTATCGCATTGAGCCAGGCTTGCGCTGAGTGCCACTCAAAAGAGCTTTGAACGGCATAATATAACCCCCTAGAATAAACACAACAATTTTTTGAGACAGCGCACCCCAAATCGATATTTATCAATACACTGCTGATAGCAAAGGAGATAGAACAAAAATCACAGAGAATGGGGTACGCCGTAGCGTAAGTAGAGAGGAAGTAGTGCTCAACTACTTACCAGAGGAACACATTACAAAAAAGCATTCTTAGAGCATTTTACATACATGGCTTCTTTGCCTGAACAAGATAGAATGCATAGTGGTCGCCGAGAGTACCAACCTTATGCGCACCAGTAAAATTCTCTCGCATAGAAGAGATTAACATAAATGTTTTCTCGAAAGCAATCCTCCAGGCAGTAAAAGAAAAAGGTACTATACTACAGCCATAGCTCTTCAAAAGCACAAGACACACAGATATACAGCAAGTACTTTCTCGCATCTTTGACTCGTATTACCAGATCCATTTTTAATCGCCATGAGCCGCGATCATGATACAATGATCAGCAGCACCTGGAATGAGATGACCTGCGAGAACCATACCTGGCGGGTGAGAACAGGTATAAAGGCATAGAAGTTACTTGCCCATCCTGTCAAGTCCATACAGCATAGCTTTTGAGGAGAGCCAGGTGCCATGAAAAGTGAGCGGAACGATGCCCAATCTTAGTGAAATAAAATATTGCCCGGTCTGCGCTACGCTACTAATTGAGAAGGAACTCTTCAATGCCCGTCGCCTCGCCTGCGAAAACTGCGGTTTTATCTTCTTTCTGAATCCCAAGGTGGTTGTCGTAGTCGTTATCCAGCGTAATGGACGTTTCCTGCTGGGAAAGCGCAATATCGATCCTGGCAAAGGCAAATGGGGCTTTACCGGAGGCTATGTCGACCAGAACGAGAGCGTAGAGGAGGCCGCTCTACGCGAGGTCAAAGAGGAAACCAATCTTGACATACAGTTAGAGGGTCTCATTGGCGTCTACAGTCAGCATGGTAGTCCCCATATCATCATCGCCTATCAGGGAAGGATTCTCGACAACAATATTCAGAACCTCACGCCCCAGGTTGAGGAGGTCAGCGAATTAGGCTTCTTCGCCCCCGACACACTCCCAGATCTGGCGTTTCCCTCCAATCGAAGCATCTTACGCGATCTGCTCAGGCGTAATCCGCGCTCATAGGTTGCTCTCAGCCTCCATCAATTAAAACCCATCATGCCCTTCAGAAACAACCTATAATAGAGAATGGAGGATAAAAGTCCTCTTTCTCACATTGTTGCGGTGAATCAGATCATAGACAGAACAGGTGGATTCTTGATATGCTTTCATCAGAGCTTGTAACCCGTTTGCATCAACATGGTATTATTGATTCGGGCGAGGTAGCCCTTCGCGAGGAGCTAGAAAAACATGCGGAAACTTACACATTGATTCGTCTGGCTGCCTGGCCTGCTCGACGCTGGAAGTGCCATTATCGTTTGATGATGGGTGACAATATACATGATGCTCAAAGCGCTCCTGAGGCTTACGCACTCGCTCTTCTCTCCTTGCTGGAGGGCCCTTCAGCTCAGGCAGAGCCGCAACCCAGCCATTCATAAATACGACTCCGATGACAACCAATTAGTAATGTATCCCATGCCTAAATGTAGGACAAATTGCGAAAGTGTGGCTATAATAAGAGTGCGGATCGTTCATTTTATGAGCAGTTATAATAAGGGTAGATTCAAGACTACCCAGCAATAACATATCGTTACTTCTAGTTACGTCTAGTTGATACATGATTAAGAAAACCTGGGCGCGTCGGCATTAGCCGCACTCGCGGCGTTGGTTTTCGTTTAGACCTTAAGAACACCGTTTTGTAGAACCGTGAAAGGACTAACAACCACTATGCTACGTACCATGTGTAAAGGGAAAATCCATCGCGCCACCGTTACTCAGGCCAATCTGAACTACGTCGGTAGCATTACAGTTGACCAGGATCTGTTGGATGCGGCGGGCATCTACCCTTACGAGAAGGTACAGATTGTAAACATTAACAATGGGGCTCGCCTGGAAACCTATACTATCGCTGGCGCACGTGGATCCGGGGTCATTTGCTTGAATGGTGCCGCTGCTCGCATGACCTCCGAAGGTGATCTGATTATTATCATTAGCTATGCAGACTTTACTGAAGAAGAAATCCGTACTATGACTCCGCATATCGTCTTCGTTGATGAAAATAACCGCCTGACCGAGAAGAAAGACGTTCCACTGTACGAAATGCTGCCTGAGCCAGAGACCGAAGTTGTGTTCTCCTAAGGATCATAGCTTCAAGTAGTCTTTTCATTCAACTGAGAGGTTGGATGAATTACTACTTACATCAAGCCTACCAAACGTTTGTAAGGTTCTCACCTCTCCAATACAATTTCCTCATCACATTAGCAGGTTCAATGCATCTCCCAACAAGCACACAATACGAGTGTTATGTACTATAATAGCCCTATGCGAATCACATCACTTCAAACGCAAGCTAACAATCCCGAACGCGTTAACCTTTTTGTCGACGACAGGTTTCTGCTCGGCATAAACGCGCTCCTCGCAATGCAGTTAGACTTGAGAGTAGGGCAGGAGATCAGCCAGGAACAGCTTGAGCAAATTCAGAACAGCGAAGCACTTCAGCAATCCGTTGATCGCGCTCTCAACTATCTCTCCTTTCGCCCGCGTAGTCGCCAGGAGGTTCGCAACTACCTGAGACGCAAAGGAACTCCACCAGAACATATCGAGGCGGTCTTCGAGCGCCTCGACCGCATGGAGCTGGTTAATGATCGCTCCTTCGCTTCCTTCTGGTTAGAAACGCGTGAGCACTTCAGTCCGAAGGGAGCACAAGCTCTCAAAAACGAGCTTCGTCAGAAGGGGTTACAGCGCGATATCATCGATGAGATGGTAGATGATACCAATGATGAAGAGCGGGCCGCGCGGGCCGCTGAAAAGAAGGCTCTTGCGCTGCTCCGCCAGCCTGATATAGACTATGCAACCTTCTACCGTCGCCTGGGCGGCTTCCTACAGCGTCGTGGCTTCAACTTTGAGGTTACAAAACGTACAGTCAAACGTATCTGGGAAGAACAGCGAGAGGAAACTATCGACGATGAGGAGTAAAAAAGGATGGGGTTGGAGATGTCTCCAATCCCATCCTTTTTTACTCCAGTGAAACGCTTGGCGCTGAGAATCCTACCTCAAATCACGCATTTCAATTGTTGTAGATCCAACCTGGGTCTCCAGGCATGAGACCGGGGCCCGCCATATTTTCGTCATTATCATCCGGGTCATCAATGTTGGAAGAGCTCTTCGGCGTTGGTACACTAGGCAACTGCACCGAGGGCATATCCGTCGGGTTGACGCTAACCATGGTGATCTGTTGCACGTTGCCGGGCAACGTATCACCATACGAGTTTTGGATTGCTACACTCTTTGGATCAATACCAGCCTGGGTTGAGATATACGCACGCGCATCTTTGACTTTCAACCCCTTAATATGCGTTTGTATATCCTGGATCGCACTGGAAGAGAGTTTATAGCGAGCCACGCTGGCAATTGGGATCAACAGCGTCACAGTTCCCCTATCATCAATACTCTTGAGTACAGGCTGCCCTACACGCGTCGTAGAGCTAACAAGTTCGAAGTTAGTTCCCGCATCCTGGAGAAGTTTCTGGCGCGCGATTCCCTGGGCATCACTATTGCTATAATAGCTCAGCTTACCCTCTTCTGTCAGCGTAATTGAAACGCTAGAACTCTTCTTACCAACCTCGGGTTCGTAGGAGCTATCCCTATCGCGGAAGATTGGTTTTCCAATTGCCGTGGCATTGCGAGAGCGAACCTCATTATTCAGTTCCTGCGTAAGCTGACCAATCAAATCTTGCTTGGTCTCGATACCTAACTTGACGACATCATCGCTGGACACTACCGTTGGGCAATTAATGAGGCAGAGGAAAGGGCGACCTGTGGCAGGTCCCGAGCGGGTCCCCGTCTTGGTCTTGCTTATCTCGCTTACAGGGATAGTACCTGCATTAGTATCACTATTCTGCTGACCAGGCACAGCTTTAATAGTGTAAACTTTGCTAATCGCACGCACCTGGGGACTAAAGGAGACACGTGCCGAGATCGCACTTTGGAACGCATACAGGGACATACCAATGATAACGACGATGATAGCCACAATAGCAATGGGGATAAGTGCTCCCAAAGAACGTCTTGGACGCGGAGGGCGCGGTGTATTGCGGCCCCCTGATTTCGTGGTAGATGGCGTAAGGCGCAATTGCGCAGGATCAACAAATGAAGTCGGCGCGTCATAATCTCCCCCCTGGAAACTTCCCGCATCTCTAGGTGGAAGAATAAACTCTTCGCGAGTCAGCACCACCTTTTCCTGTGGTGGTCGAGAGTTATGCTCTAGATGAGGATCACTCGCTTTATTTTCCGCACGCGGTACATTCCCTGCAACAAGTGGATTCAGAGGTTTTTGCGTGCCAGAAGTGGCAGGCTGGGCAGCAGGCGTCGACTCATTGTAAGCGTGCGGTTGACTCACGCCAGAGGTGCTTGCTGAGATGTTATCCCGCTGCACAGGCGTAAATGGAACACGCGGCGGTATACTCTCACTTCGAGCCTCAGTAGATGAGACCGCTGGAAATTTATCAGACAACCCAGAGGGGCGTTGCTCGGGTGAAGCACGCAACAAGCGATATGCCTGCTCAAAAGCCAATAGCAAGATGTCGGCGCTAGCAAACCTGCGCGTAGGGTCAGGCTCCATACAGCGCGTCACAACTTCAGCCAGTGGTGAGGGCAGCTTAACTTTGGTGCTGCTATCAGGTAGACGACCCGTAATCATCTGAGAGAGAATGACCCCTAGAGAATAGATGTCGTTGCTGGGTGCGGCGATGCCATCTATACGTTCAGGAGCCATATACGCCAGAGTGCCAACTTCGTGATCCGCCGTAGTGAGTGGTGGGCTAGCCAGCGCTCCCTGCAACGAGGCAATACCGAAGTCAATCAAGCGAACATACACCTGATCGCTATCTTCGGCACGATCCAACAAAATGTTGTTAGGCTTCAAATCGCGGTGAATCACACCGCGTTTATGGATATAGGCAATAGCCTGGGCTAGCGCCTTAAAAAGCTGATAGATCTCTCCATAAGAAAGCGGTCCTTGCTGAAGGCGTTGGGCAAGCGTCCCTCCTTTAATATAAGGAGTTACGAGGAAGAGGCGTCCTTGCTCCTCACCAAACTCGAAGAGGGGCAGAATATGTTCATGTTTGAGGTGAGCGCTGACTTCCGCTTCGCGCAGGAAGCGCTTACGCGCTACGCCATCATATGCCAGGTCGGAGCGGATAATCTTGACTGCAACCTCTCGACCAAAGGCGGTACGTTGGCGTGCCAGGTAGACCTCTCCCATTCCACCTACATCTATGCGACGTACAAGGTCATAGTTACCAAACTTCTGTGGTCCTTGTTGACCGCCCGTCGTGCCTTGCGGCTCTCTAATGTTTCCACGCTGTTCTTTCATAAATTACACAATTGAGGAATATATGAAAACGTACTCTTCTATAATTAACTACGAATGTCCGAAGAAGAAGTCGCATGCAATACAAATTGCGGTTGGCTTCATGCTACTATGTTCCCTCCCACCTCAAAATTTAACGCTATCTGAGCATTCTACCAATTTTTGCCTATTATGCCATTGTACTTGATTTTGCTTCTTTTTGCAGTATAGCACCGAACCCAAGAGATTGAAAGTCCAATAGGCCATCATTCAGGAAAGCGGACAATCTGGTCATGGTTCAGTAAGAAGTCCTGAACAGGTACAATTAAGTACGGCATATCTAGAACACGAGTATGATAAAGAGAGAAAGGGGTATAGCGCTCACACACTGGCACCTGATCCCGCACTGGCGCATTGTAGATCTTTTTGTCTCTTAGCGGCCCTCCCCAGGCAAAAACCAGGCGCGAAACCCTTGCACATTCGTTATTGATGGTGTATTATGTATTGCGGTTCGCACTCTCACAAGAAGAGTGCTAATTCAAGGGAAAACCCTCTCACCGCCACTTTATAAAGAAACCAGTAAACAGGGAGAAATGGAGTATGCCAACTGTGAGTGTAAAGCTTCGACCACTTGGTGATCGTGTGGTAGTCAAACCCCTGGCTCGTGAAGCCGTCACAAAGAGCGGTATTGTTCTACCGGATACCGCTAAAGAGAAGCCTCAAGAAGGCGAAGTGCTAGCAGTTGGTTCTGGCAAAGTGCTAGACAACGGCAAACGCACGACACTTGAAGTCCAGGTTGGGCAGACAGTCCTATTTGCCAAATATGCAGGCACCGAAATCAAGCTCGAAGGCGAGGAGTATCTGATCCTACGCGAGAGCGATATTATGGGTATTATCGAGTAACTCCTTATATGAAAACGAATGTCGCCGTCGCGACTGGCCCTAACATGCTCAAGTTTTCATATTAAGACTAGAAGCCTACATAAAAAGAGAGAAGGTAAAACGCCCTCTCTCATCAAATAGAACCACTTTAATGAGGAGAGATGCATCGTGGCAAAACGTGTACAGTTTGATGAAAAAGCACGCTATTCTCTGAAGCGGGGTATGGATGTGCTGGCCGACGCTGTAAAGGTCACCATTGGCCCCAAGGGTCGCAACGTTGTGCTGGACAAGAAGTTCGGCGCCCCCACCATCACAAATGATGGTGTAACCATTGCGCGTGAGATTGAGTTGCCTGACCAGTTTGAAAATATGGGCGCTCAGTTGCTCAAAGAGGCCGCGACCAAAACCAATGATGTCGCTGGTGACGGCACAACCACAGCGACCGTTCTGGCGCATGCCATCGTGACCGAGGGTCTGAAGAACCTCGCCGCTGGCGCGAACCCCATGATCCTGCGCCGTGGCCTGGAGAAGGCTTCCGAGGCTGTTATCAGCGAGATCAAGGCTATGAGCAAGCCTGTCGAGACTCGCGAGCAGATTGCCCAGGTTGCTTCTATCTCCGCCGCTGATACAGAGATCGGTAACCTGATCGCCGAAGTCATGGAGAAAGTCGGCAAAGACGGTGTTATCACCGTCGAAGAGGGCCGCGGCATCGAGATGGAGAAAGAGTATACCGAAGGTATGCAGTTCGACCGTGGTTACATCTCGGCGTACATGACAACAAATAACGAGCATACTCTGGCAGAACTCACCGACCCCTACATCCTCGTCACCGACAAGAAGATCAGCGCTATCGCTGACATCCTGCCCGTACTGGAGCGCGTTCTCCAGAGTGGTCGCAAAGAACTTGTCATCATCGGCGAGGACATCGACGGTGAGGCCCTGGCAACCCTGGTTGTCAACAAGATGCGCGGTGCATTCAACGTTCTGGGCATTAAGGCTCCTGGCTTCGGCGATCGCCGTGAGGCCATGCTTGATGACATCGCCATCCTGACCGGCGGTACCGTCATCACCGAGAAGAAGGGCCTCAAGCTTGAGAATGCCACACTTGAGGATCTGGGTAGTGCCCGCACCGTCACTTCGACCAAGGACATCACCACTATCGTTGATGGTGCTGGTTCAAATCAGGCTATCCAATCGCGCATCGCTCAGATTCGCGTGCAGATCGGCGAGACCACCAGCGATTATGACCGCGAGAAGCTCCAGGAGCGCCTAGCGAAACTGGCCGGTGGCGTTGGTGTCGTCAAGGTTGGCGCCGCAACTGAGGTGGAGATGAAAGAGAAGAAGCACCGTGTTGAGGATGCCCTCTCTGCCACCCGCGCCGCCATTGAAGAAGGCATCATCCCTGGCGGCGGTTCCGCGCTGATCAAGGCCATCAAGGTACTTGATACCGTTCAGGCTGCTTCTGGTGAAGAGGCGACAGGCGTCAGCATCCTTCGCCGCGCGCTCGAAGAGCCCCTGCGCCAAATCGCCAAGAACGCTGGTCTCGATGGCTCGGTTATCGTTGAAGGTGTTCGCGCTGCTGAAGGAAACAAAGGTTACGATGCCTTCGCGAATCGCTACGTCGATATGTTCGAGGCTGGCATCATCGACCCCGTAAAGGTCACTCGCTCGGCCTTGCAGAACGCGGTTAGCATCGCGGGAATGGTTCTCTCGACCGATACCCTGGTCTCCGAACTTCCCGAGGAGCAGCCAGCAGCGGCTGCCGGTGGTATGCCCGGTATGGGTGGTATGCCCGGCATGGGCGGCATGATGTAATCCCGCTCAGCGAGCCACATAAAATACCAGGGAGAGCACCCTCGAGCTACGAGGGTGCTCTCCCTTTCCTTTACAGACCAACAGACATGTCATATGCTACGCTATACATGCGTTCTGAAGAGTATTGGAAAGGTATAATATCTACGCCTATCAATTTTTATGCCGAGGTTAATCGCAATACCTATCGAGATCGTCATCATCTATTTTGTTATCGCAACAACTTTTTTTCAGCAACGCATCAACGCCCGTCCACATCGTCTCTAGTAAAAGGAGAATGCGCCCTCTATGATGAGCTCATCATAGAGGGCGCATTCTCAGCCTATTCTTTTAGAGCGCTACCAGGGATGTTGACCTGTCTGATCTTTACAGATCATAGATCTTAGAGAATTTCTCAGTCAGGTAGCGGACAAAGTAGCCTGGGTCAGCCTCTTCGCCAACGATGCGTTTCAGCAAGTTGGCTGGCTTAAAGGCCGCGCCATACACATACATATGCTCTTGCAGCCAGGTTAACGCAAAGCGTGTGTCTCCCTGTTCCAGGCGCGCATCAAAA
Organism: Ktedonospora formicarum; assembly: GCF_016587355.1. Classification (GTDB taxonomy): domain Bacteria; phylum Chloroflexota; class Ktedonobacteria; order Ktedonobacterales; family Ktedonobacteraceae; genus Ktedonobacter; species Ktedonobacter formicarum. The sequence goes on along the minus strand of NZ_BNJF01000001.1, from coordinate 2,852,262 downwards.
TCAGGGAACTTGCTACGGAGCGTGGAATAGATCTGTGCGCCATAGAGATTACCTAGAGTGTACGACGGGAAGTAGCCAAAACCGGAGGCCCAATGGACATCCTGTAACACACCGAGACTATCGGTTGGTGGTACCACACCAAGATACTCTTTGTACTTCGCGTTCCACAGCGATGGCAGCGACTCAACAGCAATATCCCCGTTAATCAAAGCACGCTCAATCTCGAAGCGAATGATGATATGCAAGTTATAGGTAACTTCATCGGCTTCGGTACGAATCAGGCTTGGTTCCACATTGTTAAGCGCATATGCGAAAGTCGTGGCATCAACACCCTGGAACTGCTCAGGGAAGGCGCTTTGTAATGCGGGGAACTGACCGCGCCAGAACGCCTCAGAGCGCCCAATGGCGTTCTCCCAAAGGCGCGACTGCGATTCATGCACTCCCATCGAGGCCCCATTCGCTAGTGGTGTGCGCAGTAGCGAAGGAGCGCAGCCCTGTTCATAGACAGCATGACCGCCTTCGTGCAGGGATGACATGATGGACCAGGGGAGATTCTTTTCATCATAGCGCGTTGTCAGGCGCACATCCAAAGGCGAACCAAAGCTAGTGGTGAAGGGGTGAGCCGAGACGGCGATCTGACCGCGATTGAAGTCATAGCCCATCCCTTCGAGCAAGCGTTTGTTGACTTCTTGCTGCTTCTCTATCGGGAAGCTCTGAGAGAGGATGCTCGTATCAACCTTCTTACCACTCTCCTGAATGCGCTTTAAGACAGAGGCGCTAACCTCACGTACAGGCGCGAATAGCACGTCAACGCGGCTGGCAGTAAGTTCGGGCTCATAGAGATCAAGCAGAGCATCGTAACGACACTCTTTATAGCCGAAGCGATCCGCGATTTCACGCTGAAACTCTACTGTACGCTGAAGCCAGGGTGAGAAGCTAGCGAAATCGTTGTGCTGACGCGCCTTCACCCAGGCATCGAAGCTTTTCACACGCACGCGCTCCATCTCTTCAACCATATCGCGTGGTAGCTTCGTAGCCTGGTCATAAGAACGGCGTGCCTGGTACACCAATCCACGATCGGCATCGGTATATTCTTGCTGCTTCACGACATCTTCTAGTGCAGCCAGCAGTTCGCCTCCACGAGGATCGGTCACACGCTCATGAATCAATCCTTGCAGGGTAGCCATCTGATGAGCACGCACCTCGCTCGCGCCCTCAGGCATACCTGTCTGCTGATCCCAGTCGGCCAGCGCGGCCATTGAGCCAAGGTCAGCTATCACACCTACCTGCTTGAGCAATTCGCTTATCTGCTCGTTGCTAGTAGTAAAGTGCATATTCCCATGTTCCGTCATTGTTACAATTTATCCTCTCGTTTATAAGTTTTCTATGAGCACTGGCTCCACCGCGTCGGCAAGCGGGAAGCCAAAGATGCGAGAATAGAAGTAGAGTTCAGCCTCCACGGAGCGCTTGATATTCTCGGCTCGACGGAAGCCATGCTGTTCACCCTCAAAGGGCATATAGGTAACAGGAATTTTCTTCGCGCGTAGCGCCTCGACCATGATTTCTGCCTGGTTGGGCGGAACAATCTTATCTTCTAACCCCTGCAAGAAGATCACCGGGCACTCTAGCTGGTCAATATAGTTAAGGGGAGAACGCTCATAGTAAGTCTGCTCAGCTTCGGGATAGGGGCCTACCAGGCCGAATAAGTACCGCGATTCAAACTTATGTGTATCACCTACAAAGGTTGTAAGATCGCTCACACCAAAGTGGCTCGCGCCAGCGGCGAAGGCATCGCGGAATGTCACCGCGCAAAGAGTGGTGTAACCACCCGCGCTCCCACCATGAATGAGCAGACGTTTACCATCAGCCAGTGACCGCTCTACGAGATAGCGCGCGCCATACACACAATCATCAATATCGACAACTCCCCACTGGCCCTTCAGGCGCTCGCGATAAGCCCGGCCAAAACCGGTGCTTCCTCGATAGTTCACGTCCAGCAACGCGAAACCGCGACTGGTCCAATACTGCTTACCTAAATTTAACACATTTGAGGTCGCACTGGTGGGGCCACCATGGATCTCAACAATCAAGGGGGGAAGCTCGCCATCAGGAGCCTGGTAATCGGGATTGGTCGGAGGATAATAATAAGCGTAGGCAGTCTCCCCATTTGATGTTGGAAAGGCGATGGATTGCGGACGCGAGAAATAGCTGGAATCAATAGTGCTCTCACCTGGACTGCGAAGCACTTCCAGCTTTTCATCGGCAAGGCGATAGCGCGCGATCACCGAACGCTCGGTAGGAGAGGCAGCTGAGAAGGCAACATAGTCAGGTGTAATGGCCAGAGAGCCGAGTAACGTATAGGGCAGTTCGATCTCTGTTAGGGTACCTGTGGTAAGATCAAGACTCGCCAGATGGTCACCATCCTGAGAGTAGCAACAAATCAGGCGCTCCTCCGAGACAAAACCATAGGTTACCATATTGAAAACCCATTGCGCACGACCAAACTCGGCTTCCAGGGGATAGACAGCCTCAACCGCGTCTCCTCCACGCTGGCGATAGATATTCCACCAACCCGTACGATCAGAGATAAAATAGAGCGTTCCATCAGGTGACCACGTAGGCTGAAAAATTGACTCACTCGCGCCACCCGCAACATAGCTGGCATAGCCGATAAAGCCGTTTGCGTCTAACTCTCCTACCCAGAGTTCGGTTCCATCCCAGGGCATATTAGGGTGATTCCAGGTCAACCAGCATAGACGCTTGCCATCGGGACTCAGACGTGGTGTCGAATAGAAATCATTGCCCGCTACCAGCGTATGCGTCGCTCCACTCTCATTAAGAGCAACACTCACCAACATGTTCACGGCCTCGCGCTGAGGGTTGGTGTGATCCTCGCAGACACAGATCAGGCGTTCACGCTGAGCATCAATGATCGGGTCTGCATAACGCTTGTTGGTCACGGCGGTAAGTGGTTCTGGCTCACCACCCAATGGCTGGCGATAGAGACGCTGATCGCTAAAGTTGGAGAAATATACAGTATTGCCATGAACAGTGTAATCACCACCACCATACTCATGCACACGTGTACGCGCGTTAAATGGCTGAGGAGTAATATCTTGCTGCGTTCCATCGGCACATCGGCGTACGATGACGCCTCGACCACCTTCCTGTGGACGTCCCTCGACCCAGTAGGTATCTTGCCCTTGCAAGAACACCTGACTCAACCTGACAGTCTCCGATACGAGCACATCGGTAGTAAAAGGAGATGCCCAGGCACCATAGGGGGCAACTTGTGGTTTTGTCATGTTGTTCTACTTTTCTCCAAAATATAGTTTACGCGATCTTAAAAGAGTGCGCGCTAGCTGCCAATCAGGCAGCGTTGGTTCTCGGATCAACCCAGGCGCGCTCAGGTTTTCTAATTAATAAGGAACGCCTGAATCACCAGAAATACCCTATCTTCAGGGCATGGGTGAAAAAAGCAACACTCTTTCACGAAAAAGAGAGAATACCAGGAAGGACATTGATTTGGCACTGTCTTTTCCCTGGCAGATCTGGTAGGACCAGGGCAATACGGAATATGGATTGTGGCAAAAACATTTGCAGTCAGTGTACAAGCCATATCGATACGAAGGCAAGCTCAACAATTGAGAGCCTCTATCGCATTCACTCTTCGATGGCTCCCAGTGTGCGCAACATAGCGCGTTGGGCCGGTGAGATACCTGTCACCCCTCGAATATTCATGTCCTCATAGGGACGCTCCCTACGCAATGTCTTGTAACATTCGCCCGTCGCTACATTCCAGAGCCGGATTGTACCATCGTAACTACCACTGGCAATACTCTCCCCCATTGGGTGAAAGGCTACGGAATAGATACGTTTACTGTGCTCATATCCAGACCAGAGCAAACGCCCCTCCTCAACATCCCACAAGCGCAAACTATTATCGTCCCCACCACTGGTCAGATATGCACTATCAGGGCTAAACGCGACTGACCAGATCCAGTTGATATGCCCTCTGAGCACACGAATACATTGCCCGCTTGCCAGATCCCAGAGCCTCACGGTGCTATCATCGCTACAGCTCGCGAGGAGTCGTCCATCGGGACTAAAAGTTACTGAGCGCACACGCTTCTCATGCCCTGCTAGCTGATAGCGCAATTCGCCACTCTCTTTATGCCAGAGTCGAATGATGGCATCTTCACCACCACTAGCAACGGTAGAGCCATCGGGGCTAAAAGCAACTGTCCAGATACGGCTCTTGTTCTCTTGCAATACACGTATACAGAGACCCGTATTCACTTGCCAGAGACGTACCGTCTGGTCATCACTTCCGCTCAGGAGTTGTGTTCCATCGGGGCTAAAACAGACCGAACGGACCCAGTTTCCGTGCCCACCCAGGGTACGCAAACAATAGCCAGTATTCACATCCCAGAGGCGAATAGTCTGGTCGTCACTGCCACTAGCGACAATGTTACCCTGTGGGCTATAGGCGACAGTATAAATCCAGGTGCTATGCCCTTGTAGCGTTTTGATGCTACGACCAGTATCAACGTTCCAAAGGCGCACAGCCCTGTCATCACTTCCACTGAGCAGACGCAAACCATCAGGACTAAAGCAGACCGAGCGCACGCGACTACTGTGCCCCTGTAAGGTCTTGAAGCATTGACCATCCTCACAACTCCAAAGGCGAATGGTCTGGTCATCACTTCCGCTCACAAGCATCTGATCATCGGGGCTATACGCGAGTGCCCATACACGATTGTTATGTCCACGCAACGTCGAGCTACATTCACCACTCTCCACATCCCAGATCCGAATCGAGCGGTCATCGCTTCCACTGGCAAGACGCTTACTATCATAGCTAAAACGCACAGGCCAGATACGTCCAGTATGCCCATAAAAGATTTTCAAGCACTGTCCTGTCCGCAAATCCCAGAGGCGTACCGTCTGATCCTCGCCTCCGCTAGCCAGGTAGCAACCGTCAGGACTGAAGGTAACAGCATGTACTCGCCCCTTATGCCCACGCATAACATGTAAGCATTCACCACTCTCTACATCCCACAGACGAACCGTGTAATCGCTACTTCCACTGGCAACATACCTGCTATCATGGCTATAAGCGACCGCCCATACACGACTCTCATGACCACGGAAGGTATATAAACACTCGCCCTTTTCAATATCCCACAGCATAAGCGTCATATCATCACTAGCACTGATGATCAGATCATCTTTTGGACTGAAGGCGACGGAGCGAATGCGATTGGTATGCCCAATCAAAGTCTTCAGGCACTGTGTCGTACGTGTATCCCATAAACGTAAAAACTGATCATCACTACCACTGATGACCTTAGAGCCATCGTGGCTAATATCAACCGCGCGCACCCAGTCAGTATGCCCCTGGCAAATACCTAAAGGAGCACCCGTATGTGCGTTCCAGAGACGCACATCGCCATTGGCTGTTCCTGCGGCTAGTTTGCTACCATCATCACATACCGCAACCGAGAGAATACTTCCGAAAGTATCGCTAAATACACAATGCTCCAGTTGCGACGAAACGAAGTTCACCTTGGGTAACGAGACATCTTGCAGATAAGCATTCCAAACAACTAAATTCGAGAAGTCGTAACTGCGTAAGTCAATTTTCAACTGCACCAGTAAGTTTAAGAGATTGCCAGCCGTATACTCTGGTGTCTGAGGACGCTGATTCTGTAAGTCCTTGAGCATCTCCTTCAGACGTGCCTCACACTCCATCTTGCCAAGTTTCGTCAGTAATTGTAGTCCGATTGGCTCCAGGAAAAGGCGAATCTGGTTATTACGAATATGATCCTTGGCTTGTGCGCGAATAAGTGCGTGACTGGTCAGAAGGGAATATTGTTTACGCTCGATCTCTTGGCATACATTCTCAACCAGAGCATCAGTCACATACTCCATAATCACAGGCTGGAGCGTGAAGCGCGATCCATTGCTATTCTCAATCATAGAACGCCGTCGCAATGAATCAAGCGCCGCCAGCAACTCACGGCGAGGAACCGGTCGCACAATTTCTTTCGAGATATCATTGAGTGAGACAGGCTCACAGGCCAGCGCTAACCAATAGATCATCTCCTGTTCCTGATCTGAGAGACGGTGGAATTGTTTATCAATGAGATCATAGATATCTCCAATGACCATCCCACGCTCGGAGAGGAACTCTGAGATCTCTCCGCCAAAGATCTCGCGGATCGGCGCGGCAACCAGTTTCAATGCCAGAGGATTTCCTGCATAGACATGGATCAACTCCATGAACTCTTCGTCGCTGCCAACCAGCTCGCGCTCTTGCAAAATGAGACGGCCCTCTTCCAGGCCGATACCTGCCAGTTGCAATAAATGAGCGGAAGAGCGTGTCCAGAATTCGATCTCTCGCGGAAGCTCACGGCTGGTCAAAATAAGGCAACTCTTATGGGCATTATCTGCGACATACTCAACCAGCTCGCCATACCCCTCATAGCCCGGACGGTAATTGCCCGCGCTCTGCCCACTCACCAGGATGGTCTCCACATTATCAAGGATCAACAAGCAACGATGCTCATGCAAGTACGCTCCCAATCTCTCAATCAGCTCGCCAACATCATCGGGCAGCTCCACCTGCTCCAAGCCAGAAAGGAAACGGATACAGTCGACGAGGAACTCCTCAAGCGGCAAGGCATTTTGCAGCGTGCGCCAATAGACGAATTCAAACTGGTCCTTAATCCGCTCTTTGAGCATAGAAGCAAGCATTGTCTTGCCCACACCACCAATTCCCAAAACAGATGCCACACGACAACGATCATGTTCAATCCATTGCTCAAGCGTCTGCAGCTCCCGCACGCGCCCATAAAAGCTTGCTATTCTAGGTGCCTCGCTTGTATGCTCCTGCACGCCTCCTGAACTCATCGTTGTCGTTCGCATCTCAACTGATATGACAGTTTTCTCAAAAACCGCGCGCTCATCATCAATTTCTGCGACAGCTAGAGGTGTTTCCGGGCTATGGAGGGTGGGCATAGAGAGTGGCTTCGCTGGCGTTTCCTGAGTAAGTAATGAGCCGCTAGTAAGCGCTAACGTTTGCTCATACGCCAGGAGCAGCTCCTGCGAAGGATGACCATATCCGTTTTCTACTGATGAGAGTCGGCTCTTAGTATAGCCAATCAAACGAGCCATATCGGAGATACGAATACCCTTCTCCTGTCTCGCTAGGCGCATTCTAGCTCCAATCGAGACTGCCTCGCCATTCTCAAGCTCTATGCGTTTTTCTTTTCTGCCCATGAATAGGTTCCTCCTCCCACACAGTATAACGTAAAAATGAACAAAACAAAATAGTTTTGTAGGATAAATACGATCAAAAACCTATTGCATAATAATAGTTTTCTATGTTATTATTGTTCTGTAACAAAGAGAAAACAAAAACAATGGCAATTGCTGATTGAGAACAAAAAAACAATTCTTCGTAAATGTTGAAACATAGTCACACAGCAAGATGCAAACAAAGGCCAGCCATAGGGAGATTCAAGGAGACCAGATCAATGCAAACGACAACACTGGCTTCGGAAGGCCCCAGTCTCTTATCTGGTTTAGTGAAGCAGAACGTAGACCAGTTTTTTGAGAAGTACGATGCCTATATTAAGGCTCAGGCACAACACAGATTCAACAAGAAGAACAGTATGGCAAAGAGCGAAACCTATGACCTGGACGTGGACGACCTCACGCAAACATTACGCTTGAACTGTTGGCTCGCGCTCAGGCAGAGGCCCATTGAGAATCCTCGCGCTTATATCAGCCGTGCGGCACATAACGAGACTGTCACACTGGCACGCCAGTATAAGCCATGCCAATCTCTTCCTCTGGATGATGATGGCGAGTTCTTTCAGGGAAGAGTCAATAAGACTTTCAATACACAGGCTCCTGATCCAGCGGAAATCGTGGAGCGCAACGAGGACGAGTGTTGCTTACTTGAAGCCGCCATCGAGGCTATTCTTAAGCTTCCTCAAACTCAGCGTTATGCCATGCTCAGTTCGATGAAAGAGCGAGTAGAAAATCCTCAGGATTTACACCGCCTTTGTCGCAGACATAATATCGATCTGGACGCGATTCAGTGGCCTGAAAAGCCTACTGAAGTGCAGCGTATGCGCGCCTCACTTTCAGTCGCACGCAAAAACAAGGACATGCAGAACCTGCGCTCCTTCCTGGTGCGCTCTCTGAAAAACAGCACAAATTAACACCCATTAGACCTGTTGACAGGATGATAGTTATGCCTTACTTTATACTAGTAATAGGACACCCGTGGTTGTCACCTATCACCACGATGAGATTACTTCATTTTCGCCTGCGCAATCGCATCAAGGTACTACTTTCCCTGGCGCTTGACGAACGTTTTTATAGCAAAGTAAGGCAGCAAAAATATGGGCAATTTGACTAGTTTGCCAGCCAGAGCGCATCACCCACAGGTGCGCCTGCGTAAAGATGACCTTCACTTCCTCTTTGCCTCCGACGTAAGCCAGGAGCGTAAAGAGGTTGTTTTGAATCAACTTGGTTCACTCCGCTCGATGTTTGAGCAATTCCTCGCACATGAGCGACAACTTGAACCACCCGACGACGCGACATTGATAACGAAATTCGATATGTGTAGCGATCCTACACAAAGCCCTGAGACACTATTGAAGCTTCTTCACGAACTGGCGCCGGGCAATGGACACATAGGGCAGCGGCAGATAAATCTGCTCGCCGACCATTTGCGAGCACGCGTTGAGAGATTCTTACAGCGTATGGGGCTCTCTTTGGACCAACTCCACACCCATGACCATGTATTTGGCAGTGGCGGCGACTTTTGTAAGACAATTCATGCCAGCACCGCTGCCGCTATCGCCGCCGCGCCCCTGGTTAAGATCTGTAAAACTGGTACAACGAATGTCACTTCCTGCCATGGAAGCGCACAAGCGATGGAAACCTTTGGTTACCATCACCGGCAGATCTCTATGCAGACGCTAAATCAGGAACTAGACCAGTTCGGCTTTACCTTTGTGCCTCTCTCCGCGCTTGATTTTCCTTATTCACCAGCTCTCAAGGAGGCTCGCGAGCACCTCTGGCACGAAGCGATGGACACGCTCACGCGCCATGATACTGTTGGCTCCCCACAATGGCATGAGACACTACGCACTACACCAATCACACTCGATATCTTTAAGATTGTCTCACCCAACGCTCAAGTGCTACGCCCCGCACACCACTCAACAGGCATATGTAGCCTGCCTATGCTCCCCTATGTGCTCTCGCTCTACTTGCATCTGAATAGCGAAGGTATGATTGTTCACTGTTATGATGGCATTGATGAACTCTCCAATGCATCCAGTCAACAAGATCCGAGCATAGCGAATAATCTCCTCGTCCACGTGACGCGAGATGAGGTGATATTTGAGGAATGCTCACCTGAAGATATGGATTTGAAGCGAGCTTACATAGAGGAAATACAGGAAGAGGTTGACCTGGAGGCATCCCAGAACGAGACCTGGCACATTCTTTCAGGAGAGAAAGATGGTCCTAAGCGTGACTTCATCGTTATGAATACGGCACTACTCCTGATCGCCCATGAGCAACACTCACCATCCGAAGGTTATATATGCGATCAACTGCGGCTCGCCATCAAGCGGGTTGAAGAGATTATCGATAGCCATCAGGTAGCAGATAACTTCTCCGCCCTCCTCAATGCCCATCAACATCACAACTATCGCCAGGAAAACGCATCTTAAAAAAGACCTTATAATATGTTGCATGCAACATATTATAAGGTGGTGCCAAGAGTAAAGAAGTGTGAGCCTTATGTTTTAAGGCAGCATTGCAGATTTCAGGGGCGTGCCATAGGCACGCCCTTTCCTTTATATTATATGCCAGAAGATCTTTGTCAATCAGGCAAGCTCACGCAGAACCTTTAGAGCCTCATCGACATGTTTTTGCGGCGCGAACTGAGATGAAAAGACATGCTGCACAACACCCTGCTTATCGATGATGTAGGTTACACGGCCAGGCAAGAGACCAAAGGTCGCGGGAACACCATAGCTCTTACGCAATGCTCCGGTCTTGTCGCTAGCAAGAATAAAGGGCAGACTATAACGCTTGGCAAATTTATCGTGGTCCTCACTCGAATCCGAGCTCACACCAATCACCTCAGCGCCCGCCTCCTTAAAGACCTCATAGCTATCACGAAATGAACAGGCTTCCGCTGTACATCCTGGAGTATCAGCCTTGGGATAAAAATAAAGCACAATATTCTTTTGTCCAAGCAGTGACTTTAAACTTACCTCCTCGCCCGTCGAGGTTGGGAGAGAGAAGTCGGGTGCCTGGTCTCCAACTTTGACGCCACCCGAGGTTCGGCTTTGCGTACTCACACGCATTCTCCTTGCAATCTATGCTCAAGCATAACCATTTATAGTATGATAAACAACTGCGATGGACATTTCATTCCTGCTTCGCATTTTCAGGCTCGCGCGGTTTTCGCACTATGTGGCTTTACCATAGTGTTCACTAAATGCTGCAAGGCCGTTGCTGGATCGCTACATAGACCAGAGTGGACCACAGAAGTCTGGATGATGGCACTACGAGGAGCAACCAGCCAGTGAAAGCGCTCAGATAGAGTCAGGCGCGCGATAGGTCCTCCCTCTTCTTTCCCCTCGCAAATCAAAGAGATGGTCTCTAGATGCTCTCGAAGCACCTCAAGATCAAGATCTGGGTCCAGAGCAAGCACACGCCGCTCATCTAACGCAATCAATGCCTCCAGGAACTGACGCGTGCGGCAAAAGAGGATGACGCCCACATTTACGCACTCGCCTCGCTCGACACTCGGCATAACCCGCAGCAGGGCATAATCATATGAGCTGAGTACGGGCATGTAATGCCTCCTCTACAAACACATGTGACGCGGACAGACGATCCTGCAAATAAGCGATATACGCTTCTCGCCTCACCTTGGAATCGGAATACACAGTATCATCTTCAAGCCAGGAATCAGGAATGGAGGCAATAATATTTTGAATACGCTCTGGAGTTAAATACGCTTTTAGCTGCTTATCTACTTCTTGAAGAGCGGTCGCGTAGGGCAGGAGAACATGATCCTTGATTGAGGTAAATGGCGTGCGACTACGCTCCATATACTCAACTGGCATATGGTGAAAATATAATGCAGACCCATGGTCGATGAGCGCCAGGCGACGATGCCAGAGCAGCATATTCGTATTGCGCGGCGTGCGATCTACGTTGGTAACGTACGCATCAAACCAGACAATAGACGAGGCTAATACAGGATCAAGCATGAGAGCATCGCGCGGATCAAATGCCAGCGCTCCCGGCAGATAATCCAGAGCGAGATTTAGTCCAGCACTCTGCTTGAGCAAGGCCTGGATCTCAAAATCAGGCTCTGAACGCCCAAGCACTGGATCTAATTCTACGAAGACAATCTCAGGAATTGGCAATTGTAAGGCACGGCCAATCTCGCCAGCAACCAGTTCGGCGATCAGCGCTTTAGGTCCCTGACCTGCACCACGAAATTTGAGCACGTAGAGGCCATCATCATCGGCCTCCACAATAGCAGGTAGTGAGCCACCCTCGCGCAATGGGGTGACATAGCGCGTAGCGGTAAGTGTTCTTAACATGAGGCTATTGTAACATAGAAACGTACTATTTCATCTCAACTGCTATTATCCCTTAGTCAAAAAGACATAGAATGATGAATATTCATAATCCTGATGAACGAATACACAAATACATTACCCATGAGTACTAGACCAGGCCCCTACATTTGTGCCAGGCATAACTAGAAAAAGAGCGTCCCTGTTATTATTTGTCTATTCTTTGCTCTATATCGTATGTAGAGATCGCTCGCGGGCACCTGGAGAGCCTGGTTTCACGCTTGCAAGCTCGCCTCTCCGCACATGAGCGCTATTTTAGCTATTAATACGGATGTCTATTATAGTCCGTATTTATTCCTGGCATTCCCGCAATGCAGCGTAATGACTGTTAGCAATACCAGATTTTCGTAGTCAAGCATTCAATAGAAAGTGGTATCATGACAGACAACAAGCCAGATGTCGTACTGCTTCCAGCAGATGAAGGATCTGATGAGGCCTTTAATCAACCAGAGATCACAGAGGAAAAGGTTCATTCGAGCGCTACACAGATTACCTTGAAGAGCGGCGATGCTTTTCTAGTCGCGAATGTGCGAGGCGATCTATTAAGCGCAAATCAAGCTACGGGACTCTATTGGCATGGTGCCAGATTCCTGCGCGAATGCAATTTCTTTCTTGAGGGGCAACCTCTAGTGATGCTCTCACATCACGTCTCGCATATGGGGAACACTGGTCAGGTTGATTTAACCAATCCAACATTCAAAGCCGATGCTAACACTCTTATTGAACAGGGTGAAATCTATGTCAGCCGCTTGCTTGAACTTCATCACGAAGAATTGATTCAGACCTTTACCATCACAAGTTTTCGTGAGCTTCCCCGATCACTCAGATTTAGCCTGAAGTTTGGCAGCGATTTCTGCGACCTCTTTGAGGTACGTGGCCTGACACGCGAGCAACATGGTCAGACGCAACCAACGATTACGACGGAGGAAGCTGTCACACTCAGCTACCTTGGGCTCGACGAGGTGACACGCGAGACGCGTATAGCCTTCTCCCCAGCCACTACATATGCCTACGAAGATCGTATTCACTGGTCACTTTCCCTCGAACGCGGAAAAGCCATCACCATTAAGGTGCGTATTGGAGTATGCGAGCTGAATGCAGAACGCTTCGCCAAACATATTGAGGTTGAAGGTTCTCGTCCACTTGCGCAGCCAACAGTACAAACTGATGATTATCTCTTCAATCGTCTGCTTACGCGCGGTATGAACGATTTGATGATGTTGAGCACTCTCACACCTTATGGCTACTATCCATACGCGGGTATCCCCTGGTTCTGCTGCCCCTTCGGACGTGACGGCCTGATTACCTGTCAGCAATATACGCCCTGGTTCCCACAGGTGACAAGGGGAACACTGGCTTTCCTTGCCGCTCACCAGGGCACAAAGGTTGATGATTTCACTGAAGAAGAGCCTGGCAAGATTCTGCATGAGATGCGTATGGGCGAGATGGCAAATTGTCGCGAAATTCCCTACATTCCCTACTATGGTAGCATCGATGTTACGCCGCTCTTCCTCTGCATCCTTGGTGAATATATCCGCTGGACCAATGATCTTGACTTCCTGCATAGCCTCTGGCCCCATGCCCAATTGGCTGCACGCTGGATCGCCGATTACGGCGACAGGGATGGAGATGGCTTCATTGAGTATCACCGCACCCTGGAGAGCGGCATCGCCAATCAGGGTTGGAAGGATTCATGGGATTCAGCTTCACATAGCAATGGTGATCTGGCACACTCCCCGCTAGCACTCTGTGAAGTACAGGGTTATGCCTTCGCCGCGTATCAGAATATGGGATACCTGGCTCGAAGATTGGGACATGAGGCAGAGGCGCGCGGCTGGGAACAACGCGCGAGCGAACTCCAAGCGCGCTTTTTGCAAGCCTTCTGGTGGGAAGAGGAACAGAGCTTCTATATGGCGCTGGATCGTGATAAACGCCCCTGCGCTATTGTAACCACAAACGCAGGACAATGCCTCTGGAGTGGTATCGTTCCCCAGGGCAAAGCCCAACTTGTGACTGAACGCTTAATGCGTGAAGATATGTTTAGTGGCTGGGGTCTACGCACGCTCTCAACCACAGCAGCTCGCTATAATCCCATGAGCTATCATAATGGTTCGGTCTGGCCTCACGATACGGCTATGGTGGGTGCTGGCTTCGCTCGCTACGGTAGAAAAGACGAGGCAGCACAGCTCCTCAAAGGACTCTACCAGGCCAGCCACTACTTTGAAGATGCGCGATTACCAGAGCTCTTCTGTGGCTTTATCCAGCGCGAGGGCTTTGGTCCTACACGCTACCCAGTCGCCTGCTCACCTCAGGCATGGGCGACTGGTGCTCCAGGGCAGATCTTGAATGAACTCCTCGGTATGCACGCCGACGCAGAACATCACCGCCTCATACTTGAGCAACCCACTCTTCCTCCCTGGATCAATACTTTGGAACTACGTGATCTCTATATTGGGGAGCGGCGTGTACATCTCCGTTTCACACGACGAGGAGCACATACTGAAGTCGAACCTGGCGAGGAGAACGAGGTCGAGCTACAGATACTGTAACCTTGCCAAGGGACCTCTCCACAAGGTATAAGGGTAGAGTGCGACAACTATGATCTAGACATAGCTATCACACCCACATTCCGCAGGGTAATTGACAGGAAAACTGAAATTGGATAAGGTAATCTCAGAACGCGCAAGGAGTAGAAAAAGCATGCAACGAGCTGAGGATTACCAGAACGAACGTTTGGACCATTTGGGCATTGTGGCGGGCGTGTGCCAGGAATTGGGCTTGGCGCAGTGGTTGGATGCCTTGGAACCCAACCAACAGCGCGCAGTGAGTTACGGGACCTCCACTGTCGCCATGATTCTCAATGGATTGGGCTTTGCCAATCGTCAGCTCTATCTGGTGCCACAATTCTTCGAAAATAAACCGGTCGCGCACCTCTTGGGAGCCGGCATCAGCGCGGACATGCTCAATGATGATTGCCTGGGACGTACCCTTGATTGGCTCTATGAGCACGATGTGACCACGGTGTTCGCTGGCATTGCCCATCAGGCCCGGCAACGTTTTGGGATAACAGCCCAGCACGTGCATGTGGATACGACCTCGTTTTCGGTGAATGGAGCCTATGAAACCGAGCAGGAACATGAGCACGTCATTGCAGTCACCTATGGCTACTCGCGCGATCATCGCGAAGATCTCAAACAGTGGATGCTGGCTCTGGCGACCACCCATCAAGGGGATATTCCGCTCTTTTTGCAGCCGCTTTCGGGCAACCGCAGCGATAAAGAGAGCCTGATCAAGGTGATTGCCGACCTGCATGCCCAATTGCAAGAGACAGAACCCGAGGAAAACCCGCTCTACGTGGCCGATAGTGGCCTCTACAGTGCAGAGAACATGCGCCAGCTCAATCAAACTGGGGTACGGTGGGTCAGTCGCGTCCCCGAAACGAGCAAAGAAGCCAAAGCCGCCGTGATGCAAGACGAGGAGGCGTGGCAACCCAGTGCCGATGGAATTCGTCACCTGGTCGTGCAGCACATGGATCTGCCTCAGGGGCCTGAGCGGTGGATCATCGTTCGCAGTGATGCTGGGATCAAGCGAGCGTTGCAGACGGCGCGCAAGCAGGCCGACAAGCAACTGGAAATGTGGAGCAAGAAGGTGTGGCATGTGAGCACGAAGGCATTTGCCTGCCGAGAGGATGCGCAACAGGCCTGGGAACAAAGTCTCAAAGGGCTGCCGCAGTGGCTGGATGCCTCGATGGAACTGAAGAGCCAGGCGGTTTTTGAAGGACGAGGCCGTCCTGCACGCAATGCGCAGCCAAGCGGGGTGCGTTGGAGTGTCACGCCCCAGGTTCTCCTCAACGAAAGCAAACTGTTGGCCTTCGCCCAGCGCAAAGCCTGCTTTGTCATTGCCAGCAATGTGGTGGATGAAGCCGAGATATCCAACGATGCGTTGATCAACCTGTATCTGGAACAGGGAAGCGTCGAACGGGGCTTCCGGTTCCTGAAAGATCCCTTGTTCCTGGCGTCCTCGGTTTTTGTGAAAAAGCCAGAACGCATCGTGGCCCTGAGCTTGATCATGGTGCTTGCCTTGTTGGTGTACCGTCTGGCGGAACATCGCTTGCGTGAGCAATTAGAGGCAACTGGGCAAACTATCCCCAATCAAGTCAACAAGCCCACGGCTCGACCGACGATGCGCTGGGTCTTCCAATGCTTTGAAGGCGTTGAATTGTTGCACATCCGCACCGCAGCCACCACGCAATCGCTTGTCCTCCGCTTGCAACCATTGCATCATCAGATCCTTTCTTTATTGGGGCCTGCCTCTCAACAATTCTATTTTTTTTCAGATTAAAACTGCGGAATGTGGGATCACACTCTACTCTCCGTTTTTATGCGATATAAACACATCAGGAAGAGAAATATATGCTCAATAAAGAACTCCAACATGTCCTGACCCAACGCCCACTGGGACTGGTATTTGACTTTGATGGTACTCTAAGCGAGATCGCCCCCACCCCCTCCGAGGCCAGGCTCTATGCTGGAGTAGCAGACTTACTTACCGATCTCCAGCACTATGCCGAGGTCGCAATCCTGACGGGACGCGCCGTCGCTGATGGCGCAGATCTTATCAATCTCAAAGGCATGGCATACATAGGAACACATGGGCTAGAGTGGAGCGAAGATTTACCGGCGGGACCTGAACACATTCAACTCATCGCCGAGGCTCAACCCTACATTGAGCCCGGACAACGCCTGCTTGATCTCGTGCAACGCGAGACACAAGATGATCCCGGTATTATCGTACAACGCAAAAGCGTTGGTGGTTCTATTCACTATCGTCAGAGCGCCGACCCTATCAAAGCACGCCAACTCCTATTCGATCTTCTAACTGAGCCCGCGCGCCAGGAAGGCATGCTCCTGGGAGAGGGAAAGCTAGTTGTTGAGGTCCTCGCGCCCCTTAAGGTCAACAAAGGTGAAGCACTCAGACGCTTTGTGCAGCGGAAGCAGCTACGCGGGGTTATCTTCGCGGGCGATGATCGCACCGACCTCTATGCTATACGAGAGATACCACAGTTGCGCCAGGAGGGTATCGAAGGGCACGCTATTGTTGTTCAGCATGCTGATACGCCATCAGAACTGCTGGAGCGCGCCGATGAAATCGTGCTTGAGGTTCATGGCATGGTTGAACGTCTCAAAGAAATTCATCGCTATCTGGCAACCATGCACAACAACGCATAAAGCATCTCAGAATTGAAGGATAGAAGGGAGAGAAGAAAAATAAAGGTCCGCTCTTCGGTGGGAACGCAACCATTGCGTCCACCGAAGGTACTGCTTGTAGTATTCTCGATTTCTAGAGTACTGGAACCTGCTTGTTGGCAACGCAACAGAAGCAATTCAAGCGGAACATCTAGTAGGCGAGCCTGTTAATTCTTATACGAAAACAAACACCATTGTTGTGGCTAGCGCTGTTGCGCTCTGGTTTCCGGATAAGAAGTTTAACCTACATTGGCAACCACATCCGTTGTGGCTTCTTCGGCTTCGTCTGCGCCTTTTCCGGTTACAGCGCGATCAAGGAGGTCATTGATATCGCCAATCTGCTTAGCAAGCCAGGCCGTAAGGTTATTTTTTTCCACAGCCTGAGTAGCAAACATGGCCTTGGCGTGACGTTCCTCTGGTGGAAGCATCAGCGCCTTATAGAGAGCCTGCGATGTTTCTAAAACATCGGTAGGGGAGGTTGGAACAGAACCCTTTGCCAATTGCTGGAACGCGCCAACAGTCCTCGAAAGAACCAGAACACCATCCTTTTGATTCACCACGGGGCCCTCTTTGGCCACCAGGTTCATACCATCAATAATGGGGTTCACTAGCAGAACATCATAGAACTGCATTGCGGCTAATGCACGGACCCGATCATTGCCAAAGAAGGCATGAATGGGAGTCCACGCATCGGTACTGTACTTCTGATTGATCTCCTCAATAATGGCCTGCACTTCCAACGACGTCCGACGATAGATTGGCAAGGACTGGCGTGAAGGAACCAGGTAAGCCAGGAAGTTGACCCGTCCCAGGAGTTCTGGATGCTCTTCAAGCATATAATCATATGCCTGGAAACCTCGCAATATATTCTTCGTTGGTTCAATGCGGTCGGTACGCATAATCGTAAACTCGTTGAGTAACGGTTTTACCTCCTCAACGGCACGTTTACCAGCAGCGCTTTTCACCACATTGCGTTCCTCGGTCACAGAGATCGAGATTGGATACGCACGGGCCTGCGTGCGGTGACCTTGCCACCAGAGGGCTCCCTCTTCAAAGTCTACGACGGCACCTTCCAGAATGGTGCGAGCGCCCTCCAAAAAGTTACGCGCGTCACGCTCCGTCTGAAAACCGATGATATCGTTACCTACCAGGCCAGCATAGATAGCCTGAGCAATATTACCCGGCAGAAAGTGCCAACAACGAATATCCGGCCAGGGAATGTGAATGAATTGCTGGATAACAATGGAGGGGTGAACCTTACGAATTAACGAGGATACCAGATAGAGGTGATAGTCATGCAGCATGACTACTGGCAACGAATCCTCACGCTCAATCTCAGCTACGACAGCATCGGCGAGAGCCTGATTGACTTCACAATATCCATTCTCCCAGGAGTCTTGCAATTGACGCACATTACTCTGTACGGGATCATACATATAGTGTTGGAGAAACCAGAGGAGTTCGTTACTAATCTTATCGTAATGCTTGCGATAGGTTGCCTTAGGAACGGAGACATAGTGCAATTGCATCTTTTGACCACGTAGAGGTGAAGGCATAACGCCTCCATGCTGCTCCATCTCCTTTGCGGCCAAGCGGTCGCCTTCGGTCATGGTCATCGCCACCCAGGTCATGTTCATCTGGTTTCCGACATCAATAAGTGCCGTTACCATTCCACCAGCACCACGCCTTGCTTTAAGCGTGTTATTCTGGCTTAGTTGAAACTCGACGGGACCACGATTGGAAGCGATAATCAGACGACGCGCATGCTTCAACTGCGGAAGATGGACATCCGTCTTCATCCGCGTGGGCATGAGTTTGTCCTTTCTAACAGAAGCGTTCTGTTGTGGCCTGGAAGATCACGTTACGATTGCATTTTCCAGGTGAGAAGAAATTTTCCCCTTCTTATCTCAAGAGTACACCCGGCACATACTGTGCATGTGGCCATACCGAACAGGCTGCTTACATGAAAACCAATGCGATTGTCATGGCTAGCATTAACACACTCGGGTTTTCAAATCGTAGAAAGCAAGAAAGTATTCTGCAAGACACCAAGTGTAATGTTACCATACAATGAAGCAGAATTACCAGCATGATTCAACGTGAGCGACCATAAAACAGCTCCACATGCCTCTTCACGAACTAGAGTAAATATGTAGTGGGGATCTACAACTCTCTTGAAACATCGTATGGTTCCTTCACAAGTGATACGAACCAGATGTTTTGAAAGACTCAGCAAAAGATGGAACCCCATCGATGTAGACGCGAAATAGAACTAAGAACTAAAAACAAACAGGCAATAATCCTATCTTAAATAGCATACTTCTACCTCTATTACTCAGCAATTACAAGAAATGGGCTAATCTTTTTAGAGCCTCTCCGCTTTACCGTTGCTTCGCCTCCTTTTGAGCACCAACGGGGCGAATATAAGCTTGATAGGGATAAATCTGAAGGCCCTGCAAACTTTCTTTCGCTGATTAAATAGGTACTATGGTACCGACTGGCATCCATTCTTACTTCTCAACTCGTTGTAGAAAGGTGAAAGCAGGCATTATTGTTGTATGTCATTTAGGTGCCTGAGCAAAGTTAGCCACCAATAAGGCAATGTCAGCGAACACATCTAGTACATTCAGGTACCAGTTACAATACCCCAAAGGGTACCCTATTTTCACTGGTAAAAATAGACCCTGCGCCATGTTTATCTCTGTAGAAGATGCATCAACATCACCCATAACTACCTGCCTGCGAGACAAAACTTGCAGTTATGTAGGACACATGCTAGAATCTGCCCTGCATGAGACCAAGTGAAGTATCACAGAAATAGCACTCTGTCGAACCAGCGGCAGAACCGAGAGGAGCGCACATTGGAAGAGAGGACAGGCAATAGCTGGCTAAAACGCTTACTGGATTTCATTAATCCACTACGCGACCCAAGCTTGATGGTCGCCGCTGTATTAACCTTCATAGAAGAAGCGGGACAACGTGACCCATGGTACATGATTGTCATTCTAGCGCTCATTAACTGGTTGGCAGTACGAGGTATCGTCTGGCTGGTCGTCAATTTTACTTTTGCCTCGACTTTCCTGGTTCGTCGCTTCTGGTGGGCCATGAAACATCCCCGCCTGGCATGGCGCATTCTGGATGCGGTTGGGCATGAAGAGATTGTTATTGGAGGCCTCCCCTCCGAAGGTGTGCTTCTCCAAGATGGAACCGCTATCATGGGTCCGATGCTTGGGGCAAGTGGCATTCAGGTCCTCGGCGAACTACCCGCAGGTACAGAGTTACCACTTGGCCTTCCTGGTCCCAACGGACAGATGGGGCAGCCAGCTACAGATGGGCAGGGCTTTCCGGCTGCTGGCTTCTTCCCTGGCGCTGGCTCATTTACAGGTGTCAATGGTTTTGGGAACCCCGCGTTAGGCAACAATAATTACGTCAGTACACAGAGCACCGATGGTCTTCCACGTGGCTTCCAACAAGGCCCTTCCGAAGAGGAAGAGCAATTGCGCCAGCAGTTGGCCTCCTATGCACGCCTCATCGATGATTGGATTCAATTCACGGAAGAAAAATGGCGTACAATTAGTGATGGACAGCTTGGATGGAAACCCCTCCGTGGTCGCTGGAGCAACTGGGATGATATTTTCCAGGACGTATATGCCGCTAAAACGTCCGATCCCATGGCCCAGGCCGCGCAGGCCGCAGGCGAATCCACATCTCGCCGCTTTGACTCGTCACGCGAAAAAGGATCAGCTGCGTCAGCGGTAGCTTGCTTTATGCGTGATATGATGACATTGCGCCAAGGGTTGGAAATGACGCGGCCTTCTATTGAAGTAGCGGCTGAGACTCCTCAGGAGAGTATGCAACGACAAACGACGTCCTCTCCGCTCAATTCCCCCTTCGGTGGCGGCAATAGCGGCAACCTTACAGGGTCAACGGGGAGTTTTTCGCCACGTAATTCTCTTATTCGTAAGCCCGCACAAATCTTCGTCGATGCCGATTCACAGAAGTAGGACTAGTAGGACATGTATACATACTCTTCTCCCCGTCTAGTGACGGTGCGCCCAGAGATGGATCGCCTGGATCAATATGCTCCAGGCGAATCGCTGGAGGCTTTTAGCGCCCGTACCGGCATTCCTCTCGGGGATATTATTAAACTTAATAGCAATGAAAGCCCATATGAGCCCGCTCCTTCGGTTTTAAAAGCTCTTAGCAATTTCAGTAGTTATAACCATTATCCTGATGCTAATTCCGCCGCTTTGCGTTCCGCCCTGGCAACCTATGCCGGCGTAGAGGAACATCATATTGTCGTCCATCATGGTAGCTCTGAACTTATCAATCTTCTCTGGCATCTTTTTCTCTCTGTGGGTGACAATGTTCTCTGCTGCCCTCCTACCTTCTCACTCTACACTTCAGTGACTAGCTTCTGTGGCGCTCACGTTCTGGAGGTGTCTCGTAAAGAGAATTACGAGGTTGACATCGATGCCGTTCTAACAGCACTTACCCCGCAGACCAAGCTGATTGTGCTTACATCACCCAATAATCCCACTGGTAACGCTATCAGTGAGCAAGATATATTAACACTTCTCGATACAGGGCGCATCGTAATCCTGGATGAGGCCTATGTCGAGTTCTCCGATAGACCTCGCGGCTTCGCGCACCTCGTTCCGCAATATGAGAATCTGGTCGTGATGCGCACTTTCAGTAAGTGGGCCGGGCTGGCGGGTTTGCGTATCGGTTACGCCCTCATGCCCGATTGGATCCAGGCTTACATGCGACGCGCGCAGTGTCCCTTTGAGGTCAATATCGCCGGGCATATCGCTGCTATCGAGACGCTAAAAGCTCTTGATTACACTCTAAATGATGTACGACGCATCGTGGAAGAGCGTGAGCGACTCTTCGCGATGCTCTCACGCTATTCCTTCTTTACACCCTTCCCATCTCAGGGCAACTTTATTCTGACTCGCGTGGACGAAAGCCAGGTCAAAGTGAATGAGATTCGCTCAGCAGTTGAGAAACAAGGTATCCTCTTGCGCTACTTCTCTCAGCCCGCTATGCGCAATTTCATTCGTGTAACAGTGGGCAAACCTGAACATACCGATAATATCGACAAAGCTCTACACACACTCCTTTAACCAGTTAGAGTAATACTCCCTCAAGCCATGCAGAGTATCTTTTCAGGCATCTGCATGGCTTGTTATAAAAACGCCGCCACATGGTTCCACTTCCGGCTGAGTTTGTGTTGTATAGCATCTGAGTATCTCGGGCGGTCACGCTCGGGCAAATGAATGGCTTGCCCATAAACCCCACTTCGATGTACAATAGCCACGACGAGAATGTAGAGTAACACATTACGTCCACTACTGGCGTTTTTACCACTCCTTAAGCTTTTGAGCGGAAACCATCTCTCATTCGAGGATACAATGCCGCTAATGCGCTCAGGTTTTCGCGTAAGGAGTATTTGATATTGCACCGCCAGCATACAGCATATGCGAAAAGAGCGTCGGTGCCGCTTGCTCTAAAAAGCATTCGCCAACGCCGCCTGAGCAGCGGCTAGCTTCGCCGCCACATGGCTCCACTTCCTGCTGGGTTTGTGTTGTGCGACATCTGAGCATCTCAGGCGGCTGCGCTCAGGCGAATGAATAGCTTGCCAATAGGCGTTAGAACTTGTTTGCGTGGAGGATTTTTACGGTATGCCACTGAATACAGATGACTTGACCACTATCGAAGAGGTCTCAGCACGTGAGATTCTCGACTCACGTGGCAATCCTACAGTTCAAGTTGAGGTGCTTCTGATGGGTGGGGCGCGTGGGATAGCCGCAGTCCCCTCCGGTGCGTCAACCGGCGCTCATGAGGCCGTAGAGTTGCGCGATGGTGACAAGAGCCGCTATGGCGGCAAGGGAGTACTCCAGGCTGTCGCGAACGTCAATGACCAAATTAGCGATGCCCTGGTTGGCCTGGATGCCACAGATCAGTCCATGATTGACGAAATTATGATTGAGCTAGACGGCACATCCAATAAGGGAAAACTAGGCGCGAACGCTCTGCTTGGTGTTTCACTGGCTATCTCCAAAGCAGCCGCGCAGGCACAACAGCAGCCACTTTATCGCTACATTGGTGGTGTCTCCGCTCGCACCCTTCCCGTTCCCATGCTCAATATTTTGAATGGCGGCAAACACGCCGATAACTCGACCGATCTACAAGAATATATGGTGCTGCCCGTGGGGGCATCCTCCTTCCGCGAAGCCCTGCGCATGGGTGCCGAGGTCTATCAGAGCTTGAAGAAGGTGCTGCACAGTAAAAAGCTCAATACCAATGTTGGCGACGAGGGTGGCTTCGCCCCTTCACTCTCCTCCAACCGCGAAGCGCTGGAATTGCTCGTGCAAGCGATTGAAACCGCTGGCTATAAGCCCGGTTCCGATATCTTCCTGGGTATGGATGCGGCGTCAACAGAGCTCTACCACAATGGTAAGTATGTATTGGAGCGCGAGGGACGCACGCTCAGCTCAAAGGAGATGGTTGATCTCTATGAGCAATGGGTTGGTGAGTATCCCATCGTGAGTATCGAAGACGGTCTGGCGGAAGATGACTGGGAAGGCTGGTCGATGCTTCGTCAGCGCCTGGGCGGGCGTGTTCAGCTTGTGGGCGATGATCTGTTTGTGACCAATACCACACGCCTCAAGCGCGGCATTATCGAGGGCTCGGCAAACTCTATCCTGGTGAAGCTCAATCAGATTGGTACTCTGACGGAGACCCTCGAAGCTATCGAGATGGCGAAACGTGCTGGTTATACCGCCGTCGTCTCACATCGCTCCGGCGAAACTGAAGATACCACCATCGCAGATCTGGTGGTGGCGACAAATGCTGGGCAGATCAAGACTGGCGCTCCCGCACGCAGTGAGCGCGTCGCCAAGTATAATCGTCTTCTGGTCATTGAGGATGAACTTGGAAATGAGGCAGCCCGCTATGCTGGCTTCAGCGCATTTTATAATGTCCCAGCCCTGTACGCCAAAGCATAAGCGCGCTATAGTATAAATAGAAACCCGGAAAGTGAGGAGCCAAGAATGGCTCCTCACGACGCATGTTTCCGAGATACCCATCTATTATATGGGGCATCTAAGCGCGCTAGCCGCGTTAGTTTCGCGGAAGACCTTATTTGCTCCTTATCCGAAAATCTGAGCGCGTATGTTACAACGAACATCAATGCCGCCTTAACAGCAGCTAGCGCAAAGCGCTCAGATGTTCGTGCAAGGAGTACGCACTAGCCGCAACCAGCGGCGCTGAGCCCTCGATTGAGGGTTGGTTTTCGCATAAGACCTTTATCAGAGAGAGAAGATGTATGCCAAGTACCAGTACGTCACAGGAGCGGCGCACAACTAACGCCATCCACTATAAATACAGCTATATTGTACAGAATGCCGAGTATGGCTCCGATGGGGCTATTGTCCTTCTACATGACCTTCCCGCTGGTGCCTTCGCCTGGGAAAATGTTATGCCACAGTTGGTAGGGCTAAAGCGCGCAGTATATGCTATCGATATGCTCGGCTACGGCAATTCCGATCATCCATGGCCCGCCGATACCTCCACCTGGGGTCAGGCCGATGGACTGGCGCTCCTCTTTAAGAACCTGAATCTCAAAAATATTATCCTGGTTGGGCACGGAGTCGGTGGTGGTGTAGCTCAAATTCTTGCTACACGCCTTTATCATGAACAGGTTGCCGCTCTGGTTCTGGTAGATACAATTGCCTACCTGCATGCCTTTAGTGAAAACTGGCCTCTGCCAGAAATGGCAAAGCGCCAGGATTTCGATGCTCCCAAAGAGGCTTCCCTTGAGGAGGTTATTCACGATCTGCGCAATACCCTGGGAAGTGGTGTTGTGAAGGTGAAAGAATTCGCCAATGTCATCGATAAGTACATTGAGCCCTGGAACAGCGAGGTGGGCAAAGAGGTGCTGTATCAACACATTCGCCTGCTGATCCCCTCTTACACCAACGCAGTATCAACCGACCTGGCTGTCTTCCAAAAGCCAGTTCTCATCATCTGGGGTGAGAAAGATCAACAGATGCCTATCAAAATCGCTGAGCGTTTGCATCGCGAGATTGCTCATTCCAAACTGGCTGTCATTCACAATGCAGGTCATCTAATTCCCTTCGATGCTCCTGAGGCTGTAGCTTCAGAGATCAAAAGCTTCGTTGAGGCACTCTAACCCTCCGAGGCAGGTCATAACACAGCGAGGTCGTTGCGCTTGCAACGACCTCGCTGTGTTATGATGCCTTTCGCCTCTTCCCATGTTTCCTCTCATCCGTAAGTGGTCCGCGAATGGCTGGAACTGTGTCCGACACTTCTCGCTGCTTGACAAGATATTGCTCCGAACAGCGATTATACTCCTCAACAGCCAGCATATACGCGTTAAACATACGCTCAAGGGCTTGGGGAGGAGCCCCATCTTGCTCCGCTCGCGCCAGTTCATACCATTTCTGCTGCATACGCTTTTCAGCGCGCTCAATAGTGTTAGAAGTCATGCGTATCGACGCTTTCTGGAAGAGTGACAGGTGCCCTGGCACTAAGAGGCCTTGTTTTGTTGCTGCTGCGCCTTGAACTCTTCCGTTAATTGCTGGATTAAATGTTTCGCGCTCAGAACTGTCATCGAGGAGAGGTCGGAGGGCTCGGGCTTGCTCAGGTGTTGGCAGAGCTTACGAATGCTAGAGACCTGCCGCTCAGTCGCCGCTGACTCAGGGGTAAGTGCTTCACCCTTCTCCGCTCGTGCGCCATTGGCGACAGCAGCGGCAGCATTCCCATTTCCGTTTCCATTTATATGCGCGCCATTGCTCCGCTCCACTGGTGCGTCGACGATCCTATGTTCTTCATTCAGCTCGGGGGCAAATTGAGTGCCATAGCCAAGCGCCGCCAGCGCACGACCTATCGAGCCCGACTCGGCCTTTTCGAGGTAATCGGGGAAGGCGGCAGCTCTCTCCATCTTGGTGCCAGTCGCAACTCCACCCTTGCCATCACGTACTACTGCGCGAAAAATGGCAATGCCTTTCGCGGTCTTAATGACCTTCTCGCTACGACGCTTCTCCGCGTTCCAGACAAACGCCTCTTCTTCTGTCTCTTTATCGATATCCAGGTGCACTAACTCAGTTTCAATCGTTCCTTCTGGGCATTCTTGTCTGAACCAGACCAGGCGCCACTTCACTTCCAGGTACTCAGAGGTCCCCTTGCCGTTCCGAATGTTAATCAAATGTTCTCTGGGATTAAATGGCTGACTATTATTCATTCCTCATTCTCCTACTCGAAAGTCAATCATTTGTTGCGCTCTCATAAGATCCTAAGCGAAAACCAACGTCACTATCGTGACTAGCGCTACCGCGCTCAGGTCTTCGGACAAGGAGTAAACTACAACCCCTGGACAAAATACAATGGACGCGCGCAAATCCCTGCCCGTATCTCGCATCTTCGCTCATCTGTCCACAACCAGACAGTACTCACCTTCACGGCATGTAGTCACCCATCAATCCACACATGGACGCCGCCATGTCTTCTCAAAATTTGAAACTTTGTTCTAATTCGTCTTCACATTATAGAACAGCCTTGAAGTGGCTGTCAAGTTGACAGGTGGTGTTGCTATATTATTCTTTCTAACTTCCCTAAAAAGGGAAGTTATTATTGAGAACGATTTTCGCCAGCTACCGCGTAATAGTATAATGATAGGAATAGGATATTCAGCGATTGAGTAGTAATGTAAGAGGTAGGCAATGAATGCCATAGCACTGTATAACGAGATTCAAACCACTCTCCATCAAGGCAAACGAGTGGTGGTCGCTACCGTGGTAAAGACCACGGGCGCGGCTCCATGTGAAATTGGAAGTAAAATGCTCATCGCGCAGGATGGGACCCCCCAGGGGAGTATCGCGGGACCCATTACCGATAAGCAGATAGCGCAGGAGAGCCTCAAGGCGCTACGAGAGGATCGCTCACATCTGGCACATATTCATATCGACGCAGACAATGGTGAGGCGGTTGGAAGTTGTGGCGCGACCTTGGAGGTCTTCTTCGAGGTACTACGTCCCGAGCCCCGTCTCATCATTGTGGGCGCAGGTTATGTGGCTCAATCTCTGGCACGCCTCGCCGCGACACTAGGTTTTCGCATAGTGGTCGTTGACGATAGGCGCGATCTTGCTGATCCGCAGGTCTTTAGTGATAAAGTTCAGTTGGTCTTTGGCGATATCCCCACTACTATTCGTAAGCTCGAACCAGATGAATCAAGCTGGCTTGTCATCGTCACCAGAGGGCACACTCTCGATAATGATGCCTTACGCGCCGCACTACAAACTCGGGCCGCTTATATCGGCATGATTGGGAGCACTAGCAAGGTAAAACAGATCTTTCGCCATCTTCGTGAGGAAGGAATCTCACGCGCGCAACTGGAGCAGGTTCACGCTCCCATTGGTCTCGATCTAGGCGCGGAAACTCCCGATGAGATTGCTTTGAGTATCGCGGCTGAGATGGTTATGTTGCGCCGCCAGGGAAGTGGCCTGCCCCTTAAGTCGCGTCACCAACTTCTAGACGATCAGGTACTCCAGGTATAGGCCCTCTATCACAATAATCCACCCATAAGCTTGCGCAAGCTTATGGGTGGATTATTGTGATAGAATCTACTCTATTCACGAACAGGCTCAGGTCCCTGTGTCGTCTCATCATGGTGAGCGCCACCAGTCATCAACACACCCATTTCTTCATCTGAGGTATCAGGGCTAACAATGTCAACGATACGCCCTTCGTACATGACCGCAACACGGTCGGAGAGTGAGCGTATCTCATCTAATTCGGCGGAGACGAGGAGTACAGCCTTTCCGGCGTCTCGCTGCTCAATCAGGCGACGATGGATAAACTCAATCGCACCAATGTCGACGCCACGTGTAGGCTGCGAAGCGATCAACGCCTGGGGATTACAAGACAGCTCACGCGCGATGATGACCTTCTGCTGGTTACCACCAGAGAGGGCCTTTACTGGGATCTCAACCGATGGAGTGCGTACGTCAAAGTCCGCTGCTAGCTTGCGCGCCACTGAACCAATCTTACGCAGGGAGAGAGCGAAGCATTTCCAGGCGAACTCAGGCCAGCGCTGGCGACCCAGAATCATATTGTCAGCAATCGACTCACTCAAGACCAGGCCACTCTCACGGCGGTCCTCCGGAATATGTGCCAGGCCCATAGCACGCTCGTCGCTCGCGTTCATATTGGTCAGGTTTACCGTCTGGCCGGGCTTCCCATCGTTGATTGGTGTAATCGTAACCTCGCCAGTTGTACACTTTCGCATACCGGAGATCACTTCAACCAGTTCAGACTGTCCGTTCCCCTCCACACCCGCGATACCCAGAATCTCACCAGAGCGCACCTCCAGATTGATATTGTGTAGCACTTCCAGGCCCAGATCAGACTTCGCGCAGAGATCTTTGAGCTGAAGAATAGGAGCCCCTGGTTGTGCTGGCTCTTTCACGACCTGGAGCAACACGTCGCGTCCAACCATCATACGCGCGATCTCGCGACGATCTGTCTTGCTCGTTGCCAGATTCCCAACGTTCTTCCCACGCCGTAGGACGGTGATATTGTCGGTCAGTTCCAGCACTTCACGTAGCTTATGCGTAATAAAAATGATGGTCTTGCCTTGCTTGACTAAGCTACGCAAGACGCTAAAGAGCTCATCTGTTTCCTGGGGTGTCAGCACGCCGGTTGGCTCATCCATAATCAGGATGTCCGCGCCACGCGCCAGCACCTTCAGAATTTCAACGCGCTGTTGTAATCCCACTGAGAGGTCTTTAATCTTCGCGTCAGGATTGATTGGCAGTCCATATTGCTCGCCCAAGCTCTTGACTTCTGTACGCGCTTGCTGAAGGCTCAATGTTCCGCCCAGGCCGCCCGGCTCACGCCCAAGAATGATATTCTCCGCCACAGTCAGGGGCGGAATGAGCATAAAATGCTGGTGGACCATACCAATACCCAGGCGCATAGCATCGCGAGGGCCGTGGATAGAGACCTCCTGGCCCTTGACAAAGATCTTCCCTCCATCGGGATGGATAAGCCCATAAAGAATATTCATCAATGTTGATTTACCGGCTCCATTCTCACCCATCAAAGCATGGATTTCGCCCTGACGCACAGTGAGATTGGCACGGTCATTCGCGATCACACCGGGCCAGATTTTGGAGATGTCGCGCATTTCGACCGCGTAAGGAGCATCACTCTCCTGTGTTGGTTTTACCAGAGTGCTTTCCTGCATAACTCTTCTCCTATTCCGTACCCGGCTCATAAGGAATCCCATCCGCAGCAGGGGGAATCGTGCGCCCAACCAGCCCCACAAGCGCGAGCAAGGTCAGGATATAAGGTAGCGTACTTAACAGGTTGGGGTCGATACCGGGCCCCTGTAAGCGTGAGACCAGAGCCTCACCCAGGCCAAAGACCAGACAGGCACCAGCAGTCCCCCAGGGGGTATATTTGCCAAAGATCATCGCCGCCAGGGCGATATAGCCAGTACCAGCCGTCATGTTCGAGTTGAAGATGCCTGCGATACCCAACGAGAGGAAAGCGCCAGAGAGTCCCGCCAGAGCACCGCTGGCCACTACGCAGATATAGCGAATCAAGCGCACATTCACGCCTGCCGTATCAGCAGCCTGGGGATGTTCGCCGACAGCGCGAATCCGCAAACCAAAGTTGGTGCGGAAGAGCAAAAACTGCGTTCCAAGCAAGATCACGATAGCAACATAGAAGATGATGTTCTGCTGAAAGAGCACCGGCCCCACAAAAGGGATCGTCGAGAGTGGGCCAAGCGAGACCTGGGGAAGACGCAAAGAATCGCTCAAGGAGGGTATGCCCTGACCAGCAGTCTGAACAAAAAGCACATAATTCGTCAGGCCAAGCGCGAAGAGGTTAATAGCGATACCACTCACCGTCTGATTGGCCTTAAAATTGATCGAGACAACAGCATGAATCAATGCAATCAAGCCACCAGCGATGATAGCTCCCACGACACCTAGAAATACGTTGTTGCTGGCACGAGCCACAGCTACAGCAGCGAAGGCTCCCGTCAGCATCATTCCTTCCATGGCAATATTGATGATGCCACTACGCTCTGAGAGCACGCCTCCAAGCGCTGGCAGAAGCAACAGCGCGGCGAATTGTAGCGTCGCGGCCCACAGGTCACTGGAGCCCAACACGCTTAAGATTAAACCAAGCATTACTAGTGGCCCTCCTCAATACGTTCAGACGATTGTTCTTCCACATTTGGGCGCTCTTCAGGTGTATTGTCACTACTGGTGATCGCAGTCGCAGGCACTTCTAGCTCGCGCTCTATCACCGTCTCGTTCTCCACAACAATCAAGGGGTCACCAACGATAGGCCCTGAGAGAGGTACTTCAATGGCTGGCGCCACCGCGCGCTTCGAGCGACTACGGAGGGCACGTATAATGGCTGGTAGGAATTCTGAAGCGATGCTAAAGAGTACCAGAGCCTGTAGCATATATGCCAGATCACCGGGCACATTCGCAAAAAGCTGCATCGTGGTGCCACCCTGACGCAAGCCACCAAAGAGTAGAGAGCTTAGCAGGACGCCAATCGTCGTAGTGCGACCAAGGAGCGCGACACCTAGCGCGTCAAAACCCGTTGGGTCAATCGCAAATGTAGAGCCCAACAATTGGTAGGGAGCCTGTCCCATTAGATGGAACGCGCCTGCGAGTCCCGAGAGCGCGCCTGCCATCGCCATCGCCAGGAAGAGGTTGCGCCCGGTACGGATACCAGCATATTTCGCGGCCCTGGGGTTGTTTCCTATAACGCGTATCTCATAACCGAAAGCCGTGCGTGTGGTGATGAACCAGTACGCAACCAGAATCACCAGGACAATTAGCAGGCTCACATCAGTCAAATACTGCTCAGGATTCTCAATAGGGGGAAGAAATTGGCCTAATGTCTGATTATAGAACACTGTGATCGCAGGCAATTGAGCCTGTGCGGGAATGGCTGGTGTCTGTAAAGACTGCTGTGGAGCTTTAAAGGGACCAGATATCAGATAATCGGTTCCATAAAAGGCGATCCAGTTCAGCATGATAGTTGTAACGACTTCATGTACGCCGCGCCATGCCTTAAGTAGTCCAACAATACCACCCCAGATACCACCAGCTACCATGCTACCGATAATCATCAAAGGAACAAGAATAATACCGGGTAGGCCCGAAAGGGCAAAGGCAATAATACCAGCGGTCATCGCACCCACCGCGATTTGCCCAGCCGCACCAATATTAAAAAGGCCCGCCCGATACGAAATGGAGACGGAGAGACCCGCCAGAATCAGCGGTCCAACACGAACCAGAGTGTACGACAGGCTCGCAGGATCGCCAAAGGAGCCCTGCAAGAGATACTGATACGCATTGACAACGGTATTTAACCTGTCTTCAAGCGATCCCGGAGCGGTAATCAGAATCAAAATACTCCCTGCGACCATCGCCAACGCAACGGCGAATAGAGGGCGACTGAGAGAAATCCAGACTCTGTATAACCAGCCAAGCATTTTCGACGTCGAAGAACGCGCATGGCTCTCTCCGAGCCGACCTGGTGGTAAGGCCATAAGGCTTCCTCCAAAATAGAAGACGGCATGGTATGCCGCCAGGTATAGATAGGTAAGGAAATCTGTATCGACAAATATGATAACATTAGCTGTGGAGATAATACAAGCATAAAGCTGATATCTCATAGCGATACCAAATAATACACGTTGTGGCATTCGTATAATTATGGGTAGCCTTTACCAATTTGTGCATTCTGCCCAATCCCTCCGCATCCCAAATTCATGCGAATCACTAGATCATCCTCGACACGCTTTCAACCGGATGCTATACTTCTCAGGAAGAAACTACTACCATTGCCAGCAGCCACTTTCTCGTATACCATTTATGGCTATGGTCTTAAACAAAATCCAACGCCGCCCTCGCGGCTAGCGCAAACGCCTTTTTCCTGGAAGATATGACACAAGAACAATTCGAGAAATCGACAAGTGAAGCCACGTCGCTCCTGCATAATAATCGCGAACTGGCAGTGTTATATGATATCGCCAGCTACTTAAATCATATCGTTGATGTACATGAGGCACTGCAAGAAGTGTTAGCCCGCGTCACTGAATTACTCGGGCTACGTACGGGCTGGGTCTGGCTACTCAATGAGTGGGGTCATACCTATCTGGCAGCCTCACAGGCACTTCCACCCTATCTGGCTGACCATACCGAGCGCATGACGGGTTCCTGCCAGTGCCTGGATACCTTCTTAGGCGGGGAACTATCAGGGGCCTCAAACATCGACGTCCTGCGTTGTAGTCGCCTGAAAAATGCCGAACGGAACAGCGATCCATCGGCACTTGGTCTACGCTTCCACGCGAGTGTTCCCATATACGCGGGAGATACTCGTATTGGTGTGCTCAACGTCGCCAGTGAAGACTGGCGTGGGCTTCAGCCCGAAGAGCTACAACTCCTGCACATCATCGGTGATCAGATCGGCCTGGCGATCCAACGCGCTCGTATCTCAGCGCAGCATATGCACGCGGCGGCGCGCTTAGCGACTATTGAAGAGCGCAATCGTCTGGCAAGGGAGATCCACGATACCATTGCTCAGGGTCTCGCCGCCATTACCCTACAATTAGAAACGGCAGACGCGCTAACCGAAGCCAGGCCAGAACGAGCTCAGGTTGCCTTACAGCGTGCCTTGCGCCTGGCACGCAACAATCTGGAGGAAGCACGCCGCTCTGTGATGGATCTACGCGCCGCTCCCTTACAGGGACGCACGCTTCCAGAGGCCTTGCAATCACTGGCAAATGACGATAAGATCATGGGAGAACGCACTGGCCAAACCCAGGTGAGTTTCTATTACGAGCCTTCACCACTCTTCCCACCGCTTCCCGCTAACGTCGAATCTGGCTTGTATCGCATCGCCCAGGAGGCTTTGAATAATGCCTACCAGCATGCACAGGCCAAACGAGTAGAAATTACACTTGAAGCCAACGAGCACCAGGTCCGACTCGCTATTAAAGACAATGGGCGGGGCTTCGACCTCGATACCATTGCTGCTCAGGAAGGCCATTTTGGACTGACAGGCATAGGTGAGCGCGTCAAGCTGCTTAATGGTACACTGTGTATCGAGAGCGAACCAGAGCAAGGAACTCATATATATATCATACTCCCTTACTAAGGCCAGCCAACGCCGCCTGATCGGCGGCTAGCGCCGGTGCGCTCAGGCGGCGTTGGCGAATGCTTTTAGGGCATATTCTTAAAAAGAACGCATCACCAGAGAGAAAGGCGCAGAGGACAACACATGATTCGCATTTTACTGGCAGATGACCATCCCATTGTACGCGAAGGGTTGCGCGCGGTACTTGAAACGCAGCCCGACTTCGAAGTTGTCGCGGAATGCGCCAATGGGGAAGAGGCCATTCGTCAGGCTGAAGCACTCAAGCCGGATATACTCCTTCTCGACTTGGAGATGCCAATCATGGATGGCGTGGAAGCCATTAAGCAACTTCGTCTGCGCCATCATCCAGCCCGCACCATTGTCTTTACAGCCTTTGATACCGATGAGCGCATTATCTACGCCATTCAATCGGGGGCAGATGGCTATCTCCTCAAAGGTTCACCCCGCGATGATATTTTTAAGGCGATTCGCCTCGCGATGGAAGGTGGCTCTCTCTTACAACCGCTAGTAGCCTCCAAGCTCCTGCGGCACATGGGGCAGCGTGAAGGAAACGGCAGGCCCGCTGATGACCTGCTCCAGGTAGAAGAGCTTACTGAGCGTGAATTGGAAGTCCTACGCCTGCTGGCTCAAGGCATGCCAAATAAAGAGATCGCCTCGCAACTTGTTATCAGTGAGCGTACCGCCAAGTTCCACGTAAGCTCTATCATGAGCAAGCTAGGCGCGACCAACCGTACCGAAGCCGTTGCTCTTGCCGCACAACGCGGCCTCATCAGCCTCTAAAAGAGTAGCCTCCTTGACAATGAAAATTTGAGAGGTGTGTGCGAAGCAGTATCAAACTATCGCGGCAATATAACAACCAACAACAAGGAAAAAGGCCATATGTAGGCGCTGCACTGGCTAAAGCGCAGCGCTCACGGTCCTACACCCTAGCGCTCTTCACCTGTATAGATACGTACATAGCTGCGATAGCGCCCCTCATCAATGATCTCATCCTCTACCGCCTGGATGATAGCACAACCTTCCTCATCAATATGGTTACAGTCATCATAGACACACTCACCCAGGTAGGGGCGAAACTCCACAAAGCAGCGCGGCAGATCCTCCATCGAAACATCCCAGGCCGCAAGCGCGCGAATGCCAGCCGAGTCTGCCAGCCAGCCGCCCGTTGAGAGAGGATATAACTGCGAACCGGTGGTCGTATGGCGTCCTTTACCTGTGGCATCGCTAATCAAGCCAGTTCGTAACGCCATATTCGGCTCTAATGCATTGACAAGCGAAGACTTACCAACGCCGGAAGGGCCAGTAAAGAGGCTGGTATGATCCTTCAACAGCGCCTTCAAGCCTTCGATTCCCTGTCCACTATACGCGCTCGTCCAGACGACAGTGTATCCAAGCCTCGCATAGAGGCTGGCTGCCTCTTCCACGTGCGAATCATGGGGCAGATCAGCCTTATTCAAACAGATGATCGCACTTAAATTCGCGGCTTCACAGATGACCAGGTAGCGATCCAGAAAGGCAAAGTGAGGATCGGGTTGCGCAACTGCCAATACGATAAATACCTGATCGAGGTTCGCTAGTAGCGTTTGGGGAATGGCTTTCTTATCGGTTGAACCTGCATCGAGGCGCGAGAGTTCGCTCTGACGCGGCAGAATTTCTTCAATTAACCCGGTATGCTCATCTAATTTGCGGAACTTTACATAATCGCCAGCAGAGAGGCGCGATTGGATAGGGTTTTCAGCTTCGGGAGCGGGTTTATGCTGTTTCTCGCGCTCACGCTCAGCGCGTCGCATCTGATAGACATTTAATTTACGCCCTCCCACAACATTCTGAGTTTGAACGCGGGCGAAGGCTTTTTTCAACTTACCACGTAAGGTACAACGAAAGATGCCATTGTCGGTATGCACATCGTAGATACCATGCGCGCCCGTCAACACAATACCTGTCAGCAGAATTGGGTCATCAATCAAGCGTTTTCCTCCAGGAAGCATCAGTGCATGCTTCAAAACAGCAAAACAATAAGAAGGTAACTGCCGTAAGGAGGAAGAGTGGAATCTCTCAGCCGGGGGGAAAGCATGGCTGAGATGCGTCTCCGGTGCAACAACCAACCGGAATAGGTGCAGACGGGCAGGTCGAGCTAGCGTGAGCCAGGCGCCTGTGAAGATGGAGCGATCAGGAAAGCCTGGCGGGGCAATTGCTCTCGCTGCTGTCGATAACACTCGCCTCGTACCGGACAGAACAGGTGCATTCAAGCACAGCATCACAGGTCTGGTGCTTTTTCATATGAACGACACCTCCTTTTTCACTGGCCGGGCCAGAATTTGAACGAACGATTCCTTGTATCAAGAGTATACGAGACACAAATTGCGTTTGTCAACAAGGGAGATGAGGAAAGAAAGGAGAAGGGATACGCCACGCTGCGTAGTTCACTGAGCACCCAGTGAATCAACCCTATGTAACTGTCTACGAATAAAGACTGGGTAGGCACTGTCGGACGATACGTAAGACTATAGATCCACGAAGTAGACCTATCTATCAAGCCATCAATGTTGATCGTAATAGAGGATACGACCGCAATTCGTACACACCTGAAGCTCGACGCTGACACGCGCTTGCTGCAATTCGCTGGGAGCGAGCAGGGCGCGGCACCACTGACAGGCATCTTGCTCCACCCTAGACACGGCTCGCCCCTGCTTGGTGCGGCGCATCCTTGTGTAGCGATCAATCAGGGCAGATTCCAGGAGAGAGGCGAGCTGAACTCGTCGCTGTTGCAGATTAGTACTCTGAATTTCAAGCTCTCGCTGCTGTACGATCTGCGAAGCGTTGTCCTGCATCCAGACATCCCTGGCTTTCTGTACCTCGTTAACCTTGCGCTGTGCCGTTTCCTCAAGGGCCTCAGTCACATCCACAAGCTCTCGTAGGGCCTCTTCCTGGCGAGCCTGTTGTGCCTGAAGTTGTTGGACTTCCAATTGTACGGCTTGCAAGTCACGGGTATTTGCGGCTGTTTCTCTCGCGAGACGCTGTTCCTGCTCGCGAAGACGAGCATTAAGATCTTCAAGCTGCCATTCGGCATCTTGTTGTGCCTGATAACTTGCTTTCCATTGTTGCTCCGCACTCACCTGTTCGGAGCCGAGTTTACGCAGCGTATAATTGCCCTGAAGAGCGTGCTGAAGGGACTGTAGTTCAGCATTCACACGGTCTAGTTCGAGGTCTAGTTCCTGTAACTGAAACAACCGCGCGGCAAGCTGGATCGTGCTCATGAGTAGGGTTTTCTCCTTTCAGCGCGTCCGACGTTGATGCCTTTCATTCGCCTGAACAAAGCTAGCCGCCGCTCAGGCGGCATTGGCGAACGTCTACAAAAATGCCATAGAATAATATTGTACTGCTATACCAGAAGAACATCAATAGCAATATACATTTTTTGCAAGTAATTTCCCGTTTTCCCCTTCAGATTAAAAGCAGGTGGATTATGACAGACAATCAGAAACTAAAACCATATGTCACGCGCTGGCAAGGTACAGAGCTTCCAGATGAGCACACACTTCAACAACAGATGCTTAGTGAGCATCTCTCGCCCTACGCCTGGTCTAACGGACCTCGCGATCAATATGCCGTTCACCAGCATACCTATCACAAGATACTCTACTGTGTGCGTGGCTCGATTCGCTTTACGCTTCCCGATATCCGCGATGAGTTGGGAGAAGTGGTAAATCTGGATCTCGAACGAGGAGATCGTATGTTCCTTCCCTCTGGGGTGCGCCACAGCGCATCGGTGGGCCCACTAGGGGTCACATGTCTGGAAGCTCCACACGAAGCCTGATCCCACATCCCTGACCTAGAAAAGACATGCATTCCTCCTTCGAGTCCTTGAAGGAGGAATGCATGTCTTTTCTTATGAAAACGGTTTTCGCATAAGATCTTAGTGTCGATCTTCGCCAATATCATGTGAATCGCGAGGGCCACCACGCAGAATGCGTTCCGCTTCAGCAAGCACATCGCGAGGATCTATTTCATCTAGATCATCCTCTTTTTCAAGTGGCATAGACTCCTCTTGAAGGGACAGGATCTCGGCAAAACCACGGGCACGAATATCAGGGGTGTCGGGATCATCGTCATCTTCATTCCAGCTACGAAATACATCCAGATCCTCTTTGGGCGAGATCATGGATTGTATCTCCTCCTCGTCCAGTCCAACCCACTGATAATAGGTAATCTCCTCACCATCCTCAAGTTCTGTATAAATCTCCGTCAGATTGCTCAAACCACGAAAACTTGCTGTGACACGTTGCCCCTGCGGGTTTTCATACGTCATATCCCCTTTTTTGCCGCCATCTAGAGCCTTCTGGTAGGCTTCCTCAGCCGAGCCTGCACGAATCAGCACAAAGTTTCTATGAACCACATTCTTGCTCTCTCCTTCGACGCGAATCACCTCCACCATTTCAGCCACATACCATTTTCCCTGCCTGGATGATCCCATAGCATCTTCCTTTCTCGCTTCGATACAGGACCTTGACCCACTCTTTTGCCGTAGCGACGACGGCGGCATGTATCGTGTGATATACTCAACACCAACATGATAGCTCAATTTAGCGTTAATGTGTAGAGTCTCTTAATGCTCTCAGCAGGCATCGTGGGAAACTGGGTTCGAGATTATCAAATTCCTGACCACTTTGGACGATTATCTATAGCAAACACCTCTGCTCTCAGCCAGGGAGACATTCAATTGACACAGATTGCATTAACGCATAGATATACAATCCGTAAAACCTGGACGCCATCAAACAGATATCTTAAAAAGAGGAATATATGCAACCGGAACGCCGTCAGGCAATCATTGTTCTTGACTATGGCTCGCAAGTCAGCCGCTTAATCACACGCCGCATTCGCGAATGTCACGTCTATAGTGAACTGGTACCAGCCACAACAACACTGGCCGATCTACAGGCCAGAGAACACCTGGACATCAAAGGCTTTATCCTTTCAGGTGGCCCTTCCAGTGTTTATGATGAGGAGGCGCCTGGCTGCGATCAGGCCATTCTCCAAAGTGGTCTACCAATCCTGGGCATTTGCTATGGTATGCAGCTTATGGCTCACCAACTGGGTGGACATGTCGCTATGGCGCATGGCACACGAGAGTATGGCCCCGCAACCATCCAAGTCGTTGAGGGAGCGGAGAGCGACCGGGACACCTTCCGTATCTTTGAGGGTCTTCATCCCTCACCCGAACAGACACGCCACCTGGATAAGCCAGCCAGCAAAGACCCACTCCGCTTGCCTGTCTGGATGAGCCACGGTGACAGCGTTGATCGCTTGCCCGAAGGCTTCAAGGTGCTGGCAACAACTGAGAGCAATCCCGTCGCGGTCATCGCGCATCCTGATGGTCTGGTTGGCTTCCAGTTTCATCCCGAGGTCACACATACTCCTCAGGGCAAAGAACTTATTAAGAACTTCCTCTTCCGCATTTGCGGCTGCAACGCAAGCTGGACCCCGGAACAGGTTATCGACGAAACGGTAGAGCGCATTCGCAAACAGGTAGGACAGGAGCGCGTACTCTGCGCCCTCTCAGGCGGCGTGGACTCTGCGGTTGCGGCGCTTCTCGTTCACCGCGCTATCGGCGATCAGCTTACCTGTATGTTCGTAGACACAGGTTGCATGCGCGCTGGCGAAGGCGAGCAGGTAGTTGAAACATTCCGCAATCATCTACACATCCCCCTGGTTGCAATCAATGCGAGCGAGCGCTTCCTGGGCAAACTGGCTGGCGTTGTCGATCCAGAACGCAAGCGCAAGATCATCGGCGAAGAATTCATTCGTGTCTTTGAGGAAGAGGCTGCCAAACTCTCCGTCGAACAGGGCCAAATTAGTTTCCTGGCACAGGGTACCCTCTACCCCGACGTCATTGAGAGCACCAGCCATGATACAGCTAGCACAGCCACACGCATTAAAACACATCA
Organism: Ktedonospora formicarum; assembly: GCF_016587355.1. Taxonomy (GTDB): domain Bacteria; phylum Chloroflexota; class Ktedonobacteria; order Ktedonobacterales; family Ktedonobacteraceae; genus Ktedonobacter; species Ktedonobacter formicarum. The sequence goes on along the minus strand of NZ_BNJF01000001.1, from coordinate 2,813,157 downwards.
CAATGTAGGTGGATTGCCCGAAGAGATGACCTTTCAGCTTGTCGAACCATTGCGCATGCTCTTCAAAGATGAGGTCCGCGAGATTGGCCTGGAACTGGGTCTCCCTGAAGAGTGGGTCTGGCGCCACCCCTTCCCAGGGCCAGGACTGGCGATTCGCGTCATTGGTGAGGTCACAGAGGAGAAACTCAATATCCTGCGCCGAGCCGATACAATCGTCATTGAGGAGATTCGACGCGCGGGTGTGTATCGCGAACTAGGGCAGGCATTCGCTGTCCTGACGCCCATTCAAAGCGTTGGCGTCATGGGCGATGGGCGCACATACGCGAATCTAGTCGCCGTACGCGCCGTCACAACAGGCGACTTCATGACAGCGGATTGGGCACGCCTCTCTCCTGAATTGCTAGGCCGTATTTCCCATCGCCTGGTAAACGAGGTGCAAGAAATTAACCGCGTGGTGTACGATATCACCTCTAAGCCACCCGCCACTATCGAGTGGGAGTAAAACCGCTTACACAGAAGCACAACAACGCGAAAGCTGAACAGAGTTCGATTATCCGAATACTGTTCAGCTTTCGCGTAACATAGGAATGAAGAGGAACCTACATGCGGAATTTTGAAATTCTGGCCCAGGGCTGTTTCTCATCTGCTCAGGTAGAGATCAGCTATCAATCAGAATGGCGTATGCCACGCACATCTGATCTTGAAGCCTGGATGGATACGCTCTGGGAAGCCAAACTCACAGAGGCACGCGCGCAAGGGAAACGCCTCTTCGACGCACCTCTCTTTCGCCTGGTGGGAGCGGAAAGCACTCTCGATAATAAACTTATGCTTCGCCTGGGTGACACAAGCTACAAAGAATATGTCACCACGCGCGAAGATAGTTTTGCGCGTAAGCACTCTCGTGAAGAGCTTGGCAATGCCATTGGCGTCTGCTCAGTCGTCGAGACAAGTGATAACTACATCTTGCTCGACAAGCGTCAGGGTGTCGATGCCTATGAGGGACATTATCATGTGATTGGCGGCTTCTTCGAGCGCGGGCTCGATATGGACGAGAGGTTGCCAGATCCATTCGCGGCTATATGCCGCGAGATTCGTGAAGAAACTGGTATCCAGGCCGAAGATATACACTCTCAGTATTGTCTGGGAGCGGCCTACGATATGCTAATGCCACATGGCGAGCTACTCTTTCTGACCCATCTGAATATTCCACTGGCAGAGGTACTACAGCGAGAGCCAGAGGAAGATGAAATCAAGGAACTCAAAACACTTCATGTCAGCGAGGCAAGCCTCAAAAACTTTCTGCTGGAGCATCATGGTCATATCTCACCCACGGGCGAACCAAACCTATTGCTCTATGGCGCGCTACGCTATGGGCAGGACTGGCTGATCCCCATCCTACACCATATCGAAGCTCAGACACTTGATCTGAGTGCTCACGAATCATAAAACACACATACGTGACACGTATTGAGATCATATGATATATTATCCCAACATAATCTGTTTGTAGCCAGCCATCAGTAAAAAATATAACCTTTCATGTGATAAAAGGATTACAGCTATGGCGAAGAAAGATATATATAAGCGAGCATCGGGATGCCTATTCGGGCTGGCGTTTGGGGATGCTCTAGGAGCCGATACTGAGTTTCTTGACATTGATAGCATCCAGAAGAAGTATGGAACCCAGGGACCAGATAAGCTCCATGGCGATCCAGCACGCGTCACGGATGATACCCAGATGACACTGGCAGTTGGAGATTCCTTACTGGCAGCCGAGCGACCGTATAACGCGGACACACTAGAAGAGCCGCTTCGTTCGGCCTTCGTCGCATGGAACAATAGCCCGGACAATAATCGCGCGCCTGGCAATACCTGCCTCCAGGCTTGTGAAGGATTGGCTCGTAACCTGCCCTGGCACAACGCAACAGTTCTCAGTTCCAAAGGCTGTGGTGCGAATATGCGCGTGGCTCCTGTAGGCCTGCTACATGCCAACCAGGAAGATGTCACGCCCGAGCATCGAGCTGCCATAGCCCAGTTTCAGGCCGCACTGACTCACGGACACCCAACGGCCCTGGTGGCTTCCGATCTCACAGCATGGTGTATCGCCGACCTGGCAGCAGGTGGTAAGATAGATGACATCACCAGCAGGCTTCGCGCATATGCCCTTAGTCAGCGCTCACTCTATCACCAGGCATGGCTTGGCCCCCTCTGGCAACTCTCAACAAGCGGAACACCACAGGAATTTATCGAACGAGGCTGGGAAGAATGTCTACACGTTCTCGGCAGGATTGATGCCGCTCTCCAGAAACCAGACCGAGAGAGTGATCCCTGCACGCAAACTGGCGGCGGTTGGATCGCTGAAGAGGCTTTCGCAACTGGTCTGCTCTGCTTCTTGCTTTATCCCGATGAGCCAGTAAAGGCCATCCAACGCGCGGCAACAACCAGTGGAGATTCTGACTCCATCGCCTGCCTGACTGGAGCCTTCGCGGGAGCATACCTGGGCCTGGATGCCTGGCCCCAGGCATGGATAGAGCGCATTGAGTATCGAGAACATCTAGCCCGCCTGGGAGCAGCCTGGGACTGATCAGCACCCACCAGCGAAGGACGTTATCTTATGGCAACTACGCAAATCCAAGCATACGCGACCTATACAAGAGACAATTTTGACACTCTGCTTGAGCGTTACCGCAGCGCACTCAAGGATCTGGGCTGTCACGACCAAGGGGTATTACAGTGGCTCGCAGAGCTTCACTGGCCTCAAAGTGAAGACGATAGTTTTGGCGACATCTATCCAGCCGAATTCACACTTACTCCGACGGCTAGCATCACCCTTGTTTGCACAGGCATTGATGTCGCTCTTTATCCTGACATTGGGGCCCCAACACTTGAGGAAGAGCCAGCCTCCTGGATCGGTATCAATCTTCAGTTTGAAAGCGAAACACTTCAAGAAGAGATCCATTCCGTTTACAAGTCTGGCATTGGGGGCGCGATCTGGCATACTCTGCGCACCCTGGCGAAGGCCTTTCCCGAATTGGGAGTCTACTTCACCGAGGAGTGGCAGGAGAACCGCTCATGGCGCTCTATCGTCGAAGAGGCTGGTGATCCTTGGGCCTTTGAACTGGCAATCTTCCCACGCAAGCTGGCTCCCTTCTTCGAGTCTGTACCCGCTGGCTTCGACGGCACAGTCACCAAAGAAGGCTTTGGCTTCGCTCAGAGTAACCGTTGGTCAATTGCCCCCTGGACGGAGGCTGAATAGACCAGATAACATTTCTCTGGCCCACGATAACCAGATCGGTCAAAAGTCATATGTCACAAAATCGAGGATTCAACGTCTATAAAATTAGATGACGATGGAATCCTCGATGTACTTTTGGGATTACCTTATCAATATTGGTCAGATCTTTATTTGTGTCTACCATATCAATGTCAAAAGCCATTCCCCTTCACCGTAGAAGGAAGCTTGCAACGATACGCAAGATGAGCAAATTGTTCAAACACTCCGCACCAAAGGATTGAAGGAAAACATTGGTAAGTGTTTGAACAACACAGGTGGTAATGAGGTGAGAGTCAACAGAGAAAGGGCAATACATGCAGAAGGATCTATTGCAAGAGTATTTTATCTATGTCCCTACATTGAGTTTCGTTGACGAGACCCTCACACAGCACGCCAAGGAAGAAAATAACATTGGAGAGAGGCTGGAAGGGGTTTCAATGGATAAGCACTGGACAAAGATCGCGCTAGAAGGTCAACTTGTGGTATACGCAAAGCTACCGCAAGAAGCCGAATGCGCTTAGCTAGAATACAAACAAAAGAGAGTCAGAGGGTGTTTTCATGCATCCTCTGACTCTCTTTTATTTGACAAGCAGGTTCACATTTTCTAAGAAACCAGATGGCAATGGATCTTAACTAAAGGCAACAAAAGGCCATCGGAAAGCTCTAGAGGCGCTACAAAATTGAAGTTTGCAAAAATTAGAATTTCTTATTTTTCTAAGCAAACAACATCCATATTTATTGACTTTTACTCGGGGGGCAAGTACAATAGAAAAATAAGACGTTATGTAGAAACCAGGAGGCATCTTCATGGCTATTGCACATACCGACTTTTACCGTCATGAAAACCTCGTTCGTAAATCTATTCAGATACCCTCAACTCAACACAAAGAGCTGAAGGCCCTCGCTGTCGAGCTAGATTCCTCTTTAGGAGATGTCGTGGAGACCATTATGGAACTCATGCAGCAAGATAATTATCAGCAGCTCAAATCAGCCATTATGCAAAAACGCGAACGCGAATTATCTTCCTCCCTCAATTACTCCCTCGACGAAGCTTACGCATATCTTGGTTCCCTCCCCGAAACACTAGAAGACGCCCAATTCTTTTTTGAAGCCGGACATGAAGGTATGGTTGCATGAGTGAAGAGGCCAGGCACGTCCGGGCCAGCCACAGAGCGTACGCTACACAGCAAGCGGAGCACTCACAGCCCCTCCGAGGCGAAATATGGGATGTCAACTGGTCGCCCGGACGTGGAGCCGAACAACAAGGCACACGCCCGGCTTTAATTATCCAGAATGATCGTGGTAACAGTTCACGACACTATCCATTAACAATCGTCGCCTCTATGAGTCGCACGGAACGCGAACTCCCCCTGCATGTACGCATCTCACCCAATGCTGAGAATGGGCTGACCGACTATACAGATGTCAAATGCGAACAATTAATGACGATTGAAAAATCACGCCTCCTGCGCCGCAGAGGCGTTATCACTCATGAAGAAATGCAACGCGTCGAATTCGCACTCAAATTGAGCCTGGATATCCTATCTTAATCCTACATGCATATTCTTGATCTTCTATCATATCCTCGGCCTTTCTCTAAACCAGGACACGAAAAAAACACCTGTCAAGCGGATCGGGCATGCCCGATCCGCTTCCTTCTTAAGAGACCTTGCTCTCTTCGTCCCCACTCTCAGCTTGCGCGGCAGCCTGGGGCAGTGTGCGCAAAGATTGCCGCTGCAAGAAACCGATCTCACGCTCAAGAATACGCCGAACGATAGCAATCGTCGTGGCGTAAGTGGAATCCATGCCAAAGTATGACAGGCTACCCGCACCAAGATTCTTGCCACGTGTATAGGGCGTATCCGATGCGTAGTGTAACAACCCAACCTCATAGGGCAGACGCGCGAAGTTGATATTCTCTCCCACAGGATAGCGTGTAAGGTATTGATCCTCATAGACCGCGTTGAGGTAGGGGCCGCTCTCCATCTCGACTACCGTATAATTAGAGTTATAACAGAAGTCAAGGTATTGCCGATTTTGCAGGTATGTCCCCTTCGCTGACACAGCCTTCTGGTTGTCCAGAACGGAGCCGTAAATGAGATACGGCTGCACATCATGAGCCGAGAAGCAGTTATCGAGCCAGTAGGTATTCTGGCTATGCTCATCCATGACTACATTGGAGATCATGACATCGCCAATGCTCCCATTGAGCGTCGCGGCTTTACCCAGGATATAAATGCCTCGCACCTGTGAGAGATTCTCCATGATCTCGCGCATCATGCGATAGGCCGCCATACCCAGTGGATAATCAATGTTGATAATCAGTGCCTTACTTTGTGACAGGTAATCCATGTAGCGCATCCGACCTCGTGGGTCAACATCAGTTGGGCGTAGCTTGGATAGATCAAAGATCTGCGCATCGATCTCCATACCATGCCGGGCATCAATGCGCCAGATGCCACGCTCCCGCTCCTCCTGTTCGCGATGACGCAGGAACTCCCTCCCGGCTGGCGTACGCACCCATTCACGACCAGCGAAGTAGAGGAAGTTATGCCAGTTTCCAGGCACCTCACCCTCTTGTAATTTACGGCATTCGTCGGTCAGATAGGGATCATCTCCCTTCAGCGCGAAGCGTGTCAACTCATCCTGTCGATTGAGCAGCGAACCGGAAAGTACGTTCACCATGCTATGCGTATTGCTAGAAACAAAGTAGACTGGTCGCTCCTGTACGTTCAAGCTATCCAGAACCGCTTTGACTGGATTCCACCATTGATGTGTGGCGCGCACATAGCCAACATGTGAGCCTCCCAGCATGCGTAGACGGAAGTTTTTCCGCTGCCGCGCCATCTGGAGCAATGTTTCCCACAACTGGTCGCCCCAGATGACTTCCAGTCGGCTCCAGTCATCAGGCGCGATATGCAGGCGCTCCCGCAAGACCTTGCTTATCTCAGCGAAGACTGGCGAACTACGATCCATACGCGTCTCAAGCAATTTGATAGTGGTAGGATCAGCATTGAGCAGGTAATACATCTTGTTCCACTCGATCTGGAACGCCACCAGAACTGGAACAATATCGTCCGTATCACTAACACTTGCGACATAGGCCGCAAGGGTTTCCTTCCCATCATAAAACCATTTGCGTCTGCGTGCCGAAGCAGTTACAGCCTCCCAGCTATTGACTGGATAATCGTGCTGGACAAAGACTTCCTCCGACTGACCCAGCAGGACCAACTTACAGCTCATAATTGAGGTTGGTAAGCGCAATACGCTGTAGATGAAAGCTGACATGTCGGGATATGGTGAGCGTGCATCGGGATGCAAGATGGAGTCAATGTTGTAATGTGCCTGGACCAGAGCCTTCAGGTTTACCTCTCCTGAACTACGCAGCATGGTGTTATACGTGCGTATATAAAGCTCTACATCTCGCTTGCCAGCCGCATGAAAACGCTCGCCATGCTCAAGAGAGGATAGGACAGCTATTCGGTTACGCTCGTTTAACACTTCATCGATGCCGTGTGTCTCGCCATTTAGGGGAATGAGGGTCTCTTCTACCGCATCCTGTTTCTGAATCAGCTCACTGTATTCGTTGTTCTCTTTTGTCTTCCGTGGCATTGTATCACTCTCTTCTTCTGAGGAACATGTGGTTTCTTCTAACTTCTTATCTGTTGTCGTAATGTTTCCAGATATTATACTCGCCAGACAAGCCTATTGGTAGGGCAACTATACCTCGCTCGCTTGCCAATCATACAAGCACAGCTTTTCAACGGGAAAACTCTTGCTTTGGGTAGTACCTGCATCTCACACTCGTTGCAAGATAACAATATACTGATGGGCGATATTGGGAATGTAGGCAAAGGGATAGCCATAGGGGCGGAGGCGTGTTCCAATCTGGTACCAGACAATTTCCCCTTTAGGTATAAAGCCATGCATTCTCGCTCGGCGTGCCAGATCAACATGTGTAAAGGTATATTCGCCATGCTGGTATGCGTTACGTACGATGATAGCCATGTACTTCTTCGGTTTGAGCAGACGATGGCATCCTTCAAAAACCTGTTCCATTACTTCAAGATATGCCTCATAGCTAGGAAGGTTCGCCAGGTCAGAAGGATCGTCTGAGCGCATGTCATAAATGGTGCGCCTGTTAACATGCTGATGAGCACGTTGCTTACCAGACATTGTTTGTTCCAGGTGAATATTATATGGTGGATCAGTTGCGATAAAGTCAAAGCTCTCGCTTTCCATCTCGGCCATAAGCTGAAGGCAATCGCCGCAGAAGAGTTGTTGTGGTAGTAGCTGGTCCTGGTACTCTTTGAGGATCTGCTGATAGATAACCACCCATTGCTGATTGATCTCAATACCAATAGCCTCACGCGGCTTCTTACAGATGGAGGCGCCGATAAGTGTCCCTCCAACACCCGCGAAGGGATCCAGCACTCTAGCGCCGGGTTTGGTGAAGAATTCAATAAGCTGACTCATCAATTGAGGAGGCTTGTTAGCGCCATGCGCTTTGCGCAAATGATGTCCATAGGTGGAAGGATACGAGGTCGTCATGATGCTTCGTGTAAAGTAGAGCCATTCAGCCCCATTGAGCTCATTCAGTATGTTGCGCGATGATACTTCTTCATCTTTCATACACGCCATTTCCTATTACACTTAATTCATAGATCTTTGCTCAAATTTAACACTTTTTCTCTTAAAATTATGCCACCAAATCTACTGCACAAACGTAAACTCATAATAGGAGGCATCACTAAAATGCCAGGTCTCCCCATGCCCGGCATTTCCCCCTGGTGACGCCTCTTTCTTTGTTGAGGATTTTTTCTCAATCGGTTAGCGCCATATCAGAATATCGTCGTTCCCAGGTATAGGGGCCTCTTCTAACGCCACCTCACGCCGTCGTCTCTCACAACGTACCTCGCCTTCAAGTAGCAATTGCCCCATCACCTGATCGTAATCAGTAAGCGCGAATTGTCCGAAGCGCTCTACCATAACCTGCTGCCGTAGATCAGGCCAGCGACGAACTCGCTGTTCCCGCCCAAGTTGGAGGATACGTTGTGTAAGCTGTTCGAGAGCTCTCGACCGGCGCTCATCTTCCTGAGCTAAAAACCATTCTTCCGCCAGCACGCCCTGGTGACTATGTTTATACAAACGGTGACGATAGCTACACAGCGCCTCATTCATACATTGCGTACTATCTTGACGCCTGGTGGCAAAGAGCAGGGTATAAGGTACCGTCTCAATCCAGGCCGGGCCAATCTGCACAGGCAGACGAATACTTTGTACTGGTAGGCTAAAGTGGCGCTTTATGCTTAGTATAAACAGGTCAATAAAGCCCTGGCGTGCCCTGGCTTGATTGGCTTCGTCAGTAGGTAGCATCTTCCAGCGATCAGTACGCAAGAGGCTTTTGAGACGCAATGCAATCTGCTCATCACTTTGTGCGGACTGAAGGCAGGCATCTATCGAGCGGTGCGGAAGCCAGAAGAGAATCTCTGTTGGAGCGGTTCGTTGGTAGACTTTAAGTAGATTATCATAACCAAAGAGGCCAGGAAGGAAGGGATTAAAGAGAAAGATTGCGGGCGATGGTTCGACTTCATTGAGCAAGACAGGCCCACTCTCAAGCCAATTTGAGCGTAATACACCTCCTTCTTTCAATGCCATTTCCTTCTGAAAACTTCCACTCTGCCTGACTCCGCTGAGCAGAAAAGATTGGAGAGAGAAGGGAGGTTGCTCCTGGACAAGATCATGCGCTAGTATAGCCAGAGGACGCAGAGCAAGCGGAACCTGGGAAATCTCAACATCCTTCTTACGGCGCTTTTTGTTAGCACTTCCGTTCCCATTCGCGCTATCAGGAAGCGCGACTAGCGCCTGCTCGCGTGCATTGAGTCCCAGAGCGTCAATCCAGGAACACCGACGGAAGATCCGTGTCGAGGCCAGGGTACGACAATAAGCCGCTACATAATCATGTAGCAGCCAGTGGCGCAGCGCGGCCAGAATTTCACGTTCACTCGGCCTGCGTACCCGTTTTTGTGGTTTGCTTCCGTTTGTCTGCGCCAAAACGTCTTTATTGGTGTTGTCAATCTCAATATCGGCCCAGAGATCCATCTGATACATTGTACCATGTTTAAGCAGGCGAGGCATGGACTTTAACTCACTCTTCGCGACCGCAATGCTCAAAAGCAAGAGTGAGAGCATGTGGTGGTCGGACAAGTTCTCAATCACCACATGCTCTCACTCTGAAATAGATTCGCACAGCGAGCCGAGGAAGCTTCCTTAAGAAACAAATCTGAAGGCTAACCCCATACTCTATTCAGCAGGGCTAGCATGCTGCTGCTCTGGCTCACTCTCACCTTCATAGACAGAAGGCTTAAGAATACCAACATAAGGCAGGTTGCGATAGTACTGTGCATAGTCAAGGCCGTAGCCAACGACAAATTTATCAGGAATCGTGAAGCCGATATAGTTCACCGGGACCTCTTTCATACGCTTGCGCTCTTTATAAAGCAAAGTGCAAATACTGAGGCTCAGTGGATTACGGCGTCTAATCACATCGACCAGATAGCTCAATGTCAGGCCACTGTCAATAATATCCTCAATAATAAGAATATGCTTATTGTCAATTGGCCCCTCTAGATCCTTCAGGATGCGTACAATGCCGCTAGATTGTGTGCTATTGCCATAGCTTGAGATTGCCATATAGTCAAGCTCCAGGGGCATATCTATAGCTCTTGCCAGATCGGCAATAAAAGGGACTGCTCCTTTAAGCGTCCCCAGGAGCAAGAGGTGTTTCCCCTGAAAGTCTTCGGTAATCTGCTTACCAAGTTCCTGAACTTTGGCTTTAATGTGCTCTTCGGAGAAAAGAATCTCGGAAATATCCTGGTGCATGTATTCCTCATTTCATAAAATCTCTTTGTCCGCGTATAACCCCTCTTCCTCGCCGGAAAATGCTTCTCGTCGGTGCATTGAAAGGTGTAACAGATACCGTGTTGTGCCGGTCAGACGTACACGATCATCTATACACACACCTCCCAGCCAGATACATTGCTCCCCAGAAAAAAACAGTGGAAGCTGTTCACGCTCCTGACGTGAAATATGTCGGTCGACAAAGATATCTTGAACCTTCTTTGTGTGTACCATACCAAGCGGACGTATGCGATCTCCGGCTCGCCTTGTGCGCACATATAACGGCGCTTCGATGCCGGTTCGATCAATATATACAGAATAACGCGTGAGCGCAAGGTCATGCCACATCCGCGCCATATCCCCTGCGCATAGAGCCTGGACAACACGGGCTTCTATGTCTTTAGGTACAAGTTCGGCACGTACCAGCCAAGAAGTTCCTGGCAACATCACCTCACCCGGAATAGGAAGCAATACCTCATCTCTTACAACATCAATATTGGCTTTATATCTATCCTCATCCATAATGTGAAGCACTACCTCATCACGCTGCCGCTCGAAACGAAGCCGCTGAGGCAGATCAAGCTTGATTGCTTCACCAGTTGCTCGCACTAACGCTTGCTCAATCAATGTATAGTGGCGTAGTTCCAACGGAGATTGACCCGCGCACAGGAGGGCTGAGGCACGCCTCCACAGGTGGCGCTGTAAGCTCAGAGAAAGGGACAGCAGGGCCATCCGAGAGATGAGAAGCGATTCGCCATCTTCGCGAACCACTACATCAGGCCAGCAGGCATCTATCTGGGTTTCAATCCAGTCAAGATCCGTCTGCATTACCTTGGAGGTACGTAGTAACGTCAAGCGGAAGCCAGGATTAAGGCCCTCTAAAAGAGGGAGCAATTCATGACGAATACGATTCCGCTGATAGCGTAAATCGAGGTTACTCGCGTCTTCTATTGGAGTCAGGCCATAGTGCGCGCAATAGGCTAGCGTGTCCGCGCGTGTAAGGGGAAGCAAGGGACGAATAATATCCTGCTGATGTGGCTGCAAACCGGCCATGCTGGCAATTCCTCCGCCGCGTGTCCAATGAAGCAGCAGTGTCTCTACCTGGTCATCCTGGTGATGCCCAATAGCAATACGTGATCCACTTGCCACATCTCGCAGAAAACGATAGCGAGCTACACGCGCGGCCTCCTCAAGCGAGAAATGCTCATGTTGCGCCAGGAGAGCGACTTCACTCTCCCCTATTGTCACGGGTAAACCCCAGGAGCGAGCCAGGCGACCCACGGCTTCAGCGTCTTGACTACTCACAGGCTCACGTAAGTGATGGTTCAAGTGCGCGACATGTAAGCGAAGATTGGGATAGCGTTTGCCAGGGCCACACAGGCTATACAGCAGGTGTAAGAGACAGAGAGAATCAGCCCCACCTGAGACCGCGACAATCAACACACCAGATTCAGGCAGAAGGTGATGCTGTTCACAAAATACTACCACACTATCCACGATAGACATAACTTGTCCCTCTGATGCATCTGACTGTAACATAGTATTGCGCCTGCTACCTTTCGTATGATACGATATAGGCCAATTATAGTGGCAATGCATGGCACTCACAAGCAGGTCTCCAGAGTGCTGTAGTGCAATGCAGGGGTTTTAAACACACATGGCAACACGCACGATCATTACATCCGAAAATCCGATTTTACGCCAGAAGGCCAAGAAGGTACATCGCTTCGATGCCTCTCTGGTTAAGTTAGTTAACGATATGTTCGAGACGATGAACGAGAGCAATGGCGTCGGGCTCGCGGCCCCGCAAATTGCGCTCTCCATTCGCGTCTTTGTCGCTGAGTATGAGGACCGCAAGGTCGCTATTTTCAATCCAGAAATCATCAAAGCCGAAGGGGAGGAGCGCGGGCAGGAAGGTTGCCTGAGCATCCCTGGCTATGTGGGCAATAATATCCGACGCGCCACCAAAATTGTCGTCAAAGGACAAGACGTACGCGGGAAGCCTATCCGCGTCACTGCTGAAGGCTGGTTTGCACGCATCTTACAGCATGAGATCGACCACCTGGACGGCATTCTCTTCCTGGATCGCCTGGACAGTCCAGAAGATCTCCTGGAAGTTCTCCCCGAAGAGTATGAGGAGGCCGAAGAGGCTGCCATCATTGAGTAGGTGCTGATATATAAAGTTTGAGCGCAAACATGCTAAGTCGCGTTTGCGCTCAAACTTTTCTGTTTGTGATTACTATTTAAGTAACCCTAATACTTAGAGCTTTTGTTGTTTACGCACCATTGGTACAGGATGCTTCCCAAGTGTTTGTTCACATGATTGACAAACATAGAAGCCCTCTTCGCGATAGTGCAACTCATCAAGCGAGTAGTGAAGGTAACAGATACCACAACGTGTAGCATCTGACTGGCTTGCCATCTGTCGATCATGCTCGAACAATGTTCGAAGCGACTGTATCATTTGCTCAAAATCAAACGATTGACCACCCTGATATCCCTTGTCTGGTATGAGAGATGAAGGTGAAGAAAGTTGTCCGGTAAGATGTCCCGTACGCTCACGGCGGAAGTTGTGACTATTATGTCCTGAACTACTGCCATAGTGAGAGGAAAATGAATTACTCAAAGCGACATCTCCACATATATTACAGCCATGCGCAAGAGAATAGACCCCTCCACACACAGGTACAGCTCTTTAGCCAGTGCCGACCCCACGCAATTCTATCGATTGTCGCACCGCTATAGGAGAACAGCATTTCCCATAATTATACCTTTAGTAGAGATAGAAATCAAGAATACCCCTAAACCACACTCCTTGTCCCTTGCCCTAGCGCCTCCTGCACCTTCTTGAGTAGCGTCTCCAATGGACAGGGCTTGGTAAGGTATCCGTATGCTCCAAGTTCCAGAGCATGCTTCATATGCAGCTCAGACGAGCGAGAGGTGAGCATAATTGTTTTTACAGTAGCCAACTCTGGTCGCAAGCGCATCAGGTTTAAGAGATCATATCCATTGAGATTGGGCATCTCGATATCAAGTAGAAGCACATCTGGTACATGTGTTTGCAAGAGTTCAAACGCTTCTAAACCATCACTCGCCTCCAAGACAGTGTAATGCGCATGGGAAAGTGTTTGCCGCAAGGAGAGACGCATAGAGACTGAGTCGTCCGCGATCAAGATCCTTGGTTCCTGGGGCTGATGCTGGCTAGATACTTGATCCTGAACAGGCTCTCTACTTTCAATACGAGGCTGCAAGGCATATGCGCTGATCAATTCTGGCAAATCCAGCACCAAAAGAATGCGCTCGCGCCCATCAATGGCCGTGCCAGCTAAGCCCGGGCGACGCAAGTAGGCAGGAAGAGGTTTAATGACAAATTCAGCCTCGCCTATAATCTCATCAACCACAATACCTGAAACACGATGTGAACCCCAACGGGGCAAAACTAGCACAGTCTGTACACGTGTAGCAGGCTTACGAACCTCAGTTGAGCGTGATATAGTCGATATGTTGAGCAGGTCATTTAAATCAAATTTGAGATCAAATTCCTCGCTTGTGTTTTCTCCAATATGCTGGATCTGCGAGAATGGGACAACGACAACCTCTTTGTCACAACGTACTAACAGACAACGCGTTGAGCCACGCGATATCGGAAGACGTATATGGAAGCTCACGCCTCCTTGCTTGTTACGCTCAAGCATGACAGTCCCACTTAAGCGTTGAACAGGCTCGTAGATCAGCGTCAGCGCACCACCTTGCACTGCTCTAGAAAAACCTACTTCTAGCTCAAGCTCGCTCCCTGCGCGTGTGGCGTGTAACCAGACACGGTATTGCTCATCATCATGCCTGCTTCTTAGCTCTTCGCTCTCGACCAGGGCATCCCGTACACAGGAATGCAACAGTTGAACCAGTGGCTCAGTGAGTGTCGCCAACACCTCTTGATCTACTTCCAGCGCCTCACCAAACACATCAAATTGTACCTGTTCGCTGGAATACCATTGTAGAGCTTGACGCAAACGCGGTAAGATCACACTAAGAGGGGCCAGGCGTAACAGGCGTAAATCGTTACGAATATTGGTTGCCTGTTGTAGGCACTCGCTAATAACCTGATTATAACGGTCGATGGCGCTTTGTACGCGTGTGGACGCAACCGAAACATCAGTCACGGCTTCGCGAAAAGAGCGTAACAGCATATCCTTCTCGCTATAGCGCTCCATATTTAACTCATCCCAATGCACAGCACCGAAACCAAGTCTTCCTGGCTGCATAAATTGCCGCTGGGAACGCGCATCAGGTAACGCCAACGGTCCATGCTCCTCCTGAGAGTCCTGCTGAGTCTGCTTCTCATGCAAAATACGTCGAATGAGTGAGGACGAAGATAAATACTCACGCGCGGGCATATTCTCGTCGATACCTGGCAGCAGGGAACCTGAAAGTCTGGGTTCAAGTAGCTGTAGGCGCATCTGTGCGGCTTGCAGTTCTTGCAAAGCACTCGCAACCTGTTCTTGTGCCTGCTCTAGTGGCATGCGCTGCCCCATTAAGCCTTCAGAATGCTGCTGCAATTGCTCAAAGCGTCGCTGTTCAAAACGCACCATTGCAGGCGATGAAGAGTCCGGCCCAACCAGCAGATCACGAGGAAGAGAGGGTGCATTCAAGGGGCTGGCTGGCAATACTTCGCGTTTCAGCTCACGCTCAAGTGTGATCTCATCGCTCTCCTCAAACGTTTCCGCATCCTCATCCAGAATATGCAATCCGCGTATATTCTGCTCAAATATTTCGCGTGGTCCCACGCTTTCATGCCCATGCTGTACAAAGCCATCAAGCGTTGCTTCCATGGCTTGCGCCCCCTGGATTAGGGCTTTTAAAGCAAGAGACGGCTCCACATGTCCGGCAAGTACACGCTCACCAATCTCTTCCAGTGAATGAGCAATTGCAGAGAGATTACCACACTCCACCATACCCGCCGAGCCACGAATCTTATGTGCAGCTCGTTTAACCGTTACGAGGCGCGCGCTATCGATTGAGGCCCCCTCCTGCTGCTCCAGTTGGTTCAGAGCACGGTTTATCCTCGCTATATCCTCTTCAACTTCATCAACGAAGATAATCAGCATGTCATCAAGGGTCTCCTCGGTAGGCAAGGAGACAACAGGAGCCGTTAGAGGCTCAGCCTGATTCTTCTGCCAGGTTGAGTCATCCATTTCTTCGAACGCCTTGATAATTGCCAGGTCTTCAGCAGAAAGCTCCTGTTCGCGCTCCAACTGGGAAATCTCTTCTGCTTCACTTTCGTCCCAAGGCCAGCTTTGCTTGTCTTTCTCCATAGTCGAATATCTTTAACGATACTTACACTGTAAGCATTTGAACGATATGTTGAAAAAGAATGCCGCTATCAAGTATCAGCGTTTCTGGCTCTACTTTACCTTTTATTGCGCCATTAGGCAAGTGGGAATAGAAAGGAGGAGGAGGTGATAGTTCTTGTAGAGTTGCCTCTGTAAGGTGAATAGGGAGAGCATCCAGGATGTATAAACCAAGCATAATGTGCTCATAACTGGCGATGAGAAGCAGTCCGGCGCCCTGAGCTGCCCCTCCTGATCGGCGGGTGTATGCGTCAGATAGGCCTCAAAATCAATAATAGGAAGAATGTCCTCACGCCAGGCACCAACACCAAGCATCCAGGCAGGTGCTGAGGGAAATTGGGAGAAATGAAAAGGGGGAGAGACTACTTCACATAAGACTTCTAGCGAGACAACACATTTTCCATTTTTCAATCGGCATTCCAGATGTTGCTCATGTATGTCCGCTATTCGTGTATGAGAACTGTGCACTATCTTGCGAGCCAAAGCCCAAAATTCATGGTTGCTTAAATGCTCCATTTGATGTAACTGATATAGGTCGAGTTTCCCTTGTGTATCACGCTCTAGATCTTGCGCATTAGGATCCGTATTATCATCATGAGGCCCACTCATGCTAACCCTATGCTTTCTAGTACACCAACCCACACCATACACAGTCTTAATTGGACACTGTTGATGGCGATGTACCCAGATATGACTCTATAATTGCTATGATCTCCTGGGTCTTGAAGGGTTTTGTAACATAATCTTTCGCTCCCGCGAGGCGCCCCTTTAAACGGTCAATAACTCCATCACGGCGAGAAAGCATAACAATGACGGTATTCGCAAATTGAGGCTTGGTTTTCAAACGACGCGCAACTTCATAGCCATCCATCTTGGGTAACCCAATATCCAGGAGAATCAGATCTGGTATTTGCGCTCCTGGCTGTGTTAGCCACCGCATTGCTTCAACCCCATCAGCACATCCCTGCACTAAAAAACCTTCCCGTCCCAAACATGTCTCTATGATTTTGCGCACAGTAGTCGAATCATCGATCACCATGACAAATTTGCGCATAGCCAGTTCCTCTCTCCTCACCAGAGGATAACGCCTTCACTCTTCTGTCGTGGAATAGAGTGTAAAGCATCACCCTTTCCTTACACCCAAATTGTCTCCGGACTCACATATCATCCATAAAGGTCTGGATAGTACTCCTCCCTTTAGAGACCTCTTAGTACCTTCGACATGTGTGGGCTTTCTTTAAACGCACAGGACGCCAATATTATCGAAGAAGACAACTCATCTACACGTACCCTGCGCGTATCCTTGACCTATCTCACTTTTGCTCTCCGCTAGCTTGTCTTGATGAGTTGCTCAGTGTGGATGTTACCACATAATCCCGCTTTGTTTCAATGTGTATCGCATAAAAAAATACTTAAGATTTCCCAAAGCATATCTTTTTGACTACACGGGAGGTATTTCCTTCAGAAAACGTTCTAGTGTACGCAGGCGGTATTGCTGGTTTAAATCTACTATTATGGACGTTCTCTCTTTACGCAAACCAGCCAGAGCATCCAAAATGGCTTTCTCAAGAATTGGTACATCTTCGCGCCAAAGCATATCGAGAATAATATCAGAAATATCTTCTTCAACAACTCTATTATCTAAACGCATCAACCAGAGTTTAAAGAGACGCATCAACCAGAGTTGTCGCTCATCTTTACTCAATAGGGGTGCGACATTACTCTCATATCCCAGGCTGCTACTCGCTTCACTTAAAAGCGTAGCCAGATTAGGAATAACCTCGTCAATCGAGCGATCTAATAAACGATTTAAAGCGGCACTACGTTCAGCCAGACGCTCATCAAGCACAATCGCATAAATACCTAGCGCATTGTAATAATCATAATGCAGTGTACGCTGCTCTGCCTCGACGAGTAAATTCTCCAGGTCACTACCAATCACAGCAGCACTCTCACGACGGCGCAACCGCTCTGCATACTGTTCAATGCGTTGTTTATAACCATCCAGGTCCATAAGGGGAGCAACGGGATGGCGGGCTGATGGAAGAATAACTACTTCATTACTCTCGTCATTCCAGCTGCCTTGGACAAGACTTTCTTTCTCCTTTTCCACCACGTCTACTAACAGGTCTACCATTTCAATCAGCAACTCAGGATGACGGACGCTCAGCTCTCGAAAGAGCCGCACCATCTGTTCTCTACTCGCCTCTTTCAGTCGCGCCTCTATACCCGGTTCCATGTTTCACACTCCTGCATACAACAGTGTCTAGACATCTACACACATGCGATTGTAAATTAATTAGTATCTATGAAACGTACAATCTGGTAGAGACGACGCAACATATACATCCAAGCGGCAATGTGAAGGAACTATAATGCTTTGGCTTGCTCACTCATTCGAGCTGGCAATTGTGTTTTGGTAGGGTACCGAATCAGCGATAATAGGAAGCGTAAAAATAAAAGTGCTTCCTTGTTCTAATTTGCTCTCCACTTTAATGCTCCCACCATGAGCTTCTACGACCTGGCGGGCTATCGCCAGACCAAGGCCTGCTCCCCCTCCCCCTGGGCCAATAAAATTCGCCTTAGAGCGAGCGCGATCCGCTTTATAAAAGCGTTCAAAAACTCGCGATATCTCTTCATCTTTCATCCCAACGCCAGTATCACGTACAAAGAATTCTTGCTGCGCTTGCTCTTTAAGCAAATTGGTACCTAATGTGATAGTACCACCTGAAGGGGTAAACTTGATAGCGTTATGCACTAAATTAAAAAGCACTCGCGTAATTAACTTACTATCAGCAAGGACCCTGATCTGCCCCTGACGAATATCTGTAAGCAAGCTCACACGATGTCTTTGTGCCAGCGGTAACATCCGTGCCATCACTTCCCGTATCAATTGTTCCGCTATCAACGACTCAAAGGCCATGGGGGCCTGTCCTGCCTCCAGCTGTGAAAGCTCCAGCAATTCTGCAACAAGGCTAGAGAGATATTGTAGCTCCGTCTCAATCTTATTCAAGAACTGTGGGGCTCGTTCAGGATCAGTCTCGATCACATCTTCTAACGTTTCGGTTAAGAGTCTAGCCGAGGTGAGAGGCGTGCGCAATTCATGCGAGATATTTGCCAGAAAATCGCGTTGGACACGTTCCAGGCGTTGGAGTTCAGCCATATCTTCGATGGTCAGCAAGAAATATACGTCATCTACAGAGTCCGCCCGCTCTTTATCCTCACTAACGGCAGAACTCCCCCGGTGCTTAAGCGGAGCCACTGTGATAAGCCAGGTAATGTTTGAGCGTACGCGCTCAATTTTTTTGCGCTGCGTCTCGCCACTGTGAACACATTCGCGCGCTAGGTGAGTGATCGAATCATTATTGAGGAGCAAATCAAGCGTCTCATAACGAGAGAGACGGTCTCTCCCACAAAGCTCTAGCGCAGGTGCATTTATTTGTACAACCTTTAAAGAGCGGTCAAGAATAAATGCCGCGAGAGGTAATGCCTCTATAAGGCTGGTAAACATATATCGATAGTTGATTGCTGTTCTGCCTGTCAAAACCCTTCACCGTCCTCATTGTTTAGAGCTCTGCTGTATTTTTACATGACATTCTGGTGTTCTGCCAAATTTCTGCCACAAGATGCACCTTCTGGAGCATTAGCACAGAGAAGCTGTTATTTCTGACCACCTATCCTTATGCTATCTTATGTTTACGTTTTAGCAGACATTCTAGTATAGACGCTTTTTGGGTAAAGACGCAAACCCGAACCAAATGCAGGCACAACAAAAAGACCACCGCTATGGTGGTCTTTTTGTATTGGCTCCTCGAACAGGACTCGAACCTGTAACCCATCGGTTAACAGCCGATTGCTCTACCATTGAGCTATCGAGGAATATTTGTTCTCGTCTCTCAACGACATCGCTAGTATATATCAACAGTTCCGTTTCGTCAACCCCTTTTTGGACGGATTTTCGGGAGAGGACAAAAATCCGTCCATCCCGATCTAGCGCGCCTTTTAGCGAGAAAAAGGCACAGAAGAACCGGTGTTCCGCTGTGCCCAGAGCTCTTTAGCAGGTCTAACGTTTAGTAGACAAGCACCTGAGTTTGGCTATTGGTGTGCTCATACAGCCATTGCATATCGTCAGGATTCATCCCAACTCCACTAGGATGCTTTGTGGCCTCACTGCCCTGAGGATACTGGCTGCCTGGACCAAAATGATCTCTCCAGGCAGCATCAAAGATCATGTAACCGCCCACATGGAACTGAATCATATTATTGACTAGAACATCTGGAAACCAGTGTGAATCATTCTGAGGGAAAGGAGATTTCAAGATAATATGCTGGTTACGCGCCAATATGTTCTGCTTGCCGATTGCTAGAGGAAGGGTAGTGCTCCCAGCCGTGACCTGAAAACCTTTTGAGAATTTGCCATCTTGATAGAGGCGGAGGCTCTGCTGAGCCGTTGAGATGACAATGACAGTTCCTTGATTGAGCTGATAGTGATGGAGAAGATCAGTATCCACCTTATGAGCTTGATTATATGGTGTTTGATCTCCGGCTTCATGCTCAAAGGCGTGTAAAAGCAATAATGCCTCCTCTGCTTGATTAGCGATCTTCTGATAGTTTTTACTAGTTTTAGCGCTTTTAAATTGATCCTCTAGCTCCTTCAGTGCTCCTTGCTCTAGATAGGCGATATCTGGTTTATAGCTTTTCCCATCGCCAGAATTGTGATACAGGTGGGACTCGCCCCAGGTGTTAGCCTCTTGTTTCAACTTATCAATATTGAAACGTGCTTGCTCCTTAGGGGATCTGACTACTATAGTTTGAGTAGCAGTCGCCTGGGACTGATTAGCGGTGTTACCATTGGTAGCTCTCTTACTCATACCCTGAAAAACCACGACACTGCTTCCAACAATAAGCACCAGCACAGCGGCGATTGCTAAAAGCGTTAGACGCTGTCTGCTAGTTCGCCGTTTGTTGGTACCACTATAGATACCTCCGCCTCCTTGAATTGTGCGCATCACAGGCCTTGTTTGGTTTCCCTCCGCCTCTAAAGTAGAAGCAAGGCGCTGGCGCATTCGTAGTAACCTTTGAGCAGAAGGTTGCTCATCATGTGAGGCCGATGTATAAGTCTGCGAGAGGAAATCTACAATCTCTTGATTGCGTGGATCACGCTCTTCAGGAGTAAGATCATCTAATCTAGAATGCTGCATAATACCACATTCCCTTTTCACTATTTCTGTTCATATATTTTGCGGAGCTGGCGCAGAGTACGGCTCACAATCGTGCGTATATGAGATTCTTTTTTCTTGACAATCTCACCAATTTCGGTGCAACGCAAGCCCTCAACAAAGCGCAGACGAATAATTTGCTGTTGAAGTGGAGGTAAGGTAGCAAGAACCTGGTGCAGGCGCTCGTAACTCTCCTGGCGAATGATCTGCTGCTCTACGGAGAGATCCTCTTCTTCACGATGCTCAATATGCTCCAATGGCAATAAGGTTACACGCGTGGTTCTTCGATAGTGATCTACAATTTTGTTGCTTGCTACCCGCTGAAGCCATGCTAGTTGACGTTCTGTGCTCAGATCAACCAATTGCCTCCGGCTTTTATACGCGGCTATAAAGACCTCAAGCGTGATATCTTCGGCATCCTGAGCATGAGCAACCTTACGATAGATGTAGCTATATATATGTGCGGAATAGCTATCGTAAAGCGCGAGGTCAAGCTCATCCTTGCCTGATCCTGCATCTGCTAATTGCATGCATTCCCTCTATTTTATATATTTCTATTTCTTTCATCGTTGTTCATTGCCAAACGCGACACTCATGGTCTTCTTTCTTCTTTACCATTCATCTCTCTTGAGCAGATTCACACTACTAGACATTAATATCATTATCAAGGATAATGGGCTTTGCCCTCATACGGAGTAAAATAACTATCATATGCAAACTTTACGCAAGGCCATAGTGTTATGAATACGAACGTTATTGACTTTTATCAGCAGGAGCAACGACGAATCCATGGAGAACTACGCGAGGCGGTTGAGAAGCTTTCTTTCAACGAATGGCATTTCTTACCTTCCAACAATAGCAAACATATCGCCTTTATTTTTCTGCACAGTGTACGTACCGAAGACAATGTGCTGCGCTTTATCCTTCAGGGAAGACCTCCTATCTGGGACGCGGAAAAATGGTTTACACGCCTAAATCTTCCTGAGCGTTTACAGGGAAACGAAGCTACACCCACTGACGCACGTCGTATCACAATCAAAGATCCATCGCTCTTACTCCAATACGCAGAACGTGTGTGGCAACATTCTGAAGCTTATCTTGCCTCGATTACAGATGGCGGTTTAGCCCAGGCAGAGCGTATTATTACAGTCCACCCTCTGGGCAATATTCCCGCGCTTCAGGTTATTGGACAGGTTTGCATCTCCAACATGTTCAAACACTTGGGCGAAATTAATATGCTGCTCAACGCTCAAGGGAAATAGTCACGATACGCGAAGTCTTATTCCTTATCCGAAAACCTGAGTACACCACCACTGGCCTCGATAGCAACTCCATGCCCTTGTATGAGACTTAAGTTTTACAGAAGACCGTATTGCATTTCTTAATATTTTTTTGATAACCTTCTACTTGACCAATGCCTCAAAACCTTCTACACTGATTTGGTATCCGTAGTGCCGTCCGTATTTGTTAAGGTCAATGGGAAGTATATTGCCGTCACAATAGTAAGATTCGGGGCCATTGTAGCGAATATGCTCAAAAAACAAAACAATATGTTGAAAGCAGCCAGGCTGAAGAAGAGCTGGACACCCGAGTTCGTAAGTGGCAAAGTAGGGGTAAGCCGAGACACCTATATCCGTTGGGAAGCGGGAAGTCAGGCTCCTCGTCTCTCTTCACTCCAGGCACTCTGCACCATATTCGAGATGTCGCCAATTGAACTAGGCTTTGCCGACTTGCTAGAAGAACGCATGCGCTCACGGCTTCCACTCTCGAAGAAGTCAATGCTTCGACCTCCCCAATCAAAAAATATAGGTGATGAAGAATATCCTGAAGCAACGCTTTCAGAGGCACTCCACATGTGGAGTCTTGGCCTATCTTCCTGCTGGCAACTTTACATGGTAGGTGGTCAACATGAACTTGAACGGCTCTTACCAACCTACCTGGCACAATTAACCGCGCCAACTCTCCATCCTGGTCCAGAACAACAGAGCGCGGCTTCACTTACAGCTCAGATATATGGACTGATGGCACTGCTTGAACTTCAGAGAGGGGATTTTGTTTCCGCGCAGATGAATGGCACACAGGCGCTCGTTTACAGTCAACTTGCAAAGAACTGGAATCTCTATATAGCCTCACAGCTCTGGATGGCAAGCATATTCTCGCGGCGTAAACGCATTGGCGCGGCGCTTGGTGCCTACAATGACGCCCTCAAGCGTATCAATATCACCAATGAAGTTACCTCACCTTTGCTCCATGGTTGGATATTCGCGGGGCTGGCAGAGATTCAAGCCGCGATGAACCATGAGCAAGAGGCAATGCAATTTTTACGCTTAGCAATGACCATCTTCCCTGAACATCCCCAGGAAGACACAGCTTTCAGTTATACTCAGTGTGATCGCTCGCTGCTCTATTTTTACCAGGGACAGGTATCCTTGCATCTAGGGAAGCCTCGCCAGGCATGGGAAGTGTTCGCACAGGTTGATGAGATCAAACCGAAGCCGCCAGAGCGAACCAGAGCCGAGTTTCTTAAGCTGAAAGCATATACTTCGCTTGTACTGGGTAACATGGTACAAAGCTGCATTTATCTGGAGGCTGCGGCCCATGCAGCTCAGTCCATCAACAGCGATTTGATTTATACCGAAATCTATACCCTGTATGAGCATATGCTCTCTATCTGGGGGCAAGAAGCACGCGTGCGCTCACTTGCCCATCTTTTTCAACGTTAAGAGATTACTGGAAGTGCTTTTCCATCCAGGCCCGGGCTTCTCGGACCTCTTCATGTGTAATGGTATGTCCAACATTATTCCAGTACTCTTGTACATCAGCCCCATTGCTACGAAGAAGCTCAATCAATTGCTCGCTTTGCCCCGTGGGAATGATAACGTCAGCACGACCTGAGGCAACCAAAACAGGTTTCTGCTGGAGATCTTGTGTAGACTCGGGCTGGAAGGGAACCATAGGATGAGAGAGATATGCGCCTGCTAGAACCTGTGGCCTCAGCAAGAGCATGCTGGCTGCAATGTTGGCACCATTGGAAAAGCCAACCGCAATAACATTGCCAGCACCAAACGCATAATGCTCGCTGGCAGCCTGTATGAAGCTTGCCAGTTCATAGGTACGTTGCTTCAAGTCGTCTACGTCAAGTATGCCTTCGGCAAAGCGGCGGAAGAAGCGCGGCATGCCATTTTCCAGCACATTGCCACGCGGGCTTAACAAAGCCGAGCCTGGGCTTAACATGCGGCCCAGGCTCAGGAGATCATTCTCATCGCCACCGGTGCCATGCAACAGCAAAAGCACAGGACGCCCCTCCTCCTGTGCTGGCACAAAGTGATGAATATATGTTTGCAACGCCTCGTTCATTTGCGTCAAACCTCTCTCTGTCGTCTCTCTAACAGCTAGTAAAAAGTCTTCAATTCCAGTGTAATAGTAACACTTCTGGGGTCTAGCTGGTAGCATCTTCTATCCAAGAAGAGCCATTACATATTACAGCGATAATTAGACAGTCTGAGCCCCGCATATGTGGCGTAGCGCTTCGAGATTGCACTAGCCCTATCAACCCTCTACTAATAGAGATAAAGAGAGCGCTGAAGTCCGGTCAGACATGGACTTCAGCGCTCTCTTTATCTCTATTAGTTTGCGAGCAGAATCTGGTTATTGCTTGACATCTACGCCGAAGAGTTGCTCAAGGCTGGTAACGCGTGTCGCGTTGGCAGGTGCTTCAATCGTGACTGGATCATTGAATTTGCTCAAGTCGAGAATGGAGTCCAGATTGACCGTAAAATCCTGGGTCGCAGTCTTGCTGAAGAGCTTACCGTCCGCCACCAGATTTACTTTTAGCTGGGTGCGATGAACATAATAATTCGTCTCATCAATCCATACATCAAGTGTAGCCTTGACCGATTTAGTACCATCGATGACCTTATCAACATCTTGCTGGTTGACGCCAAAGTAGGTCGCAAGCTGCGGATTCTGTTTGATAAGCTGACGCAGGGCCTCTTTATCCAGGGTAGCCCCCAAATGGCGTAGTTGTTCACCATTGAGGCTTTGGGTACCGTAATCCGTGATCTTTGAGTTCTGGATCAGGCTAAGCAGGCTATTCTGATCGAGTGAGATATTTGAAGGCATAGGCAATTTACTACCTTCCTTCTGCAAGTCGCTCTTACTGATTACATACCACTTGCCATCCTTCTGGAAGTATACCTGATCATCTTTTACGATCTGCTGCTGGGGAAAGTTCTGATTGTTGGTACTCGCAGTATACTGCACCTTTACATTATCGGTACCAGCCTGATCTCCTTCACCATTCACCTGCATAGAGACATTTTGAGCCGTGGTAGTGGTCTCGCCCGTTGTAATTGGTGGGACCTTTACGTCATTCGTTAATTGTAGTTTTAAGTGCGAGGACTTGAGCCCTTTCATGGCTGTAGCACTTTTCTGGATAACATCGAGTGGCGTTGTGTTCTTTGAACCAGTACCATTGGCACTCTGGCTACATGCGCTGAGCAGCAATAAGAGTGAGCTGACCAGCAAAAGTGCCAGGCCAAGACGTTTCCGTGGTCGCATCATGCTTAACATTGTATAATCACCTCTATATACCTTAGCATACGCAATATTGATTTTTTCAGATACTGTTATAACGGTTAAGAGGGCCTTTTCGGTTTCAAGACGCGGTGATTCTGCGACTCTTGGTGTGTTACGAAAAGCCTTTGCCAACGCCGCCTGTGTGGCGACTAGCTTCGGCGCCACATGGTTCCACTTCAGGCTAAGTTTGTGTGTGATGTGATGTCTGAGTTCTCAGGCGGCTGCTCTTAGGCACATGAATGGCATGACGTATGTACAGAGGTGTGTATCAATGGTAATATGTAGAAGAGATTATGTGCATTTGGAGCATGTGTCATTGGCGGATCTCGTTGCCAACTCTGGCAGGGTACATGTGCGTCCCTATGATTAGTGTGAGTATGTATAAAGGAGGGATGTCTGGCAGCAATGAGGAAATTGCCACGCACAAGAAGGTTAAATGAGGAGATTGAACTCCGGCAGGTAGAGGAGCAAGATGCCGAAGCATTCTTCTTGCTTATAGAGCGTAACCGCCAGCATCTCCGTACCTGGCTCGGCTGGTTAGATAATGTACACACTATTGAAGATGAACGTGATTTCTTGCGTATGTCTTACTCTCAATTTCTTGAGGATCGGGCCGCAAGTTATGCCATCCTTCACCAGGGAAAGCTGATCGGCAATATTAACTTTCATCCGATCAATTGGCAACATGGGCGTGCTGAAATCGGCTATATGCTTGATAGCGCCCATGAAGGTCATGGTATTATGACGCTTGCCTGTCAGACCTTGCTTACTATAGCCTTTGATGATCTTCAGCTTAATAAGGTAGAAATACGTTGCGCGACTGGCAATACGCGTAGTTGCGCGATACCCCGACGCCTCGGCTTCGTAGAGGAGGGAGTTTTGCGGCATGCAGAGCTTCTCTATGACCATTACATAGATCATCGTCTCTTTGGGATGTTGGCTAGTGAATGGCGCGCACGACAAGCAGTGAGCAACTGGCTCGCAGAGTAGGTCTTGTTCAGGCCCAAAAGGCTCTTTATTACAAAATCACGCTGGTACGCTTTTCCCTTGCTAGCAACTATTACAACCAATTTGTGAAGTAGTACGTATCCCTTCTGTCAGAGCATAGGATATAATACGAAAAGCAATTGCTCTCTATCCCCAACCAGGCCCAGGATAGGATTTTAAATATGAAACGAAGATTACCCGCACAGCATACCTCGTTGCAACCGCACCGGCGGCTTTACACAGGCTTACTGGTGACGATGGCAGTATGTGCCCTGGTCTTCGCCACCTTAGGCACTACCAGGAGCGCGCATGCTGAAAGCCAACCCGGCGGCAATGTTTCAGACCCAGTTGTTCGCGCAGTTGACGCCGCGAAACCAGCAGTGGTACGTATCATTACCACTCTCGTTTCACATGTTGTCGTCCATTTTAATAGTGGCGACGTAAACTTCCCCCAGAGAGGAAACGATGGCTATATCGCTCAACTCTCAGGCAGTGGAACTTTCATTAGCGCGGATGGCGATATCCTTACCGCTGACCACGTAGTGAATCCTCCTAAGGATGATTCGCTTAACTCCTATATTGAGCAGCAAGCTACTGAAGACATTGCAAACTATCTTAAAAGTCAGGGAAAACAGACCACCAGTAAAGAGGTCGAGCAACAGCTTGCCAACGGAACCTTGAAAGCTGATGTAGCGATTGATCAGACAGAGAGCGAAGTTTTCCTCAGCACTGATTATACTGGCTCGCTTAGCGCGACCAGCTTTAGCTCCATTCCATCATACATTCATAAGACTGTTGATAAGATTAAGCAACAAAGCTCGCTTGAACAGCGCGACCTGGCTATCATCCATGCGCCCTTTACCGACATGCCCAGCATCCAGCTTGGCGATTCCTCCTCAGTGCAGCAGCAGGATGAGCTAACGATCATCGGATTCCCTGGAAATGGCGACGTCAGCAATCGTCCTACGGATCTGCTGACATCTTCAGTCAATAAAATCTCGGTAAGCTCGATCAAGACGACAGATAATGGTGCCCCTGTGATTCAGGTAGGAGGCAACGTCGAGCATGGCGATAGTGGTGGCCCCGCTCTTGATCAAGAAGGGCGCGTGGTTGGTATCGTTAGCTTTGGCCTCTCAAGTGCGGCATCTCCGGGCAGCACGACCTTCTTGCAAGCCAGTAATGGCGCGAGTGAGATGGTAAAGGGTTTGAATATCAACACAGCTCCTGGTGCTTTCCAGAAGCTCTGGGGTCAGGCTATCAATGCCTACGCATCGAAGGATGCAGGTCACTGGCATAAAGCGCAGTCTCTCTTCCAGCAAATACAATCCAACTATCCACAATTTAAAGCAGTTCAGAATTATCTGGATTATACCAATAAGCAGGCTAGCACTGAAACAGCCACAACCAGTACACCAGGTAGCCAGATTACGGGTTCACCTTACTTCACCAGTGGCATAATCCTGGCAGTGGTAGCACTCATCGCTCTGGTTGTGCTACTCTTCTTTGTGGTCTCAGTACGCCGTAGAGGTGCGAAACAGCTTCAACCGGCATATGCTGGCTTTGGCAGCAATCCAGGTCAATCTGGACAAGCACGTCCCTTTACGCAGACCTTACCCAATAATCCGGCTCAGCCATTCCCGCCTGTTCCCGCTTCACCCACGCCTCCTCCAGTAACTTCTAACGAGTATGGTGATGCGATGTCCGCCTTTGGCGCTCCGCCTCAATCCTCGTTCTCCCATCCACAGCATCCGCCAATTCAGCCCCACATGGCAACGCCGCCCCACTCTACGCCTTATCCAACGGCAAGTTCATCGACAACAAGAATCTGGCCCTGCGGTCACGCGAATCGCTTCGACGCGCTTTACTGCAGTGTCTGTGGCGAACCCGCACCCGCTATCCCCGAACCACCAACAGTTCGCCGACACGTTGAACAATAACGATTGTCTCCACATAGAGAGGTCCCCGGATCGTATGGTCCGGGGACCTCTCTATGTGGAGACAATCGGGACTTCTAGCACCTCACAGTAATCAATTGACCTCTTACATGGCTCCAGCCAACCGCAAACGAAGCGATATCAGCTCGCGCTCAGAGTTTCTACTGTATGGAAGCCAGAGGAGACAGCCCTTCCTTCAGTTTAAATTCAGCAAACGGCTGTATCTCTTTAGCTAGATAAGCGTTGATATATATAAAAGCAAAGTAGCCTTTTCGCGCCTTTGGCAACTCTATGTACACGGTCGTAGCTATGCTCCGCCTGTACACACGTCTATACTCAATACCGCTCTCAGACAGGGAGGTTTCATGTCCACCAGCACCAAGGTTCCACCCATCCGGCCTGATACAACACCGGTCAGATCGCGATCAATTCCAGCGCCACGCGCTTTTGCCTTATTACCACTGCGCCTCTTTCTTGGAATTACATTTCTCTACGCAGGAATACAGAAGCTAACAGATCCTCAGTTCTTCCATCCTGGTAGTCCCGACTTCATTGGGGAACAGATCACAATCTTTGCTCAGACCTCACCCCTAAGCCCTCTTCTCCTACAGTTCGCCTCGCCAAACGCGATTCTCTTTGGCATGCTTATCGCTTATGGAGAGGTAGCCATTGGATTGGGAACACTTGTAGGTTTCCTGTTGCGGCCCGCATCCATCTTTGGCCTCATACTCAACATCATTCTCTGGCTCAGTGCTTCCTGGACTGTGTATCCATACTTCTATGGCTCGGACATCGTCTTTGCTTGCTGCTGGCTTGTGCTATTACTCAATGGTCCTAGCGGCACCGGTTTCCTGTCGTTAGATGAGCTACTATTCGCGCCACGTATGGCCCTGTGGGCAGAGCGTGGACAACATGCTCGACTCTATTCCCTGGCCTTCTTCCTCGGTCTACCAATCACTGCATTGGATGCAAACTCTACAGCTTCGCGTCTGGCATCCCCAGCAAGACGGGGTTTGCTTCTGGGCCTCTTTACAGGTGGGGTTGCAACCGCTCTTTTCGTCGCCTTTAGCACCACTGTTCTCGGAGGCCGCCAGGCAAACGATGCACTCAACCAAACGCCAACGGCAACCCCTTCAGCGACTCAAACACCAGAGCCAACTCCTACAGCATCTAGTACTCCAACCAGCGATACGATGATTGCCAAGGTAAGCGATGTGCCCATTAATAGCGCACTCTCCTTTACCAGCGCTGAGAGTGGAGAGCCTGCTTTGCTCATCCATTTGGCGAATGATCAGTTTGTTGCTTATGATGCCACCTGTACGCACGCAGGTTGTACCGTGGACTATGACCCGGATAGCAAGCTTATTGTATGCCCGTGTCACGGATCGACCTTTGATCCCGCGCATAACGGTACAGTGAAGCGTCCCCCAGCCAGGCGCTCACTTGCCCCGATGGCAATCCGTATCGATAGCGCCACGGGTAGTATTCTTCCAGGCTGATATGAAATAAGGTGCGAAGGGAACACCATGAAGTGTCACCTTCGCACCTTATTGTTCGCGTTCCACGCGTTCTCGTTCAAAGACTCCTGATAATGTTTCACGTGAAACATTATCAGGAGATTTTTTACATCAGGAACTCCTCAACAGTTCGTATGAGATATCGAAGAGTATCTGACGATGTTTCACGTGAAACATTATTGGGCGGAACCTGAGCCCATGATATTGTAGCCAGCATCGACATACAAGACCTCGCCAGTAATGGCGCGAGCCAGAGGACTGCTCAGGAAGAGTGCGGTATCGCCAACCTCGCTCTGCTCAATGTTGCGGCGCAGAGGAGCAATCTCGGCAACCTGATTACGGAAGCCAGTAAAGCCGGAGACACCGCGTGCGGCAAGCGTATTCAACGGGCCAGCCGAAATAGCGTTAACGCGAATGTTGTGCTCACCCAATTCGTAAGCCAGATAGCGCGTGCTGCACTCCAGGGCAGCTTTCGCTACCGCCATGACGTTATACTTGGGCATAACACGCTGGCTCGCCATATAGGTCAGGCTGACGATACTACCGCCACCATTCTGCTGTAATAGAGGAGCCGCGCGCTTCGACATCGCGACTAGCGAGTAGGCGCTGATATCGAGAGCGGTATGGAAACCAGCACGTGTCGTCTCAAGGAAGGGATTCTCTAGCTCCGAAGGGGAGCAAAAGCTACCGCGTGGATCAGAATATCCAGGTTGCCACCGAAGATTTCACCTGTTTTGGCGAAAGCATTATCCAAGTCTTCGTCACTCTGAACGTCGCAAGGGATGACCTCGGTACCAGGGATCTTCGCCGCCAGTTCGCGGACATACTTCTCCATGCGTTCCTGGTATGTCAAAATAAGCTGTGCGCCTTCGCCAGCCAGGGACTGGGCGATAGACCAGGCAATAGAACGATGGTTAGCGACGCCAAAGATCAGCGCCTTCTTTCCTTCCAATAGAGGCATTGTGCTCTATCTCCTCTCAAGAAATAATAGTATGTTTGTTGCTCGCCGCTTATGGCGACGAGAGAGAAAGGGATACGGAGAAAGCTGACGCCGCTCCGCGTTCTCTCACACTTTTGCTTTAGCGCTCTACAGGATTGCCCTGACCAATCCAGCCATGCATCCCGTGCGTCAGGTTATGGACCTTCTGGAAACCTAGCAATAGTGCGATCTCGGAAGCCGAGATGCTCCGTCTGCCAGAGGCGCACACGAAGATAACGTCTTGATCTTTAGGGAGTTGATGCTCCTCTAGAGCCTTGCCAAAGGTATAGATACCGTCAATGGGAACCAGCGTAGCTTGAGCAATATGCCCGGTGCGCCACTCATCTTGCTGACGAACATCGACGACATGCGCGCCCTCTCCAATGAGTCGTTGCGCCTCTTCGGCATCTATATTACTGTAAGGAAGAGCCTCTTCAGTATCATACATGGCAATATCCACTCCTTTAAAACCTTGAACTATAATTTACCGCTCTCATATTGCTCTAGCCAGACTTTACCCATGAGTGTGAAGGAGATAATATATTCATCGCCCACAAACTCCATAGTCAGCAATCCCTGGTCTTCCATTTCACGAAAGTCATCAGTTACCAGGTAGTGATCATGTAACATACGTGAGACATCACTCTCTGGCAGCTGTTTCCAGGAATGCAGTACCCGCAAAACGGCGGCATACCTGGGCCTGTTATCGTCCACTGCTCGCATAGACCGACACATGCTCCCCCGTCGATTTTCTTCGGCTTCTTTGCCTACTCCATCTCCCTCAAAGCATTTGTACACATGTGCATACTGACCACAGTGTAACAAATCCGCTCCCTAAGGGCAAGTGGATATCCAAGCACGCTCTCATACATAAGAGGTTCACGCTGTGATCTAAGCGAGCAACCAGGCAATTGTCTTTCCCGACTTCATGATATACTGTAGCGATTAGTATGCATCTGGAGTAACGCCACACGCGGTTAACCCTCATATAGATTAAGGAGAGTCTTTATGGCGCTTGATCCCTACCAGTCAACGCCTGTCGTGCGTGTAAGCACAGTCATCCGTAATATTGGGCAATTGGTAACTATCGCGCAACAGCCCATCCCTGGTGCCAGTGGACCACTGCAAGTTCTTGAACGCGCACTGCTTGGTGTAAGTCAGAATCGCATTGTCTGGCTTGGGCAAGAAGGTGAAGGAGAGCCACAGTTTCAAACAGACACCCCTGGGACAGATATCACAGTTATTGATGCCAGGGAAGCAGTTGTCACACCGGGCTTTGTGGATTCACATACCCATCTGCTCTTCGCTGGCAACCGCGCGGAAGAATTTCATATGCGCCGCTCGGGCATTGGCTATGGTGAGCTACTTGCGCGTGGATTGGGCATCCTGACGACAATGAACGCCACTAGAGCAGCCGATGAGGAGACACTGCTTACCCTGGCGAGAGAGCGTCTGGTGAGCCTCAACGCCTATGGAACGACAACAGTTGAGATCAAGACAGGCTATGGCCTGAGCCTGGAGGCGGAAGAGGTCAGCCTGCGCCTCATCAATAAGCTTAACGCGACTTCCGAAATAGCGCAGCCAGCCACTCAGAAGGTGCGTGTAGTGCCAACATTTCTGGGTGCGCATAGCGTCCCTCCTGAATATCGCGACCGGCGGGCCGCATATGTCGATCTGGTGCTACATGAGATGCTGCCTCGCTTCGTAGGATTGGCGCGCTTCTGCGATGTTTTTTGTGAGCGCGAGGCCTTCACATATGACGAGAGTCTCCGCATTCTGACTCGCGCGAAAGAGCTCGGCTACTATCTCAAACTACATGCCGATCAGCTCAGTCCAGCGGGAGGGGCACGCCTGGCCGCTGAATTGGGGGCTATCTCCGCCGATCATCTCGACCATGCCAGTGATCCCGACCTGGAGGCGATGCGCGAGGCCGGCGTTGTCGCGACCTTACTCCCAGGCTGCTCTTATACTTTGCGCTCGCCTTATCCCTCCGCTCGGCGTTTCCTGGATCATGGTCTACATGTTGCGCTGGCTACTGACTTTAATCCAGGCACATCCTATTGCGAGAATATGCAGATGATCCTGGGTCTCGCCATGTCAGCAATGCATATGTCACTTGAAGAGGCCCTTACCGCTACGACAATCAACGGAGCGCGAGCGCTGGCCCTCCAAGACGAGGTTGGGAGCCTTGAGCTTGGTAAACAGTGCGATCTTATCTTCTGGTCTATCCAAGACTACCGCGAGATTGGCTATCACTTTGGCACCAATCTTGTACAATCCACCTTCACGCAACACACCTGACTATCACGATGTTTCACGTGAAACATCGTGAGGTAATGATGAGAATGTTTCACGTGAAACATGATAATTTTATGCTGAGACCCTGATCTCGTTTCACATCCCTAATGTTTCACATGAAACATTCTCACAATCTCCCCAATGTTTCACGTGAAACATTGGGTTCTTTAATCAAGAAAGAACTCTTTCAAGGCCAGGGCAAGAACGTCGTTGGCCGGAGCATGATTCTGGCCCTCCAGCTTACGATACTGGGCTTGAGGCAAGGCATTGCTCAGTGCTCGCGCTGTATCATCCATAAAAGAGTAGCTCGCGCCTCCACTCATAACAAGAGTAGGAATGTGTATGTGCATTGCTCGTTCTATAGGAATAGAACCGTCGCTCCCCAGAACAGCAGCATCATAGGCCAGGGTTGGCGATATCATCTCAAGCGCTAACCACATTGGCGTCTGTTGCGCGGCTTCTATCTGATCTGCTGGCATTCCAACCAGGCGCATAAATAGCTTCACGGCATCGCCTCGGCGATTCGCGGCCAAGAGGTCTGTCAATTGCTGTCTATATTCTATCCATCTTTTTTTGGCTTCATCCTCGCTGTTGTAGGGCACTTCATAAATGGCAAGTTTTGCGATTTTCGAGCCAAGCATGGCTGTCGCTTCAAGGGCCAGGGCCCCTCCTGAGGAATGACCAAAGACAAAAGCTGGTCCACCGACCTCGGCAATCAGAGTATCAAGGTCTTCGATTTCGCGCTCTATTGCGTAAGCGGTCTTATCTCCACTCTCGCCCCTGCCACGTCGGTCGTAGGATAACACACTGAAATGTAGTGAAAGGTACGCCGCTAGTGAAGTCCAATCGACACGCTTAGTTA
Organism: Ktedonospora formicarum; assembly: GCF_016587355.1. Taxonomy (GTDB): domain Bacteria; phylum Chloroflexota; class Ktedonobacteria; order Ktedonobacterales; family Ktedonobacteraceae; genus Ktedonobacter; species Ktedonobacter formicarum. The sequence goes on along the minus strand of NZ_BNJF01000001.1, from coordinate 2,779,261 downwards.
GCGCGCCAGTTACCAGAATGAGTACAGGCCCATGACCAGATTGATCAAATGCGATGGGGGTACCATCCCGAGAGGTGACTGTTTTCATAGTTTTCCTCAAACATAAACTATTTCTACCTGCCGTAGAGATAACGTATCACACCGATGAGAAGAAAACTTCTTATATTTTGCTCTTATTTAAGAGGTTTATAGAGGATTGGACTCTGCAATAACGAAATAGCGTGAGCATTGATACTCCAGTTTGTAATGTTTCACGTGAAACATTACCTCAGCAACTAGCACGTTTCACATATCTGCCAACGTTTCACGTGAAACATTTAGATCCTGGCTCAATTGTAAGCAGCATAACCTATTTACGAGGAGCGCCACTTTTGCTATCTTAGTAGCAGGCAAGCTTACCCTTATGCAATGCTCATTTCACTATTATCCTTGTGCATTCACACTAGCTAGCAGGGTATGGCAACCCAGTTATATGCTCTCAGAGCAAGTATGCTATTTACACTAAAGTCAAAGGCAATGACGCTGAAAGGATGACTTCTATGGCGAGGCATAAGACCAGGCAGAAACACGGCATGACAAAAGAACAGCATCTACCATCCCTTAAGACTCCGCCAACGGCGGAAGCACAGGGTAACGAAATCCTCATCGATGGTGAGGCTCTTACCTCAAACGATGTCCTGGCAGTCGCGCGCCACAATGCACCCGTCGCGCTGGCACCATCAGCTGTCGAACTTATTCTGGCAGCGCGTGCTATTGTCAATATCGCGACTGAAGAGGGGCGCAAGGTCTATGGTGTGACGACGGGCTTCGGCCACTTGAGCAGTGTACGCATCCCCCAGGATCAACTGGTCCAACTTCAGCATAATCTTATACGGAGTCATGCAGCTGGCGTCGGTGAACCTCTTAGCATAGATATCACACGCGCGATGATGCTCTTGCTTGCAGGCAGTCTCGCTCGGGGTAACTCTGGGGTCCGTGTGGAGGTTGTGCAACAATTGCTCGCACTACTGAACCAAGGAATAACACCGATCATTCCCTCACGTGGCTCAGTAGGAGCCAGTGGTGATCTTGCTCCACTAGCACATCTGGCCCTGGTCTTAATTGGCGAAGGCGAAGCGGACTATCAGGGTGAGCGCTTATCTGGTGGTGAGGCCCTGCTTCGCGCGGGACTAGAGCCACTCCATCTTCAAGCAAAAGAGGGGCTGGCCCTGATCAATGGCACACACCTGATGGAAGCTATCGCGATTCTGGCCCTGGCCGACGCACGTATCCTGGTCGAGAGTGCGGAGGTGGCCTGCGCCATGAGTATTGAAGCACTCATGGGTAGCCATGTTCCACTTGATCCACGCATACATCGAAGGCGCGGTCAGGCTGGTCAGCAAGTTACAGCTACACGCCTGCGACAATTGCTTCACGATAGCGAGATTCGCCAGAGCCATGAGCATTGCCCACGCGTACAGGACCCATATACGCTACGTTGCGCCCCCCAGGTTATCGGCGCGGTTCGCGATGCACTGGACTACTGCCAGCAGATTTTTGAGCGCGAGCTCAACGCAGTGACAGACAATCCTCTGATCTTCCCCGAGGATGGCGCGATCCTGAGTGGGGGAAACTTCCATGGTCAACCTCTCGCTCTGGCCCTGGATACCCTGGCAATCGCCATGACTCAACTCGCAAGTTTCGCCGAGCGCCGTGTCTATAATCTGATGGGACCGCATGAATGGGATACCAATGGCGCACCTCTCTTCCTGACACCCAATCCCGGCCTCAATTCTGGTTTTATGATCGCGCAGTACGCCGCTGCCGCTCTCGTCAATGAAATCAAGATTCTAGCCCATCCCGCCAGCATCGACTCTATTCCGACCTCTGCTGGAATGGAAGACTTTGTGAGCATGGGGGTAACCAGTGCTCATAAACTTCTACGTCTGCTGGAACTGGCGCGCCAGGTCATCGCCATTGAACTACTCTGCGCGGCCCAGATGCTTGAGTTCCGCCTCCCGCTAAAACCAGGAGCAGGCGTACAGATCGCCTATCAAAATGTGCGCGCCTATGTCGCCAAACTGGAAGAGGACCGCGTATTGGCTCCCGATATTGCGGCCCTGGCTAGCGCCCTGCAAGAGGGTATCTTTGCAATCTCAATGAACGACTAACCTCTTTACAAAATTGTTTCACGTGAAACATCAGGAGGTCAAATTCTCAATGTTTCACGTGAAACATCGGAGTTCTCTTCACTATAAGCTTCTGTCTCATCAATGTTTCACGTGAAACATCAGATTCAAAGCTGACGCCACCTTACACCTGTATAATTTTGAGAAAGGCAAACACATGCAAGAAGCAAATGAAGTTGCCTTTACTTTGGATGGAACGCTTGCGGCCAACCCGCATCTACATGACTATTTCCATTACCTGACCTTCTCACAATCAGGTGATATACAAATGGGTGATGGGGCTGGTCAGTTCGTCATTGCAATCGTCAAGGGAAAGTTCTCAATAAAACCCTTAGATCAACGCACTCTTCAGCTATACTTATATGATCTGGTAGAGCTGGACCCACATAAGCCAGTCCGAGCATTAGAGCCATACATAGTCAAGGTCACACGTGAAGAGGGACTATTTGCTTTTAGGCAAATATGGTGGGAATACAAAAATGAAGACCAGGAGCAATGGCCTTGTATACTTTATTGGGCCAGGTACGTCTTTGAGCCCGATCCTTTGAAGCTATTATCCTCCAACAGAGAGAAGAGTCTCTATCATCGTATTATGGTGGAGCCTGACACTCGATACTACTATAGCCAAGATGACCGTGATGCTGATACGCTTACACTAGCCGATCTACGAAGTCTGGGGGTCTCTCCCCAGACTGACGCATACATAAGAGATGTGTATAAACACTCCTTCGCTCACAACGACGTTCAGCAGACTTAAGCTCACAACCTATAGCTCACCAGGAAGTCAAGCAGACTAATCCAATAATGTTTCACGTGAAACATTATTGGATTAATATAATTTTGATCATGCGGAATCCTTAACATTGCGCCATGAATAATATATGCCAGCATACCTGAGAATATTAGAACTGTTCGCCCCGATATCAAGCGCTGTTTCTGATGCAATGATCCCTCACACTTCCCCTGACCTATCCTATCAATGCAGCGATCTCTCACACTTGCGCCGGATGCCTATCGTTGATGCAGTAATCTCTCACACTTTGCCAAACACGCCCTATCAATGCAGCGATCTCTCACACTTGTATTCCATCAATATGTAGCCCTTGATGTTTCACGTGAAACATCAGGGACAATTCGCGCTATGACCACTGTGATATTAACAGTGGAGAGCAAAGGCGCTGAGAGATATGATAGGATGAACCATGTACACCTCAAAGAACGTATGGAGCATTTATGAATAGACCTCAAGCCGATCCTAGGCGAACATGTCATGTTACCAAAGACTATCAAGCTTCATCACCTGATCCAATCTCGGTTGAAGCCTATGAGTCTTTTGCTGTGAGTGAGAAAAGAAGTGCCTGGGAGGATAATCCTGCATGGATTTGGGTATGGTGCACTGATCAGCGGGGGAAAAGCGGCTGGATGCCAAAGAATATCATCCATATGGATGCGGACACCAAGGTGGGCATGACTTCCTCAGCTTACAATGCCATAGAACTAACAGTGACTGTTGGTCAAAAACTTACTATCGAGCATGAAGAAAGTGGTTGGTACTGGTGCTATGATCAACTGGGAAATCATGGCTGGGTTCCTATCAGCCATGTTCTGATACTATCGTGATTTTATCTTTCTATGCGAGGATACGAACCAGCAAATTTACGACCATGTTTCACGTGAAACATTCACAGGCAATGCGATTTTGACCACGCGGAATTCTTGCAATTGCGCCATGTATAATATATGTCAGCATACCTGAGAACATTAGAACTGTTCTCCCTAATATCATCACTGTTTCTGATGCAACGATCCCTCACACTTTGCTTTCGCAATGCAACGATCCCTCACACCTGCGACATTACATCCTCACAGTTTAATACCATAGACCCCAATGTTTCACGTGAAACATTGGGGTCAGCAATTCCACATATGTTTCACGTGAAACATATTCCGATCAATGGCGCACATCACCACCATTAACTGGAATCACTTGCCCCGTAATATAAGACGCAACCGGTGAAGACAGAAAGAGCGCTACACCAACAATATCTTCTACCTTTCCCCAACGCTTCAAAGGAATGCGCTCCTCCACATGCTGATAGAAAGCAGGCGATGCATGTTCGCGAGCCCAGGCATTCTCAATCCAACCCGGCGCGATACAGTTTACGCGCACCTGCGGCGCATACTCCAGTGCCAGGCAACGAGTGAGTGATATAATAGCCCCTTTGCTCATAGCATAAAGCTGGTTAGGAAGACCAGGCGCACCTACCAAGGCCCCATCCCATCCCATATTGATAATACAGCTACCTTCACGCATATGTGGTCTTACCTCGCGACAACAACGCCATGTTCCCTCAACGTCAACACGCATCATCCGCTCGAAGCGCTGTATCTCATCCAATCCTTGCGCCTCTGCTGAATTGGCGCTGGCTCCAGCGTTATTAATCCACACATCGATCTTGCCCAGGATACGTACTGCCTCCGCTACCAGATGGGTCACCGCGCGAGTATCACCTATATCGGCCTGAAGGGCTTCCGCCTTCCCTCCTTGCTCACATATAGAATGTGCAACCTCTTCTGCCTGCTCCTGACTCTGCCCATAATGAACCAAGACATGGGCTCCTTTCGCAGCAAAAGCTAACGCTAATGCGCGACCAATGCCTCGCCCCGCTCCTGTAACAACTACGCTCTGCCCTTGTAAGCTTTCCTGCTCCATAAGCTCTCTGTCTCTTCCTTTCCCTGGTTTGCTCGCCGATCCAACCCAGTTATACCACTCCAACATTATCGGATCAACAAATTTCTGTCGACCACATAGCGTTTATCCAAGCAGGATGTTTCACGTGAAACATCCTGCCTCTATGCTCTTCAGTGTTTCACGTGAAACATCCCAAGAAGTGCAGCAAGTAGACCATGCTCACCAATATACTCATGCGAGCAATTGGCGTCCCGGAAAGCTCCTTATTGCTCACTTGTCGCTTGTCCGCTTCATATGCTACACTGCAAGGAATAGTACATCAATGGTGATGGTACTACCGCTCCTTGTCAGGAAGATGCGCCATAGGAGGCACATTATGAAGAGAGGTTTTATCTAACTATGACTCATAATCTCTCTGTGGACCCATCCACAACATTACCTGCTATTCCCTTGGAGGAACAGCGAGCTACATTACGCCAGTTACGTAGCCAGCTTATCCAACGATATCGACCACAGCTTCAAGAGGGACCTGGCCCTATTCGTATGATGGCGCGTATCGTTTCCGAACTGGAACAGGCATGCCGCGCACACCATATCGCAGAAGAAGTCATTGCTTCCGAAATTGTCAACCGCACTATCGGCGATATCAATCTGCGCCTTATTACAGAGCATTCAGAATCACCAGGTGGCAGCGATGATTATCGCCTACTAGCGGATGAATTGGGAATCGCCCTCCCTGGCGAAAATATTGCAGGCTATACCGCCAGTGGCTCAACCTATCTTTGGCTTCGTGAACAGATGCAGGAATGTGAGCGCCTCGTATTGCAGCAAGGTTTCGATCTGCGTATTTATGATATCTATGGCATTGGCAATCCCCTCTTGCGTACATGGTTGGCCCAGGAGATGCACACTCTCTGGGGCTTCCCTGTCACTTATGAGCATATCTTGCCCAGTCTAGGGGCGATGGATGGGCTAGACAAAACCATGCGTGGCCTGACCTTACTCTATCGCCAACAACCATCAGCAGGCATGGGCATTCTATTTCCCGAGCCAGGCTTCGGTGTTCCCGAATGGCAAGCACGCACCTATGGCTATACACTCCATCGATTTCAAACCACTGAGGAACATCATTTTAAGCTTACCGCGACCCAACTAGAAGAACAACTTCAGGCTCATCCGGATATCCAGCTTATCTATCTCACGATCAGTAATAATCCAACAGCCTTTGCTTTTAACGCGGAAGAGCTACGCTCCCTATATAAAGTCCTACGCCGTTACTGGCAAGCGGGCCGCAACATCATCGTTCTGGCGGATCTAGCCTATATCGGCACTAGCTCACCAGAGATTGATAGAGAGCGTATGACCGCTTTCCATGACTCAGAAATCCTGTGCCATACCATCTTCGTCAGCAGTCTGTCTAAAACAAGCAGCTTGACCGGCGAGCGCTTCGGCTGGGTCACCTGTCCTGATCCTGCTATTGCCAGGCTTATCGCGGCTAGTTGGACTAACGGTACTGCCTCTCTTCCTGGCGAATGGCAACTGCGCTTCATGGCCTATCATCGTCTGCTTCAGCAACGACCATGGCTGATAGATAAACTACGTGCATTTTATCGCTTGCGTCGTAGTCGCTTTATCGAGCAGCTACACCAGATCAACAACGAACAGAAACTCTTTTCCATCATCTATATAGATGATGACACCACAGTCTATAATTGGAGCAAGCTTGCTCCAGGAGAGGATGCCTTCTCACTCTTCGAGAAAACTGGTATCGCGGGTGTGCCAGGATCAGGCTTTGGCTATAGCGATGAATACATTCGCTTCTCTATTGGCTTTTTACCTGTTCTAGCCAATAAATCTGCTCCCAATGCATCAATAGGCATTGCTGATACTTAAAACTACCCACTTGATATCCGTTGTCCTAAATGATACTCTTAGGGTAGTGGTATCGCGTTTTCAAGGCTCTTGCCTTGAAGCCAGGAGGCCCGGTTCGATGTGGTATAGGGAATGTGCTTGGTAGCCTCTCTGCATCATACCCATCGTTCTATCCCTCTTCTACGCGACCACAACCGTTCAGCGTTCTCTAGCTGGATTGGACACCCATGCTGAGACTGAATGAGACGAGTAATTACTGGCATTTCTCTTTGATGCAAGGCCGCATCACTCCTCGTTGCAGATGATATTGGTACCCGTGCAATCGGTGCGGTTGGCACGATCAGTACCATGTTTTATGAACGGAACGGTGCGCTAGGTTCTCCGTCGAACGCGCCCCTTATCCTTTCCATACCTGACTACCTTCTTAGACGAAAACCAACTCTCTACAGAGGGGATGGCGCCACTGACGTGGCGAGCGCGAACTTCTGATACGAAAGCCTGAGCTTTTCTATACTGATCTCTATTTTCGTATCGACTCGGGCGCGCACAGGTTTTCGAAGAGGCATAACCTACCCATTTCGACACATCCCAAAGGAGCCCGTACATACGCCGGGTGACACTGCTAACGATCACACATTAACCGTTCAGATTAAAAGGAGAATTAGTACATGACTCTTCGCGTAGGTATCAACGGTTTTGGACGCATCGGTCGTCAGTCCATGAAAGCCATGCTGGAACGCCACCCAGAGGATATCGAGGTCGTTGCCGTCAATGATCTAACCGACACTCAAACCAACGCCCATCTGCTCAAATACGACACTACCTATGGGCACTTCCCCGGTACAGTCGAAGCCACAGAAGATTCTCTCATCGTCAATGGGCACAAGATTCAGGTTATTTCACAGCGCGACCCCGCGCTGATCCCCTGGAGCGATCTCGGCGTACAGGTTGTCATTGAATCCACAGGTTTCTTTACTGACGCCGAGAAGGCTGCTGCTCACCTGCGTGGCGGAGCGAAAAAAGTCATCATCTCGGCCCCGGCAAAGGGTGAGGATCTGACAGTTGTTCTGGGTGTGAACGAGGATACATACGACCCCGCAAAACATCACATCATCTCCAACGCGTCCTGCACCACCAATTGTCTCGCACCTGCCGCGAAAGTGCTTAATGATACCTTTGGTATTGAGCGCGGTATGATGAATACGATCCATTCTTACACCAACGATCAGCGCATTCTCGATCAGGTGCATAAAGACCTGCGCCGTGCGCGCGCCGCCGCTGCGAATATCATCCCGACAACGACGGGCGCTGCTCGTGCTCTAGCTCTGGTCATTCCCGAGCTAAAGGGACGCTTCGATGGCATGTCTCTGCGCGTTCCTACCATTACCGTCTCGATTGTTGACTTCGTCGCTACTACACAGAAGCCACTCACTAAAGATGCCGTTAATAATGCTTTTAAAGAGGCTGCCGCTAGCTCGCTCAAGGGTATCCTCGACTACACGGAAGAGCCACTGGTCTCAAGCGATTTCCGTGGCAATGCTCACTCCTCAATTGTAGATGGTCTCTCGACTATGGTGCTTGGTGATAATATGGTCAAGGTGGTTTCCTGGTACGACAATGAATGGGGCTACTCTTGCCGTGTCGCAGACCTCGCGCGCTTCCTGGGCCAAAAGGGCTTCTAGGCATGAATAAGCAGACTATTCGCGATATCGATGTCGCCGGGAAACGCATTCTGGTACGTGTCGATTTTAACGTACCGTTGGATGAGCACCAGCACATCACTGATGATATGCGTATAACCGCCGCTCTGCCTACACTACGCTACCTTCTTAATCACGGTGCAGCCCTGATACTGATGTCTCACCTGGGGCGTCCCAAAGGGCAGGTTGTCGAGACTCTGCGCCTGCGTCCAGTCGCGCAGCGCCTCAGCGAATTACTCGGTCAGCCTATCATCACGACGCAGGACTGCGTTGGCCCCGAGGCCCAGGCTACTGCTCAGGCCCTTGAGCCCGGGCAGGTGCTTTTGCTGGAAAACCTGCGCTTTCACAAAGAGGAAGAGCTGAATGATAATGAGTTCGCGCGCCAACTGGCTGAACTTGGCTCTCTCTATGTGAATGATGCCTTTGGGACTGCTCATCGCGCTCACGCCTCCACAGAGGGTGTAACACACTTCCTACCGGGGGTTGCGGGCTTTCTGATGGAGAAGGAATTAAACTACCTTGGTTCGGCCCTTGAGACTCCTCAGCGCCCCTTTATGGCTATCGTAGGGGGTGCGAAGGTCTCTGACAAGATCGCCGTTCTGGAGAGGCTGATCGCTATTGCCGATGGCATCTTGATAGGTGGTGGGATGGCAAACACCTTTCTCAAGGCCGAGGGCCATGAGATAGGTGAATCCCTGGTAGAGGATAGCAAGCTTGACGTGGCTCGTGCTTTACTAGGACAGGCGCGGGAACGCGGTATCCAGTTCCTTCTACCAGTCGACGTCGTGATCGCCGACCGTTTCGCACCAGATGCGACTTCTAGAATTGTTTCGTGCGATGAGGTGCCCGCTGGCTGGCGTATTCTGGATATTGGACCCGAAAGCGTAAAGCAGTTTGGAGAGGCACTTTCCCCAGCCCAAACCATTATCTTTAATGGTACTCTAGGTGTTGCCGAGATGCCTGCTTTTGCGAAGGGAACCAATGCGGTTATTCACCTTCTCACTGAGCGCACCGCAGCAGGGGCTACAACCATCATCGGTGGTGGAGACTCAGCGGCGGCAGTAGAGCAAGCAAACGCAGCCCAGAGCATGTCTCATGTCTCAACAGGTGGCGGAGCATCGCTTGAATTTCTGGAAGGTAAAACCCTTCCAGGCGTCGCAGCCTTGCGAAATCACTAATCAGAGGTTTATAGTATATATGGTCGGGTTCACCAGGTGTGACCCGACCATATTGGTTAAAAGCATCTCAGTATTCACACGCTTCACAGAATCGAACTGTGTGACACCCACAGTGTGTATATGGGGGATACCACATCTCTTGGAACCCAAAAACTCTCCAGGTAGAGAGCGTACTAAGCAACACCCCTAACACGTTTAATCATACAAAGAGGTATAAATATTATGACCACACCTCCCGCTAAGCGCACCGCCATTATCGCGGGAAACTGGAAGATGAACTATGGCCCACAGCAGGCTGCTAGCTTTGTAGGAGAGATCCTTCCGGCCCTGAGCGAAGCTCTCCAATCACAAGATAGCGTTCTTTGCATTCTCTGTCCCCCTGCAATCTCTCTGGCAGCAGTACACGCGATCCTCAACATACCAGATGCTTCCGCCACACCATATATTGAATTGGGTGCGCAGAATATGTACTTTGAGGAGAAGGGAGCATACACCGGGGAAATCTCGCCCCTTATGGTACGTGAACTCTGCACTACCGTTATTCTTGGGCACTCTGAGCGTCGTATGTACTTCGGGGAAAGTGATGAACTGGTCAACAAAAAAACGCTTTCCGCCCTCAATCATCAACTCCGCCCAATCGTTTGTATTGGTGAAAATCTCCAGCAGTACGAGGCTGGCGAGACAGACCATGTCCTCAGTGCGCAACTACGGGGCAGCCTGGCTCATCTCACCATTGAGCAGGCGCGCGAGGTAGTCATTGCCTACGAGCCAATCTGGGCAATTGGAACTGGCAATGCTGCAACTGCTGAGATCGCAGGTAAGGTAATTCACCATATACGCCAGGAGTACCAGTCAATGTATGGTGCCGAAGCCGCCTCAGCGGTACGCATCCTCTACGGTGGCAGCGTCACATCAAATAATATCGCCGAGTTTATGGCTCATCCCGATATCGATGGCGCGCTTGTTGGAGGCGCTAGCCTCAAGCCAGACTTTGTTGACATCGTGCGCCATACAGTCAAAAGCATCGCGCAGTAGGTATGTAACACCAGCGCCGTGTTAATGGCGGATGTTGGGGCGCTTTATACACCACACAATTAGCGACCAGCATCCGCCACCAATTATGGGGCGCAAGCACCCAAATTCCAACTGGTAAGTTGATCCATCAGACGGTTACGTGTTCTAGCTCCCCACGTATCGTTGTGATACCCAGGTAGCGGAAATCTTCCAGCACCTCTTCGGGTACAGAGGCCTCTGTTACCAAATGCGTGATTTCTTTGAGGGGAGCCACAACAAAGGGAGAAGCCATATTAAGTTTCTTCGCGTCTGCCAGAGCCACAACTTCAGCAGAGCTGGCAATCATAGCGCGCTTGACATAGACTTCATCTAGCTCTGTAGAGCAGATCCCAACCTCAAGGTGTAAGCTACAAATCCCTAGCATACATATATCTGCCTGATAGGTTTTTAGCGCCTCAACCGTTTCAACGCCAACGGTCACCTGTGACGGCTTATATAGTTTCCCACCCAACAAGATGACCTCAATCAAGGGGTGCTCGCTTAGCGCAAGAGCGATTGGAGGGCTATTCGTAATCACAGTAGCACGCAGAGTCGGCGGGAGATGATATGCCACTTGCAATGTAGTTGTTCCTCCATCCATAATCACAACCTGCCCCTCGCGAATGAGTTTTACAGCCGCTCTCGCGATCTCATCCTTCTGCTCTATTGCCTGTTCTTGTCGTTGCACATAATCCATGCTCGGCGCACGCAATAGCGCCCCACCATGCACACGCTGAATCAAGCCAGCTTCAAACAGATCTCGTAAGTCTCTACGAATAGTATCCTCTGAAACGTCCAGTGCCTCGCTCAGTTCAGAAGCAAGCACACTACCTTCGCTATGGAGCATCTTCAAGATACGTTGCTGGCGCTGTTCCTTTAGCATTCCTACTCCTACTATATATACATATGCAGTTTTCCTGCTCCTTCTGATGTGCTTCGAATACCAGCATTTCACCGAAAACATGCAAATTGCCGCATTGACACGCGCCAATTTTGCGTGTATCATCATGATTATGCATTATAATGCGTATGTATCTGCACGGTCAAGATCAAACGAGTAACAATTATTTACCCTCTTATTAGCACGACATATTTCCTGGATCGGATTAACCAAAGTGATTTCAACAGACAAGACAACACCTAAATCCACGGCTCCTTCTTTCGTCATCCACATAGCTATTGCTTTCTTTGCCGTCCTGATAATAGGCGCAAATGATGGAGCATTTGGGGTCATTCTGCCACATGTACGCTCACACTACACATTAAACAATTCTGTCGTCAGTTTACTTTTCCTGTTCAGCACATTAGGTTATCTTTGCGCTGCCTTTAGCAACGGTTTGTCGGTTGAGAAGCTTGGAAAAGGGGGAGCCTTGCTGTGTGGCGCAACAATTTTTGTTATAGGCGCAACCTTTGTTAGTCTCCAGCTCCCTTTCTTTTTACTACTCCCAAGCATGCTTCTTCTGGGATTTGGCATTGCCATGCTAGATGCCGGACTCAATACCTTCATCGCGGGGCTTCCAAAGAGCGCGGCTTTACTCAACTATTTCCACGCTTTCTATGGTATTGGAGCCTGGCTGGGACCACTTGCCGCTACAGGCCTGCTAGCCTTTGATTGGAATTGGAATGTAATCTACATGCTTTGGGCGGCTCTAGGGCTGGTTACCCTTATCAGCCTGGGAATAATTCTTAAACGTCACCCAATTACCAGGCCAGATGAAGATACAGCAGAAGAGAAACAAGGGAACGTGCTTTTCCTCGCGCTCAAGATGAAGGTATCCTGGATAGGAGCGATCTTTCTGCTCTTCTACGTCGGAGCGGAAGTAACGCTTGGCTCCTGGAGCTATAGCTTCTTGACCGAGGAACGCCATGGTGACGCAGTTCTCATGGGTACTGTAGTAAGCGGCTATTGGCTCGGTCTAACACTTGGGCGCCTCATTCTGGCCCAGTTTACGCAGATGATCGGCGCAAAGCGTATTATTCTACTTTGCCTCGTAGGAGTTATCGGCGGTCTGTTGCTAATCTGGCTAACACCTAATAATATTATCGCTGCGATAGGTCTCTTCATAACAGGTTTCAGCCTTGGGCCAATCTTTCCAACTACTATTTCAGTCATGTCGGAACTGGTCCCATCGCGACTTCTCGCCAGCGTTATTGGTTTTCTGGCAAGCCTGGGCAGTATGGGAGCCGCGCTCTTTCCATGGATCACTGGTAACCTGGCTCAGTTTATTGGCCTCTGGATTTTACTTCCCTTTACTCTGGTTCTCTCAATTTTGATGATCGGAACCTGGCTCTTGCTTCAGACCCAACCGCGTCAAACAGCCTAACGTCACAATTATCAGACCAGTCCGCAATCACTGAAGAGAAGGGCTCATGTTTCCTCCTACTATCAATTCGGGAGCATGACCCCTTCTATCGCTCCAATATATCCCGCTACCTTTCTTGATCATCGCGACCTTCAGTAATCTCGCCTAGCATCAGACGCTCAGCTAGTATATCTGCGCTCTCCTTAAGCAAGACATTTCTTCTATGCCAATCTCTCACAGTCATCCCTATTAGACCCAACCCACTCCCAACGAATAAAAATATGACAGCCAGCAAGAGTATCGAAGAGCTCTCTCGATATATCGCCCAGCTATATAAGCCCCAACATAGAAGAAACAGGCCACAACACCCTTTGAGAACGATGCTAGCTACACCTACGTTTCGCGGCAATTGTCCCTGAGCAATTTGAAAAAGAAATACGCGCTCTTCCTGTCGACGCTGCTGGATATCCACTTCTTGAACGGGCAGCTTGCCCTTGGTATAGGCCCGTACGCCATATGAAATCCCCCAGATCAGGAGAAGCATTAAAAAGGAGACAAAAAGCACAACTACCAGTGGCTGCTGAGTCGACAGCGCACGCACCATCGTGAATGAGCAGAGCAAGAGCGAGCCCCCATAAGCCAATAAAGCCAATTGTCCTCTATGCCTCAATACTCGCCGCTCTTTAACTATTTCCTCGCGTAAGAACTCAGTTTCGGGATTACGCCTCAAGTGCATTTGAGCATCTCTCCTCTTCATCAGAGAAAAGAGAAGGGACATATCGCAGATGAATTGCGATATGTCCCTTCTCTTCGATATTGCCATATTCCATGATACGAACACTTGAGCACGGTAGCGACGTTGGTTTTCGTATAATATCTCAGCAATAGGGGGAAAACCATTTCACATCAAGCCTCACATCCGCAAATCGATAAGAAAAACAACCAAGCCTAATCCAGGTAATCTTTCAGTTTGCGGCTGCGGCTAGGATGACGCAGTTTGCGCAGGGCTTTCGCCTCGATCTGACGAATACGTTCGCGTGTTACATGAAATTCTTTGCCAACTTCTTCCAGAGTGCGGCTACGACCATCATCAAGACCAAAACGCAACTGCAGAACTTTTCGCTCGCGCTCTGTCAAGCTATCAAGTACATCTTCGACCTGCTCCTTGAGCAGTTGATGGCTGGCGGCATCGGCTGGAGCGAGAGCGGTATGATCCTCGATAAAGTCGCCAAGATGGCTATCATCTTCCTCGCCAATTGGCGTCTCCAGACTTACCGGCTCCTGGCTCACCTTTATAATCTCTCGAACTTTCTCAGCACTGATCTCCATCTGGGCCGCAATCTCTTCAGATGTTGGTTCGCGTCCGAGATCCTGCAAGAGGCGGCGACTAATGCGAATCAGGCGATTGATTGTCTCCACCATATGCACAGGAATACGAATCGTGCGAGCCTGATCGGCAATAGCGCGTGTGATAGCCTGACGAATCCACCAGGTCGCGTATGTACTAAATTTGTAGCCCTTTGTGTAATCGAATTTCTCGACTGCGCGAATCAGGCCAATATTTCCTTCTTGGATCAAGTCCAGCAAATTCATGCCGCGACCAATATACTTCTTAGCAACGCTGACAACCAGGCGCAAGTTAGCCTCAGTTAAGCGCTTCTGTGCCTCTTCGCCTTCGGCGATATAGCGATAATTAGGTGCTGTACGGAGACGCTCGGCCTTCCCTCGCTCCATGAGTTGTGCAAAACGAACCTCTTCGTCAGCAGTTAGCAAAGGTACACGCCCAATCTCGCGCAGATACATCCGCACAGGATCATCAAGGCTACTTTCTAAATCTGCGACTGCGATACCAAACCCATCTTGCAATTCTTCCCATTTGGGATCCGCCAAATTTTCGCTCTCAACGTCAGCAACATCTTCCGGGCTGGGCTCCCAGTCCGCTGGCGGCTCTTTGGTTGGGTCCAGGGCGTCCATAGGCTCTTCGTCCTGTAATTTAAACAGATCGAATGACTCACCCTCCGCGCCCAGAGTTGCTACAGGGGCATTTCCGACCGCATCATGATGAGCACGACCCATTGCATCAATATCAAAGACACTTTCCGTATCGCTTAATAAGTTTTCAGCAAAAGGTTCCATTTCAAAAACATTTTCCAATGCCCCCGTGCTCACATGCCCACTCTGTACTCGATCCATAACTTCTTGTTCCCGATTCACCATACTGGCATCCCCCTTCAGAAAACAGGATGTGGCAATAAAAAAGGTAAACAATAGGTGAAATATCCTGTCTCCTGGTCCTACATGTAAAAAAAGATGATACCGCGCCTAAAATATGTTGTGCGCATTTGAATTATCAGCAATTACGCATAAACAGGCCAGGTGCTTTTAGCCTTGTAGATGCGTTGCAGAGTCGATTGTGTGTAACTGTCGGTGGATTTCCAACAGTTTTTGCTGGAGCTGTCTGCGCGAGTGTATATCACCAGCGGCAGTGGCTTCGCGTATCAGAAATTGTAATTCGGTATTCAATTGTACAAGCCGTGCTCGTTTGAGTCGCGTTGCGCACTGGACAGCTTCTTTGACCAGAATTGCTCCATCTCGTGAAGTTTCTCTGTCTACGCTTGCGCGTGCCCTAGTAAACGCATCCCATAATGAGGCAGGCACATACTGTTCAAAGGATTGAAGTGAGGGGGAAGATGCACGTTGTTGATACACCGCACAGAGAATGTGGTACAACTCTCGCGTGTCTGTCCCGGCGAAGTCACCATCGTCTATTATACCATAAACATACGGACTTAACCCAGGATTTTGTAGGAGTAGCCCAATTAGGTAGTCCTCCCATTTTAGTCTATTTGCCTCACCTCTGTCAAGTATACCACTTGTACCATGATGACGTGTGTGAACTAGGCCATTCGTCCTGACGCCCTTTGCCTCGACGCTACTGGTTTGGTTCACATCACTGGATTCCTGGGAGCCAGAAATTACTCCCAGATTTCCCCTGCCGGATGCAACTTCTCTATCAGCATTCCTTCTGTCTAACGGAGCAGAGAACGTTGCAGTAACACTGGTCGCCCGTTGGTCTCTCAATACTCTTTGCAATTCCGCATACAAACTACGCTCACCGATGCTGATCAGTGATGCAAGCTTGCGCATATATGCATCCCGTTTAATACGATCACTAATCATAGCAATTACGGGTAGTAATCGCCTGGCGGCCTCCGTCTTGCCTGTTGGCTCATGGACATTGAGGTCGGCAGTCTTAGAGACAAAGAAATAGTCAACCAGTGGCAAAGGATGTGTCACAGCATACAGCCAGGCAGCATGATCGCGCCTGATAAATTCATCAGGGTCCTCCCCTGGAGGGAGCTGGAGCACGTTGATTTCAGCATCCACTTGCTCTTCTAGCCGAATGATGCCTCGTGCCTGCTGCTGCTTACCTGTATATCCCCCACTCCGTTCTTTCACCCCCTTTGATCCGTTTCCCTTCTGCTGCCATTGGCGATCCGAGGTGCTCGCGGGTAACGGCACCGGTACGACTGTCCGATCAAAGCCCTTCAGGGCCTCCTGTATGCCATGCTCAGTCGCGGCATTCCCAGCTTCATCTGGATCTAAAGCCAGCGTAACCTGCTTGGTAAGTTTCTTGAGCTGTTGAATATGTCTTTCCGTAATCGCGCTTCCGATACAGGCAACTGTCTGCCTGGTTCCATACTGATGGGCAATAATGGCATCCACGTATCCTTCGACAATAACAACTTGTCGTGTCTGTTTTATTGCATCTCGCGCCATGTCCAGGGCATATAATACGTTGTTTTTCTCAAAGAGAACCGTCTGCGGCGAGTTCAGATACTTTGGCTTGCTCTCACCTAATGCTCTTCCCCCAAAGCCAATAACATGTCCTCGCGTATCTCGTATTGGGAAGATGAGGCGATTTCTGAAGTAATCATAAATGCCTCGTTCATCACCTCTATCCGCCGTTCCTAGTTCTCGTTCGCGAGCAAGGCCACCTATAACCAGCTCACGCTCGCTATAACCTCGGCTCAGCAGATAACGAGAGAGGGAATCCCATTGCTCCGGCGCATAACCTAGGCCAAATGTCAGTACTGTATCCGTGGAAATACCACGGCTTTGAACATACGTACGGGCATCTTCCGCCTCCCGTGAGCGTAGCAGCATATGGTGAAACCAGAGCAACGCATCCTCGTTCAACTGGCGCAGGCGTTCTTTGGCAGCACTTGTCTCTCGCGCGGCTTCTGAATCGCGCCCCTGCAACTCCTCAAGCTGAACTCCGGCCTTTTGCGAGAGGTACTCCAGGGCTTCACGAAACTCTTGCCCTTGCTGTTTCTCAACAAAAGAGAAGATATCGCCACCTTCATTACAACCAAAACAATGCCATGTTTGCGTTTCAGGATAAACATAGAAAGATGGTGTACGCTCATTGTGGAAAGGACATAGTCCTTTCAGAGATTTACCCGATTTTTGTAAAGTAACAATCAGACTAATCTCTTCTACAATGTCGACCTTCGCCTTGATGGTTTCAATAATGGATGACATTGTTTAGCCCTCGAATAGCTTTTTACCTCTTGTAAGACAATATAACAGGCAATACTATAGAAATTTGCATTAATATCAAGCGAGGCTAGTAGGAATATCGTCCAGATATTCTACAGCATGAGGTAGATAACCCGCAAATTCAGGTGGTTCATGGGGAAAGAGACCAGTACTCTTCATAACAGGCCTCAGATTGTCATCACAACGCGATTACACACTATTCTGATTAGAATAAGAAATGGCAAGAATACCAATGTAATGTTTGGGTCTTCCAGAATAAGTATCTGTTTATTTAGACGCTTTTTTTGGCTTTTTGGTGACATCGAAAGTATGTGGCCTTTACTCCTCAAGATTTTAAAGTTATCCCCAAGTTTCAAAAGTTATCCACATTTTCCACAACGCTAACTACTAATATATATATCTTATTTTATATATATTTTTATATAACCGTAGTAGTAGGGGATGTGGAAATGTGGATAACCTGATTTCTACACCTCAATTCTTTAAGCTTTTGATGATGCTCGACCCGCCTATAGAGTGGCTTAGATGGTACTGTGGAAAATTCCACAGGCAACTAAAAGAAGGTGGAAAACCTGTGGAAAACTCGTGGATAAGTCGTGGAAAACCTGTGGAAAACTTGAAGCCAATTTTTAAGTTTTGGAGCATTGTGGAAAAGTTATCCACAATCACTGTGGATAACTTTTGCTCTTTATCCACCGGTTTGTGGATTTGTGGATAACTTTTCCACATTTTCTGTGGATAACTCCTTTTTCTGACAAATATTTCATATATAAATATAGAAAATCTGAAATGTATGCATTAACACTGTGGAAAAATCCACACAAGCGGGCAGTGAATGTGGAAAGTGTGGAAAAGTTATCCACAATCATTGTGGATAACTTTATACGATATAGCGTTTTGTGTGAAGGTATGTGAAAATGTGGAAAACCTGTGGAAAAGTTATCCACAACGATTGTGGATAACTTAGTTTGTGTATTTATATGCGTAAATCATTGTGGAAAGTGTGGAAAAGTTATCCACAATCGTTGTGGATAACTAATACGATATAGCGTTTTGTGTGAAGGTATGTGAAAATGTGGAAAACCTGTGGAAAAGTTATCCACAATCATTGTGGATAACTTTTCCATGCTGCCTGCTTTGTGGATAACTCTTTCATTTTTGTTCATTTTTGTGTGGAAAAATCCACACAAGCAGACAGTGAATGTGGAAAGTGTGGAAAAGTTATCCACAATCATTGTGGAAAAGTTAATACGATATAGCGTTTTGTGTGAAGATATGTGAAAATGTGGAAAACCTGTGGATAACTTGTGGATAACTGCTGTGGAAAAATCCACACAAGCAGACAGTGAATGTGGAAAGTGTGGAAAAGTTATCCACAACGATTGTGGATAACTAATACGATATAGCGTTTTGTGTGAAGATATGTGAAAATGTGGAAAAGTTATCCACATTTTGTGGATAACTTTTGTGGAAAGGAAATACATCTTTTGTAATATAAAATGGTATAAGTAAGATAATGTATATTTATGTGGAGAATTGTGCGTCGAGGGTAATAAGGAAATCTCCCCTTATTACCTTTGTGAGTTTTCGGTGGCTACAGACAACTAATGAAATGTGCGTCTTAGAGAAGTTATCCACAAAAAATGTGGACAAGTCCAGGGAAAATGTGCAGAACTTCGGTTTTATCAACTGCTACCTACTTTTTTAGATAGGAAAGCAAGTCTGTTACTCAAACTGACTTTTGGTGAGGGAGGCTCTCTATTAAGTTTTATAATGCCTGGTGGCTGGTAAGAAGTAGGTCTATCGCAAGAGAGAAAAGTGGTAAGCATTGCCTGTATCGCGTGAGAGAGTATTTCTTTTCAACGTAATACTAGTATTGTCCGATACTGTTTGCCTCTGTAGTAGCTAGCAACACATGGTGAAGAGGAGTGACTCCTTGGTGTATTGTTCCCCGTCCTGGCAGCGTTGGCTGTGTACTCTAGCGAATTGTGTTTGTATCGGGTTGCTTCTGCTATTGAGTGCTTGCGACAATGACCTGATGCCCTCCAGAAAGAGTACACCTTCTTCCACACCTTCAAGCCAGCCGATTGTGCAAAATCCTGAAGGCCTTATTAATGCAGGCGTGTTAACTGTTGGAAGCTACCTGGCATATCCACCTCAGGCCTTTACTGATCAGGTTTCGCATCAGCCAACTGGTTTTGATATTGATCTTATTACTGAGATAGCAAAGCGTTTAGGTTTGAAAGTAAATGTTGTGAATATGCCTTACACAACGCTCATTGATAGCATTGTTCATGGCGATCTTGATGTGGCCATCGCTGCGATTCCTATTACCGATATGCTACGTACCAAGGTGCATCTGATACCTTACTTCAAGGGTGGAGAAGCGTTGATGGTACCATGGGGAAACCCTTCACATATTGGTAGTTTAGATGACTTGTGTGGCAAGAAAGTGGCGGCACTCAAGGATTCTTTAGAGCAGAGTGACCTCAAATCGACAAGCACAAGTTGCGTTGAAGCAGGCCGACCCTCTATAGATGTGAAACTTGCAACTTCATATGAAGAGATGATGGATAACTTGTATTTAAGGCATATTGATGCAACTTTTTTAGATTTGCCCCAGGCTGGTTTTTATGCCGCCCATCATCCTCAACACGTGGAGCAGACCGGACCACTCCTTAATGTTACTCCAGAAGGTATTGCCGTAAACAATGATGATGCTAATGATCTCTATTTGGCTATTGCGTCTACGTTAACAATATTGCAGCGTGATGGCACCTATCAGAGGTTGATAAAAAAGTGGGGTTTAACAGAAGGAACCATTCTCTAAAAGAAACTTGATAAACGAGGAGAAGCATGTGATATGCTCTGCATGCTTTAGGGGGTAATATACTATGCACCGGTTAAGAAATTTTGTGGACTCAGGATAAGTTCCAGATCTTCGGTCTGCGGCATGGCACAAACGTGCTGTTTCAAGGTAAAATCCGGTGTATTGTCGATCAGGTGTAAGAAGGCGCGTGTTAAGATAGGATCAAAGCTGGTTCCGGATGCCTGGGCGAGGCGCTCTCTGGCAGCATCGTTCGAAAGAGGTGCTTTATAAGGGCGTTGTGAAGTAATAACATCATAGACATCAGCCACAGTCAGGATACGGGCGCTAAGAGGAATCTCTTCACCTCGGAGGCCAGCTGGATAGCCATGTCCATCCCATGCTTCATGATGATGGAGGACCGCTTCCACATAAAAAGAATGGATATCGCAACCAACAAGAATGCGCGCTCCAATGATAGGGTGGCGTTCCATCTTTTGTCGCTCTTCTTCTGATAGGGCTGCCGACTTGTTTAAGATATCATTCGTAATCCATGTCTTTCCAAGATCGTGGACCAGGGCCGCAAGAGCCAGATCACGCGCTTCACGCCTGCTCCAACCCAGATAGCGAGCTAAGCGTGAAGCATAAGTCGCTACACGGCGCGAATGTTCATAGGTGACTATGTCGCGCTCTTGTATACTCCTGGCGAATGAAAGAAGAACTTTTCTCGTCTCGCGATCTTTGCTTATTTGTTTTGCGTCCACCACATTGCTCTCCCGCCTACAGGTGAAATTGTGCTCCTGCCTAATAGCGCAGTTCTGTTTGCTGTTACAAAGAGGGAATAGAAAGATATCTTTGCTTGAATATGTAACATATTAATACGTTGCTTTTGGTTGTGTCTATGTGAGGCAGTGAAAGAGGTACTTTTGGCTATCATTTCGCTTTCTGGGGTTGCCCTGGTAGGGCTGCTTATTATTCTATGTATATAGGGGATCAATGAACAATGTTATTCCCCAAATAGTCCCTCTATCTCTCCTATTTCGTTTGGAATCGTTATCTTTTGTGATAGACTCACTTTGATGCTTTTCAAAAAAGGTACTAGTTGTGTGCCTCTTTGCTGTACAAAACAAGCATTCGATGCACGTCTGGATGTAACAAATTATGGCGGATAAATCTACTCAAAAGCAACCAAAGCAGCAAGAATCACCTGAGTTGGGGTCGCAACACAATGATGTTGTAACTCTGGTTCTGACCGCTGATAATCACCTGGGTTTTTCTACTTTTGGGCAGCAGCCTCAAAGGCGTGAGGAGCGGCAGCAGCGTTTGCGTCGGGCTTTCCAGCAAGCGACTGATTTTGCCATCGTGCAAGGTGTAGATCTTTTCGTGCAGGGTGGTGATCTTTTTGATGCTTCCAATCCTGATGAGCAGGATCGTAGTTTCGTTGCTGAACGCTTGGCGCAGTTGAAACAGGCTGGTGTACGTACTATAGCCCTTGGGGGCGTGCATGATACTCCTCTAACAGAGGCGACGCCCGCTCCGCAGATGAGCTTTGCGCGTCTGGGAGCCCTTCATTATTGTTCTCCTATTCCTAAACAAGGAGAACCTCTGCCCGCTGAGATCATTGATGTGCATGGTGTGCGCGTTGGTATAGCGGGTATTGGGGTATTGGCTGGTCAGGTGGGTGATCCCCTTGCTAATCTGCGTGTGAGTGTGAATATTGAGGGAGCTGCGGTTCCTATTTTGCTACTGCACGCGCCAATCGAGGGCCTTGTAACTGGCTCCTCCCTCTTAGACACACGCGCTTGTGTGAGCCAGGAAAGCATATCTAACTTGTCGATGTTCAAGTATATTCTTGCTGGATATCATCATGGACATACGCGTCAACGTATCAACCAAACCGAGCTTGTTGTTGCTGGTGCTACTCAGCATGTTGACTTTACCAGCCCTAAACAGGAGCCTGGCTTTGTATTTATGGGTATCGCCGCCGATGGCATTCGCTGGTGCAATCACATTTCCTCGCTTGATGCTCTACAATGCAAGCGCCTGATAATTCAAACAAGCGAGTTGTGGCCTGAAGGTTCTGACGGCGTTGATGGAGATGCGCCAGCATTGTCACGAACCGAATTGATACTCGAACGCTTGCGCCCCCTTTGTAGCGAGGATACAATGCTTCAGGTTCGGCTAGAAGGCCAGATTTCGCGGCGACAATATCACGAATTGGATCTGAATCAGATTCGTCGTTATGGCGAAGAGCACTGCTTTACGCTTGCCATCGATGACAGTTTACTGACACTTCTTCCCGAAGCGGAAGTTTATCCAGTTGAGGGTACAGAAAGACTTTCGTTATTTTCCGAGATGCGTACTCTTACCGATGAGTGGATTGCTAAGACTACCGATGAGCAAGAGAAGAAAGCTTTACAATATACAAAAGAAGAGTTACTGCAAGCGATGGATGAGGTAAAAAGGTAGGTGTTGTCCGGGGGGCCATGCAGACGGCTGCCTGATATGGTGAAGGCCCCGGTAAGGGCTTGGCGAACGGAGTTATATCCATGATTATCCTGAAACATTTAACAGTTGAGCGCTTTCGCCTCTTGCACGAATTAAATGTTCATTTCCCTCAACGTGGGAGTATTCTGATACAAGGGCCGAATGAGTCAGGCAAGTCAACCTTGCTTGAAAGTATTTATTTTGCGCTTTATGGTGAGGCACTTACCCCTGACCGCAAGAAAAAACGTTCCCTCGATGATATCATTTCTTATGGCGCTCCCCGCGCTACTGTTTCTCTGCTTCTCTCAGTTGGTACTACTGAGATGACCATTAAGCGCACACTTGAGCGTGGTCAGGGTCAACAGGTGCGCCTCCTGGTTGCGCAAGATGATGAGGGTGAGAGTGAGGAAATTACGGATCTCACTATCGCCAATGAGCGCATTATTGCGGAATTAGGGCATATGGATGGCGAAGCGTTACGCAATTCATGCCTTATTGAACAAAAAGGTTTGACACGTCTAGAGGATCTCACAGGCGCGGAGCGAGAGAAGACTGTACGCCACCTGCTAGGTTTAGAGCAACTTGTGATGGTTGGTGAACGCTTCAAAGTCGCACCCGAAGATGAGCAAGCTTTGCATACCAGCCGTGAGCGATTGCGTCTTGCCGAAATGCAAGCGCGCATCCCTGAGTTGAGTCGGCAATTAGGAGATACTGAGCTAGCCCTAGATGTGGTTAGTGTCCACGATGATTTGCGAGAGATTGAGGCGCAAGAGGCGGATATTGTTGAGCAAGAGACCACGCTGGAAGAGGTGAAGGCGCAGCGAAGTGATTTAAAATTGCGTCGTCATCGAGTTCAACAATTGCGGCGAGCTGATACGACCCTAGAAGAGATTATCTCCGCCTATGATGGTATTGCCGAGGCACGCCGTGAAGTACCAGAGCTAGAACGACAGCTTTCAGAACTGGAACGACGCGAACAGGAAGAGCTACCATCACTTGAAAAGCGCGTGGGTGAGCTGAGCGAGCTTCTGCGCTCATTTGGGACGCTCCAGCGAATGTCTAACGATCTGCTGAGCGTTGTCGACTCAATTAAGGAACTGGAACAACAGGAGAAAGATCATCAGTCTGTCAGGGATGATTTGAAGAGCCTGGAAGTGCAGGTGACAAACGCCCGTGAGCGTTTGCACCAGGCTCAACAATCATTGCAAGAACTGGAAGAGCATCGTCGCTCAAGCCGCCCAAAACTTGAGGACCGCTTAGCGCGCCTTAATAGCCTCGCAAAACGTCTAGCGGAACTGCGTCGACTCGAGCGTCAGTATCTAAAAACGCTTGGAGAGAAGGAACAAGCTGCTCAGAACAAAATCCAGATAGATCAGATCAAGCGTTCTCTAGGCGATGCCGAACGAGAATATGAAGGTATTGATGCAGAGGCTCGTAAGGCGCAGCAACAGGCTGAAGGGCTGGAGAAGCGCTGGCGTTTCCTTAGCATGCGTCGACATCTGGAAGAGTGGCAGCGCCTCAAGGGACTCTCACAAGGCCTGGCACAAGCTGAGAAGCATGTTCATGAAGCATATCGTCATCAGGAGAGGCTGAATCATCTGGCAATGGCTGCTCGGACCTCTGTGACGCGATATAAGCTCTTGCTCATCTGTTGTGTTGGTGTTTTCCTTCTGGCATTCGGTTTCGCACTATATGCCTTTTTAGCACAGGGTAATGCTCTCGTTGGCGCTATCGCCGCTATTATTGCTCTTCTTTTAGTAGGCGCCTTTATCTGGGGTTGGCAAAATCACGGTCGTGCTCGTACCGAGGCGGAGGAGACCGATCATCAGATGCAAGATGCCATCAGTAAGGTTGGCATGATGGTAGCCGCCCGAGAAACTGCGATCCGCATGGGTGGTAGCCCTGAATCTCTAGCTCAGGTGGAGCGCGAGATCCAGACGCTAGGGGGAAATATCCCCTCCTCTCTCGAAGAGGCTCAAAACATGCTTCAGCAGATACGCGACGAAGGTGAGAGCCTAGCCGATATTCAAAAGCGAGCCCAGGAACATCGCGAAGAAGCGAATGGGGTGCGCAATCGCGCCAATCTCGCTGGCGAGGCCGTCAACAAATTAAAACAGGAGCTCACTCAGTTAGAGACGTTGCGCCGTAAGTCCGACTGGAATTATATGGACGAGCGTATCGTCAAAGAGCAGTCTGCTGTACAGTTGATGCAACAGGAAATTACCTTACTGGCGGGTCAGGAGGGATTGCCGCTACCAAGCATAAACGAGCGGTTTCGTGGTGCTGATGCAGGTACTGTGACACCATTTATTGGAATTGCTGCCCTTGACGATATCAGCGGCTCGGGCGTTCCCGAACTGGAAACGCTCGTTGAGGGGAATATCAGAGATTCTGAGCGTGAACTTGCCTCGCTTGATGGTAAGCTTGATATGGTATCCAATCTGGCAGCTCAGGTGAAAATCCATCAGGAAGCGTTGGATGTATTGCTCGAACGCCAACGCGCTGTGAATGAGCGTAACACGCAACTCTTGAAGAATCCGCCTATTCAGCAACTTGAGCGTACGCGTGAACAACAATTTGCGCTTAAGCAAGCGCTTCAATCGTTGAATAATTCGCTACGTCAGCGGGTAAATGCCCTGGGTATCACTTTTGGTCAGACACCAGTGAGCAATGCCGAATTGGCTGCCCGCAAGAAGCTAGAGGAACTGCACATCTCTCTTGGAAACAAATTTACACTTCAGGAGCGCCTGACCAAGTATACGAGGCAACTTCGAGAGCTACAGGATCTTCTGGCCGAGCACTATAAGCAGCTTGCGAAATATAGCAACACGCTTGGAAGCTGGATTGTTCCACCGAATCCCTTCGCAGAGGCTCTCACCTCTTTACGTGAGCGTTGCGCACAGGAATTACAAGAGACGAATGAAGAGACTCTGGTTAAAGAGACTGAGAAGCTCGATGGACGAGAAGGAGCTGCTAAGGCCAAAATCGAGTTGTGTAAACAGGAGATCATCAATGTGCAGGAGCACATACGTGATCTTCTACAGCAGCGTAAGCGCTCCGAACCTCAATCCTTGACGCTTGAAGATATCACATCGATCTGGCCCTTGCTTGCTGATTATACTAGCGAGGATCGCACTCGGCTGGAGGAAGAGCGCGAGACGCTCGAAAGAGAGCTGCATGTCTTAGAAGGTCAGGAGATAGAGCTGAGTCAGCAACTGCAAACAGGCGGTGAGACGCTCAACCTGGAAGAAACACGCCTGCATATGGAGCAGCAGGAGCGCTCTTACCAGACGAAGTTCCACGGTCAGCGTATCATTAATGAGCTGTATCAGCGCATGTTACGCAAGGTGGTTCCGCGTACTGAAACGTACATACAGCAGATCCTACCATTGTTGACCAGCGGACGCTACCACGATGTGCATCTGACAACTGACGAAGAGGAAGGGACGATTAGTGGTGGCCCAATGCGCCTGGCTGTTTGGGAAGCTGCTGCTGGCGAGTACATTTCCAAAGCCGCGCTTTCAGGCGGCACTGCCGATCAGCTTTCACTAGCGCTCCGCCTGGCTTTTGCCATCGCGGTATTGCCCCAAGAAGAGCAAGCCGCCCCTGGCTTTGCGCTATTGGATGAGCCACTTAGCTCGTTTGATCGTGCGCGTGCTCAGGCGCTAGTTGATGTTGTCTCTGGTGATACCTTGAGCAAACATTTTGAGCAGGTTATTCTGATTTCGCACAGTAGTGCTTTTGATCCCGCAATGTTCCCTTATCATCTTTATATGAATAATGGCCTTGTGGTAGAGAGTAACTTGCCAGTTGCGCCTGCTCTAGCAGTAGTGCCTCCTTCTGAAGAACGGGAGATGGACAAAGAAATTAGCGTCGATGAGAATCCGTTCGAGCTGACCGAAGCGGATATGGAGGACGATGATGAGCTTGGAGCCACACAGGTTGTTGTAGCTGTGCGTCCCCCACGAAGCTAGGAGTTGATAGCCGAGAAGAGGGTGCGGCCGAGCAATGATTATTCTCTATATCATTGTCCTGCCGTACCCTCTTTTTATGTTTTATTTTCACTCTCAGGCTAAATTTAGAGTTACCACAGAGTTAATTTAGCTTTGTCAGGTATGCTTCATCATGAAAGCGTTGAAAGATTTCTTCCAGTGTGGCTTTCAACCTTTGTTCGTCATGTGTGTATGGGAAAACCAACACACCCCTTCCCATGTGTATAGCCCTTACATGTCTCCTTCGGGTCTGAGCGAAGAGAGAGCGAAGATGATCTGGCGTGAACCTTACCTGAAGCAACGTCGCTTCGCCACGAGGGAGATGTCAGATTCCTTCGCTCTTCTCGACTTTTTACTCATTGCAGAAAGTCTTTCACCAGAGCTATTGCGTGTTGCTCTAAATTGGTTTCTCCATCAAGCCAGATGATGCGCTTGTCGCGCCTGAACCAGGAAAGCTGTCGCCGTGTGAAATCATGGATCGCATATTTAAGCTTCTGGACCATTTCTTCTTTGGTGGTCAATTCTCCTCGAAGCCAACGGCTAATAAAGCGATATTCCAGTCCAAATTCCTCCAGGCGCTCATGAGATATGCCTGCCTTTAGTAGAGTATGAACCTCTTCCACCATCCCTTGCTGCATACGCTCGTCAACTCGCATATCAATTCGCTGGTAGAGTAGCTCGCGAGGCCATTGAATACCTAGTAGGAGGCAGCGGTAGAGTGGATGAGCTTTGCCTCGTTGCGCTGAAAATGGCTTACCTGTTATCAGGCACACTTCAAGGGCACGAATAACCCGACGCGGGTTGCGCCGGTCAATTGTTGCATAACTTTGCGGATCGAGACGTTCCAACTGAGGCAGTAATTGTTCTAATGGTTGGGCCTCAAGTTGAGCTCGAAGTTCTGGCTGAGGAGGGACCGCTGGAATCTCAAAATTATCAACAATTGTCTGGATATAATGTGGGGATCCACCTACAAGTAGCGGCAGCTGCCCATGTGTCATTATGGCTCTAATTGCTTCATTGGCATCATGTTGATATTGCGAGACTGTGTATGTCTCACCAGGCTCAGCAACATCTAAGAGATGATGCGGGACGAGTGAGCGTTCCTGGTGAGTCACCTTGGCGGTTCCAATATCCATACCACGGTAGACCTGTCGGGAATCGGCAGAAACAATTTCACCCGAGAAATGTTGTGCTAAGATGATTCCAAGTGAACTCTTGCCTGATGCTGTTGGACCCAGAATGACGGGAAGCGAAGGCAAGTTTTCGGTTTGAGGTTGCATACTATTCTCTTCTACATCCTTCTACTACGTATCTTCCTGTGGCTGGTATTGCTGCTGTATTAAGTGGACGCGCCAGATTAGATTCGCGGCTACCAGGAGTCCGCTTAATATACCAATGAGTGTAAACCAGCTGAGGCTAAACTCGATGGTAAGCAGAAAACCAAGCATTCCTCCCAGAAGGAGTAGTAGACCAATAACCGTCCGGCGCATGGAGTCCAGGGCCCAACTCACCCAATCTATCATTGCCTCACTCATATGTTCATCGGTACCGAGTATTGCGGCGATAGATGCTCCCGCCAACATTATTAGAAGCTGTACTCCTCCCGAGGCTACATGAGCCACCAATTGCCAGAGAATTTTGAGGACGGCCGTTGCGATGAGAACACTACCTATACCTGAGCCAAGGCGATTCAAGATTTGTTCTCGTTGCCATGTCCACTCCCAATGTGTGATGAGGGCTCCAACAGCCGTTGTGGGAAGTAGTATTGCTAGAAAGAGCACGAACCAGGGGCTGGGCGAGAGTGTTTTAATATGAAAACTTGCTAACCATGATGAGATGATAGAGTATCCTATACTTCCCATCATGAAAGCTCCAATCCAGGTTGATATGTGCTTCAGCCAGATTTGTTGACGCTGCGAAGTTTGTACCATTTTCCAACCTGTGTAGGTTGGATCAGTTGGATCTCCGAATCGCTCCAGCGCCGCTTCATCACTTTTAAGCGATTCATCGGTCAAATCGCGAGCATGAGTCTGTATTTGAGGTTGGCTACGAGGTGCACGTGAAGGCGCAGAAGCCCTTTGAACCGTACTCTTAGGTGTTCTTGGAATGGCTTTTTGAGAACTAGAAACATGCCTCCATGTGGAGGCATCCTTTACCATGTAGGTATATTCTTCTTCATCGTCTTCGTCGAGATCAGCTCCTCTTGTTTTGCCGCCATGGCGTATCTCCGGCATATAGCCTGGGATGTCAGCTTCTACGAGTACCTGACTATAGTTTCTGGAACCAGGAGTACCTTTTCCATGGGGAGTAATTGTGATGGTACCAGTGTAACGCCCACCATATAACAAGTCGCTATTGATCTGTACGTTGATATATGTTGTGTCACCATCAAATTCTTCTTGGTCCAGCACAATCCAGGGTTCACTAGTTTGTAGTGTGCCCTGGATAGGGTCTCCTGAAGTGCTGCTAATTTTTAACTCTAAAGGCTCGGAGATATCGCCTGTCACCTCTCCAAAGTCAAGTTTAGTGGGGTTCACCTCGAAATCGGGGGCATTCCAACGTAACCAGCCAATGTCTTTGCGTTTATTCTGGGTTCGATTTGCAGGTGTAGCTCGGCCGGAGGTACTTATGGGTTTGTTAGAGGTTTTTGTTTGGTGTTTTGGTTTGTGTTCCTCCTGGTACGAATCGATTGGTGGAGTTGTGGCTGAATGTTTCGCCGTGGAACTGGTGAACTTGCGTTTATTGCGCGGCTGGATATCTGGATGATCCAGAGCTTCGAAAACGGAGCCATGCGTGCCAGGAACCTTTTGAATAAATTGTTCTACGGACTCGAGTGGATCGAGCACAAACGCGCGGATCTGGCGGGCTTCACGTGCTAGATCTTGTTCGCCTATTTCGCGTAGCCATGATTCAAGTTCTCCATTTGCCAGATAGTCTGCGGCCTCATCTGGATATTGTATGCATAGCTCCGCCAACTCTTCTGGCGTGGTTGCTTGCTCACTACTTTCAAAGCTAAAGGTGTGTTCACCGATGAGGGCGCTTCGAAATTCGGCGACGTTGCTGTAGCGATCATCAGGATCTATTGAGGTTGCGATTTCAAGCGCGCGAGCTACGCCTGGAGAAATATAGGGATGTGATTGGCGAATGTTTTTCAGGCCAAATCCCTTCTCTGAAAGTGTATTAGTGAGCAATTCAAAGAGAGTCATAGCCAACGAGTAAATATCAGAGCGCTCATCTGTTTGTGCGTCGCCATACTGTTCGGGTGGAGCGAAGCCAGGCGTGCCAAGTTGCTGCGTATCTTGTTGACGTGAGCGTTGGAAGAAGCGAGCGATGCCAAAATCGATGAGTTTAATTCGCCCATCGCGAGTCAGCATCGCGTTGCCAGGTTTCATATCACGAAAGATAATGGGCGGATCCTGGCTATGCAGGTATTCCAGCACGTCACAAAGTTGGCGAGCCCAGCCCAGCACGCGCCGCTCAGAGAATGGACTATCATTACGTTGAAGAAGCTCTTCCAGTGTGGTCCCATCGATATATTCCATCACCAGAAAGTGGCGCTGATTTTCGCTGAAGAAGCCCGTAAATTTTGGCAAGTTGGGATGATCCAGCCGCCATAGAATCTTCGCTTCGATCTTAAAGTTCTGGATAGCTTGCGTTTGCTCTTCAGGTGGTACTGTCGAGAGGCTCATCTCTTTGATCGCGCATACCGCCTGGCGCTTGAGGTCGCGTGCCTGGTAAACAGCTCCCATGCCACCATGACCAATTGTCCTTTGAATAAGGAAGCGTTTGTGGAGTAGCGTTTTTGCTGCCAGATTTCCCGTTAGTGAATTCCACTTGCCTCTATATTGATTGATGGCGAACCCCCCATCTTAGCTAACATCTTCTTCCTGAGATCGAAAGCGGCCATCTGATAGGTAGCGAACCTGGATGCCAGGATTGGCCGATAAAATGCGCGACCTCAGTATAGCATACCCTACTGGGACATACTACCTATATAATGACATTCTTCTCATGCCAACAAATTAGCTCGTGGTACAATTGATTGAGTATCTATTTATAGGCTACCAAGTATACGCCCCAAACCATCTTTTAGACAGTTCAATGCGTAAAACGAGCAAGTATCAACGAATTGTCCGGCAAAATGTAGTAGTTACGAATGCAGGTTGGTATTGATTTATGGCAATAAGTAGAAATGCATCTCAAAGTCTACCAGAAGCCCTCGCGCGGCGGAAGCGTTCGTATTTTGTGTTGCTCTGTAGCGTACTGGTTATTGCTATGGGGGGAGCCGCGACATTGCTCTGGCAGATTCAACAAAGCGAGGCGACCCATGCGGCGTATGGTAACGTTGTGGGACCTCCTTCATTGCCAGGCTCATACATAGATTCTGTCTTAGCAAGTGCTGGCAGCCCTATGGTTGGCAATGGCGCTCTTATCGAGCAGCAATCGCGACTGACAAACATTGATGACGCTTTTGCGCTCGGCGTCTTTTCTGCCGAGACGAGCTACGGAGCTGCGGGTGTCGGCATCAATTGTCGTAATCCAGGGAGTGTTTCGGGAGGGCGCTGCGGGAATAGCAGCTTTAAATATTATGCCTCGTATAGTGAGGCCATTGTGGACTGGTTCAACCTCATTCGTAATAATTATGTGGCAAACGGGATGACTACCGTTTATGCTATCAGTGGCACCTATGTTGGAACTTCAGGTGCTCCTGTTTGGGCATCTAAAGTGATTAATTCGATGCAGCGTTACCAGAGCCAGACTGCTCCACCACCACCTCCTGTGACTCCAACTCCTACCCGTGAGAGCCGTCACTACGATTCAGATGCTACTGGTTTGTTGCCGAGTCAGGGCTTCTCACAAGACACGCAACATATTATGCCTGGGAGCGAAAATCGGTCGGAGAAAGAGCAGCAATCACAAAGTGAGAGCTTACCAGTGACCCTTCGCAATGGCTTAGTGTTTGGTGGTCTTGCGATTGCCTTTGTTGTTGCCTGTCTGGGCGTGGTTCTACGTCGGCGTAAACTCACCATTACTACGCAAGAGCTTGCGGAAGAGCAGGACAGCATGGGGAGCCTACATATTCCATCACCGTATGTACCTGCCTTTGCCGGGGCGGCTGAGGCACCAGAACCTGCTATGGCATCGTTGTCCTTTAATTCTATGTCACTTGCGCCTTCAACCGAAGATCTCGGTCGAGAGGCGGAGCAGTTTGTGGCCTCGCATGGACAAAATATGCCGATAGCACCGCTCTTTAGCCTGAACTCTAAAGGTGTTGTGCGTGAGCCAACTACCGAGTCTCTCTCGCCACTTGCGACCTTCTCGAAGGGGGGAGGACTGCTCTCGCGCTATCGTAATGCTGAGGCTTTGAATGAGCAACAGAATGGAGCGAAGCAGGTTGAGTCCGATCCTCGGCTTGTTTCTCTAGGGGATGGGCGTAGTCAGGGCTTTTAGCATGCTAAAAGCCCTGCAATAGAGCCGAGAGGTGCGTATAGAAGGTGTGCGCGAAGGAACTTCGGAGGAAATTCGAAAAAGCCACTATAAAACTGTTGACAAATCTGGTGCTTCGGTGTATTATGGCACACGTAATCCGTTAGCAATCAGCCCTCGTGGCGGAATGGTATACGCAGCAGGTTGAGGGCCTGTGCTCGAAAGGGCGTGGTGGTTCGAGTCCACTCGAGGGCATTTGTAGGGCATCCGAAATATGATATATAAGGATGCCTTGTTTTTCGCCAACAAGCGGAATAGAAAAATCTTAAGGATTACGGGCGATTAGCTCAGCTGGTTAGAGCGGCTGCTTTACACGCAGTAGGTCTGGGGTTCGAATCCCTAATCGCCCACTCTCTACACTCCTAAACTGGCTCTAGAAGCCAGTTTTTTTATGTTCCCGACCAAGCTAATCATGATGTTAAGACTCCAAAGAATGCGATGTGAGAACCACTGATTCGTTAGAACTACTGCCTAGTTTTCCTCCACCGAGAGTAGTTCTAGAAGGCAATTAGAGCTACTCTTAATATCATTCATCAACAATTATAAGAGCAATTTGACCATTTTTTGCCTGCAGATCTATATCAATACTTTATAGATCTTCGTGTGACATTATTGTTATCTCTTTGTGGCTTGGCAAATTTCTATCTAAAATATATGAGTTTTGCAAGCTCGTCAATTAGTATTTTGCGATAAGAAAACGTAAGGGTAGGACCCTTTGTAATAAGTTCTTACCCTTGAGCTTTGTGCGACTCGGTCTTTGGCTTTTCATGCACAGAATACTTCTGCTTAAGCTATTTTTCTCCCTGACTTTTTGAGTTGTTGCTCTTAAACTTGGTATCTGTCAGGTTATTAGTAAGAATTGCTAGGGCTTCGATATGCACAGCAGTTCTGGTACCTATAAAATGGCCCACCCTAAGGGAGTATTTGTGGGGTTACTGGTTCACATGCAATAGATCTAGAGGACGAAGCCCTAGATCTATTGCATGTCAGTTGGCTGCTTATTCACGAATGGACATGGGGGCGTGATTCTTCTTGACGTACTCCGTGAGAAGCATGGTGGCTATGAAAGTTCTGAGAGAAAGTCTGTACGGGATCGCAGAAGCCCTTGTGGATCCCAACGCTGTTTGAGTGCCCGCATTACCTGTATACCATCCGGCTGATAACCCCAGTATGAGAGTGTGCCTTCTAGACTGGATGGAAGGGTTGTGATGATGGCATAGCCCCCTTCTTGTAGGGCGAGTTGGCGCATCTGTTCTACCCATTGCTTAATATTGCTACTATGCTCGTCTTGGTTCGTGGTGTAGATATGTCCGCTATTGAAGTCCGCAAGAAAAGCTTTGCTGTCCAGGTTGGCGTGTTGCTTGTTGATGTAGTCTGATAGATTCCCAGGAGGGACACCAATACGTACCTGCGCTCCTTCGCGCTGTAATAATGCCTCCCAGGCATTCGTTGCGCTCCAGTGCTCTGTGATATGCGGTGTTGGTGCGCCCTGTTGACGTAACGCTTCCTGAATCTGGCTCAGCTCCGCATCCACATCTTGTTCTAGACCTTCAGCGCTGTAAGCCAGAGTATAGGGGCTCTTTTGAGTGCCAGGTCCCAGTGCCTCATTGTAGAGTAC
This sequence comes from Ktedonospora formicarum, assembly GCF_016587355.1. Classification (GTDB taxonomy): domain Bacteria; phylum Chloroflexota; class Ktedonobacteria; order Ktedonobacterales; family Ktedonobacteraceae; genus Ktedonobacter; species Ktedonobacter formicarum. Next base: position 2,745,342 of record NZ_BNJF01000001.1, on the reverse strand, counting down.
GAGACCCGAGGCAACTAGCGTATATCTCAGCGCGATATTCGCCAGGTTCAAGCCGCTATCCAGGCTATGTATTGGGTAGAGGAGCGTTTTCCGGCAACGCGGAGGAACCGAGATTTTGAGTGTGACGTCAGTCATCAAACCCAGCGTGCCGTTTGAGCCTACGAAGAGCTTCGTAATATCGTATCCAGCGACATTTTTTACAATAGGGCGACCAGTACGAATGATACGTCCATCTGGCAATACGACTGTTGCGGATAGCAAAATGTCACGTATTGATCCGTGGCGCATGCGTAGTGGGGCATTGATATTGGCCGCGATCAGTCCACCAATTGTCGCCTGGGGCCAGGGCGATGCTAGCGGAAGATATCTATTATCCTTCGTCAGGAATTCCTGAATATCTTTTAAAGGGGTTCCCGCGCCCACAGTTATATACATGTCTTCTGGAGCGTATTCCTTGATGCCTGTAAGCTTGTGGGTCTGAATCTCAATACCTGATTTTTGCTGGTTTGTTGTGCCTATATAAGCCTGCTGGCGGGTCTCTGCAAGAGCCAGAATACCATTAGCAGCCTCCTCGGCATTTTCAGGCGCAAATGGGCTTTCAGGAGCTTGCATCGTGGGGCGAATATTGTGATAGCCAAATGAGAACCCTTTAAATGGCACCTGGCTTCCAGATTCGGGGCTGGGAAAGATCTTGCCAGGATTGAGAATCATATCAGGATCGAATACCTGCTTGATGTCCCACATTGCCATTAACTCGTTGGTATTATGCATAAGTCCCATAAACTCACGCTTTTCAATACCGATGCCATGTTCGCCGCTGAGACTGCCATTTTTGGTGACACAAAATTGAACCATATCGTAGCTCGCCATGTGGACGCGATGAAGTAGTTCGGGGTTATCTGGTTCAGGGATGAGGACCATTGGATGGAGATTACCATCTCCTGCGTGAAGGAGATAGCCTGCCTTAAGGTTGTAGTGTGTGACAATCTGTTTAACTTCGCTTAGTGTTTCGGCTAGATAGCTACGAGGAACGGTGATGTCAACAGTGCTGTAGGATGGGCTTATGCGAGCAACTGCTCCAGCCGCACTCTTGCGTGCTAGCCAGATGCGGGAGCGTTCCTCTTCATTATGAGCCACACGGATATCTGTGCCGCCGTTTGCTAAGAGTATCTGCTCGATTTCACGAATTTGTGTACCCAGGCTCTCTGGGTAGCCATCGACTTCAATGATAAGGATGGCCCCAGCATTCAGGGGCAGACCAGCATGCGCGAATGGTTCAATGATTTGAGTAATTTGTTGGTCCATCATCTCCATTGTTGCTGGAACCAATCCAGCGGCGATGATAGCGGATACTGCGATTCCTGCTTGCTCGACGGAATCGAAGATCGCTAGCATTGTTTTCACGCCAGGGGGATTGCGCTGCAAACGGACCGCGATTTCGGTAAGTAGACCCAGGGTGCCTTCGCTACCTGTGAGCAGACCACAAAGGTCGTATTCGGGATAATCATAAGCTTGCCCCCCTACCTGGATCGTGTTTCCGTCGGCCAGGACAACTTTTAAGCCTGAGACATAATTCGTCGTTACACCGTATTTGAAGCAATGAGGACCACCCGAATTTTCCGCGACATTGCCGCCCATTGTTGAGGCGCGTTGGCTGGAAGGGTCGGGGGGAAAATATAGTCCATGGGCTTTTACTTTCTCATCCAGGCGTAAATTGATGAGGGCAGGCTCAACGAGAGCCGTGCGTCCATGAGTGTCCAGGTTCAATATGTGATTCATATGTACAAACTCAACAATGATTCCGCCCGATCTGCGACTGCCCCACCAGATAAGCCCGTTCCGGCTCCGCGTGCTACCAGAGGGGCGTGGTGTTCCGCTGCCCAACGTACTACTCGCGCGACCTCCTCCGCGTTACGTGGTAAGACTACCCCATCAGGTCTTCCTTTATCGATTCCTGCATCTGCCTCATATGCTATGAGAGTTGTTCTATCGACAAATACCTGCCCCTGGGGAAGGATGTGCTTAAGGGTGTTTTTAGCGGTATCTTTCAGCATTGAATAACCTTCTTCCTTGCGCAGGTGGTTGACCCTTCCTCCGGGTTATCAATTATTCATTGCTCTTTGTACGCAGGTATATGTGGGTCATCTATGCGCATGATTGCTTGTCTCTAACTGGCAGTATAACATGTGGGTGGAGATTGATGGTAAGATATTCAAAGAGGAAATTTGAGGAGTTCTCATAATTGATTCGAGGCGTCTAGACGAGGCGAGAGGTGTTTACAATGTATTTTCACACACAAAAAAGAGTTCACGATGTCGCGCTGCGACCTCGGAACCCTCTTGTCTCCTCGAACCAACTCAATCATGTTTCCCTCAATTTTGCTGAGCCACGCTCCTGCCTGCCTCCCACACGTGCGCCTCTCCCTTCACAGCAGTCCATGAGAACCGCTCCCACACAGGATCATACACACATACACACGTTGGTGGCAACAAGCCGTACGATCATTAGTACTGCTCCGCTTCGCCTGTTACCAGTCGTCCACGCGCAGCCTATCTACCAGGTCTTCTTCCTGGGATCTTGACCTACTCCGAAGAATAGGTGGGACAAGTCGTCTTGGGGTCGGCTTCGCGCTTAGATGCTTTCAGCGCTTCTCCTTTCTTGACGTAGCTACCCAGCTCTGGGGGAGGCCCCCCAACTGGCACACCAGCGGTCAAGCCATCTCGGTCCTCTCGTACTGAAGATGACTCCCCTCACTTCTCCTACGCCCACGACGGATAGAGACCGAACTGTCTCGCGACGTTCTGAACCCAGCTCGCGTGCCGCTTTCATGGGCGAACAGCCCAACCCTTGGGACCTACTCCAGCCCCAGGATGCGACGAGCCGACATCGAGGTGCCAAACCTTGCCGTCGATGTGAACTCTTGGGCAAGATAAGCCTGTTATCCCCGGGGTAGCTTTTATCCGTTGAGCCACACTCCTTCCACTCGGGAATGTGGGATCACTAAGCCCGACTTTCGTCCCTGCTCGGCGCGTCTGCCTCGCAGTCAAGCTCCCTTGTGCCTTTACACTCTTGAGAGGGTGATGTCCATCCACCCTGAGGGAACCTTTGGGCGCCTCCGTTACTCTTTGGGAGGCGACCGCCCCAGTCAAACTACCCATCTGGCCCTGTTCACGCTCCGGCTCACGGATGCGTGTGAGACACAAACCATGGTGAGAGTGGTATTTCACTGCTGCCTCCTCCGCCCCCACAAGGGCGAAATCCTCGGCTCCCACCTATCCTACGCACACCATACTTCGTTTCCAGGCCAAACTGTAGTAAAGCTCCACGGGGTCTTTTTGTCCTGTCGTGGGTAACCCGTATCTTCACGGGTACTTCAATTTCGCCGAGTCCTCTGTCGAGACAGTGCCCAAGTCGTTTCTCCTTTCGTGCGGGTCGGAACTTACCCGACAAGGAATTTCGCTACCTTAGGACCGTTATAGTTACGGCCGCCGTTCACCGGGGCTTAGATTCGTGGCTACGCTCACCACTCCTCGTAACCTTCCGGCACTGGGCAGGAGTCAGCCCCTATACTTCCGCTCTCGCGTTCGCAGAGACCTGTGTTTTTGGTAAACAGTCGCTTGGGCCTCGTTTTTGCAGCCTTCTCACCACCTCTTGTCTTACCAAGAGACAGCTACTCAGGCCCCCCTTCTTCCGAAGGTACGGGGTCAATTTGCCGAGTTCCTTAACAGAGGGTCGCTCGATCACCTGGGGAGAGTTCCCCCTGCCTACCTGTGTCGGTTTGCGGTACGGGCGCACAGTCTTCTGGCGAGAGGCTTTTCTTGGCGGCCTGGGCTCCGATGACTTCCGCACCCTCGCGGGCGCTCGGCCCAGCAGTCACGCTTTCGCAACCGGGATTTGCCTCGGTCACGCGCTTCTGGCTGGGCACCGGTCCTGTCCATTCGACCGGCTCACCTTCCCTACCGCGTCCCCCCATTGCTCCATCACGAAGCTGTGCGGTGCAGGAATCTCTGACCTGCTTTCCATCGCCTACGGCTTAACGCCCTCGGCTTAGGTCCCGACTCACCCTGGGACGATTGACGTTGCCCAGGAACCCTCAGGCATTCGGTGTATCTGGTTCTCGCAGATATTGCGCTACTCATTCCGGCATTCTCACTTCCTGCCGCTCCACCAGTCCTTGCGATCTGGCTTCTCTGCCACAGGAACGCTCCCCTACCATCTCTAGCTCAGCTAGAGATCCATGGCTTCGGGACGATGCTTGAGCCTCGGTACGTTGTCGGTGCCATTGCACTCGACCAGTGAGCTATTACGCACTCTTTAAATGATGGCTGCTTCTAAGCCAACATCCTGGCTGTTTGGGCGCATTGACCCCCTTTGACACTGAGCATCGATTTTGAGCCCTTAGCCGATGGTCTGGGCTGTTTCCCTTTTGACGACGAAGCTTAGCCCCCGCCGTCTCACTCACCCGCATCCTGTCCTGGCATTCGGAGTTTGGTTAGGGTTGGTAACCCGCACAGGGCCCCTAGCCTACTCAGTGCTCTACCTCCAGGATAGTTCTCTCGGGTGGCTGTACCTCAATACATTTCGGGGAGAACCAGCTATCTCCGTGTTCGATTAGCATTTCACCCCTATCCACAAGTCATCCCCCAGTTTTGCAACACTGGTGGGTTCGAGCCTCGACGGACTGTTACATCCGCTTCACTCTGCTCATGGATAGCTCACACGGTTTCGGGTCGCATCGCCGCTACGCGCACGCCTTATTCAGACTCGGTTGCCCTCTGGCTCCCCAGCTTTAGCGCTGGTTAACCCGCAACGTGCGATGCACTCGCCGGATCATTCTACAAAAGGCACGCCATCAGCCCTTACTTCCTCATGGAAGAGTGGCCTCTGACTGCTGGTGAGTACGTGGTTTCAGGGTCTCTTTCATCCCCCTCTCGGGGTCCTTTTCACCTTTCCCTCACGGTACTTGTTCGCTATCGGTCGCTGAAGCTCTTTAGCCTTGGAGGGTGGTCCCCCCAGCTTCCCACAAGATTGCACGTGTCTCGTGGTACTCAGGATCCTTCCCACCGTACTGCCCCCGACCTCTACGGGACTCTCACCCCTCTGGTGGCACGTTCCAATGCCTTCAAGTAAGGTCAGTATGGTGTTGATGGAAGTCCTACAACCCCGCCACGTCCGAGGACGTGATGGTTTGGGCTAGGTCCCGGTTCGCTCGCCACTACTACGGGAATCTCGGTTGATTTCTCTTGCGCAGGCTACTGAGATGTTTCAGTTCGCCCACGATCCTCCACACCGTCTATGTGTTCAACGGTGGGTCTCCAGACATAACTCTGGAGGGGTTGCCCCATTGGGAATCTCAGGGATCATAGCTTGGATGCAGCTCCCCCTGAACGTTTCGCCGGTCTCCGCGTCCTTCATCGGACTTCAGCGCCAAGGCATCCACCTCGTACTCTCTGTCGCTTGTTCTGCCTTGCCGTTTTCTTCGCCGAATGTGAAGAATTGTTGTTGGTGTGTATCTACCCTTTGTTGTTGGGATTCGGTCTTCATGTTCACTGTCAGCGATCAGCGCTCGTGCGGGATACTCCCCGTCGTGTGAAAACACACTCTAGAGAACTGCAGGCACAGCGTGCTCGCTCAGCAAAATTGAAGGAAACATGTTCGGTTGTTCAAGGTGCTCGGGTGAGACTCGCATATCCCTCACGAAGAGGGACGACGAAGCGCTCAACCGCTCAAGAGTGGAAGCAGCTTTCAACATCAGCACCACAGGTTCCTGTTCGACCTGGAAGTTGAGGTGACCTCATGGGTCCCTCGTGACTCCCTAGAAAGGAGGTGATCCAGCCGCACCTTCCGGTACAGCTACCTTGTTACGACTTCACCCCAATCACCGACCCCACCCTCGACGCCTGCCTCCCAAAGGGTTAGCCTGGCGGCTTCAGGTGTTGCCGACTTTCGTGGTGTGACGGGCGGTGTGTACAAGACCCGGGAACGTATTCACCGTAGTGTGCTGACCTACGGTTACTAGCAACTCCTCCTTCATGCAGGCGAGTTTCAGCCTGCAATCTGAACTGAGACCGGCTTTCTGAGCTTGGCTCCCCTCGCGGGTTCGCTTCCCTTTGTCTCCGGCCATTGTAGCGTGTGTGTCGCCCAGGTCGTAAGGGCCGTGCTGACTTGACGTCATCCCCGCCTTCCTCCCTTTCGGGCAGTCCCACCTGAAACCTATAACAGGCAGTAGGGGTTGCGCTCGTTGCGGGACTTAACCCAACATCTCACGACACGAGCTGACGACAGCCATGCAGCACCTGTGTGAACGCTCCGAAGAGCACAGTGCATTACCACTGCTTCGTCCACATGTCAAGACCTGGTAAGGTTCTTCGCGTTGCATCGAATTAAACCACACGCTCCGCTGCTTGTGCGGGTCCCCGTCAATTCCTTTGAGTTTTAATCTTGCGACCGTACTCCCCAGGCGGACCACTTATTGTGTTTACTTCGACACGGAGGGGGTCGATACCCCCCACATCTAGTGGTCATCGTTTACGGCCAGGACTACCGGGGTATCTAATCCCGTTCGCTCCCCTGGCTTTCGCACCTGAGCGTCAGGTACTTCCCAGGACACTGCCTTCGCCTTTGGTGTTCCTCCGGATCTCTACGCATTTCACCACTCCACCCGGAATTCCGTGTCCCTCTGAAGTCCTCAAGTCCTACAGTTTCCGTTCGCCTCTCCCGGTTGAGCCAGGAGCTGTCAGAACAGACTTACAGGACCGCCTGCGTGCCCTTTACGCCCAGTAACTCCGGACAACGCTCGCCCCCTACGTATTACCGCGGCTGCTGGCACGTAGTTAGCCGGGGCTTCTTCCTGAGGTACCGTCCGTTCTCGTCCCTCAGAAAAGCAGTTTACACTCCGAAAAGCGTCTTCCTGCACGCGGCGTTGCTCGTTCAGGGTTGCCCCCATTGACGAAAATTCCTCACTGCTGCCCCCCGTAGGAGTCTGGGCCGTTCTCAATCCCAGTGTGGCTGACCATCCTCTCAGACCAGCTACTGATCGTCGCCTTGGTGAGCTTTTACCTCACCAACCAGCTAATCAGGCGCAGGCCCATCCTCAGGCGTCCCGAAGGACTTTCCTTCTTGCGAAGGCTATGCGGTATTGTCGGCGATTTCTCGCCGGTATTCCTCACCTGGGGGTAGGTACCCACGTGTTCCTCACCCGTCCGCCACTCCCTTGTTACCAAGGGCGTTCGACTTGCATGTGTTAGGCACGCCGCCAGCGTTTATCCTGAGCCAGGATCAAACTCGCCATTCAAGTTGTGAATGTATCTCGACTCACCTCATGCGGAGATGAGCGAAGGTGTAAATGAGTTTGCGTCCAGGCTGAAAGAAGTGCTTGGCTTCTTTGTTTGCTTGTTCGCAGAATTGACAGGATTGTGTACCTTCCTCTCATGGCTCCCTTGCGAGAGCGCTGGAAGAAGGGCCAATGTCCATCTGCATTCCACTCTTGAGTTGTTCAGGTACGTCTGAGTCCTCGACGCAGCATGGGCGTCGTCCCCGCCGACCTCGGTGGGCCAGCGTTTTTTTCTCTGTATCGGGCAGAACCAACAAGAGTAGCGTTTCCGCTGTTTTCGTTCGTTCGCCGTCGACTCCGGTAGTATCGCATATCGCTTGGGGTTTGTCAACCCCTTTTTCGTGACTTTTTCGAAGCTCATTCAGATTCGTTGTTGTACCCCCTACCTTGCGGGCTGCCGGAAAATGGCAACACAAAGCTGACGACCTCATCAGTCGTACAGCGCGGGAGGGGAGATGATCTGAACGATCCCGTGTCGAGCCACCTTAGCGTGGCGCAATCCTTGGTGACAGGCTCAACTATTCTGTAAGGTGTTTGCCTGTCGCCGGAGCGAAGGTAAGTATGCCATACCTCAGAGAGCGTTGTCAAGGGGGAGTACTGAATGTTATAGAGGTCTTTCATGGCGATTTGATGGGCGTCCAGACTCATCGTATCTCTATAGAGGTAGTCATGTTTTCTGGGGGCGGAATGTGTGTATGCATTGAATATAGCGCCATCATTAATTCACTAATGATGGCGCTATATTCAATAGATAAGCTAATTGCAAGTGTCTGAAACTACAATTAATTTTGTAACAGAGGTGAAAACTTAACCTTCATTTCTTCTGGGGAGAGCTGCCACAAAGGTGCCGCTAACCTTTACATCACCATTCTGGTCTGCCGCTTGCACCTTTCCCGAAATGCGTGCCTCGCCATCAACCTCATTTTTAGCTGTAATGGTTCCGCTACAGGTAATGATGTCCCCCAGATGAGTCATACCTTTGAAGCGTACATTAAACTTGCGTAGAGCGGTTGGCCCCACATAATCACTCAGCAATTGACCCACGAAACCCATGATAAGCATGCCATGGGCTATAATTCCACCTGTGCCAATGGCTTCTCCTACTGCTGGATCTGTATGAAGAGGGTTAAAATCACCCGAGGCTCCAGCATAGCGTACCAAGCGCTGCTGTGTCATTGGCTCCTTTGTAAGTTCAGGTATCTGATCTCCAACCTGAACATCTTCAAAATAAAGCCTGCCTGTTGTCCTGGCGTTCGTTGACATGCTTACTTCTCCTTTTCCTCGCATTTAGCTTGCCTGGATACGGACGACAACCATCGTTCTCGCGATCAATACTTGCTGCTGCTCCTGGTTTGTGTAGCGTGTCTCTACAGTAACGATGTCCATCGAAGAGCCATCCTTGCCCTGGCGCGATTTTCCACTGGCAATCGTTGAGATTCCGGTCAATATATCACCAGGATAGATAGGGGCCAGATACTCATATTCTTCTTCTCCATGAAGAATGCGCTCGATTTCTAATCCAGTTGATCTCAACTGCTCATTCAGATGCGTATTGCCCCAGAAGTTAAATAATGTTGGGGCAGTAGGAGGGAGAGGTATATCGCGGTAGCCTGCAGCCTGTGCGGCCTCACGACTGATATAAATAGGATTATCGTCGCCAATGGCGAGCGCGAGTTCGCGAAGTTTACAGCGTTCAACCTCGATGCTGAAAGGAGGAAAGCTCTGGCCGACTTTGCTAGTATCAAACATGAGTTCTCTGTGCTCCTCTACGAAATGTACATGCTTATCTTGAAAATAGCATGTAGCCAGGTTGACCAGGACTCCCTGGCCTGTCGTGAAAACAGTATGGAACTTTATCCCAGGCTTGTCAAGCGGCCTCTTTGATCACAATATATGCTGCGGTCCTTACTCGCCCCGAACAAAAGTCGCGAAATTGGTAACACGCATCTCTTCCACCTTCCCTTCCTGATCTAGCACAAAGCTAATCAGATCGTCACCTACAAGCGGTTTGCGCCAGTGGGCCTTAAAGGTATCATAGTGCCAGTGTTCCAGATCGGCGTATTTTGAGCCAAAGCGAAAAGTGAGTTTATCACCTTCCTTACTGATAAAGGCCCGACCATAGAAAGTGTCGTCATATTCGCCTACATATCTTTCAAGTGAAAGTGAGGGATGCGTATTGGCAACACGATGGTTCGCACGCTGCTTTTGCCTCTGTGCTATCCATTCCTTGACCTGTTGTTCCTGCTGTTGCCTCATTCGTAGAAAATCTTCGCTCCAATCGTGTTCTGGCTGCTCCAGGAAACTATCAAAGATTTTCTGCTTGAGAGCAATCAAGGGCCAGCGAGATTGGAAGCCATTAGCTAATACAACAACACCTAGTTGCTGCTCTGGCAACATTGCCACCAGCGCATCCATGCCAGGCATTGTCCCTCCGTGGTCAATGACTTTATGTCCACGATAATCTGTCAGGAACCAGCCCAGACCATAGCAAGCAAAGAGTGCTTCAGGATGATCTAGTTTTACCAGCGATGATCGTTGGATCATATGCGGTGTATGTAGCTCGTTTATAACATCGGTGCTGAGTATCTGCTTTTGCTTGAAGGTGCCTTTCCCTAGTTGAAGCCGTAACCATTGCGCCAGATCAAGCACGTTTGAGGTAATGCCACCTCCTGGGCTGACATTATCGGGGATGCTATAAATGTATGGTTCTAAGATACCATTGTTTTCGAGGTGCGGGAAAGCGACGTTGCGTGCATGAAGAGCTGAGGTACGGCTTGTACCACTCGCACTCATTCCTAATGGCTTGAAGAAGCGCTCTTTGATAAAAGAATCCCAGAGGCGACCTGTAACCGAGGCTATAACCTGGCCTGCTATGGTATACATAAAAGTAAAAGCACCTTGCTCAGTGCGAAAGCCATGGGTAGGTTCAAGATAACGCAGGCGATAAATAACCTCGTTTCTATCGAAGTCGCCACCTTCGCGCATCAAATCCCCACCATCTAGTCCACTGCGAGCACAAAGTAGATCTCGAAGCGTCAATTGCTGTGTCACGTAGGCATCATAGAGTTGAAAATCTGGCAAATATTTGATAACAGGATCATCCCATGCAATCTTACCTTCATCGACTAGTAAGCCTATAGCAGCGGCTGTAAAGCTCTTAGTAACCGAGGAGATACCAAAGATTGTATGCTCACTTATTGGTTTGTGCTCGCCTATTTTACGAATGCCATAGCCTTTAGCAAAGATGGTCTCATCATCTTTCACAATAGCCAGTGCCAGCCCGGGGATGTTCCAATCTCGCAGCAGTTTCCCAACATAGTCATTGAGTTCCGAAAGCAAATCTTGCTGTACAGACGTTGAAAGCGATGTTTGTGCCTGCATGTTGTCTTCTCCTCTTGCATTAGCTTTGGCTCTGCATGCTAGTAATCATCGAAGCCTTCAAATGTGCTACAAAGTGTTCGCGCAGATCGCTCTAGTTTATCTAGCGCACAGCATACGATGGAATTCTACTCCCTTGCCTGTAACATTGTCTAACTTCCTTCCTCTATATAGGATACCCATTCCTCCGCATACGAATCTCCGAGTGGTAAGTTGTATCTCTCCAATAGAGGCCACAATGAGGTTCTATCCCAATCTTGCGCAAAAGAGGCAAAGAATGTATCATCTATATATTCGAGTTGAATCTTCTTTTTCTGCGATTGTTCGTAAGCGCACACCGAAATCGTAGTTTGTAAAGGATATTGTTTAGTGTCATCTATGGGGCTTGATACACTTGACTCGATCTTAAAGAGAGTGGATATGACGCAACGTTTTTAGGATGTGATCTATTATGGTGCTTACCGCTCTAATCATTGCCATCATCGCGCTGTTACTGGCCGTGATACTGATTATGTGTGTGCTGGGTCGCAGGGACGACGGCGGGTTCGCGCTTGTGCAATTTCTCCTCTTTGGGATCGTTCTCATCAGCTATGTGGTCATCCCGTTCTACGATGTTGGTAGCTGGATTGTCAGCAAAGCGAAGGCAGCCTGGTCGCGCCGGTCGTAAGCCCCAGGGCTCACACCCCTATTCTCTTGAGAGCCTTGTCACGAGGGTGACACCACACGGCGTTGCCCTTCAGCTTGAAAAAATGTAGCGTGCCCCATTAATGCATCATCCATTTTTCTCATGGACCCATCTGGCTAAGCTGTATTCTCTCTAACAGAAGCTACAACAGGGCTCTATCTTCCCTGGTGTGATATAATTTGCTCAATCACCCCTCACCAAGGGCTTTATCGGGAGAGGAGTATGGTGAAGCCTGTGTTCTATATTAGAACCTGTATTGCTTCATCTGTAATTATATGTTTCGTAAAATTTTGATTGCTAACCGTGGTGAGATTGCGCTACGTGTTATTCGCGCCTGTCGAGAGATGGGTATTCGTAGTGTCATTGTTCATTCAGAGGCTGACCGCGATTCATTACCAGTACAAAGTGCCGATGAGAGTATCTGTATCGGTCCCGGTCCCAGTGGGAAGAGTTATCTCAATATTCCCAATATCATTAGTGCTGCCTTTATTTCTAACGCAGAGGCTATTCATCCTGGCTACGGTTTTCTTTCGGAAAACACCAGTTTTGCCGAAATCTGTAAGGATGTGAATATTACTTTTATCGGCCCTTCAGCTAGCGTTATGTCCGTCATGGGTGATAAGGTATCCGCGCGTGAAGCGATGATAAAAGCTGGATTACCGACGCTTCCTGGCACCCCTGTCTTGCGTACGCTTTCTGAGGCGCAAGATGCCGCACGTGAGATTGGTTTTCCCTTGATGCTGAAAGCCGTGGCTGGCGGCGGTGGACGTGGAATTCGCCTGATCAAGAGTCCAGACGAATTTGATCGTATCTTTACGATTGCCCAGAATGAGGTTCGCGAGGCATTTCGTGATGACGGCATCTATCTCGAACGCTATGTCGAGAAGGCACGCCACATCGAGATTCAAGTCCTGGTTGATAACTATGGTCATGGCATTCATTTAGGGGAGCGCAACTGCTCCTGCCAGCGTCGTAACCAGAAGGTCCTCGAAGAATCGCCGAGCCCAATTCTTCCACGCGAGCTGTGTGAAGAGATCGGACAGAAAGGCATTCGTGCTGTACAGGAGATTGGTTATCGCAATGCTGGTACACTTGAATTCCTGGTAGATGAGCAGAATCGCTACTATTTCATGGAGATGAATACCCGTCTTCAGGTAGAGCATCCCGTGACGGAGCTAGTGACCAGTGTCGATCTGGTGAAAGAACAGATTCGGATTGCGTCTGGACTTCCTTTGCAACTCAAGCAGGAGGATATCAAGTTCCGAGGACATGCCATCGAATGTCGTATTACCGCTGAAGATGCTGATGCTGACTTCCGACCACAAACTGGAACTGTAGAACGTTATCAGGTTCCCGGTGGTCCTGGTGTGCGTGTTGATAGCCATCTTTATGCCGGTTATGAGGTTCCTCCTCATTACGACTCGCTGCTTTCAAAGTTAGTAGTCTGGGGTGAGACGCGTAATGAGGCCATTGCGCGTATGCAGCGAGCGCTTGATGAGTATGTCATTGAGGGCCTGGCAACAACGATTCCCTTCCACAAACGTTTGCTCAGCCATGAGGGTTTCATTAAAGGAGACACTTATACTCGCTTCTTACAAGAGGAAGCTGAGGCTTTGGGGATTGGTTGATTTGAGTGTGGGGGTACAAGACTAGTCGTGGCACGGTTTCCGATGGTCGTTAAATGTATGAAATAAACCACACTTTATTAGGATAAATAGTACTTCTTACGTGAACCAGGGGTTCGCTGCCCTCGTCATTTGGGAATGTCTAACATGGGAGTGTTGGCGTACCTGGGTTTGCGGAAGTTCGTAACTACAGGAGGTGACTTCGTGTCTCGCGTAGTTGTAACCGGAATGGGACTGGTTACCTCGTTGGGTAACGACCTGGCTTCCTCGTGGGAGGCGCTCTGTCAGGGCAAATCTGGTGTTGGTGAGATTACTTCTTATGATACCAGTCGCCACCGAGTTCATTTCGCTGCTCAGATTAAGGATTTTGATCCTACCTTGTATATGGATCGCAAGGAAGCCAGGCGTAATGATCCTTACGAGCAGCTAGCCATTGCCACGACTAGTCAAGCGTTGGCACATGCTGGCCTGACCATTACCGAAGATATCGCCGATGAGGTTGGCGTGTATATTGGTAGTGGGATTGGTGGCCTAGTTACATTGCACGATCAATTTAAGGTCCTGTATGAGAATGGGCCGGACCGCATCAGCCCTTTCTTTATCAATATGATGATCGTGGATGGAGCGCCGGGCATTGTCTCTATTTTAACTGGCGCGCGTGGTCCGAACTGGGCTGCGGTCTCCGCCTGTGCCACCAGTGGGAATACGATTGGTGAAGCCTGGGAGACTATTCGTCGTGGTGATGCAAAGGTCATGATTGCTGGTGGTTCTGAGAAGGCGGTTACGCCTATCTCGATGGCGGCCTTTGATAATATGAAGGCGCTCTCGCGTCGCAATGATGATCCCCAGGGGGCTAGCCGTCCTTTCGATGCCACCCGTGATGGTTTTGTCATGGGTGAGGCTTCTGGCATACTGATCCTTGAGGATCTGGAGTTTGCTAAAGCGCGTGGTGCGACCATTCTGGCCGAATTAGTTGGCTATGGTTGCACAGGTGATGCACATCATGTGACCTCGCCTTCCCCTGGTGGTGAGGGCCTGGTACGTGCGATGCGTCGCGCGTTGCAGAAGGCTGGTCTTCGCCCTGATGAGGTCGACTACATCAATGCACATGGCACCTCGACTCCTCCAAATGATGGAACGGAGACACAGGCTATTAAGACCACATTTGGCGAGCATGCTTATAAGGTAGCAGTGAGCTCAACCAAGTCAATGACCGGTCACACTCTTGGTGCGGCTGGTGCGGTAGAGTCAGTGATCTCAATTCAAAGTATCCTGACAGGTATTATCCCGCCCACAATTAACCTGCACAATCCTGATCCAGAGTGCGATCTCGATTATGTGCCTAATGAGGCGCGTCACACCACCGTGAATGTTGCGATGTCGAACTCGCTCGGTTTCGGTGGTCACAATACCTGCCTGATATTCAAACGATATGAAGAGTAGTACACATGAAGACTGAGAAGAATATGTTGTGGTTGGAGCGAGTTGAGGCGCTTATCCAGGTATTGGAGGGGAGTTCCATTGGTGAACTAGAGCTATCCGAAGGGGGCCTGGATATCGCTATTCGTCGTGATCCTGGCATGGTGCTGGTTTCCACACCAGCTGTGACAGGTGTTGCGGCGGCTGTGGCTGGAGTTCCCTCCGCCTCTCCGCGCGCAGCCAAGGCTGATACGACGCTTGCGGTCAACGCTCCACTTACGGGCGTTTATTATTCTGCTGCCTCACCCTCTACTCCTCCTTTTGTCAACGTTGGCGATGTCATTCATGCCGGACAGGTTGTGGCGCTCGTCGAGTCGATGAAGGTCTTTAATGAAGTAGTTGCTGAGATTTCAGGTCGTGTTACGGCCATTGTGGCGACCAGTGGCGAGGTGGTGCAGAAAGGCGCTGCTATGCTGCGCGTCGAGCCTCTGTGATATCGAGCTATAAATAGGAAAGCTGATAGTGAGACCTACAAATCTCACTATCAGCTTTTTATTATTACATTCGACCGTGCATCCGATCTTCGTCAAAGGTCTGAGCTTCTTCCACCATGTAGCCTGCTGCACGGATGCGGCGTAAGACCTCTTCACATTGGGCCCGATTTCGTGTCTCCAGTGTGATTGTCTCTTCACGTTGCATAATAGGCAAGCGTTCAGTGATGCGCTGATAGCGCACATCGATGACATTGACGCGCATGTCGGCAATGATATTGAGTAGCCGCATAAGTTCGCCTGGCCTGTCATCAAGGATGGTATGAATGACAAAGTAGCGGCCTGACATCGCCAGCCCATGTTCGATGAAGCGACCTACCAAATTGATGTCAATATTGCCACCAGTGAGGGGAACTAGCACCTTCTGGTCATGAAATTTGATCACGCCACTGAGGAGCGCCGCCAGTCCGATAGCTCCAGCGCCTTCCACAACCATCTTGCTACGTTCCATCAGGAGTAGCACAGCCTGAATGATATCTTCATCGCTGACCAGTACCACATCGTCGACTAGTTGCTTGATAATAGAGAAGGTCAGTTCACCAGGACGTTTGGTCGCGATGCCATCGGCGATGGTATTGATTGAAGTGAGGGTGGTTGGACTGCCATTGTCGAGTGAGGCTCGGCAGCTGGGAGCGCCTGCCGCCTGTACCCCAATAATCTTGATATCGGGTTTGAGTGCCCGAGCAGCGACTGCGATGCCTGCTATCAGACCACCGCCGCCAATGGGGACGATGATAGCGTCGGCATCTGGCAGATCGTTGAGCATATCCAGACCCAGCGTTCCCTGGCCTGCGATGACATCTGGATCGTCAAAGGCGTGAATAAATGTTGCGCCGCTGGCCCGTTGCAGCTCAAGGCAATGCTGGTAGGCGTCATCGTAAGTGGCTCCAAATAATTCGACGGTTGCCCCATACTCTTGCGTCGCCACGACCTTCGCCAGGGGAGCATTCTCGGGCATTACAATTGTGCAGGGGGTATGATTCTGAGCGGCAGCGATAGCTACACCCTGGGCATGGTTACCGGCTGACGCCGCAATTACACCAGCTTTGAGTTGTTGAGGCGATAGGCGCGAGATTTTGTATGCGGCTCCCCGCGCCTTAAATGAGCCCCCGCGCTGCATGTGCTCCGCTTTTAAGTAGATATTGGCTCCAGTCATGCGCTGAAACGTCCGAGAGGGGGTCAGGGGCGTGTGGTGCATGATAGGTTTTAGGAACTTATATGCTTGCCAGATATCCGCGATGGTGACAGGTAGTGTTGCCTCAACCAGGGCCGGCATACGGGTTGTGTCCGTGGTCGAGTCATGGTCTATGAGCATAAGATGAACAACTCCTTTCAGCCCTTGCAGGTCCACGCCACGAACTTTGTGGTTTCGCGTATGCGCTGGTTGCCTATGCCTCATTGCACAAGTGACTTGCAGAGCATTATAACATGCCATGTCTGGGTAGACAAAAGGTTTTGACTTTCATGGCAGTGCTGACGCTATACCCGCGCCTCCATCCTCAGTGATGGTCAGTCTCAAGGTTTGTTCTCAAGCCTCGGTTTCTTCCATTCAATGTTAGCTTTTAGAATTATCTTATCATGTCAACCAACCCCGCTATATCAGTACAAAAAATAGGAACCAGTTCACCACGCTGGTTCCCATCATATTAGGCATTTGCCTGCTTTTGTTGTTGGGCCTACTTCTTGTTTAGCCAGTTGGGCGCGATCTCTTTCCTGCCTGGAAAAAGGATCTGGTGTAAGAAGTACCTCCTGTCAAAATCCCGCACAAGATCATATGTCGGAAGGTCATTGCCACCGACTTTCTCAGGTCCGCGAACGGAAAATCTTCACCCGGCGGTTGGGCTCTTTGCCTCGACTGCGGGAGAGCAGATTATAGCGAGTTGCCATCTGATGCTGAAGGCGGCGTACTTGGGCGTTTGCCGGGGGCAACTCTGCCGTCGTCAACCCCTTATTGAGCACCTGATGGATCGCGTCCTCTGTTTCCAATAGCGCCTGCTTAGTTGGATCGTCGAAGTGGATATCGCCAGAGGCTGTTTGTTCTTCTTCTTCTTCCCCTGCTGTCTCAGCCGCAGGAATATCGAAGATGTGAGCCAGCGCGTGTTGCATTTGACCGATAGTATTGTTCTTCAGGATGATAAGGAGCTTGCCATCCTGAGCGGCCAATTGCAGGCGCTCGGCCTGGTGGCGATAGTAGTTCTTGAGCGTAATGACAGCATCCGCCTCTTTCTGGTTGTTTGTGATTACAACCGGAACACGCAGATGTCGTGCCGCATCGCTCAAACGATCACGGTTGACGCCAAATGGATACACGCGCAACGTCTTGTTGAGCGGAAAGGCATCGGCTCTGTCCTCCTCCTCGGAGTCGCTCTCCACAATCGGGACGGGCGCAGCTGCTACCTCAGCAGGCGATGTGCCCGTTGGAGCTAATGCGCGCATTGGCATAGGTGGCGGCTCATTGGAGTTTCGTCGTGTGCGCTCCATCTGCCGCACATTCTTGCTATTGCTGCGCTCTGGGCGCTCTGGACGCTGCTCAAACATATTGGCAGTAAAGCCCTGACTGCGATTCACCAGACCGCCGATACCTCCCATTGAAGGGGTATCTGTGCCGGTGCGAGTGATACGGCGTAGCGAGACGTGCCCAGTTTCCTCATCGCGGGTGCGCTCTTCGGCGACAACAAACTGACCACGCAGCATATTATCAACCGTTTCAGCGACATCACGATGTACTGTCACCTCTTCCCAGCTTTGCTGCTCAACCACGACGTCAAAAGTTGGCGGAGCCTTACGCTCTAGAATACTCTTCTGCGTATGGCGGCGGCGGGCCTCCTCATCGCCTAGTGTGACGGTTTGAATCCCGCCTACCAGGTCTGACAGTGTGGGGTTCATGAGCAGATTACCGAGTGTGTTGCCGTGCGCGGTCGCGACTAACTGCACGCCACGTTCAGCGATAGTGCGGGCAGCGGCTGCTTCCAGTTCCGTGCCGATTTCGTCGATAACGATGACCTGAGGCATATGGTTCTCAACGGCCTCGATCATGACCGCGTGTTGCTCTGCTGTGCGCGCGACCTGCATGCGGCGTGCGCGTCCGATGCCCGGATGTGGAATATCGCCATCGCCAGCGATCTCGTTTGAGGTATCAACCACCACTACGCGCTTGTTTGCCTCATCCGCCAGGACGCGTGCGATCTCGCGTAGTAGTGTCGTTTTACCTACACCCGGACGGCCTAGAATCAGGATAGATTGTCCCTGTTCCACGATGTCGCGGATCAAAGCAATGCTACCCAGTACGGCGCGTCCAATACGGCACGTTAGGCCTACGACCTTTCCTTTGCGGTTACGCAATGCGCTAATGCGGTGGAGTGTGCGCTCAATCCCTGCGCGGTTATCATCGCCAAATTCGCCAATGCGTTCAACCACATATTCGAGGTCAGCATAGGTCACGGGCTGATCGCTTAGGATGACTTCACCTTCTGGGAAGCGTCCCTCGGCTAATCGCCCGAGGTCCATTACGATCTCCAGCAGTTCGCTTCGGTTCTCTAGCCGATTGACCGCGTCGTGGATGCTAGGTGGAAGGGTTGCTAGCAGAGCCTCTAGATCGTCAGTGACCACATGTTGCATAGGCAGTTTAATCACCTCATTAATTGTGGCGCGAATTGACCGTCCCCAGGCCCTTCAAGCCATAGACCGCTCTTTGTTCTAGTAGGGGGACTGTGCTTTGCCTCGTAGCCAGTGACGCTACGTGTCGCACGAGCAGCAGTTTGGTGCCTAACTGCTCAAATCCACTGTCTCTAAGAGCGGTAATAACGCATGAGTCGTACTCGCGCACCAGGCAGTAAATGCGCCGTACGTCTGTTTCCAGTAGCCTTCTGATGCCGAATCGTAGCAGCGGTTCGGCCAGTTCAGCATGTTCTGGATGGACATTAAGAAAAAGGCGATGTGGAGTTGTACTGTGCCCACGGCAAATGCGTAACCAGGCACCTAAACGCACGCCAACGTCGCAGACATAGTTCTCATTGTTAGAGAGAAACCAGCGCTGAGAGCCAACGTGCAACCGGGCATATTCCTCACTGCTCTCAAGCAATTCAGCCATACGCACCCGTTGTGGTGTCGTCGCCCGATACAGTTGATGTAGTCCCCACGCATAATGGCGGTGCCATTTACGGAGGGAACTCAACTGCTGTCCTTGCTCTGGTAAAGTTGAGCCAGGTTCATAGACATAGGTGAGCTCGCGTGCGTAGCGCTGGAAGCCGCTGCGCACGAACATGTCTACTTCCGGTACCTCATCTTCGACCTTCGCAAAGATACGCAATATTCCATGCGCACCCGCCATCTCTAGCGCGTAGTCTAGCAACGCACTAAGCACATCCTCGCTAGAGATCTTTCGATGGCGCATGGAGGCCAGATAGGAGAGGTCCCACGCTTTACGCGATGGGCGTTCGTTCATCTGGGCAAAACCGAGTACTTGCCAGTGATCCTCACAGATCCAGGTTCGCGAGATGGGGGTGAGCGGCAGGATATTTCGCAGGATAGGTGAGGGTAGCGAATCTCTCTCTACAGGCTCCAGCCAGCACACAAAGTTCGCTAGACCTTCTTTCCGACTGCGTGTGCGTCGGTTCATGGCATAGATGATTCCCGGTAAATCCACAAACAGGACCGGTCGTATCATCCACTTCTCCTGCGCCCCACTAAGGGCATCAACGATGCCCCTAGCCTTTGACGCTCTCTACTATGCGGAGAAAGTATTGGTGAAAACGTGTATCGCCGGATACTTCGGGATGAAATGCAGTACCTAGCCTGGTCCCTTCTCGGACAGCAACGATGGTTCCATCGTCGAGCGTTGCCAGCACTTCTACTTCTGGCCCGACCGTTTCAACTAGTGGGCCGCGAATGAAGAATGTGTGGAATGGCGCTTCGCCAAGCTCTGGCACTACTAAATCTGTCTCAAAACTTTCCCGCTGACTGCCAAATGCGTTGCGACGAACTCGGATATCTAGCGTTGCCAGGAGTGGTTGGCCCGCTAGCGCGTTGTCCGTCTCTTTCGCTAGTAGTATGAGGCCCGCGCAGGTCCCCCAGACCGGAATACCTTCCTGAATCTTCCGTCGTAATGGTTCCAGGAGGCGATACTCGATCATGAGTTTGCCTATCGTGGTACTTTCACCACCTGGTATAATTATACCATTTATTTCTTCCAGTTGCTCAGGAAGTCGAATGGCTACTCCATCTACCCCTAGCGAGGCCAGCATTTTCAGGTGTGCTTCAAAATCACCTTGTAATGCTAATACGCCGATACATGGTGATAGGTTGCGTTCCTCTGTCATGGGTCGTTGTTCCATTATCCTATACGTTGCAGCCTACCAGCCACGGCGTGCCATCAGGTCTTCCTGTGAGAGCGTATCCAGGTTGATACCTACCATCGGCTCGCCCAGATTGCGTGAGACCTCGGCGATAATGCCTGCGTCCTGGTAGTGGGTGGTCGCGCGTACAATGGCTTTCGCGCGTTTGAAGGGATCACCTGATTTGAAGATGCCTGAACCAACGAAGACGCCTTCCGCTCCCAGGCGCATCATCAAGGCCGCGTCTGCGGGCGTCGCGACACCACCAGCCGAGAAGTTGACGACGGGTAGTTTGCCCGTGCTCGCGACCTCCCTGACCAGGTCATAGGGGGCGCCAAGAAGCTTGGCCTCGTTCATCAGTTCTTCTTCTGGCAGGTTGCGCAGACGGCGAATACCATCCATAATAGTGCGCATATGTCGTACCGCTTCGACGACATTTCCCGTTCCGGCCTCGCCCTTGGTGCGTAGCATGGCCGCGCCTTCACCTACACGTCGCAGGGCTTCACCCAGATCACGCGCTCCACATACAAAGGGAACATTGAAGAGATGCTTATTGATGTGGTAACTCTCATCAGCCGGTGTCAATACTTCCGATTCGTCGAGACAGTCTACGCCGATTGCTTGTAAAATCTCAGCTTCGACAAAATGTCCGATGCGGCATTTCGCCATGACCGGAATGGTAACGGCTTCTTTGATTTGGATAATCAGTTCAGGGTCGCTCATGCGCGCGACTCCGCCATGCGCGCGAATATCGGCTGGCACACGTTCCAGGGCCATAACCGCTGACGCGCCAGCTTCCTCTGCGATTTTTGCCTGCTCCGCATTTACAACGTCACAGATGACACCGCCTTTTAGCATTTCAGGGAAACTGCGTTTTACCTGAATGGTACCGGTTTGCTTTTCCATAGCGTAAATAGCTCCTACCATATATGTGAGAGAGTACAGGGATAATCTATATTTCCTCTCTCGATTCTAACATAGCCCGCTGGCTCTCTGCTACAGCCAATCACGGCTCACTGTACCAGCCATCTTGAATCGATATTAACCATTTCATATCAAATGACATATTGTCTTGCTTCCTTTTATCGGCTTTTGTGGTCCACATGTGTAGCACTCGTCTGGCGTCAGAGAATGATATGTTAGTATCTGTGGGATAAGTCTTAACACTGGGGGAGTCTGTAGGGTCGCGCTTTAGTGGGCACTCATCTTCTAGTGATCTGCGTGCTCAAGTACTTGGCGAATGGCGGTATTATAAAGAGCGATATATGTATGTGTGTATGTGGTTAGGAAGGAGGAATGGGAAATATGCAGACATTTCTTCCATATGCCTCTTTTGAGGAGACGGCACGGGCACTCGACTCAAAACGCCTGGGAAAACAACGTCTGGAGGCGTTTCAGATTTTAAAGATTGTGACGACGCCCGACTATATGGGGCCGTGGTATCACCACCCCGCTGTGCTTATGTGGCAGGGATACGCGACTGCTTTACGCGAATATTTGAATACTATTCTCACCGAATGGGAGCGCCGTGGGTATCGAAACACTATGTCGTATCATCACCTTGATTGTCTACATATTCATTATCCTTGGTGGCTCGGTGACCCGCGTTTCCACGACGCTCATAAGTCAAATTTGTTGCGAAAGGACTGGCTCTATTACAGCCAATTTGGCTGGGATGTACCATCCGATCTGCCTTATTATTGGCCTGTTACTTATCATCCTCCCGTATGAGAGCTTCCCTCTGGATATAGCGTATAGTTCCACTAAAGCGGAAGGTGCCATGATCGCTGGCGAAAAAAGTGCTAACTTGTTCCAGTAGTTCACTGTAAATCGCGTCATGGCTTTTCTCACCCCTCTCAATGACAGCGGTTACAAGACTTTTCGTCATCAGGTAGCTTACCAGTTCATCAGGTGTGAAGAGGACATCGTTTACATAGCGCTCTTCACGTTTGGCATGCAGAGCATATTCCGCCAAAACATGATGGTCCAGGGGCTTGCTATCGCGTGGTGTGACTGGATAGTGCTCCAGATAGGTTTGGGTAAACCACTGTTCAAAGTTGGGGTCTTCACGCATGACCCCCTCGAAGCTGTTTGTGTAAATGATAAGCCAGCCACCGGGACGTAAGACTCGCGCGGCTTCGGGAATGAAACGCATTCGATCAAGCCAGTGAAAGGCCAGTGAGACTGTGAGCAGGTCAAAACTCGCGTTCTCGAATGGCAGTTGTTCAGCAGGAGCGACCACGTAGCTAATGCCTGGTTGTTGTGTGGCGGCTGAGATCATCTCTGACGAGATATCACAGCCTATGACCTGATCAGCGATATGCTTGAGGGCGCGTGTCGATTGCCCTGTACCACAGGCAACATCAAGCGCCTTCTTGACAGGTGTCTCCAGTTTAAGCGTGGCTTGCACCTTTGATATGACAAGAGGATGGAAGTAAGGCCGGTAGGCGGCGTAGCGCCGGGCCACATCAGTATAGGCAAAGTAGTTCATTGCTGAACGGGTCCTTCCTGTGTTGGGAAAATTTTCTTCTTATATAAGATCATAGCACACAGGTAGAACAGTTCTGCCAGATAAAAGAGAATGCAGCAAATGTGCAAGATGCATTAAGGAAAATCAATTTCATCAAGCGAAATTAGACCCTTTTTCAGGGCATAGATAACTGCTTGCATGCGGTGTGCTAGTTGCAGTTTGGTTAGAATATTGCCTACATGCGTCTTGACTGTCTCTTCGCTTACGACCAGGGTGGTGGCAATCTCCGGATTAGTACGTCCGAGAGCAAGCTGACGCAAGACTTCATGTTCACGATCAGTTAGCCCACCACTGCTCTTCCCATTCTGCATCAGTTCTTGCATGACAATATTGGCGATGGCTGGATCGAGCAAGGATTGTCCACGGGAAGCGGCACGGATAGAGTTGAGCAGGACTTCGGGATCGGCCTCTTTGCTGACATAGCCAATAGCGCCCGCGCGCAAGGCTGCTACGACGCGTGTATCTTCCGTGTAGCTGGTGAGAACGACAAGATGCATGTTAGGAAGGACTCTATTCGCACGTTTGATTGTTTCGATGCCGTTCATACCTCCTGGCATCAAGAGATCTATCACCAGCACATCTGGTAGCCAATCTTCCAGATATTTTAGGGCTTCCTCTCCGCTGGCTGCCTCTCCAACAACCTGAATATCTTCAAAGGCTTTCAAGTAGCTTTGTAAGCCGCGCCGTACGATAGTGTGGTCATCGACGAGTGCGACACGGATCGTCGATTGCGGTCTTTCCATCTATATTTTCATCCTCTCTTATGCTGCCTTGCCCGTTTGTGCCTGCCAGCGTTTGAGTTGAAAGCGTTCAATAGCGAGTGTAAGGCCCCAATAGGCTATGGCTCCCAAACAGAGATAACCTATCCAACCTTCAAGTGCATGTGGCGGAAATGTAAAGAGAAAGCGGCTAGAGATAAACGCGATTGCGGTGACGACCAACCAGAGGCGTATCTTTCGCCGGCTTCGTTCGGTACTATATGTCAATTCCCATGTGAGCATGGGTTCGGCTACCTGACGAAAGTAGCGTTCGTTGGCCCGATTGCGGAGCCAGATGAGAGGCAGGATCGCACTTAATGCCAGTAGGCCTTCGATAAGAAGTATCCATATATGGTCGGCCTGGTCCCAGAGTCGGGATTGTATATTGATGGTGATGAGGCAACCTACAACAAGACCAAACAAGCGTAGATAGAGGCTTCCTTCATGCTGCCAGAGTTTATCGAACTCTGTTTGCGCGCGAGGACCAAACTCGCGCAAGCTCAGGCGGGAATAAATGCCTTGAATCAGAGCAAAGGCACTTACTAGCAGCGCTAACAGTGCGCAAACCTGGGGGACATTTACATTGAGAAGCATAAAAGCAATGAGGGCGGCGGTTCCGCTCCACTGGTAGCCGTTCTGGGCTTTCTCCACGCGGCGTTCAAGCTCGACTTCAAAGCGCGCTTCTTCATCGGTCTGCTTATGTGATAGAAGGAGAGGGATGTGGATCTGAAGATATGTCCCTTTTCCTGGAGTACTTTGGATATGCACCGTTGCGCAAAGGTTTCTCGCACGTTCATGGATGTTAGCCAATCCCATGCCCTGTTTTACCTGTTCCTGATCAAAGCCCTGTCCGTCATCGCGGATACTTAGGCGTAGTTGCTCCTCCTCTTGTTGGAGCGTAAGCCAGACATGGGTGGCGCGAGCGTGGCGCGCAATGTTGGCAAATGATTCCTGAACTATGCGGAAAAGCTGTTCTTCTGTCTGCGGTGGCAGAAGATCGGCAGATGGCAGATTCCCAATCTCGCATGTAACATGGGCTCCTGTACGATAGCCTAGCGCCTCGCCTTGAGTCTGAAGCGCTTCACGAAGATTTGTTTGCTCCAGAGGTGAGGAACGTAACTGTTGGAGGAGAGCGCGCATTTCGATCTGGGCTTCCCTGGTTGAGCGTTGAATATCCTCTAGTGCCTCGCTCGCGCTTCCCATATCGGCATGCATATGCGCTTTAGCCGCAGCAGCGCTGACGCTGATGCTGAAGATTTGTTGCTTGATCGAGTCGTGTAGATCACGGGCGATGCGATTGCGTTCTTCCTGCGATGCAGCGTTGCGCGCTTGCTCAAGCATTTGCTCGCGATTGAGTTTCTCTTCGTGCGCGCGCGCTTCGGCTCGCTGGCGCAACAAGCGCAGCTGCTTGAGATAGTTATGTAGCGGCCAAACACAGATAGATTTGTCCAGGCGTTGAGTCCAGAGACCTTGCCTTTCGCTACCAGTTACCAGTTGCCCTGATCTATAGAAGCCATATTGCAGGTTGAGCGTAAATATCAGGCCCAGCAACCCTACAGTACCCATTCCAACGAGATCAATTGTGGTCGATGAGAGGTGTTGTCCAGTGAGCCAGATATACACCCCCAATGCCAGGACACTTGCTATAATGTGACTGAGCAACAATTGCAGTGAGATAAAGAGCATATGTCGGGATGCTGGCAGAATTGGGCGTGTGCCACGCGAGATCATGGTGATGTATTCTCCGTGAGGGAACTATCGCGACGTACAGATCAATCGAGCGGTGGAGCCCGTGGCGCTGGTTGAAGCTCAGCGCCTATATAATACCGGACTCAAGACTTCTAAGTACTGCTGTAATGAGGTCTGGGTGCTCTACACTCTACTTTATCACCTGTGAGTGGACATGGGTACTCTGATAATTGTTCGCGCGTAACCATAGCCCTAGATTTTCTCCTATGACATTGCCAATGAAAAGTCCGTGGATGGCAGTTATCAATAAAAAGATGGTAAGCGTTGTGCCGCCTGGTGTGGTATATGTTAAGACTGATGCCGCAATCTTGGCAGCCAGCAGAATAAACCAGATGGCGATGCTAAACAAACCAGCCCTTTGTGCGAGGACGGTTTCACTTGTAGCATCAATGCGCAGACTATACAAAAGGGAACGATAGCCCCCTAGGGCGAGCCCTGGAATCAGGCCGAGGACGAATAATCCAAGTAGAAGTGCTATATCCGCGTGTTCCTTCCCCATTTCTGCCACGATATTGGTGTAGGTGATCCACACAAGAATGGCTGGCAAAATTAGGATGTTTGGGAATTTAATGCGCCTGGCTCTGAGCTGGCGCACAATCATAAATGTGAGGACGACGATTGCAACTAGGATAGTGAGAATGGTCTCTAACATATGCTTGCTCCTCAGATCGCGGGTGGAATTGTTTATTTACGTATCTGTTGTAAGCAAGTATAGTGTTGAGAGCCTCTTTTGCCATCGCCAGAGGGCATGATTTCAGTCTCCCCCAAAAGAGGGAGTGTTTTTTCCCGTTTTAGGCATTTAACTGGGCCATGAGTTGCCCATAGGTATAAGCGGTTAGCGCTCCTCCCTCACCGTGTATCGCGTCGATATGACCATCATGATTGGCATCTTTTCCCTCAAAAATTTGTTTGCAGAGCGCGATACTCTGCTCTTGGTTGGCGCCATCTTGTGGCGATTGGAGTAAGTTGTTCGCTATCTGATCTAACTGGTTAGCCTGAGCACGTATGTTTTCAAGCACAGCACGTACCTGCTCTGCATGTTGCTTGATGGTTGGGCTGGAGTCGCTTTGTGTTGCCGCGAGCGAGACGTGCATCAAACTATGGTCGATATATGCTCCATTGCCTAAGAGTCCAAAGCCATCTCCCCTTGGTGCGATGTGGGCATTTTTACAGGTGGGCTCAAGCTTCGCATATCGCGCACCTTGCTTGCCTTCAACAATATTTACTATATTTTGTGCGATACAGCGAATGGCGTGAGTGTTTTCCGCATTGTTGTTGAGAAGTGTTGCCTGCTCATTGAGTTGACGTGCTTGCTCACGTAAACCAACGAGTAGACCAACTTGACTTGGAGTCTCATCCAGCCGTACTAGCAGGTGGCGCAGGTGGATAAGAGCCATAGGGGGAAAATCAGCCTTAAAGAAGGTCTTTCCTGTGGGAACGGAGACCTGTCCATGTTCCTGGGTTACCTGGATGCGATTGCCAAGGCTGAGAAGGTTTTGCTGGCTAATGGTTCGCTTGAGTGTATAGCTAGTTCCCTGAACAGTCAGGGAACCCAAAGAGGTGATATGCTCCTCCTGATCGTCAATGAGCCATGCCTGGTACTGAGTACCCTTTTCAGGGGCCGCGAGTTGTTTTAGCGTTAGCGTTATACTGTTTGTGATGCCTTGCGTATTGTCTCCATCACTAAAGGTTGCTTGGCCCTGGGTCTGTGTTGTAAAGGAGCGAGTGACACGAAAGCCGCCAATGGAGCTTGTTTTGGCGAGTGCGTATGCGCCAACAGCTATAGAGCTCACTAGAAGTGTGAGTGTGACCAGGATAAGAATTGAGCGCGCGAAAGAATTCTGAGGGCCACGTGGTGCGCTTGTAATAGGTTCGATGAAGCCGGGCTGTAAGCCGGAGGGCGAAGGTTCCTGCCAGACTGGAGACAGCCTGGGAAGATCCGCAGTTATCTGCTTGCTACGGATGGGATTTGCGGGAGCCGCGAGTTCTGGTCTTGTATGGCGAAGAGGCACCTGAATCGCCTCTCGTTCAAGCGTTATGTTTTGCTGAATTCTACTTGCTTGTAGGTGCCTCGAAACATTATGCCGCTGCGACAACGGCTCTGGCGCGGCAATCAGGCGTTGTCCGCAGTGCCCACAAAAGGCCGCGTCCGCCTCTGCCGCTTTAAGACAGATAGCACAATTCATTTTAAATACCCGACTTCTGGTCTATTCTTTTTAACTCCTGGATGGTGGGAGCTGAAAAGGTATATTTATTGTCGTTAGCCAGTAATATAGTGGCGAATTCCTCAATCATCAGGGAGATGGGACTATTGTTGTGATGTGCAAAATTGTGATGCTCAACTCCATGATGCTGTGATAGGTGATGATGAGCAGACTCAAGCTTGCGATAAGTATGTGGAGCATGCGCCAGCGACGGATGAGCCTCTGACTCTGTTGTAGATGTTGCAGCGAAATGAGCAACCTTGCTCGCTCATCGAGTGCCTCCTCTGCTCGTTGTAAATCGCTTCGTGCTCGCGGCGTAAGTGAGCCTGAGAGGCTTGCAAGCATATTTTTTTGCTGGTTGGTTGGTTGTAAGCGCTTCTGACAATGTTCTTTAAAAGCATCAGATTTTCCGGCACAGAGACTTTCCGCAGTCTCTTCTAGATGTCGCACTCTCTCTTCTACCGCTTGCGCAATGCCCACTCCATTGGTAGCCGCCTCATGGGCCATTTTGCGCGTTTGCCACTGGTCGAAGAGCCGTCCGGCGATGCCACTGAAGACGAGCAGGATGAGCGCGAAGAGGGCTATAGGCCCCAGATTCGCTTCGAGGAGGTCGTTTGGGACCTGTAAGAAATCATGGGTAATATAGGCGTAGTTCTCATGCAGGAGCGCTACAAGGATTGTGATGATTCCAAGCCAGGTATGCATCCAGAGCCAGCTCTGTACCTTGCCCGGCAAGGCTCGTGCGAACCGACGCCGAAGAGTATAGCTCGCGCTGAGTAAGACCAGGACAAAGGCGCAGATGCCAAAGAGGCGAAAGGGGTCCTCAAATGGTTCTGCTTCCTGCCCTGTATGCAATGCGTATTGATACCAGGTGAAGAGCAGCAGATAGAACGTTCCGCTTACTAGTAGCCAGTACCACTTCGCACGCGAGGCAGGCGCGTACCAGATTTTCTTATAGTTTTGCTTGCTGGTGCTTTGACCAGGTCGGGAGGATGTTTTGGGTAAACTGGACAAAGCTCACTCCTTCCTACTTGAAGAGGATCTCTTCGGTCGAGCCAAAGAATGTGCGTGGGTTAACGCGAATTGCCGCCCCGGTTGGGCAAGATTGGACACAGGCCTGGTCGTTATAACCTGCGCATAGATCGCATTTGATAGCGATCTTCTTACGCATCTCCTCTACCGGGTCCAGAGCAGAGGATGTATCGAGAGGACCTGGCGCGGCGAGAACTGGGAGCAATTTGCGTTTCTTGCCCGAAAAGAACGAGCTAAAACTGTGCCAGAGGTTGGCTTGAGCCTGTTCTTGTGGTTCTAAATCTACAATTGAGATATTGTCATATGGGCAACGTTCGGCACAGATGCCGCACCCGATGCAACTCTCTGTGATGTAAACTTCACCGCTTGGTAAGCGTGCGATTCCTGCGCGGCTACAGAGCAAGCAGACCGGGTCCTGGCACTGGCGGCAGGCAGTAGCAATGCTGATATTGCCTACTACCAGACCTTTGCGGTTCATGCGTGAGTGTCCATGCCGACGTTCACACGCGATCTCGCACTCATTGCATTGAATGCACTTTGCTAGATCAATGACCAGTACCTCTGTTCCTTCAATAACACCATCATCTACAAGCGCGTGTAAGCCTGCTCTTGCGGCGGCATCTGTGACTATATTGGGATGCTCTGGTTCTTGCTCAAACTCGAAGGGTTCAAAGATGGCACTCTGAGCAGCTATACGGGCATCCTGATAGAGCTGTAACTGTTCTTGAAAGCGTGCTTTGACTAGCGGATAGCGTCTGAAAAGATTAAGCAAGTTCCGGCGCGGTATCTCAGCCACAGTCGTACGCGTAATCGCTGAGACACTGACGGCACGCTGATCTCCAAGTGTGTCTAGACCCCCTGCGAAATAATCGCCACTTTGTCTATAGGCGATAATACGTTCTCCCTTGCCTTTGCGAGCCGAAATCCGACGCGCGACTTTGACGAAACCGTCCAGGAGCAAATGCAGTGTTTCGCGCTCAGGTTGGTTTTGTTCATCCTCGCGAAAGAGATGCTCACCTCGCTCATAAACGCGTGTCATTGCTTGCTCTGCGAGGTAGCGAAGATCTATCGCGGCAATACCTTCTAGGAGTGGTATGTGATTGAGTGCTGTTTCGATGGAGCGCTCCATGTGGAGGGTCTCAAAGAAGTTCTTTATCTCTGGTATGATATCCATCAGGCGTTGCACAACCTGCTCTGGAACTAGAAGCAGAGCGCATTTGCTGGCTGTGCATGCGCTAACCTGGCGTGGTTGTCCGTTGAGCATTTCGTGCTCGCCCAGGTATTCTCCTCGCCGTAATACAGCGATAGGTAGCCCGGTTTCGCCTGGACCCGTTGAGGAAAGTTCAACGCGCCCACTGAGAATCAAGATGAGATCGCGCGAGAACTCACCCTCGTGCATGAGCCAGTGGCCTGGCTTGCTAATCAGGAGTTGTGAGGTATTGACTAGATGAAGTAGGTAGTTATCGGGCACAAGCGCTTCATCACAGAGCATCGGTTGCTCGCGTAGACGTCCGAGTAATTGTGCAACAGTCCAACCTCCGGGGAGTATTGAGCGTACACGCTCAATATCCGCTTGACATTCCCATGAGGTTCCCAACCGTTGCTTTAGAGAGTGCATCAGGAGATCGCGGTGATTATCAACTGGACAGACAGGTACACAAGAGCCACACATAACACATTCATCTGTGAAACGCTCGATCAATGGTGAGATGTTCTCGGTAATGGTAGCCTGGTTTAATTCGGCGATAGTGACCTTTGTTGATAATGGTACAGGGCAGGCACGCATACAGCGGTCGCAGCCAACGCACATATCAATTTCAAAGCGAATTTCATCTGCTGTAAGCTCTCGTCGCGCTCCCTTTACTTGCACGTTATCTTCCTCCATTGATCTCTGGCATTACCTCGCTATGGGCCTCTAGCGATGCGCTACAACTTGCGCAGAAGCGGGCTTTCTGCGTATTCGCGACTCCGCAACAACGGCATATCGTCAGTCCTGAGAGAGGTGGTGAAGAGTTTGGCTCGTTTCCTCGCTCAACCCAATCGGTGAGTATTTGAAGGGCAGGCATCTTCTCAGTCTGTGCTATATAACCTGAATTGAGCGCGGCGAAGCGTTTCATTAGCCCGCCTGTATTGCCATCTACGCCCATATGGGGAAGTTGAAGTTTACGGAGAGGAGCTGTATCGGGTTCGGTTCTGGTATGGGACATAACCAGGAAGCGCGCGCGGCTACCAAAGCTGATCTCCTCGTTCTCCTGAAGGAAATGGACAGCATTTGGCGGTAAGCGTCGCCCGTTGATGAAGATACCATTAGTGCTTCCCAGATCTCGCAGCACAAAGCGTCCATCTAAATGGAATATTTCAGCATGCAAACGCGAGATCGTCTCCATATCGAGAAGCAAATGGGAGCCCGGTTGGCGGCCTACAGTCAACTTCTCGCTTCGGCTTAAACGCAGAGGCGAAACGCCCTCCATCTGGAGCTGGTTTATTTGTGGTACCAGATACCACTCACT
The DNA here is from genome assembly GCF_016587355.1 of Ktedonospora formicarum. Taxonomy (GTDB): domain Bacteria; phylum Chloroflexota; class Ktedonobacteria; order Ktedonobacterales; family Ktedonobacteraceae; genus Ktedonobacter; species Ktedonobacter formicarum. The sequence goes on along the minus strand of NZ_BNJF01000001.1, from coordinate 2,714,235 downwards.
GTACTGAGGTGTTTCTGTATCCTGAACGCTTTGAGTCGTCATAGGGAATGGAGCGGTATCGGGATCTGGTGTGGTTTCCTGTACAGGTTGTTCTACGGATGCCGACAGAGCTTCAACTTTGGGCTTCGGTCTTCTGACTGTAAGGCCAAGTAGCGGCGGTGGCACGCCTTTATTATCCAGCCAGTCTTGTAAATTGAAGTCTGGCATAAAGAGGCATAGAGCAATGGTCGCCAGTTGTACCTGATGGTCGATGGCTCGTTTAAAAGCCAAAGCCTGGGAGCGTTTGCCCAGCGCGAGCATTCCAATTGGTTGCCCATCCTTGAGCAAGACCTTGCGATAGCTATGTGGTTCTGGTTCAGCAATAATTTCTTGTAAGCCTTGACTTCCACTTAGGTTGGTGACACCCGTCGCGGCGAATGGCAAGCCATAGAGGAAGGTCGCATTGTAGAAGTTGAGAGAATTCGAGAGTGGTGCTTGTGGGTCTTGTTGAGGATCGAGCAAGCCAAGCATACTGTATGCTGCCGTTCGTGCTTGTTGGATAGCGGGATACCACTGTCCTAACACGCGCATGCGCCCATTAAAAGGGTCTTGCATCTCAACGACATCGCCAGCCGCGTACACATTAGGGGCACTGGTGCGCATCCATGTGTTCACATGCACGCCTCGTTTATGAGCTATCCCATTTCCTTGTATACATTCGAGATTGGGCTCAATCCCGATGGCGCAGATCAACAGATCGCAAGGCAAGGTCACGTCAGAGGAGGTGCGGAGAGTATGAACTCGCCCTCGCTGACCCCGGATCTCAACAATCTCTTCTTCTCTGTGCACCCGGACACCATCGCGTAGTTCCTGCTGTATGATCAGGTCTGAGGCCGTTGGATCTAGCACTTCTGACCAGAGTGTTTGTTTGCGTATCAGGTGGGTGACTTCGTGTCCTCGTTGGCGTAGAGCCTCAACGGTTTCTAAGGCTAGCGTACCGCTTCCACAAACGACGATGTTCCGTGCTTTCGGTAGGCGGGAGAGCACTTCCTGGTAATCGTCTATATCGCGTAGTGTGATCACACCATCTAGCTCGCTGCCTGGGCAGGTCAGGCGTGCTGGTTGTGCGCCACAGGCCAGTAGCAGGCGGTGATAGCTTACTTTGCGTCCACTCTTGAGCTGTACATACTGTTTCTGCGTATCGATGCTGATGGCTGGATCGGCATAGTAGCGAATATTTTGTTCACGATAAAACTGCTCGGAGCGCGCTGGAAGCTTCTCATCGCTTATACGACCGGCCAAATAGTCTTTGAGAGCTGGCCGATAGTAAACTGCCTGAGCCGTGTCACCAAGCATAATGATGGATGCCAAAGGATCTTCGCTTCGAAGCACCTCGGCGGCGGTGACAGCGGCTATTCCGCTGCCAATAATGACATATTTTGTTCCTGCCTGTTTGCTCATGACCTCGGTTCCTCTCGTTCTGCTACGTCTATCCACTCTGAGGAGGCTGCTAGAGCGTGTTGTGTATACGATATCTCACGATGAGGCTGGTGATAGGTTGCTATCAAGGTGGTCTCAACTCTCTATGTTAGCTAGACCATGGTGATTGTGCCATCAGTCTGGACTGTGATCTGGAGTGCTTTAAGAGGCATGTTTGCAGGCCCTTGTAGAACACTTGCGTTATGTGCTGGATCAAAAACTGAGCCATGGCAGGGACATTCAAGATGCCCTGTTGTCTGGCTATATTCCACCGAACAACCCTCATGTGTGCACGTTGTGTCGTAAGCAACAAAGGTGTTGTTTGAGAGATGGACTAGCACGCCTGGGTTCTTTTGGTCCTTCAGGGGAAAAGTCTTGGCCATATTAATGGGTATATCTTTAGTGCGCGCCAGAACAGATTTTGAGTTTGGAGTTGCTGTCTTTGTGTCCTGCGTGGTTCTAGTGCTGGTTGTTGGCTGGCTATTGACAGGTGTTTGGTTAGTGGTGCCTGCCAGACTAGGTTGACGCGCATTGTGCGCGCTGAGCAGACCGATACCAATAGCTGTCATAGCAACCGCCGTGCTACCTCCAGTTGCTAGCAATGTGCGCCGTGAGAGGCGACTCTTTGTGGATGAACTTTGATCCATAGAGCGAGGTATACCTGCTCTGGCGGAACTATGAGTGGTCTTTTGAGGTGCTGGGTGCATTCCCGCTAATTGAACAGCATCTCGAATTAAGGTTGCTACGACAGGTAAACGTTCAGGTGCCACAGCCTGATAATATGCTTGAAGGACTTCGCTTGGGCGATGGAAGCGCATTTGTGGCTCCTTTGCCATCGCTTTCAGCATAAGCGCATCTAATCCTTCTGGTATGTCGATGCGCCGTGTGTGTAGTGAGGGTGGCTCAGCGTAGAGGTGTTGGCGCATGACATCTTCGCGTGAACTACCCTGGAAAACGGGTTGACCAGTAAGGAGATGGAAGATAAGTGTTCCCAAAGCATAGATATCAGTATAGGCATCTACAGATCTTCCGAGCAGTTGTTCTGGTGCACTTGATTCACTGTGCCCTTCGAAGCCTTGTGTCCTTTCCCATATTTGAAGCCCATGCTCACGCATACGCAATAGTCCAAACTCGCTCAGTAGCACATGTCGATTGTTATGTAGGAAGATATTGTTGACTGAAAGGTTACGATGAAGTACCGCACATTCGTGCGCGTATTCCAGAGCAGAGATGATCTGTTCCAGGTAAAGCCCAACTGCCTGCACATCGGGAGACCGTCCTCGCGTGAGCAGGTTTGATAAGGGAACAAGCGAAACATATGGATAGACCAGGAAGGCCGTTCCGCGAAAACTACCATAATCGAGAAGCGGAAGAATATGTGAATGCCGCAAATCCGCCACTTGATTTGCCTCTTGCTGGAAACGGCCAAGGAAAATCATATGCTCTTCTGGTGAAGGTGCCCTGTGAGCGGGATTAGCAGTACGTTGAAACTCTAATAAGCGCAACATGACATGCTGTCCCTCACGGTTATGAGCCAGAAAGATTGGCCCCCAGGGATGCTTTTGTAAGAGTTGTTTCAGTTGATATCTTCCTACAGCCGCTCCAGTCGATATGGCGTCGGCAATGTTTTCAACCATGTGACACCCCTCTGCGCGCTTTGATACATAGTGATATATAACTCAATCATACCAGAGTTTATTTGACATGAAAGAGAATCTTCATATGCACATGACTCTTTTCCTACAAAAAAAGACCATATATGAAATCTTAACCGTTCCGGAGAAAGAGATATATAAGCGCAGAAATAAGTATTTGTTGGCGGTTGTTCTTATTTATGTATCGCTGTGCTAAAGTAAAAAGGAGTGGCAGTTTCGCCACTCCTTTCTGCTGATATATGCTGTATACAGGGAGCGATGATCCTTACATGGGACTATGAGTTTGCTAGCTCGCTCTGCTGCTGATGCAACACCTCATAGAGCATCAGCACGGCAGCGTTACCCACATTAAGCGAATCAGCTCGTCCACGCATGGGAATGGATACACTCAGGTCATGATGTTCAAACCATGCATGTGAGATACCTTCGCGTTCATTCCCCATCACAATTGCTGTGCGCTTTGAATAGCGAGCCTGGCGAAAGCTGATGCTTGCCTCAGGGTTGGTTGTCACGATCTGAAATTGATGGTGTTTTAGCCAGGTGAAAGTGGTATCAATATCACTCTCAATAACTGGGAGAGCGAAGAGCGAACCCATACTGGCACGTACCAACTTGGGATGTGTCAGGCGTTGGCGTCTGTTTGTGATGATGATACCGTTAGCTCCGGCTCCATCTGCACAGCGAATTACGGTACCAATATTACCGGGGATCTGTAATCCATCCAGTATCAATAAGGTACTGCATTGATTGAGGCTCAAAGATGACAAATTATAGTGACGAAGACATGCCATGGCGGCCAATCCATCGGGCCCTTCCCAGTCGACCATTGCATGTAACACCTTCTCGCTCACCTGGTAGAGAGGAAACCCTCGCTGGCTGACCTGATAAATGAATGCATGCGCTTCATTGCCTCGTAAGCGTTCGGGACAGATGAAGAGACAGCATATCTCTAGACCTGCGTCAAAAGCGGCCTGTATTGGACGCAATCCTTCCAGGCATATCAACTGTTTGGAATTGGCTTTTGTATTATTCTTCGTCGCCAGATACTGCTTTACCTGTGCGTTATGCAGACCAGCGGGAATGAGTTTAAGCACGTCTAACATAGCAACCTCCTGTTGCTAGCGGCCTTCACAGCGGAAGGCCAGTTTCTATTTTTTCTGTAGTGCTAACTTGAATTAGGAGAGGTCGTGCTTCTCAGGTTTATCGCGTTGAAGGAAGCCAACCTGCTACTGTGCGTTATTAGATCTGCCATGCTAGGTGGACGTGCGCTGAATGGAGTGCCCAGCAAACAAAAAAGGGTAAGGTAAGACATGGTCTTTGCTCCTTGCCAAAAACACAAAAGCCGTGAAGAGTGACGTTGTTGTCGCCACTCTTCACGGCTTTTGTTCCTAATTGTGCTGCCTCTTTAGTAGAATGGAGGCAACAAAAAAGCCGTGGACTTGGCCTCTATGGCCCCACGGCAGACATGGACTTGCGTATCTAGCGCTGCTCGTTGCTTATTTCAGGGTGTGTTCCGACCTCCTGAAAAAGGACATAGTATGGCCTTGGGCGACGGAACACACCTCGCCAAATTTGCGGCCAGCGCTAAAATTGCCTGAAAGCAATTCATGCGTGGTTGCTTGTGCCATACTTTCGAATAGCATACTTGTTGCTTCTCTTTCCCCTAGAACGGCAGCATCTCGATGTAAATGCGATGCCTGCTGTAAGGGTAACATGACACTTGTAGCGTGTCAATCCCTCTCCTATAGCGTCTTGCGGATCAAGGAATCCCTATCTTCTCGGGCTTTTGGGAATTGGGGAATCTGTATGAGGCATGAGTTTCGTGCTTAGCCAGTGAGAATGGGAGGACCCTGATCTGAGGTGAGAGCCCCCTTCTTCGCGAGTTATTGCTCTACTCTTTGTGCTTAACGATCAGTGCCAGGCAAGCAGTAAAGCCATGCAAAAGAGGACGTTCGCCGATAGGACCAATCTCACCATTACAGAAAAGCCCGGCCAGCGGTAGTGGCCCCAGGATCTCTTCGATCATGCCTGCATCGTGATTAGGGGTGGGAAAGAGGCTCTCACCTCGTCCGTTGCAGGTACAGAGTATGCCTCCTACCACCTGCAATGTTTCTGTTTTCTTGAGCCTATAGCAGAGCTTTGTAAGTAGTTCACGCAAGTCTAGATCTGCTGTCTCGGCGTCGCGCATCTGGAATTGGATGGTCTGACCAACGCGCGGCTGGGCCCCTATTGCCAGAGCCTTGCTTCTACGGTCGACACCAAGCAGATTACGTATCACAAAGCTACCTCGCCCGAATCGCTCCAGATACTCATTGGCGGCTATCCCAACCAATAATAAATTTCCTTGTGCGCGTTTCAATATATTTTGTGGCAGGTTATGGAAGGTTTCGACAAGCATGTCATAGGCTGGACGATTTGAGATGGTCTCGACCAGTCCATTATCCTGAACTTTGGTGATTGTCCAGGGTTCACCAATAGGCTCACAACCTTGAGATACAAGTGGCAGGATTTTATAGGAGCCTCCTATGGCGAGCCCAATGCCTCCATCAGCATACACTGTATCATTAAGGAAGAAATAGCAAGGCGAGTCGGGCATATCGTTTGATGCAAGCCCTCCAACCATTGGTACATATGGGTATGCGTTTGCGAGTTCCTCAATGAGAAACTCACTGTTAAGGTGGAATGGATCGAGGAAGAGTAACCAGCCATTGACATCATCGAGTGGCACATCGAGTAGCGTGCGCAGGTCGTTGGGAGTATTAAACATCTCGACGATATCAGGTGAAAAGCGTACAGGATGCAAGGTTGATCCGGGCAATTCCAGAGTGAGGAGTGAGAGTGCAGGTACATCTTCAAGTTCAATCCCTGTTCCAATGATGCCCTGTCCTGAGCATCCCATGATAATTTCTGCCCCTGTCTCCTCTTTAATCATGCGTAGCATCTCAGGAAAATGCGCTTCATACTCTCCACTGGCGAATAGCAAAGCCACATCGGCGTGAATGTCACTTGTTTGAGCGAGTGCCTGAGCAAGCGCCTGATCCCAGATCTCATCAGCCACGACGGCTCCCCGGGCAACTGGCATACCTAGCTTCATAGTTCCTCTTTCTTCCTCTAGTAGTGAAAAAGGATACAGAAATTATTTCACAGCGTTCTTGTCAAATTTAGTATCGCACACGATCATACGCAATAGCAATTGCAGTAGGGTATTGTGAGGGGCTATTTAAGTCTGTAATAGGGGCTAACTTGGCGAATCTTGAGGGAATGGCAATGTGAGGGGCGTCACTGCGCTCTTTGGGAAATTGCAGAGAATCGCAAAATGCAATGGCCCTTGTTGTCTCTCGTCTTACAATAAGGGCCATTGCATTTATTTGTATAAGTAGGAAGTGGTGAGCCTTTATGTAGCGAGTATAGCATGTTTTCTTTCTGGCTGGTGTTAAAAAGCCATTAATATTTTCAGAGGTAAGCCATCATCATGCTAATCGCGTTGGGTATGGCTTTTATTTTTCACATGTTTTGGATCACGAGAAGTCATAGGGTCAGTGATATCCTGGTTGGTTTCCTGCCTGTCTGTTTTATGCGGATCTCGATCTCCTGTGTTGGCGCGCGGGTCTCCTGGCGCGCTACCTCCAATGCTTTTTCCAGTCTGCGGCTCAGTCGTATCCTTATTTTCGCTTGAGCTCATTGTATGTTGCTTACTCTGCTCCTGACCTTTTTTACCGAATTGTACTCTCTCATTGGGCTCATTGTCGTTGTCTTCTGTACCATTATGAGGGATGGTGCCACCACCTGCCGTACCTATGTCTCGCGCGTGACCAGCGCCAACTTGCTGCGTAAGCATTGCTTGCTGCTCATGCTTACCTGTTTTTCTTGTCGTATTTCCTTCACTCATATTATATTCCTTATTTTGGATTGCTGTCTGTCAATCTATGCATAGACACGTTGGTACTCAGTCTGATGTAACTCAATTTGATGTCGGAAAGTGGCGCTATATGTTATTACATAGGAAGGATGCCTGCGTATTTATCGTTGTTCTTTGAAAGGGAGGCCGATATGACCCTACCACCAAGACATATGATTACTTTCTCTCTCGATGGCGCGCGTTTTCTTTACCGTGTGGTTGGCATTATTATCCATAATGAGCATGTGCTTTGCCAGCGTGCGGATAGAGTAAGTCCGCCTCATTGGTTTCTACCTGGCGGTCGTGCTGAATTACTTGAGCCAGCTATGACCACACTGCGACGCGAAATCGAAGAAGAGCTCGCCTTAACTCCCACTGTGGAGCGCCCTCTGGCCCTCATCGAAAATTTTTATAGCACACCAGACCGGGCTATACATGAAATTGGCTTTTACTTTCTGCTGAGTTTTCCTTCTGATGCTTATATTTACCAGAGGTCCTCTTTTGTCTTGCGTGATGGAGATAGCTCTCAAGAAGGCGAGGCTGATTTACTGTATTTTGATTGGCTCCCACTTGCCGATATAGAGCATGCACCACTTTATCCTCTTGTTGTATGTCCTCTTCTTCGCCAACTACCTGAGACGTTTCAGCATATCGTATATCAGGAAAAATAAGCTGGAAGCTTTGATGGCCTGCTATGTACCCTGGTTATGCGCAGGGAATACGCTTTTTGTGTATTTCCTGCTCTAATACGATTAATTCACAAAATAAAGGTATTTTTCATTTAAGATCTTTTCTCCTACTTGACGGATTATATACAAATTACATACAATCAAGCTGAGAGGAATACTGTATTCAATAACGACATTTGGTATGCCTAGCTTGTGTGTTTAGGAGGTGCTTGTGTCACCACAGGTTGGAGATGAATGGCTGAGCTTGCGCGATGCCGCAGAATTGCTGGGAATGCATCCAGCAACTGTGCGCCTGTGGGCAGACCGTAATGAGCTACCTTCCCGACGTACTAGTGGAGGTCATCGCCGTTTTCGGCGCACTGACATTGAAGCCCGTCTTCGTCAGGAAACAGAGCTTAAGCCTAACCTTGCTTCGCAGATGCTCATTCAAAACCTGCTCGGTCGTGTCCGTCTTGACTTCACTGATGGCACCTTTGACAAACTTACCTGGCATCAGCATTTCGATGACGCTGCCCTAAATGCTTATCGTGTGCTTGGTCGGCGAGTTCTTGATCTACTTCTGCGTGGCCTTAATGATCCTGCTCACAGGGAAAACTTGCGTCAGGAGGCATCACAACTAGGTACAGAGTATGGCACTATTATACGTAGGTCGCACGTCCCTGTCGCTGATGCTGTACGCGCTTTCCTCTATTTCCGCACAATTATGGATGAAGCTGTACTACAGTTGGCAGAGGTCCGTGGGGCGCGTGAGCAAGACATTCCCTGGCTGGAAAGTCTGTACCAAATTCAGGCCATTACGAATGAGATTCTCCCTTCACTTATAGAGGCTGCGGTTCCTCCGCAAGAGACACCTTCCTAATGCACTTAATCGTCCCTCCTCAAGTAAACAGTTACACTAGAAACAAGTACTAAGGTATACTTGTTTTGCTCGCCTGTAACAATTCTTGTGTTCTAGCGTCATACTTATATGGGAGAAGATTTTGTCCTCATTACCAGGCGATGTCCATCCTCGATTTTTAGCAGATTTTGTTTGATATGCCTCAATAGTTAAATATAATTATCGTCGAACTATATATTATAAATGTGAATCTCCTTTATTACAGTGCGAAGTTTCGCGACTGAGATCTTATTCGAAAACCAATACCCTTATTATAAGGGCCTAGCGGTGCGGTCAGGGTGCCGGGTTTTCAAATAAGGGCGAATGTGGATATTTGTGTAAACTATCATCCACAAACAGAGATATAATCATGGGAGCATATAATGTCATTAGATGAGAGAAAAAAGGATACTGATCCTGGGCAGGGGCAGTCTCCCATCTCGCCCAAACAAGTGGTGCCAAAGGCTCTTGCCTCGCCATTGAATGAACAGATTGAAGAGAAAGAGAAAGAGAAAAAGAGTAGTCAGCTACCAGATGTATCTATTAAGAACTTGAAACCCACACCATCCGAATCCATCGATGACGATGACGCTCCCACCACTCCTGGCCTACCTGCGATAAGGCGAACTATGGGTAACCATGTACCTTCTGCACCCAAAGCGCCTGTATCAGCAGAGAGTGCATCCGCCACAGAAGCCTTATCTGAAGATAATAAACAAAGTGCTGGTTCAGATTCAGATACGCTAGAGAAGTCTGAGGTTTCCCTCTCTGCATCGCAGAAGCAGGCGGAGCCTAATGATGACAAATCTTATAAAGGTGATGGCGAAGCAGTGGTGCCGCCAACTCCTCTGCTTTCTGAAGAAGAGACAAGTTCACCCGAGAAGATTGAGCTTCGAAACAAAGACGAAGAGGAGCAGGAAGCTACTCGTTCATCCGAATCTGGGTCCGAAAATGGAGCCGCTAAACGTACCCCCAACGTAGTACCTGCGCGCCGCCCTAAGGTTGGCAATATGGTATCTACACGCCAACAGCGTGCTGTCCGGGCTCTGGAGAAGCGTCAGGTTCGTGATGGCGCGAAGTCTCAAGAGAAACAATCTGAGAAAAATACAGCTGCTGCTCAAGAGAGCCCGCTAGAGCACAGATCGAATGAGGAAGATATCACGAAGCAAGAGACCGTTGCTCTCGCTTCATCGCCAGATGTGAAATCCTCCGAAGACAAGTTGCCTGTGCCCCAAGAGAAGATATCATCTCCTGATAAGGAGGATATTGCTCCAGCACGCCTTGTTGCTGAAGAAGAGAAGAAGAGCAAAAAGAAGGGAGGGTGGTCTGGTCCGCCAACGCGTCCCCGTTCTTCCGAACCTGCGATTGAGAACAGACCAACTGAGCAGTTACCCGTTTCGCAGGCAACCACTGATTCTGATGTAGTATCAGACCGGGGCGAGGCTGTGACACAGAGCAGGGAAGAGATATCTGCCGCCAAAACGCAGCATCAAATCTTTGCGGTGGTTCCAGAAGCTGAAGCCCCTTATCCTGTGGTTCCTTTGCCAGGAGATGCGCGGGGTCGCAAAGCACGCTTTGCACGTCAGCATCATCGCAATGTATTGCGCATTACGCGTATGCGCAATCGTTTAGTGTTGAGACACAAGAAACAGGTGCGGGGTCAGATCTTGATCTCTGCATTCTCGATTCTTATGGCGCTGCTCATAGTTTTCTTAGCTCTTAGTGGTACAGGAGCGTATATTGGCTATCAGTTCTACAGCGATACACAGGGACGTTACTCGGGTCGTGTGCTCAATTTACACGAGTTATTGCCCAAAGATAATTTGAAGGTCTATGATAGCAAAGGTGTCTTACTAGGTCAGCTCGCAGACGATGGTGTGCACACATCTGTAAAGTTGAAAGATGTTTCTCCCAGTCTGATCAATGCCACAATCGCCGTCGAAGATAAGAACTTCTGGAACAATCCAGGTGTTGACCTGACTCGTATCTTGCAAGCTGCCCTTGATAATCTCAAAAGCGGGAAAGTCGTTGAAGGTGGAAGCACCATAACTCAGCAGCTCATCAAGAAATTGATTGTAGGCGACCGTGTAGATAATGCTCGCAAAATCGAGGAAATTATTCTGACGCCTCAAGTCAATAGCACGTATAGCAAGCAAGATATCATGGAGATGTATCTCAATACCATCTACTATGGCGCTCAGGCATATGGAATTGATGCCGCCGCGAATATCTACTTTGGCTTGCAGGACAAACCGGGGAAGCCTGCTTCTAAGCAACTTGATTTGGCTCAGTCTGTTATGCTAGCTGGCTTGCCTCAAAATGGCGATTACTATAATCCCTGGGTTCATCGTGAGCGTGCGACCGAGCGCATGCAGACTGTACTCGCATTGATGGTGGAAGAGCATTATATTACCAATGATCAAGCGAAAGATGCATTGAAAGAAGCCAAGGGGAAAAACTTTTTCAAACCTTCCCCTAACATGAGCTTGCGCGCACCGCATTTCTTCTATTTCTTGCTTGACCAGCTACAGACAATGACGCATATGAGCCGTAAGCAACTCTCGCGTTCAGATATGAAAGTGACAACCACACTGGATCTCTCTTTACAGGATAAGATCCAGAAGGTTATGCAGGATCATGTGGCTGAATTACACGAGTATAGCATCTCAAATTCTGCTGAAGTGCTCATTGATCAGCATACTGGTGCGATCATCTCCTTATTAGGTAGCCTGGATTACAACGATAATTCCATTGGGGGCAAATTTGATGTCGCCACGCAAGGATGGCGTCAGCCCGGATCTTCCTTTAAGCCATATGTCTATGCTCTAGCGCTAGAGGATAAGGGAACCTCAATGGCTCAGGCTGTAAACGATGTGCCAACAACTTTTGTTATTCCAGGCACTGACAACTACACACCTGGTAACTATGATAACAAGTTCCATGGTCCGATGACTCTGCGCTGTGCTCTGCAAAATTCGCTCAATATCCCTGCCGTACGTGTATTACAACAGGTCGGAATTGATAATGCTGTGAATAAAGCGAAGGAGATGGGCATAAACTATAAGGGAACGCCTGGTCTCTCGCTTGTTCTAGGTGGTTTAAGTGTTCACCTGTTGGACCATGTCTCCGCCTTTGGTGCGTTTGGCAACAATGGTGTTCATGTGCCCTATTACGCAGTGCAAAAGATTGAATATGCGCAGAATGGTAAGGTTGTCAATCATCAGCAAAGCAAGGGAAAGCAAGTTTTCAGTAGCCAGACAGCGTATATGATGACGGATACGCTCTCTGACAACACCAGCCGCTTGCCTGAGTTTGGTAACTGCAACCCACTCCAGCTTTACTCGAACCCGCTGTATTCCTGCTATGCTGGTGATCCTGGTACCATACGCCCTGCCGCCGCCAAAACCGGTACGACAAATGACTTCAAAGATAACTGGACTGTAGGCTATACCACAGACTATGTTATGGGGGTATGGGCCGGAAACAACGATAATTCAGCTATGTCCTCAGGGGCGACTGGTATCGTCGGCGCTGCTCCTATCTGGCATGATGCCATGTTGCTGGCTGAAACTGGTAAACCTGTTCGGGAGTTTGCGGTTCCAGATGGCCTGGTGAAAACGACTGCCTCAATTGATGGTATCCGTTCGACCGATTGGTTCTATTCAGGTAAGGTGCCCGGCAGCTATAATTCGAATATAAATCAATCCTGGGATTTGCAGTCTCTTCTGCAAGATCCACCGCAAAACAATCAGAATCCGCCAAATGATTCTAAGGACAAGGACAAGGGCAAAGGGAAGAGCTATAGCCCTTACTGTTCTGGCTTCTCCTACTCCTCATCGAACCCAGGGGTTGGTGGTTGGTAATGCAAACCTGGAAGGCCCCTCTGAAGAGGGCCTTCCAGGTTTGCATTGAATCGCATATGATTATCACAACTGCTTCTCTATTGTAATAGATTTTGGTTTTGAATAAATAGTAGAGATAAACACAATATTGCTACATCTAATTGTACTGTTTTGAGAAGGCTGCGTTACCGGTCTTTTCGCTGTTCCGTTAGAATAAATAGTCTGGTATGCGTGGGAGAAGAGCCTTGATGCCAAACAAGGCGCTGGATTATGTTATCCTCTGAACTTACAATTCCTCCGCCACTTGTACTATAAGCAGCTTTCAATACACTTGTGAAATCATTCACATTTCTTTCTCATCCATTCAAAATGTGTTTGTTTTGCCGTTGCGTATTGCGCGTGACACCGATTAGAATAGGAGTAGGAAGAATCGTAAGGGGAAGGAGGGAAGTTGGAATTGGCAATTCGTTCTACTATTTGCAATATAGAGAGTATATACATTCTTTTAATCAATGCCATATGTATGCTAAATATAGTACGCAGAAAATTTCTAGCTTGGCGCGGAGGTATGCTTGATCACACCTCCCTTACTTTCTAAAATTATCGTACAAACAGTCTATACAGAGAAAGAGGTTGCATAATGCAGGATGAACAGCAGCGTCCTGAGCGGTCTCAAGTTTCGGCGACAACCTCGCAAGAATCTTCGCATTCTACGCTGACCGCGCCAGAGAGTCAGACACAGGAGCGTGCTGAAGAACAATCTACTGCCAGCGAGGAAAAGAAGGGCTTGATCGCTACTGCGAATGAGCAAGAGGTTGATGCGGACTATGATCCCGGGAAGACGGCAAAGATGCGCGTTATTCTCCCAGCCAAACTGCCTTCGTATTCTCGAGCCGCAGCCGCACAGCGTTTGAGTGACCAGCCACTCAAGCCACCCCGTGGGGCCTATTATCCCGTTCCACATTTGCAAACTATGGCTGCTGGCTGGCGTACGAAGCGCCATATTAAGCGTAAAGGGCTACGTGAGAGCAACTCGCGATTCAATGCTACTGAGCGTAAAGGCACATGGAGCTTTATGCCCATCGCGCTGAGTATTCTGGCTGTCCTCGTTGTCGCTGCGTCATCTATCACCATTTATACTGCACTCTACAACTCGACGCAACAACGTTACGGGGACAAAATAACAACACTTCAGGATGTCTTGCCCAAAGATAATCTGAAAATTTATGATAACAAAAACCATCTGATTTATCAGATGACGAATGATGGTGTCCAGAACTCGGTCAAGCTCAATGAAATTTCGCCTGACCTGATACATGCAACAATTGCTATTGAAGATCAGTACTTCTGGACCAACCCCGGGTATGATATTACGGGGATTGTGCGTGCAGTCCTCGATAACTTGACGGCTGGCCATGTAGTTTCTGGTGCCAGCACGATTACGCAGCAGCTTATTAAAAACTCGATCCTCGGTCAGCAGCAGACCGCGATTCGTAAGCTACAAGAAATTCTCCTTGCTCCTGATGTAACACGTAAGTATACAAAGGAGCAAATTATGACGATGTACCTTAATACCATCTATTATGGACATCAAGCATATGGAGCTGATGCCGCTGCCCAAACCTACTTTGGTCTTACCAAGAAAGGTAATCGTACTGCTGCTCAGCAACTAGATCTGGCTCAAGCCGCAATGATGGCTGGCCTTCCTCAGAACGGTGATTACTTCGATCCCTGGTATCATCACGAACGTGCGATGAATCGTATGAAAGAAGTTCTGCATAATATGCGCATGCAGGGCTATATCACGCAGAATCAGGAGATTCAGGCCTTCGCCGAAGCCCAGCAGCCAGATTTCCTTAAGAAGGCAAAAATTAATAATAGTATTGCACCTCATTTTGCGCTCTATACTTTGCGGGAACTTACTGACAAGCTTAATCTGAAGTCAAATGATCTCCCGCGTTCAGGGCTCTCAATCAAGACAACGCTTGATCTTGACAAGCAGAATCAGATTCTTAAGATTGCGCAGAAGCACATTGCCGAGAATGCCCGGACTCATAATATGTCTAATGCTGCTGTTGTGGTGATGAATCAGCATGATGGATCGATTCTGACCTTGCTGGGTAACATCGATCCAAGCAATCCAACCAATGGCGCATTTGATGTGGCGAGTCAGGGCTTCCGCCAGCCTGGTTCCTCCTTTAAGCCGTTCATTTATTCGACGGCTTTCAATCAGGGGGTAAGCCCAGGTGACCATGTGCAGGATGGACCACTTACCATTCAAATGTGCTGTGGACTTCCATCGTACTCCCCGACGAACTACGATATGAAGTACCATGGTAACATCACGTATCGTTATGCCCTGCAGAACTCGTTCAATATCCCCGCTGTGAAATTGCTTATGCAGACGGGCGTTGAACCTGCCCTGAACATGGCAATGAATCTGGGGATTACTCAATATCAGGGTGTTCCTAACTATACGATGGTGCTAGGTTCACTGAGTGTGCATTTGACCGATATGACGACCGCGTATGCGACGTTCGCGAATAACGGCGTAAAGATGACTCCACACGCGATTGCGCAGGTGACCGATTCGACCGGAAAAGTCGTGTATACTCCCAACATAAAAGGAAAGCGTATCATTAGTCCCCAGCTCTCGTACCTGATGTCCAACGTGCTGAGTGACAATGCTTCGCGTACCTTTGAGTTTGGTAAGTGTAGCGTGCTCTACCTGTACTCAACCTCGCAGTCCGCATGTTACGCTGGCAATCCTGGTGCTGTGCGCCCTGGCGCGGTGAAGACGGGAACCTCCAACGACTTCAAAGATAACTGGACTATGGGCTATACCACTGACTATACTATTGGTGTTTGGGCTGGTAACAATGATGCCTCACCAATGGTGAATGTTACTGGTGTTGATGGTGCGGCTCCCATCTGGCATGAGGCTATGCAGCTCTTTGAACAGGGGAGGCCTATCAAAAATTTCGTGAATCCTGGTGGTCTCGCTACTAAGGGCAACGACCTCTACATTCCACAGAATAAGAAATAGACCATTGTAGTACGAGCCAGTTAAGAAGCCCCCTGAATGTTAATGTCAGGAGGGCTTCTTATATGTGAATGCTGGCAGGTTTTAAGCGACTTTCACACCGAGCCGTTCCAGCAAACGCTTGCTGACTTCCGCACGGTGTTTGCGGGGCATACGGCTGGGCAGTCCATGTGAATCTGAGCCAGTGCTCAGGAGCAGGTCATGCTTGTGTACATACTCGATGTACATGTCAATTGTTTCCTGGCTATGGTAGGGATGGTAGACCTCGATGCCATCCAGAGGGATCTCCGTGCGTAACTTGTCCAGAAGCATGGTATCGTAGAAGGTAAATCCACTCTCTTTTCGTCCAGGGTGAGCAATGAGACAGACCGCGCCACTTTGGTGGGCCGCGTCAACGGCTTCCGCCATCTCTGCCATAATAGTGCGGAAACCTGCTTGCTCGATAAGCCTCAAGCCGCTGGCACGATCCGCGACGTAGCCATGTTCTAGCAACAAGGTAATATTATCTGTTGGACGGAAGAGCTTGCCGCCTCGCTCTTTAAGGGCTTCAGCCTCGCGAGGAAACTGATGGCCCTGACGCAGGAGGGTATCATGCACTTCATGTGTGTTGTCTAACTGCGTACGTGCTACACGCTCAGTCACTTCTTGAAGCACGTTATCTTGGGGATCAAAACCGTAGCAGAGCATGTGTACCATATTGCCATTCCAGGTACAGGTAATCTCTACCCCTGATAGGACTGGCAGTCCTTTGCTAGCCGCCAGCGCCTGAATTTCTGCTACTTTATCGACACGGTCGTGGTCGGTGACCGCTACAAGGTTAAATTCGTGTTCTATCAAATAATCGATTAACTGGTCAGCGGGCCAGCGTCCATCACTATAGGTTGTATGCATGTGCAGGTCTACTGCCGCATCGGGAGATATTACCAGGTTTGGCGTCGTCATGCCTATTTGCTCCTCTGCTTGCTACAGATGATACGAAAAATACCTGCCTTTATCGTATCACAGCCATAGAATGATTGGTTATTGACTCTGTTCGTAGTGCTCAGGGCAAGTAAAGAGTGTTCTAGATAGAGAGTACCAGGATGCTCCTCTCTCAGTTTTGACTGTGATACAATTGACTGTACTTAGGGGGGCGCATCATGAAATTGCGCCATTTTGTATGCAGAATTTGGTTTGATACGAAAACTAACACCATTGGTGTGACTAGCACTGACTCCATGAGGAGGTACGGTGCGCTCAGGTTTTCGCACAAGGAGCTACTTGTATCTGGGAGTGTGATGATGTTGGAACAGATTGATTTACTTGCCGGGTTGAATGAACCACAACGCCAGGCTGTGACGACGACACAGGGACCTGTCCTCATCCTGGCAGGCCCTGGTAGCGGCAAAACGCGTGTCATCACGCATCGTATAGCATACCTGGCACAGCATGAGCATGTCTCCCCCTGGAATATCCTGGCCGTTACCTTTACTAATAAGGCCGCGCGCGAGATGCGTGAGCGCCTGGAAAAGCTTGTTGGCGTAAGCGCTTCCAAAGAAATGAGTATTGGTACCTTCCATGCTATTTGTGCCCGTGTGTTGCGTATGGAGGCCGATGCCCTGCTTCCTATTGGCTTGAATAAGTCTTTCGTCATTCTCGATACTGATGATCAACTTACCCTGGTCAAGCAAGCTATCAAAGAGCTTAATCTTGACGAGAAGCTCTATCGCCCCAATGCCATTCATGGGCATATTTCGCGAGCGAAGAACGAGATGCGTGGTCCTGAGCAGATGGCTGAACTCGCTCGCAAATATAGCGAAGAGGTTGCTGCTCGCGTATATAAGGTTTACCAGCGGATGTTGCGCGCGAACAATGCCGTGGATTTCGATGATTTGCTTATGCTTACCGAGCAACTTTGGAGGCGAGAGCCAACAATTCTGAGCCGTTATCAGCGCCATTGGCAGTATATACATGTCGACGAGTTCCAAGACTGCAATTTGCCGCAATATAAACTGATTCGTCTACTTGGTGACGGGGTTGGCGACCATCAT
This sequence comes from Ktedonospora formicarum, assembly GCF_016587355.1. Lineage (GTDB taxonomy): Bacteria > Chloroflexota > Ktedonobacteria > Ktedonobacterales > Ktedonobacteraceae > Ktedonobacter > Ktedonobacter formicarum. The sequence continues at coordinate 2,696,743 of NZ_BNJF01000001.1, read as the reverse complement.
GAAGGGCTTCGCAATGTCTGTGTCGTTGGTGACGATGACCAAATGATCTATACCTGGCGCGGTGCCAGCGCAGAGAATGTTGTGCGCTTTGAGCAGGACTTCCCTCGTACGAAGGTTATTCTGTTGGAGCAGAATTATCGCTCGACACAGACTATTCTTGACGCAGCGCAGGAAATCGTACAGCAGAATCGCTTGCGCAAAGAGAAAAACCTCTGGACCGCTCAGGGGCAGGGCGAGAAGATTACCTTCTATGAAGCCTATAACGAGGAGATGGAAGGTCAGTTTATTGCTCACGAAATCGTTCGCTTGCTTGCACGCCTTGATGTTGAGAAGCGCGGTGATATTGCCGTTATGTATCGCACAAACGCCCAGTCACGCGCCCTTGAAGAGCAATTCTTGCGTCTCAATATTCCGTACAAGGTCATCGGTAGCCGGAAGTTCTATGAGCGCAAGGAAATCAAGGATATGCTCGCCTACCTGCGCTTGCTTGCGAATCCTGATGATGAACTAAGTCTTGAGCGTATCATTAACGTGCCGAATCGTAAAATCGGTCCGAAAACCCTCAGTGAGCTCAAGAAATGGGCCCGACACCAGGGCTGCTCACTGTATACTGCCGCGCAACAAATAGAACACCATCCCACGTTGAGTACAGCTGCTCGTAAGTCTCTGCAAAACTTCGCGACCTTGATTGCTGATCTGCGAAGTGCCGTTGAGGAGCTATCGCTGCCAGAGCTCTTAGATCGTATCGCAGAGCGCTCTGGCTATGGACCCGAGCTACGCGCCAATCCCGAAGAAGAATTGGATCGCTGGGCTAATGTGCTTGAGTTGCGTCGTGTGGCTGAGGATTATGCCGAGATTGAGACGCCAGTAGCCCTCGAACTCTTCCTCGAAAATGTTGCCCTGGTGGGAGGAGCCGATACGACTCAGACAAGCGAGAATGGCGCTTTGGTGAATGAAGAGAATCGTGATGCTGTGACTCTCATTACATTGCATGCCGCCAAAGGTCTTGAGTTTCCGGTGGTCTTCATTGTTGGCATGGATGAGGGCTCACTCCCCCACTCCCGCTCGCTTAATACACCTGAGGAACTAGAAGAAGAGCGCCGCCTGGCTTATGTGGGCTTTACACGGGCAATGAAGCGTCTCTATCTTGTGCGGGCTCGCCGTCGTTCATTGTGGGGAGAAACCCAGTATACTGAGCCCTCTCGCTTCTTGAGTGACATCTCTCTACACCTTCTTAATCGCCCTGGCCTTGGCTCAGATGATACCAGCCGTTCCACCTCTTCACAGAGCAATAATGTGCAGATCACACGTCGCCGTGCGCCTTCCTGGGAAGATGATTTCAACCAGGATCCAGGCGGTGATGATACCGGGTATGTGTTTGGTCGAGGCGATGGTTCAAGCCACGGTTCACGCCGCGTCAATTCAGAAAATGCAAATCGTTGGTCTTCTCAGCCAACGCGCCCTGTAAATGGCGAGAAGCAAGGCCCTTCTATCCCACCCTCGATAAAGAAGCGTGAGCCTACTAGGCAGAAGGCTCAAGAGCCACAGTTTAAGGCTGGTGATAGAGTGCGTCATGATAAGTTCGGTGAGGGAATCGTGCTCAAGAGTGAGATGGAGGGGCAGACCGAATATGTTGAGGTTCAGTTTCAAGGCAAGGTTGGTAAGAAGAATCTCAGCATGGATTTCGCTCGCCTCACAAAGTTCTCATAAGCTCACGGACTTCTCCGCGCCCAGATACGTAGAGGCCATAGGAATATGCATACGATTGTCGATAAGCAACCGCATGCATATTCCTATGGCCTCTATGAATTTGTAGTGGGATATTCCTACATGGGAGCGTGTGAAGGCGTCTAAAAGCGTGCTCAGCAAGCAAAATCTGATCATTATGGTATCGAAAAGCAAAACATCGATCATTATGGAATGCTTTATTTGACATTGATACACGCCTGGTTGTAATATAGCAAGCAAGACAGTTCATGCGAGCTGCTTTGACATCTCTCATCGGAAGCGCCCTTGGCTTCCCCTAGCGAGAAAGGTAGAGTCATGCCGTCAGGTGATGAGTACTATCAATTGCGGCGGAAGAAGTTGCGTTCGGGCGGTCTGGAAACGTCAGTTATGACTGAACCCGTTACGCGAACAGAGGAAAGACGATCTCTAAGATCTGGGGTGTATATGGCAGATGATTTTGATGAGCCTCGTCCTGGCACCAGTACCGTACGGTACGCCAAACAGACAACGCAATCTCATCGAACGACATCCGCACAACTCCCCACTACAAGCATTCCACGTCGTCAGGTAGGCTCCACACATGATTTGCCTCGTCAGCCACGCATTCCCAGCTCCAATTTGAAGAACCCCAGAACTACCAGCATGCATAAGAGTTCGCGCCCCCTTAATTCCGCTCATACGCGAAGGCGTATTCATTGGTTGCTGCCTCTTGGGGTTGGTATGCTAGCTATGCTAGCTATCTGGATTGTTGGCTCTCTAGGCTTAGCTTGGTTTCATCAACTCTCGGATGATTACACCTATGGTAATCCCCGCACATACCAAACGGATTATGTTGTTGGGCATGGGAACGACGCTACGACACACGCGAGCCACTTTGTAGCTATTAACCTGAATCGTCAAGCCGTCGTTTTCGAGATGGTTGCGGGCGATCCTGCCAAGTCTGTAAGCTATGTCGCGCCTATTTACATTGCAGGGGATGGTGGCGATAAAGCCCCTGTGACCCTGGAGTTCCGGGATGTGACTGGTGATAAAAAAGTGGATATGATTATCCATATTCACCTACCATCTCAGGAACAACTTTCTGTCTTTATCAATGATGGCAGTAAGTTCAGGCCCTCAACGAATAAGGACAAAATTGATCTGTGACGCTCATGTGCCAGGAATGGCACATGTACACTCACGCATGAAGGTGGATACAGCCTGATCTCGTTTGTATTTTGTTTCTGTCAGGCATATCCACCTTTTTCTATTTTCTCCCCTCACCAATTCTAGCTATCTTTTCTCCCCTCCAATATATCCCTATTGACAAATCAGGTGACGTTCTGGTAAATTTATGACTATCGAGTCAAACATTCTAAGCTTAAGTCAAAATGAGTTTGATCTGGTCATGTTTTAGCTGGATCAGTCATAAAAGACAGGCTTGCTGTCACGCTCGTATCGATACTTGCATATGTGTATTCCACCCCTGTGTGCAGGAGGTGTAAAAGGAGGTCCTTGAATGCAAGTTCCTGCCCCCGCCGCCAAGCGGGAAGGAGGTCTTCCCTATAAGTGGATCGTAGCATGCGTGGTTATCTTTGGCACCTTCATGTCTATTCTGGATAGCACGATTGTCAATATTGCTATCCCACGCCTACAGACCGCCTTCGGAACCGATCTGAATAGCGTGCAATGGGTATTGACGGCTTATACGCTTGCTCAGGGCGTTGCCACGCCTCTGACGCCCTTTCTTGCGGATCGCCTCGGGCTCAAGCGCTTCTATATCCTAGCTCTGACCGGGTTTACGCTTGGCTCAGCTCTCTGTGGTGTGGCCTGGAGCCTCCCCGTTCTGATTGCGTTCCGTGTTTTCCAGGGTGCAACTGGCGCTTTCCTGACGCCGCTCGCTATCACTCTTCTCTATCGTGAGTTCCCGCCGCAGGAGCGTGGTACCGTAATGGGTGCGTTCGGTATTCCTATCTTGCTGGCTCCCGCGATTGGCCCTAGTGTTGGTGGCTATATCGTCACCTATATGGATTGGCAGTTGATTTTCTACATCAATGTGCCTATTGGCATCTTTGGGCTGCTGATGGCATTCTTCTTCTTGCAAGAGAGTGAAATTATTCGGGATAAGAGCTTTGATATCCCTGGCTTTATCCTCTCCGCTACTGGTCTGGGCTTGCTTCTCTATGGGCTCTCTGATGCCAGTAGCAGTGGTTGGACCTCTGGTCCTGTGATGGGTTCGCTTGGAGCGGGTCTTGTTTTGCTTATCGTCTTTATTGCCTATGAGCTAGGGCTTCAGCGCCAGGGAAAGCAACCCTTGCTCGATCTGACGGTGTTTGCTGACCGTTCTTTCACGACCAGTAATATCGCCAGTCAGCTTGTGGTCTTTACGCTCTTTGGGGACTCTTCTTGATCCCGGTGTACCTGCAAAGCTTGCGTGGACTTAGCGCCTTCGACTCTGGCTTGGTCCTGTTGCCACAGGCGTTCGCGTCGATGGTCACCATGGTCATTGGCGGTCGTTTAGTCGATAAAATTGGTGTGCGTGCCGTTGTTATCCCAGGATTGATTATCATGGCGATTGCCATGTGGCTCTATTCATCCCTGGATGCCTATATTCCGATTGGTCAGTTCCAATGGCTCCTCATCTTGCGTAGCTGTGGAATTGGCCTGTGTATGCAGCCTTTAATGGTTTCGGCTCTGGTAAATATTGAGCCTCGCCGCCTAGCGCAAGCATCGTCGACAAATACTACTTTGCGCTTTGTCTGTAGCTCGCTAGCGGTCGCGATTATGGCGACCCTGGTGCAGACACAAAATAAGGTGCATTATGCTCACCTGGCTGAACGTGTCACGGCCATTTCTCCGCTAGGTCAGATGATTATGGGGATACAGGCTATGCTGATGGCGAAGGGTGCTTCGGCGACTGCCGCCTATGGGTATGCGCTCCAAACGGTGAGCGGTCTGCTGCATCGGCAATCCTATATTCTTGCCATGCAGGATGCCTTCCGTTTGAGCTTTGTGCTCTCCGTGGTCGCGATTGTTGCGACTTTCTTTGTGAGTGGTGCTAAGAAGAAAGCTGCACAGGCGACCGAAACAGAAAACATGTCAGCGGAAGAGCGAGCAGAGGCTGAGAAAGCCCGCGAGGAAGCTGCTCTGGCTGTATAGTAACGATTGATTTATTACAATTTATTATGCTTATATTAGGAGGAAACGCATCGTGCGTCGTCTCATTCTTGTTCCGATCTTTGTTTTTGTGGCTCTGCTCGCTATCGCAGGGGCTGCTGGATACTGGGTCTATAGTAGCTATTACTTTTATTCTACCGATGATGCGCAGATCAGTGGTCAGATCGTTAATGTGAGCAGCCCACAACCGGGTCAGCTAACTACTCTCACTGTGAAGCAGGGTGACAAGGTGCAAGCGGGTCAGGTGATCGGCCAGGTTTCCGCTGTTTCGCAGACCGGGCAGAAGGTGACTGTCAATCTTACTAGCCCTATCGATGGGACTGTTGTTCAGACTACTGGTATCGAGGGGCAACTTGTTAATGCTGGTATCGCTCTGGCTCAGGTCGTTGATCTCAGTAAGCTGAACGTGGTCGCATATGTCGATGAGGGGCAGCTTAATAATCTTAAGACCGGGCAGGACGTCGATATTACCGTTGATGCTTTTAGTGGCACCTCGTTCACTGGTCATGTGACGCAAATCGTACAGGCTACCGCTGGTCAGTTCTCTTTACTTCCCTCTTCTGACAACTCCAGCGGCAACTTCACCAAAGTGGGGCAGCGCGTCCCTGTAGTGGTGACACTCGATGGCAATGGTGGACATACATTGGTCCCCGGCCTGAGCGCCGAGGTGAAGATTCACCTACACTAAATACCTACTCCTCCTTATATGAAAACCTGAGCCCGCAATGGCGTCCCAGGTTTTCATATAAGGCTTTGTAGCATCGAAAGGACGTTTGCATGTTAATCATCGGAGGCCTTATCATCGTCGCGGTGCTGGCGATTCTAGGGGCTTTCCTCATGGCGCGCGGTGGAGGTAATAGTGACGCAACTGCCGCTCCCGCGACTACCGCTGTGGAGCCTCAAGCAAGCGCGACTCCATCACAACCCCTGGTGACGGAGACTCCCACGTCGGAGGAGCAGACCATTTATACAGGCACACAGAGTCCACGCTCTCTGCCAACCGATGCGCCCTATGGCGATATGATGGGAGCTTCTCTCCCGCTTTACGCACTCCGCCAGGAGATTCATATGCTTCAGGGCCAGGTATATCAATTATCCGAGCATATCCAGGTCTTGAATCAACATGCGCATGAAATTGAGCAACGCCTTAGCCGTGTGCATGAATTGTTGCCTGAAAAGGGTCGAGAAGACCATGCCGGGGTTACAGGATCGCCGAACGCATATAACGAAGGGCATAGCTACTAGCTGCCCTTATCTTGGAGTGGCATTTTGCTAACTCAGGCCACGTTGTAAAGTAGGCGAGTGCTTTTGCGAGAAGTGGCTTTCCTTAAGGATATCCCTTCCCAAAGCCTCGCCTTTATGGCAGACTTTGTATTGACGGTTTTCTATTTTTTTCTGCCAAAGAGCGCACATACGACTCCACTGCATTTTATTGTGCGCTTCTGTTCATATCCTCTGGAGGGAGCCATATGCATGAGCCTGTACGCCCTCTCTCGCTGAAGGAGCGCCAACGCCAGCAACGTAGGGCGCTCATTTTGCAGGCGACCGAAGAAGTTCTGCTAGAGAAGGACTACTATGAGCTATCTATGGAAGAAGTTGCCGCACGTGTTGGTATAGCTAAAGGGACTTTGTACCTTCACTTTTCTCGCAAGGAAGAGCTTGTTCTGGCGTTACTTGAAGAGCAACTCAAAATTATAATCAAGTCGGTGCAAGAGATTTTAGTTGCGTCCGAACCCGCTCGTGTACGTCTTGAGATGCTTCTTGCGATAGTCTTTCTGAGCTTGAAAGACAGGCGTAAACGTCTTATTTACGCGCTTTTTGGGGCTGTCGAATTACGTACCATTCTCAAGGAGCGTCATCATACTCTCTTCAAGCAGTTCTCCTCTGCGCTTACTAAGATTATTGATGATGGCAAAGCTGCGGGAGAGTTTGATGCTTCTCTATCCACTCCTATTATGCTTCACACTTTTCTGAGCTTGCTGGGTTCATATCCCTTTAAGCACTTGCTTCTCAATGAGACTGTTACTCCAGAAGAATTGGTCCAGCACGTGAGTACTATTTACTTTCGTGGTGTTGTTAATCCTCTCCTTCGGCCAATTCAGTAGAGTATGAGATGTCTTATGTGGAGAGAAGTGGCTGAGAGTTTGGTATTCTTTGCCACTTTTCTAGAATATTTTAGCGTAGTTGTTCCCATTCCTCTGCGTCTATATAGACTTTCTTGCCATCATGGAAGATGTTCTCATAATGTTCGGTTACGAACTCTTGGGGAAAGAGGCGGAGCATATTCGTCGCGAAGAGTGCGAATACCGCCCAGTCCAGCCCTGCATCTAGTGGTATTCCAAGGACTTCGCCAATAACTGGTAGGACTGTGCCTGCCAGAAGAACTTCCAAGTCTGGAATGAGCAAGAGAGCGAGAAGGAACGCAACCACACCTCCAAAGGCTACTTTGCGTAGCGCAGGTACGCGCCTATCGACCAGCAAACGCTTGACGAGCTTACCCGTTTTAATGAAGTGAAAGAGGATCTCAAGGCGTTTGGGATGACGAAGCAGATGTACCGCCTGCTTCTTTGCCTGTTGCCCGGCTCGCCTGGTTCGTTCTTGCATCATGCCTTTGGCTCCTTTTTATGACTGTGCTCATTGATAGATATTTTGTTGCTAAAATGGTTCTTTGCTACAGCCCAGGAGCTGGGCAGATAGAAGAGAACTCATATATATAATACGTTCTATCTGCCCATTTTGTTTTTGGAAGTCAAGTCTTCACGAAAATCCCTATGGGTCTTTTCTGACTAATGTTTTAGCCAGACCGGAATGAGCAATTGCAGGGCATAGACAAGATGCCAGATTGTCAGACCCAGAGTAACGAGAGCTAGCAGCTTATGTATGAGACGCCAGTATCGTAGTGTATAGCGATAAAACTGTTCCTTGTGCAAGGAATGCTGTACATTTTTGATCTCAAGCATCTGCTTCTGTGTCTCGTTGCCAGACGTAGGATTGGTTGCCAGGGTAATTTCTCGCTGTTTCAATTCTTGTGGCGTCTCTTCCAATGAGATGTATGCCAGATCCCAGGATGGTGGAATCGAGAGCCCAACCATTGATGCATCTCGCCGTTGAGTTCCAGCTAATCCGGGCTGGCTTTGATCTCTTCCATAGAGAATACCAGCCAGGCTGAGTTGAAGCTTACTGCTCCCCTTCTTCTGCTCGCTAACAGCCTGAAGTTTGCGCGAAATTCGTTCAACCTTGTCTTCTCCTGAGCTTGTCAGCGTTTGATGTACCTCTTGGGTAATGAGCCTGGGGAGAATGCGGTCCAATATCTTGCCTACGCTACCACTTATGACCATGGCGATCATGCCATAGAGAGCATAGGTGCCAGAGCGAGGATTAAAGTTGCCAAAGCTATGTAGAAAGAGGAGTGCTAATCCCACCAGCCCAAAGCACATATGCCAGTTTAGGGAGGCGTTGAGCTGTCCAATGGCCCGTTTACGCGCGCGTCGGACCATGCTATAGCGAAATGCAGCTAGTAGTAGGAAACCCATACCCGCAAAGGCTAAAATATAACCCGCCACGCTATCAGGTGAGGCATCCTCACTCAATCGTTGCCACAATAGATAAAAAACTACGCCTCCTCCAAACAGAAGAAAGCCAACGGCACTACATTTTACCCAGGCACTATTTGCGTAAAAGAAGAGGAGGTGATAACCCTGCTCGCTTCTTGTCTGATGGGTTCCAGGAGCACGCATAATTTACTCCTCCAGTGTTTTGCGCAGTAAGCGTACCTTGAGCCACATCATCATGGCATCTCGATGGAGTCCTACCGGACATGGGGAAACACAGGCTCCGCACTGATAACAGGTTCGAGCGAAGCGAGCTACAGCGGGTGAAATGCCGCCCGCAAGAGTCTCTCGGTTCAACCGGTCAATAGTGATAGGCTCAGCCAGAGCTGGACAGGCGCGCAAACATTCGTTACAACCGATACAGGCATTAATTTCTTGCAAGACCTGTGGCCCTGTTTTGTGGAGCATAACTGGTTCCGGCTTGAATACGCTACTCATGAATATAGTTACTCCTTCTTGCTATCCTGTCGTTTTCCGTAGAGCCAGAGCTGACCAGTATTTCCCGGTGACGGCGATGTCTCCATATTCTTTTGTGTTTCTGCTCTGCGTCCGGGAGTTTTCTCCGCATAAGACCAGAGCTTTTTTGGCTCATTTTTCCTTTGATTTGGATTTTGTATGCCTGGCTGGGGGCGATTACCACTAAAAGGCTCGCGCTCCTGATGTGGGACCATAGAGGACATCGGTTGCGGAAGCCGACCACTAAATACCTCTATCTCCTCATCGCCTAACAATGAGTATCCAGGTACGGGTAAATTGCCATTGAAGGGATTCAAACTATGTTGAGATGCTTGTGGTGCTTCCGATGCACCATCCAATAACCAGGCTTCGCCGGTATCTCTTTGTTGATCATTGTTGCTGGGTTGCCTGGTTGCGTGTGTCATTTCTATGGGGCCTGTATGTTTTTGCATTTCGCTGTGTAACGACCCTTGCAACTGTATAGGACCTGTTCCCTTTGCTGCTACGGCGGGCTGTTCATCGAGTTGAGGTTTGAGATTCTTCGTTGTGGTTGATGTTGGAGCCTGGATGACAGGGAGCTTGCCCGAAATAATCCCACGTGCGGTGTGTGAGTTGAGGCGTGAAAGATATTGTCGGGCGTCGAAATTCCCCTTCTGAAGCTCGCGCAGAATGTTGCGGACCGAATGCCCCTCCTCGATGATACGCTTGATGGCGAGGCTATCAGGTTGTGTTTGGCCTAATGAGAGGTAGCCCACAAGGCGGTCGCCCTCCAATGCCAACCTCCGATATCCTCCCTGGCTTTTATCTGTCACCTTTGAGATGGTGGGTCCTTCGAGAAGTGGATCACCAACGGTCAACATTGAGAGCTCACCCACATGTGTTGCGTGCCAGGCAATGCCAAATTGTTGTTGTGCGAGATCCTTACGACCTGCCAGCATTGCACCTACCAGGCGTCCCTGGAGTACTGCTGAGTACCATTGAGCACGCGGCGCGTATTTACCTGTTTGGGGATTGGGAAGTGCAGCCACATCGCCTGCCGCAAAGATATGTGGTACATTCGTCCTCAACTGGTCATCTACAATGATGCCTTGCTTATGCTGGATTGGAATTGTGCTCCTCTTCGCTAAATCCATTGCAGGCTGGGTTCCGGTGCACATTAGCACTAACTGGCAGGGGAGCATCTGTTGCTGGTTAGTAATCACGCCAATAACCGCACCTACCCGCCCTACAACTCCAATGGCTTCTGTTTCCGTATGAACTTTTGCACCTGCGCGTCGTACATTATCGAGTACAATCTGTGACGCTTCATTATCCAGAGTGCGGCCCATAAATGTTTTGCCTCGAATGAGCCAATGTACTTGCATATTTAGGTACAGTAGCCCCATTACTGTCTCAATCGCATGAACACCGCCGCCAATAACGACTGCCTCGCGCACCTCTGGCAAACGTCTGCGTAGATCCAGGTAATTCTGCAAGCGATGGAGAGTGAGGACGCCATCAAAGTTTCGCCCTGGGATAGTTTCTGGTAGACCTATTGGAACGCTACCTGTAGCGATTAAGAGCTTCCCATAGCCGAGTGTTTGCCCATCGGTCAGGGTCACATAGCGACTATTGGCATGTATCTCCTCAACGTGTGCTGGCATGATACGAATATGTTCCTGTCGTTCTGTGCCAGCTGGGTATGCCAGCAATTGCTCGCGTGACAATCGTCCAATCGCAAATTGCTTTAAAGCCGGTGTATTAATTGTGGGATGCACTTGTTCTGTGATAATGACGATGCGCTTATCAGTTGCATAGCGACGTGCTTCAACCGCTGCTGTCAATCCAGCAATGCCATTCCCGATAATGACGATGTCTGCTCGCTGCATCTTCCTCTCTCTTCTCGTTGGCTTTCTTTGGGAATCTGTGAAGACAGGTTGAATTCTTCTTGATTTGTAGACATCAATCCACAGAAACCGCCTGTAGCTGTTGCCCTTGTTTACCTTGTCCGGGCGTAATCAGATAATACACATCGGTTGTGGCTTTTTCCGTTAGATGTCTTTGCATATGGCTGAGTGACGCTCGGCATCCTGTTCCACAATGAAAGGAGAGTACGCGCTTGTCAGCTAAGAGAAGCTGGAAATCTTTCTCTGGTCCCATGATTTTGATAATCTTGCCCTGGGCATGCTGCGTTGCGTTGGCTTGTGAGAAATGGTTTCCTACCATTTGCGTGCCTAGCACCCCAATCCCTATCAATCCTCCCATCAAGAGCAGAACAAGTAACCCCGCTTTTAAGCGAGCAAAAAAAACCATCGGCGACTCCTTCCCCCAGTTTCAACAAAGCCTCTTATATCAACCGCATATAACTCCCCTGGCTTTGCAAGGTATATTTATAGCTCGGAATGAGTGTGATTGAAAGCAAATGACGTAGTTGAATGTATTTATGTAACTGTTATACTATTGTACCTGATGGTACGTCAAAATTCAGCTTTCCACATTCAGAAATGGCCTGAATGTCTTATGCTATAACGCCGCTTCTTAACCGCAGATATGGCATTGTGTGAGGAGGCTTTATAAGCCTATATACATGGTTTATGGGAATTGCTGTGGAGGTGTTATGTGAATTGATTGAGCTGCGGAGAAATGTGGGTATATATGTAGATGCCAATCGAGAGCCTACGTATAATAGCTTTCGATTAGCGCCTGGACGAACTCCGCGTCCTGCTCCTCTAACATTGTACGTGGATCAAAAAGCAAGGTATCGCGTGAAATTCGTGTAATGACTGGTACGGGGCGCATGCGTAAGTGTCGAGCGAGTTCAGCGAGTGGTTTCTGGCTGTCATGTGCTTCTAGCGCGAGCAGAATTGTGGGTAATGTCTCTGTGGGGAGCGAACCACCTCCCACCGTTGATTGTCCAATCCGGCGGCGCGTGGTTATGCCCCGATCACGCAATTGCTCAATCCATCGGTCAACTCTTCGCCCCAATGCCTCTGACCGGGCTGAAATCATGCGCCAGACCGGAATATGGCGCTCCGCCTCACCACGCCTGTAGTGTTGTAACGTCGCCTCAAGAGCTGTTAACACCATTTTGTCAACGCGTACTGCTCGCATTAAGGGATGCTGTGCTAATTGCTTGATAATATTGGCTTTGCCTACCAGAATCCCTGCTTGCGGACCGCCTAAAAGCTTGTCTCCAGAAAAACAAACCACATCTACTCCGGCCTGAATGCTTTCCTGTGGCATAGGCTCATGAGCTAGCCCATAATGCTCGCTATTTAGCAGGCAACCACTTCCCAGATCATGCATAACTGGTAAACTGTATTTCTGTCCCAGTGCCACCAGTTCCTGTTCGGAAGTCGACTCAGTGAAACCGGTAATCAAGAAATTACTTGGATGTACTGTCAGGAGGAGTGCCGTTTCAGTGGTAATTGCGTTAGCATAATCGCGCGCGCGTGTCCGATTAGTTGTTCCTACCTCAATCAGCTTACAACCGCTCTGACGCATAACATCTGGTATACGGAAACCACCACCGATTTCCACTAACTGTCCCCGAGATATAATTACTTCGCGTCCCTGTGCCAGCGTGCTAAGTGCAAGTAGCACTGCTGCCGCGTTATTATTCGTAATCAGAGCCCCTTCCGCGCCTGTGATCTCACATAGGAGCGCTGAGACATGATCGTGTCTGGAGCCACGCTCACCCGCAGTTAGATCATATTCCAGGTTGGAATAACCGTGTGCGACCCTAGCTACAGCTTCCAGCGCGGTCGCGCTCAGAGGAGCCCGCCCCAGGTTCGTATTAATAATGACACCTGTCGCGTTTATCAAGGGGCGTAGATGGGGAAGGTCCTGTTCTTCCAGTTTCCGCGTTGCGCCCTCTAGAAAAAAGTCTCTTGGCGGGCAAGGTGTACCTTTGAGAATCTCTTGTCGTCCCAGCGTGAGCGCCTCGCGAAAAGCGCGTACAGTTAGAGGGCGTGAATAGTGCTCAATTAATTTTTGCCCGGTAGGAGTGAGCAGGAGTTCTTCAACAGAGGGCAACAAACGTAACTGGTTCTGATCAATTGGCATTATTTGGACTTTCTCACTAGATAGAGCATCCCTTATTGTCCAGCTTGGTTAGACTCTCTATGCTCTTAAATAAGAGAGGATTGTTTTGCCAAAGTATCCTCTCAAAAAGCCAAATGATTAGTGAAGAGAGTAGTAGAAAGTAATTGCCAGACTATTTGCGACCTTTGCCATGATAGAACGCATATCCATATCATGCAAGCGGCAAATTGCATATTGATCTGCCAGCAGAGAGCGTAGTACTGGATACATAAGCTCTGTTTTGACCAGACTATCAGTATCTAGAAGAGGGTAATCGCGTTTGAGAAGGAGATGGTGATAGGGGCGTAACTTGCCGCGATAAGAAGTCAAAGCGACAACGTTAATGGCCCCTGCATGACGACAAAAAGGCTCCGCGGAAACGACAAGCGCGGGATGCCAGTCGAGAATGCGCTTCTCCTCAATGCCAGGTGGCAGAGAGGGATAGCCGAAATTTACCCAATACACCATGCCAAACTGCACAGGTGTTTGATAGGTTAACTCTTCCGGTGCAAGTTCTGGTGGGTGGGGCATAATATCATTCTACTTGTGTTTTTTCTAAGTGAACGCTCTCGACTAACGACAATCACTACTGGTGGGCTAAAACGGCAGGGGCATACACAGTTGACTCACTGGTTTCCAGTTGGCTCTGGAAGCAGGCAGTGGTGAGGGACCATGAACGTGTGACTAGACCTAGACGTTCTTCACGCTCATCCTGGCTCTCTTCTTGCAGGGCAAGAGCTATGAGTTCCATTTCCTTTTGATATTGTTCCATGAGAAAGGAAGAACGACTGAAGTCATAATTCGTTGCCATAGCACTTTACCTCATAATTCCAAGCCATAATGTCAGGCGCAAAACAGCCATTAAAAAAAGAATCGGCTGTACTGCTCCTGGCTCGCGGATGACTAAGGATAACTGCGGAAGGAATAAAAGAATTTCTCCAACGTTGGGAATTATACCAGCAAATTGAGCGAGAAGCAATGCTTTCCTTCTCTCATTTTAAAATTTGCTTAGAAATAATTTACAATTCCCTTACGATTTTGTGCTCGCAATTCTACCTCTCTATGCTCATATATCCTTGCTTCAGGCTGTATTTTTGTTGCTATTCTCACTCCATAGTAGCCACCCATTTTTCCTATATGTTGCCTTTCAGCGATGTCCCATGCTCATGCAAAAATGAGAGTGGGCTTGTTCCTTGACACTGTTATTGCCAAAGCTCTTCTAAGATTGTACCTGGATCAGCCTTTAGCGTACGGATTTTTGCATAAGATTCCCTGAGCGATTAGCTATGATGAAGCTACCTTTCTGATTGATGATGTGTTTCTCTCTCCCTTTCTTTTATAAACCCGGCAATATAACGAATTTTTTAAATCTTCGCCGAACTGCGAAAGAAAGTGCTTGACATCGTAATAAGGGTCGGCTATAATACACCACGTCGACCGGTTCAGAATGACGGCGACAAATCTGGTGTAACTTCAAAAGTAAGCGACACCTCTTGGGCAGTTACCAAAGTGGCCAAATGGGACTGACTGTAAATCAGTTGCGAGAGCTTCGGAGGTTCGAATCCTCCACTGCCCACCAAGCAGACCCCTCTGGTCTGCCTGGCCCGTGTGGCGCAGGGGTAGCGCACAGTCTTGGTAAGACTGAGGCCATGGGTTCAAATCCCATCACGGGCTCCGTGGTTTCTTGAGTGATACCGGCTGGATACATATCAAAGATCCGCTTTCACCTTCACGAGAATCCGCGCAGAAAGTACTAAAAGCTTTTGCTGCCGTCTTCTGAATTGATCGTCCATTCCCTTCCCGTTGGTAAAATAAATAGGAAGATATTTTTCAAGGAATGCGATCATGTATCAGGGGGCGGCTGCTGCATGTCTACACCCCCCCATTGCTGTCTGATCGCAAGAGGATTGCAAAGGAGCCACATTTAAGAAATGGCAAAGCAGAAGTTCGAGCGTACAAAACCACACGTTAATGTGGGTACCATTGGACACATCGACCATGGCAAGACGACCCTGACCGCGGCCATCACCAAGACCCTGGCCTCTGCTCAGCTTGCCAAATACACGGCCTTCGACCAGATCGACAAGGCCCCGAAGAGCGCGAGCGCGGTATCACCATCTCGATTGCTCACCTGGAATACCAGACCGAGAAGCGCCACTACGCTCACGTGGACTGCCCTGGTCACGCCGACTACATCAAGAATATGATCACCGGTGCCGCTCAGATGGACGGCGCCATCCTGGTGGTCAGCGCTCCTGACGGCCCCATGCCTCAGACGCGCGAGCACGTCCTGCTGGCACAGCAGGTTGAGGTTCCGGCGATGGTCGTCTTCCTCAACAAGTGCGATATGATGGAAGATGAGGAGCTCCTTGAGCTCGTCGAGCTGGAAGTCCGTGAGTTGCTCTCACGCTATCAGTTCCCTGGCGACGATGTGCCTGTCATCCGTGGCTCGGCCCTCAAGGCGCTGGAGAGCAAAGGCGATCTGACCCGCAACGATCCGGATGCCAAGTGCATCTGGGACCTGATGGACCAGGTGGACGAGTACATCCCAACGCCCCCACGCGCGACGGACAAGCCGTTCCTGATGCCAGTAGAAGATGTCTTCGGCATTAAGGGTCGCGGTACCGTGGCGACGGGTCGTATCGAGCGTGGTGTCGTGAAGGTCGGTGAGAACATAGAGATCATCGGCATGAAAGAGGACATCCGCACGGTGGTGGTGACCGGTGTTGAGATGTTCCAGAAGACGCTGGACGAGGGTCAGGCGGGAGACAACGTCGGCTGCTTGCTGCGTGGTGTTGAGCGCACGGACATCGAGCGTGGTCAGGTCCTGGCGAAGCCAGGCTCGATCAAGCCGCACAAGAACTTCCTGGCGCAGGTGTATGTGCTCTCGAAGGAAGAGGGTGGTCGTCACACGCCATTCTTCA
This sequence comes from Ktedonospora formicarum, assembly GCF_016587355.1. Classification (GTDB taxonomy): domain Bacteria; phylum Chloroflexota; class Ktedonobacteria; order Ktedonobacterales; family Ktedonobacteraceae; genus Ktedonobacter; species Ktedonobacter formicarum. Next base: position 2,680,806 of record NZ_BNJF01000001.1, on the reverse strand, counting down.
ACGGGTATCGTCCTCAGTTCTATGTCCGCACAACGGACGTGACGGGATCGATCAAGTTGCCGGAGGGAGTGGAGATGGTGATGCCAGGTGATAACATTGAGATGACGGTCGAGCTGATCCAACCGGTCGCGATGGAAGAGGGCGTGAAGTTCGCCATTCGCGAAGGTGGTCGCACCGTCGGTGCTGGCATCTGTACGAAGGTTCTTGCATAATCGAAGGCTTGTAAACGCATGGGCGCTCAGCAGCAATGCATGTTGCGCCCATGTTCTTTCCAGGTCGCTCGATCTAACAGATCTTCTGCAAGCCAGGCAACATAACGGAGAATATCATGGCTAGTAAAGGCAAAGAGAATCGCATCGTGGTCACGTTGGCTTGCACAACCTGCAAGAGCCGCAACTATTCCACGGAAAAGAACAAGAAAAACAATCCTGATCGCCTCGAATTGCGCAAGTTCTGCACAACTTGTCGAGAGCATGTACCCCACCGTGAGACCAAGTAAGATAGTAGGGTATGTGTGTGCTAGTGCTCGCACTAGCATACGTGTACGATCTCTACTGATCGAGAAAGGCTGAACGTGGCAAACAAAATGGCCGAGAAAAAGAGAAATACTAGCCGGAGTCAAATGGCTGAGGCGAAGGTGAGCGGTAGGGAGAAGGAGCAGCCAGCTAAGAGCGCAAAAACGGCACCTAAGACAGGTTCCAGAGAGAGAAGCCGAGCCGCGCGCCGCGAGCAGCGTGGTAACTCGACCTGGTCGCGTTTTCGTAATACTCGCTTAGGTGGGTTCTTTGTTGACTCTTACTATGAACTCCGCCACAAGGTGACATGGCCTACCTTCGAACAGGCTCGCAATTTGACTATCGCTGTGATCGTCATTTCTGCTGCGGTTGGGTTGTTTCTGTGGTTGATTGACCTGGGTCTTTACCAACTTTTCCTGCTTATTAATGGTAAATAGCTTCGTCACCAGGCGACCAGAAGGGGAAAACCGTGTTTACTGAACATACCAGTGAGAATGATAGACCTGATGCCAAAGTCGGTGTTGATACCGAAGAGCGCGCCTGGTTTGCTATTCATACCTATTCGGGATACGAAAACAAAGTGCGTAGCCACCTTGAGGCTCGTATCGCCTCTATGGATATGCGCGGGAAAATCTTCCGCGTAATTGTTCCTATGGAGGAAGAGGTTGAGATTAAGCAGGGGCAGCGTCGGACAGTTCAGCGTAAGGTCTTTCCCGGTTACGTACTCGTGGAAATGATCATGAGCGATGAAGCCTGGTATGTTGTACGCAACACCCCTGGGGTTACAAGCTTCGTTGGTTCTGGTAATCGCCCAATTCCTCTCCAGGAGCACGAGGTTAGAACGATCTTAAAGCAGGTCACAAAAGAGACTGAGAAACCCAAGGCCAAGATCAGTTTTTCCAAGGGCCAGAGTGTTCGTGTTATCGATGGACCGTTCGCGGATTTTATTGGTACGGTCAGCGACTTGAATATGGATCGTAACAAGGTCACTGTACTCGTATCATTCTTTGGTCGCGAAACCCCGGTCGTGCTGGACTTCCTACAGGTTGAGAAGATCTAACAGATTGCCCAACTTGCATAAGTCCTGATTGCAGCAAGTGAAACACGTTGGACGAGCGGAGTTTCTAGCTGAGTTTTGATGGCAAACAATTCGTCCATTCGTAATTCTTGAGGAGTTTACACGGTTTATGGCTAAGCGTATTAAGGCTGTTGTACGCCTACAAATTCCAGCGGGTAAGGCAAATCCTGCACCCCCAATTGGTACTGCGCTCGGTCCTCACGGCGTCAACATCATGATGTTCTGTAAGGAATACAACGCACGTACCGCTGATAAGGCTGGTATGATTATCCCAGCTGAGATCACCATTTATGAGGATCGCTCATTCACCTTCGTGACCAAAACTCCGCCTGTCTCTTATCTACTGAAGAGTGCTGCAGGCGTCGAGAAGGGATCTTCGGTTCCGAATAAAGATAAAAAAGGCTCGATTACGCGTGAGAAGCTCCGCGAGATCGCCGAACTGAAGGTCCAAGATCTGAATGTGAATAGCATCGAGGCGGCTGAGCGCACTATTGAAGGCACCGCCCGGAGCATGGGTATTACAATCGGCTAAGATCTTTTGTGAAGACTAGGTCACTGAAGCCGTTAGCGCTAATGGGCTCAGGTTTTCTCACAAAGAGTAAGTCGCACATTCGTTGACCTTGCATTGGCCCGAGAGTCACTGCGGTGGTTTAGCCTCAAGGAGGGCTTTCATTTCTATGGCAACTCAGAAACATGGCAAAAAGTACCTGGAGGTCAGCAAGCTGCTAGAAGCAGAGAAGCTGTACGAGCCCAGGGAAGCCGTCTCACTCCTCAAGAAACTGAATTACGTTAAGTTCGATCCTACCGTCGAGCTCCATATGAAGCTTGGCGTCGACCCACGCCACGCCGACCAGATGGTTCGTGGTGTGGCAATGCTACCTGCTGGCACCGGTAAGGAAGTTAAAGTCCTGGTGTTTGCTCAGGGCGAAAAAGTCTCAGAAGCCGAGACTGCTGGTGCGGATTTCGTAGGTCTCGATGATCTGATCAAGCAGATCGAGAGCGACTGGTTGGGCTTTGATGTCGCGATTGCAACTCCCGATGTCATGGGCAAAGTTGGCCGCCTCGGTAAGAAACTGGGTCCCAGGGGCTTGATGCCCAGCCCAAAAGCTGGTACTATTACTTTCGACCTCGCCAGAACCATTCGTGAGGTTAAGGCAGGACGCGTAGAGTTTAAGGTCGATAAGACTGCTTTACTGCATATTCCTGCTGGCAAGCTTTCGTTCAGCGAAGAGGCGCTGATGACGAACATCTCGTCAGTTGTTGACGCGGTGGTACGTGCTCGCCCCTCTGGCGCGAAAGGCACTTATGTGAAGAGCGTTGTGCTGACATCAACAATGTCACCTAGCATTCGCCTGGATGTCGCAACAGCTCTGGCACTCAAGCCTTAGTTTTATAACGTAAATCGCTTTTGTATGAATTTTCCACTGTTCACCAGGATAACCCTTGTGTGAGCAGATTCTAGATAAGCGCAACCGAAGACAGCAAGCACGCCTAGCGCGTTCAAACGATGCCCTTGGTATCAGCTTGCCGAGGAATGCGTGTCATAACGTGGAGCCTTAGCCATAGTATCGTGTGCTTGTGGGCCCATGTATAAAGATACGTAATACCTCATGCCTTCGGTTGCTTCCGAAGGCTTTTTTCTTGCCCTGTATGTTCTACATCATGGGGTTTCGAATAGATTTTCACTTTCCGGGAAAGGAGGATGAGCAACATGCCAACGCAAGCAAAGGCTCAGTCAATCGATGAATTAACTGAGAAATTGGGCCGCGCGACTATTGCTATCCTGGTCCAGACACAGGGACTTTCGGTCAAAGACATGAATGATCTGCGCAAGAAAATGCGTGACGCCAGTGTCGAGTTCAAGATCGCGAAGAATACCCTGCTGCGCATCGCCAGCGAGCGCAACAATATGACCGAGCTTGATACAAGCATTTTCAACGGTCAAACTGCCGTCGCTTTCGGTTACGATGATGAAGTGGCAGCCGCCAAGGCTATTGTCGACTATACCGGCAACTCCAAGGTGGTCGTGCTCAAGTCTGGCATTCTTGCTGGTCGTACATTGAGCGCCGAGCAGGTTGAAGGTATTGGTAAGATCAAAGGTGGCAAAAACCAGATAAAGTCTGAGGTTGTTGGTACCATTCAGGGTCCGTTGTCCAATGTCTTCAATGTTATTAGCGCTCCTATGCGCGAGTTGTGTTATGTCTTGCAGAACCATGCCGAGCAATTGGGTGGGGCGAGCGCTGAGTAATCATTTTTATTCACAAACTGTCTTCTACGAAAAATCAATTCCACTTGAGTGGTGGGCGTTTAGGGCCCGGGTTTTCGGAAGGTGGTATCTATCTTAGGAGGAACTAGACATGTCCGTTGAGAGCATCATTACAGAGATCGAAAAGTTGAATGTCCTTGAGCTCGTTGAGCTGAGCAAGACCCTTCAGGACAAGTGGGGTGTGAGCGCTGCTCCCGCCGCTGTTGCCGTTGCTGCTCCCACCACTGGTGGCGAGGCCGCTCCAGCCAAAGAAGAAGAGAAGACCGAGTTCGACGCGGTTCTCACCGAGGTTGGTCCTAACAAGATCAATGTCATTAAGGTCGTGCGCGAGCTCACCGGCCTGGGCCTGAAAGAGGCGAAGGCTGTGGTTGATGAGGCTCCAAAGCCCGTTAAAGAAGCAGTCTCCAAGGAAGAGGCCGAGCGCATCGCCGCCAAGCTTGCTGAGGCTGGCGCGAAAGTTACTATTAAGTAACTTTCCTCTCTTTGAAGCTTCAACAGCTTCACTGATACAAAAGCATGAGACAGGGATGATACAATTATCCCTGTCTCCTTTCCAACATTGACGGTGTGCTTTTTACCTCCCCCTTTCCCCGATGCAGAGGTTTGGCCCCTTCTCCGCTGGAAATCCCTTCAGCCTGACCAGAAATAGTAAAGGCTCTTCAAACGCTTTCCATCCGGCTTTTGCAGAAAAGTGACCCTGACAAACTAAAAGCTGATCCGCAGGCCGCATTTCATTGCGCCCTCTAGTGATCCATGCTATAATGCTGAAAGATATCATGTCTATCCCAAATTTCCTAAACAGTAGGAGGTGAGTTAGAAGCGTGGCTTTGACAGTTGAAGATAAAGCACAGTTGATTGCGGATTCCCGCATGCATGAGACCGATACCGGGTCTCCTGAAGTTCAGGTAACTATCCTGACCACTCGGATTAAGAACCTTACAGAGCACCTCAAGGTGAACAAGCAAGATGTGCACTCACGACGTGGTATGCGTTTACTCGTTGGACAGCGCCGACGCCTGCTTGTATATCTGAGTAAGAAAAGTCCAGAACGCTATCGTGCCCTGATTGCTAAATTAGGATTGCGCGGTTAAAAGTTTCTGCGAAAGCCGTTTGGATGTGGTTGATGCGGTCGGCGCAATCCTGGCGCACGCCTTAGCGTTCGCTCGACCGCTGCACCTTTACTCTCCTCAAGTTTGATTTCATGTCATTGTGTTGTTTGTGTTGAAGGAAGCTAGAGACGAAAGAACGAGCGAAGACGATTGGCAGAAGAGGGTTGTATTCTCCCACACAGGAACGAACCAGCACACATGCGCCGCTAGAGCTAAGAAGATGCGATTAAATCATTTATAGCTATGCTTGCGCAAAACAGTACATTTCACAAGTAAGCGATTTGCACCCAGTTGTTATATGAATGAAGAGATGGGCCGGCAAGATAACAGATCCTCTTTGAAGAGCTTTAACACACTTTCTGGTTTAGGTATCGGGTGCTATTAGTCGGAGGAAATATGATTCACCGTCAAGAAGCCGTCATAGGCGGCCGTGTCATGAGCATTGAGACCGGTCGCGTGGCTGAGCAGAGTAGTGGCGCAGTGCTTGTGCGCTATGGTGACACTGTGATCCTGGCAACTGCGGTTGGCAGCGATGAACCCCGCGAGGGTATTGACTTTTTCCCGTTAACTGTAGATGTTGAAGAGCGTATGTATGCTGCCGGTAAAATTCCTGGTGGCTTTATTAAGCGTGAGGGTCGCGCAACTGAGCATGCAATTCTTGCCAGCCGACTTACTGATCGCCCCCTTCGCCCTCTCTTTCCCAAAGGTTATCGCAACGACGTTCAGATTGTGATTACCGTTCTCTCCGTTGACCAGGAAAATGATCCCGATATTATGGGCATTGTCGGTGCGTCCGCAGCGCTCTCTATTTCGGATATTCCTTTTTCGGGTCCCGTTGGTGCGGTCCGTGTCGGATATGTGGATGATCAGTTCGTGATTAATCCATATGCATCGACTATGTCACGCAGCAAGCTTGATCTGACTATTGCTGGTACTGCTGACGCGATTATGATGGTTGAGGCTGGCGCAAAAGAGCTGCCTGAAGATATGATGCTAGAGGCGCTACGTCTTGGTCATGAGGCCCTGCAAGATATTATCAAGATGCAGGAAAAACTCGTTCAAGCTTGTGGTAAGCCCAAGCGGGTCTTTGAGGCACCAGCCCCCGATGCGGAGCTTCAAGGTAAGGTTGCCGAGTTCGTACGCCCACGCTTTGAGGCGGCGGTCAATAATTCAGATAAAGCCGCACGCTCGGCAGCACTGAGCCAGGTGCAAGATGAACTGGTAACGGAACTAGGCGCGCAGTACCCTGACCGCTTGAAGGAAATCATTTCTTTCTACGAGAAGGAATTGAAGTCCTATGTGCGAAATACCATTCTCGATACAGGTGTACGTCCCGATGGTCGCGATACTAAGACCATTCGCCAGATTACCTGCGAGGTTGGCTTACTGCCACGCACACATGGCTCGGCTCTCTTCACGCGCGGTCAAACACAGGTGTTGAGTGTGGTAACTCTAGGGTCGCCAGGTGAGGAACAGATTCTCGATGGTCTGGGCTTGAATGAGAACAAGCGCTTCATGCATCACTACAACTTCCCTCCTTATTCGACAGGTGAGAGTAAGCCGCTTCGCGGTCCTGGCCGTCGTGAGATTGGTCACGGTGCTCTGGCTGAGCGTGCGGTCTTGCCAGTAATCCCAACGCAAGAGGAATTCCCATACACCATTCGCACCGTGTCGGATATCCTCTCCTCAAATGGTTCGACCTCCATGGGATCTGTGTGTGGCACAACTCTCGCGCTGATGGACGCTGGTGTGCCCATTCACGCCCCTGTCTCAGGCGTCGCTATGGGCCTGATTACTGGCGAGGGTGAGCGCGAAGGTAAGTGGTCTGTGCTTTCCGATATCCAGGGTATCGAAGATGCTCTTGGCGATATGGACTTCAAGGTTGCTGGTACGGCTGATGGCGTGACTGCCTTGCAGATGGATATCAAGGTCAAGGGAATCACGTACGAAATTATGGCGAAAGCTCTTGAGCAGGCACGCGAAGGCCGCATGTTTATCATGGAGAAGATGCTGGACGCTATTGACGCGCCACGCGAGGACCTCTCCAGCTACGCGCCACGTATTCAGAGTATCAAGATCAATCCCGACAAGATTGGCGCAGTGATCGGACCAGGCGGTAAGATGATCCGCAAGATTCAGGACGAGAGCGGCGCGAAGATTGATATCGAGGATGATGGTACTGTCAACATCTCGGCGACCTCTGGTGAGGCCATGCAGCGTGCGATGGATTCCGTTCGCGCCCTGACCGAAGAGGTTGAGGTTGGTCGCATCTATACCGGAACAGTACGCCGCCTTGTCGATTTCGGCTGCTTCGTCGAAATTCTCCCTGGTAAAGAGGGTCTGGTACGCACCTCGCAGCTTGCTGATTATCAGGTAATGCGCCCTGAAGATGTGGTCTCTATCGGCGACGAAATCACCGTGATGGTGATTGAGGTCGATGGTCAGGGCCGCGTTAATCTGTCGCGCCGTGCTGCGTTAAGCGGTGAAATGCCCAGCCAGGCCGAGATTGAGAGCGATCGCGGTGGTCGTGGTCGTGGTGGCCCCGGCGGTAGTCGTGGTGGTTATGGTAGCCGCGAAGGTTCGTCTTCTGGCGGGCGCATGGGTGGTGGCTATGGTGACCGTGGCGGTTATAGCGGTGGTCGTGGTGGCTATGGCGGTGATCGCGGTGGTGACCGTGGCGGTTATAGCGGTGGTGGTGACCGTGGTTTCGGTCAGCGCCGTCCAATGGGGGGGCCAAATCGCTCACCCAGTGGTCCACGCCGTGATGGTGGTTTTGGTCAGCGCTCGACTGATCGCCGCTGGTAATTACAATCAAAAACAAATAAAGATTTGGGCGACCTTGTGTCGCCCAAATTGTTTTCGCGCGGCGGTTCTTTCACATATTGGTGCAGATAATTCGAAGTACCTGCATATTACATATGTAGGTGTACCTTGGGAAGGCGATGTCTCCGCAAGAATAAATTCCCGAGGTGTTAGGAAAATGAGGTATATGCTATGTCATCAGAGGAAACACTGAGAGAGGTAGCAGCAGAGGTTTCTACCTGTTCCAAATGTAATCTCTGCAAAGGTCGAACTCGGGCCGTTCCCGGCGAAGGTAGCACCAGCGCCAAAATTCTTTTTATTGGCGAAGGCCCTGGCTTCCACGAAGATAAACAAGGACGACCATTCGTGGGTCCCGCAGGACAATTCCTCGATGAACTTCTGGCTAGCATCAATCTTAAACGCTCTGATGTCTTTATCACGAACGTTGTCAAATGTCGCCCCCCACAGAACCGTGATCCTCAACCCGAGGAGATCTCAGCTTGCGATGATTATCTAGATCGTCAGATTGAAGCTCTGAAGCCAAATGTAATTGTTACTCTGGGGCGCTTCTCCATGGCAAAGTTCTTTGGCAATGAGAGAATTAGCGCGATTCATGGACGGGCGCGCAAGAAGGACGCTGGCTATATCTGTATTGCAATGTATCATCCAGCGGCAGGACTCCATCAAGCTAGCCTTAAGAATGTGATTCGTGAAGATTTTAAGAAAATACCCCTGGTAATCGCTGAAGCCGAACGCATGGCGGCCGTGGCTCCTAAAAGCGTTACTCCACCCAAACCCAAAGAAGAGCCCCCACAGCAACTATCACTTTTCTAAGGTCTTATGCAAAAACCAACACCGCGCTGCCGCGACTAGCTAACGTTCAGGCAGTGTTGGGGTGCATTTCAATAAGAGCACACTCAGGTTTTTGTCTAAGGCGTGAGTAAGAGCGAAAAAGAGAGGCTAAAGGATTACGCGCAATCCTTTAGCCTCTCTTTTTCGCTCTTATTGATGAGCTTGTTAGCTCAGGCAAAATATATATGTAACGTTATTGATGTTACCTTACTAGCAAGCCTTACGAATAAGGGCGGTTACGGATGATGCGTAATTGATGATTACAACTCATTCTGTGCCTATATCCCCTAGATATTGAGAAGATAGTTGTTTCCCCCTATAGACAATATCATTCGCCCTTATTCTTATAAGATGAAAGGAGCGTACAGGTTTTCAGGCAGTTTGGATTGTTGTTTGCCTGTGCGTGGTGGATTGTGTGGAAATGGTGACTTTTGTGCATTGAAGTGCATGGAAGGAGCGGAGAATACTATGAAAATAGGCTCTAAGCGTTTTCTCTTTATATCGATTATAGTCTTTTGTTTCTTGCTAAGCATTGCGATTCTACCCCTGACTATGCGTGCGGTGCATGCACAAGATAATAGTAACTCTGAATCAGCGAAGAAGATTGTCGTAGACATTTCGGATAGAGAATTAGTTGCTTATGAAGGTGATGAGGAGGTATTTGATACCCTGGTGACAACTGGGCGTAAGGGATTGGAAACCCCAACCGGAAAATTCAGCGTTTTGCAGAAACTTAGCCCGACAACCTTTAATTCCCCCTGGCCTAAAGGGTCGCCTTATTATTATCCCCCAACACATATTAACTATGCTTTGGCTTTTAAAGATGGAGGCTACTTCCTGCATGACGCGACCTGGATTACACAATTTGGACCGGATGAGACTGACGATAATCATAGCTCTCATGGCTGTGTAGGTATGCCTCTGGATGCAGCGAAATGGCTGTATAATTGGGCTCCTATTGGGACACCAGTAATTATTCAACCCTAACTAGATAGTGTTGTACGCCATGGGCTAGTAGATGGCGTACAACACCCGCTCTCTGTTTATTCGGTCGTCGCACCTAAAACAAATGCTTCAATCGCATTTAGACGCCCACGCCAGTAGGGCAACTTCGTCTTATGCCCACCACTTAAAATGGTAATGTTACGTAAATGAACGTACTCAAAGAGCACTGGCAGTCCGGCAGGTCCGACTTCGGGTTGGTCGGCTGGCGGCACCAGATTTGTATAAAACTCCCGTAAGAAGTCGGCTGTGTCGGGGTCCTCCTGACGATACATTTCCTCATATAGCTCAATATGAAAGCGCGCATAGGTCAGGGTGCTGATTATCGAACCAAAGATGAGCTGACCTGACATCTGAAGCATGACTGGGAATTCTTGATTTGTCTGCTCCGCAAGCTTGATCCAGAATTGCAGGGCAATATCCTGCTCCCCATATTCTTTCAGCCAGATGTTGCGCCGTTCTGTCCTGGTGATGGGGCGGAAGTTGGGGTCCATCGATGGTAGTTGCTCCGCACCGTTTTGCTCTTGTGCTGGTGTATCGGACATAAAGAATGTGACCTCCTGAGGGCAATGTATATATATTTCTAAGTAAGTGAGAAGTTAATACGATCAGTATATATCATATTTGATTACTGGAGCCATGCCTGGCGCATCCTGGTACCGTAATGTGTAAGGGGGTATGCGTAAATGGTAGGCTAAGCCATCTCACCATTTACACATACCCTCTTAATTACAGGGCTACATACTATCTTGATCTTACTCGTTACTAGGCGTAGATCTGATCATCACGCCAGATCTGAATGTGCTCTTCGATATACTCAATGTAGACGTGCTCATTGTTGTGATCGGCCTGGGGAGCGTAAACAGGTACAATCTGAGTTATGGTATACAGGTGATTCTGATCCAGATATAGCTCGCGGATCAGTCGATACCAATCTTCAATGCCTTCAGACCAGGAACCATATTTGCGGAAACTTCCATTTCCCTCAGTGGCGAGGCAAATATAGCCGGCGGTACAACGAATATTGCCCAGGCTGTGCGTCTCCACAGCGATGCCATAGAGGCCAAAAGAGCTCTCATGCCCAAAAAAGGCCAGAGCGAAGGCTGGATCAATGCCGTACTTTACGCCATTGTCATAAATCGTTTGTCCTAGCCCTTGAGCCGGGGAGTGATAGTATGCCAGCACCCGATTGATAAATGTTGCGTTGATAGTTGGCTTCTGATCCAAACCGTAAAGGCCATGAAGGCTGCTGCTGGAAGCTTTGTTTGTTGTGCTTGGATGTGATGGCTTGGATGTGGTTGTACTGGTCCGAAACTGACCGATATGGTTGCTTTTCTCCTGTGTCGCGGTTGTTGTGAGGAGGCTCATCCATGTGCGGATACCAGCCACTCCATCAGTGTTTAGCCCCGTGTGTTGCTGATATTTACGCACGACCTTCTCTGTCTCTGGACTAAATATGCCATCATCGTTGAGTGTGAAACCAGCGCGGTTTAATAAGTATTGGAGCGCCATAATCGCGTAGCCCTGATCTCTAAGCTTGCCCGCTTTGATGAGTTTGGGCCAGGTTAATGCTCCCACGATGCCGTCTGTGCGCAAATTGTTCTTGGCCTGAAAGTTCTTGAGTGCTATACCAGTCGCTTGATCATATGTGCTGGTAAGGTCCAGAGAGTAACCCTGATCCTTCAGCAGATATTGAATGGCGCGTACGTTTTTGCCACTGCTCCCTGGTGTGTAAACCGGCCAGGTGGCGGTGGTAATGCTGGTCGCATGCGCCGTGCCACCTGTGAACAGGTTGACCCCGATGAGCGCTAGAAGGAGCAGCAAGGCTCTCTCTATCCTTGAGAGGGCTTGTCTCTTCATGAACGTTTCCATCCCTGTTGAAATAACAATTCACTTGCCAATGCAGTGGATTAGGCGAACATCCTATTTCTCTTTCGATTCGGGAAAGAGGTGGGGATGCACAAAGCGTGCCAGCGCCGCTACCACGCCATCAGAGTAACAACTGGCACGCGTCAGGGCATTTCCCGTCATCAGACCAAAGTGGCCTTCAGCTTGTTTGCTGTTCTGGCGCTCGAAGATGGTATCAATCACATCTCCTAGCTCCATTCCTTCGCGGATCATCTTGAGCATGGCTTCCGGCACGACGAGTTTAATGGTGGCGCCTGTTCCCTGATGTCCTTTGCTGTCGGTGACCACGATCCAGCCACAGTCAAACCATATGCCGCCAGTCTCTTGCAGCCCACCCTCTAGTCCGACGCCATAGTCTGCTCCTAGCGCTTCAAGTGCTCTTACAGCCCGGTTACGCGCGCCGCGAATACTCTCTTCATCGCTCATGGGCTGGGCTCCTACTCCTGATCTCACATCAATACCACTCACTTCCCATTCCTGCTCAGGCCAGATGCGCTTGAATGCCAGCGCCACGGCCTCTATCTTGACCGGGTTTCGCGATCCTACCGCAACACGCACGTGTAACCTCACAATCTCTAATGGTGGTTATTCTCTTTTAAACTACCATAATATATTTTTGTCTTTTTGGCAAGAAAGTTCTATCTATCGATAGTGTATTCCAAATTGGTTCAGGCAGTGGAATCGCTCGGTGAAGCAAACCTTAGAGTGAAGGGGAATGTGCGCGTAACATTTTTCACGCACATTCCCCTTCACTCTGAACACCAAAGTATTGTATGTGAAGAGATCAGGCGCGTAGCCAGCGATCATACCAGGCGCGAACACGTCGTAATCTGTCAATCAGATGGGCGCGCTCCCTGAGACCATGCGGCTCACGTGGATAGACAACAAGTTCAACTGGCACGCCATAGTGGAGGAGTGCGCGATGGAAGCCTTGGGCCTGACTCAAGGGAACACGCTCGTCGCGTTCGCCGTGTAGAATCAGGGTTGGTGTGCGCGCATTCTGTGCGAATGAGATTGGGCTGAGTTGCGCATGCCGGTGTGGCCCGATGCCGTCCCAGGGGGCACTTCCACCTAGCGCATGCTCGAAGCTTTGCATATCGCTAGTCATAACCATCATGCCCCAGTCGCTCACACCGGCCCCCATAATCGCAGCCTTGAAGCGGGTCGTCTGTGTTATAGCCCAGGCACTCATAAAGCCGCCCTGGCTCCAACCTCCGATGGCGATCCGTTCAGGATCGGCGATGCCACGCTCAATAGCAGTGTCGACCGCCGATATGACGTCCTGGTAGTCTGCGCCTCCTACATCACTGCGAGCAGCAGCAGCAAAGCGCTCGCCATGCCCAAAGCCTCCACGCGGGTTGGGCATTAGCACTGCATAGCCCGCTGTCGCCAGCCACTGCGCCCAGTTAGCGCTACTGAGATAGAAGCGGTGATCCCAACGCCCGTAAGGGCCACCATGTACCAGCACTACAGTTGGCAGAGCTTGCCCCTCGTTAACCTCAGGTGGGCGAATGAGGATGCCATCCATCTCCCAGCCGTCAGGTGCTGTCCAGTAAAATGATTCTTGCTTACCAAGGGGAATGCCTGCCAGGTAGTCATGGTGGTGTGTGAGCCGATATAGCTCGGGAATGGAGGCTTCACTTTCTGTTATGCCACACCAGACTTCTGGCGCGTTATGGGCTGACGAGCGCACTAGCGCGAGTACTGTGCTGCCATCAATCACGACTCCATGTATACTATCTATATCACATTCACGTTCTACTTGTGTGTCTGGTAGGAGTGAAGTCAGCGCTCCTGTATACTGATCAAGGCGGCAGATCTTCGTTTCTAATCCCTCGGCGACATATGCAAGCGTTTGTTTGCCCAGCACCTGGAGATCGAGGATACAATTTGTCTCGCCACCAGCAATGCGCTCTGGTGTACCACCACTGGCAGGAACAGCATAGACCGCGTATGAGGATTGATCGCGTTGGGCGGTCGGGGCGATAAAGAGCAGTGTCTCGCCGTTTGCGCTCCAACACAGGCTCTCTATATTGTAGCCAAAGCGGCATACCACCTGGGGCTCGCCTCCCGCCAGGGGCACTCGCTCAATGAGGGTCTCTTTGGATGCTGATGCTAATTCAGGAGTGCGCCAGACTGAGTATGCCAGTTCGGTACCCTGGGGATGCCAGGCAAAATTCGCTATATGTCGCTCGCCACCAACCAGTGTAGTGACCTCACGGGAAGCCAGAGAGAGCAGGCGCAGGCGCGCGTACTGCCATCTCTCACCGTATACCTGGGCGTCGTCCTGCTCTTTCTCGCGGCGCTCATCCTCCTCGTCTGGTTCATCAGCACTGGTAAAGGCGATCTGGTTTCCGCTCGGTGACCATGCAAACTGGTTTATGCCGCGTTTGTTTTCCTTCGAGGTCAAGGCCTGCGCCTCACCACCATCAACCGCGATCATATGGAGTTGTGAAATACCTGGCTGCGCTCGATCCGAGAGAAAGGCTAGCGTCTTGCCATCTGGCGACCATCGAGGGCTACTCTCCTGAGATTCGCCGCTGGTGAATTGTTTGGGTGCATGCTCTCCATCCGTAGTGGCGAGCCAGATGGCATTTGTGCTTTTCCCCTCCTTCTTGTAGTTTGCTCCTAATGTATAGGCAACACGTTTGCCGTCAGGAGTTACCTGTACATTTGCGAGAAGCTGTATATCGACGATCATCTCTGCATTGAGTTCGCTCATATCTTTTCCTCCTGCCTGCAAATAGCATATCTTCTCCCTTGGGAATACGTGAGTTTAATGAGAACGTTCTATGATCTGGTCAAGGTGGGATTCTTGTGGTTCTTTTCTCTGGCTCTGATTCCTGCTTGTTTGGCTACTATATATATGCTGTTAATCGTTCTCACCTCACTGTGTTTGTGCTTCATCTTTAAGCAGCATCAGGCACCTCCCCGATGCTGCTTAAAGATGAAGCACAATGATCTGAGCTATCTACAGCAGAAGCATGGCATCGCCAAAGCTAAAGAAGCGATAGTGTTGTTCGATGGCTTCCTGATAGGCTCGCTCCATCAAGGGCTTGCTCATAAAGGCGCTGACCAGTAGGAGTAGGGTCGAGCGGGGGAGGTGGAAGTTGGTGATAAGTGCGTCAACCGCTTGATAGCGATAGCCAGGTGTGATAAAGAGCCGGGTATGTCCTTTGTAAGGAACGAGGTGCCCCTCATGAAGACTAGCAATACTCTCAAGCACCCGGACAGAAGTTGTGCCTACTGCTATGATGCGTCCGCCTTCACGTCGAGCTTCGTTGATAAGCTTGGCGGTGGAGTCGTCCATCTCAATCTCTTCGCTATGCATTTTATGTTCGCTGACAAGCTCGCTCTCGACTGGACGGAAGGTGTCCAGGCCCACATGAAGTGTCACAAAGCCTGTACGCACACCCTTAGCGCGCAGGCGCTCAAGAAGTTGCGGCGTAAAGTGTAGGCCAGCCGTAGGGGCCGCCGCTGAGCCGCGAATGCGTGCATAGACGGTCTGATAGCGTTCTGGATCGTTGAGTGTCTCATGGATATAAGGGGGGAGCGGCATCTTGCCGATCTCATCGATAGCCTGGCGCACATCGAGAAGAGCATAGGGGTCATCTGACTGGGCCGCTCGACCTGGAACCTGGAAGCGTACAATACGCCCCCTGCCTCAGTACGCCCAAGAATCTCACCAAGCAGGTGTGCCTGCTCTTCTGTGTCACCGCCAAAGAGTATGCGCGCTCCTTCACGAAGCCTCCTACCGGGTCGAACCAGAGCTTCCCAGGTATCTATTCCTAGATCTGGGCGCTCGGCAAGGAGCAGCACCTCTACATTCCCACCGCTCTCGGCTCGTTTACCAAGCAAGCGAGCTGGGATGACACGGCTCTGGTTAGCAATCAAGACGTCGCCCGGTTGGAGATACTCCTCGATATCGCGGAAATGGCGATGTTCCATGGCCTTGTTCTGGCGATGAACGACGAGTAGCCGGGAGGCATCTCGCGGTTCCATGGGAGTTTGTGCTATCAATTCGGTTGGAAGATGATAGTCAAAGTCGCTGATCTTAATATCTGATATACTGGTTGCTGGCTCTAAGGTGTTGCTGTCCACAAATTCGGTCCACTTTCTCCACCCGGCGGTGTTAGGTTGAGATGGTCATAAGCCGCCCGCATCGCGACGCGCCCGCGTGGAGTACGTGCGATAAAGCCTAGCTGAAGCAGGTATGGCTCATAGACATCCTCAATTGTCTCTGAATCCTCGCTGGTACTGGCGGCGAGGGTGTCCAGGCCAACGGGTCCGCCATTGAACTTATTGATGATAGTTAGAAGCATATTGCGGTCGGTCAGGTCAAGGCCAATCTCGTCTACTTCCATTGCATTGAGGGCCTTTTGTGCTACCTCGCGTGTAATGACACCATCCGCGCGCACCTGGGCGTAATCGCGCACACGTTTGAGCAAGCGGTTAACGATACGAGGCGTACCGCGTGCGCGGCTGGCGATCTCGGAGATACCTTCATCATTTGCTGGAACTTTGAGGATGCTTGCTGATCGCTGGACAATCATTCTCAAGGAATCTATATCGTAATATTCCATGCGATATATAGCCCCGAAGCGGTCGCGGAGTGGCGCTGTCAGTGAGCCAACTCTGGTGGTTGCCCCCACAACGGTAAAAGGGGGAAGCGAGAGGCGTAGTGAGCGTGCGCTTGGCCCTTTCCCAATGACAACGTCCAGGGCAAAGTCTTCCATCGCCGAGTAGAGGCGCTCCTCCACGGCTCGCGAGAGGCGGTGTACCTCGTCAATAAAGAGTACCTCACCCGGTTGTAGTGAGGTCAGAATTGAAGCCAGATCGCCCGCGTGTTCGATGGCAGGTCCGGCGGTCGTTTTGAGGTTCACTCCCATCTCAGCAGCAATAATATTACAAAGTGTAGTTTTTCCCAGTCCTGGTGGCCCATAAAGTAAGACATGGTCCACCGGCTCGTTACGCCGACGTGCTGCCTCTAGCAATATGCCTAGATTCTCTTTGATCTTCTCCTGCCCGATGTATTCGGCCAGGCGACGCGGTCGCAAACTACCTTCCAGTATTTGTTCCTCATCGCTCACGTGCGGCGAGACGAGGCGATCGCTCATGGCTTACTCCTCTCCGAAGACCCTACTCCTGCAATGAAACTAGTGTTCTACAGTGTTATCGCTTCATTATATCAAAATTTGCCCCCTTCCGTCGAGTTGGCTCTCTATGCCAGCAGGGCATTCTAGATCTCTGCATCGGTCCCAGCTTTGTCATGTTTTGTGTCTTTGGTGGTCAAGAAGTGAAAGGAAGTATGCGGCAGATCCCCTCCTATGCAGAACTGGAATGCATAGTCTATTACAGCGAGGGAGGATAATTCCCCTTATCTTCTTTAATTTACGCTTTTTAGAGAGCATATGCAAAGATACATATATAGAGGGAAAATGGTACCTTATGTCTGTATTATTCTATTCTTCTAGGTTTTATTACCTCTCTGAGTACAATAGATAACATGACTATTCGAGGCCCCATGCTATCGTAGATGGCTTATGGCCTGCTAAGGCTTGCCGGACAATGGGATTGTTAGAGAGCTGATGACAATCCTAAATCCCCTTACAGCGGCAATCGAAGCCCTGAGCGTTCCGTATGTAGGCGCAGAGCTTGAGCCTGTGCAGGACACATAGTTGTATAAGCGTTGAGCAATGCCTGTCTGAGTAGTGACGAGATTAACATTAACGCATGCGTGTTTGCATGGACGCATAAAGATGTACTGTCATCAGGAGTTTCTATATGGTAATGCTTTCACGATTTAGTCTCGCCAATAAGGGTTTGATGGCGCTGGTTACCATTGCCATCTTACTTATTGGCGGCTTACTGATACCGCAACTCAAACAAGAGCTGTTTCCCTCTATAGATTTGCCTGTCGTGGCTATTGTGACGGCATATACCGGAGCCTCTCCCACCATTATAGAGCAAGAAATCACGAACCCAATTGAGCAAAGCGTCCAGGGAGCTCCAGGTGTGAAGCAGTTGACGTCGATTTCCAACGATGGTAGCTCTATTATTACTGTGGCGTATGATTATGGAACAGATACCGCCCAGGCTCGCCAGGATCTCTCGCAACGTATCGGGGCTATCCAGTCACAGTTACCAAATGGCGTAACTCCCTCTCTGCAAGCCTATAGCACGGAGAATATACCTATTCTCACGCTTGGCGTCTCATCATCACAGGAGACCCGGGATCTGACCACAGCCCTAAAACAGATTGCCGTGCCAGAACTGCAAAGCATTCAAGGTGTCGCCAGGGTCGACCTGCTGGGTGTGCGCACGCCACTGGTGACGATTACTCTCAACCCTACCAGAATGCAGAGTTCAGGTGTTACGTTTGAGCAGGTACAGGCCGCTTTACAGGCTGATAATGTAACTCTTCCCGCTGGTAAGCTTATTACTCAGGATAAGGCACAGCCTATCCGGGTTGGAAATACCTTTACCTCGTTACAGGATATTCAGAATATCATTGTTGGTTCGCATAATGAGACTGTGAGTGATACCACGTCTGAGAGTGGTATCTCTACAGTCGCGCAAGCAGTTCGCCTGGGAGATGTTGCCGAGGTAAAGCAGGAACTTACATCCGAAACCTCGCTCTCGCATATCAATGGCAAACCGAGTATTGGTATCTCGCTCTCCAAAACGAATAATGGCAATAGTGTCGCTATCTCTCGGTCTGTGCGAGATCGCCTGCCCAGCCTGGAAAAGAAACTTGGTCACAATGCCAGGATCTCTACTGTCTTTGATCAGGCTCCTTTTATTGAAGACTCGATGGCAGCTATGGTGCATGAGGGTCTGCTAGGCGCGCTCTTTGCCATCATTGTTATTTTGATATCACTGTTCTCGCTACGCTCAACATTGGTCGCGGCCTGTTCGATACCGCTCTCGGTTGTCGTCGCGCTTATCGCGCTCTGGATTGGTAACTATACCCTGAACGTACTTACCCTTGGTGGCTTGACTATCGCAATCGGGCGCGTTATCGACGATTCAATTGTTGTGCTCGAAAACATTTATCGCCATTTGCAACGGGGCGAGGGGAAGCAAGAGGCGGTTTTAGCAGGCGTGCGCGAGGTCTCGGCGGCAGTTATCGCCTCTACGCTGACGACTGTGGCGGTCTTCTTGCCGCTGGGTTTTATTGATGGTGAGATAGGTGTGCTCTTCCGCCCCTTTTCCGTGACGGTCGCGGTCGCCCTTCTGGCCTCGCTGCTTATCTCGTTGACGATCATTCCTGTGCTGGCATACTGGTTCCTACGCGCCCCAAAGAAGATGATTTCTCCTTCGCGGCAACGCGCCTCCTTTGTTGAGCGTTGTTACACTCCTATCGCCACCTGGGTTACAGGCAAGCGCAATCGAGGCTTTACCATTCTCGCTGCCGTGGTGTTGCTAGATGTCACCTTTGTGCTCATTCCAACGCTGCATACAACCTTCTTTGATAGCTCTGACCAGAATAATTTTCGCCTGACGCAGGAATTTCCAGCGGGCACAAGTCTGGAGAAGGCGCGTACCGAGATCAAGAAGGTTGAGGATACCCTGGCCCACTTCCCTGAGATTCAGACCTATCAGGTATCTATGGCACAGGATAGCTCCTTCTTCTCCAGCGCACCTAATAGCGCGACATACACTATTGTGACAGAGAAAGGTGTAGATCAGCGTGGTTTGCAACAGGATGTGCTCAGTCGTTTGCGCTCGATTTCTCATGCCATTGCGCTCTCAAGTAGTGATAGCACCTCAAGCAATACGCTCCTGGTTAATATCCAGGCTCCCAATGAACAAGCGCTAGCGCTAGCGAACAAGCAGGTTTTAGATGCCATCGCGCATGCCGCCAATGTGACGAATGTCAAAAGCGATCTTGCTGCTGCCTCACCTCTGATAGATGTTCACGTTGATCCCCAGCGGGCTGCCAGGTATGGTTTGACTCCCGCCCAGATTGGACAATATCTGCGTTCGACCTTTACTGGTACAAGCACTACAAAAATTATTCTGGGTGACACGCAGCAGGATGTGCAGCTCCATTTGGGGGCTCCCGCTACGAGCCTGGAACAGCTAAAGGAGCAACCTGTGCCAACCCCGAGCGGGATGGCCGTGAGTCTGAGTGACGTGGCGGACGTAACAGCTACGCTTGGCCCAACCCAGATAACCCATTTGAAAGGTGTCCGCACTGCGACGGTTAGTGCCGATATTACAAGTAAGGACGTTGGTGCGGTGAGTTCCGATGTTCGTGTTCGCCTGAGCAAGCTCAAGTTCGCGGCAGGGACCTCTTACACCTTTGGAGGTGTTACGCAGCTCCAGGATGAGTCCTTCTTCAAGATGGGTATCTCGTTGCTCGTTGCCGTCTTTATCGTCTTCTTCATCATGGCGATTACCTTCCGTAGTCTGGTACAGCCATTGATTCTGCTTATCTCCATTCCCTTTGCCGCCACTGGTTCTGTTCTGCTCATGCTCATTACTAACACGACGCTTAGCGTGACGGCGTTAATTGGCCTGTTAATGTTGGTTGGTATTGTCGTGACCAATGCTATTGTGCTCATTGATCGCGTGAATCAGTATCGAGAGCAGGGCATGGACGCGCGTAGCGCCGTTATTCGTGGCAGTAGCGAAAGAGCACGCCCGATTCTGATGACAGCCAGCGCGACTATTTTAGCGCTATTCCCAATGGCTCTAGGCCTTAGTGCGTCCAGCGCGGTTATGTCGAAATCACTCTCAATTGTCGTCATTGGTGGCCTGACCTCTTCGACGGTTCTGACTCTGCTCCTGGTACCAGCGTTGTATATGGTAGCTGAGAGCATGCGTAAGCGAGATGTAGACCAGCCAGTGAAGCCTGTAACACAGACCTCACAACAGTTGCGCGCTTTCGCGCCTGCCAAATGGATTGTGGTCCAGAAATCACCAACAAGCTCACTCAAAATACGTTAGCCTGTATGGACCTGTACTGAGCATAAGATGTGAAGCCAAAGAGAGAGCGAGGACGCTGGCCTGTAAACCAGCGTCCTCGCTCTCTCTTTGGCTTCTAATGTTTTTTGAAACGCAAAGGAACCGCCCATGTGAGCGGGCGAAACGGCGGTGTCTTATTTTCCCGTGGGGCTGCCCCCAAAGTATCGTCAGGGCTGAAGAGCTTAACTACCGTGTTCGGGATGGGAACGGGTGTACCCTCTTCGCAATAACCACCGGTTCGCCTGCGCATACAAGCGGTTCCGATTGACATGGTGTATAATAGCATCCCCTTGGGGATTTGTCAACACTTTTTCTCCCTCTTTTCAAAATTCGTAAAAGTCATGCATAAAGCTGCATAATTCTTTGCTATCCCCATTTTGCTCCCGCATCCATTGGCTTGAGACGTGACACCATTGTTCAGGAACGGAGGAGTCTGTTTGTATGAGTATCAATCATTCTTCTGGACGATGGTGTCAGGTAGAGTAAGAGACTACAATAAGAGCACTAGAAATAAGAAACATGAGTTATATATGCAAGGAGGTAATATTTATGGTACTGCAAGTCATTGCCGCTGCAATCGCAGTTGGTTTGGGCGCGATTGGCGCAGGTATCGCAATGGGTTTGGCAAACGGACGAGCGTATGAAGCTCTAGGACGTAATCCGGGTGCGAATGAAGCGATAAGGATGAATTTCATTCTGGGCTTGGTCTTTTCTGAAACCATTATTATTCTCTCTCTTGTTGTAGGCCTGTTGATTTTATTGAGGCAGGGATAGATTCAATCTTGTAGGCTACATGTGGGTCAGGTTGTAGGGAAAGCTTCTAATTGCCCTCTTAATCGTGGCGGCGCGAATCCTCCTCGCGCTTGCCGATGGCGTAATATCGCAGTACATGCTCTACACTGCAATACATGCTTGAGCAGATATATGTGTTACAATCTTAACAGGGCAAAGTGTTCATTGTAGTTCGATTTTAAGGAAAGAGAGGGCTCTATCTACACATGACTACCCAGTTGTATCTTATTCGGCATGGTGAAGCGACTAGTCAAGTACATGATATTATTCGTGATGATGGCTTGACTAGTATCGGAGTGCGCCAGGCTGAGCGGTTACGAGATCGCTTGCTTGCTACGCATGAGATTCAGGCAGATGTCTTGATTGCCAGTACTTTTCTTCGAGCTCGGCAGACTGCTCAGATCATTGCGCCAGCTCTGAATCTGCCTATTATCTTTGACGACGAGGTACAGGAGTTACGCGACGGCGAAGCCTATGGTCTTACCTATGAGGAGCGTAGAGAGCGCTTTGGTCCTCCTCCTGATTTCCTGTATCATCCTTTTCAGAAAGTCGCGCCAGGAGGTGAAAACTGGCCTGCCTTCTCCTTGCGTGTTGCAACAGCTCTGGAGCGTATCACGCGTGAGCATGCGGGTAAGACCATTGTGATTGTGTGTCATGGAGGTGTCATTGATACAGCCTTCTCTTACTTTTTCCACTATAGCTCTTTCGCTATGCCAGTATCGCACTTCAGCACACAAAACACCTCGATTACGCAATGGCGACTGGATGAGAAGCGAGGGCAGATTTTCTGGCGCTTGATCCGCTACAACGATAACATGCATGTATGGGACATGGATGCCGATGTGGATATCCCCTGGAGCAAACTCGCGCCTCCAACACGTCGTCCTTACCGCAATGAACAGCCAGACGTACCTGCGACTGAGGAGTAGATAGAGACGCCCGTAAATTCAGAGTTTTGGCAGCGAAGCCAAAAACAGAAAGCGCTGAGACCTGCCTATGTTGAAATGGCTACTGGTCTCAGCGCTTTGGTTTATATGGAGTCATTATGTTTTGAATTGACCTCTGCTTTATTGTTAGAACACGATACGGTTAAGCAGCATCATTGTAATACCTAGAAAGGTGCTCAGACTCACAACCGCGATGACTGGATCAAGCAATGGAGCGGTAATCAGGCTTCCTCTCAAATGTAGCCTTTGAAGCAGGTTAGGCAGTCCCAATCCGCAGAAGTAGGCGATAAGTTGAGCGAAACCAAAGCCAAGCGCCGATATCAGGCTTAGAGAAGTTGATCGGAAGAGGATAAAGGTCGCAAGCCCTACCAGGAGACTCACAACAATACCTCCAAAGGTACCCATGAGTAACTCGCGGAGAATCGTCTTCCAGAGATCTTGCCCCCGCGTACTACGCAGATTCCAGCCAGCAATACCCAAAGCTTGTGAGCTCACACTACCACTGGTCAGGAGCAGCATAGGAATCAAGCAAAAGAGCCCTCCAAGCGCTAGAGAAGACTGGTGTGCACTGACCGCGCCAACCAAACTGACCAGAGTTGGCGCCTGGGTCAGGAGTGGCGCGAAAGCCTGGGTCAATACCAGAGCCAGAACGAAGCCAGCTAGCACGTTGACAGAAGGCCAGATTGAGCGACGGGCCGCGATTTTGAACGAGAAACGCTCTTCATCTTCAGCCTCCTCAACGTCAGCGCCTACAATGTCCGAGAGATCCTCCGCCTGTTCCTCATGAATCACATCGATCACATCGTCAACCGTTACAATTCCGACAAGGCGATCATCCTCATCCACGACAGGGACGCCAAGCAGGTCATATTTGGCAATCACCTTTGCCACTTCCTCCTGGTCGGCATCGACTCGTACACGAATAACATCCGAATCATTGAGGTCGGCTATGTGGGTCTCGGGGCTGGAAACTACAAGCTGGCGTAGTGAGACTACACCTTTAAGATGGTGTTCCTCATCAATAACGTAGAGATAGTAAACCATTTCCAGGTGCTCTGAATGCTGGCGTAGATACGTCAGGGCATCCTCTACGGTCGACTCCTCGGAAAGCGCCAGGTATTCAGGCGTCATAATGCCGCCTGCCGTTTCATTTCCATAACGGAGGAGGTCACGAATTGGTTGTGATTCCTCGGCTGGCATCAGATTAAGTAGGTGCTCGGCATCATCATGCGGTAGATCAGCCAGTATATCAGCGG
Source organism: Ktedonospora formicarum (assembly GCF_016587355.1). Lineage (GTDB taxonomy): Bacteria > Chloroflexota > Ktedonobacteria > Ktedonobacterales > Ktedonobacteraceae > Ktedonobacter > Ktedonobacter formicarum. The sequence goes on along the minus strand of NZ_BNJF01000001.1, from coordinate 2,657,306 downwards.
CATCATCGGGTGCTAATCGTTCCAAGAGGTCAGAGGCATGTTCTGGATTGAGCTCATTGATCAGTTCGCCCTGCAATGGATACTCAACCTCGTTCAGAGTATCAGCGGCAGTCTCCATATCCAGGCGCCCCAGCATTGCACCGGCCTCTTCGACGTCCAACTGTTCGAGAATGTCGGCGATATCGGCGGGATGCAGATCTGTTAGCTTATTGTGGCTGACATTGAGTTGCAGCTTCGGAACAACCCCAACCGCGCCAACCGTTGCTGCTGTTCCAACGGAGCCAGCCAACGCCAGTTGTCCGGTATGGGCACCTACCACCTGAATTGGCTCAACATAGTTCCAGGTAATAGTGCGCTCTGGTAACTGTAAAGGTACAACCCGGCTGAGGCGATCCATTGTCGCTTGAAGACCCAGGCGACGAAGAAGCCCGCTCAGACTAATATCAACGCCAACTAGGCGTGCTGTATGTTTAATCTGTGCTAACTTGAGATCATTAACTTTGACGACGCGAAAGCCTTGGGTATCGACAATCTGCTTATCTAAAATGTCTCTTTTTAAAAGAAGCTCTTCACTGTGGGGGATATAAGGTGTAATTTGCTCTTTTGCCACACTTAAACGGACCACTGGCCCTTCTACCGTATGCACCTGGGACCAGGGAATCATCATCTCGCTCGCGCCTTGGTGAATGACAAGCGCGGTTACCACTGGGAAAGTCTCATCGAGGGAGACACAAACATCGCGTACAGCACCAACACGCTGTTGATTAAGATCGACAATAGTGCGCCGAAGCAGATCGCTAAGAAAAATCATGAAATCACCGCCTTTCGACAGTCAGTAATACATAGCCACATAGCCACATAAGGTGTGCGATGTGGAGGTCCTTCTCTCTTTAAAGCATGAGATTACTGTTGTCTGGTTGCGACATGGCGACTGATAAAGATGCTCATTTGTGTGTTGCCCACCCATAGGTGACACACTGGCGGATGATATACAAGCCATGCGCAGGTCTGTCTGTTACAAGAGGCGTGTTTGGATAGGGGCTAGTATGATTCCTCAATGGAACTACATGCACCCGTACACTCTACTGTAAACAGAGCTTTAAAAGACATAGGGGGATGCTGCTGAGCAGCAAAGGACATACTGGCAATGGAGGGGTGATCCCTACTCAATATCCTGGCTACATTGCGACTGTGCAAGGGGGATATCCAGGTGTTTCACTCATCGAGTAAGGATGCGGTGATAGATGATTAACTTTATTCCTGACCGAAAACCTGAGCGCTTGAGCAATCGCGGTGCTGGTTTTCGTAGAAGACCTGAATTTACGTAGAAGGCGCAAACCACGTCCGGTAACTCGATGAGGAGCAGAGCACTCCTGTTGACAGGTTCAATGAAGACCTGTCGTTGCTAGTACTATGACTAGAACTAGGGCCAGCGTCCATGTCCCTCACCTCCTTTGCCCGGACAATCAGGCGTAATACTCCGGGAGCACCAACCCAGGTGCTCAATAGGGACAGAAGCGGAGTAATCGCGATGATCGTGGGTATGCAAAAATTTGTTCGTTGTGAGATTTGTCTCCGTTCTGAGTATAGCACGTCCTACAACAGGATACAAGTAACTTAGTGTACATAGTACGTATTCTCTAGTAGCGCATTATGCACATACTTCCTGTTTATAAACCCGAGCAATTTTGATTCCTCATCTTTATAGAGCGGAAAGTGTGCTTCAGTTATTAGCTAGAAGCGAATGAATTTCATGTTTTAGTAGTGCGCATATCTCTTCTACTTGAAGCCGGGCATCAATAACATGGAATTGATACACTCTAGACATTTGCTCAAATTCATGCAAGATGCGCTTCTGGTAGATCACAAAACTCTCATATAGATCTGGACCCAGGCGCATGTCCATGCCAGATTCCCAGTAATTAAAACCACCGCGTTGAAGGACGCGCGGGATCAGGTCCTCTATACCCAGATGTAAATAAAAGATTGCATCTGGCTTCAGAGCCAGGCCATAAATCGATTTTAGCCATCCAGCATCCGCTCCACGTACCAGTGCACGAGCCATCAGGGTATAGATGTAGCGGTCAATCAAAACAATAAAGCCTGCCCGTAGCGCAGGAAGTACTTGCTGTTCCAGGCGATCCACGAAGTCGGTCGCGTAGAATAGCTGCATTGTGATTGGGCCCAGTGCGTGCCCGGCCTTGGCCTCCTTAATACCCTCCCCAGCGAGTATAGAATGCGTCATTTCAGTATCAATGACTGCGTAGCCCAGACTTTCAAGCCAGGGACGGAGAAGCTGGATCTGGGTCGTTCGGCCTACTCCATCGGTCCCTTCAAGCACAATCAGCCGACCTGGAAGGAACTCTTCGACTACTTGCAGGTCCAGTGTATCAATGCCATAGCAATGTGGACGAGTCATCGGTGTATGTTTCTCCTCAAAAATAAGCTTTAGGGATGGAATTTCTTGACTACTTTTGTGGTGGGCGAACTGAAAAGCAAGAGCTACACTTGTTTGGACTAAGCCGGAGCCTGCTCATTATTGGGCGTTGGGATAAACTTTTTCCATTCTGTATGTTCCAGATGCGAGGTGAGAGGAGATTGAATAGATCTAGTGGTACTGCGCACGCCTTCAAGATAAGGAAGTACCAGTTCACGCATGCGACGCTGTTGCTCAGGAATAGGAAGGGTAGCGTCCATAACCGTCAAATGAAACTCATTTATCATTGCTTCATACTCCTGTACCACCCGATGCTGAAAGAGTTTAAAGCTCTCGAAGATATTAGTGCTTAATTCCAAGTCCATACCCGCTTCATAATATTTCAATTGTGGGCGCGCATTCATGATACGGCGCAAGGAGAGCTCTAATGGCACGCGATAATAAAATGCTAATGTTGGTCTGACCGCGAAGCGATAGAGCTCGCGTACCCAGGAACGATTAACATTGCGGGCTGCGTCCCGAGCGAAAGCTGTATAGATGTAGCGGTCGGCGAGCACAATCGCACCCGCTTTAAGTGGGGGGATAATATCATGCTCAGTGCGATCTGCGAAATCAGTGGCATGGATCAGACTGAATGTTGTAGGCGAAAGGATTTGTTTCTTCTTACCACGTGCGGTGGTTCTCTTGACCAGGGGAGATGAATTCCATTCACTGAAGAAGACGGTATATCCCTGACTTATCAACCATTGACGTAGCAATGCAATCTGTGTGCTCTTCCCCGAACCATCAACTCCTTCGACTACGAACAGTTTGCCAGGAAAGTGATGTGAGCCATACGTCTCCATAGAATGTCCTTCTCGTTATCTGCAATATATTATTAAGACCAGATACCAGCCCCAAAGACAGATATCGCAAAACCAGGAGAGCCTTTTTGTATACGTGTGTATACGTATATACGTGCAGTATAGACACTGAATGCTAGTAATATATGTGCTAGCATTTATGCATGCTCTGCATTGGTAAGTTCATCCATCAGCTTTTTCATTGCTCTGGTACGCTAACCTTTTGTACTGGTGAGGCATGGGATTATGTGATACTATCAAGGCAGGAGAACGGTCTCAAGAGTGTAGGGGGATTAATTGGGCGAGGATGCACCACAAATCACCCCAGCTAGGCGTTTATACAGATCAAAAAGCTGAAAACTAACTATATTGGAAGAAGTGATTTACATGGCAAATCAGATCTTACATGTTAATATACAAACGCCAAGCGGTCATCTGGAGGCGATTCACAAACCTGTAGATGAAGATTCTAAGCCCGCCTACGTCAGCATTATTTGTCATCCGCATCCTCTTTATGGTGGAACCATGCATAATAAAGTTGTTTTTAAAGCGGCGCAAATTATGCAGATGAGTGGTGTCCCCTCGCTCCGTTTTAATTTTCGAGGCGTGGGCCACAGCACAGGAAGCTATGATGATGGGCGTGGCGAAATGGATGATGTGCGGTATGCGCTGGACTTCATGAGCCGGAAATATCCTGGTGTGCCAGTCATTCTGGGAGGTTTCTCGTTTGGAGCCTTTGTCGCTTTAAAAGTAGCTGCCATTGATGACCGTGTGCAGGCGATGATTGGCCTTGGGGTTCCCGCACGCTGGTTTAGCAAAGGCAATCCGCTTAAAGGCTGCCATAAACCCAAATTGTTTATTCACGGTACGAAGGATGAGCAAGCACCCTATGAGGATGCTGTCAGTTGGTTTGAACAGGTTCCAGCTCCTAAACGGATTGTTACTGTTGAGGATGCTGACCACTTCTTCCAGGGGCGTCTGGAGGAGGTGCAGGCTATCATTGCTAACTTTGTATCGACGCTACCCCAACCCTCGCATAGCGTGTAAGCGAGCACAATATTTAAGTGACGCGCATGCCATTTACAAGATTTATCCTTGTGAGTGGCATGCGCGTCTTTTGCCTGGTGAAGCCAGTAGAGAGGTATTTATGAGTATGCATGCAGCATTGGAAATGAGTTCCATCAAACCAGAAGAAACATATCATTTGCGGCATAGTGTCCTGCGCCCTATGCAAATGTTGGCGGATTGTGCCTATCCTGAGGATAAACAAGCTCAAACGTTGCATGCAGGTTGTTACTTGAATGGACGATTGGTAGGAGTGGGAACCATTTTTCGCGAAGATCGCGAGGAGGTTGCGGGACGTATCGGCTGGCGTATACGTGGCATGGCTGTATCTTCTGAAGCTCGTGGTTCCGGATGTGGCGGGGCCATTCTGCAAACATTGCTAAATCATGCCCGAATGCAGACCTCAACGGAGAAAGAGATTGAGGTGTGGTGTAATGGACGCGCTAATGTCGAGGGGTTCTACCGCCGCTATGGTTTTCAGCGTCAGGGCGAAATCTTTGAAGTGCCGCCCATTGGCCCCCATGTACTTATGGTCAGGTTCGGATAAGTGTTGTATAGGTGGTACAGGCTGCCATCTATACAACACTTATCAAATGGTCTGGCGCTTAAGGGGCGCCAACGCTCCATTAGACGGATGAAGGGATCGCACTGATCGTTTGATCGGGCCCCTCATCCTCATCTGCCAGATCGAAAAGAGGATGATTTATAAACCAGGATTGACTGTCCATGGGTTGTGCATCGTTCTGGATTTGTACATGCTTGTATGTGCCATCCGCATCTAGTATATGTGCGTTCACGTTATCCGCCAGGATTGGGCAGAGCAGGTTCTCATAAACCGCATCGCGCATATAATGACGCTCAATAGGAAAGAGGACTTCTACCCTATTATTGAGGTTGCGCTGCATCAAATCGGCGCTACCTACCAGCACTTCGGGATTACCGTTATTGCCAAAGTAGTAGATGCGGCTATGCTCAAGGAAACGCCCTACAAGACTACGCACGCGAATATTCTCGCTGATACCAGGCAGATTAGGGCGTAAACAGCATATACCTCGAATGATCAGGTCGATTTGAACCCCTGCCTGTGAGGCTTTATAGAGCCGTTGAATCATTTCCGGATCAGTCAAGGAATTAAATTTGAAGATCAAGCGCCCATTGCCGAATTCACCATGCAAGCGGATCTCACGTTCTATGAGCTCTACAAAGTGACGGCGTAGGCCGAGAGGGGCTACGAGCAATTGCCGATAGCGATATTGACGCGAATAGCCTGTTAGCGAATTAAAGAGCATTGTCGCATCATCGCAGATCTCAGGATGGCTGGTGAATAGGCCCAGATCTTCGTAGATTCGGGCTGTTGTCGCATTATAATTGCCAGTACCCAGGTGCACATAGCGGCGCAAACTCTGACCCTCTTTGCGTACTACCAGAGCCAGCTTAGAGTGGGTTTTTAGTCCCTTCAGACCATAGACTACGTGAACACCTGCTCGCTCAAGTTCTCTCGCCCAGACGATATTGTTTTCCTCATCAAAGCGTGCCTTAAGCTCAACTAGGACTGCGACCTGCTTACCATTTTCTGCCGCACGCAACAGTGCCTGGACGACTGGTGAGTTGGGTCCAACACGATAAAGTGTTTGCTTGATTGCCAGCACATCCCGATCATCGGCGGCAGCGTTAATAAAGTCGACCACTGTACTGAAGCTATCGTAGGGATGGTGAAGCAGCACATCGTGATTTCTAATCGTCGTAAAGAGATCTGGCCCACGCCTGACGAAACCAGGGATGCGCGGGGTAAAAGAGATGTCCTTGAGTTCGGGCCGATCCAGGTTGCGTAACTCGATGACATCACCCATACCCAGGGTTCCATCAATTGTGCTTACATCATTTGGTGTAATCTCAAGGTTATCAATTAGTAATTGGCGAATACGCTGTGGCATGGCTGGATTAACCGCTAGATCCACTACCATGCCAAAGCGGCGTTCGCGAACCTCTTGCTCAATGACTTCGATCAAATCGGAGGCATCATCTTCTTGTAACTCAATATCGGCGTCGCGTAACACTCGGAAGGGATACGATTCCCAGACATCAAAACCGGGGAAGAGCATACTCAGATGTGCTGCGATTAACTGCTCCATCCAGACAAAGACCGCATAGGGTTGTTCGGTTTGTTCTGGACCATCTATGGTCAGAGGAACCGGGACTAGACGTGGTAGTGTGGGTGGGATTTTGACGCGAGCGAAGAGCTCCTCTTCATGTAGCGCATCGGTCAAAACCACCGCCAGATTCAGACTGAGATTAGAGATGTGAGGGAAGGGATGGACCGAGTCTACAGCCAGAGGGGTAAGCACTGGAAAAACTTCGCGCTCAAAGTAGGCGCGCAGATTTTCCCGTTGTGGTTCGTCAAGCTGTTCGTAGTCGAGAATATGAATATGTTGGTCCGCGAGCAGCGGTAACAATGTGTGGCGCCAGTACTGGCGTACCTCCTGTACCAGGGGAGCCAGTTTGCGGCGTACTTCTGCGAGTTGTTGAGCTGCGGTACGCCCATCTGGACTCCGTGGCGCGGCCCGAGAAGCAATCTGATCCTTTAAGCCGGCCAGGCGGATCATAATAAATTCATCCAGATTGTTTTCGAAGATGGATATGAATTTTACACGTTCTAAAAGGGGATGGCGTGTATCTTTAGCTTCCTCGAAGACACGGCGATTAAACTCAACCCAACTCAGCTCTCGGTTGATATAAAGGTCTGGTTGAATTGTGTCAGGTGAGTTTGAAGCGGACGAAGTTGTTTGGCTCATACAAAAGGTCCTATAATACTACGCGGCATCGTTATCTGCCAATATTGTATCATTCACATCTGACCAATGCCAAAGGGCTTGCTCCAAAGTCAGGATATTCTAGTCTCTCTTTTGTACTAATCTCCATTCGTTGCGTGTGCCTTAAGGAGAGAGGGGTTTTGAAGGAGGGGCATACCCTTAAAGGTAGGAGTCCCCAACTTTTAGACTCCTGCTATTCTCGGATGAAGAGAATGACAGTTGTACGAAAATATAGATGCCCAGGCGCCCATGAACGTGTATTTTGTCAATATTGTAGCCTGAAGGTATAAAAACACAGAAATTATCTTGACAGCAGGTCACTCACTGATGTATTATCCACAGGTGAGGTGGCTGGCATTGTTCCTCTTCAGTATCATGCTAGACATATAACCTTACAAGTCAAATGGGCGGTTGCTGAAATTGGTAGACAGGACAGACTTAGGATCTGTTGGTGATGAACCGTGAGAGTTCGAGTCTCTCACCGCCCACCGAAACCATAAGGTTTCTGATAGGCTAAATAGTATATGGGTTTTCTGCGGGAGTGGCTCAGTGGTAGAGCGTCACCTTGCCAAGGTGAATGTCGCGGGTTCGAATCCCGTCTCCCGCTCCAGGTAAGTCTTCTTCTCTCGGTTTCTCATTGAGAAGCGGTATTTCATAGGAGGGAAGGGGAATTTACCATTACAACTGAATATTGCGGGAGTGGCTCAGTGGTAGAGCGTCACCTTGCCAAGGTGAATGTCGCGGGTTCGAATCCCGTCTCCCGCTCCAAAATCTTAAAACAGAGGGCGACTGGTAACACGGTTAGCCCTCTGTGGGCAAGTGCAGACAAAACCCACACGAGACACCATAATCCCATCTACCCTGAGGGAAGAGACACGCAAGGCGATATACTCTGTTGTGGGGTGGTCTATGTGTGGAAGATAGCCAGGAGAGTACGGCGCATGGCTGGTTCGCGTAGTCGATAGGTGAGTCACGCCCTCAGTTTAAGCCTCGAATATGCCAGCGATGTATATATTCTCCCAGGATAGGTACTTCCCACAGCCTACTTACCCGAGATATAATAATACGACTGTAGCTTTGAGTTTTTATTTGTGAACAAAGACTACGTAGCATACTATAAAGAAAATCGGTTGGAGGAACTGTGAAGGTCTCTGTTGAAAAACTGCCAAACAGTGAGGCAGTCCTGGATATAGACGTTACCTGGGACGAGATGGAAAAAGCCTCGGATAAGGCGTTTAAAAAGATTGTAAAGCAGGTAGATATACAAGGTTTCCGCAAAGGAAAAGCTCCGCGCTCATTACTAGAGCGCCGTCTTGGTAAGGAGTACATTTATCAAGAAGGTCTGGACGACCTTGCCAATGAGATCTATCGCAATACTCTGAGGGATGAAGATATCGTTCCTATTACACAACCTACGCTCGATGCCCCTGAGATCGAGATGGGAGAAGACTATCACTTTAAGATCACTGTACCTATCATTACTCCCGTAGAACTAGGTGATTACTCCACGATTAAGCTGGAGCGCGAGGATGCTAATATTACCTCAGAAGAGGTTGACAAAGAACTGGATAATTTGCGCCAGCGTGCCGTTTCCTGGCAGGAAGTCGATCGCGCCGCCGATTATAATGATCGTGTTACTATGAACCTCAAAGTTACCAGTGGGGAGCAGAAAGTTTCCGATCTCAAAGATAATCCTTTTGAACTTACAAAGGAGCGTGTTGGGCTCTTCACTGGCATGGATGAGCAAGTTGTGGGCATGAAGGCTGACGAAGAGAAGAGCTTCACGACCACCATTCCTTCCGATTATGGCAATGAAAAATTGGCAGGCCAAGAAGCTCAGTACGAGGTGAAACTGCTAAAGGTCGAGGAGAAGGAACTGCCTGAACTGAACGATGAGTTCGCTCAAAAGGCAAGTGACGGTCAATATACGAACCTGGAAGACCTGCGCAAATTCCTCAGTGACAACCTGCTGGAAAATCAGAAGCGACGCGTCCGCGATGAGCTAAAGACGAAAGCGCTTGAGGCGGTCGTTGAGCAGTCCAACTTTAACATTCATCCTCTTTTGATCCAGGAGCAGGCTGAAGAGATGCTCCACCAGTTTTCGCACCTGTTAGAGCAGCAAAAACTATCGTTGGACCAATACCTGCTGATGTCACGTAAGTCGCGCGCGGAATATCTGGACGAGCTACGTCCGGACGCCGAGAAAAGTGTAAAAGAGCAGCTTGTGTTGGATGCGATTGCGAAGAAAGAAAATATCACTATTGAGGCTGAAGAGATTAAAATGCTCTTTGACCTCTACGAGCAGACGGGGCAACCATTGCAGCGCTCAAACGAGCAGGCTGAAGCGCTAGCACGGAGTTATCGCCGCGAAAAGACGGTGACTCGCCTGGTTGAAATCGTCGCTGGACCTGACCCAGACGTAACTGAGGATGAGGCAAGCCAGCAGAGCGAAGAGAACGCATTTGCTGCCGCCACAGTTGCGGAGGAGATTGCGACTGAGACCCATAATGAGAGTAGCGAGAGTGAGGCGTCTGCAACGGAAACATCTCTACCCGAGGACACAAAGGATCAGACTGTAGAGTAATCGATATCACTATTAGGTGCGGGGCAGCACTAGTAGGAAAGGTAACAGACGTGGCAAACTCGAAAAACATGCGCACAACATACCGTTGCTCATTTTGTGGCAAGAGCCAGGACCAGGTTCAGCGTTTAATCGCTGGGCCTGGAGGGGTCTATATCTGCGATGAATGTATCGATCTGTGTCGAGAAATCATCGAAGAAGAGCAAGCCACTGTTGCCAAGCCGCGAGGTGCGCAGACAGGGAAGATCCCAACGCCTAAGAAGATCTATGAGCAACTGAGCAACTATGTGATTGGTCAGGAGCGTGCGAAAAGAGCGCTGGCAGTGGCTGTATACAATCACTACAAGCGCATTGGCGTCGGAATGCAAATTGATGATGTCGAGCTAGGGAAGAGCAACATTCTCCTGATCGGTCCAACGGGTAGTGGCAAAACCCTGCTTGCTCAGACTCTGGCGAAGATTCTTGATGTCCCTTTCTGCATAGCTGATGCCACGGCGCTTACAGAGGCTGGCTATGTGGGCGAGGATGTAGAGAATATTCTGTTACGTCTGATTCAGACTGCCGACTTTGATATTGCACGTGCTGAGCGTGGCATTGTGTATATCGACGAGATTGACAAGATTGCTCGTAAGTCTGATAACCCTTCTATTACGCGCGATGTGTCTGGCGAAGGGGTGCAGCAAGCTCTCTTGAAGATCATTGAGGGCACTGTCGCGAATGTGCCTCCCCAAGGTGGCCGCAAACATCCTCATCAGGATTTTATCCAGATCAATACCTCAAATATCCTTTTCATCTGTGGAGGCGCTTTTGAGGGATTGGAAAAGATTGTTGAACAGCGTCTTGGCAGTAACAAGACAATGGGCTTCAGTGGTGTCAAGGTTGGTGAAGAGCAAGACAAGGATAAGGATCAACCAATCCTGGCTCGCCTTAACCCTGATGATTTGCTGAAATATGGTCTTATCCCTGAGTTTGTTGGCCGCTTACCAGTGTCCGTCTCGCTTGATCCATTAGATCAGGAGGCGTTAGTACGAATTCTGACTGAGCCCAAGAACGCTATCGTCAAACAATATCAGAAGTTCTTACAGCTTGATCACGTAGATCTGGTCTTCACCAATGATGCATTGGAAGCAGCGGCGGAGAGTGCTCTGCGCCAGAAGACTGGGGCGCGTGGCTTGCGCTCGATTATTGAGGATGTGCTGCTTGATGTTATGTATGAGATACCTTCACGTGCCGATGTCAAGAAAGTCGTCATTAATGGAGAAGTAATAACGTCGCGGCATAAGCCATTGCTTGTGACGCGAACGGATCGCTCTAACGCCTATTCTGAGAATGAGTCTGCCTAGCGCAGACTCATCAATTTTTGCGGCGCTCATAGCAAGCAGCTTATAGCATCTATCCACTATAGAATGTTCGTTAACTGTTAGACAGCAGGTTTTCGTAGGTAGGTGACCGGTCAGGCTAGACAGGTGGGAAACCAATGAGTGAACAGGAACGCCAGGAAAATATAGAGGAAACAATTGAGAGCTATCCGCTTGTGGCGTTGAAGAACATTGTGGCCTTCCCGCATAATCGGCATGCCCTGGTCATTGCTCGTGAGAAAACGGTACGTGCCGTCGAAGAAGCTATGCTGCGTTCGGATCGCATGCTGGTAGCGGCAACACAGCGGGATGCTGAGATAGATGATCCTGAGCCTAAGGATATCTACACAATAGGCACTTTAGCTGAGATCTCCACAATGCAGCGTCAGCAAGATGGTAGTATGCAAGTCCTGTTGCGTGGCGTCAGGCGCGCTAGCGTGAAGGATATACAAGAGACAGAACCCTTCTTGCGTGTTTTGGCTGAGATTCATCCCGATGAGCAGGCCAGTGGAGCACAGGCTGATGCTCTGGTACGCCATGCCATCGGTCGCTTTGAACAGTATGCCCAACTCAGCCGCCGCTTCTCCGTCGAGGATATTAACTCCATTGTCGCCCTCAAGACTGCTAATAGGCTCTCCGATACGCTGGCGGCTCATATTGTTACGGATGTACAACAGCAACAGGAATTGCTGGAGACTTTTGATCCTCTAGAGCGCCTCGAAAAAATATGCGTCTTGATTGGTAATGAGATCGAGATTCTGGAACTGGAAACCACTATTCGTAGCCGTGTGCGCTCCCAGGTTGATCGTACCCAGAAAGAATTCTACCTGCGTGAGCAACTGCGCGCGATTCAGGAAGAGTTGGGAATGGATCTCACCTCAGAATCGGATGAGCTACGCAAACGTCTAGGCGAGAAGCAGTTACCACCCGAGGTTGCTACCAAGGTGCGTAAAGAGATTGATCGTCTGGAGCGTATGCCCCAACAATCCGCCGAAATTAGTGTCATTCGCTCATATATCGATTGGGTGCTGGCCTTACCCTGGAATGAGCGTAGTCAGGATACCTTCAACATTGAAGATACCCGGCGCATCCTGGAAGAAGATCATTATGGCCTGGAAGGTATCAAGGAGCGCATCATTGAGTTCCTTGCTGTACGCCAACTTCGTTTACAGCGTGCCAATCGTGAGGGGCAACCAAGAAGCGAGAGCCTGGGACAGATACTCTGCCTGATTGGACCACCTGGAGTAGGCAAGACTTCGTTGGGTTATTCCATTGCTAAGGCATTGGGGCGCAAATTCGCGCGTATCTCGCTTGGTGGCGTCCATGACGAGGCTGAGATTCGCGGGCATCGGCGGACCTATGTCGGGGCGCTCCCAGGACGTATCATCCAGAGTATGAAGACGGTTGGAGTACGCAATCCAGTCTTTCTACTAGACGAGATTGATAAGCTCTCCTCTGAGTATCGTGGCGATCCCAGTGCTGCTCTGCTAGAGGTGCTGGACCCCCAGCAGAACAAGTCTTTTGTGGATCATTACCTGGAGCTCCCTTTTGACCTTTCAGAGGTTTTCTTCATCTGTACTGGCAACGTCAAATATCAAATTCCTAGACCTCTGGCTGACCGCATGGATATTATTGATTTGCCTGGCTACATGCTCGATGAAAAGGTTAATATTGGTCTCCAGCATCTGTGGCCAAAGGTATTAAGGGAGCATGGCTTAGGCTCAGAGCAGGTTCGTGTTCCACAGCCAGTTATGCAGCATATCGTGACTGACTATACGCGTGAAGCAGGCGTACGCAGCCTGGAACGCCAGTTGGCGACGATATGCCGCAAAACAGCACGCCGTGTTCTGGAGAAGCCCAATACACGTGTTCGCCTGACGGCTCATAACCTTGAGCAGTACCTGGGCATGCCTCGTTACACAGACGTGCAATTGTCACATAAGCCACGCATTGGTTCCGCCATGGGGCTGGGGGTGACTGAGAATGGTGGCGTGACGCTCCCAGTTGAAGTTGTGACCATGGTTGGCAAAGGTGATCTCTTGGTAACAGGACAATTGGGCGAAGTAATGCGTGAGTCCGCGATTGCCGCGCTTTCTTATATCCGCACGCGCGCCAACGAGTTAAAAATCGATCCCAATTTCCAGGACGCGGCCGACTTACATATCCACATGCCAGAGAATGCTATGCCTAAGGATGGTCCGTCAGCAGGCATTACGATTGCGATGGCGCTGGTTTCTGCATTGACGCGACGGCCCGTTAGGGGCGATGTGGCGATGACTGGCGAGGTCACTTTGCTGGGCAATGTTCTTGGCATAGGTGGCTTGAAGGAGAAGGTACTCGCCGCACAGCAGGCGGGCTTCACTCATATTATTGCGCCAGCCGAGAACAAAAAGGATCTGACAGAGATACCTGCCAAAATCCGCCAGCGCATCAAGTTTTCACTGGTGGAAAGCATGGACGAAGTCATTGATATTGCCCTCATGCCGGACGAAGAGAATACTGAAGTGCGGGGTGGAAATGGTGGCGAGATTGTTGCTTTGCGCCGTGATAGCCCTCTTGCCTCAGAGAATGAGAGTGAGGGGAACAAGCTGATGCAAACTGATAAGAGTGTCGCCCAAAAGCAAGAAAAACATGCTCAAGAGAATGCGCAGGAAGCGAGCGAATCCTTTATTGTACCTTCTGAGCCTTCCTCCTCCCAGCTATATCCGCAAGCCCGCTCTCGCCGGGAAGAGGAGCGACAGTAGAAGTTTACGATACAGCCTGATGAGGTGTATTGCTGGATTTCTTGTTTCTTTAATAGAAATGGTCCAGGAAAAATACTGTGCAGTATTTTTCCTGGACCATTTCTATTATTTCCGTTTTTGTGAGTAAGACCATAGCAGCGCAATAGGAAAAATTGTATAATGCATCGAGGTACACCAATGAAATCTTGCTGAGACTCCTACGATTTGGTCGCAAAGAGAGATAAAGAAGGCAACAACGAATTAGCAAGCGTTCGCTCGTTCTAGATATAGAAAGGATAGCGTACATCTCTTATGGGGATGTATGTGTGGATGAGCGGAACATTTGATGGGACTGAGATACTCGCGTTCTACTAACTATCTATCAGAAAGTTAAACGCCGTGTTACAAACGCTAGCTTTCATGAGAGTGCGAAGGGAACGCAACCAGGGAGCATTGCTATACAGGCCAGAGTTGCGATACAATCAAGGGAACAAAATTAATACCGGGCTTTTCCCTGATTGGATTTATAAATTGCTTGAAGAGAGGAATTGTTGTCATGAGTTATTACGATCCGAATCAACAGCAGCCCAATCCCGAGTATGGGAGTGGCTATCCACAGCAAGGCAGCGATCCATATAGCGGTCAACAGCCAGGCTATCAGCAACCTGGTCAGGAAGGCTATCAACAGCCTTATGGCCAGCCGGGCCAGCAGGGTTATCAACAGCCTTATGGCCAGCCGGGCCAGCAGGGTTATCAACAGCCTTATGGCCAGCCGGGCCAGCAGGGTTATGGACAGCCCGGTTCTGGCGAGCCTATGACGATCAATATGCAGCCAAATGTAGCTGCCGGTCTGGCTTGTGTCTTTGGTTGGGTTAGTGGTCTGGTCTTCTTCCTGATCGAGAAGCAAAATCGTTTTGTGCGCTTCTTCGCGATGCAGTCTATCCTGCTCTCAGGTGGCTTTACTGTACTGTCTATCCTCTTGAACATCATGACTTCATTTATGCCTAGCAGTGTCGCAGTACTCTTTAGCTGCTTGACAGGCCTGATCTCGCTTGCATTCTTTGTTGGCTGGCTCATCCAACTCATCAATGCCTTCCAGGGTAAGATGTTCAAGCTGCCTGTCATTGGTGATATGGCTGAGAAGTTTGTGAATACTGGCTCATTCTAATCCGCAAATACGACGCACATAACTTTTGCAGGCCCTGCTACATGCCTATGTAGGGCTTGTATAGTGTGAAAGCCAGAGAAGGCGCGGCAGTTACGAAAACTGCCGCGCCTTCTCATTGGATCATATAACATATAAAAACCGCCTGTGTGAGCGGGTGAAACGGCGGTGTCTTATTTTCCCGTGGGGCTGCCCCCAAAGTATCGTCAGGGCTGAAGAGCTTAACTACCGTGTTCGGGATGGGAACGGGTGTACCCTCTTCGCAATAACCACCGGTTCGCCTGCGCATACAAGCGGTTCCGATTGACATGGTGTATAATAGCATCCCCTTGGGGATTTGTCAACACTTTTTCTCCCTCTTTTTTCAAAGCCGCATAAATTCTCTATTTTCTTAGATCGTTATGGATATTTCGGTATCATTCTCCTAGAGTCCTCCCTTAAGATACCATTTGTCACCTTTTTGCGTTCTCATCCGTGTACAAGAAAAGAATACTCATGCTTGCGAGCGCTTATAGAACGGCGCGCATGATACGGAAGGAGGATAAACGTGAGTACATACCAGAATCCCAATCCGCAGCAGACGCCGATAGTTGCTGGTGTCTTTCAGAATGAGAACCAGGCAAAGGTGGCCGTGGATGAATTACGCAAGCAAAACTTTGCTCATGACCAGATAGGAGTAGCCATTCCACAGAAGAGTCAGGTGGACAGTTTGTCACAGGATTTTATGAAACTAGGCGTTCCTCAGGAAAAGGCGACGTACTACGAGGATGAGTTCAAGTCTGGGCATATTGTTGTCTCTGTGCGCCCTGATGGACGCGACGAAGAGGCCCAGAGCATTCTCTTTGGCAGTGGCGGCTATAATGAGTCCGAAAAGGGCAAAAGCGAGAGCCAGTCCTCAACCCAGAATGGTAATGATCGCTAAGCGAGCATGTTCATATATGGAATAGAGAGTGAGACCGCGGCCCAAGCTTGGGCCGCGGTCTCACTCTCTATTTTATTTTGCATTTTATGTTAAGGTAGAGTTATTTTGCTTTTATCGGCTTTCTATGCGATTTTATAATATATTTTGGCTATGGTATTGACTTTATGTAAACCTATCCTATGGGAAAGTTTAACAATCTATTAACATGCCTTAACCTATCTATAAAGCATAGTTAATTCTGCAATGCTATTGTATGGATGCGACAGCAAAAGGGGTCGGGGAGAAGAATGGGAAAACCCGTTCTAGCCTCCGGCGAGAGATAGGATATTTTGGTTCGTATCATTTGTAGGAGATACTATGTTGAAGAAATGGCGCGTGGCGCTTGTACTTCTCGCTATTGTAGCGTTATCAATGCTTATTTCAGCCTGCGGTGGCGACACCGGCGACGCGAGTAACACTAACACCTCAGCTACGCAGACTCCCGTTGAGGGAACTGGTCAGCTCAATTGCGTTTCTGGCACGATCACAGCAAGCGGTTCGACCGCGTTACAGCCTTACGTTGACCAGGTTGCGAAAAAGTACCAGGCCAAGTGCTCTGGCGCGAAAATCTCGGTCCTGCCCGGCGGCAGCAAAAAAGGCCTCTCTGATGCCGAGAATGGCACCTCCCAGATCGGTAACTCCGACGTCTTCGCTGACACCACCCAGGGAGACCTAGTTGACCACCAGGTTGCTATCGTAATCTTCACCATGATCGTTAGCCCTGATGTGACCGCGAAGGACCTGACCACCGCTAACCTCATCGACATCTACACCGGTAAAATTACCAACTGGAAAGAAGTTGGTGGCGCCGACGAGCCAATCGTTGTTGTGAGCCGCCCTACCTCTTCCGGTACCCGCGCGACCTTCAAGAAGTTCGTGCTGGACAACAAGAACGAGAGCCCAGCGAAGTCCACTAACCTGACCGAGGACAGCACTGGTACCGTTGTGCAGACCATCCAACAGACAAAGGGCGCGATTGGTTATGCTGCTCTCTCCGCTTCACAGACCGCTGCTGACGCTGGCAAGGTGAAGATCCTTACCATCGATGGCAAAGAGGCGAATGCTGACAACGTCAAAACCAACGCTTACAAATTCTGGAACATCGAGCACATGTACACCAAGGGTGAGGCCAAGGATCTTGCCAAGGCTTTCCTCGACTACATGTTCAGCGACGATGCCAACCAGGCTGCTGAGAGCCTGAAGTTTGTCAAAATCAAAGATGTTCCCCAGGACATTCTTACCACACATGCCAAGTAAGTAAAACCCTGGATCGCCCTCATCCTGGAACCAGGCTAGGGCGATCCAACCTTTCTATTGCCATATGAAATAGTCCGTATTCGAAAGCCTGAGCGCTTGCCACAATGGCGGTGTTTGCCTCTCAAGTGAGGATTGGTTTTCGTCTAAGACCTTAGTCAAGGAGGATAGGTGTGCAGAGAGCGCGAATGATGCGTGTCTCAGACCAGATCGCGCATATTGTCTTCCTCATTTGCGCCATTCTGATCGTCGCCATTATTGTCGGCGTTTTTTACTTCGTCGGTTCCAAGGCTTTCAAGGTCTTCTATCTGCCCGGCGGTTCTAGCATCGGTGAGTTCTTTACCAGTACTCATTGGGATCCAACGGCGGGCAATAGTGATGTACCGGCGTATGGCGCATGGGGGCTTATTCTGGGTTCGATCTTCATTACCCTGGTTTCTGTGTTGATCGCTACCCCGCTTTCGTTCGCGATGGCACTCTTTATGGCGGAGATTACGCCGCGCTGGCTCTCGCGTATCCTCCAGCCATTGTTGGAGATTTTCACGGGAATGCCTTCGGTGGTTATTGGCTTCCTGGGCCTGACTATCTTGATTCCCTGGTTGAGCCAGATTACAAAGACGCTTGGATACGGTTATGGCGCGGCCATAGTGGTCCTGGTTGTTATGATTATGCCCACCATTATCAGCGTATCAATAGACGCGGTGAAAGCGGTTCCGGCCGGTGTGCGTGAAGCAAGCCTGGCTCTGGGATCAACTCGCTGGCAGATGATGGCGAAAGCGGTTATTCCGGCGGCAGCCTCTGGTCTGGCGACGGCAGTTGTGCTTGGCATGGCACGCGCTATTGGCGAGACGCTCGCAGTCGCGATGGTTTTAGGTGGAGAGACATTACCAGATAAGCTCTATAATCTTCAATCACTCTTTTTCTCACCATCCTCGAATATCACGCGTGCGATCCTGAATGACTTTGGTGAGACCTCTGGCTTGGCGCAGGATGCGTACTGGTCCCTAGCCTTCCTTCTCCTGGTCATTTCACTCTTGTTCATCTGTGTGAGCCGTTACCTGGCTAGTAGGAGTGTCTATAAATGAGCACACAGGCAATTGGGCGCAAACAAGAGCGGCAAGGCAGCCGACTGGGGGAGCTGACACGAATCGCGCAAAAGCTACACAGGGGGAATCGTGTCGCGCTCGGAGTGCTCTGGGCACTGGCGGGGCTCATTACGCTCCTCTTTATCGCCATCATCGTCATCCTCTTTTTGCAGGGCTTTGGGTATCTTATTAACCCTGCATTCTACTCGTTCGCGGATAACGGTGTTGGCAGGCAGATTTTCAATACCTTTTATATACTCATACTTTCAGAAGTGTTCCTCTTCCCTATTGCTTTGGCAGCGGCGATCTACACGGTCGAATACGCTCCACAGGGGAGGCTGGTGGCGAGCATTCGCTTTGCCGCAGAGACGCTGGCAGGTGTGCCGTCAATCGTGCTGGGTCTATTTGGTTTTGTCTTCTTTAGCGCCTTTCTTGGATTCCATATCAGCCGCCTGAGTGGTGCGTTGACACTCCTGTGCCTGAATTTCCCCCAGGCGTTTCGCCTGTTCGAAGATGCATTGATGTCGGTACCGCGCGACCTGCGCGAGGGAAGTCTGGCATTGGGTACAACTCGCTGGCTGACGATTCGCAAAGTGGTGTTGCCTTCTGCGTTGCCTGGCCTGATTACGGGTCTCATATTGAGCGCTGGTAAGATCATTGGCGAGACAGCCGCTCTGGTATATACCATGGGGGTATCGAGCCCTGCGAGCGTTTTCTCGCTTGATCCCTCTATACCAAGCGATACATTGACGATCCATCTGTGGTACATCAAGACACAGGGCGCAGGTTCGATAGTTGGCCTGACAGCGGCAGATTCTTCAGCGATCTCGTCTGGCTCTGCTGCCCTCCTGATAATCGTCTTGTTAGTCATCAATTTGCTTGCCAGAGGTGTTGGGCGTATGATCCAGCGCCGGGTAATGGCGGCATAATGAACGTACATGCATGGTACTCATCTAGAAGGGTGCCGCTTGCAGAACAAGGGTGAAACGATCTATGAACTCGATAGCAGTAAACTCTTCATTTGGTGGCGAGAGAGTTAATTTGCCCCGGGGTGCAAGCATCTTCTCGCGCAAAGTAGCACGTAGTGGGCATATCTCCTATGAGGGACGGCCCTACTTCATCAGCAAAGCGCTGGCCGGTCGCTACATTCGGTTGGTCGTTGTAGAGGATCGTTTAATTGTAGATGAGTCCATTCCGTTACACAAAGAATATGAGTTATCCTAACTCTTGTTGGGCACGCATTGCGTGCCCACTACCTCTCTTATGCTCCCAGGAGCGGAGAGGCTAAAGATACATCGGTATGAGGAACGCACATATCCCTGAAGCATGGCCGGAATATGCTACTGCAAGAGAGTGAATATCGAGAAGGAGATAAAGAGGGAACTATGTCAACAGAGGAACAGAGCAGCCAGTATCAGTCAGGGGGCGTGAGAACTGGGCAGCAAACATATGATCGGGCGTGGGAGAATGGTGAAGTTCGCATAGAGAACTTACCTGATAATGAGGCACAGCGAACGGAACTTCAACGTGAACAAACGCTGAATACCCATGCCGATATCGAAATTGATGTGCAGGGTCTTAACTTCTACTATGGAAAGAAGCAAGCTCTGTTTGATGTCTCACTGCCAATCCGCAATTGCCAGGTCACAGCACTGATTGGCCCTTCCGGTTGTGGTAAATCTACCTTCTTGCGTACGTTAAATCGCATGAATGACCTGATTCCAGGCACAAAGGTCGATGGAATGGCTAAGTTTGGCGAGGAGAATATATACGCTGCTAAGACTGATGTGGTGTTGCTACGTCAGCGCATTGGCATGGTGTTCCAGAAGGCCAATCCTTTCCCTAAGTCCATCTTTGAAAATGTTGCCTATGGTCTTCGTGTGCAGGGCAAATCCAACCGCGCCATCAAAGAGATGGTTGAGAAGAGCCTGCGTGGTGCAGCCCTTTGGGATGAGGTAAAGGACCGTCTCAATACCTCGGCGTTGGGTCTCTCAGGCGGTCAGCAGCAGCGTCTTTGTATTGCCAGAGCTCTCGCGGTTCAACCAGAGGTGCTCTTGATGGATGAGCCTTGCTCGGCTCTGGACCCTATCGCGACCTTAAAAATTGAAGAGCTGATCACCGAACTGGTGAAGGATTATACCATCGTCATCGTGACGCACAATATGCAGCAAGCAGCACGTGTCTCTCACTTTACGGGCTTCTTCTTGAGTGGTAAGCTAGTAGAGCAAGGGCCAACCAAGGATATCTTTGAGCGCCCACAGAAGAAAGAAACCGAAGACTATATTAGCGGTCGCTTCGGCTAGTCATTACCTTCTCTCGCGTTGAGAGGTATTCTATGGCAATTTGGGCGTGGTTTCCTATGTGGCTGGTGGCTTTGTTAATTGTGGGGCGCCGTGCTGAGGCAATGGAAATAGCCTGTGTTCAGGAGACTATGGAGGATATGGAGTGGCACGCAAAATCCTGGTAGTAGATGATGAAGCGGTCCTGGCAGAGACAATTGCTTATAATTTGGAGCAGTCAGGATACCATGTCATCACAGTAGCTGACGGTAACAGTGCTTTGGAGGCTGCGCGTAGCGAACGTCCTGACCTGATTGTGCTGGATGTCATGCTGCCAGGGATGGATGGTCTTGAAGTGTGCCGCCAATTGCGACGCGAGAACAGGACCGCGACGACTCCGATCCTGATGTTGACTGCTAAAGGCGATGAGATCGACAAAGTTGTGGGTTTAGAGGTTGGCGCGGACGATTATGTGACCAAACCCTTTGGCCGTAGAGAACTCCTGGCGCGTATTCGGGCCCTTCTACGCCGCTCTGATTATGTGCCAGCGGACGAAGATGAAAATCGATTTGAGGCTGCTCCTGAGCGGAGGCCCTCGAATCGAGAGTTGGTTGCCGGACCGTTGCGTATTGACGAGGCGGGACGCCAGGTTCATTGTCGTGGACAAGAGATCGAACTTCAGCCGAAGCAATTCGAGCTACTTACTTATCTGGTGCGCAATCGTGGCACTGTACTGACGAGAGATCAACTGTTACATAATGTATGGGGTTATGATTATGTCGGTGATACACGTACAGTCGATGTACATGTGCGCTGGCTACGGGAGAAGCTAGAGGAAGATCCAGCTAACCCTAAGCTTATCCAGACCGTCCGTGGCGTTGGATATGTCTTCCGCTGGTAAAATATAGAGCTTTTTGACAAGAGAGGTACGCTTGCGTCATAACTGATGGCACAAGCGTACCTCTCTTCCATTTCTCACCTTTTTTGGCATACAATAGAACATGCAGCCTCAATGAGAGTACGCGATGAGTGGGTAAGCCTGCGCCGTTTTACCTATCCTTTATACGTTATTGATGTGAGAAAGGGTCTTTGCATGGATGACATTGTACGTATCGGGCTGATAGGTGATGGTCGGGATGATACGCTAGCGCATCAGACAATTATACAGGCTTTGGAGAACGCGGCACACTTGCTGGCTCTACAGGTTGAGGCTCACTGGCTTCCCACATCGCTATTAGAATTCGCTACCTGGAGTGAGCTTGCGACGTTCAATGCCCTTTGGTGTGTATCTGCTGACGCATATGTGCAACCTCGCGGGGTTATACATGCCATTCGTCTGGCACGCGAACTCTGGATACCCTTTCTAGGGACTTGTCTGGGTTTTCATTATACGCTTATTGAATATGCTCAACATGTCTTAAGCCTACCCGAAGCTGATCATGGAGAGCATAATCCTTTGACTCCGCTTCCACTGATCTCTCCTCTGCTCCATTCACTCTCTTATCTCTCGCGCCGAGTCAATTTTATACCAAGTTCATCTATCAGCCAGATATATGGTGCCGATGAAACAGTAGAGGAATATGGTCGTTGTGAGTTTGGTCTTGATCCGCGTTGTCGTGATCTGATTGAGTACGACGGATTGCGTATCAGTGGTTTTGATAGGAGTGGAGAAGTGCACGCGATAGAGTTGCCTGGACATCCCTTCTTTTTCGCTACCCTCTACCAGCCGGAACTCTATGCTCTGCGACAGAAGATTCATCCCTTACTGCTAGCATTTTTGCGTGCAGCTGCCTGAAATTGTGGAAAACTTCGTGGAAAACTTGTGGAAAAGTATAGCAAATAGGAAAAATGGTCAAGCTAAACATAATCTAGGGGATGGTGTTTGCAGCCAGCTGCCCTTGCCCATGTTTCCTTGCTCCGATAGGGAGACATAAAGGAACCGCCCATGTGAGCGGGCGAAACGGCGGTGTCTTATTTTCCCGTGGGGCTGCCCCCAAAGTATCGTCAGGGCTGAAGAGCTTAACTACCGTGTTCGGGATGGGAACGGGTGTACCCTCTTCGCAATAACCACCGGTTCGCCTGCGCATACAAGCGGTTCCGATTGACATGGTGTATAATAGCATCCCCTTGGGGATTTGTCAACACTTTTTCTCCCTCTTTTTCAAAATCTCACAAAAGAGGGTGAAGATGATCGTGAAAGAGTTGTCGCGACAACATCATCAGAAGGCTTGACCCAATGAATAAGTGAGAAAATGGTGGGGAAAATACAGGGCTGATGGCTTGTGTTTTATATATGGTAGGGTTCAAGTCTTATCAGCCCTGCTGTATTACTGGATTCTAAGAAGGCCGCTCATTTCTGAGTTTCTGCTCCAGAGTCTCGTTCTGGCGTTTGACCTTCCCTTTGCGCTTCTCCGCATAGGCTTGCAGGCGCTCGCGGATCGTGGGATCGCCGATTGCTACTTCTTTGGCCGCGTGAATGGCGGCATTGACCGCGCCAGCATCGCCAATTGCCATGACCGCGACGGGAGCGCCCTCTGGCATCTGAACCATGGAGAGTAGCGCGTCGATACCCTTAAGCGCACCGAGGTCGCGTGGTACACCAATAACAGGAAGATCTGCCCGGAGATCCGCGATGTTACCAGGTAGATGAGCCGCGCCACCCGCGCAGGCAATGATGACCTGGATAGAGGCGGGTAAATGCTCAATGTGTTGTATTGCGGCTCGCAGGTCGCGATGTACAGAGTTGATTTGTACCAGGCAGGGAATACCAAATTCGTTGCATAGCGTGTTGACGGCCTTCATCATCAAGGGTAGGTCTGAGTCACTGCCCATAGTGATGAGCACTTTGGGCTCACCTATGGCCTGATCTCCTACGCCCTCTGATGAGACGAGGACACCATGATCTTCTGTCAGATTGAGCGCGTCACGCACATCCTTTAGTGGCTGCTTCTGTTGCATATTACTTTCCTGTTTCGGTTTTATGTGAAGACCAACGTCACTACCGTGCCCCCGCATGGGGGTTGCGGTTAACGCTGGCGAGTTCAGGTTTGTGGATAGATGATTCTTGATAGTTCTTGTCCTAAATGGAGAGGGAGGCGCGAACCTCTTGCGCTAGTTGATGGACCTCATCGAGTGTCTCGCCAACAACAGTGATATGCCCCATCTTGCGATCAACACGGGTCTCACGTTTTCCGTAGAGATGGACGAAGATGCAGGTGGTATCAAAGTGTTTCTGCCAGCGAACTTCGGCGGGACCGTTGCGCTCTCCTAGAATGTTGATCATGACTGCGGCGGGATAGCGCATACTGGTGTCTCCAAGGGCGAGATTGGTGATGGCGCGCAGATGTTGCTCAAACTGCGAGGTCTGGCAAGCCTCAATGGTATAATGGCCGAGGTTATGTGGACGGGGTGCGATCTCATTGAGCCAGAGTTTCCCCGCTTTATCCAGAAACAGCTCAACACCAAAGATTCCAATAGCGTTGAGGTGCGCGATAGCTTTATGTGCTATCGCTTGCGCCTCCTCCAGCAGGCGTGGGTCGATAGGTGCAGGCGCCAGTACTGTCTGACAGATATCACGCTCATGAATCATTTCTACGACTGGGTGGGCAGAGATCTCGCCACGTGCGTTGCGCGCAATCATGAGACCCAGTTCTTTTTTCAGATCCAGGCACTGCTCGACGTACAACTCACGTCCCGCCAATTTGGCAAGGGCTGTCTCGATATCCTCTGGGGCGTTGATACGCGCGTTGCCACGACCATCGTAGGCATCTTTCTTGGCCTTGAGGACCAGAGGGTAGCCCCAGGTTCGCGCCAGTTCCTCAATATCGGCTCGCGACTCAACAGAGCGGAAAGGGGCAACAGGAATAGCGTGCTGATCCAGGAACTCTTTCTGGCGATATTTATTCTGAATGATAGCCAGGATTTGTGGCGATGGATAAATGGTATAGCCATCCGCCTGAAGCTGCTCAAGTGCCTCAGTATTAATATGCTCAATCTCATAGGTCAGGATATCGCTCTGCTGTGCCAGCTCACGGAGTGCCTGAGGATCTTTCAATCCCCCCATGATCTGGCGCGCTACGGCTGATGCGGGAGCCTGAGCTGTGGGATCCAGCACAGTAAGTTCCCCATAGCCCATCGCGCGGCCAGCTTCGCTGATCATAAGTCCTAATTGACCACCACCAATGATGCCAATATGTGTAGAAGCGACAATTGCCACCTCTTCGGGATTCAGTTGTACGTTCACTCGCCAGATTTCTCCTTGATTGAATCTCTATCCTTTGGAGGACATCCTAATTCTAAGCAACCAGGGGTTAGGGTGTCAAACTCAGATACCGTGTAGCTGATAGAATGTGATAGAATGCACAGCGTTAGTGGTACTACTAGAGGAAGAAGAGGGTTTATAGAGGATGTCGCGAATACCTCCTGACAATAGAATTCGTCTTGAGAAGACGCCAGGCGGGGAGACCATGGAGACGCTGTTTCGTGTTATGGCTCATCGTCCAGAGATCATGCAGCCTGCACTGCAAATGCTTGAGGCGGCTATGCGTGGCGGAACAGTTGAGCCAAAGTTGAAAGAGTTATTGGCGATTCGTGTCTCCCAGGTCAACCACTGCTCATATTGAATGGCTGCTCATACTGCCTTGGCAAGGCAGCTAGGGGTTGAGGAAGAGCTATTAGACGCGCTCTTCCATATTGATCGTCATCGCCACCTCTTCAGCGAACGTGAACTGGTTGCTCTAAGCTACGCTGAAATTATGACGACGAGCGCGCGTGATATCAGTGAAGAGTTGTGGGATGCACTACAATACCATTTTGATGACGGCGAGATTGTGGAAATAACAACTGTGATTGGCATGTTCAATTTCTTTAATAGATTCGCGGATGCTTTAGAGATTGATCCGCCACCACAACAAGGGAAGAAATAAATATGGCAAATACTGAAGAGAAGTATCAAGCTCTGCTGAAAGATTTGCATGAGCTAGCGACGTATCTGCATGGGCGTGGAGATAAAACGCTCGCGTTGTCGCAACAGTTTAGTGTGAATGCTGAGAAGGACCCAGGTAATCGCGCGTTCGATCTGAATCAGGCTCGTATGCTGGATTATCAGCACCATATTTGGCATGAGATTGGTAGCAAGGTGGAGCAACTACTCAAACTCTATGAGCGCCAATAGAAGAGAATGACAGAGAGGGATAGAGCAGAGAGGATGGATAATCTCTCCCTGCTCTATCCCTCTCTATTCTGTGCTTAGAGGTTACCGGAACGAGCTTGCGTGTAGCGATCGGTTAGCTCCTCTTTCGTGCGGCTGTAGAGCTGACGGCCCTGAGCAATGGCTTCCTGTGCCCGAGTGCGCACATCATCGCCTAATGATCCCGAACGCAGTAAGATGCCTTGCTCACTGAGCTGAGCACGTGTCGCTTCACCGGATTGAGGTGCAACAAGCAGGCCAATGCCAATGCCAATGCCGAGTCCTAGTAACAGTCCTGTGACAAATTTCATGCGAATTTCCTTTCTCTACTGGCGCTCGCCAATAGCGAGAGATGTAGCGTGATGAATGGCGTGTCAAAACCTATATATTGTATATCGTATGACACATGCATTTAGACGCGGATTTGACCAGGAATGCCTATGATTAGATGCGGAGATACCAGTCGTCTGAGAGGTTCCCTTGAGAGTTGGCATCTCTACACTTGAAAGCTGATTAGTGACCGGTTTCGGTCTTTTCGAGTAGTTCTTCTACTTTGTCGAGAAGGACCTGAAGTTCAAATGGCTTGCGTAAGAGGAAGACCCCATTGTAGAGTTTAGGGTCGCTCTCAATCAGCTTTGAGACCTCATCAGCTTCCAGAACAGCCGCTGTATAAACGATCACTGGAATATCGCCAGTCACGTGATCGCTTTTGAGCTGCTTAAGAATATCCTGACCAGAAATATCGCCCAGTTTAAGATCGAGGATGAGAAGATCGGGTAACTGGCTTTTGACGCGTTCAACCGCGTCCTTTCCTTCTTGCAGGATGGAGACCTGATACTGCTCGTCTTCAAGGACGCGGCGCATCAGGTGCAACAGCTCATTCCTGTCGTCGACAACTAATATCCGTTTCGTCACTTCTATTCAGTGCCTCACGCAAGCTATGCTTGCTCAGACACCGCCTCCTGCTAGCGCGGTCGCGCCCCTCTTCCACTTCTTGTGTTCGCGAGGCACGGTTTTAGCGTCTCACTATGTGGTACAGCATTTTGCTTGTATTGTAGTGTACCACGTTTCCCTTAGCCCAACAAGACTACAAAGCTAAAATGCATACGGATTATGGAGAAAAAACTTTATAACAGGTATTGGAAAGAGTTGAGAGCCTCCATGCTCAATGTGTCTTTGTGAAGATGGAGAAAGATTCTGTATCTCTAGAAGCGTGTCGCAAAAATAAAAATAATGAGCGTGGTGGGACTCGAACCCACGGCAACCCGATTAAAAGTCGGATACTCTACCACTGAGTTACACGCTCATTTGACAGGGGTATTGTAGCGTATTTTCTGCGATCTGGCAAGGGGTATTCACGCTCAAGATGAAGATATTTCCAAGAAATATCCATTAAATTGATAAAGTTTATCGCTTCTTCGGCCCTTTAGGGCGAAAGTAACCCGATTATACGCGCTCTTGGGGTGGTAGAGCTTCATGTAGTACAGAGAATTTTAGTATGGCTTTGTCTTCCTGGCTTCTAGCTAAATATTTTTGCTATGATATGTATATATATAAGATTAAAGCAACAACATATATTAAGGGATTACACGATGAACGACGCTTCCTCCAAGCCTTTGCGCCTGCTCATCGCCAGTGCGCACCCAGTTATTCAAGAAGGTTTGTATTCCATGCTCGCGAGTTGTTCCAGTATAAAGGTTCTGGGCATTGCTATATCTCTTTCCGAGACTGCCCGCCTGGTAGGAGAACTGCGACCAGATATACTGCTTCTAGATTTGCACAATCTCACACCTGCCTTACTAAAGACGCTAGCACTAATTCATGGGGAATGGCCTGACCTCGTTATCGTCGGATTCGAACTTCAGGAGAGTAATGCGCCAAAGCTAGTGGAGTATATGCGCGCTGGCGTAACTACTTGCATTTCTTTCCAAACTAGTTGCGCTGCTATCGTCCAAGCGCTTCATGCTGCTATACGTGGTGAGGCGTTACTTCAGCCTGCTATCTTATGTGCTCTACTCCAGCATATATCCACGTCCAGCCAGCCAACTCCCACGCCGTCGGTGGAAGTGTATAAGGAGAGCGTGGGTCTGACTAAACGTGAGTTAGGGATACTTCGACGTGTTGCTCTGGGCGAACGCAATAAGGAGATCGCTACATCTTTGAATATCAGCGAGCCAACAGTTAAAACTCACTTGGCGAATATTTACTTTAAATTGGGAGTAGATTCACGTGCCTCTGCTGTCGCAATAGCAATGGAGAGAGGTCTATTAACGCTACGACCGCAGGCATTATAAATATATATTATCCTCAGCGGAGGAGATCTGATATCTATCCCTGGCAGTTGGTGAGCACACAATCGATGCATTCCTCCAGGTTGGAGCAACTACAATTCTGACCCAGGGTCAAGAGGCGTTGGAGGGTGTGAGCTCTCGTAATGATGCTCTGGATTTCATCAAGTTTGTGGTAGACCAGCGCCTGCCACCTTGTGGAGAGGGGAGCCTGCTCTTTTCGTTGTTCTTCAAGAAGGGACTGTATTTCTGTCAGGGTAAATCCCAGGTGGCGAGCGGTTTGAATAAATTTCAGGGTATCGATTGTGCTCTGATCATAGCGTCGCTGTCCACTGACCCTGCGTGGCTCCGGTAAGAGCTGTATGCTTTCGTAGTAGCGAATGGCTGAGGCTCGTATGCCAACGCTTTTGGCGACCTCGCCAATACTCAGTTCTTCCATAAAGCCCTCTTTTTATTTCAAATGACCACAAAAAACCGCCTGTGTGAGCGGGTGAAACGGCGGTGTCTTATTTTCCCGTGGGGCTGCCCCCAAAGTATCGTCAGGGCTGAAGAGCTTAACTACCGTGTTCGGGATGGGAACGGGTGTACCCTCTTCGCAATAACCACCGGTTCGCCTGCGCATACAAGCGGTTCCGATTGACATGGTGTATAATAGCACCCCTCTGGAGATTTGTCAACACTTTCTTGAAAGAATCTTAAAAATTGCTCAAATCTTATTAGAGATGGGCTTCATGTTGGAAAATCGATAGCGCTCTGTTTAGCTAAACAGAGCGCTATCGATTTTCCAGCTTCCGTCCTCTTGTTGAATTATTATCCCTGTCCAGTTCATGTTTTTAGTATCAACGCCACCCTGATCATTTGTTTCACGAATCACGAGATGAACAGCTACCGTCGCGGAGCCATCACTATTGAGATTTTCGCTGATAAAGGTCACATCCTGGCGCTGGACATTCGCATAACCGCCCGCGAAGGTATCGTAATCCAGGCTATTCTGGAATCTGGGTGAGAGTTGGTCATAGGCGCGCCGATAGTTGCGCTTGTTTAAGCTATCATAGTACGTCTTGACGACGTTGTGCGCCTGTTGAACTAGCGAGGGTGTGGGAGAGGGGTACTGGTTGGCGTAGGCTGTGTTGTAGGCGTGGTAGCGTTTGTTTGTGTGCTCCCATCGTTGTTTTGGGAAGCTGTTGGCTTTTGCGCGAAGGCTCCCATGACCTGTAAGCTGATAATAACTATGGCTGCGAGGATCATCAGGCTAGGAATGATTTTCAGAGCCAGAGGCCAGCCTCCCTCTCGTTTTTGATTAGGATCGGTGTTTGTCTGGTACCATCCATTGTGTGCGCCTTGCTGTGGTATTCCCTGCCATGAGCCAGGATGGGCTGGCGGCTGATTGGTAGGGTAAGGGTACGGTGGATGCTGTGGTGTATATGGTTGCGCAAATTCTACTGGAGTAGGGGGCTTGCTCTCCTCGCTCTGTGGTGTGTCCTTCAGGGCCGAGGCACTCGCCAGTTGCGTTGGCAGCGTGCTATCTGGCATGGATCGTATTGTGGTGGCTGCTTCCGAATTTTCGACGGCTTCGCGCAGCGCTTTGACGAACTCGCCCGTCGTGGGATAGCGCTCATGTTTGTCCTTGGCGGTTGCTTTCGCGAGCACAGCATCTGCCGCGAGCGGAATTTCAGGGTGAACGCCATAAAGAGGTGGGAACGTTTCATGCAGGTGCTTATCAACTATGGCGAAATGGCTCTCACCCTTAAAGGGGATCTCACCGCTTAGCATCTGGTAAAAGACCACGCCGAGCGCGTAGATGTCGGCTCGCCCATCGACTGCTTCGCCACGCAAGGCTTCAGGTGACATATAGGCGGGTGTGCCAAGAATTGTGCCAGCGGTGGTTAATGTCGTGTGCTCCCCATCCTCAACCTCTTCGGTCAGTCGGGCAATACCAAAGTCTGCCAGTACGAGTCTTCCATCAGGATAGAGTAGGAAGTTACTCGGTTTCAAATCGCGATGGATTACATGTTGGCTATGCGCATAGTCGAGAGCTGAGGCCGCTTGTGACATGAAATTGAGCGCCTGATGGACTCCCAGGCGTCCCTGTTTGGCTAGCAGACTACTCAGGCTGCCACCGCTTATATAAGGCATCACAAGGTAGGCTTGCTGATCCTGTTCTCCATATTCATAGATAGGAATGATATTAATATGTTCCAGCTTGGCGATGATGTCGGCCTCGCGCTGGAAGCGTGCCAGGAAAGCGGCGTAATTGGCCTGATTTTTTGCTTCTGTGCGCAGGACTTTAATCGCTACTGACCTTGCGGGCCGCTTCTGCTGCACCAGGTAAACGGCGCTCATCCCCCCTTTGCCAATTAATTTCTCCAGGGTATAGTTACCCAGTGTTGTGCCTATGAGTTCGCTTCCATTCTCCGTCATCGCAGCCCCTTTGTATCAATCTATGTATTCCATTATCTATTCTGCTGATTTCTTAAGCCAAAACCCATGCTAATTATAGATGCTCGGATAGTATAATTCAATTCCATCATTCTCCTGACCCAGGACTATTTTAGTGTTTTCCTTGTCGTAGGGGGTAAACCATTCTCCATATCCCTTTGGTCGCGGTCTACATAAATATGGTTACCTTTACCTCTGGCAAAGTGTATAATGAACCAGAACACGAGAAGTTATACTCCTCTCGCTGCTTGCATTATCTTTACTCAATCCTACCAAGGAGTACCTATAACTTATGCAGAACAATATGAGTAGAAATTGGTCTGACCTGCGCAACCTTGTCGTCTATATCCCTAAATTAGGCAAATCTGTTGGCTCTGTTGTCGACTTTTTCTTTAAAGAGGGAACTAATGCTGTCTATGCTCTCCGTGTGCACACACATGTCAATGGAGACTATGCTCTCCCTGTGCGTGGCATTAAAGCCATTGAACTGGACAAGGTCATAATAGAGAATGAGAACATGCTTATCAAGGCACTTCCTCCCTTACCTCAAAGCCAGGATCTCATCGGGCAGCCTGTCTTTAGTGAGAAGGACGAGGAGCTAGGGACCATTAGTGAGGTTGTGCTGGCGCTCAATCCTCCGGCGGCGATGCGCCTGAGTGGTATTACCCTCGCGTCCAATGGGCATAAAGCCTATACCATTTCTGCGGACAGCATTTCGGGATTCGTGGATGGCAAGGCTGTCATCGAAAACCATATTGCTCGTAAGCTGAGTTAAGATTTGTTATCTCTTTGAGAAAGGCGCAGACCTCTTCTTTATGTTCGCCATAAAGAAGAGGTCTGCGCCTTTCTATCTGCCGTTACATGCCGCGCAGGCGTGCAGCTTCAGCTTCGGCGGCGCGAGCATCCTTCTTGCGATAGAGTTTGCGGAGCGCTTCGGCCTTACGTAACCAGTTGTCTGGATCACCTGGGGCGAGGCTGATGGCGGCCTCGGCGGCCTGGAGAGCTTCGTTATAGCGCCCTAATAGTTTGAGTATCAGAGACTTGTTGTGCAGGGCCGAAACCATGCGCGGATTGGCTTTGAGTGCTCCATCGTACGCGAGCAAGGCCGCGCTATAATTTCCCAGGCGGTACAGCGAATTACCTCTTCCATTGAGTGCTGCCGGGAGGTTGGGATTACGGCGGAGCGCCTCGTCATACGCAGTCAAGGCGAGATCATAGCGCTCCATGCGACTGAGAACTGCTCCTTTGCCTACCCAGGCGGGAGCGAACATGGGATCAAGCTGTGTCGCGCGCTCATAGGATTCCAGCGCTTTGCGATAGTTGCCCAGATCTTGCAAAATTTGTCCGCGTCGTTCCCACACTTTGACGTAGTTAGGATCACATTGTAACGCTCGATCATAATTGTCCAGCGCGAGCTTGAACTTCTGCTGAGCGTAGAGCACATTCCCCAGACCATAGAGGGCCGGAGCGAAGCGCGGATCGCGCCTGATGGCCTCCTGATAGGCCTGATATGACTCACGCAGTTGCCCCATCTCGAAAAGAATCAAGCCCTTGCTGTTCCAGTTCAGCGCTGAGTTCGGTTCCAGGCTTAGAGACTTCTCTGCTGCCTGGAAGGCCTCACTGTAATGCTTCATCTGGCGTAGTACCAGACTCTTGTTGCTCCATGCCAGCGCCATTCCGGAGTCAAAGCTCAAGGCCGTATCAAAGGCATTAAGGGCTTGATCTGTCAGACCGAGAGCACTGAGGGCCGCGCCCTTGCCATTCCAGGCTACGGCATTCCCAGGCTCCAACAGTATAGCTCGATCGAAGGCAGACAGCGCGTCGCGATTGTGGCGCATACGATTGAGGGCTACCCCCTTGCCGTTTAAGGAGGTCACTAGATCGGGATCAAGTTGTAGGGCGCGGTCAAAGGACTTCAAGGCCTCGCGATGTTGTCCGTTGAGAGCCTGGGTTAGCCCTCGCCCCTGCCATGCCTGAGCATTGAGTGAATCAGTCTTGATGACCCGGTCATACAGGGCGAGCGCTTCTGGAACCCGACGCTGCGCATAGAGTTTATAGGCGTCCTGTAAGAGTTGGCTGGTCTCAGGCGCTGAAGAGGTGGTTTTGGTATAGGTGCCAGTCATCCCTGAGGGAATGCTAGTTTTACCTACTATATTTATCGCAGGCTGACTTAGTGTACCGCTGATACGTTGCTGCTCAATGTAGCGTAGCACATCCAGTACTTCTTGCGTGCTGGCAGGGCGTTTATCTGCATCCATTTGTAGCATGCGTTCGAGCAGGTCCTCTAATTCTGGTGGAACCTGTGGATTAAGGGCTGAAGCGGGTCTGAAGAAGAAGGGTTGTTCGCTGGGATCGACCCCGGTGAGTAAACTATGTAAGAGCGCGCCCAGGCTATAGATATCCGAGCGGGGCGTGCTTTGAGCCTTGCCATACTGTTCGGGCGCGGCAAAGCCCGGTGACCCGAGCGCGACTGTGTCATGGGATTGCCCCGGCTTGAAGACACGTGCGATTCCAAAATCAATCAGGTAGATGTGGTTGCCATTGATCATCACATTCGAGGGCTTGAGGTCACGAAAAATGATGGGCGGCTGATGTTGATGTAGATACCCTAGAACATCACAGAGTTGCTTGCCCCAGTCTAAGACATCATCAAATGGGAGTGGCTTCCCACCGGCTTTCTCTACATCATCCTCTATAGAGCGACCCTCAATAAAATCCATGACCAGGTAGGAGCGTTCATTCTCGCTAAAGTGGTCATAGATGCGAGGAAGATTGGGGTGTAGGAGGTCCGCAAGCAGGAGCGCTTCTCGCTCGAAGGCATCTTCAGCCTCTTGTGCGCTTGTGTCTGAGAGGCCTGCCTTGCTCATCTCCTTGATGGCGATGGTGCGATTATTGAACCGTGTATCCAGGGCTTTATAGACCGCGCCCATCCCACCCTTGCCTATTAGCGTTTCAAGCTGGTAACGCCCACTGAGCAAGGTTTGTTCGGGTAGCGACCCTGTGGTGTGCCGGAATGGTAATGCTTTGGCACAATATTGGCAGAAGTGCGCCGTAGCCGCATTCGCTGCTCCACAGTTCTCGCAGAACTGCTCCTGTGTCGACATAGATTTCGCTACTTCTTCTTCCAAAATAGAGTTCTTAACACACTAAGATCTGATACAAAACCCCCGCCTTCATGCGAAGACATGACAGCCTATTATGTGGCTAACGCTGAGGTGCTTGAGTGTTCATATCCTTGTATTTTAAGGAGTAATAGCTTTTCGTATAATAGCATACCTACGAGGAAATGTTGCGTGTGGCCTCGATTTGCCTCCACAACTTTATCCACTCCTCAATACTTAACATCTCAGCACGCCTGCTAGGCTCAATGCCCGCCTCCATAAGGCACTCACGAATGATCTCATTTTTGTAGTGCAAGGCATGGGTTAGTGAGTTGTGTAGTTGTTTGCGCTTTGCCGCGAAGCCTGCTTGTACAACGCGAAAGAAGCGATTGCGTTCCTCCAACGTCAATGGAACCTCATCGTTGACATCGATCCGTAAAATGGCCGAATCAACTTTTGGTGCGGGATAAAAGGATTGAGCAGGAACCCTGGCGACGATGCGTGGCGTTCCGTAGAACTGAATGCTTACTCCTAGCAGGCTCAAATCACCTGGCTCTGCAACGATGCGTTGAGCCACTTCCCATTGGACCATCACAACTAATAGTTGGGGAGCATTTGTGCTCTCTAGAAAGTGACGGAAGGTTGGCGCGGTAATATAATAAGGCAGGTTCGCGACCAGTTTGTAGGGTCTGTGCTCAAAATAGTCTGTAGGATCGATGAAGAGCAGGTTTTTCTCGACAAGCTCTACGTTGGAGGTGTTTCCTACTGTCTTGTCAAGCAGTGCCAGCATATCGCGTTCTAGTTCGACCGCTACTACCCGATGTGCCACCTTCGCCAGTTCGCGTGTCAGCACTCCGGTTCCTGCCCCAACCTCAAGAATTTCATCTTGCGCGTTGACCTCTGCCGCCTCGACAATCTTCTCAAGCACAGAACGATTTATAAGGAAATTCTGACCAAAAGACTTATTTGGACGCATATTGTGTGCGTAGAGGAGGTTTCGCAAGTCGTGTATATTTGTGAGATCAAGCGTATCGTAGTTTGTCATGGGTTTCGCCACTGGTTGGCGCTGCTCCTGGTGTTTTACCACTCTCTCTTCGTCCGTCCTTCACCGCGTTGCCCTCTGCCCGAAGGACAGGGGAATGAATAAACGATACCCCCTCACCGTATAATGGCATCGCGAAGCTTATCAGGCCCGGTATGTGATAGGTATACACCATTTTCTCTTTCTCGGGCCTCTCATTTAGTTCTGGAATTACAGCACGCAAGCGCCTATCTTGATGGTATGAGGTTCCTGATTATTATATACTACCAAGTCTATCTTGCCTCTCCGTATCCAGCCCTCAATGTACTACTACGTCACTCAAGCACTTGAGTTGCAACATTCACCTCTTTTCCCTTGTTCATATCTTACCTGCCAGCAAGAGTACATTTTTATAGTTATAATTATCGATATTCAGCCATAATACTGCCTAAATACTCCAAATCACTATCCCATACGTTTTACTATAATGTGTAGTAGGTGAGTGCAACACGTGAACTTACCGGGAAATATGCTGGTGCGTAGCTTGGATAAGGATTTGTTGTGACTAGTATGGACTTGGAGCCGATACGCCGCCTAAGAGTTCCCAGACAAGCCCAGTGGGCCACGTAAGTGGTGAGGATACTGAAGTGATGAGATACTGAATAAAAACCTTATTGTACAAAGCATGTGGATAGGAGTGGGACGTTTATGAGTCAATTTATAGGGAAAATGTACTATGATCCAGAAGGGATATATATAAATGTCAACCGAGCATCCTGATACTAATAAATCAGACATTTCAAGGCAGAACTTCAGCTCATCACAGGACGCTCTACCGCAATCAGCCGATAGAGGTATGCTTGGCAAGGGTAACCACAAGCAACCGCCCACGTTGTTTAAACAACCCTTACCCTATCTGCCAGACCACAGTGGTTCACACCTTGCACATACTGCACCAGATTCGCCTACGCAGCACGTTTCGCTCTCTCAGGCGGAAAGCGACTCTGAAAAGCGACCTCGAACGCTGCAAGCGTATATCGCCCATCTAGTTGATATCACAGAGCAGAAGACGCTGACTATGCCCAGTATTGTTGCTGTCCTCAAACCATCCATACAAACGCGTGAGACTAGAAGAAACGCAAAGGGGCATAGACAAGCCTTGCGTAAAAGGCGTTCACGCTTGAAGCATCCCAGGAGAGGGCGTTCAGGTCCTCCACGCCTGCTCATTAGTGCTTCCTTGCTCTTTCTGGTAGTTTTATTTATTGCCTTTGGTGGCACTGGCCTTGCATATGGCTATTACCAGGTTCAGCAAGCTTCCATTGACGGTATTGCCCATCATTCACTTTTTCAGACTACCCATATCTATGATCGCCATGGCAAACTCCTATATGAGTTGTATGATAAACAAATCGGCAAGGGGCGACGTACCTATGTCAACTACCAGGATATCTCGCCACTTTTGATTAATGCTACTGTAGCTGCTGAGGACCATACCTTCTGGTCTAATGGAGGTGTTGATCTCCAGGGTATTGGACGTGCGTTTCTCTCCAACGCACGTAGTGGGGAGGTGCGCGAGGGGGGAAGCACGATCACCCAACAACTCATTAAGAACCAGTTCTTTGCGGGCCAGGAGCGCAGTTTACCAGTCAAAGCGCAGGAGGCTGTGCTGGCAGCGGGTCTAACACAAGAGTACCCCAAATGGAAAATCATGGAGATGTATCTCAATACTGTCTACTATGGCAATATCAACTATGGGGTCGAAGCGGCTGCGCGCAACTTTTTTGGCCTGCAACCACAATGCCAGAAAAATGTTTGTAAGCCAGCCATCTCGCGCCTGACACTGGGTGAGGCTTCACTCCTTGCGGGTCTGCCCCAGAGCCCGACGTACTATAATCCTGTGATTAACAAAGAGGCTGCACTGGAGCGTCAAGCCATTGTGCTGAACTCGATGGTTGAGATGAAGATGATTACTCCCGCCCAGGCAGAGCAGGCCCGTGCCGAGATGCGTCAGAGCGTCATCAAGTCCTATAATGCTAATTCAGGTATGAAAGCTCCCCATTTCGTTCAATATGTCATTAATCAACTTGAGCAAGTGCTTGGAGGCCCCGTCAATCTGCGTGATGGTGGCTTTGATGTATATACTACGCTCGACTATGATTTAGAACAGAAAGTAGAGGCCATAACCTACAACAACCTGTATACAACGACCTATGACCAGGGGTTGGGTACCTATAATGTGTTGAGTCGAGACAAGAACGTGAACAACGCCGCTGTTGTGGTGATGAATCCCAAGAATGGCGAGATCCTGGCTATGAATGGTAGCGCCTCCTATGAAGCCAACACGCCTGAGGCCCCAGGGCAGATGAACGGAGCCACGACTGAGCGTCAGCCAGGTTCATCCTTCAAGCCTATTGTGTATGCGACAGCCTTTGAAATGGGCTGGTATCCCGCCATGATTGTCTCTGATCATCAGACCGTGTACCCTGTTGATCCGCCAGATTATTATCATCCGCAGAACTATGACGCCAAGTTCCATAGCGATTATCCCATGACGGTTCGTACAGCGCTTGCGAATTCGTTTAATATTCCCGCTATTGATGCCATTATGTATGCTGGCATCCCGAATGTGAAAAATATGGCGGGCCGTCTGGGCATTCCAGAGGTGGCGAATCTCCCTACCTCGCAAACAGGCCCCTCATTGGCGCTGGGCTCAAAAGAGGTTTCGCTGCTCAATATGACGGGTGCCTATGCCACCTTTGCTAACCAGGGTCTACGCATGCCTCCCATTTCAATTCTCTCTATAAAAGATAATCAGGGCAAGGAGATATACAAGTTCAATAGTGCTCATCCTGCTGGTATACGTGCGCTGAGACCAGATGTAGCGTTCTTGATTAACGACATTCTCTCTGATCGAACCGCGCGCTACAAAGAGTTCTATCCGGGAAATCCGTTGGAGCTAAGCCGTCCAGCGGCGGCAAAGACTGGTACTACTGATAGTTTCCGTGATAACTGGACTATTGGCTATACGCCGTATCTGGCTGTGGGCGTTTGGGCTGGCAATAGCAACAATGAGCGGATGTATGATGTCATTGGTATTACTGGTGCTGGTCCTATCTGGCGAGATGTGATGGAGTATACCTCTCAATATTATGACTTTCCGCCTGATGGTTTTCCTCGTCCAGCGGGCGTGCATTTAGGTACTGTCTCAGCGAATACCGGACTAGTTCCTGCGTCTGGTGAGGGGACCGTGAGTGATTGGTTTATTGATGGTACTCAGCCTACGCTTCAAGGGGCGAACTACTATGTCCCGCCTGTAGTCTGTCCGGAGCCTAAAGACGAGGATGAGGAAGATATCAGTAATGATACTGATAGCGATAAGGAAATTCCCGAAGCCTGTAAAGATCCCAAATTGAGGGATGGGAACGGGAAAGATGGTCGCGACAAAGATGGGAAAAATGGCGATAAAAATAATAGCTCGGGCGGCTCTGGTGATGGTAGCGGTCGCGGTTCGGGCAATGGTAGCCGCCGCAATCCGGGTTCGGAGTGGAGCCGTGGCAATGAGGGCGGTGACAATGATGCTCCCGGTATGATGCCTTCGAATAGGAGGAGCAGTGGTTCTAATGGACCTGATGCACTTCCAACTAGCTCAGCGGCTCCTGGTTATTGAGAGCCACTTCCCTTGTGAGCGATATGCAAGCCACCCTTCCTGGTATTCGGAAAGGGTGGCTTGTGCGTTGTGCTTTTGAGAATCAGCTCTGTGGACGCATGAGCATGCAGGTTGTTGTACCGTGGGCGTAAAGTTTTCCTGCTGCGTCAACGATGCGTCCCTCTGCTGTTGCGATGCGTCCACCCTGGTGAATGATATTACCTTCACAGCGAACAGGACCAGTCGAGCTTGTCAGGGGACGAAGATAATTGACCTTAAGTTCTAGAGTGGTATAGGCTGTCTTGAGTGGTAGCACCGATTGAACGGCGCAGCCCATTGCGGAGTCAAGCAGGGTCGCTGCCACACCGCCATGTACGGAGCCTATTGGATTGTAATGGTATTCGGCAGGCTCGACAACAAAAACGATGCGTCCTTCTTCAACTTCAGCCAGACTCATCCCCATAAGTTCCGCTATTGGTGGGGGCGCGATGGCTCCACTTAATAGTGCTTTGAGATATTCTAGCCCGCTCATCTGTCTGCCCAGTTGGGCGCTGGCGAGTGGATCGGTCCAGGTAACGGTGCGTGAGCGGGTTGGGGCTTCACTTTGTGTCTCAATCTCTTCCATGTCTGGTCCCATTTCTAGCTCTGAGCGATAAGAGCCCATATAGAGCGATTACTTGTGAGCGATTACGCGGGCGAGGAAGCCCAGGTTGGTGATTGGGGATTCTCAATGTCCCAGAGGAGTAGCGTTGCGCTATCTAATCCGCCCTCTTCATGTACACGTTCTAGCGCGGTACGAGCCAGCGGTCGTAAATCTATATCGCGAACCTCACGCTTACGTGTGAAATGATCATAGAGATACCAGGGATTCTCAAAGGGATGCTGCCCAAATTCTAGCAGCCCATCAGTGAGTAGAAGTATTCGGTTGCGGCCTCCGCGTAGTTCACGAATGCCAGTTGCATAGCAAGGAATGGGGAGGTCAAAGATATTTGAGCGCCCTACCCACTCAAAAAAACTGCGCTGGTTAAGTGCGAACTGACCAAGCCGTGCCAGTTCTGGATGCAACAGGTAGAGTACACAATCGCCGATGCAGAGCCACCAGAGAAAACGTTCTTTGCGTGCGCAGATCAAGCATGAAGCTTCGCCGCGTATAGTGCGGCAACGTTCTCTAAAGGCTGGTGAGCTAAGTTGCTGATAGATAATTTGTTGAAGTGAGATGAATGCTGTCTCGATGGGTTGCTGCATGAGGGATGCAATCATGTCTTGTTGGTCTGTAAAGAGATCCAGCAGCAGGCTTGTGCTTTGTGGGCTGTAGTGTCCATCAATGAGTGCCGCGACCTCCCAGGAAGCATCCTGAGCGCAACAAATAAAAGCTCCATCCTCATTCTTATGCGCGCCTGATGAGGAGCGACCACCGTAGCGTCCTATGACCATATGAGCACATGGGCTCACATTGGGGGTATCGAGATACATCGCTTCGCTGCCGAGCCAGCGTAGCGTTGCGATCTGTGATTGCGTGGTAAAGTGCTTCGCCAAGTGTTTCGACCTCCTGTGCAAGCATGCGCTACAAAAGCCATAAAATGGGCGAGTGCTCTCATTATATGCTCAGTCTCTACTTTCTGTACAGACGAGGGCAAATGTGATCGCCAAAATATGATACATATAAGATGTGGCATATTTAAGATGTGGCATATTTTGCTGGATGCGCGATGGCGCATTATGTAAATATCCCTTAATTATTAAGGAGTTATCTTGTGGCGAACCTTAATCTGGAGCCTGCCTCGCGTGCATCTGATGTGGAGGCTGCTGCGCCTGTTGTGATAGATGGTGCAATGAGCAGGGGGCGTGCGACAGTTCGTATCTTGGTTGCGCTCTTCACTGGCATCATGATTTCTGTACACTATACTAATTATAGCCCTCTCTCTTCAGCTATGCGTTCCGAGATGCACATTACAAGCGGTGAGGTTGGGCTCTTCTCCACGCTTCTCTTTATCGGAATGGCACTTACATATATGGTTGGTGGCGTGCTGGCGGATCGCTTTGGTACGAAGCCAGTTCTGCTCATATCATGTAGCTCGCTAGCACTGGGAAGCATCGCGCAACCACTTGTTGCCAGCCTGGCATGGATGTTGGCCTGGCAGGTCGTGATTGGATTCGCGGCTGGCTGTGCCTTTCTGGCAGGGGCGAATGTGGTTGCGGGACTAGGACGTTACTCTACATTAGGACAGGGGTTTTATGGGGGATCGGTGCAACTGGGGGCGGGTCTGGGGCTCCTCTTTACCCCACTCTTGTTGCCTCGTTTGGGCTGGCAGGGCTGCTTTCTCTTCTGGGGATTACTGACGCTTGCCTGTATTGTAACCTGGTTGCTGATCCCGGAGCGTCGAGAGGCGCGGCAGGTCAGCGCTCCTCGCTTTGGTACTGCGCTCCGTTCGCGCTCGCTCTGGTTGCTTGGGCTCTCACATATGGGTACTTTCAGTCTGGGGAATGCTATTGCGGCGACGATTACACTCTACCTGATGCATGTCTATGGTATATCGCTGGTTGTAGCGGGTGCTATTGGTTCTGTGCCGCCAATCATCGGCATGTTTTTCCGCCCGTTGGGAGGTTGGTTGCTTGCGCGTCGTTATGTGCGCTCAATGTCGCTGCTCCGGTCGGGAACCGCGCTTGGTTGTCTGGGTGTTATCTTGCTGGCCCTTCCTCTGCACCTGCCCTGGCTGGCGGTTGTGGCCTTACTGATGATCGGGATTGGCTCGACTATCCCATATGCATCTGTCTTCAATAGCGCGGCAAATCTGCGTAACGTCAAGAAGGGGCTGGCTCAGGGTTTTATGAGCACTGTCTCCACACCGCCAGTGATTCTAGGTCCCCCCTTGATTGGCTTGATCTTTGATTACACGGGTAGTTTCCTCTATGCCTATGGCTTGATCGCGCTTTTTGGTTGTATCGCGACGGGGGCCGCTTTCCTGGCTCGTTCTGCTTTGAAGAATGAGTCCTTGCAGCCTCCCGAGACAATCTAGTCGGTTATAGCTGCTCAAGCAGAGGTAAGAGACGCTCGACGTAGAAATCTGGCCGTGAATGCCGAAACCAGCGTAGAGGAGCGAGTAGAGCTAGGGGGAGATGGGCGCTGATAATGGCGCTGTCCAAAGCGGAGAAAGCCTCATCGTCCATTTCTAGTATGCCAGAAGTCATAGCAAGCCAGAAGAGCATTCCCCAGTCATTTTCATTAATTGTTTGCGCTTTATAGAGTTCTGTGAGCGCATCTTCTGCCTTCTCTTCTAATAAAAGGGCGACCGCGAAAGACAGGATAGCGTGATAGTCGTATGGGTCAATACTGGCAATGAGTTCCAGGCGCTTCGACATTATGTCGGGTTCATAGTTCTCAAGGCACATATCCAGCCATGCGCATAGCCAGTGAGCCTCAATTTGTGTGCTGTCTAGTTCGCTGCTCCGTTGATAATCGTCGCGTGCGCGTCCAAGATCTCCTTTGCGCAAGTAGACTTCCCCGCGCCCTTTATAGGCGTAGGCGGAATCGGGATCCTGTTCAATAACCTTATTAAAGTCCTGTAAAGCGCGATCAATTTCATTGAGCCAGAGATAGGTAGTGCCACGGTGGTAGGTAGTAAGCATATTTTGCTTATCGAGTTCAAGGGCATGGTTGAAGTCGGTAAGTGCTTCCTGATACATACCAAGATCAACATATGACATTGCCCGGTCAGCGTACACCAGGATGAGTTTGGGATTTAACTCCAGGGCTCGATGGAAGTCATCTAAAGCCCTGGAATGCATATCGAGCGAAGCCAGGGTCAGAGCGCGATTATAGTATACTGTCGCGAGTGATGCATCGAGTTCAAGAGCCCGGTTGAAGTCAGCAATGGCTTCATGATAAAGCTTTTGTAGGCGGTAGGCTTCCCCACGATTGTTGTAGGTAAAGGGCGCGGAGGTCGAAAGCTCAAGAGCCCGATTGTAGTAGGTCAGCGAGCGTTCGGGATGTCCGCTATCGGTACAGGCTGCGCCCATGTGGTTCAAGAGCGCGATATCGTTAGGCGCGAAGCGTAGAGCCTGCTCAAAATCCGATAGGGCATCGCTATATTGTTGCAGAGCCGCATGTGCCTGGGCTCGACTGGAGTAGGCTCCATGTTGTCCAGCAGTCTTGGGAGAGAGAGCAATTGCGCGATCAAGGTTCACAATAGCTTGGGGAAACTCATGCAATTCGAAGTAGCCGAGCGCACGCCCTATATATGCTGAAAGTTCATTCTTCTGTAAGGAGATGGTCAGACTAAACTCCTGAATAGCTTTGCGATACTCCTTTGTGAGGAAGTATATCAGACCGCGTTGGTAGTATGCTGATGGATAGTTTGGTTGCAGTGAGATGGCCTTAGAGAGGTCGTCGAGTGCTCGCTGAAAGTCATTCAGGTTACGATAGACTAGTGCACGATTGTGATAGTTAGAGGCGTCATAGGGTTGTAATGAAATGGCTTGGGTGAACTCGGCCAGGGCGCTCTGGTAATCGCCAGCCTTAGCGTAAGCCGTTCCGCGTTTCTGGCGTTCAAGTGTTTTATCGGACTCCATACCACGGGACCCTTCGTGCGATTAGTGCTTATGCTCTATAATAAGCTATTATATACCTATTGTCAACCTTTGTTGTATATCCATGAATATATATGTAAAACACATATAATATCTCAATTACATGAAATGCATATATGTATATATTTGGCGATTGTAAAAACAAAAGGCAGAGAGGTGGAAATGAACCGATGGTTACTAAGGAATAACTCTTAATCAATACCCTGATATCGTTGTAGCATCGCGCGAGCCTCTTTCTCTACGCGCTGGCGGAGGGTTATGGGCTCTAGCACGCGCGCGTGGCGTCCCCAGCCCAGTAGCCACGGCATGATATCTTGTTCATGGCGAATGTGTAAGGTGATAAGCAGGCCATCTGGCGTCTCCTCACAATTAGTCATAAAGTAGTTTGGTGTTTCCTGAAGCCAGCGTGCGATCTCTGGTGCGAAGAGCACGCGTACCACAATAGGGCGTGGGCGACGCTCTTGAGGATTGGGATTTTCAAGCTCATAGGGGCGCTGGAAAGTGCTTGCAAGCACTTCAATTGCCTCTATGCGGTCGAGGCGGAAATGGCGGATCTCTTGGCGCAGATGACAGTAGGCTACCAGATTCCAGATGTTGTAGAGCGAGACCAGA
The DNA here is from genome assembly GCF_016587355.1 of Ktedonospora formicarum. GTDB lineage: Bacteria > Chloroflexota > Ktedonobacteria > Ktedonobacterales > Ktedonobacteraceae > Ktedonobacter > Ktedonobacter formicarum. The sequence continues at coordinate 2,613,864 of NZ_BNJF01000001.1, read as the reverse complement.
CGATAGGGATTCACTTCGCGCGACGTGACGCCACCTTTGCCGTTCTGCTCACCGTGCCGAGTATGATAAGTGAAGCGGATACATCGTCGGTCGAGAATGGTCCGGCGGAGTAGGAGTAACTTTTCATGCTCGTCTGATGCGTTTTGTGGACCTGGGGCTACAAAAACAATATTATTGCGCAGGTAGCGGACCTCTTCGTGTAAAAGTTTGGGAAGAGCACCACTTATCTTGCGCGCTGCTGCCAGCGCTGCTTCGCGATACTGTTCGTCGAAGTGCTGTGCCATCAGATCACTGCCAAGGAGTAGCATGGTCGCTTCGGGTACCGAGAAGCTAAGCGGGGGCAGGAAGTATCCCTCCATGAGGGCATAGCCCTGCCCAGGCGTCGAGACAACGGGAACCCCCGACTCACAAAGAGCCTGGATATCACGATAGATTGTTCGCTTGCTGGTCTCAAAAGTCGCGGCTAGATCTTCGGCGCGTTGGCGGTCTTTGCCTTGTAATTCTAAGATAATGGCAAGCAATCGGTCCGTACGATTCATGCCCTAATTATAGCATGCGTACTACTTATATAGCGGAACGCTCTTCCTTGCCGCGTACCAGCGAGGCAAAGATACCAAGCGCAGCGATGCATGCACACACGATGAAAGTGACCTGGAAGGCGTTCGTAAAAGTCTGTTGAAGTGCCAGGAGTTGCTCTTCCGCTATGTTATTTGAGCTGAGCAGACGACCTGCAGCGGAGCCACCTAGCGCGCCAAAGAGCGCTCCTGCAATAGCCACACTGAAGCTCTGCCCCATCGTACGGCCAGTCGCTAGAAAGCCAGAGGCCAGTCCCTGCCTCTGGCGAGGAGCAGCCCCAGAAGCGCGCTATTATTGGGCGATTGGAAGATGGCCTGCCCAGCACCCACTACGACCAGTCGCCAGATGATATCAAAGATCGAGCTCTGCGCATTAAGCTGACTAATCAATATCAGGCCGATACAGGCGATAGTCATACCAGTCGCAGCCAGCCAGCGCGAACCCACACGATCCGCCAGCGAACCGCTCAGCGGTGCGATCAAAGCGATGGTCAACGGGAGCGGCGTCAAGAGGAGTCCAGCTAGCTCGGTTCGGAAGTGTCGTAACTCCTCAAAATAGAAAGGCAGCATAACGCTCACCGCGAAGAGAGCCAGAAAATTGAGAATAAGGCTAATGTTGGCCGAGAGAAAAACCCGATTGCTGAAGAGCGAGAAATCGATGATTGGGCTGGCGACTTGCGCTTCTACGAAAGGCAACGCAACAAGTGACAGGACGCCAAGCACAACTAGCGCAAGCAGAATAGGAGAGGTCCAACCAATCTCGCCGCCAAAAGATAGGCTACCTGTGAGCGAAGCCATTCCTACCGCGAGCAGAAGTGCTCCCAGAGGATCAAAGCGCCCAGAATTGCGTTTCATGCTCTCCTTGAGGATACGTAGTGTAGCGATAATGCCTATAATGCCAATGGGCACATTTACATAGAAGATCCAGCGCCAGGAGAGCGACGAGGTGATTAGCCCACCCAACGTTGGTCCAACGCTTACGCCGAGCGCGACAGTGACTGCGTTAAAGCCCAGGGCACGTCCACGCTCATGTGCGGGAAATGCGCTGGTAAGTAGAGCCGGGCTAACAGCCATAATAAGCGCGCCCCCAAGACCCTGAAAAGCGCGTGAGACTATCAGGATTGGCAGGTTGGGTGCGGCCCCACAAAGCGTGGAGCCAAGCGTGAATACTGCTAGCCCGCTAATCCATACTACTTTGCGGCCCAGCATATCCGCCAGCCGCCCGGCGGTCAACAGTACGGCAGCGGTGGCGACCAGATAGGCGATGATTATCCACTCTACGGCCCCATTTAAGGGTACTTGGAAGTGGCTTGCGATGGCTGGCAGGCTGATGTTAACAATCGAAGAATCGAGGGTCGCCATAAACACGCCAATGCCCACAATGGCGAGCACGGCCCACTTGTTCATGTCTCCGTGATTTACCGCGTTGGAAGTTGTTTCTGTCGTTTGTGATGTCTGTTGCTCAATTGAGGACGAGGTGTTCTGTGATTTCATAGTGAAAGAGCCGCTTCCGATGATAATGCTAAATAAGTGGTGAGTAATTCGTAATAACCTATAGCCTAGTATATGCAAAAGTGTCTATGTAGTGACGGGCTATCGACTGCTACATATCGTATAACAAGCCTGACCCTTGTGCTGCATGTAAATACCCTTACCAGGACAGATATGTGCGAGCGAAGAAATAGACTGTGAGTAAGAGCCCGACACCGATGACGAAAATCCGCACATATTTCGGGTCAAGCTTCCGAGCGTAGTATGCTCCACCGTAACCCCCTAACACTGTGCCCACGATCATCAGGAGCGCCTGAGGCCAGAAGATTGCGCCCCGAATGATGAAAAGCACCATTGCCGACCCATTAATAACTACGGTGAGTAACGTTTTGACGCTATTCATCTCATGGATATTCTCCATTCCCATTAAGGCTAATGTTGCTAGCATCAAGATACCGATACCGCCTCCAAAGAAGCCTCCATAGATTGAGATGAGAAATTGTGCGCCTGCTACCAGAATCAGAGTTGGAATATTGATAGCCGAATGTTCCAGCATCCGCGTCCGCAGGCGCGCGGTAAAGTAAGGACTAACAGCGAAAAGTAGTGTTGCCAGGAGCAGCAGAAAAGGTACGAGTTGAACAAAAGTATCCTGCTTGGTACCAAGTAATACCAGCGCCCCAATAAGGCTACCGAGCAGGCTACTAGCGATTAAAATAATGAGAATAGCGGGTTGCTGGTGTTTGAGCTCTCGGCGATACGCGCCTACGCTGGCGAGCGAGCCAGGCCAGAGCGCCAGTGTATTGGTCGCGTTCGCCTGGATAGCAGGCAGTCCAGTAAAGAGAAGCGCGGGGAAGCAGAAGAAGCTTCCACCTCCTGCGACCGCGTTGAGTGTGCCACCAATGATAGCCGAGACAAATAAGACCACAATATCAAGCCATGTCATGTGCATAAAAGAATACCCCTATTCTACACTGCTATGAGGTGTATCTCTCCTTAAACTATATCACCTGCCAGGGGAAGAATGTTGGATGAAGTCCTGTCCAGCTACATGCATCATAGAACTTGTGCATATAATGGGCATAGAGGGTGTTGCCATAGGAAAAGCACCCTTAACATTAGGCAGAGAAGAACAGGAGAATAGCATAATGTTTGTGGTTGTTAATAAGATCGCGGTGCCACCGGAGCGTATGCAGGCGATGATGGAGGCTTTTGAGCGTGAGGCGCCCCGTATGAAGCACTTCAAAGGTTATCTTGGCATGGAATTATGGAAGGCCGAGGATAATAGCGTGCTTGCTGTCTCGCGTTGGGAGTCGCGTGAAGCGGTCGATGAATATACCAATCACCCAATGTTTAAACAGCACCACGGTGATGTGAGTAGTCAGGGGGGAGCAACCTACTACGAGGCTAAAGTTCTGTAGCTGAGTTTATGAGCTCGTAGAGGGAGCATTGGCAAGCTACGTTGTACTTGTCAGTGCTCCCTCTGTCTGTTGCTCTATTTTAAAATGGGTGACGGATGATGATGAAGATCACGATAACAAGCACGATGAGTGCCAGCGTTCCCAGGGCGAAGAAGAGGGTCGAGCGACCAAGCTTGATTCCACCTACCGGACCGGCTGCCTTGAGTTTGGCTCGCTCATCCGCGAGACGCTGCTTACGTCGATCAACGCGCTCTTTGCGTTTCTCACGTTCTTTGAGCATGCGGTCATTCTCGCTGGAAGGTCCTGTTCCCATCTGTTCCATGCGTCGCCGCATAGTTCGGTTATAGCTCTCATATTGTTGCTGCTGGGGGTTATTGCTGCCAGAGGTTTCCCGAGGCAGCGTTGATTTTGCACCTGCGATAGCGGAGCCGCCAACCTGGGGAGCGCGAGCCTTTTTTGGCTTTTTTCCGCCAGTCTTCGCTGGTTCCGGAGTTGTTGGCTGAGGGGGCCCTCTTGCCTGGGTGCTTTATTATCTTTCGCCATGACGATTGTTACTCCTTTGGTTGTACCTCATGCTAGCTATGAATAACCTGTTTATGATACCGGAATGATTATCTCTCATTCATGTCCCCTAGTTCAAGAGGGGAGATTGTTCTTGCGCGAACTGACCTATCCAGCCTTTGACCGCATCGACGGTCAATTCGTACTCATCAGCCAGATCTTCACGAATGTAAGGGACTAAATGTCCTGTGAGAATTTGCCCACTCTTGATAGCCTCAAGATTCGCGCGTGCCTGAGTTGCGCATGCCGCCATAGCGGAATTGTGGTCGGCAAGAAGGGCCTTGATACTGGACCAGAGTGCTCCAAGTTCGCCTTGTACTCGAAGTAGCTCATCACTAGGCTCAAGGCGGCCCATAATCTCAATCATACTGAAGAGTGTATCTTCATCAACCAGTCCCAGATGCTCAGCCGTAAGCAAGATGCGCAGAGCGTGCGCGATTGGCTTATGGACCAGGGCCACATTCAGTTCCGCATCGTTGCGCATGCCGCGATCATTGATATTCGCAGATCCTATCGTTACCCATTCATCATCAACAATCGCCACTTTGGCATGTACATAAATAGGACGATAGAAGCACTGGTCACCTTGCTGGAGGTGGGTTGCGAGCGTATAGACCTGGAGCCGTCCTGATGCAACGGCCTCAGGCGCGAGTTCTTGCAGATAAAGTAAGCCGTCGTCGGTAAAATCGCGACCCACATTAGGATGGTCAGGAAGAACCAGAATGACATGAACACCACGCTCTAAAGCCTCCGCCAGCACCTTGCAGAGGCGTTCCATATCTTCATGAGGAGGACCAAAAGCGGGATTCTCTAGACCCAGGAAGGTACGCCGCCATAAGTACTGGTTTTCAATGTAGATAAAGCGTTGAGCGTGACGGAAGAGCTCTAAATAGATCTCTAAAATAGTCTTGATACCATTGGGCGCAAACTCATAGGTCTGTGGTGGAATTGTGCGAACAATCTGTAGAGGAATAGTTTCGTGCTCATGCTCATCAATTGGCCGGATGTTATCTGATGGTTCAGGTAGCAGCAAGCCTTCGTCAAGTTGCTGGCGAGCGACAACGCTGTTCCAACGCTGACAGAAGTTTCGGGCCACATCAGCGACCGCTGTTCCCTCAAAGTGAAAATGTACATCATGCCAGGAGTGTGGCATTTGATCGTTGAGCCCCAAGCGGAGCACATTATAATAGATATGCCCTTTCGTATCCCAACGGTCGAAGTCGCCACCCTTCTCAGTCATCAGATCAATACCCCCCACAAAGGCGTAGCGATTATCGATGACCATTGTCTTCTGATGTAGTGATTGAATAGGATGGTTGAGTAGGTCGCGATCACCATTGTCGGTGAGGCAGAGGATACCCTGTGCTTCTAGCTCCTCTTTGATTTGTTGTGATCCCTTTTGAAAGGGGGCTGAAAAGAAATCCCAGAGCAGGATGCGCACATCTACCCCTTTAGAAGCAACATACCCAAGCACATTCGTCACATCAAGTGAGTCGCAGTCCTGCCAGAAGGCGATATCCGCTTCGGAGAGTCCTTTTTTATGTAGCCAGCGGAGTAGCTCTTCTTGTTCAGGTGAGCCATCAGCTCCAGCGCGATGATGTTTGCCTCGTACCATTGCAAGTTCGGGTGTTAGACCCCAGGCTGCGATGAGGATTGACTGTTTCGCGCGTAGGAAGTGGATGCACATTTCAAGCATCGTCATGCGCCCATCAATCAGGAAAGAGGAGCGGAAGGCAGATCGTATGGGGAAATCACTGGTTGTCCACTCGGGCTGGGGAGAAGCATCTCGCTCTACCTGTAAACTTGCTTCGAGAGTATCCATAAATTCCTTTTTATCAACCTGATTGTATTCAACGAATGTAATAAGACAGCAAAAAATATTAGATTGCGTTGGGAATATCGCAGAAGAATGTTTCAACTTTGAATTGATGCTCTAGTAGTGCCCCAATGGCTTGAATGCCTATCTTCTCCGAATTATAGTGCCCGATAGAGATAAAGTTTACTCCCTCTTCGCGCGCGTATGACTCAGTTGGCTCTCCCGTTTCGCCTGTAAGAAAGGTATCACAACCACGACTGATGGCTTCTAGCAGATAGCCCTGACCTCCTCCGGTTACGACCCCCAGGCGGCGGACGGTTTGTGGTCCATACGCGTATAACAGAGGGCGTACTCCTGATTCGTTTGCTATCTCTTCGACCAGATCACGCAGAACAGTGCGCCTAGGTGCTGTGCCAATCGCGCCGATGTCTCGACCAGAAGCGTTCGCGAAATTCACGCCCTCTACGATGAAGCCAAGCTGTTTAAGCCAGAGCACATTGTTGCCGATCTCTGGATGGGCATCGAGTGGGAGATGATAGCCCAGGAGTGTGATATCGTGCTCAAAAAGGACTTTGAGGCGCCCCTTCATCATAACCCCTATCTCGCGAGGCATGTTGTTCCAAAACAGCCCATGATGCGTGATAAGCATGTCAGCCTCGCCAGCCGCAGCCATGCGGAAGGCTTCAAGATTGGCGCTCACGCCAAGGGCGATCCGTTTGACTCCCGCTTTGCCAATAACCTGCATTCCATTGGGGCAATAATCACGGAAAGCCGAAATATTCAGATAGTCATTGAGGAACCGAACAATATCATCGCGAAATACGCTCATGTAGCTTGTCTTCCCTTTTGCTGAATGTCTCAGGTGCATCCTGTTCCTTCAGGATGCTATTTTCTCGAATAAGCGAACTATATTACATATGCTCGCGTTCCACAAACTCTCTGGCGAGGCGTGTGGCTGTCTCTTTATCATCTGATGCGAGTGCGCCATCAATGACCAGGCCCAGGAGATACTCTTTTAGAGGACGGAGCCAGGGACCTGGACCACGCTCGAAGAGCTGCATCAATTCGTTACCATCAAGAGGACTTTTGATTGGTACACGCTCGGCCTCTTCCTGCAAGTGTTGACAGCGCTCCTCAAGCTCAGTGACACGTGCGTTGGCCCGTGCAACCTTGTCAACTCGGTAGCTTGTTATATCTGCGCGAGAGAGGTCGAGGAGTGTAGGTAAGTCGTGCCCCGCGTCTAACATCAGGCGTCGAACAGCGCCGTCAGTCCAATCGGTAGTATAGGCATTCGCGCGCATGTGCAAGCGAACAACTCTAGATACGGAATCGATAAACTCCCGATCAAAATGGAGACGTCGCAGGATATCGCGGGCCATATGGGCCCCTACTTCTTCATGCCCAATGAAATGTACCTTATGGTCTTCAACACTCTTGGTACGAGGTTTAGCGATATCGTGTAAGAGCGCGCTCCAACGTGTCTTCAGCCCGGATGACGAGCGTTCGACGACGCGAAGCACATGCGCGTAGACTTCTTTAGAGGCGGGAACTCGTGGATTGGATTGCTGGCTGACGCCACGCAAGTCCAACATCTCTGGCATGATGTACTCCATGAGTCCAGCTTCAACCAGGAGATCAAGCCCTTTCGCTGGATGAGGTGAGAGGAGGAGCTTGTTCATCTCATCCCGAATGCGCTCACGACTAATTTTCTGTAACTTGGCAGCCTGCCGTTTAATCGATTGCCACGTTGTTGGCTCGATGACAAAGTCGAGTTGAGCAGCGAAGCGGATTGCGCGTAAGAGGCGCAGTGGGTCCTCATCAAAGCGTTTATCTGGCTCATCACCAACCGCGCGTAGAATATGGGCTTCGAGATCCTGGCGACCGTGAAATAAATCGATAATGTGCCCATTGAGCGGATCGCGTGCCAGTGCATTGATCGTAAAATCGCGCCGTTTCAGATCTTCAGCCAGATCTGTCCCAAAGCAGACCTCTGGTTTACGCGATTCTGGATCATAGCGTTCACTGCGAAAGGTTGTGATCTCAACAATATTATTGCTATCGTAATGTAGACGTACCGTGCCAAAGCGCTCACCAACAAGGACGACAGCGCTGGGTTTGGTGGGGGCGACCAGGCGTTTGATTTCCTCTGGAAGGGCATCAGTTGCCAGGTCCGCGTCAGCGGACTCTCCCCGATGGAGCAACACATCACGTACTGTCCCACCTACCATATAAAGTTGTTTATGCTGCGCACGGAAGTCTTGAGCCAGCCTGATAATAATATCTAGCATGCTAACGTTCTGTATCTGCTATCTTCGGCACACTCCTTATCCGAATACCTGAGCGCATGTTGCTATGAACATCAACACTACTTTCGTGGTAGCGACGTTGGTATTCATTTGCGCTTAGATATTTGTGCAAGGAGTGCGCGCTAGCCGCGACTGCGGCGCTGGTTTTCGTATTAAGAATACAATGGCCTGGCATTTGCCAGTGAAAATGCTCTCTTTAGGTAAACCCTGCCTGAGGGACTGGTAAAAGATGCTGTGTCCAGTCTGAAGCAGTTATGTCCTATATTGGAAAGAAGTATATCCAACCTAATTTTACAATGGGACTATTGTATCATGTTCGGATAGCGACGTAAAAGAGGTTTGGTGGGTGGATTTTCTCCATCTTTCAACTTGAATGCTGACTAAATATGATATGGTGACCACTTTCTAGGAGGCGGGAAGATCACGAAGCCAGCGTTGTGCCTCTCTAGTTAAATGGTGGTGACGCGAGGCGAAGAAGGCTGCGCAAGCACTGCCTAGCCTGTGAGCGGTTGCGAAATCTTCTTCTAGTTCGGCGACACGCGCCAGACCATATAGAGCACGTGTATGCCCCTCATCACCTATGTCTGGGATGTCAAGCATTTCTTGAAAGTAGGTTCGCGCTGGCTGAGGCTGGCGCTGATAGACTTTTAGTTTGCCGTACTCGAAGAGTAGGTCGCAGAGTTGGCGTGGACGATGAATCTCACGAGCCAGGATCATAGCTTCGCTCAGGTAGCTTTCCGCATCGGTGAAGCTCGTACAGGCTGTCATTGTTGCCCCCAGTCCCGTGAGCATGATGACAATGTAGCGTTTATTGTTTGTCAGACGTGCTCGAACCAATCCCTCCTCATAATATTCTATTGCCTGCTTGTATTTCCCCTGAAATCGCATGATGTTTCCCATATTGTCAAGGCAACCACAAATGGGGTTTGTATGTCCAATTTGTCTTGATAATTCTAGCCCTTCACGTGCGTAAGCCTCTCCTTGCTCATACTGCCCTCGCTCATTGGCGAGAAAGCCAAGATTGGTCAGGACATTGCATAGGCTCTCTTTGGCATTGATCTGGCGCGCCAGGATCTGGGCTTCCAACAAATATGCTTCAGCATGCTTGAAATCTCCTAGTTCACCGAGAACACATCCCAAATTATTTAAAATCTGACTGGTGAGCTCGCGGTGCCCTATCTGGCGAGCTTGTTCCAGGGCTTCAAAGAGCAGGCCTAACGCTTGCTCATAATCGCTACGCTCAAATATGAGTGTGCCTAGACGCAAAAGCACCTTCGCCTGATGCTCTGGGTTATCGAGTCCCCTTGCGAGTTCCAGGCTTTCCCAGGCATATTCCTCTGCTTCCTTGTAGTGATCCAGGCTTCCATGAGCATGTGCCAGCCCTAGTAGTAGTTGGGAGAACTGTTCCTGGTTAGCATGCCGTTGCGTAAGCACCGTTCCTTCTTCAAAATACATGATGGCGTCGTTGTAGTATCCTCGGCGTTGTAAGATGGTTCCCAGACATGTCAGTAGATCACTGATAGCGATCTCATCTTTTAAGTGTCGTGCCAGCTGCAGGCCGCGTTGATAGTATGTCTCGGCTTGAAGATAATTTCCCGACTTGCGGGCGATTCTCCCCAGGTCGCGTAATATCGCGATGAGATCGCTTTGGCGTTGGTGTTGATGCGCGAGTTCAAGTGCGTCGCTCAGATATCTTTCCGCCTCTGCATAGCGTCCCCGCGTAAATAGGTAGCTACTGATAGCCCTGATACCGCGTAAAAACATGTCTGGTATCTGATGTGTTCGCGCGGCTTCCAATGCTGCATGAATGTTCTGGCTCTCTTGATCAAGGAGATGATAGTCGCTGGCATGTTGTTCTAAATAGGCTACAAAATGGATCGCGAGGCGATGATACACCTCATTATCTTCGAGCTGTACTCGTGCGTAATCAGCGATTGTTTGGTGGAGCGCATAGCGATTGGGACTACTACTCTCCAGGAGACCTGCATCGGAAAGGGCATCAAGCGCTTCATGCGGTAGTTGCATCACGGCAAGCGCAGCCTCTTCTGCGAAGCTATTAGGCTTGGCTGGAAAGACTGAGAGGGCGCGAAGGGCGGTTCTGGCCTCTTCGTCGAGGAAAACGTCGCTGACCTCGATAATAGCTTGTAGCGTCACACGTGTATCAGGTGGTAAGCTTGTATGGCGGTCGATGAAAGAGCGAGGCTCGCTGATATTAAGGCGTTCGGGAGCATGTCTCAAGCGCGCTAGCGCAGCTGCGATGCGCCGAGGCTGCCGGCTGTACGATTGAGTGCGTAAGTATTTGCCAATGAGTGTGAGCGCGAGCGGGAGACCACCAACAGAACGCACCAGTTCGAGTGCATTCTCCGCCTCTTCTTGTACGACATGAGGAGCCAGGCGCCCCAGCAGTTCCATGCCATCACCCTCAGACAACTCGCTAACCAGTGTCGCGTTGTTTTCAGCGAAATGGAGCGCAATATGCGGAAAACGTGTTGTGAGCAAAATAGCGCAATTGGGGCCACCAATCTGGCAATTCAGGGCATCCTCAATCTGCCATACATCATCAATAATGATGAGTATGCGTCTCTGGCCTATCGCAAAGCGTAGAGCTTTGACCCAGGGCTCGCTATGTTCTCTACTAGGAAGAGCTTTCATGCCAATGTCGGGAAGTGTTGCGGCATCAATATGAAGTAACATACCCCAACGACTCAGATGCCCCGGTATCTGGGGATGAGGCCCCAACCCTGCCCAGAGAATCCCATCCGAAAAATAGTGTCGTATCATGGGGTCATGGGCCAGGGCTACTGCGAGTGAGGTTTTGCCCACGCCAGGGATTCCGTTCAGGGCTACCAATGCCGGTACCTGATGTTCATCGCAGAGATGGAGGCTTACATGGCGTAATAATGCATCTCGTCCAACGAGCGAGCCGCCGACAGTCGATAAGAGTGGAATTGCTGGATCAAGAGCCGGAGATAGAATCGATGATGGCACATATTCGCTTACTTCGCCCTGCCTAGAAGGCGCATCTTTTGGCTCTGGAGGCGTCTGGACAACATCTTCATGTACCAGTCCTAACTCTTCTGCATTCTTGCCGAAAAGATCACAAAGACGCTCACGGAAATAAGGATAAGGAAAGGACAATCCACGTTCCCAACGACTAACCGTCGCAGGGTCGGTGCCTATTTCCTGGGCAACCCTCGATTGTGACCAGCCGCGTAATTCGCGTTCGCGCCGTAAGCGTTGATTTGGCTTCATGCACCTCGCTCCCCATGTGAAAAATCAAACGGGATGCTGTATCAGATAGATATGTATCTATATATTTGCGACAGCATATGTGGCTTCCAAATACCAGGGTATAATCTCTTCTCTGATGAATGCGAAAGAAAGGAATGGGCGTAAATACGGAAATCAAGTATATACATAGAAAGAACAGGGTAAAGTTGTTATGTAGTTGTCTAGTAGTTGTCATTGTAGCAGATAGTGCCCAATATGCATAATAAGGAGGGTGGGGCATAGGCAAAAAGGTTTACGTACAAACAGGGGTATAGAGTTCAAGAGGAAGTCAATACATGAGTAAACTCGTGATGATAATTGATGACTCTCCTACGGTACGGAAGATTGTCGAAATAAGTTTGCGGCGCGAAGGTTTTACCGTTGCCTCGTTTGCTGATGGCGTTGAGGCATTGCGGTCAGTAACGAGCAGACAACTGGAGCGTATTCCTGATCTAGTCATTCTAGACATTGATTTACCTAAGATGAATGGCTACGAGATTGCGCGTTACTTGCGTTCAAAGCCAGCCTGGAGCGATACGCCTATTATTATGCTTTCTCGTCATAATGGCGTTGTAGATCGCCTGAAGGCGCGGCTGGCGGGGGTACAAACATATCTCTCTAAACCTTTTACGACTCAGACTGTACGGGATGCTGTGAATTCCTGCTTAAAGCTCGCACAAGAGGTGCAAGCTGTGTAAGCGCTATAGCAGCATATTACGGTAGCGGCAAGATTACTTCGATCCCGCCTCGCAACACCCAGGGCAAGCCGAGGATATATCCTCGGCTTGCCTATCCCTATTTTAGGCACTATAGGTGTCTTTGTGTACCTTTCTATGTTGATATGTATCTTTACGCTCGACTCGTGTGCGTTCTTCCTGGTGCGATTAGCTTTCTCTGATTGTGGGATTGCTAGTCGCCCCAGGAAGCATGTTGTGGATTCGCGCCTCTATGAGTGGTTATTCTTTCTGCTGTTCTAGAGCTGTGTTTTCCAATTCATGCGTGTGGGCGACGTATAGATGGGGTTCTGGCTACTGGTTTTACTCTACTCTCCGTTTGCTTTCTAGCTCCTCCCCTCAAACTCTATAGTATTTTATTGCTATAAAGACACGTTGATACCCATATCACTTGACTGGAGCATATCTTCTGGTATACTTGAAGAAATTATGTTCTATAAAAATATGCATAGAAAGGAGGAAGAGTCATTGGATATGATACAGACACGAAGGGAACCACGTCCTATTATGTATGACAACGCTGATGACGAAGACATTGTTTATGAGACACGTTCACGGACGAGCACGCGGAGGTATCGCTCCAATCAAGGAACACGTGAGCGGAATACGCGTGATGATGTAATGATTGATCGCCAGGCTGTGCCTCAGCGCAGACGTTCAGGTCAGACGCGCGAAATGCCAGCCCTTGAGGCTCCTGTGCGAGAGTCGCGGAGATTGTCGCAGGAGAAGAAAGCCAAAAAGGGTGTGCCTGCCATGCTTGTCATGGGTATTGGGATGGCTTGTACCGTAGGCATGCTCGTTGGCCTAAGCTCACTTTCTTCATGGTGGCATGTCTATCAGGACGATTTACGCTATGGTCGCCCGAGAACAGATCAATTTAATGCCGTTGTTGGTCATGGGGATAGCGCCTCGAATGAGACTCATTTCGTTATTATCAATTTAAATCGTCACATTCAAATTATTGAAGTACCTGGCGGTGATCCCTCGAAAGTTCGCATGTTTAACGGTCCAACTCTTGTGGGCGATGGGCAAGATCTCACACCTGCCTGGGGCGAAACAAAGGACGCGAATGGCGATGGCAAGATTGATCTTGTGGTGCATGTGCTAGATCAACAAGTGATTTATCTCAATGATGGGTCTACCTTCAAGTTACAGCACTAATGCCTCTTCCAAACCTGACACCCCCCTTTCGGGATGCCAGGTTTTTTCAGGCGAGAGAGAGATGTATCGTTATACTTGTTTATATGTTATAGATTTTAAAAATGTTATTTTATATGCCAGTGCTTATATAGGTTTCTAATCTGCTCAAGGGTATGAATTGGGAGCAGGCTGATAACCAGCCCTCTCCCAATTCATACCCTGTCTCTTTTGGGCTACAATAGAGGTGAAAACTGTTTGCCAGCAGGAGGTTATGGATGAACAATGTAAGTAACGAAACGCAGCCTGCCTCTCTCTATTTCTGGGGCGTTGGGGATATGCATTATCGTGCTCTACCCGCGTGGCGAGAGTTACATACTCCACGCTTGCAATATATGTATGATGACCTTCGCTTACTCTGGGAGGAGAAGCGACCCGCTTTTTGTGTATCGCCAGGTGATATTGTAGATACCTGTGCGCTGGAAAATCATCAATTTGCCCGGCAACAAATTGAAGCGGAGCTCTTCGGTGTGCCTTTTTATCCAGGAGTTGGCAATCATGAGTATTATGGGCCAGATGGCGAGGATCTGGCAACAATGATGCAGACATTTGAGATGGTCTGGCAGCGTCCACAGAGGTATGCATGGTTAGTTGGTGGGGTGATCTGTGTGATGTTGGATTATCCTAATCCACACCTCACGCCAGATCCCACATATATAAGTATCTCTGGTGAAACACTAGCTTTCCTAACGGAGACCCTGGAAGCGCATCGTCATTGTCCTGCAGTGGTCTTTCTGCACTCTCCTCTACGAAATACTGTGCTATATCGTAGTTCATCCACAGGCAAGGTTCGTGACTACAATTCCACACAGAATTTTTTCTCTCCAGAGAACTCGCAAGAGGTGCGAGATATTCTGGCTTGTCATGAGAGAGATATACTCTTTATTAGTGGTCATGTCCATGCTGGCTGGGGCGCTCCTGATATCGTAAAGACAGAGAAATCTGCAGCCAAAGCGATTACCTATGTCAACCTTATGTCACCCTGGTATACAGGTAATCATGGGGCGACTCGCTTTGATCAAGACCAGCAGACATTTGTGTATACTCCTGATGATCCTAATTTGATAGTGAGTTTCTCTTTTCAGTTGGAGTCTGGTGAGGTCCATATTCAAGCACGTGAGCATAATTCGCGCCGCTGGCTCAAGGACTGGCGTTTCACATTCGCTTGAGGAGCCTGTGTTCTATGCGTATCAATCGTATAATCAAAGCTATCCCTCGTCATCTTCCCAGATCCAATTGGTTTTGACCACCAGAAGGATGTCTGAGTTAATGATAAAAAGAAACCTGTGAGATTGCTCTCACAGGTTTCTTGTCTTCCCCACCCCACTTTTCCATCCCCAATGGTTTTTATCATAGAGAATGGTTACCGCCTACAAATGAAACCACCCTTCTACCTGACCACCACTTGATGCAGCCACCCTCTCGAGACCACTTGCTTCCCCTCCACTTTGGAGCTTGGTCACTGCCACTCACCAGCTATGACGCCCCACTATACGCGCTTCCCTGCCACCCACCATCCTGCTATACTCTCCTCCTCACCACTTGACAGCTCTACCTAGATCATTAAATACGCATATAGCACGACGCTTCGCCTGGATTCCTCGTCTGTTTTCCACCACCTGGACCCAGTTCCGCGCCGCCTCCTGGTCTCACCACTCCCCACCTAAAGTCATCATTCCACTCAACCCATTCGCCACCGCCACCTATTACATCGCTTCATGCCTATGTTTAACGTGGTTCAGGCTGCCTACATTGAGCGTACGAGTTGCCCAATGCCCTTTTGCTAATCGCCTCTTTCACGCTTTTACCTGCTTGCCATCATTGCTGCGTGCCCCACACTACTTGCTAATTATCTTCCCTCCACGCTACTTTGATACAAGCTCACCACTTTCCCCTACCACATTGTCCACAATTTCACTTCCCAATACACAACAGGGCTGTAACCTCTTCCTCACCAGGCCTGCCCCTTTACCCTTCCACTACCCACTGTCACTGGAGCAGGCCTTTACCCTTCCCCAACATGTACCAGAGGTTTATCTTTCTGTTACGCACATACTATAACATGTTGTGATGACGAAGCAATGAATTGATAAATGTGTATGATGAAAATTAGTTCATAGTTTTTGCAAAAGCGTTGGAAGAGGAAATTACAGTTTATTCATCTTACGCCAATCCTGGGAAAAACGCTCAACGGCGGCCTCGCTTTCAGGGTCTGTCACCATTTCATAAAGTACATCTGGCGCGACTGTTAAGTCGTGTGCACCAGCCAGCAGAGCGTTAGCAGCCTCTATAGGCGTTTTGATGCTGGCCGCGAGGATGCGAGGTGCAAGATGTTGTTGCGCAAACAACTGTGCCATACAATGGATTCGTTGGCTGGCGTCAACTCCTGCACGCGACAGACGGTTATAGTATGGAATGATGTAGTCGACAGGTACCATGGCTGCGCTATATGCCTGTGCCAGTGAGGTCACAGCAGTAAACGAGAGGCGATACTCCTGTTGCTTGATCTGCCGAGCCACGCGTATACCAGTAACGGTCAGTGGAATTTTCGGAACAACGCGTTGGGGATTCACGTTGATATATGCGAGCGCTTCGTTGTACATCTCCTCCGCCTGAGTAGCTCCCGGTTGGATGAAGATGGTTCCTTCTGGCAGATGATGAAGCAATTCGTTTAGTAGCGCGCGTGGAGAGAGCTTCTGACCACGTTGGGATGCGTTCAACATGAGCGTTGGATTCGTGGTAACTCCCGAGACTGGTATGATCTGTGCCACAGCTATGATATCATCGAGATATGCACTATCAACATAAAGGGCCATAGCTTATGAAACTCCAATCTTCTTTACTTGATGCGACCGTTCACATTTCCGAGCCAGAGCGTGTGCTGGTACTAAACTCAGCTCCCGACCCTTGCGTGCGGCATCTGATGGAACGCCGCTCTTCTTCTTCGATTGCCAGTGGTAAGGTCATTCTTGCCGAAGATTCTGTTGCTAGCGCCAACACGCTGCTACATATTGCGCCAGAGCGCGTGCAGCATGTGGCCTTCCATGATTATACTTTACATTACGTTGAGGGAGAGTTTGACGTTGCGCTTATGAATCTGCTCTACCAGCCATCTAACGCCTGGATGACTTATGGTGTAGACCTTGCTGCCGGGGCGTTGCGCGAAGGTGGGGTGCTCTATGTGGCTGGGGCTAAGGAGCGTGGCATTCTAACCATTGGTAAGTATATACAGACCACTTTGGGCAATTGTGAAACGTTGGAGATTAGTAAAGGGCAGCGTGTGCTCAGTGCCGTCAAATCGCGCGATCTGGAGCCTCGAACAAAGTTCGAGCCTCTCAAATCCTTCGCGGAGAACAAATTGGATGCGGGAACACGCCTCCTGCTGGGCGCATTAGAGGTTCGTTCCACCGACAAGGCTTTGGATCTAGGGTGCGGGGCCGGTTTTATTGGACTGCATATCGCACGTCTTGCTTATGAAGGTCATGTGACGATGCTAGATGTGAGTTTGGCGGCGGTAGCCGCTTCCCAGCAAGCTAGTGCCGAGCAAGGATTCACTAACGTACGTGTCCTGCCTAGTGATGGTGCGCGTGCTATACTTTCAGAGCGCTTTGATCTTGTTGTGACTAACCCCCCCTTCCATCAAGGAGGTGTCCAAACTACTGAAGTTGCTGAGCGCTTTATTCATGAGGCTGCACATATTCTACAGCCGAAGGGACGCTTTTACCTGGTGGCGAACCGTTTTCTGAAATACGAACCTGTTTTGCGAGCATGTTTTCAAAGAGTTGAAGAGGTTGCGGGAGATTCCAAGTTTAAGGTGCTTCGCGCGACACATCCCTCTCGTAATGCCTAAATGTAACTCCCATAATGGGGTACAATACAATATAGCTCCCATCCTTGGGATAGTGAGTGCTTGTTTTTCTAGAGAAGATCTGAGTGAGGAAGAGATGATCAAGCCGCGCAGTTCTTTTGTTGACACCGATATTATTCGTCTGCACTATCTGGAATGGGATCCGGCGCAACTTGCGAGAATGCGGCCCGACGCTGGCGAGGAGCAGGAGCAGGATTGGGATAGCGACAATATTCCTCTAGTTATGTTGCATGGCCTGGGTGCTACTGCCGATACCTGGCTTCTACTAGCCGAGGAACTGTGTACACAACATCAGCAGCATCCAGTTATTGCCTTTGACTTGCGAGGGCATGGCTTGAGCGAGCAACCTGAGGCAGGATATGATCTGATGAATATTGCCGAAGATGTGGTACATGGTATGGCGGTCCTAGGTTTGGGTCAGGTTGCGCTGGTTGGTCATGGCTGGGGTGCGCGTGTGGCTCTGGTGCTTGCCGCTCGTCATCCCGCGCTAATAAGTCACTTGATTTTGATAGATTGCCCGCATGTTGAGCCGAGATACTGGCCCGATATGACTCGGGAAAGTTTTATCCGTGGTCGATTTGATGAGAGTCGTACTATGCCATGGCCGGATTTTGTACATGAGATGCGTGCCGAAATGGAGGGTTTCTGGACCCCGGATGTGGAGGCTATTGTTCGCACTTATGTCTATGAGCACGAAAATGGTTATGTGGAAGAGCGCCTTGGTCCTCAACAGCAGCAACAAATTAGAGCTTCTCTCTGGGAAGATCGTGCTCTCAGTTACTATGGTAAGCTGACATGCCCTGTTTTGCTCGTGCCTGCTGCTGCCCAACCAATGCCAGGTGAAGAGCCCCCCGAGCGATTGGAGATGGCAACTGAGTTCGCGGCTGCTAAGGGCTATATGGCGGCCCAGGTGGCGCGTGCTATCACACGTTGCTCTGTCTTATGGATGCCTGATACCACCCACTATATCCAGTTGCAACGCCCCGACGTGCTGGCACGCTCAATCATCGATTTTGTTGTTGACCTCTCATAAAGCGCCGCCCGCACACATATAGAGCATGAGGGATATAGTGCCCCTGTGTCTTCTTTCCCGCCGCGTAGATTGCAATCTGCGCGGACAAAGTTTAATAGCTCAGCACAACATAGAAAGCAAGCAAACCCATGGCAAGAATCATCTATCTCAACGGAAACATATATACTATGGACGTTGCCCAGCCGCGAGCCCAGGCAATGGCTATTGATCTGGTAAGTGGTCGCATTCTCGCCATTGGCAGCGATGATGAGGTGCGTCGTTTGGCAGATGCCCACAGCGAAAAGGTTGATCTGCGTGGTCAAACAGTTTTGCCTGGCTTCATTGATGCTCACATACACCTGATGAGTGCTGCCTATCGCGCTCATCATATCGACGCTGAGTTCTGTACTACAGAGGATGAGGTAGCCGAACTGGTACGCCAGCGCGCGCAACAAACTCCGCCTGGACGCTGGATTCAAGGCGGACGCTGGGACAAAAATACCTGGGCTGGTTCAGGTGCAGGTCGATTTCCAACAAAAGTTTCTCTTGATGCTGCTGCGCCTCATCACCCCGTCGTGCTTTGGAGCAAGGATGGTCATCTTCTCTGGGTCAACTCGCTTGCCTTGCAGCGAGCAGGAATTAGTGCTGAGACGCCAGAGCCCGAAACGGGAGCTATCTTACGAGATGGCTCAGGCGAGCCAACAGGTATCTTGCAAGAAGAAGGTGCGACTGAACTGGTCTATCGTGTCATTGAGCAGTCTGATCCTGAATTGGATCGTGTGCTCATTGAACGTGCTCTGGAACAGTTGCGCAGCTATGGCATTACCACTATTCATGATATTGAGGGTGAGAATGTCTTGCACCTCTTTCAGCAGTTACGCGCGGAGAAGCAACTTAATGTGCGTGTGCAGATGATCCTACCACGTCAGATGTTACCTCAGTTGCGAGCATCCGGTATTGGCATCGAGAAGAGCGAGTTGATAGGTGTTAGTGGTATCAAGATCTTCGCGGATGGCACCCTTGGCTCACAGACTGCTGCTATGCTGGAAGGTTTTGAAGGGAATCGTGATAACCGGGGCATTCTCTCCATCCCAGAGCAAGAGATGCAGGATGTTGTGCGTGATGCGACCGAACTTGGTTTGGCGGTCGCTATTCACGCTATTGGTGACCGGGCCGCACGTGTCGCGCTTAACTCTATTGAGTATGCCCAACAATGGGCGCAACGCGAGGGCCTCGCCCGGCAGGCGTCAGCGCTGCGCTATCGCCTGGAGCATGTACAACTCATTGCTCCTGAAGATCTGGAACGTATGAAGCGCCTGGGCGTTGTGGCCTCGATTCAACCCTATCATGCTGTATCAGACCGCGATATTGCCGTCCGTTATTGGGGCAAGCGTCATAAGCGTGCCTATGCCTATCGCACCATGCGCGAAATGGGTATACCTATTGCTCTTGGTTCAGATGCCCCTGTTGAAACATTTGACCCTCTCAATATTCTCTATGCTGCGACCGTAAGAAGCGACCCCTATAGTAAACGACCGTCATGGATACCTGATCAGGCACTTGACATACGTGATGCGCTCTGGGGATATACTCTGGGTGCGGCTTATGCTGCGGGCGAGGAAAATGACAAAGGATCTTTGACAAAAGGGAAGTTAGGCGATGCCATTGTCTTACGCGAGGATATCCTCATGACACCACAACAAAAAATGGCTGAGAATGGCGTTGCCGCCACGATTCTAGGGGGTCGAGTCGTTTCAGGCCGCGTGTAGAGCCAGGTTAAGGTGGTGAAATCCATATAGCCTTTTTGGTCTATGCTTCTCCATGTTTCAAGCTGTTTCAATATATACATATGCTAATATACACATCAATGAACAGCACATTGACTGTAGGCACTATTTGGTGTCCGTGGACCACCTGGTCCATGTAGTGGCAATGTAGTTACCACTTATCGAAAACCTGAACGCGTGAGCGCTAGCCATGCTAGAGGTATTGTTTTCGCATAAGAGGTTATATGGAGGCAAACGTACATGCAGAAGTATTACCAGAAGGCTTGGCAATACTGTAAACAGCACCGGACAACAAGTATTGTAGCTGGACATGTTGTCGTCCTGACCGTACTTGCACTAGCGCTGCTTACAACGAGCTTTGGTGGCTCAATGTTTAGCGCGTTCGCCGCGTCCAGTTGTGGGCCGAATGATAAGACTTATGTAGTGAAGTCCGGTGATACGCTCAGTCAGATCGCTGGTCAGGCTGGAACGACGTACAGTAAACTGGCTGATTATAATAAGTTGTCCGACCCGAACGTAATTTATATTGACCAACATATTTGCATTCCAGGCAATGGCGCCTCTTCCAATGGTGACAACTCTAATTCTGGAAGCACGACCAACACAGGCACCATAGGTTATACAGCACCTGTCGTCAAAGGTACCGGCAATTATTTTGCCTTCCCACAATGCACATGGTGGGCCAATAAGCGTTATCATGAGCTACATGGTGTTTATGTTCCCTGGACGACGAACTCCAATGCCTATCAGTGGGTTGATCGCGCACACGATAATGGCTGGCGTGTCTCATACACTCCAGTGCAGGGTGCGGTAATTGTTCTTCAACCTTATGTGCAGGGCGCGGGCGGTCTTGGTCACGTTGGTATCGCGGAAAAGATCAACGCCGATGGTACCGTTTCAGTGAGCAATACCAACTGGGGTGCGAACCCAACCTCGGTGACATACACAACTATTACCCCCGGTTCTGGTGTCGCATTTGTCTACTAAGTGATATCTTTCACCACGAACCCATTTTCTTTTCGGAGCAGGAGCAGGCGCTAAGCCTGCTCCTGCTCCGTCTGCACAGCGTGTTGATCGGATAAGCGGACGAACGCTGCGATATATCGCCTTTCTTTGTCTGCCATATTACTCTCTCATGCGCTCCTGCTCTCTATTTGACAACCCTATTTGGGGCTTGCTCTCATCTAAGCTCACTCTTAATAGCGAGTCTAGTAGATACAATGATGTATATGGAGGCGAGAAATAGGTATTTCTCATACGTTGGTTCCGGTAGAGTTGAATCCATGAAAACGTTATGATATGCTACGCGCAGATAGCAGTAGCGTGTAACCATGACTTTCAGTCATAAAAGAATAGCAGCCTCTAGCTAGCGCCATAGCCAGCGAACCATAGAGCGATGGAATCAAGGGAGACGTGATGGCTTCAGCCTCGATCTGGGGAAATCCGGAATTTCAAAATGATTCGACCTACTCAACGCCTTTAGTGAAAAAGCTGTTGCAGCAGATGATGACGCAGTTTGGTGCGCAAGGAGCCTGTATTGCCCTGTACGATGAGGCTAGCAATCAGATGCGCATCATATCTCATGTCCGCGTTCGCAATGCCGCCACATTCTCTTTAATGCCACCATCCGATCCAGGATTATCTAATATCCGTGTTCCTCGCCGTCGTGTAACATTAAAATTGCAACGCGACGAAGATGATAATCCTATGCGCAACGACTCCCAGATTTTAACTGAGGTTGAGGATGTACAGCCTGAGCAATGTGAGTTGTTTGCCATAGGTCAGTGCTATACACGCGATCAGGATGTCATTGGTCGGGTCTGGCAGAAGAACGAAGCCTATGTGATGACACATGAGGAGTACCTGCTGACCTTTCGCAGTCAGTTCGAGAACTCACTCCACGTTGATATTACTCCTAGCGCCTATCTCGCTGTCCCTATTCAGGAGATCTTACCACTAGAGCTTCAGACCAGGCACAGAACACCGCCAAAAGTGATTGGTGTGATTGTCCTTTACCAGCTTGAACATGCGAATGGCGCGATATTCCAACCACGCCAACGTCATGAGGCCGTTCAATATACTGAGCGTGTCGCGCTGTATTTGCAGAATGACAATTTGCAGCGCGAGCAACAGCGCACAGGCGAATACTTACAACGCCTTCAGGAGATCAGCGTTGCTTTTCCTACCAATGTCAAATTATCCGATTTAATAGAAGACGTCTATCGCTTTGTGGCGCGGCTTGTTGATGCCTCCTCGCTACAATTAACTCTCTATGATCGCGATACAGTCTGTTTGTATGATGTGTTCGCTGTGAATGATACAGAACGTGTTGATGAGCTCGCGTCCAATCCAGTTGTTGCCACGAAAGAAGGACGACCTATCTGGTGGCAGGTTGCTCAAACAGAGAAGCAGACACTACAGTTTTCGCCAGCGCGTGAGCCTGAGCAGGCAGCACGTTATGCCGAACTATTACAAGGAGCCTGGGGGGATCAGAGTGAAGCCGAATCATTCCTCTTTATGCCCATGAAGATGTTTAATCGCGTTACTGGTTCTCTAAGCCTGGCAAGCAAGCGAGCGAATGCCTACCATTTTCGCGAGGTTCAGGTCCTGGAAACTATGGTCCAGATTGTGACTGTGAGCATAGAGAATGCTAAACTCTACGAGCGTGATCGCCATCTTCTGCGTGATGCTAAGCAGCGCGAGGCTCAACTAGCTGCCATTAATAGCACATTGCAGACGATTACTTCTGTGCTTGACGTAAGTGTCTTGCTCAATAGTTTTGTTGAGAAGGTGGCTAGCCTGGTCGATGTCGAGCTCTGCGTCTTTTTCCAGCCTTCTCCTACGCGAGAAGAATTGGTTGCTGAGGCCATGTATGGTCGCCCTAGCGTTAGTCTGCTCGATGATGGTAGTGGACGACCGGCGATTGAGCCGCCTCATAATAAAGAAGAACATGAGGCACTGACACGCATGATTCGCTTGCCGTTTCAAGAGACCTTTCTTGAGCGTCAGGTGCGTGATGAGGCATTCTTCTACCTCGACGTTGAGCGCATTGAGGAGTTAGCACAACATAGCGACGAGGGAGGCGTCTTCTTTTTACATGCCATTCCCGGTCAACAACTCTTGATGATTCCGATGTTCTATCAGGAAGACTTCATAGGGTTACTCTCGGTGTCTCTCCCTAAAGGTGGAAGGTCCTTTAAACCCAAAGATGTTGGCATGTTGCTTGCGATCTGCGCGCAGGCTTCAAGCGCGATTCGCAATGCTCAACTCTTTGAAGAACGTGAAGAGGCGTATGCTGAATTGCAGCGTATGGATAAGCTTAAGGACGAATTTCTGGTGACAGCCTCACATGAACTTCGTACGCCAATGAGCGCGATAATTGGTTACTCTAGCTTGCTTAAGCGCCAAAGTTCCCGTATCGGGCCCGCAGATATCCTGCGTTTTGCGACCAAGATCAGTACCGCCGCTGAGCAGCTTCACGATCTGGTTGAAAATATGACGGAAGCCGCGAAGATGGGGGCGGTTGACAAGAATCTTGAGTTGAAGTTGGAGCCTATTCAGGTTCGTTCTGTGGTTGAGATCGCAGCGAGCACGCTTCTGTTGAGTATTGAGCAGCGCATACGCATGCGTATCGATGAGCGCCTGTGGGTACAAGCTGATGGGGTGCACATGCGTCAGGTGGTTCAGCTCTTGCTTGATAATGCCTCAAAGTATTCATCAGCGAAAAGCGAGATTGTTGTAACGGCTGAGGAGGAGACGCTTGACCGAATAGCGGAGATTTTGCCAGAAGGATCTATAGATCATATGACAATTATGGAGCAAGGAAATGCTCCTATGATTATTGTACGTGTACATGATCAGGGAGAAGGTATTCTCCTGGAAGATCAACAGCGCATCTTTGAAAAATTCGTGCGTGCGCCGCGCTCACTAACAACACCCGTACGTGGTTCGGGCCTGGGGTTGTATATTTGTCGGCGATATGTAGAGGCGATGGGAGGCAAACTGTGGCTGGAGCATAGCGCGCTTAACGAAGGTTCTGTTTTTGCTTTTTACCTACCACTAGTAGAGCCGCCAGCCGAAGCAGGAGAATAGCATGCAGTTGCACAAGCAGCCCCAGGAGATCCTGGTAGTAGACGACGACCCTATCATTCGCGATATGATGGTAGATATCCTGAGCTTTGAGAATTTCCCTATCTCTATCGCCCGTAATGGGCGAGAAGCTCTGGAAAAGATGCGCGAAGGACGCGGGTATCTGGTGTTCATGGATATGTTGATGCCCGTCATGGATGGACGTGAGGTATGTCGGGAACTATTACTTGAGCCTGATGTCCGCTCCCGTCACGTAATCGTTTTGATGTCCGCTCTGGATAATCTTGTCGAAGTTGCGCCTCTCAATGTTGACGCAACCATGCCCAAGCCCTTTTCCGTCGATGATGTCTTGCACGTTATCGAACCTTATATGCTCAATCGTTAATTTGTGTAAGAGTTGCCTTCAATGAAATATCTAAAACGTATAAAGATCGATTCCCATGAATTGATCGTCGTGGGATTGATTCTCTTTGCCTTTTTGTTACGCTTGGGCCTTATTAGTCAGGGGTGGCCCCCAACTAATAGTGACGAGGGAACAATTGGCTTGATGGGATTGCATATCGCTTTCAAAGGCGAGCATCCCACATTTTATTATGGTCAATATTACATGGGACCGCACCAGGCTGTTGTAGCGGCATTCTTTTTTCGCCTCTTTGGCCCATCGCTCTTTCTATTACGCCTAGGTCTTCTATGTATCTTTACCCTCTTCCTGATTAGCACCTATGCTCTGACGCGTATTCTCTATAGCAAGGGATGGGCTCTCGTAAGCTTGTTTATGTTGAGCGTTGGCTCTATCTACATGCTTGAACGTGAGTTGACTGCTATTGGTGGATATACAGAGACATTGCTCTTTGGCTCCCTACTTATGCTGCTGGCGAGCTGGCTTGTTGTCTCTTATCGCCCCTACCGGCTGTTTCATGAGCGTCGTTGGCGTATCGCAATTTATCTGCTCTGGGGCATTATCGCTGGAACCGCCATATGGGACGACTTATTGATCGCTCCTTTTGCTCTGATGGCTGGGCTGGTCCTTGTCATTTTTTGCTGGCGTGAAATGCTGCAACTGGTCACACCTATTGCAACCTTGATTGGTTTGCTCATTGGCGTGTTTCCTTTATTGTACTATAACCTCCATGCCGAACGTGGCAAAGACTCACTGACAACGCTACTTAAATTGAGTGGTTCTAGCCATTTGAGTACAGGTGAAAAGATAGCAGGCATAATTCGCTCCATAGGCATGAGTGTGCCTATGATGACTGGCGAACCCTTTTGTCAGGCGAATGAGTTGCATTTCCTTGGCCCTTTGACCTCCTATGATCCCGGTTGTATGCTGATTCGTCGGCTTTGGGGCTATGGATATATGCTTCTCTTTGTGGTGGCTGTTCTCCTGGCGCTTTGGGGGCTATGGCTGGCTATACGGGCTCGCTGGTCCAAGCGGCATGTCGAATTGACGCAGGCGGAGCAGGAAACACAGCGCTGGCTACGTCGGCAAGGAATACATCTGGCGTTGCTCATTAGCGGTATTCTGACGTTCTATATCTATGCTGTGAGCAAAGCGCCATTAGATTGGCCTGCTATCCATGCTCGCTATCTGATAGGGCTGCTTATCGTTATGCCTGCTATCTTCTGGCCGCTCTGGCAGGGACTTACTCTCGTCAGATCGAGTGTAGGTAAAGTTGCTCAACTAAGGCGTATTGTTTGTGGTTCGCTGCTCGCATTGGTGAGTATTCTTCTGGTCGTGGGATCAATTACCGCGTATGCGGATGTGCCAGAGGTACGTGCTCGCAATGAGCATGATCAGGCGTTAATTTCTACTCTGGTCGAGCACAATGCTCTGCATATCTATAGTGAGTATTGGACCTGCAACAAGCTTATATTCCTTAGCAATGAACGTATCATTTGTGCCGTTCTCAGTCCAAAGCTCAGAGATACTCACAATCGTTATCATAGCTACTACGATATTGTGAAGGCTGATCCCCAAGCAGTCTATGCTTTTCCTATCGATAGCGAGTACGTAGCCCGAACCTCAGATGGGAAAGGTTATCGTGTGCCAGCAGTCGATGCGCTCGCACACGATAAACATCTTACCTTTCAGATCCTCTATGCCGCTGGTTATGTGCTCTATCTGCCAGGCTAGATGCCTGCTTCCGATTTGGCCGATTCCTGAGGAGCCTCTTGCGTCTTCGTAAGCGGCTCCTCGGCAGGAGAGGCCACTTGTTTTGGTCGCGATCGCGTCAGGCGTGCTCCGATTTGGATAAAAGGGCGCTCTATCGCTAGGTAGAGCAGGAAGACGCCGGGAAGAGTCACAACTATAAACCAGACCCAGTAAAAGCTATATAGTAACAGTGGGGGCCATGTGGGGTGTGCGATAGCAAACTCCGTGCAGACCTGAAACAGGGGCAGATGCCACATATAGAGGCCATAGGAGAGAAGTCCCAGCCAGCGCAAGGGTTGCCACTCAAAAAAACTTTTCAGGCGTGGCCCACCAAAAAGGATCGCCAGGACGAGCGCACCGTAGCCAATGCCATAGCCTAGTTCTGCGGGTATGTCAAAATAGATGTGCGGAATAACCTTCGGTCCAATGGCCGGGATCGCCTTGGCATTCGACATCGCGTATTTCCAGAGAAACCAGAGTAGGAGCCAGAGTAGGCCAGCACTAAAGAGATATGGGCTGAGGCGTTTCAGACGATCTGCCAGAGCCGAGACGCTGCCAGTTGATGCCTCTACATTCTTCTGTCCCGCGCTTGTCGTGGCGTATGTGTAGAGTGTGCTTATGAGCATTCCTTGCGCAAAATTTTCCATGAATTTGCCATGCAGCCCCGATACTGAAGCTCCAAAGCCAAAAAACATAAAAAGCGTGCTCGGCCAATAGAGTCGTGATGTAGTTGGGATAGGATGTGCATGTAAGGATGTTCCTAGCCAACGAGAAAAAACTCCCCAGGCCGCCAGCGCGAGCAGACAACCTACTATGACCTTCAGGCGTGTTCGTGCATCAGAAGAACGGCGCGAGATCATATTGACAATAACAGCGATGCCTAGTGCTATCAAAGGTAGAAGCAGGTAAAATTGCCATTCTACCGCGAGAGTCCAGAAGGGACCGTTGACTTCCTTGTAGGTAGTTGCCGAGGAATCCATAAAGAGTGTGAGAAATGCTAGCCAGTCGGGCCAGCGATCAAGCTGTAGGAATTGAGGTGCATATACGAATACCATGATTATAAATGAGACATAGTATACAGGCAAGATCCGGAAAATTCGCCGTAAGTAGAAGCGCCGCCACCCAGGCAGAGGCTTCTGATAGAGTATTGAACTGGCATATGGCAGGAAGAGCAAAAAGCCGGAGAGTATAAAGAAGAGATTAACACCTGTATCCCCCGCAAGGGCTAGAGCAGAGAAGAGAGGAAAGGTTTTCAAGGGAGCCCATAGCGGTACGCTTCTATATGTCGTAAGAGCGGTATGAAAGATAACAACCATCATGCATGCAATAGCGCGTACACCATCTAGTGCGCCAATAGTTTGCTGTTTGTGACCTGCTTTTTTTCCTTCTAGGAGGACGCTAATCGTCTCTATGCCACGTTTCCAGAAAGGAGTGCGTTGTGCTGTGAGCTGTTGTTGTCCCTGCATGGATCTTCCTTATAAAAGTAGTCGCGGAGGTAGAAGATGGCCTCCTTTATTCAAACGAGTGGCAACAAGGTTTGCAACATAATGTGCGATATATATGGTGTCGGGACTGACCATTGTTGCCTATGCCTGTGAGTAAGTGCTGCATTATCCCTATTTATTATCCCTCTTCAAGTTGGGCGAGCGTGTGTGAAGAGCCAGGCCAATTTATGGGTAAGCCCTCAATACGCATAATCTTGAGCGCGTTTGTTGTGGGGCAGGAACCACTACGCAGGCGGTAGTCAAAGCTCATCTTACCATGTATTACATGTTCGCGGAAGTGGTAGTTGCCAATTTGTGGCAGTTCCTCTTCGAGCGAGACAAGCTCCAGATCATGGGTAGAGATAGCACCTACACAACGCTGCCCTGCCAGGGCATAGATGTAGGCGTGACTGCCGATCAGGCGCTCGCGATTATTGGTTCCCTTGAAGATCTCGTCAATTAAGAAGAAAAGTGGAAGGCGTGGTTTGCTCTCAAGACGCGAAAGCAACTGGCGCAGGCGACGTACTTCCGCATAGAAGTATGAGTACCCATCAGTTACCGAATCTACAACACGAATACAGCAATATACTTCAAAGAGAGAAGTGCGTAACATCCGCGCGTTTACTGGTGCGCCAGCATACGCCAGACAAAGGTTCAGTCCCATAGTGCGTAGGAATGTGCTCTTCCCTGCCATATTAGATCCCGTAATTAGCATGACATTGCCCATAGATGCGAAGGTAACGTCATTGGTTACCTTCTCTGCATCGTCCAGCAAGGGATGTCCAAGCTCGCTGCCCTGTAGAAGTGGCTCTTCTCCTGTCTCTTCCTCACTGAGGAGCTCTGGTAATGTATATTCTGGATTGAGATAGCCAAAGTTTGCTAGTGAGCATAGTGCCTCTAATTCAAACCAGACCGCGAGCCATTGTGGCAGGTATTCAACTGCTTCCCTCTTCGAGTGAGCCAGTTGGTTCGCGATATATGCATCCCACGGGAGAAAGGCATTTAGAAAAAGTGCTCCCACCTGATCACGTGAGAAGGTTGCCATTTGAGCCAGTCGACGCAGGTGGTTGAGGAGATGTGATGGTTTGTGCTCTTTTGAGACCGTAAAGGGCTGGCAGAGTTGCTGAAGCTGAGAGCCTTCGCGATATGAGTATCGCTCCAGGAAGCCAAAAATATCACCTAACTGCTCGAAGCTCTGCCTGATAAAAACTGCGTCCTCAAAGAGTGTCAGACGGTCGCGTAAGGTGAAGAGCGACCACGACAGGCTGACAAGAGCTGAGAGGATGGGGGCGATGACTGGAAGCATGCCAAACACATAAAGGAGAAGTGTTATCAGGAGTATAGATGTCAGGACACAAGGAACTATCATTTTGTATCGTGCTGGCAGGGGAATTTCATCCTGGGCCAGCCAGAGGAGCAATTTCCGAGCGTCGAAAAGTTCCTGCATATAGCGCGTGGTATAAAGTGAGTGAAAGGCGAGTTTATTCCTGAAGCTGGTCTGTGGAATGAGCTCCTTAACCAGTGTCTGTCGTTGCTGAATGGTCTTCAAGTCGGGCTCGCGATTCAAGAGCCATTTGCGTAGATGTAACGTCCCCTCATGGGAGCAGGCTGTATTGAGCAAATGGTGGAGCGAATATTCGCCAGAGATATCCAGATCATTCTCAAAAGGGTGATCTGACTGATCTCTCTGTGGTGGAACGGGCGGAATATGCTCCCAGTCCAGGGTCGCACGTGCGACTTGTGTTTCATAGAACTGGAGCAGATGGCGATATTTAAGGACGCTATCGCTAAATGCGACTTGCTTCCGGCGACAATAGATAAAGTAAATGATAGCAGCCAGAATGCAGAGTACGCCTAAAGGGCGAAAAATCAATAATCCCCCAACACTTATAGAGAAACCCAACAACAAGGTGACAACCTGCTGGTTGGCATAATACCTCATGCGTTCATCGCGCCTTGCGGCGCGAGACTCAAGGCGTTCGATCTGTCTCTTCAGTGTGGCGAGGCGTTCCGTTTTGGTCATATTCACAATATGTCCTTGCTCAAGAAATAATAATTGGAGGATGTGAAGAAAATAAGCCAGAGACAATCCAGGCTCTCGTTAAGCATAGCATATCGAAATGCATTGCGCCCAAACACATAATGATAAGGAGGTCGGTTATGTGGCCTCACAGCTTCCTTGAAGAGGATGTTGAACCGTAGCTATAAAGGGTAGGTCCTGACTCAGGTCATTCCCATTTCAAGGAGTCGCGAAGAGGGCGATGGGATGGCCAATGATTGAAGTTCCATTAGATCATCGCATACACCAGTCACTACTAGAAGATGGCGACGTGTTCGGCCTGGGTGGATGGCGCATCACTGGCAAGTTACCAGCCCAAATCTTGCCCGTGTTTCGGGAAACGATGCGCCTAGTGACTCCCTTCCTGGGTCGTGAAGGCGTCAAGCGGGTGCATGTGTGGGGAGTGTGCTACAGAAGCTGTAAGCAAAGAGTAAGACGAAAGAAGAATGCAGAAATAAAATGGTATCAGACCAGCTCTTATACATGCACGCTGTAAGGGCTGGCCTGATACCAGAACGCAAAAGCTACATCCGCCGGCGTATAGCAATGAAAGTCAAGACAGCACTGAGAATAACCACGATAAACACGGCAAGAGCAGCGATTAACATCACAGGCGTTATAGACATAATAGGCCTTCCTCTCTCGAAGTACAGACTAGACTCATTATATCTCAATATATCGGCCCTGTAGCGCTAATTATTGTGGCTTAGAAACAAAGGGCATGAAGTAAGTGGGGCCGTGCTCTTATGAACGATGTGTTATTCGTTTGGTATGAGTTTATCAGGTTCACTTGCATAAAGCGTCGTGTGACCACAATTCATACAGGTAAGCGCTTGAGTATCAGATATGTTATCACTTTGATTGAAAATTGAAACAGAACGTTTGGGTTGCTTAAGCCAGAGAGCGCTGGAGCCGCTCATATGTATGAAAACTGAAACCCAAACACGTTCTCCCCCACATTCAGGGCATCGTGTGATCCTTGATTGTTGCATCGTAAGCTCCTCGGTTATCATTCTCTGTAATAAAACGGATCAGGCACAGAGGAGATCAAATAAAAGCACAAGCAGCTATCCTGTTTTGCTTTTGGAAAAGGATGGAAACATGTTCATGAGTTGGATCAAAGCAATCGGCTTTCTTGTCGTGTTCCTTGCCCTTCTTACTCCTGGTTTCTGGTTATTGTTCCAATGGTGAGGAACTTGGGGCGCGGTCTAGTAACATGCGCCCTTTTTTGTGCCCTGTTGTAGTTACACGTAAGGAGAGATATCCACTTGGATGAAGAACTAACTGCGGCATTCGCCAAAATGCTGCAAGCAGATGGATAGCCAGGGGTGCTGGTCTCAAATCGCCCCTGGCGCGAACTCCCAGCGGATGCCATCTCCCACCTAGTCGACGCACAAACGCCAATTTATGTGCGACATGGTCAGTTGGAGCGCATTCAATGAAAGGAGGATGCTACTCCTTTCGGTGACGGTCAAAGGCCTCATGCACGCTCCACCACCAGATGCGATGGTCAAGGATATTCTGACCCTGGGAAACTGGCCGTTTCCTCTACTCGATAGCATCATTGAATTTCCTGTGATCCGTCCAAATGGGACACTCATTACGACCCCCTGGCTATGACGAACAGGCCAGGCTCTACTACGCGCCGATTCCGTCACTGAACCTGCCTGCTGTTCCTGAGCATCCCACCGACGACGATTGATAACATCAAAGCGCGGCTCCAGTCGGCAAGCCTGGACTCAGCCCTGATCTCGCACACGGTCAAGGAACGCATTCTGGGAGAGAGCCGTAACGGTGTCTATGCCCAGTGCGCGACCTGGATGGCGACGGGAAACAATATTCAGCTCGGCGGCGACCTTCCCCGCCGCTGCTATTGGATACGCATGGATGCCAGAACTGCCAAGCCCTGGACGCGCGGCGGCTTCAAACACGACTTAGAGACGTGGATACCTGCCCATCGTGGTGAGATCATCGCTGTTCTGCTGACCCTGGTTCGTGCCTGGTATGATGCTGCAAAACCGTCTCTCAGCGAACCTATCAAAATGGGCAGCTTCCAAGCATGGGTCAATACGATTGGCGGCATTCTCGAACGCGGGTTTCCAGAAAGTTTCTTAGCCAATGCACAGGCATTGCAGGAGCAAGACGAAGACGCGCTTCAATGGTCGGCATTCCTCCACGCCTGGCACGCCCATTATCACCAGGATCATATCCTGGCATCTGTCCTTGCCAAAGACATGAAAGCCGGTTCTCTTGTTGAGGGGGGAAAGAGTACCCTGGCAGGGCTCTATAATGCCTTACCAGATGACCTGGCAGACATCTAGAAAGGTGACTTTCGGCGGCGATTGGGCAAGGTTCTTTCCTATCAGGTCGGCACTCAGTTTGATGACGGCGGTCTGCATCTGGTCAAAGGGGAGCCAGATACCAGAAGCGGCGCGGTGTACTGGTCTGTCGTCTTCCCAGAGCCTGAGGCTGTAAAAAGCGTATAGTTGCGTTAGTGGGATGGAAAAGGAAAACTAGCTGATAGCAACGAGAGAGAAGGGCTTTGCCAATACAACGTTTCCAACTCGTGTCATAGTATAGGCAAGAGGGGGTTTGGCAAAAGTGAAAAAGCGTGGGGAGAGAAAGGAAAACAAACATGGCAACAAACGAAAGTGATCAGGTCAAGCGCATTAGAACAGCTACTCTCAATAGAGAGGCTACGATCAATTATGCGCTGCTCAAACTGATCCATCATGAATTCGGCAATGGGTTAGCTGTGCTTTCCGGATATCGATACCGGTTACAGCACGCGATCTCAGAGCAGAAGCAAGAGGCTTCATCCCCAGCACGAGATGTACGGCAAGATCGAGATGAGCGCTGGTTAGGCTATTTGCAGACGATGCAAGATCGAGAAATGCGCATGAAAAATCTTCTGTTTGAACTGCGTGATGTTGCCCCCGATGCAAGAAATGAGCTACTCTGTAAACACTTCATCCGAACCGATCTCGTGGTCTTACTTGGACTGGTCATCCAGCAACGCATTTCACTCTGTCCCGATTATATCGTGCAAGTGAACACGCCTGCTCAACCCCTTTTTGTTATGTGCGATCCTTTCTGGCTGCAGGTGCTTTTGGAACATTTCTTCCTTAATTATATAGTGGCAGGACATATTGATATTGTGCCTGCCGAGATCCAGCTTGAGCCCATAGGTCGGGAAGCGAAAGTAACGCTTCGCCTCAGAAGTGATCTGCTGGGGCTCACCTCTAGAAGAGATGAAGTGTTTGAAGCAGAGATGCGGGACTTTGAACAAGGTGACTTGGAATCTTGTCATGTACTGTGTAATGAGATTTTGCACGAGCATAGGGGACGGATCTGGAGTGAGCAAGAAGGGAGTATTTCTCTTGCTTTGCCACTAGCAGAAGAGTGAGAAAATATGTTGTAAATCCCAACATTCGGCGAGCCCTTGCACGTGTGTAAAGAGAATCATAAGGCATGCGCTACCGCGCCTGTAGGGCTCAAGTGGCAAGATATTGATTTCAGTCGCGGCGTTCTTAGGATTAGCCGCTTGAAAAAGCCGCTAGAAAAGGTCGGCCTTCCGAATATACGTTTCCATGATCTACGCCATAGCACAGCGACGTTGCAACTCTCTAAGGGGGTTCATCCTAAGATTGTGCAGGAGATTCTTGGGCATAGTGAAATTGGAATGACACTGAACACCTATTCACACATACTTCCAACTATGCAGAAAGAGGCAATGGAGAAATTGGACGACCTCTTCGACCGCTAAAAGCGGTTTTGATGTCATTGTGCTTTTAAGGTCAAGAAAAAGCCAGTCTAAGCAGGCTTTACAAGCTTGTTTAGACTGGCTTTTCTTATACCGAAGGTGCCAAGGGCCGGAATCGAACCGGCGACACCAGCATTTTCAGTGCTGTGCTCTACCGACTGAGCTACCTTGGCGTAGGTCATACTATAGCAGGTCTCCCCCGAATCGTCAAGCCCTTTTGCGACTTCTTTTCCAGGCTTCTCAAAAGTTACCTCTGCATAAGAATCTTCACGCTACTGCCGCCGCGAGGAGAGAAAATTTGGCTTGGCAATGAAAGATTTTCCGCTTCGAATTTGTTCTATTTAGTGGTGAAAGATAACGCCTGTGCCGATAATGACTATTATAGCGATTTCCTATATGTTCTTGGAAGATGGTAAGGGGGCTTGAGGCATCGCGATAAGGACCTTTGCCCTGTGTTTTAAGAAGTTATACCAGGCATGGGAAAAAGCTTTCATTCCTTTGTCAGGCGGTGGGCTAGTAAGCACTCTGGCTTGTATTTTTATGTTTGCTATGTTACACTGTCAAATGGCATATTATAGCTTATTTTGGCTTTACCTCCTGCGGGAGAATGCAGGAGTGAAGATACATAAATTGAATAAACGTTTGTTAAAACGTGATATATAGAGTATATCAGGAGGTCCTTTATACATTGACAAAGGGTAAAATTCGTATTGTACCCCTGGGTGGCTTAGGTGAAGTTGGAAAAAACATGATGGTCGTTGAGTACAATGACGACATCTTGATTGTGGATGTGGGCGTGATGTTCCCCGATGACGAAATGTTTGGTGTGGATCTGGTTATCCCTGATGCGAGCTATCTTGCTGATAAGAAGCATCGTATACGTGGAATATTGATAACCCATGGTCACGAAGATCATGTTGGTGGTCTCCCCTACATCTTGCCTATGCTCAATTTTCCTCCCCTCTTTGCAACACGCCTGACTCAGGGGCTGATACAGGTCAAACTCAAAGAGCATCGTATGCTCGATAAAGTTGCTATTAATGTTATCTCACCTGAAGTTTCACTACAATTAGGTGAATGTGGTGTCGAGTTCTTCCGTGTCAATCATAGTATTCCTGACGCAGTTGGTATTGTGATTCGCACGCCACTTGGCACCGTTGTCCATACTGGTGACTACAAGTTCGATTACACACCTATCGATGGTAAACCCGCCGATTTGGGGACGCTAGGACGTCTAGGCAATGAAGGCGTGTTGCTTATGTTAGGTGATAGCACTCGCGTTGAGTCTCCGGGTTATACACCTTCAGAGCGTGTTATTAATGATTCGCTCGATAAGATCTTTGCGAATGCACCGGGGCGCGTTATTGTGGCTACCTTTGCTTCGCTGATCTCACGTGTACAGCAGGTGGTTGATACAGCGGAGCGTTACGAGCGCTTTGTGGCTCTGACAGGCCGAAGCATGATTAACAATGTGCAGATGGCAATCGAGCTTGGTTATCTACGGGTGCCAAAGGGGATGCTTATCCGGGCTGAAGATATCAATAAGTTCAATCCTGAACAGATTGTGGTTATCTGCACCGGTAGCCAGGGGGAGCCAACCTCAGCTTTGACACGCATCGCTAACCAGGATCATCGCTTGATTCGCATTCAGGAGGGAGATACAGTTATCCTCTCTGCTACTCCTGTGCCGGGCAACGAGAAGATGGTACATCGCACCATTAATAACCTGTTTAAACAGGGGGCGGATGTGCTCTATCAGGGGCTCTCGAATGTGCATGTCTCCGGTCACGCTGCACAGGAAGAACTGAAGCTCATGCTGAGTCTGGTGCGACCGAAGTTCTTTATGCCAATTCATGGTGAGTATCGACAGTTGATCTTACATGCTAAGCTGGCATATTCGCTTGGTATCGCCGAGGAGAATATCGTAGTCGCGGAAGATGGCGATGTGATTGAGGTCTCACCAGAACGTATTGATCTGGTTGACCATGTCACTTCAGGCAATGTCTATGTAGATGGCTTGAGTGTTGGCGATGTGGGTCAGATTGTCCTCCGTGATCGCAAAGTACTTTCACAGGATGGCATCTTGATGGCTGTGCTCACGGTCGATAAAGAGACTGGTGCACCCATTGCTGGACCCGATATCGTGACACGCGGCTTTGTCTATATGCGTGATGCTGAGGAATTGCTCGCGAACGCCCGCGAACGTGTCGTGGCATCGTTGAGTAACCTGAATGGACATAGCTCTGACTGGTCCTTTGTGAAGGATAAGATCAAAAGTACGCTGAGTGAGTATCTCTATGAGAAGACTCGCCGCCGTCCGATGATTCTGCCGGTCGTCATGGAAGTTTAGGAAACAAAAGAAACGGTACGGGGGTTGCCATTAGCAGCCCCCGTACCGTTTCTTTTGTTTCCTATATGTCGTTAGCTTGTATATCCCTGGGGGTGCGTCTGCATCCAGTTCCAGGCGTCAGCGATCATTGTACTTAGCTCGGGCTTCTGTGGTTGCCAGCCCAGTTCTCGCTGGACCTTCTCGCTAGAGGCCACAAGTACTGGCGGATCACCCACGCGTCGCTCGCTTTCGATAGCTTTAATCGGTTTACCTGTGACGCGGCGTGCTGTTTCAATAACCTCGCGTACGGAGAAACCTTTGCCGTTGCCCAGGTTATAGATTGTATGCCTGCCTGCTTGTGCGTGCTCGAAGGCTATTGTATGTGCGCGTGCCAGGTCTTCGACATGAATGTAATCTCGAATGGCCGTTCCATCAGGAGTGGCATAATCTGTGCCGTAGATCTGGACGGATTCGCGCTTGCCCGCTGCTGCCTGCAATACTAGAGGAATCAGATGGGTTTCGGGATTGTGTAGCTCACCAATGTCGCCGCTAGCCCCCGCGACGTTGAAGTAGCGCAGGCTTACTGCTGCCAGTCCATGGGCCTCTGCCTCAAAGCCAAGCATTTGATCGACTGCCAATTTTGAGCCGCCGTATGGATTGGTTGGGCGTGTAGGAGATGTTTCGAGAATTGGTATCCCTTCAGGAGCACCGTAGACTGCCGCTGTTGATGAGAAGACTAACCTCTTAACCCCATTCTCACGCATGGCATCGAGCAGGTTGAGTGTCCCCACGACGTTGTTGCGGTAGTAGCGTTCTGGCTGAGTGACGGATTCACCAACCAGCGAAAGTGCCGCGAAGTGCAGCACGCCTGTATAGCCCTCGCTGAGAACCTCTTTGAGCCTTTGAGGATCTAACAAGTCTGACTCTACTATGCGTACCTGCGATTGTACGGCTTGATGATGGCCCTTAGTAAAATTATCCATCACGGTTACTTCATGTCCAGCCTCGACAAGTTGCTTGGTCATGACGCTCCCGATGTATCCAGCTCCACCAGTCACTAGAAGTTTCATTGACGACCTCCATAGTATGTATCATTCTATGTGACATCATACAACGATTTCACTGCAGTAGGAGAGCAGACTCGTGTTTAGGATCATTGCAGTTTTGACAAATTGTCCTCTTGCTAATGAGTGTCAGCCTTGAGACAGAATCGTTTGTATAGTGAGGTAGAGTAAGCTATCTGATAAGCGTTTCATGACTGTACTTCTGTCGCTTGTATAACTATGCAGTCTATCATATAGTAGTAATTGCCAATGTCGTACGCGTAGTTTCGAGTGAGCGAAGAACGGAAAAGGCATGACGCCATTGAATAATCATTCAGATCCGCCCGATAATGAGGAGCTGGAGCTGGAAATAGTTGACCTTGATGATGTTGAACATGAAGTGGAGAAGCCTTCGCGTACCCCATCCAGGTCGTATAAGATGCGGAATAAACCAAGCAAGAAGTTAGATGATGCTACTCTGTTGGAATGGGCGTCATTCTGGCCTAAGCAGAAGGTTCGCATGCCCATTGTTGTGATGATCTTTCTGTTGGGTTTGCTCACCCTGACCTTGATGAGTGGTGGTTGGGCCGGGTTGGTTGGCCTCCTCTCTCTCCCTTCAAGTCCTTCTTCAGTCAGTGCAATAACGACGAGTTCCTGCATTGGTGCTGCTGAACTCTCCCCCAATCAAAAGATCATCGCAGTGATGGAACGTGAATATTGCAATTTCGCTGTGTTCTCGCGCGCCAATAACAAAATAGAGGGCGCGAATATAAGGCTCTTTGATGCGCATTCACAGAAACCATTGGCTCAAATCTCGCTAGCCCAGGCTATCCTTGAAAAGGCAAGCAAGTTAAGCCTGACTGCTCAGGAAGTGCGTGATGGTATCTCATATCTAGGTCTTAGCTGGTCGCCTGATGGCAAAAAGCTAATCTGCGCTTTCTATATTATGCGATCTAGCTCATCGCCTACTGCTCAGCGAGGCGCGATCGCCTCTCAAATGCTGGCTGGATTGGTTGAAGTGAGTTTTCCCTTACATCTTACAGTCTCACTTGTGCCCGGAAACAATGTGCAAAGCACGCGCTTTTTTTACCTGTCTCAGGTTTGGGATGAGCCGCAGGGGAAACTGGTTCCGCAAGATGCGCGTATGTGGGATGCTAGCGCGAAAGCTGGTCTGCAATGGGATTCTAATGGGCACCTGGTGACACGCATTAGCCAGAGCACTCAGGATCTGACCGTTGGGTCGCCGCATAACGGGGAGGGCTTTACGTTCTGGCAGCCCGGTAGTATGCATGTGGTGAGTAGCGGGACCGTTAAGGCAAGGAGAGAGTACATATGGAGTGCTGCATGTATCTCATGGTCTCCCGATGGCCGCTATCTAGCGGTACTGTACTGGAATGTGCGAATTACTATGCCGGGCAACACTGGTTTGAATAAGGATGAGATCAAGCGCTATTCATTGGAAGGTGTACCAGCTATTGATGTGCATGACAAGGCTCTGGCTACGTTGG
Source organism: Ktedonospora formicarum (assembly GCF_016587355.1). Taxonomy (GTDB): domain Bacteria; phylum Chloroflexota; class Ktedonobacteria; order Ktedonobacterales; family Ktedonobacteraceae; genus Ktedonobacter; species Ktedonobacter formicarum. The sequence continues at coordinate 2,575,402 of NZ_BNJF01000001.1, read as the reverse complement.
CGAAGGAGGAGGTTACCGCGCCTGGATTACGGACCTTCGCTTTGCGACCCGATGGACGTGTGCTCGCGGCATTTAATCGTCAGAATAATCATATAGAGTGGTATGATTGCGTCACTGGTCGTATGCTAAAAAGCGATGCCGTGTCCGTTAGCAGCGATGGGGGGAGTATAGCCAGTAACATGCTTGCATACAGCATCTTGCAGTGGTCTCCTGATGGTAAAACGCTCTTTCTAGCACTGCGCAGTGGAGCATTGCAATTGTGGCAGGGAAATGCCTTGCCTGTCCCGCCTACTTCTCATTAATGTATATGCCTCACCGGGCGCTATAAGCTCTACTGAGAAAAATGCGGCTGTTTTGCTACTTGCTTCTTTTGAACATCTGCGCTATCATAACGTTTGACTCCGGTGTTGGGTACTAAGGAGAGAACCACATTATGGCAGGTGGTAATCAGAAGAAAGATTCAAAGCGACAGCCCGCCTCTGGTGCGTCGCGTGTCAGTAGCGCTGCTGGAGCATTAGGCTCTCAGAGTATTCAGAAGGCTCAGATGGAGCAGCGCACCAATGTTCCGCCTTCGCGGCGGGGGCAGACGACACGTACACCCGCTTCCTCAGGAAGTGGGCGCGGTAAGTCTGTGTCAAGTGCCGGTAAAAAGAGTGGCACATCTGGCCGCTCCTCAGGTGCGTCGGGGACTTCCACTTCTTCCAGTAGCTCTGGCGATATCAAGTTTGTGCAGTGGCTACAGGCCAAATGGAACGCGCTTGAAGCTCATCAACAGCAGCGCTTCTTCAGCGTTATTTTGATTTTGCTCGCGCTGCTCCTTCTTGGCTCTATTACAGTATTTAGTTCGACTCCTGTTTTGAAAAATATTGGGCAATTCTTTCTCCTCCTCCTGGGCTGGTCAGTTTATCCATTATCTGTGGGCTTGTTTGTCTTCGCTATCGCTCATCTGCGTGAGGGAATGCGCAATGAGCGCCTGATTCGCTGGTCGCTGGTCTGGGGTCTTATCGCCATCTGGTTGCTCCTGCTTGTCGAGAGCCGTTTGCTGCTCGGGGCTGGCAAGGCTGGATTACTGGCTGATATGCTTATTTTGCCCTTCCTGGGCTGGCCGCCTGTAGTGGCACATGTCAGCTTATTTGGACTGCTTGTAATCGCCATTATCTTTACCTTCCGTCTTACCTTTGGCCACGTATTATTTGTGGTGCGTTTCTTCCAGCGCCTGATAGCAGATCCGCAGCCAGCCTCAGATGATCTTCTGGAGGAAGAGCGCCCTAAGAAGAGGCGTTCTTCTTTCCTGGGGCAACGTCCACGCTTCAGTCGTTTTGGTAGCAGTTCTGGCATCAAGATAGGTCCACAGATTGATGAGGAGGAGGAGGAGGAGATTGATGAGACGCCAACTATCCCGAATGATCGTGTGCAAGTCGAGCGAATTGTAGCGACTGCGAAAAGAATGGCAGGACATGTCGAAGAAGTGGAGGAGCCTATTGAGTTTGAGCAGGATTTTAATTTGGATGAGTATGAGGACCCACTGAACGATATTAACCTGCATAGGCAACATGTTGGATTAGTTCCTCGTCGTGATCTGAAGGTCCCGCCCACACCTGATGCCAGGAGCTATGCTGCCTCAGTACGTGGAGCTAACCAGCAGGAGCTACCCTTTGAGGAGAGTGCTTCTCGTCGCGCCAGTGGTCGCAAGGGAGCGAAGCGGGACCCACAAAACTCGGCCAGCTCAATGGAACCTCTCGCGCCTAATCCACGTTTGGCAAGCCGCCAGATGCAAACCGCTACTCCCGCTCATGAGCAGAAAAGCTCATCAACTGGTAAGGCCGCAAAGAATGTTCCCGCGCAGGCTATGCCCAATATTGTCTCAAGATGGAAGTTGCCAGATACGGAACTTCTAAATAACATGGATGAGACAAAGCTTCAGATGTATGGCGATGATACTGCTGAGCTGGCTCGCCTAATTCAGGAGACGTTGCACAGCTTTCGTGTGAACGCGGAGGTACGTCCAGAGGATATCAGCATTGGCCCAACTGTCATTCGCTTTGGTATTCGCCCTACAGGCAAGCCTGCGCTGAAGAAAGACGATAAAACAGGCAAGATGACCCCTGTGCTCGACGCCGCTGGCAATATCGTCTATGAGACGCGCACGCGCGTCAGCCGCATTATGGCCTTGCAAAATGATCTAGCACTGGTGTTGGAGGCCAAAACGATCCGTATGGAGGCTCCTGTGCCTGGTCGCCCCTATGTCGGTGTGGAGATCCCTAACAAGAATAGCCGCCTGGTTACATTACGTGAAGTGCTGGAGACCAAAGAATACCAGACGGCAAAGGGTAAATCCAAACTCGCCGTGGCCCTAGGGCGCGACGTCGCGGGGCAAGTTAAAGTTGGCGATCTGGCCCGTATGCCACACCTGCTGATCGCTGGTGCGACTGGAGCCGGTAAGTCGGTAATGATTAACATCATTATCGCTAGCATCCTTACTCAGGCTACACCTGATGATGTGCGTCTGCTGATGGTCGATCCAAAGATGGTTGAGCTGAACATGTACGCGGGCGTCCCTCATCTGCTTTCACCTGTAGTCATTGAAGTCGAGAAAGTGGTACCACTGCTCAAGAACGCTATCAGCGAAATGGAGCGCCGCTATCGCCTCTTTTCACAACTGGGCGTGCGGAATCTGGATGGGTATCGCAAGATGCGGCGTGAACGACTCGCTAAGGGGGATACCTCTCTAAACAATCTGCCAGCCATTGTGATTATTATTGACGAATTGGCGGATCTGATGATGGCCGCACCAGATGAGGTGGAAGCTATGATCTGCCGCCTGGCTCAATTGGCGCGCGCGACTGGTATTCATCTGGTGATTGCCACTCAGCGTCCCTCAGTTGATGTAATTACTGGTTTGATTAAAGCCAATATCCCGACACGTATCTCATTTATGGTCAGCTCTGCGGTTGACTCACGCACTATTATCGATATGGGTGGTGCGGAACGACTACTAGGGCGTGGTGATATGCTCTACCTGCCTGCTGATGTGGGGAGACCGGAGCGTATTCAGGGAGCATTCCTGGCTGACGAAGAGGCGGAGCGCCTGGTTGAATATTGGCGCCACCAGGCGACTGCTCTGGCAAGTGAGTCCGAGAATGATCCCACGCTTGCTGCCACACTTCAACCAGTAGAGCCGGGATGGGAATTGAAGTCCGAGGATCATGGCACTGATGATGAACTGGATGATGACCTGCTGGATCGTGCCGAGGAGGTTGTGCGCGAGCATGGGCGAGCCTCAATCTCATTGCTTCAGCGTCGCCTGCGCGTCGGCTACTCACGTGCGGCGCGCCTGATAGATCTGCTTGAAGAGCGGGGCATCATTGGTCAGTTTGAGTCTGGTGGGCGAGCGCGTGAAGTGTTTGAGAGCCATGGTGGGCATCGTCATCATTCCGATGAACAAGGGAATTCACTTGCTGATGTAGCGGACGATATTGCCTCAGAGGAACGTGAGCGCAACGAGTTCTTGCGTAGGCAGGCAGAGGTGCGTAACATCTCTGCTAGTTCAACGCATTATCGAGATGAGCAGGAATAAGCCGTATGCAGGATTACTCCTCTGTGGTGGCTTCTCGCGTCATTTCCTCTTCAATTTCCTTAAGTAGTTTTTGATCTTGCTTGCTACTAAGATCTAATCTGGTGAAGAGATCGGGTCGACGTTGGCGCGTCTTCTTTAGGGCCTCTTTTCTTCGCCAGCGTGCGATTTGTTCGTGATGACCCGAGAGCAGGATATCGGGCACGCGCCAGCCACGGAATTCTGGTGGACGTGTGTAGTGAGGGTACTCAAGCATATTACTAGTATGTGACTCTTCAGTAGTGGAACCTTCGGCCAGAACGCCAGGAAGTAGACGGCTAACGGCGTCTACGATAATCATTGCCGCCAGTTCACCGCCGGTAAGCACATAGTCGCCAATTGAGATCTCATCAGTAACCAGATGTTGGATGACACGCTCATCAATGCCCTCGTAGTGACCACAGAGTAGCGTAATATTCTGCTCCTGTGCCAGGTCTTGCGCAATCTGCTGGTTAAAGGTGCGTCCCTGAGGAGTCAGATAGATGATGGGGCCTCCCTGATGAACTGCTTCAATCGCGGCGAAGATGGGATCTGGCTTCATCACCATACCCGCGCCTCCTCCATAGGGGTAATCATCTACTACATGGTGCTTATCGGTTGTCGCGTCACGCACGTTGTGAAGCGCGATACTTAATAATTGGCGCTCCTGGGCGCGCTTCAAAATGCTTTCGGTTATTGGACCCTGAAACATGCCAGGGAAAAGCGTGAAGATATCAAAATGCATATGTGTTGCTTTCATTCGGCTAAGCGCGTAGTCTCGCTTGGTCCAAAGTTTGTGAGATGGCATAGCCGTTTAAGTGGAAGTGTGAGTCTCCTCCAGGTTATGGTGTGAGGGGAGCGCAAGCCAGCCATCCACATATTGGAGCGAGCCACACCTATAGTCCTCGCGAAGCGCCGTAGGCGTTGAGAAGTCTGTGACAAGAAAATACCGGAACAGAGTATAGCAACTGCAAAGGAAAAAGACAAGGAGGCAAAGCAGAAAAAGCGCATCTTTCTTTCTACCTGGAGGTGTGCTACACTGACAGCAACAACGCTATCCTTCTAGCAAACTCCTGGTTTCTAACCGTTCGGCGCATAAATCTGCACAAGCAAACGTTGAGTGGAGCTTATTATTTCTATGTCCCGGTCGCAAACATATCAGTCCGAAGACATGCATGACCAATTAACAATTTTGGTGGGAAGTGCTATTCAACTCCTGGGCAGCGATGCTGGTGTTCTTGTCATTGCTACAGAAGCCTTTGATCCACAAAGCAATAACGATTACGTCGTGTATCGTCTAGGTCAGGAGGGGCTTGCAAAGCTACTACAGCGTGGTCAGGAGGGGTTACAACCTACTTCACGTCATCCCCTGGTAATTGAGATTATAGAGCCTGAATGGGCGAGCCAAATCTTACCCCAGGTCGATAATGCTCCAACACGTGAGCTCGAATGTTGCTCACTGGCGATCTTTGATACGGCTGGTCCTGTCGGAACGTTATATTTCTTACGCACGGTGGGTGAGCGCTCCTGCTTTGAGCGGCGCGAGGGAGCCGCTGATGGGCATCAGGCAATGAGTGGGAATGTCAGTACTGAAGATGTATCCGTAGAGGCGAGCGCGGCTCTGAATATGTTCATTGCGCATCAGGCGGCGGCTTTACGCTGCGCCCTGAAAGCACAATCATTGGTAAAAGAGCAGGGTCGCCTGGCCTCAATCTTTCACCATAGCATTGAGGGTCTCTTGACTGTAGATAGTGCTTTGCGTATTATCGACTTTAACCCCGCGATGGAGAAGCTTATCGGCTGGCGCGAAAGTGATGTGCTGGGAGAATTTTACTTCAATGTGCTACGACCTCGCGACCGAAGAGGGAACGAGCTTGGTTTACAGGATTCTCCTCTCTTGCAGGCTTTTTCTGGGCAATCTGTTGTCAATCGCGATATGATTTTTACTACACGTGATGGTCAGCCTGTTGAGGTTCGGGTGACGGCATCTTGCATTCGTTCAGCGCGAGGCGAGCCGTTGAATGGCATACTTACCATCCATGATATTACGCGGGAGCGGGAGCAGGAGGAGCAGCGTTCCACATTTATCTCTGTTATCTCACATGAATTGCAGACTCCTATTGCTATTATTAAAGGCTATGCTTCGACCCTGGCGCGTGCCGGGGACCGCCTTCAACCCCAGGCATTACGTCCACGTCTGGTCGCGATTGAGGAGGAAGCGGATCGCCTGAATAAACTGGTTGCCAACCTGCTTTATGCCTCACGTATTCAAGCCAATGGCTTACAAATGGAGGCATCGTCATTGGATCTGGAACCCCTCATTGAGACGGTGGTGCGGCGTTTGCAGGCTCGGGATGCTGAATTGCGTGTGAGTGTTGAGATATCACCTGATTTGCCAGCTGTTGTGGGAGATCGTGAGCGTATCGAGGAGGTTTTGCAAAATTTACTTGATAACGCAATCAAATACTCACCCCAACAGGTCGCCGTGACCATCGCCGCACGCGCTACCAGCAACGAAGTCATTGTGAGCGTAAGCGATGCTGGTATGGGGATCTCCTTGCGAGACCAGGAGCAGATATTCAGGCGCTTCCGGCGCATTGGAGATCCCCTGGCGCAAGCCACACCAGGAGCGGGCCTTGGACTCTACATCTGTCGTGCGATTGTGGAGGCACATGGGGGCCGTATCTGGGTGGAGAGTACGCTGCGCCAGGGATCAACGTTTTCATTTAGCTTGCCACGCGAGAAGCAGGCGCATTTACCGATGGTGGTTTTTTGATGGAGCATGAAGTTTTTGATCAACGCGATATGACTATTCTGATTGTTGATGACGAGCCGCGTATTCGCGACTTCGTGAGGCTCAATCTTGAGATGGAGCATTATCGTGTCATTGAATCGAGTAATGGCCTGGAGGCGCTGGAACAGCTACGTGAGCATCTGCCTGACCTGGTGGTACTGGATGTGATGATGCCAGAAATGGATGGTTTTGAAACGCTAAAGGCTATACGGGAAGTCTCCAACGTTCCCGTGGTAATGTTAACAGTTCGCCAGAGCGAACAAGACAAAATACGCGGTCTCGATCTGGGCGCGGACGACTATATTGCTAAACCATTTAGTCCGCCCGAGCTTCTCTCGCGTATTAGAGCCCTGCTTCGTCGCTCATTAATGTCTCCCCCAGCCAGAAAAACAGAGATTGTTGTCGATAAGAATCTGACAATTGATTTTACGCGGCGCGAAGTCACTGTTCGTGGCGAGAAGGTCGTCTTGCGCCCAACCGAGTATCGCTTGCTCTATCATCTGGTGAGCAATGCTGGACGCTTGATGACTCACGAAACATTGCTCTCTAAAGTCTGGGGACGCGAGTATCGCGATGAAGCTCATTATTTGCGTCTCTATATCACCTATTTGCGACAGAAAATAGAGGAAGATCCGGCTCATCCCAGGTATATACTTACCGAGCGTGGGGTTGGATATCGCTTTAAGGAACTAGATAATCAATAGAGCCTGCCTGGATAGTGGATGGCGTGTAGAAGTGGGAACAAGCTAATAGCCAAGCCTCTTATACGAAAACTTATGCAACTAGTATGCTCAGGTTTTCGCAGAGAACGTAAAATGTTTTCTTTCACAAGGAACGCCTCTTTCCTTCCCATGCGTGGACTCTAGAGGCAGAGGGGGATTGATGAACAAAAAGGAGCGTGTCGAAGCCGCGCTACGAGGTGACGTTGTCGATAGGGTCCCTGTAAGTATTTGGGGCCATGATTATCAGCGCGAAGGAAGCGCCCAGGAATTAGCGGAAGCTACATTAGAAAATTATACACGCTATGACTGGGACTACGTAAAAGTCACTCCTCGGTCGAGCTATATAGTAGAGGGGTGGAAGGCGCGTTATACACCCTCTGATGAGAAGCATCTGCCTCCCAAACTGAGTGCGACCCCTATTCGCAGTTCCTCCGACTGGAAGCGTTTGCGTCCACTCGAACCCGATCAGGGAGCATTGGGGGAGCAACTACTGGCGCTACAACTGATCAACCATGCGCTTGGCTTTGAGTCCTACTTTGTCGAAACTGTCTTCTGTCCCCTTGCTGTCGCCCAACTTCTGGTGGGCAGTAACGAAGCTGTCCTACAAACTATTCGTGAGGACCGTAATGCGATGCACACAGCTCTGCGTATCATCGCTGAGACGATCACGACCTTTGCTATTGCCTGCCTGGAACAAGGGGCCCATGGCATTTATTACGCGATCAATGGTTGGGCCAGCGCGAACCAGTTAACGGAAGATCAATATCGCGAATTTGGTGAGCAGTATGATCTCGAGATCCTTGACGCTCTCAAGAGTCGCAGCAAATGCACAGTATTGCATAATAGTGGTGAGCATATTCATTTCGATTTGCTTGCAAGCTATCCAATCCATGTTATTAACTGGGCTAGTGAGGGGAAAGGTAATCCGGATCTACGTAATGGCATGCGTCGTTCTGGTAAGGCTGTCATGGGAGGGTTGAGTACTGTGGCTTTGCAGAGAGGCGGCACAGCGAGCCAAGTGCAAGATGAGGTTGGCAATGCGCTGGAAGCGACCGGTGGAAGGCATCTCTTACTCGCGCCAGGTAACAGTGTTGCTCCAGATGTTTCTGTTAAGTGCCTTAATGCCTTGCGCCGCGCGCTCTCTTGATCTCACATGCTTGACACACTGTGGTGCATTCGTTATACTCACACATAATTTTGAAGGGTAGGAACGAGTATGCACGAATAGCAATAGCTGCTATGTGTAAAGTGTTATGCATCGTTGAGAATGGATAACGCACATTGCCGCATATACGGGAATCGCCAAGGAGGGCTAATAGTGAGGCGGCAATCAAAAAATGTTGTATAGTATAGTCGATATTTGTCCAGGAAAATACCAGGAGAGGTCTATAGGGGCATACTGCTGTCTGGAGTGGCTAAACCTCTTGCTGATGGATACTATGCGACTGTTCATTGCTTCATGAGATATGTGGCGTGAAGAGGAGTCGTTCTAGTAACAGAGCGGTCAATGATGACAAATTAGAGGGGGTGAAGCACGCAGACTATGGAGCGATATCGCACAATGCGAGCATATTCGGCGGGCGGCGTGGTGTTTCGCCTGGTTCCAATGGGCGCTTCTGAGCGGCGATTACTACGCCTTGTAGAGGATGAGTCCACTGAAGAGGCTAGCAGCATGGAAGTTGTGCTGGTCGGGCGCAGTCACGCCGGAACCTGGGCTCTTCCTAAGGGAACACCCCAGCCTGGCGAAACAGTTGAACAGGTTGCCGTACGTGAAGTACAAGAAGAGACCGGGCTTGAGGCTCGCTTGATTGCTTATATTGGAAGTATCTCGTATTCATTTGTGCGGGATCAGGTGCGATATCATAAGCAGGTGCGCCATTTTCTCCTGGAGGCTGTTGGCGGCGATATATCTCTTCATGATTACGAGTATGATATGGTAGAGTGGTTCCCGTTGCACGAAGCCTGTCGTCGCCTGACCTATCAAAATGAAGTTCACATTCTGTACCAGGCGGAAGAGTTACTCTCCCGTTGGATGCAGTATCAGCGCAAAGAGAGGCAGCAATAGCTGTTATGGAGACCCAGCCGCAGGACTATTCGCTCATACGTCGAATACTCTTTCCCTATAGCGGAAATGAACAACTCACGCCCCGGCAAAGACTGAGGGTGATTACAATATGGGCCTTGTTTTTTACCATCCCTATGTTGCTGTGTACCGTCTTGATGGGACTTGCGGCAAAAACGAATACAAGCAAACTGCTAATTATTCTGGGTATCGTGCTTGTAGCAGGCATGGTGCTTTTTGGTGCAACCGCTGCTTTTGCTGTGAGCACAAACAATCGTTCTGTGCGTAAGAGGCAGCAAAGCAAAGACAGGGCTGATAATACCAGTGGAGGTAGGTATGGATCTTAGTGTAGAAGGCAAATCTGAGCGAATTCCCCCTGGCTCACATATCTGCCAACTTTATAGTAAGGTGACAGAGATACCGAGTGTCACGGCTCGGTTAATAAAAGTGGGCTTGCTCTCTCAGGAGAAATGCATGTTTGCGGCGGCACCCGCACAAGTGCAGGAGTTTCGCGAAGAGTTGCAGAAATTGCAAATAGATGTCGAGCAACTGGAAGCCTCAGGGCAGCTTGTGCTTTATGAGGAGCGTGAAGAGTTTCTCGCCGGTGGAAAACGCTTCGACCCCTATTTCCTGCTTTCATCGCATCAGACATTTATCGCGCAAGCTCTGCGTGAGGGGTGGAAAGCGGTTCGCATCTCCATTGATATGACTTGGCTCTCAAAAGAAATTGCCACACCAGAGCAGATACTCAAGTATGAAGCCGCTTCTGATGCTGTGTTTACCTTTCAAAATGCCCCTATTATTGCACTGATTCATTATGACCACAGTAAGCTTCTGCCAAGCCTTGTGGTTGAGATGCTGAAGTTGCATCCAATCTCTGTCGTAGGAAAATACATCAAGCGCAATCCTTATTACCTCAACTCAGAGCAATATATGCTCAAGATTCTGCGCATTAATCGCGATAAACATAGCAATAATGGTGGCGCCTGACCAAAGAGAGTAATTCTAAAGACAGAGATTTCTCAGCACTTTAGTACTGAGAAATCTCTGTCTTTAGAATTACTACACCTTAAAAGATATCACCTAGATTTCCGAGATTGAGGTCCATATTGCGTTGCCCACCTGCCTCTGGAGCTCCCTCATTGGCTGGTGGATGATATGTCATGGATTGGATGCCTACGCGACCAGGACCGATGAAGCGGTTCAGGACAATTGACGAACCAGCCATAAAGCCTCCAAGCGCGCCCAGAATGCCCCCTCCACGCTGTGAGCCTGCTACCGTGGTCATCTCCATCCTGACCGAGGGGTCTTTCCAAAGCCAGGCACCTGGCTCGATATCCAGAGCTTCTCCAGGCGCAAGCATCTTTTCAAACACATTCCCATAGCCGTGTAGGAGGAGCATCCCCTCGCTACCTATTGCTGTAAATTGGTCGATGAAGAGCCCTGTACGGCTGAAGAGAATATTAGAGATGCCCTGGACAAAGGTAAAGTTATAATCAACGTTGCTTGTCGCGACCAGGAATTGATGTTCACGCACCTCGACCATCTGCTCTGGTTGCAGGCGCAAGGCCACGATTTGTCCAACGGAATCACGTGAGAAGGCGATGTTTCCAGGTCCCTGAGCTTCGCTGATAAAGATTTGGAGTCCAGCAAAAAAACGGCGTGCCGCCCCTTGCATTGACTTAAAACCAATTTGCACACCCGGATGTTTCCAGAGCAGAATGTGGTGCTCGAAGTAGATTGGAAGTTGGTTTCCTAGCATGATATCCACAACAGGCACAAGTTCACCTTCTATGGAGATGGTCATATCCGCGATATGAAGGGGCCCCTTGGGATTATGTAGCTCTGCACGTGGTACTGCATTCCCGAAAACGCTGTTACTGTACTCTTCAAATTGATTAGGTGGAATAGAACTCTGTGGGGATTGTTGAGGGTTGGAATGAACCAGAGCGGATTGTGCGCGCAGGTCTGCGCCACAGGTTCCACAGAATTTGATATGATCGGCTACCTGGCTATGGCAGCGTGGGCAAATCATCAAGAGACCTCCTTCGCTGTTTGGCCCTATGCTCTCTATCGATCTGCCATAGTATACGACGTGGAGCAAGGGACAAAGTGTTCTGTTCTATAGAAGAAAGACGTAAGACTGTTTGCCACCTCAAAAGGGGGTCGCGAGCCAAAAAGAAAGGGAACCCAAAGCGGGTTCCCAGCAGACGTGATAAATGATATGTGGTCTGATTCTAGTCTTAGAGCACAAAGCTATCGGCGAGAGGGCTACGAGCATTGTTATTGTTATCGCGCTTCTCACCATTCAAGTTAACGCCGCTTTGACCATTGGTAGAGCGTGTGGGCTGATTATAGTTGCCCGGGGTAGCTGCGGGCTGTGGAGTGCCCTGAAGCGATTGTAGGCTCTGTAGGGCGGCCTGTGACTGTGCGTTTGAGGCGCTGGCGTCAGTAGCGAGTTGGATCGTCTTGCCCTCGATGACGACCGCTATTCCCACGCCACGGCGAAGATCTGCCAACTGACGACGGAGTTCTCTATTCTCCGCTTCCAACGCATCCATCAACTTTTTCTGCTCAAGCAGCATCTGAGCGATGCCTTCAAAACCAGCGCTAGCAGTACGATCCATCGGGGATTCCTCCTGCGTACTTTGAGTACCCAATAATTCTAGAACAAAAGCTCCCATCACAGCGCCACGCCCCTCCAACTACTTTACGTCAACAGGGATAACACTCTATCCCAAATCGCCGCCGCAACGCCTGTTTTGGGCATAACGGGCAAGTCTTCCACCGTTTCATCGGGATGGAAGAAATAAACCTTGTTTGTATCAGCACCAAAACCGCTGTCTGAGCGCATTACGTCATTTGCGACGAGCAGATCGAGCTGTTTACGCACGAGCTTATCGCGTGCGTTGGCGATGACATTCTCAGTTTCGGCAGCGAAGCCAACACGGATGAGTGGTTGTAACCGCCCCTCGCGATTCCTTCGCTGCTGACCTATCTGCATAGTGGCCAGGTCTGCCAGAATATCCGCGTTACGAACCAGATGTATAGAGAACCCGTCGCCAGCAGCGTGACCTTCCGTTGTCGCCTGCTTCTGTTGACCAGAGGAGGCTATAATTGAAGGCTCTCCCACGTGCTTCTTGATTTTCTGAGGAGAGGGGTGAGCTGGACGAAAATCGGCGACGGCTGCACTCATAACCAGGACATCGGCATCATTCACGGAAGCCATTACGGCATCACGCATCTGTGAGGCTGTTTCGATGCGAATGAGATCTACCCCATAGGGAGCGGGAAGTGAGACCGGCCCTGTAATCAGGACCACATCGGCCCCGCGATCTCGCGCCTCGGTTGCGATAGCGTAACCCATTTTACCCGAAGAGTGATTGCCTACATAGCGTACAGGATCAATTGGCTCCTGTGTACCTCCGGCGGTGACGACCACGCGCCGTCCCACCAGATCGCCACTGTGGCGTCCCAACGTCAAGCGTATAGCTCCAAGCAAGAGCTCTGTATCTGGTAAGCGTCCAGTTCCAATTGTTCCCGATGCCAGGCGTCCAACTGCTGGCTCAACGATATATGCGCCCCTTTGTCGCAACAGGCTCAGGTTGGCCTGCGTGGCAGGATGCGTATACATATCTTTGTACATAGCTGGTGCCAGAAGCAAGGGCGCTTGTGTCGCCAATGCCACTGTCGTCAACATATTATCTGTGAAACCATGTGCCAATTTCGCGATTGTATTTGCGGTCGCGGGTACAATCGCCAGCAACTCGGCTTCCTCCGCCAAACGAATATGCGTTTCCGCAGCTTGCCCAGAAGGCTCCCACAGGTCGCTATAGACTGGTCGGTGGCTCATGGTTGAGAATGTCAGTGGTCGCACAAACTCATCCGCGCTCTCTGTCATAATGACATCTACCACTGCGCCTGCCTGCTGTAGCTTGCTGACAAGATCTACCGCTTTGTAGCAGGCAATTCCTCCACAAATGCCAAGGACAATATGCTTATTTTGTAACATTGAGACGATCTCGTTCCCTTGTTTAGGACAGTCCATATGAGAACACCATTACAATAGCATAGGCTTGTTGCGAGGAGCAAGAGCCTTGCCAATAAGTACCATGTCATATCAATCACGTACTACATTTAAAGGAACGTGTATAAATCACGTATTATCATATCTGGGCACCTAATACCATATAGATAGAAGAGGAAGGGGATTTCGGCAATAAAAAATGAGTAAGGTTATGATAGGTTATAGTCTAGATATTAAGATGTTTGCATGAAATCTCTGGGATTATTGATAGAGAATAGCTAGAAATTGCCATCCCTGTGACTGTCTGCTCAGAAAGTATGAGATGAGTCAGCGTGCTGGCTCATCTCATACTTTCTGCCCGTTTTGGCTTGCAAACTATCGACGAATGTCTTTTTGTTTGAGGCAGAAGGCGATAATGAATGCGAAGATAAGAATCATCGCTACAAGAGCCCCCCAGGTCACAAACAGATGCCCAATTGCTTCGGCTTTGGTCGCATGCCCGAAGAATGTGCTGACATAGGAGAAATCATCTGAGCCGAGTTTGTCCCCACGCAGGCCAATCGTTGTGCCCATAGCCGCCATTGCCCAGCGTGAAGGGAAGAAGGCAGCTGGGAACTGGAGAGCCTGAGGATTATCCAGCGAGAAGATGACGCCCGCAAAGATTACCTGTGGAATGAGTACAATAGGAATCATACTCGTCGCACGGTCATTGGTAGGTACCAGTGCTGAGATCATGAGGCCTAGCATCAGACCTGCCAACGAGGTCAGGCACATAGTGACATAGATTTCCAGGAACGGCGGCAAGATAAGACTCGTCTTAAAAGGCGTCTTGAGGTTCACCAGGGCTACCATAATCAAGCTTTGGATCAGGCAGAGCAGACCTAGCACTATGATTTTGGAGAACATGTAAGGTACGATGCCCAGGTTGACAGTACGCTCACGCCGATACACGGCGGCCTCTTTTACGATCTCACGCGCTCCATTGATGCAGCCAAACATGACAGCCGCGAAGGCCATGATGAAGAGGATCTTTTGTGCATCTCCCCCTGAGCCTTGCACAATTAGATCATCCTTGACCTTCTCTTTGAGGGCATCTCCCTCTAAATCTTTGTAGCGCGCAGGATTCTGCTTTTTTGAAGCTTGCAGGATGAGTGTGCCTTGCGGTCCATCGATCTGGTCGTACGCTTGTTGACAGCTAAAATCTGTTTTGCCTGTCTGCGTCAACATGTTCTTTGGGTGAGGACAGGTAACGATGCTGGTATCATTGAAGATGTTCTGCTGGGCCATGAAGAAGAGTATCAGGCCAATGATCGGTGCCTGAAGTAGCAGAATTGCCAGGTTACCAACATCATTGCGCAGAAGCTCAATATAGCGGCGTGAGAGGATCTGGAATTGCTTCCAGGGATTCCCTCGCCTGGGTGGCTTGATAACCGCCGGGCGGGCCATAAGTTGAGCCTGTTTGGCGGCGTTTTGGCTAAGCGGTTGAGCCACATAACGCTGATAATCAGGGGATTGCCGGAAGCGTGCCCCCGCTTCTGCCGGGATATTGGGATTCTCGTCTGTTGGTTCAAGCGCGCTGTAGATTTCGGCGAAATCGTTCTTTCCAAAGTAGGCTTTCGCTTCATCGGGAGGACCGAAATATGTCAGGTGCCCGCCCGCAGCCAGAAAGCAGACATAGTCGCAGGCATTGATATTGTTGGTTGCGTGAGTGACAAGGACGATGGTGCGTCCACGGTCAGCCAGGCGACGCATCAAAGTCATCATCCTGCGATCCAGGCCTGGATCAAGACCCGACGTCGGCTCATCCAGGAAGAAGGCACTTGGATTGCCAAGCAACTCTAGAGCGATAGAGACGCGCTTGCGCTGTCCACCAGAGAGTTTGCTGATGAGCAAATGGCGACGTGGAGTTAGATCTACATCTGCCAGTACCTCATTGATACGTTGCTGAATTTGTTCTTTAGTAACATCATCAGGCAGACGCAATTTGGCCGCATAATAGAGCGCGTGCTCCACGGTCAGGTCGCGATGGATGATATCATCCTGTGGGACATAGCCAAGCTGGGTGCTAAATGCTGCCAGATTGTGGTAGTAGTCCTGTCCATTATAGAGAACTGAGCCTTTCGTCGCCGGGCGGAGTCCATTTAAGGCATCCATCAGCGTCGATTTACCGGCACCTGAACCACCTACCAGGGCTACAAATTTGCGCGGTGGGACCGCGAGCGAGATGTCATTGAGCAGGATGCGATGGGCCTGTCCCTCTTTGACCAAGTTGAGAGCATCGATGCGGATTGTATTGCTCTCGTCCTGCTGGATAAGCATCTGCCCGGTGTAGATGAAGCGGAAGGGACCAATGCGAATCTCATCATTGACCATGAGATTGCGTGCGCTACGCGAGATTCGCACACCATTGACATAGACTGAGTTCTTACTATTTAAGTCAACGATTCGATAGCCACCTGGAACCTGCTCCAAACGGGCATGATTCTTCGAGATTTGGAGGTGGTCCAATACTACTGTATTGTTTGTTGCTCGCCCTAGACTGATGACAGGTGCACCAAGCTGGATAGGATAAATCTCGGGTATCGCGTCGGTTGTGTTGCCGCTACCATCTGTATAGACCAGGGTTGTAAATGTGCCATGTTCATCACTGATACGGAAAGTATCGCCATGAGCAAGCGTATGCTGAAATTGCTGGCTTCCGCGTATGGTATTTCCTTGGAATTGAATACCATTGCTGGAACGTCCCGATTTGGGGTGTGGGTGAACGAAAACCAGGTCGTTTCCCTGGCGCTGAATAATTGCGTGATAAGCAGATACCGTGGAAACGTTGATGACAATATCGTTGTCTGGCGCGCGACCAATGCTGAATGCTTGCTTTTGTGGAGCGAGCTGGAAGACGCGGCGGTCCTGTCCTGTATAGTTGGTTACCTCAAGTGAAGGGATGCCTCTGACGTTCGGCGCTCCGGAGGCTGGTGGCCCTTGCCTCATTGCTTCTTCCGCCGAAATGGTTTGTTGATAGTTCATCGCAACGGGAGGTGTTTGTGGTGGAGGTGGAGCAAACGCTCCTGAACCAACCGATGCGGGGACGGTACCCTGTGCGATGAAGCGGAAGGAGACACGGCCTCCTAATCCAATCACATCCTGAGAGGTGAGAGCGCCATGTTGCGTTTCTTGCTGATTGATTGTCAGGCTATTCTGGGCTGCTAGCTTCTCAATCTGCCACGACCCATTTTCCAGCTTAATTTGAGCATGCCTGCGCGAAATTGAAGCATCTGAAATAATAACATCATTGCCGGGTTCGCGTCCGATCTGTATCACAGGTTTTGTGATTTGCATGACCGAACCCGCCATTGGCCCCGAGAGAAACTGAAGTGAGCCAAGGCTAGATCCAGGTGGAACTGCGTTCATATAAAAATGGCCTGCGGATCGCACCATCTCTTGCACGACACGCTATTGGCTTCTCCTTTCCGCAATGGGTATGAAGTAATGTGGACAATATAAATAAGATTGATCTGCATGTGCCGCTATTCGATCAAGCCCTTGCCAAAAAGCTGAACCTGTTAGTTGCAAGAGTGATCCTGGCTGTGCAGATGACCTTAGAGTGATGTCAATCATTATCCAACCATTATAAAGAGTACATACCTGCGATGCAACCAAGCTCTTTTAATAAAAACTCAGCGCGCAGTCTTTTCTCGTACATCGATGTTTGTAGAACTGCCATAGATCCTTCCATTTGAAGGAAGCGCATCTATTTTAACAGAATTGTGTCCCCTTAAGCTATGGTTTGTCTCACACTCTCCCCTATCAACTCGTTTGAAGTTTGTGTAACACGATGTTACCAATGCTTACATCCAGGTTCAGCGTTGCGGGGGCAGGCGCTCCCGCCTGGGGATTGAGTGGGCCGCTATAGCTCATGGAGTTCTCATCTTGAGGGTCCTTCTGTGGCTGAAAAGGGAAATCACTTTTAATAGAACCCACGTTAGTATTGATATTTGCGCGAAGATTGAGGTTGCCTGGTAACGTGATGTCAAGATTGCCTTGCTCACTGCGAATAGAATACAACGCCGGGTTGTTGGCTGTTGCGGTAGGTGGTACCAGTAGCAAGCCATTAAAGGTCACCCCTTTCTGTCCTGTTTCCAGGCGTGAGCCACTGGCAAGAATTGATTGTGTGACCTTGATTGCGCCGGTGTTTCCGTGCAGGTTGAGTACCCCACTGAGCCCC
Source organism: Ktedonospora formicarum (assembly GCF_016587355.1). Lineage (GTDB taxonomy): Bacteria > Chloroflexota > Ktedonobacteria > Ktedonobacterales > Ktedonobacteraceae > Ktedonobacter > Ktedonobacter formicarum. The sequence goes on along the minus strand of NZ_BNJF01000001.1, from coordinate 2,557,983 downwards.
TCGACTGTAATATTGCCAACTGGTGCCTCCACATTGACCTGAAGGGTAGGGTTGGCTGGCAGGGTGCTTGGTGGAATGCGAATGGTAATGTCGGCTGCCTCATCAACGCTGTTCATCATGTTGTTTGTGGTCGTGGGAAAGACAACATTGACGATAAGCGTTTCTCCACTGGCTGAATTTCCCGTCTGGGATGACTGTGATTCTTGTAATCGGGTGCAGGTAAGTGGCGTAGTGATGTTGGCAGGTGGCTGTACCTCGACCTTTATTTGTGTGAATTTCTGTTGGGCATCCGCGTCGGAGCTTGCCTGTACCGTCTTTTTACTGGTAACTGTTACCTGTGTCGCTTTGGGGTCGACAAGCAGGGAAACATTTCCAATTTTGGTGCAGACCTGAAGTTGGGCTAGGCTGGTGAGCGCTGCTGTCACGCTCTCTTCCTTTGTATGAGCGCGCACATTGTTGAAAGGATTGATTGATTGTGGACTATTTCCTTTTAGAGAAGGAACGATGAAATAGAGTACTCCCGCGACCGCTAGACCTATAACAAGCACAATACCTAATACACATCCTAATGCCATTGAAGGGAGGGCGCTACGGCGATGGCGGCGAGGTCTTTGGTGTTTGGCTGGATGTGAGCGCGGCTCTTTAATAGTGGCAGGAGCGCGACGAGGTGGGCGTGATGGCGAAGCACTAGCTCGCCTGCGAGGAACATAGGCGCGTTGGTAGGCTTCTTCTTCGCTAATATATCCATCGTCTAGATCGTCTTCGTATACTTCACGCTCATATAACTCTTTTTCTTCATGCTCGCGCGAGCGGCGGCGTGGAATTGGGGCTTGAGAACGTCTCTGTTCGGAGCGCTGCTCGTTGCTCTGCCGTCGGTAGCCTCTTCGAGGGCTCTCTCTATCCATACTAAGGTAGCCTCGCTTTCTCTATCGTGATCGCGCTCTTGGCGTTGTGGGTGCCATTATGCAATATATTACGAACAATGCCAGAAACCGGTTTGCTCTGGCAATATATCACAATACCAATTTGCCAGTTGCCTCTATCATACGCTATTCAGGCCGAATTTGCAGCGATTTTGTGCTGTTTACTAAAAGACCAAATGTTTACTTCAATCAAGAATTTTTGAAAATAAGCTAAGAATTGTCTATCACGGAGGCTTTTCAATCGGCACGACGCACGTTATAATAGGGACAATTATCTCATACCTTACTGCGCAACCCCGAATGATGCCTCTTCTCAAGCCCCTTCAGACTAATACAGCCTCTTGTCACAGCCAAAATGACAGCCATTGCGCTAAAAAGCGTCATTTTTATCGTCTTTGAAGATGTTATCCATGAGCCCTGCAACCTCCTTTTGTAGGGATGGCATCACGTGAGAGTATATGTTCATGGTGATGGCGATAGAGGCATGCCCTAAAAGTTCCTGCACGATCTTTGGATGTACTCCCTTTGCAAGAAGGATTGTAGCGGCACTATGCCTCAGATCATAGAAGTGCATTTTAGGCAAACCTGCCTTTGCGACGATCTCATGGAACTCATCTAGTGTCTGGTGAGTGTTCATGTAGCTACGGTTCATGCTACTGATCATCAAGCCTTTCGGGTTCCAGGATTCAAAGGTTAAGTCACGTCCAAAACCTCATACACTATACAATGTGATAAATTAGCTCTTTTTGTTGCCTTAACGTTTGGAAATCAACGCCTCTCTCTTCCCAGATTTCGAGCATTCTGATATAGAGCCGTTGTAACACGATAGAAACACCAGCATCAGGACTCAGTGAGTCTTGGAGCCATGCTCCATAGGTTGTAGCATATCCGACTATGGCCTTCTCGGCCCGGTCCAAGTTAACTTCGCGCTTGCGCTCACGCTGGGCAGCTTCAATGTTGGGGGTGTCTCTCCAATTTGACAAGAACGCTGCTTGGACTGTCTGCCATGGCTCGCTCGTTTCCCACCGTCGCCGATTGGTGTCTTTCGCGTTGGGCTCCACCATGCACAACCAGCCCTTTTTCTGCCCTGGATGTCCAACACAATAGGCCCAAATGGCAGGAGCTTTGTCTAATGCCTGGTAGACATCCTCAATATCCATTTCATGGAGAGCCTCACGCTTGACCCGGCATTTTTGTATCCAGCCCTTGCTGTTTTCTTCAATGTATTGGATTTAAAAGAGATGCTTGATATTTAATCCATGTGTTTTTCATAGTCAATAGACTACTAAGTGAATTAGAGACAACCTTTTTGTAGTGCTTAGAGCGGAGTGATGCAAAGTATAAGTTTGCGACAGAAAGAGGAAAATAGAATGACTAGACAGGTCGTGAGGAAGAGAGTTTGTCTGCTTGTAGCGAGTTGCATTATTGCGTTGATGCTATTAGCTGGTAGAACTACCCCAACAATAGCATCAATTACAAAAACTGCAATTACACAGAACACAGACGCTAAGCCCAAGCAACCCCAGCAACCCCAGCACCCCAAGCAACCCAAGCAACCTCAGCACCCCAAGCAGCACAAAGCAGAGAACATACCAAACACTCCCAACACTCCTAGCACTCCTTAATAATTTAAGGTCAGGAGTCGTAAGGCAGGCTATATTGAATAGCTCGTAAATGTACGAGAACATTGAGAGCAAGGATGCTCCCAATTCCACGCAAGGAGGTAAATTTATATACCAGGAAGATATGTTTGGGTTCCCGACACATTTCCTGGCCCATTTTATAAGCGGACAAGCACCTCACTTCCTGGATCACTTGGCCCTCGCCAAAGAGTAGCAACTATAGGGGCACAGTGTACTTACTCCGTGCCCCTGGTCTTATGCCAACATCTCAGCAAGAGCAAGGCCATGCTGAATAGTGTGTCCAGTCTTCGCCTCAACAGCTAACGCCCTCTCCATGACCACCCTCCCCTCCTGGGTATAGTAGCCTGTGCGTAACTGCTCTGGACTCTTGAGAAAGCACATCACACAGGATGGCTCCCTCTACCATTTCAGATATATGGAATGAGGTACAAATAGGGCTCGATTTATATGGGGAAGATGATATAGTGCCCTTTGGCGTCATGCTTGACTGACAAGATATCAATGATGAGATGTTTATGCATCTAAAGGACCATAACCAAAGCGTGGGTTACTCAAGTCTCATGCCAATAGATGAAGAAATACTTAAAACGCTCATCTATGATAAGATTAGAGAAAAGGACGTTCCACTTCGTGCCATTAGGCAATGGACAGAGCACCGCCTATCCGTTTATATTGCAACCCTTACTGTGAAGCCTTCAGGCAATAAAAAGCTTGATCGTGAGCGTGGTAGCTTCCTTATTAAGCAAACTATAAAGTGGGCGTTGTCTCTGAATCGTCAATTTGATGTAAAAAATTGGTATGGTATAGGAGCAACACCTGAAGGCCAGGAACTTTTTGAAAGACTTGGTTTCAGGGGAATTGCCTCTCTTCACAACGGCGAGAGAAAGGGCTACTTAGCAGAAGACATTAAGCAGCCAGTGAAGCTGGTAAACGATATGCTTACGCAAGTGAAGAGGAGTGATACCTCTTTGACAGCCAAAGAGGCGGACAATAACGTATGAATACGGATGAAAAGATGTTGGAGACATGTTCTATCACGGAGGCTTTTCAATCGGCACGACGCACGTTATAATAGGGACAATTATCTCATACATGTATGCTGCTAGGTTAGGAGCGAGGGATTTGTATGGCTGGTGAACAGCGTTTGCTTGTACGATTTTGGGGAGTTCGTGGCAGCTATCCAACGCCGGGAGCGCACACCCTTCGCCACGGCGGGAATACTTCCTGTGTTGAGGTTCAGGCCGGAGAGCATACCTTGATTTTCGATGCTGGTAGCGGTGTTATCGGCCTGGGTGATGCTCTAATGAAGCGTCTGGCGAATGACAAAACAGGGCAGGAGAGGCTAAACCTGGCGTTGTTTATTACGCATGGGCACGGAGATCACCTGGTTGGTTTTCCCTTCTTCTCTCCTTTATTTGACGCTCGCACAAGCATCCATTTCTTTGGTCCTTGCCTGGCTGGTCAGAGTATTGAACAGCTTGTAACTCCTCTGATGTCTCCACCGTATTTTCCTGTAGACGTTCGTAAACTTCCCTCGCAACGCATGTTTCATACCGTTGGCGATGAATCTTGCGTACTCTGGCGCGATCAGCCATATGAGGTCAGCCTGGACGTTTACCCCGGTAGGGACATGATACCCAAAAGCTCACCGGACGATGATTTAAGGGTTTTCGCGAAATTGACGAGTTGTCATCCGCAAAATGGCGCGCTAGTCTATCGCATCGAATATGCTGGAAAGCGAATCGTATACGCTACTGATGTGGAGTGGGAAGCGGGATGTGATCCCGATTTTGTGCGTTTCATTGAAGGGGCTGATGTTCTCATCCACGATGCGCAATATACTACTCCTGATTACCAGCAGATGAAACATGGATTTGGTCATAGTACAGTTGCTATGGCAGTTGAGGCTGCCCGTTTGGGAAGGGTGCGCGAGCTTGTGCTCTTCCATCATGAGCCAACATATGATGATGATCAACTTGATCTAATGGAAGCCGAGGCCCGAACACACTTCGCCCGTACCCGTTCGGCGTGTGAGGGGATGGAGATCGACCTTTTGGCAGAGACGCAAAGAGTGTAGAGTGAGAAACATATGGACTTTTCGCCAAAGATAAATGTACTTCTGGCACTCATGATACTATTGTCGTTCCTGGTGGCTATCGTGCTTCATGAATGGGCACACGCGGCAGTAGCAAACTGGTTAGGTGATCCCACACCACGCCAGGAGGGACGCCAATCACTTCGACTGCGCTCACATATTGAGCCTCTGGGTTTCTTGATGTGCCTGACTCTGGCTTTTCAGCCAGTAGCTGCCTTGCCATTGGGCTTGGGCTGGGGAAAAGCCGTGAAACCCGATCCCTGGAAGTTACGTAGTGGCCCCAATAAAGGGATACTGATGGTTGCTATAGCTGGCCCCCTCATGAATTTAATTCTGGGTCTGCTAAGCGCGTTAATCCTGCGAACGATGGTTACTGTAGGAGAGCCTGTATTTGGTAATGCTATTGGGGTTCGCGTGGTACAGCTTATGCTGGTTTTCTCAAGCGTCAACTTCTCTCTGTTTGTCTTCAATTTCGTTCCTCTGTTTCCCCTGGATGGTTATCAGGTACTCTATACACTTTTGCCAAGCAAACAGGCGATTAAGTATGCACGCTGGGCTGCCCCTTACGGGCCAGTCATTATTCTCTTGATCTTCTTTTTCTTGCCGTTTATTGGGCAGTTGTTGATGATTGGAGACTTTTTCCTCTTCCGTCTGGCCTATTATATCTGGCTAAGTGCGGAGGTATTAATAGGGCTAATCACTGGCATTCCGATCATTGATCTGAGTCGACTCTATATCTCGTAAGGGAGACAAATGGTAGAGTATGACTCTCCTAATATTGGGGAAATGTGGGTGTGTTGCAAGCGATAGTGTGCAAAATCGCTTATCGCTAGTAGTTGCAAGGGTAGTGGTAAGAAGTATGATATTACAGAAGGTTCTCTATCGTCTGGGGCAGGTGCGGCAGCAAATGGGGTTTGTGGAGCCGTTGACGTTGGATGAGCATAAAGAGGTTGCCTGCCGGTTACCAGAATCGGCCTTGTCGTTATTCTACACAATGAGCCCGGCTGATCAGCGCCATAGTGTGAGTGTATGTAGGGGATTGCTTGGGCGTGGCTGCGATGATGAAGACATGTTAGCCGCTGCACTTCTGCATGATGTGGGGAAAGCGGAAGGGCGCGTTCCGTTCTGGACGCGACCGGTAATTGTCCTTGGTAAAATATTCGCTCCGGCTTTGATGAGCAAGATCGCCATTTCTCCCCTCAATGCTGAGAAACATCATGTACAGCGCTGGCGGCTCACATTAGGGTACGCGTGGTGGCATGCCGAGGTAGGAGCGGAACTGGCAAGCGCAGTAGGACTCTCTGATATGGCGGTCTTGTATATTCGCACGCATCATCAGGCCAACGGACCGGCCGCTATTTTACACATGGTAGACGAGGTTTCATAAGCGTATGTTGGAGCAGGTTAGCGCGTGGCAAGAAGCCGAACCACAGGCCATAAATGAGCAATCAACGCATGAACAGAGGCGTTATGTTATCCACCTGCCGAGCTTTGAAGGCCCACTCGATCTGCTGCTACACCTGATTGAGAAACGACAGCTAGAGATTACGACTGTCTCCCTGCTTGCCGTGACGGATCAATATCTGGACTATCTCTCAGAGTGCGAGGCGGAAGCGCTACCATTAGCGAATATGGCGGCTTTTGTCTCTATCGCGGCTCGCCTCCTTTATATTAAATCCCAAAGCTTGCTTCCGCAGATGCCACGTACAGAGGAGCACGATTCCAATGAGAGTGCTGCCAGTCTGGCGGAAGAACTGCAACAACATTTGGTGGAATATAAGCTGACCAAGGAGATAGCGCAGGCTCTGAAACAGCGCGAAGATGAAGGTTTGCAGACGCATGGGCGTTCTGGCTTACTGGCTGGTATCGAGGCTCAGCTTGCCTGGACGCCTCCGACCCTTATGGGACTAGAGGTGCAGTCGCTCGCGCGTGCCTTGCAGCGCCTCCTTGATATGAAGGGGAGAGAAGAGGCGAATGGTGATCAATTGATGCCTGTTTCACGGGTACGTGTCAGTGATAGGATTGCGGAGATTGTCGAGCGTTTACAGGAGCGCGAGATGATCTTGTTTGAAGAGGTTGTGGCAAACGAGCAATCGCGTTTTGTGATTGTCGTCACCTTTATTGCTGCCCTCGAACTCTGGAAGTGGCAACGGATCAACATTGCGCAGGATGCACTCTTTAGCTCAATTATGTTGACACGTGGTGATCGTTGGGACGCTGTTGAGCAGGATGAGGTTGAAGATTAAGGGGGAGAGAAGAAGTGTGATACTAATTCATGAGCCAGTATCGCATTCCTTCTCTCTTTTCTTCTATATGACCTGTGATATAAAACTTGACAGAGAGTGACTCAAGTTTTATACTCGACACGGAATAATATGAAATTCGTTAGATGCCAGATGCATTGTCATAAACATAACTTTGCTGATTCTCTATTCGAAATTTGAGCACTTGGGTTGATATGAGAACTAACGGCACCGTGGTAGCTTTGTTTTCGTATGAGACCTGATGAGGAGATGTGTGATTGATGGAAGACTCTCAAGAGAAGATGGCCGAGCAGAATACTCAGCCCACCAACGAGCAGCGAGACGCTGATGCTCGTATCGCCGAACTCGAAACACAGTTGGAGCAAGCGCGTAAGGAGGCTGCGGAGAACTGGAACAAATACTTGCGCGAGCGGGCCGAATGGGATAACTTCCGCAAGCGCCAGGAGCGCCAGTTGGAGCAGCGTGTTGCCTCGCACAAGAAGGCGCTTTTTCATAAGTTGCTTGATGTGATGGACAATGTCGAGCGGGCCCTGGTCTATCAGGAAACTATGGACAAGGCAAATTTACAGCAGACGCTCCGTATGTTTCACTGGCAGATGAATGAGGTTTTGCGCGGCGAGGGGTTGAATATCGTTCCAACCGTAGGCGAGACCTTTAATCCATATGTGCATGAGGCTATTGAGGCCGTGGAGAGCACAGACCAGCCTGAGGGAACTATTCTTGAAGAGATGCGCAAAGGCTATACATTTGGAGAGGAGACTCTTCGTCCCGCGCATGTCAAGGTAAGCGTACCTGTGGGCAAGAATGGCGAGAGTGATACCAAGTAACTAGTGTGTTACTATATAGAATTATGCCAGGTGTGATATGAGCGGAATATGGGGCATGCCAATAGTGACCTGTTCCGCTCAAGCACAGGAGTAGCATGGCACTAAATGAGGGCCTGAGTGATGGATTATAAAGACTATTATAAAATATTGGGCGTCACACGTAGTGCCAGCGCGGATGAGATTAAAAAAGCTTTCCGTAAACTGGCACGTACGCACCATCCCGATGTAAATCCTGGTGATAAGAAGGCAGAAGCAAAGTTTAAAGAAATTAATGAGGCGTATGAGGTACTCTCTGATCCCGATAAGCGGCAGCGCTACGATACGCTTGGGCCAAATTGGCGCGATCAATTTGGAGGCTTCTCAGGAGCGCGGCGGGGAACTGCGAACTACCGTGGATCGCCTTTTGATTTTGATCCTGGTAATTCCGGTTTCTCTGATTTCTTCGAAATGGTCTTTGGACGCGGTGCTGCAGGGAATGCTGGCGCTACAGGTTTTTCCGGTGGTGGGTTCCGCTCATCCTCAAATGGTACTCATAAACGCGCGGGTGACAATATAGAGCAGCCAGTTGAGATTTCGCTTGCTGAAGCGTACCTGGGAAGCCAGCGAACCTTTAACATTCAATCACCTGAGGTTTGTACAGCCTGTCATGGCATGGGTGAGATTAATGGACGCCTGTGCGCGAAGTGTGGGGGGCAGGGACAAACCACTACCAATAGCAAACGCATCCAGGTGAAAATACCTTCAGGTGTTGATAATGGCTCCAAAATACGGGTTGCGAGCGAAGGCCATCCAGGGGCTAGTGGAGGACCGCGTGGTGATCTCTTTCTGGTAATCTCCGTCAAGCCAGATGAGGTTTTTGAGCGCAAGGGGGATGATGTTTATGCTAACATGGATGTCGATCTGACGACGGCGATATTGGGAGGAGAGGCGCCTGTAGCACTTCCCGATGGGAAGCGCTTGAGCCTGACGATTCCGCCCGAGACCCAAAATGGCAGGACATTTCGCCTGGCAGGCAAAGGCATGCCCCGTTTGAAAAGTGCGGAACGTGGTAACTTTTATGCGCGTGTCAATGTCGTGCTACCGACGCGTCTTACGGCGGAAGAGCGTGGTTTGTTTGAGAAACTTGCGCGAAGTCGCGGTGGAGGCGTAGGAGCACAGTCATAGTGAGGCGAAAGGAGTGATGCATATATGCCTGAAATGAGGAACGGCGCATGGTATATCATCAGTATTGCCGCTCAAAAGGCTGATGTGCATGAGCAAACCCTGCGCCATTATGAGCGTTTGGGCCTGATCACGCCAGCCCGCAAAGGAGAAAGCCCTCATAGCCCACGGCTCTATTCAGACAGGGATATTGATCGAGTCCTGCACATCCGAAGTTTGATGCGTGACCTAGGAGTTAACCTGGCAGGCGTTGAGGCTATTCTACGCATGAAGGATCGCATGGAGCAGATGCAGGATGAGATGGCGCGTGAGATGGAGGCTTTGCAGGCCCAACATGCGAATGAGATGAGGCGCTTAAAAGAAATCATAGAGCGTCTGCAACGCTCCCCTGGCTCGATAACGCCTGATACAATTCATTCGCCAGAGGCTGGCTCGCTTCCTGACCTTTCCTGAGCTAGGGATTATCGCCGCTGAGGCGATATAGCTATATACTGTGGTGGCTTGACAGGAGAATAGAGACAGTGCCCCGTGCAGCAACGGGGCACTGTCTCTATTCTCCTGTCAAGTGCTTTAGTTCTGTGGAGGTGTGGCTGGCATAAGATGGGCTTGCATCTTGAGCGCGATGATCCGTGTCGCGGCTTCATCCAAGCGTGCCTTCGAAAGCCTTCCATCCTTGAGGGCCTCCTTAATCGCATTGATCATATCAAGCGTCTGTGCGTAACCTGTGGGGCCGAGCAGCATGTCATTTCCTGCTTGCAGCGCCATTACCGCTGCCTGTGACATATTTACAGGGGTTCCATTGATGGTTACCCCCTTCATGTATAGCGCATCGGTCAGGGCTACCCCATCATAGCCAAATTCCTTCCGTAGAATATCCGTCATAAAGATATGTGAGAGCTCAGCGGGATAGACCGAATCAATAGCTGTCATCAAGATATCGGTAGGCATAACGATACCTGGATTTTCGAGCTTATCCTTAGACTGAATAAAGTGTTTAAAAGGGGCCAGCTCAGTCTGATAAAGCTGTTCTTTGGTGCGCGTAATGACTGGTAATCCATCATGAGGATCGATGGTAGAGGCACCTAAACCAGGGAAATGTTTAATAGTCGCGATTACCCCTTGCTGCTGCATTGCCTTAATATAGGGGCCAGCGAACTTAATGACGGAATCAGCACTATAGCCGAAGGTACGTGTGGTCTGACCAGGGCCATTGACGAGCGCTACATCAACACTTGGAGCGAGGTTGGCATTGATGCCCAGCGCGAGCAGATCCAGCGCGACCTGTTTCCCCTCTCTTTCGGCTTCTTGAGGGTTGCCGGTGTTATAGATATCGAGCGCCGATGGTCGAGGTGGATAAATATTATTAAGACGCTCAACGATGCCGCCTTCCTCGTCGGTTGAGATAAGTAAGGGAACTTTGGCATCATGCTCCATCTGGTCGATATCTTGCTTTGTTTGTGGCGCGGTCTGCATCTGAAACTCGTACATGATGACGCCGCCTGCATGCAAGTCCTTAATCATGCTTTTGATATCGTTCGAGTAGTAAGTATCATTATACTCGACCATAATCAATTGTCCTATCTCTTCGTCAAGTGACATGCGTGCGATATGGAGACCAGCGAGTTGCTTGTAATTCATCCGTGTAGAAAGGTGACGTAACTCGTCAATCTGTTTGGAGGAGAGGGACGATTGCACGAAGATTGGAGTTGTTCCTGATGTATTGCTATCACCTGTGAATAGGCGAGTCAGGGTAAGTGTGCCGCCACCCAGGATGACAAGCAGCGCAAGAATGACTGCGACCAGAAGATAGGTACGTGATGCGCGACGAGATAACTTCAATACTTGCCTCGGAGTGGGCTGTGATTTTATGCCTGACTGCTTGTTAGATGTGCGTGGCTTCGAAGTTGGCTCTTCACTCTGAGATGGTAGCGTTGGTTCTGGCGTTGCCAAAACAGGTTCTTCATTCTGGGATGGTGGCATTGGTTCTGAAGTTGCTAAAACAGGTTCCTTGTTCTGAGGTGATCGTGTGTGCTCTTGAGTTGTCGAGACTGCCTTTAGCTTGCCAGAGATTTGCACTGTCAGAGGGAAGAGCGGCTGATCCAACGTTAGTAGTGGATCAGTGAGGTCTATGGATGGATCGATGAGTGGTTTGGGAGTAGGAGCAGACTGGTCCTCGTCCAGTTGTTGCTCTGATGTGTTGTTAGGCTTTACTGAGGAACTGGCCCTGTCTTGCTTCGTTAGTTTGGGATTGGACTCATCAGGTAGTTTGAGCCAGAGTTCCGATGGCAGATCCTCCGCGCCTTCAAGGAGAAAGCCTGTTGGTAGCTGGCTGGTGAACCAGTTATCTGATCCAGGTGGGGGGGCATCGCTTGCGCTTTCCTGCTGTACATCCGTTTTGGGTTTGTTCGCACGTAAACGTGGAACCGTTGGTATCTCACCTTCGTCATCAGAGCTCGTTGGCGATGAGGGGGCGGCATCGCTTCTAGCGCCAGATTGGCTGCTGAAAGATGCCTTATTGGAGGTAGCTCTGGATGGTAAGGAAGCGCGCTTGCCTGTCTCTTCTAGATGGCTATCTTGCTGCTTACTTGACATATCGCTTTAACCTTGATGAGTGAATGATTTGATGTATGCCTGGGTAGGATATACATGCCTCGCCAGCTATGCTTAATGGTTAGTATTTGTCTTCTTACGACGCCGCGCGCGTCGGGATTGCGCTTGCGCTTCAGACCTGGCAGGCGTTTCAGATGGCTGTGGAGTCGTGCTAGATTCCTGAACACTTTCCGCTATTTTTACAAGGGGCGTGGGAGTATCCAGTGAATGCTCTTCGTACATATCCTCAGGTGTAGAGGGCGGTAGCTCTGACATATGATCATCTTCGATCTCAAAGTTGGATATGGGCTCATCTGGCGTTTCCTCATGAATCTCTTCAAAAGGAACTGGTTCTTGAGCCTGTGCTGAAGAAGATTCCTCAGAAGGCTGGCTTGCCGCTGGTATAGACTCAACAGCTCCCATAGGAGGCTCATCTGGTATATCGGAAAGCACAGGCAGCGGTTCCTCTTCTTGCGCCTCTGATGTCGGTGGGATCGACTCTTGGGGCATCATATATGAGCGAGATTGATCTTCATGTGATACCTTCTGAGGTGGAGACACTATTGGTAGGTCAGAGGTAGAGGGTGTAGCAAGCAAGGGCTCGCTCTTTTGTTCTTTGGGCCCCGGTTGATTTACATACTCAACGCTCAAAAGTCCCTCTGGTTGGGGCTCTACGTGAGCATCGTTAGCTGGCAGATCAGAGGTAGAGGGTGCGACCAGCAAGGGCTCACTTTTTTGTTCTCTAATGTAGGGTACGTTTGTACTGCTGGAAGCTTCTCGGTGGGATTTGGGCTTACGTCCAAGCGCGGGCATACGCGCCGTTTGGTCACCTCTTTCCGCGCCTTTAGGTTCTCCAGGCGTTGGCGAGGAGAACTTCTCTGTTTCTTCCTCAATAGTGTCAGGCCCTTGCTCTTCTTGCTGGCGTGTGATAGAAGGCTGGTAGCGAGAGCGTGCAGAGGCGCGGACATTGGGAACCACCGTCGAAGGTACAAGTGAGTAATCGAAGGCGACTTTAATCGCGTGTGTCTGGCCCTTACCCATAGCGGTTTCCAGTGCTTGCTGATAGTCTGTAATCGCGAAGCGATGCGTCAAGAACTGTTCGGGTTCAATCTGCCCTGCCTGTATCAATTCGGTCGCGGCGTCAAAGGTTGAGCGAGGCTGACCACTATGAGGCGGCCAGTGTTCGAGACCATGACTCATCGAACCGATGAGCTTAATCTCCTGGTTCCAGATGGGTGTGAGGTCGATGTGCATAGGATAAAGATGCACGCCGACCAGAACTAAATTGGCGCGAGCACAGGCCCAACGTAGAGCATGGGGTAGGGTGCGTTTGGTACCAATCGTATCGTAGATGGTTTCGAAGCCGCCAACCAGCGCGTGGTTGCCAAACCAGCCATTGTAGGGGCGGGCATTAGTGACTGTTTGTACCCCTAGATAACTATCATGAGTATAAATAATGTGATGTGCACCCAAGCGTGTCGCCTGCTCGATTTGAAAAGGATGGCGCGCGAGCACACTGATCTCAACTTGAGGAGCCAGCGCGCGTAGTATTTGCAGGGTCAACAAACCGATAGTTCCAGCGCCAATGATGAGCGCCTGGCTATCAGGACGTGGAAGAGCACGAAGTACAGCATGCAGAGCTACAGCTGTTGGCTCAAGAAGTACTGCTTGCTCATCGCTCATCCATGATGGAATGCGGAAGAGTTGTTGTTCTGGTAATACCATCTCTTCGCTCCACCCGCCTCCAATCGCGTGCGGTCCAGGAAGATTGCCATATTCACACAGATTATAGAAACCTTCAGAGCAAAAGCGGCAAACAGGTTCCGCGCCTTGAGAGATACAGTTGGGACCGTGCTGTAGGACCACGCGATCTCCGACTCGCAGGTGTTCGACTGTGTCACCAATCTCAACAACCTCGCCAACGACCTCATGTCCAGGATAGAGCCGTTTGTGTCCGGGGAGCGCTGCGAGAGAAATGCGCAAATCACCATCAGCCTCTACAAGATGTAGATCGCTGCCACAAATACCTGCCAGACGATTCCGTACGCGCACCCATGAAGAAGCTGCTAGAGTTGGGCGAGGAAGGTTCTCGACGCGCAGAGGGGCATAAGAAGAGAAATACGCGCCGCGCCAGAAGCGGCCCAGGAGTCGTGTGAGCAAAATACGTTTTGGGTCGAGATCAAGCGTTGAGGTCCACATGTTATCTCTCTCTTTGTTAGAAATACCGCTATGCACGAAAGTTATGCTACTCAGTTTTAATGATGGCAGTGTAACATGCTGTCAACGAGGAGGTCAATAATATTAGGAAGGAAAGTTATGGTATCGCTGAGGTTTTCCAGATAGTGTGGAAGGTTTCTTTCAAGGTGAAAAGGAAGGGCAACTCTCATTGTTATTGAGTGCAAGGTAGCGCTACGACAAAGTCTGTGCCCTCGCCCTTGACACTATGGACCGATATCCTGCCCTGATGAGCCTCAACGATAGCAGATGCGATAGCCAGGCCTAAGCCTGCGCCAGGAGTTCGTTGGTGTCGCCCATGGTAGAATGAATCAAAGATATTATCAAGCTCATCCTGGGGAATACCAGGCCCATTATCACTGACATGGATCTCAATAAATTGTTCTCGTTTATCCAGAATGATTGTAATCGAGCCCTGGGGAGCGGCTAGTCCATGCTTAACGGCATTGTCAAGTAGAATAAAGAGCAATTGTTTGACTCGCTCTTTATTGGCCTGTATTCCGAAAGGCGCTTCGGCACGTAATGTCACCTGGAAGGAACGATCATCGCTAGCTTGAGTACGAGCCTGCTCCATATTCTCATGAACGAGTTCGAGCAGGTCGATATATTGCATCTTTAAGGGCTGGTGTTCATTAAGACGTGCAAGTGTGAGCAGATTGTTGATGAGAGCTGTCATTCTTTCCGCTTCATTACTCATTAGCTTGAGCACACGCTGGGCGGTATCGGGGTCATCCTTGGCACCCCGGAGCAAGACCTCTGTAAAGCCACGAATTGAGGTCAGCGGTGTTCGTAACTGGTGTGACGCATCTGAGAAGAAGCGGCGGAAACGATCTTCGGCTGCGTGTTGTAACTCCTCCGCTCTCTCCAGTCGAGTGACCATCTCATCAATGCTCCCGCTGAGGCGATCAATCTCGTCCTGTGGCGGCAAGTGTAGAGGTGGGAGACGATCTCTCTGCTTCAAGTCGCCAAGCGCGATAGCCTGGGTGGCATCCGTGATACGAACTAGAGGGCGGAGTAGCAAAATTGTAAAGGTAAAAGTAAGTCCAATGCCGCCAAGGGCCAGGAGCACCAGGGTAGGATAGAGAAGAGCATTGGTTGTTTGCGGATCGCGTGAAAGCATAGTAGCAACAAGCAGTACCAACAATAAGACCAAGCTAAACACGGATGCTAGTTGTACGTGCAGGCTAAGAAATGGGCGGAGCCAGCGAGGAGTTTGCGTACTCAATGAATGGACAGGCTTAACCGTGCCATCTGACCCTACTGCCATTGTATGCTGGTGCATCGGGATAGCGTCCGACACTCCCTTAATGCTTGTGGGAGTGTAGCGTTCCTCAAGTGAGGAAAGATGTTGAGGGCGTTCGTTTTGTTTGTTAGGACGCAATTCAGACATAGGCTCTGGACTCCACTACATAAAGCGCGTATGGAATAGCTCAGATTTTCTATGAAAATCTACGTTACAATCGTGCCAGGTGCTCACACGCTCAAGTTTGCGTAGAAGAAGTTACCCTTTTAACACGTATCCGACGCTGCGAACGGTTTGGATGAGTCTGGGGGTACTGGGAGAGTCTTCGATTTTTTCACGCAAGTAACGTACATACACTTCAATAATGTTAGTTTCTCCAAGAAACTCATAGCCCCAAACTCTTTGTAGGATGGTCTGGCGGTCGAGCACCTGGCGAGGATGGCTCATAAAGAGATGGAGCAAGTTATATTCAGTGGCTGTTAATTCTATCGGATGACCACCGCGTGTAACTTCGCGTGTGCCAGTGTTCATGCGTAAGTCTTCGAACTCGAGGGTGTTGTCAGCATCGGCATTGCTTGCTCCCTGGGAACCACGTCCGCGACCTTGGCGGCGCAAAATAGCACGGATGCGCTCAAGTAATTCGTCGAAGTCAAAAGGTTTGGTTAGGTAGTCATCAGCCCCAATTCGTAGTCCGGCGATACGGTCGCGTACCTCATCTTTTGCTGTTAACATCAATATTGGGATCTCGCGGGTCGTGGGATTTTCTCGTAATCGGCGGCAGACCTCAAGCCCATCAATGCCTGGTGGCATCATCACATCCAGAATAATAATATCTGGATTGAGGCGAAGTGCCGCTGCGATGCCGGAATCTCCATCATTGGCTGATTCTACCTGGAAGCCTTCATAACGCAGACCCAGGCGAATAAACTCGATGATGTTTTCTTCGTCGTCGACAACCAGCACAGTGAGCTTATCTTGCCCTGATTGCCAGGTATTCCCTTGCTGCTGCATAAGTAGAGGACCCCCTTAGAATCCAAAAGCACTGCCCATAGATGGCTGAAGTATGGTGAAATTTATATGACTACCGTGATAATTTCATTATAGATGTCCATAATGGAGCCTGCAAGATAGCACAGACCTGTATGGGATATTCTCAGCAGAAATTAATCAAAAGAGTGTTGATCGGTTGCCATAGCCAAGCTGAAGTGGAGAGAAGGTGAACATCTTGTACTAAGGAACTTGAGAAGCGATGCTACCCATTGACATGCATACATTACTGATATATCCTAGCAATAGCATTACTCCTTATACGAAAAATTGAGAGCGCTATCCACGACAGTGGCGTTAGTTTTCGTATAAGACCTAGGCAAATAGTATTCTCAAGTCTCATTGCCCAGAAGAAAGGTCTCAAAAATGAAGCTAACAATGAAGGGAGACTACGGCCTGAGGGCGATGCTTGATATGGCCGCCTATTATGGGCAAGGGCCAATTGAAAGTTCAGATATCGCGAGTCGACAGTACATTCCTGAGCAATATCTAGACCAGATTCTGATGGTCCTGCGCAAAGAGGGCCTGGTAAAGAGTGTACGCGGTCCAAAGGGTGGTCATATGTTGGCGAAACCACCTGGGCAGATCACAATGGCGCATGTGATGCAGGCACTTGAAGGTTATGTTCCTCCTATGGAATGTTTGCCCAATCCCGACTTCTGTAAGCTCTCTCCAGGTTGCGCTCTACGCGAAGTATGGCAAAAAATAGATTCAGTGACCCAGCAGATTCTGACCTCGACCACTATTGAAGAATTGGCCCAGCGGCACCGCACGGGAACAACGGAAACTATGTACTATATCTAACGCGATTGTTTAAGGGAACCTCCCCTTATTACCTGATCCCGAGTAGTATACATATGATAGAGCATAATGGTGGGTAGAGGGGAGCAAGCGAGAAGGGGAGGATGCACGTGGCTGAAGCAACGGACGCAAAACGGCCAGGAGCACGTAAACTCATTGCTATTGTTGAGGATGATCCGGGCTTAAATAGCATGTTTCGTGATATGCTGGAGTGTGTTGGGGACTGGAATTTACGCTTCTTCAATGATGGGCAGGAGGCGAAGGATTGCTTGCCAGAACTTGGGGCTCATCTGATTTTGCTAGATGTAGGCCTGCCTAATCTAGACGGAGCGTCTCTCTATAAGATCCTGAAGGGACACAGCAAGACGAAAGACACCCCCATTATCATGATTACGGGTAGTCATGATTGGGAGCTTCATCGTATGGGCTTACAATCAGGCCTCCTATTGCGTAAACCATTCTATATGCACGAACTCATGAGCTTTATTAGCGCTTTATTGCCCGATACACGTGAGGCGAGCCAATAAGAAGGAAGACGAGCACATATGACCGGCTGGGCGAAAGATACGACTGAACTAGTAGGTCGTACCCCTCTAATCGAGCTCAAGCGCTTTCCTACACGAGCCGGAGGAGCGGCTGCGACGATACTGGCGAAATTGGAAATGTTTAGCCCCGGTGGAAGTGTGAAGGATCGGGTGGCGCAGCATATGGTGTGTGAAGCCGAGTCGCAGGGCTTACTTAGACCAGGTAGCGTCATTATAGAGCCAACAAGTGGTAACATGGGTATCTCGCTGGCGATGATCGCTGCTGCTCGTGGTTATCGCTGTATCTTGACTATGCCTGATACCGTTAGCCTGGAACGCCGCCTGCTCTTGCAACGGTTGGGGGCCGAAGTCTTGTTGACTCCCGCACGCCAGGGAATGCGGGGCGCGATCAACAAGGTCATCGAACTTCGAACGACACTACCCAATGCCTGGTATCCACAACAATTCTATAATCAGGCTAATCCACGCGCACATCGTTTAGGCACAGCCGCTGAGATTTGGGAAGAGACGGGTGGCGCGGTGGATATCTTTATCGCAGGTGCGGGTACAGGTGGTACTATCACTGGCGTAGCGGAGGGCTTGCGCGAACGTAAGCCTGATGTGGAAATTGTGGCTGTAGAGCCAGCCTCCTGTGCTGTTCTCTCTGGCGGTCGACCAGGCCCCCACCGCCTGGAAGGGCTAGGCCCTGGATTTATTCCCGATACTTTGCGCCTCGATCTGATCGATCGGGTAATTCCTGTGAGTGATCAGGATGCCGTCTCAACCGCCATCCAGTTGATGAAGGATGAGGGTCTATCGATTGGCATCAGTAGTGGTGCGGTCGCTTGGGCGAGCTTGCAGGAGGCGCGCAAAGAAGAAAATCGCGGGAAAGTGATTGTGACTATCTTTCCGAGCGCCGCCGAACGATATTTACATACTATCCTCTTCGATGATCTCCGAGGAAAAACTCGCTAACTTTCCACTAACTACGATAATTCAATGAGGAGGGCTGGTTTGTCATCGACAAACCAGCCCTCCTCATTGATCCCTCAGTATATGAGCATTGTGCCGAGGACATGAAAATGCTTAATCGATTAATTGTAATGTAACCCTGGCGCTATGGGAATCGTTTAAAGAGATAGTAGGATAGAATGGCTACGAAATTGAAGAGCTTTGAAAGCCACCCCATTCTATTGATCCTGAGCAAGGGGAAGTTATGAAACAACCTGCTAGTGATATGGTTATCTTCCATATGGGACGTGCCGCTTATCATAGGACACGCCTGTTAGCTATCTCAATGGCTGGAATTTTTTTCCTGGGCGCGATTGGTTGCATCCTGGGATGCATATGGATGTGGAGCATATATAGCCATGAGTTTACCTTATATTTGAAGTGGCAGGATGCCCTTGTTGGTCTTCTTGGTTTTATTGCCTTCGCTATGTTGAAAGGAGATATCCTAATTGCGCGCTTTCTTTACGCGCTGCATCGAGGATATCGCCATGGCATGTTTCTGGTGGGAAAGCATTCTTTAGAGGCACGTGATCTCTCACCACTGAACTTATCAAGTATTTTTTGGATGCTTAATAGCGAGTTCTGGTGCTTTGTTGCAGTTCTAGTTGGCCTTGTTCCAGCTATTTTGGTTGGTTGGACACTACATATTACCCACCCGCTCTTGATGGTTGTTGCGACAGGAGCCGCTATTCTTTTGAGCCTGGCTGGGGTGGCTGTAAGTGTTGTCGCGTTCTCATTTATTCTTATTGGCTGCGTCGGCGCGATCTCATTTACAAAGAATCTGGGGGCCGTGCAGACGTACGAGTTGAGCAACCGTATGATGCTGCGTATCGATGATTTCCAGTTGACCATCATTTATCCAGGGGCTCAGGAATCATTGATTGAATTGAAACTGCTGGACAAGGAGGATCGGCGTGTCTTGCTGGATCTCCTGCATGCGCGCTGGATTGATGCTCAACATGTCTGGAATCCTAGACTCGGAGAAGAGATCGAGCAAGCGTTAAGGGAGTCTGAGCGGAGTGCGGTCCTGGTATAAACTCTTTTTATTGGGGAATGGAATAAACTGGCTGTCTTTTGCGTTCTCAATAGGTGAGAAGGAAGATTCTTGAGAACGATGAGCTTGTAGAGCATTGATTTGCTTTATATCAAGATGTGTCGTAATATCATCAGACTATTTAGCCGGCAGAGAAAAGTATTGACATGCGTGGGTGTAGGTAGTATACTTACCTCTTGCCAGTGTAGTTATACTTATAGCAGTGCTACTCCTGGTGACTGCCAAACAATAGATACAATAGGCAAACAAGAGAGCAAAGAACGGACAGGACACATCATTTCCCCAGCGCACACCATAGTATACAAACCGCAAGCAGAATTGTTATCCGCAGCAGAAGATCGACGCAGATGTCAGTTTGCAGCATGGGTTATGCCTGGTTGGGGCGTGAGGGGCGGTGATGTGGTTTTATGCTGTTCCTGGCTTGATCACTGTGTAATAAAGTTCCAATGTATAGGCATTGTCTATCCTGTTGGGGGGTGCTGATGTGTGGACGCAAGGCAAGAATATTGTTACATGTGAGTAAGAGTAGGAGTAACCGCTTATTGAGCTAGTGAGCGGTTACTTTTCTTGTCGTTGAACGTTTCACAGAACAGGCGTTATAGGCAACAACCAGCAATTATCTAATTTTTTCCGTTTCCCGTTACTCTTTTTAGGAATGTCTCCCGGCTTGTGCTTGAACACCACACCTACATGTTATACGCACATGTATTATACAACGGTGACAGCGCTGTTGTGCCAGTGTTCGTGGTACAGGCTATGTGCATTCTGCGAGAAGTGCGCCTCGGCGTGCTCCTCGCGATCCTCATGGGCGACTAGGTGAGAGGAGAATACCACTTATGGCAGTAAGCACGAAGGCCGTTGCTCTCCCCGAGCGCGTCTCTTTTGCGCGTATCCCGGATATACGGCCTATGCCCGGCCTGATCCAGATCCAGCTCGATTCCTTTGAATGGTTCAAGAAAGAAGGTCTGCGCGAACTTTTCGAAGAAATTTCTCCTATCGAAGATTTTACCGGCAAAAACCTCAGCCTGGAATTTATTGTCCCTCCTGAACCCTTTGGCAAGCCAAAATATGCCGAGGATGAGTGTCGTGATCGCGATGCGACTTTCGCCGCTCCCCTCAATGTAAAGGCACGCCTGATTAATAAAGAGACAGGTGAGATCATCGAGAAGGACATCTTTATGGGTGACTTCCCGTTGATGACCAAAGCAGGCACATTTATCATCAATGGTGCCGAGCGCGTAGTGGTAAGCCAGCTTGTGCGCTCTCCTGGCGTCTACTTCACCATGGATGAGGATGCGACCACTGGCAAGAGGCTCTTTGCTGCGAAACTTATTCCTGGCCGTGGCGCGTGGCTTGAGTTCGAGACCAGCAATAAGAATTTGCTGACCGTGAAAATTGATCGCAAGCGTAAGTTGCCAGTGACTACCTTGTTGCGAGCTATCTCTAGCCTGGCAAAAGAGCATTGGCATGTTGAAAACCTGGATCTCTCAACAGATCAAGGAATTCTGGACGCTTTTGCGGAAGTTGATAATAATTCCGTTATTCGCTATATCCAGGCTACTCTTGATCGCGATCCAGTCAAGAGGGAAGAAGAGGCCCTGCTAGAGCTGTACAAGAAGCTGCGTCCTGGCGATCCCGCCACCTTGGATAATGCACGCTCCCTGGTGCGCAATCTCTTCTTCAATCCACGCCGCTATGATCTTGGTAATGTCGGACGCTATAAATTGAATCGCAAGCTGGATCTTTCAATTCCACAGAGCCAGCGTATTCTGACGCAGGACGATTTGGTCAATATTATTCGCCGCCTGGTCTCGCTTAACAATGGGCGTGGGCGTAAGGACGATATCGACCACCTGGGCAACCGTCGTGTGCGTTGTGTGGGTGAATTGATTCAAAGTCAGTTCCGTGTCGGCCTGCTGCGTATGGAGCGCGTCGTTAAAGAGCGCATGAGTATCCAGGAGCCTGGTCAGGCTACCCCAAATGCACTTATCAATATCCGCCCAGTTGTGGCGGCGATGAAAGAGTTCTTCGGTGGTAGCCAGCTCTCCCAGTTTATGGACCAGGTGAATGCTCTGGCTGAGATTGGTCACAAGCGCCGCCTCTCTGCTCTGGGTCCTGGCGGTCTTTCTCGTGATCGTGCTGGTTTCGATGTTCGTGACGTACATGAGTCACACTATGGTCGTATCTGCCCAATTGAGACACCTGAAGGCCCAAACATTGGCCTGATTGGTAACTTGGCGACCTATGGGCAGACCAATCCTTACGGCTTTATTGAAACACCTTATCGCCGCGTTATCAAGCGTCTGCCTGCGAATGACTCACGCTTGCTCGGTCGCGAACTACGTGGCTTATATGGCCGCCGCGAAGATATTGTCACCGAGGATGGAGAAGTTCTATTCAAGCGCAATAATCCAGTGCGCGTGGACGAAGAGCTCTTTGAGAAGCTGTCCTTCCTGGGCGATACGCCGGTGAGTGTCCGACCCTTTGTGACTGATGAAGTCGATTACCAGACTGCTGACGACGAAGAGAATTATTCTATCGCTCAGGCGAATGCTGCTCTGACTGATAATAACGAGTTCGCAGATAACCGTGTGTTGGCTCGCTATCAAGGTGAGTTCACCGAGGTGGCGTCAGATAGCATTGACTATATGGACGTTTCACCGCGCCAGACAGTGAGTGTTGCCACGGCCTTGATTCCTTTCCTGGAGCATGACGACGTAAACCGCGCGCTTATGGGTGCGAACATGCAGCGTCAGGCAGTACCTCTGCTCCGTCCCCAGTCGCCGATTTGTGGCACTGGTATTGAGCGGCAGGTCGCCGTTGACTCAGGTCAGGTCATTGTGGCTCAGGCCACCGGCGAGGTTGTTTCCTCGACGGCGCGTAAGATTGAGATCATGGACCAAGCTGGCGAGCTTTATACACACGCTCTACGCAAGTTTGTGCGTTCCAACAATGGTACCTGCATTAACCAGCGTCCTATCGTTAAGAAGGGCGACTATGTGAGTGCGGGTCAGGTCATCGCCGATAGCTCATCAACCGAATTGGGTGAACTGGCGCTGGGTCAGAATATCCTGGTGGCCTTTATGAGCTGGGAAGGCGGTAACTTTGAGGACGCCATCCTCATCAGTGAGCGCATTGTGCGTGAAGACCTCTTCACCTCGATTCACATCGAGAAGTACGAGGTGGATGCGCGTGATACCAAGCTGGGTCCCGAAGAAATTACGCGCGACATTCCAAACGTTGGTGAGGAAGGCCTGCGTAACCTGGACGAGCGTGGCATCATCTATGTTGGTGCTGAAGTTGGTGCTCAAGATATCCTGGTAGGTAAGATTACGCCGAAGGGCGAGACCGAGCTGACCGCCGAAGAGAAACTGCTACGCGCTATCTTTGGTGAGAAGGCGCGTGAGGTTAAAGACACTTCCCTGCGTGTGCCTCACGGCGAACGTGGTAAGGTCGTTGAGGTCAAGGTCTTCTCGCGCGAAGCTGGTGACGAATTGTCGCCGGGTGTAAACCAGCTTGTACGTGTCAGCATTGCGCAGAAGCGTAAGATTGGTGCAGGCGACAAGATGGCTGGACGCCACGGTAACAAGGGTGTTATCTCCAGAGTCTTGCCGATTGAAGATATGCCATTCTTGCCCGATGGAACACCGGTGGATATCATTCTGAATCCTCTGGGTGTGCCTCACCGCATGAACATTGGTCAGATCATGGAGACGCATCTGGGCTGGGCCGCTAGCGTGCTTGGCTTCAAGATTGCTACTCCGGTCTTCGACGGTGCAACCGAGGAAGACATCGAAGAGATGCTACGGCGAGCAGGCTTACCTGAGAGTGGTAAGGTGCAACTCTATGATGGTCGCACAGGTGAGCCGTTTGATCACCCTGTGACCGTGGGTTATACCTATATGCTGAAACTGGCTCACCTGGTTGAAGATAAAGTACACGCCCGCTCGACTGGACCATACAGCTTGATTACTCAGCAGCCGTTGGGTGGTAAAGCGCAGTTCGGTGGACAGCGCTTCGGTGAGATGGAAGTGTGGGCGCTGGAAGCCTATGGCGCAGCGAATATCCTGCAAGAAATCCTTACCGTCAAGTCCGACGATGTGGTGGGTCGCGTGAAGACCTACGAAGCCATCGTCAAGGGCGAGAATATTATGGAGCCCGGTGTGCCTGAATCCTTTAAGGTGTTGGTCAAAGAATTGCAAAGCCTCGGTATCAATGTTGAGGTGTTGAACGAGGATGAGCAAAAGATACAGTTTGTGGAAGACACCTCAAATGATGTGATGCCGGAACTGGGTATTAATCTGTCCGGTTTCGAAGGAGACCAGTAGCGTAGGGAAGTGCGACGGTAGGCGTGCTTGTGGAGCACACCCAGGTGCTTTGTGAGCGCGCCTATTGCCCCTACCCCAGGAGGTAGCATGCTCGAAGTCAATGATTTTAACGCTATCCGTATTAGCCTTGCCAGCCCCGAGCAGATTCGTAGCTGGAGCTATGGTGAGGTAACGAAACCGGAAACTATTAACTACCGTACACTCAAACCGGAGAAAGATGGCCTCTTCTGCGAGCGCATTTTTGGCCCAACCAAGGACTGGGAGTGCTACTGTGGTAAATATAAAAGAGTTCGCTTCAAAGGCATCGTGTGCGACAAGTGTGGCGTTGAAGTAGCGCGCTCAAAGGTTCGCCGCGAGCGTATGGGGCACATCGAACTGGCCTCACCCGTCAGCCATATCTGGTACTTCAAGGGCACACCGAGCCGCATTGGTCTGCTCCTTGACCTCTCGCCACGTAACCTTGAGCGTATCCTCTACTTTGCTTTGTATGTCGTTACCAATATCGATGAAGAGACTCGCCAGCGCGAACTGATGCGTATTGACGAGGATCTTCAGAAGCTAGATCAAGATCTGGACAGCCAGGTTATTGAGCGTATTAATAGCCTGAAGTCGCAGCGCGACTCTGCTATCCGCGATACTGATCAGCAGTTCTCCGCAGCTGACCGAAAGAGCATTGAGGAGAAGCGTGAGCAGGATCTAGAGAATGCCCGCCAGGCGGAGAGCGAGGCACTGGCTCAGTTGCGCGAACTGATGAATCAGGAGACTGATTACGATATCATCTTCATGCCAACGGATACGGTCCTGGTTAAGACTGGAGATGTCGTTTCTCCTAAGCATCTGGATATACTGGATCGTATCGCAGAGACCGCTCGCAACGGTATTGCTGAGCAGGCTCGCCGCGAGATTGAGGCCGCTCAGACCGAGAGCAAGCGTGAGGCTGACCGCCTTGGCATCGAGTTCCAGAGTCAGATTGACAACGCACAGTTAACTCTGGAGCGCGAGCGTGCTGAAGCTCGTACCCGCCTTGATACGCAGCGCCGAGATCTGGAAGGTCTTAAGAAGATGGATCTTCTCCAGGAGAATCGCTATCGCGAACTGAAGGATGCCTTTGGCGATGTCTTCCAGGCTGGAATGGGTGCGGAAGCTGTTCGAGAGCTCATCTCTGCTCTGCAGCTTGAGAAGCTTTCCAATGATCTGCGTCATGAGATCAACTCAACCGTTGGCCAGCGTCGTAAGAAAGCGACCAAGCGCCTGAAGGTTGTCGAAGCTTTCCGTAAGTCGATGACTTCGCCCGAGTGGATGATCTTGACTGTACTGCCAGTCTTGCCACCTGACTTGCGCCCGATGGTGCAGCTAGATGGTGGTCGCTTTGCCACTTCGGACCTGAATGACCTGTATCGTCGCGTAATCAACCGCAACAATCGCCTCAAGCGCCTGCTGGAACTGGGGGCTCCCGAGATCATTATTCGTAACGAGAAGCGTATGTTGCAGGAAGCTTGCGATGCGCTGATTGATAATGGTCGCCGTGGTCGCGCCGTCGCAGGTTCTGGTAACCATAAGCTGAAGAGCCTTTCTGACATGCTTAAAGGTAAGCAGGGCCGCTTCCGTCAGAACCTCCTTGGTAAGCGCGTTGACTATTCTGGTCGCTCGGTTATCGTGGTTGGCCCTGAGCTGAAGCTGCATCAGTGTGGTCTTCCTAAGCGTATGGCTCTGGAGCTCTTTAAGCCGTTTGTCATGCGTAAGCTTGTGGAACAGAACTTTGCCCACAACATCAAGAGTGCCAAACGCTTCGTAGAGCGTGTCAAGCCCGAGGTTTGGGATGTGTTGGAAGAGGTTATTAAGAATCATCCAGTTCTGCTCAACCGCGCGCCAACCCTGCACCGTCTGGGTATTCAGGCGTTTGAAGCCGTACTGGTCGAAGGTAGCGCAATCCAGTTGCATCCGCTCGTCTGTTCTGCCTTTAACGCGGACTTCGATGGTGACCAGATGGCTGTCCACGTCCCATTGTCTGATAAGGCTCAGGACGAGGCACGACGCTTTATGATGTCGACCCGCAACCTGCTTTCACCTGCGCATGGTGAGCCCTCGATTGGTGCCAGCCAGGATATGGTGCTTGGTTGCTTCTACCTGACACAGGACCGCCCCGCGAAGAAGGGTGAGGGACGTCGGTTCACCGATGTCAATGAGGCTCTACTTGCGTATTCGCAGGGGATCATCGAGCTACAGGCACGCATTAAAGTGCGTATTGGCGATGTGGAAGTTTATGACGAGCCACCTCCTGCCAAGCCAAGCATTGCTAATGCAAACGGTAAGCTGGTTGAGACCACTGTAGGACGTCTCATCTTTAACGAGGCGTTGCCAGAGCGCTTGCGCTACCGCAACTACGCGATGAAGAAAGAGAACCTGCGCCAGGTAATCGCCGACTGCTTTAAGTACTATGGCCGCATTAAAACGACTGAATTGGCGGACGAAGTGAAGCGCCTTGGCTTCTCTTACGCTACCAAGGCTGGCGCGACTGTGGCTATTAGTGATGTCAAGGTTCCAAGTGGTAAGCTGGAAGAGTTGGCGAAAGCCGATGTCAAGATTGCTGAATTGGAAGAGCAGTATCGTGACGGTCTTATCACCGAGAACGAGAAATATCAGCAGACGATTGAAACCTGGAATGAAGCGACTGACAAGGTCACCAAGATGGTTGAGCAGACACTCGACCCCTATGGCTCGATCTACACCATCGCTAAATCAGGCGCGACCAAGGCGAAGTTCCAGCAGATCCGTCAGCTTTCAGGTATGCGCGGACTCATGGCAAGCCCATCTGGTAGGATTATCCCGGTGCCTATCCGTGGTAACTTCCGCGAAGGCCTGAGTGTTCTGGAGTACTTTATCAGTAGTCACGGCGCTCGTAAGGGTCTGGCTGACACTGCTCTGCGTACTGCTGAGTCGGGCTACTTGACTCGCCGCTTGATTGACGTGGCGCAGGATGTAATCGTGACTGAGGAGGATTGTGGCACCACTGAGGGTATCCTCATTACGCAAGAGGATTCGAAAGAGATGGGCCTCGATAACCTCGGTACTCGCCTGCTGGGTCGTGTCCTGGTTGAAACCATTCCTGGTCTTGAGCATATTGAGCCCGGTGATGAGTTGACTGAGGAGGCGGTTGAGGAAATCGTCAATGCTGGTGTCAAAGTCGTCCGCGTGCGTTCGGTTCTGAACTGTCTGGCGCGTAAAGGCATTTGTCGTAAGTGTTATGGTCGCGACCTGGCGGCCAACGCTCTGGCGAATATCGGTGCAGCCGTTGGTATCATCGCTGCTCAGTCGATTGGTGAGCCTGGAACACAGCTTACTATGCGTACCTTCCACACTGGAGGTATCGCTGGCGCGCAAGGTGACATCACTCTTGGTCTGCCTCGCGTTGAAGAGCTGTTCGAAGCGCGTGTGCCAAAGGACAAGGCGGAGATTAGCGAGATCGATGGTGTTGTTGAGATCATCAAAGATGAAGCAACAAACCAGCGTACAGTACGTGTCGTTTCTAGCAACATCTTCTTTGATGAGTATGCTATGCCACCTAAGACCCAGATCCTGGTTAATGATCAGGACCAGGTCGTTAAGGATCAGGTCATTGCATTAATGCCTGCCGAGAAAGGTGGCGAGCCTGTGCCAGTAATGGCCCGAACTGAAGGGTCTATCAATATCGGTGCTAAAGGCCTCGTTTCGATCCGCTTTGAGGAGCGTGAAGAGCGCTCTTACACAGTTCCAGCGGCGCGTAGTATCGCCGTTGAGAACGGGCAGAAGATTCAGGCTGGAACGCCCATTACCTCTGGTCAGCGCGATCCCCAAGATGTTCTGCGTATCCAGGGCCGTGAGGCGGTACAATTGTACCTGGTCAAAGAGGTACAGCGTGTGTATCGTAACACAGGCGTGTACAATAATGATAAGCACATCGAAGTCATCGTACGTCAGATGCTACGCCGTATCAAGGTAGAGGATTCCGGCGATACTGAGATGCTGCCAAACGATCTGGTTGATCGTTTCGTCTATGACGAGACCAACGCTCGCGTTCTGGCTGAAGGCGGAGAGCCAGCCACCGCGCAGACAGTTCTGCTCGGTGTCACTAAAGCTTCGCTGAACACGGATAGCTTCCTGGCGGCGGCCTCCTTCCAGGAGACCACAAGGGTGCTAACTGAAGCTGCGATCGAAGCTCAGACCGATCACCTGGTCGGATTGAAAGAAAATGTCATCATTGGTAAGCTCATACCGGCGGGTTCTGGCATTGCCCAGCGCCGCAAAGAGCAACTCGCCCGCCAGCAAGCAGCCGCGGCTGCGCGCCTCGCGGCACAGACTCCAGTGGTTGCGGGAGTCGTCGCGGGCAGCGCAAGTGAGAGCCTTGGAGTAGACAGTTTAAGCGGTACTCTCGGGCTGACACTTGACAGCGGGGACAATGAATGATATTATATGCAACCGCGTATATGTGAAAGAAAGTCGCGGGTAGCAGCCATGCTATCCGCGCTTACTCCTTATTCAAAAACCTGAGTGCGCGGGCGCTAGAAGCGTCATCGGCGCAGGTTTTTCATGTAAGGTATTACAATCTCTCTTAAGTAGGGACAGGGAGGATCTTTCCTTGCCGACAATCAATCAATTGATCCGGAAGGGCCGCAAGCAAAAACAGAAAAAGGTTAAGGCCCCAGCGCTGCTGTACTCATACAACGCGCTGAAGAATAAAACATCGCGCCTACGCGGGTCCCCACAGAAACGTGGAGTCTGCACGCAGGTGCGTACGATGACCCCAAAGAAGCCGAATTCGGCAATGCGTAAGATTGCTCGTGTTCGCCTTTCAAACCAGATGGAAGTTACCGCATATATTCCTGGTGAGGGGCACAACTTGCAGGAGCACTCCGTCGTTCTCATTCGCGGCGGTCGTGTGAAAGACCTGCCGAGTGTGCGTTATCATATTGTTCGTGGTACCCTGGACAGCGATGGTGTCTCAAAGCGTCGCCAGGGTCGCTCGAAGTATGGAGCGAAGCGTCCGAAGCCTGGACAGGCTGCGGCACCAGCCAAAGGCAAGCGCTAAGCTGCCCGGTTGCGTTAGTATTACCCGCAAGCCGCGGCTTGATGGGAATGCCAGGGTAAGCTGGAGTAGTCATCAAGTCCGCGCCAATGACCTGCTTTTCATGGTAGGTTAGCTATCACGGTCACCGTGGCTGAAACATGGTGATAGTCGGGTGTCCTCCTGATCATAGTGTGCTCGATGATAGGATATATCGAGATGACTATGGTTCTCATACGTCTCCCTGATTGGAGCGAGTGGGGAATAAGGAAAGGCGCCCGCGTGTAGGCGTCAGAGAGAGATTAAGGCGGAAAGCAAGAATTAGCCTTAATCGTTTGGCTCGACGCCTTTTCTGGTGTCTGTAAACTTGCCCTCGCTGATGCGGAGCGAGGCGCTCTTGTGAGGCACAAGCATATCTTGCACTGGACGCGCGAGCGTCGGTTTTATGGTTTGAAGAGGACAAAATAGCATTCAGAGATCTACGAAGCAGCGACAATAGGGAAAATGGGCCAGAGGGATGCGCTGATTTCTCCTACTAGCCGAAGATATTCTAGGGTATGTTTGCTTCGCGTCTGAATGGCTGAAAGGGAGGCAGAAATTGCCAAGACGTAAGAGAGTAGTGCGACGGCCTGATGTGCCGGATGCAAAATTCAAAAGCCGTAACGTGGCTCGCTTCATCAACAAAATGATGGTTGATGGTAAGCGGAGCCTGGCTGAGCGTATTCTCTACGATGCGCTGGACGCCATTGAAGCTAAGCAGAAGCGCCCTTCCATTGAGGTGTTTGAACAGGCATTGAAAAATGCCACACCCAGTATCGAGGTAAAGCCCCGCCGTGTTGGTGGCTCAACCTACCAGGTGCCTGTGGAAGTCCGCAGAGACCGTGGTGGTGCGCTGGCAATGCGCTGGCTCATTCGTGCTGCACGCTCAAGAAACGGCAGAACAATGTCGGAGAAGCTGGCCAATGAGTTGATGGACGCTGCGGCGGGTCAAGGTTCCACCATTAAAAAACGTGAGGAGACCCACAAGATGGCGGAGTCCAATAGGGCCTTCGCTCATTATCGCTGGTAAATAATAACATCATGGCTAGAGAATTCCCACTCGAAAAAACACGCAATATCGGTATCATCGCTCACATTGACGCTGGTAAGACAACCACCACTGAGCGCATCCTTTACTACACCGGGCGTATTCACCGCATCGGTGAGGTACATGAGGGTGGCGCGACTATGGACTGGATGCCGCAGGAGCAGGAGCGTGGTATCACGATTACATCAGCAGCCACGACATGTTCCTGGAATGGTCACCATGTCAATATTATTGACACCCCAGGCCACGTCGATTTCACGGCTGAGGTCGAGCGCAACCTGCGCGTTCTCGACGGCGGCGTTGTTGTGTTTGACGCCGTTGCTGGTGTCGAGCCACAGTCAGAGACTGTCTGGCGTCAGGCAAATAAATATAACGTTCCTCGTATCTGTTATGTCAATAAGATGGATCGCACTGGTGCGGATTTCTGGCGCACGGTTGATATGATCAGAGAGCGCTTGAGCGCGGTGCCTGTGCCGATTCAGATTCCCCTGGGGCGTGAGAGCGATTTCAAGGGTTTCATCGATCTGATTGAGATGAAGGCTGTGACCTTCACTGATGAAAAGGGCGCGTCTCCTATCATCAACGAGATTCCAGATGAGCTGAAGGACGAGGCACAACAACATCGCGATACAATGGTTGAGCGTGTTGCGGAGACCGATGAAGAATTGACCCTGAAGTATCTTGAGGGCGAAGCGATTTCTGCTGAGGAGATTCGCGCCGCGCTGCGTAAGGCCACCATCACTAACGCGCTGGTGCCAGTGCTCTGCGGTAGCTCCTACAAGAACAAGGGCGTCCAGGCTATGCTTGATGCCGTCATCTACTACCTGCCTTCGCCTATTGATATCGCGCTACCCACTGGCATCAATCCTGACACGGAGCAGGAAGAGACCCGCGAAGTTGATGATAATGCACCTTTGAGTGCCCTGGTCTTTAAGATCGTCTCCGATCCCTTCGTTGGTCGCCTTTCTTATGTTCGCATCTACTCTGGCACCTTGAAGAAGGGTGCATCTGTAGAGAATAGCACGAAGGGTAAGACTGAGCGCGTTGGTCGCCTTCTGCGTATGCATGCTAACCACCGCGAAGATATCGACGAGATTCGAGCAGGAGACATTTGTGCCGCCGTTGGATTGCGCAACACCTTTACCGGTGATACGCTTTCAGATGCGTCCAAGCCGATTGTCCTGGAAAAAATCCAGTTCCCTGTGCCGGTTATCGAGATCGCGATTGAGCCGAAAACTCGCGCCGATCAGGAAAAGATGGGCGTAGCGCTTGGAAAGCTGGCCGAAGAAGATCCAACCTTCCATGTTCACACTGATCAAGAATCTGGTCAGACGATCATCGCAGGTATGGGTGAGTTACACCTGGAAGTCGTTCAGGATCGCCTCTTCCGCGAGTTTAAAGTCGAGGCGAACGTTGGTCGCCCGCAGGTGGCTTATCGTGAGACCATCACCAAGACGGCACAGGCGCAAGGTCGCCATGTCCGCCAGACTGGTGGTAGTGGTCAGTATGGTGATGTCTGGCTGCGTGTTGAGCCAAACGAGCGTGGTAAAGGCAATGATTTCGTTAACGAGGTCGTTGGTGGTACCGTGCCGAGGGAATACGTCAAACCAACCGAGCAAGGCGTAAGAGAGGCGTTGGATAACGGCATTATCGCTGGGTTCCCGGTGATTGACGTGAAAGTCGCTCTCTATGATGGTTCATATCACGATGTTGACTCCAGTGAGGCAGCCTTTAAAATAGCTGGCTCGATTGGCGTCAAAGAAGCGGTTCGCAAAGCTGGGCCCGTCCTGCTGGAGCCAGTTATGACTGTGGAAGTCACAACTCCTGAGGATTTCTATGGCGATGTGATTGGTGACCTTAACCGCCGCCGTGGTACTATCCTTGGTATGGAAACACGTGGTGACTATCATGTGGTGAAGGGACATGTCCCCCTGTCTGAAATGTTCGGCTACGTGAATGAGCTGCGTTCGATGACGAGCGGACGTGCGAGCTACTCGATGGAGTTGTCTCACTACGATCCTGTTCCTAAGAACATCGCTGAAGAGATTATCGCGAAGTCAAGCCGCTAAATCTCAAGCCTGATTCGTAGCAATGCAAAGGTAATCGTATCCGCCGCTTGTGGTGTTGGATCGCTGCAAGCGGCGGACGAGTGCTGAAAAATAGGTTGGCGGGGATGGTCGAAGCGGTGGAATCTGTGCCACTTGCAAGTATATACTGATGGTATGTGAACAAGTGGAACTCGATGAGCCCCCAAACCTTCCTACATACTTGTCAGAGAGTGCCATAAGAGAGTACAATCTCCTTTGCGTGTTTTGGCTCAAGACTAAGAGGAACCTGCCCGATGCCGAACTCAGGGACAGGCCAACCGGGTCAGGACGCAACCCTCTAACAGGACGAATGCTTCTACGGTAAGGTAGAAGACAAAAAGAAGTTTAAAAGGATTAAACATAATGGCTAAACAGAAGTTTGAGCGTACAAAGCCCCACGTTAATGTGGGTACCATTGGACACATCGACCATGGCAAGACGACCCTGACCGCGGCCATCACCAAGACCCTGGCCTCTGCTCAGCTTGCCAAATACACGGCCTTCGACCAGATCGACAAGGCCCCCGAAGAGCGCGAGCGCGGTATCACCATCTCGATTGCTCACCTGGAGTACCAGACCGAGAAGCGCCACTACGCTCACGTGGACTGCCCTGGTCACGCCGACTACATCAAGAATATGATCACCGGTGCCGCTCAGATGGACGGCGCCATCCTGGTGGTCAGCGCTCCTGACGGTCCCATGCCTCAGACGCGCGAGCACGTCCTGCTGGCACAGCAGGTTGAGGTTCCGGCGATGGTCGTCTTCCTCAACAAGTGCGACATGATGGAAGATGAGGAGCTCCTTGAGCTCGTCGAGCTGGAAGTCCGTGAGTTGCTCTCACGCTATCAGTTCCCTGGCGACGATGTGCCTGTCATCCGTGGCTCGGCCCTCAAGGCGCTGGAGAGCAAAGGCGATCTGACCCGCAACGATCCGGATGCCAAGTGCATCTGGGACCTGATGGACCAGGTGGACGAGTACATCCCAACGCCCCCACGCGCGACGGACAAGCCGTTCCTGATGCCAGTAGAAGATGTCTTCGGCATTAAGGGTCGCGGTACCGTGGCGACGGGTCGTATCGAGCGTGGTGTCGTGAAGGTCGGTGAGAACATAGAGATCATCGGCATGAAAGAGGACATCCGCACGGTGGTGGTGACCGGTGTTGAGATGTTCCAGAAGACGCTGGACGAGGGCCAGGCGGGAGACAACGTCGGCTGCTTGCTGCGTGGTGTTGAGCGCACGGACATCGAGCGTGGTCAGGTCCTGGCGAAGCCAGGCTCGATCAAGCCGCACAAGAACTTCCTGGCGCAGGTGTATGTGCTCTCGAAGGAAGAGGGTGGTCGTCACACGCCATTCTTCAACGGGTATCGTCCTCAGTTCTATGTCCGCACAACGGACGTGACGGGATCGATCAAGTTGCCGGAGGGAGTGGAGATGGTGATGCCAGGTGATAACATTGAGATGACGGTCGAGCTGATCCAACCGGTCGCGATGGAAGAGGGCGTGAAGTTCGCCATTCGCGAAGGTGGTCGCACCGTCGGTGCTGGCATCTGCACGAAGGTTCTTGCATAAAGGTAAGGTAAACCCATAAGGAGAGGCTGGAAACAGCCTCTCTGATTGTTGGGAACCTTTCAGGAGAAAAAACATGGCTACGGGATCAAAGCAGCGCATTCGCATTCGCCTGAAGGCGTTTGACCACCGCATTCTCGATCAATCGGCAATGCAAATCGTGGATACCGCTCAGCGCACGGGTGCTCGCGTTTCAGGGCCGGTGCCGCTGCCCACGAAGATTGATAAGTACACGGTTATGCGCTCGACCTTTATCGACAAGGACGCGCGCGACCAGTTCGAGATTCGTACGCATAAGCGTCTGATTGATATTGTCGATCATACGAACAAGACTGTCGAAGCCCTGACTCATTTGAATCTGCCCGCAGGCGTAGACATTGAGATCAAGCTCTAGCTCGCGGTGTGAGAGACGTGCCCAAGACCATATTTGAGGGCATGTCAAAACCACTGTGTAAGCAGTGAGGAAGGCCAAAGAGGAGCAGTAAAGCGTTGTTGCAGGGATGGGAACCATTTTGTGTGTCTTATTTGGACATGGAGGGTGGATAAGAGCGTTAATGCTCGATCTCTAAACGAGAGGCGACGAAGAACTGACCATTTGGGCTCCTGCAGTATGAAGAGGTAAAAAAGTATGCTAGATGCATTGTTGGGCAGGAAAATCGGCATGACCCAGGTCTTTGGACCGAACGGCACCGTCATTCCGGTCACCGTCATTGAGGTCGGCCCCTGCATCGTAACCCAGGTAAAGACCGTTTCCAAAGATGGGTATGAGGCGGTGCAGATTGGTTTCGAAGAAACCACCCTTAAACATACAACTCGCCCGGAATTGGGACATCTCGGTCATAGCCTGCCCTTGTTGAAGGCTCAGCGCAAGAAGTTGCAAACTGTCGATCAGCAGGCGAAAAAAGAAGACGAGACCGAAGAGAAACAGAGCAAGCAAGTACGCAAGTTGCTCCAGATCAGAGAGAACCGCCAGCGCCGCCCGGGTCCAGAGCTTGGCCCCTTCAAGGTGCTACGCGAGGTTGGATTGCAGGAAGGCACAGATACAGGAAGCGTGGAGCTGGGAACCAGCTTTGATGCGAGCCTGTTTACCGATGGTGAGACCGTTGACATCGTGGGAACCTCAAAAGGTAAGGGTTTCCAGGGTGGTGTCAAGCGCCACAATTTCCGTGGCGGCCCACGCACACACGGTCAGTCGGACCGCTTGCGCGCTCCTGGCTCCATTGGTTCCGGTACGACTCCAGGTCGCGTCCTGAAGGGCACGCGCATGGCTGGTCGTATGGGAAATGCCCGCGTAACGGCAAAGAAACTGCAAATCGTTCAGTCTGATCCTGAGCGTAATCTGCTGGTGGTAAAGGGTTCGGTGCCTGGTGCCAATGGCAGCTTGCTCACGATTAAGAAGCTTGTGATGAGGTAACCGAAATGCCCTCGACTACAGTGTATAACATGGCCGGAGAGGCCTTAGAGCAGCTCGAACTGAGCGAGCAGGTGTTCGGAGTTACTCCCAACATGGCGGTTTTGCACCAGGTCGTCACAGCACAACTGGTCAACCGCCGTCAAGGTACAGCTTCAACCAAGACTCGCAGTGAAGTGTCGGGTGGTAATAAAAAACCTTATAGGCAGAAGGGTACAGGTCGCGCCCGCCAGGGTAGCACACGCGCACCACAGTTCCGTGGCGGCGGTACAGTATTTGGTCCTAAGCCACATCCGTACCATCACGATGTACCTAAGAAGA
This sequence comes from Ktedonospora formicarum, assembly GCF_016587355.1. Classification (GTDB taxonomy): domain Bacteria; phylum Chloroflexota; class Ktedonobacteria; order Ktedonobacterales; family Ktedonobacteraceae; genus Ktedonobacter; species Ktedonobacter formicarum. The sequence continues at coordinate 2,522,725 of NZ_BNJF01000001.1, read as the reverse complement.
TGCGTCGCCTGGCGATTCGCTCGGTGCTTTCCGATAAGGTAGCCAACCAGAGCTTGATCGTTATGGATGAATTGCAACTTGAGGCTCCTCGCACCAAAGAAATGCTGGAAATGCTGAAAAACTTGCCAGCAGGCGAGGGGAAAAAGGTCCTGATGATGTTGCCTGTGCGTGATGAGAACGTTGTACTATCTGCACGCAACATTCCTACGGCGAAAGTGCAGCATGTCTCCTCGATCAATGTTGTTGAGCTGCTGAAGCACGATTATGTCGTCATGCCGCGCAAGACGGTTCGCTGGATCGAACTGGTCTTTGGCGAAGGCCTGAGCGCGGAAGATGCCACTCTCAAGATTGCCGACGAAGCTACCGTAGCGGAAACAAGTAGCGAAGCGTAGGCGAGGAGGAACACACTGTGGAAGTCACAGAGATACTACGCCGAGGTATTCTCACTGAGAAAACGGTGAGGCTGCAAGAGCAGAATCAGTATACCTTCGAAGTGGCGAAGAAAGCGACGAAAGTTGACATACGTCGTGCGGTCGAAACGGTTTTCAATGTTCAGGTGAAGCATGTCAATGTGATGCGTATGCCTGGCAAGCCGCGCTTCATCCGTCGACGAGGTGCCGCCCCTCGACCAGTAGCGGCCCGCGAATGGAAGAAGGCGATTGTCACTTTGAAAGAAGGACAGACAATCGACGCTATGAAGGCGTAAGGGATAGAAGAGATGCCAATCAGACAGTATCGACCAACGTCTCCCGGGCGTCGTGGCATGTCCGTCTCGACATTCGAGGAGATCACCAAAACACGACCAGAGAAGTCTCTGACCGTTTCGCTTAAGAAACATTCTGGTCGTAACAATCAGGGTAAAATTACCACGCGTCACCGTGGTGGTGGTGCCAAGCGCGCCTATCGTATCATCGATTTCAAGCGCAATAAGTTTGGTGTACCAGCCAGGGTTGCGGCAATTGAATATGATCCAAATCGCTCAGCCAATATTGCTCTTCTGCATTATCTTGATGGCGAAAAGCGCTATATCATCGCACCTTTGGGCCTGAAGGTCGGAGACCGTGTAGAGGCGGGTCCTGAAGCGGATATCAGGGTTGGTAATGCCCTGCCATTGAAGAACATTCCAACAGGTACCACTATTCATAATGTGGAACTGGAGCGTGGGCGCGGCGGCCAGCTTGCCCGTGGCGCAGGCGTTGGTATTCAGCTTATGGCGAAAGAGGGCGACTATGCTCTGTTGCGCCTTCCTTCTGGCGAGCAGCGCAATGTGCATATCCTGTGTATTGCAACGATTGGTCAGGTCGGAAACGCGGATCACGAGAACGTCAATATCGGTAAAGCTGGTCGTGCGCGCCATATGGGGCGCCGCCCAACCGTCCGTGGATCGGTAATGAACCCGCGCGATCATCCTCATGGTGGTGGTGAGGGCCGAGCACCTATTGGTGGTCAGCCACAGACGCCCTGGGGCAAGCCTGCGATGGGCTACAAAACGCGTAGGAATAAGAGGACCAATCGCTTCATTGTGCGTCGCCGCAATGCGGGCAGGAGGAAGTAAGGAATGTCGCGCTCAAGGAAAAAGGGACCGTATATACACGAGTCGCTCAGGAAAAAGGTACTGGTCATGCGTAAGAGCGGCGACCGCCGCCTGATCAAAACCTGGTCGCGTGCCTCGATGATCTTCCCTGAAATGGTAGGGATGACTATTGGCGTACATAATGGCAAGACCCATGTACCTATCTATATTACTGAGAACATGGTAGGTCATAAACTTGGTGAGTTCGCCCCCACTCGACACTATCGTGGTCATGCGGGCGGTAAAAATGAGAAGACCACGTCGGTGAGGTAGAGATGCAAGTCAGAGCTATTGCAAAGGACATCGGAATTCCGCCGCGTAAGATGCGTCTGGTCACAAACGCGGTGAAAGGGCTTCGCGTAAATGAGGCTCTGGCTATTCTTCAGTTTCTGCCCAATGCGGGTGCCACTCCTGTTCGTAAGGTAGTGGCGTCTGCTGCGGCAAACGCGGAGAATAACTACAATCTCAATCCCGATGATCTGTATATTCTTAACATTGTCGCGGATGACTCTTTCCGCATTAAGCGTGTGAAGCCACGATCGCATGGTCGTGCAGCTCGTATATTGCGACGTTTCTGTCATGTAACAGTGGTCGTCTCCGACGATCCGTCTGACGCGGGACGTTAAAAAGGAGGACACTTTTGGGACACAAGGTAAACCCAATCGGGTTCCGGCTCGGCGTCTTAAAAGGCTGGGATTCATGGCAGTCACGCTGGTACGCTGAGCAGAACTACAAAGACATCCTGGCGGAGGATATCCAGATCCGCCGTTTGATCACTAAAGAGCTTTCCAGCTCGGCTGGGGCACGAGTAGATGCGGCGATCTCTAAAATTGAGATCGAGCGCGCTGCTCCCAAGCAAGTGCTGGTAAAGGTCAACACCGCGAAGCCTGGTATTGTTATCGGCAAAAGTGGTGAGAAAGTGGAACGCCTCAAGACGGCTCTTGAGGCCAAGACACAAAAGCGCGTGCGCATTGAGATCATTGAGATCCGCCAGCCTGAGCTGGATGCGTACTTGGTGGCACGCAGTATTGCCGATCAATTGGAGAAGCGTGTCTCCTTCCGCCGCGCCATGAAGCAAGCCGTTCAGAAGTCGATGCGCGCGAATGCGAAAGGCATCAAGATCATTGTTGGTGGCCGCCTGGGTGGCGCAGAAATTGCCCGCTCAGAGAAAGAGGTTGAGGGCAAGGTCCCTCTGCATACTCTGCGTGCCGATATTGACTATGGTCTGGCCGAGGCGCGTACCACCTTCGGCGTCATTGGCGTGAAAGTGTGGATTTATCGCGGGGATATCTTGCCGAGCAGACGCCGTGAAGGCCTCGAGGCGGAGCCATTTGCACCTACCACCCCGCGTGAACAGGGCGACCGTCGTCCAGATCGCCGCAGAGGCGAGGGCGGCCCACGTGGTCAGCGTCCATCAGGAGACCGAACACGTGGTGGTGAGCGTCCCCCGCGCGGCCCACGCCCGCAGGGAGAGCGCGGACCCCGTCCACAGGGTGATCGCCCACAAGGTGATCGACCGCAGCGCCAGCGCCCACCACGCGCACAAGGCGAGCGCGGACCCCGTCCACAGGGTGAGCGTCAGCAGCCAGCGATTGAAGAGACGAAGCAGCAAGCGCAGGCTCCGACTCAGACTAACGCTCCTGCTGAGAATAAGCCCCAGACCGGTTCTACTGAGGCCACTCAGAGCGAGTAAGAGGAGAGCGAAGCCATGCTTTTGGCACCATCAAGAACAAAGTATCGTCGCCAGCATCGCGGGCGCATGAGGGGCGAAGCGACACGCGGAGCTACCATTGCCTTCGGTGATTTTGGCCTTCAGGCGCTTGAGCCGTGTTGGATGGAAGCGCGTCAGATCGAGTCCGCTCGTATCGCGATGACCCGCTACATGAAGCGCGGTGGTAAGGTCTGGATCCGTGTCTTCCCTGATAAACCTGTCACTGCCAAACCTGCCGAAACCCGCATGGGTAGCGGTAAAGGTGCGGTTGATCACTGGGTTGCTGTGGTTAAACCCGGTCGCATCATCTTCGAGATCGGTGGCGTCAGCGAAGAGATCGCGAAAGAAGCAATTCGCCTTGCTATTCATAAGCTGCCTGTCAAGTGCCGCTTTATCACTAAAAAGGAGGCGGAGAGTGTCGAAGCTTAATGAACGTCGCAAGCAAATTAGCGAGATGACCGAGGGTGAGGCGCAGAAAGAGATTCAGGAACTTCGTAAGAAGCTCTTTAACCTCCGCTTCCAGCAGCAGCGCGGCGAGGTGAAGGACAACCGCGTCTTCGCGCAGACCAAGAAGGATATTGCGCGTCTGCTGCACCGCCTGACGTTGTTGGAAGGTGAAAAATAATCATGACAGAGCAAGTTGCCACCACTAGCTCGACCACGGCACGTCGTGTCCAGAAGGTCGGCTATGTCATCAGCAATAAAGCGGACAAGACCATTGTTGTGTCGGTCGAGTCCCTGAAGAAGCATCGTATCTATAAACGAGCCTACAAGCAGACGAAGCACTTCCATGCTCATGATGAGAATAATACTTGCCAGATTGGCGACCTCGTTCGTATCGAGGAGACTAGCCCTATAAGCAAGCTCAAACGCTGGCGCCTGGTAGAGATTGTCAAGAGCAGTAGTGGTATCGTCCCGGTTGAAGAAGTTCTGGCTGAGGTTGACCCCAACCTGACGCAGAGCGAGACATCCGCGGAAGCTGAAGAGTCGGCTGAGTAGAGTAAGAGAGGGACGAACAAATGATTCAGCCGCAGACACGCTTGAAAGTTGCCGATAACACCGGCGCTAAAGAGATTATGTGTATCCGCGTGATGAGTGGTTCGGCCAAGCGCTATGCCGAGGTGGGCGATATTATCAAAGCCTCGGTCAAAGTCGCAGCTCCGAACGGACAGGTGAAGAAGGGCGATGTTGTGGATGCTGTGGTCGTGCGTGTATCTAAGGAATATGTGCGCCGTGATGGTTCACACATTCGCTTCGATGAGAACGCAGCAGTTATCCTGGCTCCCGGTAATAACCCCCGGGGTACACGCATCTTTGGCCCTGTAGCCCGCGAACTGCGTGAGAAGAACTTCATGAGACTGGTTTCACTCGCGCCAGAAGTGCTCTAACGAGGGGAAAGATGTCAGTAAAACAGAAAGAAAAGAAGCCCCTGCATCTTGCCAAGATGAACATTAAGAAGGGCGACACCGTCCTTATTATCACTGGTAAAGACAAGGGAAAAGAAGGAACGGTTTCGCGGGCGTTACCTCAGGTGAACAAGGTCATTGTTGAGGGACTGAATATCGCGAAGAAACACGTTCGCCCGCAAGGCCAGACGCGCCAGGGTGGCATCATCGAAAAGGCGATGCCTCTCCACGTCTCGAATGTCATGCTAAAATGCACCGAGTGCAATGAGCCAACACGTGTTGGTCATGAGCGCCGCCCGATGGGAGCCGATCAAAAGCTGCGCCCGGTACGTATCTGTAAGCATTGTGGCAAAGCTATTGAGGATCGGATGAGGAGTAGTTAAACATTATGGCCTCACGCTTGAAAGAAAAATATCGCCAGGAGGTCGTGCCTGCCCTGCAAAAGGAGTTTAACTACAATAATCCTATGCAGGTACCGACCGTCAATAAGGTTGTAATTAACATTGGCATGGGTGAAGTCATCCAGAATGCTAAGGCTATGGATGCCGCCGTCGCCGATCTGGCTACCATTACGGGTCAGCGCCCAGTCGTTACACGCGCCAAACGTTCAGTAGCTGCCTTCAAATTGCGCGAAGGTATGCCTATTGGCTGTATGGTGACGCTGCGCGGTGAGCGCATGTTCCACTTCCTTGACAAGCTGATTAATGTCGCGCTTCCACGCATCCGCGACTTCCAGGGCATCTCCGCAGACGCGTTTGATGGTCGTGGAAACTATACTCTGGGCCTGCGTGAGCAGCTCGTTTTCCCAGAGATCGACTACGATAAAGTAGACAAACTGCGTGGCATGGAAGTGAGTATTGTCACTACATCTCATACAGATGAAGAGGGGCGAAGACTGCTCGCGTTGATGGGCATGCCCTTTAAGAAGTAACGCTGGAGGGCGCGATGGCAAAATTGTCAATGATTATGAAGTCGCTGCGCAAACCCAAATTTGAGGTACGGCATCACAACCGCTGCCAGGTTTGCGGACGACCCCGTGGATATATGAGAAAGTTTGGCCTGTGCCGCATTTGCTTCCGCGAACGGGCGTTGCGCGGTGAGCTACCCGGCGTCACAAAATCGAGCTGGTAGTCTAAAGTCGCGAATTGTTCCTGATGAGCTTGATCGAAATGATGTAGGAGTACTACGTCTTGGTATCAAGTTGTTTGGGAAGCTTAGTGGAGGATATTCCATGAACATGACCGATCCCGTTGCGGATATGCTGACGCGCATTCGCAATGCGGTTACAGCACGACATACTCGCGTACTGATTCCGGCCTCGAAAATGAAGCTGGCAATCGCGCGCGTGCTAAAAGAAGAAGGCTATATTAAAGATATCGAGATCTTGAAGGACAACCCGCAGGGAACCCTGCGCCTGACACTGCGTTATGTGGACAAGAAGCCAGTCCTTACGCAGTTGAAGCGCGTCAGCAAGCCCGGACTGCGTGTGTATTCAAAACAGGCCGTGATTCCTCGCGTACGTGGTGGCCTGGGTATCTCGATAATATCGACACCCAAGGGTCTGATGACCGGTTCCAGCGCCTATAAGCAGGGTGTTGGCGGCGAAGTCATCTGCTACGTTTGGTAGAGGGAGGCTAGAATGTCGCGTATTGGACGTGCTCCTATCACCGTCCCACAAGCGGTGCAGGTGAACTGGACTGAGAATAACTTCGTGACGGTGAAGGGACCAAAGGGGGAACTTACACGCCAGATAGATCCCGCCCTTCAGCTCAAGCTGGAAGATGGGTCTCTTACGTTGAGCCGTCCCTCTGACAGCAAGGAGCATCGCTCGAAGCATGGCCTCTATCGCACTCTGATCAATAACATGATTGTGGGTGTGACAAGCGGCTTCACCAAGATGCTTGAGATTCACGGCGTGGGCTATCGCGCCGTGCAGCAGGGGAAAGACCTGATCTTCTTGGTTGGTTATTCTCACCCTGTTCAGGTATCTGCCCCTGAGGGCATTACTCTCAAGATTGAGGGTAATGATCCCGCCACCAAGGCGAGCAGGGTCAGCGTTTCTGGCATCGATAAGCAGGAAGTTGGTCAACTTGCTGCGAACATTCGCCGTATCCGTAAGCCTGAGCCTTACAAGGGCAAAGGTATCCGTTATGCCGGCGAGGTTGTTCGCCGTAAAGCGGGTAAGGCCGGTAAGGTTGGCGGTAAGAAGAAGTAAATAGCGTTATATATCGCTAGAGAAGGCATCCGGGAGGAATCTCGCAGAGTCCTCCCGGTACCTATTGCAAGAACCAGGGTAGAGTTTGCTATACTTTTCTCTGGGAGATGCAATTTGAGGTTGTATCTGGTTCCAAATGAGAACGTAAGACGCGACGCGAGGGCTGAACCAGGGAGACGTAGTGCCGACCACGTATTCCAAGTCCCTCAATCGCGCATTTCGAAGAAAGGGGATGGGCAGAGTACTGTTACCTGTGTCCTTCCGGTAAAGGAAGAGCAGATAGCATAATCGTCTCTGTTCACGTATCATGATTAAGAAATTTCATGCCAATCAGGCAAGGCTGCGGCGGCACCAGCGAATTCGACGCCACCTCGAAGGCTCAGAGACTCGCCCCCGCTTGAATGTATTCCGTAGCGGACAACACATCTACGCTCAGGTTGTAAATGACGCCACCGGTATTACACTGGTATCGGCCTCCTCCCTGGACGAGACGTTACGCAATTTCGAGCTAGTTGCTCCTAAGCAGCCTGAGAAACAGGAGAGTGCTCCTGTTGTAGTGGAAGAGCAGGCAAATGAGGCGCCAGCCGCCAGCGGCAAAAAGGCTGCGAAAGGTGGCCGCGCTACTGCTACCATGGTAGCAGCTCCCAAGAAAGAGAAAAAGTCTCAGCTCGAACAGCTCGCAGGCATCGCAGACAACCGCAAAGTTGCTCTGGCGCGCGAAGTTGGAAAACTGGTGGCTCAGAGAGCGCAGGAAAAAGGTGTGAAGCAGGTTGTCTTTGACCGTGGTGGCTATGCATACCATGGCAGAGTCGCAGCACTCGCTGAAGGTGCTCGCGAGGGCGGCCTGGATTTCTAGGGCTACGAGTGATCCAATGAGCCTTTTAAAAAGGCATGAGGAGTATTATGGCAAGAATTGATGCTTCAAAACTAAACCTGGAAGAGACTGTGGTTGAAGTAAGCCGCGTCTCGAAGGTGGTGAAGGGTGGCCGACGCTTCAGCATTCGTGCCCTGGTGGTTGTCGGTGATCGCAATGGATATGTTGGCTACGGTTTCGGTAAGGCCGCTGAATATACAGAAGCTATTCGCAAAGCTGTCGAGGATGCGAAGAAGCACCTGGTTCAGGTACCACTCTCTGGAACCACGATTCCTTACCTGGTGAAGACGAACTTCGGTGCATCCGAGGTATTGCTCAAGCCAGCCGCCCCTGGTACTGGCGTGATTGCTGGCGGCGCGGTTCGCTCCGTTATGGAAGCCGCCGGTGTTCGTGACATTTTGACGAAGACCTTGGGCAGCACGAATAAGGCAAATACTGTTCAAGCATGTGTGAAGGCACTGCGTGAGCTGCGTTCTCCCGATGCAGAGGCCGCACGCAGAGGCAAAACCGTTGTTGAAATCCTTGGCAAGAAGCGTGCTGAATTGCTCGCCGCTGCGGCTGCGAGCGCGGCTGAGCAGGCTGCAGCGGCCCGCGCTGCTCGCGAGGAAGAGGCACGTGAGAGTCGAGCCGCAGCCGGTGCCCGTCGCGGCGGCGGCGAACGCCGCGAACGCCGTGGTGGTGGCGGTGGCGAGCGCCGTCGATAGGAGTAAGCAATGGCAAAACTACGTGTGAAATGGGTAAAAAGCGCAATTGGTTACCCAAAAGACCAGAAAGAAACCATTCGTGCGCTGGGCTTGCGCAAGCTTCAGCAAACCGTTGAGCATAACGACCAGCCCGCAGTGCGCGGTATGATTCGTAAAGTCAATCATCTAGTGCTGGTTGAGGAGACAGTCGAGTGAGCCTACTAAACCTTTCCAATTTGCGGCCAGCTGCTGGTTCGCATAAGACCGAGAAGCGCGTTGGGCGCGGTCACGGCTCCGGTCGTGGCAAGACTGCCGGTCGCGGTACTAAAGGTCAGAAGGCCCGCACGGGTGGACGAGTCAATCGCTCGTTCAACGGTGGGCAGACTCGCCTTAATAAGCGTTTACCTTTCGTTCGCGGCTTAGGTAATGGAAATCCACTTTTCCGCGATGAATATACTATAATTAATGTTGCTGATCTTGAGCTGTTTGAGGCTAATGCTCAGGTGACCCCTGAGGCACTGGTTGAGAATGGGCTGATGACCGCTGCCCAGAGTCGAGGCCTCATCAAGATTCTTGGCAATGGTGAGATTGATCGTGCGCTGTCTATTCGTGCGCACAAGTTCTCGGCGAGCGCAAAAGAGAAGATTGAGGCTGCTGGCGGTAGCATCGAGATTATCGAGCGCAAAGTATACGAGAAGACGAAACGTCGTAAGGACGAGAAGCCAGCGGCAGAGCAGGGCGCGGGGGAGTAATCCCCACGACCCGGCCCTTTCGTTACAACGACCTGAGAGTCTGTCCTTCATTCTTCTCCATCAATGCAAGATCCCCTATATAGTGGTAAGCAGCGCGATACGAGAGGATTGAATGCCGGAAGGAGGCTCCCATGTGGGAAAAGCTGCGTAGTATCTGGACTGTCCCCGACCTGCGCAAAAAGATACTCTTTACGTTGGCAATGTTGATTGTGTGTCGCATCCTGGCACATATCACCGTGCCTTTAACAGGCCCCGAACATAAGGCCCTTATTGATCTCTTCAATAGCGGCAAGAACGTCGGCCAACTGTTGGGTTTGCTTGATGTGTTTTCTGGTGGATCATTGCAGACTTTCTCGATTGTCGCTCTGAGTGTCTACCCCTATATCACTGCTACAATCGTAATGCAGCTGTTGCAGCCTATCATCCCAGCTCTGCAAAACTTGTCAATGCAGGGTGAGGCTGGTCGTCTGCGCTTCAGTCAGATCACACGCATTATCGCCGTCCCTCTTGCCTTCTTACAGGCTTTTGGACAGTGCGCTCTGTATCAACAGCAGCATGTGCTGACCAATTTCAACCTGTTTGACCCTAAATATGCCCTTCAATCCTTCGCCATTTTGATCACCCTGACAACCGGTGTGATGATCCTGGTGTGGATTGGCGAGTTGATTACGGAGAACGGCATCGGTAACGGTATCTCGCTGGTTATCTTTGGCAATATTGTCAGCCGCCTTCCTCAGTCGGTGCAGCAAGGCTACGTCTCCGCAACTAGCGGTGGTGGTAGCGGTAGCGGCATCGTGAGTATAGGCGTCTTTTTGATAATCGGCCTGGTCACGATTATTGGCATCGTTTATATCTATATGGGTCAGCGACGTATTCCGGTACAGTATCCTACAAAGCGCACCGTTGGACGCAATATGCTGGTAGGCTCTGCACAAACGACCTATATTCCGATGCAGGTAAATAGCGCGGGTATGATTCCGCTCATCTTCGCTCAGTCGATGATGCTCTTCCCGTCTGTCATTTCACAGTATTTGACCACTAGCTCCACCCCCTGGTTAGCAGGTGCCGCAACCTGGGTTGCGACCTATCTAGTGAATACCAAGCTCTGGTGGTACTGGGCGATCTACTTTGTGATGGTTGTCGCGTTTACCTACTTCTATGCCTACGTTATGTGGCAGCAACAAAACATCCCAGATAACCTACAGAAACAAGGCGCATTCATTCCGGGTTATCGCCCCGGACAGCCTACGAGCGACTACCTGTTCGCGATTCTCAACCGCATTACACTGGCAGGTGCGTTGTTCCTGGGCATTATAGCTGTTCTACCCTTCGTGGCGAGCATTGGTGGCAACCAGTTGCTCGGAAGTGCCTCGCTACTGATTGTAGTTGGCGTCGTTCTGGATACCGTGAGACAGCTTGAATCCCAGATGGTGATGCGTAACTATTCTGGTTTCCTGTCTTAAGGGAGTGAAGCCGCCAGGCAGTGGCTGTTTCACTGCACTTTCATAATTGGCATCGAGGGGCATGGCAGCGGTTGTCAGTGGTCCGTGTGGGAGAATGTCTATCATGTTTTTATGGGAGTGCAACGGCGCACTCCCTGTCATTTTTCCGTCGGAGGAAAAACGTGAACATTATCCTGATCGGTGCTCAAGGGTCTGGTAAGGGAACACAAGCTGAGAAGCTTTCCACAACACTCAATATTCGCCATGTGGCGAGTGGCGACCTGTTTCGGAAAGCGATTGGTGACCAGACTGAATTGGGTCTCAAGGCGAAAAAGTATATTGATGATGGGAAACTCGTTCCAGATGAGATTACCATCGCCATGGTTCTTGATCGCTTACAATCGCCAGAGTGCGCTAATGGCGTGCTGTTAGATGGCTTTCCCCGCACCATTGCCCAGGCCCAAGCATTGGATAGAGGATTAAATGAGGTAAACAAGTTGGTGGATTGCGCGATATACCTGGAGGTTCCACGCGCTGAGCTACTCAAGCGTCTCTCCGGCAGATATATCTGCAAAGCTCATCAGCATGTATATAATATCGAAAGCAATCCTCCCCAGGTTCCGGGGATCTGCGATATCGATGGTAGCGAGCTGTATCAACGCTCCGATGACCGGGGCGAGGCTATACAAAAGCGCCTGGATATCTTTTTCAGTGAAACTATTCACCTGCTCGATTATTACGAGGGTCAGCAAAAGCTGGTAAAGGTGAATGGAAATCACAGCATCGAACAGGTGCAAAAAGACCTGACCATTGCCATCATTGAACGCGCTGGTCAGCATTAAATAATCTGTTTGCGCCAGTCGGAATGCTCAGATAGCTACGCTCTCGGTTTGGAAACTGGCTTGGCTGACATTCTGACTGACTAGTGACTATTCTGAAGACGGCTTGCAAAAGCGGTTGGCGTACCTATGATACTGCCTGAGATGCTTGTTGATCCTTCTAGCGTTGGTTCAAAGGGCATACATCCCCTGTTGAAGAGACTCTGCTTTTCTGCTAAAAGTAGGACTCACTGGGCTATGGTGGTTACTAAATCGGGCCTTATACGTCGGTACACGAAGAATAGAGTACATTACCTTGTATGCCAATCTGACTGCGAAGGGTGTGCATTATATCAGTTGTAGAGGCTGAGGGCTAAGGAAATTCTGGTTCAAAGAATTACCCTCTCGACTTCCTACAGAATGTATGCTATAATTCGTAGTTGGCTGCAGCAGTACATACTGCTGCCCTTTTGTACTTGTAAGAGTATAAAAGTTTTAGCAGAGCGAATACACTTAAATGGGATAAGAGTCACAAGCGGTGCCCAGGAAGTAAGCTTGGGGACACCGTTATGTGTGCCTGTTGAGAGGCTTAAGCGAAAATGTGTCTGTCATTATCCGCCTAGCGGATGGCCGTCCTCTCTCTCAGATGCATTTGATAGAGGCGATAAACGCGTGCTGGCTGCCACGTGTGTGATGATCCATGTAAGCCATGAGCAGGAGAGAAACATGTCCCGCCGATCAGGGAAAGGATGCTATGCCAAAAGATGAAATAGCTGTCGAGGGTACGGTATTAGAGGCCCTCCCCAATGCCATGTTTAAGGTAAAAATAGACGAGCAACATGAAGTCTTGGCTGTCCTCTCAGGGCGCATTAGAATGAACTTCGTGCGTATCGTTCCAGGTGATAAGGTACGAGTAGTGCTGTCCCCGTACGACCTGAAGCGAGGCCGCATTACATGGCGCGTTAGGGGTTGATGTGGAGGTAGGCATCCTTCTTTGTTCCCAGGGATCCCTGTGGCCCAGACAGGTGTTTCGAACGCAGATAGGCGCAGTAATGAGGGTAGCACATAAAAGCAAGCTGAAAGCAGGTTGTCATGCCCTCTTGTGCCTGGAGTATTGTTAGCAACTCAACATTCTTGAGGAGAGCAAGTCATGAAAGTGCGCGCCTCGGTCAAGCCACGCTGTGACGGGTGCAAGATCATTCGTCGCCATCGCGTGGTTATGGTGATATGTAGTAAAGATCCGAAGCATAAACAAAAACAAGGCTAAAATGGCATAGAGAGTTTCCCCTTCCTCCGCCCGAATGTAACCTCTAGTGGTGGGCAAGTGGAATGCGGGGAACTCGAAGCTGGAGGGAAAGATGGCAAGAATTGCTGGCGTTGACATTCCACGCGAGAAGCGTGTGGAGATCTCGCTGTGCTATATCTTTGGAATCGGGCTTACCACAAGCAAGAAGATTCTAGCAAAAACAAGAATTAACCCTGATACTCGCGTCAAAGACCTGACTGAAGAAGAGGTAAACCGCCTACGTGAAGTCATTGACCGCGAACACAAGGTTGAAGGTGATCTGCGCCGCGAAGTAGATATGAACATTAAGCGGCTGATCGATATTGGCTGCTATCGTGGTCTACGCCATCGTCGCAATCTTCCGGTGCATGGTCAGCGCACTCGCACGAACGCGCGTACCCGCCGTGGGCCGAAAAGAACAGTTGCCGGCAAGAAGAAGGCCGGTAAGAAGTAACATCGGGAGAGAGAAAGCATGGCAGACAAGAAGAAAGTTACTGGCAAAGTCAGGCGGCGTGAGCGGAAGTCTGTGCCGCGTGGTCAGGCTCATATTCAGGCAACATTCAACAATACGATTGTGACCCTCACCGATCCCAATGGGAACGTGATTTCCTGGGGAAGCGCTGGCGCGCAGGGTTTTAAGGGATCGCGCAAGAGCACCCCGTATGCGGCTCAGGTAACCGCAGAATCCGCCGCACGGCGCGCGATGGATCATGGCCTCAAACAGATCGATGTCTTCGTCAAGGGACCTGGATCTGGTCGTGAGGCTGCTATTCGCTCGCTTCAGGCTTCGGGCCTCTCGGTCACTTCGATTACCGACGTAACACCTATTCCGCATAATGGCTGCCGCCCGCCCAAACGGCGTCGTGTATAGCCTGGGATTTGAGGAGGATATATAGATGGCGCGTTATACCGGCCCGGTCTGCAAACTGTGCAGGCGTGAGGGGGTAAAACTATTCTTGAAGGGCGACAAGTGTATTCAGAATTGCACACTTGAGCGCCACAATCGCAACACTCGTCCTGGCCAGCACGGTACCAGCCGCGCGCGTAAAGAGTCCGGTTATGCCAAGCAGTTGCGCGAGAAGCAACGAGTACGTCGCACCTATGGTGTGCTGGAACGTCAGTTTAGCAAGCACTTCGTTGCCGCTGCTCGCCGCCCTGGCAAGACCAGCGAGAATCTGCTCCAGATTCTAGAGATGCGTCTTGATAACCTGGTGTACCGCATGGGCTTCGCTGATTCGCGTGCTCAGGCTCGCCAGTTGGTCAATCATGGTCACTTCGTTGTTAATGGCCGCAAGACAGACATCCCATCCTTTATTGCTAAGCCGAATGACGTGATTGCAGTGCGCGATTCCAGCAAGGGCTTGGAGTACTTCAAGCAGCGTTCGCTTCTGCTGACTCAGAAGGGTATTCCTACCTGGCTGCGCCTGGACGTTGATGCGTTGACTGGCCGTGTACTGTCACTGCCTTCACGCACGGATCTCGAACTGCCCTTTGACGAGCAGATGGTCGTCGAGTACTATCAGCGTTAACACGTTGAGTTGCGGTGGGTCGATCCCTGGGCGGCGCTCCTTCGTGGAGCCGCTTGGGGCATAGCACTCTTGGACTACCGCCATTCGTGGCGCCTCCCCTTCCAGTGCGTGCTCCTGAGGCTGCGGTAATGCAGCAAACCTGGGAGAGAGAGCACGCTTGCGGATGGATAGTGGTAGAAAAAGAAAGGCAGGTTTGAACCTTGCTAGATATTACTCTGCCTCGTATAAAAAACACCAAAACACAGGGTAATTATGCGAGTTATGATATCGAGCCATTAGAGGCGGGGTATGGCCAGACCCTGGGCAACGCGCTGCGACGTGTGTTGCTGTCATCGCTGCCTGGCGCAGCTGTGACCTCTATTCGGATTGAAGGGGTTCAGCACGAATTTCAGGATGTCACTGGCGTTCTGGAGGACGTGACCGATATCGTCTTGAATATCAAGAAATTGCGCCTGCGCAGTTTCTCCGAGCATCCTGTAACGATGCGCGTAGAGGTTAGTGGCGAGCGCGAAGTCACAGCAGCCGATATCGTTGCCCCTAGCACGGTCGAGATCGTCAATCCAGAATTACATATCGCGACTCTGGATAACGATAATGCTCATCTGGATATGGAACTGGTGGTGGAGAGTGGCCGCAGCTATGTTCCCGCTGACTCGAAGGAAGATCAACCGATAGGGGTTATTCCCGTCGATGCGATCTATACGCCAGTTCAGAAGGTTAACTATACGGTTGAGCACACCCGTGTAGGCCAGATGACGAACTACGATAAGATTGTGCTGGAAATCATTACTGATGGCACAATTACGCCGGATGAGGCATTGCGCCAGAGCGCGGATATATTGGTACGGCATCTTTCTCTGCTCGCCAATTATCGTGCGTCTCTGCCAGAACCAGAAAATGCTCCTCTGAGCAGCTTGCCCATTCCGCAGAAGATATATGATACGCCGATTGAGGAACTTGACCTCTCGGTTCGCGCCTATAACTGCCTGAAGCGTAGCAATATTACGAAAGTGGGCCAGGTCCTTTCGATGAATGAGGAAGACCTGCTGGGCGTGCGAAACTTTGGTGAGAAGAGTTTGCAAGAGCTTCGTGAGCGCTTACTTGCTCGTAACTTCTTGCCTAATCCGCGCACAAGCGCAGTTGGTGCCGACGTAGACGGCGACCACGAAATGGAGGAATGAGTTGAGGCACCGAATTGCCGGAAACCGGATGAATATGCCTGAGCCGCGCCGTCGTGCCGCGCGCCGTAGCCTGATGGCTGGCTTGATTCGGTTTGACCGTATTGAGACGACAACCTCGCGCGCGCAGGCTATTCGCGGCGAAGTGGAAAAGCTGATTGATACCGCTGTCAAAGGTCGTCAGGCTGCTCAAAGTCACCTGGCGAAGGTTGTAAGCGATAAAGAGAAAGCTGAACAGATTCTCGCGTTTGCACGCAAAGGTCGCTTCTCGTTGGATGCGAAAGTTGCAAGCAATGAAGAACGCGCTGCTCAGTCAAAGGCTCCCTTGACCGATAAGGGCCGCAAGTTCCTGGAACAGAAGCTCAAAGATCGTCGCGAGGAACTCCTACAGATCATATCGAATGAGTCTGAGGCGAAGAAGGCGCTGGAGGCTGCGTACCAGTCGATGGTTATTGAGCTGCATGCTCGCCGTAAGATCTTGAGCGCTTTGCCGGATGAGCTGGTCGTAAAGAAGATGTTTGAGGAACTGGCCCCTCGCTACGCTGGCCGCCCAGGTGGCTATACTCGTAGCACGAAACTTGGACGACGCAAGGGCGATGCGGCCGAAATTATACAGATTGCCCTGGTATAATTGACCCGCTAAGTGTACACATGGTGTACCTGGTGCGTTTGTTACTCCTAACTCGAAAACCTGAGTGTGTCAGTGCGCCATACCACCTTCGGGTGGTGCCCTCTTTAGCAGGTAGGTTTTCGCATTAAGACTTTAGCCACTGAACGGTATCTGGTACCTGGTATTTGTACCTGGATCTAGACCTAAAGGCGTACATAAACGTACGAAAAGCTGTACTTTTTAAACGTATGATTATTGGATGCGGTATTGAGTATGATGGCACCGAGTACCATGGCTTTCAGCGCCAACGCGCGGATCATGGTCCTACAGTGCAGGGAGTGTTGGAGAAAGCCATCGCGAAGATTTGTGGTGTGCAGACCACTGTCTATGGTGCGGGGCGTACTGACGCTGGTGTACATGGCAGCGGTCAGGTGATCCACTTCCATACAGCATCGCGTTTGACCTCTGAGGTTTGGTTGCGAGCACTCAATGCCGTATTGCCCGGTACGGTTGTGGTTCGCTGGGCGAGTGAGATGCCACAGGGTTTTCATGCTCGCTACAGCGCGCAAAGTCGTTCCTATCGCTATACGATCTGGAATGCGAATATACCGACGGCATTGCGAGCTCGCTATACCTATCATTGCGCACGTACGCTTGATGTGGCATTGATGGATGAAGCTTGTCGCTTTCTGCTGGGACGAAAGGATTTTGGAGCCTTTGGGCATAGCCCTGATGACTCAAATCCGCAGAAGCCGGGACCACATCATTGTATTCGTACTATGCTAGAGGCCCGCTGCTTACGTGATAGTCAGCAGACGGAGCTTGTCTATTGCGACTTTACTGCGGACGCCTTCCTCACGGGGCAGGTTCGTAGGATGGTTGGAACCTTGCTCCTGGTTGGACAGCAACGGCTGAGTGTTGAAGCATTTGCTGATATTGTGCAGCGAGCGGAGAAAACGCACCCTGGTTCAGCGGCCCCCTCACATGGGCTGTGTCTGGTACGGGTTGAGTATCCTGAAAAATTTGGAGTTAATTGGACAAAATGAATAAGACATATAGCGCCAAGGCCGCTGATCTGCAACCCAAGTGGTATGTTATCGATGCCGAGGGGCAGGTGTTGGGTCGCCTGGCATCACAGATCGCGCAGATCTTGCGTGGGAAGCATAAACCAACATTTACCCCGCATATGGATAGCGGCGACTTTGTCATCGTGATTAATGCGGATAAAATTGCTGTGACCGGTAAGCGCATGGAGCAGAAGGTGTACTATCGTCACACCCAGTATCCAGGCGGCTTAAGACAGCAGACCTTGCGTCAGGTTATCGAGGGTAAGTTCCCTGAGCGCGCTCTTGAGCATGCAGTGCGCGGTATGGTTATGCACAATCGCCTCGGCAAGCAGGTGATGAGCCATCTAAAGATTTATGCTGGCCCCACACATCCACATGAGGCCCAGAAACCTGTGGTCTGGACAGGTCCTGAGGCTCTCTTGCAGCAGACCACCGCTGCGAAGTAAAGAAGAGGAGAATTTACCTTGGCTGAAATCACTAAAAGTGAAACAATCAAAGGTGAGTACTACTATGGCATGGGTCGGCGCAAGACGGCGGTAGCCCGCGTACGCCTCTACCCCAATGGCGATGGTAGCATCACCGTTAACGGCAAACCCGCTCAGCAATACTTTGGGATAGGTGAGACACACCTCGCCACCATTTCTAGCCCTTGCCGCGAGATTAATCTGGGCAACTACACGATTACCGTTCGTGTCGTTGGCGGCGGTACTAGCGGTCAGGCTGGCGCGATTCGCCACGGCTTGGCTCGTGCTCTGGTACGCATGGATGCTGAGAACAAAGCTGCCATGCGCAAAGCTGGCTATCTGACTCGCGATCCTCGCATGAAAGAAAGAAAGAAGCCAGGCCTCAAGCGCGCACGCAAGGCTCCACAGTACACGAAGCGCTAGTTCCTCTATTGCGTTTCATGCATCTGTTGGAAACAAAAATTTATACCCCTGCTGGAAGTCTTTCGGCAGGGGTCTTTTTCTGCCAGCACGGTGCTATCGATTTAGTTGAGGAGAAAATATGATGGAGAAAGCCTTCTGGCTGGAAATTGCCGCCAATGAGTATACGCTTCCTTCCGGTTTCTCTGCCTCTGAACTGTTGCCAGAATTACTAGAAAATTTAGGCTCGATTAATTCAGATCTGCGCGAACATGCTTATATGACTCTGGCTTTATGGATAGAGCGCGATTGCCTGTATACCTCAGAAGAGCTTTATAGCGTGGCTGCACAACTTCGTTCCAATCTGCGTCTGGGTTTGGGTGAAGAGGGAACTGATAGCGTCTTTTTGCGCTCCTTCTCGCTCCTCGTTCTCAATAATGTAGTGGATTACGATAACGCGCACCCTTTCTTACAGGAGCAGGATGTGTTGGAATGGTTAAAAGAAGCATTAGCCTACTATCAGTCTGAGCGCGATTTGAGAGGCTATGTTTCTGTGAAGGGATGGGCGCATTCGGTTGCCCATGGAGCTGATCTGTTGCTGGCTTTTGCGCACAATCGATATGTGCATCAACTTGAGCTTGAACATATTCTGGACGTAGTTGCCTGGCGTATTACAGCACCAGCACATGAAGTTTTTATTGACCGTGAAGATGAACGGCTAGCGGTTGTTGTGTTTGAGGCCCTGAGCCGCGAGCTTCTCCCTATGTCTTTTCTCCAGCAGTGGATACAAGGCATCGTTAAGCCAGAGGGGCGCAAGCCATGGAACGAAGCTTTTAACGTTGATGAAGAAAATCGCGCCTTTTGTAACACACGCCAGTTTCTAAATGGACTATATTTCCAGTTGTTACTGAGGAATAAGCAACCCGCAACGAGCGCTTCCTTGCGAGAGGTGCTTGTGCAGGCTATTCGCGAACTGGGCCCTTATTTTTATGAATAAGTTCTTTGCGGTGCTTTTTGCATAGATGTGCCAGGATCCTTTTAATAAAAGGATCCTGGCATATGTTTTGTGCCGTTTATAAGCGCCTGGAGCGCTTTATTTGGGGTAGACTGGTGTACACCACTGGGGACTATATTCAGGGTGCTTGCCGCGTACGATATCGAAGTAGAGCTCCTGTAATTTACGGACAACTGGACCAACTTTGCCGCTGCCAACAGGACGATGGTCAATCTCAATAACAGGCGCAATCTGCGCGCCTGTGCCACAGAGAAAGATCTCGTCTGCTAGATAAAGTTCTGTGCGGTCAACCTGGCGCTCACGAGTAGGAATACCGAGTTCATGCTCGGCGAGCCTCATTGCCGTATCGCGAGTAATGCCGAGGAGAATATTTTCTGTGGGAGATGGTGTTATGAACTCACCATCGCTATAGAGGAAGATGTTTTCCGCGCTTCCCTCGGAAACGTTGCCTTCGTGAGTGAGCATGATGGCTTCATCGAAACCATTTTGCAGGGCGTCGGACTTGGCGAATGCCGCATTGACATAGCTACCACAGATCTTGGCCCGTGCTGGCATAGCGTTGTCGTCGATGCGACGCCATGATGAGACACCACAGCGTAGGCCTGTAATTTCAACATAGTTTCCCAGAGGTTCGGAAGTAAGAATGTATTCGTCGTGAAGCCCTTGTAAGGTAACTCCAATGATCTGGTCACCTTTGTAGGCAACTGGACGCAGATAGACATCTTCGCGCTGCCCATTACGACGAACCAGCTCAGTGCTAATATCTATCAATTGCTCCACGGTGTAGGGGAGATGGATATGGAGGATTTTGCAGGAGCGGAGTAGGCGCTCATAATGTTCGCGTAGGCGGAAGAGGTATACTTGCTGTTCCTCTTCGTTCCAGTAGCCGCGAATGCCCTCAAAGCAACCCGTACCATAGGCGAAGGCATGTGTGCGTACCGAGATCATACCTTTGTCAGCGGTTATGAACTCCCCATTCATAAACAATTCTTTTGCGTTCATCATGTTGCAACAATGAGAGGCCACATTGCCTCTCATTGTTTCCTCCTTTTCTGGGGTAATAAAGAGTGTCTATTTACGTTTTTATGCTATAAATGCTCTTATCGCATGGCATCAAATATGATCTCTTGTGATTAGAGAATCTTCTTGCCTAGAGCAGAGAGTATGAGTTCAACTGCCAGAAGAGCTGTGGCATTCTCCCGGTCGAGGATCGAATTCACTTCTACAACGTCCATAGACACCATGCGCTTGGAGTCATTGACCATTTCCATTGCCAGGTGAGCTTCTCGATAACTCAATCCACCTCGTACAGGAGTTCCGACGCCTGGGGCTTCACGTGGGTCGAGTGAGTCCATATCCAGGCTGAGGTGAATGGGATGGTTCTCGCGTCCAGCGATTGTAATGGCGCGGTTCATGATGTCTGAAATGCCATAGCGATCTACTTCTGACATCGTGTATACATGGACCTTGTGCTTGCGTAGAAGTGCCTGCTCGCCAGGATCAAGATCTCGAGCTCCAACAATAACGATATTCTCCGGATTTAGCTTGGGGGACCAGCCTCCAATATTGACCAGGCTGGGATGACCCTGACCCGCTAATGCAGAGAGAATCATGCCGTGAATATTACCAGAAGGGGTGGTTTCTTCGATATTAAAGTCGCCATGCGCGTCGACCCATATGACACCAACATCTTTATGAACGGCGGTGACACCGCTGATAGAGCCGAGCGCCATGCTGTGATCCCCACCTAGGATCAAGGGGAATTGCTCGCTGCGCAGCGTTTCAGCTACAACATTTGCAAGCTCTTCCGAGACCTGTACGATTGGCTCAAGGTATTTGAGCTTGGAATCACCAGTTGGCTGACTTTCTGGTTGAGGGACATGTATATTGCCAAAGTCAGAAACTGTATGACCTAGCGTACGTAAATGCTCATGTAGACCCGCATAGCGGATGGCACTGGGGCCAATATCGACGCCGCGCCGGTCTGCGCCTAGATCGATGGGCGCGCCTATAACACGGATATGCATAGGAAAAACCTCATGTTTAGCGTTGAAGGCTAATCTCTCTCCACGTTTCTGAATTCATTATAGTCCCCCTCTTGAGGTTTGTCTATGCCAGCAATCTCTCTCTGATATCAACTGAAAAGCACCTTAACAGCTCCCACGCGGATATCTTGAATGAGGGGGCTTGAGCTCCGTAGGCGCGCATGTGCTTCCCGCTTCTGAATGGCTCTGGCATATATATACCAAACTGGTCAGCACTGAGTCAGCTGTACTATACTATGGGGAGCGCATCTTGTTATAAATATGTTCACACCAACAGCCGTTCTGCTAAAGGCCCTGAGCCTGATAGCTGGTATGGCTGATTTAGATACATCCTGAGGAGAAGAAAGTGAGGTTTCTGGATGCAGCATCGCGCTCCCTATCAGAAACGGTTGTCGCGACCCATTCCCGTTTCTCCCAGGGTGGTTGAGGAGCGACGAGACTTTATAATGCTGGCTCTCCTCCTTACCGCCCTTATGCTCACTCTAGTGGCGTGCAATAGCGGCAACACTACCGGGACGCCAGCGAATAGCACTCCACTGAGCCAATCTACCCAGGTACTCAAATTCCCAAATGTTGGTACCGAAGATGTGGCGACCCTTGATCCGGCTCAAGGACCAGATGAAAACAGTGCACAAGCCATTTCTATGCTTTACAGTGGTCTGGTCCGTATGGATGCGAACTTGCAGGTGATTCCTGATCAGGCAACATGGCAGCTGTCTGATGATAGAAAAACTTATACTTTTAAGCTGAATCCCGATGTTCAGTTCTCGGATGGCTCCCCGGTGACTGTGCAGTCCTATATCTATAGCTGGACGCGTGCCCTGTTGCCATCGACGGCTTCACCTATTGCTAGTACCTTTGAGGGGCCAATTGTGGGCTCTGAAGAGGTTGCTCAGGGCAAGACAAAAGTGCTCAGTGGTTTGAAGGCTATAGACGACCATACTCTGCGCGTGACTCTGAAGGTGCCAGCTCCCTATTTCCTTTCCATGCTTACAAATCCGCTTTTTGCCCCTCTCAATCAACAGGTAGTTGAGAAGTATGGAGAGAAGAGTTGGGCACAGAAGGCCCTGGGTGAGGGGATTGGGACTGGCCCATTTATTGTACATGAGTGGCAGCATAATGTGAAAATGGACCTGGAGCCCAATAAGTATTATTATGGCAAGAAAACGCATCTCTCCCGAGTTGAAATGTTTTTCGTAAATGATGTATCAACAGCTTTTAAAGCCTATCGTGCTGGACAATATAGCTTTATCTGGAAAATTTCTCCTCAGGATCAGATAACCGCGCACGGTATTCAGGGCTTCCGTAGCCAGTCGCGTTTGCAAACCGATATGTTGTTCTTCGATAATACGCAACCTCCTTTTGATCGTTTAGAGGTACGTCAGGCGTTCGCTTACGCGCTTGATAAAGAGAAGCTGACCACCAATGTGCTCAAGAATGCGGCGTTACCTGCGGATACCATCATTCCGCCGGGTATGCCAGGTTACCAGCCTGATTATAAGGGTCTAGCGTATGACCCTGCTAAGGCGAAGGCTTTATTCCAATCGGTGTATCCCGATGTTCATCAGGTGCCACCTATCACTTTCTCATATCCTAATGCTCAAGTCTCTCCTTTAGAGGCACAGGCACTCCAGAATATGTGGCAAACAACTCTTGGTGTGCAAGTCAAGTTACGCTCTGTTGAGGTGACAGCTTATAACGATGAGACGGCGAAGAAGCTGATCCAGTTTGGCTTTACACAGTGGAGCGCCGATTTTCCCGACCCCTATAACTGGCTCTATGTGAACCTGCTTTCGACTGCTGATAATAATAATGGCCAATGGAAAAACGCTGAATTTGACCAGACTGTTCAGGAAGCAGAGACCAGGACAGGGAGTGAGCGCATTGCTCTCTATAATAAGGCTGAACAGATCGCGATCACCGATGTTGGCTGGCTTCCTCTTGATCATCTCTCGCTGGCGGCTGTTATTCCTCCCTGGCTTCATGGCGTGACTCTGAACGCGAATGGTCTCTATTTCGGTGATTGGTCTGATGTTTCTATTTCTCAGCATTAGATGATGCCTTTGCCTGCAAACTGCGTGGCGTTTTTCTGCGAATGAAGTTCCGTTTTGTAAGGTTCATGAGCTCTGTCAGTAGGAAGTGCACATGAAGAGCATTCAGGAAGTATACGAGACATACAAAGATGACAGAACTAAGTAACGCCTTTCTTGAAAGCACGAAACGCAAGTGCTATACTGAGGGCATGTTTGGATGCACATTTATCCCGTCCACTACTGGGCGGGATTTCTCTTGACAAATAGCATGCATAAACTGAAGATCGAGATTCTTGATTTTAAATCTCTATTAAAATGTGTGTCAGGTATCTTTCTCTATAGAAGCAAAGATGCTTCACATGCGATGATGCTACCTGGTCGAATGGTCGACTAATACCAAGGAGGTTACAAAAACAATGGTTGTTGAGCTTGTCAATCCCTATGACGTGGCGATTCATCAATTTGACGAGGCGGCTGAGAGACTGGGGCTTTCCCAGGCTATGCGCGCCATCTTGCGCAAGCCCAAACGTGAACTGATTGTCAATTTCCCTGTCCGTATGGATAACGGTGATGTCGAGATGTTCACCGGTTATCGTGTGCAGCATAATATCAATCGTGGACCAGCTAAAGGTGGCATTCGTTATAGTCCGGCTGTCTCACTTGATGAGGTGCGTGCGCTATCGATGTGGATGACCTGGAAATGCGCGGTTGTCGATATTCCCTTTGGTGGCGCGAAAGGTGGCGTCATTTGTGATCCCCATAAGATGTCTAGTGCGGAGCTTGAGCGCTTGACCCGCCGTTATACGACTGAGATTTCTCTCCTCATAGGCCCCGATAGTGATATCCCTGCCCCCGATATGAACACCAATCCTCAGATTATGGGTTGGATTATGGATACCTATTCGATGCATCGCGGTTACTCAGTTCCGGCTGTCACCACTGGCAAACCTCTGGCAATTGGTGGTAGCGAAGGCCGATTAGAGGCAACGGCGCGAGGGGTGCAGGTTGTGGCGCGTGAAGCTATGCGCGATAAGGGCATGAATCCTGAAGATTGCTCGGTTGTCGTGCAGGGATTTGGTAATGTTGGTGGTATAGCCGCCCGCCTACTGCACGAAATGGGTTGTCGCGTGGTTGGTATCAGCGATATCTCAGGGGACTGTATAATCCAAAGGGCATTGATGTTCCTGCGGCGATGCGTCATTCTCGCCGATCTGGCAGCCTGAAGGGATATGAAGAGGCTGATGCCGTGACGAACGCGGAACTGCTAGAATTGCCCTGTGATGTTTTGATTCCTGCTGCGTTGGAGAATCAGCTAAACGAACGGAATGCGGCACGTATCAAAGCCAGCCTGATCGTTGAAGCCGCGAATGGCCCAACCACGACGGAGGCTGACGAGATTCTGAATGATATGGGTGTGACTATTATTCCTGATATCCTGGCAAACGCAGGTGGTGTGACTGTCAGCTATTTTGAGTGGGTGCAGGATTTACAGCGCTTCTTCTGGGCCGAAGATGAGATCAATAGCCGTCTGGAGATGATTATGCGGCGCTCCTACCAGGCTGTACGGGAGAAGGCGTTAGAGCAGGATGTGAATATGCGCCTGGGAGCGTACCTGCTAGCCGTGGCACGCGTCGCCGAAGCGACCGAGATTCGCGGCGTTTACCCCTGAATCTCACACGCTTTGTTATGGGAGAGCGAGGTGCCCAGGTTATTGCTATTGTTGGTAACTTGGCCACCTCACTCTTATTGTAAGTCGTAATCAGTGTGCCTCGTATGGCTCGACATCAAGCAGCTTGAGGCGTACATTTTGTGTGGCGTTATCATCATACACTTCAAGATGGAAGATGATATTGATGGCGGGAGTGCTCGCCAGATCGTTGATGCGTGCGGCTCCTCGCACCAGTGTCCCCTGTACCATCGTTGCTGAACCTGGTTGTTCCAGGCGCAGGCTAAGATTCTGCCGCTCTCGCCCTGAGGTCCACTTGCTGCGTATGAGGAGATTCTTCATTTTGAAGACGGGCTCTGGATTGCCAGCCCCAAAGGGAGAAAGTTGGCGAAGCTCGTGATAAAGCTCGGCATTGAGACCCTGAAGGCGGAGGCGCTCAAATTCCAGATCAATCATATGCGTTGGTGACGTCTCTTCGCTTTCAGGCTCGCTTTCCGTAACTACACCTGTTTGATCTGGCAGGCTGGTACCGTCAATCTGGGCTGGTATGCTGGCTCCACCATTTTCTTTCCATTTGATCAGATGATCATGTAGGCGCTCGATGGCGTCGCTCTGAATAGTGAAGCCTGCCGCTTGGGCATGCCCTCCATAACGTTCAAATCCTCCATCGAAGCCACGCAGGGCCTCAATAATATTGAACCCTTTCTGGCTACGTGCTGAACCACGACTATGCCCTAATTTAGGATCATGGCTCAGAACCAGGGCTGGTTTCTGCAACTCGTCTGCCAGCTTACCCGCGACGAGGCCAATAATGCCTTCATGCCATTCATCGCCACCTACCAGTACCACAGGTCGCTCAGATTGAAGCTGGGCTTGCACTCGAACGTCACGCATCAATTCTTCTGTTACCTGCTGTCGCGAGATATTGAGGGCGTCGAGCCTGGAAGCGATACGCGCTGCCTCTTCGGCATCATTGGTCGTGAGCAAATCGAAAGCGATGAGGGCACTTTCCATGCGCCCGGCTGCGTTGATACGTGGCGCGATGGCGAAGGCGATGTCGCGCTCACGTATCTTACCCAGTTGAAGCGTTGTGCGCTTAATTAATTCTTTAAGACCTGGATTGTTTGTCCGATTAAGTAGCTCCAAGCCGAGGCGTGCCAGGGTGTGATTTTCACCAAGTAAGGGCGCGATATCCGCGATGGTTCCAATTGCCGCTAGGTCAAGCAACTCCTGTTCCTCAGCCAGAGAGCGTTGATAGGCCCGGTAGAGAGCTTGCACCAGCTTGAAAGCGATACCTGCTCCACAGAGATAGCGTTCGCTATATGTTTCATTTGGATAGGTACAATCAGAGCGCCAGGGATTGACCATTGCAAAGGCCTGAGGTAATTGATCTGGGGGACGATGATGATCTGTAATAATGACATCAATGCCCAGGGTGCAGGCTTCTTCTACCTGCTCTACATCGGAACTGGCGCAATCTGTTGTGATGATAAGCTTTGTGCCTCGTTCCTTGAGCATAGTGAGTGCGCCCGAATTAAGGCCACAACCGTCGTTTTGACGATGAGGGATATGAGATGAGAGTAACTCTTTGGGATGCCCGAGCGTGCGTAAGGCGCGGTAGAGGAGCGCGGAGGAGGTAACGCCATCGGCATCGTAGTCGCCGTAAACAGTGATATGCTCATGTGCTTCGAAGGCCTTGCGGATGCGTTGAACTGCCTTGGGCATATCAATCAGGCGGTAGGGATCGTACAGAAAGGTCTCCGGGTGATCAACGAAGTTCTGTTGATCATAGAGATCTGCATAGCTTGCGTAGCGAAAACGCTCCATTTCTTCGCGCGTCTGGAGACCACGATTGTAAAGTAATTGCGCGCGAATGCGCTCATAGACGTTAGTCGCGCCCAGTCGCGCGAATTCGGGACCTGAAAGCTGGCGATAGAGTTCCCATGAGGTGGTATGTGAACTATCCTTATGGGTCATGGTGTCGTCTCCTTTTCTTACTCCTTATGAGAAAACCTGAGCGGCATTGGTGTTCGCATAAGACCTTAATCGGGCAGTAGCCGGAGAAAGACCTCATTGCCAAGCAGACGCCCATGTTGGCTCAGGCGTAGCCAGTCGCCATCCTGTTCCAGCAGACCGGCTTCGGCGACGACGCGCAGGCGATCACCTACGAACTGTGAGAAAGGCTGTGAGAAGCGCTTCTCAAAGGTTGGTAGATGAAGCCCCATAGCTGTACGTAGGGCTAGGAAAGAGGTTTCCGACATTGCCTGGGGCGTATTGACCTCTTCACGTTCCGCTACTGGTATTTCGCCACCTTTCAGGCGTTTGATATAGGTTTGCGGGTCGCGCTCGTCGGTATAGCGCTCATTGGCGAAGAAGGAAGAAGCTCCCGCTCCCATACCAATGTATGGGAGATTCTGCCAGTATGTCAAATTGTGACGGCTATGGTGACCAGGTAAGGCCCAGTTTGAGATCTCGTAGTTTACATAGCCTTCTTTTCGCAAAAGCTCATCCGCGTATTCATACATGTCCGCACAGAGGTCTTCGTCGCCGGGTGTAATGCGTTGTTCATGTACCCATTTGTAGAAGGGCGTCCCCTCTTCAATAATGAGAGAATAGAGCGAGAAGTGCTCTGGATGTAGGGAGAGGGCTTTGTCTAATGTCTCACGCCAGTGCTGCATTGTCTGGTCAGGTAGACCAAACATAAAGTCCAGGTTGATAGAGGTGAAGCCTGCTGCGCGTGCATATTGAACAGCCTGGGTAATCTCATCTGGATTGTGAATACGTCCTAGCTTTTTGAGTAGAGCGGCATCGTAGCTTTGTGCGCCCATGCTTAGACGGTTGATCCCAGCGGCGCGAATGCCTGCCAGTTGTTCTTTATTCAATGTGCCTGGATTGGCCTCTAACGTAATCTCGGCATCCTGGTCAACCGCGAATGCGTTCTGGCAAGCCGTGAGTAAACGGGAGATCTGTGCAACTGTTAAGAGGCTGGGGGTTCCGCCCCCAAAAAAGATTGTGCGTGAGCGTCGTGGTTGACCCTCTATTGTGTGAGCTTGCTCACCTGCTAGTTCAATCTCTTTGAGGAGCGCGCGTACATAGGGTTCGCGCAGAGGGAGTATGCCAGCGTATGTGTTGAAGTCGCAATAATAGCAGCGTGTATGGCAGAAGGGAATGTGTAGGTAGAGCGATGCCGTTTCGAGAAGCTGCTCAACGGGTTCGGTGCGCAGAAGCTCTTGTGGAAGTATTTCACGTTGCTGGGTTGTTGCGGGTACGAAGCTGGTCATGGTAAAAAGTCTAACCTCGATTGAGTGGACATAGACGATAGGCTAAGGTCCTGGATGAAAATTCTGCTAGGTAATGAATAAAAAAGAGTGTAGCCTGAAACTGCAATTCCAGGCTACACTGGAACGTTAGCCGCCAAGCGTTGGGTTCTGCTGCGACGGTGGTGATGATGGGACGTCTGATGGTATATTTGAGCTGTCGAGGATGGTATCAAGATCAACAGCAGTGATCTTTGAGCCAAGGCGCGCCTTCTCTTTCACAATCCAGAGTTCGAGCGCGCTGGTCTGGAGATCCTGAAGTTTCTTGCTATCGACTTCCTTTGACTGCTCAATGCCAGTGACTTGCACGATATGGAAGCTACCTGCGTCGGAAATGATTGGGCTCAGTTCGTTGACTTTTCGTGCTGGATCGAAGAGCCAGTTATCAACCGCACCGCCGACTTTCTGGGTATAGTCGAGCGCGTACTGTCCAGGAGCCATCCAGCCGAAGTCCCCACCTTTGGTATTGGTGTTTGTGTCTTTTGACATCTCTTTCGCCACCTTGGCAAAGTCTTCGCCCTTCTTCAAGCGATCCAGCGCTTTCTGGGCATTATCCTTCGTATCCAGGGTTAGCCCACGGGCCTGAACCTGATAGGAAGGTGACTTGTCAAGAGAGGCCAGGTATTTCTGCATATTCGCGCGGCGCACTTGAACGCCAAGCATCGCGCGTATATCCTGATCCGATACGCGGTCTTTGTCCAGGAATTTCTGGTACTTATCTCCATCTGTCTTGGGAATTGCGTTCTTGAAGTCTTTCAAAGCTTGCTCAATGGCGCTGGAGCTTGGCTCGACCTGTGCGCGCACGGCATTGTTCTGCTTGGACTCCCACTGACGGATGAGCACGTCCTGCTGGAGCCAATCGGCGCTATCATTAGCGACCTGAGATTGAGTGTAAAGCTGTTGCTCGTTGGGGATCTGATTGGCAGTGATATCGTTGTTCTTGGCGTCTAAAGCATCTTTTTGCTTCTGTGTATCCTGCACCTTAGTCTTGGCGTCGTTGAGCTGCTTTTCCAGATCGGCGCGTTTGGCGCTCTCGTCTGCCTTTAGACCCGCAATCTGCTTATTGAGATCATCGATTTGTTTATTCGTCGCATCGATGGTTTTCTGTAGATCGGATGATTGCTTGGAGAGGGTATCGCTTTGGGTCGTCAGGCTTCCGATTTTATTAACATGAAGCTGAGCTTGTAAAGCCGCCATTTTGCGGTAATCGCCCAGGTGGATAGCTTCGCCATTTACGGAGGTAATAGTATGATTAGGGATCAAAATGTTCAGGTTAATCCACGCGTAGGCAATAGTGCCTATGATTGCCAAAGCAACAAGGGAGGCGAGGACCCAGATAGAGCGGCGCTGTAAGTGAGTTTTCTCAGTACGAGAAAGATGGCCTCCCCAACCAAAGATAAGTGGTTTGCCGTCGCGCCGAGCTTCAACATGCGCCGTTTGCTTGGTGTATCTGCGAGATCTTGTCGGGCGCGTGGACTTGGGTTTATTCGGGCGACGCGCTGTCTGACTATTCATCAATACCTCCAGCGGAGGACATCCAATGGATATCCAGGACTGAACTATGAGGGAGTACCGGGAGTAAAAAAGTGAAGTTAAGATATCCGATTGTGTTATGCGCCACACGTGGGCCACTCCTCAAAGGAGGGCCCACATGGGTTCCTACAATTACATACCGCGAATGTGCTCGGCGGTGTAGGGAAGCAGAGCCATATAGCGAGCCTGCTTAATCGCTGTGCTCAAACCGCGCTGGTGCTTGGCACAGGTGCCAGTTTTGCGGCGTGGTTCGATCTTGCCACGATCCGAAACGAAGCGCTTCATAAAGCGGCTTGCATCTTTATAGTCGATCTCACGAACATGATCATGGCAGAATTGACAAGTTTTGCGGCGGGAGCCACGCTCACCGCGCCCACCTTCGCGGCGTGGGCGAGGAGCGGATGTGTCAGAACGTCTCTGCACTGCGAATCTCCTTCTATAACATTAGAAGGGATGTTCGTCCAGATCTCCCAAATCGTCGTTGCTGTAGTTGCTGGAGCCACCAGTAGACGACCCAACGGGCTGTTGATTCTTGGGAGTGAGCATCTCCATATCGGTCAGAGTTACCTCGATGGACTGGCGCTCGATACCTTCTCTGTCGGTATATTTGCGCTGACTCAAGCGTCCTTCGACGTATACTTTAGAGCCTTTATGGAGGTACGTGTTGCATGTCTCGGCGAGCTGGCGCCAGGCGACAATGCGGAACCAGTCTGTCTCACGCTCACGCTCACCGCTACTATTGCGGCCAACGACGCGATTGACGGCAAGGCTAAACTTGGTAATCGCTGTGCCATCTGATAGGTAGCTCATCTCTGGGTCAGTGCCCAGATTCCCGATCAACATAATCTTGTTCATATCTCAAACAAATCCTTTCGCCCGAAAACTGCCCGACTTCTTGATTGAGAGGTTGAACGAACATGCCCTGACATGTGACAACTAAGCCTCAATAGACTCTTCTGAGGTAGGAGGAACTGTGTCTGTCTCTGCCTCAGGTGCGGGGCTGTTCTCGGTTTCGGTCTCGGCGACAGAAACAACCTCTTCGGCGCTCTGCTCGCTGGCCTGTTCCTCGGCCTCGCTGGTAGGCGCGTTAGCGGCGGCGGCTGCTTCAGCGGCTGCTGCCTCGGCGGCCCGAGCCTCGCGGGCTTCGCGCTCCTCACGCTCCTTCTGCACTGCTTTCGGGTCGCGTTTTCTGGTCATGTAACGGAGAACAATCTCAGAAACTTTGAGCGTGCGCTCGATTTCGCTGACTGTCTCCGGGGTCAGGATCATATCAATGAACACGAAAATGCCGTCGCGATGACGCTCAATGGGATATGCCAGGCGTCGACGTCCCCAGTGGTTCACTTTTACAATCTGACCGCCATAATTTGCGACGATCTGTTCGACACGGTCTAAAAGAGCACGTGTCGCTTCTTCGCTGACTTCGGGGTTGAGAATGAAGCCAAGTTCATAATCTCTTCTCACGAAGCCCTCCTTCCTGTGGGTTTGACCCTAGTCAGTACTTTAGCCTGCCAGGGTAGGTGGAGCATCGACATTCTCTATCCGAAAAAACACGTCGCCTTCGCGCTCGGTTTTCACATAAGAGTTTTGGGCATCGATGCAGGTGACAGATGCCGCTTGGGATTTGGCGGCTTATAACAAATTGTCCCACGCTTGATCGTGGGAACGAAGTCCTTGCCTTTATGATTGGTTTATGCGGGCAGCATCTACCAGTATCATTTCGTATGGACTTCAACACCACGCTATTATAGCATCGTTCATTCTTACTGACAATAGAGTCGGGCGATTGACTCTTTACTATGTTCCTATTCTTTCTATACACCCTAAATATGGCAAAACGGAAGGAAAAGAACACAATTTTTGCGTTTATTTGGGAAAGTAGGTTACATACAGATACTTCGATGTGACTGCGGCACTTACAGTTGTAAAAAGGCCTGTATGATGAGCCATTCACCTTCCAACACTGCCTGAATGGCTGGCCTGGAAAGTAAAAAAGGTAGAGAATCACTGTGAATGATGGGAAATCCTTTGTTGAGTCACTACCAACGGCACCGGGTATAACGAGACTACGCCAATACGCTTCGGCTTTGCTGAAAGGAACACGCCCACCGGGTTTGGCCTGGTTATTATTTGGGCTGTTAAGTCTGGGGGCTTTGCTAGAAATCTGCCTGCTGGCTCTGTATCCGCTCTGGTTTCATACTGGGAGCTCCTCTGGGCAATCCTGGCTAGAAGCTCTTTGGCCCTGGCTTGGAGGACTTTATCGCTTCACAATTGTTGAGAGCCTGCTACCTCTGTTAGATGCCGGGTCACTCAGTTTACTGGTACTTCTGGTTGGATTGAGCCTTCAGATACCTCTCTGGTGGTTGGGAAACAGAGCCGCACGCTATACAGATCGGGTAGCGCAGAGAACGTGGGTGTGTATCATATGGGGAATGGCGCTTCTCATGGGAGGAACGATGGTATTTTCCCCTTTGGGGAGTTCGGTTTTGAGCCTTGATATGCTACGCTCAGGGCTGTATGGACGCATGATTGTGGTTTATGCGGTTAATCCATATACAGTGAGTTCGCAGATGTTTTCGCAGGACCCGGTGGTAATAGCCCTGGGCAATACGCAACTAGTATCTCTGCTTTCAGCCCCAACATATGGACCAGCCTGGCTGGATTGCACATTGCTAATGACATTGATTGCGCGCGAGAATGTGGGTGTGGGACTGCTTGGTTTACGTTTGATGGGCCTGGTGACATACCTCCTGACAATTATTTTGCTCTGGCACATCGTTGGACGTGTGCGACCAGAATGGCGTTGCGCGGCGGTTTTACTCTATGCCTGGAATCCCCTGGTGCTGGTGCTAGGGATTGGACAGATGCATGTGGAGATTGTGGCAGCGTGTCTTCTCTGTGTGGCTTTGTGGTGCTGGCAGCGTGGCGCTCTCCTGGTTGGTTGGTTGTTTCTGTTGCTTGCAGTATTATTCTATCTTCCTTGTTGCTTACTATTACCTGTGTGGGTGTATTTTCTTGCTCGGGAATATGCGCCTGGTAATCCACTCTGGCGATGGGGAAGGATCTTGCTTGTCAGTGGTTTCATGCTGGTTATGGCGTATGCGCCATATTGGCAGGGATGGGGCTGGTCTGGATTATGGCATCAAGTTGCACTGCTTTTCCAGGCTCCTGAGGGGCATAGTTCTCTGGTAACTGGCTTGACCTGGTTAGTAAAGGGGAATAACAGCTGGCTAGGTATACTTTTACAACCTGGATTATGGGCTATGATCGAATTGGTTGCTCTGGCTTTTTGGCTGTTTATTGGACTCTGGCTGACCCAAGGGTTGGACTTAATGGTCACTTGGGCAGGTTGGCTCCTCGTCTTACTAGCATGCCTGTATGCATTTTATCAGCCAGAAGCTTTACTGGTTCCTCTGGCATTGATTCTCTGTGCTGGTCATCGTTGGAGTGTGTTGCTGCTCCTGTTGCTGGAAATTGGATCGCTGAGTTGTGACTACTATTGGTTGCACCAGCCCACCTGGGAGGCACTGGGCTTACTCGGTGTGGGTTTGCCTATTTTACTCTGGGGATGGATCGTATGCATCCAGAGTGCCTGGAAAATGGTTAGAGCGCGAGCGATTCCTGAGGAACCAGTCAAGGCCCGGCGAGGATTGAGCCGTTTCTCCAGCCATTTCTCGCGCCCTAGCTGGCTGACTAAACCGTCTTTGCGTATTGTCTCGCGACATCGTTTGACTCAAGCTCGTTCGCGTGAAGGCAAAGTGTGAGGGGTTGCTGCAAGGGCCTGTGATAGCTGTGAAAGTGTGAGAGGTCGCTGCATCGGGTTGGCTCCATGAGGGTTATGATTGCGTTGGGTCCTACCTGATGCAGTGATCCCTCACACTTCGTTATTGAGCAGGTGATCTTTGTGTTACAGATATTGCGGCGAGGGATCAGGTGTGCTATAATCGTCTCGCAAGCGGGGGATCTCTGGAAAAAGGCTTCTCTGCGCCTTTGAAGGAGGGTTACAGCTTGACAGGACTGAGATCTTATGCGAAAGCCTGTTCCACTGGTTAGCGTACACTCAGGTTCTCGTATAAAGAGTAACAATCAAGCGTGCGGGATAGGTACAAGCGTCCTCTCCTGAAGATCAGGTTAGAGGTCGTTTTTGTGTTGTAAACATATTTACGCCTGTTATCTCGCGACTGTGTGTATGTGTTACGTATAGCATGCAGAATGTATAGTTTACCCCGCCAGTAGCATAGAAAGAAGAGTCATGAAGCAGAAACTCAAGACAAACAAAGCAATGGCAAAGCGGGTCATGGTGACCGGCTCTGGCAAGTTCCTGCGTCGTAAGGTGGCAATTAACCACCTCCGCCGCAACAAGTCCGCTCAACTTATTCGTGGCGCAAACAAGAAGTATCAGCTCGCGACCGCTGATACACGCCGTTTGAAGCGCCTGCTCCCTTATGCCTTCTAGTTGTTGAGATTGTACCGGAGGATTGTAAAGAACTATGCCAAGAGTTAAACGTGGCGTAACAGCCCACAAGAAGCACAAAAAAATATTACAGCTTGCTGAAGGACATCGTGGTACACGCAAACGCTTGTTCCGTCCCGCGCATGAATCAGTCATGCGCTCAATGGCGTACATGTATCGCGACCGCCGCAATCGCAAGCGCGATATGCGTCGCCTGTGGATCACACGTATCAATGCTGGTGCGCGCATGTATGGCGTCTCATACAGCAATCTGATGCATGCCATTCACGTCGCTAACATTGATGTTGACCGCAAGATCCTGGCTGAGATGGCCGTCAACGATCAGGCAGCTTTTGGCGCGATCGTCAAGACCGCTCTGGAAGCTGTAAAGTAAGCACGGCGCGTTCGCCAGATAGCAAAAACACAAACATATGCGCCGGAACCTGAGGCAAGGTTCCGGCGCATTCTTATTAACTGAAATTGATGCTGAAGCGGAGATGTGTCCTGTCCTACACTGGGTTTATCAGGCCTTACTACGAAAACCAATGCCACAGTTCACGCGCTCAATAAGGAGCAAGCTGAAGGGGGGTGTCAATGACACAGATTAGTAGTGTCACCAATCCACGTATCAGCCAACTACAGCGCCTACATACTACGCGAGGACGTAAGAAGAGTGGGCTATTTCTTATGGAGGGTCCGCATTTGTTGCTTGCGCTTCTCGATGCGGATATGCTGCCATATGAAGTCTACTATGAGCCAGGGATGATGCAGCGCCAGCCGGAGACACTCCAGCTTCTCCAGCGTCTGAGAGAGTCTGGCATTAGGGAACAACAGCTTATCGAGGTTAGCGAGCGTGTCATAGAAGCAATCAGTGATGTGCAGACTGCGCAAGGGGTTGTCAGTGTGATGGAGCTAGCTACGTTTGGGGCGAAATCTGTGGTGCGCCGTCGTCCAGAGGCTATCCGTCCAGCCCTATTAATTCTTGATGACCTGTCTGATCCAGGAAATATGGGTACGATCATACGTACTGCGCTGGCGGCAGATGTTGAGCGTGTCCTGCTCACGCCAAACTGCGTAGATGTCTTCAATCCAAAGGTTGTACGTTCGGCAGCAGGGGCTCATCTCTTCCTACCCATTGAGGGAAATTTGTCATGGGATGAGATCCGGCTTCGTGTAGAGGCTCACGCATCTGGGAAGGTCCTGATGGCAGAGGCTGGGAGCGCTCACATCTATTTTGATCTCGACCTGACGCAACCCTTTGCTCTGATTATTGGCAATGAGGCTCATGGACCCTCACAACAGGCTCGCGAACTTGCAACGGTGCCCGTTGCTATTCCCCAGGCAGTTGGTATTGAGTCCCTCAATGCAGCTATGGCCGCCGGTATTATCCTCTATGAAGCTGTGCGGCAGCGATACC
The DNA here is from genome assembly GCF_016587355.1 of Ktedonospora formicarum. Classification (GTDB taxonomy): domain Bacteria; phylum Chloroflexota; class Ktedonobacteria; order Ktedonobacterales; family Ktedonobacteraceae; genus Ktedonobacter; species Ktedonobacter formicarum. The sequence continues at coordinate 2,487,240 of NZ_BNJF01000001.1, read as the reverse complement.
AACAAGGGGCATAAATTTTGTTTGCTTGTATGCCATAAAAGAGGGGAGGCCGGTGAAGTTCACCGGCCTCCCCTCTTTTATGGCATCTATGCTACCAATTGGAATTGTTAAAATTGTTTTGATAGTCGGGATTGTAGCCATTGCCGTTGCCGTTTTGCTGGGGTTCGCTGGGGAAAGGCTGTCTATTACCTGCCGGTAAAGCGTTATTGTTCCAGTTCCAATCACTGGATTGGGGGGCTGGGGAGAATTGACCAGCGCCTGGAAGCTGGCGGAAAGCATAGGCATTTTCCTGGTTGCGGTTCTCCGAATCATTGGAGTACATCGGCTGAGCTGTTGCGGTAACAGTGCGGAAGGTTCCACTTAACTGTGATAGTGTGCCATTTGGAAGCTCTTCGGCAGAGACGCCAGTTGTGCTGCTAGGCGCGATATAATCCTGGCCTTCGCGGAGCTTGAAGGCTTCTACCGAAGCGCGTAGCTGTTCAACCAGGCGTGCCAGGCGTTCCATGTTCTCGGAGGCGCTACGTGTACTAGTATTGCTTTGACGTGTGGATTCAGAGACGGCATGCATGAGGTTTACAGCCGCGCTGGTTGACTCAAGCTGCTGAGTAGCAACCTGGTTAATACCATCAATTTCACGCGCCTGGTTTTCAATGGCGGCGAAGATCGAGCCCAGAGCGACGCTGGCTTCCTGTGTGAGCTGTGCCCCACCGGATGTTTCACGTTGTGTATCTTGCATAGAGACGGCCACAGCACCGATGTCTTCACGAATACTGCGAACCAGGCGGTTAATGAAACCGGCCTGCTCTTTTGAGCGCTCCGCCAGACGTCGGATGTCAGCCGCGACTGCCCCGAAGCCTTTACCGTTTTCACCGGCCATCGCGGCCTGGATGGCCGCGTCGAGAGCGAGTCTGTTGGTCTGATGCGCGATACCTGAGATAACTTCGGCAATCTCATTGATTTCGCGCGAGCGTTCCCCTAGCGTTTGAACCTTCATAGCGGTCGTTTGCACGTTCTCATTGATACGTCCCATACCCTCAATGGCCTGTTGCACTGCGTTTCTGCCAGAGCGGGCGTCGGTACGTGCTTGATTAGCGACAGTGTAGAGGACCTGGGAGCGCTCGGCTACCTGGCGACTGGAAGAGGCGAGTTGCTCGATTTCAGTCTCAGCGTCACCCATTTGATGAATTTGTACATCGCCTGTTTCCACTAGTTGTGTCATGCGATCAAGCGTTGAGGTCGTAGATTTCTCAACCTCTTCAGCCACCATTTTGACTCGGACTACCAGGCTACCCAGTTCTTCGACCATATAGTTGAAGGAGTCGGCCAGAACACCAAGGGCGTCGGCTGTCACTTCAGCCTGTACGCGAAGGTCACCTTCACCAACACCACTAACCTCACTTACCAGCTTTTCTACCTGTCCCTGGAGAACGTCACGTTGGGACTGGGTCTCTTGAATCAGGCGTACGATATTGTCAAGCATGTTATTCATCGACGTCGCGACGGTATAAATCTCATCGCGCCCGTGGATGTTCGCACGGGCGTTGGTCTCGCCTTTAGCGATACGCTTGGTCAGGTTGGCTAGTTGGCGGAGGGGATCGGTGATCGTGCGGTTCACAATGTAACCGATAACGATAACGATCATGATGGTGACCAGGAAGGCGATAATAGTTGCCAGAATGAGCGTATTGGTGATCGAGGCGCCAGGGGTTGCCAGTAGGGCGCTCACGTTTGTTGACTGGGCATCTACACTTGCCCAGCCTTTATCCAGGGCTGTGTATTGTTTATTGAGCGTCTCGGTATCCTGCTGGAGTTGTTTCTTGTTATTGGGCTGGCTCTGGAGATGCTTGATTAAGTTTGACTGAGCGTTTTTGTAGGCAGGCCACAGATTATTGGTGATATTATCCAGGCTTTGACTCTGCTCTTGTGGAAGCTGTGTCTCACTACTATCGGTTGTGAGAGAGTTATAAATACTTTTCATCTGAGGTGAAGCCTCAAGCGTATAATTCTGCTTGAAAGCCTTGATGGTTTGTTCCAGGTCCGTTGTCTGCTGTTGCATATTATCGATAGCATTATTGACACGATCCGTTGAAGCATTGCCATCGGTCCAGTCTGGGAAGCTCATGCTCGGCTGGTTGCTCAACAACTGGATCTTGGATTTCACATTAGCGCTATCCTGTACCATTTGTGCCGAGTAGCGAAGTTCTGTACTACGGCCAGAAAGCGCATTTGTGAAGACGAATCCAAGAATGATGATGATGATACCTGGAACAACTGCCGCCAGCAAGAAGGCATAGAAGAGGCGGCGAAAGATTGGAATATTGGCGATGGATCTAAACATGGTAAGCTATGTCCTCCGCAGGCAGCTGGTGTAAGGTCATAAAGAGTTGTGTGTTACAACACACTTCATCCTGGTGGTATTAGACACATTTGTAAAGACTACCTTGGAGTGTAGCGTACTTTAAATGGAAAAGGAATATTCGCTCAGGAGAGTGGCCTATTTTTCCTAGTCTTTGAGTATCAAGTGATGCTATACTGTGTCGTGAAAGAATTACCGAAGTCGAAGGAGCCTTCATATGCAAGTTGATTCTCTTGACCGCTGGCCGTTTCGCAAAGTACTGATTGTGAATCGTGGTGAGATCGCGTTGCGCGTAATACGTGCATGCCGTGAGTTGGGTTTGCGGAGCGTAGCTGTATATAGTGATGTTGACCGCGATGCCTTACATGTGCGTATGGCGGATGAGGCTTATCATATCGGGCCAGCTCAAGCTACCCAAAGCTATCTGAATATTCCCGCGCTTATAGAGGTCGCAGAGCGTTCTGGTGCGGAGGCTGTGCATCCGGGCTATGGCTTTCTAGCAGAGAATGCTGAGTTCGTGCGTGCTTGCCAGCGTGCGGGTTTAATTTTTGTGGGGCCTCCAGTGGAGGCACAGCTCGCTATGGGAGAGAAGACCGCCGCTCGCCGAACCGCCAAAGCCGCTGGCGTGCCGATAGTACCCGGTGCTATGTCAGATGTGGAGGATAACCAACTTGCGCTGGAGACAGCGAGAGATCTGGGTTATCCGATTCTCCTGAAGGCCGCCGCCGGAGGTGGTGGCAAGGGAATCCGCCTGGTGCGTGAGGAGAGAGAGCTACTCTCATCCTTACGAGCGGCACGCAGTGAGGCACAGAGCGCTTTTGGAGATGCGCGTGTCTACCTGGAGAAGGCTATTACGCCAGCGCGTCATATCGAGGTGCAGTTTATCGCGGATACGCATGGCAATGTGGTTCACCTAGGTGAGCGTGAGTGTAGTATTCAGCGTCGCCATCAGAAACTCATTGAGGAATGTCCATCGCCAATTATGGATGCTGAGTTGCGCGAACAGATGACCTCAGCTACGTTACAGTTGATCCGCTCTATTGGTTATGTTAACGCGGGAACCGCTGAGTTCCTGGTGGGACCAGATCGTAGTTTTTATTTCCTGGAAGTGAATGCGCGCGTCCAGGTTGAGCATCCAGTCACTGAGTGGTGTACTGGTGTCGATTTAGTGCAAGAGCAGTTGCGCGTTGCTGCTGGACTACCGCTCTCTTTTACCCAGGATGATATTGTATTGCGTGGGTCAGCTATTGAGTGTCGTGTCTCTGCTGAAGACCCAGATAATCGCTTCCTTCCCGCGACAGGGATTGTGACAGCTCTACAGGAACCAAGCGGCCCTGGAGTCCGTGTCGATAGCAGCCTCTACGCTGGTTTGCAAGTGCCCCTGTATTATGATCCTTTGCTCTCCAAGCTCATTGTCTGGGGAAAGGATCGCGCGCAGGCTATTGCGCGTATGCGGCGGGCATTGGCGGAATACAAGATCGTGGGTGTGCGGACGACACTGCCTTTTGCTAGCTGGTTAATGGAGCAGCCCCGCTTTATCGCTGGAGATATGTCAACCGACTATATCGCGGAGGAGTGGGATACGCGCAAAGAGAAACAGCTTGCGGAGGAACAGGCAAACGAAAGCGAGCCAAGCAGTGAGCAAATCGCCGCCATCGCGGCTAGCTTGCTGATGGAGACGCGTGCGCGGGAAGAGCGTTTAAGAAAGCATCCGGCGGAAGAGAGCCAGGAGAAGCGAAGTCACTGGCGAGAAAGAGGGTGGAAAGAGGCTATCTGGCGCGTCTAGAGTGAGATAGCCTCGATCTGAGACACTACTCGGTGGGGGGTGGAAGTTCAAACGTAGGCGGCTCTTGTCCCTGTCGTTGGGCCGAAGCCGCCTTCAGGCGCTCCACTGCCGCATAGGGGACGTAGCGACCACCTAATGGCGTTGGGTGAATGCCTGGACCGTGGAAGTCCGTTCCTCCGGTCGGGATCAGATCATACTTGTCGGCCAGTTGTTTTATGGCCTTTTCTTGTTCGGGCGAGTAGTAACCATAATAGGTTTCCAGCCCTACTAACCCGGCTTTGCGCAATTGCGGTAACCATTCGCGCATGCGAGTGAGACCTGGATAATCAAAAGGGTGCGCAACAACGGGTAGCCCATTCGCGCTGGCAATTAGACGCACCGCATCTTCTGAAGTGAGCCGATAACGGGGACATAGCCTACACAACCATTGCCGATATACTTTTCAAATGCCTCTGGAATGCTTCGTACATAGCCGGCATCCATCAGGGCTCGTGCTACGTGTGGGCGCCCTACCGAGCCTTGCGCGATGGCGCGTACCTGTTCCCAAGTAATGTGAATGCCAGCCTCATTGAGCTTCTCGACCATGCGTTGCCCACGGTGGACCCGTGAGTCTCGCAGGCGTTTTAGAATTGCCTGAAACGCCGGGCGTTTGTACTCGATAAAATAGCCGAGCATGTGGATTTCATTGCCATCTACATCAGTATTGAGCTCAATGCCAGGGATGACATCAATGCCAAGGGCTTTCCCAGCCTCTATAGCTTCATCCAGGCCATCGCTAGTGTCGTGATCGGTAAGGGCTAGCGTCGTAAGCCCGACCGCATGTGCCTGACGGAGAAGTTCTGCTGGTGCATAGATGCCATCTGAAGCGGTCGAATGAGTGTGTAAATCAACGGTATTAGCCATGGTCCCCCTTATATAGTTTGAATGGTGTAATATAGCCTTCGATGAAGATATATTACACCATTCATATGGAGTGAATGCCAGGAGCGCAATGAATTTTCTTGTTATCATCTTGATAACGGAGTAACCATCTCTTGTCCACTGGCGCTAGCGAGCGTAGTCGACAGAACGAGTTTCGCGAACAACACAGACCTTAATCTGCCCTGGGTAATCGAGGCTCTCCTCAATCTTGTGCGCGATCTCACTAGCGAGTTGTGAGGCGGTAAATTCGTCAACCTCCTCAGGTTTCACAATAATGCGAATCTCGCGCCCTGCCTGAATCGCAAAGGATTTCTCTACGCCTGTGAATGAGTTGGCGATATATTCAAGCGCTTCGAGACGCTTAATGTAGAGATCAACGGTTTCGCGCCGTGCTCCAGGACGAGCTGCCGAGATCGCGTCAGCGGCCTGCACGATAGCGGCTTCGAGCGTTTGCGGCTCAGTTTCGCTGGCGTGGTGAGCCACAATGGCATGAACAATGCGCGGTGATTTACCGAAGCGGCGTACTACCTCACCACCAATAATGGCGTGTGGACCTTCAACTTCCTGGTCGATAGCTTTACCCATATCATGGAGCAGGGCTGCGGTCTTGCACACATTGACATCGGCACCCATTTCGTGAGCAATGGTCGCGGCCAGAATCGAGACTTCTACTGAGTGGAAGAGCACGTTCTGTCCGTAACTTGTGCGGAAGCGGAGGCGACCCAGAATTTTGAGTAGTTCTGGGGGCAAGCCATGAACATTAGCCTCCATCGCAGCGTTTTCGCCAGCCTCACGAATGATGCTGTCAACCTCCTGACGAGCTTTGGCTACCACGTCTTCGATGCGAGCAGGATGGATACGTCCATCAATGATAAGGCGGGTTAAGGCGAGACGGGCAACCTCGCGCCTGACAGGATCGAAGCCCGAAAGAATGACCGCCTCTGGCGTGTCATCAATAATCAGGTCGACGCCTGTAGCGGCTTCAAGCGCGCGAATATTGCGGCCCTCGCGCCCGATAATGCGCCCCTTCATTTCGTCGTTGGGAAGGGGGACCACTGAAACGACGGCTTCGGCGACCTGATCCGAGGCGCAGCGTTGAATCGCGAGAGTAATGATCTCGCGTGCTCGCGCCTCAGCTTCCTCACGTGCTTGCTCTTCGATCATGCGTGTGCGCTGTGCTGCCTGGATACGAACCTGGCTCTCGACACGCGAGAGGAGAAGCTCGCGCGCTTGCTCTTCGGTCATTTGCGAGAGACGTTCTAGTTCGCTGAGATGATGGCGTTTAAGATCCTCGACCTCATCATGCGCCTGGTCAAGAGAGCGCTCCTTGTTCATTAACTTGCGGTCACGTTGTTCAAGGGTGTCCATCTTGCGTTCTAGATTCTCTTCTTTTGTTTGGATGCGATGTTCCTGGCGTTGAAGTTCAGAGCGCCGCTCCGCGTTTTCCTTCTCTATAGTTGCTCGAAAGCGTGCGGTCTCTTCACGTGCTTCGCGCAGGGCTTGCCTTTGTTCGGTCTGAACATCTAATAATTTCTGTTCGCTTTTCTCGCGTAGTTCGCGCAAATTGGTTTCGTAGTTGGCTTTACTCTTTGTTTTTCCATAGAGATAACCAACGCAAAGGGCCAAAATAGCACCAACGACTAAAGCGATCATGGATACAATGATAGTTTGTGATGACACGACGGCCTACCTCCCGGTCGTACAAGGTAAACAGGCCATTTCAGGCTTGGGAATAGCAGTATAAATTTGTCATTCCATCAAAATTGCAAGAATACAATGCAGAATGGAATAGTGCCATTGATATGATGATCTTCAATGGTGTGCTTTCATGGCTTTAGCGAAAGAGATGGAACGTACAATCGAATTATACATTATAGAAAGATAAAAGGTGTATTTTCTGCGAACCTTCTCTAGGGGGGTGCGCGGAATATGTACGATTGCATCTCGTTGCATAGTATAGCTTGGTGTGCGAGAAAGCGTACATTGAATCATACAAGGAAACGTACAGGTATGCGTACGCTCGCTATGTATAAGAAGGCATACGATGTGCCAAGCATACTATATAAGAGTGTTGACGATACGTCAAGGACGAAAGATGGGGGATGGAGTGAGAAAGAGGCCATTTCCCAAAGGGAAAGTATAATCTCATTCTATATCAGGTGGTATCTCTTCTCACTCTCTACATTATGGAGAGTGAGAAGAGATAGGAGATTAAACAGTCCAGTATCCCAGAAGGAACTGAAGAGTCAGGACGGCTAGAAAGGGCAGAGCGAGCAGGACGTAACTCAGGTGCAGCCTGGGATGGCGGATGCTCAGGCGCGCGAGCATGATAAAGGCCATAAAGATTTCGAGTACAAAGCGTTGTGTTGAGGGCATAGGATCATAGCCCTGTCCAGGGAGGCCTGGAACACCCGGCCAGAGGATCGCATAGAGGAGAGCGAAACCCCAGAAAACTAGGAGCGGCCATTGATCTCGCGCGAAGCGGTCATGACTAAAGATTGCCAGAAAAAAGAGTGCGGCACATCCCATAAAGAAGCCAAAATCGATGAGAACATGAGGTGTAGAGAAGCTCAAGGGATAGTGGATGATGATCTGTTCGATGGATTGATAGAGAGCCATGCCAGGTATGACAAGACCTGTCCGCCAGTCAACCTGCGCGTGGGAGAAGGCCAGTGGATCGCCCAGGTGTACCGTAAGCCCAAGCATATAAATAACCAGCCCTAAAGGAATGAAGAGAGCTGGGAACAATGTTGGAATGTGAGCGAAAAGTGCCTTGAGATTGAGTGGGCGTAGTTGGGCGCGTAAAGTGGGCCAGTGTTGGCGCACATATTCGCAGACAAAGATCAGAAGAAGCAGAATCGCGATGGATCGACTGAGAGCTGCCAGGAAGCCAAAGAGTCCGGCAAACCACCAGGCTCCACGGCGTAGCGCATAGATGCAGCAAAGCATCAGAAAAATAAAGAGAGACTCGTTATAGCCAGAGAAGAAGAAGAACGCGGTTGGGAAGATGGCCTGATAAAGGACAGTTCGCCGAGCTGTCTCAATACCGAATTCGGTCTCGACAAAGCGATAGAGTACCAGCATCATCCCAAGAGCAGCTATGTTTGAGATAAGCATGGCGGAGAGGAGCAAGCTTTGAAAGGGCATGATATGGCTGAGTAGAGCGGTCAGCGCTGGGTAGAGGGGGAAAAAGGCAGCATACTGGACCTTCGTGTAGCCATCGGTAGCGATGGTAAGAAAGCGAACCGTATCCCAGCGATACCACATATGGAATGCATCCTCAAGGTTAAGGTGCTCAATTGAATAGTTGGGAAGTAGGAAGAGAGAAGCACCGAAATAGGTAAGAAGAAGAAAGATCAGGCGTGTGATAAAGTATAAGAAAAGGATGTTTTGTGCTGCTTTCCACCAGGGGAGCAGAAACGCATACCATGCCTGACGGTTATCAGTGGTACTATCAGGAATAGAGCCTCTTGTTGTGACAGTTGACGGATGTAAGTTCATGTAATTCATTACCTGTAATGAGGGTTTTGCGTGGCATAAAGCGGGTAAGCGAGAAAATTGCCCTTAGCAGGGAGTTTTTCTATGCCACCCTTGATTTCAGATGTAATGTAGTTAGTATAACGGAAATTACTTGTAGCTGTCATCGTACTAGAGATTTTTATGTGACCAGGAATGCTGTGTGTTGCGCTCTCTTTGGAGGGGGGCAATGCAGCTTACACGGGCGTGCAGACCCTCATGTGGAGGCAAGGCGCGCTCAGGTTTTCGGAGAGATACTAACCTGGAAAGTGCAGAGAGGTAGGAAGGCCGATGAATGTTCAAAGTTCGAAGAAGGCAGTACCGAAATCGGTTCTACGCCCAACCCATGTTGTGACATGTTTTCTTCAGAAGAGAGAAGGCGATGAGATACGACTACTTCTGGTTCGAAGGAGTCAGCAGGTTGGTAGCTATCATGGTCGCTGGGCTGGTATTAGTGGCTTTGTTGAGGAGGGGGTAACACCTGAACAGCAAGCCTACACCGAGATACAGGAGGAAACCGGGTTAACGCAGGCGCAACTTCGAATGCTGCGACGTGGAGGCGTGGTAGAGCATGTTGATCAGGAGTTGGGACGCCATTTCTATGTCCATCCTTTCCTCTTTGAGGTCGAGACTGACGATGCCGTCGTCATTGACTGGGAGGCAACAGATATGCGCTGGATCGAGCCGGACAGGATGGCTGATTATGAAACAGTTCCCAAGTTGCGTGAAGCCTATGTCTCCGCGTTACAGGGGGAAGAGATCTATGTCAAGTAGGTGGATGATTGTAGCCTGAAGCTGGAAATATTTGCAATGGCGCAAGAAGGACGCATGATTAGTGGTCGTTGACCATTTGCATGCGTCCTTGTGGTATATGATAGGCAATTTAGAGACGTTCAATGATTGTCGCGATGCCTTGTCCAACACCAATACACATAGTCGCTAACCCATAACGACCGTTGCGGCGCTCCAGTTCATGAAGTAGAGTGACAAGGAGGCGCGCGCCACTACAACCAAGCGGATGTCCAAGCGCAATAGCTCCCCATTGACATTGAGTATATCAGGGTTGATATCGAGCTCATGGGCGCATTGTAGAACCTGACAGGCGAAAGCCTCGTTCAGCTCGACCAGATCTATATCTTTCATTGTCAGTCCCGCACGCTGGAGAGCCTTACGTGTCGCGGGTATTGGCCCCAGGCCCATGTATGCGGGATCAACACCCGCGACCGCCGTTGCGATGATTCGTGCCCGAGGCTTGAGGCCAAGTTGCTGTGCTCGTGAGCGCGAGAGTAGAACTAGAGCTGCCGCCCCATCGTTGATGCCTGCCGAGTTGCCTGCAGTGACGCTTCCACCCTGTCGAAAGACCGGTGCAAGGCGGGCTAGCTTCTCTAGAGAGGTATCTGGGCGTGGATGCTCATCTTGCGAGATAAGAAGCATTTCTCCCTTCTTATGGGGAATGGAGGCAGAAACAATTTCGGGCGCGAACCTGCCGGATTGTTGTGCCGCGATGGCACGTTGATGACTACTCAGTGCGTACGTATCTTGTTCCTCGCGGCTGATATGATACCGTTCGGCGACGTTCTCTGCTGTCTCACCCATATTATAGGGATGGTATAGGGCGGCAAGGCGGGGATTGATGAAACGCCAGCCAAGCGTTGTATCTTCGAGCTTCATAGAGCGGCCAAAGGCACTCTCGCTCTTGCCTACCACAAAGGGAGCGCGTGTCATGCTTTCAACCCCACCAGCGATAAAGGTATCGCCCGCGCCAGCCTGAATAGCCTGAGAAGCGCTATTCACGGCTTGCAGACCTGAGCCGCAGAGGCGGTTGACAGTCTGTCCCGCGACCTCTATGGGGAGTCCCGCCAGTAGAAGAGACATACGCGCTACATTGCGGTTATCCTCGCCAGCCTGATTGGCACAGCCAAAGATAACATCCTCCACATCTGAAGGCGTAACGTGCGCGCGTTCCAGAGCTTCCTGAATGATGAGTGCCCCCAGATCATCTGGGCGTACGTCCTTGAGGGCACCGCCGTAGCGTCCAATGGGAGTACGGACCGCCGAGAGAATAACCGCGTCTTCCATGGTCTACCTGCCTTTGAACTCGGCTTTGCGCTTTTCTATGAAGGCGCGCATGCCCTCGCGCATATCTTCAGTGGCGAAGAGTAAGGAGAAATTCTTTTGCTCGATTTCCAGGCCATCCGCCAGGGGGGTCTCAAAAGCAGCCAGGATAGACTCTTTCGCCAGGCGAGCAGCTATAGGGGCCTGCTCTGCAACCTTGTGTGCCAACTCAAGGGCGGCATCCAAGTGTTTACCTTTGGGAACTACGCGATTCACAAGACCAAGATCAGCAAGCTCCTGAGCGGGGATTTGGGCTCCTGTAAGTATCATCTCCATCGCGCGATATTTGCCGATAGCGCGTGTCAGGCGCTGGGTGCCACCCGCGCCAGGGATCACACCTATGAGGATCTCAGGCTGCCCGAAGCGGGCGTTTTCTGAGGCAACAATCATATCGCAGGTCATAACAAGTTCGCAGCCGCCACCGAGAGCGTAACCACCAACCGCCGCGATAAGAGGGGTACGCACGCGTTTGATACGTCGCCAGCCATCGGAGCTATCCTGTAACATATCGATGGGCGATTTATCGGCCATCTCTTTGATGTCCGCGCCAGCGGCGAAAGCCTTCTCACCAGAGCCAGTAATAACGATGCAGTGGATCGCTTCATCGCGATCAAAGTCCTCTAGCGCATGAGCCAGTTCTTCGATAAGCTGGAAGTTGAGCGCGTTCAATTCTTTAGGACGATTCAGGGTAACGATGCCAACGTGCTCATCGCGTTCGGTGAGGATATAATGGTATTCTGCCATAGCACTCCTTATGAGCATTTTTCATGCCTTGTTGGTAGTTGTCCTGTGAGGCAATAGTATGCCAGAAATAGTCTCTTTGTAGTATATCACTCAAAAGTGGCAGGCGTAGTGACAATTAAAGAACTGCTCGCGCTATATTTGCTGTCGTTTATGTATGGCTGAGAAGAAGCGTTCTAGCTTCTGTATGTCGAGCTTGCCATTCGTACGCACGCTGCTACAGAGGTCAAGACCGAAAGGGCCAACCTCGTCAATAGCCGCGCCGACATTCTCGGCATTGAGTCCGCCTGCGAGAAAGATAGGAACGTTAACCGCTTCGCGTAGCGCACGACTAATATCCCAATCGTGAACGCGGCCAGTTCCACCAAGCTCTTTGATGGGCAAGGTGGGATTTCCTGAGTCGAGAAGGATGGCATTAACATAGGGAGCGACTTCCAGGGCCTCATCGATAGAGTGTTGTCCCTGAACATGAATGACCTGGACGATGGCGATACCGGGGGGAAGCAGCTTACGCAGGTGTTGCAAGCCTCCCTGTGGTAAGCTATCGACGAGTTGGACTGTATTGACGTGGCAGATCCGCTGCTGCTCCGCAATAGCTTCGGGATCGATCAAGCTGGTGAGTAGGAATGAAGCAACGCCTGGGGGAATGGTGTCGGCAATTTGAGTGATAAGCTCTTCTTCGATGATACCTGGACCGCTAGGCATGGCTGAGACGAGTCCCAGCGCTGAAGCACCATAGTTGACCGCGAGGTGCGCCTCTTCGATACTGCTGATGCAGCAGATTTTGACGCGAGGGCTGATGGTTGATTGCATATTGAATCTCTCCTTTCCGTTATGTACCTAATTGTATCCCATCTTTCTGATCATCGTAGATTCGGGCAAATGTGAGTAATTATGCTTCCGGTTTTGAAGGTGGGGGGGGGTATGAGAGTAATTAGAATATTCTGATTGTGTTGGGGAGTAGATACTCTCTGTACACATGAGAAGTTAAGCAAGGATGTAAGCCAATGCGAATCCTTTTTTGTTGTGATCCATTGCAATTGAGAGAACCAGATGAGGCATACCAACGAGAGGTGAATGCTGCTGAGCGAGCGGGATTAATGTATAGCCTGATCGATTTTGACGCATTCACCAGGGAAGATAATGTGGCGCGAGCAGTGCGGCGTGTAGGGCCACTCTCCGCGCCTGAACTAACGATCTATCGGGGCTGGATGCTTAGACCAGAGGTGTATGGCCGCCTGGAGAAGGCTCTGCGACAGCGCAATGTAATTCTACTCAATGACGAGCAGGCATACAGGCATTGTCACTATCTGCCAGAATCATACACCGCGATAAGGGCCTATACGCCGAGCACTGTATGGCTCCATAGTGGTAGAGATGTAGACATGAATGTAATCATGGAGATACTGCGACCATTTGGCAGTAAGCCCGTGATTGTCAAGGACTTTGTCAAATCACGTAAGCATGAGTGGTTTGATGCCTGCTATATCTCGGCGGCGAATGAGCGTGGGGAGGTCGAGCGGGTTGTGAATAACTTTGTGGCTCGACAGGATGAGGCAAGCTGGCATGAAGGGCTGGTATTCAGGGAATTTGTCCAGCTAGAGCCGCTAGCAAAACATTCCAAAAGTGGAATGCCGTTATCACGCGAGTACCGGCGTTTCTACCTTGATGGGCGTTTGATTGCGGAGGCACCATATTGGGACGAAGGTGTGTATGGCAACATGAGACCGCCAGAAGAATTATTTCAGGAGGTTGTACGCAACGTCAAGAGCCGCTTTTTCACAATGGATATCGCAAGAAGAAAGAATGGAGACTGGTTGATTGTAGAGTTAGGCGATGGGCAGGTCGCGGAATTACCGCAGAGCGTGGATATCGATGCGTTCTATCATGAATTGGCAGGTGCATGATATGGAGATAATCAGTGGGTCATGCCACTCAAGCATGGCCCACTGATTATCGTTTGCTAGCTAGTCCAGACACCCTGGGGATCGCATTCGCGGATGATACGCAACTCTTCCTGACTCGGAGGAGGTGTCTCGTGGCAGTCAGGGGCGAGGCGTAGGGTCCAGCCCGTATGCTCCTGCATGTGCTCAATGGAGGCGCCAGGGTGATATGAGGAGAGCAGGGCCTCGCCATTAGTGGGATCAAAGGTGAAGAGACCCAGGGTAGTGATGAGAGCGGCAGGTCCTCCGCGTGGCAAGCCAACACGCTTGCGCCAGGATGAGCCTGCGGGTCCGTGTTCATCAGGATAACCGTAGCCGGGGCTGGTGATAAAGTCGACACGCTCTCGTAGACGATGGCGCTCATGAGGCATAATGATGGCTAGGCGATGGGCGAGAGACGCGATATCGGCCCCTCCGCCACTTCCTGGCAGGCGCACGCGAGGATGTTGCCAGTCATTTCCTATAAGGGAGGTATTGAGATTGCCATAGCGATCAATTTCAGCACCACCAATAAAGCCAAGCTGTACATCACCTGCCGCCAGTGAGCCAAGCACATCAACCATTGCGGTCGCCCAGAGCGCCTCTGTGATATTAGGTGGATCGCCCATGGTATAGAGTAGCTCAGGTGAAGGTGTGTCACGTACAAGCCCACACTCGAAGAGTCCGATACAGTTAGGGGCATGGGTGCGCTTTGCCAGGGCGAAGGCGAGCAGCGGGAGGCGCATCCCAACAAATACTAGCTCATGATCGTGAATCTGACGCGAGGCGCAGACAACCATCAGTTCACGCGCACTATAGGTTTGTGCCATGCTTTACTTCCTCTCCATACAGTGTTATGAAAAGCATTTGCCAACACTGCCTGTGCGGCGGCTAGCTTCGCCGCCACATGGTGCCACTTCCGGCTGAGTTTGTGTTGTGCGATGTCTGAGCATCTCAGGCGGCTGCGCTCAGGCAAATGAAGTGCTAGTAGCCATAATCGACTGGGGCTGCATAGTGATGTTCCTTGAGGCGGAGAGCGCGTACACGGTCCTCCCCCAGGTGCGCGAGGTAGGTGGCGCGGTTGGGTATATTGAGTACCCAGCGTGTTAGCCATTGTTGAAAGCCTTCAGGGGTGCGTGTATGCTGGTGATACTCATGGTAGAAGGCATGATCACGATTGGTATGCCCCTGGACAGGTGAGGGGTGCGCGCCTCCAGGTTCATGTACGACTGCACATACCTTGTAGGAGGGACCGAGCATACGGTTGGGATCGCTCAGGATAGTCGTGCGAGAGACAAGCTCTTCAGTGACCACGATCACGTTCTGAGCGGCAAGGAAGGCGCTGGCACAGATGCCGAGATTGCCCCAGGCGTGGGCGTTTCCCTCCTCATCGCTACGTTGGACATGAATGATGGTGACATCGGGACGTAGTGCCGGAACAAGAAGTGTTGGCATATCGTCGAGAGGAGAGCTCGTCACGCGCAAATTAGGGTTCTGGCGAGGAATGTCGCTACCCAATAGCGTTTGGGTAGGGATATATGGCGAGCCAATGCTGCCCGCGAGCAGGGCTAAGGCAATAGTATGATTGCTATACTCTTCGACGGTGATCGCGTGAGGATAACTTCGCTCGACGGCGCGGCGATAGCAGTGCCCCAACCCCTCGCTGACGTTACCGACCCAGGCTGCCTGGATCGTTGAGACGCAGCCAGCACCAATAAGTTGATCAAATAGGATATCGGAGATGGGCCCGATAAGTGTAAGGTCACGGCGGTGCTGGCGAATGATTTCATGTCCAGCAGCGAAGGGGATGAGGGATTCGAGCGCGAGCCCGAGAGCTACAGATGTGCCATCAGGGACATAGCGGGCGATGGCTTCCGCCATTGAGAGACGTTTGCTCATTTGTGTTTCTCCATTGAGTACCAGCAAAGCACGTATCACCCCCATTTGAGGCATTGTGTCACCTAACAGATGGCTAGTCACAATCAGATAGCGTGTGAGCAATGCCGTGCTAAGCAAGGAGAGTCGAAAGGGGCGACATTGCCTCTTTCGAGAAACAAGAAAAGCATTTGCCTCTATTATGCCATGAAATTGAGGAATAAGTGAGGAAGTGAGGGGCGAAAACGATATAATTCCCCACATCCTCATTGCAAGCTACTGAGCAGGCGGAACAGTAAAGTTATAGACCAGATTCTGAGTCGCACCTGGCACAACGACCTTATCGATAGTAAGCGTCCATGTACCTTGCTTGTCGTAAAGAGGCTGATCAAGATCTATTTCCAGCCCAGCCACTCCACCTGCTTTGCCAACTGGTGTCCAGCTTTGGGATGTCACATAGTATGTTTGTTCTCCAATCTGAAGTGTGATGGCGTTGTGTTGAGTCTGATAGTCTAAAGCATTGAATTGTGTATTAATTTGATTGTTCATTAGGAAGATACGCGTCATTGAGGGAGCAACAATGACATGATGCAAGATATAGGGATCATCATTAATGGTGATAGTCTGCTGTGTGTTTACTATTCGCGCTGGATGAACAGGAAGCGCGAAATCAAACTCTGTGCTTGGACCCTGAGATGGCATATCCCCTAACTCGACCTTGAGGTGTAAGTCAAGGCTGGTGCCAATTCGGGCGCTTGTAAAGTAGGGGCAACTGTCAAAAGTGATATATGTTTTACGATCAGATGAGAAGTATCCAGAATATCCTTCACGGCATATTTGACTGCCATCCTTCGTTGTGAGATCTAAGGTGACTGATGGAACCTCCTCATTCGCGTAAGGATGAGAGCTGGAGACTGCAATTTCGAGAGAAACCCTACTTATGTCTGCATGAGCCAGCAGGAGTGTGACCTTCTGACCATCTGATAAGTGGTGTGTCTGATTGATAAGTTTATATTGCTTTTGTGTGCAGACATAATAGAAGCCTTCATCGATACTGAAGCCCTCATCGATTTTTGGGCATTGGAAGGAGGCTGGAAGCGGCGCGGGCGTTGGTGTGTTTTGTGTTATATGGTTGCGTTTGTTTGCTGGAGCCTGTGATAAGCGCGCGGTGTAGAAAAACCAGAGTGTGCTACTAAGAAGGCTAATAATGAGAATGGCAGCGATGGTTGCGAAGAGGCGCGTGGTGTGTATCTGCTTACGTTTGGTTGATTGTGTCTGAATGGGCAATACAGACGTTGTACTTGGTGTTAGGGTGGTTGATGGTGAAGGCTGAAATGAGCCAGTCTGGCGAAATTCGTTAGGAGATATGGTCCTGATATATCCATTATTTGGGGAAGAGTTGGCTTGCTTTTCGGTTGTGTTGGGTAAAGTGGCTTGGTTCTTCATATAGAGTGAGAGGCGATCTCCAACACGCTGATAGGACTCAATATATTGATGGCTCAGATGCTCAAGGTCGCGCACAAGGCGGGCCTCTGGTATCAGGGGTGAACTGGTCTCCAAGTGGGCGATTTGATCTAATTCTTCTTCTATATTGTTTGGTTCAAATTGCTTATTGCTATGCATCATGTCCCCTCCCTACGTGCTGCTGATTGGATTGAGAGTAGATATTACGCAAGAGATTGAGTGTGCGCGAGAGGAGAGTGCGGATTGCGCCTTCACTTTTACGCATACGTTGGGCAATTTCAGTACAACGCATGCCTGCTCCAAAACGGAGCAAGATCAGCTCTTGCTGATGTTCGGGTAAAGTGGCGATATGAGCACGAAGTTGCGCTAACTCTTCGCTACGCAAGGCGAAATTCTCAGGTTGCTGCCTCTCATCCTCATATAACGTGACATGGCCCTGTTCCAGCGACGTAATCTGGCTGCGAGCGGAGCGGTGGTAAAAATCCATGCATTTATTGTGCGCGACACGACGGAGCCAGGCCACCTGGCGTGGCTCTTCAAGATCCATAAGCGCTGGTGTTTCTAGCGCGACAACAAAGACGCTGAGTAGAATATCCTCAGCGTCTTCTTTGTTGTCGATGCGCTGATGAATAGCCGCCAGAATAAGCAGGCCGTAGCGCTGGTATAGTTGCGCTACACGTGCCTGGTCAGCTGTTGGCGGGTGCTGTGGCAATTGCATCATAGAGTGGCACCTTTGCGAAATTGTTTTTGAGTATTCGCACAATAGTCGCTTTCCGTTTTTAAACGTTACAGAGAGAATGATAATGTAGCGTTTAGTCCGGAGAAAAGTGGTTGATATGGGGCATTTGCCCCATGCGCGTGGCGCGGAATGCCGGTATAGTTGTCAGTGTAACAAATATGTGATTGCGAGCGAATATACTGGTGTCGGCGAGGGAGGTTAACGATGAAAGTTTGGCGAACAAGCGTCTTGAAACAGGTGTGGCAGGATAGCGAGCTTGTGTCTGCTATGGGTGCGGCTTCTCTGGCATTTGGAGCACTGATTGTGCTGGTCACGCTAATAGCGGATATCTTGCGCCCGGCGATGTATTCCGGTTTGGGTCTTGCGCGGCTTGGGGTTCTCTGCCTGGGTGGCGGCTTGATTGCGGGAGGAATTGTCTTGATGCGGAGAGCAAGGCGAGCACTGATCGAGATCGAAGCATAGAGTAAAAGATAGAAATAGGGCCCGGAACGAAAGCCGTTCCGGGCCGTTTTTTATGATTAATCCCAGTTGAGATTGGATGCTGCTTGATACTCGGTGACGCGGGTCTCGAAGAAATTCTTCTCCTTGCTCAAATCCATTGTCTCGCTCATCCAGGGAAAAGGGTGTGAGGAGTGATAGAGGGGGGCAATTCCAATGCGCTCAAGGCGGCGGTCCGCAATGTGCTGCACGTAGTTGCGGAAAGCCTCAGCATTCAAGCCCAGAATGCCATTGGGTAGGCAGTCGTGAGCATAGGCAATCTCCAACTCTACGGCCTGCTTGATCAGATCAATAATATGGGCCTGGAATTCTGGTGTCCAGAGCTGAGGATTCTCAGCCTTGATGCCGTTGATCAGATCGATACCGAAGTTGAGGTGGATGGTCTCGTCACGGAGAATATACTGGAACTGCTCACCAACGCCAGTCATCAGATTGCGGCGGTGGAATGAGAGCATCATCACGAAACCGCTATAGAAGAAGATGCCCTCCATGATGATATAGTAGCCGATCAGATTCTTCAAGAACTGCTGCATGCCTTCAAAGCTCTCGGTCGAGAAGTCAGGATCGAGGACCGCAGAGGTCAACTGCATCTCAAAATCGTCCTTCTTCTGAATGGAAGGGATTTCGTGATACATGTTGAAGACTTCACGCTCATTGAGGCCCAGACTTTCGACGATGTAGAGGAAGGTATGGGTGTGAATGGCCTCTTCAAATGCCTGGCGTAGCAGATACTGGCGGCATTCGGCATTAGTGATGTGCTTGAAGATAGCGAGCACAAGATTATTGCCGACAAGGCTCTCGGCGGTCGCGAAGAAGCCGAGGTTACGCATGATGACCAGACGCTCGTCGGCGGTCAGTTTGTTGGAGCGCCATGTCTCGATGTCTTTGGTCATAGGAACCTCGGTAGGCATCCAGTGGTTGGCACAGCCATTGAGATAATGTTCCCAGGCCCAGCGATACTTGAGCGGCATCAACTGGTTGACATCGACATGCCAGCCATTAATCAGGCGCTTCTTCTGTGCCTGCTGCGCGCTGGTAGTGTTAGAGTCAGTAGTAGCGGTATCTTCAAAGGATAAGCTCATAAATAGCGAGACTCCTTGGCAGTAATGAGATGATAATGTTTTTGCAAAATTTAACGTTGCATTGACACATTTGGGGTTTTGTGGAAGGTGTAAGTCAGAACATAATGAGGGCAGGAGGCGCTATACCCCTGCCGCGTATGTTTTACTGGCAAGCCTCACAATCCTCGCCGAGATTGCAGACCGCGCCATCGCCGCTGATCTCTAGCGGAGTGATGCTAATAGTCTGTTCCTGTTTCTCGCGCTCAACCTGGATCGCGCTTGATGGGCTGCTATTCTTCATCCAGCGTGGCTGAATGCCGAAGCGGTTGATATCAACAGTCGACTTCTCAACCTGGGTCGCAGCGAGCGTACGCAGATAGTAGGTCGTCTTCAAACCCTGCCGCCACGCGAGCGAGTACATGTCGCTAAGCTTCTTACCGCTGGGGTTGAAGAGGTAGAGGTTGAGCGACTGGCCCATATCCAGCCATTTCTGGCGACGGCTAGCGCACTCAATAAGCCAGTGTGGCTCGATGTCGAAGGCCGTCACGTAGCGCTGGCGAATCTCCTCGGGCAGGAAGGTCATCTCTTGTAAAGAACCATCATAGTATTTGAGCGCCTCAAGTGTGTTGCGGTCCCAGATCTCCAGGCGCTTGAGGTCGTCAACCAGGAAGGAGTTGATGGTTGTGAACTCGCCTGAGAGATTGCTCTTGACATATAGATTCTTGTAGCTAGGCTCGATGGACTGACTGACGCCCACTATGGATGAGATGGTCGCTGTAGGCGCGATAGCCATGACGTTGCTATTGCGCATTCCATGCTGCTTGATCGAGGCGCGAACCACATCCCAGTTCATGCTTGCGCTACGGTCCATCTCGACGGGCTCGCCGCGCTCGGCCTCTAGAAGATCGATACTATCAATGGGCAGGATGCCGCGGTCCCACTTGGAGCCCTGGTAGCTGCCATAGGCACCACGCTCGGCGGCAAGTTCGGACGAAGCGCTGATGGCGTAGTATGAGATGGCTTCCATGCTGTGGTCGGCGAACTCTACCGCCTCCTGGCTGGCATAGCTGATGCCCATCTTGTAGAGGGCATCCTGGAAGGCCATCAGACCCAGGCCGACGGGGCGATGGCGCAGATTGGCATTGCGTGCCTCGGTGGTTGGATAGTAGTTAATGTCGATGACATTATCCAGCATGCGCACGGCGGTACGAATGGTCTTCTGCAAACGCTCATGATCTAGATTGCCGTCAATGATATGAGCCGCGAGATTGATGGAGCCCAGGTTACAGACAGCAGTCTCATCGTTCGAAGTATTGAGCAGGATTTCAGTACAGAGATTGCTGCTATGTACCACGCCTGCATGGTCCTGTGGTGAGCGCACGTTCGAGGGGTCCTTGAAGGTAATCCAGGGATGTCCAGTCTCGAAGAGACGTGTTAAGGTCTTACGCCACAGATCCAGCGCGGAGACACGGCGGAAGAGGGTGATTTCGCCCGCATCGGCCATGCGCTCATATTCCAGGTAGCGCTTCTCGAAGGCTTTGCCATAGAGGTCATGCAGGTCGGGTACGATATCGGGGCTGAAGAGTGTCCACTGCTCATTGCGTGCTACACGCTGCATGAAGAGATCTGAGATCCAGCAGGCGGTATGCATATCGTGAGTGCGACGGCGATCATCGCCCGTATTCTTACGGAGATCAAGGAATTCCTCGATATCCAGATGCCAGTTCTCGATGTAGGCGCAGACAGCGCCCTTGCGCTTGCCACCCTGGTTAACTGCCACAGCCGTATCATTGACGACCTTGAGGAAGGGGATGATACCCTGGCTGGTGCCATTGGTGCCCTTGATATGGGCTCCGAGTGCGCGCACGCGTGACCAATCATTACCCAGTCCACCAGCCCATTTGGAGAGCAGGGCATTGTCCTGGATGCACTTGAAGATATGGAACAGATCGTCATCGACTGTTGTCAGGTAGCAAGATGACAACTGTGGGTGAGTGGTTCCGGCGTTGAAGAGCGTTGGGGTCGCGGACGTGAAGTAGAACTGTGAGAGCAGTTCGTAGAACTCAATAGCCCGCGCCTCTTTCTGATCTTCATTATAGGCCAAGCCCATTGCTACGCGCATCCATAGCAACTGTGGAAGCTCAAAGCGGCGTCCAGAATCTTGCAAGAAATAGCGATCATAGAGGATCTGTAAGCCGGGGTAGGAGAAGAGCAGGTCACGTTCGGGATGGATAGCATTGGCAAGCAGATCAAGATCATATTCCTGGAAGCGGGTATCCAGGTGACCCTTGCTAACACCCATATGTATATAGTTTGCGAGGTAGTCTTTATAGATAGTGGCTGCATCATTGAGTCCAACACGTGTCTCTTGGGTCGTTGAGAGAGCTTCATTGTAAAGTGTTATCAGCAGAATGCGAGCTGCGACATAGGTGTAGGCTGGCTCAAACTCGATGCTGGTACGCGTAGCCATGATCAGTGCCTGCCACAGCTCGGCATCTGAAATTCCAGCGTAGATAGTCGCATTGACTGATTGGAACAGCTGCGCCACGTCGACTTCTGGTCCAAAGCCCTGACAGACTTCTTCAAGGATCTGCCTGAGAGTCTGTGAATCGGAGGAGCTGCTCTGGGCAAGGCTGGACGCAGTTTTTACTTCAAATGTGTCTGAAACTTGAGACATGGCCTATTACCTCTTGTAAAAATACAATCAAAAAAGCCTGTCCAAAGCCGGATCAGGCTTGAGTAAAGGGTACAACAAATTGCTTCTTATGCGAAAAACCTGAGCATGTGCGTGTTCAGCAGCGCCAGGGCTCTGTACCCTCACATGAGAGTAGATTTTCGTCTAAGACCTCTATCAGCCAGGAGTGATGATCTATCTGCTTATGAGGGCCAGAAGCTATACTGTACACTCTTACCCATCAGGTAAACAATAAAGCTTTTATAAAGCATTGGGTTGCGTTTTAGGTCGCAAGATTATATCAAGCTGACCTGATATAAGTCATCAGCTTGATAGCATAAACCACAGGTTGTATATGTTTATTTGATTGGATAGTCTGGTAAAAATCAGGCTATTCTGTTCTGGTTGCGGTCGTCTTGCGGGTCACATTTGTGAGTGCCTTGTGTCCCCCGCGCGGTATTACACTAACATATGCTTTGAGAGAAGTCAAGGGCGTATGGGACCGATTTCTCAATATGTTGTGTCATCGGTTGTGCTGAAGAACAACATATAGTAGCAGTTTATGCATTAAGCCCAAGCATGTTGATAAAACATTGTTGTTCCTGGTTTGTTCTGAAAGGATTATTTGCCATCTGTGACGTTGTTGTTTGACTCTATGAGACCAGGAGGCGTGCCAAAGCGTCTGATGACTAAGGGGGAGTATTTGGGGACCAGGTACAACCTTTGGGCGAGACTACGGGCGTATCAGCGCGTTGGTTGGGTGATGGTGGCATAGGGTTCTCCCTTAAATAGCGATACTTTGTGCGCCACATGGATAGCCACCGTTTTGCTCCTGGGTATGATAAAAGTAGAAGCTATGTGGGCTGTTGCAAGAGGTAGGCTGATGATTGAAGAGCAGGACCTTCGAGGTTTGGATAGGAATAATTTTGAGAATGAGTCGCCAGTATCGCTAGCAGATGGATTGGAGCAACTCTATCGCTTATTGCTGGTGGGAGAGCGAAGAGTTGAGCGTGATGAATTATATGCACTCGCGCTTGAGCAGATGTGCGCTTTAGTAGAAGCCGAGCAAGCATGGCTCTATCGCTATCAGCCCGACGAGGGGCGCTTTGTGCTGGCAGCTACGCGAGGAGTTGCCGAGGGAACCGCAAGTATGCTGACATATTTACCTGAGGCGCGAATGCTTGAGGAACTGGCAGAGCGAGAGCCCGGAGAAACGTTAACCGCAATCCATGTAGAGGATGGTATACTCTGGCTACTGCCTCTGAGCTATGAACCTGGGCTTGCGGGTGTTGCCGCCTTCCTATTTCAACAACAAGAACGCCAGCGTCCTTTTCGGGCGGACATTCGCTTCTTGTTGAGCTATCTGGCGCGAGGAGCACTGCTACTGCTGCGCGAGAGTGAGACCCGAGAGACCTTGCAGGAAGAGAGCATTTTACGTGAGCGCGAGCGCTTAGAGCGTGATATCCATGATGGCCCGGCCCAAAAATTAACATTAGCATTGCTCAAGCTTGAATTCGCACAACGTCGGATGCAGAAAGCAGCCCAGAGTATCGAATCTCCTTTGCGAGATAAACTCGTCGAAGACCTGGAACAAGTACGCATGCTCTTACGCACTTGCATTGAGGACCTGCGTCATACTATTTCCTCGGAGCAACCTGTGCAGCTTGAACAAGAGAGTTTTACTAGCGCCATTAAGATGCTAGTTGACGAGTTCCGAGCACACAATCCAGAGATACACATTGAAATTTCGCACCTGCCCACGTATCTTGTTCAGCTTCCTCAAGAGGCAGAGACCACTGTCTTTCGTTTTGTGCAGGAGGCGCTGAGTAATGTACTCAAGCATGCCCGTGCCACTCAGGTCGTGGTTGAATCTCGTGTACAAGGCGAGTTCTTGCAGGTGAGCGTGCGTGACAATGGCGTAGGTTTTGAGACTGAAAGCGAGGAGAGCCTGGCTAAAGATTCGGGTGACAAGCACCTGGGTCTTAAGGCTATGCGTGAGCGTATTGTCAGTGTTGATGGCACCCTGGAGATACATAGTGGGTTAGAGTCAGGAACAATCGTTGTGGCTCACCTGCCCCTTACCATAGCTGCTCTGGGCCTGACAGAACGTGAGCGCGAGGTTGTACGGCTTATGAGTGAGGGGTTGACAAACCGTGCTATCGCCGAACGACTTCTTATCAGCATTGAGACCGTGAAGACCCATGTTCAGCATATCATGCGTAAGCTTCAAGCGAAGGACCGAATTCAAGTTGTCGCGCTGGCGCTACGATATGGCCTGAGCTGACTTTACTCTTTCTTAAGGGGGCGTGGCGTCATCTCTTCATCGGAGAGGAGTCCGTGGCGTAGGGCAAAGATAGCTACCTGCGTGCGGTCGCGTAAGTGAAGCTTCTGGAAGATGATCGAGAGGTAGTTTTTCACTGTCTTTTCGGAGTAGGAGAGACGTTCGGCGATTTCTCTATTGCTAAAGCCAGCGGCCACATAGCGTATGATCTCCAGTTCTTTCTCTGTGAGCAGGTCAATTGCCTGATTGCTACTGACCGTATCGGCGAGGCGGCGAAACTCCCCGACGATAGCACGAGTCATTTCGGGTTTGATGGCGAGCCCTTCGGTGTAGACGGTGCGAATAGTCTCGGCGACCTCATGGGCCGAGGCTGTCTTTGGGATGTAGCCCCGAGCCCCATTCTTCATAGCCTGAAGCATCTGCTGATTCTGGCGGTACATTGTGAGCATGATGACTGCAATATCGGGAAACTCCTGCACAACCTGTCTTGTTAGCGTTATACCATCCACAATCGGCATCATGATGTCCATAAGCACGACATTGGGATGGAGCTTGCGGATCTTCTGAAGCGCGTCAAGTCCATCAACTGCTTCGCCGACAACCTGAAGGTCATCTTCAAGCGAGAGAAGATGCCTTAGTCCCTCGCGTACCAGAGTATGGTCGTCTACTAACAGGACTGTTATCAGACCTGTCGTTTTGTGATCATGGGTCCCGTGCTGCCTTTGTGTATCAGGACCGTTCTCATGATCATCTGGAATTGGTGGGGGAAGCGACGAGGGATGCTCAGTCATGGCTATGTTATACTTCCTAGCGTCTAAGAAACATAGTACATGCTATGTCTCGCCTCTGAATGTGATGAAACTAGACTACACCTTATACGAAAACCTGAGTGCGCCGTGCCCTCACATGGGGGCGAGGGCCTAACTATGTCAGTGGCGTAGATTTTTGGCTCACTCATTGTTCATGCACGCTTTTGCATTGTTCTCTCTTGTAGTATAGCAAGCAAACGAAATGGCCCATCCTTCCACCGGAGAGGTTGGTGGTGGGATAAATCATATATTTTATGTTAACTCCTTGTGCGAAAAAAATGAGCACGAAGCGCTAGCGCGCCAATGGCATAGGCATTTGTAGAGGATCTGAGTGAAAGGCTGACTACTCCAATGACAATGGCTTTTGAAGAGCAGAGGACTATAGAAGCAATCTATAATGATGTCAAGGAGCGCTTTGCGCCTCTTAGGGACCTTGCTCATGGTTGGGATCACGTCGAGCGCGTCTATAAACTGGCGAATATGATTGGGCGTCGTGAGCAGGGAGACCTATTTATCATTGGTATGGCGGCCTTGATGCACGATTTAGGGCGTACAGCTCCCAGTGAAGCGGGGCGGCATCATGCGGATCTTTCGGTCACTCTCGCGCGTGAATTGATGTCACGTCATAACATCCCTTCCGAGCGGCAAGAGGCAATTGTGCATGCGATTGTAGCCCATAGTTTTAGTAAGGGGATTGAGCCGAGTACCCTGGAAGCGGGGGTTGTGCGCGACGCTGATAGGCTGGATGGTCTGGGAGCCATAGGCGTTATGCGTTGGGCGATCACGGGTGCGGTGCGCCAGGGACGGGGAAGTGAAACCACCGCTTATCATCCCGATGATCCCTTCGCGCGCCAGCACCCGCTCGATGATGAGCGCTATATGCTTGACCACTTTCCCAAGAAGCTCTTGAGGCTGGTGGAATCGATGCAAACCGAGACCGGGCGATCACTTGCCTGGCGTCGAACACGTTTTATGGAAGAGTATCTCGACGAGTTTCGTAAAGAGTTAGAGTTATCATAATTGTCTGTCCCCAGCTCGGCGTTCGCT
This sequence comes from Ktedonospora formicarum, assembly GCF_016587355.1. GTDB lineage: Bacteria > Chloroflexota > Ktedonobacteria > Ktedonobacterales > Ktedonobacteraceae > Ktedonobacter > Ktedonobacter formicarum. The sequence continues at coordinate 2,461,435 of NZ_BNJF01000001.1, read as the reverse complement.
CTACTCGTCTCGCGACCAGCGCTCCTCTGCCATACGCTCGAAAATGGTCATGGCCTCAGTCGCCGTTGGGATTTTGAGGATGTTCTCATCTGCGAATGCCTGGGCCTGGGGATACCCACTCGCGCGCACCTCTAAGGCTGCTGTCTCACCATCATAGGGAGTATATTGGAATTTATAGCCCTGGGAGTCTAATAGTAGCCAGTACGCGCCAGGTTGCTCAGCATAAGGCATTCCAACGCTTCCCGCATTAAGAATGCGTAGATTGCCAAGCTTTAGTTCGAACTGAATGTGTGTATGTCCACAAACGATAGTATCATGCCTTGCCTCGGAGAAAATGGTCTCCAGTCGGGCCTGAGGAGTGAGAGGCGTAAAGATCTCCTCGTCATTGCGTATGGTGGCATGGCAAAAATTAACTTCTCCCAATCCTTCAACCTGCATCTCAATTTGCTCTGGTAATGCTGCCAGGAAATCTCGCTGAGTGGATGTGAGTTGTCTGGCAACCCAGTGTGTTATTGCGCGTCCCTCATCTGACATCGCAGGGGCAAAGGGCTGACCATCAAAGGCCGCGACAACCTCGCGGTCTCCATTCCCGCGAATAAAGTGAGCACGTTCTCCAAGCTGTAAGAGGCGCTCCAGGGTTGCCCCGGCATTGGCCCGGAGACGATATCGCCACCAATAACAATCAGGTCTGGCTGTACCTCTTCGATCTCTGCCAGGAGCGCGTTTAGCGCTGGCAAATTTCCATGGATATCGTATAGCGCCGCAATTTTCATCGTTCACACCTCTGCCTTTCAGATATATGAGTGAGGTCAACCACTATGGAGTGGCGTGACTATTACTCTTCCTACCATAGCAGAGGGTGGCGGATGAAAGAAGAGGATATCTATGCTTGTAGCATAGATAAAGTAATTTTGTAAGCAAATAGCAATCAAAATGTCTGTCTGACTGCTTAGAGCTTGTAGAGTTTGAGATCGTTAAAGAGCCCATCGCCATTTTGTTGGGGCGCGAGGGTTCCTGCGGTCAGAGCTATCTGTCCGCTACTATAAAAGCTGTCGCTTGTTTCGCCAACGAAGATTCCATTGATATAGAGCTTAAAGTCCGCATTACGAGCGATGGCGAGCAGGGTATTGCGCTGCCCCAATTTGATGGCGGTGCTTATTGTTGGACGTATTAGATCAACATAGTTGACACCACTGCCGACGTCATGGCGACGGAAGAAGAACTGCCCTTGATCGTTGATTTCAAAGTCATAGAATTGCTCGCCATTGAGGCGTAACAGCATACCAGCGTTGTTGCCGTTCAGTAGTGTAACGTCCACCTGGAGCGCGCCATCGTTGAGAACCTGGTTTCGGAGCGGACATGGCTGCAAATAGTCACTCTGCTTTACCAACACATGATAGCCGTCATTCTGGAAGGAGCAGTGATTGGCAACCTCATTCAAGATTCCATCCTGGTTTGAGGTAAGCGGATTAGTCAGCATCGGTTCCTGGCTAGTAAGTGTCGCGACGGGTCCGGCTGTGGCTGTTGCCGCTATGTTAGAGTTTGATGTGTTCCGGGCGGTTGCGGTTATTGTTGGCATATCGTTTGTATGCTGGGCATTGCTATGAGTTACGAAAATATAGTAGATAAAAGCCATTGGTAACCCTACAATGAGGAGTAAGCCAATTAAAATAATGCTCAAGATCCTGATCTGGCGTTTGCGTAGCTGGCTCCGTTTGCGAGCGGCAAGCGCCGCACGTGAGGGTGGAATACTTCTTGCTCCCGATGAGTGTTCCGTATATACAGGCTGTGAACCATGATATGGGGTTATTTTCCCACTTCTGGGTGACGCTGTAGGTGGAGACAGAGTATTGGTTGGTAGTACCAGCCGTTCCCGACTCGTATGCTTTGGAGTTGGTCTGGAGGGATGGCTTGGGGCTTCTGGTTCCTCCCTATAGCTAGTTTCTTCCTCGCCTGGTTCTTCTTCGGGTTCAAAAGAAGTCCCCTCATAGAGTTCTTCTTCGTTATCCATTGTCAGTATCTCAGGAGAGATCAGCGCGATCTGAAAATCATCTGCCATCTCACCAACTGATTGATAGCGATGTGTAGGATGCTTCGCGAGGGCACGCATGACGACATAGTCGATAGCAGGCGAGAGATTAGGCTTCCAATGTGAAGGAGGGCGTGGGCGCTCACGAATTTGTTTCCAATAAACGGCGATTGGCGTCTCGGCGGTGAAGGGAAGACGCCCTGTGAGCATCTGGTAGAGCACAACACCCAACGCGTAAATGTCGCTACTGGTAGTTGCAGGCCCCTCTGCGAGATCCGGTGCCATGTACTCTGGCGTGCCAAGCAGAGTCCCGCTTTGAGTAAGCGTCATTTCCTGGGTTGCTTCCAGGGACTTCGCGAGACCGAAATCGGCGAGATAGGCATAATGGGGGTCGCGCATAAGTATGTTCGATGGCTTGATATCGCGGTGAATGATTCCCTGGTCGTGTGCCGTTTGTAATGCATCAGCCAGTTGATACAAGATCTCACCGGCATGGGCAGGTGAAAGCGCACTCTTTTTAATCAGGTGCCGAAGAGTACCCCCCTTAATGTGAGGCATGACGAGATAGTGCCAGTGGTCTTGTGTGTCATAGTCGTATGCAGGCAGAATATGTTCATGAGAGAGACTATCAATAGCTCCTATCTCGCGCCTGAAGCGCTCGATAAAATCTGTATTGTCTTCATGAACAACTTTGATGGCGACTTCTTGGTCCCGCTCATTATCGCGAGCCAGGTATACGCGTGCCATGCCGCCTTTGCCGAGCAGACGAATGATTGTATAAGGACCGAGTTGTGTTCCCTCTAATTCAGACATGCTTGTTGTATGCTTCCTCATCTACCGGGTCGTGGAGGGAGCCGGTGGGGTAGGGTGTTTAGCCTGAAGAGACTCTTTTATCGTTGGGCCTGGTCCACACGGGCATACCGCCAGGGAGGTCCAGGGGTAGGATCGTCAGCGGGTTCAAACGCTAAAGCGCGCATTATGCCAGTATAGAGCCTGAATGGACTTGTGTCAACTTTTCAATCTGCTGTCCATAACTCAAGCGCTTCGCGGGCCATAAGTAGTAAGGTTATGGCTTAGGCTTGCCCTTATCATGTGATGGGCCACCTTTCTTTTTGGGATTATCGCCTTTCTCCTCCTGATCTTTTCCTTTATGGATGGCTGGGGAGGCTGGCCCAGGCGGGGCGCTCTCCTCGCTTTTCTGAAAGTTGCTTCCGGCTGCACTCTGATGATTGTTAGATGTATCTTTTGAGGATGCATGAATTGATGCTCCAGGTATGGCTGTAGGTTGCACAATCGTCGCGTTTAGCGATTGCGCCGGCGTCATATTGGTACCTAGAAGCATATAAATGGAAAGACCCAGAAGCAGTGGAACCATCATCGTGATTGCTAGTGTGGATCGGCTGTGTTCTCGAAGTTTGGTTCCAGCAGATGTCAGGAATATGGGCACTTCTGTCTGGGGCATAGTTACTGTGGTAAGTGTCTGTTCGGTAGTGGCCTGACGTTCATTGAAGTTGGTAAGCGCCTGCCGATAGGCACTGGAGAACTCAATGGCCGACTGATAGCGTGAGTGTGGCTCTTTGGCCATGGCGCGCATGACCACACGCTCTATTTCTTTTGGGATAGCATGATTGCGTCGAGATGGGAGTTGGGCTCTCTCTGAAAGGTGCTTCATAAAGGTTCCAACTGGGCTGGTCCCTTTAAAAGGGACGTCACCTGTGAGCATCTGGTAGAGTAGGATGCCCAGTGAATAGAGGTCGCTGGCCGGGGTGGCCTCCTCTTCCGCCAGTTCTGGAGCCATGTATTCGGCTGTGCCGATTAAATAGCCACTCTCGGTGAGGCTTTCAGAGGTGTCTGTAAGATTCTTGACCAGACCGAAATCGGCGAGATAGGTATGTTGCCCATTGCGCATAAAGATGTTTGAAGCCTTGATATCGCGATGAATGATGCCGTTGTCATGTGCGTATTGAAGCGCTGAAGCAATCTGTTCAAGGTAGATGCCAGCCTTTTCCAATGAGAGCGGTTGGTGATGGATATAGTCCCGTAGCGTTCCATGGGCAACATAAGGCGTTACCAGGTAGCACCAGGGGCCAAATTCACCATAGTCTAGCGCGGGCAAGATATGTGGATGGTGTAACGAGGCTATGGCTTGTGCTTCTCTCTGAAAGCGCTGGCAGTATTCCTGATTACTACTATGTACGAGCTTAATCGCAACTTCTTGTTCTGTATGTAGGTCATGGGCGAGATAGATCTCCGACATCCCTCCCTTGGTGAGATACTGGCGGATGGCATAGTGAGCGATAATCGTGTTTTTTATATCATACATAATATTTCCCGCACTTCCTAGTTTGTGAGTAAAATTTACAGCGAAATGCTTGCTTGCCCCTCTTAAGAGCTAGTGAGAGCTAGTGAAAATATTTTATAAACACCTACCTACACGCATGAACACCAGATTTCGTGTCACTATTTTATGGTATACCGGAGGATGAAAACGTGGGTGTATAGGCTGGGTGAGGGCAATTACGCGTATAAAAGCGAAGTCGAAAATCTATATATGGTCATATAGCTGTGGGGGAGGATGAGGAGGTAATGTTGAAGAAAAAGAAATCGGGCATAGAGATAGACATGCCCGATTTCTGCTGATTAGATTGAGTATTAGGAAGCTGGCAAAGCGCGACTCAAGAAGCGCTTCCAGTTTCCGCCCATAATATTGAAGATATCATCCTCTTTATAGCCTGATGTTTTCAGTATGTCGGCAATCTTCACAAAGTCAAGCGCGGTATCGAGCTCTTCAGGAGTTTCATCACGACCGAAACCTCCATCAATGTCGCTGCCAAGGCCAACATGAAGCGCGTCGCCACTGATCTGACAGACGTGATCTATGTGACGTACAACCTGCTCCAGGTGAACGGGGAAGCGATGATTCCGTTTCCACTCACCATTGAGGAAAAAGTTTCCGGGAACCATACCAATAACCGCGTCTCGCTCGATGAGCGCACGAATCATATCATCAGTTAAATGGCGGTCAGTTGGCGTGTATACGCGACAGTTGCTATGACTTGCCATAACAGGGCCAGAGTAGAGATCAAGCGCCTGCCAGAAGCTCTCCTCGGCACTATGAGACATGTCGAGGATGAGGCCAACCCGCTCCATAACCTTAAGTAAGTCTCGTCCAGCACTCGTAAGTGGCCCTGGCTGGCTGGTGCCCCCTGAGTAGCGTGTTCCATGCCATGCCAGTCCGACGATACGGAGACCCTGTTCGTACCATGCTTCGGCCTCCTCTGGCGTGCGAATAGGGTCCGCACCTTCCATAAGTGGAACAATGCCGAAGGGGCGTTGGGGGTCGTCGGGCGAACTGACCTGCCAGCTCGTCAGGTGTGAATGCAGGTCTTGCTGATTGAGCACAAGCGAGACACCGGGTTCGTTGGCAAGTTCCTGATAGTAGGCGAATTGCGCCTGTCCAATCCGGTAAGCTTCCTCGGCAGTGGTATATGCCTGCGTGAGTGGTTGGGTGCAGGCTGGTATATGTACCTCTGAGAGAGGCTCGCAAAAAATAGTGGCGAAGACCAGGCTGAAGCCTCCACGGCGTAACTCTGGCAAGCCTGACATCGCGATTCCGCCTGCTCCCAGCGTAGGATGGGCCGCTGGGTGTCCCGTGTAACCCTCTTCCCGCTTGCGGGTCTCGTAGACTGAGCGGCGGATATCACGATCCCATTCAAGCGCGTTATAAGCAATATCTTGATGTGCGTCAATGATAAGCAAGATACATGATCCTTTCCACAAAAAAATAGGTGTATTGCCCAACATCTATATGATAACTGATCTGACCAGGGCCTGAAACATGTATTCAGGCTGAGAGACCTCTATGATAAGATAAGAGCGGCGCCAAACACGAAAGGAAGGTCTCATGTATGCCAGATCGAATCGTCTACACGACCGATAGTGGTCGTGTCTCCACCTGCCCTCGCTGTGGGCAACCCTACAAGAAGTGCCGCTGTAACGAGGCTCCGAGTTCCGCGCCAGCAAAGAAGAGCGATGGCTTTATACGTATTATGCGCGACCGGAAGCAACGTGGCGGAAAGACCGTCACAGTCATTAGTGGATTGCCTGGTGAGAGTCTGGGTGAACTTGCCCAGCAGTTTAAGAAACTTTGTGGCTCGGGAGGCACCATCAAAGAGGGAAATATTGAGGTTCAGGGTGACCATTTAGAGAAGGTTGAGGGGAAGCTGATCGCGCTTGGCTATAAAGTAAAGCGTGTTGGTGGTTGAACGCTATATAAAAGCGCGATGTACTTGATTTGAGTCGGTGCGAAGTTGGACTTCGCACCGACTCTTGCATAGAGGGCAACATTGCATTTCCGCCTTTCCGCTTCTGGGATGTATAGGAAGAATAGCAAAATGAGAGGTGAATATCATTCTATATCTGTACTATCGGGTAAGCGGGAGAAATGTGTGATGAACATTCATGAGCAGTTTGAGGAATTTCTAGCAAAACTAGGAGTCGAGATGGAACGACCAGAAGATGGACAGAGAGAGCGCGTTGAGCCCACGTATGACGCAGATGACGCTCGCCCTGAAGTCTCTATCTTTCAGGCATCTCGCGACCATTATGGCGTTTTTTATCGCCTGGATGTAGTGGAGCAGCGACCTGAATTGCGTGTGATTGTGCCTGCTGAGCGCGGCAAGACAAAAATGCACATTTACCTTGTGCGATTAAGTGAACATATGCCACTTAGCGCTACTTTTGTCGATATGGCGGTATACGAGGGAAGTGAGACTTTTGAACGTGGTCGTGAAGCTGCCTGGCAGCATTTACTCTATGCGACTGCTGAGATTATGAAGCAGCTCTTCTGGGCTGGAGACCTGGAATATATGACCTTTCCTGAAGAGATCGAGGTCTATCCTCTGTTGCGTTAGCAACAAACAAACCTCCTGCTTCCATAGCCATAGTAGGGCATGTCTCAGTATGTCCTACTATACATGCTCATAGTTGTGAATACCTATATCTACTCAGTTTGTGGTGTGCGCCTTCTTGCTATGGTACACTATCAGTATCACAGAAAGGATGCAAGGGCATGCCCGACAATCTTGATCGTATAGGACAACAGGCTATAGAGCATCTCTCACTCAAACATGCAGCACGTGAGGAAGCGCTTCCCAAATCACGCCGAGTCATTCGCTGTTGTGCCAATAGTATTCGCGCTACGCATCGTCATGAACGCGCGAGTGCCACGGAACTGATAGCTCAGGCCCATCAGCTACTCCGTGAAATCGAGTCAAGTCTACAGAATCACCAGGATATTTATTATGCTGGCTTTGTGCATGATGCGCAAAAAGAATACGCGGAGGCGGTGTGTTTTGCTGCCTTGACGCAATATCAGGCCCTTCCCGACGCGGGAGAACTGGGTATTGGCTGGGCCGCGTACCTTAATGGGTTAGCTGAAGCGGCAGGCGAACTACGACGCTATCTCCTCGACCAGTTACGACGGGGCAACCTCAACGATTGCGAGAATTATCTTCAGTACATGGATGATATCTATGCTTTGCTCATCTCTGTTGATTTCCCCGATGCCATTACATCAGGTCTGCGCCGTACAACAGATGTCACACGCGGCATTCTTGAGAAGACTCGTGGAGATCTAACAACTGCTATGAGGCAGGCCCAACTTCAGCAATCGATTCATGAACTCTATCAGACCTTACAACAGACCAGTTCCGCTAAGCAATCTTCTGAGCAGTAGGAGGCGAAGCACACGTTTAGGGCCATCCTTTAAGCTCACATAAATGAACGTATTGATGGTTCTGCGCGCCTCCCATTTATGCCTATCTTTGCTACATAATAGCATGTATATACTTGCAAAGAATGCTTTCCTGGTTCTGTATACTAAGAACAGTATTAAGAATTCTAGGCTTATAGGACGTGCTTGGTCTCTTCATAAGATCGCCAGAGAAAGGTTCTACAGAAACGAACCCGTTTGGGTATGCCAGGCATGATAGTGGCTAGTGCTAACGCACTCGAGTCTCAGATAAGGCGCGAGTAGTAGGGAGCAGTGCCTCTATTCCCTATGGAGGCCCGCACGTCTCATTTTTTTTGTCAAATGTTGTATTGTAGGTATCCACAACGTCCTTCTTAATTGAGAACGAAATCATTTATTCTATTCATTGATCTATGCCGAGAGGGAAGCGTATGGAAAAAGAAGAGCAGAAGAAACAGAACATGGGAGCCACAAGTAATGAGAGCAAGAGCTCTAAGTCTGGCGCGGCTGCTCCCATTGTTGATGCGGTAGACGAAAAGGCTGAGCGCCTACCGACAGTCCCCCTGGAATCTTTAAAAGCTATAGGCGAGCTTGAGCCGCCTGCTATTTCTGTGCATTCGATCGAGTCGACACGCGATTTTAGCGTGCCAACTCCCCTTGTTGTGCAGCCCGCAGAATATCACCGTACATTGGGTGAATGGCTACGCATTTTTTTGGATGGAGTACGTCCTACGTATCTGGCAATGTCGCTCTTTCCCTTCCTCTTCGGCTCGGTGCTGGCGTGGAGTGAGCGTGCTGGTAAGGAGACGTTGCTAGGTTTGTTCAAACCTGCTTTTGTGTTAGGTCTGGTGGCTGTTCTACTTATCCACCTGGGGGCAAACCTCATTAACGATTACTATGACTACATTCGTGGTGTAGATACCAGCAATCCGTTAGGACCTGGCGGACTTATTCAGCAAGGTTTGCTCAAGCCAACACGTATCCTGGCTATAGGTCTCCTTTTTCTAGTTCTGGGGGCGATAGCTGGGGCTAGCATGGCTATTGTGTGTGGCGCCTGGCTTCTGGCCTTGTTTGGTCTGGTTGGTCTGGCATGTGCTTATTTCTATAGCGCGAGCAGCAAATCAATTTCGTCTCTCTGTCTGGGGCCGGTAGCTGCATTGGTTATCTTTGGGCCTCTGGTGACGATGAGCGCATATATCGCGGAAGGTGGCAGTGACCTTCGCAAAGTGTTTATCTATAGCCTTCCCTTTGGATTGCTGGCTGCTGCATCCCTGCTAGCAAACGATATGCGCGACCTGGAAGGGGATGAGCAAGCACACAAATATACACTCGCTAATCGTCTTGGCCTGAAATGGAGCCGCTGGCTTTTCCTGGCACTGCTCATGATACCTTATGTAATTGTAGCGGCACTGAGTATGCCGTCGCATACGCCTCATTGGTTTTTAACTGTCTTCTGGACTTTGCCATTGCTCGTCAATATTGTGAGTGGGGTATTGCGTGCGGATAATCCCAATAGCCTGAATCTGGTCTTCCGCGCTATGTTACGCCAGAATAGCTGGTTTGGCCTGTTCATGGTTCTGGGGTTGATTGTCTCGACCCTGATATCAGTGCTGTCTTTTATGCCTCATCTAACGCGCTAATGCGCAGGTTGCTATTTGCGCTAGCTTGACAGAATAAAGTGCTTTGAATCCAGCATATCTTGCCAAATATGAAATGAGAGGTGGAGGCAAGGAGCTGGATTCTCTTTACCAGGAGGTTGTCTTTCCGTTTCCCATTTCATTTAAGGGTGCTGCGACACTTGCGGCTTCATACCTTTGATGGCGCTGTGAAGCGGAAAGACTAAATGCTCTTGTACGCTTCCTCTGCCCTGTCGCTACAGGTAGCGTGTGTTAAATATATGGGTAACCGCGCTTCAAAACACCTGATCTAATAAGATACTATGAGTTGCCACCAAATTCCTACTGAATAGATGCTGAGCGGTAGCCATTCGGGCCATTTACAAGGCAAAAGCACTGTGCTACACTTCGCTTAGTTGCAGTAACCTCTTTCAGTCCACAGTAGAGAGCACTGAAACGCCTGACTTTATTTGTTGTTCGCCATTTCGCGACTCCTCTACCGTGGCATGTGTTTGATCTGTATGCATTATTGTGTGCATGACTCCTGGCGGTTCGGCTCAGATCACTGTTTGCGATTGTTTCACAAGGAGGTGCTCTATGGCTGGCTGGGAAGACGAATTGGCTGCGTTGTTACGCGAGCTTGGTGTCAAACAAGAGAAAGCAGAGACACCATTACAGCAGCGGGGCAGGTCCATTCCCCAACCCGACGACACACAACAACGAGATTCTATTGCAGATGTGCTTCCCTGGAGTACGGAGCAAGCAGCAGACTTTGCTGAAGACGATAGCACCTGGGTTGATGATCTAACTTCGATGCGTCGCGAAGTAGATGCAATTGTGGATCAAGTAATTCTTCTTATGCAACGTGGTGGTCTCGAAAGCTCTCTCAAGGAAGACATTATGGTGGTCTTGCGTGCCTTGCGACGTCGTGTGCTTTCATCGCAAGCATTAGCCTCTCAAGACGAAGCAAGTTACCTGGAATCTGCTACTGCAATGCTGCATTTTTGCCGCTTAGTTTTGCAGTTGAGCGAAACGGCGACCGAACAAGACTGATTTCTTTGTGGTGCGACCCCCCTCACTGCTGACGACATAATGTAAGTCTTCGGGCCGAATGACAGAATTACCACAAATCTCATATATGTCCCCGCGCATTCCCATATTTTCATGACTCTATCCTTCTCGGCCTCACATGTTACCTTTATTGGTACCTATAAATACTTGTGTCTTCATGTTCCTCACCGCGCGAATGAAATTATTGAAGACTCCTTATGATCTGTGAATTGCCTGTGTGCCGCTTGACTTTCGGAGAGGTGCATTCAAATACTATACTGAATCGTGTAGAACATAGTATGTGTTTTAAGTTGAGCGAGGAGTATGTGCGCATGCCAAAATTAACACAACAAGAAATCCGAGAACCCGCAAATTCGAAACCCTCTTTGAGTGAGTCGCTGCTTGAACTGGCAAACACTCCCTATACACAAAATATTGTTCAGCGTGGCGAAGAACTGGCTGACGAGTTAAGGGCGCGTGGGCGCAAACTTTCCTCTACTGTGAGCCATAGAGGAAACCAGTTGCGCGAGGAGCTCTGGACACAGGGCGAGAATTTGCGTCAAGAACTGGGCGGATATGGTGAACAGGCCGCTCATGAACTGGCCCGGCGACGTGAGAGGGCGATGCGTGATCTCTCTCGCTTTAGTGAAAGGGCCGCGCGCAAGGTCTCAAAGCGAAGCAAGAAGGCTGCAAGAGCAGTTTCAAAGAAGAGTAAGAAGATCGACCGGAGCCTGGATGCATATCGCCAACGCCTGGCACAGGGCATTAGTGAGCAAGATGGTAGGTTCTGGGCAGCTATTGGTTTTGGAATTGGCCTAGTCGCGACCGCGCTTGCCGTGATCCTGGTTGTGCGCAAGCGTATGCAGCGTACTCATGTAAATGAAGATGAGCACGTTGTATTGGGGCTCGATGGTCACGTGCAAAAAGAAACCGTTGAGACGGCCCATGGTACCATCCATGCAGTTCGTTTTCAGGGAGAGCGACCATCAGAAGGCGAGCTTGCTGCTCAACTGCCTGTTGTGACTGAAGAAGATGCCAGCGTAAATCCGCAGGCGAAGCTGGTTGGGGTTATCAGTCAGAAGCGCTACTATCCTGTTGGAACAGCTAGGCAGTTGACTTCTGATACGATCACGCCTCTAGATATCATCTACTTTGAATCTGAGGTTGAGGCGCGTTCACAGGGATATGAGCCTGCTGAGTAGGGGTATGTCTCAAGAAAAATGTATAGGAAAGAGGCAAGGGAATAATCCCCTGCTTCTTTTCTATACCTGCCTTATTTATCAGAGTGACGTCCTCGACGGTATTGTTTGGGAAGCGTATCGTCAGAGAAACCCTCGTTAATAAGCCCATGTTGGTAGAGGTAGCGGAGATACGCTAGTTGTTGCTCAAAGGTTGAGGCGGGCTTCTTGGGGAGAGCGTTTGAAGAGACATCGGTGTTTGACTTGATAGGGGACTTGAGTTGTGCTGGAGGTGGATCTGAAGGGGGCGATTGTTGTTCAATAGCTACTGAGGTCATGCCCGTTTGAGGCAATGGTCCTTCGGATGGAAAGGTTTTCATCGTATCGGAAGTTGAGGAGGCATTGCGCAGAGTTGTTAACTGTGAATGGTTGGTAGTATCTGTGTGTCTCCAGGGCCACCATGCGAACATCTTACGCACCCATCGTTGAAGCGTTTGTGTGATCATGATGTTACCTCATTCTTCGCAGCGGGTAATCAGCAGTGGTTACCCTTAAATGACCTAGATGCGGCTGAGGGGTTAGGGTTCTTGATGCAGAAATCGAGACTGTTTCTCAAAATAAATTGAATGCCAATGAATGACATAGAAACATATTAACACATCACCTAAGGGGCGTCAATCACGCCTAGGGTGAAAATCCCGGGCATCTCATGCTGATGAGCATCTTGCTTGCATTTTTGTGCCATGCGTGCCATAATCTATAAGTCAGATTACCTCCCAAAAAAGCTTGTCTTTTGACTATTATTTTGCGTGCAAGCGCGACCATATGGGCGCCGTATATGCCAGGATTTGCACCGGGAATAGTCATGGCTCGTAGAGAGTTTCTATGTTGTAGATAGGGAGGTTCTGAGGGGTGATTTGACTCACTGGGAGTTCGAGTGTCTTGATGCTGTTTAGAAATTAACTGGACGCTGTCACATTTATCGTTCTGTTTAAAGGCTTTTAAAGAGCATTAAATGACCATCGCTAAAGTGCTGCAGAAAGTCAGGTGTCGGTTTATGCAGGAAGATGTTCTTGGAACCCGACGGACTGCTGTTCCGGGCGATTATGTGTTGTGTGCTAAGTGTGATAAACCAACACTTATCCGGGACTCCCATGCCGTCGAAAGCGATGTGCTGGACGAAACCCTCTCCGAATTCGAGTATATCTGCCTTGATTGTTGGCAGGAGCTCGAAATGGGCGAGAAGGATTTACCTATTACATAGGCTTCATCGTCTTGTAGGATAGATGTAGGCAAAAGGCGAAGAGCGCTACAAGGCGTAGTGGTCTTTGTACTTTTGCCTTTTTGCTCACTGGGATTGTTCTAGGTTGCTTTCATTTTATGTTAGCAGCCATACCTATAAAAAGGAAAAATACTATGCGCATGCGCTATAGGCAGGTCACCTACCGCTCAGTGGGAGCGGGCGCGCAGCAGCAGATGGAGCAGCATTATCGTCGCCTCCTTAATGAAGCTTTGCGTCAGGGTCAGCAATCTATATCGCATCACTCGTCAACGTGGCGTCCGCTGGCGGATATTCTTGAGTCACCTGAGATGATGGTCGTCAAGGTGGAACTCGCAGGTATGACAGAAGAAGAGATCGAGGTTACGCTCTACGAGGACGCTTTAATTATTAGCGGCACGCGCCAGGATATACACGGTCACCTGTCAAATCTCTATTATCATGAGGCGCAGGTACGCTACGGGCCTTTTCGCCTTGAGGTATTCATTCCCTATCCTATTCAAGGGGACGCTGTAACCGCGCGCTATGAAAAAGGTTTCTTATGGGTGGAGCTTCCAAAATTGCTCCAAACCGAACCCGAGCACGCTCCTATTCAGAGTCCCGAGACAAACGTGTAGTGGAGAAACATTATTCACCCATTCATGTTCTTTACTACTATCTAGAGGATGCACGTATGCCCTGAGAGGCCAGTTTGCACGGAAGCATGCTCGTATGTATTCGTTTATAATTGACCTTGCGATGATGTAGTAGAGAAAGTTTTGGAGTTTATGATATGCATAATAGTGAGCCAGAGTCCACCAAACAGGAGATACAGGAAGAAGCAACTCAGTCCGCTGATACCTCAAAACAGGAAGAGCAAGAGCGCGAGGATGCGCCTGTAAGTGAAGATGAGGGCGGAACGAGAGAAGATAATGCAGCGGTAGATACTGAGCAGTCGGATGTGGAAGAACTCCAACAACCAACGCTTCCTATTGATATTGTGGAAGCGAAAGAGGATGAAGTCGATGGTGAGGAACCATTTACTATTCCCGATGTATTGCCAGTCTTGCCTCTCAAAGATGTCGTGGTCTATCCTTACTCAGTGCAGCCACTGGGAGTAGGACAGGAGCGCTCGATTCGCCTGATTGATGATGTCATGCGAGGAGATCGTCTGGTGGTCCTTGTCGCGCAAAAATCCGCCGATATCGAGCAAGCGAGTCCCGATGAGATTTTCCGTACGGGAACCGTCGCGCGGGTGGGACGTATGTTCCGCATGCCCGATGGGACGCTTCAGATCGCGGTCCAGGGGCTAGAACGCGTTGATATAGGAGAGTTCACCCAGGAAAAGCCATACCTGATGGCGCATGTGACCTCGCGTCCCGATGTCCAGGAAGATGATAACGAGACCGAGGCGTTGAAGCGCAATGTTATCGGGTATTTCCAGCGCCTGGTAGCTTTGGTGCAGAACATGCCCGAAGGGATCGCCGCCGCGACTCTGAATCTTGAAGAGCCGCGTCAGGTTGTCTATGTCATCGCGACCTTTGTGCAGATGGAGTTGGAACTTCGCCAGAAGTTGCTTGAGATCGACTCTGTCCGTGAGAAGCTGGTACAATTGAGCACCTTCCTTGCTCATGAGTTAGAGATTCTCGAACTGGGCAAGAAGATTCAGACCAGCGCCCAGGAAGAGATGGGCAAGATGCAGCGCGAATATCTCTTGCGCGAGCAACTCAAGGCCATTCAGCGTGAACTGGGTGAAGAGAGCGAAGAGCAGGCGACTGTCAATGAATTGCGGCAGAAGATCGATGAGGCTAATATGCCGGAGGAAGCTCTCAAAGAGGCTAACCGCGAGCTATCACGGTTAGAAAAGCTTCCTTCCGCCTCGCCTGAATATAGCATTATTCGTACCTACCTGGAATTGTTGGTCAGCCTGCCCTGGTCGCGCAGTACTGGAGAGAAGATCGATGTCTCGCACGCACGTGAGGTCCTGGATGAGGATCACTACGATCTTCAGAAAATCAAGGAACGTATTCTTGAATACCTCGCGGTACGCCATCTGAAAGAAGAGCGTCAGGAAGAGGAGGCACAGCGCCAGCAGGAGCAGGCCGAGAGCGAAGCTGACGAGTCCGCTGAGAAGGAGAAGCGACGTTCTCAGCCGCTTGTTGCTCAGGAACATACACGTGTAATCAATCGCGAGCCAATTCTGTGTTTCGTGGGGCCTCCTGGAGTAGGTAAGACCTCATTGGGACATTCTATCGCACGCTCATTGGGCCGCAAGTTCGCGCGCATCTCTCTGGGCGGTATTCGCGACGAGGCGGAGGTTCGCGGACACCGTCGCACATATATTGGTGCGATGCCTGGGCGTATTATTCAGACCTTGCGCCGGGTCGATGCCAATGATCCAGTGATTATGCTGGACGAGGTCGACAAGGTAGGCGCGGATTGGAGGGGAGACCCCTCGTCAGCGCTCTTGGAAGTGCTTGATCCCGAGCAGAACTATAACTTCCGCGATAATTACCTCGATTTGCCCTTTGACCTATCGAAGGTAATGTTTATCGCGACGGCGAATGCGCTGGAGCCGATTCCTGCTCCCCTGCGTGACCGTATGGAGATTCTGGAACTCTCTGGCTATACGGAGGAGCAGAAGGTGCACATCGCACGCAATTACCTTCTGACGAAACAGATGGAGTCCAATGGCCTGAAAAGTGATGAATTGACGCTGGATGATGATGTGTTGCGCCTGGTTGTGCGCAACTATACCCGTGAGGCGGGTGTGCGTAACCTTGAGCGCGAGGTTGGAACCCTGTGCCGCAAGGTTGCCAAACAGATCTCCGAAGGTAAAGAGGGGCCAGTTCATATCACCGCTGATCAGTTGAGCGATTACCTGGGTCGCAGGCGCTTCTTTGATGAGGCTGCCGAACGTCTGGATCGCCCTGGCATCGCGACGGGCCTGGTCTGGACGGCAGTGGGTGGCGAGATCATCTTTATTGAGGCCGCGACCATGCCGGGCAAGGAAGAGCGTCTGATTCTGACAGGCCAGCTTGGAGACGTGATGAAGGAGTCGGTGACCGCAGCGCTCAGCTATGTGCGCTCAAATGCGGAGGCTCTTGGTCTACCAAACCACGTTTTTGAGAACCAGAACGTGCATGTGCATGTGCCTGCCGGTGCCATCCCCAAGGATGGTCCCTCGGCTGGTATTACTATGACCACTGTGCTTGTCTCGTTGGCGAGTGGACGTAAGGTACGCTCGGATGTTGCCATGACGGGTGAAATTACCCTGCGTGGCAAGGTCTTGCCGATTGGTGGCGTCAAGGAGAAGGTGTTGGCGGCGTACCGTTCAGGTATTCGCGTCGTGATTCTGCCCAAGAAGAACGAAGGAGACCTGATGGAAGACCTGCCCAAAGAGCTACGTGAGCAGATGGAATTCCATTTTGTGTCTGATATCAGCGAGGTGCTCGACATCGCTCTGGAGCCTGAAGGGGCAAATGCCAAGGCCACGCGTAAGCAGGAGGGCGATGGAACAGGTCGCACACGCAGACGCAAGAATGAGAAGGTCGTTGCCCAGGCACACGAATAGATCTTGAAGTTGATCTCTCACGAACAGAGGGTGGATGTCTCATGGTGCTTACCACTGAGACATCCACCCTCTGCTTTCTTTACCATCTAAGTTGTTCTTTGAGGCTGGTGTAGCGTGGGTTGCCGATGACAATGTGGTCGAGCAGTTCGATGTCGAGCAGGTGCCCAGCCTTGACGAGCTGGCGCGTAACATCTATATCCTCGGGTGATGGGGTTGGATCCCCACTAGGATGATTGTGACAGATGATGACGTGGGGGCAATTGCGCACAATCGCTGGGCGAAAGATCTCCGATGAGCGTAAGACAGAGCTATTGACTGTGCCTTTGTAGCGTTTGGTATGCTCAACCACGCGATTCTTTGTGTCAAGCACAAGTATGTGCATCTCCTCATGATCCAAGTACATCATGTCCATACGTACTAGATTCGCTGCGTCATCCGCGCTCCTGATCTGGTATTTCTGGTCAAGCTGAAGCATACTGAGCCGCTTCCCCAGTTCTAGAGCGGCCTTGAGTTGGGCTGCTTTCGCCAATCCAAGTCCATATTCGTTGCTTAATTGGTGAAAGCTGGCGGTCATCAGCCCTCCCAGGCCACCATATTTTGCCAGGAGCTTGCCCGCCATTTCCATGACATTGTCTCGGACAGTTCCAGTGCGTAGAATGATGGCGAGCAGGTCCGCGTTGGAGAGCGTGTCCGCTCCTTGCTTCTGCAAGCGCTCCCTTGGGCGTTCGTCATTGGGTAAATCGTGGACCGTCGCGTGATATTCCAGTTGTGCTGGATATTGCTCATCATCCTCGTAAGTTCGTTGGCGCATCTTACCCGTCTCCTTATCGCTCATGATAGATTAATTTCTATTTACAGCTTAGATGGAGTGTGTGTGATATGGCAATAGGCAAAAAAGGAAGTATCCAGGCGTAAAAAGCGGGAAACATAAGAAGCCTATAAATGGTACGCAGGAAAAGCATGCCTGTATGCATCATATGTAACAGAAAGCGAAGAAATATGAGGGCGAGGAGAACTATTGATGTATCAGGTCTTTGGCGGCAGTCCTCCTGAAAACTCGGAGGATAAGGTCTCTCTTGACCAGTTAGTGGCGCAAGCTCGCCGGGGAGATGCTACTGCATTCGCCACCCTTTTTGAAATTTTTAGTCTGCCTATTTGTACTTATCTAACTCGTCTGGTCGGAAATGATGAATTGGGGCGCGATCTGGCCCAGGATACCTTTCTCAAGGCATGGAAGGGCTTGTCGGGCTTACAGGAAGAGCTACAATTTCGTGCCTGGCTCTATCGCATCGCAACCAACATAGCCTACGCGCATCTGCGTCATGAGCGACATATGCGTTGGTTGCCTTGGATGCTAATAAGCGAGCATGAAAGCCTAAGCATTGATGGACCGGAGGAGTGGATAAGTGAGGTAGATATGATTCAGCACGCTCTGCGCCAACTCTCGCCACAGTATAGAGCCTGTTTATTGCTACAGGTAATTGAGGGTTTTTCGCAACGTGAGATAGCACACATGCTGCATATCAGCGAGAAGAGTGTTGGCTCAAATGTTTCGCGAGCGCGTGAACGGTTTCGTAAATTCTATCAGCCTACGAAAGGAGCAATGGAATGAGAAAAAAGCAGAGGCAGCTTGTTTCCATGCCCTGCGTACAGTGGCAAGCGCAACTGGCTAGCCTGTATAAGAATGATCTTCTGCCACGTGAGCGGAAGGCGCTAAGGATTCACCTTCTGGAGTGCTCAGCCTGCGCTCAAGCTTGGGATGACTACCAGATCATGGATATCGCTCTCCGCCGTTTACCGCCAGCCACTCTCCTGCCTCAACTTCCTAGAGAGTTGGCGGAAGCCGTACATAAACAACAGAGAGGAAATAGGATGCTCAAGGATGATGCTTCAATCAAAGATGTAACAGGTGATCTTGAAGTGCTTGATCTGGATGAGCAGCTTGCAAAGCATATACGCAAAGGAAGCGTCAGACCAGAGTCCTTGTCCAGACCAGAGCGCCATGTTAGCCGCCCCATTCGTATTCTCAGCACGCTTGTAGCGGTACTGATTGTGGCGGTTCTGGCGGGAGGAGCCTTACTTCTCTTCTCAAGTCATTCCGGCCCTGAAAGTAGTGTGGTTGGTGGGCAAGTACCCGCAAGCGCTGATGTGCTTTATACCATCCCAGAACTCCCTGGCCAGATGTCTAATGCAGTCATCTATGCCGTGAACCCAAAGAATGGCTCAATCTACTGGAAAAATACGTTTAAGACAAAACTAGAGCAGAGTGAGCTGATTGCTTACCAGGGAATGCTGTTTGTTTCGAGCTATGACGGTAACCTGTATGAGCTGAATGCGAAAACTGGCAAGGTTCTCTGGAAATACGCTGTCAACGGTCATGTAGCCGGTTCTCCTATTGCCAACGGGAGCGCGGTCTACTTTAGTACAAACAGCGGCTTGTACGCCGTGGATATCGATAAGGGGACATTGCTTTGGCATGTCGCGATACCCTGTAAGCCGCAGTCTAAGAACGGTGTGGTGGACCCTGCCTGTACTTATACATTGAGTACGGTTGCCAATGGAAAAGTGTACGGCTTCTTCGATGGTCTTTATGCCTTTGACGCCAGCAGTGGCAAGCAGTTGTGGCATAATTCACAGATACTGAGCAAAGGCTCTCCAAATGCCGTGATCTCTGAGAAGTATCTATATACGATTGCTGGCTTGCATCTCGATGTGCTGGATGCCGCTAATGGTAAATCCGTGGATGTCTCTGGATTGACGATCCCAGGTGAGGCAGATGGGTTATTTGAGGCAAATGGAGTAGCATATTATTCTACCTCAAAACAGCTTACTGCACTTCGGGGCATAGAGGTTCTCTGGAGCCAGAGCTATAGTAATGTCTTTCCTATGGCATTAAGCCAGAAGACGCTTTTCATCGAGGCATATAATTCTCTGGAATCTCCTCATAGCGCTCCTGGCTCCTACTTCTATGCTCTAGATGCTGCTACTGGGAAGATCAAGTGGCACTATGGAGATGTACAAGGGTCCTGGGGGATTAGTTCTTCCGCCTCATGGGATGGTAAGCTCTACTACTGCTTCAAGGGCCAGGTAAAGGGGAAATGGGTTGATGGGGTCTACATCCTGCATGATGGTAAACGAGACTTCCATCCCTTCCATAATTAGCTTAGGTAAAGAAGAGAGTAGGATCTGCTTGCCGCAGGTAGCTACCCTCTTCTTTGTCTGCTTATGGGACAATTAACGTATATGCAACTGGTCGCGCGTGTGTAATCGTGCCTTTGGTGCTTCGTGCTTGCGTTGCTGCAATTCTAGGACGAGTCAAGTAACTGTCGCAGTCGTGGTCAACTCAGCTCGTTGATGCTTTACTTCCGATGATTCGCTTGTCGAGGAAGAGAGGTAGTTCATAGCGGTCTCGTGGACCTGTGAAAACGCGACTGGCTTTTGTACCTCTCGCGATATTATTGCTCCTGGTGTTTATATGGCCTGTTCCATCAGAAGTCTCCAAGCGTGAAAAGCGGAAATTGGTGTGGTACATTCAAGGCCTGGAGAGACAGCAACTTCTGTCTTTCCAGGCCTTGAATGCTTGCGAAAGCAGTTTACTCTGCTTAGCGCATAGGAAGTGTTTTCTTGATGCGACGCTGCGTGGATGGCAGTCCGGGTTCACGCTCCTGTAGCTCTAATACGAGTTGGGTTACGGTCGCAGAGGTGGTGATTGGTTTCGTTCGGCGAGGCGTTGCGCTTAGTTCATGCTGTGCTCGGCGCGAGTGTTTTCCCGTTGTCGCTGGTGTTTGCATTGCCTGTTCCATCAACAGCGTGCCACAAACACCACACATCCCATGACTTGCCTCATACAGTTTTGGCAGCGGCAACAGGGAGACACGCTCACCTCCGCTATCAATTAGGCGCAAGCACCATGCACACTGTCGTATCATAGGTTTAACTACTGCTTTCTAAAACGTGGTAAAGGGCTTGTTTACCACAACTTTCATTTGTTGCGCATCCTATGCCTCGAGGAAATGTAAGCGCATATCGCGCTATACGCTCTTTTGTTATGATACTTCGAGATAAAAGCTTCTTAGTGCTCTCGTCTGAGAATTTGTACATGTAGATATTCAACCTTGAAGGTGTTGCGTTAACGCCTTACATCCGTTGGCGAACAGAAAGCCTGGGGCATCAGTGCCTGAGCGATTGCTATAATTGTAGACCTCTTTCATCCAACCTCTGCCCTTCACAGGCGCTTCGAACGATATATATATTAACGGTTGCCAGCGCTTCAATAACATGGATGGCATATTTAACCCTTACAATGTAAAGAACGTATGGCAAGCGAAAAAGTTGCAATTAATTTACTGTAATATTAATTCATGCGCTTTACACATGAATTAACGAACTGTAATTGAAACGGTATGGTAGCCAGAGGAGCCATCTGGTGCTGGGGATGCCGGGTTGGGATCCTGGACGTTACCTTCAAGGTCGACTGCTCGGGCAATAACCGTGTAGTCACCCTCCTTAGGTGTCCAAGGGAGCTCCCAGAGAACCCAGGTCAAAGCCGTTATCGGCTTTTTGAGCGTGGTACGTTGCCAGGTGGCTCCATTATCCAGGCTGACATCTACCTCGCTGATACCTTTGTTGCCGGAGAAGGCGACACCCGCGATATAGGTTTTTTGTCCTGCTTTGAGGCTGGTATCCGTTCTTGGTGTATCAATGCGCGAGGTCATGCGAATTGGGGCGGCATCATTCCAGCCTTGCCCTTGCCAGTAACCTCGGAAGTCATAATTGACCACTTCAATACTGGTAATCCATTTCACATGTTTCATGCCATAAATACCAGGCACCAGCAGGCGTGCTGGAAAACCATGCAATTGTGGGAGAGTCTCGCCGTTCATGCGTATGGCGACAAGCGTGGTTGGCTCAAGGGCTTTGCTAAGATGAATGCTATCGCTATAATCGTCCGCCGCACGCAAGACCACCTTGGTCGCTCCGGTCTTGACTCCGCCTGCACGCTCGAATAGAGCCGAGAGCGGAAATCCATCCCAGAGGGCATTGCCCATGTAGGGACCGCCCACCTCATTGCTGATGCACATTAGTGATTCATATTGTTGCTTCGTTGGTATCTTGAGAAGCTCATCATATGTTAGCGTGAAGGGGTGAGCCACCTCTCCTTTGACTTCCAGGTGCCAGCTAGAAGCATTGACCGTAGGATCGGAGACAAGATTCTTCGAGACGGTGTAGAAGCGATCATTGCTAGTAATTTCTGATGAGAGTCCGGGAGCTGGCTGGAGCGTGCCATAGTTGGGAGTGGGGGCTGGAATGATCTTGCGCTTAAAATTCTTTGTCAATTGCGCGAGATTGTTTGCTCCATTGATTCCGTTAGAGATGAAGCGCCAGGCCAGAATTCCCATCACTCCAACGCCTACAATGATGCCTCCATTGCGGAGGATGTCGCGCCGGGTGCGTTTCGCGCGCGCACGCCGCTCTTGAGCGCCGGGTTGATTTTCTTCAATCTGTTCGCGTATGCGAAACCAGTTACGCAGAAGAACATAGAGAACTCCATAGATCAGACCCACCAGCCCCAGGCTCCACATCGTACCGCCTGTGCCGCTGGAGAGTTGCGCTCCGAAGATACCAGCGCCTACCAGGGGGAGTAGAAGCAGGCCGCTTGCCAGCCAGAGAATGAGCGCCAGGAAGATACCCGCGCCAAGGCGCATCGCGCCGTTCTTTTTCTCATTAACGAGAACGGGGTGAGTGGTTGCTAAATTAACGAGCCCACCAATAAGACCGAAGACCGCGCATTGCCCAGCGACAACAATGGCGACAAAAATACGCTTGGCATCGGCCCCAATCAGACGATGCAATGCGTCGAAGATTGAGGCGGGCATGAGGCGCGTAATCGCCCCCCCAACCTCTTCAGGCAGTGAGACTCCGTTCAAAAGAATGTTTAGCAGGAGCATGACGCCAGTGGCGAGGATACCCGCCGCGAGCCCAGCAATAAAGCCGCTCGCAAAGCGCTCTTGACGTGTATCTGTATGTGTTTGCACGTTGGGGCCTCTTTATTCAAGCTATTATGCGAAAACCAATCCTCATACGAGAGCACGGCATCGCAAAGCGCGACTAGTGCCAACGCACTGAGGTTTTCGAATGGAAGTAAGTGCGCTAATAACTGCTTAGAGAGTTACGCCTTTTCAGGTATACACGTTTCGAGATGCCTGCTTTTACGGAGAAAGATGGCGCATATTGATTGTAGCACTTTGAGTGCCAGGAGGTCAGGATCATAAGGCCCATTTATGAGCAGTACCATGTTAAGGGCCTATGAGGGGCTCCATGTTGTAGCTGGTAAGGTGTAGAGCGTGAGGGTGCACACCTCCTGAAAACCGAGGCGCCGGTATATTCGGTAACCCATCTCGGACGATTGGAGCGTTGCGAGGCGATAGCCATGATCTCGCGCGTCTCGGAGTGCGGCGATGGTGGCAGTCCGTCCAATGCCCTGGCGGCGGGCGTTTTCCAGCGTGCAGACACAATAGATGCCCGCTATGCCCCCACCTGGAACAAGCAGGGATGAAGCTACAGGCTCCCCATCGCGGAGTGCAAGATATGGCCTACTGGCGCTAGAGGCATTGTAGCCATGCTCGCGTAGCAGGTTTAGCAGGATGGTCGCGATGAAATCAGGAAAGCCGGAGCCTGTAGCCACTACATGTATCCAATTTTCCATCTCGTGTTGGTTCTCGACTAGCTTGACAGTGATGCCGGATGGCAGGGGCTCATCCATTGGTAGGGTCTGTAGATCCAGCATCATAGCCGGGAGGCGCTGGTCCAGGTGGAGGCCGTGTTTGATCAGGCGTGACTCCAGGTCGTTGGGACGCGAGGTTGGCCCGAGAAGCCAGGTCACAGGGAGCCCATCATCGCGGAATGGTTTAAGAAGGTGCTCAATCTGTTCGTCGATGTGATCAGATTCTAATTGGGCACATATGACACCGTTGAACATCGAGAGCGAAACGCCAGAGTGAAACCAGTCTGCTTCCTGCGAGGTGTGGAGTTTCGCCCCCAGCAGGCGGCCCCAAAGGGCCGCCGCTTCCCGCATATTCGCCTCTGCGGCGAGTGCAAGGTTACTGAGAGAGCTACTCGAAAAGCTCTGGGACATGGTATGTTCCTTACGCTATTTTACCCTGTTATATCTATGCCTTATCTGCTACGATGGAGGGACGCACCGCGACAAAACCTTCGCCTGGCCTGTAATCAGGTGATTGGTGGCGGAAGTATGTGTTGTAGAGATGGGCATAGTGTCCTCCCTGTAACATCAGGTGTTCATGGTTGCCCTCCTCAACGATTCGCCCCCCGTCAAGAACGATGATGCGATCCGCCTGCTTGATTGTTGAGAGGCGGTGCGCGATGAGGATGGCCGTGCGGTCATGGAGAAGAAGGTCTAGTCCCTCCTGGATCTGAGCCTCCGTGAGAGGATCAACGCTGGCTGTCGCCTCGTCCAGAATCAGGATCGTCGGGTCCTGAAGCAGAACGCGTCCCAGGGCCACAAGCTGACGTTGCCCCATCGAGAGAGCCTTGCCTTCCTCACCCACTTCGGTATTCAGCCCTTCCGGTAGGGCTTCAAGCCAATCGCCGTTGCCAATTTGCTGTGCGATAGCCTCAACCTCGGCATCACTAGCCTCTGGTCGCGCATAGCGGATGTTGTCCCTGACAGTCCCTGAGAAGAGGAAGGGGACCTGGGGCACGATACCCAAACGCCGCCGGTATTCAGCCAGATCGAAGGTGCGGATATCGCGCTTATCGATGAGTAGTTCGCCCCCCTGGTATTCATAGAAGCGGGCGACCAGCTTGGCGATACTCGACTTGCCCGCGCCTGTGTGTCCTACGAAGGCGACCGTCTCGCCTGCGTGTATCTTCAAGCTCAGATCTGGTAGCACTGTCTGACGGTCATCATAGCTAAAGTGCATATGCTGGAACTCAATCTCACCTTTGAGCGATGAAACTGGCTCGCTGGCGCTCTGGTGAACTCTAGGCTCGGCATCCAGCAGGGCAAAGACGCGCTCGCTGGCTGCCAGACCAAGCTGGAATTGGCTCCAGAAGGATGCGATACTCGTAATTGGGAACCAGAGCGAGGCCACTCCCTGTACAAAGAGGAACCAGTCGCCAGCCGAGATGCTATGATTTAGCACATTGTTGCCACCGAAATAGATGATCATGGTTGATCCCAGATTGGCGACCGCGACCAGAATAGGGAAGACACCATTATAGAGGACGCCAGTGCGTACCTCGACATGGTAGGCTTGTACGTTGATGCCCTTGAACTCATTGTACATATTCTGTTCCTGACGGAAGTTCTTGGCGACAGTGATGCCGCTGATGACCTCCTGTACGTTTGAGTTCACGCGTGCTAGTGAGCGTTGTGAGCGCTGGGTCGCTGTGCGCGCCAGGTAGCGGAAGCCAAGCGCTATTGCCATAATCACCGGGAGGATCGCGATGGCAATCAATGAGAGTTGCCAGTTGCGGAAAAAGAGAATGACGATGATGAGCACAAAGAGCAAAAACTGGCTGAGCAAGTTAACTGTAAGCGTAACCACTGTGGCGAATTTGTCTGTATCGGACGTAATACGGCTCACGATCTTGCCCGACGAGAACTCGTCAAAGAAGGACATATCGCGTTCCATGATGGCGTTAAACGCGTCTTTGCGCAATTGGAGTACGACATCGCCAACCGCGATGGCTGTGAACCACTGACGGAGCATGTTGAAGCCCCATGAGAGGACGCCTGATACTAACAACAGGAGTGTAATCCAGATAGCAGTCTGGAGGCCTTTATCTGAGACAAGCGTATCCAGGCCGTTTGAGACCAGGACAGGGAAGGCGGTATCCATGATTGACTTAAGTACAACCAGAATGCTCACTGTTACCACTAGCCCCATCTTCGGCTTAAAATAACCTGCGATGCGTTTGATGAGTTGCCCATCGGAATAAGTTCTATCGTAATCCTCGGCATCCAGACCATCCATAATGAAACCCATTGTGCGTTAAGCTCCTTTTTTGCTTTACTCCTCTTTGAAAACCAGAGCGCGTTAGCGCTAGTCGCGACAGCGGCGCCGTGCCCTCGAATGAGAGTTGGTTTTCGCATGAACCCTTAATCTGCACTATTCACAACTGCACTGGGGGCAACAGAAGTGGCTGGTGCGCTATCGTAGTGCGAGAAGATGCGCTGATAGGTGTAGCAGCGGTCCATGAGTTCCTCATGTGTGCCCTGGTCGATGATTTCTCCATTGCGCACAACTAAGACTTTATCCGCCCATCGGATCTGCGAAATACGATGTGTGATAAGCAGTGTTGTGCGGTTCTGAAGGACGCGCTTAATAGCTTTCTGGATTTCATCTTCGGTCGCGCTATCAATAGCGCTGGTCGAGTCATCAAGGATCAGAATGCGTGGATCGGTCAGTAGCGCGCGTGCGATGGCGAGGCGCTGGCGTTGTCCTCCCGAAAGCATCACGCCGCGCTCGCCGATGACTGTCTCATAGCCCTCTTTGAAGCCCATAATGAAGTCGTGAGCTTGAGCGTCGTGCGCGGCAGCCTCGATAGCGGCCTGGTTGGCCTTCTGCCCCAGACCATAGGCAATGTTCTCGGCGATAGAGCGTGAGAAAAGGAAGACGTCTTGCTCAATGGTCGAGATCTGCGAACGGAGCGCGTCCAGGCTCCAATCGCGTGTGTCCTGACCATCAATCAACACGCGCCCTTCGGACGCATCGTAGATGCGGTTGACGAGCTTGGTCATAGTGCTCTTGCCTGAGCCGGTCTGTCCAACAATAGCGATGGTTTGCCCCGGTAGGGCGCGGAATGAAACATTCTTCAGGATGGGAGCCTCGCCGTAGCTAAAGCTAATGTTCTCGAAGACAATCTCGCCCTTGATTTCGGCGTTATAGCCGTGCTCATTCTCATCAAGCTCGGTATCCTGTTTAATCATGCCAATGATGCGCCGCCCGCCTGCCACACCTAGCTGCACCAGGTTGAAGCTCCAGGTCGACATGTCCGTGACAAAGCGCATGTTGGATGCCAGGCCAATGAAGGCTACGAGCTGCCCGACGCTGATCTGGTGTTGTAGCAGTAAGAAGAGCCCATGCAGGAAGCAGAAAGCCAGGGCAATGCCCAACAATAATGTGGGCAGGTATTGCCCCTGGATGACGCCGTTCTTGACAAAGAGATCACGGTACATCGTCGCGTTGTGTGCGAACTTGGTGTTCTCCTGCTCTTCCTGCGAGGTTGACTTGATGACTTCAATGCCAGTTACCGCCTCATTGAGGATGGCATTGGTGGTACCAAACTGCTCACGCATCTGCCGTGAGACTGGATTCAGGCGGCGTGAGTAGTGCCAGAGTGAGAACCCAAAGACCACAAGATAGAGCAAAGGGACGAGGAGCAGGCGCACATCCAGCAGACCAATGAAGAACAGGATCGCGAACATGCTTGAGAACGAATCATAGATGATGTCGAAGCCGGGTGAGACCATGTCGCCTACCTGCGACATATCATTGGTAGCACGCGCCATGATATCACCTACGCGCTGGCGATTATGGAAGGATTGGCTCTTGCCAAGCAAACTGGTATAGAGCTCCTCGCGTGCATCACGCGAGAAACGCCGCGCGATCACCTCAATAGAGAAGCGAGCCGTGATGTCTACGAGGCCGCAGAAGATGACCAGGCCTAGCATCTCAAGCGCGATAATGCCAATCTGGGCCCCATCTCCTCTGAGCACTG
This sequence comes from Ktedonospora formicarum, assembly GCF_016587355.1. Taxonomy (GTDB): domain Bacteria; phylum Chloroflexota; class Ktedonobacteria; order Ktedonobacterales; family Ktedonobacteraceae; genus Ktedonobacter; species Ktedonobacter formicarum. Next base: position 2,434,232 of record NZ_BNJF01000001.1, on the reverse strand, counting down.
CGTCAAAGGCATTTCCGACAAGCACTCGCGTCTCTGAGAAGGCTAGATTTACCGTGATGGCTACAATCATATAAAATAGAACGATAAACTTATAGCGGTAGAGATGAGAGATAATCCAGCGTGTAGGACTGGAGTGGTTATACGTATATTCATTCGAGACGGTAAACTCGCGTTTGGACAAGAGAAACCTCCGACGAGCTAGGGTACAAACGAACTACAAATACAAGGACGGTGGATAAAAGGCGTCTCGAAAACCTGAAACTGCTAGCGCCAGGCACACGATGATACTATGCCCTCGCATGAGGGTTGGTTTTCGTCTAAGATGACAATGACGCAACATGTAGATGCGAGTGGAGCATAGGCATATGTCTGTCTACGAATACTAGTAGCGCTTTCCCTGCCACACAACCTGAGACGCTCGATATTTCCCCATATCGATAACGCAGCTATTCAAAGATGAGTATATCATGAATTACTGCCCCACTGCCTATGCCCAAATGGACAGGTTCTCATGTGCTTCCTGCTTGCACAGTATACGTCATGAATCATGACACCTTCTGTCTGGAATTGCCCATGCCTTTCTGTCGCACGCCTTTTTTGAGCAGCAGAAGGCCCTCTATTCTCTTCTTTTTGACTATTTCCAATCCGGCAATAGAGATGCTGGCATTATACACAGTGCTCAGAAGCAATATGAGCTCAAGGTGAAGATGGGTTTATCCAAGATAAACCCATCTTCACCTTGAGCTCACAGGTCGCGGCAAATGGCGAGGAACATCTTACAATTTTTAGACGTGTGTGAGTTTCTCTGGGTTGGCGATAATGCGAATTGTTTGAATCTTTCCTTCCACTACGTCGATGTTCAGGACGGAGAATGTCTGACCATCAATGCCAGTGCGAATGATTGCGGCGGTCTGTCCGTTGATTTCCATCATCTCAATATATGAGTTTTCAGGCCAGAAGCGCTTCGTTCCCAGGCTCATACGCATAACAGCATCGCGCCCATGAATTGGGCGTAGCGCGGCTGTCCGCGTTTTGCCACCTCCATCCGTCCACAAGGTCACATTTTCGGCGAGCAGATTCATCAAGGGCGCAATTTCGCCCATTTGCACCGCCTGAATGTATCCACTGAGTAACTGCTGATGGGTCTGGGGAGAGGCGGCAAAGCGTGGGCGATGAGCCCGCAGATGAATTTTAGCCCGGCTAAAAGAACGTCGGCAGGCACTCTCAGTTTTTCCCAGCATAGAAGCAATCTCAGCAAACTCGTATGCGAAGACTTCACGTAGCAGGAAGACCGCACGCTCGAACGGCTGAAGTTGCTCTAGGAGGACCATGAAGGCTATCGAGATCGTCTCCTCTGCCTCGACACGTTTCTCTGGATCGATTGTTTCTGATGTCTCTGCCGTGAGGATCGGTTCTGGCAGCCAAGGGCCCACATACAGCTCTCGCTTACGGCGCGCCAGATCGAGTTGGTCCATACAAAGGCGCGTTAGAATAGTGGTGAGATATGCTTTGAGTGAGTGGATGGTTCCTGGTTGCGCACCCTGATAACGTATATAGGTTTCCTGCACCATATCTTCAGCGTCCATTGCGCTTCCGAGCATACGGTAAGCGATAGCAAAGAGGTAGGTGCGGTAGCTTTCAAATGACTCTTCCATGCTCTTCCCCTGGGTTTATAAAGTTTGCACCTGATTGGCTGCTCTAGCTACGGCTGGTTTGAGGGCCAGATAGCGCGCTGTAATGGCTCCAATAAATGGGATTGCGCCAAAGCTCACCATCAGGTGAATTGCCTGGATCAGCCAATGGAGGTCACCAGCAAGATCATCTGTTGTGTGTAGCCAAAGATTGGGAGTATAAGCGCGTAGATAATCCCTATTGCTCCCATTCGCCTCAATCCACTGGTCACTACCGCTATTATGGCGACAGTGAGTAGAGCGAGCGTAACAAGAAGCCCAAACAGCATATGAATATTGATCAGGGTTGGATGCGTATATGTGCCAATTCCAAGTGCTACCGCTACTATCGCGGCGAGAGTGGCGATGATTTGCAGAGGACGTGCTATATTCATAAAAACGATCCTTCAACTGGTTTGCATTCTATCATATGAGAAGGCGCTTTATCTGGTGTATCCCATGCTTTGTAGTATGAACATCGGGTGGCCGATTGCCGCCTGCTCAAACTCTTCAAGTGAAGAATCTCTGGTGACTCCAAAGGAGCTAGCAAAGGGATTGCCCTCCCGAACATCGTCTCGCATTACGAGGGCTGCTTCCCTGGGAGGTAGCTCTCTGGCATTAACTTTTTCTGTGCGACGCCCACGCGTGAGAGTGGCCTCTCCTGCTGCCCGCAAATTACGAACCCAGTCTACAATGCCATAAGGAGAGGCCATGTAGCGCTCTCCGTTTCGTTCCCAAAGCACTATTGGAACAGTACGTGGCTGCCCGCTTTTTCGACCACGTATCGTGAGCAGGTACATTGGATATTTTCCATAACCTACAAGTTTGAATCCCATATGGGTTAAGGTTACAGTCATCACATTCGCTGCCCGCACAAATAGCGGAGCTTTATTCTTCTTTGCCATATTCTTATCCTCATTTTCTGGGTAGAGACTTTCTCGTCATAACCATCACATATGGTTGTCATATATATAGAGAGGGATGACTTTCTCAATTTGGGACAACTTGCCTGCCTGATTTTGTGGATAGGTGAAAGAGGTTGGCAGACAAGGACTCTATACCCGCAAAGTCAGAGTAATTTGACGGCTGAAAGGTAGAAGGTTTATAATTTGCCGGATAACGTTCAATCTTTTCCCCACTGTTTTCGAGGTTAAACAATGCCAAAACTCTATGGATGGGTGCGTGAAGTAGTGCCCGAAAGCCCGGCGGATCGGGCCGGGTTGCAGTCAGGCGATCTTGTAAAAACAATCAATGGTCATCTTATTCGTGATCTGGTGGATTATCGCTTTTATGTAGCTGACGAAGAGTTGCTTATCGGCTATGAGCGCCAGGAGGACGCGCGCGAGGTTACAATCAATAAGCGCGCGGACGAGAATCTAGGCGTGCTTTTTGGCGAAGAGCCCGCGCCCTTTATCCGCCAGTGTGCCAATAAGTGCGTGTTTTGTTTTATCAAGGGACTTCCTGAGCGTTTTGCGCCTCAGCCCGGCCTCGAACATGGGATGCGCTCTTCACTCTACATTAAAGATGACGATTATCGCTACTCGTTCCTCTTCGGAAATTTTGTCACACTGACAAATCTCAAGGAGCTTGATTGGCAACGCCTCGATGAGCAGAAGCTAACCCCTCTCTATGTTTCAGTTCACTGTACCAATCCCGATTTGCGACGTAAGATGGTGGATGGTCCGCGTGCAGGCGAGATTATTGAGCATATCAAGCGCCTGGGGGATATGGGGATTACCTGTCATACGCAATTGGTGATCTGCCCTCCCATTAACAATGGCCCGGAGTTGGAGCGCAGCATTCGTGAGCTCACAGAATTACGCCCAATTGTCGAGTCCATCTCGGTTGTGCCTGTGGGCCTGACCAAATATAACAATATGATCAAGACTGGCGACCTCCCTCCATTACGTGCCTGTACTCGCGAGGAAGCGGATGAGATCATTGAGATGGTAGAGGCATATCAACGCCGCTTCTCCGCCGAGGATCCTGATGGTAATCCCTTCGTCTATCTCTCTGATGAGTGGTATTACATTACCGGGCGCGATTTCCCGCCAAGCGAGCACTATGGCCTGTATTCTCAGATTGAGAACGGTGTGGGTATGACTCGCTTCTTAATTGAGCAGTGGAATCGAACTAAGCGTCGTCTCCCTGTGGTGATGCCCGAGCCGCGCCCCAGACGCATTACTCTGGTGACAAGTACGATGGCACAGCCAGTAATCGAGGGGTTCGCGAGCGATATCCGTGAGGCTATCGACGGCGTTGAGGTGCAGGTCGTGCCCGTGATCAATAAATTCTTTGGCGCTCAAGTTACGGTTGCTGGCCTGCTTTGTGCTCAGGATGTACTGGAAACGCTCAAGGATTTAGACGCAATGGGGGATCTGGTATTGCTGCCACGCGTCATGCTGGACAATGAGGGACAGCGTTTCCTCGATGACATAACAGTGGATGAGTTCAAGGCTCAGTTGCCAACACGCGTCGAATTTGTGCGCAATGCTCAGGAGACTATCGAGGCTATTCGCACGTTGGCAGGACTGCCCGCCGCCACCCGTGGCCGCCAACTGGTTCGCCTGCAATCTCGCGTCTAAGTGCGAGTTCTTCCCTATATAGCAAACACAAAGAGAAGGCTTAGGAAATAATCTACCAAGCCTTCTCTTTGTGTTTATAACGGCTCACGCGATTAGTTCCGCGCCATCGTATTGTGGATTGTTCACTCGCCGCGAAACCTCGCGCGTTTGCATGGCGTTGGTATCATACGGCTTGAGCAATGGGAGCAGCAGGTTGGGATCGCGTAGTGAGGAATCTAACCACATCTCGCGTGCCTCTGCTGGTAGGATCACTGGCATGCGATTATGGATTGGCGTGACGATATCATTGGCCTCCGTGGTGATAATCGTGCAGGTGCGCAGCTCTTCTCCATCAGGTGTGCGCCAGCTATCCCATAGACCCGCGAACGTAAAAGGCTCATGATCTTTCAATGTAATATACATGGGCGTTTTGCCACCATTTACCTTCTGCCATTCATAGAAGCCGTCGCTGGGGATCAAGCAGCGCCGGGAGAAGAGAAGACGCTTGAAGCTTGGCTTCTCACCTAACGTCTCGGCACGTGCGTTAATCATTCGCGAACCAATACTGGGATCCTTTGCCCAGGAGGGGATCAAGCCCCAGCGTAGCAGGTCAAGGTGCCGCTCCTCTTTTCCTTGCATAATAGTCATCACATCCTGAGTTGGTGCGACATTGTAGCGCGGCCCCGTCTGTAACGACTTGGGGACGGAGACCTGAAATGCCCGCGCTACAGTATCACTATTAATAGTCAGGGTAAAACGACCGCACATATGGCCTTCCTCCTTGATAAGTTTCTTCGACTACATACAACATAGTGTACACGCCTTTTGCTCCGCGCTTCGACGCTGTCCGAACAACATGCTTAAAATACAATCATCTCCGGTGCGCTGATCAAGAATGACAACAAATAGAGATCATAGGGTGCCATATTCTGATTCTTTCTGGGAGAGGGTGAAGTGGTTAGCGTTTGAAATGAGGAAGATGCTAGCGTGAGACTAAGCGGCAATGAGTGAGGTCGTATGTTTGCTTTTGCTATCTGTGTACCAGAGATTCATAGGGAATACAGCGTTTTTTTTCTCAGAGCCAGCCCTTTTGTGTGCTGTCCGTATATTGAAATTGTTTTTGAAACCGTTTTTTTTCTTTGTCCGCGAGTCGCTTGCTGAATGAGGTTGGCGAAATTGCTTTTTTTTATTCGCCGCAGCTATTGCAGGGGTATCTCTCGTGACTGGACCATGCCGGCGTTGTAAGGGTGCTCTGATGCCATTACGCAGCGGTCTGGTATGTTGGGGTGCACGATATATGACTTTTTTTCTTTGGGGCGAACCCACGTAAGCTTTTTTTTCTCTTCGATAGCTTGCTGGTGCCATATTGGGCGATGCATCGGTTTCTTCGAGAATGTAGCCCCATTCGCTCAACATACGGGGTAGCTGTCGTGCCTCATATGGAGAGAGGTGGAGTGGGCGCGCATAGGGCGGCATCTCATCCTCTAACCGCTGGCAATAGTTTTCCCAATAGTGTTCCAGGTCAAAATCCTGTGGATAGATAAAGGTCTTCTCGGTCATCTCTACACATTGCATCGTGGCGACCGCGATCACGCTTATCTCGCAATGCGCACCAATGAGGAACCATGTACCTGCTTTGGAAACAAGTCCATAGGGGGCTATAAGCCGCTTCACTAGTGCTCCATCATCCATATGATACTGAATATGCAGTATGTGATCTTCATAGAGCGCTTGTTGAATCAGTGGTAGATGATGTTCGCTATGACTCGCGCTCGCGAACCAGGATCGGTGGTCAACATGAACGCGTTGGCGTGTATGTTGAGCGAGCTCACAATCTGGTACAGGCAGTGCCGTCATTAGCTTCAACCGGGCATCATGGAGCGCTTGTGCCATACCCAGGTCCACTAGTGAGCTACTATCTAATGCCGTAAAGAGGGCCTGGATCTCGGTAGAGTTCAGTCCGTTCAGGGTGGTTTTGTAGTCCCCCAACAATTGGCACCCTCCGCCGGGACCTCGCTCGGCATAGACAGGTATACCTGCCATACTCAGGGCTTCCATGTCACGGTAGATGGTGCGTTCGGAGACTTCCAGGCGCTCGGCAAGCTCTCTCGCGGTCATCCTGCCCCTGGTCTGGAGTAACATGAGGATCGTTAGCAGTCGATCCGCGCGCATAAAGGTTGACCTCCATATATAGCAATAGACGGTCGAACAGCAAAGCAAGTATACCATGAAAGATCGGTAATTTCCAATGACACCGGGTTGCCTCAAAGAAGTGCGTGTTTTTTGCGGCGCGTGCTACAAAGAAATGTGAGTTTCTGGAAAAGAAAACGCAAAAATTTGTGGCGCGCCACAATCGACCATAGTCGATGGTTTTGTAGCGCGCTACAAAAACTGATACCTTTTTCTGCACTACTCAGGCATACTCTGACTCACGCACTAAAGAACTCGAAGACTGAGCGTGTAAGGACCTCGACTGCGATGGGTAGTGCGTCCTCATCGATATTGAAGCGGGGATGGTGATGAGGATAGGTCGTCTCTTTCTGCGAGTTACCTGAGCCAACGATGAAATAGCAACCAGGAACAGCGTCAAGGAAGTAGGCCATGTCATCGCTGCCAGAGACGCGAACGGCATCGCTCTCATTGACGTTTTCCACTCCAACTGTATCTATAGCTGCCTGACGTACGACTCCTGTCATCCCCGCATCATTGGTGCAGGGGGGGCAGCCATCGATAACCTGGACCTCGCAGGAACCGCGCATTGAACTGGCGATCCCTTGCGCTACTTCAGTAATGCGTTGCAGCAGATAGGCACGAGTATCCTTGTCATAGGAGCGCATGGTTCCATCCATTACAACCTGCTCAGGAATGATATTGAATGCTGTGCCTGCCTGAAGTCTAGCTATTGTGATGACCGCTGCCTGGAATGGTGAGATCTCTCGACTGATGAGCGTCTGAAGGGCGGTGATAATCTGTGCTGAGATGACCACGGGATCGATAGCAGTCTCCGGCATAGCCGCGTGTCCACCCTTCCCTTTGATGGTAAACTGCAAGCTATCCGCGCTGGCGAAGACGGTTCCGCTGCGCACACCAACCTGCCCTATGGGCACTCCGCTGATGAGATGGAGACCGATAATAGCGTCGATTCCCTGCAATGCGCCCTCTTCAACCATTGGTTTCGCGCCACCAATGCGCTCCTCTGCTGGCTGGAAGATAAACTTGACGTTGCCCTTGAGCTCAGATTTACGTTTGCTGAGAATATCGGCGACGGTCAATGCGATAGAAGTATGCCCATCATGTCCGCAGGCATGCATTTTGTCATCGGTCTGGGAGCGATAGTCAAGCTCGTTGAGTTCATAAATAGGGAGGGCATCCATATCCGCACGTATCGCAATCGTACGTGCATTCTCAGGAGCCGCGCCGCCACGTAGCAAGCCTGTGACGCCTGTTTTGGCAATACCTGTCTGCACTTCGAGCCCCAACGCCTTCAGGCGTTGGGCTACAATGCTTGCGGTTCGCACTTCTTCAAAAGCTAGCTCAGGATGTTCGTGCAGGTCGCGGCGGGTCGCTATGAGGTCGGGAATTCGCTCATCAATTTCAGCTTTTAAATCCTCGATGGGGGATATAGACATGGAACCTCCTTACATGTACTCGGCTGGCAAGCTGTCAAATACTTGTTAGCATCGTATCACATTGAGGAGGCCCATGTGCATCAATTGGGGCGTATGCTGGTTTTTCTCAACGAGAGAATCGCGCCTGGTTATTTTCCTTTGTTAAAGCGGAAGTGCGCTATATCGCCGTCTTTAATTTCGTAGTCGCGGCCCTCCAGGCGTTGAACGCCCTTCTTGGTCGCTGCCGCAAAGGAACCACACTCTATGAAATCATTAAAGTGTGTTACCTCAGCGCGGATGAAGCCCTTCTCAATATCAGTGTGGATCTTGCCAGCAGCCTCAGGAGCCTTCGCGCCCCTGGTAACCGTCCAGGCACGGACCTCATCTTCGCCTGCTGTAAGAAAGGTAATCAGGTTCAAGAGACGGTAGCCAACCTGGATCACACGCTCAGCGCCGAGCTGGGGTAGACCCAGGGCTTCCAGGTATTCGTTTGCCTCCTCTTCGGGGAGTTCGGTAAGTTCTGCTTCTAGCTTGGCAGAGACTGCCGCAACCTGCGCACCCTCTGCCCTGGCTCGTAGCGCGACCTGCGCGATTCCTTTGAGCTCACCTTTCAAGCTCTCTGGCACGACCTGCTCACCCTTCTCGATTTTCGCCAGGACCTCATTTGCCTCCCCCAGCATATCTTCGCTAGTGTTGAGCACATACATACGTGGTTTCAAGGTTAGCAGGAAGAGCTCATCTGTAACCACCCGATCCTGGGCGCTAATTTCAACGTCGCTTGCCAGACCAAGCTCATTGAGGGTTTCCTGTAAGCGTTGGAGGAACTCCATTTCCTGGACATACTTTTTATCACCGGACTTGGCGGCTTTTTTTGTACGCTCTATGCGCTTCTCAACGGTCGCGAGATCTGTCATCGCCAGTTCCGCATTCAGGCTGTCCAGGTCGCGGTTGGGGTCGATAGTGTTGTAGACATGAGTCACATTGTCATTCGCGAAGGTACGTAAGACGATGGCTAACGCGTCCGCATTACGAATATGACCAAGAAATTCAGGGCTCAGTCCTTCTCGTTTCTCTTTCGCGGCCTGTGATGCCTGTCCCATCCCAGCCACGTCTACGAATTCAACCGTTGTATATGTCTTCTTCTGAGGCTGAAAGATGTCCGCGAGCGCATCTACGCGAGTATCGGGAACCTGCACTACTGCGAGATTGGCCTGTACTGTGCTTGTCGCGTACCCTCCGATGGGAGCACCTGCTTTTGTTAATGAGTTAAATAGCGTCGTTTTGCCGCTCTGGGGTAAGCCAATAATACCAATTGTAAGAGCCATACGTCATCCTCCCTGGCGAAAAAATCTCTGCAATCTATGTGAAAAATGTGTTTGCTCGATGGCAGCCTCCCAATGCAACAATACTTGACATATTCGGTGCTGTCACCGTTATACTCTTCTTGTCGGTGTCGGCTGGAGACGGTAAGAGATTGCTGAGCGTGCAAATCTTTCCCTCAATCCGTCTGAGGATCCTGCATTGCATTATTGTACTATCTTTGACGCCGGAATGGTACACGCCTCTCCATGCCTCATAAAATACAGGAATGTGCATGGTGGTGCTTGCTAATGTACAAGCACCACCATGCACATTTTCATCTGAAGACCTGACAAGCAGGCTACATGCGTTTCAGTGGTCTACTTTAAGCAGGTATTGGCTCCGCTCTCGTCACCGAAGCATGATCCATTCTTTGTAAGAATGACGACTTTGCGAATGGTGGAGAATTGTTTCAATGTGGCTTCAATCTGAGCACGGACACGTGCATCCATGCCTATTCCTGCTGAGGAGGTGTCACGGCAGAATTGCAGGGTTGCGGTTCCCTGTTCAGCGGTTGTTCCCTTAGTATTGAGATGAATGACGAAGTCTGCCTTACTACCGCCAGGGCAACTTGCTGATCCTTGTAACATGGAACCAAGCTCACTATAGTAGCCCTGTTGCTGCTCGCTAGCTGTTGGGCCTGTGATGAGGTATTGGATAGCGGCTGTGGCGACTGCCTGGCTGTTTGTCGTGCGGTCAAGTGGGTGGACAGAGCTAAAACTGGTCTCTCCCTTCCTGGAGAAGAAGACCTTGATGTGGTAGACTTGTGCTCCTGGTGTACTCGCTGTGCCTGTCCCCTTATTATTCTGATCGGAGGCATTATCACTGCTCGAATCGCTGGATGTAGGGGTAGCGGTCGCGCTGGTACTGCTATTATTGGTGGTCGTCGTCACACTGCCATTATTGGGAGTGTTATTTTGCGAAGTTCCACTATCATTACAGGCTGTTAGCATCATTAACAGTACACAAAGCGATGTTAATGTTAGGAATATTCCTTTACGGAAAGAAGGAAGGTGTTTATCTATAGCATCATTGCGTCTTTGCGATTTATTTATCATCGCTGATCTCCTTGAGTTATAGTAGGCGTGATATAACTTGGAATGTGCTATACATGGAAAAGACATACAACTCTATAGAATATAGTATACGTTTCATAGTATGAATGTTTTTTTAAGTGCACGAATATGTCTCGATCTGTGCCTCCTAACAGATCTTCTCGCTCTATATTTTCTTTCGCTACATGTCAGGCTTACCATGCGGATCAGGATTGCTTATAATATTCCCTTCTATTTCTTTATAACGCAAAATGCTGCGATATGTCTCAAATTTGCAAGCATGATTTATCATACGTTTTGCGCTGCAATTACTTTGCGAATTCCAGAAGGAAATGGCTAGGATGGGGAGGGGATTAGAAGGTTCAGACTGTCAAATAGCTGCGACTTGACGATAGGTATATCAGGCACTACAATATCTTTGGATTAATGTGTCTTCCCATACTGTGTGGAGGTATTTTCTACATGCCGTTGTATGAATATTACTGCCCCGACTGCAAAGCCAAGTTTGAACTGCTCGTTAGCCACAAGCATGCGGATGACGTGGTATGCATGAAGTGCCATAGTGAGAAGGTGCGCCGCCTCCTCTCTGTGTTTGCAGCCCAGCGGAGCGGTGCTGAAGATGGAGACTTTGACGATTACTCTCCATCTATGGGGGATTGTGGTTGTGGTGGTGGTAGTTGCGGGTGCCACTAAGGTCTTATTCGAAAACTAACGCCGCTCTTGTGGCTAACGCCGAAGTGCTTGGGTTTTCGAATAAGGTGTAAAACACCTGTTTCATGAATGTTCGTTCGTCTTGTTATATCTCACGTTCTGTGCCAGAGTGCCTGGTTATGATGCTATCATCCAGGCAGGCTCCTCTGGTTGTAAAAAGCTTCCGCGAACAGGTTAAGCATCTATGTTGTTTAATAAAGTAAGCTATCGGCGTGGCCTGATTGAAGGGATTATCATTTTCGCCATTGGTCGTCTCTGCTCTCTTATCAGCCCGTTTGTCTTTCCCGATTGGACATATGTTGCGGCTCCCATGTTATTTATGGCACTGCAATATGTCATCGCTCCCGTGTGGGCTGCCAAGCGTATTGTTTCAACGAAGCGTGAGCGCCTGAGCAAGCGTTTTGTCGTGTTTGGCCCCTTGCTGGCAGGTTTTTGCCTGGCTCTGGATCTGATTGTGTCGCTGGCTTTGGGTTTAGCGGTCAATCCCTTTGGTGGAGTACAACAGGGTCCCGTCCTCTTGCGGATGCTGAATCCTGGTTCCAATCATCTGAACGTAGGGGATTTCGCGCTGACTGAGGTCAAGACCGCGATTACCCTGCTCGCCTTCTATACGCTGGCTGTCATCTGCACTCGCCTGGCTGCTGGTGGCTTTCTACGTTTTACCATGCCTGCCGGTGGGAATCGTGTCACCCTCTAGAAGTAAGCATCATTGGTTGTGCCAAGTTGGGCTTGCGTTTTCTATCTCCAACGTGCATGTTTTTGCTTGAAGATAGTTGAGGTATGCTACGCCCTCTGTATCTGCTTTGATATCTTCTATTGCCTGTCTGTATTGCGCCCTTGAAAGTACAGAAGGTAGATTTCTTGCGTCTGGCAGACTCATTTGTTACAATGTTCTTGGACTATTTGCTTAGCTTGTCTCCTTGGCAGGGCCAGACGAAAGGTACGGTTGTGATCCGTGTCAAAAGTGTACGCAATTACGAACCAAAAAGGGGGCGTGGGCAAGACCACGACTGCGATTAATCTTGCCACGTATCTAGCAGCCGCGGGTCGCAAGGTGCTACTGATTGATATGGACCCTCAGGCCAATACAACCAGTGGCATTGGTGTGACTGAGCGCCGACGTAAACATACAATTTATGACCTCCTGGTGCAAGAGCAAGATACTATAAACATATTCGATGTAATTGTGCCATCCAGCCGGCGTGAGCTTGTTGTTGCGCCCTGTACGGTAGATCTTGCTGCCGCTGAAGTAGAATTGGTGGGTGCATTGGCGCGTGAGCATCGTTTGCGCGACGCCATACAACCTATTCGCGACCGCTGCGATTATGTTATTATCGATTGCCCCCCATCGCTCGGTTTGCTGACCATTAATGCGTTAGTAGCCTCGGATGGTATCTTGATTCCTATTCAATGCGAATATTTAGCCCTTGAAGGTTTAACTCAGTTACTCAACACTGTGAACATTGTCAAGAATAAGCTTAACCCCTCGCTTTATATTGCGGGTGTGGTCATGACGATGTTCGATTCGCGTACGCGTCTGGCAGGCGAGATTGTGCGTGAGGTGCGTAATCACTTCCCCAAAGAGGCGTTCCAAACTATCATCAATCGTAATGTTCGTTTAAGTGAAGCACCTAGTTTTGGTCAGCCTATTCTGGATTATGACGCGACGTCTCCAGGCGCGCTGGCTTATCGAGCGCTCGCCGAGGAGGTAATGGCCCGTGGCTAAGCAGAAATTTGGTCTGGGACGTGGTCTCGACGCCTTGATTTCAGGTGCCTCAGAGGTGATGGCTCCACAATCACAACCTCTCCCACCTGACAGTGATACTGGCTCTCTGCCCCTGGTTCCTATCGAAAGTATTATCCCCAATCCCCGGCAACCGCGAAAGGTGTTTCGCGACGATGACCCCAAACTCCTTGAGCTAAGCTCCTCAATTAAAGAGCATGGTCTCTTGCAACCCATCGTGGTGACGCGCCTCGATCTGCCAGAGAAGCATGATGGTACAGGTGATGCCTGGTTCGATGACACGAACGAAGCGAAAGCAGGCGGCGAGAAAGGCGTTGTGAAGTTCCAGATTATCGCTGGTGAACGTCGCTGGCGTGCCTCAAAGAAAGCAGGTCTGACTCAGGTTCCTGTCCTGATAAAAGAGGTTACGCCTCAGCAAATGCTCGAACTGGCCTTGATTGAAAATATTCAGCGCTCTGATCTCAATCCCATTGAAGAGGCCCTGGCATATCAGGCATTGATTCAGGACTATAATCTGACCCAGGAACAGGTTGCGCGTCAGGTTGGGAAGGACCGCTCGACTGTGACCAATTCGTTGCGTTTGCTGCAACTGGCCCCCAAGCTGCGCGATGCTCTGATCAATCAGCCTGAGAACTTTACTGAAGGGCATGCCCGTGCCCTTGGTGGCATTACCCGCGAAGAGGATCAGGTTACCGCGATGAATCAGGTGATCGCGCTCCATCTGAATGTACGCCAGACCGAAGAGCTCGCTACACGCATCAAAGCGTCGCGGGATATAGAGTCGGCTATTCAGAGGGCTACCCCTCCGTCGAAGCGCTCGCCTGAGCAGGAAACGTTGGAGTCGCAATTCCGCGATGCGCTGATGGTCAAAGTTGATCTGAAATATAATGCGAAAGGCAAAGGGACTATCGTTCTCCACTTTAACGATCAGGATGAACTGGAGAGTCTCTATGCTCGCCTCGTGAAAAAAACAGATGAATAAAACAAGAACGTGACCTGGACAACCCCCTAAGCTGTCCAGGTCATGTTTATAATGGTTCAATTGTATCTGCCACACCCTTCATCTCACGAAGCATGTGTGCGCTGCAAATTCCCTGATCTGGTATACTCAATAAAATAATTGCTTGCAAGAATATTGTGGAGGTTTGATGGTGGTAGAAGAAGAACAGCAACACCCCTTTGAGACTGTACGAGGCAGGCTGGTGTCCGCGCGGGTGACCTTCCTGGGACAACTGGCGAAGTTTAATAAAGACGAATTGGCGGCTCTCTTTGGCAAAGGAACCCTATCCCCTTTACAAATTGCTTATCATCTCTATATGATCGAGGGCTTGACGCTGGTGCAATTGCGTCTTGTTCAGGCGGAAGAAAATCCCCTTCTGGAAATTAGTGAAATCGAGGAGCAACCAACCCAGGCTAGCGCTACTCCCGATTCTTCCACAACACTTGATGCGGTCATGGCTGGCATGGCGGCTCAGCGCGAAGAGCTTTTCTCCTGGCTCTCCACTCTACCTTCTGAAGCCTGGACACGCCCCTTTCGTCATCCTCGCTGGGGTCAGCTTAAGTTCCACCAACTTGTTCAATCTTTGATTGAACACGACCAGCACCACGCACAACAACTTGCCTGTCTCAAAAAGTAGCGAGAAAACGCTTAAAATCTCTAGCAGAAGTAAAATTTCTACAGATTTTGGTAGATTTATTCTTGTCAGCGTTGGAAAACCACGTTATGATATGGAAGTAACTTGGACGTAACTGCGCGAGGGCGTAGGGAACCGTACACCCTAATGAGGTTTGATTCGAAAACCAATGTTGCTGTTGTGACTGGGCTGATACGCTCAGGCTTTCGGATAAGTGGAGCCGACCCATCAGCCTGTTGAATAAGGAAGAACATACGTAATGCAGCAAGATATATCGTCTTTGACGACCCTTCCTCCCCATAGTGGGCTGGCTCGTTTCCTCGACGCCTGCCATCATAGACAGCCCGATGCTACTCCGGTCTGGTTTATGCGCCAGGCAGGGCGCTGTCTCCCTGAATATCGCGCTCTGCGTCAGCAATATGACATGTTGACGATGGTGAAGACGCCAGAGCTAAGCACAGAAGTAACCTTGATGCCAGTCAAGACGTTTGGTGTCGATGCCGCTATAATCTACTCCGATATCCTCATTCCTCTGGAGGCGATGGGACTCTCGTTTGAGATTCGCCATGAAGTGGGCCCGATCATTCATCAACCTATTCGTAGCCAGCAAGATATCGAAGCCTTGCGCGTCCCTTCGGGGGCCGAGATCGCACCTTATATGATGCAGGCGATTCAGATGGTGAGGCGTGAGGTAAAGAATAAGCAGGCTGTGATCGGCTTCGCCGGCGCTCCCTTTACCCTGGCCTGCTACATGATTGAAGGTCGCCCCTCGCGCGATTATCGCAATGCCAAGGCGCTCATGTATGGTCAGCCAGAGCTCTGGAACGCGCTGATGGAGAAGGTGACGAGCGTGACCATTAACTATTTGTTAGAGCAGGTGCAGACCGGTGTTGATGCGATTCAGCTCTTCGATAGCTGGGTCGGCTCGCTCAGTCCCAGTGTTTACCAGCGTTTTGTGCAGCCATATGTCCAGCGCATCTTTACCGCCGTTAAAGAGACAGGCACGCCCGCAATCCACTTTGGCACAGGCACAAGTGCCCTGCTGGAAGCATTGACAGAGGCGGGAGGCGATATTATTGGCCTGGATTGGCAGGTTGAGCTTGATGAGGGCTGGAAGCGAGTTGGCTTTGAGCATGGCGTGCAGGGCAATCTTGATCCAACACTCTTACTGACCGAATGGCCTGTTATACAGAAAGCTATGCGCGACGTTCTGAAGCGTGCTGACAACCGCCCCGGACATATTTTTAATCTTGGACATGGAGTTCCTGCTCCTACCAATCCAGACCTCCTGCGTCAGCTTGCTGAGGCCGTTCACGCTGAGACTCAGCGCTAGAAAGAGGAGCCACAAAGCTTATGCAAGATGTAACAGAGAAATTTATCTATCCAGAGCATACAGGCGTAGCACGCTTTATGGCTGCCTGTGAGCGCCGGGAAACGGACGCGACTCCGGTCTGGTTTATGCGCCAGGGAGGGAGCAGTTTCCCAGCCTATCGCGAGATCCTGGCGAAATATGATGTCATGACAATCGCCAAGACGCCAGAACTCAGTTCTAGTGTGGCTCTCATTCCCGTCAATGAGCTAGGGGTGGATGCTGCAGTTCTCTATGCGGACATTATGCTCCCTGTTGAAGAGATGGGAATTGAATTGCATCTAGAGCCAAATATTGGCCCTATTATCCATAATCCTATTCGCAGCTTGCGCGACGTCGAGTCTTTGCGCCTTCCTGGTACCGATGAGGTAACTCCTTTTGTGATGGGTGGCATTCGTCTGTTGCGTCAGGAATTGGAAGGCAAGCGAGCTGTGATTGGTATCGCGGGCGCTCCCTTTACCCTGGCCTGCTATATGATTGAAGGTCGTCCCTCGCGCGATTATCATACCGCTAAGGCGTTGATGTATAGTCAGCCAGAAATCTGGCATCAGCTTATGGATAAGATTTCAACGGTGATTGCTGGCTATCTAGTGGCGCAGGTTCGCGCGGGCGTCAACGCGGTACAGGTCTTTGATAGCTGGATTGGCTCGATTAGCCCAAGCACATACCGGGAGTATGTGCTGCCCTATACTCAGCGTGTCTTCTCGGCGGTGAAACTGGCTGGTGCGCCTGCAATTCACTTTGGAACGGGCACCAGTTCCCTGCTGGGCGTCATGGCCGAGGCTGGCGGCGACGTGATGAGTGTCGATTGGCGCGTTGATCTGGATATAGCCTGGAAACAGATTGGCTATGAGCGCGGCTTGCAAGGTAATCTTGATCCCACTCTGATGCTAACTGAGTGGCCTGTCATTGAAGAGGCCGCGCGTGATGTGTTACGTCGTGCCAACAACCGACCCGGCCACATCTTCAACTTTGGACATGCTATGCCAATTGGGTCTGATCCAGACCTCCTGCGCCGTCTTGTGGACACTGTTCACGAACTTACTCAGAGATAGATAAGCCCTATCAAGCTTAAAGTAGCGTTACTAAGTGGCTGTGAGCGTTCTTGCTAGATACCAGGGAAGTTAGAGTTGGGTAAGGGATGAGCTATACACTGCAAGTAAACGCGAGTTGCCAATAGTGTATTATAAAGAAACATTGAAGGAATACAACAATGGTAGAAAGAAAAGTCGGCGCCATGCTGATGACCTATGGGTCACCGTCCTCTCTGGACGAGGTGCCCGAATATATGCGCAATGTGCGAGGTGGACGTGAGCCGGAGCCTGATCTGGTAGTCGAGTTTCGCCGTCGCTATGACCTTATTGGTGGCTCGCCTCTAGTGCGTATCACGCGCGAGCAGGCTGCCGCTGTGCAAGAAGAGCTTAATGGCGGCAATGATGGAACGAGTTATCGCGTGACGGCTGGAATGCGCTTCTCACACCCATTTATTTCGGAAGTTATGCCAGAAACTGCTTCTGATGTCGATACTGTTGTAGGTATCGTGATGTCGCCGCAGTTTTCACCTATCATCATGGGCGGCTATGTGCGCACTGTCGAAGAGGCTGCTTCGAAGCTAAATCGATCTGACCTGAAAGTTCGGGTCGCGGGAGATTGGCATTTGCAGCCCTTCTTCATTGAGGCCCTTGCCGAGCGTGTGAGTCAGGCGCTAGATGAGAAATTTGTCCCCGAAGATCGTGACCAGGTTCCGGTTCTTCTGACAGCACACAGTATGCCTAAGCGCGTGATTGAGAACGAGCCTGACTATATTAATACCTTGAAAGAGACGGCGGCGGCGGTAGCGCGGAAGGCCGGGCTCGCGGATGACCGCTGGATGTTCTGTTACCAGAGTGCTGGGCATACGCCCGAAGAGTGGTTGAAGCCCGATTTTGCCGACATCATGCCGGAGTTAGAGGCTGCCGGGCGCAAGCATGTATTGATCGCGCCTGTGCAGTTCCTGGCGGACCACCTGGAAATTCTCTATGATATCGAGGTTGGCGCGCGTGAGCAGGCTGAAGAGCACAACATCCACTTTGCACGCACCGAGTCGCTCAATACTTCGCCTCTCTTTATTAAAGCATTGGCGCAAGTCGTTCGGGATACTGTTGCGGATGCAGATCGATAAAGCAAACGCCCTTCTCACGTCTAAAAGGGAGGGAGAGGTTCACATTATATGAATCTCTCCCTCCCTTTGTGTATTTTGTATCTAAACGTGGCTAGCGCATGCGAAGTTCCTGAAGCGTTGCCAGGCGTTCGCGGGCTACGGAACTACCTGGGTTGATCTTCGCCAGGTTGCGATAGACGCGACTTGCCTGTTCATACTCACCAACCGTCTGATAGGTCTGACCAAGCATATCATAGGCTTCATAATTGTTGCGGTCAATCGTGATGAGCTGTTGAAGCGCGGCGACCGCTTCCTTGACCTGCTGGGTCTCGAAGTAGTGACGCGCGATTAACTCCTGGTATTTCGCTGCCTCATGGGGACGTCCCACGCGGAAGCAGAAGCCAACAACCTCGCGGAGCAGATCCATTGCATGAGGATTCAGCTCCGCTGCTCGGCATAGGGATGCCAGGGCCTCGTCACTATTCCCCATCTCATCATAGATATTACCAATGCGTTGCAGCGTTGCCGCAGCCTCTTCAGTATTGTTCCGTCTGAGGTAAACATCGACGAGCAGGCGTAACTCAGCAATACCTTCATCGAGTAAGCCACGATTGATATAGATATCAGCCAGTTCCTCATGTGCTCGGGGTTCCTGAGGAACAGCGCGGACCATTTCATTCAGTACCTTGAGCGCGTTGTCGATCTGGCGACTCTGGCGATAGTGGCGTACAAGGTCCATATATTCTTGGACTGCCATTGAGGGATCGGGGCGGCGCATGGAAATCTCTTCCAACGTCGAAGCGACCTCGTCTTGACCTGCTCGTGACTGCTTCACCTGGCGCATGATGGCATCCATTTGGTCGACGCGACCTGTGCGCCCATAGGTCTTAGCGAGCAAGAGTGAGAGCTCGACTTCGGGAGCCTTATGTTCTTCACCCTCTTCGCGAGGCCTTGCGGCCCAGGTTGCGGGGTCCATCGCAGTTGAAGAACGTTTCACAGCCTGGAGGGCTTGATCCAACTGCTGGATTGCCGCTTCAGGCTTACCCTGCCGGAGGTAGCAGTGCGCGGAACCAACGCGTGCCAGCACCTCTACCGCGCTATCGCGACTAGCAAGTGTATAGGAGTCAAGCGCCTGATCAAACAGTCCACACTGTTGGTAAAGCTGACCGAGCGCGTAGTGAACGTCGGCATTATTAGGATAGATATCGGCTGCCTGTGTGTACTCGCGTATCACGGCGTCGGCCTGCTTTTGACCCTCGCCACGTAGCTGCCAGCGAATACGGTTCAGGACCTCAAGAGTGTTAGAGCGCGCAGCCCCGATATGAGTGATCTGTGCGACGTGCCAGCGTACCAGGGCTGTGATGTTGCGTGGATCGACCTGGAGTACCCGCTGGTACTCGGCTACGGCCTGCTGTGAGCGCCCAAGTTTTTGCAAGGCTAGAGCGTAGTTCAGGCGTGTCGAGACACTGGTGGGGCTCTCCTGGAGTGCCTGCTCTAATTCCGTCAAGGCACGATCCATATAGCCCAGGCGTAGATAGGATTCTGCCGCGAGAGTGCGCTCGCGCAGTAGATCCTCTTTGTTGCCCTGGGATGAGAGCATGTTAATCAGGCGCATGCGATATGTCAGGTTATTTGGGTCCAGCTGTAGGATGCGCCGATAGGTCGCGATGGCATCCTCAATACGTCCATTGACGACGTAGGTATCAACCAGAATACCGTACTTGGTGATTGCCTGCTCTACCATGCCCTGGCGCACATAGATCTCGCAAAGGACCTGATGAACATCCAGGTATTGGGGAGCCATGTCGATGACCCTGAGACATGCCTCGGTCGCCGGGGTGAGCAAGCCATGATTGATGTAGTTCTGGATATCCTGCATCGCGCGCACGACCTGGGGGCGAACGCTCTCTGGAAGTGTCGCTGTGCTGGCAATGACAGCATCGGCAGCCTGCATATTCTGGTTGCCTGCCATCTGGCTCAAAAGCTCTTCTGTGCTTTGCTTACGCTCAGGAGCGACGGCTTGATGCTCGGCGGAAGAGTTGCTTCCTGGTAGCATCAGGCTCATCTGGTCAGGTGGCACAGGCGCGCTTATTGATGGGGGAGGTGTCCCCAACGCCTGTAGCATCTGTTGCGCGCTTGGCAAGGCTGGCGCGGCAGCCTGGGGGGCAGGAGCCGGAACAGCCTGCTGCATCGCGGCTAGCTGATCGGCAGCGGTGGGCATTGGAGCCTGTGGCTGCATCGGCTGCGGTATTTGAGTGGGAGCCTCGGGCATGACTGGAGGCATCGTGGGTTGCTGCTGTTGCGGCAATGGCTGCGATGGCGCCTGTTGCGGTTGCTGCTGTTGCGGCAATGGCTGCGATGGCGCCTGTTGCGGTTGTTGAAGCTGCGCTAATCTCTCCGCACTCGACATTGTTTCAGGTGGCAACACGCGCGTCTCATTGGGCTTAGCCCCGTCTGTTAGCCAGGATGAAGAGGATTGCTGCGGTGGCATTTGCTGTTGCTGCTGCATTTGCTGCGGTGGCATTTGCTGTTGCTGCTGCATTTGCTGTTGAGGAGCCTGTGGTGGCGGTGGCAACGGCTGCGATGGAACCTGTGGCGCATCATTCTCACTGATAATGCCTGTTAGCCAGTCTGGAAGCTCGCCTCCCATACTTTGTTGCATAGGGGCATTAGGCATAGGAGGCTGCTGTGCCGGTTGCTGCATCGGCTGCTGCTGTGCCGGTGGTGTATTCATGCCAGGCGTGATGTTCGAGGTATTGAACATCATTGTAGACGCTTCCGAGATTGTTTGTGGTGTTGGCCCTGCCTGCTGCTGTGGTGGCATTTGTGGCTGTTGCTGAGGAGCTGCTGGCGGTGGTGTTAACGGGCGACTCTGTGGTGGTGCGCTCTGTGCTTGCTGAAGCATGAACTCGACCTGCGCGACTTTGTCGTTCCAACCACGGCTGCGAAGGAAACCAAGTAGCGCATTATAGACTGTGAGGGCTTGCTCCTGCTCGCCAAGGAGGCGATGGGCCTCAGCGGCCTCCTGACAAAGCTGAACCAGTTGATCGGACTCTTCAACTGTTAGCGCGTCCAGGTTGACACGGTCTACAGCCTCATCGAAATGGACGGTGGCTGTCCGTAAATCTCCGCGTGCGCGATAGCATTGCCCAAGCGCATAGTAGCAGGAGAGCGCGTAATCAGCGTCGTTCAAAAGCATTTGGAACTGATTGATTGCGTCATCCCAGCGTTGCTGTTCTTGATAGAGCCAGCCGAGAAAGTAACGAGCGTCCGGTCTATCGAAGCCGCTCTCTAAGATTTGCTCACAGAGGTCGATAGCATCATTGAAACGACCCTGGTCTTGAAAGATCTGGGCCTGCTTCAAAACCCCTGTGACCTGGTTGGCTGTAATACGATTGCGAGGCGTGCCCCCAGGTCCGTTGAGTACCTGAGATGAGTCAGGACTCATCCCACCGAAGTTTCCCGCGCTACCCATGTTACCCATGATGCCAGTGTTACCTCCGCTGATATTACCCGCTGAAACGGTATCATTTAAAAAGTTGTCGGACATATTTGCTTGAGCGTTACGCGCTTGTGCGTGTGTGTCAGAGGGAGCTGGCATGACCTCTGACGACGTTGGAGTCGGTTTCCCAGGGGAAACCCCCTGTGGTTCCGGTCCATTCATGATATAGGTGAGCAATTGCGACGCCTGGACATTGGAGCCATCGGCTCGTAACACTTCCTCACACTGTACACGTGCCGCATTCAGGTCGTTCTGCTGCATAAATCCCTGAGCGGCTGCCAGACGTTGCTGAATCATGGCTGCGATATCTTTTTTCTCAAAGTAGTAGCCAGCCAAACGCTCGTGAGGCTCGGGGCGACCGGGCGAGAGTTGAATTGCTTTCTGCCATGCCGCTTCCGCGCGTGCGCCTTGCCCTGCCTGTGAATAAAGGTCGGCCAGATGCAAATAGGCGTGATAGGCATCCTGACGCCGATTGAGTATCCCGTACAGTTCTGCGGTCTTGCTTAATGCAATGACATTGCTCGGGTCGCGCTCAAGCGCGAATGTATATTCATCGAGTGCCTTTTGCCACTGCTTCATCTGCATGTAGCAGAATCCTAGCCCACTACGTGCAGTCGCATCTTCTGGGAACTCCGTGAGTGCTTTCTGATATTCGTGTAATGCCGCACCCCACTGGCTGTCCCAGCGGTAACGGTCAGCGGCATTTACAGCTGCGCTAAAGGCTTGTTGGTTCCCAGGCATAAAATCAACTTTCTCAATCGAGAGAACTATACACCCTTCTTTGATGGCCAGGAAGGCGGCGAAATGCGTCTGGCTTTGCCTAATCAAAAATTAGCGTACTACAAATATCCCACCTGGACACTTATTTTGGTACTAAAGTACTCTAGGCAGAACCAGGGAAGAAAACGCGCGTTCGCCTGTATGCTTTACAGGGGACATAAGGCCCTATAAGCGACTCCAGGTATTGATTGGGGGATATAAACGTACCCTCCTCTTACCTGAGGTTCTTCTTACTAGCAGGTCAGTTCTCCAGGTGGTTCTCTCATGATTGCCTTTTTCGCCTGGATAGAACCTCATAAGTCTCCTTCTGGCTTAGCAAGGGAAACGCAAAGTTTGTTCCCTTCTTGTTTCCCTGCTTCTAGAAGTAAACGTTATGTACGTGCCTGTTTGGCGTTGGTGTGGTTGGTCTTTTGTAATGCGTATGCTTCAATGTGCATCGTGATGTATTACTTAGGTCTTCTACGCAAACCAACCCTCATGTGAGGGGGCTAATTGGAAGGAGCCTGGCAGAGCCCACCAGCATGACTAGTATAGACGTGCTCAGGTTCTCGTAGAAGAGTTAACCACGATAATTGATGTATTGCAGAGGGACTGGGAGGTCTTTCTCTTTCAGGAGCGTGATGACGGCCTGAAGTTCGTCGCGGCTCTTGGCGGAAACGCGAACCGCATCTCCCTGAATCTGAGCTTTGACCTTGGGATACTTGTCGCGAATCGATTTTGTAATCGATTTGGCAAGTTCTTGTGAAATCCCCTGCTGTAGTTCAATGCTCTGGCGTACACGCCCTCCCGCTGCCTCCTCCTCTTTGCCAGGCTTGAAGATTTTCAATGAGAGGCCACGACGTACCGCTTTAGATTCGAGGATGTCGCGTACACCTTTTAGGGTTAGGGTACTCTCTGTATTGATAAGGATGGTGTCGTTGTTTTGTGTAATCTCAGTCTTGGTATCTTTCAGATCATAGCGCGTCTGTATCTCACGCCGCGCCTGATCAAGCGCGTTTACGAGTTCTTGCTCGTCATACTGCGAGACGATATCAAATGAGCTTTCTGCCGCCATGAAGGTCCTCTCTATCAAGTGACATATTAGTCACGCTAGAACGTTTGTAATGTATGGTTTTTCGGCTTCTTTCTCAGGTTGAGGAAGTGGTTGGTGTTTACAAAATAGAGCCTGACATTCAGGCATGTGAGATATGTTTTCATGTGGCATTGTAAACCATTTCGCCGATCATTGCCACTCTATCCCCCAACTGGGACATCGATTTTCTTTTTGTTTCATTGTGTTTCTTCGGGCTGTTTGAGACGTCAGACTGCTTTTATGCTCTGTTACCCACTGATGCATACACATGTAGAGAATAATCTTGGGCTATTCTCTCAGTGGTTTTAGCTAGCTAGCCTGGGTCAGACATGGTTTCTCCCGGCGCGTGGCAAGCGCATTCTCTTAAAGCAAGACCGTCTGCTTGATGAATTAAGGTAATTACTTAACCTTTTTATAGTACTTTTGTCTTTTGGTGGTAGTGTCCATATCTACTTGTGGTCGACCCCTTTTCTGAGGGGAAATAAATGCTTGCACAACATTGTGAGCGGTTTTAATGCTTGCTAAATTGCTGAAAAGTGGAGAGAAATGCTTAATCGATACTGAGAATGATGCTGCTTGCACCCTTGCTTGTATTTGCCCAACGGTAATGCTAGAGTCAAAGTATGAGGTGTATGTTCCTCGCTGGTCGATATTAGTTCCTTTGCAGCTGGTTGAAAGGTAGTTCTGTGCCATAATGGCGAAGCATATAAGGACGAGATTACTCCCCCAAGAGGGCGATCCCTCACCTGCGGCGGTGACGATCTCACAGTTTTGGGGCGGCAGCGAGATAGAGACCGAAGAGCAGGCGCGAAAATTCGAGCTTCTGAGGCTAGCCTTTTTTCTTGTGAAGCTACGTAAACTGGAAGAAACACAGGCTCAACCTTTGGCTCTGGAGAGAGATGAAGAGTTGGCTTTTCGTGGTAATCTGCTGCGGCATGTTATATTTCAGCAAGTCATTACCCTAACAAACCTGAACGCACGCCAGCAGGCACTACAACTTATTGCTGCCTATCGCCATGGGTAGAGTGCTGTCTGTATTGATATTAAAGAATGTTCGTAACTAGGCAAGGCCTCTTGCTATGTTAAGGCGCCCTGTGAGTTCCGGAAGATGCTTATATCAATAGTTGGGCAATACCTGTGGCTTGCTCTTGTGTTAGTGATCCTATAATACGTATGCCGATCCCCTTTTCTGTCCAAGAGAGGCTGAAGATGCCATTGGTCTGGGCAAAGGTGGCCTTGATTCCACGCAGGTCAACACTTTGTCCTGGTATGCCTGTCAGGTTCGCGAGTGGCTTGCCTTGCGAAATTATGAATGTCTGATTGCCTTTCATATAGTTGAGAGAATAGATGGTGTTCTGGGGCGTTCCCAAGACTGTGACACCATTCAGGCTATATTCACTGTGATCTCCAGAAATGCTCAACAAGTGATAACCAGACTGCTTCTGAGCCTGCCCCAGGGTTAGTGTATCTCCATTGCTGTTTGTTGTGTTGGGAAGCAACTCTTCTTTAACACCCATTGGTGGCGAGAAGCGAAATTTGTCTGCGCCAATAGATATGTTGAGGCTGAGTGTGTCAAAGTTCAGGCTTACTGGACCAATGCCTGAGAGATTCAAGTCCATGCGCAATGGTTGCTCGCTATCCCTTTCAAGATAAAGCTCTCCCTGGTAATCCAGGCCTCCTGTAGGAGTGTTGGATTGGTTACTACTTCCCTGTGGCACAATGTGAAGCTGGTACGTTTCTCTCCCATTAATGCTGGCGTTATTCTTAACAAGCGTGCCATCGCTGGTGCTGAAAACTGAGAGAAGGGTATTGAGTAGTAACTGTACCTGCCCTCGTCCCGGGATAGTTAAAATGGAGCTTGTTTGCTGGGCTGGTCCCACATAAGCGATTTTCTGAGTGGGATCATATTGCCATAGTTTTTGTCCATCGCTGACGGTTAGGCTTCCCGTTGTGACCTGGGGAAGAGTTGAGGAGGTCACCTCGTTGCGACTCTTGCCGGGACTGGCGCTCCATTGCTGTAGTTTGATTGTGCCTGCAATCGCCTGCCCTTTGAGAGTAAGTGTAAAGTTCCCCTGTAGTGTTTTCGCTGTGTTAAGGCGTTGCGAGACTCTGTCTAACAACTGCTGACCCTGGTTCGTGGTTGTTGTTGCTGTTGGGGTGGTATCGAGGTTTGTGGGTTGTATACGCGCGCTCACATTGGCCTCTGTCGATGATGCAAGCGCACAGCTTCCCAGAATTCCTCCTGCTATGCTGATGAGTACGCAAAATGCGATAAAATGATAGAAAGAATGGCGGTGGCTAAACATTATCTATCCCTAAAAAGGTTGTGACTCCTTGCGTAACCGTAGGTGTAGAGGAGTCGTGAGCTGTTAAAAAGGTTATATAGCGAATTGCCTCATTTATTATAGCGCATATGATGGAGATGAGGCATGCCTATCAATGCTCGTGGTCAGGTGCTACACGTGAGCTTTAGCTTGTCACTTCCGCAGGAAACGCTTGGAGTGCCGGTTCAGGAAGATATCAGCTGATAGAACGAACGATTAACGAGAGGTTACCTTGAAGCTTGTGTTCTGAGTTGGTGATCCGGGGCCTCTATACGCACTTGAAGGAGCCAGGAGCCACTCATGGAAAACTGAAAGTTAGTGGTGTAAGTGCCATTTTTTTGCAATTTTGCCTCGGCCTGATTGGGACTCATATTCATCTCTGGCATCTCGCCTGATATAGAGACATGTGCATTGGTTAGTAATTGCTGTGTTCCGCTACGCACAACCTGGATAATGATAGTTGCTGGCGTGTTGATGGAGGGCGGGTTGGGGTTGACCTGGAGCGTGATTTCGTAGGGGCCAGCCTGCTGCTTCTGGATTTGTGCGCTAGCCTCGTGGGGCGCGTCTTCATAGTTGGAGATAAAAGTTCCGAACAACGCTGTCAGCACAAGGAAGCCGATACCCAATGCGAGTATCAGCATATTTCGACGTAGATGTGGCTTCATGTAGTTGCCCCACTCCGTGGTACTTTGACATAAATCTGATTATCCTGGATACGTGTTTCCAGACGCGGTAGCGCTGTGAGATACATGACTGGACCCTGCATCGGTTCGCCGTACTTGCTGAAGAGCCCACCGTGGCAGGGGCAGGCAAAACAACGCTCATCGCTATCCCATTGTACCAGGCATCCCATATGCGGACAAGTTGCCATAACCGCGACAACTTCTCCTGTTTTCTCGGCTCCATCATCCTGGTCGCGAAGCACAACGTAGCCCGCAAAGGCATGGGTTTCAAAGCGCACCGCGCCTGCACCTACCTCATTCAGGTTGGCGACACGCTCCCAGCGTGATGGAACTGTATCAGGAACAACCTGCGTAGTGTAGTAGTCCTGATGGCTCGTTCTCTGTATCTGATTTTCCGCTAGCTCTTCATTCTGTTTATGTACCACATCAGCGCTTAAGACGGCTCCTACCGTAAAGGAGGCTGCGGCAACCGCTCCATTTGTGAGGAAGGAACGTCGTGAGAGATTTGTCCTTTGAGCAGCGAAGTCACGTGTCAAAAGTGCCTGTTGCTCATGCCTGGAAGCGTAAATTTCAGTATGCTGCTCCAATTGAGTTCGAAGCTGTTGGCGTAAGTCATCGACAAAATCGGGGTCAGGTTCGACATGCTGAGTAGTAATGGAGCGAAAGAGAGAGAACACTCTTGCGATAGGATGCAGCTCCGGCGCTAACTCGCGGGGAGGCTGCGATATCTGCTCCTTATGGAGTGCTTCTATATAGTTCTCAAGCTCATCATATTCAGCATGTAGTTCCTGGTCCTCATCTGACATGTCTCACACTCCAGATACATGGCATAGCTATCCTTGCTCGGCCAGGACGTTTTCAAGTTCAGCCGCGCGTTTGAGAGCGCGAAACTGAAGGACTTTGACGTTGGCTTCACTCAGGCTCATTTTTTGTGCCGTCTCCTTAATGGAGAGGTTTAAGAGAAAACGCGCGATAAGTACATCACGATAATTGTTTGGGAGAGCATTCAGAATATGCTGTACGCGCTCGGATTGTTGGGTTGTGGCTATGATGTCTGAGACCTGCTCTTCTTTCTCCGATGGGCCCTCCCAACCGGCTTCCAGCAATGCATCAAGAGAACTAGTGGAGACGCGATAATAGTTTCGCCAGTAGTCTGCCAGAGTTGTCTGAGCGATGCGAAAGAGCCATTTTTGGATGCTCTGAGGTGTTCGTGCCTCATCTAGACCGTGCACAGCCTTCATAAAAGTTTGCGCGGTCAGGTCTTCCGCCTCTTCCCTGTTGCCTACCTTACTATACATATACCGGTAGATCGAACTGACATGATCCTCATAAAACTGTTGCAGCACTACAGTCGCATTCCGTACGCCAGGCTGCGATGCACCTTCTTTTCGCTGGTCCATAGCGAATGCCCTGTTCTGCTTCGATGTGTATAACTACGTTAGGAGTTACAGAGGGGGCGTACCTCTAATGTGAGTATAGAAACTTCGTCCAAAAAGGGATGGCGCACCTCGATATTATGCCTTTATGGGGAAGAAAAAGGTGCCAGGCTTTTGTTGTGAGTAATCAGGTGGTAGTGTATGTGGCAAATAAGGTATTCACCTGATAGCTGTTGGACGCCATTTGCTATAGTATAAAGGTATAAGTTTTATAGAGCGCTCATTCGCAGAGATATCGATGGAGTATAAGGATTGCCCCTTGATACAAGAAGGTATTTGGCTGTGTAACCAGGGTAGAGGAGCACTGTTTTATGTATGATATTGCACCAGAGGTGGTGACTATCGCTGAGGCTTGCCTGGGTGGGCTGCGAGGTCGGTCTGCGCTATTAATTGGCCCTGACGAGCGACGTGGCCCTTACGCCTATCTCTTGCGTAATGCTCAGATGCGGCAAGTTTACCAAGAAGATACACCGCTGCATATCGTCTCTCTGCTCCCAACTGTTGAGTTACTCATTAGCCTTCCATCGCCCGATGGTTCTGGATCTCGTTTTCAGCTAAGCGCAGCAGCACTGGCGACGGCATGTGATGGTCGTCGTAATCCCCTGGTAATATTCGATCTCTCGCCAACCGCTTCAGTAGAAGAACTGGCGGGATTGCTTCCAGCTGTTTGTCTCTATACGCCTGACGATTTGCGACGAATATTAATAAGAAACAGAGAGATGAAGGCTTCTTGATCCATATCGTATACTCAAGTTGTCTTATAGATATGCGTTGATGTTTTATCGGTAAAAAAGGACAGCGATGGAAGTTATAAAAATCTCCCCTCGGGGCTATTGTTATGGAGTCGTTGATGCGCTTAAAGTCGCTGATAAGGCGGCTAAAGATAGTACACTCCCTCGCCCTATTCACATCATTGGGCAAATCATCCATAACCGGCATGCTATTGAAGACCTTTCCAGCAAAGGCGTGATTACGATTGATGGTCCAGATCGCCTGTCTATTCTTGAGCAGGTGAAGGAAGGTACTGTAATCTTTACTGCGCATGGTGTCTCACCAGCCGTGAAGCAGCGAGCCCAGGAGCGTGGACTCTATTGCATCGATGCGACATGTCCTGATGTAACAGTTACACATGATCTGGTGAAGGATCTGGTCGCAAAGGGATACTATGTTATCTATATTGGCAAGAAGGGGCATCCAGAGCCAGAAGGTGTCATTGGTGAGGTTCCGGGGCATATCAGTCTGGTGGAGGTGGAAGCCGATGTCGATGTTTTGCAATTGACCGAAGAGCAGCAGCAGAAATTAGCGGTTTCAACGCAAACGACCCTCTCTCTCTGGGATACCCATCGCGTCATCAAGCATATTAAGGAGAAATATCCTCAGACAGAAGTCTATGTCGATATCTGCCGAGCGACGCAGACGCGCCAGGAGGCGGTCGCGGAGCAGGCGAGAGGCGCGGATTTGACCGTTGTCGTTGGTGATCCACGTAGTAATAATACCAACCGCCTTGTCCAGGTTTCACAGGAGAAGGCAGGAGTACCAGCGGTCCGTATTGAGGATCTCTCACAATTGGATACAAACTTGCTTAGAGGCAAGAAAAAGATTGCGGTAACGGCAGGGGCTTCGACACCAAGCCAGATCACTCGCGCCGTGATTCGCTTCCTCGAAGAATATCAGCCTGAAGAAGCAGAACAAACATCGAATATCTAGCCTCGCAAATTTTCTCCTTAAGAGTTCTGGTGTGTGAGGATGTCGGTATTCTATATCAGCCATTCTCATACACTAGCATCGAAGATCTCCAAAGCCCACTGCGCTGAGAAACTATGCTACACTTATGAAAAGACGCTGAAGAAGCGCTCAAAGAAAAGGTGTACATTGACGTTAGATGCCACCTGATGGCGTGGTTGCTGCGTTCTGCGGTCTAGCTCCGTTTTGCCTAACGTAATATCATCTCTTAATTCCACATGTACAGTACCAGGTGTAAAATCGCAGAGATGCTCATCAAAGATCGTAGTCGCGGCCAACGGATCATGAAAGATGATACTTTCTTGATGCTGAAACCATACCTCGGCGAAGTCGCGTACAGGCCTCAGTAAAGGTGCTGTACAGCGCGCGCGAAACTCGGCGGCGGGCATACGCAGTTGCTCAGTGATCTCTAACCCAATCGACCGATGAATAGGAACATTGGCGCGATAGACAATAGCGGCGGCATATGGGTCGTTGAGTACATTCCACTCCCGTCCTGGTGGCTCAAATTGCCCGCTCATCAAGATGAGGCCTTTCAGCAATTGAGGAATATCAGGTTGACTGGCAAAGAGAAGCGCGATGTTTGTGAGGGGACCAATGCCGAGCAAGAAGATCTCGCCAGGATAAGCTCGAATAGTATGATTGAGAAATGCGATGGCTTGGCCGCGTGGGAAATCGGTATCATGTTTCCAATTGGTGAGCGCGACCGCTTGAGTGGCTTGTGGCTGGCGTATAGGGGTTAGTAAGGGTCGATCAACGCCAGGATAGATAGGAATATCCTGCGCCGCGATTGTACAGAGGCTACTCGCGATCATTGCGCGCTGATATGGCTCCCCTGTCACAGTGGTAATTCCTAACAGGTCACATTGAGACTGGGCAAGCAAGTAGGCCAGGCAGACAGCATCATCAATATTGTTTCCAATGTCGGTATCCAGGATGACTTTAATACGACTTGCAGAGGGTGAAGCCATGATATATTGCTGCCTCCTTCGCTGTCTGATTCATATGCCTAATCCATTATAGCGGGCTAAGACTAGCTAAATGAGTTGGCGGGCTGATAAGAGTTTTTGGTATAATCCTAGCTGAACCACTGCCATGACATATGCTTCGTTTGTTTTCAGCAATCTCTCGGTGCTCAAGCGTTGTAAAGATTCCTGGAGCATGACGAAGTATCTATAGAAGCAAGAGGGACTAAAGAGTTATAACCATGCGTGAAATCACTATTTTCAGCGGGAGCGCTCATGTTGAGCTAGCGCGCGAAATATGCCACTATTTAGAGGTGCCCCTATCCCCAACAACTATCCGGCGTTTTGGCAATGACTGTTTACATGTGCAGCTGAATGCGAATTGTCGTGAGAGCGATGTCTTTCTCATCCAGCCTCTTGTTCCTCCGGTGCAGGATAACCTGATGGAACTCTTGCTGATGCTTGATGCCGCGAGGGGCTCATCAGCTGCGCGTACAACCGCAGTCATTCCTTACTATGCATACGCTCGCTCGGATAAGAAGGATACCTCTCGTATCTCTATCGCTGGGCGTCTGGTTGCCGACTTGCTAGCGACTGCGGGTGCGAATCGGGTGCTGGTTATGACATTACATGCCGCGCAGGTACATGGTTTCTTTAGTGTGCCGACGGACCACCTGAATGCGTTGAATGTGCTGGCGCAGCATTTCCGTAATCGCGACCTGAGTAATTCTATTGTCGTATCGCCTGACCTGGGGAACGCCAAGTCAGCTTCTCACTTCGCGCGCCTGCTTAAATTGCCTGTCGCGGCCGGTAGCAAGCGCCGTCTCGATGATAATCATGTCATTATCGATACTATTGTCGGTGATGTTGAGAACAAGGACGTGATCGTCATTGACGATGAGATCGCGAATGGCGGCACAATTATCGAAATCCTTGAGCGCTTGCGGGAGCGTAACGTACGCCGGATCTCGGTTGCTTGCACACATGGGATCTTTAGTGGCAAGGCCATCGAACGTCTGAGCCAGCAGACCGATATCGATGAAATTGTGGCGACGAATACCGTTCCTATTCCCGAAGAGAAACGCTTACCCAATATGACGGTTCTCTCTATCGCTCCTCTCGTCTCTGAGACTATCCGCCGTATCCATAATGGCGAATCTGTGAGCAGCCTGTTCGCTGACCTCTAGAAAAAACTGAAATGGGGTGTTAGGATTGGTGCAGTTCTGTGCCAATCCTAACACCCCATTTTCAACGGGTAATATACGTACGCAGGCGCTGCGATTTTTCATTCGGTAGGGGATAAGGATTGAGCAATGAGCCTGTGCTGACCTCACTCCTCTCAAGAAGAAAGCATAGATGCGCATCGAAGTTATCACGGCAACTTCGATAATTGCACTTACTTGTCTGATTCAGGCTCTCTGTGATATGCTGATTATCTGGTGTGCATGCGAATGCGCTGTTTTTTATGAGAAAGGAGGGCACAAAGATGGGAAAGTATATACAACATATGGATATGTCCGCTGGAACCAGGCTGTGTGCCTTCTCCTTTGATATTGGTTTTCTCCCTTACGCTTAGCGCTGTATGCCTGAGCGAGTTCCGCATCCTGGTTTACCTCCGACTCGACAATCCTCCACAATTTATGAAGTATCTTTTGGGGACCTTTGGTTTGTTTGTAATATCTCTCATTTCTACTAATAGGAGCTTAACGTGCAAGAATTGTCAATACGAGAGGCAGGTCTTCTCCAGGCGCAGGACGCGCCGCTGTATTATGAAGTCGCGGGACCAGATGAACCAGAGAGCGAATTGCCAGTGCTGTTTCTCCACGCGGGGATCGCGGATCGTCGCATGTGGGATGACCAGTTCGCAGCATTAGGGTCGCGTTATCGCCTGGTGCGCTATGATTTACGCGGCTTTGGCAAGTCGACCTTTCCTTCGGCGCGCTTCGCGAACTTTGAGGACCCTGCCTTGCTTCTGAGCTATTTGAATATCCCTAGAGCGCATATTGTCGCAGCCTCTTTTGGGGGCTAGTCGCGCTTGATTTTGCTCTTAGTTACCCCGATCTGGTTGCCTCGCTCACGCTTGTGAATCCCAGCGTGAGTGGTCTTCAGCCGTCTGCTGAAGTAGTGCGCTTTGGCGAGGAGGAAGGCGCGTTGTTGGAGAAGGGAGACATTGAAGGAGCGACGGAACTCAATCTGCGCATGTGGGTTGATGGCCCCTTACGCGTAGCGCAGGATGTAAATGCGACCGTACGTCAACAGGTGTATGAGATGCAGTTCCAGGCGTTTAAGATAGAGGAACCAGAGGAAGCTGAGTTGGTGAAGCTTGATCCTCCCGCCAGTGAGCGCCTGAGCGAGATTGTCGCGCCAACACTAGCGATTTTTGGCGAGTTGGACTGGCCTGAGCGCTTTAATATTGTTTCGCTGCTAGCGGGAGCCATGCCGAATGCTCAAGCATTGACACTTGCGGGCGGCGCGCACATGGTGAGCATGGAACAGCCTGGAGAGTTCAACCGCCTGCTGCTGGAGTTCTGGCGCTCGCTTGAGCAAGCTGGGGAGTAGGCCCAAATTTCTGTAAAGATAGTCAGGCTGCTCATGAAGCAAGCAGCCTGACTATCTTTATTATGCCTTGACGGGTGTTTTCTCGCTGGCTTGCTTCTGCTCGCGAGCCGCCTCAGTGGCTTTCTTGAACTGGCGCTCGTCTCGCCAGTGCTTAAAGTCGAGCAGAGTACGGTATGCCTGATAGACGAGGGGGTTGTAGACCATATCCTGAGTTGGGAAGAAGCGGAGAGGATAACCACCGAAGCCCCGCTTAAACTGGTAGACTCCCCAGAGCTCCTGACCCTCTTCGAGTAGATCAGGAATGCCCCGGAAGTTATAGTACTTACAGCCCTTCGATTTGGCCCATTGCATGCTCGTCCATTGTAGCAGGTGGTTGGGCATGAGGTTGCGCTGCTCGTTAGAGGAAGCCCCGTACATATACCAGCTCCACTCGCCTATCCAGGCAATGATGGTGCCCGCGATAGGTTTGCCCTCATATTCAGCCAGGAAGAGAGCTACATGGTCGCCATCTTTGTAGAGCTCAAGGAAGCGTTGATAGAAGTTTTTGTCGTTGATATGGAAGGTATCACGCTCACTGGTAGTCTCATAGATCTTGTAGAACTTCTCCAGATCTTCTTTTGTTTCGCCGCGACGGATGGTGATACCCTTGCGTCCAGCCAGGCGGATATTATAGCGCCACTTCTCTTTCATTTGCGCGAGAATGCTCTTCTCATCCTGGCTGATGTCGAGTACCCATTCATGGCGGATGTGCATGTGGTGAGGATTGGTACGGAAGCCGTAGCGCTGCATAGCACTGTGCCATTCACGATTATCATCGGCGACACTCGGCTCTACCTTCAGCATAAACGCGCCACGTTTGCGCGCCTCCGCTTTGACGAAGTTGAGCAGAATGACCAGGGCAGGTGAGTGTGGGTCATCTACGACGGGGCCACGTGGAGAATAGAGATAGGTTTGCCTGATAGCAGGCGCGCGCGAAACGGTGACAAGCATCCCTGCGCACAGCTTGCCCGCGTCATCAAGCACGCCGATGCGCAAGATTTCTTGCACTCCGAGCAGAGGCAGTTCGCCCCATTCATAGGATTGAGTGATGTTGCAGCAAGGGGATGACGCGATGAAGTCATTCCACTGCTGGCGATCAGTAATAATGCGGGCTTCCATGAATAAATCCTTTAATTGTCACTCTGCGTAACTCTTTGGGCCAGTAATGCTTCGCGCTAAAGCGCTTCTCAGGGGATGATAAAGTGCTGGTGAAAATTACACAACACTTTATCACCCTGGCTAATCGTGGCATGAGCCTCTGCGAGCCGCCGCAGGTTGTGAGATATCTTCTGAAGACTTACTACGACGATGGCGAAGAGGTCGTGATCTGGTCGGCGTCCTGCTGACCTTTTGCGTTTGTCTGTACTTTTGCCGGAGATGATGATTCTTTAGGCGTGGCTGGTATCTCTCCTGGCGCATCATCCTTCCGCTGGCTCTGGCCTCTGGCGGCGCGCTCAAGCTCAATCTTCTGGCGGGCCTGATGGCGCTTGGCGCGGCGATACTCTACAAGCTTGCGCCAGAGCGTATAGATGACTGGGCGATAGACATAGTCCTGCGTGGGCATGTTCAGGCGCGAGAAGCCCCCAAATCCCTTCTTATACTCATAAACGCCCCACATCTCTTCTCCTGGTTGGAGAATTTCTGGAATGGTGCGGAAGTCAAAATAACTGCAGCCACGCGACTGTGCCCACTGGAAGCAGGTATATTGCAACAGATAGGCTGGTTTGAGGTTGCGTTTCTCGTTAGAGGTTGCGCCAAACATATCCCAGCACCAATCACCAAAGCGGATCAGCATCTTCGCGGCGATAGGGGTTCCCTCATGCTCGGCAATATAAAGAACTGCATCACCCTTGCTGGCGAAGTGACGCAGGATCTCCCGATGATAATCTTTGTTATGGATAAAGAAGGCGTCACGCTCGCTGGTCACCTTAAGGAGTTCATAATAGGCGTCAAAATCGGCCTCGTCGTCGCTGGTGATTTCGCGAATGATCACACCCTTGCGTTTGGCGGAACGCACGTTCTGTCGCCAGGTCATCTTAAATTGCGCGAGCAGTTCTTCATGATTGGGGCGTATATCAAGAACCCAACTTCGGCGACCGTGGACTGCGATGGGATTGGTGCGGAATCCGAGGTTGTTATAAGCGGCAAGCCAGACATGCTCGTTGGGGTCGTCATCGGCGATATTGGGTTCGAGACGGAGCACGACGGCGCGTTCTTTCTTCGCGATCTTATGCGCCTGCTCAATAAGCGCAGGGAGCGCGGGTGAATCGGGGCTCTCCACCGTGGGACCACGTGAGCTATAGAGCCAACTTAGCTTGAGACCGGGAATACGCGTGGGCAGGGGGACGGGATTGACCAGGAGTAGCATGACTCCTATCAAGCGTCCGTTCTCCAGGGCACCCAGGCGATAAATACGGCCTCCAAGATACTTGTTGAGTTCACCCCACTCATACGATTGCAACAGGTGCCCGCGAGGTTGTCGGGTGAGAAAATCATTCCATTGGTCCCGGTCTGTGATTTCCTGGATGGTAAGAGACATAGACTTTCCTATTCTTCTCGCGTTAGCTTCTCTAAAAATTCGTTTCTGAGCAGGCTGTAGACGCGCACATCATGGTAGGTGCCGAAACGGAGGATGACCTGACGCATCGTTCCCTCATGTTTAAAGCCAGCCTTTTCGTCCGCGCGCCATCCACCGACATTCTCTTCCATATCCTGCGTCTGGATACGGTTCAAATTAAGTTCGAGAAAGCCATAGCGCAGCATCAACGTAGTGGCTTCGGTACCGTAGCCTTGGCCCCAGGCAGAGCGATCTAGAATGATGTAGAACTCTGCTGATTGATTGAGCGTATTAATATCTTTCAGCCCAACCAGTCCAATCAGGTTGTTATCGCTCTTAAGCGCTATACCGAAGATGATATGCCCGAAGCTCTTATAGAGATTCTCGATGCGCTCTTTGGCTCGCGTGTCACTGGTTGGATAGACGGAAAACCAGCGACGCACATCGGCATCGTTGAGCCAGGTTGAATAGAGATGGTTATCCTGAGATGGCTCTAGAGGCCGAAGGTAGAGGCGTTCGCCAATAACGAAAGGGTTCTGCATCTGGGTAAGATCGTCAGCCATGTAGACATCCTCCAAAACATACTGCTTCGAGGGCAGTATAGCATAGTGGCTGAAATCGAGGCAATTGAACAGGCGCATATATAGTTCTTTTGTAGCGCTCCCCGCCGTGTGCATTCGTGCGAAGCGGGGAGCGCTTGTCAGATATGCAAATATGTCTCTTGTCTTGCCAAATGGCGTGATGTGGTGTATGGTGTGATATTAAGAGAAGATACGGCTCTCTTGCCAGCGCATATGGCGTTGTGGAGTCAAGGTGGTGGATGATTGGAGGTCGTGATATGCTAGGGAATCCTCCCCCAAAGCAACAATCCTATGTTGATGATGGCAAACCCCAGGAGAAGCCTGTACAGGTTACACCTGGATTCCTGGTGAAGGCTTGCCTGCGTCCCCCTTTAAAACTGTGCTATTATAGCTTACGTTATCTTGGTCAGCATCGGCGAATTGTAGGCCTGAGCCTGCTCCTTTTGCTCATAAGTTTCGTCGTGACATTCAGGTTAACAACTCAGACGTGGCCCCTGAATATTGGGAGCGATTCCTTTCGCCTGCAAACCGATCCGGTTCGTGGGCATGACGTGGGAGATAAGATCAAAGGCTGGCTCTACGCCCTGCGCAAAGGCGATCCAACCGCTTTACAACTCGCCAGTGCTACATTCTCTACACCTCCCGATACCAGTACGCTGGCACAGTACATCGAGAGCTTAAGCGAGACTGATTCACGCCGGTGGGGCGAGATTAAGGTTCTGAGCACTCAGGCGCAGGCTGATACAACTGTCGACTACTTTGTTTCGGTGGATATTACGACGCGTGGGCCCGGCGGTAAGAATAGTGCTGTGGCCTATTTCTATTTTGCCACGGCTCCCGATGAGAGTGGTGAACACTTATTACGCGCGGATTATCTCTTTATGCGTGCGCTTGGCTAGCAGGGAGGTGGATTGTGGTTACGAAACAGCGTCAGCAGCTAAAACAGGAACAGGAGCGTGACCTGGATCGGTCAATTGATGTGGGGCTTACTCAGTTTGGACGTTTTGTGAAGTATCGCTGGCTATGGTTGCTACTTGCGGCCATTTTCGGTTGGTACTTTCTGACTTCTGTATTGCCACAGCTCACGCCTCCTAGCCTGGGCTCACTTTTCCTCTATATTATTCAGGTTGTGTTCGCGATCTTTTATGTCCTCATCCAGTTTGTTGCTATGTTCTGGTTTATGGGGCGTCCCCGTCTGTACTGGGTGATGCCAGGAGAGACCGGCCTGGGTTTTAAAGACTATAAGGGAAATCCCGATGTGTTGGAAGAGGCGCGCCGCATCGTGCGCATTCTGACTGGTATCAAAGAATACCAGGAAATGGGCGGACATCCTGTGCGTGGCCTATTGCTCTCTGGCCCTCCTGGAACTGGCAAGAGCTATCTGGCACAGTGCATCAGCACCGAAGCCGGTGTGCCCTTCGCCTATGCCAGCGCGGCTAGCTTCCGAGGTATGTTCTGGGGCATGGATGTGCTCATGGTCAAGAATCTGTATCGCAAAGCTCGACGCTACGCGCGCGAATTTGGGGCTTGCGTTGTATTCATGGATGAGTTCGATGCTATTGGCATGTCACGTACAGGTGGCGAGGGTTCTGGCGGCTCGCATAGCGGAATGGGTGGACTCTTTGGAGGTG
Source organism: Ktedonospora formicarum (assembly GCF_016587355.1). Taxonomy (GTDB): domain Bacteria; phylum Chloroflexota; class Ktedonobacteria; order Ktedonobacterales; family Ktedonobacteraceae; genus Ktedonobacter; species Ktedonobacter formicarum. The sequence goes on along the minus strand of NZ_BNJF01000001.1, from coordinate 2,396,506 downwards.
GTAATGGTGGCCTGAACGAACTGCTCATGCAGATGGACCCGCCGCCCATTGAGAATGGCTGGCTGAAGAAGCTCTTACGTGTGCCTGGACTCTATCAGGGAAAGGCCCAGTCTCAGCCTGTGTTGACCATCGGAGCGACGAATGTGCCCCAGGCGCTCGATCCAGCTCTCCTACGTCCGGGGCGCTTTGATCGGCAGATACGTGTGCTACCGCCTACCGACAGATATAGAGGCGAGGTTATTGAGTATTACCTGAATAAGGTACGCCATGATCCCGCTATCTCGCTACCCGCGCTCGTCCAGCGCATGTTTGAGTATACTCCTGTTGCCATCAAGCATGTCATCAATGAGGCTGTGATTATGGCTCACTTCGATGGACGCGATATGGTAGCATATAAGGATATTGCCGCCGCTCAGGATAAACATGAATTCGGTATTCGCCAACTTAGTGATCTGACTCCTATTGAGCGCCGTCGCCTAGCCTATCATGAGGCTGGCCATACCGTGGCCTGCCATTACTTGATGGAGCGCGAGTTTCCCTCATATGTTACTCTGCACCGCCACGACAGCGAGGAAGGTGCCGAAGCCTTTGCGGCGTGGCGCAACAAGGAGACGGTCAAGACCAGGAGCAAGCAAGAGGTGTTGGCTCTCCTCAAGGTCTATCTGGCTTCGCGCGCTGCTGAAGAGTTATTCCTGGATATCAAGCTTAACGGCGTCGCTGGTGATCTCGCGCAGGCAACGACGCTGGCAGGTCTCTATGTTGGAGCCTATGGTATGGATGGGACTTTTGTCTCACATCATAACACGCTTAATATCACGGTACCACGCCTGGCTGAACGCGTAGAAGAGGTGCTACAGCAGCAGTTTCGCGAGGTAAAGCAACTCTTTCAAGAGCACTATGAGGCTGTGATCGCGATTGCGGAGGCCCTGATTGAGCAAGACGAGCTACTTGCCGACGATATCAAGCGCTTAATTGATGAAGCTGATGCGCGTAAGGTTATGGCTAAAATAACTTCAGAAGCCGCTTTGGCCTGAGCACTTGCTCTCCTCTTGTTCTGTCGAGGTGTATCCATATCAGATAAGATGGTGTGCGTCGCTATACCGATGCACACTATCTTATCTCTAAGCAGTGTAGGCACGAAATCACGACTGTGATAAGAGCGTTGGCGAAACCTCTGTACTATTGCTCTAGACAGTTGGTTGATTATTGGCGTGAATTTTGATAGGGTTACAATGATAGTGTTCGATATTGTTGTTCGAAATAGCGAGATGGCTCCTGCATGAATACAAATTTATTTGTTGCTAGCCCTATGTCTTCACGCCTTCAGCGATATGCTAGAACTCTTAGCACCTCAACTCTCTTCTTTGTTCTGGTCTCGCTGGCTATTTTTCTCCTGGCGTTTTTGTTGCGCCTGTATAAACTAGATATTCCTATTGATCGTGATAGCTATGATGAGGGCGTTTACTGGCAAACTCTACGTGCGATGAGTGGGGGCCACGCCCTCTATCAGCAGACATTCTATTCGCAGCCTCCTTTCTTTGTGCTCTCCATCTATCCCTTTTATCTTCTCTTCGGGCAAACACTTTGGGCGGCCCGCGCGGGCATTGCCCTGGTCTCAGTAGTGGGCTTGCTTGGCGCTTATGTGATGGGTTATGCCCTGGCTCGGCGACCCGGCGCGCTGATAGCCTTATTGCTGATGGTCCTTGACCCGCTCTATATGGCTCAATCACAAATCATCCAGGCCGAGGCTCCCTCAGTCGCCTTTATGACGCTCTCTGTAGGGTTTGCTTTTCTCTGGTGGGAGCATCCGAGCGGTCGGAAGGGTTACCTGTTCTCCGCGCTTTGTGCCATCGCGCTCGTCCTTGGCATCCTCGCAAAGCTGTACGCTTTTGCGGCCTTGGCTCCCATTGGTATCCTGATGCTTGCGCATATCTGGCGTGTCTTCCGCCAGCCAGGAGAGAAACGCTTTGTCGCCTTGCTGCCCTTGTTCAGCGCCCTTGGCTTTGCTATACTCACGACGTTAGTGGTTATGGTGCCCTATCTGGGGTCCTGGTCCCAGTTCTGGGATGGCGTTGTAAGTTTTCACGTGGTGGCGGAACATGTGATGGCAGAATCCGCCTCCAAGAATCTCTCGATGTTGAGCCAGTTACGACATTATCCCCTGACCTATGTCGCGCTTGGCGCGTTGTTCTTCGCGGCCTTGCGACGTGATTTGCGTATAGTGGCTCCCCTGGCTTGGTTTATGGTTCTGCTCTTCCTGCTCTGGAGACAGGTACCGCTCTTTGTGCATCATCTGGTCATGTTAGTGCCTCCTATGATTGCGCTGGTTGTCGTTGGGGTTGCTCCTCTGATTGATATGGTACGGAATGCTGAACTAAATGTCTCGCGCCTGGTGCGCTGGACGAGTTGGCTGCTGCTGGTGGCCGTGCTCTTTGCGGCTGCGAGCGATGCTGTTCTGGTACGTCGTGCTTTCCGTGGTTTGCCTGAAGAGACTCCCTTGAGTAAACAGGTGGTTTCAGACCTGCGCGCCAATATTACTCCTGGACGAGAGATAATGACCGACGCGCAATTTCTGGCGGCTCTGGCGGATCGTAGCACGCCTCCCTCGCTCGTTGATACCTCTACAGTACGGATTCAAACGCAGTACTTGACTGAGGATCAGTTGATTCAAGCTGCCAGTCGCCCTGAAGTGCAGGGGATACTCTTCTATACTGGACGCTTGACAAATATTGAGGTTGCGGGTTTCCATACCTGGGTGACGCAGCACTATAAGCTTGTGCGTCGCTATGATAATGGCAAGGAACTTTGGATTAAGATATGATAGTGGTAGAGGGTGTCCACTCGTAATCTGAAAGAGAGGTTATAATGCCAAAAAAGAAGACATTTAGCACTATGGAGATCATGCTGGCCTGTGTGCTAGTGGGTTCGCTAATCCTCTCACTGCTTCAAGCCCGCAGGGACGAGAAGCAGCAAGAGGATGGGCGCTAGCTGGCCCGGGCTGTAATGAGCGGGCGCGAGGATTCAACCACTTGGTAATAGCCGCGCACAAGGCTTTCCATCGCCTTATACCAGCTATAGCGATTGGCCTCAATGCGCGCGGCTTTACTCATTGCCAGGCGTTGGTCTGTTTGCGTTATTAGGCGACTCAAGTTGCGTTGGTATGATTCTACTTGCTCTTCAATGGTGAGCCCCTCCGCCGCCAGAAGAAGTCCAGTCTGCTGGTGGTGCACCAGATCACGTACTCCCTCCGCATGAAGTCCAACTACGGGTAGTCCGGACGCCATCGCTTCCAGCACCACTTGCCCGAAGGTTTCGGTATAAGACGGAAAGGCGAAGAGGTCTGCCGTAGCATATGCCTGTGCTAGCTCCTCACCACGAAGATAGCCCGTAAAGGTTACTGGCAGGTCCTCAACCTCATGCTGTACCTCGTCGAATGCTGGACCATGCCCGACGATGACCAGGTGACAGCGCTCATGGTCCATCTGGCGATAGGATTGGAGCAGGAGACGCAGATTCTTCTCCCATGAGACACGCCCTACGTAGAGCAAAACAGCTTTTTCTTCAGGCTTCTCACGGTTCTGTAGCCAGTTCGCTCGCAGTTCAGCTGAGCGTTGCCGGGGGTGAAAGAGTGTTGTGTCGACCCCACGCGGCCAGATGCGGAGATGTTCAAAGCCTTGACCGCGCAGCATCTCAGCTGTTGAAGGGGAGGGACAGAAGGTTAGCTCACATTGGTTATGGATAAAGCGGTTGTAGAGCCACATCGGACGTGTGAAAAACGAGAAACCAAAGTGCTCGCAGTAAGCGGCGAGATTGGTATGATAAGAAGAGATGAGAGGCCTGTTCAGCAGGCGGGCCGTAGCCAGCCCAGTCGCGCCCAGGATAACCGGGTCGACGATGTGAATAATGTCAGGCTGGAACTCGATGAGGCGGCGAACGAACAGGGGGCGGAAGAAATTAAACTTCAATTCTGGATAGAATGGGAGAGGCAGGCCTGCCGTTCCAACTACTTCCGCGCCTGCATACTGCTCCATCCCGCTCTCAGGGCCTAGGACCAGGACTTGATGCCCGGTCGCCTGTAAATGCTCAAGCAGACGTGCCAGGGTTCGTGTGACGCCATCAAGCTTGGGTAGAAAATTCTCTGTGATAATCGCTATGCGCATAGGACACCGTTCTGTCTTGTGGAGTGCGAGGCATGACGATGATTTATCTCTGGCTGGCTATGCCAGTGCTCTACCGCAAGCGTACCCGAAATGCATTATGGTAGCGTTATTGGAAAATTAAGCCAGGTTTAGGATTATGTAAAGCGATGGTTAGAGGCTTTCAGGCTTAATGTACCAATATGTCCTATTCTCAGCAACGAAGCGAGCATAAGCGTGATGTTTTTCCTGGGAGAAACGTTATACTTGGTAGAAATAAATAGACATATCTTTGTGTATCAATACGAATGTGAACCAGAAGTGATGTAGCGTGGCGGAAACGCCTCTCAACAATGGTAGGGAGTGATGCTGGCGTGGCCTGAGAATGAGAGGGATTGGAGCGAGGTTCTTATGCATAGAAAATAACAATAACAGTAAGTGTGAAGGAAGCAGGTAATTACCGTGAAACGTCAATTTATGCATATCAAGCCTTCGAGTGGGCAGCATCCCCCTGCGTCACCGCCGCAGGCACCCTCCCCTCAAAATCCCGGTGTTTCCCCAGGTTCCGGTGAGTTTACCCAGAATATAAATCAGAACTCAGATTTTGCTACTATGCCTGTGTCGGAGCATAATTCAGGTATTAGCAAAATGCCTATGAGCGGTCATGGCCTTCTCTCTTCGCCCTTCGTCTCTCCAAATGAGAGCAATGGTCCCACTCCCTCGCCCTTTAACAAACCGAGCGCGAGTAATGGCCCTGCCCCTTCACAGTTTAGTAAACCCGGATTTGGCCGTGGTCCTGCGTCGTTGCCTGCCGTTAAACCGAGAGAGAGCAAGGCTCCCTCCTCTTCACCGTTAGGAAATCCGAGCGCGAGCAAAGGACCTGTGCTTTCGCCGTTTGGCAAATCCAAGCAGACCGCGTCACCTGTAGCCGAGCCTGCCAGTCGCTTCCCTGGCAATACACCTTCTCAGGCTGCGCCTTTCGCCAACGTATCGACGCCTGTCGCTCCAAAACCATCTCGCCCACAGACAGGAAATCTCAATCCCGGCCCTATGAGCGTACCAGGTATACTTGGAAGTATGCCTCGTCCGCAGACAGGAAATCTCAATCCCGGCCCTATGAGCGTATCGGGTATACCTGGAAGTATGCCTAGCATGTCGGGCATTCAGGCTCCGCTGTTGATTCCCCAGGGAATGGCCTCGCGTGCGCCGGGCCAGGCGTTTCAAACGCCCCCACCCACACCTCTCAGGGGAAAGATTGGCAGGAAGAAGCGCCGCTTCCCCATCTGGGCGCAGGTCCTGGTGGCTGTCCTGACCCTCTTAGTGGCTGTTGGTGGCGTAGGTTTTTGGTACTATCAGGTAAATTTTGCCTCCTCTGTAGGTCAGATTACAGGCAGACAGGTTACCAAATTCGATAAAAATGGTAATAAGACCACTGAAGAGAGCTCGCAGAATACTGGCAACAATGGCGGTATGCTTAGCGGTGGTCGTGTGAATATCCTTTTACTTGGCAGTGACAACGATGGTAAGGGCAATGACGGCAAGAGTGGATCGCCCCTGGCGCAGACTGATATTGTAGTAACCATCGATCCTTCAACAAATTATGTAGGCATGCTCTCCATCCCCCGTGATATGCGTGTCTATATCCCCGGCAATAGCGCGGGTAAGATGGACTTTGCCTTCTCCTATGGTTATCAGAGTGGGGCTTCCAAAGATCCATATGCAGACGCCGCTGGTCTGGCCGAGGCTACAGTTGAGAAAAATTTTAATATTCATATTGACTATTATGCCTGGGTTGGTCTGGATGGCTTTATTAAAGTCATAAATACGGCAGGAGGCGTGGATGTTGACGCGCTTCATCCGATGGTCGACGATGTTTATCCTAACGATGTTAAAACGAATGATATCTATGGTTTTAAGCGTTTATATGTCGCGCCGGGCCCTCAACACATGAGTGGTATAGAGGCTCTGGAGTATGTGCGTACCCGCCACTCCGATCTCGGTGGTGACTTTGGGCGCTCCGTGCGTCAGCAGCAGATTCTAACTGCCCTCAAAGGGAAGCTTCAGTCCTCTGATACTGTGAACAAGCTCCCGGAGTATGCCAAAGATCTGACAGGCTATCTGCGGACCGATATGCAGATACCTGATGTGATCAAGATGGCGAACTTCGCACGTACTATTGATGCCGCCAAGATCAATAAACTCGTCTTGAGCCCTCCATATTCCACGTCGATCTCCGGATCATCGGACTACGCGCCTCTGTGTGGCACGATCCTGCCGGACTTGCAGAAGATGTTTGGCAATGAGGCGAGTTGTATGTCAGTGCTTGGCAATACGACACAGCCTCTATCTAAGCAGGACCAGGAATTGGCACGGAACAATCCATCCCATGTGAGTGCCAATACCTCAGACGAGGCGCTGGCTTCCGCTCAGCAGATGACTTCCATGAGCACCATGAGCGTACCCCAAACGCTTGGCGATCCCTTTGGCGTGCGCAGTCTGTTGGATCTGATGTGCATGGTCACCTTTGAGAATATCAAGGTGTAGCTGGCGGTGGGTAGCATGAGCTACGTTTGCTATCCACTGTACACTATGTTGTACATCATCCCTCACATCTTGAAGTGGCTTCGGGTTGGGAAGAACCTGTCACATGATAAATATGCAGTCAATGGGAAAATGACGATGAAGAGATATAAGAAGTATGGAGCCCTGGTCTTGCTGATGTTGCTCTCATTCAGCTTGCAGAGCTGCCTGGGCATCGGCGATAACAAGGGCGATACCTTTGAACATAAAGATAACAGCTCGATAGGTATCAACAAAACTGCGCAAGCCGTCTTTAGTGGGAAGTTCTATTTCACCATCGACCGCAATTTGTACATGTTGGACAGCCAGCGTAACCTCAAGCAGTTGACCAAAGGAATGGACGTGCGCGATCCTTCGCTCTCGCCCGATGGCAAGACGCTGGTCTTTGTAATACGACATGACAATTACTCTGATCTGGCGACCATACCTGCTGGTGGTGGTAAGGTCTCGATTATTCGTAGCGGGAAGGGTGACTACTATAAGGTACCAGGAACAGATATCGTCAAATCAAATGCAAATTGGATTAGCCAGCCTTCTTTCTCAGCAGATGGTAAGAAGGTCCTGTTTCTGAGTGATAGCGAGAAAGAGGACTGGTACAAAGAGACAGGTGTAGATGCCCCCTTGCTTGATCCCATGGTGCAAACCGTATTACTATCTGATCCATCAGCAGATCCTCAGGATGTCGCTTATGGCGATTTCGGTGCGGGCGGTGACCGCGATCCAAGTTTTCGCCCCAGTACACCTAATGAGATTGTGTATACCCATTACACCTATAATATTAAAAATCCCTCTGACCTCTTTACCCAGATCTATCTGGCGGACTCGACCTTGATTGCTCAATATCCCGGTAAATACAGACCTGGCTCGCAGAAGCAGCAGCCTGACACGGGTGTTGCTCTCACCCCCGAGGATAAGGATACGCGGAACTATCAGCCCGCTTTCTCGCCCGATGGCAAGTATATTGCCTATACGCGCAGCACCACAAACAGCAATGATATGAGCATCTATGTGCAGAAGGTTCCCACTGGCATTACCGCAACTCCAGGCGATGAGGCTGATGAGAAAGGTCTGGCAAGCTACAAGGGCGCGCAACTGCTGGTGAAGGGACAGTATGTCTGTCAGCCTGTATGGTCGCCTGATGGAAAGTCGCTGGCATACATCACCTATAACAACAATGCCTTTGATCTGTGGTTAGCGCATGTGAGCGTCGATTCCAAGGGAAAGTATAAGCTCAATGGCACTCCTATCCAATTGACTGATACAGGTAACAAGATTAACGCTGATTCTCGCCCCGTGTGGGCCAAGGCTTAGAGCAGCGTGTGAGATCTGGCTGTTTCTTCCATGCAATGCCAGAAAACAATGAACATGGACTGAATTACCAGCAGCAATTCAGTCCATGTTCATTGTTTATTAATTGTGGATTTCAGGTTGCTCCAGTGCGTGTTAGCTGTAGATGAAGAGTATTTCAAGCGATATGTTCGCCTCTCAAGCGGCTTCGTTGTGGCGCATGAATGGCATGATAGTACATAGAACTCGACGCCATAACGCATTGATGATATACTACCCTCTGGACGTATATATCCTAATTCCTTATTTTCGTCTTACTCCTTATTCGGAAACCTGAGTGCATCAGTACTAGCTGCGACAGCGACATTGGTTTTCGCATAAGACCTTACTCTTTATTTGAAAGCTTGAGCATGCTCAGGTTTTCGCATAAGACCTTACTCTGTTTCGCCCAGGTCGCTTGAGGTAGGTACGTTGAACCAATTTGAAGGCACGTTAATTGCTGGACGGTACGAAATTCGTGAGCATATCGCCACAGGTGGTATGGCAAGCGTCTTCAAAACCTGGGATCATCGCGTCGAACGCATTGTGGCGATCAAAGTCTTGCGCTCGCTTGACAAGAACGATCAGCGTGCTGTAGAACGCTTCCGCCGTGAAGCTCGCGCCGCCGCAGCGCTCGCGCACCCCAACGCCGTCACTATCTATGATTTTGTAGAAGAAGCGGGCCAGTATTTCCTGGTAATGGAATATATTCATGGTCCGACATTAAAGCAGCTCATCGGACAGCGCCGCCAGCTTCACGCTCGCGAGGCGATTGAGATCGCTTCTCAGGTTTGTGCTGTGTTGCAAGTTGCGCATGCCCGTGGCTTTATCCATCGCGATATTAAACCGCAGAACATTATGCTTGCCCGCAGTGGTGGTGTGGGAGGTGGACTGAGTGACGGGGGAGCATGGGTGAAGCTGACAGACTTTGGTATTGTGCGCGTTGCTGAGGATGCAGGTTTGACGAATAGTGGCATCGTGCTAGGTACCGCTGATTATCTCTCGCCCGAACAGGCGCGAGGTGAGACGTTGACCGCCTCTTCCGACCTGTATTCGCTGGGTGTGGTGATGTTTGAGATGCTGGCTGGCCGCCCACCTTTTGTCGGTCCAACGGCTGTCTCAATTGCTATGCAGCATGCTTCCGCTCAACCACCCCCTCTGCGTCCTTTCAATAACAATATCCCATCTGCTGTGGAGCAGTTGGTGACGCGTTCATTACAAAAGGAACCGGAGGACCGTTTTACGTCCGCCGCTGAGATGCAGCAAATCTTACGACAGTGCTCGCGTGAGATCTCGAAGCCTAGAACGGCTGCCTCTCAACCGGGACAGATGTATTCTCCTCAATACACCCCCGGCATGGATGGGCAAGGGCGCATTCCGCCTTCGGGTCGCAGTCCCTATTAAACATATTGGTGGCTTGTCATTCATGACTAGGCCCAGATGTTTTGTGTGAAGATTGATAGATTGTTGTGCTGGTGAGTCGTTGGCTTGCCAGCATTATCCATCATTGTAGAGGGAGGCATCCGTAAGGATAGCCGCACCTGTGCTTGTGTAGTGGTGCATCAGGCGGTGTTCACATATACCAAACACAGCATATACCAGTTTTGTAGGAGTGGAGAATAGTTTTATGGAACTCAAGAAGATTCATACGCAAGAGGCCCCGGCTGCCATCGGACCTTATAGCCAGGCGATCCGCTATGGTCAGTTTATCTATACTTCAGGGCAGATCCCCCTTGATCCAGTTAGTGGCGAGATCGTTGGTGAAGATGTTACCGCTCAGGCGCATCGTGTTTTGCAGAATCTTCAGGCAGTACTTCAAGCTGCTGGCTCTTCCCTTCAGCGTGTGGTGAAGACCACCGTCTTCCTGACTACCATGGATCATTTCCAGGCTGTCAATGCTGTGTACGCAACCTATTTTACTGGTGACACCTTGCCCGCACGTTCCGCTATTGCGGTCGCAGAATTGCCACGCAAATCTCTAGTTGAGATCGAGTGTGTGGCGCTGGCCGAAGAGTAACGCTATCATCTGGTAAACCGCTAAGGTTTATGCGATCGGGACTCTGGCTGTCTCAACATGATTGGCACCAACATGTTCGGATTTTCGTATAAGGAGAGGCTCACAGTACCCGCGTGAGGGTGCGGTTTGACTGGTTGGACCCAAAACGGCCCCGCAAGGGTATGGTAAGAAAGGAGGGCGGCGCATTCCTCTGATTCTGCATGGATAATGAGGACCTATGCCGCTTGCTTACGTGTGAACACTGCTACAATCTGGCGCTCAACGCTTGAGCGACTTCAACATGCGTCCCTTGATACAGTGAGCCGTCAATGGTTGCAGGGCGCACAATTACAGGCTTCAAAGGCCTCCGCCGCTGATGATGCAACTTCGGATGGGGATTCTCTCTATCTGACCTTGCAGGTGAATAATGACCTGGCTCGAGATGTTATCGAGTCTCACTGGCGTCAGGTAGTAGAGGAAGCTTTGAGCGAGGTCACAGGAGCGCCTGTTGTGCTGGTGGTTGTGCACGAACAGGAAGAGAAGAGGCCCATTGAACCTAAAGGCGTCGTTATGCCTCGCCCACCTATCCCTACTCCTCCATCATCGAATAGTCCTCTTCCCCAGCAAAATACAACTTCAGCTTATAATCTCAATGTCACGCGCTCTGCTTCTCAGAGGATGATGCGCTCCGCCGATGTGCCATACGAGGCGGACGGAGGGGCCTTGGGGACACGAGAGCAGTGGGATAATGAGCAGAAACCAGGAATGCTCACCAACAATCGCCTGAACCCACGCTATAGCTTTGATACCTTTATTGTTGGTGGCAGCAATCGGTTAGCTCATGCCGCTTCGCTGGCGGTCGCTGAGGCCCCAGGAGAGTCATATAATCCCCTCTTTCTCTATGGAGGTGTAGGATTAGGAAAGACTCACCTCCTGCATGCGATTGGGCAGCAGGGAGTGCAGACTGGGCTGGCGGTGCTCTACGTTTCCTCAGAGCAGTTTACCAACGAGATTATTAACGCTATCCGTTATCGCACAACTGAGGAATTTCGCGCCAAATATCGTTCAGTGGATATTCTGCTGGTTGACGATATTCAGTTTATCGCAGGTAAGGAATCGACAGAGGAAGAGTTTTTCCACACTTTTAACAGCCTGTACGAGATGAGCAAACAGATCGTGATTTGTAGTGATCGTCCGCCCAAGGCCATTGCCAGTCTGGAGGAGCGTTTACGTTCACGTTTTGAATGGGGTTTAGTTGCTGATATCCAGCCCCCGGACCTGGAGACGCGTATGGCGATCCTGCGCGTTAAGGCTGATGCGCTCCATTATCGCGTTCCCGATGATATTATCTCGTATGTCGCAGGTCGTGTGCAAACGAATATTCGTGAGCTTGAGGGCTGCCTGAATCGCTTGATGGCATATCAGCAATTGCACCGGGTTGACCTGACGATTGATGTTGCACGTGCCGCTATGTCGTCTTTGGGTGCTGATCATCGCGAAACAAATCTGGATGGTCGTCAGATTGCCCAGACGGTCTCTGAGTACTATAGTGTGCCTTTCGAAGCTATGTGTGGTAAGCAGCGTGATAAGCAAGTCCTTGTGCCGCGTCAGGTTGCGATGTATCTAATTCGCCAGGAGACGCAGGTCTCGCTCTTCGAGATCGGACAACTCTTCGGTGGTCGCGATCATAGTACAGTGCTCCATGCCTGCGAGAAGATTGAGCGCAATCTGAAGCAGAATCCCACCCTTCGCCAGGATGTATCAGCTATTCGTGAACAACTCCTGCGCGCCTAGCTGTCTCGCTTATCAGAAGTCCTAAAGCGTTGCCATAAAGGCTTGCCAAGGTCGATGATAGTAGTGTGTACACCATATGAAGGCAACTCTTTAGGATCTTTCACCATCTGCGGTGGTTTACAGGGATCATGGAGGCGCTATAAAGCCCATCTTACCACCTGCGGTGGTATGGCAGGGATCATAGGGTGTGGGCGGATTTGCCATTGGCAAATCCGCCCACACCCTATGATCCCTGCGAAGCACGTCAGCGCTGAGAAGTCTCTAACCTGAAGAGGAACCTATACAGAATCATTACATGGAGATGTATGTTACCACCATATACTACCTACCTGATTGACCTTGACGGAGTCATTTACCGGGGCGCAACCCTGGTACCGGGCGCGAAGGAGTTTGTTGACTGGCTTGAGCGTACCGGGAAGAAATATCTCTTCTTAACGAACAACTCCTTTGCCAGTGAGCAGCAAGTGCTGGATAAATTGCAGGGCTTGGGTATCCATAGCAGCTTGCAACATGTCCTGGGTGCGGGCCAGGCTGCGATTCGCCAGATTGCGCGCCGCTTCCCAAATGGGAGCATTCACTTGATTGGCGAGCGCCCGCTCTATGAGATCGCGCAGGCTTATGGCCTGAAGATTGTGAATTCCCATACAGAGCATGCCGATGCCGTACTTGTGGGTCTGGACCGCGAGTTCACCTACGCGAAGCTCACTGAGGCGATTCTGACCGTTCGTAACGGAGCCGAGTTCATCGCCATTAACCGTGACCCTCTCTTGCCAGTTGCTGATGGCTTTATCGCTGGAACTGGCACGATGGTTGCCGCGATTGAGGCTGGTAGCTCAACTGCCCCTGAAGTGATCGGCAAGCCGCAGCCAGCCTTGCTTGTAGAGGCTATGCAGACGCTTGGAAGCACACCAGATGAGACGGTCATGATTGGAGATGGCCTGGACGTGGATATACTCGCGGGTAAAGCCGCGAGCACCCATACACTACTGGTACTCTCTGGTCGGGCTTCGCGCGCGACACTTGAACATTCCACTATCCAGCCTGACCTGGTTTATGAAGACCTTGCTGCTGTGCTTAAAGATGTAGAGGACTAAGGTTGCACGGGGAATAGGAGAGCGGGGCATGTCATACGCGACATGCCCCGCTCTCCTATTATTTGGCCGTGTTTAAGGTATATTTATTGTTTAGAGGAAGCTGCTTTGAGCGAGTTCGTGTGCTCCTCTTCTTCCTGGCGTTGGGCTTCAACCTCACTGTAGGAGGGGGCGAGCTTCTTGAAGAGCGCGTAGCCCGTGAAGAAAGCCACAGGCCAGAATAGCACAGTGAGTACAATTCCCCCGGTGTTCTCCCAGGTAAGATAGGCTGTATGGGTTGAGGCTCCGTAGATATCGCGTAGAATGCAGAACAGTGGAACTCCATAGAGGAGAACCTTCGCGAACCAGGCTTTGGGTCCGGCTTCAAAGCGCCAGATGAGCAAGTATACCAGCGCACCAAAGACCAGCGCGGAACTGACATAAAAAGTCACGGGGAAATGGGTAATCAGATTGTAATAGTCTTGGGGCCGAATATTGAGTGGGAATTGCTGTGTTGGCTTGGGCGCGGTAAACGTATAATGCCAGAAGTGAGCCAGGTAGGCTACCAGATCGACAAGTACATTTATGACCGCCATAACCAATCCACCAAGCAGCGCTGCTACAAGGACAGCTCTCGATGGACGAATGAACAGCAGTAGCCCCAGAAAGACGACAATGATAAACGAGAGCACGAGTATAGTAAAGTCTAAGAGTTCCATGCGAGAGTCAAACCTTCTATCGTATTAAGGGTAAAGCGATTCTGATTACGGTAATGCTTTAACTAGTACCATAATAGGTAATGTGGTTCTCGTCAAGAGCGAAAAGGGGGTGGCGAGCTTGAACCTTCCAATGACTAATTGTTAGCCAAGATTTTCTAGGTGTCATCTTCACCCAGAGCGTTTTTGCGTCGCGCCTTTTGCAGAACCGTCAGCCACCGTGGGTCCTGTGAGGGTAGTTCAGGTTCTTGCAAGAGCTTGGTTCTCGTTGTGTCCAGCCATTGTAGCTCGCTTTCGAGTCGCATCTGGAGGTATGAGAAGACTAGTGAGGTATATTCGTCGACGAAGGTGATACCATCATGCTGAAGCCCGCGTATATGATTGAGGAGTTCTTCAGATTCTTCACGTCGGGCTTGCAGGTGTTCACGTAGGATGGAACGGTCTGCTCCCGCGATTCCCCAGAAGAGTAGTTTGACCAGAAGCTCGTCACGCATAGGGAGGGGATACTCGGCGGCCTCTTCCATCAGCCAGCGTTGTAATTCGTGCCAACCTTTTGCGGTTAGCTCATAGACCTTGCGCTTGCGACCGTCCTTCTCCTCCTGCTCCATCCGCACCAGGCCGTCTTCTACCAGGGCTTTGATACGCGGATAGATGCTACCAAAGCTCAGGGCTGAGAGCAAGCCGATGCTGCCTTTTTCTACTTCAGCGCGCATATCATAGCCTGAACTGGGAGCCAGGCCAATAATCCCCAACACAATATGATCAACTAACATCACACCGCTCATTCCATCACGCCAAAGAGGCTAGTGGTCTCTCCAAACTCTGTCCGTAAGATGTGCCGCTTGCGGCGCTTTACTCTTCATTATACCATTAAGCCTGGGGATCGTCATCGAGTAATGATGCTTCATGTTGTTGGAATTGTATGCTATGGGCTATGTTATACTCAGGATAGAGACACGTACGATTTATGAGGTATAAGGTAAGCTTCCACATATTCGATATTGCTTACCCAAAAGGGTCCGTGCGCGACATTTTTTCACTTCATTCGTTTATAGTGGTAAGCAGACAAATTCTGCGACATCACTGCCTCTGCGCAAGGACCATAGAACGTGTCTAATAGACAGAGGTGTAAGTAATTCATATCGATAATTATTAGGCAATAAGTAGCGCATGGGCCAGGCTAGAGGAGGAAGCCTGGCTGACGAGGTGGAGGCTGTTCGGAGCATCAGCGGGGAGCCTCCAGGGCCGGTCACAGCCCTGAGAAGTAAGCACACAAAACTGGGTGGTAACACACAGGCCAAAGTGTTTACGGTGCGGTAGCAAGAGCATATATGTGTCACACACTCCTTATGTGTAGACAATAGGGAAGTTATGCGCTTTTTTAGACATGGGAGCGTGGAAGCGCTCTTGTGCTCCTAAAGCGCGCATGCTCGGCTATGCTGTGCTCTGCTACAGGTGAAGAGAAAGGTTTCTTCCTCATATGTGCGGCATCATTGGCTATGTTGGACCTGAAAGCATTGATGTTACTTCTATTCTGCTAGATGGATTAAGCAAACTCGAGTATCGCGGATATGATTCCGCTGGTATTGCCGTTCTCACAGCCGCTGGCAAGCTTGAACTCCACCGTCGCGCTGGAAAAATTGCTAACCTCGCCGCATCTGTCTCCAATGGTTCGCGTCCTGGGGCTGGTACGCTGGGTATCGGTCACACACGTTGGGCAACCCATGGACGCCCTGATGACACTAATGCACACCCCCATACAGACTGTAGTGGTACATTATCGCTTGTCCATAATGGTATCATCGAAAATTATGTCGACCTGCGCCAGGAATTGATCGCGAATGGTCATGTCTTCCAGTCTGAGACTGATACTGAGGTCCTGGCACATCTTGTTGAGCACACCTACTTTGGTGAAGCACAGCGCGATCTACCTCAGGCGCTCCAAATAGCGCTGAAGCGCGTTGAAGGTACCTATGCCATAGCGGTTGTTAGTCGCGAACAACCCGACCTACTGGTAGGTGCGCGCCACAATGGGGGGCCATTGATTGTGGGCTTGGGCGAGCGCGAGAACTTTCTAGCATCCGATATCCCTGCTCTCCTTAAGCATACACGCAACATCATTGTGTTAGAAGAAGGTGAAATCGTTGAGCTACGCCCGCATAGCGTCGTAATTACTGACTCTGCTGGGAGTAAAGTACTTCGTAAGCCGCTTGCTATTGATTGGGATATTGAGGCTGCTGAGAAAGGGGGCTATTCCCATTTCGCGATCAAAGAGATTAATGAGCAGCCAGAGGCCCTACGGCGTGCTTTGTTAGGCCGCGTACATCAAGGTGAGCTCCGCCTGCCAGAACTGGATGCCTTACGTGCCTCCGGTACTCTGGATAATATTCTGCGAATTGTCATTGTCGCCTGTGGCTCATCATATCATGCTAGCTTGCTAGCCAAATATGCTATCGAAAAGTGGACGCGGATTCCGGTTGAGGCAATTACGGCCTCTGAGTTTCGCTATTGTGAGCCTATTATGGGGCCTGACACATTGTGCGTGGCTGTGACGCAGTCGGGTGAAACTCTGGACACAATTGTGGGTGTTCGCCAGGCGCGTGAGCATGGTTCACCTGTGATCGCGATTACTAACGTTGTCGCCAGCGGAATTACACGTCTCTCGGACGCCGTACTTTACCTGCACGCGGGACCCGAGATCTGTGTTGTGTCTACTAAGACCTTTGTTAACTCAGTCTCTGTCCTCTACCTGCTAGGTCTCTATCTGGGACAGCAGAATGGACAGGTGCAACCCGAGCAAATGCGTAAGCTCCTTGATGAGTTTGAGCGATTGCCTGGACAGATCCAGGATATCCTCGATAAAGCAAACGCCCCTGACGATATCATTGCTCCCCTGGCTCAAAGAATGGCTCAGGTCCGTAGCATGGTTTTCATCGGGCGTGGCGTGGGCTACCCGACGGCCTTAGAGGGAGCGCTCAAGCTGAAGGAGATTTCATATATCCATGCGGAAGGCTTTCCAGCAGGTGAGCTCAAGCACGGTTCTATTGCCTTGCTTGACCCTGAGACGCCGTTGATTGGTATCGCGACTGCTTCGCATGTCTATGATAAGATTGTTAGCAACATCCAGGAGGTGCGTGCTCGCGACGCGCATGTCATCGTTGTTGCCACCGAAGGGGACGAGAAGATTAAGCAACATGCTCACGATGTGCTGTATGTGCCGTCTGCTCTGGAAGCCTTTAGTCCATTGCTGGCGACCATCCCACTGCAACTCTTTGCCTATTATGTTGCTGTCGCGCGCGGATGCAATGTTGACCAGCCTCGCAATCTCGCCAAATCCGTCACGGTCGAGTAAGCGAGAGCGAAATCCCTTAATCGAGACCTGAATAGCGTAAAGAAGAGAGTTTGCAAATCATTACAAGCTCTCTTCTTTGTTTATGCTGTTGTGCTCTGACTCTTGAGTCTGGATAGTGACAAGAGTGTGATGTTCCATATTCGCAAGCAGCTAAGCAGCATGAACATTGCTATATCGGCCAATGGCTTTCTTGAAGGTAATAATAAAAGCCCCAATTCTCACAAAAGTGAGAATTGGGGCTTGAAGTGTTGCTGGAAAGGGGAGGTTACTCAGTCATATCTCGACGGCTGTAGAGAAGGTACCCACCGAAGAGAAGGATGAAGAGATAGATTAACAGAATAATGAAAGCGGTGCCAGGATTCATAACGTCAGCACTACTGGGGGGGGTTGGGTCATGGAAGAGTAGTGCTCCTGCTCCATTTAGTACCGTCTGAGTGACGGATCCAGGTAGCCATTCCACGATATGCGTGATTGTTCTTGCTGCGTTCACATCGAAGAGGCTGGCAAGGAGCATGAGAATACTGCGCACCAGGATCTCAAAGATTTGATAGCCAAGAGCGACGGCTGTGCCCGCGATAGGGTTGCGCCCTAATGTGGCAATGAATACGGCTATGGTGACAAAGAAGTAGATGTTGAGAGTATGAGTCAGCCAGTATAGCAGCAAGCTACCCCAATCACCGCCTACTGGTAAGGCCATCTTCACACCAAAGGCAGCGCCAAGGATGAGCGAGAGCAACAATCCGACCAGGAGGGTGATACCTGTCACCAGGAACGTAATTGCCGCAAGCGAAAGGAGTTGTGCCGTATAGACCTGGGCACGGCTCATGCCACGCCCAAGTAACTGGCGTTGGATGCCGTAAGTGTATTCGCTGCCAATCAGAGTCGCAGCTAGAATTGGTAGAAGAAGGGGGCCTAGCGAACTCATGACCGCGCTGAAGTTTCTAAACAGGCTAGGGTAGGCTAGCAGATCATGTTTATTGATGGCAAGGAAGATGCCAAGCATGATGAGTAGCGGTAGGATATAAATAAGCCCCAGGATTTTGCTCATCATGCGTCTGCGCATCTGGTAGACATTCCACCCAACCATGCGCCAAACCTGTGTGAGCCAGCTACCGCTAGGTGTTACCTGGATGTTGGTAATCATCGAATCGGCTTTCATTAAGCATTCCTCCCTTGCCCGGTTGTTGATAATTGTTGGATATGGGCACTTGATTGTGTGCTATCTGGCGCCTGGCCCTCGGTTAATTCCAGGAAGAATTTCTCCAGACTTGCCTCCTGACGGCGAATTTCAGCGGCGTAGATGCCTTTCTCGCCCAGGAGAGCGTTGATTTCCATTGCGTAGTCAATGGGTGCCTCTACTTGTAGGAGAGTACTTCCCACCGGGGCCCAGGAGCCTGGTTCGGCCTGAATGCAACCTGCGCTCTTTAGCCAGGGGGTCTGGGCTTGCACTTCTCTGAGCACCTGTTCGGCCTTGTGAGCTTGATCGGGATATTTAAAGCTCAAGAGAATGCCCTCTCGGTCTGAAAGCAGTTCGTTGACACTTCCCTGTACCAGTAGTTTTCCAAATTTGATGATGGCGACGCGTGAGCAAACCTGTTGAATTTCGTACAGAATGTGGCTGGAAACGATGACGGTAATACCTTGTTGTGCGAGTTGCCCAATGAATTTGCGAATTTCAACAACACCAGCGGGATCAAGCCCATTGGTCGGCTCGTCCAGAATGATAAGTTCTGGTTGACTGAGCAGTGCCGCGGCGATACCCAGGCGCTGTTTCATGCCGAGCGAATATTTTCTGTAAGAATCGTTGGCACGCTCAGCCAGGCCAACCTGTTCTAATACTTCGTCAATACGTGCATGTGTCATGCGATTGTTGGCCAGGCCTGCGAAGGTTGCCATGCCACGCAGGTTTTCGCGACCCGAAAGGAAGGGATAGAATGTTGGTTGCTCAACGATTGAGCCTGTTCGGCGTAGGGCCTGGAGATATCCATGCTTATCTGATGAGCGCTGATCTAAAAGGGTAATCGATCCATGATTAGGTTGAAGTAGACCCAGTACCATACGGATCGTTGTAGTTTTTCCCGAACCGTTGGGGCCTAGCAGACCAAAGACATCGCCTCGGAAGACCTCTAACGCCAGGTCGTCGACAGCGGTACGTGTGCCGAAACGCTTTGTTAGATGTTCTGTGCGTAAGATTGCTTCTTGCTGCATTTATAAGTTCCTACTCTCGTTGAATTAACCTATCTATGAGTATTAAACGATGACAAGAGTATCGCCTAACATAACATCTTTTGTTATCAGCCTACAGCATGACCACCTTCTCGTCTAGGACCTTGCTGTGAAGGCGCCTGCTTATGACCCACTAGTCCTATTTAGAACCATCCTTCACTTGCTTTGGCTCCCAAGGATGAGAGAATATCGGTAATCTTCGCTGATACTTCTTGATCCAGAATGGGGTTGGGTATTGAGGCGTTATCTTACAGGCATAGAGTGAAGTGTAACAAAATCTCACTCGTTTGGTTGATGACATCTAGCGTGCGGTATTTGTAGAATGGAGGGCAAATTGTAGGAATGCGCCAGAGTTTGTCTGGCGGGTGGTAAAGGGTCGCTTTTATGCTCAAGTCGACACAGATTAATAGCGCTCCTGGTCTTCAGACTACTATCCAACAACTTGGGAGTTACCGCTTGATTCGGCTCTTACGATGCGGGGGATATGCAACGTTGTACCTGGGTGAACATCGTTATTTGAAGACGCAAGTTGTACTCAAACTACTCAATACCTGGTATGCGACTGAGAGCGATGTGCGCTCGCTGCTCTCTGAGGCAAGACTGCATGCCTGTTTCCCCCATACGCATATCGTACGTGTCCTCGACTTTGGCAAAGCGGAAGATATTCCCTTTATGGTCATAGATTATGCGCCTCATGGAACGCTGCATGAGCACTTCCCGCAGCAGCGAGTAGTCACATTACAGGTTATATTGCCATATGTTCTTCAAGTGGGGTTGGCTCTACAGTATCTTCATGACGCTGACATTGTTCATGGAGATGTAAAGCCGCAGAATATCTTATTGGGGCCAAACTTTGAAGCCTGGCTGTGCGACTTTGGAGCGGCCAGATCGGTAACCCAAAGTCTACACTTAGGGGATGAACAGATACCACGTGGTACGGTCCTGTATGCCGCTCCTGAGCAGATTCGTGGACGGCCTGAGCCTGCAAGCGATCAATATGCCCTGGGTGTGATGTTATATACCTGGCTTTGTGGTCATTATCCCTTTCAGGGGAGTGCAACGCAAATCTGTCATCAGCATTTATATGCTGAGCCGAAAGGGATGCGTGCGTTTATGCCCGAGATCCCTGATGCGATTGAACAGGTAATTCTACGCTCACTGGCAAAAGAACCTTCCCGCCGCTTCTCCTGTATCGCGACCTTTATGGATGCTCTCCAACAGGCTACGTGCTGCCCAGCTTTTCGTCACCGTACCCCCCTTATGTATGTGCGCTCGCTTTTAACAAAGCTGCTGTCTCGCGAAAATAGTTAAAATGTAAAAATGTTGTATTTAGGGATGAAATTCTCTGTTATGTCGCCCTCTGTGCTATTCTGCCCCGCTCGTAGATAAAATTTGCCCTCAGCTAGCTTCTCGA
Source organism: Ktedonospora formicarum (assembly GCF_016587355.1). Lineage (GTDB taxonomy): Bacteria > Chloroflexota > Ktedonobacteria > Ktedonobacterales > Ktedonobacteraceae > Ktedonobacter > Ktedonobacter formicarum. Next base: position 2,375,896 of record NZ_BNJF01000001.1, on the reverse strand, counting down.
TGAAATCGATTGTCGGACGTTTTGACGTCTAACTGGGACCGAGGAGTCTCGTGTTTCTATGCATTAATAGCTGAATGTAATAAATCGGTTTTATTTAAAGGAGATAAATGGGTGAGTGCCTCACTCTATAGGGTTGGTTTACGCTAGCTTGGTAGAATGAAAAAGGAGGAGATAGGATGTAAGCTTTTGGCAACATACAAAAGAGTGATGTGTAAGGTCTTTTGCGATAACCAACACCTTCATCGTCGTTAGCGTTGATGTGCCTGAGTATTTGCATAGAGATTAAGGCGTAAGACTGAATCTCACTCTGAGGTAGGAGAGTGTAAGTGATGATAAATGTAGTGATAGTGGATGACCATGGAATGGTACGTGAGGGATTACGTCACTTTCTAGCCGAGGATCCTGAGATCGTAGTTGTGGGCGAGGCAAGTGATGGAGCCAGTGCTTTGCAACTCGTACAACGAGTCCGCCCGAGTGTCGTCTTGATGGACGTTATCATGCCTGGTATGGATGGTATCGCAGCCACAGCCTCTATTCATAAATTGTGCCCTGAATGCCGTATCATAATGTTGAGCAATCATGTTGAGCGTTCAATGGTCATCCATGCAGTCAAGGCAGGGGCGGTTGGCTATTTGTTGAAGGACACAATGGCGGAAGATTTGTGTCATGCGATAAAAGAGGTTATGCTGGGAAATGTACAGTTTTCGGCCCAGGCGTCTATGTATCTCTTGCACGAAGTGCGTGAGCCTCATTTACCCGAAACGCTAACAGAGCGCGAGGCCGATGTTCTCAACTTGTTGGCTCAGGGGCGTTCAAATAAGGATATTGCGCGCCATTTACATATCGTTGAGGACACGGTGAAGACGCATGTGCGACATATTTTAGCAAAGTTGGGTGTGCAGAGCCGCACCCAGGCAGCACTATACGCGACGCGTCTCAATCTAGTTTCCTCACGGGAATCTGAGGAGAATGTGCAGTTCACTGAAGTATCTGGTGTTCGGCCGCTTTAGGCGCGGTGGTGAGCGTGATGTGAGTTGACACTCTGCATCTCTAGATGATGTGTGTAGACGTGGGTGCGTGGTGGCGTGTGGCTGAAACTCAACGTTTAGTTTTTCCGTAATGGAGGCAAGACATTATTGAGCGACACACGTATTTGGGAAGGAGGTTTGAGCTAATGGCTATGACGCAGAAGATTGTTGCGGTAGGTGTCTTTGAAGAAGCGGAGAAAGCCAGGAGTGCAATTGATGAGCTTCGGCGTGCTGGTTTTAGCAACGATGAGATTGGTTATCTCGCACACGCACGCCTGGAGGGGCTTTCAGAGGCTACTGTTGCCAATACCACGACGGGGATGGTGGAGGGTAGTGTATTGGGTGGTGTATTAGGGGCTGTCGCGACTTTGCTCATTCCTGGTATTGGCCCGGCAATCGCGGGTGGAATTCTGGCTGCGACGCTGGGTGGTGCCGCACTAGGTGCAGCTGCTGGTGGTTTGATCGGCTCGTTTGTGCGTATTGGCATTCCCGAAAAAGATGCGGCTTTCTATCAAAAGGAATTGCAGGCAGGACATACTGTTGTGACAGTGACGACGGCTGGCGAGGATAGCTATGGTGATGCCCTGGCGATTATGCGCGCCAATGGCTCGTATGATGCCAGCACCAAGTTAGGTGTAATCAATACTCCCCCACCTATGCGCCCCTATGGCGTTTCTGGTCCTCCGGCAGAGAGATCTGATGAAGATGAGCCTGAGCATGAGGACCTCTAATTTCTCTTGCTCTGAGTGACAATGTAACCTCATTTTTCCCTCTTTTAATGTTAGCCTTCATTGGGTGGCAAGGTGAGATTGTTGCGGTTGTGGCTCTTGTGCATGTCTTCCTCCTTAATTCCAAATAGGCTGCTGTTGGGGATTGGTAAGAGTTTAGAGATAGTAAAGGCAGAATTGCTCAAGAGCTAACCGCCAAATGTTCTAGAAACAGAGAGAAGAAGTGCTCACAAAGCCTGTTTTTGGTATAATAGTTCTTATGCTGACTCCAGATGGTGTTCAATTGTGCTAGTGGTGATCTGGGCGAGTCAAGTGAGTAGGCAGAATAGTGAGTTTAAAGCATTAGCCAACGCCGCCTGAGCGGGGGCTAGCTTCGTCAGGCAAATGAGAGGCAAACAGGAGAGTGCTTAAAATGGATGGTCAGAAGGATAGGCCGAGGGGAGATCGCGAGCATATCTGGTTGCGCTATGCGACTGAGTTTACCAGCGGGGGGCGTAAGCATACGATTGAGATGGGTGTGCCTATGCCGCTGGGAGCCAACGATGAAGAGCGTGAGAGCCTCTTAAACGAGGCTGAGCAGGGGATGCAACAGTTGATAGGTCGGATTGAGAAGAGTGCGAATCAGGCATTTCAGCGCGCCCAGAGTGGTCTGGTGGGATCAATTCAGGCCCCACAAAGTGGACGCCCTGCTCAAACTCCGCAGAAGCCTGCTTCAATGCCTGCCCCCAGACGAGTGCGCAGTCATCTCCCAAAGGCGCACAGGTTCGCGAGAGTGCAGCGTCTCAATCGGGGGCTGCTGAGGTTCCGACGCCGGCTGGTCGTGCCGGAATTGGCCCCTTACCAACTACGTCGACCTCAACGGGCGATCAGGGCAGCGATATGCATCTGACCGATTTTCTGCATTATATTAAAGAGACGTGGGGGATTGGGTCGCGCGAGGCGATGCAGTATTTGAATGTGCGCTCTTTGTCTACCATTAATCGTCGCGCAGCAGTCGCACGCTTGCATGAACTGCTAGATAAAGAGCAGAGGACAGGGCAGGAGGCCAGTCAGCGCTCTATGCCTGCTCGTTCGAGTGAGCGCCCACATACAGCCCCTTCGGTAGACACACAACCTCCGCAGATACAGAATCGTGTCGGTATGGCGAATGTAGATGCTCCAATGCCTACCTCCGCCCCATCCGCTCAAGCAATTGCCAATCAGCCAATACGTTTGGTGCCTGAGGGGACGAATGGACATGCCCCTGGCGCGAAAATCATGGAGGTCATGGCACCCGCAGAGCGCGGGCGTCCAGTTCGCACCTTTGATGAGGAGATTGAACCAGAGGATCTAGAGGGACTTGCTGATTTAGAGGAAATTGGCCCTGCCAGTGCTCCTTCCGCTTTGATGCATCTTGCCTACGATAAACTACATCAGCTTCGTGAAATCAAAGGGGCGACAGTCGTGCGTGAGCATCGCCTCAAGGTTTTGAATAATGTGGTTGGCGATCAGATCAGCGAGGCACAGCTTCAGAAGCTAATTGAAGGCATATGGAATGTGCCAACCCTGAAGAAGCTAAAATTAGACCAGAATGAGGCTCTGATTACCTGGGCAAAGGAAGACGATTTTGTTCCTGAGGCTGAGGCCGTCTTACAACTGTTGGAGGAAGAACAATAATGCGGGTAGTAACTGGTGAGGCCAAGGGCAAGCGTCTAAAATCGCCCAAGACTATTGGGACACGTCCAATTCTTGATCGCGTCAAGACTGCGCTTTTTGATATTCTCTCGGGCGAGATAAGTGGAACTCGTTTTCTAGATCTGTTCGGAGGTGTAGGGAATGTCGGGATCGAGGCTTTGAGCCGTGGGGCGGCCCATGCCACATTCATTGAAATGAATGCCCAGGTATTTCGTATACTGCGCGAGAACTTGCAAATAACGGGCCTCATTGATAGAGCTGAAACCATTCGAGGTGATGCCTTTAAATTTCTTCAAACGGGCATGACTCCAGGAACTACCCGAAGAGCTTTCGACATTATCTATGTTGCGCCTCCCCAATATCAGGAGATGGCGGCGCGAGCTTTGGAGATACTTGATCATTCGCCGCTGGTCGCCGATGAGGGACTAGTCATTATTCAGATTCATCCTAAGGAGCGTCCAGGCGTGGCGGCGGTTTCATGCCAGCGACTTGTGCTCAGCGATGAGCGGCGTTATGGCAGCACGCTGTTGATGTTCTATCGCCTACCAGATACAGAAGCCGAGTGATGCATCATATGGCATTGAATCAAGCATGATCAACGGGCCATTAGCGGAATTATGTACAGCTGTTTGGGTAGAAATGTTATAGGATCATCTGTAATCACTACGTTTTAGTCGTGATTGCAGATGATCCCATTATTTTGCGTCTGTTGAGGGAAGCGCTAAAGGGAAGCCCCTATATTGTAGCTTGGCGTGGTGGCTGGGATGGGCGTGTTGGGTGCGGGGGTGCGGCTTAGCCGCGTTTGTGCAATGGTGGGGAGGGTAAAATGAAAGTTGCTGCCTTGTCCAGGAATGCCTCGACTTTCTACCCAGATGTCCCCTTGCATGGCTTCGACAAGGTGTTTGCTGATATAGAGGCCTAGCCCTGTGCCACGAATAGGCCCGGCAAGATTCTGGGGTAGGCGTACAAACTGATCGAAGAGGAGGGTTTGTTCCTGAACGGGAATGCCTGCTCCTTTGTCACTAACAGTTATACGAACCTTTTCACCATCCATGTATGCACAAACCAGGATAGGGCTGCGTGATGGTGAGTATTTGTGGGCATTAGAGAGAAGATTATACAGTACATGTCGGATGCAATGAGCGTTTCCACGGGCAAAGACGTGTGGCGAGATGTCAAGGTGGAGCCGATTATGGCACTGGTAAAGTGTGGCGAATTGTATCATTACTTCGCGTATAATACGGTAAAGTTGCAGGTTTTCTGTCGCGATCTCTCCTCTGGTATTGGCAATAGCCATTGTATCCAGAACGTGATTCACAAGCCGTTGTAGCTCATCACAGTAGTTGAGAGAGTTCTTAAGGTAGACCGCGTGTAGCTCGCGCGTGAGGTATCCTGTCTGCTGAAGGAGCTGATAAAGCATCTCTAGATATCCATAAGCGGCGGTCAGTGGCGTGCGTAGCTCATGATTGACGTTGATGATGAATTGATTCTTGAGTTGATTAAGCTGGCGTAGGCGCTCGTTGGCTTCATGTGCTTGCGTGCGCGCCTCCTCTTCGCTGCGCTGGGCTTCCTCGGTTGTGTCTAACATGCTACGAAGCGTACACATAAGGTATCCCTCGATGAGTAGCACAACAATGCTCCCGATCAGGGAGTAAATGTACGTGGGCGTCACTGTCCATTGTTGATAAATGAGGGTGTTGTAGAGAACGAGGGCTATGATGTTGCAAGTAAAGATGCAGAAAGCGCCATATTTGTTAAAGGTCCATGACGCGAGAAGCATGGGTATCGCAAGTATATAGCCAGTATGTGTAAAGGGGAGTGTATAGTAGTAGAGCGCAGTGCAGGCGAGAAAACATAGTGCGCAGATGAGCAACTGTATCGTAAAGGGAAGGCGTAGAAATAGACGGGGCCAGGTACGAAGAATATTACTCCACATATCTGATGGTCCTCCACTCTCCACTTGAATGACGAAATCCTACAATGAATACATATGTATTGAAATACGTGAAATTAGTGTAACATGGATGAATATCACTATACTATGGATAATTACTTTTGTGCTATATTATATGCTTATATGCTTGTCTTGTGCTACAGTTGGCCTTTCCGCGTATCCTTGATTGTCCGTTTGGACAGGTTTGTTGATGGTGGTATGCGCTATAATTGGGGTGGCTGGCGCATTCATTTAGTCACCTCCTTACCTCATAATCCCGATAAGCTATGATAAGAGTGGGGGACATGGGTCGCAAAAGAGGTTAACTCTTTGTCTACTGCCAAATGGGTGAGGAGGGTGGCGATGATGTGGGTAATTGTGTTTTGGTGGGGGCTTTCTTGTTGCTTACTATTCGTCTGTTGAGAATAGAGAAGATTTCGTTTAAATGCGTGGGATATGCTGGGATTACCTGCGCGATGGGAGAATAAATGTATGTTGAATAAACCTGGGGGGCCGGGAGGTCGTTTTGCCTTTGTTGACGCAGGAGAGGCTGCACGTCAATTGGGAGTAGATCGTATAACGTTAGAGCAATGGGTAAAGGATGGGCGCCTCAAGGCACGGCGCGGAGTGGGGCGAGAATCGTTCTTCCGTACCTCCGATGTGCAGGCGCTCTATAGCGAGTTACATCCAGAGGCTGCGCTTGCGGAGGCTGTGGATGCTGATGAGCGCGAGAGTGCTGGCGAAGTTTCTACCGCCCCTGTGCGTAAGAAGCAGGATCCACAGATGCGTGTGTACTTGCGCTTGCAGGCCGATGCCAAGTGGTACGATGTATCGCAAGAAGATATTCAAACCTGGGCGAAGCAACTTGCCCCCGATGGATATGAGCGCAATAAGCGCAATGTTGAGCATGCCATCAGCAAGTTGCAATATCTGGCGAGCCTGCTCGAGGAGGCACAGCAGCGCCAGGCTGATTTATAAATGTAAGAGTGCAAGGCGTCCATCTTCGGATGCCTTGCATTTTATGTTAGTACATGTAGTTACCGCCGTCGATGATAAGTTTCTGACCGTTGATGAAGCTTGCTCCCGGTGAGAGCAAGAAGTCTATGGCCTGTGCTATCTCTTCAGGCTGTCCAATGCGCCCAAGTGGAATGTTTTCAACGATCGCACGCAGGCGCTCAGGATCGTGTGTGCCATAACGTTCTTCAACCTCCTGAGTTTGGATGAAGCCTGGAAGAATGCAATTAACGCGAATTTTGGGAGCTAGTTCCATCGCCAGGCATTTCGTCATGACCAGGATGCCCGCTTTGGAGGCGCAATAGTTTAACCCGTTTTTGCGCCCGGTAATCCCTGTGGTGGCGGCTATATTGATGATGCTTCCGCCATGCTCCTGTTCGAGCATATAGCGCGCGGCGTACTGTGAGCAGAGGAATGTTCCCTTCATATTCGTATCCACAACCTGGTCCCAGTCTTCTTCCTCCAAATCGAGCATAGGCTTGTCGCGATTAAGTCCCGCATTATTGATCAATACATCGATGCTTCCGTATTGTTTGCTTGCTAGGCTGAAAAGCTCTTCTACCTCTTGCTTTCTGGCGACGTTCGAGCGCAACATTGTGGCACTGGCCCCTGCCTTTTTACATTCCTGCTCAGTATCATGTGCGGCTCTCTCGTCTGTATGGTAGGTGAGAACCAGATTATATCCTTGCCGCGCCAGGTGTAAGGCCATTGCTTTGCCCAGTCCCTTAACGCCGCCAGTAATGATGGCGGTTTTTGTCATGATCGTATGCTCCCTGTATATTGTGGTTGGAAAGTCGTTGTGAAGTGGTATATACCGCTTGCTTGATCTATTTTATCTTATCTGAGAACCTGCACAGTGATAGTGATATCCTCCTGAGAAAATCTGGAGTGTACAAGCTCTGGAAATGGTGTTGGTTTTCGGATGAATAGCATATAAGACTAGATAGCGTAGAGGGATGATGTTCTTTAGGTGGAGAGGAGCTATAATATGCAATGCATTTTGCAACATCTAATCAGAAGCGAGTAGCGATCTCGCGTGAGGTTTTGGGTGAGTGAGAGATTCCTCAGACAAGGGAACGGAGATTTGCCGTGATAGTGGCAGGAGCAGTCCTAATTGGAGCGGTTGGAGCAATTGGAGGGATTGGGTACTACGCGCGTCGTATTGAGCCAGCCTGGATTGACGTGAATGCGATTTCATTGCGTTTACCGCGCCTGGATGTCGCCTTTGATGGTTACCGTATTGTGCATATTAGTGATATCCATGCGGATATGACCTGGATGGGGTATAAGCGCCTGTCGCGGATTATCCAGTTAATTAATAAACAAGAGCCTGATATGGTCGTGATAACGGGTGATTTTGTCTCGGCCTATCAGGAGCAGGCCCTGGAGACGATGACCGCTTTGCGTTTCTTACACGCGCGCGATGGGATCTTCGCTGTCTTTGGGAATCATGATCATCGGATGAAAGAGCACGGTCTGACGTATCTGCGAGCCCGTTTTCAGGAGTATGGTATCCATGAGATGACAGGAGTCGTACATACGCTGGAACGTGCTGGAAGTAAGCTACATCTCCTGGGGTTTGACGATCTCTTCGCGCAACGTCGGACGCTGCCCCGCGCAGTGTATCGCGAGCAGTTCACAACCCTCATGGAGAAAGTTCCGGAAGAGGGGGCAGCAATCCTACTGGTCCATGAGCCTGATTTTGCTGATCTGGCTGCGGAATCGGGGCGCATTGATTTACAACTTTCAGGGCACTCGCATGGCGGGCAGGTGCGCCTGCCATTTCGAGGGGCGCTCGTCCTGCCCGCGCTGGGTCGCAAGTACTCATGTGGCCTCTATCGCGTTGGCTCAATGTGGCAATACACAACGCGGGGTCTGGGGACAACCGCGCCTCAAGTGCGTCTTAATTGTCGCCCTGAGATCACAGTCATCACCTGTCGTAGTGACGCATCGTAGTGTCCTGAAGGCATACCATTCATTCGCTCAGGCGGCGTTGGCGAATGCTTTTTATAACTAGCTGACGGTTTCGAACAGGTCGAAGAGGTCTTCTACCGATGGCACAATAATCTCGGCACCGCGCTGCTTATAGAGTTCTACCTCAACCTCATTGACGCTCATAGCGCTGAGAATAATGGGTTCTTCCGGGGACCTGATTGCCATATAATTGCGAACAAGATCGCGGTCATCGGCTGTATCGCCAATGTAGAGACCGCCTAGTGCGCCTGTGAGTTGAATAGCCTGGCGTAGGGCTTGAGGATTTGGCTTTGGGCAGACATCAGCCGGGATAACGAAGTCCCACCAACGTTCGCCGCTATAAGCCTCCATCTGTTCCAGGGCACACTCGACCTCCGGTCCGACACGACCAGTAATCATACCGAGATGTTTAATGCCAGCGGTTCGTAAGCGACGAAAGAAGTCAGGTTGATAGAGCATGCGCTCGCGACGGTATAGGCCAGGGGTATCTGGTGAGAGGTATTGGGGATCTCGTTGATAGTATTTGCGCATCCCTTCGCCGCCCCAGTAGTATTCGTGATAGATATTGCCAATAGTGGCATAGTCGATACACGCGCTCGCGGGAATGTTCTCCTCAACCCAGATGCGCCCGCCTTGCCCATGCAGGTGAGCCTCGCGGGCAAGGGCCGCCCAGTGAGCGTTAGTGCGTGTCGCGAATTCTGTACCCTGCCACTCTCGGAGCTTCGCTGTATAGAGGGAGGCCAGTAGATAGCACATATCCCAATCGTTGTTATATCCACCTGCCTGTTTAAAGAGATCTACATCTGTCACTGTCAGCAGCGGGGTATTTTCTGCCTGGCCCCAATGTAGGCCATGTATGGTGCCAACGACATACTCGGCTGTCGCGATATCAGTGGCGTGAAAAGAGTCTGTAGTGTGGATCAAGATACCATCAACATCAAAGAAGATGCTATCGAATGTTGGGGGGATACGCAGTTCCGGGTGTCGCCAGATTGTCATGAAGTGGTCTTTCCTCTCAGATATTGTGGCTTGCAGCTTACCAGCGATGAGCTACGTTCACGGTTGGCATTGTACCACTTATTGAGAGATGTTGCCCTGCCGATAGAGAAAGAGTATGGGACTGATTGAGCAGGGAGGCTTAATAGGATGGACGCGTGACCAGAAGGCGGAGGAAGCGGCGAACCAGGAAAACGCCGAGCCAGTATACACCGATGGCGACCAGAACTGAGCCATCGATGCTATATGCGTTAAAACGAGTAATAGGGAGGAAACTGGTAAATGGGAGCATAAAGGGTGTGCTGGCAATGAAGATCCATTGAGAGAACAGGCTCCGACTCAGACTAAAGAAGGTGAGCAGAAAGCGTACTATCAGAAGTAGTGTTAGTATCCAAAGTAGAAAGCCGAGAACCTGATTGATCTTACGCACAATAGCGGCACAGATATTTCCCATTACCCACAAGGCTCGTCGATGCCAGGGCTGCTGCTGGTAGTTTACTGGCAGTGGTGCGGTTGAATCGGGCCACCAGTTGTCAGTGGTAGCATTATTGTGAAATGTGATCTGATTGGAATGGAGCGCATCACGTAAACGCCCATCATTGGTTCCCTGGTTCTGGTTGCGAAGAAACATGGCTCACGCTCATCCTTCTGCCATAAAATAGCTGAGTAATAGAGAATTGCTGCTCTCCTATTGGTACTGTATATTGTACCATAGATGCCTGAAATTCGCATATGCGAAGGAGATGGCATGAGGGCTAGAGCCCAGCTGGAGGGCCGTTTTCATATGTACGATCAGGCTTCGGGATTAGCAGGTGGGGAGGGAAGAATTGTGAGATGAATGTTTGCCTCAGGGGCATTGATATCCGCTTCACTAAGCTGATAAACCTGATGCCAACCTTCGCGCGGATATTCAGAGAGCAAGTTCTGTAGTTGTCCGAAATGATAGTTAATGACGTCAATACCGACGCGGCGCTGGCGCTGTTGCTCATGACGGAGGCAAATCTCAGGCGAAATATTGAAGATAAAGAGGCATGTAAGGTAATTGTGCCGGTGGGCGAGTTCGAGCAGTTTGTGGCGTGCGTCCCAGGTTAGCGCGGTACTGTCCGCGATGGTAGGGCGATTTTGCAGCATACGCTTGGTGATGATAAAGTGGAAGAGGTCAAAGGTTTCGCGGTTCGCCTGCTGATTGGTTTCATCGTCGAAGATGATGCGTCGGCAGTAATCGGATGAAATAACCATACTGGGCGCGAAGCCAGCATGCAGATTCTGATGGACAAGGTGTTGAGCGAATGTGCTTTTACCTGCGCCAGCGGGTCCACAGAGTACGATAAGTGAGCGCTGGGGCAGCGTGATCTTAAATGGTCGCTGACGTTGTAGGGGGCTTGCTATGTCCATTGCGGTGGTTCTTCTCCTTTGATATAATGCGCATGCATATATACGCCTTTTGGCCGCTGAGATGAATAGGTGAGACCAAGGGTTATATGCACCTTTTATGTATCATTGTATGTGAACAAACAGCATTCGCCAGCATCGCCTGTCGGTGACAGGCCCGGTCTTAGAGCATTCGCCAACACCGCTTGTGCGGTGGCAAGCGCACAAGCGCTCAGGGCGAATGAACGACAGGCGATAATACATTATCTATTGGCTTTTTCATTCATTATATATTGTCTCTTTGGGTGTGGAAACATAAACGAGTGAGCACGTTTCGCTCGTTTATGTCGGCGGCTCCAGGCTACCGAGATGTTTCACTAAAGTTCACTCTCATCGTAAGAGACGCTCCCATAGCTTGAGGAGGTTGCTGTGTCTGTTGAGATTGCTCTCACGAGCACGGAAATCCGTGCGCGTTACTTAGATTACTTCGCGAGCAAAGGCCACGTCAAGGTCCCTAGCTCGTCCCTTGTGCCTCGCAATGATCCGACTGTGATGCTGACGACGGCGGGCATGCAGCAGATGATCCCATATTTTCTGGGACGCGAAACCCCTCCCGGCTCGCGCATGACATCGGCGCAGAAGTGCTTCCGCACGACTGACATTGATATCGTTGGCAATCAGCGCACGCTGACCTTCTTCGAAATGCTGGGCAACTTTTCGGTTGGTGATTACTTCAAGCGCGAAGCAATTACCTTTGCGTGGGAGTTCTTGACCCAGGTCATCAAATTGCCTGCTGAGCGTCTTCACCCTACAGTGCATCCTGATGATGCCGAGGCACCTGGCTATTGGAGTGAGATCGCGGGTTATCCAGATGATGCTATTGTACGCCTGGAAGATAACTGGTGGGGGCCTCCAGGAGCTTCTGGCCCTTGTGGACCTGACTCGGAGATCTATTATGACCGTGGTGTAGAGCATGGTTGTGGGCGTGCCGATTGTAAGCCTGGCTGCGACTGTGAGCGCTTTCTTGAGATCTGGAACCTGGTCTTTATGCAGTACTTCCAGGATCGAGATGGCGTGCGTACGCCCCTGCCCAAGACCAACATTGATACTGGCATGGGTCTGGAGCGACTTTCAATGGTCGTCCAGGGCAAAGAATCGGTCTTTGATACTGACATCTTCCGTGCCATCATTGACCACTTCGCGCAACTGACGGGCGTCCGCTATGGTCAGGATACACGTGTCGACACCTCTCTGCGTGTTATTGCAGACCATGCACGCGCTCTGGTTTTCCTTGCTGCTGATGGGGTCCTGCCAAGTAATGAGGGACGTGGCTACATCTTCCGCCGTGTTCTGCGCCGAGCTGTGCGGCATGGTAAATTGCTGGGGTTAGATAAGCCCTTCCTCTCCATTGCCGCCGACACCGTAATCAAGCTCATGGGAGACTACTATACCGAGCTACGAGAACAGCGCGACCGCATCGTTGACGTATTGAGCATGGAGGAGAAGAAGTTTAGTCAGACGCTCAACACGGGCCTGCAGCTGCTTACTGAGTTGCTTACTGAGTTGCGTGCGAAAGAGGTCTCAGTTATTCCGGGGGATGCTGTCTTCAAGCTCTATGACACACATGGTTTCCCAGTCGAACTGACGCAAGAGATTGCTTCGGAGCAGGGCTTCACCATTGATAGCGCGGGCTTTGAGCATGCTATGCAGCAGCAGCAAGAGCGGAGTCGTGCCGCCAGTACATTCAGCCAGGCGGATCACGAGACCAATCTGGATGAGGTACTCAAGCGTGTTGGTCCAACACGCTTCCTGGGCTATGAGGGCGTGATTGGGACGGGAAAAATTGTGTCTCTGGTCGTAGATGGCAAAGAGGTTGAAAATATTAGCGCACCGCAACAGGCGTTGGTAATTCTCGATGCTACCCCCTTCTATGGCGAGAGTGGTGGTCAGATTGGGGATCGTGGTGATTTAAACTCCCATGCTGGTGTCTTTAAGGTGCAGGATACGCGCCGCCCTGTGAAGGGGTTGATCGTGCATTATGGTGAGATCTCTGAGGGGCATTTGCGTGTTGGCGATACCGTGCAGGCGGAAGTTAATAGCCAGCGCCGCGAAGATACAATGCGCAATCACAGTGCCACGCATCTATTACATAAAGCGTTACGTGATCTACTTGGGACCCAGGTGCAGCAGCGAGGATCGTTGGTGGAACCCGAGCGCCTGCGCTTCGACTTTAGTAGCCAGCGCGGGTTGTCCGCGAACGAAGTTGAGCAGATCGATGCTCAAGTCAATCGTTGGATTCGGGCCGCATCTCCCGTTCATACCAATATCATGCCTATTCAGGAGGCAATGGCGACTGGAGCCATGGCCCTCTTTGGTGAGAAGTATGATGATGTTGTGCGTGTAGTCTCAATGGGTGAGAGTATCGAACTGTGTGGTGGGACTCATTGTGCCTCTACAGGCCAGATTGGCTTGTATATTACTGTGCAGGAGACAAGTATTGCCTCTGGTATTCGCCGTATTGAGGGCCTGACGGGGCGAGCGGCTGAAGCCTATCTCCGCCGCCGGAGCGCGCTGGTCGATACCCTTGCCGCCAAGTTCCAGGTCCAGACTGATATGCTGGAGATGCGCACGGAGCAGATCATACAAGAATTGGCGGCAGCTCGCCGTCAGATCGCGCAATTCCAGCGCGAAGGAGCAGCCCGGCTGGCTGAGAGCCTAGTCTCTCAGGCGCGAGAAGTTGCTGATGTTGCTGTCATCACCACAGTGGTCGAGGTTCCCGACGACAAGATCTTGCGTGAGATGGGTGACATGGTCCGCACCGGATTGAAGCGCCCAGGTGTTGTAGTCCTGGCGGCTCCTTTTGAGGAGCGTATCGCGCTCCAGGTCAATGTCGCGCCTGAGCTTACAAAGCGTGGCCTGCATGCGGGCAAGATTGTATCGGCGGTTGGTCAGAAGATTGGCGGCAAAGGCGGCGGGCGCCCGGAAGTAGCGCAGGGTGGTGGCAAGAATAAGGCTGAGTTGGGAGCGGCCCTCGATCTTGTGATAAGCTTGGTACAAGAGAACTTGCGCTAGTTTTGTCAAAGCCAGATTTTTTGGGCTATAGGGCCTATGTCATGCATGCCATCTGTGAGGAGCATGCATGATATGCCGTGCATTTGCTTGAGTGCTGCTAGCTGTCACATCGGTGACAATGGTATATGCTAGCGATAGTTATCGCGCAGGGTGGTGTGAGGATAGGCAATCCGCTACCTGTGGAATAGCAGACAAAGAAAAAAATCAGGGAAGACAGCTTATGAATCTCTTTCAGCGTCTACGCCAGCTTTTTTCGAAGGGACAAGAAGAGATCGACTATTATAGTGACGATCTGGATGAAGAGTTTGATGAAGATGAGGAGTTGGAGCCGGAAGTTACAGAGCGACAACTCTTTACCGCATTAGACATTGGCACTGCCTATGCCAAAGCTATGATTATTGAGGTGCAGGGCGATAGTGCCGAGGTGCTGGGTGTAGGGCATCACCCGCAAAGTTATATGCACATGTCTGATGGGATCGTGACTGATATTCCTGGGGTGATTGCCAACTGCAATGAGGCTCTGCTGAAGGCCGAGAGAGCGGCGGGAGGGGTTATCGCGCCCTCGGCTATTATTGGTATCGCGGGCGAACTGGTTAAGGGCTGTTCAACAACAGTGAGCAAAAATCGGCAGCAGCCAGCGCGTCCAATCACCGCAGAGGAACTAGAAGCGCTTATGGCAAGCGCACAGAATAAACTGCTGAAGAACGCTAAGGAACGTATCGCTTCAGAAACAGGTTATAATAATATTGAGGTCCGTCTAACTAACACCGCTGTGATCGCGGTGCGCATCGATGGGCAGACTGTGTCAAATCCCATTGGTTTTCCGGGCCGCTACTTTTCGCTCACGCTCTTCAGCGCCTTTGCGCCTTTGATGCAATTAGGGGCTCTGGAAGCGGTGGCGCAGGGATTAGATCTCACATTGCTAGCTATTGTCGCCGAACCCTACGCTCTGGCACGTTGCCTGAGTACGAACGCGGGGGCGGATAGTGGCGCAATCTTCATAGACATCGGTGGAGGTACAACCGATATCGCGCTGGTGCGACAGGGAGGAATTGAGGAAACCCGCATGTTTGCATTGGGTGGACGAACCTTTACGCGCCGTATCGCGACAAGCAAGGGCATTTCCATTAGGGAAGCAGAGCGTTTGAAGCTTGGTTATAGCCGGGGCGAGATCAAGGGTGCGGGTCATGAGGAGATTCGAGCCATTCTAGAGCCGGAGTGTCAGACCTGGATGGATAGTGTTGAGCTATTGATCGAGGAATTGGCGAAGGGAGAATTGCTACCACCCGCGATTTATGTGGTTGGCGGTGGTTCGGCTCTTTCTGACCTGTTTCGGAAGCTGGAGGCATTTCCTTGGACGGAACGCTTGCCGTTCTCTCGCCCCCCCATCATTAGCACCGTCCAACCGGAGATGGTAGGACATATCATTGACCCTGAGGGGATGCTACAGAGTGCCCAGGATATTACGCCGATGGCTCTGGCTTATCAGTCGGTTGAATTGCAGAATGAGAATACTATTCTGGAGCGAACGTTAGACCGTGTACTAGACACAATGCGTATCTAGGTGAGCGTGTTGGTGGTAACGTTTTGTGCCTATAAATAAAAGGGTTGCATTTTTCATGGCATTATGGGGTATGCATGGAAAATGCAAGTTTGCTATAAAATGCGTATCTGGCGATATCAGATGCTTCAAATAAAAATAAGAGACACAGGGATGTAATGCTATACTATAGTATAAGAGAGCTGCACAGCCCGAACTTCATGAGGATACAATAATGATGGGGGAAAACTGGGCTTATGAATGATGAGCAGAACATGCAGACAATATATATAGGACCTGAAGATGATTTGACGAGCGTACGCGAGCGCCTGCAAAATGTTGAATCGCGTCACGTGACCCTGGTTATACCCGCACAGACCCAATTGCGTAGCCATGTTGCCTGGAAGCTGTTACATGCACGCGCAAGAGAGATGGGAAAAGATGTCCTGATTGTCAGTTCTGACCCCCAGGTGCGCTCGGTTGCTCAGGCTGTGAAATTTAAAGTAGCCCAATCGTTGGAAGCGCCTCCCAGTAAGCCACGCCAGATGAGCCGCTCTGTGCGCTCATCTCCCCCTGGTAGAAGTCGACCTGCTTCCCGTAAAACTGTTGAGGGACGCGGTCCTAGCTCTCGCCGCTCTCATCAGTTAGAACGTTCGTCCGGTCGCTGGCATGATGATCTACCTGCTCCTTCGCCCCTTCCCCCCTCTTCTATCGAACCGGTGATTGAATCGATTCCTGAACCTTTGAAGAAGCCCTCGCAGGAATTAAAGCGTAAGCCTTCGCAGGTGGATAAGCTCTCTTCTGCTGAGGTCTTACCCGAGCCAGAGCATGGCGCATCCTATAACTTTGATGTGGATAGTGTACCGCCGATTCGTTCTTTGTCACCACAGGAAATGGATAACAGCGATGAGCCTGACCAGCTCTTTGAAGACTATAATCAGGCTCAGAGTATTCGTCGTTCCGCCATGCGACGGAAGACAGGTGAGCAGGCGGCCAAATCTGAGGAAGCGTCCCCGCCACGTGGGCAGGATGAACCGACGCCAGCATATAATATGTTGCCCATCTCATCAACCGAGATGGCCTTTGTCGATCCTTTCACCTATCTGGAAGATGAACTCCCCCCGCCGCCGCACTCTGAGCAACGCGGGTCGGTAATGATGGATCAACTTGATAGTGGCCTGCACCCCATTCCCGAGACGCCGGTTAGCCGAGTCTCGGAGCCTGGGATGGAGAATGTTATTGAGGATCTGGGCGACCTGGGGCGTATCGAGGCATTTCCAGGTCGGAGCCCGCTCATTGAAGAGGGCGTCGATGAGGTGCCGCCGCCTTCTGCTCCTCCAGTGCGCCCTAGCAAACGCTCCGTGCCACTCTCCCCTCGTCTCCGTTCTGAGCCAGAGCCAATAGAGCCTAAAGAGATTTCCGCGTTCCAGAGGGAGGAGATTGAAGATCAGCCGACAATTGTCTTTCCTCAGCGCCCTGCGGTTGAAGGCTGGCGTTCAAGTGAGCGTGAGCAGCCCGTACATTCCCGAGCGGTGCGGCCCGCGAGCGGCGTAACGGAACATCCTAATCAGGTTCGCCCCTCTTCTCGTCAGAGCCAGGCCTCACAGCGCCCAGCAGGCAGGCGTACAGGCCCAACCACCGCGCGCAGCCGTCGCTCAATTGTCCAGTCTGGGCGTCAGAAGCGTAGTGGCTTGTGGGTGGCAGTAAGTATTATATTTGTATTACTGATAGTAGCTCTGGTGGCGTATTTTGTGCCGAGCGCAGATGTAACGATCACCTTTACCGGACGTAGTTACTCTCATGCAGTCACGCTGGTGGCAAGCCAGAATGGAGTGGTTGGCCCAGCAAGCTCTAGCAGTGCGAGTGTGCCTGCACAGAGTTTCTCGCGTGACTTTGACCAGGATGGTAGCGGTACAGCTACGGGGAGCAAGATGGTAGACAATCGCACCGCTACCGGGAGTGTTACTTTTACGAATACTGGCAATACGAATATTACCATTCCCTCGGGAACTATCGTGGAGACGCAAAATGGGATTCAGTTTGCTACCACGGCGGAGGCTGTCGTGACGACGTCTGGTAGTGGCCTCAATGTCGTAGACATGCCGATTCAGGCGGTTAAGCCAGGAGCAAGTGGTAATGTTGGACCTGGAAAGATTACGGTGCTGACAGACGAGGGTAAAGACATGATTGTCAGGAGTAGCCATCTCTCCTCTCCAAATCAGTTGAAGTTGAAACTCACAAATTCATCTGCGACCACAGATGGTGGCTCAGGTAAGGTCACAGTAGTCGCGCAGGATGACCTGAACAATGTCACTAAGAAATTACAGGATGCCCTGAGCGATGATATTCAGGCTTGGTTGTCGCAATTAAAGAAGTCCTCTCAGGATGTGGTTGGTAAGCCACACATTGAAAGTACCTTGACAGATGCTCCCAAGGAGGGAGTACCAGTCGAAAGTAATATCTTCCCAGCGCACTTGCGAGCGCATGTACTGGTGATGGTCGTGCGTGCCAATGATATTCAGAAAGCAAGCATCGCTCCATTGAACACCTTCTTGATACAAGAGAAGAATCAATCAGACTATACTATTAGCCCTGATGCCGCTTCTTCAATCCAGATTCAAGATCTTAAAACGAGTGGAGAGGGGGCTGCCCTGACACTAAATTTTACTGCTCAGGCCAGTACTACGCCATCAATGAGCATCGAAGCTGTGCAACGCCTGATCAGTGGAAAATCGGATGGTGCCGCGCGTGACGATATACTGAGAACATATCGGAATTTAAATGTGCGAGATGTTCAGATTACCAATTTCCCGTCATTTGTCTCCTGGACACCTTTTTGGCCTCCTCATATTAATATTCATCTGGTTCCTGTAAAGTAGGTTTGAAAAGAGATGCATGCTTTTTCATAATTAACGAAAAAGCATGCATCTCTTTTTATATAGGATAATGCGCAGCTGTTTCTGGTGCGTTTATGCTACTTCGGGGGGGCAAAGTGGACAAATGTCAGCTTGCTTAGCTAGAATGGTTGTGAAGAAGGGGCGTTGGATCCAATGAAAATATGTGCCAACGTCGTCTGCTGGTGGCTAGCATTCTCTGGTTCATGGATCGCAAGGTTCTTAAAGCATGCGCCAACGCCGCCATTTGGCGGTCGGCATAGCTCAGGCGCATGAATGGCAAGGGGTAATTATGGGGAGAATGTTAGCTTTAGATGTAGGTGAGGCTCGCATTGGAGTTGCGGTAAGTGACGCGACCGGTTTGCTTGCCTCTCCATACACAACGATTTATGTGACACGGGACGAAACCAAAACCTGGGATGCGATTGTCCGTATTATAGAAGAGGCAGAGATTGAAGGATTGGTGGTGGGCTTGCCAATAAGCCTGGATGGACAGATACACGCGCAAGGCGAGCGTATTATGGCCTTTGTAGAGCGTATGAAGCCCTGGGTCTCATTACCTATCACCTTCTGGGATGAGCGCCTTTCTACCGTAGAGGCTGAACGCCTGCGAGCTCAACAGGGGAGAGGCAAGGGGAGATCGCATAATGCAGGAGGGCGGGGACGCCCTCAGGCGAAGCGTCGTCGCCAAGGGCATGAGATTGATGCTCTAGCTGCGTCCGTTATCCTTCAGGAATATCTGGATGCGCAAAGAAGCAGCTAATTGAAGGAGGGTGAGCTATGAAACAACCCAAGAGATCGCGTGCTGGAATGATTTCAATGTTCCTGCTGGCGGTGCTTATATTTGGTGGCGCCCTATTTTCCTGGAACACATTTACTTCGGTCTTTCAGCCGGTTGACACCAATAACCAGAAGACAGTTGCTCTGGAGATTAAGCCAGGAGAGAGTACGGCGCAGATTGCGGATCGTTTGCAGCAGATGGGACTCATTCGTAATGCCTTGGCCTTCCGGCTCTGGGCGCGTATCCGTGGACTGGATAATCAGTTACAAGCGGGCGTGTATAAGAAACTCTCTCCAAACATGACTATCGATAAAATTATCGACCAACTGTTGAATGCGCAGCCTGATGCGGTGGAGATTGTCATCCCAGAAGGATGGCGTTTAGAGCAAGTTGCGAATGCCTTCTCCAAGTCGTCTCCTGTGCTTCCTAATTTTAAGAAGGCCGATTTCTTGAAGTATGTTGGAAGCGTCTCTGCCTTTGATAGTTATGTCAAAACCAAGTATAAGGTTTCGGCAACGCAGAAGTACCCTATTCTTAAGAGCATTCCCAAGGGCAAGAGCATGGAAGGTTTTCTCTTCCCAGCTTCTTACCAGGTCGATGTGAACGCTGACGCGGGACAGTCATTAGGCTTGCTTCTCACACAGATAGAAACCATCATCAAAGATAACAATCTGGAAGAGCTTGCCAAGCAACATCAGATGAGCCTGTATGATATGGTTGATCTAGCATCTGTTGTTGAGCGCGAAACAGGCCAGGCAGCTGATCGTAATGATATCGCTAGCGTCTATTGGAATCGCATCTACAGACCAAACGATGAAACGAATGGTAAGCTGGATGCCGATCCTACGGTGCAGTACGCGCGCGATTCCGCCGAGGATACGGATACGTATTGGAAGCCACTGGAAACTACAGGTGGTGAGACCGCTTCGGATAGTCCCTATAATACGTATAATACAGCTGGCTTACCGCCAACACCGATCTGTAGTCCTGGACTGGCGAGCTTAAAGTCTGTCGCTGATCCTAAGAAGACGGATTACTACTTCTTTGTGGCGGATAAGCATGGTAAGTCTCATTTCGCCAAGACTTATCAGGAGTTCTTGAAGGTTCAGGAGCAATACCTGGACAAATAAAAGGCTTAACGAGAGATAAGGGTGCATGAATATTGATATCTGGCAGACGATAGTTTTGGCGCTTTTACAGGGGGTGACCGAACTCTTTCCGATCAGCAGCCTTGGGCATACGGTGATTATCCCAGGGCTGCTCGGTTGGGGCAATATGACAACTGATACCGCGTGCGGGGGTGAGAGTTGTTTTGTTCCGTTAATTACAGCATTGCATTTGGGCACGAGCTTCGCGCTGCTGTTCTATTTCTGGCGTGATTGGCTCCAGGTTGCGAAAACGCTGGTGGTCACGGCGAAGGATTGGAAGCGAGTACGCAAGGGAACCCCGGAATGGGTGAGCTGGCTCATCATTGTGGGGACGATACCAGCTGGTGTGCTGGGAATCTTGCTTGAGCATGTGCTAAAGCACGCTTTTGCTTCACCATTGATTGCTTCAACCTTTCTTGTTGTGAATGGTTCAGCTCTCTTCTTTGGTGAGGCTATGCGCCGCCGCTCTGAGGCTAAGCTGAAGGCATTGCCACCGCGCGAGCGCGAAGCCCACTTTCGCCGCCTGGACTCATTGACCTTCAAAGAGGCATTGCTGGTGGGAACTTCGCAAGCGCTGTCCTTGATTCCTGGCTTCTCGCGCTCAGGGATGACGATTGTTGGCGGGCTAATCGCGCGCCTGACACATGAGGATGCCGCGCGTTACTCCTTCCTGCTGGGCACGCCAATCATCCTGGCTGCTGCGGCCTTGGAGGTACCGCAGTTGCTCCACCTGCCGGGTTCAACGCTGTTGCTTGTGCTCTTTGGTGCCGTTCTCTCGGGGATAGCCGCCTTCTTGAGTACGAAGTTCCTGTTAAAATACTTTGAGACAGGTCGCCTGGATCCCTTTGCTTACTACTGTTGGGGAGCTGGTCTGATCTCGATAATTCTCTTTTTCACCGTCTTCTCTGGACGTGCGTAGAGAGAATTGAAGAGCGGTCGGAACCTCATCGCTTCCATGATAAGACTCCGACCGCTTTTTGTAAGGAAGAGCATTTTAGCTGCCAAAGACCGCGCCAGCGACTTTGCCGTAGCCACGTAAGAATTCGTCAGCCTGCATAGCTTTCTTTCCCTCAAGCTGGAGGCGCGCTATCTGGAGCAATCCAGAGCCAGTCACGACAACCATGATCTTTTGCCCATCATGGTCGCGTGTGAGCACGGTGCCAGGGGGGACCGGTCTTGAGGGTTGGGAATCAAGAGGATGAGCTGCCAGGATCTTAAGCAGTTTGCCCTGCCAGTGCGTGTAGGCGCTGGGCCAGGGCTGGTATGCACGTACCTGACGAGCTATGGCTCCAGATGAGCGCTCCCATTGGATGCCCCCGTCCTCTTTGGTGAGCATATGTGTATGAGTCGCATGCTCCTCATCCTGAATTTCGGGCGTGATCTGGCCCGCGATCCAGGGAGGAAGCACTTCGAGAAGGGCCTGCGCTCCAAGCTCTGATAGCCGGGTTGTCAGGGTGCCTGTGGTCTCGGCTTCTGTCAGGGTCAGTATACGCCGAAGCAAAACGGGGCCAGTGTCGATTCCGGCATCAAGTTGCATGATGGAGACGCCGCTCTCATGATCGCCCTGGAGGATGGCTTCAGCGATGGGATCTGGTCCACGATATTTGGGTAACAGTGATGCATGAATGTTCAAGGTCCCAAAGCGTGGCTGATCGAGTACGCTTTGTGGTAGAATCTGCCCAAAAGCGGCTACAATATAAAGGTCAGCCTGGTATGCAGCAAGAGCCTCGCTGTTTACAGCCTTTTTGAAGGACCCGGGCTGCCACACAGGCAGATTGTGTGCCAAAGCGCACTGTTTTACTGGAGAGTAGATGATGCCTCGTCCACGCCCGGCTGGTTTATCGGGACGTGTGATGACAGCCGCAATCTCGTAGCCTTCGCTCAGGAGGGCTCCCGGTGTGGAATGTTGGACGAGGGCCTCTAGTGCGGGGACCGCGAATTGTGGTGTCCCCATATAGATGATACGTAACAAGTCTCACCCCTCTACTACGACTTTGCCTGGTCGAGACCAGAATTGTGTGTATGTGTGTTTTATATGCTTGTTCAATGCAGCCTGGGCTAGATTATGTTGTATGCCTGGCTCCTTACTGCATGATGTGCTCAGGAAGACTCGCGTCTTATGGTAGCACATTCAGGCTATTTTAGCACTCTTTTATATTCCTGAGGTTATGCTATACTTGCATTTGACTCTTCATCTAACTTTGTCGTTTCGAGCGTGGGAGGAAAACGCCACCAATTTTTATGGAGCGACCAGTGAACAACGAGTATTCTCTCAATCTTACAGCTAGCCAAGCTGCGCAACCACATATGTCGCAAATGCCGCAGGCGCCAGCACAACAGCGGCAGCAACTAAGACTCTCTCGATTGCCTTTTGGTATCAATGCGACGATGCCACCTCCCACTGATCCCCAACGTTTTATGCAGCGTGTAGATGAAGTGACGACGCTTCAACGTATGCTTATGGATGCCCAGACCAGCACCGTAATCGTAACTGGCAATCCAGGTGCAGGCAAATCGACGTTGGCTGCCTTGCTTTTTCAGCGTTTGAGGCAGGCGCTAGAGGCAGGTCAGAAAGTGCCTTCTCGATTGATCTGGCTAGAGATTGGTCCCTATACAACTGTGCCCGATATGATCGCCGCTATATTGAATGGTATTGATGCTGGTGATCCAGGCTTCTTCCTGCTTAGACCGGAGCAGCAAATGCAACGTCTCTTTGAAGCCTTGCGAGACCCTGAGCGAGACTCCTTAATTGTGCTGGACCAATTTGAGGCCCTACTCTATCCTGATGATATTCAGCCTGGGGTGGCAGCTCGGGGCGCTCTTCCCCTTTTCTTGCAACTATTACAGCACGACCTTGGAGCCAGTCGCTTCCTGCTGACAAGTTATAGTTCGCCCTTTGATGAGTATGCCGAGAATACCCGTGTGCGTTCCTGTCTGGTTTCGCGGATCAGTATTCCCGAGGGTATCGCTCTGCTACAGAGACGCGGGGTAAATGGCTCACCAGAAGAACTTTCGCTAGTCTGGCAGCGCTGTAGCGGGCACGTCTTCGCCCTGGCGCTCTTCAGCGCGCTGCTGCAACTAAGCGGTGTTTCCTTAAGCTATTTTCTCAACTCCGACGATTATCAGCCGATGTGGGCTGGGGATGTAACCTCGCACCTTTGTGCTGCCGTCTATCACTTCCTCAATCCTATTCAATTGCAATTGATGCGTGCCCTTTGCCTCTATCATCAACCTGTGCCCTTGCCCGGCATTATGATGACGATTACTGGCGATGCAAATTTTGGGGGGCAGACCTTTACCGTCTTTGAGCATGAGCTAAGTGTGCTGGTGCAGTGCTCGCTCGTACACATGACGTATAATCATGAAGGTATGCGCCTTTTTATGTTGCATCCGCTGCTACGTCAGTATGGTCTAGAACATTATCTGGACACGCAGGAAAACTCTCCATCGAGTAGCACCAGCTCCACTGGTCTGCGGCTCGTACCGCGCTTTGATAGCCCCGCCGCGAACGCGGATGCCTTGCAGGCAGCCCTCTCACAGGCGCACATTCGCGCAGCTACCTATTATCAGCACCTGGCAAAAGAGACTATCCATTCCCGTGAGACGCTGAGCGATATTGAGCCATTTATTGCTGCTGCACGCCACTATTGCCTGGCTTTACGCTGGCAGCGCTCTTGTGATCTCATCTTTGCCGAGCATCTGCATGAGATGATGGTGCAACTTGGGGCCTGGAATACCTTGATTGGTTTGTATACAACCCTTCTCCCACCACTGGGTGTTATCTCGCGGAGCGATCAGGGATTGGTCGCGAGCTATATAGGTATGCTCTATGGTCGCCTTGGCGATTTCCAGCAGAGCCAGGGGGCTTTTGCTCAGGCACTAGAGATCCAGCAACAGGTTGGTGATCAGCAGGGCGCAATAGCGACTCTGGTTAACCAGGGGGAGATGTGGCGCTTACATGGGGAGTTGGAGCAGGCATACGCTTCATTTGAGCAGGCCCACGAGCTTAACGCCCAGGTGCAGGATCAGCAATTACAGTGCGCTATCTATCATAACCTTGGTCTACTCTATCACTCTGCCAAAGATTTCGAGCAGGCATGCAATTACTATGTCGATGCTTTGAAGTATGCTACTGATGATGCATCTCAGAGCAACAAAGGGATGATCTTGACGAATCTGGGGATGCTTCTCTATCAGCAGAAGCAGGTTCGCGAGGGGATTGCTATCCTGTTAGCGGCGCTTAGCCTGCGCCAGCGCTTGCATGATCCATCTGTGGTGGCGCTAGAGAAGTTCCTGGCAGCCATAGAGCGGAAATTGGGACCTGCGGACTACCAACGCTTGTGCCAGGAGGCGCTGGAACTGCAACAAGAAGTCTTCTCTCGTTTTACCTTACTCAATATCTGAGAGGTATATTCTTATACGAAAACCCACGCCGCTGTCGCGGCTAGCACTGGTGTGCTCAGGTTTTCAAATAAAGAGGTAACTGAGAAAATTTGACAAGGGTCATTTTGCTCGCTAAAGTAGGGGTAACCTTGCATTCAAGTTTAAGGTTATTGCGGATACCTGATCCATTCCTGCTTACTACACGAAAACCCACTCCACTGTTGTGGCTAGCGCGACCTTATACAAAAGCCTGAGTGCGCTGTGGTCCCGCATGAGGGTCAGCGCCAGTCGCCGTTGAAGCGACGTTGGTTTTTTGTAGTAATCTGAGCGCGCTCAGGTTTTCGAGAGGCACCTAGAGAAAGAGAGTATGTCGCGCTATGTCGTCTACTGCTGAGTCCGAGCCTCGCGCTAAGGCTGAGGTGGAAAAAGCTGTTCCCCTCAGTAGCAGCCAGAGAGTTCAGGATTGGTTTCTAATCGTGCTGGTATTTGTCTCCGGCGCCGTTTCCCTGGCGGTTGAGATCGCAGCCTCGCGTTTGCTGGCACCGTATTTTGGCACCTCGCTCTTCGTCTGGGCGAATGTCATTGGTTTGATTCTGCTTTACCTGACCGTTGGCTACTATGTGGGCGGTCGTTTCGCTGATCGTTTTCCGCGCCCCGCTGTTCTTTATAGCATGACTGCTATCGCAGCGCTATGTATTGGGGCTATTCCGCTCCTATCGCGTCCGATCCTGCAATGGGCTCTGACCTCTTTTTCCAGCTATTCTATCGGCGTCTTTTATGGCTCTCTGTTATCGGTCATCTTTCTCTTTGCCATCCCAACTATTCTTCTGGGTTGTGTCTCGCCTTTTGCTATTCGCTTACGCATTGAGCAGGTGGGAACTTCCGGGCGAATCGCTGGTGTGCTGTATGCTATCTCTACAGCAGGTAGCATCGTTGGCACTTTCTTGCCAACACTGGTCTTGATTCCAACGTATGGTACATACGCGACCTTCTTGATCTTCGCGGGTGCGTTATTGGTAGTCTCGTTGATAGGGCTACTTTTTTTCGTAGGAGGCAGGCTTGACCTGCCGAACCACCCTCGTACCCGCGCCTCGAAGAAGCGTTTCTTCTCGCTCCTGTTGATTCTGGTCTGGTTGTTGACAGCTCTGTTAGGTGTACATGGCCCTATCAAGCCACCAAGTGGCACCGGAGACGGTGGCAGGCTTCTTGAGGAACATGAATCGGCGTACAACTATATTCAGGTTGTGCAATCGGAAGGTGAGACACAGCTTGTGCTCAATGAGGGCCTGGGTATTCACTCAATCTATAACCCCAAAACCGTCCTAACCCAGGGCCCGTGGGACTATTTCATGGTCGCGCCGTACTTCAATAACCCTCCCTTTTCCTCATCTCAGGTGAAGCGGGTAGGGATTCTAGGTTTAGGAGCAGGTACTGTGGCGCGTGAGTTTACCGCCGCGTATGGGCCGATCCCTATTGATGGTGTGGAGATCGATCAGAAGATCGTTGATATGGGGCGTAAGTACTTCCATATGGACGAACCAAATTTGAATGTCGTGGTTCAGGATGGACGCTATTTCTTGCGTACGACGGAACAGAAATACGATCTTGTGGGGATCGATGCGTACCAGCAGCCATATATCCCCTTCCAGCTTGTCACGACCGAGTTCTTTCAGGAAGTACGCTCACACCTGACCTCGACGGGTGTTGCTGTGATTAATGTTGGGCGTACCAGCGACGACTATCGCATGGTCGACGCGATGGCGCAGAATATGAAGACGGTCTTTCCCAATGTCTATGTTGTTGACACACAGCGCTTCTCGAATAGCCTGATTATCGCAACCAATGAGAAGACGACGCTGGGAAACTTTATTACCAACACCAATTTACTGACGAACCCCCTCTTGCAGCAAGCGGCGCGTACGGCTCTGCTGTATGGAGATATGCGGGAGCAGCAGCAAGCTCACGTTTTCTTTACTGATGATCACTCGCCAGTCGAGCAGTTGATTGACCAGGTTATCTTTGGTGAGGTGAACCGCATCAAGAAGTAGAGACATAGATATTAGGAATGCGGAAGGGCCAACCCTTCCGCATTCCTTGTTTTTTTGGGTTAGCTCTTCGCGCGTCTCGCAGCCAGAAAGATCAGGGTGCTGCCTACAATGATGCACAGGCCATAGCCTGCGCCCATCGCGAAGGGCGGGAGACGGAAGCTGATGTGGTAGAGAGGTGTAAAGCCACTGCTCCCAACGAAGGCTCCAATAAAGCCAGTTGTTGTGTAGAGTCCTTGTACACGCGCGCGGAGTTTGCCGGGCGAGCTGGAAGCAATAAAAGAATCCATTGCGGGAATCATGAAGGCATATAGAATGCCGTGCAGGGCGAAGAGGGTGAGTACCTGATTGACGTTGTTCGCCAGCCCATATCCTATGTAGAGGGGAATTTGCCCCAGACCAAAAAGCAGAATCAGCCATTTCCGCGAGACTCTATCGGCGACTCTTCCGCCAATAGGCCCCAGCAGCGTATTGGGAATGGACCAGACTACATAGATCAAGCCAATGATTGCCATCGAGGCTCCCAGGTCGTTGTGCAGCCAGATGGGCATCAATGTTTGATCGAAGCCAAGATAGAGGTAGTCGCCAAAAGCGATGATGTAGGCACCAAGCAGTGGTAGCGCGAGCAAGTCCTTGAACGAGGTGCGTTCTCTCGATGTTGTAGGAAGTGAGGGACCTCCAGACTGTAATGCATTTGTGTTCTTCTTGAGGCTGGCACCAAGCCATATTAAGATAATCATGATCGCGAGCACGCGCGTAATGACCGCGCCACCAAAAGCCCAGGTTTCGCCTAATAGTCCGCCTAATCCAGGTCCTAACAGGAAGCCCGCATTAAAAAAGGCCGCGAAGATGCCGAAGGCTTGCCCCTGCTGATTCTCTGGAATGGCGTCAATGATCAATGCGCGAGTTGCAGGCATGAGCGCGGCACCAAACATTCCCTCTAGAAAGCGGAGCCCAATAAAGACATAGGGATCAGTCACCGGAATGTAGATGGCGGAGAGAATGCCCTGGGCTAGCAGGCTCAAGAGCATAATGCGTTTATGACCCCAGCGGTCAGCGAGCCAACCAGCAGGAAACTGAAAGATGAAGTTTGAGACGAGATAGGCTGTCGCCATCGCGTCGACTACCGCGAGGGAGGCACCATGCTCAGTCGCATATAGGATGCGCACAGGTGCGACCATACCGGTACCAGCGAAGTCAATGAATATCGCGAAAGAGACGGCTAGTAAAACGCGATTGCGCCAAATGGGTTTTGTCGATATGGGAGAGGTCAGACCGATGGCTTTCCCTGGTGTAGATCTTTCTTCAGCGCTGCTCTGCTCTTTGGTGTGCTCAATCCCCATAAAACCTGCTTTCAGATGTATCTATTAAGGTCTTAGACGAAAACTAACGTGCTGCTGTACCCCGCATGAGGGTTGTGGCTAGTGTTGGCACATTTAGGTTTTCGAGTAGGCGTAATACATTTTGTTGAGTATAAGGTATGGGTGCCTGCCTGGGCTATGGTCAAAAGGGCAGGTCTTAGCAGCCTTAAGCGGCTATAAGGCGGATGCATAGATGGATGATTATAGATTGCTTGCTTTTATTATAGCTGATGGGTTTGCGTAAGTGCGGGTGGTGTAGAGTGGGGATCGTCTTGTGTGTGTGGCTTGCCATGCATCGGCGTAAGCAAGCCTTCTGGGATGGCTTTTCTTGTGGAGCTACGGCTCGTTTGTAGAGGGAGACAGTCGCGTTATTTGTTCGGTATTGTGATATACTAGGTCTTATGCGAAAACCCATGCCACGCTTGTGGCTAGCGCTGTCACGCTCGGGTTTTTTCCATTGCCAGCGTCGCTATTCCTTGCCCAGAAAGGATTGATATATGAGTAGTGAACAGCTACCCCCAAATTACTATTTCCATAAGCTGCCCAATGGCATCGAACTAATCGGGCAATATATGCCCAGTCTGAGTTCGACGTCGCTCGGTTTTCAGCTTGACGCGGCTGTTGTCCATGAGCCGCAAGATAAACCTGGCCTGGCACACCTTTTTGAGTATATGCTTTTCCAGGGGACAAAGCAACATGACGCGCGCTCACTAAATGAGGCCTTTGAGTCACTTGGTGCGCGTAAGGGAGCCAGTACGGGCCTGGAAACGAGTCAGGTATGGGCACAGATTGTGCATACCAAGCTCGATGCTACGTTGGATCTGTTGCGTGAGGTGCTCTTACAGCCGACCTTCCCCCGCGCGGAACTCGATCAGATGCGCAATATTGTTCTGCAAGAGATTCGTCGCCGCGACGATGAGCCGATGAGCCGCATCTTTGAGCTGGTGCGGTCCAATTTCTACCAGGGTTCTCCTCTTGGTCGTCCTATGCTAGGTAGCGACGATAGCGTTCGAGCATTGCAGCGCCAGGACCTGCTCGACTTCTGGCAGGCCCGCTATCAGCCCAACAATGTGCTTTTTGCCATTGCTGGTAAGTTCGACTGGGATCATGTGGTGGAGAAGATCGAGGCGCTCTTTGGTTCCTGGCAGGGGAATGCGCAAGCGCTGGTGGTACCGAAGCCTCAGCCAACGAATATTGTGGCTCTGGAGCATCAGGAGGGCAAGCAAGAGCATATTGGGATGATGGTGCCCTTCCCTAACTATACAGATGCCGATTACTATGCGGGGCAGGTCATTGCTGAGGTTCTGGGTGGTGGCATGGCTTCTCGCCTCTTCGTGGAAGTACGTGAAAAACGCGGTCTGGTCTATGGTGTCTCGGCTGGCTTGGCAGGGAATAAGCAGATTGGTGTCTTGCGCGTGTATGCAGGTACGACGCCTGAGCAGGGACGCGAGTGCTTGCAGGTCATCGTTGATGAGTTGCGCAAATTAGAGCAGGATGGTATCACGGAAGATGAGCTTGATCGCGCTAAGGTGCAGTTGAAGAGCGAATTGGTCATGCGCGGCGAGGGGTCTGGTTCGCGTATGGGCGCGATTAGTCGCTCCTGGTGGTACGAGCGCAAGTTCAAGACTATCCAGGATGTGAAGGAAGCTATCGACAGCGTGTCTCAGGAGCAGGTGCTCAAGGTATTACGTGACTACTCCCCACTTCAGCCATTGACTGTGGCTGCTATAGGTCCGCTACAGCGCGAAGAACTAGTGGGCGATACGCTCGCTTTTTAAGATTTCTGAGTTGAGTATATGCGTCCTGGTCAGTCAGGGCGCATATACTTGCCATCCAACGTACTGATTGTCTGTGAGCAGAGAGAAAATGAGTTTTCCCCATGCCAAGATTACAGCGTCTTTTGTTGCTTGGTTCCAGTGGCTATCTTGGACGAACACTCGCTCCACTTTTATCAGAGCAATCATTTATACTTCTACCTTCACATCGTTCTAGGGCTCTCTATCCTGATTCGATCAAGTTCGATTTTTGGCGCGACGATATCATGCCTTTGTTGAGAGAGCATGAAGTCGATGTCGTTGTGGTGGCAGCGAATATGGCCTATGAAGCCGCTGATCCTGCCGTTGATAAACATGAATATCACTACCGAGTAAAGCAGTTTGTGCAGGCATGTCGCTCTTGTCGGGTGGCGTATATCTCAAGCGATGGTATTTTTGATGGGGATAAGGGATTGTATACTGAGAAAGACCAGTGTCATCCTGTGACGCCTTATGGTTATAATCTCCAGTTCTTTGAGGAGCGAGTGCGTGAGCTCTGCGCTGACTACTGTATTATTCGACCCAGTTATCTTTATGGTTATGCGGGTGGTGAATTGGATCATCGCCTGACACGCGTTCGTGCCGGTTTGCTGAGTGGCGAGAGCTTTGAATTCTTCGATGACATGTTTAAGAGTCCCCTGAATGTCAATCAGGCTGCGGAGATAATCTCGCTAATCACATGCTCAGAATTTCAAGATACAATGAATGTCGCTGGTAAGCGGATGAGCATTTGCCAATTTTATCGTGAAGCGATGCGGGTATTGGGTGTTCCCTGTGAGCGTCTGCATCCTACTCACAAGCCTGCCAATTCGCGCTTGCCACGTGATACCTCGCTTGACACACACATGATGGAGGGGTTGGGTATGCTACCACTGACAATCAATGAATCGCTGGCGCGGTATGCGCCCAGGAGTGTAGAGGAGGCATAGGAGCCTCCTCATCTTTAAGTCTAGCCTGTGTATGTGACACGGTAGATGATGCCTGACTGGTCGTCGCTGATATAGAGGGCGTTATCTGATCCTACGGCTACACCTGCCGGGCGACCGGAGGCGCTATTTCCTTTGAGCCAGCCTGTCGCGAAGTCCTGAACCGGGCCTGCGATCTCTCCTTTATCGTTGATAGGGACGAAGACGACCTTATAGCCGGTAGGAACGCTCCGGTTCCAGGAGCCATGAAAGGCGATATAGAGACCCTGGTAGCTCTGGGGGAAGTGTCCACTTCCCTGGCGAGTTCCTCGGTTGTAGAATGCCAATCCTAAGGGCGCTGAGTGGGCCTGCATCTTCACTAGGGGTTTGACGATACCATTGCATGAATTGGCATTCCCAAGATCGGGATCAATAATATCTCCGGCGTGACAATAGGGCCACCCATAGTTCTGATTATCCTCGATGTGATAGACCGTCTCGGGAGGTATATCATCTCCAAGCATGTCGCGTCCATTGTTTGTGGCCCAGATTTGCTGGTTCCAGGGATTGATTGCCAGCCCGACTGCGTTGCGTAGCCCCTTGGCGTAGAGTCGTCCACCACTACCATCCATATTGTAGCGCCAGATTGTGGCGCGCATCTGATCATCTTCAACACAGTTATTGCAGGTAGAGCCTATCGATACATAGAGGGCGTTGTCTGGTCCTACCAGGACTGTTCGTGTGATGTGGTTGCCGCCTGTTGGTAGGTTGGGGATGATGACCTTGCGTTCGGTGACCTTATAGTTCTTATCCAGGGTCAGGCGCGTGATGCGTGAGCCTTCGCCAATGTACAACTGGTTGCCCTGGAAATCGAGGCTGGTAGGATCATCCAGGCCACTCGCGATAACAATGCGTTGGCTAGCCTGCCCGTTGTGCTCGCGTTTGGGAAGGGCTATGATGCTCTTTGCCCCCGTTCGGCTACGAAGAGGGTGCCATCAGGGCTGAATGTTAGCATGCGCGGGATGGAGAGCCCTGTGTAGAACGGTTCAGCATGAAAGCCTGGCGGTAGTGTTAGAGACTCTGTCGCGGCGTTGACGCTAACATAGCGTGAGCCAGTCAGCAGCGAACTGACTGTGCGCCATTTGCTAGCCAATACTCCTCCCGCAACTAGCAGGAGAATCAAGATGACTATGAGTGCGATACGCCAGGGCGTCAGGGCTCGGCGCTTGTGGCCTGATTGCGAACGTTCTTCCGTGTTATCCATACAAATTCGCTCTATGCTCCTTCGCTCTTTTCTGTTTCACTATGCTCTGTGATGTTTCGTATTATATGTGGCTGAAGCTGTATCTGCAAGCTAATCTACATTTTCTATCTCTAGTGGCGTAACTGTTTGAAACTCATCAATATACCATACTGGTTTTGAGGCTTTATAGATGTTTACGTTCTCTATATAGAGAAGCGTTATCTCGCGTATAAGCATGAGGATAGAAGCAGAAGCCTGGCGGTGTTTCCTGCTTGACATGGGTGGAAAGGCATGCAACAATGTGGTTTCGACTTGCGGTTAATGGCTAAAGAACAGTAGGGATGAGCGCGTGATAGAGCCTGGCTTCTAAAGCATGTTTCAAAGAGAAGAGCAAGGCAAATAACATGATGAGTGACTATGACTACTATGATCCTACCAGAACGCTGATTTCATCCTGCCCAAACTGTGGGGCGCGTCCTCAAGCCCGTATCTGGTCGAATATTGCGATGCAGCCAGTAAGTGTGTATGCTACTAGCGCATCGATCATGGGTTGGGGTAAAGTGGCTTCTATGATTCATCCCCTGGTGTGTAGTCGCTGTGGGCTGGTACAGTTCTTTACAGATCCACGCAATTTCCAGGCGGATACAGATGGTGTAGTGAAGGAGGCTGAGGGGTAGCGAACTCGATAAGAGGTATGGCTCCTCAGTGGTGCATCATTACTATTAGCCCGGTCAATGTAGACTGAAAAGAGAGACCTGCAAAGAGGAGCAGTGAGAGATATGGCAGACGAACAGAGTCACGCAAAACAGACAGATGTGTACAAGCATTACGACCGCCGTTATTACGATCAGGTGATGGCGCGTATTGAGCATGAGCGTGTGCGCTTTATCAATCTTGAATTTATTGATGTCGTGGGCATGGCAAAATGCGTGACGATCCCGGTTGAGCAGTTTACTAACTGTCTCACGCATGGGAAATGGTTTGATGGCTCCTCGATAGAAGGCTTCGCGCGGGTAGCAGAGAGCGATATGTATCTCTTTCCAGATCTTTCGACGTTTGCGATTCTGCCTGATAAAATACGCTCATCTGCTTCTTCTGATCCGCATCGAGTGGAAGAGAGTGTTGGTGGCGATATTGTGGCACGCGTGATCTGCGATGTGCGCACGCCTGATGGAGAGAGCTTTGATGGTGATCCACGCGCGATCCTGCGCCAGACATTGGAACTGGCTCGCGAGATGGGGTATAACTACCGGGTCGCGCCTGAGTTAGAGTTCTTTTTGTTGCGTTTCGAGGAAGATGGCCCCAAGCCGCTTCCACATGATCGGCGTGGCTATTTCGACCTTTCGACCGACCTGGCTTCGATTGTACGTAGCCAGATGGTGTATGCGCTCCACAAAATGGATATCAATATTGAAGCCAGCCACCACGAAGTCGCTGATGGTCAGCACGAACTGGACTTTGAAATTGCCGATGCTCTGCAAATTGCGGATAGCCTGATGACCGCCAAGTATGTACTCAAAACTGTGGCGGCACAGCATAATCTCTATGCGACTTTCCTGCCCAAGCCCTTTTATGGTGTCAATGGCTCAGGCCTGCATATTCATCAACAGCTTATTAAGATTTCTACCGGGGCCAATGCCTTCCTCAATTCTCAGGCTGACTATGCGCTCTCTGAAGAGGGGCGCTGGTTCATCGCAGGCCAATTAGCGCATGCCTCCTCGATCTGTGCCATACTTGCGCCGCTGGTCAATTCTTATAAGCGCCTTGTGGGTGGTTATGAAGCGCCAGTTGTCATCAATTGGGGGAGGATTAATCGTCAGGCCTTGATTCGTGTGCCACGTTTGAGCAGTGATCCTAACAATTCGATGCGCATTGAATTGCGGTGCAGTGATCCAAGCTGTAATCCTTATCTCGCTCTGGCTGTCATGTTGCGCGCTGGTCTGGATGGGATTCAGCGCAAGCTCTCACTTCCGGCTGCAATGGACGAGAATCTCTTCCTACACGACGAGGGAGATCGTCTGCGCCCACGCGCACCGATGCTCCCGGCGACGCTCGGAGAGGCCCTGGCGGCCCTACGCGAAGACCCCCTGGTTCGTGATACGCTGGGTGATACCATTTATGAGGGCTTTCTGGATGCCAAGGGCATCGAATGGACTGAGTATCGTGAGCAGGTTCACCCCTGGGAGGTTCAGCGTTATCTCTCAGTATATTAATGCCTTCCAGGCACTCTGCTGATGTACTCAGGATCTTTAGAGAGCGATTCGAGAACCGTGGCATCTCTAGGTCGCTCTCTCTATCTTCATTCTGTTCTCATGTTGGCAAAGTGGAATTGCTGAATACCTGAAGAATGTTTTCGCGATAACAAGTGGGTAAAGACGGACTTTAACCTACGCTTTTATCGCATTAATTAGGACTTATGTGCTTCATTATCGCAGAGGAGTAGGCCTGTTCGTGACGATCTAGCATAGCGTCGAAAGAGAAACTTTGCTCAACATGCTGGCGGCAACGTGTGCGCTGAATGGTTGGCAGGTCGCGCACTCGTTGTACCGCTTGCTCAAGCGCGTTAGGGGAGATGAGATAGCCAGTCTCGCCATGCCGTATGACTTCGGCTGCTGCTCCACGCTCAAAAGCCAGTACGGGCGTACCCGTCGCCATAGCCTCTACCATTGTCAGTCCAAATGGCTCATCCCAGGTACTCGTGAAGAGCAGTCCACGTGTTTGACCCATGAGTTGCCAGAGTTTGTCCTGTGCGAGTGCCCCCAGATAGCGAGCGCGCTCGCCCATTTCTTGAAGCCTTGGGGCGATACGTTGCTCATAGTAGGCATTGTCATAGATACCACCAGCCAGGAGCAGAGGAATACCGGTGCGCTCGGCGATGTCGAGTGCGGCTTCGACGCCTTTCTCAGGTGTAATGCGTCCAGCGAAGAGAAGCGGCGCATCGGAATCAACCTCGGGAGCGAAAGGGATAGAGGCGATATCCAGGCCGTTATAGATAATATGGTCAAAAGGTGTGTGCGTCTCGTAGGTGCGCGCGCAAGCTTGTGAGACGGTAATGAGACGCAGAGGATGGCCTTGTTGGTGGAGTAGGCGCAGGCTCTCATTAATCTCAGGTGAGACGGCTGGTAGATGGATTGTATGCAGAATGGGAATTCGCGTCAAAATTGTACTCAGAGTAAAAGCAGGCCAATCGAAGGCATGAGCATGTAGCAGGTCGAACTCTTCTTGACGTTGACGTAGGCGTAGAAAGATCTCTAGGAAGACATTGGCCTGCGAGAAGAATCCATCATCGGCGGGGCGTTCACGCATAGGCCCGGCAAAGGTGGCCGGAATCACGCTCTCAGGCACCTCAAAGGTTTCTATCTCTACTCCTGGTACAGATGAGCCCTGGCGAGCGAACAGTGTGACCTTATGACCACGCTGGTTTAATCCTCGAGCCAGGTTTGCGACCAGGGCTTGAGCGCCGCCCAAGAAAGGCTCGGCGATGGGAGTGACAAGAGGGGCTAAGAGTGCTATGCGCATGTGGAACCTCGGTAGGATGCCTGATTATTCTCTGTTTCATGTAATGTTACGTCGTATAGGAGTCCCGCAAAGGCGGGTTCCAGGCGCTCCCAGAACTTGATGACCAGCATTTCGGTGGTGGGGATGACTTCTTCTAACCAGGGGACGTCATAGTTAAGGTGTTTATGGTCGACCAAGTCGATGACCTGCTCATTGACGATGCGCTTCATGTCCGTTAGATTGAGGACCATGCCTGTCTTCCGGTCAGGCTCCCCTCGCACGGTAACTTCAAGTATATAGTTGTGCCCATGCCCGTTGGGGTTGGCACATTTATCGTAAACGATATAGTTTTCTTCTTCGGAGAGATGGTTGCTCCACAGGCGATGGGATGCACTGAAGGTCACACGCCTTGTAAGATATACCATATACCTGTTTCCCCCCTTTGTTATCTGGCTCGCTGTCATTAGTAGATTTTACCTCTTTATGAGGAACGGTGGTGGGTTTGCGTTCTCTTCCAGGCGCTTCTAGCCATTTGTGAAGAGTTCGATGTTACTCCCGCTAAACATTCTCCCGCTCTCATCATCCGCCAGAAAGAGCAGGATCTTCGCTAATTCATCGGGAGTCATCCCGGCTCGCAGATGAGGAGCTGCCTGGTGTAACATCTCAGTGTCGATAGCTCCAGGGCTAACGGCGCAGACACGGATGTTATATGGTTTCCCTTCGACGGCGAGAATTTCCGTGAGTCCAGTAATTCCTGACTTAGAGACGTTGTACGCGCTCATTCCAGGGAACTTTTCGACGCCTTTGACGCCCGATAGGGAAGAGATGTTCACAATGACGCCATGTTGCTGTATCGCCATCATACGGAAAGCTTCACGACAGCAGAGGAAGGTTCCACGCAGATTGACCGCTAGAACGCGATCCCATGTCGAGCTATCCATCTCAATGAAGGGCTGTACTGCGACCATACCAGCGCAGTTCACCAGCACATCGACGCGTCCGAAGCGTTCGCTCGCCGCCTCAAAGAGATGTAAGACATCCTCTTCTAAGGCCACATCTCCAGTGATTGCGAGGGCCTCCCCCCCTGCTCTTGAATTTCACGTGCGCAGGATTCCACTGTCTCGCGTGTGCGACTGAAGAGAACAACACTGGCACCTTCGTGTGCGAATAATTGGGCGGTGGCACGTCCAACGCCACGTCCCGCGCCTGTAATAATGGCAACTGTATTTTGCATGCTCATAATAAAAATTATAACATTGTTAGTCGCTTGATTGATATGCTTATCCTCTGTCATTTCTTTTAGAGGTGCCAGAGGGCTCTTTATTCTTTTAGTACTACCCCAGTATCTGCTTGCTGGGCTGCTACGTATACAACATTGAAAAATGCGTATTTCTGATGTAGGCTACTCAAGAGTATGAAGCTAGATAGCATGGTATCCTTATTATATGGTCACATGTCTGATTGGGTGGATGAGGACGCTTATAAAAGCAGGCATACTTGTTAGAACATGTTGGTCTTGCTATAATGGCACAGATGAAACAAGGTTTTGGAACGTGAGCGCTGTTGACTGGTATCTATTTGATCATGTAAGATCGGGTCTCCTCTTGAGAGCGATGATATGTAGTTGATTTGCGGAACGACCTGCGCATGGGGGATTTATGAGCACAGGCACTGTATTGTCGGGTTCATTGAAAGATTTTGGGTTGGTGGAGGTCCTACAGGTTGTGGAGTTGGGCGCAATGACTGGCGCTATCCATCTCAAGCACAACCAAGGGCGTATGGGCATTCTTTATTTCAATGAGGGGAAGCTAGCCAACTGTAGTGAGTTTGATCCTAGCGCCCTCACACTCGGTGATGTGCTGCAACAGTTGGACATGACGACGTACCATCAAATAGAACAAGCCTTCGCGCAACAGTTGCAAGATCCCATTGGGAAGCGCATTGGTGAGCGCCTGTTACTCATGAATGCGATCACGGAGAAGCAACTGAAAGAAGCTCTTCGTACCAAAGTCATCTGGACCGCGCGCGAGTTGGGACTCTGGAACGATGGATCTTATGAGTTTATCGCGAGCCCAAATATTCAGAAGCTCTTACCACATGGCGAATCATCGTTGGAAATAGATGTGGTTCGTGCCACCATGGAGATGGTTCGTTATGGGGACGAATGGCAGGAGCTACGCAACTTCTTGCCACTGGGCATGCGTACCATTCTCCAGCTCTCGCCTGCCATCCCCTATACTATACGTTTTGATCTCCGCAGTCTGGAACTCTTTACCCATGTCAACCTCTATCGCCGCATCCGGCGGATAGCGACCGCGATCCGTCGCCCCGAGATGGATATCGCACGCGAACTAGGGCAGCTTGTACAGCAGAAATTCTTGCAGGCGGGTTATCAGCAGGATGCGACCCCTCGCGCCGTTGGTAGTAAGGTACGTTTGCCTGATCCCGCCGAAAAGCTGCGCTTAGAGAACTTTGCCTTATTAGATCTTATCAGCCGCATGGAGCAGGAGTGGGAGAAGCGTAAAACTCCGATGGAGCAGCTTGCCGCCCTGGTCGAGTTTGTCAACTGGACGATGGATGCTCTCGCTGAGACCTGTCGCGCGAATGGTATCGCGCTCGATGCGAATGCTCTCTTTCAGCTTATGCGCAATGAACAGGCAGATCATTTGGGCTCCTACCAGTTTCGCGTCGAGCAAAATCATATCGATGTCGAGGACTTTACGCGTCTCTGTTATGAGGTGATGAGCGGTAAGATGCAGCAGGCTGAAAGCTTCTATAATCAGGCCTCAATGCTCCTGCATCACTTGCTCTGTAGCATTTTCGAGATGATTAACGCGCGTGTTGCCAATCCGCGCGAGCGTATGGAGAACCAGGAAGTATGGGAGGCTATGTTTGAGCAATTCTCCCTCGTCGAGAGCGCCTAAAAGCCAAATAAAATTGTAATCTAGAGAAGTAAATAGGCTTTTTGCCTGCAATTGCAGGCAAAAAGCCTATTTACTTCTCTGTTGTTATCTGTTGGGTGGGTATGAGACGAAGACGCTCTTCACCTCACTAAATTCCTCTACTGCTGCGGTTCCAAGCTCACGGTGACCATTGCCGCTGCTCTTCATGCCACCAAACGGCAGGTGAATCTCAGAGCCAGTGGTACCTGCGTTGATATAGACCAGACCCGCTTCAATATCGCGGATGGCGCGGAAGGAGAGGCGTGAGCTCTCGGTAAAGATTGCTGTTGACAGTCCATATTCGGTGCCATTGGCAACGTCAATAGCCTCTTCATAACTTCCGACTGGCATAATGGCGACGAAGGGGCCAAAGACCTCCTCGCGCGCGATACGCATTTCTGGCTGCACCTCATTGAAGATGGTTGGCTGATAGAATGCTCCCTCACTATAGGCCCCATCCTTGAGTGCCTCGCCACCATAGATCAGCTTCGCACCCTCTTGTTGTCCGATTTCGGTATAGGTGTGAACGGCTGGCACGCGACCGGCATTGACCAGGGGACCCATCGCGATTTCCGGATCGAGACCATCACCGATGCGTAGGCGTTCTGCCGCCGCGACTAGTCGCTCGGTAAAAGCCTGCTGAACTGAGCGCTGAATGATGACACGACTGGTCGCGGTACAGCGCTGACCTGTGGTGCCGAAGGCTCCCAATGCTACGCTCTCTGCTGCCAGATCAAGGTCTGCGTCCTCAAGGACGATCACAGCGTTCTTACCGCCTAGCTCAAGCGCGCAACGGCGCAGATCGCGTCCGCATATCTCTGAGACCTGTTTCCCAACCTCAGTTGAACCTGTCAGTGAGATCATATTGATGCGCTTGTGGCTAGCAAGTGCAGAACCGAGAGTTCCACCAGAGCCAGTCACGACATTGAACACACCATCGGGGAGTCCTGCCTGTTGGAGCAGTTCGGCCAGTTTAAGCGTGAGCGCGGGTGTGTCGCTGGCGGGTTTGAGTACGACTGTATTACCTGCCAGCAGTGCGGGCAACGTTTTCCAGACAGGGATGGAGAGTGGGAAGTTCCAGGGGGTGATAATGCCTACAATACCCAGTGGATGACGTACCGTCATGCAAAATTTGTTAGGGAAGGCTGAAGGAATCGTTTCGCCTTCGGCACGGCGTCCCTCTCCGGCGACGAATTTGGCTACATCTATAGATACCTGAACTTCGCCCCTGGTCTCCTTGATGATCTTGCCCATCTCGCGTGTCATCAGAGTTGCCAGTTCTTCACGCTGCTGCTCGAAAAGGTGTGCCAGGCGTAGCAAGACTTCTCCACGCTCCGGTGCTGGCGTATTCGCCCAGCCTTTTCTGGCCTTTTCGGCGGCCTCAATGGCGTCTTCCAGATCCTCAATGGTGGATTTCTGGTAGCTGCCAATGATATCGCTGTTGCGCGCAGGATTAGTGCTGGTGAAGGTTTCTCCCCCTCGCGAGGCGCGCCACTGGCCCCCGATAAAGTTCTTGAAATCCTGTCCCTGCGTTGAAGATGTAGAAATAGAGGATGATAGTGACATTGATAGACACCCCTTGACGAAGTACCTGGTCGCCTTTGACCAGGACTAGCCTCACTCGCGATAGGCTCGCGTATGAAGCGCCTACTTTCCATTTGCCTGAGTGTAGTTAGCCGTCCCGTACAGGCTGCATTGGCAAATGCTCTTTTACATACGTTAGCGGAAGCACGCGTATGTGTGCTTGCCTGTCGTCATTATAGCAGCCTGTCGAGAGCAGCGTCGAGAGGTGAAGTTTCTTAACAAGGTAATGTAAGCAGAGGGTGAAGAGCTATAAGCTGTTCGTCGAGTTTTTTGACAACAGGCATGCTGCGCCAAGGTTCCAGCTTTTTATTAAGATCAATGAGTCTTTGGAGCACGCGAGCGGACTTGACCTGCTTAAGCATGTTGATGGCTTGCTCAATATGGCTGAGCGCCGCCTCAACCTCGCCCATTTGTAGGTAAGCCTCCGCTATATCAGTAAGCACGATAGTGCGATGCCGTGTCCTTGTGCCCTCCATTTGTTTAAATGCGCGTTCGAGTGCTTCCAGGGCAACTTTAGGCCGTTGTAATTTGAGATTGCACACTCCCTGATAGCCAAGGAGGATGCTATAGCTGAAACGTGTATGCGCGTTCTCGCTATTGTACGTGGAGTTACTATGGTCAAGGTAATATTCCGCCATATCCAGGGCTTGTAGGCTTCCCTGAGATTGATGCAGGTTTGCATATGCCTCTGCTTCGATGGATGAGAGCCAGGCCCTAGTAATAGGTGGGACATCACGCTTAGAGATGGCCTGAGCCTGTTGGAGCCAGGTAAGGGCATGCTCAGGGCGCTTTTCGTATATGGGGATGAAACAACGCCTTCCCAGGATGGCAGTCTGCATTACAGGATCTCCTGCGAATTGGGCCGCCTCAAGCCCTACCTGGTAATAGTGATTCGCCTGCTCATTCTCCTTCATATCGAAGAGGAGTTCGCCTGCGATTTGTGTGAAGTCAGCAGCAATTATCGCGAGACGAGCCCGTTTAGTGCTTGGAAGTGGAGATGAGAGCAATTGTGTGACTGCTTCCAGGCGTTGCAGAACGTATTGCAATAAGCTTTGCGAGAAGGTACCTGTCATACTTTGCAATACGCGCCAGCTGTCACGCGTTATAGCTTCAAGGTGGAATATCATATCTTCATCGATGCTGGA
The DNA here is from genome assembly GCF_016587355.1 of Ktedonospora formicarum. Taxonomy (GTDB): domain Bacteria; phylum Chloroflexota; class Ktedonobacteria; order Ktedonobacterales; family Ktedonobacteraceae; genus Ktedonobacter; species Ktedonobacter formicarum. The sequence continues at coordinate 2,334,823 of NZ_BNJF01000001.1, read as the reverse complement.
TGGCTGGGTAAGTGCATGTGAGAGTCGCTCCCAGAGGGGGGGATAGAGAAAATTCGCAGGTGAGGTAGCAAGCGAGGTACCTGTCATTCCAAGGACTTGCAGGAAGTTACGCCGTGAGTGCTCCATATCACTGCTTTCCAGATTATGGGCTGCTAGCTCCTGCCCACGAACAAGTGTATGCGCTCGCACCTTGGCCAAATGGACTTCTGGTTCCTCTTTCCTTCGATATCGCTCTCGTGTATCGTTACATAGCCCGAGGATCTCCGAATTAACGCCAAAGTACAGACAAAGGAGGCGGCGTGATTCAGCATTGATGGGTTTGTTCTGCTCGGCGCGCATGATAGTTTGGGGGGCGATACCTGTCTCGATGGCGAGCCGCTTTTGCGTGAGATTGAGGCGCTGGCGCATAGCGCGCAAAGGATGGGTATATCGATCACTCATAATAAAATTCCCTCTCCACATGTCCAAATCAAACAATTGAATAACAAATTGATTACATTGTACAGATGTTGTATAGTGCATTTTAACATAAAAATATAGAAAGAGATGAAAATAGGAGAAAAGTATATATGAGGAAGATATATGCGTGCGGATGAAGAAGAGAGTATAGCAGGGCGTTTTATGAAACCTTGCTATACTCTCTTCTAGTGGATCTATACAGGTTTTCTGTAGTGATCTGTTCTTCTAAACTTGCGTTACTCTCAGGAGGAGCACATCTAGCGCCCTAATTTTCGAGATATCTATGCGGTCTCGATGGTTGGTCCGCCGGATGGTGTTTCGCTGGATGGCTGCTCACTGGTGGTATTAGTTGCTGTTGGCTCGTTATAGTCACCCTCTTGCGCGGGACGCTTGAATAGGTAATATGCCGAGTTCGAGGTCAGAGGTTGAAGGCTGACGAGTTCCCAGCTTTCCTTCCCTAACTCGTTCAGGTAGCGTCGCGCGAAGGCGCTGCGGCGCTCTTGAGGACCGATCAATGTCTCCTGCCCTTCGCACGAGATACGTCCTCGATAGTCGATATAAACAACTTTATATGCCCACTGGCTCATACCTGTCTCCTTTCGCTATCGGTCCCCACCAGACCGCACCTTACACAGATACATCCGATACCTGCGTGTATTTTGAACGGCGAATACAATACTGGGTTCCACAATGCAGTATTGTATGCCGTCGGTGCGGTTTCTGGTAGGCTTCCTCGCACAAGGAGAGTATAGCTTGAGATTGATTAAGACACACCGCTAATTTGACGGGTTTTTGAGCTCGTACAATTTACAGGCAGGCAACCTGTAGAAATGAACAGGGGAACATCGTCCTTTAAGTCTCCTGCTTCCTGACATCCCTTTATTATTGCAAGGGGCCAGACTGTAAGTGGTATGTGAATATCTTTAGTGGTGTTGGAGATCTCTCTTCTGTCCTGAGAAACAATAGCAAGGAAAAATGAGATGATCTCCACGAAGTGAGAGAGCTAACGAGAGTATTATTGCAGAGGAAGCTGGAAGGAGAAGGTCGCACCTGCTTGTTCGCTTGTGTCCTGATCCTCAAGCCAGAGTTTTCCACCGTGTGCCTCAATGATTGACTTGGTGATATAAAGCCCCAGCCCTGAGCCTTGACGAATGCCGCGTGTGGCCTCAAGCCGGCCAAAGGGACGGAAGAGCTGATGTATATCTTCCTGGGCGATACCTACTCCCTGGTTGTGAACGCTGGCTTTGACTGTTAGCGCTTGTTGTGGGGTCGCTTCCTGAGAATGTATGCGAAGTGTGATCTTGCTGCCTTCGTCGGAGTATTTGATGGCATTGTCAAGTAAATTTCCCAGGGCTTGTTGCAGGCGTCCCTCGTCCCAAACGCCACGTATCGGCTGCTCAGGCATGTCGAGTTCGAAGGTATGATATGGAGCTACAGGGCGCAATTGTTCCACTACTTCCTGTGCCAGGGCAACCATATCGCAGGGTTTGCAAATAAGGGTGAATTGATCAGAGGCCAGGCGTGAAGCGTCCAACTGGTCGTTGACGAGGCGAGCCAATCTCTGAGCCTGGCTAATAATAATGCTGGTATTGCGTTGCAGCGTTTTCTTGACTGAATCCGCAACTTTGTTCCTGGGCATAGAAATGCTACGATTAAGCATCTGTGCGTAATTAATGATGGGAGCAAGCGGACCACGCAGCTCATGTGCGATCATGGCTGTATACTGTTCCTTGCGCGCCAGTTGTTCTTTGAGCAGGAGATTATCTGTTGTAAGCTGGTCTACCTGCCTCTGTAATTCTTTTATTAACTCATCTTGTGTTTTCTCGTGCTGCACCTGCATACCCGGCTCTCCTCAGATTATGGCGTTCCCATCTCCTGGTATAGATTGTGTAATTTTAGTATACACCGAATAACCGTTGGACTCGCGCCAATGAGGCAAATTCGTAGGAATATTGGGTAGTGTTCTGGTACCTGTCGAAAAGTGCCTATGCCTCCTCGTCTCTCGGTGGTAGAATGCGTAATTCTACTAGCTCTTCCCAAGCCATCTCACTGAATTTACTGACATCGAGTGTAGGATCGGCGTGCGCGATCAAGTGATGAATGCGCTCAGCAATGCTGGCGCGCATATAGTGATCGCTGCTGAGTAGGAGATCGCCTACAGCGATCTCAATTTGTTGTCTTTGTATGGCGGCGAGTACCGATTCTTCCATAAATGGCCTCCTTCTTTATAGACGCTGCTCATGGTAATTTTTATAACGTTATTCTACAACAATCGGTTCTGCTGCCCTGATTCTGGTTGAAGATCCATTTCTATATGCATAAGGGAGGTCAAGGCGTAAAAAAAGCACCTTGCGGTGCTTATTGATGATGACTTTGTGTTTGATAATTCGTATTAAGATGCGGAGGGCCTGGCGGCTGTGCTCTCACTGGCGGCTGGTTTGGGGCTTTCAGCAGTACCTGTGCTCTTGCTCTCTGTTGCGCTCTCGCTGTTGTCCTTGCTCGTAGTAGATGCAGGTGCACTATCGCTCTTAGAATGATGGTCTGTCTTGTAGAAGCCAGAACCTTTAAAGATGACGCCCGCTGGATAGAGCACACGATGAATAGCTCCACCACACTCGGGACAAACTGTCAGGGGCTCATCAACCATTCGCTGCCATGTCTCAAAGCGATGGTGGCATGTCTGGCAGAGATACTCGTATGTCGGCATATACCAATTACCTCTCGTATTCCTTGGTCTTTTGTGGGTGCGAGGCATGCTCACAGGATTAATCTATGCATGTTCTCTGTGGCGGCACTGCTCTGCTAAAATATAGTAGCGCGATTCAGTGCCCTTGTCAATCGTTCTTCATGAGTGCTAGCACTCGCTAATGAGAACGACTGATGTATTTCTTTTATTCCACTCCTCTTCTCCAGACCTCTATCGGCTTATGAGGTCCGCACATAAGCCCAGCTGCTGAAGAAGAACTTATTTTTCGCTATTCTGGTTAGCGGAATTGCCAATGAACTCCTTGACCTTCTCGGCGCTATCCTTCGTCATGCCATCAATGGCGGCTAACTCCTCGACGCTGGCGGCACTAATCGCGCGGATCGAGCCAAAGTGTTTCATAAGTGCTTGCTTGCGCTTGGGACCAATGCCTGGAATCTCGTCGAGAAGCGACTTAAAGGTGCGATTGGAGCGAAGCTTGCGGTGATAGGTGATACCGAAACGATGCGCCTCATCACGAATGCGTTGCAAGAGATAGAGACCTTGTGAATTGCGTGGCAGAATGATTGGTTCTGCCGCGCCAGGGACATGGATCTCTTCAGCAGTTGCCAGCTTGGTATGAGAGCCCTCTTCTTTGGCGACACCGATGACTGGTAGTTCCAGATCCAGTTCGCGCATGACTTGCAGAGCGGCGTTGAGCTGACCCTTTCCGCCATCGATGATGACGAGGTCCGGCATTGCCCAGTCATGGTGTTGCCCTTCTTCCTTCTCTTCCTCGGTGCTCTCGCCACCCTCGCGCTGACTAACTTTGTCCACCACAGCGCTACTCTCCCTGTCAAGCGCGGCCTCTTGAAGTGTAGCCGCCTTACGGAAGCGTCGGCGTAGCACCTCCTGATGGCTAGCGACATCATTGGCTCCTTCGACGCTTTTAATCTTGAAGCGGCGATACTCGCTGTTCTTCGGCTTGCCATGCTCAAAGACCACCATCGCGCCTACTGAGTTCGATCCTTGTGTATTGGAAATGTCGTAGCATTCGATCCGTTGCGGTGGCGCGACGAGATTGAGGACTTCCTGTAATTCGTCCAGGGCCATCTGTGTTTTCTGGTTGTCTGTAAGCCATTTGATGCGTTGCTGCTCCAACACTTCTTTGGCGTTGTTGCGTACCATTTCGATGAGCCGAAGCTTCTCGCCGCGTTTCGGGGAGTTGATATTAACGGCTGTACCTCGCCCTGCTGCGGCGCTGGTATTGCGCCTCTTCTCTTTAAGCCAGTTCTGTAGCACCTCCTGATCATCTGGCTCAACTTCGACCAGAATCTCTGCTGGAATATGAGGCGAACTCTCGTAGAACTGTTGGAGGAATGAGCTCATGATTTCACCAGGGCTGCTATCGCGGGTTCCCTGAAGGATGAAATATTCTCGTCCAATGAGCTTGCCATTGCGGAAGAAGAAGACCTGGGCGCAGGTTTCGTCGTCGCCGCTGGCGAGCGCGATCACATCCTGATCATCCTGACCCTCGGTGTTAATAATACGTTGTTTCTCCAGCACGCGTTCGACCGCCTTAATGCGGTCACGGATGCGCGCGGCCTCTTCGAAGTTCAGCCCTTCCGCTGCCTCTTCCATGCGCCGTTGTAGATCCTTGAGTACCTCGTCATGCTTACCTTCAAGGAAGAGGATGACCTGCTGGATGATTTTGTCATACTCTTCACGATTGGCATAGCCAACACAAGGCGCGATACAGCGATGGATATAGTATTGTGTGCAGGGGCGGCTGAGGAGCTTCTGTTTCCAGCTAGCGGACGGCTCACCGTTGCGCGGTGGTGCCCAGGCACTGGCATCATAGCGACAGGTACGGAAGGCAAAGAGCTTATTTAAGAGATCCAGGGTCGCGTCAACCGCACCCGAGTTTGTATAGGGGCCGAAATAGCGGTTACCATCACGCTGAAAGCTGCGCACACGATAGACGCGGGGGAAATCTTCTGTAATGGCGACTTTGATATATGGATAGCTCTTGTCGTCGCGTAGCAAGACATTATACTTGGGGCGATACTGCTTGATATAGTTACTTTCAAGGACCAGTGCCTCTACCTCGTTGCGCACGACCAGGAACTCAATGTCTTCTATTTTCGCGACCATACTGCGATTCTTCGGGCTATGATCGGTTGATTCCTGGAAGTAGGAGCGCACGCGGTTAAAGAGCGAGATGGCTTTTCCTACATAGATAATGGTGCCCTCGCCGTCCTTCATCAAGTAGATACCCGGCTTATGTGGAAGTGAGTTCAGTACCGACTGGATTTTCTCGTTCATGAGCCACGCTGCTTTCGCCATGCTTTAAAATTATCTTCTATTGCGCCTCTCATTATACTCTGTAGGCTGGCTGCTGTCGACGTATATCCTTTCCTCTTGCGACAGATTTGCGACATTTATGTGATGACCCTAAGACAATCTTGAGCTATGCTTACTAGCGTCATCAAACACTCTCTTATTGAGAAGCACTGTAGAGACAGTTAAGCATATCAGCCTCCCAGCCTGACGCAATATATTATCTGCTAGGCGTGGTTGAGCATCGTAAAGCGAAAGGAAGACAAGACGTCTATGTCGCAAGTTGATATCGCGAGTATATCGCGACAGCCTCAAGTTGACACGTCACCCGTGAGCGAAATTGTTCTCCGTACACGCAATCTGACCAAGCAATATAAGCAACGTACCGTGGTAAATGACCTGAATCTGGATATTCGGCGTGGTGAGATTTATGGCTTCCTTGGTCCCAATGGCGCAGGAAAAACAACAACTATTCGTATGATCCTGGGGCTGATCACGCCTACATCAGGAAGTGTTGAGATCCTGGGTTCTGATATCCTCGCGCATAGAAGCGAGGTGCTGCCACGTGTAGGAGCATTGATTGAGACGCCCGCACTCTATCGCTATATGTCCGGGCGCGATAACTTGCTTGCCTTCAGTAAAGCTCTAGGTGGTGTTTCCTCTAAACGCATCGACGAGGTACTGGCTATTGTGAGTCTGACTGAGCGCCAGAGAGATAAAGTGCGCACCTACTCGCTTGGTATGCGTCAGAGGCTCGGTATTGCAGTCGCACTTCTGCAAGATCCAGATGTATTGATCCTGGATGAGCCTGCCAATGGACTCGACCCTGCCGGTATCGTCGAGATGCGTGACTTCTTGCATCGCCTGGCGGCTGAGGGCAAGACAATTTTGATGTCAAGTCACCTCCTCTCCGAAGTACAGCAGATTTGTAGCCGGGTCGCGATCATCAACTTCGGCAAATTGATAACTGAGACAACAGTGAAGGATCTGACTACGGGCAAGGGCGAGTTTACAGTGAAGGTTGAGCGAGCCGCCGAGGCTCTGGCGCTTCTCAAACGTCAGCCCTGGGGTCAGTCGGCGCGTCTGAATGAAGAGGGCGATATCGTGACTTCATCCCCGAATGGAAAGGGGCGTGAACTGAATGCCTTCCTGGCTCAAGCGGGCTATGTCGCCGACGAATTGTCATCGACCAGATACGACCTTGAAGAGACCTTCCTACGCCTGACAGAAGGCCATTCCGGTAACTAAGGTCTTACGCGAAGCTCCAGGCTCGATGATGGTAGTATGGGTTTCGCGGCAAGAGTAAGAGGAAAGAGAGATACATTACTGTGAGTACACTGATTGGCAATACGCAGGCATCTGGCGTAGTTTCCGCCAGGAGACCAAGTTTCTTTGGCCTGGTGCAAGGCGAATTAATTAAATTGTCGCGGCAATGGATGACCTGGATAATGGTACTCTGTCTTGTAGCCGGTACCGCTCTCCTACAAGTTATCATCGCGCGCTTTGGCTCAACACAGCATGATATACAAATACAATCACCGAACTTCTTTTACAGCGAAATGGATATGACCCTGCTCATTATGCGTGCCTTTGGCGGTATCTTTCTGATGATTCTGACCGCTTACCTCATCGGCATGGAATACCAGAATGGTACGGTGCGTATTATCCTGGCACGAGGTGTGGGGCGTGTCCAACTCTTGCTTGCCAAGTTCACTGCTTTGCTGGTAATTGCCATCGAGTTGTGTGTGCTAGGGGTTCTGTATAATGCCCTTCTAACGCTCATCACACTCTTCGCTTTGGGGGGGAACCTTGATATCATCTCCAAGATGTCATCCTCTGTATGGTCCAACATTGGTCTCTACCTTATATCGATGTTGATTAGTTTTGTAGTCACTATCCTGATGGCTATGACTGTGACTGCTCTGGGGCGCTCGCTGGCCTTTGGTATGAGCATTGCTCTGGCCTGGTTTGCCGTGGACAATATCGGCACTCTTTTCTTGCGTTTGGGATATATGTTTACAAAGCAGCAGTTCTTCCTGGATATCACAGCCTATTTGCTTGGGCCTGTGCTAAATGTACTACCCGCCAAGATGTTACCTCAGGATGTACGCGTCTCGCAGACCTTCTCGCCCTGGATCGATATTAGCGAAAGCAGGGCTTTGGTGACGATCCTGGTTTATGCTCTTGTTTTCGCGGTTGTCTCAATAGTCATTACCTGGAAACGTGACGTACACGAATAGGTCTTCTCATACCCCCTCTTCTGGTCCTGTTCCTTCGTGTACCTGGCGAGACCTCTCAAGGCGAGGTCTCGCCTTTTGTGTTTTCACTTATCCCCTAAACGCGCTATAATATCTGCTAATGAATAGCACAGTTCTTCTTTAGATTAAGGAAAGGGGCAGAGCGTGTCTCTGCCTATCTGGCTGCTAGCTCAATGAGTTGTATTGGAACTGCCGGACATGTCGATCACGGAAAATCGGCCCTGGTCCAGGCTTTGACGGGAATTGATCCCGACCGCCTCGCCGAAGAGAAGGCGCGAGGCATGACCATTGATCTGGGCTTTGCATGGCTGACACTGCCCCATGGGCGCGAAGTCAGTATCATTGATGTACCCGGCCACGAGGACTTCATTAAGAATATGCTCGCTGGCGTGGGGGGGATCGATGCAGCCTTGCTGGTTGTGGCTGCCGACGAAGGTATTATGCCTCAGACGCGCGAGCATCTGGCGATTCTGGATCTGTTGCGCGTGAGTCAAGGAGTCGTTGCTCTCACAAAGGCCGATCTCGTTGACGATGAATGGTTGGAACTGGTACGGGAAGAGATCGCGGAATTAATTCGTCCCACGACGCTTGCTCAAGCATCTATTCTGCCAGTTTCTGCGTATACAGGTAAAGGGCTACCGCAATTGCTTGCTGAGCTTGAACGCTTACTGGATTCTTCGGAGGAGCGCCAGGATATCGCGCGCCCACGCCTGCCAATTGATCGTGTATTTACACTGACAGGTTTCGGCACCGTTGTAACAGGGACGTTGCTGGATGGCAGCTTCCGTCTGGGGCAAGAGATTGAGATTCTACCGGGGAGGCAGAGGACGCGCATCCGTGGCTTACAAATGCATAAGCAGAGTATAGAGTCTACGGGACCGGGCCATCGGGTCGCCATAAATTTGCCTAACATTTCGCGCTCGGATCTGAAGCGTGGCGATGTTGTCACGTTGCCAGGACAGCTACGTTCGACGGTTCTGCTGGATGCGCGTATCTCGCTTCTGGCTGATGCTGAGCGCTCGCTGACCCATAATACTCAGGTTGAGTTCTATTGTGGCTCGCAGGAAATACCTGCTCGCGTGCGCTTGCTGGATACTGAAGAGTTGATGCCAGGAGAGAGCGCCTGGGTACAATTACGCTTTAGCCGACCTGCTGTAGCGGCACGTCGCGACGCCTTTGTGCTGCGTATTCCTTCCCCTAGCTTCACTATTGGCGGAGGAGAGGTGATCGACGTGCGTCCACGTTATCACCGTCGCTTCCAGAGGCCCATACTGGAAGCTCTTGAGCGCCTGCGTCATGGCCTTCCTGAGGAACTTGTGCTGGTGGCCCTGGACCGGCGTACGCATGCTTCCAATTCAGGCAATACCGGCGGCACTTCTCCAAAGGTTCGCCCAACTATCGAGGGCTATGATTTGGCAGAGGTAGCGAGGTTGGCGAATCTTGCCGAAGATGTGACAGGGCAGGTGCTCAAGTCGTTGTTATTAGAAGGAAGGGTACGTCACATCCGTGCGAAGGGGGCACCTGTCAGCGGAACTGATGATATCGGTGAAGAGAAGGCTGGCCTCTGGTTCGCGCGCTCGGCCTGGGATGCCTTTGTGGAGGAAAGTGTGCGCCTGGTCGCAAGCTATCACCGTCAGTATCCTTTGCGAGAGGGATTCTCAAAAGAAGAGTGGCGTTCGCGGTTGCATCTCACGCCTCGGCAGGCCACCGAATTGTTTGCCGTTCTAGTGGACGATGGCGTCATGGAGGCGGTCGCGCTATCAGAGGAGGCACTTCTTATAGAAGCGACGCGTCGCTCTACAGGTTTGATTCGCCTGCCTGGTTTTCAACCCACGTTTACGCCTGAGCAGCGTCGTCAGGTTGATGCACTTGAGCAAGCTTTTCGGCGCCAGCCTTATGGACCACCTGTTCGCGCAGAAGCAGAGAAGATTGCCGAACCTGAAGTCATCGCGGCTCTGATTGGGCAAGGGACTTTGGTCAAACTGGGGGAAGATGTGCTCTTTCTCCGTACGACCTACGATGAGGCTGTTAGCAGGCTGACTGCCTATTTACGTGCGCATGGCACAATGACCGCTGCCGAGGCGCGCGATGCGTTAGGCACAAGCCGAAAATACGTTCTGCCTCTGCTGGAGCACCTGGATCTGATGCGTGTCACGAAGCGCGTTGGCGATGTACGTCAACTCGCTTCCGAGCCGAAGCAGAGCATCTCATAGTGAGGAACTTGTTTATCTCCTGAAGCGGCTTGTAGAGCCGATTGAATTGGTGGAGAAGGGGCGTTTATCAAACGATATATCCTAGTTTTGGCAAGAGTGTTCCATTCTGTCGCAGAATAGGTTACAATAAGTTGCACGATTTACTTGTGTGTGACCTGTCCCGCTAGACGGGTGACACGACTATTGCCTGTACAGTGCGGAGAACTATGCAAATCGAAGTTTTGGGTGAGCGCTACCAACTACAAGAGTCTATAGGGCGTGGCGGCATGGCTACGATCTACCGCGGACGCGATTTGCACATGGAACGCGATGTCGCAATTAAAGTGCTACGAGAGGTGTATAGCACCGATCCCAAGTTCGTGACGCGGTTCCAGCGCGAGGCTAAGGCAGCTTCATCCCTACAGCATCCTAATATCGTACAGGTCTACGATTATGGTCAGAGTGATGGCAACTATTTTATCGTAATGGAGCTGATCGAGGGGACTGATCTGCGTCGCTACTTGCGTTCGCGAGGGGTGTTGGCTGTAGATCGTGCGATCATAATTGCCCATGACGTTGCTCTTGGCCTGGGTGCCGCTCATCGCCGTCAAATCGTCCATCGTGACGTAAAACCTCAGAATGTGCTGGTTGGACGTGATGGCTCAATCAAGCTCACCGATTTTGGTATTGCCAGCGTCTACAAAGACATTAATGCCGAACGTCTGACTACTACTGGCATGACGTTGGGCACGGTGCAATACTATGCGCCGGAGCAAGCTCAGGGCGAGATTGTCAGTCCCGCCGCCGATGTCTATGCTCTGGGCATCGTTATGTATGAAATGCTGACTGGTCGCACGCCTTTTGATGGCGATACACCCGTGGCGGTTGCGATGCAGCATATTCAGGATGTACCAACTCCTCCAAGCCATTTCAATCCGAACATTCCTCCAGCCCTGGAGGATGTAATTTTGCGTTGCCTGGAGAAGATTCCCGAGATGCGCTTCCGCGATGGAAGTTCGCTCGCGCGTGCCCTTGAAATGCTGGGTCAAGAGGAGATTGGCTTGCCGCGAGGTGTGACACCTGGTGGCGTAATCACGCCTCCTTCCGGTTCTAGTGGTTACAATCCCGCGATTTCCTCTCCTCAGATGGGCGTTTCGGCTCCCTATGGTCAGATAAGTTCGCCTAATCAGCAGATGACCCCACCTGTCCATAGTGATCAGATGTATGTACCAGGTCCTGCCGCCGATCCAAGGATGGTTGCGGAGCAGGGAACTGTTCCTTATACCGCGACGACGAGTAGTGGTTCTACACGGCCTTTCCAGCGCGATGAGCTATCGCGCACAGGTGTTCATCCCAACGCGCAGAATGATTCCCGAGCAGCCGGTGTCGTTACTGTTCTTATTGTCCTGGCCGCCTTGCTATTATTAGGTTTTAGTCTCTTTCTTGCCGCCGAACTCGGAGTTATTCATGTCCCGGGCATTACGCCTACCGCTACATCGACGCCATCTTCCGCTATGGTGACCGTTCCCGACTTCTCAAATATGACGTTTGAGGAGGCCAAGGCCCTTGCCGAGCGGAATCATCTGGAAGTCAAGATTCTCAAAGGTCCAGAAGATGGTATCGTCTCGCACCAGTCGCCGGATGCTAATACCAAGGTTGCGGCGAATACGACAATTGGGTTGGAAATGAAGACCAAGCCGCGTAACCATAAGATCCCCACTGATCTTATCAATAAGCCATTGGCAACGGTGCAGAAGCGTTTGAAAGATGCTGGGTTCTCCATTTCGCAGCTCAATATTATTGACGCAGGTATCAATAGTGCGTATGGTCCCAATACCGTCATCCGCCTGGATCCCGGTGAAGGACAGGTGGTTGAGGATGGGGGCACGATCACTCTCTATGTGCAGAACTACAACGTGAATCCAACACCAACGCCGACGACACCGCCAGCGAAACCATCACCGTCGCCATCGCCATCGCCGACACCGTCACCGACGCCATCGCCGACACCGTCACCGACACCGTCACCGACGCCATCGCCGACCGCTCCTTCTCAGACCAATGGTCCGGGGACAACTGGTAGCAATGATAGCAACAACAGCATAGATCAACAAATCAACCCACAATCGTTGTTACCATAGATAGACTTCTTAAGCACTTCGGATGCTTAAGGAGTCTAGAAGAGTATGATGCGAGAAGCAAACGTTACTCTCGCATCATACCTTTCTTTATTTTGTATTTGTTTCGCGTTCTCTCCTGTCTCCTGCTTGTTTCGCTCTTCATGTCTCATAACATGCCATGTCCTATATGATATACTGGTAGTAGAGTTGTTTGAGACTGAACACGAAACAAGACTTTATTCTCAACAATTTTAAGTTGCATCTTGTTGAGACTATAGTTCGCTTTTGCTGCTATAGTCGGTAGCCGGTTTGTGTTGGTTTGTGTGTCGGTTTGTGTATTTATTATGCGACCAGGCACAACAGGGATGCGGGTCTGTGCTGTAGATCCCGACTCGGTGAGCCTCCGTTGCGCTGCGCTGCTCGTGAGTCTAACAGATAGTCTCTCTGTTCTGCGGCCTTGTTCGATGTCGAACACCAACCACTTCCCTCTCGCTTGTTATTCTGAATTCAGAGGATTTTCTGCTTATGATGAAACTTGACGGCGCCATATCGCCAGAGAATACGCTATTTGTATTGCTTTGTTTCGAGGGGCCCGATGTCTACTCTACAGCTGGTGGCTTAGGGACACGGATCTCTGAGCTTGGCGATGCTCTGGCAACTCAAGGGTATACCACGCACCTCATTTATATTGGCGATCCACAGAAGCCCGCTATTGAGTATCGTAATGATGGGCGCCTGGTGCTCAAGCGCTGGTCCCAGTGGGTGAGTCAGTATTATCCTAATGGTGTCTATGATGGTGAGGAGCAGAAGCTTTACGATTATAACGAAAGTGTTCCCTATCATATTTACAATGACATCGTGCGTCCGGCGGATGCTGAGGGCAAGACTGTGGTGATTATGGGTGAGGACTGGCATACTGCTGAGGCAATGAGTCGCACATCCGATCTACTGCACTGGTTCGGCCTGCGCCAGAAAACATTAATGCTCTGGAACCTCAATAGTTTAATGTCGTTGCACCGCATCGATTGGCCGCGCCTGAACTTCGTGACGACGCTCTGTACCGTCAGTAAGTATATGAAGCATAAGATGTGGCAGTACAACGTCAATCCCCTGGTTATCCCCAACGGCATTCCCGCTCGCTACTTGCAACCCGTAGATCAGGATGCCGTGACGCGCCTACGTGCGGTGGCACGCCAGAACGACCCGCGTCGCTTCTTCCTCTTTAAGATTGGACGCTTCGATCCTGATAAGCGTTGGATGATGGCGATTGAGGCTGCCGCGCGCCTGAAAGCAAGTGGTCACCCTGTGACGCTTTTTGTGCGTGGTGGTATTGAGCCACATGGAGCGGATGTTTTGCGCCACGCTTATCATCGCGGCCTGGTCATTCGCGACGTAGAGGCCAAACGCCCCAATCTGCAACAGTGTATTGACCTGATCGAGCAGGCTGGACCCGCTGATATCTATAACTTGCGCTTCTTCCTGCCCGAGGAGTTTGTACGTGTGGCCTATGCTGCCGCTGATGCGACGCTTGCCAATAGCGGGCATGAGCCTTTTGGACTTGTCGCGCTTGAAGTCATGGCTGCTCAGGGCATTGCTGTGACTGGCTCTACAGGTGAGGATTATGCAATCTCCTTTGAGAATGCGATTGTAACTGAGACGGAGGATCCCGATGAGATCGTTGGCTACCTCCTGTACATGCAGCGCCATCCAGAGGAGCAAGAGCGTATACGCCAGGGTGGATATCGCACTTCAGCCCAGTTTGTGTGGGATCGCGTGATCGCGAATCTGATTAGCAAATTGGAGTTCCTGGCTCGCAAGCAGAATATTCCTCTTGCGCCAACACAGGCTCACTCTAATTCATATGCGGAATATTCCGCTCCAACCGCCGTCGAAGTACCGGTCTCACAGCCGGAAGAGAAAGTCGCTGAGAAACCTGGCGTCTAGTTTGGGAGGACCGGTCTTATGGTCGCAGATGTAGCGCTCTATACCATAGTCCATCAGCCTCGCCGCTTGAAACTTCCTGCGCAACCAATTCCGCGTGGGGCGTCTCTCGATGATATCGCTCATTGCCTCTTCGATGAGGCCCTTAATGAGCGCTATTTCCGGCAGGTTGCTCAGAGCTGTTATTATCCAGCTACGAAGATGTTTCTGGACCTGGCAAGGCGTGGCTTGCGGCTCTCTATTGGCTTCTCGTTCTCCCTGCTTCAGCAGGTGCAGACCTGGGAACCCGAATTGTTAGACCTCTTTCGTGAACTGGTTGCGGAGGAGCGTGTGGAACTGTTGGGGGTGGAGCCATACCAGAGCTTGCTTTTCCTGTTTGATCTTCCGGCCTTTGAGGCCAATATGCGCAAGATGGCCGACGATATGGCAGAACTCTTCGGCAAGCGCCCGCGTATCGTGGGTACGACCGAACTAGGGATGTCAGCGCCGCTCTATAACGCGCTGGATGCTGCAGGTTTCCAGGGCGTGTTAATGGATAGTCAGCCACACTTGCTTGGGTGGCGTGAGAGTACATACCTGTATCACTATGGTGATGATGGTCCCTATGTGCGCCCGCTGGCTACCAGGCGCCAGCGTTCGAAGGAGGAACGCTCACTAACGGCTCCTCTGATCTATACTCGTCATCGCCGTTTAAGTGATGATATTAGCTCACGCTTTACCGATTTACACTGGTCCGATTTTCCGCTCTACGCGACAACCTATGCTTCCTGGATTGCTAATACGCCAGGCGATCAGGTTGTGCTAGGCTGGGATTTTGAGACCTTTGGTGAGCGGCATAGCGCAGGTAGCGGTATCTTCGATTTTATGCGTGCGCTTCCTGGTGAGCTAGAGAATCTGGGCGTTCGCACGCATACCTTAAGTGAACTGGGGACGCGACCAGAGGTATCGTCGTATTACTTGCCTCTACCGATTACACCCGCGCTGCAAGGTGGAACGTTTGATCCTGATGCTTCGTCGGATTATCTGGCTACTGCTTCTCAGCGGCATCTGTTGCGCTCTATGAATGATGTCTATAATACTGCTAGGTTGACCGAGCAACCCGTCTTTATCGAGATGGCGCGCTGGTTAACGCAGGTTGATCACTTGCGCTATGCGTATCCGCATGTAGCTAGCTCACCATTTATACCTCGCGAATGGTGGCGATTAGGGCCATCTGGTGTAGTCTATGAGCAGCAGCAGGCATATGATAATGTTCTGCGAGCCATGGAGCCATACTTGCCTGCTCGCGCGCTTCGGCGCTTGAAGCCGCGTGTATCCCGGCGCTCGACAGACGTGAGTGCTGATGAGCCTATCACCGAGCCTCAGGCTGTTTCCTTCTCAACACGTCGTCGGAAGAAGGTGTCTGCCTCTTCCTGACGCATCTAGACCGAAAAGTGGACTCTACTCATTGGGTTCACTTTTCAGTTGTACATGGCCTGCCACCCGCGTTGGTTCGTCTGGATTGAATACTCAGAGTCCATGCCTCTTATTCCTCGAAGTGCTTGAGTATCACAGGATATGCCTGAGTAATTATGTTGATAATATATATCATGCATGCCTGCTTTTGCATCTTTATATGGATAGTGAGTGGTTAAAATTGTCGCGCTTAACCACATTACTTTTCACCCATTCCCCCCGGAAGATTGACGAGCGCATCGTCATCGTATAGACTCATTGCCAGTGGGTAGTTTTTTGTAGTTTGGTAATGAGGTAGGTTATGTCGCAGTTTCGTTCGCTCCCGTCATTTCGCACTGAACCTGAGGCCTCTGTTGGTTCACAGTCCAGTGTTCTGGCGAGTGAGAGATCTGTTCAGACCAGTTCGCTTCTTCCTCCCACTACAGCATCCATAGCCGAGGACAGTGACGCCAACGCGCAGGCAGTCTCAACATTAAACATTACCACCTCTCCTCAACCTTCAGGCCCTTTATCTGCCGATTCTACGTCCTCTACCACTGGCTCTTTAAGGCGTATGCCTAACCAGCCTCTTTATGACATAGAGACGACTCAATCGTTGGTCCTTGCTCTCCAGGCTTCACTTGACCAGCAGACAGCAAGCAATAGACGTATTGTTATCCCCGGAAGTCGTAAGAAGAAGGCTGCTTCCCGTACAACCACTCAGCTAGCAGCCGAGCGTGACACTGATTCGCTTGAACGTGTGCGCACGATTAATCCACGAGTCCGCTATGCTGTTGTCTTTGGCATTATGTTTGCGATGATGTTGACCTCATTGCTGACATTAACTCCTCTAGGTCATGGGCAAACGGATAGCTCCTTTAGCGGTGTTATTGGAAGCATGATAGAGGCGCAGAACTTTGGTTGGAGTATTGTTGGACATAAGGACACCACGCCGAAATCCACAAAGACCGCTGTGCCCTCAGGGGTCCCAGAGTTCCTCTCAACGAGTGAGTATGTGCAGATCGCGCGTGACGCTGCCATAAAGTATGGGATTAATCCCGATTACTTTGTGCGTCAAATTTATTCGGAGAGTAGCTTCAATCCTAATGCAGTCTCGCCTTCAGGTGCGGTTGGTATTGCTCAATTTATGCCGAGTACTGCCGCAGGTCTGGGGATTAATCCCTGGGATCCGGTGCAGGCGCTCTATGGGTCGGCTAAGTATATGTCTAGCTTGCAAGCGCAGTGGGGCGGAGACTATGCCAAGGCTCTGGCTTCCTACAATGCTGGTTCGGGTGTTGTGCAGAACGCTATCAATCAGGGTGGAGCGAACTGGATGAATTTCTTGCCCGCCGAGACGCGTAATTATTTGACGAAGATCATGGGTATTTAAACCAATCCAGATTTGCTATAAATAAAATAAGGTGGTACGTAACATACGCACAAGGATTCTTGCGCGTGCTACGTACCACCTTTTAGCTTGAAAAAGTTAGAAGCATCTCTTCTCCGCCAAATTGGCATCATAAAGTCTTGCATATAACGTAACGTCACCCCATATACTCCTGATTGAAAGGAGGAAGCACTTGGATCAACGTTTCTATCATACGGGCGAATTTGCTCGTATGGCCTCTGTCTCGTTGCGTACGTTGCGCTTTTACGATCAGGTTGGGCTGCTTACGCCCACCGCACATACTGAGGCTGGTCATCGCCTTTATACCGATGACGACCTCTTACGTTTGCAACGGATTCTAGCACTCAAGTTTCTAGGTTTCTCGCTAGAGGAAATCAAGTATTGTCTGCATGTTGGCCCATACGACCTGCGTGAGTCGCTGGCCCAACAGCATAGCATGCTGCTGGATAAGCAATATCAGTTAGAGATGGTTATTCGGACCCTCGAAGAAACTCGGAAATTGCTTGTTGCCAATGAACAAGATTGGCCTGCTATTCTTCACGTGATCCAGGTGATGCAAATGCAACAGAACAATGATTGGCGGAAGAAGCATTTTACTGATGAACAATTACGCCAGATGGAGGCGCTTTCCAAGGCATCTTATACTGAGGAACAGCGGCAGAAGCTGGCTGAAAGTGCGCGCCACTTTACCGAGGATGACCAGATACGTGCTTCCCAACGTTGGAGTGAGCTTGGCGCTGAACTCAAGCGCTTGATCGCCAATGGAGCTGATCCAGCAGGTACTGAAGCTCAGGCGTTGGCTGGGCAATGGCAAGCTATGCTTGATTCCTTTACTGGAGGTAACCCTGATATTACGCAAGGGTTGAAGAACTATTATCGTAACCTAGGCCAGATGCCAGAGTCGGCACGCCCGATGCCTATGCCCTATTCCAGCGAGGAGTGGGCTTTTATCAGCCAGATGCTTACTACCTATCAGCAACGGTATACATCCTGATGCTACCTTCTGGTAGGCAGTGTTCCCTTGGATAAAAGTGAAGGATGTTCGGAAATAGAACATCCTTCACTTTTATCCATATCAGGGCTCATGACTTGTAGTGACAGTTGGTATATGATTTTGGCATGCTGGGTTGAGAAGCTCCAATAGATCCATAGAAGATGCTATAATGAACTACCATGTCTATGTTAAGTAGCGCCCTTTATGTGGGTGCATGGAGCGACAGGAAGGCCGTATGTCAAACGTTCGTACTCGTGTGCGGAACAATATCCTCTGGATCATCCTCGATAGCCCCCCTCATAATGCTTTGAATGTTTTGTTGCTAAACCAGCTCGCCGCGAGCTTACAGAAGGCCGTATTGCAAGCCCCAAAATTGGTTGTGCTTAGTAGTACGGGTGAGGATGCGTTCTGTTCCGGTTTCGAGCTTCCTCCAGATGGCCCAGCTTTACAGGAGTTGCATGAGGCCGCACATACCGTCGATGTCGTCTTTACGAAACTTCATCAGCATGGTATTCCTTCGGTGGCTTTGATCAAAGGATGTACATATGGCCCTGGCTGCGAACTGGCTTCGCTCTGTGATACATTGATCGCACGCAATGACGCTTCGTTCCGTATGCCTGCTGAGAATGCCCGCCTTTTTCCTTCTGCTAGCACACAACGTCTGCCAGCCCTCCTGGGTCCACAAGGCTTCGAAGATCTTATGAGGCATGGTGATACCATTGATGCCACGACTGCTCTTGACCGGGGACTTGTCCATCAGGTCCTCCCATTCGCCCACTTTCTTCAGGAGTCTGAGGAACTTCTTGTGATGCTCTCAATCGTGGGCCTGACCTCTTAAGGTCAGAGGTCCACACATATATCGGCTATTGTCTATGCGAATGAGAGTGGTGTATAGAGCCAGGAGCATGCCGTAGCCTTTGATTATCCATGTGGCGCTGAGGCATGACCTCTTCTGAACCATCCAATTGGAAAGATATCATATTTACGCGCACTTCCTGAGAAAGCGCGTGAAGTTTGCGAGACATGGAGAGCACATCGCTTACGAAGAGATGCCCTGCGTGTAGCAATTCCTCTTGTTCCTCTGCCGAGAGCGAATGCAACGCGCCCTGCGCCTTGTCTAGTGCCTGCACAGCTTTCAGCGCCTGGTTAAGTTCCTTCTCCATCTCAAGGAATCGCTGGCTGCGCTCCCATTGAGTATGCTGGAGATCTTTATACATGTTTTGTGTCTGGAGTTCTAGCATACGTAAATCATGCGTGAGCATCGCGGCTCGGCTATTGCTGATAGGCGAAGGAGCTGAAGTGTTACGATTGCCACCATCGTGTGCTAGAACCTGTTGTAAGCGGTCTATAACCTGAATGATTTGCTCGTTTGAGGTCTGGATCGCCTGAAGGCGCTTTTGATGATTCTCATCTGATAAATTATGTACATGTTCATAGAGACGCTTTATTTTGTTTACTGCCTCGCTAGCTTGTGGCGAGAGTGGCTTCTCTTCCCCTTTGCGTGTGGGGATCTGTTGAGCGGGATCAAAGGAGTTCAATATAGTCACAAAATGTTCTGCGCGCTCAACCTCGTAGCGTGAGGCCGCGTCAAGTTGTTCTGTCATGGTTTGGACGCGCAGAACAAAGCGTCTGAAGCGACCAACTGTGAAGTTGAAGGCGCTTGCCAGTAGGCCGATAGGATCGTTGTTGACTGAGGCATTGATACGTAAGTCGCCAGCATTCACGACGCGCATATTGGTGAATAGATGCTCAGCGGCATTGGTTAACGCGTCACGCTGGAGACGTGTCTCAGTGAACAGGTCGGAGATTGCGTTCAACATGGCGTTGGTTGATGCAGAGACACTTCCAATCTCGTCGCGACCTACGACTTCCACGCGAGCTAGCATATCTCCACGTTCGACTGCCTGTGTCACATGTAGTAAGCGCTTTAGCCGTCGTACAATGGTTCCTGAAATGAACCAGCCTACCAAAGAGATCGCGATAAAGGCCAGTAACGAGCCTACAATCGTTGTGATCAGTTGTTGCTGCTCCTCGACAGCTGAGGCGATGTTGATAGAGTCTGAGAGCTTCTGATTAAGGTGAATGAGGGCGCGTAGGGCGCTGATGGCATCTCCATTTGTTGGTTCTGCTTGCACACGCGAGAATGTCTGGGCTTCTGCTATATTTCCCGCTTTGACACTCGTAATGATTTGCTCAAGGGATATGCGATAGACTTGCCATGTGCGCTGAGCACTGGCGGCCATAGTCTCCTGCTGTTGAACCTGCTCTCCTTTGTTGGCTTCTTCTAGTAATGCCACCTGCGAGGAATGATTACTGACCAGATCCTGACTTACATACGTTTTTAGAGTTGTTTCATAGCGATCTATCAGACCCAGGAGGGCGGTTTCATCTTGTTTGATTGTCTCTTCCGAAGGCTGGGGGGCGTTGGCGTCTTCTATAAGCGCTCCTGCCTCAGTGTTCATCAATTGCAGGAAATTTGCCCCTGTCGTCAGCGAGGTATTTGTGCGTAAGAGGTCCTGATAGAACTCAGATTGGCGGCTCAATGACTGCGAACGCTGTACACCAATCAGACTGGCGACCAGAGTAGCGATCAGGGCCGCCAGGAGGAAGCCTATTGTGAGGCGTTGCCCAATTGGCATATCCAGGATCAGTGTTCGTCCACCACGGAAGGTTGGGCGAATACGTAGAGATGTTTGCCCTCCTTGTGGGGCATTCCCGGTTGATAATTGACCGGATGAGTTACTTGACCTTGGAGTTTGCGTATGGGCCTGTGTGCGAGTGAGGCTCATAGCCCACCTTTCCTTCCATCATAAGCGCCTAAGAAAAATTAAGTAACCATATTTTAGATATGGCACTGACGAGTAGCTTACACCTTACTCGTTAACATTGCGTTATGAGAAGTTTAAGAAAGTCGCAATTACCAATATATGTGATCAGGATGAGGCTATGTTTTCACGCCATCGTCGGGTAGGTTTGAAGCGCCATTGTGCAAGTAGAATGCCGGCAAGAATAAGCAGCACTCCAAGCCATTGCAACAATTCGATATCCTCGCGTAGAACAAAGGTAGACATAAGGATGACAACTGGCAACTCGATTGAGCCAAGGATGGTCGTGAGACCCGCTCCAATGATTGGCACTCCCCTGGCAAAGAGGAAGGGAGGGATGATGACGCCAAAACAACCTAGGAGCAGCGCCCAGAACCAGAGTCCTCGCGTTAGTGAACCGTTAACCAGGAAGTGAGGTGGAAAGATGAATAGCGTGACGATGAGAGCCCCTGTCATGATTAGTGTGCTACGTAATGTTGGTTGTACCTGTGGCTCGACACGCTCATTTATTACAATATTGCCTGTATAGCTGGCTGCCGCTAGTAGACCCAGACAAATCCCCTTGAGGTCTAACGATGATGAGAGAAGCGTCTGATAGTTTGCTGCGAGCAATGTTCCCACCAGGACGCTCACCAGGGCGAGCCAGCGATTCGGTGTCGGTGCCTGGCGGTGGATCAGCCAGTCGACAAGCATCCCCATCCAGACAAATTGAAAGAGGAGCACTACTCCCAGCGAGGCAGAAACTGTCTGTAGAGCAAGGTAATAAAAGATCCCTGTCAGTCCTGAAAAGCTTCCACTCGCGATGAGTTTGCCTATGGTTTTCCATGTGAGCTTGCGTAGATGGCCTAGCGAGGGGATGCTCAGCAGCCAGAGACCCACGCAGCCTAATAAAACTTGTGAGCCGGTGATTTCTCCGGCGGAGAAGCCAGCCTCGTAGCCCAGCTTGACAAAGGTGGAGAGAACGCCAAAGGATGCCGCACCAAGCAGCACTAGAAGAGATGCGATCAGTTTGTTCAAAAGAAATAAACCTCCTGCGATACGTCTACCTCACCAATCAGACGGCAATCCTGGCACGGTTCGCGCATATGCGCGTCGTGAGCACTGGAATGTGTCTCTCAATCATAGAGGCATACTTATGCCTGCTAGCTGGATTGAGCCGATACCGCCGGTAGTTGTCTACCCGTATTAGTTGGTGAAGTCCGTAGCAGAAGGTGTACTCCGTAGCAGAAGGTGTACTTTGAAAATCTACGACTTGCATTGCTCAATGGGGAGCACCGAAGAGCTGTCGCGCGAGCTTCGCGACTCTTCTCCCATTCGCTAGTCTCGAATAGCTATGTGCCTTGCTCACTGGCGAAGGTTGCGGCATATCGCACGCTTTGCATATCGAAATCATCGAATCAGATACATATTGTAGTCTGTGGATATAGAACTGTCAATAAGCTTGTGTTATAGGTTCCGCACTTCCAGTTCTGTGTATGAGGGAAGAGGCCTGCGAAGTGTATCTCGAGATAAAAGTGTAGGGTGAAATGCTGTGCGCAACATTTCACCCTACACTTTTATCCTTGTTGTTATAGGTGCGAGACATTACTCGTTTTGCATACTGTTGATGGGGACATAGCCTAAATTCTGAGCCTTCTGTTGCACCTGATCTGTCAACATGAATTGCAAGAAGGCTTCGAGGGTGGCATCATCTCCACCGAGCGTATACATATGTTCGTAGCTCCAGAAATTATAGCTACCCGAGGCGATATTTTGCTCTGTGGCTTTTTGCCCATTGAGCGCGAGCGTGTGAACATCCTGTGTGACATAGGAGGCTGCAAGGTATCCAATCGCGCCTGGCGTGTGCGCTACCATATCACGTACTTCGGTTGAAGAGTCTGTTTTGAGTAGCGTACCCTTCTCGTCACGTCCCCCGAGGATATATTTGCGGAATGTGGCGCGTGTACCCGAATTGCTTGGCCTGACGATTGGTGTGATCTTCAGATCTGGCCCTCCAACCTGACTCCAGTTGTTAATCTTGCCTGTTGAGAAGATATCAATGATCTGTTGGAGCGTAAGTGAGGAGATTGTTACCCCATTATTGGCGACCATAACAAAGGGAGTAACACAAACGATATGATCCGTCAGATTGGGGTCGGGATAGATCGCGGGGTTGGCGTAAATATCGGAGTTGCCTATCTCGGCTTTTTGTGTTGTTACAGCATCGAGTCCGTGTCCGCTTCCACCTCCGCTCACCTCTATCTTCGTCCCTGGATGTTGTTGCTCGAAGAGTTTACCCGCCTCCTGGGCAAGAGGCAGAAGAGCTGTTGATCCGGTGACGCGTACTGTGCCCTTAAGGGGCTGCTCATTGATCTGGGGTCCGCTACAACCGGCAAGCATGAGGATGCATAGCAGCATGAGACAAGTTAGGGTTCCATACTGACTTACTGGCTGTCGACGATCTATCGTATCTTCTCTCTGTTTCATGGTTAGCATCTCACTCGTGAATCTGTGCTGGGATAGTATGTGGTTTCTATTATCTTCCTGTTTCTTTAAGCAAGCGTTAATGCAATGTAATGCTTTGATATTAGGAACTTTTGGTCTCCTTCTGGCGTTCTCTCTGTGAAATATCGTGGATGTGGGGAAGGGGAGGTTTAGATCCTCCATAGCCTGACAGAGAGAAGGTTTGTAAATTATTCGGAACACCTCGCCGACGCTGAGATGTATCCGAAAAGGAGTGTGCATAACTATGTCCACGCATCCAAAAGGAAAGCGGCATTACGCTGTAGTCGCTAAGAGCAGCGAGCAACAGCCTCACATCAGGGATCGTAAGCCATTTTTTATGACTATCCTGCTCATGTTTGCGTTGCTACTCTTCCTGTCTGCCTGTGGTGCTGGTGGCACTAGCAGCGACGGTACGGGAAGTAGTGGAGCTGGCGATGGAGTAACAAAGACTGTCAAGGGCTTTGGTGCGGAGCATGGTTGTCCAACTGATACTGTTCTTGAGAAGCGCTCTACTAACCCTGCGGTAACGATCAAGCAGGCACAACAGCATAGCACAGTGAGCGCCAAGAAGGGCGATGTCATTGAGATCCAGCTTCCCTTTGGGAGTCGTTGGACAGGGCCTACAAAGTCGCAGGGGCCTTTGCAACTCGATCTAACGCCTGGCATAGCGGACCAGTCAGCCAATGTCTGTGTGTGGCGCTTTACCGCACAAGGAACAGGTACAACTAATCTGGAATTTGCCAAACGGGCGTTGTGCAATACAAAAGGGCAGTCATGTGCCATGTATGTGATGCGCTATGATTTCACAATAAATATAAAGTAGAGATACCTTCTTACTCCATATTGTGATTGGGGCGACCCTTATATGGGTCGCTCTCTTTTTGTTCTCGCATTGGTTGAGATGCGTCAGGATATTCTCTCCTGGGTTCTGAAGACTAATGAGACTCATATTATGGGCTCTCTGACATTATGATATTGATGCTTTGTCCCTTGACAAGAAGCAGGTCCCGGTATATCGTAGCAGCATTCCAGCGTGCATCCGTGATGCCACTGTACTTGCTAGCATTTGACGCCCGTGTCGCATTTGTGCGAACAGGCTGTTGCGTGATTTAAGCGTCAATTGGGTTTGGAAAAGGAGTGTTTTATGGATAGTTCGCTTCATCTCACGGTAGCTTCTCGCACCGATACCGGACGTAAACGCTCGCTCAACGAAGATAATTTGCTCGCTATTGTGCCTGAAGATCCTACTGCCTTATGTGAGCGGGGTGCTCTCTTGATTGTTGCCGATGGTCTGGGAGGACACGCGCGCGGCGAGGTTGCAAGCGATATGGTTATCAATGCAGTCAACAAATTCTACTATGCGGATCAAGATCATGAAGAAGATATTGCTCAGTCGCTAAAGCTGGCGATATCGCAAGCTAACATTGAGCTCTTCAAGCGTGCTGTACAGGAGGGCAACGATATGGGTACAACCTGTGTCGCTTGTGTTGTCCAGGGCGAGCAGGCGTACTTTGCGAATGTTGGCGATAGTCGCGCATATATTGTGCGTGATGGCTCTGCGCGCCAGGTAACACAAGATCATTCCTGGGTTGCTGAGCAGGTTCGAGTTGGATTGATTACAGAGGCTCAGGCACGTGTGCATCCACAGCGCAACGTGATCTTACGCAGCCTGGGAATTGACCCCGGTGTTGGGATTGATTTGTTCACTGAGCAATTGCAGGATGGCGATACACTTTTACTTTGCTCAGATGGCCTCTCTGGTATGGTGGAAGATGCTAAAATAGCTGAGATTATCGCGGCGTATGAGCCCGCCGAAAGTGTCGATAAACTGATAGAGCAGGCAAACGCCGAAGGTGGGTTGGATAACATAACGGCCATTGTGGCACGTGTTTCACGTGGCGATGCTAACCAGGAGATGAGCGACACTCGTGTTTAAATGGCAGTATGGTGCTGCTATCTCTTCCCTTATTTAGATGCCACCTGGATCGCTCATAATATGAGTGATCCAGGTGGCATCTTATATTTCTGGCTCAAATATATACCTTCTACTATTCGCGAGATTGCGGGAAGCGAGTGCGCGTGAGTTGTGGTATGCTGATGCTAGTATGAATGGAATGGATAAGGATTATAGAATGTCTCAGGCTATCTATTTTGACTGTTTCTCTGGTATCAGTGGCGATATGACTCTTGGCGCACTTCTGGATTTGGGGCTATCGCTCGACAGCCTGCACGCCGAGTTGCGGAAATTAAATGTCTCGGGATGGAATATTACCTCCCAGCGCGAGGTGCGGGGTTATATCTCGGGTACACGCGCGCTGGTTGATGCGCCGGAACAGGAGCAGCATCGCCATCTATCAGATGTGCGTGCTATCATCAATGGAAGTGGCCTGTCGGAGCGCGTGAAGCGCCAGAGCCTTCAAGTTTTCACTCTCCTGGCGGAAGCTGAGGGACAGGTACATGGCTACTCGCCTGAGGAAGTCCATTTTCATGAGGTGGGAGCGCTTGACGCTATTGTGGATATTGTGGGTGTTGTAGTGGGTCTTGAACTGCTTGGCGTGGAGCAGGTCTTCTCAGGGCCACTTCCCCTTGGGACTGGTTGGACACGTGCTGCACATGGCTGGCTTCCGTTGCCCGCGCCCGCTGTGCTCAATCTTTTGGCCTCCGCAGGTGCTCCCACGACAACCGATATGACGCCTGCCGAACTGGTGACTCCAACTGGCGCTGCTCTTCTGGCGACCCTGGCCGAGTTCCGCCGTCCTCCCTTACGCCTGGCACGTGTCGGCTATGGTCTGGGCAAGCGCGAACTCGAACGTCCCAATGTCCTGCGCTGCTGGCTCGGCACTCCACTCGAAGACTTGCACTCAGATGGGAATCATAAGCATACACACGAGCATTGAGCGAGTGTTATTGAATATTCTGTTATAATAGCAACGGCAATGCTCCCTGTATTTGAAGTAGTACAGTATCTATGTGCTAGAGTTTGATAGATCTATCGTTGGAGTTTCCATGCCAGCCAGAAATGAAGTCAACCGGAGCAAGAAAGCGAAAGCAAGCATGCCACAGCTGCATGTGGGATTGATTGGCAATCCTGTGGCACACTCATTTTCGCCGCGTTTTCAGCAGCCAGCGCTAGATGCTCTTGGTATTCCAGCGCGTTATGAACTGTGGCGCACTCCTCCTGAGCAGCTTCTTGTGCGCATTCGCTCGCTCTGTCAGCCGAATTGCCTGGGGGCTAACGTTACTATTCCCTATAAAGAGGAGGTTCTTCCCCTACTGGATAAGGTTGATCCCCTGGCGGCACAGATTGGGGCGGTTAACACCATCGTTAATAAGGACGACTACCTGCATGGCTACAATACTGATGCGCCTGGTTTGTTGCGAGCGTTGCATGAGCATGGTCTAGGCAGTAGACAGTCAGATGAAAGCATCTCGCTAAAAGGGCATACGGCGGTCCTGCTGGGCGCGGGAGGAGCCGCGCGTGGCGCGGCCTTTGCGCTGGCAAGCTCAGGAGTAGAACGCCTGGTCATTTTAAATCGGCATCTGGAGCGCGCGCAGTTGCTAGCAGCTGAGATTCAGAAGAGCTACGATTGTCCAGTATTTAGCCTGAGTGACCCTAACTTTCTGATCCCGCATTCCTCGTCTATCATTATTAACGCAACCTCCGTTGGGCTACATGAGGATGTTAGTCCTTTGCCCGTCGATGTACTGGCTCGCTTTGATAGTGATACGTTTGTCTATGACATGATCTACAACCCAATTCAAACGCACCTCTTGCTCCAGGCGCGCACTATGGATCTGCGCGCGGCTAATGGCCTCTCTATGCTATTACATCAGGGAGCGCTCTCCTTTGAGCTCTGGCTAAATCGTCCTGCACCGCTGGAAATCATGCGCGCGGCCTTGATTCCCTGACAGTTCTATGCCTTCCTTTCGAAACTATGTTGTACAATGAGGGACAGTTGAAAGGAGGATGCCTCTAGTGAAACTTGTCAGCTTTGCAACCAGTCAGATACCAGAACCGCACCTGGGCATCGTGCGTGACAATGAAGTCCTTGATGTCGATCTGGCGGGACGCGCCTTGCAGCTTGATGTTCCAGATCAGATGCTCGATCTTATCGAGAGCTATGAGCGCTATCAGCCTGCGCTTCAGGTAATACTTAGTCGGGCAGGAAGCCGCCGTTTTAGCGAGGTTCAGGCTTTCAGCGAGGTTGGTGCGGCACACGCCTTGAGCGAGGTCCGGTTAGCTGCTCCCATTCCCAGGCCGCGCAAGAATATCTTCTGCCTTGCTGTCAACTATAGCGAGCATGCCAAGGAAACCGGAAACCTGCGCGAGCATCAGGGGCAGGAACCGGAGATTCCTGTCTTTTTTACCAAAGCTCCTACCAGTGTGAATGGCCCTTATGGAGAGATCGAGATTGATCCACAGGTCTCTAGCGAGATCGATTGGGAAGTTGAGCTGGGGGTTATCATTGGGAAGAAGGGAAAGAATATCTCCGAGTCTGATGCGCTTTCGTATGTCTTTGGCTATACCGTCATCAATGATGTGACCGCGCGCGATTTACAGAAGCAGCATAAGCAGTTCTTTAAAGGCAAGAGCCTTGATGGAAGTGCCCCGATGGGACCCTGGATTATCACCGCCGACGAGATCTCCGATCCCCACAACCTTGAATTACGTCTGCGCGTGAATGGCGAGACAAAGCAAGAGGGGAACACAGGGTCAATGATATTTAATATTAATCAGGCTCTGGCGGTCCTCTCACGGGGCATGACCCTGGAACCAGGCGATATCCTCGCGACCGGGACGCCCAGCGGGGTTGGCTTCTCGCGCACGCCTCCTCAGTTCCTCGCGCCCGGCGATCTTATGGAGGCAGAGGTCGAGGGTATTGGTGTGTTGCGTAATCCTATCGTCCAGGTTGGTTCATAGCCTGTTAGCGTTATTTGGTAGCTATCTGGCAACACCTCAGTGTTGCCCCATAAAATTGTAAGGAGCATGATCTTTCTGACACCAGCCAGAAAGATCATGCTCCTTAACGTTATCTATCAGCTATGAGCGTGCCTCTTCGCGTAGCCAGGAGGGAACGGCCCCCCAGAGGTTGAGAGCGGTTTCGCGTGTATGCCAGAGGCGTGGAGGGGTTGTCACATCGCGGTCGAAATACTGGCGCAGGCCTGCGGAAAGTTCGATATGGATACCGTCATTATCGGGGAAGTGCAGGAAGAGGTCATCACCTACACCATGCCGTCCGGGACCCCAGAGAATACGTATTTGTTGATGGCTCAGGTAATCTGCCCAGAGGAGCAATTCGTTGCCATCGGCAATCGTGAAGCCGATATTCTCGATGCCGGTTGGGCCCTCGATGAGGACAAGGCTATGATGATCGCTATTGCAGCGTAGCCAGGCTCGCTCTCGCAGAAGCCAATCGGAGATATCGAAACCAAGCGATTCCGTATAGAACTCGACCATGGCTTCGAGATTGCGTGTTCGTAAAGAGACATGTTGAAGAGCATAGGGCCGCTGAAGTGAGCGGCGCGTCTTACGATTACTCGTGTTTGCTGTATAGAGCTCATCGGGCGCGACAGCGATTTCCACGCGATTGCCGTCGGGATCTGTGAGCCAGAGGGAGTCACCCAGGTCAGGCGCGCCATCGCGCGGCTCAAAGGCAAGCTCCACGCCAGACATTTGCAAGCGCACAGCCATGGCAGCCAGTTCCGCGTCTGTATCGACCACGAACGAAAGATGATGGAGAGGCGACTGTGGAGTAGTAGAATGACGGCTATTCGTTGGTTGTGTTCGCGTATCATTGAAGATGCTCAGGCAGTGCATCTCCTCGTTCAATGAAAGAAAGAGCGTGCTTTCTTCCTCTTCTAGATGCTGTTCGAGCGAGCCTTCAGCATGCGTATAGAGATCAAGACCTAGCACACGATGATAGAAACGCGCCTGGGCCTGGATATCATTGGTCCAGAGTCCAACATGGGCCAGGCGCTTAACCTTTACCTTCTGAATTTGCTGATTGCTCACAAAGTGGCCCTCCTCAGTTCCTTGCCAATACAGCTTTACGTTATGCCATTCCCTATCTTACCTGTCGCCCGGAGGAGGGTCAACGGGTTTACCCGAAGGTAATAGTATCTACTGTGGCAAGCTGAGAAATGCCTGGCTATTTATGCCCTAGGTGGCTATCGGTGGTGCGAAGAAAATGGCGAACGTCTGAAGACGAGAGATTGATCGTCTCCATAACGCGCACTGTTGGTGCCTCAGACCGTGGCAGTGGTGTTTCGGGGAATTCGTCGTCCACAATCGCGCTATAAGTGCGAATATCCTCGCGTAGATAGGCTTTGAGGGTTTTGGCATCAACATAATGTTCTCGTTTTTCTCTCACCAATAGCCAGGTAAGCGAGAGGGCTGTTAGAAGCCAGAATATACTTAGCCCAAAGAGCAGTGACCAGGGATGGGGCACAAAGGTCGCGAGGAATGCTCCCAATGCGAGAAGCGAGAGCGTTGATAGAAGCGCAAGAAGCGCTACCAGTGCCCGCCGCCAGCGTACGCGAGCAGATGTATCGTGGCTTGCTTGCCATAATCCCAGAGTAATCAGTAAGCGGCGCTGCTGCGCAGCGCTATCGGTCGAAACGCTATAACGTGCGGTTTTCGGCCAGAGGGCCTGACTGACACTTGGTGAACAACGAGGCACGACCGCGTGCCTTTTCCAGATGGCATATTTTCTGCTCATTACACTCAAAATCTAGTATCCTCACAGAAACAGAGCACTTTTACAAGACTAAGCATATTGCTCTAAACATAGAGCAATGCATACTAAAATTAAAAATATCGTAAAGAGCCGCTATGTCAATAGTGTAATATATTCTCTGCTCATGAAAGGTATTAAAATAAAGCTACCAATCATTAGAGGCGTGGCACCACGACAGAGGTGAGAATTCACGCGCTCATATTTTCGAAGAGGAGAAACTAGAGATAAACGGCAAGGAAGTGCCGGCATATGAGCCGACTACTTCAGTCACCGGAGTTGCACGCCTTACCCTATCCTCGCCATCTCAGCTTGGTTATGGAGCATCCCCACCACAAGAATGCTTTTTGAAAAGCCAGCCCCTCTATACCCAACATCACATCACCACATCCACCACTGGCATAAAGGCTAGAAGAGTCTTATTCTCCACGAGTTCGCAGGCACACAAACCCCACCACATCCACTACTTTGCCTGAAATAAAGGCCCCTCCCGGAGAGCTTGCCTCTGCTGGCTTAGTCGCTGGCATTCCTATCCCACACATCTTCATATCAGTGCGCCTATAAAGACATCAGATATACGTCCCTACCATCACACTGACCGCACCCACGTACGAAGCTGAAATGAACTCCTCATCACCACTACATCCACATCCATTGGAATCGGGCTTGCGGGTGATGTTTATACACATTAACCCGCGACAGGTGTGCTCTTACACCGGCACTTCGTTACCGTACACCGCTACCTTTACACTTCGCGTGTACCTTTCGCGGTTAGATCGAGCATTTGTTTACCACATCGTTTTAAGATGCTTTATTCCCCCCACCATCACTATCTAGTAAAGATCGTTACTTCTTGTTGACGATGGTATTGTACCATGAATAGCTCCTCTGGAGGGTTATGAATGGATGAAGATTCAGTTAAGGACTATTAATTTTATTATGAAGTTCTCAACCATACACATGAATAATTTGCCTATAAATATATTTAAATTACATGTCTTATTTATATTATTGTGTATTAATTGCCGTTTAGTCATGGCCTGGCTACGTTTCAAGGAATGATTGAAGTGTTTAATTGGCTAAATATGGATGAGTTTATACTGCTTTCGCAAAAATTCAAGTGGCATTAAATCTTTAATGTAGGGTGATGGTATCTTTGCGCATATGGGGAAGAGGCTCATATCTGTATAGACAATACAGATATGAGCCTCTTCCCCATAAATAAATAGCCTTTAATAGTCGTGGTTGGTCGATTCATCCTCGTCGTCATGGAGGAAAACTTTGCCATGAAGTACATTGGTGGAGGGCGTATACGAAGGTGGGTCCCATTCGAAGCCAACTTTCTGGCGTCTGATGGGTACATTCGCGAGCAACTTATCGAAGCCCTCCTCGCGAGAGAGGGTTACCTGCATCTGCTGTTCATCTACTTCCAGGCGACGTGAAAGTACATTTGCCAACTCTTCCTTAATCAGTTCAAGTACTTCTGGATTGAGTTTTAAGCGGTCGTGGACCAGGACGACCTTGAGTCGCTCCTTAGCAATTTCACCTGGTGTCTGTTTCTTACGACCAACCATGAACTCGAAGACACCCATAAATCAACTCCCTCTAGGATGATTGAGAACGCACGCCCTTCTCGCCTGATATGGGATCAAGGCCCATTAAGCGGCGTAAGCGTTCGAGCAAGGAGGGCGATTCCGCTATCTCGTCGAGTGGTACCTCCTGGCCCAGAATACGCTGGGAGGCGTTCAAGAAGGAGCGACCCGCGCGAGAACGTTTCTCGTAGACGGCTGGCTCACCTTTATTTGTAGCTATTATGATCGCTTCGTCTTCGGGGATAATACCTAAAAGGTCGATACCGAGTACCTCTAACACGTCAGCCACATCCATCATATCGCCACGTCTTACCATCTCAGGGCGTAGGCGATTAAGAATCAGGCGTGGTTCAGGCTTACCTGCCGCCTCTACCAGCCCAATGATGCGGTCCGCGTCACGCACCGAGGCCATCTCTGGGTTTGCTACGATGATGACTTCATCAGCTCCCACGATAGCGTTACGGAAACCTTGCTCAATGCCAGCAGGCGAGTCGATGACTACGAAGTCGAACTCCTGACGCAATTGCTGGCAGAGTTGCTCCATTTGCACACTGTTCACGGCATTTTTATCGCGCGTTTGCGCAGCAGGAAGGAGATAGAGCTCAGGAAGACGCTTATCCTTGATGAGTGCTTGCCGTAGGCGGCACTGGCCTTCCACTACATCCACCAGATCATAGACAATACGGTTCTCCAGGCCCAGTACAGCATCCAGGTTGCGCAAACCGATGTCGGAGTCAACCACGGCAACCTTCTTACCTTGCATTGCCAGTGCCGTGCCCAGATTAGCGGTAGTAGTGGTCTTACCCACACCGCCTTTTCCTGAAGTAATCGTAATCACCCTGCTGTCCATGCTTACTCTCCCGCTGATGAACTTGTGTGTCTGCTATGGCGGCACGAACATTGTCTTGCTCTGGTATCTCATGCCCGTCCGCATCGCTATCTAGTATACCACGAACTGTTGTGCCTCCCAAGTTTCACTTGATGGATGCTGGCTAGCTAGATAGTACTGCTAGCGTAGGTCCGGTCCAAGTGGATTGTCTGTGTAAGCGCGTTACTTTGGGCTGCTCTGTCTTCCTATCTGCGAGGAGGTCGTCCATTGAGCCAGGTTTCGACAACGATTTGCCCATCGCGAATCATAGCGACTTCGGGACTGGGTTGAGCTTCAAAACCCTCTGGAGGGCGTGAGAGTAGGTGCGCGATTCGTAGCTGAACAGGAGAGAGATAGAGCGAGCAGACCAAGGCTTGTTCGTTGTCGGGATAGCCAGCATGTACCATGCCTTTAAGCATACCCCAGACCATGATGTCACCTCCTGCGACGATTTCTGCACCTGGATTGACGTCGCCAAGAATAACAATATGACTATGGTGGCTGATGGCCTGTCCTGAACGTACTGTGCGTCGAATGAAGAGCGTTTCGTCGGTATCGCGTGTGTCCCGTTGTTTCTCAGGAGATGATGGTGCGCTTTCCTGCTTACCCGGAGAAGGGGGGGGATACTTTGTGGGGGCCTGGAGTCGGTGTCCAAACTCAACTGGCGAGTGATAGCCGCCCTTGTGACGATAGAGGTGGTGCGCACAGGTGTTTCGGGAGGCGTGAGCGCGATTGTGCGTGCCTCACGGCGAGGTTCTACACTCTTCTCAAGAGCCGCCACAGACATTTGATAGTGTGCTAGTAGCCGCTCTAGCTGGAGGCGCTCGCTTACGCGTAGTTTGCGTTGGCTGGTATCTACCGTCAGCGATGCTCCTCGAAAAAAGGTCGGGGCCTCGGCCAGACGCTCAGCGAGCGCGTTGAGCAAATCGCCAAAGGGGGTTTCTGGTTCAAGCGTCAGGAGCAGGCCACTACGTGTTCCTTTGATAGCGATGTTCGCAGACACTAATCGTTTCTCCTCCCTGTGCTGCCCATAAGGGCGGTCTTGA
This sequence comes from Ktedonospora formicarum, assembly GCF_016587355.1. Lineage (GTDB taxonomy): Bacteria > Chloroflexota > Ktedonobacteria > Ktedonobacterales > Ktedonobacteraceae > Ktedonobacter > Ktedonobacter formicarum. The sequence goes on along the minus strand of NZ_BNJF01000001.1, from coordinate 2,301,445 downwards.
ACTTTCGACGCTTCTCGACGCGACTTTTCCTCCATAAACCCTCGATCCCTATGTACTATGTAATGACATGAGGCATCTTGCCTCCATCAGAATGCATGCAATGCAATATCGACACACTCTGAACTACATACATTATTATAAGCTTGTCCGTAATGAAACGCAATAGAACATGCCGGTTGCGTAGAGTTCTCCTGTTTTTCCGTCTCAGCCTGCCATCTACCCATAAGCCTGCTGCTATCCGTACTAGAAAAATCTGACGAATCGCTGGTGTTGAGGCGCGACATCTACTCAATGCATGGTACATTAGTAGTAACAAATGTATAAAACATCGTCGTTCTACAACATCTTAAAGGGAGGAGGTGCTTGCTGTCCCCTGGCAGTCGATAGGTGTCAGCAAGCGCGTACATTTATGGCTGCATTTACGGATTTCCCTATGCCTAACGAGCGTATCATAAAGTGTGGCGATACTACTGTTGCTGTGATGCCTGAGATCAATCTTGTCTCATACTTTCAGGTTGGTCCCTGGCAGATTCTCTACCGTGCCTCAGAAACTGGCAATGTGAAGCGCTGGGGTCTGCCACTGATGATCCCCAACTTTGCGCGCCTTCAGGATGGCATCTTTCAAGATAAACATACAACGCTCCCCATTCATGGTTTTGGGCGTAACCTATCCTGGACTGTGCTTGAGCATAAAGAGGATACTATTAGTCTGCAATTAGTGAGCAGCGAAGCTACGCGTGCGAACTATCCTTACGAGTTTACCTTTACCTGTGAGCTTGTTGCGGGCGATGGCACACTGACCTATACACTGACGATGGAGAATCGAAGTGATGAAGTGATGCCAATTGCCCCTGGTTTCCATCCCTACTTCGCGCTAGCACAGGACGATAAGGCTCGCCTGATAGCGGATGGTCCCGAAGGTTTTTCTGTTGATGCCTTTCGCTGGGATACCAATCCGCCTGACAATTATTATCCCTTCGCGCATAGCGCTAGATTCCAGTTCCCCCAACACGGCACACTCACTATTGAGGAACTTGCCAGCAACGACCATTATTCACTCAAGGAGATGCAAGTCTGGTCTGAGCCAGTAACCGCCCCGGATCATGAGTTTATCTGCCTTGAGCCCATAGTTGCTCACTGGGATGGTTTGAACCGTCCTCAGGATAGGATTGAGATTGCTCCCCAGGAGGAGCATCGCATTATTCTTCGCTTGCATGCTCAACCCCTTGTACGATAGTTGATAGCCCTTTTGCGTGGTTGATTTGAGGCCTTTGATTGCAGGTAGGTAGGCTGGTACGATGTACATGCCTACCTACGATACCTCTCTATTACATTGAAAGCCTACAAATGATGAGATGCTGAGTTGTTATCCACCACTCCTACTCGATTGTGTCAGTTGTGTCAGGGGTCGATAGAGAAATATGAAGTGTGAGTAGGGTTTTATTTGCAACGAATTCGCGCTACCCATCGTAGAGATTGATAGGCGAAGCCAACTCAGGATGCGAAAATGTGCGTGGTCCAGGTCTGAGTATTCGACTGGTAGCTACAACGTTTATGCGTGCATTTCCCATACCATTACGATATAATAAGGGATGCCATACGATGGCCCACACATATCCTACTTTACTAAGTTCTTATTACGAACACCAACATCTCCGTTGTGATTGGCGCTACTGAGTCAGGTGTTCGTAACGGCTTTACATACTTTGGGGTTGATATATGTCTGAGGCCCAGAAAGCAGGTAACATCAATGGATAAACAGCCGGGGAATAGATTCTGGCTTCAAAATAACAATGACAGGCAGCCGATGCGCCCTGGTTCAGGGGGGCCATCTAACAATAATGGGCAGAACCCCCAACCTCGACCATCGAACAGGCTCAATACCTGGTTGCTGGTCCTTGTGATTGTTATGCTGGGCCTGGCTCTCTTCAATTTCTTTAATAATGCTAGCCAGAATAATGCTAGCTCTTCCAATACCCAGGAATTAACGTATAACGATTTCTATCAGCAAATCCAAGCTAAAAATATTAAATCAGCAACTCTGGTAGGACAAAGTGATATTACTGGTACTCTGCGCAATCCTATTAACAAGAAGACGCAGTTCCACGTGTATCAGCTTCCCAATGGTGATACACAGCTCGCTCAGACCTTGATTCAGAGCGGCGCGACCGTGAAATATCAGCCGCCAGCCGATAATTCATTCTGGTTGAATGTGCTGATCGCGGCTATCCCCTGGCTCTTCCTTCTCGGGTTTATCTTCTTCGTCAGTCGGCGTGCCTCACAAGGACAGCAGGGCATCTTTAGTTTTGGTAAGAGCCGTGCCAAGTTGATCCTTGAGGACCGTCCTAGCACAACCTTCGCGGATGTTGCTGGCGTTGATGAGTCGAAGTATGAGCTTCAGGAGGTCGTGGAGTTTCTGAAGACACCTCAGAAGTTTCAGCGTCTGGGTGGAAAGATCCCGCGTGGTGTGCTGCTGGTAGGCCCTCCCGGAACAGGTAAGACGCTGCTGGCGCGTGCCGTTGCTGGTGAGGCTGGCGTACCTTTCTTCTCTATGAGTGGTTCTGAGTTTGTTGAGGTGCTTGTAGGTGTTGGTGCTAGCCGCGTTCGTGATCTGTTTGAGCAGGCCAAGAAGGCGTCACCTAGTATTATCTTCATCGATGAAATCGATGCCGTTGGTCGCCAGCGTGGATCGAGTATCAATACGAATGATGAGCGTGAACAAACCCTCAATCAACTGCTTGTCGAGATGGATGGTTTTGATTCCCGTCAGGCTGTAGTCGTGGTTGCTGCGACTAACCGCCCTGATGGTCTAGATCAGGCTCTGCTGCGCCCTGGTCGCTTCGACCGCCGCGTGACAGTGGACCGTCCCGACTGGAATGGTCGCTTGGCGATTCTGAAGATTCATAGTCGTAATGTGCCTTTGTCGCCTGATATTGATCTGATGGCGGTTGCGCGTAGCACAACTGGTATGGTTGGCGCTGACCTAGCGAATCTTGTCAACGAAGCCGCCTTGCTGGCAGCACGCCGCAACCAGGATTTTGTCACGCAAAATTGTTTTGATGAGGCCCTGGATAAAATCTTGCTGGGTGCTGAGCGACCTCTAGTGTTAAGTGATGCCGACCTTGATGTCACAGCCTATCATGAAGGTGGACATGCTCTGGCTGGTCTGGTTACTGAGGGTTGTGATCCTGTCACTAAAGTGACGATTGTTCCGCGTGGGCAGGCATTGGGTGTGACTATGTCTACTCCGCTTGATGATCGTTACAACTATTCGCGTGAATACCTGTTGGCCCAGATCACCTATGCTCTTGGTGGTCGCGCCGCTGAGCAGGTTGTCTTTGACCGTATCACGACAGGGGCGGAGAATGATTTGCAGCGAGTGACTCAGATCGCGCGCCAGATGGTGGCACGTTGGGGCATGAGCGAGCGTCTAGGTACTGTCTCGTTTAGTGAGCGCCAGAGCCCCTTCGCAGGTGGCGATACGTCCAATCCAACCGATTATAGCGAGGATACCGCGCAGATCATCGATGAGGAGGTTTCGCGTATTATCAGTGAGCGCTATGAGCATACGCTGAACATTATGCGCACTTATCGCCCTGCTCTCAACAGTATCGCGAAGGACCTGCGTACGCTTGAGACTATTGATGCGAAGCACCTTCAGACCATTATGGAGAGTACTGGCGCACCCATAGCGTCGACTCAACTTCACCCAAGCCCACAGCAGACGCCGGTGACTGAGGCTCCACCACCTCCTGCGCCGTTGCCACAGTCGCCTGAGATCCAGTAAATTTGGAATGATGTAAGAGGAAAAGAGAGGATGGAGGTGGCGAATATCTCGCTACCTCCATCCTCTCTTTTTTCTAGAGTGCAACTTCGTCTGACGGCTTCTGTGCGTGTGGGGCGAAGAAGTCACGCATTGCTGGATTTTCGTGCATGAGGTTTGTGATCATCTCAGGGGAGAGGGCCATAAATGTGCCATGGGCTTGTGCTAGGATCACGTTTTCATCTTCGGCCAGGGTAACATAGCCTGAGGCCTGTGCCATACGTCCGCGCTGCATCTCCAGCTTTGCGCGTACCCGTAGAAGTGGTCCATAAGGGACATAACGCTTGTAGCGGATATCCAGACGGCCAGTCATGGTCCAGGCGGGCACGTCTGCAAGCATCGTGGTCCGGTTCAGGGCCTCGTCAAGAATGGTCGCTACAATCCCACCATGAATAACACCTGGGAAGCCCTGGTGTTCGGCCTGGGGACGAAAATCAGAGACAATAGTATCATTTTCAAGTTGGAAGACTAGCTTGAGACCATAGGGGTTCCGTTGCCCACAAGCGAAGCACAGTTGGTAATCTGTGGTGTCGTTCAGTTCCATTCCATAATCCTGATAAAGAGTATGTATACAAGCAGCCAATTAGTTTGAGTAGTTATGCTGAGTCTATCATAGTTGCTATAGTTGGGCAAACGAACTCATGCATCTGTTGTATAGATATTAAGAGCCGCATTGAATAAACCAACGGTGTCTACCCTGGCGTGCTTTCTCTGTAGATAGTTTGAGAGAGGAGCATAATAACGGGAGGAGGGGTTACTATCTTCCGCATAGACACGTGCTTATACACAGGACTCAAAACTATGTGAGCAAGCCTCCTCTTGCGCATAACGATGCTAATAGGCTATTCTTCGATGGAGAAGCTTATATAAATTCTGGCGGCTTCAAACTTTTGAAGTTGCGTAAAATAACTTAAAGGGTATTCATTTGAATAGGAGGTATGCCATGACAGTTACTGACCATACCCAGGATATTTCACCTGATGAAGAGAAGAAGCAGCGCAAAAAGCTTGCGAAGCGCGAGGCCAGACTGATGCTCCAGGTTGAAGAGGCCAGGAAAGATGTCAAGAAGTCTGAGCAGAAGGCGGCTAAAGCCCAGAAGCGCCTGGAGGAGTATAAGCAAGCTCTTTATAATTTGGAGCTACAACTACGTCAGATTAGGGAGAAACAGGGTGGTGCTGTTGAAGAGATAGCCGGGACGTCAGATCTAGACAGTGATGAAATATCTGCTCCTACCTCATCTACCGCAGTTCCTGAAGAATTAAGTGGTGTGCCTGTTAGTACCCCCTTGAACAGGAGCAAGCTGCAATACAGGCAGTTGTCGTAGAGCAGGCAGATACCTTCACTGAGGAGACTTCAGGCGATAAGAATGCAGTCCCTCTGGAGGTTGAGGCTGCTACTGAGGCATCCTCAGTAGAGTCCCAGCCAGCGGAACCATCGTCAGCGAATATGTCGGAGAAGCCAGAGAGTGAAACACCTAAATCAAGGCGTAGCCGAACTCCAAGACGTAGCCGAACTCCGAAGGAAGATGCGAGTCAGAACAATTGAGCTGTGAGGCTTATTCTCGATTATCCCCTGCATGTAGGTGCCTGACCCACGTTCGGTACCTACATTATTAACTGATCATATGCATGCATTAAGCTTGCCAGCTATTGTTTAGGTGGTATGCTGATTTGTTGAGAAGCCTCAAGAATGCCTTTGCGCTTAAAGCGCAGATAGAGCCAGAGCGTTAAGGTTAGCAAGACTAGGCTGATTATGTATGCACCCAGGACGTCGGAAGCCCAGTGGTCGCCGAGATAGATGCGTGAGGGACCAACGAGAATGATAAAAAGGGTGGGAATCACTAGCAACAGGTAATGCCACCAGCGGTCCCGCTTGAAGAGAATTAGCCCGAAGGAGAGGAGTAGCCCCCAAAAGGCCATATAGCTCATGACATGCCCGCTGGGGAAGCTCTTTCCTCCTGCTACCTGAATGATCTCTACCAGACTCGCGGCAGGGCGTGGGCGATTGATCCAGAGTTTTAGCCCCACGTTCAAAAGTGAACTGACCAGACTCAGCCCAATGATAAAAACCGCTTCCAAGCGTAGGTTGACGATCCAGAACGCCAGTGCCGCCACGATCACAACGAGTGTCGAGAGCATAAAGTTACTACCAATATAGCTCACCGCAAGCATTATCGTGTCGAGCAAGGGTGTGCGATGTTCTTGAAATTCGCGCGTAATCAGTACGTCGAGCCCGATTACTGCATTAAAGCGCACGTAGACTGCCAGCAGGCCGAAGAGCATAAACAATAACGCGTCTATGCCAATTAAGATGCCTGTCTTACGTAAAGCATTCCACCAGGGTGAACGCGATTCCGCGACTTCCTGTCGTGCTTGCTGAACGGCTGCGGACATATGCTCTTGCTTCGCAACGCTATTCCTCTTATGTTTAAACCTCTCTGTCATGGCACCTATCCTCTAATTCCTGGTTTGAACAGTTTATCATCAGTTGTGGTGAAATTGTCGAAGAATACTACTATCACGAATGTGCTAACCTCTTCGTTGAAGGCATTTCCCAAATTCGCCTTGCCTTCCTTTGGGGCCGTATGGGGCCGCAAGCTCTTTCCTCTGTGTCTCGGAGGCATGATATTCGCGCGTAGTAGTGCGAATTGGAAAGCCTTGCATCCTTGTTGACTGCATATTGACTTGGAAGGTCTGGAATCGCTACAGTTAACAGTGGAAAGTGAGGAATTATTTATTATGCCAGATATCAAAGTACGACCAGCCAGGCCCGAGGATCGTGAGCCTGTGCTGGCTTTTTGTGCGCATACATGGGACGATGGTGATTATATTGAGCATGTCTGGGACGAGTGGCTTGGTAACCCTGCAGGCCAGTTAATAGTAGCGACTGTCGATGAGCAACCTGCTGCCCTGGTTCATATAGAGATGCTTACATCAGATGAAGCCTGGTTGGAGGGATTACGCGTCGCACCCGAGTTTCGCCGCCAGGGATTGGCCCGTGAGGTAAATCAGGCCGCGCTAGCTGAAGCCATGAGACGTGGCGCAACCTATGTGCGCATGGCGATATCGCATGTGAATGAGCGCTCACAACAGATTAGCGAGAGTGCTCATTTTCGTCGTGTAGGGGCGTTTCTTCCGTTCAGCATCCAGCCAGATATTGAGCAGGTCACACGCCTGAGTGGAATTGATAAGCCACGCTTGGCGACCATTGAGGACCTGGATGACATCATTAATTTTATGAATGCCTCCAATGTCTTCCCGATTGTCGGTGGACTATATTATGTTCGCTTCCGCGCCTATGCCATTTCCGCTGAATTGCTGGAGGAAAAGATCAAGGCGCAGCAGGTCTATCTTCTCCATCGCTGGGAGCGGCTGGATGGTCTGGCAATTGTTGAGACGCGTGAGCAGCCTTCACCTCATCTCTCGGTCGGCTATATCGATGGCACTGCCATTGAGCCTATTAGCTTGCTTGCTAACGATATCATGCAACGCGCTTTGGAGTTGGAGTTTGACAAGGTAAGAATTTATGTGCCCGATCTTGTAATTATGCGTGATGCCTTTGCAGGTATTGGCAGTGAGGAGGCTATTTCTGAGAATAGTGAAGTCTACTATATTTATGAGCGAGGGCTTTTCTAAGCTTTTCTCAGAGTATTGCGAAGGGCGCGCCCAACATGGACGCGCCCTTCTGTGTAGTTGTGTTTAGATTGCCGGGTTGAGTACGGCATCTATATTCTTCAATCCCTGGTAGCGCACCAGCCAGCAGCCATAGTTCAGGCCGCCGCCTACTGCGGGAAGGGCCATCCATTCTCCGGGATGCAAGCGGTTATTGCGTAACAATTCTACCAGGGCTGTGCCGATGCTAGCATTGGAGAGATTGCCATAGTAGCGGAAGTTGTCGACCAATTTATCCATTGTTGACTCGGGCCAACCATAATCGTGAATGAGGAGTTCTCCTAGGCGGCGCGTGATGCGCGAGTTTGCCTGGTGAGGCACGATATGCGTGAGCTCATCGTAAGGAAGTTGTGCATGACGCATCAAGGCATCCACGCTTTCTGCCATAGAGCGTGGGGCTTCGCGGAAGACTTCCTTCCCATTCATCTTGGTATAGCCAACATGGTATTGTGAAAGAAGTTGACTAAGTTCCTTTCCTTTCCCTTCTCGGAAAAGCTGACGAATCTTGATATCAACCTCGGCCATCTCCACAGTGTCTTTACGTAGTGGCGTCTGGTAGAAGAGGCTGGCGGCCTGACGTGCATCTGAGCCATTGATTACATAAGTATCCTCATCGCCGCGCTCTAACACATAAGCCGTTGCGCCTTCACCAAAAAGTGAGCTTGTTTTCCAATCCAGCACATTCATAATGTTGGGGAGGAGGCCTTCTGACATCACCAGTAGGACGCGCTTCGCTGAGCGAGCCGCGAGGATTTCAGCGCAGACCTGGAAGGCTTCTGCCTGGCAGGCGCAGGCACCTTTGAGCATAGTCGCGCGGACAGTGGGTATGCCCAGGCGTGCCGCGACCAAACCTACTGTTGTTGGAAAGCCATCGTTATCAGAGGATGAGGCACCGATAACAGTATCAATCGCCGATGCTTCGAGGTCAGCGCTAGCGAGAGCTCGTTGTGCAGCCACGACTCCCATATCGGCGAGCGTCTCCTCTGCGGGAGCGTTGGGGTCATCGATTAAGCCAGGGGCGTCCTCGCCCGCCATCGTGCGGCAGAGTTGTAGTGTGCTCGCACGTACATGTCTGGTACTCAATCCGGTAACGCGTTCAAGATCTTCGGCCTTGCGGGGGTCACCGAGGCAGGTCGAAATATAAGCGAAGAATTCGTTTGTGATAATACCATTAGGCGAATAATTGCCTAAGCCAACGAGACGAACCCTGGATTTCGTGTAGGCCTGTGGCACAATATATGTATATTGCGGCCACTGACCCTCAGGGGAAAGTGCCATTAAAATAAACCTCCGTGTCGAGGATGTATCCATAGTTTCCGTAAGTATAACATATAGTCCTCTTACCTGCGTAGAATCACAGCCAGGGGTACTTCTTAAAGGGGCTAAGGGCTGTGTGACATGTTGATGAATGAAGGCTCTTGATCCTTTCTTCTTCCAATCCGATTACGCCATTGCATTCATGGTATGCTCCAGAACTCCGCTTGAATTAGTACGCCACGCGGTTGTTTGCTTCTATTTATTGCGTCGCAGGGTTACAGGTTTTATAATGATTTCTGTGTATACTCAGCGAAAGGATAGCTCACACAGGCTTATGGAACCAGATCAACGTCGGATGGTGCATACGATTACCGATCGTTTCTCAATGGCAAACACATATCTGATTGAAGATGAACGCCTGGTCGTGGTTGATCCTGGCTCTGATCTCAATGTGCGGCTGCTCCATAATTACATTCGGCAGTTTCTGGGGCGCTCGCCCCAGGACATTGATCTGGTTGTTCTCACGCATCTGCACACCAACCACACTCCAGGGGTAATGGCTCTCAAAGCCTTCTGCTCAGCCCCTGTGGCCGCCTCTGCTCTTGCGAGGCGAGCGGCTCCTAAGATAGAGGCAAAGGGGGGCATGCTCCCACGTATCAGTCATTTCGCGGGGCGTATGCTGCCTGATGCGTTCCAATATCTGGAAGTATTTTCATCGACCTATGCTGAACAAATGCGCCTGGTTGATCTATGGCTGGAAGATGTCAATGGATTGCCAGAGCATCCGGATTGGCGAATAATTGCTAGCCCAGGCTATACCCCCGGAAGCCTTTGCCTCTATAACCCCTTCTCACAAGAGCTGATTTGTGGAGATACGTTCATTACGAGCGAGGGGGAAGTTCCACATTTGCATGCAGGTGCCAGGCGATATCTATTTCGTGAGACTCTTCATTTGCTACGCAGTTTAGATGTACGTTATCTCTATCCCGGTCATGGTCGTCCAATTCTCGCGAGATCTCCTCTCCAACGCTATGGAGTTGAATGGTGAGTGCCAGGCTATTTCTGACGGCTAGGGAGATTGATGGGGGCTGGACCTATACCACTGATGGGAGCGCTGTAGAGGCGGGGTGTAATTAGATGGGCCAGAGGAAGGGTGTGAGTCATAGGCATCGGAATGTATTCCAGGTGAATATTGCCGATGGAGACCAGGTCACCCCCCGCAAGAGGCGCGGACCAGTGAGATACTCGTCATTGACCCGTGTCCCATTGCGGCTACTGAGGTCCTGGACATAATCTCCATTTGTCTGACGTAAGAATTGAGCATGGCGTCGTGAGATAGAGGCATCTCTAATGATGATATCGCTTTCAACACCGCGTCCAACTGCGAGTACTGCCCGATCCAGTAGGAAGCTACGCCCTGCCATCTCTCCATCGCGAATGGTAAAAGCACCGCCATTGTTAGGAGTGGCCTCGGTGGACATCGGCCACTGTCTCTGTACCTCAGCGGTGTCCTTCCAATCCTCTGTTATCTCCTCATCAAAGAAGGCTGGTCGCTCTGCCAAAGGGCGGGTCTCCGGTAGATCGCGGCTACTGCCAGTTGTGCTGCCTGAAGCCAGTTCGCTGTCGAGTCGCCATTGATGATAGGCCAGTGGGTCGCTCTCTTCTGAGATGCTTGTTTGTTGTTCGGCCAGGACGAAGATGAAGCGATGTGAGCCAACTTCCAGTAGATCATCATTCTCTAGTAGGGTAAAGCGCTTCACTGGGCGACCGTTGACGAGAATTCCATTCATGCTCTCGCAATCGGTAAAATAGATTTGCCCATTATGCCAGGTGAGTTCCGCATGGTGACGCGAAGCCATATCATCATCCAACCAGATATCACAGTTTTCATCACGACCGATGGTCATGATTGCCCGTTTGAGTGCTAGGCGCTGACCATGGAAGCTACCGTTGCGGTACTCTAGCCAGCCCCAGGGCGTTTCATCACCAAAGACGGTGGGGACTGGAACTCCCGGTTGGTAACGAGGTGGCTCTGACAGAGATCCATTTGCGATGGAAGGCGAGGTGCCAGCGAGCAAAGGTTCTGTTAAGCGTTCTGGTGTGCCAGCATTTGGTTTTGCCAGTCCGAGGAAGAGGGCGCTGGCAGCCACTGGTGCCAACCAGCCACAGACGGCCGCATATGCCAGGACAATAACCTCTTCAGAGAAGGAGAGTGTCGTACGGAAAAGCTTATAATACCAGAAGAAGGCAGGAAGCAGTAGTAGCGCAGTAGTTAGACAAATCGCGCTGATTGTTGCAAGCTGGCGTCGTGTACCACGCTTGAGAAGACGTGCATAGAGGATATTGCCCACCAGGAGTAACAGGCAGCAGGCAACTCCTCCATAGCTTCCTATATAAAACCAGATTGGGAAATTTGCTGTATTCGTTTGGTTGGCTCCCTCATGTCGCCAGCATCTCTTCGCGGCTTGTTTCTCAGCGAGTCAGCATTTGTGCTTTCTTCGTGGATCGTTCCAGAAAAATGATATCATCTCCTTTCACTACAGACAAAACAGTAGGACTTGTGGGTGGCGAAAAAAAGCGTAAAAGGGGCGTGCAACTTCTGATCTTCTCAGTATTCAAGCGAATTATGGGGTGAGGGTGCGTGAGAGGCGATCTTATTGGTTAGATGAATAGAGCTAAATGCCCAAAAGAACTATCGGTCATGACTATTTATGGCACACATTGTATCATTATGTTACTACCTCATATTCATCCCGTTCAAGAAGGTGAGTGCGTGAAACCTCATAAGTAATAGAGGGTGGTACATCAGTACATCCTTGCATAGTAATGTTGGCCTGTAGTGTAGGAGGATTTAGAGACGTGAAAATCATGGTAGCGGACGATGACCGCGACATGGTAGATATGCTGAGCTACTGGCTCAAGGGGCATGGATACGATGTGATACGTGCCTTTGACGGAGAGCAAGCCATCAAGCGTTGGCGTGAATCGCTTCCCGATCTGGTGATTCTGGATATTCAGATGCCAAAACTCGATGGTTTTGAGGTTTGCCGTCAGATGCGTAATGAGACGAACTCGATGGTGCTTATCTTAACCGCGCATGACCGTGAGGATGACGAGGTGCGTGGCCTGGAATTAGGGGCTGACGACTATTTGCGCAAACCTTTCAGCCCTCGGCAACTGCTGGCACGCATTAAGGCAATCATGAGACGTGCGGGGAATGTGCGAGGTGCCTCGGGTACTTCTACGGTAACTGTGGGGCCTGTTACCCTTGATGCTATGCGTCATGAGGTCACACGCGATGGCGTGAAGGTGCGTCTCACGCCAACAGAGAGCCGTTTACTGCACCTGCTGATTACCAATACTGGTCAGGTATTGACCACGGATATGATCATTGAGCGTGTTTGGGGATATGATGAAACTGGCGATTCAGGCCTGGTAAAAACGCATATTCGCCACCTACGCCAGAAAGTCGAACCTCAACCTAACAGTCCATGCTTTATAATGACTGTGCCAGGTGTCGGTTATACATTTACCGCGCCTGTCGTTATTGAATCCTGATACAGACTCTCCTGGCTTATAGAGCGTTCGCGGCGGCTACCCAACCATGTCGCGTCAGTGGTTGAGTAGTCGCTCAGTAGATGTGGCGATGAGATGCTGCTTCTTAACCAGCTACAGGCAATCTTAACCACTCCGTAACAGAACAGTGAGCACCCCCTTCATCTTTCGCTGTTATACTACGTTGTGTATAACAGCATATGTATTTATGCCTCTAAAAGAATTTATATATTGATAGAAGAGTTCGATGGCAAGCAGGCTTACAAAGAGTAAAATACGTTCAGAACAAGAATACGGGGAATACCCTTTAGTCAGGCAATCCGCAAAGTATGCGCGTGCTCGAATGACACCTGATCGTTGGTCAGAAGACGAGCAATGTACTTGCCTGCCTCTGTCGCTTGAAGTTTCATCCAGTGCTTCCCTTTCCACACAAGAGCCACAAAGTCTGACCGAATTTGTCAGATTGCCAAACGCGTTAAGGCAGAAACTTTGCGCGAGCCTGGATACTTTTCTCATGCAAGTTTCGCCCTTTAGCCTTTTTGTCTTTCATGTTGTGCAGGCTGAACGCCTGGTGGCACGTGGACCGAAAGGGGAACGCGAGGAAATCCGCTATCTGCACCCTTCTTCTGGTTTTATGCATCAACTTGAGGATAAAGTCCAACCTGCTTTGCGTAAGGAGGATCACTTGTTTACGCAGGGCGAGGGAAGTGCGATCTTATTTCTGCCTGGGGTTGAGCAGAGAGGGGCTTATAGCATCCTGGAACGTATCTATGCCCAGGTCGATCTTTTAGAAGCGGAGACGGTCATCCCACCGCTCAAGAATGAGACGCATATTCTTATTGGGTGCGGCTCTTATCCAGCGCAAGGTGAGACACGTGAGTCTCTATTACGACAGGCCGAGCAGAGCGCGCGCTGTGTTAGTTTGCGCCCTCGCATTGTGACTCCTTCCTTGCATACTATGGTGCCATCCACGTATTCAACCAGGCAAGTACCAATTCGGCGTGTCAACGTTCCAGTCCAGGGCGGTACACCACCTACCACACCTTTTCTCCGATTACCAGCTACATTGCCACAACGGCTGACGCGTTTCATTCCACATTCTCTAGCACATGAGCTACATTGTGTGCCAGTAGGTAAAGATCAGAGAGTATTGACGGTTGCTATGGTTGATCCCCAGAATCGTGAGCACATTGACTATTTAACTCAACTCACCCATATGACGATCTTTCCCGTTGCCTGCACGCAGGAGGAACTTGACATGCTACTAGCCACAAAGTGGTAGTAGGAGTTACAAAGACATTGGAAAAGGATATAATCAAGAAAAGGGAGACGGAAAATACCTGGTAGTAAGATTTCAGCACCGCTAGCAAGCCGCTTCGGATGAATGAATATCTCACCTTATCAGCATTAAAATTAACCAGATCGCAACTTTTCCTTAACACAGATTTACATCAACATTGGCTACTATAGTATGCGTTGAGACAATTTATGTAACGCGAATTTATCGTCTCCCCAATTACATCGTTAGTATCAAGTGCATTTATTTAAAAGTTTTTTAAGGAGAGAATCCCACCATGGTAGTTCAGATGATTCAGGATGATACGCTCTTAACTTTCAAAGAAGCGATGGATTACCTGCGCGTGAGCCGCTCAACGCTTTATCGCCTTATGTGGTCTGGGCAGCTTACCGGCCATAAAGTTGGGAGCACCTGGCGCTTCTATCGTGAAGATCTGCGCGCCTGTGTTGGGCGTGAAGTATCCTCAACTCCCCTGGCGAACGTGTAAGAGCGAGACCTCTTAAAGTTCGGTTGATCGATAGTTGTCTAGTTCGCATTTTAGTACATCTTTTTTGGCCTTTTGCTAAATTTATTCAAAAGCGACATGCCCTTCTTCGAAGAGAAGGGCATGTCGCTTTTACTTGTATCTAACTAAAGTTCAAGTCATATTTGGTTATAGTCCACGATTTTGTATTTTGTACCAATCTTTTCAATGGTTACCTTGACAGCGTATTTAAGTTTAGATCGGGTCACATCCAAGGTTAAGCTCAGACTAGAGAGTCCTTCCTGGTCGGGTTGGGCCTCAACCTGATTGGTACGTGTTGTGAAAGAGAATACCTGACCATACTGTGTATCACGCGTTTTTGCTTGTGCGACAAATTGATCTAAAGTCAGACCACTGAGTTTGCCCTGTGGTTCGATGTAGCTATAAGCATCTTCATAATGACGGCTTTGAATGGCTGTATAATAATCATTCACGGTTGTCAGAGAGTCCGTTGTTTGGGAAACGAGAGGACCCATGAAGGTTGAAGCCGCCCAGGTGCAAAGCCCGCAACTTACAAGGGCGATAACACCAAAGATTGAGAGAGAGAACCAAACCCACTTGTTTGACCGGCGCCTCCTCACCGGCGCAAGCGGCGGAACACCTGGCTGCATAGGTGGTATCTGGGGTCTCGCATATGGTGAAGCTGGAAGCGGTCCAGGTACGGCTGGCTCCCATCGCGTGGTGGATGGAGATATGGGTGGGCCAAGTGGTTTATCTGGTGTAGGCCCAGGCTGATCTGGCATATTAAGATAATACGAAGGCGGGGGTGGATAGACCAACCCCTGGCGAATATCCTCTTCGGATGGGTCTTGAGTGTGTGAAGGAGTCTCTAACATGATCTCCGGTATAGGTCCATACTGTTCTGAAGCCGCGAGTGTACTTTCGTGTGGCTTCTCGCTATTGGGTGCAGGCTCAACGCTCCTCGGACCATCCTCTGATGGGTCAGGGGTGGTGTGGGAAGGTGGAGTTGAGTACTCATACCAGGGTTGAGATGGCTGTTCAGGCTCTCTCTTTGCATCGTCATCAGGGGTCTGTTGCATATTAACAACTCTTATCCAAATCCAAAATTGCAATATTGTCCTTTGTCTTTTCTCTATTTGTCTGAGAGAAGAGGCAAAGGATTTTTCTTATTTAATAGAAGAATTTAGTGCTGTTCGAACTGCCCTTCCAGATCTCGACGCACATGGATTTCAGCTTCAGCACGTGACACACGGTTTTCGCGTGCATATGCAAGCAGGCGTGGGACATAGCAGGCAGCCAGAATCTCACGTTGCTGTGCCAAGTTAAGCATAGGACGTAATTTCAATTTTGTATAGGGGTAAAAGTCTTTATCTTGTAATGACGTTGCCAGAAGATGAGCCAGGTCAGCTATGGCTCGGCAGGTGGTAGGGTTATCGAAGAAGTGTGATTGGGTACTAGAGACCACGAATACGCCTGCGACCCTTCCTCCACGCATTACGGGAGCAGCGCAAGAGCTAGCCTCATGCTCGTCCACCTCAACGAGCATACGCCCTGCCTCGTCCAGGCTATCCCAGCGCATCATGCGTTGCTGTGTCACCACAGCTCCGGCCAGGGTCGTACTACCTAGAAAGATACGGGTCTCAGACATAGCAGGCCAGGGAGAAGTTCCACGTGTCATCGTTTCGTAGAGTGAATGAATGTGGTCATCCTCTTCGCAAGGGGGCATCAAAGAAGCGTAGGCTGTAGATATTCCTGTATGCTCAATATCAAGGTGCAGGATTGCATAATCGAAGATGGTCTGAGCCACCTGCCAGAGGCAGTTCGCGGGATCAGCGGTGGTCGCGATAAGCTCATGAACCCGGCGATAGATCTCGATTCGGATTTCAGGCACAGAGGCGAGAATAGCCATATCAAGTATGCCAGGAAATGTTTTGTTTGTTGCCTGTATGATTGCCTGGCGGTGTTCCAGCATTACGTCTGGAAGAGCGCGTAGATATGAATTACGTGGTACCGAGGTGCCATTCATCCAGCGGTAAATTGTATTTTCAGCGACATCCATTTCGTGTGCGATGCGCCCAATCTCAGCCCGATTACGGTGGAGGATGGAGCGCAAGGTACTACTGAAAGGTGATAGTGTCTTGATATCAGCACTATCTACCAGGGGCTCATCAACTATTGTCTTGGAGGTTGTGTCGCCATTGTGGTGATCTATGTAAGATTGCCTTGTTTTGTGTTTAAACCCCTGCTCATTCATGTGATGCCGCTTTATTCTGGTGGGGGCGCGTTGTTGTTCTGTCTGGCGCTCTTTTTGCATATGAAATATCCTTGACCCTCTAGAGGCAATATGCTCCATGCGCACTTTTCCGCTCGTATTATAACATATGTTGGAGGGTTTTATTGTTAGATTTTTATAAAGAAATGCAATATTCTGCTATTTTGTAGACATGTCATTATTTTCCATTTTTCTGCGCTTATATATAAGTATGCCAGATAGCAACCATATAAGTAAAGAGGATACATCTAAACATACCTGAGTTTCTTTACAACCTAAATACATGTATTCATAATTTTTTGCTAGAATTTGTTTTTGTGTTTCTCTCATTGATTACAAAATACACATTAATCCAATACAATGTTATACATGTATTGATTTTTTGTATACTAATATGTTAATATTACTGCTGTTAATGCTCACGCTATGAGGGTTTTTGTTGGACGGAAGGATAAGGTTAAGTGTCAATGGCGGTTAACGAGCTTATTCACGCAAATGACTATGGATTGCCATTAAATTCGTTTGTATGGCTAGAGACGCATCATCAGAGTAAGGCGGATGATCGTATTAAGATGATCAAGCAAATGGCTCTGCCTTGGGAAGGCTTTATTGTTGATGTGGGCTGTGGTCCTGGTCTTTGGTCTCCGCTACTGGCTCAGGAAATTGGGCCGAAGGGGCACATTCTGGGGATCGATATCTCTGAAGAGTCATTGAATATTGCAAACCAACGAAGCCAGGGAACTTGGTATCAAGATCAGGTTGAGTATCAACAGGCGCCGCTGGATTCACTGCCCATTGAGCAATCCTCGGCTGACGTTATTTTTAGCGCGAATGTGAGTCAATATCTAGCCAAGCCTGTAGAGGCGTTTGCGGCTATGGGGCCCTATCTTAAGCCTGGGGGACGTCTCATCGTTAAGGATATTGATTTTGGAGAGATGAGCTTTGGTGGGGTCGATCCTGAACTTCAAAAAGCTGTCTTCCTAGCGCGTAGGCGATGGGAGAAAAGGCGTGTTCAGTGTGGGTATCAATATGAAGATAGTTGGGTCGGCTCAAAGTTGAAGCGCTACATGTGTGACGCTGGTTATAGCAATGTTGTGGTCTATAAGTATCCCATTTATCGACGTGCACCTCTCGCGCCAGAATATCGCACTTATCTACAGGGGATTGCGGAGTGGTTCATTTGTGAAGAGGCCCCATATCTCTCTATCGAGCATAGGGAGCGTTGGAGAAGTGTCTTCTTCTCACTTAGAAATTGTATACTCGATTGTTCTGACTTTTTTTGTCGAGAGGTTGAGTATATGGTGAGTGGTGTTTGGAATGCTCAAGCACAGCCATGTATAAATAACCTCCTGGCAGGACATACGCAAGACCGATACTCTGGTCTATCTCAAGATTCAGAGATGCTCGCATCATCTTTGGCTTGATAGCCTCTATAAGCAGTCTGTGCTAGCCCCCAAGGGCCCTGGTTGATTGAACACGATGGAGCGTTTTCTCCCTTTGGTTTATTGGTAATGGGGGAAAACGCTCCATTTTAATGTGCATTGACAAAGCGCTGTGACAACTGCGGATTTCTAGTGACAACTGCCTAGCTTATCAGCGATCATAGCAATAGCGACGTCGCCAACTAATGACTGGAGCTGGTTATGTAACTGACCCATGTTTTCCATACGAGCTGTAATAAAATCATGTTGCGACATGCCATAAGATATACCAGATAAACCCCGTTGTGCTGCTTCATATTCGGCACTTATCTGCGACAATAAGCGCGCTACTTCGCTGCGTTGTTCCTGCGCTTTTAACATACTTAGCTCCTCCACAGTATCTCATCAGATGGGTGGACTATATCCCGGCTCTCCCCTTGTGTTAGGATCTCTACATATGTGCATACAATGTTTTTTCTTTGTATGTACAACATCTTATCGCACGTTACTAGTATGCATGAAAATGCATGTACTTGTCTAGTGTTTCAGGGATATATATATCATGTACACAAGAAATCTTTATATGTTTTTTACATATATCTACGTATTATGTCAACATTGTCGTTGCAAATGGGAAAAATTTTATCAGATATATTGACGCAGGTAAAAGACAAAAATGAACATGTGCGAACAAGCATGAAGTGGCTTGGGAAAGTCTATCGTGTTGGTCATTGAATATGTTGGTGAGTGCAAACAGAAGTTAAATAAACGCAAAATAGTTGCCGTGGCTTTAATGGGGACGCGTTTTCAAAATACGTCAAATTATGTAAGGACTGAAGTACTACATTGTCGTGTCTGTGGAACCATGTAGAAGAAGTGCAACACTTGTTAATACATATAAAGACTGATGGGGACGTGCCTCATTAAAATTTGCAACCGCTGGGCATTTTTCCATGTGTCCTGTAAAGGGCGCCTGGAGGCTGAGGAAACTGTGAGGAGGTCTTATGGAGGGACAAACATTGAAAGTTTGATTGAAATATTGGAATGCACTTACATTTTTCATTACTCTTGTGTTATACTGTTTTCATTGTAAGCCTGCTACTGGAGAACAATGGAGTACACTTATAAAGGTGTGGTAGCGGGTAGAAGCCACGTCGAACTCCCATCGGACATGGATTGCGCATAGAAGGGCGTAGATGTTTTTGGTCTCGCTGTTCCTTTTGCGTCTTCTGGTTTGCGATGCGACGCGGCACCAAGCAAAAGCTTCATAAATCTATGAAGAAGGGTAACAGGCGTGCCTTAGATGAAAGCGAGCGCTAAGCCGCTCAGGTTTTAAAAGGCTTTGGCAAAGTAGCTGCCTGTTACGAAGCGAAAGGAGTAGCCCTTCATGGCTCGTGTACAATTTGAGAACATTTACAAGCGTTTTGGTAAGGTAGAAGTTGTTCATGATGTCAGCTTTGATATCAAGGACAAAGAGTTCATGGTGCTGGTTGGCCCCTCTGGCTGTGGTAAGAGTACCTGCTTGCGTATGGTGGCGGGACTTGAAGAGCCCAGCGAGGGTCAGATTTACATTGGCGACCGCATGGTGAACGGCGTTGATCCAAAGGATCGCGACATCGCGATGGTCTTCCAAAACTACGCCCTCTACCCCCACATGACAGTATTTGATAACATGGCCTTCGGCCTTAAGTTGCGCCACTTCCCTAAGGCGCAAATTCAGAAGCGCGTAGAAGAAGCAGCCGCGACGCTCGGTCTGGAGAATCTGCTCAAGCGCAAGCCGAAAGAACTGTCCGGTGGTCAGCGCCAGCGCGTTGCTCTGGGTCGCGCCATTGTCCGCGAAGCGCAGGTCTTCCTGATGGACGAGCCTCTCTCGAACCTGGATGCCAAACTGCGCGTTGAGACTCGCGCGAACATCATCAAACTGCATCAGAGCATTCAGACCACAACTATTTATGTTACCCATGACCAGGTTGAGGCCATGACGATGGGTGACCGCATCGCTGTTCTAAACGGTGGTGTTATCCAGCAGCTGGGCACTCCTCAAGAGCTCTATGATCGCCCTTCGAATATGTTCGTTGCTGGCTTTATCGGTACCCCTGGTATGAACTTCTTCCCCGGCGCGAAGGTGGTTGCCGAGGGTGATACCACGAAGATCGTGCTCGACGGTATGGGCCAGGTTGAGGTTCCCGCCGATTACGCCAAGATCGCGCGCGATGCGGCAGGCAAGGAACTGACCTTCGGTATCCGCCCATCACACCTCGAAGATGCGGCCCTGGTTGGTGAAGATAGCCAGCGTTCCAGCATCGACGGTACGGTTGATGTGGTTGAGAACCTGGGTAACGAGCTCCAGGTCTACCTGACCGCTGGCGGTAAGAATATTATCGCGACTCTCGATTCCCGCTCCCGCGTTGTCGCTGGCAACAAGGTGAAGCTGTATGTCGAGAATGATCGCATGCACCTCTTCGATACCGCGACCGGCGAAGCATTCTTCTAGGCTTCAGTATCCAGACAATACAAATTAAGCGCCACCCACTACTCTGTGTAGTGGGTGGCGCTTAATTTGTGATCTCTGAGAAGCCTTAATGGGCATATGGAAGTGGATTTGAAGACCAGGGTTGGCGAAAGCTTGATGGAGGATTCGCTATAAGGTTTAATCCTCATAGTGCGTCCTCCATATGATAGATGCTGAGTTTTAGTTGCGGAGTGGTTTGCCAGTCATCAGGATTGCTTGCATGCGGTCCTGAGTCTTCTCCATGCCGCACAGGCTGAGGAAGGCTTCGCGCTCCAGGTCGAGAACTTGTTGCTCGCTCAGAGGCGCGAGTGGTGAGCAGTTGCCGCCTGTAAGCACACGTGCGAGATGGCGTGCGACCACGGCGTCATGCTCGCTGACTTTGCCAGTGAGCAACAGATTGTCTACCTGCTGTTCCAGGACGAGGCGCGCGCCAGGGCCAGGAAGGAGCATGTCCTGTGGTTTGGCTGGCTGCCATTGCCCATTAGCCTGGGCCTCGGCGAGCTTGATAGCGTCGGCTTTGGCGTCGCGTAGGAGCACGGCACGATTGACGCTCAGACGGTCTGTCTTGCGTAGGAAGCGTAACTCCTGGGCCTCGACCGCGCTGGTTGAGACGGTTGCCAGGGCAATAGTCTCGAAGGCCTTACGTGAAGGGGTGAAGGGGCCACCAGTCTTACCAGCCTTTTGGTGCTCGATGTCGGCACCCTGGCGCAATAGAAGCTCTTTGCAGCCTCCACCCGCTGGGATGACGCCCACTCCTACCTCGACGAGGCCGATATAGGACTCCGCCAACGCGCGTGTATGGTTGCAATGCATAATGATCTCACAACCACCACCAAGGGCACGACCAGTTGGAGCGGCTACAACTGGAATCGGGCTGTACTTGAGGCGCTGATTGGCTTGCTGGAGACCATTAATGGCGTTTTCAATCATGGCCCAGGCACCCTGCCTGGCGCCCATGAGAACGAGGAAGAGGTTTGCTCCAGCCGAGAAATCAGCCGCATCATTCCCCACGACCAGCGCGCGGAACTGTTTTGGTCCTTCCTCGACGGCGTAATGAATCATCTCGATGATGCCCTCATCAATCGAGTTCATCTTGGTATGGAATTCAAGACAGGCCACGCCGTCTCCCATGTCAATAAGCGTTGCTGACTCGTTCTTATGCACGGTTCGATTGGCTGACTTGAGTGCGGGAAGGGTGATGTTACCTGTGGGAACTGGGACTGGTTTGTAGATATTCTTCGTGAAATCAAAGTACTGGCGTTGACCTGCGCTATCAATATAGAAGGTTCCCTGTCCTTGCTCCCGTACGCGGCGTACCAGTTCGGGCAATTCTCGTCCCTCAAAGGTCTTCTCAAGAGTGGAGGGATTTTTGAGGAGCAGATCCCATACTTCGAAACTTCCCAGGTCGAAGTTAAAGCCCCAGCGCATAGCCTCGTCGACGGCAACGATATTGGAAGCAATATTGGGAGCCAGGGTCGCGGCATAGATTAGAGAGTCAGCGGTTGTCTCGCGCGCGAGCACGGAGGCGCGATCATCGCCATTGAGGATGGTCAAGATACGCTGATCTGGATCATCATAGTTGCGCGCGGCACCGATGGAGGGGTAGCGTACTTTCTCACTGGCGCTATACTCTAGCGTCTTCAGATTGAGAGCCAGGATGGTTGAGGGGCTACCAGGCTGCTTGACACGTTTATAGAAGCCCTGCCCGCTCTTCTCGCCCAGGCGTCCTTCGCTGACCATCTGGTGTACGACTTCAGGTACTTTGAAGGTCTCACGCCAGGGATCTTCAGGAGCATTCTGATAGAGGTTATCGGCGACATGGACCAGAGTATCGAGCCCTGAGAGGTCAGCGGTGCGGAAGACCGCGGACTTGGGGCGCCCCATCGAGGGGCCAAGTATGGTATCCACCTCGCCAACGGTATAGCCCTCATCTATGGCACGCTGGATGGTGGAGAGGAAGCCATACACACCTATGCGGTTGGCGATGAAGTTTGGCGTATCCTTACAAATGACGACTCCCTTGCCTAGCACTTCAGTACCAAACTGGCGCATAAATGGGAGCAGAGCCGGATTGGTGTCGGCTGTTGGCACAAGTTCAAGCAGTGGCATATAGCGTACCGGATTGAAGAAGTGGGTGATCAGGAAGTTCGCACGGAAACTAGGGCCGCGTCCCTCAATCAGCATATGAGCGGGTAGGCCAGAGGTATTTGAGCTGATGATGGTCTGTGGAGTGAGAATCTTCTCCAGGCGATCATAGAGCGCTTGTTTGATATCCAGGCGCTCCACAACGGCTTCAATGATCCAATCGACCTCCGCGAGAGCCTGCAAATTGTCCTCAATATTTCCAATGGTCACAAGTTGAGCGCTTCGCTTGGTATAGAAGGCGGCAGGCTTGGACTTGAGCGCTTTTTCCAGGCCAGTGCGTGCGACAACGTCTCGATCCTTCGTTTCGTCGGGAGGAACGATGTCGAGGAGCAGGCTGGGAATGCCGACGTTGGCAAGGTGGGCGGCGATGGCTGCGCCCATTACGCCAGCACCGATCACGCCCACTTTGCGAATCTGGTATTGCGTAGTAGTCATAGCTATGAGATCCTCTCGATCACGGTGGCTACGCCCTGTCCACCACCTACGCAGAGCGTGGCAATGCCCAATGTCTTGTCCAGAGTTTGCAGGTCATTGACGAGTGTGGCAATCAAGCGAGCACCACTACAGCCCAGAGGGTGTCCAAGCGCGATAGCGCCTCCATGCGGGTTGAGCTTCTCTTCGTCTAATCCAAGCTCTCGTACAACTGCTAGGCTTTGGGCGGCGAAGGCTTCGT
This sequence comes from Ktedonospora formicarum, assembly GCF_016587355.1. Classification (GTDB taxonomy): domain Bacteria; phylum Chloroflexota; class Ktedonobacteria; order Ktedonobacterales; family Ktedonobacteraceae; genus Ktedonobacter; species Ktedonobacter formicarum. The sequence goes on along the minus strand of NZ_BNJF01000001.1, from coordinate 2,278,335 downwards.
TGAGCTCAATCACATCGATATCGCTTAGCTGAAGGTTCGTGCGTTCCAGGGCTTTACGAACAGCAGAGACAGGGCCAATGCCCATAATATCGGGGCGCACGCCAGAGACAGCCATTGTGCGCACACGTGCCAGGGGCGTAATGCCAAGCTCGCGCGCTTTTTCCGCCGACATCAGGACCACAGCGGACGCGCCATCATTCAGAGGACTGGAATTGCCAGCAGTGACGCTGCCACCTTTAATAAAGGCTGGTTCCAGGCTCGCGAGGCGCTCAAGGGAGGTGTCGCGGCGTGGCCCTTCATCAATTTCCATGACGCGCCCGTCTGGCAGGGGAACTGGCACGATCTCGCGCTTGAAAATACCCTTGTCAGTCGCGGCGATGGCGCGCTGGTGGCTCCTAAAAGCGAAAGCGTCTTGCGCTTCGCGGCTGATGTCGTGCAGGCGTGCCAGATTCTCTGCGGTCAGGCCCATGGGGATATAGCTTGAATGGGCATATTCAAGCTCGCAAGGTGGGAGATAGGATTCAGATTTCTCCCCCTCGCGAAGTTGGATGAGGCGGGGGTTAAAGCTAGGATTAAAGCCACCCATCGGTACGCGAGACATATTCTCAACTCCACCCGCGATGATGGCATCTCCCAGGCCAAGCATGATGCTCTGTGCGGCCATGTTGACTGCCTGCAAACTGGAGGCACAGAAGCGGTTTACCGTAACGCCGCCAGCGGTTTCAGGTAGTCCCGCCAGCGCCCCAACAAGGCGAGCCAGGTTCATACCCTGTTCTCCTTCAGGGAAGGCACAGCCAAGAATGACATCTTCGATGAGTGAGCGATCCAGATTGGGAACTCGCTCGACAGCGGCCTGTACCGCCAGGGCGGCCAGGTCATCGGCGCGCACATCTTTGAGTACGCCTTTATTCGCTCGTCCGATCGGAGTACGGACTGCACTGACGATTACAGCTTCAGCCATTAGTTTGCTCCTTCTGAAAGGTCTCTCAAGAGAGTGTGTATCAACATTGATATTTTGTAGTGTAATCAGTCTCCAGGTATCAAATCACTGACATCAGGTGTTTGTGTTCTTGGGGCTTCTTCGCGCACGATACCCTGGGTTTTGCCAATCAGCACAGGCTTGCCGTTCTGGTTAATACATGTAACACTTGAGTCCATGAGCAGGCGACCTGCCGTGCAGGAGAGATTAGTAATTGTTACCTCGCAACGGATAGTATCGCCAACATAGACTGGTCGCAGGAACTCAAAATTCATGGTACGCGCGATATAGTTCATTTCACCTCCCAGTTTGGTTGGAAGGGTTGCGGTGAGCAGGCCATGCACCATGATGCGTCCTCTGTTATCAGGGAGCAGGTGATGTGCTCCCTGGTCACCAGAGAGATGAGAAAAGTTGCGCACATCTTCTAGTGTAAAGGTGCGCTCCCAGGATTTCTTATCACCAATCTGCATAGTAAGCTCCAATTCCTAGTTCACATGTCTGCCGCCATAGGCGACAGGCAAGAGAATGGAAAAGTTTTCGATATCATGTCCAGGCTGATCCCGCTTCCCTGAGTCAAAAGCGAAACATCATAGTTGCGTTGAGAGGCGGAAATCTCGCTTTAGCACAAAGGTTGTTGCTTTTCCCACTTTGTCATGAAGTCTGGCAGGGAAAGGGAAAGGACGTGAGGGGGAGCATTCGTCCCCCCACATCCCATACAACCAGGAGCTAAGTAGGGTGTCTATTAGGAGTACAGGGGATATCCTTGTTTCTCAACAACGATGTTGGCTATCTCACGCTGAATGGCGACGCCGTTTAATGTGTAATCTCCAACATAAGCGCGAACACGTTCCAAAATTTTATTTACACGGTTCTCGTCAATGTATGACATGAGAAGTTGATCCAGGTTGGCGCGGATACGTGTGAAGGCCAGCCAGGTGGCTAATTGCGCCAGTTTGATATGTGTTGTGCTATCTGCATCGCCACGGCGTACGGCCTGAATGGCGCGAGCTTGCGCGCTATCAATGGCGTAGAGGTCGATAAGCAGGTTCGCAAGGTATTCAATGAACTCTTCTTCTTGCTCCAGGGCCTGCATATATTTCATGGCGACATTGACTGCCGCGTAAATGGTGGCGTCTTTGGCTCGCTCTAGCGCATTCACAGCTTCACGTAACTCAGCAGGGATATCCTCGCCTGCGCTATTGAGTGGCTGGTTGGTCTTGATGCGCTCCTCAACAGGCGGGAAGGCGGTCATTAAATTGACCTGCCCCTTCAGGGCGCGGCGGAAGAGCGTTCCCGATGCTACCAGGCGATTGATCTCGTTGGTGCCTTCGAAGATGCGCTGGATGCGCGCATCACGATATGCCTTCTCGATGGGATATTCTTTCATAAACCCATAGCCACCGAAGATTTGCACACCTTCATCAACGACCAAGGCCAGGACCTCGCTCCCGTGAACCTTCGCCAGTGAAGCCTCGATAGCGTAATCTTCAACAGCTTTAAAAATAGCCTCAGTATTCTCGCCAGCACTATGCTGTGCGTTAGCAATATTGGCAGCGGTGCGGAAGACTTCGCTCTCGGCGGCATAGGTTTCGGCGGCCATGCGCGCCAATTTTTTCTTAATCATGCCAAATTCATGCAGGAATTTGTTAAATGCTTTGCGCTCAGCTGTATAGGTCGCGGCGAGGTTAAGAGCGTTGCGCGCTCCACCAACTGTTCCCGCTCCTAGCTTGAGGCGACCGATATTGAGGATATTGAAAGCAATCTTATAGCCTTTGTTCAGCTCGCCGAGCAGATTGTCGACAGGTACTTTGACATCCTGTAGGATAAGCTGGCGTGTCGAGGAGCCCTTGATGCCCATTTTGTTCTCCTCTGGGCCAGTCGTAACGCCGGGCCATGTGGCCTCGACAATAAAGGCGGAAGGGCGCTCATTGCCGATACGCGCGAAGACCACGAAGACATCGGCGAAGCCTGCGTTCGAGATCCATTGTTTGGTGCCATTGAGGATATAGAACTTGCCATCCTCAGAAAGTTCGGCGCGTGTGCTCAGACCCATCGCGTCCGAGCCGACGCCCGGTTCGGTCAGGGCATAGGCCGCGATCCATTCGCCGGTTGCCAGTTTGGGGAGATAGGCTTGCTTCTGTTCTTCGGTACCATAATAGACGATGGGGAGCGTACCGATAGTTGTATGTGCCCCATAGGCTACGCTGAATGAGGCTTCCTTCTGCTGCGCGGCGACCAGCACGCTTGTCAGTAATCCAAGTTCCGCACCACCGTAGGCCTCGGGAATCTCAATCATCAGAAGACCTTGCTCACCAGCTTTCTTAAGGAGAGAGGGCATGATCCCTTTTTCCTGGCTCTCGATGGCATCAAGGTTGGGGAGGACTTCTCGCTCCACAAAGGTTTTGCTGGATTCCTCGAACATGCGCTGGTCTTCGTCTCGTTGCTCCGGGGTAAATATCTTGTTCGCACTCTCGCTTACATGAGTAGTTAAGAATGCGGTTCCCGCTTCAGTTGGTTTGAGTGTCGTAGACATAGATGTGCTTATCTCCTTTGGCTATAAAATGTATGATGCATCTCTGCGATTGTCTTCTTTGACCAAGTATTCGTGCTCTACGAAAACCACTATCACGGCTGTGACCAGCGCTGGCCCTCATATGGTGGCATGGAGCGCTCTGATTTTCGTAGAAGGAGTTATGCCTGTTTTTCTATGCGTAGTTCACGGCGCAAAACCTTGCCTACAAGTGACTTGGGCAAGCTCTCACGAAATTCAACAACCTTGGGTACTTTATAGGCGGCCATCTCCTTCTTACAAAAGGCGATGATTTCATTACGAGTTGTTTCTGATGGCTCGAAGCCTGGCTTAAGGACGACGAATGCTCCAACCGTCTCACCACGATATTCGTGAGGAACACCAATTACGGCTGCCTCCGCGACTGATGGATGCTGATAGAGGATCTCTTCTACTTCGCGTGGGTAGACGTTGAAACCACTGGCAAGGATCAGATCCTTGGCGCGGTCGACAACATAGAAGAAGCCATCGGTGTCCATTTTGCCGATGTCTCCAGTTCGCATCCAGCCATCGTGAAAAATGGCTTTGGTCTCATCTTCACGTTCCCAGTAGCCCTGCATGATATTTGGACCCTTCACCACAAGTTCGCCTATCTCGCCAGCAGGGAGTAGCTCGCCAGTGGCAGGGCTGAGAATAGCAGCGACGACATTGGGCAAGGGGAGGCCGATACTTCCATTGCGGCAGGCCTCGGTAAGTGGATTGCAATGTGTAACCGGAGCGGCTTCGCTCAGGCCATAGCCTTCGACAAGTTTCCCGCCTGTCGCTGCCTCAAAGTCGGCCTGCACTTTAGCGGGTAGAGGTGCGGCCCCACTGATACATGACTTGATTGAGTTTAAATGGTGTTTGTTCTTGCCCACCGCGCGCAGGATGGCAATATACATTGTTGGGATACCTGGTAAGAGGGTTGGATGAGTGCGTCGAATAGTATCCACAACCTCTTCTACCTTGAAACGTGGGACCAGAATCATTGTAGCCGCTATTAAGATAGAGAGGTTCATGCCAACTGTCAGCCCATAAGCATGGAAGAAAGGCGCTACGCAGAGAGTTACTTCCTTAGCTTCGCGAGCCTTTGGTGTCCAGTGGCGCGTTTGTAGCGCGTTGGCGTATAGATTGCGGTGCGTGAGCATGGCCCCCTTTGAGAGTCCGGTTGTGCCACCTGTGTATTGTAGGACAGCCAGGTCATCTCCTTTTGCCGGTGACGGGAGATGAAAGATCTCAATTCCCCCTCCGCTTGAGCGTGACTCTAACATAGTTTGCATATCATGTAGGGTTGGATCGTCGCGCCGCTCCTTCTCTGTAAGCGGAGGAATTGATTTTTGTGCCTTCCGTTGACTGAGTGGGTAGAGTGTACGTAGGACTGGTGGTAGATATACGGCTGGATTCGTCAAGATGATATGTTCGAGCGCTGTATCCTTGCGTGCCTCACGCATGACAGGATAGTAGTCATCTAACATGATCATGACGCGTGCTCCGGAATCTGCCATCTGGTGGTGCATTTCATGCGCGGTATAGAGAGGATTAGTTGGAACCACTACCGCGCCCGCGCGTAGCGTGCCAAAGAAAGCTATAAGGAACTGAGGAATATTTGGTAGTGCGATTGCGACTCGGTCTCCTGGGGCAATGCCCAGCCGTTGCAGGCCGATTGCGAAGCGATTTGCCAGGCTGGATAACTGAGCATAGGTCATCTTGGCGCCAAAGTAGCTGGTAGCGTATGCGCCTGGATGACTGCTTGCTGTTGTGTCGAGCAACGATACCAGGGAGCGATCCGGAATATCAAGAAGATCGGGAACTCCCTCTTCATAGGAGCGCAACCAGGGGCGCGTCTGAAGAAGTTCTTCACGTCTATCGTCGACAGAAGTAAGTGTGCGTGGTTGCGCTGGAGTGTTGTTGTTCAATGATGGGTCAGACATTCTGTATAAGCTCCTCTCCATAGGGGTACTCTATGAGTATCCATAGCGACCACACTGTCGCAATAGCAAGCAACAACAGCCCATTTCTTTTATTATATGGCGCATATCTTGTAATAGCTATGTTGCCAGCTAACATAATTTGCGAGATAATGATATGTAGCTAACGAAAAAGGCGGTCGCACCTGGACTGCATCTTAATGAGTAGAAAAAAGTCATAAGAGGGCAGAGGAATGAAGTCAGGTCAGTCAATGGAGTTCCCACAACTGATTGCGCAATTTCGCCACAAGCGGGGCATGTCGCAGGGCCAGCTTGCTCAGGCAACGCGCCTCTCCCGTACATATATCTATCACCTGGAAACTGGTCAGAGAGCTAATCCATCGCCTCATGTTGTCCAATTGCTGGCGAAGGCTTTTGAACTGATGGGTGATGAGAAGCAAGAGCTGTATGGGGCGTATACGCGCCTGACAGGGCACTATATTACGCAAGATTCTGACGAGAGCACATTGTTGGATCTGGGTGATTTGGCAAGCCTGCTTGTTCATAACACATCTTATCCCGCGCACGCACTTAGCAAGCTCTGGTATCTGCATTCCTGGAACGAAGCCTCGCTCCAACTTTTTGAGATCTTTGATGAGCGTGCCTTCCAGAAGGATCTGCACTTGCTGCGAGATTTCGTGTTTGATCCACAGATGCGTCAGCGCTTGCATGGCTGGGAGAATCTGGCACGCCGGTTGGTCAGCGACTTTCAATATAATGCAAGCACCAGCACGCATCTCCCCGAATATAAAGCGTTACGCAAAGAATTGCGCTCGCTCTCAGAGTATCGGCGTATCGCCAATTCTATCTACTCGCAGGGGAAGCCTGCTCCCTCGTTTGTATTTCAGGTGCAGCATAGCACGCTGGGGAGGTTGACTTTGCGTACAGCGACAACTGTGTTTAGCGGGATGACCAGCTATTCGATGGTAAGTTATGTGCCTGGAGATCAGCAGACTTTGCGCATCTATCGTGAGCAAGGGTGGCAACCGGAATAAGTCGATGGAATAAGCGTTGTTCAAGAGACTATGTTTAGAGAGGAAGACGCAACATGCCAACCATGAGCATCCAGAACGCAGACCTCTTCTATAAAGAGCAGGGAAGTGGCTCACCTATTTTACTTATCCATTCCACCGGCGCGAATGCCGATATGTGGGGGAGTGCCTTTGAGAGCCTGGCAACGCGCAATCGTGTCATCGCCTATGATCGTCGAGGCTTCAGCCGTTCTGCGCAGCTATCTTTGGGTGATCTGCACCAGCATGCCGAGGATGTTGCTGCGCTTCTGCGACATCTCCATGCTACGCCTGCTACGCTTGTTGGAAGCGATACGGGAGGTGTTATCGCCCTCGATGTTGCTGTTCACCATCCCGAACTGGTTGCCGCAGTTGTGCTTTGCGAGGTAAACCTGCATTTGCGTAAACAACAGGCGATCAGTGGCTTCTTTGAGCGCGCTCGCCTGCGCTATCTGAATAGGGCTAAGGGGGCGCGTGCAGCGGCTGAAGCTTATTATATGCATACACTTGAGGAGAAATCGGGTGAGAGCGGCTTTGAGCGGCTTGCGAAGGAGTGGCGTGAGGCGCTGCTTGCTAATGCTGAAGCCAGCCTGCGCGAGATCGAGGCGGGAACTGGCGAGCACCTGACAACGCAGCAGATTGCGGGTATCAGCCAGCCAGTGACCTGTCTGGTCAGTACTCGTAGCCATCCATTTTACAGAGAGGTCGCGCAGCAACTCGCCCGCGAGTTACCGAAGATGCGGAGCAAGATTGTGACGGCTACGGGACACTATATGCATCTGGATCAGCCCAGTCAGTTTGTGCATGAGATCGCGGAGGCTTTGCCAGGCCAGTTCAAGCGTGCTGATATAGATAGCTATGAGCAACGCGCTCGTCAGAACCATCGCTCCGTGAAGGCTTCTTCTGTGCCGAAGCCACGCTAGCTATGGGCGAAGATTCCAGGGTCGCAATTTCGCATAGGTTAAGAGGGCGGACAGGTGGTATACTTTAGGGTATGCTTTGACAAGTATACCCTAGCGCCGCCAGAGCGGCGGCTAGCTACGTTCAGGTACATGTGCAATATGCATGCCATATGTGGCTAACGGTGACGAAGGAGTTACCAGGAACGGCGACTTCCTCTTATCCGTGACTATTTATAAGGGGGAAAACGAACTATGCAGATTGGACTTCAGCTTTATACTGTGCGTGATCAGACGGCGCAGGATTTTAAAGGAACAATCAGAGAAGTAGCACGGATCGGCTATCAAGGTGTCGAGTTCGCAGGCTATGGTGGCCTCTCCGCAGAAGAGCTAAACGAACTCCTGAAGGAGACCGGCCTCAAGGCCCTGGGTAGCCATGTCAGCTATCAGGCTTTACAGGCTGACAGCGCGAAGGAGATCGAGTACTGTCGCCAGATTGGTTGCCCTTATCTGGTCATTCCCTACATGTCGCTGGAAGAGTTGAATGATGTCGAACTGCTACGCACATTCATCGCGAACGTGAACGAGTATAGTAAGCAGTGTAAGGATGCAGGCATTACTCTCTGCTACCATAATCACAGCCATGAGTTTGAAAAGCTGAATGGTTCACACCTGCTGGACCTCATAGCTGAGGGGACCGATGCCTCACTCGTCAAGCTAGAAGTTGATACCTATTGGGTAACGTATGCGGGTCTTGACCCGGTTGCTTATCTGCGCCAGTATACAGGTCGTGTGCCCTTGATTCACCTCAAGGATATGACGACTGAGCGCACCTTCACCGAGGTTGGTGACGGCACAATCGATATTGCCAGTATTGTCTCGACTGGTAACGAGATTGGTGTAGAGTGGGGTATTGTCGAGAATGATGCTCCAGCCATTCCATCGTTGGACAGTGCCCGCCGCTCATTCGCCAACTTACAGAAGTTAGCGGTATAATAGGCGATAGAAATACTATATGTTGTCTGCGGAGAGAGGGGAAAAGAGGGTTGTAAGACCTGATAGGAGCAATCGCTCCTCCCCCCTCTGGTGAAGATGAGAGTAGGATAACGCATATACGCGGTAAGCTTGGTGTGGTAGGAGAGAACGGTTGTATGGAGATCGACAAGGTACGGCAAAAGAAAGCTCGCGAATACGCACGTAAACGGCGACAGGTCACATTCCTCGACATGGGCATTGTGGCGCTAAGCCTAGTCATTATCCTGCTCACAGGCTGGGATAAGGGCATACGTGATCTTGTTCGCGAAAGTACACAGGTTGGTTGGCTAGCCCACTACCTCCCCTTCCTTCAGTGGCAGCCCTTGGCAGGCTGGTACCCTTGGCAGACCTTATTGTACTTTCTGTTGCTGATAATTGGGTATCAGCTTATTACTATGCCTGCGCAGGTGTATGGTGGATTTGTCCTGCCGAGGCGCTATGGCATCTCGATCCAGACCTTAAGCGCGTGGCTGAGTGATCTGGGGAAGAACTTCGTACTTAGCCTGGCTCTGGAGGCAGTCGCGGTCTCGCTTGTCTATGCCTTACTGGCCGTACAGCCGCAATGGTGGTGGCTCTGGACGGCTCTGGTGATGCTTTTCTTCTCAGTTGTAATGGCGAATCTCGCTCCTGTACTTATCTTTCCTCTTTTCTATAAGTTTAAGCCACTCCCAGAAGGTGAATTGACTGAGCGGCTGATGAAGCTTGCCGCGAGTGCTGACACGCGTGTTCAGGGCGTCTTCACCATGCAGATGAGTCATAAGACCACGGCGACCAATGCCGTTCTGATGGGCTTAGGGAATACTCGCCGCATCGTGCTTGGTGACACCATGACGGACAGATATTCCGAGGATGAGATAGAGGTTGTACTGGCGCATGAGCTAGGCCATCACGTCCATCGTGATATATGGAAGATGATTTTTAGTCAGGCTGTCCTGACGCTGGGTGGGTTGGGACTTGCCAACCTGGCTCTCCACCAGGCGGTCGAAGGGCAGGGGCGCTACCAGGCTCTCACGGACCCGGCAACGCTGCCCTTTCTCCTGCTACTCACGGCCTTTTTTAGTCTGATAGTTATGCCCATCGGTAACGTTTATAGCCGCCATATGGAATTTCAGGCCGATGAGTACGCGCTTCAGATCACACAGAAAATAGATGCCTTCAAGAGCGCGATGCGGCGGCTCGCCAACCAGAATCTTGCCGATATTTCGCCCTCACCACTGATCGAGTTTCTCTTCCATTCACATCCCTCGGTCAGGCGTAGATTACAACACGCGGATGACTTCGCGGAGAGGCGCTACTCCTCGCTCAAGGCATCCCTTAACATGCCCAGGAGGGTCGCTGTCTCATCAACCGAGCCGCCCGGCATGGTCAATAATGGTTCATCCACACCCAGATCGGCCCACTGATCGAGGCGGGAAACTACCTCGCGTGGCGTTCCAACGATGGAGACGGCGTCGAGCATGCGCGGGCTTACCGCTTCGATAGCCGTCTTCATCCCCTTCTGCCAGCCTGCGATCACCGCTTGTACATCCTCCTCATAACCATTCCGCGAGAGCATCTGTGCATAGTAGACGCCCATCTTGCCAATGTAGTATGCCAGAGGAGAGGCGGCAGCGGCACGCGCGGCCCGAATTTGTTGCTCGCTGGCTCCTTCTGGTAGGAGCGCGGTCGTAATGTAGGGTGCGATGGCTACACTGTGGGGTCGGCGACCAGCCTGAACCGAGCTTGTATCAAGTTGGGTGCGCATCTCCTCCAAGCGATTGGCGGGCCAGTAGACCGGGAGTATACCGTCGGCGATCTCGCCCGTCTGGAGAACGTTCTTTGGTCCCATGGCTGCTATATAGATCGGGATATCGGAGCGTAGAGGGGTGAAGCGTAGTTTAAACCCGCGCTCAAGTTGGAAGAACTCGCCATTGTAGACGAGCTTGTCGCCTCGCAGGATCATGCGAATTATGTCAACATATTCGCGGGTGCGCTTGAGTGGCTTCTCAAACTTAACACCATGCCAATCCTCAATCACGTTCGCGCCTGAAGGTCCAAGCCCCAGCAGAACGCGCCCGCCAGAGCGCTCGTCAAGGGTCGCAGCGGTGCTGGCGATTAGCGCGGGAGTGCGCGAGTAGATATTGGCGATGCCCGCTCCTACCTTGATACGCTTTGTCGCGCGCAAGAGATCACCCATAGAGGTAAAGAGTTCATAACCCCAGGATTCGCCCAGCCAGACCGAGCCGAAGCCTAGCTCGTCGGCGATCCGTACTTTCTCAACAATATCGTTCCAGGCTCCTGGGAAGTTAGGAGAGTCGGCCACAATGCCGATACGCGAGCGGTACGCTCTCCGAGATGTCGCTGAAGTGAGTTGGTCAGACATAGCTCGCACGTCTATCCTTTCACAATAGGGAAATAATTCGTATAAAAGTTGAGCAATTGTGTGTATCTACTGTGCATAGTACCATATTGGCGAGAAGGAAGAATGGGCTTGTCTTCGTGCTGAACGAAGGTCGGCGAGCATGGTATACTTTGGTAAGCGAGCAAGCGCGACCGTTGTTATGAGGGAGAAAATACATCGCTATGAACTATGTTCAAGAGCTTCGCGCCCTGGTGGGGACGAGACCGTTGATTTTGCCGGGCGCAGTCGTCATCGTCCTCAATAATGTGGGAGAAGTACTCTTGCAGGAGCGTAGGGAACCAGAGGGGACGTGGGGTTTGCCGGGAGGATTGATGGAACTGGGCGAATCATGGGAAGAGAACGCTCGACGTGAGGTGCGCGAAGAGACGGGTCTGGAGGTTCAGGGCCTGACTCTACAAGAAGTCTTTTCGGGTCAAGAGTGCTATTTCAGGTGCTCGAATGGCGACGAGGCCTTTGCTCTGACAGCCGTTTTTATCGCGGAGACCTATCAGGGGGAGCTACGTATGGACGTGCTTGAGGGCGTGGCGCTTCGCTTCTTTAACATAGAGCACCTTCCTGCCAGGATGCTTGTGACGCATAGGCGAGCTGTAGAGCATTACCGCGATGAAAGGGCTCAGCGTAGGGGCAATATGTAGTATCACCAGGGAAGGAGAGCAAACTATGATACGCGGAGAGAAGATTATTCTGCGTGCGATTATGCGGGATGATTTGAGCCAGCTAGAGATCTGGCACCAGGACCCTGAGTTTTTGGGTCAATTTAATAACTTTGGTCTGCGAGGGCAGGGAGGCATGACATGCTCTTTTGAGGAGGATGGCATGCTTAGTGATCGCTCAGGGCATCTTGTAGTGACCACTTTAGAGGGAACACTGGTGGGGGATGTCGATTATCACAAGGTTGGCTATGGACCCAATGAGGGCAGCAAGCCCTATATGATCGGGATTGGCCTGCATCCTGATCATCAGGGGAAGGGATATGGTACCGAAGCTCAACGCTTGCTGGCTGCCTATCTTTTCGCTACCTATCCTATTATGCGTGTTGAAGCCATGACGGATATCACCAACCTTGCGGAACAGAAATCGCTGGAGAAAGCAGGATTTACACGCGAATGTGTTCTGCGTAAGGCGCAATGGCGAGCCGGAGCCCACCATGATCAGGTACTCTATAGCAAGCTGCGTGGCGAATAAGAGCGTAAGATTAGCCAGGGAAGGAGAGCGATATGTTACGAGGGAACGCGGTCATTCTGCGTCCGGTGAGGCGGGAAGACCTGGAAACGCTAGAAAACTGGGAGCATGATCCCTATGTTGTGGGTGAGTTCAATAGTTTCGGCCTGAGAGGGCATGGTGGGTGGGAGCGTATCTTCGCCGAGAATGGCTTGCTGAGCGACCAGCTTGGGCGTCTTGTTGTGACTACCTTGGATGGAGTGTTGATTGGGCGCGTGAGCTTCCATCCAGTCAGAAATGGTCCTGGCGAGGGCAGCAAAGCCTACATGATCGGGATTGGCTTGCATCCTGATCACCAGGGAAAGGGGTATGGTGTCGAGGCTCAACGTCTGCTGACGGATTATCTCTTTGCCACCTATTCTATTATGCGTGTCCAGACTATCACGGATATCACCAACAGGCCGGAGCAGCGAGCTCTGGAGAAGGCGGGCTTTACTCGCGAAGGGGTCATACGCAAGGCACAGTGGCGAAATGGCGACTGGCACGACCAGGTGCTTTTTAGTCGCCTACGCGGCGAGTAAGGCCCGATAGCAGGAGTGTCGTGTGCGCTAGAAAACTCTAGAGCATACGACACCGATGAAGAATATGGCGCTAATCAGGACTATCACGACCAGAAGCGGCGTTAGGGTTGCCAGGAGCGCGCGCCTGATGCTCAGGTTATGCACTGCGCGCATCATAATGACGTAGAGCACCAGGCTATACAGATCGAGCAGCCAGGTCAGGCGGTCTCCAAACAAAGGAATACGGGCCAGGAAGAAGGAGAGTACCGCTACGGGAATGTAGATCAGCAGCGTCAGGTAGCTCTGCTGGATGAAGGTTCCACTTCCACCGAGCATACGTGCTGTGCGATAAGAGATGTATTCGCCGAGAAAGAAACCACCAATGGTAAAGATCGCGCTCAACGAGTAGAGGATGGGTGTGCCCAGGCTGAAGCGACCTTGCGAGAAGACCAGTGTCAGAGCGGTGAAGAAGGCCAGTATTAGAACCTGAAACCAGACCAGTTGTTCGCTGGCGTTGGTTTTTTCGTCTCTGAAGACAGCCAGTCCTGGATTCGTTAACACGCGCCGATAGCGCCTGAGCAATACTCCCAGGAGATAAGATGGTGACGTATTGGAAGGGTTCGGTGATGGTGCTGCTTCAGGAGATGGAGTAGACATAGGCGGAGGTAACTCCCTTCAATAGAGATATACTTATTTGTAATACATAAGTTTATTTGCCTTTTATACGTAGAAGTGTCCTTGCAGGTTAAATCTGGTACTTCTTGGTGCTTACGCGTTTCGCAGGAGGTAAAGGGTCCCACAGGTGGCGAGGAAGTTCAAACACTTAGGTAAAAAACATCATCTAGCAGCGTGTTATCTTTGGAAGGGATGAGAGGGGTAGTTTGAATGGGAACTAATAAGCATAGCCCGTTGTTTTAAAGTGTAGAAAGCATCTTAGCGAATCCATTCATTCAGATAATGAGGAGTATACGTAATGGCACAGTTAGAGAAAGCCACCTTTGGCGCAGGTTGTTTCTGGGGTGTAGAAGAGACCTTCCGTAATGTGAAGGGTGTTGCTGATACCGCCGTTGGCTATGAGGGCGGAATGCTGGATAATCCGACCTATCGCGACGTTTGCACTGACCAGACGGGGCATGCAGAAGTTGTTCAGGTCGAGTATGATCCTGAGCAGGTTTCCTATGATCAGTTGTTGCAGGTCTTCTGGGAGAACCACAATCCTACAACTTTGAATCGTCAGGGACCGGATGTGGGGACGCAATATCGCTCGGTTGTCTTCTATCATACACCTGAACAGAAGGCCGAAGCCGAGGCTTCCAAGGAACAGCAGCAGGCTTCGGGTCGCTTCAAGCGCCCCATTGTGACACAGATCGTACCGGCGGAGCCATTCTATCGCGCGGAAGAGTATCATCAGCTCTACTTGAAAAAGCGCGGTCTCTCGCACTGCCACATTGATTAGCAGCCAACGTGGCCCGCTTACCAGAAATCAGGGGTGTATGGCTGGCAAATGCCAGCCATACACCCCCTGATTTATTTTGCGCCAGGTGAGTATGGGATGTGGTAGGATGAAGAGAGGCATTGCAATGTTATAGTTTGAGCAAGAATAGAGGTAATGCGTTATGGTTATGCAGCCACGCCTGGCGGCAACAGTGATGTTGATACGTGATATCGAGCCTTCGCGTCAGCAGGGGATTGAGATATTTATGGTGCGGCGCGTCGTGCAGAGTGAGTTTATGCCAGATATTTATGTCTTTCCTGGTGGCTCTGCCTCTGCTATGGACAAAGAGGCGGAGGAGGATGAGAAATTAAGTGTGCCTTTTGAGACAGATGGAGGCGTCGGCGTGCGGGTGGCGGCGATTCGTGAACTGTTTGAGGAGGGAAACGTCCTACTGGCATATCAGGATGGGCGGCAAGTGCTTGCCGTAAGTGATGAGGATGTGCCGCGCTATGCTGAGTACCGGCGCAGGCTCAACGCGCGTGAGGCGAGCATCGCGGAGATCGCGCGAGCCGAAGGTCTGACGTTAGCGTGCGACCGACTAACATACTTTGCGCACTGGATAACACCGGAGCAGCTACCCAGACGCTTTGATACCTATTTCTTTCTCGCTGTTGCCCCTTCCGAGCAAGAGGCATTGTATGATCAGCTAGAGACAAGTGAAGGGCTCTGGATACAGCCTGCTGAGGCTCTAAGGCGCTTTGAGCAGGGAGATTTTCCTATAGCTTTTCCCACCTTTCACCAGTTGCGTGACCTCGCGCTCTACTCCTCAGTGGAGGAGGTGCTCAAAGCGAGCGGGACGCGTGCTGTGCTCACTCATGAGCCGATCTGGCTGGAAAAAGAGGGTGGACCCTTCGTCTATCTATCAGAAGATCCAGACTTCCTCTGGAAGCTGTAGGAAGGAGATACGGCGATGGCACAGGAGGCATATACGGTGGTGCTGGCCCCAATCCATCGATAATGACGGGACCGGGTACCAATACGATCATCCTGGGTGGTGGTTCTGCAGGTGCGATTGTGATTGATCCAGCCGTTGACGATGCGGCGTACATGGAGCGTGTGATGCGGGAAGGTGAGGTACGGGGAGGTATTCGACATATTCTGATTACGCATGGGCATGGCGATCATATCGGTGGGGCGGATGAGTTGCGGCGACGAAGTGGTGCGTCTGTGTTCGCTTTCAGTCGTGAGGGAGTGCCACTTGCCGATAGAGAGATTGCCGATGGCGAGACATGGGAACTGGAGGGAGGGGAAAGGCTACACGCGCTCCATACACCGGGGCATCGCTTTGATCACCTCTGTTTCCTGCTTGAGCGCGAGCGTATTCTCTTTGCAGGGGATGTGGTGGCAGGTGTAGGGACGGTGGTCATTATCCCGCCTGAAGGTGAGATGCTGACCTACCTGAAGACGCTAAAACGCTTGCGAGAACTGGATATTACGCGGATTGTCCCTGCGCACGGCTCCACCATCAACGATCCTCGCGCTAAGCTGAATGAGTACATTGCGCACCGTCTCGAACGGGAGCGCAAGGTCAAGCAATCCATGCTTAGCTCTGCTTCTCCCATGACTATCCCTGAGTTGGTTCCACTGGTCTATGATGATACTGATCCAGCGCTGCATCCCATCGCCGCGCGCTCACTGGAGGCGCACCTGATCAAGCTTGAACGTGAGGGTGTGGCACGTGTCGATGACCAGGGGCGCTGGGAGCTGATTGGCCCTATTCATACAGCTTAACGTCTGAATAACAGCCCAAGAGCGCTTATACCCGCGATGCCCAGGCAGAACCAGCCCGGCGCGGCCAGTTGTAAGCTTGTGAGGTAAACACCTGCTGCCAGGGAGGTGCCGAAAAAGAAACTCCAGGTCAGGCCACCAAAGCTACCACCATTGCTGAGTGTGGCTCCGTTATTACCGCGCCGGGCCCTGCGACCGCTACCGGGCAGATTCGCCAGGCGTACTTCGATTTGCCCTGCCTCAATCTTCCCAACCAGTCTATCGATAGCCGCTGGGAGTCGGAGCAAGACCTGCCCCGCGCCCACAGCTTCTTTGAGCACGTCTTGCGCTATCTTGCCGATGCCCTCAGCGTTCAGATCGAGGAACTTACGTGCATAAGGAGTCGCGACATCTACGAAATTGAAGGTTGGGGCCAGACCCGTTGAGACACCAACCAACGTACTAACGGCACGCCCGGCGAAGGCGAACTGTGAGGGAATGCGGAAGGGCTGCCCGTAGAGCAGATTATCCAGGTCGTGGGCTACGTTGGATACCTCAAGCTCGCGAGCTTGCCCTAACGTCATTCCATAGTAATTCTCAAGGAGTAAGCTCAAACCTTGCTCAATCGATGCCATATTGGCTCCCTCACCGATAAAACCCAGCCTATGCAGAGCGTCAGCCATTTTCTTTGCATCACTAAGAACCAGGGCTAGGAAGAGATCACGCAGACCGCGCTTGATGGGACTGGTCAGTGTGCCAACCATACCGAAGTCGATAAAGGCTATGACTGGATTGTCCGGTGCTGAACCCTTTCTGACGAAGATATTGCCGGGATGTGGGTCAGCATGAAAGAAGCCTTCTTCAAAGAATTGATGGAAGTAAGCTTTAACGGTGCGATTTGCCGTCTCCAGGCGCGAGTAGCCAGCGGTATCTAAAGCCTTATAGTCGTTGATTTTGATACCATCGATCCATTCGATGACCAGCACGTGGCGCGAGATGTATTCTTCGTGGATAGTCGGAATGTAGATAGTTGGGTCATCTTTGAACATCTCGCGGAAGCGCTTCGCATTTGTCGCCTCAGTTATGTAGTCTATCTCTTCATAGACGGTGCGACGGAACTCGCGATAAAGACCATTGAGGTCGATAAAGTCGCTCTTGACGAAGCGCTTTACGACCCAGATCACAAACTTGAGCGTGCTCAGATCCATGCTAACGAGTTGGGCGATATGTGGGCGCTGGACCTTGACCGCGACCGTTTCACCTGTGCTGGCGAGCGTCGCGCGATGGACCTGACCGAGGGAGGCTGCGGCGGTACACTCACGCTCAAACGAGCTAAAGATCTCTGTGAGTGGTTTGCCATACTCCTTTTCGATGACCGCTGTGACGTGCTCAAAGGGAGCTGGTGGTACCTCGTCCTGAAGGTCTGCCAGTACCGAAAGGGCTTGCTCTGGTAGCATGTCGGCGCGGGCACTGAGGAATTGTCCGAGCTTGATCATCAGGACACCGAGCCGAAGCGCGGTCTCACGGAAAGCGCGGAGGACTTTGAGCAGGACCTCTATGTTGGGCTGGACCTCGTAGTTACCTCGCTGGCGAGCTTTCACTACGCGCTGGCGCTCGCGATAAATAACCCATAGGGTCCACAACAGGAGGCGTGATACTCGCAAGAAGCGAACTATTTGAGCGAATCTATTTATACCTCGTGGTTCTATGCGCATAGCATAATGGGCCTTTCTTCCCAAAGGGGTCTGGAACTGCCAGGGTCAGAGGCTCCTCAGTGCTCAAGTGCTTCGCATTGGTCAGGGGATATGCGAGCCATTGCGGGCGGTGAGGTGCCCTCAATTGTTATGGTTCTTTCTTTCTATCTATATACAGTACGGCAGAGTGACGGATATGTTCAAGATATGAGTGGGTTTATCCATTGGTCATTGGAGAGATATTGTTCAGCTATATCTAAGCTCTGTGATATACTATGTGATAACCAGGAAGCAGTTACATCGACAAATGCTCGTCTGTCTGATCGTAACTCTGGGCCACGTCGAATGTCTGGTGGTGATAGGTGGTGTGGGGAGGCTATATTTCTTCTATTGTTCTACCTATTGTATACAGAGGAGATGCTACCTTGACACATTGTACAAGAGCACAAGCTGTAGATCTGGGCAATGGCTACAGCCTCTTTTTTATGCATGGACACGGGCATGCCAGCCTGCCAAGTCCCACCTCACGCAGCTTTGAATTGCCAGGAGATACTCTGCATTTCGCTCCTGATCGCCCTGGTGACGTCAAGCATGTCAAGTTGGAGATCGCATTGGACTTTGAGCGCGAGAGCGTGAGTGGCACCGTGTACACGACCTTTACAGCTCTGTATGAAGAAGTGACAAGTGTCGCTTTTGATGCGATTGAGTTGGCGATAGACAAAATAACTATCGCCGATGGCGCGGAACTCAAATATAGCCTCGGCGAGAAGAAGTTGTATGTTGAGCTGGATCGCCCATACAAGAATGGCGAGGAATTTACCGTCGCCATTACCTATCATGCTACACCGCGTATCGGTTTGCACTTTGTAAAGCCTGCTCCAGAAGATTCCGAGCGTCCGGTACATGCCTATACCTTTGGTCAGCCTCAGTATCACTCCTACTGGTTCCCCTGCCATGACTCGCCCAATGACCGTGCCACCACCGAGTTTGTTGTGACAGTGCCCGCGCAATATATTACCGTCGCCAACGGTAATCTGCTAGAGGTCATCGACAATGGTGAAACGAAAACCCATCATTGGCTACATAATGTTCCCCATGCGGCATACCTCGTCTCACTTGTTGTGGGTGAGTTCGCGGTAATTAAGGACGAATACAAGGGCAAGGCTGTCTCATACTATGTACGCAAGGATCGGGCCGAGGATGCCCGCCTGTACATGGGGAAGACGCCAGATATGATGCGCTTCTACTCAGAGTACACAGGCGTTGAGTATCCCTATGACAACTATGACCAGACGGTCGTTGAGATCTACACGGGCGCGATGGAGCATACCACCGCAACCACTCATAGCTTTGCCCTTCTCTTTGACCAGAAGGCTAACCTCGACATGGCTCCGCGCTTTGTCTCTGTTACGGCTCACGAATTGGCGCACCAGTGGTTTGGTGACCTTGTGACCTGCCGCGACTGGCCTAATGCCTGGCTGAACGAAGGTTTCGCGACCTACTTCGAGAACATGTGGACTGGTAGCGACCAGGGTGAGGACTATTTCAAGTGGTCGATGATTCAAGAGAAGAAGGGCTATATGGCGCAGGACCGCTCCTATCGCCGCCCTGTTGTCTATCACAAATACAATAATCAGGGCTTTGAGCTCTTCGATACCCATATCTATAACAAGGGTGCGTGGGTACTGCACATGCTGCGCAGCCAGCTTGGGGACGCAGCGTTCCGACGCGGCATTAAGTCCTACATTGAGCGTAATCGCACCCGTGAGGTCATCACAGCCGACCTTGAGCGCGCGCTTGAGGAATCGAGCGGGCGTAGCCTAGCGCACTTCTTCCAACAGTGGATCTATAGCGGTGGCTATCCCGAGTTCGAGGTAAACTACACCTGGGACAACCAGCGCAAACTGGCGAAGGTCAAGGTCAAGCAGACCCAGAAGATTGACGAACTGACTCCCTGCTTCAAGGTTCCGGTCGAGATCGCCTTTACTGTGCCAACCTCAAACGAGGGTGATACGCGTGTCGTGCCGCTACACGTGACACTTGGCGAAGATGAGCAGGTTGAGGAAAGCTTTTATCTGCCACTAGAGCGCGAACCGCTAATGGTGCGCTTTGATCCTAACGGTACCATCCTTAAGACTCTGCGTTTTGAGCGCCCAACGGGGCTGCTCGTCTACCAGCTTGAGCATGATTCTGATGTCCTGGGACGTATCGAGGCCGCCGAGTCCCTGGCGGATCGCCGTGAGCCTGAGGCATTGAAAGCGCTAATCCATGCTCTCAATAACGATACGTTCTGGGGCGTGCGTACGGCAACAGCCGAGTCTATTGCCAAGCATGGGAGCACACAGGCTCAGGATGCGTTGCTCACTGCCCTGAATGAGCTTGATACGAAGGAGTATTCACGCGTACGCTCCGCCATTGCTACCGCGCTGGGTGAATTCCAGTCTCCGGAGAAGACCGAACTGGCGAAGCGTTCTGCCGAGGCCCTGCGCTCCATTGTAGAGCAGGGTGATGTTAGCTACATGGTTGAAAGTGCCGCGTCCAGCGCGCTTGGTAAAACGCGTGTTGAGGGCAGCACTGATGCCTTGATCAAGGCCCTGGAGCGCCCCTCCTGGCTCTACATTGTGCAGGGGAGCATCTTCTCCGGACTGGCCAAGACCGGCGATGAGCGTGTGGTTGACCTCCTTATCTCGTATGCTAGCGATGATAGCAAGTACATCACGCTACGCCGTGGAGCGCTTGCGGCCCTTAGCACCATTCATGCGAATCGCCATTTATATAGTGAGGCTGCCTTGCAGCGAGCACTTGCTGCCCTCAAGCAGGCAGTCGAGCATGACACCTGGGGCCCATCACGTGCTACCGCGGCTCGAGCACTGCTTGAGTTCGGCGATAAGAGCGCGTTACCTGCGTTGGAGAGTGCCTCTTCTCATGAGCTTGATGATGGCGTGCAGCGTTCCATGCGTTGGGCCGCGCATAGTCTGCGCACCAGTGACAAGGGAGAAGAGCAGGTCAGTCAGTTGCGCAAGGATCTCGAAGAGATGCGTGCTGAGAACCGCAAGCTTCAGGATCAGTTAGCGGCCCTCGAAGCCCGCCTTCAGTAGGGAGAATTTATAAACAAAGAGAGTGATACATGCATCTTTGTGCATGTATCACTCTCTTTGTTTTGGGGAAAGCATATTTAGCCATCTGAGGGGCCAGGTTGCCAGTTTGTGGTGTGTGCCCAATCGTAGGCTGCCTCAATAACGATGTCGCAGAGAGGATCTTTGATGTCATAGTAGAAGTCTACGTCATCAGGATGCCGCTGTGAGAGAGCTTGCTTTATCTGCGCATAGGCTGCGCTCGCTACCGGGTGGGCGCGTAGATAATCGCGGAAGAGGATTGGATAGCGTTGGTTGGGGCGACCTTGAGCGCGGACATGCAGGTTCGTTGGTCGCTGAGTGGTGGGATGCCGAAAGACAATCTTCTGCCAATCTGTCTCGGCTCCCTGGTAGTTTGGTGGCACATGGTCGCCGGTAATCCTCTCGATCCATGTGTAGCCGAGCGACGAGAGAATGTCTATAAGTTGCGCTGTATGCGTGAAATCCTGTACTGTTACCTGCACATCGATGATATCTTTTGCCGCCAGCCCTGGCACAGACGTCGAGCCGATGTGATCGATTCGCAGGGCCAGGTTTCCCAGCGCCGCGCGCAACTGTTGAGCGATCGTAGCGAACTCTTGGGGCCAGGCTGTGTTGTAGGAGATGATATTAAGCATGAGCACCTCGAAAAAGCGCATGGATGAATAAAGATGTTTAGTGAAAATGGGAAGAGTATCCCGGTGGATTATGATAGCACAACAAGACCGAACCCCAGGGCAAAGAGCGAAAAACAGGAATGCGATTGCTTGTTGCCCTGAGGGTATATAAGTTAGCTGTCAATCGTCCAGGACAGCCAGATCGATCTGATTGAGGTGCTCAGGGTCAGCAACAACGTTGATCTCGCTGATTTTCCCATCAGCGAGTGTAAGGTTGAGGACGAGGAACAGGTGACCATGATGAGCCACGATGACTCCCACAGCCCCGTTAACAAGAGCAGGGCGTGCTCCTTGGGCGCGTCCCGCGAACTCTCTGGCAACGGCCTGGGCACCATGAATCTCTTTTGCTGCACCAGCAGGCAAGGATACAGAGTCGTGTCTGAACACAACATTTGGGTCGAGTACTGAGAGAAGCGCGTTGAAGTCGCCATCGCGTGAGGCGGCGAGGAAGGCATCGACTGCTTCGCGCTGATATGCGAGATCGGCGTCGGAAGATGTGGGTTTGCCTTGCACTCGACGCCGCGCGCGGCTCGCGAGTTGGCGGGTCGCGGTTGGCGTGCGTTCTACAATGGGAGCAATCTCTTCGAAGGGCATGGCAAATATGTCATGTAAGACGAACGCTAGGCGCTCGGCTGGATTTAAGGTGTTGAGGACTACGAGCAGCGCGAGGCCAACAGAGTCTGCCATGAGAGTTTCTTGCTCGGGATCAATTCCTCCCTCATTGCCCCTACCTGAAGCGGATTCAGTCGTATCCAGTGGCTCCTCGCGCCGCGAGTTGCGTGAGCGCAGCATATCGAGGCAGATTCGCGCGGTCACTGTTGTTAGCCATCCACCCAGGTTGTCGACATAGCTTGTGTCAGAGCGACTGAGACGGAGCCAGGACTCCTGGACGGCGTCGTCTGCCTCCGCGAGCGAGCCAAGCATACGATAGGCCACCGCTTGTAGATGGGTGCGGTTGGCCTCAAACTGTTCCGCCAGCCATTCGTGTTCGTTCATGGGTTCTCTTCCTTTGTGCGTTGTGTGTTCTCAATAGGATTGACGAGTAGAATCTGGTCATTGTGACAGAAATTCTACTCGTCACATTTTTTCGTTGTGCTCCGTCAATGTGGTGATGCGGGAAACTCAACTGACATATGAGCATCTTGATGCAACTTTATCAAAGTATGTGTCACACAGTAATTTGGAGGAGATAAAATATGCAACCACGAATGAAAAATCCAGCCATGCTTCTTCCTGATGCCATGAGTTCTATATTATCACTACTTAAGGCTACGCAAAAAGGAGGTGTACCCCAGATTACGCTAGAACTTGTCCACCTGCGCGCAAGTCAGATCAACGGGTGTAGTGCCTGTGTGGTTTCGGGTTCGCATAACGCCAAGAAGGCGGGTGAAACCGATGAACGGCTCTTCGCGGTGGCAGCCTGGAGAGAGACCCCCTACTTTACCGATGCCGAACGAGCTGCTCTTGCTCTAGCTGAGGCTGTCACTCGGCTCAGTGATCGGACCGATCCAGTGCCCGACGAGATTTGGGATGAGGCTGCTCAGTATTATGATGAGCGAGGGCTTGCGGCTTTGGTCCTCATGATTGCTACAACAAACCTCTTTAATCGTTTGAATGCTACCACCAGACAGGTTGCAGGTGCTAGTTGGTAGTGTGAGCTAAAAACTAGTCTTTATAGCTAGAGAGGAGATATGCTCAACCAGGGCATACCTCCTCTCTGTAGTGTTGTGCTAGCTGGCGACGGGAACACGGCGTAGGTAATTGACCAAAGCTACGGCATAATAGCCGAAAAAGCAAAGTGCGTAAATGAGACAGGTGATGCCCAGTGCTGACCAGATAATCTGCCCCACCTGTATATTGACTTGTATCAGGCGGATCAGGTCAATTGTCGCTACGCTACTATGCAGAGCCGCAAAGAGGACTGGTAGCATGAATATGAGCAGGAATTCGGTGGCGATAATATGTATGCCTTCACTCTTGCGCAGGCCGAGGCGCGTAAGGGCACGAAATTGTCGGCGATCTTCGTCCTGTTGCGTGAAGAGCTTAAAGTAGATTGAGGTGCCAGCCGCGAAGAGAAAGAGGACACTAACAAAGCAACCTGCGAAGAGCAAGGCTGAGAGAATTTGTAATCGCGCGACCGCACTTTGAGCTGATATGATACCTGAATTCTCGTCGCCTACCTCCTGCTCAAGTAGCGCGAGAGCCTGAATCAGTTGCTTTTGCCCATTGACATTGAAGCTGTAGACTTGCCAGCGCAACTTAGCCGGAGTTGTGCGTTCGAGGCTAGCAAAAACCTGATCATTGATCACAAGAGTCTGATCCGGCAGCTCTCCAAAGCGATTGAGCGTCTGCATCTTGTCCTGCGTTGCCTGAAGCGTGAGCGCGACACTACCTACATTCAGCGTAGCTCGGTGATCGGCGGGTAGAGAGAATGGGTTGTAAGAGACATAGCCTAGTAGTTCCGGCTCCTGATAGTAGTGGGCCTGCTGAGGACTGAGCGGCAAGGCGATAGGTAACTTTGTATCAGGGTGGCGCGCGAGAATGGCTGAACGTAGTTTCGCGAAATCGCTGCTTGCGAATACGCTCACAGGAGAACCATTCAGTGTGCCTTGTAGCAAGGTAAAGGTTAATTCCTGTTGTGGCGTGATACCCTGCTGGTTCAATTGGAGATCTATGCGTGATATGTTGAGTCTAGGTGTGTCCGCGCTAGTCAGTAGTTGAATATCGTAGGGATTCTGCTGTTCCTGACCAATGCGCATAATTTGAAGAAAACCAAAGACTGAGCCCATACCAATGAGCACCGTTGCGCTTAGAATCGTCACCATCGAGAGCATCCGCGAGTGGTCGCGCAGGCGATAGATCAGGCGTGAGGTAATGAGCAGGCTGATCCCATGAAGAGGTAATTTACGCAGGCGACCTAGCATCATGACCATGATCTGTCCATAGAGCAGGAAGGTTCCGATCATCGTTAGGATCACGATTGGGAAAGCTGAGAAGAGGAAGCTGGTGCCAGTGAAGATGATGCCCAATGCATAGCCAGTACCCAGACAGAGTAGGCCGAGGATGACTTTCACCAGCGATGCTCTAGGCGCGACTTGCTGCACACGCGCGCCTAAAAGGAGCATCCGTGGTGTCTGGCGTGTCACACGCCAGGCTGTTAGAAGCGCTTCAACCAGGAAGACTGGGCCGAAGAAGAGCGCCGTGACCAGCAAAGGAATGGGTGAGAATGTGAAGGGTATGGTTTCTGTCAGCCCCAAAACAGAACCCATTGCCAGGAGGAATGGCGGTGTTCCTAATGTTCCCAGTAGCAAGCCGAGCACGATGGCTGTCAGGGCGATGCAGACGCTCTCCATAAAGATCAGGCGTCCAATCTGGCGTGGGGTCATGCCCAATGTCATGAGCAGACCTAACTCTTTGTTGCGCGTGCGCATGAGCGCTGAATGGAAGTAAAAGATAAAGAAGATGGCGAACCAGGCCACAATAAAGACACAGATGCCCGCGATGACCGCGACCAGGCTCAGACCTGTTAGTTGGTAGACTGCTGGATTAAAGAGGAAACAGAAGAAGAGGCAGAAGACCGCAACCGAGAGTCCACTTGAGAGCAGGTAGCCAATATAGCGGCGCATATTGCGAATGATATTCTTGAAGGCGATGCTACGCCACTCCATGTTTTTCCTCCAATCGTGCCAGCAGGGCCAGAATTTCCTGAAAGAATTGTTGCTGATCACTCGTACGCCGCATCTCGTTGTAGACATAGCCATCCTTAATGCTGATAACGCGCTGGCTATAGCTTGCCGAGAGTGGATCATGTGTGACCATCAAGATTGTCGCGCCGAGATCCTTATTGAGGCGTTGAAATAGCTCTAGCAGGGCGCGAGCTGAGGCTGAGTCAAGGTTGCCAGTAGGCTCGTCAGCGAGCAAGAGACTGGGATTGTGTACGACGGCGCGAGCCACCGCCGCGCGTTGTTGCTGACCGCCCGAAACCTCATAGGGATAGCGCTGCATAAAGTCGGCAATACCCAGGAATCCCATAACCTCCTTCACGCGTTGACGGATTTCTGGCCCGGTCTTGCCATCCAGGCTCAGAGGCAGGCCCACGTTCTCACCCAATGTTAGAGTGTCGAGGAGGTTGTAGTCCTGAAAGACGAAACCCAGGTTGCGGCGGCGAAAGAGCGCAAGCTGGTTAGGGTGTAGGGTCGTCATATTCTCACCCTGGACCCATAGCTCGCCGCTACTCGGTTTGTCTAAACCCGCGAGAAGGTTCAGCAACGTACTCTTACCACTGCCTGAGGGTCCCATAATGCTCACGAACTCGCCATGCTCGACAGTGAGGTCGATGCCGCTCAAGGCCAGAGCCATGATCTGTTTGCGCCTGTTGGTATAGGCCTTGGCGAGTTGGTGTACCCGAAGTACCTGAGATGGTGTGTGCTGTATATTTTGGGTGGGTGATGTTCCCGACTGCGTGAAGGTGGATTGAGCGTCATGCATGAATGATGGTCCCTTTCTGCTTGGCTTCACAGTAGTGGTTTTGAGAGAGAGTTTAGCTGGTGAATGTCGCCAACATATCATGTATGTGTCGCAAAAGTGTCTCAGGGGCGTGAGCTTTGCCTGGGCGGTATTTTAAAGTGGCGGAAGCGTGGAAGCTTACTAACCTAGCAAGCTTCGCCAGGCGGTGATTAGCCCACGCAACCAGCTATAGCTCAGCAGGGGAAGGACGACGATAAAGAGAGGATTGTAGCGCCAGGCTGCGTGTAGGTTCCCGTTGATGGCACACGAAGCCGCGCGCGTCATTCCGCAGCCGGGACAGCGGCGTTTGAAGAGCAGGCGCGAGAGGCAGAAAGGGGGATGGGCCTCAATCCAGGTAGTAGGTATAAGGCTGAAGAGGACGGGAAGGAGAATATAGCATCCTACCTTCCCTACTCTGACGACTGTTCCTTTATGCATAGGTGGTCTAATTGTTTCTGACCAGGGGCTGACCATTCGCGTCGTTAAAGCTTCCTGTAAGAATCAGGATGAAATCGACGAGCGTCCAGATGCCGCATCCCCCAAATGTGAGAAGCATAGCGACCCCTGTCCCAATCTTGCCGACGTAGAAACGATGTACACCCAACCAGCCTACGAAGATGCAGAGTAGGAGCGTTATCAGCCAGTCTTTCCCCTGCTGTGGATAGCCTTGTTGGAAAGGAGGCTGTTGATAACCTTGTTGAAAGGGTGGTTGCTGATAACCTTGTTGGAAGGGAGCAGATTGCTGTGGATAGCCCTGCTGTGAGTAGCCTTGTTGAAAGGGAGGCTGCTGGTTAGGTTGGTATGGCGGTTGATTTGGTGGTTGATATCCCATGTTTATATGAGTCCCTTCGTGGTCCTGTAGTATGCAATGACTGCATAGAGACAAACGCGAAACTACCACTCTCTTTTGAGAGTCGATAAGGCTCCCGCCGCCACTATAATGGAGCAAGCATCTCGTTGTCAAGTGTAGCACTCACAACGATGTAGTCAGCTTAAAAAGCTTGCTTTGTAGCATATGGCACTAAGAATTTTTCTTATTCTTGAGCTACATATAAGCGCGATTCGGCGTGCCTCGTTGGCGACCTCGCCGCAATGCTTCGCTGTTTGCGGGCAAGCATGGGCGATTAGAAATGTGGGCACGTCTCTTTGTATCTCGCCTGTGAGTGTGACTGGTGGGCCTGAGAAGTCAGGCGATAACATAATTTTTTTGCTCCTTCGCATTTATATGAATCTTCTCAATGATGTTATCATTATTTGTGATTGCTTTAACCTGAAGAAATAAGGCTATGGTATACTTTAGCGGAAACCCGTAGTTCGCTTCCAACTTTCGTACAGTAAGAAACGTAGTTACCTCCAGAAGAGCAATTTTATTCACCAAAGATCTCTGTAATTGATAGATTTTGATAAGATAACGTTTTGCTGGCCGCAGTGTTCGGTTGGAGGATTTTTGTAAGATGGATGCTCGTTTCTATAACTCAGAGGATATCGATATTGAACGCCTCGCCTCAGACCTTGTAAACGCATATATGTCTCAGGGATATCAGGCCCAACATATTGGCAACCGCGATCAGACAATGGTGCAGATCAAGAAAGGCGGCGATTTTGAGGCCATCATCGGCATGCAGGCTGCGCTTTCAGTGACGCTCCAACGGACCACTGGCGGTGTCCTGGCAATGATTGGTCAGCAGAAGTGGATCGACAAGGCGGCTGTAGGGGCCGTGGGTATTGTCGCCCTACCAATTCTCTGGCCTCTGGCCTTGACGGCTGGCGTAGGTGCACTGCGTCAGGCGAGTCTGAGCAACCAGGTTCTCAATATGACGGATGGCCTGGTACGTCAGCAACGCCCAGGAATTATGCCAGGACCTATACCATATCACCTCTTGCCTCCGTCAATGCAGCCGATCCAACCGCCTGCTAATAATCAGGTTCCAGTCTATGTGCCGCAGAACCGGGATGTGCCGAAGCAGCCGATGATGCCGCCACCCGTACCGATGCCTGCTGGCGGTGGCTTTCGTTGTCAGCACTGTAATACACCCTATGAGCCGGGCGATACTTTCTGTTCAGGCTGTGGTCGCTCGCTTACCCCGCCAAAGCTGTACTGCTCACGCTGTAACTCAGAAGTGAAGGATGGGGCCGCCTTCTGTCCTAAGTGTGGCGCATCTACCTTCCACACCATCTCAGGGCAGGCGGCGACCCAGACCTCGCCTCCCATGCCCGCGCAACCCAAGGTAACATACACGCCGGCGCCTCAGCCACGGCCTACACCGCCGCCAACGCCAGTGTACACACCGCCCACACCGCCGCCAACGCCAGTGTACACACCGCCCACACCGCCACCAACGCCAGTGTATACGCCGCCTTCACAGCAGCCAACATATACGCCACCTGCGCCCCAGCCGAGTGTCGTGGAATCGACGGTCTTACCTGGTCAGCAGCAGCCGCCCAAGCCTTCTGTGCCAGAGTATGTGCCTCCAACGCCGCAGAATCCGGCAGTCGTGCCGCAACCTAAGGTAACCTATACTCAGAGTACCGAGAAGAAAGAGCCAGCCGCGCCACCTAAGAAGCCAGAGGTTCAGTATTACGTACCCTCGAATCCGCAAGATCAGGTTTCCCCTGCTCCGGCGCAACCACAGGTGACGTATACGCCGAGCACAGAGAAGAAAGAGCCAGCCGCTCCACCTCAGCCTAAGAAAGAGGAGGTCTACTACACGCCTCCCGCACACTTGCAGCAGCAGGTGGATCAGGCCAAACAGGCTCAGGGCAATAAAGCGCATCTTGTCGAGCCTGCTCAGCGCCCGGCACCCCCGCGTGGTGCCGCTCAGGAACAGGCTGCTAAAGCAGATGTGGCCTGGGGGGCATTGGTCTTCGCTGATGGTTCACAGATGCAATTGAAGGGTGAGCGGTCCGTAGTAGGGCGCTATGATCACGACCTTGGCGGTATTCGTCCCGATATTGATCTGAGTAGTAAGGATGGTGCGGACACCATTTCGCGTATCCATGCCGCCTTTGAGCATAGTGGTGACGCTTATATGCTGACTGATCTCAATAGCACCAATGCTACGCGTGTGAATGGGAAGCGTCTTGAGCCGGATCAGGATACACCGCTTAACGATGGCGACTCGCTTGCCTTCGGTAAGGTGACTTGCACGTTCAAACGCCTCTAACATAAGTATCGCTTCCAGGTCTGTGTATTGAGTGCGATAAATTGTGGCGCGCCACAATTTATCGCACTCAATCTTACTCGAAGGTCCCGTGTCGTGCGCCGAAGTGAGAACTAGAAGATCTTTCATGCATTTTGATTACTCTTGACATTGTGCCTCGTACTCGTTAGACTAGTAGTCACTAGAAATGTATTGCTGCATAGAGAAGATGTACAACTGAATATTCGGCTATGAACAGGAAGAGTAAGCGCCTGCGCCGCCAGAGAGAAGGGATCACCGGCTGAGAGTCCCTTTCGGAGAGAAGAAACGCTGAACGTCGCCTGGGAGCCTGGAAGCATTTCCCTAAAAGGAAAGTCTGTACGGTGTGCCCGTTATCGCACGAATAAGGATCAACCTGATCGGTTGATTGAATAAAGGTGGTACCACGAGCGCATGTCCTTTCTCGTCCTTTCGCGAGAAGGGCTTTTTTATTGCCGAAAAATATAATGTAATTCCTTATACGGAAACCTGAGTGCGCCAGCACTAGCTGCCGCTCAGGCAGCGTTGGTTTTCGCATAAGACCTTAAGCATTTGAAATTGAGGAAGTACAATGGCTGAGCAGGAGAATACTACTCTTACAATGTCCACTCCTTCCGCTGCTGACCTGCCCAAGGCATATGAACCCCAGGCGGTCGAGGCGAAGTGGTATCGTTTCTGGGAAGAGGGCGGCTACTTCAAACCACGTCCCAACCCTAACCGCGACCCCTTTGTCATCAGCATGCCTCCGCCTAATGTGACTGGCGCGCTTCATCTGGGACACGGTATCACCTCTACCGTTGAGGATATCCTTATTCGCTACCATCGTATGCTGGGTGTCGAGACACTTTGGGTGCCTGGAGAAGATCATGCCGGGATCGCTACCCAGACTGTTGTTGAGCGCCTGCTTGCTAAAGAGGGCACAGATCGCCACAAAATCGGTCGTGAAGCCTTCCTTGAGCGTGTCTGGCAGTGGGTGCATCAATACAAGGGCCGTATTCAAGATCAGCATCGTCGTCTCGGCGCTTCTTGTGACTGGTCACGCGAGCGCTTCACCCTCGATGAGGGCCTCTCGCAGGCTGTGCGCGAGGTCTTTGTTAGCCTCTACGAGGAGGGGCTAATCTATCGAGGCGAGCGCATCATCAACTGGTGCCCCCGCTGTATGAGCGCACTCTCCGACCTCGAAGTCAATCATGTGGATACACCGGGAAAGCTGACCTATGTTCGTTATCCGCTCAAGCCCCTGGATGGCGAAAGCGAGACGCGCTATATCAGCGTTGCGACTACGCGTCCCGAAACTATTCTGGGTGATACCGCCATCGCTGTGAATCCACTGGACCCGCGCTATAAAGATCTGGTTGGTCGCCTGGCAATCGTGCCCGTGATGAATCGTGAGATTCCCATTGTCGCGGACGAAGCCGTGGACCTCACCTTTGGCACTGGCGCGGTAAAAGTCACGCCCGCGCATGACCCTACTGATTTCGAGATTGGCCTGCGTCATAAGTTGCCCGCCATTCAGGTCATTGGCTTTGATGCCAATATGACCAACGAAGCGGGACCCTATGCCGGGCAGGATCGCTATGAGGCGCGCAAGAATCTGGTCGCGGATCTTGAGAAACTGGGTTTTGTTATCAAAATAGAGGATTACACGGTGCCGCTGGGGCATTGTCAGCGCTGTGATACCGTTGTCGAGCCTCTCATCTCCAAGCAATGGTTTGTTAAGATGAAGCCTCTGGCAACGCCTGCCATTGGAGCCGTCAAGCATGGCTTGATTCGCATTGTGCCCGAGCGCTTCAATAAAACCTATATGGACTGGTTGGAGAACATTCATGACTGGTGTATCTCGCGTCAGCTCTGGTGGGGTCATCGCATCCCTGTCTGGTACTGCGATACCTGTGGGCAGATGACAGTCAGCCGCGAAGATGTTACGGCTTGCCAGCACTGCCATAGCACTGCCGTGCGCCAGGATGAAGATGTGCTCGATACCTGGTTTAGTTCCTGGCTCTGGCCTTTCAGCACGTTGGGCTGGCCCGAGGATACCGCCGATCTGCGCCGCTACTATCCAACGGCGGTCATGGAAACAGGCTATGACATCATCTTTTTCTGGGTCGCGCGTATGGTGATGGCGGGTATCCACTTCATGGGTACCGTTCCCTTCAGCACCATTTACCTGCACGGTCTGGTACGCGATGCTAAGGGCGAGAAGATGAGCAAGTCGAAGAACAACGTCATTGACCCACTTGAGGTCATGGACAAGTTCGGTACTGATGCTCTGCGCTTCACGCTGGCGACGAGCAGTACGCCCGGCAACGATATGAAGTTAATCGAAGATCGCATCATCGGCAACCGCAACTTCGCGAACAAGATCTGGAATGCCTCGCGCTTTGTGCTCATGACCACAGCTGAGATTGGTGGCGGCGTTCCCGATGTCAGCCAGGTTCGACCACACACATTGGCCGACCGCTGGATTCTGCATCGCCTGACGACCTTGACGCAAAACGTGACGCGCCTGATTAACGACTTCCAGCTTGGTGAGGCTGGTCGCCAGATCAATGACTTCTTCTGGTCTGACTACTGTGACTGGTATGTCGAAGTTGCCAAGGTGCAGATGCAGGGCGATGAGCAGGCACGCCGCTCCACGACTGCTATCCTGCGTGCCGTACTTGACCAGAGCTTACGCCTGCTTCACCCCTTCATGCCTTTTGTCACTGAGGAGGTGTGGCAGCATCTCTATCGCCTCACCGAGGCCGATCAGAAGAAGTGGCCCGCGAGCGCCCTGATAATCGCTCCCTGGCCGATGGCACAGGAACAGTTTGTTGACGAGGAGTCCGACCAGAAGTTCAGCCTCTTACAGGAAGTCATCACACGCATCCGCGATGCGCGAAATCAGATGAATGTTGAGAATGCGCGCCGCATTCCTGTTATTATGGCCGTTGGTGATCGTGTTGCAATGTTTGAGGAACAGGCTCCATTAATCCAGTTCCTCGCGCGCACGGAGCAGCCCCAACTCCATGCCGCTCTCGCCAGCAAAGTCGAGCAGGCCATGGGCCTGCTGGCGGGCAACATCGAGATCTACCTACCGCTAGCAGGAATGGTTGATATTGCCAAAGAGCTTGAGCGTATCGATAAGGAGATCGCTCAGGCACAACAGGAGCTTCAACGCTTGCAAGGCAAATTGGCGAACCAGAACTTCGTCACGCGTGCTAATCCCGAAGTGGTCGCTAAAGAGCGCGACAAACTCACTGCTCAGGAGGAGCGTGTCGCCAAGCTAGAGGCCCGTCGTGCCCAACTCGCTGGTTAAGCTCTAGTCTTAAGAAGGGATATACTGGAGAGCATTCGAATGCCTTCCAGTATATCCCTTTTGTGTTCACCCCGCGCCAAAATCGGGCTTGATTTTATTTCATTGAGCAGGTATAATTTATAATATAACTCTACAGTTTTTTGCTAGAAATGAGATGCCATTTTATGAAGACCACGCTCGCAGGAGCGCGGTGGACGTGCGACCTCTAATATTCGCTCGGAGTATCCTTGCTTCATCAATTTCACACCTCCACCTGCGCTCCTCTACATACACCCGTTCTATCGCTTTTTTATGCAGCCTTTTATTCTTCCAGGTTAGTTCTTGTATGACCAGTAACATAGCCGCTCCCTATCCTTTTTGGGGATTGGTTGGCATACCTGGAGAGAGTTGTGTTGGTGCCTTCTGCTACCATATACATTTGAAAAGCTGCCAAAGTTTCTTGTCAACATAAAGAAGAGGTCTTCAATTGCGAAAACGTATGTCGCGCGCAACATCTGCATCTAAAAAAAGGCCCGCACATCTGGATGAGGCGGACATTCTTGATATCTATGATGGGGAAGACGCTGAGGATTTCCGTGCTAGCGGACGCGGTAAGAGCGCGAAGCCACTCTACAATACTGCTGAAGAGGTTTTTAAGTGTCGGCATTGTCGCCGCTTTGTCTGCCCCTTGCCTAGCGGCGGACATCACCGCAATCACTGTCCCTTCTGTCTCTATTCTCGCCACGTCGACGATCGCCAGTCGGGAGACCGTCTGAGCACCTGCGGCGCGTCCATGCAACCCATTGGGCGCTTCCAGCGTCCGGGGGAGAGGATGTCATTGTACATCGCTGCCTGGGTTGTGACTTTGAGCGCTTTAATCGCATTGCTGCCGACGATGACTATGATCTGGTGCTAGAGTTGCCCCTGATGGAGCCGCGCACGGGTCGGGAACTCAAGGCGAAGCAGTTTGATACCTGGCTGGAAGAGCAGTCGGAGCAAGAGGCCGACGAGCAAGATATCTCTGAGTTTGATTAGACTCTAAACCAGCCGTAAATGCAAGCAGGGGAGATGAACGCGATTGTGTTCATTCCCCCCTCTTGTGCGTGCTAGTCTGCGCTGATCTCTTCTGGTATCATCTGAGTGAATTGTTCATTATAAAGGCGTGCATAGAGTCCATTCAGCTGGAGTAGCTCTTCATGCGTGCCTCGCTCAACAATCTGCCCCTTGTTCACTACCAGGATTATGTCCGCCGCCAGGATGGTTGAGAGACGGTGCGCTATAGCCAGCGTCGTGCGTCCTTTCATCAGTGGGTCTAGTGCGGCCTGGATCAGGCGTTCAGAGTGTGTATCAAGTGCGCTGGTTGCCTCATCCAGAATTAGGATACGTGGATTTTTCAGGATGACACGCGCTATGGCGATACGCTGTTTCTCGCCGCCCGAGAGCTTATAACCCCGCTCACCGACAACCGTATCATAGCCCTCGTCCAGGTCCATGATACGCTCATGGATGGCCGCTGCCTTCGCCGCCGCGATAATCTCCTCTTCTGTCGCGTCTTCTCGTGCATAAGTCAGGTTATCACGAATGGAGGCATGAAAGAGATAGGTTTCCTGGGTGACCATGCCAATCATATCGCTGAGGGATGACAGCGATATGTCCTTCACATCATGCCCGTCAATCCTGACCGCGCCATTATCGACTTCATACAGACGTGGCACGATATAGGTCATCGTGGTTTTACCCGCGCCACTGGGGCCAACCAGTGCCGCCAATTGTCCAGGCTGAATCGAGAACGAGACATCCCTCAAAGCTGGAGGTAGATTCTCCTCTACTGTCTCCTCCTTTGGCTTCTCCTCCTCTTCCGCCTTGCCAGCAAGGGCGCTAAATGCGTCGCGCTTATACGAGAATGTTACATGCTCGAATTCTACCTTGCCCTGGACCGTCTCTGGCTCGATCTTAAGCGCATTCGGCTTGTCCTTGACATCGATTGGCATATCCAGATACTCAAAGATGCGGTCGAAGAGTGCCAGTGCTCCTTGAATTTCGACCTGAAGGCTAAGCATCTGACCAATGGGGAAGAAGATGCGGCTCTGAAGCGTCGTGAATGTGACGATACCACCCAGCGTCATATATCCACCCAGGATGGGCGCGTGCTTGATGATCTGCGCGCCGGCGATCAGGTAGACGACAGCCGGAATGATGGAGAAGAAGGTGCCAATGAACATGAAAAACCAGCGACCAATCAACTGTTGGCGCACCTCCAGGTTCGCCAGATTCTGGTTCTCCTTCTCGAACTGCTCGCGTGCGTACTCCTGTCGCCCAAAGGTCTTCATCAGCAGGACCCCACTGACTGAGAGCGTCTCCTGCATCATGGCTGTCAGTGAGGCCAGGCTCTTCTGTGTCTCCTTGCTTGTCTGGCGACGCACATTACCAACTTTATAGGTGAACCAGAGGAAGAGTGGAAGTAGTCCCAGTGAGACCAGAGTGAGCAAGGGGCTGACGATAAACATGGCGATAACGGTGCTCAATGCCGTTGAGACATTAGAGACCACGCTTGTTGCTGTATTTGTTACCACTCCCTGCACGCCACCCACATCATTCGAGAGACGTGACTGGATTTCACCTGTGCGCGTACTGGTAAAGAAACGCAATGACATGCTTTGCAGGTGGGTATAGAGCTTGTTGCGGAAGTCACGCATCACGCTCTGCCCGATCTTATTATTTAGATAGGATTGCCCTACGCCGATAAAGCCTGTGATAATCGGCGTGATAAACATAATGATGACATAAATGATGAGGAGATTGAGGTTCCCTTTGCCAATAGCGTCATCAAAGATGCGTTGGATGAGCAGAGGATTAACCAGACCGAGTACGGTAGTCGTAATAATAGCAAGTAGCACTAGCAAGACTTGTAGCCTGTAGGGTTTGAAAGCCTCTACAACACGCCGGATTGTGCGTGCGTCCGTCTTGCGACCACGTTTTTTCTGCTCCTCAATGTATTCCGCCATACCCTTTCCACGCCCTCCATGCATTCTGTGTACTCCCATATGATACTCTCCACGGGTTTTCTGCCAGGAAGGCATATCTTACCTTCCATGTGCCTGCTGTGTCTTTCGTGATGTTTAATTTATTCCTTTTAGATTCCTAGATGTTAGTGTAGCAGATTGTTGGGTATTGCACACCGGTCAACCAAACGGTTTCAGCCTGTCAAAAAGGACAGGCATGAATAACACCAGATATGAATTTCGCCTTACGTTTTCTGCTTGAGTTAGATAGAGAGAAGCCCGGAGCACTAGCTCTGACGCTCCGGGCTTCGTATGGGTTCTTCACTCGCCTAGTGTATGGTGGGCCTGCTCAACACTACTCCTACAACGAGGCCAGCGATGAAGGCAACCAGAATCAAAATGACGACAGCCTGTGTTCCTAGTGTTAGCTCTGGCATAGGTTCCTCCATTTGCCTGTTCCTCCTTATGCGAAAATCTGAGCGTGCTGGCGTTGATTTTCGCATAAGATCTTAGCAGTGTGTAGCGATATCCAAGATACATGCCTTTTCCAGAAGACGACCTACAGAAGTTTGCTTCTTCTACTACAAGAGACGTAATCGTAGCTCAATCCGCAAAACATTCAGATGATCCATTGGCTAAAGATGTAAGATCATGCTACCAGATGAGCGTGCCGTTGGATGAACTCGCTGCGTAGGCGCTTATAGGCAATACTGAGCAGGGAACTATGGCGCGTTTTCTCGACTGGCTTTGTGGGAAGTAACCCTCTGTATGCTTTGAGATCAATGTGGACGGTGCCCAATGCCCTCTCCAGTGAGGGCAACTGTGTATCTCCATTCCCAGGCTGATGCGCCAGGTCTATGAGGATTGCCGTGCGCTGCTTCGTGGGAAATGTCGCGATTAACTGCGCAACCGTAACCAGTACGGTCTGTGTAAAAAGAGCTTCAAATGTGGCCTCAATCGGGTCATCTGCATTATATTTAGTTGCCCTCTCGAATGTATAGTCATCATCGGGGAGTGGCTGTAAGCGTCGCTCCTTACGCCTCAAATCTCGACAGTAGTTACGAGCGATAGTGCGGCAGAAGGCTTCCATATTTTGGATCTTGCCATCGGCGGCAGTGGGCATCTGTCGGTAAATACGGATAACTGTTTCCTGTAATACATCTTCTATCAAGTCATTCTCCTGCCCATGCCATGAAGGCACAGCGTAGAGGTAGACAAACAACGTTACAGAAGGCCGAAGAAGTTCATACAAAGCAATCCATGTTTGCTCATGCCCAAGAGCAAGTTCCGTCATAGATGGAAAGGTTGTCTGTGTCCTCATACCAGTTATCCTCCTACAGTTTTTTGATCCTTCCTGGTCATGCGAGATTTTTTGAACAATCAGCGATAGTTGTTCTAAAACAACGTTGTTTTTTAGATAATACAAACAATTGCGTATATTGTCTGTAATCAAGTTAAGAAAACTTGTAAATAAAGAGGAGGTGGATGAAGGTTTTATAATGAAGATTGTAAGTAACTTTAACACTTGTGTCAATGAGTTTTATAGCAAATAAGGTAATATTTTTGAGATAACAACTTTTTTGTAGGAAATAAGTATTTTACGTAGGATAGGTGTGGGTTTGGTGTTGAAAAGTTTAGCATGTGAGAGTACAATTTAGTTTAAAGAATAGGAGCAATTGTTTTTTTATTTTCTGGCAAAGAAAACATCAAATAGAGTG
This sequence comes from Ktedonospora formicarum, assembly GCF_016587355.1. Taxonomy (GTDB): domain Bacteria; phylum Chloroflexota; class Ktedonobacteria; order Ktedonobacterales; family Ktedonobacteraceae; genus Ktedonobacter; species Ktedonobacter formicarum. The sequence continues at coordinate 2,241,407 of NZ_BNJF01000001.1, read as the reverse complement.
AAGATAATGTATATTTCCTGTTTGAGGAGGATCATCTTTGAGCAGGCGTTCATCAGCACATTAAAGTAGCGCGAGCAATTTTTAAGAACTGAGGCAGTTATGGAAGACTACAACCGGCAGCGTATCCAACTCCACCTGCGGAACGAAGAAGTTCAAGCACGCGTTCTTGATAATATCAAGCGTAGTCGCGCTGAAGCGACGGTGACTATTGGGCGCGCAGCCCAGCTATTCGGCTTTAGCGAGAGCAAACTGCGCGACCTTGAGGCCGCCCAGTTGTTGAGTCCCACTCGATCTAAGGATCATCGTGGTCAGCGTCAGTATCCCTTAAGCGAACTGGCGAAACTCGCGGTCATTCGTGAGTTGCTCGATGCGCGCTTTACTCCCTCTGATATTCCCAGTGATATTGATCTACTTTGGGAGATTAGCCTTCCAAATAAAAAGCATGTTCTGCCATCTGACCAGGAAGGGGTCGAGGAGGAGATTGCCACACTGTCTATTGATCAGCGCCTTGGACGTGAGAAGGCGCTCCTCTTCTGGCGCTACTATGCCGCTCAGGCCTTACGTATGTCGCTGACGTTGATCAGCGAGTTTTTGCCGGGCATGCCTATTGGTCTGATTCTCCCCCTGCGTTATGATCCAATCGAAGCCGGTGTGCACGATCCCGAAGACCTGCCCATGCTGGGAGAGTCGATTGTTGGTTGGCTGGATCACAGTGGAACTGTGCATACAATGTTTACTCCGCGCCCGTCGTTTCAATACGCTACCGATTATTGTATCTATCCGCTTACTACTATGCGCAATGAGCGCCCCCTCGCAGAGCCTCAAGATCATACTCTGATTGTGCTTGACAGACCTGATAAGCGTTCTCGTCTTCTTTCGTTGCAGTCCGCTTATGTGCGCCTTATTCGTCGCATGCTTCAACCTGTCTATGAAGAGGTTGGGATGATGCACGAATGCTTTGGTCCCGGCTTACATGATTTCCGCGAGGTGGCTATAGATTTCCTTACAGTTCATTATTATCAGGATAGCATTCTGGAAGGTCTGACTGATATCGTAGTGCGTATGGGCGGAATACGTGAGGATGGTCAACGGCGTTGGAAGTTTAGCTTGATTGCCCTGCCTGATACAAGCAATCCAGACCAGCCCTTATTGGAGCGGAGCCTGGTTTCATATGCTCAGAGCAAAGAATGCCCCTATGTTATTAGTGAGTCAACCTTTTCGCCACAGAAATCGAAGACCAGCATTGGTATCCGCGCGTATCAGAGCGGACGCATCCTCTACCAGCCCCGGTTATCTATGCGAGATCGCACACGCGCGTTTATTGATATCGAAGGTGATATCCATTCAAATATTGCGATTCCGGTAGGGGGCGAGGATGGCAATCCCCTGGCTTTGCTTTACGTGGCTTCGGATTATGAAGATGCCTTTTCACTGGCAGATCGTCAATTGCTCAGAATCATTGCTCGCTTTATTGAGAACATTATTATGACGTATAAGGTTCGCCTGCGTGCGACTAATGACCTTAAGAGCTTGATGCATATGCCTGATGTTGTGGATACACTCTATGGTGAGTTTCGTTCCGAAAGCGATTTTATGCGTGACGTGGAAATGCTGGTTACCGACGCTCGTTCATGGGGGGAAGAGAGCGAGCGATATGATGAAGAGAACACAAGTTATGATAACTTCCGAGAGAGGGCAACATGGGGCGGAAGCGACATCGTTTCTTTTATTGCACTTGATATTGATAACCAGATTCACCTTGCAAAGCAATATGGCGATCAAACCATGCGCCAGCTCAACAAAGCAATAGGCTTGCGCATCCAGGAGTTAATGGCATCTCTGACGACCAGGGCATCTCAATGCCAACTGTACTATATGTATGCGGATCGATTCTATATGCTGCTACGTGGCTATACACGTGACCAGGCGTGCGAAAAGGCTGAGCAAATCAGATTGAGCCTGGAAGGGAGTATCGCTATCCAGCAATCCGAGGCTGTAGATAGCACGCTTGTGATACCGGGCATCTCCGCGCATCTCGCCGTGACCTCTTATTCGCGCTCGAAATTGAGTGAGCTTTTAGAGGAGTATACATCTACAACCGAAATAAGTTCTATCATAAATCATACTCTGGATGTCATTCTTAAGTTGGGGGTAGATGAAGGCGGAAATGTGATTATGGCCTGGAACTCGCATGTAGGAAGTATCGGTGGGTATGCGCGCTGGCCTCATGCCGCATCACCTACGGCATAGCTTTCTCTTTACTAAAAACGATCTCATAACAAGAGTAGTATTCCGACTATTCTGCTCATAAGAAGTCACCCAAGAGGAGCAAAACAGGCTTTGTTGCATAAAGCCTGTTTTGCTCCTCTTGGGTGACTTCTTAGTGTTTAAGTACTATGTTCTCTCTAATTGATTTGTGATATTAAACTGCAACCTCGCGGCGTAGGCGTTTATAGGCAATGCTGAGTAGAGCGGCGTGTCGGTTTTTCTCCCCTGGCTCGGTTGGTAGAGGGTGATGATAATCTTTGAGTTCTACACCCGCCTCTGAGAGAGAGCGTTCGAGCAGAGTTGGGTTCTCGCCGAAATCAGTAATATTAGCGAGGTCGATAAGCAGGGCTGAGCGTTGTCCTGGCGGAAACTTGGCAAGGATGCGGGCCGCCAAAGCGATGATATTGGTGAGCATCATATGATCGACCGCAACTTGTGATGGATCAATCTTGCCCAGAGGTGAGACGCTTTCCAGATAGCTTTCGGGATGATCACTCTCTTGCGACGGACGAACAAGATTCCAGTCCTTCTTTCGCCGATCTCGAAAGTAGTTCTGCGCGATCGTCTGTCCGAGTGATTTTAAGGAGCCTATCGGACGAACTTCACCTTGCGCGGCTCGTTGACTGTAACGGAAGGTACGTAGAACCGCCTCCTGAGTGATATCTTCTGAGACTTCCCGTTGCTGTCCATACCAGGCATTGATATTGGCGTTGCGTACCCACTTTTCAACACGGGGAAAGAGCCAGGTATGGAGGTCATGCCAGGTGGCTTCATCATCGGGACAATAGCGAAGAGCGATGGTTTCGTCGGTTTGTGCCTTCACGTTCAATCTCCTCCCTGAGAAGGAATGGATGCCAATGTCCTTACATAAACCAGCCCTATGAGCGTATCTTACAGAGATTGTAGAGATGGATGCGTCGACTTAATAATCAACAAGAATTTGTTGATTCAAGGAGCATTTCTGCTCTTTCTTAAGTAAATACTACCTAAAAGGATGACATTTGTCAACACACTTAAGATTGTGATTTTATTGGTGATAAGAAAGTTAAGTGATATTGTATGGTTAGAGCGTAATTTTATATCTAGAATCTTGAGATTACGTATTGGTTCGTATAAGGCGTGCTTAAGAAAGTTCGGATTTTGTTTTGCTTATGAAGAAAGTTCGGATTTTGCTGGTGCACGTACTATACAAAAGGAGTTCTATATGGTACTATTACATAAGGTGAGAAATAATAAGTCAGGGTAATTGGCAGGGAAGAGGCAGGAGATGGAAATAATTCCTGACTGAAAGATGCTTGAATAGGACTCCCTGCATGGATGAGAGAACCCTGCATCGTATAAAAGAGCACCTTCGACTTGAAGAGGCACAACAGCGTATTCAACGCTCCATGGAGAAAGGTCACGCCGAAGCGACTGTAACCATTAGCCGCGCCGCTGAACTCTTCAACCTGAGTGAGAATCGCCTCCGCGATTGGGAAGAATATGGCCTACTCGCTCCTCTGAGACCTACCGGCCCTAAAGGCCGACGCCTCTACACCCCTTCCGAACTTGATAAGCTGGCAGTCATCCGAGAACTGATCGAGGCTGGCTATGCTCCCAGTGATATACCTCCTACTATCGACTTGCTCTGGAACTCTCTCCGTGTAGTTGGTTCTCCATCACCATCTCCTTCCTGGTCTACCCAACCTGTTTCCATACCTAGTGATTTACCTGTAAATCAGCGTGTGGAGCAGGCTCATGATGCTGGCTTCTGGCGTTTTTTCGCCTCAAATACCCTGCGTCTGGTACTGATGTTGATCTGTGAGGATCTGCCGCATACTAATGCCTGCCTGATTCTTCCCCTAAAACCAGGAGTAGATACAACATCTGAAGAAATGCGGCGCGTAGAGAATTTGGAACGTATGGGGGAAGCGCTGGTTGGCTTTCTCGATCAAAGCTATATGTCACATACATTGTGGACAGCGGCCCCTTGCTTTGAGTATGCTTCGGATTATCGGGCTTTACCCCTGGCGGTCATGATCGATGATAAAGTGGAGGGATGCCCACGCGATCAAACGCTTATCCTGCTCGATAGGCGTTCGCGCAAACTCACGTTAAGCGCTCCTCTTGTGGAGACCATCTCACGCCTACTTGCCCCACTTTATGAGGAGGCTGCGCGCTTCCGTGATTGCTTTGGTTTGGGGGCGCGTGATGTTATTGATTTTTCGACCGATCTGGATAATATGCTATTAGATGAAGATAGCAACCTCCATGGCGTGAATGAAATGGTTGTACGTCTGGGAGGGGTTACTGACGAAGGTAAGCCCCGCTGGCGTTATAGCTGCCTCTTCTTGCCCAACTATCCTACCTCCGTTCTCTCTTTACAGCAGCGCTCGTTGCTGTTGCGCTCACAGAGCGAACACGCTCCCTTTAAGATAGGAGTGACACGTTTTGGCCCACAACAGCTTTCTACCTCTCCCCTGGTACGTGCTTTCCAGGTTGGGCATATTCTTCAGCAACCGCTGATATCAGTCTCCGATGATCCAAATTTGCATATCCACGAAGGTGGAGAGGTTGTTCGTTCGGCAATCTCAATTCCCATTATGGGTCGCGATGCTATCCCTGTTGGTGTTCTTTATGTTGCCTCACTTGAAGCAGATGCGTTCAATGAGGCTGATTTGCGCGTGCTTCGAGTAATTGAGAATATGCTCGGTGTGTTGTTGGAGACCTATTATGCACGCCTTATGCCCTTGAGAGGTCTGCGCGACGCGATTGCCTTTCCTTCTGTGGTTGATCCACTCTTCCGCGATTTTTATTCAGAGAACGAGTTCGCGCTTCAGGTAGAGACGATGTTACGCGAGATCCAGCGCCGTGTTGACTTTGGGGCACGGGATATCGTTTCCTTTATTGCCCTGGACATCGACAATATGAGTAGCCTGGCGAATAAGTATGGTGATCGTATGGCGCGTGATCTGAGTCGGGCTGTGGGTATGCGTATTCAGGGCCAGTTGCGTGCCTTTAAAGATGATGCCCAGTGCGAACTTTATCGTATCAGTGCTGATCGCTTCTATATTATGCTTCAGGGGATGCCTCTGGAGCAGGCTCAGGCCAAGGCTGAACTTCTGCGGACCGTTCTCAGTGGCTCTTATCAGATTGATCCACAACGTGTTCCCTCCGGACAACCCACCTTGCCCGCGAATATGGTTACCTTAGGCTCGATTACTGTCCGCTTAGGAGTCTCCTTTTATGCATATAGTAAGTTGCGCGAGATCTTACAACGTTATGCTACACAGGATGCCCTGGTAGAGGTTCGCCTGCTGCTAGAGCGCTTCTTAGATGAGGTGCTCGATATCGGTAAGCGTGAAGGCGGTAATGTTGTGATGAGTTGGGACCCCCACCAGCGCAGTTATGCGCGTCTGACCCCTTCTGCTGGCACCTCTGCCCCGTCCGTTTCTACTACCAACGCCAAATAACTCTGATGCGAAACTTAAGCTCTAAAGCATTCTTCATTGCATAGTTTATAGAAGCGTGAGCAGCGCTTGCTTGTAGTATCTACATAGCCATTTTAGGTACAGTATTTGTCATCCAAGCATGCTTTGCTATGTGCCTTCTGTATACTTAACTTTAATACAAAGCTAACGAACATACCTCTCCGTATAAGAATTGCCTTTGAACGATTTTACCAGTTTGTAGATTTTACATGAAAACGAGCTCTCTCAAGAGGGCGCGGCGTTGTCGTCGCTAACACATTGGACTAGCAATCTTTCAGGCAATTAGCGGATGATAGGCATAGGGAATATGTCCGTTGTGGACGCTCCTTCTCTCTTCGGCCAAAGGGCTGGCATGGGCGTGGATGTAGAGTATCTTTTTACTACTCCACGTCCATCTCTCTTATTTGGAAGATTACATTCGGGAGCGAAAAATGCTAGGAGTGGACGTTAGCTACGGAAGGTGTTATATATGAGCGTAAAGGTATTTGTCCTGGGGCGTCCGGGCAGTGGAAAATCGACCGGAGCGCGTTACATCAGGCACCTGGTCCAGCAGGCAGGCTGGAATAGTCTCCATTGCAACGACTATCCTATCTTGAAAGAGATGTTTCTGGCTGATAGAGAACATAAGAAGTTTCGCCCTACAGAACATAACGGTTTCGATGCTATTGACTTGTCCGTTCTTGATAGTGCCTTACAGGAGTTAGAATCTACTGTCAACAGGTTGAGTGCGACAGCTGATATGGTGACCATTGAGTTCGCACGTGACGACTACCGGACAGCCTTGCAGCAATTTAGTCCGGCCTTCCTGCATGATGCTCATATCCTGTTCTTGCATGCTGACCTGGATACCTGCCTGCAACGTGTACATGAGCGTGTCGCCTGTTCTCTCTCGTCTGATGATCACCCTTCGTTCTCCGACGCCATTTTTAAGCGTTACTATGCTAATGATGCCAGTAGCTATATTGCCAATTCCTTGCGCGAAGAGTTTGGTATCTCGCGAGAGGTGTGTGTCATTAACAACATGGGGGCGTTGAACCAGTTTCAGTATGAACTAGAACAATTTATACAGGGTGTCCTCTTACATAACGAAGCCCTCTCGTTGACTGCATAAAATTAAGGTGTGATGGTTGTCTGCGTTTACATCTGTGGCACCAGGGTAAGGGGACTGATTTTCAGATACACCCCTTACCTTACTAGTCCGTGTAGCGGATAGAGGCAACCATCTGTATCTAGCTCACAGATAATAGCACTCTGGCTTTCTCATCCATTGACTCATGTGATACAGTTATGTTTAGATAACCTCCTGATGCGAAATCAGCTAGACCTGGCTGGTTCCCATCACTGATACTCGCTTCTAGGATCTTCTTGCCATTTGTACTATAATCTTATGCGAAAACCAATCCTCACCCGAGGGCACGGTGCCCCCAGCGCGGTTAGCGTTGACGTGCTCTGGTTTTCGGATAGGTAGTATTAGGAGGTCGAGATTTAGTGGCTTCTATACGTAACACCTTCGAGAAGCTCACACCAGTTCACCCACATCGTCGCATCACGCTAGAGACGGATGCGAAGCCCATCGCATCACGCGTGATAGATTTGCTGGTACCGCTAGGTTTTGGACAGCGCGCGCTTATCGTCGCGCCACCTCAGGCCGGTAAAACGACTATTCTGCGCCACGTGTCGACCGCCCTGTTGCAGAATTACCCCCAGGCTCGCCTCTTTCTATGCCTGGTTGACGAGCGTCCCGAAGAGGTGACTGAGTGGCGCTCGGATATTCGAGGCCCTCAGGTTAAACTCTATGCTTCTAGCTTCGATCAGCGTGCGAGTAAGCATGGCTATGTCGTTGAGCAAGCTTTGTTTGATGCTAAACGCGCGGTTGAGCAGGGTGATGATGTCATCATGATCCTGGATTCATTGACCCGCCTGGCTCGTGCGCACAATATGAACTCAGATATGTGGCGGCATGGACGTGGGGGGAATCGCACTCTCTCTGGTGGCATTGATGCTCAGGCCCTTGAGATCGGGCGTAGAGTCTTCGGAGCCGCGCGTGCTACCGAGGAGGGCGGTAGTCTGACCATTGTGGCAAGCTGCCTGGTGGAGACAGGGAGTCGTCTGGATGATGTGGTGTATGAGGAATTTAAGAGCACGGGCAACCTGGAGGTTCGCCTTTCGCGTGAGATGGCGGATCGGCGTATCTTCCCAGCCATAGATATTGCCTCCTCAAGCACACGTCAGGAAGAGCGCCTCTTGAATGAAGAGGAACTCAAGGCTGCGGCGTTTATTCGCAGGCGCATGGCGGACCTACCTCGCCGTGATGGTAATGAGCAAGCTATTCGTCTCTTCGAGAAGACAAATTCGAATTCTCAACTTGTGGGCGCGATTCTGAAGCAGTCCTGATTTGACTCCGTTGGCATTATTGCGTCTATCCAGGTAGATATTGTTGTATCCCGGCTCCTCTACTATGGCCTTATACGAAAACCTAACGCCGCTATCGTGGCTAGCGTTGAGACACTCAAGTTTTCGCATAGAGGTATATTCGACAAAAGGAAACTGGAGGAATCAGTATGCGTTGCCCATATTGTGGCGAACGAAATCCTGATACGATGCATTATTGTGTCCGCTGTGGCCGTGATTTGCGCATTGGTACTCAGGCCCGGCAAGGTCAGCGCCCGTTTCAACCTACTCAGGGCACACCAGTCCCCACTAATATGAGGCCACCTCAGCCTCCTCGTTATGTCAATGCGCCACCACCTCCACCACAGCAGCGACCCGCTCCCCAGAAGCAGCCTGCGCCAGCGCGTAATTCATCCAGGCGTCGTGTTCCATCCGCCAATAATGCCATGCCTGAGGCGATTCTTCCTCCTGCCGTTGCTGTGCGCGAGGGACCTGAGCCGCCTATTCCTTTTCCACCGCAGACGCTCGTGGAAATGAAGTCTTTGGAGAAAGAGGGGCTAGATTATACTGTTGTGCATGATGACCTGGGATATGGTCGCAAGAAGGTCGTTAAGATTTCTTTCACACTTAGCGTACCCTGGCTCCAAGTCGCGACTCTGCTTAAAGCATTGAGTGCGTATCGCTCGCCAGAATTTGATACAATTGTGATACAGGGAACCTCTTCGCAGGCCCCTGATGTTTATGACTTTACTAATGGACAACTACAATACGATCATCATACACGTCTGGGAAGCCAGTTAGTAGATCGCTATCTTATCGATAGCGGTACTGGTCTGGAGAGCGACGCTGTGCGCATCGTCTTCACCGAGCGCAGCTAGCCAGCATCAAACTTTTTGTATATCGCTTTCCCAGGCTCAATTATGATATTTATCATCTGGGGGGTGTATGCAAGCAGTTGAATTGATACGTAAGAAGCGGGACGGAGGAGTCCTGAGCACAGAAGAGATTGACTGGTTTATTGCTGGATATACGCGTGGTGAGATTCCTGATTATCAGGTGGCGTCCTGGCTGATGGCGGTCTGCTGGCGTGGTATGGATGCGCGGGAGACGCGTGATCTGACTCTGGCAATGGTCCATTCCGGCGCGCAATTGCGTATCAACGAGGTCGTTGCACCAGTTATTGATAAGCATAGTACAGGTGGTGTAGGCGACAAGGTTACATTAGCGGTGGCTCCCCTTGCTGCCGCCTGCGGAATCTCGGTTGGCAAGATGTCTGGTCGTGGCCTGGGCCATACTGGTGGAACAATTGATAAACTTGAATCTATTCAGGGCTTTCGTTCCGAACTGACGAGCGATGAGTTTGTGCGTGTGCTAGAGAGTGAAGGGCTGGTACTGGCTGGTCAATCAGCGGAACTTGCGCCCGCCGACGGCAAGATGTATGCCTTACGCAATGTCACCGGAACTGTTGAGAGTATTCCTCTGATCGCCGCCAGTATCATGAGTAAGAAGCTTGCCATTGGCTGCTCGCATCTCCTTCTTGATGTCAAATTTGGCGGTGGCGCGTTTATGAAGACGGTTGAACGGGCGCGCGAACTGGCGCAGACCATGGTTGATATCGGACGCCTCGCGGGTATGCACACCGTGGCGGCCCTGACCTCAATGGAGCAGCCTCTTGGACGTGCTGTTGGCAATGCCCTGGAGATGGCGGAGGCTATCGCCATCTTGCGCGGTGAGGGGCCTGAAGATGTGAGCGAACTCTGTTACCATGAGGTCGCGGAACTGCTCCTGATGACGGGAGTTGTTTCAACACAGGAGGTCGCTCAGGAGAGAGTGCGTGAAGCGGTGCGAAACGGCGCGGGAGTGGCGAAACTGGCGGCTGTCATCGCCGCGCAGGGCGGTGATCCTCGCCAGATTGAAGAACCTGAGCTATTGCCACGGGCCCCCTATCGCGCTATATTGAATGCGCCTCGTGACGGCTATATTTCCGCCATCGATGCTGAAGCCATTGGTCTTGCCAGTATGCATCTCGGTGCGGGTCGTTTCAAAAAGGGCGATCCTATCGATCACAGTACTGGCCTGGTGTTGCAAGCCAAGGTTGGCGATCATCTCCGGTCAGGTGAACCTCTGGTGGAGGTTCACGCGCGTGATCACGCAGAGGCTGAAGCGCTCTTCGCCGCGCTTCTTGCCTGCTATCAGTGGAGCGATGATTCTGTCACCACCGGCCCTCTAATCCACGAAATTATTCACCCTTAGTGTGAATCCCATGAGTATAAATATGACCCAGGTTGTTGGCATCGCCTTACAACCTGGGTCATATTTTATTTCCCAACTGGGATCGGTGTGGCAGTTGCCTGCTGTCCTGGTTGGGATGGTGGCGAACCCTGTCCCGATCCAGTCCCCGAGCCCGAAGAACTTCCAGAAGAGGAACCGGAGCTTTGCCCTGAGCCCGAAGAGCCTCCAGTCGACGAGCTTGAGCCCTGTCCCGAAGAGCTGCCAGAGCTAGATGGGTTTCCTGAAGAGGAGCCTTGCTCCCCAGTAGATGAAGGAGATGAGCCCTGTCCCGAAGAGGCCTGCGTTTCTTGTTGCTTTGGGGCTGTCGTGGGTGTTGTCTGCTGATTGGATGGTGTGGAAGTTGCTTTGCTGCCGGGTGTGGACTGAGCAACAGCGTCTGGTGTGCTAGTTTCTTGCGGAAGCTTGAGCGAGAGCTGGAGGAAGTCTGAAGTGGGCGTACCAGGCTCACGTGTACCGCGTAGCAAAAACGCATGGCCCTGAGCGTCGCATGCCGCCGCGCCAAGGAGTGATCCCCCTCCTGGAATATCTGGGAGCGCATGTGTGCTTAGCGTATTTATATCGAAGAGCCAAGCATGGGCCAGGCTGGCATTCTTCGCGGGATTGAAGCCACCGAAGATAGCGAGTTGGCCTTTTGTAGGTGAGCAACTCGCTGCTCCACTGAGTGGTATGGGGAGTGTGGCCTTCTCTTTACGCCAACTATCATGCGCGCTGTCATAGCGGTAGATGGCATTTGAGGGATGCTTCTGGGCAGCGTCGGTCGACCCGCCAAGCAGTAGGATGTCATTGTTCGAGTTGCGTGCGAGCATCACATAGCCCAGTCCCTGGGGCAGTGACGCCCGTGCCTGCCATTGCCCAGTCGCGGCATTATAGCGATACCAGCCCGTGCCTGCCAGAGCTAGCCCATCTCCCGCCTTGCTATATCCCTCCGTCGCGTAAATATTGCCTTGCTGATCGCTAATCATAGCCAGCCCGAAACCAGGAATGATACCTTGCGAGAGCGTCTGCTTATTCAGGCTACCATCGTCAAGGTGGTATTTGTGTATTTCAGGCGCTACAGTAAAGCTATCGGTCGAGTAGCCAGTCGCGAAGAGCAGGTTTCCTTTTGTATCGCTTGCGATGGCGTTGTTAAGCATTCCCGGAAAGGTGCTATTGTCTGTGGGAGCTGTCTCCCAGCGTGAAGTTACAATATCATAGCGGTACAGGTTATGGTCATATTTCGGATCTTGCGTCTCCCCTCGATACCCCCCTGTCATATAGATATACGAGCGCCCTTTTGATTCAGCGAATATGGCTGCGTTATCGGCTACCGGAACAGTGGGTGAGGTAAGCTGATGCCAGGTGGCGTCATGGGTTAGATCAACGTTTTCAGGTTCTGATAAGGTGCTATTGTCTATCGGAGCAAATGTAAAGGGCGAGATGTGAAAGTATGTCAGGCTGGCGGTCAGCAGCATAAATAGGAGTAGGACCAGAGCCAGGACGGTAAGAATGCGTAGCCCCTTATGCGCTTCCTTCGTATATGGATCTGCGACCGTGTACGAGAGCACCGCTGGAATGATATCAGGAATAGGGGATCGTGGTGCTGTTTGCGTGGGCGCTGGACTCACTGGCTGTGGGAGTGGCGTCGCCTGACAGTGGAGCTTTTGCAATTGATGACGTGTCTGGCGTCGTGTATCCATTACCTGTGAGAGCAGGGATTCAGATGGGAGCGCGCTCGCGAGTGAGAGGGGGGCAAGTGAGGAACTTACGCCATCTTCTTTCTGGTTGAGATCCTGGCGCGGACTCTCCTCACGAATTGTCGTATGTCCTGGTAGAGGTGTCGCTGTGGCCTTGATCGTGCTCAAGCGCTGCTCATAGGCCGCGCGCTCCTCAATCGCATAGACCCTTTCAAGTGCTTGGGCGAAGAGGGTCGCGTTTTGATAGCGGTGCGCTGGCTCCGGGCGTGTCACGAGATTGATGAGTCCCTTGAGTGCTGAGGAGGTCTTGTTCGAGATGGGGCGCGTCTCGTCCCTCATGAGTGCGGAGGGATTGAGGCGTAAGCCTGTAAGCATTTCGTGCAGGATCACGCCCAGGCTGAAAAGATCCGAGCGTCCATCTGTCTGTGAGCCGCCACTATACTGCTCAGGTGAGGCGTAGCCTGGTGAGCCAAAATCCGTCGTATCATTGCGCTGTTCTTCTTTATAATAGCGGGCGATTCCATAATCAATTAGCATCACGATTCCGTTGGGCATAAGCATGATGTTGGATGGCTTAAGGTCTCGGTAGATCACGGGTGGCTGCTGTTGATGGAGATAGGCGAGCACATCGCAGATCTGAATAGTATAGTTTAGAGCTTCGAGTGGTTGAAGGGGAGCATTCTGGTTCAAGTAGGCATTTAGAGGCGTGCCGGGCACAAAATCCATTACCAGATGCCAGTAACCATCCTCAAGGAAGTAGTCGTAGAGTGTTGGGATGGCGGGATGGTGCAGTCGTGCCAGGAGTAGTGCTTCGCGTATGAAGCGATCAGTATGCTCACCTCCACTGAGTGGGAAATGGCCTGGAGCAACCGCCTCTTGTAAATCGGTTGTCTCAATGTCATTGAGATGGAGCACTTGCTCAAGTTCGGCGACCACGCTCTCAGGCAGTGGACTATCCGCGATGGCGAGTTTGATGGCGAAGAGCGTGCCGAGAGTTGTATGTGTTGCGAGAAGCACCTGCCCCATGCCTCCCCGTCCAAGGATGCGCTGAACCTGGTACTCTCCATTATGCAAGGTTTTTGCGAGTGGTATCTGCGAGGGTGTGCGTAGATTTGAACTGCCTGGCATTGCTATGTACTTCTCCCTTCCAACTGTCGTCCACCAATAGACAGGCTAGAGTTGGTACCAAGCCGATACCTTCACCTCAATTCCTGTCACTCCGTACACTCTCTACATTGTAGCATACTGCCCGCCAATAAACACCGAGGCAGCAGCGTAGGTTTACATGGATCGCAAAAGTCATCATTCTCAATCTAAGCATGCGTAAGTGTGAGGGATCGCTGCATTGTGGGATGGATAGCGCTGAGTATTAGCCAGCGCCTACATATGAGATAGGTGTAGGGTTTGAGAGGTGTGAGAGATTGTTGCACTGGCTGCTTATGATTGTATAACTGGTTATACCTTATTCCTGGTTATCTGCTCTAACATTGTATGGCGGAGGTGGGAGTTGAAGGAGGAACGTAGTGTGCGGAGACCTGGGAGCAGAGCTGCGATTCTGCGTAAGAGTTTGTGAGTGTTCTGATAGAGCGTGAGGGTTATGGATTGGCGTCCTAGTTGGAGCCAGGCTGTAATCCAGCCAAGAATCTCAGTTGGTGTGAGGGTAGCAAGGGTTAGTTTATAGATCTGCGGATAGTATTTTGGTGTGTTCAGCACCAGGCGCGTGTAGTCAAGCCAGCCCACGCGGTCTTTGAAGAAGTCGTTTGTGATGCGTGGCCCAAGGTCGGCGAGGGCGCGGCAGAAGATGTTGAGTGTCTCATTGACCTGCCAAGGCTTGTCACTCTGGTTGGGTTGGGCGATCATGAATTTGCTAAAGGCACGTGCTACAGCTGGGATGGCCTCCGAGGCACGTATGCGATTAAGGTCGGAGGCATTGAGCAAGTTGTGCTCCAGCGCGTAAGCTAGAAGTGAGGTGATGCGGCGTAGATTGCGCACATAGGAACCAAAGCCGCAGAACGTCAGTGGTGATTGGAAGGCTGCGGCATCACCCAGTGAGATGACACGATCATAGGCCAGAACCTTCCGTTCTTTCTGCCAGGGCAGGGTAATATTATAGCCCGCAGGAATAAAGCCGTAGACAGGTCGTATGATCTCCACATTGCTCGTGTCCTTGTAACTGAGTAGGAGCGCGAAGAAGTCATCGAAGAGTTCCAGCAGGTCTACGGGCTGACCTGTTTCCGCATAATGAAAGAGATAGATTGCCACCTGATCATCATGCCCCGGGAAGGCTTCCCAGATAAGCTGGCGACCATTACGTGCATCTTCAGTCGTGACGAGAATTTCACCAAGTTCAGGATCGATGGCATCAGGCGTCGTTCCCACTTTGTAACCGTGTGCCACTGTTCCCACTGTTGGGCATACCAGTGAGAAAGGGCGACCGCAATTAAGCTGGCAAGCGATGGGTGAAGTTGAGCCCATGCCGTCCACCAGGAGCCGCGCGGCATACATGTATGCCTCTCCTTCCGTCGTTACCGAGACGTTGACGTTCTGTTGAGGCGCGACCTTACAGTGTTCAAAGCTGGTCCTATGCAGAATGCGATTAGGGAGCCCGCTACGCGGTTGATGGGCCTTGATTTTCTGCACACAGAGTTGAGTCAGGCGCTCGGCATCGACCGCTACATTCAGGACATCCTTGAGATGTAGTTCAGCGGGCGGTACCTGGATGTGGGCAGAGGCGAAGCACACCAGCCCGTCGGTATATTCACGCTGGATAACCTGTTCAAGTTCGTCTGGGGTGAGCAGTCCTACCGTTAGCAGTTCATTGAGCTCATCGCGTGAGATATTCCATTCTCGGTGGACCGCACCGACCGTAAAGCGGTCAAAGACGAGCACGCGCAGGCCATAGCATATCGTCATTACCGCCGCATTCAGAAGATTGAGGCCCCACCGGCATAAATGATGTCAAAAGTATCGGTCGCGGGGAGCTCTTGTGTGCTCTCACTCACAACCACTTCTGCGTACTTGCGAGTAGCACCTGAGCGTAGTATTCCCTGCCAGGACACATTAAGATCTTGAATGCGGCGTAAATGCTCTTCCGCCTGTGGTACATACGCGAAGGCTGCCGCCAGATGCGGATAATGTAGGGTAAGCTGATGCAGGTGCATCTCTTGCATGTAGGCTTCCTATAGTTCCTTTAAGAAGTGGTCCGCATGATGCATATAGTCATCGAAACGTTCGCGGCGGATGTTATGTCCAGCCTGCTCGATATTGATGATCTGGCAACGCGGATTCGCCTTTAAAATCTCGGAGATGGTCGCCTCACCCACAATCGCGCCTCGTTTCTGATCGGCGGTCACAATCAATGTGGGGCAAATAATGCGCGCTACGATGTCTATCCAGGGGGTCTGTCGCCAGGGAAGATATGAGCTATCGGGAATATGGGCGAAGATAGCCATGTCAAATTGATCCTGAGCACTCATCCAGGGGCCAAGGTCATCCGTTGACCAGAGTGGTTGCGCGAACTCTGCCTCATCCAGGCGCTCGGCATGAGAAAGTTCTTTCTGATTCGTGAGAAAAGCTTGCAGATATTGCAGCTCCATCTTATCTCGCTCTGGATCTTTCTCAGCGTTGGTTGGAGACCAGGCAGGTTCTTCGAGTACAAGCGCGCGAACCAGGTCAGGACGTTCAGCCGCGACAACTGCCGCAGTGTTCGCGCCCATTGAGTGTCCCATCAGGATTGGCTGATTGAGCTTTAGTTCCTCAATTAGTGCTATGGTGTCATTTGCCAGATCGGAGTAGGTAAAGGTTGCCTCGTCTGGTGTATGTGTCAGGCCATGAAAGCGCGCGTCAGGCAGGATGACGTCGTAGCTCGTCGCCAGAGCCTCTGCTACGCGTCGCCAGCAGAGGCCATTATCGTAGAAGCCATGAAGTAGTATGATAGGCGGCTTATCGCCACCTGTACGCAGGTAGTGTATTGTTAGGCCATGTGCTTCGATATATGCGGAAGGCCAGTGTACCATGAGTGAGTTCTCCTTCTCTATTACTGTTCTTTCTCCCCCATTGTAAGATACACTTCCCAACGGCGGCTACGAACGCGTTCTGAACGACGGCGTAAGTGGAAACGTTCTAATGGTATGAGGCGTCCGAAGTGCGCATCGGGTACTTCTTCGGTCACCAATTCTTCGCTCTCGGGTATACTCTCGCGCTTGCGCATCTCACGTAAACCTCGAGGACTATAGACAAAGATCTGGAGCAAGACGAGCAAGGGCTGTAGCAAGCCCACAGGTAACAGGTTCGCACCCTCTATGACGATCAGACGACCGCCAGGGCGGAGGACGCGCGAGACCTCCGCGATAGTGTTGGGATCATGAATATATTCGCTTGGAAAGGTGCTGACCACAGTATCGAACGAGGCATCGCTAAAGGGGAGGGCCTGGGATGTGCCTTGAATTACCAGGCTCTCCGAACCCACATGGCGTTTGCGTAAGGTGTCGCGGGCCGCAGCAACCATTTCGGGTGAGTGCTCGACCGCATGGCAAGCGTACCCTACCTCTAGCATATCAGCCAGCAGGTCGCCTAGTCCGCAACCAAGTTCCAGCACGTCATGTCCCTGGATGCGCGAGATTATCAGGCGTTGCCAGATGCGCCACTGCCCTGCGAAAGGAACTGTACTGGCGAAGCGGTAGAGATAGCGGTTTCGGTAGAGGGTCTCAAAGAGGGCTTTTTGTAAAGGTGCTCTCATGCTGTCACTCCTGTAAAGGTGTCTAATAGTTCACTCAGGCTGGAGATGACCAAATCAGGCTGAAGATATGTATTGTCGGGCTCCGTCAGATATTTTACTTTTCGGTAGTGCTCGATAGCAAAGGCGATGAGGTCAGCGTTAGTAAGCGAAGTTGCAGGCTCTTCTTGTGAGTTCGAGAGTTCCTGGCGAGCTAAGGCACGCAAGCGAGCGGTAGGCATCCAGACCGAATGCATCCCCAGCCGCTTCGCCCCCCTTACATCCGCAAGGAGTGAGTCACCAATCATTGCCGTTTCCTCTGGCGTCATTCCCAGACCATCGAGCGCGAAGCGAAAGATGCCTTCGGCTGGCTTACGTATGCCAAGATCAGCTGAAATCGCGATATGAGCTGGATCAAAATAGGTAAACAGGCCTAGTTCGCGTAAATTGTCCAGGAAGATTGGACCTCCATGTATCCGATTGGTGACCACACCAAGTGTATAGCCGCGTGCCTGTAGGGTTTCCAGCGTAGACAACGCATCCTCGAAGAGCATGCGCGAGCCTGGAATTTGTATGCGTAGGGCCTCCGCGATCTCAGTGCCTAGTTCTGGAGGAAGGCCTGGTAGACCCAGATCTGCGCAAGCTAGCACCACAGCTTGTCCCAGGTCTGGTTCATGTTCCCGGTCTTGCTGCATGAGTGTTCTGACGTGGGCGTGGAAGCGAGTGTGTAGGTGGGTTAGCACCTCCTCTTCAGAGAGCAACGCTACCTGCTGCGATGTCAGGTGCTTGCGTAGTAGTGCTTGTGCTCGCCGAGAAGCCCGTGCTACTCCTTCTTGCTCGTAAACTTGCATATTGAGTGCCCACAAGGTATCCCCTAGATCGAAGAGCAGGCAACGAACATGACGAAATGATGAATCTGACATGACATTCTCCCCTTTAAAAGATCAGTGTGAGAGGCACCAATTGTGTGAGTCCGAGAGAAAGAAACGCCGCACAGTCCTTCTGTGCGGCGTTGTTTGCTATGTTCCAAAGATTGGACCTGGCGCGAAGAGAATTACTCCTCATGTGAGGGGGTAAGTACCTCGTCGACCAGACCGTATTCAGCCGCTTGCTGCGCGCTGAGGTAGTAGTTGCGGTCCGAATCCTGCATGATGCGCTCGGTTGTCTGCCCGGTGTGCTTGGCGAGGATCTCATAGAGGCTGCGGCGCAAGCGTAGGATCTCGCGTGCTGTAATCTCGATATCGGCGGCCTGACCTTCCGCGCCACCAAGAGGCTGGTGGATCAGCACGGTGGAGTTAGGAAGGGCATAGCGCTTGCCCTTCTGGCCTGCGGCGAGTAGAACCGCACCCATGCTCATTGCCATACCCATGCAGAAGGTGGAAACTTCGGGGCGTAGGTACTGCATCGTGTCATAGATGGCGAGACCGGCATAGATCACTCCACCCGGGGAGTTGATGTACATCTGGATATCTTTGGTAGCATCCTCGCTCTGGAGGTACAGCAACTGCGCTACAACGCTATTGGCTACCTGGTCATCGATAGGCGTACCAACGAAGATGATGCGCTCTTTCAGCAGGCGGGAGTACAGGTCCCAACTGCGCTCGCCTCGCGGAGTTGACTCGACGACGGCGGGAATGATGCCGACCGGCTCCAGAAATTCACGGGACTCCTTGACCCATTTTGGATCGCGTGGATTGAAAACACTACCCATGTTAACTCCTCACTTATCTATCACGGTCGCTCTTTTCTTAAGAAGAGAGCGGATAACCTGTTACAAGAACTTCTGTGTGCGGAAGAAGCCCGCAATGCGGGGACGTTTACAGTTATGATAGCACCTGGATGTGTCAAACGCAAGGACAAAAATTACAGGCGCGAAAGTCACTCTTTCAGCACAAATGCGCGACGTAGAGAGGCTATTATCTCAACTGCTCCCGGCGATAGATAGGGAGTTGGAATGGTGTAATAAGCTCTTATGTTATTACACCATCCCCGCTATAGGGTTAGAAGCACGGTGTGGTCAGAACTCTGAGCCTACATATGCAGTGCTTAAGATTGCTTGTAGGCCTGAGCTATTCCTCATGACCTGGATGATTGGGACGATAATCACGTGCCTGATTCATATGTACTCTGCGTACAAGGCTGATGTCGCTCAAGCGTGAGCGAATGCGTTCATCCAGATCTTGCAGCCCGCGTGGGTTAGCTGTAATGACTGTGGGCATGCTCATATTGTAGCGGTAGTTGAGAAGCTCAAAGAGTTTCTCTTTGGCCCAGGGGGAGCTTTGTTCCGCGCCCAGGTCATCTAGAATAAGCACTCCTGCTTCGCACATCTTGGAGAAAAGCTGATCGTAGACCTCGGTGGCATTAGGCGCGAAGGTTGCTCTCAGGTGGCGTAGTAGATCGATCACCACGGAGAAGAGCACGACATCTCCAGCTTCGAGGCGATAATGCGCGATGGCGAGCGCCAGGTGCGTTTTGCCGCAGCCATTGGGTCCAACGAGCAGCAGCCAGCCTTGCGGATCTTCCGCGAAACCAAGGGCAGACTCAAAGGCTTCCCTCACGCCTTGGATATGAGACTTAAAGTTCTGGAACTTGCGATCCTGGTAGGCGTCCAGATTTGACAGCTCACGAAGCTGTGTGCGTCTCTTATCCTTCATCTCTGCTACTTTGCAGGAGCAGGGAATGGGCTTGCCAAAGTTGGGATGCCCGAAGTTGACATTGGCGCGCAGATAGCCAGCGCCTTTGCATCTGGGGCAGGTGGAGCGTACTGGGTGGTGTTCGTATTGGGCTTCTGGCTGCGGTAAGCGTGGGCGCAGAGCTATCTCTCGTGAGATGGATGCTTGATATGCCTCCGCTTCCAGACGCTTCTGACGCAGGTCATCAAGATTGCGTGGATCAAGTGGCTGGGTTGCACGAGAGCTACTCAGACGCGCAGTAGAAGTCTGGGGCGCAGGTGGCAATTGTGGATGATGGTTTCGCGCGGGCGGCAACTGTGGAGTTTGCCGCGTAGGTTGAACACGCTGCTGGTCGCTTGTTATATGAGCCGGGCGCGTATGCATGGGCGCGGGCATGCTCTGCTGTGGGGCATTTGGAGCCGGGTATGGCAGGCGCTGTGTATGATAATTGTGGTAAACAGGCGTGTTACGTGGTGTTTCTACACCGGGGCGTGTCGTATAGGAATAGTTCTCCCCCTCATCCTCATCGAGATAGCCTCCATAGACGAGGCCAGGACCATCCTCGTACTCTTCGCTGATTTCCTCTTCAATTACGTCAGCATGGAAGGTTTGCCCATAGTCGTCATGATGGTAGGGATACGTAGTACGTTGTGGCAAGGAGTAGGTGTCCTTGGGAGCTACGGGCGGCTGTGTATTACGCTGTGAGTGTGGATAATGTGTGACACTATTGAGTGGTGGATGAACCCCCGAAGCGCGTGGACGCAAGGGAGCGTCATATTCTCCCTGTTGATTATAGTCCTCGTAGTCTTCGGTATAGTTTACTTGTGGATCTTCCTGCTCATAGAGATAGCGCGTCTGAGGGATAGTCGGCATCTGTGGGCGCTGACCCTGAAAGTTTGATGGCATCCCTGCTGCGCGATTCTCGGGCTGAATTTTCTGATTGGGCAACGGATAACGTGGATACCCTGTCTGCGTTTGTGGTGCAGATTGATTGGTATCCGGGCGACGATTGCGGTTATCCGCGAATGGCCGACGTCTGACGATAATACGATTCAGGCTTTCCATTGTTGCCTGCCTTCCGTTTCCCAGCGCTTAAGAATAGCGCGAATATAGCTCCAACTGCGTTTATTATTCTCTACAGCTTCCCGGAATGCGTCTTCAATCCATTCAGGAGGTAAGCGTTCGGCGTATTCCTGCAACTGTTGCGCGATCATTGGTCCGAGAAGTCCGATGTTTTGCTCATAGAGCGCGAAAATGTTTGGGCGCTCAACCTGTACCTGTACGTATGAGCGCTCCTGGGCGGATGTCGGTGGTGCATGCCCTCTTGAAGAAGGATACTCTCCCGCGGCAATTACCTGCTTCTGTTCTAAGCTCTCATGTTCTTCCTCAATTTGGAGGAGGTGCCCAGGCATCATCTCGCCTCCCTCAATGGCAGCCACCAGCTTTCGACTGCGTGCCGTATTAAAGAAGTACCATGCGATCATATCGTTTCCCTCATTAACGAGGCGGAGATGAACGCAGAGTAGCGTACCACGTGCGACAGATTGCTCAAGCCCCTGGTGCAAGCGCTCTTCGGGCGCGCGTGGATCACCTCTGCGCCGTAGGCTATGCAGTAGTACCTGATCTTGTAAGAGTTGCCGATCACTTACGCAGCGCGGGTTGCCTTGCATCTTTGCCAGAGCCCAAAAGAGATGCAACGTCACTTTGATCTCGGCGCTGTCCTCGATTTCTGGCAGCAGTTGCGTAAAGAAGACCTCTGGAATGGGTACGTATGGATTATTTTTTCCAGCAGGGAAGCCTGCAAATGCAGTCATAGCAGTCGTCCTCCACCCTTATTCTTCCACACTAGATGAAACGTCAACCTCTAGATCAGCAAAGCGCGTCTGGCTCGCCTGGAAGAAGAGGCTTACTTCTCCTACAGGACCATTTCTATGCTTGGCAATAATGATATCTGCAATATTCTTGCGTTCGGTATCCGGGTTATATACTTCATCACGATAAATGAACATAACTATATCCGCATCTTGCTCGATAGATCCCGACTCTCTCAGGTCGGAGAGTTGGGGGACCTTGGATTGGCGGCTCTCAACGGTTCGCGAGAGCTGGGCTAGCGCGAGCACGGGCACATCGAGTTCGCGGGCCAGCCCTTTAAGATTGCGGCTGATCTCCGACACCTCCTGTACACGGTTCTCGCTGCGTTTGCCGCCAACCTGCGATTGCATAAGCTGAAGGTAATCAACAATAATCAGGTCGAGGCCTTGCTCGCTTGCCAGGCGGCGTGTTTTGCTACGCATCTCCATGGTGGAGATGCCAGCTGTATCGTCGATGTAGATCTTGGCCTGCGAGAGACGACTCATCGCCTCTTCGATGTTGGTCCAGTCCTCGTCCTCAATCCAACCAGTGCGTAGGCGCTGCTGGTCGATGCTAGCTTCCATAGAGAGAAAACGCTGAACAAGTTGCTCTTTACTCATTTCCAAGCTAAAGACAGCGACACTGCTCTGGTGGCGCACTGAGGCATTACGAGCCAGGCTGAGGGCGAATGATGTCTTGCCCACGGCTGGACGCGCGGCCAGAATAATCAGATCGGAGCGTTGAAGCCCGCCAGTCAGACGATCCAGATCCGTGAAGCCTGTGGGGACACCTACAATTGTGCCCCGGCGCTCGTGAAGTTGTTCTAGTTTGAGGAAGTAGTTTGTTAGAACGTCATTGATGGCGGAGAAGTCGGAGCGGGCATGGCCCTGGCTAATCTCGAAGATTAACTGTTCGGCCTTGTCCAGGGCCACATCTGAGTCGCTCTCGTCATAGGCCACAGCCGCGATCTGACCGGCGGCGTGGATGAGGCGGCGCAGGATGGCTGTTCGTGAGACGATGCGCCCATAGTGCTCAACATTCGCGCTGGTTGGAACAAGATTGACGAGAGAGGTAATATAGTCTGCTCCGCCAACTTCTTCTAGCTTGTTGCGGTGTTCCAGTTCATCGCAAATGGTGATAAAGTCCGCAGGCTCATGCTGCTCATAAAGCTGGACAATGACTTCGTAGATGATGCGGTGCGCGTCCCGGTAAAAGTCCTCAGCATGGAGAAAGTCCGCGACCTGAACGATAGCTTCAGGATCGATGATAATACTCCCAAGGACGCCACATTCGGCCTCAACATTTTGTGGTAATAGTTTTTCCACGTCGTCAACTCCAGCATCAGCGAGCAGTAATAGATATTAAGTGTGCCATGACAAACGATCAGGAAGTATCTGTTGGGTCTTCGTAGCAGATACACCTGGCAAAAGCATTATGGAATAAGGTATTTTGTCTTCAACCAGTAAAAACACGACGGCTCATATGCTATAGCGGAGCGACCGTTAACGAGTGTTTCTAATCGCGTGTTAACGGTATGTTGGCATTATAGCATACCATTCGAACAGGTGTCCGAAGTCTGGCTTGTGAACGCGCACCAGCCGTCGCTGCCATGCCCCGAATAGTGTTGGCGAATGCCTTTGGCTGCAAATTCAATTTCTAAAAAGCATTCGCCAACGCCGCCGCTCAGGCGGCGAAACTGGCCACCACACCACTTGTATTCAGGCTGAGTAGCTGTTGCGCGACATCTGAGCGTCGCAGGTGGCAACGCTCAGGCGAATGAAAGGCTTGCCATAGGTAAAGGCATGCGCGTCGAAAAAAGTGTGTGTTCAAAGTGTAACGAATCTTGCGCCCGAAATCAAATAGGTATATTACAAGGCTCTGTGGAAATGTGGATATCTCGGTGGCAAATTGGGTGATTTGGGCGGGCAAAAAGGCACTTATCCACCAGAGTAGGTGAGTTATCCCCAGTGAAAATGAGTTATCCCCGAAGTTTTCCACATAGTTATCCACAAAAATTGGCATGATTGTGGATAACTATGAATAGGAGAGATGGAGAGGAGAAGGGGGAAAGCTCTCCTATAACCATGCAATGAATATGTGGATATGTGAAAACGAGGAGCAAGGGAATAGAGAAAAAGGTTGAGGTAACGAGGGCTTGACCCAACCATGCAGGAGGGTTATTATAACACACAGAATTGCGCAAATAAGAAATCCTCGCGTAAGAAAAAAGGAGCATCGCTAAGAATTCATGCCGAAGACGACAAAACGTACAGAAACGAAACGGGCGGCGCGCATAGCGAAAGCGCACGCTACAGATCTGCCGAAGGTTGACAGAAAAGCGGCTCAGCAGTCACAGCAGCGTCCGCCCAGGCAGCAGCGGCCCGCGAGTGGCCTTGCGCGCTATCCATGGCTCACCGTACTTATTATATTTGTCATCGCAGCCAGTGTTGGGTTGCTATATGTGAACCATGTAGGCCCCTTTGCCCCGCCTCCGACCAAGTCCGCAAAGCCTGGCGTAACTCCTACCGCCACAGTATCTAATGAAGCCAAAGCCACGGCGACCGCAATTATAGGAGCGATGCCAACAGATCATCAGCAGGCGTTTACCAAGTCAAACTGCCTGAAGGATGATATCTTGAAGAAGATTACGAATACTTCGGCTCCTCTTAGTACCGCGGATAGGGATAAGATCAAGCGCAATTTTGGCGCGGCACCAACGATGAGCATCAATGCCAAGACTACGTATTGTGTAGGCCTCAATACGAGCCGGGGACTGGTCGTGCTCGAATTGATGCCCGATTGGGCACCTCAGACAGTCAATAACTTTGTCTATCTGGCGCAGAACAAGTTCTACGACGGCCTGACCTTCCATCGCGTGCTTAAGGATGCCAGTGGCATTCAGATTGCCCAGGGTGGTGATCCCAAGGGTGATGGCACAGGTGGTCCTGGTTATACACTTCCTGAAGAGAAGGCCAAAGATGGTGATTACTCCAGCGGTACCATTTCGATGGCGCGCAGCGATAAAGTGTCAGGTAGCCAGTTCTTTATTAATACTGGCGATAACTCCTCAAAGCTGAAGGGAACCAGTTATAATACTTTCGGCTGGATTGTCAAAGGGATGGATGTAGCCGTCTCACTTCAGGGACCGAGCGATAGCGATAAGAGCATTGCTCCCGATGTGATTAATTACGCACTTGTGGTCCCTGCTTCCTAAAGGTACAATGTAGTCAGTACAGGGTGTTGGTAGGGTTCCTACGAAACCCAACGCTGCTATCGCGGCTAGCGCACTCCTTGCATGAACATCTGAGCGCGGAGCGCTAGCTGTCGCGAAGGCAGAGCCGTGCCCTCGAATGAGGGTTGATGTTCGTCACAACAAGCGCGCTCAGGTTTTCGCATAAGGAATTATCTGTACACAACCCCCTGTTTTTGTTGTTAGTTTAGGAGGATGTTTTTCGTGGCAAAGCAGTATCGAACACCACCTGCGATGCAGATTGACCCGACGAAGAAGTATACCGCCGTCGTGCATACGAATCGAGGCGATATTCGTATCCGTTTGTTCGCCGACAAAGCGCCGACGACCGTTAATAATTTTGTCTTTCTGGCACGTGAAGGGTACTATAATAACACCACCTTCCACCGTGTTATCAGTGGCTTCATGGCCCAGGGCGGTGATCCGACCGGGACAGGTAGTGGTGGCCCAGGCTACAGCTTTGATGATGAGCGTGGCGCACTGGCACTCAAGCATGATAAAGCTGGAATTCTCTCTATGGCGAATGCTGGCCCAAATACGAATGGCTCTCAGTTCTTCCTCACGCATGGCCCTACTCCTCACCTGAATGGACGCCACGGTGTCTTTGGGGAAGTGGTAGATGGAATGGATGTGGTCATGGCTATTCGTGAGCGCGATCCAATGCGTGATCCTCGCCCCGGCGATACGCTGAACTCTGTTGATATCATCGAGGAATAGCTTGTTGCATTTCGCCTGATGTCACCAGATTAATACAGGCCAGTCATGCCTTCCCTGGAAGGCATGACTGGCCTGTATATTTTTCTCTAGAGAAAGGGGCGAAGCGGACGTAGGAGACACTCAGCACATTTGTGCGCGAATGGTCGGCGCTTCCATTCCCCCAACGTTAGCTCATGAGCATGGGCGGCATCGTTATGGAAGATGCGCTCCATCTGCTGTGCCATCCTGGTACTATAAATAGCCACGTTCATTTCATAATTGCCCAGCATGCTTAAGCGGTCGATGTTGGCGGTCCCTACGGTGGACCAGACGCCATCGACGGTCGCGGTCTTAGCGTGCACCATCGCATCCTGGTAGAGGAAGAGGCGAATTCCAGAGCGCAGGCAGCGTGTGTAAAAGCCGCGTGCCAGCCAGTCCGCGATGACATGGTTTGAGGTCGATGGAAGCAGGATACGCACATCTATTCCATGATGGGCGGCCTTCTCTAACAAGCGGAGAAAGAAACGGTTGGGGATAAAATAGGCCTGAGTAATATAGATATGCTTGCAGGCGCGGTCGATGGCATCGAAATAGGATGCGCGGATGGGAAATGTGAGTATAGATGGCTCGTTGCGGTAAAAATGGAGATATGGGTCCCAGTCACGGGCCTCGCAGGGAGGGAGTTTAGGATGTTGGGCTGTTCGAAAGGTATTCCAAAAATCGACGAAAGACGCTTCTACCTCCCAGGCATCGGGTCCTGAGATGCGCACATGGGTATCGCGCCAGTGGGTCGCGTAGAGACTGCCTATATTGTAGCCTCCTAGAAAGGCGATCTCATCATCGACGACCAGTACCTTTCGATGATCACGCGCGTATGTTGCCAGGCTGAAAGGATTGAATGGTCGCGCGAGAAGCGGATAGGCCAGAAGATGAATGCGCTTATCGAAGGTCCGAAAGAACGAGCGCGGAACAACGAGATTGGCGAAGGTATCGTAAATCGCATATACCTGCACACCCCTCGTGACCGCGCGGGTAAGTGCGTCCTTAAAGCGCCATCCAATGGCATCATCTTTCCAGATAAAGGTCTCCAGGTAAATATGCTTGTGCGCTTGCTCAATACTCTCCAACATGGCCTGATAGAGATCTTCGCCGTAGGTATATACTTGCACATCTGAGTGCATGACGCGTATAGGTGAGGTTGGGGTGCGTATAACGTGCCCCTGGAGCCGTGTTCGCTTGCGATGCTGGTCAATGAGTATGAGAAGACCACTGATAACGAAGGCCGGCGCGAAGAGTGCCAGCGGCAGCCAGAGCAGCAGAGCGATAAATGGGAGACCTGGCAGGTTTTGCCTTGCCACGTTAGCGTTTGCCGAGATCTTCATGGTTTTCCTCTTTCTGAGCCATTGTCGATCATCAGCGTTTCACTATATCGCATCAGCCTTCTAACGTCATCCACCAGAGGTAGCAATCGTTATTCACTCTTTCGAGTGGAAATTGTGGGTCCGTTATTTATAGGCATCAGAGTACGAACTGATGGATTGCAACCGATCAAGGGGCCAGTAGACAAAAGCAACTTTTCCAATGATATAGTCGCGGGGCACAAAGTCCCAGATACGCGAATCTTCGCTTGTGTCGCGATTATCGCCCAGCACAAAATATTGATGATCGGGTACTTGCCAGGTCTTCGCGAAGGGGTTTATAGGTGTCATACTGGCATATGGTTCATGGAGTTCATGCCCATTGACCCGGATGTGTTTCTCATCAATAAAGATTGTATCTCCGGGGAGCCCAATGATACGTTGCATATAAGCGACGCGAGTATCGCGTGGATAGTGGAAGATAACAATATCACCGCGTTGAGGATCACGCGTGGTATAAGCCAACTTATTGACAAGTACTAGCGAAGATTGAACAAGTGCCGGGCTCATGCTGGTGCTGGTCACCTGATAACTTTGGAGAACCATGCGGAAGGCAAAGAAGAGCACAGCCGCAAAGACCGCAATCTCGACAAATTCACGAACATATTGAGGATGTTTCAACCCACCCCTCCCTCTCCACAAACGCGGATGTGCCAGGTATCTAGCATGATACATAGGCCCTCGCGTATCAACCACACAGGGCACCATATACGCGCCCTCTACACAGTATACTAGCGCGTTTAATGTGGGTAGGACAGAGGTGCTATATGCGAAAGGCCAGCCGTGTTCAGAAAGTGAACACGGCTGGCCTTTCGCTGGGAAGTGAAGAGACTAATCCTCTTCACTTCCATAGTAGGGATGTCGTAGTGTCGCGCGTGTTGCGCCCCACTGTGAGAGAATGCCACCGATCAGACAGGCAATAACCAGGAAGAGTAGCGAGATAGCGATGCCTCCGATGGCTTGATTTCCGCTCTGCTGATTGAGATTTCCTGGATAGTTAGGGATGTAGCGCTCCACAAAGCCCGCGATATAGGTGATAGCGGAAATAATGACGCCAGTCCAGAAGGCGGGTCGACGCAGTATGATGCGTTTGCCGGCCATGAAGCCACCGACAAAGCAAAGCGCGCAATTGATCAGGAAGGTTAGACAGGCCAGACCAAGCGCAAGGTAGGTCAAGGGACCTGCGGTTGCCTCGCGCGCCTGGCCCGTTGTCGCAGGGACGCTCAGAAACGCGAGCGCGATATTGACAATGACCGCAATGATACCGAAGATCAGGCCAATTTTGAGCGCTTGTGAAGTGGCATTGGCAGGTGGAGCATAGTCATCGGCTATCAGGTCATCCCCGCCGTCGTCGTAGGAAGCTTTGTTAGGCATAGAAACGTTATTTCCTCTGATGTATTGATAGGTGTAGCGCCAGTGGCGTGGGCAGAGACCAGATTCGAGAGGTAACTCGCGTGTTATCTCGCCCACATTTGTTCTGTATGCTACTTGTTGCCAATACCTTTAAAGGTATCGGGATAAGTATTGATCAATTGCCACCTGTTGACAGGCCAATAGACAAACACAGCTTTGCCAACAACATCGTCTTTGGGCACAAAGCCCCAGTAGCGTGAATCATCGCTCACTGGTCGGTTATCGCCAAGAACGAAGTATTGATCAGGTGGCACTTTCCATATTTTAGCAAAAGGATTGAGGGGAGCACTAATATAGGCTTTTTCGTCGATTAGTTTGTCGTTTACCCAGACATTGGTGCGATCAATGCGAACTGTATCGCCTGGAAGACCAATAATACGTTTGATATAGTCAACACTCGTATTACGTGGATAGTGAAAGACAATAACATCGCCGCGTTCGGGTGCTTTAAATGTATACGCTACCTTGTTGATGAGCACATACTCATTCATCTTGAGAGAGGGCTCCATGCTTTGACCATCAACCTGATATGTTTGGACTACCAGGCGAATCAGAAAAAAGATCAGCAGCGTCAGGACAACGATCTCGACTATTTCGCGTACGAGATGGGAACGTGATTGTTTCAACGTTGAACCTCGCCTTTTCATTCTACTTTATGCATCTCAACTGAGGTATGCTCCAATGTTTTTCTACGACCTCAGGCCTATCAGGGGCGATGACCTCCAAAAAGAGGATATACCTTTGTGAATATGATACTCATATCAAGGAATGCCATCGGCAAACATTATAACTGAAAATGCATAGGTATGCTAGAAAACTTTGGGCTACGTACTGCAGACCTTGCACGATTTGATGTAAATGATATAGCCTGAGACGGTTGCGCGCTGGTAAAGTAAAGCGTGAGGCAAGTAGGTCTGGCTCTCGAAGGCGCGGGCCTGGGCTGAGTCCTGTATAAACACATATGCCGGAGCGGTGGCTTTCTGCACCTCTTCTGTATACAGAGGATAGCGGTTTTGTCCCGATTGAAGCTGTTCGTCCAGCACTGAGCAGGCGATCTGTTCTGTGGTCTGAAAGATTAAACGATTGCAGGTCCAGTAATCAGAATAGATGCGTGTCTTCTTGTGTGAAAGGAGATAATTAATTAAGTTCTCTTGTTTTTGAAATGTCTCCTGGGCATTGGGAACATCTTCAAAGGTGCGTACAGTTCCCACAACCAGCATACTCAAGATGAAGAGCAGTGTCGCGATGCGGAGAGTGAAGAGGGCGCGCGCGCGCCAGAGTGTGGGCCATGTGAGGGGAAGCAACCCACGCCAGAGCGGCCAGAGAAGTGCTGGTAGCGCAAGGCACATACTAAACAGGTAGCGCGACGTTGGGCCGGGATTGACCGCGGCCGAAGCGCTCAGCGTGTAAAGGGCCAGAATCGAACCCGCGCTCAGAAGTAAAGCCAAACGTGTGCATTCGATGACCAGATGGCGATAGTCTGAGGGGGCAAGCTCGGTGAGGGTTGTTTCTCGTGGTCTGAGTCGCCAGGCGGAGATGAGGGCTTGTGTGGTCGCGATTCCCCCTAATCCGAGATAGCCCAAAGACCAGAGGCCATGAGTGAGTGTACACGCCAACATCGTGGGAGTTGCGGGTCCAAAGAGTGGTAACTGATTGGGGGAGCAGAGTTGGTTGAAACCAGTTGCGGCGGGAAGGGCAAAGAGCAGTGAGCCAACAAAGCGTCGTACGGAGGGAATATTTTTAGCTGCCATCTCATTTGCCATAGCTCCATTGACATTTAGAATGGCGTTCAGTGAGTTATTTCCCAGGGGCGAGGTGAGGTTGGCATATATCATAGGCCCAATACCAATCAGGAGTCCCACCAGGAGGAGCCCAAGTCCCCAGCCTCGTAGTTCGCGACGGCAGAAAAGCGCCAGCAGGAGCAACGCGCATCCGACAAAGGGTAGGGTGATCTGATCTGTCCAGATCGCGATGCCGCTCAGCAACCCCATCAAGAAGAAAAGACCCCATCGTCGCGGAGCTGGCGAGGCCAGGGGTGAAGTCAGAGCCAGATGTGAAGCCAGGAGGAGTAAGAGGGTGTTCAGGACCAGAATGTCGGGATAGCGACCGAATGCCTTCAACTGCTGGAGGATCATATCGAGCGAGCCAAAGCTCAAGAGTAGTACTGAGAAGAGGGCCAGCTTACGTGTATAAAGCCTGCTAGCCAGATTATAAAGCAGTACCAGGAAGAGAGCGTAGAGTGCTATGAGCAGAAGGCGTACTGAGAAGACGGAAGGCCCAAATAGTAGCACAAAGGGAGCAGCCAGGTGTGCTTCAAGCGAGCCCAGGTATGCCTGTCCATAATAAAAAATTGGGTGCTCGCCGCGGTAGGCGATGTGGAGCGCCATCAGGTCAATCACGCCCTCGTCACTATTGGTTGTTGGCCAGTGATATGCAATGAGCAAGAAGCGGATAAGTGATGCTAGAATGACCAGCGCTAACAAGATGAGCCTGGACGCACCTATGCGAAATCTCTTTAAATATGCCATAGCTTTTCTAACGTAGGAGCATCCTCAGTGGTCGCATATAGGAAGCTCGGCGTTGTAATCTCCTTGTATTTCTTCCTTCGTAAAAAAGTGCCGCTATAGCTTGACGGGTCAGAGGTCCCTCAGCATTCAAGCGCTTCATGGGCCAAGGAGAGGTGGTAGGATTGTGGTTAGCAATCCTACCACCTCTCCTTTGACTCACCATAGGCGGTGAGGGGGCATCTTACCTATAAATATTCCAAGCTGCAAGGCTTATAAAGCATATGTTTCCCAGCAAGGATACGTTGTTGGGTTTAAGATGTCAATGGAAGACCAATTTCTTGTAGAGGTTAATCAAGTCATGGGCGTAGCGCCGCCAACTCGTCGAAGCATCAAGGGCCTGTAGTTCATCCGTTGTTGGGTGATAATGGCGGCGTGTTGCGGCATCAAGCGCCTCCGCTATTGACGAAGGACTTTCGGGCTGGTAGTAGATGCCGCCGTGTAGTGGTAGCAGACCATGATAGCGTGGTAATGTAGGAGCGATGACCAGGCGATCATATGACGCGGCATGGAGCGCGGCCCGAATATTTCCCACAATAGTACAAGCTCCATGTGGGAAAACCACGGCATCGGTAGCTCCCAGGTAAAGTGGTAGATCATTCTCACGTACCTTCGGGTAAATATGTATATGCTCGTCAACGGAGGCTATCTCTCGTAGCTTGTGTGAGAGCTTGCGTCCGCGTGGCTGACCTACCAGGAGCAAATGCAGCGCCCGTGGTGGATCTTGTAGGGCCATGTCTTGCTGAACTTCCTGGAAGCTCTGAATCAGGTGCAAAATCTCGGTTTCGGTATGGAGATAGGCATGACACAGATAGAGAAAATCATCGTCCGCCACGGCTAAGTTCAAGTGATTGCGTGCCTGATTGCGTAAGATCAACGGAGGATCGCTGCCCCGATAGCCGGGATGTGGTAAGCCACAGGTACGTTGGCGTAGCTCCTTTTCCACATAGAGATCCTGGGGCTTTCGTGAGAAGGCCTGGATCGCGTCACTGCGTGAGAGCACAAGATATTCAAAAGCGAGTCGTTTGCGAGCGCGCCGACCAGGGAAATTATGCCACCATCCGCCAGCATCTGTTGAGACAATGGCAATGCCTAGCTGACGCGCCAGCCAGAGAGTGAAGAGAAAGCGTTTTCGTGCCAGCAGGTGTAGTGTAAAGGCTCCTGGCTGATAGATATGGATAAGTCCGATAGCACGCTGCTGATAAGCCCGGTGTCGCCATAGCCAGCTCAGAGGGATGGCATGCTTTCTGACTATCATCGAGACATGTTCACCCCGTAGGTGTTCAATGACAGGTGGATGTTCGCGCTCATTCGCGCAGACAAACATCACTGAGGGGAGTGAAATCTCGGCTGGCGAGTGATAGAGCGCCTGAAGTAGCTGACGCAAGCGGCCAGCCGCGCGCGATTGCTCCATAGCGGCCTGCATATGCTCAGAGGTTGGTTTCCGAGCCAGGAAGACGAGCGGGCGTTGGACACAGGCAATGTAGAGTAGATAAATCCATTCGCGCAACGCCGTAAACAAAATCTGGTGTGTCGTAGATGGTGGAGGGGCATCGGGACGTGGCTGACAGGCATAGCGCGCCAGAATTTCGGCTCGACCTTGCCAGTACGCTCGTCCCAGAAAGAAAGGTTTCTTCAAGCGTGCTGTGGGCGCGCGATGGAAGACAAGCGCTCGTGGTTCATACCAGAGTTGATAGCCCTCTCGCCTCAAACGTTGGCAGAGTTCCTCTATCTCTAGATTGGTTGGGCTGTACAAGCGCTTGCTTATATAAGGCGAGAAGAGATCAATCTTGCGTAAGACACTGATCTTGGCGGAGAAGCAACAATTACTAAAAGCAAGTCCCAAGGGCATTGGTAGGCGTCTCATATCATTGCCGAAGGGTGAGAAATAGCCAAGCACATCGCGCATATTGTCCGAAAGCCAGTACGGGCGGTCACCTTCCCAGCGAATCTCGGTGCGACCCCCAATCGCGTCGGCATTGGTTTCATCGTAGGCAAATAAGAGTGATTCGAGTAAGTTGATATCTGCTATGCAATCATCATCGAGAAAGACCGCGATCTCGCCACGTGCATGAGCGATACCCGTATTACGAGCGTATGCTAATCCGTTCTGTTGTTCAGATATGCAGCGTGCCTGCCAGATCTGTTCAGGCAGTATAGCTTCACCATGCAACGATTGAATGTATTGCTCAATCGCTTCCATTGTACCGTCTTCAGAACCATTATCAACGATAATTACCTCATAGAGGTGGGGAGATAAGGTTTGGCGATGCAGACTAGAGAGTGCCGCCAGAACGAGATTACGGCGATTATAAGTGCAGAGTATAATGCTCAGGCGCGGTAATGGTGAGCGCCCCTGAGGCTGATTGCTAGGCACAGAGCGGATATGCGCATCTGTGTTGAGCGAATGGTGGAACTTCATCATACCTCCTTTGGTAGCAAGAGCGTCTGCTTTTTCAGCGAGAAATGGCAAAGCAACATTGATCCCAACACGGAGAATGCTTGCGCGCAGGCACTTGAGAGCGCGGCACCTATAAGGCCCATGCGAGGGATAAGGATGACTGCCAGAGCGATATTGACAAGTGCTGCGATGAACCCAAGGCGCAGGCGAGCTGTCTGGTGTGGAATCTGTACCAGATACGTAGTGCTTACCGAAGCGATACTTCCTAATGCGGCTGAAACCAGGAGAATGCGCAGAGGGGTTACCACTTCTAAGAAGTCCGCGCCAAGGCTGTAGCCGATCAGCCAGGGCGCGAGCAACATCAATAGTCCACAGAGCGGGAGTGCAAGCGTTGCCATCGCCCAGGAAGAGCGAATGAACTGCTGATGAGGTGTCCCACTGGTCCAACATATGCGGTGAAGCAGCAAGAGTCGTGTACTCAGAGGTACGATAAGAAAAGAGAAGAGCATCGGTATCAAGCGCATGAGCCAGCCGCTCAAGATTGCGCTGAGAGCGTAAAAGCCTACTAAAGCGGACCTTGACCAGAGTGCCAGAAAGAAGAGCTCGCTACGCTGCCAGACGATCATATCTATCAGGTACGGCCAGGGCATATTCTTTATCTTGCGTAGCAGAGAGGAGCGTACATACGAAGTCGGGGCGACCGCCTCGCGCACTGGCAAGAGACGTAGAACGCAGGCTACAGCCAGCACTAGTGTGAGAGTTTCTGCAATCGCACGAGCAAGCAAGAAGATACCTATGTGTTCGCCACTGATATGAGTGGCGGCGATAATTGTCAGAAAGCTTAAGAACGCTCCGAAGAATTGGAGCATAATCAGAAGATCTGAACGTCTTTGACTGCGGAGAGTAATACCCGCGATATTGCTGAATAGTAAGGGCAAACCCGATAGGCTTCCTAGAAGTAAGAGCGAACGGCTTGGCTGGTGAAAGAGCCAGGCAACAGGAGTTACTAATAGCAAGCATACAAATATGAATAGCAAGATATGGCGACATTGGCGGCACCAGAGGAGATAAAAGATTCCCGCGACCTGGCGTGGAGCCTCACGACCCTGCGCATTAGCGATATGTTGATTAGCAGGTGCCGACGCTCCTATCCCAATAAGTGGAATGGCAAAAGTTGCCAGCCATTGAATAAAAGCGAAGATACCGAAGTCATTGGGTCCAAGTGTACGTATAATGAGCACATGAGCGCAACAGTTAAGCAGTGCCGCATACAGAGCTATGCCGAGATGCCATGAACTTGGGATTAAGATTTCTCCCCGCTCACGATCTATGGACACGCCCAGAAAGCGCAGCCAGCGCAAATGGGAGCGAATAGTATGTGAATATGGTAAAAGCATCGTTCCTCCACCCCAACCGCATCACAAGACCCCTTGACCCCAAATGAGCCGATACTGGCTGTGGGGCCTGAGGTGTTACAAATATATGTCCCATTTCATTGTAACAAAGGGGCCATCTCTGGCTCGAAGAGTGCTGTTGTGTGTACCAGAATGTACCAGTGTGTTTTATGAATGTATATGGTTATGTCTATCAATCATGCTGAAGCAAGTGTCAAATGAGGGAGGAAGCAGCATATTTAGATAGGAGGAAGCGGTATTATGTAACATAGAGGTTCAGGTACTCTATTTTCTGACTTCTGAAGAGGTTGTGTATAATATGATAATACACAAGCCTGATGGCACTAAGGTAAGCGGCCGCGATTGGTTCAGGTGAGGGCTATCAGTTGTAGTTTTGTTGGTAGTGGGTGGTGAGGAGTGAGTAGATGAGAGAACAGATTGGCCTGGTCGAGTGTATAGCAAGCGTTGGCATAGGCGAGCCCTCTGCTATAATGCTTTATATGCAGGGAAGGGAACTACCATATCTAGCCCGAGTGAATAGTTATCCATCGCGTCGCCTGTTGGGCCTGTTCCCCTATGAGCTTTCCAGGCGCTATGGTTGTGTCCCTGTAGGAATAGAGCGTGATGCCGTGACTCTCGCGACCTGTCAGCGACTCGCCAGTGAGGTTATAGCTCAACTTCAAGAGTACACCCGTAAAGCTATTTTTCAGGTGCGTTGTGAAGAGATTCTTATAGAAGAGCTCTTGAACTACTGGCGAGATCTGCTGTTAGTCTAAACATACTTGCTCCGTGGTATGCCTCTACTTAATTGCTTATGTATCACGCATGCATGAGATCTATGTTCTGCTGTGTGTATAACGTACGGCGCAGATTATTCAGGGCAGCTTGAATACGCTTCTTCAGAGTATTTTCTGAAGTCTCAAGTGCTCGTGACATTTCTGGAAGTGTCATCCCGTTATAGTAATGCAGCACAATCACGATGCGTTGTTTTAGCGGAAGATCATTGATAGCCTGCGCGAGATCCCAGTTGCGCTCCATAAGCCCTTTATAGTCATCGGCGGCCCGAGCGATCATATCCGCTTCCTGGTCGAGTAATGTCTGGCGCATAAAGGCCGAACTGCGTGCTAAACGACGCTTGAAACTGATGCACTGGTTGACGACGATACGCATCAACCAGGGGCGAAGTGCGTCTGCTTTGCGTAGATCGGGAAGATGATGCCATGCGAGAATAAATGCATCTTGAACCACGTCCTCCGCAACGTCATAATCACCTACAATGAGGGTTGCTGTGCGTAGCATAAGGTTGCCAAATTGCTCTACTATACCTTCAAATGCCATATGATCCCCCTGAAGCGCGCGATTGACCAGTACAAACTGCTCTACTTGTTCTGACTCCAGTAGGTTTCTCCTGGTGGCTAGCTGTGTGTCTTTGGCTGGTATATTTGAAGGCAGCAATCTGAGTGAGCTTAATGCTGATGTGGGCTGGATAGCGAGCGTTACCATGCTAAATGTAACCTCCTCTTCACGTTATGGGCAATGCAAACTTTGTACAAAATAATAGCATGGATTCAAGGATTGTATAAGGTGTGCTAACTCACTAATTTTATAACGTGCAGTCTTTGTCTATGTTTTCATAATGCATGAGCAAAAATATAGGGTGCTGAGAGGGTATTGTTATGGGATTATTATTTTATGAATAATGTTTGTGTAATGTGTGAATCGACTTTGTTCAAGGTGTGTTGCAAGAAAGAAGTAGCGATGTTATCTCACACCTGAACATCGCTACTTCTCGTCTAAAGGAGATCAATGTTACTTTTCTGTTGCTTGACCTGATGGTCTTTCCGTTACACCCTCTTTGGTTTGGGTGAATTGCTCAGGATGGCGAGCGCGCCATTCTTGCCAGATTACAATACTAATGGCTTGAAGCACGCCTGCCACAGGTGAAGCGAAGAGCGTGCCCCAGATTCCAAAGAGCTCGCCGCCTGCGACAAGGGCAAAGAGTGAGACGATAGGATGGAGTCCAACGGATTGTCCAACAATGCGTGGTCCTACTAGCTCGCCCTCAATCACATGCACAAAGATGAAGTAGAGCAATACGAAGAGCGCGGTTAACCAACCATGTGTAAGTGCGATTACTACACAGACGGCACCGGAGATAAAGGTGCCCAGGATGGGAATAAAAGCCATGATAAAGGCTATCATGCCCAGGAGGAAGGCATAAGGCAAACGGAAAATGAAGCCCATGCCTAAGCCAACCAGGAGTGCTATGAGTAGTGCCAGGAGAAATTGACCGCGAATATATCCGCCTACAACCTTCTGTAGTGTATCCAGCACCAGGTTGGCGTGTGCCGCCTGAGGGGTATTTTGCCTCAACCAGTTTGCTACCCGCCCACCATCAATGAGCAGATAAATGCTCAGAATGGCGACGATTAAGACATCAAGCATAAACTCGAAGAAACTGCGTAGGAATGGGATTGCATCGCGACTGAACTCCTCGCCACGGGCGATCAAGAATTGCCGCCCTTGTAGAATCTGATCATGGGTCGCGCCAAGTGAGAGAAGAATATGTTCCAGACGTGTGGGCTGACCGTTATTTGAGGTTGTGAGATCTCGTACATACCTTATCAATTCATGTGTCTGATCTATTGTTGTACGAACGGCCGCATAGAAGAGCAGGCTAATCGCTGAAAGGACAATGAGATATACAATCAGGATGGCGACGATGCGAGGCACAAAACGTTGGATTAGCTTGACCAGGGGAGCAAGCGCGAAGGCGAAAAGCGCTGCGATGGCTAGCATCAATAGCGCTCTCGTAATATGTGAAGCCAGCCAGAAGAACAGGATAATCACACCGCTCCAGGCTAGAATTGAGAGTGGTATATCGCGCCTGATTCTCCATTTTTGCTGCCGTTGACGGTGGTAAGAGGCTGGTTGTGGGTTTTGAGTCTCTTTCTCCATAAAAGAAACATTCCCTTCTGCTGAAGATGAGCAAATTATGCGGGTGTCGAACGCTTTTCTGTTATTGTAGCAAAAGGGTAAGGGGGGAAAGACAAAAAAGGAGAGGCATCTTGCCTCTCCTCAAGGGCTGGGGTACAGGGACTCGAACCCCAATTAACTGATCCAGAGTCAGCCGTCCTACCATTGAACGATACCCCAATAATGAGCGTGTCTGGAAGCGTTGGAAGACAAAAAGTTGGGAGAGGAAAATACCTCTCCCAAGGGCTGGGGTACAGGGACTCGAACCCCAATCAACTGATCCAGAGTCAGCCGTCCTACCATTGAACGATACCCCATTATTTGTCAAAGCCGTAACGCTCTCGACGACAAGTATCATACCGTACCATTGCCGGATTGTCAATAGGTAACTGATGAATTTTCAGGCGATTGAAAAGTTACAATCTCTACAATCTCTTCCCACCTCTGATGATTATGGTGGAGGGTAGAAGAATTGAGCATTAACTAGCGCAGGCTAAAGCTCTATGCCTATATTATATATACTGTAAGGGATGCAGAGAGTATGAAGATGATCGAGGCTAGACTATAAAGTCTCGGTGAGGTGGGTGCGGATAATTGCCATAAGGTAGTGATAGAGCATACAATAGAGAGGAAGTGATAAAAAACAGGATTCCCTGTTGGGGCTTATGAGTCACTGCTGGTCTTGGCCTGCAATGGCTTATGTGTCCTGGCTTTTTACTTTTAGAGAACATCGTATTTGAAAGGACACGTCAATGCGAAGAAAGATTACCGTCGTAGGGGCCGGATTTGTGGGCAGCACCCTCGTTCAGCGCTTGGCGGAGCGTGACTACGCTGATGTAGTCATGTTTGATATTGTACCTAATATGCCTCAGGGAAAGGCGCTTGACATCCTTGAGTCGGGGCCAGTTCTGGGCTTTGATACGCAGGTTACAGGAACCAATGACTATGCCGATACTGTCGGCTCTGATATTGTCGTAATTACATCAGGCTTTCCGCGCAAGCCTGGCATGACGCGTGACGATCTTGTAAAGAAGAATCAGGAAATTGTGTCACAAGTCACTGAACAGGTCGTGAAGTATTCGCCAGAGTGCATCATTATTGTCGTTACCAACCCCTTGGATGCCATGGCTCAGATCGCGCTCAAGGTGAGCGGTTTCCCCCGTGAGCGTGTTCTTGGTATGGCGGGAGTCCTGGATACAGCCCGTTTCCGCACCTTTATCGCGCAAGAGGTTGGTGCGTCGGTGCGCGATGTACAGGCATATGTTCTGGGTGGACATGGCGATACTATGGTTCCTCTTGCTCGCATGTGTACGGTCGCAGGTGTGCCTATTGAGCAGCTTATCTCACCTGAGC
This sequence comes from Ktedonospora formicarum, assembly GCF_016587355.1. Taxonomy (GTDB): domain Bacteria; phylum Chloroflexota; class Ktedonobacteria; order Ktedonobacterales; family Ktedonobacteraceae; genus Ktedonobacter; species Ktedonobacter formicarum. The sequence goes on along the minus strand of NZ_BNJF01000001.1, from coordinate 2,202,611 downwards.
GCATTGAGGAAATCGTACAACGTACACGCGATGGCGGAGCTGAAATCGTCAAACTGCTGGGTACAGGAAGTGCCTACTTCGCGCCGTCCGCCTCGGTTCTGCAAATGATCGATTCTATTATGCTCGATAAGAAGATGATCATGCCTTGCGCTATTTCTCTCCAGGGCGAATATGGGATTCATAACCTCTTTGTGGGTGTTCCTGCCCAACTTGGCGCGAACGGCCTGGAAAAGGTTATTGAAATTGAGCTTGATGCTCACGAACGAGAACAGCTCAACAAATCTGTTGACGCTGTCAGAGAACTTGTGGGCGTGATGGGAATCTAAGCTAAGGTCTTCTTATTCGCTATAGAGATGTGAGCAATGAGGGTGCGTGCCCATTGTTTGTGTAGAAGCAGGATGGGAGGCGCGCTCTCTTTGTTTATACATCTTCTGTGATATAATAACTTAACATTTAAGATCTTATGCGAAAATTAATGCCACCTCAACAGCGGCTAGCGCTCTGCGCTCAGGTTTTCGGATAAGGAGTAAGCTTACGCGTATGCTGAGTCGCCTTTCAGGAGTTGTTACCAGATGGTGATGGACTCCAGCCGTTGCCGAGATGGCACGGGAAATGGAGGCATCTGTATGATTTACTGTCCTAATTGCGCGGAGCAAACCAGCGCCAATGATGATTTCTGTAAACACTGTGGACAGCGTTTAAGGCCATTACACCCTCCCTCTAATCCTCTACTTCCTCAGCCTGCTTCAGGGCCACTTCCTCGCTCAACAGGGGAGATAACGGATCTGCATGCAGGAGCGTTCGAGCATTATGTCGCCTCACCTAAAGAAGGTTCTCAGCCGCAAGGAAATGTACCAGAAAGTGTTCAACCATCGAGTTTTTCACATCGCCAGGTATATAGGATACCAGGAGCTATCCTGCGCTCCCTTAATGAAGCTATGAGCGAGCATATCATTGATAAACCTGTAACCCTTATTGGACGCTCTTCGAAGAATGATATTGCTCTGACTAGTGATCGGCTGGTTTCGCGTCGACACGCGACGCTTCGTTTTGAAGGGAATGGATATGTGCTCATTGACGAGGCAAGCGCAAATGGAACCTACATTGGGGAATCTAGGTTAGCACCGCATAAGCCCTATCCACTTCATGACGGAGCGGAATTACGCATTGGCTCCAATACCTTTTACTTTGAGATGCGCCAGGCTGAGCCAGCAAAGATGGAAGAAATGCCTACAATGCTTGTTGTGGGGGAGACACAGAATGCACCTGTTCATGCGAATGCTGACTCAAGTTCGCCGCGTTCGCTCTGGCAGAGCAGTGTCTTTTATCCTAAATTGCTTGGTACTGGCTCATGGAATGCACTTCTAATTTATGCGCATCTCGCAGGTGCGATCTCTGCTGTGCGCCAGGATGCCATGCGTGCCTTGCAGGAAATTGATTATAGCTCCAATCAGTCCTCTGATGCTGGGGGACAGACATTGCTCCCTGATATAAATATCACCTTGATTCCCGAAGGCGAAGGCATGTTCTTTAATCCACGTCGTATAACTCTTAAAGGCATCAAGGATTGGCAACGCGCGATATTTCGTTTTGTTATTCGCCCAGAATTGGGCGCGAAGGTGCATGCCTGCATTATTTCTGTGTACATGGGGCCACTTTTGCTCAATAGAATCGAGATCCCGCTGGAGTTTGCCAGGCAGGAACCGGAGGAGTGGCCACGCGCAAGCGAGAACTGCACCCAGGTTACTATAGGGAGCTTTCAGAAAATCTATCTCGCCTATAACTATAGTGATCGGACAATTGCGATGGCATGTCAGCGGGCCGCGCGTTTGCTCGCCGCGGCTATGCCTTATCTAGGAGAGGTGGAGGCTTTACGATTGCGGCAGGTGAGGGGGCATGAACTGGAGCAAAAGATGGCTGAAGCCGATGTCTTTCAGCTTTTCTGGTCTGCCAGGACCGCGCGAACTCCCTACATGCAGTATGAGTGGGAGCATGCGTTGGCCCTGGCCCGGCCTCTTGTGCATCCGGTGTACTGGGAGGTGCCGCTCCCGAATCCACCCGCAACATTAGACCAGGCCAGTTTTTTTTACGTGCCGCTCTATACCTTTAGCTAGTCTGACGTATCCTCTTCATCGTTGTGATCCTCGATCTCGCGCCCCTTCCCAGCGATAACGATGATATATTCGCCGCGCGCCTTCTCTTCATTCATCGTCGTGAGTAAGGATGAGAGAGTTCCACGCTCAACCTTCTCAAACATCTTGGTCAGGTCATTGGCGATAGCGGCGGAACGGTCGCCCAATACCTCAAGCGCATCGCTCAGAAAGCTGGTGATGCGATAAGGACTTTCATAGAAGACCAGTGTATGAGGGGAGTCCTTATCGATCTCCATGAACTTGCGTCGCCCAACTGTCTTGCGTGGCGGGAAACCGCGAAAGGTAAAACTATGAGTGGGCAAGCCAGAGAGTACAACGGCCATGATACAGGCGGTTGGCCCTGGAAGCATTGTTACCTCAAGCCCGGCATCAATTGCGCGCCGAACCAGTGTATAGCCGGGATCAGAGATGCCGGGTGTACCTGCATCCGTCACGACGGCAACTGATTGTCCCTGGCGCAAGAGGTTTTCTATGCGATCACCAGCTCGCTGCTCGTTGAAGGCATGGAAAGCCATTTGCGGCTTTGAGATGTCGAAATGCTTCAATAATATGCCTGTCTTGCGTGTATCCTCGCTGGCGATAATGTCCACCGAACGTAGGATCTCTAGGGCACGAAGCGTGATATCATCTAAATTCCCAATAGGAGTAGCGACGAGATAGAGCATACTAGCTGATTTCTTGTTCCTTTCGCAGTGATGTCAGAGTTGCGAGCATGTCCTGACGTTTGACTTTTAGTGTATGTGTGCGTGGAAAGTCTTCTTCAGGCCAGATCGTAAAGCCTCGAATCTGCTGATGTGCTGCCAGGCGTTTGTTAGCCTGTTGAATAGCCGCTTTGGCTGTTGCTTGATCGGGATGTTCCATCAAGAGGATCGCGTGCACCTGGGGATCGTGCTCATCTCTCCCTAGTCCCATGACGACAGCATCCTTCAGATTTTTATTCTCTAGCAGAATATTCTCAAGGTCCTCTGGAAAGACGTTCATCCCGTTCGCTAGCACGATCAGGTTTTTTTTGCGTCCCTTGATGTATAGGCCACCCTTGGCATCGAGCAAGCCAAGGTCACCGGTACGATACCACTCGCCATCAAAGGCCGCCTTGGTTGCATCTTCGTTGTGCCAGTACCCGAGGGTAACATTGGGACCTCGCACCAGGATCTCTTTATCAGGCGCGATGCGTACCTCAACTCCTGGCAATGGAAGCCCTGTAGATTCCATATTATGGTCATGTGTACGGTTGACGCTAACGACAGGTGAGCACTCGGTTGTCCCATATCCCTGAAGCACACGCACTCCCATGTTCTCCCAACGCCGTCCCAGCACAGGAGGAAGATATGCGCCTCCACTTACGAAGAAACGAAAGTGTCCACCGAGCTTTTGATGTATTGTCCCAAATAGATAACGACGGAGCGAGAATGGCAAGCGAGCAGCGATAGTATGCAAGCGCTCCCAAATCTTCTCCTTTTTCTGGCGTCGTACCTCGCGATCAATCCCATTCATAAACAATTGCAGTGCCTGAGGAACCAGAACCATACAGGTGATGCGCTGTGATGTGAAGAGCTTGAAGAGGGTGTCAGGAGAGAGTGTACGTGCATAGATAACGCAGGCACCAATATGGAAGATGGCGACATCGATAGTCAGTTCCAACATATGGGAGAGGGGGAGAATTGAAAGTGCGCGATCACCGCGCCGAATATCGACAGCTTCCACAGAGGCTTTAGCGTTGGACACGATGTTGCTATGGCTCAGCATAACTCCCTTAGGCTGTCCGGTTGTACCAGAGGTGAAAACCAGTTGTGCCAGATCATCCTTCGAGATAGCGGGCAAGCGGTCAGCCATAAATGAACCCTGGGGGAGTTGGTCGATATCGATGAAAGGAAGCGAGATATGCTGGAGGGTAGCGTGCTGTTTTCGCGTGGTAATGAGGAAGCGTGCCTCTGTCTTCTCAATAAGACGAGCTATAAAGTCTTCCTTGCTATTAACGTCGACGGGAACCACAACCAAACCAAGCAAGACAGCGGCGAAATAAGCGATTAGCCAATCGGCTCGACTCGCCGACCAGATGAGAATGCGCTCACCTTTCTGGACCTCCTGTCCCTGGAGATAACCTGCGAATTGGTGAACGCGTTCACGCACCTGATAATAGGAGAGCACGGACAGCGAATTGTCCTCGGATGGCTCAATAAGTACGGGCTGGTTACGGTATTGTTCAACGGCGTAGTTGAACAATTGAGGAAGAGTTTCCATACACGCGAGCCTTTCTGAAATACTGAGAATACAACGCGACCATCGTCACTGCCACGAGTGGAAAAGAGCGAAATAAAACTATATTGGAATGGCTTGGTGAAGATCAGGACGCACTTGAACAAAGTGTACCATAAGATACGCATGAGAGATAGTGGTATTTCACTTATGCATCTAAGCAATGTGAGCTATATGGATAAGACGAGACAATAGAGCATGTGATTAACTTTTCTTAAGAAGTGTGAGCGGGTAAAGAAACTATGCAACTATATCTGCTCACTGGAGACGGTTGCTGTAATATCTGAGCGCCTTGCTTGTATACATACTCCAATTGTAGGCATGTCAGGATGCTGTCATAGAAACGGTATCAGAGGTGTCTTAACAAGAAGAGGCACAATTGATAATTATTTTTGATGAGCTGTTTGTAAGTACTATCCCTCTCCTTCTTTTGCTCAAAGCATTCTATATTTGACGGGAAAAGAGTACGCAAATAATCACTTATACACTGAAGCGCCAGAGCGCCTGTATAGCATGAAGCCAGGGGATTGAAGCTGTTATCTTGTGTTATAAAGTGAGGTGTTGTGAAATAATCTGAGAAATAGCAAGGGAACGCTTTATCTTAGATTGAGAGAGAAAGCTTACTAGTAGGCCATAATATAAATGTACAACACAGAGATTTTTAACTCAAAAAATATTTCATTATGTTCTAATGTACCGGTGTAAAAATTTTTGTAGTAACACTATGATAAAAGTGCAATATGGGTTGACTCAAATCATAAGTGTATGTTAGACTAGCAGAGAGAAAGCATTATCTAGCAAATCCTTCTCCTACGACAATGGACTTGTATGGAAGCGAGTTGTAAATTCTAGGAGTGCTAAAACAATTGTTACACCATGAACTCGCGTGAGACTCGTAGGAGAATGCTAGGTTGGTTCGATTGTATGTGCTGACGTGTTATCCAATGCAGTGCAATGCATCTAGTATGCTTGTGATTGCGGCCGGTGGTGGATGGACTACGGAATTTTCTTCGCCGGCTGAGAGGCATGCTTGACCGAGGTAGTCGGGAGCAAGGTGCGGCACAATTCTGCCTGGTCTGATGAGCGCGCAGCACTATTTGGGCCGCTTCAAATGGTGGTGCGATGTTCCCGACTGAAGGGATTTACTATTCGTTTGAAAGGAAACGTCTTCCATGCCATCCCTTGAAACTGCCAATGTTGGGAAGGCTGTCGCTGCGCGTGTAGGGACGAATATTCGAGAAGTACGCACGAAGCTGAATATGACCCAAGCGCAACTAGCAGCCCCTGAGTTTTCTATATCGTATATTTCAGCGATAGAGCGAGGAAAGATACGCCCATCGCTAAAGGCCCTCTCCATTCTCGCGCGTCGACTGGATGTACCTCTTACCTTCCTACTAGAGGGTTCGCCTGCCGGGGCGGCTGAAGCGCGAGCGGTTGGTTATTCGCCTGCTGATTCGGGACCTGACCAGCGTATTGATGTTGATTTAGTACAGGCGAGTGTGCTGGTTGAGCAAGGCTCTTATATCGAGGCTGAAGAATTGCTCGCTCCTATCCAGCCTGAGCGAATCACTACCGATCAGGTCTATCGCCTCTACCTCTTACGCGGTCAGATTCACCTGGGCTCAAATGAGTATCAGGAGGCGGTTGTTGATCTGCGCTCGGCCATTGCTCAGGGTGAAGCGCTCAATGATAGCGAATTTACTGAGCGCGCGCGCAATTTGCTTGGCAAAGCTTACTTCTCCCTCTATAACTATACGTTAGCAATGGAGAATCATCATCGTTGCTTTACCGCTATCGAGAATGGTCAGATTACCGATCCAGTCTTCTCGTTGGAAGTCTTTAGCAATCTTGCTAACGATTACTTCCGCCTGGGCGACCTTGACAAATCTATTGAGTTCTATAATCGCGCCCTTGAGATGCTTGACGCGATGAACCGTGATAGTAAGAGCTTCGCGCGCAAGTATATCGAGATTAGTCAGCATTACAAGACTGTTGGCAAGCTCTCTATGGCACGTGAGTATGCATTGCGTAGCCTTGCCATTTACGAAATGCGCGATGAACAGCGCCTGGTTGGCTTGACGCATCAGCGCCTGGGTAAAGCCCTGGAGAAGCGGAACGATCTAGAGAGCGCCGAAAAGGAGTACCGTCAGGCCATCACTATCGAGCGCGAATTGAACGATGAGGTAACGGCCTCGCTGTGTCATACCTCTCTGGCGGAGTTACTTCTTAAGCGCGGTGATGTTGATGAAGCATTGCATGAGGCGAGCCAGGCACTTGAGTTCGCACGCTCTAGTGGCGACGCCCAGACACAAGGCCAATCTCTGATTGCCCTGGCACAGATTCACCACCAGAAGGGGGATTATGCTAAGGCGGATGAGCACTTCTCACAAGCTCTGGAGCTACTGGACACCTCCAATGCTCACGAGATTGCAGCCAGCGCGTATTTCCGCTTCGCGAATTTGCTAGAGGAGCGTGGCGAGGTCCAGCGCAGCCTGTCTGCTATCAAAAAGGCATATGAGCATCAGCGACTTGGCAAGCGCGGCGATTTCGAGTAACGCTCGCAGCTCTCTTCGCATCTTAAATACAAGCGTTGCACCTCCGACTACTTATATATAAGTAGTCGGAGGTGCAATTTGTTGCGTTTGCTCATCAATCCTTGGTACAATGCAGGTGGCTGAGCCTAGCTGTCGCTAATTACACATAGGCTCAAAAAACAAATCCTACGGGCATTACAGAGGAGTATTCTACATGCCATTTACAGCAGATGACCTTCGGTATCGACCTGAGCAAAGCTACCCTCTCCTCTATGCGTACTTACATCGAAACGCACAACGCTTCCTTGGATCACTCAAGTATGATGCCTTTGAAGTAGATACCGTTGTGGGACATGTCGTCGAGCAACTTGTACGCCTTGGCCTGTTAGGTGGTGCGGATCATACGTCAAAGATGGCTCTTGATCAGATTACAGATGCGCAGTTTTACGCTTTTCTGAGTCGGAGTATCAGAAATAAAGCTATTGATCGCTTGCGTAAGCGCAGGCTCCAGGTAAGCACCTCCGCAGAACTAGAAACATTTGATAGTGAGGAGGGGGATGACAATCCTTTCGATGATGCCGTTGTTTCGGCCTGGGGCACAACACCTTTCTCTACCCCCGAAGAGATTGCGCTGCATCTGGCTTCACAGGATCACTTGCGCAATCTGCTCAAGCATTGCATTTATGTATTGAGTGCCGCCCCTAACCAGCTACAGGCTGTTGTGCAAGAGCTACATGAGATGGGAGCGGACGACTTACTTCAATCAATTATAGAGGAATTGCGCATTGACCCTGCCGCCAATGCTCCCGCGAATCCTCATATGAGCCAGCATAAGGATCATGCCCACCGTAAGTTGCGCCATTGTCTCCAACAACAAAGCACCAATTTGACAGTGCGAGTTGCCTTGCGTTTGATAGAGTGTAAGGTCCCGGTTCCCGGAAAGGCCGGTAGCGCAATAGCGCTTCAGGCGCTCATCTACGACGATATTTCCGAGGATGATGTACGTACTGCCCTACGTCAGCTAGCCACTGAAGGACTTCTGGATTGGGATGGAGCAGATATTGTACAGGTGTCTGCCTCCCAGTTGAAGCGCCTGGCCCGTTTCTACCGCGAGGGCGAAGAATAAAGGGACCGCAGTAGATAGGAATGAGACAGCGCACCCGCCCCAAAAGCGAGTGAGATGATAGAGCAGGCTTCTTGAGAGGAGTAGACACCTATGAATATGCGGTTTGAGGGAGACGAGGCGCAGCGCGATACTAATGCCAGGCTCGCTCAGTGGTTGTTGCAACTCATGCGTGAGACTGAGCGTGAGAGCTCTCCACCTGGAGAGGCGTTGGAAACACCTTCCATTGAGAAGAGTTCAAGGCGTGAGTCCCGATTGGAGACGCAGCTAGAATTACAGATGAATGAATCTTACCATCTGCGCTTCTATCAGCAATTACCTGATTTTGCCCTCGCCCAACTTCGTGGTGATGAGCATGCTACCATTCAATATGCTTCTCTACTCTATCACCTGGCGGGGTGTGCGGAGTGCCATCAGGCATATCTAGAGATCTACAATGCGCTGGGAGAAGCGCTTGGGGAGACCAAAGTTCACGCCTCGCATATGGTTTATGGGAGCCGAGCTACCAGCGTGACCCCTCAACGGATGCTTGGTCATCTATGCCGTGCTCTCATCAGTCAGGCCGAGGCTGTCTTGAAGCAGGCGCGACGTGAGCATAAGGATGAGGACCAGACCGCTCGCTCTCTACTTCAGACAGCGCTACGGGTGAGTGCGCGTATCAATCAAAGCTCTCTACGTCAGCACGCGACTCAGGATTTAGTGCGCGTGGCTTTGCTCTTTGGTGGCCCTGAGGCTCCACGTTCAACGACAGATCCCAATGTGTTCCAATATTCGCCTGTGCTGACAGGTGTGGGGACACGCACAAAGACGGTACGCCGTGCAGATATGCTCAATCGCCAAACGGAAGAGCCAACGATCCATCTTCAAGCGAAAGGCCTGAATGGCTCTATTAGTCAGATGGGACGCACGCTGGAACTGCGTCTTCAGCGACTCGCTCCTGAACTTATTGGGCATCATCTGTTAATTACAGTACTACTTGGCTCCCTAATTGAGCCGGTGCGCTGGCGCGGAGGCAATCCCCTGGCTATTCGAAGCGAGTCTGCTGTTGACGAGGATGGAACCCTGATCATGTCTCTTGGGGAGACAGATCTTGACCTGAGTGATCCAGAAGAGCATAACCTATTAGAGACCCTGTTTATGCTTCTAGAGGCACGTGTCTCTGAATAGGACATAAAATAGATTGTATGGTCACGACCGCTGTTCCGGTTTAAAAGTAACAGTGCCGCTTTTGCCTCCGCTTTTCTGGGCGATATAGGCCTGCTCAAGGGTAATAGTGGTGTCTACACCCTTACACATATCGTAGATTGTTAACGCGGCTACTGTCACAGCGGTTAGCGCTTCGACATCCACTCCGGTTTTATATGTTGTGCGTGTGCGTCCCTCGATAGTGATGATACCTTGTGTGCTATCGAGGGTAAAGTGTAAGTCAATATGGGTCATGGGTAGCGGGTGGCAGAGGGGAATGAGTTGTGGGGTCTGTTTGGCTGCCATAATGCCCGCGATCTTCGCTGTCTCCAGGACACTACCTTTAGCGACTTGATTATGCTCAATGGAACGGGTTGTCGCTGGTAACATGCGGACCTGAGCGTGGGCTATAGCCTCGCGCATCGTCTCTGGGCGTTCTGTCACATCAACCATATGTATATTACCCTGCTCATCCAGGTGCGTAAGTTGACTTTGTTTTTCGTCTTGTGTAGACATAGATAACTCCTCTCTTTCTCGACCTCCAGTATAGCGTATGAGACTGATGCGCGTATAGTCCACCGTTTCCTATCAAGATTTTATCTTTCACGCATTTTCTCCTTGCATCATGAGCGCTAAAGTCGCGACTTTGGCGTCTGGGGTCCAGCGTGGAAATGCTCCGCTTTACTGGGCATTCTTTTTAGAGATAGGGGGAGGGTCATTCTACTATAATAGATATGGAGGATAAGAGGTTGAGAGAAGCAAGGTTATGGGCATCTCTGAAGCTATATGGATTGCGGTCTATTAGCTTTGTTCAGGATGCCCGTGATGGCATATTGCAAAGGATGAGATGACGCTTCCCTGCATACTGTTGCCATTGCAGGCGCGACAAATTTCTTTTTGTGGCGAAACATGGGTGGAGGTTCGCCGCTATGAATAAGTGTGAATGTGCAGATGGTTCGACAGTGATTTGTATTTGTTACTCTACTTGCCTAATTCCTGGCGGCTCTGGAAGGCTCGTCTGAAGTAGACGAAGGCTTCGTGTTCTTTTCCATGCTCTTCAAGAAGTTGTGCGTATTGAACTGACTCATTCGCCAATTCTTCATGAAGTTCCAGGCGCTCAAACATACTCAAACCTGCCGCGAAGTAGGTATCTCCTTGAGCTTGTTGCCCTTGAGCGTAAGCGATGCGTCCGAGGAGAGTATATGTCTCAGCTCCAATGATGGTATCACCAAAGCTAGTGATGAGTTCCTGATTCTTTTGAGCTTCTGTAAGTGCGGTGTCAAAGGCATGTTGTTCGAAATGCCAGGCGGCATTGCACAGGTTGAGGCTCGCGAGTGAGAGTTTATCGAGGGTATGAAGGCTTGCCTCTTGCTGCACTATATTATCAAGGAAAGAGCGTGCTTGTTGTAGATCATTTTTGAGCATTGCCTGCCCTAGATAATAGTAGAGTTCGCTTCTGAGTTGAGAAATTTGAGTCTGCTCTGTGAGAAATTGGCTTTTGTAAGCGTAAAGAGTAGCAAGATCGTACTCTTTGTGATCGCTATGATGACGCACTATATCAATGTATGCTTGTTGATTCTGAGACGAATTGATTTGATAGCCAATAACATCGAGAGCCTTGCGGAAGGCTTCAATTGCCAATTCCAGGTTTTCTTGCTGTGTGTAATATTGCCCTATCTGCATATGTAGCTGTAGTGCGAACAAAGGGTCAAGAGGAATCGTGCTTAACTCAAGGGCACTGAGGCAGCGCTGAAAGGAGAGGTGAGCCTGACTGTGATTGCGCATAGAGGTATATGTGAGGGCGAGAAGGTAAAGGATGCGCAGAGTCAGGTAGTGATCATTAAGCTCCTTCGCGATTTGTAGTGCCTCATTTAACACATATTCAGCTTGCTGGAAATGACCATTCTTATAATGGGCCCAACCCATAAAAAAACGATGACGTAAAAGTTGAGAACGTTTAAGGCGTTTGAGAGGGATTTTTGCTAATTGCGTTAACGCCAGGGCTGCATCTCCCTCACGGAGAGAGACATTGATCTCGATAAGTGTAAGGTCGATTTCCTCTTCCTCGCGTTCTGGCAGAGGAAAGATACTGATATTGCGATCCTCGCCCTGGGAGCGATTGGGGAGCAATTGAGTTGAGGAGAGTCCCAGGCGTCCAGCTAGAATCTCAAGGGCGCGTAAAGAGGGATGAATTTGTCCGCGCTCAATGGCTGAGATGTAACTGACTGAGAAGTCTGGAGAGGCTAGCTGGCTCTGAGTAAGATGCTGAGCAATGCGTGCGGTACGCAGCTTTTCCCCCACCGACTTTCCAATTTTGCTTGATGTTTGTTCAGGCGACATCTTGCCTCCTAAGTAGGTTCTCACAAATCTTATCGATAAATACACAAAAGACTTGTTCAAATGTATTGTAAAGTACAAATGTGTTTCTGTCAATATGTCGTTTCAATAAACGTTATAAAAATAATTTTCCTCTTTGCTTGTGTTACAAGTAAAGTGTCTAACTTGCAAACTACATTAAGATCATACTATTAGCATTTCTGCTATTAGAGAAGATATTGTATGTAGCGAATACTCTGTGTTTATTTTTCTAGCCTGCATGAGTTGTAGAGTGTTGAAGTGTAGTTTGGTTGAAATGCTCGATAGTTTGATAGAGAGCTCTTCAGTTCGTTTTTTCGCGTCTATTCTTCTTCTGTTATGACATAAGATGCAGAAAAAATCGTTCTCTCCGTTCTCTTCTATAATGTGAACGGTGAGGCCAGCCGTTTTTGGTGTGGATTTTATGTGTCTTTTGTACGTTTATCTATTACACCTCTTCAAGTCGCAGACTCCTGGATAGAACGTTAGATCTTATAAGATGTCTTGTTGTCACAGGTGGAGGGAAAATCGAATATGACTGACCTGCGTACTCCAGATATGACAGAGCTCTTGCGATTTTGCTCCTCATGTTTCTAGTATCCATGTGTTTAGCGGGAGCACCATGTGAGGCATCGTAGGTGACAAGACGTTCTGATTTGCCAGAAAGGCAGGATACCTATAGAATAGGTTTACGCGAGTAGTGCTGACTGTCAGCCAGGATAAGAAAGGCCAGCAGAGGGCATCCAGGTTGGTGTCCGGGTGGTGTGTCGATGATGATGTGGCAGGCAGTTATATATAAGGAGTAAGTAAAGTCATGTTCCGTTTTTTGACTGCGGGTGAGTCGCATGGCCCATGTTTAACCATCGTTGTTGAGGGATTGCCCGCTGGCTTGCCTGTCGAAAAAGCATTGATAGATGCAGACCTGAGGAGGCGCCAGGGAGGATATGGACGGGGTGGTCGTATGAAGATCGAGAAGGACGAGATTCGCTTTCTCTCAGGTGTGCGGCATGGAAAAACGCTGGGCTCACCCATAACTATGCAGATCGAGAACCGAGATTGGGTAAACTGGGAAGAGCGCATGAGTGCGGCACCTGTGGACGCGGAAATGGAGCGTGTCTCGCGTGTACGACCTGGGCATGCGGATTTTACAGGCGCGATCAAGTATGGGCAGGACGACGTACGAAATGTGATTGAGCGCTCCAGTTCACGTGAGACGGCTTCCAGAGTCGCGGTTGGTGGCCTCTGCCGCCAATTCCTGGCCCAGTTTGGGATTGAGATTCATAGTCATGTGCTCTCCGTCGTTGAGGTTGGCTATGAAGAAGAGCGTGGTATGACGGCTGACGCATACTCTCAGGAAATGTGGGAAGCGGTAGAAGCCTCGCCTATGCGTTGCGCTCGCCCGGAACTGACAGAGAAGATGATTGAGCGTATTCTGGAAGCGAAACGCGCGGGTGATACGTGTGGTGGCGTTTTTGAGGTTGTCGCTTTTGGTGTACCGATTGGCCTGGGAAGTTATAGCCAATGGGATCGGCGCTTAAGCACCCGGATTGGGATGGCATTGATGAGTATTCCCTCAACCAAGGGTGTCGAGATTGGCGCAGGCTTTGGCGCAACGCGTCGAACTGGCTCGCAGGTACATGACGTCTTGCGGCGCTCAGAGGAGGGCCAATGGTCGCACCTGACCAATAACGCGGGTGGCATCGAGGGTGGTATCTCGAATGGAGAGCCAATTGTTGCGCGCGTGGGCATCAAGCCTATTCCTAGCCTGGCACGTCCTCTGCCATCTGTTGATCTGGCGACAGGTGAAAATATTGACCAGAGCCGCTATGAGCGGAGTGATGTGTGTGTCGTGCCCGCCGCTGGCGTGGTCGGTGAGGCTATGCTTGCTCCCGTGCTAACCGAGGCCCTGCTTGAGAAGTATGGTGGCGATAGTATGGATGAAATGCTCCGGCATTTCCGCTCATAGAAGGGGATTTTTGACTATCCCGGCTTCTGTGATGGTTGAGATCACGGGTGTTGATAACAACATCCGTGATCCCCATTCGGATGTAGCCATGCTTGTGACAACGCGACGGATGATATACAATGCACGGATAGAAGGAAAACATAGAATAAGTCACATATATAACCACAATTGCTCACTCAATTGAAATTTCTGCGTATAAATGTTAGAGTCCGATTGGATGCGTATATCAACATGCACTAAGGTCTTATGCGAAAACCAACGCCGCAGTCGCGGCTAGCGCAGCCGCGCTCAGGTTTTCTTGTAAGGAGAAGGTCTTATATGAAACCCGAGCGTGCTCAGGTGTTCTCATAAGGAGTAATAAAGGCAGTCGCGAACGCTGTCTGCACATTCGAGGATGTAAATGAACATAAGCAACGGCATTCGTCGTATAACGCAACTGTTTCTCGTCTTGTTCCTGGCCATGAGCGTTGGCCTGGTCTACTGGCAGGTTGCGGTCGCTGAGCAGGTCACGTCCACGCCGCGCAACCAGCGGAGTTGCATGCGCTCCAACGTGCCAGTGCGCGGTCGCATCTTCGACCGGAATGGGGTCTTGCTGGCTCAATCGGTGCCTGACTCTACGGCGTGTGGTGGTTATGTACGCCACTATTATGAGCCCTCGCTAGCGGGCTTGATTGGCTATTACGCTGGTCCCAACTTCCTGGCGACTGGTCTGGAAGAGACGTTTAATGACTACCTTTCAGGCCAGGTTGGCATGACAGCGTTGGATAATCAGGTGAACAAGACACTACATCGTGCGCCCGTTGGTGATGATATCTATCTGACCATCGATGTGCGGATCCAGCGCCTTGTCGCCAAACACTTTAAAGAGCCAGTGCCCATCGACAACAATATCACCTTCTCCTCAGATCGTGGTTCAGCTATCGTGATGAACCCACACACGGGTGAAGTGCTGGCGATGTATAGCAGCCCAGGTTATGACCCAAATAAGATGGCGGAGACGCTCTCTCACGGTATCCTCAAATACTACAATGAGGTTTTTGCTGATAAAGAGCATCCCCTGGTCTTCCGCCCCACACAGGGCCAGTATGTGCCAGGTTCAACCTATAAGGCCATGACTCTGATGGCAGGTATTGATTCTGGTGCGACCGCACTTCAGAAGACCTACGAGCCAAAATATTCGATGGGTCCGGTGATGCTGGGTCAGCACCTTTTCACTCCAGAGATGAGTCATATTCAAGACTATACCCCCAAGAATACAAACGTTTCGACGAATTATGGCTTCGCGCACTCCGATAACGTGCTCTTTGCTAAGATTGGCGAAGATATTGGTGTGGACCAGTGGCTTGCCTACAACAAAAAGTTCTATGTAGGCGAGAAGATTCCGTTTGAGGTCCCTGTGGCGACGAGTCGTGTGACCAAAACCGATGGTACGTTGGATGAGAATACCCTGGTCGATAATGCCTTTGGCCAGGGCGTTGACTTTGTGACACCACTCCAGGTTGCATTGATCAACAATATCGCCGCTAACGATGGACAATTAATGCAGCCAACTGTTTTGAGCAAGATTACCACGAATGAGAAGGCCATAATCAAGACACAGACGGCGCAGAATCTGGGTGATCAACAGATTAAGCAGGAGACGGCGAGAGATACACGCAAGGCGATGTATGGTGTTGTGCAGTGTGGTTCAGGTAATAACAGTTTTGTACCCGGTGCAATGCTCTCTACTTCGCCCTGGGGCATCGCCGTCAAGACTGGAACTGCTGAGTTAGGTGGTGATCAGGCCGCGCATGGGTGGCTGATAACGCAAGCCCCCTATAACTACCAGGACCCCGGTAAGATGCCCGCACTTACCATCCTGGCAATGAAGGAGAACGGTGGTGAGGGCGCGAACTCCGTTGGCCCGATGGTAACCGCAATGTATAACGACATCTTTAACAATAAGTATGTCAAAGCGGATATGCCGCCTGCGCCACCTGCGAACTATTGCACCAGTGAAAAACTACTCTATTAATGATCTGCTGATCTTGTAGAAGGCCGCGTTAGTCTCCGCCTGGAAGCGGAGACTAACGCGGCCTTCTAGCATATAGGCGTCATTTGGTATGAGCTTTTGATGGCGGTGCAATCCTTGCATTGCATGCGACTCAATGCTACACTTGCAGGGTAATTGACGTGTCATTGTGTATTATTGTGAGTGATGTGGAGGTTGGTGGTGTGAATATCCGTGAGAATATATACGCTCTATTTATGCTCCTTCTGGCGTGTTTCGTTGCCTTGAGTGGGGGATTAATGTACTGGCAGGTTGTGGTGGCGAGGCAGGTAGCGGAGAGTACACGCAATAGTCGACCCTGCCTGACCTCCAATGCTCCCCTGCGAGGTCGAATCTTTGACCGCAATGGTGTCCTGCTTGCCGAGTCGAAGCCCACAAACAGAGGGTGTGGTTATCTGCGCGTCTACTATGAGCCATCCCTGGCGAACGTCATTGGCATGTATATCAGTCCGCTGTACAACGTGACGGGGATTGAGAAACAATATGATGACTATTTGAGTGGGCGTGTAGGGAGTACAGGACTAAGTAATACCATGAATCAGTTGCTCCACCGCGCGCCAATGGGCAATGACATTTACCTCACCATTGATGTACGCATTCAACGCCTGGTGGACCAGCATTTCGATGATCCTGTTACGATTGATAATCGCGATACCTTCGCTACAAATCGCGGCTCAGTGATTGTAACAGATCCACACACAGGAGAGATCCTTGCGATGGTGAGCCGTCCGGGCTATGATCCAAATCAGGTGATTGATGGTATCTTCGATGGTAACATGGATTACTATAACCAGCTATTAAAGGATCAGGAGCATCCCCTGCGCGAGCGTAACCTGCAAGAGACCTATATCCCTGGCTCTGTCTACAAAATGGTTTCGCTTATGGCGGGTTTAGATTCGGGTAATGCACGCCTGAATGATCTATATAGCAAGCAGCAAGCTATTGGGCCAATTATCATCAATGGACAAGCCTTTGGCCCAACTGGAAATAACATCTCCGATTTCACTAAACGTTTTCCCGTTACCACTGAGTATGGCTTTGTGCACTCCGATAACATTATCTTCGCTCAGGTGGGTGTAAAGATGGGCACGGACACATGGCTAGATTACAATAAACGCTTTTATGTGGGCGAGAAGATTCCCTTTGACCTGCCAGTGACTCCGAGTACGACTCAGTTGAATGAGCAGACACTGGAAGTGAATGAACTAGCTTCCGATGCTTTTGGACAAGGCTTTAATGCTATGACACCGCTTCAGATGTCCCTTTTCACTAATGCCGTCAGCAATGATGGGCAACTGATGCGTCCCATGCTTTTAGCGCGAACTGCTGATCGGAAGGGAACAGTCTTACAGACCTTTACCCCTCAGGCGATGGGCGCGCAGCAAATCAGTGTTCAGACCGCCGCGCAGGTGCGACAGGCGATGTATGGTGTCGTGCAGTGCGGATCGGGTTCGGTGGTGCCACAACTGATTAATTCGGGTATGAGCATAATCGCGAAGACCGGAACGGCGCAGGTGAGTAATGATGGTAGTATTCCAGCCCATTCATGGATGGTGACCGCCGCGCCTTATTCCGTCAATCAGCCGTCTCAACTTCCCGCGCTGACAATTATTGCCATGAAGGAGAATGGCGGTGAAGGTGGCTCCGCCGTTGGACCTATGATTGCAGCGATGTACCGAGATATTTTCAACAATGGCTATGTCAAGGCAACATTGCCAGCGCCTATTAGCCCAACAACTTACTGCTGCCGAACACGCTTGCTTCAATGCTAGGCTAGTGTGGCAGGTGCTCCTGACTCTCTTGCGCAAAGTGTTGCTGGCAGGAAGGGCAACAGCCTGAGGCGAGCAGGTCGAGAGTGACATCATGGAAGCCATAGGCCTGTTGCAGTTGTTCATGCAGGCTGCCCAGGAGATCCATATCCAGGTGGATAGTTTGATGGCAATGACGGCAGACAAGGTGGTGATGGTGAGCATCCTCGGATACTGCCTCGTAGTAAGGCTGGTCGCCCGGTAGATGAGCTGTGCGAATCAGGCCGAGCTTCTGGAGCAGTTCCAGCGTGCGGTAAATGGTTGAGAGGCTAACATTCGGGTTGTGGGCTTGTACACGTCGAGCGATTTCATCTACTTGCAAATGTTCTCCGGCATCCTGTATAACGCTCAGAATCATATGCCTCTGAGGCGTCAGACGATAACCGCGTTTACGCAAGACTTGACTACCCTTTCGGACGTAGTGATGCATAGTCGTGCCCCCCGCTATGGAGTGAATGTATCAATGTGAGCCCTATCCTAGCATGCAGGTCCATTCCCGTCAATGCAAGGTGCTGTGTTGCCCAGAGTATTCCTGTTCCTAGCATTGGAGTGAGCCTCAGCCTGTTTTTACACTTTTTACCTTAGGATCAGCGAAGTGGGCCAATTCCCGCCTGCACCGCCCTGTTGGCCGCCAGAAAATATTGGTAGTGATCTCCTACAAGTACTATATGCCCCTTATCGGGCTTCTAGTGGGCATATATCAGTGAAACGGCATGTAATGTGCCTGCAAGATTACTGTAACACAAATTATGTACGGAATATGCGAAGGCAGACGTTCATTTTCATGTTGTGAGCTGAAGAAAGAGCTGGAAGCATATATGCTTGATAGCTAGAACAGAAATTGCAGTGGTAGGAAGGAACAAACAATCTATATGGTACACTGGGAACATCGATACCTATTAGGGACCATGATATTTACTATCGCGGGTGACGTTGTGCGCGATTTTGATGATGAGTATGAGGCGTGGCGTTGGTTGGAACTGGAAGGGTGGGGACTGGCGGCGATTGAACCACCGGACCCTGTACGTCCTGGTGCCTGCAAGTACTACTTCAGACGTCGGGTGCGTGAGGAGTATCAGGCGCCTGTAACTAATGAGCATCGTGTCCTGGATACAAAGAGTCGACCCAGATCAGAGCGATCACTGAGGCGTTAAAAGGCCGCGAGAGAAGCGGAGTGTCATATGGGTAAGCAGACTGAGATATGGCGTTCGGAATTGGATCCAGAGCGCATTGTACAGACTGTCGTGAGTCACTGGCAAGAAGCTGAGTATTGTGAGCGTGAAGATGTGCTAGCGGTCGAGGAGCCATTTGAAGTCAGGATAAATGGCGAGAGCCTGGCGGTCATTATGCGTACCCCAGGGCATGATAGAGAGTTAGCGTTAGGCTTTCTTTTTAGCGAGGGCGTGATATCAGCCTCTCGCGATGTGCTCAACATCGAAAGCGCGGTAGATGCTGATGGTCTGCCATTGGCGAATGCCGTGAACGTGCGCCTGCAAAATTCCGGGGGGATGGCCTGTGAGCATGAAAGCGGAGCCACTTTCACGCGCCACTTCGCCGTAGCGTCAAGTTGTGGGCTATGTGGCAAAAATAGTATTGCCTCACTCTTTCAAGCAAATGATCCCTTGGACAATGATGAGCTACGTGTGCCAATATCCATCCTCTATGATCTAGCGCGCCAGTTACGCGACCAGCAGGCCGTCTTTAGCCATACGGGAGGCTTACATGCCGCTGGCCTGTTCTCCTTAACGGGAGAATTACAACTCTTACGTGAGGATATTGGCAGGCATAACGCGGTAGATAAATTGATTGGGCATGGACTCTTGCATAACGATTTCCCCTATCGCGAACGCTTGTTACTGGTCAGCGGGCGTACCTCATTTGAAATTATTCAGAAAGCGTTGCAGGCACATATTCCCTACGTTATCGCCATCTCCGCGCCATCAAGTCTCGCGGTTGAACTGGCGGAGAAGAGTAATATTACCTTAGTTGGTTTTCTACGTGGTCATTCTCTTAACATCTACACCCATGCGGAACGTGTTATATAGTGGTTTTCTCTTGCGATGGCAGGAGGGCTGGAGTATAATCCAGCCATGCAGAATGACACAATAGCCGCGATCGCCACCCCGCAGGGAGTGGGTGGTGTAGGTGTGATTCGTGTGAGTGGAGGGGAGTCCTTTCAGCTTGTCGCGCCTTTGTTGCGTAGGCCTGGGAAGGAGAGCATTCCCTCCATTCCTCCCACACACCATTTAACATATAGGGTGATAACTGACCCACAAACCCAGGAAGTGCTCGATGAGGTCCTGGTCGCTTTTATGCGTGCCCCTCATACCTATACTTGTGAAGACGTTGTCGAGATTCAGGGGCACGGTGGTCCATTAATCCTTAGACGCATCTTGCGAGCAGTTCTGAGACAGGGCGCGCGCCTGGCGAATCCTGGCGAATTCACGCTTCGCTCCTTCCTCAATGGTCGTCTGGATCTGGCTCAAGCCGAAGCCGTCATGGACCTTATTGGTTCGCAAACCGAGGCTGGTCAGCGGCTAGCGATGCAGCAACTACGGGGAAAACTCTCTGAGCAAGTACAACAGGCCCGCACCTCTATGTTGGGTGCCATTGCACGCATTGAAGCTAGCATCGATTTTCCCGAAGATGATGTACCAACTCCTTTAGCAGAAGAACTACAA
>NZ_BNJF01000001.1:0-2177500 GCF_016587355.1 Ktedonospora formicarum | reverse complement strand
CGCCAGAAGACTGTGCGCCCGTACCGCAAACCGACACAGGTAGGCAGGGGGAACTCTCCCCAGGTGATCGAGCGACCCTCTGTTAAGGAACTCGGCAAATTGACCCCGTACCTTCGGAAGAAGGGGGCCTGAGTAGCTGTCTCTTGGTAAGACAAGAGGTGGTGAGAAGGCTGCAAAAACGAGGCCCAAGCGACTGTTTACCAAAAACACAGGTCTCTGCGAACGCGAGAGCGGAAGTATAGGGGCTGACTCCTGCCCAGTGCCGGAAGGTTACGAGGAGTGGTGAGCGTAGCCACGAATCTAAGCCCCGGTGAACGGCGGCCGTAACTATAACGGTCCTAAGGTAGCGAAATTCCTTGTCGGGTAAGTTCCGACCCGCACGAAAGGAGAAACGACTTGGGCACTGTCTCGACAGAGGACTCGGCGAAATTGAAGTACCCGTGAAGATACGGGTTACCCACGACAGGACAAAAAGACCCCGTGGAGCTTTACTACAGTTTGGCCTGGAAACGAAGTATGGTGTGCGTAGGATAGGTGGGAGCCGAGGATTTCGCCCTTGTGGGGGCGGAGGAGGCAACAGTGAAATACCACTCTCACCATGGTTTGTGTCTCACACGCATCCGTGAGCCGGAGCGTGAACAGGGCCAGATGGGTAGTTTGACTGGGGCGGTCGCCTCCCAAAGAGTAACGGAGGCGCCCAAAGGTTCCCTCAGGGTGGATGGACATCACCCTCTCAAGAGTGTAAAGGCACAAGGGAGCTTGACTGCGAGGCAGACGCGCCGAGCAGGGACGAAAGTCGGGCTTAGTGATCCCACATTCCCGAGTGGAAGGAGTGTGGCTCAACGGATAAAAGCTACCCCGGGATAACAGGCTTATCTTGCCCAAGAGTTCACATCGACGGCAAGGTTTGGCACCTCGATGTCGGCTCGTCGCATCCTGGGGCTGGAGTAGGTCCCAAGGGTTGGGCTGTTCGCCCATGAAAGCGGCACGCGAGCTGGGTTCAGAACGTCGCGAGACAGTTCGGTCTCTATCCGTCGTGGGCGTAGGAGAAGTGAGGGGAGTCATCTTCAGTACGAGAGGACCGAGATGGCTTGACCGCTGGTGTGCCAGTTGGGGGGCCTCCCCCAGAGCTGGGTAGCTACGTCAAGAAAGGAGAAGCGCTGAAAGCATCTAAGCGCGAAGCCGACCCCAAGACGACTTGTCCCACCTATTCTTCGGAGTAGGTCAAGATCCCAGGAAGAAGACCTGGTAGATAGGCTGCGCGTGGACGACTGGTAACAGGCGAAGCGGAGCAGTACTAATGATCGTACGGCTTGTTGCCACCAACGTGTATGTGTGTGTGTGATCCTGTTGGGAGCGGTTCTCATGGACTGCTGTGAGGGAGAGGCGCACGTGTGGGAGGCAGGCAGGAGCGTGGCTCAGCAAAATTGAGGGAAACATGATTGAGTTAGTTCGAGGAGACAAGAGGGTTCCGAGGTCGCAGCGCGACATCGCGAACTCTTTTTTGTGTGTGAAAAGATATCTCATACAGAGGGATTCCACGTGATTATTGACTTTCACACCCATATATTTCCTCCTCATATCCGCGATTTACGAGCAGCATATTGCCAGCGGGATCCCTGGTTTAACGAACTGTATGGGAATCCCCGAGCGCGAATGGCGACGGCTGAGGATTTAATCGCCGAGATGGATGCTGCTGGTGTGGATGCTTCTGTCACCTTCTCCTTTGGTTGGAGCGATTCAGGTCTGATCGAAGAAACAAATAGCTATGTTCTTGAAGCTATGCGGAGATATCCCGGTCGTCTTTATGGTATGGCTGTGCTACAACCTACCGCTGGTAAACGTGCCTGGCGTGAGCTTGAACGGTGCGCTCAATCTGGCATGATTGGCTTAGGTGAGTTAATGCCACATGGTCAGGGATATCGCCTTTCCGATTCGACTTTGCTCGCTCCTATCATGGATGTCGTACGTCACTATCAATTAGTGGTACTCTCTCATTGTAGCGAACCGGTTGGTCACCGCTATCCTGGGAAGGGTGATGTGTCTGTATCAGATATTATTACTTTTCTGACAGCCTTTCCTGATATTCGCTTTATCGCTGCGCACTGGGGGGAGGCTTGCCTTTTTACGCGCTAATGCCAGAAATCGAGCGCGTAACGGCTAATGTATGGTATGATACAGCCGCAACCCCCTATTTGTATCGCCCCGCAATCTTTAAGGCGGCGGTGAGTATGATAGGTGCTGAGCGAATTCTCTTTGCCAGCGATTATGGTTTGTTACGCCAGCAGCGAGTTATCAATCATATTAGGGAGAGTGGCCTAAACGAGGCTGAAGTAGAGAGAGTGCTGGGTGAGAACGCGCGTGAGCTGTTGCAGCCTAAGAGTACAATATAGCGGCTTCATTAAGATGATAAGGTTTATAGGCTTATGCGTGTGGTTTCATTAGCAAGCGGCAGTAGTGGCAATGCTCTATTTGTTGAGGCTGGCCCTCAGGGGCGAACCAAAATCCTGGTCGATGCTGGATTGGGGGTGCGCGTGCTCCGTGAGCGCCTGCAATTGATTGGTGTTAGCCTTGAACAATTGAGCGGTGTTCTAATTACTCATGAGCATAGCGATCATGTGCTGGCTTTACCTTCCCTTATCCGGCGCTATCGCCTCCCTATTTTTACCAATGCCGAGACTTTTGCTGCCGTTGAGGAGGGCCTTGCCACAGGTGCCTGGCGTAGTGATTCTGGGAAATTGGTGAATTCACCTGCTGATGTTGAGCTAGGGATAACACACCTCATTGAAAGCGAAGTAGCACTTCTTGAAGAGCAGGGAGGAGTACAAGTAACGGCGCATGTGAAAGAAGCCGCTAGTGTTAATCACCCTCCTGATGGCCTTCCCGCGCATTTTCTTACATCTGGCAAGATTCATGTGCTTGGCGATATTGAAATTACCTCTTTTCCTACTTCACATGATGCTGTCTCTCCCTCTGGCTATCTCTTAAATGCTGGTGGCTGCCGTATTTGCGTTGTGACTGATACAGGTGAGGTAACACCTGAGATGCTGACTATGATGCACAAAGCTGATCTGCTGGTATTGGAATCGAATCATGATCGGCAGCGACTTTTGCGTGGCCCCTATCCCTACAAACTCAAGCAACGCATTTTTGGCCCTACTGGCCATCTTTCAAATGACCAGGCTGCGCAAGCTGTACTTCAAACGTGGCATCCCAATGGTGTACGTTGGCTCTGGTTAGCGCATTTAAGCCGAACTAATAATACTCCCACCCTGGCGCTTACCAGTATGCGTGAGCGGCTTCAGCACGCAGGTGCGAACCTCTCACAGGTCCATATTTCTGTACTCCCACCTGGCATGGGAGGTACCTGGGATTCAACCCAGCTGTGGCATGCCCCATCTCTCTGGGATCTTCAGCCTTGAGGAGATTGCTGTTATGTGCGTGAGGTTGTGTATTGAGTAAGTACCACGTTCAAGCGATCAATTTGGGGCCGTGCCTTGAGCGCTTCAAAGAAGCCGAGCGCACGTTCGAAGTGATAGCGAGCACGGCTAAGATATGCGTTGCGCTTCTGCGCTCCTTCTTCGTTGGCTTCAACCTTTTTTGTGTAGAGCATACCCAGATAATAGAGTGTTAAGCCATGTTCCCAGGGAAGATCCAGCACCTCACAACGACTTAGCGCTTGTTTTAAGCAATCTTCAGCAAGCTGCCAGTCATTACGCTCCGTATAGAGACGACCTTTGGCTCGTAGCGCGACAGCTACACTTTTCCGCGCTCCCGATTCTTCTGCGGCTGCGATAGCACGCTCACAAAGTTCCTCTTGCTGTTCTATTTCTTCTCCTGTGGTCACCAGGAGTTCTGCCAGCGTGGAGAGGGTTTCGGGTGTTGGTAGCGGCTCGCTGATACGTAGCTTCTCTCGATAGTCGGCAGTTGCAAGCGTCCAGTCTTCGCGCGCGAGATGAATCGCGTGCAATCGCGTGGCTTGAAGGTTTCGGCCCTGTTCGTCTCCGCGTTGCATCTGCTGCTCTATCAAGCGCTGGCATTGGCGATAGTAGCGCCTTCCCTCCTTATGTTGCCCGCGACGGTAGACAATAGTGGCGAGCGTTTCCAGTGCCCAGAACTGGAATTTTTCGTTTTCTAGCTGGTGCTGCTCCATAAGGGCCAGGATATCATAGGCAACCTGCTCTGCCTCATCCCAGCGATTCCATTGTCG
Source organism: Ktedonospora formicarum (assembly GCF_016587355.1). GTDB lineage: Bacteria > Chloroflexota > Ktedonobacteria > Ktedonobacterales > Ktedonobacteraceae > Ktedonobacter > Ktedonobacter formicarum. The sequence goes on along the minus strand of NZ_BNJF01000001.1, from coordinate 2,173,290 downwards.
CCAGGCTCGCATACGCCCAACCATACTATCGAGCAGAAGTACGGGGCTCTCCATGGTTTGAGCATTGCTGTAAGCACGCCCGAACCACATTAAGGCTGTGGAATAGTCACCGATCTCTTCATGGATTCGGCCAAGCGAGCTGTAGAGATCGAAAAGCTCCTCTCGATCAGTAATCCTGCTTTCAAGTTGGTAGCGGCGATGCTGAAGCGCGTGCGCCTCGCGGTATTTGTTGTATTGACGATAGATGAAACTGAGCGCGTCTAAGGCGATTGAGAGTGCCCCTGCGTGGTTTAACTCTTCGGCTAGGCTGAGTGCTTCGTGTCCACTGGAGAGCGCTCGCTCGGCTAGATCCGCTTTCTGCGTAAAAGTAGCGGTTTCTAGCTGTCGAATATACCAGAGCGACTGATATGTCAGGAAGTAGACTCGCTCTTTGTGGAGAGATGAGTTTTCATCTATCAAACTCAGACCTCGCTCAATGTACTCAGACACTTCCTGAATAGATGGAGGATTACGGAAAAGTGAGAGCATGCGGGTGGCTAACTCACATAAACGCTCGAGAATATCGATCAGATCCGAGCTATCAATATGTACAGGTTTCTCTGTGTCACCTACTATACGTAGAGCCTTGCGATATTCTTGCCAGGCCTCGTCCGCGTTACCACGTTGCCAGTGCGCGTCTCCTAGTTTGGTGCGCATATGGACCATCTCTAGTGGTTCTATTTCACCTTCAAGCAACAATTCAAAGGCGTCATTATAAGCTTGCAGCGCGCGTAAGGTATAGTAACTATGAAGAGCCTGGTCACCTGCCTGCGTGAGATAGGTGATAGCGCGTTTTCGTAGTTCTGAACGATTGAGTGTATCGCCACTATTTCTCGTTGAATTGAGAGGGCTAAGATTGGCGTTGATCGACCAGTTGAGTAAGGCTTGTTGATAGTGGTATGCCAGCAATTCAATATACGTGTCTCGGTCATTCAGGGCTCTCTCCTCAAGCCAGCGAGCCAGGATTGCATGCTCACGGGAGCGTCGTGAGCGTGGAATATTATTGTAAACAACATCGCGGATAAGCACGTGTTTAAAGACGAACGTGCGATCATCAGGCAATGTCGGATTCGTATTCTTCTCTATGGCTGTGATGAAGTCGCGGTTTAATAGGGCTCTAAGCGCGGCTTCCAGCCCCTCTTGAGAGATATCTGGTGCAAGCTCACGCAATTGAGAGAGCCAGAATGTGCGCCCAATAATTGCCGCGTGTTGTAGTACATGCTTCTCGATGGGTTTGAGCAGGTCCACACGGGCCGCGAGTACTCCTTGAATGGTATCTGGTAGATGCGTTAGAGGCAGCAAGTAGGCCATATTTGATGTATCGTCGGGATGCTCGGAAAGCGAGGCAAACTCACCAAAAGCGAGATCGTTATAGCGCCCAACTCGCCAGCATTCATGGCCGGTTTTCTGGTCCTCCTCTCTGATCAGTGTGCCCTGATCGATGAGCATACGAATGATCTCTTCTACGAAAAAAGGGTTCCCTTCTGTGCGTGCCAGGATAGAGTGGCGTAAGGCTTCGGGAAGCTCCTCGTTATTGAGATAGGCATCTATGAGTTCGTTGCTCTCCTCTGTTGAGAGGGCATCAAGTTCAATCGTAGTAAAGTTACGTCGCCCACCTCCCCATTCGCGGCGACGCTCTAAGAAGTCAGGCCGTGCCGGGCAGAGGAAGAGAATTGGTACATTAACGATGCGGTCTGTCAGGTATTCTAGCAGATCGAGCAATGCTTCGTCGGCCCATTGTAGATCGTCGACAACGATGATGAGAGGTTGCTCTTCGGCTAATGCTTCCAGGAAGATGCGCCATGCACGTAAGAGGGGCGCGGCTGGGCTGCTGATTTGTTTGGTTCCCAGGTCCTTAGATTTCTCTTTGTCGAGATTATCAGGACGCCCGTCTAACCCTCGCCCAACGCTGCGGATAATTGTATTCAAGATATCATCCGCCGACTCGGTACGGCGTGCGCGTTGCAGTATTTGTTTGATAAGATCTGAGAGTCGATCTAGATAGTGTTCGCTGCTCTCTCCTTCATCCATGTTGAGCAATGAGCGTAGAATCTCAATGAGCGGCCAATAGGTGATACCATCCCCATAAGGAGGACAGCGCCCTTTGAGTACGCGTGGTACAACGAGTTTCTTATAAGCTGAGGCGCTCTTCACCTTCTCCTGTTCGCGCTTAATAAACTCGCGTACCAGGCGTGACTTGCCAATACCGGGTGTTCCTAGAATAGTAATCAGGTGAGGCTGGCGTTCGGCGATGACGCGCGCATAATTTGCGTGCATCAGGGTGAGTTCGAGGTTTCGCCCAACCAGGCGTACCTGACGTCCTCTAATGCCGCGAGGATGCTGGTCTCTGGGCGACAGGCCTTTGAGCTCGCCCAGAACGACACTGGCCGCGATGGGCTCAGCCTTACCCTTGAGATGTAGAGGGGCCATTGGATGGAACTCGAAGAGATCACGTGTCGTCAGATACGTACGCTCTCCAATCAGGATGGTGTCTGGAGCGGCGGCCTGCTGTAAACGGGCCGCTACATTAACGGCATCTCCTGTGATCAGAAAGTCCTGGCGTTGATGGGTGGCGGTATTGGGTATGGCTACCTCGCCAGTATTGATACCGATACGCATTTGCAGGCGTGTGGCCTGAGGATCAAGTTTGGTGCGTTGCTCATTGAATTGCGTCAATGCAGCTTGCATGTCTAGAGCCGCGCGAATGGCGCGGTCAGGATCATCTTCATGTGCGATAGGCGAGCCAAAGACCGCCATGACGGCATCCCCAATGTATTTCTCGACCGTGCCACCATGTTTGCGGATTTGTTGTGTCATCAGGTTGAAGTAGCCTGTGAGGATGGCACGCATATCCTCGGGATCCAGGCGATCCGCCAGCGGTGTAGAGCCAGTGATGTCGGCGAACATAATACTGACGACGCGTCGCTCTTCTGGGGGGAGTAGCAGGGATAGTGGGGACGTTGTAATCGCTGGTAACGAGGCTGTTTGGCTCTTTGGGAGACTGGAATCGGCGCGAACGCTAGGCATGGGCGTAGTGTGCCCCCCTGTGCCAGATTGCGAGGTTTGTAGTTTTGTGCCACATTCAATGCAGAATTTGGCGTAGGGAAGGTTGACCGTTTGGCAATTTGGGCAAACGAGAAGACGATTGCCGCATTCGAGACAGAACTTGGCGTTGGCAGGGTTGATTGTTTGACAATTGGGGCAGCGCATGACCTTCTCTATGTCTATATGCTTGTTTCCTCGGCATGCCGGGACGTTGTCTCTCAAAGTTGGAATTTTAGTATGGATAGAAGTGAAAAATAAGTAGACACTCCTATATCTATCAGCTTTATTGTACAACAACAGGGGATCTGAAGAAAGATCTTGAGATCAGTTGCACTGTATTTGACCCCCCTTTTGGGTATGATGTAACCATAAATAGGACATCAATTACTCGCAGCGTACTTTGGGTTAAAAGGGATTATCATGTGGTCACATCCTATGCATAATTTTATATGTTTATGGGAATAAAAAGGGTTTAAAAGGAGTTCTTTTCAAGGGATATGTGATGTTTGTTCATATTTATGGGTAGTAATTAGTGGTAGGATTATGTGTGATGTGTTGAGTCTGGATTGCCTGGATTGAGGGCTGGCGCTACTATAAAGAGATGACACTATTGATTGATTGAGCAAGGGAAGCGAAGACATCATGATAATACATGCTATGTGCTGAATGTTATGGGAAGAATTGCCTTTTTCGCTTGACGTTTCTTTGGAAGTTCCGTACTATGGTGGTCGACGGAAGGGAGAGTTTGTATGCGACAAGATTTTTTAGTCGAATGTCGTAGCTATGATAAACTGTTGCGGGGGTCGTGGAAAGCATATCAGTTAAGCGAAGCTATGCGCCTGGGTGATGAGAAGCCCGAAGAGACTGCTAGGGGGGCTTTGCGGTTATGGTTGCCCGCTGGAACCGAGATGCATTGGGCAAGTGGTACACGTCCTTTACGCTATAACTGTGTTCAGTTTTTCTGGCCGGGGCGCTGGTATATGCTCAGTGCGTTTTTTGATAAAGAAGACTTGATTCACACATACGCGACTATTATCCAGCCTGCAAGCTTGGGCTTTGAGCGCCTCTCCTATGTAGATCTGGATCTGAGCTTGCTGGTCAAGCCCGATCTTTCTTATGAAGTTTTGACTCAGGCCGAGTTTGACCAGGCTGCTGAGATGCTTGGGTATGATGAAGATACACGCATTAGCGCGTTGATGGCGCTGCGCACGATAAGCAGTTCAATTCAAAGGAGTCTGGGAGCCTTCTCGGCTGTGCCATACCATTTGAATCAGGCTGAGCTTCATCTCTCACACTGTGGCGAGAACTATCACTAGCGCTGCTGGAGAAGGAGATCCTTATAGTGTCTAGCCAAATGACGCCTAGCCGCATTGACCACGTCGCTATCATTGTGCGTGATATCGAACAAGCGCTGCTGTTTTATCGTGATACACTGGGTCTTGTGCCGCGCGAAATCAAGGATGTTCCTACTGAGCAAGTTCGTATTGCTTTCTTGCCAGCGGGAGGACCCGGCGGTAGCGAATTGGAACTGATCGAGCCAACTGTGGCCAATACTAGCCTACTGAAGTTTCTTGAGAGGCGTGGTGAGGGGCTACATCATATCTGTATGGAGGTCGAGAATATAGATGCGGCCTTGCATGAGATGCATGAGCATGAGACGCCTGTGCTTGATCAGCAACCTCGCATTGCCGCCGAGGGTCGCGCGATATTTGTTCATCCCAAGGGTACGAACGGCGTGCTTCTAGAATTGCTTGAGAAGAGTAAATAAGTATCGCTTTGATAAGAAGACATTCTCTTGCCGAAGATGACAGAAGTGGAAGTGCTCAGAAAGCATTTCCACTTCTCTTTGTTTGGAACCTGTGGCTACAGGGGAATATTACCATGCTTCTTGGGGGATTGGAGTCGCGTTTGTTTTTGAGCATCTCCAGGGCGTTGATAAGTTTGACGCGTGTGTTACGAGGCTCTATGACCTCGTCTATGTAGCCCCGGCTAGCGGCAATGTAAGGATTGTTGAACTTCTCCGTGTATTCGGCGATAAGTTCCTTGCGGCGTTGCTCCGGATCGCTGGCGCGCTCAATTTCGTCCTTGAAGAGGATATTGACAGCACCCTCGGCTCCCATGACGGCGATCTCGGCAGTGGGCCATGCATAATTGATGTCGCCGCGAATGTGTTTACTACTCATGACATCATAGGCACCACCGTAGGCTTTGCGTGTGATGACTGTCAGCTTGGGGACAGTTGCCTCGCAGTAGGCGTAAAGGAGTTTGGCACCGTGACGAATAATTCCTCCATGCTCCTGACTTACCCCAGGTAAGAAGCCGGGTACATCCACAAAGGTGATGATTGGGATATTAAAGCAGTCACAGAAGCGAACAAAGCGTGCGGCCTTATCCGAGGCATTAATATCGAGGACGCCCGCTAGAGCGCGTGGCTGCTGTGCAACAATACCCACTGAGCGTCCATTGAGGCGCGCGAAGCCAATAATGATATTTTGCGCGAAGTGTTCTTGTACTTCAAAGAAGTTTTCTTCATCAACGATATGTTTAATAATCGTTTTCATATCATAGGGCTTATTGGAGTTATCAGGGATGATGCCGTCCAGCACTTCGTCAACGCGGGTGGGGCTATCGCTGGCCTCAATGCGAGGTGGATCCTCCATGTTGTTCGCTGGTAGATAACTGAGCAACTGGCGAATCTGGCGAATGCATTCTGGCTCACCAGGGCAGGCAAAGTGCGCGACACCGCTGGTACTATTATGGATCTGGGCGCCACCTAACTGCTCAAAAGTGACATCCTCATGCGTGACCGATTTGACGACGTTGGGGCCGGTAACAAACATATAGCTTGTTTCTTCGACCATAAAGATAAAGTCGGTGATGGCAGGCGAGTAGACTGCGCCTCCTGCGCAGGGACCCATGATCGCTGAGATTTGCGGTACGACACCAGATGCCAGAGTGTTCTTGAGAAAGATGTCGGCATAGGCTCCAAGGCTGACAACGCCCTCTTGAATGCGCGCGCCACCTGAGTCATTGAGGCCGATGATGGGGGCTCCGTTCTTCATGGCGAGATCCATGATCTTACAAATCTTTTCGGCATGCGCCTCCGAGAGTGAACCCCCAAATACGGTAAAATCCTGAGAGAAGACGTAGACCAGGCGTCCATCAACCTGCCCATAGCCAGTGACAACACCGTCACCGGGTATCTTCTGTTCATCGAGCCCGAAGTCAGAGGCACGATGGGTCACAAACATATCCAGTTCGTTAAATGTACCTGGGTCGAGCAGCAGATCAATGCGCTCGCGGGCTGTGAGCTTGCCCTTTTTATGTTGTGTCTCAATGCGTTTGGGTCCGCCACCCAGCTTTGAAGCTGCCTGGGCTTCCTGGAGTTCCGCCAGTTTTTCCCGCGTCCCCTTAGTGCTACTTGTTTCTTGTGAACTGCGTTCGCTAGTGGTCATAAGACAATCTCCGTTGATCTAAGGCAAGAATAGAGGGTACGTATGGCAGTATATCACAGGGGACTTTTTTGGGACTAATCCAGCCTTGTCAATAGAGTATTTCAACAAAAAAGAGCGCTCCCAAAGGAGAGCGCTCTCAATCGGACGCAAGAGGAACTCACCGCTCGATGGGGGAGCGGACCAGGCTTCCCCATTCTGTCCAGGAGCCATCGTAGTTACGCACGCTTGAATAGCCCAACAGCTGGGTGAGTATAAACCAGCTATAGGCTGCACGCTCACCAATACGGCAGTAGGTGATGACGTCGTTTTCTGTGGCGATGCCTTTGTCTTCGTAAAGCTTGCGTAGCTCATCCGCTGATTTGAATGTGCCATCTTCGCGGGCGCCAGTGGCCCATGGGATACTCTTTGCGCCAGGAATATGCCCGGCACGCTGCGCACCCTCTTGCGGATAGCTAGGCATGGCAATCAGTTCGCCACTGTATTCCTGGGGTGAGCGAACATCAACCAGGCGCAGGTTTGGAGCCTGGAGTTCCGCTAGCACCTCGTCGCGGAAGGCGCGAATATTTCCATTGGCTTCCTTTGCCTGGTAGTGGGTTCGCTCGTAGCTGGGAACTTCCTGTGTATAGGCTTTCCCGGCGCGCTCCCAGGTCGCTCGACCACCATTGAAGAGGCGCAGATCGGCATGCCCATAGAGGCTAAAGAGCCAGAATGCGTAGGCTGCGTACCAGTTGTTACGGTCACCATAGAGGACGATAGTGGTGTCATTCGAGACTCCCCAACGACTTAGGAGATTTTCGAAGCCCTCTTTATCAATGAAGTCGCGTGTCAGAGGATTCTGGACATCCACGTTCCAATCCAGTTTGACCGCTCCCGAAATATGCCCAACTTCATATAGCTGAACATCCTCATCGGCCTCGATAAAGCGTACGTGAGGATCTTGCAGGTGATCTTCTACCCAATTCACATCGACGAGCACCTCTGGTCGTGCATACTCTGACATCTCACTGGCTCCTTTTAAAAGTTGATTAAATAGATCAACAAAGTATTTTTCTCTTGAGCTAAGTATATGTTCCGATGTGGCGAGATGTCAACCTTAAAACGTGGAATTTTCGTGTTGGCTTGAAATGTTTGGCGGAATAACCATCGAATGCCTGCGTAGGCATATGCTATACTTGCGTAAAGCGATAGGTTGAGCGACTTTTCAAGTATTTTTCTGCGCAAGGTTTCCTAGAGCTTCCAGCGCTTTAAGATGGCGGAAGATGCGACATAGATGATGCCATCACATAAACTCGATGAGCAAACGCATATAGAGAGGACTTCTGTTCTTTCAAGGAAGGAGCGTCATATGCTTGGAACCACGCCCGTTGAAGGGCAGGGTGCATCGAAGCGCAGCGTGGACTGGCTCAGTGAGGAGGCGTTTCGTGTTTTGGAGTCAGTGTGTGAAACACTCTTTCCATCACAACTGCCACCAGAGGGATCTTCTGAGGAGGTTGCAGCCTATTATCAGCGTAGTGCCTCTGATCTCCAGCTTGCCTTGCTGGTTGCCGAAATGCTGGAGCAAGAAGATGCTGAGACCCAGGCGCGTTTTCGCCAATTCTTGACCTTGCTCTCCAGTCCGTTCATAAGCCTCCCGTTAGTCGGGAGGGCTCGTTCTTTCCCAGATCTACCTCCTGCGTCCAGGGAGCGCTATCTATTGAGTCTGGCTAATAGTCCCCTTGCGGCGCTACGTCAGGGCTTTCAAGCGGTGAAGCGCTTGGCTGGCTTCCTCTATTTTTCTATACCTGGCGTTGATGGTCGCAATCCCAATTGGAGAGCGCTGGACTATCAACCAGTGAGTTCCGATAATCCAACTGTAGCTCCTGAGCCACTTAAGATTGAAGCGATTGCTGCGGATTGTACTCTAGAATGCGATGTGGTTGTGGTGGGATCTGGCGCGGGTGGTGGCGTAGTCGCAGGCGAGTTGGCTCTGGCTGGCAAGAGTGTGATTGTGCTCGAGAAGGGTGGTTATTATCGCGACGAAGAGTTGAATATGCCAGAGGCGCAGGGGACGAGCGAACTCTATCTTAAGCGTGGCCTGCTGACCTCGCGTGACCTGGGGGTGGTGCTTCTAGCAGGTTCTACCGTGGGTGGGGGAACGGTGGTCAACTGGACTACATCGCTACATGCGCCATCTCATATCCTTGATGAGTGGGCTGCGTGCTCTGGCTTGGACTTCTTTACACATGACACTCTTCAAGAGAGCTTTAGCGCTGTTGAGCAACGTGTATTGGTCAATAGTGATAATAGTTCGCATAATCGGCAGAATAATCTGCTATTAGAAGGTGCGAACGCGCTAGGTATACAGGCGGGAACATTGCGGCGTAATGCTATGGGCTGTGAACAGCGCTGCGGCTCATGTGGCTATGGATGTCGTTATGGAGCCAAACAATCGACGACGAAGACCTATTTGCATGATGCCTGTGAGCATGGGGCACGTATCGTATCGCGTTGCGATGTGCGTCGGGTCATGATTGAGAATGGTCGGGCCGTGGGTGTAGAGGCGCTGGTACGGGATGTGGAGAGCGGCAATCAGTATCGTGTTGCGGTGCGCGCGAAGGTGGTCGTGGTCGCGGCGGGTGCCCTGAATACGCCTGCTGTCTTGCTGCGTTCGGGAATCGAAAATCAGCATATTGGTCGACACCTACACCTACATCCTACCTCAACGGTCAGTGGCTATTACCGTGAGAAGGTCGAGCCCTGGAATGGAGTAATGCAATCAGCGTATAGCAACCAGTATAGCCATCTGACGGATGGGTATGGTTATATTCTGGAGGTTCCGCCGGCGCATCCAGGACTGTTGGGCCTGTCCGTGCCATGGCGTGGTGCTCGCGAGTATCGTGAGCTCATGGCTCGCGCTGCCTACTTCGCGACCTTTATTGCCATTACACGCGATAAAGGCGCGGGTACTGTGATGATCAACCGTCATGGAGAGGCGGAGATTGAATATGTGACCTCTGTTTTTGATCGTCGCCACCTGTTGCATGGATTGAGGCAAGCCGCGCGTATGCATTGCGCGCTCGGCGCGGAGGGTATTACCTCATTGCAGAATCGCCCGACACTCATGAGGAGCATAGATGGGAAAGCATTGACTGATGAACAGCTTCACGAGTTTGAACGGCGCCTGGAGCGTCATGGTCTGGGGCCAAACCGGATTATGCTTTTCTCCGCGCATCAGATGGGAAGTTGTCGCGCGGGAGCTGACCCGCATAGGGCGGTTGTCGATGAGCGCCAGCAAGTATATGGAGTCAAGAACCTTTATGTTTGTGATAGCAGCGTTTTCCCGAGTGCGCTGGGTGTGAATCCGATGCTAACGATTATGGCGCTGGCCCATCGCGCTGCGCAGGAGATAAAACGCGAATGCTAAATTTACGCAGCTTCAATTTCACCACTCTCAATCTGGCTCTGAATTAAGTGGGCGTAATAGCCATTACGGCGCAGAAGCATCTCATGAGAACCTTGCTCTATGATGCTGCCCTCATCCAGTACGAGAATCACGTCCGAATTGCGAATAGTGCTTAAGCGGTGCGCGATGATGATCTGCGTACAGGAGAAGCGTTCAAGATTTTCTTCCACTGCGCGCTCGGTCGCCACATCAAGAGCGCTGGTCGCCTCATCTAACAGGAGGATTGCTGGCTGGTGAGCGAGCGCGCGAGCCAGCGCCATGCGTTGCCGTTGCCCTCCAGAGAAAGCGCTCCCTCCCTCGGAGACGAGCGTCTCGTATCCCATTGGCATCTTCTCGATATCCTCATGGATAGCAGCCGCCTGGGCCGCCTGTATGACCTGTGCCATATTCATTTCGGGATGATTAAAGGCAATATTTTCACGCACTGAGCCGCTAAAGATAAAAGACTCTTGTAAGACAACACCGAATTGACTACGCACCTCACGATAGTTTAAATCTTGCAAGGATATTTTATCGAACGAGATGGTGCCCTGTGTTGGTGTAATGAGGCCAATTAAGAGTTTTCCCAGTGTGCTCTTGCCTGAACCAGTTCTCCCTACCAGAGCTACCCGCTGCCCAGGAGCAATCTTCACATGTATGTCCTTGAGAATGAGATTTGTTTGTGGCGCGTACTGGAAACTTACATTGTTGACCTCAATACTGCCTGTCAACTTTGGTGGTGTACGTACCTGCTGGAGATCTTGCTCTGGCTCTGCTTCGAGTACATCAGCGATCCGCTCAAAATGCGCGCTAGCGATTTGTAGCTTCTGACCGCCTGATGCCAGAGAACTAAGTGGTGAGAGAAAGAAATTTGCTAGCGTATTCAGCGCAAACATGGTGCCAATAGGCATAGTGCCGTTGATAACCTGTGTTGCTCCTATCCACAGCAAGAGCATAGGGGACAGGCCAAACAAGAGCTCGAACACAATGCCGATGAAAGACACAAGATAATTGCGACGAGTCGAAATATTCATCTGATCGAAGTAAAGGTTTGTCCATCGTTCGAGTGCTCGCTCTTCCGCACCAGCAGCTTTAAGCGTAGCGATTCCTGCCAGCGTTTCATTCATGTACCCTTGTGCTTTTCCCTGAGCCATGAGTTCGTGCTGCATAAGCCTGCGTATAGCCGGGGCTGTCAGCAGTAGTAGACCAATCTGGAATATGCCAATGAGTACAGTCGCACCAGCTATGAATTTTGACAGACAGATCAAGGCGATCAGAGAAATAATCACACTGCTACTATCCAGCACCGTCGAAATGAGCTGACTGGAGAGCAGGTCACGAATGGCTGCATTACTGCTCATGCGGGAGAGTAAATCGCCACTTAAACGAACCTGGAAGAAGCGATATGGCAGGCTCAGCATATGCGTAAAGAAATGCAATGTCATTTGCACGTCGATGCGCGTTTGCAGGTAGATAATCAACGTGGCTCGCAAGAGCTTCGCGATGCCTTGCGCGACAAGCAGTAACAGCATGCCGATACCGAGCAAAACGAGCAGATTCTGGTTTGACGAAGGAATAACCGTGTCCACTATGACCGCTGTCAGAAGTGGTGTGCAGAGTCCAAACATCTGTAGTAGGAATGACGCACCAATGATTTGTGCCAGGATACCACGCATAGACAGCATAGAGCGTGCATAACTCATTAACGATAGGGAACTCTGCGCTGACTGTCGTGTGAATTGTGTCCCAGGCTCAAACATGAGCACTACACCCGTGAAACCTTCATCAAATTCTTTATGTGTGATGCGTCTTCGCCCAATAGCGGGATCGACAAGGTCGACATATTTCTTTGTCCAGCGCTCAACCACTACAAAATGATTAAACTCCCAGTGAATAACGGCTGGAAGCTCAACAAAGCGGAAGTCCTCTAGCTTCAATGAGACCGCTCGCACTTTCATACCATAAGAGCGAGCGGATTTCGCGATCATAAGCGCATTTAAACCATCTCTACCAACTTCACAGCGTTTCTGGACATCCGAGATGCTTGTTGCATGCCCATAGTACGAGAGAATCATCGCCAGGCAAGCTGCCCCACACTCCACAGCCGTCATCTGCCTCATTTCGGGAACCCTGCGGCGGCGCTTTACGCGATGTGGGCGAGTGGATGTCTGGGTATTCGTTGTTGGCGCCGCTTGTGCTTGCTGGGGCTCCTGTGAAGCTTCTTGCCTGACTGAAGGATCGTTGCTGATGGGAGTACAAGATGGGTTGACCCCCTCAACGCGAGGGATATGTGCCGATGTGGTGATTTCTTTCCGTCGACTGGGCAACGTGAGAATGGCAGGCTTTGTCGTCGTATGCTTGTCTGTCAGTGGCCCTGTCGAGGACAAAGAGGAGGATTGAATACTTCGATGGGGGCGCGAGGAGATGAACACTGATGATCTTGAGCTTCTCTGCTGATTCTCTGAGAACAGGCGTGCAGGATCAATTACCAGCGTTTTAAGTGACGTGATAGGACGCGAAGATTCATCGACAAGGTCTTTTAGCACCTTCATAGGATTAGTGGAAGCTGTAGAGTGAGCTGGCGTTGGTGATGTCATTTCACGCTGCGAATCCTCGCCCTTTTCTTGCTCATGACTAGGGAGTGACAAACGGGGCCGTACAGCTTTCTGGCTTTTGCTAGTCTGATAAGCATCATATATTGCTCGAGCAGTATCGTAACCTTGCGGTTTGTATTCATCCATAAACACATCGCCTCCCTTATGTGTATTAATCCTCCTGGCAACGAAGAAAAGCTAGAAAAAGGTTAGGTTTATAACACTCGATACCCAGACGTATAGTTGCCGTCCATGGCCGTTTGCTTGCCTGCTTATGTGAGTATTTGATTGAGACCCGGTAACAGAGAAAGCGCGCTTTGAGATCCAACCTGGATACGAGCTGAGAAGGCACTACCTGCATAGAGATTGCCTGAAGCCTCCGGTTCAAGGCGTATGATAACTACCACAGAAGGTCCGGATACTAATTGCGTATTCTCACCTTGAAGGCCAAACCGTGTACGTATATTGAGGGGACTCTCGGTATGCGCTTCAATATGATCTATAGTGCCGTGCAAGGGTGTCGCGGTTGAGCCAACGCTGAGTTCGGTGGGCTGACCAGGGTGGATGTGCGTTTGCTTAATGGATGCTAAAAAGAGCGCCGCGCTGACGTATTGGCTCTTCTCATTGGCGGTTTCCTGTTGTATTAAGATACCCTGTCCTGTGACAAAAACAGGAAGCCTTACTAGCCAGGCTAGAATTGTCGCACCCAGGAAAAGCACTAAGAGGAGCCAGAGAAAGATCCATGTTGGTGGAGCAACCAGGCGTAATACGATGCCTTGCTCTTGTCTTTGAAGATACCTTTTATAGGCGTCTTCGCGAAAGATGTTATTTTTTGTAGAAGCCATAAATAACACATGATACGCTAAAATATCATTTTGATCTTTGAGATCAAATAGTAATAATATCTTAACGCATATTTTTTATGTACTATAACTAACTTTATGAATAAGTTGATGAAAATGAGGGGCCCCTACTTAAAGGGTAATACAAAGTAGTCAGTTGGTAAGAGCAATGAACTACTTACCAACTGACTGCGCGAGCCCTGCTCACAGTGCATCTTTTTAATGTAATGCCTGTAAGTAGAGATGCGCTTTAGGCATCAGGCACTATTAATTAGCGTGCCTGATTAGAGGCCGAGGTCTGTTCCAAGGGTGACGTTCACGCTAGCAACCGGCGTCTCCGCGTTGATGGATTCACCTGTAGTCGTGTGTGGTAGCCCTGGAACGAGGCTTTTTACACCTGGAACGGTGCTTGTTACAGTGTTCAAAGTCTGACCAACAGTACCCAGCAATCCATTGCCGCCTGTTACCTGATCCAGTTCGGAATCGGTCAACTCTTGAAACATTGGCTTTTTCTCGTTGAACATAGAAACAAATCCTTCTGTTAGACTATGTGCATTTAGCAGTTTCCACCCGGTGAAAGATGGAGCTACTATTCACACTCGACTGACCTGACTTACCCGCAATATGTAAGAGAGACTGTCTCCAATCTCAAGATATCTTACGGAAAGCGGTCTTTCCACAATTGTTCAAGTTCGCCTGGTAAATAGACGTTCTCGGAACTATGGATAGTATACACGTCTCGAAATAGTCTCTTGCTCACGTCATTTAGAGTGTAGTAGGATGGTACTATTATTAAAAGATAAAATCCATAAGTGCTGTGCTTATTTTTAAAAGCACATCCGTAATTATGATATACTGTGTCGCTTATTTATCACTATATAAGTAAAATAACCTCTACATTATGACTGAGAGGTAGCAAACGGCAAGTAGATAGCTCATTTCTGATTTGATCTCTGATTGGTGAGTCTTATACCCTTAAGGTAATAGTAGCAAAAGGCTTTGCCAAAGCTGGACACTTGTTGTCTGACACCTGGAATTGGCTGTCAAGCAAAAGAGGATGGAAGCGATAACTTGGTCGTCGCTTCCATCCTCTTTTGAGTGTAGTGTGAAATACCTTTGTTAGCGGCGCTCAATGCCCAGGCCACTTCTGACAGAGGAGAGGTCATATGTGCCGGCGCGTTGATCATAGCCACCCTTGAAGGGATCCTCTGCCAAAAGCATGGGAGTATCCAGATCGATAAACGTAAAGCCGCCCAGGCCAGCTGCCAGGTGCGCAGCCGCCGCGATAGCTAGGCGAGACTCGATCATCGCTCCGATCATGAGCGGAACATGCATAGAGCGGCAGAGGGCTGCAATGTCGAGGGCCTCTACGATACCCGCCTTCATCAGTTTGATATTCACGGTATTGACCGCACCCATCTTGAGCAGGCGCGCGACGGATGAGGCATTGGCTGCGCTTTCATCGGCGGCGATGGGGACAGTCGTATGCTCAGTGACATAGCGTAGGCCCTCATAGTCATCCTTGTGTACTGGCTGTTCTAGTAGCAGGGGTCGGATGTCGCGGTTGTCCAGCGCTTCCAGGCAGAGGAGGGCCTCGTTAGCGGTATAGCCCTGGTTGGCGTCGAGCGTCAGGCTAATATTCGGCGCGGCATTACGAATGGCCTCGACGCGGTCGACGTCCTCACGTAAGTCGCCTCCCACCTTGACTTTGATGCAGGTAATGCCACGTGCGGCTGTCTCGGCGGCAAGTTCATAAGCTCGCTCGGGAGAGACCATTGGAATGCTCATGTCCGTAGTAACGTTGGTGCTGGCTCCTCCCAGAAAGACATAGAGTGGCACCCCATAGGAGTGAGTTAGCGCGTCAAGGACTGCCATCTCGATGCCAGCGCATACAACTGATTGCGCATAATACATGCTATGGACGAGATGGGAGATCTGACGCCAGTGAGCCGCATCCTTTCCTTTCAATAAGTCAATGCAACCTTGAGCTGCCGCGAGGGCGGTCTCTTGCGATTGACCTGTGCTCGGTGGCAGAGGAGCACATTCGCCATAACCAGTGCTTCCATCCTGAAGTGTGATGGTGATGAGCACATTACGCGCGGCATTAACGCTACCAGTGGCGATGGTAAAGGGCTCCAGGAGCGGAATGGTCAAAGGCTCGACGACGACTGAGGTGATGGTTGTACGTGACATTGTATACCCCTGCGAAAATAAGTGTGTGGTTCGCGCGTACCAGTATGCGCGAACCACGGCAATGGACGACTATTGAGCGAAATTAGTACGATTGCGCTGGAGATCCGAGTGGCGCTCAAGTGCCAACTCGATCAGGCGGTCAATGAGTTCTGCGTAGGAGAGGCCACTAGCCTCCCAGAGCGTAGGATACATACTGACCTTTGTAAAGCCGGGTAGTGTATTGACCTCGTTAATATAAATTTTGTTAGCCTCCTTCTCCAGGAAGAAGTCGATACGCGAGAGCCCACTAAGATCAAGTGACGTGAAGGCAACAAGTGCCTGACGACGCATCTCCTGTGAGAGTTCCTGCGAAACGGGGGCCGGGATAATGACCTGGGATTTACCATCGACATATTTGGCCCGGTAATCATAGAACTCGTTGCTGGGAATAACTTCTCCCATGACAGAGACGATAGGCTCATCATTGCCCAGGACCGCGCACTCAAACTCGCGACAGTTGATATTGCGCTCGATGATGATCTTGCGGTCATACTCGGCTGCAACATTGATGGCATGGGCTAGTTCTGCTCTGTCATGAGCCTTGTTGATACCCACACTGGAACCAAGATTGACCGGCTTAACGAAACAGGGATAGCCGAGTTTCTCTTCAATGGCGTTCATAATAGGCTCAGGATCGCGCTCCCATTGATTGCGACGATAGACGAGATAGGGGCCAACGGGTAAACCAGCCTGCTCGAAAATCATCTTCATCTTCTCTTTATCCATACCAAGTGCAGAACCAAGGACACCACAGCCTATGTAAGGAATATTTGCCATCTCGAGTAAGCCTTGCAGAGCGCCATCTTCACCACTGGTGCCGTGCATAACAGGCAAAATAACATCCAGAGCGCCATCGTCTTTGAGTGACTCGCCCTCTTTGACGGATATAAGGCGGCGTAGACTGGGATCGCCGGTGAACGTCACAGCTGTTGATTGCTCAAGCTCATGCTTGGCCTGAGTGTTTTTCTGCGCCTCGATCATACGTGCGGGTTCGACGCCAAGGAGCCACTGGCCAGCTTTGTTGATGGCGATGGGGACGACCTCGTACTTATCCTGGTTGATGTTAGCAATAACCGACTCCGCTGAAGCGAGAGAGACCTCATGCTCGCCAGAGCGGCCCCCGTAGATCAGGCCGATGCGGATTTTCCTGGTGGATGGCTCCTGTTGCTGGGTCATATGAATGATCCTTTCCATGGGTTGGGCTGGTGTACCAGTGGTGAGCAAGATACAAAGGACAGGCCATGATCTGCCCGAACCGCGTTAAAGCTGATTGATAAGAGTATCCATCGCGAGCCCGAGAGACGCTTTGATAAGTACAAGGTCGCTGCTGCGTATCTCTGCTTTCAGCAGGTCTGCGGCTGCACGCTTTGCTGCTTCTAGCTCGGCGGAATTCTCGATATCAGCACTATAGAAATAGGCATTCTCCGAGGGCATTCCGGCGTCGAGCGCACCTTCAACGTAGAAACGGGCCTGCTCGCCGATGGCAACGAGCGAATCCACCAGGGGAGCCAGGGCCGCTCCACAGGCCCGGTGTTCCTCGCGTGAGTATTTCCCTAATTCCAGAATATCACCTAACACTGCCCAACGTCTGCCTCCAGATGCGAGTGTGGTATCATGCATTGCCTGAGCGATAGCGAGGATCGATTGGCGGTTGGCATTGTATGAGTCATCAATGAGCGTACTACCATTGGGGCCGGGTTTGATCTCGCCACGTCTCTTTGCAGGTTTGAGTGCTTCGAGTGCCTGACGTATTTCGTCCAGGGAGATACCTGCTGCGCAACCCACAGCAGCGGCAGCCAGAGCAATCGTGATGCCGTGCTCACCTGGAATATGAAGCTGAATAGGCATCTCCTCTCCCTTGTAGCGCAAGGTGAAGCGCCGACCGAAGAGTGAATCGCCTGCAATATCAGTCGCGCGCACGTCTGCGCCCTCGCCCTGTCCATAGTAGAGGACTGGGGCTGAGGTCTGAGCGCTCATGGCACGAACGCGCAGATCATCATAGTTGAGCAGTGCGAGGCCATCTGGGGCCAGCGCCTGAACCAACTCGCTCTTGGCTATAGCGATCTGTTCTGGTGAGCCGAAATAGCCTAGGTGAGATGAACCAACATTTGTGATGAGTGACCAAGTAGGGCGGGTCACGCGACTAAGCATGGTAAGCTCTCCCACCCATTGCGCACCCATTTCCAATACCGCATAGCGGTGTTGGGGCTCCAGGCGTAGGAGTGTTAAGGGGTAGCCAATTTCGGTATTATAGGAGGCAAGGGTCTTGAGTGTAGGGGCGGAGCGCTCAAGAATGGCCGCGATTGCCTCTTTGGTGCTGGTCTTGCCATTGCTGCCAGTAATGCCAAGATAAAGTGTTTCCGGCTGGCGCTGGGTGCGAGCATGGGCAGTAGCGTGCAGGGCCTTGATAACATCGGGAACAATGATTTGCAAGAAGCCTGGCGGGATGTCCGCTACGGGGCGTGCGCAAAGCGCGGCCCTGGCGCCAGCCCTGGCGGCGCTGGCGATATAGTCGTGCCCATCCACTTTTTCGCCTTTAAGGGCGATAAAGAGGTCGCCTGCTTTAACCTGACGGCTATCGTGATGTGCCTCCCGAAAGATCATCTCTGGATTGGGCGCGAGTGTGCCGCTGATATGAACAGACATATCTTCCTTGTTCGCCTGTTGTAGGATATCGCCGAGGGTGAACATATAGAAGAAAAACCTCCACTCACTACATTTTGGTGCATTATATCATGGCTGTGAGCTAAATTTCGTGAATTTAAGTTGCTTGTCAGAAGTGTTGTAGAAGTTATATATGCCTCTGCTTACTCGCTATTCGCTGTGCCCGCCTATCACAAGCTATGTGGCGATAAAATAATTTGAAGGGTATCAGATTCGGACTATTTTTAAGTAAGTGTCTTGACAATTGCAAGTTGCATATGATAGAATGCAACTATCTTAAAGATAGTGACTAATAAAAGCATATTTGCTTTTAGGAGGAAATACAAATGGCTTGGGAAATTGATACAACTCATTCACACGTAAACTTTGCTGTGAAACATATGATGTTCAGCACCGTTCGCGGTAAATTCAAGGTGTTCAGCGGTAAGCTTAATATTGATGAGCAGAACCCAGCGAATTCATGGGTAGAGGCGGAGGCCGACGCGGCCAGTGTGGATACCAATGAACCCAACCGCGATAACCACCTGCGCAGCGGCGATTTCTTCGACGTGGAGACGTTTCCCACCTTCACCTTCAAGAGCACAAGCGTCGAGAAGAACGGCGATGGCTATAAAGTTGCGGGCGATCTGACCATCCACGGTGTTACCAAGCCAGTTGTCTTTGACGCCGAGTACCTGGGTCAGGGTAAGAATCCCTGGGGCCTCACTGTGGCAGGCCTGAGCGCGACTACCAAGATCCGCCGCAGCGAGTTTGGCCTAAACTACAATGCCGCGCTGGAGGCTGGTGGTGTGCTGGTTGGCGACGAAGTCAAAATCGAGCTTGACCTGGAGACCATCAATAAGGACTAAGGCTATTTAGTTCCCCGAGAAGGTTTGTCAGCATATATTAAATGGCGAAGGTTGCTTGTCCCTTTAGTATGGGGGGATAAGCAACCTTCGCCATTTTTGGTGTCCATGTAATAAAGCTGCCTCTTTGCCCATCTCTCATACGTGTTTCTGATAGACATAGCTTGAGTGCAAGTAGGTATAGACCACATCTACGAGAGTTGTAGAATTAGTATATCATCAATGCAAAGATCCGAGTCCGCATTGTACAATAGAGGCAACATCGGCTAGTGTATGGCTATTACAGATGCCGGAGGGACAGATAAAGGAGTCTTTAGAATGAGAGCGGTAATCATTACCAGGGCAGGGGGTCCAGACGTTCTGGAAGTACAGGAGATTGCAACTCCAGAGCCCACAGGGGAGCAGGTGCTGGTGCGTGTGCGCGCGGCTGGCTTAAATCGCGCCGATATTACACAACGCCTGGGGCGTTATCCGGCTCCTCCTGGATATCCAACCACTGTACCCGGTTTGGAGTTCGCAGGTGAGGTTGTCTCATCAGGACCGATGGCGCGTATGTGGCGTCGGGGTCAGCGTGTGATGGGGATTACGGGTGGTGGTGCCCAGGCGGAGTATTTGCTCGTACCTGAAGGGCTGTTGGTGGAAATACCCGAAAACCTGGACTTTGTTCAGGCGGCGGCGGTTCCGGAGGTGTTCATCACGGCACATGATGCTCTCTTCACACAGGGGGACTTAAAGATGGGAGAGAGCCTGCTGGTACATGCCGTTGGTAGTGGTGTTGGAACGGCTGCTGTTCAACTCGCGCGTGCGGTTGGCTGTACTGTCTATGGAACCTCGAGGACACCCGATAAGATTGAGCGTGCCAAGGAACTGGGGTTGGATGCGGGACTTTCCGTTGAGAAGTTTGCCGCCGAGATTAAAGAGGTCACAAGAGGCCAGGGCGTACATGTTGTGCTGGATTTCATTGGTGGCCCTTATATGGCAGGGAATCTGGACGCACTTGGCCTATGGGGACGCCTGGTCTTTCTGGCGACACTAGGTGGTGCGGAGGCACAGGTTGATCTGGGCAAGGTGATGGCGAAGCGCCTCAGTATTCGCGGCTTTACGCTCCGTTCGCGTTCTATGGAAGAGAAGCTCACAGCGACACGTCATTTCGCGACCCAGGTTGTGCCATTGCTCGCAAAGAGCAAGGTCCGCCCTATTGTAGAAGAGGTCTTTCCGCTGGAGCGCATTGTGGATGCCCACAAGACGATGCAGGAGAACCGCAACTTTGGTAAATTAGTTCTCACACTGGATTAGAGCAAGATGAGGGGTCCTCGCGTGCGCCTGTGCCCCTCTGTATTTTCTAGGCCCGAGTAATGATTAGCAAGCCAGTTTTAGCAATCTTGGCCTGTGACATGTGGAATAGCCTGTGAACGATTGACTTGCATACACAGCTCCAGATCCTCAGTAAGACCAGCTGAGCTGACGGCATGTGCAGCATAACAATATTTGAGCAAGCGAGTAGAAGGGAAGGCTTCATAGAGCGCAAGAGCCGCATGCGCACTCTCCTCTGGTTTCTCACTTTCTGATCGTGGCACAATGTTCATTCCAGGCTTCTCCCTTAACGTTGCAGCGTGAAATAGAACTTGCTACAATTTGTCTATAAATTGTATATAAGGGGGCCTGTCAGATTATGCACATTAAGTTATCGTCACTGTTGTGGCGCGGTTTGATATTGCGGTGTCCCATCTGTGGGAAGGGGTGGATTTTCCGCCTCCCCTTCAAGATGTATGAACAATGCCCACGATGTGAATTTCCCTATGACCGGGGCGAAGAGGGCTACTTCACAAGCTCTATGGCAATCAATATGGTTCTGAGTGAATTGATTGTAGCGGCTCTAGCGATTCCAATTGCTGCGAATCAGTCTATCCCGCTCTCGCTGCTCTGGTATATTGGCATTCCATTGGCTATCTTGTTGCCTTTCATTTTCTTCCACCATAGTCGAAGCTTCTGGATGGCGATGGATCATTTCTTTCATCCTGTTTCACGTGAGCATCTTGAGCAGAAGACGCGTATTTTTCAGCTTGATGCTGAAGAAGCACGTGCGGATAGTATGGAACCTTAAAGCACTAAAGGAGGGCTAGTCCTCCTTCTGCGCTTTTTCTTCCTTCTCCTCGGCTGCCTTCTTCTGGCGTCGTATGCGACGTTTCGCTGACTCACGAACTTCCTTCGCCAGTGTGTCATGTGGATTGAGCTCTAGAGCCTCTTCAACACAAACCAGTGCTTCCTCCGAGCGCTTCATTGTATTAAGCACATCTGCCTTCTCACGGAGTGTCCAGGCGTCGTGCGGAGCCAGGTCTAGAGCTTGATTGTAAGCCTGAAGCGCCTCTTCTTCACGCTTCAACTCCTTGAGAGCGAAGCCTTTGCGCCCATAAGCAAAGGCGTTATGTGGCTCAAGTTCAATGGCGCGTTCGGCTTCTTGCAATGCCTCATCATAGCGCTTAAGTTCGTTCAATACAAAGGACTTCTCTCGATAGAACCAGGCATTATGCGGATCGAGCGCCTGAGCTTGTGAATAAGCCTGTATGACCTCCTCATACTGCCCCAGGTTCTTGAGGGCAAACCCCTTCTGTACGTAGGCGAAGACATCGCGCTGATTGAATTGGATGGCTTTATTCGCGGCCTGAATGGCCTCATTGTAGCGCTTGAGGATATTGAGGACATGCGCCTGCTCACGATAGGTCCAGGCGTCATCATTATCCAGATCCAGAGCTTGATCGTAAGCTTGAAGTGCTTCTTCGTTGCGACCTAGATTCTTGAGGGCAAAGCCTTTACGTCCATAGGCGAATTCGCTCTGGGGATCAATCTCAAGCGAGTGATTGATGCATGTCAATGCTTCTTCATAGCGCTTGAGAGTATTGAGGAGATGTCCCTTCTCACGAAGTGTCCAGGCGTTATCTGCATCCTGGGTTAGGGACTGATCGTAGGCTTGTAGGGCTTCGGGATAGTGGCGAAGCTCCTTCAGAGTATACCCTAGATAAGCATAGATCCAGCCATTATTGGTATAGCCAAGTTTAATGGCAGCGTTAAGTGCCGTCAGTGCCTCTTCATAGCGTTCCAGGCGGTAAAGAGCAAGACCTTGGCCGCCGTAGAGCCAGCCGTTCGCAGGGTCAAATTGCAGTGCTTGCTCAAAGTAGGTCAGCGCTTCCTGGTAGCGCTCGATATCATTAAGTTTGTGTGCGGTCTCACCGTATAGCTTCGCTTTATCGGGGTCCAGAATGAGTGTAGGTTGCTGTGTGACAGGTGTACCCTGTGTTGGCAATGGGGGGAGTGATGGTACCTGTTGGTTGGGGGTGCTCCCCAGGCTTTGATATGCTGCACCCTGTGCCTGTGAGATGCTAGGAAAAGGTGCCTGAGGCATCCCTTGATGTGGCGGTAGTGTCCCGGTCATTAGAGATGCCGTCGGTGATGTTATTGCTTGTTCGTTATTTGGAGTGGAGATTTGCTGATCAGCACCTACCGTTGGATTGATGGGCGGATTACTAGCTGTAGGTGGAACCATTACTGTTGGGTTGATTGGCGAGGCTGATTGTGGCTCAACATTGACTGTTGGATTCAGGGCCGTGTTACTGTTAGGTGGGACCATGATGGTTGGCGTGAGTCCCTGAGCAGGAGCGGGCGGCGTATAAATAGTTTGTGTGGTGTAGCCTGAATTCAATGCTAGCAGAAAATCGGCCACACTCGGAAAGCGTTGTTCCCGGTCTTTGGCGAGCGCGCGTAGAATGGCCTGTTCAGTATAGGATGGGAGGCTCGCATTTATCTGGGTTGGTGGTGTGGGCTGCACCTTGGCGTGTTGGAACCACATTGCCTCAATACCAGGGTCGTTGAACTGGAAGGGCATACGTCCAGTGAGGAGTTCATAGGCAATGCAGCCAAGCGAATACTGGTCGCTCTTGATACTACTATAGCCTTCAAATTGCTCCGGTGCCATGTAGGCGGGTGTTCCACTCCGGTTCGCGAGACGTGTATGTGTCGATTCCAGTGTTACGGCGATGCCGAAGTCGGCGAGTAGTGCCTCACCTTGATTTCCAAAAAGAACATTCTCAGGTTTGAGATCACGATGAACCACTGATTGTTGGTGTGCATAGCTCAGACCATCGCCAAATTGGTTCAGGATGCGTAGCGCATCAGCGACCTGCAATGATGTGCCCTGCTGCTTAATTAGTAGATCGCGTAAAGAGCCACCCACAGCGTACTCAGCTACAAAATAAGGTACACCTTCATTGAGCCCGGCATCTAGCACTGGCAGGATATGAGCATGTTTTAAGCGGCGTAAGAGACGTGCTTCATCAAAGAACTGTTGCTCCGAAGCTGGATCACTGAGATTGGTGTGCAGAATTTTGAGGGCTACAATTGGCTCATCGGCGAAAATGACATGCTTCGCCTGGAAGACGCTGCCATATGAGCCGCTCTGCACCTCGGATTGAATTACATAGTTTCCAATCTGACGCCCAACGTAATCTTCAGCGCTGGGGCGGCCATGATGTGTATTGTTGCTGGTCATTTCTCGCTCCTGATTGGTATTTAAAGCAGGCCGTGTATTGTTAGGTGGAGTGGTGGGCACCCATAATGGGTGATGCATGCGAATAGAACCTTGTTACGACCTTTATTATAGTGAGCGTGATGGTAATCAGGCAAGAGGGGACGACTTCGCAGACTTTATTGGGAGAGAGGTGGAGTATCAGGGGGTGGGGCGAAGTATACGCTCAAGCTCTTGAGCATAAATCTTAAAGGTGCGCTCATCAAAAAGCACGAAAGCAATTTGGCGTAGCGTCGTGGGGGCTTGCCCGATATGTTCGATAACGGTTTGCAGCGCGATGGGGGCGGCTTCCACGACTGGATAGCCATACGCGCCAGTGCTGAGTGAAGGGAAAGCGATACTCTCAAGTTGATATTTCTCAGCAAGGTCTATGCACGCATCATAGGCGCTGGCGAGAAGTTGGGCGGCATCGGCATGATGTCCATAGATAGGGCCAACAGCGTGAATGATGTAACGGGCATGAAGTGAACCCGCAGTCGTCACAACCGCGCTGCCTGTGCGACAATGTCCGATCTGGCGACACTCTTGCATTACAGTCGGGCCAGCGGCTCGATGGATCGCGCCATCCACGCCCCCGCCGCCAGCGAGTGCGGAATTAGCCGCGTTCACTATCGCATCAGCGGAAATCTCAGCGATATTGCCACGCATAAGCATCAGCGTCACATTGTCGATAGCCTGAGAAATCATCACACATTTCCATTTCTGGCGTCTATCTGGAATCTGCAGTTGAGTCTCAATCTCTTCTCAATCAATAGTATGATCAGCGTGACAAAACGGGAGCATAGAGAAAGGCGCCCGACCTGCAATTGTGGGTGGTTTGATAAGAGCTTGGGTGCAGGTAAACAGGACGCCTGTATACTGTGACTGATAGTATGTAGAGTGCGTTGGGATTGAGAAAGGCCGCATTCTCGCACTTCTGATCCATATAGCGAGGGGCGTCTGGTTCGTTCTACCGTAAGACTTCCCAGAGTTATCCACCGCTTGCCCAAAAGAGCGGGATTGGCAGTGAGAATCACATGAATATCAACTATTTCTTGACGACAGCATCTGAGAGTTCTTTGCCAGGGGAGAAGCGCACTCGCTCCTTGGCAGGAACAACAATCTCTTTACCATCGCGGGGATTGACGCCCTTGCGTGCGGCACTGGTGCGAACTTTGAAGGACCCGAAACCAACCAGGCGTACTTCGTCGCCCTCCTGGAGTGCCTCGCGAATAGAATCGAGGGTGGCTTCGAGCACTTCGGCAGCCTGTTTCTGCGAAAGTTTTGCTTGTTTGGCGATCCGCCGTGAAAGCTCTTGACGACCGATAGTTTGCGCTGTAGCAGCTTTTTCTTTAGCCATAGGTACTAATCCTCCTTGCAACTATCAACACGTGCCGCCTGCCAATTGAGTTTCAAAAACCAAATATGGCCTGGTGCTTCACTCTGTACAAGACTACGAAGCCCCTGAAGCGGCATTATAACCTCACTGCCGTTAGGCAGTATAACATGCGAATTTAAGAAATACAAGCGTGTCACTATGGCTGGATAATTGAATATATATAGTAAAACCGCTCTACAGGCCGATTGAAGCGGTCATTGGGTAGCGAAAATAGGCTTGAAAAGCGGCCTGCCTTGCCTTCATTTTTGAGACGATTTTTTACAGTGTTCTATACCACTGAGTATCGAATAGTCCCATCATTTGCGAGTTGTTGTGTGACTTGATTCGTATAGCGTAGATATTCGAGATGCGAGAGTACTTCCGCAACCGCCATCCGGCGTGCCTCGTCGCTCTTTAAACGATCCTGAAAAAGCTGTGCTGTAATTGCTGCGGCGTGTTGGGAGCGGGGCGCTAATAAAGTCAGGATGAGTTGTAGACGCTCCTGATGATGATCTATGATCTCTTGCGCACGCTGAGTAAGGCCCGGAAATGGGTTGCCATGTCCCGGGAGCACCAAACTAGCAGGCAGAGTAGAAACGCGACGTAAGGAATGGATGAAATCATCGAGGGGATTAGGACGATTCTGAGTTGAATAGAGGCCGATATTGGGCGTGATACGTGGCAAGACATGGTCTGCTGACAGGTATATGCCGTCGCTCTCACGCAAAAGGCTAATTTGTCCATCCGAATGACCGGGGACCCAGAGCACGCGATAGCGTTCGCCAGCCAGAGTCAGATGTGTGTCATCCTCTACCAGGCGAAAGGCTTCATGAGGAGGAACGCTTATAACCTGCCGCCTTTTGTCCGGATCTTCGCTAGTATACCAGAGATCAGTTTGAGGCAGACCATGTTGTGCGAAAAAGGTGGATACTGTATCAAAGCGTTGCCCCATCGTGTTCTTCCAGATGATCTGGACCGCAGCCTCATCGATGGGATGCATGTAGACGGGGACATCAGTAAGTGCCTGGAGCTCGCCTGAGAGTCCCACATGATCAGGATGATGGTGAGTGAGTACAATCGCTTGCAGGTCTTCAAGAGCCAGGTGGGCGTCCTGTAACGATGTGTTAAAGGCTGCACGCGCCTCAGGCGTGCCGAGTGCTGTATCGACCAGAACCCAGCCATCGGGACCTACAAGAGCATAGACATTGACTGTGCGCAAAGGAAAAGGGATGGGGATGACGAATTGCCAGATACCTGGAGCGACCAGGCGAGCAGCAGTACTTTCTGCGTGCCCTGGCTTATGATCTGATGGTTGTTGTGGCATATGTTTGCTCCACCTCAAATGCATTGACCTGGATGTCGTTTGTAGATGTACATGTAGATGTGCCTGTTCACGTTTGATTGTAGGCTGGATGCCTAATACCTGTCAAATAAGAGCCTTGTTTAGTTAATCTGTTATACGCCATTAATTAATAGGAGCTTTCAGCAACTTGGTTAGAAACTTCTTAGCATTCAAGCATTTTGTAAGGCGGCATAGAATCCTGAAGAGTAAGTAGAGAAGAAGTTTAAATAGGATAGCTTTGAGATGCCAAAACTAAAATTGGCTAAGAAGGCTCTTTTCCGATATACCCTTTAAGTGCTACAATGTAGTGGGGGAAAGTGGGTCAAAGTGGGGAAATTTTGGCAAAGAAGTTGTTCTATAGAGTAGCATCGTCGTTTGGTCGAATCAGCACGTTAAGAGCGTGAGATGGTCATAGGCTATGTTTCTGGGAGAGTACGAACATACAATAGATAGTAAGGGTCGTATGGCAATACCGGCACGTTTTCGCACACAGTTGGATCGGGGTGCGGTGCTAGGTAAGGGCATGGGGACCTGCCTCTCTCTGTACACTATGGCTCGCTGGGAAGAAAAATCCAATGAACTGATCGCAGGCAAGTCAAGTGAGGAACTACGCGACTTTGAGCGGCGGATTTATCCTAGCGCAAGTGAAGTGGAATTAGATGGGCAGGGACGAATTGTACTTCCAGCAAAATTACGTGCCTATGCTTCATTTCGTACAGAGGTTACGATTGTTGGCGTACGCGATCATGTAGAAATCTGGGATCGTGCGACTTGGCGTGCCTATCAAGACCGACTTGATGCTGAGGGTAGCGGTATACCCTTTTAACAGGTAACTACTTCGTCGTTGGCTGGCACATCTCGTACTGGCTCCAATGACCTTTTAACATAAAGATGTGTTGGCATGAATAGAGAGCAAACGCAACATATACCTGTGATGCTGGACGCGGTTATGGAGTATCTGCGTCCTACACCAGGTGGACATTACATTGATGGGACTCTGGGGGGAGGAGGCCACACCAGCGAATTGTTGAGGCTTTCCGCACCCGATGGGTGTGTGCTGGGCATCGATACCGATAGCCGGGCTCAGGAGCGCGTAAAGGCTCGACTTCGCGAGGAGATCGCGCAGGGACGCCTGGTCCTCAGCCACGGAAACTTCGCCGATATGGAGCGCCTCGCACGCGAGGCTAACTTCACTGGAGTTGAGGGTATTTTGCTGGATCTGGGCTTCTCTTCGGACCAGATGGATGATCCGCAACGAGGCTTTGCTTTTAGCGCCGATGGTCCGCTTGATATGCGTCTCAATCAGGATCTTGCTATTAACGCGACGGATATTGTGAATAGTGCAAGTGAGGAAGAATTGGCTGATATCTTCTGGCGTTATGGTGAGGAGCGTCGTTCGCGCTTGATCGCACGTCGTATTGTGCGCGAGCGCGAGAAGCAAGCGATTACACACACTGGACAGTTGGCGAGCATCGCTGCGGCGGGAGTGCCTTATAAACACGGTGCGATTCACCCTGCTACGCGCGTCTTTCAAGCCTTAAGGATCGCGGTCAATCAGGAATTGGAGCGCCTGGAAGCGGTATTGCCACAGATGCTAGCGCTTTTGCAAGCAGGCGGTAAGCAGGGCAGGCTCGCTATTATCTCTTTTCACTCGCTGGAAGATCGCATCGTTAAAGCCTTTCTTAAACGTGAGGCGACGGATTGCATCTGTCCTCCGCGTATGCCGGTCTGCGTATGCGGTCATAAGGCCAGTCTACGCATTCTGACCAGCAAACCAGTGTTTCCAACTGAACAGGAGATAGCGAGCAATCCACGGGCTCGTAGCGCGCGCCTCCGCGCGGCGCAAGTGCTCACAGAGTGAAAGGATACAGCATGGACAGCAAGCAGGACCAAAGGGACGAAACCAGAAAACATGAAGAGGAACCCATCATTGTCGCCTCACGTCGCGGTCAGTTTCGCCCATTTTTCTTTCGCATGGGTCCTACCTCGCTTTTTGTTGCCAGCGTCGTCCTGATTAGTCTCATGGCTGTTCTCTATCTGAGCCAGCTTGGGCAGGGAGTTGCAACCAATCAGCAGTTGCAGAGCACGCGTGTGAACGAGAGTAAGATCGAGCGTCAAAACCATGATCTGTTGCAAAAATTGGCTGAGGAACGCTCACCAGCCTATATCGCTGAGCAAGCACGCAAACAGGGTCTTCAGCCCTCTGATCCAGATGATATTCAGATCATTACTGTGCGTGGTCTGGAGTCGGTACCAGGTGAGCCGTAATTGAAAGATCACAGGCCTTCCGCTTTTCAGTTGGAGGGATGTATGAACTATATTAAGCAGACTCTGAGGGCACAGGGCTATTTAGGCCCACAGTTCTCTCTTTCTATGACCTGACAACTCTCTATTTCCACCTAAGAAACGAGGATGCAAGGAGAAATCGAATGAGCCCAGAGCTACAACGAGCGCGCCGCAGGCAAACAGTTATCTTCTTGCTGATCTGTGTTGCGATGGTGGTGTTGTTGGGACGGCTCTATTATTGGCAGGCCATCCGATCAGACCAGCTTACCCGGTGGGCCAATGCCGAGCACACACAAAATCAGGTCGTTGACGCGCCGCGTGGTACTATTTATGATAGCGCTGGCATCGTCCTTGCTACCAACGTCATTCGGGATGATGTGTATATTGAACCGCTGCAGTTTGCTAGCGATAATCTTGACGCTGAGCAGAGCAAGATCGAGCTTCAGAAGATTGTCTCCAAGCTGCATCAGGCACTTCCCTCACTCTCGGAAGCCCAACTGAGTGCTGACTTTGCTTCTGGGCGTTCTACCATACGTATTGCAACCCTGGTTGATCCTGCACAGAGTCAGCAATTGCGCAATTTGCAAGTCCCGTATACCTTTCTGGAGCCGCGTACGGTGCGAGTGTACCCCAGCAATGATCTGGTGGCGCAAATTCTAGGCTATGTCCAGCCTGACGAGGGGGGACTGTATGGCATTGAAGGGACGTTTGATAAACTCCTGGCAGGTAAGCCGGGAAGTTTCACGGCTGAGACTGACCTGAATGGCAACCCACTAACTGTAGGTGCTAGCTCCGAGCAAGCAGTTATTAATGGTGCGAACCTGACGCTCTCTATCGATAGCACAATGCAGTATATTGCGCAGCAGGCGCTGATGAGTCGAATCAAAGAGACGAGTGCTCTTGGCGGGACAGCAACTATCGTTGATGTCAAAACAGGAGCGCTTGTTGCTATGGTTGGTGCGCCAACCTTTGATCCCAATAGCTATAGCAAATATTACAATAAGCGGGGCTGTCTGGATACGTTGAGCGTCTATTTCAATCCAGTGTTGATGTGTACTTATGAGCCTGGGTCAACCATGAAGGCGATCACTTTGGCAGCGGCCCTGGATCAGGGAGTAGTTACTCCAACAACTACTATTGAGGATAATGGTACTGTCACTTTTGATGATGCGGTATTGGTCGCGAATTGGGAGCATCAGGCGCATGGAACTGAGAGTATGACTCAGATCCTCGATTACTCCGCCAATGTAGGGGCCGCCACGGTCGCACATGACTTCCTGACAGCCAAGCGTTATTATCCCTATCTGGAGCGTTTTGGTTTTGGTACGCGTACCAATGTTGGCGGTATTGAGGCTCCAGGTGGGTATCGAACTCCTACATCGCAGGGATGGACGCCTAGCGACCTGACACGTCAGGCATTTGGGCAGAGCATTACTGCCACGCCTCTCCAGGTTGTGATGGCCTATGCCGCAATCGCTAATCAAGGAGCTATGATGCGGCCATATCTGGTCTCACAAATCGATGACAATGGCAAGCTGACATCTACGAAGTCGCAGGTGTTCCGTCAGGTTATCAGTAAAAAGTCCTCCCAGGAGTTAACGCAGATGCTCACTCACGCAGCCGATTATAATAAGCAGGTTGTTGTGCCGGGCTATAGCGTTGCGGCGAAGAGTGGAACCGCGACTACACAGGGTGTTTCTGAGGATCAGACGGAAGCCTCAATCGCGGGTTTCCTGCCCGCGTCGAATCCGCGCTTCGCTATCCTTGTGACGCTCGACCGTCCTCAGAGCACCATTTATGGTGGGACGGCGGCGGCACCATTATGGAACAAGATCGCGCAGCAGTTAATGTGGCGTTATCATGTCGCATCGGACCGCCCTGTGAAGTAGCTTGTAATGCTCCACAGATCGTTAGTCGATGAGAGGTTGAGAAGGAACGTTATGCAGGAAAACAAGGAAGAGCCGCCACAAAGGCAGCACAAGCTAGAGAATGAACTCAGCAAAGCCTGGCAAGAGTTGCTTGGCATGGAGGTAGAAGGAGTGGAAGAAGGTATGAACCAGGAGCAGCAGGGCGCTATTGGAGTACCCTTGCTTGCAAGCGATCCCTGGCAAAAGCTTGTTCAGGGCAAAGGCAATGAAGAGCTTGATCTGCAAAAAAACCACCTGCATATGAGCGATCAGGATGTTGAGCAAGCCTTGCAGATTATGCAAGAAGACGAGGTGCAGCAGAGAGGCGCACCTCTACCAGAGGATAGGGGAAAGAATACCGAGGAGAATGCCTAGCGATGCTATGTCCGCCAGGAATGGATGGTTACTAGAATCGCTCTGACTTAGTGGGGAGGTGTTGAGGTGAGGAATGAGAAGAGCCAGATACAAGCGCTTCTATATGGACGTAGGAGCTTGAGCGCCCAACTAGAGAGCCGAGTCGAAACGTCGATCCGCATCGGATCTTGTTAGGGAAAGACGAGCATCTTATGGAACGAGATACATATAAGCAGAGACGATATGCTAAGGCTCAATCTGAGAATGGGAGCCGTGCCCGAACGCATAAGGGTCAACGCTCGTCGCTCTCGGTACGCTCGCCAGCCTTACAAGCAGCCGAGCGGCAGCGCGAAAGACCTCCAGCCAGGAAGAAAAGCTTCTGGGAAGAGCTTTGGTCAGGGAGTGCAGAGGAGCGCCAGGTCGGAATGAGTTACGCTGCCGAAGAGACCCTACCGCCACAGGCACAGCGAAGGTTGCCACCTTTGAAGCGGGGAACAGGCGTCTCGGATGCATATAACAGTCGACCAGGCGTGCGGAGAGAGAGTAATGCCGGGCTTGGGCATAGCTGGCGGAAGGATAAGTCATCCTTCGCCCAGAGTATTGCCCAGCGTCTTCAAATGGAGCGCAAAGGGGCTACCGTTATCGAGCGTGAGCCCGTGCAAGTCATCAGTGAGGAAGAAAAGAGTAAACTTCGTGAGCTAGAGATGCGCCTCCAGCGCACTCCAGGTAAAATGGACTCACTCTTGCTCATCTTTACATTGGCTCTGCTCTGCATAGGTCTGATCATGGTCTATAGCGCGAGCTCGTTTCTCTCTGCGCGTACTTATGGTGATGCGTCACATGATTTCCAAAGGCAGGCGATTTCAGGTTTTATGGGAGTTGTGGCAATGCTAGTGGCGTCGCGGATTGACTACCGGCAATGGAGACGATTTTCTCTGATCGGTCTGGTGGTTGTGTTACCGCTACTGGTATTGGTTCTGTTTTTTGGGACGAGCAATTATGGAGCTTCGCGCTGGTTTACAATTGGTAGTTCTTTCTCGTTTCAACCGAGCGAACTGGCGAAACTTGTCCTGGCGCTGTATATTGCAGATTGGTTAGCACGCAAGGGCAATCAGGTAAGCTCATTCTTATATGGACTCACTCCCTTCGTCATACTGGTAGGGCTGATTCTTGGTCTGGTCTTGCTCGAAAATGATATGGGAACTGCTATTGTGATTGCTGGCCTCTCAACGGCCATGTTCTTCACGGCTGGGGCTAATATCGTTCAGTTCTTGCTGGCGGTGGGTTGTGGTGCCCTGATCTTTATGACGCAAGCTTTTAAGGGATACCGTTTCTATCGCCTGATGGGCTTTCTCGACCCGTTTCAGCATATTACGAGTATTAACTTGCAGCTCTACCAGTCGTTGCTGGCATTAGGATCAGGTGGTATTTTGGGTTTGGGGCTTGGGGAGAGTCGGCAGAAAACAGGTTATCTACCCTTTCCGCATATTGATTCGATCTTCGCCATTCTTGGTGAGGAGTTAGGGTTCATTGGCGGCGCACTGGTGATCATCTTGTTCCTGGGACTGGCCTTTCGAGGCTTTCGCCTGGCGCGGCGCTCACAGGATATGTATGGCGCTCTGCTCTCAACCGGTATCACAACCTGGCTAGTTTTGCAGGCTGCCGTTAATATCGGAGCCACCACGGGAACCATTCCTTATACTGGTGTTCCCTTGCCTTTTATCAGCTTTGGTGGCACCTCGCTTGTCATCTCGATGGCCGCGATTGGTGTCCTGCTGAACATTTCACGCTATATTCGCGAGCCGGAAGATCCCGCGCTCTCGCGTCAGACTATTACCAGAGCTTTTAAGAAAAAGAAAGTATAGGACTCGCTCCCGTCTTGCGTGCGGAAGCGTCTCCATAAAGAGGTAGCATGCGAATTTTAATATCGGGCGGAGGCACCGGAGGGCATATTTATCCAGCCCTGGCGGTGGCGACGTACCTTCGAGATACATATAACGCGGACATCCTCTATCTCGGGAGCGACGATGGGCAGGAGACTGAGGTGATTCCCGCTGCTGGTTTTAAGCTGGCGACCGTGAAAGCTGGCAAGCTCCAGCGCTTTGTCTCCTGGCGAACGGTTAAGGGCGTAGCGCGTGTCCCGTTAGGGATGGTGCAGGCCATCTCTATCGTGCGTGAGTTTCATCCCGATGCAGCCTTTACAAGCGGTGGCTATGTCGCCGTTCCCGCAGGCTTGGCGGCAAAGATTAATGGGGTGCCACTGCTGATGCATCAGCAGGACGTGCCGCCCAATCTCTCGAATAAGCTCATCTCTCCTCTCGCAGCGAGAATTTCAGTTGCCTTTGCCGATTCTATCCGCTACTTCTCTGCGGAGAAGACAGTGCATATGGGGAATCCACCACGTCAGGAGATGCTGGACATTCGTTCAGTGCCCCCGGAGGAGGCCCGTACACGGCTTGGAATGAGATCCGATCTTCCTTTGTTGCTGGTTACTGGAGGCAG
The DNA here is from genome assembly GCF_016587355.1 of Ktedonospora formicarum. Lineage (GTDB taxonomy): Bacteria > Chloroflexota > Ktedonobacteria > Ktedonobacterales > Ktedonobacteraceae > Ktedonobacter > Ktedonobacter formicarum. The sequence goes on along the minus strand of NZ_BNJF01000001.1, from coordinate 2,139,826 downwards.
TCAGGGGGCGCGGGCACTCAATCAGGTCGTCTGTAAGGCGCTTCCTGAGTTGCTCAAGCATTGCCAGGTTCTCCAGATCAGTGGCAAGAAGCTCTATAACGAGACACAAACCCTGGCAGAAAGTATCCTGGCTGGAGCCGATGAGGAGACACGACAACGTTATAAGTTGGTCCCCTATATGTCGGAGGAGATGCCACTAGCGATCCAGGCAGCGCAAATTGTGGTCTGCCGTTCAGGTGCGTCTACCCTCTGTGAACTGGCTTTGTTGGGGAAACCAAGCATTCTGGTCCCACTTCCGCCAGGTATAGGCGCTTCACCCCAGGAGGCGAATGCCGCTATGTTTGAGCGTGAGCAGGCGGCGGAGTGTGTGCTCAATGATAAAATGACGCCAGAACTGCTTGCTGAGCGAGTCGCACATATGCTAACCACACCATCTTACTTGCAGACTATGGCAGAGCATGCGCGTGGCCTTGCCAGGCCGGACGCAACGCAGGTCATTGCGGAAGCGATTGTAGAGATCGCACAGAAAAGTCGAGGCAAAACAGTAAAACGTGAGGCGGTAAACATTTGAACAGGTCGCACTTACATTTCATGGGTATTGGTGGAAGCGGCATCTCCTCGGTGGCGCAGATCGCGCATAACCAGGGAGAGATCGTGACTGGTTGTGACCGGCAGGAGTCGGCGAATACACGCGCGCTGGCGCAGGTAGGGATTCCTATCCAGATTGGACATAGCGCAGAGCACCTACATGAAGCGGATTCGTTGATTATCAGCCCCGCTGTGCCTGCGCTAGATCCGCAAAATCCCGAATTGCTTGAAGCACGCCGTCGAGGTATTCCTGTCAAAACCTGGCAGGAATTGCTTGGAACCCTGACAGAGGGGAAGTGCTTGCTCTCTGTGTGTGGTGTCCATGGCAAGAGCAGCACCACCTCAATGCTCTCTTTGATGCTGGTTGATGCTGGGTTGGACCCGACCTGTGAGATTGGTGCGGTTGTGCCGCGTTTTGGCGCGAACTATCGCCTTGGGCAGAGCGACTACTTTGTCAACGAAGCTGATGAGTTTAACCATAACTTCTGGCATTATCATCCTCGGCTGGCAGTGGTCAATGCTATAGAGTTCGAGCATCCAGAGTTCTTCAGTAACTATGAGGATTTTCTGTACGCGTTTGAGCATTTCATTCGTGGCATGGATATGGAGAGTAATTGGTCTCTGCCAACGACGATCATCGTTAACGGTGATAGCCCTGGTTGTCATGAACTTTGTGCACGCCTCAACGATTGGACTGGGACAATTGTTGAGTATAGTATCCAGGATTATGGCGCTCGGCAGGGGGAGGGACGCCTGACGTTTGAGGCGTACGATATTCAATTGGAGGGGGAGACCAGTTTCCGGGTCCGATTGCATAACGCTCCCGAAGGAATGACCTTCCCTGAGATGCGTTTCCATCTCCCTCTGCCAGGTATTCACTATGTCCAGAATGCATTGGCGGCACTGGCGGCAGCCTACACTGTGGGAATAGATGCATCATCTATCGCGCGTACTCTTGAGGGCTTCACAGGCGCAAGGCGGCGCTTCGAGATCCGTCACCAGGGGGATCTGGCATGTGGTGAGCATATCTGTCAGAATGTACTTCTGGTCGACGACTATGCGCACCATCCTACCGCTATCGCGCTTACCCTGGAGGCGGCCCGTAAACGCTATCCAGGGCGACGCGTGGTTGCGGTCTACCAGCCACATATGTATAGCCGAACCAAAACCTTTTTCAATCAATTCCTGGAGGCTTTCGATTCCGCTGATATCGCTATTCTGAGCGATATTTTTCCAGCGCGTGAGGTCGACACTGGCTTGATACATACGCGCCAACTGGTTGAGGCCATTGAGAAGCGTGAGCATTTTAATAGCGGGCAGGCACGTATCCTTTACGGAGGCAACGTGCGGGAGACAGCGGCCTTGCTCCAGGAGACGCTACTCTCAGACGATATCGTCCTGCTCATGGGAGCCGGAGATGTCTATACCATCACTGAAATGTTGAAACAAAACCGGGCACCAGGTCGCGCCTAGCTCCCAAGGCTTCGCGTTACCCTCCACTAAGGTCTTATGCGAAAACCAAACCTCATACGAAGGCGCAGCGCAGCTAGTGCAGGCGCACCCAGGTTTTCGGATAAGGAGTTTATACAAGGAAACACATATTTATGGCGTTTGATAAAGAGACAGCTTATAGCATTTTACGAGATCGTTTTGGGGAGCGCGTGCGTTGTGATGAGCCGCTGGCGCGTCATTGTACCTTTGGTGTGGGTGGACCGGCTGACATTTGGATAACGCTAGAGTCGCGAGAAGATCTGGTGGCACTGGTAAGCGAATGTTCGCAGAGGCGTTGGCCCCTGCTCTGCCAGGGGAATGGCACCAATGTCCTGTATGCCGATGCTGGCGTTCGAGGCATTGTGGCACGCATTGCCTTGAATACCTATACCATTGAAGAGCGGAGCGATGGCACTGCTCTCCTCAACGCAGGCGCGGGTGTTAGTTGGCCTAAACTGCTCAATGAACTGGCGACGTTGGGTTGGGGCGGGTTAGAGTTTGGCCCTGGTATTCCTGGTACCCTGGGTGGAGGTGTGATTAGTAACGCGGGCGCACACCATGGCAACATTGGTGAGGTATTGGAGTGGGTCGACGTGCTTGATGCTCGTGCTTGCGAGGAGAACCCGGTAGAGCCGCTTGTCGAGCATTATGTGCATGCGGATCTGGACTTGCGCTATCGTCATAGCCGTTTCCGCGCCCAGCGGCGTGTTCAATTCGATGAAGAAGGAAATCCTCTCGCGGCTGAGCGTCGCTTGATTGAGCCAGGCGAGATCATTCTGCAATTGGGCGTGAGGCTGCACCGTGCAGAAACCAATGCTCTACGCGAGACGATCAGCACCTATAAACAGCATCGTAAGCGGACTCAGCCCCCACAACAGAGTGCAGGCTCGGTCTTTAAGAATCCTGATGGTGACCATTCTGGTCGCCTGATAGAAGCAGCTGGCCTGAAGGGCTGGACAATCGGCAGGGCGCAATTGTCAGAGCGTCATGCTAACTTTATTGTTAACCTTGGTGGAGCGAAAGCAGCGGATGTAGCAGCGCTCATACGGGAAGCCCATATGCGCGTGCGAGAGCAGTTCAACATTGATCTAGAAATGGAGGTTGAACTGCGTGGTGAGTGGAAGGCTTCAACCCAATGAAACATCGGCAACGATTACCAGAGCAAGTCGCGGCCCATAGCTATAAACGAGCGCTTGGGAAGCGAAACGACAAAGCGAAAAGCGATGAAGAGCCGCAGGCCATTCAATCTATCCTCAGGCCTGCGGTCCTGCGGCGTGAGGTGAAAGTTCCTGAAACCGACCCCACGGTAGCCTGGGGAACCTTCGCGAAAAGACGAGATCATTTGCGCAGAACGCGCTCTCAATCTTCCCAGAAGCAGATGCATCAGATCGCGCCCAGAACCTTCGCTCAGACAGGGGCATGGGCCACAAATGGGCGCCTAAAGAGCATACCCAGGCGCTCAGCAAATAAGGCCCCCTCTGAGATTCCATCACGTAGTGGGCGTCGGAAGAGCCGGAAGGGGTTTATCTGGCGCCTGATGAGCCTTGTTATTAGTATAATTGTGCTTATTGTTGCGGTAAGCTTTGCGCTTACAGGCAACGCGTTTCGGATAGCGCAAGTGCAGGTCACAGGAACGCACAATAGCGCCTTAATTGAGGCGATACAGAAGCAGGGGATGCAGGGGCAGAATATCTTTCTGGTGAATGTACCCTCTCTTGAAGCACAGGTGATGGTTCTGCCCCTGGTGCGCACGGCAAATGTCAGTAAGCAATGGCCCAATCAACTGACAATAACAGTTTCGGAACGCGTTCCAGTCTTGCTCTGGCAGACGAGCCAGGGAAGTTATAGCGTTGATAAAGATGGGGTGTTCATAGCGAAAGCTAGCGAGACGCCAGGGAGTGGGCGCCTGCCTACGGTTATCGCGCCTACAACGGTTATCGCTCAGGAGAATGCCAAATCTGGAAAGGGGAGTGGTGGACAGGGTATTAAGCCTGGAATGCAGATAAACGCGAGAGAAATCCAATTCGCGAGAGACGTGTTTGAGCATTTGCCTAAAGTAGCTGACATGCATGCGTTTCAATTACGTTACGATGGTACAATGTATGCTAATACTATTGATGGGCGAGGGATACAGAAACAAAATAATGGCTCGTTTGTTGTTGTGAGTCCGGCTGGTTGGAAAGCGTACCTGGGAGACGCGAATGATACGAATTCGCTGAACAACCGTCTGTTAACTCTCAAGGCTATAGTAGACATGGCGGAAGAGCAGCAATTATCCTTAGCCAGTATTGACCTGCGTTACGGGCTGCGTCCGGTATATACGCTTAAAACACACGCTTAAACTAGGAAAAGCGATGAATGTTATATGAAAAACATGCAGCACATATCTATGACAGTCTTGACAAAGGTCCACTGTCAGAATGGAAAGCGTCTTTGTAGTGCGTCTCACAGTTGGACCGCCCAATAGGAGCGTAAAATCGTGCAAGAGCGGGTGATCGTCGGAATTGACGTTGGAACAACAAAAGTTTGTGCCCTGGTTGGCGAGCTGGATCGTGACGGGAAGCTGAACATTGTTGGCGTTGGCACCTGCCCTTCGCAGGGCTTGCGTCGCGGAGTGGTGGTCAACATTGAAGAGACTGTCACTTCTATTACAGCGGCGTTAGACCGTGCGGAGCGCCTTTCAGGAAAGAGGATCTCTGCGGCCTATGTGGGTATCGCGGGTAGCCATATCGACTCACAAAATAGCAAAGGGTTTGTTGCCATCTCGCCGAACCATCGCGATATTGTGCAGGATGACATCAGTCGTGCTATTGAGATCGCGCAAGCCATTGCTATCCCTGCTAACCGCGAAGTGATTCACGTTATCCCTCGTGGCTATGTAGTGGATGGGCAGGAGGGTATCAAGAACCCTATAGGAATGTCGGGTTTCCGTCTGGAAGTAGAGACCCATATCATCACGGGCGCCGTCTCTTCTATTCATAATTTGATTAAGTGTATCCATCGTGCGCATGTTGACATTGAAGATTTGGTTCTAGAGCCTCTAGCATCGAGCGAGGCTGTCTTGGCCGAGGGTGAGACTGAGCTTGGTGTGGCTCTGGTTGATATTGGTGGTGGTACAACTGATATTGCCATCTTTGCTGACGGTGCAATCTGGCAAACCGTGGTCCTGGGTGTGGGTGGCAATCATATCACCAACGATATTGCCATTGGTTTGCGCTTACCGCCAGCTGTGGCAGAGGAACTTAAAGTCATGTATGGGCATTGCGACCCTTCGAGCATTGATGAGGACGATATGATCGACCTGTCACAGTTCATGCCTGATTGTAATGACCTTGTTCCACGCAAGTTATTGGCAGAGATTATCCAGGCCCGTGTCGAAGAATTATTTGGCATGGTGCATGAGGAGATCAAGAAGTCTGGCTATGATGGCTTGTTGACAGCAGGCATTGTCATTACAGGTGGCTGTGCCGAACTGCCAGGCATTCTAGATATAGCGGCGCATACGCTGGATGTACCGGCGCGTATAGGTTCTCCTCTGGGAATGCATGGGCTGGCGGACTCAATTAGCCGTCCGGCATTTTCGACGGCGGTTGGTTTGCTGTTGTGGGGATTGCGCCATACCTCACTGATGATAGATGAAGATGCTAATTATGGTGAAGGGCAGGCCGATATAAAGTCGCCCTTTGGTTTTCTGGGGCGTCTGATGCGCGCATTTTTGTCTTAGCATGAGTTTCTAGTAGAAAAGGTGTAAGAGAAATTGCTTCTCGTCCGTTCTACCTAATAGAGACTCGAAAGGGGGCCGCGAAACGAATGTTACCTATCGATAATGAACAACTTGAAGGTTTTGCCCAAATCCGTGTGATTGGAGTTGGTGGGGGTGGAAGTAATGCTGTCAATCGCATGATTCAGGCCAACATGACAGGCATTGAGTTTATCGCTATTAATACTGATGCCCAGGCCCTGCTACGCACCGATGCTCCAACGCAAATACACATTGGTCAAAAGTTGACCCGTGGCCTCGGGGCTGGCGGGAATCCTGGCGTCGGATGCAAGGCCGCGGAAGAGAACGCGGAAGAGATCTATGAGGTCCTCAAAGGCTCCGACATGGTGTTTATCACGGCTGGAATGGGTGGTGGAACCGGGACTGGAGCGAGTCCAGTGGTTGCACAGATCGCGCGTGAATTGGGTGCGCTTACCGTGGGTGTGGTGACAAGACCCTTCATGTTTGAGGGCAAAAAGCGCCAGCTTTCTGCGGAAGAGGGCATCGCGAATCTAAAGCAGCATGTCGACACCTTAATCACTGTACCTAATGATCGCCTGTTACACATCGCCGATAAGCGGACGCCTCTCTCCGAGGCCTTCAAGCTTGCGGACGATGTACTGCGTCAGGGCATTCAGGGTATCAGCGACCTAATTACTGTTCCGGGCCTGATTAACCTGGACTTTGCGGACGTTAAGACGATTATGTCTTCGGCGGGCTCGGCTCTAATGGCGATTGGCGAGGCTACTGGCGACGCGCGTTCAGTGGAGGCTGCGCAGATAGCCATTGCTAGCCCCTTGCTGGACATCGATATTAGTGGTGCGCGAGGCGTACTCTTTAATATCACTGGCGGCATGGATATGACCCTCTTTGAGGTGCATGAAGCTGCTGAGATCATCAGTCAGGCCGCACATCCTGACGCGAACATTATCTTTGGTGCTGTACAAGACCCTGCGTTTGATGGGCGCATGAAGATTACCGTGATCGCGACAGGATTTGATGGGGTAACTACGGGTCGTGGCGTGCCGACTGGTACCTCGTCATATCCGTCCATACAGTCAAATCGCCAGGATAGCCGCCATCCCGATGGGCGTATGTACGCTAGCAATAATCTGCCAGCTGCAAGTGTAAACGAGGGGAGTTTGCGCTTTGGGGAGGCTGATATGCCGCCGGTCACACCACCAATCAGTGTTAATCTGCCAAATCACCCAACTGGACAGATACCGGTGGTACCAGCGACTCGTGAGCCAGAGGATGACTTCCTTGAGGACGAGGAAGAAGATTATGATCTGGTGGACGAGGAGCCAATGGGAACAACGAATGGGAAATTGCCTGGGCCGGAACCAGATGTGCAGCCAGTGCGTCCAAACCCAGATCGACGCAGGGTGCGCGGCCTGAACCCTGATCTGAATAGTAAGAACCGGGGTGATGTGATTGATATTCCCGCCTTCTTGCGCCATCGCAGAACATGATTTAGATCTGAAGAAATGGAAGAGAAGGAGAAGGGGACAGTCTTTTGACTGCCCCCTTCTCCTTCTCTTCTTGTATGGCCTCTTAACAAGGTTTATACATTACGTGTTTTGCCCAGGTTGCCGGGGATGTTTTTGTTCAGGCCAATGTGATTGACCACAACCTTGACACCGGTAATGCCCACCATCTCGCGCTCTAGGGCATACTTCATATCCTTCTGGGGAACATCTCCATACAAATGCAGGATATAGTTCTCTACCAGAATGGAAATGTTCTGCGCGTCTTCAAGCTTACCCTTGGCACGCATCGCGTCGAGGCGTTGATAGGCGGTGCGCAGAATTGTGTCTTCTGCGATCATGAAATTCTTGACTTCTAGCACGCCAGGGATCTGACGTATCTCTGTGGCTAATTCCTCGCGCTGGGTCTCCAGTTCGACTTTACCATAGAGCGCCAGAATAACGCCCTCAACACTTTCACCCTCAATTTCAACTTTCGCAGCGTGTGTGCTATAGGCGGTGCTGCTCACTGTCACGGAGCGCTCCGCGATTTCGCGCGCACGCTCAAGGATCTGCTGAGCACCTTCACTGGTAATCTGTATATTTGGCGTGGACACTTCCTCATGGGAATGTCCTGCCATTGGATTTTCTAAAGCCCAACCCATAATTCCAACTATGATGAAGGGTGCGCCAATGATGGCTAACAAGGGCTATCTGGCAGGCCGAGCAATCCAGCGACGGTCACCAGAATCGCGGCGCTCAAAACAAGCGGCCACAGGCTGGGACTTGGCAGATGGATATGCTGCTCGGCCTCGGTCACTTCTGCCTCTTGTGCCACTTCAAGGTCCTGTACCTTATCCATAGTGAGATTGGTACCTTGAAGAGAAGTATCCATAGGCTCTCGCTCTCCTCTGAAAAGAAATTATATTATGAGGACAGAGTTTTCCCACCTTTGCCCTTACTCCTTATACGAAAGCCTGAGCGCTTTGCGCTAGCCGCGAGCAGCGGCGTTGAAAATTCGTATAAGGCTTTGAAATAAGCATACCAAATATACAGATTTCGTGCAAGCAGACGAGGTTTTGTTCGGCCTGCAAGCTAGCTTTGTAAGGAAGATGCAAGGTGTGATGGATATCTCATTGAGATCAGGCTTGGGAGAGTAAAAACTCTTCTATTTCGTGCCAGATATGGGCTTCGGCAAGTGTGCGTGTCGCGCCCATCTCCCCATTCTGTTGCGCCAGAATAAGCCATTGGACAACGCGCTGCTGGAAGTTTGAGATATTGGCCTGTTGCTTGGCAAATGATGGCATAATGCCCAGGTCAAGGTCTTGTTGGCGATGGAAATCGCATGGATCGAAGCCCAGAGTGAGTAACTCCGTATAGCTGGCGATGAGTTCGAGGCGGGCTGTGGTAAAGAAGTTGGATTGTGTGCTTACGATAGAGAGGACGCCCGCGATATGATCTGAGAGCAGGATTGGGTAGGCGATAGCGCTTTCCTCTGGTGTTTCCTGCTGTGAGAGGAAAAGGTTCTGGGTACTTGTGTGTGATTGCGCGATCATATAGTGCCCTGAGAGTGCTGCATGACCTGCGAGTGATTCTGCTCCGAAGAAGTATGTTTGGTGTTCATGGTTGCTCCAGGGGTCCGTGCCCTGCCCGAGCGTGGATCGCAGGCTTCGGATCTTTCGCCCAGATGTAGATGATGTGGTTTGCGTCTTCACAATGGTTGCCTGGCATTGTGCAATGAGCACACCCATGCCTAGCTCCAGGTGATCTAGATGATTCAGAATCTGTTGTAGGATCAGGGTTCGGATAGTAGAGGCTCGTAGATGAGCTGGGCTGGTGATGTGTGTTTTGAGCACATACTCATAGAATGAGGCGGGAATCTCTGTGAGAATCTCGTCCTGGCTTTTATCTTCGAGGAAAAATTGTGGATACTCCCTGGCGAGCAACTCTACAAAATTCTGACGTTGCGAGGGCAGAACGTCGAGCAGCTGACGTAAGCTTTCTGGGCGTGGACTGGACTTATTGGAGGCCCAACGTGTCAGCGTTACAGGATTAATTTTGAGTAGTTCGGCGATGCGTTGACGCTCATGTACGTCGGTGATGATCTTATGAAGTAGTTCGCGCCAGGTATACGTTTCTTGCATAGATCCCAACTATCTTTGTTTCGGCTAATTAAACGCCAGTGCTGTTCTCTACTTGCCTGATAGTTTGTGCTTTCCCAGCTTAAGAGGTATCTTGCTTATAGGTTGTGATATGTGGCCTTTACAAGGATAAGGCATAGAACGTTGCGCGTCAAGCGTAAGATATGTGAAACCAGCAGTGAAGATAAATAAAAAAGAGAGTGGCCCCATAAGGGCCGCTCTCTCATAAGCTTGAGATTGTTTCTTGGTAGACTTATTCAGCTAATAATTTCTTCAGGTTGTTTGCCAATTGGTCCGGTGTAAACGCGCTGTCCTGGAAGACACGCTCATTGCCTTGCTTATCCAGCACATAAATGCCCAGGCTATGGTCTGCGGTTTGCCCATTGCTACCAGCGAAGACATGAAAGTTATTCCAGACGGGGGAAAGCTTTTCGCTGGTACCTGTCAGGAAGTGCCAGTTGCTTTTGTCGAGGCTATGAGCCTGTGTAAATTGTAACGCTGCCTGTGGAGTGTCGTTATGAGGATCGGTGCTAACTGCGAGCAGTGTTACATGGTTGGCATCGGAACCAAGCAGTTGTAGGGTTGAGTGTAGCTTCTGTGCTTCTAGTGGACACTGATCGGGGCATTGTGTGAACATAAAAGTTACAACCACGGGTTGCCCCTTGAAATCGGAGAGTGAGACCGTTTTCCCATTCTGATCGATCAGGGTAAAGTTGGTAACAGGTGTCTTGCCCAGGTCCGTTCCTTGAAGACCGGTGGCGGTGACAGGATTATTATTAAGTGAGTTCGCTTTCTCAGTCGAGACACGCTGGTAGACCAGAACTACAATCACAACCAGTATAGCCAATGTGATAACTGAGAGTCGGGAGGCGGTACGCCAGTTCCAAGGAATGCTCATGGTTTTTCTCGTCTATATCTGTCTTTCATATTTCAGGTACATACGGCTGTACTAAACGATCGGAAACCTCTTTCCCACCCATTCTTAGTTTAGAAGTGGACGACTCGGTCGATCACCGCGACGGCAAAGATGAGAGCGAGGTAGCAGTTAGAATACCAGAAAAGCGTGCGCGCCCACTTGCGGGAGGCGTCATCACGCATCAGGCGAATCGCCATATAGACCATAATGCCACCCAGGATCAATGAGCCAGCCAAGTAGAAGTAGCCCATCGTTCCCATCAAGAAGAGGATGACAGTGACCGCGACCAGGAGGACTGAGTATAAGAGAATCTGTTTGCGTGTCTCGAACTCTCCCATCATTACCGGAAGCATAGGAACATTGACTTTCTCGTAGTCTTTCTGAATGAGAAGGGAGAGTGCCCAGAAGTGTGGTGGTGTCCAGTAGAAAACGATCGCGAAGAGCCAGATGGCATCGAGAGGTACGCTATTGGTAACCGCGGCCCAGCCAACCAGAACGGGCATGGCACCAGCTGCGCCACCTATAACAATGTTCTGGGCCGTTGTGCGCTTCAAGCCAAGCGTGTAGATCACAACATAGAACAAGATTGCCCCTGTCGCGAGGAGAGCGCTCAGAAGATTTACCAGACCCCAGAGCTCAAAGAATGAGAGCACTCCCAATGTAAGACCGAAAATCAGCGCATGCGTAGGTTGGACACGACCCGCTGGTAGTGCTCGGCGCTGGGTACGACCCATCACCTGGTCAATGTCGCGGTCTATATAGCAGTTGATGCTGTTCGCGCTTCCTGCTGCCAGGAGCCCACCGAGCAAAGTCGCCGCGACCAATCCCAGAGAAGGTAGCCCACGTTGAGCAATCGCCATAGTTGCGGCAGTGATTCCCAACAAAAGCACCGTCACATGCGGCTTCACAAGGTTGATATATGCTGAAAGTGTCGCGCGCCAGGCTGGCTGTGCGGCGAGAGTGGTATTGGACTGTGACACAACAATCTTCTCCTCAAAATATGTACATGCGGTCGTTGCTTGTGCGATACAACATTCTGTTTCCTGGTAATTGTAATCGGTATTAATGAGTCGTTTCAAAAGATCGCGTAAGGCTTAGCGTATATCATTGTCGGTCTTACTCCTGATAAGAGCCTTGCAAGCACTAAATGCCACCTTACAAACACCTGAAAGGTACCAGTCCATCACCTTATAGAAGTCCCCTTGTTCACTACCGCGACTCCTGTTATAGTATGTAGCGGAGATTGCACCTGAGAGGACGTCTGGCAAGAAAGCAAAATAGCCATAACCTTTCGTGGGAAATAATCTTTGCGCTCAGATTTCTAATAGAAAGCGCGACTATTCGGATTGGTGCGTGTTTCGGTGTATGTTTCTCTATTTCCCCAGTATTACGGTGGCGTGCTCACGCGACCGCTGGTAGCATGATTTCACCTCAAGTAGCGAGTATGTGAAACATGTTGATTGGAAACTGAATAGTTTTGTAAGACAAACAATAGTGTCCTCTGACCTATTCCAATACCACCTGCCGTTCCAAATTACACGCTGCGAGGATCTTTTGCAAGCGCGTGTAGTGAGCGTGTATGGGGATTTATGTTCAGGTTTTTGTAAGGTGATATTTGGGGACTGCAAGCTACCTGTTAGGGTCTCTAACTACACTTGGACAGTAAAATGGAAGAAGTGTCGACGGAAAAAGAGACATTATCGTTCATCGTCAAACTACGTGTTAGGAGATTTTAGACGTGAGGATGCCTTTATTTCGTAGGCCGAAGCGTTGGCTAGCCCTAGTGACTGGCCTGGCTTTGACCTCGATACTGTTAACCGCTTGCGGTGAGAATTCGCCTTCGATCCTTGATCCGGCGGGTCCAATCGCTAGAAGTGAGAGCGGTATATTCTGGACTATTCTCATCATCGCTGCGGTTGTGTTTGTGGGCGTTGAGGGCATGCTGATCTATTCAACGATCCGTTTCCGTGCGCGCCCTGACTCACCAACCCCGCCTCAGACGCATGGTAATACCACCGTTGAGGTGATCTGGACGGTGATCCCAGCAATTGTATTGTTAATTGTGCTGGGTGTGACCATTCGTGGTATTTTCGATGTATCGACAAAGCCTGAAGGCAAGACCATCGAGGTTACGGCGTATGGGCACCAGTGGTGGTGGGAGTTCTACTACCCCGAGTATAAGATGACTACGGCTGACTCGCTGGTTATTCCTCCGAATACCAATGTCCATGTCAAGCTGTACTCAAACAACGTCATTCACAGCTTCTGGGTCCCTCAGTTGACAGGTAAAACTGACGTGATTCCCGGCCACGATAATGAAAAGTGGTTCAGTTCCGATAAGGCTGGCGTGACCTACGAGGGTATCTGCGCTGAGTACTGTGGCACCCAGCATGCCAATATGCGCTTCAATGTTGTCGTGACGAAGGATAACAATGAGTATCTTTCATGGGCACAGAAGCAGCAGCAGGCGGCAGCAGTGCCAACACCCGGTAGCCTGGAGGCGAAAGGTGAAGAGATCTTTAAGAATCAATGCACGACCTGTCACGGCATCGTAGGTGTCAGTGATGAGACACCATATCTCAAGGATCCTAACCCTATGGGGCAGTGTGATGATCCAACCAAAGATAATGGCTGTCTGATTGGTCCAAACCTGACACACTTTGGTAGTCGTAACCTGATCGCAGGTGGCGTACTGAAAAACAATATAGAAGCGTGCCAGCCTGGCGGAGATTTGAGTAACTGTAACCTGGCGAAATGGATATCCAATCCTCAGGGGGTAAAACCGGGCAATGATATGGCGGTGAACGTGAGTAGCGAGGACCTGCCTGCCCTGATTGCTTACCTGGAAAGCCTCAAGTAGCGATTGCTGCCCATCTACCTCATCTGTGGGGTTAGATTTGTTGGAGGGAATTATTCATGGCTACTAGCACTATCAATGATAGGGCTACAACAGTAGTTCGTGAGAAGTCATTTAGCGAGAGTTATCTTGGCGAATGGCTCACGACGACCGATCATAAAAAAATCGGTATTATGTACATGGTCACTGCCTTTTTCTTCTTCCTGGTGGGTGGTCTTGAAGCGCTCTTGATCCGTACCCAGTTGGCGGAACCCAATGGCAAGGTGATCAGTCCTGAAACCTATAACCAGATCTTTACCATGCATGGCACCACGATGATTTTCTTGTTCGTGATGCCAATGATGGCGGGCTTTGGTAATTATGTTGTGCCGCTGATGATGGGCGCGCGCGACATGGCCTTCCCGCGCATGAACGCTTTCGGTTACTGGATTCTGCTTTTTGGCGGTGTCTTTTTGCAGGCCAGTTTCCTCTTTAATGCCGCTCCCAATGGTGGCTGGTTCATGTATGCACCTCTGAGCCTCTCGAAAGAGGCTTGTGGCGTCCATGCCTATACCTGTACGCCTGGTATGAATGCCGACTTCTGGATTCTGGGCACGACGCTGCTGGGTATCTCTTCGATTACCGGCTCGCTGAACTTTGTGGTCACTATCCTGAAAATGCGTGCTCCTGGTATGAGCATCAACCGTATCCCCCTCTTTTCGTGGATGATCATGGTGATGTCCTTCCTGCTGCTCTTCGCGCTGCCAAGCCTGACGGTTGCCAGCGTGATGCTCCTGCTGGATCGTCACCTGGGGACGCATTTCTACCAGTATGCTTACGGCGGTGATCCACTGCTGTGGCAGCACCTGTTCTGGTCCTTCGGTCACCCCGAAGTATATATTCTGATCCTGCCAGCCTTTGGTATTACCTCCGAGGTCTTGCCAGTCTTTTCGCGCAAGCCTATCTTTGGTTATACATTCATTGCCTGGTCCGGCGTGGCGATTGGTTTCCTGAGCTTTACCGTCTGGGCGCACCATATGTTCGCTGTCGGTCTGCCTCCTGTGGCTCAGGCCTTCTTCGCTTCCAGCACTGCTCTGATCGCTCTCCCAACCGCTGTGAAGATCTTCAACTGGCTGGGTACGATCTATAAAGGCAAGCTGGTACTTAAAGCGCCGATGATTTTCTCGCTCGGCTTTATCGCTATGTTCTTGATTGGTGGCTTGAATGGTGCCGCGCTGGCTGTTGTGCCATTTGACTACCAGGTCACGGATAGCTACTTCGTTGTTTCGCACATTCACTACGTGCTCTTCGGTGGTAGCGTGCTGGCAATCTTCGCGGGTATCTTCTACTGGTTCCCCAAGATGACTGGCAAGCTGATGAGTGAGACGCTGGCGCAGGTTCAGTTCTGGCTGCTGCTGATTGGTATGAACCTGGCCTTCTTCCCCATGCACCTGCTGGGACTGCTGGGTATGCCACGCCGCGTCTATACCTTCCCTGGCGATCTGGGTTGGAATGAGTTGAATCTCATGTCGACGGTTGGTGCCTTCATGATCGGCGTTGGCGTAATGGTCTTCGTCTTTAACTTTATCAAGAGCTTGCGCTCAGGCAAAGAGGCTGGTAGTGATCCATGGGATGCCTTCACTCTGGAGTGGGATACCGCATCGCCTCCTAAGAAGTACAACTTCCTGACCATTCCCGTGGTACGCAGTCGCCGCCCATTCTATGACAAGAAGAATCCCGAAATCGCTGACTGGAAGTCGGCTATTCACTAGAGGTACGTGAGCACCATGACGAATTCGAGACAATTGGAGCCGAAGAGCGAGCCTGTCTCGCAGTCTCCTGAAGAGGTTATCGCAGAACAGGTGGCGGAGGAGGAAAGCCAGCCCTCCACACCAGAGGACTCGCAGCAGTCAGCGAAAGCGCCTGTGAAGAAGCGTAAGAGGCCCTTGCCAAAGGAAGAGGATCTGATGCCTCGTCCGAGCATCTGGCCCCTGGCGACAACGGCGGCGGTTTCTGTCGCGCTGGTGGGTTTTGCCTTTCAGCCAATTGTCTGTGCTCTCGGTGTGGTGCTGCTCATTGGTTGTATCATAGGATGGATCTACGACCGTAGATAGTAAATGGTTATGTCTCGCCGAAAACCTGCATGTGCAGGTTTTCGCGTAAGACCTTAGGGAGTTCGTAACATGAGTGTTGTGCATGGCGAGCAAGTCAGGCCGCTTGAGGAGCACGTTGAGGTTGGCCGTAGCCTGAACTGGTGGGGCATGATCCTCTTCATTTCCTCCGAAGCCTTGATCTTCGCGAACCTGATTGCTGCGTATCTCTATCTAGAAGTGCGTGGCTTGCAAATCAAAGATGGTCTCTGGCTCTTGCCTTCGGGCGAGCACCTGGACTGGACATTTGCGCTTGGGAATACTGCTATCCTGCTTTTGAGTAGCATTCCAGCTGTCTACGCCCGCCGGAGTATTACCAAAGGAAACAAAAAAGGCTTAATTATTGGCCTGGCTGGGGCTATTTTCCTGGGAGCTGTCTTCCTGGGTGGTCAGGTCTATGAGTATATCAATCTCTATAGTGAGCATTTCACGTTGCAGACCAAGGTCTTCGGTTCGGCTTTCTTTACGTTGACTGGTTTCCACGGACTGCATGTGTCGATTGGTATTCTCTTTATGGTTATCTGCCTCATCCGCGCCACTCGTGGTGACTTCACGGCGAAGAAGCATTTCGCGGTCGAGGCCGCTGAAATGTACTGGCACTTCGTTGATATTGTCTGGATTATTGTCTTCAGTGTGGTCTATCTGTTGCCACTGCTGATGATCCAGGGTTAGGCGATGGCAAAAATATAGAATCCTCTA
This sequence comes from Ktedonospora formicarum, assembly GCF_016587355.1. Lineage (GTDB taxonomy): Bacteria > Chloroflexota > Ktedonobacteria > Ktedonobacterales > Ktedonobacteraceae > Ktedonobacter > Ktedonobacter formicarum. The sequence goes on along the minus strand of NZ_BNJF01000001.1, from coordinate 2,123,779 downwards.
GTGAGGAGAACGAGCCTGATACCTTTAAAGGTATCAGGCTCGTTTTTTGTACCCATCAGAGGTGAATAATTGCTCTTATGTAGTACGATGATGGTGTCCTACACTCTGCTTGAATGTGTTACACTTGGCAAGTAGGGAAACATATCGACAGGGTGAATGGAGAGTAGTATCATAAATAGATAGATATTTGCAGACGATCATATTCGTTGTTATGATACAGCCGATTGATAAGCGCGACTGTAGAAGATTGAATCCCAAAAGCGTAAGGAAGGACAAGGGCGCGTTATGAAAGAGGCTATGCGCAGGGCCAGCACACAACTGATGTTGAAGGATGAAAGCTTGCGCAAGGGGCTACTGAAGACCAAACATTGTTCTGTCTGTCGGCAACGTATCTGGTTTGAGCCTTTAAAGATTCTGGAACCAGAAGATGCGCCAGAGCCTCGCCATACCTGGCTTCTCTGCAAGCATTGCTATAACTCTCTCATTGCGGAACTACACCGCGCGAAGATCGCTTCCCCGCTCCGTGTTCGTGTTGCAATGGGCATGGTCGCAGCTGAGCGCTGGCCTCTGGCCTACCCCAATTCTCTGCGTGTGCAGGCTAGCGATAGACGCTTCATAGCCCTCCTCGCGTTTGGCTTCTTCATCTTTATGCTTGTACATCTGGTTTTTCTCGTCCTCATCGCGGGCTTCATAAAGTAGAGCTTACTCGATGATTTGCCTCAGCATATGAAGAACGCAGGAAGATGGCAAACAATGATGGTTATCTATCTGCTCTCTTTCTCCTATTCTCCTGGCAGGATTGCATATTTTTGCTACAATATGAGCAATCACCAAAAATGCCAGACTATCTATAAACCTTTCTAACCTAAATATGCCACTAGTATGCTCCTATGTGAAAATTAGCACCGTAGCTAGCGCTATTGTGTTCGGATTTTCGTACTAAGGAGGAAGCAGACGGGTGAGGGGCTCTGATCGGAACCCGCCCTGGGAGATGCGCGATATATGACCCACAATGGTTGGTGGACAGAAGACGAAACAGCCTCGGTGCCGCATAGCTCACTGTCGATGCAAGCTTTAGACATCGTGCCAACTGCATTTACGCGAGAGTATCATATTCTCTCAGAGGTATGCGCAAGCATGAGCAGTGGCTTTATGCTCTTAAATCAGCAACGAGTAATCTATACCAATCAGAGCGCACTACATTTGCTCCAACTCAGCAAGCGCGATCTGGTATCGCCGCAAGACTTTGATGTGCGCGAGCACTTGCTCGATATCGCTGCCGACCGGCGTGTGGCGCATGTGGAACTAGATCGCGTCTGGAGTTCTCCCGAACGAGAATATGCCACCGATGTCGCTCTGGCGGACGCGGCGGTACGTTGGTTGCGCATTCGTAGTTTCCCCGTTCATGATCGGCGGGGCTCCCTTCTGGGTCGGGGTTTGCTCTTCGATGATATTACGCTAGAGCGTTCGGCCCAGGAAGCTCAGGGAGAGACCCTGGCACGCGCGGCCCACGAATTGAAAACTCCCCTGGCGGTGATTAAGGGTTGTGCGACGACACTGCTTGGCAGTTCGGCGCGTTGGGACCCAGCGATGCAACGCGAGATGTTGCAGATGATCGATACGCAGTCTGACCGCCTGTATGATGTGTTGAATACACTGCTAGATGTGTGGCGTCTGGATGCGGGCATGCAACCGCTGCGCCTGACGCAGGTGCAGATGCCGGAACTACTGAGCCAATTGGTGACACGCTGGCAGAAGCAAGCTCCCTACCATCGTTTTGTGTTGAGTGTGCCGCCCGATCTTGCTCCGGTGATGTGTGATGCGCTTCGCATCGAGCAGACTCTCAATCATGTACTGGACAATGCGCTGAACTATTCCTCGCCCAACTCAATTGTGACGGTGCGTGTGGAGACGAACGATGTTGAGATGCGTGTAGGGGTGATTGACGAAGGTGTGGGGATTGCGTCCGAGCACCTGGAGCACATCTTTGACCGCTTTTATCGCGTAGCGCAAAGTGATGAGCAGCCGGGAAGCGGCCTGGGGCTTGCTGCGGCTCGCTCTGCTATTGAAGCGCATAATGGCAAGATATGGGCTGAGTCGGCGGGCGAGGGACAGGGCGCGAGCTTCTACTTTACACTACCACTCTCACCTGTACTTGATGCCGCGCCGAGCGCTTACCGTACAAATGTGACGGAGGTACGCGAGCCTGTAACGGGTTCGCTGAGCGCGCCTCGGCCCACGCTTCTACGCCAGGATCGACGAACTTCAGTGTTGCTAGCTGAAGGCGATGCACGTATGCTTCGCTATCTGCGAGCAAACCTGGAAGAGCAGCAGTACCGTGTACATGCCGTCAATCACGGAATCCAGTTTCTCCGTCAAGTTGATCTTGAGGAGCCTGATATTATACTGCTATCGACGCGCCTGGCTGATATGAGTGGCATCGAGTTATTACAACGCCTGCGCGAATTCTCCCAGGTGCCAGTGATTATGTTGAGCGATGAATGTGATGAGGATGAGCGTGTACAGTTGTTTGACCTGGGGGGCGATGACCTTGTTCTGAAACCCTTCGGAATGCGTGAGTTACTCGCACGTGTTCGCGCGATTCTACGCAGGCGCACTCCCGCAAGTGAGGAGGCTACGCAGCAGGCGATCTTCAGGACAGGGGATCTGGTTATTGACCATGCACAACATGTCGTGACTGTTGGCGAGAAGCCGATTCAGTTGAGTCGCACTGAGTATAAGCTTTTGAGTGTCCTGGCGCAAAATGTGGGCATGGTTGTTACACATGAATTGCTTTTAGAAAAGGTGTGGGGACCAGAATATAATCGCGATATCGATTTCATCTGGGTCTATATCAGCCGCCTGCGTCGTAAGGTTGAGGCTGACTCGCGCCGCCCTAAATATATCGTAACAGTCCCTGATGTTGGCTATAAGCTGATGAGAATTTAAGAAAGAGAAAGTATTCAGGTTACTGTAAGGTATATACCCCTGGTCGTTAAGATCTTGTAATGTAGGGTGGGTATGCTCTAAAATAGAGAAACGTTCTGTTCGCGAAGAGCCTTCGCGGTTGGGAGGAGCATATCACGATGCACACATCACCAGGGGAACAACCACATGTTCTCCTCATCGAGAGCGATATGTGCTTACGTCGCTTGATTGCTATAGGCTTACAGAGCCGAGGCATGCAGGTGAGTGAGTTCGTGCGAGCAAGCCGAGAGCTCACCTTAAAAGATCCGCAGCCAGACTTGCTTGTAGTTGATGTAGATGGCGATGTTCATAGTAACTGGAGCCTGTTGCAGGAAGCCCAAGCGTTGCCGAGCTTGAGCGGTGTTCCCACTATTGTGCTTTGCTGGGAGCGCGAGTGCCAATTCGCGCCCGCCTTGCCGACAGGTCAGTTTGCCAATTCCCTTTCCCAACCTACTACTTATTTAACCAAACCCTTTGACGCGCGTGTTTTGCATCAAGCCATGGATCAGTTGCTCCAGGCGCGCGCGGTGGAGGCAGCCACTCAAGAGGCTGATCTGGAGGCTGCTCTCCTTGCCTCTTATAGTCGACATTCAGCTCCTAGTATCTTTCCCATGGTCACAGCGGCTGGCTTACTGTTGTTGGTTATTAGTATGCTGTTGATGCAGGTCGCGCTCGGCGTCGCGGGATTTCTTATAGTAATAATTGCCTTGCTTTGCTGGACGTTGGGAGGTGAAAAGCCTGCCCCACGTGTAGCAAGTGCCTGAAATGAAGGCTGAGAAAAATATAAACGCGGTTCCTGGTGGGCCGCGTTTATATTTTTTGTGCTTCGGATCGGCGCTAGATCGGTCTAAATCGCTGAGTAACGCATTACATATGTGAAACGTGAACTCTACGTCTACTAAAAGCAGTAAGATACAGAGCTTTTTTGAAAGGATTTTTCATGAAAGGCTGTGTAATTATATGTTGTAGAGAAGGGAGCGGTTATATCATGCAAAGCAATGGCATTAATGGTATGCGTGTCGCGATTATCGTATTTGACGATTTTGAACAGGTCGAGTTTACCGAACCAAAGAAAGTGTTGGAGCAGGCGGGAGCCAGGGTGACTGTAATTGCTCCTAAAGGCGGTCAGGTCCAGGGGATGAACCACGATATCAAAGCTGATCCTTTCCCTGTTGATATGACCCTGGATCAAGCTAGCCCGGACGATTTCGAGGGTCTGATGCTTCCGGGTGGTGCAATCAATGCCGATAAATTGCGTATGGAACCCAGAGCTCGCGAATTCGTGCAGAAATTCGATCAAAGTAACCGACCCATTGCGGCGATCTGCCACGCTCCCTGGGTTTTGATTTCTTCTGGTATTACGAAGGGACGTACCTTGACTAGCTACTACACTATTCAGGATGATCTGCGCAATTCGGGTAGCAATTGGGAGGATAAGGAGATGGTACGTGACCGCAATCTGGTTACGAGCCGCAGTCCACAAGATTTACCAGCTTTCAACAACGCTATGGTTTCGCTTTTCAGCGAGTACAAGCAGAATAAAGCCGCGACCATGACTGCATAGTGTGTTCTGCTTGCGAACCACTTTCTTGTTTTCCGTGAGGCAGCGTATGGGTGGTGTTCCTGTTTATAGATCAGCATCGCCCATACCCTGCCTTTTTGCATGTGCTGTAAGATGAGAGCTTGAGTATTAATGGAGGATGTTGCTGGCTATAGATGTTCAGGCCATTGTAAGGTCACTTTCATGGAATGTTAGTTGCCTATCAGGATCAAGCACCATAATCTGTTCTGATATTATATCCTGAGCCAGATTGCCGATTGTAAATGAGAAGGCAACCTGGAAACAAGAAATAGTCTATTTTTAGTTTGGACCTTTGAGAGTAAACACATGGCATCTGAAAACATAAAGCTAGCCGACACCGCGATGCCAGAGGAATATGTTGACAAGGCGATGGAGGGGCGCAAAAGGCGTAGGCGCATCATTACCTTTAGCGTGGTAACTGTTATCAATATCGCTTTGCTTGCCCTACTCTTCACTCAACTGCTAACACCGGCCTCTGGCGCGAAGAATACGGCTTCGAGCAATACCACGACAGGAGCAATGACCAGTCCCTTGATAGGTAAGACTGCGCCCGATTTTACCCTCTCCTCTTTAAGTGATGGTAAAACCGTGCATTTGTCTGACTTCAAGGGGAAGCCAGTATTGCTCAACTTCTGGGCCTCCTGGTGTGAGCCTTGTCAGGCCGAGGCACCTTTGCTGAGTAAGACTTGGCAGCAGGTACAGTCAAAAGGGGTAGTGATGCTTGGAGTTGATTCCAATGAGCCATCGAGTGACGCGCACAAGTTCCTACAGAAGTATGGGCTGTCGTATACGAACGTGCAGGATACATTGAATGGGGATACTGGCGTTAACTATGGCATTCGCGGCTATCCCGAGACATTCTTTATCGACGCTAGCGGTAAGGTGGTTGCACGCTATGGGCCGCTGGATACCAAGGGACTCCAGAGCGAGTTAAAGAAACTCGGTATTGCCTGAGTGGTGAGGGAAGATGCTTGTACATCTAATCATGCGTGCCGCGCACACTTTGGCAGGTGCGGCCTGGGTGGGTGGCAGCATTATGTACCTACTCGTTGTTATGCCAGCACTACGTGCTGGTGGACCTGCGCCTTTGATTTCGAGTCAGGTTGCAAGCCTCTTTAAGCGTATGGTCAACGCCTGCATGGGTATCATGGTTCTGACGGGAGCTTATCTAACAGTTGACCGCCTGACACAGACCACGCTTGGTTGGGCCTATCTGGCTACCCTGATTGCGAAGGTTGTGCTGGTCATCGCGATGCTGATTACAGCTATTTACCTTGGGCAAAGTAATATTCGTCGGCTTGCGAAGCAGACCACCCGTTTCTCGAAGCTTGCGCCACAGTTGATGTTAGCCCTGGGTATTCTGGTATTTATTCTTGGAGCGTTACTGAATATCCTATACGAGAATACAATTGCGCTTCATTAATTAACATATTATGCGAAACCTAACGCGTTGTCGTGGCTGGCGCTCAGGTTTTCGTAGAGGCACTAAGGTTTTATACGAAACCCAACGCCGCTGGTCGCGGCTAGCGCTCACGCGCTCAGATTTTCGGATAAGGAGTAAGGAGGACGAAACGTGCCGCCTGCAATAGCGATTGATGGACATAAAGAAAAGAATACAAACCTGGAAACACGGAGTAAGAGACGTTTTCCCCTGGCCTTTCTGCTGGTAGGCCTGGCGATTCTGGGTGCGGTTATCTATCTCGTTTACGCAAATACCCAGACCAATGCCGCCTACTATATGACTGTCTCTGAACTACATACCTGTGCGAATTGTGCCACGCAGTCAGTGCGTGTGGCGGGCGTTGTACAGGATGGCTCGATTGTACGAGATGACGCGCATACCAGCGTTCGTTTTACGCTGGTAGATGGAACGCAGACGCTCCAGGTGGCCTATAGTGGCGTGGTGCCGGATATTTTTAAAGCGGGTGTGCAGGTTGTTGTCGAGGGACGCTATAGTGGGCAGGGACCTTTCCAGGCTCAGACCTTGCTGGCGAAGTGCCCATCCAAGTTCCAGAATGCGACACCAACAACACAACCCTAGACTGAACACCCCTGGCTGTCGATTATAGAAGGGAGGGGTGCGCGGACGCTTTGTTGTTACGCTAGAGAGATTGCTCAGAGGAACAAGAGTGTACTTTTCGGATATTGGTATTATCGCGCTGATGCTGGCGTTGGGTTTCACCATTCTAACCATCGTAATCGCGGTGGTTGGGGCGGTTCGTGAGCTACCACAGGCGGTCTTAAGCGCTAAGAGAGCGGTCCTGGTTGTTGCCGGGTTCCTCGTTGTGGCTGCCGCCGCGCTGGTGGCCTCATTCCTCACACATGACTTTGGAGTGAAATATGTGGCGGAGCAATCCAGCCTGAGTATGCCCTGGTATTTTACCTCGGCGGCTTTTTATGGTGGGCAGGAAGGCTCTTTGCTCTACTGGGCGCTGATGCTAGGTATCTTCTCCGCTATTTTTGTTTTTACCTCGTGGCGCGCTCCCGCGAAGTTGGTCCCTTATGTGCTGGCGACGTTGATGTTTATCGAGGGCTTCTTCCTGATAGTGCTCGTTACAGTGTCAAATCCCTTCGTACGTACGCTCAACCCACCACAGGACGGCAATGGTTTGAATCCGTTGCTTATGGATCCTGGAATGCTGGTACATCCTCCAATGCTGCTGATGGGATATATGAGCTTTGCAATGCCATTTGCCTTTGCTGTTGCGGCTCTGATCTCGGGCGAGCTTAAAAACGACTGGCTCCGCTCAATTCGTCGCTGGACGTTGGCTTCATGGACCATTCAGACTGGGGGGCTGCTCCTGGGTAGTTGGTGGGCGTATCATGTACTAGGATGGGGTGGCTACTGGGGCTGGGACCCGGTGGAAAACGCCGCTTTGTTGCCTTGGTTGACCTCCACGGCCTTCCTGCACTCGACGATGGTTCAGGAGCGGCGAGGTATGCTCAAAGTGTGGAATATGTGCCTGGTGATTGCCTCTTTCGCGCTCTCCATATTTGGCACCTTTGAGGTGCGTAGCGGTATTATAAGTTCGGTTCACTCCTTTGCCTACTCGGATATTGGCGGGTACTTCTTCGCCTTCCTGGCAGTCATTATCCTCTTCTCTATTGGACTCTTCTTCTTCCGCTTGCCGAAGCTTAAGGCGGAGCAGGAGTTTGACTCGGTGGTGTCGCGTGAAGGGGTGTTCCTGCTGAATAACTTAATGCTGCTCGGCATTACTTTCGCGACGCTGTGGGGAACGCTCTTCCCTTTGATCTCGCAGACTATTCGCAAGCAGACTATGACAGTTGGTGCGCCCTTCTATAATTCGGTGAATGGCCCACTTTTCGCTGTGCTGATTCTGGCGATGGGTGTGGGACCACTGCTGGCGTGGCGACGGACATCGCTCAATGCTCTCTGGCGTAATCTAAGTGTGCCTGCTATTCTGGCGGCGATTTGTGCGGTGATTCTGCCGCTGTTGGGTGTGACGAACGTACTGGCGAATATTGGCTTCTCAGTGTGTGCCTTTACAGGTATGGCGATCCTCTATGAGCTCTGGCGTGGAGCTCGCGTGCGTCATGCGCATGGCGAGCCCTATGTTAAGGCTGTATATATGCTCTTCAAGCGCTATCGACAGCGTTATGGTGGCTATATTGTGCACCTGGGACTCGTTTTCCTGGCTCTGGGTGTGGTTGGATCACACTTCTTCCAAATACAGAAAGATGTCACGCTTAAGAGCGGGCAGGAAGCGGAGCTGGGTGGCTATCGCTTTGTGTATCTAGGGAACTTGCAGAGCTATGGCGATGACCAGCAGAGCGTCACGTCGCAGATGCAAATCTGGCAGAATGGCTCACTGCTAAGCTATATCTACCCAGGACGTACGATGTACAAGAATTTCGATGACCAGCCCGCGAGCCAGATCTCCATCAGCACTTTTGGCCTGACCGACCTGTACGTCTTCCTGGGTGACTGGCAGGGGCCGTCACAAGCTACCATTCGCATTTTTGTCAATCCACTGGTACCGCTTGTCTGGTGGGGGGGGATGTTGATGTTGCTGGGTGGTGTACTCTGCTGGTGGCCTGAGGCGCGCAAGCGCGTTGTTTATGGTCGCAGAAGTACAAGCCTGCCCAAGACGAGCGCTCTGGTCGAGGATAAGGGAGTGGTGGCATGAGTCGGCTGAAACCTCGAAGCACACTCTATCTCTTTCTGGCTCTGGTCGCGTTGGTGCTGGCTGCCTGGTCTATATCCTACATCAATGCGGAGCGTAACCAAACATTGGATCAGCGCGTTCAAGAAGTCGCGAGCCAGATCAAGTGTCCCGTTTGCCAGGGAGAATCGATAGCGGACTCCAAGGCTGACTTGGCGCGCCAGATGCGCTCCCAGGTGCGCCAGCAATTGCAGTCGGGGAAGTCAGAGCAGGATGTATTGAATTATTTTCGCGATCATTATGGCGAAGATATTCTATTATCGCCTCAGATTCAGGGCTTCGCGCTCTTCTCCTGGTTGGTACCACTGTTACTAATTTTGGGGGGCTGCGGGCTGGTTTATTTGACGCTCCGCGATTGGAAGCGGCAAGCCCAGACACATGTGCCTGTGAAGGCAAAGCGCGAGGTGGATATGCTGGACGATAAGGAGCGCGAACGTTATCAGGCATTGCTAGAAGATGAGTTGGCGGCTGATGATATACTCTTTCGTCCACGTGTGAATGAGAAGCGAGAAAAATCTGGCCCTGGCACACAGATGGAGGCGCTCTAATGGCTATTAGTATCGCAATTATCCTGGCCTTATTGGCCCTGGCATTTGTCGCGTATCCACTTTTGAAGGGTGTCCCTGCCTTGCAAACTGAAAGCGCGCCCGATTCTGTTCAGAAGCCTGAGCTGAAACCCGATGCCAGCACAACTGAGCAAGAGGTCGCGGCAAAGACGGCTCTACAGGAGGTAGAGCTTGATTATCAGCTAGGGAATATCGATGAGCCAGATTATCAGACAATGCGTGAGCGCTATATGCGCCGAGCCCTTGTCGCGCTTAAAGCGCGCCATGATGAAGAGCAAGCCATAGATGAGAGAATTGAAGAGCAGTTGCGCACGATGCGCGAGCAGGAGAAAGAAAGCGAATAAGATGCGAAGTAGCTTTATGCAGGTGAGGAAAGAGGAAGTGAGCATGATGAGCGCTTATTCCCCGGCACCGTTCTACAATCTATCGCGTATACTCTGGAGGGCGGGAGGTGCGCTACTACTAGCCGTGCTGTTATGCGGCATTTTTACCTGGATGCCTGTTTCTGCGCATACATACGCTGGTGGGACCGGGCGCGTATATGGCAAACTGCTTAATGGTACTACGAAACAGCCTATGGCGGGGCAGACTGTAACCCTTCAGATCGCGCAGGGGGATAGCTCAAAGGATGCTCAGACAGCGGTAACTGACGCGGGTGGCAACTATAACTTTCCTAATCTGTCAAACGACAAGACGCTAACGTTTGCTGTCTATATCAAGTACCAGAATGCGAACTACTCAACTGATCGCCTCTCTCTGGTCAACCAGTCGCAACAGCAGGCCGATCTGACAGTGTATGATGCGACCTCTGATAGTTCGAAAATGGCCGTTATCGAGTCGACTGTCCTGGTACAGGGTGTGGATGCCAAGCGCAATGTTCTGAGCGTCTCCGAAATCTTTGCCTTCAAGAATCTGGATGGGAGAGCCTTTGTTGGTTCGCTGGATGCCTCGCAGGGCCGACCAAAGGCGCTCTTTTTCCCGCTGCCAGCGGGCGCACGCGCTATCTCGTTGAAGAAGGGCTTCGATGGCTATCGTGCCATCCAGGCTGCGAATGGTTTCGCCAGTGACGCTGCTGTTCTCCCCGGTGATAGCGAGTTCTCCTTTAACTTTGAAGTTCCCTATAGCGGCAATAGTCTGAACTTCGACTACAAGGCCATGTATCCCACGCTTGACATTTCCTTTATGGTGCCCACGCAGATGCATGTCAGTAGCGCGGACGCAACCCCCAAGGGCGTTATCAATAACGCCGATCATCCCTATAACCTGTATAACGCGACTAATCTGGTCAAGGATCGCCAGTTACTCTTTAAGGTCGAGGGCTTGCCCCAGGCTACGGAGAGCCTTTCCAATACAAAGAATTCGGGCTTTTCCATTGCGAGCCTGAATAATCTGTGGCTGATTGTCGGTATAATTGTTCTGCTGGCTGTCGTGATTCTGGCCTGGAATATTATACGCGTCGTGCGCATCAAGCTTGGCCTGGAAGAAGATACGCGCAAGCCAGCCAAGTCTAAGGGAAGCGCGAAGGGGAAACAGGCGAAGCGTGCGGAAGAGGAGGAGGAGGATTCCCGGGACAAGAAAGAGAAGGCTCTGTTGAAAGAGTTGCTAGAGCTTGACAAGGCGTATGACGCCAAAGAGATCAGCAAAAGTACCTATGAGGAGAAGCGCAACAAGACCAAGGCGCGCCTGCGTACGATTATGCGTGAGCGGGAGGCGGCGAGCCGATGACCAGCGCGCCTGTCGCTGTCGAAATTCAGGATTTGAAGAAGAGCTATGGTTTCAAGCCTATTCTGCGTGGTATCGATCTTCAGGTACGCGCGGGCGAGCGCGTAGCTTTGCTGGGTGCTAATGGCGCTGGTAAAACAACATTGTTGCGTATCCTGGCTTGCCTGGCGAAGCCAAGTGCGGGCTCTGTGCATCTCTATGGGTGGAACTGTGCGCGGGATGTACAGGAGGTGCGCCGCCTGATCGGTTTCGTTGGTCATCAATCCTACCTCTATGAGGAACTGACAGCGCGCGAGAATCTGGAGTTCTTCGCGCGCATGTATAGCGTTCCGGAGGGGCGAGAGCGGGCGCTGACCTGGCTGAATCGTGTGGGGCTAGAAAAGTATGCACGTGAGCGTGTTGGAACATTTTCGCGCGGACAACTACAACGCTTGAGTTGGGCCAGGGCGCTCTTGCATCAGCCTGATCTGTTGTTGCTAGACGAGCCCGATACAGGATTGGATCAGCAGGGGTTGGTCCTGATTGACAAGCTACTGGATGAGCATATTGAGCGTAGCGGTAGCGCTATCTTTATTACCCATCAGCTTGAGCGAGCGCAGGCGCTCAGTGATCGGATTGTGTTGCTGGCGCGTGGGCGTATCGCGAGACGCTGTGAGAGTGAAGAGACCAGTCTCGAAACGTTGCGGCAGGTTTATCAAGAGGTGGTGGGCTAACGATGTTGGCTGAAATCAAAGAGTTCTGGATACAAGTTGGCGCGCTACTCTGGAAGGACATTCGCTGCGAACTCCGAAGTACGCAAACATGGCTAAGCATGGGCCTTTTTGCCCTGCTTGTCTTAGTGATCTTTAATTTTGCCTTTGACCTGCGAGTGGATAATAAAGCAGCGGTAGCGCCGGGCGCGCTATGGGTCTCCTTTATCTTCGCCAGTATGCTTGGTTTGGAGCGCACGCTTGGTTCTGAGCGTGAACATGGCTCGCTAGATCGACTCTTGCTCTGCCCGGTTAACCGGAGAGCAATCTATCTTGCGAAATTATTGGGGAATTTGCTATTTATTGGTGTGGTAGAACTGGTAGCTTTGCCAATTTATATTGTCCTGTTTAATGTGCACCTGCTCGGCGGTGAGTGGGCGCTGTTCCAATTACTATGGATCGTCTTTCTGGGAACAGTTGGCATTGCCAGTGTAGGAACACTCTTTGCGGCTATCGCCTCGGCGACCAGGGCCCGCGCAGTTCTATTGCCAATCCTGGTCTTTCCCTTGATTGTTCCAGTGGTCATTGGCGCGATACGTCTGACAGAGAACCTGATCGCGCTCCAGACACATGAGCCGCCGTGGCTAGGTTTAATTATCGTGTTTGACGTCATCTTCCTGGGCGTGTCAATGCTCACGTTCCAGTTTGTCGTAGAGGAATAATAAAAGTATGGCTATAGCGAAGCGAGAGGTGGATGTGATGCGTGAGAGGAAGATTGGGGCGCAGCGTGGTCTAGCTCCCGTCGATTATATCTTTGGCGCATTATCGCTGATTGGGCTGGCATTGTCGTCGTGGATGACCTTTTTCTACGCGCCAGAGGATGCCTTACAGAAGGACGCACAGCGTATTCTGTATCTGCATGTGGCCTGCGCGTGGCTGGGCATGTTGGCGTTTATCGTACTGGCGGTCGCCAGTATCATCTGCCTGGTGAAAAAGGATGAGCGTTGGGACTGGATCGCACGCGCCAACGCTGAGATTGGGACTGTCTTTATTACTATTGCCCTGCTCACTGGCGCGGTTTGGGGCCGCCCAATCTGGGGCACGTGGTGGGTCTGGGATCCTAAGCTAACAGCAACGTTGATTCTCTGGTTTATGTATGTTGGCTACCTGATGTTGCGCAACTATATGGGTCGTACGCAGGATAGCCAGCGCGCGGGCGCGGTCATGGCGTTAGTTGGCGCGGTCGATGTGCCGATTATCTATCTCTCAGTCAACTGGTGGCGGGGGCAGCATCCTACACAGCAGATTGGTAATCCCGACGCGGGTCTGCCTCCCTCGGCGCTGGCGACTATGTTCGTCGCGATGATCGCTTTTACGTTCTTGTTTATCTTTCTAGCGCGTCAGGTCTATTTCTTGCAGCGAGCGCAGACGCTGGCCCAGCGCCTTCGGGCGATGGTTTCTTAGGAAGGGAGAAGGAAAATTTCCATGTCTGGTTTTACCTATCTGGCTATAGCCTATATAGCAGCCATACTTATCCTGTTCATATACCTCATTGTTATTGCCTTGCGTATGCGTGGGGTTCAGGCCGAACTGGCGGTTGTTGAGGAGATGGTTCGCGAGCAGCAGGAGCGTGAGGATGCTGAATAGGAGCACAGGGTATAGAGGAGGTCATGAAGTGACCTCTCTTCTCTCCTTCTCGTTTGATACTCAGGTCAGGTCTTCGTAAGAAAACTATCGCCGCTGCCGTGCCCACGAATGGGAGTTGCGGCTAGCGCATCCGCGCTCAGGTTTTCAAATAAGGAGCTAAGGTCTTCTACGAAAACCAACGCCGCTGTCGCGGCTAGCGCATCCGCGCTCAGGTTTTCAAATAAGGAGCTAACCAAAAAGACAGGAATGTATTATGAAAGTCAAAGCAACGCGACAGCAAAAGCCTACCATCGATTCCGTGCCATCTACTCCAGTGGAGCGTTCCCGGGTGGGACATATCATTAACATGGGCCTCGGCGACCTGATTGCCTTCTTGATTGTAGGCGTGATCGGGTTGAATAGTCATGGTGAAACTTTGGAGCCAGCCAATCTCCTTCGTGTGACCTGGCCGGTGGCGCTGGCATGGTTTGTTCTCTCACCCTTTTTTGGCGTCTTCCGTCGGGATCTGGCGTCGAAACCAGGGCGCATGGCGACGCGCACTGCTCTGGCCTGGCTGGTTGCGTGTGTAGGAGCACTCCTATTGCGTAGCGTCTTCGAGACGCAAAAGCCACCACCTGTTAGCTTTGCTATTGTGACTTTGCTAACCAACCTGGTCGCGCTCTTTATCTGGCGCTTACCGATGGCGAAACATAACCAGAACAAGCTTGCCAAGGCACAGGAACAGCAGGCATAAATTAAATTTTATAGGTTAGGGATATGGCGCGTGCAGCCTTTTCCCTTCTCCAAGCATGATTCGGGTATGTAGTGTAACGTTGGCGAACAATAGCGTTACACCACATACCCTTAACCTCGCGAGCTACTCCAAAGTGGCGAGGGTGAAGGTTGGTCAAGGAGGATTTTATTTGTGAGCAAGCAGCGAGGGAAGCGCGATTGGCGTAAGTTGATCGTGGTAATATCTTGCGTGCTGATGGGAGCTGTATTGCTTGCTATTGGCGCAACGCGCAGCTTCGCGCGTACAGCACCATTGGAGACAACAACCTATTTTCTGGACCACCCACGAGAAGCGAGCCTGAATATGACACTCGAAACTGGCTCGGTGCGCATTCATCGTGGTGGGGGAACAGGTGTCAGCATTACTGGCACAAAGTATTTCGGCGCGTTTGGCGCAACGAGCGATGTATGGGTAAAAATCGTCCAAAGCGGTAATACTTTGCAGATTAACCAAGGAGGCTCCGAGGGGCCTATTCATCTAGGCTGGGCTGGAGTCGACTTGGATATTAGTGTCCCTTCGACCGTGAATATTAACCTGACTATGCGAGCAGGTGATATCGCTCTAGATGGTCTTCAAGGGCGGGCTCGTATCAGGACTGGTTCGGAATCAATCACTATTACTAACTCATTACTTACAGATGGCACCGAGTTAGACGCGGGTGCGGGAACCGTCTTTGTGGCTGATACAATTTTAAGCGGTAAAGTGAGTATGAATAGTAATACAGGTATGGTGGCGTTTAGTGGCGATATGGACCCCAGGGGAATGTATGCCTTTCATTCTGATGTCGGAACTGTGAGCGTTGCGTTGCCTGGGACTACCTCCTTTATTGTTGACAAAATGCATTCCGGTATCTCATCGATTGAGAACGAGTTTGAGACTGAGCACGTTGGTAAGGGGCCATACGCTCACATCGAAATCTTTTCTGGCACTGGCCCCGTCAGGTTGCGTAAGAGTGAGATTTCACGGCTCTATGACATCCTGACCCAGTCTTAGCGGTTTTAGAGTTTAGCGCTTTCTATGGCTTGCTTATGTTGGCGAGCCCGCTCTCCGTAATGGACCGCGCTACTGCGTATCTGGGCATACTCCTCGGCTTTGAGCGGACGTACAACCTTTGCCGGAATGCCCAGAGCCAGAGTGCTACCTGGAATCTCCTTATGCTCGCTGACAAGGGCTTGCGCGCCAATTATCGTCTCCGCGCCAATACGCGCATGCGAAAGGATTGTTGCATGCATGCCCACCAGCACATGATCCTCAAGTGTTGCACCATGAACTACAGCGTTATGCCCAATGGTGCAGTCCGCGCCAATAGTAAGAGGTGCGTCAGCGTCAACATGTAATGTGCAGTTATCCTGAATGTTGGTGCGAGGTCCGATGATGATGGGTGCTGTATCCCCTCGAATGACTGCGTTGTACCAGATGCTTGCGCCTTCTTGAATGGTTACATCTCCGATAATCATAGCACCGGGCGCGATAAAGACATTCTTCGCGATATGTGGCTTGCTGCCATTAAGGCCAATAACGGGCATGTATTCCTCCCTCAAATAAGATTGACCTTATTGTATCATGCCAGGAAATTGGATAGTTTACAAACATTCTAAAACCAGAATCGCTCACAATCACAATGCTTGTGAGCGATTCTGGTTTTAGAATGTTTCTTGTATGAGTTTGCCAAGGCGAGCCAGAGTGTAGCGGGTACGAGGGATATCTCTCTGGTTGTTGGTCAGGGCAACCAGGATGAGTGGGTCCTTGTTAGTGATTGGATGCTTGCCTGCCTCCCGAAGGATGCTTGGGGCTAGTGGGGGATAGAGGATGCCTGCGTCATGCATGACGCCAACCAGTCCGCCAGTTTTATGTGCGAAGGGAAGTTCTTCCTCCCAATAAGCAGGCAGTATGGTGTAGTCGTTCTGGCGCAGGAGAATACGTAGCAGGTGCTCGCCCTCAGGAGCATCATCGCTACAGAAGTGAGCGAGCAGGCGCGCCATGTCGGCGGCGCATGTCCAGTTGTCGCGTCCCTGTTGACGTGCCGTAAAGTCCATAAAGCGACGCTCCAGGCGCGTCTGCTGGAGACCAAGCTCTACCATGTAGGCGTTGATTTGTTCCATGCCCGCCAGGTCAAGAAGCATGTTCGCGGCAGTGTTATCGCTGATCGTAATCATCAGATAGGCCACATCCGCTAACGTGGGCCGCAATTGAGAGGAGAGATCGGTCAGAACTCCATCACTGGTGACGCGCATGCTGTCCGGTACGGCATAGGGGGTCTCCCAGGTAAGCTGACCGCGCGCGACTTGCCGCGCGATCTCCGCAAGAATGGGAAGCTTGGCGAGACTAGCTGCGGGAAAGCGTAGAGATGGTTGAAGCTCATAGAGTGGCTCGGGATGGAGAGGTTGCCTGCGCCATGCGACGCAGGCAACCTCTCCGCCGAGCGCGAGGAGTTCATGTTCAAAAGCCTTATGCATGATCTGGTATGACCCGCTTGATTGCCCAGACGATGTCGTTGAGGCGCTCATTAAAAATGGGGCTTCTCTTATCGAAGCTATTGACAACAACGTAATTGTACTGGCGTCCTTCAGCATGGATGAACTCGTTCGCACCGAGAGCCATACCAACATGCGTAATCGCTTTTGTGCCGAAGAAAATCAGATCTCCCGCGCATATCTCTTCACGCGTCACGCTTTGTAGTAAAGCGTCATGCTGCTGATCAGCGTCGCGTGGGATGTCGTAGCCACCCATGCGATAACAAAGTTGGACAAAGCCACTACAATCGATACCCTCATAAGAGTTGCCACCCCACAGGTAAGGGACCTTGCTAAATTGAGCCGCAAAATCTATTACCTGTTGTACTGTACCCCTCGGATAGCGCTCAGCGTCGCGCCGGATCGTTACCGCTTTGCGTTCAAGCCATGCTTCACTCTCGCCGGGCAGAGCCACGCGCACGCGTGTGGCGTGAGTGTCATCGAGCAGGGGGAGAACTGTTGAGAGATAGGCATTCCCTTGCTGCCCATCACCCTCAAACGCATCATAGAGAGGGGTGCGTGTCACGGTGACGACGGCAACAAGGTCTAGCGGGGTCGCGCATCCTTCGCCAACTTTCGTGAAGCCCTTGCGTGCTGGTTCCGCTAGGTGTACATTACGCACCCAGCCCGCGTAGTCGGCAAGCTGAACATAGGTCCACTCACCCTCACTGCGTTCGGCGGTCGCGGGCATATTCAGCAGGGCTTGTGTCACCTGTTCGGATGTGGGATCGGGGTCGCGGCGCACGTCCGCGACGCCAACCGCGATGGCATAGGCTGTCTGGGTATCGTGTGTCAATGTACTTCTTTCTCCTGTCTTGTGAGATAAGGATTAGCTTAGCCGCGCATAGAGCCGCTCACGACGAACATCAGGTTCGCGGGCCGCTCAGCCATACGGCGCATCAGGTAGGGGTACCACTGAGCACCATAGGGCACATAGACGCGAACGTTGAAGCCTTCCTTGACCAGTTTGGACTGAAGGTCGTTACGGATACCATAGAGCATCTGGAATTCGAAGGTATCGGGTGCGATGCCATGATCGCGCACATACATCCGTGCCAGACCAAGAATACGCTCATCATGGGTGGCGATGGCCGGGAAGTTGCCGCGCGAGAGGAGCATTTTCATGATCTCGATATAGCTGTCGTCAACATCTTTTTTATTGGGGAAGGCGACGCTAGGTGGCTCTTTGTATGCACCCTTTACGATGCGGACACGTACATTCTGTTTGATAAGTTCTTCGATATCGTCCTTGCTACGATACAGATATGACTGAATAACTGTACCCACCTGCTCAAACTTCTGGCGAGCTTTGAGAGCCATTGCTACTGTCTGACCAGTGTAGTTTGATGCTTCCATATCGATGCAGACGAAGATGCCATACTCGCGTGCCTGGGTGAGAATTGCGTCTAAATTTTCCTCACAGAGCTCTTTTGAGATGTCTAGTCCAAGAGCGGTCAGCTTGATAGAAATATTGGCGTTGGTGCCAGTCTGCTTAATGAGATTAAGTGCCGCGATATAGTTGCGCGTGGCTTCGTGGGCCTCGCTTTCCTGAAAGACATTCTCGCCAAGAAAGTCGAGCGCGACTGGATTGCCACGTTGATTGAGTTTGCGAGTAGTAAGGATTGCGTCTTCAAGTGTTTCGCCCGCGACAAAACGGCGTGAGACACTGCGTGTGGCACGGTTATGCACAACGAAATCACGCATGCGCTGATTCTGTGCCAGATACAGCAATGTATCTTTGAGCATAGGTGTAGAACCCCTTTCAGGTATGTCTATGTATAGATTATTGATGACAGGTGTAGAGGCAGAGCCGCTTTTGGCAGGCACATCCATACTGTGGTTGGTTGCTTTTATGATAGCACATCAATCACAATCAAGCACTGCAATAGTCAGTCTACGACCACGCCTGTGTGGCCCGGTTACGCTTTTTTAACAAGAGAAGCGCCGGGCGCGAATGGGAGAGCATCATTGCTCTCTGCTCAGTAGTTCAGCACACGATGCAGAACGGCATCCCAGGCGCGGTCGGGTAGGAGGCGACGCGCCGTGGTTAGCAGGGTTGCACTACGAGGGACGACATAACGCGCGCGTGGTTTCTCGCTTGCCAGGATGCGTACGACAGTTTCAGCGACCAAGCGTGGCGGGAAACCCTTGTGACTGGAGCGTGTCGCCAGCTTCTCAAAAGTCGCGAGTAACTTGCCATATGAGCCGCCCTTATGCTTATCGAGCCAGTGGGAGCGTTCAATGCTTGTGTTCCAGATGTTAGTTGGACTGGAAGCAGGCTCGATGAGCACGACGCGCACATGGAAAGGGCTTAGCTCGAAGCGCAGAGCATCGCTAAGGGCCTCTAACGCGTACTTGCTGGCCGAGTACGCGCCTGTGATTGGACTAGAGAAGCGTCCTGCGACACTGCTGATATTGATGATGGTGCCGCGTGCGTTCTTGAGATAGGGCAAGAATGCCTGGGTAACTGCTAGATGAGCGATGGCATTGACTTCGAGTTGCGAGCGCAGGTCCGCGATGGGAAGTAGTTCGAGGGGGGCACCATAAGCCGTTCCCGCATTGTTGAGCAGAGCGTGCAGACATGGCGATCCATCGCTTTCGCGTCGCAGGTAAGCCTCCACATCGTGAGCAAGAGCCGTGACCTGTTCCTCATCGGTAATATCGCAAAGCAAGGGTGTGAGATTGGAGGCACATCCCAGGCGTGCCGCCTCGGCATTTAGATTCTCCTGATCGCATGTCTTGCGTACTGTGGCGAAGACATGCCAGCCCCGTCTCGCTAGCTCAAAGGCGCTGTCGCGTCCAAAGCCACTGGAGCAACCAGTAATCACGATATGCTTACGGCGTGATGCGGAAGGGGAGGTGCCACCGATTATCCCACTACTCATGATGATAATCCTCGTCTTTATACGTGATTTCTCGACCTATGCGGTGCCAGAGGCCGAGACGGATGAGTTCACTCTGTGCTTCAAAGCCAAAGAGTTCCGGGTCGATGCTCGCGCCGTGGCGCAAGACAAGGCCACGCAACATCTCGATCTGTTCCGACTTGCTAGCCTTATCCTGTTCAAAGGGAATGTGTTGCGCTAAGCGCTCTATTGCCTGCCGGTTATACCATTGTTCTTGCGTTTCTGTCATGCGTCTCCACGTCTGAGTCATAGTTGTCGTGGGGCGAAACGACGCTCCCTCGCACTGTAATCGTAGCACCTGGAAAGAAAGCATTCAAGGTTTTTTCGCTAGATGCGCTGATTTATTGTGGATATGGCTCGTATAAATCAGCTCGTTTCTGCGATGCGATATGAATTGTTTTACCGGGTGAGAGCATGTCATTGAACAGATATCACTTTGAAACACGTTTATACAGAGTGACATGGTAAAGAGATAGTGAAAAATGGCTATCATAAGCGCCAATACTTGATTATAGAGGTCGTGCAGTGTTAGTGTGAGTAGTAACACAAAGAACGCAATAGTTTTTTAAGGTGGCGAAGTCAAAATGATTTGTGCATATTGTAATGCAGCTAGAGAAGCAAATGAAGCTCCATGTCCCAGGTGTGGAGCACCTTCGCCGTTGCTGGGACAGATGAACGCGAATAATTTCCAATCAGGAAATGCGCAGAGTGGGAATAATTGGGGTGTAGGAGCAACGGGCGGAACCGCGAATGGCGCATGGGATGATGTGCCTCAACTTTCCTTCAGCGGTCCCCAGGCAGTACCTCAGCCTCAGTGGTGGTCACAGCAGCAGCCACAGCAGAACGCGCAAGATCAATCGCAGGCCGGTTGGCAGAATAACCTTTATGATGTATCATCCTCAGGTATGGTTTCGGGTGGTGTACAGCAGCCTGGCTGGAATGCCCAGAGTGGCTGGCAGAGCGCGATTCCAACGCCGGGTATCAATAATAATGATCAGCAGTGGGGGATGGGCAAGTCTGGCAGCCGCCCGCTGATGGTCAGTCTCAGGAACAGGGGCCACAATCTTTGCTACCTGTCCCTTATCAGCCCAATTCAATTCAACTTCAGGTTCAGCATGAGCAGGGGACAAGCTCGATGCTCATGCCAGTGCAGAACATTGAGCAATTGTTGCCGGATCTGCCGGAGCAAGAAGGCTCTATCTATGTTCCTCCGATGTACACGAAGCCGCGTGCGGTCATACCCAGGTATCGCATTGTCAGTGGCTTCCTGAGCGTGCTCATTGTTATGCTTCTGCTCTGCTCAGGCGCGGGCTATTACGCTAAGGCGAGCGGCAAGTGGGACGCCTTTACGCATTTTACTGGTTTAAATACGCCGCCATCCATCAAGCCAACAACTGCTGTTAACATTCCTGATCCTCCCAAAACGGAGACGGGGCCGGGCAAGGACGTTATCACATCCGCGACCATTGCATCGCGTATCGATGCCACCAATGGAGTAGCTCTACAAGAGAAGAATATTTTCACTCCTAAAACAACGTTCTATGTGACCTATAGCGTTGTTACCAAGGGAAAGAAGGGGGGAACGATTACTGCTCAGATCTACACAGATAATATTCCTTTTAGCCCTCCACAGGAAATTAAGGTTGATGGTGATAAGAGTCAGAATGGCAGTATCTCCCTCAATTTTCCTGCCTCTCTCTCCGGCAAGGTTGAACTGTCATGGAATGGCAAGCTTGCTTATCGGCTCTACTTCGCTGTAAGGGAAAAACCTTAGCGCCTTCGATATCTGAAATAAAAAGGATGAGCGTTCAGAATAGCTTCTGAACGCTCATCCTTTTTGTATTCTCAAGTGCGTGAGAGGTTGGCTATTTGCAGCGCGTCTCGACGGTAACATCGCCAAAGACTTTGGCCTGGCAGGCGAGGCGCATGTTCGGGTTCTTCTTGAGATCGTTGCGGAGCCAGAACTTTTCCATAAAGGTCAGAGGGCTGGCATTCTCGCTGGGCGAGACCGCCACGCGGTCAGTGCCGCACATGCCGTTGCCGTGGCAGTTGCCGAGCTTGTAGAGGCCACAGTAGACCGGGACATCATGTTCAAGCGCGGGGTAGCGTACGGTATCGCCTTCAGCAACCTGCACCTGTACATTTTCACGCACATATGTAATCGTTGGCACGACTATATCCTCCGTGATGGGTGTTTTTCAGGTGAAAAAATAAGGAGAAAAAGATATGAGATCTTATAAATGAAGATCTCTGTCAGACTATAGCACAGACCTCAAGGAGCGTCAACTTAAGGTCATCCCTGCTTTTAAAAGCCTCACTCAATTTGTATTGTGACGTTAAGCGGACGTGACGGCACCTTCTGGCTTGTGTCCGTATGCGCGAAGGTGATAGTGCCTGTAGAGATACCCGCCGTTGAGATTGAACCCGTGGGTATAATACTGAGCACCTGGCTCTCACCCGGATAAAGTGTGCCCTGAGTAAGTGAAATACCTACTGGAGCGCCGGAGAAGCTCACCTTCCAGTTGAGAGGGGCATCCCCTACATTGGTCAGTGCGATCAATTGCGCGGTAAAGTCTCTCCCCCTGGTGGTATCGAAGGTTAGCGATGTGGGCGAGATACTAATGGCTGGCGCCGGTGGCGGCGAAACTGTCAGCGAGATTGCGATCTGTTTCTGCTGCTCTCCATAGCGGAGGATGAGTGTACCCTGGTAGGAGCCTGGAGCCAGATTCCCACCGTCAATATGGACCGCGAGCGTGGATTGCTGCCCCGCGTTCAGGCTCCCATTTGGCGAGAGTGTGTGTAACCAGTCGCCGCCGTTAGAGGTGGTAGCGCTAGCTACCCAGTCCAGCGGAAGTGCACCAGTGTTTTGTAATGTTAGTTGTTGGTCATCAGGTTGCTGCCCCACGATCATCGAAAAGGAGAGCGTGGGAGGTGAAACGACTAGATTTCCTGCTGCCAGCACATTTAAAGAAACTCCAACCGGGATCGAGTTCTCGGCGCTGGTGAAGTTGAGCGTGCCCTGATATGTTCCCACGGTCAGTTGCGCGGTTTGCAGAGAAACAGTGATGATCGCGCTCCGGTGCGCTGGGAGTTGACCCTCGGCAGGCGAGAGACTGAGCCAGGGGGAGCCATCGCCCGTGAGGGTTGCCCCTGTCCAGGTTAGCGGTTGGTCGCCGGTATTTTGTAATACCAGTGTTTGGGCTGCTGGATTCAGTCCCGCGCCAGTTGAGAAGGCTAGCGAGGCTGTGGAGACTACAAGCGAGCTACTGGTGGGCTTCTCGACGCCAAGCATCACAGTCAGAAAAATGGGGGTCTGATCCGCGCCATTGGTTGCGCGGAACAGCAGGTGTCCGGTATATGTGCGTGGCTGCAATGTGCCTCGATTGGCCTTTATCTGGATGTTTGTGCGACCCGAGAATGAGCCGCTGGCGGGGGTGGACGAGAGCCAGGGCTGATCGCTGCTGACCTGCCAGTTAATCGACCCGCCGCCAGTATTGATCAGGGTTAGATCGTGCTCGGCGATGGTGCCGCTTGCTGCCGTTCCCAAATCAAGCCTTGTCGCCGAGATTTGGAGATGCGGTGAACCTACCGGGGTTGGTTGAATAGTGATGCTCGTCGATACACTCAGGCGCAGGCGCTCATCGGTGACATGAATATCATGAGTGCCAATGCTCCATGCCTTCGTTACTCGGATTTCCAGTGAGAAACTGCCCTGGCTATTGGTGCTTGCGATCAAGGCTTTCCCATTGTCGGCCGGGATTGAGCGTGAACCATCATATGTCAAAGTTAGGTGGTCGCGTGCCCCAAAGCCACTTCCGCGTAACAGAAACGTATCATTGATGCGCAACTGGTTGGGCGAGGCTACGACCGATGCTCGCGTGATAGTGGGCTTATTCCCAATCAAAAGGAAAGCCAGGATGCTACTTGCGATCAGGAAGAGGAGGCATGCCAGCAGTAGTAATACGCTCAAGAGGCGCGATCGGGTACGCCTGGGTTGTGAAAGCGCGACGGGCGGCTCGGAAATTGGCTCTCTTCGGGACCGCCTGGTCTCTGGACTGGCAACGCGTGGCGCGTGTTCGGTCTCTGGCTCATGATTTAAGCTATTCTTGTGTGTTGGTACGTCCGCCATTTCCATTTCTGTGTGTGTGGAATCTACTTGTATGTTTGTTGTCTGTGTGCGAAGGCTTGCACGACGTACCTGTGGCTCTATAGGCGCGATATTTGCGTTATCCTCGCTATCCTCTTCCCATACCTCTTTGTGATCATTGTGATGCGTAATGGTTGGATGTTGAGTGGCTAGCAGATTTGAGTGATAGGGGTGATCCTCAGGATGTAGCCCTGCATAGTGTCCGGCGCGATGAGGCGAGGCGGGCGGCAATAGAGTCTTGCCGCTCCCTTTCCTGCTGGCGCGTCGGGCGGTCTTGTCGAAGATATAACCACAACGGCTACAGGTCTGCGTATCCGCGCGCTGTAGCTTCTGACAACTAGGACAACGTTTGGTATCCATCCCTATATGTATAAGAGAAGCGGTGTCACTACCACTTCCCTTCCTCCTCTTGCTAGTGTGAACTGAGTCGTATTAATGAAATCCTATGGTATAGAAAATATCGTACTCAATTATAAACGTTACAAGAGGCGAATTATCTAGCATCTGCCTGCCAGTTCTCTATTGCCGATGTCTCCGCTACTATGCCTGACATGTTTGGGTAAAAGGAAAGATCGCCTTTCACTTTTTGGGAGCTGGCGCACTAGCTGCCATCGCGGTTGGGGTCGCGATGACAGTTGGTGTGTTCATTTGTGTAGGTGTTGCTGGTGGATCACGTGAAGGGGGAGTCGTGGGGGGCAGTGGCGATTGCGAATCGGATGAGGTCGACATCCCAGTCGCCGGAGCCTTCACTACCACATTATTTGTATCATCATTGACTGTCACTGTCACGCTACCATTGCGGTTACTCCCTAGTGTGTCAGTGCTAGAGATTGCCACGGTGTAGCTACCAATTCCAATATTGGAGAAGCTAAAATTCCCTGAACCATCTGCCGTCGTAGTGGCGACAACCGAGCCACTTGAGGAGAGTGTTACGGTCGCGTTGGGTAGCGCGCTTGTCATATCGCACTGACTATCGACGCAGAAATTCGCAGTTCCGCTAACCTTGTAGCCAGTAATTGTCAGCAGAACCGGAATATTGACCGGGCTACCATCGACATTTGCGCCCCCACTGCCATTTGCCGAGACCGTAACAGTGCCCTTGTATGTTCCGGGTGGCAGTGAGCCTGGGCTGACTGAGATGGAGAGATTGCTTCCGCCACCGTTATCACTACCACTGCCACCAGTCGAAAGCCAACTGCTACTGTTGCTATCCACGCTTGATGACCAGCTTACCGGGCGCACACAGGTACCACTCTCCTGAATGCTGAGATTCCTGCTGGATATAGGCTGACCCTGTGGTCCACTGAAGGTCAGGCTATCAGGCCCGACTTGAAGCGTACAGGGTGGTTGTACTGTGAGTGTGACTGTGAGGGTTCGTGGGCTGCCCTGCGCAGCAGTCTTTGTGCTCTCATTGGCCTGTACATTCACTTGGGCTGTGTAGATGCCAGGGTCAAGTCCTACGATGGAGGTATTGAAGACCAGCGTCGTTGACTGATTGCTTGCTGTGAACGTGCCGTAGTTTGCCGAAAGTGAGAGCCAGGAGGCCGAACCTACTATATTGGCCTTCCAACCCAGAGGCCAGCTACAGTTTCCGTTGGCTGAGAGTGTGATCGATTGCGCCATCGGGTTTCCACTGCCCTTGATGGCGCTAAATGCCAGAGCGTTACTCGACGGCTGTGCGAGTGTACAGGGTGGTGCCACTGTCAGGCTGACCATGATGGATTGTGGAGTACCACCTACAGGCCGATTCTTGCTATCAACGCCATGAATGATAACCTGACCCATGTACTCACCTGGAGAGAGTTTACTTGGATTTACGTTGATGAGCACCTGCCCGCTTTGACCAGGAGCAATTGTACCACGAGAAGGTGAGGCACCAAGCCAGGGAGATATCATGTAATTGATAGCTGTGTTCCAGGTGAGTGGGCTTTTTCCGGTATTGGTGAGCGTGACAGACTGTCCCGGAAGGGCTCCCTTGCCTGCAGTCGTTCTAAAGTTCAGATTGAGTGGTGAAGCACCCAGAATGGGTGACATTGGCGTTGGCGGTTTCTGAATAGTGAGCTTGACTGGTAGCGAGAGGCTACTATGACCTGCTGTAATTGAAACTGTATCGCGGTATGTCCCCGGTTTCAGATTGTTGGGCGCGATACCCACTGTCGTAGTCGCTCCGCTTGTGCTGTCTAGCTGACCGCTATTGGGCGTCAGCGTAATCCATTTGGCCAGTGTACTAGCTTGCCAGCCAATATTGTTGGGACAACTATTACCTGATTTTATCAAGAGGGTTTGTGTACTGGTATGGTTAGCTCCCGCGACAGCCACAAAGTCCATAAAGGCCATACTGGCAGTAATCGAGCATTGTGGCTTAACTGTGAGCGCGATTGCCACGCTTTGTGGAGTATTAATGCCGGTATGCCCCTGGCCGATATTAAATGAGAGCATATTGAGATATGTCCCTGGCAACAGCTTCTCGCTATCGATTGTCAGCGGGATAGCGCTTGACTCATGAGGGGCGATAGTACCTGTCAAGCGGTTGACACGCAGCCAATTCAGATTTGGGTCCAACTCGCGCAAATAGGCATTCTGGTCATTGTTGACTGGTTGATTGCTTGCGAGCGACCAGTAGAGCGGTTGGGTACCCGGGTTAGAGACCATAAGTGCCTGAGGCGTAGCGCCTTTATTTCCATCCATCGTGTCATATGAGAGTGTCACTGGAGTGACTTGTAGGACTGCTCCTGCGTAAGGTGGAAGCTCGCGCACGCTCATCTGTATTTTGACTGACTGTGGTGAGCCAACATTAGAGGCAAAGGTCAATGTCCCTGTATAGGAGCCTGCCTTGAGATTGGCCCGTTGTACGCCAATGAGAATGGTTTGCTGACCGCTAAATGTGCCCTGGGTAGGCGTGGCTTGTAGCCAGGGTTGATCGCTACTCACACTCCAGTCGATGCTGCCACTGCCTGAATTATGCAGTATGAGTTGTTGAAGGGTATTCGCACCCTGATAGCCATTGCCCATATCCATCTGTTTCGTGCTTAACAGGAAGTGTGAGGGACGGCTTGGGCCATCTGTGATGTGCAGAGTGGTGCTGGCGATATAGCGCGTATCGACATCTTCCACTTGCAAGAGGTGAAAGCCTGGTTCCCAGCTTGAGTCAATGCTCACTGTGACACTTGCCTCTCCCACATCGCCAAGAGTGACCAGCGTTCGACCTCCATTGACGCGGATTGGCTCACCGATGTCGTGAGTTAGGTAGAGCCGTGAGTGCGCGCGGAAGTTGCTGATGTGGAGTGTTAAGTTTTGTCCATAACTCGCAGTTGTGCTCGAAAGGGCTAGCGTAGGGATCGTGTTGTCCCGGTTATTTGTATGTGATCCCAGTAACGAGAATGAGACAAGCAAACTGTCAAAGACCAGCGAGACTAGAATCAATAATGCCGCGATCACAAAGAATAGACGTAGGCGTCTTCGATCTTTAAAAAAGGAGTATGCCTGATTGACCACGGGAAAGGGGGGAAGATGTCCATCTGCGATAGCGCGGCGCACATCCTCCTGCTCTATGCGTTCTGCTGCGATGGGATCGAGGTGGCGGGAGAGCAGTGGGTCATTGAAGTTATTCCATTTGTCGGCCTCGCTCTCCTCTTCCTCTTCCCCTTGTTCAGGTAACCAGGGCCAGAAGTCGGGCATAGGGAGGCTAAGCTCAAGCGCATCTCGATTCCTATTTCTCTGCTTGCGTTCACCTTCATGCGCATCTTCCAGGGATGGTTGGGTCATACCCTGGCTGGGATGTGGCGTATTGGTGCGTTGAACCTCCGAGGATATGTCCTGTAGCGGCGAGAGGCGCGAGATACGACGCAAGCGCGGTTCCCGCGTCTCAACCGCGTTCATGCGCCGGGCGGCATCGTTAAGCTTGTCAACAGTCTGATCGGTTAGATGAGACATTGGAGGGATGGTCGGGCTCTGCTCCTCGTCAGGTTGAGTGGAGTAATCTGGATTGGCCACGAAAGCGTTTGCCTCAGGCTCATTCGCATGCTCGGCTAGCTCTATTGGTACGGTTGCGAATGAAGGCGCACCGCTATGTGTGCCAGCATGGGAAACAAGCTTCTCCTGAGAGGGTTGGGCAGAGAGGCATTTTTCGCAATAGGCGGCGTCATCTGGGCAACCCTCGCCGCAACGTCTACACTTATTCATTCTACACTTTCTTGAACAAATAGCTCCTCAACCACACAGCACAGCATAACCACATGCAAATAAAAGCGGAACGATATACCACCCCAGCTGATTAAAAAGATATAGCCGCCGAATTAGATTACACTGCTCGCATTGTGATAAACGTTCGACAATGCGGTTTTTCACTTCTATATTAAGCACATAGGAATATTTGGCAAAAAATACATATGTAAACAGGCATAAGATAGATAAAAAGTTTCTGCTATTAGCATAATCCTCAAGGACAAGAAACAGGGGCGATACTCATGAGTATCGCCCTTATCATAAATTTATACGAACTTAGCGTAGGACGGCGCCAAACTCCTCATGGAGGCCGCGAATAATAGTCTCCTGTGCTGCGTTTGCCTCAGTATCCTTGAGTGTCCGTTCTTGCGATTGATAGATCAGGCTATACGTCAGATTCTTCTTCCCATTGGGAATTGGATCTCCTGTGTAGAGATCGAAGAGGGTGACCTCGCGTAGCAGGTCGCCACCCAGGCGTTGAATGGCTTCCTGCATTTCCTGGCTCGATACCCGCTCGTCTACAATCAGCGCCAGATCACGCGTCAACTCCTGGTGGCGCGAGATTGGCTGATAGCGCTGTTCTGTGGAGACTGCCGCATATAGCTGCTCCAGATCGATCTCAGCGAGATATGCACGCTGAGGGAGATCGTAGCGCTGCTGTACCTCTGGATGAGCCTCACCCAGTACGCCTACGGGGCTGAAGACTTTCGATCCATCAGCGGCGCGGCGTGGAAGCTCTAGCAGCGCGCAGCGACCAGGATGGAAGGTGGGATGCTGCGTTGGCGTGAAGCGATAGCGCGTGATATGTAGTCCAGCTAACAGCGTCTCTATGCTTCCCTTCAGATCATAGAAATCAGCCGGGCGAGCTAGCTCGGGTATCCAGGTGATTTCGGCTGGCCCGCATAGCGCGATACCAACCGTTCGACGCTCATCAGGCTGCTGATTGATATGTTCTGCTGGTAGGTAGCGGCGTCCGATTTCGAAGAAGCGTAGTCCTGCTTTGTTGCGCTTGCTATTTTCCTGTACGGTTTCCAGCAGGCTACTCATCAGGGTCAAGCGTAGGCTCTCCATATCGGCGCTCAGCGAGTTCGCCAGCACCACGGCAGGTAGCGAGTGTGGATCAAAAGTCGCTACGGCGCTAGTACCGTTGCTTGTTGCTGGTGCGTTCACTATTCCATTGTTGCGCGGCGATTGGAGCAGATAGCGAGCTGATTGCTCGTCCGCGTTAGCGAGTAGCTTTACCATGCGCGTGCGGCTGGTCAGAGAATATGTCACAATTTCATTTAGGCTGGCTCCAACCAGCAGCGAGCGAATCTGTTGCTCACGCGCGAACCAATTATCCTCCAGTGGCTCTGACTCTGGGAGTGGCCCTATCGGTATGGTGCTGGGAATCTTCTCGTAACCGATCAGGCGAATAACCTCTTCAACGAGATCCGCGCCTTCTTCAACATCGTTGCGATGCGTGGGAACCGTCACCAGCATTCCATCGCCCTGCTCGTCGATCTGTACCTGAAAGTCGAGCGCACTCAACGCCGTCTCGACTTCGGAGGGGGTCACCTTCATCGAGGTGAGCCACTCGACCTCGGAGGTTGAGAAGCGGATTGAGCGTGGCTGAACGGGGTGTGGATAGCAATCTACAATCCCTGGGTGGACTGTGCCGCCCGCCAGTTCAACCAGTAATTGACAGGTGCGATCAGCTCCCAGCGCCGCCAAATCGGGATCTACCCCTTTCTCGAAGCGACTGGAGGCATCGGTGCGTAAATTTAGCTTTGTCGAGGTGCGCCGGACGCTGGAACTTTGGAAGTTTGCAGTCTCTAGCAGCAACCGAGTGGTCGTATCATCGACCTCGCTCTTCGCGCCACCCATAACGCCAGCTATGGCTGTTGGTCCTTGTGGATCGGTTATGAGTAGCATCTCAGGTGTCAGTTTGCGCTCTACATCGTCGAGTGTCTTCAGCCGCTCGCCTTCATGGGCATGACGTACTATAATATGATGCTCTGGCACCCGATCATAATCGAAGCCATGTAGAGGTTGACCTAACTCTAGCATGACGTAGTTTGTGATATCAACGACGTTATTGATGGGGCGCATGCCTGCCGCCAGCAGTCGTCGTCCCATCCAGCTTGGTGAGGGTGCGACAGTGATGCCGCTGATAACGCGTGCTGTATAGCGTGGGCAGAGCGTATTATCCTCAACAGTGACACGAACTAGCTCAGAGGCAGGTGTGCCCTGCTCCGGGAACGTGGGTTTTGGCATGCGCAATGGCTGCCTGGTCAGGGCCGCGACCTCACGCGCGATGCCAACTATCGAAGAGAGATCTCCCCGATGGGCTTTGATTGAGAACTCCAGTACAATCTCGCCAAGCAGGTCAGAAAGCTTCTGCCCCAGCACGGTGTCTTCGTCAAGAATATAGATGCCGCTATGGTCGTTGCCGAGACCAAGTTCGCGAGGTGAGCAGAGCATGCCTTGTGAGACATAGCCCATCTTGCGTGTCTCACGAATCTCAAGGTCACCCACTATCGCTCCCGCCAGAGCCAGCGGCACTTTGTCTCCTTGCTTAATATTGGGCGCTCCACAGATGACATTAAGCTCCTGAGTGCCTGTGGTCACGCGTGTATAGTTCAGGTGATCGGATGTCTCCACTTTTTCCAGATGGATGATCTGGGCGGTAACGATCTTATCACCCCATTCTTTGCCTATATAATCAATGGTCTCAACCTCAAGACCAGCCATCGTCAGGGTATGGGCTAGCTCTTCAGGCGACATCGTGATATCCACGTAGTCTTTGAGCCAACTTAAAGGTACTCGCATCGTCGATTGAACTCCTTTATCTGAAAGCCTGCGTAAATTGGCTTACTCCTTATCCGAAAACCTGAGCGCGAAGCGCCCTCGAATGAGGGGTGGTTTTCGGATAAGACCTTAGAACTGGCGCAGGAAGCGCAAATCATTGCCAGAGAAGAGGCGAATATCGCTCACTCCATATTTCAACATTGCGATGCGCTCTACACCCATGCCGAAGGCGAAACCTCGGTACTTTGCGGGATCATAGCCAACCTCGCGCAGTACCTTGGGATGGACCATACCCGACCCCAGAACTTCCAGCCAGCCTGTGTACTTGCAGACGCGACAGCCAGTACCGTTACAACTCGCACAGCTAATGTCTACCTCTGCGCTCGGCTCCGTGAATGGGAAGTAGCTCCCACGGAAGCGCAGACGGCGCTCAGGGCCGAACATCTCATGGGCGAAACGTTCCAGGACTCCTTTGAGATCGGCCATTGTGCAGTATTCATCAATCAATAGGCCTTCGATCTGATGGAAGACGGCCTCATGTGAGGCGTCGAGTGCTTCGTTGCGGTACACCTTGCCTGGTACCACAACTCGTATAGGTGGACGCTGGCGCTTCATCGAACGGATCTGCATTGGCGAGGTCTGTGTGCGCAGCAGGATTTCACCGGGGGCGACCCAGAAGGTGTCCTGCATATCGCGTGCCGGATGGTCAGTTGGTACGTTGAGTGCCTGGAAGTTATAGTAATCGGTTTCGACCTCTGGTCCCTGTACTATCTGGAAGCCCATGCGCACGAAGATATCAGTGCTTTCCTGAATGACGCGCGAAAGGGGATGCATATGCCCGGCTGGCAACGTGCGTCCCGGTAGCGTCACGTCAAGGCGCTCCTGCTCTAGTCTCTGGAGCATCTCACGCTGTTTGAGCGCCTCACGCCTATCCTTCAGTGCCTGCTCTAACGCAGCCTTTACCGTATTGATCTTCTGTCCGATGACCGGGCGCTCTTCCTTGGTAAGCTTGGGCATCACGGCTGAAATGTTTTTCAGCTCGCCTCGATTACGTCCCAGGTAGCGGGTATCCCACTCATCAAGCTGGGCGGAGGTCGTAATTCCCTCTAGCTCGGCGATGGCCCGCTCGCGCAACTCGATCAGTTGCGCGAGTATGTCTTCAAGTTGTCCAATCATTGACCGTCTCCTCCGGTAATCCAAAAAACAAAAAACCGACAATCGTCAACAGGGACGAAGTTGTCGGCAAGAAATTGCATGTTTGCGCCGCGATGGCAAGCTCCGTGGTACCACCCATTTTGAACCAGCGACACGTGAATGTATGTGTCACATGATTCCTCTCGGTTATGTCCGATAACGGGGACTACCGGGGCTATCTACGCGCTCTTACGTGTGGAGTTTCAATAGCCAGCTCTGGGGTGAACTTCGGCACGCGTTCCTGCGAAGGGGCTTGCAGTCGGTGACCCCCTCTCCCTGAAGCATTCTTTGCGCGCTTACTCTCCCCATCATCGCCTCATATCAGTTTCTAACAGAGAAGTGTAGCAGATGTGTGCTCAAAAGTCTACCCTCCGCCCTCAATAGCTCAGCAATTCCTGTAGCTCTTTTTCACTCTGCTTACTTAATGGAATCATCGTCTCCTGAGCGTCATTCAATAGGAGGGTATAACTATTGCGTGTATATTGGATGACGGCCTTGATATGTTGCAGGTTGACCAGGTAAGCGCGATGAGCCTTGAAGAATCCACGCCCTAGTAGGCGCTGCTCCAATTCTTGTAATGTCAGATTAGTTGTGGCCTCGTCGCTGGCGGTACGCAGGTAGATCTTGCCATCGCGACTGGTGGCATAGAGGATCTCGCCTGGATCAAAAAGCATGATCCTATCTTCCTTGCGCGCTGGCACTTTATAAGGCACATGGCGCTCAGGTGTTGCTGGTGGTTCTCCTGCTTTAGTTTGAGAGGTGTTGAGTGCTTCATTGCGCCGCTTCTCGACGATTTGCCCCCCAGCAAGTTCGACAATATGCGTACAGAACTTGCCTGCCCATGAAAGATCCTCGCACGTCAGGATGACACTTGCTCCCTGTTGTGCTGCTTGAGAGAGTGCTTGCGAGAATAGATCATGTGTTTGTCTGTCAATGCGTAGTGTTGGATGATCCAGGAGTAGCAGCTTCGGCTGCCCCATAAGTAGGCGCGCGAAGGCCACACGCCTTTTGGTTGGGGGGGAGACTTTAGCTACTGATTTGCGTGCCTGATCGCTTAGTTCGACCTCTGCCAGCGCGTTATCAATACTCTCTCTGGGAAGACGATGCAGTCCGCAATACAGCTTCAGGTTGTCGCGAATCGACAGTCGTTCATATAGTAAATCCTCTTCAAAGAGAACTGCGATATTGCGCTGTGTGCCTCTATCTCGGTAGATATCCTTTCCCTCGATCTCAACGCGGCCTCCGCTTGGCGGTAGTACTCCAGCGAGTGTCCGTAGGAGGAGCGTCTTTCCACTCCCAATGGGGCCAACAATAGCATGGATCTCGCCTGCCTCTATGCATAGTTCGTCAATATGCAGGATGGTGCGGCTATCTAGCATCTTATTCAAGCGATGTACATGTAGTCGCATGGCGACCCCTTTACCTGCCGTGCCTAATCGGCAACTCACTCATCGGATACTGTATCCCAAAATCTTTATGGCACTGGTTTAGTATGATCCATCTCTTTATGGTCGTGCTCATTGTAACATAGCCAACTGGAAGGTGGACATGTCTGTTCGCGCGAGTATACACTCTATTTAAATGTGGATTGTGATACTGGCTGGCTGTGTTGTCCTCTCCATTCAACTTTTTCCCTGCTCCATTCGTGGTTTTTTGTGCTCATTCAGGGGTCTGAATGCTCCTGTTAGACCCTATTCTGCTCCACTGGAAGAAAATATGTAGCGCCGCCAATCTTCGCGGATTATAGTGTTCACAGATCAGATGTATGAGGTAACCAGGTTGCCCGCGAGTAAAAATAGAGATTAGGCATTGTGAAGGAGTAAGAGTATGGAGACAGCGGATATCATGATCGAAGCCTGTGAGCTTCAACGCATGTTCGGTAAAAAGATAGCTGTCAATGGTGTGAGCTTTAGCGCGCGCCGGGGTGAGATCTTTGGTTTGCTGGGACCAAATGGGGCGGGTAAGACCACGACTATTCGTATGCTCACCGGGCAAATTATACCTAGTGGAGGGAAAGCCCGCGTTGCGGGTTTCGACATTGTGCAACAGCAGCGTGAGCTTAAGCGCGTCATTGGAGTTGTTTTTGAGGATCAGAATTTGTATGAGCGCCTCTCCGCGCGTCTCAATCTGGAGTTCTCCTGTAACTTGTACGGTGTACCGAAGACTCGCGTCGACGAAGTGCTCGATATGGTGAAGCTGCGAGATCGGGCCAAAGATCCCATTCGAACCTTCTCTAATGGAATGAAGCAGCGTATCATGATTGCGCGCGCCTTACTACATCAGCCTCAGGTTCTCTTCCTGGATGAGCCGAGCCGGGGCCTGGACCCCATCTCAGCTCGCGAGGTGCGTCAGACCGTCAAAGAACTCTGTCAGCAGGGGATGACTATTCTCTTGACTACTCACCTCATGGAGGAAGCTGACCAGCTTTGTCAGCGGGTTGCCTTTATTAATAATGGCCAGATTGTCGCCAATGATACACCACGCCATCTCAAGCTCGCTCATGGAGAACATACCATGATTGTCACACTTGAGTGCGAAGCAAATGGTGAGACGGCCCTGCAAGATCGTGTGTTGAGCCTGGATAGCGCTACCGATCAGGTACAGTTAGAGACCTGGATGCGCGAAGGCGTCGTGCGTGCTGTGCATTCCAATGAAGCCTCGCTGGAAGAAGTGTTCATCAAAGTTGCTGGCGTACGCCCGGCGTAAGCATTGAGGGAAGGAAGAAATCATGAACCTGCGCTCTATACTGGCAATAGCGCGAAAGGACGCGCTCGATATCATTCTTAATAAAACGACGTTATTCGCGTTGCTTTCACCTATCTTTATAGCGCTGCTCTATGCCCTCTTTTCTAATGTGTTTGGTGAGCATAGTACAAAGATGTTGATCTACAATCCCGGCAATTCCAGGGTTGAGCAGGCCGTCACCAGCTATTTTAGCAAGGTTGACATTACCCGCGCGGCCTCAGCTGAAGATGTTACCAACGCTTTTGGTACTGATGGAAGTCACAAAGATTCGTCCTATGCTTTAGGGCTTATCGTACCAGCCAGCTTTGAAAGCCAGATCGCGCAAGGGCAGAAGCCTAAGCTGGGCCTCTATCTAAATGGTGACCAGGGAGTTGTGTCCTATGACCGTACTGCTCTAACGAGCATCATAACTAGCTATGTTACAGCTGTGAAAGATCCTCAGCCGCTCAATCTCACCCTGGCGACGATTAATCCGCCTCAGGCTAAGGAGAGTGTGCAAAGTGTCCTGGAGCCAATGTTTGCCGTTATGGGCCTGCTTCTCTCCTTTATGACAGGCATTTCTCTAGTACCAACGCTTATGGTTGAGGAGAAGGAGAAGAAGACCCTACGTATGCTCATGGTCTCACCTGCATCATTTAGCGATATAGTAGCCGCGAAGCTGCTTGTAGGGTTGGGTTACCAACTGCTGCTTTCTTTTGTTGTAGCTTTGACCCTGAAGGGCTTTACTGGAGATATACCACTTACTATTGTCTTCATTCTCCTTGGCTCATGCCTGGCGCTG
This sequence comes from Ktedonospora formicarum, assembly GCF_016587355.1. Lineage (GTDB taxonomy): Bacteria > Chloroflexota > Ktedonobacteria > Ktedonobacterales > Ktedonobacteraceae > Ktedonobacter > Ktedonobacter formicarum. The sequence goes on along the minus strand of NZ_BNJF01000001.1, from coordinate 2,088,353 downwards.
ACTATAGGGTTGATCGCAGGTAGCATCTTCCAGTCAGGAAATGGTGTTGGCGCGTTTTCAGGTGTTGTCTCAATGCTCTTTCTGTTTCCCGGCTTTTTTTCGGGCAACTTCTTTGGGAATATGCTTCATGGCTCTCTCATCTTGCAGGTTGTTAAGATTCTCCCCACCTACTACCTGGGCGAAGGGCTCTTCCAGAGCACAACAGACCAGGGTTGGAGTCCGACAGTCCTACTTGATATTGGTGTCATAGTCGGTGCCACACTAGTTCTATTCATTGTCTCAGCCTGGCTTCTGCATCGCCAAGCCAGCGTTGCCGCTGCCATCTAATATCATATCCGATATTGGTTTCGCTATCCTAGATCTATACAACAGATGTGAGGGGGACTCCTATCACATCTGTTGTTATTTATCCCAAAAAGGGGTTGACGAATTGGAAATCCTTCTGTTATAATTATGGCGTTCCACGATAGCGGGGTGTGGCGCAGCCCGGTAGCGCACTTCAATGGGGTTGAAGTGGTCGGAGGTTCAAATCCTCTCACCCCGACTAAGAAAAAGACGAGAAGCATTTTATAAAACGGCTTCTCGTCTTTTGTTATGTCTACTTCTAAAAAGCTCTTGTTTCAGCGGGCCCTACTTGAGAGCAAAATGTGAGTGAGCCAGACCTCTCATTTTGCCAGCATGTTTATCTAACTGCTAATCCGCCCACATCCATTTAAATGTGGTTGTATAGGCTAATCTCACATTTAAGTGATATTTTGTACCAGGCAAGACATCAGTTGCGAGCAGATACCAGTGATTGGTTTGAGACAATGTTTTCCAGGAATTACATGTCCCAGTTCGATCAAAGCAGACTTGAAATTCCATTGGATGTGTGAGCACTAAAAATTTTATATTGATGTCTTGACAATACCCAGTTGTAACGAAGTCGTAATTTGGGTCGCTGGGAAATCTGGAGGTATCCATCGCAGGCCATGTGGCGGTATCGCTTGTAACGGCTTGTCCATAACAAGTGACTGCTGCTGATGTACTTTTTGTTTGTGCCGCATGAGCTGAAGGAGCCATTGAGGTAAAGGCGCTGACGAATAGGGCTGCAACAAGAAGGACTCCACACAGTAATACCTTTAAAGCTTTTCGCATTGTCTCTTTTCTCCTTATAAGTGATGGAACTAAATCTTTTAATCAACAGTGTACAGAAGAAAAATAATAGGCACCAGGACAATAATCGGCCACTTCTCGGTCATTTTGCTTTAGATATTTTATTTGCCGCATAAATTTTTTATACGGTTTTTGTATGAAAATGAATGGCAGAAGATTTGTAGCGTGTTAATGGTAATAGTTCTTTCGCCCATCATCCAGGGAGGAATGGCATATGGCAGAGGAGAGAGAAATATATTATTTAGAGTGTGACCTGCTTTTTGAGATAAACGAAATTATAGAATAAATGCTATTATTAGAGATATTAATTTACTTGATAGTGCAATAAAAGCACCCCGACAATCTGCGTACTATGAGAGTTTGGATATTGTAGCGCAAGCCGCCATCCTCATAGAGCGAATTGTATTTAATCATCCGTTTGTTGATGGTAACAAACGCACTGCACTGATTGCTGGGTCAGTATTTCTCCTTGTGAACAATCTAAAAATTGTTCCTACTAGTGATGAAGAGGAGTTGATCTATGCCAAGGAAATTGAGCGGCTTATCCTAAGTAAGGATAGAGAGCATTTTTTACAATGGCTAAGGGCACATATTCACAAACTTATAGTTAAGGAGGTGAATGTTATGAAGGAGGAGACAAAAGCCAAAAAGAACAGCCAGAAACCAACCCCCGCGATGCCTGTTCAAAAAGCTATTGAAATTTCCATGAAGCAGTTCGAGAAAGAGCTTGAGTATCTCAAAGATCGCTAGTGTTTGACTTCTATGCTATGGCGTTTGCTTGTGTCTTTAATCATTTTTGCATTGTATTTTCTATGCTGCCATAATGATGATTTTCTTGTCTAACATAACAATAACCTCTTCCATTGTGCGTAAAGCGAGGTGAGAGGTTTTTGGGATTTTTCTTTGTCCAGAGGGCAATATTATTCTTCATCATTTAGTACGTCAAAGTTGGTCAGGAGACAAATAGGCTGTTCCTGCTCGTCATAGCCAAAGTAAGAGCCATAGCATCCATCTCCCCAACCTGAGTAAAAAGCGATGATGTTGGCTCCAGTTTGCTCGTCCAGGTTTGCGTTTACCCACTTTGCCGTGTTTCCCATTGGTTTGCGATGAGGTCTGTCTGATTCTGGATGATAAGTGGTTTGCTAGATTCTTTCATATCAATGACAAATGTGTAGCGTTTCGAAAAAACGAGGTCATGGGCTTAAATGCTTTTATCTCACGGCTAAAGCAAAGGCGAGGAGCCATTGTATAAAACGGCTTCTCGCCTTTGTTATCTATATAGCATTTTGTGTGTTGGCGATCTATATTTTGCGGATGTCGCAAACACCATACTATTGCTACATGGCATTAGCACTTTTACTTTGTACTCGATTGTGGTACTCCTATTCCGTGGGTCAGCGATTCTCCCTTAACGTCGTCGTAGTCTGTTGAGGTAATGATGCTCTCCCAACGTTCTGTCTCAGCGAGTTTTGCCTGATCTACCAGGCGTGCAATCTTAAAGGCATCGCTTCCCAGAGGCAAGCGGAGTGGTGGGTTCTCTTCATTCACAATGGTAATGAGAGCCTGGGCGGCTTTGTTTGGGTTACCAGGTTCTTTGCCAACGACTTCTTGTCTGTAGGTCATTATTGGATCCATGATACTCTTGTAATCCTCACTTGTTTCGATGAAGGTCATGGAAGTACCACCCCAATCTGTACGGAAACTGCCGGGCTCGACCATGGTGACCTTAATTCCGAGGTGCTTGACCTCGCGCGAGAGGACTTCGGAGAAACCTTCAACCGCCCATTTCGCTGTCTGGTAGGGACCCAGGCCCGTTGCTGTTGTACGACCTCCTATTGAGGAAACCTGGAGAAAATGGCCAGAGCGCTGCTGACGCAGGATGGGGAGCGCGGCTCGCGTCACATTGATAACGCCCCACAAATTGGCTTCAAGTTGGGCACGCCACTCCTCTTCAGAGGCATCCTCGATTGTTGTTATATTAGCATATCCTGCATTATTGACTACAACGTCGAGTCTCCCAAAGGCTTTGATGGCTGTTGCGACAGCCTCGCGAGCCTGCTCATGTTTGGTGACGTCGAGAGCGAAGATTTGTATCTGCTCACCATATTTCTCTACCAGGTCGTTGAGCTGTTCCGGTTTGCGTGCAGTGGCAAACAGACGATCTCCATGCGACAACACAGCCTCAGCGAGGCTACGACCCAGGCCGCGTGAACTTCCAGTAATCAACCATACTTTAGACATATATAGTTCCTTTCTTGAGAAGCAAATGGTAGGTGCCAGTTTGAATAGTAAGCATTTTAGAGCGAAGAACTGATGGTAACCAGGAGTGCAGTTATCATATGTGTGAAAGTAACAGGCTACATATGTTTCGTCGATCTTACCGCCATAACTAAAGCAAAGGCGAGGAGCCATTTATGAAACGGCCCCTCGCCTCATTCTGCCTTTTATTCCATTGGCTACTGCTTGATGGCGGTAATCAGTGATGCTCCTGGTGTGAGCAGACGATAGCTACGTACCTGATGCATTCCAACTTTCTCAAGCCAGTCTTTTACCGTTGTGAATGAGTAGCAGGTTCCACCACAGGTTGTCATTGTGAGCGCCATGAATTGTACTATGAGCGAGGCCAGGTGCGAACCATGAGTCTGGTCTGTTACCTGGTCCACAAAGATGAGCGTCCCGCCAGGCCGTAGAGTCCCCACAACTTTACGCAAAATTGTTTGATTAAGCTCAGGTTGAAGTAAGTGCGCGATATGGAAGTAGAGCGCGACATCAAAAGGTTCCGCAAAGAGATCTCTAAAATCATCCTGTACAATGTCGCCACTAACAAAGCTCATGCGTTCTTCCAGGTTCGTCACTTTGGCGGTTTGCCTACCCGCCTCAAGCCCAGCTTCAATATCTAAAATGGTCGCGTTCAAATAGGGATATTTATGGCAGAAGAGCGCGCTGTACGCAGCATGGGAGCCTCCTACGTCTAGCAAACGGGTTGACCCGTGAGGTAGTCGCACGTGGCGAATAACTTCGCTCCCCAGCGCCGTTGCTAGTGAGGCCAAACCTGCGTAGTGCCGAGCCAGCATAGCTTGCTGTTCTGGCGAACTAGCGTCTTCTTCGTATGGCATACGCATAGCCTGGCTATTGGTGCGAATAACCTCGTCAATGTGGTTCCAGATGGCTACAATATCTGGGCTGTGGATGATATAGGGGGCGATGCTGAGCGAAGAAGCACTAGTTAGCCAGCGTTGACTCATACGTGTGTTGGCGTACCGCCCTTTACGTCTGCGGAGATAGCCTGCTGAGACCAGGAGATTGAGCAGCAATTGGAGCCCATCTGGATGGCATTCCAGGCGTTCCGCAAGAGCTTGAGTACTTAGTTGCTGTTTGCTTAGACTCTCGAAGAGGCCAATTTCACAGGCTGTAACCAGCATTTTGGCGATACCTGGAGCTAGTGGTGTGTCGAAAAGTGGTACTGGTAGAAGATGGAGGCGACCGAGTAGTGCCTCCAGCGGTGTTAGACGCAGTGGCATAATGTAGTTAACTCCTCATCATACAGCATAAATTGATGATAGTAATGGCTCTGCACCTTCATAATTTCAGATTGGTTAGGTCAAAAGTGCGGCGGCAATCCAGCCACCACCCAGGATCAGGCAGGTAAGTACTAGCAGATAGAAGTATCCCTTGCGTGTGGTCTGGGGTTTATTCGGACCAGAATAGAGGCTGAATGCGAGTAACAATATGCCGCTGAGCAGTAGCGCTATGAGGAGAAGTGTGCTTTGGGCTGGTACAAGATGTGCATACCAGGTGAGTGTGATTAAAAATCCCCCAGCGACTATCAGCAGTGGACAGGTCAGAAATGTCCCTCGTAACCCCAGGAAAACAGCCAGGGTACGTGCCTGGTTTGCCGCGTCTCCCTCGAGGTCAGGGAGGGAATTCGCAAGGTTCAGTGCCACTCCTAACAAAGCCGCGATTGGTACCAGCCAGTACAGAAATGGCATGAAGTGGTTAAATGCTACGAAAGCATACACCGGAATGAGGGGAATCGCGAGCGCGAAGACGATACCGCTGAATGGTGTCGACTTTAAGCCCAGGTTATAAGCCATACCAAAGGCCAGGTAGAGCAGCGAGATAAGCAATGCCGGAATGTTCAAGAGCAGGAGAAGCACTAGCATCAAGATCAGGAAGGCTGATCCAAAAATTAGCGCCTCGCGTGGGCGAACGCGCCCATTGACCAGTGGCTTCTGCATCTTCTGCGCCGCGATATCCAGATGGCGATCACAGTAATCATTAAAGACAGCTATCGCACATTGCATTGCGGTATGTGCCAGGACTATCAGTGCCAGGACAAACCAGTTCAGGTGCGGCCACCCGGCAAGGAGGGCAAAGATCGTGACCGCGATAGCATGAAAGAGGACAGGAAGTGGATGACAGAGCCGTAATAGACCCCGCGCAATATTGATGGGAGAGCGTTTTTGCGTGATCTCTATCATGAAAGCGCAACATCCTTTCTTTTCTTGAAAAACGTTCGTCAAAGCCACTATTAGAGTATATGTTATCAAGAGGTGGCAGAGGTAGAAACGTGAAAGAGGATTAGAAGGATGATGCGAGTATGATAGTTCTGTTCAGAATTGTCTACCAGACCGGTAGACGATCCTGAACAGCCTTGAACCAGATAGTACGAACTTCGCTGCCAGCAACCATAAGTGTAATCCAGATGCCCAGGATAGTGCCCAGTACCCAGAACATGAGCATCAAGGTATTGCCATTCATGTTTAATAACATTTCCCAGGCATTGATGGCTGCTAGCGAGAGTGAATCGTGTCCGTTCGCGATAGGAAGCGAGGCGCGCAGAGTTGGTTGACCCAGGAAGAAGCATAGGGTCGCGAATGTTGCCAGGAAGAGAGCAACCAGAATCTCAGAGCGTGACGGACGCAGTGGTATAAATTGGGAATCCGCTTGTGCCTCCTGCCGGGCTATCTCTGCCTGACGTACGGAGACTGCGACCCGTCGCATGATATTCTGTGTCAGATTCTCAGGCTCTATGATCTGGTTTGTGGTGGTAAATGACTGTTCAATCATTTCCAGATAGCGTAAATGGTGGCGGCATGAGGAGCACTCGGAGAGATGAGCTTCGAGCGGTCGCAGACTTTTAAGCGGTAGCCGCTTATCCATATACAATTGTATATAAGTAGCAGCTTTAGAGCAGTGCATATTTAACCTCTTGTTCTCCAATCTTGCTCGATAGCCTGAATTCGCTCTTTTAGCAGGTTTCGGGCGCGAAAGAGATGGGTCTTAATTGTGCCAATGGGCATGGTAAGAATTTCCGCCATCTCTTCATATGTCATATCCTGTAGGTGACGCAACACAAGCACAATGCGATACTTTGCTGGCAGCGTAGAAAGATGCTCATGTACAAGACTCTGGCGATCAGCAGCCTCGATCTGAGTCATTGCCGCGTTTTCCTCGCCAGCTAGATCAAGCAAATGCTCTTCCTGTATTGCAGCCTGTAACGCTTTGTCCCGCTTGCGCATTTCAAGCTGTTTTAAGCAGCAGTTATAGGCGATACGATAGAGCCAGGTGGAGAAACGCGCATCGCCACGAAAGGAGGAGAGGCCCTGCCAGGCCGCAAGAAAAGTTTCCTGTGTGATCTCATTCGCTTCTTCGTATGATTGCAGCATTCGATAGACGAGGTTAAATACTCGTCGTTGGTGTCTCTGAACCAGGGAGGCGAATGCGTCCTGGTTGCCTGCCTGGCTTGCTGCGACAAGTTCCATGTCGTCCTGCTCTACCTGATCAGCGTGTGGCGAGGCGACGTTCGGAATTGGCAAGCCTATACTTTGTGACGATTGCAAGATATGTTCACCCATAACGTTTATATTAGAGAACAGAAGTGCTATGAAAGTTTCAGCAAAACGAAACTTCTTACTTAACTTTTGTATCATATCATAGCGAGTCGAAGTAGTTGAGGAAATCTGAGGAGCAAGCATGTCGGCGAATGTTATTATAGTACTATGTGGTTGGTTGATCGCCCTTGCCATATTCTTTGGTTTCATTGTGTTGGTTCGCTATTTGCAGCACAAGGAACGTATGGCAATGATCGCGCGCGGGTTTAATCCTGATAGCATACCGAAACGTCGTCGGAGCCGTGGCATATTGCGAGCGGGCCTTATAACCGCTATGGTCGGGTTCACCCTGACCGCTGGTCTTTACCCACTAGGTTTCCTTCTGCCACAGCTTTCCAGCGCCCCTTTTCATTTGGGACCGTGGCTTTTGCCTGGTTTGATTCCTTGCGGTGTTGGCCTCGCTTTGATCGGGAGCTATTATTTAGAGCAGAGTGCTAGCCAGGGGGGCGATGAGAGCTCATCGCGGGAGAAGCAAAATGTTATCCATTTAAAAGATCATCTTGAGCGTGAGAACCGTGAGAGCTAATAAACTAATGTCAGCGCTCATCATGCTTCATATGAGCAGGTGATTTCTGCGAAATTGGGGATTTTTGTCGAGACTTTTTAAAATGGGTCATAAACCTATTGACAAGTTGGTGGAGCAGTGATATTATTCCACTTGCGCCGGACGGGAGACTGAAAAGCGCGTCAGATGCGAAAGCATCGAGTGTACCTTGAACAATTGAAGAGTGGTAAGGAAAACAAACAAGTACAGTAACCTGTCAGTTGGGGATAAGCTTGTCCATTGGTCAAAGCATATAAGTCTCTTGTGAGGGACTTTTTATAAAACTTTGAATGGCGAGTTTGATCCTGGCTCAGGATAAACGCTGGCGGCGTGCCTAACACATGCAAGTCGAACGCCCTTGGTAACAAGGGAGTGGCGGACGGGTGAGGAACACGTGGGTACCTACCCCCAGGTGAGGAATACCGGCGAGAAATCGCCGACAATACCGCATAGCCTTCGCAAGAAGGAAAGTCCTTCGGGACGCCTGAGGATGGGCCTGCGCCTGATTAGCTGGTTGGTGAGGTAAAAGCTCACCAAGGCGACGATCAGTAGCTGGTCTGAGAGGATGGTCAGCCACACTGGGATTGAGAACGGCCCAGACTCCTACGGGGGGCAGCAGTGAGGAATTTTCGTCAATGGGGGCAACCCTGAACGAGCAACGCCGCGTGCAGGAAGACGCTTTTCGGAGTGTAAACTGCTTTTCTGAGGGACGAGAACGGACGGTACCTCAGGAAGAAGCCCCGGCTAACTACGTGCCAGCAGCCGCGGTAATACGTAGGGGGCGAGCGTTGTCCGGAGTTACTGGGCGTAAAGGGCACGCAGGCGGTCCTGTAAGTCTGTTCTGACAGCTCCTGGCTCAACCGGGAGAGGCGAACGGAAACTGTAGGACTTGAGGACTTCAGAGGGACACGGAATTCCGGGTGGAGTGGTGAAATGCGTAGAGATCCGGAGGAACACCAAAGGCGAAGGCAGTGTCCTGGGAAGTACCTGACGCTCAGGTGCGAAAGCCAGGGGAGCGAACGGGATTAGATACCCCGGTAGTCCTGGCCGTAAACGATGACCACTAGATGTGGGGGGTATCGACCCCCTCCGTGTCGAAGTAAACACAATAAGTGGTCCGCCTGGGGAGTACGGTCGCAAGATTAAAACTCAAAGGAATTGACGGGGACCCGCACAAGCAGCGGAGCGTGTGGTTTAATTCGATGCAACGCGAAGAACCTTACCAGGTCTTGACATGTGGACGAAGCAGTGGTAATGCACTGTGCTCTTCGGAGCGTTCACACAGGTGCTGCATGGCTGTCGTCAGCTCGTGTCGTGAGATGTTGGGTTAAGTCCCGCAACGAGCGCAACCCCTACTGCCTGTTATAGGTTTCAGGTGGGACTGCCCGAAAGGGAGGAAGGCGGGGATGACGTCAAGTCAGCACGGCCCTTACGACCTGGGCGACACACACGCTACAATGGCCGGAGACAAAGGGAAGCGAACCCGCGAGGGGGAGCCAAGCTCAGAAAGCCGGTCTCAGTTCAGATTGCAGGCTGAAACTCGCCTGCATGAAGGAGGAGTTGCTAGTAACCGTAGGTCAGCACACTACGGTGAATACGTTCCCGGGTCTTGTACACACCGCCCGTCACACCACGAAAGTCGGCAACACCTGAAGCCGCCAGGCTAACCCTTTGGGAGGCAGGCGTCGAGGGTGGGGTCGGTGATTGGGGTGAAGTCGTAACAAGGTAGCTGTACCGGAAGGTGCGGCTGGATCACCTCCTTTCTAGGGAGAGTTGTTTCTCGCCACAGCGCGAGGAACCATCCCAGGTCGATCCCCTCTAAAAAGGGGAACCTGAAGATAACTTATCTCTATTGGTTGGCGTGCTTGTTCCGTAAGCCTTACCACTCTTGAGTTGTTGAAGCAACTCGTTGCTTTCGGTTCGGGCTTTTAGCTCAGGTGGTTAGAGCGCAGTCCTGATAAGACTGAGGTCCCTGGTTCGAGTCCAGGAAGGCCCACTTAACCTTTATAACACTCATTTGGGGATGTAGCTTAGCTGGTAGAGCGCTGCCTTTGCACGGCAGAGGTCAGGGGTTCGAGTCCCCTCATCTCCACTGCCTCATTTGTACATGCGGGCGGAATGGTGGTTATAGCGAAAGGGAAACACCCGTTCCCATCTCGAACACGGTAGTTAAGCCTTTCAGCCCTGACGATACTTTGGGGGCAGCCCCACGGGAAAATAAGACATCGCCTTTCCACCCGCCTGTATAGGTGGGTTTGTCAATCTTCGGTTCGGGCTTTTAGCTCAGGTGGTTAGAGCGCAGTCCTGATAAGACTGAGGTCCCTGGTTCGAGTCCAGGAAGGCCCATTTCTGAACAAACACCCCTCTGGTTGTAACCAAAGGGGTGTTTGTTATTTCCAATACGAGAGGGCGTCCGGTTTGTGAACTGGATGCCCTCTCGTATTAAACTCATCTATTGATCAGATACGGCGCAGGTAATTATAGGCCAGACGCAATCCCTCCAGGGGCAGATATTGGTTGACATATTGGATCTCAGGGATGAGAGGGGCCATCAATTGAGCTAGTCCTCCATGTGCGACAATCTTGACCTCACCGGCATCTGTTACATCGGGAATCTCGGCACAGAGGCGTTTAATTAACCCCTGTACCAATCCTACATGCCCATAGATGATGCCGGACTGCATGTTGGCAATGGTATTTTTTCCCAGGGCGCTGCGTGGCGGGGTCAGGTCCACGCGAAAGAGGCGGGATGCCGCGCTACTTAATGCTTCCGCTGAAATCATCAACCCAGGCGCGATAGCTCCCCCCAGAAAGTCACCCTGTTTCGAAATAACATCAAAGGTGGTCGCTGTGCTGAAGGCTATGACAAGCGCGGGGCCTTTATAGAGTTGATGGGCTGCTAATGTTGTCATGATACGATCTGAACCAACCTCCCAGGGATTGTCGATAAGGTAGGAGATGCCCAGATCAACCTGGTGAGAGATGACAAGCGCTTCTTTGTGGCAGTAACGTAACGCCAGATCTTGAAAGACTGGCGTTAACGGAGGAACGACACTAGAGAGGATAATGTCATGAATATCATCGAAGGTGTGCCCTGCGTGTCGCAACAAATCGCTGAGTACCATCGCGTATTCATCGGTTGTGCGCTGTCGAGCGGTGGAAACGACCCAGTGCTGCTTCATCACGTCGTTGTGATAGAGGCCGAATTTGATGTTGGTATTGCTGATATCCATTGCCAGTAACATGTCAAAGTAACTTTCTACGTGCTTTTATTCACCCTCAGCGAGAGAAGAAATTCCTGCTTTGGTCTTTCCCTGACGTTGTTGCGCAGCGTATTCTTTGAGGACCTCTCCAATCTCACTGGGGTTACCATACGCTTCGTCGCGTAGGACGGTGACTTGCTTGCCTGTCTCTGAGTTGAGGAAGGCGAGTGAGGTTGGGGTGCGGGAGCGTTTGCTGAGCCATTGGCGACCACTGCTGGTAGCGCCACGCCCGATGAAGAAGCTAGCAATGTTCTCCCCCATACTGGGAACGCTATGTACACTGACTCGTTCGCTTTCGCTGATAGTGCGAGAGGCACTGCGTACGCCGCGAGATGTGACATATTCAATGTTCTCCATCGGTACCTGGATGATGGCGCTGCCTTCCTGCTTCACAAAACTTTCTGGAGTGAAGACAAGGATGTGCCTCTCACTTTCGCTCAGGCGTCTGATATCAGTGACAAGTGTCCAGAGGCTTCCCAGCCCAATAAAGAGGAATATGCCGAGCAGAACCAGGGTGAAAATGATTAAGACCGGACCGTGCTCAAAGTTATAGGGAACGACAATTGGAAAGATAAGTGTGAATAGCCCAAATCCCAGAATGACACCGAAAATCCACCCCAGGATTCCCCACTGGAGTTTCTTCCGCAGAATGGGATACACGGTCCAATTGCCAGGGATGTTTTCAGACCGGGCCTGTGCGAGGATTTCTTCTGCTTGCATTGGATGCTCCTTTGGTTTCGCTGCAAGGCTATTTCTTATGATTCGCCACATTATACCAGAACGTTAGCCAGGATGCACAAGACAGAGTGAGCTGTTGTTGCGCACTCTGTTGTATCTATGCCTCTCCGAAAACTGTGGTATAGGAAGCCACTAATAAGAATGCACATCAATGGAATACTCTATCATATACATACGTTAGGTGCGCGCGAAATTTTGCATCCTGTGAGCTCTTTCTTTGCATACTTCGGTAGCAGGTAGTGAAAAATTTTATATGGCTGCGAGTCTCAAGGATAAGCTGTGTAGCATCTCTATATGAGATAAATGCGAGGGGAAGGTATTGTCCAGTGGAATGAAGGGTGTGAATACGCTATAATGAAGCAGAAAAGCAGCATCAATGTATCATGGTGACTAATGGCAATGGCAATTAGAGGCTGAAGGTGAGAATGTGCAATGGAGAGTGTAATAGAGCATTCGTGGTATACATTTGCCGAGCAATCCGCACGGCTGGTACGCGACCAATTTCATAAAGATCATCCCTCCTGGCAGACTGATGAGGTTCCTCTAGATGAATTGGTAGACTGGCTTGGACTAGATGTGGAGACCTTTCACGCAGCGGATTATCCCGAAGGGACCTTTGGCTTTATGGATCCTGACGAGGATGAAAACCTTGTCTGGCTGTGTCGCAATATGCTTGAGACTCTCCGACGCTTTACTCTGGCCCATGAATTAGGTCATGCCGTGTTGCATTGTCATGGAAACGAGCGCATTCAACACCTTGTTGACCTTGTAGAGCGGAGCATACAAGATCAACAGAAGACCGACAAGATGCGTTCCTGGCAGCCAGTTTCTCTACCCCTGCCTCATCCCTCACGCGCTGATCCCTGCCAGGAGCAGGATGTGAATGTCGACCTGAGTAGCATTCTTGATCAGGAGCACTTTCAGGAAGCACTAGGTATAGGTATTTCCTATGATCCCCGTAGCCAACGTGAATTGGCAGCAAATGTCTTCGCTGCCGAACTTTTGATGCCGCGAGAGCGTGTGCGTGAGCTTTATTTGGCGCAACATGTCGCTCCTGCCTCACTGGCAGGCCTTTTTGGCGTCTCCCAGACCGCGATGCTGAATCGCCTCGCCGCCCTGATGCAAGAGGCATTGAATCCTATAACAAAGCAAGACCCCTCTCTCCCTAGTGAGCCAACACAGGAGACTCCCAGGCCGAAGAAGAGTTATGATCAGTACCAGCAGGCGGCTATTGAGGCCCCTTCTCCTGCGTTGATCGTTGCTGGACCTGGGAGTGGAAAGACTAGCACGTTGATTGGGCGCATTGAGCATATGGTCAACGTCCGCAATGTGCCTCCTCGACATATCCTGGCTCTAACCTTTTCGCGTAAGGCCGCGCAAGAGATGGAGGAGCGCTTGAGCCAGGTCTTGACGCGCCAATTGCCACGGGTGAGCACATTCCATGCCTTTTGTGCTGATCTCTTACGTCAACATGGTCATTTGGTAGGGCTGCGCGGGGACTTTACCCTCATTGATGAGGCAGAGGGCTATTTTCTCTTGCGTCAGATGGCAAACTCAATGCGTCTGAAGCATTATATCAAGCTCAGTGCGCCTACCTTCTATTTTCCAGATATGCTCAAAGCTATCTCGCGTGCCAAAGATGAATTGGTCACTCCGCAAGAATATGAGCGCCTCGCTCGTTCTATGCTAGATCAGGCTCAGGAACTGGGTGAAGGGAATGAAGAGGTTCTCGAAAGTGCTGAGAAGGCCCTGGAGGTTGCTCAGGTCTACGCGCTGTACGAAGATGCGCTGGCGCGGCGTGGTGATTGTGATTTCGGTGGACTTCTGATGCTGGCAGTACGCTTGCTGCGAGAGTATCCGGAAGTGCTAGAAGAGCAGCAGCAGCTATATCAGCATATTCTAGTAGATGAGTTTCAGGACATGAACCGTGCTAGTGGCGTGTTGCTACGTGTACTGGCGGGTGGGGCTGGCCGTGTCTGGGTCGTTGGCGACGCGAATCAGGCCATCTATGGGTTCCGTGGGGCGTCTCCGGCTAATATCAGCCAGTTTGAGCACGATTTCCCAGGTGCAGTGATTCTGCCGTTGAGTCGCAACTATCGTTCGCGCCCCGATCTCATCTCCCTGGCTGAAGCCTTTCGTTGCACTTATCTGGAGCCTGAACAAATACCGGGAAAGAATCAGCCTGTACGCAGTGCGCCACTGGAGGCATATGTCACGTTAGCTCGTGCGAAGGATGAGCCAGGAGAACTGGCAGGTATTATAGAAGATATTCAGCATAAGCGCCGTCAGGGCTATGATTTTAAAGACATGATGATTCTCTGTCGCACGCGCAGCCAGGCTCAGAAGATCACGCGAGCCCTCCTTGATGCGGGTCTGCCCACACATGAGCGCGCGGGCACATTGGAGCAAGAACATGTGAAGGATGCGCTTGGCATGCTCTTGCTCTTGAGCGAACCAGGCGGTAAGGGTCTGATGCGTGTGATGCGCCTTCCCGATTACCAGCTTAGTCAGGAAGACCTTGAGACCCTGTTGTTGAGTGCGCATGAACGCCAGATGCCTCTCCGCACGCTTCTCCTGAGCGGCGACATTCCCCTGACTGTGAGTGAGAAGGGGCGGCACTCACTACGACGCCTGGAGGGTAGCATGCGGGCGTTACAGCAGTGCAACGATACCTGGTCGCTGCTGGGTCAATATTTGCTCCAGGAGACCGGTCTGGTGCGCGATCTGCTAGCGCATCCTGAGGATGAGACTGGGCGCTCCCTCCTGCTTGACTATGACCGCCTGTTGCAACTGGCGCGTCATTATGATCAACAGTTAGAGGTACGATGGCGTGTCCTGGAGCAGGAGGCTCTAGAAGAGATGTCGATGGAGACTCGCCTCAAGGGCTTTTTGGAGTATTTGAGTCTACTCGTTGTGCTTCGTCAGGATGGAGCCACACGCGAGATCTCTGATGCCGAGGAGGAGGCGAACATCATCCAGGTTATGACCCTGCACGCCAGTAAGGGTCTGGAGTTCCCAGTAGTTTATATGCCAGGTCTGGTGCAGAATCGCTTCCCGCTCATGTATCGCTCAAGTGTGATTAATGCGCCAGATAGTATGCTTCCAGCGGAGTCCAGTGGGCGTGTCGCACATGACAGCGGTGAGTCTTGCCTATTCTACGTTGGCATTACACGCGCTCGCGATTACCTCATACTTAGCCATAGCGAGCGCTATGGCAAGCGCTCGTATAAGCGCTCACTTTTCCTCGATCCATTGGAAACGGGTATTCCTCAAGAGCGCTTGACGCAACTCGTATGGGAGGTGCAGGGGGACGCGGAAGAACGCCTACGTGAGGCGCTCACTCCCGATTCCATGCAGCCAGGAGAGCGTTTCCTAGCGCGTATGCGCCCCAATTCGCTGAGCTCAGGGGTGTTAGAAGCTTATGGTCGTTGTCCCCGTCAATATGCCTATAGTATGATTTATCATTTCGACGGCGAATCAGATGCCTATCGCCTCTTCTGGCAGGCAACCCAGAAAACGGTGGAGGCGCTACATACAAGACTTGCGAATGCTAGTGATGAGTCTGCCGAGCCACTAACGGATCAAGAATTGGCCGAGCTATATATGCGCCACTGGCGTGACCTGGGAGGGGAGGGGGTACCCTTCGCGCCCATGTATGAGGAACATGGTTTAGAAGTTGTAGAAGCTATGAGGCGTAAACTGGTAGCTCAGGATTCGACGAGATGGTCTATGCGCGAAAGCTTGCATGTTGATATCGCTGGTCGTCCTGTGCGTGTGACTGTGGATCGCATTGAAAGTTCTGCTCAGCCCGAGGAGGAGCGCCCATTGCGCTTCGTGCGCACGCGTTATGGGAAGACGAAGACCAGACCTCAGGCCGATACGCGTGAACTCTTCTATACTTTGGCTTCGCGCCAACTTCATCCTGGTCGCGAGGTGGAGCTACATAGTCACAACATGAGCACAGGTGAGACTGTACCAATCAAATTAACGGCAAAAAAAGAGCAGAGCCTCTATAGCGAATTGGAGCGCAGCATCGAAGGTCTTGAGCGTGATGCTTTTCCCGCACAACCGGCTGAGCCTATGCGCTGCCCATCCTGCCCCTTCTTCTTTATCTGCCCCGCCTGAGATTATATTGTCAATGGCATGTCGGAACGTTGTGGGGTTGGCGAACGTATTATGTTTGATGATATAACATGAGGAGGCCCAGACTGAATAGGGCTTGAAAGGGGAAAGCGTTTATGGATGATAAAAGCATTTTGAAGCACATAGAAGAGCTGGTAAATGAAGAGCATGAATTGCTGGATAGGAGAAATAAGGGAACATTAGGTGAAGACCAGCATGAGCGCATTCATCAGTTAGAGGTTAGCCTGGATCAATGTTGGGATCTATTGCGTCAGCGCCGTGCGCGGCGTCATGCGGGCGAGAACCCCGACGAGGCTCAGTTGCGTGACCCCAATATAGTTGAGCATTACAAACAGTAAGCTCATATCTGGTATGTTCAAAAATCGATTTGCAACTTCATCTACCCTGATGAAAGAAATTTGTCTGGGTTGCCATTCTCAACCCAGACAGCCTTTTCTTGCGCAAAGCATGATGCTATGCCAAATACATTACTCGGAGACGTCCTCTTTGATGTGCTCGGGAAGATTGCTGTAGGCTCCGCGATACTCCGGGGGCATCATTGAGGCTATGGTATACATGATTGTATTGGTTGTCTCCTGAATATCTTCCTTGGTCACTCGCTTGCCGTTCTTAGGCGTGAAGACTGTGGGAGTACCGTAGGAGATGGTCACTTTCGCACCAAATTTCTTTAGTACGTTCTCGCTGCCATAAATAGCCACAGGGAGGACTGGCACGCCAGAACGGAGAGCGATATAGCTGATGCCATCATTGGCCTTTTGCAGTATATGCTTGCGGCTACGTGTTCCCTCTGGGAAAATAATAAATATTTTGCCTTTCTTGAGTTGCTCATCGGTCGCGCGAAGAGCCTGACGATCTGCTTCACCGCGTTTGACCGGGAAAGCGCCCAGGAAGCGTACTAACCAGCCAACCTTGCTATAGAAAAGCTCCTCCTTCGCCATATAGACGACCTTTCCTGGGATAAAGAGGGGGACGAGAGGTATATCGGTCCAGGATAGATGGTTAGCGGCGATGATAAAAGGACCCTGTCTGGGAATGTTGTAGCGTTTCCGCAGCCTGATACGAGCCAGTAGAGAGAGAACAACAATAGCGAGGGTGCGTATCGCGTTATAGAGAATGGTGGGAGTCACATAGGGTTCGTAGAGATTTTTCTTTGCCTTGCCTGAGGGGGCTAACTCTTTAGCTGGTGTGATTTTATTCTCAGCGTTCTTTACCTCGGCGGGTGAAGGTGCCTGCTGGGCCTCTTGCTCTTGGTTCATTTGTTTCCCTCCACATAACGACAGATCATGTCCAATACCTGCTCGATATTGAGGTTATCTGTCTCAATGATGATAGCATCCTTTGCGGGCTGCATATTCCGTTTATCTGTAGCGTCGCGCCGCTCAACGTCATCCATTACTTCTTGTAGACTAGGGAGCGCGGGATTATGTTCACCCATACGCTCAAGCATCTCAAGATAGCGGCGTCGAGCACGTTCTTGCAGGCTGGCAGTCAAATAGATTTTTAGGTCGGCGTCGGGCATAACTACTGAGCCAATGTCGCGCCCAACCATAACGATCTGCCCCTGGTGTCCAATTACACGCTGTTGGGCAATCAAAATAGAACGTACCTGGGGATGCCCTGAGATGGCTGAGACGGCTCGTCCAATCTGGGGGCTGCGAATTTCCCAGGTGATGTCGTGTCCATGTACTGTAACTGTATATTGGCGTCCATCGGCTATTTGCGGCTTACTAATAGCGACCTCACTCCGTTCTGCCAGAGCGCCGAGTGCGGGCCCATCATTCAGATCCAGACCTTCATGTAAGGCCAGCCAGGCAACCGCGCGATACATTGCTCCTGTATCGCAATAAAGATAGCCCAATCGCCGGGCCAAATGCTCTCCTATCGTGCTCTTTCCTGCGCCTGCTGGCCCATCAATAGCGATACAACCTGGCTCTCGCATGAGTCCTCCATTTGTTTTGTAAACATACTGAAGGGGATTATATCATACTTGTTTGATGGGCGTTGCCGGCGAGGATTCCTAGCCCGTTATTGTGCTTGGACGTTCGCTATTGTTCGTCTCTTTGGCTGTCAAGAAAGTTGCTTTCTAGTGAATGTGCTGCAACGAAAAGAAGGGCATGGTTTGCATTATCCCATGCCCTTCTCTTGAGAGCCTGCTGATTAGCGCTAGTAGAGGTAACCGGAAACAGGGCTCTTGGTTATGGAAAACTTACCGTTTCATCCAGTTCGGGATTGATGTAGGCATTGTGGAGCCAGTGCTACCAGGAACTGTGGCGCTAATAGGCCCAATGCTGCCAGTACCACCATAACCGCTAGTTGCTGGGCCACTGGTGCCACCGCCCCATGTACTGCCAGTGCCACCACTGGTGCCGCCGCCCCATGTGCTGCCAGTGCCACCGCCCCATGTGCTGCCAGTGCCACCGCCCCATGTGCTGCCAGTACCACCACTGGTTCCACCGCCCCATGTGCTGCCAGTACCAATTTGGCCTGGATAGACAGGATACTGTGGGTAGATTATGGGTCTAGGATAGACAGGATACTGTGGGTAGATTATGGGTCTAGGATAGACAGGGTACTGTGGGTAGATCACGGGTCTAGGATAGACAGGATACTGTGGGTAGATTATGGGTCTAGGATAGACAGGATACTGTGGGTAGATCACGGGTCTAGGATAGACAGGATACTGTGGGTAGACAACCCGGTCTGGATAGCAAGGGGCCGCAAAACACTCTCTAGGCGCGTAGCCCCCTGGTCTGACAGCACTTGATGCCGATGCAGGATGTGCTGTCCCAATTAGCAGCAAGAGCGCGCATAGGCCGCTGAATGCTGTTAAGCAAACAAGCTTTGTACACACTGAATGCTTCATTGAGTTCCCCTCTTTTGATAAGCTGTGCTAGGGTTTTTAACACATCTTATCAAAGCTAAAGAATACGGCGATCTTAAGGTGTTCAAGCACTACAAAACACTCTTCATCAGTGCCTGTCTTTTTTATAAGGCCGGAGACAAACTCAAGAAGCATTTATCAATTAAGACCAGATTCGATATGATTCACCTATTCGAGTAAGGTCCGGATTTCGTCTGGAGTCAGGTGGCGCCATTGTCCTTGTTGAATGCCTTGAAGGGTGAGTGGACCCAGGCCGGAGCGTCGTAGCTGAAGTACGGTATGCCCTGTGGCTTGGAGCATACGGCGTACCTGGCGCTTGCGTCCCTCGCGCAGGGTGAGTTCAACTAGGCTGGCCTGTCTGTCCCTGCGTAAGATGCGCACACGTGCTGGGGAACTGGTATAGCTCTTGTTATTGTCTTCAGTAAAGGTAACGCCGGAGCGAAGCGCTCGGAGAGTTTGTGACGACGGGATGCCGTTCACCAGCGCTTCGTAGTGTTTCTCCTTCTCGTAGCGAGGGTGGGTTAGGCGTTGGGCGAAGTCTCCATCGTTGGTGAGTAGAAGCAGCCCGCTGGTATCACGGTCGAGCCGCCCTACTGGGTAGAGGCGGTACTCGCGTAGTTCGGCTGGCAGCAGGTCAAGAACTGTTGGACGCCCTTCGGGATCGCTAGCTGTGCTGACATAACCAGCGGGTTTATTCAGGAGTACATAGGTGTGTGGAGAACGTGCTTCTATGACTTTGCCGTCGACGACTACTCTATCCTGCCCTGGGTAAATGCGTGTTCCCTGGGTATTGATGGTTACACCATTGACCTGAACGCGACCTGCTGCGATTAACTCCTCAGCATGGCGGCGTGATGCCACTCCTGCGTGTGCCAGGAAGCGTGCCAGGCGCTCTCCCTGTGCTTCTTCCTGGGATGATGTGATGCCTGATTGTTGCTCTTCTTTCTTATTCATAATCCTCTGTGACCTATGATACAGCGCACGCAGTCCTTGGTACGGCAGGTGTGCTGGTAGATGTAGTGTAAACCCTGTTGCTGGCATGTTGCAGCGGGTTCGTCTGTCAGTTGAAGTTGTGCGCTCATCATTCGTGTAACACGGTTAGAGGGCAGACCGGGATGTTCCATATAAAGTGCGCGCGTACGCGTATAGAGCTCTGGATCTCTTGTCAGCAGGGCTATCGCGGCCCCAAATGGCAGGATGACATTGCAAACCAGTATATCAGTTCTGGCAACGCTAAGCCCCTGTCTTGTAAAGACCTCCTGAAGTTTATGCAGTATAGAGGAGTTTTCGTCTGCTTGAGTACTTTGGGAAGAGAGGATTATGCACAAGTGATGCCAGAGAGGGACGATTCGTGCCTGCTCCACAAGGCGCGCGAACACACGCAGACGATTCGCATCCAAAGGAGAAGGAACGGAGGACCTTCCTTCCGGCTCAGGAATGGGGCCGGTCAGGCCTAGCAGGCGTGTACCAGCCGCAAGAAAAAAGGCTCGATCTCTACCATAGGCCAGGGCTTCAGCCAGCGCAGGCAAGAGGACGCCGTCATAGTTTTCTTTTGTGGTGGCTCGGAGTTGCTCAATAAAACGCTCACACTTCCCTTCAAAGCGGAGTAGTCCTGCCTGATGTAAGATTTGTTCACGTTGCTCAGATGGAAGTGTGAGCGTCTGGCAAGGCCATATCGGACCCTGGCAGTGTTTGTGTTGGTTATCTGTGTCGGTTAAGTCGGCGAGGGTACAGGTGGGAATGATATATCCATCCTGGCGAGTCGTAGGTCGAGGATCGTCACAGTATAGAACAATATGAAGGATAACCTGATTGTAGCGCGAGTCCCTTTCGTGGTGGTGAGCCCGCCAATCGCTGGAACGTACATGGAACTCGACATCGCCACAGAGGCGTCGAGTCTGAAGTACCTGGCGCAGGCTAGCGGGCGCGAGTAGAGAGGTTGTGGGCGCTGGTTGTAGAACCGCGTCGCGTATGTCCGGTCCCTTGTTACCCCCGGATCGGCCTGCGAAAAGCAGTTGATAAACCTCTCCATTGTCCAGCGGGAGCAAGGTCCCGCGCGGCAGCGCCCACCAGCGGCGCTCCACTTCTTCTTCCAGTGGTCGCTTACTCTCCGTTCGCTCACGTACAGACAATAATGCACTCATCATCCACCCCTTTTTTACCCCTTTTAGCTAATATTGAATTGGAAACGCGTGCTCACTGGATCAAGCTTTGGGCGTATAATCTCGACATCAATGGCCCAGACGCCGTTCATCGTAAAAGTCTGTTTTGGGTCAAAGACCGCCGCATAGACCCCATTGCTGTCTTTAAGGGTCACCTGTGTTGTTCCCATGTCCATGATTACCATATTCAGCGTTAGCTTGACCTGGGCATTTGTTACAGGTTGTCCGTCCTTATCCTTTAAGGTCAGAATCGCGGTGTTTGTTTCATTTAGTTTGCCGGGAGTAATGAGCAGCGAGACCGAGAGGTCTCCAGCCTGCTGCGTCTTTGTTGTTGGCTGAGTCGTTGCCTGATCGTTTTTGACCTGATAGTTCGCGGTTGGGAAGACGATAGGGGGAGCGTAGAAGGTCAGAAGCGAGAGGCAGAGGAGCATACCTGCGCCCAGTAGTGCCTGGATGCTTACAACTTGTTTGAGTGTGCGCCCTGTATTGACCAGAACCGACTGGCGCGCGCGGCGTGTGGGCATGTCCGAGGTAACCACTGGCAAGAAGAGAGCCAGGCGCAATAGTTTGGGTCGTAATACAAAGAGTACAACCCAACTCATCAGTAGCAGAAGCACTATTAGTCCCGCCAGAACTAACAATGTACGTCCGTACGGATCTGCAAGAAATAAGTTTAATGTCGGTATGCTTGCCTCATAAAGATAGAAGCCGCTGATAAGTAAGGCACCAATGCTTCCAAGCTGGAAGGGCGCGAAGCGACGCTGGAGTACGACCAGAGAGTCGGAATAGTGTTCGCGCTCTACCACATTCAGGAGTGGTAGCAAGATTAGCCCCAGATAGGCAAGACCTCCCAGCCAGATACCAAGACTAACTTGCGCGAGCCAGTCAAAGAGTATAGCGCTGGCATGTGGATGTAAGACCTGGGCTGCTTCACTGGAAAGGGAGCGTGTAAGCACGATCAGGCCAGCTAGTATCAACCAGATAGGCGCATAGTGATGTTGGGATGGTGTGAGCGTATTGGTTTTGTTCTCAAATTCGCGTGTCTGATACTTCTGACTGCCAGCATTAGAAGTTTTCTTTCCAGGTTGAGAGGCTGTAACCTTCTTAAAGGAACCGGTGATACTGTCAGTCACGTTGCTGACTCGGGTCGCGTTGGTGACTGCTCCTAGCGGCCCTGTGATTGGACTAAGTGAGCCAGTGACAGAGCCAAGCGCCCCCGTACGCGTGACCAGGCGCGGCGTCGGTGTGAGAGGGTAATCTTTGAGCATCGTGCGCGAGGTCCAGTGTAGAAGGCCCATCGCGACGAGAATGAGCGCCAGGCGAATCAGCAGCAGGATGCCATAGGTTGTCTGGGTCAGCATGTCGAGAACAGGCATAAGCGTAAACTGTCCATTGAAGGCCTGTGTCATCTGGGCTACACGCAGGATAAACACCACAATCTCTCCAATGAGCAAGGCGCTCAGGCAGAGCCATTGCAGTGAAATCGTACGCCGTCGTGCATGCTCTAGCAGAGACTGAATACGCGCTTGCTTGATTAGTGTCCAGTTCTCGCTAACTAGCAAGCCAATCCAGAAGGTAAGAGCGATCAATACGACCCAGTTCCAACCAGTGCTGAGGATGCTGAGGACCGTAAATTCGCGCGATCCACCTGTGCCTGTAAGATTGTTACTGGTCGAAGGGCCAAGCACGGTTTTTCCGGAGATACCCAGGCTAGAGAGCCCAACATCAAAGCCTATAATGCCGTTCGTCGTTTGCCCATCGGTGGCTGCTACCGCGGTCCACTTGATCTCGTAACTTCCCTCTGGAAGCTGATCGGGATCGCGTAATGGAATGTTGAGTTGACTCGAAGAGGTGCTTGCGATGCTTGAACTTCCCTCGGTGATATCTACCAGTACACCTCGCTGTATAGAGTAGATACGGGCGCTACTCAGCGGGCTCAGAGGCGCGTTAAAATAGACGTGCGCGACGCTGGGCGCTTTAGTAATGGTAGAACCGTCAATTGGGTCGGAGCCAATGACGAAGGCATGAGCATAGGCAACTGGCGGGGGCGTAAACAGAAGCCAGCCGGTATGAATGACAAGTGCCAGGGTGAATGCCAGAATGATGATAGGCAGTCTTTGCTTTCGCATGATTTCCTATAGTATTCTACACGTGTCCAGGATGAGGATTATGCCTGTTGCGTGGAACGGTGCTAAATTCCGCTTTCGCGTTCTTCGAA
This sequence comes from Ktedonospora formicarum, assembly GCF_016587355.1. Lineage (GTDB taxonomy): Bacteria > Chloroflexota > Ktedonobacteria > Ktedonobacterales > Ktedonobacteraceae > Ktedonobacter > Ktedonobacter formicarum. Next base: position 2,065,355 of record NZ_BNJF01000001.1, on the reverse strand, counting down.
ATTTGAGTGTGTTCAGGTTTATATAAAAACCAGCACTGCCTGAACGACGGCTTGTGCAGATATGCCCGGTTTTCTGTATAAGAAGTTTACTTTCGTCGTGGCAGTGGCGTCGATTTTCGCCTAGGATCTTTGTGCATCTAAGATGATAGATAAGACTTGATTATGGGGATTGTACATCAGGTGAGCGAGAGTCGCAATATGTTCTAGGCTATGAGTACGGTGGTACCGGTTGGTCTGATGGGCGCTGACATGCGTTTGAGTACACTTACTTTACTCTACGAAGAAGCGTTATACCTCTCGCGTGAGTCCTAAGATGGGCATAGGTTATCGCTCTGTGGTTGAAGTAAATACGCAAGAGGTATATCCCTTTATTTAGCCTATTTTGAGAGTATCCTCAACATTATCTCTGGAATTGGGACCTTTGTCCTCCCATAGCGCTTTCAATGCCTGGAAGTGTATCGTTTTAGCCTTCCATTTCGTGGTTGACTGCTATCGATTACATAAGGTTGGTTCTTACTGGATTTATCGCTATTTCTTCCACTTTGGCGACATGATTTTCTTCTATGAGCTTAAGATGACCACTACTCCATCAGAGATTGCGACTAGTGGCTCTGCGCCTTGCTTCCTGGCTGGTTGCTCTAGTATATGGCATGCTACAATAGAGGTGCGGACTGGGTAAGACCTGTCCGGTAGCTTAGATGTAGTTGAGCGAGATCCAGATAATCTCTCATTTTGTAAGTTCTTATTCGAAAACTCACGCCGCTGCCGTGCCCCGCATGGGGGTCGCGGCTAGTGCTAATCCCATGCGAGGGCACGGCGCGCTCGGGTTTCCGTGTAAGGAATAAATTAGAAAGAGTGAATACATGACCGCGAGTTCACCAACGGCGTTGCGCGTAACTGTGTGGAATGAGTTTCGCCATGAGCGACATAGCAAAGAGGTTCAGGCTCACTATCCTGAAGGCATTCATACGACCATCGCCAATTTCTTGCGCGAGGCTGATCTGAATGTGCGTACCGCGACCCTCGATGAGCCTGAGCATGGGCTGACACAGGAGGTACTGGACGCAACTGATGTGCTGATCTGGTGGGGCCATATGGCGCACGGCGAGGTGCGCGACGAGATTGTGGAGCGTGTATACGCGCGTGTATTGGATGGCATGGGCCTTGTGGTCTTGCACTCGGGCCACTTTTCTAAGATCTTCCGTAAACTGATGGGCACCACTTGCGATCTGAAATGGCGTGAGAGTGGTGATCGTGAGAGGCTCTGGGTTGTCGCGCCAGGTCATCCGATTGCCGAGGGCCTGGGCGATTACTTTGAAATTGAGCATGAAGAGATGTATGGCGAGCACTTCGACATTCCGGCTCCTGAGACCCTGGTCTTTATTAGCTGGTTCACAGGCGGTGAGGTCTTCCGTAGTGGCGCGTGCTACACACGCGGACGTGGCAAGATCTTCTATTTCCGCCCCGGTCATGAGACTCTGCCTACCTATCATCATTCTGACGTCCAGCGCGTAATTGTAAACGCTGTCAATTGGGCGGCTCCTACTCCAGGTAAGCCTCGCGTCTTCGGCAACACTCCGGCTCTTGAGGGCAATAACTAGAACTCTAGCTATCTTTCAGTGTTCTGGCATAGCGGGCAGCAGGCGAATTGTTACTAATCTGCTGCCCGCCTTCTTATTGCACAATGAGGATATCGATGCCTAGCTGTGCGATCAGCCCCTTGATACCGCCCCCTGCGACATGCTCAACATTTATGGAGCGTATCTGCTCATCCTTTAGGGTATAGGTGACGTTTTCAGATGGCATGGAGACGCTCTGACCTGTCTGGGGAATGGGTGGGAGACCCAGGACCGGAATAATGAACGCGTCGCTTTGATAGCCCGTGATCTGCCATGTTGCGCTGACTTCTCCCTCTCTCTCCTCCAAAACATTATGCAAGTTATAGGTCAGCCCTGGAAGACCTGTTTCCAGGCCCCGAGCTACTTCAAGGAAGCCAGCGCGGTCGAGTGGCTTGGGTGTCCAGCCCGCGAAGGTAAAGTTATCAGAGAGATAGCCCTCATAGATTGAACTATCGTTATTGTCCAGCGAGGTCATAAACTCGCGTACAATCTCAATGTCATGTTCACTCATGCATCCCTACTCCTCTCTTCAAGACTGTTGCATGTAACTATATCACCTATGGTGAACACGCATAAGCAGGGCAAGAAGTGGATCTGCTGCGCTCTATTTTCTGCGTACTGTAGGTATAAAGCTTCTTTATAGCAAGAAAGCTAGCTTACGCATTAAAAGAGGGAAAAAGATATACCTTGTTGTTTATGCCTTCTTCGCGTATACTACATGTAGTATATAAGCATGTCTGAGTGAAAGTAAGGAAGGCAGGGTCTAACTTATGCTCAGTCGAGGGCTACAGATAATCCTGGTTGTGGCTCTGATTGTATTCCTCATATTTCTGTTTCGCCCTGAGTATGTCGCGAATGCTGGGAATGCCCTTATCAAAGCGGTTGATGGCTCGGACGTTTCGGGAACTGCTCAATTGACCCCTAAAGCAACGGGTAATGGGAGTAGCTTTCAGGTTAACTTGCAAGGCTTAAAGACGAACGCACGTTATGTTGTTACTCTAGATAAGGATCGTTGTGGTAGCTCCTCAACGACCACACTGGGAACCATCTCCTCCGATCAGAGCGGGAATGCTACTATTAGCGTTGAGAGAAGCGACCTCAGTTCCGCTTTGCAGAATGGCTTATGGGTTGATGTACGTCGGGAGAATGCCTCTGGTCCAAGTATTGCTTGTGGACAGGTGAAGGTCAATAGTCAGGAGTTGGCTCAGTTTAATAGCACGCCCACCCCTACAAGTACCAGTACAAATTTGAGTAGTTTCATCACCCCTACAACAACTAATAGCGGGAGCATTTGGGATAGCTTGCTGACTGGTTTTCCCCAGACTGGGGCTGGTCCTGGTGACCATAGCTCTTATGATAACTACAAATATCCACGCAAGCGGTAATGGGTCAGAATAGACGTGTTTACCGCTTGAGAATGAGGACTTTGAAGCCCCCCAGTCCACCAGGGCTGGTGAGGGCTGAGACGCGCTGGCGTACGTTATACCACTGCAACAAGCTGATTTGCCCCTGGTTGCTGGCGCGCACCTGAGGATCACTTAGTACAGCATAGTCGCGCTGGCGTATGCGTTCAAGCTCCTCGTAAATGCCCATATTGGTAAGCCACTGACGCTGTGTAGTAAAGCTATGTAGGTGTAGTCCCTGCTGCCGGGCCTGGGTGATGAGCGCGCTGAAGTTGACATGCGCGGTAATGTCCTGTTCCCCCGGTCGCGCGAGTGGGCGCTCGCTAAGCTGGTGCCGGTAATAACAGGCCAGGGTTCCGGCATAGCGCTCAGGAATGTAGAGATCACGCGCGAGATCCCCATAGTCGATGGCGAGGAGGAAGCCACGCCGTTTGCGTTGTGGATTGTGACCAAGGAGGATCTGCGCCGAGCGCTCCATCCAGCGCCTGGCGTCCAGATTCACCTCTGCTCGCCATCCATCAGGATATTTGTGCCAGTGGATCTTATAGTCATCAAGGTAGCTTGCGACCTGCTGGCTACTGGGCTTCTCTAGCACCTCTTGTAGACGCCCTTGCTGTTCGTCTACATAAACTTCGTAGAGTGCGTCACCTCGCTTCTCAAGCACATGTACCGGGAAGGCATCTACCAGTTCATTTGAGAGCAAGACGCTAGGGCTAACTCTGGATCGGGCGCAAGCGCGTCCGCACCTGAGCCAATGTCAACATTGGTGTAGTGTAGTGCTTCGGCGAAGGCTGGCTGTTCCTGTTCAGCCCATGCTTGTACACCCTGACTTACCAGGGCGCGTCCAGAGCCTTGCTCAACAACGTTGAAGCGGCGCGGCTGGCGGAGCATCTCCCACATCTGGAACAATTGCCGTCCCATGCAATGGGCGAACATCTCCGAGACATCGCTGCTGGTAAAAAAATCGCCCTCCCATCCAACGCGTGTCTTTCCGTTGACATAGTAGCCGTAGTTGGGTTCATAGAGCGCCATACGCATATAGTCGGCAAAGGTCAGGGGTCCCTGACGACGGATCTGGTCAAGGATGCGTTCCTGAAGGGGTGTTGTTGTGTGCATGTTACTTATTACCGAAGCTAAGAACGAGTAGGTCAAGTGCCATCTCTGGAGCTAGCCGACTACGCTTGAGGGCGGCGTCGGTATCCAGCAGTTGACGATAGATATGTTCCAGGCGTGCGGCATTGAAGTTGTTGACCTGCCGTAGTGCCTTATCCACTACAAAGGGGCAATCCCTAGAGTAGAAGCAACCTGCCCGCCGCGCATCCCCTTCTGCGCTAGTTCTTTGACGAGCATCAGTGTGCGTACCTGAGAGGTAATCAGGCCGATCAGTTTGAGAGGTGCTTCGCCATCGGCCAGCAGATCGTGCAGAATATTGAGGGCTTGCTTGCTATTGCGTTGAGCCAGGGCATCGGTCAGGTCGAAGATGCGGGCTTCCTGTACTTGAGCGGAGAGCAGGCGCACCTCCGCCGCCGTAATGGTACCACCGGGGCCTACATAGGTCGCCAGTTTGTGCAATTCGTTCGCGAGCAAGCGAAGCTGATTACCAATGAAGTTCGCGAGCAGAGCGCATGCGTCCGGCGCAATCTTCACGCCAAGCTCTTTGGCCTGGGCGGCAATCCAGCGTTCAAGTTGGGCTCCCTTGGGTTGCGTGCTTTGAATCGTCTTGCCATGCTGATCGGCGGCTTTGACAAGTACATGGGCTTTGTCTAGCGCCTCATCAACCAGCAGGATAAGCACGGTGCTCTCCGGCATCTGGCTAATGTGTTCGGCGAGGGCCTTTTCAAAGCCCGCTCGTGTCAGCGCTCCCCCTTTGCTTCCCTTCTTGCCACGTTTCCCTTTGGCGCTCTTGGTGCTCTCCTCCTGGGGTGCAGCCGTTGATGACTCACCACGCTTACGCTTGGGAAGTCCTTCGATAACGATCAGGCGTTGCTCTGAAAGAAACGGCTGAGTATCGCTGCTCATAACAATGGTCTTCAGGTCTGCCGTTGTACCATCATAGGTATCCTGGTTGAACCCGAAGTCACCCTGTTGACGCAGCTTCTTCAAATGTTCGCGACTGCTAAATTCGTCGTCACCATGCAGGAGGTAAAACATACGCTACTTGCCACCCAGGTGCGGAGCTCTTAATGGGCCGCGCGACGATAGTCGCGAGTGCTTTTGCTTGCGACCAGGACATCAATCAAGATGGCGAAGGCCAGCGCGAGAATGGAGCAGAAGAGGGCTGATGCGAAGAATGCCGCTCCAGGATTCGAGGCCAGCACTGGCGGATCAAAGAGCAAGGTACCAATCCAGGCGTAAATGGCAATGAATCCGATCAAGGCACCAAGGAACGCCCCCAATACCGCCATACTGCGTCGCTTAATCGCGCTAAACCAGAAGGCGAGAAAGAGACCAATAGGCAGAGAAATAAGGAAACCGAAGAAGTCACCAATAAAAATACCATCAAATGGGTTTATATGAAACGCCATTATAGCAAGCCTCCTATTCGAAAACCTGAATATGCCGCGCCAGGAATGAGGGTTATTAGCACTAGTCGCGACTCCCATGCGGAGACACGGCAGCACGTTGGTTTTCGTGTAAGTTCTTTGTAGTGATCAAAAGCTATGCCCATTATACGGCAAATTCGTTAAGGCGACAACTGACGCTAACAGCCGGCATGGCTGTTTCATTCTGCTAAGCCAGCCCTGCTTTGGAACCTTTCTTTGAAAGATGTGCCAGTAAATTGTAGCGCGCCACAATTTACTGGCACATCTGATTCTCTTGAGCGCTAGAAGCGCGGACCCAGGCTGAAGAAAGGCAGATTGTGAGCCTTGAGCCGCATAGGTTCGAGTTGTTTCCGAGGAAGTGCGAGGGATCGCTGCACCGATACTGACTACCTTTATTTCGGCCAGTATCGGTTGCAGCATGTCTATACTAGAGCTTGGTGGTGTTTAAGCTCTGAATTTTCTGGATGAGTTCGGTTGTTGAGTAGCCAGGAAGGTAGGAAATCAAACGCACCTCGCCTCCATAGGCGAAGACAACCTTTGCTTCTGGTAGGCGTTCTGGATCAATACCGCGTACCGTACCAGCGTAGTCGCCACCCTTTACGTAGATGCTGGGATGGAGGCTCTCAATCAGGTTGCTGGCGGTTGGCTCCTCAAAGATGGTCACATAATCGATGCAGGCCAGTGCCGAGAGCAGTTCTGCGCGTTCATTTTCTGGTACTAGGGGACGTGTTGGCCCTTTGAGTGCGCGCACGCTTTCGTCGCTATTAAGCCCCAATACCAGAAAGTCTCCCAGTGCCCGTGCTTCCTGAAGATAGCGCACATGTCCCAGATGCAACAGGTCAAAGCAACCATTGGTGAAGACACCGCGTTCGCCTGCCTGTTGGCGTCGTGCGACCTCGGCGGCTAACTCTGCACGGGAGAGGATTTTGGTAGATGTTGTGGATAGGTGCGTATTCATCGGATAACCCTCACCAACTCTTCTGGGGTGTTGCTGGCGCAACCCAGGCGGCGCACAACCAGCGCGGCGGCGACATTGGCAAGGTAGGCTGCTTCCGCTTTGCTCGCGCCTCCCGTCAGGCTCAGGGTAAAGGTCGCGGCAACCGTATCGCCCGCGCCATTGGGATCTACTACATTGCTGGCAGCTTCCAGAGGGTAGACGGGAAGATGAACTGGAGGGTGATTGGCCTCAAAGAGGCTCATACCCTCGCTTCCTCGTGTGACGAGCACGCTTTGAGCGTTGCATTCGTCGAGGAGGCGTTGTCCCGCGCGGTCGAGATCCTCCGATGTCTCAATGGTCTCACCTAGTGAGAGTTCAACCTCGGGTTGATTTGGTGTCAGCGCGGTTACACCCTGGAAGCGGTCGAGCGAGCCATGAGAGTCTGCGACAATGACCTTCTTCAATTCACGCGCTAGAGGGACGCAGGTCTCGATGATCTTGGGGCTAATCATACCAATTTCATAGTCGGAAAGCACGATGGCATCCATCTCTGGCAATACGGCCTTGATGTACTCACAGAGTTTATCTCGGCAGTCTTCACCAATGCCGGATTTATCGACACGATCCACGCGCACGATATGCTGGCGTACGACTTGCGTACTTCCTGCCATCACACGTGTCTTCGTGGAGGTTGGGCGGTCTCCATCATGAACCAGGCCCTCATCATGAATGCCCAATTCGCGGACAGCCGAGCGGAAGCGTCTGCCATGTACATCATCGCCAATCACGCCTGCTAGGTAGACATCCGCTCCGAGCGAGTTGACGTTCACAGCCACGTTGGCTGCCCCACCCAGGATCGTAAGCTCTTCTTCTAGTTCCAATAGCAAAACGGGGGCCTCACGTGCTATGCGCGCTGGCCGTCCAATTAAGTACTCATCAACGACCATATCGCCTATTACAAGTACACGCTTGCCCTGAAAGGCGGCGATAATGGATTTTAAACGCGAGGGGTCGACGCTTTGTATCGTCATGCCGTTTTTCGTCCTTTAAGTAAGACCAATATCATAAAGCGTGGAATCGCCAGCATACGCCAGATACGCCATGGCTCACGATAGAGCCGATATAACCATTCCAGGCCCATATTTTGCATTAATTTGGGTGCGCGTGGCTTACGACCAGAGAGAAAGTCATATGCACCACCAACGCCCATCGCAACTGCGACAGACAGGCGCGAGCGGTTACGCGCGATCCAAAGCTCTTGCGCCGGAGCGCCATAGGCTACACAGAGTACATCGGCTTGTGCGATACGCACACACTCACAGATGGCCTCCTCTTCTTCAGGCGCGGGCGAACCCGCGTATGTCCCGGCGATCTGAAGGCCAGGCGCGAGCACGCCAAGCCGTTCGGCTGCGGATTCAGCCACGCCGGGGGCCGCGCCCAGTAAGTAAAGGCGATAGCCGCGCCGCGCGCAGAGTCGCGCTACTTCTGGTAGCGTATCTGTACCTGTGACCCGCTCGGGTGCGGGTTTACCAAGGTAGCGCGTAGCCCAGACCACTCCCATACCATCGGGAACGACCATAGCCGCTTCATTGATACATTGGCGAAATGGCTGATTATGCTGTGCCTCGATGATGAACTCTGTGTTGACGGTAATGACCTGCTGACACTCTATAGGCTCTTCCGATTCGCGCCGCAAAGCCACAAGTCGGTCGATTCCCTCTAGTGTCTCGCGTTGAGTCAGGCGATCCACACGTACCCCCAGGACCGTCAGTGAATCCTCAGGCTTTGTTTGCCCTGTATCTACTATATCTAGAGACATAACGTTTTCACCAGTGAAGAATTTCGCTTTGGAAGTCAGTAACAAAGATATCCGGACGCGTCTCTTCAATGTAGCGGCGCACATGCTCAACTACTTCTCCTGCATGCTGGCCGTTATTACTCACATAGGTGACGCCAAGTTTGGCGATCTGCCAGCGGTCCTGTTCTTCGACCTCGGCAATCGCTACCGAGAAATGGTTGCGAATACGTGCCAGAAGCGATTGAATGATCTGCCGCTTTTCCTTTAAGGAATGGCATCCTGGGAGATATAGTGTGATTGCACCTGCACCTATAGCAAAAGTACTCGACATCTTTGTTTTCGCGAAAACACTCTTTCCGCTAGAGTTTGCCTAATGAGCGATTATGACGCTCGCTAACCTTGCTTTCGATCCACATGAGGATCTTGAAAGCAGTATAGCATACTCATCTTTCAGTGTAACGCCAGGACGCTTCCTATAGGAGAATTAGAAAATTACTTCAGTCTCGACGCTTCCTTCTATCTTTGGTACAATCTTCCACAGAGAATAACGCCGCCATGTTGAAGGAGAGTTTTTCATGTCCAACGTTACCACCCGGGAGGGGCGACCTGACCTGCCGATGCAGGGCGTACCCCAACCTGGTCGTGAGCAAGTCTTGAACCTGCCGCGTGTACATATTTCGCAGCATCCTGTGATGGTTCATAAAATGACCGCTCTGCGCAATAAGCACACGCCGCCACCTCAATTCTATCGCCTGGTGAAGGAGATTGGAAGTCTGCTAGCCTATGAAGCGACCGCACAACTGGATCTGGTAGAGAAGGTGATAGAGACGCCTCTGGAAAGCATGACTGGCTACAAGCTCGCCGGGGGTATTGGTATTACCCCCATTCTGCGCGCGGGCCTGGGATTAGCCGAGGGCTTCCGTGAGGTGTTGCACGATGTGCAGATCTGGCATCTAGGCTTGCGTCGCGATGAGCATACCCTCCAGGCTATGGAATACTATAACCGTATGCCTCACAACGTCGATTTCCAGATTTGCTATGTGGTAGATCCTATGCTGGCGACTGGTGGCTCGGCCATTGATACCGTCAACATTCTCAAGGAGAAGGGCGTCAGGCGTATTTCATATGCCTGCATCATTGCTGCCCCTTATGGCCTGCTCAAATTACGCCAGGCCCATCCTGATATTGACATTTATATCGCGGCCCTTGATGAGCGGCTTAACGACTATGGCTTTATCGTTCCCGGCCTGGGTGATGCTGGAGATCGCCAGTTCGGTACCTTTTAAGCCCGATGATCAAACCCGCCTGCTAACTGCAGGCGGGTTCCTGATACTGGTATGATTTTGCCAGCAATCCTTATCATGCAAGAGGAGTCCCTTTCGTGCCTACAGAATCAGATTCGCGTCCATCGCCAGAAGATCAGCCTCTAGACGCCCTGCCGGAGATCCCTGGAGAGAATTCGCCTGCACACACGAACGAAGTGGAGAGCGTGTCTGACAAGGAGCAGCCTGCGTCTCCTGAGATATCTGAAACTACAACCAGCCCTTCTCAGCCTGAAGAATTTACGCCTAATGGGGGGCCGCTTGGCTGCTGCATGGGGACAGTCGCAGGCATCTTTATCCTGTTACTCCTGGTTACTGGTCTCCCTCTTCTCATTACCAATAAAGCTCTGCCCCGCGTCTATTTTTTGCCATCTCTCCTGCTCGTCATTGTTGGCGCGCTCATTTGCGGCTTCTTTGGATGGCGCATTGGCAAACGCTTTTACCGTGAGTATGAGCCCCCGTCATTAAAGAGCGCAAACGAGCTTCCAGGTCGCGTCGCAAGCACGCCTGAGCAAGCGAGCGGCATGAGCGGTGTTGTACAATACACTATCTATAGGTTTCTCAGGGAGCACGTGCAGCCTCTAGCACATGCCTGGTGTTTACATGTACCCTGGCGGATTCGCTATAACTCCCGATATATGGCTTGTGTCGCGGTCTGGGGATGTCTCTGTATAGTAGAAAGAGATAGATGTCACCTCCTGGTTGGACGGCAGACCTGGTAAGAATCCATATGGCAGCGAGAAAGAGAGAAAAGTATGCGTGTAGTCATTTTCTGTGACATGGAGGGCATATCTGGTATTCAAACGTGGCCCCAGGTGACAAGCGGGACTCATATTTACGAAGAATGTCGTAAACTATACACGGAAGAGATGAATGCAGCAGTACGTGGCGCGCGTGCGGCCGGTGCCCGTGAGGTCTATGTCGTCGATTGCCATGGCGCGGGTGGGGAGCATAATTTTAAGAGCTTTGTGCCAGACCTGTTAGAGTCAGGTGCGCAATATGTGCTTGGGCATCCCTGGGCACGCTTCACCGATGCATATGAGATGGGTTGTGATGCCGTCCTCTTTGTCGGGGCGCACGCTATGGCGGGTGTACCCGATGGCATTCTCTGCCATACCGTCTCCACCGAATCCTGGCATAACGCCTCGATTAATGGCACCTTCGTCGGTGAAAGCGGCATTCTGGCTGCTATCGCGGGTTGCTGGGACGTACCTGTTGTCTTTGCTGCTGGCGATGCCGCAACTTGCCGTGAGGTCCAGGCTCTTCTTGGAAACGAGATTGTGACGGCTCAGGTCAAAAAGGGATTGGGTCGTTTCTCCGCGATCAATATGGCTCCTAAAGATGCCTGCTCGCTCATTGAGATGCGTGTGGCTCAAGCCCTGAGCCAGAAGAAGAACTGGCCCAAGCCACTCAAGTTTGAGGGGCCAGTGACCTTTAAAGTTGAGTTAGCGACTCCTGATGGGGTTAGCGACTTCATTAACCGTCCCAATGTGACTATCGAGGGCCCTCGTACCGTAACCTCAACTGCCGATAATTTCTGGCATGCCTGGGATCAGTTTTGGTACCGGCATTAAGAACTCATTTGTTTCTCAAACAAAAGAACAAGGCATCCGGAAAATATTACTCCGGGTGCCTTGTTCTGGTCTGAACGAGCTTAGACCTTTACATCCTTGCTCTTGAGGCAGAAGCCAACCACAATCGTTAATATAATGACGAAGGCCGCTAGAGCCCCCCAGGCTAGTAGGATGCGCTGCGTCGATTCGGCCTGGCTAAAGATGGAGAAGACATGTCCGTGATAGGTATAGTCATCACCAAACAGTTTGTCGCCGTTAATTTTATCGCCATGCAGGCCAGCCGATGAGCCAAGTGCCGCCATTGCCCAGCGGGTGGGGAAGAAGAACGACACTACCTGCATGAATTTATCCTTAAACGGGATAATCGAGCCAGAGAAGATGACCTGTGGAATCAGGATAATTGGTACAAAGCTTACAGCGCGGTCGTTGTTGGGCGAGAGCGCTGAGATTGTCAGGCCAATCATCAAACCCGCCAGCGAGGTTAACACTAGTGTGATATAGACCTCTAACAGTACCGGCAAGAAGGCACTGAAGACCAGCGGTTCACCAAGATTAATGATAAGCAGCAGGACACCGCTCTGGAAGAAGCAGAGCACGCCTAGCACGACGATTTTTGAGAACATGTAGGGGATGATACCCAGATTCACGGCTCGTTCGCGTCGGTAGATATGTGACTCTTTCACGATCTCACGCGAGCCATTGATACAGCCGAAGAGTACCGTACCGAAAGCCATGACGAAGAGCAACGTTTGAGCATCCGAGCCTAGAGCTGGCGTGATGAACTCTTGTAGCGCTTCATCTGCGTCGTTGTCTTTCTGTTTGACGAAGTCTATTCCGCGTGGATCATTCTTCAGGAAATCTTTGACCTTTTGGCAGCCCACAGTTTCTTTAGTATTGGCTTCTGGTAATGCCAGCGGCCCTTTTTTCGTAAGTATCTGGGTGCGACACTGGACGATCTTATCCTCATTGAAGACCCCGGTGCCAATTTCAAAGCGTACCATGCCAACCAGCAGGAGCGCGATAATTGGCGCCTGGAGCAGCAGGATTGCCAGGTTACCCGGATCATTCTTCAGCAGTTCGATATAGCGCATCGACATGATGATGAACTGCTTCAACGGATTGCCACCGCGTGCGCGCTTGACTTCGTTCTGCACACCCTGTCCGTTGGCGCGCTTGGCATGCCCCTCATTTACCGCCGCTACGACGTACTTATAGTACTCTGGCGAGGACTTAAAGCGTGCTTCAGCCTCGGATGGCACATTTGGATTCTCTTTTGAAGGCTCCAGTGAACTGTAGATTTCGGCAAAGTCGGTCTTGTTAAAGTATGTTTTGGCTTCGTTTGGTGGACCAAAGTAGGCCAAACGCCCTCCCTGGCAGAGGAAGCAGACGTAGTCACAGGCATTAATATTGTTGGTGGCGTGTGTTACCAGGATGATCGTGCGCCCTCGGTCCGCCAGGCGGCGCAAGAGGAACATCATCTTACGGTCCAGACCTGGATCAAGGCCCGAGGTTGGCTCATCCAGGAAGAAGACGCTCGGATTGGCTAGCAGTTCAAGCGCGATAGAGACGCGCTTGCGCTGTCCACCTGAGAGTTTATTGACCAGCAACTTGCGGCGCTCGGACATTTCGACGTCATCGAGTACCTCATTGATACGCTGATTGATCTGCTCTTTTGTGAAGTCGCTTGGTAAGCGCATCTTTGCCGCGTAGTAGAGCGCGCGCTCTACTGTTAGTTCTCGGTGAACGATGTCGTCCTGGGGCACATAGCCAAGCTGAGTACTAAAGGCCGAGAGGTTGTGATAGTAATCCTGGCCGTTATAGAGCACTGTGCCCTTCTGCGCAGGCCGCAGGCCATTGAGCGCATCCATCAAGGTAGATTTGCCTGCGCCTGAGCCACCAACCAGGGCTACGAATTTGCGTGGTGGGATGACCAGCGAAATGTCGTTGAGCAGCACGACGTTATTATTGCCATGCTTCACGAGGTTGAGCGCATCAATGCGGATGCTGGTACTCTCGTCATACTGCGTGAGTTGGGTACCAGTATAGGTAAGTCGATATGGACCGATGCGAATCTCATCTCCAGCCCTCAGGGCTTGTTGTGAGACTCGTTGCCCATTGACATAGGTATGGTTGGTGCTATTGAGGTCGATGGCGCGATGTGTATTATTGGGTCCCTGCTCTACGCGCGCGTGATAGGCTGAGATCAAGGGATGGTTCAGCACTACCATGTTGTTGGGGGCACGTCCAATTGTGATTACCGGAGCATTCAACGGGATCGGATGGATCTCCGGTGGCTGCTCTTGCGAGGCCCCGCTACCATTGTCATATGTCAGAGTAACGAGTGTGCCGTGCTCGTCACCGATACGGAAAATATCACCGTGGACCAGTGGTTTGCGAAATTGTTCTTCGCCGCGAATGATACGCCCTTGATAGAGCAGCCCATTCAGCGTGCGCCCACGTGAGGGGTGTGGGTGAATCAGGACCCAATCATTGCCTTCGCGCACGATCTGAGCATGGAACGCGGAGACCACTGGTTCGTTCACCACGATATCGCACGCTGGATTGCGTCCGATATTGATTACCGGCTTTAACAACGGCTGCTTGAGCGTTCCATATTGAATGTTGCTACTGATCTCAATGCTTGGCATACCCGCGATGGCAGTGCGATCTCCTGAGCCTGGAAGTCCCTGTGAGGCGGGAGGTGCGCTGCCCATTGGAGCTATTGGTGGTACTCCACCCATCGGAGCCTGGGGCGGTATTCCACCCATGGATGCTTGAGGTGGTACTCCTCCAAACGGAGCCTGCATCGGCGCACTGCTTGGAGGAACTGAGCCCGCGATTGGAGCTATTGGTGGCGTTGGAACTGGCGGAACCGGTGTGGCAGCGGGTTGAGCGGAAAGTACCAACGGTGTGCCTGCGGTCCCTTGAGCAGGCGGGGCCTGCAAGGAGATAACCGTGAATGTGCTATCTTCACCCAGTGTTACATTGCTGTTCAGTACTAACGTTCCACGCTGCACTTTATTCTGGTTGAGCAAGATGTTACTGCTGCGAGAGAGATTCTCTACCAGCCAGTTACCGTTGTCCCAGAAGATCCGTGCATGTCGCCGCGATACCTTAGGATCTGGAATGATGATATCATTGCCACCTTCGCGTCCAAGGTCAATAGAGGATCTGGTAATTGGAAATACTTGACCGTTTAACGGCCCGGACACAAACTTGATAGAGCCATAACTTGGAGGGCTACTTGCTGAGTTTATCAACTGTCTTACTCCCTAACGCGTGGTCAATTATCATGTCTCACTGTTGCCGCGCATGCTCCCCACTCTTCAAGCAAGAAGCACACGCAACGGCCCATTGCCTGCATCTCCAACCATTGCTGCCTTTGCCCCTAAAGCATATGCCAATGCTGCCTGTTTGGCAGCTTGCTTCGCTTAAGTGCGCAAAAGCTTACCTCTTACCACATAGACGCAGAAACTGCTTATTACTCGTTGAGCAATTTTCTCTGGACAGCCGTTGCCTGAGTTTGTGGGCGTGAACTCCTTCTTAATTATGCGCGGACTCTTCCCTTCCTGAATATGCGATAACTCACAAAAATACAGGTAATTCGCTCCTTAGACGTGCAAATCATAGCTGATACGGAAGACTGCCATTCGTGAACGCAAGGCATCGGAGAGGTTGAGCAGGTGCTCTAATGACTCCTGCATATTGCGCATACTCTGTGTGATATCTCCTGTAGTGCGTGAGATATCATGTACTACACCCACTACTCTTTGCGCGCCCTTCATCTGCTGATCTGAGGTTATACAAATCCCTTCGATCAGCATTGAAAGCTGCTCAGTAACCGCGCTAATGGCCTCCAAAGCGACACCTGTCTGCATTACCAATTCAGTCTGCATCACGACTCGCTGCGTATTCTGCTCTACGCTTTGAGACATGGCTGTGGTTTCATGCTGGATTGTGCGGATATATGCGCCAACCTTGCGTGCTGCTTCGCTTCCATAGTTGGCGAGAGTGCGCACTTCTTGCGCGACCAGGACGAAGCCCTGACCATGCTCTTGCGCTCTGGTAGCCTCGATAGCCGCGTTGAGCGCGACATGGTGCATACGAATGGCAAGATCGGAGATATCTGTTACGGACTCATTAATGGTTTGACCGCTCTCACTGAGGGTCTTCATGGTGCGTCCCGATTCCAGCGTGGTCTCACGTACCATTCCCATTCCGTCTACAGCGCGCATGACTGCGCTTTGGGCTTCTCGCGTGACTTCCGCGACGTCTGATGATGTTTGCGAAAGCGTATTGGCTTTATCTGATACCTGACGCATCAATTCGGCGATCTGCTCAATAATCGTCGAGATCTGCTCTACCTTCTGCCCTTGCTGGGCTGTATCTCGTACCAGGGATTCGGAGCTCAGGCGCACGCTTCGAGTATGATCATCGACAGCCTCAGTGACCATCTGTACCCGTCCGAGTAGTGAACCGATCTCGCTCACTACCTGATTAATAGACTCGGCGATAGGCTGAAGCTTTTCGTGATGAGAGGAGAGGCGCACACGTAAGTCTCCGCTACGTAGAGGCTCCATCTCTTCACGTAAACGGGCTACTCCCTCTTCCAGAGCTCGATGCTCCTCTTCTCGTTCTTGAAACAGGCGCGTGTTATCAATGGCGATTGCAGCCTGCTGAGCAAAAAGTTCGGCCAACTCTATGCGACTCTCAGATGGATGGCTCCCATCTTCGGGATTGCCCATTGAGAGTACTGCCAGCAATTTCTCCTCGCGCAAGCTATATAAGGGGATGATCAGCGTGTCCTCTGGATGCCATTTCCCCTCGCCATACCCTTCCAGGGTGCCAGCAGGAACATTGACTAGCTCGGTGAAGTTCTCCTTCATTTGAGTATGAGAGAGGAAGTAGCTCTGACTGATGCGATACTCGGGACGCATCATGCCCAACATTGTTGCCAGCGGCTCGGGATTGTCTTTCAATCGTCGCTCGTCTTCCGGCGAGACACCAATACAGGCTGCTACTCGCGTTACCTGTGCCTGCTCATCCACCAGATTAATTGCCAGGGCCTGAAATCCTGTACAGTTCGCGATGGATGCCGCGATTTGTTGCAGCACATCATCAAGCCCCAGATCCGCTCTAAGCAGGTTCCCCAGACGCAATAGCTCTTTAATGTGCTCTCCTCGACGCTTTGCTTCACCCTCATTGGCGTAGGAAAATAGTCCCCCGTGTTCACTAGTGGCTACGGGTTCGGCCCCGCCAGAAAAATCCCCCTGCTGCTGTTCAGGACCGGGGGCCGGTCGAAAACGTACGCGTAGAGGTATGGGTCGACTCTTCAACTTAGGGTGTAGTTCTGCCATAACGCTTCCCCAGAGCTTTTACTAAGATCTTATGTAGAAACTGACACTGTTGTTGTGCCTAGCGCGAATCTCTTGCTCGAAATCCAGAGCACGCTGTGCTTCCGCCCCAAATCAGCGCTTGTCGCCATTCTGGAGACGTTGGTTTTTGCACAACCCAGAGATGCTCCTGTTTTCGGAGAGATCGTAAAAATATCGGCGAATATATAAGCTTTATATTGGAATTGGCTTATATAATTTGCCATTGTCCCTACCATATCACATTTCCGCTTTTTCTGTATACTCTCTTGTGCAGAAACCCGCGTGCTTGTACTAGCCATGATGTCGCATTGCGGTAGCGGTGATCCTGGCTTGTGGGGAGATCTTTGATACGGAGTGCTGACCAACCATCACCTTGCAGTGATCGCTCACACTGGCAGCGGATAAGGTGTGCTAGTGTGAGCGATCGCTTACACTGTGTCGGCTAAGGTTATGATTTCTCACTCTGTCACTTCAACAAAAGGTAGGAAGTAGGCCGCTAGGGAATGGGGGAGTCTCCCCTGAAGCCAGGTTCCCTCTTCGTCATGTTCCTCATGTTCAATCAGGCCTCGTCGGTGGAAAAGCTCGACCAGATCTCCGCGCTCAAAGGGCAACAACACTCGTACCTGTTCCATCGCGTCCGCGAGAACTGATGAGATCTTCGCGCATAGCTCCTCAAGTCCAGTTACTTGCGTGGCTGAGATTGGTACGGCATTGGTGTAGAGGCTGGTATCGATTGTTGCCGGATCATGGAGCAGGTCTATCTTATTAAGCGCGGTCACACGCGGTTTATCGCTGGCTCCCAGTTCGTCAAGAATATCGCGTACGGTCTCACTCTGCTCAAAGGCATTCTCATGCCGAATATCCACCACTTCTAACAATAGGTCCGCTTCTACAACCTCTTCTAGCGTAGCCCGGAAGGCCGCGATCAGGCGGGTTGGAAGCTTCTGGATAAACCCGACTGTGTCGGAGAGCAGAGCCTCCTGATTGTTGGGTAGCAAGAGGCGGCGCGTTATGGGATCTAGCGTGGCGAAGAGCTTGTCTTCTGCCAGTGAGCCAGCACCAGTCAGTGCATTGAAGAGGGTAGATTTGCCTGCGTTCGTATAACCCACCAGGGCGATAGTTGGCATGGCCTGTGCTATGCGCTGTTTGCGCTGTAATGCACGTTGCGCGTGTGTCTCTTCAATTTCTTTGCGCAATGAGGTGATGCGATGACGAATGCGGCGGCGATCAAGCTCAAGGCGAGTCTCGCCGGGACCTCGCACGCCAATTGCGCCGCCCGTTCCACCTGCGCCTAGTGAGCCACCAGCCTGACGCGAATAAGTGCTACTACCTGCCAGGCGCGGCAGGAGATACTCAGCCTGCGCCAATTCAACCTGCAAGCGTCCCTCATGCGACCGCGCGCGTTGCGCGAAGACGTCGAGAATCAGCGCGGTCCGGTCAACTACACGCGCGTTGAGCATCTTCTCTAGTGTCTTCTGCTGTGTCGGTGATAATTCATCATCGAAGATGATCAGGTCCAGCGTCAATTGCTTATCCAACTCTGCCAGCTCTTGTGCCTTGCCCTTTCCCAGATAGGTTTGAGCATCTGGTTGTGCCAGGTGCTGGACCATGCGCCCGAGGACTGTCGCGCCTGCCGTGTTAGCAAGCTCCTCCAACTCATTCAGTGAGTCCTCCGCACCCCACATGCTCTCCTGCTCATTAGCTTCAACAGCCACTAAATAGGCCAGCTCTGGCCCTTGGCGTCTACTATCATTCAAGCGATGTATCGTAATCTCCTCCATTCCTGAATGGCGCTACTACTTCATTGTTATGCCTCTCACCCCCATTGTAAGTGAGCCTCGAATGAAACGCAACCTGGGGTGCCATGTCTGTGTTAGCGCAGGGAGCGTATGCACAAAGAACGAGTTTAGACGAGCGAACAGGCTCTCACTAACTGCCGCGTTGTAGAAATCATGCCATGATCGCAATTGTTGCGGGCTGACACGGAATATTCCACGCTGCGCATCCGCCAGAAATCCGCTTAGCACAATCAGTAAGAGCAACCAGAGCAGCCAGGCTTCAAACAGGCCGATGAAACCTCCAAGCAAGGCATCGCCAAAACCCACGCCTGGTATCTTCTGTACCGCACCGCGAATAAGTGTGCCTGCAATATGGAAGATAAAGACTACACCAAAGAAGATTGCGAGCATTGCGATGAGGGGCGTAGCTGGAGCGTTATCTGAGGCTAGTATTGTTGTGAACTCTGGTCCATAGGTATAAGCCGCGAACCAACCAATGGGAATGCTAATCAAATTGATAAGGCTAAAGATGGCTCCATTGCGTATTCCGTTAAACACCATCAATGCTACCGTCACGACAAACAGGATATCGACAATGCTTATATTCAATATCATATTGTGAACCTCCACCTCCTCCGAGGCACTTGAATATCATAAGTTCTCCATAATAGATACGCGCTAAAATCGCGCCTCGTCACACTCCAGGTTGTGAATTGCTCTGTTTTCTCATCGCCCCATTCCTTAACACTGTAGAATGCTTCTGGTATCTCGCTCCACCTTTGGATCTGATGAGCTATCAAGGGCCACGAGTCGCCTCTATAAATAGCTAGACAGCACCCGCTATAATAGGGGGAATAGCGCTGGGCCATGCTGGGCAAGAGGCGCTTCATATAAGGAATAAGTAGACAAAGGATAGCATCAGGCCATGAGTTCAGCCACACCAGACCATAGCTCTTCCTCAATAGGTGATGTCAGTCAGCAGCGTGTACACACGCTCCAGCTACCACATGGAGCTATTACGCTTCCTGTGTATATGCCGGATGCGACGCTTGGCGTCGTGCGTGCTATTGACGCGACGGATCTGGAAGCTGATTCGGTGCAGGCGGTAGTCATGAATACTTTCCACCTGATGCAGCGCCCTGGCTCCTCCACTATTCAAGCTCTGGGTGGCCTCCACCAGATGAGTGCCTGGCAGAGACCCATTGTGACGGATTCAGGCGGCTTCCAGGCCTATTCGCTCATTCAGCAGAACGCGAAATTTGGTTCCTTGAGTAATGACGGGATCACCTTTAAGCCTGAAGGCTCCAATCGTAAATTTCTCCTGAGTCCCGAGAAAGCTATTCAGCTTCAGTTCAGCTATGATAGCGATGTTGTGATGTGCCTTGATTATTGCACCCATGTAGATGCTCCTGAGGCGATTCAAGAGGAAGCCGTCGAGCGCACCATTGAGTGGGCGAAACGCTGTAAACGTGAGTTTCAGCTTCAGGTCGCGCAACGCAAACTCGGCGATAAACGCCCTCACCTCTTCGGTGTTATTCAAGGAGGTGGATCATTTGCGCTTCGTAAGCGTTGCGCCGAGGCCTTACTTGAGATCGGTTTCGACGGCTTTGGTTACGGTGGCTGGCCTCTGGATAAGCAAGGCAAGCTCTTGATCGATATTATTACCTATACGCGGGAGCTTGTTCCGGCATCTTTCCCGATGCATGCTCTTGGCGTGGGCCATCCAGGGAATGTCGCCGAGTGCGCGAAGGTTGGCTATGGTATTTTCGATAGCGCTATGCCCACCCGCGACGCGCGCCACGGTCGCCTATATGCCTTCGCGGATCGGACGGACGATGCAAAATGGTTTTCATATATCTATGTGAATGATGATAAGCATATCAAGAGCGAACGTCCAGTCTCAATTGTCTGTGATTGCCTCTGCTGTTCTCATTATTCCCTCGGCTACCTTCATCACCTGTTTAAGGTAGGAGATACCCTCTTCTATCGCCTTGCAACCCTGCACAATCTGCGCTTTATGACTATGCTGGAACAGCGATTGCGAGAGGTCTATGCCAAAGGAGCATGAGCGGCAAGCGGATCAAATTGAGCATCTGGTTGCTGAGGTGCTCGCTAGTAGCAAGTATCGCGATACCAGCCCTGCCCTGGTGCGTACTATCGCGAGTCAGGAGATTGTGAAGCGGCGCGGCACGAAGGATATCATTAAGGCTATTAAAAACAAGCTGCATCAGGTTAGCGGGGCCTATCTACCTGGCAATGAAGATTATCAGCAATGGCATACGCAGCTTGCCGAGGCTGCTAGCCTCAACGATTCTGAACACCTCAAGCAAACCTGCCGGGCCATTATGAATTCCCACGCCTCAACTCGCGAGCGCCTTCCTGTTCTGGAAAGTTTCTATTCAACCCTATTTGCTGAAGTTGGGCCTTATCAGAGCATACTTGATGTCGCCTGTGGTCTCAATCCGCTCTGCATTCCCTGGCTACCACGTGTTCCATCCGTACCTCTGACATACTATGCCTGCGATATCCATGAGCGGCTTAGCGACTTTCTGAATAATAGCTTTCCGCTCCTTGGTATACAAGGCACTGCCTGGACTCAGGATGTCATTCAGCAACCACCTGAGATTGAGGTGGATATCGCCTTCATCTTTAAGACACTTCCCTGTCTGGAACAAGTTGATAAGCAGGCAAGCCAACGCCTTCTGCGCGCTATTCGAGCTCGCCATCTCTTTGTTTCCTTCCCCGTTGCCAGTCTGGGTGGACGTGGTAAGGGTATGTCCGCGAACTATGAAGCCCATTTTCAACAGCTTGTTGCGGACTCTCCCTGGCGCATCCAGAGATACCCTTTTGCGACCGAACTGGTCTTTCATCTGACCCATTAGGGCTGCACTAGAGCATCGGTAAGGCATTCTAATGGGCGTGATCACAGCACCGTCAGCCGACAGGTTGCTACCCTGGGTCGCCTGGGATTGGTAACGCGTCATGTTAGTGCCAGCGATGGGCGAGAACGCAAGGTGGCTACCACGCCAGAAGGACTGGCAATTACTAATGCTCTGGATGCGGCTCGTGAGTGGTTGATGCAACCCATCCTT
This sequence comes from Ktedonospora formicarum, assembly GCF_016587355.1. Taxonomy (GTDB): domain Bacteria; phylum Chloroflexota; class Ktedonobacteria; order Ktedonobacterales; family Ktedonobacteraceae; genus Ktedonobacter; species Ktedonobacter formicarum. Next base: position 2,043,914 of record NZ_BNJF01000001.1, on the reverse strand, counting down.
GCACAGTGGGATAAGCGGGACTGGAAGACCTTTGTCTCGCTGCTCCGTCGTTTTGTTGATGATGCTTTAGCCATTTCGACGAAGGAAAATGCTGAAAGACATCCCCAATAGTGGCTCATGGGTATTACTTGCCTGATGTTCTATAGCAGAGTTCAGAAGCCTTGAGCTCTTTCGTATGTAGGCATTGCGCTTCTGCTAACGCCGGGCCCCGGCTCAATCGTCAACTCTCGGAGTGGTGCTGTGCCTTCTTTGGCGGTTCGGTGAAGTGAGATGCCCAATAACAGAAGACTAGCATCGCGGCAGCTAGAACTACTATCAGTAGATTGAAGCCCAACCATTGAGCGATAGCCCCCGCGAAGAGCAGGACCGGAATTGAGCCTGAGTTGTAGAGCATGAACTGAAAGGCTAGTACACGTGCGCGTCCACTTTCAGGCGCTCGCTCCTGCATAATCGTATTTGTGGGAATGTTGACGCAGGCCATCGCAACGCCCAAGAGTGTGATGAGGCAAATGATGGTCCAGAATAACCCTGGCGAAGTCGCGCTATGTGCCGGGTCCAGGCGCGTCCATAGCCATTGTGTTGTAGGTAGAAGTAAGAAGCCAACCGCAAGCGAGATAAAGCCAATCAATGTTAGGCGAATGCGCCCGAGGCGTTCGGTAAGGGGAGTCATGAGTACTGATGCTCCCACCAGCCCAATGCCAGCGGGAGCCAGGATCAAGGCCATATCCTCTGGTGGGCGGTGTAGCGCTTCCTGTACAAAGGTGCCTGCGAGCTCACCAATGAGTAGTTGCAAAATACCAACTACCGAGAGTTGTACTACGGAGAAGAAGAGCAAGCTATCGGCACGTACGATATGCCAACCTTGATTTAGATCTCGCCATAGCCGCCTGAGTGCCTCTTGTGTTGTGCTCTGTTCACGTTCTCGTTGTGCTTCTTTCAGGTGTGGCTCGGTGAAATGACGCGCTGGAATACATAGTATAAGCACGGCGCAGACCGCGTACAGAATTGCGACGAGCAGGAAGAGCATATCGATGGATTGCACATGGAAGATATGCTTGCCCAGATGAATATCAAAGGGCGTAAAGAGTGCGGTGGCGACGCGTCCCAGTACCAGGAAGCCAAGAGCCTGGGAGATGGTGATCGAGATGTTGAAGAGTGAGAGGGCTGGCATCAGGTCGCGTTCGCCAACCAGCAAAGGAATAGACGTGCCTTCGGCAGGGATAAAGAATTGTCCTATTAACGAGGTACAATAGGTCAGGAGCAGAAGCGGCCAGAGGTTTCCCCGGTTTAGTACTATGCTCACAAACATCAACAGGACTGTAAGCATACGCAGGATATTGCTTATCCAGAGTACCTGTCGCTTATTGAGGCGATCCACCACTGCTCCGGCGATGGCGCTAAAGGGGATAGCTGGTAATGTGAAAGCAATGATTGCCAATCCCGCCATGAAGACCGACTGGGTTACGCTATTGACCAGCACAATCACGCCGTAGTTCGTCGCATTCAAGATCGTCAAGGAAATCAACTGGGCCATCCATAGCAAGAGGAAGTTTCTGTTATGCAAGACACGCCTGATCCGCGCCTGGCTATTTGCGCTCTTCCTGGTAGGCTGTTCCGATTGTGACTTTGGCGTGCTTTGAAGCGACATCAGCTCCCGCTTTCTGCTCTATCAGAATCCTGGTTTGTTCAATCCTAACGAGCTATCCTTGATACTTCTTATATACATGTATGGCTGAAAGTGAAAAAAGTTATATCTGCGTAATACGTGTGAATGTTTTATGCCTTCTCGACATTTAAGGCTTTACAAAGTGGACAAAGCGACTACAAAAACCTTATAATACCCACACTATGATACCAACATCGACACCATCTACAGATAACATACAACCTAAAACTGATCTGCTCTCGCTTACACTGCCGCAACTACAGGAATGGCTGACCGCGCGAGGTGAGGCACCTTTTCGCGCCACGCAGATCTATAGCTGGATCTACCAGCGCCTTGTTGACAACTTTGCGGCCATGACCAACCTGCCTCAGAAGCTTCGCCAACGTCTTGAAGAGGAAGCGACTATCGGCCCCGTGGTTGTGCGTAGCGAACAGCATTCTAAAGATGATCGCACGCGCAAAATCCTACTAGAACTCGCTGATGGCAAGCTGATCGAGTCGGTGTTGATGCTGTATCCACCTCTTGGCGAGAGTAGTTCTCGCGCGACTGTCTGTGTCTCCAGTCAGGCGGGATGTGCCTTTGGTTGTACCTTTTGTGCTACGGGACAGATGGGCTTTGACCGCCATCTTCAGGCAGGCGAGATTGTCGCGCAGGTACTTTTCTTTGCGCGCGAACTGCAACAGGAGCCTTGGAGCGCTGTAGGTCTGCCTGGTAGCACGCCCATTGACCACATCACTAATATCGTGCTCATGGGTATGGGCGAGCCACTCCACAACTACACTAATGTGCTTCAGGCTTTACGCATCCTGAATAGCGCAAAGGGCTTCAATCTTGGCGCGCGGCACATGACGGTTTCGACCGTTGGTCTGGTTCCAGCGATTCGTAAGCTCAGTCAAGAGCAGTTACAGGTGAACCTTGCCATCTCTTTACACGCCCCTACCAATGAGGCGCGAAGCGAGACCATGCCTGTTACGCGTAAGTATCCCCTGCAAGAGTTGATGGCTGCCTGTCAGGATTATATCGCTGCCACGCGCCGCCAGGTCACCTTTGAGTATGTCTTGCTGGCTGGGGTTAACGATACTGAGGAGCGAGCTCACCAACTTGGTGAGTTGCTGGCCCCGCTGAAGCAGTTCGCGCATGTCAATTGTATCCCGGTCAATGTCACCTCAGCGGGTTACCGTCCACCTTCATCTGAAGCCATCCGTACCTTCCGTAATATCCTCTATGAGCATGGAATCAGCAATAGCGTCCGCGCTGAACGTGGCGACGACATCGCTGCAGCTTGTGGACAATTACGCACGCGCTTTGAGAACCGACGCCAACCCAGCCGTATCTCAGTTCTTCCATCGCAGGTGTAATGGGACTACGATCTATCAGCAGTGGCTACCCCTCGACTACGTAGCCTCTATACAATGTTTTCGCGAAAACATTGTATAGAGGCTACGTTTTTACTTGAGGGATGTGAAGGGCGATGCGGCTCCATAGGAAGCCGCGCTGCTTTCCTTGTTTATCTGGAAATATAGAAAGGGTACCCGCAACGATCACCTCTCCTCGATGAAGGAGGAAGTCACCGTTGTGGATACCCTTTGTTTTTCTTCTGTTTTGCTTAGCGCACCTTGGGCAGTTTGCTCATGGTTCGCAAGCAGCGTGTGCAGATATTGACGTTTTGCAACGTGCCATTTACCTCAAGGCGACGGCGCTGCACATTGAGCACGAAGCGACGACGCGTGCGGTGCTGCGAGTGTGGCACGTTGTTTCCGTACATCGGCTTGCGCTCACAGATATCACAACGACCTGCTGCCATTTTTCTCTTCCTTCCTACCAGACTGCGACGGAAACATGCCCTGTGCTCATGACCTGCTTCTATAGTTAAGAGGCTCCGGCAGCGACCATTCCGGGCTGCCGACACAACGTTCCGCTGCTGCTTGATTTATGATTGGGGTCTCTGGTATACTGCTTCAGTGGCTACTCCCTTGTGTTATTGCCAGGGAGGCGCGGGAGCAATCTCCTTCGCGGTAGCCGCACAACCAGAATGATGATAAGCTGAAACAGCGATATTGTCAAGACTAACAACGCGTGCTTCGCTTGGGAAACCCTGGCACGTTATGCGAGTATAACCCATACGGGCCAATTTGGCAAGAGAGAAGATCATTGCGTATGCCAAAAGCACATGCTTTAAAAGCACAATCCAACTCTCACCCCAGAGGCAAAATTGAAGTCCTACCCAACGCTATTCATACCATTGTCGTACAGGCTACAACAGGTTGCTATGGTGTCTTAGGGCTTGCCTCGCCTCGTTTACACTATGGGCAAGCAACGTTGCTCGAAGCCGGGCAGGCGAATCAAGGTGTTCGAGTCAGCGTGATCAATGACCAGCTTATTGTGGATGTGTATATCGTGCTGGAGTATGGATTGCGTATTTCCGAAATCGCTCACAATATTATGAGTAGCGTTAAATTCTCGCTTGAGAAGACGTTAGGCCTGCCCGTTGCTCAAGTCAATGTGAATGTTCAGGGGCTCCTTCATGGGCCCGGTACATCAGAAAATTTGTAAAAAAAGGTAGCACAGTCGCTATGCAGGAACATTCCCCACGCGCAATCCGACAACGAACCAGACGTATCAGCGTTTTTGACGGCCAGGATTTAAGAAAAGCTATTCTGGCAGGCGCGGCGTGGTTGGAAGAGAATCGAGAGAAGATTAATGCTCTCAATGTCTTCCCCGTCCCCGATGGTGACACTGGATCAAATATGTCCGCGACGATGAGGTCGGCTATTCGTACCATTGCTAATAGCGAAGAGACTTCTGCCTCCGCGATAGCGGCGCGTCTCTCTCACGATGCCTTGCTTGGTGCGCGCGGTAACTCCGGTGTCATTCTCTCACAAACGCTACGTGGTCTGGCTCAAGGTCTGAATGGAAAGGCCACCTTCTCCGCTCCTGACCTCGCCGAAGCGTTCCAACAGGCGCAACGTCTCGCCTATCGTGCTGTTATCAAGCCCGTTGAGGGAACTATCCTGACAGTCGTCCGCGAAACAGCTGAGGCTGCGACTCAGAGTGCGGAGCGTGGCGATGACCTGGTCGGGCTGATGCAAGAGGCTGTTTCTGCCGCTCGCAGATCTGTCGCACGTACCCCCGATCTCCTGCCAACCCTCAAGCAGGCAGGAGTGGTTGATGCCGGCGGACAAGGCTTCTGTACTATCCTGGAAGGCATTCTGCGCTATATACGTGGAGAAGCCTTCACCTCCACACTCCCCGAGACTCCTACATCTCCTCGCCTCGAGGAAAAGCAGATCAAAAAGGGGCGGGTCACGGTTGAGGAGGAGTTTGGCTATGAGGTGGTCTTCCTACTACGTGGCGAGAATCTTGATGTTGAACAAATCCGCCAGACTATCATCGATATGGGTGGCGTCTCGACCGTTGTAGCAGGTGATGAGCAACTTCTTAAAGTGCATACTCATACCTTGACGCCTGGTAAGATCCTTGATTATGGTGTTAGTTTGGGTAGCCTCAATGATATTAATATCGAGAACCTACAGGAACAAAGCTTAACCTATGCCGCCGAGAGTGCCGCCGAACATGCCAGCGATGATGGGGCTGCCGCAGAGCAAGAGCCGGTTCATGTGGCGCTGGTTGCCGTTGCCTCTGGTGCAGGCTTCGAGGAGGTCTACAAAGGCATGGGGGTACATAGCATTGTCTCTGGTGGGCAGACCATGAATCCCAGTATTGAAGAACTCCTCGCGGCAGTCGATAATGCTCCCTCACAACAAGTCATCATCCTCCCCAATAATAGTAATGTTATCCTTAGTGCTCAACAGGTTGGTGGTCTGACTCAGAAAGAGGTCTATGTCATCCCTAGTAAGACGTTGCCTCAAGGTATTGCCGCCCTTATGGCTTACAACTATGAGGATGACTTTGCCAACAACTGCCAGACTATGACTGAAGCCTCCCAAACTATCCAAACCGCCGAAATCACGACCGCTGTCCGCACGGTGAATATCCACAATATCAATGTGCGCGAAGGTGATTTTATTGGTGTCATTAATGGCAATCTGGCGGTCGCGGGTCAGCAGATGTCTCAGGTGCTCGAAGATACTCTCCAGCGTATGCATATTGATAACTACGAAATAGTTACTATATATTATGGCGCAGATGTATCTGCGGAAGCCGCCAATGAAACGAGCAAGCGACTTAAACAACTGCATTCACATCTTGAGATTGAAGTTGTCAATGGTGGGCAGCCCTATTATACCTATATTCTCTCAGTGGAGTGAGTGAAGAGGGCCCATTGAGATCAGAGCGAGGGGTGTAGTACCCTTGCCCTGTCCCGGAAGTATTGCTATTGCGCGCGCAGACGTGCGCCTAACTAAGGATGATATGCTGGCCGAATGCGCATAGTTGCTCCTAATATCAGATGTGGGGCAGCGAAGAAATGACGCCATTGCGGCAGGAGGAAATTATGACCGTTCGCATTGTAACTGATAGCACTTCAGATTTACCACTTGAGCAGGCGAAGGCATTAGGTATCGAGATTGTTCCCCTTACCGTAACCTTTGGTGATGAAGCTTATCTCGATAATGTAGAGATGGATAACGCTGCCTTCTATCAAAAGCTGCAAGAGAGTAAAGAGCTTCCCCGTACCTCACAGCCCGCCCCCGCCAAATTCCAGGAGACGTATACACGCCTGATTGACGAGGGGGCAAGTGGCATCCTCTCCGTTCACCTTGCATCCAAGCTGAGTGGAACTTATCAGTCGGCCCGAACCGCATATGATACGTTGCCAGCCGATGCCCAAAAAACGCCCATTGAGATCATCGATTCTACAAGTATTAGTGCCGGACTGGGTTATCCAATTATCAAAGCTGCCGAAGAATCTCGGCAGGGCCTGTCCCTGGAGGAGATCAAGGCTAATCTGCTCGATCGTCTGGAGCGCTCACGCATCTTCGCTGTCCTGGATACGCTGGAATATGTCAGGCGTGGGGGCGTATAGGTGGAGCGACGGCCATGCTTGGCAATGTGTTGAATATCAAACCTATCATTGCCCTGAAAGAAGGCGAAGTTGTGCCGATTGAGCGTGCTCGTACACGTGGTAAAGCCTATGCGCGTGTCGCTCAAATTCTTCAGTCATTAGGACCAATTGAGTATCTGGCAATTGCTCAATCCAGCCAGGAAACGGGTGAACAGCTTGCTGAGGCGCTCAGAACTGTATATTCAGAAGAGATCGCGATCTGGAAATTGGGGGCGGTCCTTGGCACGCATACAGGCCCGGGTACGGCTGCGATCTCGGTTGTCACAGCGCGATAATAGCTTGCGATAATAACTTAAAATAATGCTTGAGGTGGCAGGATGTCGCAAAACTACGTCGTCCCTAACATCTACCAGGATCTCAGCAACCAGTCTCAGGGCTACTTTGCCTTCCGTTTTACCTGCCAGAGTTGCTACTGGCAGGTTGATACCAGGCCGGTTCGCTCATCAGTAAGTACAGCCAGCAATGTTATGGACATTGGTATCGAGATGCTTAATGGCTTCTGGGGGCGTGCCGCCGAGGCTGGTCAGAAGATTTATGGAACCCAATGGCATACCGAGCAGGCTGAGGCACTCCAAAGATCGTGGGCGGAGATTCAACACAATTTCCATACCTGTCCGCGTTGCTACCAGACTGTATGTATGCGCTGTTTCAACGTTAGGCTGAATCTGTGCACACGTTGCGCTCCTGATCTCAAAGCCGATGGTGCTCAGTTCCAGCATGAGTTGAATATCGATGCTCAACGCAAACAGATAGAGTCTCAATATCAAGCACCCCAATTCAACGTCAATATTATTCCCACAGCCGCGACCCCTGACCTTGTGGCATCCCCTCCTACACATGGGCATCTAGCTTCACCTCAGATGTCAAATCTCCCACCAGGTGCATCACCCTATCAACCGGTGCAAGCCAGTGGGCAGGTGCATGGAGTTCCCTGTCCTACCTGCCGCCGCATGGGAGTACCTGGCAAGTTTTGCCAGGACTGCGGCACAAAACTTCCTGCCCGTGAAGTCATCTGTCCCCATTGCACGCAAGCTATAGAGCCAGGCACACGTTTTTGTCCCGAATGTGGCGCAAAACTTCAGGCCGCAACCTGAAATAGAATGAGCGCATCAATTCAAATAGTTGTTAAGTAGATCCGCAAGGTACCTGGTAAGACATTGGTCTCACTAGGTACCTTGTTTGCATGAGTATTAAGCCTGATAGGCCGCTAAAGAAGACAACGTTTACTTGACTCAGGCAAGCGTGCATTATGGATTGACGAATAGAGAGCAGTCGCGTAAAATAGTATTAATGTACGTAAAGTGCATGGAGCTTCAGGGTATGCCGCGTTGTGTCTGAATGTATTGTTGTAGTACGTCGAATGGTATAAAACCCGAGGGGAATCACTTATCGAGACAGGGGATGCCTCTGATTATGCTTGCAGGAAGCGCCTCTGAAAACTGCTCGATGGTATATGGCTCATGCGAGTCTTGGAGCCTCTCCTCTGTAGGAAACGTTGGTATACTTGTACATAGAAACAGGTATGACACAAGCTATGAGGCTCTCATCTCTTCGGAAAAGCGTTCTTGAGTTGTCCTAGAAGTTCGTTGGAAGCTGCCATCTCGCATGGCGTAGACTACGAAGGAGGAACGACTGTGGGTATGTTACGGGTGATGTCACGGCGTGGTGACGACCGTCTCACCTGGGACGAACAGAAGGTTCTAGCGGGTGACGCCGAAGCCCTTGCCGCTATTCGAGAAGCTGAACACATCTTTGCGCAAGAGCGAGCCAGGGGTGCGACGGCCTTCCGTATCGGTTCAGGGAAACCAGCAGAGCGCATTGAGCACTTCGACGCCACTGCGGAACAAATTGTACTGGTCCCGCGAGTTGTGGGTGGATGATCCCGGTACAACAAATTCTGACTGCTCTGTGCTGGCTCGCTATTCTACTGGCTATCTCGCCTATGATCTGGCTTATCGTACAGCCTTACGTAAAGGGATGGTCGCGAGCTGAGCGCAGGGCCACCAATTTGCTGCGCGATACGCTTACGCCTGAGCAATTCCACCAGCTTTTCTGGCATGGTTACCTGGAAGTTCCCAGTCCCACGGCTCCGCATCGAGTGTATCGCGTGCCCAGGCATAATGGTTATGTGCAGGTTTTTGAAAACGGTCATGCAACCATGCGCCTCTGCCTGCAACCCGTAGAGACCCTGCCTGATGGTGACGTGGTTGTATTGCACAAGTTGATGATAGAGGCAAACGAAGAGACATACCTGCAAAAGGCCAACAAATATCTCTGTGTTGAATAAAGTGGTAGCCTGACTGCCATTTTGCAGAGAAGAATCAAATGGTCTGGCTTCTTTTGACCCCTTTCAAGAGAAGCGATATGGTATCAGGTATTCGTACTCAGTAGAGTAAGAAAGAGGAATAGGGGCGTTGTATAACGCTCCTATTCCTCTTCATCTTCATTCTGAAGCTCGACCTGCGTGATTTTATGATGTCCGTTCTGCTTTACACAAGCGTGGGGTCCGCCATCGAGAGGCATATGGCAGAATGGACAGACCGGCCTTCCTGCCGCTACGACCAGGCCAATGTCGTTGGAGAGTTCCAGCGCTGCCTGAGGTGTAAAGCGGAAGACTACTGCGTCGTCTTCGCGTATCAGGGCTCGCGGCTCTCCCTGCTCTTCAATGATTTCTAGTGGAGCCAGGCTTAAGAGGAATGTCTCTTCATGCTCATCAAAATTGAGCTTAATTTGCCCAACTTGAAAGTCGTAGGTTGGATGAAGAGGAAACTCGCCTGGCATACCGCCAGGTGAAGGGAGACCACCCGGTCGAGCCTCCAGGCGCAATACTTCCCCCTCTGCAATCACGCCAAGAATGCGCTCCAGCGTTTGCGCAAGCGTGTTCAGATGTTCCTTCTCCATCCACATCACGGCTGAGCCATGTCCGCTTTGCACAAATAGGCGGAAGCGGCGCTGCCCTGGAACCCCAACCGAGTCAGCGCCGAGGACCTCAGCGCGCCCAAGATCAATGCTCATTCATGCCCCTTCTTTCCAAGACTGAAAATGATTATCCCTTAGTATGAAAACCTATGGCAGTATTTAGAAGTCTAGAGCTCTTCCTATTATGTATGTAGGCATTGAGCTTTAGCCAATGCCAGTCACCACGGCTCAATCCCTTGGCATACTGTTCCCAAATGGAGTGGTTTTCATCTAAGATCTTAATAACCACGTGAGGGTTCATACATATTGTGTAGCGGCTCGCCAGCGCGATAGCGCCGCAAGTTGTCTGCGAAAAGTTCTGAGAGGCGCTTATTATAGTGTACACTCTCACCCGAAATATGGGGAGTGAGGATGACATTCGGTAACGAGAAGAGCGGACTATCGGCGGGTAATGGTTCTTCCTCTGTCACGTCTAAACCTGCGCCTCCGATCCAACCCTCGCGCAGCGCCGTGATAAGCGCGCGTTCATCGATCACGCGCCCACGCGCGACATTGACCAGGTAGGTATGTTCACGCATCGCATGTAATTCTGCTTCCCCGATTAGATGTTCACTCTCAGCCGTCAGTGGCACGGCAAGTACCACATAGTCGCATTGGTGCAGCATATCGTGTAGTTGGCTAATGGGGTAAAGTTGGTCGATATTTTCCTCTGACTGGTTGGCGTTTACTGTTCGCTTGGTTGCTAGAACACGCATGCCAAAAGCCTTGCCTAGATGGGCGACTCGTCGTCCAATACTTCCCAGACCCACAATACCCAGCGTTTGTTCTGCCAGCTCTCGTCCTCCTAGTTTATACCAATTCGCGCTTCGGGGCCAGAGATGGCGATCCTGTAAACGAACCATCGCGGGCCAGGTTCGATTGTACATCAACATACTGGCGAAAACATACTCACCGATAGTTATAGCGTGAATGCCAACAGCAGTGGTAACGCGGACGCCGCTCTCGGAGGCGAGTATCCCACTCAGGCGCAAACCATCGACGCCCGCGCCCGATGCCTGTAACCAGCGTAAATTGGGTGCCAACTTGCGCCAGTTCGCGGGTAACCAGTAAGCACAGAGGATTTCTACCTCCCGTAGGCTTTCACGCAACTCGTCACTATCACCAATATAGCGAATCGTACTTCCCGCGGCCTCGCTCAAGCGCTGCTGCGCCTCAGGCGAAAAGGGAAAAGTACTTGCTACTTGAAGTACTTGCGTCATACTAAAACTCCTCACTCCTTTGTCAGGCTGATGGTAGATGCTACTACGCCACTTGCAGTCTAACGAAAACAGCGCCTCTTGGCAAGAGCTCCATTACGATCACCTGCTATGTTCAGAGGTAGATAGCACACCTTGGTGCACTCACATTTTGTCCCTATATCCGCCATGGGAAAGGTGCTTGAAGAGCCCTTTTCACCCCTTAAAAAGAGATGTTTTGAGCTCAAGAAAGGGACTTCCAGGAATATATAGCTACCATTGCAAAAATTTTGTCGCCTGTGCTATAATCCCATAGGTACAATAAGAAGAGAAGATAGATGGGATTTTTCAATGAAGCGACAGCCGCCGCACCCAGTTTGGGAGAATCTGGCGTTAGTTGGACAACTCGGCTTCACTATCGCAGTTCCCATTATTCTACTTGCCATTGTAGGAAATTTACTCGATGGCTGGCTTCATACCAGACCATTATTTATACTGCTCGGGCTGCTGCTTGGCCTGGTCTCTGGCATCTACGGAGCATACCGTTTATTGAAAAGCTCACGGGTCTTATAGGTTATTGTCTTCCTGGTCATATACAAGGATTGCTAGCCTCCCCCGCTCAAGAGAAACGGAATCGCTTATCTATCTGACAATGAGATCCAGCATGCAGAGTCCGCCGCAATTGGAGGACGCCGCGTGAATCTCTGGAGACTTCCTCATGTGCAACTCGCACCGGAAATCATCTTCACGATTCCAGGTATAAACTGGCCGGTGACCAATACGCTGTTCTGTACCTGGATTTCTATTGTCGTACTTGTTCTGCTCTTCTTTTTCGCGACGCGCCGTGGTGATATGGTCCCTCGTGGCATCCAGAATGCTGCTGAGGCTCTGATAGAGTTCTTGATGAACCTGTCAGAGAGCATCACAGGCAAGAAATATGCGCGTAAGTTTTTCCCCCTTGCCGCAACATTCTTCTTCTTCATCCTGGTCTCTAACTTGCTCGATGTCATTCCTGGCGTCGACTCGATTGGCTCGATCAGCATGGAAGAACTGCACAAGGTGGGCGCTCAACCAAGCCTGTTCCTGTGGGGCGATGCTTCGAATGCGTTGATCCCCTGGATTCGCCCTGCCACCACGGATCTGAATCTGACGATCTCGATGGCGCTGATTGCGGTTGTGACCGCGCAGTGTGTTGGCTTCGCGACGCTTGGTTTCAAAGAACATACTATGAAGTATGTGAATCTGCGAGGTCTGCTAAAGTTCTCGCTGACCGGCTTCATTGAGTTCTTTGTAGGTCTGCTTGAGATTATCAGTGAGGTCAGCCGCATCCTTTCGCTGGCTTTCCGTCTCTTTGGTAATATCTTCGCAGGCAGTATCGTGCTGGCGGTCTTCGCCTTTCTGCTGCCGGCTGTTGCGAACGTCATCTTCATTCCATTTGAGCTGTTTGTGGCAGCTGTACAGGCATTCGTCTTTGCGCTGCTGACATTGATCTATCTACAACTTGCTGTGACAGGCCACGGCCATGAAGAAGAGCATGGCGAGGTTGAATTAGGTCAGGCGTCGGCTGAGGGCAGCCATGCAGCTCAGGCGGTAACAACTCACTAGGGAAGCAGATTCTGGCTCGTAAGAGCTTGCTACCTGGATGACGCCTCGTTATCGTCCCATCCTTATCGTACCATTTCAATGTGTTTGCTACTCGCGGATCACTCTGCGATTGCATAGATTAATTATACATTAAAATAAACTGGGCTTTTGTCCCAGGGAGGATTTTTTCAGATGAAAGAACTCGCTATCGCACTCGCCATCGGTCTTGGAGCACTCGGTCCCGGTCTCGGTATTGGTATCGCTGCCGGTCAAGCATATAGCGCCATGGGTCGCAACCCTGAAGCCGCTCCTGTTATTCAGACAAACCTGATTCTTGGTCTGGCCTTCGCCGAAGCCATCGCCATCTATGCCCTGCTGGTTGCCCTGCTGCTCAAATTTGTCTAGCCCTGAAATTATTTTTCTGAGGCAACCTTACCGCGTTACACAGAGACACAGCCTGTCGTGAGGCATGAAGAAGGCCATTTCGATGAGCTGCGTCTCCGTGTCGCGTATGGGGACCAGTCATGGCAGACCGCCATAAGGAGGCAATAACATGCAGTTTGCAATGCATGCACTTGTTTTCGCTCAGGAGAGCGAAGGCAGCAGTGGCGGACTTGGCATCAACGGAGCGTTCTTTATCTCACAGCTTGTGAGCTTTGGTATCGTCTTTTTGATCCTGTGGCGTTGGGGTTTCCCGGCCCTTCTCAAGATCATGGACAAGCGCCAGGCCATCATTCGTGAGGGTATTGAGAACGCCGAGAAGGCCAAGAAGGATCTTGCCGAGGCCAACAGCCGCTCTGAGCAGATTTTGCTTGAGGCCCGCAGGCAGGCCGCCGATACTATTGAGCGCGCCAGCAAGAACGCCCAGCAAGAGGCCAATCGCATTATTGAAGAGGCCCAGGCTCGCGCTGAGCAGGTTGGTCAGCAGCAGGTCGCGCGTATTCAGCAAGAGGCCAATCGCGCTCGCAATGAGCTGAGCCGTCAGGTTATCAACCTCTCGATTGAAGCAGCCAGCAAAGTTGTCAGTAAATCGGTCGACACCACCGACAACCGCCGCCTGGTGGAAGAGTTTATCGTTGCTACTGATCAGACGAGGAACAACTAATGTTAAAAGGAGCGATAGCACGCCGCTATGCCGGAGCCATGTTCGAGCTTGCGCGCAAGCAGAATACGCTTGACCGCACGCTCGAAGATGTACAGGAGATCGGACGCCTCTTTTCCATTCGGAAGCTGGCGTATCTCCTGCGTGAGCCGAAGGTTCCGGCGAAGCGCAAAGAGATCGCGTTACGCCAGGCTCTTGAGTCTAAGGTGTTGCCGACATCGCTCAACCTCGCACTGTTGATCGTTCAGCGTGAACTGGTCGACGCTATGCCCAATATTGCCGCCGAACTCGAACAACTGGTTCTGGACTACCGCAATCAGGCCATAGCTGAGGTGACAACGGCAAAACCCATGGATGACGAACTAAGCGCGCTTGTGCGTAAGGCCCTGGAGCAACGCACCGGCAAGAGTGTCATTATGCGTACTCGGGTTGATCCGATTATTCTGGGTGGTGTCGTGGCTCGTGTGGGAGATCAGGTCATCGATGGAAGCATTCGCTTCCGCTTGCATGCCCTGCAACAGCGCTTGCTCAATGATGCCGCTTCTAGCAGCCAGGATTTTTTCTCTGAGGAAGAGCTTGTCACTCGCTAAGGCGAGGGCAATCTCTTCCTTCTATACGCTGGTAGAGCTACCCTTTACTATCCAGGCGTTACGCATGGATACGTCTCGTAGAGAAGACCCCTGTTCCGCTTTCGCTCACTCAGGCGCAGTCATCTCATTGGATGCAGCTTGAAGCGATGAAACGCACAATTGAACCAATAAACAGACGTATATAAACGACCTACTAGAAACAACACTAAGGTCTTATGCGAAAACCAATGCCGCTCTCGTGGTTAGCGTAGAAGCGCTCAGGTTTTCTAATAAGGAGTAGGAGGATTACGATGGCATCTTGGGCTGACGAAATCAGTGCCATCATAGAGAAAAACATCGCAGGCTTTGGGACTGAGACGACTGCGACCGCGAGCGTTGGTACCGTTATCGCGGTACAAGACGGTATCGCCCGTGTCTATGGCCTGCAAGATGTAAAATATCTTGAGTTGGTAGAATTTCCTCGCACAGGCCTCTTTGGCCTGGCGTTTAACCTGGAAGAAGAAACCGTAAGCTGCCCAATTCTGGGTGACTACACTCAGATCCGCGAGGATGACGAGGTTCGCACGACCGGTCGTATCATTGAGGTCCCGGTTGGCGATGCCTTGCTCGGTCGCGTGGTCAATGCCCTGGGACAACCTATCGATGATCGTGGCCCTATTGCCACAGACAAGACCCGCCCTGTCGAGCGCGTCGCCCCAGGCGTTATTACTCGCCGCTCGGTGAACACGCCTGTACAGACTGGTATCAAGGCCATTGACAGCATCATCCCTATCGGTCGCGGACAGCGCGAGCTGATCATTGGTGACCGCCAGACTGGTAAGACCGCTATCGCTATCGATACGATCATTAACCAGAAGGGTAAGAATCTGCTCTGTATCTATGTGGCTATCGGTCAGAAGAACTCCTCTATCGCGCGTACCCGCGCCATTCTGGAGCAGCATGGCGCGATGGAGTACACCATCATTGTAGCCGCTGGCGCTTCTGATCCCGCTCCTTTGAAATACCTGGCCCCATACACTGGTTGTGCGATGGGTGAGGAGTTCATGGAGACCGGTCGTGATGCTCTGATCATTTATGATGACCTGACCAAGCACGCTGAAGCCTATCGTAACATCTCGCTGATCATTCGTCGCCCTCCGGGACGTGAAGCCTTCCCTGGTGACGTCTTCTACCTGCATTCTCGTTTGCTGGAGCGCGCCGCACGCCTGAACGAAGACTACGGTGGTGGCTCGCTGACCGCTCTGCCAATCATTGAGACCAAGGCTAATGACATCTCAGCCTACATTCCAACCAATGTCATTTCGATTACCGACGGCCAGATCTTCCTGGAAACTGACCTCTTTAATGCCGGTCAGCGCCCAGCCTTGAACGTGGGTCTCTCGGTCTCGCGCGTTGGTAGTAGCGCTCAGACTAAGGGCATGAGTCAGGTTGCCGGTACCCTGAAACTCGATCTGGCCCAGTTCCGCAGCCTCGCGGCCTTCGCGCAGTTCTCGTCTGACCTGGATAAGGCTACCAAGGCCCGTATTGATCGTGGTCAGCGCCAAATGGAAATTCTGAAGCAGCCGCAGTATAGCCCGGTTCCCATCGAGAAGCAGATTATTATCATCTATGCCGTGACCAACGGCTACCTCGACGATATCGCGCTGGACAAAATCGCAGAGTTCGAGTCTGGTCTCTACCGCTATCTGGATGCCAGCCACCCAGAAATCGGGCAGGAGATTATTGAGAAGTCTGTCAAACAGAAAAACAAGATGTCACCCGAATTCCTGAAGAAGCTCAGTGCTGCCATCGAAGAGTATAAGCAAACCGCCCTGGCGCGCTAGGAGGCAAGCTGATGGCATCTATTCGAGAAATTAAAGGGCGTATCCGGTCGATTAGCAATATCGCCCAGATTACCAAGGCCATGCAGATGGTGGCGAGTAGCAGAATGCGCCGTGCTCAGGAGCGAGTCGAACACTCTCGACCCTACTCTGATCAGTTGCGCGAACTCGTCTCTCGTCTCGCGGCAGTGGCAAGCGAAGAGCTGGACGATGACCTTGCCTTGCTGAAACAGCGACCTGTGCGCAGAATCGGCTATATCGTGATTTCGCCTGATCGTGGTCTCTGCGGTGCTTTGCCTAGCAATGTGAATCGCAAACTTGCCTCCAGTGTGCTGGAGGAGCAGCAGCGCTTCGCGGAGAATGGCATACAGCCCGAAGTGGATATGGTTGCCGTTGGACGTAAGGGCCGCGATTTTGTGATACGCTCCCAGCAGAATCTGGTTGCAGAGTTTGTGAACCTGGGTGATCAGCCATCCATGGGTGACGCGCGTGCAATCACGCAGGTTGCTGTAGATTCGTTCTTGAACGGCGATGTAGATATTGTATATCTCGTCTACCCGAAGTTCATCAACACCGTATCACAGATTCCAACAACCATCCAGTTGCTGCCAGTCCAGCCTCCTACCAAGGAAGAGGATGAGCAGAGCCAGAAGCAGGACTACATCTATGAGCCGGATGCACCGTCGATTTTTAAGGCGTTGCTGCCACGTTATGTAGATACATTGGTCTATCAGGCACTCTTGGAAAATATTGCTAGCCAGTATTCGGCTCAGATGGTAGCGATGAAGAACGCGACTGATAGCGCGAACGAACTGCTTCAGGATCTTACTCTGACGTATAACAAGGCTCGTCAGACGGCTATTACGACCCAGATCCTTGAGGTTGTGTCTGGCGCGGAAGCCATGTAACATCGCTCGAAAACAGCAAGCATACTTGTAGAGACCGGTATCACTGGTCTCTATGTGGAGAAATATATGACAACAACACCTACTCGCACAAAGGGTAAAGTTGTACAGGTCATGGGAGTTGTGGTTGACATCGAGTTTCCTGCCGACCAACTCCCTGAGATCTACAACGAGGTGCGTGTACGCCTCCTGGGCGCGGAAAAGGACCTCTCCCTTGAGGTAGAGCAGCACCTTGGTAACAACTGGGTGCGTTGTGTAGCCATGGGTCCAACCGATGGCTTGCAGCGTGGCGTGGACGCTATCGACATGGGCGAGCCTATCGCCGTTCCTGTAGGCCCAAAGACCCTGGGACGTATCTTCAACGTTCTGGGTCAGGCTGTGGATAACAAAGAAGAGGTTGAGGACGCGCCCCGTCTGCCTATTCACCGTCACTCACCCTCGTTGGAGGAGCAGTCCTCCGAGGTCGAGATCTTCGAGACTGGCCTAAAGGTTATTGACCTGATCTGCCCCTTCATGAAAGGCGGTAAGATTGGTACCTTCGGCGGCGCTGGAGTGGGCAAGACCGTTACCATTCAGGAACTGATCAACAATATCGCTAAGGGTCATGGTGGCTATAGCGTTTTCGCTGGCGTCGGTGAGCGCACCCGCGAAGGCAACGACCTCTATCATGAAATGATGGAAGCTGGCGTGCTGGATCGCCTGGCAATGGTCTTTGGCCAGATGAACGAGCCTCCTGGTTCGCGCCTGCGCGTGGCTCTGACGGGCCTGACAATGGCTGAGTACTTCCGAGATGAAGAGGGTAAGGACGTTCTGCTCTTTATTGATAACATCTTCCGTTTCACTCAGGCTGGAGCTGAGGTATCAGCTCTGCTAGGCCGTATGCCTTCCGCTGTGGGTTACCAGCCCACGCTGGCTGAAGAAATGGGTGAGTTGCAGGAGCGCATTACATCGACGAAGAAGGGCTCAATCACGTCGATGCAGGCTGTCTATGTGCCTGCTGACGACTATACCGATCCTGCTCCAGCGACGACCTTCGCCCACCTGGACTCAACCATCGTGCTTGAGCGCTCAATCGCTGAGAAAGCGATCTTCCCCGCCGTTGATCCGTTGGCTTCGACCAGCCGCATTCTTGATCCTCAGATCGTGGGTGATGAGCATTATAATGTGGCTCGCGGTGTGCAGAAGATTCTCCAGCGCTACAAGGAGCTACAGGATATCATTGCCATCCTGGGTGTCGATGAGCTGTCCGAAGATGATAAGTTGATCGTTACACGTGCTCGTAAGCTTGAGCAGTTCCTCTCGCAGCCTATGACCGTGGCGGAAGCCTTCACCGGTCGCGAGGGTCGCTATGTGAAGCTCAAGGACTCGATTCGCAGTTTCAAGGAGATTATCGAGGGTAAGCACGACCACATCCCTGAGAACTACTTCTACATGAAGGGTGCGATTGATGAGGTCGTGGCTGACTACGAGGCCGATCAGCAGAAGGGTTAAGCCATGGCGACAACGACACCACGCAGGACTCTGCATGTCGAGGTTGTCACCGCCGAGCGTGAGCTCTATAAGGGGGAAGCGACCCAGGTAACCGCGCCTGGTGCGGATGGCGAGTTGGGCATTCTGCCTCAACACGCTGCCCTGCTCACCTTCCTCGTTCCTGGGGAGCTTCGCATCGAGCTTGGTGATGCCGAGGAGCCGTTCTTTGTCTCAGGGGGCTTCCTTGAGGTCTCGAACGACCGCGTTGTGGTGCTTGCCGATTCCGCTGAGGAAGGTGAGACCATTGACGAGGCACGTGCGGTAGAGGCGCGTCGCCGCGCTGAGGAGCGCCTGGCCGAGGTACAGAGCCAGACTGAGCGTGCGGAACTACAAGCCGCGCTTCAGCGGGCCCTCAGCCGCATCAAGGTTGCGGAGTACGCACGCCGCCGGAATCGCCGCCGCATCGACATTGCAGGCAGATAATAGCCGATCCACTGGCAAGGATCACAATGCCCCTGGTTTCACTATGAAACCAGGGGCATTGCTTTGTCCAGATATCCCATCTATAGGCGGCATATCTGGACAATGAATAATGAATGGGCGGAGAGATCGATGCCTCTCCGCCCAATTTAAATTCTTATTAGAAGTCGCCGCCACCGCCACCGGAGTCGCCTCCACCCCAGTCGCTGCCACCGCCGAAGTCACCACCGCCGCCACCCCAATCGCCACCGCCACCGGAGTCACCACCACCCCAGTCGTTGCCGCCACCGAAGTCGCCGCCTCCCTCATTGCCACCGCCGAAGTCACCATTGTTATCATTGTATCCTTCGTCACGGCGCTCGTGCTCGCCTTGATTTCTACCAAGTTCGTAGCCGAGGAGACCACCAGCCGCAGCACCGAGACCACCAGCCGCCCAGGGGTTCATGCCACCGCCACCCTGGTTATAGTTGGGGGGATAGGGCTGTCCATACTGATCATAGCCATATCCTCCGGGTGGGGGCGCATTACGGCGACCGAACCAGCCATTACCACCACCGAAACCTCTACCACCACCGAAGAATCCACCACCGTTTCCACCGCCTCCGCGACGCCTGCGGGCGAAGACAAAGGCTCCGATAATGAGCAGGGCGATCAAGCCGATGCAGCAGCAGAGCCCACTGCTACTATTGACAGGGTTTCCGCCACCTATGCCCATGAAGTTGCCCCCGCTGGCATTGCGCAGGGAGCCAATAGCTGCGATGGTTCCGTTGGTATAATTGTTGCTTCCAAAGTTACTGCTAAAAGCTTTGGTTGCATCTGTATACTGGCTGCTCGAGATCTTGACGTCTGAGCCGCCGGCGAACCAAAGGTAATGCTGTGTGGTGAGAATCGCCATCACGATCTCATTCTTGCTGCTTACCTTGCTTTTAACCTGATTTTGAAACGCTGATTTGGAGCCACTAAAGTTGTTAATGGTATAGATTGTCAGGTTATAAGGCAGCGATTGAGCTTCGCTCATCACGCGTCCCCGGTCTAGCACGCCAGCGTTATCGTATATTCTGGCGGTGCCCGCGAAGGCACTGAGGGAGGTCATGAACACCAGAGAGAGGGCGGCGACGAATGCCACCAACCCCTTGCCCAGGTGTGGGTCCCCAAATGGCCGTATCTTCTCTCTACGCATACCAAAAGTCCTTTTCGACTATGTTATTACTCTTCTTCTTGCCTCTGTTATATCTACAGGTGCAACCTTTACTCTCTGGCCCATGTGTGAGCTCTTGAGTATTATGTGACGACAGTTGATCGTCTAGCATATATAGCTTCTGTGTTGTTCTCGACTATGCAACACTTTTCTGTATACACAAACGAAGCTGTGCCACTCTTATCAAATGAACGTCTGGGAGACGCTATTCTGGTAGTTGCTATCTGCCCCCAAAAGCTCTTCTTATGCGTAACGATACCAGGCAAGCAGAAGGCATTCCCAGCAAGCATGCTTATTATACGATCAAGCGCTCATTTTTGACTCTTGTACAGGGTGATGAGCACTTCTCTCTCGTATAGACAATACGTATGGACAGGCCTATAAGTTTGAATTTAATGAAGGATAATGCTAGAGCAAGGGTTAAACAGGCAAGCAAAGGAAAATGGATGTGCGCCTGACGCTTTGAAAGCTCTCTCTAGCTTTCTTCTTTGGGGGCATCCTTCTTTGGTACTTCCCAGAAGTTGCCGCCGATATCCTCTCCACGCGGATCGACGCCAGTCTCGCTTGCTGATGGCACACCGAGCCGCTCGGCGATTTTTTTATCTTTCAAGTTGATGCGTGCATTGGGGCTTGATGTGTCTACCTGATGTGTCTCTCGCGCTTTGCGTGCTCGGTAGGTTCCAACTAGGATTAAGCCTAGAATCACAATGAACAGTAATATGATTAAACCTAACCAGAGCGGTAAGAGATTTGATCCCGTATACATACGCCACCTCATATCTTTCTTTAGTGTATGTCGTTCTTCTGTTTGAGTGCGCTCAGTGCTTTAGAACAGGAGTGTGGTTAGCTTGTAGTAAAAAGCTTTAGCCGCAGCAGACGTAAATGGGCTTGAAGAGTGTCTGGTAAGAGAGAAGATACACATTCCACTAGCCCTGACACGAATGGATGTCTTGCTTTGATACAAAGGGGCAATGCTCGCAAGTCTATGTGGTGCGCGACGCTGTTACAATCTGTTACAATGTGGGCACAAACGGAAGCATATACTACTTTATCCTCTTAGACGAAAGCCCTTGTTACTGTTGCGTTTAGCATTGTGCATTCTGGTTTTCAAGAGGTTAGTATTTGGAGTTTTTTATATGAGCATTACACCATCTGGGCAGAAGGGTCCCTTTGTGCTTGTCATCATGGACGGGTGGGGCATCAATCCGCGTACTGAGGGAAACGCTATTGCTCTAGCGCGTACGCCTAACCTTGATATGCTAGGGCACGAATGGCCCAATACGGCGGTGAAAACTTCAGGAGAGGCTGTTGGCCTGCCAGATGGGCAGATGGGCAACTCCGAGGTTGGACATCAGAATATTGGCGCAGGCAAGCGTGTCTTACAGGATTATACGCGCGTGAGTGAGTCGATTCGTGATGGGAGCTTCTTTCAGAATCCGGCTTTTATCAAAGCTATTGAGCATGTGAAGCGGAATAACTCACAGCTTCATATTTGTGGGTTGCTGGGTGATGGGGGCGTACATGCGCATGAGAGCCACCTGGAGGCGCTGCTTCGCCTGGCAAGCACGCATAATCTGGAACGCGTCTACATTCACGCGTTTAGTGATGGTCGAGATGCCTCTCCGACTGGCGGAATCGAGTTTATGAAGCGCTTGCAGGCGCGAGCCCTGGAGATCGGAGGCGAGCATGCCGCGAAGGTCGCGACCGTCTCTGGCCGCTACTACGCGATGGATCGCGATAATCGTTGGGAGCGCACCGGGAAGACCTATTTCGCGATGACGAAGGGTGAGGGGCTACGCGCGAACTCGGCTCTGGAGGCCATTCAGCAGTCTTATGATCAGCAGGTAACAGATGAGTTTATCCTTCCGACAGTGATTATGGAGAACGATAAGCCGGTCGCAATGGTGCAAGAGGGAGACGCTGTAATCCATTATAACTTCCGGCCCGACCGCGCGCGCCAGTTGACGAAGGCATTTGTACTGGCGGAGATGTCGCCGCAGGCTGTGGAGAAGTTCGCGCGTGGCCCACGTCTGGCGGATTTAGCCTTTGTGATGATGACCGAATATGAGGCAGGGCTGGACGCTGAGGTAGCTTATCGTGCCGATAAGGTTGAGATGCCACTGGCACGTGTTATCTCAGAGCATGATATGCGTCAGTTCCATACCGCTGAGACGGAAAAATATGCGCATGTAACCTATTTCATCAATGGTCGGCGCGAAACACCTTTCACGGGTGAGGAGCGCGATTTGGTTCCCTCGCCGAAGGTACCAACCTATGATTTACAGCCAGAAATGAGCGCGGCAGGTATTACAGCCACAGCGATTGAGCATATCCGTAGCGGCGATTATGGCTTTGTGGTAATGAATTACGCTAATGCTGATATGGTTGGGCATACAGGTGTTATTGATGCGACGGTCAAAGCTGTTGAGGCCGTGGACCGGGGGGTGGGTCAGATCGTTGAGGCGACCCTGGCTGTGGGTGGTAGTGTCCTGATTACTGCCGATCATGGCAATGCCGAACAACTTATTGAGTATGATACCGGCAAGCCGTTTACTGCTCATACCACTAATCCTGTCCCATTCTACCTGATCTCACCTACGCTGGCGCAGGCAAAACTGCGCACAGATGGTATTCTCGCCGATGTGGCTCCTACTCTTCTGCATATCATGGGTCTCGCACAGCCTCAGGAGATGTCTGGACGCTCGCTAGTAAAGATATAGCAAAAGAAATTACCGGGGGGCCCTGTCAAGTTGACGGAAGAGTTGGTCCTACCCACTCTTCCTACTTTTACACTAAAGACTTGACAGTTATCCACAATTTCTTGCGAAAACTGTGGATAACTCTGAAAAATTGTGGATAACCTCGTTATCCAATTGGTTCCAGGCTGGTTAGGGGGGTGGTGATATGTGAGCCGCTTTCGAGGTGAAGGCGTGCGGCACGGGCGCGAATACCGGATGGGAAGATTTGCTCATAGAGGAAAAAGTGATCAATGATTCCTACGAGACCAGTATATTCTCCATTGCTCACACGCACATGTGTGCCCAGGCGCAGGGTAGGATCTGGTTGCATGGGTTGCCAATCCGCGCGCTGGCTCTCGCTCAGAGGTAGTGAGATGGTCAACTCAGGCACCAGGGCATGGGGAATTGAGGTGGTACCATCAAGCAGGGCAAATCCTCCTTCGTAGCGCCTGAGCAGGTTTGTGATCCGTTCGGGCATTGTGAACTCGCCTGGTCCCTCGGTCAGAAGCAAGGTAAGAGGGGGGATATGGGTATAGGCTTGTTCGATATCGCGGTGCATTGAGAGTTGGATGATATCTGCGCGTAGAAATCCTTCCAGGTCGCGCACAGAAGCGCTACTGGCAATGATGCCATTCACTCCCATATCAAGAGCCTGGCGTAATAACGAGAAGCTGAGAGGCCCTGGCACAATGAGAATAGTATCGTGCAGCGAGGCAGGGATCGAGCGCCCATTCCAGAAGGCCAGGCGCCCCACAACTTGATAGCCAGCGCCTAACCGGCCCTGAATGACAGCCGCGCGACTCTCAATCACTATGCCCCTACGAGGTGTGAACTCAACGACATGTCCACGCAAGCCAGCTAGCATAGGATGGGGAGAAGCAGGAGAGAGCCGGGCGACGCGTGTTGGCGTTGACGGCTCTCTCATTATTTGGTCTTCTTCGATGTATAGAATGGGTTGATCAGGAAGCACATCCTGACCAGGCTGAACAAGGGGTCTCGCATGGTGCAAATACCTACCAGGCCAGCGTTCTCGCTGCACCTGGAGACGTGGTATCATTGACCAGCCAAGAGGTAAAACCATCGCTTACCCTCCCGGTACACCTTGCGATCTGCCTGTGGCAGTCTAATGGTTCTACGAACATCTGAGCGTGTAAGCACTCACCAAACTATTGATGCAGGTTTTCGTTCGAGGAGCTCCCTTCCATATTAGACATTTAATGCCTGAGCCCATTGAGTAAGACGCGCGTGCCGCTCAACTTCCTCAGAGGGAAGAGCCAGGGGGCGCCCGCGCGCGTCGATAATCAGCCCAACCAGCCCCCCATCTATCTCTTCAGCCGCACGAGCGCGCTCGCCGGGTCCAAGCCCTACGTCCACAGTGGGCGCGGGGAAGAGGGTTAATAATGCCTGTTCATTGACCTTGAGAGGTACAACCTCTATCGAGCCAGCCATGACATCGACATTAATCTGACGTCCATTACTATATTCTACACCTACGCGTACAGCCAATTCACCTGGTTTAAGATCCCCATAGGGAATGACGCATGTTCCCAGACGATGTGAGACCGCATCGTTTTCATTGACCTGGACAGCGACGATAGGCGCAATGGTGGCGACTGCTCCTAATTGTGAGATCAACATCGTGCGATCCAATACCAGTGAGGTAATGCCACGGGGCTGAATTGCATCAAGCAGCATCATCGCGACCTGTCCATATTTGGGCGTATGGGCCAGGAGACCGCCAGTTGCCAGAATAAGATCGGGATTGAGATTCTCGCTGTTGGCTTTCTGTACTTCATCCATCGTTAGTATCAGTGCCTCGCGAGCGAATGCTTGGCAGAAAGCCAGTTCGCGTGAACCTGTCGGGATTGAGGCTGGTTTGGTCATTTGGTTGACGGTGAACTCGCGAATCTCGTCTTCGGTTACCACAAATGGTAACCAGCGTGCGATCCTTTGCCACCCTGTCTGGCGTAAGACCGCGCTTAGACCCGGGCCAATGCCGATGCCAGAATTGACTACAGGGATGAACTCGCCCTGTTCACCCGCCAGCATGGCTGTAGTGGTTAGAGCACCCACATCCACGGCTGCCACGTTCATGGCATAGTGTTGAGCCAGAAAGCGAACCAGACTACTGAGTGAGGTAGCGGTTGCAACTGGCGCAGATCCAGACCATTCTTGTAGGCGTTGATAGCCAGTCAACTTTTGGATCACGTTGCGTTCATGAAGCGAGCCAACCGCCATGCTGACCTGTCCTAGTTGGGTTTGGGAGGTCAAAGGTTCAAGTCGCGTCATTTCCGATATACCGCCAACCATGCGTTTTACTGCATCGGTATATTGGGGAGCTCCTGCATAGAGAGTGGGGGGACCCGGCTTTGAGCTCTGTTTGGTTGCATTGACGAGCAATTGGCAGGCTTCCTGAAGGGGGCTCGGTCCAGCTGGACCATCCGCCATCCCAACAATCAGCGCGCCCTGGGGCTGAAACTCACGCATACTGGCAAGCTGACGCTCCCATTCTTTTGCGATTCGATCCTGATTCCAGGGCTGCTCACTGCCAGGAGCGCCAACGGAGAGAGGAGCCTTTGCCATCGCGGCTTGAAACGAAGGAGATGGGATGGAATGCATCTCAGCATATAAGCCGGAGATGGCCTGAGCCACAAGATTTTCGGCTGTGGTATCGACCGCGCCCAAAACGACCAGGCGCAAAGGGCCTCCCGCGCTCACCGTCGAGATGAATGCATCGACTCCGTCGCCATTTGACTGCTCTGGTGTTAGAATGCGCCCATTCTGGATGAAGCGCCGTCCGGTAATAAATTCGATTGTATTGAGCGCCTGTATAACGCCCAGTGTAATATCATTTTGAGGAGGTGTTGTGGTTGTTGGCGCTTCGCCACGCGCCATCAAACGATACTGACCCTCGACGAGCCCAAAAAGCGAGACCTTCGTGAAGACAGTCCCACAATCAGCTACTAGCAGCGAGTTTGTGACCGCTGGTGGCTGATTGTGGGCTGGCCCCTGTCCTCCTTCAGGATAGGGATTAGTGTTCATCTCTCTCCTTGTATGTTAGCGGAAGAATAGTTCGCGAATCGCGTTAAACAGGCCACGCTTGGCAGGCTTCTGCTGTTCCATGCGAGGTGGCTCGGGCATAGACCCGAACCCGCCTTGCGAAGGCGTGAGATTGCCGGGCATTCCAGGTGAATTTGGGGCAATGCCGCCCATGCTGTAAGGGTTCTGATTAGCGGTGGGAGCCGTCCCATAGGCATAGGGATTGTTGTACACACCAGACATGCTGTTCCCTTGCTGCTGTGGCTGTCCCATTATACCAGACATAGAGCCTTGATTTGCCAGAGCCCCGCCTGTATTATACCCTCCTGGCATGGAGGGTGGGCCCGATAGAGCGCCGCCTACGTTGTACTCTCCTGATTGATGCATGGGTTTGGGTTCTGGCGGCATCCTACCAGGGGCATTTGCGATATCACCCATATATGGCGATGGATTGCCCATCATAGGTGCTGGGCCAGGCTGCTGTGGTGGCTGAATTGGCCCCTGGGGTGGTTGAGCGGGATAGTTTGGCGCGACGGAGGCCACACCAAGCATTGAAGCAAAGACGTTTGCGGCTACTTCACTACCCTCAGTTGCGCTCACTTCGCTGCGTGGGCGGCTTGGTACACGCATGTTATCAGCCCCTCGTTGCCCTGGCTGTAGAGCGCTTCCCTGTAGACCACCTGTGGGATTTCCTGATGTATAGCCGTCACTTTCGCGCATCCAGGCTGGCAATGCATTCACATCAATGAATGACGATGCAGAGATTCCCGTACCCTGAGCCGGTTGAGCGTTTGCTACGTTACCCGTTGGCTGTTGCGACTTTTGCTGACCTTCGCTCATCCAGCTTGGGAGCGCATTTGGATCGACCAGCGATGCCGCTGAGAAGCCTGCTTGAAGAGGCTGGCTGCTCTGGACCCCTGATGTTCCGCTCTCACCTTCCTTCATCCAGGATGGTAGTGCCTGGGGATCAATCAACGAGTTCGCTGATAGACCTTGTCCGATAGCCTGCTCAGCTGTCGGCTCAGGAATCTGAGGTGTAGGCTGTGGCGCGGCTGGCATCGAAGGCATTGAGACTGGTTGAGGGGTTTGCGCGATGGGTGGCAGCACGGGTGTGGGCTGTGATTGAGCGGATGAGGTGGGTGTTTGTGGCTGCATGTTGCGCATCCACTCCGGTAGAGCATTGGCGTCAACCAGACTTGAGGCTTGAAAACCCTGGGCTGGGGGCATACTCTGGCTGGGCTGACCATTCTCACGCATCCAGGAGGGCAGGGAGTTCTCATCAATCAACGAGTTTGCGGTTAGTCCTTGCCTGGGGATGCTTCCCTCACCAGTATTTGACGCTGGGAAACCCGCTGAACGCAGCGGTATCTCGCCTGTTTCGCCACGCTCGGGATCCATCCAGGTTGGAAGTGCGCCCTGTTTTTGCTCCATCAGGTCGGCGGCGCTAAAGTTTGAAGGGCTTTTAGGTGGAGCGGCTGGCATCTCGCCTGCCCGCAAGGATTCGAGCCAGGCAGGTAGCTCCTGTTGTCCCTGTGCTCCACGGCTTACATTTCGGTTCTCTGCTGGCCAGTTCCCCTCCATGGGTTGAGCATTTTCGGCGTTGCTAGCGAGTGGCGCACCACACATCTGGCACTTCCCCATACTAGCCTGGGAGACATTCCCACAACGGTTACATCGGATCACGATAACTCCTCACTTTCGCCAGTTCTCGCTTGTTCTTCCATGAGCAACTTTGGTTGCTAACTCTTTCTTACATGAGACTACTAGCTCTACTTAGACAATTAAACTGCTCTGTTGCGCGCTTGTTTAGATAATTGCGATAAATCTTACATAATAAGGCATGCTAACATGATACAATAGACGCGACGTTCATTCCAAAAGTACTAGTCAACTGGAGGTGACTTATGACTGAGCAGCCATTGAGGGTTCCGAAAACACCCAGGCTTTTACCTACCGTCTTGCGTCTTAACCTCCCACTACCGCCAAGTATCAATGAGCAGTATGCTACCGTCAATGGTCGGCGAGTGAGTACCTCGGTTGCGCGTCGCTTCAAGCGCCAGGTACGCGATGCATTACATACCCTGGAGCGTGAAGGGCTTCTGGATAGCGCGCTTCAACAACGATTTCATGAGGGCTACCTGGCCCTCTTTCTCGACTTCTTCTTTGCCACTCCGCTCAAACGCGACCTGGATGGCGGTCTAAAAATCACCCAGGATGCGCTGTGCGAAGGCCTAAACATCAATGATAATCGCATTGTAGACATTCATCTTTTGAAGCATATTGACCCTCTACACCCTCACCTGTACCTTGAGCTTGAGGTTATAGAGGATTGGCAGTTTGATCGAGAGTATGTGCTTCTTACCTAACTCTCTTTGCTGTGCTTGCTCCCTTTTTAATGCGCGTCTCTATGATAGAACTGATTAGCTTCGGTTTCTGTAACAAGACTCACTCTTACAGCTGTGTTTCTCCCGAAAACCTGAGCATGTCAGCGCTCGCCGCGCTTTCCATGAGGATGGGTTTTCGTCTAAAATCGTATGAGGTCCATTTCATGTTTTTGAGATCGTTAGCCTCTCCTTATTGTAAGATATTGCGCCTGGTTCGGCGACCCACCGCCCAAAAGCTCGACGGTGAAGCAATGCGGTCGCTTCCAGTCGGTCAGGCGACTAGAGGCCGGCCTCTAGTCATTAGTCGTCTCGCGGCGGGCCTTATACTCAGCAGTAGCATAGGACTGCTGGCCTATTGGCGTCGCTCGCTTAGTCGCAGCGGAGTCGCTGGTGCTATCATCGCTGGCAGCACGACTTTCGGGCTAGGAGGAACAACCTGGGGGTTCTCGCTGATCTATTTCTTTGTCTCCTCGACGCTCCTCTCTCATTTCCGCGCGCGTGAAAAGGCCGAGACGGCAGCAGATAAATTCAGCAAGGGCTCAAGGCGCGACTTCGCTCAGGTTATGGCTAATGGTGGCGTAGCCTCCGCGCTTGCGACGTCTCACGCTTTGGTATCCACATCTCAGGCGCGCCAGACGTTGCATGCAGGCTATATCGGTGCCCTGGCGACCGCCAATGCGGATACCTGGGCGACCGAAGTGGGGGTGCTTAGCCCCCACACCCCACGTTTGATTACGAATGGACAACCTACAGTGCCAGGAACATCTGGCGGTGTTACGCTCCTGGGGACGGGAGCCTCGGCGGCAGGCGCGCTTTCGCTGGGTCTCTTTAATTGGCTCCTACGTCCCCGAGATCGCCTCGCGCGTCATCTCCCGCTCATTTCCCTGATTAGTGGGTTGGCTGGGAGCCTCTGTGATAGCCTGCTGGGTGCGACGGTCCAGGCCATGTATTATTGCCCCACCTGCCAGAAGGAGACTGAGCGCCTTGTACATAGCTGTGGTACTTCTACTCGCTTCTTGCGTGGACATCGCCATATCAATAACGATGTGGTGAACTTCCTGGCTACGCTTTGTGGGACCATTGTCGCCATACTCGTTGAACGAAGCATGCGTAACAGAGCATAGTGCTCTTTACATGAGTTACATATACTGACAGTGGGAGATTATATGACACATAGAC
Source organism: Ktedonospora formicarum (assembly GCF_016587355.1). Taxonomy (GTDB): domain Bacteria; phylum Chloroflexota; class Ktedonobacteria; order Ktedonobacterales; family Ktedonobacteraceae; genus Ktedonobacter; species Ktedonobacter formicarum. The sequence goes on along the minus strand of NZ_BNJF01000001.1, from coordinate 2,014,582 downwards.
TCTTGAAATACCTTGCTCGCGATTGGCGGCCAGGGAGAGCCGCCAGTGCTGGACTCCTCGCCACGCTTGTCTATAGTATCGCCATGGAGGGTGATAAATACTTTATAGGGAACCACTTTAATGATGTGCGCTTCCTGGAAGGGATGCTTGGTGGGGTGAAGAAAAGCAAGCGTGTCACGATATTTGCCTGGTTGGTGCACCTACTGAACGGTGTCGCCCTGGCGGAAGTGTATGCTGCCGTGGTCAAGCGCTGCTTGCCGGGACCAGGCTGGCTACGAGGATTGATATTTGGAGAGGCGTTTGTCGCCGCTATCTGGTGTCTCACGCCGCTTGCTGATAAATATCATCCCCTAATTCGCCGGGGCGAGATTCCACGCCTCTTTAACTGGCGTTCGTTCTGGCAGAATTTGGTACGCCATGCTGCGTATGGTATCTCACTGGGCCTGCTTTATCCTAATGAGGCGCGAGCATAGACGCGAAGAAATAGGGGTAATATACAGGCCTTGAGCGTACTATAGAGCCTGTATATCATCCCTCGCTATTGTGGGGTTAGATGATGTGGCGAACCCATGCACCAATAAAAGGCAGGCGGTAATCAGGCTTGAGCCAGGCCATAATAAGTAGCCAAACCCAGAGGAAGAGCCAGAGCCACCAGAGTATATCAACCAGTAGCCCCAGGCCAAAACTGGTGATCGCGCCCAACAGGGGAATAAAGGACAGCATCGTCTTCATCATGCTGACCCCATAGATAATCAGGCTGAGCCCACCAAAGGTAATCAATGATTGTAACGCGTGCCAGCGTACATTGCGGTTCTTCTCTAAAAAGAAGAAAAAGAGGCCAGATATCCAGCAAAACACATAGGCTAGTACACGCTCCGTGCGTTCGCTCAGGCCCAGCGATGTTGTTCGATGCATCATAAGACAACGCCCTCAATTCTATTGATATACGGCCACAAAGATATCTGCCTAGCGCACGCTCCAGGCTGTGGCTTCTTGCTTATCTTCTATACGCAACACATCCTTTGTATGTTGCAAATGGGTGTGATATGCAAGAGCTTGTTGCGTAAGTGTGAGAGCCCTATCCTTGGGGCTCATAATAGGACTATAGCTAATATGTTGGATACTATTCATGCTATCTTAATGAACACATAGATAATAGTAGGAGACGCATATAATTTGCTCAGTAATATGGTTAGATAAATGTTAAAACAGAGAGGCACTACTGAGAACTGTGACACTTTTATGCAAGTAGAGAAAAAAACACTTTCGCGATGGGATACCCAGCCTTGGAGGCATATTGTACGTTATATTCTGGCCTTTGTGACGGGCCTGGTTGGCGTCTCGGATATGCTCTCGGTCTTCATGCCTAAAATAAGCGGGCTCTTGCAACTATGGAGCTGGCCTATGATGCTTTCCCGTACACAGTTGCGGGCTCAGATGCTCACCGTTGTTGTGGGCTTCTTCTTGATTATGCTCTCCTATGGCCTGGCTCGGGGAAAACGCCAGGCATGGGGGATTAGTATTGCTCTCCTACTCATCTCAGCCATCTTCCTGCATGTGTTGCGGGGTGGCTCAATCCTGGCAACACTCACTGCCCTGGCTCTTGCTCTGCTCATAGCCTGTTCCGCGCGCTTCTTTCAGGCGCGTAGCGATCCGCCATCTTTGGTTCGAGGCTACATTGCTCTGCTTTTAGGGCTGGGGATTGTCGTCTTTTACGCGATTGGTGGCTTCCTGGCACTCTTCGGTGATCTGGAGCCAATTTCACAGCGTATCGGCTTTACTGGCCTGATCTTGCATATTTTTACCCGAGCTCACCTGCATGTGCCGATCACGTCGCCAGCCTTTATATTCGCGCCGATTCTCCGTGTGTTGTGCCTTAGCGCTGTGCTGTATGGTATGAGCAAGATCTTTCGCCCAGTTGCCTCGGTCTTCCTTCCCGAGCGTCATGATCGTCACAAGGTTTGGGAGCTTACTCGCTTGTATGGCAGGAGCTCTATCTCCTATTTCGCGCTCACTGATGAGAAGTCCTATTTTTTCACGGCTTCCAGGCGTATTGTGATTAGTTATGTCCTGGTAGGAAGCACTGCCGTTGTCGTGGGAGATCCCATTGGGCCAGAGGCGGAACTGCCTGGAGCCCTGAGTGAGTTCATGGAATATTGTACTACCCAGGATTGGGCGGCCGTCTTCTGGCAGGTGCGTTCTGAGCTATTGACCCAGTATCGTGCTGTTGGCCTCTACCCGTTGAAGATTGGTGAGGATGCCATACTTAACCTACAGTCCTTCACGCTTAAGGGGGGAGCTATGGCGAATGTGCGATCTAGCGCTAAACGAGCGGAGAAGGAGAGTATCCGTGTTGTCTTCTATCAAAACCAGGTGACCGATGCCGAGTGCCTGCTCCAGATGGAGGCCATTTCGCAGCGCTGGCTTGATGAGAGGGGGGGATCTGAGATGGGCTTTAGTATGGGCCATTTCGATCCATTGGGGCTGGGTGAACAAATCTATGCAGTAGCGGTCGATGAGCGGAACAGCGTACATGCTTTTGTTTCCTTTGTACCGATTTATAGTCGAAATGGCTGGGGTTTAGACCTGATGCGCCGTGCGGAGCAGCCTGCGCCTGGAACGATGGAGCTGTTGCTAGTGCGCTCAATTGAGTATCTTAAGAACATGGGCGCGACGATGATGAGTCTGGGTCTGGCACCGCTCAGTAATGTTAACATCGATGATGATACCTTTCTGGGAACCAGCATCGATTTTCTCACTACCCGCTTTGGCGACCCTGCGAAGAACCAATCCCTCTTCAATTTCAAGAAGAAGTTTCACCCTGTATGGGAGAGTCGCTTCCTGGTCTACTCAGGCGCGTTGAGTCTGCCTAAGATTGGGTGGGCACTCTATCGCGCGCACCAGGATGTCTCGATGCTTGGTGCAGTCCGCCAAACTATTGCGCATAAGCTTCGGCAACGCCGCCTGAAGCGGCTTACACTTCCCAAGGTTGCCGCTAGTGCTACTTCTTGAGTACAGAGCTATGGAAGAGGACAGCACTTGCTGAAGCCAACACATGAAGTTGAGCGATTATGCGTTTAAGGAAGATGCGTCGGTGGGTCCTGTGCTTGCCGAAGCGAAGCGCCTACAAATGATGGCGCTCCTCGTCTGCAAGATCGGTTGATTTAAAGCTCGGGATCGTAGCTCGTCGAACCTTTATTCAAGGTATGGTGGAGCTATTGGTATGGCAACTACACTGACGCATTTAGGTTCTTATAGAAGGGGTTATTTATCCTCAACATGAGCGAAGAGGTCATTCTCACCCATCACGTCATCACCAATGCGAGAGGTCGCGAGTTGATAGTATTCGGTTGAGTTCAGTTTGCGCTGAAATTCGGGGAGCATCTGAGCGACCGGGTTACTTGGGTTAACCTGTGTGCGATGCTGTGAACCTGCGAGCACTTTATCATCACGCCAGCGTTCAACATCCAGCACAACAGTGAGTTGGTCTTCAGTCAGCCCGAGGAGGTGAGGGTCAACATTCTTGAACGGCCCGCCCGAATCTTGCTCTTGTAGCCATTCCGCCATAGTCAGAATTTGATGGCGCGTCATGGCAGTATAATAGAGCTTGGAGGCTGAGTGAGGGGCTCCAAGTTCCGGGTAAAGCGCGGAATCGGCTGCGGCATGGAAGGCACTGGTTGTGTAGCGATAGATAGCCAGGTGATCTGGATGCCCATCATTGCCTGTTTCATCGAATGTAACTATAACCTGGGGGCGAAACTGGCGAATGATCTCGACCAATCGGCCTACAACCTCGGCGGGGCGCGCGCGTAAGAGTGCCTGTGGATCGCGATTGTCAGGCGCACTCAGCACACCTGAATCGCGATACCCTAAGAACCAGAGATGTTTGACACCAAGTAAACTGGCCGCCATCCTCATCTCATCTTCGCGGATCTCACCCAGGTCATGGCGTGTCTTGAGCATCGGGTCAGAGGTCTCACCAACTTCTCCACGTGTCGCGTAGATAAGACCTGTCTCCACATTAGCAGCGCGATAGTGCAAGAGCGCTCCACCAATTAATCCCTCATCGTCAGGGTGCGCAAAAACGCCGAGTAGTCGTTTCGTTGACATGGCTCTTTCCTTTGCGTTTTTTCTTTCACGGGATGGAACTTCTTTAATGTATCGTATTCCTAGAAGTGCTGTCAACAGTAGAAGCCTGATAGGTGGAAGAAGCTCTTGCCTGTTTTTATACCCATCCTTTTAGATTAGAGCGAATCGCCGCTCTAATACTCTATATTTCTTCGCTTGAATATGTTACACTATATCTTGCGATGTGAAGAAAAGCACCGCAGGAGAGCATCAAACGCTCGAAGACTGTAAGCCGCTTTAGCCTATCTACAGGACCCAGACAGTTGAATACTACTTATCCGAAAACCTGAGCGTGTGCTTATTGCTACGAACCCCAACATTGCCTTAATGTCAGCGCTAGCTAATGTGCTCAGGGGTTTGCTAAGGAGTGCGTGCTAGCCGCGATAACGGCGTTGGTTTTCGCGTGAGGCCATTAAGGAGTGTGTTGCGAAAAATGTCACGTTCGGTTTTAGATAGAGAGCTACAAGAACTGGATGAGCAGATCATCCGCCTGGGAATGCTGGTTGACGAAGCTCTAGGCCGAGCTTTGGAAGCCTTGGGATCTGGCGATATCGCGAAGGCTGGCATGGTCATCGAAAGCGATACGCTCATTGATAGTCTGCGTACCTCCGTAGAGGAGCGTGCTATTCGCCTCCTGACCCTGCAACAGCCGTTGGGTGGGCGTGACTTACGCTATCTGGCTTCGGTCTTGTCTATTGCGGGTGACCTGGAGCGTACTGGTGATGGCGCGGCAGGCATTGCCCAGAATATTTTGCGTATGATGCCTTTGCGCGGTGATAGTATGCCCCATGTCAAGGTTGAGGCGACCGGGAACAAGACGGATAGCGGTTCGGCGACGATGACTGAGGCTTCCATCATGAAGGGAATCCTCGATCTGGGTAAGGAGGCGCGCCGAGTTTTGCAAGGCACGATGAAAGCTTTTAAGGATCGCGATGTGCGTGCAGCACGCTATATTTGGGAAGAGGATGATGTTGTGGATGTGCGCTATCATATGGTGCGTCATGATCTGATGGCGATGATGGCGGGCGCGCATGCCGTTCCTGCTCTGCAAAACGACTCGCTCATTCTACAGCGTGCCACCTATCTGCTTTGGATGGCGCATAAGCTGGAGCGAGTAGGCGATCATTGCTCCAATATATGTGAGCGCTTACTCTTCATTGTGGAGGGTGATAACTATATCGTCCCCTCCTCATCAAAGAACAATAACGAGGACGCCTGATTACTATCTCGGCGCATCAAATATATCATGCCCCTGCAAGCATCTGCTTTAGAACTAAGCGTTTGCAGAGGGGCACTTGTTTTGGTTATGTTAAGGCATGTCTGTAAGGGGTGCTGCTGCAGCATGCCTACATAAGTTCCTTTGAAGTTTTTTCAGGCGTTAATAGCGCGCCAAAATTTATCTGCGAGTACTGCATAGCCTTTGGCACTGGGATGAAAGCCATCGTTGCTTACGAACTCGGGATGCGCTGTTAATATGCTCTCGTCCGCAAAGAGATCTACCAGCGGGATGTGATTGTGTGCTGCCTCGTGCGCAATTCCATTGTTCCAGCGCTTTATTTCTTGCAGCGTGCTGGTCTTCTGTTCCCTGGTGCGGCCTGAAAAACTGGGTAGCAGCGTTAGATCGGGAAGATTTGCCAGAACTACAAAGGCATGTGTCCCTGTCTGGAGCTGTTTGAGCAGTGTACGCAGGTCGCTCATATAACTCTCATAGGACACACCTCCCACAAAATCGTTTGCTACTAACCAGACTGTGACCAATTCGGGTGAGGTTGAGAGGGTTAGGGGCAATTCTTTTGCCAGCGCGTTATGTAATGTGCTGCCGCTAATCCCAAAGTTGAGGAGGTGTGAGCCACGTGGCAGACGCTGACCAATGAGCGCTACATAGCTCTGCTTATCCGGGTTTGCACTGCCAACACCTACGGCATCGGAGGCTCCCAGCGCAACATATGTCAGCGGTTTTCCAGTGAGCAACTGTTTTCCGTGTGCTGGGCGCGTTGGTGTTGGCTGTACGTTCTGCCCTGTGCCGCCGATAGAGCAGGCACTACAAACGAGTAACAGCGCTAGTAAGAGTAACAGGCTCATGCGTGCTCCCCGAGAATTGAATGGCTGTCTCATACCTTCCCCCCATAATGCTCTCATTTGATCTTTGTACTTTCTATTGTAGAGCATTATGGGGAAGGTGCGCTATCCCTCCCTTTTATTTGTCTTGAGTCACAACCGTGAGGCGCGCGGTTTGAATATCGATTACCAGCCCATGGGTAGATATGCGAGGTAGGAAGGGGCTCTGACGAATGACATCTACCACTTCCTGGACATTGACATGTACGTCGTGAAAGGCACCGAGCCAGCGTAGAAGCCCATTCATATCACCTAGTTTCTCCTGCACGATGAGTTCATGGGGATCGACTCCCAGCGCCTGCATAGTGGCGGTGAGCACTGTTGGATTGACATTTGCTAACCCGCATTCGGTATGTCCGACAACAATGATCTCGCGTACGCCGAGCAAATAGATGCCACCTGCCAGGGAGCGAATGAGATCACTATGCGCGCTTGTACGTTCAGGTGTGGAAATGGTTGCCCCTGCTGTGCGCAGCATCAGCACATCCCCTCGTTGTACGCCGAGCGCCTCCTCAAACAGCGTGACCAGGCGACAATCCATGCACGTCACGATGGCTGTATGTTTCTGTGGTGTATGCCCAATATGTCTAATCTTGCGCTCCTGCGTGAAGCGTTCATTGTGCGCCAGTATCTCCTTAAGCATCGGCTGACTATCCTTTCACTTCACAAGTCAAAGACAAATAGACTCTCTGCTAGAGAGACGTCATCTCGCTCTTAAAATTAGAAACATGCTTGCTCCTTAATAGAAAACCTGAGCGCGTTTGTTACAACTAACATCAACGCTTCGCATAAGAGACCTTTGTGAGTTTAAGGAAATGTAGCGATTGCCGATCAAGAGGAGTACAGGGATGTTTCGTATATGGGTGCCAATGCATCCCTGTACGAAACCGTTCAGGTATGCTATAGTGTCAATATATGCCACATATACGCGCTTGATAGAAGGTTGAATGCTACATCTTTGAAAGATAACGTAAAATTGGTAGAATCAGACAAACTGGAAATACAGCCAGGCTATCTCGGCCCAACGCTCCCTGTTGGGCAACTTCCCCCGAAAGGTGAGCGGCAATGGATCGAGCATCCTGAGCAGCTTCAACAAGCGATTGAGATGCTCAAGAACGCGCCAGTAGTGGCGATAGACGCGGAGTTCATGCAGGTGCGCTCTCGCTCCTTCGATGGCGGCAGCAGCATTCCGCGCCTGTCGCTGTTACAGATCGCCATCGATAACCATTGTTTTGTCATCGATACTTTACGTTTAAAAAACCTCTCGCCATTGAATGCCATCGTGAGCGACCCGGCTGTGGCGGTCTTGCTTCATGGCGCAGGTGCGGATCTGCGCGTTATGGCTGAGCGAGGTATCTTTGTAGCGCATTATTACGACCTGGAGGCTACTAGCCGCTCGATCTTTGGTCAGCATGAATCCTCGCTGGCGGCGATGCTCTGGCGGGCCTTCAATATGCGCCTGGATAAGAGTCTACAGCGAACTGATTGGACACGCCGTCCTTTGCCACCAGCGATGGTCGCCTATGCGGCCCGTGATGCTGAGGTCACATTAGCACTCTATTACTGGCTGGAGCAGCATTTTCATGCTATCTTGCAAAGACATGAGAATGATGGGCAATATGAGGAGGTCGCGCCCTGGATTGAACCATTTTTGCGTGGCACTGCTCATACCTCACCTGAAGTTGCCGTGGCTGAAGCCCGCGCTGATGGACGTATTCGTAACAAAGCTCAGATCTATGCCGACTGTCGGCATGCATTGAAGAGCTTGCGGCACCCTATGCGCCTCAATCGATTGCTACGCTTGCTCTCTGATCTCTCATTGACCAAGCTGGCTCCCGATATTTTACCCCTCTTGCAGGCACCAACCTCTGATGAGCGAGCCGGGAGTGTACGTACTCTGGGACGCCTGGGCATTAAGAGCGCCCTCGAACCTATTCAGGCGTTGCTTCAAGATCCTGTACACGATGTGCGCAAGGCCGCCCAGAATGCCTTGCGTAACCTTGATGAAAGTGAGCCTCGGGAGCAGCGAGCTGTACCAACCAGGACTGTTGATGGCGCGCGAAGTTGGATTGTAGGGATCTCAGATGGCAAGTCCGATAGCGAAGCTACGAGCGATGACAGTGATTGGAAAGCTCGCTTACGTTCGGCTATGGAGTCCTGAACCTGTATATTCACATCGGAATGTTTAGAGTCATGCAGGCGCCCATATGCAGCGGGCTTATGAAAGCGAAGCATGTTCATATCGACGCCTACAGAGTGCTAGGCTTGCGCCCTGGCCTTCCGGGGAAGGCGTGTGCCAACCCAGACGAGGATCAGTAGCGCCGATAGAATGCTGGCCTGTCGTAGACGCGTGGCCCAGAGGCGTTCCTCATCCGCATTCCCCTTGCCAATACGAAGAAGGCGAACAAACCTGAGTGCTAAAGATTGTGGCTCCTGCTCGTTCATGGAGGTGTGGGATGTCAGAAGCACGATATCGTTTGTGGTGGTTGAGCCGCCGGAGGCTGCGCTCCGTTTGAGACGTAACTGCTCGGCCAGTGTAATAAAGAATTGCTGGGTTAACAGTTTGGCGGCTCCTCTGGCGACCAGGGAGGGAACGCTCTTGCCAAATGTCAATTTGCCTTGATAAGCAATAATTGTATTACCGTTGCGCTCATTGAGGTGAAGAGTTCCCTCGCCACCTATGCCCCTCTGTCCTTCGCCCTCCGTAATTATGAAGCGGCAATAGTAGGGATATTGCTGTTCCGTAATTGTAATTTGCCCAGTATAGATGCCCGCGAGCGGTGCCTGACGAATATTGAGCGCGAGGCCGTAGCGATTATTCTCTCGTTCCTCAAGCTGCTCCAGGCTTGTAAGGGCTTGTTGTAGCACTTCTTTGTCCGTTAAACATTGCCACACCTCTTCTGGTGATGCCTGCAATGTATATGTGCCCTCGATATGCATAATGACGCACTTCCTTTGACCTATGGATAAAATAAGGCGATAAAGTGTATGTTGAAAAAGTACCGAGGAATAGAACTCGGTGAATAATTTCTGACGCAATATTCTTATTATACGGGGAGATGCTAAGAAGGCGCAACAGGACAAGCGGGCCTTATAGAGAGAATAAGGTAAATTGGCCTATAGTTGGTGTTGGTAATTGTAATCTCTTCTGATAACTGCCTCTGCCCGAGCAGCGGGTCATCTTCCCTTTGAGTTCCTAAGATGCGAAAGCTTGCGTTCGTATCGTGCAAGGTGTATACTAGCAGCCGTATCATACGCGTGAGGTAGTCGGGTCTTTGCCCCGCCTCTGTAAGGAGATGAACGAGCAGTGAAAGTAATTCTTTTAAAAGATGTGCAGGGTTTGGGAAAGGCCGGGGACCTGAAAGAGGTCGCGAACGGGTATGCCCGTAACTATCTCTTGCCGCAGAAGATTGCGGCTGGTGCTACGCCCAGCCTGATCTCGAATCGCACACAGCGCATTGCCGCCGAAAAGCGTAAGCAAGAGAAGCTGGATGAGACCAATCGCCAGCTGGCCGAGCGCCTTGGTCAGGTAACACTCACCTTTAAGGCAAAAGTTGGTGCCCAGGGTCGCCTCTATGGCTCAATTACCAGCCAGGATATTGCCACCGCCCTGCGTGACTCGGAGAAACTGACGGTAGATCGCCGCTCTATTGAGCTTTCTGAGCCGATTCGTGCTTTAGGCACTTTCGGCGTGCCCGTCAAGATCGCTCCCCAGTTGGAGCCCAAGCTGACCGTCAACGTTGTTGACGAGGCGGGCGCGGTCACAGCCTAAGAGGTTTCTATGAACCCAGAGGTGTTGCCCACTGTAATGTCACTGGGGGAAGCCTGGCAGGAGTGCCACTCTCAATACTGAAGAAGGGGCAGTGGTGTGGATGTAATATTTATTGCATCTACACCACTGCCCCTTCTCCTATTTAACGTTCAGTGATATCGCTGCCTTCCTCAAAACTGGTATGGAGGATATCGCGCATAACGCGTGGAATTTGAGGTAAGAGGTCGGAGGCTAGCAGCCCCGCATCTCCCAACTCGGAGCTTACGCGTTCGGCTGCGCAACTGTGCAGGTAGACCCCCAGACTTGCCGCATCAAAAGGGATGAGCCCCTGGGCCAGGAAGCCTGCGATCATGCCTGCTAGTACATCTCCTGTACCAGCGGTTGCCAGTGCAGGATTCGCCTTCCAATTGATGCGTGTTTCCCCCAAGGGCGAGACAACTAGTGTACAAGCTCCCTTTAGTACGAGAATTACATTCCATTCTCGCGCTTTCTCACGTGCCAGTTGCAGGCGATCAATGGAACCACCAGAGACTTTTAGGCTATCGCAAAGGCGTCCCATCTCGCCTGGATGGGGGGTGATGACTGTCCCCTCGGGTAGCAAAGTCCACCAGTGTTCAAGTGCTGACAGGTTATTCAGACCATCAGCATCGATGATGAGGCGTGGACGCTTGTTTGGGGGCTGGTTGCGCAGGTCTTCAAGTACCTGGAGAATGGTTTCGCGAGTCTCTGGCGATTGCCCCAATCCCGGACCCATCAAGAGTGCTCGATAACCAGGAAGATGCTCGGTGAGCGCCTGGGCTCGATCATGTGCTTGGCCTCGACTAATCTCACTCTTCGGTTCTTCCGGCAAGATGGCGAAGGTCGCTTCATGGAATGAGCTTGCATAAGTGGGAAGCATCTTTTCCGTCACGGCCAGCGTAATCAGGCCCGCCCCTGCCCGTGCTGCGCTGCTGCCTGCCAGGTAGGCCGAGCCAGGATAGGGCTGGGAGCCGCAAAAAAGCATTACCTTGCCAAAGGTTCCTTTATTGCTATTGAGAGGCCGTTTGGGTAGAGAAGCCCGGCACAAGCCTGTATTAAGCATTTCCGTGGAGAGGTTGTGCTCTAGGGTAGGTGGTAGGGCAATACTTCCTACATGAAGCTCACCAATAAAGTCTCGCGCTGGGAAGAAGAAGAAGCCAATTTTGGGACAGGCTAGCGTAATCGTCATATCCGCCCGGAGCGTCCCTGGATCGACCTCGCCACTATCTGTATGTACGCCAGTTGGCTGGTCGATTGCTACAACGCGAAGGTCAGGACGTTGTTTGCGCTCTCCTTCAACGCGTGCTAACAAGGCGCGCATATCTTCGTTGAGAGGGCGTGACGTTCCTGTTCCCAGGAGTGCATCGATGACGTAGTCCGCGCTTTGTAGCCCACTTGTGAGCTCTTTGTCTATTTGTTGCTCAGCGATTGGCTGCCCACGTATGGTAAGTTCGTGGGTCTTCCATGTGTATAGGCTGACCAATGCCCCGGCTCTTGCTAGGTTGTCTGCCATGATCATCCCATCACCACCATTATTGCCTGGACCAATCAGGAAGAGGACTTCCAGATCATTGATTGAATGATGTGGCAGTAATTGTGCCATGAAAATGTCAGCGGCGCTCTGGCCCGCATGCCGCATGAGGATAGGAGACGTCAGGCCATATTGGTGTTCGGCCTGGGCTTCAAGTTCTCTCATCTCCGCGACGGTAACGATATGCATGACGGCCCTCCAAGCCTTCTACATGTGTGGATTTGTGGATTGATCGCTCTGATATGTCCTTACCTATTGTAAAGGATTGGTAATCTCTCGAGATAGTTTTAACATATGTCAAACTCTGCTGTAGATGGCGACAATGCCTGTAATCCCTTACTCCAAAGTATATTATATGTCAATGGGCCGCTGCCTGTCTGCCTCAATTACATGTCGTAACTCCTTTAAAGAGCTCGCGCTCCTAAACCCCTGGTGAAGTTAAACGAAGAACTGAGAGAGTTTGTTAGATGCGCTTTTTATAAAAAGCAGGCTATGCTATACTGGCGCTTATGAAACTTGCTTTAAAGATTACGCCACAACGTAGTACACAATACATGCATATGGCGGATGCTCTCGCTCTGCCTGAATTGCTGACCAGCCCGCTAAGGAAGAATATTGTTAGCGCGGAAATCATACACTTGGCTGGACAAGGGTATGTGCTGGCTGAGTTTTCAGAGGAGACAGCTCTTACGCCCGACTCTCTGAACATTCTGGGGCGCCTGGGTGCGACCAGCGAGATCTATGTCTATTATGAGCGGATAGGAGAAGTTGAGGGACCCCTATTACACCCCCTTGCCTCGCCATTTACTCCGTTTCTGCCATATGAGATTGCCGAGGCGAGACGCTATAAAGGGAAAACGAATGAGCTTTTCACGCGCGTGTTGCTCAACGTTGCGATTTTTGCTGGAGCTTACGCCGAGAAATACAACGAGCGTCTACGCGTACTAGATCCCCTGGCTGGAGGTGGCACCACGCTTTTTCTGGCGCTTGCGGCTGGTTACGACGCTTTTGGTATTGAGATGCAACGCCAGGACGTCGAGACTACAGCAGGCTACATTCGCCAGTATTTAACCGGTGAGGGTTTTCCTTTTAAAGAAGTTGATGAGCGTGGGCGTAAGGCTGGACGCCGTTATCAGTTTGAGATAGGACGCAAAGGGCAGAAGATCACACGTTCATCTCTGGAGGATATACGTTCGCTGGTCCTGGCCCATGGGAATACCATCGAGGCGACCTCACATATGCGTGAGATACAGGGGGGACCACATATGCATGCTATTGTTGGTGATCTTCCCTATGGCATTCAGCATTTTGGCGAGCTTTCAAATCTCTTGCGGCAGGCCCTTCCCGTTTGGGAACGTATGTTGTTACCAGGGGGAACGCTGGCTCTGGCATGGAATGCTACACGCGTTGAGCGAGCCGCGCTGATAGATGTGATACAAACCAACACTCGTTTGCGTATCCTTAATGAGTCACCGTATAGCCAATTTACCCATGCCGTAGATCGTGTCATCAAGAAGCGTGATATTCTGGTTGCGGTGGCTGAATAGGCCTCCTCAACCAGCATCTCCCTCTCGGCGGAAAACAAATTAAGCTGATATTGAGGTGTATTAGATGCGGAATGTTCCCAATATATTGAGTATCAGTCGACTGATCTCTACCGTCATTGTGTTTATATTAATCCTGGTCAATCAGCAATGGGCCTATCTGGTGGGCACTGTGCTCTTCGCGCTCTCCGCGTTCACTGACTATTTCGACGGATATCTTGCGCGGCGCTATAATCTAGTCTCTTCGCTAGGTGTTTTTCTTGATCTCACTGCGGATAAAGTGTTTGTGGTGGCTATACTGATTGCTTTGCAGGCAGTGGGGCTGGTCTCGCCCTGGATTGTTTTTATCATCGTGACGCGTGAGTTTCTGGTTTCGGGCCTGCGCTCGGTTGCTGCGGCGCAGGGTAAGGTTATACCAGCAGGTAAGTGGGGCAAGCAGAAGACGTTTATTACGCTTGTTGCGATTGGCGTGGTGTTGCTGGCGAAGGGGTTGGGCGCACATCTACTTTCGCTCTTTCCCTGGATGCTTACATTCGACAGCCAAACTCTGGTCTTCAATGAATTGCTACTCCTGGTAGGTGATGTACTCTTGATCCTGGCGACTATCTGGACTATTTTCTCCGGGATTGAATATACTGTTGGGGCGCTCCCCATCTTTCGTACTGAGGCCAAGAAGGACTAATAACATGAGAAGTCGTTGAGGGCGGTTCTCTCTCCCGTTCAGGGCTTCTCCCTGCCTCTGGTGGTTAACAGGATGGCATATGATAGTGGCTGGATTGCCTTCGGCGGTTCAGCCACTATCATATGCTTTTTTTAGATATTTAAAACCTTTGAAATGAGCAAGGAAGCGAAATTGACTTCATATGTGGATGAGGGAGAGGGGATTAGGGGGCTGGTGTGGTTGTGCTGGTATCGACGCGCTGCCCGATCTTGCGTTCAGTACCTGAGAGGAGGCGTTTGATGTTATCGATGTGGAAGAGAATAACCAGGGTGGGGGCGATAATCAGGAAGAGCAGTTGCTGAATGCCAATATGTATAGGGAAGGCTGGATTGGCGAGCGTGAGCACGAAGAAGAGAACACCACAGAGAAGCATACAAGCTGATCCCAGAATTGAGCCTAACGAGACGAAGCGGGATGTCGCGATGGTTATTGCGGTCACAATCAAGCTGATCAGGAAGATAATGGGTGAGATAATGAGCAGTGCCCCCGCGCCAGTTGACACCCCACGTCCTCCCTTGAAGCCAATAAAGACCGGATAGCAATGCCCTAAGAGCGCCAGAATTCCAGCGATTGATGGTCCCCAGCCACCCGCATTGAGCGCAGGGACGAGAAGTGCCACCAGTGCTGGACCAACGCCTTTGGAGATATCAACCAGGAAGACGATTGCGGCGGGGCCTTTGCCAAGGGTGCGTAATACATTGGTGGCACCAATCTTGCGACTCCCATGGTTGCGTATATCAAAATCTTTGCCTCGTAAGATTTTTCCTAGCCAGTAACCGGAGGGGATTGAGCCCCATAAATAGGCGATAAGAGCGATCAGGATACTAGAAAGAATAATGGCAGGCATTCGTGTCTCCTAAAATATGAATGCTGGCGGGAAAAGTCTCCGCCAGAATACTCGGACTCATTATAGATGGAACACATCAAAATTGCTAGACACGTGCTGCCATATAAGGGGCGATTTTGTTCTCCCGAGACCTGTTGATTTCCATCTGTATATAATCGCTCAAGGGGGCCTATCCAATGGTTTACGCACCCTTGAGCGAGAGTTCGCCTGTGAAAAGAGCGATTTCCTGGCGTGAGATGAAATTCCTATTGGCCTATAAACGCCAATTTCCATCGGGCATCCATAAGATATTGTCGATGAAGTAGTATGAGCCAACACGGGCCTTAAGAGCAAAAAGTGTCCCTGGCATTACTCGCTCATATGGCTGAAGTGACCTGGGATCACAGATTGCCAGATTGAGTAGCTCAACGTATGGGTTATTTGCGATTTCTCGGCGCACGATTTGGGCCAGAGAGAGAGCCATGTGTTCGCCTTGTTCGATGTGTTGCTTACATTGCAAAAGGCTGTAGTAGAGCACTGTCGCTGCGTTACGTTCTACCTCCGTCAGGAGCGTATTTCGACTGCTCGTGGCGAGGCCGTTTTTCTCGCGCGTGGTGGGAATGATATGTAAGCTTACATCAATGTGTAAATCATGTATAATTTTATGTATAATTGCAGCCTGTTGGGCGTCTTTCTGTCCTAGGAATGTGATATCTGGTCGTACAATAAGTAGAAGCAGACCGAAGATAGTTGCGAACTCGCGTAAAGCACCAGGATTGTTATTAAAGTTCAGTAATGGATCTCGCATCGGGCCAATGATATCGATAGGGGTCGCGAAGTCAGGCGGAAAGAGTTCTTCATGTCGCGGCATGAAAAGTACATCGATATCGCTGTCCGCGAGTAAGCAAGGATCGGCTTCAGGACCGTGAGTAGTGTCAGGTTCATCGCTACTAGCATCAAAGAGGAGCGGTGTGCGCAGTAAACATACTACTGTGATCTCGCAATGTTCTCGGATGGTTGAGAGCAGCGCTCGGTGCCCTGCGTGTAAGCTTGGCCCATTCATAATAGGAACGAAGCCAACGCTTCCGCGAGTTAACCAGCCACGAGCCGTCTGGATCATTTCGTCAAGGTTCTCTATAACGCGCATAAAGTCGTTTCCTACAATAAGAAGACAAGCCAGCTTTATCGTTGTGCTCTGACAAGCCGTTATTGATATCCTGGCTTGAGTACATTCCGTAGTGTGCTAAACGTATCGTATAAAAGTGGGTAACGTGTCATACTCTAATGTACCGCTCACATTTCTCAAGGAGGTTTTCCTATGCGCCAAGCTCAAATCACCTTGCGTAAAAGCCTTGGTTGGGTGCTTGCTGTTGTTGTTATTGTGTTGTGTGTGTTATTCGGCCTCTTCCAGAAAGCGCGCATGCGGCGGAGCAGAAATGAGAGCGATGAGGTTATTACCTTGCCACCTCGCGTCAACGAAGTTGTCTCACCCCAAGAATATCCTGGGATCCATTCACTGGAAACATCCGACGAGAAGCCTACAATTACAAAAGAGGCACCACTGGAGAGTGTGGAGGATATATTTACGCGGACGCCCGTTACGACCTTACCTAAGGCTCCCTTGGAGCAAGTCCAGGTACCAGTCATACAGGAGACGAGCGAAGAGAGGTCTGAAGTAAAGGGGGATGCCTCCAATGCACCAACGCAAGCTGATAAAGTAGAAGCCATCTTAGAAGTCGCTTACTGTGTCAAGTGCCGTCAGAAACAGACAATGCTCTCTCCTGAGCGCTCAGTCACAAAAAACGGGCGTGCTGCCCTGGTCGGGAGATGCGCGGTTTGCGATACCAAGCTTTTTCGTTTTGTGTCGGCTTGATAGTGTTTGTCTCTCATTAGAATATGCCTGACCGCTTGATGATCTGATCATGAGGAAGTATGGCTTCCGGGCGCTCCTGTTGCCAGTTGTGCACAAGCGTGTAAACATGAGTAATATATATACGAGGTGAAATATACAAGAACGCTCCAGAATAGTGAAAATTTGTCAAGAAATTACTTGACGTTGTGATTTTCACAACGTATAATCACCTTCATGTGTTTGGACACCTATTGTTTCTGCTGACTGTCAGAAGAGGAGAGCGCGTGTTTCTCTCTATGGCCTGGAGGCATACGGGTCCCACACGCAGCTTTTTTTGGGAAACACAGCGAAACATGTCGCCTCGAGAAAAAAGTAGAAAAATGGCATTGGCAACAGGGTATTGTGGTATCTTCGTAGAAAAGAAGACAACGCAAACTGGCTGTCTGCATATTCAACCCTCTTTTCCAAAAAAGAGATAACTGGTGGTTCGCCAGGGGTGGAGAGAGAGGCATTACCTTTCGATATGTATACCAGAGAGGTCCTGGGATGGCGCGCGAGGATTGTATGGGGATTGTAATGTAAAAGAGACTAAGAATAGCGTTTTTCATAAAAAAACTTTGAGGCGGGTATCTGGAGTAAACCGGCTAATTGGTTGAATTCGCGATACCAGGAGGAATTTACAATGAGTATTGGTGGGCAGAGTGAAACGAATTCAGAGCGAAAGATCTATCGCCTGACCCCTGAAGGCTATGCCAAAAAGAAAGCGCGCCTGGAGCTCTTACTTACTGTCAAGCGCAGAGAAGCTGCCGATTATGTGCATGAAGCAAAAGAGGCCGGCGATATCAGTGAGAGCAGCGCGTATGAGGATGCCAAGAACGAGCAAGCAAAAGTAGAGGGTGAGATTATCGAGCTTGAGCACTTGCTTGCAGTTGCTGAGGTACTGACACCAGAGTCCCTGGTGCAACATGATGGCACTGTTCGTATTGGCATGAAGGTCGAACTAGAGAGCGAGAGCGGCGCGAAGCGCGTGTTCAAGATCGTTGAGACCTATGAAGCGGACCCCAAGTCGGGTCTCATCTCCGATCAGTCGCCCGTTGGTAAGGCTTTGATGGGCCATAAAGAGGGTGATGAGGTGAGTGTGACAACACCTGGTGGCGTAACCAGCTATTCCATCCTCTCCATCACTTCTATGTATGAGTAGCACTCTAAGCCAGACACAGAGAGGCGCGGATGCTTCACAGTCATGTGAAGCATCCGCGCCTCTCTGTGTCTGGAGAATCTATACAAGTTAGAAGACAAACTGTCCGTCTTTGCTGAAGAGTTCTCCATCGATACGGATCTCACTTCCCTGGCGGAGATCGCATACCATGTCCCAGTGAAGTGCTGACATATTCTTGCCGCCAACTTCGGGGAAACCATTGCCAAGCGCGAGGTGGATTGTGCCTCCCATCTTCTCATCGAAGAGGATATTTTTGATACAGCGATCTACATCGCGGTTGTTGCCGAAGGCAAACTCGCCCAGGCGGCGTGCCCCTTCGTCCAGGCTGAGCATCTTCTCCAGATAGTCTTGTCCTTGCGCGGCTGTAGCCTCAACGACGACGCCATTTTCAAAACGTAGGCGAACATCCTCAACGGAGCGCCCGTTGACTGCTGCCGGGAAACTGTAACGAATATAACCATTAGCCGATGTCTCGATGGGGCTGGTAAAGAACTCGCCACCTGGGAAATTCTTCTTGCCATCATCATTGATGAAGCTACGCCCCTCAATAGAGAGGGTTAGATCTGTGTCTTTGCCTATGACGTGGATGCTACGCTTCCCTTTGAGCCACTCGACATAGCGCTGCTGTTGGCGTGAAAGTTCTTGCCAACTCGCCACGGGATCTTCGTCGTTGAGTTTGCACGCTTTATAGACAAATTCCTCGAAGTCGCTCAAGGACATATCGGCGTCCTGAGCATAGGCGGATGTGGGGAACATACAGATATTCCACCGTAGCGATCCATCCGCTGAGCGTTTCATATAGTTACCAATAATTTCGCGACGAGACTGTTGTAACAAGGCCATACGTGAGGTATCGACCCCACTCAAGCCTTTTGTATTGTCTGAGCTCTCAATACTGATGAAGGTCTCGAATTCTTCAAAGGTCTGGCGATAGCTGTTGGGGATGTACTGAATTTGCTCATCCGAGCCCTCTTTTAGCAGGATTTCATTGATGCCGGGCAGGCTTACAAAGGTTTCGGGGTGCCCGCCTGCGTGTAGGGCTTCGCGCACGATTTCGCGTATGAGTGGCGCTGCCTGAGGTTGAGCCATTATCGCTACTCGATCACCTTTTTTAACACTAATCGAATAATTGACCAGCACTTTTGCCATGCGTTGTAAACGAATATCACTCATTTGATAGTCTCCTTTAAAAAGATGTGATTATAGTATATGATAGGTTTGCTTCTCTATATAGCTTTCTCTATAGAGAACTATCGGCAGATGAGAGCTGTTTATCTGATCTGGGAAAGAGGAACAGACTGATTAGGCCAGCGACTCCCACCAGACCGCCGCATATACCGAATAGTATGTCAACACGGATAAACTGACCTAGCGTGCTTGCCAGTGTGGCAGAGAGCAGGCTGAAGCCAAACATGCCTGTCTCAATGACAGACATCACACGCCCCATCATTGCTCGTGGTGTCACGTTTGTGACCAGAGGTCCAAAACCAATGTTGAGCCCCGCCTGGGGTATGCCGAGCAGAAAGTTTAGAATCAGGGCGGCAAGGAAAACAGTCTGATAGGAGTAGACAACCAGCCCTAGACCGAGAAGTGCGATTCCTCCTGAGACGAGCCATTGTGGCCTGAGCTTCTTCGCAAGTAGGCCACATATAACCGCCCCTGCCAGGGTGCCAATTCCGCCAACAGCCATCAATGAACCATAGAGAGTCGTTGGAGCGTGCAGGCGTTGTTCAACAAAGACAATATCGAGTGTATTGAGGGCTCCAGCACCTAACATGGCAAGTAATGACGTAAAGATGAGAACCAGAAGGGTGCGTGTCTTAAAAACAAAACCCAGGCCATCCTTAAATTCATTCACTACCAGATTGATGCCTTGCTTGGCAGCTTGTTCTTGTGACTTGAAGGCATAGGGATGGGCGAGTTCGCGGCGAACCCGAATCAGGCCGATGCAGAGCGCAGAGGCGCCGAAGGATAGCGCGTTGATTATCAGGGCGACGGTAGGCCCTGCCAGCGTATAGACAGGTGTGGCGATGGCTGGACCCAGAATAAAGGATATCGCCATCATGGTTTGGCTTACGGATGCCGCCTGACCCCTCTGCTCTTCTGGCACAATGACCTGTAGTAGCCCTGCCTTGGCTGGCGCGAAGAAGCGTGAGAAGGCTCCCAGAGCGAAGACGCTTATGTAAATGATAGGAAGACGTAAGGCACCCGCTACTAGAAGTGGGAGTAGCGTCAAGCCTACTCGTACGAGATCGGCAATGAGCATTGTGTGGCGTCTGTTCCAACGGTCTACAAAGACACCTGCGATTGGCCCTATAAGGAATATTGGCGCGTATTCCGCAATCCAGATGCTACCAACCGCCGCCGCCTGGTGTGTTAGATCAAATATCCAGACCAAGAGCGTCGTGGTGAAAAAAAAGTCGCCTATGTTGGAGATGCCTTGCGCCGTCGCGAGTAAGACAAAATTGCGATTCCGCCAGAGCCTGGACACTTCCGTTGTGTTGGAGGTAGAGGTGTTTATTGGTGGATGAGTATGCTCATCTATGTTTGTATCGGCATGCATATATATGTCCTTTGCTTCCCTGCCGGGAGTGCATAGCGATGCTTATATCATTGTGGGACGATTGTTTATTGGTGACGGATACTCATCAAGTAGTCATAGACATCCTGAGGAGCTTGCAAGCGGCCTATCAGGGTAAAACTCTCAACTGTAGCCTGAACTAATTCCAGGCTGATACCCTTAGCGAAAAAGCAGAGCCCTATGACATTGATATGCAGGCGTTCCCCCGCTCCATGGCATGCACCAGATGATCTCTGCTGACACGGTAAGCCCCTACAATTGATACCTGTTGTGTTGATGCGTTATGCTCATCGGTTATTGTGGTTGTGGGCATTGAGGTACCCTGCTCTGGTTCGGGATAATTAAATTGGACATGGACAAATTCGCGCTCTCCCTCTCTTCCGCGCGGTGTCTCATATTCCTTGAATAGCACTTGTACCTTGCTGAAGAGTTCTTGTAGCTCGCCTGGTATCACATAGAGACGTCCTAGGGAGAAGGAAAAATCGGCTTGAGGTATAGCCCCCTTCTCTAGGGTGCGGCGGAACACGCTTATATATTCATTGCTTGCCTGTTCAAGCAGATTTTCGACTGCTGCTATAGCTTCGTCTTGGGGACCTGAGGCGAAGAGTGCTTTCGAGGTACGAATCTCACGTGCGATAGCCAGGTAATACTTTTCAAGAATGCCGCCCTTTTCACGTGTTTCGACCAGTTTGAGGAGACCAACCTTTTCCAACTCGCGTACGTGGTAATGGATTTTGGCTGGTGCCTGACCAATAATTTCCGCCAGTTGAGTTGCGGTCATTGGTTTCTCCTTTAAGGTATCCATAATACGCACGCGCAGAATATCGCTGATCGCGCGGAGCTGTTCCAGGGTTGTGATGTCATAGTGATCAAGCATTTTTTATTTACCAGCTTTATTTTATCGATCAAATTTATTTGATCGTGTAAAAAGAATAAACTAACAAAGATCTGGTTGTCAAGAGGGAGTTCATGCCATTTCTATTGACATGCACCTTCTAGCTCAGTAATATGAAAATCACACGGAGACAAGTCCTGGTCAATGTGGTAAGAAGTTGGGTGGTATTCCCTGAATTGGAGCGACAAGGAGCAGACGGTGTTAACATTCGAAGATGTGACGAAGCACTTTCTGGAGTCGGCAGCACAAATCGGGCTGGTCGCGCATCCCGAATACTGGCTGAACTCACAAACGCTGGAGCGCGAATTCGCCTGTACCTATCATAGTGGTGTTTGCGAAGACGCAGATAAACGAAGCTCATGCCTACTTTCTTTCGCTTGGGGCCCCCTTGATACAGTCCTCTCGCGAGAAGGACCAGTAGGAATCTGTGAGTTCTTTCATGAGCCGGATGCGAATTGCCTCCATTTGCAGACTCACGAAATCCCTTCTCTCTCTCTGGAACTCTCATATACCTTGCCTCTTCAGGGACAGGCTGTTTCGGAGGAGGCCCTCCTCTCATTCATGAAGATGCTTCGGTTACATGCAGGTGAGCACAGCCAGCGCACGATGGAGACGAGTCCGTCAATGAGCATGAGGCTTCATGAGAATCGCCTTGTCGCTGATAGCTTAACATTGCAGCAGCGTGTTGAGCTACCGATCTGGCATCCTGAGGGAATGCGTGGTTTGTTTGAGGAACCTGTTGTGCAGGCGCAAGAGCATGTAGTGCGCAGTGTAAAACGCCGAGATGACGGTGTTGAAGAGGTCGAGATTTTTGTTGATAATCCTCGCCCTGAGGAATGGCTACCGCAAGTAGTATTAGAGGTGTCTCAGGACGTCCAACGAGTGCTTTCTGCTCTAGATTCTGTTCGTGTCATGCAGCACCAGGATAATGTGTCGGATAATCAATAGGGGAAATAAGGGATGATGAGCATACAAAACCATTCCCTCTTTCAAAGCAAGGGATGGTTTTGTATGCTCATCATCCTAGTACATTCTCTTGGGCTTCCGTCGCCGCCCAGATGGTAGGAGTACATCGAGGGCGTCATCTACGGTTATGATTCCTTGAAGGGCCTGAGATTCATTGACAACTGGGACTGCTAGTAGATTGTACTTGGCGATGATTTCGGCGACCTCTCGTGCTTGAGTATTGGGAGCTACAGTAATGAGGTTTGTTTCCATTAACTGTTGTAGTTGCTGGGTTGGCGTAGCAATGAGAAGTTCCCATAGCGACACTACTCCGACCAGGCGGCTCTCCTCGTCCTCCTCGTTTTCTACACAGTAAATGTATGCGGTTCGTAGATCATGCTCGCGTGCGTTGACGCGAACTGCTTCTAGTGCCTCGTTAGCTGTGCGTGTCAGCGTGAGCGCAAGATAGTCTGTCGTCATCAGACCGCCAGCGCTATCTTCCTCATATTCCAGTAATTCCTGCACATCCTCAGATTCTTCTGGTTCCATACGTTGGAGAAGCTCCTGAGCTTGTTCTTCTGGTAGACTGGCGATGAGGTCGGCGGCTTCGTCGGGTCCCATAATTTGCAGGATATCGGCAGCACGCTCTGAATCAAGGTTTTCGAGGATATGGCTCTGACGCTCAGTCTCAATCTCCTCCATTGTGGCGGCGGCGGTTTCATCGTCTAGCCCTTCAATGATACGAGCGCCCTGCCCTGGAGTGAGTTGGTGAACAATCTCGGCGATATCAGCGGGGTGCATCTCAGCGAGATGTCCTTTAAGCAAGCGCTGGACATGGGGTAATACCTCTTCTGGCACATCTTCCTCATCATCCTGGATGCCTGGGCGTGGCTGTCCAATGAGCTCAACTTGATTCCAGGGGATAGGAGCCGTTGAGGCATCACGTCCCTTTGAACCATGGAGCCAGGCCGGCGTCAGACGGCGTACAAGGCCGAAGGGGGTGTTATCAATGCCTAGAATGCGCCAATCGCTATCGAAGCAGACATCATTGACGCGAACCGCTTTTTTATGCTTGATATCGATGACTTGCTGATCCAGTACCTCCTTGGCGAGTGAGACTGTATCTTGTTGTTCCTCGTCAAGCGATTGAGTAACCTGAGGTAGCTGCTCAAGTGGGGTGGTTAGTTGAAGTGCCCCCTCAAACCAGCTCAAGGCGTTATGAGGAACGCGCCAGTGCTGTTCCTCTTCGCCCTCCAGCAGGAGCGCGTCAGGGTAGGCAGGCTCATCGCTGCCTACCTGTCGTGCGGGTAGTAACACATCAACAATACGGCCAACGCGCATCTCTCGAGGCGTCTCGACTGTGGTGCCAAGTAACTGGCTTAAGTACAACATAGTGTTTGTCTGTTATCTCCCTCTCGGTGCGAGGAAGGCTAACAATATGCTAGCAATCACCTCTATTGGAGGTGGGTTGCCAGCGTATTGTCTTCTTCCTGCGCGTGCTGTTTCGATCTGTGTTGGGCTATCTGGGAAGAGGCACCTACGAAATCGCGGAAGAGAGGATGAGGCCGTGTTGGACGGCTCTTAAACTCGGGATGGAACTGTGAAGCCACGAACCAGGGATGATCCTTGATCTCCACAACTTCTACCAGGCTGTTATCGGCTGAGTGCCCACTGACGATCAGACCTTGAGTTTCCATTCGTTTGCGATACTCGCTATTAAATTCATAGCGATGACGATGGCGCTCGAAGACGATTGGCTCATTGTAGGCTGCAAAGGCTTTGGTATCTTTGGTCAGGCAACAAACCCAGTTCCCTAAGCGCATTGTACCACCTTTGTCTGCAATTTGCCGCTGGGTGAGCATTAAATCGATGACAGGATAAGGTGTCTGTGGATCAAATTCGGAGCTATTGGCCTCTTGCAGACCCAGTACATTGCGCGCGAACTCGATGACTGCTACCTGCATACCCAGACACAGGCCCAGATAAGGAATATTATTGCGTCGTGCGAAGCTGGCCGCTTTGATCTTGCCCTCAATACCGCGATGTCCAAAACCGCCTGGAACGACGATGCCTGCCACATCTTCCAGTACTTCGGCCTCGTTCATCTTCTCAAGCGCTTCGGAATTGATCCATTTGATACGTACATCGACATTGTGATACCAGCCTGCATGGTGTAGCGCTTCCGCGACAGACATATAGGCGTCATGAAGCTCAACATATTTGCCAACCAGACCTATCGTGAGCTCAGGTCGAGGGCTCTTGATCTTGAGAACCAGATTCTTCCACTCATCTACCTTTGGTTCCTGGGACGGGAGATTTAACTCCTGCGTCAAGTACTCGCCGAGGCCAGCCTTATCCAGGATCATCGGTACCTCATAGATAGTATCCGCTGTAGGCAGGGGAATAACAGCGCGAGCCTGAATATTGCAGAACAGGGCAATCTTCTCGCGCAACTCATCGCTGACCTCATGGTCGGAGCGACAGAGGATGACATCAGGCTGGATACCAACACGCAACAGTTCCTTGACACTGTGTTGTGTCGGCTTGGTCTTTAGTTCTTTTGAAGCTCCCAGGTAAGGGAGTAGGGTCACATGTAGGTAGAGCACATTCTGGCGACCAACATCGGTCCGCATCTGGCGAATTGCCTCCAGGAATGGCTCGCCTTCGATATCGCCCACCGTTCCTCCAACCTCGACGATGACGACATCTGCGTCGGAGTGGCGTGCGACCGCGTGCATTCTGGCTTTAATCTCGTTCGTGATGTGCGGAATAACCTGAATTGTACCTCCGAGGTATTCTCCGCGCCGCTCTTTGGCAATAACTGAGGCGTAGACCTGCCCGGTTGTGATGTTATTGGCCTGGTAGACCGGTTCATCAGTGAAGCGCTCGTAGTGTCCCAGGTCCAGATCTGTTTCGGCACCATCGTCGGTGACGAAGACCTCTCCATGTTGGTAGGGAGACATCGTGCCAGGATCAACATTGATATAGGGGTCCAGCTTCATGAGCGAGACGGATACTCCGCGATTCTTGAGGAGGCGGCCCAGAGAGGCAACGCTGATGCCCTTACCTACCGATGAAGCCACACCACCTGTTACAAAGATAAATTTTGACATGCAAACAAAACCTCCTAAAGGCTTCTCAGAACTCCTGAGCATGCTCGCTATAGGGGCCCCTGCGACCCTCTAAAGAGAGCATCATGGGCAGCGACTCTGGTTCCTATGAAGACGTTAAGCCGGAGCCTTTCCGTTAATGCAAATGAAACAATGACGTTGCAGTCTCAAACTACGTGACGATTGCTACAACCTTGAATATATGTATCAGGCTGGTGGCGTAAGTAGTACCACCTGTGTCTCCACAGGGAGCGACGTTGGGCTGACAGTAAATTTCGGTTGTGGAGCAGATTGCTCAACTCCCATTTCACGACAGAACTTGTTGAGAGCCTGCAAACCTTCATCTGTTGTTGGGTTGTAGTGCATAGGGATGACGATACGTGGTTCTACCTGGCTAATCACTTCCGCTGCCTGCGTCGCGTGAATTGTGCTACCGCCGCCAATGGGGATAAGCAAGACGTCGGCATCGGCCACTTCTTCGAGTTGCTCTTCTTGTAAAGTGTGACCAAGATCACCGAGATGGCAGATAACCAGGCCATCCATATGGATCACGTAGATGGTGTTGCGACCTCTCTCAGCGCCATGTTTCCCATCGTGGTAAGAGGCGATACCTGTAATAAGCACGTCACTGATCTCATATTCACCTGGACCACGCACAACACGCGGATTACCGCTGACGGCTGCGATGTTATTGTGTCCGGGGTGATTATGGCTAACGGTGACGATGGGGGCAGTGATCTTACCCAGCGAGGAGTCTGGCTGAGGAGTAAACGGGTCGGTTACTAACGCAACCTGTTTGCCACGGAGTTGAAAACAAGCGTGGCCAAGCCAAGTTATTTCCATGAGTTTTCGCTTTTCTACATAAGATCGGGCGGGGACCAAATGTCCTCGCCCGGATTGTATTGTACCATATGGATAGGTCCCCTACAAGGGGATAGCCCCTTTGCCCCTGACTCTGCACTTATGATACATGCCGTTCGCTCAAGTGTATATTATCGACTGCAAGGCGCTGGAACTGTAGCTCTTCCAGCATTCCACTTCAGGGAATGCTGGAAAGCTTAAGGAATCTGCTGAGCATATCTCGACGTTGGGGGGAACTATGGTATAATCAGGCGAGCCGAGGATATTTTGTCTTCTCGGCGGCATTATTCTTCAATCGTTTATGTGTGACGTTGAGCGCCTGTGGTTCTGTCAACACATACGAAAGAGAGGAAATACTCTTGCTACAAGACTGGCTTCCGACAATTCAGGTTGTGCAGATCATTCTCTGCGTTGCTGTCATCGTCTTTATTCTCTTGCAGGTGCGTGGTGCGGGCCTCGGTAGCGCCTTTGGTGGGAGTAGCGCGGGTACCGTCTTTAAGACGCGTCGTGGTGTAGAGCGCCTGGTGTTTAACCTGACAATCATCTTTGTGGTGCTGTTCGCTCTCATCTCTGTGCTCAGTGCTGCCCTCGTCAAATAGTGCCCATTATAGCACCAATTGGGTGCGCCAGCGGAGAATAAGAGGGCCTGATGTCGGTTGGCTGGCATGGGCTCAGATTTTGGGTGTCATTTGTTTGTCCCTTACCTGCCTGATTGGGTGTACGTCACCTCATACAGGGCAGCGGCAAGATAACAATCTGGCGCTACAACAATTACCCAGGGCGCACCTTACTTACGTTGCTATCGGAGCCTCTGATACCTTCGGGACTGGTACTGATAATCCTCGTACCGAGAGTTGGCCTGCTGGTCTGGCTCATCTGCTTGTTCAGGATGAGCAGAGCAAAGGATCGAAGCAGGGTCAGGACTCTATCCATCTTATTAACCTGGGTATTCCAGGTATGCATGTACATGATGCCTTAAATGTTGAGTTGCCGGTCGCGCTTGATGCGCACCCCGACCTGGTAACCATCTGGCTCGCTGTGAACGATCTGGTTGACCGCGTTTCTACCTCAACCTACGAACACGATTTGGATCTGCTGCTTCAACGTTTGCAGAAGCAGTTGCCTCATACTCATATTGTGGTCGCTAATGTTCCCGATTTGACGCTGCTCCCTCGCTTTAGCGGGACCGACACCACCACGCTTGCGCATTCGATCAGCAGCTATAATGCTGTTATACAGTCTGTTGTAGATCATCATCATGTACTTTTAGTAGATCTTTCGCAGGCCTGGCAAGAGTTGCCCCAGCACCTCGATTATATTAGTAGCGATGGCTTTCATCCCAGCACACAGGGATACAAACGCCTTGCGCGACTCTTCTACCAGGCTCTCAAGCAACATAGGATAGTATGACGTCGCTGTTTGGTATCCCAATCGAAACTGTCTCGACAAGCCTGCTGATTATTACAAGCATTATCATTGTGCTTGTGGTGATATTGGCGCTTCTGAATGCTATCTTCTTCAAGATTGGCGTGCGCAACATTCCACGTCGTCGTATGCAGATGGTTCTGATTGTCTGTGCGCTCATGCTCTCCACGACCCTGCTCTCCAGTGTTTTGACAACCGGAGACGTATTGACAACTACAGCGCAGACGGTAGCGGTCTTTAACTGGGGAAATGTGGATGAGCTTATCGAAGGCGGCTCTGGTACGCTTGGCCTCTATTCGGAGCGAATCTATCGTGATGTGCGGGATTCTGCGCGAGATGACCCTGATATCATTTCGGTTGGAGCGGGTTTGCGCGTGCAGGATCTCTTGATCGCGGATCAGAGTTCGCGTCAGGTGCGTTCAAAGGTGACTGCTCTGGGGATTGTGCCTGGAAGTGAGCTAGGCTTCGGTGGGATGCTTGACCAGACAACATCGCGCCAAAGAACAATAAGCGAACTGAGCAAAAATCAAGTTTATCTCAATGAAACTACTGCCCAGTTCCTTAACGCTCACACTGGTGATAAACTCTATCTCTACTCTGAGCACTGGCCCGGTGAGCGCTTTCAGGTCTATGTAGCAGGAGTCGTCAGTAACGATGGTCTGGTTGGTGATAATCCCTTTATCCTGATGGATGTGGAGACCCTGCGTGGCTTTGAAGACATCAACAGTGCCCTTATCAATCAGATTTATGTCCACAATCGAGTTGGTGTTGAGCCTGGTGGGTCTTCTGTTAGCGATGCGGTTACGGTTCGCTTGGGACAGGTCTTGCCGCACCAGGTCCATGTCATTCAGGTCAAACAAGAGGGCTTGAAGAATACTCAGAAAGCGGAGGATATCTTCTCGCGCATCTTCGCTCTCTTTACACTTTTTTCTCTGGCGATTGGTTTGTTGCTGATTCTGCTCATCTTTGTGCTCCTGGCGGCGGAGAGGCGTGTGGAAATGGGGATGGCGCGTGCGATTGGCGTCCAGCGCCGTCACGTAATCTTAATGTTTCTCTTTGAGGGGGCCGTCTACGATGTCCTGGCTTCATTTGTAGGGCTTTTGCTGGGGGTTGGTGGAGGAGCAGCCTTGATCTGGTTTTTGCGTCCGATCATGGAGCGCTTTGATTTCCCGCTAAAGTTTAGTGCCCAACCCAGGAGCTTTATTATTGCTTACTGCCTGGGAGTTATCTTTACATTCTGCTCAGTAGTCCTCTCTTCATGGCTAGTGAGCCGCATGAATGTCATTGAGGCGCTACGTGATCTGCCAGAGCCCATCCAAAATGCGTCCTTGCGTGAGTCGTTCCAGAGGCTATGGCTGGTTTTGAAAGGGCTTTTTCGACCGCCTGCTCCGCGTGAAGATGTTCATAAGCAGGCTGGAGAGCATTCATCTCCGCTCGTATCACGCTGGCGGCAAGCCCGGAGGGCTATGCTTGAGATTGTGCCGGAGACGATTACGGGAACTGGTGTCTTTCTGGCGGAAGCAGGGATTTTGCCTCTGCTAGCTGGTTGGTGGCTCTTTGCTCTTGGTTTGCGAGAAGGGAAGGTCCTTCCCTTCTCACTGGGTTTTTCGCTACTAGTAGTAGGGGCTGGACTCATGTTGAAGGCCCTGACAGAGCATTTATTCTATCGCTTTAATTTGTGGGTAAGGGGGCATGATAATCGTACGCGTGCGCGACGCGTTTCGAGTGGTCTTTTCGCGGCGCTTTCAGGGGCATTGTTGCTTGCATACTGGGCGCTTCCATTTGATATTCTCGCGGCATTGGGTTTCCGTCGTTTTCAGGGGGGATAGAGATCTTTTTTGTTGCGGGTATCATGATGGTACTGGGAGCGACCTGGGCTATTGTGGCTAATATGGGCCTGTTCATTTCGCCTCTATTGCGGTTCTGGTCTCTGTTTCCTCGAATGTATGCAACTTTGCGACTCGCGTCTGCCTACCCGCTACACCGGCGTTTTCGCATGGGTTTGAGCGTGGTTATGTTTAGCATGGTCGTATTTGCTATGACTGTAATGGGCGTGATTACTAATTCGGTACAGAATAGCTATGCCGATATTGATCAGCAAACGGGGGGATATGATATTCAGGCCACAGCCTATTTTAAGTCGTTACCGGACCTCTCTCAGTCGTTAGCAGACCGGGGCATAGATCCAGCACAGTTTTCAGCGATAGGTGAGCGGAGCACAACTTCTGTCGGTGTCATCCAATTGAGTGCGAGTGTGCCACGCTGGAGTGTTTACCCCGCACAGATCGTAGATGGTGGTTTTTTGCAAGGGTATGGTTTGCATCTCTCAGCGCGCGCCAGTGGTTTCGGAAGTGATGCCGCTGTCTGGGAGGCGTTGAGGCAGCACCCAGACTATGCGCTGATCGATAGCAGTGCGCTGCCGTATCGTTCTCCCTTTCCTGTGTATGACCCTTCAGTGCCAGCACCCAGTATCGTGACTGTTCCGGCAGTGCCACCGAATATTGAGCCCGAGAATGCTTTCTCAATGAGTGGGGTCTCGCAGGGCGATAAGAGCTTTGCCGCTGTGCCTCTCTGGTTGACTGGCCCCAGTGTGAAGCAGGCGATGAAAGTTACTGTCATAGGTGTTGTTGATAATAGTGATGCTGCTCATTTTGGCCTCTATATTCCACGCTCCCCTGCCAGCCTGAAGAACCTGACGAGTATATCTTCTTCTCAGACATCACCACAGTCTCGGACCTATTATTTTAAGGTCGCGCAGGGAGAGGACAAGCGTGCACTCGCGCTTGCGTTGGGGTCTGCCTATCTGGATTATGGCCTGGAAACGACAGTTTTGGAGGATGTGATCTGGCAAATTCGAGGTCCGCGTATTCTGCTGAGCAACATTCTGATTGGGGTCGTAGGTGTAACTCTCTTGCTAGGAGTTGCGGCCCTCGCGATTACGGGAACGCGAGCGGTAATAGAGCGGCGCCAGCAGATTGGTATGTTGCGTGCGCTTGGCTGTAGTCGCCGTATGGTATGGCAAGCCCTCCTATTGGAGTCATTTCTAGTAGGTGCATTTGGGAGTATTCTCGGCGTTGTTCTAGGGGTGGTGCTCTCTCGCAACATCTTTGCTGCCAACTTCTTTGAGCAATATCAGACTGGATTGACATTTAATATTCCCTGGTATTATCTGGCTCTGATAGTTGGTGTCTCCTTGTTCTCATCATTTTTAGGAGCGCTTTTGCCGGCCTGGCAAGCTGGCCGGATTGCTCCTGCTGAGGCTCTGCGCTACCAGTAGTCCTATCCTTTTGGGCATGTGCGCTCACTAGAGTTGCGCTTTTCAATGAACACGCTTATAGTAACGAAAGCGATAGACGCCGATCTCTTGATGTAAGTGTGTGGAGAATACGTGAATAGAGGCGCTCTCACAGCAGCGCTCAGGATGCTTAATCTCTGTATATGTATGCGCAGAGTTTGAGCCTGTGTAAGGTAACAACTCCGCTATCGTAGAACAAAGGTCCTGTTGAGAATGGTACCTGTAGAGGGTAGGATAGGCGTACTTGAAACGATTTCAGCCCTTTTGCGTCTAAATACATAACGGGCAAAAATGTAGTGAACTTTGTAACGCTCTCATTTTGAGAGCGTGTCCTTTGGGATGTTTTAAGGTCTTTTCGTATACTGTTCGCCTCCGAAAAGGCATAAGGTAGACTGATACAGAGAATCAGCCTGCCGCTATACAGGATGAGTAAATTGGGATATTCCTTTGCTGAAAGGGTGCCAACGCTGGTAAATCCCTACGAAAGTGGAAGCCTTATGCACCTTACTCAAGAAACCGGTACGGTTGTACGAACGTATGGGCGCTTCCTGTTGCGTGAAGTTTTTGTTTATCAAGGAGAGCGTCTGCGGCATTCCGCCCTCCTGCAAATAACGCTGCTGCCAACTTCTGGTAATGAGATCACTATCGCTTATTTGTCGACGCGTGCTGATGCGGTCAATGCCGTTAAGGAGAGAGTACATGTCTGGCTTATGGAGCAAAGCTGCCAGATTGAAAAGACCAGGCGCTGGCTTCAAGAGACAAGTGATCAGGATATTGTAGCCAAATTTCAATCCCTCCTGGACCTGTGGGAGCCTTGTTATCAGGAGGTTGCTCAGGCGCTCTCCGAATTGGAGGAGCTTTCGTTTTCCGAGGATGCTTGAGGTATAGGGAGCCTATGCCGCTCAATTGGGAACACCATACCGGGCGGTTCCTGCTCTGGATAGTGCGTTTGTGGCTGCTCATATTGATAATAAGCTGTATCAGGATTTGACCGATCTTCCAGTGTTTCTGCCGCCTGGTAGCCTTGCTCATAGGAACGTTGCGTATCAAATATTTGTGTAGACGTCGGAACTGGTCGGCTTACATAGATAATAGTTGGCTTACGTCTATGCAGCCAGTCATGCTTCCAGGCTGTATAGACGAGAGCGCAAACAAGCAAAGCTCCGAGAGCGATCAACCATTGATGAAAAAGCCAGTATGCCCCCCAAAAGCATGTCCACCACACCCACCAGTGAGATTGACTAGAGACTCTTGATTGATTACTGCTCTGTTTACGCTTTGTCTGATATCGCATGTCGCCACGCCTTCCTACTTATAATGGGGCCCTTCTGTGTCTCTACAAACTCCTTATATTGTATTCTTCTTTCTCAATTGTACCATACGGTTCTTTGACGAGGCTTATGTAGTAAGTGCAGCGTAAAGAAGGTGGTGCCCAGAGCCAAAATTATCGTCATGGGCCAGGACCATGTGAAAGATGGGATCTGAAAGGGGAGGAATGCCAGGAATGCAGGCAGAACAACCAATACAAACGCTATATTAATTAGAAGCAGGCGCGTCTGTTCTTGCCAGGAGGAATGTCCAACTGGTGAGGCCAGTTCTGGGAAGAGGGTCAAATGGGCCGCCCCCAGCAAAAGTAGCGGAAGACCAAGTTGGGTCAAGGAGAAAGGCATTGAGAGCGAGAACCAGAGCAGGTGTTCGAGCAGCGTAGCGAAGAGCCAGCCCAGGAGAAAGATGCAGATATAGCATTGGATACGCCAGCGTATCAATGGGTTGTGGGTTAAAATTTGCAATACTTTATATAGGTCAGAATCCTTGTTAGAGCGCATTTTGACGACCTATCCTCTTGCTTGTGATAATGGTAACCCTCTTTCAGGATAGTCATCGGTACCAAATATGTGCTGTGTGCGAGGATAAACCGATAATAATGGGAGGTGCGAAGTGTTCTTAAATCTCTTCGCACTTCCCATTGTTGTGTCATATGAGATGAAGCAAGGTGAGCCAGGCTTTTAGGATGCTTTAAAGCCGGTCCAGGTACCTGTGTCATGGGATTGGAGGGAGGAGGTTCCTGGAATATTACAGCTATAGGATTGAGTCCCGCTATCAAAGCTGCCACTGGCTGTACTTTTGCTCTCAAACGACCCCTCGATATGGAACTGGGTATTGGTCGTATTAAGCGTGCATTTGAATGTTTGTCCTTGCTGTGTAATTTCGAGCGTATCTTGTAGCAGCTTCTCGTTATAGTCTATTTTGCCACCTTTATAGGTTCCCTGGCATTGAGTGGTAGCTGTCTCTTTGATTGTCGCACCATTGCTGATACCTGAGTTGGTATGGGGGGTGCCATCAGCATATTGGGTGCAGACGCTTCCTCCTGTGGGATCTGGATGCCCGGTAACAATCAGAGTCATTTTAGCTGTGTATGGGTTTCCACTTACGGTATCTCGTCCCGTGAGAAGCACCTCCAGGTTAAAGCTCTGATCATCGGAGGGCGCGTCTTTCGGACCAGGCGTCTTAGCCTGCCCAGGGGTAACGATATTGACGGAGATACCTGTTTGTGTGGTATAGCCTCCGGCATCTTTTGCTGTTAGCGTATGTTTGCCAATACTCCAGCCTTCATCAATTTTGAGATTACTGTTGAACTTCCCATCCTGGTCGCTGATCGCCATGGATTGAGAGGCGAGGGGCTTGTTATCAAGTAAGAATGTGATGGTTGAGCTTCCTGAGAATTGTTGTCCCGTTACGCGTAGGATTGTAGTGCTTGCTCCAGCAGGCTCATTGCCTACCTTATAATCACTGCTGACTGTGATGATGGGCTTGGGGCGCGTCATTTGATAGATGAGTATGCTTCCTGCTCCACCCAGGATAACGGCGATAATAATAATGGCAAGTGTTACTTTACCGGCTGTGCTGCTCAGCCAGGGTTTGCGTTGGGGCGGCTGATAAGGACCACCCTGGGGATAACCTCCAGGGAAGGCAGGCGGCGTCTGAGGCGGATAACCACCGGGCTGTACTGGAACCGCTTGGGGATAAGCCCCACTTTGGGCGGGCGCGATGGGAGGGGGATAGGCCCCCGGTTGCGCGGGTACACTCTGATAGAGTCCGCTAGCCTGAGATGGCGTGACGGGGGGAGGGTAAATTCCTGGTTGCGCGGGCACGGCTTGGGGAGGAAACGGTGGCGTTGGTGGCGCCGCAGGTGCGGCAGGATAGCCGCTTTGCGGAACAGGAGGGGGGACTGTGCCAGAGGGTAATGGGCGTGAGCTTGATGGTTGCTCTACTGCGGATACTCCGAAATGCTCACCTGCTTGATAATTCGCTCGCTCTGGGGCAACTTGCTGACCTGGATCCTCTTTGAGTGGAGTCTGATATTCCTGAAAAGAGAAGCCGTCTGTCGCAATATTTGTGTCCTGTGGCATTGGGGCAGGTGCTGGTTGGGATGGTGTTGCTCGCATAGTAGGGGCATCAGCCAGGGGACGACTATCGTTAGTAGACGGAGTCATGGGTGCGTTGGCAAGTGTCGATGTGGAGATTGATCGTCCACAGTTGCCACAGAAGCGCGCATCTTCTGATGGCAATTCCGCACCGCAATATCGGCAATGTTGCATGCGTGAAACCTCCAAATATATCTGGGGCGTGTTTTGATGGATTTGCTGTTCATAATAGAGCATGATAAATGTATAAAAGCTCTAATTCATCCGGACGATAGATTGGCTTCAAAGTAAAATGCAAATTTGCTAAGAGTATAGCATATTTCTCGTTAGCATCCTATATTTGTGAACATATCTATTAAAACTTTTCCTAACTCTTCTGGATTCCACCAGAGGAGTTAGGAAAAGAGGGACTGCTATGCGTGAAAGCTCTATCTCTTAATCGTCGTCGGGGAAGTGCCCTGTCCAGGTTCCTGTAATAAGAGATAATGCATACTGTTGTTGCTTATTAGAACATGTGCCTTTGATGGCCCGGAATTCAAAAGTACCCCTGGCAACCGTCTTATTGCTGAAGGTACCGTTTAGATGGAGGTAGACCGATGTGGGGGGAGTGAACAATACACAGTTCCTTGTTCACTATATCTTTCTACCTGATCCGCAATAATAATCTGGTCATAGGTAATCTGCCCACTTTGATAGTTTCCCTGACATTTTGTGGCGCGAACGTGCATCTCTTTTGTGCTTGAAGAAATCCTTTGGGGCTTGCCTGTATCGGCATCGGTGCATACACTTCCACCTTTAGGATTTTCCTTCCCACGAATATCAAATTCCTGCTGCCAGGTGAAGGGGGCTGTATTCTCGATACGACCCTGAAAGGTGATAAGGAACTCGAAGGAACTATCATTAGCAGGAGCATTAGCGGGTCCCGGTGTATGAGCTTCACCGGGCTGGACGATGATGAACTCAGAGGAGTCGATGCGGTTGGTGTCGTTCTGTACGCTGATTTTATGCTTGCCGGGTGTCCAGTTTGTTGTTACCATCAACTCGGTTCTGAAGGTGCCATCCTGAGCACTTGTGATGGTAGATTGATTCGCCAGTCGCTTTTCGTCAAGGTAAAGTGCAATAGTCGTGTTTGGGGAGAAGTTCCGCCCATTGAGATAGAAGATTGTGCCGTTACTGCCCGCCGCTAGTCCTTCGTGATGATAATCGCTCTGGATGCTGAGCATAGGTTTAGGAAGAGCGAAATACAGAATAGTGTAGCTAGCAAGTGCGCTTAGAAAGATCGTGATAACAATAGTGAGGACAGTGCTTAGTCCCTTTTGAGTGCGTCTCTTGCTTGAATGGTTTTGCTCAGTGAGAGGGTTTTCCTTGAGCTCCCCAGATGTCTGTTGCATGAATCTCCCCTCGTCTTGCGAATACTCTTACTATATAGCCTATGTGTCTTGTGGGATGCGTGATGTACCGAGAGAGCAAGTTATCCCCATGGGGGTGAAGAATACCCTTCTAAGCTAAACGGACTTTATGGATAAAATTGGTGGTATAAGTTGCGTATGGTTGCGAAATGTACTAGGATAAGAACGAATTTATCGGAACTTTTCATTCGAGGTTTGATTTATGGAGCAACAGAGTCTTATTTTGGAAGGAATTACTGCCCAAGACGTGGTAGACCGCCAGTTACAGGCATATAATGCTCATAATCTGGAGGGTTTTCTTTCTTGCTACAGCCCCTCCATCAGAGTTGCCCTGCATCCGGGCGGGCAGACCCTTGATGAAGGTCTGGAAGCGTTGCGCCTCTCCTATGCCAAGCTTTTTGCCGAGTGCCCTAACTTGCATGCTCGTATCACCAGGCGCATTGCCTCGGAAAGTATGATCATCGATGAGGAGGAAGTAGAGGGCCTGGTCGATGGACGCACAGTGCGTTCAGTCATTATGTATGAAGTTCTTGAGGGCTTAATTACGAGATCCTGGTTTGTCGAGTAATAGTACTAGTGGCTATTTGCTGACTTTCTATTCAAAGCGTTGCATAAGAAATGGCACCTGCATCATTTGATACAGGTGCCATTTTGTTTATGGGTATGGACTAATCAAGCAGCGTCTTGAAGAGTACCGCGTCTATGATTGTATTATTACTGTCGCGCGCGAAAAGGCCTACTATGCCGTCCTCGCTGCCCCTGGTAAAAGTTGGCGTATAGCTAACCTTGGCGCTAAACGTCGATGTGCCGCTTTGGCTTTGGGTGCTCGCGTTGCCAATAGCTTGATAGAGATGATCTAAGACCTTAATCTGCTCTGTGCTCCCCTTTGAGATTGTCCCTTTTCCCTGGAGCGTGAAGTTCCGCGTGAGATGATCCAGCGCGACGGGTTGCGTGATTGTTAGATGAGCGCTGGTGACGTTTGTCACCAACCAGATTCCGTTGGCGCGCCCCTCAAGCCTGCCCAGGGTCACTGTCAGCATATTCCCATGTGGACCAGTGAGGTGGATTACTGCCTCGGCTCCATTCTGGCTGACGATACTGGCTTTACTTGTCATGGGCCATTGGAGGAGAGAATTTCCCATATGCTGGGCTACTTGAAGGGCGTTGAGTTTCCACTTATTTTGCCCCATCTCCACCTGTTTCTGATCGTCTTCTGCTTGATAACGCGTCATATCGGGATACAGGCCACGGAATGCTACTGGGAACATACCACCCGCTCCCGCTGCCCATTTGAATTCGCGATAGAGATCGGGCTGAACGGCATCTTTGTCTTTTCCCTTATTCATGCTGGAGTCCCAGTCAATCTCCCGTGTGATGACTGTGTTGTAACCACTGATGAGAGCCTCTCCTTGATACAGATCCTTTAATTCCAGGATTGTAGTTGGCGCAGGGCTTGTAATCTGATCATATACATACACGTCTTTTACGCCCCCGCTGGCTCCACTATATTGGACAACGACCAGAGCCTGTAATGTTTTGTCGCCTTTCAAATGAGCGCAGGTAACCCCTGCAATGCTATTCTGTTCACGCTGTATCCCTACAACCGACCCCCAATAGTTCTTTGCGCTGACTGTCGCTGGACAGGCTTGCGCGCCCAGAGGTACAGTAGGTGTACTGGCTGATGTTTGCGTATGCTGGGATGACTCATCTGTTGATGCTATGTTTCCGCAGCCACTTAGAATTAAAAGCAGCAAGAAAAAGATAGCAGGCCCAATGAGAGCGTGTTCACCGCGAGCGTCGCGGGTGTATCGTGACATGAAGCCTCCAGGGTCAAAGGACGGGCCTGATGTATCAGGCGGCGATGGTTGCGATTTCTAAATGGCATTCCAGATCTGAACTGTTTTATCTCCTCCTGACGCGATAGTGGTTCCATTGAGAGGAGACCAGGCCAGTCCAGAAGTGACACTATCCGGCGTATTCTGCGTGTAGACATGCTGACTATTTTGTGCCTGCCAGATCTGGACTGTGTGGTCATTCGAGCCAGATGCCACATGGGTCGCGTCTTTGGACCAAGCAATAGTACGTACCACATCTGTGTGTCCCGTATATGTCGTGACGAGTTGGCCTGTATCAGGCTTCCAGATATGGACTTGTCGATCTCTGCCGCCCGATGCGAGGTATGAGCCTTCCTTGGGCGACCAATTCAGCGTTAGCACTGCTGCCTCATGCTGATGTTTGGCTACTGTCTGCTTAGTGGTGACATCCCAGAGCAAAACACTATTCTCTTCAAGTGCTGTAGATGCGATCTGCTGCGTATGGGGCGACCAGCGCAGGATGGTCACACTGTGGCTATGTCCTTCATAGCGTGAGAGTACATTGCCACTGATTGGTTCCCAGAGTTGAATCGTTGTATCCAGGCTCCCAGAAGCAATGACTGCGTCATCAGGGGACCATGACAGAGTATTAACCGCCGAGAGATGTCCGATATACTTCTGTGTCATTTCCCCATTCAACGGCTTCCAGACGTGAACGCTACTATCATCACTTGCCGAGGCAATATATTCTTCGCTTGCGGACCAGGCAAGGTCATTAATGCGCATAGTATGGCCTGTATAAGTGTAGATATGTTTCGCTGTCTGCGCTTCCCAAATATCGATAGTACTATCGATATTGCCTACCGCCAGATATGTACCTCGCGGAGACCAGGCTACGGATGTCGCCGGAGCGGTCAGTGTGAGTGTTTGAAGCACCTGCCCCCGAGTCTGGTTCGACTTGCCTTGATTGTTTCCCAGCCAGAAAATGCCTCCTGCCCCTGTTAGAAGCACAGCTCCAGCCAGACCAAAGAGCAGCTTACGGCGGCCCGGATCAGCAAGTTGTGTTCTGGTTGTGCCCAGGAATCTATCCTTAAACGACTGCAATTGCTTCCCATAACGTGCCAGGCGTTTGTTGGAAGGTTGTACCCTCTTCTCAAGCCTATGCGTAGGGCGTTTGGCAATATCTTCTTGTGGTTCCTGGGAGACAGGTGGGCGTGTTATCTTCGGCAATTCATCTTGGACTGGTGGCCTTGTGACCTTTTCGGATCGCGCCGGGGTCGCTGGTAGAGATGAGCCGGGCTGGGATTTTGGCTCAGGTTGCGCTGCTTCGCTAAAGGCTTGAGCGAATTCCAGGACAGTGGCATAGCGTTGATGAGCGTCTTTTGCCAGCCCTTTCATGACCACTTCCTCTAGCACCGGGCTGATTGAGGCATTGCGAGCTCGTAGCGGTGGAGGCGTGACATTGAGATGTTGGAGGAGGAGAGAACCAGGGCTACCGCGATAGGGACGCTCGCCGCAGAGCCATTCATAGACGGTGACTGCTAGCGAGTACTGATCACTGGCGTAGGTCGGCTTCTCAATCCATTGTTCCGGGGCCATATAAAAATAGGTTCCTGCTACCCCTGGCATGCTCAGCTGGCTGATCTCGGGATTCTGTTGACTAATGAAAGCGATCCCAAAGTCGCTGAGAATGAGTTCACCTCGGCGGTTAAGCAGAATATTTTCGGGTTTAATATCGCGATGAATAATGCCCTTGCTATGAGCATAATCGAGCGCATCGGCGATTTTCTCGATATAAGAGGCGATAAGCGAGGGTTTTAAGGTGCTTCCTTCTGGATGGCGTCGACGTAGAGTGCCATAAGGCAGAAATTCCATAATCAGGTAAGGAGTATCACCCTCCATGCCTATATGTTCTACTTTTACGATATGTGGGTGGCGTAAGCTAGCGACGATGCGCCCCTCTTTATGGAATTTATGTATTTTGCTCTCATCAAGCTGTTCTGGCAAGGCGTGGAGGAGTTTAATTGCTACAAGTTTTTGGGTTTGGAGATGCTCGCCACGATAGACCTGCGCGAATCCTCCCTCACCCATGAGCCGCGTGAGACGATAATTGCCTATACGCTGACCTACACGTGATTTGTGTTCAGCCATACTATAATTTGTATTATCCCTTCTGCGTGCTGAGCGGAAGAACCCACCTCTCCCATATTTCTTTCTTATCCCTTGCCATTTGCTCTTCCGCTCACTTGGCGGCGCTGTATTGCTAGAGTGCTCTTAGAAAGAGAGTGCTCTGTGTAGATTTGTGTTCCTATTTATTTAAACTCGTCTAAGATTATAATGGTCTCTCCATAGTATGTAAAGTCTACTGTCTTATGTCTTATTGTGTGTTTCGCACCATTTCACTTTTCTGGAAGTTCGCATAATTCTCGTTGGGCTTTCCCCATTCAGGCGTTTTTGATACATTGTAGACTCACTATTGTGATCTGGATGACTCTCATTTTGTGTGTTTTTTCATGGTTTCAATGCCTGATATGCTGTATGCTAAGGGTAAACTGTTTAGCGCCACTTTGATTTTGCTAGATGCTTACGCACCGAGTCACATCCCACAATTTGATGTTATTGGACAGAATGTACTTCTGCCTGCTACTATTAAGAGCGAAATAGGGATGATCTTCAGCTGCCGGGAAGCCCATTTCTAAATATTGGCATACCAGGAGAGGATGGGAAAGCACATGGCTGGCATTTGAAATTTTCCCTGTTTTTTCGTACAGTATATTTGTACTTCTGATTATGTAAATGTTGGGAGGTGTCATCTGGAGCTTGGCCCTGACTATGCTTACTTATGGCAGTGGTTCGTTGTTTTGCTCGCTCCCGATGTTAAACGCAGGCCAATTAGATACAATCTTTTCATTTATTCCTTGTGAAGGAGAAATTATTCATGGGTTACGATCCTCATTCGCAGTTCAATAACCCGGGAGGGAACCCACCTTACCCACCACAAAACCCTGGATCGGTTCCGCCTCCTCCCACTCCCTTCGATCCATATCAGTCCCAGCA
Source organism: Ktedonospora formicarum (assembly GCF_016587355.1). Lineage (GTDB taxonomy): Bacteria > Chloroflexota > Ktedonobacteria > Ktedonobacterales > Ktedonobacteraceae > Ktedonobacter > Ktedonobacter formicarum. Next base: position 1,974,036 of record NZ_BNJF01000001.1, on the reverse strand, counting down.
GCCATACAACCCTTATGGAGGCTCTCCATATCCGAATGGTGGCAATACGCCTTCTCAACCTTCGCAACCGGGCTATAATAATGCTTATGAGCCAACAGTCCAGTCGCAGTCACAGACGAGCTATCCTCCTCCTGGTGGTGTGCCATCTGCTCCTGGCTATCCTGGTTATCCTCCCGCGCCCAACCCTTATTCACAGCCAGGGATGATGCCCCCTCAGAAGCGAGGTATGAGTGGTGGCAAAATTGCTTTAATTATCCTGGCTGTCTTTGTCGTGCTGGCAGGCGTGAGTGCCGCTATTGCTATTCCCGCTTATAATACGGCGCAAGATAATGCCCATAGTACCGCGACGGCTGAGGCTCAGTCAACCGCGAATGCTCAGGCGACCGCGACCTATATTGCTACCCATTTCCCTTTCAGTAGCAAGCAAGTACTTAATGATACCCTTGCGAGCAATAATTCTGAGCATGGATGGGCTAGCGATAGCCTGTGTAAGTTCTCAGGTGGTAGTTATCTTGCCCAGGAGAGCAAGGAAAATACCTTCTTGCCCTGCGTCGCAAAGAGTACTGATTATACCGACTTCTCATATGAAGTGACAATGAAGAACATGCTTGGTAATGCTGGCGGTCTCATTTTTCGAGCGGATGATGCCCAACAGGAGTACTATCTCTATATGGCATTCTATGATGGTTCCTTTGGCTTCTATTACTATAACCATTCGAGTGGCTTCAAGAAGGTTATAACCGGAGATATTGCTGACTTTAGTACCAGCAAGGTCGTATTAGGTGTGACCGCCAAAGGAAGCCAGTTCCAATTCTTCGCGAATGGAAAGCAAGTTGGTGAGGCGTCAAACAGTACTTTTTCACATGGACAAATTGGCGTAGTGGTCGACAATGACAATCTGATTTCTCAGGCTAATTTCTCTGATGCTAAGGTCTGGCAGATATAAGCAATTGTATATGCAGCCGAAGCGTCTGAGTGTAAAAAGAAGCACAGATGCCACCGCAGAATCGCGGTGGCATCTGTGCTTCTTTTGCGTTTATCAACGGATGTTGGGAAGGCTCTATGACCTACGCCAGTTAAAAGCAATATTGATACCCAGGATAGCCACGGCAATACAACCAAGGCCAATAAGCTTCGCGATGACGACGAAGGTGCTGGAGTAGTCGGTCGAGCCAAGTAGGATACCCGAAATGGGAACAAACATAACAACCGATACAATGCCCAGCGCCAGGCGTTGCCCGGCTGATATACTTGAACGATTGTCAGAGAAACCATATTGATTGATCTTTTGTCCACTTACGTCATAAGGCGGCGTTTGATACGTATAGCGTTCCTTATTTTCGTTAATAGGTGCTGCCGTAGGAGATGAGTATTCTTCCGCATGGTAGCCATGGTACTCTTCCTCCGGTGAATGCATCTGTTGCGGCACTGTATTTCTTCCTTTCGAGGTAAGCAATCACGTCCTATATAAGAGCTTCTGGTTACCATTGCATACGTATCAGAGTGAAAAAAGTTTATGCTCTAGTGCTTCCCACTGGAAGTGTAAAGTGCCTGTTTCTCTAGCTCTTGAGCCAGCGTAACGATGGCTCCATCCATCTCGCGTAGCGGGTTTTCTCGTACTGGTCCATGCCCTGTTGCCAGACGAGAGGGCTCCAAAAAGCGAAGCCTTCGAGCACTCTCTAGGGCCGAGAGCTTATGCCATGTTCCTAGAGCTGGTAAGGGAAAGAGGAGGCGGATAGTTCCGGCAACAGCTATCCCTCCAAGGGTCTGAAACGTATCTCCCGCAATGAGTGTTTGATCTCGCTCATCGAGGAATGAGGCGTGTCCTGGTGTATGGCCTGGCGTCGCGACCACGCGTAATGAGCCAACGTGCTCGCCATCTTTCAGGAGGCGTGTTGGTTTTGTCTTGCGTATAGGATATTCGCCACGTATGGGAGCTTGTGGTTCATCTCTTTCCAGGCTTTTGTTTCCCCCAAGGAAAGGTGCTTCGCGTGCTAGCAGCAGCACTTCTGCTTTGGGTAATGCCTCATGTAACTCATCGAGAGATCCGGTGTGGTCACTGTGGGCATGGGTAACCACTATGCGTACAATCTCTTTTCCAAATTGGCGAGATGCCTCGATGATCTGCCTGCCCAACCCAGAAATCATGGTATCGATCAGTGTCAAACCATCTTCTTCCTGTACCAGATAACAATTAATAATGCCCAGGTGATTCAACTGTATCAGATACTTACCGTGTGTTTTCGCTTTCATTGCACTGTTTCTCTATTCTCCAACTTTGTAGTAATGATGGCATCTGGAGGATAATCTCATGTATAAATAAATCCATATTTACTCTAGGGGATGCCTGGGGCTTTGTCAAGCGGGCATGCCATCTGGTTGCACAATTTCAAAGCTGGCAGAGGAAGCGTTCAAGGGGATGACAGAGAGCAGCCATTCAGGCGAACTCTCTGTCATTAGTGGAACGAGGCTAGAAGGGACTGGCTAAAGTCGCTTGAATCTGACGTTTGGCAATGGAGAAATGCAGTGGGTAGGTAATCGTTAGGGAATGGAAGGCCCCATCACGCTCTTCCGCAAAGCGATAAGCTACATCGTGATTAGTTTCAGGTACAAACTCTGTTTCGCTTACGGGAAAGAGTACTGTCTCTCGCTGGCCCCTACGGAGAAGAATACGTTGGTCACGTCCTGTTATTTCAATGCGGGAACTTGTTGGGGCGCCTGCCAGATTATAGCTCCCAATGACTTTTTTGAAGGAGCTAATTTCCTGTGAGAGCGCCTGGCGTGTAAGTAGGGGGAAGTCAATGTATTGCGCCGCAAGCTCCAGGGTGATGCGCTCAATCGCAAAGTCACGATGGTTCGACAGAATAATAATTGTAAGATCATCCTCTAGAAAACGCGCGATCAGGGAGCGATACCCGGTACTCCATCCTCCATGGCAGGCGACTGCTTTGCCACGATAATTAGAAAAGGCCCAACCTAGTCCGTATGCAACCTGTCTGCCATCAGACAGCGTTGTTGGTGTCAGCATAAGATTTTGGGCTGCGGCATCGAGCAGTGCATGTTCGCGAGTTGCCCGTTCCCAGATGACGAGATCATTAAGTGTAGACTCTATGGCACCTGAAGAATGCGTGGCGACAGTGCTGAGCAGTGGCGCAGGCATGATGCTATTTGCGGTTGTAATATAGCCACTCGCGCGGCGTGGAATAATCGGCGTGGTTTGTTGAAAAAACGATTGTTTCATGCCCAGCGGCTCGAAGATGGCGGAGCGAATATGCTCCTCGTAACTCATCCCTGTTAGACGTTCTATAATAAGGCCCAGCAGATGATAACCAGAGTTCCCATAGTAGAAATCGGTGCCGGGTTCAAAGCGTAGTGGTATGCCCTCGAAGAGCGTGATAACCTCTTGCAGGGTGAGGTCATGGGATGCTTGCATCTGGAAATCGGGCATATCTGCCACATTCTCCAGACCTGATGTATGCGTTAACAGATGTCTGATCCGGATGTTTTGCCAGTTCTCAGGGCATTCTGGTAGGTGCGTTAGTAGCGAGTCTTCTAGATGTAGTTTCCCTTGCATCTGGAGCATGAGAATAGCTGTGGTTGTGAACTGTTTGGTAAGCGAAGCGATACGGAACACTGTGTTTGGCCGGATGGGCGTTTGCCATTCGAGGGAGGCCAAGCCATAGCCTTGATAATGGAGAAGATGATTCGCTTGCATGATACCAATTGCCGCGCCAGGACCACTCTCCTGCAGGTATCTATGTACCAGTATGTCAGTCGTATGTGTCACGGGATGCTCCTTTCAAGTTAAGGAATAGCAGGCCGCAAAGATCTTCTGGCTGACATTGCCAGGGCCCATGTCGCTTGTCGAGAGGATTATGACAAGGTCGGACAGGGACACTTTAAGTTCTCATGCTGATGTACTAATAGTCACCTTCATGGTGAAGCATGTGGAACATAGAGAGACGATGAGATGCGCGACGGTGCGGCATAGAGATGCCTGGGGTGAGTGGTTAACTGGTGACCATGTCAATCACCTGGTTTGAGTGTATATGTTTGCGGCCACGCTGAGCAAACTTCGGAGCAACTCAAGTTTGTGTATTGTCCGTACCCCACAGGCTGGTAGGTAGGCGAGAGGTAGTAGAAACAATATCACATTGGCAAGCATACTCAATTTTGGCGGTAAAAGCAATAATTTACAGGTGCCTTGGATTTGCAAAGCCAAACTGTAGAGTAAGGGAGGGAAAAGCGCGTTTTTGTGAATGTCCAAAACGCGCTTTTCCCTCCCTTACTTGTGTGCTATAGGCACAACGAGCGGTCGAAGAACTAAGCTATGGAATCAAGTTAGTATCGGCATCCAGAGCTAGTACAAAGCGTGATATGAGCTCCGCTACCTCATCAACGTCCTTGAGGGAAACCATTTCAGAGCCGGTATGGAGATAGCGGCATGGAATGCTAATCAATCCGGTAGCGATGGGTCCGCGCGCGACCTGAATCGCGTCAGCATCTGTACTGGTGGGACCTGCCGATGCTTCAACCTGATAGCTGATACCAGCCTCTTCGGCAGCTTTGATCAGGCGCTCATAGACGCGCAGATTGATATGCGCGCCTATGGTCAGAATGGGGCCTCCATTTAGAACCATCTCGCCCATGCGTGTCTTCGGTGCTCCAGGAATATCAGTTGTAGGAGCGACGTCAACCGCGATAGCAATATGTGGATTCACGCTATATGCGCTGGTGCGTGCGCCACGCAGCCCAATCTCTTCCTGAACCGCAGAAACGAAGAAGACGCCAGCCTTTAACTGCTCCCGTTTGGCATGAATGCGGCGAACGGCCTCTAGTACCGCAAAGACACCTGACTTATCATCGAGGGCGCGTGAGATGATAATATCCTTGTGTAATGTTTCCAATTCAGCCGCGCGAGTACCCACACTCCCAATTTGGACGCGTTCGAGAGCCTCTTCCTTATTGGAAGCACCAATGTCGATCCAAAGATCCCACAGCTTGGGCGCTTTGTCACGTTCGTCCGCTGAGAGGCTATGTACGGGTTTACGCCCGATAACACCATTTACAACTCCGTTGGGAGTATGAATGTGAACGCGGTTGCCGGGAAGGGTTGAGGCGTCGAAGCCCCCAATGGGAGCGAAATAAAGGTAACCCTGTTCATCGATGTAGCGAATGAGGAAACCTAGTTCATCACAGTGCGCTTCCAACATAACGCGCATCTCTGCCTGAGCATTGAGGGACGCGATGACATTGCCATGCACATCTGTACGAATCTCATCAGTATACTTTTGTATTTCTTCACGCACGACCTGTTGCGCAGGGCGTTCAAAGCCGGAAGGGCTTGGGCTGGCAACCAGGCGGCGTAAAAAATCAACACGGGATTTGTCCATGCACACCTCCATACATATTAATCGAACATATCACAAAAAGAGCGACCTTCTGGTATGTATCCCCTGTAGTTGCAGGGAACTCGATTACCCGAAAGTCGCTAACATCTTTATAGTGTCACTAGCGTTGAGATCGCTAACGAACAAACTGCTTGAGCACCTCATCGACACCGGGATGGGTGCGGTTGAGGCGAAGGTCTTCGGCACCTGTTGCATCTGTTTGTACAAGTAAAATGCCTTGTTGGACACAAGTATTAAGCAATTCACGAGCTGACTCGCGTGTAAGGCGTCCTCGGAAACGATTCTTGGGATTGACTGGATCACCAATGAAGTTAGAGACGCCAATGATAGTGCGCCACGACCAGTTACGGTCAATGTAATCAAGGAATTGAACGAAAAGTGGGTCAAGAACATCCATCGCTGGACCACCGTAAGGGGCTTGCTGATATGAGTTAGCGGGATAGTTTACGGCTGGCATCGAGCCAGAACTGCCGCTGGCAAAGTTGGCATTCGGCACAGGCAAAGATCCTGTATTACCTGTAATGCCACTCACCCCAGTTCCACCAGGTACAAGAGGAACGAATTGGTTTGCGCTGCTTATCAAGTCTCGGCTGACGGTTCCTGGGATACCTACAACAATAACATTTTTGTTTAGACGCAGCTTTAAGCGGGCACTAATACGTGTAAAGTCTTTGTCGCCCGTCATTAACACAAAGGTTGAAATTGTAGGGCGATCAAAAACGGTCTCAATGATATCCATAAGCATATTCAGATCGACGGTGCTTTGTACTACTGTGCTCTGGACAATAGTGCTATTGCCAGGAGTAACAGCGGGCATATGACCTGTAGTTCCAGTATGCGTGGTGGGATATCCTAAAGGACCGGTATAGCTTTGCCCAAGGGGACCAGTAGGCTGGCTTGCCTGATCATAGGGGCGTTGATAGGAAGTAGTACGATATGCCTCGCGCTGCTGATAGTCAGAGGTATACTCATCATCGGGAATGCGTTCTTCGTCAAAAACTTCTTCCTCCTCTTTCTCTGGAGGAATGGAAGTATCAGATTCCTCGGGCCATCCCTGGGGTAAGCTCTGATGTGGATTAATGGCTGGTAACGAACCCGAACTAGTCGTCATACCATTGGACCAGGGCCGCTGAAAGGAGCCTGTATTCTGTTCAGCAACATAGCTCTGTGAGCCTAGGGGACCGGTTGGATTATTGTTCGCATAATGAATCGTCCCCATGCGTATACGGTCACGTTGCTTGGCTGGACAATCGACACGGTCGATCATCGCAGCTGTCAGGCTACCTTTAAATGGCTCAGGCTGTCGAGACCAATCCGCATAGGCGCGGGCAACCATTACTGTTCCATAGCGACGAGCTACCGCGATCAATTCTTGTGGATCTGGTTCTCGTCGTTGAATATTTAGCATACTGTAACGTATGTTCTCAAAGTCAATGAATAGAGCAATATCTTCGGGCACAACCTTCTCCTCTCACTGGGAGAAACCGCGCAGACCAAGATTTATGATTGTTCAGGTGCTTGGATCATCCCATGGTTGATCCTAATACTGTGAGCATATCATACTTTATTAGTAAAGTCGAGTGGCCTACGCTTTACTTTGCGTACCATACTATGGTATATTCTTTAGTTGAGAAAGGACTATTTACAAAGAGCATAAAGTCATGGAGCTAACAAAATCCCATTCTGATGGCACAGTCTGTCCAGTTGCCTGTACTGCATCCATTATTGGTGGCAAATGGACTTTACTGATCATTCGCGATCTGGCGTCTGGCTTGAAACGCTTTCATCAGCTTGAGCGCTCTCTTTCTGGTATTAGTCCAAAAACGCTCTCTGAACGGCTGCGTTCGCTGGAGGAGGAAGGAATTATCTCACGCAAAATGTATGCGGAGGTTCCTCCTCGTGTGGAATATTCTCTTACCGAAAAGGGCCAGGATCTAGTCGCCGTAATTGAGTGTATGCGTAGCTACGGTAAACGCTGGTTGTGCAAGTAATGACCTCATGAAGCAAGGCAATCCTTTGCGCACTTCCCACACGGCTTCCGGTTTGAATAAGAGAGGAACCGGAGGGGTTCCCCGGTTCCCTGAAGTATACTGAGACATAAAACAGTATTAGAAGACTGTCCCTACCAACTCGCGATCATGTTGCGCCAGGAAACGATGCAATATACCTTCAGCGGTTGCTTCGCTAACGGTTTCCGGCTGCTTTTCTTGTGTTTTTAGCAATTCATACAAACTTGCAATATCATAGTGCATTTGCACTAGAAGCTGGCCTTCACTATTAAATCCTTCTACAAAAAGGCCATCCTCTTCCTCGCGGATTGCGATGCTCTTCGCGCCGATCTGATCCAGAACCTGACCGACAGCATGCAAAATGTTCGCATAACTGATTGTGGCCGGCATTGAAACCTCCCTAAATAGTCGGAGACTGTTTCGTGATAACCTGTAGACTGCACTGTCGAACCGCACAAAACACCCCTGCTTTTGCTCGGTGTTTTGTCAGTGTCATACTCGATACCACACTCCGACTATTTTATCATTACGTACAATGCACGTCAAGTTTACTGTTTTCTTTACAAAGAAGGAGATTTACTCTTCTTGTTACTCTATCTTATGTAGCGCTTGCTACGTGGCTTGAGTAAAGCCAGCAAGGCTTGCGTGCTCTCTAGCTTTCCTTTTCATTATGCCTAATCGTCCCAAACTGCCCAAATATTATTTGCTGCTAAAACAAGAGCCATTAGGCGCCTTCTGAAGTCGATTTTGGCCAGTTTTTACGAGTTTCTCAAAAAGAGGTCGAAAAAGTGTTGACAAGTCGCGGCGAGTGTGGCATATTATGCAGGCACCGCGATGAGCGGGCAAACAAAAAGATTTGCACACTCACAACTGAAGAAAACATAACTACTTCAATTTTGCTGAGCGAGCACGCTGTGCCTGCTGCTTTCTTCGAACTCTTTCGGGAGCGAGAAGCGAGCGACCTGCACGAGCGCTGATCGCTGACAGTGAACATGAAGACCGAATCCCAACAACAAAGGGTAGATACACACTAACAACAATTCTTCACATTCGGCGAAGAAAACGGCAAGGCAGAACAAGCGACAGAGAGTACGAGGTGGATGCCTTGGCGCTGAAGTCCGATGAAGGACGCGGAGACCGGCGAAACGTTCAGGGGGAGCTGCATCCAAGCCATGATCCCTGAGATTCCCAATGGGGCAACCCCTCCAGAGTTATGTCTGGAGACCCACCGTTGAACACATAGACGGTGTGGAGGATCGTGGGCGAACTGAAACATCTCAGTAGCCTGCGCAAGAGAAATCAACCGAGATTCCCGTAGTAGTGGCGAGCGAACCGGGAGGTAGCCCAAACCATCACGTCCTCGGACGTGGCGGGGTTGTAGGACTTCCATCAACACCATACTGACCTTACTTGAAGGCATTGGAACGTGCCACCAGAGGGGGTGAGAGTCCCGTAGAGGTCGGGGGCAGTACGGTGGGAAGGATCCTGAGTACCACGAGACACGTGCAATCTTGTGGGAAGCTGGGGGGACCACCCTCCAAGGCTAAAGAGCTTCAGCGACCGATAGCGAACAAGTACCGTGAGGGAAAGGTGAAAAGGACCCCGAGAGGGGGATGAAAGAGACCCTGAAACCACGTACTCACCAGCAGTCAGAGGCCACTCTTCCATGAGGAAGCAAGGGCTGATGGCGTGCCTTTTGTAGAATGATCCGGCGAGTGCATCGCACGTTGCGGGTTAACCAGCGTTAAAGCTGGGGAGCCAGAGGGCAACCGAGTCTGAATAAGGCGTATGTGTAGCGGCGATGCGACCCGAAACCGTGTGAGCTATCCATGAGCAGAGTGAAGCGGATGTAACAGTCCGTCGAGGCTCGAACCCACCAGTGTTGCAAAACTGGGGGATGACTTGTGGATAGGGGTGAAATGCTAATCGAACACGGAGATAGCTGGTTCTCCCCGAAATGTATTGAGGTACAGCCACCCGAGAGAACTATCCTGGAGGTAGAGCACTGAGTAGGCTAGGGGCCCTGTGCGGGTTACCAACCCTAACCAAACTCCGAATGCCAGGACAGGATGCGGGTGAGTGAGACGGCGGGGGCTAAGCTTCGTCGTCAAAAGGGAAACAGCCCAGACCATCGGCTAAGGGCTCAAAATCGATGCTCAGTGTCAAAGGGGGTCAATGCGCCCAAACAGCCAGGATGTTGGCTTAGAAGCAGCCATCATTTAAAGAGTGCGTAATAGCTCACTGGTCGAGTGCAATGGCACCGACAACGTACCGAGGCTCAAGCATCGTCCCGAAGCCATGGAACCTTCTCTTTACGAGGAGGTTGGTAGGGGAGCGTTCCTGTGGCAGAGAAGCCAGATCGCAAGGACTGGTGGAGCGGCAGGAAGTGAGAATGCCGGAATGAGTAGCGCAATATCTGCGAGAACCAGATACACCGAATGCCTGAGGGTTCCTGGGCAACGTCAATCGTCCCAGGGTGAGTCGGGACCTAAGCCGAGGGCGTTAAGCCGTAGGCGATGGAAAGCAGGTCAGAGATTCCTGCACCGCACAGCTTCGTGATGGAGCAATGGGGGGACGCGGTAGGGAAGGTGAGCCGGTCGAATGGACAGGACCGGTGCCCAGCCAGAAGCGCGTGACCGAGGCAAATCCCGGTTGCGAAAGCGTGACTGCTGGGCCGAGCGCCCGCGAGGGTGCGGAAGTCATCGGAGCCCAGGCCGCCAAGAAAAGCCTCTCGCCAGAAGACTGTGCGCCCGTACCGCAAACCGACACAGGTAGGCAGGGGGAACTCTCCCCAGGTGATCGAGCGACCCTCTGTTAAGGAACTCGGCAAATTGACCCCGTACCTTCGGAAGAAGGGGGGCCTGAGTAGCTGTCTCTTGGTAAGACAAGAGGTGGTGAGAAGGCTGCAAAAACGAGGCCCAAGCGACTGTTTACCAAAAACACAGGTCTCTGCGAACGCGAGAGCGGAAGTATAGGGGCTGACTCCTGCCCAGTGCCGGAAGGTTACGAGGAGTGGTGAGCGTAGCCACGAATCTAAGCCCCGGTGAACGGCGGCCGTAACTATAACGGTCCTAAGGTAGCGAAATTCCTTGTCGGGTAAGTTCCGACCCGCACGAAAGGAGAAACGACTTGGGCACTGTCTCGACAGAGGACTCGGCGAAATTGAAGTACCCGTGAAGATACGGGTTACCCACGACAGGACAAAAAGACCCCGTGGAGCTTTACTACAGTTTGGCCTGGAAACGAAGTATGGTGTGCGTAGGATAGGTGGGAGCCGAGGATTTCGCCCTTGTGGGGGCGGAGGAGGCAGCAGTGAAATACCACTCTCACCATGGTTTGTGTCTCACACGCATCCGTGAGCCGGAGCGTGAACAGGGCCAGATGGGTAGTTTGACTGGGGCGGTCGCCTCCCAAAGAGTAACGGAGGCGCCCAAAGGTTCCCTCAGGGTGGATGGACATCACCCTCTCAAGAGTGTAAAGGCACAAGGGAGCTTGACTGCGAGGCAGACGCGCCGAGCAGGGACGAAAGTCGGGCTTAGTGATCCCACATTCCCGAGTGGAAGGAGTGTGGCTCAACGGATAAAAGCTACCCCGGGGATAACAGGCTTATCTTGCCCAAGAGTTCACATCGACGGCAAGGTTTGGCACCTCGATGTCGGCTCGTCGCATCCTGGGGCTGGAGTAGGTCCCAAGGGTTGGGCTGTTCGCCCATGAAAGCGGCACGCGAGCTGGGTTCAGAACGTCGCGAGACAGTTCGGTCTCTATCCGTCGTGGGCGTAGGAGAAGTGAGGGGAGTCATCTTCAGTACGAGAGGACCGAGATGGCTTGACCGCTGGTGTGCCAGTTGGGGGGCCTCCCCAGAGCTGGGTAGCTACGTCAAGAAAGGAGAAGCGCTGAAAGCATCTAAGCGCGAAGCCGACCCCAAGACGACTTGTCCCACCTATTCTTCGGAGTAGGTCAAGATCCCAGGAAGAAGACCTGGTAGATAGGCTGCGCGTGGACGACTGGTAACAGGCGAAGCGGAGCAGTACTAATGATCGTACGGCTTGTTGCCACCAACGTGTGTATGTGTGTGTATGATCCTGTTGGGAGTGGTTCTCATGGACTGCTGTGAGGGGGAGGCGCACGTGTGGGAGGCAGGCAGGAGCGTGGCTCAGCAAAATTGAGGTAGTTATGTTTCCTTGAGTTGGCAAATGTGCCACGATTATGCGATAGAACATAATTGTGGCTTTTTTGTTATGCGCTTTCGACCTTTTCCAAAACTATGTTTCGGAAAAGGTCGAAAGCGCATAGCGTATCTCCTGCGTGACTTCGTCGTCTTTTTCTTCCAGAAGTGCTACCTGTAAGGCTGCGTGTGCCTCTTGACCTTGCAAACGTCCGAGTGCCCAGGCGGCGTGCCCACGGACAAGCGCTTCTTGATCATGTAACGCTCCCACAAGTGCGGGAACGGCCTGGAGATCTCCGCTGTTGCCAAGGGCAACACATACGTTTCGTAATAACCCTCGTCGTTTCGTGCGCTTAATTGGGCTATGACGAAAACGGTCTCGAAATTCTTCCTCGCTTAACGCAAGCAATGGTATCAACTCTGGTATGCTCCCCACAGCGGGGCGTTTGAGAAACTCTTTGTGTGGCTGGAATGTGGGTTGGGTCCGTCGATTAATCTCTGCCAGAGTAACAAATTGTGCTGTTCCTTGTTTATCTCTGAGCCCTAAACGCCGTTCAGCAAGCTTGTTAATAGGGCAGACCTCCTGGCAGATGTCACAGCCAAAGATATTGTTTCCCATGAGTGGTCGTAATTCCAGAGGGATACTGCCTCTTAGTTCTATCGTCAGGAAAGAGATACAGCGTTGGTTGTCCAGCTCGTAAGGATTGGGTAAGGCTTGTGTAGGGCAGGCATGTAAGCATATCTCACAGTTCCCACAGTTTGCCTTTAGTGGTTCGTCTGGCTCTAGTGGGAGATTCGTAACAATTTCAGCCAGGAAGAGCCAGGAGCCCCAGCCTTTGGTCAGGATATTGGTATTTTTGCCATACCATCCCAGTCCAGCACGCTGGGCGACGGCACGATCTACCATGCGTCCAGTATCGACGAAGAGGCGTGTCTCCGCTTCGCTTCCCAGTTCTGTGCGAGTATATTCCTGTAGCCATTCTGAGAAGCGTTTGAGCCTGGGTTTTATAATGTCATGATAATCATCACCCCAGGCGTAGCGTGCGATTCTTCCTCGTGGCTCTGTTGCCTCTCTGTCATCTTCCGGTTGCTCTGTCAGGTAGACCATGCCGAGAGCAATGATTGATTTCGCCTCGGGCAAAAGTGCGTCCGGGTGACACGATACCTCCGCGCGCTCTTCAGTGAACCAGGGAAGTCCATCCATCAGGCCTCTTGCGATACGCTCCTGAATGATATTTTTTGCCTCACTAAAAGCTTCTGCCGTGGTGATATGGACGGTATCGAAGCCTAGCTCATAGGCGTATTCTTTAATGATGTGTGTGTTCAGCATGGTTGCTTTGTGCTAGTTGGTGACCTCGCGGCGCTCAAGGAACCACCAGGAGATACCCAAAAAGATTATAAGGTACGCTAGAATGACCAGCAGGGCGTGTACATTGCTGAGCGGGGTCGTTTGCAGGCTGAAAATGTATGCTGCCTGATTCTGTATCAGTGCTGCCAAATTATTACTAATGAAGAAATCAGGCAGCAAGTTTAGAACATCCCCCACTAGATTATGAAAGAGTGGAGTGCTAAAGAGAAGCGCTCCTCTTAAGATGTTTTCTAACACCCACCATACCAACGCTCCAGCTACTCCTGCGGCAGTATTACGCCCAAGTATTGCTAGCGTGAGGGCCAGTATGCCGTACCAGAACAGGTTAAGAATTTGAGCCAGGAGATAGAGCGTGAAATGCCATCCCCAGGTTATATCTATAAAGCCTAGATCAAGCGTATTTCCAAGCAACAGATTGAGGATGATACTGGTTGTGATCCCGGTTAGAAAAAGTAGTAAGCAACCTAGAATACATGAGATCAGAATAGCGCCGACCTTGGCGCACAGGAATTGTGTGCGCGTAGGGCCGCGTGTGAAGATCAGGCGGACTGTCCCCATATTGTATTCGCCACCCACAAGCGTACCTGCCAGAATGATAATCAGGATCAAGCCACCAAATTGAACGAGTTGCGCGGTTGTGTTAATGGCACCGGGTAATCCCAATAGCCCATTATACTGTTGCAACTGTTCGTGCTTCTGTTGTTCAGCATTCGCCAGATCTTGAGCATTGGCGGCGTGATCCAGGCAATAAGGTGGTTTGAGGGTATTGCCTGGCGTACAACGTGGTGGTAACTGGTTACGCGCGGGAGCTCCTGCCAGGAATAGCGCTGGAAGAGCAATGCCGATAAAGGAAAGTACCATCAACAGCATGCCCAGGCTTACGAGTGCTTTGGACATTCCTCGACGGCGCAATTTATAGAGTTCCACGCCTACCATTCGGATGACGACACTGAAAAAGTCAGGGCGCCCCATTATAACTGTGTCGCGTCGCGGAGGAGCTGGAAGCGGGGTTGGAGTGTGTGGCTCTGGTTCATGCTGGATGCTACTATTCATGACTCTTTCTCGCTTTTCTGTACCTGTCCAACCTCAGTGTGTAAGAAGCGTTCCGCCAGCGCTTCCATTCCAGTATGTCCGCCTGTCGTGCCGGTGGTTACCTTCAGGAAGAAGTCTTCTAGATTTCCCTCATGTGGATGGATGGCTGCGGCGAAGATTTCATATCGTGCTAGAAGCTTGTTTACCTCCGATGAGCGGCTGATTGGAGCATCTATTAGGATGATATGGGCTTGATCTGCCTCGGTAGCTAGCCGTGGATTGCGTAGCCAGGTTCGCTGATCTTCATGTGCCTTTCGTATGACATCAAGCGCTTGAATGGCTTCTTCCTCGCTATTCAGACGAATCTCGATAATCTCACTATCCTGGAGCAGAGCACTTACTTCTCCTTGTCTAAGCAAGTTTCCGCGTTGGAGGATCGCGACGCGATTGCATACCTGTTGCACCTCGTGGAGCATGTGGCTGGAGAGAAAGATGGTTTTTCCAAGCTCTGAGAGACGCTTAATGAGCTTCCGTATTTCGATCATGCCGGTTGGATCAAGTCCGTTGGTCGGCTCGTCGAGAAGTACCAACTCCGGGTCGGCAAGTAGGGCTGCGGCAATACCCAGGCGTTGTTTCATGCCAAGCGAGTATTGGCGAAAGGAGAGCTTTTCATATGAGCGCAGCTCAACGATTTCCAATACTTCAGCAAGACGCCGATCATTGGATTTACCAGACATCATGCCAGAGGTTGCCGCGACGACGCGCAAGTTATCTAGCCCTGAGAGATAAGGGTAAAAGACTGGCGTTTCTACAATCGCGCCGACGCGCTGTAAAATCGCGGGTAACTGCTTGGCGTTATCCATCCCAAAAATAATCGCGCGTCCCGCTGTTGGGCGGATAAGTCCGAGCAGCATACGAATGGTGGTCGTTTTGCCCGAGCCATTAGGCCCTAGGAAGCCAAAGACATCTCCTCGCATCACCTGGAGATGGAGGTCATTGACTGCGACAAGGTTGCCAAAGGCTTTTGTTAACCTATTGGTGTTGATGATGACATTATTATTATGCGAAGGAGGAATATAATTCACTGGCTGCTCCTCCTGGCTGTATACAAAATCTTCTCACGCTACCTGTTACCCTTTATCCTAGCCTTAATATTAATGTGCTTTGTGAATATCGGTTTTGCTGCCCTCAGTATGCCTGCTTTTGCCTCCGGTGGCAAGTCTTTGGATTTACGCTTACACTGAAAATATCAGACTACTTCAGCGTAGGTACATTATGGTCATATGTGTGTATGTATCATTTTGCTCGGCTTATTAGCAGCCCGCTCTGGAGGTTGTTGTTTTTTCGGGGAGCCATGCAAGGAGTTTACCATGAAAGATCAAGATCCTAAGGATCAACTCCACAATTCGCATTCGCCTATTCCGCCTGGACATAACGACCAATACAATGTTTCGCACCATGACGCACTCTCGCCGCCATTGCATTCTGAAGATCAGTATGCTATTGCTCCCGCCCCTCCCGAGACCCCTATTCCTCCATCAGTATATCCGCCTGGGGGAAGATTCGTGAGGAGCCTGGTGGTGAGGGGCTTATGTGCCCGGTTCGTTTTCAGCGCCGCCACCGTATTCATCCTCTCAAGCGTATGAAGCCCCTCAAGCGGGCCCTAATGAGCCTCGCCCATGGTTTGAGCCGACCACAACGCCTAATGAGTATGCGGCACCTTCGTCTCCTGAGCAGGGACACCTTTGGACACGCAACCCCGGCCTGTTCTGGTTAGCTGTAGGAATCGCTGCCCTTCTCCTTATTGCCATTCCTATATCAATCTTTCAGGTGTATTCATACCTGAATCGTCCTACTCCAACGAAGACGCTGGATACCTTTTGTAGTGCGCTTGTTCAGGAGAACTATCCACTGGCCTATGAGCAGTTCTCACCCAACCTCCAGCTTAGACTGCCTCGTTCACGTTTCATTGTGCTTCTAGCGCAAGATCGCGTGGTATCGTGCACTCATGGCAGTGCAGATGAAAATAGCCAATCTCCACACGCAAACCTCAAACTGGTGCATAACTCCCAAGGGATTAATAGCGATATGGTGCGTTTGAAGAAGGGAGCTGATAATCAGTGGAAGATTGATAATGTGGTACAAGCACGATGAGGTAGAGACTTGCAGTCCGTTTCTCAAAGGCATGCCAGATTTTTCTACTGGCATGCCCTTGCTTGGATGCCTGCTAGATCGCGTCTGAACGCTAATCAAGCATTGGGATTTGTACATTCCGGTCGCGTGCGCACGCGATGGCCTCGTCATAGCCTGCGTCGACGTGGCGCATAACGCCTGTTCCTGGATCATTGGTCAGGACGCGTTTCAGGCGCTCCGCCGCCTCTGGTGTCCCATCAGCCACGATTACCTGTCCCGCGTGCATTGAGTAGCCAATGCCGACGCCACCTCCATGATGAAGTGAGACCCAGGTCGCGCCAGAAGCGGTGTTGAGTAGGGCGTTTAGAAGCGGCCAATCGGCGATAGCATCACTCCCATCTTTCATAGCCTCGGTTTCGCGATAAGGTGACGCGACGGAGCCGCTATCAAGATGATCGCGCCCAATGACGATGGGCGCTTTTACAATTCCCTGTGCTACTAGCTCATTGAAGGCCAGGCCCGCTTTGTCCCGTTCGCCATAGCCAAGCCAGCAGATACGCGCCGGGAGCCCCTGGAAGTGGATCTTCTGTTGAGCCAGGGTAATCCAGCGTTTGAGAGCCTGATTCTCGGGGAAGAGCTTGAGCAGCGCTTCATCTGTGCGGTAGATATCCTCGGGGTCACCAGAGAGCGCCACCCAGCGGAATGGCCCTCGTCCTTCACAGAAGAGGGGCGAATGTACGCTGGAACGAAACCTGGGAAGTCGAGTGCGTGCTGCTCACCTGCCGCTAGAGCTTGCCCACGCAGATTGTTGCCGTAATCAAAGACGACTGCGCCTTGCTTCTGCATGGCTAGCATTGCTTGTACGTGCTCTACCATAGAGGCCATTGAACGCTTTATATACTCTTGTGGATCGCGAGCACGTAAGTCGTTGGCTGCTTCGATGCTCAAGCCCGCAGGGATGTAACCATTGAGCGCGTCATGCGCTGAGGTCTGGTCCGTGACCATATCGGGAATGATGCCACGCCTCACCAACTCGGGATAGATCTCTGCCGCGTTACCAACCAGGCCAATAGAGAGCGCCTGACCCTGTGAGCAGGCTTCGCGTATTTGGTTGAGGGCTTCATCAAGGGTGGTGGCTATTTCGTCACAATAGCCTGTATCCAGACGGCGCTGGATGCGAGACGTATCAGGCTCGACCGCCAGGCAAACTCCCTCATTCATGGTAACCGCCAGTGGTTGGGCCCCACCCATGCCACCCAGTCCCGCAGTGAGGATAAAGCGGCCTTTGAGTGTGCCACCAAAATGCTGGCGTGCGGCTTCCGCGAAGGTTTCATAGGTTCCCTGAACTATTCCCTGTGAGCCAATATAGATCCAGGAGCCTGCAGTCATCTGTCCATACATGGTCAATCCCTGAGCTTCCAGGCGGCGGAATTCGTCCCAGTTGCCCCAGTGAGGGACGAGGTTGGAATTCGCTATGAGGACTCGGGGTGCGTCTTTATGTGTGCGGAAGATGCCTACTGGCTTGCCAGACTGGACCAGGAGCGTTTCATCATCGTCGAGTTCCCGCAACGAGCGCACGATGGCATCGAAGGCTGCCCAGGAACGTGCTGCGCGTCCGGAGCCTCCATAGACAACCAGGTCATCTGGTCGCTCGGCTACTTCGGGATCGAGATTATTCATGAGCATGCGTAGGGCGGCCTCTTGCTGCCATCCCTTACATGAGAGGGTGTTGCCGCGTGGTGCGCGTACTGGTCGTGGGCCTGCTATGCCTGGCATATAAGCTTCTGGCATGTGAGTTTTCCTTTCCTCTTGCGCAAAGGTCTTATGTGAAAACCTCTGTCATTGGCGTGGCGAGTGCTCACGCGCTCAGGTTTTCATAATAAGGAAATAATAGTTTCTCTGCGTTGAGTATATCCTAAATTGGTCGCAAGTGGCTTAGTAAGGTTGGTATTTCCCGATCTCTTCGCGTTTCTGCTCTGGTTTGTGGTGTTGGTCTCCGGTGAGGTGCTCCTATGGTAAGAGACATTCTTTTGGCGCTGAAACATATTCTGCCTGGGGTCCGCATGGGAGCGCGTCGGCTCGCCTCTGCTTGTTCGTAATTGTCTCCTTATGCTATAATCTTACGAAGAAAAGTATCCTTTCAGTGCGCTTAATTACGCACGTTAATGTATCAAGTGAAAACCTACCCCCATTTGGGGATGCCCCCATCCGGGAGCACGATGTCCTCATTGGCGTGGCGAGTGCTGGCGCGCTCAGGTTTTCGAGAATTTTTCAGTAGCAATTATATACCGCCGCAAGCACTGGTCTGGTGCTGGAAGCATATCTAAGGTCTTATGCGAAAACCAACCCTCATACGAGGGCACGGCGCTGCTGTCGCGGCTAGCGTTGGCACGCTCAGGTTTTCTAATAAGGACTAAATCTAAAAACTTGGAACAGGCCGCCCGTCGTGGCGTAAGCCGATACTGTCTCCCCTGCCCCTTGTACTAGCCCCTACTCAATTTGAGCATGGTCTAGCTTACAGGATGCTCAGGAAAGGACCTTGAAATGCTTGATCCCGATAGTGAATTGGAACCTCGATACCAATCTGTGGTCACCACCCCTGACTGGTATCAAACAAATATCCCTTGTCAGGTGGGCTGTCCGGCACATACCGACGTGGCTACCTACATTGGTCTCATTTCCCAGGCTCGTTTCGATGAGGCGTATTTGCTCAATCGTCGAGCGAACATCGTCCCAGGTGTCTTGGGACGCACCTGCGCACGCCCATGTGAGCCAGTGTGCCGCCGCAATAAGGTTGATGGTAAGCCCATTGCCATTTGTTGGCTGAAGCGTGCCGCTGCCGACCATCGTGAGTATCGTCACCATGCTGAGCGCCCGCCAGTGACAAAGGATAAGAAGGTCGCGGTTGTAGGCGCGGGCTCCGCTGGTTTGGCTTGCGCGCGTGATCTGCGCGAAATGGGCTACCCTGTCACCTTGTATGAGCAGTATCCGGTGGCCGGTGGCGTGATGATCAATGGTATTCCAGTCTGGCGTCTCCCTCGTGATGTTACACATGAGGAGACTGATGAGTACATGGCTGACATTGGCGTTGAAATGAAGTATAACACGCGTGTCGGTCGTGATGTGCAATTGACAGACCTGCTCAAGGAGTATGACGCAGTCTTTGTTGGTGCGGGCTGCTACATTCCGAATCCTATGACTGGTCCCGATAATAAGGTTGTTAAGGGCGCGGATCTGTTTGGCGTCGAAGATGGCATTCGTCTACTCGATAAGACCAACTTTGGCGAGCCAGCCTTTATTGGTAAGCGCGTGGCGATCATTGGAGCGGGCTTCACTGCTATGGACTGCTGCCGTACCGCGATTCGCTTTGGCGCCGAGAAGGTATACGTAATGTACCGTCGGTCCGAGGAAGAGATGCCAGCCGATGAGTATGAGGTCGATGAGGCCAAGATTGAGGGTGTGGAGTTCCAGTATCTGGTTTCACAGACCGAGATACTTTCGGAGGATGGCATTCACGCGAGCGGTGTGCGCTTCGTGCGCAATAAGCTAGGTGATCCTGATGCCAGCGGTCGCCGTCGTCCAGCTCCTATCCCTGGTACCGAGTTTGAAATTAAAGTGGACTCTGTGGTCCCTTGCTTTGGTCAGTATAGTGATACTACCTGGCTTCAAACCGAAGAGTTGGGCTTGGAAGTGAACAAGTGGGGTGTGCCACTGATTGATGTCGATACCTGGATGACAAGCCATCCTGGTTTGTTCGCTGGTGGTGACTATACTCAGGGCGCTCGTAACCTGATCTCAGCCATTGGTGATGGTCGCGATGCCGCTGGTGCGATTAACCGCTATCTCGGTGGTCAGGATCTTCCCGCGCAGCCAGCCGAAGAAATTGAGCTACCTGATTATCGTCGCGGTATGGTTGACAACTACGAGTCGATCCCACACCAGCTCATTCCTTCGCTGCCTCTAAGCGAGCGCTACAGCCATACTCGTGAGACTGAGACGGGCTATTCGCCACAGGAAGCGGTTGTCCAGGCCCGACGTTGCTTGCAGTGCCAGCTGAATATCATGATTGACCCTTCAATCTGTATTCTGTGCTCTGGCTGTGTCGACATTTGCCCCTATGACTGCATCAGCATGGAGGGCCTCTCGCGCGTGGTGAAGGGCGATCCCATGCATCAGGGGACAGCTTCCTGGGAAGGTGGCGCGGACATGATTATCGACGAGGAGAAGTGCATCCGCTGCGGTCTCTGTGTCGTTCGCTGCCCAACAGATGCCATCAGCATGATTCAGTTCGAGGTATCCAGCCCCAATAGCCGCTGGAGCGTCTCGAAGATTCCTATGCTCAACGTCTAAGAAGGCATATTGAAAAGCCAGCCCGAGGGTATGTAAAAATCTTCGGGCTGGCTTTTCGTTTCGGACTGAGACGTCAGCTAGAGCGTTCAGGACCAACCAAAGCTATCGAACCATTTTCCTGCCTGAAAGTTCTCTATTGCCTGGCGGACGTAGGGAATGGTATTTTCTGGCAGGTTTTGAAGTGGATACCAGGCCAACTCATCGCATTTATGGGGCTCTTTGTTGCGTAGCTCCCCTTGCCACTCTCTTGCTGTAAGAAAGAAATCGATGCGTTCGCTTTTTGTCTTGCGATGCATGATCCCCACGACCTTCAAGTTTTCGCGTGTGATATCGATATTCGCTTCCTCATATGCTTCGCGCGCCATGGCTTGCATCACTTCTTCGCCCTTCTCTACATGCCCTGCGATAACGCTATAGTTTCCATCTTCATAGCCAGTATTGTTGCGTCTAAGAAGCAGAATTTCGTTATCTCGTAATAGCAAGAGGTGGACCGCGATCGGCATGGTATATCGTGTTCGGAACATGCTAGCTTCCTCGAAGATCAGGCTTTATTTTCTATCTAAGATGCGCTTTGTTCCTGTACCTTCTGGCGAAGAAAGTTGAGCACAACTGTGTCGAGGCGCTTGTCTTCAAACCAACGCTCTTCCAGGTTCTCACGTCCACTAAAGGCGCGGAAGGCTTCACGTGTTGTCTCGTCGTAGTGCTTGCTGGGTGTGTTATGGTAGTCGCCTGTGATGGTGAGTAGCTGCTGAAGTTCATATGCCAGGGAGGTATCGATTGTAAGAATGTCTTCAGGATTGGGAGGAAAGAGATAGAGCTTGTGGAGTTCGAGGAGTCGCTTAAGCTCTTCAATGGGAGTTTGATGGTCGTCGACCCTGAGATCAATAAAGCGGTCTGTATAGCCACCGTAGCCACCATGTTCCTTGACGACCAGGAGGGCCGCCGATTGTTGACCTCTGCCATCTCCTCCTGCTGCCTGTCCCGCTGCCAGAGCCGCCAGTAAACGATCACAGAGTAATCCCTGCGTCCCCTCAAAAGTGTGTGCCATGGTTTGAACAGTGTCTCCGCTGACCAGGATATTTCCCTGACAGGCGTAATGCTCCCCAACGAGTCCGCCAGCCCAATTGAAGCAACGCTTACCAGTAAAGGTTGTCGGCTTGCCTGTGAGCCCAATGATTCCTACTTGCCGGTCTGCCTGCCCCTCATCGTGCGCGAGCAAATAGTCTAATGTCTCTTCGGCTGAATGCCCGGCGGCGAGATGCTCCAATCCCCGAGGCCCATAGCTTGTATTGGCGAGCGCCTGGGTCGCTATCGCTCCTACTCCTGCTTTGGCCCAGGGGACGACCGCGCCCACTGAAAGAAATTTGGATTGTACCGCTATGCCAATTTCCCCACGTGTGAGGTCCCGCGCGACTATTGAGTAGGTCATATTACTGCCCTCCATGAGAAGAAGATGCCATTGTGACGGCATTATAACATGGAAAACTTGATCTGCCTATACGTCTGCTTGGTAAAGAAGCTCTTCCTTAGAATTGGTGAATAAGAGTGCGTAAATTTCGTAATTCGTCGTTAAATAGCTTGACATTTACCTATGTTTTGCGCAAAATGGTAAAAAGCCCCAAAATTATGAGAGATGCTTCCCCTGGGGAGGCGTATATCCTTTAAGGGGGATAACTCTCTTATGATGGGGTGTACCATTGATCAGTGTATCTCATTACTTTCCTCTAGGTGAGTTTCCGGCTTGGAGATCCAACAGCGGTGCTCAAGCTTGCCTGTAAGTAAGGAGATAGACACAGGTCTGCAAGGAGCAAAGATGGTGCGACATGATTGGTCAGATGATGACCTTGCGCGACGGTTGCATGACCGCGACCCGGAAGCGCTAGAAACCCTTATCACCCGTTATTCTCGCGAAGTGTTTTATTTTATCCGGGTAGTCCTCGATGGTATCGGGGTAGCCCAGGATGCGGAAGAATGTGTCAATGACCTGTTTATCGCTGTTTGGCAGGAAATCGATACATTTGATTCTAGCCGAGGTACATTGCGCACCTGGCTGACTATGCGAGCCAAATACATTGCTTTGGATCGCCGACGCCAGTTGTGTCGTCGACAAACGCATACTCTGCAATCCGCTGATGAAACTCGTCAATGGGGATCGGCAGAGGGGGGCGGGAGTCGCAAATTCTCTGGCTGGGGGTATGAGTCCGAGAGCCGTGTCGCTCTGCCTCCTCATCCCGAAGCCAGTATGGAAAATCTTTTGGAACAAAGCGAGAGACGCGAGGAACTGCGGCTCGCCTTGGCAACGCTGCCCGAACTAGACCGCTATCTGATCTATCAGCGTTACTTCAAGTTTGCCAGCACGGAGGAGTTGGCGAAGAAGACGGGGTTGACTCGTCACGCTGTTGATACTCGTCTGTGGAGGGCAAGAAAGAGTTTACGCGAGACGCTCAAGGAGCACGCGCATGAGTACGAGCGAATTTGATGGGTGCTTGCAAGATCCTGATGAAGATCCTTCTGCTCGCAGCTTGAGTAACGAAGGTCTTTTACCAGATGACTTCTCTGAAGATGATCTGGCGTTCGCACATGAGTTACAGGGCCTCTTCTCACCCGCTGATGAAGAACTTCCCCCTTACTTTGTGCAGACGCTGCTCGATGCAGAGAATGCTCAGTTTCGACCGGTGTCTCAAGGTTTTGAGCAACGGACGTATGCTCGTGTCTTTCGGCACCTGCACTTGCATCGCCAACTTTTTCGCTTTTCGCTCTGGCAATGGTTTGCGCAACTCTGGCCTATCCAACGTACATCTATCGCTGTAGCCTCGTCCTGCTTCATATTTATGCTGGCTACAATGGTCGCGACGAGTAATGCCTTTGCCTCTGGCATGACCTACCTGCTTGCTGGACCGCACACAGGTGTAGTGGAGACTCGTACGCTTCCAGATGCGTTAGATTCTGTGCGAGCGCCTCAACAACAGATGAGGGCAAAAGCTGAGAATGCTACCAAACAAATTAGTTTATTTGATACAGCCTCTCGGCTTCAATTTCCTTTCTACTGGCCGAGTTACCTTCCCACCAACTTTACCATGGAGGATGCCTACCTGATTCAAAACCAGGGGATGTTCTGGACCGATGGTCCGATCCTGCAACTTGTGAGTAATTACTCCGCCCCTGGTTTGAAGCCTCATGGTACTGGTAAGATTACTATCTGGGAGTTTAAGCCACGCGTGAAAGTGATCCAGAACGTCTCGCTTGGCTCCGCTCATGCATTACGTATTGGACCTGATGGACAGGCTGCTATCACTGTTGACGGTCAATGGGTCTATAACCTCAATAATCGCACTCATGAATGGGTACACAACGGCCAACTAGAGTTAATATACGAACACGATGGTGTCATCTTCTGGATTCAAGGCGATCAGCGCGATGGCGTCACTCAGGAGATCCTTGGTCAGATAGCTGTGCAACTCAGCGAATTTAGTGTGCAACGCATCTATCAGACGATGGGGCATGTGAATAGTATTCAGCAGAGCTCTGAGAGCCCTGCCTGGATGGTAAGAACCATGCTGGTTGATAATCCTGATGGCCCCACATTGTTAGTGCTACCGCCAGAGATGCCCCCTCAAGGAGGCGATAACACACGAGACAATCAGGCTACTCCTTGAGAATCGAGGTTATCCCTTATATGTTAATGGGTGTGATTCTTGTTAGCGTGTAAGGGATACTAAACCCGAATGGTTGTTATTGCGTGTTTTGTCCTGGGATATGGAAGGAGGTGGCTGGCGGTGATGCTCGGTGCTTTGACATCGCTTGCCGATCTCCGCAAGCACGTGCCTCTCTTATGCGTGCTTGGCTGCCTCTTGCTATTGTGTAATGCCTGCCTGTCTTCTGCATCATCCCCGCCTGCTCATTCCTCTCCCTGGATTGGCCCCTATTCTGTCCAACCCTTTTCCGGTTCTCAGCCCTCTGGTAATCTCGTCTTTGCGGACCTGCAATTTCCTATTACCGCGAATCCTCTCTTCGCTAGCTCCTCGCCGGATCTGGCACTTGATAGCATGCTCTGGGGACAGCCAGTCGTGTTTGATCAGCAATTTCATGTGCATGCCGATCAGTTGCTTGAGGTTCCTCTCCCCGAAAATGGAGGTGTGACGGATGGAGGGAAGACCATTACGATGCATCTGCGTCCTGATCTGCACTGGTCGGATGGTCAGCCCATTCAAGCCAGCGACTTTAAGTTCTGGTGGCAACTCAATCAGAACCAACAGACCGGCGCAACTGTGATTACTGGCTATGATCAGATTGCCAGTATTGACACACCAGATGCCTTCACTGTTGTATTGCATATGAAGCGTCCTTTTGGTCCCTATCTCTTTTATTTGCCATATGCCGCACCCGAACATGCCTGGGGTCACTTACAACCTATAGATCTGCAAAATATCGTGTCTGTGTTTCAAGCTCCCCAGGTGACCAGTGGCCCCTACCTGATATCACGTTTTGAGCCTGGTAAGAGCTATGTCTTAGCCCCGAACCTCAAGTATCGCTCAACGACCTTTCATGGTCCCTATCTTTCTCAGGTGACGTATCAGGTATATGGCTCGCCTCGGGCACTGGCGGAGGCTGCGCGTGCGGATACCGTGACCGTAGGGCAGGGTTATCAAGAGAGTGATTTGCCACTCTTACAAAAGCTGCCTCAACGTGTGAGGCTAGTGCAGGAGCCTACCGCGTCATATGCCCATCTTGATATTAACCAGTCACGTGCCGTATGGCAGGATGTGCGCCTACGCCAGGCGCTTCAGGCGGCTATAGATGTCTGCGGGCTCCTGCGTTCTGCTCTGGGACAGCCTGATTGCGGACGTCGTGTTAATCAGGTGGAGCCACGTCCCTCGCTTTTCTATGATGATGCAATACAGAATGCTACCTTTGATCCTGCGTATGCTCGCCAGTTGTTGGCCCAGGCGGGATGGCATCTACAGTCCGATGGATTGCTACATAAAGGTTCGCAGGTATTTCACGTGCGGCTTGCCACGACCGCGCATGATTCGGTACGCCTCGCGGTCTCAAAGGCGATACAGCATGATTTGCGTGCCGTGGGCATTCAGGTAGATATAGCGACTTATGACCTGGATACCTTCTTTGGTATATATACAAAAGGAGGCACGCTGGCAACAGGCGCTTTCGACCTGGCGCTCTTTACCTATTTCAATAGTCCAGATCCCGAGGATCAGTTGGGTGTTTTTCATTCTACGCAGATTCCTAGTGCTAGTCAGCCTGGATTAAGCAACTATGGGCGTGTACACGATCCACTTATCGATCAGGCCCTGGAGCAAGGAACGTCGACTGTTGATTTCTCTGCTCGCCTTCAGGCATATCAGCGTTTTCTCAAACAGGTAAGTGCGCAGGTGTATACCATCCCCTTATATAGTGAATCGAACATTCTCACCGTGGATCAGCGTGTGCGAAACGTATTTGCCAATGCTAACCCCTCACTCAACACCTGGAACATCGCCGACTGGTGGTTAACGGCCTGAGGCATCGATAGCCTGAGCTGTAGCAGGCATCAAGGCACAACGCCCCTCAATTTTCGCAAAACAAACGTACCAGGGAGAAAAATACTATCCAAATGTGTATCATTTTGGCCCGATTTGCGATATATATATCAGTGGAGAGTGTGATGGTTATCGCCCTCCATACGTCCTTTCCCAACAGGATCAGCATCCAATGGAAGACCCGGCATCAGTGAGGTCGTGCTCAAGCGCGCGGGATATGCTTTAGTGTTTCTCCTATGTTGCATGAGCGCGCCTGAAGGGCTGCATCTTTTTCCCAGCCTGATCCGTATATCAGATAGCTGAGAAAAAGCAAGCGGTGTTGATGGATATGGTTGTAAAGCGCATATCAGTTTCAGCGAGGTGCAAGTTGTTCATCTGGACAACGCTGCGTTTCATCTGGTATGCTATTTATCAGTTGGAGGAAATTGTCCGATGCGTGTTAATCACAGGCACGTTGAAGACCTTCGTTGGCAATGTCGACAGCGAAGCTACTTTCTACCTCAAAGGAGAGGCCAATGAAATCTGCTAAGGACAAAAGTTCGAAGGTTCGGGGTTTAATCAATGTACGTCATCTTCGTCAGCGTCAAGGAATTAGCCTCGGCCAATTAGCTAACCTCAGTGGTCTTCGTCGAGATACTATTACTTCTCTTGAAAATGGGCGCGTTGAGGCACAGCCTTATCATCTACGGATATTAGCTCGTGTACTTGGGGTTCCCGCTCTTGAACTGGTCTCCTGAGCAAGTGTGCTCGTTCCAACGAGTATAGTTTGCCAGGTTTGTCTCGACTATTACAAGCGTATAACATGAATGGGCATCTGAACGTTTTTTCCTTGTATTGTAGAAGGATGCCCAGGGTCTCATACATATATTCTTTGCCTCTATTTCCAGTCCGTGTGGCATTTCTCACGCCGGGCTAGAAATGGAGGCAGATTTTTTGCTTCTGTTGTGTTACGCGAGTCCACTGAGAGCATAAAGGCTTGCGAAAGCGCAGAGGGCGAAGACAAAGATAACGATAGTGGGGAGTATGAGCGCGCCCAGGGCTCGCCCCGTGCTCAATTGATGAACTGCTTTGAGGGCAAAGAAGGTTAAAACTAGCTGGTAGCAGCCGAAGAGAACAGTAATAATTAAGGTTATGGTGCCGTCAATAAAGGGCAGTGCTCCCAGGATGCTACCGATGATGCCCAGCGGAATCCAGTACAGTGTCGCGGCATAGTTCTGCTGAACAAAGAGTCCACGCCCTCCAAACATCCGAGAGCTCATGAAGAGAATACCTTGCCAGAAGAAGAAGGCTAGCGGAATAAGAATGATAATGGCTAGTGATGCAGCGATCTCGAGCACTCGCTGAGCCGTCGCTGGGACCGCGATGGTGCCTGCGCTAGCCGTTGTCAGGGTATTCAAGCCGCCTGAAAGCAGGAGTCCAACATAGGATAGGATACCAACAAGGATCGCGTAGGCTACGAGCTGTAGCCAGACGATATCCCATTGCCCTTGCCCCGCTTCCATGGCAAAGCGTTGTGTGCCTGGTCTGGTGAGTATGCGCAAGTACTTGCCTGGTAGCTGTTGAATGTCCTCTTTCAGAGGAATACTCGCGGGTATGGATGTACCATCGTGTGGGCTATACTGGTCTCTTGGCTGGCTATCTGGTGGAAGTGGATCATAAGGGGATTTCCCAAATGCAGGTTGATCCTGGTCGCCTAGGGCGCTATTCCTGGGATCTTGCTCCATGACTTTTTAACTCTCCTGGTACCGAAATATATCCTCCATATTGTAGCATGTTGGCCTGGCATGCGCATGAAATTTATGTGATCGACCAGGGATTTCAGTTCTAAGGGAACATCCCTTGTTACGTGCGTTTTCGCGTCGCTGGTACCTAATAGGGAAGGGAGAGAGGAGAAAAAGGGTGTCCTGTGGGAGGTATGATGTATCTCTCTTTTTATTGCGTCTGGCTCTATAAACAAACGGTCCCGGTGAGAGCCGCCATGCGATATGGCAGGCTCACCGAGACCGTGAGCGGACAGGCGAAGATTACGCTCATCCCGAGCGTGAGCGCGAGCGAAGGAGGTAGAACGCTCCTAGTGCACAGAGGACGATCACACCCGCCGCTGTAATACAAGTGGCGGCGGCACGAATTCCAAGCCCGGCAGCCACCGAGGCAGCAAGCAGGTTGGCAGCCAGTTGACCAATGTAACTGCGCCGACCATAGATGCTGTAGAGACGTCCCAGCAACTCGTTGGGTGCTCCCTCCACAACAATGACCCTCGCCGAGTTCGCGATAGCACTCCCGCCTATAGAAGCAATGCCCAGGCAGACCATCGACACAGGCGGCGAGAATGAGGCCCCATAGAGCGTGAGGAACGAGGCGTTCCACACACACCATGCCAGCAACCATCTTACGGTTGCGCGTGTCTTCACCAGCGAAAGCACAAGTGAGCCTACCAGAGCACCAATCGCGTTGGCCAGCGCGAGCATGGTGTACGCATTCTCTCCACCGAGCAAGTGATACCCGATGAGCGGTTGCAGTACAAGGCCATTGAAGCAGAAGATGCAGACAGTCCCGTACACAAGCAACGCCCACCTGGCATCAGAGCGTTCAGGGTGCTTAATGTACTCCCACGCGGCGCTCATAGGCGCTTCATCTCCCTTGGGAAGTGGCTTTTCCCGCCCGGCCTTTGCACCGAACAGGACGAGCAGCATCAGGAGAAAGCTTGCCCCGTTGAACGCGAAGAGCAAATCGTAGCTCTTCGAGGCCAACCAGCTACTGAGGGCACTCCCTAGAACCTGCCCGGCGTTCGAAACCATCCCGTTGACGTACTGAGCGTTCACGAGCACCCTGGGAGAGACCATCTCCTGGACGAACGCGGATTCAGCGGTGGTCAGTACACCAGTCGTCAGACCGATGACCACTTGCAGTGCGTACAGCTTTAGCCACCACAGTGGGTGATCGTGCTGCAACTGATGGTCGTGCTGCAACCACCAGAGTACGAATGAGAGCCCCATAAGGCTCCCGTTCGCAGCCAGAAGCAGATTTCGCCTCGCGAGTTTGTCCGCGAGGCGACCGCTCAGGGGGGCCACCACCCTTTGCGGTACGTATATTAGCATGACCGCGCACACCAGGGCCATTAGGCTGTGGCCGCGATATGCTACCAGGTTGATCCCGATGACTAGCGCCATGTTGCCCGCCTGAGACACGAATTGTGCCCCCGCGAGCAGAGCAAACGAGTGATCTCGTAGGCTTTCTGGAACCTTCAACCCCACCACACCCACCACACCCACCACACCCACTACTCCACGTATTGCCCGGTCCCTTACTTGCTTACCTGAGAGGCACTACTCTCTCTTTTTCTAGCCTATCCTCTTTCCCTTGCGCATGGCTTTCCTCTCGCCTTTGGATGAGCCAATCGTCGCCAGTCGCTCCCTAGATGGTTCGCTGTCTATGCTGCCGCAGAGGGAAATTTGTTTCCCTCGCGCGAGACACAGACCAGGTGTTCTCTCTCATCAGAGAAACCTGATAGGTTCCCTCGCCTATGCCCCGTGATACCCTCTGCAAGCAATGACTCTGCGAGCTGGCAATAGACTGAACAAGCATCGGGGGAACTGAACCATACCTAAGAGTTTCATGTATCTTCCATCATACCCAATTCTCTTCCGCCAGATGGTCAGATGTTGTCCCTTTCTACCCCCAGATTTCATTAACCTGATGGTAGATTAGCGTTGCGGGCCGAGGCAATGACGGGAGGAGAACTAGATAGCCCTGCGTGATTGGCAGTCCGATGTGCAATCTCATTCTCTCGCGAATCCAGCCTTTATGATGATTTGTGGAGACAGAAGTGAAAGAGTCAACATGCCCATGTTGACTCTTCCACTTCTGTCTCCATCGATCAATTGTTGAGCATGGGCATATTCATGATGATAATGATTACGATAACAAAGCCAAGCACGAATCCCAGCACGGTCCATAGCGCCAGGGGAAGGAGGACTACGCCCAGTGCTTTCCCGATACTTAGACGATGGACCGCCTGGGTCGAGAAGATCCGCAGAATGTAGAGATAAATGCCAACGAACATTGATAATAGGTATCCTAACACACCGCCAATAATGGGGAGTGTGAAGATAATTCCCAGGAGTAGCTGAGTCGGGAGGGTATAGAGCATGTTGGTATACACCTGCTGAAGGAAGGTTCCGCGCCCCTTAAACATTTTGGCGAACAGGAAGTAAATGCCTTCTCCTATGAGAAACGCAATGCCTGTGAAGATGCCACTCCATTGCTGTATCTGGTGTATAGTTGCGTTGAGTTCGGTAATACTACTGGTTGTTGGGGTCTGGTAACGCATGCTAGATTGAGAAAGCCAGCTGGTCAGATTCAGCAGGGAGCCAGGGATGTAGGGTTGCACGAATTGGAGTACGCCGTAGATCACTGAGGTTGTAAGGATGACTATCCATAAAAGGCCCCAACTGGCCTTCCCTTTCTCTTCAAGGAACTTCGTCTGAGAAGGTTTCCAGATAGTCTTCCACCACTGGCTCGGTAACTGGCGCAAACCTTCACGTATGGATAATGGCGTGGCTGGTGGTTCTACATCGTTACCGCTAGCTGTAGAGAAGGAAGGATAAGAAGATATTGGAGTGGGGAATTGCCCCGCGCTAGAGTATTGGTAGGTGCTATTAGAAGGTAGTGGCGTGTAGCCTCCTACTTCACCGTATCCAGCATACTCAGTGTAGGTCGGCTCTACCTGTGGAGCGGCACTATATTCTCCTGGTTGCCTGTTATCCCCCGATTCCTGATACATTTGTTTATGACGTCCTTTCTGTGTTGTGTCCATGTTCTCCCTATATTAATACGTAGTAAATGTGTAGGTAGCAAACTGTTAGATTGCCCCTTTTTTGGGAGATGGATCGATGCTTGCAGTATTATATCTCTCCTGCGTATAATGGCTACAGAATATGTCGTTGGGATACTTATGCAAGTATCTTTTCACATTGTTGTGGTATGGCGAAACGATGGGGTTTCGGTTTTTCTCTTTAAGCACTTGTGCGCGGATATCAACGCTGATAACTGCTTTACTGCCCGTTCTGCTGTCTCTGAGATGACCGCCCCCAATGTTGTCTACCTCACTATGTGCCGCATATTGGTGCCTACCTGTGGATGCGGTTGCCTGTGGCACAATAGAAGTAGGAGAGAACATATTGACTTAGGCCTTACACGAAAATCAATGCCTCTTGCGCTCTATAAATTTGTTTTTCGTGTAAAGAATCAAAAGCATTTCTCGCTTTTTATGGGCCATTAGTTGTAGCATGCTTCGATATTTTTAGCCTCGTTCTTCGTATTGGTCTGGTTGAATGGTTCGTCTTTCAGCACAAAGGAGTGACTTGTATGACTACAGAACCACGCATCATCAAGTTCTACGAGACGACGCTTCGCGATGGCGAACAAACTCCTGGCGTGAACTACTTTCCTGAAGAGAAGCTCGCCATTGCTCAGGCGCTTGCCAACATGGGCTTTGATACCATCGATTGTGGCTTCCCCATTTCTTCCCCCGGCGAATTTGAGGCCGTACGTTTAATCGCTTCTAAGGTTGAGAACGCAGAGATATGCGCGATTGGACGCGCGAACTTTGCCGATATCGATGCGGCCTGGGAGGCGGTTAAGATCGCTGCCCATCCCGTGATCGAACCCTTTATTAGTGTGTCACCTCTCCATCGGAAAGTGAAGCTGGGCAAGACACGCGAAGAAGTGCTTGAAATGGCACGAACGGCTGTAGCCCATGCCCGTGAATACACCGAGAACGTTGACTTCGCTCTTGAGGATACCACACGCACTGAGCCGGACTTTATTCTCGAAGTCTGCGCGGCTCTGCTGCGGGAAGGTGTGCGCTTTGTGACTCTCTGCGACACAGTCGGAATCTCTCTTCCCTGGGAGTTCGGCAAGCTGGTTGCTGATGTCAGGCGCGAGTTCCCCGGTATCCGCATCTCTGCCCATTGTCATGATGATTTGGGTATGGCTGTTGCCAATGCTATGGAGGGCGTGCGCAACGGTGCCGAACGCGTCGATTGCAGCTTTAACGGTCTGGGAGAGCGCGCGGGAAATGCCGCGACCGAAGAACTGGTTATGGTCATTCATACGCGCTCTAATGATCTTGGCATGGCGGTCAATGTGGATACTACGAAGATTATTCCTACCAGTCATCTCATCGGGCGCTATTCAGGCATGCAGGTGCAGTGGACCAAGAGCGTTGTGGGTAAGAATGCCTTCGCGCATGGTGGTGGTATCCATCAGGATGGTGTTTTAAAGGATGCTCGCACGTATGAGATCATGACACCTGAATCTATTGGCCTGAACGCGGCTGATCGACGCATTTATGTGGGCAAGCTCTCGGGTCGTGCCGCCCTCTCCGCGCAGATGCATGAGCTTGGTTATGAGCTTGAGAAAGAGCAGCTTGATCAGGCTTTCCAGATGGCGAAGCTCTTGCTGGGCAAGAAGAAAACGCTTGAGGAGCTTGATATGCGCTATATTGCTGAGGCTGCCCAGGGCAAGACCTATACTGCTTAGATCATTCCCCACTTGTAGCGAGTCCTTTACAAGCATTCAAATGGAGACGCT
This sequence comes from Ktedonospora formicarum, assembly GCF_016587355.1. Classification (GTDB taxonomy): domain Bacteria; phylum Chloroflexota; class Ktedonobacteria; order Ktedonobacterales; family Ktedonobacteraceae; genus Ktedonobacter; species Ktedonobacter formicarum. The sequence goes on along the minus strand of NZ_BNJF01000001.1, from coordinate 1,941,436 downwards.
GTTATGTCACAAGACCTCGGGCCACAGGCAACAGGGCCAAAAACTATGTTTGATAAGATCTGGGATGCACATGTAGTAAGGGATGTGGTGGGGGAGTCAACGATGCTCTATATCGATCGGCACCTTGTCCATGAAGCGACCTCGCCCCAGGCGTTCGCCGGGCTACGCGATTCGGGACGGCCCGTACGCCGTCCTGATGCGACCGTAGCGGTGCTTGACCATAATGTTCCTACCGTCACAGGGCGCAAGATGTTGGATGTTGTCGATAACGAGAGTACCCTCTGTATTACGACGCTGGAGCAGAACGCGCGCGATTTTGGCCTGACACTCTTTGATATGCAGGATGCACACCAGGGAATTGTGCATATTATTGGTCCTGAACTGGGCCTGACATTGCCTGGAATGACACTGGTGTGCGGTGATTCGCATACCTCGACGCATGGTGCGCTGGGAGTATTTGCCATTGGTATTGGTACCAGTGAGGTTGAGCATGTTCTGGCGACGCAGTGCCTCTTGCAGAAGAAGCCCAAAACCATGAATATTCGCATCGAAGGTCAGGTTGCTCCCGAAGTGACGGCGAAGGATATCGCGTTATATGTGATTGGTCAACTTGGTACGGGCGTGGGCACTGGACATGTTATCGAGTTCACTGGCTCCACAGTGCGTTCGCTTTCAATGGAAGGGCGTATGACGCTCTGTAATCTGGCTATTGAGGCAGGCGCGCGTGCTGGGATGGTTGCGCCGGATGAGACAACGTTCAACTACATCAAGGGACGGCTCTACGCGCCCAAAGGCGAACTCTTTGAGCAGGCGGTCGCATCCTGGCGACAATTGGCTTCTGATCCTGGAGCCTCCTTTGATGCTACCTATGAGGTGAACGTAGAGGGGTTGGCACCCCAGGTAACCTGGGGTACGAATCCTGGCATGGTGGTTGAGGTCACCGATGTGGTTCCTAATCCCGCGCGTGAGACCGATCCTGTGAAGCGACAGGCGATGGAGCGTGCGCTGACGTATATGAATCTTCAACCGGGCGAACGACTAACCAATATCAAGCTTGATACAGTCTTCATCGGCTCATGTACAAACTCGCGCCTGGAAGATCTGCGTATGGCCGCTCAGTATGTTAGAGGTCGCCATGTCGCATCCCATGTACGCGCTCTGGTTGTTCCTGGCTCAATGCAGGTACGCCGTCAGGCCGAAGAAGAGGGGCTAGCTGATATCTTCCGAGAGGCTGGTTTCGAGTGGCGAGAGGCTGGTTGTAGTATGTGTATCGCGATGAACGGTGACCGCCTGAGCGAAGGTGAGCGCTGTGCCAGCACCTCGAATCGCAATTTCGAGGGACGGCAGGGACGAGGCGGACGAACACATCTTGTTAGCCCAGCCATGGCCGCAGCCGCAGCGTGTGCGGGCCATTTTGTCGATATTCGCGAGCAGCATTGATACATCCAACCCTCATGCGGAGGCATGGTGCGAGCCGCTGTTAAGGCGGTGTTGGTGTTCGTAGAAATTTGAACGCTCTCAAGTGTTCGAGAGGTATTGATAGAGGAGTTTTATGGAACCCTTTACCACCCTGACGGGGCTGGTGGCCCCTTTGGATCGAACCAATGTCAATACAGACGAGATTTCGCCAGCGCGCTTTCTGAAGACGATTCGTCGCACTGGTTTTGCGCATGTGCTCTTTGCAAACTGGCGCTACCTGGGTGATGATAAGTCTCCTAATCCTGATTTCGTGCTCAACCAGCCACGCTATCAGGGAGCCAGTATCCTGCTGAGTGATGATAACTTCGGGTGTGGTTCGTCGCGCGAGCACGCTCCCTGGGCCATTCGCGAATATGGTTTTCGCTGCCTGATCGCGCCGAGCTTTGCTGATATCTTCTATAACAACTGCTTTAATAATGGTATGTTGCCTATTACCTTTGATCCGGCGACTGTGCATCAACTCTTTGCCGAAGTTGAGGTTCAGGAGGGCTATACGTTGAGCGTGGATTTGGCAACGCAGAGTGTGACGAAGCCTGATGGTAGTGTGCTCCATTTCGAGATCGACGCCTTCAAAAGGCATGCTCTACTCAATGGCCTGGATAATGTTGGCTGGTCCCTCTCACATAGGGATGATATCGCTAACTATGAACAACAGAGACGGTTGGAGGCTCCCTGGCTCTTTGCCACACAGACCAGTTCTCCTTCTTGATCTTTTCGGTCGCGCACTGGTGTCCCTCCCTATTGGCGCTACTCACCAGTGCGCTTTTCGCACTTTTCTCTATTTATTCCTTACCGCGAGAGCGAGGTTGTTTTGCGCATAAGATCTGAAATCCTTGCTTGCTTTGTGCCGCTTTATTCAGAAGGAGTATGCTGTGTCAACGCAACAGATAGATGCCACTATGGTTCCCTACCAGGTGCTCAATGAAGAGGGGAGACTGGTTGGCCCGTTGCCCGATATGGGCGCTTCCGCAGGTGATACCAGCATGTATTTCTATCGTACGATGAGCCTTGCGCGGGCCTTTTCTAATAAGATCATTGCCCTCCAGCGCCAGGGGCGTGCCACCACCTTTGGTTCGCTCGTAGGGCAGGAGGCGACCGCGATTGGGCTTGCTGCACCATTGCAAGCTCAGGACTGGCTGGCGACCTCGTATCGAGAAATTGGCTCACATATCATTAAGGGTGTGCCGTTGACGACGCTGATCTACTCCTTTCGCGGCTTTACCCCCACCTACCCTCAAGGTGTTAACTGCCTGCCCATTCAGATTGTAATTGGTACCCAGATGCTCCATGCCGTGGGGCTTGCGATGGGCGCGAAGCTTTCAGGAGAGCCAGCCGTTGCGGTAGGGGTATGTGGGGATGGCGCGACTTCCGAGGGCGACTTCAGTGAAGCGCTCAACTTCGCGGGTGTCTATAAAGCTCCAGTGGTGCTGGTGGTACAGAATAATGGCTGGGCTATCAGTGTGCCGCGTAAGCGTCAATCGGCAGCGACTACCCTGGCGGTGCGTGGTGTGGGGTTTGGTTTGCCCTCGCGTTTGGTTGACGGCAACGATATATTCGCGGTCTATGCTGTCATGCGCGAGGCTGTTGAGCGAGCGCGAGCGGGAGATGGCCCAACCCTCGTTGAGGCGCTGACCTATCGCATTGGCGCGCATACCACCGCTGACGACCCAACGCGCTACCGTGATGAGCAGGAGGTTGAGGCGTGGCGAGCGAAAGATCCACTAGCTCGCTTGCGTCGTTATCTGCTGGCCGAAGGCTTGCTCACAGAAGAGAGCGACCGTGAGCTACAGGCTTCGGTTGAAGAAGAGGTAAATGAGGCCGCCAGTGAAGCCCTTGCCATGCCACCTAACGCACCTGACTCCTTCTTTGCGTGGGCAAGCGAAAACCCTTCGCCACGTCTCCAGGCGCAGCATACGGAGATGTTGCGCGCGCTCCGTCAGTCACAGGATGAAAGGGAGTAACCAGTCATGCAGATGACCATGATCGAGGCTCTGAATAATGCGCTCTCTCTCGAATTGGAGCGGGACAAACGCACGATTTTATTGGGCCAGGATATCGGGGCCAATGGGGGAGTCTTTCGCGTCACAGAGCACTTGCAGCGCCGCTTTGGTGAGCAACGGGTCTTCGATACACCTCTTTCGGAATCGGCTATCATCGGAAGCTCGGTGGGGATGGTGGTCTATGGGATGCGTCCTATTGCTGAGATTCAGTTCGCTGGCTTTCTCTATCTGTGTATGAGCCAGTTGGTGACGCAGGCTGCGCGCATGCGCTTCCGCTCTGCGGGCGTTTATACATGCCCTCTGGTCGTGCGTGCCCCCTATGGTGGTGGTGTACGCACTCCTGAACTGCATTCCGATAGCCTTGAAGGCATCTTTATGCAGACGCCTGGCCTCAAGGTCGTGTTGCCCTCCACACCCTATGATGCTAAGGGGTTACTGGCCTCCGCCGTAGCCGACCCCGACCCTGTGCTTTTTCTTGAGAATATCAAGCTCTATCGCTCGTTTCGCCAGGAGACGCCCGAGGAGCATTATACTCTCCCGCTGGGAAAGGCTAATATCGTGCAGGAAGGACATGACGTCAGCCTGATTGCCTACGGCGCGATGGTATCCGTGGCGCGCGAGGCCGCCCAGCGTGCTCAGGATGAGTTAGGTGCCAGCATTGAGATTATCGATCTGCGTACTATCTGGCCTCTCGATGAAGCTGCCATTATCGCCTCAGTTGAGAAAACCGGGCGCGCGGTTATTGTTCATGAGGCTCCCCGAGCGGGAGGCGTAGGCGCGGAAGTCGTTTCGATTATCAATGATCATTGCCTCTATTCGCTGCTCAAGCCGGTTGAGCGTGTGACGGGCTATGATACCCCTTATCCCGTGCCTGGGCAGGAAGATTTTTACCTGCCAACACCGGCCCGTGTTTTCGATGCGCTCAAGCGCGTGTTTGAGCCGTAGTGGCCTTAGCGTTATTTGGGAGAGATACACTATGGAGGAATTTCGCTTACCTGACCTTGGCGAGGGGATGCAGGAGGCCGAGATCATACGCTGGCTGGTACAGCCCGGTGAAACCATAAAGCAAGATCAGCCAATGGTGCAGGTCGAGACCGATAAGGCCGTGATAGATATTCCCGCTCCGGTGGCTGGTCGTGTCGCGTCGATTCATGTGCCAGGCGGACAGGCCGCGAAAGTAGGTGAATTGCTTATCTCATTTGAGCCAGCAGAAGGGGGGCCTGCGAAGACTCGTCCAGAGCGTAGTAGCCCGCATAATGGCTCACATGCTATCTCAGGTAAGAGAAGTACGGCGCGGACAAGCGTTATTTCGGAGGCTCGTACTACGTCACCGCCTAATGGCAGTCGGGTGCTTGCCTCGCCCGCCGTACGTAAACGGGCTTTTGAGCTTCAGGTGGACCTGGCGCGAGTTCCCGCCTCAGCCTCAGGACGTGTGACCATGCCCGATCTTGAGCGCTTCATCGCGCAGCCTCCTGAGCCTGACACTGAGAGCGTATCCCATGTGTCGAAGGTGATACCTGCTGTCGCCTCTGCAGAGATAGAAGAACGCCAGCCTTTGACCGGATTGCGTAAGCGAATCGCGGAGCGTATGGAGCTTTCCTGGCGCACTATACCGCACGCTACGGCCTTTGATGAGGTAGACTGTACCGCTTTGGTGGAACTACGTGCCTCGCTCAAGCCTGTCGCTGAGCAGCGAGGCCTGCGTTTTACTTATATGCCTCTACTGATCAAGCTACTTGTGCCTGTGTTGAAAGAGTATCCGATCTTTAACGCCAGCCTGGACGAGGAGCGGCGCGAGATCATCTATAAGCGCGCCTATCATATTGGGGTTGCCGCTGATTCGCCTGAGGGGCTTCTTGTTCCTGTATTGCGTGATGCGGACAAACTGACGCTTTCTCAGATAGCTCAGAAATTAGAGCATCTGATCCAGGGAGCTCAGAAGCGAACGCTCGCACTCCCCGAGCTCACGGGTAGCACCTTTACCCTCAACAACGTAGGTGGTTTTGGTGGCAGTAGCGGTACACCCATTATCAATTATCCAGAGGCCGCAATCCTGGCTGTGGGACGCCTTCAAGATAAGCTTGTGCTGGTGAATGGCGAGGTGCATACGCGCCCGAGTATGCCACTGGCCCTCTCTTTCGATCATCGCCTGATTGATGGTGCTCAGGCTGGTCGCTTCCTGGCTCGCTTCAAAGCTCTGGTTGAGCAACCACAACGCTTGCTATTGGATTTGGTCTAGTCGCTAGAAAGAGGCAATCCTATGGTTGTTGGTGATGTAACTACAGCGGTCGATGTGCTGGTATTGGGCGCTGGCCCAGGTGGCTATGTCGCTGCCATCCGCGCCGCCCAGTATGGACATCATGTGACGCTGGTGGACCCTGGAGATGCGGGTGGCACCTGTCTCAATCGCGGCTGCATTCCTTTGAAGGCACTGCTTTCAGCCAGCGAGCGTTATCATCAGGCTCAACCAGCTGAGCTGGCTTCACTAGGTATCCACACGGAGTCCGTAACCTTCGATTGGCCCAGTATGCAGCGCTGGAAGCAGAGTGTGGTTGAGCGCCTCTCTAATGGAGTGCGCCAGTTGCTCGCGGGGAACCGTATCGAACTGGTGACAGGTACGGGCTGGTTTATCAATGAGCGCGAAGTGCGAGTCGAGGGTGTGCATGGTTCGCACCGTTTCAAGTTCGAGCACTGTATCATCGCCACTGGGGCTACCCCTACCGTGATCAGCGATCTACCCTACGATGGGCGTGATGTGCTCTCACCTGAGCAGGCCCTCGCGCTTCCTGAACTGCCATCCGAATTGGTGATTGCGGGGATGACTACATTGCCCTCGAACTGGCGACCCTCTTCGTGCGCCTGGGAGTACGTGTCACCCTCTATACGCCAACTGAGCGTCTCTTCGATCACGGTGAACCTGTCCTGCAACGTCTGCTCCAGGCTGGTCTGCGTAAATTAGGGGTTCAGGTTAAGAGCAAAGTGAAGCCTGCGGATATTGAGAAGCGCCCCCTGCTGCTTTCAGCGGGCGTTACACCTCGCGTTGCGGATTTGCACCTTGAGAACGCGCGTGTGCGCCTGAATGATTCGGGTGGTATCGCCGTCGATTCGATGCTTAAGGCCAGCACCGAGCGTATCTATGCCATTGGTGATTGCACTGGTACCTCTGCGCTTGCCAGTGTAGCGATGAAGCAGGGCAAGATTGCCGCTGAGGTGCTTTCCGGACAGCGCGTACAATTCGCTCCTCTCGTAATTCCCTCTGTAGTTCATACTATGCCAGAGTTTGCGACAGTTGGTTTGACTCTAGAGGAGGCTGTGCAGGCGGGTTATACTACCAAAAGCGCTCGTTTCCCCTTTGCAGCCAATGGGCGAGCCCTGACCCTGGCTTCTGATACTGGCTCGGCTCTAGTTGTCGCGAACTCTGATGATGTCTTGCTGGGGCGACGGTAATTGGTCCACGTGCGGGTGAACTAATAGGGCAGGTGACTCTGGCTATCGAGATGGGGGCCACGCTGACCGACCTCTCGGAGATTATCTACACACATCCCGGTCTGAGCGAAGTTCTGTTAGAGAGCGCGGATGGTGCGCTCGGACACGCCATTCATATGTTGAACAAAGGAATATGAGAATAGACGACATTCAGAGGCTCTAGTTGGCATTGTAGAAATTTGCTCCCTTGCGACTTCCAATTGCAGTCTTTATAATGGAGTAACTGATCCTCTTGCAAGTCCGCAGGCGGGAGCAACAACATTGTCCAACTAGAAAAGGTACCTGTTAATATCATGGCTGATTTACAACTTAAAGACCGTGTGCGTGTCGGTGTCGTTGGGCTCGGGTTCGGTGGCGAAACCATTCTAAAAGCATACAAGCAAATCCCCAATGTCGAGGTTGTGGCCCTGGCAGGGCTTGAAGAAGATCGTCTTGAACTGCTCGGTGAGCGCTTCGATGTTCCCCATCGCTATCGCTTCTATGAAGAACTATTGGAGCGTGACGATCTCGATGCTATCAGTATTGGTGTTCCCAATTTCCTGCATGCTCCCATCGCTATAAGTGCCCTTGAGCGCGGTTTGCACGTGCTCTGTGAGAAGCCTCTGGCGCACAAGCTTGAGGATGCTGAGGCCATGGTCGCGGCTGCGACAAAGGCTAATCGCGTTCTCCAAGTTGTCTTCAATCATCGCGAACGTGGCGACGTAACCACCCTCAAGCGTTACATCGAAGAAGGTAAACTTGGTAAGATTTACTATGCAAAGGCTTACTGGATGCGCCGTCGCGGCATTCCGGGCCTTGGTTCCTGGTTTGTTAACAAAGAGAAGTCAGGTGGCGGCCCCTTGATTGATCTGGGCGTTCACGTGCTGGACTTCGCGCTTCACCTGCTCGATGAGCCAGATGTGAAGACCGTTTCCGCGACTACTTATGGTGAACTTGGGCATCGTGGCCTGGGCTTTGATAACAATTCCATCAAGCATGAGAATACCAATGCGTATAATGTAGAAGATCTGGCGACGGCCTTTATGCGCCTCTCTAATGGGGCCACGCTATCGCTTGAATGCAGCTGGGCAACCCATAGCAGTTACGGCGATGACTATGGTATCATTCTCTATGGCACTGAGGGTGGCGCTGAGATCAAAGTCCAGAATTATTCATATGGGGATACGCTGCGTATCTATACTGATGTCGCGGGTGCGCCCTCTGTCATCAGCCCGAAGACCACCAATGGAGAATTCCATCTCGCGGTTGCGCGTCAGTTCATTGCCAATATTCAGGGTGGGAACTGGGCGCTCCATAATGGGACAGATGGCCTGCGCCGCTCACGCATTATTGACGCCTGTTACGCCTCTGCCCGTGAGGGCCGCGAGGTCGCATTCGACGTCTAATGCGATGGAGGGGTTCCCGATCCAAAAAGCGGGAACTCCTCTAAACTCAATTTTGTGAAGGAAAACCCTATCTATGCAAACTGCCCTCATCACCGGTGGCTCGCGTGGTATTGGCGCGGCCGCGACGCTGGCTCTTGCCTCACGTGGCTACAATGTCCTCTTCACGTACCGCAATAAAGCAGTACGCGCGGAGGAAGTCGCGACCAGTGCGCGTACGCACCATGTCCAGGCCGAGGCTCTTGGCTGTGATATTACTAATTCCCAGGATCGGGAGCGGCTCTTCAACGCCCTGCGTGAGCATTTTGGCTCTCTTGATCTGCTGATCCTGAATGCCTCAGGGGGCATGGAGCGCGATCTGCTGGTCAGCAATCCTGAGTATCCTATGCTGATTAACCGTGATGCTCAGGTGGCCCTGCTAGATGCTGCGCTTCCGTTGATGCCTCGCGGCAGTACAGTGGTCTTTGTGACCAGCCATTGGGCGCACCTCTATGGTCGTGTACAGCAGATCCCTCATTACGAAGAGGTTGCTGCCTCCAAGTATGCTGGCGAGCAAGAGTTACGTGCGCGCATGGCAGAATTGGAAGCGCGTGGTATCCGCTTGCTGGTCGTGACTGGTGATCTTATTGAGGGCACGATTACCCCCAAACTGCTTGAGCGTGCAGCCCCTGGGCTGACGCAGGGCCGTCGCTCCTCGCTGGGCGCTCTGCCCACCGCCGACGAAATGGGCAAGATCATTGCCGCCAGCGCTACGGACACAACTCTCCCCGCCGGGCACACTGTCGTCATTGGCGGTTCCCTCGACGAACTCCTTTCAGCCTGGACCTGAGTTTTCCTGCCAATTATCTCCTCTTTATAAGAGCTCCTTTATAGAGATATTAGAGACATGTGAGCGATCCGGGTTTTGAATCTCAAAACCCGGATCGCTCACGTTCGTTTCTGTCTGGATAGGCTACACAACATTTTGTACAGTGTGGGGGGATATGAGTGTAAGACTTCAATTGGCTATTTTTCAGCCGTGCTTGCGTGCTCATTGTTTGCAACAAAACATGCATTTCTTGCCCACTTGATCTTTGAAAACAGATGATGAGTCAGGTATACTAAGAAGTATCATTCGAGGAGGATTTGCCCACCGTTGCAGTTATGCTCACAAGCTGGTCTAGCGCGAGGCGATGACTCCAATCCACAAGAGGCCTCTGTTCTATCAGCAGGTCTCGATGCTGGGAGGCATCATGAAAAAGTGGCAGTTCTTGGCTCTGGCTGCGGCGGGCGTCGTGGTCGGTGTTCTGACCAACACCACCACACACCACGCGCTGCGAGAGCGCAACCTGGCGCGCTACAGTGAGGGCCAGCTGCGGAAGACGCTCTCGGACCTCTCGGACCTGCCTCTGGGCTCGGAGGCCCAGGACATGATCGAGAAGGCCCTTCAGGCTCGCCCCGAGCTCCCGGGCCGGCGCACGGTCGGAGAGGCAGTGAGGGACATCGTCTCGCTGCTCGACCCCCGGTAACACAGGAGTACCAACTGCCCAGGCAGAGGAGGGCCACGCCTACAGGCGTGGCCCTCCGCCTTTCTATGGGAGGTAATTCGGTCGCAGAGATCGTTTCTGTGTGGCGATTTATCTTTTGAGTGGCTTTCTTTGCCGCTCATATAGGCACATACAATTGCTTAGAGGCTCATGTCTAATCGAGAGAAAGCCTGGAAGTACTATGCCTTACCTGTATGATAGTAATGGGAGGATGTGTACTTTGCATCCTCTAAATGGTGGATGGGAGGCTAGATATTTGATAGTATCCACTCTATTCACTTCAAGGCATAATCTGGATGGGAGGTCGCTTTCCTCGTATGAATATCTTTCGTACCAAGTCCGTAGAACAATCGATTCGAGACACTCAGGAGCCAGAGCATCAACTTCGCAAGACGCTTGGACCTATTGATCTGATTGTCTTTGGTATCGGTGTTATTATTGGCACTGGCATCTTTGTCCTGACCGGGACTGCTGCGGCTAATTACTCTGGCCCTGGTATCGCTATCTCCTTCATGGTGGCTGGTGTGGCTTGTGGTCTGGCTGCGCTCTGCTATGCAGAGTTCGCGAGTTCCGTTCCAGTTGCTGGAAGTGCTTATACCTATTCGTATGCTGCTCTGGGTGAGTTCATTGCCTGGGTCATTGGTTGGGACCTGATCCTGGAGTTCCTGGTAGGGGCCTCAACGGTCTCGGTTGGCTGGTCGCAGTATTTCGTCTCGATTCTCAAGAGCCTGGGTATCTTCCTGCCCGGCGTAATTACAGGCAAAGCAGCCTTATTGCCGGGCTTGCTTCCTGGTTTGCGTCTCGATCTACCCGCAGCTATGATTGCCCTGGTCTTGACCGCTATCCTGGTGATGGGAGTTCATACTAGTTCACGCTTTAATCTTGTGGTTACCATCATCAAGCTTTCTGTTGTGGTCTTCTTTATTGTCTTTGGCATCTTCTTCATTCATCCTGCCAACTGGACACCCTTTATTCCGCCCGCGCAGAGTGTCGCTGGTAAAGGGGTGTTAGAGTCGCCCTTCTTACAGTTGATCCTGGGTTTCCCGCCTGAGGTCTATGGAATTAGTGGCTTGATTACAGGAGCGGCTATCGTCTTCTTCGCCTACATTGGTTTCGATATTGTTGCCACAACGGCTGAAGAGACGAAGAAGCCACAGCGTGATATGCCTATCGGTATCCTTGGCTCTCTGGCAATTTGTACCACCTTGTATATCATTGTTTCGCTTATTATGACTGGTATTGTCTCGTACAAGCAGTTAAATACTGCCGCGCCCATGGCGACAACCTTTGAGATTATCAAGCAATCGTGGGCCGCTGGTCTGGTCTCTGTAGGGGCCATCTGTGGCTTAACGGCTGTGGTCATGATTCTGATGCTGGGGCAGAGCCGCGTCTTCTTCGCCATGAGCCGGGATCATCTCTTGCCTTCCTGGTTTGCTAAAGTGCATCCTCGCTTCGGTACACCCTATCGCATCAGCATTGTTACGGGCGTGATCGTGGCCACGATAGCTGCCTTTACGCCGATTGGTGATCTAGCGGAACTGGTCAATATTGGGACGCTACTGGCCTTTGTGCTGGTCTCAATTGGAGTGCTGGTCTTGCGTCGCACTCAGCCCAATATGCATCGGGCCTTTCGTACTCCTGGTGTTCCAGTTGTGCCAATCCTGGCGGCTCTTATCTGCCTGGGGTTAATGCTTTACCTACCGTTGATTACCTGGATACGTTTTGCTGCTTGGCTGGTACTTGGTATCATCATCTATTTCCTCTATGGCGTGCACCATAGTCGGCTTGCTCGGGAGGAGATCAAAGAGATTGGGAAAGATACTCTGCTCGAAGATAGTACCGCGACAAGCAGTGACTAGGTCGCCTGCGGAGTCCGTAAAAGCTGGGAGCGTTGAGTGATGTCAAACACTCAGCGCTCCCAGCTTTTGTTATTCCGCCCGTTTGGGTTGTGCGACTGCGTGTGGAACTGCCTCCTGGACCACTTCCTCTGTCTTTGGTTGGGGACCCTGAATCTCTATGCGGAGAACGTTGATGTCCTTCTCTATCCTGCTCAGGCCTGCCTGTGTTGTCTCAACGCGCTTCTGCTCAGTGCGCACAAAGCGCGTATAGGGGGCGATAGAGTCGCGTACACGCTGCATAGAGTTGTGTAGTTCGCGCCTGAATTGCTCTTGCATAACGTTGTGTAGACGCTTACGCAGTGCCGCCATCTTGATCTCAAACTCTTGCTTGGCCTTCTTGCGGCGTGCCGGAATGATGTAGAGCCCCAGGCTGAGCAGGACCGCGCCTGCCAGAATACCACTGACATCTGCCGCTGCCGTGCCTACTAGGGCGACAATCGCCGCGCCCAGTCCAATGCCACCCGCGCCCGCGATAGCTGCCTGGGTTACTGAATAGCGTAGGTCTTGCGATAGCTGTTCCGCTTCCGCTTGCCGATTGTAGCTCTGAACGACGTTCTGTGCCTGCCTTGCGACTGCCTGGAGCAATGTTCGCCTATTATAGTCGAACTGTCGGCTGATTGCGCCAATCATGTTTTCGTCGTTGCGTACGCTGGTTTGGCGTCGACGATCCAGGTACTCCATGATATTTTGCCAGAGCCGATGCTCTTGCTCGACCATCCAATCAATGAGTTCTTGCACACCTGCGTCGATGTGTGCCGCGCTATCGCCAGTTACCTCTTGCTCAAACTCGTGGCGAATACGCTCGCTCTTGATCAGATCGAAGATGCGCCCAAGACGGATCGTATCATCGAAGAAATTATTGCCACGTACCTGCATGTTCAGGATGATGTTCTCGATTTCACCCAGGCGGTGTGAGAAGCTTTGTTCCATATCCTCGCGATAGACTTCAAGTTGCTCTTCAATGGTCTGGACGGTGCGTGCGTCTTCGGCTAGTAGCTTGCTGCGCTGTTCTACTGCCTCTTGCGCTTCTCCCCAGATGCGCTGCATTACGCCCAGTGGACTCAGGAACTTCAGGCGAATGCGCTCCTCGGCATCAAGCGTCTGGAAGAGGTATTCTTCCAATTTGCCAAACTGGCTCTCATTCCACAATGCGATGGCCTGGGTGCCTGTTTCCTGCTGCGCCTGCTGCGCCTTGAGCACTGAGAGGGGAAAGATCTCTGGTTGAAAGCCTAGCAGTTGTTTACAGTTGTCGCGCACAAAGCGGACGAGCTTCGCCAGATCGCCTTTAACGCGTAGGAGATCAATTTTGTTTAAGATAATGATGATCTTCTTACCCCAGGAGCGAATACGCTCTAGAAAGAGCCGCTCGCTTTGTGTAAAGGGTCGATCTACTGAGGTAAGGAAGAGGATTAGGTCACTACGAGGAATGAAGTCTTCTGTTAATTGCTCATGCTCACGCAGCACAGCATTAACTCCTGGGGTGTCGACGATGCTGATATTCTGCAAGAAGTCAGCCGGGTAGCTGATCTCCTGGACTCGTGTTTCACGTTCATGAATTGTGCGTTGTTCACCATAGCGGAGGATCGCGATCTGGCTGGTGGTAGGGAGTACGCCCTCTTCCATGACTTCCTGGCGTAAAAGGGTGTTAAGCAACGCTGATTTGCCAGAATTGAATTCTCCGACTACTACCAGCAGAAACAGATCTTCTAGTGAGGAGGTCACCTGACGCAATGTTTCGGCATGGGCATCTGTGCCTACGAAGCCTGCCAGACAGGCTTGAAGCTCGGTGGCGATGCGGCGCTCCTCCTGAAGTATTTCCTGTTGTCGCTCATGTAATGCTGCTTTTGGCATTTCTCTCAGTATCCTCTCGCCTACGTGGAAACTTCAATCGTACGGATTCCTGACTACATTATTATAGGAGGGGTAAAAAACGTTGGTGGCGAGTTATTGGCGTACTTTTTATTCCATAGGATCGTGCGCAAAGATATCGATCGGTCCTTGCTTTGGCACGATGACCTTGAGTGCTTGTGGAATAATCTTAAATACTGTTGCATTCTCGCCGTGCTTCTTTGTGAAGCTGAGGGGATCACCATCAATCTGAATGGCGATAGCGTGGCGTGTCTGGACCTGTAATTCCCGGCACTTTTCGTAGCGCACCCATTGCCGTCGCCGATGACGATGTAAGAGCAGGTCCAGGGTGACCAGGACGGTACTTAAAAAGCCCTGACTACGTACAATGCAGACATCGAGTAAACCATCATCACATTTTGCCTTCCAGGTATATTTGACGGCACCACCGTAGAGCTGTGTGTTGCCAACGACAATTTGCATAGCGTGAGTTTTGATCTCCTGCTCGCCATCCAGAATCAGATGTACACGAAAGCCTTTATACGTGAGCGTCTTCCAGAGCCCAACCAGGAGATATCCCAGTATGCCTAGCCTCTTGGCGGATTTTTTCTCTACGGCATGCGTAACCTCGCCATCCAATCCCACTCCCGCCATCAATAAAAAATAATTGTCGTTGACCTGTCCCAGGTCAATGCGACGGGTGACTCCATGCAGGAGTACGTCTCGCGCCTTGGTGTTATCTAGTGGGATACCAACTTCCCTGGCCCACACATTTACGGTGCCGCTGGGCACTGTCGCAAGCGCGGTCTCGCTATTCGCCAGCTCTTGAATCACTTCATTAATGGTTCCGTCGCCGCCAATCGCGACGACTACATCCTGCTTTTGCTCAACTGCTTCTCTGGCGATACGCCTGGCGTCGCCTTGCTGCTGTGTAAGTTCCAGGCGCGCCTTCCAACCATGTTCCTGGAGAAAGCGTACGGTGGTTTCGATCTGCTGTCGATTATTGATATAGCTTCCCGAGGTTGGGTTGGCGATCAGGATGGCGCTAGCCTGTCGTGGGGTCTGGGTATGTGATGCGAGTAGCTCTCGTTGCATGGGTGTATCCTTGGCTATATAGTTCTGTTCAGCTTACCTGGTTGATGACGCATGTCCGTTCTCTATATAATACGTCTTCATCACATCTCAAGTTTTGTTTATTGTTGAGCAATTGTGCCGCGTAGGTCAGCAATACACTTTGCGGCTAATCTTATTGTTCTACAGCCAGGATTCAGCGATCCCACTCGCCGCTAATCTACACGTGGCACCCGGGCCAGGATCTCAGCAACGACTTCGTAGTTGATGGTTCCCAGGCGGCGTGCAACTTCTTCTGCGGTTAACTGGACTTCGCCCTGTTTCCCGATGAGTACTACTTCATCCCCCATGCGCACCTGGGGAATGGCACTCACATCAATCATGCATTGATCCATACAAACACGCCCGATAATGGGCGCTTCCTGCCCATGAACTAATACTGTCTCCCAATTACGCGGGGCGCGTCTGAAGCCGTCTGCGTATCCTACTGGTAGGACGGCAACGCGTGTCGCCTGTTTGGTGATGTAGGTGCAGCCGTAACTGATGCATTCCCCTGCTGGAACCAGTTTGACCTGCGCGATCTGGGTCTTGAAAGAGAGAGCGGGGCGAAACCCTTCAGGTACGCGAACTTCTTCCGAGGGGTCCAGGCCATAGATGGCGATTCCCGGTCTGACCATATCAAAGTGAGCTTCAGGTAGGCTCAGGGTAGCAGCGCTATTGGCGGCGTGAACAACCTTCGGGCGTAAGCCTTCGCGTTCAAGGGCCTCTAAGATTTGTTGGAAGCGCGTTAGCTGTGTGCGCGCATAGGTCTTGTCGCTGGCATCAGCGCTGGCAAAGTGGGTGTAGATACCCTCGACTACCAGCCCTTCCAGGTTGCGCGCCTCGCGTACCAGCGCCAGGATCTCCTCTTGCCGTTCGCTACGGATACCTAGTCTTCCCATGCCGGTATCAACCTTGATGTGAACATGTACGGATTTGCGAAGGGCTTGCGCCGCACGCGAAAGAGCCTGTGCTGATTCATTGCTATATAATGTTAAGGTCACACCTAGTTGTACGGCTTCACGCATCTGCCAGTAGGGAATATAGCCGAAGATAAGGATTGGTGCGTCGATACCCGCATCGCGGAGCGACTCGGCCTCGCTCAGAGTGGCGACTCCCAGCATACTTGCTCCATTGTGCAGGACGGTGCGTGCAACCTTCATTGCGCCATGTCCATAGGCATCGGCTTTCAGGCTGATCAAGATTCTGACCTGTGGTCCAACAATTTCGCGTATCCGACGTACATTGTTACCGATGGCGCTCAGGTCGATTTCGACCCAGGTTGGTCGCTCGGTTTGTAGAACGATGATCTGTTTCCAGCCTAGGGTCTGTCGTATTAAGAGCTCCTGGGCTTCTTCGGGCTTTGCCATAAGCCGCTCGCTGACACGTTCCATGCGTGTCGCCTCGGACCCCTTGATCAGGACCACATTGCGTCCAGCCTCTCCTTCTCGTCCCAGTATCTGCCGTGCGATCTGAGCTGCGTCCTCATGTGTCGAAACCAGTTCTATCTGCTCGCTCTTCATCCCGGCGCGCCTGGCCGCTTCCGCGATCATCGCTGTGCTCTCGCCGCGCAGGATCAGGTAGTCTGTGCATTGTGCCGCCAGCTTCCCGACGTGTTGATATGCCTCATCCTGGTAGATTCCCAGGTTGAGCATTTCGCCCAGGATCGCAATGCGTTTGCCTCCTTCTGGCAGGAGTTCATTGAGGGTGTGCAGACCAGCTAGAGCGGAGGCAGGTGAGGCATTGTGGGTGTCGTCAAGGAGTCGCGACTCGTAGATGCCTGCCAGGGGGAGTAACCGTCCCTGGAGCGGCTCTAGATGCTCAATGGCCTCAATCACCTCTTCTCGACTCATTCCACAATCGCGTGCGACACGGTATGCAATGAGCATGGTCGCTACATGGTGTCGGCCAATCAAGCGCGAAGCCAGAGTAATTGGAGTGTCTGCCTCCTCGTCTCCTGGAATGTTGAATGCGAGTCCTTCCCAGCCTACGTGAACCTTCCCTGCGTCAATAGTCGCCAGTCCAAGTGGTTGAATGCGAGTTGTGTGTTCTCCGCGCTGGTAGTCCTCAACCAGGGTCAGAATGCGTTCATCTGTGTCGTTAAGCCAGAAGACGCCATCAGGGGGCAAGCTGTACAGCAGTTCGCCAAATTCTTCCGCCAGTCGAGCCTGGGTGCCAAAATATTGAAGTTGAACGGGCGTAATATTGGTCAAGACGCCAATTTGAGGTTTGATGAGGTTACACAGGTCTTGTAGCTCGCCTGGGTGGTCACACCCGAGTTCCAGGACTGCGTATTCATGATGTGGTTCTAGCCTGCCTAACGAGAGGGGGATGCCGAGCAGATCATTATAATTCTTCCAGCTACGGAAGGTCGCGTAATTGCGCGCCAGGATGCTGGCAATGGCTTCTTTTGTGCTAGTCTTGCCAACGCCGCCCGCGACCGCGATAATTGTTGGTTGCCAGCGCTGTAAGATGTCGTGGGCGTAGGCTTGGAGCGCTTGCCGGGTGTCGTCGACAACAACGGTTGTAATCTGGTTTAGTCTCTCAAGTTTGTCAGCACTCAGCTCGCGTAGCCTCTGCTCTTCGATTAGCAGCCCTGTCGCTCCCCGCTCAATCGCGTCAAAGATGTAATCATGCCCATCGCCGCGCTCTCCGCGTACCGCGACAAACATTTCGTCGGGTAAGAGTTGGCGTGCGTCATGACTAAATCCCTGAAAACGTGTTTGCCGTTCTTCTCCGAGTATGCTACCCTGTGTTGCCGCCAGCAAGTATGCGAGCTGTATCACGTACAACCTCCGTCTATCAAGCCTGCTTATTTTTATTGGCCCTTCTCTTATACCTTCCGAGCCCACTCTTCTATTCTACCTGCTCTCCTGCCAGTTGTTACTAGCAATAGGTGGAAAGTCAGTATATGCCTATGTAAAGGTATGGTATTGCCTCTATATCTTAATTTTGATTATCAGGTCTTTAAAGTATGATATAGCTCATCCCACCCATATCTTTTACCATACCTTTTAGCTGCATGATTGTTAGTGTTGCGGTGACATTGTTGGCGGGTAGATCTGACTCGCGAATGATCTCATCGATGTGGCGTGGCTCTTGGCTGAGTAGAGCTAGTAAGACTTCCTCCTCCGCGTTGGCAGGAAGTGCTTTCTTGACCTCAATCTGCTGGGGAAGCATATGGATGTTGAGCCGCTCGATGATATCCTTTACATTCGTAACCAGATGTGCTCCCTCCTGTAGCAGTTTGTTGACACCTTCGCCTCCCGGCGAAAAGATACTATGTGGGACGCCAAAGATCTCTCGCCCCTGTTGCAAGGCTGAGTTGGCGGTAATGAGTGCTCCACTTCTTGCAGGCGCTTCAGTAATAAGGATGCCCAGCGATAACCCAGCTATTAAATGGTTGCGTGCGGGAAAGTTGCCTGCATCTGGTCGTACTCCTAGCGGAAAGGCACTGATGAGTGCCCCCTGTCCGGATTCCACGATGCGCTTTGCTAGGGAGCGATTAGGAGGGGGATAGATGGTGTCCAGCCCACTTGCCAGGACCGCGATGGTTCTACCTCCCTCATCTAGAGCGGTGCTATGTGCGACCGTATCGACTCCCAGCGCCAGACCGCTAATAATTGTTACCTGGCCCTTGACAAGATCGCCTGTAAAGCGCTCAGTGACCTGTCGCCCATAGCTTGTCATGCGTCGCGTGCCAACAATACCCAGCGTACATTGCCGATCATCGTCATTAAGTTGTCCATAGATATAGAGCACAGGTGGCGCATACTCTAGCTGATTTAAGAGGGGAGGGTAATCCTCATCTTGCCAGGTAAGCACGCGAATACGTCGTTTCTCCAGTCGCTCTAGTTCTAGCTCTGGTTCGATCTTTGCGCGTTGATAGATGAACTTCTCACTTACCTTCTCATCCAGCCCAGCCTCCACTAGTTCGGTACGCGTGGCTCTCCAAGCCCTTCGCATGTCGCTCTCGAAATGGTCCTGTAAGCGGCGGAAGCGGACCGGGCCGATACCCATAACACGGCTAAAAGCGATCCAGTGCATAAGTTGTTCGAGTGGGAGTGAGTCAGAGGGGTAATAGTGTGCCTGACGATTTTGATCTTGCTCTTTGTTCCCTTCCATCTTCTATCCTCCGTATGTATGGTGCATTACATTTTATCTCTATTTGGTGGTTGATATTGTGAGTAGTTGGTCATGTGTGTGTTGAAATACTGCCGAAATGGCGGCTGGTGGGGAGCGAATGTCTCGTCGAGTATGTGTTGTGCCTGTTGTGCCACTAGCTGCTGCTCACGGCGAATGCGTACCTGTCGGCGGTAGACAAAGTAACCTGCCAATACTATTTCAGGCGAGAGCAATAAAATGATGCCTAGTGTAAGCAGCAAATTTCTTTGAAAGGTAGAAGGTTCTGGCATGGTTTGCGTGGCTGGCTGTGTACCCTGGTGTTCCTCATTGCCTGTGAGCGTGGGAGCTTGGTGGTTGGCGAGTCGCCATGCGTTCTCCAGGTGGCTGGTATCCGTCCCAAGACTCTGGCTCAAATCACCATCAAAGCTTTGTGAATTGTTTTGCATCGCCTGATAAAGAGCATCCATTTTGCGTTGCCCATAGGTTTTGTACATGTAGTCAATGAGATTCCAACTCTGAGCATAGGCGAGATATGCCTCATCTCCGTCGGCTGGAAAGCTGTCTGTGATATCGGTCAGGCGTAGTAGGGTGTGGCTCTTGAAGGCTTCGCGTAGCTGAAACGACATCTCGCCTTCGTGATACTCTTGATTGTAGACCGCCAGACCTTCGTCGAACCAGCGTGGGATGTCCAGGTTTGTGGATGCGACCTGATGTAAGATTAGGTGCGTCATCTCATGAGGTAGGTCGCGAATCAAGGTACTATCCTGTGGATCTTCGACGACGAACATGCCCTGATTGATATTAGGGAAAGCGATGCCCCCAACCCATTCCTCAGTATCAGGTGGAAGTGCACTCTTAAATGTCTTGCGATCCTTGTAGATCCAGAGTGTGATTGGTCTGTTGGGACCCTTCCCCAGGTTTTGGGTAATGGTCTTGAGCGCTTTCTCTACATTTGTCTGGAGTGCTTGCGTTGTTGCTTCATTATTATTGTAGGATTTGATCTGTACCTTGTTCTCATCGCTCTCTTGCCAGTTATAGCGCGTATCGTTTACCTGGAAGCTCCTGGTATCACTGGTATGGCTTCCCCCTGCGCTATCACTTATCTCCCAGTGATAGGTTACGGGAGTTCCAGGTGGCAGAAAGTTGCGTTCTTTGAATGTTTCATGCCAACTCAGATGTACTATGGCTCCTGGTTGAGAGGCGACAACGGTATGTTGTTCTTGTTCGTTTCCCATTGGTGTCATGATGTAGAGCGTGGCCTGCGTAATTGAGCCGCCAGCGTCCCGTGCGCTTAGTTGAAAATCGATGCTTTTAGGAAAATCGATCTTTTGCGTCTGAGAAGTTACTGTGATCGCGTCTTGTATCTCATAGCTCTTCGCCATAACCAGCGAAGCGTTGCTTGCCAGTATCAGCAGGCCCATTCCCAGGCAGAATAAGAGCCTGTTCAGAACATATCTCTGTCGATTGCGATCTCGATTGTGCGGAGTCCCTGTGGCACCTGGATGCATAAACCGGCTGGCTCCTCTCACCATGCTCAAGACTCGTTAATTGAAATATACCGTTCCCCATTATACCTGATGCTGTCGAGTTCTGTATGCATTTTCCCCTTTTCTTCCCATATCATCATGTGTCATGTGGTGCCTTTGCGTGAAAACTCAGGCATTATAACTTCTCATGTTGTGCTGCTCTAACATATGATTTAAAGTAATTAGGCTGCATGCATTAAAACAATTATGTAGTTGTCAATTTAAACTATCAAATAGCATTGATTATCACTTTTCTTAACAAAATTATTAAAGAATTTCTTTGGAAGGGCTGCAATCTATTTCTTGAATTTAGAAGAGTTTACAGCAGTGGTCAATTCATTACCACATAGTCATTTAGTCCTGTTTCTCATAAATGTTCTATACCGTACCGAAAGGCGACCATGCCAGCTAGATTAGTACCATCCTCCTAAGGTACATCCTGATATACGCGCTGCGATCTCTTATATTAAATATTGTCAATGTTGATTTTGCGTGTATTGCCAGTATACAGGTGGGCTATCTCGTTAAGGTGATGGCCCTCTACCGTCCTTATAGGTGATTGGCAAAACTCGAGATGTTTATGTTACCCTATGCGCAGACATGGCGGTGATCGGTTGGGGAATGGACAGGAAGACGTCATAATAATTCTGCAATTGTTTGAGAAATGGCGTTATTTCTTGCAGCTATACAAATCAGCATATATGCATATAAATAGTAATGGTGCAAATTGTATCAAAAGGTGTGTAATGATTGACCTTTGTCAGATCCCTCTCAGGTACTCGACGCTTTGCATTGCTAGACAATTGTCGTCGAGCAAGAAAGGAGGCATATGAGTAATTCCTGGAATCAGCCAGATACCAATACAGACGCCGTACGTGACCAAGGATCGGTCAAGAAAACAGGAGGCTTGCTGAGTAATTATCGTCAGCAGCAGCCACCGCTTGAGCAGCAATCACCAGCGCTCGGACCTGATCCGCTCGCCGGTCGTAGCCCTCTACGATCGCCTGCCCGTTCTGGCCCGCCCTCTCAGTTTGCGCCGCCTACGGGTAGTTTGCGGAACCCTTCATCGCAGTTTCTACCGTCGAAGATGCCGGCGAAATCCCAACAATTACGGCCATCGCAATCTCCTCAGCCTGCACCGCAACGCTCTGCGGCCCCTGCATTTCAGCAGCGAGGATGGGCCTCCAATGCTATGCAGTTTATGAAGCAGGTCTCGGGTAAGATGACTGCGTTGGGACGCAATCGCTACGCGCAACCTGAGCCGCCGATGTCGCTCTATCACCCACAGCGCTCTCAAAACCCGCTTCCTACTACCCAGGACCTGCCTCAACTCGAAACACCCTGGAAGCGCTCACTAAGCACGCGCGTCGCGTATAAGATGCGCCGTCGTCGTGATCGCTGGCAGCGCTCGAAATTTGGTATTGGTAGGATCGCTGGTATTGCCGCCATCATTCTGGCAACCATTGGTCTGATAGGCGGCTCCCTAGGTGGCCTCTACAGCTATAACTATTACCAGCAGCAGTCAACTCAGGTCTCGGGAATTGCCAACATGGCGAATCCTCAGACCACGCGTATTTATGACCGTAACAATCAATTGGTCGCTGAGCGTTACGATAACCAGAACGCGGGTAGCAAGGGGCGCTTGACTCCTGTTTCCTATAAGGATATCCCAGAGATCTTGCAGCAAGCCCAGGTCGCAGCCGAGGACCGATCTTTCTGGGATAACGCAGGTATCGATCCGCAAGGTATCTTACGTGCCTTCTCATCTGGCAATGGTGGTGGTAGTACTATCACCCAGCAGGTAATCAAGAACCTGTCTGGGCAGGACCAGGGGACCTATACGCGTAAACTGGTCGAGGCGACTCTGGCGTTGGGGATGACGCAGCAGTATCCCAAGTGGAAGATCCTGGAGATGTATTTCAATAGCGTCCCTTATGGGACCCAGGATCTTGGGGTCGAATCGGCTGTGCGTGACTATTTTGGCTTGCAGCCTACTTGCGATAAGAACTTCAAGTGTACGCCAGCGGTTGCTAAGCTTAACATTGATCCCAAAACGCATAAGGAGAATCCTCTTGTGGGCCTAGCGCGTGCCTCGCTACTGGCCTCAGTTCCTAATAATCCAACACTCTTTGATCCAACCGTTAGTGAGACTACGCTTGCTAAGGTTCTGGAACGTCAGAAGTATGTGCTTGGACAGATGAAAGCAGTGGGGATCACTGTTGGAGGTAAGCCGCTGGATGACGAAATGATTCAGCAGGCTGAGAAGCTGACCGCTTCCTGGAAGTTTAAGCCCTATACTCCGGTGAAGAAAGCCCCGCACTTTGTCGACTGGGTGACGCTTCAGGTTATTCAGATGCTTGGGCATGGCGATGATCAATTAGGTGCGCGCCTCTTCCTGACCGGTGGCTTCAACATTCGCACCACCATCGATTCAAACTTGCAAAAGTACGTTGAGAATGCCTCAAAGTACTTTATCACCCAGCCGACATATCAGAAGTTCGGTAGTTATGCTGGAAGTTATGCCACAGTAAATAAAGACTTGAACCTGAATGATGCCGCTGTGGTCGTGATTGACTCGAAGACGGGCGAGGTGCTGGCTATGAGTGGCAGCATCGATTATTATAACCCGAGTGGCAGTAAAAAGGTCGGCGGTAACGTCAATGTCGCGACCAGCGTGCGTGGTCCTGGTTCGACCTTCAAACCTATTGTGTATGCGACAGCCTTCCAGATGGGTTGGAACCCTGGCATCATCTTGCCAGATATCCGTACATACTTCCCCAATGGCAACTCCGCTGGTCTGCTCAACACAGCGGAAGGGAACTATTCTCCTACCGATTACGGTGGGAAGCCAAATGAGATCGCTGGCCCACAGGCGACCATACGTGAGTCTGTCGCCAATTCATTTAACATACCAGCCGTGAAGGCCATGACTTACGCGGGTCTGCCCAATGTGTTTAACAATGCTCGTATGATGGGTATCACAAGCATCGATAGCGATATGCAAAAGCGAGGGTGTGATCGTGATAAGCCTCTGACGTGCTATGGCCTAACACCAGTGCTTGGTACGGTGGATATCACGCCGTTGGAGATGACCAGCGCGTATCAGACCTTTGCCAATGATGGGGTGCATATGCCCTACCAGAATATCCTGGATGTCTGGGATAATTATGGACATAACCTCTTCCATCAGGATGTGAGCAAAGTGAAGGGCACACGGGTTTTCTCCAGCCAGGTCAATTATCTCATGACCTCGGTGCTGGCCGACGAGCCATCGCGTCAGAGGGAGTTCCCAGGTGACCATGACCTCTCGTTTTACGATTGGGACCCTAGCTGCCCAAGCTCAGTGAAGACCTACATTTCCTGTAGCACCTATCAGGTTGGTGCGAAAACAGGTACTACCGACTCGTTTAAAGATAACTGGACGATTGGTTATACGCCGAGAGCGACGGTAGGTGTGTGGGCTGGTAATGCCAATGGTAGTAACATGGCTGAAGGTGTGGTAGGTATCACTGGTGCGGCCCCTATCTGGCACGCGGTGATGGAGTTTGTTTCGGGCCGCCCCTGTGCTGATATCAATGCCGCGATGCAGACGCAGATCTCTTGCCCAATCTCGCGGTTCGATCCCAAGAAAGCAGGCATGACAAGTCCGACCACCTTTACGCAGCCATCTGGGGTGTCACGTGTATGCACGATGTCAGCGACTGATGGTCTAGCTGGCAGCGGCATCTGTGATTGGGTCATTGATGGTCAATCTCCCACCGTACCAGGTGTTACTACGCCTACGGTGCCGCCATCGACGACAACCAACAACAATGGCAATGGCAATGGCAATATGAACCAAAACAGCGATCAGGGAATTGGCAATCCGCAGGATGTGAATGGAGACCCTCCATCACCGGTTGAGGGCTTACCACCATCCGACGACGGGACCCCCATTCCGTAGCTAGTAGTTTCCATTTCAAGGGCAGGCTGGTCTTCTCCAGCCTGCCCTTTTCTTTATTGCTCTTACTGCCATACTCATCAGATTAGTACTATTAGCGACGATACACTGTGAGATAGCTCCTTTGATTTGTGATATGAACTAATGTCAATAGATATAGTGCGTTTATTGCCTGATTACCAATGGCTCCTTTCGTTAACTTGTTTGTTCTGATCCGTTCTTATAGGTAATTAGGGGAATTGTGGAGGTTTGAGAGGATATCAGTAATGGGGTCATGGGTGGCTGGGAAATGCATAGAAATGCTAGTAGAATACCTTCTGAGATTGTAGTGAGAAGTAGAAAACGTTTTTTTTGGACCGCATACATTGAAATCAATGAATATTTTGGCGCAGCGCTATCGCACCAGGTGCAAAGTGGTAATTACCTGTAGGATAGTTCTCGTGAGCTCAAATCGATGCACTATTCATAAGCTGCCGCCGGAAAGAAGGGGAGCATATGAGTAACTCCTGGAATCAGCCAGATACTAATACTGGCGCACCTCCAAATCAGGGACCGGTTAAGAAGGGCGGTGGTTTGCTGAGCAGTTATCGCCAGCAGCAGTCACCGCCACTTGAACCGCAGTCGCCAGCGCTCGGACCCGATCCGCTTGCTGGGCGGACGCTCCAGCGTCCTGCTCCAGGTTCTGGCGCACCCGCGCAGTTTTCACCAATTCCGAGCAACCCGAGAAATCCATCATCGCAATTCCTGCCAACGAGGTCTCAACAGCAACAGCCGCCGCAGGCTCCCTCGCCGCAAAGTTTCGCTCCGGCGAGTCCGCAGCAGCAAGGCAGAGGCTTTGATATGATGCGGTTTGTAAAGCAGGTCTCGGGTAAGATGAGCGCGATGGGACGCAATCGCTACACGCAACCTGAGCCGCCGATGGCACTGTATCATCCGCAGCGTCCCCAGGGCATGCTTCCTACTATCCAGGATCAGCCCAAAGGAAATACTCCCTGGAAACGTTCGCTAAGTACACGTGTGGCGTATAGGATGCGTCGTCGTCGTGATCGCTGGCAGCGTGAGCAATTTGGTATTGGCAAGATTGCTGGTATTGCCGCCATCATTCTGGCAACTATTGGTCTGATGGGTTCCTCCCTGGGTGGCCTCTACAGCTATAACTATTACCAGAAGGAGTCAACCCAGGTCTCAGGGATTGCGAACATGGCGAATCCTCAGACCACGCGTATTTATGACCGTAACAATCAACTTATCGCGGAGAGCTATGACCAGAGTACGGGCAGTAAGGGCCGCCTGACTCCTGTTTCCTATAAGGATATCCCAGAGATCTTGCAGCAAGCCCAGGTTGCCATTGAGGACCGCACCTTCTGGGAAAATGCCGGTGTTGATCCACAGGGCATTCTCCGTTCCGCTGTGACTCGTAGTGGTGGTGGTAGTACCATTACGCAGCAGGTGATTAAGAACCTGACTGGAAATGATCAGGTCGATTACACACGTAAACTGGTTGAGGCGACTCTGGCGTTGGGGATGACGCAACAGTATCCCAAGTGGAAGATCCTGGAGATGTACTTTAATAGCGTCCCTTATGGGGCTCAGGATCTAGGCATCGAATCAGCCGTCCAGCATTACTTCGGCTTGCAACCTACTTGCGACAAGAAGACCTTCAAGTGTACGCCTGCCATTTCAAAGCTGAGCCTCAACTCCAAGGGCAAAGAAGATCCTCTCCTTGGACTGGCGCGGGCCTCGCTACTGGCCGCTATTCCTAATAACCCAACATTATTCGATCCTTCCATTAACGAGGATACATTTAAGGCCGCCCTGGGACGTCAGAAAGACGTGCTTAATAATATGCTGGATATGGGGACGGTCACCGTTGGCGGCAAGCCCCTGAATAATGACATGATCCAGCAGGCAGAGAAGCTCACTGCTTCCTGGAAGTTCAAGCCTTATACTCCGGTGAAGAAAGCGCCACACTTTGTTGATTGGGTGACAAATCAGGCCGTACAGATGCTTGGGCATGGCGATAATCAATTGGGTGCGCGCCTCTTCCTGACTGGCGGCTTCAACATTCGCACTACGCTTGATATGACGCTGCAAAAGTACGTTGAGAGCGCCTCCAAGTACTTTATTACCCAGCCTTCCTATCAGAAGTTTGGTAGCTTTGCTGGAACCTTCGCTAGGTTGAATAAAGACCTGGGGGTCAATGATAGTGCTGTGGTTGTGATCAATGCCAAGAATGGCGAAGTTCTGGCGATGAATGGGAGTGTCGATTACAATAAGCCGAGCGAGAATAAAGAAGTAGCGGGACCCGTCAATGTAACGACCTCTACGCGTCAGCCGGGTTCGACTTTCAAACCTATTGTGTATGCGACCACCTTCCAAATGGGCTGGAATCCTGGCATTATCCTGCCTGATATTAATTCCTATTTCCCAAATGGCGGCTCGTCAGGCATAAAGAACGATGATACCTATCACCCCACCGATTACGGTGGCAAGGCCAATAACATTGCCGGGATGCAGGCAACGATTCGCCAATCGTTGGAGAATTCGTTCAACATTCCTGCCGTCAAGGCTATCACCTACGCCGGTCTCAATAATGTGGTCAACAATGCTCGGATGATGGGCATTACTGGCATTGATGCCGAAGTGAAGGCTAGGGAAAACGATCCAGATATTAGATGTAAAGGGCTCTATACTTGTGAGGGCGTGAGTATGGTGCTGGGTACGGCTGGTATCACACCGCTAGAGATGACGAGTGCCTATCAGACCTTTGCTAATGATGGAGTGCATATTCCCTATACAAGTATCCTCGATGTCTGGGACAATTATGGGCATAACCTCTTACATCAGGATACCTCAAAGATAAAGGGGACGCGCGTCTTCTCCAGCCAGGTCAATTACATGCTGACTTCTGTGCTGACAGACGAACCCTCTCGCGCTCGTGAGTTCCCTGGCGACCATGACCTTTCGTTCTATGATATGGAGGGCAATTCCTGTGGTCAGAGCCCACCCTATCCGAGTTGCACCAATTATCAGGTAGCGGCGAAAACAGGTACCACAGAGAACTTTGTTGACAACTGGGCGATTGGTTATACACCGAAAATTGCCGTTGGTGTTTGGTCAGGCAACGCTAATAGTAAGCCTATGAATGATGGGGTGGTAGGTATCACTGGTGCTGCCCCAATCTGGCATGCGGTCATGGAATATGCCTCGGGTCGCTCCTGTGCAGCGATCAATGCCTCTATGCAAGCTCAGATTAGTTGCCCCAAAGATGTCTATAATCAGACCGCAGTTGGTTTGAAGGGACCTACGACGTTCGAGAAGCCATCAGGGGTGAGCATTTCCTGTAACCTTTCCCCAGTTGATGGACTGGCAGGGAGTGGGCAGTGTGACTGGGTCATTGATGGTCAGTCGCCAACAGTCAAGGGCGTGACTCCGCCGAAGGACACGGATAATCATGGAGGAGGTGGCAAAAGGAGGCGTCCTGGCGGTTTCAATGATATGCTGTTGCCTACCAAAGAGGATGTGCCTCTCGTACCATAGCTTTAGCGACTTCTTTGCAGGGCAGGTTGGTTTCTCCAACCTGCCCTTCTCTTTGCTTTCCTCGATGAATCATCGGCATCAGGAGGTTTCTCATCTTCTCTCTGCTGCAAAGTGCTTTACTTCTGTGCTGAAACCCTTTATATGTAGGTCTTGACAATGTACCCCGACGAGTGCTATTCTTTGTTTGCAGTCTCACGTCGAGACTGCTAGCAATCAGAGTTGACAAGCATTGTATCATCCTACATATCACGCTGTGATGTCACGGACCGGTGCCTGTTGACTATCGAGGGCCGTTCCATGACACCTTTGAGTCAGCGCAAGCAACAGATTTTGCGGGCATTGGTCGAAGAATATATTCATATGGCAACACCTGTTGCGTCTGAGACGCTTGTGCGCAAGTATGGTCTGAAGTTTAGTTCCGCTACTGTCCGCCACGAATTAGCTGGTCTGGAGGAGGCGAACCTGATCTATCAGCCTCACACTTCCGCAGGGCGTGTCCCGACTGATCTGGGCTATCGCTATTTTGTCGAACATCTGATGCGTGAGTCGGCACTATCACTCGATGAGCAACGTCTCATTCGCCACCAGTTTTACCAGGTGCAAGACCAATTGGATCAGTGGGTACGACTGACTGCTTCGGTAATGGCGCGTCTACTACATAGCGCGGCAATTATGACGCCTCCTCGTTCCAATGAGGGGAGCCTGAAGCATTTTGAGATTCTGGCGGTAACAGAACTGGCTGCTCATATGGTTCTGGTGCTGACGGATGGTTCAGTGAAGCAGCAACGTTTGTTGCTGGATCGACCCATTCGCCAGGAGGAATTGAGTGCTATGTCGATGCGCCTTAATGAGCTATTCGCGGAGCGAAACGCTTCCGAGATAGCCGCTCTGGCGACCCAACTCGATTTCACACCAGTGGAGCAGCTTGTCACGCATACGATCTGCCGTATTTTGGAACAGCATGGCGACCTCTTTGGCGATGTCTTCTATCGCGAGGGGGTGATCAATATTCTGGAGCAACCAGAATACAGCCGTTTAGGTCCAGAGGCTGTACGCAACGAACGTATGCGTAATGTTCTTGAGGTGCTGGAACAGAATCGCCTCTTACCCGCGCTTGCTACACATCTGCGCTCACAACCGTCCGATGGGGTCCAGGTAATTATCGGGGCGAGAACCAGTGGGAAGAGATGAAAGATGTCAGTTTAGTCGTAGCACGCTATGGTCAGGAAGGCAAAGTTGGCGGTCTGCTCGGTGTTATTGGTCCAACTCGCATGCAGTATGACCGCGCTATCGCCGTCGTGCGCTATATGGCTAATGTTATGAATGAACTTCTATCCGAGCTCTATGGCTAAAGGCGCTCAGATAATTGAGCGGCAAGTTCTTTGGCATTCGCTAACGCTACCAGTTGGTGGTCAGGCGAATGAGAAGAGTGCTCTGAGGCATTCGGCAATGCTGCCAAGTGGTGGCTAGCTGCGCTCAGCCGAATGAGCAGAAGGCTCTAAGGCATTCGGCAACGCCGCCAATCGGTGGCTAGCTGCGCTCAGCCGAATGAGCAGAAAGCCCTAGATTTCGTTTTGATGATTATACAAATTGCTTATTAGGAGGCAACCGTGCCAAAGGTAATCGGTATCGATCTGGGAACCACAAACTCTTGTGTTGCTGTTATGGAAGGCGGCGAGCCTGTCGTTATTCCTAACGCTGAGGGTGCTCGAACTACCCCCTCTATTGTTGCTATCAACAAAAATGGTGAACGCCTCGTTGGTGAGGTCGCGAAACGCCAGGCTATCACCAACCCCGAACATACAGTCTATTCCATCAAGCGCTTCATGGGTCGCAAGTTCGATGATCCCGAGGTCGACCGTGACAAGCGTATCGTTCCCTTCAAGGTCGTCCGTGCCAACAACGGCGACGCCTGGGTTGAGGTCCAGGGGAAGCAGTATAGCCCCCCGGAAATTTCGGCCATGATCTTGCAGAAGCTGAAGTCTGATGCCGAGTCCTATCTTGGTGAACGTGTAACACAGGCCGTGATTACCGTTCCTGCCTACTTTAACGATGCACAGCGCCAGGCTACACGCGATTCGGGCCGCATTGCTGGTCTCGAAGTCCTGCGTATCATCAACGAGCCGACAGCGGCTTCTTTGGCCTATGGCCTCGATAAAAAGAAAGATGAGCGTATCGCGGTCTATGACCTTGGTGGCGGTACCTTCGATATCTCTAACCTGGAACTGGGCGATGGCGTCTTCGAGGTGAAGAGTACCAATGGCGATACACACCTTGGCGGTGATGACTTCGACCAGCGCATCATCAACTGGCTCGCCGATGAGTTCCGCAAGGAGCAGTCCATCGACCTGCGCCAGGATCGTATGGCCCTTCAGCGCTTGAAAGAAGCTGCTGAGAAGGCGAAAAAAGAGCTGTCTAGCTCCATGCAGACGGAAGTCAACCTGCCCTTCATTACCGCCGATGCCAGCGGTCCTAAACACCTGACCATGACTCTCTCTCGCTCCAAATTGGAGCAGTTGACCGAGGACCTGGTTGAGAAGTCCCGCAAGCCGGTAATGCAGGCGCTCTCTGACGCCAGTATGCGCCCTGGCGATATCAACGAGGTTGTCCTGGTCGGTGGTCAGACGCGCATGCCTGCTGTACAGGCCCTGGTACGCCGCATCTTCGACCGCGAGCCTCATCGTGGCGTCAATCCTGACGAGGTTGTAGCTATCGGCGCAGCCGTACAGGCTGGTGTCCTCACGGGCGACGTCAAAGACGTGCTGCTGCTTGATGTGACCCCGCTGTCCCTGGGTATTGAGACATATGGTGGTGTCTTCACTCGCCTAATCGAGCGTAACACAACCATCCCAACCCAGAAGAGCCAGATCTTCTCGACTGCCAGCGATAATCAGCCTAGTGTCGAGGTGAATGTGCTCCAGGGTGAGCGTGAGTTCGCCAAGGATAACCGCTCGCTTGGTAGCTTTATCCTGGACGGTATTCCACCTGCTCCTCGTGGCGTTCCCCAGATCGAGGTGACGTTCGACATCGACGCGAACGGTATTGTGAACGTCTCCGCACGTGATAAGGGAACCAATCGTGAGCAGAAGATCACCATCCATCCTTCCAGCGGCCTGAGCAAAGAGCAGATCAATCAGATGGTCAATGATGCCGAGGCTCATGCCGCCGATGACAAGCGCCGTAAAGAAGAGGTCGAGGAGCGCAACCAGGCCGATAGTGTGGCCTATCGCTCTGAGAAGGCCCTCTCCGAGCTTGGTGATCGCCTCAGCTCTGAGCAGAAGGGTGAACTAGAGTCGAAGATCGGCGATGTGCGTGCCGCACTCGCGACCGATGATATTGAGCGCGTGAAGTCCTCTCGCGAAGCTCTCGAGCAGTCCTTCTACAAGATCAGCGAGTCCATCTATCGCCCCGGTGCCGAAGCGGGCGCGACCGCTGATACCGGAGCGTCTCAGGGAGAAAGCGCCACCGATGATACCATCGAGGGCGAATACAAAGAGATGTAATAAGGCCCGAGGGTACTACTCTAGCAGTAGTACCCTCCCCTTCTTTCTTCCTTATCCTCTACATTCTGACGCGAGAACCGATATTACTAATGAGGCTAGCATTCAGGTTTTCGCATAGGCACAGCCATTTTCAGGTACTACAGCCATTGCGTATCTTTTGTCTATGGTGTAAGCTTGTTAATTGATGCATTACTTTATCACTGCCTTCTCTTCAACTGTTTGGATGTTATCCAGTTGCGCGCTCAAGAACGCGCCCTGTTTCTGACGGTAAAGGACCAGTAGATGGCCGCAAATAAACGAGATTATTATGAAGTATTAGGGGTGTCTCGCAACGCTACGGAAGACGAGATCAAGAAGTCCTTCCGCCGCCTTGCCAAACAGTATCACCCCGACGCGAATAAAGAGCAGGGAGCGGAAGCCCGTTTTATTGAGGTCAATGAAGCTTATGAGGTCTTGAGCGACGCGCAGAAGCGTGCCGCTTATGATCGCTATGGACATGCCGGTGTCGGTGCGGGTGCCGCTGGCGCGGGCTTCGGTAACGGTTTCGAGGGCTTTAGCAGTATCAACGATCTCTTCGAGACCTTCTTCGCAGGTAGCACTGGCTCGACTCGCCGCTCTGGTACCCAGCGTGGCGCGGATATTCGCTATGAGTTGACCATTACCTTTGAAGAAGCGGTTTTCGGATGCCAGAAGGAAATCGAGATACCTCGCTGGGAGACCTGTGGTAGTTGTCATGGCTCCGGTGCTCAGCCCGGAACCTCAACCTCCCGCTGCTCCTCCTGCCAGGGAACTGGTGAGATTCGCCGAGTTCAGCAATCTATCTTCGGCCAGTTCGTGAATGTGATGATGTGCGAGCGCTGCCGGGGCGAAGGCCGCGTTATTACGACCCCCTGTGAGAAGTGTCGGGGTCAGGGACGCGTGCGCAATAATCGCCGCGTTGTCGTCAATATCCCTGCTGGCGTCGACGATGGTATCAATGTGCGCGTCACTGGCGAGGGTGAGGTGAGCTCGCGTGGCGGAACGCCAGGCAACCTGTATGTCGTGCTCACCGTCAAAACACACCCCTTCTTCAAGCGCCAGGGCAACGATGTGCTCTTCGAACTGCCTATTAGCTTCTCGCAAGCCGCGCTTGGCGACGAGGTTGAAGTTCCTACTGTGGATGGCAAAACGACGATGCTCAAGATCCCTGCGGGCACACAGAGTAATCGCTCCTTCCGCCTCAAAGGTATGGGTGTTCCGGTGGTCCATAGTAGCGCTCGTGGCGATCAACATGTGATTGTTAAGGTGGTCACGCCAACCAATCTAACGCCAGAACAGAAGTCCTTGCTCGAAGAGTTTGCTCGCCTCGAACGCGAACAGAGCGAGCAAAACGATAAGAACATCTTCCGCAACCTCTTTGAGAAAACCAAGGATGTCTTTCAGTAAGGCGTACCTGATCATAAATGCCAAGAAGAGCCTTTCGTAGTGAAAGGCTCTTCTTTTTTGCCCTTAACTCTGGCTGGTTACCGCGTTTGTCTCACGCTGCTTGCGTGTGCCTGTTATCTCATTCGCGAAGGTTGCGGTCATTGCCAGGTGATCGCTGGCCTGGCTTGCCGGAATGCCATTGCCCATTACGAGGGGAAGGCAGCGCTCCAGGCGCTTGGCTAACCCCGGTTCAGAGAATATATAATCGATTCGCCCTGCCGGAGCCGCCGCTGGACAGGTAAAGCCGGGATCAGTTGGCGCCCACTTGCGGAAGCAGTCGACATAGCCTGCTTCTTGTACCAGCCTGACGCTTCCTCTGGGAGCATAGAGCGAAGCCGCCAGGTCGAATAGGTTACAGAGGATCTGACTTCTTGGAATTGCTCTGAGAAGAGGATTTAAGAAGCGCAAGGGAGGCGGTACCACGTTGTTGAGCGATGGAATACCGTCACTGACCCATTTATCATCTCCACTGGCCAGGCGTGCCTGATCCTGTTGCGCGATAATACGGATCAGCTCACTTGCTCGTAAGGCTTCGCCTGGGGCTAGCGAGTTGAAGTCGCCCATGAGCAGGTGCGGTTTTCCCTCAGCCCGTAGGGGGGCGAGGATGTGTAGAATTTCGCGCACTTCGCGCATGCGTAATCCGTTTCCACCTCGACCTTTGGAGAAGGCGGCCCACAGGTGGGTAACAAAGACTGTTAGCCGCTCACCATTCTTCTCTTTGACTATGACTTCGAGCAGGGGTTTATTCAAGATGCCCGGCCTGGGATGAATGCGTGTCTCTAATACAGGCAGTCGTGTCAGGAGCGCTAACTGATAATCGCCCGCGTGAGTGGCGTCCCCACCCATAATTAATTGCATTCCCATCTCCGCCGCAATCTCGTCGATAACGCGGGATTTCTCATGAATATGAGGATGTGTCGCTTCAACGAGACCTACAATGTCGGGGTCAACTGAACGCAAAATACTGCAAATCTGCTGTGTGCGTTTGCTATTCCGCTCACGTACGTTATATCCTCCTGCCAGGATGTTAAATGAAACCACACATGTCATAGTATATCTATCCTTTTTGTCTATATGGGTGATTTTCAAGTTATGGACTTCTCAGCACTAAAGCGCTTCGCGATAGTAGAGGGATGCTGTCTAGCTTGCCGACCGCCAGCCAGCATCCCTCTACTATCGCGAGCTACAGCAGGGCTCAGAGGGCTTGAGCCTTCTATGCAGGCGCAGAGCTTTAGCCTGTATGGTGCTCTGTCTTTTACTCCTTATCCGGGAACCTGAGCGCGAAGCGCTAGCCGCGACCAGCGGCGCCGTGCCCTCGCATGAGGGTTGGTTTTCGTATAAGACCTTATTGCTAATTATAGGAACGAAGTAAGCTCGACAAAAGATACGCCCCTGAGAGGTATAGCATACACCTCTCAGGGGCATCTTACTCCTATTTGCAAAGCGTCCCTATTTCCAGGTGACGCGGTCTAGCAGGTACATAGGGAGTTCAGCGATAGGCAGGCGAATCTGCTCCATGCTATCACGTTCGCGGAGCGTGACGGTCTGATCCTCAACACTTTGGAAGTCAACAGTTACGCAGAATGGTGTTCCAATCTCATCCTGGCGGCGATAGCGGCGCCCGATATTGGCGACATCATCGTACTGGCAGACCATAAAGCGCTGCAAGGTCTTATGAATATCCTTGGCTGTGTTGACCAGTTCTTCCTTGTTCTTCTGCAAGGGGAGCACCGCGCACTTGATGGGGGCTAGCCAGGGATGCAGGTGCAGGACTGTGCGGTCATTGCCCTTGCCCATTGGGTCTGGCTGCTCTTCATAGGCATCTAGCAATAGATTGAGGAAGGTACGGTCCACGCCACCTGATGTCTCGACGATCCAGGGAATATAGCGCTCCTTGGTGTTGGGATCGGTGTAGCTCAAATCCTGACCGCTATACTGGCTATGTCGTGAGAGGTCCCAGTCTTGCCGCCAGTGAATGCCCTCCCATTCCTGCCAGCCGAGGATGGTGCGATACTCAATGTCATAGGCCTTCTTCGCGTAATGGGCCAGTTCGTCTTTACCATGTTCATGGAAGCGCAGCCGATCTTTGTGGTTGATAATGGTTTGGTACCAGTTGAAGCGGTATTCTTTCCAGTAATCGAACCACTTGTCCATCTCGCTAGGATGCACAAAGAATTGCAGATCCCACTGCTCAAACTCACGCTGGCGGAAGAGGAAGTTGCCCGGTGTGACCTCATTGCGATAAGCCTTACCAATCTGACAGATGCCGAAGGGGACCGCCACGCGTGAGGACTTGACTACGTTATCATAGTCAAGATAGATGTTCTGGCAGGCTTCACCGCGCAGGTAGGTTTTCATACGGTCGCCTTCAACCACGCCCAGGTATGTTTCCATGAGCAAGTTGAACTGACGCGGTTCTGTTAGTTCGCCACCGCAGACGGGACATTTGTTCTGCTCGACGTTCTCTGGTGGCAGGTGATCAATGCGGAAGCGGCGTTTGCACTTTTTGCAGTCTACCAGCTTATCCACAAAGTTCTCGACGTGTCCGCTTGCTTCCCAGACGCGTGGATGGGTAATGGTTGCGCCCTCAATGCCCACGACATTATCGTGCATCTGCACCATCGACCACCACCAGAAGCGGCGGATGTTGTTGCGCAGCTCGACGCCGAGAGGCCCAAAGTCATAGAAGCCCGCGATACCGCCATAGATCTCTGAGTTAGGATAGACAAAACCACGCCGCTTGGAGAGGGAGACGACCTTGTCTATGGGGACCAGGGGAGTGCCCTGAATTTCATCCAGCTTTTCTTCTGTTTGTGTCATGAGTGGTTATTCCTCCACAATAAAAAGCCCCAGGCGTCATAATCCGCCCAGGGACGAATGTGCCAGCGTAGGCCGGGGCCTCTACATCTTCTGGCGACATGCGCGGTTCCACCCTGCTTCTTCACTTCATTTGTGAAGCCACTCATTCTCTTAGGCCAGCTCCAAAGCGCCCTTCACCCGCCGTAGATTACCGACCTCGCACCCTCTGTCGGCTCGCTGGCACCTCGCGCAGGTTACTCTTCTTTCTCAACGCTGGCATCTATTCTTTTCGTTGCTCCTATAGTATACCTACCTCGCGTCCAGTAAGCAATCCCAACCCTACTTTTAACTCAGGCACATTACCTTCTCCTGCGGCTGCGCTGCTCCATTTTCTCCATCCAGATTGGAATGATAATAGAGATGGTAGTCAAAGCCGCAACTGCTCCGTATGCCAGGGCTAACGTTTTGCCTACTGGCCCCTTATTCTCTGGCTGTTTCATGCTATTCACCTTTTCTTCGCTGGAAGTAACATACGCTGTTTTAAAAATGACCCGAGGATGTTGAGCGCCGCTGTTCTCAGGTTATTTATTAAAGGAGCATATGCTTGCTCTGTTCCAGGCTAATAAAGTATAGCTTCTCTTGTTTTAATACGTATCATCACATGTTATTGTTGGTTATGGCATCTCTATTTGGCTTCGCCTACGCTTGACAGCCATGTTTTATGCCCATATAC
The DNA here is from genome assembly GCF_016587355.1 of Ktedonospora formicarum. Classification (GTDB taxonomy): domain Bacteria; phylum Chloroflexota; class Ktedonobacteria; order Ktedonobacterales; family Ktedonobacteraceae; genus Ktedonobacter; species Ktedonobacter formicarum. Next base: position 1,905,077 of record NZ_BNJF01000001.1, on the reverse strand, counting down.
TCGTTTAGAGTAGGGAAAGAATGATATCTCACATTTTTCACGAATCTGGAGGATCTGTGGGCTTGTTCGCTATGAGAGAAAGGCTTGAAACCATCTATGTTGCAGATACCCGATTTCCAAGATGTGCTGGAGGCACGGAAGCGCATTCAACCTTACCTATCTCGTACGCCTCTATATTCGTATCCTGCCCTAAATGCTTTATTGGATACGGAAGTATATGTGAAGCATGAGAACTATCAGCCTGTAGGGGCGTTTAAGGTGCGCGGCGGTATCAACCTTGTCTCGCAATTGAGCGCCTCTGAGAAAAAACGTGGGGTGATCGCGGCCTCGACTGGCAATCATGGTCAATCGGTCGCGTATGCCGCCCGTCTCTTTGGGGTGCGTGCCCGTATTGTGGTTCCCGAGAATGCCAACCCTGGCAAAGTCGCGGCGATGCGTGGTATGGGGGCCGAGGTCATCTTTCATGGGGAGCGTTTCGATGAGGCCAGAGCACATTGTGAGGCGCTGGCACATGAGAACGGCTATCGCTATATCCACTCTGGCGATGAGCCGCACTTGATCGCAGGCGTGGCGACTGGAACGCTTGAGATATTTGAGGATGAGCCGGGACTCAATGTGCTCTTTGTGCCGATTGGTGGTGGTTCCGGGGCGGCGGGTGCCTGCATCGTCGCGGATGTTGTTAGCCCCCATGTGCGAGTCATAGGTGTGCAATCGGAAGCTTCGCCAGCCGCGTATGAGAGCTGGCAACAGCGTCGCCTGGTTAGCGCGCCCAATCGAACTTTCGCCGAGGGACTAGCGACAGGAGAGCCATTTTCCCTTCCCTAGCAGATCCTTTGGGAGCGCCTGGATGATTTTGTCCTGGTCTCCGATGCGGAAATTCGCCGGGCAATGGTACATATGATTGAGTGTGCTCATACGCTTGCTGAAGCTTCTGGCGCGGCTCCGCTTGCCGCAGCTTATCGCATGCGCTCTGAACTCTCTAACTTGAAAGTTGGGTTGGTTTGTTCTGGTGGTAACACTTCGCTTGAGCATTTGAAGTATGCGCTCTCGGAAGTTGATTGATTCCGAAAGTGTCTGGTGAAGAAAATGGGCATAGTATCCTTCTCCTAAAGAAGGATGCTATGCTCAGATTGTGTGTTCAATCGTCGTGCTTGTTTGAGCTATCGGTGCATGTTACAATGAACGCGACCAGGAGAAGAGATCTCAGGGTATAATGAGTAAGCAGAACGCTTACCAATTCTAAAGAAATACTGATAATGGAAGAATACGTGGAGACCGGACGCTTAAATCAGGCCGCAATTCAAGACTTTGCAGCTCGCTACCCCTTTCCTATTGATGATTTTCAGCTAGAGGCTATGGCTCACCTCGCTGATGGGCGCTCTGTCATGGTTGCCGCGCCGACTGGGACTGGAAAGACACTTGTGGCAGAGTTCGCAGTCTGGCAGGCTCAGAGGCGCGGGAAACGCGTCATCTATACGACTCCCCTAAAGGCGCTCTCCAATCAGAAGTATCGTGACCTGCGCGAATTGTATGGATACGACAACGTGGGTCTGGTGACAGGTGATATTGTTGAGCATAGTCGCGCCTCCATTGTGGTAATGACCACTGAGGTCTATCGCAATATGCTGCTTGAAGACGGCGGCGAGCGCTTTGCCAATGGTGAACGTCTCGATGCCAGCGAATTGCGCGATGTTGGCTTTGTGGTCTTCGATGAACTTCACTATTTGAGCGATATTGACCGAGGCCCCGTGTGGGAGGAGGCTATCATCTGCTCACCCAGTCATGTGCAACTGGTAGGCCTCTCCGCGACTGTAAGCAATGCCGAAGACCTGGCGAGTTGGATCAGTCGCGTGCATCGTCCGATCTCCCTGGTGTTCCATGATCAACGGGCAGTGCCGCTTGAACATTACTACTTCTACGATGGTAAAATTCATCTTGTGATGGATGCTGACGGCAAGCGTGTAGATCACTTTCCTCGCGTTGGTGGCGAAGCCAAGATCGCTCAGATGCTTGGTCGCCGCCGTGTCTATGTCTCCGATGATGAGGAGGATGATGACGTCGATGAGGAGACTGTGACTGAGGAGTATTGGGAGAAGCTAGAGAATCGCCGCAAGGGGCGAACACTCAATCGTGAGCAGCGCCGCCGGGCCGAGCGCCGTGGTAGTAAGTCGTCTACCTCGCGTGCACAACGCTCCGAAACGCCTCCCTCCGCGCGTGTAGCCCGCGCGAATGAGAATGAAGGCGCGCATGAAAACGGGACTACTGATGAACAGGAAGAGCGAGCCCCACGTCGTCGTCCTAAACAATATCAAGCGCCTGAGCCAGGTGAAACGCTGACCGCCTTGCGCGATGCCGATATGCTACCATGTCTCTACTTCCTGCCCGGTCGCCGCGTCGTAGAGGAGGCGGCGATGAGCGCCGCGCTGCATAATTTTACGAGCCCCGAAGAGGAAGCCTTTATCCGTGAGGAGGTGGGAATCTGGCTTGAGCGCCTTCCGCCTGAGGATCGCAATTTACAGCAGGTTCTGGGTCTGACAAGCCTGCTTCCGCGTGGTATTGCCTTTCACCATGCCGGACTCCTGCCCGGTTTGAAGGTGCTTGTAGAGACACTCTTTGCCCAGGGGCGCTTGCGGGCTGTCTTCTCGACCGATACCCTGGCTCTTGGTATCAACATGCCTGCGCGTACTGTGGTGGTCGGAAGCCTCAGCAAATTCGATGGTCAGGAAATGCGCTTGCTGACGCCCAATGAATATAGCCAGCTTACGGGGCGCGCTGGTCGACGTGGTATGGATACGCAAGGGGCGGCGGTGATTCCTTATTCGCCGTGGGAGCCCTTTGAGGATGCCTTTCAGCGTATCACGGGCGAGATGTTGCCCGTGACGAGTTCGTTTGTCATTCGCTATAATTCGGTGCTCAATCTCTGGCGACCGGGCGATGTCCAGCATTTACGTCGAATCTGCGCTTCTAGTCTACGTGAGTATCAGCGCTATCTGATCTGGGAGATCAATGAGTTCCAGCGCCTGGAGAAGCGATACCAGAAGGCGCGCAAATCCGGCAATAAGAAGAAGGGTGCTGCGTCTGACAGCGCTTTACAAGCCTTGGAGAAGCGCCGCCAGCGTATCGGCTCATATCCGCTCAGTCGCGCGGGAGCCGCCGAACTAGATGGCACGATCTTCGCCTTGCGCGCGCTTGGCTACATTGGGCAGAATGACGAGCTATCGCTCAGAGGTCGTCTGCTGCGTAACATCTTTCACCCCGCTGGCATTATGCTGGTCGAGATGATTATGCGCGGGCTCTTTGATGGTATGTCCGCCAATGAGGTTGCCGAGATCTGTAGCTGGTTTACGTATAGCAACGATAAGCGCTTGCACAATCGAGATGTGGTACATTCACGCCTCTCACGCGCTCGCCGCGACCTCTACCAGGTGCTGCAAAATGTGCATGGTATCGAGGAGCGAGCCGCGATCAACTACTCGCCAGGGATTATGCCTGAGTTCCACGGTTTGGCGCTCGCCTGGTCGCGAGGTATGTCGTTGAACGCGATTCTACGGCGTATTGATCTGGCTGAGGGCGATATTCTGATGTTGCTTAACCAGACTATAGACTTGATTCAACAGATGCAGGCTGCGATTGGGCAGGTGCTCGACTCCGCCGATATCTGGCAAAAGATTGTGCCTTTGATGACCGATGGTGTTCTTTCTGATGCCAAAGCGACATCTCATACTGTCTCTCAACTGACGCAATTGCAGCAGCAACGTGAGCGGCTGACCACCTTGCGCCCACTCTTCTCTCAGGCAGCATCTTTGCTTCTGCGCGGTATTATTATCCAGAGTCGTACGGTTCCTTCAATGAGCGTTCAGATTGAGGATAGTGTCCTGCCACTCGATGCTGAAGAGGATCGTGACGCCAGTGGTCTGGACGACTCGCAGACCTTTGCGGGTGAGATTTAATTCCCGCGAGAGTTCCGATTTGCTGCATCATATGCGAGGGAATGATTTGTCTTTCCCTCGCATATAGCCCTCTTTTCCCTATTCTCGACAATTAGCCCTCTTTGCTCGTTTATCCTTCTGGAAGGACAATCAGCTAGCAGCCTTGCGCTAAGCATGTGTGACTCGCTTGCGATGACACACCCTAGATTGAGTCTAAACATAACGACTCTGTTGTCTGTTGAGTGCTGTATTGAAACATTACTTTGGTCATGCCGACAGGGCTAGTAAGTTGTCAGAACCATGCAAGTTGAATACTATGTTCTTATGCGAAAACTGAAGCTACATATTGTGGCTAGCGCGAACTCCTTATACGAAAATCTGAGCGTTGACACGCTCGTCGCCTGAGTGGTGACGTTGATTCTCGTTGTAATACTACCGCGCTCAGGTTTTCGGATAAGGAGTATGTACAAAGGTACAAATATCTCTAAGGGTCGGCAAAGGCGCGCAGGCAATTTTAGAGTCAGGAAAAGGGGTTGAAATTTCGCATGAATGCAGAAGCTTTGATAGGAAGAGTTCTGGGGACCTGTACACTCCAGAAGCTCATTGGACAGGGAGGGATGGGGGCTGTTTATCTGGCTCAACAGTCGCGGCCCCGTCGCCAGGTTGCCGTCAAGGTGCTGATGCCGATGTCGCCATTGAATTCTAATCAGCTTGCGGCGTTCTTAGAGCGTTTTCGCCGTGAGACGGATGCTGCTGCCTCTCTTGATCACCCCAATATTGTACCTGTACATGAGTATGGCGAGCAGGATGGTCTCGCCTATCTTGTGATGCCATATGCCAGCGCTGGCACGCTTCGCGATGAGCTAGAGCGCATGGGTCCACTGCCCCTGGATAAAGCGACCTATTATCTTGAACAACTGGCAGCCGCTCTCGATCATGCTCATGAACATGGTGTTATTCACCGCGACATCAAACCCGCGAATATCTTGATGACGCCAGAGGAGCGTCTCCTGCTCACTGATTTTGGTCTGGTGAAGATTGTGGCTGAAGGCTATGCTCCTCAGGTGCGCCTCACTGGTGAGGGTGTCCCTGTTGGCACCCCCGATTATATGGCTCCTGAGCAGGTTATTGGTGGCGACGTGGATGAGCGTGCCGATCTCTATTCGCTGGGCATCATTCTCTTCCAGATGTTGACCGGGACTACCCCCTTTCAGGGGGAGACTCCCATGCAGATCGCGGCGCAGCAGTTGCAGGTGCCGCCGCCATCTCCTCAGGCATTACGCCCGGATTTACCCGTCGCTGGCGCACAGGTGTTGCTCAAGGCGCTTGCGAAGAAACCTATTGACCGCTATCCAACCGCCGTCGATTTCGCGATTTCGTTTCGTAATGCACTGCTAAGTTCGCATATCCAGCTCGGCCCTAGCCCGCTTATCAATGGCGTGACCTCTCATACGGGCCGTATCTTTATTCCCAAGGGGATGCTTGAGCCGTCGCGCCGCTCTGCTCGCCAGACGCAGGCCATACCAGTAGTTGCTACACAGCAGGAGAAAGCGGAGATCGCCGCGCGCGCGCAGTTTATGCCTGGGACATTGGGAACGCTACCATCGAAGAACCTTGGCGCGGCCCAGCCTCCAGCTGGAAAGGGATTGCTTTCACGCACTGCCAGAGCTGTGGCTCCGGCTGCCCCAAACAATTTCCCAGTTGAGCCCGCACCTGCTGCTGAAGCTGCTCGCCCTACCGGTCTTGGTGGGGGGCTGCTCTCGCGTACTGGGAAGTTTCCCCTGGTTGGTGCCAATCCCCAGGAAGAAACGCAAAGCCCAGCTATGATGGCAGCGCCTGCTGGTTCCGCGACACAGGAATATCAAGATTACAATACCCAGTTTGCTGCGTCCCAGTTGCCATCAACGCCCCGAGCCCCTCAGTCCGAGCAGTTGAACCCCGTCGTCTTACCAGAGAATCCCTTCGCGGGTAGCTCTTCCGAGTCAAAGCGTCGGACAGGTGCCCTGTCTCCAGTGGCCCCAGGGCAACAGAATACTGGCGCGTTGATGTCCTTGAGCCAGCAACAGGGAACTGGCGCATTAACACTTACCAATGGCAACAACGAGACGGTCAAGCTCACAGGACCCGTAAAAGTGGTGAAGGTGCCAGTAGCAGGGCAACCTGGTCGTTATGTGACTGGCATCTTGCCTGTCATTCCCGCCGATGAGAATGCTTCGAGGGATGAACACAGCCTTTCGCTTGGGATGAAGATCGTTTCTATCGCTGTGGCTACCGTGCTCATCCTGCTCGTAGGTGCCGGTATATTCTGGTATATGCATAGCCGTTCCAGCGATGGCACATCAAATACAACTTCAACAAGTACTTCTAGTCAGCAATCAGACACGAATACGCAGGGAACAGACAAGACCAATATCTTGCTTCAAGACCCATTGGACCACAATAGTCATGGCTGGCAGGAGTCGCCCGCTGATACTTATGCCTTCAAGGATGGAGCCTACCATATCACTAACCATGCCGATTCCAGTAGCATCTCTATCTTGCAGGTTTCGCCTTATGTTGGCCCTATCACGTACTCGCTCTCAGCCCGCCAGATCAAGGGCGATATGGAGTCTGAAGTCAATACCTTTGGCCTCATCTTCCGCTTCTCCCAGGTCCAGCAAGATAAGAAAACGGTTACGCATTTCTATACCTTCGAGGTCTTGAATAAGAAGGGTGGCTCTTATCGCTTCTGGAAATATGATGATAGCTCTGGTAATAAGGACAAGTTCTGGACGCAGATTGGTAAGAACGTCAATCTGGGGAATGAGTTTCATATTGGTCAGGACGCGAAGGCCATAAATAAGCTCACAGTGACTATGAATGGTAGCCAGTTCACATTCTGGGTCAACGGGAAGAAGGTCATGGAGGGTAAAGATAGCTCCTTTACCACTGGTTCTCTAGGTATGTTTGTGAACTTGAAGGACTCAGAGGTTGCCTTTAAGGACCTTCTGGTTACTCGTGGCGTCAATACACCAACACATTAGGCATAAGATACGGATGTTCTTGTAGTGCAAGGTCTTACCCGAAAACCTGAGCGTCGTAACGCTAGCCGCAACCAGCGGCGCCTCGCCCTCGTATGAGGGTTGGTTTTCGGATAACGAGTGAATACCATTTTCCGAAAGAGGCAGGTGTACGTCTGTGATGAACGCGGAAGATCTCATAGGTAAGGTGCTGGGTACCTGTACCTTGCAGCAACTTATCGGTCAGGGGGGGATGGGGGCTGTATTCCTGGCGCAACAATCCCGTCCGCGTCGCCAGGTTGCCGTCAAGGTGCTCTTTCCCGCCACAACGCTGAATGCTCGCCAGCGCGCCGCGTTCCTTGAGCGCTTCCGTCGCGAGACTGACACAGCCGCCTCTCTGACCCACCCTAATATCGTGCCTGTGCATGAATACGCGGAACAGGATGGCTTGGCCTATCTGGTGATGCCATACCTTAATGGGGGGAGCCTGCGCGATGTGCTTGAGCGTGAGGGACGCCTCCCTTTGGCTCAAGTCTGTAACTACCTGGAGCAGCTAGCCGCCGCTCTAGAGGTCGCTCATGAGCGCGGCGTCATTCATCGTGACATTAAACCCGCGAATGTTATGCTGACGCAGGAGGGACGACTGGTTCTGACTGATTTTGGTCTGGTCAAGATTCTCTCCGAGGAACAGTCGGCACAGGTTCGCTTAACGGGCGCGGGTGCGCCTCTTGGCACGCCCGATTATATGGCTCCTGAGCAGGTTATAGGTACCCCTGTTGATACTCGGGCCGATCTTTATTCCCTCGGCTGTGTACTTTATCACCTTGTCACTGGTAGCCCTCCCTTCAAGGGGGCATTGCCAATGCAGGTGGCTATGCAGCACTTAAACAACCCGCCGTCCTCACCTTGCTCTCTGCGACCGGATCTTCCGGCGTCCGCTGAGCAGGTGATACTGCGCACTCTGGCGAAACGACCCGAAGATCGCTATAGTCACGTCCAGGAGATTACGCGCGCTTTTCGTGCGGCTCTGGATGAGGCTGGCGTCTCCATCGGCGAAACGCTGAAGGTTGCTGTGCCCCAGGGTGATGCTTCTTTTACCAAACGGGGACTCTTTGATCCTATGTGGCAGAAAAATAACTCTTCACAGGGCGATAATGCGCCTGAACAGCTTCCCGAGCAATTTCCTTTTCCGGCTGAGTCCGCCTGGTCTGCGTATGCGGCATCTGGTGGCAATGCACAGATGCCTCAGCCGGACCAGAATGCTGCTCGTAATGATGTCGTCGCAAAGACCAGCATGACGTTGCCGTCTTTTACTGGCCTTCTCCCTCCAGAGATCCAGGCTACACCGGCTCAACCTACACCTGTGGCGCCCGGACTCCTGTCTGGTACGACCAATTTTGGTGATTCTTCGTTTGGCCTTCCAAACTCATTCTTTGCTCAGAATCAGCCACCACAAACGCCAGGTGTGGCATGGGGCCAGGAGCAATCGCCCGCTATGTCGCAGGAGGATTTCTCACAATCCGCTACCCCTTTCAATGGGACCAGCGATGCGGCACCCGCTCCATCAATAGCGTCCCGTTCTGGTGGGCTCTTGAGCCAATTTGCGACTTCATCTGATTCCCAAACCGCTAACGGTTCTTCGTTTAGTTCGTTTGCGCAGCCTCAACAGGAGCAACCTGGAGAGCCAGCCGCTCCATCGCCATCGCTTTTCTCCTATGCTCCCAAATCGAAGGGGTTGCTGAGCTTTAACGTGTCACAGCCTGAGCAAGCTGCCGATGTGCCGCAGTTAACATTTAATGCTGAGCAGCCGCTGTCTCAGGAGGCCGCTAACCCTGAAGTAGATCAGAATCCCGCGATTGGCACTGAATGGCAGCAGCCAGCGCAAAGCTCAACAGGCTCTCTCTCTGATCCAAACGGGCAGTATGCCAATCAGGGAAAGACTGGCTTGCTAGCGCCCATTGGGGCGGTGAGCACGCCAGGGGCCTCGGGGACCACTAGTATGCTGCGCTTGATGCAGCCTGCCAGGGTCTTTAAGATTCCTGTCGCCGGCAAGCCTGGTCAGTATGTGACTGGTATGTTGCCTCAACTTCCCGCGAATATGCAGGCAGAATTACAGGATGAAGAGGAGAATCTGCGCCAGAAGAAGGTGCGTAACCGCCTGAAAATGGCGATCCTGATTGTCGCGGCGGCGATGATTGTCTTCGGTGGTAGTCTCTTCTGGCTAGTCAGCTCGCGGAACGCGCCACAGACCACCAATGATGATACAATCTCTCCGTCAGTGCTGGCGACCTCGACCGCGCGAGCCAAGGCGACTGCGGCGGTTGAAGATAATATCCTCCTTGAGGATTCACTCAGCGCCAACATTCATGACTGGCCCGTTAGCAATGGTCGCTCTTTCAAGGATGGTGCTTATCACATCATCAATCTAGCTGACGACCATCCCAACACTGCGCTGCTAGGAAACTTTACCTTACCCGATTCCTTTGTCTATACTGTGACCATGAATGTGCTCAAGGATGACGATGGTGCCGAAAACAAAGCCTATAACGAATATGGCATTATTTTTCGCTACCAAAAGATCGATAAGAGTAAACAAGGTTTCTATCTCTTCGACATCCGTAATTCAAATGATAGTCGCAAGTACCAACTCTGGAAGTACGATGAGCGCAGAGGGGTGGCGAGAAAGCCTGGAAGACTATCTGGGAGAAGGATATCAAGGGCGAGTATAAAAACAAGCATAACCAGAAAAATACCATTAAGATCGTCGCTGAGAAAAGCAAGTACACATTCTATATCAACAACAAAAAGATTGGCGATGGAAGCGATAACACTTTCAGCGGAGGTCAAACAGGCATGCTAGTCTATCAGAAGGATGCCGAAGTCGCTTTCTCGAATCTTTTACTGACCCGCAAATAGAGAATCAGGTGAGAGTGAAATAACCTATTCTCATACGGGAGCGGAAGCATTTCCGCTCCCATCGTTTCATCCCTTGTTATGAAAAGCATTTGCCAACGCCGCCTGTGCGGCTTGAGGCTGACTTGCCTCGCTTGTGTTTGGTATACGGCTCAATTATTGAGATTTCTAGATTCAGTTGGAGGTAACGCTTGAACAGTTTGATCACATATGCACCGCTGACCCCCATGACGGGGACGGTTCTGGCTGCGATAAGTCCACGTCAGGCAACCGTCATCACCATTGTCTTATGGATCAGCGCCTTTCTGTGTATTCTGAACGTTGTCCTGGCGTTGATCTACCGTGGCCGTGCCAAACGAGAAGTGCTTTCGTATTATGCCATCTGTGCGCTTGAAGTGGTGATCTTTGTCTTTGCCCTACTCTTAATCCTGGGTGTAATCTCTCAGGTCCCCTTCCACCTGCCTCCAGGGCTGCCTGTCGACCGCATTGATATCGGTGCCGCTCTGGCCTTTGGTGTCGGCCTCTTCCCCGCCGCCTTCTGGCATCGCGTCAATCTCTCGGATCTCCCCAAAAAGCTCTCCGAAGATTCCAAGACCATGAAGCGTGGCAAGGGCAACGTGAGCGATGCGCCGGGCAAATGGATGAATTGAGACAGAAACGCGTAAGGAATCGTAGTTGCACTAAGAGCTTATCCGAAAACCTATGCAAGGTTTTCGGATAAGCTCTAAAAACGAGGCCCTATGTTTATACAGTGATCCGGTCGAAGTCGGGAGCCCAGGCCGACGTGTTAGAGAACTTGATGGTATTGTTACCTGCGTTCAGATTGACGGTAACAATATATGTGCCGACGGAGTCCCAGCCGCCTGTGTTTGAGAAGTTCAAAGTGGTTGCGGTACCTCCATTAATATTCATGGAAGCACTACGTGACGCGTCTCCATTCGTGTAGTAAATGGTTAAGGTATAACTACCGCTGCTACCAACACTGAAATTGTTGAATTGAAGGGTGCCGCTGTTATTGCCGACGTAGCCAACCTTCTGCCCGCCAGAACAGGACGTGCAGCTTGAGATGGCGGCCTGCCCGGTAAGCGTATTCCCCGAAGCTTCCGCCTCAAGGGAACTGGATGACCCTGCCCCTATGGTAATCCGGTCGAAGTCGGGAGCCCAGGCTGACGTGTTAGAAAATTTGATGGTATTGTTACCCGCGTTCAAACTTACGGCCAGGTGATAGGTGCCAACGTTTCCAAAATCACCAGTTCCAGGAAACGCCAGGGTATTGGCGGAACCGCCATTTACACTTATTGAAGCATTGCGTCCGGAATCCCCATCTGTGTAGTAAATGGTTAAGGCATAGCTGCCGGAGCTACCAACATTGATGTTGTTGAACTGAAGGGTACCGCTGTTATTGCCGACAAAGCCAACCTTCTGCCCACCAGAACAGTTCGCACAACTGGCGACTGCGGCCTGCCCGGTAAGCGTGTTGTTTGAAGATTCCGCTTCATAGGATGTGGTGCTGAGAGGGCTACCAACGATTTTAAGCATCACTATGCCATGAGAGGGCACGTTGGCTGTATAACTTCCAGTAAACGAGCCCTTATCCGCATGGGCCCAGAGATCGCGTACTGTGGCGCTCGCGTTTGAGAGCCCGATAGTATTCCAATTCACTGTTATGTTCGCGGCAGAACCACTCCGGTTGAAGAGCGCGACCGCGCGGGCACCATTAGCTTGAAGCGTCTTTGACCATACCTGTAGGCCCGCGCCATTGTCACTTACCTTGGTTCCCTGTTTGCCAGCCGCGTCCTGATCTACGGCGATAACCTCGCTATTCGTCAAGATACTGAGCGTCGTTGATGACATAGCGGAAAGGTCATTGCCCGCGATAAGAGGTGCAGCCATGATGGCCCACATGCTAAAGTGCGAGGTATCTTCCGTCTGGGTCATGCCACCATTGCCAACTTCGAGCATATCTGGATCATTCCAAGCTCCCGGCCCTGCTGCTGAGGCATGTTGCGAAGATGAATCCAGGTTACTCAACATACTGTTCCAGTTATTGCTAATATCACCGGTTGTACGCCAGAGGTTACCAGTAGCTGGTCCCCAGGCCCAGGGCGAATTGACTCCCCAGTTGCAAATGCTAAAGACGATGGGGCGACCAGTTTGTGCCAGGGCGTCTCGCATTTTGATGTACTGGGTCTGTGGATCAAGACCTGAGGTATTACACCAATCTTCTTTTACATAGTCGATGCCCCAGGATGCATATGTGTTCGCGTCTTGTTGTTCATGGTTGTAGCTACCTGGCCTTCCCTGACAGGTAGCGGTCCCCGCATCGGTATAGATACCCAGCTTTAAGCCCTTGCTATGCACATAATCCGCTAACGATTTGATGCCACTGGGGAACTTTGAGGCATCGGCGACGATGTTACCGCTACTATCGCGGCTTATTTGCCAGCAATCATCGATGTTCACATACTGATATCCAGCCGCCTTTAAACCGCTACTCACCATCGCGTCGGCCTGTTGTTTAATTAAGGCCTCGCTAACATTACAGCCAAATTTGTTCCAACTGTTCCAGCCCATAGGGGGCGTCAGTGCGACCCCATTGTTGAGGGCAAAGGCGGGGTGAGAGAACATCGGAAGAAGGAAGAGCGTGGCAACGAGGAAGAGAGATAAACAGAAACCTTTCAGAAGACGCCTCTTGTGCATAACTACCTCCTTGTGTCTAGCACATTCAATGAGACGACAATTCAATGTGTAGGGGCGATTTGATGGTAGGCGTATCGACAAATGAAAAGAAGTCATTTCCTCCTTTGTTTAAGAGATACTTTAAATTGTCAAGAAAAGAAGCAGATAGTAAAAAGTATACGGAACAATATGAGCAATAGTCAATGGAAAAAGTGATAGAATAGTGGATAATATGTATCGCTGGACGATTGTGGAGATTCATGCTATGGAAGTTGAAAGAAGCTTCTCATTAAAGAGCGCAGTCCCCATCAAGGCTTCTAGTAGTATTGAGATGATTACCCAGCCACTGGACTAATATCTATTTCCCATCTAAGCCATTTTGATGCGCGTTCCAGCGATACGTCTATATTGTTATAATACTGAAGCCAACCTCACAGGGAGGCCATTTTTTGATATACTTGCTTATAACTATCTGTTATATTCTTGTAGGTCAATGAAAAAAGGATTGCCGCATGGAGACATTTCCAGAACAGACCCCGCCATCCATAGACTATGCTCAGCCCCTTCTAGAGCACAATCAACTCGCGACATCATACGCGATTCAGACACAAGATTTAGTGCAGAACTTTGGGCAGAAGGTGGCTGTCAATCATCTTAATCTCTCAGTGCGCCCAGGAGAGTTTTTTGGTTTTCTTGGACCGAACGGTGCCGGTAAATCAACGTCTATCAAGATGATGGTGGGCCTGTTGCGTCCCACTTCTGGCAAGGTTTATGTTGGCGGTGTAGATGTCTGGCAAGATCCACTACGTGCTCGCGCGTTGATGGGTGTGCTGCCGGAACACTTGAACCTCTATGAGCGCCTCACGGGACGCGAGTTCATTACTTTTGCCGGGCACATGTATGGAGTGCCCGCAGCCGACGTGACGCGTCGCACCGAAGAGTTATTGCGCGTGCTCGATCTGGCTGATGATGCCGAGAAGATGATTGTTGACTACTCGGTTGGAATGCGCAAGAAAGTCGCTTTGGCGGCGGCCATTTTGCATCGCCCTCAGGTGATCTTTCTTGATGAGCCATTCGAGGGCATCGACCCCGTTAGCTCACGTGTTATTCGCGATATCCTGCAAGATCTGACCCGGCGCGGTACGACCATTTTCTTCTCCTCACATATTATGGCGGTCGTTGAGCGCCTCTGCACACGTGTTGGCATTATCAATCAGGGTGTGCTCGTCGCCGAGGGAACTCTGCAAGAACTTCGCGAGCGTGCCAGTGGCGAGGATAAGGATGCCACACTAGAAGATGTTTTCTTGAATGTTATTGGTGTGCGTAACGAAAACCACAATTTGAGTTGGCTTGAGTAGGAGGCTTCTGTGCTTATCCATCGCGATAAAATCCGCTGGTTGTTCTGGCTGCGCTGGAAGACCTTTCTGCGTGGCTTTACCCGGGGTGGGGCTGGTAAGGTCGGTAGGATTATTGGGCGTATCTTCCTGGTCCTGCTGCTCTTGTGGGTAGGCTTCTGGGTGGCTTTCCTCTTCTTTGCGGCTGGTCGCTTCCTGCCCGCGCCCGCGAATTTTGAGGCTACCATCCTGCTCCTGACCGGGGTGAATGTTGTCTGGCTCCTACTCCCATTGATTGAGTTCAATACCAATGAGGGACTGGATATTACTAAACTTTCCCTCTTTCCGCTCACACGCTGGGAATTGATGGCGAGCCTGGTTCTCTCAACACTGTTGGATACCATGACTATTGGTCTGCTACTTGCCTTCGCGGGCCTGGTGGCTGGCTGGGCCTTCTCGGTGCCTGTGGCACTCTTCAGCGTGCTGACGATGCTGGTGTTCTATGTACAGGTTGTTGGAGTAGGACAGCTGATTCTCTCTCTCTTAATGAGCTTTTTGCAGAGCCGTCGCTTCCGTGACCTGGGCGTCTTCCTGATTGTCCTGATCTCATTCTCTGGTTATCTCTGCAATTTTGTCTCGCGGAGCCTCTTTACAGCCGACTTCATCAAGAATCTGGGACAGCAGCAATTCTCGCAGTACTTGCAGTGGCTCCCTTCTGGGATGGCGGCGCGCGCTGTTGAGCAGGCATCCCTCGGGAACTGGGGCTTTGCTTTCCTCTGGCTGGTCGCTCTGCTGTTCGTAGGCATGGTCGCGCTTTACCTCTGGCAGATGGTTGTCACGCGGGCGATGGTGCGCCCCGATGTGAGTGGTCCCGCTAAGCGCGTACGGCATCGAGCTGTTCCCAGTGCGGCTTCAACCCCTTCTGCTCCGACTGCTGGCACAGTGAGTCGACCCGCCTTCCTGGCTCGCCTCTTTCCAACGCAGGCGCTTGTGCTGCTTGGCAAGGATTTGAAGTATATGCGTCGCGATCCACAGATCACAGCTGTGTTGCTCCAATCGGTGCTGGCTCCACTCTTCCTGGCTGCGCTTACGATCTTTAATACCTCGCATGGGAGCGGGGGGATCAGCCTTTATTCCACGGCGATTGTGCCGTTGATGGTCTGCCTGTCGCTCTATCGCTTCTCTTATAACATTCTTGGCTTTGAGCGTCAGAGTCTGGGTACGTTGCTGCTCTTCCCTATCAAGCCCTGGTATATCCTCTGGGGCAAGAATCTTGTCTCATTCACGCTTGGCTTTGTCGAGTTGTTGATCTTGGTGCTGGTCTCAACCTTCCTGGCACATAGCTGGGACATGCTGGTACCAGTGCTTGTGGGTGGTGTTGCCGCGATCTTTGTGGTTATCGGTCTTGGGAACCTATCCTCTGTCTTTTTCCCCCAACAGTGGAGGCAGGTACAGCGCGGTTTCCAGACCACGATGGGCTCTTCTTCGGAGGCTGGCTGTATGCGCGGTATCATGTCGCTTGTGGCTCTTGCTGCTCTTGTCCTTGCGATGGTTCCAGTTCTGCTAGCTCTCTGGTTGCCGGTCTTCTTCCATATGCAATGGCTATGGGCTATAACAGCTCCCGCCTCGCTGGTATATGGCATCCTCGTCTATGTCGGCATTACTTCACTGGTAACTCCGCGTCTGCTCAACCGTGGACCTGAGATCCTGGCGGTCGTGACCCGCGTTTAAATCAAAGGGGAAAATCGCCCAATCAGAACGCTCTTCAGTTTCCAAAGAGTGTTCTGATTGGGCGATTTGGTTACTCTGAAGATTTTACCGCTTATGGGGAGCGCGCTGGCGGCGGCTCATGAGGAGGAGTGGAATGCCAATGATAATCAGAGCAATCACCACATAGGCGATGATGCCAGGAAGTGTGCTCCAGAGCGACGGTGTTGTGTTCTGGGGCATGGCTGGTGGATAGAGGCCTGTAATGATGAACTGGGGCTTGCCGCCTACATCCAGGGTTGTGATGATCTGGCGACCCGGTATGTCGAGCATGTCTACCTTACCGTTGGCGAGCGCGATAAAGCCAAGCTGTCCGTCGCTGGTGATGGCGACTGATTGTGGCTTCTCAGCGAGTTTGATGACGCGTCCAGGCTCTTTGGGAAGCTGGAATCCGCTGTGGACTGGGGTCAGGACCAGTAACTGGTTCTTTGATCTGTCGGGAACATACATTTCGCCTGTCGTCTCGTCGTAGTCCATCGGTCCAAAGTCGCCGCCTGTGAGGATCTGAGAAACCTTATGGGTAGCGAGGTCGATAGTCTGGATATTGCCTGCGCGCGTGTTGACATAGACTGTTGTGCCAGGAGGAATAGAGAGATACTGGGGTCCATCAGCGATTTCGATGCTACCAATCTGCTTGCGCTGCTTGAGGTCGTAGATGGTGACATGCTTCTCGCTGGCGACCCAGAGCTGATTGCCAATGTTCGATGCTCCACCAGAGGAGACTCTCGCTAGCGCCAGCCCGTACACCTTTCCCTCGGTTTCGATGGTTGATTCTATCGCGCAGGTCGTGGAATTGATTTCATATACCCCCTTGCCTCCTCTGCCTCCTGTATAGAGCAGCCTGGTATCGGGATCATAGGCTAGCAGCGAGGGCTGCACTGGAACATTGGCGCTACAGATGGTGTGATCGTCACGTGTGTCCATGACCGAGAGCTTGTTGCTAGCAGGTTGAGTGACAAAGAGTGTGCTCCCATCCAGGCTCAGGAGGATGGTATGCGGGTCGCCTCCAAGCTTGATAGTCTTGGTCACTTTTTGCTGGCTCACATCGATAACGCTGATGCCCTGCCCTCCTCCCGCGACATAGGCGAGATTGGGCGCGCCTCCGTCTGCGCGAGCTATGTGTGGGCTCATGATCGCCACAATACAGCCAAGCGTAATGCTTACGAGGGCGACAAGGCCTGTCAGGCGAAGTGCTTGCTTCATCAAAGCGGCTATCTCTCTCTTTCTAGGCTTTAGGGGTCAGGGAGGTCCAATGCTGGCTTGACTGGTCGAAGCGATAGACGGCGACCGGGTATGAGAGCGAGATATAGACTTGCCCCGCCTGGAACGGATTGGCGACGACGTTAAAGTAATTCCCCTGCAAAGCTGGTAACTTCTCCCATTTCTTGCCGCCGTCCTGGCTGCGATAAATAGCTGTTCCAGTCTTGCCATAGAGCGTTTGTGGCTCACTCAGTGAGGTGCTTAACGAGTTGATAGCAGAGTCGGAGTAGACGCGCTGAAAGGTCTTGCCACCATCCTGCGACGCGTAAACACCATCATCGCCACTGGCGTAAATCGGACCATTGGGTCCGCTGGCGGTCAGCTCATATACGCCCCCTGTGCCTTTGATGAGGCTCCAATGTTGCCCATCATCTTCGCTGCGTGCCAGTCCATCGCTGCTGGCAGCCAGGAGGGTATGCTTCTGCCCTGGTATAGTGATGAGGCTGCTCAGGCTTCCGAAGGGGAGTTCGCCGGGTGACTGAAAGTGCTGGCCCTTATCCTGACTGACTTGCAGACCATTCTTCCCAAGAGCATTAAGATAGATATAGACCTCATCGGCACTTGTATTGCCAGCCTGCGCGAGAAAGATATTGCTTTGCTCAAGCTTCGCGGCGGCGATCCCAAACTGCCAGGTCTGCCCTCCATCGCTGCTACTATAGAGTCCAGGTGTGCCCTTTGAGATGGCTTTATCGACGAACTGAGCGAGTACATAGACACGTTTATCGTCCAGCGGACTCTTGACCATTGAATATGTCATCAAACCTTCCATCGCCTGTCCTGGTCCACCCGCGACCATCTTCCAGCTTTGCCCATTGTCCGCTGAGCGGAAGAGTCCATAGTGGGTGGCCAGTAAGAGTACATGCTGGTCGAGGGCGAGCAGAGAGTGAGGATGGTTGGCGGCGCTGCCAAAGACATTGACTTTAGGTTGTGACTGGGTCGTTGTCTCTCCCTGTTTTGTCCCCGCTCCGTCACAACTTACGAGTAGTAGTGTGCTGAGGATAAGCACACTGAGAAAAATCCAGAGTATATGAGGCTGGTGATGCCTTTGCATTGTCATCTCCTGAAGTGCTAACCTCTTATGCGCAAGAGCCACTATCGCGGCTAGTGCATCCAGGTCTCGAAAGGCTTACGATGCCTTGATGCGGAAGCTTGCCGTATGTTGTTTACCATCAGCGGTACGAATGAGTATGTCGATCTGCCAGGTTCCATTCATGGTGAGGTTGCCAGTAGTGCGATAGTTTCCCTGCCCATCAGGCACAAGCGTGAGGCGTGTGACGCCCATCTGCATATCGAGCATATCTGCGACCAGGGAGACCTGGATTTCACCGGGTACCTTGCCCTGTTCATCGAGCACCTTCACAACAAAGTCATTGGGTCCCAGACGTGCGGGCGAGACATTAAGTTGAACGTTGAAGCGAGCATCACTGGTTCGTGCTGTTCCCGTGAAGGGCCCAGTCACTATGGTATGAGTTGTGGTTGTCTCCTGCACTGGCAGCGCGGTTGCCGCATATACGCTCATGAGAGCACTGCACAGAAGCAGGGCGATGCCTAGTACTGCCTCCCATCGTAGAAGCGTCTCTAGCATAGCATATGCGCCAGCATTGCGTGCTTCAAAGTTGGTTCTCTGTTCTTCATCCAGGCTTGTGCCATCTGATAGCCGGATCTTTTGCTTATAGTCTTTTTGGAGCGCTGGTCGGAGTCGAAGATCTTGAAAGGCTCCAACCAGGAGCAGCAGACCAAGGACCGCGCACTTAACGAGCAGCGCTCGCCCGTAGGCTGCGCTCAGAAGTTGTTCCCATGTGTTGAGATGTATGCTGGCGCTAAAAGGTCCGGTAATAGCGAGTAGAAGCAGTCCCGTTAAGGCCAGGGGGGAGAAGCGACCTAGAGTTTTGAGTAGTGCCTCTCCGCGCTCACCACTGGTGAGCATGTGTAGCGTTGGCAGGTAGACCCAGGCCACATAGAGCATTCCTCCTACCCACATGGCTGTTCCCAGCCAGTGAAGCCATTCGGCTCCTAGCGCTAGCCATTGCGTTTCATCCGCACTTGAGAAGGCGTGCCCACTCAGGGCGAAGAGCAGAAGTAGAATGCCACCTGCCGCTAGCTTGCCCCAGATGGTGAATCCGGAGCGAGACGTCGCCGACCAGGGAAGGAAGAGAGCCACAATAAGCACAAGTTGTTGGATGATCCAGTAGGTTCCAAAGCCGCCTGTAGTGAGGAGCGCGACCGCATTGGGCAGCAGTTGCGCGAAATTTTCTGTGCTCAAGGCGAGGCTATGGCTTATAAGCAGGCCAATGTTGGCGAGAAAGAGCGCGGTTAGCAGGGGAGTCGTGAGTTTTTGCTCAAAGCGCTGTTGTGCCATCTCGCTGACTTTCTCGTTCGCACCTCTCTGGTAAGCCACGAAGGCGTGCCAGAGTAGTCCTCCAACCCAGAAGGTCGCGCCTATACCGATGAGCGTTTGCGTCAGAAAATAGAGCACACTGGCGAGGTCAAGCTGTCCAGCAGCGATAGGGGATGTGCCGTAGGGATTATGTATCGCTCCTGAGCCATTTGTTTGTGGCGTGGTGCCATCAGGCGATGTGATCCGAAAGGTCGAAGATCCGGTAAGGGTCTGTCCATCATGCTGTCCCACCGCGCGCCAGTAGGTCGTATAAACACCTGGCGATAGTGGGCTCTGAAGTGTGATGAGCAGTTCGCGCGTGTTTGAACTGGCAACGCTGGATTCCAGATCTACGCGTTTACCTCCACCTGTAAGAACTGTTCCCACGCTCAAGGCCGGGTTCAAGTCTTCGCTAAACCATAGATGTACCGCCGTTGGAGCCGTGAGCAGTAGGGCGTTTGCGGTCGGCTCAGAGCGTTGCGGAATCGTATATGCTCTGCTTTTCAATGGTATAAGCAGGGTCAGGGTGAGGGCTAAGAAGAAGGCTAGCGCTAAAAATAGGTATATCGAACGTGACCCATGCAGGGCGCGTTGTGCTTGCATAATGCTGTGACCTCTGGTTGAGAATGCCCGGGGTGGGATGCCCTATCAGTGTAGCATACCAGGAATGGCTCTGGCACCTTTACAGGTGGCATCTTCTCTCAGGAGTGTTTGCTTTTTGTTGGCGTATGATCGCGTGTCGTATAATGAAAAACTATGAGAGGTTATATTTTGTCTCGACGCACCGTGTTATGCTGAGATATAATAGTTGTACCATGGGAGACACTGAAAGTATCGATAATCTGTTGGCATTAGAAGCGCTACTTCAGGTAACGTTTCATGATCGTGCGTTGCTGCTGCGGGCCGTCACGCACCATTCATGCTGCACTGAAACGGCTGTGCGCGATTCATATGATACACTCGAATTTCTGGGTGATGCCATCATCAGCGCTCATGTTGTTGAGCATATCTATCGCTCGTTTCCAAACGCGACCGAAGGAGATATGACGGTCTTGAAATCTGAGGTGGTAAGTCGCCGTGTCTTCGCAGCTATTGGACAACATCTGGGCCTTTTCCCATTTATCCGTGTAGATGTTGCAAACCTGCGCACCTTTAATGAGCGTTCGCGCGATTCGCTTTGCGCTGATGTGTTGGAGGCCATTGTCGGTGCCATTCATATTGACCAGGGACCCGATGCGGCCCGTGACTTTGTCGCGCGTGTGATCTTGCCTGTTGTTGCGCAAGTGAGCCTACAAACCGATACAAATCCTAAAGGCCGCTTGCAGAAGATTGTTCTCCAGCGCACCGGTACTCTGCCACGCTATCGCGTTCTGGAGCAGGGGGGGCGCAACAATGATCGTGTTTTCCTTGTGGGGGTCTACGAGAAGGATTTCCTTCTGGGAACGGGTCGAGCGTCTAGTATTAAAGAGGCTGGACGCATTGCCGCGCGTGATGCACTGGAGACCTTACGGCAAAAGCATAGTGAGTAGTCTGGAAGGGGAGAGATGGCAGCGTACGACCTTGCTAACTGGTACGAGTCTGGTCTTGCTCCCGCCGAGCGTAAGACGCGAGGGCATTTCTCAACACCTCCGCCGCTGGTAGAGCGTATTCTGGATGCCTGTAGTTTCTCTCCTGAGCGCAATCTGACACAATTGCGTGTGCTCGATCCCGCCTGTGGTAGTGGTAACTTCCTGACGGCTGTCCTACACCGGATGTTGCTCTCCTCGAAAGGTAGTGATCTCAGCCAGCGCCAGATCTTAGCCCGTGTGAGCCAGAATCTCTGGGGATTCGACCCCGATCCTATTTCCTGCTTTATGGCGGAGATGCACGCGCGTGAACTCCTTGCCGTGCATGGCCTTAGCTCATCCCCTCGCTCGCCCGCCCCTCGACTTCACATTCACCAGGCCGATGCGCTGACCTTCCCCTGGTCCCAGGCCATGGATGAAAAACGGCATGCGGGTGTAGATCTCTTCTTGGCGAATCCTCCCTATCTAGCCGCGAAGAATGCGGATCTGAGCGCTTATCGTACCATTTACCAGCGCCAGGGGCAGAGCGATAGTTATCTCCTTTTTCTTGATCTCGCCATTCGTGCTGTGCGCCCAGGCGGATGGCTTGGATTGGTCCTTCCTGATCCTCTTCTGGCGCGAGCCAACGCGACTCCTGAACGTCAACTGCTCTTGCGAGAGACAACTATTTATCAGCTCTGGCACCTTTCAAGCGTCTTCTCTGCTTTTGTCGGGGCCGTGGTGATTGTGGCCCAAAAACGGCTTCCCAAACGTTTGCATCAGGTCGCCTGGACGCGGGGGCCGTGGCCTGGTACCAGCAACCCCGAGGAATTACTAAGTTTAAATCCGTCTATCAAGAATAGCGGTGTGTTCGTGTTCTCTTCCCCCAGAGCGGTTATATCACACAGGGAATGCTGGCCCGCCAGCCAAAGGCCGAGCTACGTTACCTGCTTGATAGCGCGCGAGGATCTCTGGTGGAGCGTTTACATAGTGAGGGGCAACGCGCGCAGAGGAGGCGTAGACCGACTCTTGCTCCACTCTCGCATTGGGTCATGCTCAGGCGTGGAGAGGAGCTGCGCAAGGAAAGCCACTTACTTGTGGATACACCTCCTGACGAGGGCGTATGGTATCCGGTGCTTCGCGGGGGCGTTGATGTTTCTGCGTATCGCTCACCAAGATCAGTGCGTTGGATTGAGCATAGTGCCTTGCGGAAACCGTTGGAGCGTTATCGCGTGCCCAAGCTGCTGATTATCAAGAGTACCGGACAGCTTCAGGCGACGCTCGATATGGAAGGACACATTGTCTTACAAACGCTCTATATGCTGCTTCCAGTCGCGAAAGAGTACCAGAATCTCCAGGAACAGGAAGATGATCTGTTCTTTTTGTTGGCCCTCCTCAATTCTCGCTTGTTGCGTTCCTATGTCTATCTGCTACATACCGCGTATAAGTGGGTGCAGCCTCAAATTGAGCAGCATGTGCTGGCACGCCTGCCTATTCCTACGCTCAAAGGCGAGGAGCGCCAGTATATCATCCAACGGGCCAGGGCTTTGCAAGCCGCTTGCAGCTCGATACCCTCCGTAGTAGAATTGAAAGAGAAGGAGATGTACGAGGAATTAGAGCAGGCGATTTGCGCTCTCTATGAAACCACTCTCCAGGGAAGACGAGCGAGCTATTCGCTTCTGCATGAAAGAAACGTTGACAAAGGAGTCACCTATGGCTGATACACGTCAGATTCGCGTCCTGGTTGCTAAGCCCGGTCTGGACGGGCATGACCGAGGCGCTAAGGTTATTGCTCGCGCACTACGTGACGCGGGCATGGAAGTAATCTATACCGGCATTCGCCAAACCCCGGAGATGATTGTTGAGGCCGCGATACAAGAAGATGTAGACGCGATCTTGATGAGCATTCTCTCCGGAGCCCATATGGCCCTTTTCCCTCGGGTCATGGAGTTGCTCAAACAGAACGAGGTCGATGATGTGCTGGTCGCAGCTGGTGGTATCTTGCCAGATGAAGACCTGCCCGCGATCAAGGCCCTGGGCATTCAGGGCTGTTTTGGGCCTGGAACCTCAACCGAGGAGATCATCAAATTCGTACGTGAGAATGTCCGCTCAGAGCGCCTGGCTACTGAAGTGTAGGTGCTTACGTGCAAAATATCATTGAGCGTTTACTATCTGGCGATCGGCGTGCTCTGGCGCGCATGATAACTCTGATCGAAAACGAGTCGTCAGCAGCTACGAAGTATCTGGCGGAACTGCACCAGCATACCGGGAAGGCACATATCATCGGTGTCACTGGTTCGCCAGGCGCGGGTAAGAGCACGCTGGTCGCGCGCCTGGTGCGCGAGTATCGCAAGCGCGAGCATAAGGTGGGTGTGGTTGCCGTTGACCCTACCAGCCCCTTCACAGGCGGTGCGATCCTGGGAGATCGTATTCGCATGATGGAGTTGGCGGGTGATCCCAACATCTTCATTCGCAGCATGGCAAGTCGAGGCAATCTAGGCGGACTCTCCGCTTCAACACGCGATGCTGTGCGCGCTATGGATGCCGCTGGGTTCGATCCTATTATCATTGAGACTGTAGGCACAGGTCAGGCGGAAGTCGAGGTTATGCGCACGGCGCAGACGGTCTTTGTCGTGGTCGCGCCTGGGATGGGCGACGATATCCAGGCTATTAAGGCTGGCATTCTGGAGATTGCCGATATCTTCGTCGTCAGTAAGATGGATAAGCCGGGTGCGGACCAGACTGTCGCCGAGCTTTCCATGATGCTCAGCCTTGATCCCAACCGGCGCAAGAGTGTCTGGCGCATCCCTATTGTCAAAACCTCCGCGCTCAAAGAGCAGGGCTTTGCCGAACTGGTCGAAGCCGCTTTCCAGCACCACGCTTATCTGCTGGAAAGCGGGATGATGCAGAGTCGTACTCAGCGCCAGGTCCGTAGCGAGCTTCAGGCGCTACTCCTTCAGGCTGTTTCTAAATCTCTGCGTGAGGCGGTGAGCGACGAGGAGTGGCACGAGCTGACCGACAATATTACCAAACGCGAGCTTGACCCGTATACCGTCGCTCGCGATCTGGAAGCGCGTATCGGTCTGCGCGCGCCCCAAGAGTAGGCTGTGCGCGAAAGCGATCTGGCGCGCTAGCTGTCATATCCAGCCAGCGCGCCAGATCGCTTTTATGATAATCTTTGAATCACATTCGCAAATGAGCATAGATATATGTCTGAGACTGTATTGGAATTGCGGGGTCGCGACCTTGTGGTGACTCCCGCCGAAGCATATACGCGCCTGACCCCCGAGGCACAGCTAGAGGCTCTTTTCGGTGGGCAACTCTCGCCCTTTGTGTTTGAGACGCTGACCCAGGATAAGCGGCGCGCCTTCTGGCGTATTAAGCCATTCTACTATAGTGCCATCAAAGCTGCCCTCGAAGCGCGTCAGATCGCTTTTCGTGTCGCCTTTGAGGAGCGTCCCGCCCTGCCATTCGCGACAGCGCTGGCGATGGAACCGCGCCCTTACCAGATTGAGGCGTTGGATGCATGGGTGAACGCGCGCCACGCCGGGGTCGTTGTCTTGCCAACTGGCGCGGGTAAGACCTTTACAGCGGCGATGGCCCTGCATCAGTTGGGCCTCTGGACATTGGTTGTGGTACCAACCATTGATCTGCTTCAACAGTGGCGTGTAGCGCTGTCTGCCGCTCTTTCGCTCGATGTGGCAGAGATTGGCCTCTTCGGTGGCGGCGAGAAGGAGTTGAAGCCCATTACCGTCATGACTTACGATTCGGCGGCGCTCTATCCTCGCGAATTGGGCCGTTTTGGGTTCCTGGTCTTCGACGAGTGTCACCATTTGCCCGCGCCCACCTACCGCTTGATTGCGGAGTCGGGCTTTACCCCCTTGCGTCTGGGACTGAGCGCTACCCCTGAGCGTAGCGATATGGCGCATACGGACCTGGAAGAACTTATCGGGCCAGAGATCTATCGCCGCTCGCCTTCAGAACTCACCGAGAGCCGCTATCTGGCTCAATATAAAGAGATTGTGGTTCCCATTGAACTCTCCGAGGTGGATACCGCGCGTTACACTGAGCAACGCCAGATCTATCGCAACTTTTTGCAGCGTCGGCGTATCATCATTCGCTCGCCAGAGGATTTTCAGCAGAAGGTAATCTATATGAGCGCGCGCGATCCAGAAGCGCGAGAGGCGATGCTAGCCTGGCGCGAGTCGCGCAATATCGCCATGAACGCTCCCGCCAAATATGCCGAGATCGAGCATATCTTGCAAAAGCATGCCAGCGATCAGGTTATTCTCTTCTCTGAATATAATTATGTGGTTGATGAGATCAGTCGGCGCTTCTGCCTGCCCAGCATCACCTACAAGACTCCTGCCGAAGAGAGGCGCACTATCCTTGAGCGTTTTCGTTCGGGCCAGTACACCAAGCTCGCGACTGGACGTGTGTTGAATGAAGGAGTAGACGTACCAGATTGTCGTGTGGCAATCATTGTCAGTGGCAATAGCACAAAGCGCGAGTATATTCAGCGCCTGGGGCGCGTGCTACGCCCTAAGCAAGAACAAGCCCTGTTGTATGAACTGGTCACTTCCAACACAACCGAAGAAGCAGTGGCGAAGCGCCGCCGCTAAAACAACATTGTAGATACAGAGCTTGAGCCTGTGCGTGCCTCATGATAATACCCCCACTATGCTCAGCATAGTGGGGGTATTATCATGAGGCACGATGGTATATTTAAAGCTTCTTCAAGTCGAGCGTTGCCATGTACTGGCATTCGGTGTATGCCTGCAAGGCACCTGCGGAACCAAGCGTGGGCTGTGGTCCCTGATTGGGAGGAATGGTCTTACCAGTATAAGAGTCGGCTGCCGCCTGCTTGAGTTGGAGAGCTATACCGACGTTAACGGAATCTTCCAGGTTGGCAGCCTTCAATAGAAGAACGGCGTTTGTGCGTATTTTTTGCAGCCAATCACGCAAATCCTGAATCGCGTATTCCGTATTCTGTACATGTTGTAGGAGTGCCGTATCTCCATTCGCTGCCTGTTTGACTAGCGCGACCTGCTCCGCCAGTATATCAATATACCCCTTCTGATTTGGGGATGAGAGAAGCCCTCGATTTACCTTGAGCATACTGGGGTATTTCTTTGGCAGGTCTCCGGATGAGCGTGCATAGGTGGAGCCATCCAGCATTTCGATAATGCGTGTTGCCTGCCTTGCTGAAAGATTTGGATCACCTTTCTGTGAATCAACGACACTGCCCGCTTTATCATTCATGGACTTGATAGTCTCAAAGATTGTCACAATAACGTTTGGCTCATTCTCCAGCCCAGGAGTGGAAACAAGGATATTCTTGATGGTTGGCGATGTCGCATCATTGAGTGCACCATGGTAAACCCGCTCTTGACTGGGTGTTTGAGACTGGCTACCAGTATTCTCAAGCGTTATTAGAAAACCCGTGACCGTGGTGAGCAAGTTAGAGTGCGCTTTGTCACCAGGGTAGGTATAGGAGAGTGAATTCCCGTTCAGTTGCAATGGCCCCAGCGCTTGCGTCTTATCTCCCATCTCTAACCAGCCATAATAGCTTTTTCCCTGAGAGGGCGTAGCGACATTTCCAATCTGGATGCGCAGAGTATCGTTGTGCCGAGTGCGTCATCCTGGAAGAAGGCATGCCCGGTATAGTCTATAACTGGTCCATGGGTTTGTAGCCAGAGATTGCTTGCTAGCGCACCTCCCAGAATGAGTAGCATAAGAGCAGCCGCGATGACAAAAATATAGGCTGGCTTGTCGGTAAAACGGCGACGCGCCAAATTAGCAGGATGAGATTCAGGTGGCTTGTTGACTATAGGTGGCGCGGTTACTAGCGGTGCTGCTATTGGCGGCGCTACTGGCGGCATAGGGTGCGGCTCAAAGGGTGCCATATCTGTTCGTCCCATTTGCACCATGTGAGCCGTTGGCTGAGCCGAAGCCGCCCATACATCGTCGATGAACGGTGTTGCCTGTTGCTGAGGAACTGAGAGTAGTCCTGATGTTCTGTCCTGGACTTTTGGCGGTTCCGGTTGTCTCTCTTGCGGCTGAGTGGGCCTGGCTACAGGCGCGATAGCTTCAGGGGTTGTGGGTAATTGCTGTCTTCCAGGTGGCACCGGTTTGGCTATTGGTGGCGCGGCTTCCGGAGTTGCGGGTATCTGATTCCTAGCTGGCTGCTGCTGTGATAAATGGCTAGGAAGGAATGGAGCTGGTTGAGATCGTGGTGCTGGCTGCGGAACACCAAGAATCGTGACAGTTCCCGGACCGCCAGGATATCCTGTCTCTAGAAGTGGCGTGGGAGGAACCGCACGCAATTTCATGCTTGGGCGTAATGAGCATGCCTCCGCGACAGCATTTGCCAGTTGAGAGGCACTGGCAAATCTGCTAATTGGATCTTTCGCCATCGCGCGTAAAATAACCTCTGAGAGCGCGGGGGGAATATTAGGGTTAATCAGATTCGGCGGTGTGGGAAGCGAGTTGACATGCTGCATCATTACTGCAATGGAGCTCTCGCCGCGAAAAGGCCGAACGCCAGTACAAATCTCATAGAGTATGACGCCGAGGGCATAAATATCACTGCGGTTATTTGGGCTTCCGCCTCCAGCTTGCTCAGGCGAAATATAGAAAGGCATATCAGAGCTGGGTGTAATGCCGAGCAAGGGACAGAGACCTGCGTCAGCTATGAGTGGCTCGCCCGCCTCAAAGTGAGCGCGATCCCGAACGTTCAAGAGCACATTCCCTGGTTTGAGATTTCCATGCACAACCCCACGTCGATGAGCGGAGTCGATAGCCTCACCCAGGCGAGAATACAAATACACAATCTGGCTAATGGGTGGAAATGTGCTGCGCTGGGTTAATGCTTTGAGATAGGCGCTCAACGTTATGCCTTCAATGTAATCCATGACAATGTACGCTATAGTCTCATTGCCAGAAGGGGCACGATAGACATTCACCTCGCGGACCGGCACAATGTTGTTATGGTGTAATTCTTTGAGCACAGCGCCGCCAGCTGTGAAGTCGTGAAGCAAGTGTGGGTTGGCCTGTTGAAGGTCCGTATGGAGGAGTTTAAGGGCAACGTCTCGTTGTAGTCGCAGGTCGCGCCCTTTCCAGACTTCGCCAACATTTCCACGGCCTAACCTGCTGTGTAGTTCATAGTTGTCCAGATGGTGTGGAGCTGTATTCATCGCCGCCTCCAGAAATTGAAACGGGACTTCTCCTTACACGAAAACCTGAGCGCTTTGCGCTAGCCACGATAGTGGCGTTGGTTTTCATATAAGATCTAATGAGTGTGAGTAATGACGCGCAATAATTGTTTATGTCCAGATCAAAACGAATAATCCGCTCTCGCTGAACGCCACCTGATCTTCTTCATCACCAAATCGAGTATAGCAACCAGAACAGTTGAGGTCAAGTGATAAAGCAAAAGACAAGACTAATGTTTACCTCTGTTTCCTAGCCGCCTGTTGTCTCTGGGCTTACCATCGTGTTTCTGGGCACGTCCTTTATCCCTCTGTATGGATTGAATTGGGCGAGCGTTATGCAAATAGCTCTCAAGCTTGCGACGATGCGCAAAAAGGTTTATCCTGTCCTTTGTAGATCATGGAACTCTCCGTCATCATTGATGGCGGCGAAGGCTCCTTTATCACACGCCAGGAGAGTGAGACAAGTGCGTTTTAGTTTGCAAGATGTAAAGAAAACAATCCATCGCCGAGGGGGGAAGGGAGGCGAGCTAACTCTCTCCCTACATTTTTTGCGCTCCGGTACCCTGCAAAACGAAATAGAGAAGTTAATCACCTATCATGAGCACATGCTCGGTATGCCGCAACGCGCCTTCTCCCTGGATGAGGCGCGAGCCTGTGTGGGTGATTATCGACTCGCCACTTGTCTGCTTGCGACATTAAGCCATTGGTATCAGTGGCAGTCACGCGACTGGTCAACTACTATTGAGGAAATGAGCGCGAATGAGCATCTCCGTGCTATGTCTTCTCCTTCAACTCTGCGCCTGGCCCTCTTCTCCTTTGTCAACGAGCAATATCAAGGTTTTCTAGATGCTGCGCGGCGTGCCGAGGCCCTGTGTGCTTTTGCCGAGCAGCTTCAGCTTACAAGCCAGCAAGCGGAATATCTCCTGGGGCTCGATAGCGAGGAAGAGGCGCTCTGTACGCGGCTCAGTCCAGAGCCTCCTACCGCTAGCGAGGTCGCGGCTCTATATAATCAATGGGCCTTTGAGGCCGCGCTCTTTAACTCCTCTGATGTTCATTTCCTGCTAGATAGTCAGGCATTGAGTTCCTTTCAGTCTGAGGGCGAGCTATTCCCCTTACCCAGTCAGGAGCCAGGATTCGGAGCCACAATCAAGCGCCTTTGTTTCCTGGCACGTCGTTTTGGCGTCTATTATGATCTCTCCTACGAAACTGATTCTGTGTCCTCACAACACCCCACGACGCTTCATCTTCTGCTCTATGGGCCGCAAGAGGTGACCGGCGCTCCTCAACAATATGGCTTACGCCTGGCCCGTCTCTGTCGTGTCTTGCTCGGTTATCAACAAACGAATCGCGGTCGTAATGGTTTTGCCAGTGCGTTACTTGAGGCTGAAGCGACCGTGCATTTCTTGCAGCGTACCTACCAGTTCCAGATGGATCCCAAGCTCTTACAGATGCTCCCAGCACCCGCGAAAGGAGCAGTTGCTGAGAATAAGGAATCCTATGAGTCTTCAACTTCTGTCTTTGATAGCAGTATCGAGCAAGGATTCGCCGAAGCATTTACCGCGCTAGCCAGCAACCAGGGCGTCGATGGCTGGCACCTGGAGCGCGAGCCCGAACCTTTGTTGCTCAATGAGAGCATCTTTATTCCAGACTTCGCCCTCTCCCGTGGCAACCAGCGCATCTATATGGAGATTCTCGGCTTCTGGACACCCGCTTACCGTGAGCGCAAAATTCAGAAATTACAACAATTGCAGTCGCGCAAGGATATTATTCTTGCCATTCCCGTTGAAGCCAGAGACGCTTTTGCCAGCATTGCCAGCGCTTTCCCTATTGTCTATTATCGTGGATTGCTCTCCGCCAGTGATATCCTGCAAGTGATGCGCAAAGAATATGACGACTTCACGGAGCGCCTCTCACTTGTGAATGTTTCGAATGTCCGCGCGCTTGTACAAAGGCAAGGTATCTTGCTAGAGCAAGATTGCTATGCTCTACTTCACTGCTACCGCCGTTCCGAATTGGCGCGGGCAGCCTCCCTTCTTGAGAATGAGCATGTGCGTTTCCTGCCCGGTCTGGGATTGTATGCGGTAAACAGTTTGGCGTCGCTTCGTCAACAGTGCTTCGCAGCACTGCGAGCGACTGGTACGCTCCCTCTTGGAGTCTTCGCCAAACAGGTCAGAGAGATGGCACCTGTCCTCGCCCATAGCGACGATGCCGTTATCGAGACGCTGGTCACCTTCTGGGAAGGCGTGCACATGCAGCGTGACTCGATCTTTGAGGCTAGTGTTGAACTTGAGGAGGCTCCTCTTGAGACTCCTGACGATGAAGGTGAATCCCACACGCCTGATGAGACGCTAGTCGCCGCTCCTGAGAAGAAGAAACGTAGCTCCAGCAAAACTTCCACCGCCCGCTCCACAAAGGGCCATAAACGTACCTCAGCCTCTCCTGTAGTGCAGGAGGATTTATGGGGCGGCGAGTAGTACTTATTCGCCAATAGCTCACCATAATATTCAAATCAATAAACAACAATAGCTCCTATTTGCTTTCTCACAGCCTCTATGCAGCGATCACATGCTCCATCCTTCATAATGTGCAAAGAAGTGAGACATTGAACAATATTGAAACATATAGATTTATGGTGCATAATGAGCAGTGATATTGAAGCTATTTTACAGAGTGTCGGGAAAAAGACGTCAAGTCCGTTGACAAGTACGTTTGTTCTGGTGTACTATGTACATCGTAGCGTTTTGGAACAAAAGTTCGTTTTCGCTAGCAGTATGAGAGGACGGTACTGATGTGGATCAGAGTTTTACAGAGCGTGGTGGACCTAAGTCAGCGAGAGACACTCGTAGCTCAAAGTTGTCTAATCGCAACTTCTTTGATGATGAGTACGACGATGAGTTGCCGGGGCGCGCATTCAAAAGCGTACGCCGCTATCATAGCGATGTGAAGACAGAGGAGGGGCGTGCGCCTGCTGATATTCAATCTTCCACTCAGAGCATGAACCTTCCCCGACCCAAGAAGAAAGTTCCTCCGCGCAGAACAGCCGCGACTCAAGGCCATGCTCAGGTAACCACCTCTTCCCGGCGAGCCGCAATTGATACGGAAGATATGGTTGGGCCAAAGAAGAGCAAGGAGCCGCGCCGGATTGCCAATCCAAAGCAGAATGTGCATATCCTTGTCTATGTTGGGGTTGGGCTGGTGGTTATGGTTATAGGATGGATGGCGTTAACGCTCTTGTCCAACTGGTGGCTGGTGGCTCAGGATGACTGGCGTTATGGGCGCCCTCGTACCTATCAGGCAGATGAAGTGGTTGGACATAATAATGACTCGGAGACTCTCAAAAGTCATTTTATCGCGCTCAATATGAATCGGCATGTCGAGATTATTGAGTGTCCTGCAGGTGACTGCTCCAAGGCGAAAATCTATGTTGGCCCCGATTTAATTGGCCCAAATCAAGACCTCACACCTGTAACGCTTTCGTTTCAGGATGTCAATGGCGATAAGTCTCTCGATATGATTGTGCATATTCAGGATACGCGCATTGTGTTTATCAATGATAATGGAGCCTTCCGTAATCAGAAGCCGAATGAGAAGGTGAATCTGGACTAATCCGTTATCCGCAAACCTGAGTATGAGCAACAATAGGGAAACTATGCCCTCCTGGATGGATTTGATTTTCTCTTTATCCGAAAACCTGAGCGTGCTTGTTGCAACGAACATCTGAGCGCAAGGAGTGCGTGCTAGCCGCGACCAGCGGCGCCGTGTCCTCGAATGAGGGTTGGTTTTCGCATAAGATCTTTGTGGAAAATCTAAAAAGAAAAGGCAGGCTGCCTTAGCCTGCCATCTATAGTGGGTCTCAGCAAATGACCTGTTTGCCTGATTCCCATCGCTGTGTGATGAGTAAGTGCTGTTCTTTAACGAACAACACTTGCACCTTCCATGAGAGTAGGCTCTTTGCCCTGGGATAGTGGGTTGGCGGGTGTTGGTTGAGCCGCTATGATGTGCAACTTCGTTGGTGCAGTAGAGGCCGGTGTGGGTGTAGGTGTTGTAGCAGGTATAGCTGCTAACTGCGCTTGTCTGGCGCCCTTACGTAGCGCGAGCCACGAAAAGACTATCATCCAGGCTAAGAGTAGCCCAACAAGCGTCCAGGTCATCAACAGGTGTGTTGTCTCGTTCATTGATGTGATGGCGGTTGTTGCGTCCACGAATCCGTCCCCTTTTCAAGCTGTTTTGTGGGCACTCCTTATGAGAGAACCTGAGCGCTTTGCGCTAGCCGCGAGAGCGGCGTTGGTTCTCGCATAGGAACCACTCCTTATGAGAGAATCTGAGCGCTTTGCGCTAGCCGCAAGAGCGGCGCCGTGCCCTCGAATGAGGGTTGGTTTTTACATAAGACCATAAAACAGCATCGGAATCTTCTTAATTGTATAAGATGATGCGTATATCAAGCGGTAACACAACTGATCCTTGTATATGACATGGGCACTGACTTCGATACCCATCGGATATATGTTCCTCCTGTCCTTTGGTAGGACGTAAGCGCCGTGCCAAAAGTTTCAGTTTGTGTCTTCCCGCGCTCCTATCTTTATTTTACATAGGACCCGTGTATTGTAAACTATATATGCAGCTTCGTCTAACCTTATAGAACTCTTTCCCTAGCCTTTATCGGTAATGAATGGCTAGTTCGACACCTGGGATGCATATAAGTTTGTGATTTCCGAAGTTTTCCTGTTCCAGGTCTATGTAAAAGTGTTGATATAGGTGAAAATGCAGGTATAAGCGCTTCACCAGCCTAAATACCATTCCTGCTTTTTTGCTAGTTTACTATGAAGCTCTTGTTGTTTGATATGTTTCATGTCACAATACGTCTGAATGCCTCCGTCTTTATAAAAGAGTTTATTTTTCTGAGGGGGAAAATCATATGGGTCAAATTAACTGGCAACGAACACGCGATATTCTCATTTGCATTATATGCATTGGTGTTATATTTACTTCTACCTGGTCACTGCTGGGTCAGTTCGTCGATGCGATTGTTATCCTCATATTATCTATGGCCGTGGCATTCCTCTTGACGCCATTGGTTGATTTCCTGGTTAAGTATCATATGCCGCGTGTCCTGGCAACATTGCTCGTATATGTAGTGGTCCTTGGGGTACTAGGATACCTTAGCTATCTTCTGGCCGCTAATCTTGTCGAGCAGGCAGTCGCCTTTTCCGATACGATTCAATCATTTGCGTTTGCTATTCCTGACAAGTTTCAGAATTTCATCGCCTACTTGCAGAATGACGTCCATGTCCCTCCCAAGAATATCGATGATGCCTTAAACAGTATCCAGGGAAAGGCGACCGAGTTCGCTACTACGCTTACCAATAATGCTTTTGGCTTTGTCTCTATTCTCGTCAATGCCTTTATAAATATCTTTTTGATTGTTGTGCTGAGTTTCTACCTGACGGTCGATGGCAAACGGATTCGCGATAGTTTGGTGAGCCTTTCTCCCAAACGCCTCCTTCCGAATGTCCTTCTCTTTGAGGATGCTCTATCGCGTGTCGTTGGCAATTATATCCGTGGGCAATTAACGCTAGCCCTAATCGTTGGCGTTGCGACGAGCCTCATCTGTGTCGCGAATGGACCTCTTAGCAAATATGCCCTCATCTGTGGTGTCCTGGCGTTTCTTTTTGAAACGATTCCGATGGTTGGACCGGCTCTGGCTGCTATTACGCCACTTCTGCTCTCGCTACTCCTGCCGGACCCTTTGCCGCGCACTGTGATTGTCGCTGTCTGCTTCGTTGTGCTCCAGGTTATTGAGAGCAATATTCTGGGTCCTCGTATCGTTGGACATGCCGTTGGCCTGCATCCCGTTGCCGCGATTCTTTCTTTGCTCGTAGGTGCTCATCTGTTTGGGGTTTTCGGGGCCTTGCTTGCGACGCCTGTTGTGGCTGCGCTCTGGGTTGTGCTGGCTAGTATCTATCGCTCGGCGCGAGGTGAGAGCGCGGACCAGATTTTAGCGCGTAAGCGGGCTCCATGGACCATTCGGCGGCCCAATGGTCGCTTCCTTGAGTCAAAGCCTTCGATATGGAAACGCCTCTCTGGCGATGAAGAGAAAAAGACTTCGAATAAAGGCGAAAATGAGGGGCAAGAGAACGAGGTCGAGTATTCTGAGCTTCTTTACAATGTTGAGGAACAGGAAGGTTCACAGGAGAAGACTCCTCCCTCGCCTTGAGGGTGGTCTGGTGGTCGATGCTATTTTATGACTGCCGCAGAGGCGTGGCGATGCTGTTTGGATGTCGTCACGCCTCCTGTTTTTGTATGTGGAGTGTTAGGCGGTGCCGAAGATCTTACTGAGTTCCTCTTCGCCCTCGCTATTGAGCAGCGCGTAGACCTCATCATTCTCCAGTAACACCGTATCAGCATTGGGAAAGATCGGTTCCGTGCCGCGCATAATAAGTGCTAATGTGCTCTTGCGTGGCAGATGGATCTCGCTGAGCTTTTTACCCGCTACCTGTGACATTGGCGGGATGTTCATCGCCACAATCTCAATCCCAGCCTTCTTGAGAGTCATTAGTGGAATGAAGTGTGGCCCTGGGAGCTCACTTTCAATGAGCGAGAGAATGGCCTTCGTTGGACTAACGGTGACGTCAATGCCTAGCTTCTGGAACAGCTCTTCATGCTTTGGATCATTCAGGCGCGCGATGGTGCGAGCAACATTAAAGCGTTTCTTTGCCATCTGACAGATGACCAGGTTATCGTCGTCTTCACCCGTGACTGCGATAACCACGTCCGCTCGTTGCGCCCCCGCCTCTTGCATGGTGCGTGCTTCACAGGCATCGCCTTTAATGACGGATTGTCCCAGTTCTTCGGCAAGGATTTGCACACGGGCCGATG
The DNA here is from genome assembly GCF_016587355.1 of Ktedonospora formicarum. GTDB lineage: Bacteria > Chloroflexota > Ktedonobacteria > Ktedonobacterales > Ktedonobacteraceae > Ktedonobacter > Ktedonobacter formicarum. The sequence goes on along the minus strand of NZ_BNJF01000001.1, from coordinate 1,870,185 downwards.
TCTTTTCGAGGAGCAGAACCTCATGCCCTCTTTTCAGTAGAGTCCTGGCTAGGTAGTAGCCGACGTCGCCACCACCGCCAACGATAATATACATAAGTACGCCTCTATCTTGATTACTGTTTTCAGACCTTTTCGCTCATTAAGGCTTTATATAAGAGATCCGCTCCTATGATCGTCGGGCAGATTGCCTCGATACCCAGTTCATTGTAGGTGCTTTGTCGAATTGGGTCGTAGATACGGCAAACGACCTTTTTGATATGGAAAATCTCTTTGGCGATCTGGCTTGCCATGATGTTACGGTTGTCTCCGTTGGTGACGGCTGCGAAGGCGTCTGCCTCAGCTAGACCCGCCCGGCGTAATACGTCCTCATCTACGCCATTTCCAGTGACCTGCTCTCCATGGAAGTCGCCGCTCAGGCGCTGGAAAGCATCGGCGTTGTTGTCGATTACCACGACGTGATGTCCTGCTTTGTCAAGCTGCGAGGCCAAGGTCGCACCTACGCGTCCACAGCCAAGGATGACAATTTTCACGGAATTCCTCCTGCCGGTCAGTGACCGCTTCTAGGATATAGGTGATATCCAATCTGTATTGTAGCATACCCACTCACCACTGGCATAAGGCAACAATATCCACTTGGAAATTCTGGGGCTGGTTCATCTATACCACGGTGAGAAGCGGCATGAGTGTCTCTATCATTTCCTGAGATACCATGCAAAAGAAACAAGCCCAAATCTTCCCTCCATAGGGAAGATTTGGGCTTGTTTCTTGCCTATCTCTCCACTATACTAAGATCTGAGTATATCGGTCCGTCACCCATCGAGCAAAAAAAGCTGACTCTGTTCGCGAGTGAGCAGGTGACCGGGTTCTGGTTCAGCCCGTACGCAGTTCCCCCGTGTGTCAGTACGTTGAGACATCGCGGAGGATACAGGAGGAACCCTGAGGTGAGTTGGCCGCTTGCCTCTCATCGATGAATCTCCTTTTGTACCGCAGAAGGATAGGCCAAACCGATTGCTCGTGTCATGCACGAAACCTCTCGCACGGAAGGAGGAGTTCGCCATGCGGCGCGACTCCTGGCAGAACAAGTTCACCTCTCCCTCCGTCGTCGCCCTGTCGCCGGACGACGACGAGGACGAGGACCCGGACACCATCGTGATCCGCCCGAAGAGGTGAGTCTGGCGGGTTCAGCTTACGGGCCGGGCCTCGCCACTCCTGGCGCGGAGTGCAAGATCTGAGCAAGAAGGAACGCGGGTGGATTCGCGACGTGTACACGCCAACCTGGCGCGTGCATGGCGCGGGCCGCCCGCGTTCCGCCGGTTTTTCACCCCGTATTGCCTTCATGCAACCTGCGCCAATACCAAATTGCTCCTGATAACGACGTTTACCTCTAAACCTATTACATACCACCTATGTGGATGGCATGGCGCTTAAATAGGCGATAGGTTCGCTATTTGGTGATATCATAAAGGTACTAACTATAGGCGCGTTTATGGGTTGGGAAAGTTGGTGTATCAGCATGGCTTTTGGTGAAGAAAAGTATACGTTTCGCCCTCTTACGCTTTCGGAACGGTGGCTCTGGGAGCGTTTTGTGATGGAGCATGAGCATGGGCATCTCCTTCAGAGTTGGACCTGGGGCGATCTCAAGGCGTCCGCTACCTGGAGGCCGCTACGCCTGGGCTTATTTGATGAGCGGCAACAGCTCGTCGCAGGGGTTCAGGTGTTGCGCCGCACGGCCCCACGCGTTCCGGTACAACTAGGGCATCTGGCATATATCCCCAAAGGGCCCGTTTTGGATTGGACGCAAGTGGAAATACGTGATCTCTTCTTCGCGCGCTTGCATCCATTCCTGCGGCGGCATGGTGCGTTGGCCCTGCGTTTTGAATGTGATCTGGAGGCGGAGACTCCCCTGGGTGAACAGACGCGTGCTTATTTCGAGCGTGAGGGGATGCAATCTCTTCCCTCAGTGCAACCATTGCGGACAATTCAACTCGATCTTGAGCCTTCAGAGGAGATGTTATTGTCTCAGATGAAGGAGAAGTGGCGTTACAACGTACGGCTGGCTCGTAAGCGCGGGGTTACTATTCGGTTGGCTGAGACGTTGGAGGATGTCCAATCCTGGTACGCGTTAATGGAGACCACAAGCGAGCGCGATAAGTTTGGCATTCATTCGTTGCGGTATTATCAGCGTGCCTGGCAACTGTATCGTGCGGATGATCGCTTACGCCTCTATCTGGCTGAGCATGAAGGGCAACTGCTCGCTGGCATTTTTGTCTCGCGCTATGCTCGGGAGGGTATCTATATGTATGGGGCGTCGAGTAACGAGAAGCGGCAATTGATGCCTAATTATCTCCTGCAATGGGAGGCGATTCGCTGGGTGAAGGCAAATGGGGCCGTGCGCTACGATTTCTGGGGTATTCCCGATACTGAAGCTGAGGATGAGGCGATGGCGGGTGTCTATCGCTTTAAACGGGGTTGGGGTGGACGCGTAGTACAATTTGTGGGGGGATATCAATATGTTTATAATCCACTGGCAATGAAGCTCGCAAGCAGATTTGTATAGCCTGATTACATCTATCTTTGTTTGGCTGATGAGAATTATCTGGGAGGGACATGATTTCGCTACCCTTTACTCTGGAGACTGCTTTGGAGCACAAAATAGCTGAGGACCCTGAGTGGCTGGCAGGGGTGGCGTGGGGGAAGCCTCGAACCGGTCACCTTGAGGGGCCGGTCAAATTTCATATCGCGGATGTGCTTGAGAATATAGAGTACCAGCGACCCGCGCCTACAGCCGAGGAGCGTGAGGCGCTACGCCTGATCGCTTTGATACATGATGCCTTCAAATATCGCGTCGATGAGTCACGCCCAAAAATTGGCTCAAACCACCATGCCTTTATCGCGCGCAAGTTTGCGGAGCGCTATATCCACGATCCGGTCTTATTGAATATCATCGAATTACATGATGAAGCGTATAATAGCTGGCGGCTGGGTGCTCGTAAGGATCGCTGGCATCACGCCGAAGAGCGTATGTCCGCTCTTTTGTCTAAGCTTGGCGATGCGCTTCCTCTCTATGCGCGCTTTTTCCTGGCTGATAGTTATACAGAATCGAAGAGCCAGGACCCCGTGGCGTGGTTCAAAACATACCTCCAGGAGCGGAATTATACCTTTTCCTTCTGGCAGTAGTGCTCTTTAGCCTCCCTTGCTGGCTGTATCTATCATTGCCTTTGCCTTGTGTCTACACTAGACATAGAAATGCTTCTTTGCTAGTCAGGCTTTGCATAATCTAAACGTATTAGCACATGAAGGAATAGGCGATGGCGCAAGGCAAACAATGGGGCCAAAAATCTCAAGAGCAGGGCAGGCGTGTGACGCCTGCTCCCCTCGTCTCATCTGGAGAGGCACATAATGCAGAGCACCGCTCACTGCATGGGTTACGCGTGCTCATCTCGATGGCTGAAGCCTTGATTATCGAGAGCCAGGGCGAGGGGGCTATCTTCTCCCAATCTGCCTGTGCTTTCCAATCCTCCCAGTCGGCGGCCCAACTTGAGCATGGATTGGTTGAATTGCCATTGAGTATGCTGGATTGTGATTGCGTTGGTGTCCTCCTCTTTGATTCAGAGACACACTTGCTCCACCCTACGACGATTATGAGTCTGACTCCCGATCACGAGCTTCTCTGGCAGAATCGTTTGCAGAACGCTTCACTTAACGCCCTTGTTGGTGGCGAGGAACGTGTCAGGCAGCTCTATCAGAATCGCATATTAAAGCCAGATACCACGCTCTTTAGCGATCAGCCTTCGTATAAATTGATTGTTCCTATTTTACATCGCCAGCAACTCCTGGGTGTTCTCCTTATCGATTATGGCGCGGGTAAGCCTGTCTTATCGTCGGACGATGAATCGTTATTGCTGTGTGTGGCACATCTGGCGTCGTTGCTAGTTGAGCGCGAACATGCCCAGCATGAGCGTGATGAAGCCATCTCGGCCCTTCAGGATGCTAACGCTAAGCTGACGATGACCAATCATATCAAAAGCACCTTTGTCTCGTTCGCCAGCCATGACCTGCGCGCGGCTCTGGGTAGTATCCAAAGTTTGAGTGAGACTTTGCTGCACCGTGATCTTCGCCCCATGGAGGTGAAGGAGGTGGCGACGGATATTCGCGGGAACGCGTTCCGCTTAAAGAGCCTTATCAATGATATGGTGGAGCTTGATAACCTGGTAAAGGATCATATTTGCCTGGAGCCGTACTGGTTTGATCTGAACGCGCTGATCAATGAAGTTGTGGCGCGTATGCGGCAGCATACACAACGGCATACCTTTCAGCTTCAGCTCGCACGGGCGCTGCCTATTCTTTGGGGAGACCGCGAGAAGCTATTGCTGGTGCTGGTGACTATGCTGGACAATGCGATCAGGTACTCGCCTGAGGGAGGGGTGATTACAGTCACCAGCGATCTTGAAGATCAGTTTGTGCATGTCAGCGTAGGCGATCAAGGGATTGGGATGCCAGCCGAAAAGCTGGACGAAGTGTTTGCAAATACCAAGCGTTTGCCCTCCGATACGGGCATGGCCGATGAACATGGTTTTGGCCTCTCGCTTGTGCGTGAGATTGTCCTTTTACATGGCGGTAAGGTCTGGGTGGAGAGCGCCCCAGGCGTGGGCTCGATCTTCCATTTTACCTTACGCACCACCTCTGAATGACTGCCCACCCGCTATCAATTTGATCTTTGCTTGCTTTCTACGTTTGATCTCTATGTAGCAAGGAAAAAGGCGCGAGTGCTTTTAAAAACAAAGCTTCATGCAACGAAAAGTGAGTGCTCCCCGTATAGTAAGTAGTCAGGCGGAGAAAATGTAGGATCTATCGATGGAAAGTAATATAAAAAGATATATATAGCTAAAACAGTATGTGTTAGATGCTTTATGTAAAGGAGTATAGAGAAATGAATGGCAGTCGAGGCTGTTTTTTTAATACCGTCTTGTTCCTCATCTGTGTGTTTCTACCGGTCGTAAGCCATATCATAGAGACCGTAATGATATGGGAGGATGAGCACTCCCCCATGGGGAAACTGGTCTGGTTGTTGATTGTCTGGTTAATCCCGATAGTTGGCTCTCTGCTCTACCTGCTGATTGGGCAGCGTCCCCCTTCTGGAAACTATATTCGCTTCGCCCAGCCTTCTCGGCAGGCGTAGTCTGATCCAGCGCTCAATCCGCGCTAGAGGCCAATACGATAAACAATGGGAGTGTGGCAGCAATGCTATGCTCCCTCTTTGTGTTGTATTGGCTCTTCCCAATTTGACATATTGGCCTGTGCGCTCAATGCGATTGGCTGGTATAGTTATGGTAGAAATCTTCTCTGGGTTTCAGAGCTGCAAGGAGCGATTGGTATCAGCCAATAGGGAGGAAAAAGGATGGTTCGCAAAGTCAATCCACCACAGGAGCATCAACCGCTCCCTCTATTTACCGCCGCTGTATCAGCTATGATCCAACTGGATCGTACGGCAGCGATTCCGCTCTATCGTCAGATTTATGAGCGTCTGCGCACAGCCATCCTGGAGGGGGAATTAGCCGAGGGGACGCGTTTGCCAACAGAGCGTGCTCTGGCTCAGGAATTGCATGTCAACCGGACCACAGTGATGAACGCCTACAATGAACTGGCGAGCGAGGGCTTGATAGAAGGGCACGTTGGACGCGGAACCCTGGTCAAACGTAATTATCTGGTGCATGATCTGGAGGATGAGCCATATGAGCAGGACATGCCATCTTGGCTCTTTAGTCTGTCGGCGGAAGAAGAGTTGGCGCTAGGGCATGATGCGCGCCTGATGGGCGAGATTACTTCTCTGGGAGAGCAGCAGGAGGTGATTTCGCTGGCGGCTGCGACTCCAGCTGAGGCACTCTTACCAGCCGAGATGTTGAGTCGAATTGTCGAGGATGGTCTGTTGCAGGAGCGCCAGAGTGCTCTGGGCTATTGTCCGGTCGAGGGCTTGCAAAGCCTGAGAAGAGAGATCGCGCAGCGCATGCGTCAGCGCGGAGTAGCGGTCGATTGGCAACATATCCTGATTCTTTCTGGGTCGACGCAAGGCATTGGTCTGATAGGGCGTTTCCTGCTGCATCCTGGCGATGAGGTGGTGGTGGAAGTCCCAACCTACCTGGGCGCGATTCAGACCTTTCGTGCGCTGGGGCGCGTGTGATAGGCGTCCCTATTGATAGTGAAGGGATGCGCGTTGATCTGCTTGAAACGATTCTAGCCCGGCGCAATCCGCGCTTAATCTATACGCTGCCCACCTTTCAGAACCCCACGGGGGTCATTATGTCGCCAGAGCGTCGACGGCGCTTATTGCTGCTGGCTCGCCGCTATCAGATACCAATCCTGGAGGATGATCCCTATGGTGAGCTATATCTGGAGGGCGATGCCCCTCATCCTCTCAAGGCGCTCGACACGCGGGGCAATGTGCTCTATCTCAGTACTTATTCTAAACTTCTGGCGCCGGGTCTGCGGGTAGCGTGGATCGCCGCCCCTGAACCACTTATTGAGCGCCTATCGCTGCACAAACAGATCTTTGATCTGAACACCACTGCGTTAGGGCAATGGCTGGTCGCGGAGATTTTGCATCGTGGCGTACTTGATGAGCATCTTGTAGACGTGCGACGCCAGTACCGCCTGCAAAGGGATACCATGTTTCAGGCCATTCAGAAGTATTGGCCTGCGGGGACACGGGTCAATCTCCCACGCGGAGGGTTTCATCTCTGGTGTCGCCTTCCAGGCGATATGCGCGCGCGCACACTGCTGCGTGAGTCGGCACAAGAAGGGGTGGCCTTTGTGCTGGGCGAGCCTTTCCATATCGACGGAGGCGGGCGTCAGTATATTCGCCTGAGCTATGCCGCCAGCAACGAAGTCTTGATCGCTGAAGGCATCAGGCGAATTGGAGATGCTATGCGCCGGTTAGAATCGCGGCGCACGCCACGCGATGAGCAGGATGGGTTGCACATTGAACGCATGCCGATGGTGTGAGAGTTACATTTTCTCTGCAAATTGGCCTTGACAAAGCCGCAAGGCGTTGTTTATACTTATGTGTAATACGTTTCACATGAAACATTGCACTTTGGTACAACCTATATACGCAGTTTGAGAAAGCTGCTCTCATCCAGAGAGGTGGAGGGATACGGCCCTGTGAAGCCCGGCAACCCACGGCAATGATGCGCGAAGGGTGCCAATTCCGGCAAAGCAAAACGCTTTGCGAGATGAGGGGAAGAGCAAAGTTGCGAAGCCCCTGCAAAAGGGGTTTTTTGTTACCCAAAAATACAATCATACCCCATATAGAAGCCCAGTTCCTCCATAAAATACCTCCTGGATATGAGCCAATCTCCGTGTATGCAGGTGCAAAAGAAAGACGGAGAAGAGGACGAGTAAATGTCAAGGGTGGCTACAGCGAGTTGACGATGATGAGACGGTCAGCGCCATTCCAGCATTGAATATGACCTCGGAGTTGCAGATCGAACGCCTCTCACATGTGCATGGTGTGTGGGAATGGATCAGTAGATCGAGCCGTGTAGCTACGTTATAGGCTTGAGTGTCTCCAGATAGGCAAATAAGAGCAATATCTCTGGTGACACTCCTTAAGGTCGACACTGCGAAGTGCCGGCAAAATCAGGGTGGTACCGCGAAGACACGTCTTACCCTCGCCCCTGTACTGGGTGAGGGTGTTTTTTTACCTTTCGCCCTTCGGGTATAGCAAGTAGTTGAATGGTTTTGGCTTGTTAGTGTAGAAGACACGTAGTGTTGTGGCGTTGCACGTCTGCCGTGAATTGTGACGAGACATAGCAGACGGATGCCTGGCAAGCATGAAGAAGGAGCGCGCGCATGGTCGCACAATTGAACTATACCAAAATGGTGCAGATCCCTATTCTGGAACAACAGCAGGTGCATACATTCTCTCTGGATCGTCTCTCGCTTCAACGAGGGGGCTTACTTGGTCCAATTCAGATTACTTATGAGACCTGGGGTACGTTAAACGCGCTGGGCACAAACGCGATTTTGATTACACACGCCTTAACCGGGGATACACATGCACATGATACGGAGCGACCAGACGATCCCAAAGCGGCCTGGTGGAATCTATTGATTGGTCCGGGACGTCCTATTGATACGGATCGCTATTTTGTGGTGTGCGCAAATGTACTGGGGGGATGCAGTGGTAGTACTGGTCCTGCCTCGATAGATCCGCGCACCGAGCGCCCATATGGCATGCGCTTTCCGCTTATCACCATACACGATATGGTGCGCGCGCAACATGCTTTGTTGGAAGATCTGGGGGTACGGCAACTGGCAAGCGTCTATGGTGGCTCGATTGGGGGGCAGCAGGCGCTTACCTGGGCTGTGCTCTATCCAGAGATGGTACAACGGGTGGTGGTTATTGCCGCTTCGGCGGCTCTCTCCGCCCAGGGAATCGCCTTTAACGAGGTTGCGCGCCAGGTCATCATGGCTGATCCTCTCTGGAATTGTGGCGACTATGCCGCTGAACGCGCGCCCGCGACAGGACTTGCCATCGCGCGAATGCTTGCTATGATTACATATCAGAGTGAGGTCTCGATGGACCAGCGCTTTGGGCGACATGAAGCCAGGAGAGAGGAGGTTGTTTCGCCAACCGCGCACCCGGATCTGGGTGGACGCTTCGATGTTGAGAACTATCTCTATCACCAGGGGGGCTCGCTGGCGCGACGCTTCGATGCGAATAGCTATATCTACCTGAGTCGGGCGATGGATCTCTTTGATATTAGCGAAGGCTTCTCATCTTTGGAGGCTGCCCTGGCGCGTATCAGTAGCAAAGCGTTGTTTATTGGGATCAATACGGATTTTCTCTTCCCGGCCAAGCATGTGCGCGCGCTGGCTGAAAAGGTGAGCGCTCTTGGCGGGGATGCGACTTATATTGAACTTGACTCGCCTCACGGCCATGATGCTTTCCTCAAAGAATGGGAGCAGATGGCAGTAGCACTACAGCAATCCTAATTAAATTGTCTATGTCTTATGCGAAGACTAATGCCGCCCGAATGGCATGCCCAGGTTTCCGCATAAAGAGCAAGGAGTATGACGAGCATGGCTTTGAATAGTGATCGTGATTATGGATTTGAGACACTCTCTCTGCATGCAGGCCAGGAAACCGCCGATAAGGCCACGAACGCCCGCGCAGTTCCCATTTATCAGACAAGTTCCTATGTCTTTGATAGCCCGGAGCACGCGGCCAACCTCTTCGCACTGAAGCAATTTGGTAATATCTATACGCGTATTATGAATCCTACACAGGATGCCTTTGAGCGGCGCGTGGCCGCGCTTGAGGGTGGTGTGGGCGCGCTGGCAACCTCTTCGGGACAGGCCGCCGAGACGCTGGCAATCCTCAATATCGCCGGAGCGGGAGACGAAATCGTTTCGTCGGCGAGTCTGTATGGTGGTACTTATAACCTGTTTCATTACACATTGAGCAAACTGGGAATCAAGACACACTTTGTGGATAGTCGCGAGCCCGAGAACTTCCGCGCGGCCATCAATGAGCGCACCAAAGCCATCTATGCTGAGACGTTGGGTAATCCCCGCCTGGACACATTGGACATTAGCGCGGTTGCTGAGATCGCGCATGAATATGGTATTCCGCTGATCGTCGACAACACTCTGGCGACGCCATATCTGGTGCAGCCCATCAAGCATGGCGCGGATATTGTAGTGCATTCGGCGACCAAGTTCATCAATGGACATGGTACCTCGATTGGTGGTATCATCGTCGATAGCGGCAAGTTTGATTGGGCGGCGAGTGGGCGCTTCCCAGGCCTGGTTGAGCCAGACCCATCGTATCATGGATTGCGCTATGTCGAGGCACTTGGTCCCCTGGCGTACATTATCAAGGCGCGTGTGCAACTCATGCGCGATCTCGGCGCAGCTACTACCCCCTTTAATTCCTGGCTGTTCCTGCAAGGATTGGAGACGCTGGCCCTGCGCATGGAGCGCCATAGCCAGAATGCCCTGCGTATCGCCGAGTTCTTGCAGGGCCATCCTGCTGTAAGCTGGGTTAGCTATCCTGGTCTGCCTGATCACCCCCAGCATGAGCTGGCGAAGAAATACTTTACGCATGGCTACGGCGCGATTCTAGGCTTTGGCATTAAGGGCGGCATTGAGGCTGGCAAGCGGCTGATCCAGAATATTGAGCTCTTCTCGCACCTGGCGAATGTTGGAGACGCCAAGTCGCTGATCATTCATCCCGCAAGCACGACCCATGCCCAGCTTACCGCTGAGGAACAGGCCTCGACTGGTGTGACACCCGATTTCATCCGTCTATCAATTGGTATTGAGACGGTTGAAGACCTGATCAGTGATCTGGATCAAGCCTTGAATGCCGCTGTTGACGGCGTGGCGAACGCATAGATGTTTTCCATTAGTTGATCGCTGGTGACGGCTCAGACAGCTCATGATACTTGGGCGTTGAGTCGTCACCAGTGTGTGAGGAAGCAGAGAGACAGATATGAGACATGCAGTTGGCGTCCTTAAATTTGGTGGAACCTCGGTTGGCAGTGGAGAGCGAATCCGGCAGGTTGCGCAGATTGTTGCGCAACACGCTCGCGATGCTCGCGCTGGACAGGAGACTCCGTGGCCGGTGGTGGTCGTTTCAGCGATGTCGGGGATTACCGACCAGTTGTTGCGTATTGCTCGCCAGGCCTGCATCGGGGCGTACGACGACTGCACGCTAGAGCTCAAGCAACTCAGACAGAAACATTTTGATGCCGCAGCGGAGGTTGCGGCTGATCGTGAGCGCCAGGCGCAACTGCTTGGTGATCTGCTTCAGGTGCTTGATGACCTGGAGCACGACGTAAAGGCTTTGATGTCGGTGGCGCAACAAGGATTGGATACCACGCTACGAACCGCCGCCGTTGCTTCTTATGGCGAACGTCTCTCGGTCCTGCTTGTATCAGCGGCTATCAATGAATTAGGGGAGCACGCGGAAGCAGTACGCAAAGAGATTATCCTGACAACGCATCCCCAGACGAGTGATGGAAGCCTCCCCTTTGGCGTTGTGGAGGGGGCCGAACCTTTACCGAAGGAGACGGCGGAGAACGCGCATGCCCTGATAGATCCCTTGCTTGAGCGTGAGATCATTCCTATCGCGGCAGGTTTCATGGGGCGTACGGTAACGGGGTATGTCACGACGCTGGGTCGCAATGGTTCAGATTACTCGGCAACGGTCATTGGCGCGGCCCTGGATTGTCAGGAAGTCTCGATCTATACGGATGTGGATGGTGTGCTGACAGCGGACCCCCGCTTGATCGCGAATACGCGTCTGCTGACGCACCTGAGCTACGCGGAGGCGGCGCGCCTCTCCTGGTTCGGGGCGAAGGTCTTACATCCACGAACGTTGATCCCTATTGCCCATCGCAACATTCCTGTGCGGGTGCGTAATACCTTCCGTCCGCATCTGCGGGGAACCGTTGTGGGACCAGTCAAGAGTGGGGTCAGTGGTCTGAGTGGCGCGCGCGCGATTACTGTGCGACGACGGCTGGCACTGATTACGATGGAAAGCACAAATCTCTTTGGCGCGTCCGAGAACGCGGGACATGTTTTTGAGCTAGCCGCACGCGTTGGAGCCGCCCCCATCGCCATCTGCTCCTCTTCGGGACACCATCTCTCCTTTGCGGTAGAGGAAGAGCGAGTGGAATCGATTCTCAAGGCCTTACAGGAGGATAGGGGTGACTGGACCGTGCGTTGCCGTCTCGGCCTGGCAGCCTGTGCCTGTATTGGTTCTGGCTTTGTCTCGGACCCAATGAGTCCAGCGCACGCTGTGGCGGCCCTGGCCCACGAACGGATTTCGCTCATCGCGCAGGGCTCATCAGAGCTAGGTATTACGCTGATTGTAGAGGACAGTGCGAGCGAGCGAGCGTTACGGAGCCTGCATCGCGAATTGATCGCTCCGGTCATCCCTCTTGTACGTTCCGCGCATCCCGAGAAGCAGGCGCCACGCCAGCCAACCACTTCTCGCGCCTGAGGTCTTATGCGAACCCCAACCCTCATACGAGGGCACGGCGCCTCTCTCGCGGCTAGCGCTGACCCCATTCGGGGGCACGGCGCGCTCAGGGGTTCTGTAAGGAGAAGGTCTTTCAAAGATAGGAAGAGATTATGACGACGCACACACATACGCGTATCCCGGTCGCTATCCTGGGTGCAACTGGCATGGTTGGGCAGCGCTTTATCGAACTTTTGCAGGGCCATCCCTGGTTTGAGATTGTCGCGCTGGCTGCTTCGGAACAGCATGGTGGACGCCCTTACGCGGAGGCGACGCGTTGGCGTTTGCCCAATAGCGATATGCCTGCCGAGGTGGCCTCGCTACCAGTCCAACCCTGTAGGCCAGAAGCGCTTCCAGAGGTAAAAATCGCGTTTTCGGCCCTGCCGGGTGAGGTCGCAGGCGAGGTTGAGGAGCAGTTCGCGCGAGCGGGCGTGGCGGTCTTTAGTAATGCCAAGAATCACCGTATGGCAGCCGATGTGCCCTTGCTTATTCCAGAGGTCAATGCCGGGCATATTGAGGCTGTTGCCTATCAGCGCAAGCAGCGCGGTTGGCCTGGTTTTATCATCACCAATGCCAATTGTTCGGCGACACCTCTGGTGATGGCGCTCAAGCCGTTGCAGGAGGCTTTTGGTATGCGCAAGGTCTTGCTCACAACGCTGCAAGCGATCTCAGGCGCGGGCTATCCTGGTGTATCGTCGTATGACATTCTCGATAACATTATCCCTTATATTGGGGGTGAGGAAGAGAAGCTGGAGATTGAGACGCGCAAGATGCTGGGGACGTGGCGCGAGGGCGAAGGCTTTGTGGACGCACCAATTGCTGTGAGCGCGCACTGTACGCGTGTTCCTACGCGCGAGGGTCATCTGGAATGCGCGAGTGTGGAGCTTGAGCGCGAGGCGAGCCCTGAGGAGATTATCGCTGTGTGGGAGAGCTATCGCCCACTGCCTCAAGAGTTGGGTTTGCCCACGGCCCCTGAGCAGGCGTTGATTTATCGTCGTGAGCTGGATCGGCCTCAGACTTTGCGCGACCGGGACGCGGGCAAGGGGATGAGTACCACGCTGGGGCGGCTACGTCCGTGTCCGGTACTTAGCTATCGCTTTGTGGCTCTGGCGCATAATACAATCCGTGGCGCGGCTGGCGGCTCGATTCTGAACGCTGAGCTGGCGTATAAGCAAGGATTGTTGTAGGGGGCCGCTGCTAAAGCGACGCGGCTACATATGGGTATCGTGCGGGGTGATGGATTGTCAATGGTGGCGGTGCAAGCTCAACATTCACATAAGGTGATGGGATTTGTGAATGTGAGTGCGATGTCGGTTGCAGATGACGTTTATATACACTCACGTACCTAATCTCCCCTCTATATGTAGCTGCGTCGCTTTAGCAGCGGCACGAAAGCGACGCGGCTACATATGGGTTGTGAGCGGTCGTGCAATCGTGGTGATTGCACGGCCATTTTTGTTTTTGGTGGGGGCTGGTTAGCCACGTTTGGGGAGTTCCTGGAGCGCCCATTTGTTGCCGTCAGGGTCGCTGAAGTAGACGAAGTTTCCCCAGGGCTGAACGTCAACCTCGCTGACTGGAGCACCACGCTTCAGTAGTTCTTCGCGGGCGGCTTGAGCATCCGACACGACCATTGTGATACTTTCCATAGTTCCTGGTTGCATGTTTGTGATGCCTTCACCAAGGCAAATGGAGCAGGCCGAACCGGGAGGGGTCAATTGAACGAAGCGTAGATGCTCATTCACCCGATGGTCGTGGTCGGCATGAAAACCGATTAACTCTGTATAGAAGGTCTTCGCGCGGTCAATGTCTGTGACGGGAACGGAAATCAATTCGATCTTCATCTGTATGTTGCTCATGGTGTTTCTCTCCTTCTTCCTGCTTTAATGTTTCTTATGAGCTAAGTATACAGTCGAAGGGGGACAGAAACAGCCCTCATTTTGTAAGTTTTTTTCCCAAAAGCAGAATCGCGCCATGTAGATGGATGCTCCTTATGTTATGTGGTTGTAAAGGTGCGAATAATGTGTGGGTGAGCACTTATATCTGATCTGGTGGCGTGTGATGCTGATGTGGTGCCTGGTTATTGGCTATGAAGCCAGGTAAGAAATTGTGAGCGGTCGCGGAATCGTATGATGATGGGAGAGCTTTGTGGCGAGGCGCTTTGTTGGATAAGGGGGAATGGCGATGAGTTGGAGAAGCGTCACCTGGTGCGTGCCCATTGTGAGCGGTCGCGGAATCATCTTCTGTGTAGGTATCGGCAGGTGGGATATCATCGAGGGTAAATTGGGGCATGAGAGGTGAGTACTCTAGCAGAGTAGGCAAGAGGCAGCGGATAAAGGGATGGATAGCGTAGTGCCCTCGTTCGGTGATTGTTAGCAGGCTGCTTTTGACCATTTTGAAGAGTAGCTGACGTGTGCAATCATAATCGAGTTTAAGGGTGGTGGCGATTTGGAGAGGCGTGAGATCAGTGTCGCAGCCTCGTAGCAGATTGAGGACAACCAGGCGTTCAGTGGTCAGAGCTTTGTGCGCGCTGAGTGCGCCCAAGGCGGTGACTTCCTGGAGGGTGGCAAAGCGGAAATCAATGGTTTCGGATGGGCTATAGAGCAGATGGCTGGCGGGTCGCATATTGCGGTACATAGTGTCGAGACGGTAATAGTTGTGAATGGGTAAACGCGAGATGTGCAAGTGGTGATCAAAGTGCGCGGAGATGGGCGTGGACGGTTTGCCGGAATGCAGTACCATGATGCCTATTTGGTGCTGCTCAGTGAGGCGACGTAGCAGGTCAAGCAATTCATGATCGTTGCCCTTGAAGAGTTTACGCAGGCAGGCAAGATTGTCAACTACAAGCAGACGGACGTTAGGGAGCGTAGAGAGCATGGCTTCAAGCAGCAGCAAGCCATCCTTGGGTGTAAGAGGTGGGAAGGTATTGGTGATCTCCAGTCTGGGAGGATGTTCGAGCGAGCGAGTCTGGAGGAGACGACCTGTCATCTCTTCTAACTGTGGACGGGAGCTATCGAGGGCGAGGTAGTAGACGTGCCCAACGTTGGCCCGATAGGGCTGCTCATCTTCATGGAGTAAGGACGAGCGAGAGTTGAGAGGATTGGTTCCGGTGGCGATGTCGAGAGCGAGGTGCATGGCGAGGGAGGTTTTACCGGAGTGCTTACTGCCAGAGAGAAGGGTGAGCCCGATGGGGAGCAAATTGGAGATAATCCACTGTGGAGATAAGCTTGAAGAGTGCATGAATTCAGAGATGTTAGTGAAGTTCATTGAGGGGCGGGGATAGAGCTCATCAATGGTTTGTGACATGCGAACCTCCTGGAAACACTATATATATGATGTGTCAGGATGTGTCATAATAAAAGTGTATTGCATGAAGTGTAGTCATGTCAAGTTCTATATATTATATTGAATAAATTGATTGGAATGAAGAATTAGTGGAATGCCGCTGCTGAAGCGACGCGGCTACATATGTGAGGGTTATTTGGTTTTGTTGGGGGTGGTTGGGGAGGAGAGAGGCGAGGGGCCGCTGCTGGTATTGCCGGTGGTATAGGCGGCGAGGGTGATAGCGGTGAAGGCTATGAAGCTTTGGGCAGGGGTAGTGCTGGTAGTTTCAAACCAGGATGGAATGTGGTCCGGGGCTTGCTTGCGGAAGTAGCGTATCCAGGGTTTGAGGAGACCATAGCTGGTTGCGAAAGGTAGGTAGTGCTCAAAGAGGTCTGGCGAGGAGGGAGTATGAGAAGACTTTGAAGCGATGTTGAGTAGGTGCTCGCTAAAGCTCCAGCTAGCGCGTGCTGCCTGTGTACCACGCTCGCTTAGTGGGGAGTAATAGGTCATCAGGAAGAAGGCAACCATACACACAGACAGGAGTCCCAGAGCCGGAAAGACGATCAGCCAGGCGGTTGAGGTGGTGCCGATAAACAGACTCGCGATGATGCCGAGGAGGGAGAACAAGAAGAGGATCAAGCTGATTGTGCTGAAGCGCTGGCGCAAGCGCTGACGTTGTGGGTCGAGGAAGCTGCGTTTACCAAGCTCTTGTTTGAGAGGCTCTGTGAAGGGCGTTGTATTTCGCTTGTAGGCTTTGGAGAGTTGGGTAAAAGGAAGCTCAGTCTCCTCTGTAGGAAAGAGCGTCTGGAGCAGGCCCTCTTCGTGTCCTGAGAGGGGAGAGGTGCTGGCTCGTTTTTTGATAATAAAGTGCTTTTCGTCCCTGGGGTTGGGGCTGGTAATCTCGGTAAAACTGAGCATGCCTCTGTTCGCGAGATCGAATAGGGTTGCTAGAACTTGTTTCCAGCCGGGCATCGGATTGACGGCGAGCAGCATGCCACTGAGGGCGGGCGATAGGTCGTCGGGGGCGTCAGTTTGTGTGACAGGTGTGCTAGCGACAAGGCGACGGCCCCGCCAACTCATGATGCCGAGGATGAGCGAGCCCGTGAGTGCGATAATGACGCCAAGAATAAGCATAATCTGTATCTGCATGCGTGCTCTCCCTGAAGAATATTGAATGTATGTTTAGCATAGCGCGGTAGGCTTAAAAGCGCAAGGGGTGAAGGTGTAGGGAATGCCGCTGCTGAAGCGACGCGGCTACATATGGGGGAAGAGAGCCAGTTGCTTGTGAGCGGATGCTTACAAGCAACTGGCTCTCTATTTACGCAGTTTATGAGGATTTTTTCATGGCGTCGACGAGGGCGGGGACGAGTTTATCGACGCGAGGCGTGCCAAGGCCGGTGACCGCATCCCAGCCTTTGACGGCGGGATAGCCTTTTACGTTCGCGGCCTGATTGTTGTTATTGCCTACGGTGATGTCGTTAAAGAGCTGGTTGTATTGTGGCGACTGAGCCAGCTTATACAGGGTCGGGTTAATGAAGCCGAGCGGGCGACCTGCCATCTGGTTAGCCAGGGCCATGACAGCGGCCCAGACGGGAGCGCTGGCGCTGGTGCCGCCGGCCATGTTCCATACCCCGTTCTGGTAAAAAGCCAAACCGGTATAAGGATCGGCATCACCTGACACATCAGGAACGCCACGCCGCCCCTGGAATTGTTGTTGGACATCACCTGGGAGCGACTGCTGGTAGCTGGGCATCTTAAAGATGCTACTGAAGCCACCGCCGCTACCGTTCCAGGCGCGTTCGCTAGCCGTTGTGGCGTGCCCGGCGGATTGACGGACGCTGGTGCCACCTACGCTGGTAATCCAGGGTGAAGAGGCGGCGAAACTGGTCGCTGGAACATTGCCAAGGTGTTTACTATCAAGATCGGCGTAATCGGTCGCGCCGTGGTCGCCGGAAGAACTGAAGTAGGTAATGCCCTTACGGGTTGTGCCCTCTTGGAGCAGGGCGTCCCATTTCTGAAGCTCCTGTTGTCCAGTAGCGTCATTGAGTGTTAGTTCTGACGCGCCCCAACTCTGGGAGACAATCGCCCCCACATTGTGATCGATGACGTACTGCTCAAGCTGACGAAACTCTGGGAGGCCAATCGTGCCCTGCGTCTCGGCTACCGGGCTTTGCAGGACGACAATTTTAGCTTCGGGTGCCAGAGCATGAATGATCTGGACATCAAGGGAGGTCTCATCGGCCCAGCCTGACTTATCACCGTGAGGATCAGATTCAGGAATATTGAGGGGCGCGATAACCTCGACATTCGCGGGTGGCAAGCCAAACTGTTTGCTAAAAACGTCGAGATCCTTCTTGAGCGTAGGGCTACCAAAGGAGACGATATCGATGATGGTCTGCCCTTTGCCTGTATAGCCCTTATCTATGAGTGATTGGATGCCATAGATCTGGCGCATACTGTAGGGGGTCAAACAACTGGTGACCTGCTTGAGATCCTCAGGGCAGGTAGTGCTGGCATTGACCAATTTGGGCTGCGAGGTGCTATCCTGGCCCGATAGGCCGGTGAAAGGGTTATTAACGCTACAGGATGCCAGCAGCATCCCGAGCAGTATAAGTATACAGACATATCGCCATGATGCCAGGTGTGTTCGCGATAAGCGCATTGCTACTCCTTCTATCTATTGTGTCGCCGCTGCCAGATTACGCAAGAGAGAGGGGGCTTTGGGAGTTCCCAGTCCTGTGACCGCATCCCATCCAGGCCCTGCCTGAAAGCCTTCTACATTGACGGTGATGCCGCCCATGGTACTACGATTACTGTTGTTTCCAAGCGTAATATCCCGAAAGTTTTGCTGGGCGTTTGCGCCCTGTGCAAGCTGATAGAGCTTTGGGTTGATAAAGCCCAGTGGTTTGCCAGCAATCTGATTCGCCACGGCTATCAGGCCAGCCCATAGAGGCGTACTGGCGCTGGTGCCGCCTGCCAAAGACCAATTTTTATTGTAGTAAAAAGCCATGCCAGAGGCGGGGTCCGCACTGGCGGCGATATCGGGAAGGCCACGCTTGCCACCGGACTGCGTCAGGTTTCGCTGATAGTCTGGTTGGGCAAAGAAGGTGCTGAAGCCACCGCCACTGCCAGTCCAGGCCTGTTCGCTATATGTTGTTCCTGTCCGTTGGAGAGTAGTACCGCCGACCGCCGTGACCCAGGGAACATCGGCAGGGAAGGTCACATTGCGCCTGCCGACAAGTTGGGTTGATTTAAGATCGGCGTAATCGGTCGCGCCCTGGTCGCCTGAGCCAGTCAGAATAGTCCAGTTATGCTCAAGCGTGGCCCGTTTGTAAAAGTCCGCGTATGATTGAATGAGTTTTTGCCCAGCCTCATCAGTGAGCGTTGCTTCAGAGGCGGCCCAGCTTTGAGAAAAAATCTGTCCTAATTTATGATCGACAGCATATTGCTCTAACTTCATGAATTCGGGGAGACCCTGTGTTCCTTGCGTTTCGCTGACCGGACTGGTCATCACGACAATATTGGCTTCAGGAGCCAGGGCATGAATAATCTGCACGTCCAGGGTTGTCTCTATCGCCCAGCCTACCATGTCCTTGTCCTGATTATTGAATGGGACGGTTCCCAGTGGTGAGAGGATTTGGAGGCGAGTTGAGGGGAGACCAAACTGCTTACTGAAAGTGTCGAGGTCTTGTTGGAGTGTTGGACTGCCAAAGGAGACGATGACGACGACAGTCTGTCCCTTGCCTGTAAAGCCCTGGTTTGTAAGTGACTCTACATCATAGGCTTTGCGTAGCGCATATGGGGTAATACAGCCCTGATAATCCGCCAGAATTCCTGGGCATTGTAGTATGGGTTTGGTCTGAAAGCCAGGCCCGTGTGTTGCCGTGGTGGCTGTGGGCGTGCCTCCATCTACGCTCTGCGTCAAACCGGTGCTTGAGCAGGCGGTAAGCAGCAGAGCAAGAAGCAACAGGGCTACATAGCGGCGTATGAAAGCTGTCATGCATTTGCTCCTAGAGCGATGCGCCAATCATTGAGGACTGGGCGAGCAGGCTATGTGCTGGGTGAGCCAGCGCAGGCTAAAGCTCTGCGCCTACATATAGGAACTCAAGATGCGCATTGCTGTAATAATGGTGAGCACAGCGAGAGCGTGATATCTACTATATTTTATGGCCTGAGTGCGAGCTTGCCGCTGCATAGGCGGAGGCTAGGCATTGAGTCCAAGCGCTTGAGTGAGAATAAAGAGTTATGGCTGTGCTGTAGATTGCCTTTCTTATTATAGCGTATCCTCCTTAGTTGAAGTATCTGCTTATACCGCTTTTTGGGGGATTGTTTTGTTCTGTTTAGGGACAGTTTTCACTTCTCAGCGCTAAAGCGCTTCGTAGAGTCAATAGATGTCGCCAGGTTTGCCGAAGGCAAACCTGGCGACATCTATTGACTCTAGGGCCTTGTAGGTGATGAGGGGAGAATGAGGCGAGGGTGAAGCGTCCGGGGTATTTGGAATGCGCATATAGATTGCTGAGCTTTAGTCGGCGTTCTATGTGTGCTCTCTTTTATTTGCTGTGTTACGGGTCATGGGTAAAGGTATGAGCGTGTTTGTAGGCAGATGGTCCTACACATTCATGGTCAACTTGACCCAACGGGAGAACCTCAGGTACATTCAAGAAAGGTGCTGAAATACCATAACATCGAATAAGCAACAGTGCAACGTCAGTTGAAGGATAAAGGAAATATTGTATGTCGTCGATTGATCAGAAGCCAAATAGCGTGTCACAGCAGTATCGAGAGGGTAGCCCATTCGCGTCGGGCTTTGCAGGCTCGGACACGCCTATGGAACAGCTTCCCTTTCCTGAAAGCCCCGCTGCGACTGGTGCCCCAATTCAAGGGGATGCAGCACCGGGAGATGTTGGGTATTCGCAAACGGGTCCGATTGCAAGGCCTGGTGTCAGCGGAGTTGTATTTGATGGGACGGATAGCCATCCACGCGTAACACGTCAGCTCACACTTGATACGACTACTGGTCATTTGCCAGTGATGCGAAGCAATACGACGGCCTTGCGTCAGCCAGTGGTGATTAAAGGGACTGGAAAGAGTGCCCTGGGGTTTCGACCACCCAAGGGAAGGCGTGTGGTCATCCATGTGGCGGTGACTGCGCTTCTTTTAATTATTATGGGTGGTACTCTATTAGCTGTTACTGCCACGCAGGCTCCCGCTAAGGGAGGACCAAATGGCATCCTGAATATTATCTTCAATATAAAAGATTCCAAAGGTAACAATACAGCGCTCCTCCCTGAACAGGCGGCGACCGCGACAGCCGTGACCCAGGATGGATATGATGCGGGTAACCAGACGTATCCAGGTGTGAATGGTGGTCCGGCCCTGGGTGGGACCGGGAACCGTTTTTTCCAGGGCCAGTGTACGTACTGGGCCGCGTATCGCTTCCATCAATTGCATGGAGTTTGGGTTCCCTGGCTAGGTAATGCCTGGGAGTGGCTGGGACAGGCGCAAGCCTATGGTTGGAAAGTCTCGGCGCAACCAACTGTTGGCTCGATCCTGGTGCTTCAGCCCGGTGTGCAGGGCGCGGGTGGTTACGGTCACGTCGCCATTGTGGAGTCGATCAATTCCGATGGCACGGTCCATACCAGTAACTACAACTGGTATGCTGGTGGAGGTGGCTTTGGTATCCTCTCCTACTGGGATTTCTCGTACCCGGCCTATCCTGGTGTCGCCTTCGTTACGGTTTAAGAAGGTCAAGTAGAGAAGTATCGACCCGCATATGTCGCCACGACGACATATGCGGGTCGATGTGTATGTATAGGTGCCGCTGCTAAAGCGACGCGGCTATATATGATGGTTTTTAGCGTTCTTTCCAGTGGGTGAGGAGGGCGCGGTAGTGCTGGGCCATGCGCTGATGGTAGTCATGGTTGGTAGGGTTGTTGTGTTGAAGCGCCTCTTCATGTTGTTTGAGAAGGAAGCGGGCAGCGGCGAGCGAGCGTGAGGCTACCCGCGCGTGCTGTACCTCCGTCTCGGGTACGGGTTCCCACTCGGGATTTTCGCGCCAATTGATATAAGGACAGTTGCGGCAGCGACTTGCGCAACAATAACCGCGACGAATCAGAAAGCCGCGTGTAGCGACATAGAGACCTTCCTCCGTAACAATCCAATCGTCCGTATCTTGTGCATGCATGGGCGCTTCTATCCTTGTCATATGGGTGATCATCTATCATTGGATAGTATTCTATCACTCACCGCAACTATGACTAGGATGAGGGGCAACTATTGGGCTATGAGAGACGTTCGATCACCATAGCGTTTGCCATGCCGCCGCCCTCGCAAATTGTTTGTAGACCATAGCGAGCTTGCCGCCGCTCTAACTCATGCAGTAGCACGGTGGTCAGGCGCGCGCCGGATGCGCCCAATGGATGACCGATGGCGATGGCTCCACCGTTGACATTGACTCTGGCTAGGTCTGCTCCTGTTTCGTGTTGCCAGGCCAGGACAACGCTGGCGAAGGCTTCGTTGATCTCAATCAGATCAATGTCGTTCAGGCTCAGTCCCGCTTTATCAAGCGCTTTGCGGGTAGCTGGAATGGGCGCTGTCAGCATATAGATGGGGCTGTCTCCGGTGAGCGCGAAGGAGAGGAAGCGGGCTCTTGGCGTATAGCCTAGGCGTTCGGCGACCCGTCGCTCCATAATCAAGAGCGCGGCGGCCCCGTCACTAATCTGAGAAGAGTTCCCAGCGGTAATAATGCCCTGGGGGTTGAAGGCGGGTTGCAGATTTGCCAGTTTCTCCAGGCTGGTGTCGAAGCGGATACCCTCGTCTTTACTAAAGATAGGTGTATCGCCATCTGATTGGCGGGTCGGAATAGGGATAACCTGTGTGGTGAAACGCCCTTCCTCAGTGGCTTGCGCTGCGCGGCGATGGCTTTCAAGACTGTACTCGTCTAGCTTCTGGCGACTTATTTCCCACTTGCGCGCGATCATATCCGCGCTGATGCCTTGATGAACGAGTTTATGTTCATAGCGTGCGCTCATCATTGGTCCGAAGGGCGCGCCTGGACCCTGGCTAGAAGCCCCCATGGGGACGCGTGTCATCGACTCTACGCCGCCTGCGATCACAATATCATATGCGCCACTGATGACACCCTGAGCCGCGAAATGGATGGCCTGCTGGCTGGAGCCGCACTGTCGATCTACGGTAGTGCCGGGAACGCTCTCAGGAAAACCAGCTGCCAGGGCCGCATTGCGCGCAACATTCAGACTTTGTTCGCCAACCTGACTAACGCAGCCTAGAATGACATCTTCGATCAGGGTGGTATCTAACGTGGTGCGCTCAACAAGCGCAGCCAGAACGTATCCCATCAGGTCAACGGGATGCCAGTCTTTGAGTTGTCCGTTGCGTTTGCCTACGGGTGTTCGTACTGCTTCAACGATGACAGCCTCTCTCGGCATGTGCATTGCCATAAATGTACTCCTCCTGTGTGCCTCAGTGCACATCATAGAACTGCTTTCGAGGTTGGGCATCTATACATACAATAACATAAAATGTCTCTAGAATATGTGATAACTATATACTGGCATATGAGCAGGAGGAAGAGATGCAGACATTCGGCAAGCGCATTGAACAGATCGTGGGGGATCGAGATCATGGGTCGCGCTGGCTCGTACGAGAAGCGATTTTGCTGGTGCGTGAGATGGCTTCAGGGCCCTCGATTACCGCGCCGGACTTGCGAGATGCCGGACGCAAGATCGCGAGTGCGCGTCCGGCTATGTCGGCTCTAGCGAGTGCTATGAGTCGTATTCTGGATACGGAAGAGCCATCCGAGGTCGCGCGTCGTGCGAGTGGGTTTCTGGCTGAGTACGACACAGCGACCAAGAGAATCGCTGAAGCTGCCAGGGAGAGGCTGTCTGGGCAGGTGATGACCTGTAGCCTCTCTCATACCCTGGTAGAGGTCTTGACGGCATGTCGTCAGGGGATAGAGCGCGTATATGTGCTAGAGGGGCGTCCGCGCTATGAGGGGCGGACTATGGCACAGGAATTGACGGAGGCTGGTATACCTGTCACGTTTCTCACGGACGCGCAAGCGGCGCTCTTCCTGCCCTTCTGCCAGTGTGTGGCTCTGGGAGCGGATAGCATTCTCGCTGATGGAGCAGTGATTAACAAAGCTGGTAGTGCTTTGTTGGGTTGGGCCGCACAGGGCTATAGAGTGCCGCTCTATGTCCTGGCGGAGACGCTCAAGATCTCACCTAGGCGCTGGGATACGAATCCAGCCCATTTCAAGGAGTTTCAGAATTGGCTTGAGGAGAAAGACGCGGATGAAGTCTGGTCCCAGCCTCCGGCTGGTGTTGAGGTGCGAAACTTCTACTTTGATGTTACCCCTGCCCATCTCATTGGGGCCTGGATTACAGAGCGTGGAGTGCTGACACAGTCATCTATCGCGGACCTGGCGAGCGAGGTGCAGCGTGCTATACAACGCCTTTTCTTAGATGCTTCTTAAGTTCTTATGCGAAAACCAACCCTCATACGAGGGCACGGCGCGGCTAGCGCGGCTAGCGCTGGCGCGCTCAGGTTTCCGGATAAGGAGTAGGAGCAGAAGGGAGGATAAGGCCTGTAGTCCTATGTATTTGGTAAAACGCGGTGATAGCTGTATTCTGATACCAGAGAATGCCGTTTCTTTTATAAGATGACTGTCTTGTAGTGGGGCATGTGGATGAAGGAGAGGTGCTGTGGACAAGCAGCAAGATGATAGCATGCATGAACGTGTCGCTCCGATGGAGAAGGAGATTCGCCAGAGAGCGGTGACCGCTTCAGATATATCTGTGATACGCAGTAGTACGCCGCGACCTCCGAGAGGAGGCTTTAACCTCGCGGAACATGGGCTGGTGGGAGAGCCGCCACCATCGTCATTCTTTCCGGAGAGCGCGCCCGCTGCTCCGCCTTTGCCAGAAGAGACGGATGCCAAGGGAGAGTCGACAGCCGCCACCTCTGGGCAAAGAGTCTCAGAGAGCGAAGTCAGCGAAGAGCAGGAGTTTGTCTGGCTCTTTGAATATGCTCTAGAAATGGACGCGACGCTGCTCAATAGCCCGGAATGTCTGGATGGGCAGGCTTTATTGTATGGTCCCGCCGTTCTGCGAGGGTATACGATTCAGATTGGAGCGGTTGCGGGCGATTTTGGTAGCTTAACTGGTAATAAGCGAACCATTGCGACGATTGTACCGGGAGCAGGCACACATGCGGAGGTCTGGGGTGTCCTCTATCGTGTCCCACGTAGCCTGACGAGCAAAGCGGATGATGAATTTTCGTTGCTGGATGCCGCGCATGGGGCTATCGCGCCACACCATCTCTTTCAAGCTGTCAAAGCGGTGGTGCATGAGTCGTATCGGGGGCGAGATATCTCATGTATTACATATATCGCGACCGAGCGTGTGCGCCAGCATTTGCGCCTATCCTCTTCGGAGAGTAATGCCCTCTTTGTGCAGCGTATCGCGGCTATCGCGCGCGGGCAACGGCTTCCCGAGTCGTATGTACAGGAGCAATTTGTACCGGTTGATGTACCCTCGATTAAAAAAGAGCCTGGGCGCGAACGCTCCTTTATGAGTGCTCCCCTGCCCATGACACGTCTGAATACGGAGGGAAGGCATGCCGCATTCGATGGTGCGCCCTCGACTACCGGCGTGCGGAAGGCACCTGCCTTATTCCCTCGCGCGATATCTTTTCCGGGTGTTGCCTATGATGCGCTGCCCTGGCTTCTAGTATTTGCTTGCTATCTCTCAACGCTCTTCCTGGTGATTCTGGTTTTCGCGCTCTGTCAGGGACTAACCTTTGGGAACTCTGGTTTGAGTAGCGATCTGACGTTGTTGGGGGTGCCCTGGCTGGTTTTTGTCTATGGTCTGCTGGGGGGATGTATTAGTTGTATCGTCTCTGTGGGGAGACTCGCGCTCAGCTCAGAGAGTCTCCTTTCAACGCTCAATCGCTCGACGATAGTGATTGTTACCTGGTTTTCGCGTCCCTTCATTGGTGCGGTACTGGGCTTGCTCATGTATCTGTTTCTCAATAGTGGCATTTTTATGTTCGAAGGGATGTTAGCGACCCACCCTGATATTTTGCTGCTCTGCGCGGCTCTGGCAGGTTTGTGTGAGAACAGGCTATTTGGTTGGAAGCGACGAGGGGATGATGTAGGCGCGTGAGGATAGGCATTGTGCCACTGGCTGCTCACAAGCAGCCAGTGATGCCGGGTGTGTGAATTTTAAGCGTGGACATCCTGCCCCTGGATGATCGCGCGTACCAGGCGCTCCGGGTCATGACGAGCCAGGGTATCATCTTCCACACTGAGATGTTCGATGGTCAGGTTGGGCACCATCTCACTCAGGCGAGCATGATCGACGAGTACGGGCTCGCTCTTCTCAGCCAGGTAGGTTCTCAGGAGGTCAGAAGGGAATTCCCCATCGTTGACAACGACACGATCAACGCGACCTCCCAGGTAGCGATGAATCTCCCCAACGAAGTCCGAGGCTTTATAGTGGTCGGTCTCGCCATGCTTGGTCATGAGATTGCACACATAGACCTTCTCCGCTTCTGATTCACGGATGGCACGGGCGATATCAGGTACGAGAAGGTTGGGCAGCAGGCTAGTGTAGAGGTCTCCTGGGCCGATAATAATGGTATCGGCGCGGCGAATAGCGCGAATGGCCTGGGGGCAACCGGGCGCATCTTCAGGCATCAGGCGTAAGCGCTGGATAGGGGAGAGGTTTTCAGATCGTTTGCGCCCACGCGTGTCGATCACGGTTTCGCTGCAAATAGTTGTACCATCTTCCAGGTCGGCACAGAGGGTAGTAGGGGCAAGGGTAACAGGAAGAACGTTTCCGGCGGTCCCGAGTAATTCTTGAGCATCTTCAATAGCGAGTAATAGATTTCCACCATTGATATCCTGCAGGCCTTTGATGATGAGATTTCCGAGGCTATGTCCACTTACGCCACCCTTGGTCTCTTCAGGTTCGGGATCATCATCGCGCTCGAAGCGATGCATAAATACGTCGCGCCAGAGGGCACCGTTGCGAGCCAGGGCAACCAGTGATTGACGTAGATCGCCAAGCGGAAGCTGTCGTCGAAACTCATCCATGAGCATACGAGAACTGCCGCCGCTATCCGACATCGTGACAATGGCAGTGATGACAAAAGGGTACTTTTTCAGGTGCGAGAGCATCGAAAAGGTGCCTGATCCTCCGCCGATGGTGACAACTCGGCGTCCTGCGAAACGATCTCCTGGCTGATAATATCCTTGCATGGCTCGTCTCCTGGGGCTACTTTCAGATGCGTCGTCTTCTCTACGTGTGTCGTTCGTATACATAGCTCTTCTATCCAATCCCTATATTATTCCTCATGTGAGGAGAATATACACGGTAATGCTACCTGGGTTCTTGTTTCCCAGTCTATCACGGGCTCCGTACTCCTGCAAGGAAGGATATGGCTCCTCTGCTCGCTTTGTGATGAAAAGCATTTGCCAACGCCGCACAGGCGGCGTCTGAGCATCTCAAGCGACTGCGCTCAGGCAAATGGGTGGCTTGCTATTAAAGGGTTACAAGCCAGGAAGCGCTGCTAGCTTTCTCCGGGTTATGTGTCTCTGTGCAGTGTTTGTGCGCCAACTAAGGAGAGATGTGCTGGATTATGAAACGGCGTAAGTAATAAGTGTGCGACAATGAAAGCATATCCTGCAAGTACCATATTCTTGTGTAAAAGCAAAGAGTACGTTATACTGTGTTTAACGGGGATCTCTCTGCCACTTTGTGGGCGCGGTGGTAGAGATGCAAGATCTCCCGTTTATATTTTATTACCCCTGTTTAGAGAGGCACTTAATAAAAAGAACTCATTTCTTCTGCATAGAGAAGTGTGTTATAATTTCACATATTTTAATGTAGAAGAGAGGGCGCTCATGAATACTCACTCAGACACGCAATTATTGTTATATAGCGCTCGCCTGCAATTGGAAGAAGGACAGCAGGATAGCGCATTGGCTGTATTGCAAACATGTCATTGTGAAGAAGAGAGGCAGCAGCAAGAATGTGCCTATCTATCAGGTTGGGCGTATGTAGCGCGTAGACAGTGGGACGATGCTCAAAGGGTGCTCTTTCCGATGCTAGATGAGGAGACGCAGGCCTGGGAGCAGGGGTTTCAGTTAGAGCGAGAGCGGATAGCATACTTTCTTCTCTGCCTTGGTTCTGTTGCCAGTACCCTTACCCTCTATGAAGATGCCTCTCTGCATTTTGCTTCCTGCCTCAAACTCTTACATGACCGACGTATTCACCTTCCAGGGGTGCGTATCAAGGCTCGCTACTCCCTGGGGACCGTGAGCCTCTTGAAGGGGCAACCTGAAGTCGCAATCCAGAATTACACAGATGCCCTTAAGCTCTGTCAGCATTATCAGAATGTCGACGCACCAGCCCAGATATACCACGGTTTATGTGAAGCGTATCAAGCGACAGGCGCGTATGAACTGGCTTTTGAAATGGGGTCCACCTCGTTACAGCTATATCAACAGCGAGCGGATCGGCAGAAATGCGCCTCGCTGCATCAAGCTCTGGGTCGTATCTGCTTCCAGCTAGAGAACTACCAGGATGCGACTAAGCATTATGATGAATCGTTGCAAACCGCTATGAGCATAAATGACACTGCGCTTACGACAATGAATTACGCGCTGCTCGCGGAGTTACGCCTGGCGGAGAGGCGTCTTGGAGAGGCAAGAGAATATAGTCAGTTAGCGCTGGAGCATGTAGAGCAATTGCGATCTCCATTTATGCAGAGCAAGGCCTATGCCGCTCTGGGGAAAGTTGTCCATGAAGAGGCACTGCACGCGCCGAACGAGGAATCGCGCTTGAAATTGCTTGAAGCTGCCACGGACTACTTTCAGCGCGCAATAGAGTATCTGAAACAGATAGGAGCCTCACGCGAAATAGCTGATCTGTATAGTTTGCTGGCCCAGACGCTGGAGTTATTAGGACGGGAGGAAGAGGCCCTTCTCTGCTGGCGCTCGGGTTTTGAGGTCTTGCAAGAGCACAAGGCGTAGAGAAATGGAAGAGCCTCTGGGAAGTCATGTCAATGTACGACCTTCCCAGAGGCTCTTCTCTGATTACTCAGGTTTCAAGCGGATTAGCATAGTACTGAGCCAGAGATTCCAGAGCCCGAAGAGAAAGATCGCGAGGGTCGTGAGCAAGGCTTGCCCGTTAGAAGGAGCGCCAGCAACCCCGACCGCACTGCCAAACAGGAGAGCAGCGACCGCCAGACCAGTATAGCCGAATGCAATCCAACTGGTCGGCCAGAGGCGTTTTCCCGCGCGCGCAATCATCGCGCCAAAAAACATAGCGCTGAGAGCGAGCAGGCCAATACTCACCGTATTGGTAACAATAGAGAAGATGCTGTCAAGCTGTTCAATGCCGGGTGGTACGTGGGCGGTTTGCATGAAGCTCTGGCTCGCGTTGGCGAGATAGATGGTACCAAAAATGGTGCCGAGCAGGAAGACTACAATGCCAGCGGTACCAGTCCAGGCCGCGATAACCGCGAAGCCCTTGCCGCGCCAGGCAAAATCAGGCATGCCCTCGGATTCTGTTACCACCTCTTCCTCTGTCACCTCATCGTCTTCAAGGCTATCAGAGTCTTCCCCATCGGTGATCTCTTCGTCTTCTGTCTCTTGCTCCTCTGGCTCGTCGTCGCGCCCCAAAATCTCCTGCGCGACAATGATGCGATAGAGCGAGAACGGCATAGTAAAGAGTAAAGCGAAGGCAATAGCGAGGAGACCACGATAGATGATGAAGTAGGGCGTGTGGTTTCCCAGCCAGAACAGATAGATATTAAGATGTCCCGTTGTGCGCGTATCACTGAAACCAGTGGGATTGAGCACTAGAATTTGATAGATAGGCACGACCAGCAGCAGGAGGATTGAACTCGCAAGATAGGAGAATCCATTGGTGCGTAAGCGTGCCAGCAAGCTGCGCTTTCTCATATGTAAACCTTCTCATAAACTTTGCTCACCATAGATTATCACAGAAAATGGTTCGTTTCACAAGGGAGGAGAGTGGAAGATACAAAGGATGAACTGTAACCGCTTGTGAGAAAACAAGACATAAAGTATACTGTCGAGCAGGCTGTGTATAAACAGGGGTAAGCACATGCATATGATGGTACGGGCAAGGATCGCGTTGCAGCCACTGTTGTATGTCGCACAGTCTGAGATCCTGGGATTTGTCGTTTTGTATTCGTTGATTGGGAGGAAGACCGGATGCCGCGCTGGTTATATTTCCTATTAATTTTCGCTGTGATAGCGATTGGGATTGACCTCTTACATATCGAAGTTCCGCCCTTAGTGATGTTTGCCATTGCCGCGCTAGGTATTGTGCCGCTGGCATCGTTGATTGGGCAGGGCGTCGAGATTGTCGCAGAACATACAGGTGAGCGTATTGGCGGACTCCTCTTCGCCACTTTTGGCAACGCGACGGAACTCATCATCAGCATCTTTGCGCTCCGCGAGGGGCTGGTGAATGTCGTGAGCGCCTCTCTTATTGGCACCATTCTGGGGAACGCGCTCCTGGTACTGGGTATCTCCGTTTGCGTAGGAGGCTTTAAGTTTGGACGTTTGAAGTTTGAGAGCCGCCCTGCCAGCCAGTATGCCTCACTCTTCGCGTTATGTATGGGCGGATTGATCCTGCCGACCCTGGTCAGCTTCCAGGCGCATAACACACCCGCAGGCGTCAACCTGGAGCATGATCTTTCCGACTATGTCGCGATTTTGTTGCTTGCTGGCTATATTGCCTCCATCCTCTTCAGTGTCTTTCGCATACGAGACAAGGAAGAGGCTGATGATGAGTTTGATTTAGCGATAGGTGGGCGTTCGATGATGGCTATCTCGCGCCTATTGACCTATCGCCAGCATGTTGTTCGCAGCGAAGTTCAGGGGAAGACCGGAACGTTGCGGAAGATCGATAGCGCTGTAGATGCGATTGTAGAGCATGAGAAAGAGCGCACGAATGTCGCGACTGACACGAAAGTTGCAACTGTCCAGTCCGATGGTGAGCAGAAAGAGCATATCATTGTAGATCCCGCCGGGGCTTCGCTCGCGCGCCCGGCGCAGAAAGCGGAGACTCATGAGCACAAACCGCCGCTCTGGCGCGGCTTGTTGATTCTGATAGTGGCGACGGTGGGTGTCGCGATCCTCTCAGAGATCCTTGTGGGCTCGATTGAGCCAGTCACAAAATCGCTGGGATGGAACGAAGCTTTCGTTGGTCTGATCTTCCTGCCATTGATCGGTGGTCTACCAGAGTACTTCAATACGATCACAATGGCTCTGGATAAGCGCATTGGCATGGTGCTGGCGGCCTCAGCAGGCTCCTCCATTCAAATCGCCCTGCTGGTCGCTCCCATTCTTGTGCTGATTAGCCTTGTCATGCCGCAGCGCCTGGACCTGGTATTCAGCGTTGTAGAGCTATCGGTATTGGGTATTACGACCTTCCTCTTCAGCGAGGTGACCAAGGACGGAGAGCTAGTCTGGCTTGAGGGCCTGCTGTTAATCCTGCTCTTTGCCATGATGGCGGGAACCGTCTTCATGTTTGGCGCATAGTAGCGTAGTTAAACAAAACAGGAGGGCGTACCCCATCGCGTGGGATACGCCCTCCTGTTTTGTCTTTTATCCAGGTACTAGAAAGGGATGGTCAGCACATCGTGGCCTTCGCGACCTGACTGTACCAGTGGTGAGATGAAGAGTTCAACCGCAAAGGGCTGCTCATAGAGTGGGTTGCGGAACTCGTCGGTGAAGTAGAGGTAAAGGCGCTCACGTCGACCGGCAACGGAATGGTCGAAGGGCTGCATGGGAATGCTGATTTCCGCCGCATAGCCCTTACGCGGGACCTGTACATCCGCTTTCTGCACCACGAAGGCCATACGCTGAACCAGTGTTGTGCGTACCTCGATATGAACGATATCCCCAGCAGCGAGCGCGCTCAGGCCACTGAGCGGAGCATCGGTAGCCGCACCGGTGGGAACATAAGGCTCATCGCGTCCCATGAGACTGATGCGCAGCGTATAGCTCTGGTCTGGTTGAATGCGCAGGGGAGTCTCAATTAAGGCGGCGGCGGCGATGTCGCGTCGCTGGACACCAAGGATAAAGTGCTGCAATTGCTGTAAGACAGGATGCTTGGCATTAACCTCTCTTGTCTGAACGCTCAGTGAGCGAACCATATTTGAGATCGCAGGGAGGAAGCCACCATTGACGCGGTCGCGCACGCGTTGCATAAACTGATTCTCTTTAAATTTGGCAGGCAACACGTTGGATGCGGGTATCAGAGCCTTCAGATCGGCCATGCGTTTCGAGCCTTGCTCCGACTCCGGGGAAATCCTGGGTGTCGGAGGCACCTGAGCGGCTCCTACCTTGCTGGGCTGAGGCTTCGCAGGCGGCTTCTGGGGCGCGGGTGTCGTCTGAAGGATCTGGGTGGGCTGCGACTCGATAGCATCGCGGTTAGACGTAGGTTTTAGGGCGGGCATGCTAATCGTCTTATCGCTGGCATCGTCCGACTCGGTAGTGATTATCTGGGTATCGACATCCTCTATAGGCTTATGCTCTGGCTGGGTGTCTGGTTGTGCCTGGTGTGCTGTCGATGGAGCCTCGATGATAATAGTCGCATCATCATCATTGGTAGGAGTGGCAACATGCTCAGTATTGGCTGGCACCTGTGGCGCAGGCCGTTTGACTGTGGGCTGCTGAGTGGTAGCCTCCTGTTGCGCGCGTTTGCGCCCCATGCGGCTAGCGCTCTTGATAGGGCGCGCGGGACGAGTGCTGGTGGATAGATCAAGCAATATTTCGGAAAGCTCTTTTGCGCTATGGAAGCGTTTCATAGGATCGTGAGAAAGAGCTTTGATAACGACCTCATCGACCTTAGTGCTCACGCGAGGATTCAGCTCGCGTGGAGAGTAGGAATTGGTTTTTTTGCGCGACGACTTTTCGCCGGGAGCACTGCCAGTAAGTAAAAGGTAAAGGATAGCGCCAAGGCTATAGACATCTGACTTGCGGTCGCGCAACCCTTTGCCTGTTTCTGGCGCGCTAAAAGGATTCTTTGTCGTAATGACCGTTGTATCATCGAAAAGCTTACGTATAGCGGCTGGTAGCCAGGAGACTGCCATAGCTGGCAGACCATCATAGGAATCGCCATCCACAAGAATAGAGTGTGGATCGAGGTCGCCAATCACGATATTCTGTTCGTGCAGGCGCTCGACGGCACGACTCAGGCGATAGGCCCAACTAATGGTAGTATCTTCATCAGGGAGGCCCACGCCACTCTGAAGTAGATCATGTAAAGTCTGCCTGGGCTGATTGCTATTCTTCTTCTCATTGCTGGCAAAAGGCCATGAACCGACCAGGAAGAGATGATCCTCAAAAAAGCGCAGATCGGCTACGGGCGTAACATCGGGAATATGCTTGCGGCGTAGCAATTCGTACTCTTGTTGAGCGGCCTCCAAAGCAAGGGATTGATCTGGGTCCTCCAGGGTTGAGAGATCGATATCACGGATGATGACAGGAGTCTGAGTCTGATTATCCTGAGCGAAGAAGAGCTGGACCTGGGCCTGACGATGGATGAGGGACGTGATACGATAGCGCTTAGCGATATCGCCGCGTTTGATAGACGGCGTAATGCTGGCTTTTTTATCGACGCGCTCGCCGCAGGAGCCACAAAAGGTTGCGTGAGGGGGCAGGACGGCATTGCAATGGCTACAGCGCATGGCCGTGGGCTGTTTCTGGTCGGATGGAGTGTGTGTTACGCTCATATTCCTCTACTACGCCTTTTTTACAGTAGTGTTATCGTGTCTAAGAAAATTATAGCATACAAGGTATGCGCTGGACCCTCTTTATGACCGCGTGGTAGCTGGTAGGTAATGGAAAAACGGCGACATTTTCGCAGAGTATTATAAAACGCTGGCAAATATGGGCAGATTTCCAAAACAGAGAGAGAATTCTTGATTGTGTGCTAAGGTCTTAAGCGAAAACCAACCCTCATACGAGGGCACGGCGCCGCAGTCGCGGCTAGTGCTGCCGCACTCAGGTTTCCGAATAAGGAGTAGAAATATTGATAGAGATGGGAAAGAAACTCCTATATAAGTATACGAACGAGGCCCTAAAGCAGTTATGTCTATCTACTCTTATTAGGAAGAGACGTATTGGTGAATCAGAATGTTGCAGTAATAGGAAGGGTAGATATGGGTGAGAAAGGGTGAAGAGAGGCGAGTGGTCCCCTATTCCCCTTGTCATAGTCTCTAGGTTTTGTTAGAATCCCAAATGGGAAACCAGACTCTCCCCCACCCATGCGGCAAGAGGTATACAAAGAGCTCTATTGCCACTCGTCATGGGTGATACAATACAACTATATACAGTATCGAATGGGATGTAATCTTCTCCTCTTACCCCAAGATTGAAATTACGATCCGAAATTACCCGGAGGTTTGTTTGTATGGACTTTGCCGCCCTTATGTTCTGGATCCTGGCAACGATCCTGGTGGTGGCGGCGTTGCTAGTCGTCAGCCTTCGTAACATCGTTCACAGCGCGATGGCGCTGTTTTTAGTGTTTGCGATAGCTGCTGGTATTTATATCCTGCTCAACGCCGAATTCATCGCTATTGTGCAAATCCTGGTTTACGCGGGCGCGGTGACCATCTTGATATTGTTCGCGCTGATGTTGACGCGCATTGGGAGCTCGAAGCGTACCAATCCCGCGAATAGGCTCTGGTGGGTTGCTGTGATTATCAGTGCTCTTGTCGGTGGGAGCGTCCTGTATGGCATTTTTAATAGTCCTCTTGCGATTGCCAACACTGGAACTGGCGCGGGTCATCAGGTGACCATGGATTTCAACAATGTAGTTGCGATAGGCCAGTTGCTCTACAGCCCCACGTCATATAGTTATGTCTTGCCTTTTGAAATTGCCTCTGTGGTGTTGCTGGTAGCGATTGTGGGTGCGATCATTATCGGCAGAGAGGATTAAGGTCTTCTTATACGAAAACCAACGGCACTGCCGTGGCGAGCGCTGGCGCGCTCAGGTTTTCGAGAGGATTAAGGGTTATGTTAACATTAAACCATTTTCTAGTGCTTGGTGCCATTGTGTTTTGTATCGGGCTGTATGGAGCGATTGCGAAGCGCAATGCTATCGCCGTATTGATGGGCATCGAGCTGATGCTGAACGCGGTGAATATTACGATGGTGGGTTTTGCATTCTTTAATCAGGTACAAACCTACTCAAAATATCTGACCGGCCAAATCTTTGCGATCTTCATTATTACTGTAGCTGCCGCCGAGGCTGCTGTCGCGCTGGCGATGATTATCGCTATCTACCGCAAACGCGACACCGTGGATGTTGGCGACATCAACATGCTGAAGTTCTGATTGCGTTCAGGTCACAGAAGTGAAAGGAGTTGTGCGCCTCTGTCTTGTGGGTTTGTGACTGTTCGCGCACGTTGTTATTGGTATGGATTTGTTTCATTATTCCTGGCTAATCCTATTTGCCCCGCTCCTGGCATTTGTGGTCATCATCTTCGGTACGCGCGTTCTTGATCTTTTGGGACGCCCGCGTACGGTGGTGGCTGGAGGTGCACATGGTGAGCATGGGCATGGGGAAGAGGTACACGGGGAAGCGGGAGATCATGGTGGACATGACGCACATGGTCTGGACGATGATGAAGACCCGAAAGTACCGCACCTCTCGGTCTGGGCGAAAGCGAGCGCGTATGTCGCGCTAGCGATTATGGCGATTGCCTGCATCTATTCCTGGACCTTGCTTATTACTACAGTCATGCATCCTGATGCGCTTGGCGATAAGGGCATAACGGTTTTTAGTTATCCCTGGGTGGCTTTTGGCAATCTGCAATATGAAATTGCCTTCCATCTCGACAAACTGGCAATTACCATGCTGGTCGTAGTGACCTCGATTGCCCTGCTGGTGCAGTTCTACTCACAGGGCTACATGGAGAACTCAGCGGGCTATGCTCGCTTTTATGCATACCTATCGCTATTTGCCTTCTCGATGCTCGTCATCGTGTTCTCGCAGAACTTCCTGGTGATCTTCATTGGCTGGGAGTTGGTAGGTCTGAGTTCATATCTGCTCATCGGTTTCTGGATTAATAAACGTGCCAAGCCGGAAGAGCAGCGTCCATCTCCCGCGAGTGCCTCGCTACAAGCCTTTGTGACCAACCGCGTCGGTGACGTTGGTTTTATCATCGGTATTATGATGCTCTTCGCGCATGCTGGCTCCTTCGAGTTTGACAAGATTCTGGCGTCGGTGCAAACGATGGACAAGGGCCTGCTGGCGGTAGCGATGATCCTGATCTTCTGTGGCGCGATTGGTAAGTCGGCGCAGGTTCCGCTACATACCTGGCTGCCATCCGCGATGGAAGGTCCGACACCAGTGAGTGCTCTGATTCACGCGGCGACGATGGTTGCCGCTGGTGTATACATGGTCGCTCGTACCTTCCCACTCTTCGCGAGCGCGGACCCCATTGCCTTCCACGTAGTGGCCTGGATTGGTGCCTTCACAGCCTTCTTCGCCGCGACGATTGCCCTGGTGCAGTCAGACTTCAAGCGCGTGCTGGCCTTCTCAACGATTAGTCAGCTAGGCTATATGTTCGTGGGTCTGGGTGTGGCTGGTCCTGAGCTGGGTGCTGGCCCTGGTATGTTCCACCTCTTCACGCATGCCTTCTTCAAAGCCCTGCTCTTCCTGGGTGCTGGTAGTGTGCTGCACGGTCTGCATCACGCGATGCACCGCGAGGTACAGGATATGCGCCTGATGGGTGGCCTGGCGACGCGCATGCCGATCACGGCAGCCACCTGGCTGATCGCGACCCTGGCTATCTCGGGATTCCCCTTCTTCTCAGGGTTCTTCAGTAAAGAGACAATTATTGGTCTGGCCTTTGAGCATGGCGATTGGTTCTCCTATATCCTCACGCTGGCAACGGCTGGCCTGACCGCTTTCTATATGCTGCGGGCCTTTATTCTGGCCTTTGGCGGCAAGGGTGGTAAGCTGGGTGGTCTGTGGGGTGGCACCTATCGAGGCGAGGGACATGTACATGAGTCTCCGCTGACGATGACCATTCCGCTGATGCTGCTGGCGATTCCTTCGGTTGTAGCTGGTTATTGGACTGGATTCTTCACGTATGTGAATCCTGAGGCCGAGCCCCTGAATATTGGGCATATGCTGACGCTGCCTGACACCTGGATTGGTGTGGCGGTCTCCTTCGTGGGCCTGATCGTGGCGTTCGCCATCTATTGCCGTGTGGAGCCAGCCAAGATCGACGCCTTTGTGCAGCGAAGCGCGCTTCTGCGGACGGTCCATCGTGTTCTCTATAACCGCTACTACATTGACGACCTGTACAACTGGCTGGTGCGCTATGTCGTGCTGGGCATCTCTTATCTCGCGCAAGCCTTCGATACCTATGTAGTTGATGGCATCGTGAATGGCGCGGCCAGCGTAGTAACGCTGTTTGGTCGCGGAGCGCGTCGCGTTGAGACTGGTCGCGTACAGGCATATATGGTTGGCTTCTTTGGCGGCGTGGCAGTGCTCGCGGTCATCGCCTTTGTACTGATTACGTTCGCGAGAGGATAAGTAGGATCATGACGGCTTTTCAAACAATTTTCCAAAGTGATCTCACCTGGATTATCCTATTGCCAATGCTGGGCGCGATAGCGCTCTATGTTCTGCCTAAATCATGGGCGCGCTGGACGGCGCTGATCTTTGCGTCCGCTGTCTTCTTATTGACGCTGCTTTCGTGGTATCGCATTCAGGCGAGTGGACAAGGTTTTGGAGACCTGACACATTTGCGTGACGCGGTCAATGTGCCCTGGATTCGGTTCAACGCGGGTAATATCCAGTTTAATGTTGATTACTTCCTGGGGGTCGATGGCTTGAGCCTGCCCCTGGTTATTCTTAATGGTTTCCTGACAGTACTGGCGATCATCGGTGGTTGGAAGAAGACGCGAGCGCGCGATTATATGGCGCTGATCCTCTTCCTGGAAGGTGGCGTGATGGGTGTCTTCATGGCGCTCGACCTCTTCCTGTTCTTCCTCTTCTGGGAAATCGAACTGGCACCGATGTTCCTCTTGATTGGTATCTGGGGCAACGAGCAGATTAAGCATGGCGTCCCCGGTCGCATTTATTCCGCCTGGAAGTTCCTGCTGTATACCTTCTTCGGCAGTATCTTTATGTTGGCGGGTATTCTGCTGCTGTACTTCAACAACGCCGGGTTGCCCGGCACAACGGCCACGGCGAGCATGACATACTTCGCCGATCCGGCCCATATGGTCAAGGGAACTATCCCCTTCCTGGGTGTGACCACGAGCTTACAGCTTGTTGTCTTCCTCTTGATCTTTATAGCCTTCGCGATTAAGATCCCGATGTTCCCGTTCCATACCTGGCTTCCGGACGCGCACACAGACGCGCCAACAGAAGTCAGCGTGCTCCTGGCTGGCGTACTGTTGAAGATGGGTGCCTATGGTTTAATTCGCATCTGCTTCACGCTCTTCCCGCAGGGTGTTCACGACTTCTCTGGCTGGCTGGCAGTAATCGCGATTGTGAACATCATCTATGGCGCATTGATCTGCCTGGTACAGAAGGACATGAAGAAGCTGATCGCTTATTCGAGCGTCAGCCATATGGGTATCGTGCTGCTGGGTGTAGCCGCTGCCGCCGGTGGTGGTGACCTGGCTTTCCGTCAGGCGGCGCTCATGGGCGCGACCGTACAGCTCTTCAGCCATGGTATCATCTCGGGCCTGCTCTTCTTCTGTGTGGGTGTCATCTATGACATCGCGCACACACGTGATATCGCGGCCTTCGGTGGTGTCGCGAAGCGCATGCCAATTCTGGGTACGGTCTTTGTCTTTGCCGCGATGGCTTCGGCTGGTCTGCCTGGACTGGCAGGTTTTGTCGCTGAATATATGGTCTTCACCAGCAGCTATAAGATCTGGACAGTCGCCACGATCATCAGTGTCTTTACGATGATCTTGACCGCTGGCTATCTGCTGTGGATGATGAAGCGCGTCTTCTTCGGCGATTTCAACAAGAAGTGGGATTGGCTGCCAGACGTGAGCCCA
The DNA here is from genome assembly GCF_016587355.1 of Ktedonospora formicarum. GTDB lineage: Bacteria > Chloroflexota > Ktedonobacteria > Ktedonobacterales > Ktedonobacteraceae > Ktedonobacter > Ktedonobacter formicarum. The sequence goes on along the minus strand of NZ_BNJF01000001.1, from coordinate 1,831,735 downwards.
CGCGAGATGATACCGCTCTTCTCGCTGGCAGGCTTGATCGTCATAGTGGGTATCTATCCCAAGTTCCTGATCGATGTGATTTCACCCAGCCTGACCCATATCATGCAACTGGCTGTGGCAACCATAAAGTAGGGTCGCCTTGACCGTGGTGGGGCCCACAAGGCTCGCCACGGTCAGGTAAGGAGTTCATATGTTTTTTAAGCTGTCTGACCTCTACCTGCTTGCTCCTGAGGCGAGTCTGTTGCTGATGGCGCTGGTGGTAATGATGGTCGACCTCTTTTTCAAGAACCGCAAGGCTGTGGTCTGGGTCGCGCTGGCGGGCTTGATCATCTCGGCTGGCTTTGCCGTGTCACAAGCCCTGACCCTTACGGGGACGAACAAGGGCTTCAGTGGCATGCTGGTGGTGGATGCGTACGCCATTTTCTTTAAGCTCATCTTCCTCTTCATTGCCGCTGTCATGCTACTCTCTTCGTATGAGTATGTAAACAAGTATATCAAGTCCAGCGGTGAGTTTTACGCGCTGTTGCTCTTCTCGACGATTGGTATGATGCTCATGGCGAGTTCGTCGGAGCTGATTACCATCTATATCGCGTTGGAACTGACGAGCTTCCCGCTCTATGTCATGGCGGGTATGCTGAAGCGCGATACGAAGTCGGCTGAAGCTTCAGTCAAATACGTCCTGTTAGGCGCGATGTCCTCGGCCATTCTGCTGTATGGTTTCGCCCTGCTGTATGGCCTCACGGGCACGACTGACCTGGCAGGAATCGCTGCCTCGTTCTCCAAGATCGCTCAGGGCAACATCGTTGTGCTGGTGGCGGACGTACTCATCATCGCGGGTTTTGGCTTCAAGATTTCGGCAGTTCCGTTCCATATGTGGGCTCCCGATATCTATGAGGGTGCACCAACTCCGGCTACCGCCTTCTTCTCAGTTGGCTCTAAAGCCGCAGGCTTCGCGGCCTTGATCCGGGTCTTTACCTTCGGTGGTCTGGGCGCGGTCAACAATTCTACGACTGTGATTGTGCTTTCCATTGTGGCGGTGCTTACGATGGTTCTGGGCAACGTCGTCGCGGCGGTACAGAGCAACGTCAAGCGTATGATGGCCTATTCGAGTATCGCGCAGGCTGGATACATTCTGGTTGGTTTCATTGGTAGCTTCGCCACTGGCCGCTCCGAGGGAACCACGGCGGTACTCTTCTTCATCCTGGTCTACGCTGTCACCAACCTGGGTGCCTTTGCTGGTATCATTGCTCTGGCGAACCTGACGGGTGGCGAGCGCCTGGAAGACTTCAAAGGTCTGTGGTATCGTGCCCCAGCATTAAGCGCGGGTACGGCACTCTGTCTGCTCTCACTGGCGGGCATTCCCCCAGTAGCGGGCTTCTGGAGTAAGGTCTTCCTCTTCTCGGCGGCCTGGAGCCTGAATCAGTCCTGGCTGGTGATCGTCGCGCTGCTGTGTAGCGTGGTTTCGCTGGTCTACTATGGTCGCATTATCAAGGCGATGTTCTTTGACAAGCCTGCCAAGGAAGATCGTCTGGTGCCGACGATGGGTGTGACCACCGCGCTCGTTATTGCCTCTGTGGCGCTGATCGTGATTACGTTCGCTGCACAGGCATTCCTGAACGTGGCGAGCCCTGCCGCAAGCATTCTTTTCAAATAGGGTAAACCAACAAAGAGAGCGCCGAATTCGTCCCAGACGAATTCGGCGCTCTCTTTGTGTACTTCACTTTTGAAGAATCAGGTTAGCGGCGGCGCGTGCGCTGCTCATACTGGGGTCTGAGAGGAAGCCTGCGCCGATCCAGTCGCCAGCGAGATAGAGGTTGCTGATACCAGGGACTGTGAGTCCGGGGCGTCCGGCGTAGCCATTACTAGAGGCGGTCGGGAGCATCCCTATGGCCTCAATGTGTGGCAGGAAGATGCGCTTGACCAGCAGGTCGCGCCAGCCGGGCTGGGCTGCATCGAGGAGATCCTCTAACTCATGTTCGTCCTGATGGGGATCGGTGGGCCGGGTTGGATCGAGTTGCTTAAAAGTATGGATTAGAGCTCCTCCCTCTGGTGTGATACGGGCATAGTGTGACTGGGCTGACAGAAAGAGTGGATGTTCCAGGTCCTGTACCACGGGATGGCGAGAATCCGGCAAGCGGCGCAAGGCCACGTCCAGGCAGGCGACACGTGCCGGGATGAGGGGTGAGACGATGTCCTGGAGGCCCGAATTCTCGCCCATTAGCTTGAGTGCATCCTGTAGAGAGGTCGCCAGGATGACATGCGTGGCGGATCGCGTCTCGCCATTGCGCAGATGTACGCCCTGGACGCTACCCTGTTCGTATACAACAGAGGTGACACGATCTCCGGTCTCGATGCGTGCTCCCGCTTGTTCCGCGACTCGACGCAATCCATCTATGAGCGTTTGCCAGCCGCCATTAACGTAGTGAACCGGGTTCTTGAGTATGAGTTGGAATTTGGTGAGAAAGACCTCCGCGCTGACGAGGTTCAGGGCTGAGCTATAGACAAAGACCCGCGCCGTCGAGGCCATAAACTGGCGAACGAGGGGCCGCCGAATGGAGCGCTCAAGCCATTCCTGCACACTCATATGGGCCAGCTCTGGTGCTTTCAGCCGTGGCAGTGCGCTCAAGAGGCGAGCTAGCTCTAGCTTGTCACCAAGCGAGAACAGACGACTGCTTAAAAGTGAGGTAGAGTTGGCAGGGAAAGGATAGAGCTGACCCTGGCGTAGTATAAATGTCTCTTTGGGGATGCCATAGCTATAGTGAACCCCCAAGTCTTTCAGGACCTCTGAGGTCGCTCCGCCTGTATAGATTGCATGGATGCCCCGGTTGAAGAGGTAACCTTCATAGTCCTGAGTTGCGGCACGGCCTCCCAGGCTTGCAGACTTCTCGAAGAGCGTCACGGAGATGCCAGCCTTTGCCAGGTAACTGGCGGCGGCCAGTCCAGCCATGCCACCACCTACGATGATTACTTCAGTCTGTTCGTTTGTTGCATTCATTGTGAAAAGCTCCTTTTATTTATTAGGTCTTATTCGAAAACCAACGCCGCTAGCGCGGCTAGCGCTGACGCGCTCAGGTTTCCAGATAAGGAGTTAATCCTGTTTTTATGAATCAGGTGTATTGGTATTACGTTTGCCATCTTGAGGCTTCTGTACAGGAGACGAGTGAGGCGCGGCGTTTGTGAGAAGAACTATGTTATAATCCGAAGAGGTTGGAGAAGTAAGCAGATAAAGGCCAGGAAGAGCGGAAAGAGAGGCATGCAGGCATGACGAGGCAAGAGTCGCTCCAGGCGGAGGAATTTCAGCACTACCGCCCCTTGCTGTTCGCAGTCGCGTACAGGATGCTTGGGAGTGCCAGCGAGGCCGAAGATATGTTACAGGAAGGGTATCTGCGCTATCGTCAGGCCGCTTCAGGGGAGATTCGCTCGCTCAAATCTTATCTGACAACGATCATAACCCGCCTCTGCCTCGACCACTTGAAGTCGGCGCGTGTGCAGCGCGAAGACTATATCGGCCCCTGGCTTCCTGAGCCGCTGATTACTGTGGATGCGGAAGACCTGGCGCTTCAGACCCTTGAGCAGCGCGAAACGCTTTCCACAGCCTTTCTGATGCTGGCGGAGCGCCTGACGCCTTATGAACGGGCGGTTTTCCTGTTGCATGAAGCGTTTACCTACCGCTATGAGGAGATCTCTGAGATTGTTGGGAAAAGTCCCGCGAACTGTCGTCAGCTCTTACATCAAGCAAAGGAGCATCTCGCGCGCAATCGGGTTCGCTTCTCTCCGGCGCGTGAAGAACAGCAGCGCTTGATGGAGCGCTTTCTCTCCGCCAGCCAGGAGGGCGATATGCAGGCACTCGTTCAGGTGCTGGCGCAGGATGTTACGCTGTGGCCCGATGGGGGTGGCAAGGTCTACGCCGCGCCTTACCCGGTGCCAGGTCGCGAGCGTGTCCTACGCCTCTGGAATGGCCTCATGCGCCAGAGTGCCTCCGCCTATCCGAACGCGAAATATACCCTCACGCAAGTCAACGAGGGCATCGGGCTCATGATCTGGAGTCCTGAAACGCTGTTGAGTGTCTTCACCTGTGAGATAGAGAATGGGCAGATCACTGCTCTCTACGAGGTCGTCAACCCGGATAAGCTGACCTATATTCAGAGGCAGGCGCGGCCTACGGAGTAGCATAATCCTGTTCACTCAGGGACGAGCGAGCCGCTTTATCGGCTCTCGCTTGATCGAACCACTTTGTGATATACTTGGGCGAGAAGAGAAACAGTACCCTGTCAATAGTGGCGACCATCTCCAGGTAAGTGGGGGTGGGAGCGCCAACGCATACAATTTATACGCTGCTAGGGGGGCCCTGAGAGGCTGAGAGACGGCGAGTGAGCCGCGACCCTTAGAAGAACCTGATCTGGATAATGCCAGCGGAGGGAAGCAGTGACCGGAATCGGCCCTATCGTTCAATAGGCCGCCGAGATGCAGATGCAAGCCGTGTCCCCCTCCCAGGGACGCGGCTTTTTGTATGCTCTGGGGCATTGTATAGAAGTGAATTGATGCGACACCCGATGATGTCTGAGTGGTGGTTTGCAAGGAGGATGCCTATGGAAGATAGAGTAGTCTCGCAGGAATATAAGCTCCTAGTGCAGGGGGCGAGCAAGAGCTATGGAACTGGCAAGCGGCGGCTGGATGTGTTACGTCCGGTGGACCTGGCGGTCAAACCGGGTGAGTTTGTAACCCTGATTGGACCGAGTGGTTGCGGTAAAAGCACGCTCTTCAATATCATTGCTGGCCTGGAAGAACCTGACGCCGGGGTGGTAGCGATAGATAGCGAGCGTGCAGGGCGCGCGGGTAAGAGCGGCTATATGCTTCAGCAACCGCTTCTCCTACCCTGGCGGACAGTCGAGGAGAACGTCATGCTAGGGCTGGATGTGCGCCGGGTGCCGCGTAATCTGGCCCAGGATGAGGCTCGCACGCTGCTGAACCACTTTGGCCTGAGCGAGTTTGCCCAACATTATCCTGACACGCTTTCAGGTGGTATGAAGCAGCGTGTGGCCCTGCTACGAACCGTCCTATTTAACCGTGAGTTTCTGCTATTGGATGAACCGCTAGGCGCGCTGGACGCCTTGACTCGCCTCTCCTTGCAGATGTGGTTGCTGGACCTGTGGCAGGAGGTCCATGCCAGTGTGTTATTTATCACGCATGATGTGCGTGAAGCGATTCTGCTCTCTGACCGTATCTATGTGCTCAGTGCGCGACCAGCGCGTGTGTTGCGTATGGTCGAGGTGGATCTGCCTCGTCCCCGCACGCAGGAGCAGTTGACGCAGGAGCCAGCCTTGAGCCTGGAGCGCGAACTGGTGAGACTGCTATTGAAGGAGCAAGAGGGATGAGCGAGATACGCTTGAGACGCTTCGCGGCGTATGGACCAGCTTTTGTCGTCGTGGTGGCTCTACTTGTGCTATGGGAGGCATGCGTGCGCGTGGGGAGGATTGATGCTACGCTTCTGCCCGCGCCAACAACTATTCTGGAGGCGCTAGGTAACAAGTGGGATATCCTGTTGGGGCACTCTATCCAAACCTTACTTGAGACGGTGCTGGGGCTGGCAATAGCAACGATTCTGGGAGTCGCGCTGGCGGTCGCCATCGACCTTTCCTCCTGGCTACGACGTGCTCTGTATCCGCTATTGGTAGCCTCGCAGACAATCCCAATGGTTGCCCTGGCACCGCTGTTACTGGTCTGGTTTGGTTTTGATCTGCTCCCTAAAGTCATCCTGGTTGTGTTGTACTGCTTCTTTCCGATTACCGTGGCTTGCGCCGATGGTTTGCTAGGGGTCGATGCCGATCTGGTACGGTTGATGCGTAGTATGCGCGCCTCGCGCTGGCAGGTGCTCTGGCTGGTTCGCTTGCCGGGCGCGATGCCTTCCTTCTTCTCGGGATTACGCATCGCGGCGACATACAGTGTAACCGGCGCGATCATTGGCGAATACGTAGGTGCGGAGCAAGGGCTTGGCATCTATATGCAGACCTCGGCTAACGCGCATGCGATTGTCCTGGTCTTCGCAGCTATTGTGGTGACGGTTATTTTGAGTCTGGCACTGTTTGCCCTGGTAGGCCTGATTGAGTATCTGGTGCTTCCCTGGAAGGAGTCAGCACGGACACGCGCCACAGGCTCCCATGTTCTAAGGTAGCCAGGGGAGGTGAGGCGTTGCGCTTTAGCCAACGCCTACATATAAAGTCGCGCTAGATTTCTAAATATTATCAAAGGCCTTTCTGTGAAGGCTATGATCTCTAAATGATTCTCAAGGAGTGAGGAAATGAACGCTCGAACACGTGTGTTCGCGGGCATCGCGATTCCGGTTATAGTTATTTTGATTGTTGTGGGTGCGTTTTTCTGGCAGCAGCACGCGAATAGTACAGCCACAACAGGTACGGGGCCGCTCAAGAAAATGACCCTGGCCCTGGACTGGACACCAAATACCAATCATACTGGTGTCTACGCGGCCTTACAACAAGGTTGGTATAAGCAGCAAGGCATCGATCTGAAGGTCTTGCCTTACTCGTCAAGTGTCTCGCCTGATACGCTGGTGAGCCAGGGAAAGGCGGACGTGGGCATCAGTTCCACCGAATCTATAGTCGCAGATGCCGCCACGGGGCAGCCAGTGATATCGATTGCCGCTATCTTGCAACATAACACCTCTGCCCTGGTCACACTGGCTGATTCTGGTATTAAGAGTCCACGCGATTTAGATGGCAAGACCTATGGTGGGTTTGGCGCGCCATATGAGGAAGCTGTCGTCAGTGCTATGATTAAGAAGGATGGTGGTAAAGGAACATTCAAAAATGTCACGCTAGATGTAGACGCCATGGACGCGCTCAAGTCGCATAAGGTCGATTTTGTCTGGATCTTCGAGGGGGTTGAGGGCATTCAGGCCAAACATGAGAATCTGAAGCTGAATTACTTCTACATTACTGACTTTGGTATTCCCGATTACTATACGCCGAACTTTATTACGGGCTCAAAGCAGATGCAGGGCGAGAAGGATCTCCTGCGTAAGTTCATGGAGGCGACTGCGAAGGGGTATGAGTACGCGCGCCAGCATCCCAAAGAGTCAGCTCAGATGCTGATTGATGGCGCGGGGAAAGAGAACTTTCCTGACACCTCCTTTGTTGAGGATAGCCAGGCGTTTAACAGCGAGCACTATGCCGATAAGGGGCGACCCTGGGGTCTACAGGATGACGCGGCCTGGAAGGGGTACCCTGGCTTTATGTTGAACGCTGGGGCTATTCAGGATGCTTCAGGTAATCCTGTCAAGAGTATGGATTTCTCTAAACTCTATACAAATGATTTGCTGCCAAAGACTTCTCAGCGCTAAAGCGCCTCGTGGGTTTATAGTGTATGTGAAGAAGTCTGCTCAGTGCATCCGCACTGAGCAGACTTCTTCACATACACTGAGTCAAGGGGTTATGTATATTACTCCTGGGAATAGAGGAGGGTGTGGAGTTCGGTGGCGACCTCTTTTTGGGCCTGGGCTGTACGTTCGAAAATGCCATTCATGCGGAAGAAGCTATGGATCATGCCTGCGTAGGGGAGCAACTTTGTGGGAACGTTGGATTCGCTGAGGCGTTGAGCATAGAGGCGACCCTCGTCGCGCAGGGGATCATACTCTGGAATGACGACTAGCGCAGGTGGGAGTTGGCTCAAGTCGGATGCGCGCAGAGGTGCGGCATAAGGTTGATTGCCATCCTCGGGCGTAGTGAGGTACTGATCCCAGAACCATTGCATATCTTTGCGGGTCAATCCATAACCGGTTGCCAATTCGGCGTAGGAGGCATGGTTCGAGCTATAGTGATCGGTTACGGGATAGATAAGGAGCTGGGCAGCTAGTCGTGGATAGCCCTTCTCTCGCGCTATAAGCGTCAGAGCGGCGGCTACATTCCCTCCAGCACTATCACCCCCCACAGCCAGACGTAAGGCATCGATATGTAGCTCTCCAGCGTGTTCTATGGTCCAGAGCAGAGCTGCCTCTGCATCCTCGATGGCGGCGGGATACTTATGTTCAGGCGCAAGGCGGTAGTCAACGGAGATGACCACACAGGGTGTATGCTTTGCCAGGGCGCGGCACACATTGTCATGGGTATCGATAGTCCCCAGGACCCAGCCGCCACCGTGGAAGTAGAGGAGGGCGGGAAGGGTTGCCTCATCCGCTGTGGGGCGGTAGATACGAATGGGAATATCGACCCCAGGACCAGCGATAACCCGGTCATGGACCTGGGCCAGAGGGATGGGCTCGCCGCCGCTGACCAGGCCCGCCAGTCTATTTTGACGACGCAACTCCTCTATGGGTAGGGTGGGTGAATCTTCGGTAGGCAGTGATGCCAGATAGGCGGCAACCTGTGGATCGAGTGGCATAGCGCGTTCTCCTCTATGATAGTAGATATCTATGTATTGTAACACGCTGCTCGTTTGAGAGTGCTGCCAGTATTGGTAGTGGATGTGCTAGGCAAGAGGAGAGGTCATGGGGAAATGGGTATCCAGCCATTTTGAGAGTTCAGATGTCATATCGAAGATAATAGGATCTTCAGCCTGATCGGGAACTTCAAAATGGTGGATGACATTATAAAAGGCCTCGTCATCTAGATAGTTTCGCTCTCCGGTCGCTAGCGCTTGCTGTCTTCTTCGTTCGAGTTCCGTGACTGGGATCGCCAGATGGATAGTTCTGACCTGATACTTGTGTTCGAGGGCAACAGCACGAAATCGCTCGCGGAGCCATTTCAGGAAGTTTGTATCGTCCAGAACAATATTTGTATCTTCCTGCATAAGTGTATGAAGTAATTGGAAGCAGATGTGATGCGTTTTTTCCCATTCTTCGACGGGCTGTGTCTGGGAGAGATCGAATCCTCGTTCTCTCATTAAATCATCCAGGCTGATGTAGTGATAGCCCATGCGAGCTGCAATCTGTTTGGCAAGGGTGGTCTTTCCCGAAAAGGGCGTACCACACATTAAATACAGTGTACCCATGTATAAATTCCTCGTGAGCGATGCTCGCCAATGAGTATAAGCAAGCATCGCTTCTAGCTGAGAGGTTGGTGGTTTAGCCGAGTGAGAGGCGTTTATAGACGCGCTCGGGGATGCTCTTAACGACGAGCATAATCCCGGCCCAGAACCAGGGTAGATAGACGATATCCTTCTTCTGCTTCATAGCTCGATAGATACCTTCTCCGACGACATTGGCTTTGGCGAAGAGCAGACCCTTGCGGAGTTTAGCGGTCATGGGAGTGTCTACGAAGCCGGGCTTGATGGTGAGTACGGTGACGCCTGAGGCGGCAAGGCGGTTGCGTAAGCCCTGCGCGAAGAGCGAGACCGCGCCCTTCGCGGTTCCATACACATAGTTGCTCTTGCGCCCTCGGTCGCCTGCTACAGATGAGATAACAGCGATCACGCCACGGTGGCGGCGCTCGAAATAGTTCGCGGCGATGGTGAGCAGGGAGACCACGCTAGTGAAGTTAGTGTTGAGCTCTTTGAGCGTTTCGGCGACGCTCTCCTCGCACAACTTCTGGTTCCCGAGGGTGCCGTGTGCGATGAGGAGCATGTCCAACTCGCCAAAGGCTTCGAATGTGGCGTCGAACAACTCTTGATGCCGGTGGAGATCGGAAGCATCAAATTCAAAGGTCTCGACGCGGCCCGCGCCTCGGACTTTGAGGTCACTGGCGATAGCGGTCATCTTCTCCGGGCTGCGTGCGGCGAGAAGGAGGTCCGCACCCTCAGTCGCGAAGTGCTTGGCGGTTTCGTGGGCGAGGGCGGAAGTCGCGCCAATAATCAGAATTTTTGACATATGGTATAGATACTCCAAAATGGTTTTATTAAGCAGGTTTAGCGAGCGGCAGGTTCAGTGACACGGCGCCAGAAGCTAGACGAGAATTTGGGATCGATGAACTGCTCGAACTCTTTCCAGCGAGGGAAATAGCGCTGGAAATCCTCGGGATGCATGCGAGCGTCCTTGGCGGGATAGATCAGGCCACCAGCGGCATTGACCAGGGCATCCAGGCGGTCCAGCAAGCGAAGTGTCTTCGAGCCGTGATTTGCGAAGTCCAGGGCTAGAGTCAATCCTGGCTGGGGGAAGGAGAGCATACCGGGCGAGCGGATATCGCCAAAGGACTTGAGCACTGTCAGGAAGGAGCCTTCGCCCGAGCGGTTAATCTCGCGCATAATCTCGTTCATCGCCTCGTAGCCACCCTCGAAAGGAATCACAAATTGGTACTGGAAGAAACCACGCTTGCCATACATGCGGTTCCAGGTATGGATCGCGTCGAGAGGATAAAAGAAGGGATCGTAATGCTCAATTTTGTGAACATGTTTCGCGAGCTGCTTACTATAGTATGCCAGGTTGAAGGTACGAATGGTCAGGCGGTTTAGCGCAAAAGAGGGGAAGTCGAAGGGAACCGCCAGGGGCAGATGCTTACTCTGGGTATTGCCGGGCATGGCCCGTGTGGTATCATGATTGCCACGCGTAAAGATACCACGCCCCACCTCGTGCTCATTGCCAAGACAGACGACCCAGGAGACGGTATATTCATAGTCTTTATCGGAAGCCTCGGCAATCTGGCGATACTCGTCGAGCGAGGTAAACTGGATGTTGTCCATCTGTATAAAGGGGTTCTGGACGCGCTTAAGGCGGAACTCGGCCCAGAGGATCACGCCAGTGAGGCCTAGGCCTCCGATAGTGGCCTGAAAGAGGTCACTATTCTCGGTAGGCGAGCAGAGCAGGTGTGTGCCATCGGAGCGTAGCAGTTCAAACTGCGTCACATGACAGCCGAAGGTTCCGGCCTTGTGATGGTTCTTGCCATGGACATCGTTCGCGATAGCGCCACCAACCGAGACAAACTTGGTGCCGGGCGTGACAGGTAGGAACCAGCCGCGAGGCACCATGACCTCCAGCACCTCCGCTAGAGAGACACCTGCCTCGCAGCGCAAGAGGCCTTCCTCTTCGTCAAAGGAGATGAAGCGCCTGAGATTGCTCACATCGAGCGAGACTCCTCCTTCGTTGAGACAGCTATCACCATAGCTGCGCCCGTAGGCAAAGGGGAGGATAGAGGTATCGAAGGAATCGAGTTGCGGCATTTCGTGACGCCAGTAGACTGGAACCACATGGCTGTGCTTCACACGTGGGAAGCGGCCCCAGGACTGGGGCTTATTTGATATAGACATGAGAGAGCTATCCTCAATAATGATTTTCGTAGTTGATGCTGGCAAATTGTTCAACTATCTTAACGGATTACGCGAGAGCGTAGCCACCACTTTAGCCTGAAAGGTTTAGCAAACAGATATGCATACAGTCATATTCGCGGCTGGAAGTGTCAGACCCGGCAGGTGGGTGGATGAGGCCATCGCGCGGGCGGAACTGGTTATCGCGGCGGATCGTGGCGCGCAGACCGCGCTAACTTATGGTCTGACACCACGCTACATTATTGGTGACCTGGATTCGCTCAAGCTTTCCGCGCAACGCCTGCAAGAGCTTGGATGTGAGGTTGTACGCGCGCAGGAAGAGAAAGATGAAACCGATAGCGAACTGGCTTTCCAACTCGCGCTTGAGAAGGGTGCGACCAGTATCACCCTACTGGGGGGTTGGGGGGGAGAGCGTCTTGAGCATGCCATTGGTAACATCACGCTGCTGGTCGACATTACAAGCGTGCCAGTGCGCCTGGTTGATGGTCCTACGGCTTGTTGGATTGTGCGTGGACCGGGCCGCACGGAGATAGAGGGGCAAACCGGTGATCTGCTCTCGCTTTTTCCCCTGTCTGGTGATGCCAGAGGCGTCTCAACCCATAACCTCTATTATGCTCTGGTGGATGGGTGTCTACGCTTTGGTAAACCACGAGGTATCAGCAATGTGCTTACTGATCAGCACGCGGAGGTCACGGTCGAGAGTGGGATATTGCTTGTCGTTCATACGCGCAAGGATGAATTGCACGAATAGTTAGTACACAAAACATGAGGTTGGGTGTCATCAGATGACACCCAACCTCATGTTTTTATGCGTGTGAGTTAGTGGCGGGAGTTGTACGAGAAGTACATGATTATGCCAACAATGACTAGAACGATACCAATGCCACCGAGGAGGAAGGTAAAGATCATCAGACCGCTGGGACCACCGGAATTATTGGGGGTCGTCGGGGTTGGCGTGACCTGGGGTGTTCCCTCCGTTGTCGTGGTTGGTGTGGTGGTTACTGGTGGTGGCTCTTTCGCGATTGTAAGCTCCTGTGTGGCCTTCATCTGGTCCGTATCCTCATTGGGAGCGGAAACAATGACCTGATAGGTTCCTTCCGTCGCATCCTTGGGGATGGCTAAGGTAACGCTAAAGGTGCCATCGGTGCCGCTGGACTGAGTGGCCTGGCTGGTGATAGGAGTACCACCGCTGACGATGGAGACGGTAAGATTCTGTACGGGAAGCCAGCCTGTACCGCGAACGGTGATCTTATCGCCAGGGGTAGCGCTTGAGGGGGTTACCTGGATCGCTACCTTCTGGGCCACCGTGAAGTTATTTTGCGATAGAGCCTGCTCGTCCTGAGTTAGCACACAGACAAAGTAAGGGATTGAGGCATTATTTGCCGCATCAGGCCAATTTGTATCGAGCGTGAATGAGCCATCTCCCTGAATGGTTGTGCTATCGGGAACAAAGGGCTTCATATCGGCAGTTACCTGTCCTGCCTTACATTTCGCGGGATCACCGACAGGAGTGGCATAGAGCTTTGCGGTACCATTTGGCTTAAAGCCGGAACCTTTGAGCGTTACCTTCGTACCAGGGTGACCGATGAGAATGGGACCACTAACATTGGGTTGCGAGATTTTAACCTGCGGGGCCGCCGCGTGGGCCATGCTCGGTTGCAGCGAGGCTGCGAGACTGAGCGCGAAGAGCCCACAGACAGCTAGCAGAGTGAAGCGTCGAAGAAATACTTTAAACACGATGTAGCTCTCCTCAAATTATTGCATCGATATACATCATAAACGGTGTGACTATGCTGCATGTCACAAATGCCCAAGTGAAGCCAGAATATTTGATTGATATACTTATATGCAGAGAATACTCACAAGGGGCTGCGAAATAGGCGAGGTCCGCCATAACCGCCATTTATTTTGGCGTCAGAGTGCGCTGGCGCAGGGCCTCATACAGTGAGATACTACCCGCGACCGCCGCGTTGAGTGAGTTGATATAGCCATGCATAGGGAGTTTAACCAGCACGTCGCAGTGCTCACGGACCAGGCGTCCCATGCCCTTACCTTCATTGCCAACAACGATAGCGAGGGGACCGGTCAGATTAGCCTGAGTATAGAGTGTCGTGCCTTCGCCTGCCAGGCCCACGACCCAGATATTCTGTTGCTTCAGGTAATCAATAGTGCGCGTCAGATTGGTCTCGCGCGCGATTAAGATGTGCTCGGTGGCCCCGGCTGAAGTTTTGACAACGGTCGCGTTCACCTCGGCAGCACGATGCTCGGGAAGGATCACACCATGGACCCCTGCGGCCTCAGCCGTGCGCAGTAGCGAGCCTAGATTGTTAACATCCTGAATGGAATCGAGGAGCAAGAGAAAAGGCGGCTCACCGCGACGTTCAGCCAGAGCCAGAATATCATCAGTGCTGGCGTACTCGCGCTCCGTGACAATGGCGAGGCAGCCCTGGTGGACCGCTCCCTTGCTCATCTGGTCGAGGCGCGCGCGTGGTACCATATCTACTGGAATATGGCGTTGTTGGGCTTCCTGGATAATAGCTGTAAGAGCCGAGCCCTCACGTTTGCTGCCTTCAGCGAGCAGAATACGCTTGACTTTGCGTACCGAATGTAGGGTTTCCAGGATGGGGTTGCGACCCCAGATATAGTCAGACATGAGTTCCTCTCATCCACCGTTTTCTCTCCACTATAGCAGTATGTGCAGGGGTGAGGCAAGCGCATGGGACTTTCCCCCTCTGAGCACCAGCAATGCTCAGAGGGGGATTTGAGAGGGCTTTGGGGAGCTATGAAGGCAATTTACACGGCTTCACCGCGCCAGAGCTGACGCATTTCCTCAGAGTTCGCGAGCAAATCAGAGAGCGTCCCGGTCGCGTCAATCTTGCCCTCTTTGAGGACGATGATGTGATCGGCGCGTTGTAATACAGAGCGTCGATGTGAGACGACCAGGCAGGTGACTTCTCCCTGGCGCAACAGCTCATCCAGACGAACCCACATTGCCTGCTCGGTTACGACATCGAGAGCGCTTGAGAGATCATCGAAGACCAGAAGCGCTGGCTCGCGTACGAACATGCGCGCCGCCGCCGAGCGCTGCATTTGCCCACCAGAAAGCTTGACGCCACGTGTACCGACCAGGGTATCCAGGCCATTTTCGAGCATAGTGATATCTCGCTCCATCACGGCCTGCTGAAGAGAGCGCTCCAGGCGCGCGTCTTCTGGCGAGAGACCAAGCAGGATGTTCTCGCGTAGCGTCGCGCTAAAGAGGCGCGGTACCTGGGGTGTGTAGGCGCTTCTGGGCGGCACGAAGAAAGACGCGGGATCATCTACGAGCGAACCATTCCAGTGAATAGTGCCACCCTCATGTGGCAGTAGACCAAGCAGCGTCTGGACCAGAGTAGTTTTCCCCGATCCGATGCGACCTGTGATGGCGGTTAGTGTTCCCCGGCGTATATGGAGAGCAATATTCTCGATACCACGCCCGGATTCAGGATAGTGATAGCTTAGATCCTGGACGTTCAGTTCCTCTAGCTTCTCGCTGGTGATTGGAAGGGATGGTAGTTCCGGCTCCGGGCCACTGAGATGAAGCGCATGTGGCTCGATCAGGCGCTCGGCGGGTGCACCTTGTAAGAGCGTATGCATGCGTCCAAAAGAGACACCAGTCTGAACATAGAAGGCCAGGAAAGCCCCAAAGAAACGCACGAAGTCTGTCACAAAGGCCAGATAGTAGATGAAGATAGCCAGATCACCTACGTCCAGGCTGCGTGCATGCATAGACTGCGCCGCCAGGATCATGATAAGGCCCGTCCCCAGGCTGACAACATTGGCAAAGGTAGAGCCGAGCGTCTGCGTGAGCACGGTATCTTTCAGCATCGCAACGCGCCGTCGCTCGTTCAGGGTGTGGAAATTGTTCAGGACATTGGTTTCCGCCGCCGCAATCTGGATAGCCTGCACCGTTGAGAAGATTTCGCCGATGGCGCTGGTAACCTTGCTCGTAGCCTGCCGACTGGCCTGACGATACTTGATCAGTCGCTTACCCAACATCTGCGTAATCGCAACGATACTTGCCAGAGGGAGGAAGACCAGGAGCGTAATCTCCACATTAATGCGTAGCAAAATAATGATCGCAACCAGCGCAAAGAGGAATTGCCCGATGCTATCAAGCGTCCAGCTAATCGCATCTTCCGCCTGTTGAGTATCGTCACGAAAGCGGCTAATGGCCTCGCCAGGAGAATAGGGAACGGCACGCGCACCGGGCCGCTCTAGAACGCGCTTGAGTAGATTATGACGTAGGATGTTGGACATACAGAAGCGATGCAGGTTATCAACCAGCCCACCAAAGAAGAAAAGAGTCGCATGTCCTAGCGCGATTGCCACCAGGAGCGCGATGAAGAGCCAGATTTCGCCGTTAAGAGTACCTGTACGCGTGAGCGCGTTGAAGAACTGTTGCGCGACTAGCCCTGGCAGTAAGGGGAGCATATGAATGCATATCCAGAGGATCGCATTCAACAGGTAGAGCCAGGGTCGGTAGCACATCAAGCGCCAGAGGTATTGATACGTCTTGAGCGACAGATAGGTTTGGGGAAGGCTTCTCATGCCAGCACCTCCTCTAGGCCAGTTTGAAGCAATGTGTAGAAGCGGGAAGTGGAATCGCTCGCCAGGGTGGCTCGCTTGCCATATTCAAGCACACCACCATCTTCGAGAATCAGAATCTCGTCGGCGCGCTGAACAGTTCCCAGGCGATGAGCGATGATAATCGCGCTGCGTCCATCCAGTAGCTTATTGATGGCTCGCTCAATCAGTTGCTCGGTGGCGGGATCGAGGCGTGACGAGGCCTCATCCAGAATGACCAGTCCCGGATTCGCCAGGAAGACGCGGGTAAAGGCCAGAAGTTGGGCCTCACCTGCCGAGAGCCCCTCACCATCCGAGCCAAGCTCTGTATCCAGACCGGCGGGTAGCGAACGGAGCCAGGGGCCTAATCCCAGATCTTCCAGTGTGCTTAGGATAAGGCTATCGGGAACACTGGCATTGAAGAAGGTCAGATTGTTGCGCACACTGGCATGGAAAAGCTGTACATCCTGGGTGACCATCCCAATATGGTGGCGCAGATCAGTCAGACCTGTCGCGCGTAAAGGAACGCCGGAGAGGCGAATCTCGCCCTGCTGAACATCATAGAGGCGAAGTAGCAGGCGGGCCGTCGTCGTCTTGCCGCTGCCGGTGCGGCCTAGCAACCCTAGCACATGGCCCGGTGCCAGATCAAATGAGATATCGCGTAATACAGCCTCATCCGCGTTATAGCCAAAGGTGACGTGCTGGAATGAGACGGCCAGGGGGCCGTCTGGGAGCGTTATTGGAACATCCGCATCCGTAATGGCAGGCTGGATATTGAAGAGAGAGCGGATACGTTCAATGCCAGCTCCTGCTTTTTGTAAGTTCTGAAGCTCGCGGCGAATCTGATCAATGGGCTGATTGAGCAAGTTTGTACAGTAGAAAATGAAGTAGACCATGCCCGGTGTGATCTGGTGCTGTGTCCAGAGATAGGCACCAAGCGCGAGCGCCACGGCGTTTCCTACACCAAAGACCGCGATAGTCGTCACAAAGACGGAGAAGCGCATCAGAGCCGCACGTCGATTGGCGGGATACCAGGAGCGCAAGAGCAGATAGAAGCACCAGAGCACATAGAACGTCGCGCCATTGGCGCGCATATCGGCTGTCCCGGCGAGTTGCTCCCCCAGAAAGCCATAGAATTCGGCATCCTTCTGGCGCTCAAGCGTTTCGGCACGAATGGCGAAAGAGCGCATACGGAGCAGAATATAGGTCGCGATTAGTGCGAAGATTCCCATGACCAGCCCTACCAGCCAGTGCTGTTGGAAAAGGACCACAATCAGACCGACGATGAGTAGCGTGTTACTAGCGATAAGCACAAACGAGCGTGAGAAGAAGGTCGCAAGCGCGTCCACGTCGCCATCAATACGCTCGATCAGCTCGCCCGAGGTGTGTGACTTGTGAAAAGCGATATCCAGGCGCAGGCAATGTGCTACAAGATCGGCGCGTAGGCGGTTCGTCGCCGTCCAGGCCACATTCTCACTGACATAGGTCTCGTAGATGGTGGCACCTTGATTGAGCAGGGCCAGTCCAACGAAGAGAAAGCCTGCTAGCAGTAGAGATGTTTGTTGACCCCCACTCAGTGCCGTATCAATGAAGTAGCGTAAGATATAGGGATTAATCAACTGGAAAGCCAGGATTATGAGCAGCAGGGAGGTCACAATACACATACGCCGCCACTGGGGGCCGAGATAGGTACGCAGAAGGGCGCCATAGGTGAGCGAAGAAGCGTCCCGCAAGGGTCAATCCTTTCTTGTAGACAAGTTTGTCCATATGAGAATAGAAACTGCTATAAAAGCAAGAAGAGAGGGTAGCTACGCTCCAAGCGCGGCTACCCTCTCTTCTCTAGTACTTACGTTTACCAGTTTGAGAGGCGGTTCTTCTGAGGAACCAGCCAGTGCTCAGGGTAGATGAGATATGATGTCCCACTTGAATACTTTAGCCAGACATCCTGAATGGCTTGTCGATTGTACGTGATCTGTACCGTCTCATTGGTCGCAGCGGCTGGATCATTGGTGATGACATCGCCGTTGGCCGCGAAGCCTTTGACGACCAGCAGATGTCCATTGGAGCTAGGAATGGGCGTGCCTGGAAGCTCATTCTTTTTATATGCGATGCTGATCACAACGGGCACGCCAGATTTCACCCATTGCTCGATCTGACTCATAGAGTAGAGGCGCGTCACCACTGCGTGCAGGCCATGACTACCGGCATAGGCGGTATTGAAGGGCCAGTTGCCTGTACCTTCATAGGTAAAGTCGTAGGTATCGCGTGCAGTATCAGGCACTGTTTGTGTCAACGCGGGTTGATGTAGCACATTAGACCAGTAGGCCATGACCATGCTGGTTGAGGTGGGACTACACCAGACCTCGCCGCCACCACCGTAGCCCAGCCCTTCATATTCGGGTAGCATCTGTGAACGCTGGGGAACGTTCAAGCTCTTGCCCCAGACGCTTGTATCGGGTGAGATCTGTGGCGTATTCTTCGGGTCAGAGTCGTATGAGGCAAAGGCTGCGACCCGGCGCACTGATGGCGTCACCGAGGGTGAAGTTGTAAAGAAGGTCAGACTTAACTGATAGGCGGTCGCGGGGGTATCGTTAGTGTAGAAGGTATCGGTCGCGATCCCGCCGCCTGTGTCGTTCTGTCCATCGATGCTGTGGCGCTTGATCGCGCTGAAGTCACTGGCCCAGATGGGAAGCTTATACCAACCTGTCCAGGCATTATCCTCCAGCACGCGGATATGCGTCTCAATCCAGGTTCCGGCAGGCGTCTCTGCGTTCCAAGAAGCAACCGCTGTCGTAAAGGGCTGCTTTGTGGTATGGACAGGAGAGGTGACGGTACCAAAGTAGAACGAGCCACCATTATAGTAGTTGTAGTCCGGGCTATATGTGCCAGGGGCGTAGGGATCGGTGCCAGCACAGAGGCGTTTGGAGGCATCAAATGAGGCACTTCCACCGTCGATGTCCCCGGAAGAACAGGTGAGCTTCGATGAGGGTTGAAGCTTGAGGTCTCCTGTCAGAGTGGCCCTGGTTCCATTGAATGTCCAGGCTGAGAAGTCGTGATATGAGTCTTGCTGCCAGAACTCGTCGTACTGCGAAGGCGTCTCGGCCTGTGAGGCTGCATGGACAGGTTGGACTGTTAGCAACGAGAGGCACAGCAGCGCGAGCAGGCTACCAAAGGAGATTCTCAAGAGAGAAATAGGTTTCTTGGACAGAGAAAATAGTCGCATGTACAAACCCTTCTTTGGGAATATCAACGACAGAGTGAACAGAGTCGCGTGCGGGAATAGACCCGTTCAAGTCATGTAGTCGTGGAAGGACGGTTACTATTGTGGGTAAGATGCGTGCATACTCTACAGTGTAGAAAGAAATATCTATAAAGTCAAGGATAGCGATTTATAATTCTGCCTTGTTGGCTGCCCTGGCCCGCATAGCGGCCCACTCAAGAAGGTGTGGAGAAAGAAGTGAAAGCTAGCCTGGCAAGAAGGGTGAGGCTAGCTTTCATGGGCTATAGTTTTACCAATTGGTCAGGCGATTGGCGGTTGGTACCTGCCAATTCTCAGGCGTGATGATATAGACAGTGCCGTGAGAGGAACGCAGCCAGGCATTCTGAAGCGCCTGACGGTTATAGGTGATCTGTACACCATCATTTGACGCAGCAGCGGGATCATTCACAATCACATCACCATTGGAGGCAAAGCCACGCACCACTATGATGTGCCCATCAGTGCTGGAAACAGGCGATTTTGGAAGTTCGCCAGCGCGGAAGCCAATACTGATGATGACAGGCACTCCGGCTTTGATCCACTGCTCGATCTGGCTCATGGAGTACATGCGCGTCACATATGCTGTCAGGCCCTTGGAGCCAGCGTATGCGGTATTAAAAGGCCAATTGCCTGTGCCCTGATAGGTGAAATCATAGGTATCGCGCGCGGTATCGGGAACGGTTTGTACGAGATCCTGTCGGTTTAGGACACTGGACCAGTAAGCCAGCACCATGCTGGTGGAAGTGGGGCTACACCAGACCTCGCCGCCACCGCCGTAGTCCTTCCCTTTATACTCCGCGAGCATCTGCGAGCGCTGAGGCACATTTAGATTCTTGCCCCATGCGCCCTGATCAGAGTTGACCTGTGGTGTATACTGAGCATCCGTCTCATGAGACGCGACCGCCGCCAAGCGATAGACGCTTGGCGAGGTGTTGAGCGAGGTGGTACAGAGTGTGACCGCCAGTTGATAGGATGTCACAGTATAGCCCTTTGTCCTGAAGGTATCAGTATCGACGGTGCCGAAGCCATCATCCTGTCCATCGATGCTGTGACGCTTGACTGTATTTAAGTCGCTAGCCCAGATAGGCAGCTTATACCAGCGTGACCAGTTACCGCTGACCAGGATGCGGACATGGGTCTGTATCCATGTACCTGTGGGTGTCGTCGCGTTCCAGGAGGGAATGAGGCTATTGATAGGTTGGGCCGCGTTATGGATGGGA
Organism: Ktedonospora formicarum; assembly: GCF_016587355.1. Lineage (GTDB taxonomy): Bacteria > Chloroflexota > Ktedonobacteria > Ktedonobacterales > Ktedonobacteraceae > Ktedonobacter > Ktedonobacter formicarum. Next base: position 1,811,446 of record NZ_BNJF01000001.1, on the reverse strand, counting down.
GAGACAGCCGCACCGTAGTAGAACTGGCCTCCATTATAGTAGTTCTGTTGATTGTAAGCACCAGCGGCGAAGGGATCGCGCCCGGCGCAGATCCGCGCCTTATTGTCATAGCTCGCGCGTCCCCCATCGATGTAGGCCGCATAGCAGTTCTGATAACCGCTACCGGGCGCGAGACGTAGAGAGCCATCGCTGGCGATAGTGGCGCTATTAAAGATCCAGGACGAAAAGTCCTGTCTGCCGCTCTGCTGCCAGAACTCATGGAACTGGCTAGTACTTGATTGATAGCTGGCGGATTGGGAGGTCTTCTCGGTAATGGCGAAGGAGAGTCCAGCCAGGCCCAGAAGGGAGCCGCCGAGCAGTAATGTGGAGCGTGTTGGTAGTAAGCGGGATAGCAAGGATTGTTTCAAGCGTTGCCTCTTCTTTCTGTTGTAGAGAATGCAAGAGTGCTTCTTCTTCAGGGTGTGCCCATTACACTCGTAAATGCGTACCCATTGGTTGATCCTGCTAGCAAGCGAACGATGATAAACGATTTTTAATATCGCTCACTCTCATATTTAGTGTAGAATTTATTTCATCCGAAAGTCAAGCATATATTGTATTTATCAAAAAAGCTGTATGTATGATATATGCCTGATTAGCTATCTAAATCTGGAAAGAGGCCATAAAGCATCTCCCGAATGGGGGAGAAACTGCGGCGATGGTGGGGGGTTGCGCCATAGAGTTTCAGGGCCGCGAGGTGGTCTGGAGTGCCATAGCCCTTATTCTGCTGAAAGCCATAGAGAGGATGTTCCTCATGTAGCTGGCACATCAGGCGGTCGCGTGTCACCTTAGCGATAATGGACGCGGCGGCGATGGAGAGGCAGCGAGAATCGCCTTTGGTCAGTGAACGTTGTGGAAGGGGATATCGGGGAGTTTCACGGCATCGAGGAGCATAGCCTGTGCTGGGGGGGTAAGTTGGGAGAGGGCGGAGCGCATAGACTGAAGTGTGGCCTGAAGGATATTGCGCTTATCGATCATCTCAACGGAGCCGATGCCCACGCCAACAGAGGTTGCGTGCTGCATAATGACATCATAAAGGCGCTCGCGAGCGGCCTCCGTCAACTGTTTGGAATCGTTGACGCCCAGGAAGCGTTCGAGAGTGGGAGCAGGATCAGCATCGAGAGGCAGGATGACCGCCGCAGCCACGACCGGACCGGCGAGGCAGCCTCGGCCCGCCTCATCGAGTCCGGCAACAAAGCAATAGCCCTGTTCAAACAGGGCCATTTCTTCTACGAGTGTGGGTGAAGATTTCTTAGTCTTCTGCATGAGCGGCGGCACGAGCTTCAGCTTTAGCGGCCTTCTCAGCGGCCTGCTTGCTGGTCATCGGGCGAATTTCCTTCAGGCGAGCGGCCTTACCGGTCAAGCCACGCAGGTAGTAGAGCTGCGCGCGGCGGACGCGTGCATGACGCAGAACGTCGATCTTGTCAATGCGGGGAGAATTGATCAGGAAGGTACGCTCGACGCCGACGCCATTGGTGATACGGCGAACGGTGAAGTTGCGGTTCACGCCACTGCCACGCAGGCGCATAACAACGCCCTCGAATGGCTGGAGGCGCTCGCGGGTACCTTCAACAACCTTCACTTGTAGGCGAACGGTATCGCCTGACTGGATCTCGGGAATATCTTTGCGTAACTGAGCACTCTCGACAGCGGCCAGTAGCGCCCGCCCTGCTGGCTTCGTTACGACTTTTTGGTCAGCCATCCCTTAAACCTCCTGGTGCGCTCAGTGCTCATCGATTGTGGACAGTCAAGATGGCAGAGCAGTGGCGCAGATTTTAATTCTCGGAAACGTTGGTTGCGTTGAGCTGCTTCATCAGGCGCGATTTGCGGCGAGCAGCATTGTTCTTGTGGATGACGCCCTTCTTGGCGGCGCGGTCGAGCTCGCTGATAGCGGCGCGAACGGCTTCCTGTGAGGCTTCAAACTCGACAGCATCGCTAGCGATGGAGGTGCGAGCCTTGGTAATAGTGGTTCTTACCTTTGATTTTACGCTGCGGTTGTGTGCGCGGCGCTTCTGTTCCTGGCGCATGCGCTTTTCCGCAGAGGCATTGTTTGGCATGTGAGTAAACTTCCTCCCCGAAAATTGCCTCTTCTTAAAGATGTGTGAGCAAGTACGACGTATACTAGAGTCTTATGCGAAAACCAACCCTCATACGAGGGCACGGCGCCGCCTGATCAGCGGCTAGCGCTCATGCGCTCGGGTTTCCGGATAAGGGGTAAAGTCTTATGCGAAAGCCAACCCTCATACGAGGGCACGGCGCCGCTACCTGCGGCGAGCGCTATAAGCTCGGGTCTTCGGTCAGGTATAAGAGACTTGCACAAAAAATATCCGACACTTGTGTCGGATTGGGTAAGTGCGGAATGATTATAGCAGAAGTCGCTGAGAGATGTCAAACAACCTATACATTCAGGATATGTTTCCTTCTGCTGACCTTGCTCCGCATCGCGAGATGCAGCCCGTGATCCAGACTGCATCTCATGCGTAAAGTGCTGGCTGTTAAGTGATCAGGCAAGTGCCTGTTCCAGATCGCGCAACAGGTCCGAGATATCCTCAATGCCAACCGAGAGACGTAACAGAGTATCGGTCAGACCGCGAGCCTCACGAATCTCCTTTGGAATGGAGCCGTGGGTCATGCTGGCGGGATGGCAGACCAGTGATTCAACGCCACCCAGGCTCTCGGCAAAGGTGAAGACGCGGAAGCGGCGCACGACCTGCTCGACATCTGAGAGCTGACCCTTGAATTGGAAGGAGACCATCCCGCCGAAGCCGCTCATCTGACGCTTCGCAAGCTCATGGTCAGGATGTGAGGATAGACCAGGATAGTAGACCTTCTCAACCCTTGAATGCTCCGTAAGGAACCGCGCGACGGCGCGGGCGTTCTCCTCATGCTGGCGCATACGGACCGCCAGGGTCTTGATACCGCGCAGTGTCAGCCAGACATCGAAAGGACCGGGCACGGCCCCTGCGGCGTTCTGATGGAACTTGATTGACTCATAGAGTTCCTGATCATTCATGACCAGAGCGCCACCAACGACATCGCTATGTCCATTGATATACTTGGTTGTGCTATGGAGCACGATATCCGCTCCCAGGTCGAGAGGGCGCTGGAAGTAGGGGCTAGAGAAAGTATTGTCTACCACCAGGAAAATGTGGTGACGATGCGCGATCTCAGCCACTGCCCGGATATCTACCAGACTGAGCAAGGGATTGGTAGGTGTCTCCAGCCAGATAAGTTTGGTGTTAGGACGAATGGCTTTCTCATAGTCAGCAACTTGATTGGCTGAGACATAGCTCGTCTCGACATTGTAGCGGCTCATAATGCGATCAAAGATGCGATAGGTGCCACCATAGAGATCATCACAGGAGACGATATGGTCGCCAGCACTCAGGAGGCTTAATACAGCACTCTCCGCCGCGAGACCTGAGGCAAAGGCCAGGCCATAGCGTCCATTTTCGAGCGCGGCGATACAGTCCTCAAGCGCAGTGCGGGTGGGGTTGCCAGTACGAGCATACTCATACCCTTTATGTTCGCCCATGCCGCTCTGGGCATAGGTTGAAGTCTGATAGATGGGCGTCATAATCGCGCCGGTCGTCGGATCGGGCTCTTGCCCGGCGTGAATGGCCCTGGTCGCGAATTCCATAGTAGAAGACCTCGACTCTCTGATATCCTGAATTGCTCTATGACCGTGGGAGGAGCCTCCCGCGCGAAAACATGGGGTACATCGCTGAATAATCCCCTCCACCACACAATATACATCAATCTCTGAAATGTGAAAGAGGTCGCGTATATGAACAGAACTATAGCACTATCCGGCTGTGAAGACAATGAGTACTATTACAGGGAGGCATTCATTTCCGTGTCTTCTGTCAAGCGTGTATCCAAAAAGTTAATTTGATCGTCATTATGTATAGTAATGCGTGATACGCGTTTGCTGGCCTGGATACGGTAGTTATCAGACTGTGAAGGAGAGTGTAGCCAGGAACTTGCGAGCGTACGGAGACGTGAGGCGCTTTTTATGGAAAATGTGGAATTCAAGGATCGGTTAGATGGGAGCGAGCTATCGCTTAAGGGACCTGAGCATTCCAAAGTAGGGATCATACTGGTACATGGCCTCAATGGCAACCGAACTGACATGGAAGATCTGGAGCATCTCTTTCGGGCGCGTGGCCTGCTGGTTGAGAATATCCTTCTTCCTGGGCATGGGACGCAGGTGCGGGATTTGCTAGCACTAGGTTGGCAGGATTGGGCCTCAGCCTTGCAACAGACCGTGCGAGCCTTTAAGCTGCATTGTGATCAGGTCTTTCTCATTGGACATTCTTTAGGAGGCGCGCTTTGCCTGCATATCGCGGCCCATGAGGAGGTCGCGGGTGTCATCGCGATGTGCGCGCCATTGTTCATGCGCTCCTGGATGTTACCCGCGATACGCATGGTAAGACGGATCACGCCGCTTCTGCCAACATTGCGTGAGGATTTGAGCGATGCGCATGCGCGTAAGCACTATACAAGGAACGTGTATCGTTGGACACCGATGGCCTCCGTTGAGAGCATGCTCCTCTATTTGCCACGTTTGCGTGAAGAGTTGCCTCAGATTAGCGTGCCGGTTCTGGTCATGGCCGCGCAACATGACCATGTAGTACCAGTGCGTGATGGGCATGAGATCTACCGTTTATTAGGTACGCGCGACAAGCAGTTGATTATCCTGAGAAACTCCTACCATGTTGTAATGAAGGATCACGACCGCGTGGAGGTCCAGGAACGCTCACTGGCATTTGTCCAGCGCTTCTCCTCGCTGGACGAACCGAAGATAGAGCAGGCGCGTTAAGGTTTGAATACACCTGGTCGTTTGTCCAGAAGTAGCGCCTTGAAGCGCTTTCATGTATACTGGTAGGCGCTAAGAAGGATATGTGGAGCAGAGAAAAGATTGACGCAGCATATGGATAGTCCACCTGAGACGCCACAGAATCATAAGAGTAACAACTTACAACCTATTCCTCCGCGCTTGCCGCGCTCAACTCGTATCAGCATAGGCGCCTTGCTGGCCCTTGTTGGCCTGCTTGGGGTCGTTTTGACGGCGCAACTCTTCGCAGAACTGAGCCAACATGAGGCGGAGGCCGCTCAAAACACAGAGGCTACTACAACCGCTCAACTGCCCTTATTACCCAGCCCGACAATACAGAGCGATGATAATGATCTCTTTCAATTCTCCGGAAAGAAGGCGAGTCAGCCATTGCAGGTTGCGGGTGACCAGTATGCTGTCTATGAGGCCCAAGATGGCTTATATGCAGTTCAGTTGAGCGGGGGAACGCCCATGAAACTGGACGCGCCAGGTTATATGTACAATCTCTCAATCACGCCCCAGGTCACTCCGGTGGGGCAAATCCTGTACGTGGGCAACGAGGGAATCTGGTTAAGCAATATTTTTGGTGGATTTTCCAAGCAAGTAGAGTCTGTGGCGAGTGATCAGGTCGTCACTTCGCTGATCTTGAGTCGTGATGGGCGCTCGTTAGCCTGGAGCACCGTACCCAAAAGCGGCAATGGAACCGTCAATATTTATGAAGGGCTGTTGGGGCATGGAAAGCTTGTCTACCAGCGGTTGAACTCGAACTGCCCCTGCTACCGTGCTTTCTCATTTCTAGAAGGTGATAAGCAACAAGAGCCACAACAACTTCTGTTGACTGATGACCGGGGCGATCCTCACGCCGCCCAATATGGATTGTGGTCACTCAATCTTCCTTCGGAGGAAGATCCCACACTCGCGGAAGACCCTATACTCTTACTTGGCGATGATACTTCTCAGATGCCATTGCTTATAACACCGAATGGCGGTGCTCTACTCTACTCAACATATAGCGGCGTGGTGCCTGCGCCAACGGATAATAGTGTCCCTGGCGATATCGCTTCGCAGAATAACCCTAATAGTCTGGCGCTCGCGACTCTTGGGGGGCAGGATAAGGGGTTGGAGAAAGCACAGGTCCTTCTACCGGAGCAGCATGGACTGGATAACACCGCCGAGTATCATTGGGTAATGTCGCCTCGGCTCTCAACAGATGGGCATACACTTGTCTACGCCATCTTCTCCAGCGATGATCAGGCTCCATTTACACGCCACAGCGCACTCTATACCACCCAAGTGAAGACTAAAGGTGGACAGGTGCATGCTGAGACGCCTGGGGTCCTGGCACTCACCACGGCGCGTTTCGTCGAACTGGGACCATGGGCCAGCGAGCATGTATTGACCTGTTATGCCGATAATGCATTGTACGCCATGGATGTCACAACCGGAGCTATGCAGACTGTATTCAAGGGGAGTGGCTATATGCGTATCGTCGCCACTGTAGAGCGAGGCCCGGAATAAGGAGAGCCTGAGCGTATGCGTCTCTCACTGAAGCGTCGAGGCTGGAGAAGACCTGTATCACCCCATATACGGCTCTTGCGCCTGCTTTTTGGTATCTTTTGCCTTCTCTATGCCCTGGCGGTGATAGGCGTTGGTTTTGATGTTAAGCCTCCTTTCTCAATGGACTGGGCGGCAAGCCTGTTGCTCTATCTTGAAGGAATACTAATACTCATGGCGGCGGCGCTGGTTTATAGTATGCGACGAGCCCTGGGGGCTGGCTTCATCGTACTCGTGCTCTCCTTTCTGGTGGAAACTTTGGGGGTGAACACAGGCTTCCCCTTTGGTCACTATAGTTATACATCGATTCTCTTCCCCACATTGCCGGGCGGTGTGCCGCTTCCAGTTCTATTTGCCTGGGTGACAATTATCCTTGGGGTTTATAGCTGGTTTCGTTCTCGACGACCGGGTTTGCGGCTCAGTACTGTTGATGTGCTACTGGCGGGATTGGCAGTGATGTTGCTGGATGGTGCCATTGAGCCGGTCGCGGCGCGAATTACGGGGTACTGGCGTTGGGTATATGATGCCAGCTTCTTCTACCACATTCCCTTGCAGAACTTTGCGGGCTGGTTTGTGCTTGGCACCTTCTGCATATGGCTGGTGGATCGCCAGTTCGCGCCAGTTCCGCGCCCGCGTATTGAGCCACCTCGCATGGCATTCTGGCTACCGCGCCTGCTCTTTGCCTGTAGCTTGTTTATGTTTGGGATAGTTGATCTGACCCATGGTTATTATGGCGGGGTGATCTGTGCGTTCCTCTCAGCGCTCCTGCTAGCCTTCTACGCGCGTCGTCGCTAGGGGTGGTTACCCGTTTTCGGTGTGTGCGAGTATCCTATCTTTAAAAAGCGAGCTAATGCAAGCGATTGGCAACGCGAGGCCCTGGTATATCGTGAGCATATTCTCAATATGCTCACGCATAACGCACAGGCAGGTCTGGATGATTTGCGTGAGCATATTATCTGCGAAGAGATGTTGACCCCAGAGGACTTCTGGCGTCTCTATGGCGCGAACGCTGGCTCTATCTATGGCCTCTCCTCTAACGCGCGCCTGGCTCCCTTTACTCGTCCTGGCAACCGCTCACGGGAGGTTGAACGACTCTATTATGCAGGCGGCAGCACGCATCCAGGTGGGGGAATCCCTCTGGTCCTGCTCTCCGGGCGTATCGTCGCAGATCTAGTAGACGCCGACGTGATGGGGCATGAGGCATGAGAGCTTTCATGTTGCCCATACCCCAGGTAGTTTATGTCTGCTAGATTGGTAAACAGATGGGAAGAAAGTAGGCATTGTCATCAAAGATGCGTCTGCGCGAGGCGCGAACGCCAATTGCGGAAGGCGTACCCGCGACCACGAAGCAGTTATGCACCAGATTGACTTCGGTGCGTCCCATCTCTGTCTGGATGGTTGTGGTTGGAAGCTCCACATATTGTTGATACACCATGCCCTGATTTCCATATAGGTTTGATTCACTCATGTCAAGCACCTCATGGCTATCGCGAATGGTGATGGAAACACCTTCCCGACCGTAAATAGGTTTTACAACAAACCTGCCCGCAAACACTGGGCGATTTTGCGCGTCAAGAGGATCAAGGTAGGTTGGTAAAACGTATTGCTCAATCCAGGCGTGCTCTGTGGATGAGAAGATCTCACTTCCTACCAGGTGTAAGGCCCAGAGGAGGGCCACCAGGGCCTTATTTTGCAGCAGAAAGGAGACTGGTGGATTGATAACTGCAAGACGGCGTTTGCGAACCAGATCCATTAGAGCCAGACCAACGGGCGAGCCATCTGGCGCTTCATCCAGCATCAAATGCTCGGTTGGATAAAGCTTGTAAAGAACATCTACCCGCTCTCCATCGGCGGTCAGCAGCCCATCATGAGTGACACGTAACTGATCAAGCCCACAAAACGACGTTCGATAGGTATCTACCATAAACTTTGTGAGCACGTTATGATAATATTCGACTGTAGCGCGCTCTTCTTTACGGTCGGCATAGGCGCTAAAGACAACATGGGCTTTGCCAGAATGCGCTGGTTCAAGCCAGTCGAGCCCTGCTTTGATCGAAGCCCGCAAAGCCTGGGCTAATTGTACCTGGCAACCGGGGTTTGGATCTTGTAGGCCAAAGTCGGCACAGACCTGCCCATTCATATGAAAGAGTTCAATGACAAAGGTAGGAGTCTCGGCATTGAATTCCAGTAGCTTGGGACCCTGTGCTGTCATGACGAACTCGAACCGCCCACACATCACCGCCGCCATATCTGGAATGAGGGTCTGGCAGTATGGAAGGGCCTGAAGAGGAATGCCTAGTTCAAGAAGAGCCTGTCCGTTTCCCTGTTGTAGCAGAGTAGCCAGGCGTGTCATGAGGGTGTATAAGCGGGTGCTCGCGCTTCGGAGTTCCTGCGCATGTTCCTGCGAGACTGTAAGCGCGCTATAGAGCGCGTATTCCTCAACACCTGCTCCAGGAAGCGTGCCCCAGAATTCGGGGAAGCGGTCATAATAAGACCGCCTCCATTGTTGATAATGCTGAGCGAAATCAGGCCTATTCGCATAATTCATGGATATATTAGCCACCCTCACCACCCCCATGTCCACCTTCTCCACCAACCCCACCATGCCCACCCTCTCCCGTCCCGCCGTGACTACCATTGCCGCCATCGCCACCGACACCACGCGCTCCTGGTCGTGGGTTTACGCCATCATCGCTAGGCACCCAACCGCCCCGGTTGCGTATCCACAGGTAATGTGAGCCATTGCTAGTGGTACAGCTTACAGTTGGAGTGTCATCCTCTACAGGTGAGCTACTCTCTGTTGGGACAGGGCAAGGGACCGTTTCCCCCAGGCTATCGCAGGCATTTAGTGGTAGTAATAGCGCAGCGCCAAGTCCTACCATAGAGATTAAGCGAGCCATCTTCATTGGTAGGTGGCGAGTACTGGACGCATCGCTTGATGTTACCGCCTTAAATGTAACCTCTTCAGTGGTCGGGAAGAAATGTGAAGAGGGAGTATCCAGAGACATATCCTTTCCTTCTCTCAAAATCGCGACCGATTTATATGTTACAGCAGAGATAACGTATAAATTGGTGCTCTATCAAAGGAGGGAATAGGTGAAGGTTCTCTCAGAGCGTTGAATGGTAGGTGAAGAGGAAGGTTTGGAAGCCGAGCAGGGGGGTAAAGGGCATGGATAGGATCGTCCCGGCCACGCTCACTGGCGACAACTTTAGAGCGTGGAGGCGACTTTTGTGACTCAGCCGGGTCACAGCGAGATTGCAAGCTCGACTTCCTATTACTCAGTGTAATGGGACCGGCAACAAGCAACGGGCGAAAAGCCAGAGATGCGAACTATGTTGAGCATCTCTGGCGTGCGGTGCCTTAGAACATGTTGCGTCTCTGACGAGGAGCGACGAGGAACGCTACCAGCATCCCGCCGATTAAGCTGGCAATCAAACCCCAGGGAAAGCCACTCTGTCCACCCAGAGAAGGGATAATGCTCAAGGCGACATAGAGCGCGGCGAAGATCAGCCATTGTTGGAATGCGCCCTGCCCAAAGCCACCCATGGCCCGGCGATTGACGAAGTAGAAGGTTCCCAACGCGCCAAAGATGCCAAACATCGCGTAAGACATACCTGTCGTGGCCCCACCAACTATATAGGTGCTAACAAGGCCACCAATAATGCCGGAAGCGAGATAGATGACAATATAGCGCCATTTCCCATAGATGACTTCAATAGCGCGCCCTACGAAGAAGAGCGTAAACGCGCCCAGAAGGAGCGAAATTATATCGGAGGTCACAAAGATAGAAACGATATACCACGCTGGCGTATCTATCAGGGAGAGGAAGAGACTGGCGGCAAACTTCACCAGCAGGAAGGCCACAAAATTGAGTGCAATAATGATATAGGTGATGATCCCAGGCATCTGGCCGAGTGTGAAGCGTGTGCGTATCATACGACGCTGGAACGGATTTGGGCGTGACCACGAAGGAACAGCATCACGCTCTCTGGCCCCATTTCCCATGATTTGTGCCGGGCTCGCACTCTGCCCATTGAGTTTTGGCTCTGGAGGTGTTAGTGGTTCAATAGTGGGGAAACAGTTCTCGAAGCGTCCACCGAATGAACTGCGGGCTGCGCGGGCTCGAGCAAGATTCGCATCATATGTTTGCCCCATGGCACGTAACAGATGAGCGCGTAACGCATGTGCATAGGGAATGCCTGGATTCTCGCTGATGACGGCATCCGTATTCTGGAGCGCGCGCTCATAGCGTCTGTCGAGCAGATCGAGAAGTGCCTGCGCGAGCCTGCTTTCCAGGCCACCTGAAGGCTGTAATTCCTGCACGCGACGGCATGCCATCTGTACCACCCCATAGCTTCCCAGCCCAAGATTGGCCTCTGCCAGCCCAAGGTGAATTTGAGGATTATCGGACTCTATCTGAGCGCCATGAGCATAGGCGATAGCCGCTTCGCGAGGACGACCCTGGGCCAGGGCTTGTCGACCCTGTTCAAGATACGTCTGTATGTCTATTTGTGCTTCCACAAGTATCCTCCAAGAGAACCAGGTAGCGTGCGAGAATGTGCTTCCCGTTATGCTTTTGCCCCGATTAGATATAGGGAAATGATTGTAAGTATCAGTGTACCTAAGATTGTCAACAGTGCCAAGGGCCAGCGCCGAGCCAGGCTGTGGCAATCCACAACTGTATAGGTGGACTGGCGGCGATAGAGTGGGCTAAAGAACCAGCCAAGCAGGCAACCGCTAAGTAAACCGCCCAGATGCGCGTAATTGTCGACGTTAGGAATAACGAAACCGACGCCGAGATTGATACCAATAATAACAATGAGAAAGAGAATGGAGAACAATCCACCAGCAGGAAAGGCGCGTCGATGCGTAATAATAAATACGCTAAAGACTCCTACCAGACCGAAGATCGCACCCGAAGCCCCTATACTTACCTCCTCAGGCGCGAAGTAGAAGCTGGCGACCACGCTTACAATACCTGCTATCAGGTAGATAAGCAGATAACGCATATGCCCGAGTAAGCGTTCAAGAAAGACGCCTAGCATAAGGAGATTAAGCATATTGATTGCTAGGTGTAGCGCGTTAGCATGCAAGAACATTGGTGTCAGAAAGCGCCAGTACTCATGTTGCTCTATGATGGCTGGATTATATTTCGCGCCATATGCGATGAGCCCCTGTGTGAGAGCTGCATCGTCTCCAGCCTGGATAGAGATCGCATTAGCCTGAATATGTTCAAGCACACCTCGCCAGGTATGAGCTCCAGCAGCTAGAGCAGCCTGATACGCGGTGTATCCCCAAAGGGCGCATGTGCCTATAACTAATAACCATGTAACCCAGGTTACACGGTCCAATCCACGACGCGAGCGATAGTGTGCGAGCGCTACCTGATAGCTAAGCCTGGCATTCGCGGTATGCATGTCGGTCGAGCGTGTTATAGTGCTTCTCTTCACCTCTGCGCGGCAAATTATCTCTGAATAAGAGAAAGTGCCGCCTCCTTCTGCTAATATTAATCTATCGCTCCTCTTGCCTGTTTCTGAAGCGACAGTTTGTGTTTGAGTCGCGTGGAATATCTTATCTTTATATATCGTAACGAATAAAGGCTTGAATAGATTACGAATGGAAGCGCTGAATGTCGCAGATATGCCTTAAGCTAGACGAAATGGCAAGGAATGCCAAGAGAAAATGGGAATTCATTTCAGAAAACCGCTCGTATGGGCAAAAGTGGTCACGCCATTGAGCACAAACTGGATGGCGAGCGCAGCCAGGAGAATACCCAGGATACGTGAGAAGACCATGATACCGGTACGACCAACACGCTGAATGATCCAGGAACTACTACGCATAGCGATCCACGCCAGAGCTAATGCGCTGACAATTGCACAGGTTACGGCTAGCAGTAAGATGGGTTGTGCCGAGGCCTGGCCCACATAGAGAATGGTCGTAGCAATGGTGCCAGGACCCGCGATAAGTGGGATGGCGAGTGGAAATACGCTAATATCCTCGCGAGTCATAGCCTCTTCCTCTTCTTCTTTGGTCTCGCGAGCCCCAGAGGGGCGACCGAAGAGCATATCGATGGCGACCATAAAGAGTAAGATACCGCCAGCGATATTGAAGGCATATAGTGAGATGCCCAGGCGCTCCAGCAAGAGGCGCCCAACAATGGCGAAGAAGGCGATAATGATGGCGCTAATAATGGTAGCACGCGCGATAATGGCGCGACGTTGTGTGCTAGAGAGATGTGACGTGAGACCAACAAAGACCGGGGCCAGGCCAACGGGATCGATAATTGTCAAAAAAGTCACAAAGGCACTAATAGTAAAAGTCACAAAGGTCGGCACAAGAAAACCTCAGAGTGTATTGTATATATATGTGTCTATTGCCGTCAGACCTGGCAGGACAGAAAGGAGGGCATGCTGTGGCGATTTTGTATTCGCGAATGTCATTATAGCATATATGGAAATCCTGAGCCCAGTATGTTTTGCGCGCGAAACCAATGACAAATTTCTAGCGGGCGCTGGCAAGACGCCGTGAACGTTGGCTGCGTTTGCGCCAGAGCGGAAAGGTTATGAGGTGCCAGAGGGTGACAAGAGCCAGTACGCCAACAAACGCTTTCAGAAGTGGAATATCGTGAAAGACAAAATCGAGAGGTAGAGTGAAGTGCCAAACCTCAGTAGTTAGCCAGATTCCCAGGAGCCCTGTAATAAATGCTCCAAGAATCCCATAAGGGAGACGCCAGCCAACTAGAAACTCAGCGACCAGGCTTATTATAAGGGCGAGAGACCAGACGATCAGTGTGCCTATCGTGATCTGAATATGATATCCCAGCACGTCTCCTGTCATAATCACAAGATCCGAGAGGGGAAATGATAACAGTGTCATGTAATAGATCTCCTCTACATAACATATCCATGCGTTATTTCGAAAGTTTGCTAATTACCTCTTCTAGTGTATAGTACGGATGTGCCCGAAAACTGGTGACAGGCTAGCGTCCTGATCATTATCTTGCCTACATCGGAATACGTCTTAATTATTAGATTCCTATGGGGTGTTTGGCGTAGAAGGTGGTAAAGGTGTAGACCATAGAGGCCTGCTGTGCGTATTAAGAGTGGGGAAACTTTTTGTCTAATGAGGCACTTTACTGTAACAGAAAGCCAGGGCCCCAAGGGCTAGCGAAAATTTACATTAACCACGTTCAGTTCATGCGCTATAATGAAACAGAGTTACTAAACAATTGTATGGGAGGCTATTATGCGGGGTGCAATGAGGAATGCGCTCATCGCGGGCGCTGTAATATTTGCCGTGCTTGCCGTTTGCATTATTGCAGCGGCATGGTTCGGTGTCTTGCTTGAAACAGTCTATATCTTCTTGATGTTGCTGGCTGCTATTCTCGTAGTCGCGACCTTTATGCAGATTTACTGGGTTGCTTCGTTAATTCGCGCGATTGCTACAGTGCGCGATGAAGTGAAGCCACTTGTGTCATCGGTACAAGAAACGGTTGGCATTGTTCAGGATACGGCCAAGACAGCGGGTCATACAGCCTCGATTGTAAGCACTGTCTCGAACCTGGCCTCTGAACTGGTGGTTGCTCCAGGTGTACGTGCCACCGCTGGGGCTGTGGCTGCAGGTGAGATGCTTAAGGTCTTCTTTGGCAAAGGTAGTAAGAAGAGTAAATACGAGGAGCGCATCCTCCAGCAGGCCGAGGAAATACGCGCAAGTGGGGGAGGAGATTAATATGAGGTTGATTCTAGGTATCAATCCTATTATAGAGATGGGAGGGAGAATCTCTGCCATTATCATCTGCCTCTTTATCCTGGTGCTGGTCGTGGTCTCCTTGGCTCTTAATATTGCTATGGCTTTTGGTTTGGATTGGCTGAGAGAGAAGAGCAAGCTGGTTCAGTCTGTGCGACCAGTGGTTGATAATGCCAATCAAACCATACAGCAAGCCAAGCAGGGACAGCCCATTGCCGAGGACGAGAATGGTGTTGTACGTGCGCTCGCTAAGGTACCAGCAGGTGTGCAGACGGTCGATGAGAAGACTGTACGCATCGCTGACAAGGCCGCGAAGGGCATCATTGAGGTGCGTGCGCGTACTGTCCAGGCGCAAACCGTGCTCAAAGCGCTTTTCCTACCGGGTTTGATGCAACGCGAAAAGGTTGCCAAGGAATCGCCCTTGATCGATGACAAAGGAAGAGAATTCAAGAGCCCTGGTTATCGAGCGTTGCTAGAAGCGCAGGCCCCTGAGATCCCGGTGGCAGCCGAGGATGGGCAAAGAGAGCGTCTGCTGGCGCAGCAAGTACGCAATGTCACTTCTCGTTGAGTATGTGCGGCAGTTTGGCCGCTTTCAGCGTAACGCGCGCCTGTATCTGATAAGCAATGCTCTCAGTGGGATGACGATTGGTATCATTCAGGTGCTCTATAACCTCTACCTGGTATCATTAGGGTATAAGACTGACTTTGTGGGCCTGCTCCTCTTTATGACGACGGTAGGAGCGGGTGTCGCGATTTTTCCCGCAGGCCTCTGTATTGATCGTTTTGGTGGTAAGGCCATCCTGATCTGGGCAAGCGTCGTGATTGGTGTGGCAGGTGCAGGGCAATTTTTGTTTCGCCAGCCACTATTTCTCTTGCTCAGCGGTCTGATCGCGGGCGTGGCAGGCGCGTTTATTCTGGTGGTAAATGCGCCTTTCCTGACGCGTAATAGCTCGCAGGAAGAGCGCTCGCTCCTCTTTAGCTTTAACATTGTTGTGACGCTGGCAACGACGGTGCTTGGAGAGTTACTTGGAGGTGCTTTGCCTGTCTGGCTACGCGCGAACGCCTGGCTTATGGGTCCGTTGCCGGGCTGGTTAGGCGTGGCCCTGGTGAGTCAGCCAGAAGCGAGGGCATATCAGCTCTCATTGCTCTTCGCGGGAATCATAGCCATACCTAGCTTTCTTCCTCTCTTCCTCTTGCGCGAAGAGTCTCAGGCACGCTCTGCTACAACCTCCCTGGTGCGTGAGCAGGTACCCTGGCGGGTACGCATGGAGGTGGTATTTCAGCGCTGGAGTGAGATTGACGCGCGTGCACTGATTGTCAACCCGATTACCGTGCTGGTAGTGGTCCAGATGCTGGTAGGTTTTGGCGCTGGTCTCTTCATTCCTTATTTCAATCTCTATTTTGTTCACTATCTGGGCGCATCGCCTGCGCTTTTCGGCTCTATTGATGGTGGCGCGAATGCGCTCAATGCCGTGCTGACCCTGGTAGCCCCGCTCTTTGTCTTGCGTATTGGGCGCGTAAATACCATCGTCGCCACACGCGCGGGGAGTATCCCAATCTTGTTAGTCATAGGTCTGGTGACATTTCTTCCGTTACTCGCGCCTCTTTATCTGTTGCGCCAGGGGTTAATGGATATGGGGAATGGCGTCTTCCAGGCTTTCTCAATGGAGACCGTCTCGCGGAAGCATCGGGGGGTCGCGAATAGTACATATCAGGCTGCTTTCTACATCGCAAACGGCCTAGCGACTCCACTGGGCGGGCTACTCATCACACGTAGCGGCTATGCAATAGTCTTCCTCAGCGCTGTCGTGCTCTATACCTGCTCTGTGGCTTTGTTGTGGGGGCGCTTTGGTCGTGGGGTGGGTGAGCGCCTGGTCGCGAGCGTACGTGAACACGATGTAACTGAAGGGGAGCCCCATCAGCATAGACCGCAGGCTATAGTCGCTGAGTCCTAAGTGCAAAAAGAGAGGGCCTGTTTAGGCCCTCTCTTTTTGCACTTATTTTCTTATTTCTTCGCGAAGATGCGAATAAAGATAATAGTTAGCTCGAAGAGGCAGGACATAGTCACGCCCAGAATGATTGGGCTGTAAAAGTCCGCGCCCGGCGTAATAAAGCACGACGCGATCCACATGCCAACGTGCGCAGTCGAGCGGCGTTGTTTCAGTGTATCCGAGGTGATAAGACCGATCATTGCCATGAAGGTCAGTACCAGCGGAATCTCAAAGACAACCCCGAACGCGAGCATAAAGTAGATCACGAACGAGAAGTAGCTATCAGCCGTTACCATCTCGGTAAACATTCCAGATGAGAAGCTCACCAGGAACTCCAGAGGGTAGCGGATGACTATATACCCCAGCGAAATGCCAGCAGCAAAGAGCACAATACCAAGAATAATGAAGGGTACCGCGTGTTTCTTCTCGCGCTGGTAGAGTCCAGGAGCGATAAAGGCCCACGTTTCGTACAGGATCACAGGGATTGATAGCAGGATGCCCACCGCGAGGGACATGAGCAGTGTCACGGTAAAGCCTTCCGCGATGCCGATCACGACAATCTTGCCATTACCTACTGCGCTAGCGGTCCTGGGCAGCGGTGCAGTCAGAAAGTTTAGAATCTGCTCGCGGAAGATGAACGCGATAATGGAAAAGACAGCGACAGAGATCAAGCAGACGAAGATGCGTTTTCGCAATTCCTCTAAGTGCTCTATCAGCGTCATTGCCGATTCCGCCAGTTCGTTCTCACCTTCCTCCGGGCTATCATCCACATAGGTAGATAGCCCGCGTTCCTGCTGGTTAACGTTGCTAGTTGCCATG
Source organism: Ktedonospora formicarum (assembly GCF_016587355.1). Classification (GTDB taxonomy): domain Bacteria; phylum Chloroflexota; class Ktedonobacteria; order Ktedonobacterales; family Ktedonobacteraceae; genus Ktedonobacter; species Ktedonobacter formicarum. The sequence continues at coordinate 1,794,456 of NZ_BNJF01000001.1, read as the reverse complement.
AATACTCCCCAGGCAGGTTTCAGAAGGTGACATTAATTCTTTTTGTCGGCATCAACGGCGCTACTAGCGGTTTCTTGCGCGTTTAAAGCAGCCTTGCGTGCGGCAATTTCGCGTTCAAGGGCATCAATGTCCATCTCTTCGACTTTCTTGGCCTCAGCAGGTTTGACTTCTTCCGCTTCCACCGGCTTTTCCTTAGGAGCATTGAGTTCGCTCATGCCTTGCTTGAACTGCTGAATGCTCTTACCGATAGCGGAACCCATTTCGGGGAGGCGTTTCGGACCGAAGACGAGAAGAGCGACGACAACGACAACAACGAGTGTGAGGGGGTGAATACCAAATGGCATGGTAGTTTGTCCTTTCTGCTCTGCTATGGATGCAGAATGCGCAAAATAATGCGATGTTCAGGTAAAAGTTTCTCTAAGATACCAGGCATAAGAGCCTGAAGGTAACAGCAAAATGAATCTATCTCGTTAGTGATGCCAGAGGCGTGATGGCTGTTCTAGAACGCGTGTTGTGGTCGAACTGTCGCGTCACGACCAAAGAAGCGCCTGTCGAATTGTTGGACTCCATCAAGGGCGAGTCCAACCATGCCCAAACCAGCAGAGCCGAGGGTCACGACACGAAGCACCTGTCGGCGTGTCATAAGTCGCTCTGAATGCCGCTCCTGAGCCAGCCTACGCGTCTGGCGTGCCTGTTCCTGACTGAGAGCCGCAAGCAAGCGTTGCTCAAGATCGGGAGGCGTTGGTGCGGTCGGGCCATAATGGCGAGAGAGCAACGTCTCAATGGAATCGTTATGCATAGCTACTCCGACATGTTGTAGAAAGCGTGTTGAGCGAGAGTTGTTGTGGTTTTCGCGTTTGTTCGATAAACCCTGCCTCGTTTTTCTCCGCAGCATAATTAGCGGTCGTTCCCTCAGAGCCCTCAGATTTGCTCACCAGATCTTCACCAGTCTCATAGGCATAAAGCTGTTGGAACTGCTTTCGGGCGCGTGCCAGGCGTTGACGTACAGCAGGCTCCTTTAGAGCAAGCAGGTCGCCAATCTGAGCGGTTGATAGACCAGCGGTGGCGGAGAGAAGCAGGCAGACGCGCAATGGCTCTGGTAAACGTGCCAGAGCGCGTTGAACTGCATCTCGTTCGGCGATAGTCTCGGCTGGATCTTCGGAAAACTGTGCGCCGAAGCCAGAGGGCTGGAGTGGAGCGGCTTGTTCACTGATCGACTCGCTTTGGGTCGTCGCTGGCTGTTTCTCTCCCTGCACATGCGAGAAAGGGATGAAGCTCAGAATTTTACGACGACGGCGCTGCATACGAACTGTATTTAAAGCGATTCGCAGGAGCCAGGCTTTGGGCTGGAAGTGATCGCCACTGGCAGCGCGCGCGGCATCAATGCCACGTAGGGCCTGATGAAAGGTATCCTGCGTGAGGTCCTGGCTTTCCTCCCAATCATTGGTGAGGCCATAAATAGTATGAAAGACCAGAGCACTATAATCGTGAATAAGCGCTTCTATGACCTTGGTTGCGGGCAAAGTATCCACACTGATAACTCTTCTCAACAAATGAACGATAGCGAAGAAACGTTTCTTGTTCTGAGCAGGTGGGGGAGGGCTACACCTGAAAAGGTTACCCTTTTACACCTCTCTATTAATACAGATGCATGGGATCATGAAAGTGTGACAAGCAAATTATACGTCTGTTGATATGATTATGCCACTTGTCAAAAAGTGGTTTCTTGATCCTTGCTTATGCCTGTGGTTTGTATGGGTAGGGGCGAGGTCGTGTGGGGATGGCCTGTATGGGGCATATGAGAGGGGGGCGAGGGAAAGAATTACAGGGTGGCTACGCCACCCTGTCATGAGTCCGGAGAAAGAAACAATTACCGCAGATGCTCTTCGATGTAATCCTCGGCTTCCTGCACAGTCGTGATCTTCTCAGCATCCTCATCGGAGATCTGAACTTTGAACTCCTCTTCAAGGGACATGATAAGCTCAACGAGATCGAGAGAGTCAGCATTGAGGTCCTCAACGAACGAAGCGCTAGGAACGACTTCGCTCTCATCAACACCGAGTTGATCGACGATAATCTTTTTCAGTCTCTCTGGGATAGTTGGCATTATTTCACCTCGCTTTCGGCTTTGGGGGCGGGCTGTTGTTGGGCCCGATGAAATATAGTACCCAGGACACCATTGATGAAGCGACTCGACGTGTCACTGCCGAAGAGCTTGGCAAGTTCCACAGCTTCATTGATAGCGGCCTTGGCTGGTACAGTATTATCAAACAGAATCTCGTAGATTGCAAGCCTCAGAATATTCTTATCGACACGAGCCATCTGTTGGAGCGGCCACTCGCGCGCGGCACTCTGGATGTGAGCATCAATGTCAACCAGGTGGTTGCAGACACCCTCGGCGAGCTCTTGTGCATATTCTACCACTTTGGGAAGTAGATTACGCTCTTCAGCGTGCCGCTGCAAGACCTCATGTGTATCATGATGGACCATGTCATATTCATAAAGTGTTTGCAGTGCGACCATACGCGCTTGTCTGCGAATCCCTGGCATAGTATCCTCGAAATGTGTTCCAGATTAATAAACTGAGCTTGTCAAGCGATGTCATGGATGTAGATGTTGACTTCTTGCACCTGCATTCCAACCATCTCTTCAAGGGCGGAAGCAACTTCGTCTTGTACGGCGGAACCGAGAGAGACGATGTCAGCATCTGCATCGACAACCAGATATAAGTCGGCGGAAACGGTATTGTCCTTCACATTGAGCGCGACCCCTTGAGGAGGAATATCATGCCCAAGCATTCGCGACCACTGGTTGCGAATAGGAAGGGTACGCGAGCCGTTGGCGATGCCGATGACACCTGGGATAAGCAATGCACTATGAGTTACGATAGTAGAAAGTACCTGTTTGGCTACACGGATGGAGCCAAGATTTTGATATGTGCCTTCCATCTTAACCCTCTCTCTCTGTTGTGCCGCGTTAGATGCAACAGATGTGTATGGCTGGAGGCCTACCAGATTGCGATATCAGTTGCCTGACATTGCCGTCTGTCTGCTACTATCGTGTTTATACTCTAGCGGTATTGCAAATCATCTAAATGCAAAGATAGGCTCTTTTGAGAGCTATGTCAAGTATATATCCCAAATGGTGTGTCCGTCCACCTGGGAAGGACCTGTCTACCGTTTTTCTCTAGCGGGTATTGTCTAGTTGACGATTCCCTGCTCACGCAGTTGAGCCGCGACCTTGCTCACTTCCTCCACCTTCCCAACGTTCATAACTGTCAAACCCTTCGCGATGCGTTTGACCATGCCCGCGAGTGCCTGGCCTGGACCAATCTCAAGGAAGGTTGTGACACCGGATTCGGCAAGGTATTGAATGGTTTTGACCCACTGGACTGATGAGGCTACTTGCTGAGTAAGCTCCTGGCGTAGAGCGGAGGCATTGCTAAGCGGAGCGCCGCTAATGTTCGCAATTACTGGAATTGTGGCATCACGCAGTTCTAGCTCAGCTAATGTCTTGCTGAGCCCTTCAACGGCTGGCTGCATCACAGGAGAATGAAAGGCACCACTGACCGCGAGAGGAATAACACGTTTTGCGCCTCGTGTTTTTGCCAATTCACCTGCCAATTCAAGTGCTCGCTTCTCTCCTGAGATAACGATCTGACCAGGGGCGTTATAGTTGGCAATGATGACGCGTCCTTGACCTGGGTGCGTTGGTTGGCCTGTGATTTCCGCGAGTGCCTGCTCAGTGGCTTCCTGACAGATCTGACCAAGGGGCTCTTCATCCATGGCGATGACGGCGGACATGCCACCAGGGCAAACTTTGCCTTCGTGTTCCATTAAGCGACCACGCTCGCGAACAGCGAGCAAGGTCTCTTTGAGATCAAGAGCGCCTGCAACAGGTAGCGCGCTCCACTCGCCAACACTATGTCCGGCGACGAAAGCTGGTTTGAGTGGGGATGACCAGGAGGACTGCTCTGGAGAGAGCGCCTCTTGAAGCGCGGCCAGATACGCAAGACTGACCGTTACAATAGCGGGTTGAGCATTGATGGTATCGCGTAATGTTTCTTCGGGACCGTTGAAGCAGAGATCGCTTAGGGAGAAGCCTAGCGCGTCATCAGCGGCGGCAAAGACCCGCCTGGCTGCCGGGGAAGACGCAAAGACATCCGCTCCCATCCCAACAGCCTGACTCCCCTGCCCCGGAAAAAGGAAGGCGACTCTAGACGTCATGTATTTTTTACACTCTCAATAAAGAAACGGCGTATGTAAGAGATTTCGCGAGGAGGTGTTACTCCTCATACAAAAACCTGGGTATGCTAGCCACATCAGTGGCATTGGTTTTTGTATAAACCCTTACATTGCCGCTTACTTTCAACTACTTGCTGGCTTTTGGCTGGAATACCAGGCGACCACGATATGTTCCACAATTGGGGCAGGCATGGTGTGCCAGGCGAGGTGTCTTGCACTGGGGGCAAGCGACCAGTTGTGGTAATTTCAGATGATGGTGCGCGCGGCGCTCGCCCTGGCGAGCGTGTGAAGTACGCTGTTTAGGTAATGCTCCCATGAGTAATGGTTCTCCTCTTCCACCCTGTTCAGAGCTGGGTGATGCTATGCTTTAACGTTGAAAGAGCGGTTTATCGAGCCAGTTTGTAACTGGACTGGATAACCGCTACTTTTCCGACTCAGATCGCGAACGGTCCGCGGCTGTAGGCTCTTAGCTATCCTGCTGCAATAGCTCTTTTAGGACACTAAAGCGGGCATCCGTTTCTGGTTGGCACTCACATGGACCGAGGTTGAGATCCTTACCGCATTGGGCGCATAACCCCGCGCAATCTTCGCGGCAGAGGGTCACCGTCGGAATCGCCAATATGACCTGCTGACGAATAGGCTCGGTCAGGTCGACCAGGTGATGATCGTCGATAGGAAAGGCTTCTTCCGCATCCTCAGCTTCGACAGGGAAGCCCGTAACCACATCGACAGTTGGATAGAAGCGCTCTTCAAAAGGGACATGCATTGGCTGCTCAAAAGACTTCAGGCAGCGTGTGCAGGTCAATTCGAGCGTAAGGTCTACCCAGCCATCTACCAGTATCCCCTGGTTGATGTGACGCATCCGAGCGTGGCCTGCAATAGGACCAATGACCTTAAGATCTTCGTCAAGCTGAATATCTTCTTCTCGAAAGTCGGACTCAAGGGAGGCTCCGACAAGCGATTTCAATAGCTGCGCCACATTAAAGATCATGGAATCTTCCCTTTCCACTAGAAAAACGAACGCCATGATGGATATCGTACGACATTTGGTTAGCGATATCCACACCTGAAAAAGCGCATACGGAAAATAGCAGCATGGCGCGAAGTGAAAAGTTCTTGCTCTTTGCTGGCGCCTGCTCATTATAGACAAGCCGTGAAAAGGTGTCAAGACCCGTAGGCGGGTCTTCAAGGGTTCGCCTGCGGCTTCATCGGCTTACTGTGCGCCCTCCACATCCTCTCTGGGAGAATCCTATATGATTAGGATCAGGGAATGTTATGGTTGATTGATCCCGATAGTATCGGCTGCGAGTAAAGAACGTCGTGGTCGTGTCTGTAAGGAGGCATTCTCAGATGGTGGGGGACCTTCATCGAGTTGTTGGGCATATGCCTCCTCTTCTGGTGTGATGTACGATTCCGGGTCGCTGTCCTCATAGGAAGGGGCCTTGGCTTCAGCCATAGTCGTCGCCTCCTCCAGGCTCTCTATCCCGCGTTCAACGCTCAAAGCTGTGCGGCTCACCCTGGTCTCGACCTGAGTCAGGCGTTCAAGGAGTTCTCTCAATGTGTCGAGGGCGTAGAGATCAGCCTCTTTCTTGAGTTGTTCGGCCTTTTGCTCCGCCTGGTCGAGCAAATCCTGGGAGCGCTGCTCGGCAGCCTTGAGAAGCCCCTCGCGATTGATGACACGCTCTGTCTCTTCGCGAGCCCGATTGAGTAGAGAGGAGGCGTCGGCCTGAGCCTGGGCCAGGATACGCTCTTTCTCCTGAATGACGCGCCGTGCTTGTCTTACCTCTTCAGGAATGGAGGTTCGCATCTGTTCGATAAGGTTCTGGATATCGGCCTCTTTGATGACAACCTGATTGGTTAGCGGCACATGCCGACTGCTGGCGATCAAGTTATCCAGGCGATCAATGAGATAGAGTATATCCATGCGTTCCTCCTTCCTGCTCCAGGCTCTACGCGTGGGAGCTTGTATCGTTCCTATTTCGGTTGTGTGGTGTATGGTTAATTATTGGCCGAGCTTGAGACGGAGCGCGCGAGCTACTGGGGCTGGGAGCATATCATCGACATTGCCTCCCAGGCGTGCGACTTCTTTAAGTAGTGATGAGCTAATAAAAAGATGATCCAGGGTTGAAAGCAGAAATACCGTATCAATTTCAGGTGCCAGTTTGCGATTCATCAATCCCTGCTGGAACTCGGCCTCAAAATCATTGGGTGAGCGTAGGCCCTTGATGAGAATTGTACCACCAACGGTCTGGACATACTCCACTGTGAGGGTAGAGAAGACATCGATGCGAACGTTGGTAAGACCCTCGTCGGCGATGACTTCACGCCAGAGGGCGAGGCGTTCATCGGCGGTGAAAAGCAGGTTCTTAGCGGGAAAGGCATAGACCGCGATGACTAGTTCATCAAAGAGATGAGCCGCACGTCGGGCGATATCAAGATGCCCATTTGTAGCTGGATCAAAGCTTCCCGGATAGACTGCGATTCGCGGACGTTGTGCTTCATTGCTCACGTCTGGCCCCCTTTATACAGAGAAAATTATTCAAGCGTAGATGATCTCTCACCTAGAGATTTCCTTTCAATTAAACCATACCCGTTGCATTTCGGCAATAGCGGAGTGACGCGCACCAGAGATTGCCAGCAAGCGAAGGGCGCCTGCCAATTTATCTGGCAGGCGCTCTATATTGTGTGAGGGTGGTATTAGCTGCGCTTGTAGCGTGCATTGAGCATCTCGGCAAAGCCGATGACACCCAGACCCAGTAGCAGGTGAATGGTGCGGATAACGTCGTGCGCTGGACCAACGAGCAGACTCGTTTGCATGATACCAAAGGCAATTACAATGATGCCATAAATCGCGGCTCCAATAGCCAGACCTGTGTTACCAGGTTTGCTGGTCGCCAATACTCCCGCGATTACCCAGAGGCCAAGCACAGCGATGACACCGATAAGCTGGTGCACATCTGTGCGGACAATGTAGTTGCCAGTCCAGTAGAAGATGCCAAGAATGATTTCCACCAGGACGGCGAGGCGTACTACCATGATTGAAATACGTGCTGCCATAGTATGAGAACTCCTTTTATTTTTGCTACCAAATGTTGGTGTGTGCCTGAGAGAGCCTAATCATGAGCCGAAGATGCGGATTCGGGAACACCGACCTCCACTGGCTGAATGGGCTTCTGAACACGCGATAGCATGGGTACGGCGATGAGTGCCGCCAGCACCACAAGTATACCACCTACGATGAAGGGCATGCCGGTGCTACTTATCTTATAAATACCACCAGCGATCAAGGGTCCGATGATGCGAGCCAGACCCGCGAAGCCCTGAGAGAGGCCAAGTAGTTCTCCCTGAGACTCGCCAGGACTGGCGAAAGAAAGCAGTGTTGAGATGGTTGGGCTGACTGCTCCATCGCCGATACTGAGCAATCCAAGCGTGATTAGCAGCCAGGAGAGTTGGGTACTAAAGGCCAGGGAGATGAGGCCCACTGCCATGAGTACCAGTCCGCTCAACAAGACACCCCGTTCCTGCCAGCGTTTAACAAGCCGGTTGACAAGTCCTCCTTGCATGATGACGACAATAATGCCAATATAGGTAAAGACATAGGCATTCTGTGTCGCCCCCCACATGAAATAGTGTTGGGTAAAGAGAGGAAAGATATTCTCCATTCCGGTGAAAGCAATAGTATAGATGAGATTGACCAGAATGAGTGTCAGAATGGCTGGATAGTGCGTGGCGGTTCTCCATCCGGAGAAGAGAACCCCGACCCCACGACGGAATGATCTGGTATTTTGTGGTTTCGTCTCGCGTGCGCTTCCCTTGTGGGTCTCTGGCAGGAATGCTAATACAAGTAAGGCGTTGATGACGGCAACGGTGGCGGCGATCCAGAAGGGAAGGGCTTGGTTGCTTGTCGCGAGCGCGCCACCAAATGCTGGGCCAATGACAAAGCCGAGACCAATGGCCGCGCCGATCATGCCCATGCCCTGTGCTCTCTTCTCCGGCGGCGTCACATCGGCGACAAATGCCTGAGCAGAGCCGATATTTGAGGCTCCCAACCCTCCAATAAAGCGCGCAAGCAGGAGCATTGGCAATGAACCTGCCAGAGCAGTGAAGACAAACGAGAGCGCCTCAATAATCAGAGATATGATAATGACAGGTTTACGCCCATAGCGATCCGAGAGTGAGCCAAGGATGGGCGTAAAGAGAAACTGCGCCAGAGCATAGAGGCTTGTGAGCATACCTATCGTGAACGCGTCAGCGCCGAAATGCTCAGCCCAGAACGGAAGGAGTGGGATAACTAGACCAAATCCCGCAATATCGATGAGCACAGTCAGCGTCATCAGCAGAAGTGCTGTACGTTGCTGCTTATTCATAACCTTCTCCTAAGGTCTTCTGCGAAAAACCTATCTTCTCAAAAGAGCTCTGGGCCGCTCTCCACACGAGCGGCAAAGGTGCTCAGGTTTTTGAATTATAAATAGGCCTAATGTGGACCTACGTTTTTAGCATGCAAAGAGCATACGCGTCTACATAAATAGAGGCGCTCGGCCACCCTCAGTATATTGTTCCAGATGTTGATGTCTGGTTGTCTACCTCGGAAGGTATTCGCATTTAGCAAACGTGTACTCTCAAAGAGATATCATCGTGTTTAAGTCAATATTGACTTAAAGCAAAAAAACAAACCCTGTCTTTTTCTATCGGACACAAATCAGGCGCAAATTAGGAAGTTGGATGTGCGTAAGAGGATGTGTCGCTTGTTGTCTTTGTGCGTAGATGCTCCATCGTGCGTTCTAGCCAGGTGAGCTCAGCATCAAGTAAGGTCCGCTTATGGTCCTGTACGAGTAGGTGCGCTTCGTCAAGATGATTGAACGTTTGCATCTGGGCGATGATAGACTCGCGTGAAGCGCTTATGCGTGCATGACGTTCACCTAGAAGGTTCAGGGCTTCACTAGCTGAGAGATGACGCAAGAAGAAGAGGCAGGCATCAGCATCAATGCTACTCAGGCCGGGCGTGTAGTGACTGAGCGTCTGACGTAAAAGCGTATAGAAATGGCGGCGCCCTGCCTCGGTGATGTAGTAGACATCGCGTTCGCGCAAAGCAAGTTCATCGTGAGCCGCGCCGGGGCCAGGTGCCTCTACTGTCTCGCGGCGAATCTCTAAATAGCCGTCACGTGCCAGGCGTTCTAGCTGATAATAGATGGTTGGCTTTTTGAGAAAATCGGCGAGCAGATCATGATGGTTCTCGATGACTTCGCGGATTTGCTGCCCATACATTGGCATCTCCATCAGGAGACCAAGCAGCATAACCTGTTTATACATAGCCAACCCTTCTCAGTAGTTCTATTAAGTCAACCCTGACTTGATTATAGAAAATATAGGATAAGGCTGTCAAGATAGGCATTTTAGCGCGAAATCCTTTACCAGGCGAGCACCATAGATACAAAGTGAGAAGTTCAGGGCCGACCCGACTTCATGCCAAATTGTGAGAGAGTAGATAGTCCTTCTAGAGGAGAAAGATATAGTATGAGATAATGAAGCCTGATATATGTTCAGCAAGGAGTGCGCGATGAAGAAGTTGTTTCAAAATAATAAGGTCCTAATGGGCATACTATGGGCAGTGGCTGTGTTAGTAGTATCGGCGGCTATCAATGGTATTATTGGCAATCGTGCGGATGAACTACTGCAAGCTCTCATCGACCTGATCGGAAGCGCACTGGCGCATGATGCCTGGCCGTGGATCGTGTCAGGTGTGATTGCTATCCTTGGAATTGTGGGCATTACTCTCTGCTGGTTGCAGATCTCAGTGTTGCAGGGGGCCTTAAGGCAGGCAAATAAGATGATCGAACTGGATGGTTCCCTGCTGCGCCTGCTCGCAAGCTGGCAACCAACACAGAAACGTGCTCACCAGATAGAACTGCTCTTGAAAGAGGTTCTACTGGATGCCACGACGGAGTTTGATGGTGAGGTCAGTCGGGCTTCTATTATGCTACCTGACGTCAAGCGTGATTTCTTGCGCTTCTGGGTAGGGCATAATATGCCGCCCGAGAGCCGTGAAGACATGGAATTTTATATTGGGAAGGATCAATTAAAGCGCGAGCGCGATGGGGGTGTTGCGGGCGAGACATTTTACAGCGAGCGTTTATTAATTGGGCATATGAAGCGTATCGACAACTTCTGGGTGTGTGATCTGGAGAGTTATAAGAAGCCACGTGGACGCCGCCCCTATCCTTCCTATCGCTCCTTTGTTAATGTGCCTATCATGGGCAGCGATCCCGAGAATGCCGAGAGCACACGTTGCTTGGGAGTATTATGTTTTGATAGTCAGAATGAGAAGATCTTTGATTCTGACGAGGTGAAAGAGGTGCTTTTGATGCTGGCAAGTCGGGTGGCGGCCGTCATTTTGATTAGTGAGCAGCTTCCCTAAGATGATGAATAGAAAATGCTCTATATAATGCTTTGTGTTATATACATTGAAAAATATGACTTTTGGGGTTAGAATAAGTGCAAAGGGAAGAGAGGCGTGGGTGTTGTTTTGATAAGATCGCAACAAGGACGTTGTTTTTCAGTAGAGAACCTTGAACGTGGTTAAATCGCCTCTATATCTGCCGGGTGATATAAGATCAGAACGGACGTGCCTGAGGAGGGAACTCTATGACGGCTGAGGAACGAGAGCAAGCGCTGTGGATCGCGTCGCAGCGCTATATCAATGGCGACATCAATATTGACGAACTGGAAGCCGTGGAACGTGTTCAGTCAGCGAAGCTCGAAGCAGCTATGCTATCGCTTTCGCGCCAGAGCGTGCGAGGGGCTCTGAAGCGGCGCTTGCTGGGATTTTGGTCTGGTTTGCGCGCGGCATCTTAAGTGCCCGAAACTGTATCACCAGAATCTTTTCATATTTGCGTGCGTATGGTCTTATGCGAAAACCAACGTCGCTGAGCGTGGCTGGCGCTGATCCCCATGCGGGGGCACGGCGCGCTTGGGTTTCCGGATACAGAGAATAAGAGGAAACCGCCGAAAACTAGTCGGCGGTTTCCTCTTATTCTTTTATCTGCGAACCTACGATTTGAAGGGAGAACCTGAAGAGCTCATCAGTGAGACATAAATTCGTGCCAGAAGAGATGCATACGTTCGCGTAACGCGGTGTGCTCTGGTTGGCGTAGATAGGGATCACTGGCCCATATTTTGTCCGCGATATTGCGCGTGAGCTCAATCATATGTGTATCGCCCAGGTCCGCGATGCGAAGCTCTGGCATACCGCTCTGGCGAACTCCGATGAAGTCTCCTGGACCACGCAGGCGCAGGTCCTCTTCCGCGAGGCGGAAGCCATCATCAATCTCCTCAAAGACTCCCAGGCGCTCCTGTGATTGTATACCGGCGTCAGCGCTCAAGACATAGCAATACGATTGATGTTTGCCGCGTCCAACGCGCCCTCGAAACTGATGTAGCTGTGAGAGTCCAAAGCGGTCGGCATCCTCGATTACCATAACAGTCGCATTGGGCACATCGATGCCAACTTCAATGACCGAGGTTGCGATCAGGATATCGAGCTCGCGGTTGCGGAAGCGGTGCATGATCTGATCCTTCTCAGTAGTCTTCATCGCTCCGTGTAATAGGCCCAGGCGTAGTTTAGGGAAGACCTCACGTTGTAGACGCTCATATTCGGTTGTCGCGGCCTTGACTTGTAGCGACTCCGATTCCTCGATGAGCGGACAGATGATGAATGCCTGGCGCTCCTCGTTGACCTGCTGGCGAATGAGTTCGTATGACTCACTACGTCGCGCGCCGATACGCCAGCGGGTAATAATCTTCTGACGACCGGGGGGCAACTGATCGATGACCGAAACGTCCAGGTCCCCATAGAGAGTGAGCGAGAGTGTACGTGGGATAGGGGTCGCCGTCATCACAAGCATATGCGGGTGATAACCCTTCTTGCGCAGCGCATCCCGCTGCTCTACCCCGAAGCGATGTTGCTCATCAACGACGACCAGCCCAAGTTTATAGAACCTGACATCATCTTGAATAAGGGCATGTGTACCAATAGCGACAGCAGCCTCGCCACTCTCCAACATGGCACGACCTCGCGCGCGCTCACTTGCGCGCTGGCTCCCAGTGAGCAGAACCGTACGGATACCAAACGGTTCTAGCATCTGACTGATGCTGCGTGCATGTTGCTCCGCCAGCAGTTCGGTAGGAGCCATAATCGCCCCCTGGCTGCCGTTAAGGACAGTCATAAAAAGCGCGGCGGCGGCGACAGCGGTTTTGCCCGCGCCCACATCGCCCTGAAGCAGACGGCACATTGGTTGAGGGCGTGCCAGGTCCGCGAAGATCTCGCGTATAACGCGACGTTGGGCGTCCGTAAAGCGGAAGGGGAGTGTTGCCTCTAATGGCTCATTGGTCGCAGTAACGGACCAGAGTGTCGAGCCAATACCAACGTGCTCCGCTTGCGAATCGCTGTTTTCCTCCGTGTCGTTGGTTGGTGGATCGATAAAGATCTTGTCGTGATAGATGGTAAAGGCACTTCCCAGAGGGGCTTCATATTGCCAGCGTGAGCGGCGCTCCTGCATGCCAAGCTGGATCATAAAGAGCTCATCGAAGGCAAGGCGGCGATGCGCGATTACACGTTCGGCCTCATTATCGGGATAGTGGATCTTTGCTACTGCTTGAGGGAGCGTAATCAAGCTTCCCATCTGGCGAATATCGGGTGAGAGGTGTTCTGGTACCATGAGCGCGTAACGGTCCACAACCCACTTCGTAAAGCGGCGCAGCACTTTGGCTGATAGACCTTCCGTCAAAGCGTAGGTGGGAACCAGGCGTCCCGTATTGAGGAGGTCATTCTGCTCTGGTAGCTCATGGCTCTGGACGGTGAACTCAACCTTATTGCCAAAGCGAGCCTTTTTGCCTGTTACAACGATGTAGCAGCCCTGTGCACGCTCAAGCTGCTTTTGTAGATAGGGCTGATTAAACCAGGTGGCATAGAGCTTGCCGCTATCATCAGAAATAGTAGCGATGGTACGTGTGCCGCCTTTGCCCGTGCGCTTGACCGAGACCTCCCATATCAGGCCCATCGTAGTGGTGACCTCATTAAAAGGGATATCAGCGATAGGCGTCATTTTGCTATAGTCGCGATGCTCGCGTGGGAAATAGAAGAGCAGGTCGCGGATGGTGCGAATACCCAGATGATGCAAGCGTTTCAGGATAGTTGGTCCTACTCCTGGCACAGCGCTGACATCAGCGCTGAGTAGCGTGAGCGAGGTATGGCCCTGACTCATTCCTGCCTCAAGGTGAATGGTATTAGGAGGAGGAGGTGGTGGTGGCTGGACTGGACGTGTGGCAAGCGGTACGTCTGGCTGCTCGATAGGCATGGGGGGCCTGGGTTCAGATTGTATAGTAGGTTTTTTGACCTGTGAGCGTGGTTTTACAGCCACATCATCTGATTTAGTTGTAGGTTGGCCTTTGCCGGTTGCGTGCAGGAGGGCTTTGGTCTCGGGTGTTGTGGAGGTTGGTTGAGCCATTTCATTTAGAATAGCGAGCGCCAGGCGCAGGTGATTGGCGCGCTCGGCTGGCTCAAGTTGGCGATAACCTCCCAGGTGTGTTTGAAAGCGTTGTAGGAGCGTGAGATCGAATCCTGCATCCTGCATCAATGGACGCGTGTCGGCGACCCAGCGCTCGACAAAAGACTCCAGGCCACCACCGAGAATGGCTTTATCCTGGTAATTGGTGCGTTGTTCGTGCTGGAAAATCTTGCGTGCCCGCTCAATGTGAGGTGCAAGCGCGTTTGTAGATGTTTGTGACATAGGATAAAATACGATCCGTTTTTAGTACATCATATTTTGTGCATTGCATGTATTATGCTAGTGTATGGCGCGTTCAAATTCTATTCCTCACCATGATAGAGGGTATAGCGCGGTTATGTCAAGCCGGGGATCGCGCCTTGTAGTAGCTACATAGATAGCCCTCTTAACCCGCACCATGAACTTATGGGGAAGCGATATGTCGATGTTCCAGGCTACATATCACTTCCCCTAGTGAGATTCTAGGCTGTGTTGCCAGGTGCTTATGCGTGCGTATGCTTCACGTGGATAGCAGTGGAGGTGACAGTGGGGGCAATACCTAACTGCTCTTCTTCAGGCCAGATGCCATGCTCAGGCGTCCAGTGGAGCCGTGTACGAGCGGCCTCATTGCTACAGCGGAACGATGGTGGTTCTGGCAGCTCAGACTGGCGAATGGGATGAGGCACATGTAGCATATTTGCCAGGCGATCCAGATAGTCTCCATTTTGCAGAGGTTCATCCACAATATTGAATGTGGAGCCTGCGGGAGCTGAATCGAGCGCGGTTGTGATAGCCGAAGCCATATCGCTCACATGAACGAGAGAGAGATAGCTCTGACCTCTACCGGGTACTACCTGATGGCCCGCTCGAAGTGCCTCAATTCTCTTTTCCTGGTCTGTGCCGGGTCCCACAAACTGACCAGCACGCAGAATGCACCAGTGGATCTGGCTGGGATGAATTGAGTGGATAATCTCTTCCATCTTTATTACGGGGGCGCATGTCACAGCGCGCGTTGGTGCTGAATCCAGGGGGACATTCTCCTGAAGCCAGAAGTCACCCCCATTGGGGTAGGCCATAATTGTGCTTTGCTGAATATAGCGCTTGACCTTCGCGGCTAGAGCGGCGGCGAGGAGCGCCTGCGTCCCCTCTGTGCGTAAGCGTGTTGTTGCGCGCCAGGCATCGGGATCGGGATGTGTAGGATCGTGAGGGATGGCGGTCGCGATATGCACAACTGCCTGACAATCAGAGATATGCGAGGCTAAGTGCTCAATTGTGGAAGGGGCCAGAAGATCCCCCTGGATCGCCTCAACGCCAGCATCTTCCAGGGCGTGCATCTTTTCGAGTGTGCGTGCCAGCGTGCGTATCACGTGACCGCGCTGGCGTAGCTGGGGAAGGAGCGCGCGCCCAAGGACGCCAGTGATTCCAACAACGAAAACCTTCATAGATCACTCCTTTTATCTTTTGCTGAGTGCTACATCATACCTCCAGTAATTTCACTGTAACATAGGGGAGTGAGAGCTACGTTTCTTTGCTTTCTGTCGCCCAAGTGAAGCCGGGGGCAGTCTATTATCGCCAGTAGAAGGTGTTCTGTACTCTCTGAAATGTTATCCCCGATGCAAAAAATACCTATCAAAAGTGATTAATTTGCTTTTATTTGGAGATTTTACGCAAAATCGGGTTGACTTATCGAGATTGTACATGTTATTATTGCCATGTGGTTGATTAAAAATTGCAAAATTATGGTAAAATTTTTATGGGGTGGTCAGGATTTCTACAAGAGGGTAAATGAGATTTTGAAAGGATACAGGGATGTTTGCGGTATTAAAAAAGCGAAATTACGCACTGCTATGGGTTGGGCAGATCGTCTCGCTGTCGGGTGACTGGCTATTGATGTTGGCGCTTCCCTTCTATATCTATCAAATGACTGGCTCAGTGCTTCAAACAGGCGTGATGTATATGGTTGAGATGTTGCCGCGAATTATCCTGGGATCGGTCGCGGGTGTCTTTGTAGATCGCTGGGACCGGCGCTGGACGATGGTTGTCTCGGACCTGGCGCGAGCGCTTGTACTGCTCATGATTTTATTGGTACATACACAGGACCTGCTCTGGCTCATCTATGCTGTGACGGTCTTGCAAACTATCATTTCGCAGTTCTTTACACCAGCCTCAATGGCGCTGATTCCCACATTGGTTGAAGAGAAGGAACTGGTTGGCGCGAACTCGCTGTCATCATTTAGTGAGGCATTGACGCGCTTGATAGGTCCACCTCTGGGAGGCATGCTCTTTGCCTGGCTCAGCATTACAGGTGTCGTCATAGCGGATAGCGCGAGCTTTGCCCTCTCGGCTTTGATGATCCTCTTCATTACTCTACCAGCGCGTGCGTTGGGGTCGCAGGTGCGTGAGCGTATTACGCTAGGGGGTGCTTTCAAACAGGTCGTGAGTGATTGGCGAGATGGAATGAGGATTATTCGGCGTGATCGGATTGTGATAGGCATTCTCGCAACCGTAGGTATAATGATGGTTGGTCAGGGGATCATTAATGTGTTGCTGGTACCACTGTCGGAGAATGTATTGCACAGAGGCTCAGTAACTCTAGGCTGGATTATTACTGCGCAAGGTATTGGTTCATTGCTAGGGGCTATGCTTGTTGGACAGGCAAGCAAGATTGTGCGACCAGTAGTGCTGGCGGTGGTCGCTTTAGTGGCGGCAGGAAGTGCTATTATCTTCATCGTACATTATCCAGACCTTCGCCTTGCCTTATTAATGATCGGGATTGTGGGAGTCTTTATTGTGGGCCTGTTTGTCACGACGCAGACATTGTTGCAAACAAGCGTCGAAGATGGGTATCGAGGGCGTGTGTTTGGGGCGTATGAGACATTGCTCTCTATCGCGACCTTTGCGGGCCTGATTGCTTCTACTCTGCTTGGTGATCATGTCAGTACAATCAGCCTGTTTGACATTGCGGGCATTCTTACCCTGCTGGCCGCGTTGGCCGCAGCTATAACATTGCGCAATGCTCGCTTGAAAGTTGGCGATAGTGACAAAGGGGCAGTTGAGACTGGACAAGCGGTAGCAGAGGTTTCGCATTAAGGATAAGACAGCAGAGGAACGAGACATTTACTACTTTCCGGCTGTCATCGTGAATGAGGGGCGGGTACCTGTCTGAGGGGCAGGTGCCCGCCTGTTTTTTGGGTATCTTTCTTCTATAAAGGCTTGAGCGCTAGCCCTATTCATTTTTGCACCAGAACAGTGAATTCAGGCGGTCTTATCGGCTTCAGGCTCGGCAAGCGCTGTGAAGCGGATCTCAAGGGCTTTATTGGCAAAACGCGCGGAGGTTGCCTCCTGGTGAACCAGGATAGAGGGAAGTGTAATATCGCGTTTGAAGTTGCCAATCTCAATAATCATCTCGTCGCCCTTTTTGGTCATCACCACCTTGTTCATCTCGACGTGTGGCAATGGGAGACGTAAGACATAGCCCTTCTCTTCACGTACAACTTCTTGAACCGCGCCTCGATGATAAACTTCAGTGGGATCATGTGAGCCGAAGACAACCTCGGCTAGCTTATGAAGGTCCTCAACACCGAGGATCTCTTGTGGGTAGTAGGGGGCCTCCCAGATTGGAAGTGGTGCGAAGGTGTCATGAATTTGTTGCCGGAGTTTCTCTTGATTGCGATATATCTCCTGCATGAAGGTATCCTGGTAGTTTCCAGGCTGAATAACGCGATTACAGACGACACTATCAATAGGATAGCCAAAGAGGGCAAGATATGTCTCAGCGCGGAGCGCCTCTTTAATGACCATGCGTTCGGGATTGACCACGGGACGATATGAGCTGATGCTGGCATCGCTCAAGACCTCACGGAGCGCCTTGACGCGTTCACTAAGCTTTTGGACCGCATCCAGGATCTCGGTTGTGGGGATAAGGGATTTGAGGAAAGGGCGAGCGAGATTGAGCGTTCCGCGCATATTTCCGAGGTGCCCCACATACCATTGGAATGTATCGGGCATGCTGAGCAAGCGAACAGTTTCCCCAGTAGGAGCAGCGTCGATAATAACGACATCGAAGTTCCCCTGTTGCGCATTGCGATAGATATTAACGAGACTCACGATCTCGTCCATACCAGGGATGAGGGCCAATTCTTCGGCCATAACATCATCAACGCCCTGTTTACGGAGCGTGCGCGTCATAGTTTCCTGGACTTTGCCCCAGCCACGCCGCATCTCGTCGAGTACGTTTACCTCTTGAGCCCAGAGATTGGGCGCCAATTCGCGTGGCTCCGATGTCAGAGGCGTTCGCAGGCAGTCTGCAAGGCTATGAGCCAGGTCGGTACTGACAACGAGCGTGCGCTTGCCAAGGGCTGCGGAGCGCGCAGCGGTCGCAGCGGAGATGGTCGTTTTGCCAACGCCACCTTTGCCAAGATAGAGAATAATGCGCATAGTCATCCTTATTAGGTATATTAGAACTAGTGGTTTTGCGTCTTCATCGAGAGCGTATATGCGAAGCGCTCGCCCTCAGAGCGAACTGAACAAAAGCATCTTATCCTTATGTACGTTTACAATCCCTTTCAGGTTTGATCAGTGTAATTTTGGCAATTGGCACCTGAATATTACCCGCTTTTTGAGCCAGCAGCCATCTATACACACGTAGAGGAGAAATTAATCATGTGATAAATAGGATGTCTGAGATGGCAACCCCAGGCTCTACCCAATGAGCATGCTTAATGCCGCGCTATGTTATCAGAATGTATTGAGAAAGGGAGGCTACGAAGGACATGAACATAAAGGTGTCGCACCAATATGAGTAGAATAGGAGATGCTTAATGCGCCAGCATGGTGTAATAGATGCTTACGAGTATTGCAGGAAGATCACGCAACGAGCGTCGAAGACCTTTTACTGGGGATCAAGCTTCCTCCCTCCCCAGAAGCGAAAGGCAATCTAGACTGTATACGCATTCTGTCGTACGGTCGACGATATTGTTGATGAAGCGGTCCAGGGAGAAATGACAAGCGGAACACGAATCGGGTATCTTTATGGGAGGGGAAATCCGCGAAAAGAACTGGATTTCTGGCGTGAGTCTCTTTATGGGGTCTATCAAGGGAGGTGTGCGGATGATAACACTATTATGCGAGCCTGGAGCGACATGTTAGAGTGCTATCCCATTCCTTTGCAGCCTGCATTAGAATTGTTGGATGGGGTCACAATGGATTTGGAGAAGCAGCGTTATCAAAACTTTGATGAATTGCGTCTCTATTGTTATCGTGTCGCGGGCACTGTGGGCCTATTGACCAGCGCAATCTTTGGCTATACAGATGCGTCCGCCCTGACCTATGCCGCTGACCTGGGAATCGCGTTACAACTGACGAATATCATGCGTGATGTTGGTGAAGATTTGAGGCGGAATCGCATCTATCTGCCTCTCGACGAACTAGAGCACTTTGGGTATAGTGAAGAGGATTTGCGGCGGGGTGTCATTAACGATCCATTTCGTGATCTTATTCATTTCCAGATGCGGCGAACGGATGAGTACTTTACAAAGGGGCGGAGGGGAATTGAGTTGCTAAGCACAGATTGCCAGTTCTCGGTCCGTTTGAGTGGGCTTCTCTATCAACGTATTCTCGACTGTATTTGTGCCAATGGTTACAACGTATTCACCAAGCGTGCAAGCGTCCCGCTTCAGACCAAGTTGATGACCGCCTCTGCCTGCTGGATCAGGCAATGTGTAGGTACATACATGTCTGTTTCCTCTAGTGGTTTATGACATATTCCGCTCAAGGTTCTCAATGCTTAAGAGGATTAAATAGAGGGATAGAAAAGCCATCCTCTCTACATCTATAGATGTAGAGAGGATGGCTTTTCTATCTACGGTAACCTACAAAATGAAGTGGCTACAAGTGTAAATAAGTGTTAAGAAGAGACTTTGCCATGCGCATGGAGGTATTGTAAATACTCCAGGTGGCGTACTACTTCTATGCGGTCGCTACCGCCATTTTGATACCACTGACGAAGCCAGAGCAGAGAAATAATCTCATCTTGAGTGAAACCGCACTGGCTGAGAACATCAGTCTCGTCAAGAGTGTTATCAATGCTGGTAACTATCTCTAAGGGCTGTGTATTCATGTTGTATATCCTTCCACCTACGCCGATTATCGGCAAGCCGCCACTGCTCTCTACTGTTTCATACCTTTGAGAAAACGACTACGGGTAGTGGGCTGTTCCCAATGGTTTTACCCTCTACAGAGTAGACGCGCCTCTCTACAGTTTTTCAAATACCAATTTTTTTTGCAACTCGACCGCGCCATCACATCTCTCAAATGCTGCCCCCCCTCGCTACATTATTCCGTATGTACGAAGCATAGCAGGAAATCGGCGTAGCTACTGTGTTCCATGTGACTAAGAAAGAGTGAAGTAATTCACTGTGCAATGGTCCACCGCTACCACACCAACCCCTTTAAAGACGCCCTGAAGACGCATTTTAGGCGACCTTAAAAGGCTTACTGCGGTATATACGTTTGAAGATCCGAAAAAGTTCCATGACAGGACCCCAATTGATGCAATTCGACACTTATGGCACATTTACCCTGTCTAGAAGCCGGTTTGTTTATAAGTATCGGCACTTCTCTCCTCTGAATTGAGGGGCAATCCTCATCAGAAGGAGGTAACTCGCATGTGTGTCTCTTTGGGCCCTACTAAAATAGACGTATGAGGGTTACATATTGGGTGTTTGTGGACTAGTGGTAGCCAAAAATAAAGATTCTCTTCCATAAACATTTCGGAGGCTCTTTTCATGCCCTGAGAAAGAGTATGAAAAGAGCCTCCGAAATGTTTATGGAAGTAAGCGTTCGCCTGTTTAGCGTGTGTTACGAATGACGACATTCGCCAGGCGACCTGGAATATAGATGACCTTCTGTACCGTGGCATCACCAATGAAGGAGAGAACCTTCTCATTGGTGAGGACCAGTTTACGCACATCTTCTTCGCTGATGCTTGCGGGTGCCTCAATGCGTTCGCGGACCTTGCCATTCACCTGTACAACCAGGGTAAAGCTCTCATCGTGCGTCATGTCCTCATCAAAGGCGGGCCATGCTTGCAGATGGATCGTTTCCTTATGCCCTGTCAGGTGCCAGAGTTCCTCGGTAATGTGAGGAGCCAGGGGGGCCAGCAGTTGCATCATGCTTTCGAGTGTGCGCTGGAAGGCCGCCGTCTGTGCCACTGGCTCATTCTGCTGCTTGATGAGCGCATTGTTGCACTCCATCAGAGCAGCCAGTGCCGTGTTAAAGCGGAAGTTGCTCAGATCTTCCGTGACACGTTTAATTGTCTTGTGCCGCAGGCGCTCAATGGCCTTGCTTTCATTGGTCTCTTTTGTGCTGGAGTGTTCGGACCATGTATCGGTTACCAGGCTCCAGAAGCGATTCAGGAAGCGCCACACGCCCTCCAGATTCTCGGCCTTAAAGGAGCCACCAGCCTCGAAGGGGCCAATAAACATCATGTAGCAGCGTACTGTATCAGCACCGTAGGCATCAACATATTTGTCTGGCGGCTCCACATTCCCGCGTGACTTCGACATCTTTTGTCCATCTGGACCCAGGACCATGCCCTGATGGAACAGGCGCTTGAAGGGCTCGCCAAAGTTCAGGTGCCCCATGTCGCGTAGAGCCTTGGTAAAGAAGCGAGAGTACAGCAGGTGCAGAATGGCATGCTCAATGCCGCCAACATATTGGTCAACTGGCAGCCAGGTGCGCATCTTCTCCTGGCTCCAGGCTTCCTGGTCATTATGTGGATCAGGATAGCGTAGGTAGTACCAGGATGAACAGATGAAGGTATCCAGCGTATCGGCCTCGCGTGTGGCTGGTCCACCACAAACGGGGCAGGTAGTGTTGAGGAATGACTCTTCATAGCGCAGTGGTGACTCGCCAGTTGACTTGAACTGGACATTCTCCGGCAGCTTGACTGGCAACTGGTCCTCGGGTACCGGCTGCATACCATCTTTTTCGCAGTAGACGATAGGGATGGGACAGCCCCAGTAGCGCTGACGACTAATCAGCCAGTCGCGCAGGCGGTAGCTAATCGTGGCTTTGCCGAGGTCTTGGGCCTCGATATGCTGGATAATCTTATTTTTTGCCTCGTCACCGGTCGTTCCATTAAAGGTGCCTGAGTTAATCATGACACCCAGAGCCTCTTTGGCCTGGTCCCAGGTCGCGGGATCGGTGGGTTCTTCATCCTCAGCGATAACCACCTGGCGGATGGGTAGATCGAATTTGCGCGCGAACTCGAAGTCGCGCTGATCGTGGGCGGGTACACCCATAACCGCGCCCGCGCCATACCCCATCAGCACGTAGTCGGCGATCCAAACAGGAATTTCCTCGCCGCTCACAGGATTAGTGACGTACCCGCCGGTAAAGACTCCGCTCTTGCCTGCGTTCATGCGCTCAATCTCAGTCAAACGACCTGCCTGCTCGACGTAGGCGTCCACAGCGGCTTTATGCTCAGGTGTCGTAATCTTGTTCACCCAGGGATGCTCGGGAGCCAGCACAAAGAAGGTCACGCCGTAGATGGTGTCGGGTCGGGTCGTGAAGACCGGAATTTCTTCGCGTTTGCCATCGATAACCGCGTTAAAGCGAATTTCCGCGCCCTCACTACGCCCAATCCAGTTACGCTGCATAGTGATGGTCTTCTCAGGCCACTCAACATCTTCAAATTTGAGCAGTTCCTCAGCGTAGGCGGAGATCTTCAGTAGCCATTGATCGATTTCGCGGCGCTCGACGATGCTTCCGCAACGCTCACAGGTGCCATCGGCCAGAACCTGCTCATTAGCCAGGGTCGTGTTGCAGCCGGGGCACCAGTTGGCGGGTGCCTTGGTGCGATAAGCCAGGCCCTGTTTGAAGAATTGCAGGAAGAGCCACTGAGTCCACTTATAGTAATCTGGTAGGCAGGTAACGACCTCGCGAGACCAATCCCAGCCCGCGCCCATCGCCCTGAGTTGCTTGCGCATATTCTCGATATTTGCCAGTGTCCATGTGCGTGCTTGAATACCACGCTTGATGGCGGCATTCTCGGCGGGCAGACCAAAAGCATCGAAGCCGATAGGCTGCATGACGTTATAGCCTTGCATGCGTTTCATGCGCCCAAAGGCATCAAAGGCAGAGTAGTTATACCAGTGCCCCATATGCAGGTCCCCAGAGGGATAGGGGAACATTACCAGATGGTAGAAATTGGGTTTTGGCGATTGATCGTCGGCGCGATAAATGTAATCGCTTTCCCATTGTGCCTGCCATTTGTTCTCAATAGCTTTGGGATCGTATTTGGTCCGCGTAATCATCAACAGATGCCTCCAGAATAAGTGAGCGAGACAGAATATGCGTGCATGTGTCTATTATCAGCAGAGACTTCGAAGTCCCTGCTGATGGGAGAATTTGTTACGTTTAAGTGCTTTATAGTGCCTTCCTTATTTCTATTCGGTTGGCAGCAAGAAATGAGAAGAGAGCACTAAAAAAACCTTTCATCCAAGGGACGAAAGGTTTTCCGTGGTACCACCCTGCTTTGTAGTCGAGACAGAATGGAAATGGTGGACCTGAGGGGACTCGAACCCCTGACCTTCTCCATGCCATGGAGACGCTCTACCAGCTGCGCTACAGGCCCATGCAAGGTATTAAACTATTTCGCTATCTGTCTGCGACTAACTCTCATTATACGCTATAACGGGCGCCCCGACAAATGCTAGCAACTCAAACAACGCAGATACGTTATTGATTACTTCACATCTGTAGCTCACAGGTGAGTTCAGTCAGATATGTATAGCCTCGCACCAACCGGCTACTCTCTGTTCGATAGTGACCTACTACTCCTGCTCATTGCTATCGTTTTTGTCGTGTTTACTATACCACACTTGTTAGCGATTTGCAAGGCTTTTGTAGAAGGTTTTAGGACCTTCGAACAATTTGCCGAAAAGTGCTTGGTGGAGATGAGGGGGCTCGAACCCCTGACCTCGACAGTGCGATTGTCGCGCTCTTCCAGCTGAGCTACATCCCCTTGACGGATAAGATAATATCATACTCGCCTCATCTTGTAAACCCCTTTTCAGGGCTGAATTTCAGGATCTTGTAAAAGTCGCTTGCTTCCCTGCTACCAGGGAATACTATCGGCAAAGGTGTCGAGAGCATCGCGACCGTCGACACGGATACGTAGAAGTTCCTGTGGATGCAGGCTATCCTGCGTGATGCCAGTTTCGCCGGGATCGGTTGTGGAACCTACATAACCAACCTGAGTCAGCAGCGCTATAATCTCCTGGCGTAGAGCCAGGCTGCCATGGCGGAAAGGCTCGCCAGAAGGGTAGCAGAACTGTTGAATGGGAATCTTGAGGTGATGTTGCAGGATTGTGCGCGAGTCCTCAAGTTCTTTACGGGCGTTGGCTGGAGAGTTGAGATAGGTATCGCCGATATCGACATGGTTTACGGTATGTGAGCCAATCTGCATGCCTCCAAGTTGCATGGCTTGGATCTGTTCCCATATAGCCTGCCCTTTCCAACCGACCTTACCTGCAATGATGTAGAACATCCCGCCGAAGCCATATTTTCGCAAGATTGGATAGGCATTGTTATAAGCATCATTATAGCCATCATCAAAGGTGATAATTACGGAATTCGTTGGCAGAGGACCATTGTAATAGAGTGCGTCGAAGAGCTGATTAAAGGTAATGGAATGGGCATGGTGCGCTTTGAGATATGCGAGCTGTTGGCTAAACATCTTTGTAGTGACGGTAAGACTCTTGCTGAGCGCATCATTCGTTGGTGTATCCGAGATATGGTGATACATGAGAATGGGAACTTTTACCTGGTGGGGGGTGGGGTGCAGCGGAGGAATAATAGGAGCTTCGAGATCAATCGGGCCACCATTGAGGATTTGCCAGTGCGCATGGGCGTCTTTGGAAAGGTACATGGGAATGTTGCGATACAATTTGCCTGGATTTAGGATGGTGGGATTTATGATCTCCAGGCCTTTTGCTGCATGACGAGTTGCATCCGTAGGGAAAATCTGGAGCGTTACGGGAATTTCAGTCACCTGCTTGTATTGATGCATATTTTCGGGATTGGTCCAGGAGCTTAGAGGAATCTCTTCCCCAAGGGTATAGCCCGCAATAGTATAGCCCTGGAAGCGACTCTGCCAGTAACTAGCATAGACGTTTTGCCTCGACCAGATGCTTTGTGTCTGGGGCTGAAGCATGCTCCACATGGTCTGGTAATCGCGTTGTAAGAAACTTTGGAAGTATTTGCCTGCCGCATCGCTGGCGTTCGGTATGTGGGGTCGCGTAATCTCTGGACCATGAATGATTGAGTGTGTTTGTAGTGGTGGGAAGAGCACAGTGTAAACCCATATGCCAGAGGTGCTCAGTAGGAGTACAGTCGCGATGAAAGTCAGGCTCCAGGCCAGGAAAAGGCGTTTCTGACTTTTGGGGGCAAGCGTTTTGTCCATGATCCTCGCCTATCACTGATAATATACAAAACAACTATCTCATAGTGGCTAAGAGCAGCATAAATAATCTGTACATAGAAAATCTTAAATATAAATTAGATCTACTATTTAGACGCTGTAATAGGGGACTTGTTACTGTCAGATTTTCAATATAGGAGGAATGGATAGAAGAAGCGAGGAAACGGCGAAGAACTTCCAGAGAAGCTCTTCGCCGAAGGTGGATATTGAAAAGGATAGATTAGCGCGCGCGTGCTGGCTGCTTGGGACCAATATGAATGGGACGGCCCTCAACAGTCAGGATTGCCTCGCGGATACCTTCGCTAAGGGTTGGGTGAGGATGGATAGTGTCGATGATTTCATCCACTGTCAGCTCACCGTGCATTGCGATAGAGAATTCGCTGATCAGATTGGTCGCGTCTGGTCCAATAATGTGTGCTCCCAGGATTTCACCATATTTGCCGCGAATGACTTTAGTAAAGCCATCCGTCTCGCCAATGGCGACTGCCTTGCCAATGGCGGCCCAGGGGAAGCGTTCAACGCGTGCTTCGGGGTCCTTCTCCTTGGCCTGAGCTTCGTTCAAGCCCACAAAGGCGATTTCTGGGAAGGTGTAGATGGGATTGGGAACGACGTCATAGTTCATGTGCGATTCATGGCCCATCGCGTTATCAGCGGCTGTTTCGCCCTCAGTTGAGGCCACATGTGCCAGACCCGCGCCCTTTGTCAGGTCGCCAATGGCGTAGATACCAGGAAGATTGGTCTCCATCTTCTCATTGACGCGTACGCGACCGCGATCCATATCAAGCCCCTGCTCAATGAGGTGCTCAAGTCCCATGGTATTGGCGCGGCGGCTGACTGCCATCAGAACATACTCGCCATTAAAGGTCTGCTCGCCCTTGTCGCTGGTTGTCTTGACCTTCTTTTGCTCGCCATCGTCTTCAATACTCTCGACACGGGCATTGGTGACAATATTGATGCCACGCTTGGTCAGGATGCGCACGAGCAGGCGGCGAACCTCTTCATCGACGGGAGCCAGGATATTGGGGAGCATCTCTAGAACAGTGACCTTGCTTCCAATCGCACTGAACATGCAAGCTAGTTCGATACCAATGACGCCTCCACCAACGCAGATGATGCTCTCGGGGACGCTGGGCAGGTTCCAGCAGGTGTCGCTATTAATAACGTTTCGTCCATCGACACCGGGCATGGGAGGAATAAGTGGAACGGAGCCAGTAGCAAGGATGACCTTGTCCGCCTCGAATTCCTCATGTGAGCCATCCTCTTTCTGGACTGAGACTGTGCGTGAGGCATCGACGGTGCCCAGTCCATCGTAGACCTCGATATTATTCGCCTTCATCAGACTACCGACACCGCTGGTCATGCGCTTTACGACTTTATCTTTAAAGGCGACTGCTTTTGACATATTGAAGGTAGGAGGCTGAGCCAGTTCGATCCCCAGATCACCTACGGTATCCATACTATGAAGCACTTCAGCGACGTGGAGCATCGCTTTGGAAGGGATGCATCCTACATTCAGGCAGGTGCCACCAAGATACTGTTTCTCGACAATCGCGACTTTTGCCCCTAGTTGTGCTGCGCGGATGGCGGCGACATAGCCCCCAGGTCCTGAGCCAATTACGGCTACATCATAGTGTTTATTTGCCATTGGTTTCTCCTGTTATTTGAAAGTATATTTTTAATGCGGATCGTTGTCGCATATGTTGTACTCCCTCTTGAAAACGCTCAAGAGGGAGGTGATGGCTGATAAGATCAGCGACACGTACCTCGCGCGTGTTGAGAAGATCAAGCGCGATCCGTAGGTCCTCGGGCGAGGATGAGTAAGTACTGATGAGACTAAGCTCGCGCTGATAGAGTGTTTCTGGATTGAATGGGATGTCGCCGGTGTGAGCGGCGAAGACATTGAGTGTTCCACCCGCCCGTAGACCGGTAAGCGCTTGTTGAAATGGTAGGGCTCCTGGCACTGTGAGAATGGCGGCATCTGCCCCCCGCCCCTCTGTGTACTCTCGCAGCAGATCATGTAGCCCCTCAATTGCTGTAGGAGCATGCGCGACCTTGTCCGCGCCTAGCGCTAAAGCTCTATCCAGGCGCTCGGGAAGAATATCGATGCCATAGACTTGAAGACTCAGTCCGGAGCGGCGAGCAAGCGCCTTGACTGCCTGGAGCATGAGCAGACCGATAGAGCCGAGACCAACCACGACGATGCAATCTCCATCATGCAGAGGTGTGCGACGTACAGCGCGCACGCAGCAGGCAAGTGGCTCGGTGAATGAGCCTTCCTCGGCGCTCAGTGTCTCAGGAAGTAGGAGCGTCGTGTGTTGTACATGCGGCGCTGGCACGCGTATATATTCGGCGAGCCCGCAGGGGTCGATGTTCGACGCCTTAAAGGCCGCGCACATCGAGACATTGCCTCGAAGACAATAGTGACAGTTTCCACAAGGAACATGATGCGCGACAACCACGCGCTGTCCCTCCTGGAAACCGCGTACCGCTTTACCCAGGGCCACGATACTGCCTGTTAGCTCATGCCCAAGAACAACGGGTGGCGGTGCCTTGCGCGTTATTTTCAGGATATCTGATCCACAGAGACCACAGCCATGCACACGTACGAGTAGCTCATGTTCGTTGATGGCTGGTACTGGTACCTGTTCGACTTGAATATGGTTATAGGAGTGGTAAATAACTGCTTTCAAGCCACACCTGGCTCCTTCTGTTTGTGACGTTGCTCTGCATCTTTCTCCTTTTAAAGCCTTATGTGAAACCCAACGTCGCTGGTCGCGGCTAGCGCTCCCGCGTTCAGGATTTTGGTTAAGGAGCAAAGGAAGGAGAAATAAAATTCCCTGTCAAGTATATCACGTTCTGCTTTAAACCGCTGTACATCGAAGATAACACCAGGGAAGAAGACTTTGATCAAGCCTGAGTGGCCTATTTGGACTAGTTGGAAGAATATGGAATGCTAACAGGGACTGCCAATCGTTTTTCTAAGTAAGAGACTTACACAACTACTCTCTATCTTATGCCTGATTCGTTACATTCTCCAACGCATGAGGCTATTATGCAGAAGGACCGCAAACCTTTCGCGGAGAAGAATGCCAGGGTATATCTATGAGTAGGCATGTTTGACTCGGTCATGTTGTATCGATCTATCAAGAGGAACAGAATTTATGGCTACTACAGGAGAATTGCG
This sequence comes from Ktedonospora formicarum, assembly GCF_016587355.1. Classification (GTDB taxonomy): domain Bacteria; phylum Chloroflexota; class Ktedonobacteria; order Ktedonobacterales; family Ktedonobacteraceae; genus Ktedonobacter; species Ktedonobacter formicarum. Next base: position 1,766,001 of record NZ_BNJF01000001.1, on the reverse strand, counting down.
TGCTATTATTGAGGATTTAGAATTGGTGGATATTGGCGATGCTGCAACCTATCTAGGTGAAGAGGCCAATGTCGGAGGAGGAGATGTCGCGCTCTCTGAGCAGATCATTTTGCCGTTGCTTAATGATCTGAAGTGTGGTTGCGGACGGGAAGAAGCCTGTTCGTTAATGCTCTAAAAGCAGGCAGTGGGTATAAAGTGGTGTGAGTATACTAACTAAAAATCTATACTAAAAACACTCTATTATAGGTCTTAAAAACTGTAGCCCCATCGTCATACACTTTGGCGATGGGGCTACAGTTTTTAGGAAATGGTTTGAAGACCTCATTGAACAGTTTCAATAACGAGCGTTACTCAGGATCTTCGCGCGTTTATCAGAGTAGGGAAGACTACTTTTCTTGAACTGTTTCAGAACCTTATTGAGTGGGTATTCTATGCGGCGAATTTCTCCTTCCCAGGCGGCCTGGTTCCAGGTGAGGATACCGTAGGACGCGCGTGTATCCTCGTCACGTGGTAGTCCACAGCTGCCAACGTCGAAGAGCAGCAGATGTCGCCACTGACGGATGTAGGGGATATGAATATGTCCAAAGGCAAGTGCGCCAATGCTATCGTCAATGTTGCCCAAAAGCTGTTCTAGCTCTTGGTCCTCCGCTGTGGGAAAGAGGGCTTGCTCCATATCTTGAGGGTTGGCGTGGACGACGAGAACATCACTGCCTTCAGGATTAGTAACGCGATGTGAGAAGGGAAGCCGGGCAAGATAGTCAATGCCTGCTGTTCCGATTTGCTCACGCGTCCACTCAATGATACTGCGTTTCTTTGGACCACTGGCCCCGTTATCATCGACTACTTCTTGATCAACATTTCCCTGGATAACGGGGCAATGCAAACTTTGTATGAGTTCTAGCACCTCTTTGGGGCGCGGTCCATTTAAGCAGAGGTCGCCCGCGATGACAATTTGATCGATGCCTGGTTGCTTTTGAAGGTCCTTAAGAACTTCTTCCAGGGCTATCTCGTTACCATGTATATCTGAGATAATAGCTATGCGCATATCGCTTCATCCATTTTGCTAGGTACTCCTTATCCGGAAACCTGAGCGGGCCGTGTCCAGCGGCGCCGTGCCCTCGTATGAGGGTTGGTTTTCGAATAAGCCCGTAGCTGCTTACGCCTCTCCTTGTCGGATGCTTCATGGCGCGAAAGTGTTGTTCCTAATTTGGTATGGACACCATACAGCCTTAAACTTGATGCATAGACATTATATCTCAGAGAGCGGGTGGAGATGGTGAGCTATAATAAGCCCAGAATCGCTATGGCAACTCAGCTGTCTAGCCAGGAACCAGATGTACGATATATTGCATCGAAGCTATATCATGTGCGCATATGCAAAGTGGAAGAAACTGTGGAGTGCTGGTGAACGACTGCGCCCGGTTGTCTCTTTGTAGACAACCGGGCGCAGTCGAAGCCTAAGCCTTCAGGCGGGGGAAGGGACTTTACCTAAGATTTCTTGGCTGAGAACCTAGGCGTTGCAACAATTCCCTATGTAAACTAGCAATTGAAAGTGTAAGCGGAGCCAGGGCGGTTTTTGTTTGATGGGGAGTAAGTGGCTGTTCGGGATAACGGATGGTGCGTTGCACTGTTTCATTGTAAGCCATAAGGGCTTCCTGTAGCTGTGCCAATTCATGCTCTCTGTACTGAGCGCGCTGTAAGCGTGTCCAGAGGGTATTGAGGATGCCTACCAGAGGCCAGAGCACTTTTGCCGTAGGATAGGGAATGCGTTCCCCCGTCCGACCATTCATCGTGCTGGTATGGGCCTGTACGATTTGCTGGATGCTCTCCTCCAGTTCACGTTTGGCCTCTGCTTCAATCTCGTTCTGCTGGGCGGTTGCCCGCTCAATGTTCGCGATAAACTCCGCTTGATAGCTCTGGCGGACCGCTTTGGAAACGTTTGCGAGCAAGAATGCGGAAACACCGGTAAGGAACATAATGAGGATAAGAGGTCGTACAAGGATCCCCATAAAGCCTTCGTGACCAAGCAGATTTGTAAATTCAGGAGTGCGTGGCTGATAGGTAAGATCCAGGACGACAAATATGCAGTCAAGAATTGCGATCACCCAGATTGCGCGAACAGGCAGAACAGCAAGCGCAAGAAGTATTACCAGCGCAAACATATCATAAACTTGTAATGCTGTTTCATTGAGCGGTGTTGTAGTCAAGATGTAATATATCATCACAAATTGAAGGGGAATGGTAACGAGCAACCCTGCAATAAATACATGACCAGCTCGATTAAACAAGGGTGCAATTATATACAAGGCCACTACACCCAAAAGCACCTGAAATAAATAGGGATTTGGCATAGTAAGGGATGTTATAGTTCCACCTACTAACATCGGGAGGAAAACGAGAGCCACCACACTTACTGAGCGTGCTCGGCGATATTCCTCACGCCGTGGTACGGTCGCGTCTTCCGGTGGTGCTGGCGGACTGGCAACCGAATGCCACCAGTTCATAAATTTTGAGCCGGATGATTTTTTTGTGGGTACAATTATAGCCTCTTGTGGAGACAACGACCCTTCTGATTGCGAAGTTTTGTCGGATGAATAAAAGTTGTTCATCTTTTTTCTCTCCTGTGAGTAGGTCGGGATGAAAGAATACTTTCTTCACCGCCGTGCTGGTAATAGCCCCACGTTCAACGCTTGATATAGATAATGCCAGCGCTCAATAGAGATAAGGAAAAATGCGTAAGCGCCTTATGGGCCTATGGATACCTTTTTTACCTTAATCATATTAACATAATTATGTAGAAATAAGCTAGTTTATCCTGAATAAATAGGAGTATCAACAGGTGCTCAACAATGTGCTGCATAAGCAAAAAAGAGAAAAGACGATATTCTCAGAGAGTGAGTGGAGGTAGTGAGCTATAATAGGCACAGAATTGCTATGACAACTCAGTTGTATAGTCAGGAGCCAGGTGCATGATACATCGCATTGGAGTCATTTCAGATACGCATATGCCGCCGCATAAGCGCCTGCCGGAGAGCCTCTGGCAGATTTTTGATGATGTCGAGCTAATTATTCACGCTGGTGATCTCTCAACTCTGGCGGTAGTCGCGGAACTGGAGACCATTGCGCCAGTTGTTGCAGTACAGGGGAACGTGGAGCGTGATGATGTGGTGACTAAATTGCCGATCAAACGAGAGATTAAGGTTGGTGGTGTGCGTATTGGCATTGTCCATATTCTGGGAGAGAGTAAGTACTATGCCCGGACAGCGCGACGTGAATTCCCCGATGCGCGTGTAGTGGTCTTTGGTCATAGCCATGTGCCATATAATGAGGAGTATGAAGGGGTCTTGCTCTTCAATCCAGGTAGCACTAATGAGCGAAGGCGCCAGCCGACATGCAGCGTAGGGATGCTAATTATTGATGATGAAACCATGCATGTGCAAGGTGAAATTATTTCCCTAGAGTAGGAGTGGAGCACCAGTGAGCAACTCCACTCCAATAGGGCATATGGTGCGCTTACTTAGCGCCCAATATACTCCTGCCCTCCCATATAGGGGCGTAAGGCTTCGGGAATGCGAATGCTGCCATCGGCCTGCTGATGTGTTTCCAGCAGGGGGATGAGGATGCGCGGCGAGGCGATAGCGGTATTGTTGAGTGTATGGACGAAATGGACTTTTCCCTCAGCGTCACGATAGCGAATATTCGCGCGGCGAGCCTGCCAGTCATGGAAGTACGAACACGAATGGGTCTCGCGATAGCGGTTCTCGCTGGGAATCCAGCATTCGATATCGTGCATGCCAACCTTACCGTCACCCATATCGCCGGTGCAGACGTTTACAATGCGGTAGGGAAGCTCAAGGGCCTGGATGAGCTCTTCGGCATTGCGTTCCAACTCCTCAAACCAGCGCACCGAAACCTCATGATCGGCCTCACAGATGATATACTGCTCGACCTTGTTGAACTGGTGAATACGGAAGACGCCGCGCGTATCCTTACCGTAGGTTCCTGCCTCCTGGCGGAAGCAGGGGCTATAGCCAACAAAGGTGAGTGGGAGCTCCTCGGCCTTTAAGATCTCGTCCTTGTACATGCCAGTGATCGAAACCTCAGCAGTTCCTACGAGATAGAGATCCTGCCCCTCAACTTCATAAACCTGATCACGCCCCTTGGGGAACTGACCATTGCCAACAAAACAGAAGTCGCGAGCCATCGAGGGCACGATGACGGGTGTATAGCCCTTGCGTGCCAAACGGTCGAAGGCGAAATTCATTAGTGCCAGTTCCAGGCGCGCGGCATCGCCTTTGAGCGCGTAGCTGCGGCTTCCCGCTACTTTTACCGCGCGCTCGATGTCGACCATATTGAGTCGTTGCATTAGATCGTAATGGTCGAGCGCAGGGAAGTCGAATTGAGTCTTCTCCCCCCAGTATTTGATGGGAACATTGTCGTCCTCATCTTTGCCGACCGGGGTGCTGGGATCGGGAATGTTGGGCACGAGTAGGAGCAACTGATAACGCTCTTCCTGAAGCTGTGTCAGAAGAGGCTCTTTCTCTTTGATACTCTCCGAAAGCTGCTTCCCTTCGGCGATGTACTGGTTGCGCAGCTCTACGTTCTTCTCTTTGGCCGCCTGCTGAATCTTTTTCGATAGCGCGTTTTGTTGCGCGCGTGCCTCCTCGACTTCATGCTGGAGTGTGACGACACGCCGGTCCAGTTCCAACAAGGCGTCGATGTCTATTGTATTGTTCTTGAGTCGCGCGGCCTCTTTGACCGTGTCGGCGTTATTGCGAATAAAGGCAAGATCAAGCATAGAGAGACTCCTTCAGGGTAAGGGTCGGGCTTACTCCTCCTGTGAAAAATGAGTGCGTCAGTATGCGTCGCGTTTACGATGCTACTGTCCTCTAAGGAGGGCTGGCTGGGAACGACCCCGGTTTGTAGAAACCCTTAAAAAGACAATAAAAAAACGCCGTGTCCTGAAAGGACGACGACGGCTGATGTGCGTTATCGTGGTACCACCTTTGTTCATTCACTCAGGGGAGTGAACCTCATGAATGCCTGATAACGGAGGCGAACCGTAGCACTCTTCGTGTAGGCTCTCGGGTGGATTTCATCTTTGCGTACTACTGCGTCGCACCGACCCGCAGTTCTCTGAAATGTCGCATAGGGTACTTGTCCCGATCATAGCCATTTATATGCTGGTTTGTTCTGTATAAGCAGATCTGCTACTTCGCGTATACTTACAAGTTAGGGTACCAGTTCGCTTGTGCTTTGTCAAGTGGTGAAAGAGATTTAGATCTTCCAGGCCTGAGCATCACTAAAGGTGGCATCGATGGGAATATCTGATTGAAGGACGGCTACACCCAGATGCCCCGAGGCAAGGGTCGCATCTTGAGCGCTGCCCAGGAAGGTATCATTGGCGAAGAGGTAGAAGATATCACCTTGCGCGAGGATTGCGAGGCGATTGGATTGCCCCAAACCCTGTGAGATGATATTGGCTGTATCTCGACCGCTAAAGAGGGTTTGGTGCTGTCCATTGCTCTGATAGAGGTCGAGCCCATACGTTCCATCAATGCCAACCCCAAAGAAATAGTACTGGTCACCATTATTATTGGCGCGGAATATCAGGCCCGCTCGGTTGCCATTGCCAGTGTTGACGCTGACCTGAGCTGAGTAGAGCAGATCCGTGTATGTGCTGGCTTGCGAGAGGCAGGGCTGAATATAGCCACGCTTGGCGACAAAGGCATGGTATCCGCTATCTGTGAAGACACAGCCAGTACTTGTATTGCCGCCGATGTCCCACTCTCCATCGCCGTCGCGATCTATCAGTGGATCGTCCAGGTTCGGGGTCTTCTCAGTGGTTTCTGTAAGGAGGCTTTCGAGTGCGGTAGCAGTTGCCGTAGCATCCTCTGATGCTACTGTGGCTTGTGCTTGTGTCTGTGCCTGTGAAGTGGCGGTCGCATTGATGTTAGCCTGGACGGTATTGATGGCATTTACGGTGCTTTGAGTGCGAGCCTGAGCGGTGTTGACGACATTCTGGGTCCACTGAGCCTGGACGGTCGCGAAAGTGTGGCTTGCGTGGCGATAGTCAATGCTGGTGGTATAGGTAATAAATCCGAGGCCACTGAGAATGAGGAGTATAGCAAGCGTAAGGGTTAGTATCTGTAAGCGATCCAGGCGTCGTTGGCGTTTGAGCATACGCTTGCGCTTCAGGTCTAAATCAGCCAATCGAGAATCAAAGTTGTTGGTAGGAGTGGAGGCGGAATCCTCTGGATATTCGACTTGTTTCGTGGATGTCGGCATAGCGAGAATAGTGCGACCTTCCTCCTCAGAGGTGGTCGTAGAGCTCTTTGATTCAGGCTGTTGAGAAGGCTTGCCAGATAGTCGCATGAGAGACGAATTGACTCCATTCTAAAGAACACTATGACGCTAGAGTTGCCAGACCCGGGCGTTAGTATACGCGACATCGGTAGCGTTGGTCAGGTCGCTAGCAAGGAGACCAATCTGTCCCGATGTATAGGTTGTGTCCTGTGTTTGCCCGACATATTGCTTATTAATATACAGAGAAATAGTACTTGCGCGTGCGATAATAGTTACGATATTGGTCTGGTTTATACCCTTTTTGATAGTGTCTACGCGATCATAGAAAAGATTACGGCTCTCATTGTTACTCTGGGTAGCATAGAGGGCTGCGATGCCATCGCGACCAACGCGGAAATAGTAGAATTTCGATGCAGTGTTGTCCCCCCGAAAGATTATTCCCCCCTCGTCGCCAGAAGTGATGGTCATTTCTACCTCAAAGACCATATCCGCGAAGTTGCTGGCAAGAGCGAAGCAGGGGACATAATAATTCTGGCGCTGCACACTGGCATGCAATGCGCCATCGGCGAAGAAGCAACCACCCCCACCCTGAGCATTATAGATTTCCCAGTTTGCGCTATCCTGTGCGGCAAGAGGGGATTGGAACGTAGGGACACCGCTGGTTGCTTGATTATATATGCCTTGAAGGGCTGTGGCGGTCTGCTGGACCTGGGCTGTGGCCTGGGTGCTGACGGTGGCGGTCGCATTAATGTGTGATTGCGCGGTTTGAGTCGCCTGTGTCTTTGCGGTAGTGGTTGCAGCTTGAATGGTTGCCGTAGCCATGGCATCAGCCTGCGCGGGCAGCTCGAAGCCTGCGTAGTAGGTGAGCCATGCTCCTGTCCCAACCGATATCAGAAGCAGGACTGAAAGTGTTGCAAGGGCCCAGAAGGGGAGCTTGCGGCGTGTAAGTTCAGGTATTGTGTAGGCTATGGTGGGTGGAGAGGGATATCTATAGGAATCGAAATTTTGAATATTTGGATGTAAGGATTGCTCTTCTTGAGAAGCCACGACGGGTATAGATGAAGGCGGGGTAGGTGTGACAGGTGAGGAGAAACTCTGGTATGTCTTATAGTCTGACATGAATGCTGAAGAATGATTACGAGGCCTGACCTTGGTACTCAACGAGTCGCTAATAGTGTGTGTCTGGGCACCTGCTGGTGAAGTTGCCGTGGGTGCAGACGTAGTATAAGCATAACTCAAGGACGCGGAGCCCGGAAGGGTTCGCCGGCCGCAATCTGGACAGAATACCGCTGCTGTTTGAAGGGGGGTACCGCAGACAGAGCAATTCTGCATATGTGCAAACTCCAATATGGTTGAACGTAAGACGATAGGAAAGCGTGTACATTCTATAGGGTATCCTCGTCATCCACACCACATTTTTTGACCTCCGCGCGATGCTATCGGCATCGCTGAGTCGCATTACCTGGATAAGTGTAGCACAAAGCCTGCTTTTGTACAGCAAACGGTATTTTGTTACTATTCGCCTCTTCCTCATACTATGACTAACTCGTCCTGGAAAAGGTCTCCAAAAGTTTCGCGCGAAACTTTTGGTATCGATCTGGTCAAGTGAAGCCATACAATTAGTAATTCTTTTGAACAGGGAAGTGATAGCATTTTTAATGGGCAATGGGAGTCGGCAAAAATAGAAAGAGTTTGCCTGGTCGCTAATAATCAGGCAAACTCTTATTACTTGAGAGTATATACTTGAGAGTATAGAATGATCTACTTAGATCATTCCCAGTTCCCATTTTGCGTCTTCGGTCATGCGGTCAGGGGACCAGGGGGGATCAAAGGTCAGATCAACCTTGCAGGCGTTCACATTCTCGACCTGCTTGACGCGTGTCTCTACCTCTTCCATGACTTCTCCAGCCATGGGGCAGCCAATGGCGGTCAGCGTCATTGTGATCCCTACGTTGCCTTCTTCTTGATTGAGATCAACGTTATAAACCAATCCCAGGTCAACGATATTGACGGGAATCTCGGGGTCATAACATTCGCGCAGGGCGTCCATCACTTCTGCTTCATTAATTTGCGCCATCGTGGGCTCCTTTGTATCGGTTGCGCTCAATTTAATCCGAGCGTATTAGTCGGAATAGTTCTTCCTTACTATATCGTATAGGATCGCTTTTGTCAAAATAAAACTTCTTTGTGAGTGCTCGTTACCTGTGAGTCTTGTTAAGCCAGGAGTGGGTATGGATGCCCTGAAGAGTGCTCTGTATAAAGTGCTGATGAACGGTCCATTCGGATATGAGCTCTATGGATAAGCCTGGCTCATACGCTCGAAATAGAATTGCGTAAAGCGTTCGGCATCGACCGCGACCGAGCCCAGAAGATTCGCTTTTTCAGGATGCTTGAAGTCCGCGACTGTCTCGCCCAGAGTGAGTGTACCCTGAAGTTCGACGTCGACATAGGCGGGTTCCCACGTAATGAGATCAGAGTAGATGGCGGCGGCAAGGCAGAGTGGATCATGCATATGGAATTTCTTCGATGTTTCGTTTGCCTGGAAGACATCGAAATAAAAATCAGTCATCTGGCGGATGGCTTGTTTGATGGCTCCTCCATAAGATGTGAATTCGGCAAAGCGGGTTTGACTGATGCTCACCTGATGGGTAGCGTCTAAGCTAACAAGGCGTAGAGGCCAGCCAGCATGGAAGACAGCATGCGCGGCGTGTGGATCGCAATAGATATTGAATTCGGCGGCAGGCGTGACATTGCCGGGAACGCGTAAAGCGCCTCCCATGATATAGACCTCGCGCACGGCGTGCGCTATGCGGGGCTCTTTGCGTAGAGCCAGAGCCAGATTGGTCAGTGGGCCTACCGCTACCAGGGTGATCTCTCCGGGTGCGCTCATGATCTTCTCAATAATGAGATCGACGGCGTGCTGGCTCACCGGTTGAATCTGGGGATCGGGTAGCGTAAGTGAACCGAGGCCAGTGCCGCCATGCACCAGTGCCGCATCTACATAAGGCACGACGAGAGGGCAAGAGGTTCCAGCGGCGACCGGAATATCCGTGCGACCAGCCAGTTCTAACAACGTGAGCGCGTTACGTGTTGTTCTCGCAAGTGGCACATTTCCGCAAACGGTGGTAATGGCCTCGAGAGTTATCTCGGGCGAAGCCAGAGCGAGAAAGAGTGCGAGGGCATCATCGATGCCTGGATCAGTGTCCAGAATTAAGCGAAGCAAGAACATCCTCCCGGTTGGGTAAGCCTGATTGAGCGCCGAAGCGCGTGACTTTGAGTGCGCTGGCGTAGGCTGCGAAGCGCAAGGCATCTTCCGCGCTTTGCCCTTCGTTGAGTGCAACAGTTAGCGCGCCGACAAAACAATCTCCCGCCGCTGTTGTGTCCACAGGTTGAACCTTAGGAGCGGTCTGATAGATGCAGCGTGATTGATTGTCAGTATCGTGTGTGACTAGAATCGCGCCGCGCTCACCAAGCGTAATAACAACGGTTGCAATGCCATAGTCATGTAAGACAGTGGCTACGATGCGCGCGTCTTCTACTGTTTTAACCTGCTGCCCACTCAGGTGGCTTGCCTCAGTCTCATTCACGACTAAAACTGAGAGCTTGCGCAGGACTTCACGCGGCAATGATTGAGCAGGGGCAAGATTAAGAACGACGGATACTTCAAGTTCATGGGCTGCCTCGATGAGACGTGTAACCGTATCCAATGGGATTTCGAGTTGGAGTACCAGTGTTTGAACGGTTGGTAGTGCATCTATGATGCGCTGATACTGATCCTCATCATTTCCAACACGCATGTTCGCGCCAGCCGCGACAACAATGGCATTGTCACCTTCCCGTGAGAGAAAGATAAAGGCAGCGCCACTAGCCTCTTGTTTATCTTTGACGATGAGTTTGGTATCGATTCCCTCGTTCTCAACTGCGGATAGCAAACGCTCGCCAAATGTATCATGCCCGACGCGTCCTGCCATCATGACAGGAGCTCCCAGGCGGGCCATGGCGACAGCCTGATTTGCGCCTTTGCCACCTGGCTCAAATTTGAGAGAATCACCCCCCAATAGTGTCTCTCCCATGCGTGGTAAATGGGGAACACGTACCACCTGATCCATATTAAGGCTACCCACAACAAGGATACCCTTTGCGGCCATTATATTCTCCTTATTCTATGTTTATCAACATCTGTGTGTTTGGATTGTGTCAGTAAGTGTCATCTATAGCTACTATGACGAATGACTCACACCAAAGGATACCGTATAGTGGAGTCATATAGCAATGGGGGCGGAGAGAAAGCCTGAATGAATGGTTGAAATATATAGTAAATAGAGTACAATAATCATTAGCGATATATCTCACTTAAAAGAGACGAGATGATGTGTTTTTGGAAAGGGCCACAATGCTTGATTATGTATGTATATAGAAGTGGCTGAGGGAGGAAGGTGTATATGACGCTCCAGGTAGAGGGTATGCTTGGGAGTAGACGAAAGGCGAGTGGGAGTGGCGAGCGCGGAACCTATATCCGTATTGTAGTGGCGGATAATCAGCGCCTGTTTCGTGAGTGTGTGGCTGGAATGTTGGAGCGCGAGCAGACATTTACAGTGGTGGGGCAGGCCAGTAATGGGCTAGAGGCACTGGAACTGGCGGAAACCTATAAGCCAGATGTATTATTGATGGATGTTCAGATGCCTCAAATGGATGGCATTGAGGCGTTGCGGCGTATCAAAGAGGAGTGGCCCCAGATTCGTGTGATCTTGCTTTCCGCGTATACTATTGACGAGCGTGTTGTTGAGGGCCTCAGTGCAGGTGCCAGTGGTTATCTCTTAAAGGATAGCTCTGCTGAGGGCGTGGTGGCAGCTATACGCGCAGTATATGCAGGTGAGCAGGTTATGACGCCCCGTGCTACTGGACACATGATGCAGATGTATGGGCAGGAGCCGGAAGGGCAGATTGCGCCTGCTACAGGTCTGACCAATCGTGAGGTTGATGTCTTGATGCATATCGCCAGAGGCTTAATTCCCAAAGAGGTTGCGCGTCGGATGCAAGTGACTGAGAAGACAGTACGCAACCATATTAGCAGCCTCTATCGTAAGCTAGACATATATGACCGTTCGCAAATCGTAATTTATGCTATTAAGAAGGGCCTGATTGATGTGCGTGACGTCTGACTCCTCCTTGTTCAGGAAGAAGGAGTCAGAGCGTGAGTGCCAGTTGGAAAGACCGTCTTCATACTTCGGCAGTAGGTAATCAAGCGGCTGAAGAGCGGAAGCTGTTCGAGCGCGGATACTGAGCCAACTAGAATGAGTTTGCGTTGCGCGCGCGTCAAGGCCACGTTCAGGCGATGTGGATTGGTCAGGAAGTCGCGTCTCTGGCTCTTGAGGGCTGGTTCCTGGCTGGTCGCGAAGGACATGATGATTACCATGCGCTCACCTCCCTGGAAGCGATCCACCGTATCTACGCTGAGAGGCGTCCCTGGTGGTAAGCCTTGCCAGCCACCGGCGGGATCGCTGCTGAAGAGGTGGCGGCGGATGTTCGCAACCTGGGCACGGAAGGGGGCTATAATGCCGATCTGTTCAGGCGCGATCTGCTGCGCCAGTAAACCCTTGACGATAGCCCGTATGGTTCTCGCTTCGGGATCACTGACCTTTTCGCGGGGAGCTCGGTCGTCTGTTTCGGCCTCCGGAGGCACGTCAAGAAAAATCAGGGGCCGTTGTGGTCTGAGGGCATCAGCTATGAAGGCTGCCTCAGTTTTTTGGGTGTTACGGCGTGGCAGTGCGATTCCCGCGAGTTCTAGCTGGCGGTCGGCGACTGAAGAATGAGCGAGCAGTTTACGCTCATAGAAGACGGTCGAGGCAAAGTTCGAAATCCACTTGTTCATGCGGTACTGGGTAAGCAAGGGAACGCATGCGCTGACCGCTAATGGTTGGTCTTGCGTATAGTCATCGTCCATGCGTTTTAATTGCTCGAAGAGTGATGTACTAAGCCCTTGAAGCGCGGCCTCCTGGCTCAGAACCAGAGGCGGGAGTTGCTTCTCATCTCCTACCAGAATGAAGCGTCGTGCGAAACGGAGCGCGCCCAGAATCGCGGGTACCGTGAGTTGACCAGCCTCGTCAATGATCGCGACATCAAATTCCAGCCCAACCTGTCCATTCACCGCATCCTCGGGCTTCAGCATCCCGGCGGGAAGATACCTATCTGATGACCAGGTAGCGGTTGTTGAGGCCACAACGGGCGTGGTATGAAGCAACGAGTGTATTGCATCGGACGCGAGTGTCTTCCCAGCTAATTCTTTTAGCAGATGCGAGCGTACCTGTTCATTGACACTGCGATCATGCCCCAGGCGAAGATAATGATCAAAGCTCTCACGCTCCAGGCGGAGTAAGACGTTATCAACTGCTTGATTGGTAAAGGCTGCCAGCAAGACGCGTTGTCCCTGCTGGGTTAAGCGCTTGACGATTTCAGCGATTACGCTGGTTTTGCCTGTGCCTGGAGGGCCATGAATGAGTAGATAATCACGCATCTGTAAAGCACGCTCGACGGCCTGATTCTGTTCCGCATTCAGTGCTGCTGTCGGAGTGTAGTCCTGCTGCTTGAAGCGTGGGCGTACTTTTCCTGCAACCAAATCTCGTAGGTGTGGGTCTACGCGTAGCCAGCGCATCAGGTTTTGGAGCGTGCGGACATGCACTAGATCGTTATCATAGCGATCTAGTAAGTCAGGATGCGCAATTAGTTCGCGTGTCCAGATGGTGACTTCCTCGGAACTGATTTTGAGAATGGTACCACTCACAACTTCGCCGCGAATAGGATCACCATCGCTCAACAGGATCTCATCGCCCTCGCGCAGTTCTGAGGTATTCACACAGAGAAACCTCTGTTCCCAGCCATCTTTCTCAATCGCAGCGCTGCTTAGTGGTGTTAGTCCGCGAATGGCTGTGCCTCGCGCCAGACGCTCCTCGACGGGTGTCTTCCACAAAAGCGCTTGCTGGAGACTGCCCTCTCGCCCCTCTAGTTGTAACAGGTGATAGTAGCGCGCGAAGAAATCGCGATCTTCCTGGGTATCGAAATGCCAGGGGCGTTCTCTTTCCGTTCCGCTCTCTGTCAAGATAGGCTCTTCCGAAGTTGGATCGACCGCTGGTAGCTGCCAGTTGAGGAGCGTTGAAAGGTGGTAGCATTGGCTCTGAAGAGAACAGCGATTACAGCGGGAGGGTCCTGGTGGTGTGGTTGGGATGCCAGTTGTATTGCTGAGGACAAGCACATTGCGCCGCTCATTGACGCGTTGAATCTCGCGAATAGAGGCGGGAACACCGAATGCCTGTGCGTGCTGTGGTGTTCCGCTATAAAGGAGCGTCGCGAGAGCCTTTTGCATCTGCGAATCGTGACGAACCATAAGCAGGGCGTGATAGCCATAGACCTGCCAGCGATGTTCTTTACGTGGTAGCTCTCCCTTCGCTCCCCCGGTTTTGAGTTCGAGTAAGCGTTGACGTCCAGATTGACGCCAGAAGAGGTCGAGGCGCCCACGTAAACCAATTTCAGGCGCGAGGAGGAACGTCTCAGCGCGCACCTGATTTGACGCTGTGTCCTGTGTGTTTCCATCTTGCCAGGCGGCAGGCATGTCCCAGAGCGTCGTGCGCTCTGTCTCATACCAGCGGGATAGACTCTCTAGATGAGGGAGAACCTCTTCATGCATCGTCTGCGGCGAAACTCCCAGCAATGCCAGGTCGATAGCATTGAGTTGTAATGCCTGTTCAAGATGGCGTTGTAAGCTGGAAAGGGGTGATTCCGCCTCTGGGGATTCCGGCGCGAACTTGCCTCGATCATGCTCTTTGAGCAGTTCTTTAAAGCAATAATGGACGAGATTACCACGGATGGTTGCGGCATTGGCGGGTGAGGGGGCCAGACGTTGCAAGAGGTGTTGGCGCTGACAATATTCCGCCTGATTGAGGTCGGTGATGTTCAGCAGCGTATCCGGCTCAAGTACTGCCAGCGTATAGGAGTTGCCACGATAACAGGCGCGTGTCTTATCGCTGTAGATAATCTCAGTGGGTGCGAATGGAAGATGGTAAACACGCAGGCGCAGTGCGAGCGATCTTACCATCTCCCAACGTGCACGTAATTCACGTACGAGGCTCCGATAGTAGCTATCATTCAGATGGACCTCAAGTTGTGTGCTCCCAGTATCGAGGACGAAGATGGCGACACGCTCGCCATTGACCAGGCTCTCTTGTGCCGCTAGAATAACCCCTTCAAGCTCAACGCGAGTGCATGTATGTGTGGGATCGAAGGCGCAAAGAAAGCATTCGGCTTGCTGTACCAGGGCCTCACTCTGTTCGTCTATTTGTGGCATGTGTGCGCCATCCTCTCCTGCATTTTATTCTTACTGGCAGTGTACGCCAGGGCTTGCCCTTCGTCAATTCTTCGCGAGGCGTGATATAGTGGAAGCGACCGGCTTAGCGTACCGGAGACCAGTTCTTACGCTTTGTGAAGAGTCCTATTATTACTCATACATTGATCATGCTGAAAAGAGGAAAGCTCATGGTGGAATCTGTCGATATATCTACTCAAGCGCCAACGATACGAACGATTACGCTGGGGCTCTCTGACCCACATCCGCTTACCACTGCGCATATACAGGAGGCAAGCAGACGGCTGCGTGCGGCTGAGACTCGTCTTAGTGAGGCTGGCTACGAGGTGCAGACTGTGCGTATCTCAACACGTCCTATTTTTGATGATCTCGTGGATTGGTCAGCGACTGCAATACAGCAGTATGTTCAGGAGTTGCAGGGCATGCTGGATGATCACAACCTGACCTATTGTTCGCTTGGTCCAGCGCAAGTTGTGAAACCTGACTTCCCAATGGAGCGGCTCGATATTCTTGCTGACTTGCTTCTTCCAGCGCCTGGTATAAGTGCGACGGTTCAACTGGTCTCGTCAGCGCATGGGTTGCGTGCTGAGGCCGCGCTGCCAACAGCGCGCATTATCCAACGTCTGGCGCGCGAAAGCGAGGACGGTTTTGGTAACTTTCGCTTTGCGATGCTCGCCTGTGTGGAGCCTGGAAGCCCCTTCTTTCCAGCGGCTTATCATGAGGGTGAGAGCAGCTTGAGTGTTGGTTTGCAAGGAGTTGAGATCGTGGCACAGGCGTTGCAGCGGATGCGTGGGCAGAGCTCAGGGCCGCTTGCTCTTGCTCAAGTGAGCGAGGTGGTACGTCAGGCTTTGCAGGAGCGGTCTTGCCCTATCGTTGCAGCGGTACAGAGCCTTGCCGATGAGTTTTGCATCCGTTTTGGGGGCATCGATCTTTCGCCTGCTCCTATGGGCGAGGCGAGTATCGCGGGCGCGATGGAGCTTTGTGGTTATGGTCCCCTGGGGTCGCCTGGATCGTTGGCGGTGGCGGCAGCGCTGACCGCAGCTATCAAGGGGACAGACCTACCAACTTGTGGTTACAATGGGCTCATGCTACCGGTGTTGGAAGATTCGCTTCTGGGACAGCGCTGGGCTGAGCGGCGGATAAATGCGCATCAGCTTCTACTCTACTCAACTGTCTGTGGCACTGGGCTAGATACTATCCCCCTACCTGGAGATTGCTCTACAGAGGAGATTGCGGCCTTGCTCCTCGACGTCGCTACTCTCGCGCTCCGTCTGCGCAAACCGTTGTCTGCTCGTCTCTTCCCCGTTCCAGGTAAGCAAGCGGGAGAAGCGACCGCTTTCAGCTCACCTTATCTCATCAATACCCTGATCTAAAGAAAAAAGAGATGCCAGGATTATTTGCCCTGGCATCTCTTTTTTCTTTAGATCAGACCTGGTAATCGTGATACCGAACTACCGTTTCGAAGGTCGTTGTTGTCTCAGTTGGCTCTACAAGAGATTGTGTCCCCCAGAGCGCTCCCATTACATTATTGTAGGAACTGCGCATGCTTTCGTAGAGGCGCGAGTTTTCAATGGAAAGCGCGGCCAGACTAGCCAGGACTGTCAAGAACTGAATGTCATCTTCTGCAAAGGTTGTTGGTTGTTTGGTATAAACGCGGATGACACCGATGGCTTCGCCTCGAACTTCGAGAGGTACACAGAGTACCGAGACCAGCCCCTCTTGTCTAGCTGCCTCCTGATATTGGAAGCGCGTGTCGTTGCGCACATCTGGCACATAGACGGGAGTGCCACACATCGCCTCATTATCAATTGCGCTATGTGTAAGGTTGACGGGCCCTTTTGAGAGATAATTATCGCTGAGACCATGCACACAGCTCAAAGATAGCTGACCACTCTGGCGATCGAGTAGGCGGAGGGTGCAGGCGTCGATTTGCATGGCCTCGGATGTGCTTGTCACGATGCTTTGAAGCACCTGCTCGGGCTCAAGACTGGAGGTAAAAGTAATTGCGGCCTGGTGGAGAGCTGTATAGTAATCTCTATGAGAACGTTGTGGTTGTTGTTGATGGGTATTTGCGTCTGTAGTCATTGCCTGTAATCTCTCCTGAAGACGTTCTAATAATAAGAATGGACTACGGCCTGCGGTCAAGAACATCTGCCATGGGGCTTATCACTCGGGGGAGCTTTGCCCAGGCAAATGCAAGACATGATATTCTAGACACGAGTATTCTGTTCTTATTGTAACACGAAAGTCTGTTCAGGAGCACAGGATATTCTAGAGCCACAAGTAGTGACTTGTGGTCAGATGCAAGTGTATTCTATCATGCTTGAAGGTTGGAGAGCCGGAAGGCTCTCTCCTTAAGCTTAGTGTGCGATGGCCGGTTGTTGTGGCTGGTTGGCAGGATCCTGCACAAGCCAGACGCGGCATGGAGCGTTGGAAAGCACGTAGGGTACTGTCTTGCCAAGATCAGGTTGGATCTTGTGACAGTTGCGAACCAATCCTATCAAAATTAGCGCGCAATTGTGGTCCTTCGCTTCATCAACAATGGCTGGACCCGCGTCGCGGGCCTGCACAACTTCGGCGACGGCCTGGCAACCAACCTTTTCAGCGATTGCTAAGGCACCCATAAGCAGCTTGTCGGCACGCTCTGATTCTTCAGTTAGCACGGCTTTTAGGGGTAAAGCACGTGGAACTTCAATGACATGCACAAGATGGACCTTACGTTTGGCTCCTTTTGCCATCTGGCAACCCAGGTAAACTAGGTTGGAATCCAGCTTATCACCGCAGAGCACGACAGCAACGTCTCCAGTGGCGCTCTCGCCGAGGGCTGATTTGCTCATCGCTGTCTCTTCTTTGGCCTTGGAGCCCCATAAGTGAACCATAATTGATCTCCTCCTGATGGAGCATGATAAAACAGCATCATAAATTCCCGACTGAACATTCGTCATTTGTCTCTCAAAACCTGAGCGCTGGCAACGATAGTGGTGCCGTGCCCTCTTTCGAAGGTTGGTTTTGTCTGAGGCTATAGGCGAATAAGGGACGATTGGACAGCCTGGTTTTCCATCCTACAGGATTGTAGTACCAGAATGCGGGTTAGTCAATGATACTTAAACGTCTTTGTTTTCTATGCCTGAATGCTAATGAGGGATACCTGAACGATTCATCTCCTTTCATCTACTAATACGCACGCTCATAAGATCAAGTTTCTCCGATCTTTGCGGCATATCGGGCTCATGATGATGGGTGGTTTTCTCATAGTGTGTGTGGCGCAAGACAAAAGGCGGTCAAGCGACCGCCTTACTATAGTACTATTCTGGTTCTATCGTTGCTGTTAACCCGAAGTGCAGAAGACGTTCTTGGTAGAACTCCGCCAGTTCATATGGGCAAACGATCACGATAGCATTCCCGTTGAGATGGGCTGTAAGCATAATCTGTGTTGCTTCCTGCATCGTCAAGGAATTGACTGTCTCTAGTAACGCATTAACGACATGAAACATATCATTAACGTCATCGTTATAGAGAATCACCTTGTACAAAGGAAGCAAACGTGTACGCTCACGAACAATCTCCTTTGGCTTAATTTCTAGCCCTGGAGTCGGGGCCAATTTCTGTGACATTGCGTGCTTCTCTACTCCCGCAAGTATTGTTCAACTTTATCTGTCTTTGCACTGCCAAATTCTATTTTAACCAAGTCAGGCTCATTTTACTAGTCTTGCCACCTTTATTTACTGGGAAGAGATAAAAAGAAATCCCGCCAAAGAGGTGGCGGGAGAGAAGAGGAGGTAGATGTAGGCACAGAAAGCAGTTCTAACTGCGTTTGCCTACACTCCGATCAATCTTACCTCCATTGTTGATCAGGATCGCGCGTGCGCGTGATTTACGGCTGATGTTATCTGGGTCGGGGAAACGAAGTGCTACTACATTGCGGCTATGCTCCTGTGTCTTACGCGGGTTCTGTGAACTGTATTTGGAGGCATCCTGCCCAATCGCACCACGTACCTTGCGCCTGGTAAAGGAGCCGACGATGGCACCCAGAATCACTCCTATAAGCGCGCCGAAAAGGAATGTAACCGGCTCAGGGAGCGCAGGGACAGCGAAGCCAAGCATAAAGGCAAGCCCTCCCAGGATGATACCAAAGAGAACGGCGAAGAGCACAATGTAGACCGGGTTGGGTTTCGCTTTTTGCGTGCGCAGAAAATAGTCGCTTCTGGCTTGATTCGGCCCATGCTCACGGAATTGTCCGCTGCCGACGGAACCTTCTTCGAGCTGGAATACCTCATTGCTATCAAAGCCCTCTTTATGTAATTTGGCGGTGGCACCGTCGGCCTGAGCCTCGTCTGCAAAGACCGCCAGTAGGTCGTAACTGGCGGGCTGTTGCTGCTGTTGTTGCTGCATAAGTTTCTTCTTCTCCTGCTGTGAGCATGACCATGCGCTGAACCTACCAAGGTATATCAGGTAGAGTTCACCTTGCCTCAACTTGCTTGATGCACTCACTATTATAATACTCATTGCCTTTATTCAACAGAGGAGAATCATGCAAAGAAGCTCTAGTATGACGGAGGATATGGGCTTGCCCTGATAAGTCAGAATTAATAAGAGCGTGATTGAAGTGATTCCAGAACGGTCGCGATTTCATGGCGAACCCGATCATTATGCTGCATCTCAGCTTGTACTTTCTCCCAACCATGCATAACCGTTGTATGATCGCGTCCTCCCAATTCTGCTCCAATCTGTTGCAGTGAGGCAGTCGTCTCTTCGCGCATCAGATACATTGCTACCTGACGTGGCCACATGATATCGCGGTCGCGTTGTTTGCCACGGATACGCTCAGATTCCACATTATAATATCGACAGACGCCATCGATGACTTCTATGATGCTGAGTTTGGTGCCACTTGTTACCGGCTTCTTATTACTATAGATGTTTGCCAGGGCATCAGCCGCCAGCTGCTCGGTAATTGGAACATTGCGCAAGGTCGCGAAAGCGATAACGCGGTTGAGCGCTCCTTCCAGTTCGCGCACGCTACTGCATTCTGGGCGAGCAACATACTCAACAACAGGGTTGGGGACCGCGAAATGGAGGAGCTCAGTCTTTGAGCGCAGGATTGCGAGTCGATGCTCATACTCAGGGGCTTGAACATCGGCTAGCAGGCCCCACTCAAAACGTGAGCGTAGGCGGTCTTGCAGGCTATGAATTGCCTTGGGAGGGCGGTCACTGGTGACCACTATCTGCTTATTAGCGTTGTGTAGTGAGTTGAACGTATGAAAGAATTCTTCCTCAGTCGATTCCTTACCAGCGATAAACTGGATGTCATCGACGAGCAGGATATCAATCTGACGATACTTGGCGCGGAACTCCTCTGTCTTTTGATAGCGGATAGCATTAATGATCTCATTGGTAAACTTTTCTGAGGTCACATAGAGGACGGTCAGGCCTCTGCTCTCGCCTGCATGTCCAACGGCGTGAAGTAGATGGGTCTTGCCCAGACCCACTCCTCCATAAAGAAAAAGAGGATTATAGATGCGGCCAGGATTCTCTGAGGCTGCAAGAGATGCAGCATGCGCCAGCTGGTTTGATTTGCCAACAATAAAGGCGTCAAAGGTGTAACGTTGATTGAGGGGGCCGCCTGCACCGAATGTAATAGCGGATGGTGTTGGGTGTGGCTTAGCCTGACCCGCCATAGGAGGTGCTAAGATATCGCCTTCTGGTTGGGAATGCTGAGGTGGAATCGAGAGCAGGTAATCTTCTGAAGGCGTACCTGGTTTCTGGCCCATACCGAGCGTCTGGAAAGAGAGCGACGCCTTTGATTTCTTAGCGACAGCCGCCGCCGATTCTGCGAAGCGCCGAACATGTTGCGCGGGCGACGTGCGCGCCTTATTCAGGCGTGAGAGACGGCGAGGTGACGAGAACAACTGTTCAGATGGAGCATTAGGCTCAGGGCGGTCGCGGGCCACGATAAATTGCACCTCGATCTCCATGCCAGTAATCTCGGTGAGAATGGAGTGGATCAGACTGGTAAAACGACGCTCAAGGTGCGTCTTTGCGAACGTTGAAGAGACTCCAACGACAAAGACACCGTCTTGAAAGGAGTAGGCCGAGGTTCCCTGAAACCAGGTGGTAAAGGTATTTGGCTGTACCCGTTCCTGTAAGCGTTCTATAGCGGTCTGCCAGATTTGTCTTGCATTCACACACAAGCTCCTGGAAAGTATTGAAATCTTTAAGATGCGTGGCGAGAGATATGGTATCTATATGCCTGAGCGCATGCTAGCCGCTGCATAGGTGAGGTCAGGCGTGCTTTTCCCTGCCGGGGTCGGAAGCATGCTCGCGACCAGACACACAGTGCAAGACGCGTATAGCGTCTGCTTCTTTCGGATGAATAGTAATGGTAGCATGGAATGATGGCACTGTAAAGACCTCGTTCATTCCGACTAGTACCAATATGAGAAATGCTTCACAGGTGTCCTGTCTGTTCATAGCGTATACTAAGCATAAATAAGAGTGTACCAACGTCTATATCTATAAATCTCTATATTGCGAAGAGCTTCTTTTGCCAACTCGTTCTATTACGTGGGTCAGCCTAATTTATTCTTGTGAGAGGAAAGGGCTTTCCTGCTCCGCTTGACACACATTGACATATGGAGCATAGGAGTGTCAGCCGAGTAGTCGTAAAGGGTGAGTGAGATAGAAGTTCCCTCGACGCTCAAGTTTCAGTTCTGCTATAATGACAGAAGTTTTGTGCGCGCGTGACGAAATCTTTGCGTGTGCTACGACGAATGGGAGGATAGTTTTATCATGGATAAGTGTCCCTATTGTGGGTCCGAGACACGGCCAAACGATAATTTCTGCTTGAATTGCGGAAATCGTCTGACCCCTGCCGCAGCGGCGCAATCGATGCATGCTGATCCTACGGTGGGAGCCTTCCCCGATGAGGAATGGGGGCGATCTAGTCAGGATGCAGGTACCGCGCCTTCCTCTGATTACGGTAGCGAGGCGGCCCCTACTGCTGTAGGCTATGGTACAGAGACCTCATCTTCCGCTTCTACTGCTCAGGCGACGATGGATCGTATTGAGCAGCCAGGGCGCTTTATTTTGCGCTCCGAGAGTGGGCAGGTAATTACGGAGTACCCACTAGAGAAGAATGAGATCGCGATTGGTCGCGCACCCAACAGTGATATCCTGCTACAAAAGGATAAGTTGACCTCGCGTCGCCATGCTGTTGTAAGGTATGAGAATAATCAGTACGTGCTTCATGATGAGCACAGCGCGAACGGCACTTTCGTGAATGGTCAGCAGCTTGAGGAGAATGGCTCTCGTGTCCTGCAAGATGGCGATCATATTGGCATTGGCGAGCATGAGTTGATCTTCCGCGCTTATGGCTCAAATGTCGATGAGCTGCCAACGGTTTCAGTTCCTTATGAGGCTGATTCGTATGAGCCCAATACCTATCGTACGTCGACCGACAGCAATGCAACGCTACCAGAGAGCGATAGTGGTTACGAGACACAGTCGATCTCCTCAGAAGAGAATGACATTCCTTTCGGCGTGCCTGCGCTGGCGAATGTGGATGAGGTTCCATTCATTGCTCCTGTCGATGATGACGCCACGAGCAATGTGCCGGAACAGCCTGTATATGTGCCGGAGACTCCAATCGCTGCCACTCCCTCCTATACCGCTACCGCATATGAGGAGGAGCCTGAGTCTCGCCGTGATGATGGCTCACTCACATTCAATCGCTTGACCTCATTGCCGCTTCCCAACTTGCCTGATCTGAGCAGCTTGATGGCTGCTGTCTCATCGCTTGATGGACAGATCATGTCTCTGCAAGAGCAGTTCAACACGACGCAAGAGGCGATGCGCAAGCATGAGGGCGATGTTAGCCAGACGGTGAATCAGCTTCGTGGTGGGATCCGTCGTGTAGCTGAGCGCATGGATAGTACCATCGCGGATGTGGCGCGTAGTCGCGAGGCTCTAGCCTGGGCGGAACTGCTGCAACTGATGGAAGATGTTATGAGCAATCCACGCGATATTGAGTATGTTACCAAGCTGGCTCGCAAGGCTCGCGAATTGAACAAAGTCTTCCAGATCCATCAGAATGTGCTCAATACTATGGCCGAATGTAATAGCCTGCTGCGTGGCATGATTGGTGATAGTTAAGCTTGCCTGTGGCTGTTCACATTCAGCTATTGGACCAATCAAGCAGGAGCCCGGATACAGCAAGATTCTCAATGTGTGGGGAGTATGCTAGAATCCCCACACATTATTGGCATGCTCTTGGTTACTTCATGTGTGAATAGGCATTACATGAGTTCCATATCGCATTTTTTAGGATGTTGCGTGTCTGACTCGCACTCATATGTATGCTCATCACAAAGATCTTATGCGAAACTCCGCACCGCAATCGCGGTGAGCGCGAGCGCCTTGTACGAATATCTGAGCGTGTCTGCGCTTGCGGCTCTTCAGATGATTCGGGGTTTCGTCGAAATGACCGCGCGCTCAGGTGTTCGGATAAGCAGTAAGCGGATATTGTCATGCACGAATATGTTTCACCAGTAGAAGAGCGGGACCCCACCTCACCCAATCTCCGTTCTCGGAAAACTGACGCGGTCGTCATTGGCGCAGGGTTAGGTGGTTTGCTGAGCGCCGCCAATTTGCTGCAACGAGGTAAGCGCGTGATTGTGTTGGAACGCCTTCCCCATGCGGGTGGTCGTTTTACAGCCAAGTATTTTCAAGGAGTGCAAGTAAGCACAGGTGCGGTTCATATGGTGCCTTTTGGCAGCAGTGGCGCGCTGGCGCAGATGCTAGAACGCCTAAATGTGCCACAGCAACTCTTTGATGCAGATGTATTTGGTTCATTCCACGTACATGGCAAGCAGTATCGCGCCCCTGGCTTGCTCAGCATTCTCCGTTTCCTGGGGCCTGAGCAGTCGTGGTGGTTCTTCCGCCTGGGCTACCTGATGTTCTTCAGCAAGCTTCCGGACGAGGAACTGGACATGCCCTTTGCTCGCTGGCTAGAGCGACGAATCAATGTCCGGCGCACTCCACAACTGGTAGCCTTCTTTGAGCGTATCTCGCGCTTCGCCTTAAGTTTGGAACTCTGGCAGGTGAGCACACGCGAAGTCATCCATACTACACGCAATATGTTTCGCTTTGGAGCGCCCGCAATTGTTGAAGGTGGATGTGGAGCGGTTGCGCGCAAGTTAGAAGAGCGCATTCTTGAGCAAGGGGGAGAGATTGTGCTCTCCTGCGAGGTAATGCAGATTGTGCGGGAAGAGGGGCGTGTGACGGGAGTGCGGGTGCGGCATAAAGGAAGCGGAGACGAAGAGCTGATCGAAGCGTCCCTGGTTGTAAGTGATATTGGCCCACGTGCCACAGATGGTCTTCTGCACAGTCGGAAAGTTAAACAGGCCGATGTCCTCAAGCGCAAGATCTCAGATGGCGCAGAGTCTGTTTCAGACACGAATGGCCTTGATCTACATGAGGCGGTTGGGCTGAAAATTCATATCCTGAGTGAGATATCACTCATCCCACATCGAGGTATCATGTATTGCCTGGATACAAAACGTATCGCGGGTATAGTGCAGCCTACGAATAGCGACCCTAATCTTGCGCCAGAGGGCAAGCATTTATTAATTACACATCAGGTCATTCAGAGCAACAATGTAGAAGAAGAGCGCGCTCTCGCTCTCGCAGATCTGCATATGCTCTTTGGGGATACCTTTGATACGCATTGTCGCGTCCTAACAATGGGAACATATCGAGGTGAGTGGCCGGTGAATCGCATGACGCAGGGAGAGGATCTTACGCCAACAACTTCTGTTGAAGGGCTATATCTCGTCGGAGATGCCGTTAAGCCTTCGGGCTATCTCATGGTCGAGGGCGTGGCTCAGAGCGTGAATCACTTCCTGGATCTATTGGATTCTTTGGATCGCAACGAGGCGACCGCAAGTGGTAAGCGTCCACATACCAGGCATTCGCATATGGCGGTGTCTTATTCGCGCCTGAATCCCTGGCGCTGGCTGTGGAAAGCACCGGGAAACGCAGCCGCTTTTGAGCGCATGAAAAGTACCCAGTAAGATCTTAGTAAGAGGCTATTTCTAAGCATGAATTCTATTGCTACATCAGTGTCCGCGCCTCATTATTTGATACGAGGTGGAGCCGCACTTAATGGAGAAGTAAAGCTGAGTGGCGCGAAAAATGCCGTCACCAAAATGGTCATTGCTTCTCTGTTAACCTCCGAAGAATGCACATTACGTAATGTGCCATTGCTTGGAGATCTTTATTTAACGATGAAGCTCTGTGAGAGCGTTGGCTCCTGGTTGCGCCTGGACGACCATACACTCACTTTACGCACGGAGAATATTGATAAGACCTCCATCACGACTGAGGTAGGAGGCTTGAACCGTATCGCTGTTCTGGCACTTGGCCCCCTCCTTCATCGCTGTGGCGAGGTCAGTATTCCCGCGCCAGGTGGTGATCGCATTGGACCACGGCCCATCAATTTCCACATTGAGGGCTTGCGTCAGATGGGTGCGACTATTGTCGAGCGCGATGGTCGTTACTATTGTACGACGAATGGACGGCTGCGTGGCGCGACGATCAAGCTACCGTTCCCGAGCGTAATGGCGACTGAGAACTTTCTGATTACCGCATCACTGGCTAAAGGCGTTACCATTATTGAGAATGCTGCTACGGAACCAGAGATTGTGGATCTGATTAAACTCTTGCAAAAGATGGGCGCCATCATTGAGTTAAGAGTCGATAGGCGGATTGTCATTGAGGGTGTCGAGAAACTACATGGCGCGAGTCACACCCTATTGAGTGATCGCAATGAGGCAGTTTCCCTGGCGATTGCGACCTACCTGACGCATGGGGATGTCTATCTGCGTGGTGCGCAACAAGATACACTGCTGACCTTTCTGAATACGCTTTCGAAGATGAACTTACGTTTCGATATCGACGATGAGGGTATCCGCTTTATTGGTGATACCACTCCTCCTCCAGCAATTGCCCTGGAGACGGATGTACATCCCGGCTTTATGACTGATTGGCAGCAACCCTTTACAGTTCTGTTGACCCAGGCCAATGGTATGTCGGTGGTCCATGAAACAATCTACGAGGACCGCTTTGGCTATACCTCGGCTCTGATTGGCATGGGGGCGCATGTTGGTCTCTATAGCAAATGCCTGGGTGAGGTTCCCTGCCGCTTCCGCGAGAAGGAACATCTGCATAGTTGCGTTGTGAGTGGCCCAACACCTCTGAAAGGGACACGGCTTGATATCCCTGATATTCGCGCTGGTTGCTCTTATATTCTAGCGGCCCTCTGTGCTGAGGGAGAGTCGCATGTCTATGGTATTGAGCACATCGAGCGTGGGTATGAGCATCTTGATGCCAAGCTGCGCTCGCTAGGTGCTCATATTGAGCGGGTTGAAGAGGCCGTTACGGCTTCTCTTAACTAGGCATACTGAGCTTATCCATAATAAAGTAGAGTGCCGGGTCGTTCGCATCGACGGACAACTCGGCACTCTACTTTATTGCTGCTAGCTTGTTTTACCAATCGGCTTTGGCCTCGCGCAACTGTTCCGGTGTGAGGACGCGGAACATGATGAGCAGGTTTTCGAGATCATATTCCAGGCCCATTGCGTGAAGCTCTTGACGAATACGACCGAGTGAGCCAATTTGAGTTGTGTTGATCATGCCATAGCTGACCAGGCTGGCGGCAAGCAACTGATCAGGTGTCAGTAATTTAAACATCAGGAGAATCTCGCCAAGCTGATAATTAAGGTCAACTCCTCGCAGCATACGCTGGATATTGTGCGCGACATCCAGACGGTTTTCGGGTACAAGGTGCCCTTCCAGCAGGACGCTACCAAGCGAGCGAGTCGCACGTCCATTGAGTATCTGAGCCTGTGGTGGCTGTGCCGTTGGCGCGGGCATTGGGGGGAGGCTTTGCATAATGTCGATCAAGACAGAGGCATTTGACGAAGACGGAGCCTCTTTCTCACCCTGCCCTTCAGTGGCGCGCCTCATCTCGGCTTTGATCTGCTCAACAATATCATCCTGGCTGGATACCTGTTCCTGGTGTGATTTATCGCGGGCGAGTGGTTCGGTTGGGGCTGTAGCCTGCGGACCCCTTTCTTGAGTTGCCTGTTGCTCTTGCTTGTATGCCGATATGTCTGGTATAACTTCCGGTTGAGCATCGACAAATTCTTCCCGAGGTTCGGGGGCTGGTCGCGAGACTGCTGGAATGTGTGGCGCAGTCGTGTACGGTGGCGGTGTGGTATTGGCGGCTGCTATGGATGCCAGAGGGGGAATCCCTGTAGGCTGCCCATAGTTGGCACGCGAGAGCACATCGGGACGGCGGGCTGTATTCTCCGTTGACGTTGTTCCGCTCGTATTGCGCTCGGCTGGCATATCTTGAATAGGAGCAGGGCGCATAGGTTGCGTAATGATTTGTTCATTAGATGGTGTTAGTGGGGGTGACGCAGGTGTTTTCTGGCCACCTCTTTCGGAGGGAGCATAAGGAAAGTGCTCACCCGATGATTGTAGGGGTGGGTTTACAGCATGCTGCTCGCCTGTGGGTTGAAACGGACGCATAGGAGCATTCTGCTCAGGAGCGACTGGAGCAGAATGGGTCGCGTAGGTCCTCATGAGAGGGTTGGATTCGCCTGGTTGTGGTGTCTGATATGGCAAAGAGGCTGGTGGTGTTTCGACGCGCGGTGGCTGCTGTGCTGGGTAATGTGGCGTCGCTGGCGGATCTTGAATAGGCGATGGTCGCATGAAAGATTGCGGTGACCGAAAAGGCGATGCCTCCGGTGTAAAAGGAGTGGGAGCCGGTTCGGCTGCTGGTGTCTGTCTACCCTGAATGAGACGCGAGAGTTGGGCCAGCCCTGATTCACTTCCCCCATCCAACTGTCCGCTTGCCAGACGTTGTAGCGTATTCAAGTTGGAGCCAGAAGGCGGTGGTGTAGGAGCGACAGGCTCAGAGAATGACGAGAGGATGGCACTCTGTGCCTCGTATTTGTTCTCCGGCGTGCCCGCTAGAGATGGGTTATTTTGTGGCGTCCAGGCTCTCTGATTAGGATAGAGGACTGCATGAATTTTATCTGTATATGATGGCTGTGATAACTCATCTGGCAAGGGTGATGGATGAGGCATACCCTGTGTTGATATGGGTGGTGGTGTCTGTTGATAGGGCGCAGGATGTGGATTTGGTGTTGGGTTTACTTGATTAGTATAGGAAGGCATATTGCTACGCTGTGGCGAAAGCATCTGCTCGGGTGATGAGTGTGAGCGATATGTTGGTTGACTGCCCATGCCTGACAGTGGAGAGGGCATCGGTTGGGAGGGGCGAGGCATGCTTTGAGCTGCCATGCCGCTATTGGCGGGGGACATGCGTGTTGACATGCGTGGCGCTGTACTCCCGCTGGCATCAGGCTGTTGTGAGGGAACGCGAGCACGTACGGCGTCTACAAGTCCCATGACGCCAAGCATACCATCAACCTCAACATCAGCAGGTGTGGAAGAGATATGGTCATCAAAGTCGCGTGGCCCATAGCCCGCAATATTCGTACAATTAAAGGTCAGAACCTGGATGCCACGCCCTCTGCGCTGGGTATCCAGGGCAACCCAGAACTCACGCCGTGCAGCCGCAGCCTGAGAGAGATTGACCAAAATAAGGCGAATGGGCAGGCGCGCGATGGCGTCGAAGACTTCCACCGCAGTGCGAGCGGTATGGCAATCATAGCCCGCGAGTTGCAGTTCGCCAATAAGTAACCCTGCTAACTGCTGATCGCGCTCAAATAGGAGAATATGAGGTCCACTGGTACTAGCATTCATAATCTATCGCTCCGGTTACTGCGCTGGGTTATACTGGTGCATAGATCTCTATCGTTAAACGTTGAGGTTTTGTGGCCTTGTGACCGTACTCAACGATATTACATGCACATGGAAGGTAGGTCATGCCACTCATTTGCCTAAGCGTGCTGCCCGAGGCGCGAATACACTTTGGGAAACAAGCACCGCTTGGATCGCGTACCACCTGGTTGCGAAGCTCGTCACCTTCCAGGCAGTGCCGGCAAATAACGAGCACCGCTAGCCGTTATTGGCGCTAGTATAGCATACCAGGGTGTACCCGGCATAGCACATGTGACTAATGACGCATCAGGGATAAGTGCTTTGCGCCTTTTGCTCACTCTGCTTGAAAGGAGGTTCATTGCGACTTTGTAGCCTTGCACTCCACTCATTTGCAAATGGATGTATTCAGGAAACACCGATTTCCATATTTATAGTACCTTGTGTGTGTACTGTTACGCTGCTATCGCATTGATTCTGGTACCATTTGGAGGTGTTTGAAAATGAGTATATTTCAATCCTCGAAACCGTTCATAACTCCTGCGCCTGTGATCGTGTTAATGACCGATTTTGGTCTGAAAGATGGCTTTGTAGGTGTGATGAAAGGCGTTATCCTAACTATCACGCCCAATGCCCGGTTTATTGATACCACACACCAGGTTGAGCCACAACAGGTAGCTCAGGGAGCGTGGCTGCTCTCGTCGCATTATCGTTATTTTCCTGCTGGCACTATCTTTCTCTGTGTCGTTGACCCAGGGGTGGGCAGTGATCGGCGCGCGATTGCCGTTCATGCTGGAGATTATTATTTTGTGGGACCGGACAATGGTCTCTTTAGCTTGATCCTGGCGGAATTGCCGTTTTATCAGGCAGTTGAGCTGACTGAGCCAGCTTATCGCCTTGCTTCGGTCAGTTCGACCTTCCATGGACGTGATATCTTCGCGCCAGCAGCCGCACATATCGCGGCTGGCCTACCGCTGGAGAAGCTTGGTCCTGAGCTTGAGGTGTCAAGTCTGCGTCGCCTGGGGAATCTGCAAGCAATACGCGAGGGCGACGAAGTGGAGGCGAGTGTCATCCATATTGATCACTTTGGTAATATCATAACCTCCATTCCGGCACGCATGGTTCCTGAATGGACGAGCAGCCCCCGCGCGGCAGTCGAGTTTCCTGAATTGGGCGTGTGTGTGACCGAGAGACGTAAGACCTTCGCCTTGAGTGCTGATGCTTCGATCAGCCAACACCCTTTCTTTCTGGAAGATAGCTCAGGCTATATCCTGATTGCTGTACAAAATGGTGATGCCGCCAGCGCATTGGGTATTAGGCGTGGTCATCGCGTGCATATGCAGCTCTAGATTATCTTTGATTTATAAATCCGTGTGCTTAGAGCTCCCAGGCGTTCTTCTGGGAGCTCTTCCCAAATGCCTGCCTAGACGAAGGATAGTAATATTGATACACAAAATAGTATGGTACCTGAACTGGCAGTTTTATCTTGAAGGAGTAGATGAGCTATTTTGTCTACATGGATGTGGTGAAAAACTTGCTTTACTAGCAATTTTGCCTTCTTCGTAGAATTGTATGAGACAGAAAAATATGGTATAATTTGCCCATACCCCTAAGAAGGGCCACGTTCTAGCAAGAGTACAAAATTCATGAGGGTGGTGGTCACAAAACTGCATTTCTGCTACAAATGTGAAAAGCGCTGGAACAAGAAAGGACATATTGTAACATTGCAGGAGCATCTGTAGATGCGTTTGACAACGCTACCCAATTCTACTCTTTATAAGGTTTGGGATGAATATATAGTAGATCCAAACCGTAATATCCGCCGAAAAGTTGGAAAGGGCTGGTTCTCTTGCGACGCGTGTCGAGAAGGAAACTGGCCCTTTCAGTCATCTGGTAGCTGTCGAGCGGGGAGAGGGAAATGGAAGGAAGAGGTGGTAGATGGTGTGTCAGTCCCTGCGCCATCCTCGTATAATGTCCTTGCCCAACCAAAAGGAGTCTTTCCCTGGCTGTCTTATTCGTAGTATCCGTCCCATGAGTAGCAACCAGGGGATGTATGACCTTTCCCTAAGGAGGGGAGGGGAGCATAAGCCCCACACGGACTACTCTATCGAACAGCAAAGAGAGGGTAAGCCATGGATCTGGTGAAGCGGTTGGAAGAATATCGAGATCGTGAGCGAGAACTCATGTGGGAAGGAACCTTTGCGCAATACTTTGAGATTGCGTCAAAGAAACCTGAAATTACCCGCCTTTCACATGAGCGCGTTTACCATATGATCATGGACGCTGGTATCGAGACGACCCGTACTAATGAGCAGCATTACAAATTTTTCAGCGAGGAGATCTTCGGCATTGAAAAGCCTCTCCAGCAGATCGTTGACTACTTCCACTCGGCTGCCCAACGCCTGGAAGTGCGTAAGCGTATTCTTCTCCTGATGGGACCTGTCGGCGGAGGTAAGTCTACCATTGTGACCCTCCTCAAGCGCGGTCTGGAAGAATATAGTCGAGTGCAGGATGGCGCGCTCTATGAAATCAAGGGCTGCCCTATGCATGAGGAGCCGTTGCACCTCATTCCTCACGAACTCCGTTCTGATGTCGAGCGAGAGTTTGGCATCTACATTGAAGGTGACCTGTGTCCTCATTGCCGCTATATGGTGGATAACCAGTATAAGGGTAATATTGAGGATGTACCAGTTAAGCGTGTCACCTTCAGCGAGAAGTATCGCGTCGGCGTCGGGACTTTCACGCCGTCTGATCCCAAAAGCCAGGATATTAGTGAACTTGTCGGTGGTATTGATCTGTCTACCATTGGCGAGGTAGGTGTTGAGAGCGATCCACGTGCCTATCGATTCGATGGCGAGCTAAACATATCAAATCGTGGCATCATGGAATTTGTCGAAATGCTAAAAACGGATGAGAAGTTCCTGTACGTATTGCTCACCCTGAGCCAGGAGCAGAACATCAAGACCGGACGTTTTAGCATGATCTATGCCGATGAGGTTGTTGTTAGTCATACCAACGAGCATGAGTATCAGTCCTTTGTGGGCAATAAGAAGTCTGAAGCCTTACAGGACCGCATTATTCTGGTCAAGGTCCCCTACAATCTGCGTGTCTCTGATGAGGTAAAGATTTACGAGAAATTACTCAAACAGAGCGCGCTCAAGGATGTGCATATTGCGCCCTATACATTGCGTATCGCCAGCGTCTTCGCTCTTCTTACTCGCATGGAGCCTTCAAAGAAGGCTGGTATGAGCTTGATGAAGAAGCTCAAACTGTATGATGGCGAGGATATGGAAGATTTTAAGCAGAAGGATGTGCGCGAATTACAAGAAGAGGCTGTGCGTGAAGGCATGGATGGCATCTCGCCTCGCTATGTCATCAACCGCCTCTCGAACGCTTTGGTCAAGCATAATGTCACGTGTATTAACCCCATTGATGCCTTGCGTGCCCTGCGTGATGGCCTGGATCAACATACCAGTATCACACGTGAAGAGCGTGAGCGTTACCTCAATTTTGTAAGCGAAGCTCGTAAAGAATATGATGAGCTTGCCAAGAAAGAAGTTCAGCGGGCCTTCGTCTACTCCTATGAGGAATCCGCGCGTACTTTGCTTAACAACTACCTGGATAACGTTGAGGCGTACTGTAACAAGACGCGCCTGCGCGACCCGATTACCGACGAGGAGATGGAGCCAGATGAGCATCTGATGCGCTCCATTGAGGAACAGATAGGTGTCTCAGAGAATGCCAAACGTTCCTTCCGTGAGGAGATCCTGATACGTATCTCTTCGTTGGCGCGCAAGGGACAGACCTTTGACTATACCAGCCACGAGCGCCTCAAGGAAGCGATTGAGAAGAAACTCTTCGCGGACTTGCGAGACGTCGTTAAGATCACTACGTCTACTCGTACTCCTGATAAAGAGCAGTTGCGCAAGATCAATGAGGTGGTGAATCGCCTCATGACGGAGCACGGTTATTGTCACGTCTGCGCAAATGAAATTCTCCGGTATACGGGAAGCCTCTTGAACCGATAACGACGACCGGGCTGATGCAGTATGGACATGGGCGTACGACGCGAGCATTAAACTCGCGCGTACGCCGCAAGCTAGCGGTGTACCCTGTCCTGTTCGCGCCTGTTCTACATAAGGCGGGTCACGCCAGCCTGCGACCTATGCCCCGGCACCATCCTCATCCCCTGGTTCCATACGATAAGGAGAACGTACCATGTCTGTTTCTCAGCACGATTGGTCGTTGCACCGGAAAGGCCAGATAGACCAGGAGCGACACAAAGAGAAGATACGCGACGCCGTCAAGAAAAACTTGGGCGAGATTGTCAGCGAAGAGAATATTATCCTTTCGGATGGGAAGAAGGTGGTACGGGTGCCCATCCGTTCTCTCGATGAGTATCGTTTCCGCTTTGATCCTGGACGTCAAACCCATTCAGGTCAAGGGAATGGCAAGAGCAAGGTTGGCGATGTTGTCGCTCAAGAGCCTCGTCCTGGTAAGGGCAAGAAGGGCGAAGCCGGGAAAGACGCGGGCTATGATTACTATGAAGCCGAGATCTCCATGGAGGAATTGGCGGCAATGATCTTTGAGGATCTGAGCCTGCCTAACCTGGAGGAGAAGCGCCAACAAGAGATGGAGACTGATGCTGTTCGCTTTACGGATGTGCGCAAGAAGGGTCCTATGCCTAACCTGGACAAGAAGCGTACCATCCTGGAGAACATCAAGCGTAACGCTTCGAAAGGTGAGGCGCGCTTCAAGGAAATTAAGTCTGAAGATCTGCGCTTTAAGGTTTGGGAGCCCACCATCAAATATCAGTCAAATGCTGTAATTCTGGCTATGATGGATATTAGCGGTTCGATGGGAGAATTCGAGAAGTATATCGCGCGCAGCTTCTACTTCTGGATGGTGCGCTTCCTCCGCACACGCTACAACAATGTGCAGATTGTCTTCATCAGCCACCATACAGAGGCCAAGGAGGTCACAGAAGAAGAGTTCTTCCATAAGGGAGAGAGCGGCGGAACTCAGGTATCATCGGCATATGAGCTAGCGCTCCAGATCATTCAGGAACGCTATAACCCCAATGACTGGAACATCTACCCCTTTCATTTCTCAGATGGTGATAATTTGCCCTGGGATAATGATCGCTGTGTTCAACTGGTGAACAAGCTTATGGAACAGTGCAACATCTTCGGCTATGGCGAAATTCGCGAGGGTCACTATCGTTCGCCAAGTACGCTGATGTCGGCGTATAACAAGATCAACGATAAGAAGTTCACCGCCGTTACCATCTCGGATAAGAAAGAGGTCTATCCAGCGTTACGGAAGTTCTTTGCCCAACGTGATCCAGTGCCAGCCAGGTAGAAGGAAGGAGCTCTTGTATGACGAGTATCGAATCGAGCCGCGATCTTGAGCGTCTGCGCGATTCCATCGAAGGGGCCTGGGAGATTGCCAAGCAGTTTGGCCTGGATCCCTTTCCAACTCACTTTGAGCTGGTTCCTGCGGCTATCATGTATGAGTTTGCTTCATATGGTTTGCCCGGTCGCTTTAGCCACTGGACGCATGGCAAGGCTTATTATCGCCAGAAGATGCAGTATGATCTTGGGTTGAGTAAGATCTACGAGATGGTCGTGAACACAAACCCGAGTTATGCTTTTCTGATGGAGATGAATGATCTGCTGCAAAATACCTTTGTGGCGGCCCATGTCTTCGGTCATACCGACTTCTTCAAGAACAACGCCTACTTCCAGCATACCTCAAAGCGTATGATCGACAAGGTAAGCATACATGCCGAGCGTATTGCCAAGTATGAGTTTGATCATGGCAAGCAAGAGGTTGAGCGTTTCCTGGATGCGGCTCTCTCTATCCAAGAGCATATCGATTATAACCTTTTGCTACGACAAGAGGAGGAGCCCAAGGAGAGCAAGTTTGTTCGGCTGGCGACAGAATATGATGATCTCTGGGAGTTAGATGCCAATCGTCAGAAGGCTGAGGAGGAGCGTGAAGAGCGCTCTGGCAAGACACCGCGTTTTCCAGAGAAGCCCGAGAAGGATATCCTGCTCTTCCTTTTACAGCATTCGCCATCGCTGGAACAATGGCAACGTGATATCCTGGAGATTGTTCGTAATGAGATGCTGTACTTCGTGCCACAGATGCAAACCAAGACTATGAATGAGGGTTGGGCCTGCCTCGTTGCGGAGAGTCTAGTTCTGACTGAGTTTGGCCTCATGCGTTATGATGCTCTCCATGAGCGCCTGACGCAGGGACAGAGAATTAGCGTTGGTAGCGGAAAGGAGCAATGTGATCCGGTTAGTGATCGGCATATTCGGCGCAATGCCAGCACTATTCGTTTGCGAACGCGGCGCGGGCTTGTGCTGGAGGGGGCCGAGGGCCACAAATTGAGTGTTGGGCCAGAGCAATGGATGGAATTGAAGGACGTGCGCATCGGTCAGCGTATTCCGCTCAATGTTAGTAGCAACATCTGGCCCTCTGAGCAGGTACCCATTGCGTTGCCTGTGCTCAAGTCCTGGGCAACAGTCGCGGATGTCGCACAAGCAGCGGGTGTTGGTGTCCATACGGTCTATCGCTCTTTAAGTGGTAAGACGACCTATGCTCAGCAGCGCATCGCTAGCGCGGTTGTTAGTACTGGCTACACTCCAGGGACAGCGGGAAAAGCACTCTATGCAGGGCGTTTCCCCTTACTGGCGCCTACCCATCTAAACGAGGAGTTCGCTGAGTTTCTTGGCTACCTGATTGGTGATGGAAATATTCATACGCAGAAGCAGGCAATTGGCTATACCAGTGGAGACTATGAATTGGCTGAGCGCTATGCGGCTCTCGTTCTGCGTCTCTTTGCCATCGAAGCTTGCGTTTTCTGGGATGACAAGACGTTAAACGGCAAGGGCGGACGCTGGCGTGTCGTGTTCTATTCTGCCAATGTGCTTGATCTGCTGGAAGGACTGGGTATTGATCTGCGTGCTAAGGCGCGTGCCAAGGCCATACCCGCTGCCATCCTACGCTCGCCGAAGGCCGTGGTAAGTGCGTTTTTGCGCGCGTACTTCGATTGTGATGGGTGCGCTTCCATGAGTGATGGTGTGATCCTGTCGACCTTTAGTGATGAGATCGCGCAGGCACTTCAGATCATCTTACTCAACTATGGCATCCTTACGCGGCGCTATGGCGTAAATATCCGTATCAAGGGAAGGTCGGCTCAGGTCTTTGCTCAGGAGATTGGCTTTAGCCTTGGTCGTAAGCAGGATAAGCTCTGCCAGTACCTTAGGAGCCATCGCTGGTTTGTGAAAGAGGATCCAACCGATGAGGTAGTGAGCGTTGAGCATGGGGTCGCTGATGTGTACGACATCACAGTTGAGGAAAGTCATCGCTATATCGCTAACGGTATGTTGCATCACAACAGCATATGGCACTCGCGTATAATGCGCGAAATGGGCGATAGGAGCATTATTACCGACTCGGAAACCATCGAGTTCGCGCAGTTGCACTCAGGAGTTCTTTCGCCCTCACGTACATCTCTCAACCCGTATTATATTGGCTTCAAGGTCTTTGAGGATATTGAGCGGCGTTGGAATGCCCCTACACAGGAAGAGCAGGAGAAATTTGGGCGCAAGCCTGGCAAGGGACGGGAGAAGATCTTCGAGGTGCGCGAATTGGATAATGACGTCTCGTTCCTGCGTAACTACCTGACGGAGGATCTGATCAAGGATCTTGACCTTTACCTGTACAAGAAGGAGGGGGATGAATGGGTCATTGTCGAGAAGAACTGGCAAAAGGTACGCGATTCCATAGTTGCCAGTATGACCAACTTCGGCTATCCCTACCTTGTGATCGATAATGGAGATTATCGTGGGAACCGCGAGCTTTATATCAAGCACATGTATGAGGGCCAGGATCTTGACCTGAATTACGCTGAGAAGACATTGCAGCATGTGCAACTGCTGTGGGGCCGTCCGGTTCACCTCGAAACCATTTACGATGGTAAGCGCATTTTGCTTTCCTTTGATGGTGAGCGTAATAGTAAGAGCACTCTAGAGAAGTAATCGCCGTTCAGTCATACGCTTACAGCGGTTTTCAGAGGCTTGAGCCTGCGCAGGGCTCTCAACCGGTCTGGACTTTGCTATAAGGAGCACTCAGGTGGCGTGGCCTGAGTGCTCCTTCCATGTGCCTGATATGTGGGCGGGCTTAGAGAAAATTGTGGAGGTTACGTCTGAACTAGTAGAGAAATTGTTTGTATCTCTAGAGCATATCAGTACGTATATACCGATGGCATGTGTGTGCGTTGACAGAACACACTTCCTTATGCATAGCAGGAGTACTCATTATGGCCGTTTTACTGTTGTCGTTTATTGGCACGCTGGTGGTGATGATCCTTCTCACCATAGGGCGGCTTGTATTTGGCCGCCGAGAAAAGTCGGCGCGAGGCGGGTTCCTCCGCTGGCTGATCGGGTATACCGTCTTCAATTTTCTGTTGAGCGTATTGATCGTTTACTTCTCGCGACCGGCTTTGACTGGTCCATTCTGGGGTTGGCAATGGGTGCTCTGGCCTCTGTTCTTGAGCAGCCTGGGGAATCTCGTGTCCTTCTTCGTGCCTGCAATGGAGGCCGCCTCTGGTAGATCGCTATCACGTCTCTCCTCGGGCCAGACCACACGTGGGGCCGTGGCTGCTGGTATTCTTGGCCTGGTGATTGTTGGTGTTGTGGGTCTTGTAGCTCCCCTCCTTATCTCCATTTTCACAACGTGGTTTGATGTGAACACGAAAGCTCTGGCAGCAATACCTAATGTGACTGAGCTGAAGACCGATAAATTGCCAGCAACTGACCAGAATCATATCGTCCTGGCGAGCAAGAGTGTGGCAGCGTACAAGGGACAACAGGTGCTTGGTTCCAATGGACAGAACCTGGGATCGGAGTACAATATCGATACGGACAGCTACACATTGCAATCAGTTAAGGGGCATCTCTATTATGTTGCGCCTTTGAGTTATAACAACATCTTTGTGAATCTCTCGAATCCACAAACTCCTGGCTTTGTGGTTGTTGATGCCGAAGATCCACAGGCAGTACCCAAACTCTACACGGATAAGGACGCCTCTCTGGCCTATCTTCCAGGTGCATTGCTGAATCAGGATTTGATGAGGCATGTCTACTTGAGCGGCTATACCTATGGGAAATTAGTGGATCCGACGCTTGAGCTGGACGATAACTATCATCCCTATTGGACGGTGTCGGTGATGCAGCCTATTCGAGGCTATGTTGGTGATGTGCTCACCGAAGTGCTTCTGGTTGACGCGCATACAGGGGTGATAACCAAGTATGCTCCTGGTAAAGTTCCTGCCTGGGTTGATCGTGTCATGCCTTCCGAGACGGTGCAGCAATACCTTGATTGGTGGGGGCGTTATCATGCCGCGCCCTGGTTTAATCCTTCGGGCGCGGGCCAGCAGGTGACGGTAGGAACTCCTGAATTGCTCTATAACAATGTGGATCGCCCGGTATGGCTTGTCCCTATGACCTCCTCTTCAAGCAATGATAGTTCTAGCACTGGCGTCTTCCTCTTTGACACGCATAAGAATCAGGCTACATTCTATCCCTTGCAAGGGGTTGGTGTAGGCGACAATGTAGTTAAGACCTTCTCATCGACGCGCTCAAACATTCGTAACTATTCTGTGGCGAGTGTACAACTCTATCAGATCTACGATACCCCGACATGGGTCGCCATCTATGTCCAGAGTACTGGCAGTGATAGCGAGGAGACACAGACCTCAGGAGCTATCTTCCAGGCTGTCGGGATTGTCGATGCACGTAATCTGAATGGGAGTAATGTGCAGTTCGATACCTCGCTTCCACAGGCGCTCCAATCCTATCAACAATGGTTGGCACAATCGGGGGGCAATGGCAATATACCTTCTACTACGGAAGCTCAGAAAGTGAAAGGCAAAGTCACGCGCATCTCTTCAGTATTGCAAGGGAATAACACGGTGTATTACATACAGATCGAGGGCCAGCCGTATATCTTTACTGCTAATCTCTCGCTCTCGCCTAAACTCCCTCTGGTACAGCCTGGTGATATAGTAGAGGGAACATACGATAAGTCTGGCAATCAGGTGGTCAATTTTAAGACCTTTGATGATATCAGCATTAACCTTGGGCAGAGTCCTGGCTCGACTCCTACTGCCACCCAGACACCAGTTATTGTACCTACCCCTACTACGACGAAAAAATAAAGTTGCTTCCCCAAGCAAAGTGGGTCCAGGCGATGACGTCATCGCCTGGACCCACTTTGCTTGGGGAAATGGAGATGAGGGCTCATATTGTTGTTTGTTGTGGCTCCTGGGTAAGCCGCTCACTTAAGCGTTGCATTAGCAGCATCTGGGCCTGTTTGCGATCCTCACCATCGTGAGAACTACTCAGTGCAGGCCAGAAGTGGAGGGTAACGGATGGTCGGCGAAACAGGTAGGAGAGTTTCCAACGGAGAGGACCGCGATAGACAGCGGCGATGAGAGGGGCCTGCGCTCGTAACGCGATGGTCACTGCGCCTTGTTTCAACGCTGTGTCTTCATTTGTCCTGGTTCCGCTTGGGAAAATGCCGAGCACATCTCCATTTTCAAGTATCGCCAGCGAGTTTTTGAGCACACTGGGTCCCGGCTTCTGACGATCTACGGGAAAGGCATGAAGCGAGCGCAAGAACCATGCCACCAATGCCTGCTTGAAGAGTTCTTTCTTCGCCATATAGTGGATAGGCCGTGGCAGAGTAGCATAGGCCAGAAAGAGCACATCTAACCAGGAGGTATGATTGCAAGTGAGCACAACTCTGCCTTCGGATGGAACATGATCTTCCCCTGTGATGTGAATACGGAAAAAACAGGGCAGGATTAAACGGGCGATAAATGCAAGCAACCGGTAGACCATGTTCTCCCTCTCTCTTCGCATCATCCCATTGAAGTGCCATTTTCAGGGGGATGATGCGAAATACAATAGCCATAATTTAGCACGAAGTCCTAATAACCTCGTTGGGATTGGTAAACGTTGCGGAGTTCCTGACCTGCACGATAGCGGCGCAGATTATCGGCGAAGATTTCGGCCAGACGAGCCTCATAGTGATTTGTGGCACCCGAGATATGTGGCGTAAGGATGACATTAGGTAGGCTATAGAGCGGGCTATCCTTTGGTAGAGGCTCCGTAGCTGTGACGTCGAGCCCTGCCCCGGCTATCCAATCCTCTTGAAGCGCGCGAATCAACATTTCTTCATCGATGACTTTGCCGCGTGCGATGTTGACCAGGTAGGCGTGTGGGCGCATCGCACGCAACTCACGCTCACCAATCAGTTTTTCCGTCTTGTTTGTGAGAGGGACAGCGATGACCACATAATCGCTTTGCCCTAGGACCGTATGCATATTCTCCTGGGGGAAGAGTTGATCGGCATCGGGATCTTGCTCGCCATTGTGCACCGAGTGGCGAGTTGCCAGTACGCGCATGCCGAAGGCGTGCGCGACCTGCGCGATGCGACGCCCAATGTTGCCCATCCCAATAATGCCTAGCGTTTGCCCGGCGAGCTCACGTTCGCGAAACGGAATATGATATGTTTCCTCTACGTAGTCTGCAGTTTTGGGCGGCCAAATACGTTGCTTTTGCATGTCTAGCAGTTGCGGCCAGGAGCGGTTGAACATAATCATACTGCCAAAGACATACTCGCTAATATTGGTGATATGAACACCGGAGGCGGTAGTAACGATAACGCCGCTCTCTGGCTCAAGGATGCTGTTCCCTCGAAGGCTATCTAGACCCGCGGCTGGCGATTGAAGCCAGCGCAGGTTTGGCGCGAGTTCACGCCAGTTGTTAGGGAGGAAGCCACAGATAATCTCAGCGTCGCGAAGGCTACGATTAAAGGATTCTTTTTCTTCAATAACAGTAATATCTGCCTGGGCGGCATCACGAAGTTTTTCAAGTAAATACTCGCTAAAGCCAAAGCGACTAATGATATTGGGATGGGTTGCCATATATATTCTTGTATATCCTTTCTGTTGCTCCTTATCCAAAACCTGAGAGCAGTTGTTGCCGCGATCAGCGGTATAGGGTTTCGACTAAGACTTTAGTGGTGGAAGCAATCTTAGTGAGAGCATACAACGTCTATGGGGTGTAGAGCTAGAGGTTATACGAGATCATTTATGCTTATGCAAGCTGATCCTGAGAGCCTTTCTGACGCTGTCGTGTGAGCCATTGAACTCCGAAGTCGATGACAAGACGTTGATTGAAGAGCCGCGCGTCAGCCGAGCCCACCTTTCCCATTAAGAACTTATTCTGTTGCTCAAACTCTGTTCCTAATATGGGAAAAATATCGGAATCAAGATCAATATCTTTAAGTTGTTTCCATACACGTTGACCATGCTCAAAGATAGGCGCGGATTGTGTGATCTCGGTGCTGCCCGGAGCGCGATATTCAGCAAGGTGTAGCGAGGTACATCGATCATACCCAACGCCGAGCAGTAGTATATAACCATCCAGATCGTAGATGCGTGCTAGGGGTGAATTTTCGCCCAGGGCATAATTTAAGCTGTGTTTGGCGGTGATAAATTCGGCATGCCGACCCCAGGCAGCCAGGGAGACAAGAGGATGGTCGCTACGCAGGACACCAGGAAAGTTACGAAACGTTTCCACAATGGCTCCCATACCCAGTGTAGGGGTTGTTTGTGGATCATATGCAGGCATGGTCTCCTGAATAAGAGGCCACCATTCACGGGGTACAGGAGGATTTTGCCAGTATGTAGGATCGGAGAGTCCTCCACTCTGGGTCGGGGCGACCAGTGTTCCTTCGTTGGTGAGCACATCCATGAGTGCCTGCACAACCGCGACTGGTCCGCCAGAAACCCATCCCAGTGAACTCAGCGATGAATGAACAATCAGCGTCATTCCAGCCTCGACACCAAGCTGTCGGAGATCACGTGTCAGGCTCTCACGTGTACGTGGTTCTGGCGTGCGTGCAATAAGCTCTTCCTGACTCATCATATTTCCTTCTTCTCAAAGAATATGGTATCTGTCTGCCTATTATAGCCATTTATTCCACAATTAGCACAGTTGGGGTTGGTGTTGCACCATCTTGTTCGTAGAGTTAGAACCTTCCTCGAATGGATTGCAGGCTTCCTTATCTTACAACTTGCATTACAAATAGTAGGTAGGATATGAAGCAGAGATGACGCGATAGCATAATAGCTGCGTCATCTCTGCTCGTAAGGATGCTACTTGAGCGGTAGTTTGGCCCGCTCATATTGGCGAGCCCAGGCAATGTCATAGCCTAGTTCGTGCGCTGCTCGAAGGGGCCAGTGGGGGTCTCGTAAAAATTCGCGTGCCAGGGCAATGATATCCGCCTGTCCACTCTGGACGATGGTATTGGCCTGCTGGGCCTCGGTAATGAGTCCTACGGCGGCGGTTGGTATATCTGCCTCGCGGCGAATCCGCTCTGCGAAGGGTACCTGGTAACCAGGTTTAAGAGGTATCTGTGCCAATGCATTGCCGCCCGAAGAGGCATGAACTACATCAACTCCATGCTCCTTGAGTGCTCGCGAGATTTCAACTGTTTCATCAATGGTTACTCCTCCTTCTGTCCAATCGCTCGCAGAGAGACGAACAAAGAGTGGGAGATGCGTGGGCCAGACCTGGCGAACTGCATCTGTAACCTCAAGCAGGAAGCGCATGCGGTTGGCGAGTGAGCCGCCATACTGATCCTCGCGTTTATTGGAGAGTGGCGAGATAAATTCATGGAGCAGATAGCCATGAGCTGCGTGAAGCTCAGCGATCTCGAAACCAGCCTGAAGCGCTCGTTCGGCTCCAACCTTAAAGCTGGTGATGATTTCTTGTATCTCTTCATGGGTCAAGGTCTGGGGAAGTGGGTAGTTATCGGAGAAACGGAGCGTACTAGGCCCAACGGTCTGCCAGCGCCCATCCTCAACTGCTACTTCACCGCTCCCGCTCCATGGCCTATAGGTCGAGGCCTTTCGTCCAGCATGGGCTAATTGGATTGCCGGCGAGGCCCCTTGCTCTTTGAGAAAGCGTGTGATGCGAGCCAGTTGCGGGATATGTTCATCGCGATAGATTCCCAGATCTTGTGGAGAGATACGACCACGCGCCTCGACTGCTGTCGCTTCGGTCATGACAATAGCGGCTCCGCCAATCGCGAAGTTGCCCAGGTGGACAAGATGCCAGTCATTCGCGAAGCCATCTTCGGAAGAATACTGACACATGGGTGCGACCATCACACGGTTGCGTAGTGTTAAGCCTCGCAGGGTAATGGGTTGAAAGAGAGGGGGAGGTGTGGTTGAGGTAAGCGCAAGAGAAAGCGATTCGGAAGTGGTAGACATATGAGAAAGGATACCTCCAGATTGTTGTTCAA
The DNA here is from genome assembly GCF_016587355.1 of Ktedonospora formicarum. Classification (GTDB taxonomy): domain Bacteria; phylum Chloroflexota; class Ktedonobacteria; order Ktedonobacterales; family Ktedonobacteraceae; genus Ktedonobacter; species Ktedonobacter formicarum. Next base: position 1,723,100 of record NZ_BNJF01000001.1, on the reverse strand, counting down.
CAAAAGATATGAAGTTAGACCTAGGTGAGCTAGCTATTTAGCAGTGAAAACAGTATGTAGAGGTGTCTTATTCCGCGAGCATGTTTACCTCACTCTGTTCAGATGCAGAAGCCCTCGCTCCTGAGAATAGGGAAGCGAGGGCTTCTGCATTAGTTGAGGAGATGTGCTTATTCATTTTTTCTAGCAGGGTTTATAAGACTTGCGCCCTGCATATGTAGGCACTGAGCTTCAGTCTAGGGTACATGGCTCCGTCTACCTGCCTCCGTTATTAGGTAGTGGTTCCAGTGTCGCCGTCACCATTACCATCGCCGTTGTTGGTAGCGGCCAGATCTTGCGCGATATTCCAGGCATTGGGTGTTCCAAGCCCGCTTGCTAGATCATAGCCTTGTGTCGCTTGGTAATGCAGGTTATCACCTGTTGTGACGTCGTGGAAAGGTGCCGCAGTCTGTTGCTTGGTGAAGAGATTGTAGAGTTGCGTGTGCGCGTTTCCCAATGTAGGCTGGTTTTGCTCCTTTAAGTGTTGGTTTATCAGAGTCGCGATCCCGGCCCAAAGTGGAGCCGCCGCACTGGTGCCACCAACTGTTCCCCATCTACCAGTCGCGAAGACAGAGTACCCTGTTTGGGGATCAGCATCAGCCGAAACGTCAGGGACTGTACGATTAGCATTATCCTGGACCCCGTCCTGGTAAGTGGGACGACTAAAGTGAGAGCTAATACCACCGCCCCCACCTACACCATTGGGACCGCGATCCGTAGTGGTTGGGTCACTCCAGACTGACTCTTCTTGATAGGTGCCATTGGTGCTAAGTTGAAGCCTGGTGCCTCCAACGCCAACGACATTGGGATCACTGGCTGGCGAATCGACAGCGAGCTGGTTATCACCACAGTCGTATGCGCCCGCGTCGCCAGAAGCTGCGAAGAAGGCCTGCCCCTGTGAGGCTCCTTGCTTAAAGATATTGTTCAGACTATCAAGCATCGCATCTCCTGAGCTCTGCTCACAGAGTCCCCAGCTGATGCTTACCACTTTGGCCGCATTATCTGTAACAATCTTGTTGTAGGTATCGATGACGCCTGTATCGCTGTTTGGGCCAATGTATACCTTCTGGTTCGCTCCTGGCGCGATGGCGGAAACAACCTCCATATCAAGCTCTACTTCAACCGCGCCGCTGCCAGGGGTATTGGTCGCACCATCGACTAGCACGTTCGAATATTTGGGAGCACCCAGGTCATACTGCTGTAAGTACGTATCGATGTTCGATGGAGTATATCCATCAAGTTCGAAGAGTGCAACTGTCTGACCTGTCCCATCATTTCCAGCTTGCAGTAGCGGTGTCACATTGTAAGCTGTACGCAACTCGGTGGGCGTATAGCCGCCCTGAGGTCCCTGGTGACGTTGCCTTGTGTTGCCCGGAAGAGCTGTAAGCTGGGGTTGATAGCGTGCTGCATTCGTAAGTCCCGATATATGCAGAATCATGTTTGCCATATCAGCCGGAACCGACGGCTCGTTGGTAGGCGCGTAGGCGATATGTCCATCGAGATTATAATCGGAGATAGAGACATTAAAGACTCTTTCGACATTCTCCATCGTGCCACTCACATTGATGAGCTGGTTGTTAGAGGAGATGCCTGTTACGCGTAGCCCATTCGCCCGTACATAGGCCGTAACGCGTTGTACCTCTTGCCGTGTGGGGGAGAAGCGCTGGGCAAACTCCTGTGATGTTAGATAGTGATGGTAGAGCGGAGAGTGTGGATTATTCTGTGCCGCGAGGAGCGCGTCCAATTCAGACGAATTACGCAGGTTGAGCGAGATTGCCAGATTCAATGTCTGTTGCCCATTGGATGCATGCATTGGCTTATACTTTTTGAGTAAGGGGGCCATATGCCCAGACAGTTTAGTACGCTGCCCTAGCTCATGTCCATGATTTGGGCCGTTTGCGGATGCCGCGAGGTGACTCCCAAGAACCTGGGCGGCTATTATCGCTGCTACTAGCAGTAGCAGAGCGATGAGCGCCAGAGGGAAGGACCATTTGCGTGTGGAAAGCTTCATGTTAGCTCCTTCTCATACGATGCTTATCTCTTACAAGTACAATCAGCTTGAGGCTTGCCGCATCAGAAGGTGATACCTCTCAGGCTGTATATACTCATGCCGGTGAAAGGGATCGCGTTTAAGCCAAGCTTAGCGTGATTGGCGATATTCTTCACGCATTTTGAATAAACGTATAGAAAAGTACCACTATCGGTTGAGAAATATTCACTATAATTGAGTGGTAAATAGTGTATATGTACTATAGAAGAGGCGAAGGATTGCAATTATGGGAATAGATTGATCTCATAAAGCGTTGATGCCGAACTGTGATATTCTATAGCAGAAGATAGCCCTTAAAGAGTACCAGTAGCAGTGACATACAGGTAGTGTTACTGTTTGTACGCTGTTGTACAGGACGTTACAGGGAGGTTGCGTGACTAAAAATAACGAGACGATTGCAGTGCGCGTAGGCGAAGCTTTTGACGCGCATAAGGTAGAGCACTATTTGCGTGCGCAGATAGAGGAGTTGGCTATCCAGCCAGTAGATACGATGGAGATTCGTCAGTTCCCATCTGGTGCATCTAACCTCACTTACCTGATTAAAATCGGGACCTGGGAAGGGGTATTACGGCGACCGCCTCTAGGTCCGGTAGCTCCCAAAGCGCATGATATGGGCCGTGAAGCAAGCCTACTGGGGCAGATACACGATACCTTTTCGTTGGCACCAAGACCGTACTGTCTATGCACTGACACTTCCATCATTGGAGCCCCTTTCTATGTGATGGAACGACGACGCGGTGTGATCCTCAATGAATCCTTTCCTGAAGGGGTCAAGCCAGATGAAGAACTCTGTCGGCGTATCTCTCGCGCGATGGTTGAAACACTAGTGAGTATCCATGCGCTTGACTGGCGAGCTGCTAGTCTGGAGCATTTTGGTCACCCCGAGGGCTTTCTTGCTCGCCAGGTCGAAGGTTGGATTGGGCGCTATCAGCGCGCGAAAACCGATGATATACCCGGGCTTGAGTCGCTGTTGCTGTGGTTAAGCTCTCATGTTCCCTCACATACTGCCGCGAGTCTCATCCACAATGACTTTAAACTCAACAATGTTTTGCTAGATGTGGATAACCTGGCGCATCCGGTAGCTGTCCTAGACTGGGAGATGGCGACCATTGGTGACCCTCTCTTTGACCTGGCGATAACCCTGAGTTACTGGGTACGTCCCACAGATGCACCAGAGTTGCGTGCGATGCTGCCCACCGTCACGACGTCGCCCGGTTTCTATGAACAGTCCGAGTTTATGGAGTTATATGCACGCCGGAGTGGGCGGGATCTGGAGCATATGCATTTCTATATGACGTTCGCGTACTTCAAGCTGGCTGTGATTTTGCAGCAAATCTATGTGCGCTGGAAGCGTGGGCAGACAAGTGATGTACGCTTTCAGAGTTTTGGCGAGCGCGCGTGTCAGCTCATTCAGCACGCGTATGTGCTCTCTCAACGAAGCTCCCTCGGCTAAAGAGGCAACTGATAGGTGCATTGCTTTGAGATAAGATTGGCTGCTCAAAGAAGGAACACGATAGGGTAAGGCCCTCTACAAAATCCCCCGGTCCCTTGCCCTGCCGTGCCCTTACCAGAGAAAACGAGGGTGTGATGCTTTTTCGTAGATGGGCTTTTGTTCCCAAGTAGAATAGTAGGGCTGTAAATTTATATCTCGATTACGCGAATTCCATGATATTCTTTAAGATGCAAATTGCTATAATAGAAGCATAATGGTGAGGTTTTTTGTAGGCATAAAGGAAAGTGAAAGTGCCGTAGCAGCCCTTAAGTGCATGTCTGCTTTAGCAATATTTCTGTGGCGCTAGAAAAGCAATTATTAAAAAAATTTAGCCTATAGCTAAAATTAGTGATAAAAGCTCTTTTCTTGATGACTGATTTGTAGTACTCTACTAATGGGGGGAAGCATGTACTTTTTTGAGACACCGTAGATTTAGGAGCAGGTGTTATGGTGAACGCTGACAAGCACGAAATCTCATTTTCCTTCGAGCAGCCTGAAAACACACGTGTTCCTTTGCTGAATCTTTTGCAGCAGGCGAGACAGCAAGGATATACGTTAAGTGGGATGGGGCCTCGAATGCACACCGCTCAGCAGGTTTTAATTATTGATCCCAATGAAAGCCGCTCTCGCTACATCAAGCATTTGCTCGCGACAAATGGGTATCAATCCGTGGTGACAACGTCCGCTCTAGATGCATTTACGCTGGTACTGCGAGGAACGTTACAGCCGTTTGCCGTTGTAATTGGGCATGAGGAAGGAAATGACCGCTTCTTTCTTCAGCGCTTACTTACACAATCCAAGCAGCGCTATAACATGGATGTCACAATGATTCGCCTGCTATCTCAGCCGCGCAATGTTGTTGCCGGACAACCACCATTAAATTGGCAGGAATCTATGCAACCAGGACAGGGACCGCAATCCGTAAATCTGTCTAACTCCTCGTCAAATTATACGCCCGCACCGCCTAATGCCTTTAATACTGTGAATGATCCTTATATCTCTCCTACGACTTCCACATGGGGCCGAACGCCACATACTGCACCTAGTAGAAGCAGTAATCAGACGCCCTCGGAAATTGATATGCAGGTGTATGGTTCATTTCAGTCAACACAATCGAGACAAACAGCACAGGAAACACCCTCAACTGACCAGTTATCTCGCCTTCCTCAGAAGGAGTTTCCCTCATCGCCTTCACAGCAGATGCCACCTCGACCATCCAACCCTATGAATGGATCGGCATATGCTTTGACGAGAGCGGTGGAAATGCGACTTCCTTCGATTGAAGGGCAGGAGCTAGGGCGTTATCGTGTTGGGGCACCAATCAGTAAGAATGTGTATCGAACGTATGATCGCCTTCGTGAGAATGATATTGGGCTTAAAGCATATCCTACCGAGAGCTATTCTCCTGGCGATGAGACGATGATGCAGCAGGATAACATTTTTCAGTTGGAGGCTCAACTGTTAGGGTCGGCCAAGCATCCTCATATTTTGCCGGTGTTGAATACGGGAAACTCATATATCAGTGGAGTGCCATTTGTCTTTAAAACGATGCCACTTTGTGAGAGCTCGCTTGCGGATTGGCTGTGGGAGCATGGCGGGAATAAGGTCTTTGGGCCACGCGATGTCTTCCCGATCCTGATGCAATTATCTGAGGCTTTGCAGTTCGCGCATGAGAATCGGGTGCTCTACCAAAATTTTAAGTTCTCGAATATCTTGATCCAGGGATCGGGGAAGAATCTAGGTGAACTGCATTTGATGCTGGCTGATTTCGCGGCGGTATCGAAGGGATTGTTCTTTATGCCAACCCAGGAATCACATCCCTATGTAGCTCCTGAGCGGTGGGCAGGTCGGGTGCTACCCGCCTCGGATCAGTATGGATTGGCAGCTATGATGTATGAGCTTCTGGCTGGTCGTCCCCCTTTCCAGAAAGCGACAGAACAAACTATGAGGCATATGCATACCAGCATGCCTCCACAGCCGCCAAGTACCTATAATCCTTCGCTCCCAACGTCTGTCAATATGGTGTTGCTGAAAGCCCTGGCAAAGAGACCTGAGGATCGTTTTGCTTCGACCCTTCTTTTCGCTGAAGCCTTTCGCAATTACTGTATTTAATATTATTGATGCTTTGCGCTGGACAAACGTCAATATGAAGCATCTGTAACTTCCAGAGCATTGTGTATTTTGACTTTTAAATAAGAGTAGGCGGAGTCCAACATGGACTTCGCCACTTTTGATATTGGCATGGATAATCTGCTCCAGGAGGCTATGCTTAGCTTTATCCGTATCGCCTTTTATATGAGTCGAGGCACAATCTGCTCATGTATCTAAGATGTTATTGTCCCTTCTTACCCTGTAAGCGCTCGGCATAGTTCCCTAGAATGGGGAGCTTGAACTTAACGCCGCGTGATGCCTGAATCATGAGGAAGACCCAGACCACCGCCAGAGCTATGAAGATGACATTAAAGACGCACCCAAAGAGCCCGATAAGAAAACCAATAAAGGCTATTTTGGAGAGTAGGAAGAGCACAATTGCCAACACAAGCACACTTAGCGAAAAGAGTGTGGATTGGGCCGCTGAAAAGCGCACAAAGCGGTTCTTGCGTTCGCGAATGAAGAAATAGATACCGCTTAATGGGCCAAGCGCGTAACTCCAGACAGCAGCCCTGCGCGCGCTCATTCCTGTGGATGTTTGATCATAGGCTTGTTGACGCTCAACCGCGCTGCGTGGCGGTTGGTAAGAGTATTGTTGCTGCTGTTGTTGTTGGTCAGCATAACTCTGCTGCTGTTGTTGCTGCCCACCGCTTGTTTGTTGCTGCGATCCGCTTGTGGCGGAGGCGGGTTCATTGACTGTTGACGCCCCATAGGGGTCATCAGGATTATATTGTGGCTGGGATTGTGAAGATTGCGTATTGCCACTATAGCCGCTATAGCCACCGTATTGATTGCTTTGATTTGGGTCCTGGTTTGCTGATGTGCCCATAATGCCTTCCTCTTCTTGTGAGTAAATCCTTCTTCGAAAACCCTGAGTGCGTCAGCGCTCGCCATGCCGAAGACATTGGCTTTCGTAGAAACCCTAACAGGGCTTGTACATCTTGTACTACGCTAAAATAACAAAAAGGTTAGAATGCCAGCTCGTTTCCTATGATTATCTCTGTTGATTTAGTTTCTATATGCCTCGGTGGGACGATATGAGAGATGCTCCCAGTATACCAGGATTGTAGAGTATGGTCATAGATGTAGGGGTGCGGATCTATAAATGCTGTATATGGTTCTGGTAGCGGAGTGCTACCAGAGCGATGTGGAGAGTGGGTATGTGCTCAGGCGTGTGTATATATTGGCTGGTAGGTGGGCATCGGGGTCGGATAATAATAGGTTGGATAGTATGGGGTTGGTGCGTAGGGAGTTGATGTGTTGGTTGTATTTTGTGGTGCCATTTTGTCCTGTTTCATGGCATAGACGGCAGCTTCGATCATGATCGCGATGGTGTCGGGCGAAACCTTTAAACCAAGGTCGCGTAACGTGCGTTGTACCAGCAGTATTGCTGCCTGTTTCTTATCAGCGTTCTCCATCGCGCTATTTGTAGCTTGCTCAATGGCAGTCACAACCGTACGTACTACCTGCTCAACGAGTGTGCGTCGTTGCTCAGGTAGATGCTGAACCAGATTTTTGTAGAGTACGCCTGATAAGGAGATGAGCAGGGGTAAAACGATGGTTACTATTGTCGGCAAGAGTTGCATTAAATCTGCACGAGTCATAGGTACTATCTCCTGTGGGTGAAGAAACATCGTCTATTTTATAAACGCACATAGAACACTATTTTAGTGGATACTATTGTGCATAAAGAAAGGAGTAGGTACGGCAAATTTTTACCGTACCTACTCCTCATAATTCTTGTGAGTAGAATCTCTGCTAACCAAGCAAGGCGTAAGGATTCTCCAGCAGCCTCTTAACTTCCTGGAGGAAGCGTGCGACGGTCGCGCCATAGAGGATGCGGTGATCAGCGGAGAGCGTCAATGGCATGATATCGCGTATAACAGGTTGCCCATCGACCGGTACAAAGGTCTTGCGCGTGGAGGCGACAGCGAGAATAGCGGCCTCGGGCGGATTGATGATTGCGTTGAAGCCAGTGACATCCATCATGCCCAGGTTGGAGATCGAGAAAGTTCCACCGCTCAAATCCGACACTGAAAGCTTGTTGTTACGTGCTTTCTGGATCAGTTCGCGGGTCTCCCTGGCGATAGTGCGCACGCCTTTAACATTGACGTCCTTAACTACTGGCACCACAAGGGCATTCGGCACATCGACAGCCACACCAATATTGACGTGTTTGTGGCGAATGAACTGACCATCGCGGTAGGAGCTATTAACATCGGGGAACTTCTCCAATGCCAGAGCACATGCCTTGACGATCAAATCGTTAACACTGACCTTTATACCTTCGTCGCCAGCGGCACCATTGAGGACCTGGCGCAAAGCCAGGGCATCGGTCATGTCAATCTCATTGCTGACATAGAAGTGCGGCACTGTTTGCTTAGATTCAAGCAGACGGTTGGCAATCTTCTTCTGTACCGAAGAGATCTTGATGACTTCAGAATCCTCTGGAATGGAAGCCTGAGAAGCGGCGGGCACTTGAACCTGAGGTGCAGGTTGGGCAGGCTGTGCAGGAGCGACTGTGCGCTGCTGTTCCAGATAATCTTCCAGGTCATCGCGAACAATGCGTCCACCTGGGCCTGTTCCTTTAATCCGCGCCAGATCGATACTATGCTCCTCGGCAATGCGGCGCGCCAGAGGCGAAGCCTTGAGACGACCCTCACTTGGAGCAGCCTCCACAAAAGTTGGAGCCGAGACTGCGGGGGCGGCAGATTGGCTGATCGCTTGTGTTGTCGTGCCGTTAGTACTTGCCGAGCTAGCCTGGGCGCTGGCTACAGGGGTCTGTTTCGCGCCTGAGCCGTCGCCAATGATAGCGATAGCCTGGCCGATAGGAGCAGCCTCACCCTCCTGGGTCAAAATCTGTTCAAGGACTCCTGAGTCGTAGGCCTCAATCTCCATATTCGCCTTATCGGTTTCTACCTCGGCGATGATATCGCCCCGTTTTACCTCATCGCCCGGCTTCTTAAGCCAGCGCGTAATGGTTCCTTCCTGCATGGTATCGCTAAGTCGGGGCATGCTTACTTCGGGCATTGTATGTTATCTCCTTTTGCGGCGAGGTGCGATATCGTTGATGGCCTCAATCAACTGTTTCGCTCCTGTGAGCGCGGCGAGTTCGAGTGGTTTTGAGTAAGGAAGGGGAACCTCAACACTAGCTACACGTTTGATAGGAGCGTCGAGATAATCGAACGCCTCTTCCTGGAGTGTAGCCGCGATTTCGGCACCAACGCCATATGAGCGCCAATCTTCCTCAAAAATAATAGCACGATTGGTCTTCTGAACAGATTTGACGATGGTGTCGCGATCCAGCGGTCGCAGAGAGCGCAGATCAACGACTTCAACGCTTAAGCCGCTCTCCTGTTCCAGACGATTAGCAACCTCAATGGCAATGGAAGCCATGCGTGAGTAGCTGATCACTGTCAGGTCACGGCCTTCGCGGGCAACGCGAGCCTTTCCAATGGGAATAGTGTAATCATCTTCTGGAACATCGCCCTTGGTATTATAGAGTGCCAGATTCTCCAGGAAGAGCACCGGGTTGTTGTCACGAATAGAGGCGCGGAGCAGACCACGCGCGTCCTCAGGGGTTGAGGGAGCAACAACTTTGAGTCCCGGCACATGGGAGAACCAAACCTCAAGATTTTGCGAGTGAGTCGCGGAGAGCTGCTGTCCGCCGCCGCCTGGGGTACGAATAACCATGGGAACAGGTGTCTGTCCACCGAACATATAATGAATCTTTGCCGCGTGATTAACAATCTCGTCAATTGCCAGCATGATGAAGTTGATAGTCATGATCTCCACGACTGGGCGCAGACCAAGCATTGCTGCTCCCACCGCCATACCAACGAAGCCATTCTCCGCGATAGGCGTATCAACTACGCGTTTGGGGCCAAACTCTTTGAGGAGGCCCGCGGTAATCTTGTAGGAGCCCTCAAAGACGCCGATTTCTTCGCCAAGCAGGAAGACATCCTGATCGCGCAACATTTCGTCGCGCAAGGTGTCGTGGAGTGCCTGCCGAAATGTCATTTCTGCCATGAATACAATCCCTTCCCTAAACCTTACTCTTGATGCGAAAACCTGAGTACGCAGTGCCCCAACATGGGGATCAGCGCTCGCCATGTTGAAAGGTCCCTGGTTTTCTTAGAAACCCTAGTGAGTTGCTGTGTCTTCAGCGTAGATATAATCGTACAGCGTATCTAGCGAGGGGAAAGGACTGGCTTCTGCGAAGTCAACGGCCTCAACGACCTCCCGCTCGACCTGCTCGGCGACCTCGTTGATTTTGGCGTCATCAAGGATGCCAGCAGCCTTGAGCTGTTCAGTGTATTTGCTAATAGGATCAAACGTTTCTCGCGAGCGCTGAACCTCATCCCTATCGCGGTAACGGTCAGGATCAACCACCGAGTGCCCTCGGAAGCGATAACTCACCGCCTCAATAATGCTAGGCTCACTCTTCTCACGGGCTAACTTGGCGGCTGAAAGCATTGCGTCACGAACAGCGAGCACATCGGTGCCATCGACACGCACACTGTTTATATCAAATGCGCAGCCCTTGCGGTAAAGCTCAGCAACTGCTGAACCTGCTTCTACGCGTGTTCCCATGCCATACTGGTTATTAACGATAAAGAAGATAACAGGTAGTTTGTAAATCTTTGCCATATTGAGTGATTCATAGAATGGACCACCATTGGTTGCCCCATCACCCATCTGGCAAGCAACAACCCCCTTGCCATCGCGATATTTGATGGCATACGCGGCTCCAACCGCGAGGGGAACCTGTCCGCCAACGATACCATAGCCTCCCATAAAGTGGCGTGTGACATCGAAGAGATGCATAGAGCCACCGCGGCCCTTGGTAATACCCGTAGCTTTTCCAAATAACTCGGCCATGACCGCGTTGCTAGGAATACCACGGCTGAGTGCGTATCCGTGCTCACGATAGTTGGCGTAGATATAATCTTCTGGTTGCAATCCGTGGCAGAAGCCAACAACCGTGGCTTCCTCTCCGAGATTAAGATGACAATAGCCGCCGATACGGGCTTTGTTATACATCTCACCCGATTTCTCTTCAAAGCGGCGGATGAGTACCATCTCATAGTAGTACTTGAGAAGCGTACTCTTATCTTCATTCGCCAATGCTGCGGTGTCTGGCATCCGGCTAGTATTGATCTCGGAAGCCTTTGACCGCTTTTTTTGTTCCGTGTTCATGACGGCTCCTGGTTTCTTTTTTTAACATGATTGTAATGTGGGAGGCGTTCTATTTCAAACAGCCAGACAGATAGCGCTAATATGCGACTCCGTGGAAATTAGTGAGTGCGCCACCTGTGGTTCTTCTAGGATGTATGCTCGATGTTCTACCGGTTACGCCTCCATGCCTACTGGTTGTAATGCATCTATCCGATGATGGTCCAAGGATTATTATACAAAAGATAGGGATGGTTATGTCTATACATAGGGCTATCAATTGTGGTTTTTTGGTGTAAGAGAGATGAATGCGTGTCCTATTCATGTCTGCTGAGCTTTCCTGCCCCTTCTACCCCCTCTCTGCACATCGTGTTCGCCTACATCAAGAGGCTTAAGAAAGTACTATGGTACACTTGAGTTCTCCGGTTGACTATTTTTTGTGTCACTCTATACATTGTGCCTACTGTATTAAATAGTGTTTTTAAAGAAATCATCGCGCGATGATGAACATTATTGGATTGACGAAGAAGTTAGGGAGGAACAAACTATGGCTTCTATGGCTGAAAGTCAGCCTAGCACGCCATCCAGACCATCCATCGTAGTTCTGGATGGCGTGCGAGCAATAGCTTGCTTACTGGTGATTATTTACCATGTGAACTATCATACCTTCAAGGCTCATATCTGGCACGGTAATACCATTGGATCGATAGGGACAGCATTGGCCCTTTCTGGCTGGTCTGGCGTGACCCTTTTCTTTGTTCTCTCAGGCTTTTTGTTGTTTCTGCCATATGCGCAGGCGCTGCTTTTTGATAAGAAGTGGCCCGAGCCTGGTAAGTTCTACTTGAAGCGCATGTGTCGGATCTTGCCAGGATATTATGCCTCTCTCATACTCTTGATTGTGCTGGCATATCCAGAATATCTCCGCCCGGAGCGCTGGCGTGACACGGGCCTCTTTCTGAGTTTTTTGATGGATATGTCCCCTCAGACTTATCAGCATATCAATGGTCCTTATTGGACCCTGGCGGTAGAGTGGCAGTTTTATATGTGCCTGCCTTTGTTGGCCTTTGGTCTTTATTGGCTGTGTAAGCGTTTTCAGACGCAATGGCGTTGCTGGATTGTGCTAGGTGGGCTGGCGGTGCTGATTGGGTGGGGGCTTTTCACTCGTTATTGTGGAGCATACTTTTCCACTCATACACAGGAAAGCGTACTTGTTCCGCGCCAGTTTCTCAATGTTTTGCTGGCTATATTTTATGGGCAGAGTGGCAAATATCTAGAAGACTTCGCGGTTGGTATGTTCTTGTGCCTTATTTATGCCTATACCTCGCAGGCAGATGCCTCACGCCGCTTGAGCCAGTGGCTTCAGCGTTTGACTCCCATGCTTTTTCTCCTGGGGCTGGGCTGGCTATTTGGTATGGCGACTATTACCACTGAAATCCCTTTGCTCAGGCCGTGGTTGGGCGCAGGAGGCTGGCTGACTGAACTCGGATATGCGCTTGGTTTTGGTTTCTGCTTGCTTGCCCTCCTCTTTGGGAGTTTTGGTGTCAAGTCTTTCTTAGAGCAAAGGTATCTCTGCAAACTTGGCCAGGTTTCATATAGTTTATATATCTGGCATAATCCAATTTTGCAGTTGCTTGTGCCTTTAATTCTACCTTTGTCAGCTCTTCTAAACAATATCCTGGTATATGTGGTATTCTGGATATGTGCTGCTTTACTTGTCTTTCCGTGCGCATATCTCTTTTATCGCCTGATCGAGGTACCTGGTATACGTCTGGGATCCAGGTGGCGCCAGGGAAATGCTTTACGCTAAAGTCGTCGGAGTGGCTCTATCATAGATTGTTTTACCAGGCGGCTTTAGGCAAGCGCATGCCTATGGGATAATACTCTCTCGTTGAAACCATCTTTTCTCTAGAGGCGTACCAGAAACAGCTTTGTGTTCGTGACTTTTGTTATTTGGGGCCGGGAGGTACTGAGAGCGTTATGACAACACCTACTATTCTGATAGTTGATGATGATGCTGCTTTGCTTAAGGCATTGCCACAGACTCTCTATCTACGTATGGGCGATAATATCAAGGTCGATACATGTGATGCCGCCGAACGTGCCCTGACAATGATTCAGGAGCACGACTATGATGCCATTGTGAGTGACATTAAGATGCCTGGAATGGATGGGTTAGAACTGCTTTCGCGAGTGCGGGAGCTACGCCCAGAGACTCCCACGCTTCTTATCACGGGTCACGGTGAATATGATCTGGCGATTCGCGCGCTCCGTGGAGGCGCATATGATTATATCCTTAAACCCATCGATCGCGATTCCTTTGTGGCGGCTCTGCAACGAGCTATTCAGGCCTATCAACTACGTCGCCAGGTAATGGAGCAGCATATTGAACTCTCCCAGCATGCCCGTTCTCTGGAATGGTTGGTGCAGAAGCGCACAAGTGAACTGGCGAACGCGAACGAGGCCAAAGATAAGTTTTTGCGTATTGTCTCACACGAGCTCAAGACGCCGCTCTCTGGCCTGAAAGATATGGCTCAATTCTTGCGTAATCAGCTTGATCATGAGGTAGATACGCAGGTGCTCAGGCAGGGATTTGAGGATATGGAGCATGTCATCTCACGAACTGAGATTCTGGTGAGAGACCTGCTTGACACCTCAATGATGGAATCCAATATGTTTGTGCTGCATCGTAAGCGTGTGAACCTGGTTTCACTCTGCCAACGCGTGCTTAACGAATATACAGCGGGAGGGATCGCGAGGTTGGCAAGCGAAATTGTGGCGGAGAGTATAGAGGTCGATGTGGACTCGGACCGTATTTGCCAGGTACTTGTGAACCTGCTCTCAAATGCTCATAAATATTCAGGCCCTGACGCACCAATTACTATTCGCTTGCAACAGTCTGGTTATGAAGCGATGATGATGCTGGAAGATCAAGGAATGGGTATTCCAGAAGAAGAACAGAAACGCATTTTTGAGCAATTTTATCGCGTGCCAATTGGTAGTAAGCAATCAGGAGAGCAGCAAGGATCTGGATTGGGGCTCTATATAGCTCGCAAGATTATGGAGCGGCATAGCGGACGCCTGGATGTACAGAGCGTGCAAGGGAATGGAAGCACCTTTACCTGTGTTCTACCTGTCTCCATTGACCCAGACTTCGCCGATGAAGGTTCCTACCACCTTGAGCATAGAACACTTGCCACCTGGACGGTTGTGTATAGCAGCTAAGGATTGTTTGTAAAAAGGGCGAGAGATCTCTACCTGATATATGCTATAGCACAGTTGAAGTGCATCATACTGCACAGAAGCACATAATTTGTGCTGTATCCCTACGTGAAAGAAGATGGATTTTGCTTAGGCGGTCTCTGCTGGTATACATGTATTTGTTTGCTCTTTGAGCATCTCCCAGCACTCGCACATGACTTTTAAGTGTTCTCTGTATTTGATATAGTTGGTATAGGCATCGTGGTGGTCTCGCAATTTCCTTAATTCCGCATCATCTGAAAGGTTGTATCTCTCAACTGGAGTTAGCACCTCAACATTATTGCTCTGGCAAGCATTGATGAAAATGCCTAGCTCTACATCAGAGAAAAGGCGGTCCACTGAGAATACAAACACCGCGCCAAACTTGCCTGCGTCTATAGCATCAATGAGGCGTCTGAAAGTATCTTCATCTGTGTCGAAGAGGCGTATATAGGTTGTAATCTTCTCCTCCACCCACCCCTCAGCTATCAGCCAGGAGATTTGTTCAGAGAGCTGGGATAATGAGGCTTCGATCGCTTCTACAGGTGTTTTATAGTATAAGGCTACTTGCTTGTTTATAGGAAGTGGCTCGCTTTTGTGCATTTAAAAACTCCATTTAAAGGTGAAAATTGTTTAATAAAGATGTATTATGGTTGAATACATATAATATAGTGTTTAAAATGCAAAAAGACAAGAGCCCCATTACCAGATGGCTATGCCCTTTTTTCGCTTGCCAAGGGCGCCCAGCGAAGCAAGCATAGAAGCAGTGTATTAGGATTTCATAAAGAAATATAAAAAAGTATGGTGGCACAATTGACGCAGTGTAGAAAATGCTGTTATTATTGAAAAAAATGCGGTAATGTATAAAAGTCCGAAGTGTATTTATAAGGTTTAAAAGTGGAAAAATATACATCGTGGCGTGAAATGCTTAATGATATTATTCGGGATGGGCAGGAAAGGCAGAAGATCGCGGGTGTTGTGGGAATTAATGCTGTGACGTTGGGGCGTTGGGCAAGCAACACCTCTAGACCACGATACCAGCATTTACGTCGTTTGCTTCAGGCTTTATCTCAGCAGCATCGTGCAGAAATGCAGGAACTTATTGCGCGTGAATTTCCCGATTTTCCCCTTGGCCTGGAATTAAATAAGCAGGATGAGGAGCAAGATCTAATTTCGTCCGATTTGTATGCTCGCGTCTTTCATACATATGCCTCTGCTCCCCATGCTCAACGCTCCTGGAACGTTGCCAATTTGATTCTGCGTCATGCCCTGGATCGTTTGGATCCTCAACAGCAGGGTATGGCTGTCACGCTTATTCAATGTATTCCTCCTTCGACGGATGGCAAAGTCTACAGCTTACGTGAGCGTATGGGCTTTGGTACATCGCCCTGGCCTCCTAATCTGGAGCCATACGCTATTTTTTTAGGGCTAGGATCGCTCTCTGGCTATGTCGTTGGCCGCTGCCAGCATAGCGTTGTGCAGAATCGTAGTAAAGAGCAGCAAGGGTTGCGTCCGATCCATTGGGATAAATGGGAGAAAGGTGCGGCCGCCTATCCGATCTATCGAGAATCCAGAGTCGCCGGGTGCTTTCTTGTCTCTAGCGCGGTACCAGACTACTTTTCTCCGCATCGACAGAAGTTAATAGAACAATATGCGGAACTGCTATCACTGGTATTTGAGCCAGACGAGTTTTATCCTGTAGAACATATTAATCTGCGGGCTATGCCTGAGGGAACTGACCAGCAGTCGTATCTTTTCTCATATCGTCAACGGGTATCTGATGTAATGCTGACCGCGTTGCGTGGCAATGAGAACATTGATGTCAAACAGGCAGAAGCGCTCACCTGGAAAGAGATAGAGAGAGAACTCGTGGATTTTGCCGTTGCCCATAGTAGTGATTTGGGGAAATATTATTCCATGCATGCCGAGTAGGTCCGTTGTGCATGTCTCCTGCGAGAGGGACTCCAGTCGAATATATTCGACTGGAGTCCCTTCTTATGGGAAGACAAAATCGCGCCCTTGAAAAATGTACTATGAGGATTATGAAAAAGATAGTACGTGAGGCACTCGCTTCTAAGGCATGTTAGTGGATGCATGCTTATGCAATGAAATATATGATAACATGACTAATGGGGCAATAACTCGTTAATTATACGTTAACATTGTAGAATATGGGTAAGCAAATATTTTGCATATTTAAAAATTGTACCTGTATCTCTGTGTGAAATGCAGGGGAATAATGTGTGATACCCGTCCTGTGGTATAAGTGGTCATAGTGTTTGAATGAGTGGAAAGAGCGGGATAATGCGCCAATGCCTACGATGCAATACTCCATATGCTAACAATACAATGTTTTGTAATCAGTGTCAGATTGCTTTATTAAAGCGCCCTCGAAATGATGAGCATTCAGTTTTTTCTTTCTCTCCTGGAGGGCAGGGGAGTATGACGTCCTTGATGGAAGTGCCATCAATTGGGACGTTTGAGTCTTCTCAATCTTCTACTCCTGTGGGAGTATCGACTATTCCAGAGGAAATATCATTCCCTTCTAGTCAGGCTCCAACCACGCCAAGGCCAGGAGTTCGCCTGAAAAAGCGGCCTGGCCGTTGGCAGAGAATATTCCTGATGCTTGCAGCCCTTTCTCTATTGGCTCTGCTTGTAGATGGTGTGTTGGCCGCGTTTGTTTTCCGCCAATCTGGAAGCAATGATGAAACCTCTCATCCATTGCTGCGCCTGGCTACTAATGCAGCGTCTCCGGGGCAGGTGGTAGAGGTCAGTCTGAGCCATTTTGCTTCACGCGCGCGTGTACGTTTGACCCGAGATGTCCAGGAAGTCGTGCGTATCGATCAGATCGCTGGACAACAAGGTACTTATATACAGATGGATGTTACTGGGCAGGCTAAGGTGCGCTTGCGCATTGATGAGCGTTGGGAGCCCGGAAACCATGTGGTTGTGGCGGAAGATGTGATGACTCGTTATGTCGCCAGCGCTCCCCTCCAAATTGTTGGTATAGGGCCAGCACAACCGCCGCATATGCAATTGAGCCAGGACCATTTTGATATGGGATCGAGCTTGCAGGGCTCTAATTCTATTCAGTCTTTACACTTACGCAATACGGGGGGGGAATGATCTCCTGGGTTGCTAGCAGCGATCGTCCCTGGCTATTGCTGACACCAATGCAAGGAGCCTTCAGTAGTGGGCAGACTGTGCTATTGGTGGCTTCACGGGCGGGATTAAAGCCTGGCGATTATACAGGAACTATTCTGCTTGTTGCCAGTACTGGTAGTTCCCAGAAAGTCACGGTGAAGATGTCAGTAAGACCTTTGCCCGATGATCCTGGACCTGTATTGAGCATGACACCGGCTGCCTTCTCTTTTACTGGTTTGGATGGGGTTGCGGACCCGGCGGAGCAAATGCTAGTCGTCTCTAACCTGGGAAATAAGCCCCTGCATTGGTCACTTGCCAGTCAGGTACAAATGGCATCACTCTCTGAGGTAATGGGTTTCCAAACTCACCTCGATTGGTTGAGTATACAACCCACTCAGGGGACTATAGAGCCAGGCAAGACGCAGTTGGTTCATCTGCGCGTAAAGAGTAAATCTTTACTCTCAGATGTCTATAGCGGTATTGTTGCTCTTCAGGCAGATCAGAAAACATTAAACAATCCGCAGTCTCTCGCGCTATCTCTTAGTGTGCGCCCACCTTGTAGCGTCAGTACCAGTTCTGAGCATCTGGCTTTACATGCCAGTGCTGGTCAGCCGAAGAGCGCTCCTCAGAATTTAGATTTGAGTGTTGCGCCTAGCTGTAAGGGAAAGATTGATTGGCAGGCCAGCTCACAGAACGATTGGCTGCATGTGACACCTGCCAAGGGAACACTCTCTTCGCGTGATAGCGCGGATCTGGTTGTACAGATTGATGCGTCACGCCTCAAACCAGGGACATATGTTGGCTCGCTGGTGATTGTGGCAGCGCAGTCCAGTCAGACTATTAGTGTTCAGGCTGTTGTCTCTCCGATAGGGGAGCAATCCAAGATCGCTGGATTGACTCTCTCCCCTTCTCAACTTGCCTTCGACATTGTGCAAGGACAGAATAGTGGCGTGGAACAAAATGTGGTTATTGCTAATACCGGTCAGGCTGATCTCATGTTGCATGCTACAGGGGGCGTGCCCTGGCTCCAAGTGGATACGCATGAAATTGCTCTTAATGCTGGAACAACAGCCGATGTTCCGGTTCATGTCAACGCTGGTAGTCTTGCTCCTGGTAGCTACAATGCCCAAGTACTGCTATCGGCGACAGATGAGGCTGGAAATGCCATTGCTGATGCCGTTCAGACGCTCACTGTCTCCCTTAATGTGAGGCAGCCGTGTGTGATGGCTATCTCTCCCAGTTCACTATCTTTTAAGTCGTCTCTGCTGGATTCTAGCCCATCCTCGCAGACAATCAGTATCAGTGCAACGGGAGCGTGTTCTTATCCAGTGACCTGGAATGTAAGCGCTGATGAACAATGGATTGTATTGGGATCATCAACATGGGTAGACAATGGTGGTGGTACCCAGTTGACTGTGAATGTGAATACCAAGTGGAAAATCCTGGGAACTTACCAGGGGCATATCACCTTTGTGGCTTATGATAGTCGTGGTGCGACTATCAACCAGAGCCCACAGATCATTCCTGTCACATTACATGTGAATTCCTAGAGTACTTAAGAAGGGGGCGTGCATGATGCGAGATACCTGGCCGCAACCTCCGATGTCACAGTTGGAGCATGCTATTGCGACGGTCCTGGCTTGTTTGAGTATGGTGAAGTATGAGGCGGCTCTGAGGCAGGAGCAGCGGATGGAACTGGTTGCTGATATTGAGAAGACGCTCCAGTTCTTACGTGGTCCCCTCTCGTCGTCACATGTTATACGTGAACAAGACACAGTAGATCTTCCTGTACAGCAGCAACTCACGGAACCCTCAATGGAGGTACCTGGATTCCAGGAAGCGGAAAAGCAGGAGTTTTCAGCCAGCAAAGGGTCTTTGAGTGCCCTTTACCAGGTCTACCATACATATCTTCATATGGGGAATGGGAATACTCTGGATGCCTTTGTTGTGCGCTTTAACGAAGTGATGTCAACCCTTGACGAGGTACAAGCTGCCACAGACCCAAATGAGGAGGGATACCCTTGTCTCGCGCAGCAACGCTCAGTTGAGGATGCTCTCCATAGAGTACGGGGCTTTATTGCCGACCTCTATTATATGTTTCTCGAGTTTGTGCGTGCCCTCACTGAAACATTGGAGGCTCATGAGGCTGTATCGGAGGCGTCACTCTCTAATACTGAAGAGCTTTCCTCCCTTCAAAGGCAAGCTGCAGCCTCTACTGAGGCGAGAATAAAGGGTATTGGGAGTCCTCCCTTCGCGCAACTCATGCAAGTCTTTGAGAAACATCAGCAACTGAATACTCACAAAGGCGCTCTCTATGCTCATATGACAGATACTCTACTCTTTCTAAAGTTTCTCGAAGAAAACCTGAGCAGTGATCCACAGAAGCGCGATGAAATCATTGCTCAGATAGAGAGAGTAGGGCGTTTTCTTAGCGATTTATCTCAACTCTTAGTAGGATATGAGTCTGCGGTAAGCGCGCTGATACGCCCAATATAGTAAGCGGAGTGCCTGATTGTTAGAGGCTGCCTATTTTGCTATCTATGCGGCGATAGCGCGCCTCAACGAACGAATAGACGCCATAGGAGAAGAGCCCAAAAGCGACGACTCCTAGTAAAATGGCTCCAAAGGGCTGTTGTGCGAGCACTTGAAGAGCCCCGTCCAATCCCATAGCCTTATAGGCGTTGTGCTGTATAGAGGCGAGGATCAGGAAAATACCTATAATGAAATTGTTTGGACCACTTCTTGCTAGAGATTTCTTAGTGCAGAGCCAAATGGCATATGAGAAGAGGGTTCGAACCATTGCCATTTATATAAAAATTTATGTAGCTAGTGACATTTTTATTACGAGATATGAGGATAAAAGGATGCGAGCATTGCTTATTGTGTTGAGGTATAATGATGATTAACAGAAGAATGCATGCCTGTTAGCAAACAAAAGAAGAATACTATGACAGATTCATATAAAGATGACAACATGCAAACCGTATTTGGTTTGGAGTTGTACTGGCAGAAGGCTATGCGTTCCGTAGAGCGTTTACAGAAGACACAAGCTGAGACGATAAGAAGTGCCGCTCGCGCATGTGTTGACTGTATCGAACGAGATGGCGTGATTCATGCCTATGGAACAGGACATTCGCGGGCGTTCGCGATGGAACTGGCAGGGCGTGCTGGGGGGCTGGTTCCAGTAAATCGGCTGGATCTAGAAGATTTGGTTTTGCATGCTGGCTGGTCGCCCGAAGTGGCAATGCATCCCGATATCGAGCGTAATCTCCAGGCTGGTGAGGCACTTCTGAATTGTTATCATATCGAACCACAGGATATTTTCCTCATCTGCTCAAATGCTGGCATTAACGTCACCATTGTTGAAGTCGCTCGGCAGATAAAGCAACGAGGACATATGTTGATTGCGGTGACCTCTCTTGAGCATACATGGCAGATGTCGCCACGCCATGCCTCTGGTCAGCGCCTCTGCGAGATTGCGGATATTGTGATTGATAATCAATCGCCATTTGGGGATGCGTTGCTTACTTTACCTGATGGTAGTGTTGCCTGCGCTATCTCTTCGATCACTGGTGCCTTGATTGCGCAAGCCTTAACCGCCGAGATTATAGGCCAGTTGATGGCGAAGGGGCAGGATGTTCCTGTCTTTCTCTCTTCAAATGTTCCTGGAGGGATTGAACGTAACGCTGGGCTGATTCAACGATATTCCGATCGTATTCGCCCTGTCTAGAGATATCTGTGTCTTTAAGAATAGGCCCTCTACTAGCATTAGTGAAGGCCTATTCTCCTGTCTCTCGAGGATTTCCTATGCTCGTTTCCACGTCGCAAGATTGTCGAGATGAATAGCGGCCTTTGCGGCGCTGAGCGCTGGCTCATTGACCAGTGTAACCTCTAGTGCTTTGAATTGCTGGTGTAGTTGTGCTAAGACAAGCTCACGATAAATATGTTCGTGAATGAGCAGGCCACCACTGAGTGCAAGCGGAAGTTTTTGTGCTGCGAAATTGAGCTTGCGCACGACCGCACATACAGTCATTGCGAGTTCATTGGCCGCCTGCTTAAGAATCGTGGAAGCGATAGCATCTCCCTCGCTCGCAGCCTGAATGACGCAGATGGAGAGCCGTGCGATCATAGCTTTCTCTTCGCCTGGATAGACTTTAGTGATTAGTTCATACGGTTCGGTAAGTTGCCAGTGGCTCAGAATTTGTTTTAGCAAGCTTGTCGCAGGCCCGCGTCCATCAGCAAAGCGAACGGCAGCTTGTAGGGCCCGTTGCCCAAGAGCATAGCCGCTTCCTTCATCGCCGAGGATATGGCCCCAACCTCCGGCGCGTTGAATCTGTCCGTGTTGGTCTCGCCCAAGTCCTATGGAGCCTGTGCCTGCGATCAGTACAACGCCGACTGCTTGTGGTAAGGCGCTCAGGCCAAGTTCTGCGTCGTTCGTTAGCAAGACCTCGCGCGCAAGGGCTTGGAGATGAGGAAGCATCTCGGTGTGACCCTGGGGAGTATCGATCCCTGCCAGTCCAATCCAGGCTTTGCTTACTATGTATGTATCAGCTATCTGAGCCCTGGCTTGTGTCACGGCGTTCGTGATGTGCTCGACTGCTTTGGTCAGCCCTACCGCTGCATAGTTAGAACTACCAGCCTGTCCACGGCCTATCTCAAGTCCCTGAGTATCAACAAGGATGGCCTGTGTTTTGCTGCCCCCTCCATCAATGCCAAGATAGCAGACGGGGTCTGTCTGATTTTGTTGCCCGGTCATACTTCTTCCTCCTCCGAAGTCTGTATGCTCCTACCGCGAAAGTCTGTGCGTGTTAAGGACGATATGAAAATATAAGGCACTTTCACGCCTGTGCTCAGGTTTTCCGCGGTAGCCCTGAGCGCGTTTAAAGGACCAGTTGGTTACGCATCATATGCGTATAGAATGTATACTTGCTTCCGCTATAGATGGAGCGTGCGTACTCGATGGGCTGGTCTCGATTCGTGTAGGTTGTGCGGCGTGTGTAGAGTGCCGGACTTCCTATAGGGAGATGGAGAAGCTTTGAGTCTTCTTCGTTAGTAAGGCCTGCTTCGAGTTCCTGCTCCGCCTGAATGAGTTGAATGCCATACTTTGCTTCAAGCAAGCGATAGAGTGATTGATGCTCCAAATCATCATCTACAAGCTGTTCACAGCCTATGAAGTAGAGATGGGAGCGTTCTACTGCGAGGGGTTCATCGTCAGCCAAGCGTAAACGTTGAAGGCGTAAAACTGGTAAGCCTACGCGAATACGCAGATGTTCTGCAACGTTTTCGTCGGCGGGTATCATGGTGACATTTAGCACTCTGGTGGCAGGGGCCTGTCCCCGTGCGCTGATGTCTTCCGTGAAACCAGTAAGGCGAATGAGCTGTTGCGTGATTTTGTGGCGGCTTACGAATGTGCCCTTCCCTTGTTCTCGATAAAACATCCCTTCGTTTACTAGCTCAGTAATGGCCTGGCGTGCTGTCATACGGCTGATACCATATTGCTCGCCTAGTTCTCGTTCAGAAGGAATAAGGTCGCCTGGTTTCCACGCGCCAGAGATGATTTTTTCGCGCATGATTTCCTTGAGCTGATAGTAGCGCGGCAAGGGGCTTTTATGGCTATGGTGATGCATGAAAGTTGGTTCCATACCTTTTCCGATCAGAGCTTCAGGAGCCAATAGATGCCCTCTGAAGCGGATGGTTAGCTGCGTTGCTAGGCTGGATGATGGCTATGGTTGTGCCAGTGTGCTTGCTGATCTGCATGAAGCAAACGACGAGATGGTATAATTGGTATGTTGTATATACCAGCTAGCCTTCCCAATAATCTCATAAATAGAGTGGAACGTCAAGCTACTCAGTAGAGAAATAGGGGAGACTTGAGTATTTACCCATTATGTGCGATACATGTTAAGGAATTGGTCTAAGTGTGGATTGAGGTCAGTCCATGTATTTGTTTACTTTAAGGAGAGTAATTCATGTCATTTACACTACGGGGTGCCCGGCTAGTAGATGCCACTATGGATGTGGCTTCAGGGGATCTGACCATCGAAAATGGAACCATTCAAGCGGTACAGCATGCGAAAGTAGATAGTGGGAATGTAATTGATGCCTCGAAGATGCTCATTTTGCCAGGTTTTATTGATGTTCATACGCATGGCGGAGGAGGTCATAATCTCCATACCACTGACGCGCAAGAAATCGAGAACTATACGCGTTGGGTTGCTTCGACTGGTGTTACATCGTTTCTTGTAGCTGTTGTTGGTACTCCCAATTGTATGCCGGAAGCTCAACTCCAGACTGCTGCAAGCGCGATTGAGCAGTGGCAACACGACCGTCAGGGGGCTGAGCCATTGGGTATTTTTCTGGAAGGCCCTTATATCAATGAGAAAAGGCGTGGAGCGCATCCGCCAATCTGGCTCCGTATACCAAAACCCGAGGAAACAGAGCGATTGCTTGAATTGACGAATGGACATTTGAAACTGGTGACCATTGCGCCTGAGCTTCCAGGAGCACGCGAGATGATTCAGAGCCTCCTGGCTGCGGGCGTGACAATGAGCATGGGGCATACCGACATGAATTATGATCAGGCCCAGGAGGCAATAGAGCTGGGTATAACACACATGACGCATTGTTTTAATGCCATGCAACCTCTACTACATCGGGCGCCAGGACCACTGGCCGCTGTGGCTCAATCCGAGCATGTGACAGGCGAGTTGATCGCTGATGGTGTGCATGTGCATCCCGCAGTTATGTCTGCTCTGGTGAAGATGCTCAGCCCTCAGCGAACAGTTGTTATTACAGATGCTCAAGCGGGAGCTGGTATTCCTGATAGTGTCTTCGAATTCGGAGGTCAGATCGCGCGTGCGCTTTGTGGGGCGGCTCGTCTTGAGGATGGCTCACTCGCGGGAAGTATTTTGACACTAGATCAGGGGCTACGGAATATTCTGGAGATGACATGTGTCAACTTACAAGAAGCATCCGGCATGCTCTCTTACAATGCTGCACGCTCAATTAAGGTTGCTGATCGCAAGGGCCTTCTCCGGGAGGGCTATGATGCTGATTTTGTTATTCTTGATGAGTCGCTCGCTTTGCAGGCCACGATCCGCCAAGGTAAAGTTGTCTATGCACAGAATGGCTGGGATGAGCGCTTGGCTTTGCTTGAGCAGTAAATAGTAGCTCCCAAAGAGGGGATGATGCTGGTAAATCTACCTGCGTCATCCCCTCTTTGTATCTGAGTGCCTATCGCTGGTGCAAGAAGTGAATAGGGAGAAATGCTAGAGGGTCAGTGTCACCTTATTCAAGCCACGCGGCACATCTGGATTGAGCCCTTTAGCTAGTGTAAGATGAAGGGCAAAGACCTGTCCTGGTAGGATCGCTGTGATGGGATTGAGCCACTCTGGTATCGCAGCCGGGAGTGAAAGCTGGGTGGTTGCCAGATCCAGGATTTGTTGTTCCTCTGAAATGACAAGGAGTTCCGCCTCGCGCTTCTTCAAATCCTTTGCTAGTTCAAGCATATCCGCATAGGTTGCGCCCTGTGGTGCGACCAGGAAGACAGGCATGCCACTATCGATGGTAGCGATGGGACCATGGCGGAAGTCTGCCGATGAATAGGAGCTTGCCATCACATAAGTCAGTTCCTTTAATTTTAAGCCAAGCTCAAAGGCTGTCGCATAATTGTAGCCGCGACCAATTACAACGCATTCTTCCATATAGCGATAGCGCTCGGTGCGCTGTGTGAGAGTTGCTGCACCCTCCAATGTTTGCGCCATTGCATCGGGTAACCGCTGTATCTCCGCCAGACGCTGTTTCTCACCGCTCAGGGCTGCGGCGAAGATCATCATGGCAGCCAGTTGGGCGGTGTAGGTCTTGGTTGCCGCCACACTACGTTCGCGCTCGGCGTGCAATTCCACCACGTGGTCGGCGGCAGCAGCCAGAGGGGATGTGCCATCATTGGTAATCGCAATCGTTGGACGACCCTGGCGCTTTCCTTCTTCGAGGACCGCGACAATATCTGGTGATTGTCCCGACTGCGAGATACCGACGACCAGGGCTCCATTCATACGTGGGGCTTTATGGTAGAGCGTGTGCAGAGAGGGGGCGGCGAGCGCGATAGGATAGCCTGCCATGATCGGCCAGGCATATTTGGCGTAAGTCGCAGCGTGATCGGATGAGCCACGGGCAGCAATCAGAACATAGTCAAATGGCGGTAACTTGTTGACGATCTCTTCAATGTGGCGCGTTTCTTGATCGAGTAGGCGCGCGATAACTTCTGGCTGACTATATATTTCCTGTTCCAGTAGCGATGACATTCGCAACCTCCGGTGTTGAATTGTATGAGTGGTAATAGTTGATAGTGGCTTACTCTCTACTATAGCATATTAAATGGTCTAGTGGTCTAGACGACTGACTGAATGGCTGAAGTTCCTCTGTTTCTTGAGAGCACATGGATGCATGACGAAAAAAAGAGTTTCGCGAGATGCAAAATTTGCGAGATAATTACCAGCTAATAATGCGTAGTATTATGAAGACATTAATTCACAAATGGATCTACATTTTGTGATTTTTTGGTAAGTAAGGATGTATTAAGAAAGGCCTTGAAACCACTTGAGAACAGGTGTCAGGGCGTAATGGTGTATTATCTGTCTTTAGAATAGGTAAAGGTTGTAAATCTTGGTCTAGTGGTCTAGATGACTTGACATTTGCGGAAAGAAGAGTTAAAGTACTAGCAAGACCTTCAAGCTCCTCTCGAATTAATAGAAAGGGGAGAGCCTGGGTTGGAATTATAGGTCTGACAAGTTTCGCAGGCTTTCAGTAGAAAGGATTGATGAAGACGCAGTACCTGTATGGGTGGCTGCATTAGACGACTAATTTGCATAGAGAAGATTTTGTCGAGTTGTCCTTGTGTCCATATGTGATTCGATAATTTTGCCGTGGCGAACTATCTCATGTTTAGGCTTGCTGTTCTTCTGTACATGCTAGGGCAAATAGAATCGATTATCCAGACGCTTACCGATCTTATGTGGCAAACTATGCGGGTTTGCCTGTCTCATTGTGGAGATCTCGTCCTTTCTTTGTTGAAGCCTTATGCGAAAACCAACGCCGCTGTCACGGCTAGCGCGGACTCCTTACCGAACATCTGAGCTTGCCGTTGAGGCACATTAGGGTTCGCCTCAATAAGGACGCGCTTGGGTTTTCTTATAAGGAAAAGAATATTCATGCATGGGCAGATATGCCCTTTGGCGTCAGGAGGTCTTTCATGTCTTCTGTCTCATCTCGGTTGCGGACATTGCTGTCACGCAAAAAGACGGGTGTTGGCATGTGGCTCTGTTCAATGTTGGTTTTAATGGCTCTGTTGTTGGCCGCCTGTGGTGGGGGTTCCACTCAGGGGAGCAAGCATTCCATCCTCAACATTGGCGCACATGTTGGTGGCGATTTTACCAAGGCACTTAGCCCCTACAACCCTACTGCTAATGAGGGTATCAAGGGCATGGTTTATGAAACCCTTTTTTATTTCAACAAGATCGATGGTTCTAGCAAACCCTGGTTGGCGGAAAGCTATAAATGGAGCGACGATAGCAAGCAATTGACCTTCACTTTACGCGATGGTGTTAAGTGGAACGATGGTAAAGACTTTAGCGCAGACGACGTTGTCTTTACTTTCAATATGCTCAAGCAGTATAAAGCTGCCGATTCTTCTGGCCTCTGGGCTGGCGGTTATCTGGATAGCGTCAGCTCGTCCGATAGCAAAACCGTGACGATTACCTTCAAAAAGGCTTATCCTCCTCTGCTCTGGTACATTGCCGGGCAAACCTTCATCGTCCCTAAGCATATCTTCGAGAGTGCTGGCGACCCTACGACCTATGCTAACGAGAATCCCGTTGGAACTGGTCCCTATAAGCTGAAGAAGTTCTCAGCTCAACTGCTAATTTACGACAAGAATCCCTCTTACTGGCAGGCTGATAAGGTCAAAGTTGACGAACTGGACTATCCCTCCGTCAAAGACAATACCACCTTACAGTTGAAGCTGGCGAAAGGTGAGATCGACTGGGGCAGCTTCTTCGCGCCTGACCTGGACAGCACCTTTGTTGCGAAAGATCCTGCGCACAACCACTACTGGATGACTCCAACCGATGTCTTTGGTCTGTACCTCAATCTGACCAAGGCCCCCTTCAATGATGTAGCGGTTCGCCAGGCGATCAGTGCCGCGCTTGATCGCGGACAGTTGTCAAAGCAGGCTGAGAGTGGTTACGTTGAGCCTGCGAGCACCACTGGCTTGATCTTGCCAAACAACAAGGATTTCCTCGATCCTGCCTATGCGAACGCGCAGACAACCGCTAACAAAGACAAGGCCATTCAACTGCTTCAGAATGCGGGCTACAAAAAAGGCTCTGATGGCAACTTCACCGACAAGAGTGGTAAAGCGATGTCTTTCGATCTGACCGTGGTCTCTGGCTGGACCGATTGGGAACAGATGTGCCAGGTGATCAAGCAGAACCTGAAAGATATCGGCATTAATGTCAACATCAATGCGATCCAGGATACCGCATACTTTGATGCTCGTAACAATGGTAAGTATGAGATGCTGATTGGTGGTCTGTTCGGTGGCCCCACACCTTACTACCTCTACAATACACACCTCAATAGTGCCAACCTCTCTCCTAATGGCTTTAACTGGGAGAAGTGGAACGACAAAGAAACCGACAAGTTGTTGAACGATTATGCTTCTACAACTGACCCGGCAAAGCAGAAGGAAGCTATCATGGGTCTACAGAAGATCTTTGCTGAAAAGCTTCCAGTAGTACCTCTGGTGAATGCTGCCGCCTGGTATGAGTATAGTTCCAAGAACTTCACTGGCTGGCCTGATAAGAACAACCCTTATGCTGTCGGTGCTGCCTATTCCGCTCCTGACAACTTGATTGTTGTCTTGAACCTGACACCAGCGGCATAGTCTATCCGAGACGCGTGGAGATGGTCACCCATGACCATCTCCATTTTCTCCTCTCTTACCGCATCCTCTTTACACCGCAAATTGGAGGAGTGTCCGATAATCCTTGAATTATCCTGGCATGTGCGGGTTGGGCACGTATGCTACTAAGGAGTACCGATATGCGTCACCTGCTGCGTCGCATTCTATTCTATTGTATAGCTCTCTGGGCTTCAGTCACGCTGAATTTCTTCATTCCGCGCATGGCTCCAGGTAACCCTGCTCAAGCGATGATGTTGCGTTTTGAGCGGCAAGGCCACCTTGCGCCAGAGACGGCCAAGGCCCTGCAAGCCGCGTTCGGTTTGAATAATAGCGATCCTCTTTATATACAGTATTTTAAATATCTGGGCGATTTGCTGCATGGGCAACTGGGGATCTCGCTCACCAACTATCCTACGCCGGTCAAAGATGTGATCGGTCAGGGAATTGAGTGGACAATCATTCTGGGTGCTATCGCAGTGCTCGTGAGCTTTGGCCTTGGTTGTTTGCTTGGCGTTGTTATGGCCTGGAAGCGTGGCTCATTTGTGGATACCTTTCTCGCTCCAGCGACGACCTTTCTGGCCTCGATTCCATATTTCTGGCTGGCTTTGTTGATTGTGTATGTGTTTGGGTACACTCTAGGCTGGTTCCCCTTCTCCGATGGGTTTGATACCAGGCTAGATATTGGCTGGACTTTCGACTTTATTGGGAGCGCTCTCTATCATGGAATTCTGCCTGCTCTCACGATTGTGCTCTCCTCCGTTTCGGGTTGGCTGCTGGTCATGCGTAACTCGATGATTACGACACTTTCCGAGGATTATGTGCTGATGGCAAGCGCCAAGGGCCTGCATACCAGGCGTGTCATGTTGGCGTATGCCGCTCGTAATGCGATCCTACCTAACGTCGCGGGCTTTGCTCTTTCGTTGGGGACAATTGTTGGTGGCCAGTTATTGACGGAAATTGTCTTCTCTTATCCCGGTATCGGCTATACGCTGCTGCAAGCTGTGCAGGGGCAAGATTACGCGCTGGTTCAGGGCGTGTTCCTGATTATCGCTCTGGCTGTGCTGGGAGCGAACTTCCTCGCTGATCTGCTCTACACGATGCTTGATCCACGTGTGCGTCAGGAAAGGAGCGCGTAAGATGAGTGATGCTTCGCAGTGGCCTCCCACGCCCGATAATATGAACGAACCCATCGCGGCGACGGCGGCGATCAATGTTGAAACTTCCGCTGAGACGAATCTGACGACAGCCGTCCCGGTGGCTCTCCCTCTGAGTAATCCCTTACATGTGCGTTTGATTGGCGGCATAGGTGTTTTCTGGCGTGCTCTAACCTCCAATAAGAAAGTAGCGGTTGGGAGCGCCATTGTGGCCTTCTTTATTCTGGCTGCGATTTTTGGCCCCTTTTTCGTGCATACCGATCCTACCCTGCTAACCAATGATTCCAAGGCCGCACCCTCTGCCGCGCATTGGCTCGGGACGACTGTGACCGGCCAAGATATCTTTAGTCAACTCGTCTATGGCACGCGTAATTCGATTATGTGGGGTCTGATTACCGGGGTCGCGGTGACCTGCCTCTCTATTATTGTGGGCCTGATTGGTGGCTACTTCGGTGGTCTGGTTGACGAAGTGCTCTCGTTGGTGACAAATATCTTTTTGGTGCTTCCGGCATTGCCTCTGGCGATTGTTCTGGCGTCCTACTTTCCGCGCGGTCCTCAAATGGTGGCTCTGATCGTCGTTTTGACGAGTTGGGCCTGGGGCGCACGCGTGCTGCGCGCGCAGACGCTTTCTATGCGGAGTCGTGAGTTTGTGGTTGCCGCGCGAGCTTGTGGCGAGAAGACCTGGCGCATTATCTTCTTTGAGATTTTGCCCAATGAAATATCAATTGTTGCCGCAGGCTTTGTAAGTACGACGATTTATGTTATTCTAGCATCAGCATCGCTAGAATTTCTGGGCCTGGGTGACCTCAACGCCGTTAGTTGGGGATGGATGTTTTATTGGGCTCAGAAAACAAACGCTTTGATACTTGGTCTCTGGTGGTGGTTTGTTCCACCCGGTATCTGCATTGCATTACTGGGCTCGGGACTGGCCCTCATCAATTTTGGTATTGATGAGATCGCTAATCCGCGCCTGCGCGCTGAACCGATTCCCAGGGATATCAAGCTCAAGAAAGTGGTGAAATAATGCAGGACTCGGCTGTCGGTAAGCAGTCAAAGGACATCTTACTGGAGGTGAACAACCTGAGCGTTGATTACTTCGCCTCCAATGGTGCCGTACATGCGGTACGTGATGTCAGTTTCGTATTGCGTCGTGGTGAAATACTGGGCCTAGCGGGTGAGAGTGGGTGTGGTAAATCAACATTGGCCTATGCGGTTTCGCGTTTGTTACGACCTCCTGCCTATGTGACAGGTGGCGAAGTGCTCTATTATCCACGTGGCCGGGAAGAAGGGGCTTCCCCATTGGTGCAGAGCAAGCTACCAAAGAGCGGAAGAGCGAATAAGAACAATGGTAGTGAGGCCATTGATGTCTTACAACTCTCACCGTCGGAGTTACGTGCTTTTCGTTGGAGCGAGATCTCGATTGTCTTCCAGAGCGCTATGAACGCGCTTAATCCAGTGATGACCGTTGGAGATCAGATCACTGATGTGTTGAAGGCGCATCGCCCAGACATGGGTCCAAGCCAGCGTAAGAAGCGTGCGTCTGAACTGCTCAATCTAGTGGGCATTGCCGCTGATCGCTTGAACAGTTATCCGCATGAGTTGAGCGGTGGTATGCGTCAGCGCGCCGTAATCGCTATTGCTCTGGCGCTCAACCCTGAATTGATCATCATGGATGAGCCTACGACCGCGCTCGATGTGGTTGTACAGCGTGAAATCCTGCAGTTGATTAGCGACCTCTGCCGCGAGTTTTCGACTGCTCTGATCTTTATTACTCATGACCTGTCTCTACTGTTGGAGCTTTCCGATCAGATAGCGATTATGTACGCTGGGAAGATGATCGAGAAGGCGTCGAGCCAGGATATTTATGAGCATCCACGCCATCCATATAGCTATGGATTGCTCAATGCTTTCCCTAGTTTGCATGGGCCGATTCGTAAGATGGTTGGTATCCCTGGATCGCCTCCTGATCTACGCGCTATTCCATCGGGCTGCCCGTTTCGTGAGCGTTGCCCTCTCGCATTCGAACCCTGTACCACTGTTGTTCCATCTTTGCAATCTGCGACGGCAGAGAAGCCTCAGCAATTAGTATCTTGCCACCTCTACGATAGTCGTCTCTCATCTCGGGGCATACCTTCAACCACCGATCTAGCGCGTTCGTATGAGTCTCTGGCAGAAGGGAGTCGTGCCTAATGAGTGTGACCAATGCCGCTCAGTCACGCGCGCGGGCCAATGGCGCGCCCCAGCCCATCATGGTGGCTGAACACTTAAAGAAAGATTTTCCGCTACGTCAACTAAATATCCTGAGTCCGGCTATGGCTGTACATGCAGTTGAGGATGCGTCGTTCGCTCTCTATCCAGGCAGAGCTACCGCGCTGGTAGGAGAGAGTGGTAGCGGTAAGACAACCATTGCTCGTATGCTTGCACGTCTGTATGAGCCAACCAGTGGAACGTTAAATTTCCGAGGAGATCCGGTGAAACTTGGGCGTGGCGCGGATTTAGCGAGCTATCGCCGTCATGTGCAACTGGTGTTCCAGGATCCCTTTGCATCGCTCAATCCTGTTCATAGCATTCGGTATCATCTGAGTCGTCCCCTACGCATTTATGGGCACGCGCGCAATCGCCAGGAAGAGACCGAGCAGATTCTCGCCTTGCTCAGGCGCGTGAACCTGACGCCTGCCGAGCAGTTTATTGAGAAGTATCCTCATCAGTTGAGTGGTGGACAGCGCCAGCGTATTGCTATTGCGCGTACTCTGGCTGTGCAGCCGGAGGTGCTTTTGGCTGATGAGCCGGTTTCGATGTTGGATGTCTCCATTCGCCTGGATATCTTGAATTTGCTGCGACGGCTGAAGGATGAGGAGCAACTGGCTTTGCTCTATATCACACATGATATTGCAAGCGCGCGCTACTTTGCCGAGGAGACACTGGTGATGTACGCGGGCCAGATGGTCGAAGGGGGACCCAGCGAAGAGGTAACCCAGCGCCCCAAGCATCCCTATACTCAGCTCTTGCTCTCGGCTGCGCCTGATCCAACGCGCGTTAAGAGTAAAGGGAAAACTGATCTCCCTGCCCGTGGAGAAATTCCAAGCCTGATTAAGCCTCCAACTGGATGCCGCTTCCATCCGCGCTGTCCACATGCTATGCCTGTCTGTAAAGAGCGCTTCCCAGGACGTACTGATCTGGGGAATGGGCACTGGACAAACTGTTTCTTATATGGGGATGGTGGTCGTCCTGTGGCATCAAATGCTTCTGCCCCTAAGACAGCTCAAGACTAAAGGAGGATACCGGCATAGAGCAGTAAAAATCGCTGCCGCCATATTCAGTAGGTCGCAATGACGCGCCAGGAAGAGGCAGCACATATGGGTCTGCAATGCGATGAAAAGGAAAAGCGCGGCGATGAGGGAAAAGATCGCCACGCTTTTATTTTGTCTTATCGCTGAGGAGTCAGGCTCCTCGGTATGTGTATTTATGCCTCTGCAAACATGCCTTGCAGCTTCTCCGCCTGATCCACTGTGATCAGGTTGTCGATGAATTCGTCCAGGTTCCCATCAAGCACCCCAGGCAGGTTATGGCGCGTTAGACCTATGCGATGATCTGTTATGCGATCCTGGGGGAAATTGTAGGTACGAATTTTCTCGCTACGATCTCCCGTCTGCACCTGTGAGCGGCGCGCCTTGCCCAGTTCTTCCTGGCGCTTGGCCTCCTCCAGGTCCCACAGGCGTGACTTGAGCACGTTCATAGCCTTCAACTTATTCTTCAACTGAGACTTCTCATCCTGACAGGTGACTACCAGGCCAGTAGGCAGGTGGGTAATACGGACCGCCGAGTCGGTCGTGTTGACGCTCTGGCCTCCATGTCCTGTCGAGCGATAGACATCGACGCGAATGTCCGTATCTTTCACCTCGATCTGAATATCATCGTCTGCTTCCGGTAACACGATGACCTTGGCTGTGGAGGTATGGATGCGTCCGTTGGCCTCTGTTGTGGGTACGCGCTGAACGCGGTGGGTGCCGCCCTCATACTTCATGCGGCTATATGCTCCCTTGCCTTTGACCACGAAGGTAATATCCTTGAAGCCGCCCTGTTCGGTCTCATTCTCATCAAGGATCTCGATTTTCCAGCGGCGATTATCAGCGTAGCGGCTATACATACGGAAGAGATCAGCGGCGAAGAGCGCGGCCTCGTCACCACCTGCTCCACCCTGGATAGTCACCACGGCATTCTTCTCATCCATAATATCTTTGGGGAGGAGCGCGACCTGTACTTCCTCTAGAAGCTGTTCTTTACGCGCTTTTAGCTGCTCTAATTCCTCGAAGGCCAGGTCACGCAAATCGCCCTCTTCGCTATTGAACATCTCCTGCGCTTCCTGAATTTGCTTCTCGGTAGAGGTCAGGTCATGATATTTCGCGACGACATCTGCCAATTCTGATTGCTCGCGCCCATAGCGTTGTAGAAGCGCTATGTCTGCGAGTACGTCGGGCTGCGCCATTAAGTTATTGAGCTCCTCATAGCGCGTAGCGAGCGTGGCTAGTTTATTCATCAAGTCCATAGGGTCGATTCCTCTTGTTTTCTATTGCGTTTCCTCATCCTCGAGTGGTTGCTTCTGAGTAGCCACAATTCACGTGTAGCGGAGAGGAAGATCTATAACGATGGTAAAGCAGGCTTTGACTGCAAGTAGCGTCTACACTCTCAAAGATTTTGACAAAAGGGGAATGAAAAGGCACATTGAGGCTTCGCTACCCGGCAGTGAGCAGGTAACGCTCACTGGCGATGAAGCAGATATTGCGGGCAAAAGAGACTTTTGCTTGTATGCGGATAGGATGAGACATAGTAAGTTTCATAGCTTCGTTATTATAGCATGTTCGCTCGTTCAAAGGTAGGGCCTCAGCCGATCAATCTGGACTCGATGGTTCTCGTATCAAACCAAGAGCTCAGGTTTCCGGAGAAGGAATATGTCCCTCTTTCCAGAACGTTTTGCCTTCTTCCTCGTGTTTGTCGCCTATTTCACAGTATAAAACATACTAGTACTTTATTATGATGCTATTCCAGACGAAGAGAACAAACTTATCCTCTGTTATAGAGAAAAAATTATATGGTGTTTTTCACAAACTCTATTTGTTGTCTATTAGGAGAGAAGAGATGCGTTTCTGTTTTATTCTAGAACAAGCCGCCATTGCTACTCCATTACCTCTGGCGCTTGCTGATCAACTCGAACGATGGGGGCATACTGTCAATATGCAGTCCCTTGAGTCTTTGTCTACCACAGCTGAGGCGTTCCCATTGAAGCATTGGGACGCATGTCTTGCGCGCATCTCCCAGGCGCAGGGAGCTGAGGTGGAAATCGCGCTCAGGCTTTTACAAGCTGCTGAGTCTCTACATATTCCTACAATGAATAACTCGCGCGCGCTGCGTTTGTTGCACGATCATGATGGGATCGTTGCCGCATGTGCCTCGTATGGAGTACCAGTTGTCTCGCGCCAGTGTGTCCTGACCTATGACGATCTTGTCACTTTACCTGATGAGTGGTGGCCGCTTCTAGTTACTCCTATCGACAAAACTGGCGAGGGAGATAGCCTTTGGGTTGAAAACAGAGCAATGTTGGTACAAGCGGAGATGGAGGCAACAGGCTCATTTGTAGTGCGAGGTCCTATTGCGCGACCGCTATCGCTGGTGCGTCTGACCGTGGCAGGGCAGGAGGTGCGAGCTTTCCGCTTTAACCGTTGGGGGGTACAGGTTAGTAATGAGATGTCGGTGAGTGAGACGATGTTGTACCTTGCTCAGAGTGTAGGTGAGGCATGTGGGTTGGATTTCTTTTGCCTTGATGTCGCGGTACAGGAAGAGAGGCTGGTACTGTTAAATGTTCAGGATTTCCCTGATGCCGCGCCAATTCCTCACGCGACTATGAGTATTGCGGAATATATTTTACACGCAGTGTATCACCATCGCTTAATTCGCGAGCAAAACGAAGAGCCTGAGACGGGCCCTTTAGGCAGACAGGAGGCGACGCTTATACCAGCCGTACAAGAACGGAGGTATGAGAGCGTCGCCTATTTGTTGTAGCTGTATGCTATCCTATCGTGCTCAGGTGAGCTATATCATTTAAGGTATAAAGTACGCGTGTGCTTCCTGAAACACGAACGACAGTTAAGGAGGTGTTGGCACAGGGAAAGAAGAAGTCTTTTGCCATGCCCAACACCTCAGCCACATAGGCATTGATAACGCCACCATGCGCGAAGACGAGTATCCGTTCACCGAGATGATTGCTTGCGATTTCATCGAGAGCCGCTACGACACGTTGACGAAACTCCTTGGAAGACTCACTGTTTTCAAGTGTATCCCATGAGCCAGATGTGCCAGCACGCCGTACGATGACCTCTTGGCGCTGGCGTAGTGCCTGGGTCAGTAACGTAAGGTCTTGTTCGTCCTGTGAAGCAGGGGGTGGCACAAGGCCGTGTAAGCGTACCTCTTTAATGTTTTCAATAACTGTGGCTTGCAGCCCTAATATCTCCAGTAGAGGGATACTGGTTTCAAGACAGCGCCTCAGAGGGCTACTATAAGCCGCGTCAAAGTGGCGAGGCTGTAAACGTTTGGCGAGCGCCTGGGCCTGGCTGCGCCCAAGCTTACTGAGTGGAAGGTTATCGTAGATCCCGCTGGGGATGATCTCATCAGCATCAGGGATGGC
The DNA here is from genome assembly GCF_016587355.1 of Ktedonospora formicarum. Classification (GTDB taxonomy): domain Bacteria; phylum Chloroflexota; class Ktedonobacteria; order Ktedonobacterales; family Ktedonobacteraceae; genus Ktedonobacter; species Ktedonobacter formicarum. Next base: position 1,687,022 of record NZ_BNJF01000001.1, on the reverse strand, counting down.
GTCTCCATGACGTATGAGATAGAGTTCGGCAGCATGTGTGCGCTGCATGAGAAATGGGTCTTGAGCAAAGCCACTATCCATATAAGATAGAACCATCCTTTGGCGAGTAGTATTATGGTGCCTTCGACGATGTTTTTGGCGAGATATAAGGCCGCGAGAGAGAGCGTGCCAGTGCGCGCTTATGCACCTCATCTGGCCCATCAACAATATGTAATGTGCGTCCATGTGCCCAGAGGGAAGCCAGAGGGAAGTCATCGCTTAAGCCTGCCGCTCCAAAAACCTGTATTGCCCGATTGACGACATTCGTCTGAACCTCAGGTGCGACGATCTTAATCATCGCTATCGCGTCGCGGGCCGCCTTTTTGCCAAGCGTATCAATTATCCAGGCCGCCTTCAAAGTTAGGAGGCGTGCCTGCTCTATTTCAAGCTGCGATTGGGCGATCCACTCCTGAATCACACCCTGCTCAATAAGAGGCTTCCCAAAGGTGACGCGTTGCGCTGCGCGCTGACAGAGTAGTTCGAGTGCGTATTGTGCCATTCCGATAGCACGCATGCAGTGATGAATCCGGCCCGGACCCAGGCGTGCCTGGGCGATGGCAAAGCCGCTGCCCTCTTCACCAAGCAAATTGCTACCAGGAACGCGAACATTGTCAAAACTTAGCTCACAATGGCCTTCATTATCAATATAGCCCATCACGGGTAAACTGCGGACAATTGTGAGTCCGGGGGTATCGCGAGGTACAAGAATCATGCTCTGTTGTTGATGAGTGACCGGGTTATGGGGATCGGTCTTTCCCATGACGATGAAGATCTTGCAGCGTTCGCGCGCGGCTCCTGAGATCCACCATTTGCGCCCCTTAAGCACATATTCATCACCTTCGCGGGTAATGGTAAGCTGGATATTCGTCGCGTCTGAACTGGCGACATCTGGCTCGGTCATCGCGAAGGCGGAGCGAATCTCGCCTTTTAGCAAGGGATGGAGCCAGCGCTGTTTCTGCTCTTCTGTACCAAATTGGGCGAGGATCTCCATATTGCCCGTATCGGGAGCCGCGCAATTGAAGATCTCTGAGGCCCAGGGAACACGTCCCATGATTTCCGCGAGTGGGGCATATTCCAAATTTGTAAGTCCCGCGCCGTGCTCGCTATCAGGTAAGAAGAGGTTCCATAACCCTTCTCGCCTGGCCCGTTCTTTTAATTCATCGACGATCTCGGCATGGTGGTGTGGATTGCCTGAGGCGGCGATCTGTTCGCGATAGGTCTGCTGATGTGGGTAAATAAATTGCTCCATAAAGTCATTTATGCGCTGCCGTAGCGCATCGACTTTCTGCGAATAAGCAAAATCCATGCAATCTCCTTTGGCTTGCTCAAATTCTCCTTTTGCTTTTGACTATACCATATCTCCTTCATCTTCTGTCATGGAAACATAGTTGTTCGTTCACCTGTGAGTTGTTTGCGTGTGAAGATTGTTTCCTCTCGTTGCTATGAAAAAGGTGCTGCACATTTCGCGAGGAGTTCTCAGATTTTTATACTTTCCCATTGAATTGCTTGCCCATGATCAGTGCCACAGTAAACACATAGCCAAAGAGCCCAACCAGCGCCCCTAAGATGCTTCCTATAGTACTAGCTATAATTGGCAAATCTTGCTACTGAGAGATACGTGTGGTGGCTAACCAACCATATAGCCTCTAATAGATTTTGTTTTGGGCAATGGTAGTGCGTTCTCACCAGCATGTAGCGAAAATGGACATAAGCGTGATTGGAAGAGGTGATCTGAAGAAGAGCCCTTGTCTGTCGATATGGATTATGTCCTCTCTTTAAGAATCAGGGGGTTGTGCACCTCCTTATAGAGAGTATCTTTATATGTTTTCCATTCGTACAAAAAGCAAGGGCTATTTACCGTAATATATTGGCTGCTATACAAGCAGGGATGCTATGGAAGAGGAATCGGGAATAGGTGGATAGTCAGTAGCGTTATAGAGATTACCAGTGCTGAAGTGCACTGCTACATTATGAACCAGTCCTCCGAGTAAAAGAAAACATCGTATCCCGGGAATAATAGTCAGTATTCTGACGTTATAAACAGTGATTAGCAATCAAGTTGGTCGAGTGCTAGACAGAGCAATAGAAGTATGCTATACTTTTAGCAATCCAACGACCCATTTGCTAATTATTCGCTGAAGGGAATCACCCCCTATCTTGAGAAAGATGAGGAGCTAATAAATAATGAAATGTGAACGATGCCGAAAAAATCCCGCCCGTGTTCGTGTTGACCAAATGGTTGATGGGAAACGTGAGTCACACTACCTCTGCCAGTCGTGTGTCGATGAATTAATGAACGCGATGGGTCAGATGGGTGGTTTTGAGAGCATGGATATTCCTGGTGCTCCTTTCCCATTTGGGTTCGCGAATAACTCTCAGAAATCTTCTGGTGGGTCGGGTGGCGTGAATACAGCGACCGCTGAACGCCAGGGGAAGCAGAGTAAAACTCCAACCCTGGACCAGTATGGACGCGATCTTACCGCCGAGGCATTAGAAGGAAAACTAGACCCTGCCGCGGGGCGTGCCAAAGAATTGAGGCGAATGATTACGGTACTGGGCCGTAGGCAGAAGAACAATCCAGTCTTAATAGGTGAGCCGGGTGTGGGCAAAACCGCGATTGTTGAAGGCTTGGCACGCCGCATTCAGGCCGGCGATGTACCACCTAATTTGAAAGATAAGCGCATTGTCTCGCTGAACATTGGCGGTATGGTCGCCGGAGCTATGTTCAGAGGCCAGTTTGAGCAGCGCATCAAATCTATTCTTGAAGAGCTACGTGATAATCCCGATACCATCGTCTTCATAGATGAGCTACATACAGTTGTTGGAGCTGGTGCTGCTGAGGGCGCGGTTGGGGCTGGCGATATGATTAAACCTGCTCTGGCCCGTGGTGAATTGCGCTGTATTGGCGCGACTACGCTTGATGAGTATCGCAAACATATTGAGAAAGACGCCGCCCTGGAGCGTCGCTTCCAGCCAATTGTGGTGAGAGAGCCAAATGTGGAAGAGGCGATTGATATGTTGCGGACGGTGCGTACCAACTATGAAGCGCATCATGGTGTAGGTATCTCGGATGAGGCCATTGAGGCCGCAGTCAAGTTATCGGATCGTTACATCAATGACCGCTTCCTGCCGGATAAAGCTATTGACGTGATGGATGAGGCTGGCTCGGCTCTGCGCCTTGAGGCGAGCGAAAAGGGTATTATGAGCCCAACGCTGATCGCGGACCTTGAGAAAGAGTTGGCGGATATTCAGTCGCGTAAAGAAGCCGCCGCGAACTCCGAGGATTATGAGCGGGCTGCAATGCTGCGTCAGCAGGAACTTCTGACACTGGAGAAGCTGAATGACGCACGTGGCAAATCCCAGGAAGATGTCTCTCTGATCGTAACGCCTGAGCATATTGCGAAGGTTGTTGAGATCTGGACGGGTGTTCCTGTGAGCCAGATGCTGGAGAGCGAGCGTCAGAACCTGCGCCATCTGGAAGAAGATCTGCGCAAGCATGTCATCGGACAGGATGAGGCTATTGCGGCTGTGGCACGTGCCATTCGTCGCTCGCGAGCGGGTCTGAAAGATCCAAAGCGCCCGATTGGCTCCTTCCTCTTCCTGGGTCCAACTGGTGTGGGTAAGACTGAGCTGGCAAAAGCTCTGGCGTCCGAACTCTTTGGTGGGGCAGATCATATGATCCGCTTTGATATGTCAGAGTACATGGAGCCCCATACTGTCTCGCGCCTGTTTGGTAGCCCTCCTGGATATGTTGGACATGATGATGGTGGACAGTTGACAGAGCAGGTTCGCCGCCGTCCGTATAGCGTTATCCTCTTTGATGAGGTCGAGAAGGCGCATCCTGAAGTCTTCAACGCCTTGTTACAGATCATGGATGATGGTCGCCTGACTGATGGGCAGGGTCGCACGGTTGATTTCAAGAATACCGTGGTGATTATGACCAGCAATGTTGGTGGATCTGATTTGAAGCGGGCTGCGAGCATTGGCTTCTCTATCAAACGAGGAGAAGCGTTACGCGAGGAGCAGCAGGAGGCAATGCGCTCCAAGGCCTTAGAGGGCCTGAAGAGAGTCTTCCGACCAGAGTTCATTAACCGTATTGACCAGATTGTAGTCTTTAATTCGTTGACTAAGAAGGAACTCTATCCTATCGTTGAACTGCTGCTGAATCAGGTGCGTTCACGCTTGAGTGAGCAGAGAATCGAGCTGGTAGTGAGTGACGCTGCTCGCGATTTCTTACTCAACGAGGGTTTTGACGAGGAATATGGTGCGCGTCCATTGCGCCGTGCCATTCAATCGTATGTCGATGATGCGCTAGCCGATGCCTTGTTGGCTGATGAAATTGCTAGTGGGCAACAGGTATACCTGGATGTTGAGGAGAACAAGATAGTGGTTCGACCGTTAGATGCGGTCAGAAACGATGCCTAATGTCGGGCACAAAAAAATCGGCTGGGATTTCCCAGCCGATTTTTTTGTGCCCGACACTGACTCAGGCTTTGTATCCAATTATTGAACTCAGCCGTGTAAAACATATCTAAGATATAATGAGCGGCTTGCGTCTAGCAGAAATAGCAAGGGCTATTTGCCATCTCTGAAGCTTAAAGATGGGCGTGAGTGAATGCATTTAAGTATTAATGAAGTGCCAGACAGAACTAAGTAGTAAGCATATATGAGGCGCAGTGGTTGGATATCTCACGGAGGCATTTCAATTCAAATATGAAAGCCGGTCGCCGTATGATTACAAAGAATAGTGCGGAATTGTCACAGAAGAATAGGCTTAAATCAAGTAATCTACAAGGCAGGCTACAAGAGAGCGAAGAACGCTATCGCTCTCTTGTAGCCGCTTTAGCGCAAATGATATGGATTGTGAATGACGAAGGGGATATGGTAGGGCAAGTAGATGCCTGGCATGCTTATACAGGACAGCCTCAAACAAAACGACGTTGGCAGGACATATTAGAGACAGTCCATCCTGAAGATCTGCAATGGTTTGAGCATATCTGGCATAACGCAGTTAGTACGGGCAAACCTTACGAAATTGTCTGCCGTTTGCGCCGTCATGACGGCATATATCGGCATTTTTCCGTTCGCGCAGTACCTGCCCGTGGTTGGCAAGGCCGTGAATGGATCAATATTGGCACTGATATTGATGAGCAGGCTACACAGCAGCAACTCCTAACTGAGGCACATCAGCGTATGGAGGAATTTATTGGTGTTGCCAGCCATGAACTGCGTACACCTCTGACCGCAATTAAAGTGAATGTCCAACTGGCTATGAGGCGCTTAAAGGCCTCCTTACAATTAATGAAAACAACAGAGCCTGAAGTCATTGAAAAGGTCTCGGTCGCAAGCGAATTGATGGGTCGAACTGAGCGACAGATTGGTGTACTCTCACAGTTAGTCAGTAATATGGTTGACATCTCGCGTATTCAAACAGGGCGCATGGAATCTTATTTGCGGCAAGAGCCATGTGACCTATGTGAGCTGATCGATCTAGCTATAAGTGAGCAACAAAAGATCCATATAGGACGTACAATACATAGGGTCTTTTCCGTAAATGAACCTGTACCTATCTTTGCTGATGCGGGACGAATCTCGCAGGTCGTGAGTAGTTTTCTGAGCAACGCTCTGAAATATTCAGCCGCAGAGAATGATGTCGACATCACTTTAATGTTACATAATGGATGGGTACGCCTGGAAGTGCGAGACCATGGTCCAGGGCTGACTGAGGAAGAACAGAAGCGTGTGTGGGAGTGTTTTTATCAGTGTCCGCGTATCCATGTGCTTAGTGGGTCGGGTGTCGGTCTGGGACTGGGACTGTATATTAGTCACACAATCGTTGAATTGCATCAAGGCCGGGTTGGGGTGCAGAGTGCGCCTGAGCAAGGGTCGACATTCTGGCTAGAATTACCCCTGGCGCGGCAAGAGGAATAGCATTATAACAAGTTAGGTTGGGAGAAGCATATGCAGCCTAAAAGAATCAATAAATGGTTGGCCTGGGGAGCGGTATCGTTGACAGCGCTTGGTATTGGGGCAGCGGTCAAGAGTTTCCTACCACCTCGTTTGAACGTAGCGGTCTTGCCAAGGGGGAATGCCGGGGTAGAGACTCTGAGCAAAGGAGCGAATCTCCCAGATGTCGAAGTGAGCATTCTCCGTTGCGGAAGTGTTACCTGGCCTGAGTGGACTATGGTGCGGGGTTCGCTCTCGTTCAAACCGCGCAGGATCGCGTATAGTGCTGTCTTGATTCGGCATCCGCGAGGTAACTTCCTGTATGATACTGGTCTCTGTGGCGATATTTATGACCATTTAAAGGGGCAATCATTTTATTTCCGGCGAACCCTAGCTCGTTTCACACTTGAGCAGAGCCTGTTGGGAGCCTTACATGAGCAGGGAGTAAAACCTGAGGACCTCGACTTTGCATTGCTCTCGCATTTGCATTGGGATCATGTGAGTGGGGTGCCTGACATTGTTGGCCTGCCTCTACGCGTTAATCGTGTGGAGTATGATGCCGCCAAGCAAGGAATTATTCCATTACATAAGGGCCTTGTCTGGAGATTGATGGAAGGGAGCCCGCTCTCATGCTTCGACCTTGATGGCCCAGAGTATGAGGGTTTTCGCTCTAGTCTGGACCTCTTTGGTGATGGGTCAATTGTTCTAGTACCGCTACCAGGGCATACTCCAGGCAATACTGGCATGTTTGTGAACCGTGCGAATGGCGCGCGCCTCTTCTTCGTGGGTGATGCCGCCCACGTTGCCGAGAACTATCTTCATCCTACAACACCGCACCCTATTTTCTGGAATGGGGTGACTTGTGATAAGGCTACAGCCTTACAGACGTTGCTAGAATTGCATCATTTCTCTCGCTTACACCCTGAAGTTCCCTTGATCGCAATGCATGATGCAAGTATGCAAGAAGCGAGTATGCGTGTAGAAAATGAGCGCTTAGCAAGAGCCTAGTTTTTCTTGCCATCTGGATTGAGGATATCACTAACACGGTTAAGGGCGTTTGTAGGAGTTGCTACAGGGATGGATAGGATAGCGACGAAAATTATACGGAAAGATGTCTACTTGAATCGTCAGGGAATACCTGTACGACGTATGACATTTGAACAGCGAGCCGAACTACGTAAAAGCTTTATGGCTACTGTTCCCCAGTGGCGACACCCTCTTATCGGCACATTATTAAGCATATTGTTTGTTGGTTTGATGGGCTGGGGCTTGCAAGCGCTTGATGGCTGGTTTGGGAAGGATGGAGCCTATTTTTCTGGCTCTCTGCTTCTCATTCCTGTCCTGTTTGTGGCTGTCTTTTGGGGTGCGATTCCAGCGCTTTTTACGGTATTGCTTGGGACGCTGTATATCGATTACTTCTTTGTCTCACTTGATAAGGACTTTCTCTGGAAGAACTGGCAGGATGGAATGCAAATTCTCCCCTTCCTGATTTCTGGGGTCATTGTCGCTATGATTACGGCACAGAGGGAGCGGGCGCGTTGGAATACCCTGGTAGCTGAACAGGAATTGAAGGAGTATGCTGAAGAATTAGAAATAAGTAATCAGAAGCTAGAGGATGCGAGCCAATTGAAGGATCGCTTTCTTTCGATTGCTTCGCATGAGCTAAAAACGCCTATTACAACGATTCGAGGACAGGCTCAACTTGCCTTGCGCCGCCTCTCTAAACAGGAGCATGAGGTGAACGTTGAGGATATGCGCCTCTCTCTTGAACGAATCAATGGGCAAACGGAACGGCTGACAACGCTCATAGAGGAACTGCTCGATGTGAGCAGTATTCGCACAGGCAAAATGGCGCTTCATAAGCGAAAGCTGGATATCAATGAAATCTGTCAGCGAGTTGTTGATGATCAGCACTTATTAACAGAGCGTCTGATAGAGCTTACGGTACCCAACCAGGCTACGTTTGTGTCTGTTGACCGTGATCGTATTGAACAGGTTCTAGTGAATTTGATCAGCAATGCGGTGAAGTATTCGCCCGAAGGATGTCCCGTGCAGGTTACTGTCAAACGTACTATGCGCAAAGTGCTGATTGGCGTACGAGATCACGGTCAGGGAATCGCTCAAGACCAGCTTGATAAAGTCTTTGATACGTTTTATCGTACACCAGACGCAGAGGCATCGGCAAAGAAGGGTTTGGGTCTGGGCTTAAGTATCTCGAAAGATATTGTGATGCGTCATGATGGGAGAATCTGGTGTGAATCGCTTCCAGGTCAAGGATCTATCTTCTTTGTCGAGCTCCCACAGAAGTAGTATGCCTGTCATGCTATGTAGCCTTTAATATCATCTGAATGGTGGTTCGCTTCGCCTGTATTGCCCCTCTTTTTAACAGTACCTTCCTTCTCAGATGGCTTGTGCTGAGCCTTGATTTGATATGCCCTGTTCAATGCATATCTAGAGACAGCGTGCTATAATACGACGGGCACTGCTTTCTGGCTTTTTCCCTCCCTCCAGGGATGACGCTGCCATCAAACAGCCCCAATTGCCATTCGCTGGCCTTGCTGGTACTATTGGCACGAATCCATTTTAGCTTGCGCTGCCCATATGCTCTATTGATGAAGCGTCCGTGAGACGACTGTGATAGAAGGATAGGCATAGATGCATACCATTGCGCGTGAGTCAGCGCCTATACATATGTGCCACGCCTTTGGTCCCTGGTTGACTACTCTTACCCAGCGACCGAAATATATGTTTTGAGTGTATTTGTCTGTCCTATGAGAAGAGCTATATTCATGAATGCGCCCATGGAACGACGCCGCAAGTATAGTTGGAGACACATGATTTATGGAGACTGTCTTTTCCGATAGAGCAACGCCACTGTCTGATACTACACACGCCTGGCCTATTGCTTGCGAGCGTGGATTCCTTCTCAATCTCTTACAGCGGGCTGCGGCACGTGCACGTCAGCATAAACATTCTATTTTGACTATGCTGAAAATTCCAGTGAAGCCGCGCGACGCACTTCAGATATTCCGCGCTTTCCAGATCCTGGAAATGGGTGAGCGTTTCTTCTGGGAGAAGCCTGCGAGTCAGCAGGCATTGGTTGGCGTTGGGAGTGCACTCTCTATCTCATCCGATGATACCAGTGGCAAGCGTTTTCAGGAGATTACTGAGGCGTTGTGTGTGCTCCGTGATTTTACACTGACAGAGACGACCTCGTCCTCGCTTCCGGCTTCACGTCCTCTCCTCTTTGGTGGATTCGCATTTGATCCGCAGCGTCAGGGGACCGCGCTCTGGCAAGATTTTCCCCCTGGCTTACTGATTTTGCCTCAATTACTCTATCGCTTTGAGGATGGACAGGCATCTCTCTCATTCCATATCTTTATTCAGCCCGACGTGATTCCCAATGAGCTTGAGTTGCAGACCACTGAAATACTGGCGCTCTTTCAACGTTTGAGTTATATTGTCGAGCATCTTCCGACGCAACAGCTTGAAGAGCTCAGCTTGCAGACAGTGCGCCTGCGCAAACAGGAAGTTCTTCCTGCTTCCAGATGGATCTCGATTGTGGACCGGGCCATTGAGCAAATGCGGCAGGGAGCCTATCAAAAGATTGTACTTGCCCGCCAGGTGGAGGCTCATCATCCTGATGGCCCTTTTGATATTGAGACGACCCTCTATCGTTTACGTCAGAGCTATCCTGATACTTTTGTCTTCGCGTTCCAACGGGGCAAGCGTTATTTTGTGGGCGCGACACCTGAGCGTCTTGTCAGCGCGCGTGGCGGAAAGTTGCTTACAATGGCTCTGGCGGGCTCTGCTCCTCGTGGTATCACTCCTGAAGAGGATGAGCTCATCAGTCAGGAGCAGCTCTATGGAGCCAAGATCCGCCACGAACATTACTTTGTTGTAGAATTGATTCGTGATGCTTTACATGAGTTGTGCTCGCAAGTCACAATTGCTGAAGCTCCTCGCGTGCGCAAGCTAAAGAATATTCAACATCTCGAGACACCTATTGAAGGTACCTTACGATCAGGTCGTACTATCCTTGAAGCTGTTTCCAGGTTGCATCCTACACCAGCAGTTGGTGGAGTGCCTCGCGAGGTCGCACTCTCAGAGATTCGTGCCCATGAAGAACTGGATCGCGGTTGGTATGCTGGTCCTGTAGGTTGGGTTGATGTCGATGGTGATGGTGAATTCGCGGTTGCATTACGCTCTGCTCTACTTGCAGGTTCCAAGGCGACACTCTTTGCTGGTAATGGGATCGTTGCCAGTTCTGATCCCGAGGCGGAGTATACTGAAACAGGTTGGAAGTTGCCAGTGATGCTCCGTAGCCTGGGAGATGAAGAATAAGTTTTAGATTGACTATGGTCTTGTGTGAAAATCAATGCCGCTGATTACGTCTAGCGCTAGTGCGCTCGAATTTTCTAATAAAAAATGTTCCGGTAGAGAGGACATGAAGCACATATCCTATGCAGTCAAGTAAATATCCAATGCCCCAGAATCCCACATATGCCTATATAGAGGCTTTTGTGGAGGAACTCGCTCGCGCGGGTGTTCGCCACGTAGTATACTGCCCTGGCTCCAGATCAACTCCCCTGGCTTATGCTTTCGCGCAAACACCACACATTCGGTCCTGGCTCCATATCGATGAGCGCTCCGCTGCCTTCTTTGCCTTCGGACTGGCGAAGGCTCTGGGTGAGACTGTTGCTCTCTTCTGTACCTCTGGGACCGCTGCCGCCAACTTCCTGCCTGCTGTGGTTGAGGCACATCTGACGCACATTCCTCTACTGGTTCTTACCGCTGACCGCCCACCTGAACTACGTGATTGTGGCGCGCCTCAGGCCATTGATCAGAATCGCCTCTTTGGAATCCATACGAAATGGTATATGGATGTGGCACTTCCCGAGGCGAGCAATGCGGCTCTACGCTACGTGCGTACGTTAGCATCTCGCGCTGCGGCTCAGACGCTTGCTGTTCCGGCAGGACCAATTCACCTGAACCTACCATTTCGAGAGCCGCTAACACAAGATCCCCAACCCGCTAATCCTTTGCCCCCCCTTGCGCAACGCGAACCAACTGCCTGGCAGGGTCGTGCCGACCAATTTCCTTATGTTACTGTGCAGGACGCGCCCCTTGGCCCGCTTCCCGAGAGCACGATCCTTGCGTTGGCTAAGCGCCTGCAACGTCGCGAGCGCGGCCTTATTGTCGTCGGCCCGAATCCACCCGCTGGGCTGGCCGAGGCGCTCCTTCCATTGGCGAGTCGTTTGGGCTATCCTATGCTTGCTGATCCGCTCTCACAGATGCGGTGTGCTCACATTGATCATCAGAACGTGCTCTCAAGCTATGATGCTTTCCTACGTTTGCGCTCCTTCGCGGAGCGCTATGAGCCAGAAGTAGTGCTGCGCTTTGGACCTATGCCTACTGCCAAGCCATTCTTGCTCTATATGCAGCGCTATGCCGAGTGCGAACAAGTCGTCATTGATTCCCAGAATGATTGGCATGACCCAACCCAGCTAGTAAGTACGATGCTCCATACCGATCCTTTGGCGTTCTGCCGCGACCTCTTGCATGCGCTTCCAGAGCCGTTGGCAACAGATACTACACCCTGGCTCTCAGCATGGCGGCAGGCCGATATGTTAACGCGCCAGACACTTCTTACCTCGATTGAGGACTTTACTGCTACATTTGAGGGACGCGTCTTTACAGAGCTTAGCGAGCTACTTCCTGAAGATGCAACGCTCTTTGTCGGAAATAGTATGCCGGTGCGCGACCTTGATACCTTCTTCTGGTGCCAGAGGAAGGCAATTCGTGTACTGGGTAATCGCGGTGCGAATGGGATTGATGGCATTATTTCTAGCGCTTTAGGTGCGAGCGCGGCGACTTCAACCACCTCTAAAAAGACACCAATCGTTCTGGTAATTGGCGATCTGTCATTCTTCCATGATCTCAATGGCCTGTTGGCTGCTCGCTTGCACCAGTTGGATCTGACGATTGTGTTGATCAATAACGATGGTGGTGGCATCTTTTCGTTCTTGCCTCAGGCTGCGACCCCAGAGCACTTTGAAGAACTCTTTGGTACGCCTACCGGTCTTGATTTCGCGCCAGTGATTCAGATGTATGGTGGGCATCACACCTTTGCCCTTGATTGGGGAGCCTTTCGGCAGGAGATCGCAACGGGTCTGACGCAGGGAGGTTTACGAGTCGTCGAGGTCCGTAGCGAACGGGCAAGTAATGTTACGATGCATCGCCAACTCTGGCAAGCGGTAGAGAAGGCTTTAGGCTCTCTTCCATAACCTTAGCTACTAGTAGTGTAGAGAGGAAGGCAGATGAAGTTATGGGTAGCACGCTGCGAATTATGAGTCTGAAACAGCTTATGGTGAACGGTATACAGATGGGTGCGGTGACCTATGGGAAGCCTCAGCATCCACCCCTGGTCTTGCTGCATGGCTTTACCGGGAGCGCTCTTGCCTGGCATTCGCTCTTTGGCCCTCTCTCCGCATACAATGTCTACCTGATCGCGCTGGATATGTTGGGCCACGGTCAATCGGACGCGCCAGCGGACCTCGAGCGTTATAATATCGAGCATGCTCAAGAAGATATCCTGGCGGCTCTGTACCAACTGGGGGTTCAGAAAGGGCAGGCAATCCTGCTAGGTTATTCAATGGGCGGGCGTATCGCGCTGTATAGCGCGTTCTCTGGTTTCTTCAGGGCGCTCATTCTCGAAAGTACTTCTCCCGGTCTTGCCGATGCGCATACGCGCGCGCAGCGGGTCGCGAGTGACCGTGTGCTAGCGGATCGTATCGAGCGTGAGGGGGTCCCCGCCTTTGTTGAATACTGGGAGCAGCAACCCCTCTTTGAGGGCCTTCAGCGTTTGCCAGATGCGGAGCATGAGGAACTTCATAAGCAGCGCCTCGATAATCGTGCTATTGGTCTCGCGAACAGCTTGCGAGGCGTTGGAACCGGCGCGCAACCTTCGCTCTATGAGCGCTTGCCTTCTCTTGACATTCCAACCTTGCTGCTTACCGGAGAACATGATCCGAAGTTCTGTGCTATCGCTCGGGAGATGCAGCACCAACTTCCCCACGCGACCTGGGATGTCGTCGCAGGCGCGGGGCATACTATTCATCTAGAGCAACCGGAGCGTTTTGTTGCTCTGGTGGGCCAATTCTGCGCACAAATGCTATCATAAGAGTGCGTTAGCAGTGACAACAAGTCAGTGGATAATTTGCTGTCACTGCTAATGATTCACATCTAATTTGAAGGAGAAAATAGGCGATGTCTGTAAACTGGCAGAAGGTGTGTGACTACACCGATATTATCTTTGAGAAGACCGAGGGTATTGGTAAGATTACCATTAATCGCCCCGAGGTTCGTAACGCTTTTCGACCCCGTACCCTCTTTGAATTAATTGATGCATTCGGACGTTGCCACGAAGACAACGAGATTGGGGTTGTTATTCTCACTGGTGCTGGCGAACTGGCTTTCTGCTCAGGTGGAGATCAGCGTGTGCGCGGTGAAGGTGGTTACGTTGGCGATGATGGTGTGCCTCGCCTAAACGCGCTTGAGCTACAGAAGGTCATCAAATATCTGCCCAAGCCTGTGATTGCTATGGTCGCGGGATACGCCATTGGTGGTGGTCATGTGCTTCATCTGCTCTGTGATCTGACTATCGCCGCTGATAATGCGCGCTTTGGTCAGACTGGCCCGAGAGTTGGAAGCTTCGACGCTGGTTGGGGTGCGACCTATCTTGCGCGCGTCGTTGGTCATAAGAAGGCACGTGAGATCTGGTATCTCTGTCGTCAGTATAACGCGCAAGAGGCCCTTGATATGGGCCTGGTCAACACCGTGGTTCCTCTGGCTCAGCTTGAAGAAGAGACGGTCCAGTGGTGCCGCGAGATTCTTGAGAAGAGCCCCATTGCCATACGTTTCCTCAAGTCCGCGTTTAACGCTGATACCGATGGTCTGGCCGGTATTCAAGAGCTTGCCGGTAATGCCACAATGCTCTACTATATGACTGAAGAGGGAAAAGAGGGCAAAAATGCCTTCCTAGAGAAGCGTAAGCCCGACTTCTCGAAGTATCCACGCCTTCCATAATTAGTCTCTTCTGAAGGGATACGGGGAATGCCCGTATCCCTCTTTGTTAGAAACGATGTGCTGTGAAGAAGAAGGTGGCATATGCAGGTACAGTCGATATCGTATACACCCTATCGTATTCCAATGCAGGGGCATTTCTCGACCGCTCATGGCTCTATCATCTCGCGCGAAGGATGCTTGATTGAGATTATGACGTCAGGGGGCATTATAGGTCTGGGCGAAGCGGCACCGCTGCCAGATTTCGGCGGTGTGTCTTTCTCCGAGACCTATAATGCTCTTGTTTCGCTCTTGCCTCAGATTCAGTCTCTCTCCTGCCAGGAGGCGCTGGAGGTACTCTATGCTCACGTGGAGGCGGGGAGCTATCCTGCTCCTGCTCTCTATGGCCTTGAAAGTGCGTTGCTCGATGCCTGGAGTCAACATGAAGGCGTCAGTCTGCATACACTCCTAGCCCCTTTTGAGACAGAGACACGGAGCCGCATTGAAGTCAATGCTGTAGTTGGCGCGCCCAACGATGACGTAGCCTGTCAGGAGGCGCGTGAGGCGATTCAGGCTGGCTTTCGCTGCGTCAAGCTTAAAATGGGTCTGTATGGTAGCCCACGGCAAGAAATTGAACGCGTTGCCACGTTACGTGCTGCCATTGGTGAAGAGGTTCGCTTGCGCCTGGATGCTAATGAGAAGTGGACGTTTGAACAGGCCTGTGAGATCCTTACGGCATGCGCGCAGTATGATATTCAGTATGTAGAGCAACCCTTGCGTGCCTTTGATTTGGATGGTATGTATCGCCTCCGTCGAGAGGTCCAGATACCTATTGCTGCCGACGAGGCGATCTATGATAGCAAGAGTGTACGCCGCGTTCTCGAATGGCAAGCGGCTGATGTACTGATTATTAAGCCGCAGTTTCTGGGTGGGCTTTATCCAGCGCGGCAGGTGATTCAGAGCGCTAAAGAGGCTGGTGTGGAGTGTGTGATTACCAGCATGCTTGAGACCGGAATTTCCCTTTCGGCGACCCTCCATCTTGCGGCTGCGTCATCAGAGATCACAATGGCTTGTGGTCTGGCGACTCTCGCGCACTTGGAAGATGATCTGCTCAGCGTAGATCTTCCACTTCAAGCTGGTACTTTATCTGTTCCTACGACACCTGGATTGGGCATCCAGCTTGATCGTACGGCTCTGGCGCGCTATTCCTTTGTGCCACAAAGCGAGGTGGCGCTATGAATGCTCCTATGCCTCTCGAAACGAGCTTGCCAAACTGGCTTGTACGTGCTGCTGAGAATCAGCCCGATCATTTAGCGATCCAGTGTGGCTCTACACATTGGAGCTTTGCCGAACTCTTGCACCAAACAGAGCAGCTAGCCTACCAGCTTGCCACACCTGGCATTGGTAAGGGGACTCGCGTCGCGCTGCTGGCGGCGAATGATTTGCCCTTTGTCGTCGTCGTACATGCTTTGATGCGCCTGGGAGCAATTCTGGTACCACTCAATGTTCGCTTAACCCAGGCTGAACTGGCCTGGCAGCTTGAGGATGTACAGGCCACATTCCTTTGCAGTGATGCTCGCTATGGTGAGACCGCTTCACAATTGGCACGTGAGCTTCCACGGTTAACTTTTCTCTCGCTGATTAGTGACGCGCAGCAGAATGTGGGCATCGCAGATCAACCGTTGGTGCCAGCTATTGCTCTTAGTGGGAGCCTGAATCTGAATGATATCCAATCCATTATGTATACGTCGGGTACTACTGGTCACCCCAAGGGCGTACTCATCACATATGGTATGCTCTGTTGGGGCGCGATTGGATCAGCGTTAACACTGGAACATCATGCAGATGATTGCTGGCTTGCTTGTCTGCCTCTCTTTCATGTTGGTGGACTCACCATCCTCATGCGTAGCGTTATTAATGGTATTAGTGTCAATTTACATGAGAAGGCCGCGCCCGAGGGGATCAATCGAGCTATTATTGAAGATGGCGTGACTATCATCTCAGTTGTGGCTGTCATTCTTCAGCGCATGCTTGATGACCTTGATAAGCATGAGCACGGTGCGCGTTATCCCGCGACTTTACGTTGTGTATTGTTAGGAGGAGGGCCCGCACCGCGCCCTCTGTTGGAACGCTGTGCCGCACGTGGCATTCCCGTTGTTCAGACGTATGGCCTGACCGAGTCATGCGCGCAGGCCGCGACACTGCTTCCAGGCGATGCCCTCCGTAAATTAGGGTCAGCGGGACGCCCACTCTTCCCTGTGCAGCTACGGATTTTTGATGAGCACCAGCAACCAGTTGCTCTTGGTCAACCGGGCGTTATTCACCTTCAGGGGCCAACGATTACACCCGGCTACGATCATCGCCCCGAGGTTACAGAGCGTGCCTTCCACAATGGCTGGTTCTCGACAGGCGATCTGGGTTACCTGGATGAGGAAGGCTATCTCTATGTTCTGGACCGCCGCTCAGATCTAATTATTTCTGGCGGCGAAAATGTGTATCCCGCCGAGATTGAATCGGTTCTGTTGAGCCATTCAGAGGTGCAGGAGGCTGGGGTCTGTGGTAGCGATGATGCGCGCTGGGGTCAGGTACCTATCGCTTTTGTGCGCCTGCGAACGGGAAGTACGACAGGATCAGACGAACTACTCACTTATGCCACCCGTTTCCTCGCGCGTTACAAAGTTCCACAGGCTATCTATATTGTCCCTGAGATTCCACGCAACTCCGCTGGTAAATTGTTACGCCGCGAACTTGCTCGATTGATTCCTCGCTAACTGGCAGATATTGCCTTCTGCTCCACAATGTCAAATTTCAGATAACAAGTTACTCTGCTTGTCTTACATATACTACCTCTAAAGGCTTATAGGACTCGGATTTGGGTCCTATAAGCCTTCATCGTGAGCACTACGAGCTACACTCTACAAGCCGTTTACATTCATAAAATAGAGTTTCACATTTGTATACCATGTTTTATACAAACGATAAAAAACTAACGTAATTTTAACGCGAAATATGCGGATTCTATGGTAATATTATTTGCAAGTGGAATTTGATCGTGTATGCTCAATACCCATTACGAGGTTGTAAGTATATGTATATAGCGGTAATTGAGGAAGAGCTACTAATTCGGGATATGTTACATTATGCGCTTGAGTTAAGTGGGCATCAGGTAGACATATATAGCGAGATGCCTGAGCATTGTCGAGCATATGATTTGGCTATTGTTGAGCCAGGTGAGTATGGGCAGGGCTTTCCAGCTATATCTCAACTCATACGTGGTTATCATATACCTGTGCTAATTCTGACATTTTATGAGAGTAATATGGGGATTGCGCGGGAGTACAGTCTGCCTGCCATAAATAAGATGCCCTTTCGGCTCCCTCATCTCCTCAAGAGTATTAGTCGCTTTGGTCGCTTGAATACACCTTTTGCGCAGCCGTCCAGCACAAGACCGCTGGAAGCCTGTTAATAGAGGCCTTGCTTCGATATCGAGGCCTCTTGATCGCGCAAAGGTCCCCTTTCCTGGTCCTTCCTCTAGCTTTCTCTTTATAATAGGCTCAAACCATAGTTATAAATGGGTCTTATTACCCGGAGCTTGCTGCTATATTTGCCCATTGTTCATATTAGAAAAGAGAATCCATATCGCTATGTTTCAACCTATCCTTGCTACCTTGGGATACATTCTCTCACCTGATGGTAAACATATCTTGATGATTCACCGTAACAAACGCCCCGATGATCTGCATTATGGGAAGTTTAACGGCCTGGGCGGTCGTGTGGAGGCAGACGAGGATATTATCGCTGGGATGCAGCGCGAAATACGTGAGGAATCTGGTCTGGAGGCTGATCATATGCAGCTTCGAGGTACTATCTCCTGGCAGGGATTTGGCAAGAATGGAGCTGACTGGTTTGGCTTTATCTTCTTGATTGATGCCTGGCATGGGACCGCTCATAATGGCAATGCTGAGGGCACACTTGAATGGGTGCCGCTTGATACACTTGCAACTCTTCCCATGTGGCCAAGTGATCGTCATTTCCTTCCTATGGTCTTTGATGGCGATGCTCGCCCTTTCCATGGCCATATGCTCTTCCGCAACGGTGAGTGCCTGAGTTGGAACTATCAGCGCCTGTAGCCTTTGGTGGAAGATTTGCGCGGAGCCTGAAAAAACTGATAAAAAAGTGTTGACAAAACAGGACACTTACTATATACTTGTTTGCAGTTCGGGGATACAAAATTCCTGGCTGAGCACATACGGAGAGGTCGCATAGTGGCCTAGTGCGGCGGTTTGCTAAACCGCTGAGGGAGCAATCCCTCCGAGAGTTCGAATCTCTCCCTCTCCGCTTCGAGACCCCTGAGTGTTCTATACTCAGGGGTCTTTACTTTTGTTATCGTAAACATCTAAGCGCTTTGCCTGAAACTTGCTGGTGATATTAGACAGGGTGGAGAACTACACCCTAAAAGACAAGAGATGGCATTGTGGTATTGACAAATCCTTCCCGCTCTGGTATCATCATTTCACACACGTAGGGGTGTAGCTCAACTGGCAGAGCAGCGCTCTCCAAAAGCGAAGGTTGCGAGTTCGATTCTTGCCACCCCTGTTTATAAAGAAGGCTCCCGAGTTTATCGGGGGCATAGGCGTCAAGTTAAGAGAAGAGATCTCAACCTGACAAGTAAAAGCTCCTGTGTCATGATAGAAGTAGGCAAACTGCTATCAGAAACAGGAGCTTTTCTATGAAAAGTATAGCACCCTTGTGCCAGGCCTTAGAGGAATTGATCTATAAAGATGCGCCTCGTTTGGCTCAAGAACAAGGATTGATTGTCCGTCATCGTTGCTTTTCTGCGAGCACCTTGCTGCTTTTACTCGTCTTTGGCTGGCTGAAACATCCATTAGCTGGTCCCAGTCAACTGGCCCGCTTTGCGCACTCGGTGGGGGTGAGAGTGAGTAAACAAGCAATCTTTGAACGCTTGACAAAGAACACAGCGCATTGGCTCTTGAGCGTGTTACAGCAAGCAGTTCACACGCTCCTTCTAACGTCTTCTTTATCTGTTGGGCTCCTAGCTCGTTTCCCTGCAGTTCTCCTCGAAGATACTACCTGTATTGAATTGCCATCGGCTCTCGCCTGGCTCTGGAAAGGAAGCGGAGGGAATGCATCTCCATCGGCTGTCAAACTCGGCGTGCGCTGGGATCTGCGCAGTGGCAGGTTGGACGGGCCAGCACTCCATCAGGGACGTGATCATGATAGCCGAACGAGCACCCACACACTGCCTTGCGGGCAAGGCAGTGTGTGGGTGGCAGATGCTGCCTATTACTCCCTCAAGCAGTTGCGTCAGATGGACCAACAAGGGGTCGTTTTTGTCATTCGCCCACGAGGCAATTTGGCCGTGAGTACACCCGAGGGGCAACGCTTGGATTTGGCATCTCACTTGTCCGCTTTGACCGACACAGTCATTGATCTTTCGGTCCGTTTAGGCTCCATTCGCTCCCTCTGGCTCAATGCGCGGATTATTGCCTTACCTGTCTCTGATGAGGTAGCTCAGAAACGCCGTGAGCATCTGCTGGACAAGGCCAACAAGCAAGGGCATGTGCCCTCCTCACATGCTCTTGCCCTTGCTCGCTGGACCTTGATTGTTACCAATGCGCCTGTGGAACGCCTCTCAGCAGAAGAAGCACTCCTGCTGTTTCGGGCGCGTTGGCAGGTGGAATTGCTCTTCAAGCTCTGGAAGAGTCATGGGCATGTGGATGAATGGAGCAGCCAGCTTCCCGACCATATTCTTTGTGAGTTCTATGCTAAGCTGATCGCTATGCTCGTGGAACATTGGGTTCTCCTTGAGAGTTGTTGGGATGATCCTCACCGTAATTGGATGCTCTGTGCTGATCTCTTTCGAGATCAACTCTCGCTCTTGGTTCTCGGCATTCGTGGATATATCCCTCTTTCTCAAGCCCTTGCATGTATCCGTGAAGCGTTGTTGGGAAGCGCTTCCATCCCCGCTCGAAGTACGCGCCCCAGTACCTCCCATCAACTTCTTGATGGGGTTTACTGGGGCTTAACTTGACGCCTATGGGCTCCCGAGTTTATCGGGGGCTTTTTTCGTATCTCGCTTTCTTTCCTCTTTTGATGTGCCACATCTTCTTGTCTTAATTTAAGACACTACTTGCTTTCTATCTTCCCTCTCTCAACTTACGAGTGTAATGAGTTTTGAATTCATATAAAATAGGAAATTAGTAATTTATAGCGATTAAAAGCTTGTTAACAGGGAAAAAGAGATGTATATATTGGTATGTATGGGAAGTTAAACCAGCATGTAGTTTTGGTGGAAAACGGTGGGACTTAAACAAACAGCTGGTAGTGTTGGAAGTTGAGGAGGATAGAGATGCACGCCTTAAAAGATGTTAAAGTGGTAAAAGGGAGTGTTGAGCAGGATGAGAAGGCATTGCAGGAAGAAGGGTTGGCCTCAGAGCGATATGTACCGCGAGTTATGCCTTCGATTGTAGGTGGTCGTGATCTCCTGGCTTGCTATATCGTAGCAACATTTCTAATCACAAATGCGGTCTTGCAGGCGACTGGTGGTGTGGTGGCTTTGACGTATACTATCCTGGGCGCAGTGGCTTTCTTTTTGCCTTGCGTCATTGCGACCGCACAGCTTGGTGCAATGTATCCCCACGAAGGTTCCCTCTATAATTGGACTTATCACGCTCTTGGACGTTTCTGGGGCTTTTTTGTTGGCCTCTGCTATTGGTTGAGTGGTGTTCTGGCTCCGGTGACGGCGGCGAATGCGTTTGTGACGATTCTGGCTGGCCTGAATAATAATTGGCTAACACAGCCCTGGCAACAAGGATGCGCTATGGTCATACTCCTGGTCTTTGGGTCCTTCCTGTGTACCAGACGTTTGCGTGTTGTGCTCAATATAGTGAATGTAGCGGCCCTGAGTCTCTTAGTTGCGGTGCTGGTGATCGTTCTGGCTGCGGGTGTGTGGATATGGAGTGGTCATGGCATACAAGCGGACCTTTTGAATGGGGTTTCCTGGCGTATTGACCCTAACAACTTCTCGCTCTTTAGTGTGGTGACACTAAGCTTTATTGGTGCGAGTGGTCCAATGAATATGGCTGGCGAGTTACGAGAGCCAGGAAATAAGCGCCTGACCGTTGCGCATCTCTTCGGGGGTACCCCTGTGGTCTTTGCATGCTATTTTCTGGTCCCGTTCGCGATCCTGGTGGTCTTCGGACAGGGCTTACTGGGAGAAGCGGTGCCATCATTCGCGGGTGTGCATATCATTGATATGGTCTTTGGTAAGGTGGTGGGCAGTGTGATTGCTGTGATTACATTGCTCTCTTGCCTGGCGAGTATCGTTTTCTATATCGGAGCTGCCGCAAGACTACTCTTTGTCGCAGGCATCGATAACTTTCTGCCACGAAATATTGCATACCTGAACAAGCATCGGCAGCCAGTTGTCGCTATTCGCTTTCACACTTTTGCGGCCTTGCTAGTCGTGGTGGTTGTGTTTGTCATTCTTCCTTATGTCGTGAAGTTCGGAACATCTACCTCCCTGGTGTCGCGCCTGTATGCTGTTCTCTCTGCAGTGTTGACTATTATCTGGACTGTTGCTACAGCTTTCTACTTTATCAACTTGTTGAGCCTGTGCTTTGGCAAAAAGTGGCATGAGCAGCTCAAAAAACAGAAGATTTTGCCGCGTCCCGTCTTGATGTTGATTGTAGTAGTAGGGTTGGTGACCTGCTTGGCGACTGTTTGCACAACCTTTATCTATCCTTGGTCGGACCTAATTCGCCGAGATATCTGGATCGCGGCCGTGGGTGGCATTACTGCTGTCTGCCTGATCATCGCTATTAATATTAGTATGCTGGCCCATAGCGAGGCACGCTGGGAGTCGATGCGCGATGGCTAGCCTTGCTTGCACTCTGCTTTGGTGCGGACCATGTGCTCTTCTGGTTTTTCAGGTAACCAACCGTCCCGCCAAAGCGGTCGCTAGAGAGTGAGGGCGGCATTCTCGCGTTCGAGGCGCGGACGAATCTCCTCAATAGGATGTTCATAAAGATCAAAGAGGCCAGGCTGGTCGAGCGTGAAGAGCTGATTAAAGTCCTCTGGCGAGAAGGCTTTGCGTAGGCGCGCGGCATATGAGGTGACAAGCACCTGTACATAATGCTCGATATCATAATCCTGACGCTCCTGGGTAGTGCTATGGCTTTGTGATGAGCGTCGCTGTTGCCAGTGTTGGGGCGTAGTGCTCTCTTCAGCGACAGCCTCTGGGAGCCAGATGTAGCGTCGCTGGCCCCGTCCTTTATAGAAGCGGATACGCTCTCCTGGTAACCATTCGTCGCGCCCGGCATTCAATAGCGCCTCGTAGGCTGGCTCCTGGTGTGATGAGCGTGAGGTGCGATAAGTCGCAGGGCTTTTAGAGAGCCGGACGCGCGTGGCGACATCTGAGGCGGTTAACTGGCGGTCCCGCAGTGCATTGACAGTATCAAGGAAAATCTGGCGTACACGGGGGATGTTGCCTAGTAGTGTATAGTGTAGGGCCTGGCGTAGGAAGCGCTCGCCAAAAGGCTCGGCACGACTGGAGCGTAGGGCTACTCCTCGTACAATGAGCTTGTCATTATAGGTAAGCAGGGCGTAGTTCTTGACTTCATGGCTGAGCATGGCACGATAGCGGCCTTCATACTCCAGGCGAATGCCAGAAGGCAATTCAGCGCCAACCTCCGCTACCAGGGCCCGCTCCTGTTCTTCACTCCAATCATTGGGGACCGCGAAATAGACGCCATCCGTATCGGCTTCTATAGGGAGTGTGCCGCGTGCTTCGAGGGAGCGTAAGACCTGAGAGAGAATGGCACGCCCTCTGCTGGTGACTTCATTGGCTGCGCGTCCATCAGAAAAGAGGGCCATTTGACCCGCGCCCATATAGCCATAGGCAGCGTTAATCAGGATCTTCATTGCAGCTTGAGTCGCGTTATGATGATTGGAATCGATAGAATTGGGTTCAGCCACGCGCGCGGCTTCTTTATGAGCCAGGCGTAAATCTGTAAGACGTCCCAGGATGGTAAGCAAAATGCCGAGGCGATCACTGGCTGGCCCTATCTTGAAGGTGCGCATAAGCGAGGGGTAAAGCGAGGCCACATCAGCTTTAACAACATGTTCAGCTACACCGGACGCGAAGAGATACACCGCGCCCCCTGCGTGTGGCTCTATCTCTGTATTACCAGAGTCATATGTGGCCTGACAGGGAAGAGCTGTCCTCGCGCGTAGATAGGCACGCACCAGGATTGGCTCCAGAATGCCCATGGCTGGACCCGCTGATGCCAGACGCTCATAGCGACGTGGAGCCATGCTTGCCAGGGCGAAGGGCGCGCCAAGAAGGCGGCGAGAGAGACCATCCACCTCGTTTACATCGTCGAGGGCATAGCGGCGAACCATTTCCGGTTCGCGCATATAGGTATTGTAGATTTCCGAGCCCTCGATATAGACGCGTTTTGGTGAGGCGATGCCGAAGTAGCGTGCAACTTCCTTCAAGCCATAGCTAGGGATGTCGCGTACAACGAAGTCATGGCGTCGCACGGCATCTAATGTATCGATAAGCTCGCGTCCAGCGACGCTATAGCGGGTTCGCCGCCGAGCCTCGGGGCCGATAGCCAGCGTCTCCTCTCGCCCTTCCAATATGGCGTGAGTGCCACCTGGACCCCGTCTACCCAGCGTGAGCGATATATCATGGGAGGCGGCTCGTCTGCTAAGAAAGGAAAGGTCAAAGCCGAAGAGATTATGATTCTCTATGATGTCAGGGTCGCGCTCGCGAATGATCCGGCAGAGATCGATAATGAGGCGGCGCTCATCATTAGCAGTTGGCGCTTCGAGTATAGCTTCAAAACCCCGGCTATCACGTATTGAAACAAGGAAGATGCGTCCCTGGCGTGGATCAAGCGCCGTCGTCTCAAGATCAAATTGTAGGCGGTGTAGATCCTCATAGTTCAGGTTGCGGAAGTAGACACGTCCTGTCGCCATCAGGTATTGTTCCACAGGCCCGAGACGGTAGTAGGTATGCTCTAGCTCGCTGATATTTTTGACCTGGTAGTTAAGGCGATGTGATGCGCCAAAGAGAATTTCGCGTTCAAGAAGACGACCATCCGTAGAGGAGAGTAAATAGCGGTAGGAGCCTGTGGGTCCGTCTAGCTCACGAAACCAGATGGCATGTCCCGTCGGACATGGTGTTCCTTCTGGTAGCAGATTTGTACCAGGATGGGTTACATCCTCAAGTATCGTGGCGAAGAGCCAGGGGTGGAAGTGGTCGGAGAGACGGTCGATGCGTTCTCCCTGCTCATCCTTCACGCGTCGCCAGATAAGCGCTCGCCCGTCCCGTTGTGCCCAGACAGAGACGATGCCAGTCATCGGGTCCCAGCCGAAGAGACTACCATCTTCGTCATGTGTTTGTCCCTGGGTGTGGAGTGCGGTTGAGCTCTCCATGCGAATTCCTGCCTGCCCCGCTTCACCTGTAGTCATGTATTCCTCTCTCTTTGACTGACTTCGCCTGAATAAGAACGCCTATTCTAAGGGTATTATAGCATATTCCCTCGGCTTGCTGCGCGAATCTATGAGATAATGGAGGATAAGTCTGAGTTATTGGGAGTTGTTGTGAACCCTCCCCATACGATCCTCTTGCTTTTCTGAGGATCGTATGAAGAGATATCCACCATCAAGTGAGAGGAATGGGCGATCTTTGTAAACGGTTGGCTTATTTCCTCGTTTACTAATAGAGTAATATTTTTCTATGTAAAGATCTCTCCCGCCCACTCCTCAAAAGAGATGGTGCAGATGCATGGGACGCGCTGGAGGATAACCGGGGATGCGAGCGGGCATGATGCAGATTGGACGACAATGCTATGGAGCATTCATCTCGCTCGAATAAGCTGGTTGTGAGTATGGCCTGCTTTGTGCTGGCACTCAGCATCTTACTCTTGTTTGCGGTCGCTACCTCGATGCCGTATACACAGCGACCGCTTCAGTACTATGAGAC
This sequence comes from Ktedonospora formicarum, assembly GCF_016587355.1. Classification (GTDB taxonomy): domain Bacteria; phylum Chloroflexota; class Ktedonobacteria; order Ktedonobacterales; family Ktedonobacteraceae; genus Ktedonobacter; species Ktedonobacter formicarum. Next base: position 1,661,959 of record NZ_BNJF01000001.1, on the reverse strand, counting down.
GCCAACTCCTGATCCGACCGCGCCGGTAGATTGCCGGGGCGTCAACCATTGCTAGCGCGTGAAGCTGAGGGGGTGGAGAGCGCGTTCAGCCAGGCTCGCACTTCAGCCTCTTTGCGGTGTCCGCTCATTTCCAGACTTTCAAGACAGGCATCGCCCAGGCGGAGGGCTTCGGAAATGTCACCTTGCGCGGCAGTCGCTCTTGCGAGACCATATTGTCCCAGGATATACATTTCGCGATCCCCCTCGGGCAGGGTCGTAAGCATTTGATGATAGGCGTCCATCGCTTGCTCGATTCTATGAGTGTAGAGATAGAGGTCCCCATACAGATGGAGTGCGGAGGCTATGATGCGCGGAGAGCCAATGAGATGCGCGGCTTCTAGCCCTTCCGCGAGGAAAAGTTCTGCCTGTTCGTAGTCCTCCTGCTTTGTCTTCATCTCGCCAATATTAATCAGGAAAATACCGATCCACTCACGCAAGCCAAAGCGGCGTGCCAGGTCTAGCCCCTCTTGTAGGTAGGTGTCGGCTGGTTCATAGCTCTCCTGCTCATAAGAGAGCGTACCCAGGTTAAGCAAAAAGATAATAGTCAACTCGTAATGGACAATTTGGCGTGCCAGGGTGAGCCCCTCGAGAAGAAAGCTTTCGGCCTTTTCGTTGCGCCCCTGCTCTGCATAGGTGACACCAAAGTTGAGATAGAGGCGGCAAACTTTCTCGCGGTCTCCCTGGTCGCGCGCGAGTGTAAGTGCTTCCTGAAGATAGCTTTCTGAACGGCTATAGTCGCCTCCACTGGCGACAATGGAGCCAAGCACACGTAATTGCTCAACAAGATATTCGGGATAGTTATCCTGCTGCGCGATGGCAAGCCCTTCGCGAAGGTACGACTCGGCGCTGCTATAATCGCTACGCTTCCAGACCAGCCAGCCCTGACCTGTCAGGTGAGCGCAGAGGAGGCGACGATTGTTCCAGGTGCGTGCAAGCTCGATACCTCGCTGGTATGTCTCCTGGGCCAGATTGTATTCGCCAAGACGATAGGCAATCTCGCCGATTTGGAGCAGCGTATTGAGTATGCCATCGCGATCCTGTAACTTTGTCGCAGCTTGATGGGCTCGCTGGAGGTGTGTATTTGCCAACGTATAGGAGCCGCGCATGAGTAAGAATGGGGCGAAAGCGCAGGCACCTTTGACCAATTCTGACCAGTAGTGGCGCTCGTACGCAGTTTCTAGAGCACTCAGGATGATGGCACTTTCATGTTCGAGCAGTTCATAGTCCTTTTCGTGTTGCTCAACATAGTTCAGGGCGTAAGCAATAAGCCGCTCACAGGGAGTCGCTTCCTGTAATTGGGCACGGGCGTAGCTGGCGATAGTCTGGTGCAGGGTATAGCGCTCGGATGTACTGCATTCCAGTAGACCCGCATCGATAAGGATATCCAATGTGGCCGTATCGCACCCGGCAATCGCGAGTGCCGCCTCCTCGGAAAAGCTATGTGGCTTAGATGGGAAGACTGAGAACGCGTAGAGTGAGGCGCGAGCCGCAGAAGATAACTGGTGGTCAGTAATAGCGATGACTGAGTGAAGTGAACGTAGTTCGGACATATCACTCGGGAATGTGCCTGTCTCATGGGAGGTGCTTAAGTCTAGATATTGTTCCGTACTGCTCAAGCTAGCAAGCGCGTCTTGAATGTGTTGAGAGTCGCTGGTGTTATCCTGGTTACGTAAGTAGTTGCCCATGAGGGTGAGTGCTAGAGGAAGACCTCCTACGGCCTGGGCCAGATCAAGCCCTTTGGGAGAACTGCTATCAAAGACATCGGGTGCGAGATTGCGCAACAGAGTGATGCTTTCCTCTCCGTTCAGCTCACGTAGGGTCAGAGGCCCATTGACTGCGAAATAGGAGGCGACTGTCGGAAAGCGGGTTGTAATCAGATGTGCGCAATGTGGCCCTCCAATCTTGAAGGGAAGTGCATCTTCGATGGACCAGGCATCATCGATCAGAATCAGCATGCGACGTGAGCCGATGGCGGCTCGTAGCTCCTGCGTCCAGGAAGTATAATCGCTATGTTCCTCTGGCGAGAGATTGAGTAGACGACTCCAGCGACTAAGTGTGTTGGGGATGTTGGCATGAGGGCCAAGTCCGGCCCAAAGGATGCCATCGGAGAAATAGTCACGTACCTCTTCATCGTAAGCTAGCGCGATAGCTAGTGTTGTCTTGCCGATGCCAGGGAGACCATTGAGTGCTGAAAGGGAGGCGTTACCATCTTCCCAGAGGTGCTGTTTGAGTAGCTCTATATCGTTAGCGCGCCCGACGAGCGGGTGTATGGGTTGTTGTGGAATGGCGGCATCGATACAGACTGGTGCTGGTAGGGGGCGCGTAGGGGTGGCGGATACTCGAAGATGCCGCGATGATATTGAGGCTTGTGATGGGCGTAAAGGCCCTTCAAGTTGCTGATGCTTCAAAGTGGGTACCTCCTCCAGATGCCAGGAAGGAGCCGGGTATAGGGGCCGTCCGTGGCGAAATGTGGCCGTATACGCATCCTGTACGTACGGCAGGTGGAACCTCCCAGGGATATGTCTTGGGCTGGTATAAGATTGACAGGTGAGCGCCCAGAATTTATACGAAAACCAATACTTATTTCCTACGAAAACCTGTGCACGTTTATTGCTACGAACATCAATGTTGCCTTCGCGCTCTGATGTTCGCGCAAGGAGTGCTCACTAGCCACCGTTTTGGGGGCGCTGGTTTTCGTATAAGATGTTTATCGTTGCGGCGAGTGCTCACACGCTCGGGTTTGCGTATAGAAAGCTATCCCAATACCTTTGTAATCATGCGAGTATGGATTGTATTATCTTCCTATGATACCATAAAGTCCATTAAAATTATGTAAAGATTGTCATAAAAGTCCGTGAATATGTTCTTAGTTTCTCCTCTTACTGGCATATTAAGTGTCAGCGACCGATAAAGAGCGTGGTTGTGCGTACCTGCTCAAGATGTAGTGCCCAGAATGTCCCCTGAATGGATTTGTCTTCGCGCGCTGCCCACCAGTCCTCCTGCGTGAAGCGGTTTAGGTCCAGATCAAAAATACGTTCCCAGCTTGAGACAATTTGTTCCCGAAATTGATGCATAGCCTCGTCTTGTCCACGCTTGATACGAATTGGATCAAACGCTGTATAGAAGCTCTGGTCGTCTATCTCATTGAGGGCAAGGTAGTGATTGTTTAATACACAATGCCATTCATCGAAACCAGAGAGGAGGATATCTTGTTCATCAATGTGAAATTCGATGCGGACTCCTCTTTCTCCATGGCCTATGTGACCAACATGCCGTAGATCGGGCCGACGTTGTTGGGCGCTCTCATATTGATACCAAGCCCACAGCGGAAATTGACCTGTAAGCGGACGTGGTCCAATGCGCTGCTCCAATTGAGCTGTCATCCAATCATAAGCCGCGAGAAACTCCTGGTTATGCAGAGAATATTCTGTGGTAGCCTGGGGGCCATAGAGTACCCCATCTCGTTGTAGCTTGAGCCAGTTCGCTTCTAATTGGATGGTCCAGGCAATCATTTTGACCTCTTTCCTTTCTATGCCAGTTTAGTCCTCTCACCTTAAGGACGTCAACTCCCATGATTGTCTTTCTGAAAGACAATGGTTACATGGAATACTCACAGGAATTTGATGTTCCGATAGTACCAATGACGTTCCAAATGTTGAAGGCAGAAACGAGGATATACCAGTTTTTAGCAATGTTTTGGAGCGAATCATGCCTCAAATAGTAACGGCAATTGCGGTTTTTATGCTACAATAATGGCTCACAGGCCTACCGGGCAGGTATATTTTTATCTTTTCCAGTACTATGCTAGCTCTTTTGGTACTTTTTTGTAGGGAAGTCTTTAAAAACCTGACGATCAAGAAAAAATCTTATACTATCTTTTCTAGGTATCGATACTGAGGTATAAGACACAGGTACCCGAAGAAATTGGAAATGTGACACACCACCTTCGACACCCAGAGGGGGATGTGAAGTATTCGAGGATTTCTAGTCGGGTTGAATCGCAGCTAGCAGGTTCGCGGCGGCATAGAGGTTGGCTCACCTATACCTGTATGCTGGAGGTCGCGAGCACCGTTCGCGCGGATTGTGTAGCTCTTCTTATGGCAGTTCACCCAGTTGTCGTGAGAGCATACATATCTGGAACAGGCTGGAATTGAGCGCACTGCACGAAGAAGATATGTTCATTTTGAACCATGTGTAGTTGAAGCACAAAAAAAGCACATGGCAGTAATTTTGGGGGATAGATCCGTAGCTAACCTTGAAGTATGGGCATAAAAGAGAGTATGCTAGGCAGCGGTAAATAAAATTGGTCATGATAGTGGAGAGATTCGGCCTCTCGTATATGAGCCGGACTGTGGGGCGAGGGATCTGCTGGCCGGGGCTGCTGAGGGAGTTTTATATCTAAGAGTGAGTATCTATGAATGTAAGCTGGCCGGGAGTTAAGGCCAGAGAGAGGGATGCCGGTACTTCAAGTGAAGGGTACGAAGCTGTGACCCAAGGGAAAGGTAGAGAGATTTGTATGTTCAAAAATTTGCTGCGTTGGATTGTGCCGCTGATCGTCTTGCTGATTGTAATTACTGTTATTGCCATTGGCTCGATTACTTATACTCATGCCGCAGGAGTTGACTCAAAGCATACTACCACAGAGCAAGTGACGCCTACGCCGAATGTAAAGCCAAATATTTTCTGGCCTGGCATTTAAACTCAGCTCAGATTGGCGATACATATAAATTTGGTGATCAGCATTTGAGAGTGGCTGTTTCTATTGAGACTAATACAGGTGCTAAAATTTCTAGGGGGTAGCGCACCATAGCTCGCCGTTGCTCCCTATTATGAGGTGATTAAGTAGTCTCAATGGCCCTTAGCCAGTGGCGTACTTCTTCTGCATTGCCATGACCTATTTGTTCTAACAGGTCAGCACTTTGAAGTCCAAGGGCTCTTGCATTTTGCGTATCCCCTTGTTCTGCTGCGACTCGTGCCAACCCATATTGCGCTAGGGCTTTGAGATCTAGCCCTCCCTGAGGGAGTGTTTCTAGCATTTCTGTAAAAACGCTCTTTGCTTTTTGCACTTTTTTCTTGCTAAGAAGCAAGTTCCCAAATTCGTTAAGCGCTAAGGCTGTCATGTGCGGTATGCCTATTTGGCGTGATAAAACTAATCCCTCCTGTAGATATATTTCGGCTTGATCGTACATGCCTTGTTTACTAGTGGTTAGCCCCAAATTTATGATTAAAACACATGTCCATTCTCGATGTTCTATCTGACGGGCAATACTAAGCCCCTCTTTCAGATACATTTCGGCCTGATGGTAATTTCCCATTTCCATTTCGGCCCCCCCAGATTTGCAAGCAGAGCACTTGTTCGTTCTCTATGGCCTATTTTTCGTGCTGATTCCAAACCTTCCTGAAAGTACCTTTTTGCTTGCAAATAATTTCCTTGTTGCCCAGCGTTGAAACCAATATTCATTAATATAGTACTTGTCTGTTCCTCATCATCTAATTGTTGTGTAATGTTCAGTCCCTCTTGCAAATAAGTCTCCGCTTGTGCATATTCTCCGCGCATGCCTGCAACAGAGCCTAGCACTTTGAGTATTCCACTGATTCGCTTCCTATCGCTCAGCTCGCGAGCGATACTCAAGCCTTCTTGTAGATAAGTTTCGGCTTGGGAATAGTTGCCCATTTTCCAGGTGACCCAGCCGAGGTAGTTAAGGAAGGCGCTGACCTGCTCAGGGTCGTTAAGGTGACGAGCGAGGGTAAGTCCCTGCTGGAAGATGGCTTCGGCCTGGGCGAATTTGCCTTGCTGGTGGAGGACCTGACCCATATAGAGGCGAATAGTCGCCAGGGCATGCTGGTCATCGAGGGTGGTGGCGGCCTGCTCGGCGCGTTGGAGATGTTGTTCTGCCTGGGCATAGAAGCCGCGTAGCTGTAGATAAGGGGCGAAGGCAATGGCGCCCTGGACTAGTTTGGATCGCATTTCAAGCTGGTGCGCGTAGTCAAGGGCCGTGATAATGGTTGTGCTTTCCTGCTCTAATTGTTCATAGTTACCATTATTGTGGGCCAGGAAGTCGCAGGCGTATTCGACGAGGCGACGGTAAGCGGGATCATGATCGGGTGTGGCGCGCAGTTGCAAGTAGGCGTAATCGCGGATGGTCTGATGTAGGGTATAGCGGCTGGCACCACTGCTCTCAAGAATGCCGATATCGATAAGCGCATCGAGCGTATCGACATCACAGGCGGCGACAGCGAGCGCTGCCTCCTCTGAGAAGCTGCCAGGGCGCGGTGGGAAGACCGCGAGGGCATAGAGGGCCGCGCGCGTTGCCTCACCAAGCTGTTGATCTGTCACGGCTATGACCGAGCGTAGTGAGAGTTGGGCATCGGGCGTAAGACTGGGATGCGTCTCGACAGGGCCATGTGGCTCCTCGATTTGTAAGCGCTCTTCGATATTGCTCAGGCGCTCAAGGGCGGCTGTTACACGGCGCGATTGCCCGCTATGCGTCTGCTTGCGCAGATAGTTACCCATGAGCGTCAACGCGAGGGGAAGACCACCTACGGCATGGACAAGGTCATGAGCCTTCTGTGCCTCACGGTCGACAACGCCAGGCGCGAGCAGGCGTAGGAGTGTCATGCTCTCCTCATCATTGAGAGCCTGGATCTTCTTCGCGCCGTCGAGAGCGATAAAAGACGCTATCTCAGGATAGCGCGTGGTGAGCAGGTGCGCGCAATTGGGGCCTCCAACTTTGAAGGCCAAAGCTTCCTCTGTACGCCAGGCATCGTCGATAACCAGGAGCATATAGCGCTCACCGATAGCGTTATGGATGGCGCGTGCCCAGGCATCGCTATCGCTAAGCGAGGCCATTTCCGTCGCGGAAATACCCAGGAGCGTACCCCAGCGACTTAAGAGGCCCGGCACATTCGGATTAGGACCGATACCAGCCCACAGGATACCATCGCGGAAATGCGCGCGCACTTCACGGTCGTGCGCGAGTGCGATTGAGAGTGTTGTCTTGCCGACACCAGGGAGCCCATTGAGAGCGGTCAAGGCAACATTTCCCCCGCAAAGAGGCGCTTCTTGATGTCAGCTAGCTCATCGTCGCGACCCACAAGGCGGATCGCGGGTAGGAGAGGGATTGCCGAGTCAATGATAACCGTACTCTGAACTTCAGAAGTTGTGGTCTCATTCTGAGGAGCAACCTCATTCTCCTCTGGCTCGACATTAGCACGTACAGGCGTATCCGAAGAACTGGGGGCAAGATCGAGTTCTTCTGTTGTCCTGCCAAAGAGCTGGCAGAGCTTACGGCGAAAATAGGGATTAGGACGGGTGATACCACGCTCCCAACGGCTTACGTTGACATGTGTACTCCCGATCTGTTCTGCCACTTCTTGTTGGGAGAGTGAGCGTGCTATGCGTGCTTCGGTGAGCCTGAGGCGTGGCTGTGGCTCAGTTATTGGAATGTTATTCACCTGGCATTCCTTTCTGTGCCGCGCGAAAATGATAAATATGTTTAATTGAATGATAACATATGATCTTTGCTCTGTACATGTTCATCAGGCATAATTAGAACAGTAAATCCACCGGCTGAACGTAAGGGATTACGCAGAAGGTGGATACAGGCGAAGGGAAGAGGTTTGAAGTTCTGGGGTATCGGGCATGGTGAGGTGCGGGCAGGCGCAATGGGGCCAAGCTCAAGAGGAGATGTGCTTATGGTCTTCAATGAAAGCCAACGTCACTATTGTGACTAGCATTAGCGCTCGGGCTTTCGAGAAGATTGGGTGGGGGAAGCGGAACACAGGGTGTTTCAAGATGTTCTGTGAAGCTCACCAAAGCATTCCAGGCGAGCGGCTTCATACCCAGCCTAAGCCATGCACATTCAAAGGATTGAATGCGAGCCGGTTCACTGGGTCACTCTTCCCTGGCACCTTTCATGTAGATCATTGGGTTGTAGATGTCACTCAGGTTCCCTGGTGAGGTGTAGCAATGCAGATACGACATCAAAGGCACAGCGTATGGGACGCTTCCGCGCGAGACCAGCGAGGACGGCGTGGCATACATAGTGTGGCACTGGTGCCGTTGGAAAGCGAAACTCGCCATACCGACGAATACGTCTGGGAAGGTGCCTGGGAGTCACCAGAGGTTCTCGATGTCTTTAAGGCAGCGGGCTCACGTATTGAGCCTGAGCTACCCGAGAGCGAGATCATAGAGTGGATCTACGAGGCTGGTAAGAGCGTGCATACCGAGGCGAATATGTCTGCATTAGCTGTCTCGCACGAGGAGCGGGCATCAATGCTAGATGTACAGGCAGAAGAGAAGCGCCCGGCGAAGCGTCTCTTCCTCTGGCTGCTGGCCTTACTGGTACTGGGAATCATAGGTATCATGGCCTGTGGCTACTTGTTAGCGATGAGTACTCCGAATCTATAAGTGTATAGATGAGGCATAACGAAGATCTTATACGAAAACCAAAGCTGCCTGAACGGTAGCTGGAGCGGTGCTCAGGTTTTCATATAAGGGGGGAGCTTGTAGAGCGGTCCTGTAGCGAGTGTAAGAGATTGTAAGGCGAGCGGCACACACGTTACGCAGACAGCAGAGAGGGAGAAAAGTTATGCAGAGGGTTTACGCACGCAATAAGAGCAAGACGGCCTCAAGCGATCTGCGGCAGGATAATGATATCTTACACTTCTCGTTGCAGGATGCGTTACCGCAGGGACACATCATGGCGCTGAACCCTAAGTTCGGCACGCTTTCATATCTTGCATATGATGATGATCGTCTGCTGATGGTAGCACAGGAGCAATTTACTGGCACTGAGATGAGTGTTCTCCTGCCGTTGCTAGAGATGTTTCCTTACTATTGCCCTTATGAGGCACTATATGCCAGCTTCTATAACGGACGTATCTCTGAAGAGACGGTTGAGCAGAGCCGTAAGAAGCTTGATGAGGCCCTGGAAGAGGGGCTCTGGGATCAGGAGATGCGTCCCATTCGCGATGCTCTTTCGCGAACGCGCATTAAGCTCAAAAAATTTGGCATCGATGTTTCTTCGATCCTGGCGACTGGCTATATCCTGATGGTGGCTTCGGCTCCAATGCCGATCATAAAGCCCAGGGAGAGCGAGCGCGAGATGGTTAACGCCTGATTGAACCGGCGAGGTTGAGCGGGATTGGTGAACTCATACACCACACCGTCCCTTTTGCTCCCTCACCCCCGGTTGGCCTGAGTGGGGTTTTGCGGTCCCCCCACGCGGGCCTTCCGGGCCAGACCTTCCAATGAGAGCGAGTACGCATACGACACGGTGCGTACTCGCTCTTTTTGTCATCATGGAGCCTGAAAGATTGTATCCAATCGTTGATGGCTCTCTTCTCGATCAGTCAACAACTCCTCAACTATCTGAAAAGATGCAGGATGAAGTTCGCGCGCTCACGTGAGTACCTGCTGTCGCATGCGTAGAACCCAGGGGAGATGTAGTGGATGTTGTCCGCTCAGATTGAGCAAACGCAGGCTGTGGATAACTTCGTATAGAGGAGAGTAACTGAAAGCCAATTGCTCTAGTTGCAATGAATCGAGATGGATGATGTGAGTCATGGCTCCTCGCTCTCTGATTCGCTCATTAGCTAAAAAGTTGTATTTTGCCTCATCCTACCATATGCTGTGAACATAGAGAAGTTGCATATGTTGGTTATTAGAATAGGCACATAAAGGAGCCAAGAGATGCAGATTACTGAAGTAGGACCGCAACATTTCTCTCTCAATGAGCTCATTGAGAGCTTGGTTCGACAGCTTGAAGAGAAGTATGTATTTCCTGAGAAGGCACGGGAGATCGCAACTGCCCTGTATCAACACCTCGACAAGGGAATTTATGCTGACATCAGCGATGGGAATCTTCTCGCGCAGATGATTACTGAACATCTGCGTGTGGTGAGCCATGATAAACACCTGCGCCTCTATTACCGTCCGGAGGGCGTTGTGGATCACCTCGAAGAGGATGAGACATATACACCTGAAGAAATTGAGCGCATATATCAGAAGCGCGAGCAGAACTATGGCTTGAAAAAGCTTGAAGTGTTGGATGGCAATATCGGCTATTTCCAGTTCAATGAATTTGTGCATCCAGCCGTCGCGGGTGAGAGCATGAATGCGGCTATGACTTTCCTGGCCCCAACAAAGGCACTGATCATAGATCTTCGCTCCAATGGTGGAGGTGAACCAGCTATGGTACAGTTCCTTGCCAGCTATTTTTTTGATGCCTTCCTCTCTGAGAACATTCAGCTCAATGGGCTGTATGATCGACGCAAAGATCTACTCCAACAGTATTGGGTGTTGCCCTATGTGCCGGGTCCTCGCTATCTGGATAAGCCAGTCTACCTACTTACTAGTGAGCACACCTTCTCAGCGGCGGAGGAGTTTACCTACAATCTCCAGCAACTCAAGCGCGCGCTTGTCATTGGTGTGACGACGGGTGGGGGAGCGCACGCAGGACTTCGCTTTCCCATCAGCGCGCACTTCGAGGCTTTTATTCCCCTTGTTCGCGCAGTTAACCCGATCAGTGGAACAAATTGGGAGGGGGTTGGCGTCCAGCCCGATATCATCACGACCAAAGAGGAGGCGCTTGATATCGCGTATCAGAAAGCTCTTGCCGAAGTTCAGTGAGATAGGTGCTCAACTGCTAGGAGTAGATAATGAGCGTCAGGGCAAAGCCCCGACGCGACGATATAGAAACCTTCCTTGATCAGTGATGCCTTTAGATTATCACTGGATGACATAATAAGTATTAGACAATATCATCTCTTGCTCGCTATACTGGTGAACAGAACGCATGTATAGCCAGTATAGAAAGAAAGGTGCATATGTCTCAGGAAGAAACTCAAGCTAGTAGTGGGCAGCAGGCAAGCGCGAGTGAGCGTAACCAGCTTATTCAGAACAACTTTGGAGTGGCAGCCCATGAGTATGTGACCAGTACTGTGCACGCGCAGGGGCCAGATTTGGCCTGGCTGGTAGAAGCAGCCAGGCTTCAAGGTGACGAGACCGTGGTTGATGTCGCAACTGGAACGGGTCATACTGCCCTGGCTCTGGCTCCCCATACTCGCGAAGTTATTGCCATTGACTTTACTGTGTCTATGCTGGAGGGGGGAAAACAACTAGCCCATGAGCGAGGCATCGATAACGTGCGCTTTGTCGAGGGCGACGCACATGCGCTTCCTCTGGCTGATGGGAGCGTCGATGTTGTGGCGTGCCGCTTCTCCGCGCATCACTTTGTGGATATCGCGTGTGTGGTCAGTGAGTGGGCACGTGTGCTCAAGCCAGGGGGGAGGCTGGTTCTCATCGACACTATTTCGCCTGACAATGAAGCACAGACCGCGCTCCTCCATGAGATCGAGGTTCTGCGTGATCCCTCGCATGTGCGCAATCATTCAACTTCCGAGTGGCTTACATTGCTCGAAGAGGCTGGTATTGATGGGCAGACTGTACGTATCTGGGGTCTTCGCCTGGATGTGCCAACCTGGACACAGCGTATGCGCACTCCCGCAGCTAGTGTCGAGCGTATCGAGCGTCTTTTGACTACCACAACACCGGAAGTTCGCGCGGCTCTTCGCGTGGCTGAGGAAGAGGGAGTATTCTCCTTCGATCTTCCAACCGCACTCATTGTAGGTGTGAAGAACTAAGCAGTATATATATGATCTGCTTTCTTATAGTTTTGATTCGTTCATACGCATAAAGGGAGCAGGCGATAACGTGGTTGAAGACATGCGTTGATCGCCTGCTTTTATTTCTTGTTGCTATCGTGTTTAGCTTGGTTGATTGGTAGGAAGGATACAGCGTTCGGATTGCTCTGTTTCGGGTATGAGTTGGCGATAGATATTCATATAGGCGTTTGCCATCGCGTTCGCGGAGAAGTGCATACTGACGTGCTCGCGTACCTGTGCGCGATCAAGCTTGGAGACACGCGGTATGGCTTCAATCATACCGTCGAGGTCGTCGACGACGAACCCGCTCACTCCATTGCTTACCACTTCGGGTGCGGCCCCACGTCCGAAGGTGATGACGGGACAGCCCAGGGCCATAGCCTCTACCATGACCATACCAAATGGTTCTTCCCATTCAATAGGATTAAGGAAGCCACTGGCGCGGCTAAAGACTTTCCGCTTTCCCTCCAGGTCTAGTGCTCCAAGGTAGCGTACATGCGCGTCGTCAAAGTGTGGCTCAATCTCTTCGCGAAAGTAGCGTTCTGCCTCTTCGCTTGAATTGTCGACTGTTCCCGCGAGATATAGTGGCACCTCCGCACGTTGTGCGACCTTGATAGCGTGATGTGCTCCCTTCTCGGGAGAGAAGCGTCCTAGCCACACAAAATAGGGCTCAACTTCTGTCCCTTCTGGTATCTCGTACTCACGCATATTAATGCCGTTATATACTACGCCGAGAGCATTAAGAGGGGCATGCCCGGTTTCTACACGACAAGCGCTGCGGCTGATGGTGACCAGTGGACAGGCGTGTCCCCATTCATAAAAGAAGTAATTATCAGCGTCTCCGTGCCAATCGCCTACTCTATCAAAGGGCATATGGCTATGCATGGTGATGACATGGGGTATTGTTAGGGAAGCTAGTAGTGGCAGGAGGTACATATCGCTCATTGACGAGAGATGTCCATGCACAATATCATAATTATCTTCCTGCTGGATATGCTGAAGCGCTTTGTGCAGGTGAAAGTAGGCTTTGAGATGGGCCTGCCATGGTGTACCTTCATTCAATAGAGCCTGGGGATAGAAGGAGATATGGCGTGCCGAGGTCTGGCTGTCTCCAGGAGCGTAGAGGGTTACATCATGGCCTTGTGCGACAAGCTCTTCTACCAAATTGCTAAGTACAGCTTCAGTCCCGCCATAGTTCTCCGGTGGAATTGAGATCCAGGGTGGCGCAATCTGCGCGATTTTTAAACGTGTTTTGTTATTGGTCATTTGAACGCCTCCTCCGCCTCCTGTTTGCGGCATGTATATCATATAGTTTTAAAGCAGCGAAGAACACACCGTAATAGGCTGAAATGGTTATAGGGTGTGGATGTGCCCGAGTTTATCTCTCTCTATATGACACGAATATGCTAGGCCATAAGGAGACGAAACAGATGGCCCTGGTGGAGAATGAGATTATGTCCGCGCGAGAAAGATGTAACTCTGCTTTGAGCTTGCGGGTGGAATCAGGTACCAGCGTCCATTGCCTTCAAAGACCGTTGCCCGATAATAGATATCTACGGTCTTTCCTTTCACAAAGGTATCTGAAGGTAGATAGGCGCTTAGTCCGGCGTTCAAGCGCATGCTGTGTGCTTCTTGGCAGAGTGCTTCCGTTGTACAGGTGAGCGTCACATGCGTCATACTGGAAGTGACGAAAGCACGTTTGAGTATATAGGGCGTATTGCTAGTGGGAGATTTTGGCGTGATGTCTTCCCCCAGGACTCGCGCAAGGAAAACTGGTAGCGCAAGGGAGCCGAGCCCTGCCAATGAATGGCTAGCGTTTTTCCTGAGCTCTGATTGGTCAGCCAGAGCGAGCGAACCTCCAGCATCAGGTTTAGCACATCATCGTTCCCAATTGATGATGGTAGAGCGGTCTGTGGTAAGTAATAGTATGAGGCGTCGCTAATAGCATTGTGCTGCCCAAAGAAGGTGCTAGAGGCGGCGTATTTGCGCCCAATGAGTAAGGATGTACTCGCTCCCTGGATAGAGAGAGTTGCATTGAGATTGACTGAGACATCAAGTGTGCTATTCGCGGGACCAATCAGCGTATAAGCCATGGCGAAGGCATTATTGTCAATATATGCCTGCTGTAATTGAAGCGTATAGCCGCCCTGAGCGTGCTGTTGCTGATTGATATCTCTATACAGGTGTGAGTTACAAATGGAACCACCATTACTATTATTATCGTACACGGGATCGACGAAGAAGCAAAGTGGGCGATCAACGCGCGCATCATAAGCGGTAGGGGTGGCGGTCGTTTGTACTCTGTTCATCGAGCCGAGCAACTGTCCACGATTGGCAAAGAGGAGCAGTAAGCCGGATGCAACCAGGCAAAATACCAGCAGCAATGAAGTGGATGTCAGTATGTGGCGTAGTAACATACGCTGATGAGGTGGGCGTGTATACGAGGTAGAGGTTGAGAGGCGGCGCAGTGAGAGCATACCCTCGTCCATCGTTCTATCAGAGTTGAATGGTGATGCGAGACGCACGCGAGGGGAGGGAAGGGCCTTGATCAGGCGGGCGACATCTGCCTCTTCTCTGGCATTAATTACTGGATCGCTTATGAGGCGCTGCGTCGCAGTGCCAAGATGGATCTGGACTCGGTGTAGTGAAAGCCCCAGGCAGGATGCTACCTGTGCGAGTGTAAAACCAGCGACTACATGGAGTAGCAGGCTGGTGCGATCATAGAATGCGAGGCGGTACAGCGCGTGTGCGACCGGATCTTCTCCCGCTGGTTCATTAGCGGGCGGAGTGAGAGGCCAGGGGCGACTACCTGGCCCTTGATAGCGTGTATCGTAAGCGATATTGGTGGCGATGCGATAGAGCCAGGGAATGAAGTCGGCGGGTTGTTGTAAGCCTGGTAGGGCTTCCCAGGCGCTACGAAAGGTTGCTAGCGTCAACCTCTCAGCATACCTCTCGCCGAGCAGGCGTGTGAGATAGAGAAAAATATCGCTCTGATGGCGCTCGAAAAGCGCCTCCATTGCTGCTAGATCGCCCTCCTGCGCTTGCAATACAAGCTCGCCATCACTATCTGAGAGAGGTGTTGAGTCGGTCATCGCAGTTGCCCTTTCGCTTCCTTGCTCATACTTATTGGGAAATGGTAACCAGTGTTAACAGCAGTATAGCATTACATTATTGCTTGCAGAAAGGAGAAAAGGAGAATGACGAAGCACGAGTGGACTAATCATCCACCCGCGCTTGTCGATGGGGAGTTAGTGAGCGTGCTCACTATAGAAATCCTCGGCAATTTTGAGAGCTGCACCTGGCTCGGGAAGGGCATAGCCGCATTTCGGCAACACATGCTCAAGTGTGTTAAGCATGGTGTAGACGGTCTGGCGTTGTGCGTTATAGCCCATCAGACCAACGCGGAACATGCGTCCCTTGAACGTGCCCAAACCTCCACCAACCTCGATGCTATACTCATCAAGCAGCACTTTGCGCAGAGCTGGCTCGTCAACGTCATCGGGGATCAGGACTGCTGTCAGTACTGGGAGCTCATATCCAGGCCGCGTTAAAAGCTTGAGACCCAGGGCGCGAATACCAGCCTGAAAGGCATCTCCATGCAATTTATGTCGTGCGAAGCGAGCTTCAAGGCCTTCCTGTTGGGCCAGACGTAGCGCCTCGCGCATTCCGTAAACGAGATTACTACAAATTGTATGGTGATAGGCGTGATCCTCGTTCCAGTAGCGGTGGAGCGCGAGCAGGTCGAGGTAATAACTTTGAACTGGCGTACGCCGCCGTTTGATAGTATCGACCGCGCGCTCATTGAGCGTCACTGGAGCCAAGCCCGGAAGTGCTCCCAGGCATTTCTGACTGCCTGAGTAGCAGGCGTCAATCTTCATGGCATCGACGCTGACCGGGATGCCGCCCAGGCCACATACGGAGTCAACCACGAAGAGGGCGTTATGAGCATGGGTTACGCGTTCAAGTTCCGCGAGTGGTTGTTGGAGGCCTGTCGAGGTCTCCGCGATGGCTGTCGCGAAGATTTTTGTTTCGGGATGCTCTTGAAATGCCTTCTCAAGTGCGGAGGCCGCCAGTGGCGTACCTGGCTCGGTCTCAACAAGCACAACGTTGGCCCCAGCACGCTGTGAAATTTCGGCGATCTTACCACTGAAGAAGCCTAAGCTTCCAGCGATTATGGTATCACCCGGCTCAAGCAGGTTGCTAAGCACAGCTTCCGCCCCTGAAAAACCTGAGCCGGAGACACAGCAGGTAAGCGCGTTATGGGTCTGAAACATCCAGCGTAGCAGCTCGGCTGTCTCTGCCATGATAGTGAAGAGCGCGGGATCAAGATGCCCAAGCTGGGGCGCGGCCCCAATGCGGAGTACGCGCGGGTCCACATTGCAGGGGCCAGGACCTAACAGTAGGCGATATGGTGGATCAAGCTCTGGCAGTACATCTCTTTGGAAATCGCCATTATGAGGGTGTGCAGGCATCTGTGACATAGATAATCGTCTCTTTCTATTCATGAGGATGGCGTTCTATGGGGTGACGAGGTTGGGTGGGCGCTCGCCCAGGGCGTGCGCGACCAGATTGCGCGCTGCCATTGTTGCCATACGTGTGCGTGTGGCATAGGTCGCGCTGGCAATATGGGGAACGAGTATAACGTTCTCCATGTTCAACAATTCGGACTCGACCGCTGGCTCACGCTCAAAGACATCCAGGCCCGCTCCGGCGATCTCTCCTGCCTGTAGAGCGTGTACAAGTGCCTTCTCATCTACCACCGGGCCACGTGCGGTATTGATCAAGAAGGCCGAGCTCTTCATCAGTTCTAGCTCACGCTCTCCAATTTGGTGGTGGGTCGCGGGCAGGTAAGGCGCGTGCAGACTCACGAAATCTGAGGCACGTAACAGATCATCGAGTTTAGTATATGTTAGCCCATAACGTGTCTCCACCTCGGGCGCGAGACGGTGTCTGTTGTGATAGAGCACACGCATATCGAAGCCACTGGCACGCTTTGCTACCAGTTGGCCGATGCGCCCTGCCCCGATGATGCCAAGCGTCGCACCTGTGACATCGGTCCCACAGAACATGAGTGGCCCCCAGCCGGTGAACTTGCCAGCGCGTAGGAAGCGCTCAGATTCCGGTATACGCCGAGCCACTGCTAGGAGGAGAGCAAAAGCCAGGTCCGCAGTCGTATCCGAGAGCACGCCAGGCGTGTTACTGACCGCGATCCCCAGGCGCGCCGCTGCCTCGACATCGATATTGTTATAGCCCACCGCCATGTTCGCAACCATCTTCAGGCGTGGAGTCGTGTTAGCGCAGGCTTCGAGCAGTTTCGCGTCGATGGTATCCGTCACCAGACTGAGCAGGTAGTCGTGCCCAGGCGCGCGGCGTAGGAGTTCGTCCGAAGACCAGATGACGCCTTCATCCATATTGGCCTCAACATCTCCTATGGCTTGTAAGAGTGGATAGGCGTCTGGGAGTATCTTCTGGGTGATAAGAATGCGTGGTCGCTCGGGCATTGCGAGACCTCCAGATAAAAGTTGAGCGTATCTCTACATTCTATGGTCTAGGGCGTTCTATGCTTCGTAGAGACTGCTCATAAACCTGCCGCACAATCATTGGCCTGAGCTATATTAGCTACCGTTCAGGTAAATTAGGAAATGAGCGGCAGGGTTTCATTGTAGCAAACGCACTCAAGCGTACGCAAGGAAACCTGTAATAGTCGCCCTTATTTATGGTAGACGCTCAGCTACATCGTTGAGACGACGAAGGAACTGGCGATCCTGGATACCTTCGAGGATCAAGCGCGCACGCTCAAGGTGTGAGCGGTCGCCGTTTCGCTCAGCCAGCACAATGCGCATCCGCGCGGCATGCACGACCGCCTGCATCTCCTCCAGTTGATCGATGTGGCTCTCTAACTCATCGCTATCATTGTTGAGCATGGCTTCAGCCATCCCGACACTCATTTGATTGATTGTACTTCTCCCGAAAGAGTCAGTTTGTGTGTTCTCGACTAGCTTTGGGGGGAAGGAGAGATTATGCTCCATACAGAAAAGCAGCATGCCACGTGCTGTGCCCCCACTGTATTCGGTCAGGTCAAACTTCGAGGCGGTAATATCATCACTCTGGTAGACGTCTATCATGTTCTGAAGCTGTTCACGCATGTTGAAGAGCTCGTTTGAGGCGCGACGCACAAAGGAGCCCATGGCGTCGATTAATGGTTGATCCTCGCGTGCCAGTGCCCAACGTGTCAATGTAAGATAGCCATCAAACATACTAAAGGTGCTGAGATTATTTCCACTCTGTTCGCGTATCTCTTCCATTTGGGGATATAGCTCTTCAATCAGGGACCAGTTACCCCGTGTGAATGCTGAATTAACAACCTGCGAAAGTGAAGCTCCAAAGGGGATCAGTGATTGGCCGGGGCGGATTTGTTTGAGCTCGTGCCGCATCAGATCGAAGAGCTCCTCATATTTGTGCAGAAATTGATAAGCAAGTGCGATCATCTGGAGCGCGTCGCCCCGTTCCGTAGCGGAGAGGTTGGGAATCGCGTAGCGGCGGAGCGCCGTTTCGAGCATGGGAGAATAATCATACAGACGCATATAAAGCGCGGTACGAGCATCAAGCGCCTCGCTGAGTGCGGTTGTGTCTCCTAACTGCTCAAAATATGCTACCGCATCGAGGGTGAGGGGAAGAAGAGCGCGCCGCTCGTCATCTGTAGGTTCTGGTATTTGAATGAAACACTGAACGAGCTGCACACGCCAGCGCTCGTAATCATTCCCCGAGGCCTCGACTAGTTGTTGCGCGCGCTTCAGGAGCGGTTGAATCTCCTGGGCTCCGCTCTCTATTCGCTCCCACTGGCCCCCGCGTGTGTAATGGATCAGGAGCTTGCGTAGGATTCGTGCTCCAATCAAGCTTTGGGCTGCATCAGGGCTTGGATTCTGCTTCTCCCAGTAAGTGAAGGCTTTGTGATAAGCCTCAATGGTGGTACGCGACCAGTAGAGACTATCACCAAGGGCTTCATGTAATTCGACCAAATCTTTCTCTGAGGCTATAGCTATCGCGCTTTGAATATTGTTTTGCGCCTCTGTGTAGGCTCCCGCATGGCTGGCGAGGCGGGCCGCGCGGCGCAGAAAGTCGATGGCCCTGGTGGTATCGATATGGAGTTGTGTACGTACCGCCGATTGGCGCGAGAGGGTTACTGCCTCGTGGTAGTGGTAGGCGATCAATTCAGTGTATTCGTCGAGGTGGGTAGCATTGATATTTTCCAGAGACACGGCGAGTTTCTCATGTAGTCGGACGCGTTGGGTTCGCGCGAGCGTACCATAGGAGACATCGCGGAAGAGGATATGGCGAAAGGCATAGGTATGGCTCTCTGATGGGGCAAGTATGTCACGCTCCAATAACCCATCGAGTGCTTGCTGAAGTGAGCTTAGACTATATTCGCTCAATACTTCCGCCAGCATAGTCATTGAGAAGGCACGACCTGCGACTGATGCTACCTGTAGTACGTCACGTTCGGGCCGCGAAAGCTGATCCAGGCGGGTCTGTACGGCTGCATGGACTGTGTCAGGAAGTTGCTCAGATGAGTCTGAAGTATTTGAGCGCTCCTGGAGACCTCGTAGCAACTCAAGCGCGAAGAAGGGATTGCCCCCGGAGCGCTCAGCGATGCGTGTGCGTACTGCCTGAGGAAGGTCCTGGGTCAGGCGAGAGATAAGCTCCTGCGTGTAGCGCGGCGAGAGCGGTTGCAGGGCCAGGGATGTGAAGTTCTGCTGCCCTCCACCCCAGTTCGGGCGGCGGTCCAGCAATTCTGGGCGGCTGAGCGCGATCAGCATCAAAGGTGCTTGTGTGCGCAGGTGGGTAATGTATTCGACGAGATCAAAGAGGCTTTCACTGGCCCAATGTAGATCCTCGAAGATGAGGATACGTGGGGCTTGTTGCGCCAGCACTTCGATGAGCAATCGCCAGGCGGAGAAGATATTCTCGCGGTCGGTCGTTGTCTCGCCTTCGATGCCAAGCGTTGCCAGAATCAGGTCTGCCAGCCTCTCGGCGTCCTGTCTTGCGTAAATTGCGTTCAGGAAGACGTGTGCTACGCGCTCACGTGTGATATCTCCATCAATCAATTGGGAAAGTAGCCCACGTAAGGGCCAGTAGGCGAGTGTCTGTCCATAGGGGAGGCAGCGCGCGGTCGATACCTGAAAGCCATCGTCGGAATCAAGGCGTGCCAGGAATTCCTCCAGTAGGCGTGTCTTCCCTGTTCCAGCAGGAGCGATGATGGAGACAAGTTGTGGGCGTTCCTCTTCGAGGGCACGAGCCTGTAAGAGGGCTAGTTGCATCAAGTCTTGTTTGCGCCCCACTAATGGCGGACGCTCGACTTTGCGCGGCTCGCTGGCCCTGTAAGGGATAGACTTGCAAGGGCTTGCTCTTACCCTTGACCTCGACCAAGCGTGCCTCCTCAAAGAGGAAGGCATGATTGGCGGCGGCGTAGACGCGCTCCCCCGCCAGGATCTCACCAGGGTTGGCGTTTTGTTCAAGTCGAGCGGCGACGTTGACGGCATCGCCTGTTGCCAGAAACTGGTTATTGCTTGTATCAATCGTTGCCATAACCTCGCCCATATTTATGCCAATGCGTAGGAGGAAGGAGGGGCCGAGGATATCATCATTGGCGACGGCTTCGCGTAAGGCGAGTGCTGCCGCGAGAGCGCGTTCGGGATCATCGCCGTGCGCGGATGGTAGGCCAAATATTGCCATCACGGCGTCGCCGATGAATTTCTCCAGTATTCCTCCATGTCGGGGAATAATATGGCGCGCGTGCTCATAGTAGCGTCCCATCAGGGCACGTACATCTTCGGGGTCAAGTGTGTCACCTAGTGCGGTCGATCCTGTGACGTCGGCGAAGAGAATACTGACAAGCTTTCGCTCTTCTGGCATAGCAACTCCTCTGCTGGAGATATCCTTTATATAACTAATGCTGAGATTTTGCCCACATTGTAACATACATGCTTGTCAATAAAGTTGTTGCCGCTATCCCTATTCGACCCATATCTTTAAGTTCTTGAAGACGGCTTCGGTTGAGGCGTCATATTGCGCATCGACGAATAGACCCAGATACCCCTTCGTATATGTGTTATCAGTAGCGCTCTGAATGTAGAAACCATTGATATAAAGATCAAATCTTCCGTTATGGGCTCGTAGCCCAAGCACGTTGTTGTCTTCTGGAGCGGTCTTAATAGCTGAGGATGTGTTACGTAGGATAATACGAGCGCCACTGCGGGTATTATCTGTATAGACGGTCAATTGATAGCTTCCGCCTTTATCTATCTGAAAAGCGTAGAATGCACTAAATGTATCCTGTATGTAAAAGAGTAGCCCTGCGCTCTGCCCCTGGATTTGTGCGACCTCGACTTGAAGTGCGAAATTGGTCAAATTGATACCTTGCGCAGTACAGGTAGTTAAGTCTCCGCGCATGTTCTGTTTGATGGAGTAGTGCTTGTCCCTGAACCCACAAATTCCCTCACCATCATCGCTCTCTTCCCATTGAAACTGCTTGGTATTCTGTGTAAGGGAATCGCTGAGGGTTGGTGCAGCATTTGGAGGAAATGTTTGTCTCTCATTTTGTGCAGTACAATACCGCATCGACCTCGATTGGCAGAGCTGAATTGAGCTGGCTAGGTGGCTGTGGTGGCTCATGTATATGCTGGTAGGCGAGCTCAATCTGGCCTCCACGAAAAGGTGTACACCCGGTCAATAATTCATACGCCATGACCGCGAGCGCGTACTGATCGCTCGAGAAGTCCGCGTTACCACGTAAGTGCTCTGGGGCCATATATGATGGAGTGCCACGTACTTGCGCACCAGTTGTGATGATAGTTGAGAGCTTGGCGATGCCGAAATCAGAGAGAAATAAATCTGGAATATCCATAGTCTCAGTATCTTGTGTGCGAATAAGGAAGTTCGATGGTTTTACATCACGATGAATGATGCCGTGGTTATGCGCATGTTGGAGTGCCCTGGCGGCTTGCATGACCATCTCAGATACGTCAGCAGGCGAAAGGGGAACCTTCTGCTTGGCTTGCCACCATTGGGCTAATGTACCTTCTTCGTATAAAGGCATGACCATGTAGGCAAGTATTGTCTGTTGATAGTCTTGCTGTCCAGAGTCGAAGAGGGGTACGATATGGCGATGATTGAGATGAGCGAGCGCCTGTAATTCCTTTTTGAAGAGGCGTAATCCGGCATCAGTTTCGTTATTTATAGGCAACTGGAGGACTTTGATCGCGACATTGCGCTCAACTTGCGGATCTTCCGCAAGATAAACCTCGCCCATTCCCCCCTTTCCCAATAGGTGAAGTATCTTGTAACGCCCGAGCTGAATCCCTTCCAGGTGCATAGGCTCCATCCTTTTACCATTCGCAATCTTCATATGGCCTGTTTCTGAGTGTCCACTATTGTAACATACGTATAAGCTAATGCATATGCTCTGTTTACGCTATTTGTGTTGTTGCACCCTAAGACTTTTTTCTAGTACAGATGTCTTGCAAAGAGGAGCGGCGCGGATAAGCTCTCCAAAAGAAAACCTATCTGCGCCACTCCTCTTCTTACGTCCGATTAGCCACCTAACTTTGGGAGTTGGTAAAAAACACCTATTCTACAATCTCTATCGCGTCTAGTCCTCCATAGATTGTATGCCAGGGTTGCGCGCAACGATCCAGCACCGCATTGAGAGCCTGTACATTGCGTACACCCTGCTCTTGTAGCCAGGCTTCGAGCGCTGCCTCTCCTTCATTGACGAACACAGGGATACCACCTTTCCAGGTCGCGCGACCGCATAACACGCCACTAAATGGTACACCTGCCTCTGCGGCTAGTTCCAGTGTCTCGCGGAAGACGGCGTCATCGACTCCGCCACTCAGGTAGATAAAAGGGAGTTTGGCGGCCTTGGCGGCAGCCTGGAAATGTTCTTTTGCCTCCTGTCGATTATAGGCCACCTCGTCGCCCTTATAGGCCAGGCTTCCTGCCAGATAGGTGCAGTTGATTGGCACCTCGACTTTCAGCATATCGATGCCGTAGCGGGGGCGTGAGAATTCTTGCATGATTGTTTGTATATATGCTGGTTTCAGGCGCGCGAACTCAAGGCTTTGCTCCTGGTGGATGTTGTCATAGGCCAGAGGCTCCAGAAAGAATGGAATATCGAGCGCGCGGCACTCGTCGCCAACACGTTCAACGAAGGCTTGCTTGCTCTCATTAATCCATGCCTCATCAGCGGGATTATAGTACAGGAGGATTTTCACCACATCGGCCCCAACTTCGACCAACCTGCGCGCGCTCCAACGCTCCAGCAGGCGTGGTAAGCGTCCAACGGCTTGGGGATCATAGCCCGTGACCTCGTATGAGAGCAACGCGCCGCTTCCCTCTGCTCGCTCTCGCAGAGCCGGCAAACCATATTCGGGGTCAAGGAGGATCGCGCTAGCATAGCATGTGAGAACCTGCGAGACCTTGCTTTTAAAGGCCGCGATGGCTTCTGGTGTCCCTCTTCCCTCTTCTAGCTTCTCGATGCTCTTCTTGAGCGAGCCACGCTGATCCATAGCGACGGCGGCAATGATGCCTCGCTCATTGGCACACGCCTGTATATGCTCAAATTTACCGCGACTGATGCGCACCTTTGTCACAACGTACCATCCTTCCAGACACAACAAGTAAAAACGTTTTGCGATAGTGTATGCTGTCCATTTACTAAGCCTGCCACTCAGACGCTCTTAGCAAATGTGTCACAACAGAGCTTGTACAAAGGGGAGAAGTCGCTCGACGTCCGCCAGATGCAGGCGCCCCGCGCCCAGGATCAGAGTATTAGCTGCTCCCGCCGCTACTCCCAAACGTGCAGCCTCTTGCAACTCCTGACCGCGTAATAATCCGGCGGCGATACCAGCCAGGAGGCTATCACCGCTTCCAGTCGCACAAAGTGCGGGCACCGTAGGCGCCGACCAGCCAAAGCGTTGCCCATCTCTGGCGCAACCTACAACTCCTGTTTTCCCAAGCGAGATGACCACGGCACGCGCGCCACGCTGTCGTAATTCGCCCGCAGCTTCCAGGGCCTGGGAGGGGTCAGAAACTTTTGAGCCAAGGAGTTCGCCTGCCTCAAACTGGTTGATCTTGAGTAGTTCCGGTGCATAGATCAGGGCTTCAGTAAGTTGAGGGCCATGTGCATCGAGCAAGACTGGGACTGAATTGTTCTGCGCCGCGCGGAGCAGCATTGCTAAACTATCCTCTGGCACTCCTGGCGGAAAGCTGCCACACACTGCCATAAAGTGCGCTTGGGGCAGAGCTGAGTTGACTTTATGCACCAGGGAGGCCCACTCTTCTACTGTGAGAGGGGCTCCCCGCTCATAAATTTCCGTTAAGCGATAATTATCTTTGGGGTCCACGATGGTCAGGCAGGTGCGTAACTCGGCGGTAACCTCTTGAAGCTCGACTTGTAGCCCCTCCCGAGTGGCTAGCGCTAACAATTGTTGACCGGCGAAGCCTCCTGCAGGCCCAAGGATGAGCCCGTTTTCGCCCAACGTGCGAAGTGCTCTGGCGAAGTTGAACCCCTTTCCTCCAGCGAGTGTGATGAGCTCGTTGGCACGATGGATCTTACCTGGGGCGAAGCCAGGTAAGACGACAGTTTTATCGAGCGCGGGATTGGGAACGACTGTGATAAACATATCTAGTTACTCGAATCAAGCACGACGACTGCGGTCAGGTTATGTGGCTGATCAGGGTTTTGCCCGTTAGCGCGCGCACGGTAGTAAGCGAGCAACTGAAGGACCGGTAGATATAGCACAGCGCGGTTGGTTTCAGCCAGCCCCGAGTTGAAGGTTACCTGATAATCCGCAGCCTTAGATGTGACCTGATTTTCGGATAGGACCAGCGTGCGCCCGCCCAGGGCGCGCATTTCGCGTAAGACGGCCAATTCATATTCGCTGGCGCTGTCTGAGAGCAGACCAACCACCAGGGTCCGTTCATTGACCATCGACATTGGGCCGTGGCGGAACTCCATGAAGTGGAAAGCCTCGGAGACAGAGAGCGACATCTCTTTCATTTTTAAGTTAATTTCGGAGGCCAGCCCATATTGTAGACCTGAACCCAGAAAGTAGAAGCGCTCAATCCCTTTCTCTTCGCCTAGTGCTTTTGCCAGGTCATGATAGGTTTTGATCAGGTTCTCGCCCAGGGCGGGGAGGCGCTGCATGGCCTGGAACTGAGGCTCATGTGCCAGGGCTGTCGCGGCCTGAGCTGTGACTAACATCGCGCTAAAGGACCGGGTCTGCACGACGCTCTCTTCTTGTCCCTCAGCGATGATCAATGCCAGATCGCTCAATGCTACCAGTTCTGCCTCAGGATAGCAGCCAATGGTTACTACTGGCTCTGTGTGCCGGCGCTTGAATGCCTCGGTTGCGCGGATGGTCTCGGTCGTGTGGCCCGAGCGTGAGATCGTAAAAAGCAGAGGACGGCTACCGGGAGCATAGATTGTGTCCGGGAAGAGTAGCAGCTCTGAGGCTGGAACCGGGCGCGCACGTACGCCCAATTGTTGCTGAAGCAGAGGGGCAACGGCCTGAGAGAGATAGTGTGTTGAGCCGCAGCCGGTCACAATAATCTCTGTGTATTGCTCCGATAGCCAGAGCTTCTGTATGGCCTCCTGGCTGGCTGCCACCACCTCAAGGGCTGCTCTCCATGCCACCGGCTGTGTCAATATCTCGTAGAGTGTATGTGTCTCATATCCACCAGGGATTGTAACTGTTATATGTTCCCCATTGCTCATGTCGAATAAAGCTCCTTGAATTGAGTGCAAAGCTATCAGTCCTCTTGTCTGCTTGCTAACTAGTGGGCAGATGTAATAAGGGCTGCCGCGCCAGTAATTCCGGCATCATGTTGCAAGCTGCTCAGGCGAAGCAGATTCAGGCCGCTCATTTCGCGAAAGATGGGAGAGTTCTCCAACCAGCGCGTAACGCCTTCGTGTATGGCTTCAATGAGCGGGCTCCCCTCTACAGCCAGTCCTCCTCCGATTATCACTATCTGAGGATCGAGGCTCATACTTAACAAGTAGATACCATATGCCAGGTATTGCCCTGCTTCACGCAGAATCTTTGTGGCGAGCGCGTCGCCTTTGCGAGCGGCCTCAAAGACGTCCTCGGAGCGCAGGTTTTCCAGAGGCTGCTTACCTATTAGGTCTCGTAAGAGCGATGATTTGCCGCTCCTGAGTTCGTCTTGAGCGCGCAGAGCTAGAGCTGGACCAGCCGCCAGCGCTTCCAGGCATCCTCGTCCCCCACATCGGCATAAGGGGCCAGTGGGGTTGAAGCTTGCATGTCCGATCTCGCCTGCCATGCCATGCGCGCCGCGATAGAGCTTTCCATTGATGATGGCTCTGGTCGCGATGCCTGTCCCTAGACTGAGGTAGACCATATTGTCCAGCCCCTTGCTCACTCCGTAAATACTTTCGCCCAGAGCTGCCGCGCTCACATCATTTTCGATGGCGCATGGAAGCTGTAGCTCCCGCTCAAGCCAGGATCTTACCTCCACATTCTGCCAGCCCAGGTTAACAGAGATCTGGCAGATACCTTGCGCGGGATCAACCATGCCTGGTATTCCCAGTCCAACCGCATGCACCTGCTCCATCGTTACACCAGTCGCTTGAACTGCGCTTCTGACTCCCTGGGCGATTGAGCTCAGGGTGCGTTCAGGGGTACTGGTATCAGTTGTGATCTTGATACGACCGTGTACATTGCCCTGCGTATCCACCACACCTGCGGCAATCTTTGTACCCCCTACGTCGACCCCTACAACCAGGGCATCGTGTGGGATTGTCTGTGCTTGTTGCATATGCGCTACTATTCTCCGATTAATGTGCTAACTGGACGCCACGTTGCTCGCGGCGTGCCTGCTCGGCGGCGAAGACCGTAAGGTGTGTTTCCAACGACTCCTCGGGGCCTGAGAGGATCTGACTGGGATCGTGCTGAGCTACTGCTGCTACAAAGCTCTTCATCAGTCCATAGTCGCCTCCGCCATGTCCACTGGCCTCTTCCAGGCGCTCAACTTCGTAAGTAGTCGTCTGCTCTGTCAGGAAGTCATAGTGAACGATTTGCTTTCCATTTCCGCGTAGCTCACCCTTGGTTCCAAAAATTAGTGTCTCGCGATCCCGAATCTCGCTCGTTGCGATCATCGTGAATACAGCTGTCGTACCGTTTTCATATTGTAAGTTGACCACCTGATGATCTACCACATCGTTGTCGCACTCATACACACAACGTCCATATGGGCCGTCGCGTAGCGCTGACTCTACTCCGTCCTCAGAGAAATCAGTCGTAATTACGTCTAGCGGCCAGTGGAGTTGCCCTTCGCGTAGTCTGTTGGTATAGAAGCGCTTCGCCGAATAAGGGCAGGCGTGCTCATAGGCGCACTCCAGGCAGCGAGTGGCTTCGCCTGCTTCCGCTGGTTTTCGCTCTTTACGGAAGTGAGATAGCGAGCCAAATGACGAGACTTGCACACAGGGGCTCCCAATGATATAGCGCAACCAGTCGAGATCATGGCAGGACTTCGCTAGAAGCATAAATGACGACTCGGCCTCGTTTCGCCAGTTGCCACGCACGAATGAGTGTGCATAGTGCCAGTATCCCACCGGTTCCAAGTGTTGGATGCTCAGGATGTCACCGATCAACCCCGAATCGAGAAGACCCTTCAAGCGCTGTGTATAGGCTGTGTAACGGAGCACATGCCCAACTGCCAGAATATTTTGATGCTCCAATGCTGCCTCAACAATCCTCTGACAACTCTCGGGATCGGGAGCCAGGGGCTTTTCTAAGAGAATGTCATAGCCTTGCTTTGCGAACGCGACGGCTGGATCGCGGTGGAGCGCGTCAGGCGTCGCGATCACTACTGCGTCCGCGAACTTTGCCCGTTCAGCCAGTTGTTGCCAGTCCTCAACCACATTCTCCGGGGAGATATGATGCTCCCTTGCTAGATGTGAGCGGAAGAACTCACGCGGGTCTGCGACACCCACGACCCGAGCCTGGTCTGGATGCTGTAGGGCATACCTCGCGTATGTCTTTCCTCGACTACCAGCGCCAATGATAAGTAGTGTAATGGGGGTCATCCCAGGATTCCTTTCTGGTAAATAGTAAGTGACTCTTTACGCTTGCGTACTTTAGCCTTTTGTGCCAGTGATGGCAATGCCTTCGATGAAATGCCTTTGGAAGACGATAAACATAACCAGCATCGGCCAGGATGCAAGTACCGCTCCCGCCATGAGTACCGGGAAATTGGTGCCATGTTCGCCTTGAAGAGTGGCTAGTCCCACGGCCAGAGTCATCTTATCGGTTGAATCGTTCACGACCAGCGGCCAGATCAGGTCATTCCAGGACCAGAGAATGGTCAGAATCGCAAGAGCGATCAGGGCCGACTTTGCCAGTGGCAAAATGACATACCAGTAGATCTGTAAATGGTTCGCGCCATCCAGGCAAGCGGCCTCATCCAATTCTTTCGGTAAACTGAGAAAGAACTGACGCAAGAGAAATGTTCCGAAAGAGCTAAATAGACCTGGCACAATCAGCGCCTGCAATGAATTAAGCCAATGCAAGTCCTTCATAATGAGGTACTGTGGTACCAGATAGACATAACTAGGGATCATCAAGATAGAGAGTACCACCACAAAGATGATGTTGCGCCCAGGGAACTCGATACGCGCGAAGGCATAGGCCGCTAATGAGCAGAAGGTAAGTTGCCCCAACGTGCGCCCGATGGTCATCAATAGGGTGTTTTGGTAGAACGTGAGAAAGGGCAGCGTCGAGAATGCCTGAGCGTAGTTATTCCACTGTAACTGTGCGGGAAAGAATAACATCGGTACATGTGTTGCCTCTGCCAGTGTCTTCAGAGACGTTAGAACCATCCATAGAAAGGGAACGATAAAGAGCAACGCGCCGAGAGCAAGGATTGTATGAATGATCCAGGAACTCTTTGTTGTGTGTACCTTATGTGCTTTTGCCTTCACCTGTTCAATCATAGAATTCCTCCTAAGACCATATCTGTCAACCATATACCTTGTGCTAGCTCGCTAGTCATAATGCACCCAGCGCCTCTGCAAGCGAAGTTGCATGATGGTTACCAGCAGGATGACAACAAACAAGAACACCGCGATAGCCGATGCATATCCCTTATCGTTATCAATGAATGCGTGCTGATAGAATAGGTAGACAATAGTTTCTCCCGCAGGCAGGGCGGGGCTGTTCTGCCCAAACATCAGAAAAATCAGGTCAAAGACTTGAAAGGCATTGATGAGAGATGTTACGGTCACAAAGAAGATTGTAGGTGTTAGCAGAGGTAGGGTTACATGGAAAAATTTTCTGATCGGGCTTGCGCCATCGATGGCAGCAGCCTCCATGTAAGTGCTCGAAATGCCCTGCAAGCCTGCCAGAAACAATACCATATTATTGCCTACAGCGCCCCAGATAGCGACCACAATGACGGCATAGAGCGCGGTCTGCATATTGGTCAGCCAGCTTGTTCCTGTGAGGTGGATCAATCCCAGGAAGTAGTTAATCAGACCGTAGTCACCGTTATAGAGCCAGCGCCAGATGACCGCCACTGCTCCCGGGATTGTGACCACTGGTAGAAAGTAGAGCGTGCGGTAGACCCCAACACCACGTATCTTTTGGTTGAGCAGGACAGCGAAGAAGAGCGAGACGACGATTCCACCTACGACCGACAGGACGGTGTAGATAAGGGTGTTAAGTAAGGCACGCCCTAGCTCGGGATCTTGTAGCATGCTTTGATAGTTAGAGAGTCCACTCAGCTTATATTTGCCAAAAGCTCCCCAATGCGTAAAGCTAAAGAAGAACGTCTGAAAGACCGGCCAGATATAGAAGATCAAAAGGCCGATGAGCAGTGGAGATATCATGGCATATGCCCAGAGGATGTCTTTTCTCTTCTTCTGGCTGGTGGACCTGCGTCTTATGTGGGTAACAGCGTTTTTCGATGTCTGTGCCACCTCAATGCTTGCGGTATCCAAGCGTCACCTCCATCTAGAACATGGTGCGCCCACCGACAGCGCTGTCGGTGAGCGGCTTGTATGGTACGATTATTTCTCTTGCGCGAGGGCTTGATTCATTTGCGTTGCCAATTGCTTTGCTCCGGTCTCAAGATCGAGCTGTCCCGACCAAACCTGGGTTAGAATCTTATCCTGCTCATCGTTCCATACCTGGGTATTCTTCGATATAGGATAAGGAACCGAGTATTGCAACTCATCAATAAATGCTTGCAAGTGGAAGTTCGGATAGGCTTTCACCCAGGTATCTTGTGTCCCATTGTACGCTGGAATTACAGTGCCTGTATTAGCCTGCATTTCTGCCGCTTCCTGCGAACCCAGGTATTTCACAAATTCCCATGCCTGTTCAGGATGCTCTGTGTTGGCCGAGATCACATTGCCTAGACCATGGATAACAGTCGCGCGCTTCTTTCCCTGTGGCAAGACGGAAACGGCAACCTTGTCTTTGGTGTAGCTGTTCGAATGGAACTCAACCGCATCCCAGGACCCACCGTACATCATGGCGACCTTGCCCGACTCAAACATGACAAGGGGCGTGGTGTCGACCATTTGTGATTCGGTAGGAGAGGATTTATCCTGGATGAGATCAGTCCAGAACTTCAGACCACCAATGGCGGCTTCAGAGTCGAAACCTGATGATTTTTTATCTGGTGAAATGACATAACCATCATTTTGAGGAATTGTGTTGTAGAAGCCCTCTTGGGAGTTCATAGGTGCCGCGATGCCCCAGGTTCCCTTCGCGGAGTTCGTCAACTTCTTGGCGGTTGCGCGCAATGTATCCCAGGTCCAGGTATCATCGGGATACTTCACACCAGCCGCGTCAAAGAGCGTCTTGTTGTACCAGAGCCCAATAGTGTCGAAGTCCTTAGGTAAGGCATAGTGCTTTCCATTGTAGGTGTACAGGTTGACTAGCGAGGCTGGATAGTTGTCCAGGCTGACTTTGTCATTGTTAATCTGCTCATCAATTGGGGCGATGATTTCGTTTGAGGCATATTTCTGGAAGTTTGGGCCGTTCATCCAATAGACGTCGGCGGCGCTTCCGCCTGTCGCTGCGGTCTCAAGCTTTGTCCAGTATTGGGCGTATGGTGTCACTTCAATGGTGACTTTGATGTTGGAGTGGGCTTTCTCGAATTTGTCGATGATCTGTTGCAGGGCCGGAACCTGATTCTTATCCCAGATACTATATCTGAGCGCTACAGTCCCGCCAGAAGAGGCGTCGTCGCCTCCACAGGCGCTGATGAAGATGGCTAGCAACATAAAGATGCAGCCCAGGGAAAAGAGTTTTTTGTTCACTTCACTCTCTCCTTCTGACCATAGGCAGGTCAAATAGTTATAGAGCCGCGTAACACTCAAGGTGCAAGTCGACTCTTACCGGATGGGGCGTGCTAGATATCGCATTTATCATCTTGCTTATCTTGTGCGCAGAAGACAATCAAAATAGAAGGGTTGTGCCTTGCTTGCGTCTATCATCGGTGGATAGATGAGATTCTGCTTCTCTGATGAATCGTAGATAAGCGAGATGATCGTAAGCAATCAAAAAATGATCGTTTTTGATTGCTTTTTCGGAATATACCATCCAAAAATATCAATGTCAAGCTGTGGAAGCACAAAAACGATCACATGTGAGTCTTTGTTGACAGTGTTGTGCCATTATAGCTATAATATCAATCAAGAATGATCAGTATTTGGGTTGCAAAAGGACACAGGGGAGAATGGATACACTGTTAACGACCGCGAGGCTTGAGCAGATAGAGCATATCGTCAAAGAGCGCCAACATATACGTGTGACAGAACTGAGCGAATATCTGGGGGTCAGTGAGCCAACTATCCGCCGTGATTTGAAGAAGCTGGAGTTAATGGGCCGGGTAAAGCGGGAGCATGGTGGGGTGAGTGCTGCCGAACTGGCTACGGTAGAGC
Organism: Ktedonospora formicarum; assembly: GCF_016587355.1. GTDB lineage: Bacteria > Chloroflexota > Ktedonobacteria > Ktedonobacterales > Ktedonobacteraceae > Ktedonobacter > Ktedonobacter formicarum. The sequence goes on along the minus strand of NZ_BNJF01000001.1, from coordinate 1,630,284 downwards.
CGCCAATTGTGCAACGAGGCGTTGAGAATAGAGAAGAGAAGCGGAGTATCGGTCGTCTAGCTGCCTCTCTGATCAAGGATGGCGAAACTATTTTTCTTGGTTCTGGCACAACCACGCTCGAAGTTGCCCGCTGCCTGGAGAATAAGCAGAAACTGACTGTCATCACGAATGCTCTCAACGTTGCCTATCACTTGGCTGAGAAAGAGAATATCACTTTGATTATTACCGGAGGGGTAGTACGTCATTCTGAGCTCTCGATGATTGGGCATATTGCTGAACAAACATTGAAAGATTTGCGTGCTGACAAGGCTATTATCTCCATGCGTGCCGTGAGTTTACAGGATGGTTTGACCAGCATCGACCCATTGGAGACGATTACCGACCGTGTTATCATCCAATGTGCCCGTGAAGTAATCCTGGTCGCTGACAATACCAAGTTTGGCAAGGTCGCTACCAATATTGTCGCGCCAGCAACTGCTGTCCAGAAGATCATCACTGATGATCGAACATCGGAGGAAATAGTCTCACAACTACGTGCCCTGGGTATTGAAGTGCTTCAGCCCTCAATGGCTCAGGACATGTAAGAAAACGCGTATTCTTCTTTTTCTTATTTATATGTTGTATATATCTTGTTGCCTCTCGCATTATTTGAGATTGTCGCACAATCTTTTTAACTTGTCTCAACCGAGATAGCGGTACAGTTGTCCGCCAAGAGTGCTAGCCACAGATAGCGGAAGTCGCTTCCAGCTAGAGGTGAGCAGGCGATATTTCCAGCTTTGTTCGGAGGTCGTTGCTAATCCGGCCTGCTGTGGATAATAGTAATATGGTAAGGGCGCAGCTCAGCTCCCCAGCGTCGTTTGAACTCCATCAATCCTTCGTTATCACGCGCGGTTCTGCCCATATCTAATATTTCGTATCCATGCTCACAGCCCCACTCGATGGCCCGCCACATTAGAAGATTATTAGGCGCCAGATGCAGGTAGCGTTCGTCAGAGGCTCCATATGCGTAGCGGAGAGTTTTTCCTGAGCCAAGGAGGACCATTCCGGCTATTACTTGTCCCCCATGCTCGGCCAGAAGAACCATCATTTGCTGCTGCGCCGAGAATGTGTCCCAGAGCTCATAGAAGAATTTTGTTGGCTGGGCCGGCATCCCATGCTTACGTGTGCGGGTCAACACATGTAGCTGGTGATAGCGCTCAACATCGGTACGTGTGAGCGCGCTTCGGATGAGTAGCCCGTTTTTACGGGCCTTTTTAATTTGATGCTGAACTGGTTTTCGCAGGTGTGACCACACCTGAGCCGGGTCCGCATCCAATGCGAGATGCCACGTGACATATAAGTTGCTCTCAACAAAGGCAGGATGTTCTGCGAGCACGGGATTTTCACCTGTACGCAGTTCGAGATATCTGGCCTTATGTTGTCGGGTAAGCTCAATGGCCTCATCGATAAGTTTGAGTGTGCTAGCCTCGTTGTCTGCTAACAATGGCGCCTGATCTGAGAAGGGCAGGGAGACGAGATGTGAACCTGAGAGTGGACTGCGTACGCTATACAGCGGCAACAGGGCGCTTGGCTGTTTATCATCTTCTAGGTGTATTAGGTGAAGCGGCGTAAAGCCGTAAACGCGCTGGATCAAGGCCAACCAGGCAGGCTGACTATAAAATGTTGCCTGCTTGTGCTGCTCAATAAAGGTTTGCCAGGAGATCTGGCCCAGGCTCGTCTCAATCATGATATGCTCATATCCCTCTCACTAAAATGTCGTCTTGTTAAGCATATCCTTGTGATGTTGTGGCGCAGTGATGGATGTGGTTGCGTTTATGTAGGCATCGCTCCTTTCGGGCGTAGAAGTGATGTATCCCGTAGCTATCATGCCTCTGCTCCACCACCACCATTTTTGTACCTTGTCCAGCATCGTAAATACACTACGAAGTGGTACCGTGTTTCATGGCGGGGTATATGTATTCCCGAGGGCCTCTCGCTATGATGAACTTATGGTATGTCGTATCTATGAATTGTTATAGAAGGGATCAGAGACGTGCGGCATTCGACATCCCCTTTGCGCTGGCTTGCATTACTGGGCAATCTGCTTCTGCTGTGTGCCCTGGCGCTTTCCGCGTGTTCACGTGAAGACACAACAACGAAAACATCAACGACGAATGAACCAATCGCGACGCAAAAGCCAACCCTGCCAGGGCAGGCTATCTGGAAGGATGGCACCTCATCGTATGTGTTTGGTACGAATGACGCCATTGAATGGTCGCCGCACAATTTCCAGACACAGCCCGCCATCCAGGATACCCTGAAGGCAGGAGGCTTTACACTGGTACGAACCTACTTTCAAGATACCAGTTCGGATGTGGAGATAGATAAACGGGTAGGTGCCATTGAGCGAAGTGGAGCGCAATGTTTAGGGGTTCTGGCAAATATTTTCAACGAGAAGTTTAATACTCATCTAGTACAATACCTGGGGAATCGCTGTCAGATATATGAAGTTGGCAATGAGCCAGATTATTATGAGCCGCGCATCGACCCGGGAGTGTATGTAAAACAGTGGAGCGACCTCGTTGTCAAACTGCGTAGAGTAAACCCGCAAGCCAAGTTCCTTGGGCCTTCGATCAGTAACCTGGATGTGGGTGAGCTTGGACGCGCCTCTCGCCATACAGGCTATATCAATACCTTTCTCAACGGTGTCAAAGCTTCTGCTGTCTTTCCTGACGCGATCAGCTTCCATTGGTATCCTTGCTGGCAAGATTCTGAGGATGCTTGCCTGAAGAAAGCAGGTACTATTGAGCAGGTTGTACAGGAGTTGCGTGCAAAGATCAAGGAAAAGCTAGATCACGATGTACCTATTGCCGTGACCGAATGGAACTTTGATCCTGGTAGCCCTCCTCCAAGTTATGGTGAGAAGGCTGACTTTATCACCAAGTTTAGTAAAGATGCTCTGGAGGCCATGATCCGCGCTAAGGTGACCATTGCCTGTCAGTATGCTGCCGCTAGTTATACTGGTTACGGTGGGCTGGATATGTTCAATGTCGATACCAGCCAGCCCAAACCACAGTTCTATGCGATCAAGAGTGTCATTGATGCATACAAGCCAGCAAATAGCCCAACTACCTCGACTGATACGAATGGCACCACGCATGGAGATGGTGTGCTTGTCTCTCAGGGCAAGCCTGCGGTATGTGGCAATAATACCAGTCCTACTGGGGCGCAGGTTCTGACCGATGGCAAGTATGGTAACTGGGGTTACTGGCAGGCCACGCCTCAATCATTGCCAAGCTGGTGCGCACTCCATTTGGATAAGGGGCCGAGTAAACTCCTCTTTATCTGGTTTAGTGATTACCAGTTCGATTACATTACCAATAAGGGGTCAGCGCCTCAGGACTATACTATTTCCGTCTCTGCTGATAGCACTGATGGACAGGATGGGCACTGGCGGACTCTGGCGACTGTGAGTGGCAACCAAGCGCGTGTGCGAGAGCATTTACTCGACTTTGCAGGTCAGAGCTGGGTGAAGATGACCGCCACCAAACTTTCACCTTTGCCTCTACGCAACGATCTAGAAATTGATGAGCTTGAGGCGTACGATGTGTCACAGAGCACGAATGATACCTTCATCTTCTCTGGCGACTCGATCACTGGTATGGCTTATAACCGTTATCCCGAGAACCAGCCCTCATTTTCGCTCAATGTCCACAATGCTTACAGCCAGCGCTATCCAGCTATGCTTGATGCGGGTCTGGGCGGTTGGTCATCGCAGGGGGCGGTTGAGCATATCGATGAATGGCTCAAGCTTAACCCCGATATTCATTATTGGCTTCTGCAATGGGGGTCCAATGATGCTTTGGAAGCAGTCTCCCCTGAGCGCTACGAAGCTAATATGCGTCAGGTCGTTCAGAAGATAAAGGGCGCGGGCCATATCCCGATCCTGGCGCACATTACGCCTGTCAATATGGCTGGTGATAGAGGCACGCAGGTGAATCAGAAAATTGAGGCCTACAATCGGGCTATCGATAAGATTACCAGGGAGAATGGTTTGATTAGCGGCCCAGACCTCTATGCTCTGTTCCAGCCGAATAAGGCCACCTACCTGCTCAAAGATGGTTTACATCCTACTGCTGCTGGAGCTATTGCTATGAACAAAGCCTGGTTTGAGGTTGTGCGCGATGCTATCTACAAGAAGAGCTAAGTAGAGAGCAAAAGGAGAGGATGGTGCGACCAAATTGCGCCATCCTCTCCTTTTTATCTTACTCGAAAAGAGGGGAGAAATTCAGGGTATAGGCTGGTTCGCGCAACTCGCGATACTTGAGCACCTTCGCGGGAACGCCGCCGACAATAGCGAATGGAGGGACATCGCGTGTGACGACCGCTCCCGCCATGACAACCGCGCCGCGACCAATAGTTATGCCCTGGAGAATAGTACAGCGTACGCCAAGCCAGGCGTAGTCTTCTATCACGATAGGTTTATAGGTATCGGGGAAGCCAGGATCATTGAGCTCATGGCTACCGGTGACTAGCCAGCTCCCGGCGCCTATGCTCACGTTGTCGCCAATGATTATTCCCCCAGTAGCGTAGAGTAGGCAGCCATGATTGATAGCGACATGATGTCCAATATTGACCTTGCTCTGGCGAATACTTCCAAGTTGGATATGTTGTCCCATGAGGATCTGTGTGCCATGCCCGATACGCCAGCCTAGCACACGCCGATACCAGCCCAGGCGCAGCCTACGCGACGGAATATGCCCGATGATATGGTTGGTTGCGTATTTCAGTGCGGCATTGAGCACATGCTTCACAGGTCAACCTCCAGCCCTAATGTATCACGACGGCGACGTGGCTCAGAGCGGAGCGCAGGTATGCGTGGTCGCGTGACCTCTTCATCAATTTCCGTCCTCTCGGGAAGAGGATTGGTACGGCGTAGTGGACGAGTAATGGCGGTGATTCTAGGCAGGGTAGTCTCCTCTAGCTCGAACATAACCTCCTCGACTGGCGCGATCTCGGGTGTAGTCTCCACTCGCTCTGCCTTATGACGTAGCGCAGTCAGGAGCATGCGTAGGTCCTCAGTGGGTATGGTGCGAATGAGAAAGGCGACCGCGAGATAGGTTATAGCTCCGGCTGGAAGCAATACATAGATACTCGTATTGCGTAAGATCCAGATAACGAGCGCCATCACCATACTGGCAAGAAACGCCTTGCTGGCTACAACCAGACTATGGAATGAGAGTATTTCGCGTGGAACAAAGCAGAGACTGACACAAACCAATAGGAACTCTGTCAGAGAGGTCGCCAATGCTGCCCCTACATGCTGCAAGTGTGGGATGAGGAAGAAGTTGAGTGCCAGATTAAACACAAGAGCGATGCTAGCAGAAATGGTCATCCTCTTCTCACGCCTCAGACTGATAATCACACTGACGAGTACTGTATTAACATAAAGGAAGACCAGTCCCGGCGCTAAAGCCTGTAATGCTGGTGTCGTATGTTGAAATTCAGGATTATGATATAGCACACCAATGATATTAGGAGCTGCAACGAGCAGGGCTGTGGCTATCGGGAGCACGCAGAAGAGCAAGAAGTTGAGCGATTTCTCCACGGCTACTTTAAGCTTGTCTAGCGATGCCAGCGACAGATCGGCGTAAATTGGTGCCATGATAGGGTTGATGATAAGTGATGGTAGGAAGATCAACGTATCAAAGAGGCGGTAGCTGGCTCCATACCAACCAACGACGGTTGTGCTGGTTAGTAGTTGCAGCAACACCGTATCGATACGATAATAGATTACGCCTATCGCGCCACTGACGATGAAGGGAATGCTTGTGCGCAACAGGTCGCGAATCAACGCCTTGTCCAGCGTGAAACCTAAACCCACCTTGCGATAGAAGCAGAGCGCTTGCCATAAAGCGCTTACTAGTGAGCCACCCAGAAGCACCAGAGCCATCTGCTGTACATTGCCCCCGAATTTGAGGACCAGATAGCCAAAGAGCGCTGAGAGCCCCTTCTCCAGAATCGTGCCTATCACTGGAAAGACCACATTCCCTAACCCATAATGGAGCGAGGCAAATGTCGTCGCTATAGAGCTTGACAGCAGCGTCAAGCCACAGATCGCAATTAAATTACTTTGCTCTGTGCTATAACCCATAACGTGACTGAAAAGCAGCGCGAAGACGTAGAGGATGAGCCAGAAGAGCACTTTGAGCAGAAGCGCATTTGAGAGATAACTCAGGGCCTTGCCCTGATCCTGAGCTACATCCCTGGTAATTTGCTGATTGAAGCCGAACTCCAGGGGAAACCCAATGAGCATTGCGAAGCTAAGTGCGAAATAGAGCTCACCAAACTGTGATGCTCCCAGGAAGCGCCCATAGGCGATTGTGAGTAGCAGGGTCGAGGTCCAGGTCATACCCTGACCCAGGAGCGAAATGACAGTACCGCCCACCACTCTACGTAGTTTGTCCATGCTCTTTACACCTTTTGCTTGAAAGATCCGTTAGCCGCGCGCCGCAGAGCGATGGCTAAATCGCCAAGGGCTGGCAGAGGATCGCGCCAATCCAGGACAGAAAAGACCGTCTTTCCAAACAAGGAGCGCAGATAGGCTAAGACTGAGAGTTGGCCTGCGCGTATCTCCTGTATTCCTGCTGGTAGGTCGGTTAAGACGCGTAACCAGCGATAGCCATAGCGTGGCGCTGCTATTTGTGGTCGTTCTCCCATGAGATCACGGTATTGGATCAAGGGAAAATCGAAACCGCAGGCTACACAGAGCGTATGCCAGCCCCAGGGACGCGGATTAATGTCGAGTACCTTGTATTCGCCAGTACGGGGGTCTTGTTTGAATTCAACCTCCACCATGCCAGTGATGCCCATATGGCGTATGAGCTTTGCTGCCATCTCCTCAATCTCGGGAACCGCTACCGCCTCAACGAAACTGCTTCCCAACCCATAATGAATAGGATATTGTCGCGTGCGTCGAGCGGTCATGCTCAATAGCACCTCACCTTCTTTACAGAAGGTTGCAACCGAGAACTGCTGCCGTCCCTGACCCGGAATAATCTCCTGAAGCATGATCTCATTGTGCGGAATGAGGCTCACCATCTGTCTGTAGGAGGTGCGGAGTTCGTCATGGGTCTCGGCTGGCAGGGCCTTGGCGCGTACAGCATGTTGGAGATTAATCGAGATTGCTGGCTTGAGTAGCACTGGAAACTCGATCTCCAGACTGGCAAGATCCGCCTCACAGCTCGGATACCAGGTGCGGGGCGCGGAGACACCTACCTCCTGAGCCATGCTATAGGTCAGGCGTTTATCGTGCGCCCAGCGGATCACATGCCAGTCTTGTGTGACGAGCCGATAGCACTGAGCCAACTCATCCCTATGGTGTGCGACGAAGCCCACTCCGGCGTCATCGGTTGGAAACACTAGCCACTGATCGAGGTGAAAGGCCTTACAAATGCTGAGCAGAAAACTCAGGAAATCGGGCCCATCCAGATGTGGGCCCTTCCATGTGAGCCGCTTGACCGTGTAGCGCGAAAACCAGGCTGAGCGTGGCACATTGTCGACGAGAACGCAAGGGATTCCCTGTCGTCCCAGGCTTCGTACCACACCCAGAGCCTTGAAGTCGCTACCAAGCACCACCACACCCGGCTGTTCTTGTCGTTGTGCCATGCTTGAACCCTTTTGTCATTGTGGGTGAACGCGCCGTGTTGGCGTGATGCTTACGCTACTTGCGCCGCGTGTTTGGCGACCTGTTGCGCGGCGACGCGCGCGCCTACTACAAAGCGGCAAAGCGGACCAAAGTTAAAGTTGGCTGACGCTCCCACGAAGTGCAGGTTGGGAACTGAAGATTCAAACCAACCGTTCAAGAGCGGGTTACCCTGGTAATGCCTGACCTCGTTACGGAGCGCTTCGTCAAGGTATGTCAGTTTATGAATATTTGCCTTAAAGCCTGTGCCAAGTACAATATGATCGACCTCGCGCTCACTTCCATCGCTCAGGCGTAGGCATACACGCTCGCCTTGTTCTTTTGCTTCCCGTATGCTTGTATGGGCAGTCAGGGTAACCTTTCCCTCGACACGTGGTCGTAGCCAGCGCGAACCCGAAGGGCGAACCGCGCGCTGATCAAGCGATGCACGTGTGTGGTCTGGGAAGAGGCGGAAGAGCAGCGGATAGGCCACCAGCCAGTTGACTCCTGGGGGCCAACATCACTCGGTGGATAGAATATTCGCTTGATCGGGCCCGTGTAGTAGTAGAGCCGGCGATCAATCCAGTTGATAGGGCCGCGCGCGATAACTTCAACCGAGGCCGCACCTGCCTCATGGAGGAGCGCCGCTGACTCCAGCGCACTCTGTCCACTGCCGATCACGACCATTTGCTTGCCATGAAACCTGGAGTGTTCCCGGTGTTCCTGGCTATGTGTGACTAGATGCGCTGGAAGGTGCGTGAGTACCTCTGGAATATTGGCGAAGGGAGCGACACCAGTCGCTATCGTGACTGTACGTGCCTCCAACTCGCGTCCATCGTTCAGAGCCAGATGGAAGCCTTTACCGGCGCGTGACACATGCGTGACATAGGTCTCATCCACGTCAGGTACGACATGTTGCTGAAACCAATGCCCGTAGGCCAGAAAAGTCTGGAGAGCGACAGGCTCTTGCTTCTCCATACCAACGGCCTGGGCGTAGCGAGGAAGGCTATAAGCCTGCCTGGGATCGGAGATATTAAGTGCGCTCCATGATGATTTGAGATACATCTGAGGAGACATTTGCTCCCAGAACTCCATCGTTTTTCCAAAGGTGTGAGTTGGAAGCCCCCGACCTTTGAGATGTGCCGCGACTGACAGCCCGTAGGGGCCAGCGCCAATGACGACATGAGCATCCTGCGTCACGTCAACCTGCCTTTCACAAGAAAACAAAGCTTCCCTTAAGTGAAAACCTAAGCGCGTAGAGCGGTACTGGCTTTCACCTGAGACCTTCTCTTTAAGCGAAAACCAACGCTATATCGCGCTCAGGCTTTTGCTTAAGATTGCTTATTCAGTTCGAAAACTAAGTATGTTCATTCGACCGTAATGTTGCGATCCTGCGTTACTTGCTATGTAGAAGATAGCCGCCTCATGTAGCAATGGGATGTCGGTGTTGGTGGATAAGTAGTGTTATTTGTATGAGCAAAGGGGAGGTTGTGTTGCTGAGATAATGCTCTCCTATAGAAACCCGCCTGGAAAGCGCTTTCATTGAATATACCCTTTGGAGTTGGTAACCTATTCCTGGCAGACAGGCTTGAAAGAATGGTTCATTTTTCGCTACTTGAATAGAACCTGGAAGGGGCTTTGAGAACCTGCTCTTCACACCAAAAAGCACCTGATCTGCGCGTGCAAGAGGTAAGCTACACCGTAGTGCTAAATTCTAGGAGGGTCAGGTTCTCATGCGGCGTACCTTGGAAACCATTTTTCGCAGGCTGTGGGGCTTTCTTGGGCTTATAGTTATCCTTCCTCTTATTGGCGTTGGTATCGCGTTGTTGCTGCCTCGCTCCTACGAGTCGACCGCGACCGTCTGGGCATTGCATCGTTATACTGCTGTCGGCTCAACAGGGCCCGAAAGCAATTTGGAGGCAACACCCGCTGAGACCCAGGCTAATGCGCTTAAAGAGCTCCTGCATACACGTGTCTTTGCCTTAAACGTCTCGCGCTCTACCGGACTGGCGGATGAACTGCGTGAGTCACTAGGCTATAAGGTGAATGGCCTCTTTCGCTCTCAGGATATCGATGACGCTATGGCAACTGAGGTTGCTGACAACGTTGTTGTAACTCCCAATGGCTATAACCTGTTGTCGATTAGCTATACCAGCGGTAACTCGCGCGTGGCGGAGCGCATAGTACAGAATGTCATTTCGCAGTTTGGTGGTCAGAGCTCTAGCCTTGCTCTCTACGATGGGCAGAAACTTCTGGATGCCTATCAAGGTGAGCTGGCGAAGGCCAAAGAGGATTATGATAAAGCGGTGACGGATGAGGCGACCTATTTGCAGCAGCATCCTGACAAGGCTCGCTCTACACAGATTAGCGATCCTGAGTATGCGCGCTTGCATGCTAAGACACAACAAGCTCAGACCTCCTATCAAAATATTCAAACCGCCATTGATAATCTCAGACAACAATTGGCGACTCTGGGGCAGGGCTCTAGCGATCTCTTTAAGGTCGTTGATTCAACCTCTCCTGGCTTACCAATGTCTCGCATGAAGTCATTTCTCTTATGCGCTGGAACTGGTCTGGGAATTGCGCTCGCTGCCATTGTCCTCTATGTCGTGATGATGGTGCGGCGTGACCGGGCCGTGTATACCGCCTCCGACATTCAGAAAATAACCTCACTGCCCGTTATGATGCAGACTCCATACCTGACCGCAGGGACGACGGCCCTTGCTACCAGCCAGACACTACCATCTGTGTAGTCTCGGTCGGAACGTTAGGACAATAGGTGCGAGGTTGAGTGCTATGTAGAATGCCTTAACCTCGCAAAGCTGTAGCATCAGAAATTTCGATGAGAGCATCCGAAAGCGTGAGAGACTCTAGTTGAGAAATGAGTTGAGGGAGATATGCCAAAGGATATGCAACAGCAGAAGGTGATTGAGGCCGATATGGCCCGTGAGGTTGAAGATGTCGATGATCCAGACCAGGCGAAGACCGAGAAGTTTGTTGCTGTGAAGGGGCGCAAAGAGACGCTTCACAGCGATGATGTGCTTCAAAGTAAAGAGGTAGTTCAACAAAAAGAAGCGAAAGCGTCTAAACTCGCGCCTATACCACAGGTGCCTGCGACGCCAGCACCAACGGTAAAGGGACGACGAGCCCTGGCTCGCTTGAACGAAGAGTTAGCGAACTTACATGCGCTCAAGGAGCGCTGTCGGCAGATGTGCCTCTCTATCTTCTTCCGCCGCGATACCACGATTAATAGTATTGGCTTTACAAGCTCCATTCCCGGTGAAGGGAAGTCGTTCCTGGCAAGTATTGCGGCCCTCTCCCTGTCCCAAGATAGTAGCGTCCCGGTGACATTGATAGAGTGTAACTGGGAGCATCCAAGTCTACATGAAGTCTTTGGATGTGATGCAACTCCTGGGTTGGCGGAATGGTTGCGCGGTGAGTGTGGTGATAACGATATGCGCCGCCAGATTGCACAAAACCTGACTGTGATACCCGCAGGATCGGGAAAACAAGATGCGGTTCGCCTTTTGCAACAGATGCGGGGAGATGGCCTGAAAAACCTTTTGTCGCCACGTCATGAGCAACTTCTGCTTGTTGATCTTCCGCCTGTTGTGACGGCTGGTTATGGTTCCCTGGCAGCTACGCTGGTAGATACGTTGATCGTTGTGGTGCGTGCGGGCGTGACGACGGATCGCATGATCGCCGAGACGTGTGAGCAGTTAAAGGACCTCCCTCTCCAGGGCATCATTATGAATCAGATGCAGAGTAAGATCCCTAACTGGATACGCCAGCTACTCTAACGTATAGAGGCACAAACTATGAAAACCATTTTCGCCCTCCTGGTTGTTTTCTTTTTCATTGGGATAGTAGCGCAGCAGTACTCGCGCAAGACGAAATTCTGGCTCACGAGCGTTGTCGTGGTGCTGATGGTTTACTTGTTCTTCACCTGATGAGGCAATGTGTTCATGGATATGCGTCTGAAAACCAGCCCCAGGCTACTTGTAGACGATACAACGAATGTCGAAGGAGTAGAAAAAGAGCGTAGACTCGGCGAGAAGCGTCTATTCTGGCTAATTCTTGTCTCCGTTCTTGTTCTCACTCCTATTCTAATACTGCTGGCGACCGTGATTGGATTTAGTACTTTGCTTGGCTTGACGCTAGTTGGGAGCATACTGATCCTGGTTGCGCGTCGCCCCATAGTTGGTTTCTATCTGGTGGCAGGTTGTGTGGTGCTCTTTGAGGCACTCTCCCTCGATACGCCAATCATTACGGACAACTTACCCATCTATGCCTGGCCTCCCAAATTTAATGGATTACCCGAGCGACCCATCGGGTTCTTCATGCTCTACATTTTTCTCGTCATCATTGTTAGGCATTTGTTAGCACGCGAGCGGCCTGTCTTTAAGGGTGGCCCTATGTTGGGGCCATTGCTGGGTTTACTACTCTGCGTTGTCTGGGGGATTGTGCATGGCTTAGCAAGTGGCGGCGTGTTTAAGATTATCGTGCTAGAGGTTCGCCCCTTCTGGTACATCTTCATGACCTACCTGCTGGCCTATAATCTGCTGACCGATAAGAAACAGGTGCGCACTTTCTTCTGGATTTTGATTCTCTGCTCAACTATCAAGTCATTTCAAGGAGTTTATGTTCTCTTTGGGCCGCTGCACGGGAATATGACGGCCCAGCATGATATCCTGGGGCATGAGGTCTCTTTCTTCTTTGTCTCAGTGCTTTTGCTCCTGTTGCTGTTTGTCTTGCAGTATCGCGACCGAGCTCAGATGTGGGTTATCATCCTGAGCTTGCCAACACTCTTGCTGGCACTTGTCGCCAACCAGCGGCGTACGGACTATATCGCGTTACTTCTGGGGGCCGGGTTAGTCTGGATACTGACCATGGTAATTAAGCCTCATATCAGAGGACGCCTGTTAACGCTCCTGAGTGCGCTTGCTGTGGCGGGTGCTATCTATGTCTTTGCCTTTGCTCATGCAGGTGGAGCCTTTGCCGCTCCTGCCCGTGCTGTGTATTCTGTTTTCAGCCCCGAGGGAGCTGATGCTAGCTCGAACATGTATCGCTGGATTGAGAACTTTGACCTGCGCTATACCGTACAGTTAAATCCTATGGGTCTAGGCTTTGGCAAACCGTTCTTGCAGCCAGTGCCTCTGGCGATTTTGGCAACCAGCGATCCCACTGCCGATGGCAATCCCTATCAGTTTATCCCGCATAACACGATCTACTGGGTATGGATGCGACTTGGGTATATTGGTTATTTCGCACTATGGCTTGTCTTCGGCACCATGATCGTGCGTGGTTGTCTGATTGTTCGCAACCTGCGGGACCGCTATATCCAGCTCATTGGCCTGTTTATCCTGGGGACTACGCTAATGGAGGTGATTGTGGCTTTTGCTGACTATCAGCTCTATTTTTTCCGTAATGTGATCTTCTTTGGCCTGACTATGGGCATCTTAATGAAGCTTCCTGATCTGGAAGAGCGAGAGGAGCGAAAGAAGCTTGAAAATGTTGATCCTGAGCGCCTACCTGCCAGGAACGGGGTGGGGAGCTAGTGCCCGTAGCTATTACCTGTTGCAAGCTCTGGCGAGTCGGCATGATATCAGCTTGATTGCGCTGGTGAGTCCAGAAGAGTATGAGATGTATCGGACTCATTCTCCGCTCCACGGCCTCGCTCGGCACGTGCAGCTTGTGCCCTTCCCTCCACAGGCAGGGAAGCGACAGGCTCAAATCCGCACGCTGCTACGTGGTCAGTCATACTCCCTTTCTAGTTGTATTTTGCCTGCTATGCAAGAAGCTATTGACGCTCTATGCGCGCGCGAAACCTTTGATACAGTGCTCTATGAAGGGCTTTTCATCGCCGGATACCGCCTCCCTCACGGTGCCAAGGTAATTCTTGATCAGCATAATATCGAGCATGAGTTGGTTCGACGCACCTATGAGAGCGAGCGTGAGCCAGCGCGCAAGTTGTTCAACTGGTTGGAATATGGCAAATTGCGCCAGGGAGAACTTCAACGCTGCGCAGCAGCGGACCTGCTCCTGGTTACCAGTGAGCGTGAGCGAGAAGTCTGGGGAAGGCTCTTGCCCGGTAAGACTGTCACGGTCGTTCCCAATGGAGTTGACGTTGAGAGTTTTCGTTCAAGCAGTCGGGAACGGGAGAAGGCCAATCATATCGTCTTTACGGGCACGATGGATTACTACCCCAATAGTTCGGCTGTATTGCTCTTTGCGCGCCAGTGTTGGCCTCTCATCCGACGTGAAGTGCCGGAGGCTACCTGGCAGATTGTAGGGCGCAATCCTTCGCTCGAGGTACAACGCCTAGGCGAACTTCCAGGAATTACCGTGACAGGCTCGGTGCCGGAGGTACAGCCCTATCTGTCTGAGGCGGCAGTCTCGATAGTCCCGCTCCGCGTAGGTAGCGGCACGCGTCTGAAGATTCTGGAAGCCCTGGCGATGAGCAAGGCCGTTGTGACAACCTCGATTGGCTGTGAAGGTCTGGAAGTTCACACGCACGAACACCTACTGATAGAGGATCAGCCGGAAGATTTCGCGCACGCAGTGGTTGCCCTACTGCGCGATAGGGAACGACGGGAAGCTCTGGGGAATGCAGGACGAGATCTTGTGGAGCGTATATATAGCTGGCACTCATGCGGCGAACGGCTATTATCCGCGCTGAACCAGTATGATAGGAAGAGAGAACAGGTATGATATTGCTCGATGCTCTTCGGTGGCTACTTGGTAGCCTGGAGGTGCTCTTTCTCTTGCCTCTGCTCTACCTGTGCCTTCTCTGTTTCTCAGCTCTACTCTATGCGCGGAAGCGATCAAGGAAGATTGTGCCACAGATAACGACTGATGAAGCGCGTCATTTTGCGATCTTGATTCCCGCTCATAATGAGGAGGTCATTCTCTCTCACCTGCTGGAAAGCCTTAGCAAGCTGCGCTACCCCCAGACGAAGTATGCTGTTCATGTGGTTGCTGACAACTGTGATGACCGTACGGCTGAGATTGCGCGCCAGTACGAGGGCGTGTATGTGCATGAGCGCTTTGATCGGCAGAAACGTGGCAAGGGCTATGCTCTCAACTGGCTCATTCAATGCATTGAAGACGAACCGGAGGCCGAGCATATCGATGCTTATGTTGTGCTTGATGCCGATTCGATAGTCGAAGCAACCTTCCTTGAGGCTATGAGCCGGGAACTTGTGCGTGGAGCACGTGCATTGCAGGCTCAGAATACTGTTCTCAATACCGTCGAGTCGCCTAGCACTGTTCTGCGCTGGCTGGCTCTAACTCTGATTAATCATGTGCGCCAGTTAGGGCGCAATGGTTTGGGAAGTACCGCCGCACTGACGGGAAATGGTATGTGCCTAAGCCGCGATCTCTTGCAACTCTATCCCTGGCGCGCCTTTTCTGTTGCTGAGGATTACCAGTATTACTTGATGATTGTGGAGCAGGGGGAGCGGGTGCGCTATGTGCCGGAGGCGCTAGCACGTTCGCATATGCCCACCTCATTCGAGCAGATGCGCACGCAGGATGTGCGTTGGGAGGCGGCGGAGCCTGAACAGCCTTCCTGGAAGATCGCGCTCAGGCTCTTCTGGTCTGGGCTCCGTGCGCGTGATGGGGTCCGCCTGGAGGCAATGATTGAGCTTCTAGTTCCCCCGCTCTCATTGCTGGTTGGTGGCTGTATCATCGCGGTTGTATTCTCTTGCCTGCTCTTCTCCTGGCCTAATATTCTGCTTGCGTTCCTGGCTCTGGTATGCTTGCTCACATATCTTGTCACGGGGCTCTACTTTTTGCAGCCGGATCGTGCGGTCTATCGCGCGCTATGGCATGCTCCTGGCTTTATGCTCTGGAAACTTTGGGTCTATTTTGTCGTGCGGCGCAGCAAGAAGCACACTACAGAATGGGTGCGTACAAGTCGGACGACGGTCGTGAAATAATGTAGAGGGAGAATGCTTGACTATGGCAATGGTACGTGTTGGAGCAGTGACATTTGATTGGTATCCGTTTGATCCGCTAGTGAGGCGCATCTCAGAGGCGGCGGTGGATGGTGGCGACGGGGTAGAAGTGATCTGCCTGCGCCAGGAAGGGGAGAAGAAGCAAGAGGTCTATAATGGTGTGCGTGTTGTACGCTTGCCTATGAACCGTGGCTTCGGTCGGTCGCTTCCTTTGACTGTGCTAAGCTGGCTCTGGTTTATGCTGCTGGCGGGATGGGTACTGACTTGGAGACATCTCAGGCAACGCTATGACGTGATCCATGTACATAATCTTCCTGATTTCCTGGTTTTCGTGGCTCTTATTCCAAGACTTTTGGGTGCGAAGATTATTCTCCATATCCAGGATCCCTCGCCAGAGTTGATGGTCGCGAAGGCCAGTGGACGCAAGGGGGCGCTGATCTTCCGCTTGGCTTGCTGGCAGGAGCGACTTTCCTGCGCTTTCGCGCATAATGTTGTCACTGTGGGCTGGCCTTTTGAAGAGTTGCTTCTACGCCGTGGGGTTCCCAAGCATAAAATTACGATTCTGCTGAACAGTGCCGATCCCAAACTTTTTCCACCAGAACGCCGCGTTCCTGCTCCCTATACCAGGGCGGAGAGCGTGGGCGAGACCGAGCACTCGCCTTTCATTGTGATGTATCATGGCACGCTTGCCGAGCGTAATGGCCTGGATACCGCTATTAGGGCGCTGGCGTTAGCTCGTAAGGATGCCCCTCAGCTTCGTCTGGATATCAAGGGACGCGGTGAACATCTTCCCTATCTTAAGCAACTTGCATCGGAGCTTGAGGTGAGCGATCATGTTTTGTTCACTGATCCTTGTCCCGCCGAAGAGCTTGTGGACTTTATCCTTCATGGCGACGTTGGGATTATTCCCTATCGCCGTAACGGTTTCTCTGAGTTGGTGCTGCCAACCAAAGCCTACGAGTTTGCCTGGATGCAGCGCCCTATCATTGCCTCGGACACGAAGGCTATTCGCTCAATGTTCCGCGAAGAGTCGATTCTGCTTTGTGATGCTGATAGTCCTGAGGATTTTGCTCGTGGGTTGGTCGAACTTGCTCAGCAGCGGGAGCGCCGTGTGCGTATGACCGCTTATGCGCTGCAAGATTATACTCCCTTCCGTTGGGAGGCGATGGCTCAGCTTTACCGACAACTCCTGAGAACGCTGAGCAAGAAAAATGGAAAGCCTGTGGCTAGCCCAGCGAGTGAGTCAACCACGTGATGATCACCGCGCCAGTATCGTGAGCCAAGCTCACGATACTGGCGTTTACCCCTCTTCTTAAGCGTGTTTTCCTACTTCAAGAATGCGTAAGAAGAAATCTTGAATTGTCACCGAATCAATATCGCCACTGATAGAGAGTGCCGCCTGGTGACCCGAGGGCCAGCAGGCGAAGCGTACTAGTGGTTGATCCAGTGCCTCAATTTGTTCTACTAATTTGCTGCGGTTCGTGAACTGCTCCGCACGCGAGGTCCCCAGGCCTTCGGGCATGTGGATATAGAGTGCGTAATTGTTGCGTTCCTCCTCATAGGAGCGCATAACTGGATAACCTTGCTCATGCAGAAAGTCCACAACCTCTTCGGGCGTCGTGTGCGAGACGGCAAGTGCGGGACAGCGTTCTGCCTGTACCATGAATGTGCGTGCCTCGACACGTGCTTCGCTTTCGCTCCAGAGCATCGTTTCGCCTTCTACTTGCATGTGGCGTGTCAGAATGGTCGCGCGGTTGGTGCATTCGGCCTGTATCTGCCATGCCCCTTCCTCTTGTTGTTGTATATGAAAGGTAAAGGCCCGCCTCTCTTTCCACCAGTGTGCGATCTCGTCCAGACGTGTGATCCATACTGGACGTGGTTGGCTTGTAGCCGCACACAAAAGCGTCGCGAGTGCCTGTTGGCAGAGCACGCCCCGCTCTGGGTGTAGATTGAGCACATAGGCCCCTTCAACATCATAGACGCGTTGCATGACCTTGCTCCAGATTGTACCAACCTCCTCGCCCGTGGTGATACGCAGACGGTCAAAGAGCATCTCATCGTCGGGGATACTGGTAGGAATACGCAAGAGAGCACCCTCGAAATGTGGTCGTAGAGCGTATGTGGTGTAGGGAAGTGCCCGATAGAGGGCGAGTGATTTCTGATAGCCATCGAGGATGGTTGGTGAGAGTGTTGTCAGGTTAACAACCTCATGGAGCACTGCCTCATTGCTTTCGTAGCCAAAGCCCAGATCTGTGAAGACTTCTATGGAGTCTTCACTCCATCCCAGGTACGGATTGCGGAAGCCTTGAAATGGCATTTTGACATCCTGGAATACGGAAATGGCACGCCTGGTTTGGGCCTGTTGCGCATCTTTATGGAGTTGGCGATAGTCATTATGAACGTAGCCATGAATGCCGATCTCCGCGCCTGCTTGTGAAATTGTGGCTAGCAATGCGGGATGGCGTCGTAGGACTACGGCTGGAATAAAGAAAGTTGGCGCTGCTTGATAGCGCTTCAGTTCATGGATGACGGTTTCCAGTGAGCGACGATTGCGTTTCTCACTGAAACCAAAGCGCGAAAAGACTGTCCAGAGGCGACGCGCGAAGTTACGTCCGCCCTTGGTTCGGATGGAGAAGGCGACCAGATTCAAGAGAAAACCTCCCATGTCATGTATGCGATGGATTGCATGGGGGCGCAAAAAGCCCACCATCGTGCAAAAGCGTTCAATGGCAAGCAAGCAGGATCTAGAACGCGGTCGCGATGAACATGGGATATGTTTTTTGCTATTATAGCATATACATGTGTTTATAGGCGAGATTGTATACTTTGCTCAAATGATGGGCGTGAGCGCGTCCTGAAAGACACGGTATCCCTCCTGGCTGATTAGCCCCTCCAAAAGCAAGTCGTCATTGATGCGATATCCTTCTGGATGAGGTGTTACCTTGTCTAGATGGGCAAAGAGCCAGCCAGCAGGCGAAAGCCATTTCTGGAAGTTGTTGAGGGCATGACCCTGACTTTGTCCATAAGCATAGAGGAGCGCTGGTTCTGGCTTCTCATCCTCGATCCAAAGTTCTGCAATATAGAGCACATATACGGCCGACTCAGAATCCATTTTTCTCCTCCTGCCTGATAGATGTAGAAGATTGCTATTGTTAGTATGCCATAGAAAAAGCCAGAAAAACAGGCGAAAAGTGCATATATTACGATTATTATGATACACGCTGGCTGACAGTGAGTTGGAGACAGTTGTTTTGAAATAAGAGGAGGCAGCCACTGCTTATAAGTTTAAAGCAATGACTGCCTCACAAGAATTTCTTATAGCATTGCCGCAACAGCTTGATGAGATGTCGTGGTTGACTGAATCTGGCTAGGGTCTAATCCAAGGTGGCGTGCTGTGCTGCGAAGAATATCGTCGGCGAGGTGTTCCAGGAGGGCTATTTCATCGCACTGGAATGGCTGTAGGTGGCGAGTGCGAAGAAGATGCAGAGGATCACCCCTATGTATCCACGCATACACTGAGCGATAGAGAATAGCCAGGAAAAGGAACAGGGCTGGGAAAAAGAGGATAAGACCGATTAGACTAACCAGCCCTGTAACATACCAGTCTGAAGAGGCATTATTTCCTTGTGAAGACGAGCTTGTGAAGGCAAACAATGGTGCATGCTGTAATTGTGCAAGTAGCGTTGGAAAGCTGAGTAGAGCCGCACCAAGAAAGAGCGTCAGTAGCGTAAAGACTAGCCCACGTAACATGCTCATTGGAAGGCGCACGGTCGTTGTGCGTGACATGTACAGGTGATTGCCAATGGATGTGGCAGATAGAAAGACCGTTGCCGCTTTGCGGTGCAAAAGGACATATTGTTCTTGCGCGCGTGTAACTTCAACCTCTTCCAACTTGCGGTGCCTGGTCTCTTCCTCTAGAACTGCGTAGACCGTGGGTGCCTGTGTGCGATGCCCATGTAGGAACCAAGAGCGATGTGCCACAGTAGTACCATAGCTATGTAAGTCCTGACTATGAGCCTCCTGAGTTTGATCTGGCTCAGACTGTGTAATAGATGTGGGAATGGCAGGCAGTGACTCTGAGATAGGTAGTGACAGGGGCGACTCCTCGCCAGGGGCTGAAAGCATCGATGGGATCGGAGTCTGGGGTATGGCTGTATAGCGTGCGATCTTGGTAAATGAGCCGGTGACCTTACTCTGGGAAGCGTTTTGTAGTTGCGCTCCACAGTGTGTGCAGGTCGTTGTTTGTTCAAAATTAGCTAGCGAGCAATACGGGCAGGTGGATAGCATTAAGGATTCTCCTCTTCAACGTTGCACATACCAGATCTGTTGTAGAGCATATCTAACTCTACGACTATTGTATCTGTGAGCTCGCCTTATGTCAATTTAAGCCTGTAAAGCCGCTTTAATTCTTTTTTAATGTATTGTTATTAGAGGAGTGTTTGAAAACGCTTTGAGATGTCATTGGTGAATATTTGTTCATATTTATATGGCGAAAAGAAAGACGAGGATGGACCATCGCGAAGCGTGTAAGCGAGCTTGCTTATTGCGCGATAGCATACTGCAATATGTAAATACTGTCATTCAGTCGGTGTGTGAAGCTAACCTCCAGGGGTAATGCTTTGGATATGGAAGAGGGATTTGCTTGTAACCTATATAAACATAAAAAAGAAGGCTTCAAATTGAAGCCTTCTTCGTTAGTGCCGAAGGGGGACTCGAACCCCCATGCCAGTTAAGGCACAACGCCCTGAACGTTGCGTGTCTACCAATTTCACCACTTCGGCGGGTTATGGTGTTCTGGCGAGAACAATGAGTATCATACCGGATCGAACAGCACTTGTCAAGCCTGAGGATAAAGTTTTTAACATGGCATATGCTCATCCTTCACAAGATGTATGTATCAGCAAAAACTTATAAGATGTTGGGAGGCTGCGAGAACTCTCAAATGGAAGCGATCCGGTCGAGTTTGATACTCGACCGGATCGCTTGTCTCCATGGTATGGGTGCCGAAGGGGGACTCGAACCCCCATGCCAGTTAAGGCACAACGCCCTGAACGTTGCGTGTCTACCAATTTCACCACTTCGGCGAGAAGTGTCTTGTTCCTTATGGAACGTAAACAATAATACAGGATTGATTTCCACTTGTCAATAGGTTGAGTGATCTTTTCCCAGAGCGTGCATATTGAGAATAACCTGAAGAACGTGTATGGCTCTAGTGTTGAGTCGAGTGGCCCATAAGTTTGCTTCTCTGGGTGTGCTTTGTCTGTGGTAAAATGACAAATATATTCCAACTGGCCGTTTGGTGTTCCTGAACCTTGCTTCACACAAGGATATTCAGTAGGGAACTGTGTGTCCACAGAAACTACGTGGAAAGATATGTGCGTGGTACTTCTAGTGCCATAGGGAAAGAAGCCAAATACTGGAGGGTTGAGATGTCGCTTCAGGAGAATGCCCCGACGTGGGCTGCTATTGATATAGGTAGCAATACGCTTCAACTGGTTATCGCCAGGTGTCAGGCCGATGATCTGGATATCCTGATCGATGCTGAAGATGTTGTGCGCCTGGGTCAGGATGTGAATGCCCATGGAGAGATCACGCCTGCCAAGCGTGGAGAGGTGGTAGATATCCTTAAGCGCTATCGATCTCAGGTGTCTGAGCATCACGCGGAAGCGGTCTTTGTGGTTGCGACAGAAGCCGTGCGTAAAGCGAGCAATGCACCGGAGTTTCTAGATGCTGTCGAGCGGGCAATTGGTGCGAAGGTGCAGGTGGTTGCTGGTGAAATCGAAGCCTTGTTAACTTTCTTTGGTGCAAGCTATGAATATTTACGTGAACAGCACACATCGCCCGCGCTAGCTGTGATGGACCTGGGTGGGGGAAGTACTGAACTGGTTACCGCGACTGGTGAACAGGTCAACTGGCTCACTTCGCTCCCTATTGGCTCTGGTTGGTTGCATGATCGCTATACACGTTCAGATCCACCAACAGAAGAGGAGCGTGAGCTAAGCTCAATCTTCCTCAAAACATATTTGAAGGGGGTACGTATCAAGGGGAAACCCAAGACCTTGATTGCCACTGGCGGTAGCGCGAAGACCTTGATGTCCTTGGCCCGTGCGTCTCTCGGTCTTGATGCGCAAGCATCATGTCTATCCTATATGGATGTTGTGCGCTGTGATGGTATTCTGGAGGCGCTCTGTGCCGATGAGATTACGCAGCGATATGGTATCTCTGAGAAGCGGGCTGGGCTCTTGCCTTCCGGTGTCCAGATTATCAAAATGTTGATGCTACGTCTCCAGATGTGTGAGTTGTGGATAAGCACTCACGGGATACGTGAGGGACTTTTGCTAGCTTACGCTCGCTATGGTGAGCGTTGGCTTGAAGTGCTTGAGACACAGGTGCAAAGCCTTGGACGCAAACGAACACGGGTGTCCGTTGGTGCGGAAATGCTCACTGAAACTTTTATGGATACGGGGCGACGCCTGTTGAGCGAGGGGGCGAACAGGATGAGTGAGTGGCGCGATGAGGTGCTCAAGAATGAGGATATCGAAGCGGTCCATAAGATGCGTGTAGCCTCACGCCGTTTGCGCGCTATACTCGATTCGTATGAGGGGATTTGTGATCCCAAACTATTCAAAAAAGTCTATCGCCTTACTAAAGAGATGGCAGATATGCTTGGCAAGGCCCGTGACACTGATGTCATGATCCTGAATCTAAATGCAACCCTTGAAGAGGTCGTAAGTGAGCAGAAAGCTGGTATCGCATGGTTGCTTGAGCGTCTGCATGTTTATCGTGTAGAGCATCAAGCCACGCTGGAACGTTACCTCAACGCCTTCGATGAGCGAAAGTTTCAGCATTTGATCGATACTTGCATTCCGAAAGGAGGTAGGCACAATGGCAAAGGCTAAGGCCATAAAGGATTTGTCTCCACAGGCTATGACTGTGGAGAGCGTGCGCAAGATTGTTACCACGCGTTTGCAAGAACTCTATGACTGGGCTGATTATGTCGGCGATACCTACCACGCGCGCGAGTTGCATGATATGCGGATAGCAGCCAAGCGTCTGCGCTATACGTTGGAACTGTTTGCTGATGCTCTGCCGCCGGAGTGTGGTTTACTGGTTAAAGAAGTTGAGCTTATTCAGGGAGAGCTAGGCGAACTGCATGACGCTGATGTGATGGTCGCGTTGTTGCGTTTATGTCTGGGAAGTTCAGATAGTGGAGCACCATATCAGGAGGCTCTGGTGCGAGCAACGAAGCTCCCAAAGAAGGGAAAGGTAATGGTGGATCCCGACCTTGTCGCCCACTTTGCCGATCCAGGTGTTACGCCCTCCGCTGAAGAGCGTCAGGGCTTAGAGTGGCTTTTAAGCGACTACGAAAAACGGCGTAAGCAGCACTATACTGCTTTTTGCCAGCACTGGCAAGAATTGCTAGCGCAGGATTTTCGGCACAAACTATTGTATGCTCTATAATAAGTAGTAAATATATGGGTGCATGTGAATCTTGTTTTTATCTGTAAACAACAATAGTCGCTTGCTTGGCCGGAAAAATAACATTTAATACCTATGGGAGAGGAGCTTTGGTATGTCTACGAGTTCAATCGAGGAGTTACGCTGGTGGCAGGAAGCCCAACCAACTGCGGAAGAGTTGCGTCTGAACGGGGGATTATTAGTAGAGGATTGGCCCCATGCCCGTTATGTTACGCGTCTCGCTCACGATTTGTTTGGGGTGACGCGTCCTCTGCATAAGCTCAATGAGAGAGCTCTGCTCGTCCTTGAGCGCGCGGCTTTTCTGCACAATGCTGGCATGCTCATCGAAGAACGGCAGCATCATAAGCACTCATACCGTTTGATTAAGGAGACAGATCTTCCAGATTTCACGGATGAAGAGCGGCATGAGATTGCCTGTATCGCCCGTTATCACCGACGGGCTCTCCCAAGCAAGGAGCATAAGGAGTTTGCTCTGCTCAAGCCAGAGGCCCGTAAACGCGTCTCATCTCTCTCGGCTATCTTGCGTATTGCTGATGCGTTGGATCGCAATCATGATGGACGTGTGTTGCGTCTGGAGGCCGATGAGGCTGGCTGCGATAAGGATATATGGACGCTTCGCCTTTGGGTACGCCCCTTGGCGGATCTGGACGAGGAGTTAATGCATGCTCACGCCAAGGCTGATCTCTTCGAAAAGGTTTTCAAGCGCAAACTGCGCCTGAAAACCCAGGCGCTTGATGTACAATATTTTCAGTAAAGCATCTAGAGGTAGCCAGAGGGTCTTGATCCTCTGTCAATCTTGGTTTATGCGGTTGCCCTATTATCCTTCGACGAGCATAATAGATGCTCCACATGCTTGAGATGGATGAATCCAGAGTAGGGGGTTGCCTTGCTCCTGGTGCGTATATGTGATATGGCGCGCATTCAGATAATGTCGGGCTGCGGCAAGGTCGTTTACCATTAGTGTCATACGGCAGAGACTCTCCCCGTAGCGTTGTAGATGGGCCGCAAGCGCTCCTTTGGCTGGCAAATAGTTTGGTGTTTCCACTGACACATGCTCCTTTGAGAGGGGAGAAGCCAGCTCAAAGCGTTGCGCTCCATTGTGTGGGGCCTTGCCAAGAGAAAATGCGGCTATTTGTGCTTCCCATCCCTCAAACTCGCCGCTAAACGGTTCAGATGGTTCTAGACCATAGACACGTTGAAAGCGTACAGTCGCCTCTTCCAGATCCTCCACTGCCAGCGTGGTACTGAGCACCCCAGTTACGCCCAGCGGATGCGTGGGTGGCTCCTGCCACCCGGCCAGGCGCATGCGCCGTTCCTGGCCTGAACTATCATGCTGAATCAGAAAGGGATAGTGCTGAGCCAGATCAGGGCGTTCGACATCGGTGCGTTGCCAGGCGCGGCTCTGCCCTCCTGGGCTATGTAGTGCTCCGGCGTATGGGCCTATGATAGAGATGCCACGTGTGCTCATGGCAGCGCTATCAGCGGCGATGGCATCGGAGCCAAAGACACAGTTTAGGTAGCCGTCTCCTTGCGCGAGCCGCTCTCGTATACTCTGCTGTGCCTCCTCTGGCTTCTGAATGGTAATCAATTCAAGGTAGGTATCGCCAATCACGATGATCCGATTAGCTGTTCCACCTGTAGGATGTTGCCCTCCACCGCTGGGTATCAGACCCAGATCCTCTTGAAAGATGCGTGTTCCTGCTTCCAGGTTGTTGACGCCAATAATAACGTGATCTAGTCCTATAAGCATATGCACTTTCCCTCTCATGGTTACTGCACGAAAAAGGGGCAGGTTACCCTGCCCCTAAGAAGTGTTATTGTTGTGTCGTTTCGCTAGCTTTAGCCACGGGAGCGCGCTAGCTCACGAGCCTGACGGCGACCGCCAGTCGCGACCTGGGCTTCGCGCTTGCGGCTGAAGAGGCCAAAGCCAAGTTCACCGTGTTCCCAGATGACCAGCATCATACTGGCGTTGAAGATCGAGGAGTAGGTGCCGCTGGCGATACCGATGAGCAGCGTCAGCGTGAAGGTGTGAATGCTGGTGCTGCTACCGAAGAGCGTCAACGCCAACAGGGTGAAGAGCACTGTCAGCGAGGTGTTGAGTGAGCGTGCCATTGTCTGCACAAGGCTGGCATTCACTACCTGCTCGAAGGTCTCCGTCGTGTGGCGCAGCATGTTCTCGCGGATGCGGTCGAATACCACGATAGTGTCATGGACCGAGAAGCCGACAACGGTCAACAGCGCGGTGATGAAGAGGGCATCGACCTGGATATTGAAGAAGTGACCCAGAATCGAGAAGATGCCTACTACAACCAGAACGTCATGCAACATGGCGAGGATCGCGCAGGCACCGTAGCGCCATGGGCGGCTCACCTTACGGAATGAGAACCAGAGATAGAGCAGGATAAAGACCGAAGAAGCTAAGATGGCAAGCCCGGAGTACCACTTGGTCTGCTCGGCGACTGAGCCACCTACCGTCGAGCTGGAAATCAACTCTACGTAAATGCCCTTATTGAAGAAGGCCTGCTGAAGTTTCTCCAGGTCGCCGCTGTTTGACTGGAACTTACTGCTGGTCAGCAGCGAAACTGCTTTGGTCTGGTCTTTGTTACCAACAATGGTATTCGCTATCTTGACCGTTTTCTTATCAGCGGTGGTGGGAAGGTTTTTCTCGGCCTCTTTGAGCTTATTGATATCAGGTGTCTGGCTGAAACCGGAGATGGTAAAGATCGTGAAGCCTTTGTTTGCCCCGGTTCCGGGCAGATTGTTTTGCTGGAATTTCAGATTGGCCGCTTCATTGGGAAATTGTTTACTGACGCTGTCCGTCAGAGCCTTGAAGATTGTGCCATCGGCCGGAATATCCGTCTGAATCCAGGCTGTTCTGTCAGCGCGGATCTGGCTATTCTCGGTGAATGAGACCTGAACGTCCTTCAAGTTAAGCGGCTGAATGATACTCTTGACATCCGCTGTTGACCCGATGCTCTTATTTGGCAGCACTTCAATGCTGGTTCCGCCGGTGAAGTCAATACCCACGTTCAAGCCCCAGATAAAGAGCGAGACAACGCCTGGGATGATGACAATCAACGAGACGAGCAAGAATATAAAGCGATATTTTATCAGGTTAAACACGACATTCTCCTCTACACAGTGCTGTTTCGTCGTGCCAGGGGTGCCGCAGATATAGAGCCAGCAGGCAACCCGAACAGCGCGGGATGATTAATGACACCGGTTGGTACCAGCAGATTCAGGAAGGTGCGCGTGACGGTAATGGCGGTGAACATACTGATCGCGACACCGAGGAAGAGGGTCGTAGCAAAACCTACGATGATTGTCGCGCCAAAGTTGGTACCGAAGACATAGAGCACGGCACAGGTAATCATGGTCGAGATGTTTGAGTCGCGAATCGAGGGCCAGGCGCGTTTCCAGCCAATGTCAATCGCGGAAGCGAGAAGACGCCCATCGCGTAATTCCTCTTTGACGCGTTCAAAGATGAGCACATTGGCGTCAACAGCCATACCAATCGAGAGGATAAAGCCTGCGATACCAGCGAGGGACATTGTGACGCCAATCATCTTAAAGATGGCGAAGGTGATGAGTGAGTAGAGTACCAGGGCGATGTCCGCCAGGAAGCCTGGGAGGCGATAGTAGACAAGCATGAAGAAGACGACAATGCCCAGGCCGATGGCACCAGCGATCAGGCTCTTGTTGATCGAATCCTGACCCAGGGTCGCGCCGACGGTTGACTCACTGGCAATTGTGAACGAGATAGGAAGCGCGCCAATTTTTAGCAACTGCACAAGCTGGTTGGCTTCATCAACGGTGAAGTTACCCTGAATTACGCCATTGCCTGGCAACTGGCTCTGGATCACAGCGGACGAAATCACCTTCCGGTCTAGCGTGATGGTCATGTATTTGCCAACATTCTGAGCTGTATAGGTGCTCAGGCGGCCTACGGCGTCACCACGCATACCGAAGGCGATGACATATTTGCTGGTCTGCTGATCCTGAGAGACACCAAGCGAATTGGGATCAAGATCATTGCCAACAAAGAGTGCTTTGTCGCTACCGTTATTGTCAGCCGCGAACTGCGCGGGATCAAGGGTATCGCCGTTCTGAAGCGGCGTGCTACCAGTGTTCCAGAACTCAAGCTTGCCTGTACGCAACAGATTCGCGATATCTGCCTGCTGATTACCGCTATTATAGCCAGGAAGCTCGACAACAATGCTTTTCTGTCCATTGAGGGTGGTCTGTGTGCGCACCACGGGCTCATTGACGCCCAGGCCCTTATTAACGCGCTGTTCAATCAGGTCGCGTGCGGTCGCCATATTCTCATCGGTTGGATTCTCACCGTTGGCGGGGTTCAGCAGAACGCGTACGCCGCCTTGCAGGTCGAGACCTTGGTGAAGCGTAAATGGATTGTTGACCCCATATAAGGGCTTACCACCATTCGCAGCGGCGGTTGGCCAGAAGACAACATAGGCAGCGCCCGCGGCCAGTAAGATGATTAAAAAGAGGAGTGTGAGTGTTCCTCGGCGCATATGTACTGTTTCCTCTCACTCAAGTCATTGGTGATATGTTGAAGGCTGCATCCTAAGTTTGCTGGCCTTCCACCGAGCGCAATGAAAAGCGTTCTTTTATTATACAAATAGAAACGCAGACGCGCCTCTTTCGATACCAGTGAAGTATAGCATAGTTGATTGCTATTGACTATCCTGCTCTTGTGTCTATCAAGACCCCTTCTCAGGTGAATCGCCTTATACCTCTTCGCGCATGTGACGCGCAAGGAGTTTGTTATATATATATCAAGAGGTGCCAAATAGTCTCGCGGTGAACTGTGGTTTACCTCTATGTTTGGTATATATGGTTCTATCTAGAACTCTCGACATCTTGTGCCAGGAACTATAGCATTATTTGTTGGGCTGATATGACCCCATGGTTCTCTGTGATGTGCTGGAATGTTGAAGTGCCAGTGCAGAAATCGTTAGAATTTTGTTTCTCCCTGTATTTTCCTGATCCCACAGTTGCTATATCTCGCAGAAGTGAAACTCAAGAGTACTACGCAGAGAGTACTATAAAAAGAGGGTAACCTCTGCTATGAAAAGTCTGTAAATTAAACACAGGAATAGACCTAAAAAAAGGTGCTCTTGGGTGTCTTTTTTTGTAACAAGAGCTGAGTTTTCTTCGTAATTAAAGGCGATATATCGTTTTTCACTGACTAATAATTAGTGGATTAAGGGTTGATACGAAAACTAATGCCACTGACGTGGCTGGTGCGCACTCCTTGCCGAACCCTGAGGTTAGCTGTTGCCAAGTGGCATTGGGGTTCGTGTCAATAAGAACGCGCTTAGGTTTTCACATAAGGAGTAAAAAGGAGCTGGCATTCTTTATGGAAACTTCTTTGAAGGGTGTTTCGGGTGAGCAGGAGCGAAGTCCAGATGTGGCAATGGATGTACAAAATATTAAGAAAAGCTTACCATTAGGCAGAGAGCGTATAGACATTCTTAAGGGTATTAGCTTTCAAATCCAGCGTGGGGAATTTGTCTCTATCGTGGGTCCCTCTGGCTCAGGAAAGAGTACCTTGCTTGGTATCATCGCGGGACTGGACACTCCCACTTCTGGGAATGTATATATCGATAACGTGGACATATCGCGCATGAATGAGGGCAAACTGGCTTCAGTACGTAATAGTAAGATCGGCATGGTCTTTCAGGCCTATAATCTGATCCCGACGTTGACCGCGCAGGAGAACGTAGAGGTCCCACTCTATGTAGGTAAGCATAAGGGATCTCCTTCAGCGCGTGCCAAGGAACTCTTGGAACTCGTCGGTCTTTCACATCGTCTGAACCATCGCCCTAGCCAGCTTTCAGGTGGTGAGCAGCAGCGTGTAGCCATTGCGCGTTCGCTGGCAACTGATCCTGCGATAGTGATTGCCGACGAACCAACAGGCAATCTGGATGCGCGCAATGGTGAGAAGGTGCTTGAGCTGATTGCCTCACTACGCGATCAGACTGGCAAGACCTTTATTATCGCGACACATGACCAGAACGTTGCCGCGCACGCTGATCGCATTATTCGTATTGTCGATGGCTTGGTCGCAGAGGTTGATAACGCTGGTGGGAGAGTAGTGCAATGAAAGCCTCGATGTACTTTAACTATACTTCGCGCTCTCTAGTGCGAGGTGGGCAGAGGACGGTATTGGCGATCTTCTGTGTTGCAGTTGGTGTCATGGCAATTGTTGCCCTGCAACTGGTAGGGCTGATGATCAACAATGCTTTTAATAGCAACGTCCGTGATGCCAACGGTGGCGATATTGCTGTAACCTCAAACAATCAGCCCTTTACTAAGGATGATCTGAGTTACTTTGACAAGCTCAAGAAAGATAAGGTCATTACAAACTATACGCCTGTTATTAATGCACAGGCCTCGTCTGGGAGCGGTTCTGTCTCACTGCGCCAATCCTTCAACGTGCGTGTGATTGACCCGGCTATCTATCCCCTGGGGACTATACCTGGCTTTACTGAGCCGAAGGACGGAAATTTCCGCGACCTGCTCAAGAATGGACAGGTTATTGTCACAAAGGCGTTTGTCGATCAATACCACAAGAAAGTCGGGGACTCTCTGGATATACGCGTCACTTCGCAGGACCGCCAATCGCGTGTCATCAAGACGAAGATCGCTGGTATTGCGGAGAATAGCGGCGTGCTGGCTCAATCAGGAAGTCTTGCCCTGATTTCCTTTACTGACTTCAAAGATCCCAATGCCAAAAATGTTCAGACCTATGATACGGTTGATGTGAGCACGGTTGATAAGGCGCATATGA
Source organism: Ktedonospora formicarum (assembly GCF_016587355.1). GTDB lineage: Bacteria > Chloroflexota > Ktedonobacteria > Ktedonobacterales > Ktedonobacteraceae > Ktedonobacter > Ktedonobacter formicarum. The sequence continues at coordinate 1,600,370 of NZ_BNJF01000001.1, read as the reverse complement.
ACGATGCCGCCAAGCGGTTGCGCGACAACTTCCCTATTGCCAATGTGCGCACCGTCGATGATGCGGTCAAGAGCCAGCAGGCGACAATCGACAATATCCGCAAGTTCCTGGAGATCGCTGGTCTGTTGGCGCTGCTGATCGGTGGCGTTGGTATTGTCAATACCATGCAGGTCCTGCTCTCACGTCGTAAGACGGAGATCGCGATGCTCAAGACGACTGGGTATCGGCGCTTCGACCTCTATCTGCTCTTCGGGCTAGAGGCTGCGATGCTTGGCTTTGTGGGTGGTGTGATTGGGGCTGCTGCCTCGGTTGGCGTGAGTTATCTGGTGCGTAACCTTGTTCAAAGTACGTTCCAGTTGAATATTCCCTTCGTGTTGGACTACACTACGATTATTGGTGGTGTAGTAATTGGTCTGGCAACCTCGCTCATTTTCGGCCTTTTGCCAATCGTCCAGGCAGCAAACATTCGCCCTCTGAATGTCATCCGTGAGCAGTCCGAAGGAAGCAGGGCGGGAAGCCTTCTGCTGATGATTTTTCTTGTGGCGCTCCTCTCAGTTCTCTTCTGTGGCCTCTCGATTGTCATTCTCAATAATGATGTAAGACTTGGCGTAGCCTCAGTCTATGGCACCTTTGCCTTCCTGCTATTGCTAAGTTTATTCTTTAGCTTGGTCATCTGGACTATTAGCAAGTTACCGGTTCCAGAGCGTCTAACGCTAGGTTTCCTGGCGGTGATTGTACTGGGTGTGGCTTTCTCACTTTTCTTGTATTGGATTCTGCCCACATACCTGGACTTCCCATACTTGCAGTTCTTTGGCCTGATCTTCCTGATACTCTCGCTGTTGGGCTTGCTGGTTGTGATTTTGCCTCGCACCTGGAAGTCGAATATCAAGATGGCGCTGCGTAATATTGGGCGTCAGCGTGCGCGTACGACGACAACCATGTTGGCCCTCTTTGTGGGTATCTTCACAATTGGCTTGATTGTCGTGCTAGGCCAGAATTTGCGCGATCAGGTGAATGATGCCATTGCCAAGTCGCTCAATTATAATGTGGTGTCAATTACGAGTGGCAACGATACCCAGAAGCTTCAGGATAAGCTTCCTACACTGAAAGGCCTATCAAGCTATCAGCGGCGTACTCTCACCTCTACCGTGCCAGTTGCGATCAATGATAAGCCAATCCAGGATCTTTTGCCAAAGAGTGGTCCAGGATCAAAGCCGGGGCCTGGTTCGCTGGGGCGTGAAGGATCACTCTACTTCTTGAGTGGCATGGAAGGCTATGATGTGGGTAACAATCAGTTTCCCAGTACGAAAGACCTCCGCATTGTTCAGGGGCGCAACCTTAATCTCAGCGATGAGGGCACCAATAATATCCTGATCTCTAACGAACTGGTCTCTCTCGACCCGTTGCATCTGAAGATTGGCGATAAGATCACACTGGGGAGCACGGATCGTACCAGTGTCGTCACGGTCAATGTCGTTGGCGTTTATGAGCAAACCAGCCTGGGTGGCACTCTCTATCCGCTTCTTGGTACGCGTACCAGTGTCAAGGCGCTCTCTCCGGGTGGGATAGAGCAGTCGATCTTTTATATGAAGATTGATACCAATAAGCTCAATAGCGCTGTTGATGCTATGGGAAAGACTGTCCCTGATGCCTTTGTCTTGAATCTGGCGAGTATTAGCGACTTTGTGGATCAGTTGCTTAACGACATCTTGCTTACCCTGACCACAATCGCTTCGCTCTCCCTGCTTGCGGGTGTGATTATCATCGCGAACGCGGTTGCCCTAGCTATGTTGGAACGTCGGCGCGAACTAGGTATTCTTAAGTCGGTAGGCTACACCAGTCGCTCAATTCTAGGTGAGGTTCTGATCGAGAATGGAGTCGTTGGCGGAACCGGAGCTCTTCTGGCCGTACTGCTCGTCACGGGCGCGATCAGCATTCTGGGCGCAGCGGCATTTGGTGCGCACTTTACTGTGAGTATGCCAATCGCCCTGGCCCTGGTTCTGGGTTCGGCGGTTCTGGCGATGATTACGGCGGCATTTGTGGCCTGGGGTGCGGTACGTGTGCGCCCATTAGAGGTACTCCGCTACGAGTAGTGTTTTTAGGTACAAGAGAACAAAAAGGGAGCCCATGCGCATGGGCTCCCTTTTTGTTCTCTTATAATTCTCAATCTCCGAGTGGGAGCGCGAGCAGGGGAATTTCCATTTCGTCTGGTGTTAGTCCTCCATGGTGACCCTGAAAGTGCATGTCGAATTTGCTCTGCTCGTACCACCAGATTGTCTCGTACTTATGGGGCAGAATAACCACATTTCCCAGGCGTGCTAGCATCGTCTGAGAGGGCGGCTGTTGCCCGAAGAAGCCCTGTTCAAGTAGCTCTGAGACTGGATAGATCTCTGCTTTGTCGGACAAATTTCGCCGGAGTAGATCTACCACCTCGTCAATACGTGTGTCTTTGACATGCAAGAACATATCGCGGGGAGAGCCCGCAGGCACAAGCAAGCGTCCCTGGTGATTGGTCTTCAGGTGGCGCGATAGCTGCGGAAGGCGTTCATTCAGATAATAGGTTGTGCGTGGATTGACTTGAACTTGTCCGTGGTCCGCGCTCAGCAAGAGGAGCGTGTCTGAAGCCTGAGTCCCAACCCGATGATAGAATTGCTCTATATGATGCATAAATGTATCGATTTCTCGCTCGACCTGTGGAGATGTGGGACCATAGTTATGGCTCACAGTATCGATGCGGTCAAAGTAGAGAAAGTAATACGCAGGTGTGGCCTGAGGTGCGACCAGCAGATTTGCAAGCTCATCCAGTGCTTCCGGTAACATACTGTAGGGATGAACACTCGCTCCTTGAAAAACTATATCAGAGTAGGTGGATGGCGTGTATGCCTGAAACTGGAAGATATGCGAGGTTACACCCTGCTTATGCAGGCTTTGGTAGAACGTCTGGCGTGGGAAAAAGGAGGTCGCTGGTATGGATGCACGCCTCAGGGAATCGCGCAGAACTTTATCGTCGGCATAGGAGAAGAGCAGAGGAGAGATGATATTATCGACGAGCGGCTCATAGTAGTACCACTCGTAGACGCCGCTTTGCCCAACTTCCAGACCTGTATGGATGCAGGTGACATGTGCTGCGGTCGTTGAGGGGAACTGCGAGGTGAGCTTTGAGATTACCCCTTTAGCGAGCGCGGTTTTGAGGAAGGAATAGCGTTCGGCATAGCGATTGAAGAGATGCCAGCCAAAACCATCGATGAAGAGGAAGACTACCTGATTATAGCGTGCTGGTAAACCCTGGAAGGCAGCTTTTGGTAAGGCCGAAGTGGAGGGCGTACCTGTGAGAAGAGATGTGATAGTTGCGGGCAAGCGAGAGAAGCAATAGGAATCATAGCATGGTTTCACAAAGCGCTGTGAGAACCTTGATTGCTTGATGGCTTTCAACGAAGCTGTATTGAGCATGATTAGTCCTGCGCTTCCTCTTCTAGCTCGTATGAGTGAGTGGTTATTAAGGCAGGGATCCTTCGATTTTTTAGGTATGGTTTGCTGTCTGCTTAACAGTATAACATGGAAAACTCTTCTATCAACACCACGCCTGGGAATGTGTGTGTTTTAGATATAAGAAATACTACGCGTAATATGGTAAATAAGATGATATACGTGTGAAATATGCTATGGAGCTGTACATTGATCTGCCTGTGCCATCCTTGCCTTCTCTGACTGACCTGATCCGCAGGGTCTAACGGGCAATTGGTAGCATATTGCTTCTATTATAGCTGTATTTTCGTGTGTGTGCCAGAAGCGGGTGAATGTGATATGTGCAAATTAACCATAGGCCAGGGCTATTCGTGATTCAATATGTAGATTTTGTGTGTCAGTTATGAAACGCCGTCACCATTGCGTTGCTCCGGTGCTTGCTGGTTCGTCGAGAGTGATAGATGGCAAATTTAAGCAATGGGAGTGAATGAGAATGCGTGTAACTGTGTGTGAGCTTCCCAATGAGAGGGGTGCTTTCTCTGCCTCCTGGGAGAGACTTGCTCGTCATGTTGTGGAGCAGAAGAGTGACCTGGTTTTGCTTCCAGAATTGCCTTTCTCCGTCTGGTTCTGCACGAACTCACAGTTTGAGAGCCATATCTGGCAGGATGCGTGTGATGAGCACGAAGCCATGATGAAGCGTCTGCCAGAACTGGCTCCGGCGCTTGTGCTAGGGACACACCCCCTAATGAAAAATGGCTTGCGCTTGAACCGTGGCTTCTGTTGGGCTGAGAGTGAGGGATATAGAGGCGTACATGATAAGCACTATCTTCCCAATGAAGAGGGCTTTTATGAGCGTGCCTGGTTTGATCGTAACCAGCAAGATTTCTCGCCGGTGGGTGTCGGTAATCTCGCGTTAGGCTTCCTGATCTGTACTGAAGTGATGTTCAACGAATGGGCCAGATTCTATGGCAGGCAGGGAGCGAATCTTATCGCGGTCCCGCGTGCCTCGACTCCGCATGAGCGTTGGGTGGTTGCTCCTCGTATGGCAGCAATTGCCTCGGGGGCGTTTGTCATCTCGTCGAATCGCGTTGACGATAAGTTGTTTGGTGGGCGTGGGCTGATTATTAACCCGGAGGGGGAGGTATTAGCCGAGACCTCCCGTCATATGCCATTTGTCACGGTTGATATTGATCTGGCGGAGAGTGCCCAGGCAAAGAGCACGTATCCGCGCGATGTGCCTGAGTAGCGCTACACTATTCCTAGTATGGGTTTGGCTAAGTGGGTATGGGTATATATGACTTGCTAAATGTAAACTCTATCTATGCCCTGGGTATATAAAACAGGTTCCCTGCGGTATTTCAAAGAAAGTAATTACGGTGAAACTACAACGTGCTGACCTTGCTATTGTAAGTGCAAGTATCTTATGGGGCTTAAATTATTGTACAGTAAAATTGCTAGTAACCTCTCTTCCGCCATTGCTGGTCGGCTTTCTGCGCTTCTTGCTTTCTGCGCTTGTGATGCTGGCGCTTTTAAGATTGATTGAAGGTAGTATCAAGATCTCATGGAGACATCTGGGAGCGCTTATCGGTGCCGGTGTTCTGGGCTTTGGCTTCCAGCAAATCTTCTTTCTCTATGGCTCATCCTATGCTGAAGCCTCAATGGGGGCATTAATAGGTGCTTTTACTAACGCGATCATGACCGTCGTAGCGTCTCTGATCGCCAGAGAGCGTATGACTGGATTGATGATTGGGGGACTATTCGCGGCTTGTATGGGGATGGTGTTAGTTGTAACTGGTAGCGGAGGTTCGTTAGCGGTCACAGGCACCAATTGGATTGGGCTAGGACTCTACTTTGGGGCGGGCATCTTGAGTGGACTGACACCGCTGCTTACTCATCGTACTTTATCACACTATTCCCCTTTGCGCGTTACTTCCTGGATGCTGGTAGTTGGCTGTGCCTTCTTCGTTGTGCCGGGCGCAATGAGCGCACCAAGTGCCCACCTGAGCACGTTGCCCATGCTGATTATTCCTGCATTGCTCTTTACTGCTATAGGGGCGACTGGCCTGACGAATGTGCTCTGGAACTATGGTCTTACACGCGTGGGTGTCGTACGTCTCTCTATCTATGGCTATCTTCCCTCTATTTTCGGGGTCCTCATGTCGGCGCTTCTGCTCGGAGAGGTATTGACAACGACTCAGTGGTGGGGAACGGCTCTGACTATCGCTGGTGTTCTTGTCTCCCAGCTAAAGAGTCTGGATGTGCAGGCTCTATTCCGCAAAGCTTTGCTTAAACAGAGAACGGCACGGCGCGAATCTGTGTTGGTCCTCAATTCTGGTACGATGAAGAAGTAACACTCCGGCATCAACCTGGAAATAAGGAGGGACGCGTCAGCTAAGAGACGCGTCCCTCCCTGGCTTCTATTTACCCTTTTGATGATGCTGCTCTTTATGATGCTTCATCACCGTGCGGGCGGCGACCTCTTCCGCGCGGTCTCCGTAGCGACCGCTTTTCTCCGCCGATTCTTTAATGTGCTCGTACTGGCGCTGCTCTTTATCACCAACGCCTTTTAAGGGCTTCTTCTGTGGCATACTTATCTCCTCTCTTTACGCGCGAACTTGCGCACGTGCTGATCGTCGATAAACTATTACGCCTCGGCGCGACGGAAACGTCTGCGGGCAAACCCGAGGGTTACGAGATGCCAGATGGCAACGAAAATGATCGCGCCGATCAGTGTCCTGATAACAGGTACATCATATAACACGTAATCCTGGAAACCATTGATGACAATCACTTTGGTCATCAGCCAGATGCCAACAAGAGCGGCAACAATGGCACCTATAATCCCGAAGGGAAGACGCCAGCCGACAACTGCTTCTGCGATCAGGCCGATTACAGCCGCGATGACCAAGTAGAGGATGAGATCCCACCCAAAGTTCCAGACGTTATTCCCCAGACTAATCGTGATACCATCCGCAAGGACAAACTGAGATGCTAACATAAGGTCCTCCTTGTATGAAAACAATGTATCGCTATATTTGAAATTCGTTTAGATGACCTTTTTAAGAAAAGGCGAAAGGCCTACTGCATGAGAACAATCAGTGTATTGCTTATTAGTAACGTAATAATGTTACTAATAATACGCAGTAAGGCCTTGATCCGGTTTCAGACTGATGAGTTGCCGCGCGACAAGAGGATGACCTTTGCGGGGGGACTTCGATGGCAAGAATAGGGCAATAGTGGCAGGAATTAAGGCAATGATGATATGCTAGAGAAACAATTTCGTTACTCTTTGTTGAAAGGTTTTTTGTGCGCATGACAGACGGTAAACAGGGGTTGTTGTGGACGCAAGGATTAACAGCGAGTGCGTTACAGGAGATTATGCAACTGGCCGAGATATGTCAGCAGCATGAGCACCTGACGATGAAGCTCAATTGGAATACGCTCCGCAATCGCCCCCAGCAGGAGACGAACGACTTTCTCTATTATGAGAATGGTAAGCTGGTCGGCTACCTGGCACTGTTCTGCTTTAATACGCAGGAGGCTGAGGTAAGTGGCATGGTACACCCGCAATACCGCCGTAGGGGGATATTCAGCAGGTTGTTCCAGGCAGCGGCTGAAGAGGTTCAGCGTCGCAACATTCCTCAGATCCTGGGTATTGTTGAACATACATCGCAGGGGGGGCAGGCATTTGCTCGCAGACTGCAAGGCCGACTCCACCACTCTGAATATAAGATGACGCTTACTGAGCCGCATCTCGTTGGCACAGAGATTGAGGGACTAAAATTCCGTCGATCTCAGTCTGAGGATGGCATGATCCTGGCGCATATTACCGCCGTTGCCTTTGGCATCCCACGTAGCGAGATCACATGGTATAGCCAGGGACCCCAGGAGGGGCGGCCCTCATATCTAGCACAACTAGGTGATATCTATGTTGGTAAACTTGATGTGAACCTGGGTGAGCAGGATGCCTTGATCCTCGGTTTTGGGGTGCTACCTGAGTTCCAGGGGCGCGGCTATGGGAGACGCCTCCTGGCGTATACCATTCAAGAACTGCTCAAGCTAGGGAAACGCCAGATTTCGCTGGAAGTAGTAACTGAGAACCAGAACGCGTTAGCACTTTATCAGTCCTGTGGTTTCCAGATAGTAACGAGCTATGACTATTATAGCTATCCGGTGCGCGTGGTATCCAGGTAAGCGGAGATAGTCGGCGCGTTGAGGAGCGGGTATGAAGATGATAGGGCAACCAGTCTGTAAAGGATGTGGCAAACCCATTACTGGACGCTATCTGACCGCGCTGGCTGCGACATGGCATCCTGAACACTTTGTCTGTATGGCATGTGGGCGTCCAATCACGGATGCCCGCTTCAAGCTCAATGAGGACCATCCATACCATGAGGTATGCTATGCGCGCGAGATCGCTCCACGTTGCGCCTATTGTGGAAAGCCATTGACGGACTCCTATCTAGTGGATTATTGGGGCACAAAATTTTGTCGAGAGCATCAGGGACAGTATGCATCCTGTGATTTTTGCGGACGCCTGATCCTTCCAGCGGATCGTGAGACAGGAGCGGAGGTCACGCGCTGCCGTATATGTCGTGCCAGCGCTATCGAGACCGCTGAGGATGCTCGACCCCTCTTCCGAAAAGTGATTCAGTGGGTTAGCCACCAGAGATTACATTATCACCAGCTTCCCCTTAGTCTGGAGCTCTGTGGAAAGGCCAAACTTCTCCAGTACTTGCGCGAGAATGGTTCAACTCATTCGCTCGGCGCGACCATGGGTGTCTTCTATACTCAGGATGGACAGGTGACGAGTGCCGAAGTACGTGGCGTCGCTGTTCTGTATGGTTTGCCTTCCATTGTCTTCGAGAGTGTGGTCGCGCATGAACTGGGTCATGTCTGGTTAATCGTACAGGGAATGTCTCACGGGACGCCCTGGCGTGAAGAGGGTTTCTGCGAATTGCTCTCGTACAATTATCTCCGCTTCAGAAATACGCCGGAGAGCCAGTATCGCGCCGAGAATATGGAGCGTAATCCAGACCCAATTTATGGTGATGGCTTCCGGCGTATTCGTGCCCAGGTTGAACAGCGAGGTTTCGAGCGCTTCGTGACCGAGATTGAGCGGTCAAAGCGTTGGCCTTAGCGTCTAGCTCAGGTCTGCTCAACCCATTCGACCCGATGAGCCTCGATGATATCTGGAACTTCCAGCTTGTTAAGTAGGCGATAGAGCACCGCCTCTGGTACATATTCGGAGCGTGCTCGGTTGCGTTGGAGAAGCTGAGGCAGGGGAGCATCAAGGTATACCAGGCGCACCCGCGCACCATATGAGACGAAGAGGTCTATCAACTGTTGGCGCATCTGGTGGGTGATATTGGTCGCGTTCCAGGCGAAGGATGTGTTTTGCCGGAGTAGAATACGGGCTTGTTCGCGTGCAGCCTGTACCACTAAGCCTTGATTCTCCCCAGGTGAAATTTGCAATTCCTTGCGTAATTGGTCCAGTGAGACCACAGGCCAATCAGGCAGATGAGTGTGCAACCAGGTATTCTTGCCACTTCCTGGAAGCCCCGACATCAAGACTATCTCAAAGCGCGTGTCATCGTATGCGACATACGAGGGGTCGCTCTGCTCTTTCTGGAAGTAGATAAAGCGGCTATGTGGGGTGGCAAACTGACGGGGGAATCATAACACTCCTGCTCCTGACAGAAGAGTGAGAAGAGTTCAATGCGCTCTAAGAGCTCACCTTGATCTGCGCAGATACGCCCCCGAACGTCTGCCTCGGAGAGAAGTGCCAGGTGTGAGAGACGTACACTTTGGCTGGCTTCGAGCACATGTCGCTGGGGATTAGAGCTATTTAAGAATTGTAGAGGGAGTCCGTGATAGCGCACTAGGCGCGCGATATACTCACGCTGATGTAGGGGGACGGGTTCAATCTCCTTGCCATCACAGAGAATATGGCGTACCATTAGCTCGCCTTTGCGAGCGTGTCCACGTGAAGAGATGCGCCCATCGGGATCGCGGCGTGTGCAAGCGGGCTTGCCGACATCATGGAGTAGAGCGGAGGTGAAGAGTAATGAGCGTTCGGTTTCTGGAAGACTTCGCCAGGAAGGGAGAGCGATCATAGCTTCCACGACCATGCGTGTGTGCGTGAGTACATCGCCCTCGGCATGGTAGAGGGGCTCCTGTTGTGTCTCGCGCATGGGGAGTAGCCAGGAGAAGGTCGCGACCAGGGCATCCCAGTCGAGTTGCCAGTCTGGCGCCTGGGGGCAGAAGGGAAAGGTCCAGTCTTTGCCTGAAAGATAGGTTTGGATCATGTGCACCATCCTTGATGAAGATTGACTAGAAAAGCTCCACGCCTGGATGCAGGCGGTTCGGAAGAATCGGGCGATCCTGCCAGTGACTCTCCGAATCGAAGACCGCTTGCAGGAAGCTCGAACGCACATACTTATAGCGCTCTTTGACCTCATCCTGCTCTTCCACTTTAATGTAGAGACCTTCCATCAGGGGCGAGGTGTCGGTCTCTTTCAGAACACGCTCGTAATCAAATAGACGACTCTGGCAGGTTGTACGCAAAATAGTGAGTTGCCCATCGGAGATGAAATGCGAGTGCCCTATCAGCGAAACCAACTCACTAAGGGTCTGGACTACGCCCTCATAAAGTACTTTAACGGAGACGATGAAGGGTAGGACGCGTAAGAACTCGCGCCTGCGTTGCGTACTCAGAAACTGTCCTGTTACCTTGTCCAGTATGTCGAATTCCATAAAGTAGTGTGGCAGATCTGTATAGAAGACAGTATGCTTGGCGTAAAGCCATTCCCCATAGAGGACATAGCGATCACCCAATACCTCCCATAGCTCCAATGTATAGCGCCCGGCCCAGGTCTTGAAGAGATGGAATTGCTTCTCGCGTGGCCCACCAGTCAAGAAGTGTCCCCGACTCTGAAGGAGAAGTTGCCCAGTACTATCGAAACTGATGGCACAATTGGCCCCGTCCATTTTCTCTTCGATGACGAGGTAGCGCCCGGCAAACTCGCGTAGCGGAATCAGAGTGAGGTCCTCATCACCCCGCTGTATGCCGGAGCCTTCTATGTGGTGTGTGCGTGGATACTTGTAAATCGTATCACTTGTTTGCATGATCTGTCCTTGCTACTATAAGCAGGTGCTTGGGTACATAATCAATCGTGACGCGCTGGATACCCTGCTGATGTAGGAGCTTGGTCAGCCGGTCGGGCGTGAAAAGGTGAATGTGCTCAGGATTATCGTCCTCCCTGGAGGGAACGGTGAGGATGAGGAAGCGCTTGGCGATGCGGCATAGTTCGCGTAACGCGCGCTCGGTATCGGGCACGTGCTCAAGTACTTCAAGCATTGTCACTACATCAAATGTATTATTGGCGAATGGAAGCTGCGTCACATTTGCCTGTAGAGCTGTGAGGAGATGTAACCCACCTTCCTGAGCCATATGCATATCGGCAACTCGGTAATCCAGAATGTCGATAGCGGTCACCGGTAGGTAGGGGAAGGTATCGAGCAGGGGCCAGAGGAATGCGCCGCGTCCGCTTCCTACGTCGAGCAGATTGGCTGGCTGCATGCCTTTGAGTATACCAAGTACCTTATGGACTCTTGGCAGCTCCATCGTTCGCTTGAAGCGGTGAATGCGCAACTCATGCTGGTGTGCCAGATTGATAAGTTCCTGAAGCGCCTCTCCACTCAGCATTTCAAGTGGCTTTTGTCGTAGAGGATGTGTTGGTGCTAACACCTCTTTATGTGCTAGCCAACCACGAATGAAGGCGGCAGCCTGAAGTTGAAAGTACTCAGTTGGCGGAGTAGATATGTTCATTTCGTCTGGTTTTCTATGATGAATTGCTAGGCGAAGAACTGGTGCGCAAAGCATAACACAAAAGTAAGAGCTTGTGTATTCATCGCCATCTGACGTTTACTCATCACGGCGCTTAACAAGAGCTATTGGTAGCTGGTTTAAGGCGAGTTGATCGCTACCCTGCGAGCTGGGTAGTGTCTGCTTCAATCTGGTAATTGAGCTTTCATTGCAGACGGTTGAGGGTTGGTCGTTTGTGATCTTGCAAATGGCGGCTGTCATATAGTTGGCAGCGCCAAGCACATTCTTGGCGACATCGGTCGTACGATCCGCTAGCTTGGCTGCGATCTGTTTCTGTGTAAGGTTGGCAAGCACCTCGACATTCAGGCTGGGGCCTGTGGTGATGTACTGGTTGGCGATGTCAACAAAAGGAAAGCCACCCGCTGATTGCTGGTCGACGTAAGGTGGGGCATTATATGTATCGATAAGTTTCTGCTGCGCATCGCTTGGAGTTTGCAAGGGCGCGTAGAAATTGCCTGATCGTTGATTGGTATACTGCTCGACGGCTTCGAAGTCGATATAGTTGCTCTGATATTTGCTGCCATTGAATGAAAAAGTCGCGAGACTGGGTGGGTTATCTTCTGAGGCTGAGGAGGTCTCGGGCAAGGCGCTAAAGGTGCCGAAGCGGCTGAGGGCTACGACGATAGACCAGCGCTCGCCTGCGCATAGAGGGCAAAACTCCGCGCCTGAGTAGAACACCATCGGCTTGCCAGTACTACCCTTGAGAATGGCTGGTTTCCCTTGCGGTGCCTGGAAGAATGCCTTTAATCCACCATCGCCAATGGCGTTAAGTGTATCAGGCTCAATGCTGGTCGTCATCTTAAGCACTTCTTGATCAGTAGGTCCTGAGCTTCCAGTATGTTGATTTTGTTGCCCCAGAACCGCAAAAGCGCCAATGACTATCGCAACAACGAGCAGAATGCCGCCAATAGGCATCCAGGGAGAAATACGTTTGTGCGTTTGGCGACGCCTCTGTGCATTGGGATTACGTTGGATGCTAGATGGTTGTAGACGAGAGCGGGCATGCACCTCTACGCGTGCGCTCGTCGAGGCGGCTTGCCGCCGCTTTTTCTTGGATTTTGCCATCTTCTCGAGCCTTTCCGTAAGCATAGGTCTACTAACGATTATAGCATTTTACTGTTAGCAGTGCCTTTGGTTCATTATGAGAATTTACAGGATAAAGGGAGTAGAATGTGGTTCATAAGTATTTAAAACAGTAACCACATTCTACTCCCTTTATTGCTTTGAGCGCGTGTGTGCAAAGAGCTCAGGAGGTGACTTTCATATTTTTATGTGGTGGTCAGGTGATTGGTAAGCATGGGGCCCCAGGAAGAGATATTGGTAGGGGTGAGCATGATGACTGGTTGTGTTTCCAGATGCATCGTACGATATTGGATGTAGCGCAGGCGAAGCAGTTGAAGCGCATGTGCATGGGCCTCATGCTCTGGTGAGATGAGTTCCGCGTGACAATAGACAAGGACATAGCCTAGATAATTCCAGTTGTCATCTTCGTAATGATCGATGAGGAGTGTGGCGTCAGGACGGTCCTGAATATTGCGTACTCGTCGCAATTTGAGGGGGGAAACGCTTTTAGGCTTCTCATCCAGCGCGATGTAGAAGCGCTGATTGTCAAAGGCATAGCAGACAGGTATCAGATGAGGTGGACCCTGTGTATTCAGGGTTCCCAGGCGTGCGACCCGTTGCTGGCGGACAAATATGCCCTCCGCCTCGGTCAAGGGTGGTTGGTGATGCATAATTTTCTTTGTTTATCCTGTGTTCTGTAAATAGGGATGCGCGTTCTCTGTTCGGCAGACTCATTATATTCTCACTTGTTCACTAATGAAAAGGGGATACTGATTGTGAGTGATCTGGGAAATATGTTGGTTGAGATGGGTAAGAGTTGCTATCTAGCATAATGAGTTTGATGTTTGGGAAGGAAGGAGAGCATAATGGTCATTATGATAGTGTAGGCCTGTTATTCCGTAGAAAGGCTGTGTTTGCGTATGTCGCTGCTCCAGGCATCTGAATCCGCTGAATCTGTAGTGGCTTTGCAGGGTAGGGCTCGTGCTCGCTGGCGTTTTCCGCTCTTGATTGTTCTTCTGCTTGTGATGCTGGCGTATTTTGTCGTGGTACGCCTGACCGCGCCTGCCGCCGATACGCCGGTGGATAATTTCCTGCTGCTATATATGGGAGGATTTCTCCCTTACGGGCTGGCTTGCGCAGTTGTCTTCTGCACGCCCGCACCCCAAGGGCGTTGGCGTTGGCTGGAACTGGGCTCGATTCTGCTGGCGGGGCTTGTCATGCGCGCACTCCTGTTACCGCTGGAGCCTGATCTCTCGCGGGATTCCTGGCGTTACCTGTGGGATGCTCGTGTCACGCTACTTGGCTACAGCCCATACGCCTACGTTCCTGCTGATCCACGCTTTCATTCCATCCAAGATTTTCTTTTTGTCAATAGCCGCTACCGTTTTTCTCCCGCGCTCTATCCTCCTGGCGCACAGGGGGTATTCCTCATTAGCTATTTGCTTGCCCCAAGCAATCTGCCCTTTCTCAAAGGAATGTTTGTGCTTATGGATCTGGTGACCAGTGGAGGAATAGCCTACCTGCTGGCGCGTCGTGGGGTGGACTGGAGTCGCTGCCTCCTTTATGCTCTATGTCCTGTCCCCATTATCGAGTTTGCCTTGCAGGGACACGTCGATGCTTGCCCTGTCGTCTTCTCTGTCCTGGCGGTCATTTTCGCGCAAGAGACCTGGAAGGGAAGTCGTGTCGTTACTGGTTTGTGTATCGCCCTGGCGACTCTGACCAAGCTTTATCCTATTCTGTTACTGGTGGTCCTGGTGAGACGGCGCGATTGGGCACTGGTATTGACCTGCTTCGTGACCATTGTCGCGGCCTATTTACCCTATGTTATTATGGGGCATGGGCAGATCTTTGGTTTTTTCTCCACCTATGCTAGTGAGCAGCAGCCGAACGCTGGTCCTGTTTACCTTCTACTCACCACGTGGGAGGCGACAGTGAAGGGGTCATGGGCCAGGCTTGTCTTCTTCGCGGTTGAGGGTCTGGTTATGGGTGGTGCCGTCCTTGCTGTGCTCTGGCTGCGCTGGCATCGGCGGATCGGAATCGAGGCGGGACTCCTGGTGTTATATGGAGTTATCTTTGCCGTCTCATCCCATATTTTTCCCTGGTACACACCCACATTGCTGCCCTGGGTTGCCCTGCTATTGGGGTTCTATGGAGGCAAGGTAAAGGTATGAGCGCGAAAGGACTGGCCCTGTTGTGTGTCTGGTACCTCGTCTGTGCCTCTGTTGGAGGGTACTTCGGTCGTAATCCTCAGAGTTGGAATGTGTATTATCTGGCGGTGTATTCTGTAACGCTATTGGGGTTGGGCCTGTCGGCGGCCCTTGCTCTATGGCATGAAAGGGGCACACTTCCACAACTCCTTACACTCAATCGCAACCATACTACTCGCTAGACGAAGCAGCGGTCCGATGCTCAACACCGAGCATCGGACCGCTGCTTTACCTCTATAAGGCTGAAACTAGATTAGAGCAAGCCCTGCTGTTTGAGGAAGTCGGTTGCTACCAGGGTAACGGCGCGAGAGACGGAAGCTCCATCCTTCTTCTTCGCCGCGACTTGCTGCTGCAACTGGATGCTGACATCAGTGGTCAGTTTTGGAGCCAGTGGATTGAGTGTCGCTGCGATATCGGGATTCTTCTGAATGATGTCATTGCGCACTACAGGAGCGGGATTGAAGGCTGGGAAGCCATTCTTATCGTCTTTCAGGAAGATGAAGCCGCTCTCAGGAACCGTGGCATCGGTACCGTAGCACACCGTGATCTGAGCCTTGTCGTTCTTTACCGCCTCGAAACCAAGTGCATAATCCACGGTTGACGTGCTCTTAAAGCTCTTGGTTGTGATGTTGTAGACCTGCTTCAGGCCGTCAACGAAATCGGTACCATCGCTAGGTGAAGTCAGTACCAGTTGTGATACTTTGGCCTGAAGTTCCGAGAGGGATGTGATGCCTAGCTTCTGCGAAGTCTCCTTCGAGGTGCAAAGCTCATAACCATCGTTCAAAGGCGAGGCGTCGAGCCAGCTCAACTTATACTGCTTGTCGAAGCCATCCTTGACCGCTTGATAGTCTTTCTGGGGATCATACGTGGTTGGAACCTGGAGTTTATTCAGGCCCGTCGCCGTGAACTCTGGATAGAGATCTATCGAACCACTGCTGATCGCTTGAAATACGATATTGCTATTGCCAAGCGCAGCCTTCTCGGTGATCTGGTAACCTGCCTTCTGCAAGAGTAGAGTATACATCTTGCCCAACAGTTGTGACTCAACATCGAGTTTACTGGCGACGGTTAGTTTGCCCTTTGAGTTGTTGCCAGTGTTGCCTGTAGAGTTCCCGTCTGTGCCACAGGCTGAGAGTAGGAGCAAGAGGAGCAGTACCAGCGCTCCCGCCGACTTCAATTTGAATGAACGTAAAGACATGAAAATCTCCTTATGCTTGGAATGATCAAAAATGTTGTAGATCTAAAATAAGACCTCCAGCGCGCTCAGGATGCCTGAGCTTGTGGAGTTCTCTGCTGCTCTCGCAACCCCGCAGGAGTGAGCACACGCTGTAAGATCTCCATGAAGATCTCTACTACCAGCGCGATAAGCGCGACTGGAATCGCCCCAGCGAGAATCTCGGTGTTATTCAGGTTATAGAGGCCATCTACAATGTAAACGCCATAACCATCCGCACCGATAAAGGCCGCGAGAGTCGCGGTAGCGATAATCTGGATAGAAGAAGTGCGAATGCCAGCGGCGATGATGGGCATGACCAGTGGTGCCTGCACCCGAGTGATAATCTGCCAATTGGTCATACCCATGCCACGCGCTGCATCAATGATGGCTGAGTTGATTCCGCGCAACCCTGTATAGGTATTGAGCAGAATCGGTGGAATGCCAAGAATGATGAGCGCGACTGCGGCAGGCGTAAAGCCTAACCCCAGGTATGGAAGTACCGCGATCAGAAAAGCGATCACTGGAATAGCGCGCATCAGGCCGCTCAGGTTTACAGCGATGAAGCCCAGGACGGCGCTGCGTGAGACTGCGACTCCCAGTGTGACGCCAATCAGAATTGCGACAACGATGGTGAAGGCGCAGATTTGTAGATAAGCTATGGTCTGGTCACCGAAGTGATGGGTTGGATCGGCGATATAGTTCCAGATAGCGTTCATAAGTACGTACCTCCCTCCAAATCAGGCCACCGAGAGCGCGCTACGACCACGGTTGAGCAGGGTCTGTAGGCCCAGCAGCAGGAGGTCGGTCACAATCGCGAACAGGCTTAGCAGGATCGCGCCAGCCAGAACGGCATCCATATCGCGGCTGGTAATATTCTTGAAGATCAGGTCTCCCAGTCCTCCCTCGCCTACTAGAGATGCCAGGGCAGCGATACCGATAATGGTTACCGTGGCGATACGCACGCCAGCAATGATTACCGGGAGCGCTAGAGGTAGTGTCACGCGCCACAGCTGTTGCCCTGGGCTCATTCCCATCGCACGTGCCGTCTCAATCAGCAGGGGATCGATCCCGTTCAGAGCAGTTGATGTATTGCGAATCAATACCAACTGAGTATAGAGTATGAGCGGAATGATAGCGGTCGCGAAGCTCAAACCGGTAATCGAGATCAAGATGCCCAGTAAAGCCAGCCCTGGAATAGTATAGAGCAGATCCATAAAGGTGATTACAGGTAAGGCTAACTTGCGGTAGCGCGAGACCAGGATACCCAGCGGGATCGCGATAATCAGCGAAATGAGCATACTGATACCAACCAGAAAGGCATGTTGCGAGATCAGGTTAGGAATGCTCGCGGGATCGGAGAGATCATAGTTATATCCACTGAGCAGATAATGCATGACAAATTACCTCTTCCTTTGCAGCGACGCGAGGCCGCGCGAACTAGGCTCCTATTAGGCGTGTGAACTTTCCGGCTGATTGATGGGAGCCTGGGTAGAGCGCTGGCGTGAGATCTCGCGGTTGATGCTGGTAAGGGTAATTGTACCAAGCTGTTTCTGATTCGTGGGATCAAAGACCGTGAGAGTGGAGGTGTCGGAGGAGAGGAGTTGAAGCATTGCGTCAAGTAACGTGGCGTCTGATTTGCAGGTCGCCGCGTCTCCCCAGTGTGCCGATGAAACCACCTCGGGTCGGTTGTCAAGCGCCGTGGTGACAGGTAGATATTGTAGCTGGCGTAGGGTGTTATCCGCGCCTACGAGCTGGCTCACAAAGTCATTAGCCGGCCGTGCCAGCAACTCGACTGGTGAGCCAATCTGCATTAGCTTGCCATCTGACATGACGGCAATCTGGTCACCCAGCTTGAAGGCTTCGTCGATATCATGTGAGACAAAAAGGATAGTCTTATGCACATCGCGCTGGATGCGCTGCAACTCATCCTGCATGCGCGCGCGCGTAATGGCGTCGAGTGCCCCAAAGGGTTCGTCCATAAGCAAAATAGCTGGATCAGTTGCCAGTGCACGGGCCAGACCAACGCGTTGCTGTTGTCCGCCTGATAGCTGGCGTGGGAAGCGTTTACGATAATCGGCAGGTGGTAGCCCTACCAGGTCGAGCAACTCATCAACGCGACTATTGAGGCGTTGCTTGTTCCAGCCTCCAGCAATCTCAGCGGTCACGCGCACATTCTCTGCAACCGTCATATGAGGAAATAGGCCAACCTGTTGGATAACATACCCAATACGTCGCCGTAACTGAATGGGATTCTCTCTTAAGACATTCGTGCCATCAACGAGAATCTCACCTGAGGTTGGCTCGATCAGGCGATTCACCATTCGTAGGAGTGTGGTTTTACCCGAGCCAGAGGTACCAACGAGGACACAGGTGCTCCCTTCCGGTACGTCGAAGGATACCGCATCGACTGCCGGTGCCGGAGTACCTGGGTACCGCTTGGTAATGTCTCGAAAGGCAATTTGAGCCATAAGTTGGGAAGCTCCCCTCGTTATTATTTTAGTCTAATAAGCACATTCTGGTAAACAATGCTAGAATCGGAAATATTCCGTTCCAGGTAGGAGATATGTGTCCTGAGCACCCACTTATATGGTGAGAATACACTACCCCCTTATGTTATACGTCATTCTTCCTAAAATGGTTGAGGTGAATTAACCAGATATTGTGCATTGTCTTATCATCTTCTTAATGTAGTCGGATGAATAGAGCAAATCAAGTATCAATTAAGATGGTCCGTCTCAAATGAGCCAAAAGCTGGGAATTTGATTCGAGGATGTAGAAGAGTAATTTTCTACTTTAGGCAACAAGTGGAAATTGGATGGGGGGAAGGTGGGATTGGATCGAGGTGTGCAAGTTCGATTCGCTCCCCATGTATGAGATTACCCAAAGAGCTTTTGGTAATCTCATACATGGGGAGTATGATCAACAGGCTGGTTGGCTATGATAAGGGAGCATATTTTTTGATGAAGGCGAGGATGCGGTCATAGAGATCCTGGCGATTCTCTGAAAGAAAGATGGATGTTCCATGAGCAGAGCTGCCTGGATAGATGTGAAGCTCCTTCGGCCCTACAGCATCCTCATACATCTGGCGTGTCTCCCCACTATAGGTATCGCCTTCACTATTGATGAGCAGCTTGGGAGCGGTCACTGCCTGGAAGACCTTCTTCTCTAGAGGGGAGTAGTATGCAGGCGAGAGCGAGATGACACCATCTACCTTAGTGTGTGTGGCAGCAATTTCTGAGACTGCTGTACCAATACTGGAACCTAGCAGAATGATCTTCTTTGCGCCCTGTTTTTTCGCGTAATCGATGGCAGCTAGCACATCCTTATAGGTGTTGCCAAGATCCTGTTCCCCTCCTGAGTCCCCTAGCCCACGGAAATCATAGGCGATTACCATATAGCCATGGGAGGCAAATACAGGTGCAATGCTATCCCACTGGGCTTTATTTCCCCCTCGTTCGTGCGAACAGATGATAGCCGTCGTGGATGGTTTTCCGTAGAGCCAGGCTGCAATGCTCACCTTATCGCTGGTGCGAAAGGTAATATCCTTGCGTGGTACGTCGGGCGTTGGTGTCGGTGTAAATGTGGGGGGTGGAGTTGGGGTGCTTTGAGCTGTCGTTCCCTGCGTTGGAGCATTGCCACCACAGGCGGCAAGCAGGCTGAGGATTAGCAAAAGGATGAGTATGCTGAAGGCACTTGAAAGCATGTGACGCCGTGATGATAATGACAACATGGTTTCCCTCCCTGGATTCGTATGCGTGTGAAATGCAGCACGACCAATAGATATCATATTACATATGTCTAAATTGACATAAATCTCACGCTGGAATCAGGAGTTCTTAAAGTAAATAAGAAGAGAAGCGGTGGGAACGAACGCTCCCACCGCTTCTCTTCTTATTTACTGTTATTTTACGATGACGGTCAGGTTCATACCTGGATGGACCGTACAATAGAACTGGAAGGTTCCAGCCGTATTGAAGGGGCCAATCTCCTGACTATCGTTGCCGGTGAACTGGATATTTATTTGAGGGGCACCTGATTCTTTGCCGACTTTTGGCACATTGTTTTGCCAGGTTCCGTTCGCGATGATGTGTGCGATAGTGACGTCATTGACAATGTTGACCTTCTCGCCTTTGTGAATGGTGATTGTGGTGGGCGAGAAGACAAGCTCCTTCATGTGGACTGTATTGGGCTTGTTACTGGTATCTCCACCGGTCGCGCAAGCGGTGAAGAGGGTAGCGATGGTCCCAAAGAGGAGCAGGAGAGTGATAAATTTTTTCACAGACGATAATCCCCCAGGAAAACGTAAAGTTGCAGTGTGGAAGCACCCTGCATGTCTGAATATGTTCAGGTTTCCTACATCAGATTATAATTGTCGGTGTCTACCTGAGAGAAGTTGAATTTATACCTGAGAAATGCATCGGGTGGATACCTGAAGGCATAGGTCTTTTGTACTGAACAGCAGGATCTTGCAAGGCTTACTAAAGAAAGGCGAACCTTGCAAGATCCATTAGTTAAACGTGTGTCCACCCGACGAGGCGTAAATCTGTTCCATCGGAAATATCGGCGAAGAAGTTGGAAACGCCATCAGTGAGGTTCCCATAATACATCTTGCGATTTTGACTTTGGGGATCAGCCTCTTGCAGGGCGAAAAGTTTGCCGTCCGTCGAGACATTAGCCCAGGTATAGTGGGAGAAGAGGCTGAGTGATTGACCGCCAGTAGCATCTGTGGAGAGACGCTGACGATTGGTTCCATCAATATTCATGCGCCAGAGGCCATTCTGACTGCTATCACCGCTTCCGTTCTCTACCATATAGAGGAGCGTCGTGGACGAGATGGTGCGTAGCATGGTTACAGCCTGATCGATATGAGCGATAGTGTGGGCTGTGCCCCCTGTCGCAGGTTGAATGCTAATTGTGGTTGGCCCGGTAGGAGTGGGTAGAGCTGTCCCCTGATTGGTCCCACAACTGGCGACAAACAACTGTCGTGAATCGAAGCTATCATCAAAGCTGCCACAGGTCCAGTCCTGGCTGAGCACCTTCGACATATCCTGCTCTTTCTGATTCGCACCCTTGTCAACATTGAGCAGGTAGAGATCCGTGCGTGGAACGTCTGAATTAGGAACGAACGAGGTCAAGTAGACATGGCTCTTATCCTGCCAGGTCGTGGGTGTATAGGCTTGTTGTCCTGTCGGTTCCAGAAGACGAGTCAGCGAGCCAGTTGTCAGGTCGAGCAGGTTTAGCGAGGGCTTACCAACAGGGCCTGGAAAGAGGTTGAAGATGAGTTTCTGCCCGTTGATAGAGAGTTGTGAATCAGCTATGTGCCCATCTGAGGGAGCACAATAGAGCGTTTGCTGCTCCTGCCCATCAACGCGCGCCATGCGTACCTGGCTGATGCCGTTGAAGCTCAGGGTAAAGAGGACCCATTGCCCATTTTGTGTGATCTGTCCCTCGTCGATATGTACGTTGGGTATTTGAAGGATTGACGTGGCTTTGTTGTTTGTGTCAGCATCGCGACGTTTAAGGGTTGCCGCTGTAGGGGCATCGTTAGGTCCCTCGTTGACGATATAGATCAATTGGTGGTGACTCCCCAACGTCATTGGATGAAGTGTCGCTGGACGGGCCTTATTTGTTGGGGGGCATGCAGTAGTAATAGTGGCGGGTACAGATTGACTGGGGGTTGCTGTTGCTTGTGTTGAGGGAGATGGTGTCTGTTGTTTGCCAAGGTAGCCTGCGTTATAAAGGATGGCAAAGATACTGGTTGCCAGCGTCGCGCCTATCAAAATGTACGTGAGGATATTCCACTTACTGATTCCACGGGGACGTGGTGGAGCGCCATGCGTTGGATTGATACCAGGAGGCGGGGAGGACTGAGGTGTGATAGTTGCCTGCCGCTGAAACGCGAATTGGGTCGCAGGTGTCGAGATTGAGCCAGATGGTTTTGGGCTTGAGTGGAAGGCGTTAGAAGCGTTTCCCTGGGGCGTAATTGTGTGCTCCGTTTGCCCGGCAAGCTGTGTCTGATAGGGAGAGCTGAGATGCGTATGACTAGCCATATCAGCCATTGGCATATTGCTACCCTGCACTTGATGAGAAGTGGTCTTGAGAGCGTTTCCTAGAGCTGTGCGGAAGGTTGTCGCTGATTGGAAACGTTGCTCTGGCTCCTTCGCCAGGGCCTGGAGTACGACGCTTTCTAGCTCTAGCGAGAGTGCTGGGTTGAGTTCGCGTAGTGGACGTGGACGCTCATGCAGGTGCTTGAACAGGACAGCCATTGTATCTTCCGCCTGAAAGGGGCGCTGTCCGGTGAGTAGTTCATAGGCTACGACCCCTAGCGAATAGATATCACTAGATTGTGCTGGGCGACCATGAATCTGTTCAGGGGCGATGTAGCTGGGTGTTCCTTTCAAGCTCGGCCCACCGCTCTGTGTCATATCCTGCTGTGGGTTTGCACCTGCTTCCTTTTCGACAATTTTCACTAGCCCAAAGTCTGAGAGCAGAAGTGTTTTGTCATTCTTGAAGAGGATATTGCCAGGCTTAATGTCACGATGGATGAGCCCGCGTGCATGCGCGTATTCCAGTGCCAGGAGCACCTGCTGAAGGAAGGAAACAGCCTGTTCCGGGGAAATTGGAAGCGGTCGTTGGCGTAGATAGTCGCGTAGTGAGCCTCCTGCTATATAAGGCATGACCAGATAGACGTGCCCATCCTGTTCACCGTAGTCATAAACTGGAAGAATGTTTGGGTGATCCAGACTGGCAAGCGTGCGGGCCTCACGCGCGAAATAGGAGAGGAAATTTTGCTGCGCATTTGTATCAAGGTCTGAATCGAAAACCTTGACCGCGACCTGGCGTTGAAGGTGGATATCCTCCGCCAGGAAGACCGTCGCCGTGCCGCCCTGTTCTAGCTCTCGTATTAGCCGATAATGTCCTAGTAGAGTTCCAAGCATAGTTTTAAATCTCGAAAGCACTATATGGAAGAATATATCTAGAATAATTGCCCCTATTGTAACATAGATGACTATGAATAGCGTGTCTATTTTTCGGAAGTCCGGGTTTTCCAGGTGGTGGTCCTGGTTTGCTGTGCATACTCTGCGCTCCTGTCGCGCCAGAAGCGTGAAGCCTGCTTCGATAAGAAGCAAGCGATGCTTGACACGGAAAAGGGAATCATGTATGCTTAGCCTAAGGTCTTATTCGAAAACCAACCCTCATACGAGGGCACGGCGCCGTATTGCGGCTAGCACTCATACACTCAGGTTTCCGGATAAGGAGTAATAGAAACGAATAGTAAACGCGCCGATCAGGATCAGTAGACGCGATGCCCATGACCTAGCAGCGAGCCGAGAGAGTGAAAGTCGGCAGAGATGGCCCCGTCGAACCCACCTGAGAGCGTCAGTGAGAAACTGACCGGAATCCTTCACCGTTACCAGGAAGGGGCGGTTCAACAGCGACCGTCAGAGAGGAGATGTGCCGTGAGGCATGTCTCAAGTAAGGTGGTACCACGGGCCAATGATCTCGTCCTTATGCAGGGCGAGTTTTTTGTTGTCTAAAATCAGCTATATAGCATGCATGCGGATGTTTTTAAGAAGGGAACGTTATGAGCGAGAAGGAAAAGTTTGTCGAAGACATTGCCGACCAGGAGGATGATTTCTCAGCCTGGTATAACCAGGTCGTGCGCAAGGCTGAACTAGCCGATTACGCGCCCGTGCGCGGTTGCATGATTATTCGTCCCTATGGCTACGCCCTCTGGGAGAATATGCAGGCCCGCCTGGATCAGCGCTTCAAAGAGACCGATGTGATGAACGCCTACTTCCCTTTGCTCATTCCACGTAGCTTTCTGGAGAAAGAGGCCGAGCATGTCGAGGGCTTTGCTCCAGAACTGGCATGGGTGACACGTGGCGGTGGCGAAGAACTGGAAGAGCCACTGGCTATTCGCCCAACCAGTGAGACGATTATTGGACATAGCTATGCCAAGTGGATTCAGAGCTACCGTGATCTGCCCTTGCTGATTAACCAGTGGAATAATGTCATGCGCTGGGAGAAGCGCACCACACTTTTCCTGCGTACCGCTGAGTTCCTCTGGCAAGAGGGCCATACCGCGCATCGTACCCTGGAAGAGGCCGAAGAGCGCACACTCATGATGCTGGAAGTATATCGCGACTTCGCTGAGAATGAGGCTGCCATTCCAGTTATCGCCGGGCGCAAGAGCGAGAACGAGAAGTTCGCAGGTGCGTTGCGCACCTATTCCATTGAAGCTCTCATGGGCGATGGTAAGGCTTTGCAGTCCGCGACCAGCCATAACCTGGGTCATAATTTCGCCAAAGGCTTCGACGTTCAGTTCCTTGATTCTGACGGTGAGCGCAAGTACTGCGCCACGACAAGTTGGGGTCTAAGTACTCGCATGATCGGCGGCATTATCATGGTACATGGCGACAAGTCGGGTCTGATTCTGCCTCCGCGCCTGGCACCGTATCAGGTTGTGATCGTACCTATCTGGCGTAAGGATCAGGACCGCTCTACTGTCTTTGAGGCTGTTGAGCGCTTGCGGAAGATGCTTAAGGGTAAGGTCCGTGTCAAAGTTGACGATAGCGACAACACTCCGGGTTGGAAGTTCAATGAGTGGGAGATGAGAGGTGTGCCTGTGCGCCTGGAGATTGGACCGCGCGATGTGCAGAACAATAATGTTGTTCTGGTCAACCGCATGGACCGCTCGAAAGAGGTGGTCTCTATCGATGCTCTGGAAGCGCGCCTGCCAGAGAAGCTAGAAGAGATTCAGAAAGCCCTCTTCCAGCGTGCGCTCGATTATCGCGAGCAGAACACACATTACACTGAGGATTACGAGGAGTTCAAGCAGATCATCGCCGAGAAGCGTGGTTTTGTGCGTGTGAAGTGGGCCGAAGATAGCGCCGCTGAGCAGGCTGTGAAGGAAGAGACCAAGGCCACTATTCGCGTGATTCCTTTTGACCAGCCCGAAGGTGGGGTACAGGGCAAGTGCATCTATACTGGTAAGCCTGCCACCTGCGAGGCCATTTTTGCCCGCGCTTACTAGCCTTTAAATGGTGGGTAGGATAGGGAGCGCTTGACGTGCTCTCTTCCCTGCTTGCCAGGTTCTTAGGAAGCATAGTAAGTAAATAATCATCCAATATGAGCCTAGATATCTCTGTTGCATACTTCTATTGACATATTAGGACGAGAGGAGAAGAGAAGAGGATATGCGTTATTCTCAACTGTTTAGTTCTACCTTGCGCGAGGCTCCACGTGAAGCCGAGAGTATGAATCTGGAGTTGCTCACCCGCGCTGGCTTTGTGCGTCAATTGACCTCAGGTATCTATAATCTGTTGCCTCTGGGTGAGCGTGTTATGCGTCGACTTACGGAGATAATTCGTGATGAAATAGAGATGATAGGAGGTCAGGAAGTCTCAATGGCCTCTTTGCAGCCGCGTGACATATGGGAGGCCAAGCAAACGGGAGGTGTGAGCCGGGCTGAGCTCTATGGACCAGTACTCTTTAGTCTGCGAGATCGTCGCGAGCGAGATATGGTGCTTGCTCCGACACATGAAGAGATGGTGACCTTGCTGGCGAAGGAGTTCATTCATAGCTATCGTGACCTGCCGCGCCTGATCTTCCAAATTCAGCGCAAATTCCGCGATGAACCGAGGCCGCGTGGGGGCTTATTGCGCCTGCGCGAGTTCGTCATGAAGGATCTATATAGCTTTGATGCCGACGAGGCTGGATTAAGCGCCAGTTTTGAGCGCGTGCGCGGCGCGTATTGCCGCATTTTTGATCGATGTGGCTTGAACTATATCGTCGTCGAGGCAGATAGCGGCGCGATAGGCGGCAAGGAATCGCTTGAGTTCATTGCCCTGACCGAAGCGGGAGAAGATGTTGTTCTACGTTGTGAAGACTGCGGCTATGCCGCCAACGTGGAGAAAGCCGAGTTTCAGCGGAGTGCGCAGGAACATGAAGATAAACTTGCGTTGGAGGAGGTCTACACTCCAGCTTGCAAATCGATCAGTGATCTGGCGACCTTCCTTGGTATTCCGGAAGCACGGACAATGAAGGTGGTTTGCTATAGCGTGGAACTGCGTCTGATAATGGCTGTTGTGCGTGGCGATCTAGAGATTAATGAGATCAAGCTGGCACATACCCTGTCGAAAGTGGGCCTGAACACCATTGACCTGCACCTCGCGACGGCTGAGGAGCTAGAGCAAGCGGGAATTGTCGCTGGTTATGCCTCCCCACTGGGCCAGGGGGATGCTATACTAGTCATAGCCGATTACTCGCTGAATCGGGACCGCAATTTTGTCGCTGGAGCCAATCGCGCGGAATATCATACGCGGAATGTGAACTACCCGCGTGACTTCCGCGTTGATGTGTGGGACGATATCGCGTCCGCCTATGATGGCGCTTCCTGCGCGCGTTGTGGGGGTACATTACATGCGTTCCGTGGAGTTGAGCTTGGGCATATCTTCAAGCTTGGCACCGTTTACTCTAATCTCTTCGACGCGACCTTTCTGGATGCTGAGGGGCAGACGCGACCGTTGATTATGGCTTGTTATGGCCTGGGTGTTCCGCGCTTGCTCGCCTGTATCGTTGAGCAGCATCACGACGAGAGGGGGCTACGCTGGCCGCAAGCAGTCGCTCCATATGCCGTATCACTTCTGGGGCTCGATCTGGAGCGGGCTGAGGTTGGTGAAGCAGCGGAGCGTCTCTATGCTGAGCTACGTGATGTGGGTATCGCGGTACTCTTTGATGATCGGCGTGAGTCGGCGGGCGTTAAATTCAATGACTCTGACCTGTTAGGATTTCCATTGCGTGTAGTTGTGAGCAAGCGTTCTCTTAAGCAAGGCGGGGTCGAGATCAAGGGGCGTGCAGATCAGGAGAGTTGTATTGTTCCCCTGTCTGAGGCAGTATACAAGATCCGCGAGGCGCTTGAGTAATGACGCGTCTGGGTCGTACTCCTGGTATAGTGTAGATGGTGGGGATGCTCGCGAAAGCAATGATGCTGTCGTAGGCTTTCACCACCATCTAGTTAAAACTGACGGAGGAAGCACTATGATACCGTTGATTGAAGAAGGCGCAACGGTCCTATTTCAAGGTGATAGCATTACCGATGCTGGTCGCTGGCGTAGCGACGAGGGCAATATGGGTCAGGGCTATGCCATGATTGCTTCAGCATTGTTTGGAGCGCTCTATCCTGAGAGGCGGGTGCGCTTCCTGAATCGCGGTATCAGTGGCGACCGGGTAAAGGATTTACGAGCGCGCTGGGAGCTGGATTGCCTGGAACTGCGTCCCAATTGGGTTTCGATATTGATTGGTGTCAATGACACATGGCGGCGCTTTGATCAGAATGAGGAGACACGGTTAGAAGTCTTTACGCAGGTATATCGTACCCTGCTGGAAGATATTAAAGGTCGGCTCGATGCAAAGGTTATTCTTTGTGAGCCCTTTGTTCTGCCATCACAGCCGCAGTATGTGCAGTGGCGAGAGGACCTCGATCCCAAGATTCAGGCAGTTCGCGAACTGGCGCGCGAATTTGATGCCCTGCTGGTTCCTTTTGATGGTCTCTTCGCCCAGGCGTGTGAGCGTCGTGAGGCTGGATACTGGGGGGCGGACGGTGTTCATCCCTCCTCTGAGGGACATGCGCTGATGGCGCGCTCCTGGCTCCGTGTGGTCAAGGCCCTATAACTCTACAAGGTTGCGTACAAAAAGCAGAGCCCCCGTCGCTCAATGGGGGCTCTGCTTTTTGTACGCATGCCTGAGTGTACCAAGGTATGGCTATTTAACGGCTATGACAATAGGAATAGCTGTCACTGAGTCAATTGTCACTCTGTTTTTATTGTTGCTGTCTCGTACATAAATGCCAGTAGATGCTCCACCATCTAGATTGAGCGCAGTCTGGATCGAGAGGTCTGAGGCTTCCAGTACATCGGCCATTTCATCAAGCGAGAACGTCAGACCGGGGCTGATGATGAAGAGTAGGCGACCTTGCTTATCCTGAGCCACAATCGTGCGCCGCTCAGTCGCGCCGTTGGCGTTAAATTCGGTACGTTTTCCATGTTCAATGAGCATAGGGGTTGATTGGGTGGCTTGCTGAAGCTGTTCGGTAGTAGGGTCGTAGGGCTGCTCATGTAAGGCACGTAGCCCTATTTTGCCCTCGCTATTGACGGAAAGCATGCCGCCGAAGGCGTCATATGATTGCCCATATACGTCGCCATTGGAGACAAGTAGCCCCGTAGCTCGATTGTGATTATCAAAGTAGCCACCATTAATTAGCACCTTGGCGTTCGTCTGTTTGGTCCACTCACTCATGGAAAGAGGTTGGTCTGGTTGATAATCTACGCTCAGATGAATTTTTGCTGGATTGAAGCGAACAATGACCATTATGTCTGAGTTGGTGCTAGGTCCTGTCCAGCGTTCGTAGCGCAGCTCAATGCCTGGCGAAATTGCCTGCCAGACATCGAGTTGTTGCTCACCATCTGGCGTATCCTGCGAATGAGTAACAGGTGTTCCATTAAAGCTGATTGTCGGTAGCGCGGAGCAGCCCATCAAGAGACTGCTCAAGAGACAGAGCAGACTCAGATGCAGTATAAATCGCCTGGTGGCTGGCATGGAAAAATCCCTTCCTAAAAACCATATTGCTCCTTATACGAAAACCAACGCCGCTATCGTGACTAGCGCTAGCCGCGATAGAGGCGTTGCATCCTCTTTTGAGGACACGGCGGGCAGTGGCCCTCATGTATATAAGATTCGATATGGATGTTTACATCCTCTACCTACCTGCTCCATGCAGTGGCTTCAATAGCCGATACTGTTCCCTTGAATTCCATCGCTAGTTTGTAGGCGGCGTTGTGGGCAGCCTGTTCAGTCTCATCATTGAGCGGAGCCAGGTCAACCTTACCATAGCGTCGAGAGAGTGCGCGCTCGATCAGGAAGTCGGTGAACGCCGGGTTTTTGGGCAACAATGGGCCATGCAGGTAGGTGCCAAAAACATTATTATAAGTTGCGCCTTCATGCCCGTCCTTACCATTATTACCCCAGCCCGAAATGACTTTACCTAGCGGCTTGGCTTTGGGGCCAAGGAAGGTACGTCCACTATGGTTCTCATAGCCAACCAGGGTTTGTTTTCCTTGTGTACCCAGATCGCATTCAAGCGCCATATGTGTCATGTAGCGTTCCTGGCTACCCTCGGTGTGCAGATCGAGCACGCTTGCGCCCTTCAGTTCGCCACCTGTGTACGGTTTGTAGCTATGTCCTAGCAGTTGATATCCCGCGCAGACAGCCAGGAAAGTTGTCCCTGCCTCGGCGGCTTCACGCAGAGAGGGTGCCTTCTCCTGAATATCTTTGGAGGCGATCTCCATTTCGCGATCCGCGCCACCATGGAAGAGGATCATATCATACTGGGTAAAATCGGGTGTCTGTTTCACGTAGATGGGATCAACCTCGACCGATATCCCGCGCCATTTGCTGCGCATCTCAATTGAGAAGAGATTGCCACGGTCGGCGGCCACACACATCAAGGTAGGATAGAGGTGGGCTATCTTGATGACCATCCGTGAATTCGATGTTTGCTCGCTCATGCTTATTCCTCCCAATAGTGTTTGACCCAACCGCGTTTCTGCATAATTTTGCGCAGTTCTTGCGTTGGTGTATAGCCGCTCAGAATGTAGAGCGACCCGCCCGGTTCGACATTCTTCAATGCAGAGTCCAGCGCGGCCTCATAATCATGAATCACCGTGATCTTATCGGTGCCTACCTCGGCATATTTCAGGCGCAGAGCCAACTCCTCAGCCTTATTGCCGCAGCAGACTGCGTCGAGAACATCGGGTACTATCTCTTCAAGATCCACATCCCATAGCCAGGCGAAGTCCTGACCATCAACCACTGTATGACTCATTGAGAGTAGCATATGCTTCTTGCCGCTATGTTTGGCGATCAAGCGCATGATCAGGTTGAAGGACGTGGGATTCTTCACGAAAGAGAGGTAGATGTTTTTATCGCCTGCCTGAATCTTCTCCAGACGCCCAAAGGCCGGGCGGAGCGTTGAGAAGGCATTGGTGGCCTGATTGATTGTGAAATCGGTCGCGAAGGCGGCACCAATAGCGGCAGCGGCATTATATACGTTATGGATACCAGGTAGAGGTAGCGTGAAATCGAAGGTTCCTTGAGGTGTGCGCAAGGTGACCTGGGAAGGGCCTTCGCCATCTTCAGCCAGTTTTGCTGAGGTTACAGCGAAGTCCAGTTCGGGCAGAGTATAGCCGCAATTAGGGCAGCGATAGAGCCCAAGGTGCGAAAGGTAGGCTATTTCATAAACCAGGTCATGGTCGCAATGGATACAGCGAATGATGTCCGCTGATTGCTCAGGTACAGGCGTGCCAACTTCTTTTGTCTCCAGGCCAAAGTAGAAGCGACGTGCTTTGGAATTCAGAGCGAAGTTCGCGACCTGGGGATCATTACCATTGAGCAGGATCGTCGAGGTGGCGGGAAGTCTCTCAAGCATTGTGTTGAGCGCATTCGCTACGGAATACATCTCGCCATAACGGTCGAGCTGGTCGCGGAAGAGGTTAGTAATGACGACTACGTCGGGCTGAATCTCAGGAACAGCCAGGGGAATCGTACCTTCATCAATCTCGAAGAGGAGCACATCGCTGGCAAGACGCCCAAAGATGTCGGCGAAATTGACGGCGACTGATGTAACGCCTTGCAGCAAATTTGAGCCAGTGCGGTTCTGTGACACACGCTGACCATCGGCGCTCGCCAGGGCTGCGGTCATACGCGCGGTTGTGGTTTTGCCGTTGCTGCCAGTAATTACAATCTTCTTGGCTGTGCTCGCACCAACGACCTCTTTTAATACATTGGGATCGATACGGCGCGCGACCATACCTGGAAGGCTGGTGCCACCACCGATCCGTAACAGACGCCCAGAGGCGCTCGCCAGTTTCCCTGCTGAAATAGCCAGGGCCAGGCGTGCCCGTCCCAGACCTGAGGGGGCAGCGTGGCCTTGTAGCTGCTCATCGTCAGGCTGTTTTGTCGAGAGATGTTCTATTTGCATAATATTTTCCTATTGTCCCTGAGAGACATAAAGGTGTTCAATACATCAATATATCAGGAGATTTCTCCAATGAGAAAACCTGAGCGTTAGCCACGGTAGCGGCGTTAGTTTTTGTATAAGACCTTTGTCCAGGCATGGAGCCTGAGTGCAGTATAGCAAACCAGGAGAGGGACAGACAAGGGCGGTAGTCACAATGGCAGTGTGATATGTTTCACCATCGTACAAACCTTCTCAACGCATTCCTCGAATCGCAGTACTTCTTTATTAGACCTTCTGGCATTGTTGGTTGCCAGTGGTCTGGCATCGGATGGTGGCATGCTCAAATTTCTGGCTGATGGTAGAGTTGCTTCCTTTTGTGGGTTGGCTAAGTGGGAAGCCGATTTTGCCCAGCCCGCCATTCTTATCAAAGAATTTCTGAATGGAGCCACTGGTGCTATAACCAGTAAAAATGTAGTAGCGTCCACCGCCAGAGGTGGGGATGGTGTTCTCCTTCTTGTCCTTCTGGAAGTAGTTCCAATCAGTATCGAAAGGGATAGGGTGTTTCAGGTCCTCAATGGCTGGTGAGATCCAGGTATAGCTATTGAGGCCCCAGTTCATCAGGCTGCGCATATCTGTCCACCAGTCATTTGTGTGGAGCGTCACACCAATAATGTGTTGCTTGTCGCGGGTGACCGAGACCACCTGGTTGAAGTTGGAGAGCCCATCCCAACCAGGCTTGCCGCCATCGGTGCCGGGGTACCACCAGAGGAATTGATTGCCGTTATACATATCCTTTTCTTTGTGGCTTCTATTTTGCTCAATAAAGTAGTGCTGAGTTCCGCTAATCTGATGAATCAAAGGATTGCTGAGACTATGTTGACCGATGATTGCTAGATCATGCGCGCATGAATAGTGGTTCGGTTCCATCAAGCCGTGAGGATTCATATAATGGGTATTGTGCAGATTCCAGACACCTAGCTGTTTGTTCATCTTTGCCACAAAGGCCGGGACATTGCCACTGATCGTATCGGCGATAGCGATAGCGGCATCATTGCCTGAGACCAACATCAGGCCATATAGGAGATCCTTGAGGGTATAAGTCTCGCCCTTCTTAATACCCATGAGTGAGCTATCCGCGGACAAATAGTGTTGAAGGTCGCCATCGATGGTAGGCGTAATTGTAATGCGTTGATTGGGATCACCCATAGTCGCTGCCAGATAGGCTGTCATCAGTTTGGTTGTGCTCAAAATCGGAAGATGGGTCAGAGGATTATGTGCATAGAGTGTCTTGCCTGTATTCGCATCCAGGACATAAGCTGCCGACGCATACACTGGCGGCGAGGGATGATCGGTTGGTGGGTGCTCGACCACAATCTGGTCTTGAGTCGGAGTTGGCGTAGCCTGACCAGTTGGATCAAACAGGTTGGTAATACTAATGCGCGATGGCGCATTGCCGTTTACATAATTCAGGCTGAGTGGCAATATAATAATCAGGACCAGCACAATCGTACCAATCAGCATATTGCGATTGGTCAGTAGTTTCTGTAGGTCGAATTTGCTTGGAGGCGCGGACGCTTCACGATAGGGACGGCGATAGTGTGGTGTGCGTTTGGGGGTGATAGGTGGCTGGTATACATCTGTATAGCGCGATCGTGGGCGTGGTGTGGTGGAACGCGAGTGAGAAGCCACCGTGCCACGTGTGCGAGGAACCACGAGACGCGGACGTGTCTCCGAGAGGCGAGTGGGAATGGTTTCAAGATCATCCTCGTCTTCATCCTCATCTACAAGAAGATTTGTCGTCTCGTCGGTGAATTCATTAGACTCTTCGTCTTCTTCAATGAATTCATCCTCAAATTCAAGTAACTCATCGGTATCGTCGTCATCATAGGAGGGGTGTTGAGTCATTCTGGAGCGTTGGCGATTCGCCTCTTGCTGTAGCGAGGCTCGTCTCACCTTTGGTCGATCTGTATATTCACCAGTTTGATAAACATGATGGCGCCTGGCACGACGCTGCTGGGCTGTATATGCTTCCGATTGAGCATTCTGTGTCGTTGAGCTGAGGGGGGAGGCTGATGGATGGGATGTGAATTTTTCATCGTCTCGTGATGGAATATCAGGCATGCGCCGATTCTCCTAAAATAGATAGCAATGGATGTTTGGTGAGAAACCATAAAAAATGCTTATAGTCTTAACATATTGTTTTTTATCTTTAGCATCTTTCTGCCTGTGATATTTTGTGGGCACTAAAATGGCATTCAATGAGTAATTACACTTTTCATAAAAATACTGATCAACATTGCTATCGCATGATTCTTGTTGACAGGGTTCTGTTTGCAACATTATATGCCCTATACTGCATCTTTTGCAATAGAGGGACGAAGTGGCTTGTCTGGCCTCTTCCTACGATGAGCTTAATATCGTAGTGTATTGTGAGTGGCTAGAAATTTCACGTTCGACACCGAACATATGACTTTTGGTAGAAGATGCCATCGTTTACAGAATTTTAGAGAGAACTTCAGAAATTCTTGATAATTTGCTGGTAGTATTGGGATAAATATCGAAGAGTTAGATGCCCTTGACATTTTCGGGAACAAGCCTGCTGCGAATGCTAAATGTGTGTCGAGGAGAGCTTGTGACATTGTTTTATCTACTCGATCTATTCAAGGAAGCTCGACATGAAAACAACACATACATCCCCATATACTACAACCGTGCAGGTCACGGACGATATATTACTTGAGCGCGTAGAACGTGGCGAACAGAGTGCATTTGAGACACTCATGCAGCGCTACAATGCTATTCTTTGTAAGTTTGTGTATACGCATATTAATGATTATGAGTTGACGCGCGATATTGTACAGAGCGTCTTTTTACAACTGTACATCTATATTCCAAAACTACGAGCTAACCGGGCCGCGCAGACGTCACGCGCGCCGCTCAAAGCCTGGCTTTTCCAGGTCGCGGCTAATAAGTGTATCGATGAATTGCGTAAGCGTCGCCCTTTGCTCTTTTGCGAGCTAGAGATGACGCAAGACGATGATGAAAATGCCTGGCTATATAGTATTGTGGATAGCGAACTTCAGCCTGATGAAGAGATAGAGCGTGAGGATACGCGGGCCGCTTTGCGTCGTGCCATTATGGAATTGCCGTTACGCTTTCGCTCAATAGTGCTTCTGCGCTATCAGGAGGAACTGACCTTTGGCGAAATAGGTCGTGTCCTGGGTATGCCAGAGAATACGGCTAAAACCTATTTCCAGCGCGCGCGGCCTCTCTTGCGCGCTGCGCTCAGTTTGTAGCCGCATGTAAGAGGGACGGAAGCAAGGTCCAGGGTCCAGCGAATGCAACATGTCTACTTGACGCGTTAGTCTTCTCCGTGCTACGCTCAAAACACAACCCTAATCTTCTGCATTCCTTGTTATAAAAGGCATTCGCCAACGCCGCCGCTCAGGCGGATAGCGCTGACCTCATTCGGGGGCACAGCACGCTCAGGCGAATGAATTGCCTGCTAGTGGTAGGTGCAAGGGCGAATGGTGTGGCGAGATTAGAGATAGAGACGGCATAGCGCTTAAGAGCGCCTGACGTGAGAAAGGATACAGAAGACAGATGGACCTTGCTGAGATCAAACATCTCATTGAGGATGGGCAGATCGAATATATCAAGCTCGGAACGCCTGATATTGAGGGGGTTTTCCGTGGTAAGCGTGTTGATGCGCGCTTCTTCCTAGACTCGGTGGAAGATGGTTTTGCCCAATCCGACGTTATCTTTGGCTGGGATATCGCGGAGAACGTATTGCCCAATTTGCATATCAGCAATTGGGAACGTGGCTTCACGGATTTTGTTATGAAGCCAGATCTCTCAACCTTCGCCCTCGTGCCTTGGGAGCAGAACGTCGCCTCATGTATTTGTGATATGTGGAATGAGCAGGGCGAACCAATCTCCGTCTCACCTCGTTATGTGCTCAAGAGCGTGATCGAGCGAGCACGCCAGATGGGATATGCCGCCAAGGCTGCCGCTGAGCTTGAAGTACGCTATTTCCGCGAAGACCAGGCATCGCTGCGTGAGAAAAATTTTGGTACCAATCTGGTTCCTCTCAATCCCGGCACGAATTGTTATGTCATTAGTCATGCTACCACCGATGAGCCGCTGATTGGTCAGATCGCGCGTATGATGCGCGACTATGGTGTGGATATTGAGGGGTATACGCGTGAGCATGGTCCTGGCATGTATGAGATGAATATGCGCTACACCGATATCCTGGCTGCTGGTGATCGTACCATGCTCTTTAAGAATGGGGTCAAAGAGATCAGTCATCAGCTTGGGTATCTCGCAACCTTTATGGCTAAGTGGAACGAGCAAGAGGATGGCAGCAGCGGACACACGCATGTCAGTCTATGGGATCTGGATCAGGAACGCAATGTCTTCTGGGAGCAGGAAGCGGAAGGCCATATGTCACAGACCATGCGCCACTTTGTCGCGGGTGTGCTGGCGAAGATGCCTGAGCTGATAGCTTTGTATGCTCCAACGATCAACTCGTATAAGCGCTATGTCGAGGGCTCCTGGGCTCCAACTAATACTACCTGGGGCATGGATAACCGTACCTGCTCCATTCGCGTCATCAATACCAACAAACGAGCCATTCGCATTGAGAATCGCGTTCCTGGTTGCGATGCCAACTTTTATCTCGTCTTTGCGGCCACGCTGGCAAGCGGTCTGTATGGCATTGAGCATGAACTTGAGTTGCCGCCACGCCTGGAAGGTAATGCGTATCAATCATCGCAGTGGCGGCAGTCAGCGCAGCGGAGCGATGTCAGAACGCTCGCGCGCAACCTGGGCGAGGCTGCTGACCTGCTTGAAAGAAGCGAAATGGCACGCGAGTATTTTGGCTCATACTTCGTTGACCATTTTGTAACCACCCGTCGCTGGGAGGTTAGCGAGTTTGAGAAGGCCGTAACCGATTGGGAGCGCCGTCGCTACTTTGAACTGATCTAAAGATATTCGCGAGATACGATGGCCCAATCATGGCGTCGTATCTCGTCAGAACAGATGCCAGGGGCGTGCATGACACAGGAGATGGTAGAGAAGGTTACCGCCTTTATTACCAGAGAGCGGCAGGAATGTAAAGAACTGCTGGTCTTTGAGCATGCTTTGTCAGGCGTGCAGGTTCCGGCAGGAACCGTCGAGACTGGCGAGGAGTTCGCAGAGGCAGTAACACGTGAAGTGTGGGAGGAGACGGGCTATCAAGGACAGATAGTACGTCTACTAGGGGAGGAGAGACAGGACCTTCCTGATTCGCAATGGGCCGTTCTGGCGTCAGCGCCTTTGCGCGAACTCCCTAAGCTGGATGCCGTGCCAGTCGCGCGTGACGAAGTACTTGGTAACAGCGTGCGGCGAGGACTCGTAGTGCGTTCGGAGCGAGAAGAGGGAGATTGGCTCTACATAGTGCTGGAAGACTATAATCTAGAGGTAGAACCGCCACGTATGCTAAGAAGCATAGGAGGATGGATTCCGCGCGTACTAGTAAGCAGATCTATACATCGCACGTACTTTGAGATGTGCCTCCTCGATGAGACGCCGCAGCGCTGGGAGCACTTCGCGGAAGGCAGGTATACCTTTCATTTGTACTGGCAATCTCTGGAGGCGCATCCG
This sequence comes from Ktedonospora formicarum, assembly GCF_016587355.1. GTDB lineage: Bacteria > Chloroflexota > Ktedonobacteria > Ktedonobacterales > Ktedonobacteraceae > Ktedonobacter > Ktedonobacter formicarum. Next base: position 1,563,867 of record NZ_BNJF01000001.1, on the reverse strand, counting down.
CGCCTGGTCAATGGGCAACAACAGTGGTTAGAGCGCTTCCATGAGGCGCTCATGAGCTCGCCTATCGATGATGGGTTTCGATAAGGTAAGTGAAGGCTGCGACAGAATCGCGACAAAGATAGAACATCTCGGAGACAATGCGGTGCTATGCTGAAGTAGAGAGGTGTGGTGTATCTGTTTGCTGATGCCAGCCATAGAAGGAGGCACTCATGAGCAGGGTTGTACTGTATCGCTTATGGCTTAGTTTTGTCCTGGTAGTCGCGTTGGTATTGGCGCTGCTGAGCTTATTGGGGCTATTGCCTCATTTTTAGCGGAGTTCGTGCATATGGCCTGTGTGCGAAGATGCAGCCTGGACCAATGCAGATCCTGTAGAGCGGCCTTGTAGGGATGTGCCATTTTTTTGCTACCTGCTATGATAGCAAATATGGTTCGTCTGAAGCTCTATTCGAAATCGTTACCACGAAGAGCGTGTCCCAGTTAGACATTTGCCTGGGCATGCTCTTTTGTTATGATGAATGTAAATGCGGAAAACAGTTTTGCGGAACGGAGGTCGATGAGATGAAACACATTTGTGTCTATTGTGGCTCAAGAGCAGGGGCGCGCGCCGAGTTTATGCAAGAGGCATATACGCTTGGTGAGCAATTAGCGGAGAGAGGGATTGGCCTGGTATATGGGGGGGCACGTGTTGGTTTAATGGGTGCCGTAGCGGATGGCGCACTGGCAAAAGGAGGCGAGGTCATCGGCGTGTTACCGCGCGCGCTTTTCGAGACAGAGGTTGCTCATAGCGGACTTACCAAGTTGTATGAGACCAGGAATATGCATGAGCGCAAAGCCATGATGGCGGAATTGTCAGATGGTTTTATCGCGCTTCCTGGTGGCTATGGTACCTTTGATGAACTCTTTGAGATGATAACCTGGGCGCAACTTGGTATTCATAATAAGCCTTTAGGGCTGCTCAATACCGCGAAGTTTTATACACCGTTGCTAGCCTTAATTACCCATGCCATGGAAGAGGGTTTTATTTCTTCCTATCATGCTTCGATGCTGCTGGTAAAAGAGCGTAGCACCGATCTGTTGGATGCTATGTATGAGGCAGTTCCGCGAGCGCCTGTGTCAAAATTCTCGGATGATATGCCCGTCGAACCTTAATGAGTCTCATTGTGTATATATATGGCTAACTATGCTCTATCTGCAAGATGTGGTGGGATAAAAGCTATTGGCTAGATGCCGCTTATTCTAAAGGACATTTACCTGAATAGCGATCAGCTGCGCTCGGACAAATAAAAGGCATCGTAATTTCGTACAAGCTTTCTTCGTCCTTTCTACTAACATTGGTGCTATAATATAGCAATGCATTGCTCAAGTTCTATTGACAGATGACAAAGGCTGCATAAGAATGTATGGCTCGATGAGAGGGCAGGAAGCACAAGAAATCATCCTGATTGTTGAAGATGATGACCAACATGCCGCGGCGTTAGCGCAGATGATTTCATATCAGAGACCATATCGTGTTTTTCATGCTTCTGATGGACCCACCACGCTTAAATTCACTGAACATCTCAAGCCAGATTTGTTTATTCTGGATTATTGGCTACCAAACATGAATGGGATTGAACTCTACGAGCGCATTCGTCGCCGTAAAGAATTACAGGATGTCCCTGTAATCATGATTAGTGGTCTTTTGCCAACGCAGGAGCTTCAGGCAAGAGGAATTGTGGGCCTGCCCAAGCCATATGATCTCAATGATCTATTGCAGAAGATAGATATGTTGCTTGTGAAGCAGCCATAACTCATCGTGTAGATAATATGCAGCACATGTCACCCCCGGATTGCTGAAAGGGGTGGCATGTGCATTCTTCTAATAGTGGGCGATATTGCTTAGTCTTTCGCGCCGTCTTCGCGCATCTCATCAAGAATAACCGCCAGAGCGATTAAGAAGGGTCCATCAACCCCAGGCGCTACATCGACTGTGTAGTGGTCGCTAAAGATGGCGAACTCTTTTGTGATGTGCCCCAGAAGTCGTCCATAATGATCGATGATATTAAAATCCCAATCTTTAAATTGACCCTGGACCTGTAGCACCATGCCGTCGCTTGTGCTTACCTCATAGCGTGCTCCGTAGGTTGCTTCTTCTTTTTTACGATGCAAACTGGCGATTTCCGCACCATTGCTGGAGATATCATAGTGGGTGGTATAGTCAAAGACACGCTGCTTGATAGTAATCACTTCCTCATCATTAGTGGCATCAATAATGCGGAACTGATCACCGATATGAAATAGTTGCCCCTTAATCACATATGCAACGTTGTTCTTCTCATCACGTACGACAAAGTCGTCCTTCAGGGTTAAGACTCGCTCCTTCACATGGTAGCGCATAGGTGCTAGAACCTCCATAGTGTGTGGTTGTCAACAGCGAATAGGCTTCCTACAGGGTTACATTGGGCTCTCTTATCGAGGATGCCCAATATATTGTACGACATCCCTCCCACAAAGTTGGGTATGGCAGGACTGTATGTGTGCCTCTGCCAATTCCTCATCCTAATTGAGCAGGAGAAGACACACCCCTTGAGTGATGTAGGGCTCTCTGTGGTTGGGTATACTTCGCGTGAGCTGTGCTAGTGGCTATTAGAATGAGCAGGAGGGTCCTTATGGCTGTACAGGAACAATTAGATGCTTTACTGGCAGGGAAGGTGGCTTGGGAGCGCTGGCGCGCGAAGCACTTGGATACTGTTCCCGTACCAGATCTCTACGGAGCAGATTTACGTGAAGTGGACCTACGTGAGATGGATTTGCACGGTGTCAATCTGGAATCGGCGGATCTGAGTCGGGCGGACCTGCGAGGGGCCAATCTTCGAGGGGCTAATCTTCGAGGAGCCTACCTGGTGATGACCAATCTCCAGAATGCTGATCTGCGTCATGCTCTCCTCACACAGGCCGAATTTCATAAAGCGAATCTGAGTGGTGCGAACTTGAGTCGGGCGCATATGCATTTTACTTCGTTGTATGAGGCGAATATGCAAGGGGTTGACCTTAGTGATGCAGACCTGATTGGTACAGACATGCACGACGCCGATTTGCGTTTCGCGAACTTCTCAGATGCGCGTGTTGAGTCGGCTGATATTCGTAATGCGAAGCTAGATGAGGTCATATTACACAATGTCAACTTAAACGACTTCCGTTATGGTTGGCCTGAGTGAACTCAACCCACCTTACTCGCGTCTGAGGCAGGGTGAGCACCGCTATGAGCGAGGGCGTGTCACTTGGCCAGTGTGAGATTAACATTCTGCGCCAAATTGCCTCTCTCTTTCCATACGTATAGGCGCTGACTTAAGAGCGTTATGGCGTTCAACGCGTTTTTGGAATGTCTATTCGTAAGCGTCTACATAGGTAGAGAGGCATATTCATTGTCATGAAAAAGGATTAGAAGTTGTCTCTTTATATAGAGGAAGTGTTAAGTGATAGTATGACATGCATCGTAGATATCAGGCACAGGTGTCAAAAGGAATGACATGCGGTGGAAAATCAGAACGAACGCCTTTTGCAATTTCGTCGGAGGGACATTGAGCAAGTAATGGGTGCATTGCGTGCGGGGAATTCATGTGCTCTCATTGGTGTGGATGGCGTTGGGAAAAGTATGTTGCTCAAGCGATTCTTAACGCCTACACTACGCGAATACTATTTGCCAGAGACGTATGATCATACCTTTTTCTTCGTGCTCAACTCTCATGAATTGAACAATGTCTCTCCACTATCCTATTACCGGCGTATGGCCTCGCTGCTGAAGCCATTAATGCATCAGTATGGCTTGCCTATTACCGGGGAAAATGCCCTGTTGATTGCTGATGAGGATGTCGCAAGTGATGTGCTGTTTCAGCGTGTAGAAGCCCTCATTCAGTGCGATGAAAGATTGCTTATAGCCTTCTTCCTTGACGAATTTGATATAGCCTACGCGAAGATTGAGCCCCAATTTATGCGCGTCTTGAAAGCGTTGCGCTATCGGGCCAGAGGCAGAGTATGCTATATCATTGTGAGTAATAACCTTCCCCAATTGATATGTGAGGCTCGCACACGCAAGCTGGCGCGAGAAGCATTTGAGGAGTTGTTCAATCGACGTGTCATCGGTATCAAGCCACTGGGCCAGGAAGACGCCTTTATGTTGATCGATGAGCGTCTAAAAGGTGTAGCTCTACGAGGTTATGCGCCATCCTATACGAGCCTCCGACGCCTGCTTTTTGAGGTGACGGGTGGTCATCATGGCTTGCTGAAAACGGCGCTTCAGGCTTTGATAGATGGTGAAGTGCAGCTTCAGGAGCGTGAGACGGTAGCGTCATTGAGCGAGAAGTTGTTGGATGATGAGACTATTATTAGCAAATGTGAGCAGTTGTGGAATAGTCTGAGTGAAAGCGAGCAACAGTGTTTAAAGCACCTACAAAGGGGCTTACTTTCGAAGATGCTGATTTCGCAGCAATTTACCAATCGACAGATGCACGAGGTGCTCTACTCCCTTCAGATTAAGGGACTATTATTGGAATCTTCCCGTAGTAAGATGTATCGTTGTTTCGCACCATTATTCGGGAGTTTTGTGATGCAACAAATTTCTTCTGTAGCACCGGGAATCCAACTCGATTTTGCTCGACAGCAGATTTGGGTAGACGGCATCTTACTGCCAGGCCGTTTGACACCCAGTCAGGTCAAGCTCTTGCGTTTCCTGGTTGCGCATGCGGGCGAGATCTGCCCGCGCCAGGATACAACCAGAGCTGTCTATGATGAAGAGTATAACGCGGATCTGGATGATGCCCGCCTCGATGCCCTGGTAGAGCGCACGCGTAAACACATCGGTGATGATTCACGTGCTCCCCGCTTTCTGGAGACGGTGCGTGGTTCTGGTCATCGATTGAATGAGTACCAGGGAGAGCATTTCTGAGCCGAGATGCATTGTATTCTGCCCATGTCCATTGAGAAGCATATGGCACTAACCGATGTGGTAGACTTTGATGTACAAGAACATCGGAGTTCTGGTGCTTTTATCCAAGGGGGCAAGGGTGCGCAATATCAATTTGCATCAACTCGCGACCTTTCAGGTGGTCGCGAAGCATTCCAGCTACGTGCGCGCTGCTGAAGAATTGCACTTTAGCCAGCCCGCCGTATCGGCTCAAATTCGGCAGCTTGAGGAATCATTGGGTGTCAAGCTCTTTGACAAAATCGGGCGGAGAACACATCTGACGCGCGCAGGCGAGGAACTGTACCTGTATAGTCAGAAAATCTTCTTATTGATTGACGAGGCACTGGATACAATGGAGGCTCTACGCAGCCCCCACTATGGGCGTTTAAGTGTGGGCGCGGATACAACTGTTGGGACATATGTTATTCCTAAGTATCTCGGCAAGTTTCGTCAAATATATCCAGAGGTTGAGATTGCGCTGGAAGTCTTTAACCATAACTATCTGGTTGATGCACTTGTAAATAATCGGATCGACATGGGCATCATGGGCCGGGTACCTAAAGATGTTCCCCTCTTTGTCGCTCCATTTGTCGCGAACGAATTGGTGATCGTTGCTCCTCCGACGCATCGCCTGGTGAACTGTGAGCGCGTTCCGCTGACCGATCTGGCGCGTGAACATTTTCTGATGCGTGAAATAGGCTCAGGAACTCGAGCGGCCCTGGAGGAGGTTTTTCATGAAGCTGGCCTCCCTTTACTTGTCAGTATGCAGGTCGGAAACAATAGCGCCATTAAGCAGGGGGTGCAAGCGGGACTGGGAATCGCGCTTATTTCGCGGGTGGCGCTCGACATGGAGTTAGAGACGAATCGCCTGGCACTGCTAGATGTCGAGGGCTTTCCTGTCATGCGTCAGTGGCGTTTGCTGCACCTCAAAGAGAAGAATCTCTCCGCGACCGCGCGCGCCTTTAAGCTCTTTCTCTTACAACATGCTAATGTGCCCTACAATGAAGTGCCCTTGTTGAAAACGCGCCCACACAGACCAGAGGCGATCTAGTATTGGACTTCCCTACATGCCCAGCAAATCGGCTCGCTGAATAGTATTCTGGATGCTCCGTGCGATAGCTGCGTCGACCATCTTTCCATCGACTGCGATGGCACCTATTCCGTGTACCTGCGCCTCGCGGTAGGCACCGTCAATCTTGCGCGCTTCGGCAACTTCCTCAGGTGTGGGAGAGAAGACCTGATTGGCGATTTCGATCTGGCTGGGGTGAATGGCCCATTTACCCACGAAACCTAGCGCACGCGCTCGCAGACATTCGCGTTGGTAGCCCTCAGGATCTTTGAAGTTCGAGTAGGCTCCATCAATAGCATCGATGCCAGCCGCACGCGCGGCAATGACAATCTGGTTGCGGGCATAATACCAGGTATCGGGATAGATAGCGAATGAGCCATCGATACCGCGACTATCAATGCCTTGCGAGGCGCTATAGTCTCCAGGACCGAAGATAAGCGCCTCCAGGCGTGAGCTTGCGCGCGCGATTTCCTCCACATGGAGCATAGCCTCTACCTCTTCGATAAACGCCTCCAACTTGATTGGATGTGTCCGGCGCAGACGTTGCTCAATTTGCGTGAGGAGCACATCGACCCACCAGACGTCACGCGCAGCCCTGATTTTGGGGAGAATCAGGATATCAAGTTGTTCGCCAGCCTCTTCGACGACGGTGATGATATCCTGATAGGCATACTCGCTTTCGAGATTGTTGATGCGCACAGCGCGCGATTTGGTGCCCCAATCCAATGTTGTTAATGCCTGGATTACCTGGGTGCGTGCCTCAGCCTTGGCGTCGGGAGAGACCGCGTCTTCGAGGTCAAGCAGTACGAGGTCGGACTGGCTGGCGGCAGCCTTGCGCATCATATACGCATTGCTACCAGGTGTTGACAGTTCTGAACGTCGTAGGCGCATAGCTTTCATCTCCTTTACACGCAGAGGTTTGTTCCAGTAAGGGCTATTCTAGCTCTAAGGCATCGTGAGCCAGAGTCGAGAGCGTAACATCATCCATTGGGGGATGATGGAGGCCTGCTCGCACATCGCGGTAGTAGCGCTGCAATGGGAAGTTAAGGGAGAGGCTTGCCCCTCCAACCAGGCGCATTGCGATGTCAACAATCTCAACAGCATGATTCGTCACAAGATACTTGGCGGCGGCAAGCTGGCTTGCGGGCACGCTTTCAGGCTCCTGGCTGAACTGCTCGGCTATGCCAAAGAAAACAGCCTTGCTCTGAAGAAGGGCCAGTTCCATCTTCGCGGCCTTCTCCTGGATATGTGGTATAGCGGCGATAGACTGTTGCGTGATCGAGTTGGGGCGGCGGCGGCGTGCGAAGTTGATGGCTTCATTGCGTGCTGCCTGCGCGATGCCCAAATAGACCGCGACGGTAGGGAAGGACCAAGCACTCAGGCGTGTCCTGGAAGCGAGGTCGCTCTGAAGCTGGGATTCCATATATGCCTCAGGCTCGACACGGACGTTCTCCAGGATGACGTCATTGCTACCGGAGCCACGCATGCCTACCGAGTTCCAGGTATCCTTGATGCTGAGCCCTTCCGCTGTGTGGGGAATCAGGAATTGTCCGCGCTCTGCTTTGATGGGGGGTAGGTTTGTGCGGTCTTCGATGGCGCAACTGGTAAGGAAGAAATAGAGGGCATGGCTACCAGTCGTAAATGTCTTGCGCCCATTGATGAGCCATGAGCCATCTTCCTGACGCTGGGCGACGGTGGTGGGGAGTCCGCCACGGCTAGGGCTTCCAGTTGCGGGCTCGCTCAGGGCTGCGTTAATCATAGCCCCCTCTTCGACGACGGCCTGGCAGATATGCTCGAAGAATGGATTGGGGCGTTCACCTACATTCTCCGCCATCTTGGCGATATTGGCGATATGCATGCTAGCTGCTAGCGCCGTTGAGGCATCGCCCTGAGCCAGGCGGTACTGAGCTAGTACCACATCGATCAGGCTGGCCCCCATGCCGCCATACTTTTTTGGAACAGTCAGCTTGAGATAGCCAGCGTCGCGTAGATCACGAAAGTTTTCCAGGGGGAATTTGCCAGCCCAGTCATTTTCCTGGGCGCGCTGGGCAAATGTATCAGCTAACGCTCCTGCGAGCGTGAGAAGGCGTTGTTGTTCTTCCGTTCTGGGATAGAGGGGGAAACTCATGAATTGGTTGCTCCTTGCAAACGAACAGTTATACTCTCAGCCTTATTTTATAACAATCTGGCGCTCACTGCTCTTTCGGCCCTGATGCGAGTCAATTTTATATGGATATACTCCCCGATGTGCTGGCCTTAGAGGATTGTGTAGGAATGATGTTGCAAGGATGAAATGGTTTTGTTTCAGGGTATCCAGGTAATGCCAGGAAAAGAGGGGTGCTTGTTAGTGAAGAGGAGGAGCAGACCCCGCCAAAGCGGAGCCTGCTCTCCCGAAAGTGGGGGCGCTTCATAAATGGTAGTTCAGTAGGACGATATATTAGGAATGTATATGTTTTTTTGCGTCATGTGAAAGGTGTGTGGGTGGTGCTTGATATGTTCAGTCTTTCAATTAGCCCATAACTTGATTGTAAAGATCGTAGATAGTCGAAGTGGCTTCCTGCTCACCTACCTGACTTGCTAGTTGTTGTTGATAGCGATCCACACGCCTCATGCGTAGATCAATAATGTCATGTTTTGATGTTCCCCAGGCCAATCCACTAAGGCCTTGTTTGATAGCTTCATATTCTTCGATAATATGCTGGCGCAGGATGGTGATTTCGCTCTGATGCATTGGGGGTGCCTTCTTTCCTGGTAAGAGCTGGGTGAGTGATAGAGTAATCCGCTTTACGTGCCGCATATATGTGGGACATTGCCATCGCATATGTTGTACTTTTCTAAACGAGGAATATACAATGTTTTTTCGCGATCTGCATGTTTTTTGCATGTTTTTTATGGAATTTTTATAGTAGTGTCAGGATTTCATCTCAATGATCCTGTAGAATGTCACACGCGACATTCTACAGGATCATTGAGAAAGAGCGAAACAGGTTAACGCTGCCTGAAGAGGCACTTCTATGAGAAGAGAGCACTATGTCTAGCGAAGCTTCTCTTTGAGAAAGTTGATCAGGCGAGGCCAGGCATCGGCTGCGGCTGCCTCGTTGCCGGCCCCATGATCGGGATTGATAAAGGCGTGCCCCGCATCGTAAATCTTAACAGTGATATCTTTACCCGCGTCCTGGTAGCGCTTCTCAATCGTGTGAACTTGCTCCAGTGGGATGCTGTTGTCCTGGCTTCCATAGATTGCTAGCACCGGTGCGTTCACACGCGCGATTTCTTCGGGTGTAGGATCGTAGCCAGCGCCATAGAAAGCGGAGAGTGCTCCCAGATCAGGGTAATGAGAGGCTGTGGTATAGGCGAGAAAGCCGCCGAAGCAGAAGCCAACGAGCCCGAGCTTCTTAGGCTCAACGATGTCCATATTCTTTATGACATTGAGCGCGCCAATGATCTCCTTGACCGCACGATCTATATTCTTTTGTGCCATCATCATGAGACGCATCGCATCATTGGGTTCGGTCGCGACTTTGCCATGAAAGAGGTCGGGGACCGCGACGACAAAGCCTTCTACGGCTAATTTTTTCGCTAGATCTTGTATATGCGGCTCAATCCCCCACCATTCTTGAATAAGAACAAGACCGGGATGAGTTGCATCATCATCGGGCTGAGCGACAAAGGCGTATGCATTGTCACCGTTGACTGGTAGCTTGACCTGGGAAGTACGAATGACCGCCATGTGAATAGCTCCTTTACTATCGTCAATGCTGGGCCGAAACGCCCTTAGATTGCCCGTTTCTAGTAGAGATAAACGGCGTAGTATGATATTGTACCGTTAGCATAAGATCTTCTTGCATTATATATCATGAATACGAGAGATAGGCTGTACTGGACAGCGAGCTGTAGAGATATCGCGTTTACATCTAGGTGGCATATTGACGCCGCTTCTGTTGTTCTATACAATAGAGATACCATAGAGATGTAGAGCTTCCCCGTCAGGGGTGATGATTCGAGTGAGAAGATGACTGATATACAGCGACAAGACATGTTCATGCTAACAATAATGCGTGTCTCGATGTGCCAGATGCCGATGATGGTATTGGGTAAGATGTCGCTGCCCTTCTCCAGGCCTATTCCGCTCTCGGTGTGAGAGCATCCCAGTGCAAACCTTCGAGGAGTGAGCGATATCCGCCCACTCCTCTTTCTTTTGCCTATTGATAGGCCGTTGATGACGCAATATGCCTGCCAGGGCGACAATGAGGAACGAGAGGTAAAACATGACCAATGTACAGACGCAAGACACGTCATCTGAACGTGTGTATGAGCCAGCCGTGACCGAACGCTATTATGTGACCACTGCCATTGATTATCCAAACGCGCCGCCACATATTGGGCACGCGCTGGAGAAGGTGCTCACGGATGCTATCGCGCGCTATCACCGCTTACGAGGCGACGACACCTTCTTCAGTATGGGTGTGGATGAGAATAGCCTGCATGTCTTGCGTGCGGCGCGCGCGGCTAATGTTGAGCCCCAGGTGTGGGTAAAGGAGCTAGAGGCGGCTTTCCGTCTGGCCTGGAGCAAGCTTGATATTAGCTATGATCGCTGGATTCGCACGACGGAAGTACATCATCGCAAGGTCTCTCAGGAGATCTTTCGCCGGGCACAGGCAAAGGGAGACATCTATCGCTCTGTCTATTCTGGCTGGTATTGTCCTAATTGCAACACTTTCTATAAAAGTGAGGACTTAATTGATGGTCGTTGTCCCAATCATCCAACGTTAACGCCCGAATGGCTGGATGAAGAGAATTACTTCTTCTCGCTTTCGCGCTACGGCGAGCGCCTGCTTGCTCATATCGAAGAGCATCCTGAGTTTATTATTCCTGCCGCGCGGCGAGCGGAGGTTATTAGCGTTATTAAAGAAGGGTTGAAGGATTTTTCTATCTCGCGCCAGGTTCGGCCTGGTCTTGAGAACTGGGGCATTCCAGTGCCGGGAGATCCACAGCAGGTTATCTATGTCTGGTTCGACGCGCTGACAAACTACCTGACGAATGTAGGTTTTCTGGAAGATGAGGAGCGTTTCGCCCGTTACTGGCCTGCTGATGCGCATGTGATTGGTAAAGATATCACCCGTTTCCACTGTTTGTACTGGCCTGCTATGCTCCTCTCGGCGGATCTACCATTGCCCAGGCAGATCCCGGTACATGGATTTATGACGCTGGAGGGACAGCGTATCTCCAAGACAAGAGGCAATGTCATCGATCCAGTGCAGCTTGCCGACAAGATTGGCAGTGACGCTATTCGGTATTATCTGCTGCGTAACCTGTCGCTTGCAGTAGATGGTAACTTCACGCGAGAAGGGTTGCTGCGTGCTTACAATGATGAGCTTGGAAATGATCTTGGCAACCTGCTCCAGCGCTTTGTTGCCATGAGCAAACGCTACCGGGGAGGCGCGATTCCGCAGCCTGACCCCGCGACGGCACTTGATAACGAGCTTCAGAGGCTGGCTGAAGAGTGTGGCTTACGGGTGGCACAGTCCCTGGAGGCGTGGGAGATTGGGCGCGCTTTAGAGGAAGCCTGGAGCTATGTGCGGCGAGTCAACCAGTATATTGAGCAGTGTGAGCCGTGGAAACTGGCACGTCAGGAAGGGCAAGAGGCACGCCTCGATAGCGTGCTTTACACCGTGGCGGAGAGCTTGCGCTTACTCTCAATCTGGCTCACGCCTTTCATTCCGTCAGCATGTCAGCGCTTGCGAGCGCAATTGGGATTAGAGACACTTCAGAATGGAGCATGGCGCGAAGATGGTTCCTGGGGGGCTTGCCCACTGAGCCACGTCGTACCCGGTCCAGTGCTCTTCCCGCGCCTGGATGAAAGTGTGGAGGTGTGATGGTATGTAGTGCACTCGCTCAAGCGTCGCGCCCACATATGGTAGCGATCAGGTCTGCGATATATTGTTGTGAATGAAAGCGTGTGAAGGTGATAAAGGCGAGGGCGAGATGCTTACAAGAAAGCATCTCGCCCTCGCCTTTGTGTGCTAGTTTGCGGCAGGAATGATGGGAAGCAGGATCGAAGAGGGATGCTCAGCATCGTGAAGAATCGTTTGCTGAGCTATGGCAAACTCGGCGTCCACGCCCAGGTCATGCCCCGTATTGGGATTGCGGTCCCAGCGGGGGAAACTGCTACTCGTTATGTCGACACGGATGCGATGACCCTGTTTAAAGAGATTGCTGGTAGACCAGAGATCAATCTCATACTCGTATGCCTGTCCCGGCTCAATGAGCGAAGGAGCCTCACCTTTCGCGTGGTGGCGATGGCGCGCGCGAATGATGCCATCCGTCAAGTTCTGTGCGTAGCCATCAGGGGAGACATCAACCAGGCGAGCGATGAAGTCAGTATCCGGAGCGCTGGAAGTTGCCCATAAGCGAACTGTAATGGGACCGGTCACCTCCGTATCTTGCTCTAGTGGAGGTGTGCTATACACCAGTACATCCTCGCGCTGTTCGATAGGGCGCTGATCGTAGGGACCGGAGCGGTATTCAGGTGTCATCAGGAGCGCGCCGCCACGGGTGGAAACTGGATTCGCGGGATCGTAGGTATAGTTGTCGGATTCTTCTGCCTCAGGTGGTGTCGTACTAAGCGTACCATCACCCTCAAGCGTATTGGCGTGCCCATTGCTATGGAGATAGTAGCGTGTCTCTACCGCGCGCGCCAGGGGCCACTCCTGCTCGTCGCGCCAGATATTGGCTCCCATGACGAAGAGCTTGATAGGAGCTTCGGCCTCAATGCCGTTCTCAACGCCTTTCAGATAGTGATCAAACCAGCGTACCTGCAAGCTAACTAGGTCAATCTTGAGATCGATGAACGCGGCAGTCGAGCCCATGCCAAAGTTGAGTTCTCCTATGGGATTGTTCATCCCACCGTGGCTCCAGGGGCCGACCAGGAGCTTGCTCTGGCGTGCCTCAGGTGTTTTGCCCTCAGTGCGCATGATGCGGAAATTCTCGATGGTGTCTTGTAGGAAGATATCGTACCAGCCAGCGATATTGAAGGTTGGTACTATAACTTTCTCATGCTTGCCAAGGATGGTCATATAGTTAACGCGGTCCTGCTGCATCTCATAGGGGAAAGCATCGAAGAAGGCCGGAGCGACATCGTTACGCTTGAGAGGCGCGAATTCACGCAGTGGGAGTGAGGCGTAGCCTTGAGAGCCGAGCGCGTCGATGTCATTGATCAATTGGTAGAGTGCGGCTCCCAGGATGCGCGGATCGGCCTCGCCTCGATGGCGACGTAAGAGTACGTCGAGACCCATCATCATTTGCCACTGAGCTGTGGTCCCTAGTTCGAGCGCGCCACCACGGAACGTTGTACCGTTTAGCGGATTGTTCCAGGTCTGAATGGGAATGGCTGTTTTTAGCGCGGGCGGCTGGAGGGTCATGGCGGACCATTGCGTAAAGCCGAAGTAGGAGATGCCAAACATGCCTACCTCGCCATTACTATAGTTTAGTTTGGATGCCCACTCAATAGTGTCGTAGCCATCCTCTGCTTCAGCTTGCATTGGTGTCCACTCACCGCCAGAAGTAAAGCGCCCACGCGTATCCTGAATAATGACTACATAACCCTGGCGTGCGACCTGAAGGGGATCAAGGAGCGCGCCAGCCATTGGAAGATCCTTGCCATAGGGTAAGCGCGTTAGCAGAACCGGCCATTGGCCTTCGCTGGCGGGACGATAGACATTAGCGCGCAAGATGGTTCCATCTCTCATCCTGGCAGGAACATCAAAATCGACGGCGACCTGGTGACCCCTGGATTGTGTCATAAGAAATAGCTCCTCTCGCTGTGATGGATCTCTCTATTTATGTATCTCTATCTTGGTATCATACAACGCTGAAGGGGATGGCGGCTAGAAACAGGTTGGCGTCTTCTATCGAGATAGCAAGCGAAAATACTTTTTGAAACGTATACTATAAGTGGTGTCAGCGTGCATGAAATAGGATGGTCTATGTGGTTCTACTATGCGAGGTTGCATGTTGCTAGGAGTGGGAGAAAGCATAAACTGTGCCATTGAGTAATACGTATAAATGCTACCCCTTTTGAGCTTGACACATTTTAAGGCAATTCGTTATACTCTCTTCACATTAAGGATTTATACGAAAACTAATCCTTATGTAAGGGCATCACCTAAATGTGGCATGGTGGTGCCACCGTCATAGCAAGCGCGAACACCTTATGAGAAGAAGCCCATATGCCGGTTTGCACATCGGCGTTTAGATAGAGTGCGTGGAGCATTATGGATCAGGACTTTTCGACGACTGCTTATCTGCTCATACAGAAGGGACCTCTGGTGGGGAAGCGGGTAGAGCTGTGGAAGGATTGTACCACAATCGGACGAAGCCGTGATTGCGACCTCTTTTTGGAGGATATCACTGTTCATCGTAAGCAGGCTAGTATTTTGCGTCTTCCTAATGGCTTTGCCTTGCGCGACGATCATGGGAGTGGCGATAGTTTTGTCAATGGTCAACCGGCGCAGGAGCAACTTCTATACAATGGTGATGAGTTGGAGTTTGGGCACACTCATATGGTCTTCTATGATAGCGAGGGGACACGCCCGTTCCAACTGCCATCCTCACGTGGGCGCGAGTCCCTAAAAGGGAAAGATGCAGAATCTCAGTCAGTAGCTGCTTCATATCTCTATCCAGTTGGTGGACGCAGCAATGTCAGCCAGTTTGAAATCTTTCCAGATATGACGATTGGGCGAAGTCGTGAGTGTGATCTCTTTTTGGAAGACCTCTCCGTTAGCCGCCATCATGCGACCCTGCACGAATTAGAGGGTGGCATGTATGAATTGCTTGATAATAGCTCTGCTGTTGGCACCTATATCAATGGGCGGCGTATCACGCGCCAGGTCTTGCGCGAAGGCGATGTCGTGCAGATAGGTTCTATTCGCTTTGTATATCGGCAGAGCAAGGGTTAATAGGCTTACTGCTCCGTAATGCTTCCAGAAAGAGAATAGCATTGGTCTCAGGTCGGTTGTGTACCGAGAAGACGGGAAAGGGCCTGAACGCGCTCACCATAGTAATCGCGTAGGCAACCGTTGCGCTCGCGTAGTGGTTGCATATAAGCCCGTGTATGCCACATAAATTCCCATACCTCGCGTGGAATAGCCTGCTCATACCCTTGGTCCTGCCGGCGGATATGTGTCGCTGAAATTTCGCGATATGTGTTATTCAAGGTGAGTGGCTGAATATAGGCCGCGAAACGCGTATTCTCAGGCCGCTCTAGTAGCGCATGTAGGGCTTCTGGCCCGTCATTCCCACGTGGTGCGACTAGAAGGCGTGCCTGGGCAAAAAGCCCTTCCAGAGCTTTATCTCGATCCTCATAGTAGCGCGGATCAAGGATTTGAACGATTTTATCAAACCCCATTAAGAAGTAAATCGCCCGTACGTTGGGCAAGCTGTGACGAATCGCCAGTGCTTGCTCCGCATACAAGCCTCGATTAAAGAGTAGGACCCCCGAAGAGCGAAAACGCCTCATTAATCTTGTTAGCAGTTCCAGGCGATCTAGAAAGAGCGGGCGGGTCACACTCTCTTTGTCAACTGTCTGTTTGCTCATGGCTGTGTAGAGACGCATGGGAGCGTGGGCACGTGCGTATTGTTGTGCTTGCTTGAGCATAGCCAGATGTGCCAGGGTGGGAGGATTGAATGAACCAGTGAAGACGATAATATTGCCCTCGGGGGTGGGGGAGCCGGGAAGCGACAACGCGAGCGGTTCGCCACGTGGATCGAGCTGATCCAGGGTATGCTGGATACCTCGCAAGCGCTTCAAGCTTCGTGCGGATAGATAAAGATGTGAGTTCATAGTTTTATTGTATCACCTGTTGGATGAGAAGGTGACTCATAATAGCGAGCATATACGTCTTTATAGTATTGGACTGTTTTTGTGTAGTCAAGAATACTTCTCTTCGTTTGTCGCTGATATATGTATTATGGGGGCGAGTCGATGAAAGTGGTACTCTGATGAGACCGGGTAATCAGGGACTGGGTGGTCTAGTGAACGTCAATTGAGGGAGGGGACTAATGGTATCAACAACGCAGGCTCCAATATTGTTTGTAGAAGATAGCGAAGAGGATACAGAGGTATTTCGTTGGGTGCTGCATAAACTGGCGCTCAATATTCCTCTAGTGCGGCTTGAGGATGGTGAGGAAGCGCTTGATTACCTCTATCAGCGGAACATTTATAGTGCTCCTTCAGCCGCACCCCGACCAGCGCTTATTCTGCTCGATTTAAATTTAATTGAGACTGATGGCAGGGAGGTGCTACAAACGATTAAGTCAGATGATGATTTGAAGGCGATCCCCGTTATCATATGGTCGGGGTCAGATGAAGCACAGGATGTGAAGATCAGCTTCCAGGAGGGAGCAACCAGCTATATTAGCAAACCGCTTGATATCCACAAATTAAAATATGTTGTTGAGATGATTCATCATTATTGGTTTGGTGTGGTTGTGCTGCCTGAGAATACAGAGGGTAAGGCATAACAGAAGCATTAAGGTGAGGTTGAGCCCGATCTGAACAGAAAACGTAGGGGAGGCTGCCCCTGGATAGGCATCCAGAGACAGCCTCCTCTATACTGCTTGTAAGCGCTGCTTACGCCTGAATCAGGCGGCGGAGTACCGTCAGTAAGATACCGCCGTTCTTATAGTATGTTACGTCGATAGGGCTATCCAGGCGCGCGATAGTCTCGAACGTAAAGGTGGAGCCATCCTCACGCGTAACCTTGACAGTGACTGTCTGGCGTGGCTTGAGTTCCTGCTCGATACCCAGGATATCGTACGTCTCATGCCCGGTCAGACCTAATGACTCTTTGCTTTCGCCGGGGCGGAATTGAAGCGGGAGAATGCCCATACCTACGAGGTTGCTACGATGAATACGCTCAAAGCTTTCAGCGATAGCGGCGCGGACACCAAGCAATAGCGGGCCTTTCGCTGCCCAGTCGCGCGAACTCCCTGAACCATATTCCTTGCCAGCGATAATCAGTAAGGGGGTCCCCTCTTGCTGATAGCGCATGGAGGCATCATAAATGGTCATCTCGGTGCTATCGGGCTGGTGAGAAGTATAGTAGCCTTCTTTGCCATTCGCCAGGTGGTTACGTAGACGAATATTGCCGAAGGTGCCGCGCATCATAACCTCATGGTTACCCCGGCGTGCTCCGTACGTATTGAAGTCGCGGCGCTGTACCCCATGCTCCAGCAGGTATTGTCCAGCGGGGCTCTGAGGTGCGAAGCTACCAGCGGGCGAGATATGATCGGTCGTAATAGAGTCATCCAGCACTGCCAGAACACGCGCGTTGCGAATATCCTGTATAGGGGCTGGGTCTCCGCTCATCCCTTCAAAGAAAGGTGGCTCGCGCACATAGGTTGATTCGGGGTCCCACTCGAAGAGCGTCCCCGTAGAATTGGAGAGTGCTTGCCAGTGCTCATCACCCTCGAAGACGCGCCCATAGTTCTCGGCAAAAACTTCGGGTGTTACTGATTTGGTAACAAGCTGGCTGATCTCTTCCTGGCTCGGCCAGATGTCGCGTAGGAAGACCTTTTCGCCTTTATCGTTGATGCCGACAGGCTCATTGACCAGATCAATATCCACGGTACCAGCCAGAGCATAGGCCACGACCAGAGGGGGCGATGCCAGGAAGCTTGCGCGGACCTGGGGATGGATGCGGCCCTCAAAGTTGCGATTTCCGCTCAACACAGCCGTGACCACCAGATCGTTCTCCTGTACTGCCTCGGCGACTGGTTCAGGTAGTGGACCTGAGTTGCCTATGCAGGTTGTGCATCCAAAGCCAACGAGATTGAAGCGAAGCTGTTCGAGAGAGGTGAGCAGGTCGGCATTGCGCAGGTAGTCGATGACGGCGCGTGAGCCCGGTGCCAGACTGGTCTTGACCGCCGGGTTTACCTTCAGGCCCTTTTCGACCGCGCGTTTGGCGAGCAGGCCCGCCGCGATCATCACAGAGGGATTGGAGGTGTTGGTACAACTGGTAATAGCTGCAATAGCCACGGACCCATGTCGTAAATGGGTTTGCTGCCCATCGAGATTGAGTAAGATGTCTTTCCCCTCAAGCACGCTATGTCCGTTGCCGTTGGCGTGTGCCAGGGTTTGCTCGGCATCCTCTTGCGCCTCAACGGCATCAGGGGTTGCGATACCACCCTCGTTGCCCAGGCGAATATTCGCGTTCTCGGTGGTTACATTGGTGGCAGCGGCTTTGAAGCGGTCGGCATAGGCCTCGCGGAAAGCCGTGCCCAGAGCTTTCATAGAGACACGATCCTGTGGACGGCGCGGACCGGCAAGGCTGGGCTCAATGGTACTTAGATCAAGTTCAAGCAGATCATCGAACTGTGGCTCTGGAGTCTTGTCGGTGCGGAAGAGCCCCTGAGCCTTTGTATAGCGCTCGACTAGGTCAACGAGTTTGGGATCGCGTCCGGTAACCCGCATATAGCGCAAGGTTTCAGCATCGACAGGGAAGATGGTTGAGGTCGCGCCAAACTCAGGCGACATGTTCGAGATGGTGGCGCGGTCAGCCAGACCTAGATAACTGAGGCCAGGGCCGGTAAATTCGACAAATTTGCCGACAACGCCGCGTTTGCGCAACATCTGTGTAACTGTGAGAACCAGATCGGTCGCGGTTGCCCCCTCTGGGAGCGCGCCGGTCAGGCGCATGCCAATGACTTCAGGTGTGAGCAAATAAAGTGGCTGTCCGAGAAGTACCGCTTCTGCCTCAATACCACCCACACCCCAGCCTAGCACTCCCAGGCCATTGATCATCGTAGTATGTGAATCGGTACCAACGAGGGTATCCGGATAGGCGACCTTAGTGCCATTATCATCTTTCGTCATGACGACCGAGGCTAGATATTCCAGATTGACCTGGTGGACAATGCCTGTGCCAGGAGGGACGACCCGGAAGTTGCTAAATGCCTGTTGCGCCCAACGCAGCAGAGCATAGCGTTCGCCATTACGTTCATATTCGCGCTCAACGTTCTGCGTGAACGCAAATTGAGTACCAAAGGCATCGACCTGTACTGAGTGGTCGATTACCAGGTCCGCTGGGACGAGTGGATTGATTTTTTCGGGATCACCTTGCAGGCGAGCAACCGCTGAGCGCATCGCGGCGAGGTCCGCGACCGCTGGAACACCGGTAAAATCCTGCAACAGGACGCGCGCGGGCAAAAAAGGATATTCAGCTTCGCTGGTTGCTGCCTGCCGAGGTGTCCAACGAGCCAGGGAGAGAACATCTTCCTGTTTAATCAAATTGTTGTCAGCGTGACGGAGCATATTTTCAAGAATGATTCTGACCGTGAAGGGCAGATGATCGAGGTTTGCTATGCCATATTGCTCAAGCGCGCTGAGGCGGAAGTATTCTACAGCCTCTGATGTGCCCTCGAGCGATGTGCGAGCATGAAATACATCTTTGTATGCCGTCATAAACACAAATCCTTTACTCCATATTCGAGAACCTGAGCGCAGCCTCCTTTATACGAACCCCCAACGCTGCCATTGAGGCAGTTAGCGCTGACGCGCTCAGGCATTCGGTGTAGAGTCCTCGCTAGCCGCGAGAGCGGCGTTAGTTTTCGTATAAGATCTTAGTGGAGAAAAACTAGCGTGGAGGGTGATGAACAATCACGAAATCCTCCAGGGGATTGTTTATCTATGCCTGGAAGTGAATCCTGTGGCCTATGAACATAATCATTATATAACAGGCTGAGGGTGCGATGTACACTTCATATAGACGGTCGAAAGCGCGCCAATATCCGTTGGAAAAGAGAAAATGTGTTGGCCTTGGCATATACTAGATATAGTAGGGAGAGACTGGGATACTCTTGCATGTTTCCTGGTTCCTTGCTATAGTCCATTCTAACTTCTTTTGTGCGGACCGCTGATTGGCCTGCAAAAGAAGCGCCTAATTGACGTCTACCTTTGAGAATCCTCTGGCTGAGTTTGTAGGGTGGGGGGACCATGCAAGCAGCATTAAAAGTAATAGGTTTTTCTTCTCTACATAAGTCTTATAATAGGTGCCATATGTATTGACAAGCTGGCGACATTTTCGATACAGTAGTGGTAACAAAGTCGCTTTTGCGTTAATAGTTTTAGTAATATGCAGGCTAGGGAGGAAGGTGTGTTCATGGGGCTATGTTTGGATCGGGAGGGATGTAATTTCGCGAATCGCGAAAAGGCGCGATTTTGCGCGCGATGTGGTATACCCTTAGCAGGGACCGTGCTGCTAGAGCGGTATGAAATCCTGGATCTAACGAGCCAGGAACGTGGCTCGGTGACGCTCAGCGCCCGTGACCGCCAGCAACAGTTGCAAGTGCAGGTACGTGCGTTGATCCCTCAGGGAGTGACGGTAAGTGAACGCGATGACTTTTTACAGAACGCGGAAATGGCTGCTTCGCTCTCACAACGGATGAATGAGCCAGGGAGTATTCGTGTGCTTGACTACGGCCAGGATGGACCGTTGGCCTTCCTGGTAAAGGTGGAGCAGAAGAGAGATGTGTGGGCTGCTCCTCGTCGTGAGCAGGAGGCACAACGAGCCTGGGATGCTTCTCACGGTGAGGAGGAATTTGGGCTTGATATAGAGAATAATGATGACGATGAGACAACTATCGTGCGTCTTTCCGTGCCGAAGCAGAGGTCGATAGCCAGTCCACATCAGTCAGATGCGCTTCCCCAGGGGCACCTGGCATACGAGCGAGGTGAGTACGAAGAGGCTCTCACATACTATGACCAGGCGATTGAACAAGATGTTGTATCTATTGATGCCTGGAGCGGCAAAGGGATGGCGCTCTTGAGCCTGGGACGCCTGGAAGAGTCGTTGCTGGCATATGACCACGCTATTTCGCTTAATCCTAGCGAGCCTGAATTGTGGACCTCGCGTGCGAATGTATTACATGAATTGCGGCAGTTCGATGAGGAAATGGATTGCTATGATCAGGCATTGAGGTGTGACCCTAACTATATTTATGCCTGGAGCGGGCGTGGTATGGCCCTGGCAGAGCAAGATAAGCCAGAAGAGGCGCTTATGGCTTTCGACAAAGCATTGCTTCTTGATCCACGGCAGAGTGTCGTCTGGCAGGCCATGAGCGATACACTATATAGCTTGCATCGCTATGAAGAAGCGCTTATCGCGGTCGACCGAGCCTTTGAGATTGATGATAGCAATGTTTCGTCCTGGGATACCAAAGGCAATATTTTGCGTCGTTTGGGGAATGCAGCAGAGGCTTTACCATTACATGAGCACGCACTTGAGCTTGATTCTGAGAACGCGACGCTCTGGTTTGACAAGGGGAATGATCTACGTGATTTGGCGCGCTATGACGATGCCCTGGCAACATATGATCGCGCCCTTGAAATTGATCATAGTCTGGCTGGCGCGTGGTATAATCGAGGAAATGTTCTAGCTGCGCAGCAGAAGTTCGAAGATGCTCTGGATTCGTATGGTCATGCCCTTGAATTTGACGATGGTTTGACCTCAGCCTGGTACAATAAGGGAAGCCTTTTGCATGAGCTACAGCGCTATGAGGAGGCCCTGGTGGCCTTTGATCGCGCTCTAGCGGGAGATATTCACTACATCGCAGCCTGGAATAACAAAGGTTTATCGCTCTACGCGCTTGGTCGTTTTGATGAGGCTCTGGCCGCATTGGATCAGGCTACCTCTTTCGCTCCCGAAGAGCCTGATGCCTGGTACAATAAGGCTGTGGTTCTACAAAAAGTTGGTCGAAACCAGGAAGCGATCTCTTGTCAGGAGTGGGCGCGCTCTTTGGAGCAGCAAGCGAGTGGGAGTGAGGTTTCTTAGCTTTATGTGTGGTTGTTGAGATGGGTGGTTTCACCACTAGTGGTTGCTGGTGAGCAAGAGCCATTTGTGTGTTTTTTGAGGCATCACCATCGAGAGGAATATCTGCTCGCAGTAACTTTATGACTCGGAGGAGGGAATGCGACGCTGCGCCGATCAAGTTGATTGTGGTTATGAAAACCGAGACAGCGATTTATTTTGTCGTGCCTGTTCCTTACCGCTCATACATACTATGTTAGCGGGCCGGTATCGTGTAGATGCTTTAATCAGTAAGGGAGGGTATGCTGCGGTCTTCCGTGGCGTAGATCGCAACCTTTCACGTTATATTGGTATTAAAGTCCTTCTGCCCAGTCGCACAACAAATAGCGAACACGAACATTTTCTGCGTGAGGCCCGAATCGCGGCGACGCTGGATCATCCAAATATAGCGCCAGTCTTGGATTATGGTCGGGATGGCCCCAGTGTATTTCTTGTGATGCCGCTCTATACGGCGGGCTCCTTAAGGACACGCCTAGCACATGCCAATGGCCCGTTACCTTTGTCAGAGGCTAAGAGCAGCTTTACCCAGCTTGCCAGTGCGTTAAACTATGCACATACACGTCCTCGACCTGTTATCCATCGTGATATTAAGCCAGAAAATATCCTTTTGCACCAGGATGACCATCGCCTGGTGATTACGGATTTTGGGATTGCGCGTGCTTTAGAACCTGGAGCGCGTGTGGGTAGAACTGTCACCGTACGAGGCACAGTTGGATATATGGCACCTGAACAGACGAGCGGTGTGGTTGATCCACGTAGCGATCAGTATGGGTGTGCTATTGTGCTCTACGAGATGTTAACAGGCTATCATCCGCTTGATCCTGCGGGTGGGACGGTGCCTCCTGTAACGTCGTTAAACCCTGATTTGCCGCAGGCCCTGGATGATGTTGTGCTGCGTGCCATTGCCTCCAACCCTGAGAGTCGTTATGCCGATATGCAGGAGTTTATGCAGGCATTCGACGCGGCGTTCACAACCAGCGCTAAAGTTCCCAGGGTGCGTGTCCCGTATCAAAATCCTGTCGCTCCAGATGTTCACACAGTTCCTTCCTCGCGGCAAGGTTCACGGGGGGCAGTACAGCCTCGCATTCTGGTAATACTGGTAAGCAAAGCGTCGTAGCGCAGAGCACTACTCGGCGAGCCAACACTACGAGTATTGCGGAAAAGTGCCGGGAGGGTGACCTCTATCTTGAGCAGCAGCGTTACTCACAGGCCCTTCAGGCGTATGAGGAGGCTTTGAGTATGGATGCCTTGAACTTCTATGCCTGGAATGGAAAGGGTACTGCGCTCTATAACCAGGGCTATTATCGCAAGGCGTTGGATGCGTACCTGTACGCTACTGAGATTGACGCGAGCAACCCTGTCGTCTGGGTGAGTGCTGGACTGGTGTTTATGCGTTTACAACGTTATCAGCAGGCCCTGGCGCATTTTGAGCGCGCGCTCTCAATCGATGCTCAGTATGTCGCGGCCTGGAATGGGAAAGGCGATGCGCAGCTTGATATGAACCAGCCTGAGGAGGCGTTGGAATCCTATCAACAGGCCCTGGCGCTTGATCCAAAGAGCTTCCAGGCCTGGAATGGTCTGGGCAATGTGCATTCCAGCCTGCTCGACTATGCCGGGTCGGTTGATGCCTATACGCGAGCCTTGATCGTCAATCCTTCCAGCGCGGTGGCCTGGTGTAATAAAGCTGAGGCCTTATTGCGCCATGGACATAATCGGGCAGCTCTGGATGCACTCAATGAGGCGACTGAGATGGACAAAGGCTATGTTCGTGCCTGGCTCTTAAAGGCCGAGGTCTATGAGGCTCTAGGTAATACACAAGAGGCGCAGAAAGCGCGCAAGCGTGCGCGCGCCTGGACCTTGAGAGGCTAGCTAGCAATTGGTGTTTGCCGATACTGTAGATCGTCTTCTGTCTGGCTTGTCGCGCACTGGTATGTGATTCAATATCTTTGAAAGGTTCAATCTATTTTTGTTATTAGTCGAGCAATTGGCTACGAAGATAAAATAGATAAATATCTACCAAATGAAGTGGCATTGTGTATCTATATCTTGAAGACCTACATTTCCGATTGAAGGCTCAGTGGAGATGCCTTTTGCCGAAGCGAGAGACTGTAAATGTCATATAAATGGCATTCAGGGAGCATCTGAAAATGATAGCTCCCCTTTGAATTATCTGGCATGCCCTAGTAGAAGCATTGTCAAAAGCATACCGACCGTCAAGAGAAGCAAGAAAACCAGACCTACAATGATGATACCAAAGGCTGTTGATTGTTGTAGGAGATACAGCGGGAGTGTCTTGAACTGCATACTACGAAATGGCATACTGGCGGCGACTAGTGAGGAGAGAGACGCGTGTTGTGCATCTGAAGCATTGCTATTTTCTCTCCGTCGAGCTGGGGAGAGTAGTCCTTGTTCCTGAGCAGCAGCTACATGTACGGTCGCTGAGGATATGCTTGGAATTTGAGATGGCGCGCGCACTTTGCCAATAAACTTATCAATTGGAGGCATGGGAAGTGTTGTCGCCTCGCGTTGATGGTTGGGCATGATATATGCTTCATCCTGGGGTTGTCGCTTGCCCCCTCAAGTCCGCGTGCCGGGGCATGAAGATGTATCTGTGTGCGCTCCTTCAAAACGTTGTCATAGGCCTGTGCAAATGCCATAATGTTGGGGTAGCGTTGCTCGGGCTTCTTCGCGAGTGCGCGGAGAAACACCTCATCTAACTCGGGTGGGAGCGTAGAAATATACGAGCTGGGAGGTGTTGGTGTCGTATTATGATGATGGTGAAGTAATTGCGATGCCGTTCCCTCGAAGACCGCGCGTCCGGTAATAAGTTGGTACATCATGACCGCAAGAGCATATTGATCCGCCGAGGGACCAACGTGCACCGAGGTTGCCAGCGTGGGATCATCAAATTGCTCTGGAGCCATATAGAGTGGTGTACCCACTGAGCGATGTAGCGAACGCCCATTGCGGTAAAAGGCAGCCAGTCCAAAGTCGGCCAGGAGCAATTTCGGGCGGCCATGCGGAAAGATCAGTGGCAAATTGAGGTGCTGATGCCCTTTGGGATTGCCTCGCTCAACCCGTATCAGGAAGTTTGTAGGCTTAATGTCGCGATGAATAATGCCATGATCGTGAGCATATTGAAGTGCTGCCGCAGCCTGCAAGAGATAATAGCCACCTTCTTCCGCCGAAATAGGCCAGCCAAAACCATACTGCTGGGTGCGTTTCTGTAGCCAATTCCATAGTGAACCTTCTGACATGTAAGGCATGACCAGATAGGTAATTGCAGGTCCATCGGGCTCCATACATTCATCACCAAAGTGATAGAGTGGCAGAATATTCTCATGGTCTAATTCTGCCACAGCGCGAGCTTCGCGCTCAAATCGCGCCGCAGCCTGCTTCCCTTCGGGGGTATTTGGAACCGCTCGTAAATCTCCACAGACAACTTTGATGGCTACTTTTCGCCCAATGCGGGCATGTTGAGCCAGATAGATATCACCCATACCACCACTCTCGACAAGATGTATTAGGCGATAACCGCCGAGAGTTTTCCCCACCAACATATTCATCCAACATTCCCTTAGAGAGAAGGTGCGAGCATAATACGAACTGGTATTTTGCTCACACGTTCTTATTGATACGCTTTTCTACACACAGTATACACTCTACGTAGAAAAAGTCTCCTAACAATGAGAAAAAGGTGCTATTAAATAGTTGATGTATACGCCTTCTGAGATGCGATATTAAAGTATTTGATTTTAAAATATATAGAGATAAAGTACATGTATAAAATAAAAATATCGATATTTACCAAGAAGGTATCGTATAGTGTGATATAAATCAGAAGTATTCCATGTTTTCATTTGGGGAGGATGTGGGTAAGGGAGGGGCCTGTCTAACAAGGCAACTCTCATCTCTTACCCACGCTTGTCACTGGGGAAGATCATACATAGTGAGAATGTAGTCAGAGGCTACTTGTAAGCTAGTTATATGTGCTGGTTGTCTTATCCGTAGAAGTAGCCTGCCGTTCGCAAAGAGTGCGTTCGATGAGGGGGCGCAGGGTCGCATCTGAGGTGTGCAGTGCATTCGATAAAAGGTCGTTTCCCGTTTCATGCAACCACTGTTCTATTTCAGGCATCATGGGTAGACATGGAGTGATATGTGAAAGTATGGCACTTTGTACACCATCACCATATTGCATGGCTTGCCAATAATGTCCTAGTAGCTTCCCCAGTTCATGGAGGGCGAGTGCGTCTTGCCAGGTACGATGGTATCGCGCGCTGTAGAAGAGCGCACAGACATTATCAGAAAAGCGACCATTTTCAAAAAGTGGTTGTGGTGAGCTATCAGGTTCCAGGGAGGGGGTATGTTCGCTAAACATCCAATAGAGGAGAAACGCCGCTTGAGCTGAGAGTTGTGGCTGGTACAGATATGTATCAAGGGGAAGCGTGTGATAAAGCGCGTGCGCGGCATATGGTTCCAGACCATGTAGCCGCTGTAATCCACTCGATAATAATAGAGGATAGAATGCCTCCTGTTGAAGCGACAGGCAGCATTTCAGGATATCTATTTTGGGCCAATCCTGGGCCTGAGCAAAGCCATGGAGCAACTCCTCTAGAGCTTCGCAAGTTCCCATTATGGCAAGGGATCGAGAGGCATATTGCGAGATCGATGGGTCCAGTAACAGGGAACCGAGGAAACGTGTGAGTTCTTGAGACTGAGTTTGGTCCGCGAAAGTAATCAGCGAATGATGTGTGGACATTGGTCGCTTATAATAACCGAGAAGCAGGATTGCCATACGCCGTGTGTAGGCTTGAATATTAGTGGTTGGATCGGTTTGGCGTGAGATGTGAGGCGGATCACCTCGCTCAATTAGACGCAGCCAGATGGGTAGGAGACTGCCCATGCGATCAATCTCATAGAGCATTGCTGGAAGCACACTTCGCCACTGCTGAAACGGGCCAACCTGAATTAATGAGACGATCTGGTTAGCGATCTCATCTTCTGTGATTTTCCGCCACCGTTTCAGCATTAGTAAATGTGTCATCTCATTTCTCAGAAGACTCAATCGTTGTTTTACTTCAGGAGCATTGGTATCGAGCGGAGGTATGGGGCGAAGGGCTAACAGGTGTTCTACCGTACCGGGAAGTGGAGTTGCCTCCATTATTGTATCTTTGGTTGAACTTCCTTGAAGTGGAGATGATAACCTTTCTTGCATCATATATATATTGTCTGATATGTCTCTTTCTGCCTCTTCTGGCATCACTAATGAGGCGTTATCAATATGGCTGCGATTAGTGGTTGTGTCTGACATCTGCTTCTTCCTCCTCAACTTTCCACTATTGTATGCGTAAATATAATTTTGATGGAAGCACGCTTATTGTATCCCGGTGTTATCTGCTGGTCAAGACATACTCGGCGATTTAATTTGGAGTATCTATGATATTTAGCAGGTGCTGGCTGTTTGTTGGTATTATACCTATACTAGACTAAATACAAGCTATTTATGTGGTAGGGAGATTGTATGTCTTCTGTTGATGCTATATTTGAACAGATAATCACACAGGTCCGAGCGTTGTTATATTGTGATGTTGTTTATTTAGAGCTTGTATGCCCTGAACCCCAGTTCGCTCATCCTCTCCTAGCCTGTATCAACAAGCGGAAAGGACTGGTTTCTGACTATGGAAAGCCCGAGGATTGGGATAACGCGAGTCGTAACACAGTTTATGCGTTGCGTGATATGGCGATCCAAACAGGAAGACCATGGATTGGGAATGCGGCGAGATTGCCAGGACAGAGCATCGTAGGGAGCGTCGCTGTTGTTCCATTAGGGGAGCCTGGAGGGATGCTGGGCTCGTTAGTGTGTATGGATATGCAGCCAGATGCATTCTATTATGGTGAAATGTGTTTGCTGGAGCAGATGCTTCCCAGGATTATGCACCAGGTGCTTGAAGGTGTAATACGACTCTGTGAGGTGGATCTGCTTATTTACCAAAAAGAAAAGGCCAGAGCAGATTTTTATGCACAGCAAGAATTTCTCTCCCTCTTATGCCATGAATTACGTCGTCCGATGACCGCTCTCAAGGGATATACAGAATTATTTTTGACATATGGTAGTGAAGAGCCTAAGGTGCATACCGAGTTTGACTGGCAGGCATATTTGCATATGGTACAAGAAAAGACGCTTCAGTTGGAGGAATTGGTCGATGATGTGCAGGATGTCGTTCGTATGAGCAGAGGCTATTTGCGGGTATGCTCGCGTCCGGTTGATGTTGTACGTTTGTGCAGAGACATGGTAAAGCAAGAGCAGAGCCGTTTAGAGCAGCTGGCCCTGGGGATTATCGACTTTGCCTGGAGATCGCGCGTGATATGCCTCTAGTCTGGGCGGACCCGGTGCGTCTACGTCAGGCGCTTGCCAATTTACTTGATAATGCCGTAAAGTATTCTCCACATGGTGGGCTAATTGAGCTCCTGGTTACAGACCAGGCTCCCTATTTGGAGCAGTCCTATTCTGTCATCAGACCAGAGCGAGCGCTTCAGATTGACCCGACTACCAGTTTGGGCGAGCCTCCAGGTGACTCTTACCTTTATATTACTGTTCACGATCATGGTGTAGGCATTCCTCCCCATTTGCAGCAAACGCTTTTCCGTCCCTTCACTCGCCTGGAGCATGATATGCAGATCCGTGTGCCTGGGAGTGGGCTGGGGTTGTATCTCGTTTTGCTTCTGGTTGAACGCATGGGAGGGATACTCCTACTTCAGAGCGATGAAGGGCGTGGCACAAGTATTACACTGGCGCTTCCTATAGTGCAAAAGCACATTGCTGAAGATAGGGTGTCTACGTTGTTAGAGACGCAATCATATCCATTATCGGTCTCTAACGTTAACCATCAAGCGTGGAGTCTACCAGGATAGTAGAGGGCCAGCTTTCTATGCTCTGTGCATCCATTGTATGTAGTGTACCATCCTGACGCAATTTTATACCTACTCCAGTGGATTGTCTTGGGGTGGATAATAGCTTTTTGGATACGGGTGAACATTAGAACGATGTTCACCCATACTCATCAATTTTTCCGCGCCGTAGGCACAAAAGCTTACCCATGAAGAGGGCGCTAGTTGGGAAATGGACGAGTTCTGACAACGCTCGATTGGCTCTTGCTAAATACAGCACAGTTTGTTATAGTGTGCGTATATATTCCTCGTATTAGATGCTTTCGAAGGGAAAAAATATGCGAGTAGGTCTACTTGAAGACGATGTTGCCATTCAGGAAATGGTAATGCTCGTGCTGCAAGATGAGGATTATGAAGTCATCGCGTATCCCGATGCTGAAGCGTGCCTGGATGCCTTGCGTATAGAGGCACCAACATCTAAAACTACCTCCATCGATTTATTGATAGTTGATTGGCGCCTCAACGGTACAATGTCAGGTATTGAGGTCATAAAGTGTGTGCGTAGTGTACCATACCTGGCTGAACTTCCCATTATCTTAACGACAGCTGCGACTTTTACAGATATTGAGTCATTAAGAGATTTGCAAGTATCGCTTTTGGAAAAACCCTTTTCTGTTGATGAGATTATTTCTCTAATCAAGCGTGTTACTGGTCCCTTGGCATCCTCATAGTGCCCAAATGTCCTAGTTACTCTTAGAGCCTGCCTTCATAATTGCTTTTTCTTAGCCTCTAAAATCTCAACCAGGATCAAGCTTTGCTGAGTTTTTGCGCGTTTTACTTCTTCAATCTAACTACAGCAAGCGCTAAATCTCTTCTTTTCCTTAAAAATTGCTGAGCATACATTAGAGTCTGCTGAAAATTTACGAAAAGGGGTTGTCCCCTCTTTGTGGATGCTGTTATGCTTTAACTGTTAACGGACACAGCAATCAGTTTTCGTCTATGTGTTGTAGATGGAATATGCTGTGACGGAGAAGGTAGCTCTCGTAAACACGAAAAGCGCGTACTGAGCGAGGAGCAGAGGGGAATGGCTTGGAGATCGTAGTTCTTCTAGGAGTGATTGGTATATACCGTGTAGCCTAATGAGGTCTTAGACGGAAGCCAACCCTGGAGGGAGCGATATCCTGGTGTGGTTAGCACTGACATACCCTGGTTTTCGCAAGGTGAGTAAGGTACTGACCAGTAAGAGATAGTTTCTTTATAGTTATCTCTGCTGTATCCAAATTGCTGCATGCGTCGTGTTTACTAGTATGAGGTATACAACAGTTTGGCTCTAATAAGCGATAGGGTCAACGGAGAGCTTATCTTCATTGCGAGAGTTGGAGAGGTTGTCTGTTTCAGCTCTCTAGTGTGATTCGCAAGCATTGACGACGAGTAGTCACTAGAAACTGAAGAGGAGAAAATCAATGCAGTCACAAAAAGGTCGTGGTCGCGGTTTTGCTTCTATGAGCCCCGAAAAGAAACGTGAGATCGCCAGCAAAGGCGGAAAAGCAGCTCACGCTCTTGGTACGGCCCACAAATGGACCAGCGAAGAGGCTCAGGCCGCTGGACGCAAGGGCGGCTCAATCAGCCGTCGTCGCTCAAAATACAACGTTCAGGCGTAGCCTACGGTACTGATGTACAGGCATACGTATGCCTGCATCTTTGCTTTAACACTTTCCCACGAGAAGTTTTAAACACCAAAAAGAGAGGTCGATGGCTTTTTTCCGACCTCTCTTTTGTTTGTGAATTACTAGAGTTTCAGGGCCCTTTAGGGTAGAGTAAGATATTTTGTTGGATCCTTAAAGCTGTTGTTGTCTACAACCATGAAATGCACATGTGGGCCAGAAGAGGCTCCTGTACTGCCTTCGTACGCGATAATATCGCCCTTCTTTACATTTTGCCCTACATTCACGATAAAGCTTGCTAGATGTCCGTACACGGTGGCGATATAGCGCCCGTGATTGATTTTGATGGCATTACCTAATCCCGACCAGTCCCAGCCTACCCAGATGACCTGCCCATCATCGGCTGCCTGGACCGCAGTGCCATAGCCGTCTGTCGCAGCCAGGTCAATGCCTGTATGTGGTTTAACACATCCGCACCAGGTTTGATATTCGGGTGAGCCAAAGGGCTGCGTTATCCTCTCGCTCTTCATCGGTCGTATCATCTCTCCAGTGCCCATGACACCGCTATCCGTAACTGCGGTCGCGCAGATACCCCATAAGCCCATGTAAGGTGCATTACAGGAGCCTTCTAAGGTGGTCAGGGCTGGCGTTGGGGTTGGAGTCGCAATATGTTGTGAGATTGATGAGGCCCCTTGCATATTGGTCAGTATGAAGTTGCCAACACCTTGAAAGAGAGGCGTATTTGATCCACCTAGTGGGGTACTGATAAAGATGGTTAGGAGTATTACCACTACCACTCCAACCGTTGAAATGATGGAGAGACGTGAGCGGACTTGTGGCGTGATTTTGTGCTCTAGTTTGCGGGTTTGTCTCGCGTTTGGTGTTGGGGCGGGAATGTAGGTTAATGGTCTGGTGAGCTTGCGTGTTGGGCGACTGCCTGGAAGGGGATTAGTGGTAACCCGGGGGCTCATTGCTGGAGACTGGGGCGTGGGGTAACCGAGTGACATCGATCTCGGGTGCTCTTCATTCGAATGTGTGAGTGGTCCAGTGAAGCCAACGTTGGGCGATTGAGGCTGCCATGCGTATGTCTTGTTCCCCTGATGAAATGACTGACCGGCTATTGGTGTTCTGGAACCAGGCTGTGACCACTCCTGGGCTGGCGTTGTCATGGAAGAAGGAGGGACTGCCTGGGCCGGTTGCCAGGGAGCAGGCATGGGTATGGGGGGAACGTTGGTTGGCGCATAGGTACTCTGCTTTGAGTGTGCCGCCTTTTCATCTGATGAAAACATATTCAGTCCTCGTTGATGGCCTGACCGCCGCATTTTTTCGATTTCCCTTAAATGTAACTGATAAAACTGGGCCTTTCCAGGTTCTGAGTGCCCATATAGCTGAAATAGGCTACCTCTGCTATATTGCTATACCCTGAGAATGAAGATAGCCATATGAAAATACCTCGGGATGATGACGTTTTTGTAATGAAAAGGCCGAACAATGTCTATACATACGATTTTAAGTTGTAAATGCACTAATATTGGAGTAGGTGCATAGATGCATATAGAAAACAAAAGAAATAAAGCAGTACTTTCTGCTGAGTTCATTTTGAGAAATATGAAGCCTATGAGTATACTGTTCTAGTATATTTTTATGTGCATTTATATTTGTATTGCATTATGAGGAGGGGATGGCGCGTGCATGTCACAAGAAATTCCTGAAACAAGTATTAAGAATTGGCAGGATGAGGAGATGAGGAGTGCTTTGGATGCTTCTGGAAACGTGGGCCTCACCAGTGTCGCGGATACGCCTCACCCTCTCCAGGAAAAGCCCTCGCGCTTCAGGCGCGCCTGGGGTGGCCGCACCTTTCGCTTCAATTTAAGCAATTTCCGCCTGAATGGTGGACTTTCCTCGCGGCGCTTTAGTATTGTTGAGGCTTCTGTTTTATTGATTCTAGGCATCCTGGCCTCTAAGGGGCTAGGAGTACTGCGGCAAAGCATTTTCAATGCCTTCTTTGGGATAGGGCCGGAGGCGAACGCATTCTATGCTGCGATTCGTCTTCCAGATGCACTCTTTAATCTCATTGCGGGGGGAGCGTTAAGCCATGCCTTTATTCCTGTATTTCTTGCCTACGAGAAGCGACAAGGACAGGAAGAAGCCTGGAAGCTCTCAAGTCTGATATTTAATGTGATGCTGCTTGTGCTGACTGTTGTGGTAGTGGTAGGCGAGTTCTTTGTTCCGGCCTTTACACGTTCGCTCCTTGTCCCTGGCTATACTGAGGCAGAGAAAGAGTTGACTATCACGCTAACGCGTATTATGCTCTTTCAGCCCTTGATTCTCTGTCTGGGCACCATCGTGACAGGTGTGCTGAATAGCAAGCGGCAGTTCCTACTGCCAGCCTTCGCGATTGCGATTTATAATCTGGGCCTGATTGCGGGCCTGATTTGCACGCGCCTGGTGCCAGAGGTGGGAATATATGGACCAACCATTGGTGTGCTTATCGCCTCGCTCTTACAGGTGGTAGTACAGGTCGTACCGCTGCTCAAGCAGGGAGTTCGCTATTCGTTTATCTGGAACCTGAGGCATCCAGGTCTGCTTGAGGTGTTACGTTTGCTGGGGCCGAATTCGCTTTCGCTCGCTGTAGTGTATATTGCACTAATTATTGAGACATATTTTGTGTCGTATCTGCCTGATGCTGGCAGTCTGGCAGCATTGCATAATGCCGACATGCTTCAGTTGTTGCCCTATTCGTTACTCTCACAGGCTATTGGGCAGGCACTCCTGCCCCATTTGACCGTACATGCGGCAGCAGGTCGTTTCGTGCGTATGAGGCAAATGGCGCTGAGAGTAATGGGGGCTTCAATTCTGTTGACTGTTCCAGCGGCACTCATGCTGGCGCTAGGTGGTCAGTGGCTAATTCGCCTGATTTTTCAGCATGGGGCTTTTGACACACACTCAACTGAGCTAACATATCTGGCGTTGTTAGGCTATGTCTTTGCGATACCCGGAGTGACGGCGGGTGACCTGATGACGCGTGGTTTTTTGGCTTTGAAGGACGCGACTACGCCATTGATTACCAATGTTGTAGCTCTGCTCTGTCGTGTGGGAGGTATTGTAATGTTCCTGTGGCTTTTGCCACGGCCTTACATCATTCTCTCGATACCCCTGGCATATGCCCTGTCGGCCTTGCTAGAGGCGCTCTTATTGAGTGCTCTACTCTTCGGGAATTTGCATAGAAAGGTTCGTCAAGACCGAGGTATGCAGCGTTTACTTCGTTATCGCCTTCACCTAGTCGGAGCGCGTGCCAAGAAAGGATGAGTTTGACTTTTACAAGGGCTTTCATTCTATCATCTCATCCCAGATTTCTCTGGTGGCAATGCGTGTGCTTTTCTGTACTGCTATTATAGGATCAGGGGCATGCATGAATGATTGTTGGCATTGTGAGCGGAGGTTGGGCTCTGAAGCCGTAAAGATTAACGGATAGACCAAATTGTCGTTTGCCCCTGATGGCCTCTGGGATGGCAAGGGAATAAACCCCAAATAGAGAGAAAGGAGTGTGCGGCTTACCTCTCAATCGTAACGCCTTTGTTTGTAGAGCATGCAAGGATAATGATGAGGTTCGCTGCTTCGCGAGATATATGAAAGCACGTGCCGCATATACAGATACAACTGCTCAAGCATCAAGAATGGCAATATCTCAACCGATACAGGGAAATCGGCGTTCGATCCAACAGAGAACGGAAAGCATTGCCGCGCTCCAGGTGCGCATACAGGTGCAGCGCGATGAAAAGGCCCGACTAGCGCGAGTGGAGCAGATCAAATCGCAGGTGGATGCGGGAACATATAAGCTTAATAG
This sequence comes from Ktedonospora formicarum, assembly GCF_016587355.1. Taxonomy (GTDB): domain Bacteria; phylum Chloroflexota; class Ktedonobacteria; order Ktedonobacterales; family Ktedonobacteraceae; genus Ktedonobacter; species Ktedonobacter formicarum. The sequence goes on along the minus strand of NZ_BNJF01000001.1, from coordinate 1,529,591 downwards.
CCGCGCTATAGTGAGCGGATTATTACACTCGTCCCTAGACTGGAAGTTTCTATACATGAAGGAAATGGTTATGGTAGAAGGTACACCTGAAGAGGCATAAACTCCTTTTCTGACCCATGGGGATTGAGCAACGTGGTGACTGGTGAGAAGGGTATCTGTATATAAAGCAGATACCCTTCTTTTTTATCTCTCTACTTGAGAATATTCCCCTTGAGCGCCAACAATGCGGCATGAGGTTAATGTCGAGAGTCGCAAAGCTCTGCCGCGCGAGGATAGCTTGCCTTCTTTCTGTAGTTGGTCTATACTGAGGATAGGTCAGTATGTTAAATACTGCTATAGATTTAGTCATAAAGCGGTGTTATGATGCGTAAAACAGATTTTTCTGGTAAACGAAGAGGCCGTTACATTTCTAAGTTCGATGTCTTCCGAGGGTTTCATCTCTCCACCTGTTACCCTTGACCTCCTCATACCTTCCTCATTCTTCACTGTGTTAGTTGTCATGCTATCCAAAGCCATCTGCCTATCAAGCACGTTCCCTGAATTTTGCTATGTATTAAATATACACGCTATCTGCGCGTTTCAGGCATTATTCTGTTTGTAAGCAAGCTTCCAGTGTTATCCATGAAATTGTTTATGGTGGCGCTGGTAATTCGTAAGCACTGATTCAATCAGGTTTTGAGCATTGCTCAATCTCTGGTTTTCTCCATCTGCACAAGCAACCTGGTTAAAACTTTCTAGAGAAAGTGTTCGGTTGTGCTCCCGATACGCGGCTCGGTGTGAGATGGTTTCTCTGGTCGCGTTCACCGAAAGGATTATTATGAGTGATGGTAATTTACGAAAAGCATTAGAGACGTCAAAATACTATCTTGAGATGGTGTCGAAGACACAACTCGATGCAAACGAGGCTCGCTGGTTGATTGATACAACGGTTGCTAATTTCGCGCACTACTATAACAGTGGCTTTATGGAGTATCGAAAGTCTGTCTCTGAAGCCGAAGATGCTGCGGCTGTAGAATGGACTGGGCGAGGAGCTACCTTTAGAGATGCTCTAGGGCGCGAGTTTATTGACTGCCTGGGTGGGTTTGGCATCTTCAATCTGGGGTGGGCTCATCCCAGAGTTGTATCGGCTGTGCAGGCCCAACTAGCTAAGAGCCCATTGCCCACTCAAGAACTCCTCGATCCACTGCGTGGTATGCTAGCGCACTTGCTGGCTGAGATTACTCCCGGAAATATTCAGTATAGCTTCTTTGTGAGTAGTGGAACCGAAGCGGTTGAGGGTGCTATGAAGCTTGCCAAGCTATATACAGGGAAGAGTGGCTTCATTGCCTCCGTGGGAGGTTTTCATGGGAAAACTGCTGGTTCTCTCTCTCTGACGGGCAAGGCCGCATTCAGACGCCCTGCTCTTCCGCTCCATCCAAATATCTATCATGTACCTTATGGCGATGCGGAGGCTGTCGAGCAGCAACTACGAATCGCGCGCGAGGTGGGAAATGATATTGCCGCTGTTGTCATGGAGCCAATCCAGGGGGAAGCGGGTGCGATTGTGCCTCCTGATGATTTTTGGCCGGCCCTGCGTCGTATCTGTGATGAATATGAGGTCTTGCTCATTGCTGACGAGGTGCAGACTGGTATGGGGCGTACGGGCAAGCTATGGGGCGTTGAGCATTGGCAAGTCATTCCAGATATTATGACTTCCGCCAAGGCTCTTGGAGGCGGTGTGATGCCTATTGGTGCCTTTATGGCTACGCCCAAGATCTGGCAGGTGTTCAATGAGAACCCATTTATTCATACCTCGACCACAGGCGGAAATCCTCTAGCTTGTGCCGCTGCTATTGCCGCAATTAACGTGACCCTGGAAGAGAATATTGTGGAGCAGGCGCGAGAGAAGGGCTTATACTTTAGGCAGCATCTTGAGGCTCTGTCTGAGCGCTATCGTGATGTCTATTGTGGCATCAGCGGCAAGGGCTTGCTTCTGGGGCAACATTTCGTAGACGATGAGACTGGCTATGCCGTAGCGGCGGGCCTTTTTAAGCGTGGTGTGTTGATCTCTGGTACGCTGAACAATTCGCGTGTTATTCGGGTAGAGCCACCGCTTATCATAAGTTATGCTGAGATTGATGCCATTCTCAATCGTCTTGAGGATACGCTGTGCTCATTGCGTACCAGCCTCTCGCTACCATCAGTTGGTGTTGAGCAATCACTACCACTTTCTGCAATGACGCTTCATCCCTGGAGTACCGCAGTGTAGGGTAACAATGCCACTCCTTACGCCTTGATTTCCAGCGGCGCAAGGAGTGGCGTTAAGCATTGCTCAAGTCAAGTTATCGATGAGGTGACGAGCGGTATATAACCAGTTTGTGGGAGTATCATTAGGGATTGAACAGCCATTGGCGAGAATGAATTTTCGGCCTTTGGTTTGTGTGATGGCGGAGAGCATCTCATTCTTGAGTTCTGTCTCTCCGCCGTGGGTGAGTGGCCCGCGCTCTAACAGTCCACCCATCAAGCACTTATCCGTTATGGTTCGGGCCTCTTCAAGATTGGGACCAGTCAGGCGGTCACTCCAACTTAGGACGGAGACCGGATAGCGGTTAAAAAACTCAAGATACACCTGATCCGAACTCTGGCCTGGGTCGGCATGTACATGTACTGTATTTAGCCAGCCTCCACTCGCCCCGCGTAATGCCTGTATATCGTACGGATAACCTACATTGGCGTAGTCATCGAGTGTTAGGTCGGCGGTTGTTGCGCCCATGCAAGAGAAGAAGATGCCACTGGCTCCCGCATCGATAGCGGCTTCCATCAGCTTGTTTAAATTGGCTGCGAGTGTGCCTAACCCTTCCCCAAGAATCTCAGCCCGTTTCTTGACGGCATCAAGGGCCTGCTCTTTCCCTAGAAAGTTCATGGCATAGGTCAAAGGGCTGAACAAAGTGAGTAGAATGGGATATTCGCTTCCTAGCATGGAGCGTAATGTACGGACGCAGGTGATCTGTTCGCGGAAGGCTGGTGTGTTGAGGTCCAGGCGTGGTAGGAGGCGAAACTGGTCAATGGTGATGGGTGCGGTGTCTGGTGCTGGATAGGGGAGGTCGGGCATGATTTTGGCGATATCTAATTTGAATGTGTCAACGAAGAATGCTTTCGTGAGCTCAGCCAGGCGTTGGCCTGATCCTTCAGGCTGAAAGTGATGCCAGAAGCAAAATGGAACACGGTCAACCTCTTGCCCCTGGATTGCCGCGCGTACACGCGCGCCGGGTGTCATGGTCTGCATAGCTGCTCCTTCCCTATTCGTGTGGTACCTCTTCAGAAGATATTTTTTCTCCAGAGCGGGTGGTTGTGATTGGTCCAAGTCCTTGTTCGTAGCGTGAACGATCATATTCTGAACGCTTGCGCGAGCGCTCCATGATTTGCTCATCAAGCCAGTTGGCGATCAAGGCGCCAACTGTGGCACCGCCAATGAGTGCAACGAGCTTAACCAATGATGCCATCGAGTTATTCTTCATAATAGATGCTGCCTGTGCTCTTTCTATATGTACCCCAGAGCCATACACTATGGATACGCGAAGCCTTCATGCAAAACTTTGTGCACTCTGTATTAGTTACACGATAGAGACGGCTAATCCGTTGGCAGACGGTGAAAAAGCTTTCGTCTAAGCTCGTATCGTTGTCGCGATGCGGTCAAATAGCTACCCATAATGGTTATCCAGGATCACAAATTATAAGAATGTCCCATACATGTGCTAAAATCGTGCTAAAATCTGCTATTGAGTTTTTAATAAGTGGCTTATAATTGCTGTCGATGAGGTGTGGTATGGAGAAATTGCGGCGGCGTGTGCAAGTGGCCCGGGGAGAGCAACCGGCTGATCTGGTATTGCGCAATGCCCAACTGGTAAATGTATGCAGCGGTGAGTGTTACCTATCCGATGTAGCTGTGGTTGATGGCTATATCGCGGGTATTGATGTGCCTAATTCAGGCTATCGAGGTCGTGAGGAGCGTGACCTGGAGGGTCGCTGGCTCGCACCAGGGCTGATAGATGGTCATATGCATATTGAGAGCACCATGCTTTTGCTTTCAGAATTTGCGCGTCTGGTTGTACCTCGTGGTGTGCTAACGGTGATGCTTGATCCGCACGAGTTCGCGAATGTGTTGGGCATGGAGGGTATACGTTATGTGCTGGATGAGGGACGGAACCTGCCTTTATCAAGCTATGTGCTACTCTCGTCGTGTGTTCCGGCCTCCGCATTCGAAAGCCCGTACCGTGTCTTGCGAGCCGAAGATCTGGTGCCACTGCTGGCTGATAAACGTGTGCTTGGCCTGGCGGAGATGATGAATATGCCTGGAGTTCTTGCTCAGGATGAACAAGTGCTGGCTAAGATCCAAGCAACGTTGGCGCATGGTGGAGTTGTGGATGGGCACGCCCCAGGCCTGCGTGGGAAGGACTTGAACGCGTATGCCGCTGCTGGAGTGATGTCCGACCACGAATGCACGACGGTTGAGGAGGCCCGTGAGCGTGTGCGCCTGGGAATGTGGCTGATGATTCGTGAGGGATCCGCCGCGCGTAACCTTGAGGCTCTTTTGCCTCTGGTGCAAGAGCTCCATCCGCCGCGTGTCTTCTTTGTGACTGATGATCGGGACCCGCAGGACTTGATCTCACGTGGTCATATTGATTCGATGGTGCGCCGGGCAATTGAGCTGGGTCTTGATCCAGTGGAGGCCATTAGGTTAGCATCATATAATACTGCCCAATATTTTCGTTTGTATGATCGTGGGGCGCTTGCCCCAGGGTTTGTTGCTGATATGGTCGTGCTGGACGATATACGCACATTTCAGGTAGAATCGGTCTATAGGGAAGGTGGGCTGGTTGCACGCGATGGTGCGTTGTTAGCACCCATCGTCTCTGCTAAGCGTCGGGAGAGTGCGAATACAATCCATATTAGTTCGCTCTCCCTGGATGATCTGCGGATAGCCGGTGAGCCAGGATCTGTCGAGGTCATTGGTATCCAACCCCATCAGATTACGACATTGCATTTGCGCGAGGAGGCTCCACTTGCGAATGGGTTTATAGTTGCTGACCCAGGGCGTGATTTGCTAAAACTGGCTGTGGTGGAGAGACATCATGCCAGCGGTCGTGTTGGCCTTGGTCTTGTCAAAGGCCTGGGTCTGAAGCGGGGCGCGCTTGCTTCCAGCGTTGCTCACGATGCGCATAATCTGGTTATCGTAGGAACTAATGATTCAGATATTCTCAGTGCGGCACATGCATTAGAGGAGATGGGTGGAGGTTTTGCCTGTGTTGTGGATGGCGTCGTGCGCGCACGTGTTCCTCTGCCATTAGGTGGTTTGGTTTCGCTTGAGCCTGCGCCTGCTCTCCTGGCACAGTTGCAAGCGCTGGATGCCGTCGCGATGGAACTTGGTTGTACATTGGAACACCCTTGTATGACATTAAGCTTCCTCTCACTTTCGGTCATTCCTGCGCTCAAACTGACGGATCAAGGACTGGTTGACGTTGAAACGTTTACGTTGCTTCCACTTCAACGAAGGTAATGTTCCATGCTATTGAAGCTTGTTGAGTATCACTGGGTTGAGCATATCGAAGATGCTCTCCTGCTACTCGGTCGGATGGATATCAAAACGGTTCCGTTGGCCGGGGGGACATATTTATTGAGCCTAAAGGACGAGAGTATCCAGGCGGTAGTGGATCTACGCGACTTACAATTGGCATATGTTACGAGTGACACCCAATATTTGCACCTGGGTGCGATGACCACTCTCCAAACCCTTGTAGACTCACCGCAACTCAAGGGTATTGGCATTGATGTGCTCTCGCAGGCTGCCCAGGCTTCCTCTTCCTCGCGCCTGATTCGCAATTGTGCGACTCTTGGTGGCACCATTGCGACTGGTATGGCCTCACAGGCAGACCTACTGACTGTGTTGGTGGCTCTGGACGCTGAGATTGTTGTGCGTTCAGGCTCGCGTACACAGGTGAATCTTAGCGGCGGTTCTAATGAACGACCTGGTCTGGCCCTCTCGGGCGTTGTGTTTAAAGGTCGACATGAACGACGTATTGCCAGTGCGAACTATGAGCTTGAGCGTCGTCCCAATGAGTTGATTTCCGAGGTAATGCTTCCAAAGCCTGCCTCAGCGTGTGGCACCTCATTCGCGCGTATTAGCCGTTCTCCTACCGATGTTGCCCTCTTGAACGCGACCGCACTGGTGGAGATTGAGGCTGGTCGCTATAAACGTGTGCGCCTTGCTTTTGGTGGCGTCAATATGGAGCCAGTCCGTATTTCAGCTATAGAGCAACAGCTAGAGGGGCAGCCTGCGAACGCCCCTTTGAATGTCTCTCACTTACAGGCTCTTGTGCGCAACGGTATGCCCTTATTTCGTCCACCATCCGATGCGCGTGTAAGTGGCGGCTATCGTCGAGTCAGCGGCGTGAGACTGGCATGTCAGGTGCTTGAAGAGGCAATGAATGTTGCTCACTGGCGTAGTTCAGTTGCGTCAGGTACGGGGAGAGATTTTTGATGGAATTAGAACTGCATATCAATGGCGTCATTACAAGCGTGAATGTTGACGCAACCGAGACGCTACTCTCTCTGCTACGCCGTGAGGGGTATTGCGGAACCAGACAAGGCTGCGAGACGGGCGATTGTGGAGCCTGTACCGTGCTGGTGGATGGAATCGCGCGTCCGAGTTGTGTTATGCTGGCGGCACAGGCTGGCGGTTGCACAGTAATGACTGCTGAAGGGTTACCCGCTCAGAAGGGCTTGAGTACTCTTCAGCAAGCCTTTGTGGACGTGGGTGCAGCTCCATGTGGCTTCTGTGCTTCGGGTATGCTACTCTCTGCCCATGCGCTTTTACAACGCAATAATCACCCTGATGAAGCCGAGATACGTGAGGCCCTCTCCGGTAACCTCTGCCGCTGTGGCGGATATGAGAAACCCATTCAGGCGGTGGAGCGCGCAGCCGCGCTTATGCGAGGTGAACAATCTAAGTTGGTGGAGCCAGAGGTGATCCATCAGAGCGAGCAGAATCCTCTGGCGGCTTTGGGGATGGATCGTGAATTGACTTCCAGTGGTATCACTGATCGCTTGCCCGTGATTACAAGCAGCATGAGCGCCAATGCGGATGCGACATTTACTGTCGTAGGGAAATCGCTTCCCAATAGGAATGCGGTCAAATATGTTACCGGGTCTCCCGCCTTTGTAGCTGATTATGAGCAGAGGGGTATGCTCTATGGGAGTATTCTGGCTAGCCCTCATGCCCATGCAGTCATTCGCGATATTGATGTTGCAGAGGCAAGGGCACTGCCCGGTGTACACGCTGTATTGACGTATAAAGATGTGCCGCGTGTGCCGTACTCCAGCGTTGAGCGTGGATTGCTGGAAAGTGGCCCTTATGATCAATATATGCTTGACTATAATGTACGCTATGTTGGGGATCGTGTAGCGCTGGTTGTAGCGGAATCGGCTGAGATTGCGGAAGAGGCCCTGAAGTTGATCCAGGTCGAGTATGAAGTGCGACCTCACATTCTAGACCCTCGCCAGGCACTCGATCCCAACGCGCCTCGTTTGCATCCTGAATCGGAATCGCGTGGCATCTTTGATGCATCGCGCAATGTCGCTATGCGTGTGCGTACCGAAGTTGGTGATGTTGATCAGGGCTTTTCTGAGTCCGACATCATCGTTGAGGGGGAGTATATTTTACCTGTAACGCAGCCTGCTCCCCTGGAACCCCATCACGTGACGACCTATCTTGATGAGGATGGGGTGCTGGTCGTTCGAAGCAATACCCAGGCACCACATCATGTCCGACGTACTCTGGCTCGTTTGCTCGACCTGCCGTTGCGCAAGGTGCGCGTCATCCGGTCTGAAATAGGTGGTGGATTTGGCATTAAGCAGGAGATAATACTAGAAGATCTCTGCGCGCTGGCGACTCAGGTGACTGGGCGCCCCGTCACGCTGGCATACGCACATGCAGGTGCGTTCACTAGCAGTCGCGTGCGCCCTGCTTACATCATCCGCCTGAAGACTGGTGTCACACAAGATGGGCGGATTGTCGCGAATCAGATGGCGCTCCTGACTGGTACCGGAGCGTATGCTACTCATCCATTGACGGCAGCGGAGGGGGCTGTGCCTCAAGCTCTTTCTCTGTATCCTAGTCCTCATATGCGCTATGTTGCTGAGGTGCTCTATACCAATACCGCGCCATCCGGGTCTTTCCGGGGTTATAGCTCGCCTCAGGAAATATTTGCTCTGGAGAGCCATCTAGATGAGGTGGCGAAACGTGTGCGTCTGGATGCGCTTGAACTCCGCCGCCGCAATTGGATCAGAACTGGTGACGAATTGTCTCTGGCGAAGGCGGCAGCGGCAGGACGGGATGTTGGATCGTTGCTGGTTGAGAGTAGTGGATTGGCAGAGTGTCTGCGCGTGGTGGAAGAGAAACTGGGCTGGCACATCAAACGAGGTGTTGTCAATAATGGACGTATGCGGCGCGGAGTAGGCGTGGCTCTCTCCATGCAAGGGAATCCTCTGGCCCAGTCTTCAACAAGCGGAGCTATCATGAAGCTAAACGAAGATGGCTCATTAGATGTCTTTGTGGGAGCGGGCAATCATGAGGATAATGAATATACCTTGCTGGCGCAGATTGTCGCCGAAACGCTTGGTGTGATGCCTGAGAGCATCGTTGTGTATATGGACGATACCGCGCTGACTCCCGCCGCCTTGGGTGAGAACGCGACCTCTACTTTCTATCTGGCGGGAGGTGCGGCACGCAAGGCCGCTGAGCAGATGCGTCGCCAGATCCTGGCTATTGCTGGTCGCATGCTCAATGCGTTGCCAGAGTCGCTAAAGTTAAGCGAGGGCATCATCTCTGTTCCCAATGTCAACCAGACCTTTACGGTGGCTCAGGTGGCGGCATACGCTCTCTATGTTGAAAATCGCCAATTGATGACAAATGCATCCTGGCGAGTGGCGCAGTCTCCTCTGACATTCGCAGCTATCGGCGCAGAGGTGGAGGTCGATACCGAAACGGGCGCGATTCAGATATCGCGTATCATTACTGCTGTTGATGTTGGACGGATGTTGAACCCGATGCTCTCTGAAACACGTATTCAGGGAGAGGTTGTGCAGGGGCTTGGTACCGCGCTCTCTGAAGAGATCTTCTATGATCAGAAAGGGCGACCTCAGACAAAGCATTTCGACAACTACCATGTTTATAATGCGGTCGATATGCCTCCTGCTCAGGTTTACCAGGTGGAGACGACTGAACCCGCTGGCCCCTTTGGAGCCAAGGCGATTTCCGATGTTGCTCTAGGCGCGGTGGCCCCTGCCATCGCGAACGCGGTTGCATCTGCGACCGGAGTACGCCCACCACAATTGCCGCTTACACCGGAACGTATGTTGCGTGCTCTTCACGCTCATGCTCAGTCTCAGCAGCCAGTTCGCTCATAAATCTCTTATCCGACCTCTCGGTTTGCCAAACTTCTCCTCCGCGAACCGAGAGGGCCTGCGTAGATGAATTATGCCAGGAAGCCATCCTATAGTTCTTCAGAACCCATTTATGGGTACTTCTCTATGCTCAAATATTTCGTAGATTCTAAACAGCTATGTCATAGATGCCAAGGCATAATAGTAATAAACTGGTAGTAATTACTGTGGTATATTCGCAAAGAGTGTTAGAAGAAGGTACATATAATGAAAACGTGGCGAGCAGATCGTCGAGATTGGTGGCCCTTAACGAAGAGGCGTTTCGCCATGATGCGCACTGATACGCGCGCTTTCTCTGGCTATGTGAGCCTGCTCTTATTGGAGCGAATGCGTGAGCCGTTGATGGTAACGATACCAGATAAGGAAGTGTGCATTGCCGACGATGGCTACCTTTGGTTGCAGCACTTCCCGACGGGCGCACGCCATATCGTGACTTCCGTGTACAATGTGCAACGTGAACTGACGCGTTGGTCCATTGCTATTGTGGCACGTCATTATCTAGATGCTGAGGGTTTGCTCTGCTACGAGGACCTGTACTTAACAATTGACGTCTCCCCGCAGGGTGACATCCATTTGCTGGGTGTTGCCGACCTGGATCAGGCGCTTCAGAAAGGGGATGTGACCTCAGTATTCTATGAGATTGCCTGGCGCGAGGCTGATCATCTGATGCTCGCGCTGGAAGAAGATGCTTTACCTATACTCTGGCAAGGAGAGGAGCACTTAGAACAGTTATTGTCTGCGCTCTAGGGCGCGTTGAGGAAGTCTTCCTTTTCGATTCGATAGCATTCCGTATTGCCTTATTTTACCATCTTATCCGAAAACTTGAGTGGGCGCGTGCCAGCCGTGTCGTTTTCGCGTAAGATCATCGCAAACTTCTACAGCAGTGCGCAGGGCTGCGGCTGCCTCATTTCAACCTGAGTGGAGGTGTGCGCACGTACATGTGAACATGTGCTTGTGTGCACCTCTTTTGTGTTTTTTATAAGCGCATGTAAATGCTTATAATAATGTGATTTGCGCGACAGCGAAAGCCAGTAATATATGCTATGCTAGCGAGCATACTACACTCTCATCTGAACACAGATGCTTACAATTGAGTCTCGTTAGGAACATGGGTATCTGGGTTCTGAAGCGTAGCTAGCGTGCGCGTGTCCATAGGGTGAAATAGCCAGGAGCGCGCACCATTGGCGATTCATACGTTATAATGATGCGTAAACTGAATTGCTTTGTGAGCGCAGCAGACTACGAACTTATTTGCTGAATTTACGCTATTTGGAGAAATATTATGGCTGACCTGGAAGGAAGGACCCTTGACCGCTATGAGTTGCGGCAAGTCATCGGTAAAGGCGGTATGGCGGACGTATACGAGGGATACGATACCCGCTTCCAGCGTACTGTCGCGGTCAAAGTATTTAAGCGTGACGATGATGAGATGCGGCGACGTTTTGAGCGCGAAGCCCGTGTCATGGCACAGCTAAGACACCCATATTTGATCCCTATTTTTGATGCTGGGAGCCTCACCATCGAGGGCTATGATTGCTATTATCTGGTCATGCCCTATATGGATGGAGGTACTCTTCGGACGCGCCTACACCGTGCTCCTTTGAAGCCTGAAGAGGCAAGCAAGGTGCTGCATGATATCAGTTCGGCGCTTGACTACATTCACTCAAGTGGGATTATCCATCGCGATATCAAGTCTTCCAATGTGCTATTAGACAAAGAGGGGCGCTGCTATCTCGCCGACTTTGGGATTGCGCGTAGCACAAGCGATGCGACCCAATTGACCTCAACAGGCTTTCTGATGGGTACGGTCGATTACATGGCTCCAGAACTCTTTGAGGAAGATAAGAAAGCTGACGCACGCAGCGATCTCTATGGGTTGGGTGTGCTGCTCTTCGAGATGGTTACGGGTCGTGTTCCCTTTGAAGCGGAGAATCAGATCGCGGTCGTTTCGATGCATATCAATAAACAGCCACCGTCGCCGCGCAAGTTTGTGACGAACCTGCCAGTCGCGGCGGAAAAGGTCATTCTCAAGTCGCTCCAAAAGCGTCCTGAGCTACGTTATGCCAGCGCAAGTGAGATGGCGGAGGCTTTCGCTCAGTCTATTAATATCCAGCCACAGGCTCGCCCGCAGGAGCGTGGCGCTACCCTGCACTCGGATAGGACTGTGCGTACGGAGTTCCCCTCGAACTCTCTTGATTCGTTGCGAACTGAACATGCCAATACCTCCTCTCCCAATGCGCCTTCTCTCCACTCACTGCGTACTGAGCGGGCCGAGCAGCCTCTGGTGCTTCCTTCACCACCTGCCGGGCAGAGACCGGGCGATTCCCAGGGGGGGCAGCATTCCTATCAGCATGGGCCGTCAGGCTCCCAACAGTATAGCCCTTATACGGGAACGCCAACGCGAGAGCAAGGACCGCGAACTTCGCAACACGGGTATGGTCAGCAAGGATATGGACAATCGGGTTATAGTCAGCAAGGTAATCATCAACAGGGATATGGTCAGCCAGGTCATAGCCAGCAGAGCAATCAGCCTGGTTATGGGCAGCAATCTCCTCAACGACCATACCGGGAGCAGGAACCACAGGGCTATGGTGCGCAGCAACGATCCTCCTCTACGCCATCTCCACAACATCGCCCCGCAACGGCGACGCCGACACCCCCTCCTGCTTCTTCCTCCTCCTCGCGTGGCTGGATTACAGCCGGAATTGCCTTGCTAGCTTTACTTGTCATTGGTGGTGCGCTCTTCATGGTGTTGAACAATGGCAATACAGGCACCGGAACAAATGGCGGTTCGCCCACTTCAACTAGCGACCAAAATCCCTCAGTCAGCCTGACCGCAACGGCTGAAGCACAGCAGAATGCTCAGGTGAAATCAACTGCTGAGGTTATTCGTAAGCTTACCTCAACGAACCCTATCTACCAGGACTCATTAACGAGCGCTGAAAGCGATGCCAAATGGGAGACGAATACGAACTGCACTATCTCTACAGATGGCTATCATATCTCGGCGAGTAAGGGCCTATTAGGTACTAATAAGGGGTGCGCGGAGGAGCAGAAACTTTTCAACGATGCGACGATGACTGTTGATATGCTCATCAAGTCCGGGGATGGTGGTGGTATCTACTTCCGGGTCGGAAAGCAAGCGCTAAACGCCTATTCTGGCTATCTCTTTGAAGTTGATGCTAATGGGCATTACAAGGTTGCTTCATCGGGTAATTTCTCCTTTAGTTCCAAGACACTCAAGGAGGATGACATTCCCTCTGGCTTTAAGGCTGGAGATAAGAACACACTCCAGCTTGTCGCGCACGGTGACTCGCTTTCATTCTATGTCAACAATGTCTTCCTGGTTAGCCTGAGTGATGCTGACCATAAGGAGGCTGGTGGTATCGCTTTTCTGGCGAGTGCCCAGAAGTCTGATGCGGAGGTCATATACTCCAACCTGCGCGTCTATAACTAACTAGAATAAAGAACGGCGGTGTGAGCGAGATCACGCCGCCGTTCTTTATTCTAGTTAGTTATGCTCTTGATTCTGGCGTGGAGGGATCAAGTTATGTTCAACGGCATAAGCCGCAGCCTCGCTCCGTCTGGAGAGACCTAGTTTCTCTAGAATATGACTGACATGGTTACGGGCTGTCTTTTCACTCAGGGAGAGTTGTTCCGCGATCTGCTTGTTGGTATTGCCGCGTGTCACCAGGGCCAGGACCTCGCGCTCGCGCTCAGTGAGATCCTCCCCAGGACGGCTTGAGAGTCCTGTAGTAGCCAGGCGAATGGCCTGCTGTTTTCTGGATGTATCAAGCAGTGAGACACCTGTAGCAACTAGACGAATAGCCTTGAGCAGTTCTGCTCGGCTTACATTCTTGAGGAGATAGCCGCTGGCACCAGCCAGCGCTGAAGCTAGCGCTGCGCGGTCGTCTGTATAGGAGGTAATCATCAAGATATTGACCTGGGGTGTGAGGCTTTTGATCTCACGACATGCCTCGATGCCGCTCATCTTCTCCATGCGTACATCCATCAAAATGACCTGGGGAGCCAGCACGCCAACCTTAGCGACCGCCTCCGCTCCATTGCTGGCCTCACCTACAATAAGGATATCTGGCTCTAATTCGAAGGCCGCGCGCATACCCAGGCGCACTACCTCATGATCATCGACAAGCATCAAGCGTATCTTACTCATCCTTGTGCTCCTTTGTTTAGGGGAAGCCATGCCCGTATCGTAAGGCCATGTTGCCCATTTGGCAGAAGATCTAGTGTGCCTTCTAACTCAGCGAGACGATCTTTCATGCCCTGTAAGCCGTGTCCAGAATATAGGCGCTGATCGGAAGCGCCCAGGCGTGGATCTGGCTCTGGTAGCCCCTTGCCATTATCGCATATCTCTACCGTTATGCTTTGTTCTTGCCGACGGAGCGTAACATCGATGTGAGTTGCCTCCGCATGTTTGTAGGCATTGGTGAGCGATTCCTGTACAATGCGAAAGATCGTGGCATGAACGCGCTCAAGATGGCGTGCGCGCTCACCATCGCCGTCGATGTTGATCTCTATCCCCTCCATATGCAGATTGGTGCTTAACTCACTAATTGTTTGGAACTCACGAAGCTGACTTTCGAGCATCTGATGCAGAGTCAGATGCTCTTGATTAAGAGGCTTCAGCGAAAACATATAACTGCGAGTCTCCCAGAGGGCTTGTTTGGAGAGCAGAATCAACTTTTTGAGGCGATCCTCTAGTGGTCTGAGCATCTCTGCATCTTCCTCGGAGGCTTCGATCAGGCGTTGAGTATAGGCGACACAGGTTTCGGTACTGATCTTGAGAATATAGATCAGTTGCGCTACACCATCGTGGATCTCGCGCGCGATGCGATTTCGCTCTGCCTGAGCCGTCAACGAAATAGTCTGTTCAGTCAGGGAGATATTTTCCAGGGCTGTGAGCAGTTGTGTTCCGGCGATAGTCAGAAAGTCTTCTTGTTGATCATCAATAGGTTGGTAGCTCTCGGCACCCAGAATCATGCGTACCTGCCCCTGTTTAGCGAAGGGAAGATATAGTTGGTGGGGAAAGCGTGGTGGATATTTGCCAGGGTGAGGCGATTCAATAGTGCTTAACTTTTGCCCCACCTGGCGTACATGCTCGAAGAGCGGTTGATTGAGTGGTGGTGCCTGCTGTTCCTCCGTGGGTGGAGAGGTATAGATTTTAAGCGGATGTCGGGCATGATCTGTGGTCAGCTCCATCTCCTCCTGTGACGGGCGCGCGATTACTGCCAGTGCAAGGCGCTCAAAACGCCCGCCCTGGCGTAGCTGCGCGGCACTCTCAGTCAGCAGGCGATCCCGTTCGTAGGCTGCGTGAATGATCACATCGCCCAGGTCTAACTGAGCCTTCTGGCGTTGCACATTGGCCTGCTCATTCTGGAGGCTCAAAATGTAACGATCCAACAATGTGACGATAAAGGCAGCTACGATGGCTGCCACTGGCGTATCAACGAGAGAGCCAGCGATATCAATGACATTGGGGGTGCCGATGTATCAGCGTAGGCCGGTGGAAAGCGGATGCCCAGAACAATGAAGAGATCATATCCCAGCGCCGCTGCCAGACCACCCCGATAGCGATAGGCTAGAGTTGCAGCGAAGGCTGTGGAGATGCCATAGCGATAGAAAGGGGAAGAGGTGCCAAAGTAGGGGTGCATGGCAAAAGGTCCACTCAAATAAGTAACGAGCCCACAGATAAGCACATCAAAGGCATAGAGCGCGATAGTGTTATAGGGATTTCGTAAACGTGTCAGTACCGCCGGAACAGGCTCCTCACTCTCTCCCGTTTTTGTTTCATTAACTGGTCGCGCGAAGGGCAGGCGTAAACGTGGAAAGAGGTGGTGGATTACTGGAGCATAGAGCGTAACTACCAGTGTCTGGATTAATGTCACAAAGAGCAAGATTGCGCTTACCCCATATGCTGGTTGAGTTGTATAAGGAGGCTTTGAGCCAACAATCAAGACGAGTGCATAGAGCCACATGCTCCAGCGCCATATCAGAAAGAAGTAGCTTGGAGTCGCGCGCAGATTCTCTCCAGTTCTATCAGCCGTCAGGCGCGCGTAGAACCGTGTTAGCCATGCGGGACGAAAGTTCATATCTCATTAGCCTTTAAATATGAATAGAAGCTTATCTATTTTTGTAGTATCGCGTGCTTATAGGCATACTGTCAATACTTATTGATAATTTCCGCAGTCATGTACAAGTTGTTCGATAGCTTCCTCTGCTGGCAGGATGTATCTCTTACATCAAGTTTAGGATATATCGTCTCATGAGGACGAAGAGCGCTGAACCTGGTAAGTTTATGCTCCTCAGTTGTTTTTAACCTTCTATAAACATATGTATGACTTATGTAGACAAAAATGAACATGTAATTGTCTATTGCTATCATGATATTCTAGTACTTATTTGCTGTTTATGTATATTATTTACGTGCTCAGGTTATTATTTTGATAACAATTGCGCTTTTCACTAGCTGAGAGGAAATAGCCTCTCATTCCTAATAGTGATCATCCTGACACGCGTATAGAAAAATTTCAATCCTTTATTTGCCTTGAAAATGAGGATATGCTATGAATTCAGAGCGGCCGGTCCTGAAAGGACGCAGGTATAGGCTATCTCGATTCCCCTGGCCCAGGCAAGTTGTGGCATTGCTGCTGCTTATCTGTGTCGCTTTGGGTGGACTTATGTCTTTTAAAACTTTCACGAGCGCGAACGCGGCAACTTGTGGCACAACAAATGTTGCTCTTCATCGGCCTACAACAGTTTCTTCATTGGAGAACGATACTCTGTCTGCGAGCAATGCCGTGGATGGCAAGGCGAATACACGCTGGTCGAGCGCATTCAGCGACGCGCAATGGATACAGGTTGATCTGGGAAAGGCTCTATCAGTTTGTGGTATTAGTCTGGATTGGGAAGCCGCCTATGGCAAGGCGTATCAGCTTCAAATCTCCAATGATGCGAAAACCTGGCAAACCATCTATTCAACATCAAATGGAGCCGGTAATGCTGAGAAGCTAACGGTTTCTGGGAACGGACGCTATATCCGTATGCAAGGGATAAAGCGTGGGACTCCGTATGGCTATTCTCTCTTTGAACTGCAGGCATATACAACGGTTTCTTCTAGTTGATGTTCACCATCTTTATTTTGAGCAGGAATGTGCTGAACCTCTTCTCTGTTGTAAACATCCTTGCTCACAAAACTCGCCTGTCGGAGAAAAAGCACGCGTTTGCTGATCTCAAAGAGCTACGATCCCTGTTCCTCTCGTTGAAGTGAAGAGCGGTATCGTTCCATAAACTGCCTAAATTCTGCGAGTTCTGCTTCCAGGCGGGCTATCTTTACTCCGCAATTCATATGCTCTTGCAGTAATTTGTGATAGCGCCTTTCCACATCGGCGAGTTCTGCTTGTGCACGCTGTTCGAACTCAACTCGTTCCGTGCGTCGTTGTCGTTTGGCTTCGTCGCGTTCAGCGCGAGCCTCATGCAAGAGTTCGATCAGACGCGGGCGCTTGTAGTCGAGCAGCGGGTCGCGCGGTGCTACTTTGATCGCGTGAAAAGCGGCCTGACTCTTCCTCATTTTTCGCGAACTACCACGGCGAGCAGTCTTCTGCTTTGCCTGGGCCTGTTCACGTTCCTTGCGCAAATGAGTACTGTGCTCCTGAAACAATTGGAAAGCTTCTCGATTGCGGTAATAGGTCATGTAGTCCAGACCGCTCACTTCTTTGATGGTGAAGGTAGTGACTGGGCGACCCTCGGTCTCTAGCTGAGAAATAGCCTTGCTGAGACGATCAACCGTCATCTGTTTTTGGGCTGCTGCATTGGCACGCAAATGCTCATACTGATCTCCTGGGGCACCGGTCATAGCGCTTCTCCTTCTTCGTCCTGGATCGACGGTAGCGTATCCGCAAACGGCAAATAGCCGCCATCCTGGCGCGTACGCATCTGAATCTCCATGATCCGAATTGCGTCATCAAGAGACTGAACCACCTTGCGAGCCTGCTCTGCGTCGATGGCATGGCCCTGATCGTCATGAAGTTTGGCTTGCAGGATGTAGAGTCTTCGCCACGTCTTGGCCTTGAGCAGGTTACTGTAATGAGGGACCAGATACGGGCAATTGGCACAGATTCCCCGATTATCAGGACGAATACAGGTGCCAGCACTGCAAAATCCGAGAACGGTGGGTCCAATCAGGCCGCAGCGCTCGAATTGTGTGCGCAACGCCTCGTCCATCTGCTCTAACGTTTGTGGAGAAGGAGCTTGGAGGTAGGAACGCCCTTGCTCTGGTGAAAGTGGCGATTGCATCTCTAACAGGAGAGCCAGTAATTGTGCCACTGGTAAACGACTGTAGTAGGCAGTCGCTTCGGGGATAGTGAGCGCCGCTGATGAGCCTTCCCACCTCACCCGATGATGCAACAGATAGGCAATCGCCTCTGCTGGAATATTCAGGGCCGTTCTTGCATGCGTGGCAAGGACATGTCGCAGGAGATGAGGAGCGATGCGGATAGGCTCACCTGCCCGTGTGGTCAGGGTCAGCCCATGGAACAGAAAACGCAGCAGCTGAGCAACATCCTGGGCAGTGAAGTGCCCCAGACGTCCATCGGGGTGGCTGCCCATTGAAACAAGTATGGCTCCGCCACCAAATCATCGGCTTTGTTGCCAAACGCCTCAGGAGAAACCTTGGGAATGCGCCCACCGTGGGCCGCTTGAAGCATTTCCGCTATTTCCTTGAGGTGGCGTACCGCCATATCACTGATGAGAAAAAACTGCCGCTCGCTTTCGTGCTGGTATCCTTTCGGCAAGAGCTTCTGGACGAGCACTCCCATTTTGCGGCCCGTTGGCTGCTGGTTCTTCAGCTCATCCACGACAATGGTTTCAAAACGGGAGGCACTTACCTGCAGGAGTTCGCTAACGCGGCTCCCGTTGGTCAGAGCCAGCGTTGCCAGAGCCGCAGCAAAAAGTGTTCCTCTGTAGAGAGGTTCAGGATCAAAGAGGATGGCTCCAGAGAGTCTCCTCGCCCACAGAAACCACTGGGTAATAGCGCGGGCAGGTGATATGACTCCAGAACGACGCGTACCAATCATCTCGTGACCGTGAGATTGACCAAGCAGTTGCTTCTCAATGAGATCACCGCACCACAGCAGATAGGTCGACGGTCCTTCGTACTGCAGAAAGTAGGCATTGCGCCCCGGCGCATATGCCTCGACCTGTCGTTCTGCACGCCTCTGAACGTCTTTGGTGTACAGGTCTGGATGGCTTTTGACCCACTCCGTCCGATTCCAGAGTGTCAGGATCAGCGTGACGGGCTGTTCAATGAGTTGGACATCCGCCAGCGTCATGGCTTGCTCTGAGACGGAAAACTGCCGATCCACATAGTCAAACTGATAGGGCAGCGTGATCTCTCCTCGCGTGGCGAGCACACAAAGCCTTCGAAATTCCTTGATCAGACGTTCTGCCGCCTGTTTGCGCAATTGAACGAGTTCAACGAGTAAGGGAAACAGAGGAACAATGATGTCCGACTGTTCCTTACGCCGGGCCTCTGTGGCGGCGATCACCGCTTGCTGCTGCGCTTGTTTTTCACAAAATCCCCGAGGGAGCCGGGGCAAAAGATAGGGCTTCCAGAACGCCTGCTGTCGTTCTGAGAGCGTCTCAAAGTACGGTCGCTGATAGACACACGCCAACGTCTCATACCGTTTGAGCATATTGAGATCACCACTGGAGATCAATCTCCCCTCCACAAATGTATCCCACACACGACGCTCAGTCAGCTCAGCAAGCGTCGCCATTCCATAGCTCCTACGCAACCTCCGCAAGAGATTCGTGACCTGGATGCAATACATATACAAGGTTTTTGGCTTCACCCCATCCATAGCACAGCCAATTGCAAGCGTAATGGCGACCACTTCTGGCAGGTCAGCAGCACGAATGAGATACCCCATGACATTGCTTGGCAAGCGCTCCCAATCGATACCAGGAGCGGTTTTGAGCATCGGTGGGAGCCACGCCAAAAACGCCTGGATATGATCTGCCCGCTCCTTCGGATTGTTGAAATGCAATCGCGAAACTCGATCAAGCATCTCTCCAGAACAGCTTCTGGCAGGCCTGGTGTCAACTTCTGGGGTCATTGTTTCCCTCTTTGCGCACGCCCACTTACCATGGCTGGCCTGTCTGTTGGTCCATGCTCTTAATCCAGTTGAGCGTTTCTTCATCATGCATCCACACAACAGGTGCATCCTGATTGGGCAGACACGCAGCTTCGGCCCCTCCACAAGGCGTTGAGGCAGACCGCACCTGTGGCGATTGTACAGCAGAGCAACGCTGAGCAAGATCCTGTTGATAGCCTGCAAGCACAGAAAAGATCGCTTCTCCTTCACGACTCTGATCGTAAATATCAATCGTGTGAATACTCCGCCAGGCCATAATGGTCTTGCCGAATGCCTCTCGTTCGCGCAGGTATTTTTCGGCATCAAACGATTGGGTGCCAGCTCCGCACGCCAGTTTGAGCTTCATCAGATACTCTGTCACAAAGAGGTGTCTCAGATCATGCGGAGAGAAACGAACCGGACACAGCGCCTGCAGCGGAATGGAGTGGCGATACCAATGCCAGTAAAACACATTTGGTGAGTAGGATGTCCCTCGTTCGGTCAGAAAGAGAGAGGCGTTCGGAGCAACATCGATGAGCCGGCGTCGACCCTCTGGATCATGCAGCGGCCTCATCTGCTCAAGATAGGCATTGAGTGCCTCCTGAACGCGAGGGTTGTGGGCAAAATAAATCGTTTTCACTTCGCGTCCATAGCTCCCTTTGTTCATGACCTGCGCTTGGCCAGCAACCCCCTTGTTCTGATACCCACCGATCGTCATGAAGGCAATTTCGTGAAGCCTGGCTCCAGTGGATTGCAAGAGTTGAAGCACCGCTTTCTCACGGAGCGAAACTTCCGGGCTCTCCAGCAGAACATCCAGCACAGCATGAATCCCCTGACGCACATCAGCCAGCTCTTTGCGTATCTCGGGTTTCCACCCCTGGGGCTGATGCTGACGGAGAAAGGCCGTCGGTCGCCGCCGGGACTGCTCATGCGTCTCTTCCCGGATTCCAGCCTGGTCGGGAGCCCCTTTGTTCGCTAACGTGCGTTCCTGGTCGCGTTTGAGAGCCACAAGCACGCCTGAGGACAGTGGGTTGGCAAACGCATACAATCCGGCCTCTCTCATGACCAGATAAAAATCGCGTAAGGCGGCGCGCATGACCTTGAGTGAACTCTCGCGGAGCGGCGTTTCACGAGTCATGACAATCTCAACACTCTCCGTTTCTCTTTGGGGGCGAACGTGGCATTTGAGAGAATCCCGATGGAAGGCAATCAATGCTTGGCGCAACCGTTCTGGAGACGCATTCCAGGGACACTCGCTCTCTGAGAGGAACGCAAAGTAGGACTGAAGGCAAGCGAGGTATGTGCTTCTCGTGCTCGTCGGTCCTTGCTCTTTGCGCAAACGATACCATTCGGTGAGCGGAACAATGATCCGATCCTGTTGATCAAGAAAAATGAGTTCGTAGATATCGCCCGCTTGGCCACGCACACGACGAACCTGTGAAGGCAGCTTCACCTGTTGTGTTGGAGAGCTTGTTGTTGGCATCTTCTTCCCTGCACTTCCCACATCTTCACCACTCAATTCTTCTGCGCAGAATACACCCAAAAAGGGATGTTGTAAACAAAACAGGAAAGAGGTCCTGCGACTCCTCTCGATCACTCACATTAACGTACGGATAACAACGATGATACCCTGATATCCCAGGGAAGACCTGCGACCTCATCTTCTATCCAGAACAATTCAGAGTGCGTGGACTGCAATGCCTCGAAAGCGGTTGATGGCAAGGCAGATACACGCTGGTCAACTGCTTTTGTTGATCCACAGTGGATACAGATTGACCTGGGAGATGGGGCGGTCATTCATAGGGTGGTTCTCAACTGGGAAGCCGCCTACGGTAAAGCGTACCAATTACAGACCTCGAATGATGCCACGACCTGGACCACGCTCTATTCGACCGCGCAGGGAGCAGGCGGCACAGAAACGTTAACAGTTTCTGGCAGTGGACGTTATATCCGCCTCTATGGAACGCAGCGTGGGACTCCGTATGGCTACTCTCTCTTTGAGTTTCAGGTCTATGGTACATCAAGCACAAGTGGAAATCCCGGTGGAGGGAACACACCAACTGCGATTGTGACTCCACCTCCTACCTCTGGCTGGAATATGATCTGGAATGATGAGTTCAATAGTGCTAGCGGAACTGCTCCTGATGCTAACAAATGGTCTCCTGCCGTTGGTGGTGGTGGTTGGGGTAATCAAGAATTGGAATACTACACCAACAACAATAACGCAAAACAGGACGGAAGCGGAAATCTGGTCATTGAAGCGCGCAAAGAGAACTCCGCCAATTATCAGTGTTGGTATGGAACCTGCCAGTATACCTCCGCGCGTTTGATTACGCAGCATAAGTTTGAATTTACACATGGGCGTGTGGAAGCACGTATCAAGATTCCCTATGGTCAGGGAATCTGGCCCTCAATCTGGATGATGGGGAACGACATTGATACCGCTGGTTGGCCTAATAATGGAGAGATTGATATTTTTGAAAATATTGGTCGTGAGCCGGGAATGGTGCATGGAACGGTGCATGGTCCTGGTTATTCTGGCGCGAATGGCATTGGCGGGGCGTATACCCTCCCAGGTGGTGCTCGCGTTGCCGATGACTATCACCTCTTTGCCGTAGAGTGGACGACCAATCAGATTGATTTCTTCCTTGATGGCACTAAGTATTTTACCGTAACCAGAGCAACTGTTGAGCAGCATGGAAAATGGGTATATGACCATCCCTTTTACTTGCTTCTTAATGTTGCTGTCGGTGGAACCTGGCCTGGTAATCCCGATGGAAGTAGTACCTATCCACAGAAAATGTCAGTCGATTACGTTCGGGTGTACCAACCCCAATAACTCACGTAGATTAGGGGGCATACCGCTCTCAGAGCCATGTTGTGGTGAAGCCGCCTTGAATGTTATGCCACAATATGGCTCTTTCCAGAGGTTGTCTTGCATGCGGTGCAGGAGTATTTGCCACAGATCATGTTAATGCGGCCCTGTAAAGAGGCGCATGTTTGTGCCTGTGTAATAGGAGCTTTATGGGAAACGAAGAGCACGCCATTAGCAAGGCTGAAGAAATACTTATAGCCCTGGGGGCTAAGCCTATAAATCAGGCGACTGGCGACGATGTGTCCGGTTTGAGGGGAAAACCTACCAGGATAACAGAGGATATAACCCACCTCTCTCTGTCTGAGAGTGAAGCAGACAATTGGCTGAACTCGACGCCGAAGATACAAGCAACTTCTGAACGTCGCCCACTGGATACTGATTCGTTAGATACATATATCACGTTATCTTTTCCCGAGAAGGAGCAGGCAATAGAGGAGTCCGCTAAAACTGTGGACTACCCTGATAATCCTTTTGAGGTTTCCACGATGATGCCAGATTCTGGCATTCTTGAGGCGGGATTGTTGGAAAGCCAAGCACTCTATATTGATAGTGGTGGTCATATAAAAGCATCCCCTATGCCGGGTTTGTCTCCTTCAGAGGGATTTGCCGGTCTCCGTCGCCGTCGCACAGATGTTTTCACTCCGTTTCCCAACCTGTCTCCTGATCCTGTTCTGAATGTTCTAGATATAGAGCCAGACATCGTGGTCACGCACCAGAGCGAGATAGACAATCTTGAGGCTCTCCAGTATCAAACTACTCCGTCCAATGATACCCCTTTGCCTCTGTCTTCCAACATTCCTCAGCTCAAAATATCTGCGCAATCCGCCAATGCGGTGCGCATTCCGCCAGCATGGAAGAAAATAAAGACGGCTCAAAAAGGGCTGCGAAGAGGCAAGCTCATTGCTTTGCTCGTTTGCCTGGTGCTGTTAGGTAGCCTGAGTGCTCTATGGCTAACGAATATATCTCAGTCGTCATCACAACAAGCATTTTCTCAGACGCCAGGAGCACGTACGCCTACCAATCCAACCAGTGTTGCTACGATGCCATCTGAGGAGACGCGCGCTACTTCTACAGCATCTACTCCAAAGGCGAAGCATACTCCATCTGCAACATCCCCTCCCGTGCGGGCAACACAGCCTCCCCAGGCCAAGCCAACCTCTCCTCCTGCCTCACCTATGGTCTACAAATACTCCTTTGAGAGTGGTGGTACAGATTCCTGGGCTAGCGGTAAGAACATCTCGTCTGTACAAAACAGCACCACGATTGCGAAGGATGGGAGTCATTCGCTGAGAGTAACCTTCAACTCATCAAGCTCCACAGATTATCCGTATGCAGTGGCTTCCAACCTTCCTGGTGCATTGCGTGCTGGGCAGACCGTAACCGCCTATGTATATGTAGCATCGGGCAGCAATGTCCAGGCGAAATTATATATTCAGGATCAGAATTTGACATGGTTCGACCCAGGTTGGACGGCTCTGGATACACTGCCCATTGGGAGTTGGTATCAGTTGCGTTTTACGCTTCCCTCGGGGGCGATTGGATCGGCAACTCGTGTTGGAGTCCAGTTCTATGGTTATAACACAGTTGCTTACATTGATGTCGTGACCTGGTAGTGACCACTACCTCCGAATTTGGTGAAGAAGCTATCCCTATTGGCAAAGCGTGTGGATTATGTGGTATGGTAAGTATGAATACACGCAACTGTTTCCGCTTCGCTTGAGCTGAAAAAGAATAGGTTATCAAGGGACACTATTTTATTCAAGCAACTCGGACGGAAAGCAGAGAAGTACACACATTGAATAGAAGGGACGGTTCTCATCGTGAAAAAAGCCGAGCGCAAGCGTGCAAACCTGATGGCTATACTTGGTGACCTTAACCGGCCTTTGCGTGTTCGACCTGTGCGGTATATGGGGCGTGAATGGTGGGCTATTGATGCCGAAGACACCTGGCCTGGAATGGTGATGGATCTGCGGCGTCTGGGGTTTGAAGCGGCGGCACTGGAGGAAAAGGTGTTGGTTCGCGAGAGCATACCAGCACTCTTTGAGTCGAGTTATGACAACTCAGCAACGCCAGGAGGACTTAAGCCTTTCCCCGCTGTTCACCCAACAATAACAATTCGCAAGGAGTCCTATTCGACTCGCAATTCCGATTTGTCCTACCTCGATGAGTATGATGAGGATGAGGAAGAAGAGGATTCGCTCGAGACAGAGGATCTGGATCGAGATGAGGAAGAATAGGGAGCAAGCGCTGGCTTGCTGCGCACAAAGGAACTGATAAGTAACGTCTATTCACTAGTCCGTGCCTTCAATGAAGCAGGTCGGGCGAGATATTTCCATACAAGGAAAGGTCCAGTTTTAAACATGAGGAGATCATGTTTAAAACTGGACCTTTCCTACTTTTTACTGCTCAAGACCCATCCGGATTGAGTGAAGATCTGTATCTGGCGTTGCTTAACACAGAACGGCACCAATTAGGTATGCTATAATGAAATGTAGAGTGCCGTTGACGTAAGATCTTGAAAAACGAGGAGTGAGCATGCAGAAGGACCAGCAGCAGGAGGCGGGGAGAGAGATAGTTCTTACCGATGCTGAGAAAATGCGCCATGATGGGCAGAAGGGGAAGCAGCCGTCCAGCATGTCGGGTCCCTCTATTGTGATAGAGGAGAGACCAGAGACAGATGAAGCTTCTTTACCAACTCCTATACGTAGGAGTGTGTTGACTGATCAATCGAGCCTGGCTGAGTGTGCCATCCCCTATCGACAAGAGCTTTTGCTGCGTGGCAAATCAAACTATACTGTCACGTGCTTTCTCTCTGATCTGAAGATGTTTAGTGACTTTGCGGGCCTGGATACACCTGTTGGACGTCTCACGAAGGAGCATCTAACTGATTGGCTAATGAAGTTGAAGTTTGGCTCAGACCATACGCCCGCCCCTAAGACGATGGCGCGTCGTGTGACCTTCCTGAAGAATTTCTTCTCCTGGTTGGCGAGCAGTACCATCATTGCTGAAGATCCTTCCGCCAGCCTGACATTGGAGCGCCCAATGCCTCCACTTCCTGAGCTCTTATTTGCTGACGAGATGCAGCGCTTACTCGAAGCCGCGGCTGAGGAGCCTCGCTGTCAATGCCTAGTCTATCTGGTCTTGTTCGCTGGTCTTAAGAAGGAAGAGGTGATGCGCTTACGAACACATCACATTGACCTCTCTGATCCCCAATATCCCTTGGTCACAGTGCACTTTCCAGCTTCAACTGGTAAGCAGCATCGTGAGCGTCGTCTGCCTATGCCACCTGAATTTCCTACCATTTATCAGCGTTATCAACAGCAATATCAGCTCACGGATGAGGTGTTTAAGTGCACAGACCGTAACCTCAATTATATTTTGGCTCGGGCAGTCAAAGCTGCTGATATTAAGAAGCGTGTCACACTGCAACTCTTGCGTGATACCTATGCCGTTGAGCAACTTCGATCTGGAGTCACGCCCGAAGCTTTGCGCGAGAAGCTTGGCCTCTCAGATGAAGCCTGGTTGGAGTCGCGTGAGAAGTATCGTCGCCTTGCCTTCCCCAAATAAGTTGTACCCTTTCCGCGAACTACTGGTCCTCTATGTGTAGAGGACCAGTGAAATTCTTCTCAATATTCAGCGCTTTGGAGCATGGATAGTAAGAGTGCTTGTGGCACGATATTTCGTTAGCGCATGGGCATAGGAGGAGGTTGGATGGGTGATTGTTGGTTATAGACAATATGCTGTATTGCCTGTCGGTTGAGAAAACTGTTTAGTAGTATGCTGTTGATAATAATTGCCAGAATGGCGAGAGGTCCGAGGCATATCAGTCCCAAGCCCAGAGTGAAAATTGTCCCCAGGATCATAAAAGGCCAGTAGATAAAGATGCTTCCGAGCAGTAGAAGCAGACCTATCGTAGTTTGCCCCGCGTTCAACCAACCTATCCCAAAGATCCCAAAGAGCGAAAGAATGACCTCAATAAGCAATGAGTTATTGGTTGGGCGGGGCATAACCTGTATATGTTGTGCCTGGTACGAATAGGTCTGGTAGGGTGAGGCTTGGTCTTCCGAATAGGCATTATTGCGCCTATTGGATGATTCATAGAAATATGTCTTTTGTGGTTGAGCCGGAAATTCCTCTGTTGGAGGCATGAGCTTCCCATGGTATGGTCCCTCCTCGTAGGTGGGAGGAACGTCAACATTTGCCTCCAGTGAATCATTGTAGATTGTAGCCTCTTGAGAATACTGAATGCGCGATCCGACGATTGCTCCACAGGCAGGGCATATTCTGGCATGAGCAGCTATCTCGGCTCCACAATATTCGCAGCGCATTACTAACCGTGTCTTTCTATTCTTCAGGTCGTGCCTGTGTGTTTAATGAAAGAAGTTATTGAAAACGAGTTAAAGCCTCGTTTTCTTCTGTATAAGTGAGCCAGCCCTGGTCTGTCCGGCGTATAGCTAGTGCTCCAACATCAGCGACAGACCATATTTGTAGATCATCGAAGGTGCTGAAATAAAGTTTATTATTTTCGGCAGTTTGAGTGCTCCCTCGCGAACCTACTGGAGATACTACCAGTATAGAGGGCTGTGCCCTTTCAAATAGTGTACGCAGGACAGAGGGATACGGTTTACTGATCGCGCTTTCCACTTGGACGATATCTGCGTGCAAGTCAGATGGTTGGATACTGCTCAGGATCCCTTGGAGCGCGTAGGTACTGGCACCTGCTACGCTGAGCAAAAGAAGTTTAAGCCCTGGCATTATCAAACGTATAACCAGACAATTATCGCGTGCTTCATCGCTGCTTTTATGGAGTGATGTGGGCCAGAGGACCTGAAGTTGCAGGTTTGAGCCCAGTTCCATGCTATCCCCTTGTTGGACAGCGAAGTAGGGTATGTCATGCTCACTTATAGTACGTCGCCAGCGGGCATAGGTTGCGGTGGGATGGAGCATTCCCGCATCTATTACTCTTCCAATCGCGTATCTTTCGACAACATCTTGTAAACCCGTAATATGGTCCTGGCGTGGAGTTGTCAAAAGCACGGTATCTAGCGTGCGTTGCCAGAGAGGGAGTTGACTATCCAGCGTTTGTGCCAATGCTGTACCATCCATCCCCCATCAATCAAGCTGATATGGTCATCAGCAGTGTGAATAAGAATAGTGCTTCCTTGCTGGAGCTGTGTTGCAGTGCCAAGATTTAGAAACATGATCTGCAAGGCGCGTGGTTGTTGCTGGGCCTGGATGAGGGTCAATCCCCATGAACTTAGAATGAGTAGGACCACGCTTACACGAAACACCTGTGGAAGCCTGCTATGCCCCCGTTGTTGTGCGGGTGAGGGGCGTGGATACTCATCCATTGAGCCCGCTTCATCGGCCTTCGTTTTTCGTGCTTGTTGTTTTAGCAGCGCGTAGCACATGAGTGCCAGCAGCGTATAGTAGCACCATGCCAGAAGGATATGAGTATTGCCAACCTCAATAAACGACCAGGGGAGATGATAACACCAGTCAATACTGACTGCGATGTAATGGGTTATGGGCCAAGCGATCAAGATGCAACCCTGAGCAAATAAGGGGTGAAGGGGACCTAGAATACTGACGAGCAGACCAAGCACAAGTACGCCTCCCAATAGCGGTACCGTAAGCAGGTTTGCCAGTGGGGCTATTAAAGAGACGTTATGAAAGGTGATTGCCACTATGGGTAGGGTTGCACCTTGAGCAGCTAATGTGACTGCGAGCATCTCCGCAATATACGTTCCACCTGGCAGTGGCGCGAGAAAATGGAGCAGGCGTTGTAACGTTGGGGTGAAAAGTAATATGCCGAGTGTGCCGACGAACGAGAGCTGAAACCCAACATCCCATAGTGTCAGTGGATCGTGCATGCTCATAAAGAGCGCGGTGCCTGCTAACGCGGTATAGACGTTATAACGCCTCCCCAGGCGTGGTGTAATATAGAGTAGCGCTCCCATAATTCCTGCTCTCATGGCAGCGGGACTTGCGCCACTAAGAGCGGTGTAAGAACCGATACAGCCAAGAACAAGGAGCGTTCCTAGCCAGAGTCGCCAATCTCGTCGCTTCTGCGCTGGAAGTAGCATGCGTGGTTGACGGTAGAGTTTGGAGAGCCCACGTGAGAGTAAGCCCGCGAGTAGGGTTACCTTGAAACCCGACGCCGCGATCAGGTGGGCTGTTCCAGTTGCATCGAAGGCTGGTGATAACGGTGAAAGCGAGGGGGTACGCATACTGAGGAAGATTGCTATTAGTACCGCAGCCTCTGGTTGAGGGAGTATGCGTGCGATGTTCTCTGAAAGTGTGACACGTAGGCGGAAAAGCGCTTCAATGAGAGGATTGCCTTCGTGACCTGTAACACGAACATAAGGAAAGCTCATTGACCCAAGTACATCTGGGGGGCATAGCTTGGTGGTGCCAGCACCCCACGTATTTCGACGACGTCTCCATAATTGGCACCATATGAATCGATGCTTGTATTCCCTCTTACTGTGATGCGAATCTTTCCATCGGTCGTCTGCCAGGTTTTGCCATTGTCTCTGCTTATCTCTCTGGTTTCGACCAGCAAAGAGCGACTCCGTGTTGTCGTGGTGGGTTCCGCATTAATAACTCCACGGATGCGAATCTGGTGTGAACCTACAAGATGGGCGATGGATTGGGAGTTCTCGCGAGGAGTCGCTATGGTATAGCGCCATGCCCCAAGCAGCAGAAAGATTGCTAGCGCGCAGGCAAGGCGCCCGTATGGTTGCTTCCAGTAGATGATACATCCTGCTATTGATATTCCCATACCTGCTAACCAGAATAGAGATGGCAGTGGCAAAATGCTCGCAAGCATTATGCCCCCAAGTGCAGAGCTTGTGAGCGCTACGAGCAGGAGCCCTCGTAGGTCAAGGGTTGATGCTGCTCCTGGTGTGCGTTTATTTTTCACTGGTTCTTCCCTACAATCCCCGCTACATTTTCCACACATTGAATAAATGCGGTGCTGCTAAAGCTACTCCTATATGAGGGTGCTCAGAATGTTACCAACTCTATTTTTAGACCGTGACCATATCCTTAATGCGCTTATAGATATCATTGCTAATGACCTGTAGAAGTTGGTCGACAGAGGTATAGGGGCCATGCTGTGTGCGGTAGTTAATGATATTTTTTGCTGTTGTACTGCTCACGTGGAGTACCTGGCGCATCTCGTCCTCGCTTGCGGTATTGATATTTACAATCTGTGTCGTATCCGTGTTATTGGATGTTGAGGTTCCTTTCGTGGTGGGAGTGCCTCCGACATTGCTGGGTAGCGTCTCGCCGACTTTGGCTATATATATTTCCTCCCCATCAGTCAATGGGGCCGCCAGATTAAGCGCGACCAGATTCGCATTGGGTAGTGGTCCACCGGCTGCGGCGAGGAGATGATAGACGCGCGATCCCATTGCCAACGTATAGATGCCTGGCTTCTTAACGGCACCAACCGCGTAGACCTGTAGTGTTGCACCAGTTGAGGAATTCTCTGTGTTCTTTTTGGGGTCAGTGCTTTTGGAGATATCCTGTTGCTTAGATGGAGGTAATGTGTTGCTGGTTGTAGAACCTGGCTGCCAGATCAGGAAGAGCGCGAGGCATAGTGAAAGGAGTAATCCAATTGTGAGCCAGCGTTGCCATTGAGGCTTTGCTGTCTGATTGTCTGTTTCTTCTGGCATTTGTGGTGGGTTAGGAAGCTCATCAAGATCTACCTCGTTGGCTAACTGTTTCTGTGGTAGCGTTAGCAGCGGAAATTTGGCAACTGGTCGAATTTGAGCAGGCTGAGCTAGTGTTGGAGCTGAATGCGTGGTTTGACTGCCATTCGTCACGTCTACGATGTGATTTGGCTGTGTTACCTGCTTGGCGAGATGAAAGTGGTCATCTTCTTCAGGTGAAAATGATCCTGGAGTCGTAGATGTATTATATGCCATAAAAGGCATCCCTCCTTACCACAAAACAACATCTTTTTCGTAGCTATTGAGATATCTCTGATTATCTGGCGTTGGGGTGATGCCAGCACCGCGACCTGAATAGCTACCACGTTTCTAAGTATAGGTAGCAACGGGGATATAAGTCAATGTGTTTAAACAAAATAGGTAATATAGTAATGTGTGTGAATATAGATCACAATATGAGTAATAAATATTCTTTACTTTGTAATAGCATACTAGTGCTTGGATGCCGTGTAGAAGGCATTGGAGGAACCCTCTTGAGACCTGTTGACGTTTGTGGTATATTTATCTAAGACGTTCCCGTAGCTCAGTGGATAGAGCATCGGCCTCCGAAGCCGTGTGCGCTGGTTCGATTCCAGTCGGGAACATTTTTCATGCCTGCTTTTAAGCGTAAAGTGTCCATTGCCAAAGCCAATCAGTGCCCAACAATGGTAGAGATTGGTGCAATAAGCGTAATGGGAAGAGATGATGAGAACTAAAGGATTATGTGCGAGGGGGCTGTAGTTCTTACAACGCGCGACCGGTGGAGACATAACGCCTGTTCTGGAGTAGCGCTTGAGGTGGCGAGACGCGCGTGTAAGGATCTTGACGAAGTTACTGTTTGGCGTGGGTACGGCAATCGGGACAGCAACCGAAGAAAGAGAGTGAGTGCCCTTCAATCGTAAAGTTTGTCTGGTTGCTGATTTTTGCAATCTGTTCGCCTGGCAGGCAAATGTCTACTTCGACGACACGGTGACATTGGTTGCATGTCAGGTGATGATGGTGGCTGTGCCCACAGACACGGTAGTGATGTGTTCCATCAGCAAATTCAACGCGATTAAGTAAACCCCGGTTCACAAGTTTTTCCACTGAGCGATAAACAGTCGCGCGGCCCAAACGCGGTTCCTCTTTGCGAATATCCTGCCACAGATCATCAACAGTAAAATCGGTTTCCTTTGCCGCCAGTTCGACAAGACGTTGCTCGATGAGTCGTCTTGGTCGTGTCCTGCGCTGACTCACTTCATCAAATGCGGCCCGAATCTGATCTTCTATAGTGAATCCCTCTGTCACCTGGATCGCCCTCACTTTCTTGTAATTGGAGCTTCCTGCTAATTGCTTGAGCAACCGGATGAAAGGCTTTTGCTTAGATATGATTCCGTTCTCTGTGCATCTGCTCGCCATCGTATCCTATCATGCATGGTTGGATACCTGCCAGTGTAGCACAAGCCCTCGGGCATAGACAACTCTATACGCCTATTGAGATAGTATATCATATGTTCTAAGCTCGTAAAAGCCAACCTCAAGAAAGATCATAAAATTTGAATCTTCCCCGAAATATTGATATTGTATCTCAATAGTCTTGATTTTTACACAAAAACATGTCATACTTGCATTGTGGTTTTAGACGTTTCTTTAGTATCTAAATGTGGAGTGCGTTTTCGCGTATGAGAGTTGCATTTGTGGGGAAGGGTGGGAGTGGCAAGACAACCTTCTCGTCTTTGTTCTGCCGCTATTTAGCTGACCTTGAGGCTTCTGTTATAGCTATAGATGCTGATATTAATCAGCATCTGGGCATGGCTTTGGGCCTCTCTGAAGGGGATGCAACAATGCTGCCCCCTTGGGATTGGAGATAGAACGCATAAAAGAGTATGTGCGGGGTACCAATCCGCGCTTGCCTTCAGCGCGGGCGATGCTCAAGACAACACCTCCTGGCCTGGGGTCGCGTCTGCTGCGTATTGATAATGATCCACTTCTGGCTCATTTCGCACGCGAGGTTGCTGGTGTGCGTCTGCTCGTTACGGGGCCTTTAAGCCAGGATGATTTAGGTCAACGCTGCTATCACTCTAAGGTGGGTGCAGTTGAGCTACTGCTGAATCACCTTCTCGATAGGGAGCGTGAGTATGTTGTTGTGGACATGACTGCGGGTGCTGATTCGTTTGCCTCGGGCATGTTTACTAAGTTTGACCTGACTCTCCTGGTTGTTGAGCCTACATTAAAGTCCCTTGGCGTCTATAAGCAGTATAAAGAGTATGCCCGTGAATATGATGTGTCACTCTGTGCGGTTGGCAATAAGGTAGAGTCAGATGACGATGTGGCGTTTTTGCGCGCACAGGTTGGGGATGATTTGTTGACGTGGATAGAACGTTCCGCGTATGTGAGGTCACAAGAGAAAGGGTTGCAACTGTCTTTTGATCTGTTGGAGGCTCCACAGAGACAGGCTCTGGCGCGAATAAAAATGGCGCTTGACGCTTGTTCGCAAGACTGGGAGAAACGCTATACTCAGGCTGTGAATTTTCATCGCCAGAATGCTCTGTCCTGGGGGAATGCCGCCATTGGTGAAGATGTGACGATGCAGATTGATCCTACATTCTCTATGGCTCAGGTTGTAAGCGTCCTATCGTAGTTACTCCATAAGTGTGGTATTTCTGTTTTCGTGAAAGGAGTTTCCGATGTCCTTAGATGTTTCCCCCGCATTGATTGAGCAGGCTCAGCAAGGTGAGATTCGCACGGACGATTTCTTACACTGTATTCAAGATTCTCTGCCCTGGGCGTGGAACTTGATCGAATCCCTGGCTATACAACTCCGGCAAGGGAATGCGGTCTTTACGGACAATCAAACCCCTCCTCCAAGTGAGTATGAGCGCGGGCAGTTACTACGCGTGCTTTCCAGTGACGCTATGCGCAACGCAATTGAGGCGCACTTTGGGGTCAAGCTGGCCTTTCAGAACTGTCATCGCGTAGCTCTTTTCCGACAAGATCAGCTTGGAGAAGTATATCAAGATTTTATCTCTCCTCGTAGCCAGGTCCTTAATCAGACGCCTGAGTTGCGCGACTGCTAAGAATATTCCTAAAGAAGGAACTATCAGATAGAAAAGGGAAGTCTCTCATCACTGTGAGAGGCTTTCCTTTTTTCTTTTGGGGATGAGTGTCTTTCTGCCCGATCCGCTCCGAGAAAGATCAGCCAAAAACTAGGTACATCTCCTAATGACAATTTCTTGTTTCTGACCTATGATACATATGATCGATCAATGATACTTGTTGGCGCAGGCTTTTAAGAGCTTGTTGGCTTGTATGCATATCTTGGAACATATGATATCACCCAGGATTATATGGATGGGTGTGACGTATATACGGAACGCTATCTATTGCGGTGTCATGAGTGATGCTCATGGCACTACAAAAAGGAATATTCGATGAAGAAGAAATTGTGCTTTGGCCTCTTAGGATGTTTGCTTGCTCTTAGCGCGCTTCTTTTAACCACACCAAGCGCTTTCGCGCATGAGAAGCGAAATGTTGGTAAGTATACATTTGTGGTAGGATTTCTTGAGGAGCCAGCGTACGCGAACGCGAAGAATGGTCTGGATCTGACTATTTGCGATGGGAATATATGTAATTATACCATGAAGGATGGGGTAAAAGTGGTGGCGAATCCCGTCGAGAACGCGGAGCAGTCATTAAAGGCCGAAGTGAGTCAGGGTGGCGCTCAGCCTATGGCGCTAACACTTGGTGCGCGTTTCGGTAACCCTGGCAAGTATGCCGCCTATTTCTTGCCAACCGCCGAAGGTGCTTACACTTTTCATATTTATGGTACTCTGAATGGACAGAAGATCGATGAAAAGTTTACCAGTGGCCCCAATACCTTTGGCGAAACTCAGAAGCTTGCAACGTATCCATCCTCCTCAACAAATACAGCTAGCACGGATGATAATGCTGCTCTGACACAGCAACTCAAAGATGCTCAGGCAAGCGCGCAAACGGCGACTACGCTTGGTATCGCAGGGATTGTTGTTGGATTGGCTGGTATTGTTCTTGCGGCTGTTGCTTTCACGCGCAAGCCACGCGTGACGAGCGCTGATGCCCAAAAGGAGTCCATTGAAAGCCTGCGTGGCTAGCGAGTGTAATGTGTATGTATTCTTCACCAACAAAGACAATTCGCTTTGTTTCAATATGGCTAGGAAAGAGCGCGAGAATTCTCGCGCTCTGTGTGCTTGTGTTGCTACTCAGCCCGTTACGTGCTTCAGCACATGCTCAGTACGACCATAGCGATCCAGCAGCCAACGCGACGCTGCCTCCTAGTCAGCCCCCTTCTGTGGTACGAGTCTGGTTTAGCGAGGATATTGAGCCAGCTTTTAGTAGGTTGGAGGTCTATAACAGTGCTCGCCAGCGTGTTGATTCTTCCGATAGTCATGCTATCCCCAATGACCCGGCAGGCCTGATGGTTTCGTTGCGTCCCCAATTGCCCGATGGTGGTTATACTGTTGTCTATCGCAATGTCTCACGTGATGATGGGCATTCAGTGGTGGGAAGCTTCAGTTTTGTGGTGGGTAATGCGCCACAGCCAACGCCCGATAATGCGCTTTTGCAGCAACTCCAATCTTCCAGTGACAGCTTTAATGGGTGGAGTATCACGATACGCTGGATTAATTATCTAGGTATGGCGGGCCTGGTGGGAGCGATGACTTTTCTGCTTCTGATTGTGCGCCCAGCTCTAATACTCCTAAAGGTAAATCCAGCGATGAAGTCTGATCAGGAGCTATTGAGTGTACGGAGTGAACGCGTGCTCCAGTATGTCGCGGTGGGTAGCCTTGCTCTTTTGCTCGTCGGCTGGGTGGCTTTTACGCTCTATCAGGCAAGTGTCGCGGGTGCGGGCAGTGCATTGAACATGGATGTGCTACGCAGTCTGCTCTTCGCAAGCCATTTTGGGAGTATCTGGCTGGCTCGCCTGGGTCTGATTATACTGGCTGGTCTCCTCTGGCTTTTCTGGCGTTATAGAAATGACGAAGAGGGCGTAAGCTATCTCCTTCCTGTATACCTCTTTTTGCTGGGCATTGCTGTCATGATGACCACGTCGCTGAACTCCCATGCCGCAGCCAATAGCAACGCGGGACTCTGGATTCTGTTTGATGTACTCCACCTGAGCGCGACGGGTTTCTGGATTGGTGGGCTCTTCGCATTCATACTCATACTTCCTGTGTCCCTCCGAATATTGTTGCCAGGGACGGGGGATCGAACGCGTTTTTTTGCTGCTCTTATCCCGTATTTCTCGCGTGTCGCTATTGCTAGTGTCATATGTCTCCTGGTTACAGGTCTTCTTGAGGCTGGTAGTCATGTCGCGGGCGGCGACTGGCTAAGTGTGAGTGCCTGGGTGGCGTTGCTAACCAGCCCTTACGGTATCGCACTGGATATTAAAGTTGGCCTCTTTGTGATTTTGCTGGCTCTTGGGGCTTTTGCTCTTCGTAAGGTCAGTCCACGGATGCGGGCCTTCGCAGCTGATTCATCCCCTGACACAGGCGCCAGTTCACTTGGTGCTGGATTGTTGCAGCGTGTTTTCAGGCGATCAATTCTCGTTGAAGGGCTCATTGGAGTGATGGTATTACTTGTTGTTGGAGGCTTGACCAGCCTGAGTCCACCCACGCAGCTAGTCTCTACGAGCGCCAGTAAAGCGATTGTTAAGCAGGGAACGGTTGGAAGCCTGAACTATAATCTGGTGGCAAATCCTGGCACTGTAGGCAGTAATGTCTTCTCACTTCAGTTGAGTGACGCAAGTGGGAAACCTGTTACCTCGACTGAGTCGGTCTTGTTGCGTTTTACAATGCTCGATATGGAGATGGGCGTGCAGGAGATAACACTCAAACCAGTTACTGGAAAGCCTGGGTTATATAGCGCAACAGAGAGTGTGCTGAGTATGGCTGGCGATTGGCAGATGACTATATTAGTGCGCCGGGCTGGCTTTGATGATGCCCGAACTTCATTTCGCATTGTCATTTAGCGTTTTTGGAGGGAGCATTGACAGACGTTTTCAGCACCTGTATGCTTTGAACTACATGCTGCCGATAGTTTTAACCATGAGACCTTCGATAATCACAGTTCTGTAATAAAGAGGTGCCTTGATGACATTTGCGCGACGTTCTGGGGGACAGCTAGCCTTACTAGTCCTTTCTCTCGTTGGTATTGTTATTTCGATCTACCTGACCTATGTGCATTTCAATAGTGGCGCACTGGTATGTACGACAAGTGGTCTGGTGAATTGTGAGCGTGTGCTTTCCAGTACCTATTCTCAGGTACCCGGTACCTCAATTCCTATTTCGGTGCCGGGTATGCTCTGGTTTCTTGTGAGCGGCGTACTGGCAGTGCTGGCATGGTTTGTCTGGCCCGCGAAACGGAGTGTTCATATCATTGAGTTTGCCTGGGCCTGCACTGGGTTGGTTACTATCCTCTACCTGGTTTACGTTGAGCTTGTACGCTTGCATACGATCTGCGCATGGTGTACGGCTCTCCATGTAATCATACTGGCGATGTTGCTCATAACCGTCTTTCTGATCTATGGTGGTCAGGAGGATGATGAAGATGAGGAGATCGAAGTTGTGTCTCCTGTACGTCGCTAGTCTGCGTTTCTGCCTGAGACTGGATATTCCTCAAGCTATCTCGACTGTGGACTGCTGGCACATTGTTTTGATCTAGTACGTGCTCTCTACAGAGTGACGTTCTGTCTACAACAATGTGTAAATCCAGTGAAACCTTGCGAGGCGTTACCTTTGGTAGCTTGAGATGTTTTACTGCTACCTTTGTTAGCGTGTCGCACTGGCTTCCTTGCTCTTCGGAGGTCGAGATGATGATGAGACGCTGGCTTTTTCTGGCGTTGACGCTCTCATTGGCGATTATAGTGGGTGTCTTTGGACTGCGTACCTATGTCTCACGTGTAATCTCTCCTCCACAACCTGTTCTCAAGGTCATGGCAAAGAGTTTATATAAATATGAAATGTGCGCGCAGGCGTATGCCTTCGCCTATGCTGATGCCTCCAACCCTTACAAAACGGACTATACCTTCGCCGATCCCTTCCGCAAGGCGCGAGATACGATCATTCCCCACATGCTTGATTATAATCCTCAGACGCGAACTGTGAATTTTTCTGTTGATGTCATCATACCCGAAGTGAATACTTATCATCTCCCCCTGGCGGGAGTTCATGAAGAGGATGGTGTCTTTGTGCTCTTACCAGATCAGGGGCAGCATTTGCAACGCACACAGATGCCACAGTTTATCCTTGCCTCATTGCTACATGGTCGCGTTGCCATTGTGAATTACACCTGTCCTCAAAAGTGGTCCTGGGCAATGGCTCATACTGAATAGGCGAGAGGAGCGCAATATACGCTCCTCTCCTGACAACATATGAAGAGGGTTGGTGCTATTCCCACTTGAATGTGCGTATAGCTATGAGTAGAATGAGAATTGCCCAGATCAGTAGCACAATAAGCTGGAAGAGCGGAAACGAGGAACTACCAGTCATCGTCATCTGAAGCGCCTGGGTCAGGGCTGTCGATGGAAGAATACTTGAGACTGCCGCGATGGGTGCGGGTAAATGGTCCAGGGGAGGATACCACCGCCGACGAGTAGGAAGAGCAGGAAGAGTCCATTGGCCCCTGCCAATGTCAGTTCCGCGCGAAGCGCGCCAGCCATTGCCAGCCCCAACGCCGAGAAGGTAATTGTTCCCAGTACAATGAAGAGCAGTGCCAGAGGGATGGAGCCCTGTGGTTGCCAGTGATAAAACAGAACCGCGACTCCGACGAGCAAGAGAAGCTGGACCACTTCTAGCGCGAGAATGGAGATGACTTTGGCAAGGATGAGCCCGCCTCGCGAGAGCGGCGAGCTTCCAAGGCGTTTCAGCACTCCGTAATAACGCTCATAGGCTGTCGCGATCCCCAGATTGACCATTCCTGCCGCGATAATCGCGACCCTAAGATGCCTGGTAGGAGAAAGTTCACAGCACTTCCACTGATCCCCGGCACAATATTGAGTGAGGCAAAGAAGATCAGGAGCATGATCGGTATGATTAAGGTAACAAGGACGTTCTCACCCCGCCGCGAGGTCAGAAGGAGCTCGTACCGGGTCTGTTGAAGTACCTGCTTGAGAGGTGTTGCCGCTCGATTGCTTGCTTTTGCGGATATGTCTGTTTGCTTACTTGCGTGTGTAGCCATGCTTAGTCTCGAACCTCCGATCCAGTCAGGCGTAGGAACAGATCTTCAAGTGAGCCATGCCCGGTACGTAGCTCGGAGAGAGTGATGTGTTGGTCTCGCAGCCAGGTGGTGACCTCGACAACAAGTTGAGGAACCTCCTGTCCTTCCCGCGTCTCTAGCAGATAGCTACCTGGACGTACCTCTTCCGCTTTGCTCGCGGAGGGGAGGCTTGCGAGGTGCGTGCAATCCAGGCCAGCGGGTGCGACGAAACGCACAATGTTGGCGTTCTGGACCCCAGTAATGTTTGCTGGTGTATCCAGTTTGATGAGTTCGCCATGATCGATGATGGCGATGCGGTCTGCCAGGCGCTCGGCTTCATCCATATAATGTGTTGTTAGCAGGATGGTTACACCATGCGCTTTTAGATCGCGAATGATCTCCCAGGTTGCCAGGCGTGCCTGGGGGTCCATACCCGCTGTTGGTTCATCCATAAAGATGATTTCTGGGTTGCCAACCAGGGCTACCGCCAGAGCCAGACGCCGTTTCTGTCCACCTGAGAGGCGCCGACAGCGCGTTTTCTGGGCACTTGTGAGCCCGACCAGTTCAAGGAGTTCATTAACATCGCGAGGTTGCTCAAAATAGCCCGCGAAAAGTGTGAGCACTTCACGGGCTGTTAGAGCCGGATACAGGCCGTCCTGCTGAAGCATAACGCCGAGACGTGGTTTAAGAATCTGTGCGTTCTGTATGGGATCGAGGCCAAGGATACGAAGAGTTCCTTCATCAGCCTTGCGATAGCCTTCAAGTGTCTCAACTGTAGTGGTCTTCCCGGCCCCATTTGGCCCTAACAGGGCAAAGACCTCGCCGTAGTGCACGCTAAAACTCAAGCGCTTTACGACATGATGAGAGCCATAGCTCTTACTAAAACCTTCAACGACAATCGCCTCGCTTGTAGCGGGAGACGTAACTGAGCTCGTCTGTGTCGTCTGCGTGCGTGCAGACATATTCATGCTCCTTATGATGAGAGATTAAAGCAGATATTCTGTGTTCTCAACATACCTTACCGCAGTTCTTGTTGGCTGACAAGAGATAGTAGATCCTTGAGTTTGTTTATAGTATGACTCTTATCTGGGCTTACTCTCCGTTTTTCTTATAGCTTACCGATTGTAAAGAGGCATAGAACCTTTCATTGAGCTGAGTAATAATGTGTTTGATTACGTTGAGGTATTGGTGGTATTGAAAGATTTGACGTGGCATAATCTCAGGTGTTACACTATCGGGAAATCTTTGCATAGTATTGTCCTGTGTGTTCTTTTGCGAGAACTCCCAGGCTCTTCTTTTAGGGTAGATACATCGTATACTGCCTCCATGTGAGGCTGTCCAGCATACGTAGCTTGACGTGTGCTGGCCTTTTTTTAAGGAGGATATTGCCGTTATGTCTTCGGAGCACTTGTCTGGTGCCTTTGATGAGAAGTTTGCCAAAGAGGGTCTTACCTTTGATGATGTGCTGATAATTCCTGCTGCTTCCTCTATTCTTCCTTCTGATGTTTCAACGCGGACCCGTTTCTCGCGTAATGTAGATATTAATGTTCCTATCGTCAGCGCTGCTATGGATACAGTGACAGAGGCACGTCTAGCGATTGCCCTGGCACGCGAGGGTGGTATTGGTGTAATCCACAGAAACCTCTCTATTGAAGATCAGGCACGTGAAGTTGATAAGGTGAAACGTTCTGAGTCCGGTATGATTACCGATCCTATCACGCTGGAACCTCATGCTCCTCTGCGCGAAGCTCTTGATGTCATGGCGCATTTCCATATCTCTGGTATCCCCATCACTGAGAATGGCAAACTCGTTGGCATCCTGACAAACCGTGATATGCGCTTTGAGACCAATGTGGATCGCCCTATCTCAGAATTGATGACGAGTAGCAATCTGATTACGGTTCCGGTGGGAACAACGTTGGAGCAGGCTCGTGAGAGCCTTCATCGTTATAAGGTTGAGAAGCTACCTGTGGTAGATGACCACGGTATGTTGAAGGGCCTCATTACGATGAAAGATATTCAGAAGAAGACCATGTTCCCTCACGCCGCGAAGGACCAGTTTGGTCGCTTACGTGTGGCCGCTGCCATTGGGGTTGGTACGGAGTCTGAGCAGCGCGCTGGCGCACTGGTGGAAGAGGGCGTTGACGTAATTGTAATTGACACATCGCATGCACACTCGCACATGGTAATTGAAGGCGTGGCTCGTATTAAAGACCTCTTTGGTAAGCGTGTTGACGTGATTGCTGGCAACGTTGTGACAGCTGAGGCGACGCGGGCTCTTATTGAAGTTGGGGTGGATGGTGTCAAGGTTGGCGTTGGCCCTGGTTCCATCTGTACAACGCGTATCATTGCTGGTGTGGGTATGCCCCAGATTAGCGCGGTATATGATTGTGCTCGTGTCGCACGCCAATATGGTGTGCCGATTATCGCTGATGGTGGCGTGCAGTACTCCGGAGATATCGCTAAGGCCATTGTCGCAGGCGCGGATACAGTGATGATTGGTAGTCTGCTCGCGGGTGTCGACGAGAGCCCAGGTGAGTTAATTATCTCTCACGGCGAGCGCTTTAAGGACTATAGAGGCATGGGCTCAGTCGCCGCTATGAAGCAGCGCAGTTATAGCAAGGATCGTTACTTCCAAGAAGGGAAGGACGAGTCCCAGGTCATCGCTGAGGGTATTGAAGCGCGCGTCCCCTATAAGGGTATGTTGAGTCCCTTTATCTATCAGCTTGTAGGTGGTCTACGTCAGTCAATGGGCTATGCAGGAGCATCTGATATCGTGGCGATGCAGGAGACGACGCGTTTTGTTCGTATCACTAATGCGGGTCTGCGAGAGAGCCATCCCCATGATGTCATGATTACTAAAGAAGCCCCCAACTATGGGAGTAAGGGACGCTAAGGCGCCCTTTAATATATCAAGCAGCCCCCTTCATTTAAGAGGTGAAGGGGGCTGCTTTTTGGTATAACCCTGGGTTCAATGTACTTTTATGAGATAGCTCTCAAGCTTGCAATAGGACCCTGGTACTAAAAGTCCTGAACAGCCAGAAACCCCTTATGACGCTTATGTATATAAAATGCCACGATAATCTGTGTATAAATAAACCTATTATCATATTACACATATAAATAGTTATTAATTAGATTATGCACTATCCTATGATAGCCAGGTGGTACTATGTTTTTTCAAGTCTTCTATAAAGCTGCCGTATAGCTTTAGTAACAGTTGTAGTGATATGGTTTCTACCCAATCACTAATAGATAATGAGGTGGCAAGGAGTCGCCTTATTCATTTGAACAGCGTTATCTCGGGGTGTGTTAGAGGCATTTCTGGGGTAGTACGAAAGGAGCTTTCTTGAAAAAGCAGCAGATTCACCAGACATCGAAACAGCCGAACAACCTGAAATATCTCCTGATCAAACTAGGACTGGGATCGATGCTTGGTCTCATGCTGATGGGAGCCATGCTTGGTCTCGGGACGCGTACCGCGTCCGCAAAAGAACATACCAGCGCGGCCCCAACGGATGTGGTCTCGATGATTCGCGAGGTCTTTGGCTCTTATTCTGGTCAGGCGATCAATGTCGCACGTTGTGAGTCACAGTTCAATCCAGGCGCGACCAACTCGACACCAATTGGCGGGAGCCACGCGGCAGGCGTCTTCCAGATTCTTTATCCTAGCACCTGGAATGGGACGCCGATGGCTGGAAGCTCGCCATACGATGCCTATGCCAACATCAAAGCCGCCTATCATATCTTCCAGCGCGATGGTTATAGCTGGTATGAGTGGCAGTGCCAGCCGTAATACAAGGCAGGTATGCGCGCTGTAACGTGCGTGAAGAAGAATAAGTAATATAGGCGCAGGAAATAAAAGCCTGCGCTAGCGAAGGAGCAATCCCTGTTGAGAAAGGGATTGCTCCTTCCATTTATTTGGATGTGTGGTTGGCAAGGAAAGCAAAGAGCTCTTCCCAGGGATAGGGACCGGGACAGAAGTGGCGCCCTACAGGGTCCATCGAGTAGTGACCTGTAATGCCCCCGCCAG
Organism: Ktedonospora formicarum; assembly: GCF_016587355.1. GTDB lineage: Bacteria > Chloroflexota > Ktedonobacteria > Ktedonobacterales > Ktedonobacteraceae > Ktedonobacter > Ktedonobacter formicarum. Next base: position 1,487,123 of record NZ_BNJF01000001.1, on the reverse strand, counting down.
CATCCGCACGTTGTTTAGGGATTGTGTGGCGTTCGCAGATACTACGTATCAAGCGGAAACTCGTTTCTGTCTGAATAGGTGTGAGCGCGTCAGAGTTGTCGTGACTCGGCTTGACATGCTCAATAGAAATCGTCACATAGTTAGGATTGAGCGTTGGGTCCCACCAGGCATCATGTCCTTCGCTCACATAGCCGTTTCCCCAGGCTGCGTCATGCTCGCGAACTGATTGCACAATAGTCCCATCACGTCCGATGGTATAGTGTGTGCTCACGTCAGCGCGTTGAAAGAAGTCGCCTACCTCCTGAGCACTTGTGAAGCCAGCCGTACCATGTACAATCAACCAGCGCACCGAATGCCCCAAGCGCCCCACAAAGAAGTTTGGTGAAGGCATCCATAAAGTTCCTGCTTCATCCATGTCAGCATTGCCTCCTTAATATATTGTGTTATCTACGCTCTGTCATGCCCTTTTCTTTATGGTTGCCTGATTGGAGTTTGCTCAGCTTGAGCTTCGCTAGGTTGAGCTGGCTGTGGTCGTGTCATGAGTCTGTTGAAGTAACTATAGAGTATGCGGAAGAACATGCTAAAAAGCGGAAGAGAGAACCAGGACCAGAAAACTATTGTTGGCTGAATACCAGGGATAAATAATAATAATAACGAAAGGCAAATGATAACAGGAAATAGCAAAGGAGCGGTCAGGCGATATATAAACACCTCACGTCCAATATTCACGTCAGTTAAGCGGCCATGCCATACAGCGTAGAGCCAGAGGCATTGGCCTAGAAAGCCGCACCCCGCTAGGACTAAAACATAGATAATGACGGCCTCAGCATGATTACCATATTCCCCCAATAGGTTCATCGCAGCCGGGAAAAAAGCTACCAGCGCGAGATAGAGCAAGCTCAGATTTGTAAAAGGGACGTCTGCGCGTTTCACTATATGCATGAGATTACGATGAAAACGCCAGTAGCCTCCAATGACTGCAAATGTAATCACGTAATAAATAGATTTATTTAGTAGTAGGGTCAAGCCATCATGAAAATCCTTTGCCTCTGTGGGAATACGAATATCAAGGACGAGCAATGTCATCGCGATAGCAAATACGCCGTCACTTAACATGATCAGTCGTTCGGTACCTAGCTCTATTTCGAGGGGTACAATTGACTTCAACCATTGTGTTTGGGGCGGCAAATCTCTCTTCTGCATGATCCCTTCTTTCTTAATAGGGGAAATATAGACTATCGTAAGCAAGCGTTATTGTAACATACATGCAAATCTTGCTGATTGAGCGTATCTTTCTCCTCTGAGTTGCAATATGCTAACATATTGGTGGCTTGAGTAGAGCCAAGCCTGAGGCTCGCGTATTAGCATGAGAGCGCGTGCGTGTAGATTAGCCAAGATGTCCCAGCCGATTGCGTCCCGTCCGCCTATAGAATAGAATAACTAGGGTCATTCCAAACAACACACTCATTTGCAAGAAACCTGCCGTGCGCGGAGGAAAGAATGGTTGATTTAAAACAGACACTGAGCCGTTTTTTAGCAATCCCTGGCGTGCGCCAGGCGATCATTGTGGGTCGCGATGGCCTGATGATAGAGGGCATGACTCGCGATGGAAAAGAAGATATGGAAGCCGTTGGGGCGATTATGACTACGGGCTTGAGTACTGCTGAGGCGCTTGGTCAGGAGATTGCGCGTGGGAGTGTTGTTGGGGTGATTATGGAATATGAGCATGGCTTAGTCAGCGTCGACCCTCTGGGAGATTTTGCCTTGATGGTAACCCTCTTCGATAGCGCCTCGAATCTTGGTCGCGTACGCCACCTGGTCCGCACTAGTCGTGGCGAGATCCTTGAAGCTCTTGATATAGCGTAACTGGTAGGGAATAATGGTCAATAACTTTTGTTTGGCGTGTATACGGAGGGCGGCGCGTTCATGGAACAGCTGACAAATCTGGTCATTTCTGATCGCGAACTCATTACTATTACGGCCTTATTAGCGAAACTGATGAACGATACCAATGCCACTTCGACAATGCTGATTGACAAGAGCGGACAGGTGGTAGCGGTTCAAGGTTCTGAGTCGCGTAGCAAGGCAACGACTCTTGGAGCTTTGCTGGCGGGTGTTTTCTCCTCTTCGCGCGAAGTGGCGAAATTGCTCAACGAAAAGGATTTCCGCAGTATCTTTCAACAAGGTGTGCAGGAAAATATCTTTACCTCCATGGTTGAGGAGCAGTGGCTTCTGGTCATTATTTTTGATAAACTGACTCATATTGGCCTGGTAAAAGTGCTTTCGAAGAAAGCCGCCGATGAATTGGGGCGCATTCTGGAGCGCGTTCGTACTGATACCTCGCGCACCAAGTCTTCGGTTATCAATCTCCAATTCCGCTCGTCTGTCGAAGATACCATTGATCTGCTCTTCCGCGATTAAGGGGCCTGGCTCATATGGCGTTCATTAATATTGCGACCCGCGAGATCCATTGTAAGATTGTGTACTATGGCATCGGCTATTGCGGGAAAACTACCAATTTGCAGTACGTTCACCAAAGCATTAATCCGCAAGTGCGCGGAGAAATGCTGTCTATCAAGACGGATACTGAACGTACGCTCTTCTTTGATTTTCTTCCTCTGGAATTGGGACAGATCCAGAACTTTCGGACTCGTTTCTATCTCTATACTGTTCCGGGCCAGATCCTCTATGAGCGCACACGCTTGGCGGTGCTCAATGGGGCCGATGGTATCGTATTTGTTGTTGACTCACAGGCTGAGAAGTTCGAGGAGAATGTTCAGAGTATCGCTGAACTTGAGATGAATATGCGTCGGCTCGGCAAGGATCTTGGCAATTTCCCTTTCATTATGCAGTGGAACAAGCGGGATATGCCCAATGCCTTACCTGTGCCAGTGCTTGATCGCTATCTCAACCGACGACGTGTCCCAAGCTTTGAAGCGGTTGCTTCCAGCGGTAAAGGTGTGTTTGCGACACTGCGTGCGATTAGTAAGAATGTCATGACACATCTGTAGCAGCACGGTCCGCGCTGTATTTTTTTACCGTACTTCTTGTGTATTATGTGAATGAGCATTTCAAATTTGGAGATCTCGTATCTACTCTGGAATACAAGAACGGCCTCCCTGTATGATACAGGAGGCCGTTCTTGTTGAAATAAATGAAATGTGGACGAAATACTATACCTGCTCAAGTCTTCAGCAACACAATCTTTGCCTTGATATAGGCTAGCCGCGTAGGGTCGCGATCAGACGTTTGGGCTTTAACAAAAGATCTATGGCATGGTGAGGGCTGGAGACGATGACGTCAGCAGCTTGTAACGCGCGTATCGATACTCCTTCCTCTCCCATAACTGCGATACCAAGTGCCGCCAGGCGTAACATGGTAGTATCGTTAGCCCCGTTGCCGATAGCCACGACCCTGGAAGGACCCAGGTCACGGACATAGCGCAATTTCTCTTCACTGCGGTGGGCAATGTTGAGGCGAAAACCTAGATCACGCTCCAATTCTTGTAAATGATTGTGGGTGCCAGCGGTGATTAGATGAATGGTAAGCTGTTCGGAAAGTTCATCGAGCCGTTCTGCGATGCCTGCAATTGCGACTCCATCAACGGCTAGCGTTCCATTGATGTCAATAACTGCATGCTGTAGTTCAATGGTTTCTCGTTCTGGGATATCGATCTTTAACATAGTGATCCTACCAATTCTTCAAGAAGGGCACTCGAAAGAGCTCCCTTACGGACGACGTGATGTTGTATGCTCTGAACGTGATCTGCTTGCATAGACCCCTGCTTGCCAGGAGGTCCTATACACATGTATAGAAGCGCATATTGTTGTTCATCAATGTGATTGCGTGCTGAAAGATTAAGCGCCGAAGTCGCTTAGAGTGGTAAATGGTGCTTGTTGTGTATGGAGCAGATGCAGCAACGCCTCAAGACCTTCCTGAGCACCCTGGCGTTGTTGTTCGCTCAGGTTGGTTGCCTGGGCAAATTCATCTTCATCCAGAATGATGTGTTTCCCGTTGATGTTGATCCATACGTCTAAGAGTAAGTCGACCTGTTCAATAGATGTGTCACTAATGTAAGCTGGCTCTGCTATATTGCAGTACCAGCCCTTGGGCTTTCCATCGGGGTGAGCGATGGCGAAGATGTTAAACCAGCGATCTATGTAATAGTACTCAAGGAAACTGTCACCTTTTTCAAAGCACACATAGCCCAGATCGCGTGTTGGAAGTGTCCAGTAGGCTTGAATAAGAAGGCCGTTTGGTAACTGTTCAACAACTTCACCTTGATAACGTATGGTTTCTCGTCTTTGCGGTGACTGCTTAATGATTGTTATCATGTGGCACCCATCTTCCTCAGTAGTTTCTGCTTCTCCCCACTCCACTTGTCCCCATCTCTTTCCCTGAGCCTATCCACATGTATCGTCATGTTTTCTCAATCTGTCCACTTGCTTAGCAATGTACAGTGTATCGCAACTATGAGGCATTATGCAATGGTTTTGGGGTTGACAGGGCTATTTCATTCTTAGCCGACCTTTCTTCATAGATTATTGTGTGTCCTTATTGCTCTCAGGGGTTATGTGTTGAGCTAGAAGCACAATAACGGAACAATAAATTATAGTGTGCTTTGTCTGTTACAATCCATGCCTTCTCGTTGGTATTGCCGCAAGAATAAAGCCGCTGCCATCAAGCAAAAAAGGTGATAGGATAAGCAGCGGCCGGTATGTCTCTAGTAGGCCTTTGTGCTATACTATAGGCGCTATGTTGAGTTTAGACTTTATCTGTCAGTACCCGCAGGTTGTTCGTGAAGCATTGCGGCGACGACATGAAGCACATAATATAGATGAAGTATTGCGATTGGCAGAGCAACGTCGGGGATTAGCGACCCGCAATGATGGCCTCTATACTTCGCTTAAAGGCTTACGGGCAGGAGCACGCAATGCGCCTGCGGAAAATCGTCCTGGCTTGAATAAGCAAATCAAGGCGATCATGCAGGATATTCGGCAGCTTGAGCTTCAGATTGCAGATGTCGATACCCGGCTCCAATTATTATTGATGACTATCCCCAACCTGCCACAGCACCAGGTACAAGATGATGCGGATATCGAGCTTCGTCGTTGGGGAGAGGCTGCTACCTTTCATTTTACCCCACTCGCTCATTGGGAGCTTGGAGAACGCCTGGGAATACTCGATGCTACTAGTGCCGCCCAGATTGCAGGCAGCCGTTTCATGACCTTGAAGGGGTATGGTGCCAAGTTAGAGCGGGCATTAATCTCCTTTTTCCTGGATATACACACGCGTGAATTTGGCTATACTGAAATCATTCCTCCGTTTCTAACTCGCCGCGCTGCCATGCTGGGTGCTGGTCAATTGCCCAAGTTTGAAGAGCAGGCATACGCCTGCTCTATGGATGAGTTATATTTGAATCCGACGGCTGAGGTGCCTCTGGTGGGTATGCATATTGATAGCATTCTTAACAAGGAAGAATTGCCCTTACGTTATGCTGCCTGGACGACCGCGTTTCGACGTGAAGCTGGTTCCGCCTCGCGTCACCAGCGAGGGCTCTTGCGTTTGCATCAGTTTGATAAAGTTGAGCTTTTTCAGGTGACGCCACCAACTCAGTCGTACGCGATCCATGAACAGATGTTGCTTCATGCCGAGACACCTCTTCGTCTCCTTGAGTTGCCATATCGTGTAGTCGATCTCTGCGCGGCGAATCTCCCATTCTCCGCGTCGAGGACGTTTGATATTGAGGTGTGGCTACCAAGTTTGCAAGAGTATATCGAAGTCTCTTCGGTAAGCAATTGTGAAGGATTTCAGGCGAACCGGGCGAATATTAAATATCGGCCTCGTAATGGAGCACGGGCGGAATATGTGCATACCCTCAATGCCTCTGGTTTGGCAGTAGGGCGTACCATGGCGGCGATTCTGGAAGTGTATCAACAAGCTGATGGGTCCGTCGTCGTTCCAAAAGTACTACGCCCCTATATGCGAACTTCCCTGATACCGCCAGCAAGATAGGCGAGCCTGAGCCCGCTTGGTGAGCTCAAGAGGAGGGAGGAAGTTGCGGTGGACTGACGAAAAGCAGGCAATTTTGCCGTGGGGAGTGTGAAATGTACCACATTTGTTGCAAGACTCTTTCCATTTTGCAAATGTTGTGGTATAGTATCTCTCGGAAGGATGGCGGAGTGGTCTATCGCGGCTGTCTTGAAAACAGCTGGGTTAACAGCCCCGGGGGTTCGAATCCCTCTCCTTCCGTTTATCTATTAGGGGACCTATAATACGAATTTCTTCTTGACTCTTTCTTGTGTTGGGGAAGATCGGTGTAGGTACCCTTTTTTTATTCATTGCACAATCAATGAGGATGAGCAGTTGGATAGCTAATCACTGATTTTGTAAGCTCTAGCGCGCAGCCGTTATGTGGAGCAAGGGATTGATGAAGCAGATTTGTGAGGCCAACGGAAAAGACGCGATGTTGCCGCGCTAGGACCAATTTCTGGACGGACGGTGAAATACGGTGTCACTTATAGGTACGTTGAGCCAGTTCAATTTCTCACATGTCTTATTGCGCATCGAAACCTATGCTAAATCTGGTTTGCTAACGGTTGCGCAAGGTTCTCAACGCGTTGAGTTCTACTTTCGCGATGGGCGGCTGATGTGTATCGGTCCGGTGCGGGCAAATACGCTTGGTGAACGTTTGTTACAGGATGGCGTCATTAGCCCACAAGCATTACAGCAGGCTCTCGCGATGATTGGGGCAGGAGAAGCTAGTGAGACGCGTGTCGCGCTCGCGCTTATGGATCTTCAGCTTCTGGGTCAAGAGGAACTTCGTGTTTGGGCGAACCGCAAAGCCCTCGAAGTGCTCAATGTTTTAATGCTCTGGCCTGGTGGTGAAGTCTATTTTGATGAGGGCGTTGCTACTCCTCCTGATCGCTTGCTAATAGCGCTTTCGGTCTCGTCGCTCCTCGCGCTGGCGAATGTCAATCCATTGCCTGCACAGTCAGGAAGTCCGTCCTCGCCTCATCCTGCCGTTTCTGCTCCTGTTCAGCGTCCTCAGATGGGGCAAAGCCAACCAACGCCGTCATCTATATCTCGGGTGCAGCCTACTCCATTGCTTCATCAGACTCATGGTAATAATGGGGTCGCCTTTGAGGCGGCGCAAACGACACCGAATACGGCTTTTTCTGCTAGCGCTACCAATCAGCCTCCTGGGTCTGAGCCCCCTCGTCCGTCACAGCCCGTTCCACCTCAACAGGTTGTGCGCCAACCAGATGCAGAGGTCCAGGCACCCGCACAGAAGATGAGCGCCTCCCAAATGCTTTTCGATTCGTCTGTTACGCCGACATCACTTCCTTCAACTGAGGCGCTCTCACCTGTCTCACAAACCCCCGATACGAGTTCTGTGGGGTTGTCGTTGGGTGGAATGCTCAATAATGTGTCGTCGACAGGCCCGCTTCGCCCCGAACCAGTGATGAATCCTGTGCGCCCTCCCTGTGTTGATACCTCCTTTATGGGACCGGATATGGTGTTGATTCCTGCCGATCTTTCGTCCTACCGTGCTCAAAATCCGCAGTTCCAGCTTACGCCTGAGCAGTGGCGTTTGCTGACACGTGTGGATGGTCGCACCGCGCTTCAGACGGCTTGCCAGGATCTTGCAATGCTTCCTGAGATGCTACGTCAGGTAGCAGGCGAATTAATCGCGATGGGACTGATTCATGTCGCTCCAGCGGAGGTGCTCAATCACGCTGAAGAGATGTTTGCAGCGTCGCAGGAAGCGGCAAATCCGATGATGAACACAGTACAAGGTGGATATGTTGCTCCAGGCTATGCGGCGACAAGTGCTTCTCCATGGTCGCCCGCGATGCCAACGTCCCCCTCCTCGCCGCAGAATGGCTCCTCATTCTCTTCTCCATTCTCTTTTGAGACGGAGTCACAATGGGGAAATGGTGGCAATGGCGCGACGTTTGTTCCTGGACGTGGATGGGTTGCGGGTGGTGGTCCTCAGATGAACCAGTCAACTAATACTACCGCTAGTGGCGTCTATTAGATAATATCTGATGCGCGTTTAGTCCTGATACAGGTCTGATGCGCATCTTGCTGGTTGTATTTATGTATCGTGCGTACATCTGAGTGCGGATTGTGTGTTGTTTGTAGGGCTGAGGGGGAATATGTGTGAAGGGTCGTGTTGCTTCTTTCCATCGCAAATCTACTGAGGCACCAGGGGCCGCCGAGCGGTTGGCGAGTTTGTTAATTGGTCGAAGTCCAGCCATGAGCGAAGTTATGACGACAATTCGCCAGGTGGCACAGTATCCCGCTACAACGGTTCTGTTACAGGGAGAGAGCGGGACTGGTAAGGACGTGGTTGCCCATGCCATTCATGAGCTCAGTAGCCGCTCTACGTATCCTTTTGTGGATATTAACTGTGCCGCTATTCCTGATACTCTCCTAGAGACTGAGATGTTCGGCGTTGAGGCTGGCGCGTTTACTGACGCTAAGTCCTCACGTGAAGGACACCTCTTGCGTGCCGATGGCGGAACGCTCTTCCTCGATGAGGTTGGCTCCATGCCCCTGCTTCTCCAGGCGAAGCTACTACGCTTTCTTGAGACACGTAGCTTTAGACGTGTTGGCAGTACTAAAGAAATCCACGTTGATCTGAGAGTGATCTCTGCCACGAATGTTGATTTACAAGCAGCAGTCAATAGCAAGGCATTTCGTGACGATCTCTTCTATCGCCTCAAGGTTATCACTATTTATCTTCCCCCGCTTCGGGAGCGCCCAGAAGATATTGAACCGCTGGTGGAGCATTTTATTGGTCTGTATAACAATAGTTCAGATACTCCTCTACGTATTCATCCTGAGGCTATGGAATTGCTCAAACGCTATCACTGGCCCGGCAATATCCGCCAGTTGCGGAGCACAATTCAACATGGTCAAATTATGTGTGAGGAGAATGAGATCCTGCCTGGCGATCTTCCTGAAAGCGTGCGTCAGGTGGAGCAAAGCGACTGGCAGCGCTTGCTTGAGTTGCGCGAGCAGATGCATCTGCCTGCTGATGGGCTAGATCTGCGCGCGTATCTCTCCTCTATTGAGCGAATGTTTGTGCATGAGGCATTGGAGCGTTGCCAGGGCAACCAGGTACGCGCGGCAGCGCTCCTACGCCTCTCCCGTGACCAACTTCGCTATCGCTTGCCTGAAAAGTAGACGTTACGCTGTGGTCTCGCTTTCCGGCCAGTCGAGCATGAGCGCTTTGACACTTCCCCCCGGTTTGATGATGGCTCCGCCTTCGGGAATAACCAGTAAGGCGTTGGCTTGCAGGAGCGAGGTCATGATATGAGATCCTTGATTACCTGTGGTGCGCGCGATAAAGCGCCCCTGTTGCCAGGTGACGTGCGCTCGTATATAGTGACGGCGTCTGGCGGTTTCCTGTATGCCGTTTTCAACAATGACATCGATCTGTGGGCGGAGGAGTTGGGTGTAGCCTTGCAGCTTGCGGATAACTGGGCGCCCAAATAGTTCAAAGGTAACTGCGCTGGAGACAGGATTGCCAGGTAGACCCAGCAATGGAACACCAGAGATGTGTCCAAAGGCCACGGGTTTACCTGGCTTCATATTGATACGCCAGAAGTTCATCTGGCCCTGTTCATGCATAATATCCTTCACCAGATCAAAGTCGCCAACGGAGACACCACCCGATGTAAGAATGAGGTCATAGTTGAGCGCGGCCCCGAGCTTTTCGCGTAAGTTCTCAGATGTATCTCGTGCGATCCCCAGGCGATGAGGGATGCCTCCTGCGCGTCTTACGGCTGCTTCTAGCAAGTAACTGTTACTATTACGAATCTGCCCTGGCTGTAACTCGACGTCGAGGTCGACTACCTCATCACCTGTACCCAGGATGGCGACTTGAGGTGCGCGAATAACATCGATGTGGGCATAGCCTAGTGTTGCTAGAATGCCGATTTCCCATGCTCCAATCTCTTGCCCTCGCTGGAGAACTTTCTGCCCGTTTTGCATGTCTTCCCCAGCGGGACGGATGTTATTGCCTGGTGAAACTTCATGTAAGATTTCCACCCAATCACTCTGAGACCCATCTGAGTTTGTCAGTTCAACCTGAATTATGGCATCGGCTCCAGGGGGAACTGGTGCTCCCGTCATGATTCTCATGGCGGTCCCCTCTTCCACGCGTGTCTGTGAGACGTAGCCTGCGGCGACACTGCCAATGACGCGTAGGCGAGCGGGCTGATCTTGCTTAGGCTTGCTATCTTTGCTCAGGAGGGCAAAGCCATCCATAGCTGAATTATCGAAGGGCGGAATCGCTTCGTGCGCAATAATATCCTGAGCCAGAATACTGCCGATAGCTTGATCGAGCGGGAGAGAAATAGTGTCGAGCGGTTGTATCTCTGTGAGTATACGTGTGAGAGCTTCCTCAACGCTAAGCATGGCTTTTCTCCTATGTATGTGCTTATATTCGATGCTTTGCGGCGTCGTTTCACGTGTCTATCAGGATGGAGTATAGCACCTATTGCCAGGCAAAAAAGAGAAGCCTGACCTGCTCAAATAATAAAAGCAGTGCCAGGCTTCTCTTCTAAATGATACCTCGTACGGGATTCGAACCCGTGATCTCCACCTTGAAAGGGTGGCATCCTAGGCCGCTAGACGAACGAGGCAGGTTGTCGACGACTCATCGTTTCGACCTTTGGATTGTACCTTATTGTCCGTGAATTGTCAAGCATTTGTTTGTGATCTTGCCAGGAGATTATGTTCATTTCTTTATGCGTCTCTCGGTATACTTAAGCAATGATGTAAGCGCTTCTTCTAGCTTCCTTGCTGCCTGTGGTTGATTGCGAGGTGAAGAGCTTGAGTGCCGGGGTGTGAGAGGCCTGGAATTGCTTAAGCAAGCACCTAGATTGATCTCAACAGAGCAGGCGAGCTGTACCCAGTGGTAGCTATGTATGGTACAATACGACGCACATTGATAGTATTCTTTATTCTGTTAAGAGTATTGAGAGAAACATATGGCGAATTCGAAGCAACGTAATTCCGCCGCACAGCGTCGAGAGCAGGTGCGTCAGCAGCGGAACCAGCGTTTGAATACAAACCAGAAAAGGCGCTCTAGAGGTAGGCGGGGGCAGAGAAATAATCAACCCTGGCTGCTGGTGGGTGGTATTCTGGTAATGGTCGCGGTTGTGATAGGAATCTTCGTTTGGGCTTCCCGGCAGCAATCGGCTGATGTGGTCAAGGGGAGCGCTGACGCGCAAGCCGCGTTGACGAGTCTAAGCCCTCAGACCTATAAGACGGTGGGAGCGGGGAACGCGAAGACGCTGTTTAAAGAGGTACCCCCTGGAACTTCTATTCCGAAAGGCCCCACCGGAAAGCCTCAATTGCTGTATGTAGGCGCTGATTGGTGCCCTTATTGTGCCGCGCAGCGCTGGTCTATTGTCGCGGCATTGAGCCGATTTGGCTCCTTTGGTGGGAAGATAGATACCATTTCATCCGCTGAGCAGAATATTATTACCTTCTCGTTCCATGGGGCTAAGTACACTAGTCCCTATATCGACTTCGTGGCGATTGAGACCCAGGATAACAATGGGAAGACTCTCGACACTCCGAGTGCTGAGCAGCGTTCGCTGATTGATACATATGATGCGCCTCCTTACACCTCGCCATCGGATAAAGGGGCAATCCCTTTCATGCTTGTAGGCAATGTGGCAACCTCTTCAGGTTCATTTTTCCCACCTCAGACGCTTCTGAACCTCTCCTATGCGGATGTGGCGAATGATCTGAAGAACCCCAATTCCGATGTGACTAAGGGCATCGTAGGCGGAGCTAATTACCTGACTGCCGCCATTTGTAAGGCAACCAATAACCAGCCTGCCGATGTCTGCACACAAGAACCTATCCCTACTTTGAGCAGTTCGCTGTTTGCGAAGAGTTCAAATCCAGGAAGCACGGCTTTGGCGTTGAACGCAGTTCAAATGGCTTTACCAGAACGCCGTCGATACTAGTACTTCGTGTACCCGTGCTAGAGATTTTGGTCTCGTGATAAAAAAGGTCCAAAGGTGTTCCATATGGGACGTCTTTGGACTTTTTTAGGATAATGAGAAATTACCCTCATACTTGTGTGCGAGGCAACAAATTTAATGCTTCTGTTCTCAAAGTCTCTGTTATAGATATATAGAAATCTTGAATGACGTCGCCAATTTTTTGAGGATTCTCACTCGCAATTTGCACCATTTCCGGGTACGCTGGTACAATACAGCACAACGAATGCTTAACCCTCTGAAGCAAGACCCTGGATGATGAAGTGCAGAGGACCCCTATTCATGAAGGACTGGAGGTGCTACTCTATGCTTCGGGGGATATGGATCAGCCTTATCGTCTTGATCCGCTTTGTGCGCTGGCGTTGGCGCCTCTGGCGACGTCTACACTCTAGAGAGGATAGTACACAGGAGCTTATGAAGCGAACAGTGCTCATCGTGCGTCATGGGCAAACGACTTGGAATACCGAACATCGCCTACCTGGGCAATTGCCCGGTGTGGCGCTCAATGAGCGTGGCCACCAGCAGGCTGCGCGGCTGGCGGAGGCGCTTACAGTGCTGCCCATCAGTGCGATTATCAGTAGCCCCCTGGAGCGCGCACGCGATACGGCGGCATATATCGCAAAGGGACGAGATCTTCCCATTCAAATTGAACCTGATCTGGCCGATACGGATGTTGGTCCCTGGGCAGGTAAAGTCATTAGTGAGTTGGCGAAGGAAGATCCTGCCTGGTCAGCGTATGTCAAGGACCCAACGATTGCCCCTGAAGGCGTAGAAACCTTTCCGCATGCGCAGCAGCGTGTAGTCGCAGCAGTAGAGCGTTGGTTGGCACAGGATGGCACTGGAGCGTACCCGGTTTTTGTTGCCCATGCTGATGTGATTAAATTGCTCCTGGCGCACTATACTGGTCTGGAGGCGCGTCGCGCAGGCTCTATACATATAGATAACGCGTCGGTCAGTTTGATAGAACTGGAGACGGATCATCAGCCTTATGTTGTAGCGATGGGGTGGAGTCCTCATCCTGGATGGCTGAAGCCACCTACTCAACCTGCTCAGGAGAATAAGGGCACTGATGATTCCCAAGAGATGGGTGAGCAGAAATCCTGAGCGGCTTCAAATAATGCGATTGAAGGTGGTTATCCGCCGGAGGTTTGTGTGTCGTCGTTTGATTGTCCCTAGGTCTATAAGGTGGGATAATACCAGGCTGACATTAGCATTTGTCAACGAGGGAAAGCCATTGTAGCATCCTTTCTCGGGAGTGGAATGGGGTATCTGTATGGGTATGTCTTTCGCTACCAGAGGAGCGCAGGCGGTGTAAGCCGCGTCTATTGGGTGACTTCGCACCTGGAAGGGAAGCATTGCATGTTCGATCCGCGTGATCCTTACGAACGGTATTACTGGCATTATGAGTCGCGCCGCCCGCTCTCACTAGCGCAGATTATAGCGCTGGGAAGCGTGGATGCGAAGACTGTGGCCTTGATCTGGCTCTTACTGGAGAATGGGGCTTCGCTTACGGTTGCGGGACCAACCGATCCACAGCCGGGCGTTGGTAAGACGACAACCCTGAACGCTCTGCTCCAGTTCCTTCCTGAGGGGACGGCTCTAGCTTATATGGCGGGGATGTATGAGGATTTCGCTTTTACGCAGATTGAAGGGATAGATCCCGCGACGACCTATGCCCTTTGCAATGAGGTCAGTGATCATCTGCCAATTTATATGTGGGGGCGTGTGGCGCGTCGCTATCTCTCGCTTCCAGCCCTGGGCTATCATATCGCGACCAGTGTGCATGCTGATACGATTGACGAAGTAATGCGTATGTATACGCGTACCCTGCGTGTTGGTGCGGAAAATGCGCGCCGCCTGGGTATCGTTGTGAACATTGGCCTTGTTGGACGCCTCTATCCACCGCGTCGTCGCTGGTTCAGCACTCATTTTATTCAGCCAAATGTGAATCCTACCAATCCTGAAGCTGTTGAGCCGTTGCCACTCTCACTCTGGGATCAGGTTGATGACTCCTTCCTACACGCCGATGACAAAATTCTGGATGAGATCGCGAATTGGCTACATATCTCTCGCCAGCAGCTTAAAGAAGAGGTTCTGAAGCGTCAGAAGATGCTTGAAGAGGCCTCACAAGGGTCTGGCATTGACCAGGAAGAGATGTTTGAGGCCGTGGCTGCGTTTCGTGAGCAGCAAGCCTGATGGTGATGTTGCTGAGATGGTTCAATGGTGAGCCTGTTCCCCAGTTACTTTCCCTCACAATACCGCGTGAAATAGAAGAAGCCCGGCTATTGTTTTCCTTAAGAGATGGCTGAGTATCTTATGCGAAAACCTTTGCCGTCTAAATGGTGGTGCGCACAAATTACTGGTACGAAAACCTGAGCGCGTTGTGCCCCGCGCGGAGGTCAACGCTAGCAACCTTACAGGTGCCGTTGGTTTTCGTATCAACCCCAAACCCGCCATAGTTTTCAAATAAGAGTAAGTTTCAGAAAGGAGCGCCAGATGTTGTCCACAAGCATATTGTATGCCAGCGAAGGGCGCTGGCCGCGTATCTGCAACCAACAATAAGATAACAATCGAAGAAACGAGGAGCTATCCTATTATGCCCTACTCTGTAGCCATGCTCAGTGTCCATACCTCTCCGCTTGATACCCCTGGGAGGACCAAGGATGCTGGTGGCATGAACATTTACATCCGTGCCCTGGCCGCTGCGCTCGCGCGTCGTGGAATCAAAGTCGACATTTTTACCCGGTGTAGTGATCCACAGCTTCCCCAGATTGTACAACTCGATAGCCTGGTTCGCGTCATCCACATTTCAGCAGGCCCACAGTCTCCTGTTCATAAGCATCACCTCTATCAATATTTGCCCACCTTTGCTCGCCAGATAGAAGAGTTTAGAAGTAGCGAGGATGGCTACTATGACGTGGTGCATAGTCATTATTGGCTTTCCGGGGTTGCTGCTCTAACTCTAGCCGAGCGCTGGAATGTGCCTCATGTTACCATGTTCCATACTCTGGCTCGCCTCAAACAGATGGCCCATCCTGATGAACCCGAACCACCCCTGCGTTTGGAGATGGAACAACAACTTGTCCAGCAAGTGGACCACATTATTGCTGCGACCAGCGATGAACGCTCGCAACTCTTGCGCTTCTGTGGTGCTGCGTCGAATTCCGTAAGTGTGATCCCTTGTGGCGTGGATCTAGAGCTTTTTGCGGCTCATGAGAAGGAAAATGCGCGTGCCAAATTGGGCCTGGAGACATCAAGACCACTACTTCTCTTTGCCGGGAGGCTTGACCCTTTCAAGGGACCTGATGTCTTATTGCGTGCCGCCTCGCTAATGAAAGAGGATGCTCTGGTTGTGATCGTGGGGGGGCGTTCTGGGCAGGATGAGGATGTCTACAAATTACGCGAACTGGCTGTACAACTCGGAATTGCTGAGCGGGTTCGCTTTCTGGAAGCGCAACCGCAGACCTGTATGCCACTGCTTTATAGCGCCGCCGATGTGACGGTAGTGCCTTCTTACCATGAGAGCTTTGGCTTTGCTGCTGTGGAGTCATTAGCCTGCGGTACTCCAGTAGTGGCAACGCGCGCGGGTGGCTTGATGACGGTGGTGCAGCATGAAAAAACTGGTTTTCTTGTTTCGCGCTGTCCCGGTTTCTTCGCGGAGCGGCTTGATGCTCTCCTGCGTGATCCTGCGCTACGCCAACATATGAGTGTTGCTGCACGTTCTTCCGTGTTACAATTTGGGTGGGCGCATGTAGCTGAACAGGTTCATCACCTCTATAATGTCCTGGTGGATGAGGCAAATTGCTTGCTCGCGCAGTAGAAGTCATGCGGATGAACCAGGCGAGTAGACGCTTGTGCGTGGGGAGCGTATGAGCAACGAAGAGCGATTAGAGTGGGATAATTTATTGCTGACCAAGCTCACCCCTCCATGGAGACGGGGTGAGCTTGTGGTGCGTGCCAGATTGGTCGCGCGCCTTGAGCAGGCAAAGCGGTATACACTCACCTTGCTCTCGACACCAGCGGGCTTTGGCAAGACCTTTCTTCTGGCTGAATGGTTTAGTTCTACCACGCTGCCATGCACCTGGCTCTCACTAGATGAGGGCGATGACGAGTTTACGCGCTTCTGGCGGTACATAATTGCCACTCTACAGACACTCTATCCACAGGTGGGAGGGGATGCGTTGGGATTCCTCCTGGCTCCCCAGAGCTTACCCGCCGCGTCGATCTTAATTTCTCTGCTCAATGATCTCGCGACTATCCCTTCAGATATGATCCTGGTCCTGGATGATTATCACGTGTTGACCTCCGACGAGGTTCATAACTCTCTGGCTTTCTTCCTTGAGCGTGTCCCGCCACAGATACATCTGGTTATCGCGGGTCGGACAGATCCGCCTTTGCCTCTAGCTCGCTTGCGCGCACATGGCGGATTGCTCGAATTGCGCACCCTGGATTTGCGGTTTACTCCTGATGAGGCAGTAGCATTTTTACGCAATGTAATGGCTCTCTCTCTCCAGCACGAGGATGCTCTCGCGCTTGCTGAGCGGACTGAAGGCTGGATTGCTGGTTTACAATTGGCCGCGCTTTCACTTCAGAGGCAACCTCAGAGTGATCTTGCACCTCTGGCGCGCCTGTTTAGCGGCCAGGATCGTTATATTCTGGAGTACCTGCTCGCAGAAGTATTGCAGTGGCAACCTCCTGAAATTCAGGAGTTTCTGCTTCGGACCTCCATACTCACTCAACTCTGTGCTCCTCTATGCGTGGCGGTTACAGGACAGCAGAACTCACATGCGATGTTAGAAAAGTTGGAGCGCGCAAATCTTTTCCTGCTCCCACTGGACAATGAGCGGCGTTGGTATCGCTATCATGCTCTTTTTGTTGACCTGTTGCGCTACCAATTAACGCGAGGCTCTGCCCCTATGTTGCCTGAGCTTCATCGTCGTGCTGCATCCTGGTATGAGCAGCACTCTTTCTTGCCTGAGGCGATGACACATTTGTTGGCACTGCCAGATGATGCTGTAAATACAGCTCATGCGATAGACCTCATCGTCGAACACTCTCAGTCACTTGTATTGCGTGGCGATGCTTCCCTTCTTCTCTCATGGACAAAGCGCCTACCAGAGCACTTGAGGCGAACTCCTGATATCGCACTGGCATCCGCGTTGGCATTGCTTGTCAGTTCGCGTTTTCATGAGGTGGAAGAACTGTTACAGATTGCCGAAGCAAACATGCCAGAAGTATTGGAGGATGTGGATCAATGGATAGGGCGGCTGGCGGCTTTACGCTCAACAGTCGTTGTCAATGTTGGTGGGGAGGTGGAGGAGGCTATCTCGCTCTCGCGCCAGGCTCTCGAACTTCTGCCCGCCCATGATTCTATCGGACGAGGTATTGCCGCGCTCAATCTTGGCGATGCCCTGATGAGGCAGGAGGCGTTGATAGCCGCACAAGATGCTTTTATCCAGGCCGTGCGCTACAATGTACAGGCGGAAAACTATTTTGTAGCCTCAACAACCTTAGCAAGCCTGGGCAGCTTGTTGGGCCTACAAGGGCGTTTGCGCGACGCCGAGCAACATTACCGCCTGGCGTTACGCTACGCCCGGCAGGAGGGACGCACGTTGCCGACGGCTGGTAAAGCGCATGCCTTCCTCGCAGACATTTTTCTAGAGAGAAATGAAGTTGAGGCTGCTGTAGAGGAGGCCCGAGAGGGTCTACGCCTATGCGAACAGTGGGGGCACACACGGCACATATGCGATAGCTATCTCGCCTTGGCGAAAGCGCTACACGTACATGGTGAACGAGCTCAAGCTTTTCAGATGCTCGATGAAGCATTACAGGTGGTCACAAAAGCGCGTGATGAGATAGCGCTTTACTCCTCTGCCGATCTGGATCTACTGGTCACGCGACTGGATATTGGGCGGCAGCGGTTGCATGCGTGGCAGGGAGAATATGATATGGTTGAGGATTGGGTGCGCGAGCGCCGCTTCGCGGAGGAGTCACTGCTAGAACTGGTGCGCCAGGAGCTTTTCATCAGAGTATTGATCGCGCGCGGTCAATATCGCGAGGCCCAACGCCTGCTTCACCCCCTTCTTGAGAGTTCGCGCGCGAGACGCCTTGGGCATTATTCTATCGCGCTCTCGAGCCTGGATGTGCTTGCCTATGTGGCGCAAGAACAGGAGCAGGAAGCGTTAAAGCAACTAATCAACACCCTTCAGCAGGCACAATCAGAGGGTTATGTGCGGACCTTTGTAGAGCAGGGCGCTCTCTTGATCCCTTTGCTGCGTACTCTGTCCAAGCATGATGACGTAGGTGCGTATGCCAGGCGTTTATTGTTAGCGTTTCCATCCGGCCCCGAAGTCAGCGTTTCCTCAGAACTTGTCGAGCCGCTTCGTGAGCGCGAACTAGTGATTCTCCGTCTACTAGCTGCTGGTCTCTCCAATCGCGATATTGCCGAACAACTGGTGCTTACCCTGGGAACTGTTAAGTGGTATGTGAACGCGATCTACTCCAAATTGAGTGTACGCAGTCGCACTCAAGCTGTGGCGCGTGCGCGTGAACTGGACCTGCTGTCCTGATAAAATTATCTCACCTACTCTTCCACATGATCCTACCCATTTTCCTAACTTTCGATAGGTGTCTCCTTGCCAGGTTGGTGGCTACACTGTTGCTCAGAAACAATGAGCAAAGGAGATTGCTAGTATGTATCGGGAGGAAGACATGCGGCCCGCGATTGAGATTTCTGGGCTGAGTAAGGTCTATCATCAGCGGCGAGGGGTGGACTTTATCGCCGTGGACAATTTGAGTCTCTCTGTACCTCCGGGTCAGGTCTTTGGTTTTCTTGGGGCCAATGGTGCGGGCAAAACGACTACTATTAAGATGCTGTGTGGGCTGATAATTCCTTCGAGTGGTCGCCTACGGATAAATGGCTATGATGTGCAGCGAGAGCGTTCGTTGGCGATGCGTCAGATAGGAGCTGTGCTGGAAGGGACACGTAATGTCTACTGGCGTCTATCAGCATGGCAAAACCTGCTCTACTTTGGGCGACTGAAGGGTTGTCCTGGGAAGGAGGTGCGGTCGCGTGCGGAACGGCTCCTACGTGAGCTTGATCTCTGGGAGCAGCGCGATATGAACCTCCGTTTCTTCTCACGTGGAATGCAGCAGAAGGTTGCCATCGCTTGCGCGCTGATCGCTGATCCATCGATTGTGCTACTCGATGAGCCAACACTAGGTTTGGATGTCCAGGCTGCGCATACATTAAAGACATGGATTATGAATCTTGCCCATGAGCAGGGGAAGACGGTCATCTTAACCACACATCAGCTTGATATCGCTCAGGAGTTGTGTCAACGGGTTGCGATTATGCGGCGTGGACGCCTTCTGACTTCCCAGACGCTCTCGGACCTTCTCTCGCTCTTCCGCGAGGAGCATTATCATATTCGTGTGCAGGGGCGGCATCGTCAGGCTGTAATGGAGGCGTGCTCTGACTTTGAGGTTACCGAAGAGGATGGTTCCACGCTTCTCTCTGGAGCCGTAGAGCGACAAGAGGAGCTATATGTGTTGTTGGAGCGCTTGCGCCACCAGGGATTTGCCTTACTGGATGTGCACCGGGTTGAGCCGGATCTAGAGCAGGTCTTTTTGCGCTTGATGGAGAAGGAGGAGAATCATGTCGCTGTCCATGCTTAGTCTGCCTTTTACTGTGCTGTATAACGAGACGCGTAAGCGTTTCCTGATCTTCTGGGATTATCGTTTTAATGTGATTGTGCAGCTCCTGACAGTCATGCTGATTTTTGTGGGTGTTGCTTTCTTCTTTGGGCGAGGAAGTTTCAACCCCCAGGAAATGCCAGAACTTCTGATCGGCTATGTGGTATGGTTTTATGCTCGCATTGTCATTATCTATACAGGAGCAGATCTGGTGGGTGAGGCGTCTGCTGGAACCCTAGAGCAAATGTATATGAGCCCTGTGCCTGTCGAGATCTTGCTCATAGGTCGTATGCTGGCGATGCTCTTTACCACAACCATTCTAGTGTTGTTCCCAACCCTAATTTTGATGGGCGTCTTGCATATAGCCTTACCTCTGCGTTGGGAGAGTATTCCAGTCATCCTGCTGACATTGCTTGGCTTCTTTGGTTTTACGCTGATCTTGACCGGAGCGGGCTTGGTTTTCAAGCAGGTCGAGTCGTTGGGAGACCTAGCGCAGAACATAATGCTCTTTATGACCGGAGCGCTGTTACCTGTAAGTGTTTTCCCATCCTGGCTGGCGTTCATTGCTAAAACGCTACCGATTACGCAAGGAATTATTGTCTTGCGCGAGGTCTTATTGACGCAAACGACGCTAGCTGAGGTGTGGTGGAATGGTGATCTTACCTGGCTATTGTTCAACTCACTGGCGTACTGCTTCATTGGTTGGGTGATCTTCAAGCTCTGTGAACAGGTTGCGCGCCGTCAGGGAACACTAGGTCAGTATTAAGAAAATGGTCTGGTCAGAGGATGTATCATGAAATTACATCCTCTGACCAAATCGTTTAGTTTATCTGCTTTGGGCGTATTATGCCTTCTCCAGATTGAGCATCACATCGAAATTCGGTGTACCCCAACCAGTGGTGTAGTCCCATCCCGCAGTCGCAGGATAGAAGAGATTGTCGCCCTGAGTGATATCGGTATAAGGTGTATTGCTGCCCGCTTGATTGGCTAAGTGATAGAACTCAGGCACACCACCAATGTAACTCTTCCGGCTTTGCTTGAGCCCCTGATCGATCAGGAGCGTACCCGCAGCCATGATGGGCGCCGCCGCGCTGGTACCACCACTCCGCACCCATGCGCTATCGTAGTAGATAGCAATGTTTGGATAGGCCGCCGCCGCGACATCCGGAATCTGGCGCAGGCCATTGGGTGCCTTGAGAATCTGTGGTGGTAGGGAGCGCACGAAGACTCCTTTGAGAGTGCCATCGTAGGCTGTTGAAACACCATGCCCTGCCTGCCAGGAGGGAAGCATAAAGGATGGATTCTGACTTACGCCGCCACCGGTTCCCCATGAGTTCTGACAGACTGGGGTGCCATCATCGCCACCCCAGACGGTCTCGCTGGTCCGCTGCTGACTATCATTGACCTGAAGGTAGGTGCCGCCAACCGAGATGGCATAGGGAGCGCTCCCGGGGAAGGAGACCTCTGCGATCAATGGTACACGTGTGCGCAAGCTGTACGCGCCGCAGTCGCCGCTACTGATGAAGACCGAAATGCCTTCCGCTGCCAGTGTACGCAGGCTATTATTAATGGCGATCTGGTCACTCGCACTGAACATTTCTTCTCCCAGTCCGTAGCTCACGCTTAGAACCTGGACTTTGTTATCACTGGCGACGCGGTTGAAAACATCGATCATAGACTGCGCGAACGACTCGATTTCCGAGGTGAGAGTGCCATCGCTTTGCAGTTGAGTCTGATAGACCAGGATTGTCGCCTGGGGAGCCAGTCCCGCTACAAGTTCAATATCCATTGTGGCCTCGCCCTCGCCGGTTCCCGGAGGTAAGGGTGTTCCAACATCAATATTCTGGATTGTGGGCATGGGCTGACCTGTACAAGACATGTAATTCTTGATGTCGTTGATATCGTAGGGATCGCCGAACTCCGCGATACCAACTGTCATTCCCTGTCCCTTAAGACCCTGCTGGTAAAGAGCGTTGAGGCGATAGGCAGAGGCCAGCTTAGTATGGGTCAGGGTTTGCTGGGCTCCATAGGAGGCGCAGTCTCCCTCCTGGCCCAATTGTTGCTGCTGCGTGCTCTGACGTGGGGGACGGATATTGGGGAGGGCAAGGTTATTCAAGCCAGAGATGGTCTGCACATAGGGAGCTATAGAGGAGGGGAGATGGGGTTCTTTGTTCTGCATATAGAACTGTTTGTCCAGGAGTTTGAAGGCGTAGAGTCTGGTGCCCAGCGAACTCTCAATGGTGCCAACTGTAGCTTTGGCCTTGATTGCTGTATGTAGGGAATCAACGCTGATCTCTGTGTATCCCTGTTGAGCAAGCCAGTCCTGTATTTGTTTGGTCTGCGCATCAGGCATCGCGAAGCGCTGTGTAATCTGTTGAGGCGTCAGGAATTTGCGATACTGAGGCGTTCCAGGGTTATAGAGTTGCCCAACGAAGGTATTCATGGCGTCATCGTCGAAAGCTAGCGTAAAGGTCAGTACAAATTGATTTGTCGTTGCGAGAGGTGTGCCAATAACCGCTGCCTGGGCCTCTAGTGGCTGATCTGAGAGTGGGCCAGGCTTGCGTGTGGGCGCTGTACGTGAGCCAGAATTGTCGTATATATCGCTATTATTGTTGCTATCATTGCCGCCAGTTGAGCAGGCGTTAAGTAGGGCGCTAACGGCTATCAGTGTTAGCAGTAGTATGGTAAGTGAAGAGCGCTTTTTCCTATTCATGAATTGGCCTCCAGAGAGAAGGAGCGGATGGGACATGCACAAGTAGTGCTTCTAGCACTGAGTGTATCCGATAGCTGGCCTCATATTCTGTTAACAGAGCCATTTGTAGAATATGAAATTGCCCACAGCGAATGTACTGCTCTGTAAACGTTGCATGAGCTGGAAATTCGGTTTTATTATCTGTCTGGAGTTGGAAAGGCGCTAAAGGGTAGACTTTCGTTGTCCTCTGTGGTATAATCAACTCATCGCAAGACAACTATTGGTCAGGCATCCATGTCAGGAAGCCATGAAATGACTTCACTGGCGTAGTCACTCGAATGTACGAGTAGGGGTCTTCTGCTTATGGATTCAGTCTCAACATCATCACCACATTATCGGGACAATGTCACGTTGCGGGTGGTTGCTGAGACGAATACCGATGCATAGCGGCACGCACTAGGGATATCTCACCCTGGTGTTTTTTTATACCTTGAAAACTGTATATTCGCTCTAACGTGGTCGGGAACATCCCTTCATTTGCTCCATCCCGCATTTCGAGTTGGGACGTGTGGACCGTTTCCGTTTTGGATTTTGAGCGGTATTTGCTCGGCGAAGAAAGGAGGCCGCATCTCTTTTTTGAGCGTTTGGTGCCGTGTTCGCGAGCCTACATCGGTGTAGGTAACGTGGGCAGGCCCGTTGATGAAACGGTAAGTGGTACGGTAGTGGTTTTAGAATTCAAGGAGAGTGCAGACCATGAACTCTAGCATGATCAATAAAATTGCAAAAGCCAAGCGTTACGCGGAAGAGCCAGAGCGCATTCAGTTTGCTCGTTTCGAGGCCAACTTCCAGGGCGAAAACGATGTACATACCACAACCTTCGATAATGGCGAGTGGAATTGCACCTGTCGCTTCTTCCATGATTGGGGCGATTGTTGTCACACTATGGCGATGCAGCGCGTGCTCGGCGTGACGATCCCCGAAGCCTACCGCCATGGTGTTCCTATGGGTCTGGGTACCAGCCCTCTTGTCCACTAACTAACACTACGTAATCCACTCTTTAACGCGAAAAGCCAAAGAAACGAGAGCACTGACCGTATTTCATTTCCCCTGATGGGTTGAGATCCTGTAGCGCGGTCAGTGCTCCATTTTGTCTGGACACGAATCAGGTTATATTCGCGAATAGAGAACGATTCATGCCAAGCTTTGTCAATGCGCGATTAATGCTAGCTGTCAGCGGACACGTCTCATACTGGTGTCGAAGAAGCCCCTAGAGCACGCTACCATAGGCTACATACAGGAAGATAATGACAGCGAAGAGGAAGGTCGCGAGAACTGCAATAGTGATGAGGTCGCGTTTCACGTAGGTGAAGTGCTCGACTGTAATCATCTGGGCGGCTGCTCGCTGACCTCGGGCTTTATTCTGGCGACTGGTAGCCAGGCGCGCGCGGGCGCTGCCTGTGGCTGGCGCGATTTCAGGCTCTACCTCTTTGGTCTCTGCCTTGGTAGCGGTTGTAGCCTTCTTTGAGCGTGTTTTCTTCTCCTCTATGATGGGCTTATCAACCTCTTCAGCATCGACGTCTTCGCTCTCGGTTTCGGAGGCTACGGCTAGCTGCTCTTCTTGTTCTGCCTCGGCTGTTGCTTCTGTTTCAGCGAGGGAGCTCTCTTCTTCGCTCTCTTCTGTCTCAGGCAGGACCAGTTCAAAGCCTTTTGTGCGTGCTGTCTTCTGTCGCTGCGCGTTTCTGCGTGCTGTCGCTGATCTCTTAGCCATGGTATTGCATTCTGCCTTTCGTTCGTACCATAATAAAGGGTGCCCTCCTGCTCAACAGCAGTGTGCAGAAGGTTTGATAGAAGAAAAATGATAACTATGGCATTCCTGTTTGCACATTGCTTGCATTGGTGCCATTATACATGAATCCCGGATATCAGTCGAGTAGGTATGCATACGTGTATCCATACTTGAAAATATGAAACACTTTTCTTGCTCTTTGCTAGTGGCACTGGTTATAATAATTGCTAATAACCTTTTGTTTATGGTCTCTTCTGCTCTAAAGGAAATTTTAAGCTATGTTGAAAAATACGCCAAAACCAGCATCTCTCTCTCATCGTATGCGCCCTCTGGTTACTAACCCCTCTCGGCAGCCTCGTGCTAGAACTTCAATGACCTCTCCTTTTACTTTCTCGCGGCACTCTATCGCTAAGTTTACGCGTCCTGATCAGAACGAGGATCGCGTACTTTCGCTTCCCCGTTCCGGGCTGGGTGCGGTCTTTGATGGTGTAGGTGGGGAAGATGGTTATATCGGCTCTCTAGTGGCTTCACAGACGATCAGAGCTCATTGGAAAAAAGTACTGTCCACGCACCCTCGTGTCTCGTCTGAAGCACTGTTTCCTTGCTCAGCGATAGATCTGCGCGCCACATTGGATCAGATTATCATGGAGGCTCATGAACGGCTCTGCGCTGAGAGCGTGCGTCGGACAAAGGATGATGGTTCGCCACTGCGTCCTTGCACGACTATTGCCCTGGTTGCGCTCTGTCAGGACCCTGACTCAACTGCCTGTAAATTAATTTGTGCTCATGTGGGTGATAGTCGCATTTATCTCCGACACGCTAATGGCACCTTTGAACGTGTGACCGATGATGATGGCTTCTTTTCGTTGTTGGTTGCTCGCCAGATGTTGACTCCAGAGGATGCGCGTCGCATCGATCAAGCTAGCGAGCCGTCACAGCTAAGCCATCTCGAGCGCTCGTACTTTGATCGCCGTAATGGCATTACTCAGGCGCTCGGTGATCGGGTAGATCCATCCGTGCATATTACTGAAGTGCCTTTTGAGTCTGGGGATCGCGTCCTGCTGTGTACCGATGGCGTGCATGATAATCTGACAGATGAGGAGATTGCTGAGGTGTTGGGGGAGAAGGCTCGTACCTCCGTGGCGAGGAAGATGGTGCTACGTGCGCTTGATGTCTCGCGCCAGGAGACGCAAGGTATCCTGCGCTCCAAGCAAGACGATATTAGCGCTCTGGTTATCAGTCGTAATTACTAAGCTACATCTAGTTGCCAACGATGAGTGGTAGAGCTTTTCAGCGATAACCATGCGAGAATTGACAACTGGTAGCTACTATGCTACCCTGGATCGTGGCAGTAAAGGGCAATGGGCGAAGAAACAGAAGGTGTTTCAGCTATTGTATGTCTGCTCGGCAACTTGAGGCTAGTCCCCACCTGGCAACTACCTCTGGAAAACCTGAGCGCATTGTAGTTCCTACAAAACCCGACGCCGCCTAAATGGGTGCTAGCGCTGACCCTATGAGGGTATGGCGCTCAGGGGTTGGGCAGGGAGTTTGCGCTGGCCACGCCAGTGGCACCGTACCCTCACATGAGGGCTGGTTTTCGTATAAAACCCTAATCTTTTTGTTTGTTATTGGTCGTGTATCTTATGCTCTCGCAAAATAATTGCGACCATGCTGTATACTACCTACCCCAGTCGTAATGCTTTGAAATCTCTATATAACTGCTAAGCAAGGTAAACACTTATGGCTCGTATAGTCGTCGCAATGAGCGGCGGCGTAGATAGTTCGGTCGCCGCCGCGTTACTAAAGGAACAGGGACACGAAGTCATTGGAATTATGCTTCGCCTCTGGTCGGAACCAGGGGTCATCGAGGCAGAAGACGATGGCGTCGAGCGTGTTGTGCAAAATAAATGCTGCTCATTAGAGTCGGTTGATGATGCTCGCCGTGTCGCGCGTATGCTTGACATGCCTTTCTATCTAGTAAATGTAGAACAGGAATTTAAAGATAGAATTGTCGACTCGTTTTATGAAGATTATGTGGCTGGTCGGACACCCAATCCCTGCCTGACGTGTAATCGCCATATCCGCTTTACCGTCCTGCTCAACAAGGCCCTGGCTCTGGATGCCGACTATCTGGCGACAGGTCATTATGTGCGTGTTGATGATGATCCCATGACTGGTAAGCGACGTTTGCGTCGTGGGGTAGACCCTGAGAAGGATCAGTCCTATGTACTGCATGTACTCAATCAGCATCAGTTAGCGCATGCTTGTTTCCCGCTAGGTGGCTATACCAAGCCACAGGTGCGTGCGATGGCGGCAGAGCGGGGAATGTTGGTGGCGACCAAGGCCGAAAGCCAGGAAATCTGTTTCGTGGCTCAGAACGATTATCGCGGTTTCATAGATCGCTATGCTAGTAGTAAGCAGGAGGAAGAGGGGCTTGTGCCCGTTGGGGCAACCAGTCCCGCGACCTCTATGCAGCCTCTGATTAATATTCCACGCCCAGGTCCGATCTATGACCGGCGTGGTACTCTGCTGGGGCGGCATCGCGGATTAGCCTACTATACCATCGGGCAGCGTAAGGGCTTAGGCTTGACTTCGCCTATTCCGCTACATGTCTTGAAGTTGGATAGCGAGCAGAATGCGTTGATCGTTGGGCCAGCCGCCGCATTGGAGCGGCAGGAGTTTGTTGTCGGCAAGATGCATTATGTGAGCGGTGAGGTACCCACCGCCCCGTTTGAGGCCCTGGTACGTGTACGCTATAAGGCACCCGAACAGCCCGCGCTGGTTACCCCACTTGACGGGCAGCGGGCACGAATACAACTTGTACACCCACAGCGCGCGATCACCCCCGGACAGGCCGCCGTGCTCTATGGCGGGGAGGACGGTGTCGAAGTGTTGGGTGGAGGGATTATCGAGGAATGACCGATCAAGCACATATACGCAATTTCTGTATTATCGCGCACATCGATCATGGTAAGTCAACACTTGCTGATCGTCTGCTAGAGTTCACTGGGACCATTTCCAAGCGCGAACTGATGGAGCAGACGCTCGATCAGATGGAATTAGAGCGTGAAAAGGGTATTACCATCAAGGCCCAGGCTGTACGAATGCGCTATACTTCGCAAGAGAATGGCGAGGAGTACGAGCTAAACCTGATTGATACCCCAGGACACGTTGACTTTGCCTATGAAGTGTCGCGCAGTCTTGCGGCCTGTGAGGGCGCCTTGCTGGTTATTGATGCTACGCAGGGTATTGAGGCACAGACTCTGGCAAACCTCTACCTAGCGTTGGAATCAGACCTGGCTATTATCCCTGTTATCAACAAGATTGACCTGCCAAGCGCTGATCCTGAGAAGGTGAAGCAGGAGGTAGAGGATGTGATTGGTCTGCCCAAAGAGGAGTGTATCCTGGCTTCCGCGAAAGAGGGTATTGGCACACAGGACATTTTGGAAGCCATTATTAAGCAAGTACCATCCCCCAAGGGGGAGCCTGAAGCACCGCTACGCGCCCTGGTCTTCGACTCACACTATGATGCCTACAAAGGCGTTATCGCCTATGTACGTGTCGTGGATGGTGCGCTCCATGCTGATGAGCGCGTGACGATGATGGCGACAGGAAGTAATGCCGATATTTTGGAGGCGGGTTACTTCCATCCACGTCTGACCTCGGCTGGCGAACTGACAACCGGCGAGGTGGGCTATATTGCTACGGGCTTTAAGAACGTCAAGGACTGTCGCGTTGGTGATACAGTGACATTGCCGGCCGTGCGGACAGAGGTGGCACCACTGGCAGGCTATCAGCCAGCAAAGCCTATGGTTTTCGCTGGTATCTATCCCGTCGAAGGTAATGACTATCCTTTGCTGCGTGATGCCTTGGATCGCCTCAAGCTGAACGATGCTGCGCTGCACTACGAGCCAGAGACTTCGGGCGCGCTGGGCTTTGGTTTTCGCTGTGGTTTCCTGGGCCTGCTGCATATGGAAATCATACAGGAGCGCCTGGAGCGCGAATATCGGTTGGATATCCTGGCGACTGCTCCTAGCGTGGCCTATCAGGTGACGAAAACTGGTGGTGAGGTCATTGAGGTTGATAATCCCTCGGAAATGCCCTCTTTTGGCGATATCGAGCAGATCGAGGAGCCGTGGATGGATGTCTCTATCTTCACGCCCTCTCGTTATATTGGTACGATCATGGAGCTGGTGACGGCGCGCCGGGGTGTCTATAAGGACCTCAAGTATATTGAGGCAGAGCGTGTGTTACTCACTTATTCGCTCCCCCTGGCCGAACTGATCGTGGATTTCTATGATCAGCTCAAATCGCGCACGCAAGGTTATGCCTCGCTCGATTATGCCTATGCAGGCTACCAGGCATCTGATCTGGTGAAGCTAGATGTGCTTGTCAATGGTGTGGCAGTAGACGCGCTCTCGTTGATCCTGCATCGCGAGAAGGCATATTATCAGGGCCGTGCTCTGGTGGAGAAATTGCGTGGCCTCATCCCTCGCCAGCTCTTCGAAGTACCGATCCAGGCCGCTATTGGCGCGCGTGTTATCGCGCGCGAGACCGTCAAAGCCATGCGTAAAGACGTACTGGCGAAATGCTATGGTGGCGATATCTCGCGTAAACGCAAATTGCTGGAGAAGCAGAAAGAAGGCAAGCGGCGCATGAAGGTCGTGGGTAACGTTGAAATTCCCCAGGAAGCCTTTATGGCTGTGCTTTCGCTCGGCGAAGATTAACAGTAACAGGAATGAGGGACCACCAGGTGCAAGCGGTATATCTGCACCTGGTGGTCCCTCTTATTATGCTATTGTGAGGCTGCATTCTCGTCTGTAGCGCCGAAATGGGCCGTGCGCTCGCGGATATAGGGAAGCAGATCGCCTACCAGCGTGTAGCGGTCGAGAGGCATGATATATGCGCCCTGCACATGGGGCAGAATCGCGTCGAAGAGCCCTTTAATGATCTCCAGGCTAACCGCGCTAGCCTGGTCGCCTGCCAAGCGTAGGCGCTCACGGACCGCCTCGGGAATGATGATCCCTGGAACTTCGTTGTGGAACTTTTCAGCCTGCTGATAGGAGTGCAAGGGCTGTAATCCAACAAGTATAGGGATAGGGACCGGGCCATAGTTGCGTGTATAGCGCTCAAAATAGGTGATCAATGTCTCGGGATCGTAGACGGGTTGGGTCATGATATAGTTTGCCCCTGCCTCAATCTTGCGGTGCAGGCGCTCTAGATCTAATTCTATATCAGCCGCAGGTGGTGTTGCTGCGCAGCCGATGAAGAAAGAGCCAGGTGTTCCCAGCCTGCGCCCGCGCCCATCGAGTCCTTGATTGAGGTTGTTGAGGATTGCGATCAGACCGATGCTATCTACATCCCAGATACCAGTTGCGTTGGGGAAATCGCCATATGTAGGGGGATCGCCAGTGACCGCTAGAATGTTGCGTAGATCAGTAGCGTGTGCGCCAACCAGATCACTCTGGACAGCCATCAGATTACGGTCACGTGGAGTAAAGTGGATAATGGTCTCAACCCCTACATGCTGTTGAATCAGTCGTGCCGCTGCCACGTTGCTCATGCGCACATGAGCCATCGCGTTGTCTGTAATGTTGATCGTATCCACACCCACGTCACGCAGGTATTCAGCGTTTTGTAGGAAGCGCGTAAACTTGACACTACGTGGAGGGCGCATCTCTGCGCTGACTACAAAGCGCCCTGCCTGGAGTTGCTGTGCTAAATGGGTTCTGCGTGCCTTCGGATTTCCAGTGGTTTCAGTATCTCGTTCGTAGACCACTTCTAAATGGGCCGGACGCTTCGTTGGGGGAGCTTCGGAGATGACATTGGGAGCGTACTCGGCTAGTACCTTTCGCATGGCAGCGATATGTTGGGGCGTTGTGCCGCAGCAGCCTCCAATCAGGCGTACTCCGCTTTCGAGGAAGCGACGCGTGTAGTCAGCAAAATAATCGGGAGTAGAGACGTAGATGAAGCGATTTCCGACGCGTTTGGGAAGGCCCGCGTTGGGTTGAGCCGCAAGCAAGAAACGCTTGGGATCTTCGCTACTCATGCTCTCGATAACGTTATAGGTTCCAGCAGGCCCTAGCGCACAATTGACGCCAACCACGTCTGCGCCCAGTTCGCTCATCGTTTGCGCGACGGTCAAAGGCTCCTCTCCGCTAGAAACGGTGTTATCTTCGTCAAATGACATCAGAGCCACGATAGGTACATCGGTCAAACCGCGAATGGCTTCCAGGGCCACACGCATCTCTTCTAGATTAGTGATTGTCTCGATAATAAGAAGATCAACACCTGATTCTAGTAGGGCCTCTGTCTGCTCCTGGAAGGCTATGCGCGCCTCTGCAAGGGTGATATTCCCCAGGGGGCCATATGGCTACCAAGGGGACCAATATTCCCTGCGATAAAGATTGGCTGTTCGCTCAACTCACGCACCTCACGCACAAGCTTAGCTCCTGCGCGGTTAATCGCGTGTACCTGCTGTTCTAGTCCGTGTTCGCGCAAACGGAAGCGATTGGCTCCGAAGGTATTCGTTTCGATGATTTCAGCTCCTGCCGCCACGTAATCCAGATGAATTGTCTTGATTAGTTCTGGTGAAGTCAGGTTCAATTGCTCGAAACAGCGCTCATAGGAGATGCCACGGGCATAGAGTTGAGTCCCCATTCCACCGTCACAGAGGATAGGGCCTCGTCTTAAACGCTCTATGAAAGGACTAAATCGTTGCATGTCGTATTTTCTCTCCTCTGCCCGTAGTCTTTTGCCCTCGATTGGGGTATGGCCGTTCTATCGCCGTTAGAAGAGTATATCATTTTGAGGTCCAGGCAGTCTAGCCACCATAGCCTGCTTCAGGTTTCGTTGTGTAGCATAGCGCATCGATCAATTGGCTTGCTTGAATATATGGTCTTCAAGACAAAATGACGCCTGTAAACTGTTGTGCGTGCAGCAGTTTACAGGCGTCATTTTCATGAGATCTCTTCTCGTTAAAGACTAAAAAAACATCGGTAGCCGATTATAAACGTTTTTTGGTACGGCTACCGATGTGTTTCTTCTTATTCTACACAACTCCTGTACTTCTTCAAGCGAATTCCTGATTCCACGTTGGCCAAGAAGTATTGGCTTTTCCAGGCTTTGTGTTCCTGTTTGGTCTCTCCCAGATGCGCGGCTATAGGAGCCGTAAAAGCCTGACAACCTCATGAGACGAGCTATAACTCGTAAAGTGAGTTGTTTGACGTCAAAGTGGTGAGAGACTCAGGACGTGTATAGACAGCCCGCATCGACGGGCACTACTTGTCAATCTGATACACCATCCCTAGCACACGAATTGGTTTCTTCATTGGTAATGCCATAAGGCCTCCTCTCGGATTACTTATGCAAGGCCTAAAGCCAAGTGCCAGAGTACCTTTCCTCTCTGGATGTTCCTCTCATGTGGAACACTTTGATATTAACATATACAATTTGAAATGTCAAGACCTATTGTAGGTATTTGCGAAATATGTTTACTAGAATTTATACTCTGCAATACTTTATTTGTGTAGCTGAGGGCGTGCGAATGCGACGTTCATCATACGCTTTCAAGTGGCTCTGCGAGTAGATTGATCTGATGTGTGCGGATGTTAGATGCCAGGCGTTGGCTTGCCTGCATACTTTTGGGCGCTTGCAAGCGCAGAGAAATTGTGGTAAAGAGTAAATTTTTAAGATAATATAGTAGAGTTTTGGTGCAATTTTAATGAGAATGACCACCCCTGAGCATATATCAGGGGTGGTCATTCTCATTACTCCTTACTGAAGGTAGACGTTAGCGTAGATCGTTGCGCCCTTCTTCAGGAGAGGACATACCAGTGATGTCGCGATCCAATGTAGGTTCGCGGCTGCTTAAATTGGGATCCTTGCTCATCGTCTGGTCTTGGCGATCAGTCGTCTTACCCTTGGCAGCGGCGCTATCACCGTGGAAAAGGTAATTAGATGAGTTTGGATCGAGCGCGCCTGGGGAGCCTGCTCAACCATTTGCGCGAAGTGATCCAGGTCGTGCTGGAGCTTCTTCTCAAATGATCCACCAACACCTAGCTTCTCGCCTACCTCGCCAAGAATACCGGCTGGGGGCTCATAATTGATGTTGACATGAACCTCAGTCTGATTGTTGGATGTGGGCTCGAAGGTAACCTTACCAAAGTTTTCAAGCCCTCTGGTTGAGTGCCACCCAATCTGTCGGTTTTCAACCCAGTTCTCATTGACAGCATCCCACTCATGATTGCCTGCGACGTCAGCAACCCAGTGGCTATTCTGATCGTCTTTGTATGTTACCTCTTTAACAAAGGACATAAATTTAGGGAAATCATTGAAGTGGGTGAAAAGAGAGTACACCTGATGCGTTGGTGCGTCAATAGTAACTGTAGCGTTATGTTCAGCGTATTTCTTTGTCATAGTGATGAACCTCCTTCAATATCGGTGTCTATCTTATCGCAGATAGATGCGCTTTTTGTTGGTAGGTCTTATCTTTCCCACGTGCGGTTCGCTAGAATACTTTATAGACACTCCCCTGTTCACTGTTTACACTCCCATTTCGTTACAATATGTAACTTTTGAGCTGGATTGCGTGGGGTGAGGGGGCTGTTTTTAGGCCGGAGTGCTGGCGTTTGTAAAGTTTTTTGTTTTCGCTTAATTTGTGCTTATTGGATATGCTGGAGAGCTTCGTGTGCCGTACGGTAGATCTGGACGTTGTGTCCTATAATCTGTAGAGAGAAGGTTTATCAGTAGCCTTTCAAGACTTCTACATAACGCTACGTGCTAAGAAGTTGCTGGTAGGATCTGCTCTGATCATTGGATCTGGTGGGCAGTGGTAATTTGGAAATAACCAGAGCTTCTTCTGCGTTCTATTTAGTGGAGCATATCTGCTGGCATGAGAGTGGTGATAAAAGTAGCTTTCGTTCGCTTGATATCGGTCCGCAAATAGGAATGTTGGGCGGAATTTGGCAATTCATTTTGGTATTTTTTGCTCTTAGTGTAATATAGACCTAGATACAAGAGGTTTTACTCTCTTTACTGAAACTTGGCGTCCTAAAAGTACGTATAGAGGGTATTGGGTAGAGAAAGTTGACCTCATGCGCCTACTAGTTTTCTTGTATCGGACCGGCTGTATCGAAATACTTTACATTCGAAACGTTACATATTTTGCGATGATGTGAGGTAACACGCTATGTCAACCGCAACCCTGGAAAACAAGCTAGACAAAGCTATGGAGCTTGTCGGTGGTTTAATTGACCCGGAAATTGCCGAGTCATACCCTTCGCTCGAGGCTCGCATCCTGGCGCAAGCATTAGAAAATGTTGAGATCGCGGAGCGCCGCTTGCGTGAAATCCAGAAATTAGTAGGCGATTTCAGCGAGGAAGTCCTGATCTAGTTACCTCTATCGCGCGTGACTGATAACCTTCGCGCGGTGGAGGTAACTCCCCCTTCCTTTTCACTTGAAAGGTTATTATGTAGTGCACGCTCCCTCAAAGCGTAATGACCCCATGCTCTTTCCCACTCTTAAATACTAGCTTGACAATTCGTATAGTCACTAAGGGAGAGGCGGGCAACGACCACTGATTGTGGCTGTATCCTTCCTCGATGTTATATATGCTCGCCTTTCCCACCACCATTTTTTCCTCTCTTGCTACATGGCATTATTTACTCTTCTTAACTGTCGAGTCTTGACCAAAGTTAGCGTGGCTGATGGGTGGGGGGAATGCATGCCTCTGATCGATCTACATGCCTTTTCTCTTTAAGAGGCTTTGTGGCTCATTCTCTGCTTGTGTTTAGCCCGACTCATGGTAAGGTTGGGCTTGAGAACAAGAGCTTCCTTATAATAAGTGAAGGATAGAATGCCAAAAGCCGGGCGGAAAGACACTCCGCCCGGCTTTCTCTAAATGCTCTATTAGCTCGCGCAACTCAGGTCAAGCTCGGGATCGTGTAGTTCCTCATGTAGATCGTCTACAACTGGTTCGGGTATCTGCTCCTCGCCGGGTTGTTCCATAGCGTGCGCGATGATCTCTTCTACATCCGCCAGGCTATTAATCCTGACCAGTTCGTTGCGTACCTGCTTCGCGCCGGGGAAATGTCCCAGATACCAGCCCATATGTTTGCGTAGCTCGACAAAGTGTTCCTCGCCTTTGAGGCGTGCATGCACACGGGCATGTTCTAGAGCCATGCGCAGACGCTCCTCACGTGAGGGCATGACATCGGGGAGGTTCTCAGGTGTTGGCTCGATGCCATTATTAATTATGTCTTTGAGTCGTGGCTTGTTCTGGAAGAGCCAAGGGTTGCCGAAGCTTGCACGCCCGATAAGGACACCATGGACACCTGTTTCACGAATACGCCGGGCTGCGTCATAGAGGGTATGAATATCTCCATTGCCTAGGATCAACGTATCAGTCTGGCGTACGATCTCAGCAGCTTGCGCAATGGCATCCCAATTTGCCTCGCCCTTATAATGTTGTGCAAGTGTGCGCCCATGTAGAGAGATATTAGCAAGATCCATCTCCAGCAGATCTTTGATCCAGTCGGTAATCGTGATCGAATCATAACCCAGACGCGTCTTGACTGATACTGGCAGCAGTCGGCGCTCACTGGGGAGGCTCTCACCCCAGATTTGCTCACGGTCCAGATTCATCTGACGGATATGCTTGATGCGCTCTGGCTCCATCCCTAGTTCTTCAAGCGTCTGCCCATTGGCCCAATCGCGCACACCATCCTGTGTTGCGCGAATAATTGCCTTGGCGATGTCAGGCACGCGGATGAGCGCGGCTCCCCCCCCTTTGTTGGCGACCTTGCTGGCTGGGCAACCCATGTTGATGTCGACGCCGTCGAAGCCAAGCTCACAGACGACATGGGCTGCGCGATAGAAGTACTCGGGTTTGCAGCCAAAAATTTGCGCGACGACCGGACGTTCGGCCGGCGTATAGAGGAAATCACGGAAGATGCGATCACTTCCACGCCAGAGACCTTCCACGTTTGTGAACTCGGTAAGGACGATATCCGGTTTCCCATAGAGTCCATGCATAGTACGGCAGGGGGCGTCGGTGACGCCGTCCATTGGTGCCAGGGCGATGATTGGTTT
Organism: Ktedonospora formicarum; assembly: GCF_016587355.1. Classification (GTDB taxonomy): domain Bacteria; phylum Chloroflexota; class Ktedonobacteria; order Ktedonobacterales; family Ktedonobacteraceae; genus Ktedonobacter; species Ktedonobacter formicarum. The sequence goes on along the minus strand of NZ_BNJF01000001.1, from coordinate 1,451,826 downwards.
TTGAATGGTATTCCAGAAAGATGTGACTTTCATTACAGGTAAATTCCCCTGGGATTGGTCTTGTACGCCCGGTATACCGGGTGTGAGCGGTTCATGTGGCGCTCGTTTTGACTAATGATATTCCTCTATGATACATGCTTTACCTATATCGGTCAAATCTGGCGCAATGGTGATCTTGCATTCCTGTTCTGACTATCGTTTACGTGTGAGATTGAAGACCAGATTGAGGGCGAGGATCAAGATACTGAAGATCGCAAGGGCCACAAAAAGCAACTGGCTGAGGAAATGTTGCCAATTCGTGTTGTCCTGGCTGTATGGAGGACCGCCTCCTTGCGGAGGGGTTACTGCGACAACTGAGGGGATACTTCCAATAATCTGCACTATGATATAGAAAGCAATAAGCCAGAGAGTCAACGAAATCACTGCCAGCGCTAGCCGTTGTGTAGGGGTGGGTGTCAGGTGCATATGCGTTTTCGTTGAAAGCTTTTGCCCTAAACCATCTCCCATATAATCGTAGTAAGTTAATGTTTCTTGATTCTTTCCGAGTGGTACGTGGCGCATTCCATTCCTGTCGTCCATAGATTGGCGTGACATGGTTGCTTTGCCTTTCTTCCCTGATGGCGTTCTGTCCAAATATGATCGTATGTGCATACATTATAAGCTGATCCCTCGTTCAACGCTAGGGATCAGCGCAGCGATTTATGGAAAGGATCAGTGTGTATGGATATACGAGGCCTGATGGAGGACGTTGAGAGCGTGTCGCAGAGGTATGCGGAGAAGTTTGACATAGAGCGGGATGACACGTGGTTTGTCTTGAAGTTGCAAGAGGAGTTTGGCGAGCTTATCCAGAGTTATTTGATGCTTGTGGGGAAGGCGCGTACAAAGGTAAAAACAGCTGAAGAAATCTAGATTATTGCTGTTGTTTCATCTCTGTGCGCCACTTGTCGACGAAGAGTTTGACGGTGAGGATATAGGTCGATTCATCGTTATTGTCTTCCTGGGGCGCGTAGACTGGAATGATTTTGTCTACAGTGGTCAGGCCCCATTGGTCTACGTATGTGAGCGCGATCAAGCGATACCAATCCTTAAAGCCCTCTTCCCAGCTTGCATAACGCCTATAGCCATTGTATTCGGGCTCGCCTTCCCGTGAGCGGATATTACCCAGTGAGAGTGTTGTTTGCGCGACCCCGAGCTGACCGAAATGACTTTCGTGCCAGAAGAAGGCCAGGGCATATGCCGGGTCAATGCCATATTGTACGCCATATTTGTACAGCGTATTTCCCTTGCCTTGCGCGGGAGAATTGTTGCGAGCGAGCACAGTATCAATATAGGCAGCGGTAATCGTTGGTTTGCCCATCACCTTATAGGTACGGCTAACAGGTTTGGTCCCCAGCCCATTCGTCTCATCGAATGGTTGTATATTTTCAAATTGCACAGTGGGGGGATGCGTCAGAAAAGAGAGGACATTCGAACCAACCAGCACACTGACGAAGATGCAGACAAGTACGAGTAAACAGCCGCCAGCACCCAGGATGCTATACAGACATGAGTTATGTCTGGGTTTGCGTGGAGGGAGTGGAGTGGGTGTCATAGGCACGACTGGATGATTATAACTCCACTGGCGTTGATCTGGTTGTACTGGCGTTGTTGGAAAGTCGTGCATATCAAGTGTTCCCTAGACCGTGTCCGCAAAGGTATTTGTATTTGTATAAGCTCATAGAAAGTGTTCTCTCCTGCTATACGCTGGATGGTATGTACGAGTTGCAGGTGTCACTCATTGGGGGATGCATGCGCCCTTGCTGTGTCATAGGTGTTTCATAAACTCGGTGAGGTGATGTATAGTTGGTTACTATCTGTAAGCTCACCTTCTTATGAGCGTCTTCGATGGCGGAAGGTTTCTAGCTTTTCTATGAGATATAATGACAGCAGGCAATGCCCCCTCAACGGAGAAGGGGCATGAAAACCAGGCTAGGGTCTTATGTGAAACCAATGCCGTTATTGCTGCTAGCCATCGTTGAGGTGGCGTTGGAGTATTAGGAATGACAGTGCGTTCCAGTTTTGCATAAGGAATATACCAGCAAAGGGGAAAATGGATTCATATGTCTCAGATAACTGCTGCGCGGCTGGCACAGGTTCCGGCAGCCACCGATCTCTATAATATTGACCATCTGCTCACTGATGAGGAGCGTATGGTGCGCGATACCGTGCGCAAGTTTGTGCGGGAGCGTGTGCTTCCCATTATAGATGGGCATTTTGAAGCTGGTACCTTTCCACATGATCTTGTGCCAGAAATTGCTGAACTAGGCTTGTTAGGAATGCACCTGGAAGGCTATGGTTGCGCTGGTATGAGCGCTGTCTGTTATGGTCTGGCGTGCCAGGAGTTGGAGGCGGGAGATAGTGGGCTGCGCTCGTTTGTCTCTGTGCAGGGCTCTCTGGCAATGTTCCCTATTCATGCCTTTGGCTCTGAGGAGCAGAAAGAGCGCTGGTTACCACGTATGGCACGTGGTGAGGCAATTGGTTGCTTTGGCCTGACTGAGCCTGACTTTGGTAGCGATGCCGCTGGTATGCGTACAACCGCGCGCCGTGATGGTGATGAATATATTTTGAATGGCTCCAAGATGTGGATTACTAATGGGGGGATCGCTGACGTGGCGATTGTGTGGGCTCGCGCGGAAGATGGCATTCGTGGCTTTCTGGTCGAGCGTGGGACGCCAGGCTTTACAACTAGCAATATTCATCACAAGCTCTCTCTGCGAGCCTCTATTACCTCCGAGTTACACTTTGAGGAGTGCCGCATACCTGCTAGCAACATGCTGCCCAATGTCAAAGGAATGCGTGGTCCCCTCTCCTGTTTGAATGAGGCGCGCTATGGTATCTCCTGGGGGGTTATGGGTGCGGCTCGTACCTGCTTTGAGACCGCCCTGGAATACGCGAAGACACGCATTCAGTTCAAGCGCCCCATTGCTAGTTTCCAACTAGTACAACGCAAACTGGCGTTGATGGCGACTGAACTTGTGAAGGCGCAGCTCCTCTCGCTGCAACTGGGTCGCCTCAAAGATGAAGATTTGCTGCACCCTGTTCAGATCTCCGTGGCTAAGCGCAACAACTGTAGAGAAGCGTTGGAAACGGCCCGAGAAGCACGCTCAATTCTGGGAGCCAGTGGCATTACCCTGGAGTACCCTATTAGCCGTCATATGAACAATCTAGAGTCGGTCTTTACCTACGAGGGGACCGATGATGTCCATACTCTTATTATCGGTCAGGCCCTGACTGGTATTAATGCTTTCGAGTAACTATGTGTATGATGGCGGGTGCCCAGGCGCCCGCCATCATACTATTGAATATCCCCTTTTCAGGTATTCTCCTGGTGGGTAAAGACAACGAGGCGTTGATCATAGCCATTCTCAGTCCAGGCTCCGCTACAGGTTATCAGGTTCAAGTGGTGCTGGTTTGTTGGACCAAAGACATCATTTTGAGCCTCTTCGCCAGGATCGTTGGCGGAATAGCTTTTGGCCCCATCAACGACATAGGTCAAAGTTTTTCCCTCTCCCGTTACAATGAAAATCTGTGCCCCCTTCGCAAGGGTATTTAGCGACCAGAAGACAGCAGGATCGCCTCCTACGCGGTCGATGTGCCCGGCGATAATAGCGTTTCCTGCTTGTCCCGGGGCTGCGCCAAGCTCATACCAGAAGACACTAGTCCAGTAGGGCGAATTGATAGCCTGTGATGTAGGAGCATCCATCTTGCCCGACGCGGTCGAGCCAACTCCTATGACAGGTGCATCGAGGCTCAGGTTTGGGATGCGGAGTCTGGCAGGTTGCCAGGGAGCTACATTCGTCATGTATGCTTGTGCGCCTGACTGCTTGGTCTGCTGATTATAGTTGTAGACCAGCAGTCCAAATAATGCTATCAGCACCAATCCACCGTAAAATAGTAGCTTTTTCATGTTTTCCTATGGAAAAAAGGATATATGCTTGAATATGCTATTTATGAGTATAACGGTGCGTCATTGTAGCGTCAAGAGGTGGCTTTGACGGCGACAAAAAGAAGCAGGAGCCCGAACATATCATTCGGGCTCCTGCTTCTTTGTTTACTTACAGGTTGGCAGATTTTTGAGTCCTCGAGGTCCCAGATCATTGCCATAGTCTGAGATTTTCCAGGTGCCATCCTGGTCTTTTTGGAGCGTAATGGTCCATTTATAGGACTCTTTCAGCCCTTCGCGCTTAATATTATAGGTGTAAGTCTGGGAGGTATCGGTGCTTGTGGCGCTATCCGCAACCTCAGGATAATCCGAAATGGGTCCATAGCACTTATCATCCGCTTGACCCTGACGTGCGAATTCGTCTTGTGAGATTTGGATAGTGATGGAAGGCCCTAAGTTACTATAGGCGCTCGCATAATCTTTCGCTGAAAGCGCAGTCAGGAACTGAGTAGTTGTCCTGGCTGGACCAGAGCTGGCGGCGATACCTTGAAATAGATTCATTCCAACAAAGAAGGCTATGACGGCACAAATAAGCAAAACCGCCGCGCCTACAAACACAAATTTGCGTATACGTTTGGGTTGTGGTGCTTCACGTTTAGGGCGTCCTACTCGCTGCGTTGGTGGTGGCTGGTCAATCCGTGTCATGCCGGGAGGACGCTGAGGAATGGCTGGTACCTTTCCGGTTCCATTGAGTGCCGCCATTTTCCGGCTGGCGAGCTTCTCCCAGGCTTCCCCTTCTCGTCCCTGTCGTCCTTGCATGCTCGATCCTCCTCGTGTGCGAAGTTGCTCAGTAACATCTTCTATGAAAACCCGCGTCACTAGCGCGGCAAGCGCTCTGGTTTTCGAAAGGTCATAAGCTACATGTTCCACTATACATGGTTTGTGACTATACGTCCAGCAAGATTGTACCTCTTACCCGGGTTGTGGTCTGCTCCAACAGCTTTCGGGCCTGTCTGGCTTGCGCCTGGGTAGTCCGCTCTTTTGTAATAAGAAGATAGGACTGCTCAGCCTGTTCCGCGAGCAATGAAGCATCGATGCCACTAAGCACGGGTGGGCTATGCAGAATCAGCAGGCTGGGATGTGGAGACTGCCGCGCCATAAATGCTTGTGCTGCCTGCAAGATCTCTGCCAGTCGTGACATAAGTAGTCGAGAGATTTCGGCTGCTGAATTTGTTTGCCTGCCTGCTTGTAGAAGTGAGAGTTCAGGTAAGAAGGTGGGCTGTATATAGCTCATGAGATCCTCATCTCCTGTTGCTAGCAGGTCGCTGAGGCCTTTGTCTTGCTCAAGACCGAAACGGCGGGCAAGACTTGGAGTACTCAGATTCGCATCGACCAGCAGAGTAGGAACGCCATTCTGTGAGGAGGCGATGGCGAGATTTGCTGCGACCAGACCCGGTTCGCGCTCTGGGGTTGGCGCGGCAAGTAGAATGACATGCTGCGATCCTTTTTGCTTATCAAGAGCGAAGCGGATATTGGCGAAAAGTGCCTGGTATGCGCGATTATAGTCCGAGTTTGTATCGTAATCGCTGAGCAGAGAGAACTGCTCCTGATCCTGTAAACCCACGGTATTGTGCTCCTCATTATGATGCGGACGCCTGTTTTAGCTTCCCTTGTCCCTTCTCAGCTACACTGGCACGCGGGATCTCACCAATAATTGGTAGTTGTAGCAGATCTTCTAGTTCCTCTTTGCTGCGCACACGGTCATCAAGATATTCCATCAAGAAGGCCAGGGCTATGCCTATGAGGAGGGCAACAAAGACCAGAGCTAATAGGAGCAATGGCCGGTTACTGGCAGGTCCACTGACCTGCGCGGGATCAGAAGCGTTGCTAAGCACCTGGGCTGAGGCTTTCGGATGAATGGCGGTATCGTTCACGCTGTTCCCATTGCGGATCTCGTAATCTAGAAAGGTACTGCCCTGTTGTGTGAAGACCTCGCCTATAGCGGTTGCAATAGCCTTCGCGCCCTCGGGTGTGGGCCAGGTGGCTGTCACTGTCAGTAGGCTACGTGCATGTACTGCGGTAAGTGAGCCTACCAGAGATCCGGCCTGGATATCATTGATCCCCTGAGGGCCTCCGTTGCGAGTGTAATCGGCCTGAAGTTGTGCCTGAACGCGTGCCGTAAACTCCTTTGTATTCAGCGTTGGACCTGTTACGATCTCGTCTGCCAGGGCTTCGGAGGCGGTGATGTAGTCGCTAAAATTTGCGTTGCTATTGTTGGGATCGGCCTGTAAGCCGATGCGCATAGTTATATTTGACTGGTACGTTTTCAGCGCACCAGGCGTTTTGGCGAGTTTATAGTATTGAAAGCCAGCAAATGCTGCTGTCAAGACGACCAGGAAGAGAATAATCCAAAGTCGCCGTCGTATAGTCGCCCAGTAGGCTCGTAACTCCACGTCTCTCGACCCTTTCTCAAACGAAGTGTGTTAGTTAGTTCTGGCCTCGATAGCATTAGAAGACGATATCGTTCATAGGGTGCGGGCTGTCCTGATGGGCTGAGCTACCCTGCATTTTGGCCTCGATAAACTGAAGAATGCGACGCTGGAAACGCGGCGTGTCGAATTCAAGTGCATGATTGCGTATCGCGAGTGGATTATAGGCGCGAGCGTCGAATTTTGCCAGGACTTCAGTCAAGCTCTCAACTGTCTGTTCGCGGAAGAATGCGCCTGTCACTCCTTCGATCACCGTCGATAGAGCACCGCCCGCGCCATAGGCGACGACCGGGCGTCCTGCCGCCTGCACTTCCAGGGGGGTAATACCAAAGTCCTCCTCTCCTGGAAAGAGAAAGGCGCGACAATGAGTTACATAGCGCACCACCTCGTGATCTGGCAGGTGCCCCAGAAATTGAATTGTTGGGCCTGCCATGCGCTTTAAAATCTCCTCATCGCGCCCGCCTCCAATAACCACCAGGGGCAAGCGCAGACGATTGCACGCCTCAATTGCCAGATCTATACGTTTATATGGTACCAGTCTACTCAAAATTAGGAAGTATTCACCAGCTTGAATGTTGGGATCGAAAGGAAAGCGGCTGGCGTCAACTGGAGGGGGAATGAAGATGGACTCGCGTCGATAGTACTTGCGAATACGTTCGGCGATAACAGGAGAGTTGGCGATAAAATGGTCAACGCGCATTGCAGACATCTGGTCCCACACGCGCAGGCCCGTAATCATGAAGGGTAGCACCGTGCGAGCAATCTTACCGAGCTGCTCGCGCTCGACATATTCCTCATAGTTCCAACACCAGCGCATCGGCGTATGGCAATAGCAGATATGTGTGGTCTCTGGGCGCGTAATCACACCCTTACCGAACGCGCTTGAGCTACTTAAAACCAGGTCGAAGCCACGCAGGTCAAGCTTCTCCATCGCGAAAGGATAGAAAGGTAAATATGGTTGATGATGCTTCGTTACCATTGGTAACTTCTGCATAAAAGAGGTGCGAACATCAATCTTCCTGAACGCCGGATCAACGCGGTCAGGGTCATAGATTGATGTATAGATGGGGGCGTCGGGGAACAGCTCATGCAGGGCAAGCACCACACGTTCCGCCCCGCCCATCTGATTGAGGTAATCGTGAACCAGTGCGACTTTCATAAACCTAGTAAGCTCCTCGTCTCAGTAGTACCGCCGGGATTGTGCTCAAAAGTATCTGGAAATAGAGCCGCAGCGAGAAGTTTTCAATGTAATAGAGATCCATCAGCACGCCCTCGTCGAAGCTGAGATTGCTGCGTCCGCGAACCTGCCATAGACCGGTCAGACCCGGTTTCATCGCGAAGCGTCCCTTCTGCCAATCTTCATACATTGCTACTTCGGCGGGCACTGGTGGGCGTGCGCCAACCAGACTCATTTCGCCACGCAATACATTGAAGAACTGCGGAATCTCATCGATACTCGTTTTGCGGATGAAGCGCCCAATCGGAGTGATACGAGGATCAAATTTCATTTTGAAGAGGGGGCCTGCCGCTTCATTTTGGGCGATCAGAGCCGCCTTACGTTGTTCCGCGTCCCGATACATCGAGCGGAACTTATACATATTGAAATGCTTCTCGTTCAGCCCAACTCGCTCCTGCTTAAAAATAATCGGTCCAGGAGACGAGATCTTGACTGCCAAGGCCACACAGAGCCAGATGGGGGAACCAACTAGAAGCACAAAGGCTGATCCGATAAGGTCTACCAGGCGTGTTACAAAGCGCTGGGCCGTGTTGAGGGATGCCTGCCGAATGCCGATAAGTGGAATGCCCTCAATGGCCTCCATATCGATACGCGAGAGACTCAATTCATAGAGATCGGGAATAAGTTTGAACGAGGTTCCTAGGCGTTCGCAGAGCTTAACACTACGGACTGCCTGCTGATGTAGATTCGAGGGTAGCGCGATGATAACCTCATCAATTTGCATAGAGCGAATGACCATGCCGATATCATCGATGGTACCGAGCATCTTAAAGCGCCCGAAATCGCTAGGGGGTTCCGTCATATCATGCAGGAAGCCCACGATGGAATAGCCAAGATTTGGACTGGCAACGATATGCTGCATGACCATCTTGCCCAATCGTCCCGAGCCGACGACCAGCAGGCGCGTCTCTCCTAAACCCATGCGGTACAGCATGCTCATTCCAGCCGAGACCAGCAGACGGCCAATGACAAGAACCAGAATGGTTACCAGCCAGGCAAAGATGAACATCAGGCGCGAAGTTGCGGGCGGCTGAAAGGCAAAGTAGTAGGTAATCAGACAGGCCAGACCTACAGTTGCGGACCCGATGATAATTTGTGTCTGGCGGAACCAGGTTCCGGTCAGGCGCAGGCGGTAGAGTCCGCGAATGGTGAAGATGGAGAGAAGGCCCAGAATAATGGCGATCTCCAGCCCCACATATGTATCTACCTTTGGTAGACCATAGTAGACCGTATCATTGATCAACAAGGTTGAGCGCACGCCAAACAGCACATTGCTCAAAAAGCTATGTGGCTCTTCAAAGGCCGCGCGCAACGAATAGGCAAGCTGAAACGAGACATGAGTGAGCCAGGCATCAAGAATGAGCATTGCGATACACTCAAAGATGCGCCATTGTTGGCGATGTGTTCGTCGTCTCGAGATAGCTTTTGTGATAGGACCGGTGGCTCCAGTAGCGCCTGAAAAGGTAGGCTGTGGCGCGTTCTGGGTCCGACTAAGTTCTGTTCTGCTCGTATCTATATTCATAAGCCAGTGCTTTACTTTAGGTGAAACTAAGGCATTTTTACTTCCCTGTATACTTCGATGTAGAAGTTATGCCTCGATATGTTAAAAGAGTTGTTCTTCTTAGTAAAACGCCTTTTGACGAGCGAAAGAGACAAACTATATAAAGGTTCTAAGAAATAGCTGATGATAAAGATCGCTCTTTAGCTGCCTGTTCATACACCTTGATGGTATGAGCAACCATCTGCTGAGCAGAGAAGCGCTCCATCACTGTATGGGCTTCTTTGCGACACCGCTCTTGCAGTTGCGTATCGGTCAGAGCCTGGAAGAGCGCGGTCGCGAATGCCTCGCTATCGGCAGGCGGGACGCAAAGTGCCAGACCTGCGCCTGCCTCAGGCAGGCTTGAGACATTGGTCGTTACCACGGGTGTTCCTCCTGCGAGTGCCTCGGCGACCGGAATGCCAAAGCCTTCGTAAAGTGAAGGGAAGGCAAAGACGCTCGCCGACTGATACCAGAGCCCTTGCTCATCGTCGCTTACATATCCTGGAAAGAGGACATGTTCCTCCAGGCCCAGTTGTTGTATACGCGCGAAGATCTCATCATAGAGCCAGCCTTTGCCACCAGCCAGAACAAGTTTCTCAGTGATTCCTTTTCGCTGGCGCAAAATATTGTACGCTTCGACCAATATAGGGATATTCTTGCGTGGTTCGAGTGTTCCCAGATAGAAAATATAGCCCTCGTTGAGCCCATACTTTTGACGGAAGCGCGTACGTTCCTCCATTGGGTAGAGGTGCGCGAAGCGCTTATCGATACACATGTGGACAGTATGGACCTTCTCAAGAGGAATGTCCGCTAGTTCATGTACATCACATCTGGTGCTTTCCGAGACACTGATGATGGCCGTGGCTTGATGTAAGCTACGTAGCGTGAAGGTACGATGATACACGCGTTTAGCCGTAGTAAGCACTTCAGGGAATCGGAGAAAAGCGAGGTCATGAAGGGTGACAACGCTTGAGCAATGCCGTGGTAGCAGAGCAGGCAGGACATTCACTGGTGAATGCAGTACATCTATTCCCCGCTGACGAATTTGAGTTGGTAATGTCAACTGTTCCCAGGCGACGCGTGATGCTGGCTGAGATTGGGACCAGGGAGCTGACACATAGGTAATCTGCTCATGTTGAGCGTCAAGCTGCTCGATAACTTCTTTCCCATTCACAAATACCGTATAGTGGTGCTTTCCAGGCTGGGTTGCCAGCTCACGCAGCAGAGTACGTATGTAGCGACTGACACCACCATTGCGATAATTTTGGCCGAAGGATAGCAACTGAGCATTAATCCCTATGTGCATATAGACTGCAATCTCCTATGGCTGTATAACGTCACATTTTTTTCTGAGGTAACAACTCTCAGAACTATCTCTCCCCTCTATACCAGCGCCCATTGCAGGCGATTATCTGCCAGAAGGGGCGCGATTTCACCCCGCGCGTAGAGAGTACCAAGCGCGGACTGGATGGTAGTCTGATAGAGGACGTGTTGCGCAAGAGTACTGATACTCGTGCCCTGTGCCTCTGCCACCTCACTGAGCAAATCAGCGAGTGAGCGTGGTTGCCCATATGCTAGTCCATGCCTGATAGTGTCCAGTATACCCTCTAGGCGTTCAACTGTATAATATATGGCCCTATTAGCCTGTTCCGAAGAGGTATAAATCTCTCCATGCCCTGCTACTACATAAGAAAACGCTGGAACCTCCTGTTTCAACACGTTTAATGTTGTCAACCCCTGTTCTATATCACTGTAAAAAGGTATATGGTGTTTGTCTAGTATTTCTGGGGTAAGAAAGGCATCTCCCGCGAGAAGTGTCTCGCCAAAGGCTACTCCAACCTGTTCGCTGCTATGACCGGGAAGCGAGAGCAAGCGCAGTGGTATGCCCGCGATCTCCTGCTCATTGCCAACCACAATTTCATCCGCTAAGCAGGGTTTCGCCATGAGAAATTTATGTTGCAACTCGCGTGGAGGTTGTGCTCCGCTAAAGAGGTAGAGCGGCTCAAGGATTGGGCTTGCCATTACTGATGCTTCAACGCGTGTGGCATAGACACGAACCCCTGTTTGTTTGACAATATGGTGTGCGCCACCAAAATGATCGGCATGTGCATGGGTAATAAGAAGCGCGCGTGGCTCCAGATTGAGCTTTGCGACAGCACTGAGAATGGCTTTGCCAGTGTCTTTATCCATACCGCTATCGACGATCAGGCAGTGCCTCTCATGGGCAAGAATACCGATATTTCCGCCACCCTGTAAGATCCAGGTGCGATCATTGAGTTGGTGTATCTCTAAACGTGCCATCGTGTCATCCTTTACTATGTATGTTGCTGTGCCATACTGGCGATACAGAGTGCCGTTTGCTTGACTGCGTTGGCGAAGGCCTGATTGACCAAAGCGTCATTATTGGTGGTTGTACCTACCAGACTTGTGATAATGGTAGGTACATGTTCACTTAGCAGCGCGAGTGGTTGACTACTAACCGTCATTGGTAATACATAAGGAGGTATGCCATAAGCCAAACAGGTTGCCTCCTGTACCATGTGTAAGAACGATTCATTCGCCTGAAGTACGCTTGGTTGATAGCCATAGAGGTAGTGGGCTTCCACATCCGCAAAGCCCCAGGTATCCAGGTGTCGCCGCAGAAGGTTGAATATCTGCTCTGGTGTCTGTCTGGGGACCAGATGAAAGTCCAGGTATGCGCAGGCTTCTCTGGGCATTTGCTCACCTATAAATGGTACTGGTATCTCCTGATTTTGCCCCTCAAGCGATGTTAAGCTGCAAGTGGGAACTAACATCTGTGTATAGTGAAGCTGTAACCCTTTTAAACCAAGCGGCAGTGCTGGTAGTGACCAGCGTTGGGCCAGGCGCGGAGCGCTATCAGGTAGCGCCGAGATCGCGGTAAGGTATTCATCATCAGGACCATCGAGCTGATCGTAGAAGCCTTCGATCTGGATATTTTCGCGCTCATCCTTGATACTCTGGAGTGCCCAGAGGAGTCGCCAGAGGGCATTGGGTGCGACGGCTCCATGCATTGTCAATAGATCCTGCTCTGTTGGGATGCGTGCCTGGAGTTTGACACCTAGTCGGCCCTTACATCCGAGCATGAGTAATGGAATGCCATCACTTCCCCAACCGGCTTCGTAGCTTCCAAAGCTATCATCCCATAGACAGGCATGCGCGTGGAGCCGTTCTCTATGGGATTGGAGAAAGGATGAGAATGTGGTCGCCCCCGGATCGGGAGCCACCTGGATCAGCCATTTTAGTGTGAGTGGTAGTTTGCCAAGTAGTGTCTGAACCAACTCCAGGGCGCGCAAACGTGCAAGAATAGGAAAAATATCCCACATCTGCTGTGCTGCGGGTGAGCTATTGTACAGCAGCAGCGTGAGTGGTGACTCCGTTGTATATTCGCTATAGAAGAGAGTTGTAGGGCAATTAACCTTCGTAGATTGTATAGAGGGTTGGCTAGAGAAGCCTAAGCGCGTGAGCCGAGCCTGGACCTCGTTGAGCCATTCGTCAGGCATGTTTGGACTAGAATCAGGAATAAGTGGATGCGTCTGTTCAAAGGTTCGTAGCTGGTCGTGAAAGGTGATATTTACCATAGTAACAGACTCCATGCGCTAAATATATGAGGTGCGGCCTGCGAGTTGGACTATTTCCAGGACTTTTGCTTTGGCCTGGCTAGTACCGCGAGCTATATATCTTGCATGCTATCTGTTGAAAGAGTATACTCAAGTGCAGTGAACGGGACAGGTCATAAGCGCGTGAGAAAACATTGTATGTGCCTCCTAGGAAGCACATTGCGTTTTTCTCTACATCGGTGTATTATAGCCTAAAGTTCCAGCAAATGCCTAGCGCGTAATATAAGTCAGCACAAGGACAAATTATTGCACGCTGTGAAGAGATACTGATTTACGGGAGAGATGCGCGTTGTCCAAACAACTTCGGCTCGATGTCGCACAGCTAACTGATGTTGGCCGCAGGCGTCCCCATAATGAAGACAATATGGCCTACGTCATTCCTAAAGACGCCCAGATGATGGCGAAGAAGGGCGCTCTCTTCATTGTGGCTGATGGTATGGGCGGACATGCTGCAGGTGAAGTGGCAAGCGAAATCGCTGTCGACACAATTAGCAAAGAATATTACCAGAATGGCAGGGAAGATGTCACCGAATCGCTGGTGTATTCCATCAAGCGTGCCAACACCCTGATCCATCAACGTGCCGCTGAGAGCGTTATGCGCAGTGGCATGGGAACGACCTGTGTCGCCGCTGTTTTGTGTGGTGGCACAGCCTATGTTGCGAATGTCGGTGATAGCCGTGCCTATCTCATGCATAAGGGGCAGGTAAAGCAGGTTTCGCAGGATCATTCATGGGTAGAGGAACAGGTGCGGGCCGGTTTATTGACCGGGGATCAGGCTCGTTCGCATGCCCAGCGCAATGTTATTACACGCTCACTGGGGACTAATGCGGAAGTCGAGATTGATATATTCTCCGAACCCCTTGAAGAGGGTGACTCACTACTTCTGTGCTCCGATGGCCTCTCTGGTCAGGTAGAGGATGATGAGTTACGCTCGATTGTCGACCAGTATCAGCCGCGCGAGAGTGTCTATCATCTCGTCGAGCGTGCTAATGAGAATGGTGGACCTGATAACATCACTGCAATTGTCATCCGTGTACAGGAAGTAGGTTGGGAACCTCCTAATGCTCGCCGTCCCATGAGAATGAGTAGCCGGGAAGTGAGCGATGAGCCAACCAAGATTATTGGGAGCCTCGCGGGCGCGCCTGTCGGGTTATTGACGCAGAGTGCTGATGCATCCTACCCTAATTCGCCTCTGCGTGTGGCGAGCGGATCGTTGGCTGCTGAAGGAATGCCCGCTCCACAGGCCGCAGTGCCGCTTCCACCTTCTAAGAGCAAGCGTCTGCTTTTTCCTACCCTTGCGATATTTGTGCTTCTGATTGTGGCCTTGCTCGGTGGTGGTGCGTTCTATTTCCTAGGATTGGGGCAGATGGGCGTTAATGTCAATGAATCCCTGTCATTAGCGGACCAATATATTACTCAGGCAAAAGGTACATTAACTTCGGATCCTGCGAATGCCCTTCGAGAGCTTAAAAATGCACAGCAGCAAATGACAAGGGTTCAGCATGTGGCCCTTTCTACGGAGCAACGGACAAAGCTTAATAGCTTGAGTGGAACTTTGGTGACCAGTACCAAGAGTGCGATTACCAATTATAATCAACGCTATTTGATCTCGCCCATTCCATGCTCAAATACGGGCTCCGCTTCGATCTCAAGTGGGAAGACTAAGGCTCAGGCCGATACACTTGCCGTCGTTCAGCATAATGATAAGAAGCTCTTTTATGCTTTGGGATATGATAAGGCCATCTACCTGATGAGCCAGAATGGCGGTACACATACTTTAGGCGAGAAGATTAATGTCGAAGGGCAAGTCCTCTCTATCGCAAGCGCGGGTACGCGCCTGCTTGTCTTGACATTAAACCTGAACGATAGTAGCTATTCCTTGCAGGTGTTGACGCCCAGTAACGATGCTGGAACAGCCTTTAACACGACTAAACTTCCCATCAGCCAGGAATTGACGGCGGAACATACTCCAGCTCCCCTGATCAGTGCCTGGGATAACGATGCGTTTGTGGTGTTGAATCCAACCAATTCCGATAGCACAGTGCTGGTGCTTAAGTATGATCTGAATGCTACCGATGCGAAAGCGCAGAAGATGGAGTTGTCCGCTGGCAAGATCCTGAGCCTTGCGGCCTTCCCGGACAAACAGCTCTTTCTCTTGCTTGACAATGGTAATATCCAGAGCGTTCTGTTTGCCGAAGGGAAGCGTGCCGCCGCTGGCGTAGGGATACAGCAGCCAATCTACACGCCATTGTCAGTCAGCACGCAAGGTTTCACTAGCAGCACAAGCCCTGTTCCGGCTCCGGTTCCTCAGATGCAGACGCTACTGATGATTCCACGTGCTACAACTTCAGTGCTAGCTGCTAATAAGGTGGGTGATGTGCCCCATCTCTTTATTGCTGATAGCTCGAATCATCGCCTGCTCGACCTGAATATTGTATCCTCTGGGAACTCGGGTACAACCCTTTCGGGAGATAATACGACTGGCACTCCACAACTCAAAATGCAGTTGTCTCGGCAGTATGTTTCCCCAGTGCTGTTGAACAGTTTAAAAAGCATCACACCCGATCCGGATGGCAACAAAGTCATATTGATCTCCCAGAGTGGCCCGGTTGATGCCCCGCGCACCCAGATCGACATTGACGCTAATAAGTCGCCGAATACCTGCCAACCTTGAGATCGCACGGAATATAGCATACCTCTCCTTGAGAGTATCTCGGGAGAGGTAGCTTTTTTGTGTCGTTCGCAGTATGATTGTCGGTAATCTATTGGTGGATCCACTATCGTCCGATACATTATCAATAAAAACTATAAGGAGTTCTAATAACGTGGCTTTTGAGGTGCATTACCGTACTGCTACCTGTGGTGAATTGACCGTGGAGGACGTTGACCGTGAGGTTGTCCTCTCTGGCTGGGTCAATCGTCGCCGCGATCATGGCGGTTTGATCTTTCTCGACTTGCGAGATCGCTATGGTCTGACCCAGGTTATCTGTGATCCTGAGCGTTCCGGAGGAGCACATAAAATTGCTTCTGATGTCCGGTCTGAATATGTGGTGCAGGTGAAAGGTGTGGTCTCACGTCGTCTCCCGGGCACTGAGAACCACCAGTTGGAGACTGGTGAGATTGAGATCGTCGCTCAGGAGATGGAGATTCTCAATGCCTCACGTACTACTCCTTTCCCGATTAATAGCGATGCTATACAGGTCGATGAGTCCCTGCGCCTCAAGTATCGCTATCTTGATCTACGCCGTTCTCGTTTGCGTGACAACATCGTCTTGCGTCATCGCATCGTCAAGGCTATGCGTGACTATCTCGATGAGCGTGGTTTCTTGGAGATCGAGACGCCAATCCTGATGAAGAGCACACCTGAAGGTGCGCGCGACTATCTGGTACCCAGTCGCTTATATGATGGCGAGTTCTACGCCCTTCCTCAGTCGCCACAGCAGCTTAAGCAGTTGCTTATGGTTGGGGGTATGGACCGCTATTTCCAGATCGCACGATGTTTCCGTGACGAAGATCAGCGTGCGGATCGTCAGCCCGAGTTCACCCAACTTGATCTTGAGATGTCTTTCGTTTCCGAAGAGGATGTCATGAGCCTGATGGAAGACATGCTCATTTTCCTGATTGAGAAGACGGTGCCACAGAAGCATATCAAGGCCCGTCCCTTCCCCCGCTTAAGCTTTAAAGAAGCTATGGACCGTTATGGCACCGACCATCCTGACCTGCGCTTTGATTTGCCTCTGATTGAGATTTCAGACCTGGCTAGCGCGGGGACCTTTGGTGTATTCAAGAGTGCCCTGGCGGCGCAGGGCATGGTTAAGGGAATCAAAGTGCCTGGTGGTGCAAGCTATACTCGCAAGGAAGTCGACGAACTGACTGAGTTCGCTCGTACCCTGGGTGCGAAAGGCTTGGTTCAGCTTGCCATTCAGTCGGATGGCACGCTTAAATCGCCCTTGACGAAGTTTATGACTGCTGAAGAGGTGCAGGCGATTGTGAACCGCCTGGAAGGCCAGCCAGGGGATCTCTTGCTCTTTGTAGCTGATAGTGTCAAGGTTTGTAATGAGGTTCTTTTCCGTTTGCGCGTCAAGCTCGCTGAGCGCCTCAAGCTGATTGATCCACAAGAGATGGCGCTATGCTGGGTAGTGGATTTCCCTCTTTTCCATTACGATGAAGATTTGCAGCGCTATGATGCCGAGCATAATCCTTTCTCCGGTATGGACGAGACTCATATTGAGCGTCTGAATAGTGATCCGCTCAACATACGTGCCAAGCAGTACGACATCATTTGTAATGGTTATGAGGTTGGTGGCGGTAGTGTCCGTATCAATGTCGCCGAACTTCAGCGGAAGATCTTCTCGCTGATGAAGATGAATGATGAGCAGATTCATGAGCAGTTTGGGCATATGCTAGAAGCCTTCGAGTATGGTGCGCCCCCTCATGGTGGCATTGCATTAGGAGTTGATCGCCTGGTGATGCTCTTTGCGGACGAGGAAAATATTCGTGAGGTCATCGCTTTCCCCAAGACGCAGAGCGCGCAGGATCTCTTAATGGGTGCCCCATCCCCTGTTGACGAGAAGCAACTGACAGAGCTACATTTGCAGGTGCGCCGACAGCCTCAAAATCAGGAGACTCGCTCCTAAAATTAAATTGCTTGATAATAAACGGGGGGGCAGAGGTGTTGATGCACAAACATCTTTGCACCCCGTTTATGCTGCGAGAGGCTCTCCTGTCCTGAATAAACAGCCTGAATTTCTGCTTAACCTTTCCCCCTCTACTCCCCGTTATTCGATGTCTCCTGTGAGTCTCTGAACGCGAAGAAGGCAAATATGAAAGGCTGGACGCGAGGGCAAAATGTTCTAACCCTGCCCGTCTTCAGGTGTATGGCGGGCTAGAACGGTAGTTTTAGGTCTTTCGACAGAGTGTATTCATGAGGTCGATTTGGATAGAGTTCTATAATTATTATAGGTATCTAGTTATTATAGGTAAAGGTACCATACGAAAAAACCCAGACTCAATCGTAGGTTTGACATCCGGTTGGGAGGATGGAAGGAGAGAAGTTTATGACATCGATGAATCAGGGAAATCCAAATCGTATTGCAACAGCACCCACAGGCCCGGCATCGTCCGCGGCCAATATGTTACATCGCCAGGCAACAACTGCCCTGGGGAGCACAACTGTAGGGATTGCTCCTAAGTTTGTGCCCACTCTCAGTGAAGACGATGCCGTTGTTCAGGCCCGTTTGCTTAAAGCGTTAGCTGATCCAACACGTTTGCGCATCTTGAGCCTGCTGAGCCGCCACGAAGGGGAAGTGTGTGTCTTTGAGATTGTAGAAAGCTTCACCTTGGAGCAGCCGACAATTTCGCACCACCTACGTATTCTACGTGATGCGGGTCTGGTTGATTGCCGTAAAAAGGGCTTGTGGGCCTACTATTATGTGCGCCGCGACGCTCTGGCACGCGCGCGCGATGTCATAGAGGGGCTTGCGTAGTCGCCTATGAGGTAGGGACTGGGATTGACGCGCACTGGTACAATCTGGTGTTTGCAGGTCGTAGCTAGTGCGCCCACTCGGCTTCTTACGCATTCTGGCATTTTTCTTATATCCTTTGTCTGCCGTGACCCTGCCTTTATGCTCCACTCTGAGACGCGTATCTTATTTTCGTCTCTGCATATGCAGGTTAGCGGCAGTCTTCACAAGAAAAAGAGATTTTCTATGGAGAGCCGAAAAGCTCTTGACAAGTTCAGGGAAATGAGGTAGTATACAACCCGTGATTGATCCCGTAGCTCAGTGGATAGAGCGTTAGATTGCGGATCTAAAGGTCGGAGGTTCGACCCCTCTCGGGATCGCTTAACAATCAACTTATTTTTGATTGTTGAAAAACTTACAATTGAATACGCTGTTTTTAGAAATTGATCCCGTAGCTCAGTGGATAGAGCGTTAGATTGCGGATCTAAAGGTCGGAGGTTCGACCCCTCTCGGGATCGCTACAAGCAAAACGAGTCGGCACAAAGTGTCGGCTCGTTTTGTATTTGGGTTAAAAACTATTTTTTATTAATATGTTGTTGTGATGAGATCATTCATAAAGCCAGGCTGGTCATTCTGCCAAAGGGAGGCGCTAAAATGTTGCGCACGCAACATTTTAGCGCCTCCCTTAATTTGCGTATGTAAGCGGATAAATCTTACACGCTAGATTGTAGCGTCAACGACTTCCTCGATTTTCGCCTCAGCGCGTTGCTCGCTATCAGGTGTATTGAGTGTAGTCAATTGCCGAATCTGCGGCCAGATACCTGTAACCGCTAGTACCACTACAATTGTGCCAATCCCGCCTGTTATGACTGTAAGCATTGGTCCCAACCATTGGGCCACCGCTCCTGATTCAAAGCCCCCAAGCTGATTTGAAGACGCGATAAAAAGTGAATTGACTGCTGATACCCGGCCTCGCATATGGTTGGGCGTGCGGGTGAGCATCAGAGTGCTACGAATAATCACACTGATGTTATCGAGGGCTCCTAGCACGAAAAGCATGAGCAGTGAGAGCCAGAAGGAGGTTGAGAAGCCAAACACAATTGTCGCAACGCCGAAGCCTGCCACCGCCAGAAGCAAAGTTCTGCCCGCATGGCGAAATGGTGGTCGGTGCGCGATCAAGAGTGTCATGCAGATGGCGCCAATAGAAGGAGCTGTATCCAGCCAACCTAGACCTGTTGGTCCCGTTTTAAGAATATCTTGTGCATAGATGGGAAGCAATGTCGTGGCACCACCAAATAAAACTGCGAAGAGGTCAAGCGTAATCGCAGCTAGGATGATTGGTGAGTGTCGCAAGAACTGCAAGCCCTCGCCCAGGTCTTTAAGTGTAGTCTGCTTTTTCTCGGCAGGCTCCTGGAATGTGGTCTGTTGGATGCGTATCTGCGCAACCATCAGTACCATGAAGATGCCTGCTAATGTATTGAAAATATAGACAGGAAGAGTCCCTTGGAAAAGGGCGATAGAGAAACCTCCCAGGGCGGGACCAATCACTGAAGCAAGCTGCCAGGAGCTATTAAACCATGTCGCGGCCCTCTCAAAGCTATCCTCAGGTATGGTCTCAGACAGAAAGGCTGATGAGGCTGGACTGTTGAAGGCAGAGGCGCAACCCATGAGTAGGAGACAGCCATAAATCATCCAGATCGGAGCCTGATTGTAGGAAAGCACCGCTAATCCTAGCGAGATGAGTGCCAGAGCGCCTTCTGTTATGAGAATAATGCGTTGTCGATTGTGGGTATCGGCAATCTGTCCTCCCGGAAGTGAGAGAAATATGACTGGCAAAACCATGACTAGACCCACACCACCCAGGACGAGTGCGGAATGTGTACGCGCGTAAAGTTCCCAACCAATGGCGATGCTAAGCATGCGCTGTCCAATGCTAGCGACTAGCGAGCCCAGAAAGAGCAGGCGAAAGTTGCGAATGCGCAGGACTCCATATGGATCGGGCTTGACTTGTGGGGCTGGATCTGGTGGTGGATGATCTCCATTTTCCCATATTGATGTTGTGTCTGACATAAATTCCTCGTTGCGTTGAATTGTGAGCGACTAATTAGAGTTGATTATAGCTGATGAGATGATTGGGTCGCGCATACGATGGGGGGTGTCGCGGATCTCTTTTCTAAAAACAAAGCAGAAGGCAATTATCTTCCCCCTTTTTGCATTTCCTTTGATAATCCATAATCTTCACATACAGGGAAGTGGTTTTGAATATTAGGGGCCAGACGAACGTAGTAGTGCCCAAATCGCCATTTTGTTAGTATATAAGCCCATATATACCCTGTCCTGCTGGTACTATTGGGGGGTGTTTTCTTTTATTTTTGTCAAGGGAGGCAGGCTTTGCCGACTGGTAGTTATGGGCTTGTGGGAATGTGAAAAATGCTCATGAGAGAAAATGCGCGAGGAAATTTAGGGTACAATCTCAAACACAACCGCTTGAAGATATAGTACCTTTCGAATCCTGAGCGCGACAGCGCTAGCCGCCTTCAGAGCGGTGTGGGTATTTACCTGAGATCGTAGTGCCGTTACTCATAGATGCTTCTTCAACGGTACTGCGATCCATATGTCCAATCCGCGCGGTGGTTACGCGCTTATACTCTTGACGTGGTTATCTGAAAAAGGAGCTAAGGATGAAGCAGCCCAAAAAGTATAGTAACTATACCCCGAATTACGCCAGGTACTTACACTGGCACGTGAAGAGGCTATTCGTCTCTGCCATCGTTCGGTGGGTAGTGCTCACCTATTTCTGGGGTTGCTCAAGCTGAATGATTCGCTTGTAGAAGCGTTATTTGCATCCCTGCATACCAGCCCCTATCGAGTTGCTCAGACGCTCGAATTTGTCTTGGGTTATGGTAATAAAGCATTAATTAGCACGCCAGGACTCAATCCTTCCGCGCGTGCTACACTCCGGAAAGCAGAAGAGGAGGCCGCGCTGGAGAACGAAGAATTTGTCTCATTGGAACACTTATTAAGGGCAATTTTTCTGGAACAGGATAGCACGACAATGGGTGTACTAAATACTATGGATATCTCCGCTGAAGACGCCCAACAACAATTGAGACATCTGACAAGTAAAGGTTATGACAATCTTCAGTTCGCGGTTCGTTTTCAGTCCTGTTACGATGAAACACCTCTCTTAAATGAGTTTAGTCGTGACTTGACCATGGAAGCTCTGATGGAAGAATTAGAGCCCGTTGTGGGGCGCGAGCCACAGATAGAGCGTATGCTTCAGGTTCTGGCCCGTCGCTCCAAAAATAATCCTGTACTTGTCGGCGAGCCTGGGGTTGGTAAGACTGCATTGGTTGAGGCGCTAGCGATGCGTATCATTGAGGGCCAGGTGCCAGATGAGTTTCGTGAGTGCCGTGTTGTGGCGCTTGATATAGCTGCCCTGGTGGCAGGTACAAAGCTGCGTGGTGACTTTGAGCAACGCCTACAAGGCGTGATGCGTGAAGTGTCTGCCGCTAAGAATGTGCTTCTCTTTATTGATGAACTACATACTCTGGTGCAGAGCGCAGGTGGCGAAGGGTCGCTTGATGCTGCCAACCTATTTAAGCCCCTGCTAGCCCGCGGCGAATTCCGCTGCATTGGGGCGACAACACAAGAGGAGTATCGCCGCCATATTGAGTCTGATCCTGCGCTGGAGCGCCGTTTCCAGATGATTGTGGTTCCTGAAGCGACTATTGACGAGACTATCGCCTGTTTGCGCACTCTGCGACCTCGTTATGAGAACTTTCATGAGGTGACGATTACCGATGCTGCTCTGGAAAGCGCTGCTCAGCTTTCAAAGCGCTATATCCAGGAGCGCTTCTTGCCCGACAAGGCGATTGATCTGGTTGATGAGGCTGCCGCACGCGCACGCGTCAGGCGCACTCTGCCACCACGCGCTATCCAGGTCTTACGAGATCAGCTTTTGAGTACGACACGTGAGAAGGACTATACTATCTCACAGGAGGATTTTCCTAAAGCGCTGGCATTGTTGAAGCGAGAGCAGCAGCTACGCCATGATCTCTGGTTGGCTGAACAGAGCTGGATGACTGATATAACGCCTTATCCTGTCGTAGATGAAGAAGATATAGCGCATATTGTGTCTAGTTGGACAGGTATTCCTGTTACGCGCTTGTCGACCAGTGAGCGCCGCATGTTGCTTTCACTGGAGAATGAATTGCATAAACGCGTGGTGGGGCAGAATGAGGCTGTTCAGGCCGTCGCACGTGCTGTACGTCGTGCTCGCTCGTCGATGCATGATGGGCGTCGACCCATCGGTTCATTTCTCTTTGTCGGTCCAACTGGCGTTGGTAAGACAGAACTGGCGCGTGCGTTAGCTGACATTGTCTTCTCCGATCATAACGCACTATTGCGTTTTGATATGTCTGAGTTTATGGAAAGCCATCATGTCTCACGCCTAATCGGCACCCCGGCTGGCTACGCAGGGTACGAACAGGCGGGTCAGTTGGTGGAGTCGGTGCGTCGTCGCCCATATAGCGTGGTACTCTTTGATGAGATTGAGAAGGCACATCCTAAAATCTTTGATCTGCTCTTACAGATCCTTGAAGATGGAACGTTGACAGATGCGCGCGGTCAGACTGTATCATTTAAGGATACGATCATTGTGCTCACCTCAAATGCTGGTGTTGAGCAGCTTACGACAGGCTCGATGTCGTTTTTACCTCGTCAAAAGAATGCAGAGGTGCTTCAGCATCAGGAGATAGAGCGTATTCGTCAGCGTGTGCTCCCCGCGCTCAAGAATCTGTTGCGCCCAGAACTGTTGAATCGCTTTGATGATATAATTATCTTCCATTCTCTGACAAAAGAGCATCTGCGTCAGATTGTTGATATGTTTATTCAGCAGACGAAAGAGCGGCTTGACAGTCGTTTCAACACGCTACCAGTGAAGCTGGAGGTCACCTCGCAGGCCCGCGAGTTGCTAGTTCAGGTTGGTTATGATGCCTCCTATGGAGCGCGTCAAATACGCCGAACGATCCAGACTTTACTGGATGATATGTTGGCAGAGGCAATTTTGCGTGGAGATATCGTTGAGGGCGATGAGGTGCTCATTGATGCTGATCCTGAAACTCGATCGCTAGTCCACGTGAAAGCGGCTGCTATGCCAGCTCTAGCGACTAGCGCCTCTCAAAAGGGACACCGCACTCCAACGACCATTGGTGCTGCTTAGCATATAAAATGCCTGATAAGAAAAAGGTCGTGGCTCAATACAAGCCACGACCTTTTTCTCTTTTGAGACTCTCACGATTCTTATATATGTTTTACTTGCCTGTTTGTGTGAGTAGGAATCGAAGCCTATCGTAGTATGAGATGACCTTGTTTAAAATTTCCATTTGTGAAAAACTAGTATACGCAATGTAAAAGAGAGTATAAACGTTTTGGAAAACATATAAATGCTATACATGTCTTAGTTGACGCATTTGTCTTTTGCTGTTATGATACTATTCTGTAGGCTCAAGAAAACGTTTAAGGCCGCTTCATGACCCCGAGCGTTCTAGCGCCACCACCACTGTGACTCCTAAGGGAGGATCGTGAGTTTATGTCCCCAGTGGGGGTCGGGTTTCACAAAAAATGTTTACACTCTATAAGAGGATGTATCTGTCACATGGGGGTGCACTGTGACTGAGTCAGCAAACTGGCGTGAAGTATTGGGTCGCATCATACAGGATACCCATCAGAGACAGCGAATAGCGAACGCATTAGATATCAATCCTGTTACCTTGACCCGTTGGGCCAATAATACTTCAACGCCGCGCACACAGAATTTGCGCCAGCTCTTGCAAGCCCTTCCCGAGCATAGCGCCGCCTTTATGGAATCGCTGCCAGATGAGGTAAGCAAGCCTTTTCAGGACCCCGAGATGATGAGTGTGGAGGTGGATACTATCACGATTTCCCCTCTTTTCTACTCTCGCTTGGTGAATGCTCACTGTAATCTGCCTTCTATCCTGCGCTTTAGTTCGCTTTGTGATATGATCTTGCAGCAAATTATCAAACATCTGGATCCGCATCGTGTTGGACTGGAACTGACCGTTGTGAAATGCATGCCTCCTTCGATTGGGGAAAGGTGCGTAGCTCGCGAGAAATTACCGGTCGGGGCACCGCACCCTGGGATCATGAATTGGAGCACCGCACTGCCTTTCTCGGTGTAGAGTCGTTGGCAGGTTATGTGATTAATACGGGTAACGCGCGGGTGATTGCAGATCGTTCAGATGGTTTTCAGCTATTTCCGGTGGTCTGGGATGAGCATGAACAGAGCTCAATGGCGCATCCCATTATGCTGGGTAACACGATTGCGGGGTGCCTGCTCGGCTCAAGTACACGCCCAAAGTTTTTTCTCTCCAGGTCCCATCAAGCCCTTTTTGCTGCTTATACTAAGCTCTTAAATCTGGCATTTAGCGCTGATGATTATGTGCCTCTGGACATGGTTGAGCTCTATCCTATGCCACTCCCTGCAAATCAGCAACAGTTTCTGACGCATTTTCGCAGTCGTGTTACTCAAGTCATGATACATAACCAATTAACGGTTGGCAAAGCTGAGGATGAGGTCTGGTGCCAAATAGAGAAAGACCTCTTGCAGTATCAAATGCAGCATGCATGAGACTATTTCTGGATATTTTTTGAGGATCAGGTTGTTTCTAATACTTTGAGATAAGAGAGACACCTATAGCAATTAGCCTCTTTGCTCGATTGCTATAGGTGTGTTTTTGTTCTTTACGTACCGCAGCCTCGAGGGCGAGCTTGACAAGGAAACTGCAAACTCTGAGGAGATCAGTGCTTACTGTTGACCGTGAAGCGGTGTGCTGGCTATAATGCAAAGGGTTTTGTGTTCAGCGATGATGTCGAGAGCCGCTGTTTTTCATAGAGGATAATGCA
Source organism: Ktedonospora formicarum (assembly GCF_016587355.1). Classification (GTDB taxonomy): domain Bacteria; phylum Chloroflexota; class Ktedonobacteria; order Ktedonobacterales; family Ktedonobacteraceae; genus Ktedonobacter; species Ktedonobacter formicarum. The sequence continues at coordinate 1,426,611 of NZ_BNJF01000001.1, read as the reverse complement.
TAGTATGCAGAGAATATTTCGTGTCTCCTGGTTCCCACTGGCCCTGCTTGCGGTAGCGTTGTTAAGTGTAGGCTTACGCCTGTATGGCGTGAATTGGGATGCAGGTAATAGTTTTCATCCTGATGAACGTCAGATTCTTTTTCGTATCACAGCGCTTGGCTGGCCTACAAGCTTCTCTCAATTTCTTGACCCTAATCATTCGCCGCTAAATCCGCACTTTTTTGCGTATGGTTCATTTCCCCTCTATCTCCTGGCTGTATTGTCATTTCTTATCTCGCGTTTGACAATGCAATCACCGATGACGTTTGTCGAATTAACCCTTCTGGGGCGTGTTTTATCCTCCCTTCTTGATACCGGCTCTGTCTTGCTGACGGCGTGGCTGGCGCTTTTGTTAACGCGCGACTTAGGATTTGGTCGTCGAGCTACCCAGTGTGCAACTCTGCTAGCTGCCATTCTGGTCGCGTTCACTCCTTTTCAGATCCAACTTTCCCATTTTTATACTGTTGATACACTTCTGCTCTTTTTTGTTGTGCTTACGCTCGTCTGTTGTGTTAAATATGTACAGTCCCGCCATGATCTGTTCTGGGCTGCCTGTTGTGGGTTGAGTTTTGGTCTGGCTCTGGCGACGAAGTTCAGCGCGGCTCCGCTCGGGTTACCAATCGTTGTGGCTGTGTTGTTGCGCGGCTGGAGACGGCGCGCAATTTATGAGGTAGGTACGGGGCTTCTGCTGTGCTTTATTCTAACCGCGCTTATATTCTTTGTTACTCAGCCATATGCATGGCTTGATATGCATAACTATATTGATCAGGTGAAAGAGCAGGGGAACATGTCTCGCGGGTCCCTGGATTTTCCCTATACACGTCAGTTCGCGAGCACGATTCCCTATATATACCAGGGGTACAACCTATTTTTGTGGGGTCTGGGCGTGATGTTGAGTTTGGCTGCTGTGGCTGGTCTGGTCTGGATTGCTCGAGGTCTATGGAGACGGAAGGTTGGACTAACCTGGCTCATTCCGCTCTCATGGTTGATTGTCTATAGTGTGATCATCGGTAGCTTTTATGTTAAGTTTATGCGTTATCTATTGCCTATCTATCCTCTTTGCGTGCTGCTGGCGGCTACTGTCCTGATCGCGTTTGTGCGTTCTTGCTGGACCCCTGAGCCACTAGCTACTATGGCGCCTGCACGTCGTAGGCGGAGCTATGGTGCGCAAGCTATTTCTGGTATTGCCTTACTGCTAGTACTGGCTGGCACGATCTTTCAAGGTTTGGCGCTAGCCAACATTTATAGCCAACCAAACACACGAGTACAGGCCTCTCGCTGGCTCTATACACATCTGCCGCGTGGAAGCCTACTGACATATGAACTATGGGATGATTCGCTTCCCATTAGCGTGGATCATTATGATCCGTCGTACTTTGCCCAGGTTACCTACCTTGATGGAAGTGGCAATGTCGCGACTGGGCTACCACTTTATGATGATGATACTCTGACCAAGGCGCACTTACTGGCGAATCTCCTTCCGACGGTTGATGCGCTACCCATGGCTTCGGATCGACTGGATATGTCTATTCCACGCTTGCCTGCTCGCTACCCTCTTACTATGCGTTATTATCAAATGCTGTTTTCTGGACAGCTTGGCTTCCGGCTGGAAGCCCAATTTGAGGTACGCCCTAACCTGCTTGGCGTGACGCTTGATGATAGTGGGGCGGACGAGAGCTACTCAGTATTTGATCATCCCAGGGTACGCATATTTGTGCGCCAGACCCCATATCCCTATACCCCTGAGCAACTCTACCAGAAGTTAGTTACGGGCCTTTCCCTGCCAAATTAATAGAAAGTGAAGAGTTATAGTGGACTCTTTACCCCATTGTAAGCGACGAATTGGCGTGAAAGGTAGGAACAATGGGCCCGAAACGTATAGAAATCCTCAGGTATGACGTTATGTATCTGTAGAAACTGTCTATTAGGGAGCGAGGCATGCTTGAATTATTCCAGATGTGGGCGCTGGTTGAGGCTATCGGTATCATTAGCCTTCCGCTCACTATCACCGTATTTCGCAATCTACCGGATCGTGGTTGGGCCTTTAGCAAGTCATTGGGCGTGATTGTCTTTGTGTTCTGTGTCTGGCTGCCGTTAATGTGGCTACGCTTTCTCCCTTATACTCAACTCTTTCTGCTAGGCATTGCTTGTATCTTGCTAGCGCTTAGCCTTCCTGGCTGGTTATGGAAGCGTCGCGATATCTGGAAGCTTATGCGTTTGAACATACCCTATATACTCGCGACAGAGGTTGTGTTTTTGAGTATGGTGCTCTTGTTGGGCTGGATACGCTCGTTTGGTCCAGAGATTCGGGGTTGGGAAATGTTTATGGACGAGGGCTTTCTCTCGTCTATCATGCGGAGTGCGCACCTACCACCCAGTGATATGTGGTACGCGGGAAGCGCAATCAACTACTACTATTATGCACATTTCTTTATAGCCACGCTGGCAAAGCTACTTGGACAGCCCTCCTATGTGGCTTTTAATACAGGTATATGTCTGCTTTTTGGTTTGACGGGTATCAGTTTCTTCGGGGTTACCTGCAATATTGTGAGTTGGACACGATACCTGCGCCAACGCTCTAAGGAGGGTCTGGCGTCAGAGGTGGTCCCCTCAACGGCCTATCCGTCGCTGACAGGGAGTATCCTCTTTGGTTTGCTTGCGATTTTTATGGCCCTGCTCATGGGCAATCTTGCCTCGACTCAAATCTGGTGGCAGAATCACGGCATGGTTACGACAACAGCCGACCAAGCATATATCTTCTGGGTGGGTCCATCGCGTGTTATCAGCAAGACGATCAATGAGTTTCCCGCGTTTAGCTTCCTGCTCTCCTGCTTCCATGCTCATGTGCTTTCCTTTGCCTTTACCGTGCTCGCTCTGGGCGTTGCCTTCAATCTCTTACTAGAACCTGCGGGTAAGGGATTGAATGTCTTTGGTGAGGGATGGCGATTGGGGCTGACGTTGTTCTGCACCGCGCTCATCCTGGGCGGGCTCTATCTGATGAATGGTTGGGACTATCCAACCTATCTGGGTCTGTGCCTGGTTTGCATTGTGTTTCAGCAATGTCTGGCCTATCAGTTACGCTTTCAGTGGGCGTTGCTGCTGGATATTTTCGTTGCTGCTGTGACGCTGATAGCTCTCAGTTTCTTGCTGTACCTACCTTTTTTTCTGACGTTTGTCTCCCCGGCCCAAGGGCTGGGTCTGGTTGCGCCCCAAGACCGTTCATCGCTTACCAACGAATTGCTGATTTATGGGATTTTTGCCTTTGTGGTTATTTCGTTTCTGGTTGTTAGTGCCTTGAAGCGACCTCTCCTTGATTTGACGATACGACGAGATCCCGATGGCTCTCTACATCAGTTACAGTTCAGCGTTCGCTTGACCTGGGTCCTGGTTGTGGCTGTCTTCTGCCTAGGATTGCTGGTGCTGGTGTTTGTGCGTAATAGTACGACATTGCTGATTGCGGGTGGAGTTGCTGTTGCAGCGTTTGTGCTGGCCCTGTATCATCTGGGAGATCGCGCACACGCATATGCGCTTCTGTTAGGGGGGCTGGCTTTCTTGCTCATTGCGGGGTGTGAAGTCTTTTTCTTGCGTGATGTCTTTGCAGACCAGGACCCGCGAATGAATACCGTCTTTAAGTTCTATTTTCAAGCCTGGGCCCTACTTTCTATTGCCTCTAGTGTCGGCCTATCTTTTCTTGTTGCGAGTTTGCGACCTGTTAAGTTGAACGTTGTCACGGTACATTGGCTGCAAAGGTTTGGGATTGGATTGTGGTACCTGCTTCTGCTGATTTTTATGCTAGCAGGTGCTGTCTATCCTCTGCAGGCGCCTTACGCGCGCTATGGTCCTGGAAATGTGCCAATCGCAAGTAAGGCCCTCTCCTCAACTGGTAGCTTGAATGGGCTGAATTACTTAAAGAATGACCCTCTGTATCCAGGTGACTATGCGGCAATTCTTTGGCTCAATGAGCATGTACAGGACAATCCAGGTATCATTGAAGCAGTAGGGGGAGACTATACGGAATATGGGCGTATCTCCATTTTTACTGGCTTGTCTAGCCCTATAAATTGGCCTGGTCATGAGGTGCAATGGCGGGTTGCCTTACTGCATAACCCGGTTAACGCTGAGGACTTTAACCAGCGTCAGACTGCGGTGGATCTGGTGTATCAAGATCCAGATAAGAATATGGTCCTGCAAAATATGAAGCGTTATCGCGTAGAATACCTATACGTTGGACCTTTAGAGTATAAGAAGTATCCGTCTGCGAATCTCCACCGTTTTGCCGCTTTCATGCAAATCGTCTATAATGCGAATGGTGTGACTATCTATAAGATCAAATCTTAAGAATGCTTTTGCTTCGTATGTGAGAAGCATAGTCGTCGCGAGATGACGCTGGCGAATACTTTTTACTCTGGAATAATCTGCCTGAATTAATGACTCTATTTCAACAATGGCATGAAGGCCCTTTGGGGCAAGGGAGGATAAAATCTTTGAAGCGATCAGACACCGAAACTCGTCAAGATGGGCAGCATAAACCCGACCTTACTACTTCGGAAGCGTTGGACCAAGTGGAGAAGGCTGAGGAAATGCAGGAGGAGGAAAGAAACGAGGATCAACGCGACGAGACAATAGTGGAGCCGTCGCCTAAGGAACTCACTCCTGAAGAAGCAGTAGCTTTTGTGCCCGAGGTGGAAAATGCGCAAGATCTTCCTGATGTTGCTCCCTTCCTAGTTCCTGAGCCAGAAGAAAGTGAAAGCACATCCGAATCTACTCCTGTAATAGAGGAGGCTGTTGCTGACCAGCAGATAGAGCAGCCTTTCTATGAGTATGAAGAAGCAGTTCCGGTGCCCGAGCAAATATCTCAGGGCTTTCGCTTCATGCGACCATCACGAGAGCAGATCTTACGTTGGGCACCGTTCCTGGGTCTGATGCTTCTTGGCGCGATTCTGCGTTATTGGGGCCTGGGCGATAAGCCTTTGCATCACGATGAGAGCCTGCATGCCTACTACTCACTGATGCTCATGCATAATTTGGAGAACTGGTTGGGGTGCTTCAGCCCGACTAGTAGTTGCTATCGCTATGATCCCCTCTTACATGGCCCCTTCCAGTTTCATGCTATTGCCCTGGTCTATCAGATATGCCAATGGTTGGGTTTGCCGGAACACGGTGTGAATACAACAACAGTACGTATCGCTGCGGCAACGCTAGGTACGGTGATTGTGGGACTACCATACTTCATACGCGACTATCTGGGGAAATATGGTGCCCTGGTAGCCTCATTCTTGCTGGCTGTCTCGCCTAGCATGGTCTATTTCTCACGCTTTGCGCGCGAAGATATCTATATGGCCTGCTTTACTTTGCTGGTCGTGGTGGCGATGGCACGCTATTGCCGGGATCGCTCGCTCTCATGGCTCATCATTGGTTCAATTGCCTTCGCGTTGTCCTATGCAACAAAGGAGGCCACATTCCTGACAATTGCAATCTTCGGCAGCTTTTTTGTTGGCCTGATTGTGTGGGATATTGGTGCGCGCTTTACCCTGGTCCGAAATACACGCGATACCAACGCAGGGCCGATTCATGCTTTGACACAGACATGGGCTCCCTGGGCGGTGCTTATGCTGGCAGTTGTGGCTGCTCCCCTGGCACTGCTCTTTTTCCGGTATATGCATAATCTCTCGCTCTATATTAATGATGTGAAGACGAAGCCGCTGGCGGATACCTTTGTCGCGCAGTTAAAGAATGTGACAGTGGCGATTGTGCCCTGGTTGGGCATCGCGCTTGGTGTGTATGTGCTCGTCATCTTGATGATGGAATACTTTGAGAAGTTGCCTGTGAATGATTCGCGTCGTCGTGGTCTGGCAAAGTTTGTAGACCCCGTCCGGCAGCCTCTTCTGGATGTGGTGACGACGATGCCCTGGATTCACTGGGTCTTCGCTATTCTCTGTGGCTGGGCAGTTTTTCTCGTTCTCTTCACAGTCATTTTTACCAATATCCGGGGCGGTATTGGTGATGGTATCTGGCAGGGATTGTATTACTGGTTGCAGCAGCAGCAGGTGGCGCGTGGTGATCAGCCCTGGTACTACTACTTTCTGTTGATTCCCCTGTATGAACAGGTTGGCTTAGTGTTTGGCATTGTGGGCGTGATACGCTGTCTGATACAGCCATCGCGTTTCCGTCTCTTCCTGGTCTATTGGTTTCTTGGCAGTGTTGTCATCTACACCTGGGCTGGCGAAAAAATGCCCTGGCTAATGATCCATATGACCATGCCAATGATGCTTTTGGCCGCGATTGGTTTACAGCCTGCATTAGTGAAGGTTGTGGCTTTCGTTCGTGAGCGAATCGTGGCGGCACGCGAGAAACGTGCTCATGAAGAGGGACAGTTACCAGTCGCTGAACCTCATTTCCATATTCAGCCCGTCAGCGCTGCTGGTGCCATAGCAACACTCGTGGTAGCGGTGTTGTTGCTGTTGCCAACACTACAAAACATGTTCCAGGTCTCCTATGTGCATGCGGCTGATGGTCCGCACGAAATGATGGTCTATGTTCAGACAACGCCTGATGTCAATAAGGTGATGGACCAGGTTGCGGCTGTCGATAAAAAAGCCTATGGAGGGCAGCAGAATATGCCCGTGAGTGTGATGGGCGATGCTACCTGGCCCTTTGCCTGGTATCTGCGCGATTATCACCAGACAACATTTATCAATACCACCGAGCAAGATCCCTGCCCAGCCATTTCAGGTAACCCGCCAGTGATTATTGTAGGGGGAGATTGCCTGGCGTCCTACAAGGCAAGTTACCAGGAAACGTATAAGGTTACTACCTACCATATGCGTACCTGGTGGGATGAGGGGTATAAGTTACCACCCTGTGTTCCTTCTAAGAATGATACCTGTGAGGGAAAGCCAACCTGGGGAGGGGTTGGGCCTCTGCTCTGGTTAAGCTATGGCGATACGCCTCCCAAGAATGCCCAATTTGATCTTGGGCGCGCTAGCTCTAATGTCTGGAATTGGTGGTGGCATCGCCAGGCCATTGGAAGCACGACTGGCTCATATGATATGGCGATCCTGGTTCGCAACGATTTGGCTCGCTAATAATACAATTATGTGCTAATGAACGGCGAAGAGCCGCATCTGGAGAAACGACCAGATGCGGCTCTTCGCCGTTATGTGCATAGAATATTAGAGCGGTTTGTCATATCGTTGTTCTAATATATTATGTTTGATTGGAAAATGTTGCCATGTAATCAAATGGCGATAGGCTTGAGTAAGTGCTGTTGTTTGGCTGCGATGACAGCCTGCTCTAGTACCGCGCTTATAATAGGAATGAGGCGGGAATTGGGCATCTCCTGAAAGAAGAGTGCAATCTCCATTGAGAGTGGCACCTGAAGCTTTCCTAGATTGCCTTGACTCTTTGCGGGGGGGTGAGTGCGTTGTGATTCAGGAAATAGCAGGACCAATAACCAAGGTTATGTAGTTTCAGCAATTCCGCTTGCGGCTGAGGGAAAAAGAGATTCACGGCTTGAGGCATAATGCCTCGGCGTTCAATGATCATCCTCTCAACAGTCCCTGCGATAGAAGTATTTACAACTATCTCTTGTGAGAGATATGGATTTTGGAAGACCATCATACGCAATTCAAGATAAAACTGCCTGGTAGTAGTATGCTGATGCCCGATCCAAAATTGAGTAACCTGGATGTGAAAATATTGTACCAGTGCCTCACCGAGCCACTGAAGTAATTCATCGAAGTGTTCGACCTCCCTTGCCACCATAGGTAGACGAGCCAGGATGGTCCGTTGGTAGTGATGCAAACGTGCCCCATCATGTGTATAAGCGAATCCCTGCGAGTTGTTCAATGTTTATCTCCCACTTCCTACCGGGCCAAGTTTAATGCTTGTGTAAAACATTGTCAGATAATGTACCTCCGTTACTCATCAATATTACACGAAAGTAGTATAGGTGTGTCAATGTTATAGAATTGGATTTCTCAATATTAATAATTATTTAATGTGGGCATAGAAGAGGAGTGCATGAGTTTTGGGTTTTGATACAAGGAGCCTGAATAAAAAAAATGCTAACATAGTGTGCCTGAGTTTAGAAATAGTAATAGAGCACCCCCACTTCGACCTTGAGAGCCGAGATGGAGGTGCTCTATTATCCTGGTATAGGAAAAGCTGTTTAGGCTTGAATCAGGCTCGCAAGCCGCTGTATGCCACTTGTGATCTCATCTGGAGTCAGTGCGCAGAATGGTAGACGTACGAAGCGCTCATTGGCCCCTGCCTGAGCTTCTTGCTCGCTCAGGAAATCCGCAAAAAAGGCGCTACCATCAGTGAGCATGAGTCCTTCTTCTTTAGCTCGCGAAAGCAACTGCTGGTAATTACTTTCGCGTGGTAGAGTCACGCTGATAAAAAAGCCGCCTTCCGGTTCTGCGAAAGCAATATCGGGAAGATAGGTTTTGATAGCGTTTATCGTGGCTTGCAGGCGTGGTGCGTAAAGCTGCTTTAAGTTTGCCAAATTTTGCTCGAAGAAGCCTCGCTGATGAAACTCAAACACTGCTGCCTGAGTGGGAAGCACCGGGGCGAGAATTGTCTCCTCGGCGAGTGCTGTGAGGGGTTTGATGATCTCGCGGGGGCCGACTATATACCCTACACGGATGCCGGGGCTAATCAGTTTGCTATATGAGCTGACTGTCAGTACGCGGGTAGATTGAATATCGCGCAAAAGAGGCAATTGCTCACCGCTATAGCGTAGCGTGCGATATGGAACATCTTCCAGGAGCCAGAAACCATGCTTCTCAGCTAACTGTACCAGAGCGTGTCGCTTCTCGGCTGAGGTTGTGACACCTGAGGGATTCTGGAAGTCGGGTATGACGTAGAAAAAGCGCGGCGTGTATTGTGTGAGCGCCTCTTCCAGGGCTGACAGATGAATGCCATCAAGGTCGAGTGGAATGCCTACTACTTTCGCGCCACGACGACGAAAGGTTTTGATGGCGCGATCATAGCTAGGCTGCTCAGTGAAGACAACATCGCCTGGTTTGACGAGAAGTGCTGTAAGCAGATCTTGTAGATGGAGCGAGCCATTGCCGATCAGCACTTGATCTGGCGCCACCTGATACTGCTCAGCAACTAATTGGCGTAGTGGTGCGTAGCCGCCATTGTGTCCATACTGAAGAACAGTTTTTCCATCTGGCCCTGCGAGCACTGCTTGTAGGCACTCGCTCATCAGTGCCGTAGGAAGTGCCTCCTGGGCTGGTACTCCACGCGTGAACAAAATAGGACTGCTGGTAGATGTGGTTGCCTTTTGCATGCGATCGATGAACTCCTTCAAATGTAAATTAAACAGTATAGTGACCCTCTATTTGAGAGACGCTATGAGGGGTCATTCTTCCCAGGCTGAGCCTATGAATGGAGCAGCACGATTTTTCCCTGGGGCTCTCCAGATTCCAGGAGGGCATGTGCCTCGGCTGCTTGCTCAATGGGTAAGGCGCAAGCGATGAGAGGTACGAACTTCTTCGTTGCAATCAGTTGCAACGCCTGTTCCTCTTCCTGGGGTGAGGCTTGTAGCTGCCCTCCACCTATGACGGATATGCGCTTGAGTCGCCAGGATTGGGTATCAACGGTGCTTTCCTTGCCACCCAGATTCCCAATCAGAACAACCCGCCCGTTGGGCGCGCAAGCCTCCAGGCTTTGCTGTAAGGTAGAGCTTACTAGCTCTATTACCAATTGTACTCCGCCTAATTTCTGCAATTCTTGCCCAACATCTTGCTGGCGGTGATTGAGTACAAGATCGGCTCCCAACTTACGGAGCTCTTCTCCTCGTTCGTGAGAACTGGTGGTGGTCGCGACCCAGGCCCCCCTTTGTTTCGCGATTTGGATGGCAGCGGAGCCAACTCCACTGGAGCCAGCCCAGATCAGAACTCGTTCACCTGCCTGGAGTTTGCCAAGTGTAAAGAGACTGCCCCAGGCTGTTGAGGCTGCGAGACCAGCCGCCGCAGCTTGCTCAAAGCTAACACTGTCTGGAATACGGGCCAGGTGTGAGATCGGCGCGGCGATCTTCGAGGCATAGCCACCACCGCCCAGGGCTCCCAATGCACGTGTTGTCAGGACTCGCTCGCCAGCTTGGAAGCCATGCCCATTCGCAAGTATGATGCCAGCCGCTTCCAATCCTGGCGTAAAGGGGAGTTGAGCAACAGGACGACTTCCGTCTCGCTGAAAGAGATCTAGATGATTGACCGTCGTTGCCTTTACCTCTAAGAGTATCTGGCCTGCCAAAGCAATAGGATCGGGTACATCTCGAAGTTGAAGCACATTGGGGGCACCATAGCTAGCGAATTGGACAGCTTTCATCGTATTTCTCCTTCAGACGTATTGCTCGTATATCGAACCGTTTCTGCTTGCAAGCGGTTTCACACAGGAATTGAGTTGTTCTCACATATTGTATCGCACATTCACCAGCCCTGCCGAGTTTGATTCACAGAGGTGCATACTTGGGGGCGAAGAATTCTCTTGTAATTAGAACAAATGTTTTATATAATAAGGGGGCGCAGAAAGAATAGTTTGGTAGGCGAATACGTAGCGTTTTTGCAATGTTGTTTTATGGTGGGCTAGGGGATAACACATGCGACTGATAACACCACTTACTCTTGTTTCTATCCTGGTGAGAGATCAGGATATGGCACTCCGCTTTTATACAGAAGCTATCGGTTTGGAGAAATGCCTGGATGTCACATATGCGCCAGGATTGCGCCTGGTTACTGTGGCCCCAAAGGGGCAGCGGAAGCCGCAGCTGGCGCTTGCTAAACCTGATGCATTTCATGATGATGGGTGGGTGCAAACTGCTCAGGAACGGATGAAACACAATGTTCCCTGGGTCTTTGCGACTCAAGATTGTATCAGTATGTATGAGAAATTGGCGACAAGAGGCGTCTCGTTCTCCCAGGTTCCGACACGACAATTATATGGGGTTGAAGCCATGTTCACCGATCCCGATGGCAATATGTTTTCTTTGTTAGAACCATCTCCTGAAGCGCGTTCGCTCTGCCTGGCTCGCTGTATTGGGTTTGCTGCATAAGAAGCTTTTGCCCTGTTCAGGCGGGCGAAACTGGTTTATCATCCTTCTATCCTTCTTATACTCACCTCGATCTCTACTGAAATTTCCAATACTAGCCAGCGTTCTTCTTTATAATGGGAGCGCTGGCTAGTATTAGAAGTGTCCTCTCCAAATTAGCTACTCCTCAGGACTTCGTAGCTTAGCGAGCTAAGGATGGCTGTTTTCTTACATGACTGCTTTGATATGTAGATGTGAGGCGGATAGTACTCATAGTACCTCTTTGGCTTATGCGTTACTTTGCTCATAGATGGACCGTCTTGCATTCGTGAACAGAACATCCTGTGCAACGATTTCTCAGGTCTTATACGAAGACTAATGCTGCTCTCACATAGTGTTGGTGCTCAGGCCTTCGTATAAGGAGCAAGAAAAATGTTTGGAGATTTGCATGTCGTTAAGTAATCTGGAGGAAGTCTCTGTAGCGTCAGTCCTTACCGAAGAACAGACAGCGCCTACAACCCCGGTCATCGCGCCAACACGCTCTTACCGCCCTTATCCCTGGAAAGTTGCGAACCAGTTACTGGATCTCGTTGACGACCTGACTGGTGGGCGTGCTGGTATGATACAGCGTCTCGGCACTTATGTTTTTATTGGTGGCCTCGCCGCGCTTGCGAACCTTTTCTTCTTCTTTGTCTTTAATCACTATGTTCCAATTGCTAATGATCAGGCGCGAAACGTTTTTGCGTTTATATGCGCAACCGAAATTTCTATTCTAGTGAATTTTGGCCTCAATGACTACTTTACCTTCCGACATATGGATGGAGGCAGGGATCGCTCTCGATTACAGCGCTGCTGGCGCTTTCATCTTACCTCAGTCAGTGGGAGTGTCTTAACATTTCTGATTCAATTTGGTCTCTCGCAGTTCGCGCATGTGTGGCCCTTCTTTGCCCAGGCAATCGCGTTGATTCTCGTTTTGTTCTATAATTTCTCGGCGCATCACTTCTTTACCTATCGCCGTGTCAAAAAGGTTGCCTCAGCCGAGTAAACAGATGGCAAGAAGTGTGTGTTAGCTCGATATTACTGTATATAGTGTGCCGTTCATGGACCTCAGCACAGTTAGCCTGGACGGTCTTACGTCCAAACACACAAGTTCAATTTGCGGGGAAATCGTGTGGTGGCAAGGCAAGCAGCCGCACAGGCGGTACTGGTAGCCGTATTTTAGGGTGAACCTATGTAGGTAGAGCGTGATTTTCAAGCGTTAAAATGCCCTATGACGCAGGTGCGTATCACACCTGCGTCATAGGGCATTATTGATTAGGCCCAGCGAATAAGGCCCATCTCATATTTCTCGGTTAGAAGTGGGTGAGAGGGAACGACACGGACATTGTAAGCAATACTGCCGCTTTCGGCTGGTGTGAGATGGATATCGAAACGATAGGCTCCATCCTCTTCACGCTTGATATACTTCATGGTGACCGTGTGTTGAGGTTTCGCTAGCTCCTCTTTCGTGTTGCCATATACTAGTTCCACACTGATATCTTCAGGCGTCAGGTTTGTGGTGCGGACCCAGGCATGTACATCAATGCCCTCACCCAGGCTAAGCTGTCCATTACGCTGACCCTGAATGTAGAGCTGTAGATTGCTCCAATATCGATTGATGCGTTCTTTCCAGGCTGCGAGAGTGCGTACATCTTGATAGTTGCCATCTCCCGCCTGTATACTCTGCTCAATATCAGGTACATAGTAATTGGTTGTATACTCTTTGACCATACGGCGCATGCTGAACTGGGGCATACAGGTGCTAATGGCTTCCTTCATATACCCGATCCAGCGATGAGGAATATCCTCGTTGTCACGGTCAAAGAAGGTGGGAATAATCTCCTCTTCTAAAAGGCGATAGAGCGAGAGGCTATCGGCCTCGGCCTGAATTTCTTGATCGTGGTATTCACGCTCTTCGCCAATCGCCCAACCATTCTGCCCATTATAGCCCTCGGCCCACCAGCCATCCAGAATACTACAGTTTGGCTGTCCATTAAGAGCCGCCTTTTGCCCACTGGTACCACTGGCCTCATAGGGGCGGATGGGAGTATTCAGCCAGAGATCCGTGCCAGAGACAAGATAGCGCGCCATATCGATATCATAGTTCTCCAGCAGAATAATCTTGCCTTTGAATTCTGGGCTACGTGAGGCGCGATAGATCTGCTCTATGAGCGCTTTGCCCGGCTCGTCAGCCGGGTGAGCCTTACCAGCAAAGATGATTTGCACCGGGCGTTCGGGATCATTCAGGATGCGCTTGAGTCTGTCGAGATCGCGGAAAAGCAGCGCGGCGCGCTTATATGTGGCGAAGCGGCGTGCGAATCCGATAATGAATGCGTTCGGGTCAAGCATCTGCTCGAACTCGTCGATCTGAAGGGAGCCTTCTCCCAGGCGTAGATGCTGTTGCTTTAGTCGCTCGCGGGCGTAGTCGATTAGTATCTCTTTGCGCTGATGATGTGCCTCCCATAGCTTGGCATCGGGAAGTAGTTTGATGCGCTCCCGCCAGAATTCCGGATCGTCAACATTTCGGCCCCAATCGGCATCCAGATAGCGTTGGAAGAGCAAATTGATTTCAGGTGCGATCCAGGAAAAGGTATGTACCCCATTGGTTATATATTCGATAGGCACCTCATCAACATCGAGTCCAGACCAGAGGAATTGCCACATTTTGCGGGAGACCGCTCCGTGCAGTTTGCTCACCCCATTATGCTGCCCAGTCAGCTTGAGAGCTAGCACTGTCATGCCATAGGTCGAGCCCCAGCCATGATCCTCGCGTGCTACCTCCATAAACTGGTCGCGGTTTAACTTTAGCAAGCTCCAATAGGAGTTGAAGTACTTATCGACCAGGTCATAGTTGAAGGTATCATTGCCAGCAGGAACCGGCGTATGTGTCGTAAAGAGCGAGTTGGCGCGGACAACCTCACGTGCTTCATTGAAGCTGAGTCCACGCGCGACTAGTTCGCGACAGCGTTCCAGGCTCAGGAAGGCCGCGTGTCCTTCGTTGAGATGCCAGGCTGCAGGAGTGATGCCCAGAGCGCGAAGTGCGCGTACACCGCCGATACCCAGCACAATCTCTTGTGCGATACGCATCTCGCGATCACCTGCGTAGAGGCGTGCGGAAAGTTCACGGTCGTTAGGGGCGTTGGGATCAACATCGGTATCCATGAGATAGAGGGGAACGCGCCCGACCATCAGTTTCCAGACCTTGGCATAAATGCGTCTGCCTGGAAGATCGACGCTGATAACCACTTCATTCCCATCAGGATCGACTGCTGGTACTGCCGGAGCTTCAGAGAAGTGCAGCTTTTCGTAAAGTGCCTCTTGCACACCATCGCGATTGATTTGCTGAATGAAATAGCCCTGAGGATATAGAAATCCGACGCCAACAAAGGGCAGGCCCAGGTCACTTGCCTCTTTACAATGATCGCCCGAGAGAATCCCCAGGCCACCAGAGTAGATGGGAAGAGATTCATGGAGTCCAAATTCTGCCGAGAAGTAGGCGATAGTCCTATCTTGCAAATGAGGATAGTTCTGTGAGAACCAGGTTTCATCCTCTTCAGGATGCATATAGCGATCAAAGTCATGGATAACGCTGTCATAGCGCTCTAGGTATTCGCCATCGTCGGCGACCTGTTCCAATCTTTGTGGCTCTACTTCGCTGAGGAAGCGCACCGGGTTATGCCCAATCTGCTCCCAGAGTTCTGGGTCAAGCGAGCTATAGAGCTCACGTGCCTCGGGATGCCAACTCCACCAGAGATTGTATGCCAGCTCATAGAGGCGGCTAATGCGAGATGGCATAATGGGAAAGACCGTTATGCGACCGTAGACTTTCACAGGTCTAGACTTCCTTTCTTCTCTCAAATGAGAATATCTGTGGCATGGAGCGCAACATATACACCCCAGCGTCAAGCTACAGGTGGAGTGTGAGGTCGATGCGTGTGCCTGCCAATCTTCTACCAACACCAGAGATACCAGTACAAGTGAGGCATATGTACCACTTTGTAATTGTGCTTCAATATGGATGATAGGTACCTGTACTTTCAGTATACAAAAAACCTGCTCAGATAAAAAGGCGTTCTGAGGCTTGGCTGGTGTTAGAGCAAAGTCGTTTTCGCTGATTTATGCAGGGGAAGGAGCGGAAAGAGGGCACAGGAAAAGAGGGAGGCTCGCTTCCAGATAGAAGTGACGGGAAGGTTCCACCCTGCAATGTCCTGTGTCCTTGCGGATTGTTAATTCTCGTTGATTTTGATCCAGCCGTGGCGCAAAGCATGCACAACTGCGGCTGTACGATCGCTGACGGATAACTTCTTGAGGATTGAGGTGATGTGGTTCTTTACGGTTTGATCACTGATCTTCAATGACTTCGCGATCTCCTTATTACTGTTACCGCGCGCGATGTAGTCAAGAATTTCGACTTCGCGACTGGAGAGGGGTGAATAACTATCCTTTGGTGTACCCTCTTCCTTCTCAACGGTCAATTCATGGAATGACCGCAGAACACGACTAGCGAGCTGAGGTTTGGAGAGCACGTCATCATTGATGAGGTATTCTCCCTGACTGACTTTGCGCACGGCATCGACTAATTCTTGCGCGGTAATGTTGCGCGTATAGTATGCAGCTGCACCAAC
This sequence comes from Ktedonospora formicarum, assembly GCF_016587355.1. Lineage (GTDB taxonomy): Bacteria > Chloroflexota > Ktedonobacteria > Ktedonobacterales > Ktedonobacteraceae > Ktedonobacter > Ktedonobacter formicarum. The sequence goes on along the minus strand of NZ_BNJF01000001.1, from coordinate 1,410,870 downwards.
TTTGATGGATTGAAATAGGCGCTCCTCGTCTTCGGAAGGCGTCAGCATAATAATGGCCGTCCGGGGTGCGAGATGACGCGTCTGCCGTGCTATCTCAAGTGGATCAGAGGAAGTGAGACCTGCATCGATAAGGGCGACATCTGCGGTATTGGTGCGGACTATGTCCAGCACTTCTCCAACATCCGTCGACTCTCCAATAATTTCGCAGTTACCCATCTGTTCCAGGGTAGCTCGAATCCCCTCACGGAATAGAGGTTGTTCATCAATGATGATGACACGTATCGTTTCCATGCATTCCCTTCTTGCGAAGAGCAGACAGCGTGGAGGCGCCACCGCTACACTGCCTACACTCTTTATGTAGCAAAACTCCAAGTCGAACTGGTTAAAAGGGGCGCTTTTACCCAGTAATATAGTCCCTGTTGTGCCAGGGGAAAGTACTATTACCTTTGGTTGTGCCCATTATACACACAAAACGCGCTGTGAACAATTGGTCTGAGGGCAAAAATTCTATTTCTGTGCGAATAGATGTATCTGAGTGGGGCACTGAAAAGGCTTGAAATGTGGGAGGAGGGCAAAATATTTGAAGGAGCCGCATTATGTCTGATCGCTCTGGACTATGCGGCTCCTTTCTGGAGACGTTTCGCTACAATGTCTGTTTATATTCTCAACATGACGTCGGCAAAATTACTCTTTAAGCGAAAACCTGAGCGTTAATCGCAGCAGGTTCTCGCTTAAGATATTAGAAGCGCTCCAGGCGTTGCAAGGTGGTATTAATACCAACGCGCAAGCACTCGATGACGCCTCTCCCTGTTACGGCGACAGCTTCGTAGCTCGGGACACGATAGGGATTAAGATATTTTTCCAGAACTGAGACTGGTAATGTATCTTGCAGGTCGCGCTTATTCCACTGCATGACCAGAGGATAGTCTGTGATATCCTTATTCATGCGACGTAACTGTTCTTGTAACTCATTCCAGCACTCGATATTCTCTTGCAATTTACTTGCCTGGGAGTCAGCCACAAAAACGACGCAATCGGCACCCTTGAGGACGGAGATACGTGTCTGCTGATAGAGAATCTGGCCTGGGACCGTATACAACTGGAAGCGAATATTAAAACCCTGGACCTTACCCAACTCCAAAGGAAGTAAGTCGAAGTAGAGCGTACGCTCTGTCTCCGTATCGATGGATACCATGCTTCCTACGTCTTGGGGATTTACTGCCTGATGGATGTAATGAAGGTTTGTAGTCTTGCCACAGAGACCAATGCCGTAATAGACAATTTTGCAGTTGATCTCTCGTTTCGCCATATTGATCAGAGACATATCATTTCGTTCTCCTGCCCACTCTTACGCCCACTACCTGTATAATGATGTATATCAGGCAGTAGTGTGTGCTACTACTGTCCGGGACAGTATATCGTATTTTGACAAAATTGCCAACGGCTTGCGATTACTGAGCGGAATCATGTGAAAAATTGGTTTCTATTTTGGAGCAACCCATATTTTGTGCTGCTTCTTTAGAAAGACTCGCCGAAGGGTTTCATCACAGCAAGAAGGATCTTCTCAAGGGCTCCGCTTATTTTAGACAAGAAAACGCCCAGGTATTACGCTACTAGCATGCTCGTCCTGGGCTGATGACATTGAGATGCTGTACTTGAGCGAGACATGGTGAGCGGTAATACCTTGCGATCAGGTCGTGTTCTCTCTCATAATCAACCGTTGATACGCCAAAATTGTACGCTATTTCACACAGTAATGCAATGTATGGCGAGCGGCTAGCCATTTTGTAAAGTTTTTGAAGAGGGTGTAAGAAAGGTCTGCTATTGCTGCTTCTCCTGGTTTGTGCCTTTAGTTGAGGTATCCCATTGACGAATGACCTGGAAAGGGCTAGACTTACAGTAAAATGCGACGCATATCTGTCTTTCAGAAGCGAAAGCTTTCCAGGTCTTATCGGTTCGACTATGCACGGCATCGCCATGGTTGGGGCGGAATCTTGAAGCGTTTCTGAAGATACTGATACAAATAAAGGTTGAGGGTTGGCGCATGACTACAACTGCTTCTACTCCCATTGATACGGATTTCGAGATCGTGATTGGCCTGGAGGTCCATTCGCAACTGCTGACGAAGAGCAAGATGTTCTGCTCTTGTAGCACTGGCTATGCCAATGAAGCCCCGAACACACATGTGTGCCCTGTCTGTATGGGCATGCCTGGTGTGCTGCCTGTAATTAACGAAGAGGCTGTTAGCTATACGATTATGACGGCGCTCGCGCTGCATTGCTCTATCCCCGAATACTCTAAATTTGATCGCAAGAGCTATAATTATCCTGACTTGATGAAGGGTTATCAGATCTCACAGTATGATATCCCACTCAGCCACGACGGCTATCTGACTATCGAAGTGAACGGTCAGAGTCGGCGTATTGGCGTCACACGTGTTCACCTGGAAGAAGATACCGCCAAGCTCCAGCATCGGGAGGGGTATAGCTTGATCGATGTGAATCGCTCGGGTACCCCACTCATGGAGATTGTCAGCGAGCCTGATATGCGTAGCCCCGAGGAGGCTCGCCTCTACATGCAAAAGCTGCGTGAGATTCTGGTCTACTTGGGTGTGTCCTCTGGCCGTATGGAAGAGGGAAGCTTGCGCTGTGATGCCAACGTCTCTGTACGCCCACGTGGGCAGGAGCGCCTGGGGACGAAGACCGAAATCAAGAATATGAACAGCTTCCGCGCCGTCGAGCGTGCGCTCGATTATGAGGCCCGCCGCCAGATTGCCGTCCTGCGCGAAGGTGGACGGATTCGCCAGGAGACACGCGGCTGGGATGAGGCGCGTGGCATTACACTGACGCAGCGCGTGAAGGAACATGCCAACGACTATCGGTACTTTCCAGAGCCCGATCTGCCTCCGCTGATCATTAGCCGTGAGCGTGTTGAGAGCATTCGCGCTGGCTTGGCAGAATTGCCGGATGCCCGCCGTGCCCGTTATGCCAAGGATTATGGTCTTTCTGAGCAAGAAGCCAATGTCATGACTGAAGACAAAGCCCTGGGTGATTACTTTGAACAGGTTTTGAGTGTGTCTAAGGTGAAGGATCAGAAGGCCCGTGCGAAAGCCGCAAGCAACTGGCTTTTGAGCGAAGTTGTGCGCCTTTTGAATGCGAAATCCATCGTAGTGCAAGAAAGCCCACTTTCACCCGAAGCGCTGGCGAATCTGCTTGACCTGCTGGAGGGTGAGCGTATCACTGGCAAGCAGGCCAAAGAGGTACTTGATGAAGCCTTTGTTTCGGGCGAATTACCAGAAAAGGTAGTAGAGAGAAAGGGCTTCAAGCCACCAATTACGGATACTAGTGCCCTGGAAGCCATTATTGACGAGATTATTGCTAAGAACCAGAAAGTCGTCAATGACTACCTGGGTGGCAAGACCAACGCGATGCAAGCCCTGGTTGGTCAGGTGATGAAGCAAACGCGCGGTCAGGCCAAAGCCAATATGGTTCAGCCCTTACTGAAGGCCAAATTAGATAGTTTGCAACCATAGTCCACGGGGAGCAGCCGGTAATGAGCAGTGACGCGAAAAGACGGGCTGTGAGCGCGTGGAAGAAGGAGTGCGCAAGACATGGACGACGAGGTCAAGTCTTTCTCATTCAATCCCTATCACATGGCGGTCCAGCAATTTGAGCTGGCCGCCGACCGACTGGATCTCTCGGAAAATATGCGAGAGATTCTACGCCAACCCAAGCGTGAGCTCACTGTCCATTTCCCAGTGCGAATGGATGATGGCTCAATCAAAACGTTTACTGGCTACCGTGTTCAACATAATGTCAATCGTGGCCCTGCCAAAGGAGGCATTCGTTATAGTCCAGAGGTAACGCTCGACGAGGTTAAAGCTCTGGCGATGTGGATGACCTGGAAGTGTGCCGTAGTTGGCATTCCCTATGGTGGCGCGAAGGGTGGAGTGATCTGCAATCCCAAAAGCATGAACACTGCGGAATTAGAGCGCCTGACGCGTCGCTACACGACTGAGATCGCTATCATTATTGGTCCTCATAGCGATATTCCCGCCCCTGATGTGAATACCAATTCTCAAATTATGGCCTGGGTTATGGATACCTATTCCATGCACCAGGGCTTCTCGATACCTGCGGTTGTTACTGGTAAGCCGCTCTCCATTGGTGGAAGCGAGGGGCGGAACGAGGCTACCGCGACCGGGGTACTCTTTGTGACCAGGCGCGCTGCTCAGCGCATTGGTATGCCTTTACGGGGCGCGCGAGTGAGTGTCCAGGGATTCGGCAATGCGGGAGCCATTGCCGCTCGCCTCTTCTACAATGAAGGCTGCAAGATCGTGTCCGTCTGCGATACCAGCGGTGGTATCTATAACGAAGATGGTCTCGATCCGGCTGCAATTGTACGCCATAAGCAGGAGCATGGCTCGGTGGGAACCTATCCTCAAGCGCAACACATTTCCTCACTTGAAACTCTGGAGGTTCCCTGTGATATACTCATACCCGCCGCTACAGAGGGAGCGCTCAATGCCGCCAATGCCGAACGTGTGCAGGCTCAAATTATTACTGAGGCCGCCAACGGCCCAACCACACCTGAGGCAGATGCCATCTTCTCGCAAAAAGGGAAATTGTTAATACCTGATATTCTGGCGAATGCTGGTGGGGTGACAGTGAGTTACTTCGAGTGGGTTCAAGATCTTCAGAGCTTCTTCTGGGGAGTAGAAGAGATTACAAGCAAATTGCAAGTAATTATGGATAGCGCGTTTGATGCGGTTGCTCAGACTGCCGATACCTACCATTGTGACATGCGTCTGGCTGCGAATATGTTGGCGATAGCCCGTGTCGCCGAAGCAACAAAGGTGAGAGGAATTTATCCATAGTCGTGCTCACAATAGAGTGAGGGGTTGGGTGCCTCACACACCCGACCCCTCACTCTATTGTGTTCTTATATCTTCATAGTGATGATGCGGACATAAGATTGTCTATGTCGCTCAAGCTTTAAAAGCCACGACGTGTCTCTCGGCGAGGCTTTTTGGTTGGTTTAACGGCTCGTGTGGGCTTGCTCTTCTTGCGTGAGCGTCCACCCCATTCTTCCTCGTCCTCGTCTTCCTCCTCCTCTTCATAGAGGCCTTCCTCGTCCTCGTCTTCCTCCTCCTCTTCAGCGATATCAACGTCGGGAACGTCAGCGTCTACAACTTCTTCGTAGGTATCGCTGGCAAACTCTTCCTCTGGCTCGGCATAGGCATCCGCCTGATCAACTGTTTCGAAAGAGGAGGTTGCTTCCTCCTCTTCATGAGTGTCTTCGGAGGCTGGAGACGCCTTAGGAGCGGCAGTGGCGACAGATGCATCGCCTTCGCCTTCCTCCTTAGGAGCGCCAATAATTCTGCGGCCCGCTGCGACGTCAAGCCAGAACTGGGAGTAATAGTGTGGCCTCTCTGAGTCTTTCTCGTTATCTTTTTTTACCATGAGCTATGCAGCCTCTCGCGGTTGTATCAAGTCAAAGTTACCTTTGATGGCGCGAGAGACTATGCCTCCTTTCATTGCGCGCGTGCGCGCGTGAGCGTTTACTTCTACGTATATGCTGAAGCAATGGGTAACTTACGCTGAAAAAGAAAGATGTTTCAGTATAGATCGTAAAGTGAGAGAAACCTGTTCCGTGCTCAAAGTAGTCCCTCGTGTGTCATAATAAAAAGAAAATGTAGGGCTGTCAAGGGACATGTGGACCACGATGAGATCGCTTGTGAAGCTGTTTTATGGCCTGTCAAGCCCTTAAGTGCATGAATTTTTTGGACCAAAGGTTTGCCAGGGAAGGCCTTCGAACTTATAATACGAAGAGTCATAACAGAAATAGACCTATTCTGTCATTTGTCTGCATCATCATATAAAGGGAATAATTATTCAGAGCAGTTCAAGAGTGGAGCCATGTGTCTCGTAGAGATTGAGAGAGTGTGCCTGAGTAATTACCAGAGAAATGTAAGCAGTCAGTTGTAAAGGATGTCATAGAGGATATCCACTGATTATGGCTTGCCCAGAGCAAGCAAGATCGGTGCAGCAGTATTCGGAGGAAACCTTTGACCAGGATTCTTGATACCATCGACAGCCCAAAGCAATTGCGTTCCCTGTCAGTTCCACAAATGGAGCAACTGGCGGAAGAGATACGTAAAGAGATTATCGAAAAGATCTCTGTGAGGGGTGGGCACCTGGCTCCTAACCTGGGTGTAGTTGAATTGACGATGGCCTTGCATCGTGCATTTAATACACCAGAAGATCTCCTTGTCTGGGACATTGGACATCAGGCATATGTACATAAGCTCCTGACGGGTCGGCGCGACCGTTTTCATACGATTCGCCAATTTGGAGGTCTTTCCGGGTATCTGCGCCGCGATGAGAGCCCTTACGACACCTTTGGAGCGAGCCATGCAAGTACGTCAATATCAGCTGCGCTTGGTATGGCTGCTGCGCGTGATCTAAACGGTGAAAACACCAACGTTGTCGCTATTATTGGTGACGGTGCGCTCACTGGTGGCATGGCACTTGAAGCTATCAATAACGCTGGTAGCATGAAGAAGAACTTGATCATTGTCCTGAACGATAATGATAAGTCGATCTCGGACAATGTAGGGGCCTTGCATCAATATTTGGGGCAGGTACGGAAAGTCCAAACGACGCCCAGCTATCAGCGTTTGCGTGATATGGCGAAGGGGTCTATTGAGCGTCTACCAGTCGTAGGCGACAAGGCTCGCTCGGCTGCGGGGCGTGCTGAGACGAGCTTTAAGCAGTTTGTGATGCATAGTAAAAGCGGTGCCATCTTTGAAGAGCTGGGTATCAAGTTTTTTGGCCCGTTCGATGGACATGATATTCCCCTTATGCTTGATGTATTTGAGAACGTGAAGCATATTGATGGTCCGGTGATGGTGCAGGTGGTGACGAAGAAGGGCAAGGGCTGGGAGATTGCCGAGAACGATTCGACGACCTGGCATGGACCTGGCGCGTACAACTACAGGACTGGCGAGATCAAAAAGAACGTTGGCGATCCGCCAACCTATACCGAGGTATTTGCTAATACGCTGGTACGTATCGCGGAAAGTGATCCTTCGGTGGTTGGTATCACCGCCGCGATGGCGGAGGGAACCGGGTTGAAAAAGATGTGCCAGCGCTTCCCAGATCGTTACTTTGATGTGGGCATCGCTGAGCAACATGCGGTTACCTTTGCGGCGGGTATGGCGGTAGGAGGCATTAAGCCTGTAGTGGCGATCTATTCAACCTTTATGCAGCGTGCCTTCGATCAGATTGTGCATGATGTTTGCGTGCAAGACTTGCATGTCGTTTTCGCGATGGATCGTGCGGGTATTGTTGGTGAGGATGGGCAAACACAGCATGGTGTCTTTGATATTGGCTTTATGCGTATGCTGCCGAATATGAAGGTTATGGCACCCAAAGACGAAGAAGAATTGCGCCATATGCTCTACACTGCGGTTTGTCTCGATGGCCCCATCTCTCTGCGCTACCCACGCGGCAAGGCACTTGGTGTTGATATGAGTGATGATCTGCATATGCTTGAGGTTGGAAAGGCTGAACTCTTGAGCCCGACGACGCTGGCAGAAGCAGTGCGAAGCGATTGCACGATCCTGGCCTATGGTTCCACTGTCGCACAGGCCGAGGTTGCCGCTCGTGAATTGTCTGCCGAAGGCATCAAGGCTACCGTCGTCAACGCCCGCTGGGCCAAGCCACTTGATGAAGAACTGTTTCTGGCACTGGCGCAGGGGACGCGTCGCGTCGTGACAATTGAGGACCATGTAGTGGCGGGTGGTTTTGGGAGTGCCGTGCTAGAGTTGTTTGAGAAACACAACCTGCACGATGTTGAAACCCGTGTCATTGGGCTTCCTAACGATACATTTGTTGAGCATGGCGCGCCTGCTATTCTGAAAGAGCTTTATGGGCTCTCTTCTGCTCACATCAAAGAAGTGGTTCGTGAGATGCTCGGAACTCAGCAGCCAACTCTGGCTTAATCTTTTCCTCGCAGGCTCTTTAGCGGTATCGGCTTACAGGTTGGTACCGCTATCCTCTTTTCAACCCTGTTCAACGATACGTCCATCGCGCATAGTGATGAGACGATCTGCTTGTTTTCCTACCTCTTGCGCATGAGTGACGATCACGAAAGTCTGATGCTGAGTCTGATTAAGCGTCATGAGCAATTGAATGATCTCTTGGGCCGTCTCGCTATCAAGGTTGCCTGTGGGCTCATCTGCCCAGACGATTGTGGGTTCATTTGTCAACGCGCGCGCGATAGTTACACGCTGGCGTTGACCGCCTGAGAGTTCGGCGGGACGATGGCGTGCGCGTTGTGAGAGCCCAACCAGATCGAGCATCTCAAGGGCTCGTTTGCGTGCCCTACGGGCCGGAACTCTGGAGACCAGCATTGGCAGTTCTACGTTTTCAACGGCACTAAGCACAGGTAGCAAGTTAAAGTCTTGAAAGATAAAACCCATATGGCGAGCGCGAAATTTTGTGCGCTCGTTGTCGCCCAGGTCACGCAGGTTCTGGTTCGCGATAGCGATTTCGCCTTCATCTATGGTATCAAGACCGGAGAGACAGTTGAGAAGGGTTGTCTTTCCGCTGCCGCTTTGCCCCATAATGGCGACCATCTCGCCATGTGCTACTGAGAGATTGATATTGTCTAAGGCTGCGATGCGTTGCTGCCCGATGCGATAAATCTTTCGTACATTCACTGCTTTAATAAGTGGCGTATTATCAATCATCCATGCTTCCTCTCTTTACTCAGTATGCGCGATAGAGGCAAGGCGTTCGGGTGAACTGATGACGATACGGCGGCGGTTGAGCTGAATAACATGCGTATCTCTAAGCTCACGCAATGCGCTGCTGACGGTTTCGCGATACACGCCCAGGCGTTCGGCCAACTCTTCATGTGTTAGCCCCGTGACGACGAGGCTTTCATGTTCGTGTGGATGTGCTTGTGCGATCTGGAGAAGTAAGCTTGCTAGGCGAGCGAGCACACTCTTGAAGGTTGTATCGATAAGTTGTTTCTCTATAGAGAAGAGGCGTTGTTCAAGGCTGGAGAGAAGCGCCAGGGTGATCGCAGGACGTTGGCTCAGGAGTGGCTCTAATTCAAGCTTGTTGAATGTGTAGATGCGTGAAGGGGATAAGCACTCAGCGAAGCTCTGATGGGTTTGGTTGGTTGGTTGAATAGAGAGGCCGAAACATGTTCCGCTCTCTGGGGTTACAAGAACGAGTTTGCGCCCATCTGTTGAGAGATAGTAGAGTTGCACTATGCCCTCTCTTAACATGAAAAGGGTCTTGCTTACATCGCCTGGTCGATACAAAATGTGACCAGGTGCACATGTAATCTCGGTGGACCTATGTGCTAGTACGTTGAGGTCCTCAATATTGAGGTGTTGAAACACACTATGTTGTGCTAAGAACGACAGGCGTTCTACTACTGGATTGTTCTTGTGTGGGTTTTGCTGTCTCTGCACCCGTTTCCTTTGCACGCAAACAGTTGTCTTTCTCAGAATAATCTCTCTGTAAACCAATGTTATCACATTGCGCCGCAGAAAACCTCGCCTGCTTAAAACATGGGAGAAGAGTTGGTGTTTCAGCGTGAGAGAGAGGAACATCATACACTGCTGCTTTATTATTCCCCATACCGCTGGGGTGTGTGCAGACACGTGTGGATGTTTTCGTGAAAACATAAGTCAGTGTAGTTGCATTACACAGCGGGCTCCCTTCGTCCGAAGGGAGCCCGCTGTATTGGTACTTTCGCTTTTATTGTACCATTACCTGGGTGGCGTTTGAATTTGGTGTTGGAGAAAAGTTTTCTTCCTCAAGCATATCTTCTTCCTCGTATTCAGTATTATCCTCAAGATAAGAGGCTGGCTGACCAAAGGGGCCGCTCAGCGGGATATCAGGAAGTGACTGGCTGCCGAGGAGTTGCCCCCCATACTCGTAAAGTAAATGGCCTCAGTGCGGTTGCGCGCTCGTAGTTTCTCGAAGATATTTTGTACGTGTTTGTGGACCGTCGATTCGGCTATACAAAGTTCACGGGCAATCTCGCGATTTTTGCGTCCCAGGCGCATAAGGTCGAGGATTTCGCGTTCGCGACCGGTGAGAGGTCTTGGCCTGCGTCTTGGCTTGGTACCAATAGATGGTTGCACGGTATTTCCCTGGGCGCCCTCGCTGTTCTCTTCAAGCTCATTGGGGCTCTCGGCTACTATCCTATCAGACATATTTTCCTGCATACCTTGCATACCTTGTGCCTTATTCGTGCGCCGTGTGCGACGTGGTGTGCGATAGGCCACCGTATCGGGAATAAAGCGTGCCGAGTAGAATTGCTCCTGTGTGCGCCAGACATTGCGAATATAGGCCAGGACTTGTGTTGCCAGGGCACCGGGAATGCAAAGATCGTTACGTGCGGCACAACGGACGGCGTGTATCAAGGCATCGGGCTCTATATCTTTAGTGATATAGCCCATAGCGCCTCGCTGAATGGCCTTGAACACATGTAGATCCTCATGGGCGGCAGTGAAGATAATGACGCGTGACTGAGGTGAGTGCGTCAATACCCGTTCGGTAGCATCGAAGCCATTGCAATCGGGCATATCCATATCCATTAAGATGACGTCTGGCTGCGTTTGGGCTGCTTGCTCTTCAGCCTCCTGACCAGTACCAGCCTCGCCTACCACTGTAAAGTCTCGCTCTTTTTCGAGTACCTCTCTGACGGCACGTCGCATTAAGGAGTGGTCATCGACTATGAGGATATTCACCATTTTGTTTGAAAACCCTTTCTACTTCTTCAACCCCTGTAAAAGCAATCTTAGCTGATGTGCTGCTAGCTGCTTAGTTATAAATGTGTATGGGTATATATTACACTATACTTCTCATTTCAAGAGGCAAACGGCGTTAATCCAGAAAATTCCGTATATGCACAAGATGAACACGTCGTAGTGTGGTCCTTCTTCTACGAGGGAGAAACATCAAAGGCGTCGGGCTAGGAGTGGGGAGGCGCCTCATATGTGACCAGAAGGGGTGCTGTGCTCGCACGTATGCGATAAGATGTACGCGTGAGAACTGTATCCTACCCTGCATCTATTTCCTCCACTCTTTTACACCCTTATTTTGTCCTAACCAATTATACCTTATTTGCCTCTCATATGGAAGATGATAGCCAATGAGGATACTACGTTTTATACAAGATAGGGCGGTAAAAGGTCATGGTAAGGAAGCCTCAGCCGAAAAGATTCTTGCGTCTCTAGTCTCTCTATGCTATACTTCTCAACTGGCGGGAGGCAGTATGCCCCGTTAATGTCGTGCTTTACGACTGACTGTTTCTATAAGATTACACACGCTCTCTGATCTGGCACGCCCTGGGGTCCATAAGCTTTAATTGAAATGCCTGCAAAATAAGGCTTGTGCCAATGTTTCAAGTTGGTGACTGGTTTTGTTCAGGCGAGTGAAGGCTTGGTAGTGGTAGTACCGGGTGGCCCTGTTGTCCAGGTAAAGATCGAGAGCGGAGGCTAAGGGAGGATCGATTTTTGGCTAATATCATCTCAATGAAGCAACTTCTTGAGGCCGGTGTTCACTTTGGACACCAGACGCGCCGTTGGAATCCCAAGATGCAGCAGTTCATCTTTATGGACCGCAATGGTATTCATATCATTGACCTGCAGCAGACGGTAACGCGCCTGAACGAGGCCTACAAGTTCGTCGAGCAACTTGTAGCTGACGGCGGTACCTTGCTCTTCGTCGGCACAAAGAAGCAGGCTCAAGAGGCTGTAGCCGAAGAGGCCAAGCGCTGTGGTATGTTCTACGTCAACCAGCGCTGGCTCGGTGGCATGCTCACAAACTTCCAGACCATTCAGCTTCGCATTAAGTACCTGCGCGATCTTGAGCGCCGCCGTGAAAATGGCGATTTTGAGCGCCTGCCTAAGAAAGAAGTTCAGCGCCTGACGGACGACATGGTGCGCCTTGAGCGCATTCTGGGCGGTATTAAAGATATGCGTTCGCTGCCAAGCGCGCTCTTCATCATTGATACCCGCAAGGAGCGCACGGCTGTTCTTGAGGCGCTGCGCCTGGAGATCCCAATCATCGCGCTGGCAGACACCAACTGCGATCCCGATGAGATGGATTATCCCATCCCAGCCAACGATGACGCCATTCGCGCCGTTCGCCTGCTGTGCGCCAAGATTGCTGATGCCGCAGTTGAAGGTCGCCGCCAGCTAGATGCGCTTAACAAGGACGAGGAGACCACCGAAGAAGAGACGCAGGTTGAGGAGCAGACAGTTGTCACCTCAGCTGAAGAGTCCGCTCCGGCGTCTGCTGAGGCCGAGCCTGCATCCGCAAGCTCAGAGGGTGAGTTGGTTACGAAAGAGTAACACACAAAGACTTTACAAGCGGGAGCAAGAGGCAAATCGGACCTCCTGCGCCCGCTTTTTTCCTGCTCTCCAACCTATAATAGCTTGTATGTTATTGGGTTGAGGAGCTTATACACGCTCTTTTCTCATTTGTCAAGCACTCAGAGTCCAAAAATCAAGGACAGTGGTCATTGCACTGGTAATGGCGTCTGAGTATCATACATCTACGTAATTGAGGAGAAACGAATCATGAACTACACGGCAGCGGATGTGAAGAAGTTGCGCGAGGAGACTGGCGCGACATTTGCTGACTGTAAGAATGCGCTTACGGATGCAGGTAACTGGGACGATGCCATCAAGATCCTGGATGCTAGAAGTGATCGCAAGGCTGAGAAAATGATGGCTGCCGGTCGCGAGACCAAAGAGGGTGGCGTTTTCTCATATGTGCATCACAATCATAGCATCGGCGTCTTGCTGGAACTTAACTGCAGCACCGATTTCGTCGCGCGAAGCGAGGCTTTCCGTCAGCTCGCCAGTGAACTGGCACTTCAGATCGCAGGTGTGGCACCCAAGTATGTAAATTATGAGGATGTGCCTGCCGAGGTAGTTGAGCTCAAGAAGCAGGAGATCCTGGAAGATCCGTCCATGGCTCGCGTCCCTGAGGCGAAGAAAGAGGATGTGATTGCGGGCAAGCTCAAGAAGGCTTTCTCTGAGCAGGTTCTGACAATGCAGCCCTGGGTGAAAGATGACACCATCACCATTGGCGATCTGATTCGTAAGGTTATTGCCGATACCGGTGAGAACATCATTCTGCGCCGCTTCAGCCGTTTCAAGCTTGGTGAAGACTAATTTCTTATGCGAAAACCAACGCTGCTATCGTGGCAAGTGCTAGCGCGCTCAGGTTTTCTGAAAGGAACTAAGACAGGACATCTCTTATGGCAACCGAACTGAAATATCAGCGCATTCTACTCAAGCTCAGTGGTGAAGCCCTGGGCGGTCAGGGATATGGTATTGACGCCGAGACTGTACAACGTCTTGCTGCAGAAGTCAAGCGTGTCCATGAATTGGGGGTAGAGATCGCGATGGTGATCGGCGGGGGGAACATGTGGCGTGGAGCTGATGCCGCTTCGACTGGCATCGATCGCGCTACCGCTGATTATGTCGGTATGCTGGCAACCGTTATGAACTCGCTTGTTATGCAGGATGCGACTGAAAAGCTCGGCATGACGACGCGAGTTCAGACAGCTATCGAGATGCCTCCTGTCGCGGAGCCATTTATCCGCCGCCGGGCGGTGCGTCACCTGGAGAAGGGTCGCGTCGTGATATTGGCAGCGGGGAGTGGTAACCCGTTCTTTACCACCGATACAGCTGCGGCTCTACGCGCTGTTGAACTGAATGCGCAGGTGTTGCTCAAGGCCACAAAAGTCGATGGCATTTATGATGACGATCCCGTCAAAAATCGGCATGCATGTAGATTCGATGAGATTAGCTATATGCAGGCGCTGAACATGGGATTAAAGGTGATGGATAGTACCGCTCTTTCGTTGTGCAAGGATAATCACATGCCGATTATCGTGTTCAACCTGCAACAAGAAGGGGCCCTGGAGGCCATTGTGCGCGGTGAGAAGTGTGGTACCCTGGTCACCCAGAACATACCAGAATCTGTCTAGAGATCGTGCGATATTGAACATTCTTGCACCATTCGTTTGATCGCGTTTGCATGTTGGTTGGTGTGAGACAGTGCCCAGTGAAAAGGGGTTGAAGCTATGACTGCTGATCTATTTGATGACGCTGAAAGGCGCATGAAACGCGCTGTTGACGCACTCAAGCAAGATCTGGGATCTATCCGCGCAGGTCGCGCCAGTGCCGCTCTGCTTGAGCGTATTACTGTCGATTACTACGGAACCCCAACGCCCATTAATCAAGTCGCGACCGTCGCTGTGCCTGAGGCTCGCCTTTTGGTGATCCAGCCGTGGGATAAGAAGATGGTTGCCGATATTGAGAAGGCTATTCAAAAATCTGACCTGGGTATTAATCCTAATAATGATGGCCAGGTCATTCGCCTGAATATCCCACCCATGAGCGAAGAGCGCCGTAAAGATCTTGTCAAGACGCTTCATAAGAAGATGGACGAGCATAAGGTCGCTGTTCGCAATGTGAGGCGCGATGTGCAGGATAAATTGCGTGATCGTGAAAAGAAAAAGGAAGTTTCCGAGGACGAGCTGAAACGTAGCTCGGACAAGCTACAAAAGCTCACTGATAAGTTCATCGATGAGATGGACAAAATCGGCAAAACCAAGGAACTGGAGATTCTGGAGGTCTAACGTTGACCAAGATACAAGATCTCTTATCCTCACGGAGGAAAGAGAATGTTTCGGCGCAGCCACAATCAGTCGCATCTGAGCAGTCTCGACCTCCCATTCGTCACATTGCCATCATTATGGATGGCAATGGACGTTGGGCCACTAGTCGCCATTTACCGCGCGTGGCGGGTCATAAAGCAGGCGTCTCTGCGCTTCGCCGCGTTGTCGAGTGCGCGACTGATGAGAATATTGAGATGCTCAGCGTGTATGCGTTTTCGACAGAGAACTGGAATCGCCCTCGTATAGAGGTTGATGGCCTGATGCGTCTCTTCTGGGAAACAATTCGCTCTGACCTTGAGAAACTACACCGCGATGGTGTGCGTCTGCGCCATCTTGGTCGCCTACATGATCTCTCTCCTGATATTCAACAGGCCGTGCGCGATTCCGTTGAACTGACAAAGAACAACACGCGCATCGGCTTGAATGTGTGTTTTAACTATGGTGGTCGGGCCGAAGTGGTGGATGCCGTACGCCAGATTATTGCTGACGGGCTTCAGCCCGAGGCCATTTCCGAAGAATTGATTGCTTCCTATTTATATACACGCGATCTCCCAGATCCTGATATGGTGATTCGTACAGCTGGTGAGATGCGCGTGAGCAATTTCTTACTCTGGCAGTCGGCATACAGTGAGTACTATGCGACACCAACGCTCTGGCCTGATTTTGGGCGTGAGGATCTTCTAGAGGCACTTCAAAGCTTTGCGCAACGCCAACGCAAGTTTGGAGGCATCACTCCCAAGAATGGCTAAATAAAGAGGTGTCTTCCTGTCACCATGAGTGCCGCAGGCGCGAAGAGAGAACTCAAGGATTGAGTTTTTCAATTACTGCGATCTCTCCATCTGCGCTATAACTGGCAGGCTCCGATAGTATATAATGTAGGGCGGCATATGATTACCGCCCTATTGTTTTTATCGGTTTTTATGGCTTGAGAGCTTTGGCTCTGCCTCGTAGAGGAAAGATTTTGTTTGCAAAGCGCGAATGAACATATAGAGCCTGGTGCTTCGACACCTCCTCCACAGAAAAGTAATCGCACATCGGTCGGGCAGCGCCTGCTAACCGCATTTGTTCTTATCCCTGTAGTGCTTGTTGTTGTCTGGTTTGGCGGTTGGGCATCTTTTGCCGCGACGCTGATTTTGCTCGTACTGGGGGCGTATGAGTTGCATACGATGCTCCAACGCGCAGGTTATCGACCTATGCTCTGGCTGAGTTTGGGCTGGGGCTTGCTCTTTCAAATAGCAGTACTTTTTCCCGCTCAGCGGGCTGTGCTGCTTGAAGCCGGGTTAGGCGTTGTCTTATTAGTTTCTTTTCCCGTTCTCTTCGCGCGTAAGAATCTTGATGGTTCTATCATCGATTGGGCTCTGACTCTAACGACTTCCCTCTATATTGGCGTGCCAACGAGCCTCTTACTTCTATTGCGTGGCTTTGGCGCTGGCGTTGTGCAGTTGACCCCCTCTTTGGTGGTAACCCTTCCTCATGGTGCCTGGTGGACGCTCGCCACCTTGCTAGGTGTATGGGGCTTTGATTCAGCGGCATTCTTCACGGGGCGACTAGTTGGGCGACATAAGCTGGCACCACGGATCAGTCCTGCCAAATCATGGGAGGGAGCTGCAGGAGGGCTTGTTTTTTCGATTATTGCGTCTCTGCTCTGTACCGTTCTTCCCCTGGGTTTGCCCTGGTACCTTGCTGTGTTATTAGGTATCCTGATAGGGATCGCAGCGACATTTGGTGACCTGTCTGAGTCTCTGATTAAGCGACAGATGCATGTGAAAGATAGCGGACAAATTGTACCTGGTCATGGAGGGGCACTTGATCGCATCGATAGTTTGCTCTTTGCTGTGATTGTTGTATCTATGTTTGCCTCGCTCGTTGGTGGACTCTGAAATGGTCCCCTCGTGCCACAAGACGGACAAGTAAATACAAATACGACATATTTGCACTTACTTCTTATGCGGAAACCCGAGTGCGTTTTTCTTGGTACGAATATCAACGCTGCCTTTGCGGCAGCTAGCGCTGATGCGCTCCGATATTCGTCTAAGGAATTTGTGTTGGTCGCGACCAGTGGCGCTGGTTTTTGTGTAAGATCTTACTAGCATTGAGATAGAAGGGCGGGAACGCTGGAAGGTTTTCTGGTCGTCGACGCGTTATTATATATATAGTAAGCCCATCGTCGTTGAGCAGAGAAACAGCCAGTCCCGTAAATATAGGTTGCATGAGCACATTTCCTAAACGCATCGCTTTACTTGGAAGTACTGGATCGGTGGGGAGGCAAACGCTCGATATTGTGCGCTCCTTCCCTGAACAGTTCAAGGTTGTCGCGCTGGCTGCGCGTAGCAATGTTGACTTGCTGGTGGAACAGGCGAAAGAGTTTGGCCCTGACCTGGTGGCTTGCTTTGCCGATTCGCCCGAAGTAGAGCGTAAGGCACGCGAAGCACTACCTAAAGCGCTTCTGGGTGAGCGTGGCTTGCTAGCTGTTGCGACCCATGCGGATGCTGATATCCTGGTTGCGGCGACTTCTGGTCAGGATGGTCTGCGTCCCACATTGGCAGCGATTAGCGCTGGTAAGACGATTGCGTTGGCGAATAAGGAAACTCTGGTGATGGCGGGTCACGTGGTGACCGAGGCTGCACGACGCCATGGAGTTGCGATCCTGCCAGTTGATAGTGAACATAGTGCCATCTGGCAATGTCTGCATGGTGAAGAAAACAACTCCATTCGCCGATTGATTCTTACAGCATCAGGTGGCCCATTCCGCACGACTCCTCTTGAGCAGTTGCGCGATGTCTCTGTGGAGCAGGCTATGGCCCATCCCACCTGGCGTATGGGACCAAAGATTACAATTGATAGTGCGACCCTGATGAACAAGGGATTAGAGGTCATCGAAGCGCACTGGCTTTTCGATATGCCCTATGAGCAGATTGATGTCGTGGTGCATCCTGAAAGCATCATCCATTCGATGGTTGAGTTCTGCGATGGTTCGATTAAGATGCAGGCCAGTTTACCCACCATGCATCTACCCATCTTGCATACTCTGACCTATCCTGAACGTCTGGATACTAGCGACAAGAACCTGATTAAAGAATTGAACTGGCCAACTGTTGCGCGTTTAAACTTTGAGGAACTGAATCTGGAGCGCTTCCCGTGCTTCAAATTGGCGATCGAGGCTGGTAAACGAGGAGGAACGTATCCTAGTGTTCTGGTGGGGGCTGACGAAGAAGCTGTCGCTATGTTTATGGAGGGGAAGATTCCCTATCGAGGAATTGCTGAGATTCTAGAGGCTGTTCTGGAGCGGCATGATTCAATTTCACAGCCCGATTCTGCCGCGATTGTAGGGGCTTGCGCCTGGGCAAGGAGTGAGGCGCGTGTGTGTAGCGCAAAATACCTGGGATAGTAGCCGCAAGACCAGGGATTAGCGGGCTTGCGTACATATAATGTGTTTGCTGGAGGCATTGTTGAGCAGTAAAGGATATTGTGAATGAATAATTGGTACTTACTCGCAGCTATCCCGGTTTTCGGGTTGCTTGTGCTTGTGCATGAGTTTGGACACTTTATCACTGCGCGTTGGGCGGGTATTCGAGTGGAGGAGTTTGGTATTGGTTTGCCTCCGCGTATCGTGGGTTTTCGTCGTCGACCTCAAGGGGATGGGAAGTTATGTGGTTTGGAGGTCGTTCCGAACAGCTAGAAGATACCCAGAACCCTCTCACAGGCGCGAGTGGTGGTATGAGCCGTTCTCTAGCTGGGGAGGCACAGAAGTCATCTACCATCTATTCGCTTAACCTTCTGCCCATTGGTGGCTTTGTACGTATGCCAGGTGAGGATGGTGATGCGCGAGACGAAATGGGGAACTATGATAGTGGTAGCTTCGCTGCTAAGCCTGCTGGCAAACGTATCGCGGTGCTCTGCGCGGGCGTGATAATGAATGTTCTCCTGGCGATTGTGCTTTTTACTGTCGCTTATGGGCAGGGAGAGCCAACTAACCCCGCCATAATTGCTCAGGTGACCCCGAATTCGCCTGCCTCCACTGCTGGCATGCGTGCGGACGATAAGATCTTGAGTGTTAATGGTCAGCAAGTCACACAGTTCCAGCAAGTCAAGGATATCGTCGATAAAGTCGCGGTTCAGAATAAAGGTAAACAAACTATTCCTGTCGAGCTTGTCGTACAACGAGCGGGAGTCTCGGCTCCCTTCCATATTACCGTTAATGCTCTGGTGAGCCCTCCTCCTGATAAGGGGCACTTGGGAGTCCTGGGTAAGACTGTGTACGAAAGTATCCCACTCTGGCAAGCACCTATTAAGGGATTTGCTCAGACCTTCTCAGTGACTGGTCTCTTTATCTCGACCATTGGACAGATGATTGTGGGTGCTATACAGCCTCAGATCTCTGGCCCGGTGGGTATTGTGAAGATTACCGGTGAGGTGGCTCAGACTGTACCCACAGTTGGCTGGTGGTACATCTTGAATTTAACTGCTATGCTCAGTATTAACCTGGCAATCGTGAATATACTGCCGTTCCCTGCCCTGGATGGTGGGCGTGTGGTGCTTATTCTCATCGAAATGATTCGGGGTGGTAAGCGTCTTAAGCCCGAACGCGAGGGCCTTATTAATCTTATTGGTATGGGAATCTTGCTTGCTCTGATGGTTGTCGTCACCGTAAGTGACGTCATGCATTGGGGTGGCTAATTATGGAGACGTACTCCTAACATCGTATGCGGAAACCATCCCCTATTGCAGGGGGCTGCCTGGAAGCGGCACTACCATGCCCTCACATGAGGGTGCCGCTAGTGGTGGTGCTCAGGTTTTCGGAGAGGCTTTAACTATGTCTAACAAAACTCGTCAGGTCCGCGTTGGTAATGTTCTGATTGGTGGCGGCGCTCCTGTTGCTGTACAGTCAATGACCACCACGTACACCCGTGATGTGAAGAGCACGGTAGAACAGATCAAACGCCTTGAGGATGTAGGCTGTGAGTTGGTACGTGTGGCGGTACCTGAGATGGAAGATGCCGTCGTTCTAGGTGAAATTAAGAAGCAGATCTCTATTCCGCTGGTGGCGGATATTCACTATAATCCTAATTTGGCTTTGGAGGCTATACGCCAGGGAATCGACAAAGTGCGTATTAATCCCGGTAACTTGCTCAATGGCCGTGAGTCGCTGGTGCAGATTGCACGCGCCGCCAAGGAGCGAGATATCGCCATGCGTATAGGCGTTAATTCTGGCTCTATAGATGCGCTAGATAAGCAGGCACAGATGCAGCGTATCCAGGTGCGCCTACGAGCGGACGGTACGCTAGAGCGTTCTGACCCTGCCGAGGCGCGTCGTCGGGAGCGTGAGCACCTGGCCGAGCGGATGGTGAGCAAAGCGCTGGAGTATATTAGCTGGTGTGAAGAGATCGATTTCCACAATATCATTGTCTCGCTTAAGTCTTCTACTGTGTTGACCGCCGTTGAGGCGTATCGCCGTTTCTCCGAACGCTCTGATTATCCAATCCACCTGGGCATTACCGAGGCGGGTACATTGGTAACAGGTGCGGTCAAATCGTCGGTGGGAATGGGCCTCTTGCTGGCGGATGGTATTGGCGATACGATGCGTGTGAGCTTGAGCGCGGAGCCAGAAGAAGAAATTCCCGTGGCGTATGAGATCCTCAAGTCGCTTGAGCTACGCAACCGGGGTGTAACTTTCGTTTCCTGCCCCTCATGTGGTCGCGTGGAGATCGACGTAATTAGTGTCGCTAACGAGGTCGAGAAGCGTTTGACCAAGGTTCAGACGCCGATCCAGGTCGCTGTCATGGGCTGTGTCGTGAATGGCCCTGGCGAGTCACGTGACGCGGATGTGGGTCTGGCAGGTGGTAAAGGTAAGGGCGTAATCTTCCGTAAGGGCCAGGTGGTCAAGACTGTACCTGAGGATCAGTTCCTTGATGCGGTCCTGAAGGAGGTTGCTAGCCTGCTTCCTGAGGCTGAGGCCAAACTCGTCTATCCCGAAGGTGGTATTAAAGATATCGCGGGCACCCATCGTACGCGCGATGAGGGCATGAATCTGCCTATTTTGCCCGGCACGCGGGGTTAATACGAGGCAAAGAGAAGAGAAACCAGAAGACAGGGATTATGCTCTAATTATTGGAGCGTAGTCCCTGTCTTTTCTATGTGGGAATGAAGACAAAAAGAGAAGCGGCTTCATTCAAAGCCGCTTCTCAAGCTTAATGGGCGATACAGAACTCGAATCTGTGACCTCCACGATGTCAACGTGGCGCTCTAACCAACTGAGCTAATCGCCCTCTCGACGTAGAGAATAATACCATTGCGTCCTTACTTTGTCAATAGGTTTGGGAGGCTCTTTTTCGCGTTGGGAAAATTGTACCTGATCTGTGGGGAGAGCAATTTATGCCGCTGTCTAGTGACGGGGGAAAGAGGATGTAATGCTCGCTCGGATGGGCTCGCTGATGAGTAAAAGGGTCCTGATGGAGTACGCATTCCCTTGTAGCCCTATAGAGACGATGTTATAATTCTAAATGTTCGTTCGAGGCACAAAACCTGTAAGACTCAGGTCACATACAAAAACTAAAGCTCCATATAGGAACTTACTCCTTATCCGAAAACTTGAGCGCGCTGTGCCCCTGCATGGGGTCAGCGCTAGCCGCGATCAGCGGTGTCTGTTTGCGAATAAGACCTTACTTCCGAAGAAAACAATCATGAATAGGGATCTAACTATTTTTCTTCGGTAAAGAAGCAAGGATTGATGTTATATTTTGTGCTTGCTGGAAGGGACTCCTGGTATGCGTCCTGGAATACATTGGCTTATCGCGTCACATCATCAGCGCGTCGTACGTAGTTGCAGCCTTCTACTCATTCTAGCTGTAGTGATTGTGGAGTTTCTGCCGTGGAGCGCTTCGGCAAGCTATGCTATGGCGCAACAACATACAGTTGCGACAGTTGATCAGAACTGTCAGCAGGTGGGTTTCTCTCCAAATGGAAATCCGTATCCGATTTGCCCTGGTCCCTTCCCGACGGGTGGCAACTGTACCTGGTGGGCCTGGGAACAGTGGCACTTGCTAGGATATGACTTGCCACGAAACTGGGGAAATGCCGCCGCGTGGGCGGTGGATGCGGTGCGTGCTGGCTTCTCAGTGGGAACGGTACCACGTCTGGGAGCGATTGCTGTCTTCCCAGTAGGGGATGGTGTTTGGGCCTATGGTGCGGAGGGGCATGTTGCCTTTGTTACCTCAGTAGGCAGTGATGGTCAGACTTTCAATGTCACATATCAGAATTTTGGTGATGCCACACGCATGTATGTGGGGGATAGTTATAATGCATCCTACATCAATCAGGCGCGCTTCCAGAAAGGGCAGTTACGCTTTATCTATTTCCCTCGCTCTATCGATCCGCGGCGCTTTACTAACCTCACTGGTACCTCATCGACCTCGTCGGATCAAATAACGCAGGCTAACAATGAACTTACCACCAGCACATCTAGTTCAACGACATATACGGATAGCCACCTCGCTCTAGGGTTGTCAGCTACTTCGTCAGATCAAGAGTTTAACGCTGATTTTACTGGGATGGGACATAGTGACCTCTTGCTCTATGATCGCGAAGAGGGCGTACTTCAGATAATGCAACTCTCAAAGCAGGCGCGACCACAGGGGACCTTTGTAGCCAATCCTGGAGATGATCCTCAGCAAAGCACACGCTTAACCCAGGATGCGCCCACGTTGGTCAGCCTGGGTGACTCTATTGTGCCTTCGGGAAAGTGGGGATCCTCGCTCGATATTCATGTAGGGGATTTCGATGGCTCGGGGACGTCCGATATTTTGCTCTATAATCGTGATACAGGCAAGATTCATCTTATTAGCTTGACCTCGGATCTCACGATCAAGAAACATGTCGTGCTGGATGGCGAGGGGCCGGGATGGGAACTTTATGTTGGGCGTTTCGACGGACATCGTAGCTCGGTTATGATGTATAATCGCTTCGCCAACCCCGCCGCTTACGACCCTGGCACTAGTACGTCCATTAGCGATAATGATAACAATAACAGTGACAATAACGGCACTGATACACCAACGCCGACGCCAACAAGAACTACAACCCCAACGCCAACCAAAACAGCGACACCAACGCCAACCCCAACAAAGACGGTGACGCCGACTCCCGCTCCAACCAAAACGGCGACGCCGACCCCGACGCCAACAGTGACGCCAACTCCCACTCCGACTGAAACGGCGACGCCGACCCCGACTCCTACTAGTACCAGTACGCCAAGTCCGACGCCAACGCAAACGGTGTCACCAACTCCAACTCCAACAGTCGCACCTGCACCGACGCCAACATCGACGAGCACGACCACATCCCAGCCTACCCAGACAAATAGTGCCGTCGTGAGCAAGACCAGCACTGTTTCTCAGCAGACAAATACGACACTTACTGATAGCAACTCGAATGGCGATTTAAGTGGTGTGAGCCTAGCGGATTGGGAGATCCAGGGGAAAACTGCCAATGTGATTCTGCTTGATTTCGATTCGCGTTTTCATGTCAGGCATCGTCAGGTGTATACGCTGTGGCATGCGAGTTGGGAAGTGTATGTAGGACGCTTTGTCAATACCCTTCAGGACGGTATATTCCTGTATAATCGCCTCGAAGGAACAGGGCGGATGTTAGGTTTGAATAGCTCACTCAAGGTAACAGAACAGCAAGATATTAATGATCTTGCTGGCAATTGGATGGTCTATAGCGGCGATTTTAACTCCTCGGGACGTGCGCAGTTGCTGCTCTATGATCCAGGGGTAGGAGAGGCTCAGATTCTAACTTTTAAGTCCAATCTTGCGGTTGCAGATACAAAAGAGTATTCCGATTGGGGGCAAAACCTGATCCCATATGTGGGTCATTTTGGCACCTCCTCAACTGGCATCATGCTTTATAATCAAGAGGAGGCGTTGAGCACTTTCTTGCTTTTCGATAACACGCTTCAGGTCGTGCATCAATACACCGCGAAGAGTTGGGATAAGCGCTGGCAGATTCTTGTTGGCTCCTTTATGGACCGCTCTGCTTGCCAGGACCAGGGGGAGTGTGGAAGCGGCGATGATATTCTGGTTCTGAACCGAGAAACGGGTCAGCTTCAGCAGTATATCTTCTCCTTTGGGCGTGCCTTTGAGGTTTACGATAATCGTGCTCGTGCTTTCGAGCGCCAGGGCGTGAAATCAACCTCGGGCGAATATATCAGCGCTCGGGATACGACGACCTTCACGCTCGCTTCAACGCTTATGACCGACATTCACAATCAGGAATTGTATTAAGAGTTTCTGCGAAAACCAATGCCACTATATGGCTGGCATTACGCGCTCAGGTTTTCATATAAGGAGTAAGGATGAGCACATCACAGCCCGCAATTCAAATCACACAGGCCACCATTGAAGACCTGGAAGAGCTTATACCCCTTTTTGATGGTTACCGCCAGTTCTATCGTCAGGTATCGGATATTGAAGGAGCCAGAGCCTTTTTAACTCAGCATTTCCAAAACAAGAGTTCGGTAATCTTCGTGGCGCGTTTGCAGGAGTCAGATGGAAGCGATACGCGCGCCTGTGGGTTTACACAGCTCTACCCTTCTTTCTCCTCAGTATCGATGAAGCGCCTCTGGATTCTGAATGACCTCTTTGTCGCGCCAGGGGCTCGCAAGAAAGGCGTTGGCCCAGCACTCCTGGATCGCGCGCGTGACTTTGCTGCGCAGACTGGTGCGCGGGGTCTGACCTTGACCACCGCGCGCGATAACTACACTGCCCAATCCACCTACGAAGCCAACGGCTGGCTACGCGACGAAGAGTTCTACTCCTACCACTTCTATTTCGCATAGCCATATTTCATGCAAGACCTCAGAGAATGTATCTGATTTCTCTGAGGTCTTTTGCTATTTGCACAGGTTTTTGCTGACCAGTCGATTATCTCGCAATTGAACGATTGCGGAAACAAGGGGAATTGATTTGGCAAATTTGTTAACATCGGTGTTTTTTACGTCCTACTCTATAGAGTAGGACAACAAATCTTTGTTTCAATGGTAAAGATTTGTAGATTCGGAGAACATTATGAAGTATATCGGTGTGGCAATTCTGGGCCTAGGATTTCTCATTGGCATCATTGGTGGAAGCATGATCTCATTCGGAAATGGGAATGCTGCGCTCATCGGTGCTTTGCTAGTGCCTACGGTGGGTTATCTGGTGTGGTATTTTGTCAAGCGGAAGCGTGGCTCACTCCCGATTGAAGAGCGTAATCAGCAGAACATTTTGACTCATGGGCATAGGACCGGAGCGGGTAATGATGCGTCCGGGATTCATCTCTTCTTTGTTGAGAAATTCGGGCGCTAATCAATTTCTATAAGGCATTCCTGCTGTAAGCATTGGCATGCGAGAAAAAGGACTATACATGGTGGACTGGCAGAGCCAGTTTGACATGTATAGTCCTTATTGTGGGTCGAACTGAGAGGATTATAATCGTGCTATATAGGCCGTGCTGAGTTGGTTTGAAGGAAAGGGCTATACACACGCCAGCCGATTAATGTTACAATAGCGCCATGCGACATGTTTTTTTGATAGGGCTTTCAGGGAGTGGTAAGAGTACAGTGGGGCGCCTCCTGGCGCGGCG
Organism: Ktedonospora formicarum; assembly: GCF_016587355.1. Classification (GTDB taxonomy): domain Bacteria; phylum Chloroflexota; class Ktedonobacteria; order Ktedonobacterales; family Ktedonobacteraceae; genus Ktedonobacter; species Ktedonobacter formicarum. Next base: position 1,385,523 of record NZ_BNJF01000001.1, on the reverse strand, counting down.
TTTAGGGCGACCTTTGCTGGATATTGACGCGTTAGTGGTGCAGGAGGCAGGAGCAAGTATACCCGAACTCTTCACCCGTCATGGCGAGGCGGCTTTTCGCGACCTTGAAAGTCGCGTGCTGGAGCAGGCCGTGTGCTCGGAGGAGAGTGCGGTCATCGCTACGGGTGGTGGCATCGTCGTGCGGGAAGAGAATCGGCGGCTGATGGCCGAGCGAGGTGTACGTCTCTATTTGCATACCGATCCTACCTCTTCGCTTGAACGCTTGTTGGCGCAACAGGAGCGTGCCCGCGCCGATTTGACGTCGCCAGAGGTGCGCCCGCTGCTTTCCGGGCCAGATCCTTTACAGACACTACAGAACCTCTATATGTCCCGCCGGGCCTGGTATGAAGAGGCCGAGCTAACCTGTGCGACGCAGGGGCGAAGCGCGGAACAGGTGGTTGAGGAGATTATCGCTATGCTCACCGATGCTGAAGCATCCCATGAAACCGCGCCCATTGTGCGGCGTGTGCATATTGGTGCTGGCTATGATATCGTTGTGGATTGGGGAGGGTTGGAGCGCTTGCCTCAATATCTGACGCAACTGGCACTGCCGCGCCGAGTCTTCCTGTTTACAGATAGTAATTTGCGTTCGCTGTATGGCGATGACGTGATCCAGAATCTCGCGCGGGCAGGTTTTGATGCGTATCTCTATACTGTACCTGCTGGCGAGTCCAGCAAGTCGTTTGAGCAACTACAAGCTATCTATGATTGGCTGTTGGAGCATCACGCAGAGCGACGTGAACCGCTGATTGCTCTGGGTGGTGGGGTGATTGGGGACCTGGTGGGATTTGTGGCTGCAACCTATCTACGTGGTGTTCCACTCATACAGGTGCCGACCTCGCTATTATCTCAGGTGGATGCTGCGATTGGTGGGAAGACTGGGATTAATCATAGTCAAGGGAAGAACCTTATAGGCGCGTTTTATCATCCACTTCTGGTCCTGGTTGATCCAGCGACCTTGCGGACACTTCCTCTTAGGGAGCGTACAGAGGGATGGGCAGAAGTTGTAAAGTATGGTATCATACTCGACGCCAAGCTATTTGCGCTTTTGGAGACGTACAAAGATGCTTTAGGCGATTTCTCGTCATTACCTGCCTCTTTGCTGATGCAGATTATTGCTCGCAGCATTGATTTAAAGGTGCAGGTCATTGAAGAAGATGAGAAAGAGAGTGGGCTACGTGCTATTTTGAACTATGGTCATACCGTAGCACATGCATTGGAGAGCGTTGCGGGTTATGGCGAATTGCTCCATGGCGAGGCTGTTTCGCTTGGTATGGTAGCTGCGGCGGCCCTGGCGCAAGAGGCAGGTATGCTACCCTCTGATGAGGTACAGCGGCAGAACGCCTTGCTGGAGGCACTGGGTCTCCCAGTTGCCTACCAGGGAAATGTGCGTGCTCAAGCCATCCTGGCGAAAATCCAATTGGATAAGAAGGTTGTGAGCAAGCGTGTGCGCTGGATTATGCCTCGGCATATCGGCGATGTGGTGATTACAGAGATGCCTGATGAATTGGTTGAGCGCGTGATCTCAACGTTCTTCGCGGAAGCGAGGGTCTAGCTCATGGTTGCAATTCTGGTGCTTAATGGACCAAACCTTAACACGTTGGGAAAGCGTGAGCCAGGTGTGTATGGTACGCTGACACTCGATATGATTAACGAGCGGATATATGCGCGAGGCGAGGCTCTTGGGGCGACGGTTGAGTGCTTTCAGTCTAATCATGAAGGCGCGTTGATTGACTGCATTCAGCAGCATGCTGAACAGGTCGATGGTATTATCATCAACCCTGGCGCATTCACGCATTATTCTTATGCTATACGTGATGCGCTGGCAGCAGCTAAACTGCCGATAATCGAGGTGCATCTGAGCAATGTGTATGCGCGCGAAGCCTTTCGTCACCATTCAGTCATCGCACCGATCTGTCTGGGGCAGATTGCGGGTCTGGGATGGCGTGGCTATTTATTAGCTCTTGAAGCGCTTGTTGCCGATCTACAGGAAGACAAATAGCCACTGTTACAGTGTATAGCTATAGATTCTTTTCTTGCATAGCAATGCGCTGAGTAATTGAGAAGCTTGATAACGATTAAAGTACAATATCTGCATATCGAGGAATCAATGATTCGCGCATAGCAGTAATAGAGAGTAAGACACTTACTTATCAAAGGAGTTTTTTGGGATGATTTCCACTAGTGACCTGAAAAAAGGCGTCACAATAGAATTTGAGGGCAACCCCTGCACTATTCTTGATTGGCAGCATGTGAAGATTGGACGCGGTGGGGCCATCGTACGCATGAAGTTGCGCAACCTGCGCAGTGGCTCAACTGTTGATCGCACCTGTGACGCTGGTGAAAAGTTCAAGCGCCTCTATCTGGATCGTTCCAATGTCACCTATCAGTACAATGATGGCGACTTGTATCATTTCATGGATACCAGCACCTATGAGGATATTGTGCTGACGGAGGCCCAGTTGGGGGATGCCAAGGACTACCTGATTGACAATCTGGAGCTAGACATCATTCGCTACAACGAAGAGCCGATCTCAGTGGAATTGCCAGAAAAGCTTGTACTGAAGATAACCTATACCGAACCTGGCTTCAAGGGAGACACGGCTACTGGTGGCTCTAAGCCCGCAACAACCGAGACTGGCCTGATTGTCCAGGTGCCGCTCTTTGTTACGGCAGATGACTCCATTCGTGTGAATACAAGCACGGGTCAGTATGTCGAGCGTGTGTAAGACCTTATAGATTTTCTCAGCCACTCGCATGCGAGGCCTATACAATAGTGGGTCGCGTATGCATGAGTGGTGAGATGATGGTGATGTCTCAGAGATTGAGGTATATTGTTTGCGAACGTAGTTCGGGAGTTACTTTTATGGATGGCAGCAGACACGCTTCCTCGCCCCTGGAGATGCTAACAGAGGAAATACGGGAAGAGTCGGAGCATATGGATCTGGAAGCCCTTGAGCATCTGGTAAAGGTGCTGGACAAGAGTGATGTTTCAGAGATTGAGGTCAAGCATAGCGAGACAGGAACACGTCTAGTTCTGCGCAAGGCGAAGGCGGGCGAAGGCGTAGCCTCTGGTGTTACTCTTTCCGTGTCAGAGCCGGGAGAAACCGAAGCGGCTCCGACACGATCTTCGCATACAGTGACCGCGCCTCTGGTGGGTATCTTTCATACATGGGTCAAACCGAAAGGGAAGGCACTGGTCGCAGTGGGTGACAAAGTCAAGGTTGGACAATTGCTTGGTTCAATACAATCACTCAATGTACTGTATGAGGTTGAAGCCACTGTGGCAGGCCGTGTTCATGAGATCCTGCTAGAGGATGGGCGGCCCGTCGAGTATGGTCAGGCTTTAATGACACTTGAGGTCGCGGAGGACGCATAGGAGGGCATAACAGCCATGCAGCTACCTGGCTTTAGTGACGCGTTAAGCGTTTCTGCCCTCTCTGTATATCTGAAAGAGTGGTTGGAGACCAACGACATGTTACAGGATGTGCGAGTGTATGGCGAAGTCTCCAACTGTAAGACCTACCCCTCCGGCCACTGTTATTTTACACTTAAAGACAGTGGCGCACAGATGAATTGTGTCTTCTTTAAGCAGGCGCGCCAGCGAACAGCCGCGCCTCCCCTACGTGATGGTATGGGGATTGCGGTGTATGGGCGTATTTCATTTTATGAACGTGATGGCAAGCTCCAACTCTATGTAGAGAGTGTAGAGCCGCTTGGTATGGGACTGCTCTTTGCGCGCCTGGAGCAATTAAAAACGCGCCTGGAAGCCGAGGGGCTTTTTGATCCTGAGCGAAAGCGAGCGCTGCCTGAGCGGCCGGAAGTAATTGGTATTGTGACCTCACCCCAGGCCGCTGCTTTGCGCGATATGGCGCGTGTTCTGCGCCAGCGCTATCCACTAGCACGTGTGATCCTCTCGCCAGCCCTGGTGCAGGGAGAAGGGGCACCGGACTCCATTGCTGCGGCCCTCGACGTACTTAATGAGCATGGCGAAGCCGAGGTAATCATTGTTGGGCGTGGTGGTGGTTCGATTGAAGAGCTATGGGCCTTCAATGAAGAGGTAGTTGTACGCGCCATCGCGCGTTCAAGTGTGCCTGTGATTAGCGGTGTTGGTCATGAGACGGATTTTACATTGGCTGACTTTGTCGCAGATCAACGCGCCTCCACGCCAACGGCAGCCGCGACTGCCGTTGTTCCCAATATTGAGGATTTGCGCCTGGAATTGCTGGATCGGCAGCAAGAGCTAACCTCGTTATTGGAGGAGCGTATAGAAGCGTTTGGCGAGCAACTTGCCGACATCCAACGTGAATTGGAGCGCTTTAGCCCAATGGGACGCATAGACAGCTATCGTCAACAGCTTGATGATTTGACTGAGCGTATGCAGACCCATACACGACATCTTTTGAGCCTGCGTGGTGAGCGCTTGCGTGGTATCGCCCTACAACTTCAATCGCTCAGCCCATTGCTCACCATCGCACGTGGTTATGCCGTCGTGCATCGTGATGGGGATCAACGGCTGGTAACAAGTGTGCAGCAGGTGGAGGTTGGTGACGACCTGCATATTCAGGTCGCGGATGGGGACATAGTAGCACGTGTGAGTGAAATTGGGCGGGAATTATGAGATGCCAGATAGTGATTGATTAGTGCTCACATTGTTGGCTTGTTTCGGCAATGCCAACGCTTACAGGGGAAGGAAGTTCACCTTCAATGGAAGAGGCATTATCGTTTGAAGACGCCTTTGCCAGACTAGAGGAGACGGTGGAAGCTCTCAAGGATGGGCAGCTATCGCTTGAGGAGGCCCTTCATTCGTATCAGAAGGGTGTGGCGCTGGTACAGCATTGTAACGACCTGTTACAGAAAGCCGAGTTGACGATTCAACAATTGCAGGGTGATAGCGAGGGCTCGTTATCTCTGCGCTCGTTTGACCTCTAAGAGGGGAGACGCTCTAGCTATCTATGGTAAATGATTCGCTTTTGGATAACCGTGTGTTGCTAGCTTCAGTTCTCGCCTGGCTGATCGCACAGGTGAGTAAGACTGTTGGTGAGATTATCAAGGAGCGCCGACTGGTGCTCAGTCGTCTGGTGTCGTCTGGTGGTATGCCTAGCTCACACTCTGCCTTGGTTACCAGTCTAGCGACGACCACGGCGCGTATAATGGGGCTTGGTTCTCCTACGTTCGCGGTTGCTGCTGTTCTCGCGGGAATTGTCATGTATGACGCCGCTGGCGTGCGACGCGCGGTAAGTATTCAAGCGCGTATTCTCAATCAAATGATTGACGAAGCTTTTCAGGGCCGACCATTCGCAGAAAAACGTTTGCGCGAATTGATCGGGCACACGCCGACCCAGGTCTTTGTTGGTGGCGTTTTAGGAATTTGTGTCGGTCTGGTGGTTACTAGCTATTAGGATATGATAGGATCGCTCCTCGCGAGTGCGCGAAAAGCGGTAATTATCGTTATGTGAGCCTTTCAGCTCAAAGAGATTATTTTCTTTTCCTCAATTCAGGCAATAACGCTCCTTTCTGGTATTTTCAGAAGGAGCGTTATTGCCTATTTTTTTCTGGTATAAACTGAGCTTTTCTATACGCCAAAAAAGATAAAAGAACGCGTCTATGAGATAGAAGTACTCTGCTTTATCATCAGCATAAATCAAGAGCGACTGAATGCATAGAATAAATTATGCTATTTTAAGGTTCTCATGGTATAATCCTGGACTGGTAAGCAGATACGTCAAATATGGTGTATAGTGAAAAAGGCTGAAAATTAATGATATTGCGCGTTTGAGAGTGGGGCGATCCTGGTATTGTGATAGGGACCAGAATCTAGCCGCTCTTAAATAAGCGTTACATATTTTCACCAATGAGTTGTTCAGGGGGGAACTACTACATTGGCCTATTTATCAATTGATAGAGAGGCTCTGATACTGCCGCGTGCCTTAATTTTTTATCCAACCAAAATTGAAAATCAGGAATATAAGTGTTGTGAAGATGAGTACAAGGTATTTCTCGATTCTGGAGGTGATGCTGCATCTCTGGCGTAGATAGAAATGAAAGCCAGAAAATTGGGTTAATTCTTGAAGTGATTTACCTTTACAATCTCGTAAGCCGCAGGATGGCTTATTTGCATAAATGTATATTCTGTGCTATGTGCTGTACTCTGTGTTTATTAGGGGAGGAGTCGCATGAAATTACTGGTCATTGATAGTGACCGTGATTTAGTGGAGATGCTCACAAGCTGGCTGAAGACGCTGGGCTATGAAGTATATCGTGCCTATAATAGCGAGCGAGCCAGGAGCGAATGGTTAGAGCAGCGCCCGGACCTGGTGATTATTGATCCTATGTTGAAGGGTGGGGATGTGTTAAGTATGTGTCGAGATCTGAGCATCAAGCATGATGCCTTAATTCTGGTGGTGACGGATGGGAAAGATGTGCAAGATGAGGTACGCTGTCTGGAGTCAGGGGCCGACGATTATCTAAGAAAACCTTTCTTCCCTTCTCAACTGCTGGCGCGTATTCGAGCGGTGAGTCGTCGCGCTCGCTCAACGTTGGAGCGTCGCCCGTCGTCTATAGTGACGGTTGGTCCTATCTGTGTAGATTCGCTCCATAATGAGGTGAAGGTTCATGGCAATCCCGTGCGCTTGACCCCTACTGAGAGTAAACTACTGCATCTCTTAGCGATTAATGCTAATGATGTCTGCACCGCTAATCAGATTGTAACCCATGTCTGGGGATATGATGGTGACGGCGATGCCTGTTTGATTAAGGCGCATATTCGCCATTTGCGTCAGAAGATAGAACCTCAACCCAGCAATCCCCATTATATTCTTACCGTTCCTGGTGTTGGGTATACCTTAATTCGTCGCAACGAAGAGCCACTAGAGAAGGTTCAGGAAGAGCGTCCCTTACGTGTTCTATCTGTTTAGTGTAAGGTTCGGGCTACAACGTCTCATCCGGGAGCAGCAATGCTGCTCCCTTTGTTTATGCTCTGAGAAGGTGATACATGTTTACAAGTCTCAACTAGATAGGGGAAGATATAACCGTTTTGAAGTACATTCTGGCATTCTATCTCTACGTTGATCCGCTAAGCTGTAAGCAAGCACCAACCCTTTCACGATAGTATACACAGACATAGAATGCTTCAGGTCTCTCGACTCCTGTGATGCATTTGCGCGTTGAGAAGAGCTCTGAAGAGATATGCAGATGCTAGAGTAGTGAGAATGCTTTATTTACAGATGGATCAGGGCCAGTCTATGGCGAGAAGGCGAAGCCGATTGGGGAAGAATGAACGTCCACCGCTACCTTATTTGCGCGTCTTGAGGCGTATTCCTGAAGAGTATCGTTCTCTGCTTCCCCTTCCTTTTATGCTCAGGCAGCGGTGTGCTGTCATCGGAGGCGAAAATGGAAAGTTAACAGTCGCTATCCATGATGTGGAACAAGTGTTGCTCGCGCCTACGCTCAAGCGGTTGACTGGGCATACTATTTTCTTTGTGCGTGTCAATGAACGGCAGTTAAGCCGAGCGTTGGAGCATATGGAACGGGCGATGGTCTCTGGGTCGAAGGGGCGCTGGCCGATTTCTGTCTACCAGCAGTTACATGCACGAGCGTTACTGACGCTGTTCTTTGTGACTCTTGACAAGAAATAGCATTGCCCATGAGCGAAGAGAGAGAAGAGCCGCATATCATCATCCTGCGGCTCTTCTCTCTCTTCTTAACGACGGATGGCAGATTGATCGAGCTGTGAGTTTTGTACAGGCTTAAGTGCTATGCCTACATATGATGGGTTCGAGCCTTTTGAGCATCGCTGTGGCTCATGGGGAAACTGTTGGGTTTCATAGTTGCTCAACCACCTCCACGTGCCAGGATCATGACTGGAATGGTCAGGAAAATGAGCTTGAGATCTTGCCAGAGTGATTGAGCTCGAAGATAACTGATATCCATCTCTATCATCTCTTGAAAAGTCACGCGCGAGCGCCCATAGACCTGCCAGGTTCCAGTGAGACCAGGTTTGCCAGTAAGACGTAACCACTCGCGTTCGCCATAGATCTCAACTTCGTATGGAACGGGCGGACGTGGACCTACTAGTGTCATATCACCGCGCAAGACATTCCAAAATTGGGGTAATTCATCTAAACTCGTTTTACGAATAAAGCGCCCCACACGTGTAATTCGTGGGTCATTATGAATTTTGTAAGCCATCCCCTCCCCTCCCTCTTCACTGAGCTTTTGCCCCTGCATGTATTGCTTGATCTTCTCCGCGTGTAGTTGCTGATTGCTATTGACATACATCGAGCGAAACTTGAGCATGTCGAAGGCGACCCCGTTTTGTCCAATGCGTTTCTGGCGGAAGAAAATTGGGCCTGGTGAGTCGAGTTTGATGCAGATAGCAACAAGTAGGCACACGAACAGAACACCAGGTGCGATCAAGAGTGTGAAGGCGATATCCAGCAACCGTTTGATGCGCAGATAGCTTGCGTCGATGGTGAGCTGAATCTGTGCTGCTTGTGCTTGAACAGCCATAGCTATTCCTCCCCGAAGGTGTAATAAGAAGTTGCTCGTTCTTAAGCCACCGCAACCTCTACTATTTGGCACCGTGTGAGTAATGGTAAGCCATGACGGTAGAGAACTGGTACGTATGCATATGCAAAAACGGTATCAGAGTGTGTATGTGGTGGAAAAATAGTAATAGTGCTATGTGTCAATATGTTGCATAGTGATTGGCTCTTCACTGTCTCACTGAAAACTCGTTAGCTTTTCTCGTTTTAGACTCAACTACAGGTTCTCCACTCGCGCCGAGAAGTTGCACCTAACCTAAACCTCAACAAGTATCGAGTGTTCACTGCTGGATGGTACTATCCAGACTAGCGAGGCCGTAGCACCAGTGGCGAGATGAGGAGTCCGCCTTAGGATTTTCTACGAAACGAACGTCGTTTTTGCGGCGAGCACTGACTTTCAAATAGGGATTTAGAGAAAGATAAGGAGCGAAGAGGACGTGGCAGCATTAAGAGTTCCCCTGGTTGATTTACAAGCTCAGTATCGGAGCCTTAAGCCTGAGATCATGGAGGCGTTCGGCGAAGTCCTTGATGAGATGCAACTGTTTCTAGGACCCAGAACACGAGCTTTTGAACAGCAGTTTGCGAGCTATTGTGAGTGTCTCTATGGTGTGGGGGTGTCCTCGGGAACCGATGCGCTGGTTCTAGCCTTGCGCGCCTGTGACATTGGTCCCGGTGACGAGGTAATAACCGTTTCTAATACCTTTATCGCGACGGTTGAGGCTATCGCAATGGTAGGGGCGCGCCCGGTTTTCGTAGATGTTGATCCAATCACCTACCTCATGGATTGGCGACAATTGGAAGGGGTTCTCTCGGAGCACACAAAGGCCATACTGCCAGTGCACTTGTATGGGCATGCCGCTGAGATGGGACCTATTATGGAGTTCGCGCGCGCACATGATTTGCGTGTCATTGAGGATGCTTCGCAGGCGCATGGCGCTACCTATAACGGGCGTAGGGTTGGGAGCTTTGGCGATGTGGGCTGCTTTAGCCTCTATTATAGTAAGAATCTGGGAGCTTTTGGAGAGGCGGGGATCTGCACAACTAACAATGAAGAGCTTGCGGAGCGCCTGCGTATGGTGCGCGATCATGGTTCTCGCGTGCGTTATCAACATGAGGTGATTGGCGGTAATTATCGCCTGGACGAGCTGCAGGCGGCAGTCTTGCTGTTGAAGATGCCCTACCTGGAGCAGTGGAATCAGGCTCGCCAGCAGCATGCACGTTTCTACACTGAGCGCCTTGGTGATATTGTGGCGCAGGTGCCTCAATTCAGACCGTGGGCAACCCATGTGTACTGCTATTATGTCGTTCAAGTTGAGGGGCGTGATGAGTTTCGTATGAGCCTGGAGCATGAGGGCATTGGGACGAATGTGCATTATCCTGTGCCGCTGCATCTCCAACCCGCGTGCGCTAAGTATGGCTACACACGTGGAATGTTGCCTGTCACTGAAGCCGCATCGGAACGTATCGTTTCGCTTCCCATGTATCCGGAGTTGACTGCCGAACAACTCGAACTGGTAGTGATGACGGTACAGAAAGCCCTGTTGGCAGGCGCGCATCAAGCATGATGGCTCATTATACTGAGTAATTTTGCGTATTGTAGGAGCAATTGGGAATTTAAAAGGAATAAGCAAGCTATGGCGGATTTACGTTTTGGTATCATCGGTTGGGGGTACTGGGGACCAAAGATCGCGCGCAATTTGGAGAGCGTGTCGCATGCCTCAGTGTCAATGGTCGCTGATCTCGACAAGCACCGTGTGGCGATGGTGGCATCTCAGCAGCCAGGGATGCGGACCACAACAGAGATTAATGAATTACTGGCGTCGGATGTGGATGGTGTAGTTATCGCGACGCCTGTACGTACTCACTATCAGCTCGCGAAGCAGGCGTTGTTGCGAGGTAAGCATGTTCTGGTAGAGAAGCCACTTACAGCGAATGTTGAGGAGGCTGAGGAACTGGTTTCTCTGGCACGTCAAGTTGGGCGCGTTCTGATGGTTGGGCATACCTTTGAGTATAGTCCTGCTGTCAACGAGATGAGGAAACTTGTGCAGAGTGGAGAGCTGGGGAAGATCTATTGTGTGGAGGCGGAACGTGTCAATCTGGGACTATTTCGACGTGATATCAATGTTATCTGGGATTTGGCCCCACATGATGTCTCAATCCTCCTTTACCTCTTTGGGCAGACGCCTACCCAGGTTCGGGTCCAGGCGAATGCGCACCTGTTGCCACATATTCATGATGTGGCGCATCTAGACCTTGGTTTCAGCGATGGTATGACTGCGCACATTCATGTGAGCTGGCTTCACCCTTGCAAGATTCGGCGCGTGACGGTCATTGGAGACGCCAGGATGGTTGTCTATGATGATACTAATCCAGCGGAGATGGTGAAGATCTATAACAAAGGCGCAGATGTTAATGTTGACCCGGTTGTTTCATACCGGCACGGAGCCATTACGATTCCGCATATTGATTGGATGGAGCCGTTGCGCCTGGAGTGCGAGGACTTTGCGAACGCTATTCGGACTGGTGAGCCGCCACGCGCGAGTGGGGAGGTGGGTCTCTCCGTGGTGCGTGTGCTGGCTTCAGCACAGCAAGCTCTGGATATGTCAGCGCGTGCCGGAATAGTGACAGCGGTTCCTGCATAACGAACATTTGGCTTGTGAGGCCCTACCTTGTCCGTGTGTTCTGGACAGGATAGGGCCTGATGTATTTCATGGTGATCAGGAGAGATAGAGCATATGAGTGAACAATTTTATGTCCATCCTCTGGCGGAAGTGGAGTCAGGTGTCAGTGTAGGCGCGGGGACGCGCATCTGGAGATATGCGCATGTGCGTGCGCAGTCCTCAATAGGGGAGAACTGTAATTTGGGCAAAGGGGTCTATGTCGAGACCGGGGTACGTATTGGTTCGCGGGTTAAGATTCAGAATCATGTTTCGCTTTTTGAAGGTGTTGTTGTTGAGGATGGTGTCTTTATAGGGCCACATGTCTGCTTTACGAATGACATGTATCCGCGCGCGATCACACCTGAAGGCGCGTTGAAGGGAAGCGAGGATTGGGAGATAACGCCGACATTGGTCAGGAATGGGGCTTCGATTGGAGCCGGGTCAATTATTGTCTGTGGGGTAACCATTGGCGAGTTTGCGTTGATTGGTGCTGGTTCGGTGATAACAAGAGATGTTGCGCCCTATACGCTGGTGTTTGGCAATCCCGCCAGTGCGCGCGGTTATGTCTGTCGTTGCGCGCGGCGCTTGCTCTCAGCGCGCGTTGAGGGCGATAAACTTACTGGTACCTGTGAGGTATGTGGTCAGGTCACGTGGTCGTTGAGCATGCCTTGAATGGTATATCTACATAAATGCATGAATGGATATATGGTATAGAAGATGCTCTGTATCAGTATTGGTATTTTTGTCTGTAATAATTTGCAAAAGCTTGAAAATATGGATACAGATGTCGTATAATCACGATGTTCTCGAAGAAATCTGTTGGGGTTGGAAAGGGATTGATGAACCATATGTCCTCATTATTTACGCCTCTCAGGGTTTCCTCCACACGGGATTATATTGTGGAGGCCATCACGTTGTTGATTGGTATCCGTGATCGAAGGAGTACTGGTCGGCTCTCTATTCGCAGTTGTGATCGCCACGGCTTAGTGCATTTCTATTTCCAGAATGCGTGTCTGATGCATGTGATGGGCGATAGATGTGATGGGGATGCGCTTTTGAATGACTTGCTAGGCTGGCGCAAGGCCAATTTGCGCTTTGATCCTGACGTGTTTGCACCCTATGAAGATGTAACCTGGCAGCAGGCTGAGCTATTTACACGCTGGCTTGGATTATTAGAGGTTCATGGTGAGACCTATAATGTTCCACCGGAGGTCATTGGGGGGTTGACGAAGAGCCTCACCTCGCATCTGCCATTACGTCCCTTGGAGAGTGAGTTCTTGCCTGAATCGGAATTAGAGACTTCGGGCCTCTGGAAGATTGTGAAGACTGATCTACTCGTTGACCTACCCGACGAAATGGATAAAGAGCAGTTCCCAATCACGCAAGTATTGCCTCGGATTGGGGGGATGGTAGCACAAGTTGCGCGTGTCTCCCAGAATATCGCTCTACGCATTATGGGAAAGAAACCTGAGCCTGCTGGCTGGTCTGCTCGTAGGGGCGCATGGACTGAAGAATTAGCGGCGGTTGTGTTGCGTCCTCAGAGACGAGAGGAGTCCCGGCGATAGGTGCTTGATGCTACTATCGCCGGGGAAATGTTATTGAGCCTGAAGTCAGGGTTGCAGACGTTCGGGATGGCGCTTGCGCCAGTATCGCATATAGCCTTGCACTGTCATGGCGTAGTTAGTGGCGATTTCATAGCGTTTGAGCGTGCGCTCCTCGCTTGATACCCGTTTAAGCTCGGGTTGGACATGCTCTATGAGGCGATCAATGATTGCGCCCTCAGAGAGACCATCGCGCATGGCATGTAAGACGAAGTCGCCCCAGCTGTAAAGCTTCTCACGCAAGTGTTCGAGATGGGGTATTGGTGTAGAAGTTGGGCCAAAATGAGCCAGATAGAGCACATCGGGACGGAGCCGCTTGAGTGTATCGATGCTTGCCGACCATGCCTCAATATCCAGGTCAGGTGGGGGCGTGGGAGGTCGTACATAATCAACTCCCTGCAAGCGTACACCCGCTACATCACCAGCGAACAGGTCACCGCTATGCACATCGAAGAAGATTATGTGATGGCTGGCGTGACCTGGAGTATAGTGTACTTCCAGGCGACGTTGCGCGATAGTGAGCACATCCCCATCGTTAATGATCTGAACATTGTGCTCTGGCACCGGATCGATAGATCCCCAGAGTTCCTGCATGCGTTCGCCATAAATGCGAGCTGAACTGGTAATAAGTTTGTCGGGGTTTATCAGGTGGGATGCGCCTTTGCTATGGACGAGTACGCGCGCTTCCGGCATAGTGTGTAGAAGTGTGCCGATTCCGCCAGTGTGATCCAGGTGGATATGGGTCGCGAGCAAATGAGTGACCCTTGCCGGATCGAAGCCAGCCTGGCGTATGCCATCTAGGAGAGCCTCGCTGGTGCTGCCTGGGCCTGGATCGATAAGGGCTATCTCGCCGCCGTCAGCTAGCAGGTAGGCGCCAATGATATCGTGTTCACCCTGGAATGGCAACGAAATCTGCCAGATTCCGGGTCGTAGTTGCGTCACCTCTGTCAAAAGTATCGCTCCTTGCTTCCCTACTATGGGACCCCTCAGAGTCAGTCACGTGTAACTGGCTCTGAGGTACCTTTGGCATTTTCCCTGAACAGTATCTTCCTATCTTTTCTTTGAGATGGACTTACCCTGGGTGAAGAGCAACAGGTAGTCTGGACCGCCAGCCTTTGAGTCGGTACCGGACATATTAAAGCCGCCGAAAGGCTGACCGCCAACTAGCGCGCCTGTGCATTTGCGGTTAAGGTACAGATTCCCGACATGGAAGTCGGCATATGCGCGCTCAAGGCGCTTCTCATCACGTGAGAAGAGGGCCCCTGTAAGGCCATACTCTGTATTGTTCGCAATATCGAGGGCTTCATCGAAGTCTTTGGCTTTGATGAAGGCCAGCACGGGACCAAAGATTTCTTCCTGTGCGATGCGAGCATCTGGCGCGACGTCCGCGAAGATGGTAGGCTCAATGAAGTAGCCCGGTCCCTGGTGACCGCCACCAGTTACAAGGTGTCCCTCGCTCTTACCGATCTCGATGTATTCGAGGATCTTCTTCATGGCATTCTCATCCACAACTGGTCCCAGGTAGGTCGATTGCTGAGTGACATCGCCCATGGTGATAGCCTTGGTCTTCTCTACAACCTTGCTGAGCACCTCATCATAGACCTGCTCTACTACGATAGCACGTGAGCCAGCGGAGCACTTCTGCCCCTGGAAGCCGAAAGCTGAGACTGCGATAGCGGCAGCAGCAGCATCCAGATCAGCGGTCTCGTCGACCACGATGCCATCCTTACCGCCCATCTCCAGGACTGTGCGCTTCAGCCAGCGCTGCCCCTTTGGAGCCTTTGAGGCGCGCTCGTAGATGCGTAGACCTACTTCGCGTGAACCTGTGAACGAGATGAAGCGTACGTTTGTGTTGTCAACCAGCGCATCACCAATGGTTGAGCCGGAGCCGCTGAGGTAGTTGACCACACCAGCAGGCAGGCCTACCTCCTCTAGCAGACGTACGAACTGGTAGGCGATACCTGCCGACGTACTGGCTGGTTTGAGAACAACCGTGTTACCGGAGACGAACGAGGCGCTCGTCATACCAACTGTGATAGCGGTGGGGAAGTTCCAGGGTGGGATGACCGCGCCCACACCTAGCGGAATATAGACAAACTTGTTGTCTTCGCCGGCTACGGGAGGAATTGGCTGATCGCCTGCGAGGCGCATGATCTCGCGCGCGTAGTACTCAAGGAAGTCAATAGCTTCGGCAGTGTCGCCATCGGCCTCGGCCCAGTTCTTGCCGACCTCAAAGATCATCCAGGCGTTGAAATAGAAACGGCGCTGGCGCATCAGGTCTGCTGCGGCGAAAAGATATCCGGCGCGCTCTTCGGCTGGAACGCGTTTCCAGGTTTCAAAGGTCTCGGCGGCAACCTTGACAGCTTCATTGGCCTGCTCGACGGTTGCGCTGGCGAAGTGGCCGATGACCTGATCTGGATGTGATGGGTTGAGCGAGGCAAAGGTCTTCTCGGTGGTAATATGCTTGCCACCGATGATGAGGGGATAGGTGCGCCCCAACTCGCTCCTGACCTGAGCGATGGCTTCCTCTTGAGCGCGTCTGTTCTCTTCCTGGCTAAAATCAACGAAGGCTTCATTTGTAAAAGGCACTTTGGCACGTGCCTGAACATCGATTTTTGTTTGTAACATGAAAGTAACTCCTTATGCAGTACATCTTTGTACCCTGTGATTGATTGCTTTCTTATTCTATCTCATAAAAAGGAGATGGTGGTAGGGGAATGGCACCGAAACCCATATGTAGCTGCTTGTAGCACTGGTTAAGTGCGGACCTAGCGGATCATGGGCGTCTGGTTGGACGCCATGGCATCGGTGATGCGCTCGCGATGGGGCTCGACGATATCCATATGTTCTATTTCTTGTGGCGTAAAGTAGCCAATCTCAGTTGTTTCGTCGCTCAGAGAGGGCATTCCCTCGGTAACTATCCCTTCAAAGCAGAGGTTTACCATGTGAAACTGGTTGCCGTCTGCGTAGGAAAGGAGCATATGCGGATTAGAGTAGACACCAATCAAGCGAGCGACATGGATACGTAGTCCTGTCTCCTCCCTGGTTTCGCGTGCGCAGGCTTCGATGACGCTCTCTCCTGCCTCCATATGTCCACCTGGCAGGCACCAGCGTCCGTTATCACTGCGTCGTGTGAGCAGAACATGTGTGTGTGACTCGTCAAAGATCACCACTGAGGTCGAGAGCATCAGTTTGCCATCCCGACTAACGCGCTCCCCAAAGCGATATGAGGCCATAGGGGTCCTTCCTCTCTAAACGGCATTATGCCGTATGGCGAGTGTCGTTATATTTCGTGTAGTCAGATCAAGCATGCGGATGGCATGATTATTGGTATCGGCTATGTAGAGTATCTTCTGAAGCGGGTCTGCTGGATGGTTGGCAATTGCCAGACCTGAAGGCTCGTTGAATTGCGCCTCGGAAGCGGGACCATCCTGAAAGCCTGCTGTGCCAGTTCCCGCGATACTAACTACCTCGCGCGTGTGGGGATTAAGCATCTTGATGCGGTGATTATAGGTGTCGGCAATGTAGATCAAGCCGTCGTGTGTATGGATACCCTGAACATGTTGTAGTTGAGCGTGCTCTCCTATGCCATCAACGTCTCCGAAGTCAAAGAGGCCGGTGCCAACGAGAGTATGGACCTGTTGCTTGCCTGTTAGCTCGATAGCGCGTATGGCGCTGGCCTCGCTATCCGCGCTATAGAGCGTTAGACTGCTTGTATCGAGTGTCAGCCCACTGGGTTGAGCGAAGAGGGCGTCCTCATATGAACCATCGCGCAGAGCTTCGGGACCCGCGCCCGCGAAAGGTTCAATCTCATCACGCGAGAGATAAAGGATAAAAATGCGATGCATACCTGCCATCGCGATATAAAGTTTGTTGTCATGATAGACAAGATCCCAGGGGGAACTGAGCGCGATGGTGCGGGCGGGTCCCTGGACTGGCATGGGCTTAAAGCCGTATTGCTCGCCAGTTCCCGCGATAGTTTCGACCCGTCGTATACGCAGGTCTACACGACGTAGGAGGTGATTATCGGTATCGGCGACATAGAGAGTATCGCCAGCTAGAGCAACGCCCTGGGGTGAATGGAAGCTTGCCTGATTGAAGAGGCCATCATCTCGACCAGCTACTCCTGAGCCGATGACGTTGCGTACATTACCCAGAAGATCTGTTTCGAGTAGGCGATGATGTCCTGAATCGCTAATGATGATACGGTCGGCCTGTTCGTCGATGGCGAGCTTGCCAGGAAAGGCCAGGAGCGATGCTGGAGTGGACTCTGTTGTAAAGCGTAGTAGGCTATGTTGAAGTAATCCTCTGGCTTCGAACTCCTCGCTCATTTGTGTGATCAGGTCCTTTGCCATCGAGGGTGAGATCTCGCCTTCATGTTTGCCAATGACTCTGCCTTCGGGGTCGATAAAGATCAAGGTGGGCCAGGCGTGCACAGCATATTGTTGCCAGAGGTGCATAGAGTGATCATTGACCACAGGATGCTCGATACCATAGCGGAGCACTGCGTTGCGAACACTACTGGTAAAGTGCTCGCCGGGGAACTTAGGCGAATGGACGCTAATGACGCTGAGCGTTTCGGGGAAAGCTACCTCTAGTTCGCGCAGTTGCACTAGAGCGTGCTTACAATTAATACAACAGAAGGTCCAGAAATGCAGGATTACGATGCGACCTCGGAGTTCTTTGAGGCTGAGTGGATGGTCGCTATTAATCCAGGCTAGATCTTGTGGTAACTCAGGCGCGCGAACCTCTCCGCGAAAGCGTTGTGTCATAATTGTTTCCCTTTGTTATTGGATCGTACCAGCATTGCTGAAATATGATGTGATTTCTGTGCGTCAATTGTAGCACATGGATGGTCCAGCTCTCCTGAGAAGGTAGCTTGAATGTAGCCTCTTAATCTATGTTCTGCTTGTCGGGCGTCAGAGGTGATTTATGCAGACAGAAGTAGTATACTAGTGGCACTACACTGTCTATACAAGGAGATACGTTGAAATGGCTCGGCAGGAATTCCCCATAGAGCAGCAATTGCGTAAAGATATTCAAGAGGCGCAACGCGCCCGTGATCAGGTCAAGATTGATACACTTCGTATGGCCCTGGGCGCGATCCATAACCTTGAGGTCGCGCGTACGGATCGCAAACATCCCCAGTTTGGAGAGGCGCTGACCGAAGCCGATTGTGTACGTGTTCTAGAGCAAGAAGTCAAGAAACGCAATCAGGCTATTCCTCTCTATAAGCAAGGTGGTCGTCTGGAACTTGCCCAGAAAGAGCAGGCTGAACTGGATATTCTCCAGGCATACCTGAAGTCTTCACAGATGAGTGACGAGGACATACGCGCTGTTGTGAGCCGCCTGATTGATGAGCAGGGCAAAGAATTCCGTAAGGTCATGCCGCAGGCCGCGAGAGAACTGAAGGGGAAGGCTGAGGGCTCGCGAGTCCAGGCCATTGTCAAAGAGCTGACGCAGTAAAGCATGTGGCGAGAACAAGCCCCTCTGCCTCTAAAGGCAGAGGGGCTTGTGTGTCTGAGAGCATCGTTAGGAGGTTAGGAGGCATCCGTAGCCGGCGCTGGCACGGTTGTCTCGACCACATCGATATCGCCTTGCGCCTCGCGGTTGGCATACTCGCGCAGGCCCCATGCAGCTAGAGCCGAAATGATTGCCATGAGCAAGATGTAGAGCGAGAGCGGGACAGAGGAATGATAGGTAGCGAGCAGGAGCGTCGCGATGATGGGGGCGGGGCCGCCTGCCGTCAGTGATGCCAGTTGATAGCCAAGTGAGGCTCCGCTATAGCGCAGGCGCGCGCCAAAGTGCTCTGAGATGAAAGCTGCCTCTGGTCCATAGAGACTCGCGTGACAAATGCTAATCGCAATCACCAGGGCCAGGATGACAAGAATATCAACCTTACTTTGCATCAGTAGGAAGAAGGGGAAGGCGTAGACTGCCATTGCCAGTGAGGCGATGATGAACCAGCGCTTGCGCCCAACTATGTCTGACAGGTAACTGGCGGCGGGCATGGTAAAGAACGAGAGGAAGGCCGCGATGATGATACCTGTATAGAGTGTGTTGACCGAGAGTTTGAGTGTTGTCACGCCATACGAGAGCACAAACGTAGTGAAGAGGTAGAAAGGTGCTTGCTCGCCTGAGCGTAGGAGCGCAGAGAGCACGATCTCTTTCCAGTGGTGACGAAAAACCTCTCCTAGCGGGGCCTTGGCAATACGCTGTTCTTGTTTGAGGCGTGTAAACTCTGGCGTTTCCAGGATGCGCGTGCGGATGAAGAAGCCAACCAGGATCAGAAGTGCGCTCAGGAAGAAGGGAATGCGCCAGCCGATCTGTAAGAATGCATCGCCAGGGAAGATAGCCTTACAGGCCAGAAGCGCCAGTGCTGCCAGCGCCAGCCCGACTGGTACACCAGTTTGGGGCCAGCTTGCCCAGAAGCCGCGACGACGATTGTCGCCGTATTCTAGTGAGAGCAGGACTGAGCCGCCCCACTCGCCTCCAACACCTGCCCCTTGTAGGAAGCGCAGGATTGCCATGAAGAGTGGAGCAAAGATGCCGATACTTGCATAGGTTGGGACGAGTCCAATAAGCACAGTGGCTGCGCCCATCAGGAAAAGGGTCGTAATCAGTGTCGATTTACGTCCAACCCGGTCACCAAACCAGCCGAAGAATGCGCCTCCAATTGGGCGTGCGATAAAGCCGATGTAATAGGTCGTAAAAGATGCGAGAATACCGGTAATGGGGTCCAGATTTGGGAAGAAGAGAGGGGCAAAAATAGTTGCGGCAAAGAAGTTGTACAGGAAGAAGTCATACCATTCGATGGCGGTTCCTATAGTGCTTGCGCTAATAACGGGCAGCATGCGACGAACCGAAACTTCTCCTGCGGCGACATTAGCCATAGTGCCTCCTTATGCTCACTGTGTCTATGAGCAACAAATACGACAACTGCAATTAGCGGGTACATTCTATCTGTAGCCGATTGGCTTCAGATGGCGTAAATCAGTCGCGTCCCCTTCTTTGGGGAGATGGAAGCAGATATTAGTTAGCAATGGTGCCTGTCGTTGAGAGGGATTTACAGTAAATAACAGATGCCTCTCAACAATATTAGCATAATGAATCGTTGTATGCTTGTCAAGCTTTAGAAGGGGTGGTAAGGATGGTTTATAATGTCTGGAGGTTAGATAGTTTTGTGCGGATGTGTTAATGCGTGCTCCTATTAGGTGTTGGGAAGCATCTAATTAGATAGAGATAATGTGCCTTGAGATTGGTAGGAGGAGCATAGGTCCATGGCATCAATTACGATAGAGCTACCTCTGTTTCCGTTGGATGTGGTGCTTTTTCCCGGAACGGTGTTGCCATTGCATGTCTTTGAACCTCGTTACCGGCAAATGGTTACGGATTGCCAGCATACTCAGAAGCCCTTTGGTATTGTTCTGGCGAAACCTGGGAGTGTGTACCAGCATGAAGTTCCTTATAGTATTGGGACAATGGCGCAACTACACAATGTTGAGCGTTTGGATGATGGGCGCTATACATTGATGGCCGTGGGAACACGTCGCTTTCGTATCAGGAGCCAGCATCGCCAGAAGCCGTATTTGTCGGGTCTTGTTGAGCCTTTTGGCGATCAGCCAGAGCCCATTCAAGCATTAAAACTACCGATGGCGCGAGCCTGTGGTTTGTTTCGTAATTACCTGGAGATGTTGCTGGAGGCGGTGAACGAAGATAGCAGTTATGCCGATTTGCCCGAAGATCCAGAAGACTTATCGTACTTTATCGCCTACTTTCTAGAGATTCAGAACGATATTAAACAGTGCCTCTTAGAGATGACTTCGACCCAGGAGCGTTTACACGATGAGATCGATATCTTGAGGCGAGAAATCCCTTTTATGAGGCAGATTCTCTCAAAGAATTTGCCTGAAGGCAAAAGTATGCTAAACTGAGCTCAATCCTTATGCGAAAACCTGAGCGTGTGTGCGCTAGCTGCGACCCCATGCATGGGCACGGCAGCGGATTGGTTCTCGTAGAAGACCTAAAAGAAACCTTTGGGAAGCGAGCAAGTGGATCGATGAAAGAAATGCCTCAATTTCGGCAACAGTTAGATAATTTGTTGCGCACTCGTGATGTGCAACGAGTACGAGCGTTTTTGATCGAGAGTGGTCAATGGTACGAGGACGCACCTGCGGATCCTCTCTATGCTATGTGGCTCATGATTGCTGGTAGTGATAAACTGAGCGATCTGCATGCTGAAGCGCGTGAATGGCTGCTTAGTAATGGGCATGAGAATGTCGTAGAAGCCCTTTTGGGGAAAGAAAGTCAGAAGAAGACAAAGCCTGATCGCGCTGTTCGTTCCTCACGTGGGAAGCAGTCTCAAGGGAACAGTGGTCGTAAGCCGCCTCACAAAGGTCGAGAGAAGACTACAAAGCGGGACGTATAGTGTCCTTTAAGATGGAACCCTCTGCCTCAGATAGGCTGGCAACTGCATCGATAGTTTGTTAGCTGGCAAGGTGCTCATAGTTCATCTGGAATAATTACCCTTCTCAATACTGTTTTCCTGTGTAGAGTCGCATCCCAAAAGCTTCTCTACACAGTGGTACATATGCTCCTCGCACGTTTTTTCTTCGAGAAACCTCCAAGATCAAGGATGAGCCAGGACTATTGCTGTCATTAATCTACCTTTAGAGAGTTGCGGTGTCGCTGTCACTGCTATGATTAGCACGGATGTGCTCAGATATGCGAATTTGGGAAGTAATCGATTACCATTTGTCAGTGTCGTTGTGTGCAGGACGCTCTCCATCTATGGTGAATCTCTATATTTATATGCCTGTAATGAAGGATGTGAAAAAACTGTATGTCGACTAATGCTGTAAAAAGAGCGAAAGGCGATGTGGGTGCCAATAAGGCGCAAATGGATAGACGCCTGGTATGGATTATGGCGGTAGCTTGTGGCCTCTCTGTTGCGAACCTCTATTATGTGCAACCTGTGCTTGCGGATATTGGGCACGAGTTTACTGTCTCTTTTGATCAGGTAGGGATACTTGCCACGCTCTCTCAGTTAGGGTATGCCCTGGGACTGCTTCTCATTGTCCCATTGGGTGATCGGTATAATCGTCGCACTTTGATTGTTACCATGCTCTGTGCTGTCACTGTGGCCCTGATTGCAATGGCTACTGCTCCAACTCTTCCCTTGCTTGCTGTTTCAAGCTTTGCTATAGGTGTGACCACTGTTGTGCCGCAACTATTAGTACCACTGGCGGCGAGCATGGCGTATGAGCATGAGCGTGGGCGCGTCGTAGGTACGGTTATGAGTGGCCTATTAATAGGTATTCTCCTCGCGCGAACCGTGAGTGGCGTGGTTTGCGCGAATCTGGGTTGGCGTGCCATGTATTGGATAGCTGCCGGGTTGATGGTCCTGTTGGCACTGGTTCTGCGCTTCTTATTGCCACCTGATCGCCCTCGCTCTGATATGAGCTATCCTCAATTGTTGCGCTCGCTTTGGAGTTTGCTGCGCAGTGAGCCTGGTCTACGCGAGACGTGTGTCTTTGGTGCCATGGGTTTTGCATCCTTTAGTGCCTTCTGGGCCACGCTTTCGTTTCTCTTGCAGACACCTCCCTATCATTATGGTAGCGAAGTTGCGGGTCTCTTTGGGTTGGTGGGTGTTGTAGGTGCGGTGGCTGCCTCCTTTGTAGGTCGACTCGCTGATAAGATGGAGGCGCGCAAGACTGTTGGCATCGCCTTGCTAGTCTTGCTGCTCTCGTTTGGAATCTTCTGGCTGACAGGACAGTTTATCTGGGGCTTGATCATTGGCGTGATTCTGCTCGATCTCGGTGCGCAATCAAATCAGGTCTCGAACCAGACGCGTATCTATAGCCTTAATCCGGAGGCACGTAGCCGCCTCAATACCATTTATATGGTGTCGTATTTTATTGGTGGCTCGCTTGGTTCATTCTTGGGGACGTATGGCTGGAGTATCGCGGGTTGGAGTGGCGTATGCGCTGTAAGTTTGCTGCTGATAACGGTGGCGGGTATAGCCTATGTCATCAATATGCGCCGTGCATTAGCTCGTTAGAGCGGAATACCGCATATAGTTCTGATCCATTGAGCAGTAAAAGGAGGGGTCACATTCTAAAAGTGTGACCCCTCCTTTTACTGTCTGCTTGTGGTCTGATAATGTCCCTTAGCCAACCGCTTTTTTGTGGTGCTCGGCTAACTCTTGTTGGACATGCGTAGGAACCTCTTCGTACTGCCCAAATTCCATTATGAAGGAGCCACGTCCCTGTGTAATGGAGCGCAGATCGGTTGCATAGTGTAGGATCTCAGCCTGAGGGATCATGGCGGTAATGCGTTCCATTCCCTCTTCCTCAGCAGGCTCCATTCCCAGGACACGACCGCGTTTTGTATTGATATCGCTCATCACATCGCCCATATTCGCGTCGGGGACTGTGATCGTCACATTCATGACTGGCTCCAGAATGACAGGGCTCGCCAAGGGAACTGCCTCTTGCATGGCAAGGGAGGCCGCGACCTCAAAGGATTGGGCTGAGGAGTCGACGGGGTGATATTTTCCGTCGTATAGCGAGACTCTGACATAGAGCATGGGGTTGCCAGAGACAAAGCCGCGCTTGAGAGATTCGCGCACGCCTTTCTCGACTCCGGGGATAAACTGGTTGGGTACGACGCCACCCACGACGCGGTCCTCAAAAATGAAGGTTTCTTCGCTCTCGCGTGGTAGTGGCTCAATCTCTAGCCAGACGTCGCCAAATTGTCCGTGTCCGCCGCTCTGACGCTTGTGGCGCCCATTGGCCTTGGCCTTTTTGCGGATTGTCTCACGATAATGGATATGTGGATCACGTGTCTCCAGGTCGACGCCATATTTGCGCTTGATGCTCTCGACCACAATTTGCAGATGTGCTTCTCCCATGCCGGAAAGGAGTGTTTCCGCTGTTTCGGGGTCACGCGAGACATGAATGGCGCGATCCTCCTGTACGATGCGCGCCAGGGCATTTCCCATCTTATCCAGATCTGACTGAGTGTGAGGAACAACGGTCAACGTGAAGCAAGGGGCTGGGAAGTTTATCGGCTCTAGCGGTGAGGAGGCGTCCTTTTTATCGGTCAGGGTATCACCGCTATGGGAGTTAGTAAGCTTCGAGACCGCGCCGAAGTCACCCGCGCCAATGACTCCCGCGTTTTCTGGCATTTTGCCGCGTGGTATGGATAGACCACCAAGGCGCTCATCTGTTTTGGTTTGGACGTTATAGAGGTGGCTATCAGCTTTGATTGATCCGGTGTAGACGCGAAATGTCGAGAGTGTGCCCGCTTGCTGGCCCGTCGTTTTAAAGATGAGGGCCGAGGTATGGTCGCCAAAGGCTTGAGCATCCTCTGGTAAAGTGTCGGCGGCGCTGGGCAGGTAATCGACAATCGCGTTCATAAGTGTTTGGAGGCCGACGTTCTTCGCTGCTGATGCGCAGAGGACTGGGACAAGTTGTCCCGAGGCTGTGCCAACTTTGACGAGTTTAAGCACTTCTTCGTCGTTCAGCTCATCTCCTTCCAGAAACTTTTCCATGAGCTCATCGTCACTTTCAACAGCGGACTCGATCAATTGCTCACGGTAACTGGCAATCGTTTCTTTCAGTTCATCGGGAATTGCGATCTCTTGTACGCTGCCGCCCTCGAACGTATAGCCCTTTTGATGGAGAAGGTCAACGACTCCTTTGAAGCTTGCCTGCTCGCCTATGGGAATTTGAAGTGGAACGACTTTAGTGCCGAATTGGGCGCGTAATGACTCGAGCGCGCTATCGAAGGAGGTGTTTTCGCGGTCAAGTTTATTGACCAGGGCGATACGTGGCAGGTTACGCTCGTTGGCATAATGCCAGACCAATTCGGTGCCAACCTCGACACCTTTCTCGGCTGTTACCACGAGCAGGGCCGCATCTGCTACGCGTAGGCCTGCCTTTACTTCTCCTACGAAGTCGGCATAGCCTGGGGTGTCGATGAAATTAATCTTATGATCTTTCCACTCGACGGGAATAACCTTGGTATGTAAAGACATCTGGCGCTTGAGTTCATCAGGATCATGATCCGCGATAGAGGTTCCTTCATCCACCTTACCTTGCCGCGTAACGGCTCCGGTGTCAAATAGTGCGGCATCAATCAGGGACGTCTTCCCTGCTCCCACGTGGGAGATCAACGCTACATTGCGAATGTGTTCCGCCCCGTAAACCTTCATAGAACCCTCCTGACGTGCTAGCGAGAGATCGTCACGTGCCGGACTGTCTGGGAGTCTGACGTAGAGACCTCCCCTGCGACTGCTGTTCCACAGCATAGCCGATGATAGCACGGTAAAAGCTGTGCTATACGCTATTCCTGTTGAATATGTCTAGTATAACAGGGCAATATATTTTATTCAATAAATTGTAGGTTGTTTCAGGGTTTCTCGCTACTTCAAGTAGCGCGTGAATATATATTGCTGGTTCTTGTGAAGCAGGTCGCCCCCTGCTATACTGAAAGAGGTATTTTTGCAGCCTATGCATGCTTAGTAGGGAGAGAAACTGATGAACATAGATATACATGATATAGAGGAGATATTGGCGCGCCAGGAGCAGTGGCGTCAGCACCAGACGATCAACCTGATCGCCAGCGAGAACGCTCAAAGTGAGGCCGTGCGCCGTGTCCAGAACTCTGATTTCATGGGTCGCTACGCCGAAGGCCATCCGAATGAGCCGGGCAAAGTTAACCGCTATTACCAGGGAACACGTTATATTGATGAGATTGAGACTCTGGCGCGTAACGAGATTCTGGAGTTGTTCAAGGCCCGTCAGGCCGATGTGCGCCCTATAAGCGGCAACGCGGCGAATACCGCGATTGCGCTGGGATATCTACGTGGTGGTGACACTGTAGTGGCGAATTCTACCGATGCAGGCGGACATATTAGTCATGGACCTGTAGGAGTGATTGGTCGTCGCATCCAGAATAGGGGTCAGGCACTCAAACTGGGTGGCGAGAAGTCGGTGAATCTACACTATCTTCCTCTGACCGAGGATCGTTATCATGTTGATGCGCAGAAGTCAATTGAATTGATTGATCGCCTGTCGCCGCAGCTAGTCATCATGGGTAAGAGCCTCTTCCTCTTTCCTGAACCGGTAAGAGAAGTGGCGGCCTTCTGTCGCACAAAGGGTATCCCCTTGCTCTATGATGGCGCGCATGTGCTTGGTTTGATCGCGGGTGGACAGTTCCAGGACCCGTTACGTGAGGGCGCGACCTGGCTGACGGGAAGCACACATAAGACCTTCCCTGGCCCTCAGCGTGGCGTGATCCTGGGTAATCTGGATGAAGAGGGCGAGAAAAAGTTCTGGCCTGCCGCCGATCGGGGTGTCTTCCCTGGCTCTTCCAGCAATCACCATTTGAACACGCTTCCCGCGCTCCTGGTGGCGACCCGCGAGATGAAGCAGTTTGGTCATGACTATGCCGCGCAGATTGTGCGTAATGCTCAGGCGCTTGGTCGGAGCCTGGATGCGCTTGGCACCCCGGTTGAGGCGCGTGATTTCGGCTATACTAAGAGCCATATTATCGCGGTCAATGTCGCCCAGTTCGGGGGAGGTGTTGAGGTCGCGAAGCGCCTGGAAGACAATGATATCATTCTCAACTACAACATGTTGCCCGGCGATGAAGATCCACGCAATCCCTCTGGTCTGCGTCTTGGTGTCTCCGAGATGACACGCTATGGCATGGATGAGCAGGCGATGGGCGAACTGGCCCAATTGATGCATGACGCTATTCATGGCAAGAATGTGAAGGATCAGGTTAATCAGTTGCGCGCTCGCTACCTTGAGATGCACTATGCCTAGCGGAGACGTTTTTTTACTGTGCTAGTGCTCTCGATTTTCGAGGATTTCGCAGTGTTTATGTACTCTTAAGGATCAAGGGGGATAATCGCCAATGATTACCCCTCTTGATCCTTATTGTCTGCTTCCCTTATGAGCGAAGAGCTTTTGCCATCAAGATATCTGGCTTGCCGGGACCATTTGCATCGGGAATGACGCCCACAATCGTATAGCCAAGCTTTTGATAGAACTCATAAGGATGATGGCGGAGGTTCTGAATCTGGGCGATATGCTGCCAGAGGTCGGGGAGCAGGTCCTTACCCGAAAGGCTAGTGCGACCGTCCTCGTCATCGGTGCCTAGCATGATTGTGATTGCTCCTCGCTCGCGAACTTTATCTTCAAAGTCTGCTACTAGGGCGCGTCCGATGCCCTGCCCCTGGTATTGCGGATTGACCACCAGGGGATGCAACTCCCAGACGCGTCCTTGGTACTGGCTTTGACCAGCGATCCAACCCAGCACCTCACCATCCTCGTTGAGCGCGACCAGGCTTACATTGTCTCCGCTAAAGGTTGTGTGTATTTCTTCTCGCGCGCTTGTTAGATCAGGCCAGGCTGTGGGCGACGATTCCTTGAAGCCTGCCACAAGGATATGCGCCACCTGCTCAATTGTATCTCTCTGATTGGGCAGTAGGTCAGTGATACGAATCTTCGGCATAGCTACCTCTGCTTGTACTTTGTGAGGGTCAGTTGGATGAGTTCTGTCACTTCTTGTATGACTGCCTGATTGGAGGTAGGTCGATGCAGAAACTCACAGAGGCTCATCAGGTCGAGCAGTTTGGCGCGGCGATGCCAGTCAGGCGGTAGGTTCCCGCCGTGCTCCTGATACCCCTTCAGAAAGTAGCTCACAAAGGAAGGGGGCATACGGTGCTCATAGCGCAGCATGTTGGCGATATCGAAGAGGGGAGTGTCTGCGAAGGCGAATTCCCAGTCTAGGATCGCGCTTACCTCCCCTCTATGCACCAGAATATTGATGCCCTTGAAGTCTGAATGAACCAGCACGGGAGGTGTAGAGAGGGGCTCAAGACTTTTCTGTTGCTCCTCGATAAAGCTCCAGAGGCTGGTGCTCAGTTCCGTCCCTAAGCGTTCGCGCGTGGGGCCAGTCTCGATGAGCTGTCGTAATACCTCGAAA
Organism: Ktedonospora formicarum; assembly: GCF_016587355.1. GTDB lineage: Bacteria > Chloroflexota > Ktedonobacteria > Ktedonobacterales > Ktedonobacteraceae > Ktedonobacter > Ktedonobacter formicarum. The sequence goes on along the minus strand of NZ_BNJF01000001.1, from coordinate 1,357,677 downwards.
TAGGTTCCAACACCCTCGAATGGCTCGGTGATATTAAGTCCAGGCCCGAAGAAGCCCGCATGTGGGAATGTATGGCTTCCGATGGCGGCCAGGGTCGCCCCAACTGCATAGCCATAGTTTTTATGCTCTTCTTCACTTCCTTGCGCAATAGCATCACGCAAGAGTATGCCGTCGGCCCAGGCTATGATGGCATAGGGATAGGCGAGCAACTTGCAGGAGGTGTCATGATAGAGTATGCGGGGCATCGGCACTCGCTCATGCACAAGCTGATAAATATCCCAATCCTTTTGACTGCTGGTCTGGTCGCGACGATAGATACGCAATACAAATGGCGTCTTCAGGTCCGAAAGCATGAGTTTGTAGTTTGTGTTGCAATGTCCCTCCGAGAGCAGTTCGGCGGTAAGCACTCGGTGCCCTGGAAACGCTGGACATATCAAGGTGTCCAGCGTTTCTCGGTCTAGCTCTACAAAGTCATGGTAGCGTCCCCAATCTTGTTCTAGCATGGGCGCTCCTGTTCTCTTAAATGGTTTGCTCTGACTTCTGGTGAGCGGCGAGCAGATCTATCAACCATTGCTCGTCATGAACTGGAACCTTGGCTTTCTGAGCTTTTTCTAGCTTGGAGCCTGCGTCCTCGCCCGCGATCAAATGGCTTAGAGATTTACTGACGCCTGTGGCTATCGTGCCGCCGAGAGCCTTGATAGCTGTTTCCGCCGCCGAGCGAGTCATATTCTCAAGGCGACCTGTAAGCAGGAAGGTTTGCCCTGAGAGCGGACCGTCACTGTGTTGGCGCTCCTCAATCATGTTCAGGCCGAAACCTCGTAGGCGCTCGATGAGGGCGCGGTTCTCGTCCTGTTGGAACCATTGGGCGACGCTGTGCCCGATCTTAGGGCCAATACCCGCAACCGCGTTGATTTGAGCTTCAGTAGCAGTGAGCAGGGCATCGATATTCCCAAACTCGTTGGCGAGGATCTGCGCCGTCTTTTCGCCCACATAGCGGATGTTCAGGCCAAAGAGAAGGCGTGAGAGCGAGCGCTGCTTACTGGCCTCAATAGCTGTCAGCATATTGTTGGCACTCTTCTCCTTGATTCCTTCTAGCTCAAGCAAATCGTCATGCGTCATGCGATAGAAGTCTGAGACGCTTTGAATATAGCCAGCGTCCATGAGTTGTCCGCAGGTCTTCTCACCAATGGAATCAATGTCCATCGCGCCTTTAGAGACGAAGTGAATGATGCCCTCAAAGTTGCGGGCTGGGCATTGTGTATTGGGGCAATAGGCCATCGCCTGATCTGGAATGCGCACAATTGGTGTGCCGCAGCGTGGACATTGCTCTGGTAGGTGATAGACCTCCTCTGTACCTGTGCGCTTCTCCATGACGGGCTTCACGACCTGGGGAATAACCTCGCCCGCGCGCTGAACCAGCACCCAGTCGCCAATGCGCAGGTCTTTGCGCTGGATATCCTCTTCGTTATGTAGAGCTGCGCGCGAGACGGTCACGCCACGAATATTGATTGGTTCTAGCGAGGCCCAGGGATTGACGGAACCAGTGCGTCCGATATTGACCTGGATATCTAGCAAGCGTGTCGCGACCTGGATAGGTGGATACTTAAAGGCGATAGCCCAGCGGGGATCGCGTGCTACAACGCCCAACTCTTCCTGATGGGCCAGGTCATTAATCTTGATGACCACGCCATCGATCTCATAGGGGAGGTTAAAGCGCTCATGTTCCCATTTGTTGCAGAAGGCCATGACTTCTTCGAGGGAGTGCGCCATTTGTACATGAGGATTGAGGGGAAAGCCCCATTCCTTGATGAGTTGAAGTGATTCCCAATGGCTATTGATGCGCATGCCATTTACATAGCCAACCTGATAGCCAAAGAAATCCAGGTTGCGCGAACCGGTTACGCGCGAATCCTTCTGGCGTAGTGAGCCAGCGGCGGCATTACGTGGATTGGCAAAGAGCTTGGTATCGCTCATCTGCTCATTAAGCTTCTCGAAGCTTTGAGTTGACATATAGATTTCGCCACGTACCTCGACCCGTTCGGGAATGGGGGCGTTCTCGTTGAGGCGCTGGGGAATGGCGCGAATTGTACGTATATTGGCGGTCCAATCCTCTCCTACCATGCCATCGCCGCGCGAGGCTCCAGTTACCAGTTTGCCCTGATCATAAGTTAGGGCCATAGCCAGCCCATCGATCTTCAACTCGCAGACATAGGTAAATGTCGCGTTCGGTAAAATATTTTGTGCGCGTCTGTACCAGTCGTAAAGCTCCTTCTCGCTCCGTGCATTCGCCAGGCTGAGCATGGGGACCGGGTGTCGATGTTGTTGCACATCCTGTAATGCCGTAGCTCCAACGCGTTGTGTTGGCGATTCGGGCGTCTGAAGCTCGGGATGCTCAGCTTCGATACGCTGTAATTCGATCATCAACTGGTCATATTCGGCATCGGTCAGAGTAGGGTTATCGAGGGTATGATACTGGTAGTTTGCCTCTTCTATCTGACGGCGTAGTTCGGCTACGCGGGTTGCAAGCTTCTCCTCTTCCGTCTGCCCAGCATGTTCCAGGAGCGAAGCGCTCTGTTCGCTCGCTTGGATGTTCTCCTGCTGATCCTGCATACTTTGCTGCACCTCCCGTAATTTTAGATTCGTTGTATAGGGTCTGCTTATCTATTCTTTTTAAAACGCCTCATAGTGGAAGACTTCGGGGGCGTCTGCGAAGAGTCCATTGATGTGGCTACGCCATTCGGCGAAAAGGGGACCATTCCGGAAATCGACGGTATGTGCTTCAAATGAGGTCCAGGTGTTATAGATCATAAAGCGCCCTGACTGCTCTATACAGCGCGTTGCGTGCGCGGAAATGCATTCGGGGTGTCTGCGAATGGCATCGATGCCGCGAATGATACCCTGTGCAAGTTCCTCTTCTTTTCCTGGAATGGCCGTAAAGATAGCGACTTCTGTAACCATGTTGATATTCTCCTTCTTAATGAGAAAATAAGCGGAAGCGCTGCCCCGCAACTGGTATAGAGGGTCCCGACCTATCCTATCACGAAACACCATTGTCTGGTAGTGCAGGAAATAGTTATGCACCGTTGAATATGTTCTTCGCAGGAAGAAGAGGTGAGTCACACGAACTAGTATTATCAGTAGGTGTGATTCACCCCTTCTTGAGGGCAGAGAAGGGCTACTCAAGCGCTCTTAGAGGCACTCCAATCTTGCTCGAATGTCTTTTGAAGCGTATTGAGCACCTCATTATCGGCGATCAAGATGCCTAATTCGCGGTTGCGTTCCAGGGACGCCGTTGAGATGTTTTCTGAACCAACAAAAGCTTTTTTTCCGTCAACGACGAAGATTTTGGCATGCATATAGAGCTTGCTCGATAGCTTGACTTTGACTCCTCCGTCGCTAATTGTGTTGATGCCATCTCCATTGTTGTCGTCACTGGATTGGGGTTTAGGGAGAATGACCTGGACATCTACGCCATCCTTAACAGCGCTAATCAGGGCCTGCTCAACCTGATCATCCTGCATCTCCTCAGCCTCTACCAGTAAGGTTTTCTTTGCGCTCTTGATAAGTGAGAGGAAGGCGTCGCGCGAATTGAGTGGGCTGACGACCAGGGTATTGTTATCGAAATCAAGGTTCTTGCGGTCCCAGTCGGCATTGAAGATATCAATAATGGTCTGGACGTCTTTGTCGTTCGTATCGATGATGCCATACTCGCGGTTTTTTGTGCTGGAACTGCCACCCAGTGCTGAGGCTGTCAGGTTGGCTGTCAGGATATACGCTGTCTTCTCATCAATAATCATCCCCTTCTCGTGCGTGAGCGCGAATTTGGGGTTTGTGGTTTCTGCTTTGACACCAGCAGCGTTCAGCGTATCAATTGTCTGTTGGGGTGAGACGCTACCGCCTCCATAGGGGTGGCCCTCCAGCATCACGCGTACATCCTTGCCATCGTGCGCTGCCTCTTCCAGCGCACTAATTACGTGCTTCTCCGTCAGGAGATAGACTTCAACCCAGACTGATTTCTCCGCCTTTGAAATCGCGTCAGTGATGACCTGATAGCCGGCGTCTGGTTCGACAAAGACTTGAAGGCCCTGCGCGCCGGTGCCTGAAATGCCGTTACTATTATCAGTGTTGAAATCAATAGTGCTACTATTACAGGCTGTTATTAGCACGCAGATGATCAGCATCATCAGCGTGAAGGTAGACTTCCTTGCTCTCGTTAGTAGGGGCTGCATGTGAACTCTCCTCATCTAGCTTCTCAACCTGCGCCACTCATAATATGCTTCTATACATTAAGCGATTGCGTTGATGAAATCAATGTGCTCACACGAAAGTTGGCACATCATTAATACGGATGATGAAGCATGAGCGATGCGTGCCGGTTCTAGGCATTTGTCCCCCAGCAAAGCCAGTGGCCCCAGATTGTCAATAACAATCTGGGGCCACTGGCTTTGCTAATGCGCCTGATATGTTAGGGATGCAGGTAGACGAAGAGGGGAGCCAGGACCAGAGTAATCGTGCTCAACAACTTGATCAACACGTGGAGCGAAGGTCCTGCTGTATCCTTGAAAGGATCACCAACGGTATCGCCTACAACACTAGCCTTGTGTGCCTCGCTCTTCTTGCCTAGCACAATCCCATTTGGATCATGCGAATCGACAACCTCGCCCTTCTCATTAACACGCAGATAGCCTGCCTCGATATACTTCTTGGCGTTATCCCAGGCACCACCACCATTGTTCAGGAAGAGTGCCATTACAATGCCACCCATGGTACCAACCATCAGCAGACCCGCGCCAGCCTGAGGTCCGAGGATTGTGCCCACCGCAATAGGGGTAAGCACAGCGACGATACCAGGCAGGATCATCGCGCGTAGGGCGCCTCGGGTGCTGATATCGACGCAGCGTGCGTAATCAGGGTCGACTCTGTCTTCGGCGTTTTCCGCCATGATCTTTGGATTCTCGCGGAACTGGCGACGCACCTCTTCGATCATGTTCTGTGCCGCGCGACTCACCGCGCGAATCGCGAGCGAACTGAAGAAGAAGATCAGAGTCAGCCCAAGCAAGGCCGCGATAAAGACCGCTATATTTGAGAGGTCAACACGGTAGACGTCCTGATTGTTCTTATAAGAGAAGAGTACATCCAGATATGCGCTAAAGAGCAAGAAGGCGGCTAGCGCGGCAGAGCCAATGCCATAACCCTTGGTCAGTGCCTTCGTCGTGTTGCCCACACTGTCAAGCGCGTCAGTTACGTCGCGTACTGCTTCTGGCTGATTGCTCATCTCGGTAATGCCACCAGCGTTATCGGTGATGGGGCCAAAGGTATCCATTGCCAACACATAGGCGCAACTCATGAGCATGCCCATTGTTGCGACCGCTGTGCCGTAAATGCCTCCAGGATTGATTGCCGTTGGTAGGCCAGCATCAGCGGGGAATGTTACCTGACTACCTAAGAAGAAGGAGAGTCCCAGGGCCGCGCTAATTGCTAGGACGGGCAGGGCCACACACTCAAAGCCAACAGAGATACCTGTAATGATCGTGGTTGCAGGCCCTGTAAGAGACGACGAGGCAATTTCGCGTACTGGGCGCCAGGTGCCGGAGGTATAGTACTGAGTAATGTAGACAAAGACGATACTTAATACGATGCCCACCAGGCCCGCCAGCCCATACCAGATCCAGGGAGCGATACCTGCCGCACCTTGAGCGTTCGTGTCACGAAGCAGAAGGTAGGTGCCAACAAAGATCCCTATTGCGGCCAGAAAGCATGTGAGCCAGTATCCTTTTGTGAGCTGACTCATAGCAATGTCGCCAGGATCACGCCCCGCTGCCTTGTCTGGCTCGATAACGGCAGACTTGCGCACAGAGAGCAGGCCAATGCTGGACGCGAGCAGGCCAAAGGAACTCATAATAAGGGGTAGGAGAATCCAGCTTGCGCTTTTTGTCGCGATGAAGAGTGTTGCTCCTAGCAGCATCGCGCCGATATTTTCAGCTGCGGTGGACTCAAAGAGGTCCGCACCACGGCCTGCGCAGTCTCCAACGTTATCACCCACGAGGTCTGCGATGACGGCTGGGTTACGTGGATCATCTTCTGGAATGTTGGCCTCGACCTTGCCTACGAGGTCGGCTCCAACGTCGGCAGCTTTGGTATAGATGCCGCCACCCAGTTGCGCGAAAAGTGCTACAAAGCTTGCGCCAAAGCCAAAGCCAATGATGAGGGCTGGCGCGGCCTGGGGATTGCTTAGGCCGTCATAGGCGGTGAAGAGGATCGAGACTCCTAGGAGCGAAAGGGCTACGACCAGGAAGCCTGATACTGCCCCACCCCGTAGTGAAACGATCAGTGCCTCACCCAGCCCACGTGTAGCGGCGCTGGCAGTGCGGCTGTTTGATTTGACCGCGACATACATACCGATATAGCCGGATAGGCCAGAGCAGAGCGCGCCGATAATGAATGCAATCGCCGTGTGCCAGGCAAGAGTTAGGCGTTCGGCATCGGTTCCCTTACTAAATAGGAAGAGGACAGCGGCCACCACGATTGCTGCCGCGATGGATAGGGTTGCGATAGTACGATACTGTCGATTCAGGAACGCCATGGCACCCTGAAAGATGGCGTTGGCTACCTTTTGCATGGCGGGTGTGCCACTATCTTTGCGCAATACTGATGTGGCAAGGATAATCGCAAATCCAATTGCGAGCACACCAATAACGATGGGCACCCAAATATAATAGTTACTCACGAATACCTCCTTACAGGGATGAGGGCGATGTGTGATCCGCGCTGATCATAGAACTGGCTGTGTTTCTTGAAGGTCTGGATATCTGACCACTGAAAGGCTTGTAACTAGAGTGGGTTGGCCGTTCGTGCTTAGACTTCTGCGCACCTTCTACGCCTGGTGGGGGTAGATGTGGTGTGGGGCAAGATGCCAATTTCTTCTTGCCCCACACCACATCTACCCTGGGCTGCGTAGTCTCATCCCCACATAGTTACTGGTGTTTAACATTCAGATGAGCCGCAGGCGGGACGCCTTCTCTGAACGAGCATCACACACGAATTGGGCCTCGACCAAGTTATCAGGCGGTATGTTTTCGCAAGTGCTGGCTTTGTGCATATTGACCTTCTTGCCGCTAGCTCAGCGTCCCTAATCCCTATTCTTATGGAAAACCCGAGTCGAAAGATAGTGTAACATACGCGCGTCTTCTGTGACAAGAGTATTGCATTTAATCTGAGGCTTCATGTGATGCGATAGAGAATCTATAAACATCTACTTTGCGTACAACTGTTACACATTTTAGCAAATCTTTGCTTGCTTGTTTGAGGTGATGGTATATTCATGCCTATAAATGCTGGCTCTTTACATGTATGTGTTGTTTTCACAAGCAATTTGCGAATTGTATGTAAGAGATAGAATGGGATTGGACTTCATGAAAAGCATTCATGTATTTATTCATAATTCTTACCGATAGCTTTTCCACAATCTTGCTTATAGAGCCTTGTGTCGAAGATGTTTATAGTATTTGTGAATTTTCATGCTCCCCTCGTCGCTCAGGAATATCGACAAATAGATTGTGCTATACGCGATATGTCGGTGGCTTGTGGCAGGTTGTTCTGGCGGGTGTTACTCATGATGGGTTGGGTAAAAAGGGAAGAGAGCAAGTACGTCGTGTTTGCGATGTAACGATAGTTGCGACAAAAAATTATGAAGGCCTGAACCCAGAATGCCTATGGTGCAATGATTTTGAGGAACTTACTGTGGGGAAGGCCGAAAAGAGGGCGTCTCATTTCGATAATTGCGGAGCAGTCACCTTCCTCATGAGGAAGGTGACTGCTCCGCAATTATCGCCATGCTTCTATATTATGGGGTTAATCAGCGCACGCCCGCGCGATTGGTGATCAAGTGTTGAATGTGTGGCAGTTGCGGTACCATCTGTTTCTTGCGTGAGACCATACCTTCAACCATGATGGAATGGCCCCCCTTCTCCAGAGGCACATTAAACGCGTCCGCAACAGCGTCAGCGCATCCATGAATCAGCAAATGGCAATTCATGTTGATGATATCGACGATCATGAATAGGAAAGAGGTGTAGCCACGGCTCTGAGAGAGCTGCTTCATCGTTGCCAGCAGTTCGTCGGTGCGTTTCTCCACTGTCTCAGGACTGGCGGTTTCCACGGTTCCGACGGCGAATGTCATATCGTGCATGCTAAATTCTTTGAAATCAGAGGTGAGCAATTCTTCGGCGCTACGCTCGTTTAGTTCACTGGCTCCGGCTGTGAAAGCGGCCTGCCCTAATTCCTGAATATTAACCTGAGCGATCTCTGCCAGTTTGTGGGCGACATCGACGTCTCGGGGGTGCAGGTTGGCGAGCGGAGAATGAGCGTATCGTAGAGCAGACCCGCAAGCATCATGCCAGCTACCTCGCGTGGAATCTCTATGCCTGCCTCCCGATAGAGACTATAGATGAGCGTTCCAGTGCAGCCCACGGGCTCTGCGCGGAAAAAAATAGGTTTGCTAGTATGTACATTAGCAATTCGGTGATGATCGATAATGCCAAGCAATTCGGCATCCTCTGCTCCGTCGACCGATTGTGAAGGCTCATTGTGGTCGACCAAGAAGAGGCGCTTGGGACGCGCTTGCAGGATATCGCTACGCGTGATAAAGCCGACCAGTTTCCCCTCGCTATCAACGGCTGGTAGTGAGCGATAGCGCTCAAGTTTGGGCTGTACATCGCTCATCAAATCTTCTGGATGGCAATACGCGAAATCACGTTCCATGATGTCCTGTACACACGTGCTGAGATTGATGAGACGGACCGTGGTAAATGTGTGATAGCTAGTGCTAATGATCATGGTTCCATGTTCACTCGCCATTGCCAAGGTGCGCTCCGAGACGGGGAAATCGCCTGTAATGACGAGAATGGCTGCTCCGCGCTCAATGGCGGTTATCTGAGCGTCCTCACGGTTGCCAATAACGACCAGGCAGCCTGGCTCTACATAGTCTGCCATGCTCTCTGCCTGCATGGCACCAATAAGCACACGGTTGCCGAGCTCATGCAGCCCTTGCGTAAGTACGCGTCCTTTGAGGACCTTGACCAGGTTATCGCGTTTGAGAGGGATACGATTGACCGTTTGGGGATCGAGATCATTGAAGAAGAGCTTCGCGAAATCTTTATTAGTGATAATACCATAGACTTTATTTTCGTCATCTATGACGGGCATTGAGTGGCGATTATGCTCCTGCATCATCTGACCAGCTTCTAATAGGGGCTGATCAATATGTGCTGTCATGACCTCCTGACGCATAAAGTCTTGTACCTGGAGGTAAACATGTTCGAGAGCCTGGGGAGCAGGAACTTGGAAGCGATCTAATACATAACGAATCTCTGGTTTGAGTGTGCCATGTCGTGCGGGGATAACATTTGCCTGGCCCTGAAACTGCAGGAGGCGCGCATAGGCGTAGGCCGAGGCCACGGAGTCCATATCTGAATTTTTATGTCCTATTACATAGATAGGCTGTTGTGCCATAGATGAAAGTTCTCCAAATCAGGGTGCGTTCTCTGCTTGCTTATTTAAGTATAGGTAACTGTCGAATTATCGCGAGATTCGCAAGCATCGTCAAGCAGTGTGTGACCGGGTATGATGTAACAATTGTATCACGCCTGGCTGCTTTAGCAAATGGTTTTCCTCCTAATAGCTCATCTGACGCCCTATGAGTAGGATGCAACTATGGCTACTGAGTAGCTCTTCAGGGTTACACGCCCTATGTGCTGACTCTTATGGATATGGGGAATGTGTAGATTACTCTTCTAAATCGCATACCTCTGTGAAGTAAGTATGTGCTGAAAGAGTTCTGATATCGGTGTGGTAGAACACTGACAGGTGAAGATTAGCAAGATTACGTGAGAAAGATAGCCTATTCTACTTATTTTTATTCAAGCGGAAAAACACCATGATACACTATAGACAAATTTTATAAAAGCCTGGAGTGTATTTCTTGAAGAAGAAGTGAGGGCTCATGTTATGCGTAGTCTGGAAGTGCTTATCGAAAAGGATGCATTTAGTGCTGCCCAGCCGATGGAGGTGACGGCGGATACTCCGCTTTCGTCTTTGGTGCCGCTGCTGGTCGATAAATTGCAACTTCCTCAAACCGATCTCTTCGGGCAGCGATTGCACTATCAGTTACGTCAGTCGGCAGGCGCGGTCTTGCCTGAAAACGCGACATTGGAAAAAGCTGGTATTGCCTCGGGCGCTCGCCTCTCCTTAGAGGTGCTGGCGGATGGCGAACGTGACATGCCCCAGACGCAAAGAGGTAGTGGAAGTCTCATCTTGCCCCCCTCTCGTTCCGCAGCCGAGCTTTATACTTCCGATACCCTGGGGGATGAGGCTGGATTCGCGCCTATAAAGGCTGGGTCGACGCGCAAGCACACTCGCCGCAGTGTTCTACTCCTTGGTGGTCTGGCGAGTATGGTCTTGCTCGGCGGAGGGATCTCATATGCGAACATGCATGGCTGGTTGTCTGGAACTCAAGGCACTGGCATGCAGTCATCAGGTAAAGGGGCCGGAATGATGAAGGGCTCTCCTGTGCCGTCACCCACAGTACAGCAGGCCATGGTCCCAACCCAGGCGCGAGCGCTGACTGACTTTACTCGCCATCAGGGGACCGTGCGGGTTGCGCGCTGGTCGCCCGATGGCAAAATGATTGCGAGTGGTGCTGACGATGCCAATGTCTACCTCTGGGATAGAAATGGTATGGCGGGGAATGCCCTTAAGCATCAAGCTTCCGTTCGGGCTCTGGCCTGGTCGCCTGATGGGCAACGTCTGGTAACAGGCGCGGGCACGCAGGTTACTTTCTTTGATAGCGGTAATAAGACAATTCTTGGACACTCCATGAGAGCACATACGAACCGGATTACGAGTCTTGATTGGAGCAACCAGGGAGCGCGGCAGGTGGTTTCAGGTGGCATGGATCGGCGAGCGCTGATATGGGACACTACGACATATCGTTCTTTGCGCCTGTTCACGCGACATACTACAGCTATCTATGCGGTGTCCTGGGATGCGGGTGGAAATCTGGTTGCTTCCTCATCGCAGGGAGGTGTGACGCGAGTCTGGCAGGCGAGTAATACAAGCGAGATACACGGCCTTTTGATGGATGGAGAACACTCCATGCGTGCGACAGCGTTTGCTCCAGTAGGTATGCGTCTGGCGTGTGCGGGAAGCGATGGGGTGGTGCGTATCTGGGATGGTGCTGTCTGTCAACGCCAGGGCAACGGTCAGTTTGGACTACAGTGTATGGATACCCCTATGCGTATTCAGGTGACAAAGACCAGCTTACGAAGCCTTACATGGTCACCCAATGGGCGTTTTCTGGCAGTAGGAGCTGATGACGGAACATTGGCGTTTCTGTATCCCGAGCGAAGCCAGAAGCCCCTCTTCATGGTCAAGCGGAATGCTCCGGTGCTTAGTGTATCCTGGAACAGTGATGGTAAACATGTCGTCTCTGTCTCAGGTCGAAGCGCCACGATATGGGAGTTGAGTTAGTGGGTCAAGGTGCGCGATGCCTCGCTCAGAAATACAAGCGAGAAGGACATAGAGCACTCTATGTCCTTCTACCAGGGTCGCCAGCGCGTAATGGGCGGCTAGCGCGCGGCTGCATCTATAAATTCGAGCATGACGCGCATGTCGTCGAGCGCTCGTGTGGGAACCTCGCCTTGCAGAACGGGGATGCTTGCTAGGGCCGTGCTGGCCAATTGGCTCTGCTGTGCCAGGAATTGGCGGCAGTAGGCACGTGTACCTGTGCGCTCCATAATCGCCAGGACGATATCAACCTGTTCTTTGGTAAGCGTTTCCTGTTGTTGGTAGATGTCTATGAGGGTCGCTTTATCCTCGTCGCTGGCATGCTCGCGGGCGTGCAGAATCGGGAGGCTCTGCTTACGGCGATAGATATCGCCTGCCTCTGTCTTGCCTGATTCCTCACTGCTGGCCCAGACACCGAGCAGATCATCGCGTACCTGGAAGGCGATACCCATTGCTTCGCCAAAGCTACGCAGTCTGGCAATTGTCTCTTCGTTGCTCGTTCCCAGGCGCGCTCCCAGTTCCGCTGCACAGGCCATCAGTTCCGCCGTCTTACGTCGGATCATATCGATGTACATAGACGTAGAGATGTCTCGGTGACCCTCGAAGCTCATATCCAGGTATTGGCCCTCAGCTATGACTAAGCAAGTTTGATCAAGAATTGCCCCCAGTTTGACGGCGATGTCCGCCGTGACTCCCTGTTCGAGGACTCCCCATAGCGCTAGACGTCCGAGCGCGAACATGCCGTCCCCGCTATTGATGCCGTTGGAGGTGCCCCATATGGTCCAGAGGGTCGGACGGTGATGACGCTCTGTATCGCCATCCACAATATCGTCGTGGATCAATGAGAAGTTGTGAATCAATTCCACGGCGGCGGCGGCTGGTAGCGCACGCTGAAGATATTCAGTTTGCTCAGTCAGGCCCCAGGCTCCCGCTGCCTCATAGGCCAGGAGCAAGAGCGTTGGGCGCAATAGTTTCCCTGTAGCACTACGCACTGGCTGAAGCTGGCTATCGACCCAGCCCAGGTGATAGCGCATCTGTCCATAATAAGCTCGAAGTGCCTGAGTATCTTCTGTCAGGCCATTGACGGCGCTAAGGAGCGCGCTATCAATGGCCTGCTGATGGCGAAGTAAGGTAGCTTGAAGTGTAGATAGTACAGTCATGAACGAAATGATCTTCCTTATGGGCCGACTTTGGTCCGTCAACTATGGCTTAATGTAGAATAGGATGATAGCCGCGACGGTGCCAACAATGGTGATTGTACTCGCGACACCTCTGATGCCGCCGACGCGATGCAATGGCGAACAAAGCTGACAATAACGATTAGTGTACTGGTAGCGATGTCCACGCATGCCCTCGCGCACGATGTGTACATCCTCGCTCTTGCGTCGTGTGTGTAGCTCGTCGCAGACGTGACGACCGCATCCATTACATTTAAAATGATCGACGAAATGTGATGTTTTTGAAATTGACCATTGATCCGGGTAGACTTGGGTACCGCAGACGTAGCAGACCTGGGTATGTGCCAGGCGCATTTGCTTCTCTGCACAAGGCGAGTGCTGCTGTTTGGGGAAGTGGTCCTGACAGAATGCCTGGCGACAATCCGGGCAGCGTCCAAGAGCTTCCTCGTCACATTCTTTACATCGGCGGCTCGGGCTTACACCATGAAGACGTTTGGGTGCGTTTCTTAGAGTCATAATGACAGGCTCTCACAATCTTTTTAGGTGGTGCGATGAAATTGAGCGTAATAGGTTTCCTAGAAGTTCTCTTGCTATTATACCAAGTATGACGTTGGCTGCCCATTTGTAGGCATGGATTCAGCTAAAATGGCCGTTCGATAGCACCTTTTTTACTAAATTTGTACATTGCCGCTTGCGGCGAAACGGGATATGATGTTAGCGGGGCCTTCGTGGCTATAGAAGGAATCTAATTGGTATTATTTGGATGTTTTTCGATTAGCAGAAAGGGGAGGCGGCATTGTTCCCTGCCGCACGGAGCGAGCAGGAGTTGTGGGCCGCTATGTGGATGGAATTCTCTCTCTCTTTACCTCCTATGACCTGGGGGCGGCATCGCCTGGACTGGGGGCGACAAACCTATGTAATGGGCATCGTGAACGTAACGCCCGATTCTTTTTCTGGTGATGGTATCTCGCCTGCCGATGTGAGCCGGGAGGACGTGGTGAAGCGTGCTGTGGAACAGGCGCGGTCCTTCGTGGCGCAGGGAGCACGCTTTATCGATGTTGGGGGAGAGTCCACGCGCCCCGGTTTCCCAGAGGTGTCAGCGCGAGACGAAGCCGAGCGGGTGGTGCCAGTTATTGAAGCTCTACATGCTGAGCTGCCCGCCGATGTGATTATCTCTGTAGATACCTCTAAAGCTGAGGTTGCTGAGAAGGCTCTGGCAGCGGGCGCGGATATGCTAAACGACATCTGGGGTTTGCAGAAAGATTCGCTTGTAGCGAGCGTAGCACGCGCTTATGGCGTGCCTGTGATCTTGATGGCGAATATGCGCGGCTTTGAACGGCGTGAACTCATAAGCGATATCACGCGCTTCCTCGCTCATAGCCTTGACATGGCTCTGAAAGCTGGTATCCCCTGGGAACATCTTATCATTGACCCCGGCATTGGTTTTGGTATGGGATTGGAGGGAGACCTGCTGATGCTACATCGCCTGGGCGAATTACGGGCGCTGGGTCGTCCTATCTTATTAGGTACCTCGCGTAAGTCTGTGATAGGAAAAGTCCTTGGGGGCCTACCTGTGGAGGAGCGAGTAGAGGGGACTGCGGCGACGGTGGCGCTGGGGATTGCTCAGGGAGCGGATATTGTGCGTGTCCATGATGTCCGCGAGATGATGCGCGTTGTTAAGATGAGCGATGCCGTGGTACGGGGTACTTTCGCTCTTGACTGAGTGCTATGGCCCAAGCGTAGACCAATACGAACAGAAAGAACACGAAACTGTGAATTACCAGGAAGCACTTGCCTATATCTATGGCTTTACTGACTATGAACGAAGTGGGAAGTATACCCGTGATCGTAACGAGAATTTGACTCGGACTGCTCGCCTGCTTGAACTGTTAGGTGATCCACACCATGCGTATAGTAACACCCTGATAGCTGGTACCAAGGGCAAAGGTTCTACGGCTGCGATGGTTGAGAGCGTGCTACGTGAGGCGGGGGTGAAGACCGGACTCTATACCCAGCCTGATCTCCATACCTTCCGCGAGCGGATACGCGTTAATGGTGCTCTCATTCCAGAGGTTGAGGTTGGCAACCTGATCCCAGAGATCAAGCGCGAGGTTGAGCGCGTTCAAGCCGACCATGAGTATGGTCCCTTCATCACCTACGAGATTGGTACAGCCCTGGCGTTTCTTTATTTTGCACATAGCCATGTGCAACACGCCGTGGTCGAAGTTGGGCTGGGAGGGCGTCTCGACGCAACCAACCTGACACATCCTCTGGTTTCGGTGATTACCTCCATCAGTTATGACCACATGAGTGTACTGGGCAATACATTGAAGCAGATTGCGACGGAGAAGGCCGGAATTATCAAAGAGAATGGCCTGGTTGTAACCTCAGCGAGCGCGCCAGAAGCTTTGCTTGCTATCGCTGCTAAGGCCAGCGAGAGGCAGGCACGAATGGTGCGTGTCGGCTCTGCCGCTGGCGATACGGCCCAGACAGAGGTTGAGGCTGGCTCTCTGCCATCACTAAGCTATCGCTATCAACTGAATGAGCGTATCGGCTCACGTCAGTGCTTCACAGTCTGGACGCCTGAGCGTGAGTATGCAAACCTCGAATTAGCCCTGGCGGGTGAGCATCAACTAGAGAATGCCACTGTGGCTGTAGCAACGCTTGAGATGCTGCGTGAGAAAGGAATCGACTGGGATGAAGCGGCGCTACGTAAAGGGCTGGCATCTGTCCACTGGCCCGCGCGCATCGAGGTTGTGGGTCGCCAGCCAACAATTGTCGTGGATGGTGCTCACAATACCGACTCAATTCAAAAGTTGGTGCGAGCACTGCACGTGACGTTTGATCCGCGTCGCCTGATTTTCGTCCTTAGTACCTCCAAAGACAAGGATCTGGTGGGCATCATCAAAGAACTGGCCCAGGCCGATGCTGTAGTCCTGACAAGCATGAATAATCCCCGCGTGACCCCTCTCGAAGATCTGAGAGCCCTCTTTGCGGAACATGCGCCACGGGTAGAACTCCTGAGCGCGCCTACCAGTGAGGCGGCGCTCGATATGGCGGTTGGGTTGGCGGCTCCCGAAGATCTTGTGTGTGCTACTGGCTCGATCTATCTGGCGGGCGAGGCCCTACGCTGGGCTGCGGCTCGCGGCGATCAACTTGCCGCCTCTGAGATCGAAGGCGTTGACCACTAGTTCTCCAGATAAAGAGCCAGCCAGAGAGCCGCCCGGTTGAGATTAATCTTAACCGGGCGGCTCTTTATCTGCTTGGGCTATGCCTGAATCAACCCTTTCCCTCCGACTGGCTGAATATCGATCTTCTCTGGCGCGCCAGCGAGAAGTGGGATGGCTAGCTGAATAGTTTCTTGTGCTCCCTCGATGGTGAGCGATGCGTCATGTTCCTCCTGGCTGTTCCATACCTCCGTGACCCAGACACATTCGGGTTCGGTTGGTGAGGTGTTGACGATATAGAGTTGGCACCCCGGAACCTTCTCCATGGCAGAGGCTGCGTTTAGCAGGTAGGTGACGAACGTATCGCGCTGTCCTGGCTTCGTGGTGAACTTAACATAGCATCCATATGCGCTCATTGGAGTTCTTTGACCGTCCCTCTATTCTATCTAGAACAAAACTTCTTTGAGTATAGCATCCCAGGCCTAATATTGCCATGCGAGGCTACGAGTAGCAGTATTAAGAATTGAAGGCGCTTCGGAGACCTGGTTGTATGGTGCATTGCTTATGCTATAATTGCGGATAACATTATAAATTCGCATTGTCAGGGTATTTCAGGTCGTCTATCGTTTTGAGCATCACAAAGGAGCGATCTCATGCAAGGCTTGATGATGGATTTCCCACTGACACTACAGCATGCCTTTAATCGCGCTATCCGCCTGTATCCGCGTAAGGAAATTGTAACGCAGACCGAGGCTGAGCCTCATCGCTATACCTACGCCGAGTGGGGAAAGCGTGTGGCGCAACTTGCTAATGCACTGGCGCGTGCCGGCGTACGAGATGGAGACCGTGTCGCTACCTTCGGTTGGAACACCTATCGCCACTTTGAACTCTACTATGCGATCCCCTGTATGGGAGCGGTATTACACACGCTCAATATTCGCCTCTTCGCCGAGCAATTAGCCTACATTGTCAACGAGGCCGAGGATAAGATTATTTTCGTGGATGGAGATCTCGTTCCTGTGCTGGAGAAGCTTGCTCCCCAATTTCCCTCGGTCGAACTCTATGTCATCATGGGGGACTCTCCATATGCTACGGGAGCGCTCCAGCCTTCGGTCGATTACGAGACCTTTATCGCGGCTCAGCCAGAGACCTATGCCTGGCCTGAGCTGGATGAGAATGCTGCCGCTGCTATGTGCTACACCTCTGGCACGACTGGGAATCCCAAGGGCGTTGTTTACTCGCACCGCTCAATTTTTCTACACTCGATGGGTGTGGGGCTGGCGAATGGTCCCGCGCTGAGTGAGCAGGACTCTGTTCTGCCTATCGTGCCGATGTTTCATGCGAATGCCTGGGGCTTTGTGCATGCTGCCGCTATGGTAGGGTCAAAGGTTGTCTTTCCAGGGCGCTTTATGGATCCTATGAGGATTGGCAAACTCATGGAGAGCGAGCGTGTGACGCTTGCCGCTGGCGTGCCAACAATATGGATTGGCCTGTTGAGCCTGCTAGGGAAGGAGCACTTTGATTTCTCCGCACTGCGTTCCATTGTCTGTGGTGGTTCCGCAGCACCTCAAGCGCTGATCGAGGGTTTGCAAAAGCAAGGTATCACACTGCTGCATGCCTGGGGCATGACAGAGACCTCACCGCTGGCTTCGATTGCGCGGCTGCGTAGCTATCAGCTTGAGCAATCGGAGGAGGAGCAGTTTAGTGCGCGAGCCCGACAAGGGACGGTTATCCCTGGTGTTGAGTTTCGCGTCGTCAATATGGAGACGGGCCAGGAGGTTCCCTGGGATAACGAGACCTACGGTGAACTTCAGGTGCGTGGTCCCTGGGTGGCACGCGCATATTATAAAGATAGCGAGTCCGCTGCCAAGTTCGCGGACGGCTGGCTACGTACCGGAGATGTCGCTGTTGTTGATCAAGATGGCAGTTTGCACCTCGTTGATCGGACCAAGGATCTTGTGAAATCTGGCGGGGAATGGATTAGCTCTGTAGAGCTAGAGAATCTATTGATGGGTCACCCCAAGGTGCTTGAGGCCTGCGTAGTGGGGATTCCGCATCCCAAATGGTCCGAACGTCCCCTGGCTTGTGTAGTGCTCAAACCGGAGTATGTAGATCAGACCACTGGCGAGGAGATTCTTGAGTACCTACGTCCTCATGTAGCGAAGTGGTGGTTGCCCGATGATGTGGTATTCATTGATGCTGTTCCAAAGACCAGCGTTGGCAAGTTCGATAAGAAGGTCCTACGCAACCAGTTCAGCATGCATGAATTGCCTTCTTAGCCGCAAATATCGAAGTAAGCGCTGCTTCCAATCCTATTGGAAGCGGCGTTTCTGTTATGACCAAGAGACGCCATAAAGTTGGCACCACAACTGAAGTGTGACGATAGCGACAAGGGGATGGCGCCCACTGGTGCTGATGTGTGGGGGTGGTGGCTGGCGGAGAAGTTGTTGAACCGCTTGTGCATCGAAGAGCCCCGTAGCGCGCAAAGCCTCCACTGAGAGCAGTGATTGGAGGAGTTCGGAATGTTCAACTTGCCAGAGTGAGGCACAGGGGAGCGTGAGGGAGGCTTGTTCATTTGTTAGGAGTGGAGAAGCTCCATCCGGAAGTACACCGGCTAGTATGTCTCTGGCGGGCATCGGAGATAGGGAGGAGAGCAGATGTGGGTGTAGGTAAGGCGAGTGTAGAGCAATGTGCTCTTGCTGTGCGAGTTTTGTGATAGGAGCTACAAGGCCATCTGGCAGCCGCAAGTGCCTGTCCAGGTAGGTTTGGCGCTGTTCTGAATGTGGTAGCTGCTCAGCGAGGCGCGCGAGGCGGCGTGCATGCGTTGTTAGCTCCCATGGCTCCGTTCCGTGGATGGCTTCACGTAAATCTGAGGTAAAGTAGGAGAAGAGGTCATATGCAAGCGCCTCTTGCTGTGTCTGGGCATAAGCGCTGAGAGGGTCTGACATAGGCGGCTGAGCTGCGGTTTCCAGATGAGATGATCCTCCCAGACCACAGAACGCTACGCGTGCTCCTGTTTCGAGGGCGCTGGTATGGAGTAACTGGTGCCAGGCGAGCAAGCGTGTATCCAGACAAGGGGTTTCGGTCGCATAGAGGGTTGCGTGCCAGAACTCAGGCTGGTCCACTCCTCCTACTTCTAGCAATTGGCTTTGCCAGTGCTGACTCAAATCCCGTAAGTATGCGCGCCTTTTTATATCTCTGCTTTGCTTATAGTCAAATGATGTGAGTGTAAGAGGTTGCTGGCTAGTGTTCTCACTGGCGTAAGCCGCAAGTGCAAGAGCCAGTGTGGAGTCCGTGTCGCCGCCAGTATAGCCTACTATTGGTTGTGGATGAGGTGGAATCAGGCCTGACACGATCTCCTGTAGCTGGTCGCGTATCTGGTCTGGTCTAGTGGGTGTTGTGACTTCGGAGGAGGGGGCAACTGGCGGGCTAATGATTAGGCGCGTGTGCTGCCAGCGGAGATGTGAACCAGCGGGAACAATGTTGATATCTTCAAAGAGGGTCCAGGGTGCGGGAAGAAAGCCATAGCGCAGGAGAGCCGCCAATCCTGCTGGGCGTAGGCGGCGCGGTATACCTACCGCGAGCAGTGCCTTGATCTCGCTGGCGAAGAGCAGGTTTCCCTGCGCGGGCCAATCCTCAATGTAGTAGAGCGGGTGCTGTCCTGAGACTGGACGCCTGTAGACCAGCGTGCGGCGCTCAGGCGTCCAGTCTAGCAGGGGAGGATCATCGTTCTGGCGTGTAGCATAAGCTGTGTCAGAGAAGGAGAGAATACCCGCGCCGGGTTGGGCAGAGCGCGCTGGGGTTCCACCAGCACGCTCCAGTGCGTTGCCCATGCTTGTTAATACTTGCTCTATCGTCTCTAAAGGAACCTGCTCGCTGGTAATCCATCCTGCGAGTACCGCCATGATCTCACCTCATTTCGCGCTAACTGGAGCTTGTTACTCCTTGCGCCAGGGGGTCTCCGAGCGCCTTATCCAGCGCTGCTGATAGAAAATATAGCTATCCTCGCGATCAAAGTATTCGTTGGTGAGATCGCATTCGTTCCATTCGATATTTTGCTCATCGGCGTGTAGCTTGTTCGTAATATGCTGGATGACATCCAGCCCTTCTGTTAGATCGATACCGGAGAAAGTATCCTGCTCAATGTCATCGTCAAATTCGACGATCTCGTCACCTCGTTTACCGCGTAAGACATAGTAGATATACATGCTGTGTCGCCCTTTCGCGTGATATGTTGAGCGTATCATAGCGCATTTCCATGACTGTGTCAGCCCTTACCAAGTAAGGGCTGACACAGGTTATCCTGTTCTGCTGACCAACGCAGGCCGCTATGCGGCTTCGTTGAAGGACCCATGCTTCTGAGGAATGGTCTGTCGCTACTTGGATAGGGGAGAGAAGGGGGGAGCTGGCAGCCTGGATAAAGGGAGACAAGTGGCTAAGGCGCGAAGAGATGCTGTGGATTTCTTTGAAATCCTAAGAAATCATATGGTATAGTACTTGTGATGGCTGCGGGTGCGTACATTGCGTTTCGATCAATGGTAATGTATAGTAGCCTTAGAGCAAACAGGGCGCTACAAGCAATGTGGGCATTTGAATCCCTTCTGGGATGACTGCCAGCGCTCAGCAGAGCAGTACATCGTTACATTGAAGTTCTTAATTAGGAAGTGCTGAAAACACTGGAGTACATGGATGTTTGTTCCTATATTCATCCTCCTTATCGCGGCTGTCGCGATCCTCTGTGGGCTGTTTCTCTCACCACGTTCTCACCATTCAGACTCGGATGAGCGACCAATCTCCTATGTGAATAGTAGGAATCGTCGTGCTTCGCGGGCCCTTATGAGCGATGTTCGTGGCCGGACTACTCGTTCGCGGCGTCCGATTCTACAGACCCATTATGAGTATCAATGGGAGCCGCGTGTAGGCGCGCTCTCCTGGGCGGGTGTTCGCGGCTCGTTTTCTAGTCGCTCGCTCTTTGGAGCTTTGCTTATTCTTGGAACGGTGATTGTTGCGGGCATCTGGCTCTGGTCGCATGTCTTTTCCTCTCCAACCCTCCTCCAACAGCAATGGCCTGACGTGGCCGTCTCAGCCTCGCCCCCTGCCTCCTCAACGACGCCAACGATCAAGGAAACGATTCGAGCTTCAAGCTCAATGGTTCGACTCAGCCAACTCGATCCCGCGCAGTACCGGAATGACCAGGAATATAAAACCTGGGCCTATTCTGCCTGTTCCACTGCCGCGATGACGGAAGTGATTAATGCATATAATACCATGAATAAGACGGGTAAGCAGTATCGCATTACTGATATTCTGAATGCTGAGACTGCTGTTCATGCCATAACACCTGAGTTAGGGCTCTTGGAACCGAAGGGCATTGATCGAACGGTCGCGCGCTTCAACTTTAAAACAACATGGCTGAACAAGCCGACGGCGCAAGACCTGATTCGTATTGGCAATAGTGGTCGTCCCATTATCATTGGCTTCCCTCCCGAACGCTGGTCCGGTGGGCACCTCCTGATTGCCAGGGGAGGTAATAGCAAAAGTGTCTACCTCACAGACTCCTCAAAGCTGAACATGCAGGTAATGGATATCAACACCTTTAATAAGTATTGGGCTGGTTTCGCCGTCATAGTCGAACCGAAATGATGTAATGTGAATGATCCAGGCAACACAAGAGAGCATGTCAGAACTTCTGACATGCTCTCTTGTGTTGCCTGGGTAAGATCGATCTCTCATAGATTCCAGAGTTCTGCCTCTACGAAATAGGTCATGGTTGCTTCCCTGAGTCCGAGTGCGGCGGCTCCAAGCGAGCCTTTGCAAGACCATCCTATATCTTCTACCTGTGTGCCATTTACATAGAATGTACACCCGTTTGATCGTGCTACCATGCCAATGCGGAGCGGAAACTTTAACGGAAATGAGATTTTTCCACTTTGAGAAGGAGTTCCGCCAATGAGAGCAATATTGTAGATTCCATAGTTGCCATCTTTGTCGATGAGAAACATACTTCCACTATTTGCACCGAGCTGAGTCTTCGCATCGAATAACAAACCAATGCTGCCTGCTGGACTACCTTGAAAATTCTTGAAGATGATTTGAAATGTGTAGTTTGTTTCTGTCTCTGTTCCCAAGCGAGGGCAGCCCACAAAATAGTTCTTATCCGCTTTTAGGAAGTAGCCTTCACCCCCAAATCCACAGCCCGTGCCATCCCAGCTTGCATTTAGTTTTGTCAGGTCATCGTGAAAGGCAACATTCGCGCTGAAAGGGTATGTTTTTGCGGCGACGGTTGCGGTCGCATGCTCTGCTATTGTCGTTGCCTGGTTTGCGGAACTTATTGTCTTCTGAGCCACAATCGCTGTCTGGCTTACGCTGGTCGCTGTAGCCTGTTCAAAAAGGGTCTGCTGATGCCCATAGTTCACATTCCAAATGAAGCCACCTATCAGAAGTAGGATGGCGGCAATGGCGGCTACCCAGTAGACTAGTTGTTTCTGGTTGGGGGGTGATGGAGGAGCAGATTGTGCATATGGCGGCTGTGTAGTTTGATGTGAGATGAATGATAATAGTTCATATTCTGACTGATCTTCATTGAGAGCAATCTGGATGCCCAGGTGTTGCAGAAAGTGGCGCACTGATCTGAAGCGTTGCCCTGGGTCTGGTGATTGAGCCTGCGAGATCGCATGTTCTGTGGGTG
Organism: Ktedonospora formicarum; assembly: GCF_016587355.1. Classification (GTDB taxonomy): domain Bacteria; phylum Chloroflexota; class Ktedonobacteria; order Ktedonobacterales; family Ktedonobacteraceae; genus Ktedonobacter; species Ktedonobacter formicarum. The sequence goes on along the minus strand of NZ_BNJF01000001.1, from coordinate 1,335,082 downwards.
CGTCAATGGTAGGACCTGTTCGATAATCGATGAGGAGTTCGCCCGCCAATCCTCCTAGCGCGAACTGGTCGCTTAAACGTGTCATTGTATTTTCTGGTGGCTGGTAGAGAGGATCGAAAGAGCTTCGCAGCCCTACGGTGCTTGTGATCAGTGGCGCAAATGAGACTAGAACTTCATTCTCTGGTGTAAGTAGGATTGCCTCGGGTGAGAGTGCACCATGTACAATGGCTTCCTGGTGCGCGATTACCAGGACAGTGCCTACCTGCCCTAGAATCTTGCGTGAGGTATCTTCCGTGACTGGCTCAATGTCATCGTGCTTCAGGCGCTGCTGTAGTGTTTGAAGGCTTAGAGCCTCCTCTGGCAAAATCAAGTAGGGACGGTCATCTTCGTCGATTCCATAATCTAGAATTGGTAAGCAATGGGGAAGCTTAAGCTTCATCAACCCTAGAACCTGTTCGCTGAATGTAGAGTAGTATGCTGAGGTCGCGTCATACATTTTCCAGCTTTTAAGCGCCAGTGTTCCTGAGTTCTCATAGGTATGCTCGACGATGTATAGAGTAGAGGTTGGTGTATCTGCCTGGACAGCTATTATTCGATAGTTATCGATATACTCTCCAATGGCTTTCATCGCTTGCGCCTTTCTCTAGATAGAGTATCAGGGGATGTATATATCACTCTTATAATGGGGTAGATAGTTGTGATATGGAATTTGGTGCATACTTGTCTTTTAGATTATCAAAATCATTTTATAAGTGTCAAGCTCCATATATCGTAGCAGGTAGAGGCAGGAAAATTGTGAATGATGCGTGAAGGAAGTCTTAAGGGCAAGCAAAAGGACTGGCACAACAATATGTGCCAGTCCTTTTGCTTATTTTTTGCGTCTACTCAGCTACTTCTGTGGGGGCTTCATCGGCGGGTGTTGGCGGGATATGTAGTTTGACGCGGCGGAAAGCCTCAGCGAATTGCATATCCAGGTTGAGTTTCTCTTTGGCTTCTTTTGCGGTTTTTGCCGCGCGCTCGCGCAATGAGGAAGAAAAGTCGACATCGGGACCAAATTGCGTGACATGGCACTTGAGACCCTGTGCTTTGATGTCAATGGTCTCGGTGACATCGACGTAGGTGTTTGAGCGCTCTGTGTAGAAGAGATAGAGCTCATGGACGCGATATGGCATATAGCCCTGGGCGATGAGATCGCGATACGAGCGTGGGTTGCCCACATATGGGAAGATCGCATCCAGCACAATGCTTCCGGTTGCGCGATGATCGGGATGGTTGATATGACCAGTGGCTTCAGGTTCCTCGTTAGGATCGGGAGCCATGAGAAATGTGGAGGGATCATGTGTAAGCACAACGCGCGGGCGATACTTGCGGATCAGACGTACAATAGCCTTGCGTGTCTCCTCGTTATTGGTCAGATGCCCATCGGGGAAGCGCAGAAACTCGACAGCCTTGACGCCATAGACTTCAGCGGCTGCGCGCTGTTCCTGCTCGCGGGTCAGCATGAACTCTTCATCGTCCATATCTGGGGCTTCGCCACCCTCGACGCCGTTAGTCATAACGACCCAGACGACCTTCTTACCTTGCTTGGCCCAGAGCGCGCTTGTCGCGCCCGCGCCAAAATCGTCGTCGTCAGGATGAGCACCAATAATCATGGCCTCGTAATCGGGTTCGGTGATAACTTGAACGGCTCCAGGGGCGTTTCTATCTCCCATAGTAGGTTCCTCTCGTAGATGTTTGTAAGTACATTGTGGTCTTATAAAATAACGTGCGTATTTTGTATATGATCGGATAGACTGCTCTCAAGCGCTAGCTCTGGTCAGGAGTTGCGGAGCAATCACTTCTTCAAACGCATCGATGAGAGCATTTATTCCAGGCGGATTGGCGCTGAGGTGATTCAGCCCTATGGCTCGCTCAGGCAAACCTGTGCGCAGGATCTCCTGCTCCTGGGAAGTTCGTCCTAGTACGCGCGCCAAAGGTTCGCAATCCCATTTGAGTACGACGCCTGCCTGTAGGAGGCTTCCCTGGCGGCGACGTACCATACACAGCCCAACGACCTTGCGCAACCCCACTACGACTTCATACGGGGAGAGTGTACCATAGCAAGCCCGGTTCATCAAAGACTCATATTCGTGGGTCTCTGGCTGTTTCAGGCGCTCTCGCTCGGCGTGCGCTTCTTTGGTGGGGATCGCGCGTGTCTCGATACCAAACGTGTGAAGCGCTTGAACCCAGGCTTCGCCAAACCATCTGTATGACTCGACAATATCACTAATGATAAGCGGATGCTCCGCCGGAAGAATCACGTCGAGACAGAGCAGGTCCGGTCCTACCAGGACCGTTGTGCCACCTGCTCTTCGGCGGTAGACTGGCAGGCCCAGTTCGCTTAACGCGGTCTGATTAAGGCTCTCTATCTTCTGTGAGAGACCCAGGACCAGGCTCGGGCGCTCAGCCAGGGACCAGTAGAGTTGGGCCGGGTCTCCTGGCTGAGCGTTGTCAAAGAGTCGCTCATAGCGGTCAATATGTGTTTGTTGATCAGCGATGGTGAGTGGGTGGGAGATCCACTCATGAACGAACGGTTCTGCTTTGCTCAAGGTATTGCTCCGCGGGTGCGCGCTTGAACCAACCAATAATGGCGGCAATGAGACTGATTGCGCCTCCTGCCAGTAACGAAACGGACGCACCAAAGGTATTGGCAAGCCCTCCTGTGAAGAGATTACCGATAGGGATACTCCCCACAAAGACCAGGGTGTAAACGCTCATTATTCTACCACGCAAATGATCTGGTGTCATGGTCTGGAGCGTAGTGTTGGCCGCCGCCGAAAAACTGATCTGTGTGGCTCCAACCAGGGCGATGAGCACGAACGAAAGCGCGGGGAGATTCGAAAGCGAGAAGACCATCTCTAACACCGAGAAGGCGATACAGGCCAATAAGATCTGCTTCAGTGGTGGGCGTTTACCCCGCGAGGCTATCCAAAGGGCCGCGACCAGCGAACCGATACCGTAGCAGGACGAGAGGAAGCCATAACCACTCGGTCCTACCTTAAGAATGGTGGTTGCGAAAAGCGGCAGGACCACATTAAAGTTAATACCGAAGAGCGAAACTGCTCCGACAACAGCAATAGTTAGCAGGACAATCGGTGTCTGCTTGATGTAGCTGAGGCCTTCTCTCAGGCTTTTAAGTGTGCCCTGAGCTGACGTTGGTTGGGCCTGGCGTCTAGGAGAGGCATAGAGTCTGCTGATGTCAATCAGCGCCAGGCCAGTGATCACGGGCACAAAGCTTACGGCGTTGATGACAAAGAGGAAGGATGTACCAAACCAGGCAATGAGTAGCCCGCCAAGGCCAGGACCAACTATGCGTGCCATATTGAAGAGCGATGAATTGAGCCCGATGGCGTTTGCCAGATCATCGCGCCCTACCAGTTCAGATATGAATGATTGGCGAGAAGGCATATCAATGGCGTTGGTACAGCCGAGCAGAAAAGCCAGGATATAGACATGCCAGATCTGGATATGTCCGGTGGTGACCAGAATTGCCATGACTGCAGCCTGAAGCATTGCGAAGGACTGAGTAAAAAGCAGAACGCGTCGCTTTGGTAGCCTGTCCGCGACCAAGCCGCCAAAGAGAGCGAACAACATAATGGGTAAGAACTGCAAGGCACCAACGATACCAAGAGCCAGCGGGCTATGTGTCAATTGTAGGACCAACCATTCCTGCCCGATGGTCTGCATCCATGTTCCAATCAGGGAAACAAGTTGTCCAAACCAGAAGAGGCGAAAGTTGCGGTGTTTGAGAGCGTCGAAGGTTCGTAGGCGACGGCGCGCCTTACGTTCTACTTCAATGACAGTGCGTTCGGTGGCTTCTTCTACCTCCCGAACTTTCTGTGTTATTCCCTGACCTTCTAACTCCTTCTGCTGTGTGATAGATGATTGAATCAAGTGAAGATAAATCCATTTCTAGCTTTGGGTATTCAGATGAAGAACTGCTCTTCAAGTGCAGCATAGGGTACCTGAATACAGGCATATTAGGTATAGTGAAGACAAACCCAGTTACATCAATAAAGAGGTATCTAGACCCAAACCACGTTGTTTTTAATTATTATGAAGATGATTGAGGACTTGTTTCTTTTCCCGATGACGTTCCAGCTTCGTATAGAGGGAGGCACGCATCTGCTCCAGCGCCGCGATTTTCTGCTCCACCAGCCCGATTTGTTGTAGAATCAGTTCGTCCGCGCGGTCAAGGTGCGCAACTTTTGCGTTCTCATCTGTCTCAACGCGAAATGCCTCGCGAATTGTGCCACGCTCTTCTTCCACATTCAAGATCTCGCGGATTTCGCTGAGAGAGAAGCCAAGCAGGTCGCGAAGCTCTTTGACTCGTTCCAGGCGTTGAATATCTTCCTCGCTATAGCGGCGGTAATTACCCTCAGTACGTTCGGCAGGGGGCAGGAGACCCATTTCTTCGTAGTACCGCAGGGTCCGCTTCGTCAGGCCGGTGCGGGTCGCGACCTGCTCGATACTATAGCATGAAGAGGCTTGTGTTGAAGTTGGCTCGCTCACGGCGGACAAATTGACCTTTCCAAATAGCAAGTAGGAGACGCTCAATGCGTCGTATCAGGAGACATCCACAGTATAGCATAACCTTGACGTTAACGTCAAGGTTGATCATAAAGTCTCTCTCTATTTTGTTTGGCCGAATAGTGGTTTCCTCTCATACATAGCTTTAGTAAAAAAAGCACTTGTTGCTGGCCTTTGCCTCTGCCACGAAGCTAGTGGGAAGTTCATAGGTCTCCTGTTGCGAATAAAATGACCTCGTATCGCGATATAAGCGCTTGACTTTCCGATGCACGTAAGATATTATCGTCTCTATACACATCAATGTTTTGTAGTAACAGGAGCAGCCAGTGAAGAGTGTTTATACTTTCAGGCATGTATGGGCCTTATCCCAGGCTGCATATTGCTATGCTCCTCCACTTCACTACAAACGTGTTATCTACTATTCATCAATCCCCTCAATCTCCTCCAAGCAAGATGCGGCGCTTATCATCGCGAGTGGCGCGGCGATAATGGCGGTCGCGTAACCTCCTTCGCACCCTATCAATTAGCTTCGATCTTTTCTCTTTTGTAGGGAAGAGATCTCCTCAATGTGTATATCCCCATATATAAGGAGCCTATCCAACATGGCGGAACGAATATATTCTCAGCGCCTTGGTAAGATTGCAGATGAGCAATTTCAAGCTGCCCTGGACCATTTCCATCTGGGGTGCTTCTTGCATGCCGAAGCCATTCCCTTCGGCAATTTTGGACAAAATGTCTTTGTCACCAGTACCACGGGAGAGTATGTCTTGCGTGGGTGCCCCCATATCTGGTGGCAGTTTCCAACCGAGCAGTTTTTTGCACGCCAACTCTATAAGCGAACAAGCGTTCCGGTTCCCTGGCCGTATCTTGTTGAGACCTCACCTGAGATCTTTGGTTGGAGCTTTGTGCTTATGCCGCGTATGTCAGGGCTCCAGCTGGCAGATCCTCAGGTCAAGGCACAGCTAGGGACAGCGGATAAACTGGGTATCGCGCGTGCGCTTGGCAAGAACATGGCCCATATGCAGGAGCTAACTTGGCCTATTGCTGGTCGCTATAATGCTGCTAGAGAGACCGTTGAGCTATTTGAACGGACACAGGAATTTCCCTGGCTCTCTATGGAGTCTTTAAGTGATATAGAGACCATTACTTATAGCGAGCGTGTCCTGGGACATCTTCGTCATCGTCTTGCTAGCGCGCACACATGCAATGCTGCCACAACTACGCAAGAGGATCTTGCCTGGGTCGAGGAACTTATTGCTGAGGCCCAGGAAGCGTTCGATGAACCATATGAGCCCTGCTTTCTAATGGAAGATTACAAGGAGGGCAATCTCGTGGTAACTCAGCATAGTAATTCCTGGCAGGTAAGTGGCCTGTTTGATTTGATGCAGGCTCATTTTGGAGATGGCGAGTCTGACCTTTCGCGTCCGATTGGTGAGTATCTCAATGAGGACCCACAATTAGCTGGCACGTTCTTTGAGGAATATCGACGACATCGAGTGCTGCGTTCTGGTTTTGCCAGACGTTTCCCGGTTTATATGCTGCTGGATCGTGCGATTCTCTGGGAGTTCTTCCAGCGCCAGGGGTGGAGTTGGTGGCCTGAGGAGTGGACGTTTCGGAATTGGGCGAGCCAGTATATCGCGCCTGAGGTTATCTTGAACCAGCTTTAATATCTAGTAGAGTAGGGTAAGAAGGCTTGCTCTTACCCTACTCTACTAGAGCGGCGTTTGAAGTATGGCTAAAACAATTCCTCGAAGGGCATGGCAGGCGAGAAGAACGCGAATGGCAGGAAAACAAAGCGAAAACTTGTGATAAAATAGGTTATGCGAGCCTCTCTATCTTTAACGAGTGGTGGAGGATAACACGCGGTATGCCATGTCTTATGTGAAAACCAACGCTGCCTGAGCGGCAGCTAGCGCTGGAGCGCTCAGGTTTTCTTATAAGGAGTATAGCAAGTTACGCGAGACTCTCGCATGGTGCTGGTTCTGTTTTCGCGTGGCAAGAGGTTGATGCGCTGGGATAATGAGGGACGAGAGGCATGTTGGCTGAGCCTAGTTGTGGATTACAAGGACGGGTTTGTCATGCATGATACGTTGTCTTCCCTGGTAGAGAGGGCATTAACAGGTAATCCTCGACCATTGGAGTTTTATTTACGTGAGAATAGCCGCTTACCTGGACCGCGCGCGAACCTGGAACTGGCGAATGATGTAAGTACTCTGCTGGCGGCTGCCATCGCTCGCTATCCTGAGAGTGTGCGCTCCTTGCTGCACTACTTTGTGAATGGAGATCGTAAGTGGATGTCGGGAAATACCCCATCCGAGTTCGTCATTCTCTGCGGCATTATCGCGGCGGGGGCCTGTGCGGCCTCTGAGTCGACGTGGCAGGAGGAAATGCTGGAACTGCTTGACCATTACGCGTGTAGTCCCTATTGGCGCATACGTGAGGGAGTCGCCATTGCCTTTCAGCATATGCTGCCTGCTAATGTTCCGCGTATGCTTAAGCACCTGCGTACCCTGGCGCTGTGCGGCGATTACCTTCAACAGCGCGCGGCAATCGCTACACTTGCTGAGCCTCATATTCTGGTTTCGCCTCAATTGATAAGCGCCGCGCTCGATCTGCAACGTATGGTGCTATCACGCGCTCGCGAAGTTCCCTTGCCTGAGCGTAAGCAAGAGAATTTCCGCACGCTACGGCGTACTCTGGCCTATACGCTGAGTGTGGCGACGGCGGCTTCGCCTGATGAGGGGTTTGCGCTCATGCGTGAGTGTGCTGCTTGGAATGATAGTGATATCAACTGGATCTTGCGCGAGAACCTCAAGAAGAAGCGCCTTGCCCGTTTCGCCTATGATACCCAGCTTATCAATCGGCTACTAGCTACGCCTTATCCTGGGGGCTCCGGCGATGCTGGTATGCACTACAACCGCTAATGCGTGATTTCTGTATCGCTATTATGGATAACGCAAGGAGGTATAAGCGAGACTATTGGGGAATGAGGGGCAACCTCGCTTATACCTTCTTGACCTTACGCAACACGGAGGCTGACTATTATTTTGGGCGGAAGGTAGTCTAGTGTTATTGCCTCTAAGCATGGTTTGTGATATCATGTCACGCTGTGTTCCCCTGCTTTATGCATTCCATGTACGCGCATAGAGCTGGTTTGATTGTTCCACTAGATAATGCAATTGTCAGCGTCCCTACTTTCCATACATGCCGATCCCTTACTGGGCAAGGCTGTTTTGTGTTCGGAGTGGCCTTACGCAGGCGATTGAGACGCATAACAAAAAGAAATCGTAATTGGATGTCGTATCTCTCTTATGTGATGACTATGCCGGGCCTGGAGACGCTGGCCTTTGGCGAAGTGCGTGCGCGAATTGCGGACGCTGAGTTGGTGAAGTTTTCGCGCGGAATCGCTCTCTTTCGCACAGATATCGCTCCGGCTGAACTATTGGAGTTGCGCACGGCTGAAGACGTCTTTGTGGCCCTGGCGCATATCAAGGGTTTGGGACCAGGACGCAATGCGCTACGAGCTGTGCATGGGGCAACTCTGAACGCAGACGTGACCCAGGCCCTGACTCTCTGGCGTCGAGCGCATCATGGTTCCTTGCCGAGAAGCTGGCGGGTGGTGAGCCAGAAGTGGGGCTCGCATGAGTTTCGGCGTATCGACGCAGGCGATTCGGTTGGTGCGGCCTTGCAGCGGATGCTACCACGCGGCATGCGTCAGGTGAAAGATGATGCCGATATAGAGTTTTGGATCTGGATTAGTGGTAGTGAGGCTTTTATTGGGGTGCGTCTGAGTGATGCAAGTATGCGGCACCGGAATTATAAGCATGAGCACCTCCCTGCCTCCCTACGCCCTACCGTAGCGGCTGCGATGAGTTTGCTCTCACGTCCTACTTCTGATGACGTGGTGCTTGATCCGCTATGTGGCGCGGGCACAATCCTGATTGAGCGTGCGCTTGCCGAGCCATATGAAACCCTCCTGGGTGGTGATCTGCGTCCTGAAGCGGTAGGGATGGCCCGGCGCAACGCGCGTGCGGCGAACGTCGATGCCAGAATTGAAACCTGGGATGCGCGCGATCTCTCCCTTGAGCCCGCGAGTGTGACAAGGATCATTACTAATCTGCCTTTTGGCAAGCAGATTGGGACGCATGAGCAGAATGTCAAACTCTATATGGATCTTGTGCAAGAGTTCCAGCGCATCCTGACCCCCGATGGTCTTTTAGTCGCGTTGACAAGCGAAGATCGCCTATGGGAGACAGCTCTGCGCAAGCATGGTTGGCGCGTCTCTAAGAAGGTCGTCCTGGTGGTCCTGGGGCAGCCCGCGAGCATCTTTGTTGCTGCGCGTGCCTGAGCAATGATACTATGGTGAGTGCATGCAATCGCATTACTATCTGAAGTAAGAAGGAGTATACCCTTGGCTAACGCTACGACTGCCGATTTTCGTAACGGCATGGTCATACGCTTTAATAACGAGCTATACAGTATTAGTGAGTTTCATCATGTCAGCCCCGGAAACTGGCGTGCCTTTGTGCGCACACGCCTCAAAAGCCTACGCAATGGGCGTGTGATCGAGCAGCGCTTCCGCGCTGGTGAGGAAATTGACGAGGTACGTGTAGAGCATCAGAACTGGCAATTTCTCTATGTTGATGGCGACGAATACGTCTTTATGAATACCGAAACCTTTGATCAGCAGCCAATCTCTAAGGCTCTGTTGGGTGATGCCATCAAGTTCCTCAAGGAGCAGGATGAAGTTGAGATGCTGGTCGATGGCGAGAATATCATTGCCGTTGAACTCCCCAACTTCGTTGAGGTGCTGGTTGAGAGCGCTGAGCCAGGCGTTCGCGGTGATACCGCGAACAACGTAACCAAGCCTGCTACTCTGGAGACTGGCACCGTTGTCAACGTGCCACTCTTTGTAAATCCAGGCGACAAGGTCCGCATTGATACACGTACCGGTCAGTATGTTGAGCGCGTGAAGGCATAGATTACTCCTGAAGCATTTTCTAAGGCCATCCTCCATTAGAGGATGGCCTTATTTCTCTCTCTGTCTCTAGTATGTCTATTGAGATAGTAGTAGAAAATATGTGCTGAGCAAGGCTACTGGTGAGCTTCCATATGTGAGGCCATAGAAAGGTGTGCATTATTCATGGGAAAGCCTGTATTGGTGATTGTGAACGGCCTGCCTGGTTCTGGTAAGAGTACGCTTGCGAAGCGGCTCGCGACAGATATGCCTTTGCCAGTTTTCTCGCGGGATGGTATTCATGCGACCCTCTACGATGTGCTCGAATGCTCGGTTGACGCAACTCCGCCACGTTTGGGCCATGCCGCGTACGCATTGCTCTATTCTTCCGCAGGATCTCTGCTGGCGGCGAGCCAGTCAGTAGTGATCGAGGCTTTCTTTGGTAATCCCAAATTGCGTGGCGCTGAACTAGCGGACCTGAAGCGAATGCATGATTTTGAGCCGTTGCAGATCATGTGTAAGGCAGATGGAGAGGTCTTGCTAGAGCGCTTTCTAAAACGTGTGGCATCTGCGGAACGCCACGCAGGCCTTAATGATATGGAATGGCTTGAGGAGAATAAAGAGCGTATCTTGCGGGGGCGCCTTGAATCTCTTGCGCTTGGTGGTCGGATCATTGAGTTCGACACCACGACCTCTGATAATTTGAGTTATGCTAATCTGCTCCAGCAGGTGCGTACGGCCCTCACCAATTCGCTTGCTCATTAAGCGTCATAGGCATTGATAATGCTCTTTTTTATAATGCCACTTGAGAATAATGGTGCTTAACGTGTACCGTATCCTCTATTGGACGCGGGGGGAGAGAAAAGCAATGCCTCTCTCCCTCCCCCATTGATGTCCTCCGTTCTTACCCAATATACTTTCTGGGTATAAGCATGATAATTGCCATGGCTCCTAGCAAGAGGATTGCGCCAAGCAGGCCGAGCGGATCAAGCTCCTCATGAAAGAGAAACCACGCCAATATAGCCGCTGTTAGAGGCTCGCACATGGTGAGGATACTCGCGACTGTCGCTGAGAGCGAGCGTATACCCGCTTGAAAGAGGCCATAGCCCAGGGCCGTAGGAATGCACCCCAGGTACAGCAGCAACATCCATCCCTCAACTGGATAGGTGACTACCAGGTTGGTCGATGACGCACAGACCAGCAGCAGAAGTGTTCCGGCTCCAAATGAGATCGTACTGATCTGAAGCGGATGATAGCTACCAGTGAGTAGGCGTCCGCAGAAGACAAAACCAGCATAACCGCAGGCAGAGAGAAACGCGAATACTATTCCTGAGAGTGATACTGTTCCGCTACCATGATGCCGAGTCATCATAAGTAGCCCTGTTCCGCCAAGGGCCGCGAGAAGCGCGATGAGAGTGAGTGGCGTCAGACGCTCGCGCGTGATAAGGACCGAGAGCAGTACAATGATCACAGGGGCAGCGCAAATGGCAATAAGGGTTGAGACACTCACGCCTGCGTTAGCAATCGCTCCGACATAGAATGCCTGAGAGAGAGCGAGTAGACAACCCATTAGGATCATCATGCCGAGATCTCGCTCCTTGATGTGTAAGAGTTGGCGACGTAAAACTATCCCACCCGCGAGAAAGAATAGTGGGGTCGCGAGAGCTAGGCGCCAGAATGATAATGATAGAGCATTGGTTGTGCTATATCCATAGAGCAGTTGGTTCGCGATACCGACTGTGCCCCAGGAGATGGAGGCACAGATGATAAAAAAGAAATCACGGCGGGTTGTATGCTTGGAGGACATAAATTATCCTTTCCTCAAAAGACAAATTTGGTGAAGTTCTCAACATTGTCATGAGGGCAGGAAAATGGCATAAATGTCCGGCACAGGCACCAATAAGATATCTGTGTTAGAGTGATGTTGCTACCGTTCTACCTGCCCTAGTGGGAGGTGACGGGAGGAGGAGAACAAAGGAGATGTGAATAGGGAAACACGGGATGGATCACAGTGTGTTTTTCCTTACTGCTGAAATATGAGAAATTTCTCTCCCCAATTGTATCAAAAACTGTCAATGATAAGATGGCGAGTTGTACTACGCGTCAGCAGACACTTTCAGATTAAGGGAAGGCATAAAGCTTTTTATCTACTGAAGAGTAGCGTCCACAGATGGGGTACGAAGAGGCAGACCCCTACCAGCACAGCCAGAATGGCACTGACCAGGACCGCGCCTGCTGCAACATCCTTCGCGACCTTGGCAAGTGGGTGATATTGGGGCGAGGCTAGATCAACACACAATTCAAATACCGTATTGAACATCTCGGCGGTGAAAACACAGATCATTGTCACAAAGAGTAGAGCGAACTCAAGCGGAGAGAGTCCCAGAAGCAGTCCAGCCAGGACCGCAATGAGACCAATGGCGATATGGACGCGCATATTTCTCTGCGTGCGTATGACATGACTGATGCCGCTGAAGGCGTATCTAAATCCGACGAGAAACGCGCCCCACGCGTTTTTCTCAGGCGTGGGGCGATATGGTGGTGGTGTAGAAGGCTGCATATGTATTAACTCTTACGCTGCGTCAGGGTGTTGAGGACGCGTTGCTGAATACTAACCATTGCCTGGTAGCCTGCTTCGGTATGGTCGTCATAGCCAACCAGATGCAGGACACCATGTGAGAGTAGGTAGAGGCATTCATGTAGTGTGCTATGCCCTGCTTCGCGCGCCTGCCGCTCCAGTGTGGGCCAGGACATGACGATATCGCCCAGGTTGGTCACATTACCAGGGGGGGTGATGAAGTCTGGCGTGCTCGCCTGGGTCTCACCCTCCACTGGACGTGGTGGCCATAGTTGATCCTCGGGAGCATTTACCAGTGGCTCATTGAGCAATGGGAACGAAAGCACATCAGTTGGCTTGTCGATCTCGCGATACTGTTTGTTCATGTCACGGATACCATTATCGTCTGTGACAAGAAGGGTGAGCATAATTTCCTCTGTGATGCCCACCTCGCGCAATGTGCGTTCGGCAACCTCGTCAAGATTGACATGTTCAAGGGCCTGCTCAATCTCCGCGCTGAGCTGAGCATCTTCAATTGTTACATAAAGCTCAATGAGAGGATGTTCGTGCATAATCTCTTTCCTAAAAATAGTTGACCTTTGTTCTGTTGCTGCTGTTTCGGTGAGCTGGGCAGAAAGCGACCTCCATCTCCACGAAGTTATGTATGGCGGAAATGGAGGTCAGGGTTCGAGCACGGTCTATGCCACGGGACATTAAACAAGCTTCCGCTGAAGCTTGCGACGGCGCGCGGCCTCTTTTCGCTTGCGCTTCATGCTGGGCTTCTCGAAATGTGCCCTGCGGCGAGCCTCTGCGAGAACACCTTCCTGCTGGATTTTGCGATTGAAGCGCTTGAGTGCGGTCTCGAACGAATCAGTGCTGCTGATCCTGACTTCCGTCACCAGGAATCCCCCCTCTCATGGTCTGTTTCGGAGGGGAAGAGCGCCAGCAGTTGGCAAATCCGTCTTTTATCTTCACCCTCGCGGACCTGCGGTCAAAATTATACTACCTTAGACCCTTTACATGCAAGATGTTATCGCACGATTCCGGGATCGTTCACAATGAGATGGTCGCACACGATTCCGGGATCGTTCACATTGCTTATCACTCGCTGTCCGGTTTGTTGTCAGTTGTTTTGAGCAGTGTCGCCTTTTTCTGCATAGTCGTCTTGCGTCCAAATGCGAACAGAAAGACAATTAGCCCAAATACAAGGACGCTAAAGAGGCTGATGGTACGATCCAGTAGGATCGTCGCCGTCGAGCGATTGACGGTATCTAGCCCATGGTAGAAGAGACCCAGGATGGGGATCATGCCGATTTCAACGACCCCCAATCCGCCGCCAGTCGCGGGGACCGCAGTTAATAGAGCCTCAGCTAGCCCGGCGACTATCGCTGCCGCGAGAAGGTATGTCAGATTGCCACTTAGGAGATTGAGAGAGAGGGCTACAAAGAAAAAGCGTAATCCTTCGCAGACCCAGACCCCTACTGTCAGCCCTCCCAGAGCTGGAAGGCGTCGAAATGAACCAAGTGTCCCCTCCTGAAAGTGATAGTAATGCCCACGCCAGCGTGTAGGGACGAGGCGCGCAATTGGCTCTCGCGCCAAGCGAAGTACTATGAGAGCCGCAATCCCCAACACAACCGCTGCCAGCACAATTTCTAGGCTGAGCTGAAGTTGGGGTGGAAGATGCTCTTGCAGGCTAATGAGGAGCGCAGGAATAAAGAGTAGCAGTAGCACTGTCAGGTCAAGCAGGCGTTCCGCCAATACCGTACCATAGCTGCGTGTTCCTGAGACTGGCACTTCTTGTCCTAGCAGATAGGCGCGATAGAGATCGCCAAGCTTTGCTGGTACGACGACATTGGCGAAGAAGGAGATGAAGAGGATCTCGGCCAGTTTCCAGAAGCCTGGAAGCTTAATACCTTTCTTGGGCGTATAGCCTACATTCTCAAGTAGCAGACGCCAGCGCCAGACACGTATGCCCATAGCGAGATAGTAGATACCAAAGGCTAGTAGAAAGAGAAAAAGGTTTGCACGCCGTATAGCCTCCCAGATGGCTTGGGGATTAATGTTGGCTTTTTGGGCGAAGAAGATGAGCGCCACAAGTACAACCACTAAAGGGACAAGTGTGCGCCAGTTCAACAGACGTTTAGAGAGGGAAAGTTGGTCTCGTGTAATCTCGGGCGCTGTGGTCTCAGCTACGGGCAAAACTGTCTGGGCGTCGTCGGTCGTCTCTACTTCTTTAGAAGAGGTTCCCCTGGCGGAATGCTCTGGATGAGTTGACACGGCTACCTCCGTTTTCCTACTGTTTGAGCGTTATATCAGGCAAACGAGTCAGGAGAATGATAAGTAACGCAAAGAGGTTTGTCATATTATGGACATATAGATCATCGAAGAGATTGTGCAAACAGATTGCGAGTAACGACGCGATCAGCCCAATTGCCAGTGCTCGATCATTGCTGAGTAAGCTTGCCAGATATAGTGTACGCCTCTGTTCAAAACTTTCTGCCCCCGTGCGTACCTGGGTTGGATAGACCTCTTTTTTCGCTATTCGAATTCGCTTATTCAGTATATGTAGCACGCGCTTTCCGGTCAAAAAGATGCTGAATAAGAAGGTAAACAGGCCCGCAAAACCAAAGATACCGGCCTCGGCTGCGATATTGATATAGTAGTTATGTGCGTGTCCAAGCGGGTTGGCGAAGATAGTAATAAAATAGCGTGGATATGCATTTGGATAATTGCCGATGCCAACGCCAAGGAGGGGATGATCTAGAAACATGTTGATGCCAGCGATCCAGTGCGCTAGGCGTTCAGCAGTTGAGAAGTCTTCGTCATGGGGATTGACAAAGGATATACCTGCCAGCCCCAGTTTATGTAGGATGGGAGTGACGTAGTGTTCGGGGATAAGGTTCGCGCAATAGGCTGCGAAGAGGAGCAGCAGTACGATTACGCCCAGGCGAACGAGTACATTCAGGCGAGGAAAGCCCACGATACATAGGAAGACCAGCGCGAGAGCCAAGGCGATATTCGCGCCGCGTGACTGCGAGAGGACGAAGGCAGCGCCCAGCAAGATGGTTGCCCCTCCTGCCAGGATGCGAGTTGCCCAATTGCGACCTAGAAGTGTAAGTGAGATAGTAATCAGCAGGGCCATATCAATAAAGCCCGCGTAGGGATTGGGCTGGTTGAACGTGCCGTAGATACGCAGACCACTGCCACGCACAAAAGATTGCGGTCCTAGATCAAACATATACTGCGCGTAGCCCATAAATGCCTGAGAGATACCTGCCAGGATACACATTATTACCAGGGTCCATACCTGCTGCCGTGTCCGTAAATATTGTGAGCCGAGGCAGAGGAGGATTGCCACCTCAAGCCATTTGGCAATCTCCTTAAGGCTTGTTTTGAAGCTGAGGGCCGTTGGTATTGAGACTAGCATCGCCAACAAGAGCGCTAGCAAGCCAATACTCAAGATGCGCGGTAGATTATAGCCTGTTCGGTCAAAAGGACCTGCCTGGGGGCGGTTAGAACCCATTCTGGGGCGAATGACATGGCTGCAAAGCCAGCTTGCAAAGAGCAAGAGTACCAGAATATCAGCGCTGGTCAGGCTAATGCCAGCAACAGTGAGTGCATCAAGGGACCCCCATGCGACCGCGAAAGGTGTCAGGTATAGAGCCATACGCGGGCGCAGGAAAGTCCAGATATAGACGATGGCATAGAGAAGAACACGAATGCTGACCGCCGGAGGAAAATAGAAGAGGCACGCCAGGGCAAGCAGCGCTCCTAGCACGCCAAAGGTATTGGCTAGTGTCAGATGTTCCTGTACCTTGTCCAGTATGCGCCAAGACTTTGGTGCGCCAGGCACAAGACTCACTCTCTCTCTGGAGATTGACATACGAATATGATCCGCTCTTTCTCTATGCGCTACGGTGACGATGGATATCCATCAGAGCTGTGATTAGGAAACGGTGGAGAGATTTGGAAGCTGAGTGCGGAACCAGGCAATAGTCTGGCGTAGTCCCTCTTCCATTCCAATCTTTGGCTCCCACCCAAGCACTGCTTTCGCCTTGCTGATATTGGGCTGGCGGCGCTCGGGATCATCCACTCGATCAGGTTCAAAGATCAGTGTTGAGCTGGATTGACAGAGCTTGATGATGGTATGTGCATATTCGAGAACGGTATGCTCATCGGGATTTCCCAGGTTGAAGACCTCGCCCCGTGTGTTCTCGCGGAACATCGCGCGCATCAGACCATCGACGAGATCGCTAACATAGCAAATGCTGCGTGTCTTCTGTCCATCCCCATAGACGACTAGTGTCTCGTTTTTCAATGCGCCGGTAATGAAGTTAGGAATCATGCGCCCATCTTTAATCTGGCTATTGGGGCCATAGGTATTGAAGATGCGTACGATTCGTGCGTTTAGCCCATACTGGCGTACATACTCCATTGTCAGCGTCTCGCCCAGGCGCTTGCTTTCATCGTAGCAAGCTCGCGGTCCAATGGGGTTCACATTACCCCAATAGCTTTCGACCTGGGGATGTACCAGGGGATCGCCGTAGATCTCCGATGTTGAGGAGACCAGGAAGAGTGCGTTCTGCTTGCGCGCAGCTTCGAGCATATTGTGAGTGCCCTGTGTGTTAGCCAGGATCGTCTCAATGGGATGTTCCATATAGCCAATTGGACTGGCAGGGCTTGCCATGTGGAAGATGGCATCGGCTTCATAATGGAATGGTTGGGTCACATCATGTTGAATAACATGGAAGTTTGGATGCGCGCGTAGAGCTACAATGTTGCGTGTGGAACCTGTAATATAGTTATCGACACATAGTACAGTGTGCCCTTCGTCAAGCAAACGCCTACATAAGTGGGAGCCTACAAAGCCCGCGCCACCAGTAACTACGACTTTCAAAGAAGTAAACCTCCAGAGTAGGGATAAAAACTCATAATAATTGCTTTCCAGTTCGTATCTCTATTGTACCTGAAAGGGTAGACGAACTGAGCAATATATGGGTAACAGCACCCATTGATCGGTAATGCTGTACTATATGCTGAATGCCACAGAGAGATTTCGGATGTTCGTCATGAATCCGAGCATCCTATGCGTGCAGCCATATGTCTCGCCCCTATCTTAGCGGTTTTGGCGCCTAGACTCAAGCTCTTACGCAAAAACTAGCCATTCAGTTCAAGCGGAACCCGGCGGCGTTTCCATACCTGATACAGGGCTTCATCTCCCCAACTGAGAAAGCCGCTTGTCGTGAAGCCGTGTACAATCGTAACCGCCAGCAATGATTGTTGTCCAGGCAGTAGTAAATAGACTAGGCTGAAAACAACTCCAGCCAGCCCCACTCCGCCAATGCTACGCCAGTTCCATTTGCCCAGGCGGTGATACAGGGTATAGATTGCCGTACTCACCAGCCAACCCCATCCGATCCAGCCTGTCCACTGTGTGACCGCTGCTAGGATGAAGCCGCGAAAGAAGAGTTCTTCAACTGGCCCGTTGATGAAGAGGTAAAAGAATGTCTGAAAGCTCTGATCGCTCAGTGTCGGTCTGCGGAATGCGCGCCCTACGACGAACATGCGATATCCAATGGCGAAAGTTGCCATAAACCCTCCCACCAGCAGCCCTACAATAATATGCAAGGGCGCATTGGTGAGGGTCAGGCCCAAAAATGAGAGAGGGAGGTGGAGAAGAGTGATATAGAGAAAGGGAACAAGAGCCATCGGGATCACGCGCATAAGCATATCAGGCCACATCCAACGCCAACTCATACGCACGGTTGAACGAACTAATTGTTTTGACTTGAGGGTTGACACGTGTGAACCTCTTCTGGGCAGAAAGACTTCTTTGCTCGGCTGTACAGCTTCCATGTAAATGATCCTTACTCCTTAGCACATGTGTTAAGTGATTGTTAACAAGTGTTAAGTTAGTGTAATCAAAACATGCAAATCTGTCCAGCGAAAAGGCTGAGAGGGGTATGAACTCCTACTTTATTCAAAGCGTTGTAGTTGTTCGCGTCCTTCTTGTACCTCTTCGCGTGAGAAGTTGCCAGCCGCCAAGTCCGCATCGCTTTTCAAGTCTAGCCGCCTGTAGAACTCGCGCCCTTGTTGCAGCAGTGTAGCGTCTCTCGGGGTGGATTCCAGAAGTTCGAAGAGTGTATCCTCGGCTGTAGCATAGAATCCGCGATGCTCCTGGTAGGCGAAGAGTAGTTGGCGAGTGGGGCGTGGCAGATCAAAGGCGTCGAGATTGCGGATCAGGGCATTCATTTCTTCACGTATATCTTCGGCATCTTCGATAGGAGCATGCAGGTGTAGATGAAGTAGCAAATGGAGTGCTTTTACATAGCGGTAATAGCTCTCATGGGTGTTGCCTTTAGCCTCGTAAATCTCTCCCTCTGCCTTGAGCAGCAGCGCTGTTCCAAGTGTAGCCTCGATGTTTGGCCTACCAAGTGGTGAGAGTGCCTCGACGACTGTCTGCTCGTCAAGTGTGTTGAGGAAACTGGAGGTCAGGCCCGTAGTGCGAAATAGTTCCTCGTCAATGAAAATCAATGCTTCTTCATGTTTATCATATGCGCGTAGGCGCAAGACAATCGCCAGCGTTCGCCCGAATTTCTCGGCTAATCTCAGAATATAGTCTTTATTGACCATTGCCCACTCTCCATCCAGGCCAACACCTGGAGCATGGTATTTCTGTAAGGATAAGGGGAGGTATCGCAGGTCTGACCCGTGACACCTCCCCTACTTTTTGTTTCAGCACTTATGCCAGCTTGGCGATTGCTTCCTGTAAGCGCTTCAGGCTGACTTCACGCCCAAGGACTGAGAGCATATGGAACAGGGGTGGTGTGGCATTGCTTGCGCTTACTGCTACACGAACGGCTCCAAAGAGTTGCCCCGGTTTTAGCTCTAGCTTCTGAGCTAATTCACGCATTGGAGGCTCCAATGTCTCATGAGTCCACTCCTCGATGCTGGCGAGCAGATCATGTGCCTGCTGGAGCGCGTTGTGTGTTCCCTCAGCGTCCATCTTCTTCTGAATGAGCATACTCGCGTCATACTCTAGATCCTTCAGATAGAAGAAGGAGACCGCGCGCGCGGCATCACCCAGAGTCTTCAGGCGCTCCTGCTCCAGTTCGAGCACGCGCTTTGTATATTCGCGATCCAGCGGGCGCTGAATGCTATCAGGCAGTCCGCCCTCCGCCTCTGGACGCTCCATATAAGGAAGTGTGCGCTCTGCCAACTCTTCCAGTGAGAGCTTGCGGATATAGACGCCGTTCATCCAGAGCATCTTCTCGGGATCATAGATGCCCGACGAGACGCTAACACGATCCAGCGTGAAGACACGAATCAGCTCTTCGGCTGTGAAGAACTCAGTCTTATCATCGTAGGCCCAACCGAGTAAAGCCATGAAGTTAAAGACTGCCTCAGGCAGATAGCCTTCGCGTTTGAAGTCACCCCATGCGGGCGCATTGCGCCGCTTGCTCAATTTGCGTTTGTCCTTGCCCAGCACGTTTGGTACATGATAGAACAAAGGCATCTCCCAGCCCAGATTTTTATAGAGCTGGACGTGATACGGTGCTGTGGAGATCCAGTTCTCGTCACGTAGGACGTGTGTAATCTCCATCAAATGATCATCGACTAAATGCGCCAGGTGATATGGGGCCAGGCCATTCGATTTGAGAATGATCATATCGTCAAGGTCGGTGTTCTTGAAGACCATCTCGCCGTGAAGTTGATCTGGCACAATTGTCTCACCCTCAGTTGGCATAGCCAGACGCACTGTGTAGGAGAGCCCTGCCGCGTCGTTAGTTGCGCGCTCCTCGGCGCTTAGATAGCGGCAATGGCGATCGTAGCGTGGTGGCAACTTCTGTGCCGCGCGCTCCTGGCGCATGGCATCGATGCGCTCGGGTGTACAGTAGCACTTGTAGGCATGTCCCTGCTCAATTAACTGGCTGGCATAGTGCTGGTAGAGAGCCTTGCGCTGCAGCTGGAAGTAGGGACCGTAGGGACCACCTACAACTGGACCTTCATCGTAGTCCATGCCGAGCCAGTGGAACCCTTGGATGATGTCTTCAACCGAACCTTCTACCGTGCGCGCTGTATCGGTATCTTCGATGCGCAAGATAAATTGCCCGCCGCCGTGGCGCGCGAATAGCCAGCTAAAGAGAGCTGTGCGAAAGCCGCCGATGTGCTGAAAGCCGGTGGGACTGGGAGCGAAGCGTAGGCGTGGCGGGCGATGTGCTGGCACCTGTGCCTGCTCCTGGGTCCGGTTGTCGATCTGTGTCATGAGAAACTGTCTCCTATTCAACTGTCAACGTTACCGCGTTATTGTAGCATAGACTACCATCTGCTGTGTAGCATGTATCTCGATCTTGTGACCTGTTTGTTGGGGACTCCACATCTTGCCCATTCCTTGTATGTACTGCTATCATACTGTCGAGCCTGACAGGAGGTTTCCGATCCTGCAAGAGAGCAGGATGATAGCTATTAGTCTCGAGGCCTTCTCTTGTCTTGCTTCGTTGTATAGATATATCTATCGGCAATTATTGTCTCAAGAGAGGAATAAAACTCGATGTCCTCATCCCTGGTGTCTCTGACAACCCTCCTTCCAGATACGGTTGCTGTCTCGATTGAAGATGTTCTGCACATTGCGGGCCACTCACTCCCTGCTCTCGCGCAAGAGTATGGCACGCCGCTCTATATCTTTGACCGCGCCACCATTGTCAATGCCTGCCAGCGCTATTTCCAGACTTTTGAGCGCCACTATCAGGCTTCATCAGTACGCATTCTCTATGCCTCTAAGGCATACCTCTCACCTCTGCTTGCACGTTTGCTCTCTGAGCAGGGAATGGGACTGGATGTTGTCTCTGGTGGCGAATTGACCGTTGCTCAGCGCGCTGGCTTTCCGATGGAACGTGTCTCCTTTCATGGAAACAACAAATCCGCCGGTGAACTCAAGCTAGCCTTGCAACTGGGTGTAGGGCGCATTATTCTGGATAACTGGAACGAAATTGAGCGCCTGACACGGATTGCCACCGAGCTAGGAGTCACTCCGAGCGTACTGCTTCGGGTTGCGCCTGCTGTGGAGACGGATACACATCGCTACTTGCAGACCGGGCATGCTTCATCTAAGTTTGGTTTTCCTCTGCATAATGGCGAGGCGCGTATGGCAATCTTGCGTATCCTGGGTGAGGGTAAATTACGTCTTGCAGGATTGCACGCGCATACAGGCACCATGCTCCGCGAGACGCGTCCCTATGAAGAGAGTTTGCAGCGTTTGATGGCTCTTGCGACTGAAATATATGCTGATACGCAATGGTGGCCGGAGGAGGTTTGCCCTGGTGGTGGTTGGGCCATCGACACGCCAGATCAGATCGATATTCCTAGCCTGGATTTGCTTGCCCGGGCACTTCAGGCGCGTATGCAGGAAGCGATGGCATCCGTGACTCAAATTGCCCTCCCGACACCAACATTGGTTCTGGAGCCTGGTCGCTCAATTATCGCCCGCGCTGGAGTCGCGGTTTACAGCGTTGGTGCGTTGAAGGCTACCCCGGCTGGAGTGAACTATCTTTTCGTCGATGGCGGTATGGCGGACAACATTCGGCCCGCACTCTATGACGCGCTCTATACTGCCTTGCCTGTCGAAAGGGTAACCACGCAAGGAGCGGTGGATTACTGCGTCTCTGGACGTTATTGTGAGTCGGGTGATATGCTAATCAATAATGTACGTCTGCCCGATATGCGCGAAGGGGAACTTTTACTTCTCCCATTAACTGGCGCGTACTGCCTCCCGATGGCCAGTAACTACAACCTTGTACCACGACCAGCCGTAATTTTGGTGGATGAGCAAGGGGTGCAGGTAATGGAGAGGCGTGAGACATATGATGATATTCTGTCGCGTTATCAGGGCCTCTAAGTAAGCATACAATGTTGTTTGGGAGTTGCGTAGCATTAATGAGGAGGACATGAATGAAGTATTGGCGACGGTTATCAGGTCAACAACGTCCTAGTGTTGACGAGCACGACATGCCAACTGAACCTGTTCCTTACCCTAATCCTGCGCAAGAGCCCGGATACGCACAGGACTTATATGATCCAAGCCCATATGATGAGCGTACCACAGCGGCCCCTCCTCCCATCTCACCACCTCAAGGGGGAGGCGCCAGATTGTACCGCCTCCCCAGTGGCCTGTCTGGGGCCAGCCTTCTTATGCGCCGCCAGATCCTCGACCACAGCCAAAGCGCTATAAAGAGCCTGAACCTACGTTTGGGGGAGATAGAAGAGGGGGCGTACCAACTTTCATCAGACTCTTACCAGGGTTGATCGCGATCTTTTTTGTCATCGTTCAATTATCGCTGTTTGCCCGCCTGGTGATGAAATTTGTCTTACATACACCCGACGATCAGCAGTGGGTGACTGCATTGTACTCTTTTAGTACAGTGTTTCTTGTTCCCATGCAGTGGCTAGCACTTCAGATCCATCTGCCCTTTACTTTGGACCCTGAATTCTATGTGTTGCCTGCCATTTTGCTCTATGGCCTTCTTGCACGGATTCTGGTGGGGATGGCGCGTTTTATTGTGCGCTCGTTTTGAGTGCTTGTCTGAGAGATGTTATGATTCCAGGCAGTCTGAGCAGCATACAGAAAGCCAGGGATATAACTCTCTAGTCTTTGCCAAACTCGTCCAGTACATCCAGGCTATTAATGAAGTCGCGATAGGCATCAAGATTGCCATCATCTTCAGAAGCCTGTGCATCTTTGTCAGTGGAGGGCTGAGGCTCCTCGCCTGATTCAAGCGTCACGCCTCCCCGTTCGAGCACACTTTCCTCAACAAAAATGGGCGTCTTTGTGCGCACCGCCAGGGCTATCGCGTCGCTTGGGCGTGAATCGATTTCCACATGTCTTCCCGCGACATCAAGAACCAGGCGCGCATAAAAGATCTCATCGACGAGGTCGGAAATCACAATACTCTCCATGTGAGCGCCAAGTTCGCTGATGACATTTTTGAGCAGGTCATGTGTCAGTGGGCGTTGTGAAGTGGCTCCTTGAAGTTCGACGGCGATAGCATATGCCTCAGCGTAGGCTATCCATATAAAGAGATAGCGCTCTTGCTGTGAAGCTTTCAAGATGACCACTCGCTGCTGCGTAGCCAGGTTGATTCGCACGCTCTCAACTGTCATCTCTACCATAGTATTTTTGACTCTCTCTTTCGTGGCGAAGTCCGTCGAATATCTTACGCCTCTATTGTACACCTATCCTGATCCCAGACGCAAATCAAAAAGCGCTTCGTGTATAGCTTCATGAGGCTTTAGACCACCTAGCAATGGTCTCTAAGGCAGTATAGCAGAACCCATATCTAGCGCCAAACTCCACATCAAGTAATTGGCCTGCTTACGCCATTGATCCGGCTTGTAAGATGTTCAATCAAGTAAGCAATCTATCTGAAAGCAAGCGGCTGAGTAAGAAAATATATTCGAAAATTCCGTTCAAAAAAACTTGTATTGACCATAGTGTTATGGTATCATGTGTTTGAATAGCCGTTCTAGTGCTCGGTGGCATGGAAGATTATGCGTTCATGTGTTCAGAAAGGCAGGGCCGGGTTCTATGTCAATAGAACAAACCAGTGAAATACAGCGAAGAATGTATGAGTTCATCGTCAGTTATATGAAGCAGGAGGGGATGCCTCCTACGAATCGTGAGATTGGTCGCGAGCTCAATGTTGCCAGTACAGGACACGTTGATTACCATTTGACGATGCTCGAAAAGAAGAACCTGATAGTTCGTCAGCCGAAGAAAAGTCGAGGCATCAAGCTGGTAAAGCAAGAAGTGGCAGGTATTCCCTTGGTAGGAACGATTGCCGCTGGTCAGCCTCTTGATATCTATGCGACCCCTTCTGAGCACCTCGATATGGGGCGTGATCTTGTTGAGCGAGAGAACTGCTATGCCCTTCTTGTGAAGGGACAATCGATGATCGAAGAGCACATTTGTGATGGTGACTATGTCGTTATTAAGCCCCAGCAGACTTGCAAGAATGGCGATATCGTGGTTGCAGTTCACAGATTTGAAGGTGAAAGCGGGAGCGCGACTCTCAAACGCTTCTTCCAAGAGAAAGAGCATGATCGCGTACGCCTGCAACCCGCCAATTCTGAACTAGACCCCATCCTGATTCCGAAGAGTATCTGGGATCGCGAATGGGAAATTCAAGGAAAAGTGGTCGCGATCTTCCGCCAATGCGATTCTGCCGCCTAACAAAGAGACGCCTTTCTTCGCGTCGATGTCTTTAGCTGCCTTGCCTCCACTCTCGATCGGAGAAAATGTTGATCGAGAGTGGTACTTTGTTGTATATGATAGGGTGTGACTGAAAAGTGGCTGTATCTGCCCCTATTCTGCCTTATCGTTCTACAAAGCCTTCCCCTCCTCTTGTACTCTTCTCGTAAATTTGCTATACTTTAGCAGTATATTCTCCTGGAGTGGGTCGCCATTCATAGTAGTGCTGAAGTGTGTAGGGTGTCGCTAGCTCGGAAAGGATTTCAATATTATGAAGGCGGTTGCCGTCGCGTTAGTTTTGATCGCAGGTGCCGCGGTTGTTCTCTGGTTTGGTAATACGTTGAATTCCTGGGTATTGGGTGGGCTCATTGGTGGTCTAGCTGCACTTCTCCTAAGCATTCCCATCTCTCTAACTCTCTTTTCCTACCTCTCGCGTCGCCAGGAGGAGAAAGAGCGTGTGCTTGCCGAGATCTACGAAGAAGATGAGTTCTTTGAAGATGATGGATATGATCCTCCGCGCCTTCAGGCTCGCGTGGCCCACCGTACATACGAGATTGAAAGCTATACCGTTCCAGCAACTCCTACACTGCACGAAGGTGAGGATTTTCAGCGTGCGCGCCCTTCGCGTCAACTATCATCCCCAACCGTTCAGCGTCTTCCTGCTCCGAAGACACCGCGTACCACCACGACATCCCTTCAGCGCGCTGCTTCTCAGGAGATGATTTCGCGTCGTGGTGATCCACCGACGCGAGGTTCCGAGGAACATACACAAACCAATCACACGACGCGCCGTCTCAATTATCCTGGTTTCCCTGGCTATGAACCAGGCTCCGCGCAGAGTCGTCAGCGCTCAGCTGCCTTGCGTGCGGCTCGCATTGAAGCATTTCAGCAGTTTGATGATGAAGAGGATGAGGGGCTTGATTTCTCACCCACGCAGCCCTCACGCCGCCTTGCGTCACCACGTCCCAGTCAGTCCCTTTCTGCCAGGCATGAGCGTAGCCTTGAATCTTCGCGCCGGCTCTCGCAACAAATGGCGAGCCAGCGCCCAGCGCGTCCCAATCATCACGTTGTGGACTCGCATCCATCCCAAGGTGGCAATGAGCGAGCCTTGCCAGCGGCAGGTGAATCCTCCGCTACTACGCGTCGCCCCTCTTCCCAGTTGCGTAAGCGTCGAACAGACTTCCTAGAACAGGTAGGAGAGCAGGAACGTACAACTGAGCAATCTATTCAGCATCCCTACCCCGAGAGTGGTACGCTTACGAGCGAATCCTCAGAGGAGAATTTGAACCGCCCCCTCGTTCGTCGCGCTCCTTATATGTATAAAGATGATCCCTTACGTAAAGAATTGACGCGTCAGCTTGAACGTCCCACGACACGGCGTTCATCACTTCATGATCCGGACAATGGTGACGAGGAAGAAGATGAGTTTTAGCCATTCTGGTATGGGCTGCTAGCCG
The DNA here is from genome assembly GCF_016587355.1 of Ktedonospora formicarum. Taxonomy (GTDB): domain Bacteria; phylum Chloroflexota; class Ktedonobacteria; order Ktedonobacterales; family Ktedonobacteraceae; genus Ktedonobacter; species Ktedonobacter formicarum. The sequence continues at coordinate 1,309,298 of NZ_BNJF01000001.1, read as the reverse complement.
TAGGTACCAGATATTATGGTCTCCTGATCCAAAGTATGCTAGTATTGGTCAAAATATCCTTAGCTTTGTGTCCTTAGCTTTGTGAAGGAGGCCTTTTCCTTGTTAGGCAGTATCACCGATGTATTGATGACACTGATTACTAATCTCTATGTATCGACTGGCTTGTTAGGTATCGCGCTGGCTATGGCGATAGAGAGTTGTTGTATTCCTCTTCCTAGCGAGATTGTTATGCCGATAGCGGGCATTATGATTGCGCAGGGGAAATTGCTCCCTGGTATGAACCCGTTCGTCTCTATCTTTCTCGTAGGGCTCGCCGGAGCAATTGGTTGCTTGCTTGGATCTATGCTTGCTTATGCTATTGGCTATAAGGGTGGGCGACCCCTTATGCTCAAGTATGGGCGCTATGTCTTGATCTCGCAGCATGATGCGGATAAGGCTGATGCTTTCTTTAAGCGTTGGGGAAGCCCAACGGCGTTCTTCTCGCGTCTTCTTCCCGTTGTGCGTACCTACATTTCCTTGCCCGCTGGTATCGCTAAGATGCCCTTTGTTCGTTTCTGTATTTACTCATTTTTAGGTTCCTTGCCCTGGTGCCTTATACTTGCGTACCTTGGGTATATCCTTGGGGACCATATCGAAGAGCTAAGCCCCATCTTCCATAGCCTGGATGTCGTTATCCTGGTCGTCTTGATTGTTCTGATTGTTCTCTATGTCTGGCGTCACGTCAAAAATGATCGCAAGGCGCGTGCTGAACATGCCGCTCTGGCCGCTCAGAATGGTCACGCACCTGAGTTCGCTCAGCCCGTCGCACCCGCTGCTGGCATGCCAATGCAGCAAAGTTGGAATCAGCCACAACCACAGCAGTTCCAGCCCTCGCAGCGACCACCACAGTTCCCACAGCAGCCCCCCCAAAGCCGCCCATAACGAAGCAAAGAACACACGCCAACTTCACAAGCTCCAGGCACAGGGTCATCTAACGATCCTGTGCCTGGAATGTGAACCTCTTCTTTATCTTCTGTCTTCTGCTACAGACGTTCGCGAGAAACCTCTTGTCTTAACTACTGTCTCTTAAATGCTATCGCGAAGGCGCGAAATTAGGATAAATTGGTCGTAATGCGTGGCTAAGCTGGTTGACAATCGTTACAATAAATACGCAGAGAATACTACAAGGAAGGGTTACAATCATCTTGACGCTCATAGCAAAAATTTGGCAGAAACGCGTGGTAAAGTTTGCTCTTATAGGTGCACTGGGTATTCCAATCAACTGGGCAGCGCTGGCGTTTTTTCTCTATATCTTTAAATTGATTGGTTTGCAGGGAGATCTTCTTAATTCGGTCGCGACTGTCTTCTCCTTTGAAGTTGGTACCATTATCAACTTTGTATTGAATCAGTTTATTACGTATCGTGACCAGATGCCAGATTCACTCAAGGCATGGATCTCCAAAAGTATCAAGGCTCAGATCGCCAATATCTCTGCCTTTCTGGTCGCAACCTTACTTAGCCTCTTCTTCTCCGTTGTGATCCACCTGAATCCCTTTGTGGCTAATACACTGGGTATCATTGTCAACTTCGTCTATAAATTCCTGGTCTCCGACCGCTTTGTCTTCCGTGTCAAACCTGTCGAAGCCGCCGAGGATGCTGTTGCCGTCGTGCCCAACGAAGAACTTCCCTCTCACATTCCCGCTAATTCTAATCAATAAAACATTGAACCGTGTGAATTGCCTTTTTATGAGATAACAGGCTAGAAGCGCGTGTCAGTGCTTCTAGCCTGCTTCGTTTTATTACTTATCAATGTTTCCTGGATACCCTTTCATATTCCACTTAGGGGTACAGCTTGGCAATAAGTATGGTAGAGAGCGTAAAAGCTTGACAGGCGACGCCTGTCAGAGACATAAGCGGTCTCGGCGACCTTGATCGCCGCCTTCTTGTCCTTCTCGTCCCTCTTGAGAGATGCGAAAAGGTCGCTGAAGAATCTGGTGAGCTCTCCGAAGCGCTTCCGCCAGGCGAGCTCCAGCTTCTCCGAGGTGAGACCGTTGTCGTCGATGCCGTTGTTGCTGACCTCCTGTTGGAGACGTGCTCTACTAGAGGATTCTAATAGTAGAGCAAAACACAAGAAATCACACCTCTTGCGCGTGTGGCTTTTGTGTTCCTTTCTGATCAGAGATCTCATTGAGAATCGAGAGGAAAACGCATGGGGGGCGCACCTTAACCCTATGAGTTTGAGCCCCAACAACCCAACCAAAGCTGAGGTGGTACAGAGGAACTTGTACATTCTGTATATCTTATTCTATAAATAAACAGAATGCCGTCCCTATTAGGCATTGCTTGCCATTTTGATTATATTGGGAGACCTGTTGGTGTCAATTCAGGAGTGACAGCTTATGCAACAAAACAAAGCCGCCTGTGAAGCTAGTTCACAAGCGGCTTTGGTGGTGGAGATGAGGGAGAGTTGAACTCCCTGTCCAACCGATCTTACCGGAGAATATGCTACAGGCTTAGTCGATGTTTTTGCTATCCGTAAAAATCTCCCATCGACCGGATATCTTTACGGTGGCCCTCTGGTCTTAAGTGGTAGTTAGAAGACGGTGGCTACCACAGCAGCCTATGTGTTATGGCGCCCTTTACTGACCCCGTAGGCAAAAGTCAGGAGGACGACGCATCACTGGTTATTAAGCAGCGAGAGCGTAGGAAGCAGTTGCTGGTTTGGCAACTATTTTTTGCCGGTTGTTTAACGAGATGTGCATACCGGCACCTCGGCCTGCAAATCTTCAGTCTGACCGCCTGTCGAAACCCGACATCCCCAGATGAAGAAATGTGCGCAAAAAGATTTGATATTTCTCCTTGTAAGAAGCAATTATAGCATATTTGCTGAGAGGTGGCAAGCGAGGTTTCTCGTTTTTTTCTCGTTTTGGAGAGCCTGTATGTTTGAGGCAAAATCACTCTTCCAGGCGCTTCATGAAGCGCTCAAGGCCGACGATGACGCGCTCATGCATCCCTTCCCCGATCTTCTGGTGCTCGTCGTGGGCTTCGACGTGGAAGACTAGGCGGCGCTCATCGATCTCTTGTAGGGTGGCGCTGGCGCGTACTGTCTGTCCTACCGGGGTCGCGGCCAAGTGCCTGACGTTGACGAGCGTTCCTACTGTGATATTGCCCTTATCGAGCCCTGCTGCGACCGCTCTCCAGGCGGCGTTTTCCATCAGTGCGATCATCATGGGGGTCGCAAAGACTTCAACTCCACCTGCGCCAATCGCAGCAGCCGTATTCTCGGGTGTCACAAGGGTGGACAGGTCAGCAGTCAAACCAGGTTCGATATGCATATGCAAGCAATCCTTTCTGTATAGTGTATCCCTTAACTATACACTATTTTTGCGGCACATGCGTGAGAATGGTTTGCATCTCCTGGCTTGTCAGGCTTGGTGCGGTTGAGGTCTCAAGCATTACCGAAGATAAGGGCTGCGATGAAGACCAGCACTCCACCTCCAACTACCTGAAGCATTGAGAGGAGCCAACTTGTTCCGAAGTAGCGATGACGGATGCCTGCGATCAATACTAGTTCGAAGGCAACGACGATATAGGCTGTTACCAAGGCTAGGTGCAGGTTGGTAATCAGGAAGGGAAGGGTATGTAGCGTGCCACCAAAGAAGGTCATAATTCCAGTAATACTACCACGCACAACGGGGCTACCACGACCGGTCAACTCGCCATCATCCGACAATCCCTCGGAGAGGGCCATGCTAATTCCGGCTCCTGTCGCGGTTGCCATTCCTATTAGAAAGGCAATGTAGGGTTGGTGGGTGGTGAAGGCGGCTGTGAAGATAGGGGCTAGTGTGGAAACTGAGCCGTCCATTAGCCCTGCCAGCCCTGGTTGAACAACACGAAGCAGAAAATTATGAGATGAATCGTCGTTCTGGCGTATGGCGCGAATGATATCGGCTATTTCTTCCTTCACAGTCATTTTAGCAGGAAGCTCTGTTTCTGGTTCTAAAGTCTGGGCCTGAGTATCTTCTGTCATATCTCTTTCCTTGCTATTGTGACTCCGCTAGTGTGACGAGTCTCTTATCTTTTACATGCTGTACATGTGTAGAGTGTGCGTCAGTATGAGACTAGCTGTCTCTTATGGTATGGGCTAGCAGATGTGATAATCTTTTAGTCGTTGGTTGTTGTGCAGCGTAGGCAAGTGCCATAGAGTCGCAGTTCATGGAAGTGTAATGTGAGCCCCGTAGCATGTGCTGCGGCTTGCAAGGCTTCTTGTGGAAGTTGAATCTCAACAGGGATGTCAAAAAGAGCCCCGCACGTGGTGCAGATTGCATGATCATGCCGTTCAGTATGACTGTCGTAGCGGCTTCCCTCTTCTGTTCTCCCTAATTCTTTGATATATCCGCGCTCCGCGAGCTGATGCAGGATACGATAAACACTGGCAAGACCGATTCGTGGGCGCGCACTTTTTACTGAGTCGTAGATGTCCAGTGCTGTCGGGTGGTCAGCCATGCGTACAATATCGAGCACTGCTTGCGCGTTCGCATTGAGTTTCTCTCGCATCTTTACTCCTTAGCATAGCCAAACAAAGCGTATTAGGCATACCTAAAAGTGATAATCATTATCATTTTTATATTGATATAATAGAACATTGCGTAGGTAATGTCAAGTAAAAGACAAAACCAAAAGATATATTGTGATGGATAATAACGATATAAGGGAATGACCATTCCTTGTTGCAGTGCTCAAGCGCTTCGTGGTATTGAAGGAAGATATGGAGATAGTCGTTATATCTGGTATGGAGGCTTGCCCTAAGGATAGGGGGGTATAGGTAATTTGGCTGTGTGAATGGAGCGCTGTCAGAATTGAACCATATAATGGAGCCAGGTAAAGGCCTATGGAGCGGTCTTATGTTAGGGGACTTCGCTATTATCGATGAGAGAAAGGGTAAGATCTTTATGAGTACTCCCTGGCAGATACAGAGTATTGCGCATCGTGGAGGTGCACGTCTGGCACCGGAGAATACATTAGTGGCATTCCAAAATGCCTTGACGCTGGGTGTCGATGCTGTCGAGCTGGATGTACATATGAGCAGCGATGGACATTTGATTGTCTTCCACGATAATACTCTCGAACGTCTGACGGATGGTAGTGGGAACATTTTGGATCGAGATTTTGCTTATTTGCGTTCGCTTAATGCTGCCGCTCATTTTCACGGCGGCTGGCCCAAGCAAGAACAGATCCCCACATTGCATGAAGTGTTGAGCCTCGTCAAGGGGCGCGCTCGCGTGCTTGTGGAGCTTAAGGCGAGTAGCCGAGGAGAGGGAGCGTATGGGCGTTATTCTGGTCTTGTGTCAGCTGTCCTTGAAGATATACGAGCCCTGGATATGTTGGATGATATCCTGCTGATTTCGTTTGATTGGGATTTACTAGGCACCGTCAAAGAGCTTGAGCCAGCCATGCAGACCGGGATTATTGTCGCGAAGGAGAACTGGAATGCTGAGGAGCCTGGGGCGATAGCGGGCTTATGTGAGCGTGCTAAGGATCTTCGCTGCGAATGGATTGATATTCATCACCAGATGATAACGCCGGAACTGGTTCGAGGTGTACAACAGGTGGGACTACGCCTAGCGACCTGGACGCCAAATACACGCGAGGATCTTCAGCGATGTAAAGAACTTGGCGTTGAGGCGTTGACTACCGATTGTCCTGACCTATTCCCCCTTTTGTAAGGCCGATTTGCGTTTTACATCGGAAAAAGTTATCAATTTGTTAGTACGTATAAGCCCTCGCAAGGAAAGGTGAATAGGCACCTCTTTTTGCTCTAATAACATTTCTTGTGCCTGAGGAGCGCAAAGGTCCCATATTTTATGAGCTTGTGAGAGCGTATGTTATAATGGGTCCCGATTGAGAGAGCTTTTTGGATGGGGACGTGGGGTAATTAGGGAAAACGTTTTATTCATTTGACTAATAACGGTTAATAGTGGAGTACATGAGGCATGCAACAAACACAAGTACCCATCAATGCTCAGAATGAGACTGTATCTGAGGGGACGACACCGATTTTCGATCTGACAATTGTCGTACCTGTCAAAGATGAGCAGCAAAGTGTGCGTATCTTATTTGAGAAGTTAGAAGCGCAAATTGGTCAGCTTGGGAAGTCATTTGAAGTCATCTTCATTGAGGATGGGAGCGTAGATAACACGTTTGAGGAACTCAAGCAGTTGCGTGTTGAGCATCCTGGCATTGTGCGCATTGTGCAGTTTCGGCGCAATTTTGGAAAGACTCCTGCCCTGGTTGCTGGCTTTAGCCGTAGCCGTGGTCAGGTAATCTTTACCATGGATGGCGATTTGCAGGATGATCCCGAAGAGATTCCACGTTATCTGGAGAAACTGGATGAAGGGTATGATCTGGTTACGGGCTGGAAGTTCCCTCGCCTTGATCCCCTATCTAAGACTTTCCCTTCGCGTATTTTTAACTGGCTGGTGAGCACGATGACAGGCGTGCATCTGCATGATATCAACTGTGGTTTCAAGGCCTATCGCCGTGAACTTGTTGAAGATCCTCACCTCAAGTTGTATGGCGAATTCCATCGTTTCGTGCCGGTTATGGCTCATTGGCGTGGCTTTAAAGTCGCTGAGATTAAGGTTCACCACCATCCTCGTAAGTTCGGCTCCTCCAAATATGGCTTCAGGCGCTTTGCACGTGGCCTAATTGATCTGCTGAACGTGCTGTTCCTGACCTCGTATTTACGCACACCGCTGCGCTTGTTTGGCCCTCTGGGCTTCTTTACCTTCATGCTGGGTATCCTGGTTGATATCTTCGTCGTTATCCGTCGCTTTGTCTTTAATCAGCCTATTCATGAGCAGCCACTGCTCTTTGTTGGTATTCTGCTTATGATTTTCGGTGTGCAGTTTATCCTGACTGGCTTGCAGAGTGAGATGATTCGCTACTATGCCTTCCAAGCAGGGGAAGAGTATAGCATCAAGCAGGAATTGGATTAATGCGGCGGTTGATTGTCAAGAACATAGGCACAGGAGGGTGGTGTCCCTCTGTGCCTGTGCTTGTTTCTGGCGCATGGAATGTTCTACATGCCCAAGAATATGCTATACGTAACTGGCATAATCTGCCGACTTTGCAACCGCTCTGGGCTAGACGACAAGGTGGTGTCACATGGTAAATACGCCCTGGAGTAAGCGTTTGGCGAAGAGCTTTTCAATCTGGCAGAATCGTTTATATCTCTATCCACGTCCAGAGCCGTTGCCACGTACGCGCCTCTTCTGGGTTGCGCTGGGTCTGGTAACGATGGCAGTCGCTGCCTTCTCTGTGTATTTTATAATCCTGCTTACTACGCGCCATAGTGTTTTCTTGAGCAATGCCGAGGATCTGGGCATTATGGATCAGGCACTCTGGAGCCTGGCATATCATGGCGATTTGCATCAGACAATCTGCAATATTGTGAATGACACCAACTGTTATTCTCCAGAGGGAATCAGTCGCTTCTCCATTCACTTTGAGCCTATTTTGTGGCCGATTTCATGGCTCTATTATCTTTGGGCTGATCCACGCCTGTTGCTGATCCTACAGACTCTCATTGTTGCTAGTGGCGCGTATCCGGCCTTCTTGCTTGCTAGACTCCGCCTGCGTAGCGATATCGCGGGTGTGATGATCGCGCTGCTCTATCTGCTCTATCCCGCACAACAGCAGGCTACTATATATGATTTCCATGCCGTTACATTGACTACAAGTCTGCTTCTCTTTACACTCTATTTTATGTACACGAGGCGTACAGCGCCTATGTTTATTTTCGCGCTTCTCTCTATGGCGTGTAAAGAGGAGATCCCGCTGGTTATCGCCATGTTCTGTCTGTGGTCAATGGTGTTTCAGCGGCGCTGGCGTAGCAGTGCTATTCTCCTGGTTATTGCTATCGGCTGGTTTTGCCTGACTTATTACTATATCTTCCCGCATTTTAGCCCAACTGGGAAACCGCTGCTCTCGGAACGTTATGGTAGCCTTGGTAATGGACCAGGGCAAGTGGCCTCCTCTGTCCTGTTCCATCCGGTAGATTTTGTGCACCGCTATCTACTTGAACCGGCGCATTTCACTTATCTGAAGACGCTGTGGCAACCAGCACTTTTTCTGCCTCTGCTCGCTCCCTGGGTGCTGATACTCTCGGCACCAACACTTGCGCTTAACCTTCTCTCATCGCATGAGGGTCAGTACAGTGGACTGTTCCAGTATAATGCTGAGATTGTGCCAGTTCTGATCTTCGCGACCATTGAGGCGGTGGTTTTGCTACTCTGGTTGTCCCAGATATTGCTGGACAGGTTGGCTGTGCGTTGGCGAAAGCCTGCGCCAGTTGAGGAAGATGGGCATAAGATTGTGATCGAGCATGAGCGTAATGGCATAGGACGAGTGTGGCAACTCGGTTTGATGCTGGCTTTGCTGGGTCTGACCCTTTTCAGTTCCTTGCGCACTGATTATTACTTTCATGGCGCCTTGCCATTCTCGGTAGATTTTCAGTGGCCGCAGGAGACCCATCATACGCAGGTGATGCAGCAGTTTGTGGCTATGGTGCCTCCCAATGCTTCTATCTCTGCGCAGACACGTTTGGTTCCACATCTGAGCCATCGTCAGAAGGTGTATCTATTTCCCTATGCGAGCGACCAGGCAGATTACGTTTTGCTGGATTTGACAGGAGATATCTATCCTTTCTTTACGAGTACGGATTATACAAAGGTTGCCAAAGATCTGCTACTGAGTGGTCAGTATGGTATTGTGAAAGCTGAGGATGGGGTGATCTTATTGAAGCGGGGCTTGCCTGCTCCTGGCGTTTCTCCGCTCTCTCCAGTTCAGCCCGGTAGCGCGCCAAATTCGACAAATGTGTTACCCAATTTGCCAGCGGCTACCTGCGACAATACCGTCGCCACTGCTCAAGAGATTCAATCTATTCAGCACCCCATACGAGGTACTTTCAGTGATGGCAGTGGAAGTATGCAATTGGTGGGTTATGATGCTACAGTGAGCAGTAAACATATCGACGCGGAGAAGAATCAGTATGATGGCACCGATGTACATATGATACTTACTACTTACTGGCAGGTTGTCAAACCTATCACAACCTCGCAGCAGATTCTTTTTGTGACGGAAACAAGTGATGGCAAGGAGCGCTTAGCAAGTACCGATGTGCCTTTGATGAATTGGTGCCAGAGTGTTACCTGGAAACCTGGCAGCGTAATCAAGATGCAGTCAAATGATTTTTTCCTGGCTCCCCAGGGAAGTGCCGCCCTGCCAAAAGGGCTAGCTCATATTTCCGTGGCACTTGTTCCTTTGACACAGCCATCGAGTACAATACTGGATATGCAAGCACGGCTTCGTGTCGCGGCGGTGAAGGGACAGGGCAGTGCTGATGTGAATGAAAACGCGCGGCTCTTGCGTTTGTTTGAATTGGATCTGACCTGACTTAGGGCAAGCTTTTGAGAGCGATTGAACGAAAGAGGATGTTGAGATGGGAGTATATATAGGTCAATTACCGCCTGCTGAGATTGCGAGATTGAAGGCTGAGCTGGCTGAAACCTTGATCACCAATTTCTGTTATCCACGGTTTTTTGATCATCGTAAGCAGGCATTGTGTATGCGACCGGTTGATCGTGCCAAGCGTCAGGAGGTCTGGCTCTATTTAAGCTCCTTCGATTTTACGACCTGGGGGCGGCTAGATCTGATGTCGGTTGATCTTCAGCATCAGGTTGAGCGTCTCTTTATCCAGTTTGTACAGCGCAATCGAAGCTTCTTTGGTGAGCAGGGACGGCGGCGCATGACGGATATTCGTATGCTCATCAATTCGTGCGCATCCTCTGTAGTACAGAACTTGCGGGGGCATGTCGCGGGCCAAAAGCAGCAGAACCCACCTTTTGGTAGTCCGCGTCCTGTTATCTCCTGGGCAACGCCAGCCTTGACTGGTAAGGTTGATCTTGAGTGGGAGCAGGTAGCGTCGGCGACAATGACGTTGCAGCAGCAGTTGCAGGAGGTGCGTGGTGAGCCGGTTAGACCCGCCGCCCAGAATAGTCGAGCTGCGAGTGCCATGCCTTCTATTCCCGATACATTGCCGCCGACTCCACATGTGCGCCCGCGTCCATCATCGAATGTGGCTGGGCATCAGGCTGATCCAGCTGCAGTTGTGCAGTCGCAGGAGCGCAAGTTGTCACAGCCATTGCCTAGACCTGTTCAGCCCGAGCCTCCCAGACCGGAGATAACGCCCCGCCGCTCAGGTCCCCTAGTGCCCCGTCCATCGTCTCGCCCTGAGGTTCCAGGACCTGGAGAGCGTAGGGAGGATGTTGCATCTCCCCATGGGCGGCGTGCCAGTACGAATTTGCCTGACCCTCGTTTGCGTGGCGACTCCACCCCATTGCGCGAGGAGGCCCGACGTCCGGAAAGTGTGGTGCGGGAAGAGACGCACTTTGAGTCTTCGGCGCGGGTGAACTCCCGGGCTCCTGAGGGATATGTTGCGAATGGGCACCATGGTAGCCGCTCTCAGGGCGTTTATGGTGAAGCGGCCGCGCCATATGATGCACCAATTGAATCGATGCAGACCTCGGCGATGTCCCCGGTGCGCCCAGAAGACTTCAATGGCTTCCGCAATCCACCTGATACTCCTGCGCAGGAGAAACATGAGATGAAGTCTCAGTCTTCTCCGATGAAGGTTGCTCCTACCCGCCCAGAGCCGCAACCGACTGCTCTCGCCTCTTCATTACCAGTGGATGCGGCTGCGTCAGCGCGTGAGTCATCTGCGATGACGGTTGGCGAGGATGATATCGCTATCTTTGAGCAAATGCGTCATCAGTTGATTGTCTGGCTCCGCGTTGAGGTCATTACTTCAGGCATGGAGACCGATGGTCAGGGACCACTCCAATTAATTGAGCTCTTGCGACAGCAGGGAAGAATTGATGAGACGCGTTTGCAGGTTGTCTCTACGTTGTTGAATCTGGCGAATCAGGTGATAAAGACAGGCGAGGTCACGCTGATGGATTATAAGCAGGCGTTGATGTTCCATTTGATGCATACGCGTCGCTAAGTTTTCTTTATGTGGTCGCTGTAAATGGCTTGATAAAAGCCAGAGGGGATGCAAGGTCAAATGCTTGACTTGCATCCCCTCTGGCTTTTATTGTTACGCTATGCTGTCGGTGTTGCGGCGGCTGTGATCGATGGTAGAAGTTCATGGAGCTGCTCCAACCAGTTTGTGCCTAGCAAGCGGCGTGGAATACGAATAACACCCTGCTGGACCTGAGCATCATTGCGGAAGCGCCGATACAGGTTGATGCGATTGGGAATGATATTGCGCTTAACCGACATAATAAAGGAGTTATCTTTGAGCGCGATGGATTCGTAGCCAAGTTGCGCGGCGTAGACCTTGAGCCGAACCAGGGCCAGTAGGTTGAGTACTGGTTGGGGAAGCGTGCCGAAGCGGTCCGTGAGTTCAGCCTCCATCGCCTCGATTTGTTCAGCCTGAGCCAAATTCGCCAAGCGTTGATAGAAGTTGACTTTGAGCGTGCGGTCGCCAATGAAGTCATCCGGAAGGTAGGCATCTAGTGGGAGATCGACCGTCGTACTGAGTGCCGCAATCTCCACAGGTTTACCCTGAAGCTCCTGAATGGTCTCCGCCAGCAGTTTGCAGTAGAGATCGAAACCAACGGTATTCATAAAGCCAGACTGCTCGGCTCCTAGCAGGCTTCCAGCGCCTCGTATCTCCAGGTCTTTCATTGCGATGCGGAAGCCTGCACCCAGTTCTGTTGCCTCAAAGATGGCGCGTAAACGCTTCTCTTGAATAGGAGTCAGGCGCGCGTCCTTTCCATAGAAGAAGTAGGCGTAAGCCTGGTGAGTGCCACGTCCAACGCGCCCACGAAGCTGATAAAGCTGTGATAGGCCAAAGAAGGCTGCATTGTTCACAATGATGGTATTGGCATTGGGAATGTCCAGGCCATTCTCAATAATCGTGGTGGAGATGAGTATGTCATATTCGCCATTGGTGAAGCTAAACATGACCTTCTCAAGTTGGTCCTCATGCATCTGTCCATGTCCAATAGTGATACGTGCCTCGGGAACAAGCTTTTTGAGCTTTTGGGCGATAGTTTGGATGCCCTGAACACGATTATGTACGAAGAAGACCTGCCCTCCTCGATCAATCTCGCGCATAATGGCCTCACGTATGAGTTGATCGTCGTATTCGCGGATGGTCGTGCGAATGGGCAGGCGCTCCTGCGGCGGAGTCTCGATGACGCTCATATCGCGTAGATTGACTAGAGACATGTGGAGTGTGCGCGGGATTGGAGTCGCGGTCATGGTTAACACATCGACCTCGCTACGCATCTGTTTAAGGCGCTCTTTGTGCATCACGCCGAAGCGTTGTTCTTCGTCAACGACGAGCAAACCCAGGTTAAAGAAGACAACATCCTTTTGTAGCAGGCGATGCGTGCCAATGATAATGTCGACCTTGCCAAATGCTAGCTCCTCGAGCGTTTGCTTCTGCTCCTTATCTGAGCGGAAGCGGCTAAGTAGCTCCACACGTACGGGATAGGCTTTAAGGCGTTCACGGAAGGTATTGTAGTGTTGAAGGGCCAGGACCGTGGTTGGAACAAGAATAGCTACCTGGCGCTGGTCAAGAACAGCCTTGAATGCCGCGCGCAAGGCAACCTCTGTCTTACCATAACCAACGTCACCGCATACAAGGCGATCCATGGCCTTTGGACGCTCCATGTCTGTCTTGACCTCTTCAATAGCGCGAGCCTGGTCTGGTGTCTCCTCGTAAGGGAAGGCATCTTCGAGTTCTTGGAGCCAGGGTAGTTCCGAATCTGGTGGGAAGGCGTGTCCCGGCGCTGATTCGCGTTCGCTATAGAGCTTGAGGAGTTCGCGTGCCACATCTTGCACGCTCTCTTTGACGCGTGATTTGGCGCGCGTCCACTCGGTAGTACCAAGCTTGCTAAGAGCGGGAACTGAGTCGCCCATGCCAATATAGCGTGTCACCCGGTCAAGCTGGTCTGTTGGGATATAGAGTTTGTCCGTACCAGCATAGTGAATGAGCAGGTATTCACGCTCGACACCTGTCAGGCTCATCTTGGTCAGCCCTTCGAAGCGTCCGATGCCGTGTTCCTGGTGTACCACGTAGTCGCCAGGATTGACCTCTGCCAGGAAGGAGGCAGGGGTGATTGGCTTGCGACGCTGTTGGTTGCGGCGCTTGGACCAGCCAAAGATCTCTGTATCGGTATAGATGTAGAGCGCTAGTGAGCGGCATTGCCACCCTTCGCTCATCTGCCCCTGGATCAAGGTCAATGTGCCCGCTTCCGGTAACTGGTTGATGTTGGTACCGGGGCTAACATGTATGGCGTTCTCATGCAAGATGCTTTCGTCACTGAGAACCTCGGCCATGCGGCGGGCCTGAGCTGTAACGATAACAATACGGTCCCGGTTCTCTAGTGCTTTATGGCAATCCTGCACGAAGGCGCGCAGGCGGCCACCATAGGAATTGGCGCTGCTGAAAGGAGGCATGAGATGCTCGGACCCACCGTGCTGACGCACCTCAAACTCGCCCTCTGCCGCCGAGAGAATATCCGCGAAGCGGACCTGGCGGCGTTGCTGGATGGTTAGCTCTATTTGGGACCAGTTGATGTATGCCTCCTGGAGATGTGCGGGGTTTTCGCGCTCACGTTCCATGCGTTCTTTGATTTCCTGCACTTGAGCATCCAGATCAATAATGTGATTCTGGATCAGGCCTGGATTATCAAGGATAAGCAGGCCAGGGCGTGGGAGATAATCAAGTATGGTTGCCTGGGTATGTAGATAGGGAAGATAGAAGGCAATATCCTCAAAAGAGCGTCGCTGTCGTAGGATATCCAGGTCGTGATTCCAGCGCTCCTCTGCGTCGCGATGCAGAATTTTGCTATCAAGTTTCTCAAGCTCCTGGGCTGCCTGGGGACCGCGCACCGGCAACGCTTCACGCGCGGGACCAACGACGCAGTTTACGATAGGATTGAGAGAGCGTTGAGTCGCCTGATCGAATGTGCGGATGGATTCGATCTCGTCACCAAAGAACTCGATGCGCACCGGGCGTGGAAGTGTTGGGGGGAAGAGGTCAACAATACCGCCTCGATGGCTGAATTGTCCTGGCTCTTCGACCTCTGAGACTGGCTCATAGCCCAGGTCGTAAAGCTGATCGAGCATCATCGTCAAATCAGTTTCCTGCCCTTGTTGTAAGGTGAAGAGCGCCATTGCCAGTTCCTTGGGAGGGATAACAGGCTGTGTGAGTGCATGCGCTGAACAGACGACGATGGGGGTGCGCTCGCGCTCGACAAGCGCGATAAAGGTTTGAAGCCGTTTCTGTGTAGTCTCTGCGTCGCCTATCAGCCGCTCGAAGGGCATAGCGTCGCGGTCGGGTAGGAAGAATATATCACTCGGGTTGGCGAGAAATTGTTTAAGTGTTTCCGCTACTTGCGCGGCTTGATTCTCGTCTTGCACCACGATAAGTATTGGTTGTTTGAGCGCCACTGAGAGGGTCGCGATCACATAGGGACGCGCGGCTTCTGTAATACCTGTAAGCAGGGGAACGCCCTCTGATTGGCGAATCTGCTCCAGGAGACGGCGAAATTCAGGGCGCTGGGCCAGTACTGAAAGTAATCCCTGTAGAGTCAACTTTATCCTCCAGGTTGGCACAATAGGAAATGCCCCTGCACCACATTTGGGTGAGGGTTGCGCCGACTGCTCATGTTTTTGTTTGCTGTAATCATAGCGTACACAACCCATTTGCGCAATGCTTTCACTGGCAGAAATGGACCTTTTGTACTGTTTTGATGCATAATGGTATAGATTGCCATAGGGGACTTTCTATCCTTCATTCTTCCGAAATACTCACCGTGTTAAGCGTTGAGTCGAGTGATCTGCGAATGGTCCATCCTCTCTCCATCATTGCCTTGACAATGGCCCTCTTCCCTGTTAGTATTTCAATATATGTTGAAATGATGAAGTGTTGAAATGCTGATCGTATAGAGAGGGCTGCGCATCACCCTGATCCCTTGGTTTGAGAATGCGCAGAAAGAGACAACTATGTTGCTTGTATCCCCAGGTTGGTTTATCTGTACTGTGATTGCCGCGCTTGGTACGCTACTGGGACCACTTGTGGCTATTATTATTGTCAAGCGCAGATTACGTGTACCATGGCGTTACTTCCTCTTTGGTGCGCTGGTCTTTTTTCTTTTTCAGATAATCAGCCGTGTCCCGATCATTAGCGTGTTGACGCTGGTCCTTGGCAAGACCGTGAACGCTTCTCCTGTGCTTTTTGTGCTCTGGGCGCTCTTCCTGGCGCTGACCGCTAGTCTCTGCGAGGAGTGGGGACGTTACCTTGGTTATCGCTGGTTTCTGAAGCGAGCGCCAAAGACATGGAGTACTGGCGTTGCGTATGGCCTGGGGCATGCCTCGCTGGAATCTATGCTACTCGTTGGGGTTATCCTGCTAGCGCTTCTGATTGAGATTCTCATATTCTCATTTACACCAGCAGCGGCGAGCCAGCAAGCGATAGTAACACAGATTGTGAAAGCGTATGGTACGCAACCGAACTGGTATCCTCTGATTACTCTTTGGGAGCGCCTCTGGACCATGTTCTTTCAGATAGCAATGTCTGTGCTAGTATTGCAAAGCTTGCGTAGGAAAAACTTGAGCTATGTCTGGCTAGCGGTGGCATTCCATACTCTCCTGGATACAACCGCAGTCCTGGTGCCACATTACCTGACAGGCTTACCGGGGATAATTACTATTGAAGTGCTTGTGTGTATCGCTGGCATTCTGGCATTCTGGTGGTTGCGTCATGTGCACCAGCGTATGAGTAAGGAGGATGAAGAGCAAGAGCGAGCATTGCAAACTGACTCATCATCTTCTCTTGCCAGCGAATAGACAAGTCGTGGACTGATGGTTGGCACATACTTTGCATGATAGGCGTGCATAGCTACAAGCTTGTGCACTGATAGCAGATGGGAATGATATGCAAGAGGCGTATAAGGCGATTGCAGATCCAACCAGGAGGCGAATTCTCAAGCATTTGCGTGGTGGGGAGCGAACAGCGGGTGAGCTTGCTGAGTACTCAGGCGTAAAGCCTAATGCTCTTTCACACCATCTAATGGTTTTGAAGTTGGCTGATCTGGTACGTGTTGAGCGGCGAGGCCAGTTCCAGGTCTATAGTCTCAATACAACGGTTTTTCAAGATCTGATGGCGGAAATTATGGATTGGCTTGGTGGGATGGATGAAGATGAAGCGCCTTCAGATAGTCCTGCCTCCGAGGAACCTGACTCAGAGGCTCATCGTAAACACGTGTGAGCGAGTTGGCAATCTCAAGGCTACCTATTGACTCGCACATGTAGGAGCGAATTATGAACCCTTTTGATGGCGAAAGAGAGCCGGATAAAATTACACCACAGTCCAAAAGATGGACGATGCCGACTGTTTTAATGGCTGTCATCCTGACAATACAGGTTCTCCTCTCGGTGGGAGCATATCCTTTCCTGCCAGATCAGGTACCGGTCCATTGGAATATCTCGGGTCAGGCCAATTCGTATGCCCCAAAGGGCGTGGGTCTGACGCTTCTTCCGTTGATTAGTTTTGTGATCTTTGTTGTTTTGCGCCTCATTGTGAAGCTTGGACCGCGCCTGACCAGAGACGGAGAGCAGAACAATAGCCACTTTATTGATGTTACACTCTCTGGCGTCATGCTTCTGATGCTGGTTATTCAACTGGCGACGGTAGCTCTCTCCCTGGGTGTGCATCTGGATATGCGCTTTATTATATCCCTGGTGGTTTCGCTCTTTTTGATTGTGATTGGCAACTACATGGGCAAATTACGTCGCAACTTCTGGGCTGGCATTCGCACGCCATGGACATTGACAAATGATACAGTTTGGGAGCGTACGCATCGCCTGGGTGGTTGGCTCTTTGTGGCTGCGGGACTCATTGGTTTGATTTCTAGCTTTGTACCCCAATTAAGCGTGGCAGGCTTGCTTGTTCCTATATTAGGCGTTTCGATCATCTGCTACGTATATTCTTACTTTGTCTATCAGCGTGTGACCATGTCTGACAGTTCACAGGAAGAGTAACAAGGATATTACGCCTCAGCCAGTGTATCCAGAACAAGCTGGATGCTGGCGTTAGGGTCATAGTTATGTGAGGCCAGATAGTCATATGTGAGTTCATGGTGAGGACGTATGATCTGCTCTTTCCCCTCATCGGGGGGAAAGAGTATCTGGCGTTTAAAGGGGATATTGCCCTTGATGCGTGAGTATTTGAGCGTGAAACTTAAACCGCCGCTGAAACTGTTTCCGTTCTGAGCGGGAGGTGTACCTATTAAGATCGCGCCGTGCCTGAGTAGAGACACAGCGGTAGTGACGCCAGCACTATACGTTTGGGTTGAAGTAAGGACATAGACTTGAGGGGTCCAGGCCGCCTCGTAGGCGCGACTCTGAAATTCTCTGGCAAAAGAGAGCGAGTGCCTGGACAGCAAGCGCAAGTCTGTCAGCGCTTGCAGGCGTGCTCGTGTTGTGTGCTCAAAGATTGGTCCCTGCCGCCATCTCATCTCGTCGCTGTAGTCATAGCCCCCGTTACGTATGGCTTCGGCGTATTGTTCGGAGCTGTCCTGCGTATAGTTTTCAAAGTAAAGTGGTGAATAACGCTTGATCTGGTAACCGTTATTCTCTATTTGCAGGGCTCCGATTCCATATAGGAAGTAATTCAGGATGGTCGTAAAGAATGAGCCGCCGTCGGAACAGAAGCGTAGGTCTACAATGAGGGTAGAGGTATGAGCCAGGCGCATTGCTGAGAAGAGGTCGCGCAACAAGCTTGTCGCCGCCGGAACCATGGCGATGCGCTCTTCTCGCGTCTTGGGGAAGGTTTTCTCAGGTGGTAAGGCATGCCCTACATCTTCCAGCCAGCGGTCGACGTTTTGTGTATGCCCGAGAGTGGTCAAATATTCAAAATGCTCGCGATAATAGAGTAGCGATTCGATGCGTAGGTATGCTACCTGATAATGTGCATCTAGAAAGGTGTGGCACATGCGTGCCGCATTGAGGGGTGGTAGCACGAAGGCGCTATCTGCTTCTAGCGGAATACCAGGCTGCTCTGCGGTAAGTGGCACGTTGAGCGTCTTCTGGCTGGAATCCGCGAGCTTGAGTGTCAGACGAATCTCGGCAGGTGGCTCATCCTGTGCGAGTAGGAGAGCCAGCAGAGAGGGACTTTCCAGGCTTTGGGCCAGGTGGTGTAGGTTTTGATAGACGTTGTCATAGCCCTGGTAGGTTCCCATGCGTTGCAACAGCGTCTCCAGAGCCAGATCATTAATGGCGAGCAGGCGTGCTCCAATTAGCACTTCAAGCTCAGCATAGCAGGTAATTGCCAGATAGAATTCCTGCTCAATGATTTCCCAGTGTAGCCAGAGACGGCGTGTAGGCTGCGTAGTAGTCTCTTGGGGGTTCTCCGGCTCGAAAAGTTGGGTATGCCCATCACCGGGAGCAGCGATCAGGGGGTGGACGTAATGAGAGAATTGATGTTGGCTCATGCCATCTTCTGGTATGCCCGCAAGCAACTTCTGAACCCGATGATGAAAGGCGATAGGTCCACCTCTTGTTGTATAAGGGTCGGGATGCGCTTCGGCGAGGGTACGCGCAAGTTGATGAATATCTTCCTGCAATGCCTGCCGGGAAATGCGCTGCATGTTGGCTGTTGCTCCTCTCATGATCTGGTGGCTCGATTCACTGTGGGCTGATGGGAAGCTGATGGCTGGCTAGGGGGAAGAGGCTCCCTCGGTATTGTTCGTGCTTTCGCGTTGTTTGCGAGCCTGCTCGCGCTCTAACTTTAAGCGCCGTTTTTCTTCTGCCTTACGCTCTGCATCTGGATCAACGTTGAGGATATTCATCGCCGTATCAACGCCCTCGCGGAGAATGAGTGGGATGGCCTCGACGGACCGATCTTCGGCCTGAAGCAGCGTAATATAGTCATCCTTGGAAGGAATACCAAGCACATAATTGATTGTGTCTGGTCTTCGGTTGGCTGGTCGTCCAATACCTACACGCAGGCGGGGGAACTGGTCGGTATGGAGATGTTGGATAAGGCTTTTCATACCATTGTGCCCGCCCGCGCTGCCCTTCGCCCGGAGGCGAATCTGTCCATTGGGAAGGTCTAATTCATCATAGATGACCAGAATGTCTTCTGATGCCAGCTTATACCAGCGCTGAAGCTCACCTACAGCCTCGCCGCTATTGTTCATAAACGTTAGCGGCTTGACCAGAACTGTTTTCTCATTTTCGATTGTCGTGTTACTAATCATGGAGCGTCCATGTCGCTCCCAACGTAGACCTAGCTTATCCGCTAGCGTGTCTAAAACCCGGAAACCGACATTGTGGCGTGTTCGCTCATATTGTGAGCCCGGATTGCCCAATCCAACAAGTAATTTCATAGAATAGATGTGTTAGCGACCGTAAGATAGACGTGTTGCCAGGTAGGGAGGCAGGCCCGCCTTCTCGATCTTCTCCTGTGTTTTCTCGATAGGGTATTCGACGCGATAGAAAGTAAAGCCGCGTTCAGTATCATAGATCATAAAGGCGGCACGTGGATCACCATCGCGTGGCTGACCAACACCACCAGGGTTGATGATGGCGCGATAGCCTGATGCAGCCTGCCAGTTTCCTTCAGGGGGAACGATCATTTCATTGGTTACCTGTACCATACTCTGGCTCAGACCGAGTAGGGCCAATAGTTCTTCAATCTCCTGATTCAGGCTATCCTCAGCGCTCTGAATATCCTGCTCAGAAGTCACATGTTCAATATAGATCTCACCGTCTTCGTTGTCTTCCTCTTCCCCAAGACGTTGCGTCTCTTCCTCAGTGATATCTTCTTCCTCTTCCTCCAGAAGTTCCGTCTCCTCATCGCTCTCGCTTATTTCTGGCTCTGAGGGTTCTTCCTCGCTCTCTGAGACATCATGCTTGCTAGATGTGACGTGGGCCTGGTTTTGAGTGGTTTCAGCCTGTGTTGAAAGCTGGGCTGGGCTGACCGCAGCCAACTCTACAGTATCCTCGTCATCTTCCTCCATAAATGAGGTATTCGCGACGAAATCGGCCTGAGCTTCTGCAACCGCCTGAGCCTCTTGCACTTTGATTTGCTCCTCATTACCTGCTAGGGGAGCGGTTGGAGTGGTTGAGTATGTATCAGGCTGCTGGAAAATAATCGGAACGTGAGTATGACCAACTAGACAAAAGCGACTGTCGAAATGTTGAAAGCTGCGTTCCGCGAGAACTTCAGAGGTGAGATATTCCCAGAGGGGGCCGTAGGGGCTACCGTGTACTAGTGTGCAGGAGCCAATCTGTAGCCGCTCGGGGAGGTCTGCGAGGAAGTCGATGTGCTCCTGGGTGAGTTGTTCTTGCGTCCATTCCGCCGAGATGCGTGCGGCCTCGCTAAACTCCTCCAGGTCGATTTTCCCGACCGCCGCCCAGTCATGGTTCCCAGCTATAATGACATTGGTGCGCTCGCGCAGCATCTCAATGCACTCATTGGGGTTGGGACCGTAGCCAACGAGATCGCCTAGAAACCAGATCTGATCAATAGGCTGTTCTCTGGCGAGTTCGTCTATTTTTGCGAGTACGGCCTCTAGCGCTTCTAAATTCGCATGGATATCGGTAAAAATAGCATAACGCATTCAACTACACTCTTTTTTTAACTAAATAGCAGAAGTTGGTGGGACCATTCTATCATGTTTGGTAGGTGCTTGTCAGTACCTACCGCGCAGAACTACTATGCTTAGGACCGTAGCGCGCAACTTTGTCCCATACTTTCTGCTACCAGGAAGATGTAAGGAATGTTCTCAGGTCGCTGGAATTTCCAGAGGCAGGCTAAAGCCCCAGTCTAAGAGCGTTGCCGCGCTTTTATCGCGTGTGGTTTCATCGGGGCTGTTGAGAACCACTCCCAAAAGAGTCTGCCCATTGCGTTTGGCCTCGAATACCAGACAATAGCCTGCTAGATCGGTGTGCCCGGTCTTTACGCCCAGCATGCCATCATAGCTTGCCAGCAGTTTGTTGGTGTTCTCCCAGGTATGGGAGTTATGTTTGTCTGTGGCAGGTAAGGTATATGTCTTTGTCTGGACAATCTCGCGGAAGAGCGGTTGTTGCATCGCATAGTTTGTGAGTTTGACCAGGTCGGCTGCGGACGAATAATGTCCCCCTTCGGTAGTTAGACCATCTACATTGGTGTAGCGAGTCTGGAAGAGATGAAGCCTGAGTGCGAAGAGGTTCATGCGTACCACGAACCGATCCGTTGACCCAGCAAGCGTATCAGCGATGGCATAAGCTGCATCGCCTCCTGAGGGAAGCATCAATCCATAGAGAAGTTCGCGTAGGGTAAATGTCTCCCCTACAGCCAGACCTGCGTTACTGCTCCCCTCTGTAATGACATGCAGATAGGCGTCTTTCTGTACCGTAATCTCTTGGTCCAGATTCCCTGTCTGAATAGCGATGAGTGCCGTCATGATTTTTGTGGTGCTTGCCATCTGGACAGGCTCTTCCCCATGTTGATCAAAGAGCACGTTTCCACTTTGGGTATCAAAGAGGTAGCCAATCTGTGCTGAAATCGTTGGGAACTCTCCTTTGACGGTGAGCACGGGAAGGGGCGTGGGAGAAGGGGTGGGGGTCTCCGGTACAAGCGTAGCAGTAGGTGCTGCCTCAACGCTCATTGGGGCCTGTGACGCATAGAGCAGGAGCGTCCCAAGCAGTACGCAACTAACAGTAAAGACTAAAGTGACTGCGAGAATGAAACGGCGATTCATAAGCTATTTCCTGATTGAAGCAATAGAAACAATTAAGATGCGTTCGCGTATTGTAGATTTGTATTAATAAATACGCGCGAACGCTGCGAGTGATACGCGCTCGTGAGTAGAGTGGGATGAATATATTGAATTGCATTGATGTATAGCTTTGATAAATAGAACCAATGAGTATTAACGTAGCTGACCCCCTACAAGAGACATTGTAGGGGGTCAGGCAGGAATATTAGGCTAGAGATGCGCAGGCCACTGCTTATGATGATCAGTGGCACGCCCGAAGGCGTCGGCAATGTGCAGGATGGTCTCTTCTTTAAAGGTGTCACCCAGTAGCTGGACGCCAACTGGCAGATTCTCGCTGAAACCACCTGGGATGGAGACGCCGCAGATCCCAGCCAGGTTGGCTGGGATGGTGAACATATCTTGCAGATACATCTGGTAGGGGTCGGAGATTTCACCCAGCTTGAATGCTACGGTTGGGCTGGCCGGGCTGACCAGGGCATCGACTTGTGTAAAGACTTCGTCGAAGTCACGCTTGATCAGGGCGCGGACCTTCTCGGCCTGTTTATAGTACGCGTCATAGTAGCCTGCTGAGAGAGCATAGGTGCCCAACATGATGCGGCGCTTAACCTCAGCCCCGAAGCCATACTGGCGGGTCTTCTCCATCGCTTCCCACATATCGCTGGTATCGCGGTAGGAATAACCATACTTGACGCCGTCGTAGCGCGACAGGTTAGCGCTGGCCTCCGCTGGAGCGATGATATAGTATGCGGCGAGGCCGTACTTGGTATGGGGAAGCGAGACATCGACGATCTCCGCGCCCAGTTCGCGTAGAGTCTCGATGGCATCACGAACCACACGCTCAACGCCTGGATCCATGCCATCTACCCAGTATTCTTTCGGAACGCCCAGGCGCATCCCTTTCAAGTTGCCAGTCAGAGCCTTGCTGTAATCTGGCACCTCGTTAGGAGCGCTGGTGGAGTCACGCTTATCATGACCTGCAACTGCTTGAAGCAGGATTGCCGCGTCCTGAGCGTCACGCGCGAAGGGACCAATCTGGTCTAGTGAGGAGGCGAAGGCAATCAGTCCATAGCGTGAGACGCGCCCATAGGTTGGCTTGAGACCCAGCACATTACATAGTGCGCCTGGTTGGCGAATCGAACCACCAGTGTCACTTCCATATGAACCCATCGCCATCCCAGCCGCAACCACCGCCGCCGAACCGCCACTACTGCCTCCTGGCGCGCGATCCAGGCCCCAGGGATTGTGTGTAGGGAAGAAGGCTGAGTGTTCAGTTGATGAGCCCATCGCGAACTCGTCCATGTTGGTCTTTCCCAGCATGACCGCGCCAGCCGCATTGAGTTTTTCCATCACTGCCGCATCGTAGGGAGGTCGGAAATTCTCCAGCATACGCGACCCGCAGGTGGTGGTGATATCTTTGGTACAGATAACATCCTTGATTGCCAGGGGGATGCCAGTCAAGGGCGACAGATTCTCTCCGCTGGCTATGCGCTTATCTGCCTCTTCAGCCTGCTTGAGGGCCAGTTCATCGGTGACAAGAGTGAAGGCTTTTACCTTGTCTTCAACAGCTCGAATGCGCTCAAGATGCGCTTTGGTAAGCTCTACGGAAGAGAGCTTACGCTGACGAAGCAGGTCAGCGGCCTCATGGATGGTCAAAGTATGTAGGTCAGGCATAGTACACTTATTCTCCCTCTAGCACCGCATTGACTTTCAGGCAGTTTTCATCTTGATCGGGGGCGTTTGCCAGGAGCTCTTCGGGTGAATATGAAGGCTGAGGAGCATCAAGGCGCGTGATATTGGTCAGACGGGAAGCATGTGCCGTTGGTGAGACACCACTCACATCGGCTTCCTGAAGAATCTGGATATGTTCGAGAATGGCGGACAGTTGACCACCGAAAAGATTAATCTCTTCCTCGCTGAGCGAGAGTCTAGCGAGCTTTGCGACACTCGTCACCGTTTCGCGATCGATCATAAACATCCCCTCTTTAGACAGCTTGCCATTCATGCGCTTGAGCGCAGCTAGCCGCCAATGAGGCGGCGTTGGCGAGTGTTTTTACAACAGGCTACTGTTTGGCTATAATGTATAGTCCCAGCGAATATGGAAGTCTGTGAAATGCTCTGTGAGTGCTCTCCAGGTCATTTCGACATGGCGTACACTGGCCGATGGGGACCCAGGCGCAGATGCTCAAGGAGCTGTTCTTGCGCTGGACGCGCCCCTTGAGCGACAACTTCGACATCTCCGCTGTTTGTGTTTCGCGTATAGCCACGTAAACGCAAGCGGCGCGCCTGCTCGACAACGAATTGTCGAAAGCCGACACCCTGGACCCGTCCATGCACCAGGGCATGGAGCTCCTCAGCCTGCGTTTGACTGTGCTTATCTTCGCTCTGATTCATGGCCCCATTCTAACATACTCTTATCCTACAGCATAGTCTTGCCCTCACCATCGTCAGTATTTTTCAGCTTCAAAGGCACACCTCTTGCTATACTCACGTTCATATAGTAGACCGAAAGATGAGCAGGGGAGCATTAGGATATTTCGCTGCTCTTATGGAGGTATACCAGGTGTGCGAGTGGTACTCTTTTCCGAAGACGTAACAGACATGATTGCCATACGATAATATCAGTGTAGTTCTCAGGCGGCTTTATCTATGTGCGAAATCGTACTGTGAGATATGAGTATTCTGAATGGTTGGATGTGTATCCTAAAGAGTGTCGAAATTGTGAGATGATACCTTTCCTTGCCGTATACTATGTGGTACATCTAATAGAGTTGACTCACCAATTTATAATTAGGGACCAGTAGAGATGATTGTGTCAGGACCGCAACGTTATCAACTGTTTTATTCTAGTTAGCCAGAACGCGCGTATCATTTCTGAATTGTCAGGGCTTGCACATATGCATGATGAAATATATAAGTGGGGCCCTCTAGCTAAGAGGTAATAGCATGTTGCGCGGGCGACGTCCGCGCAACATGCTATTACCTCTTAGCCCTGAACATTAAAGAACTGCGTGCCCTCCAGCGAGGCTGATTTGGGAGTGATCTTGCCAGCTTATTAAAGGAAGGGGGCATTTTGGCGCGAATCATGGTAAAATCTGTCTAGAATCGACCTCTCTATAGTCCCTCACAGAGGTAAAAAACATATGCAGTCTGTACAGGATCTGGCAACGGCGGTGCAGCGCGTGGTTGCCAACGTCGAGCGTGTTATCGTAGGTAAAGCTGAATCAGTCGCGTTTAGCCTGATCGCGGTTATCTGCCACGGTCATGTCTTGATTGAGGATGTTCCCGGCGTGGGGAAAACTGTGCTGACCAAAGCTATCGCTCGTTCTATTGGTTGCACATTTAAGCGTATTCAATTTACTCCAGATCTTCTTCCCAGCGATGTGACAGGTGTTTCAATTTATAACCAGAAAACGGGCAACTTCGAGTTTCGCCCTGGCCCTATTATGGCTCAAATTGTGCTCGCAGATGAAATAAACCGGGCTACCCCTAAGACTCAATCAGCGCTGTTGGAGGCTATGGAAGAGGGTCAGGTGACTATGGATGGCGTATCTTATCGCCTTCCCGAGCCTTTTATGGTGATGGCTACGCAAAACCCTATCGAGTATGAGGGGACATTCCCACTTCCCGAGGCCCAGTTGGATCGTTTTATGATGAATATCAAATTGGGTTATCCGCAACCTGGTGATGAGGTAAATATTCTGGATAGCCAACAACATCATCACCCTTTGGAAGATCTGGCGCAGATTATGACTGCTGAGGAGTTGGTCACGATTCAGCAGCAGGTGAAATCTATCCATGTTGACCAATCTATACGTGAGTATATTGTGTCCTTGGCAAACGCAACACGCAACCACCCCAATATCTACCTGGGGGTTAGCCCACGTGGCTCGCTGGCACTCTTCCGGGCCTCGCAGGCGTTGGCTGCTATGCGTGGTCGTGGCTATGTTATTCCTGATGATATCAAACTCTTGACGAAGCCCACGCTCGCTCATCGCATCATAGTGACACCGGCGGCTCGCGTTCGCTCCATTACATCCACAATGGTGCTTGATGAGATCCTTCAGAGTGTGCCTGTGCCGAATGCGTGGGTCGGTGGTGGAAGGGGGCGCTAGCATATGCTACGTCCCTGGCAAGCTCTATTACTCCTGGCAGTACTGGCCTTCTTCGCGGTTAGTAGCGGTTGGCATGATTTGTATGTGCTTACCTATGTTCTACTGGTGCTCTTTACCTTATCGTGGCTCTGGGCACGCTATAGCGTTCGCAAGCTGATCTTTCGCCGCTCAAGTACTGGCGGACGGGTCCAGGTAGGTGAGGTTTTTGAAGAGCGACTGATGTTGGATAATCTCGGAGTGCTTCCTAAGCTCTGGGTCCAAATTGTTGATGGCTCTACCCTGCCGGGTCATCGCGCGGGCTATGTTGCTAGCATGGGAGGGCGGAAGCGGGCTATGTGGCGTGTGCGCACTCCATGTCGCCAGCGTGGTCGCTTTCAACTAGGACCGGTCAGTGCTATCAGCGGTGATCCCTTTGGTCTCTTCAGAAGGCGCCTTACGCTCTCAGCGTCAAATGAATTGTTAGTCTTGCCACGGGTGTTGCCTATTACGCAATTTGCTCTCTTCTCTGGCGGCTTGCCAGGGCGAGGTAAGACTTCTCGACGCGCTTTGCAAACGACGACAAATGCAACATCCATTCGTGAATATATTGCGGGTGATGCTCTGAGCCGTATTCACTGGCGTTCAAGCGCACGTCATAACAAATTGATGGTCAAAGAGTTTGATCTTGATCCGGCTGTGGATGTCTGGATCTTTGTCGATCTGAATGAGAGTGTTCAGGCTGGCGAAGATGAAGATTCCACTGAAGAATATGCCGTCACTATTGCTGCAACCATCGCTGTGCATCTGTTGCGCCAGGACCTCTCGGTGGGAATGATTGTGAATGGCGAGCGGCGCGAGATACTTACTATGGATCGAGGCGATAGGCAGATCGAGCGTGTGCTAGAGTTGTTAGCGGTTGTGCGTTCAGGTCCAGGACCTGACTTAAAAGAGGCGCTGGCCCTGGATGCATTTCATCTTGGGCGCAACATGGCGGCGATTGTCATTACACCCTCTAATTCTCGCGATTGGCACGCGGGAGCGCAACAGTTACAGCGACGCGGCGTGCAGGTTGCCGTGATTGGCCTGGATGCCGCCTCTTTTGAAGAAGGGCTGCTTTCAGACGAAGATAGTCTGGCCTTACTTGAAGGCGCTGGAATCCCTGTATTGCATGTACGTAGTCAAGATCCTCTAACTCCTATTCTGGAAAGTGGCCCTGAAGCGCGCTACGCACAACGGAGGTAAGTGTCATGCAAGATGCTGCGGTTGATAGATTGCTCAAGGTCATCTCTCGCTCGCCCAATGAGGGGCGAGGCCGCAAGAAAAAGGATAAACCCGAAGGACCTATTGCGCTACGCTTAGGACTTGAGGAGGGGTGGCTTTCACTCTTGCTGGTCGCGGCAGTAGTCTATAGCACAATCTGGTGTGTGCAGGCTGTTGGTTGGGTGGAGCATCTAAATATTCTTTCACTGACGACCCTGTTGGGGTTGGTCGGAGGTGTGCTTTCTGCCAAGCAACGACGCTTTCCAAGTGTATTGTTACATGTAGGGATTATCGCTTTTGGCGTCTTGATTTCTTTCTGGCAGACCGCAGGAGCCTTCTATCAGGGGAATGTGCAGACGTTAGCTCAAGGGGTCTCCGACTGGCTATATACTATCCAGCATGGCGGATTTGGCAACGATGACGCGATCTTCCTGCTCTTCATCGTGATGCTTGGTTTTGTGCTGGCATATACAAGTGCCTGGCTAGTATATCGTACACGTAGCCCCTGGTTGATGATTATTGCCAATGCCGTAGTGTTGCTTATCAATCTCAGTAATGCCGCTAATGGATATATTATCTTTCTCATTGTCTTTCTTCTGGCATCACTACTGTTGGTATTGCGCTTTAATCTCACTGAATCGATCAAGCGCTGGAATCGGCAGGGGCTACGCTACTCGGAGGACTTGAGCTGGGATATTATGCAGGCAGGTTCTCTGATCTCAATTGGTATTCTGATACTTTCCTGGGTGCTTCCCTATGGGTACACAGATGCCACGGCTGCACAGGTCTGGAGCACTGATAATAATCCGTGGGTCCAATTGCAGAACACATGGAACCGTATCATTTCTGTCAATGGCGGTGTGAATGCCGCCAATCGAGGTAGCTTCCGCGATACTCTCTCTCTCGGCGGCAATCCTAATCTGAACAATGAGCTCGTCTTTATGGTCCAGAGTGACGATGGAAGTCAGTATATTCAATCGGTGAGCTTCGATACTTATTCGGTGAGCGGGTGGTCAGTAAGCCCAACTTCGAACCGAACCGTACGTGTTGGTGAGACACAGCCGACGCCTGCGCTCAAGACCAAGCAAGTGAAGCAGAAGATCACGGTCGTGAACCAGCCTGCGCTCCAATATCCATATCTTTTTGGGGCGTCAGAAATTACCTCAGTGAGTTTGCCTTCCTCGATCTTGCAGAGCCAGCAAACCAGCGAGCCAACAGCGTGGCTGGCACAAAATGGATTCCAGACCAGTGGCAGTTCTTATACAGTTACTTCGAGTGTCTCGAATGCTGATGAAGATTCGTTGCGTCGGGTACCTATGCCTGTCGATGCAACTCACTATGTCAACTCAAAGGGAACGATCTCTCCAGATGCTTTTGATCCCGATATTCTGAACGCTTATACTCAACTGCCGCGCGGCCTTGATTCAGATATTGCCAGCCTGGCGAAGAATATAACCAAAGATAAGAAGACGATGTACGATAAAGTCGTCGCGCTTGAGACCTATCTACGCGTACACTATTCGTACGATCTTGATATCCAGAAGCCTCCACATGAGGAAGGGGTGTCCTGGTTTCTCTTCCGTAGTGGTAATCGAGGCTTCTGTAACTACTTTGCCTCAGCGATGGCAATTATGGCTCGAACGCAAGGTATCCCAGCGCGCGTTGTAACCGGGTATACGAATGGGCAGTACGACAATAAGACGCATCAGCGTGCTGTGCATGGCGTCGATGCGCATGCCTGGACACAGGTGTACTTTGCGGGCTACGGTTGGATCAACTTTGAACCCTCGCAATCATTCTCTGTCTTCTCTCGCCCTTTGCCTACAACAACTGGTAATGGAAACGATCCCTCAACTACGCCAACGGGAGGACCGAATAATCCAAACAATACCAATGGAGAGAATCATCAGAACAGGCTAGGCTCTAATGATCCGCTTGACAATAGTTCGGCTGGTGATAACACGACTGGTCCTAACCTGGGGCGCTCCGTAAGTATTGCCATGGGAAGCCTGATTTTATGCTTGATCTTTGGCGCGGTTGTCTTTAGCCTATGGTGGCGTAAGCTCTTCAGAAATCTAAGCGTAACCAGCCAGGTTTATGGCCGCATCTGTCTGCTAGCTGGTTGGGCTGGTATTCAGCTTCGACCTGCCTTAACTCCCAATGAGTATATGGCGACGTTGGCCGAGGCTGCGTCAGTTGAGTCTGAAACGCTGAAGCGTCTGGGGGATATCTATACTCGTGAGCGCTGGGCTAGCCCGGAGGATAAAGAGCATCCTGGGTGCAATGGGGATCTTGAAGATGTGCCGGGTCTGTGGCGCAAGCTTCAACCCAGGCTCTTCCTCTACCTCGCACGTCATCCCTACTTCCTGCGTTGGGGACCACGTCGCCTTGCGTACCTCTGGCAGAGCTATAAACAGCAACGTAAACAACAAAAGATGCTTTACGAGGATCTATAAACCTGTAGCACTTTCTGAGTTGCTTGTTCTTGTCTCTTTGCTGGCTAGATGGGACCATCTGTACAGAAAGCTTGACCTGATGGAGTAGTTTGCATACACTAGAGGATGCGGTCTGTTAGTAACGACGAGAGACGCTAGCGACAGGCCGCATCGCTATGGGTTTTTGATGCAGGAGGGTTCGCAATGTCCTTAGAAACAGCGGAGAATAGCGAGCAGACGCTTATCCCAATCGTGGAAGAAGCGTCGCGTGAGCTTGTTATACCAGGGGCCTCACCAGTGCGTTTGCAAACGCTAGATGTGGCGCGTCATAGCGCGCCCGCTCCTAATGGTAAGCGCTATGTGGTTGCCACCTTTAACGATCAGCGGATGGGGCGTGGCTACATAACGGCTATTTATCCCCAGCAAGGTGGCTACCTCACCTTGATCCGTTTGGTGCTCGCGGAAGCTAGCAGCAAAACTGTAGATGAGGCGGTCCAGAAGCACACAGATTTTATTCAAAAGATACAGCAGGGCAAGTTGGCGCAATTGTTGCAATCCCTGTTAGGTGAGGGCGAATAGCCTGTAATAGCTAGTATCCCGAGCTTCTCCTGTTCGCATCTGTGGCGCTCAGGAAATAAAGAGAGGATTCAGGTTTATGGGCCTGAATCCTCTTTTCGTGCAATTCAATACGTTATTGTAATGGCCTGAGAGGGCCAACTTGCTTGATGGTAGATTGCAGTTGCTGCTGAAGTTGATCAAGTGTCGCTGGCACCGGTTTGTTGCTGGCGAAGGCTGCGGATGTAATGGTCCCAATCGCGCTATCATACTGTCCATAGCTGATAGCTAGATGATTGATAGATTCCTGCCCATGTGCTAATGACCCCTGAGCAAGTTCAATTAACTGCTGTTCACTCAGTGATGGCATAATCTTATGTGTCTTGGCTGCCCATGCTGGTATCAACTGGCTCCAGGGGGGAATCGCACCAGATGATTCCATATACGATTTAGCGCCATGTTCTGGACTACATAACCACTGAATGAACTCCCAGGATTCCTGGGGATGATGAGTGTTCTTTGACATCATCCAGGGATCAGTAAAGAGAACATTTGTGTTCGTCTTGATCGTTGGCAGGGGAGCCGCTGCCCATTGGAACTTGACGGATTGGTAGGACCAGAAGCCCCAGACACCGTTCATTGTCATGCCTACTTTGCCGCTGAGAAAGCCGTTGAGCACAGATGCATCCGCGGGGTTGGGCATGTATTTGTACTTGTAAATCAGATCTTGCTTGAACTGCTCGGCCTGTATAACCTCTGGACTGTTCGCGGTCACAGAATCGATGACACCTGTTTTATAGGCTGATTGCGGGAAGATGTCCCCTCCAAAGAGGAGCGAAGTCGCGTTCTCCGGCCACAAATCATCGCTCAAGCCGTATTCGCGTTGGGTAAGTGGAGCGTCGGGTGTCGAAAGAGCTTTGGCATATTTTAGTGCGGTATCCAGGTTCCAGTTGGGGTCATCCCAGTTAGTAGGAGGCGTAGGTAAATTCGCCTTCTTCAACATGTCTACATTGTAGAAGATATAGCTGCCGCCAGTCG
The DNA here is from genome assembly GCF_016587355.1 of Ktedonospora formicarum. Lineage (GTDB taxonomy): Bacteria > Chloroflexota > Ktedonobacteria > Ktedonobacterales > Ktedonobacteraceae > Ktedonobacter > Ktedonobacter formicarum. The sequence goes on along the minus strand of NZ_BNJF01000001.1, from coordinate 1,278,095 downwards.
CAAAGGGGATGGCATAGACATGACCCTTGACGCTGTACTGGTCCAATAGCTTTTTATCCATGCCCTCAAAAGAGAAATGAGAAGCATTGATAAATGGCGTCAGGTCTGCGGCAAATCCTCTGTACACATTATCCGCCCAGCTATTATTGCCCCAGGTTGAGTAGACATCGGCAGGCACAAAACCCACAGACATCGTTTCATTCTTTTGATCGTAATTGGCGCTTCCTGGCGAGATGACTATTTGGACGTGAATATTGGGATGGCTAGCCTCAAATTCTTTGACCACCTGATATTCCCAGGGATTGTTCTGAGGGTCCGCTCGAACCAGCCAGTTGATAGTTGTCTTCCCCGAGAAACTTTCTGCACCTATGCCCAGCACGCTGCAACTGCTAAAAATCAGTGCAAGGGCCGATAGTAGCATCGCCAATACGAGCGTTTCCCTTAACGCTTTGCTCATATGCCTACCTTGTTTTGTTGTACTGGAGATATGCTTCTCAGGTCTGTACATAAGCTGCTGACGCATGTTCCTCATCCTCTCTCATCTGTCTTGACACGCGCTACGACAATACCCTGCACCATATAGCGCTGGGAGAAGAAGAAGACAACGATACAGGGAATAATCGCGACAAGAGATGCCGCCATGAGCATGTTCCACTGGGTTTGTCCCAGGCTGGCCGTATACTGGGTCAGTCCGAGGCTGATTGGATACTTTTCATTTGTATTGAGGTAGATCAATGGGCCAGTCAGGTCGTTCCAATGGAATATGAAGGAAAAGATGGCGACAGCCGCTAGCGCAGGCTTCGAGAGCGGCAGGACGATGCGCCACCAGATAGTGAGATGATTCGCGCCATCCAGTTTGGCGGCCTCAATCAGTTCACGCGGGAGAGAACGGAATGCTTGCCGTAGCAAGAAAATCAGGTAGGGGCTCCCAAAGAATGTAGGCACAATCAAGGGGAGGTAGGTGTCAATCCAGCCTAACGATCTAAATGTGAGGAACTGAGGGATAATCAATATTTCATAGGGAACCATCATGGTTGCCAGCACACACACAAAGACGATCTCCCGATAGCGGAAGCGTACATGTGCAAAGGCATAAGCTACCAGCGACGATGAAAGGAGATCGCCTATCAGGGCCAGGATGCAGTAGGCAACTGAGTTGCCCATGAATTGAAACACAGGAACTTGCGTCAAAGCGGTCACAAAGTTTGACCACAAAGGCGGATTCGGGAAAATAATAGGAGGAAAGACGCTAACATCTGCCAGCGACTTAAGGGATGTTGAGAGCATCCATAGGAGTGGTCCCGCGAAGATAATACTCAGTAGGACCAGTAAAATGTAAACAACTGTTTTTCCTATCCGCCGATTCCAGGCCTGGATTGCCCTGGCTGGATGTTCCGCTCGTTGTGTATTGATGTTTGTCTGGATCGCCATAGCTCTATTGCTTTCTCCTTCGTTACTACCTCTTGAAAAACTAGATGCGCATTACACTGGCTGCATAGGTTTTCGCACATCTAGCTTATATGCTGTCTATTACTGCTTGCCTATGATTCGTAGTACACGAAACGGCGACTGCCCCACAGCAACAAAATGGTTAGGAGCAGGATGATAATAAACAGGATCAATGCCTGCGCGGCTGCATAGCCAAACTTGAAGTATTGGAATGCGTTATTAAAGAGGTAAAGGACATAGAACTGGGCCGAGTAGTTTGGTCCAACCCCGCTGCCGCTATTGCTGACAACGTAGGCTGGAACGAAGATTTGGAAGGCCGCGATCACACTGGTTATCAAATTCAAGAGGATCGCGGGGCTCAGCATGGGGACGGTGATCGAGATAAATTTATGCCAACCGTTTGAGCCATCGAGTGCGGCGGCTTCATACAATTCAGATGGGATGCCTTGTAAGGATGCAAGGAAGACGACCATTGGACCGCCAATAGACCATAGCGCCATCAGAACGAATGATGGAATGACGGTGTTCTCATCCTGTAACCAGAGCGAAGAGGGAAGATGCAAAAGATTAAGGATGTAGTTCGCGAGACCAAAGTTTGGACTCAAGATCCAGACCCATAGCAGCGATACCGCTACTCCAGGTAAGAAACTGGGCATGTAAAATATAGTTCGAAAAATGCCCTGAAAGCGGACTCGCTGATTGAGCAGGAGTGCAAGGAGCAAGGAGCAGACCACTGAAAGCGGTACCAGGAGAATCGTGTAGTAAGTCGAAACGCCAATCGATTTCAAATAGACTGGATCTTCAAATAAGGCTTGATAGTTTGCCAGACCAGTAAAGGTTGGTGCTAATGCCGTCCCTGTATAATCTGTAAAACTCAGGAACAGGGAGGCAATGATGGGGAGTCCAGTAAAGGCAATAAAGCCTATAATCCAGGGGGAGATCAGTAACCAGAAGCTACGCGCTTCCCGTGCTTCTAGCTGTTTTACACGTCCCGTTCGTCCCCTTTTCTTGTGCTCAGATTCGATCTTTGATGACGTTTCCTTCGCTTGAATGCTTGACACATCCATTGTGTTACCCTCCTTCTACGCCAGGTAAAAAACAACATAGTTTCTTGTAGAAAGGGCTTCCCTGCTTTTCTGCTTACGCGAAAGCATTTTTAAAGAACGTGGGTATCAAGCGCTAATGAGTAGATTGATATATGTGCTTTTGTGTGTAGCAAGCATTTCGTTTATTGTATATATCAAATCTTCTCTGAGTCTTCTCATTGGAAACGCTTGATTTTGAAAAGATTACCCAAGATTTACGTAAAAGTCAATATTTACTTTATTGATGAGATAAATCGCGCACAAAAAAATTTATATCTATAAGCATGGTCACCTGATTTTTAACTTGTTTAAAAGCGCCTTGAGAGAGATTTCTGGTTGTATAGTATGGCATAGTGTTCAAGATAAATTGTCTGTGATATTTATTAAAGATGGCCACTATTGACTTATAAATAGAAAAATGTTATGAAAAACCTTGTAAATTTTCTGTTCTTTTTACATTATGAGCTAGCAGTGAGGTGAGGTGAAATGGCTCGCTTGGTCACAGTGAAGGATATCGCCAAAGAGGCTGAGGTTTCTATCGCCACAGTTTCTCGCGTGCTAAACAATCATAGCAACATCAAAGACGAGTTGCGTCAACGTGTGCTCCAGGTTGCGGTTGACCTGGGCTATTTTAAGTCTAGCCCTTCTTCGTCGCGCCAGAAAAAACGAGCGCTCAAAGAAATTGGCTTTCTTCTGACCTATAGTGATCTGGATGAGCCCCCGCTTGATATCTTCTGGTTACACATTCTTCATGGAGCGGAGATTGAGGCACGCAAGTCAGATATACGTGTGACCTATTGTGGCGTTAGCCTGAATATGCCACAATATGAATTGCTCAGTAAGTTGCATGCGATGCACCTTGATGGGATTCTGCTCGTTGGACCTGCCAACTCCACTATGGTTCATACAATTCAAGCAACAAATGTTCCTCTTGTGCTCGTCGATAACTATGTTCGTATCCCGGGACAACATATCGATTCTGTACTTTCCGCTAACTTTGAAGGTACGAAAGAAGCCGTGGGATATTTGATTGAAGAGGGGCATTGCCAGATTGCCTTCCTGGGTGGCTATGTATCGCAGCGTCAAAACATCATTTATACGTTTGAGCGTCGAAAAGAAGGCTATCTATCGGCGCTTAGTGATGCTCATTTACCAATCCACAATGAGCTCCAACAATTTTGCAATATTAGCAATGCCGATGATGTATATGCGGCCTGTAAGCGCCTTATTGACTCTCGCCTTCCCTTTAGCGCTCTTTTCTGTGTGAATGATGGAACGGCTAATTATGCTATGCAATCGTTGAGGGAACTCGGGCGTAGAGTTCCTGAAGATATATCGATTGTTGGTTTTGATGACGTTGATATTGCATCTCATCTCTCTCCTCCTCTGACAACAGTTCGTGTGCATAAAGAGGTTATGGGAGCCACTGCGATTAAAAGCTTAATGGCTCGCATTGCCAGTCCTGAGGCTGTTGGCTTAACACATACTATTGATGTCGATCTGGTGAAACGAGCAAGCGTGCTCCCATACAACATTTGATTGCTCAGAGTATCCAGTTTAAACAACCTTATTGTGAGCTCCAAAATTGTTTGTCAGGCCCTTCTCTCTCTCTTTCTTTGCCCCTTGACAAAGCCCAGGAGCGTCTCGTATACTTACCAACGGTAGGGATTACGTTATCTAATCACTACCATTGCATCCAATATATAAGGGTGCGGCGTATTGAGCGTAATAAACATACTCAGCGCTCGTATGGCATATTATATTTACTTCTTATCCGGAAACTTGAGCGCGTCAGCGCTAGACACGACCAGCGGCGCCGTGCCCTCGAATGAGGGTTGGTTTTCGGATAAGACCTTAGGACACATTCTTTGAAAGGAGCAGGCAATCATGATTAAGCACACTATCATGAAGTGGCAATATACTATTATGCCCTTTACGTCCCGTGATGCGCATGTATTGCTTGCTGCCTCCGCATTCCCGACCTTTGGTGGCGGGATGTTGGCGCTGCGTGGTGAAGTTTTCCGCGTGGCTCAGGGGTGCAGTGTGCCCATTTCAGGTGGAGGACCACCTGTCGAGAGAGACAGGTGAATTACTGAGAAAACCTCCAACCGTGGGCAACTGGCGCAGATATGAAATCCAGTTCCCACGGTTTTTTGTTGTATTTTTCTTATTTCCTCAATGTGGTTTTGTTAATGGATACATAAGGAGGCGGTATGTACGATTGATATGTGGTTGCTGTAGTGGTGGACGTCTGTTTGTATATTTTGTCCTGTAGTATGGTTCGCATGGTTTGTGCATGTGTATCTGGAAGGAGTAGAGGCAAGTGGTCGCTACGATGAAAAATCCCTTATTGGATGAGATCACGATAGATGTGACACGTGATGCTGTTGTTATTGATGGCGTGTCTAAGATCTTTAAGAAACCACGCCCCATGTTTGGCTGGTTACGCAAGAAGGCTGATGCTGAGAAGCCAGAGAAGCAGGAGATACGAGCCGTTGATCGGGTGAGCCTGACCATTAAGCGGCGTGAGATTGTTGGTATTCTAGGTGCCAATGGTTCGGGAAAATCCACGCTCATTCGTATGATCTCAACACTACTTATTCCCGACGAGGGCAGTGTGAGCGTTTTTGGCTACGACGTCATTAAAGACGAGCGCATGATCCAGCGTCTGATCAACCGGGTGAGCGTAGAAGCATCCTTCTTCAAGAAGCTCTCACCAATGGAGAATCTCTTGTATGCCGCCCGCCTCTATAACATGCCGGGCGCTGAGGCGCGAGAGCGTATCAATATGATTCTGGGTCGCCTGGGCATCAAGCCTGACCGTATTAATGCACCCCTGGAGAATATGTCGCGTGGTATGCAGCAGAAGGTCGCTATCGCCCGCGCTTTCCTGACCTCTCCCATTGTGCTTTTGCTTGACGAGCCAACCACGGGCCTTGATCCACGCTCTAAGATCGACGTGCAAAACTTTGTGAACGAGTTGCGTGATGTGCATGACGCTACCATCTTGATTACCACACACGATATGGATGAGGCCGAGGCTCTCTGTGATCGTGTGTCGATCATTGATCAAGGGCGCCTGATGGCTCTGGGCACGACTGAGGACCTGAAGCGTCAGGTGGGTTTGCTCATGGGACGCGAAGAACCAGCCACTATGAACGAAGTGTTTATGCACTATACGGCGACTCGCCAGATTACAGAAGAGGATATCAAGCGCTATGGAAGCTGGGAGAGAGCCTTTGAGGCCCTCGAAGCCGAGCGCGAAGAGGAAGAGTAGTTCATCACTTGCAATTTACGAAAGGGAATAAACCTGTTATGTCGACTTTGATGCATCAAGGCCGGGCTGCTTATGCCTTCTTCGAGCGCAACTGGAACTTGACCAAGCGCTACTGGGCCTGGGAGATTGTCTGGCTAATCTATAATATCGCCAACGCGCTGACTGTGACCTTTATTGCCAAGTTGGCTGGCGAGACCGATCCGGTGAAGGAGAACTACTACATTCTGGTGCTCCTGATTGGTACATCGGTCTGGTCCTACCTGAGTGTGACCTTTGAAGGCGTCACGGATGTGATCAATATTGAGCGGTGGGAGGGGACCATTGAGCATACCTTTATGGCTCCTATCTCGCGTTTTACCCACCTCATCGGAAGCTGCTGGTATGCTATTGCTCACGGCCTGCTCTTCTCCGTCCTGCAATTGCTGATTGTGGGAGCCTTCTTCCACCTGGACCTGGGCCATGCGAACTACCTATCAGCGCTCTTTATCCTGTTGGTAGGCAGCATCTCCTTTATTGGCTTTGGGATTGCGTCCTCAGTTCTACCTCTGCTCTTTACTGAGAAGGGGTCACAGATGTCCTTTATCATTCGCGCGGTTCTGCTGCTCTTCTCAGGAGTCTACTATCCGATTGATGTTCTGCCCGTGTGGATGCAAAAGGTCGCGATCTTCTCACCAGCTACCTATGTATTAGAGGGGCTGCGGAACGCGATTATTAATGGCTCGCCCATCTGGTCACCACAAATTCTTAATAATACCTGGCCTTTGATCCTGGCTGGCGCTATCAGCATTCCGCTGGGTATCTATATCTTCGGTGTTGCTGAACGCTATTCCAAGCGAACCGGGCGCTTGAAGCGCAACGGGTAAAGTGCGGTAGCATCGCTGGTCGTGTATCTACGACACGACCAGCGAGCTCCTGAGAGAAAGTGAGGAGAAAATGCTAATAGAGGGCCTGAGCATCCGCCCAGCGACACTAGATGATGCGGCGCAGATCGCGCATATTATGAATGTCTGCTCGCTTGAATTTAGTGGAGTACCGGGAATATCCTCTGCGTATTTGCTATTCATCTGGACGCGGCCAACTTATAAGCTCGCAGAGAGCGTGCGTGTGTTGGTGACAGCTGAAGATGAGATTGTCGGTTGGGTTGGGCTTCGCCATCAGCAGCATATAGAAGTCGACTTTAATATGGATGTGTTGCCTGCCTATCGTGGGCGTGTGGAGCAAAAACTCCTGTGCTGGGCAAGGTCACGCGCAAATGAGCATATCACCCTGGCTCCGGAAGATATGCAGGTTGTGTTGAGCACCAGGGCAAATGCCAAAGATAGTGCTCATCGGGTCTTTCTGGAGCATGAAGGCTTCCAGCATATTCGTTCTTTCTGGACCATGAAACGGACTCTTGAGGGGCAACCTGAGCAGCCACAATGGGCACCCAGCTTCCAGCTACGAACCTTTAAAGAACTCATAGAAGATCCATCTCAGGACGATGAACGTATATCACACGCGATCTTTGAAGCGCACGAAGAAGCTTTTGCCGACCATTGGGGCCATGTTCCCTCCACCTTCGAGGCATGGCGTGAGCGTGCTCTCAATTCTAGGCAAGATCTTGGTTGCTTCTACCTTGCTATGGATGGTGAGCAGGTTGCCGCCTACGCTCGTTGTGCCGAGGAGAGGGGAGATGGTTGGGTGTATACCTTGGGCGTGCGGCGTGCATGGCGGCGTAAGGGTCTGGGACTGGCGCTGCTATATCACGCTTTTGGTGAGTTCTATAGAGAAGGAATTCGAGATATCTACCTGGGTGTGGATGCTCAGAGCCTGACAGGCGCTACCCATCTCTATAAGCGTGCTGGAATGCATGTCGCGTGTGAGTATACCATTTATGAGCAGATTCTACGCCCTGGACGCGATATCCGTACTCAGATGCTTGAGCAAGCTTGAACTCCGTTGATTGATGTATTGCGGAAAAATGATGGTTCGATCCTGAACGAGGAAGGCAATGCTTGAAACACAAATACCACAGGGCATGAAGCTACGCCCCGCTACCTTTGATGACATTACTGCTATAGGGATGCTATATGTGGAGCGTGATAAAGCGCTTGGCATTGAACCTGTCGAGCCCTTGTCCAGTCGCGAAGATGAGTTGCGGCACGACTTTGCTGCGCCTAGCTTTGACCTCCAAATAGATACGCGAGTGGCCCTCAATGAGCATGGCGAACTCATCGGCTATGCTACTACTGATCATCAGCAGCATGTTCACACTTGGTTGAATATGGTGATGCGCATGGATTACCAGGATAGCGCTATCGAACAGGTATTGCTCAATTGGGGCGAGGTACGCGCGAGAGAGCATATCGCGTTGGCTGCTGATGGATTACGTGTCATACAGCGCACCTGGGTTGACGCACGCTATACAGCCCGTCAGAGACTATTGGAGCGGCATGGTTTCCAGTTGACGCGGCGCTTCTATCGGATGAAGATTGAGCTGGAGGAGCCACTCACTCAGCCTATCTGGCCTTCTGATATCCATGTGCAGACCTTCCAACCAGGCATGGAGCGTGCAGTCTTTGAAGCTGATGAAGACATCTTCCGCGATCACTGGGGCTTTGTAGGAGATGACTACGATGAGTGGGCGCATCACGCTCTTAACCCTCAGACCTTTGATCCATCGCTCTGGTTTCTGGCAATGGATGGCGAGCAGATTGCTGGTATCGCGCTCTGCGCCAAAGAAACTGCTCAGGAAGGTGAGTACGAGGGCTGGGTGCATTCCCTGGGAGTGCGCCGAGCATGGCGGCGCAAGGGCCTGGCTCAGGCCCTATTGCATGAAGCATTCAATGCCTTCTATCAACGTGGCCTGCCTGATGTCTTGTTGGGAGTAGATGCAACAAGCCTGACAGGTGCGACGCGTCTGTACGAGAAAGTTGGGATGCATGCCATTAAGGAGTTCCTGAACTACGAGAAAGAGCTGCGCCCTGGTGTTGAGCGTGGAACTGAAACACTCGTCGAGGAGTAAGCATCACCGCATATCGCTGGGGAGCAAGACATAAGTAGTGGCTCGCTTTCTGGCGGAAGGAGTATTTTATAGAAATGTCTGAATATCAATTGCCTCATGGCTATAGCACGCGCCCGGCGACAACGGGCGACGCACTCGCCATTGCTCGGCTGATGAATCTTGATGAGATCGCCCTGGAGGGCAAGGCTGAATATACAGAGGAACGTGCGAAGACCTCCCTGTCAGCACCAGGCCTGGACCTGGAACAGGATAGCCTGCTGATCTTCACCAGCGAAGGGGCGCTTGTCGGTATCGGGATGCTCTTTCACTTTCAACCCATCAGGCAGGATATCCGCATCAATGTTTCTCCTGTATATCGCGAAAAGGGTCTGGATGATTACTTGCTTGCCAGGCTTGAGGAGCGTGCCCGCACCCTGACGACATGGGTAGAATCGGATCTTCGTGTTGTGCTGGCGGCAGGTACAGATGTCAGGAGCCAGGCGAATATACGCCTGTTTGAGCGACATGGCCTTCAACGTATACGCCAGACATGGCGTATGGCTATCGAATTGAACGGGGAGCCAGTCGAAGCCATATTGCCTGAAGGTGTCAGAATGGAAACCTTTCAGCCAGGCATGGAGCGGATCGTCTTTGACGCGGAGATGGACTTTTTTCAGGATCATTGGGGGTTTCTGCCACGCGACTATCAGGAATGGTTGCACTTCAATGTGGGATACAAGGGCTTTGATCCGACCCTCTGCTTTCTCGCAATGGTTGGAGATGAGGTGGTCGCGATGGCCCTCTGCCGGAGAGAGGCAGAAGATGTAGGCTATGTTAGCACGCTTGGAGTGCGGCGTGATTGGCGGCGTCATGGTTTAGGGATGGCGATCTTGCGTCATGCCTTTGGTGTGTTCTATCATCGCGATGTTCATAATGTGCATCTCCACGTTGACGCACAGAGTTTGACTGGGGCTACACGCCTCTACGAGCGAGCTGGTATGCATGTCGCGCAGCAAGCTGTGGATTATGAGAAGGAATTACGGGCGGGGAAGGAGTTAAGGATACAGACGCTAGCGGTCTAAGTGCCTTGAGAGCAGAAGATGTAAGCCAAATCGGAAGGCACTCGTACCGAACCGCTACCTGTTTATCTCTTTCTCCAGGCATGTTGTAGGGATGCACGGGAGATGATTCTCCCGAATGGAGAAATGTATGATTGTACGTCTACATAACCTAGCGGCGAGACGTCCTGTACTAGCGGATCTCGCAGGGATACAAAGGTTGTTTCATATAGAGTGTGATTGTAAGGATACGGACGGATATCAGAGAGTGGAGGATGACGTACAGACGCGTTGGCGAACTCAAGGGTTGCGGCTGGAGCGCGATGCCTGGGTGATTGTTTGTAAGTCTCAAGAGATTGTGGCCTATACTGATGTGATGTTATATGAGAGTGCGAGCTATCTTACGCTGACTCTCATCGTTCATCCCGCCTATCGAGGTCGTGGTATTGGCACTCTGCTGATACGTCTGGCGGAGCAGCGCGCGCGTGATATCGTGGATGAGCTTGCTATAGAGAGGCCGTTCGCGTTGCAGTATGTTGCCCATAATCAGGACCTTGCGGCGAAGAATCTACTTGAGCGCGAAGGCTACGAGTTGCGTGATGCAGCTTATGTGAAGATGCTATACTCGGCGACTTCTGATGCTCTTCTCTATGCTGAAGCTGCCTGCTAACAGTTTATACAGACAGGCCTTGCGAGCGCCATTATGGGCTGGTTGCAAGGTCCTGTCTCTTTCCCTATGTGCTGCGATTCTGCTACTATGTTTGCAGTATCCTCAGCCGGATCGAGATACTGGTTCAGCATCTTAGTCATCATTCGCTGCTTGCAGCGTGCTCCGTCAAGTTGCTCATAATAATGGACTCTACGTCCAGAGAACGAAAGTGAGATGATACGCATGGGAACTTCCGCAATGCTTGCGATGGAAACGGTGAGCAGTGATAATGGAGCACGAACCTGGCTTATGCTTATGCTCGTCGTTGGTGTCCTGCTCATTCTTATAGGTTGCGGGATTGCCGTCTACACTCTCTATACATACCGAAGAGCACGCTAATCACTATCCCTTTATGGTTGCTCCTGAATAAATTCGACACGATTGCCGAAGGGATCGCGGAATTCAAAGCGCTCAAACCCTGGAATTGGCACCGAGTCTAGCGCTTTGATGCCATGTGCTGTTAGTCGGTCCCGCCATACTATTACATCTTCGACCTGATAGGCGATGTGGGCTTTGGTTGCCGAGCGCTCAACTCCTTCTTCCGTTCCTATGTGCACCTGTCTCTCACCAACTTGTATCCAGAAACCGCCGCGCCCCTTGAGCGATTCGGGCTTCTCAATCTCCGGTAGGTTCAGCACAGTGCAATAGAAGGCGCGGGCTTCCTCTTCCGCCCCCTTGGGAATTGTAATTTGAACGTGGTGTATGCCAAGGATACTCATATTCTTACCTTTTCCTAGTTGCTTCTGAACCTTTTATGGGCTCAAGAGGAGATGAAGCTGAATGTCAGGTCTCTTCTTGCAAGGAGGTCCGCGCTTGCTTCTCCCCTCAACCAGGGTATGACTAATAACGCCCACGCATAATGCGTTCGATATCGCGCTTTACGTCACGTTCGGCGAGAGCCTGGCGTTTGTCATAGAGTTTCTTACCTTTGCAGAGCCCTAGCTCAACCTTGGCGCGTCCACCCTTCAGATACATCTTGAGCGGGATGAGTGTGAGACCTTTAGTCGCGACGCGTTGCATAAGCTGATTAATCTCACGCTTATGCAATAGTAGCTTGCGTTTACGAAGTGGTTCATGATTGTAGCGATTACCATGCTCATAGACCGCGATGTGGGCGTTCTCCAACCAGATTTCGCCGTTGCGAGTCATAGCGTAGGAGCCACGCAGGTTAACCTTGCCGTCACGGATCGACTTGATCTCTGTTCCGACCAGTGAGATGCCTGCCTCGATGGTTTGCTCCACGGTATAGTCATGGTATGCCTGCCGGTTGACCGAGATAACCTTTGAATTTTCGCGTTGCGCCTGCTCTGTCTTTTGTTTTGTGCTTGTCTTCGCCATGTCTGCTTCCTCCTCAACACGGGGTCGTCTCTCTGCTTGCGCGCAAGCAGGAACACTGCGGTCTCTTACAGTTGCGATTGCTGTCGTATGCCGCAGGAGGTCCTTACGGCGTGGGGAGTGAGGATCGAAGGGAGGCCGTATGCCCGCCAATTCGCCGCCCCTGGCGCGCAAAGACCTGAAAAGCTGGATAGCACTATTATAGTATGTGCTCTCGCACAAGACAACTCAGCGCAAAATTTCTTGCCTGATTCGTCTGCTTACCTCACAACACCCCTAATCTCTTGGATGCTGAAGGCGCGGAAGACCAAGCTTATGCGAAAACAAATCTGGGACTGTTCACAATGAGTTATGAAGTGTCCTTGTTCACTTTGGTTTGTAGCGCCTATACTATGTGAGTAGTTCTCAAACAGATCAATCGAATGGTGATATATAGCCCTCCTACCCATCTCGTTGGAGGATGGGCGTCAACAAACGGTAGACTCTCAATAGTGGGTGTGAAGGGCAGGGATTAAGAGCCTGATTTCTGAAGTCAAAAGTGGTACAAGAGGTACTTGCATGTTTTATTCCATTGGGAAGTTCGCGACGCGTTACCGCTGGTGGATAATTGGATTCTGGGTACTGGCGGGGTTGTTGGCCCTCCCTTTTGCGCCAAGGGCTAGCTCTGTCTTGCGGTCTGGGGGCTTCTCTAGCCCTGACGTCGAATCTCAGCAAGCTATAAATCTGCTGACAGAGAAGCTGCACCTGAATCTTACATCGGTGCAGATAATTTATACGAGTGACAAGTATCATGTTGAGGATGTCGCCTTTGGGCAGAAGCTCGACCAATCGTTAGCCAGAGTCCGCTCCTGGTCAGAAGTCGCGCGTATCGTCTCCTATACAGACAATCCACGTCAGATTTCGCAGGATCGGCGCGCGGCTTATGTGAACGTAGAGCTCAAGGCAAGTTCTAATGATGCCCCCAAATTGTTGTCGCAATTGGAGCAACGCCTGGGCAAGGCTGATGGTCTTTCCTATCAAATAGGTGGAGGTCCAGTTTTCTACGAGGATATTCAGAAGGTCAGCGAAAATGATCTGCGGCGCGCTGAGATCCTGGCTTTCCCCTTTGCCATTATCGCGTTATTGCTGGTCTTCCGTTCCGTGGTCGCGTCTATCTTACCAACTCTGGTAGGTGGCTTTGCCGTTGTGGTCGCCTTAGCGCTGATCTTTGGCTTGGGACAGATAACTGACCTCTCCATCTTTGTACTCAATATTACGACACTTTTTGGCCTGGGCCTGGGAGTGGACTATTCGCTCTTTATGGTTAGCCGCTTCCGCGAAGAACTGGCACAGGGGAGAAGCGTGAATGAAGCGACTATCCTCACTGTAGCGACCGCCGGTCGTGCTGTAGCCTTCTCTGGCCTGACTGTCTCAATTGGCCTCTTTGGCCTGACGTTTTTCAGTATCAACATGCTGCACTCAGTGGGGATAGGAGGGATACTAGTAGTATTGCTGGCAGTGCTTGCTGCCTTGACACTTCTACCAGCGATGCTGATGATTCTGGGTGAACGTGTTAACTCCTTGCCAGTGCGCGTGCCGCGTCTGTGGCGCCGTCGTCAACCTGCCATTGTGGACGATCATTACGGCTTCTGGTATCGTCTCTCGCAGTTTGTTATGCGCTATCCTGTGAGTATCTTCAGTACTGTGCTGGTGCTGCTGATTGCTTTTGGTCTGCCCTTCCTTGGAGTTCGCTTCTCAGCTCCGGATGCCTCTATCTTGCCACCATATGTTCCCTCACGCCAGGCGTTTGACCTATTGCAGCAGCGTTTCAATATGCGTGAGACGACACCTATTATTCTGGCGGTGCAGACGAAGGGTGATGCTTTGCGCCCTGATAATGTGCGCCACCTCTATGAATATGTTCAGCGTATCGAAGCTGATCCACGTGTCCAACGTGTTGATAGTATCGTGAGCGCCGACCCTCGTTTTACCCTGGAGCAATATCAACTGCTCTATCAGAACCAGCAACTAGTCTCCGATCCCTATCTGGGAACCCTGCTTAAGTCGACCGTTTCTGGTAACACGCTTCTGATTCAGGTAGTCAGTAAATACGAGATGAATGATATTCGTTCACAGGAATTGGCGCAGACAATTCGTAATACGACTCCAGGGAATGGGATTAGTGTTCTGGTGGATGGTGGAGCAGCGGCGAATATTGATTATGTTAATACCCTCTATACTGAATTTCCCAAAGCGGTACTGATCATTTCTGGTATTACATACATTGTGCTCTTCCTGCTCTTCCGGTCGTTGGTCTTGCCCCTCAAGGCCATTCTCATGAACACCCTCTCTATCCTGGCAAGCTATGGGGCGCTGGTCATCATCTTTCAGGATGGTTTCTTGCATCAATTCCTCAATTTTACGCCGCTGGGCTTTGTTGAGGCGTCAAGCCCGATTCTACTCTTCTGTACCATCTTCGGTCTCTCGATGGACTATGAGGTCTTCCTTCTCTCGCGGATTCAAGAATCTTTCTGGCAGACTGGCGACAATACACGTTCGGTAGCTCTGGGTTTGCAGAGAAGTGGCGGTATTATTACGAGTGCGGCTGTGATTGTTATTGTCGTTAGCGCCTGCTTTGCCACGGCTGACGTGATTCTGGTCAAGGCCGTAGGTGTGGGAATGGCCTTGGCAGTCTTTATGGACGCGACATTTGTGCGCGGTCTGCTGGTTCCAGCGACAATGCGACTGCTAGGAGACTGGAACTGGTGGTTACCGTTCGTGGGAGTACAACGTAAGCCTGCTATCTTTGCCGAGGTTACAGGGAGTGAGGATAGAGCCGCATTGACAGAATTGCGTGATGCGCAAGATGCGCCGGTAGGAGGAAAAGAATGATGCGTATGATGAGTCTATGGAGACGGGCAAGTCTGGCGCTTCTGTTAGGGTACTGCGTTCTGCTCTCATCCTGCGCCTTTCCTGGTATGGTTGAGACAGACGCGCAATTGCCATTGGTCAAAACCGCGAATCAACAGCCGTCTCTCCCGCCTGCCAGCCTGCCTAAGGATGAGGGCGCACACAACTACCTTACCGAGTGGTGGTACTATACTGGTCACCTGGATGGAGAACAGGGGAAGCACTATGGTTTTGAGCTTGTCATCTTCCAGAGCTTGCGTAGTGATCTGCCGCCACTCTATACCGCGCACTTCGCGATCAGCGACCTCTCTCGTCAGCGCTTTGCCTATGACCAGCGTAGCATCATGATACCTGTGGAGAAATCTAAGACTCAGGGCATTCATGCCAGTGTTGGTGATTGGACCATTCAGGGATTCAATGGACACGATCATCTTCAGGCCGCGATGAAAGAGTATGCTATCAAGCTTGATCTTAGTAGCATGAAGCCTCCCGCTTTGCATAATGGTAATGGGCTAATTACCTATGGGCTGGGTGGTTTCTCGTATTACTACTCGCGCACACGAATGAGTGTGCGTGGAACCCTGACTGATCATGGACAGCCGCTCCAGGTCAGCGGGCAGGCATGGATGGATCACCAGTGGGGAAATTTCCTGACCCTGGGATCTAGCGGTTGGGACTGGTATAGCCTGCAACTCAGCAATGGAGCGGATATTATGATCTATTTCATTCGCGATGATAAAGGGAATGTCATCTCCACTTATGCGGGCTATATCGGCAACCAGGGACAGGATCGCGTGATACCCGCGCAGGCTGTCAAGAACACAGTTTTAGAGCATTGGACCAGCCCTACTACTGGTATTACCTACCCCTCTGGCTGGCGTGTCATGATCCAGGATCTGGGACTGGATCTGACGATTCGGCCCTTACTTAAGGATCAAGAACTCGTCACGACGCGCACAACTGGGAAGACCTACTGGGAGGGCGCAGTCGAAATTGAGGGGCGACAGGACAAACAAAATCTTACTGGTCAGGGCTATATCGAGCTTACTGGCTATCTCAAGTAGCCTCGTTTCTACTCACACGGCGGCACCTCTCCATCTGAAGAGGTGCCGCCGTATCTTATACCGTGCGTACTGACTCATCTACCTTGTGACCACTTGATTGGTTGCGCTTCTGTGGTTGTGAAAGTGCTGGTAGTGTGACGTGTGCGACCTCTTTAAGCCGATCATCGATGAGACCAAAGTAGGTATGACTGATCTGATATTTTGTGGGCATTTCGGTTTGCAGAGTAAGCAATGCCAGAGAATCCTGGTAGAGATGATTACGCTTGATCTCGGCTGTCTTATGTTTGGGCTGTAGCGGAAGCAGGCGTGTGCGTAAGTCTCCATAACTTGTGCCTTGGAAGAAAGATTGCCAAACTATCTTCCGACGATCAGACGAACTGAGTGCGTTTTGGAAAGGGGTGCACACAAATTGAAGAAGTGACATTTGCTCAGCGCTGGTTTCGGCGGAGACCGCGTATGAGAAGTGAACATCTCCTGAGAGAATGAGTGATATTCCCTGGCGCTGGTTGAGCATGGTGAGAAGAGCGCGCCAGCTCGCGGCATAGAGGGGCCAGTGATCAAAGCTGGCCTTCTCCGCTACCTTGATTTGCAGTTGAGCCAGCCAGCGCCCCAGGCAACCTCGTATACCTCGCTGGGCGCTCCAGAGACGCTGCCCTGCATAGTATTCAACCAGGCCGATTAGTGGCGGAAGCAAAAGAGGAACCGAGGAGACCAGGAGGGTTACGGCATCTGGGTTGTCATCTAGCCACGATTGAAAATCCTGCATCTGTTCATCGCCCAGAATCGAAGTGGGAGCGTAGATACGTTCATCATTTGCCGCGAGCCCCGAGGTGCGCTCTGTACGTGTATTGGTAACAAAGATCGAGGGGCTGGTCGCGATGCTATAGTGCCAGGGAATGTGGGTTGTCTCACTAAGCGTTGTACGTATGGAGTACCGCAAAGCCTCAAGAGCGTCCTCGCCACTCTCCTGTGCTGCCTGTGTAAGAGCGAGTAGCGGATGTGGGGTTGTGGCATTGGAGGGGAGATTACCCCAGCCTTGATAGAGCCAGTACGCGACCAAGCCATCCACAATGGTTTGTTCCTGTCCGTTACGCAGGGCCTGTTGCTGCCAATTGGGTGCCGCGTTCCAATTATTGGTAATCTCATGGTCATCGAATATCATATACGTTGGCAGCATGGCAAGGACCTGGCGTATGCCCTGATCATAGGTCCAGGCGTGCTTATAAAGGGTTGTGAACTCCTCAAAGCGTGAGGCGACTGGATTAACCTGAGATGCTAAGTCAGGGGGAGGCTGATCGGCATAGATCTGGTCCCCAATCATGAGTAGCACATGAGGCCATAAGTCATCTCGCTGCTCAAAGTGCTCCTCTAACCAGGAACCAAAAGCCGTCAGCGTATCTTTTTCAGGGTGATCCAGCTTACGGCAAGAGCCGTATGCGATTCGCAAGGAAGACTTTTGTTCAATGTTGGAAGCTGCGAAGGTGCGGAAGCACTGGCGGAGTTGAGCATTGGAGGGAATAGTAGAGGTGGCTTCAGGGAGGGTGTGGAGTTCATAGGTATACCAAGTCGCAGGTGTGAGGCCATTGAGTCGAGCGACAGCATAGAAATGGCCCCCAGCTCTAAGTGTTGATACCGTAGTGTGGATGGCTCCGCTTGAAGGGGTGTGGAGAGGGTAGGCTGTTACTGTTACTTTGCAGGGATAGGCGAACTCTGCCCAGATGATGGCTTCCGAAGTAGTGGTAGCACGCACAATTGGTCCAACCAGTGGAAGGGTCATAGTATTGCAGCATCCTTTCATCGGGTAGGACCCTAGAATTGTTCTCAGGAGTCCTTTCTATATAGAGACGATTAGCGATCAGCAAAATGGCGGATAACTGGTAGTTTTAGGGATTTTTGTGACAAAGTGTTCACTAATGTGGGTTGATATTATAGATGTTTATAGGTAAATCGGGCGTATTATGATAGATGTTTCATATTCTGGGGATATTTAGGGAAGGGATAACACGAAGGAGTATGGTACACTTGCAGAGTAAGTCTAAGGCTGCGATGGGAGAACAGCCATTCTTCGGTTAAATGAATCCTATTATAAGACAAATGCGAAGTTCGAGCGATTCTATTCGCCCATATTGACGACAAAGCCCAGCACTATGGTATACTTTGATGCGATATGAGTCGATTTGGATTGCAGCTTTCATGTATAAAAGTACCCTATAAGTAAATATTGCACCCTTTTGTACAAGAAACTTGTCTTCTATCATACTTGTAGTATAAGATGGGGCCTAGTGATGTGTCTCTCTCCCTTAGAGAAGTGGTCGCATAGAACTGTTTATTAGGAAAAGCCATGGATGCTAGAACGAACACATCGACGGTAGAAGAATCGGCGATCATTGAGCGTGTCATCCGCATTGTGACAAGCGTACGTGATGCCAAGCCTAACTATGCCCTGCTCGCGGCTGAACTTGAGCAGGCTATCCCTTTTGATGTGTTCGGCGTGGTATTGTTGCGGCATGATCGCCAAGCAGTGCGTGTTGCTGTATGTCGCCGCGAGGGGCGTGAGTGGCGTGTTTTCCCACATCAGCACCCGCTTCAGGGCTCAATGTTAGAGCAAGTATTGGGTTCTCCAATGCTCATGGTGAATAACTATCCTGACGGTCTTGATGGTCCTCCTGGTGAGACTGGCGATGCGCTGAGTGGACAGGCTCAGCTTCGTTCTACCGTCATTGCACCCCTTGTTCTGGAAGATAAACGAGTATTAGGTGCGCTGGAATTGGGAAGCGTGGGGCTGAATACCTATGCCGATACGACTTTGCAACGCCTCATTGATGGAGTTGCAAAAGTACTGGCAGCTGCGATTGAGCGCGCACAACTCGGAGGAAGTGCGGTTATTTATGATCGCCAGCGTCAGGCTTTGCAGGACGTCTCCAGTGCTCTAACCTCCCGTATCGATTTGCCTACCATTCTTTCGCGTATTGTAGCTGGTATTGCCAGCGCTTTAAATGTCTCCTCTGCGATTATTATGTTAGGACAACGCGAAGGTAGAATGCGCCTGGAGGCTCAGAAGGGGCTTGACGCGAAGCGCTTACAAAGGATTGTCAGTCAGAAATCGCTTAGTGATTTCTGCATTCTCAGTCAAACGCTGAGAACGCAGACGCGCCTTGTCTCGGACAACATTGCCACGGATGTGCGCTTCCCTATGAGCCGTTTCTTTGCTGAAGAGCTGGGTATGCTTTCGATTCTCTGCTATCCTTTGGTATCGGGGACAACTGTGCTAGGAGCGCTGTTACTCTGTGCTCCAGACGCTGGTGGCTTTACTCCACTTAAAGTAGAAATTCTCTCGCTCTTTGCCAGTCAGGCTACATTCGCCATTCACAATGGGATGCTCTTAGAGTCAGCTCATCAACGAAGCCGTTTCCAGCGTGCTCTTGAGCAGCTTGAGCGTGCGCATGTGCTTCAGCGAAATGAAGAACCGACGAGTGCTGAGGTGAAGGCTGCGCGAGCCGCCGAAGACCTGACGCTGATTGAGCAGCTAAGAGAAGAGACAGAGCGTACCTATGGTATTAGCCTGCAAAGTATCCTCCGTTTTGTGGGTAATCACCTGCTCACGAAAGAGGAATGGAACTGGCAATCCATGATTTATGCTGATCTGGCTGAGCAAGGATTGCCCGGTGAAAGCCATCTACTGGAAGCGCTAACAAAAGAGAGGGAAGACAGTTCTCAGATTCCCTTTGCTGTGGAGAGGGATGAGGCTGGCGAAGAATCTGCGGCTGTGCGTTGGTTAACGCGAACAGCAGAGACTGCACTTGAGGAAACAGGATGGCTAGGTGAACTGAGTCGTTTGATCGAGCGTGAAAATGGCAAAGACGATGCCTGGATTGTTGTGGATATAAATGGCTACTGTCTATATTTGAACCCCAACGCTCAGGCACTTTGTGACGCGCAATTGGCAGGTAGCATGAACAAGCTTGCTGATGTCTACAGTGTTTATAATTCGCCATTCTGGCTTGCGCGGCGCCAGCAGCAAGAGGGTGTTATTACTCTGGAGAATGCCTTCTCAGGCCTCTTGTCTCGGACGCGTAATGCCGACGAGGTGCGTCACTATCTACAAAGTTTTGTGCAAGGTCTGGGTTACGCTCAAGGTGTGCGCTGTGCTGTTATGGCACATCCGGAGAGAGAGAACACCTCTATGACGAATAGGCGGCATACCAGACGCGAAATGGAGAGTATGTCGACCGATTATTATTATCATCTCCGACGCCATGAATTATTCGCTGACGATGGCCACCTGATTTCATATGTACTTCAGGCGCGGGATGTCACAGAGCAGGCGCGCGACGAACGAAATCGCTCCGCGCTTCTCTCCTCAGTCTCACACGATTTACGAACTCCTCTAACAACGATTAAAGCAGCAGTTACAGGGCTCTTACAAGAAGATCTGGAATGGGATGAAGCAGATCGCCGAATTTTGCTTGGTGATATTGAGAGCGAAACAGACCATTTGAGCGTGCTCGTTAATGCTCTGGTGGAATTATCGCGAATCGAAATGGGAGCACTAGTCCTTCAACACTCATGGTGCGAGGTTGCTGAAGTGATCCATGGCGCACTCGTTAAGCTGAATCGCGTTGCCAGTGAGCATCATATTGAGATTATTCTTCCAGATGTATCTCTGATGGCCTATGTTGACCATGTACAACTGGAAAGAGTATTTTATAATCTTATAGAGAATGCTGCGCGTCATAGTCCCCCACAGAGTACCGTTACTGTTCGTGCGGAGAAAGTAGAAGACTCATTACGTGTGTCAGTTATTGGTTATAACATTAGCGGCATTCCGGAAGAGGAGAGCGAACGCGTCTTTACAGCCTTCTATAGTTCGCGTACCTATGGCAATGGTTTGAGCCTGGCGATCTGTAAAGGTATTATCGACGCTCACCAGGGCAAAATCTGGGTTGAAACCACCAAAGAGGACGTGACAAAGCGTATTGGCGAAGTGAGTGATGAGCGAGGAGGAACGGGTCTTTGCTTTATTTTCACTGTGCCTCTGTATCCGCACGCGAGAATATCGCTGGAACAAGAGCATCAGCCTGGTTTCGCGCATACGCGCAATAGGATGGATCCTATGGACGCAATCGCACAACCTGTACAAGAAGTAGTCCAGGAGAATCATCATGAAAGCTAAAGGGAAGCGCATACTCGTTGTGGATGACGAAGAAGTGATCCAGCGGGTTCTTCGCAAGAACTTACTGGCGGGTGGATACGAAGTGCTTGTCGCTGGGAATGGAAAAGATGCATTGGATATGGTTCGCTTGCATCATCCTGACCTGATTCTGCTGGATTTGTGTATGCCAGGGGAGTATGATGGCCTTGATGTCTGTATCGAGATCCGCCACCAGGGACCCAAGCCGCCGATTATTGTTCTTTCCGCTATAAGCGAGGAAAAGCAAAAAGTGAAGGCTCTGGACCTGGGAGCGGACGACTATCTGACTAAACCCTTCGGCAGTGAGGAGTTAATGGCACGTGTGCGTGTCTGCTTGCGGCGCACACAGTCATCTGATGATAATCTGAAGCAGGCAGAGATACTGGTTAGTGAAGACCAATATCTCTCTATGGACTTGGTACGACGTCAGGTGCGGGCTGGTAAGCATGAGGTTCGCCTCACACCTACAGAATTCGAGCTCTTAAAGCAACTCATGTTAAGCGCGGGCCGTGTATTGACGCATCGCAACCTGTTGCGCTTAGTATGGGGCCCAGAATATGGCGAAGAGTCTGATTACTTGCGAGTCTATGTGAGGCAATTGCGCCTTAAGGTGGAGGAGACGCCATCCCATCCACGCTATATCATTACTGAGCCGGGCATAGGCTATGTTTTTCGCGGCCAGGTTGTCGCCCAGAATCTTTAATACAATCTTAACGGTGGGATATAGCAAGCCGAGCGTGTTTGGTATAAACTATAGAGCTAGGGTGTGTTTTCTTATGGAAGCGCGACCTTGACGAAGTGGATTTCCGAAGTAGGCTTCATGTATCCCTGGTTTGAGAGTAACGAGAGAGTATGCGTGGTGAGAAGGGATGTGGATAAAGATCGTATTTCGCGATGGGGCGAGAGAGCGAGTGCAAGGGAGCAATACTCAAGAGCGATCAGCATGGAGTGGGTGGGTATGTTGTGTGTTGGGAAGAGCAATGCGACCTACATTAGAGAATAGCACAAAATGCATGGGGTGTCAGGGAAGGCGCGGAATAGGTGTCTTAGTAAGCAGATATATACAAAAGTAAACGTGAAAATTATGACGGAATGTCTATAGCATACGCGCGATGAGCACAGACGTAGATGCCTGTAAAGATCGCAGATGGGGATTTATAGGCTAGTCGGTAAAAGGAACTAGGGACCACAATGGAGCAGCAAGATCGCATCATGGATGGAGACCTACAAACATTAGGACTCCAATCTATCCTTAAAATGCTTGCGCTAAGCGAGAAAACAGGAAAGCTATTTGTCTCTTCTGGGCCAGACACTCTTTCTATCAGTCTGCGAAAGGGGAAAATCGTAGGGCTACATGAGGAGGGTGTGCCACAGCCAGACCTCCTGAGTATGCTCTGCTTGATTAACAGGCTGGACCCTCCACGTGTGCAGCAGATTCAAGAGATGGCTCGCGGCAATATGCAAATAGCCTTACAATTGCTCGTAGAGCGCGGCTGGATGCCAGCGAGCGAGATGCAGAGACGGCTGGAATTCGCCGTGACTCAATCTATTAGTCATGCTATGCGCTGGGTCAATGGGCGTTTTTCATTTCATCGTCAGCTCCTGCCTATGGATACGGCCATGCAGCCGCTTGATGTGGATTCTGTGCTGCTGGAGGCCCTACGGCAGGCTGACGAATGGGAAGAGATTGTCGCGGAGGGGATCACTCAACTCACGCGTAGTGTCATGGCTCGTTGGTCTCCCGACGTTAAGCGTGATCTACGGAGCCTGGGTCTCAACCAGGACACTATAGAAGTTCTCTGCCTATGTAATGGCGAACTTCCCCTACAGGCCATTGCCCTGGTGCAGATGACTCCTGAAGCTCGTGTTGCTCGTGTTATGATGCAGCTCCTCAACCTCCATTTGATCGAAGTCGTGGATACAGCTCTGGAAAACAACCTGCAATTGGATCTCTCAAATATAATCATTCGCTGCCAAACCACTCTCCAGCATTATCGCGAAGTGACAAACGTTGAACAACTGCTGTTGGGCCTTATAAAGGCGCTCTGTGACTGTGTCAATGAGCTTTTTGTGCATCACGGTAGTTTTGCACGCAGCTTGCGTGGCAGAGGGCAGCTCACTCAATCCGAAATAATGCGCTTTATCGAGCGACGCTTCGTGCCACCCCTGCAAGAGCTTGCCAGACACCAGTATCCGATTTTAGAGACTGCCACCTTTATTCAAGGACAACTTGATTGTAGTGATATACTGACCCTCAATAAAGTTGTTAAGGGAGAACAGCTAGAAGAATTTTATGGAGAGGCTGTATTAGGTCTCTCCGCATATTTGCGTATGGTCTTTGACGCGCTAGCAAAGGATGAAGTTGGGAATTCGCACATGGGTCGTCAGATTGCGATGGCTTGGCGTGTCCTCCTCTCGGAAATTGATGGCGAGATCCAAAAGTACCAGTTTTATCGAGCACAAAAAAATGTGCAGCAAGCTAGAGGGCAACGTGTGCAGCAGATGCAGCAGGGCTCTCCATTTGGCATCGTACAAAACACAAGAGGAGCGGTCCAGAATGAGGGAGAATTCTGGTCGCCGGAAACGCAAAGGAGGACAATCTAAATGGCAGTGGATCAACCAACGGTGCTGGTGGTGGATGATAGTCCCACCGTACGCAAAATTGTGCAGATGACCCTGCAAAGAGAGAATATTCGAGTCATAACCGCCAGTGATGGACTCAGTGCTCTGACCTCTGTGGCTGACGAGATGCCAGCCGTTATTTTGTTAGATATTCAGCTTCCTCGTATGGATGGGTACCATATTTGCCAGATAATTCGTAAAAGCTTGCAGTTTCGGCAAATTCCAATTATTATGCTCAGTGGGAAAGACGGTTTGTTTGACAAGATGCGAGGGCGTCTGGCGGGCTCTACTGAGTACCTGACAAAGCCCTTTGACTCCGCTGAACTGGTGCAAACAGTCAAAAAGCATCTGGTGAACTGGCAGGATAGAATGCCGGTCCGGCAGGAGCAAATGCGCCCACGCACCAGATACCGTCGAGGCTAAAAATACGACTACATGTTTGTGTTCAGCTTTACCTATGCAAAACATGCCAGGTAAAGAAAAGCATAGTATTATAGCCTTAAACTCCCATCACACTGGTATGCTATGTTTAGGAAAGGTTATAATAGGATGCCTGGGCAGAAAGTACTCGTTGTGGATGATAGTTGGACAGAGTTGACGATGATTGTGGCTCCTCTACGTAACAGCGGATTTGAGGTTGTTACAGCCGTTGATGGCGAAGAAGCCTTCGAGAAGGTGTTCAAAGAGCGTCCACAGTGCATTGTGTTGGATGTAGTGCTCCCTAAGCAGAATGGGTTTCAGGTATGCCGAAGGCTGAAGAGCCTGGAGGCAAGTCGACATATTCCGATTATCTTGTTGACGAGTAAGAACACAGCGCTCGATCGGTCCTGGGGCTTGCGGCAAGGTGCGGATATGTTCCTTACCAAGCCATTCAAAGATGAAGAGCTTATCGCAAGCGTGCGTCGCCTGGTCTAAAAGGGACCACGTATTAACCAGGACGTGTTAAAAACTTGAGATAGCGTCAGGCGGTACACGCCTGTTCCTTTGGGGAGTAGTTTTGTGTCCAGCGAGAATCTGAAAATGTTGCAACGCGATAGACTAGCTGCTATTCAGCAGCTACAAGAGAGAATGCTTACTGCATCTTCAGCACCTTCTGGTAGTGGTCTGCCGGGAGCTGAGGGTGCTTCCGCAGTAGTTGGCGAGCAATATCTGGTCTTCTCTTTAGCTGGCCACGACTTCGCCGTAAAAGCGGGGCAAGTTCAAGGTGTAGAGCGCCTTGGCTTGTTGACTGCGGTTCCCAATGTTGCTGATTGGGTACTAGGGGTTATTAACCTGCGTGGTTCGATTATATCAGTAGTGGATTTTCACACGTTTCTAGGATTAGGGCCAGCGGCACAGACATCACGTACACGGTTACTCTCGTTGCAGGAAAATGAGATGGTAATCAGTTTCGTGGTTGATAGTGTCAGTGAGATGCTTCCTATTCCTGATACCGCTATTATTAATGGGAATGTGCGTCAGGCTACAATTCCTCACTGGGCTACACCCTATGCTGCTGGGTGCGCGTTGCTTGCGACACGTGTACTGGTTCTATTGGATGTGACACAGTTACTTTTCTCTGAGAAAATGCAGCGCTACGAATCTATCGGCTAGTGGGTCTTTCGTGACCCGGCTTACTACCTATTCGAGAACCTGAGCGCGCTCGCCACGAAGTGGTGCCGCCGCCGCAGTACCCTCTTGTGAGGGTGCCCCCGAATGGGGTCGGGTTTCGCAGAAGACGTTAGAGGCAGATCGTAAAAATGACAGGAGGTCTGGCGGGATGAATCCTGATCGGAACAAGGGTATGACCGTCGATGGCATCATGCAGACGAGTATGATCGTCTCAGCGCTAGTCCCGTTGATTGCCTTCGCGGTTCTAGGTGGCTTATCTCTACAAATGAGTGGGGGGGCGCTGATCGGTCTTATCATTGGGTGTGCGGTGGTAGTCGTATTGCTTGTGCTTATCGTTAATTATTTAATGCAGAGGCGAGTGAAAGATCGTGTTCAGGGCCTTATTGAGGCGTGCCGCGAGTATGCAAATGGTGATCGCAGTGCCCGTGTAGCGGTAAATGGGGATGACGACTTTGCCGTTCTGGGTATGTCGATCAATTCCCTACTTGAGCATCAAAGCCCCACCCCCAATGCTGCTCTTGGTAGTGGCGGTAGCGATGCTGCGGCCTTGCAGGCTCAGATTGAGAAACTACTGCAAGAGGTAAGTGCGGTTGGTGATGGTGATCTTCGCGTACAGGCTGAGGTCACTCCTGATACATTGGGTGTGCTGGCGGACTCGTTTAACTATATGATCGAAGAATTGGCGAAGGTTGTGGGTCGCGTGCAGTCAACCGCTGTACAGGTCACTAATGCGACTCGTCGAATTCTGGACGGATCCAACGAACTGACGCAAGCATCCGAGACGCAGGTGGCGCAGATTTCACAAACCACCGAGGCTGTAGAGGCACTGGCTGTCTTTATTCAAAGCGTCGCGAAAAATGCCCAGACGAGCGTGGATGTATCTCAACAGGCATTGCGTAATGCGACTAATGGTCAGCAGGCGGTGCGTCAGACAATTGAAGGCATGATGCTGATTCGCGAGAATGTGCAAGAGACCGCGAAGAAGATCAAGCGCTTGGGTGAGCGATCCAATGAGATCGGCGAAATCGTACGTATCATCGAAGATATCGCTGATCAGACAAACTTGCTTGCTCTTAACGCCGCGATTCAGTCGGCGATGGCTGGTGAGCATGGACGAGGTTTTGCGGTTGTTGCCGATGAGATCCGCCTCCTGGCTGAGCGATCGACGGAATCGACGAAGCGTATCGCGACACTTGTCAAGAGTATTCAGGGTGATACTTACGAAGCTGTTGTGGCTATGGAAGATAGCACCCAGGAAGTTGTCAAGGGATCACAGCTGGCAGATAACGTTGAACGTTCATTGAACTCCATCTACGCTGATGTTGAACGTCAGGCGCAGATGATTGAGAGCATCGCGCATGCCGCGAATGAGCAGACCAGCGTCTCTGAAGCCGTTGCTGTCGCTATGGGTCGTATTTCAGAGATTACTCGCCAGACCGACTCCAACACACAGGAAGCAGCGGTAAGTGTGAGCTATCTTGCTGAACTCGCTGAGCAACTGCGCGCTTCGGTTTCAACCTTCCGCCTGCCAGATCATGCAAGTGAAGTCGCTGGTGGTACCTTCCCAGGAATGGCATCTATTGCTGAGCTCCCTTCTGGGAACAATAATAGCTTAGATAGCTTCGGACTTCCTAGTCTTGCTGCTCCAGGCGGTAATGATGGGGAATGGAATAGCAATCAAAGCTTCGCGGGCAGTTTCCCACCACTTCCAGAGCCTAATAATGAGTCACTTATTGCTCTTGGTTCGCGTTCAAATGCCCAGAGCATGAGTTCACAGCAGGGCTTTGGAGACCAGTTTGGTAGCTTTGGTGGACAGAATGATCAGTTTGGCAGCTTTGGTGGGCAGAATGATCAGTTTGGTAGCTTTGGAGACCAGGGAGATCAGTTTGGTGGCTTTGGTGGGCAGAACGATCAGTTTGGTGGCTTTGGCGGGCAAAACGATCAGTTTGGCAGCTTAGGGAGCCAACAAGGTTTCGCGAATCTGGATGGAGCTGACAGTTTTCAGGGTATGAATAGCGGCTTTGGGTTGCCGCAGAATTCACTCCCTGGTATTGGTGCCCCTAACCCTAATGGATTCTCCATGCCACCAAATACACCTCTCGGCCCTGTCTCGCAGCCAGGTTTCCCAGGTCAGCCTGGAACCCGCCAACCACAGCAGCAACGCTGGCCTGGCGAGAAGAGCTCAGATCAACCGCCTTTCCAGCGTTAGCATTGTGTGCTCGTACATACAGCAACAAATAGCAGATCAGTGTTAGGTCATTCCCTTCAAAAGGGAATTGCCTGACACTGAGATAGGTAAGTGGGTAAGCGCAACATGTCGAATACATTTGATAAACTATCAGTCCTCGATTCGTTTATCGAAGAGGTGAATAGCTATTTGCCAGAGATAGAGAAGAATCTGGAGCGACTGGCTCTCACCCCGAACGACATGGATGCCCTTGAAGAAACGCACCGCCGAACGCATACTATCGGTGGCTCCGCTTCCATGATGGACCTTCCTGGTCTGGCACATGTGGCTCATGGGATGGAAGATATCTTAGGGGATGCATTAGATGGTTTAACGACACTTGATGAACCTTTGCTAGGTCTATTGCATCGTTCGTTAGGTCGGTTGCATCAACTTATAGAGGGTATCCGTAGTGGAATTGACGAGGATGCGGTAATTGCGGAAGACGATGCTGACTATGCGCGCTATCGCGCTGAGGTGGATGCTTCAAGCGAGACCGCACCACCCCAGATGACGGGAGCACATTCGTTCCCGCTTGATAGTCTGGCATCATTTTCAACCATGCAGGAACCGGGCTATAGCCCTCAGTTTGGGGCCCCTTTGCCACCTATTACTCCTGGCACATCTGCGATGCCCTCGTTTGACGAGGTTCTGGAATCGTTTCGCACCCCAAGCTCGTCACAAGATGAAGATATGGAGTGGCCGGGAGAGTCAATTGAAGAGCTGTCTCATCCTCAGCAGCAAACACAATCCCCCCCCCCGTTTTCCCAGCCTGTACAACCAGCGGCTTCTTCTGCCAGTGCCCTTGAAGAGCTTATGGCTTCTATGCGAGGGATGCCCTCTGCACCCCCCAACACTCCATTTTCAGGAAATCCGCCTTCTGTGCCTGATGTTGCTTCTTCAGCTCCATCCCTTGAAAATTACCATGCGAGTAGTGCTCCACAGGAGTCTACATATTTGGAGCCTGAGACGCAGCAGAACGATGTCATACAGCCTGATCTCTCCGATTTATCGCGGTTTTCGCCCGTTGATATAGAGCAATGGCCGCGCACAACCGATTCATCACGGAATATGGCACCTCAGGTAGAGACACCTTTTGGAACGGAAGCTAATCAGCAATCAATACCTGCCTGGGAGACTTCGTATCAGCCGTTCGCGTCAGAGCCTGAAGCAACCTCACTTCCTGTCGCTCCTACGTCGCCAGCACAGTTGAATGTGCAAGGAGCTTCCTTATCAGCGAGCTATGAGGTGGCGCAGCGTGAAACGCAGAACCTGACATCGATATTTGCCACGATGCAGGAAGTTACCTCACAACTCCGCCTCTCAATTGAGATCATTGAGGAGCAGCGCAAAGAGTTTAAAGGCTTCCTGGATGGTTCGAAGGATGCTCTGGATCGGATGGAGGATTGGGCTGGGCGCGCTATGGGCCTAAATCTGCGGAATAGCCCAGAGCAAGTGCGTCGCTATCTTCCACTTTCGGTGATGTGGGTATCGAACTCCAAACTTAAGAAAGTTCTGGAGCGCCTGAACCATATTTCAAGTGGCTTTGAGACGACGGATGAGCAGGTCCATTGGACTATCCAGCAAATTCAGACGGCTGTTGAATCATGTAGCCTGGAGTTCCAACAACTTCAAGAACGTTTGCAGCAGACTCAAAATGAGCCACTCTTCAGACAAAAAGAAGGCTGGTCTTCTTGGGAGATGCAGCGTTCACAGAACCCGGAAACTCTACGCGAACGTGTTACGTTTGAGCGCCAGGGGGATATACAGGCGTTACGAGCCGAGATCGCGTCACAAGTCCGTGGTGAGCTAGAGCCGCAGGTTCGCGAAGAGGTGAGACGTGAGTATGAAAGTCAAGCTCAATGGCAATCAGCCAATGCTCAAGCTGCGTCTCTACCTCGCCTGGGCGAGTCAATGTCTGATCTAGAGCGGCGGTTGCGTAATGAGATTGAGATTCAGGTTCGTCAGGAGTTCCTGGGCCAGATCTCGACTCTGGGACCTTCCGCTCTTGGCCTGGGAAGCGCCACAACTCCTTCCACTCAAGATGCGCAAAACTCTGCGGCGACAAATTACCTGGATCGTGCCAGGCAATCGCTCGGAGGAGAGGTTGCTCATCAACCATCCCAACAGCCGAAAGCTCCTACATCCCAGTCAGTGGCGCCTACATATAGTCAGCCTCATATACCAGCACAAACACCTGCTAAGCCTGCTGCACCGCCTCAGCCTGCTCCGGCGTTTAATAGCGATTTTGGTGATGAAGCGGCTGAAATCTTCCGCCTGGAGGCTGAGGAGCATTTGCAGTCAATTAGCGTGCATGTGGCTGCGCTGGAAAGTGATCCAAACAATCGCGATCTGATTCAGGGTATTCGTCGCGCTACCCATACACTCAAAGGGGCTGCGGGTATGATGGGCTTCCGGTCCATCTCTGATCTTTCGCATGCTTCGGAAGACCTGCTAGATAGTGTGATGGAAGGTAATACGCCCATTACACCAGCCGTCGTGAGTGTGATTCTGGATACTGCTGAGACCCTGGATAGTATGGTCGTGCACCTGGATAAACCCTTAAGTGATGATGACGCAAAAGCAGAGGCGCTGCGCATGCGGTATGCCAGTATCCTGGGTACAACCCTTCCTTTGCGTCTCCAGTGCCCAATAGTATGACCTATGAGGAGGACACTTCCTCTGAGGACGTGCTAACTTCCAGTACGGTTGTTGATGAAGATACAGCCACAGGCGATCTTGGCGCTTCGCGTACACCGCGTGGTGACCTGAATGTACGTGTCAGGCTGCAAAAGCTTGATGAACTAGTTAATCTCTTTGGTGAGCTCCTGGTGAATCGTAGTGTGCTTGAGGAGCGTATTCAGCGCTTGATGCGCCTGGTCTCTGATGTTGGCGTGAGTAGTAATCGCCTGCAAGATGTAGGCCAGAAGTTGGACACGCGTTTCGAGGCTGCGACGCTACCCAGTGGTCGTTCACTGGAAGTCGCAAATAATGAGGGCGAACAAAGCTTGGTACTGGTCAACAATGGATCTGTGCAGCCCTCGCACCTGGCAGAGTTCGACGAACTGGAACTGGACCGTTATACCGAATTCTATCAGCTCTCGCGCGGCTTGAGTGAAGGTATCTCGGATATGGCGACCCTGAGTAATGAGATGGAGTCGGTTATCCGAGAGTGTGAAAGCGTCTTCGCACGTGAGAGTCGCTTGAGCACAACCTTCCAGGATCGGCTGATGAAAGTCCGCCTGGTTCCCTTGTCTTCGATGGCTCCACGCCTCTATAGAGCCGCGCGCGCGGTGGCTTTGAAGCAAGGGAAGGACTTTGAGTTCCTGCTGGAAGGTGAGGAGACTGAGGTTGACCGTACGGTGTTTGAGGAGGTTGCGGGCCCCCTGCTCCACCTGATGCGTAATGCGGTAAACCATGCTCTGGAACGGCCCGAGATTCGTCGCCAGAAGGGGAAATCCCCCTCAGGGCAAATCAAGTTTGCGGCGGGCTATGAAGGAAACCAGGTGGTCATTACGGTGAGTGATGATGGTAAGGGCCTGGACCCTGAAAACATTCGCCAGTCGGCGCTCGCGCGCGGCCTGATCCATCCTAGTCAGCATTTAAGTGAGGGCGACCTCATTGACTTGATTTTCCGCCCAGGCTTCTCGACCGCCGAGGTGCTAAGCGAGGAGAGCGGCCGTGGCGTAGGACTGGATGTCGTACGCGATAGCGTTTCGCGCTTGCGAGGCACTCTAGAAGTCGAGTCGGCTCCTGGTCAGGGAACTTCCTTTACCATGAAGTTCCCGACTAGCCTGGCAATTCAGAATGCTATGATGGTACGTGTGGCGGACCAGCAGTTCGCGATTCCAACGCTGGTAGTAGAGTCAATTGGGCGTCTGGATAGCTTCAAGCGCTCGATGCTGGGGAATCAGCCTGCCGTCTTGATCCGTAATGAACTCTATCCATTGCATCTTCTCTCACAGTATCTCTCGCTTCCAATAAGCACGATTGATGATCGAGCACAGTTGTTGATTGTGAATGCTGGTGGTCATCGCGTGGCCTTGATCGTCGATGAGATTAAAGGGCGTTATGATATTGTGATGAAGAATATGGGTCCTCACTTGCGTCAAGTTCATGGTATCGCTGGCGCGACAGTTCTTGGTAATGGTCAGGTCGTGCTTATCCTGGAACTCAATAACCTGCTTTCCACCCGTGCTAAGACGGCAGCGCCGAGTAACACAACAGCGGGGCCGCAGCCCATAGTGCGTCAGAGTGTCAACATGGCGACTCCTGGGCGCGCGACAACCGCTGTGATGCAGCCTGTCAGTTCGGGAGGAGGTGCCCCTGCTGAACGCGGCAAGCATATCCTGGTTGTCGATGATAGTCCCAGTGTACGACGTGTTGTAAGCAACATGCTCAAGCAACATGGGTGGGAAGTGAAGACAGCTCGCGATGGTGTCGAGGCCCTGGAAATGATTTCTCAGGAGACTCCCGCCGCCGTGTTACTCGATATTGAAATGCCTCGTATGGATGGTTATGAGTTAACTGCGACAGTCCGCGCCCAGGAGCAATATCGCACGCTGCCGCTGGTGGTGCTAACTTCCCGCGCTGCCGCGAAGCACCAGCAACGCGCGATGCAGCTTGGCGCGAGTGCTTATGTAATCAAGCCTTACCAGGATGAGGATCTCTTGAATACGCTCAATACATTGGTCTATGGGGCACCTGTCCGCTAGAATCATTCTCGATTCTAGCGTGAGGTCGCTCTATAGCCGGTTTGAGAAGGCTATACTCTGTGTTTTGAGAGGAGCGTCCAGATGGGGGTTGAACGATCTGTTACTCGATGGTATGTGGAGCGTCAGATGCTACTTAGCGAGATTTCCGCGCTGGAAGCAGACTTAAACTCCACTGCTAGCGAGCAGGAGACGAGCGCGAACAAAGAGAGTGCGACATCGCAAAAGAGCGAAGCCGCACTCCAGCTCAGAAGGGTTCAGGAGAAATTGCACTTCCTGGGGCCCTGCCCAAAATCGATGATGGGTTAGGAGAGCTTGTTGCCAGCCAAAGCAGCCACCCGCTCAGCGATGCGCTGGCCCATCTCTCTCGTACCCAGGATCTCTTTTCCTTCTTCGCGGAGATCCACAGTACGGTAACCCGCCTCTATGCACTGCTCCACCGCGGCCTCAATGGCCGCGGCTTCTTCTTTTAAGCCCAGCGAATGGCGAAGCAGCATAGCCGCTGTCAGGATGGCTGCTATAGGATTGGCCTTGTTCTGCCCAGCGATGTCGGGGGCTGAGCCATGAATGGGCTCGTATAGACCAAAGAGACCATGCGCTGTGCGGCGTGTGCCCAGGCTGGCAGATGGCAACATTCCCATAGAGCCAGCGAGCATCGATGCCTCATCGGTTAGGATGTCACCGAAGAGGTTTTCGGTTACGATGACATCAAAGCTCGCTGGTTGGCGAATCAGGTGCATAGCACAGGCATCGACAAGCAAATTCTCAAACGTGACATCGGGATAGTCTTTGGCAACTCGCTCGGCAATTCGTCGCCAGAGGACGGAAGAGCTAAGGACATTGGCCTTGTCGACGGATGTAACCTTTTTGCGACGTTCGCGCGCGGTATCGAAGGCGACACGGAGAATGCGCTCTATCTCTTCCTCACTATAGAGCAAGGTGTCGATAGCTTCGTATCCTCGCTCGGTTTCGCGAATCTCACTGGGTTTCCCTGGTACATTTGGCTCCAGGTGTCCATAGTAGAGCCCTCCAGTCAGTTCGCGTACAACAATCAGGTCTGTGCCGCGCAAAATATCAGCCTTAATGGAGGAGGCATCGAGCATAGCGTCGAGTGGGCGAACTGGTCGCAGGTTGGCGAAGAATTGAAGCCCTTTGCGCAGACGGAAGAGAGCCTCTTCTGGTTTGACGGTTGCTCCATGCTGCGCGCTTCCAACTGCGCCAAAGAGAATGGCGTCGCTCTTCTGGCAAGTTGCCAGAGTCTCTTCTGAAATAGCTTTCCCTTCCGCCTCGATGGCAGCAAGACCAACCAGACCATGCTGGAAGTGGAAGGTGTGTCCATAGGCTTGGGCAATGACGTTCAGAACGCGAACAGCCTGTTCTATGACTTCGGGACCAATGCCGTCGCCCGGCAGCACCGCGATTGAGTAGGTTCCCACGTGGTTGTGCTCCTTTATGCTGAATAGGACACCCTCGGCCGCCGCTCTCTCAACGAGGAGACGGCATCAGCGCGAGCGCTAGAAAACATCGCCTGCCTAAAGGTGTCGGATAAGGATGCGACTCAGCTCAGGGGGCATGAGTCTATTGGTGCGAAGAGATGCTACCCGGTATGGGAAAAGAGGGCATCTTTTCTTATAGTTAAAATACACAGGCAAGATGTGCCAATGTGTTATGTATGCTTCTGTCATCTTATCCCATGTAACCTGCGTGTCACAAGGGGCGTGGGTAAGGATGTAGGACGACACGGCAAAAGCAAGCGGTGCTTTACGGGCTAGGGAGAGCGTTTGGAGGGGGCAAAGATGCCCATGCAGGCGGGTAAAAACGCGTGGTAACGCTGTGGCACCGCTCGACCGGACGTGCTATAATAGTGCCAAGGTGGAATGTACAAACAAGGAAAGTGTACAGCAGAAATCCCCGTTTATATACTTGCCCGGCCTAATTAAATACATTACAAAACCGAGCAATAGGCGCTGCTAAAACCTTTGCCATTAGGAGTTCTTGAACATTATGAGCAGCAAATATAGTGACGAGGCACAGGCTTCGGATGCTGGGAAGCGACGTAAGCCGATTCCTATCTCTATGGCGTCTGGGCCTCACGAATATACCCCTGGTGACCAGGAGTTACCCGTTCAGTTGACAAGCGTAGCGGACATGCTGCAATGGGCCCAAAACTGGGCGCGCTCAAAGTCTGTCTGGCCGCTGACGTATGGTCTGGCATGTTGCGCGATTGAGATGATGGCATCTGCCTCATCCCCCCAATATGACCTGTCTCGTTTTGGATCAGAGGTGTTCCGCGCGAGCCCCAGACAGGCGGACCTGATGATTGTCGCGGGAACAGTCTCCGTGAAGATGGGTCCTCGCCTGCGTATGCTGTATGAGCAGATGCCTGAGCCCAAATGGGTGTTGAGTATGGGACAATGCGCCAATTCTGGCGGTGAGTTCTATGATAGTTATTATACAGTTCAAGGGGTAGACACTATCGTTCCCGTCGATGTCTATGTTCCTGGCTGTCCTCCTCGTCCAGAGGCTCTGATTGAGGGCATTCTCAAACTGCGTGAAAAGATTGCGAAGCAGGGCCTGAAGGTGCGTGGCGAGATTGAGATAGAGGTATAGCGTATGCGTGGTATCCTTGAAGGGATGAGCCTGACCTTTAGCCATATGTTCCGACCAAAGCTAACCAGGCTATACCCGTATGAAAAGCCGAAGCTGCCCGCGCGTAGCCGTGGCTTGATTCAGTTGATCGCGCAAGAGGGCCTCAAGACGGAGTTCAACCTGAAGTGTGAGGCATGCCTGCTGTGTGAGAAGGCCTGCCCTCCACGCGCGATTACAATTGAGTATGAGCCGATGTACGAGTGGAGGGAGCGCCCTTGGTACAAATCGTACATCCGTGACGGTGCTGAGAAGTTTACGCCACGCAAACTAGGCAATGCGTCCGGCACGCCGAAGGCAGGTTTCTACAAACCTCGTATCTCTGAATACGCGGTTGATTACTTTAATAAGCCAGTTGCTCCCTGTGTATCTATGCCAGTCAAGGATGAGTTGGAGCCTGGGATTGATTTGAGTCGGGTCGATGCCTTGCTTGAGCAGTGGTCGTTTGACGCCTCAGCACTTCCCGGCCTGCTAGATGCAATTATGGATATATATGGCTATCTACCATTGCAGGCGGCGAAGCGTGTCGTTCAGGCTCGCGGTGTAGACCTGAGCGATGTGTTTGGTATCGCTACGATGAGTCCTAAGTTCAAGCCAGCACCCGCAATCAAAGGCGTGACGCGTAATGACCAGCCAGAGCGAGGATGGGCACCCGATAAGCGTGGGTTGTGGGGAAATATTCATCATGTGAGGCAGCCAAATGCCTGAGAAAAAGGTAAATCGTCTTTTACGGCAGCAAGATGACAGCGATGTACGCGGGCTTGCTGCCTATCGTAGTGTGGGCGGCTATAAAGCGCTCGAAGCTGCGCTTCGTCAGTCTACACCTGAGCAGTTGATCCAGCAAGTCGCTGATGCGAACTTGCGTGGACGTGGTGGTGCTGGTCGCCTGACTGGTGAAAAGTGGCGTATTGTACGCAATACCTCCGACGATCAGAAATATGTTATTTGTAACGCGTACGATGCCGATAGCCGTTCTCTGGCGGCACAGCTTTTGTTGGAATACAATCCGCATCAGATCATTGAAGGTATCGTACTCGCGGCCTATGCGACGGGAGCGTCCGAGGCATACCTGTTCACACGCAGCCTGTATCAGGATGGCATCAAGACGGTGCAAGCCGCGCTACAAGAGGCCGTGGAGGCTAATCTGGTAGGACGCGATATCCTGGGAACTGACTTTAGCTGCAATATCTCAGTTGTAGCGGTTGATCTTGGCTTTATTGGCGGTGAGGAGACTGTACAGATCGCGGCGATCAAGGGTCGTCGTGGTATGCCGGAACAGCGTCCGCCATTCCCCGCGCAATATGGTTTGTGGGATAAGCCAACCGCGATCAATAGTGTGGAGACGCTTGCTAACGTTCCAGTGATTGTGCGCGAAGGCGCCAGAGCATTTGCTAGCCTGGGCACGAATATGACCGGTGGCACCAAAATCCTGACCGTGTATGGTGCTGGTGTTAACAGCGAGCCGAGTGTCGTTGAGGTTCCCTTTGGAACAAGCCTGCGTGCTATCTTAGCCCAGGCCGGGGTCGATGCTGGCGCTGATGATATACGTGCCGTAGTTGTTGGTGGCGCTGAGGGAGGCGCTTTACCTCCATCTCTGCTGGATACGCCTTACGATTATGATCCTATCGAAGAGGCTGGAGCGATTGTGGGCTCTGGTGTCATTGAGGTTCTGCCCGCGAGTACCTGTATGGTAGCCTGGGCGATGGAGCGAAGCCGTTATCTTAGCAAAGAGTCCTGTGGCAAGTGTGTTCCCTGCCGTCTAGGTGTGAAGCGTATTACTGGTATTCTAGAGGGTGTGGTGAGCGATCTGGGCGTGAATGGCGACCTTGATGTCCTCGATGAGTTTGCCTCCTATGTTCCCAATGGCTCACTGTGTGGTTTTGGCGTGCAGGCAACCAACCCGCTAAAGACCGCGAAGCGTTACTGGCCTGAGCACTTTACGCTCCATGTGCAGGAGTTACAGTGCCCAACAGGAACATGTTCACCCGTGCGCTCGCATCGTTTCGTGACGAAGCACGTTTTGCCATAGTCAGCGATTCACAGAGGATAAGTATTCATGGCAATATCAGTTCGAGATAATTTCTCTATCACGGCTCAGGCACAGACCCCTCTGGTGCGCAACGAGGTAGGCCATCCGAGCTTTACGCTTACGATTGATGGGAAGGTCATGCAGGCGTATGAGGGCCAGACCATCCTGAGCGCCGCTATCGACAATGGGATTGAGGATATCCCTAACCTGTGTAACGATGAGAAGTTGGAGCCAACCTCTGCCTGCCGCATGTGCCTGGTGCATATCGAGGGCGTGGATCGACCCCTGCCATCGTGCAATACGCCAGCGCAGCCAGGTATGGTGGTGCAAACGAATTCGGATGAGCTTTTCCATATTCGCCGCACCAATCTGGAGATGATGCTCTCCGACCATAACGCTTATTGTCAGCCCCCCTGCCAGGTCGAGTGCCCAACACACATTGATATCCCTGGCTACCTGGAGCTGATCGCGCAAGGTTCGATGAAGGAGGCTGCACGCCTGGTTAAAGAGGTGCTGCCCTTCCCTTACATCCTGGGCCTAGTTTGTCCGGCACCCTGCCAAACAGGCTGCCGCCGCGCGCTGGTTGATGAAGAGATCGCCATCTGCCGTATGCATGGACATGCCGCCGAGACCTGTCTGCTCGATCCACCCGTTCCTTACGAAAAGGACCCGTCGACTGGTAAGAAGGTCGCGGTCGTGGGTGCTGGCCCTGCCGGTATGGCTGCCGCGTTCTATCTGACGCTGCGCGGTCACTATGTCAAGATCTTCGATAAGCAGCCGCAGGCTGGTGGTATGCTGCGTTATGGTATTCCAGAGTATCGCTTGCAGAAAGACATGATGGATCGTGAACTGCAACAGGTGCTTGATCTGGGCGCAGATATCCAGTTTAATGTCGAGCTTGGCAAGGACTTCACGGTCGATGATCTCTTCGCTCAAGGCTTTGACGCCATCTATCTGGCGATTGGCGCCTGGACCAGTAACCCTTTGAAGATCGAGGGTGAGGACGCCGAGGGTGT
The DNA here is from genome assembly GCF_016587355.1 of Ktedonospora formicarum. Taxonomy (GTDB): domain Bacteria; phylum Chloroflexota; class Ktedonobacteria; order Ktedonobacterales; family Ktedonobacteraceae; genus Ktedonobacter; species Ktedonobacter formicarum. The sequence goes on along the minus strand of NZ_BNJF01000001.1, from coordinate 1,240,192 downwards.
AGTGAACGCCATCGCTTTCCTGGGTGAAAAGGTCGAGGGTAAGTTTGTTCCCGTACGCGAAAGCGATGAGGTCGTTGTAATCGGTGGTGGTTTCACCGCTTTTGACTGCACACGTACCTCGCTCCGCCTGGGCGCTAAGGTACATACTATGTACCGTCGCGGTCGTGGTGAGATGGGTGCGACACAGGAAGAGGTCGAGGACGGTGAGGCCGAGGGTACACACCTTCAGCTCTATGTCAGCCAGACTCGTATTATTACTGAGGGTGGCAAGGTAAAGGGCGTCGAATTCCAGCGTAATAAACTGGGTGAGCCTGATTCTAGTGGTCGCCGTCGTCCGGTGCCTGTTCCTGGCTCCGAGTTTGTGGTAGATTGCAACACGGTCATTCCCGCCATTGGTCAGAAGCCTGATGAGCGCGTACTTGATGTTCAGTCGGGCGTGAAATGGACCAAGTGGAGCACCATCCAGACGAATCCTCACAACTTTATGACCGACCGCCACGCGGTCTTCGCTGGTGGTGACTGCCAGATGGGCGCGAAGACGGTTATTGAGTGCGTCGCACAGGGTAAGTTGGGTGCTCGCTCGGTCCATGCCTTCTTGATGGGTGAGGATATGGACGAGGTCGCTCGTCGCCTGGAACTGGAAGAGCGCAAGCCTGACCTCTTCGACATTGTGCCTTATAAGCCAGTCGAGCCCAAAGTCAAGATGCCTATGCTGCCTTATGAAGAGCGCAAGCGCAACTTCCGCATCATTGAGATGGGATACCTGCAGGAGCAGGCGCAGCGTGAGGCTGCTCGCTGTCTTCAGTGCGCCTGCCCAGCTGCTGGACAGTGTGACTTGCAGCGTTATAGCATTGAGCATGGTCTGGCTGATAATCGCTTCCATGATGGTGAGCCAACTGACTATCATGACTATGATACAGATCTGTCTCATAGCTTCATCCTGCGTGATCCCAACAAGTGTATTAACTGCACGCAGTGTGTACGCGTCTGCCATGATGTGATTGGCCCTGATTGTTATGGCATGTTTGGTAAGGGCTTCGATACGATTGTCTCAACGCCCTTTAATGTCAGCCTGCATGATACCGACTGTGTCTCCTGCGGTGCCTGCGTTCAGGTCTGCCCGACTGGCTCTCTGATGATGGCGGAGCGCCACCTGACACGCTATGCCTTCGCGCTTGACCGCTGTATCTTCTGCGGTGATTGTGTCGAGGTCTGCCCTCACGGTGCGCTGGGTGAGACTCCCAACTTCGAGCTCTCATTCTTCAACCGCTTCGGAGAAGATGTCACATTGGAGAAGCAGGATCTGGCGAACGCACCAGACTACCTGGTTCGCCAGCGCCTGCCACGCAGCAAGAAGAGCCTGCCAGTCATGAGCCCACTGGTTCGCCCGCTGGCACCACGCGGTATCCGCGAGTAACTCTATCGCTCACAAGTTCAAGATAAGCAACAGCGCCAATTCTCAAGAGGATTGGCGCTGTTGCTTTTGTGTAAGTGGCCTTATTTGATGAGCGGGCAGGAGGGAAAAATTACATTGGCGGCGCAATGTGATAGGATGAAGAAAACAGACAGAAAGGTTGGAAGAAAGCTATGATGGCAGGACGGAACGAGCTACGCTTCCCTGTTGGTTTCCTGTGGGGAACGGCTTCCTCATCCTATCAGTGCGAAGGAGGGAACACCAACAATCAGTGGTATCGCTGGGAGCAGGAGGGAGGTATCCTTAGCGGGGAGGAGTGTGGGCGAGCCGCGGACTGGTGGGAGAATGCAGAACAAGATTTTGATCTGGCGGAGCAGATGGAGAATAACGTTCTGCGCTTGAGTCTGGAGTGGAGTCGTATTGAGTCGCGTGAGGGTATATGGGAGCGTGAAGCTATCGAGCGATATCGTCTGATGCTGCAAGATCTGCGGCGTCGACGTATTCAACCGGTGATAACACTCCATCATTTTACGGAGCCGCTCTGGTTTATCGAGCGCGGTGGTTTTGCTCGCGCCGAGAATATTCGTTACTTCACACGCTATGTTTCCTATGTGACGCGTGCTCTGTCTGATGCATGCGATTTCTGGGTGACAATTAATGAACCAAATGTCTATGCTGTCCAGGGCTACCAGATGGGAGAGTTTCCTCCAGGCGAGCGAAATATGTTGCTTGCTATTCAGGTGTTACATAATCTGATGCGTGCCCATGTCGAGTCGTTCTATGTCATACGTGAGCATCAGCCGCAGGCGCAGATTGGGTACTGCCTGCACTATCGTCTCTTTGATCCTGCAAACCCTCTCTCCCCGCTTGATCGAGCCGTGTCAGGCTTGCAGGAGTCCTACTTCAACTGGAGCCCACTTAAGGCGGCAGAAGAAGGGCGTTACGCTTTTCCTTTTAATCTGTTTGCACCGCGCATTCATCGTGCGCTGGGGGCGCGGGATTATCACGGCGTTAATTATTATACACGTGAGATGGTGCGCTTTGATCCCCAGGCGACAAGCGATGCCTTTGGCAGGCGTTTTATTCGTCCTGGGTCGACGCGTAATGATGAGGGGTTGGATGGGAATTTTGGCGAGATATATCCTGAGGGGCTCTATCGCGTGCTCCGGCAGGTCTACAAGCGTACACATGGAAATAAGCCGCTCTATATTACCGAGAATGGCTTCTGCGATACCCGTGATGATAGACGACCAGGGGCGATTCTAGAACACCTGGCTCAAATACACCGTGCTATTGTCGAGGGGATTCCAGTACGTGGCTACTTTTACTGGTCTTTGGTAGATAACTTTGAGTGGAACAATGGCTGGCATGTTCGCTTTGGCCTCGTAGACCTGGACCCAGAGACGCAGAGACGTACACCACGCCGAAGCGCGAGCATGTTTGGCGAGATATGCCGCGCCAATGCCATTACTGAGGAGATCGTTGCGCGCTACGCCCCCGAATCGCTTGAGCGTATCTTTGGCTCGCGAGAAGAGATGCTGCATCTTTCCCTCTAGCATCTCTTGCGGAGAAATGTATAGAGCATTTGATCCAGGGAACGTTTATGCGTTCTTCTACGTAGAACCCGTATGGATGGAAGATGAGGGGATGTGCATTTATCGTTATTGTTATTCGTCTCAAAGAGGTTGCTACGCCAAGGGGAACACATGGATATTGGAACAGCTTATGGTTTGTCCTTTGCTTCAGGCATAAACGCGTACCTGCCACTACTTTCATATTCGATAGCGGTACGCTTCTTTCATCTATACAAAATCAATCCTGATTTCGCTTTTGTGACAAATGATTGGTTTATGATTGGGTTAGCTGTGCTGGCTCTGGCTGATCTCTTTGCGGACAAGATACCAGGTGTTGATCACGTCTGGGATGCGATACATACAGTCCTACGCCCTATCGCTGGTGCGTTGGTGGCTGCCGCCGCGACAGGTGATGCTTCGGGTGCCGCCCTGGCAGTGCCGCTCATCGCAGGTGGGAGTATCGCGGGCATTACGCATGCGACCAAGGCGACGACCCGTGCCGCTTCAACTGTAGGCACGGCAGGCCTATTGAATATTGTCTTGAGCATCCTTGAGGATATCGGCATGGCACTATCTGTCTTGCTCTCCCTCTTCTTACCTGCCGTGATGGTGATTATTGTTGCTGTGTGCCTCGTGCTCTTTATCGTGGTGAGTATCAAACTATATAAGAAGGTGAAGGCTCGCCGTTTGCGGAAGCAGCAAGCAGAAATGATTACCTCTGTGTGATGCTTTCAGGATGCGTTTGCGCTGATGCCCATCTTGAGTAAGGCTTCCAGTCTCACTCAAGATGGGTGTTTATAAAAGGGGATATCGTAGAGAAATGTGCTAGCTCATCACCTCAACCATAAAGCCTCCTGGCGCGCGAACATAAAATGTCCAGGCATGAGAGCGCTGTGGAGGATTCGCCTCAAATCCGTCCTCTCGCATGCGACGATAGATTTCGTTGACACGCTCCTCGCTTTCCTGCGCAAATCCAATATGGAACGTTTTTGGATAGGAGACCTCGCCTGCTTTCATTAAGGTCAGCACCAGCCCATCGTCGTCAAAAAGTGCTGTAAATCCCTGGTTTCCACCCTGGTTGCGTAATCCGAAATACTTTTCGAGAAAGTGTGCTGCCGCTGGAACATCGGTAACGGTTAGATTAACATGGTTGAGTTTCATGGTTGGTTGCTCCTTTGGGCTTATATTTTTATTTCCGCTCTTTATTTTAGTATGTAAATCTTGCCATCTTGTGGCAAGATTTATGAGACATACCAGTTGTTACATATGGCTACAATCCTGAAGATTCGTGATAAATCGTGTTTTGCGCTATACTCTGTATTGTGGTTATCTTACGTATCTAAACAGAAGTGCAAAAACGTGGCATAATATGGAGAGATAAATCTTCACGCCAAGGGGTATTGTGCTTGCCTGGCGCTTGAGAAGCCATATTCTATTCCACAGTACATAAGTAATCAGGAATTTTGCATATGAAAACAACAACTTCTATAGCAGAGATGCAGAAGTTTATTTTCGGGAGCAAGGTCTATTGCTCCGATGGTGAGAGTGGTGTGCTCACTCACATCGGCCTCGATGCCAAAAATTGGCGCATGGTGGTGCTGGGTATCCGGCTAGGGCGCTTGTTTGGCCGGACTGTCTATGTACCTTTTAACACGGTTGCCAGTGCCTCTAGCGAGAAGGTGACACTGACTATCTCGCGCGATGAGCTTGAGCGGGCGCGTAAGGATGCCCCAGGCGCGGCGATGTTTGATAGCCATGCGCGTGTATTCCATGTCGAGTCGGGAGCGGAGGGTGGACTCTCTCTGATAGCAGTTTACCCGGACAATGGGGAAGTGGCATATATCGTAACCAAGGGCCTGAAGGGGCTGGATGTCTTGCTAGAGCGTGCCTACCTTAAACAGCTTGAGAGCGGTCGTATCGAGGCTTCTTTGCCTGAATCTACGCTCCAAGCATTACCTGCCTATCGCTCGGACCAGGAACTCCAGTCGGAGGTTGAGGAAAATATCTTTGATCTGGGACCGTTGCATATCGATTTCAGAGGAATGGAGATACGTGTACTGGATAGTGTACTCTATCTGGATGGCAATATCTCTAGCTCTCTGCGATCTGATATGGTCGGTGACCAGGCTATGGGTGTCGCGGGCCTGCTTGAGATTAAGAATCGTCTGATCGCTGACGACGAGTTGGCAAGTGAGCTAGCGATGGTGATGTCTCGTGATGAGCGCACCAAGGATCTTCCCATCGGCGTCTATCCGCGTCTGGGGCATGTGCGCTTGAGCGGAAGTGTGCATAATAAGAAGCAGCATGCTGCTGCTGAGGAAATCGTGAGCGGCTTCCCAGGTGTTCAATCGGTTGAGAACGAGTTGCGTGTCGATCCCAACGCGTCGATGCTCTATGTGTTATCGAGCGCGGGAAACGAGGAGTCGAAGGATCACGTTCCAAGCGATAAATACGTTCGCCATACTAAATAGTTTCTCAGGTATGAGAACGCATAGAGGAAGAGGCGCGCATTGTAAATTGCAATGCGCGCCTCTTCCTCTATGCACTATATTTGTACGCTTGCTAGCCACGTAACGCCTGATCGAGATCAGAGAGAATATCGTCGATGTGTTCGATCCCAACTGAGAGGCGGATGCACCCAGCATTGATGCCCAGGCTATGGCGCTCGCTTTCGCTGAGCGTCCGGTGTGACGACATAGGAGGATAGCTGACGAGGGAGAAGACATCGCCTAGTGAGGTTGCTACCAGGCACAATTGGAGGCGATCCATAAAGGCGTAGACGGCCTCTCGCGTCTGCTCTTTTAGCTCGAATGAAAGTAACCCACCATACATCTCATCGCTGAGCAAGCGTGTAGCGAGGGTATGCTGTGGATGGTTAGAGAGACCAGGATAATAGACTCGCTCAACAGAAGAATGCTGTTGCAGGAAGTGAGCAACCTGATAAGCGTTGCTACAATGGCGCTCCATGCGTAGGGCTAGAGTGCGCAAGCCGCGCATAATCAGGTGGGCTTCAAAGGGGCTAAGCATCGCGCCCAGGAGATTCGCATTCCCTCGTAACTGCCCAAGTAGAGAATTCTTCGCGCTGATGACTACGCCTCCTGTGCTGTCTCCATGACCACTGATATATTTGGTAGTGCTATGTACCACCATATCGAAGCCATGCTCTAACGGACGCACAAGATAGGGAGTCGCGAAGGTGCTATCGATTATTGTGATCGCTCCAACGGCGTGCGCGGCGGTGCTGATGGCATCCAGGTCTGCGAGCTTAACAAGGGGATTAGAAATGGTCTCTAAATAAATTACATCGGGCTGCTCAGCGTTGATAATATCGCCAACATCTGGCCCACAGAGGTCTTTGAGGACAATTTCGACACCATTTGGCTGAAAGTGTGCCTGTAGGAGGCCGATGGATGGTCCATATAAATCTTTAGAGGCGAGCACTTTTGTGCCTGTGGTGAGCCCTGCCGTGATAAAGGCCGCATTGATGGCTGCCATGCCTGAGCCAAATGTGATGGCTCCTACACCGCCCTCTGCTCGTGCCAGTGCGTCTTCAAGGACCTGTGCGTTGGGGTTGCCCTGGCGGGCGTATACAAAGGCGGGATCGCCCTCCGGGGTTTGTCCACTAAAGGCCCTATCAAGTGCCTCACTATTCTGATGAATGTAGGTAGTGCTGGCATGAATGGGTTGAACCGTTGGAGTGCCAGTCAAGTAGCGTGATCTTGCCTGGCGATTTTCGTGGATAAACTGTGTGCTAGGGTGCCAGGTGGCGTTTTGTTCTGTCATGTGCAAGCGACCTCTTAGTTGGGGTAATGAGTGTCAGGCATGAGCGGCCTGACCAGGATACGTCAGGGGGTACAGAGCGTGTTAATATGGCGTAGTGATGCCAGCACATCGTCAATAGAGGGTCGTTCTGATTCCTCCACAGCGAACCCATGTTGGTAGAGCGCATTATAACGATCTGTCAGCACAATGCCGGGTGTCAGCTCGCGCGAGGCGGAATCCCATCTGGTAAAGCGCGCGATGACTCTGCCCTGTGGATCAGCCAATAGGGGAAAGGGGAGGCTCAGTTCTTCCTGTGCCTCGAGGTTTACCACCACCGGATCGGGGGTCAGTGCCAGGATCGCGCATCGCTCATCTCGGAACTCGCGATAGTATTTGGCAAAGCCACTGATCCATGCTCGCGCCTGCACGTTGGTAAGGCTTGGCACGAAGAGTAGCAGCAGGTTCTCACGCTGCTTATAATCCCAGGGGCTATGGGGTATACCATCGGGTCCGGGTAGCGTAAAGGCGGGAATGATCTCGCCCGGTATTAGCTTGATCTTGGCCTGATTCTCTGTCATAGAAACCTCTCCTCACAATGCTGCATATAGATTATATAGTACCTCATATGGCTCAGTAGATACCAGAGGGGCCTCACATGATCTGTTCGGCTACTGTTGTGCCACAAAGGGAAGAATGTGTCCTTCGAGAGCCAGTGCGACACCTTCTTCATCGTTATTGCTCGTAACATAGTGTGCAGCTGCTTTTACTTCTTCAGATGCGTTCCCCATCGCGATCCCTAGGCCCGCGAAACGCAGCATCCCTATATCGTTATGGTTGTCACCAATGGCTATGATTTCTGTGGCGGGGATGTCGAGCAGGTGTGCGATATGGGCCAGAGCATGGCCTTTTGAAGCCTCGGGATGGAGAAACTCTATTAGATCAGATGCTGCTTGTGTCACATACAGCCGTGGCGCGAAAAGCTCTTCAAAATAGATACGCTTGCGAGCCAGTTCAGCAGGATCGCACACACCAGCGAGCTTAATACAGGGGCGTGGATAAAGTGTCGAGACATCGCGAACGATGATGGCGGGTGGTGCGGGAGGGATATACCAGTCTTCTATGCCGGGTGTGCCTTCGTCGGCGAAGACGCGCTCATGGGTGTGGTAGACGCGTGAAATTCCTTGTTCTTGCAGAGCTGAGAGTGCTGGCAGAATATATTCTGTTGGAACAAGGCGTTCAAAGAGTGATGCTTGATCGTCGATATTAATAATTTGTGCGCCATTGAAGACGATTTGTGGCCCATTGAGGGGGACTCCTGGGCAGAGGGATAGGAGCGCGGGGAATGTTTGTCCTGTCGCGATGACTAGCGTGATACCAGCCTCTACGACCTGTTGTAACGCACGATGCGTGCGTGGTGTGATGCGTCGCTGAGAATCAAGCAGGGTTCCGTCGAGGTCAAGCGCGAGTAAACGATACATACTAGCAGGTGCTCCTGAATCAAATTTTATACTTGGCTCTGATAGCTGTAATTGCTATCAGGGCCATTGTAGCATATCCCAAGCGGGCAAGTTGGTGAAGACAGGTTGTATCGCGAGTGCATATGACAAAAGGTGTGAAACCTTGTAAAAATGCTAAAATTGCCCCTATACTGATTAAAGGCAAAACTTTGCCTATGGCGAAGCCCGCTATGCTTTGCTTATAGCCAATAGCGTTTGGTTTGTGTCTCTATGACAAAACAACAAAGTGTAGGTTACAAGAGTGTGGAAAGGTCAGTAGGAGCCTGAAGCGTACAGAGTTGTCGCTAGAGGGAGAAGTTTAAGGATGCAAAGAAGAGTGCAAGAGGATGGCGCGCCTGATCATCACATATCTAATAGAAGGAGCAATGGGGGGAGTATATGCGAGAGAAGTTAAAAGGCTGGTTAGCCGGTCTCGTCTTTCGCCTGATAGCCCTGTTGACATGGGGACAAATTTCGCCTATCCTGAGCGCTTGTGCGATTGTAGAGCGCGATGGCGTATTTCTGCTGGTTGAGCGTGCTGATGGATTGGGGTATACCTTACCTGGTGGTATCGTTCGCTATCGTGAGACCATTGAAGCTGCGCTATTGCGTGAGGTGCATGAGGAAACCGGCTACCTTGTGCGATTGGAGAAGATTATTGGGGTTTATTCTGATCCTGAGCGTGATCCCCGTTTGCGTGCGGTCTCGATTGCGTACCAGGGGCAAATCCTGGGTGGCGAGCAACACAACTCTAGCGAAGGAAAGGCGTGCTGGCGTTCAGCAGATGACGTATTTGGACATATGGCCTTTGATTGTGAGACCATGCTCAAGGATTACCTGAGTGGTGAAGTCAGGCTTTCCTGAAGATAACGGAGAACAGTTCAGGCAAGGAAATGAGCCTGGATAGGTTTGAATGCGTGGCGGAAAATACCTAGTACAAATAGATAGGCGTATTGACACCCTGTAAAAGCGGGTCTTATACTTTGCGTGTTAATAGGCTCTTGTTATTCTTGCCTATCTTCTGCATTGAGGCAGAGGCCGCCCTGTATATCATGTGTTGTGTTGTATTTACATGGAAAGCGGTGCGGGAAGAGTGGGTGGGTTATCTATATTTGCTACATACATCGTCGTTTATGGCAGTATTGCGGCAGGCCTCGATCAATTTGGGGGAAGGCTATTGGTCAACCCTGTAAAATCAAGGCCAGAGCTGGGCTGCTAGTCGGTTGAAGCGGAGTGAGTCAATGATATGCCCGCGTTGTGGAAATGAATGGGATGTGACAAAGAGTCCCTGTAAGCGTTGTGGCCTTTTGGTGCGTATGCCGCGTACCGGGTCTGGCACCGCTTCTGGACCGGAGAATGAGCCAAAGCGCGTATCTGTCACACAGCAGGCAGAGGGACGGACCGCATTTCCGGAATTCGCGCGTTCCGATGACCCTTTTTGGGCTCAAAATCCTTTAGTGCCACAGTTTGAGCCGGAGCCCCGAGCACCTCACCAGAGTTTTGAGGTGCATGCGCCTTTGCCTTCCCTGGATCATGGAGTCCGTTTTGCCAGTGATTCACATCTGCCGCCTTTGCCAGATGTGAATCCTCCATCGACGGATCGCGGTGCGCCTTTTGCAAGTGGCGCGCTACATTCAGGTGGTTTGCCTGATCTGAGAGGTTCACAAGAGCCCTTCCCAGCTTCTCAGCTAGGTTTACCACTGCGTCCCCAGACGCAATCGCCAGCGCGTCCTCAGGCGTTACAGCCTGGAGAACGCTTAACGCCGGCTATACCGCGTCCGAATCGCCTGGTGAGTGGTCCCCCAGATCAGCGTGCCTATGATGCGCGTTCGGAATCCCATTTCTCTTCAGCTGAATCAGGCGAAGAAATTCCACATGGCGAGGCCGAACCACAGTCTGGCATAACTGAGCCTCTCGCACCTGGTACGGTTTTGCGCAATGGGCGCTATCGCCTTCATGAAGTGCTATCACGCCAGGAGTGGAAGCCGGGAACCTTTGAGGTGACATGGGTTGCCCAGGATGCACAGCGGGGGCGTACTCCCGTATTGCTCCGCGAAGTTGTCATTGCAGAAGGCAGAGAGAGCGCCCAGTCGATCCTGCGGAGCGCGACTGTGTCTTTAATGGCGGCAGGCCAGTTGCCCCGTGTTCCTTCACTCTGGGATGCTTTTACGGAGAATGGACGTAACTTTTTCTGCTTCGAACCTATCGAGGGCAATTCTCTAATGACGCGCATGAGACGCCTGGGACGCCCTGTGCCGGAGCAGGAGATCCTGGAATGCTGTCTCCAGATTGCGGAGGTCCTAGAGGCTCTCTCCGCTCAGAAACAGCCTGTTGTACATGGTATGATACGCCCTGAAGATATCATTATTAGTCCTAATGGTCAGTATGTGCTGACGGGTTTCTCGGTAGTGCAGGCTGGTTCTGGTGGTATGTATGGCGCAAGCCTGGATCGCTCAAAGCTTCCTCCGTATGCAGCCCCTGAGGTGGAAAATGGGTTTATCGATACTCGGTCAGACCTGTATTCCTTGTTAGCGACTGTCTATCACGTAGCGACGGGTAGTGCCCCTGTACGAGATGGAAGTCTTGAGGGCGTACCCCCGGCGCGGCGACTCAATCCCAGCCTCTCTGCGCAGTTTGAAGCGGTTCTTGCTCGCGGGCTGCGCCCCAATGTGGCCCAGCGCTATCGCAATGCCTCTGAGCTCAAGCAGGAGTTATCGGCCTGGAAGGGTGGCCTTCAGATGCCAATGGGAGCCATTGTCTCTGCTTCAGGAGCTTCGTTTACCAGCGCGGCCCCTGTGGCATTTAGTGGTGGTTTTTCGAGTGCACCCAGCGAGTCGCCGGACAGCGTGGCGCAGATGTTGCCAAACATGCTGATGAGCACTGCTGTCGAGGAGGATGAAACAAAGGCCCTGCTGCCCAGACCTGAAGACCTACCTCCAATGGTTGAACGCAACGACCGCTTACATTCCGCGTTCTGGTTCATTGGGATCGTGGCCTGCCTGTTCATTGTAGTGCTCATCAGTCGCGGTATGTAGCGCTAATTCGGCAATTATTAATTTATAGTGGCATGCTAACACACGAAGCGGGGAGGAAGGCGAATAATCTTGATTCGCCTTCCTCCCCGCTTCGCATAGCTTTGACAAGCGCTATGCTTCTGCGGCCTTTGTACCCACGTGTAGGGCGACAATACCGCCATTGAGGTAATAATAGTTTACGTTGCTCCACCCGGCTTCCTCCATGATGACTTTCAGTTGGGGGCCTTGGGGAAGGTGGTCAGGGAATTGGGTAGATAGTTGTATTCTTCGAAGGCTTTGCCAAGAATCGTCCCGAAGAGTGGAGCAAGCTTGTAGAAGTAGAGATAAAACAGCCCGCCAAAGATTTTGCCTGGTGGGTGGCTGATCTCCAGACAGACGACGCGTCCGCCAGGACGTACTACACGCAACATCTCGCGGAAGCCCTTGGAGATATTCGTCAGATTACGCACTGTAAAGGCCGAGCAGCAGCCATCGACGCTATTATCAGGGAGATCAATATTTTCGGCATCGCCGACACGTAGTTCGATGCGGTTCTGTAACCCAAGCCGCTGAATCTTTTTGCGTCCAACCTCGAGCATTTCAGGTGTAATATCCATGCCTAGCATGTGTGTATCGGGACCCGAGTTGCGAATGACGGCGATAGAGAGATCGGCGGTACCAGCGCCAAGATCTAGGCCCGTCTCGCCAGTAGCGAGAGCAAGATAGCGCGCCGCCCGCTTGCGCCAATATGGGTCGAGCCCTAAGCTCATCAGGCGATTCATCAGGTCGTAGATACCCGCGATTCGGCCAAAGAGGCGGCGTACATAGGGCTGTTTCCCGCCTGTTTCCTTAAATTTTTCCTCAAGAGAGAGTTTTGCAGACATACTACTTCTCAACCTTATTTATTACGGGACAGGACAAAGTCAATCAACTCATCCAGCACATCGCGATCGGGTGAAGGCGGAAAGTGATAGAGCGCCTCTCGGGCCTTGTTGCCATGCGCGTGCGCATCTAACAGCGATTTCTTCACACCATTGCCGCGTGTTACCCATCCTACGATCGCTGTAATGTCCTCTTCCTTGTGGGTTGTTTGGGTGAGTAATGATTGTACCTGCTGACGGTATCCATTCTGGGATTCATCTTCCAGGGCGTAAATCAGTGGGAGCGTAACCATACCCTGGCGCAGATCGTTGCCTGCTGGCTTGCCAATAGTTGATTGATCTTGCGTATAGTCAAGAATGTCATCAATGATCTGGAAGGCAATCCCCAGGTGTTGCCCATAGGCGTGCAGGCGCTCGATCTCTTCTGGGCTTGCGCCGCTAATGATTGCGCCCCCCTTGCTGCATGCGGCAAACAAGCAGGCAGTCTTGTTTTTAATCTTCTCGAAGTAGGTTTCCTGGCTTAGGTCGGCATTACCCGAGGTCATAATCTCCAAAATAGTGCCTTCACAGACTGTGGCGACAGTGTCGGAGAAGAGATGGTCGATACGAGGGTCTTCGATATCAGCGATCAGGCCAGCCGTCTTGGCGAAGTAGTAATCTCCGAGTAAGATCGAGATCTTATCGCCCCAAAGGGCATTGACTGTTGGATGGCCCCGGCGTGTGCTTGCCTCATCAATGATGTCGTCATGGATGAGCGTAGCCAGATGCGTCATTTCAAAGGCGACGCTCAGAAGCAGAAGCTTTTGAAAGCGATAAGTATTGAGTTTACCAGAGAGAAGAGTAAGCGCTGTTCGCAGACGTTTCCCTGGAGAGGAGATGGCGTGCATGGAGGCTGTATTAAGAATATCTAGCCCTGATGTAGCTCGCTCCTGGAAAGTCTTGTCTACCAGGTCAAGGTCTGCCTGGATACCGGCGAAGAGTCGGCTCAAAGCGGCCGTTGTTTTCATAGTCTGGAGTTCTCCATATTGAACGCGGCAAGGATTCCCGCCCTTTCAGGGGGTGGGAGGACTTGCCGTCCTCCTTAGTTGGTATGGTTTTCTGATGGGACAAATAGTATCATCCATCCCAATGTAATGAGTCTCCTTGCCTGCCAGCATGTAGGATACGGCGAACCAGGGATATATGAGATAGGTAGATGGCGATAGAGACCTTTAGCTACGGTGTTCTTAGAAATGTTCCCTATAGATTATAGTACATATACGCACTCTCGAACAATGCGGATGAATTGGCTTTTGAGGCCGAATCAGCGTATATACCTTCCGTGTTTTAGAATCAGCTTGCACCCATTTTTTATCCAATCGGCTAAAATTTGTCCTTTCTTACCCCTATTTGCCCCTATTTGTTCGTTGTCGTCTCCCTGAGTTATTCATTGAAATATTGTGTTTAGGTTTTCTCATCGCATATTAAGAAAAGCATTTGCCAACGCCGCCTGAGCGGCGGCTAGCTTCGCCGCCATATTGCTCCACTTCAGGTTGAGTTGGTGTTGCGCGACGTCTGATCTTCTCAGACGGCTGCGCTCAGGCAAATGAATGGCATACCCTCTGTTAATATATTACCTGCGATAATTCGCTTTTTCATTGAAAGCACAGGCAAGAGTTTCAGGATTCAAGCGCCGTTATTGTAAGCGGTGAGAAACCCTGAACACGATATTCCTGAATTGCTAATGATGATTTCTAGAATAAGGTTGGAGCACTAATGGCAGGGGGAGCCTTAGGTGGCTCCTCGCGCGGCGAGCCGTCGCGATACATCAAATAGGGATTTAGAATGCCATCTTCATCAGTAGGTTTGAGTCCAGCTTCATAGATAAAGCGCGAGGCAAGAGCATCTGTGCCACGATAGCGGAGAATTGAGGTCACGAAGAGCAGTTGTTGCGCGCGCGTATAGGCGACATAGGCCAGGCGGCGTTCCTCAGCGATGTTCGAGGTCTCAATAGGGCCGTCCTCCGCCATCGTAAATGAGCGTTTATGGGGGAATATCCCTTCAGTCATGCCCATTACGAAAACGACTGGCGCTTCTAGCCCCTTTGATTTGTGGACTGTCATCAAACTCACACAATCTCGCTTATTTTTGCTGCTATCCTCGGCCTGCTCCTTAAGTTGGGCCATGGCTTGCAAAAAGTGGCGGATGGTATGGTGGCGTTGTGCGATCTCGCTTAATTCTTCCAATTCATCATAGCGTCCCTCACTCTTGGTATCTTCGCGTGGCTTAGGGACTCCCTCTTCGTCCTCCGAGTTCTCTTTCTGTCGACTATCATAATGTAGGAGGTGCGTATCGTAGGCATACTCGCGAATTAGCTTGATTGCCTCTGCTGGTCTATTTCGGCACCTATTCCAGATGCGTTGGATCAACCCTACAAAATCCTTGACGCCGAATTGGAATTCGGAGGAGATGGTATATGCCTGCTCCTCACAGAACTGCAAGAGTGGTTGTCCGCCTGCGAAGGATGTGAGTGTACCATAAAAGGTTGGCGTGAAACGATGTGAGGTTTTGCCTGTTCGTGTGAAATACTCACGTGAAGGGATATTGGCGACGACGCGAAAGGCCGCGTTCTGCTCGCCGCAGTGAACAGGTGTAAAGACCTGGTCACGCCTCTGAGGATTGGGAGTCTGGCGAGATGCCAGGAACTCTTGATAGACGCGCATACCATCTACCAGTGTCAAATAAGCCAGGATATCACGTGTCGTTTTGCGTTTGAAGAACGAAGAGCCTCCAACAGTGCGATAAGGGATCCGATGACGCGCTAGAGCGATTTCCAGGTTCGCCAGATGGTAATTGGTTCGTGAGAGCACATAGATATCGCGATAGCTGAGCGCTTGTTGTTGATTGTGCCAAGCGCGCGCGAGTTCCTCGATACGGTTGGCGATGCCATCGGCCTCACTTTCCTGGTCAGGATACGCTGTGACAAGTACTGGAGCCCCATTCGGACGTGTAGGGCGAAGCATCTTCTCAAAGCCAGGCGTGATATCATTTTTACTAATGAGGAGATTGGCAGCTTCGAGGATCTGGGGTGTCGAGCGATAGTTATGCTCGATGGGATAGATTTTGCCCTTGGGATACATGCTGCGAAAGGAGAGAATCGAGGCTTCGGGGCTGGCACCTCGGAACTGATAAATGGCCTGATCCGGATCTCCTACCACGACGACATTGTGTTTGGGCGCGGCGAGATATTGAATAAGTTTATACTGTGAGGGATTAGTGTCCTGGGTCTCGTCGACCTGGAGATAGCGATAGCGATTTTGCCAGGTTTTGCGAAACTTGGGACTGCTTTCGAGGAGGAGCAGGGGGATATAGATCAGATCCGAGAGATCATAGAGCTTTTCCTTTTGCTTGGTCTGTTCGTATCGCTCAAAAAATTCCTGGTAACGAACGGCTAGTTCTGCTTCAAGCCCCAGGTGGCTACGAAAGAAGTCTAGTGATTGTGGCGGCTGGATAAGCTCTTCTTTGGCTCTATCAACCGCTGCCAGAACGTCTGTGATGTTGACCTCCCAGTTCATGCCGCGTGTGCGGTCACTCCGCCAGGGACGGACGATATCTTCCGCTAACCACTGACGTGGGTCGCCGCTGATGAGACGCTGATTGAGCTCCTGGGGTTTCATTTGAAGCTTTTCTCGTAGCATCACATGTCCGAGCCCGTGAAAGGTCATGACGCGGAGCGTTTTCAGATCCTTGGCGGCATAGCCCCTGGTTTTAAGAGCTTTGAGAGCACGCTTCTCCATCTCTTCGGCTGCGGCACGAGTGAAGGTAACACAGAGAATGGCTTCAGGGGAGACGGCACTATCAGCGATCAAGCGTACAAGACGTTGTACCAGGATCGCTGTTTTGCCTGTGCCTGCCGCCGCGATAAATGCCGCCGGGCCATCAGTATGGGCTATAGCGGCAGCCTGTTGTGGGTTGGCGCTGAATTCTGCTTTGGCTGCTGTTTTCGCTTTTGCGTGTGCTCGCTGGGTTGCCATCCTACACATCTCTTCCTAAGGTCTTATGCGAAAACCAATGCCGCTGCTGCGGCTAGTGCTCTCCTTGGACGAGAACCTGAGCGCGCTAGCGCTAGCTGCCAATCAGGCAGCGTTGGTTCTCGTATCAACACAGGCGCACTCAGGTTTTCAAACAAGGAGCAAGTATAAATTGGAACTGGTCACGGTTTCGTACTATAGCATGCGTGCCTATTGCTTGGCAACGGAGTATAGTACTGCCAGAATTGCTGTCTTCGCTATTCATGATGTGACCTTGGCAAACCTTTGCGATGGGGGATGGTAGGGCCTCTTTGGCTATAGTGAGCTGTAGGTGTGAGGCTGATTATTATAACACGTGTGCTAATTTTATTGTGTTTAAGACCTTGTCTTCCAGGCGAAAAGGCTTACAATCAGAGAAAAACGAAAATAGGTTAGAGCATATATGTTTCGAAATTTGCGAACTATTGAAATCGCAGAGGGGGCGCTGCTGGCAGATATCGCTGTTATCGCACAATTGGCCGTTATGTACCTTCCTTTTGTGGGGGATGTCTTTCGCAGCCTGATCTTTCTGGCCTTCTCGATTCTAGTCCTGCGCCGAGGTCTGTATGCCGCGCTCTTTGGGCTAGGAGTGGCGCTCTTCCTAATCATTGTCCTGATGGGACCAACCGCGCTTCCACTAACTTTCTTAGAATGTGTTGGCGGCCTCTTTCTGGGTGTCACGATGCGCCTGCGCTTCCCGCCATTTTTGCTCTTGTTGATTGGCGTTTTATGCGGTGCCATTGGGCTTTATGGTCTCTTATTGCTTGTTCCTCTGCTCGCTGGTCGTTCGCTGGACACAGTCGCGCGAACTATTGACCAGTTTAACGCGGTTCTAGGGCAGGTTACAGTGGTTGTGGTCGCGAGATTCGGTATAATTGGCTGGTGGCACTCGAATGTGGAGGCGAGCGCACTTGCTCTGGGAGTCTGGTTCCGGACCTACTGGTGGTTTGCGCTCTACCTTATCATATGCTTGATCTTGACCCCGTTTGTGACGATTATCTATGCCTTCACAAATATTGTTGTGCGCCAACTTGGGTATGACGTTCTTCCTTTTCCGGGACGACGTCTGGAGCGGGTTGTGCGTAAAATTGTGCGGAGTGTTATTGGAATACTGCTTGGCGTGGTCAAACGCTGGCGTGTATGGAGGAGGCATCGTGGTATGCGCAACCTGGAAAGGAACGCCTGAGTATGACCACTTTGATTGATATTCAGCATGCTTGCTATTCATATCGGCAGGGAGAGGCCCTCACGCTTGAGGATATCTCGTTGTGCATCGCTCGGGGAGAGTACCTGGTATTACTGGGCCATAATGGGAGCGGCAAGTCAACGTTGGCTCGTCACTGTAACGCGCTTCTAGTACCAGACGCAGGTCGGGTGCTGGTCGATGGTATAGATACACGCGATGAAGTGAAGCGACAGCGCGTTCGTGATTGTGTGGGGATGATCTTTCAAAATCCAGATAATCAGATCATTGCGACTATTGTTGAGGATGATGTGTCCTGGTCGCTGGCTGTGCGCGGTATGCGCCTGCCTGAGATTCAAGAGCGGGTCGCATGGGCGCTCAATGCGGTTGGTATCTCTCATCTAGCAAACAGGCCACCCCAGAAGCTTTCTGGCGGACAGCGGCAACGGCTGGCCATCGCGGGTGTCCTGGCATTGCGACCACAATGTATTATCGCTGATGAAGCCACATCTATGCTTGACCCTCTTTCTCGCCGAGAGATTACAAATCTGCTACACCAGCTTCGTCAAACCTATCAAATCGCTGTTATCCAGGTGACTCACCTGTTAGAGGAGGCCATATTGGCTGATCGCGTCGTCGTTATGGAGCGTGGGCGTATTATTCAAGAGGGGACACCTGCTATGATCTTTCGTGATCTAGATATGTTGCGTGCCCTCAAGCTTGCTATTCCTGAGCCATTGGAGTTTGCGCATCGATTGCGTGGACTTGGCTATCCAATCTCTCCTGAAGCTCTGACGTTAGAGGCTATCGCGCGGGAGGTGGCTGGTGTCTGAGCCCATTATTCTTGTTCGCCATCTCACACATGTCTATACCCAGGCTGGCGGGCCTCAGAAGGTGGCTCTCACTGATGTGAGCCTGGAGATTGAGCGTGGTAGTTGTACCGCCATTATTGGGGTGACTGGTTCGGGCAAAAGTACGCTTATCCAGCATTTTAACGGCTTACTCTTTCCAACTGAGGGCGAAGTTATCGTAGATGGTGTCAAGGTAGAAGAAAAGGGGATGGATTTACGTAGCCTGCGTCAGCGTGTGGGGCTGCTTTTCCAGTTTCCTGAGATGCAACTCTTTGAGACGACGATCTTTAATGATGTTGCGTTCGGCCCACGCCGTATGGGGCTTTCTCCTCGAGAAGTTGAGGGAAGAGTACACGCGGCTCTGGAAAGTGTTGGGCTTGCGCCTGAAGCGTATGCCAGGCGCTCGCCATTGGAATTGAGTGGTGGACAGCGAAGGCGCGTGGCGCTGGCTGGCGTTCTTGCTATGAGGCCATCGGTGTTGATTCTGGATGAGCCTACTGTGGGCCTGGACGCGGAGGCGCGAACTGAGTTCTATCGATACCTTCGTGTTTTCTGCCGTGAGCAAGGGATGACCGTGATTCTGGTTTCACATGACATGACCGAGGTTGCGGCCCTGGCTGATACACTCCTGATTCTTTCGTCTGGACAGCTGGTGGCGTGGGATAAACCCCAGAAGCTCTTCGCCCGCGTCGAGCAACTTCTGGATTGGGGGCTTGCCCCTCCACCTTTGCACGAACTTTTCGCGCTTCTGCGCCAAAATGGCCTTCCCATCCCCGCTGAAACGTATACGCTTGAAGAGGCTCTGGCCTGGGTCCAGGCTCAGAGTAAGCTTTTCGTTCATCGTTGTAAACTTTGATTAAGAAAAATAGAATTATATGCTTCAAAATATTGCGCTCGGCGTTTACTATCCTGGCAATAGCTTTCTTCATCGCTTATGCGGGCGTACCAAGCTTCTTCTATTATTGTGGTGCGCTGTATGGCTCTATATTGCCGGCAGAAATACCTGGCACTTCGCGCCCTCAATAGTAGGCATCATATTGCTGGCAGTAGTGCTCTATGCCTCGTCGGTCTCGCCGCGTGTGCTCTGGTTGCGTATGCGCTGGCTCTTACTCTTTACCTTCATTGGGGCGGTTACATTTCCCTTCTCGACTACTGTGGATAAGGGGGATAGCGCGCTTACCAGCCTTGGACCTCTCTCAATTCCCTATAGCATTCTTTATCCTGGCCTGGGCGTGATAGCGGGTCTCTGCCTTCTTTTCTTGCTCTCCTCGTTGTTACCGTTAACATTTTTGAAGATGTTCTGGCAAAAACGTTGGACGCGGCGTTTGCGATTATTGTTCTGGCTGCTCATGCTGGGTTCTCTGGCAAGTGTGTGGTTGATGAGTGGTACCGTGGAGCAAGCCCTCTCCCTGGGTCCAATCTTTATAACCCGCCTTGGGGTCTGGACGCTGGTATCTGTGGAAGGGCTCCTGCTGCTCTATTCCTTTTCGTTACTAGTTATGCTCGCGACCTCACCAATGACTCTGGTAGAGAGCGTGACTCGCCTGATGGCTCCCTTGCGTTTACTGCGCTTCCCTGTCGATGATTTCGCGTTAATGTTTCTCATTGCGCTCCGCTTTATCCCTACATTGATAGATGAAATTGAGCAACTAGGAAAGGCTCAAATGGCGCGTGGAGCCTCCCTGAGTGACGGCACGCTCACAGAGCGTTTTCAAGGTGTTATTATGCTTGTTATTCCTCTTTTGCGCAATATCTTTCAACGTGCGATAGATCTCTCAACCGCTCTAGAGGCACGAGGATATGTCGTGAATGGGAAGCAAACCATGCTCCATGAAACAAGCTTTGCCTTAACTGATTACCTGACAATAGGTGGTGTACTGGCGATTACACTTGGATCACTCCTGATTTGATTGTTGGAGAGGCTCAGGAATGTCTATGAGGAGGTATTATCACTGTGAAACCAAAATTAAAGCTTTAGATGTTTTATGTATGTCGTTTTCTCAACCTGGAGCACTATATTTCAATAAATCTTAATCGGATCTTAACGTATTAGTAACCAGTTCTTCTTTGCTCTCTATTACTATATGTCGTGGGGAACAAAAGTTGACTACAGACTGTGTGTCCTTTCAATGCATGCAAGGTTTGTAGGAACGTGTTGTTGTTTGAGTCAGGTGCCGTATTTGCCTTTGAGTGGCAAGCTGGGAAAGAAACGTCAAATAGTTCATTCTATCTAACGTTGCCTATAATCGGCATTGATGAGTTGTCTTGGGGGAGATGGCTCAATCACGACTCAGCAGTTTGGGTCCCTTTGGGGGGAAATGAGCAGGGGCGTCTTCTATAGACGCCCCTGCTTGTGTTTGTAGCGGCTGTTTAGATATCGGGAGAAATCAAGCCATGATGCAAAGCGAAGCGTACTAGTTGCGTGATGTCGCGGAGGCCCAACTTCTCCATCATGTTTGCGCGATGTGCCTGTACTGTTTTGATGCTGATGATAAGCTTGTCTGCGATCTCCTGGTTCGTAAAGCCTGCCGCGACCAACTTTAGCACCTCCATTTCGCGTGCTGTGAGTGCGCTTAGATGATGGTCCAGCTCTTGTTGCTGGATCTTATGTGTTGCATCGTCTGTAGGCTGGGGAGCCAGGTAGGCGCGAATCAGGGCTTTGGCAAGGCCTGGATAGAGAAAGGCTCCTCCATGCGCGATTGTTCGAACCGCGTTGCATAGTTCGGTTGGAGCAGCCTTCTTAACGATATAGCCTGCGGCACCCTTGCGCAAAGATTGTAGAAAGTACTCCTCGCTTTCATGCATGGTAAGCATAAGGAGTTGGGTCTGGGGCTCTTGGGCGCGAATGCGTTCACATGCTTCCATTCCGTCAAGTAACGGCATGCTGATATCCATTACTACAATGTCAGGATGTAGCTCACCAGCCAATTGTACCGCTTCCAGACCATTACGTGCCTCACCGACAACAGACATATCTTCCTGGGTTTGAAGTAACAGCTTGAGTCCCTGGCGTAGGATATCATGGTCGTCAGCTAGTACAATGCGAATATCATGTGATGGTTTCTTCTGGCCCATCTCTTCTCCACCTCTACTTATCATGTGACCTCTTTTCTTCCCGAGGTAGAATGGCTTCGACGATTGTTCCCTGCTCCTCATGTGCCTTGATGGTAAGCGTCCCATGGAGGAGTGAAGCTCGCTCACGCATGCCGATAATGCCGGACCCTGCACTCTGCTGCCTGGATATAATTCCGCACCCATTATCCCGTATGCGTAAGATCAGGCGCTGCTCTGTCTGGTGTAATTCGATCCATGCCTGATTGGTCTGTGCATGTCGTACGATGTTCGTCAGACTTTCTTGGGCGATACGGAAGAGGGTTGTCTCATAGAGGGGTGAGAGCGGGTGAGCCTCCCCAGAGAAACCCGTCATGACGAGCTCGACTTTAAGATGCAGGCGCTGCATGCTGTCTTCGATGAGCCAACGGAACGCCGCCTGTAAGCCCAGGTCATCGAGGACACTGGGGCGGAGTTGTTGCGCGAGCACTCTGACTCCTTCAAGGGTCTGCTGAGTGAGTTGGCTCAATTGTTGTAGCCCGGTTTCGAATTGCTGTTGTGTCTCTTGACGAATATCATGTGCGGTAAGTAGCCGCACTTGTTGGTGTAGTAACTCAGTATGGACCAGCAGGGCAGTCAGGTTTTGCCCGGCTTCGTCGTGAAGCTCAAGGGCGATGCGCCTGCGCTCATTCTCCTGGGTCTGTAATATGAGGCGAGTCTGCTCATGGCGAGTCTGCTCCAGGCGGTCAAGCATCGTATTGAAGGAGTTGGCTAGTTCGCCGATCTCTGTATCAGGTTCCCTGGATAAATTCGCGCGTGCTTGTGTCTCTCCTTTACTTACTCTGCGAATCGTTGTAAGCAGGCTGAAAAGTGGGCGAAAACTTAAGCGCAAGAGGAAGAAGTTGATGAAAACGGTTAAGAGGGTCGCGGTCACGATAAAGCCTGTGTCGAGCAGGTAATGATGAGGTTCTAGATGATGCGTTGTAACCCAGAAGCCAACTTGAGCCTCGCCGAGGAGCATGACTGTATTCGCAAGAATAACCTTCTCAAAGAGCGATAGTCGCCAGCGTCGTATCTGTTGTAAGAGGAAATGGATGGCTTTATGCACGATGGCTGCTCGTTCTTGCTCCTATCTCGTTGAGAGTGGTTGGGCTATATGCCTGTTGTAGTGTAGCATCACATGATATGCGTGACCAGGAACTCGCTTCTGTGTGCACTGTTGCCTTGTCTTGTGAACTTACCTGAACTTGAAGCACATAGGAGAGTGCGGAAAAACCATCTGCCTGTGTCTGTATGGTGATTTCCCAGGCTCCTGCCATGTTCAGATGAAGATGAATGGCGTATTGCCCTTTGCCCTGTGATATAACGCTGGTGTCTGTGGGCCCCATTTCCATAGCGAGCATGCGAGCGCTGGGCGTGATCTGAGCTTTATCGATGGGTTGTCCTTGAGTGTCGCTGAGATGAACCTGTATGAGTGCAGTGTGGTTCAGAAAAAGGCTCTCTTCATTGACCTGGACGCGAAGGACCGCAGGTATATATGTGGGCCGAAAAGCGGCAATGCTCAGAATGGCAACGCTTACGCATAATAAGAGAAGCCAGAAGAAGGGTCGTACACGCATCTGCTTGTATCCTCTAATACGTTGGGAACTTTAGTGGTGCATCCACCAAATTAACGGATATTGGCCGGGATGGCAATCCCAGATGAACGACGAGGGCGATGACGCCGCTTTCGCCCCAAACGAAAGGATGACGATGAGCGTTCCAGTAAACTGTCGCTCGATCAATAGCATCACAGACCTGTTCCCAGGTCTCGAAGCGCCGCCCTTTGAGCGCCAGGGAACGCAGCGTTTTCCACCAGGGCTCAATCAGGTTCAAGTAAGCTGCATAGGTCGGCTGGAAGACGAATTCCCAACGCGGATACTGCAAAGCAAACAGCAGGACATCGGTTGCCCGATGCATTGCCAGATTATCCAAGATCGCGTAGATGCGTTCGATGCTTTGGGGAACCCACTGCTCAACCAGGTTGAGAAAATCGATCCAGTTTTCCGTCGTTCGCCGGTCGTAGGGCCTCGTCAACGCCTCGCCAGTGGCAGGTTGAAAGGCACCAAAGATATACCCCTTGGCCCGGCGTCCATAGTCGATCTCCTGGCTGGCCCGCTCGGCGGGCTTGCCCTTCTCTGGAGCGGGCTGAGCATGAACCAGTTTCTTCCCCAGAAAACTTTTCGCCGACTCAGGGCCCATTTCATCGAGATTCACGACGGTGCTCCTCTTTGGTGGAACCGTGTAGAGGGCGGTGATGACCCCCTTTTTTTGGCGAAGTCGGGATCAACCCGTTCGCCAAACCAATGCTCATCTTTGCGCCATCGCAGCCCTTCCGCCTGCAAGATTTCGTTGATCCGGCTGCGCTTGATGGCGATCCCTTTTTCCTCATTGAGGTACACCTCAAGCCGATCTAGGGTCCAGTGCCCAAAGGGCAAACCGAGGTCATCGGGCTTGGTAAGAGCGGTCGCCACCACGACTGAGACCTCCTGGGGACTATATGTTGGCGGTCGCCCGGTTCGGTCCTCATCAAAGAGTCCAGGTAATCCTGCCTCGTTAAAGCGATGGAGCCAGTTGCGCACGGTATTCTCCGCGACTCCTAACCGGGTTGCGATCTGGGGAACACGCTGTTGTTCGCTCGCCCATTGCACTATCTTGGCTCTTTCTACCTGCCTTGCTGGCGCTGTTCTAGAACGGCTCAAATGCTCTATCATCTTGCTTTCTTCGTCAGTCATCGCTCGTACTTGTAAAATCTTTGGCATGGAACACCTCACTTTTGAGATGTTCCTATTTTACCATTACTTGGTGGATGCACCATTTAGTCTGCTTGGATAAATAAGCGGAAAAATCAGGTCTGTGTAATCTATAGCACAGATTGGGTAGCATGTCTATTAGGATGAATCCCTATATCCATGCCGTAGTGACAGTAATCTGTCACTACGTTGTTACCTGTTCCGTGTTAGAAATGGCTGAAGAGGGTTCCCTCTTTAAATTGCTGTGTTTTCCCAAACATCTTACTCGTATCCAGTGCATGACTGATAGAACTGGATACCTGGTCAACCCTGTTCATGGATGTTTCTGAGGTGGTTTCTGTTCACTTTGTAGCGCGTTAAACTGCCTGGAGGAAGTATTCATATGGACATTGTACATATAGCACCGCCCTGGATTTCTATTCCCCCTAAAAACTATGGTGGAACAGAGATCGTTCTTTATAACTTGATCGAGGAGCAGATTGCCCAGGGGCATACAGTAACATTGCTCGCTCCTGGCGATGCTAGCACCTCTGCTCGCCTGGTCTCATTTCTGCCTCAAGCCTTAATCGAAGAAGGCGTTCCCTGGTATGCTCACTTGCAGGCTTTTTATCATTTGTATCGATCCGTTGAGTATATTAGTGGGCAATCCTTTGATATTGCGCATCTGCATCTCTCCTCTGCTTCGGATATGTACCTTTTGCCATTAACACAACATCTGCATCTTCCCCATGTCATGACACTCCATAGCTGCTTCCCTTTTGACCGGGCTGGCTCATGGATGGGGGATGGCGATAAATATTATGCTCACTGGCTAAAGACAATGCCTATGGTTTCCATCAGTCATCAGGCTCGTAAAGAGGCATTACCAGACCTTGATTTTCTTGATGTGGTGCATCATGGTCTGCCGATGCATCTGTTTACGCCTACGGTGAAACGACCGGATTCATATGTGGCATGGCTAGGGCGCTTCGTTCCCGAAAAGGGTCCTCACCTGGCTATTAAAGCTGCCCGGCGAGCGGGTGTTCCATTGGTGCTGGCAGGTATTGTAGATCACAATGTACCCAACGCAGTGCGTTACTTTCAAGAGCAAATTGAGCCCGAGATTGATGGTGAGCAGATTCGCTATATTGGGCCTGTCAATCATGAACAAAAGGTTGATCTTCTCAGCCGCGCCCGGGCTTTTCTGAATCCTATCACCTGGGAAGAACCCTTTGGCATGGTCATGATCGAGGCTATGGCACTGGGATGTCCCGTCATTACCTTCTCGCGTGGAGCCGCCCCGGAGGTTGTTCGTCATGGTCGCAGTGGCTTCCTGGTGAAGGATGTGGATGAAATGGTCGCGTGTATAGAGCGAATCGAAGAATTT
Source organism: Ktedonospora formicarum (assembly GCF_016587355.1). Lineage (GTDB taxonomy): Bacteria > Chloroflexota > Ktedonobacteria > Ktedonobacterales > Ktedonobacteraceae > Ktedonobacter > Ktedonobacter formicarum. The sequence goes on along the minus strand of NZ_BNJF01000001.1, from coordinate 1,214,759 downwards.
GAGCGGGCGACAGTGCGTGCTCATGTTGAGGGACATTTCTCGGTTCAGGCTATGGCTGAGAAGTATACGCATGTCTATCGCCGTGTGATCGCGACGCATGTGCGTACGCGTTGGTCGCGTGCTCATGCGCCATCCACTCTGGTTCCATTCCCTCTTACCACGACTCTACCGCTTAGAAGAGACGACCTTGCGTCGGCTGCTCATCCTCCATCTGTGCATTTTCCCACGGCAGAGACGGAAGTTGAGCCCACTCCCTGATGCGCTGATAGAGCTCGCAACAGATTGCTGGTGAATGTTCCTCAAATGGGCAATGGCAAAAGGCATAGACTGTCAGTCCTTGTCGAAGCCATGTGCCCATTTGTTGTGCCCATTGCTCGAGAAATGGCGCATTCACTTCCATTCGCGGGTGTCCTATGTAGCGGATAAAGGCGAAGTCCGCGCTTTCTGCAATATGTACAGGCACATTGGGCTTACGCTCGCGGGCCTGGAGCATCTGCTGCTCGTTAGCTGATCCTGTGCGTATCGGGCGCGTATCCATCACGACACGCGCGACATTGTAGCGTTTCAGCAGCGTGTCAATCTGGTGCGCATGTGGTTCGCGAAAGAAATCCAGGTGGCGAATCTCAACGGCGAGACGAACGTCGCGTGGCCAGAACGCGAGGAAGTGTTCAAGTTGCTCTATGTGTCCAGGAGCAAAGGATGGGGGAAGCTGTAAGAAGATTGGCCCCAGGCGCTCACCAAGTCCTTGCATGCGCTGAATAAATTCATGCGTAGCATTCTGTTGCGTATCCAGGGGTAGGGTATGACTGATATCGCGTGTGACCTTGGGACAAAAGCGGAAAGAGGGTGGTGTCTCTTGCCGCCAGCGTGCAATGGTCTCAGTGGAGGGGAGCGCATAGAATGTTGTATTGCCCTCGACGGTAGTCAATTTACGGCTGTACAGGTGTAAGAATTGGCTGGCGGGTGTCTTGTCTGGAAAGAAGTCTCCTACCCATGCCTTGTAGCCCCACATGGGGCAGCCTATATAAAAGTGTGCCTCTGTCATGAGTGCCTCTCTTCCTTTTCCTGAACCGTCTCGTTGAGGGCCGTGTAGTGCCAGTATAGCATAGCTGACGTGTGAGTAAGCGAGACAAAATGGCCGTTTTGGGTGGTTGGCTAGTGATGAAACGGAATAGTACGCTATACTTATGCAAGAATAACTATGTACACACTACTATCTAAGGAAGGAGCGGCGTTTCTACATTCTGTGTGATGCAGAAGAATGCACGCCGCGATGAGGTGAGGTTTTACGTATGTCGGCTGCTGTCATTACATCATTCCTGGCCGTGGTAATGCTGCTCATTGCCGCCATTGTGATTTTTAGTGTGTGGCGTGATCATCAACGTCACAGATACTCATTAGCCTCGCATAGCCGTCTCCCCTCGCATCCCCTGGACCGCCACGTTACGGCTATTTTACATTTACAAGAGGGGCAGATAGTCTCCGTTGAAAAGCCTATCAACCAGATTTCGGCACCTTCTCCCTGGTACCAGCATCGCCGCTCGCTGGTTTCTGTGGGAGTGCTTGTCCTCTTCATTCTCTTGCTTTTCGTACAAACCGGGTTGGCAGGTGGTACCATGACAACTTTCTCGCAGGGAATTGGCCTGAGTTTATTTAATACGAATGCCGATAACCGGGGATATCAGCCAGCGCGTCATGTGGCTCCTATTGTTACTACAGCCAGTACGCTCCTACTTCGCGTCGACTCTGCTGATCCAAATCAGTATAGAAATACCTATCAACTTCAGACCTGGAGCTATTCGTCCTGTTCGGGTATCGCGCTTGAAATGGTGATGAATTCCTATGGACGGCAATTGATCGCCTCCGATATCTTACAGAAAGAGTTGGAGTTGGGAGTATGGGATGTCAACCTTGGCCTTTTGCGCGAGGATGGTATTGCGATGACTGCCAATTACTATGGGTTTAATGCCAGCGCAGGCCGAACGCGTACCTTGCAGCAGGTCATTGATGCCGCCAATAGTGGCTCACCGGTCATTGTGAGTGTTCGCGATTCGTACTATTTCCCTGGGGGACATTTCTTTGTCATCCGTGGTGGTGATAGCCAGAATGTTTACATCGCCGATTCCGCTCCCACCAATTTCCAGCAGATGTCGCGTGCTATGTTCACTGGAATGTGGCAGACATATAGCGCGGTGTTGACCCCGCGCGGCTAACATGGCTTCTTTTAGAAGCCTGTAGACGAGGTGAACCCCTCTGCACCATGACCGCTTAATGGCTATGGCACAGAGGGGTTCATCGTTTTTAGTAGATGAAGACGCTTGTGTAGATCTGCACGAAATTGTAGACCCAGCTTGCGTCACTCTTGGACAAATTGACGCATCCATGTGAGCCCTGAGCCGAGAATTCATCACCACTATCATCGGCATGGGGGAAGTTTGTTCCTGGACCATAGTTATCGCGCCACCAGCTATCGTGAATGAAGTAGCCGCTGCTATGGTACTGCATGGCATAATTGATTGGGGTATCTGGGTAATAGTCGGGGTTGCCCGGCTTTACACCCGACTTGAAAACCGTTGGTGCCTGTTTTCCCTCAACCCACCAGGTTCCCGGAGGTGTGGGCTTAGAAGGACGTCCTGTCGTGACGAGAAATGCTTTAACCAATTTGCCATGGTCGTAGATACGCATGGCTTCCTCACTTAACGAGACGATGACGACCTGGCTGTTCATTTTGTTGGTGTGCTTAAGCAGTTCAATATCTGTTTGATGAACTTTGTCATAAGGGGTTTTATCACTGGCATTCTTCTTCATTTGCTGGAGATTATAGAGATACATCTGTTCGTTTTCAATGGCTTGTTGATAATCAGCAACGGTCTTGGCTGTATCCAGGTCATCCTGTATCCAGCTACCAATGCCCTCTTCGCCATATTCAAAACCGAGATGATAGGTCGTATTGTCGTAGGTATCGAGGTAGGTATGTGTTTTTCCCCAGTCATCAACCTGCTTCTTCAGAGTTTGCTGCAAACTTTTACTCTCTGCCTGGAGGGCCGGGAGTTGAATGTCATTAATCTGAGTCGTCAGCGTTTTTAAAGCATTCTGATAGTCATTTGCTGTTTTGGCGTTGGTGAGTGCCTGCAGTGAAGTCGTGTACTGCTGATCGTATTTTTGGGTCTCTCCACCTGATTGTTTGATGAGCGCAATCCATTGCTGAAAAGCCTGTAACTTAGTGTCGCCCTGGTTTTTCAGTGTGTTATCAATGGCTGGGGTCGCGACACTGGTTCCGGAAGTTTCGTTGAATGTTTGTTGACCGCTACAAGCGCTGAGAAGGAGCAGGCAGAGTATGATAAAGCCTGGGAACAGTCCAACAAATGCTTTCCTTCTCGACGAATGCCTGGTAAACTGTGTTGCTCGCATGGCTGTGTCCTCTTTCATCTAGGTGCCTCTGCATGCATGAGGGCGCGAGCAGGTCTTGCCTACGTGCTTAGCTGAGACTCTAGGTATGCTTTCCCTGGCGAATCGCTAGTATAGACATGCATTTATATGTATGCATGTACACCTTTTAAGGTTGGGTATGCGATATACACAGCGTACCTTTTCATCCTGCCCAGATACAATGAGACGCTTCACAATAATTTCGTGAGAATAGCCTCATGTAACTCTTTGGTACACGCGACGACCAGAGAATAGCCCTCGGTCAAATTCTGAATTGGACGTAATGGTTTCCCGTGCTGATCACTCACAACTCCTCCTGCCTCCAGGACAATACTCGCGGAGGCGAGAAAGGATTCCCCTGTAATGATGTCTCCCACATCAATGTAGGCATCATAGGTGCCACTCGCAACATAGACGCAATCAATGGCTGAACTGCCAGTGCGCCGTATTTGACCTAGCGCTGGTGCTTTTGTGAGCAAATTGCGTACGTGTTCATCACGTCTATCGAGGTTCAAACCAATCAAGCTGTGTTTGAAGCTGGTCGCACGGCTGGTCTTGCAACGGAAACCATTGCGAAATGCTCCCCGCCCCTTCTGAGCCTGGTAGACGTTCCCTGTAAAGAGATCTCCTACTAAGGCCCACTCTACCTGCTCAGGCACCACTGGGGCTTCGATGGGGAGGACCGCCATAGCGACTGCCGCAGTCATCAGGCCACGTGCTACATTGGTGGAGCCATCAATGGGATCGATGATGATGCGGTACTGGACGTTATCACCAGTGGAAAATGTTTCACGCTCCTCAGTGACAATTTCAAAACCATGCCCACTCTGGATCAGACCCTCGATAATTATATCTTCCGCGTCCCGATCAAATTGCATGGTTGTATGCTTCGATGATTGACTATACACTCGGGCTCTATCGCTATCAAATCGCTCGGTCTGCGAGTAATGCCGCACTTGCCTGAAAAGTTGTTCTAGCAATTCTAGCATGGGTTTTATTTATCCCTATTTATGGCTATTTTGTATAATCACAATCTAGTATATGCTCATTATAGCATACGACAAGGATTATCATCTCTCAATGCAATGGATACGCAGGGATCTTCAATTATGGTTGGAGTGGAGGACGTTCTCTCTTACCATATGACACTTCTCTCCGGATTCGCTGGCATGCCCAGAGAGGGTAGTAGGAAGATGACATTCATAGATGCTTGCTTCGCTCGATTTTGCAATCGTGAGTTTTTTATATGGATGGTGTAGGGAAAGTGCTTGAATTCTCTTCTGAGTTGTGTGAATGGCTAAATGACTTTTATCACAGGCGATCCAGCGACGTCCATACTGTTCCGCTACGGCAGGTGTGACGCCGCTGCCACAGAAGCAGTCGAGCACAAGACTGTTTTCCTCGGATGACGCGAGGATGATACGTTCAAGGAGGGCGGCTGGTTTTTGGGTGGCATAACCGGTGCGCTCAGGGTCTTTCTGATGAAGATGGCTGATATCGCTCCATACATCACTTGGAGCAATAAGAGTATCCTCGCTATAGGTATAGAGCTTGCCGCCAGAGCGAATGGTCCAGGTAATCTGTCCATCGGGTCCGACTACCTGCCGCATGTGATTGCGTTTATGTGATCCGCGTCTCTCACCAATCCGGTCTTTATGGAAGCAATAGGTATCTGATTTGGTATAGAGCAGAATGGTATCATGCTTGCGTGTATAGTATTTCTTACTGCGCCCGCCGCTCTGATAATGCCAGATGATTTCATTTTTAAAGCCTGGTCCATGACCTTGAACGTTAAAGCCAAAGATCTCGTCCAAGATAATCTTCGCGTAGTGGCTGGTGCGCCAGTCGAGATGTATATACAGACTGCCCGTAGGTGAAAGTAATTGGTAGAGATTATGTAGGATCGTGTAGATCCATTGCAGATAGTCATCAAGGTTATTATTCCAGGTATCGCTGTAGGCAACCTGCTCGTTGCTTGTAAAAGTACGTCCGGTCATAAATGGTGGATCGATATAGATCAGGTCAACTCGCTCGCGGAAATGGGGGACGAGTAGTGGGAGGGTGTCCTGGTTATCGCCATGAATAAGGTGATTATACCAACCCTCATCTGGATCAGCATGTGCAGCGATCTGCTCACCTTCTTCTACCAGGTGGTAACGCTCTACATGGGACCTGTCGCCCTCTTCTGGCCCCTTTCCGTGCTGTTTGCCCTGCCATATCAGTTCTGCCATGTCTCTTGCGCCTTCCTCACAATGTTATTTCTCTTGCCCCTCCAAACTGTAGCATACAGCAGAGCGAAATACTAGCAATTCTTGCTCTACTGTGTTATCCCCAGGTGAGCGGTTTTTCACAACGGCTTCGTAGCCTCTTCGGGCTATACTCAAGCACAGTGATGGTGCAATACTTTGGTATGTCCTGATATAGTTTGTGTCGATACGCTTGTTCTTAGGCGAGCAATCCGCCTATACGCTTCTCGCGAAATTTATGAGGTGATCTGTCATGCGGCGATTATTTTCTCTGAAGCTTTTCCTCCTTAGCCTGGGTTTGTTACTGCTTCTGGCAGCCTGTGGCTCCCGCAATGGCACGGTTCCGTCAGGAACGCCTGATACCGGCAATGGGACGCCAGCAATTTTACCATCGCCCACTATCCGCGTACAGGATGCGCCAACTGGCTCAAAGGTGGGATACTATACTTTTATCCGGCAGAGGCAACTATGGGTGGCGCTTAATAGCGAGAGCGCGACACAGCTCACGCATTTTGATTTTGCGCAGACTCCTGAAGTGTTCTGGCAGCCTCCCTCCTGGTCGGAGAACCATAAGTATCTTGCGTTTCTCTTTAATGCTTTGCCTGTAGGGGTTGGCGGTGGGGGCTGCCCTGGTCCCGATTATACGACGACCAGTAGCCTCTATGTATTGGATACCAGTACACAGCAACTTACCGCGCTTACCCTGCCTCAGGTGACCACGGACGCGAAAGCCGAGGGGAAGCCTTATAGTGATTCCTGGCAGTATGCGGTATGGGAGGATGCGAATCACCTCCTGGCATGGTACAATGGCGTTACAGGAAAAACAAGCACCGACGCGGGTCTCTATCGCTACGATGTACAGGCCCACAGCTTGAGCAAGGTTTTCTCTGGCGATGTGCTTGGCGCGAAGAATCCAGCCAACGCCCAACAGGGGCAGCCTATGTTGCTCTCGATGCGCTATGCTCAGGGCCAATTCTACTATCAGGTTGCTGAGCAACCCGGTCAGCAGAATAGTAGTTTGTCAATTTATCGTATCGATGTTAACAATGCGAGTGCTGGTCGTCAGCAGGTGATACGGCTTGGAAGCGAAGCTTGGTGTACTACGGGTAAGAGTGGCTCTATAGTGCGTCCAGGTTGGGATATCTCGCCTGATGGTACAATGCTGGTCGTCCAGACGATTGAGAACGGCACGCCGGGGAGCGAAGTGGGCGCTATAAAAGTCATACAGCACGATGGAAGCGTCTCTCAGACGCTCTTTACTCAGGCCCCGGCAGCTTTTCTGGCCCATGATGTTGTCCTGCGCTGGAGTCCACACGATAAGATGATTGCTGCGACTGAACTGCATCGTGTGAGTGGACAGGGGCCCTATGTGACTTCGCTTGATCAGGTTGAGCAGATGCAGGTTTACACGCCTTTTGTGGCAGGGCCTATCTCCTGGCGTGGTGATGGAGAGGCGTTCGCGTTACAAAGCAGCGAGGCTGCGGAGGGGGTTGCCCCATCTGATGTGTACTTGTTTTATCCTGGTGAAAAGAGCGCGCGCCTCCTGGAGAAGGATGCTCGCCTGTTCTCTTGGGGATAATAATTTCGGGGTTACATGTACATGCAGTTTGTTATACTCTCTTTCCTGAGCATCATTGCGTATATCGCGGGTTTTGTACTCATTTTGCGTGTGTCACCCAGGTTGCTAGGTGTGCCCTTTGATGAGCCTAAGTTCATGGGTCTGGCAATCCTGGATATCCTGGGTGCCATTCTGATGTTTTGCGCGGTCGTTGTTACCTTCGCTATCTTTAATGGGGCCTTTCCGGTACGTGTGCTGGACTTTGTGTTTCTGGCAGGGATCTTTTTTATCGCTGCTCGCATAACTCTGCATAGTTTTCAGCCTCCTGCCCATCTCTTGCGAAACTCGCACCGGATATCGCGTATCGCGTCAGCCGCTTATGGCATATTCCTGCTCGTTGCCTCTATTGTCTATATCGTTCAGTTGTTCACCGCGAAGTAAGTAGAGGCTTCCTTCCACTCAAGGGGACGAATAAAAATAGGCTGGTTTGCCAACAAACCAGCCTATTTTTATTACGAGTTATCGCAGAAGGTGCCATGCTTTCAGCAGTTCCTTCGTGGTTTGGTGATGCTTACAGAGAAGTCAATCGACTTCTCTGTAAGCTCTTTAGGCCTCTTTCATAAAGCGTTCAAACCAGGAAATGGTACGCCGGATGCGATCAAGGCGTTGCTGAGGCGTGCCTACGGTAGGCCAGTCCATCAGGTGACTGGTCTGAGGATAGCGAACCAGTTGTACGGTCTGTTTGCGTTTGCGTAGCTGCACAAACAACTGGACTGATTCGCTGATAGGACAACGCAGGTCGTTTTCGGCATGTAAGAGCAGCAGTGGTGTCTTGATGTGGTCAACGTAGGTGAGTGGCGAGCGCTCATGCTGTAGTTCTGGCGTTTCCATAGATAAGTTGAACCAGAGTGTTTGGTCCGAAAGGATACCTGCATGTGCAAGGTCGCTAATCCCGTTTCGGCTAACAGCGGCTTTGAAGCGCTCGGTCTGGGTAATGGCCCAGTTTGTCATATAGCCGCCATAGCTGATACCACTAATACCCAGGCGCTGTTCATCGACTGGTTCGGTGGCTATTACATGGCCCAGACCTTCCATGAGATCCTGGAAGTCGCCTCCACCCCAGTCATTGAGAACCGCGCGGCTAAATTGCTCTCCATAGCCAGAACTACCACGCGGATTAGGTGCTAGAATGGCATAACCTCGTCCCGCCAGGACCTGAAATTCGTGAGAGTAGCTATCACCCCAGGCCAGAGTTGGACCACCATGTGGAGCAAGAATCAGAGGTGCACGCTTCCCCTGAGGGAGTGTAGGAAGGTAGAGCCAGCCCTCGATATCTGTGATGCCATCTCCGCCTTTCCAGGTGATACGTTTGGGACGGATTAATTGACGCTGGCGTAATAGCGTGTCGTTGACGCGGGTAAGCTTGTGGAGGTTTCCTCCTGCCCCGTCCATGCTCCAGATATCGCCAGGGGTAAACCAGTCCGCGCGTACCATTGTGATAGCCTGCCCGTTCCGTTGCAAATGAGGGGCGAGATAGCGTCCATTTCCGCTGGTGAGGCGCTCAATGTGGTTGTTGGTCACATTCACACGCGTAAGGTGGACCTGGCCCTGAGCCTGTGTGGGGACCATGAAGGACTGGCTATCTGGATACCATTGTGGTGCTGCCAGGAATTCACTACGCAGTTCGTCGATGATCCACATCTGGCAGTTTAGCTCATCGGCACCTGCGGCGGCTGGTCTGGCCTCTTCTTTCCCACTTGCCGCAACAATCCAGGGAGAGATGTTGCCTGTTTCGGTCTGGTCAGATGTGTAAAGAAAGGCAATGGTTTTGCCATCTGGTGACCAGGATGGCATCTGAGCCAGGCCCTCCTCTGGTGTGAGGCGGCGCAGTTGGCCCGTCGCCAGGGTTAGTACCCAGAGCGCGGAGCTAACGCTCAAGTCTGGATCAGGCCGACGGTTAGCGCTAAATGCGATCTCGTTGCCATCTGGGGACCAGCAAGATTGCATGAGGTCAACGGGCTCAGAGGTCAGGCGCGTGGCCTGACCATCCAACGTCAGTAGCCAGAGCTGTTCATGCCGCCCTTGTTTATACCCTGTGCCATCCCAGTGTGAGGCGAGACGGGTCACTGCATAGGAGGTTTCTTCCTTCTCCTGTTGCTCTTGGTCGTCGGCAGGTTTCCAGGGACTATGAGCCAGGAGCATCGAGCCATCTGGACGCCAGCTATACTCGGAGACTCCAGTGGGCAGAGAACTGACCTGGCGTGCCTCGCCTCCTTGGAGGGGAAGGATATAGATTTGAGGTGAACCGCTGCGTGTGCTCACAAAGGCCAGGCTGTGTCCATTTGGGGACCAGCGAGGCGCGAAATCAAGATGTTCTCCGCTACTTATCTGCCGAGGTTCCTGGATTCTCCCTCCCTGACTCTCAACCAGCCAGATCGCGCTGCTGGTGCTGTTCTTCTCCGCATCGCATGTGAGAGCACTAAACGCGATCAGTGAGCCATCTGGCGAGATTTGAGGCTCTCCTGCGACTTGGAACTCTGTCAGATCTTCGATTCTCATAGAGGGAAGCGCTGAGAGAGGTTTCTTCTCTTCCGCTTGAGTTGGAATGTCCTTGACGGGGACATTGATGGTGGTGGCGCTTACAGCTGGCTCCTGCTCAGGCGTAGATGCTTCCGTGCTTTGTTGGGCTTCATTGTTTATTGGTGGCGTATGTGGCGCGTTAAGATGTTGTTGGGCATCTATGGCATGCTCATGCACTGAGGTTTCTTCGGTAGCGGGTTCATCGGCACTCGCTTCAGTAATCCGCTTCTCTGGAAGTGTGATGTCCCCTACTGTGTGCAGGCATTCCTGCTCTTGTTCTATGTCCGTTTCTGGCTGTGTAGGTGATGCTGTATCTCTGTTTTGATTATGTGATTGCTCCCCTTGATTGTCGAAAGGGAAATGGGGGCGTGGTGTGGTGTTTTCTGTATCTTCAGCCATATGTTGCTCCTTACACTACGTTCTCATTATACGCAAACCTGTGTTGTGGTATGCGCACTCTCTGGACGGATGCCTGAGTGCTTTGTTCCTCCGCATGGCACTCGGCTCTATTACAGATGATCTATCTGCCTCTGCCATATGAGCAAGTGTCCCTATTAGCTTGTCTATGCATATGTACGGAGGCGCGAAAGAGAAGTTGTGCCCTGTATGTAGTTCTGTGCTATGATACACACTGTGCGCACCTGAGAAGTTAGGCTCTACGCACACTGGCGCGCGTCTCCTCTATCTCCTCGTTTGCAAATGAAGTGCTCTACTGATGCCCATATGTATCTGTTGGGAGGGCAAATGATAGTTCAAGATATCATGTCAACCAAGCCAATAACCATTGCTCCGGATGATACACTGGCTCACGCTGTGAACCTGCTACGGCAGCATGGTTTTCATCATCTGCCAGTCGCTCGTGTGCGTCATGTGGCTGATGAGCAACAGACGAAAAAGAAGAAATACAAGACTTTACATCTATTAGAGGGGATGCTCACGTCGCAGGATATTGATCTTCAGGCCATGCTCGCTCGCCAGGAAGCATCGAGTCGCGCGCTCCAGCGCTCCTGGCTTGAGCGTCGTGTTGTTGAGGTTATGCATCGCGCGCTGATCCGTGTGCAACCAACGACGAGTGTTTCTTCCGCCGTTCAGATCATGGTTGAGCGCAATTTGAACTACCTACCAGTCGTGACTTATGAGCAGATAGATGGAGAGAGCAAGGCCCTGTTAGAAGGATTAGTGACTCGTAGCGATCTTCTGCTGGCCTTTTCGCGTGCGATGGGTGCTACTGAACCTGGTATGCAATTGGTGATAATGCTTCCTCTCGGTGATAGCTTACCCCTGGCGCGTTTCCTGGAGATTGCCTCTCAGATGCATGTTTATGTGCGTAGTGTGCTTGCTGCACCAACGGATGGGGGCGTTCCTACAGTCGCGACTATACGTCTGGGTACGATTAATCCCGCGCCTTTATTGCTACGTTTGCAACAGGAAGGCATTCATTACTCTATTGGAGCATCACCAATGGAAGGGGATATGATAGATGCCTGATGCCATTTCTCAGGCTCGGGAGCCGCGTGAGTCGGTTTCACCTCGGGCGCGTTTGATCTTCGATAATGAAGAGCTTAAATATGACTTTGGACCACAACATCCACTACAACCCACGCGCCTGCGCGCCTTAATGGATCTGTTGGAGACCTCGAAACTCTGGGATCAGACCCATGAGGAGACCAGGCTCCATACTCGCCTCGCGACCCGTGAGGAGTTGGGCCTGGTCCATGCCGAGGAATATATCGACGCAGTGCAACGTCTGAGTCAGCCTTGGAACGAGACAGGTGATTCAGAGGCGCTTAAGGAGCGGAAGCAACTCGAATTGCGCTATGGCTTTGGTAGTGATGACACACCAAGTTTGCCTGGTATGCATGAAGTTTCCGCGCGCATTGCGGGTGGTACACTAGTCGCCTTGAGCGCTGTTATGGGTTTGCCCGAAGGGGGGAGCTTTCCAGAGATTGAGCGTCCGTTACGTGTCTTTCACCCCTCTGGTGGTTTGCACCATGCCTGGCATGATCGCGCCTCTGGTTTCTGTATCTATAATGACGTCGCCATCGCGGTAGCCCATATCTTGCGTTCGAGCGAAGCGAAGATACTGTATATTGATTTTGATGCCCATCACGGCGATGGCGTGCAGCGGGCTTTTTATGATGAACCACGCGTAATGACCATTTCGCTACATGAGACGGGGCGCTACCTTTTTCCTGGGACTGGTGATGTACTGGAGACTGGGAGTGGTGGAGGGCGCGGTTTCGCGATCAACGTGCCCCTTGAGCCTTTTACCGAGGATGATTCCTATGTTGAGATCATGGAATCCATTCTGCGCCCATTGGTAGCTTCTTATTCGCCTGATGTTATCGTTACCCAGCATGGGTGTGATACACATGCATGGGACCCGTTGACCCATCTCAATCTGACTATGCGTGGCATTCGCGCGCAGATCAAAATGGCTCGTTCCCTGGCCGATACCTATAGCCAGGGGCGCTGGGTCGCGGTTGGTGGTGGTGGATACGCCCTTTACCGTGTGGTGCCGCGTGCCTGGAGCTTGCTCTGGGCAGAATTATCTGAGCAAGACCTGCCTGATAAACTCCCCGAGGAGTGGGTCGCGCGTTGGCGTCCTATCTGGGAGGCTGCGCGTGATAGCGATGAGGCGGCGCAGTCCGTGATGGGGAAATCTCCTGCATGGCATGAGTTTCCTACAAGCTTTATAGATGATGCTCGTCACTTTCCACCACAACCGCGTCGTATGTCGATAAATAGTATAAATAGGCATACGGCGGCCTTGGTGCGTCACCTGGTTATTCCTCCCTCGGTGCGTCAGGCTTTTCCTGCGCAAAGACCCCGCTCTCCACTTGCTGGGCTGTTTGATCTGCTACATTTAAATCATGACCCGACAAAATCACCTTCGCGTAGTCGCTCGTTTGACACTACGAGAGGGCCTTTGCTGATGCGCGATTTCAGCCCTGTTTCGTTGGTGGAGCGCTTGCATCCCGATCCCGGATTGCATACCTTCGCGCGCCTTCCCGAGCGAGAGCATCAGCTTTTGCTGGATATCGCACGTAGCCCTGACTGTGCCTTAACTCTGACCTATACGCCACAGGGAGCCATCGTGGGACAGGTGACAATCGCGCCCGCCGATGAGTGGTGGGAAGGTATTGAGAATCTATATGAAGTTGCCATCGAGGTCAGTTCTGACTGGCGGGGATTGAATATTGCGCGTCATATGTTAGCCTTTGCTCTGGAACTAGATGCCCTTGAGGATATGATTCTCTTCGCTATTGGCCTCTCATGGCACTGGGATACTGAGAGTCTGGGCCTCTCCGTCTATCGTTATCGTCAGTTGATCTCACGTCTCTTTGGTGCTCAAGGTTTCATTGAGTATCCCACAACGGAGCCAAATGTGAGCATGGAACCAAGCAATGTGTTGCTGGCTCGCATTGGCAAGCGTGTCGAGACGCGAACCGCGAATCAATTCTTGAGCCATTTACTTAGCTCCCCTAATCTTTCACGCTTCTAAGCTTAAGCTTAAGGAATGCTTGGGCTGGCTTAGGCTTCCATTATGGAGCGAGCCAGCCTTTGTATTGAAGTTTCTCACAATTTCTCCACTATTTTTACTTGTTGGAATTTGTATCAAGATGGCTTCCAAGGCTTTATGGCATATCATATTGACCGAGAAGTTATCGCAGATATTGAATCGGCATGTATCCCTTTGGTGGGGATAATGCGTGATATAGGTAGTTCCTTCCACATCCCAACCTCACTCTAGAAAGCCTTAAGCTTAAAGAGCGCTTAGAAACTCATTAGAGAATGATTAAAAATTGACTTACCTCCTTTTAAGATTTAGCTTATGTGGTCTTAAGGTTGTTAGTTTACGCTTAAAGTCGTTTATAGCAGAGCTTTTAAGCCCCAAAAATACTTGAATTCCCAACCTCAAGCGGCTACTCTATAGGGGACAAAAGAAAGCGAGGTTGGAATAAACATGCAAGTACGTGAACGCACCAAAGCTCAAACGAAGAATGAGGCTTCCCAAATTACCGATGGTATGTTGGTACAACGTACCATGGCTGGTGACCAGACTGGCTTTGAAATGTTGGTTAGTCGGTATCAAACCCCCCTGTTTAACTTTATCTGCCGTTGTCTGGGTGATTATGACCTGGCAAGTGACATTCTCCAGCAAGTGTTCCTGCAACTCTATATTTCCATGCCGAAACTGCGCACTGGTGAGCCGCTGAAGGCGTGGTTGTTCCAGGTTGCGCGTAACCGCTGTCTTGACGAACTGCGTCGCAAGCGTGCTATTCATTTTTCTGACCTGGAGTCATCAAGTGATGATGACGATCTCTCACCTCTGGACATTATGCCTGACAATAGTCCCTTGCCTGATGAAACCGCCGAACGTAATGATTTGCAGCGTGCTCTGCGAGAGGCTATCGATAACCTTCCACCAAAATTTCGCTCTGTTGTGTTGCTTCGCTATGCCGGTCAGTTAAGCTTCTCGGAGATTGGCCGTACGCTCAAGATGCCAGAGGCAACAGCGAAGACGTACTTCCAGCGTGCTCGCCCACTCCTTCGCAACGCGCTCGCGCTCCAGTGGCAAACAATGAAAGCAACCGTCTAAGTTTCCTAAGGGGATTTTTGAAAAAAAGATAAGAAGGCTTGGAAATCTGAAACTCCTTTCTTAGATCATTCGTGATACTCTCAGAAGCGATACGAACGACGTAAGAGGGAGCAAATATGAAACAGCAGCCATTCGACAAAGACCTTTTCATTGGAAACAGCGACGATTTCATGACAGATGATGAAATTGACAAGCTCTTTTTGCAGCTTGATCAGATAGAGCCTCCTACGGAAGTAATCGAGAACATTCTTACTACCGTTTCACGTTTGCCGCTGCCTCAGTATCTCTCTGATGAGGATATCGAGGAAGCCATGCGCTCTGCTCAGACGTTGCAGGCGAACCCTGAGGATTCTCTGCCGCCCGCGTTTGAAATTGTGGATGATCTGGTGGTGCATTATCCTCACCTCCAGCCCTCCTAAAATGGTTGGAATAGAAAGAGGCTAGGCCATGTTCAGGCCACCTGGAAATAGGCGTATTCGCCCAGGACCCTCGATGCCGCATAGAAAGTCTGGCGGCACCGCAGGGTCCTTTTCTTTGTGTGTTTAGAGCGGAGACTTCTCAACGCAAAGCATCCCCTGGCCTATGCGAGCTACCGTAGGTGGCGAGGGGCCTAAGCAGTTACGTGATGAAAACAAAAAGCGTTGAGAAATCAGAGATATTGCCTCTGATTTCTCAACACCATGTACTGCTAAAACAGGCATTGGAGACCTGCGTGTTGGCCTTTTAAGCGATCTGGTCGCTCAATTTCCCATTGGCGACGAGCCAGCGTATAAATTCCAGACGACGATTTGCGATTGCGGCCCGCTGCCTTTCCTTCTCAGCGTAGTAGGCTCGCAACTTGCTCAATTGTACGACCTCATTTTCGGCGAAACCACCCTTGCGCAGAATATCACGGTCTTCCTTGCGATCCATATGAACCTCCTTATATGAGAATCAATGGCCTCTAACTGGGTGCTACCATCAACATGCGTTGCACGCGTTTGAGCAGCTTCGGCATGGTGTATGGTTTTGCCAGATGGTCGAGCGTGGCTCGGCTTTCTGCCTGGTCTCGTAACTGTTTGCGCATTCCGTTGAGCGAACTGGTTGTGAGCAAGACCGGGGTGTTCATTGAGTGCCGTAGCGTTTCGAATACCTGCCAACCGTTCAATTGCCCTGCCAGTTCGATGTCCAGAAGCACAAGGTCAGGATGACCCTTGCGCAGAAAGGCTATAGCATCTTCTCCATTCTGTACAGTAATGACGGTAAAGCCATGAGCTGCCAGAAAATTTGCTTCCAGGCTCGCAAGGTCAAGATCGTCTTCAACCAACAGGATATGTGTATGAGGCTTTTGCATTGCCGATGTTTCTCTTGTGGGTTGGACCAATGCTTGTTGCAGTGCCTGCGCTCCTTTTGACAAGCTCGCATAATCGTCGGAACCAGTGCATTCGCAATCCGCTAGTATGTTGTGCATAACACCTACATCTCGCTCATATGTGATGTTTCGCCCTGCGGCGCGTCGGCTGGTGCGACGAGGAGGCCCAATCTCTACGGCCTCTGATCCAAAGTGTACCTGAAAAAGAGTGAGAAAGACGTAAAGATCGCGCCTGTTGTGTGAAAATGGCGTGAAAAGCTATGAAATTGCCAGAAGGCCCTTCTAGGTGGTTCTCATTGCTGAGAATGCGCGCTTTCGGCCTCTGCGTCCAATTCATCCGCATCGGGTGGGGGCACATAGTATCCTACCCCTAGCTCGTTGTGCAGAAAGCGCGGACGAGCAGGATCTGGTTCGAGTTTGCGGCGCAGGTGGCGAATAAAGGTGCGCAGGTAGGTGTTCTCAGCGCTGTAATCTGGCCCCCAGACTCGTTGGAGCAATTCGCGATGCGTCAGGACTTTACCCGCATTGTGGGTGAGTTCGCAGAGCAAATCATATTCCGTTGGGGTCAGGTGTACTTCTTGTCCGCCCGCGAGCACCTGGCGACGCGCGAAGTTAACCTGGAGGCCATCTTTCCCTCCACAATGGTAGGTGGGCCTTGGGGCCTCGGGAGCGGTACTGTTGCGCAGGCGCGCGGCTTCCTCGCTTCGTCTGAGTGAGACGCGAATGCGTGCGAGCAACTCGTTGAGGCTAAAAGGTTTGGTCAGGTAGTCATCTGCGCCCATATCAAGGGCTTTAATCTTGATTGGCTCCTCATCATGAGCCGAGAGAATGATAACTGGCGCGTTACTCCATTCACGTAGGCGGCGAAGGAATGCCAAGCCATCGAGCGAGGGAAGTGAGAGGTCAAGCAGTACAATTTGGGGTTGGAAGATGGCCGCGACATCAATAGCCTGCGCCCCATCCCGTACGGCTTGTGTGTGAAAGTCGCGCGCTTTCAACTGGGCTGTGAGGAATGTGCGCATTTGCGCGTCATCTTCAATACACAGTACACGAATTTTTTTCTCACTAGCTACCATAATGGGTTTCCCTTCCAGTACGTGTCCTCGCAAACTATTTCTGTGGCTCATGAGCGGCATGAACTGGAAGCGTGAAAGCGAAACTGGCTCCCTGTCCAGGGCTGGTCTTCAGCGTCAGTTTACTTCCGTGTGCCTCGATGATCCCTCGGCTGATGTAGAGCCCCAGGCCGGTGCCCGGACTCCAGCGAGCGCTTCCGCGTTTGCGTGGAAGAGTGAGTGACTCCTGCGAACGGGTGCTCATGGATGAGAAGGTATAGAAGCGCTGGAAGATGGCTTTCTGCTTCTCCGCTGACATGCCAGGTCCATGATCGGTGACGCGTAACGTTACTCCTGGGCCCCGGCGACCTTTCCCTCCACGCGCGATTTTTGCCTCTAACTGAATTATATCCCCATCTGGCGCGTAATTAAAGGCATTACTAAGCAGATTAGTAAGCACACTCATAAGCAGTTCGTAATCCCCATCAACAGCCGGTAGCTCTTCTGGCAGGAGAATCTGGAGCTGAATTTGGGAATCGGAGATCAGGGCCTCCAGCCGCTCTTGCAGGTCCTCGAAAAGTTCGGGAATGATGATTGGCTCCCTGTCGAGTCGTAAGGCACCCGCCTCGACGCGTGAGGCATCCAGGAAGTGATTCACCATGCCAACCAGGCGTTCTACCTGCTCATCTGCTGTTTGCAGGTAGTTCATCTGCTCTTCTTGTGTGACTCGTAGATCCGGTGTGAGAAGCGCGCTCAAGTGGGCGCGGATGTTTGCCAATGGCGTCTTGAGCTCATGGGCCATGGTATTGAAGAGGTCTTCGCGTGTCCGCTCAAGCGCTTTTGTGCGACTGATGTCATGCATGACAACAACCGCGCTGGTGATGGTGCCTCCTGCCGAGAGCATAGGCGCTGCGTTGATGAGCAGGCACATAATGGAGCCATCTTCAAGTATCAAGGATAATTCAGCCTCGCTTGCTTGTCCCTTGAAGAGGGCCAGATGCATCGGGCGTTCTTCATAGGGAACTAGGCGCCCAGACGAGTCATGCATGGCGAGATTATGTAGAAGGGTGTCGCATTCTAGTCCAAGGGCTTGCTGGGCGGCCAGGTCGGGATCATCGAGCGGTTCCAGGGGGGCGCCCATCTTCTGAAGCAGTTGCACTCCTCGGCGATTAATCAGGTTGATTGTCGTGTGTGGAGCGTCTACTAGCAGCACGCCAGAAGGCATGCGCTTCAGGAGAAGTTGGAGGCGAGCATTCGTGAGTTCTTGCTCCGCCTTGGACTGTTGTAGCGCTATGTTGTGCTGGGCCAGTTCGCGTGTTCGTTTGATTACTTCGGCTTCGATTCGCTCCAGGGCAGCCGCCCCTTCTGTTACATCATGGTAGACAATGATATAGGCGAAAATGTTTTCCTGCTCATCGGGTATGGGGGTATATGAGCAGCGTAGAGTGTAAGCACGCCCCTCAGAGTTGATGAGTTTCATCTCGTCGCTGGCACGTTTCTGCGCCCGCTCCTCTAGAATGGTAACAAAGTCTGGTTTCTCTGTGATTGAGAGCGGTAGAATAGGAGCGCTTCGTTTCACTAATTGCTGAAGTGAGAGACC
Organism: Ktedonospora formicarum; assembly: GCF_016587355.1. Lineage (GTDB taxonomy): Bacteria > Chloroflexota > Ktedonobacteria > Ktedonobacterales > Ktedonobacteraceae > Ktedonobacter > Ktedonobacter formicarum. The sequence goes on along the minus strand of NZ_BNJF01000001.1, from coordinate 1,196,340 downwards.
AGTAATTTCATCGTCCCAGTCAAAGAGCATGCGTGCTGCTGGATTGGCACCAACGACTTGCCAGTGTGGGTCGAAGATGACGATTCCATCGGGGATAGCGCTCATCATTTTCTCTTGTTGGTGGGCATGCCGATTTGCGGTCCGTGCCCAGTTCTCGACATCCCGGAAGAGGCGTGCGTTATGTATTGCCAGCCCGGCCTGTTGCGCGAAGCGCTCCAAAAGCTGTACCTCTTCGCTGGGGAAACCGCGTGCGCGTTTATGATAAACTTCGATAGTCCCAAGTGTGCTGGATGTAGGCTGCCTTTCGTGAGCGATGGAGATATGGTCGTTTCCCTCATAAGGAATATGAATGGGAACGCACAGCACGGAGCCAGGGCGACATGCAGTCCCGTGGTCGTCAATATATGGGAGGTAGAGTTCTGGCTGTGTGTTAGTGTTTGGGACGATCAAGGCGTGTCCGCTTTGAGCGACCTGATTGAACAGGGTATGTTCATCTTCTCTCGAGCCCCATTCATAAGAGGTCGGGTGAATTCCCTGGCGTGCAACTATATGGATGGTTTGCTGCGTATGCTTGTTGCTTTGTATATCAAAGGGTTCCCCCTTATGCGTAGCCTGTTCCGTGAGCAAAATCGCGCAACGCTTGGCCCCGATCATTTCATGCAATGCCTGTAGGATGCGATCAAGTACCCTGGGAAGGGCTGTTGGTCCGGCAATAGCTGTGGATATAGTATGGATCGCGTGTAGATGCAGGCGCGAGCGTGCTCGTTCTGTAACATCTTCCAGGGTCACAAGCAATGTTGGTACGTTGTCTTGCCCCTCAAAGGCTATTTGAACGTGCTCAAGTGAGATCCGCCAGTAGGTGCGTCCTCGTATTTCTAGCAAGCCTTCATAGGGCACCTCCGCGTAATGTTGAGCCTGGTTGGTGTTGGCAACCTCCTGTAAAAGAGGCAGCGCACGCAGAAATACCTCTTCTGGTATGACCTCGCGCAGATGGTGTCCGCGAAGTTCCTGGTAGCTGTCCCAGGGATCGCTTAAGAGCGCGCGTAAGTAGGCATTTACATAACGGATATGGAGTGTCTGGGCATCAAGCAGTGCGACCCCACTGGAGAGATGCTCCAGGATAGGTTCAAGTTGCATTGCGGGTACTAGTTCCATTGGTTGTCGCTTCCCTGCTGCCTGTACTCCTGAGAGCTTCGCTTGATGGTTCGACTCATTGCACAACATAGTTGCTCCTCCCCTCCCCATCAACAACATTGCCAGCCATTCATTTGCCTGAGCGCAGCCGCCTGAGAGGCTCAGGCGTCACACAACACAAACTCAGCCTGAGGTGGAACCATGTGGCGGCGAAGCCAACTGCCGCACAGGCGGCGTTGGCAAATGCTTTTTATAGCTAGCTATCAACTTAGCGCGCACCGCTCTCGACTGGCTCTATTCGAGGCTATGCGCCAGATCATTGCCTGTTTCTTCTCCCTTGGTATCTCTATTTGTTGACAGAAACTATAGTATCTTTAATTGTATCACAAGATATCATGCCTGTGTATCATGTGTATAGCGTGCGTGAAAGACAAGAGATGTAGTCCAGAGCGTAGATTTATATGCACTTGTATTATGAATCTACCTGCATTTTACTGCTTGAGGGGTGCCTGCCAGATTGACGACTTGCCAGGTGCCATCGTCAATATTGGTGCTTACCTCATTGACGGTGCCTCCTGAAACCGTACAGGTGTGGGTGTCTGTTTTCTCTATACACTCACTACCCTGTGCCGTCTTCTTTTGAACTCCTTTGCGCCAGTAATGTGCTCCATTGAATGGGCCTGGACTGCTAACGATGATGACTGAAAGGGAGCAAGGCTGGGTATCAGTCGCTTGCTGAACCTGTGAGGTGTGATTGTTGAAGAGCAGTTGACTAATCGCCACGAGGTCTGGTAAGAAGATGAAGAGCAACAATGCCGCAAGCACTACCAGGGTTGCACCTCTGACAGCCGGATAGCGCGCGATACGGAAGATATGTTGGCCCGATGCCAGTACTCTGAAGCGGAGACCTCGCTTGGGTAGCTCCAGGTCCGTGAATTTGACCTCATCTTTGGACAGGCAATCATCTTTCTCGAAGTCAGACATATGCTCTCTCGTTTAGAACAACGGCAACATAAATAGAAAAAGGTTGCCGTATGAGAAACCAGTATGGCATGCATGAATTTGTATGCATAGTATAGCATATACGATTGTCTCTCCCTTGTGATTCTGGTATGATGAGAAGACGATGAAATAATGAAGCCGCTCAAAAACCTGAGCGCGGGAGCGCTAGCCGCGAGAGCGGCGTTGGTTTTTGTATAAGAGGGTAGAGGGAAGCGAGGGTTTGTGCTATGGACCTGCGGGGAAAGCGTGTGCTGGTCATGGGCCTGGGTTTGCAAGGCTCAGGAATGGCGGCTGCTCGTTATGCTGCTCAGCAAGGCGCTATTGTGCGCGTGACAGATATGAAGTCGCCAGAGGTGCTCGCGCCGAGTGTACGAGCGCTTGCTGGTCTGCCCATTGAATTTATTCTGGGCCAGCATCGCGACGAAGACTTTGTCTGGGCTGATATTGTGATCCGTAATCCTGGTGTGCCGCGCGATTCGCGCTACCTGCTTCTGGCACAGGAGCATGGGGCACGCATCGAAATGGAGATCGCGCTCTTCTTTATGGCCTGCCCAGGGCGTATTATTGGCATTACTGGTACACGTGGCAAGACAACAACGACGAGTCTCATTCACGCCATTTTACAGACACATGGCTTACAGGTTGTCATCGGTGGAAATGTGGCGGGTGTTGAGACGCTCTCGCTCCTGCCGCAGATTACTCCGGAGACGCAGGTCGTACTGGAACTCTCTAGCTGGCAGCTTGAGGGCCTGGCCCCCATAGTATTAGTCCTTCTGTCGCAGTTATGACCAACGTTTATCCTGACCATCTCAACACATATAACGGGATGGAGGATTATGCCGAGGCTAAGGCCAACATCTTCCGTTTCCAGACTGAAGAGGGGATCGCGGTTTTTAATTATGATAACCCCTGGACGCGCCGCTTTGGTCTGGAGGCTCCCGGCCAAGCCTGGTTTATCAGCGTTGAATTAGGGGGAAGCTTCCCACGCTCCGCTCTCGTTGATGGCACTCCCACCCATGTTGAGCCCTTTACCTTTGTAGAGACTCCTCTCAAAGGCAAACATAATCTGGAAAATATCTTGCTGGCGACGACAACTGCGCGCCTTCTTGGCGTCCCCGATGAAGTTATCGCCGAGGTGGTTCGTCACTTTGGTGCTGTCTCGCATCGCCTGGAAGAGATTGGGATCTGGCGTGATGTGCGCGTTATCAATGATAGCACCAGCACCTCGCCCATCGCGGGACAGGTCGCGTTGGAGGCTTTCGATCAGCCTATCGTGCTGGTAGCGGGCGGAAATACCAAGCATCTTCCTTTAGAGCATTGGCCCGAGACGATTATCCGGCGCTGCCGCGATGTTGTGCTACTGGCTGGTAACGGAACTGATGAACTCTTGCCTGCGCTGCGTGAGGAGGTTACGCGCCAGGAGGCAAGCGATCCTGTTCGAGGTGTGTTCAGCGATTTCCAGAAGGCGCTTGATACCGCGCTCGACCTGGCGCGTCCAGGCGATGTGCTCCTCTTCTCCCCTGGCTTCACCAGTTTCGGCATGTTCTTAAATGAGTTTGATCGTGGCGACAAGTTCGTAGAATATGTGCGCTCAAAATGTGAGTCTCCCAAGCATTAAAACGTCTGCGCTCAGAGCATCTCACAGGGGAGAGAGGTTGGCTGATTACTTGAGCAGCGTTCAGAAGGCTTGAGCCTACTATATAGGCGCATAGCTTAAGCTTGCTCAGCTCAGATCTCTCCTCTGTACGTATCGAGATGGCGAAAATCCTCCCAAATTGAACGTGTTGGATGTCCAATCCCTTTGGATATTCGCGATAGCAACACGTCTACATACCTATGCGATGAGAGTGACAATGTATTAAAAGTCCAGTTATAAAAATAACTCTACTATATCTGCGTTGGTGAATATAGTGGGTGCAGCCCTTGAATGCAATGAGAGGAGATCGTATGCGTATAGACATGTCACGGCGGTTGGGGAATCTGGCATTGATTTGCGTTTTGAGCTCACTACTGGCTTTGAGTGTGAGCTTACTTGTAAGTCAGTCAGCTCTGGCTGCGAGTGGAATATTAAAGGATGACGCGCACGTTCTGAATGCCCAACAGGTCATGGCTGAGGCGAATAATCTCTCCAAAACTATAGATATCTACACTACGAACTCTTTCAACGGTGATAAGAATGCTTTTGAGGACGATATCAAGGAAAAGGCCAATAAGGAGCCAGGCCATTTTGAGATGGGGATTGATACGGCGCATCGCTATTTCTGGCTACAGGGTGGGTCGAATATTGAGCTGAAGCAATCACAGTACGATGCGGCCTATGAGGCTTTTAAAAATAAAGTGGGGAGCAACAACTATACAGAGGGGACATTGGCCCTTCTGCGTTCACTCGAAGAATCGCTGAAGGGCGGAAATACTTCCGATGGCTTTGGGGAAGGGGCTCATAGCGCACTTGTTTGTCTGGGGGCTTTAGCTTTGGGAATTGGACTATTCTTTTTCAATCGCCTGACTGGCGGGCGTTTTCGTGGTTATCGTCGCCATCACTCCTGGCATGGAGGCTATAGCGGAGGCGGTGGTTTTGGAGGTGGTGGTGGCGGTGGTGGCGCAGGCGGAAGTTTCTAGCAACTGGTCGTATGCATACAGATGTTAGTTGGTGAAGTAGGAATTGATATAAAACCAACGTTATTGGCGTGTTCAGGCATTCGCCAAGGAGTGAAGCGAAGTTTTGATGAAAGAGATACTAATGAGTCGCGCGCGATATGTATACGCTGGTATTGTTCTCGCCTGTTTGCTAGCTTGCTTTATCGTTGTGTTATGCATATCAAGCGTTAGTTTGGTCAAGGTGAGTCGAATAGGTGAGGCGTTGCAATCGACGCAACGTGTGTCTTCATTGGTGGAGGAGAGGCTGCCAGTGATGCGTATCGCTCAGATCTATACCTCTAAGATTTCGTTGTCGCAGTCCAAGCGCCCAACATATCGGTATCGTTCGCATACATATTATCATCATTCAAGTGGTTCGTCATCCAGTGGCCCTCTGTCCGCATGGACCTGGATCCTGATAATTTGCGCGCTGGTCATTTGTATCATTATTGGCGTATGGCGACATTATGCGGGTAGTGACGATGATGGTGATTCCTTCGAGAGCAATTACTACTATTCAAACAATCGGACGATAGACTCGAAAAGTTCGAGAGGCGAGACTGGTGCGAAACATATCTGGGATAATGATTAAGATCGTACAAGGGTAGATAGAGCTTTAATCACATACAACAACGGGACCTGAATGTAACGCTTCAGGTCCCGTTGTTGTATGTGGTACTCTTGATCATTTATTGGAGCTTGTGATACCAGTGGAGCAGAACGAACGTTTGTAAGGTTATATAGCGCGTCCTTCTGGGGCGCGCATAGATTTTGTTCTTATTATGCATTTAGTTGTTCATCTTCTATGGATGTGGTTATGTGGGCCTTGTATGGTTGCACTATGACCACGAATTGTATTAAACTAACGGTGGTTAGGTTCGGGCCAGATGCGTTACATGGTACTCTGCGGTTAGAGTACTGACACCATTGTTGTTGTTAGCACGCATCAAGAGAGGAAATGGCCCAAAGGAGATATGCACTTATGACAATGATGATGAGCAGGAAGGCTCTGGAAGACTACGGTTTGACGAATCTCGGTTCTATTAACTGGAATCTGCCTCCTGCGGTGTTGATTGAGCACGCGCTGACGCGTAAAGAAGGGGTGCTTGCGTCCAATGGCGCTTTTAGCGCTACTACTGGATCCCATACAGGACGCTCGCCCAAAGATAAATTCATCGTTTCGAACCAGGAAACGGCATCGAAGATCTGGTGGGGAGAGAATAATCATCCTATGTCCCCAGAGACCTTCGCGGTCGTTCGCCAGAGTCTGGCGGACTATCTTCAAGGACGCGATGTCTATATTCTGGATGCGGCGGCTGGCGCAGACCCGCACTATCGTATGCCTATTCAGGTGATTACAGAGCTTGCCTGGCATAACCTTTTTGCGCGCCAGTTATTCTTGCGTGCGAATGAGAGTGATCGTACAAGCGAAAATCCTGGTTTTACCATTCTCTGTGTGCCTCACTTCCGCACGAACCCCCGCGCCCATGGGACTCGCTCTGAGACCGCTATTATTATTGATTTTGAAGAGCGCTTGGTGTTGATTGCGGGAACAGAGTACGCAGGCGAGATGAAGAAGTCAATTTTTACGGTGCTAAACTTCATCTTGCCCGCTGAAGGGGTGCTTCCAATGCACTGCTCGGCGAACGTAGGACTTGATGGGGATGTGGCACTCTTCTTCGGACTTTCGGGCACAGGTAAAACGAGCCTCTCCGCTGACCCTGAGCGCCGCCTGATTGGCGACGATGAGCATGGCTGGGGTGAGCAGGGCGTCTTTAACTTCGAGGGGGGCTGCTACGCGAAGTGCATCAATCTCTCACAGAAGCACGAGCCGCAGATCTGGAACGCGGTTCGTTTTGGCGCAGTCTATGAGAATGTGGTGCTTAAGGGAGAGTCTCGCCAGCCCGATTACAGCGATAGCTCACTGACCGAGAACACTCGCGCGGCCTATCCTATAGACTTTATCGACAATGTCGTAGAGTCGGGAATGGGTGGACAGCCAAAAGCGGTCATCTTCCTGACCGCTGATTCATTCGGTGTCTTGCCTCCGATTTCTAAGTTGACGACAGAGCAGGCTATGTACTACTTCCTTTCTGGCTATACCAGCAAGCTAGCTGGGACAGAACGCGGTGTGACATCCCCCCAGGCCACCTTTAGTTCGTGCTTTGGCGCGGCCTTCCTGCCCTTGCGTCCAACTGAGTATGCAAACCTCTTGCGTGAGCGTATTGAGCGTTACAATGTGCGTTGCTACCTGATTAACACAGGCTGGACGGGTGGCGCGTATGGCGTGGGAGAGCGTATCAACATCAACTATACACGTCAGATGGTCAATGCAGCGATCAGCGGGGTGATTGAGCAAGCTGAGACGGCGGTTGATCCTATCTTTGGTTTGCGTGTGCCGACCAGTTGCCCTGGGGTTCCGGGTGAGATGCTTCTGCCTCGCAATACCTGGAATGATAAGATGGCCTATGATCAGCAGGCGCGCCATCTGGCGGATCTGTTTAAGAAAAACTTTACACAGTTCATACCAGATAGCAACGATGTGCTTGTCGCTGGCCCACGCTAGCCAGCCAGAAGCACAGTATCTACGTAGAAGTTAATTAAAAAGTGTCGAAAATTTGTGGTGCGCACCACAAATTTTCGACACTTTTTGATTTAAAGAGAAGAAGGGTTTCTCAGAGGGTATGAGGCTTCATGAGAGTTCAATCAGGCAACCCTCATGCGCGCGCAGATTGAATGCGGAGAGGTTACAATTCCCCACACGATCCATCTGCGTTGAGAGTAGGATGCTGCCTGATTCTTCTAAGGGCATGTGTACTGTCTGCCCTGTATCCGTGAAATTGAGTGTTATCAGGTAACGTTGGTGTTCATGCTCACGCAGGTAAGCGAGGCAGTTAATGTTCTCCTGGGCAAGTGTCCGATAGGAGCCGAGTGTGAGTGACGAAGATGAGCGGCGCAGTGTGAGCAGCGCGCGCGTGAGCATGAGGATGGAGTGTGGGTCCTGGCTCTGAGATTCGACATTGGCTGTCTGATAATCTGGTGCGATGGGGAGCCAGAGATGGCTGCCAGGAATACTAAATCCTGCATTGGGACCTTTCGTCCATTGCATAGGTGTGCGCTCGCGGTCGCGTGTGTTGTCTGGGTCGTATTTTGCCTGTGGATCATGGCGTAGTGAGGGTGGAATGTCGACGTCCTCCATACCCAGTTCGTCTCCGTAATAGCAGGTTGGAGTCCCTCGTAGTGTAAGCAAGAGCATCTGAGCGATGCGTGCCTGCTCACGTCCTACACGCGAAGCTATGCGTGGCATATCGTGATTACCCAGGACCCAGTTAGGCCACGCTTGCGCGGGTAAGGCCGCCTCATATTCTTCAATGATCTGTTTGATCGCCTGTGCTTCCCAGACGCGGTTAGTGGCGAATTGGCAGTTGAGGGGGAGATGGGCTCCGTCTAGCATCTCGCCATAGTAGGCAACAAGGCGGTGAACTGGCAGGTAAACCTCGCCAATGAAGACGCGCTCCTTGTATTTGTCGAGTACGCTGCGTATCTCGCGCACGATAGCATGAATGCCGGGTTGATCCTCAGTATATTGACCTTCTTGAAGCTTGTTGAGTAGATCACAGGGCCCCCATACTGTGCGTGCGGGATTATCGCGTAACTGTTCATCTTTGAGGAGCATCCAGAGCGCATCGACACGGAAACCATCAATACCACGATCCAGCCAGAAGCGTAGGACATCGTACATAGCGGAGCGTACCTCAGGATTACGCCAGTTGAGATCAGGCTGCTTAGCGTCGAACATGTGCAGGTAGTATTGCTCGGTTTTGGTGTCCCATTGCCAGGCGGAACCGCCGAAGAAACCTGCCCAGTTGTTTGGCGGGCCTCCGTCGGGTGCCGAATCGCTCCATAGATACCAGCTGCGGCGGGGATTAGAGCGGCTTGCGCGTGACTGTTGAAACCAGGGATGTTCGTCGGAGGTGTGATTCGGCACGTAGTCAAGAATGAGCTTGAGGTCGCGCTTGTGTGCTTCCTCGATGAGCTTGTCCATGTCTGCGAGTGTGCCAAAGAGCGGGTGGGTGTTCGTATAGTCGGATATGTCATAGCCGAAGTCCGCCATGGGTGAAGGATAGATGGGAGAGAGCCAGATGGCGTCGATGCCCAACCAGCGTAAGTAATCGAGCCTGCTCAGGATGCCGGGCAGGTCGCCAATGCCATCACCATTCTCATCCTGAAAGCTACGGGGGTAGATCTGATAGATGACGTTCGTTTGCCACCAGGAAGGGTGTTGTGCCATGGTTTACCTCTCTACGACTGGTTGGGCATGTGTAGCCGTTTCAGGGGGCGCTTGCTTCAAGTACAGTGCCTACATATGTGAGGATATGGTCCTTTCTGTATCGTCCAGGGTTATAGATACATTTATTTTATCTTGTCAGTTTTATATGTGGTGGAAAACATAGTAGTTGCCCTGCTCATTGGTTTCGATGAGTTCTCCGAGGCGTTCCAGATGCAGGTGAATCTCTGGCGGAGGTTCGCTGGCTAACAGATCCTTTTCGCTCTGCCAGAAGCTCATAACAATCAGGCGCTCTTCCTCGCTCTCGCTTTTGAGGATTTGTGCTCCTTGAAAGCCCTGTTGGATTTGTGCGCTGGGGAGCACGATATCGCGAATGATGTTTAAGGCTTCTGTGGTGGTTCCTGGTTTCAGGCGAATGATTGAGGTGCGTACATGCATTGGATTATCCTCTCTGCTTCGCGGTGCGTATACATCTTATCCTCAGCTTAGCATATCACAAACGCGAGGTGAAAAATGAGTCCCTGAAAGCTCATTTACACTTAAGTGTGAGTGCTTTTCACTCTTAAGTGGTGCTCAGATTCACCCTTCTGTGGGATGTAGGGTGAAGATCTATTGGCATATACTGCGCGTAGATGTTACGTGACAGTTCGCGTAAGACTGAGTGATCTCTGGTTTTTCCGAGTAGATTCCCATGCATGTATCGTGTGTCCATACATTCGGCTTGGAGGTTTACCAGTCATGGATAATGAGTATCAACGTGACCAGAATCTAAATCAGGGGCAAGATACGAACCTGGGGAATGAGTCCAGCGCCAGTCAGCCATCGGAGAGAAAGGGCTTGTTCGAACGCGCGAAAGACTTTGTGCTTGGAAAGAACGAGGACGAAACCTATCAGCGGGATGAGGATGTGACACAGAACGCCCCTGAGGCCGACTATGAGAGCTATGGCTCAGGTACGAGGCGTGATACTATCTCTCAACGCGATGATGACATTATGGCTCAGAGGCCAACTCAGGGCAATGTAGAGCGCGAGCCCTATCAACAAGGATCTATGCAGCCGGATCAGGACATACCTGGGGGTGGGGTATCACAAGGGCCAAGACAGGGAGATGTTTTACAAGAACCATTACAGCAAGAGCCAGCGCAAGGGGATGTATCACAAAGACCGCTCCAAGGCGATATTGCACAGGAGCCATTTCAACGGGACGTAACGCAGCAGGATCAGAGCACAATGCCTGATATGAACCAGCTTGATCGAGAGGCGTTTGATCGTAGCCAGAATATGAGTCAGGGGACGATGAAGGATAATTCCACCCCGTTAGATCGCGACCAGGGTTTGAATCAGGAGCCCCTACATTCGCAGCAGTTTGATAATCAGCCCGAAGAGAATTTTGTCACTGGCTCAGAGGAATATGATGAGGCGGGCTCGTTTGATCTCTTTAGCGAGCGTGATGAGGAGATGTACGAGCGTAGTTGGGATCGAGACGACGAAGTAGGCGAGCAATACGCACGCTCAACAGACGACACCCTAGTCGAGGAGCCCTATGAACGTCGAGATATAGAGGTTGAGGATAGTACGTCGGAACAGGATCGTTTATCCGGACGCTCAGGTGAGCGAGTGCAGGATAAGTTGAAGGATCTCTTTAAGGATTCTGGTGACGCGCGTTCTGACCGTTAATCCAGGTAGTGCGGATGTGGAATGAACGTGGCGGTATTGCATTGAAGTGGCGAGCGAGTGTTGATGGGTACAGTAATGGATGTGGGGTACTCGCTCGCCACGTTTCCCATGCAGACATCTCTAGAGATGCCCAGCCGCGCCGGTTGCTCAAACCGGCGCGGCTATTTATGCTTGATTTGCATCCACGACAATGATTTTAATCTGATTAGTGTCGCTTGGGAAGTGGTCTGTGTTAAAGGGGAGGCGTAGCTCAACTTGCGCGACGCCGGGCTGCTGGTTGAGGTACGCTAGAGCGGTAGTTGAAGTAGTGCCTTTGAGATAGTCAGGCCAACTGGCAATTTGCTGGTCAGTAAAGCTATATATCCATTGCCCTTTGACGCTAATTGTGAGATAGATAGCATTGTTCTGCCCAACTTTAGCATTGATCGTGCCTATCTGGTTGGGTTGTCCATGCAGTTTAAAATTTGTACTCAGGCTTCGGGTTGCCTCCTGTTTGAGCAGTTCTGTCGCGATGCCTGTAGCAATTCCTTTGTCGTAGCTCAGAACTGAGCCGCTGACCTGGACATTGATCTTGACGCGGTCTGTCGTCGCCCCCACCGGCTGTTCAGGCGTAATTTTGACCTCAAATTGAGGTTGAGTTGCCAGGACCTCATTTACATCCAGACTCTTCTGAAATTGCTGCGTGAGCTGTTGTTTGAGGCGTGGTACGAGGTCGGTTTTGACGCCATCGATGTCGTTCTGTTGCACGGTGTGAATGACTTGCCCATCACTACCACCACTGAATGGAGCTGTATTGCTGACGCTGATATTGTTTGCGCAACAGGGACCATCAAAAATATGTGCGTCCAGATTCCCGTTTGCTCCCGGTGTGATAGCAGTTGCGGGGACTGTGATTATGCCAGGTTTATCGCTGCCAAACCTTTTGCCGGGGACCTGGACCACTTGTGTGGTGCGTACACTGACGCCATTGTGGGTCAGTGTGATGACTCCAAGATTTGCGGGCATACGGCTGGTGTTGCTGAAGATGAGAGAGCCATGGGCCTGTACCGCATTGGTTGTGTGTGTACCAGTTGTATTGATAGTGCTGGTGCCTTGTGTGCTCTGCTTGAGCAGATGGGCGGGAATGCGATGTGTGGCGAGGTCGGCGCTGTGTACCTGAGGAGAGGCTGTCAGGATAAAAGTGTTTTGCAGTGTTTTATCCTGTGCGGTCACGTAAACAGTGGCGATGGGCGCGCCGCCAAAGATAGGGAATCCGGGCGCGAAGAGGCTGGCTCCAAAGGCACGCGTTCCGATTAGCGCGAGTAGCACCAGAACGGCCAAGGCCACAGAGGTGATAATAAGAGGTTTGGCAGGTTGCTTACGTCTGCGTTTGCGCACGGGTTGATGCGCGCGTATGATCTTCACCTCGGTGGGCTCTTCTGTGACGCGCTGCTGATAGCTCTTTGCGAACTTAGGGCGAATCTCGCCAGTAGTACGCGGCTGTCGCTGCTGCATGATGATGGGTTGAGGTTGCAGTGGATCGGCTTCCAGTGTGGTCTCCTGCCCGAGTCTTCTGGGTGAGGAGACCTCATGCACGCTTGCCTCGCGAGGGAATGGACGAGGTGCTCGCTCGCTATTGGGGACTGTCGAGTCGCTATGGAAGTCTGGATTGGGTTTGATGCCGGGCGCGAGGAAGTGATCTACGATCTCTTCGGGCTGGTCGTCAGTATCGGTAAAGAGTTCGACGCGGGGACCAGATATGGCTTTAAGGAAGGCGTCGCGTAGCTCGCTTACGCTCTGATAGCGATCTTCAGGGTTTTTCGCCATTGCCTTATAAACGACGCCTTCCAGTTCGCGGGGGATGGAGGCGTCGCGCTCGCAGGGAGAGGGTATGGGATTATATAGCTGCATCTCAATGACACGGATATCATCATCGCTGTCATAGGGAAGCTCGCCCGTAAGCATCTGGAAGAGTAGTACGCCCAGAGCATAAATATCGGTCAATGGGGTGACGATGCCACGTGTTTGCTCTGGGGCCATATAGTGTGGAGTTCCTGGAACCTGATCGAGTGGAATGGGTTTGCCACTCTGTGAGGCTTCGCCGGGCCAACTCGCGCCATTGTGTCGCCTGCGTCCGCCCCTTGTGCTTTTGATGCGTACCAGGCCAAAGTCACCCAGGTAGATATGAGGAACCTTTCCGCGTCGCATCTCTAGCATGATATTGGAGGACTTGATGTCGCGATGGATCAAGCCCTCGTCATGCGCGTTTTCGACGGCGTCGAGGATCTGCTGATAGAGATTTGTGACCTCTGCGAGATCAGGGAGACTACGGCGGAGGTAGCTGGTGAGTGTGCCACCATCGATGAAGGGCATGACCAGGAAGAGAATACCACGTTCCTCGCCAAACTCGATCAGGGGCAGGATGTTAGGATGGTGCAGGTCCGCGACAGTGCGTGCCTCGCGCATGAAACGACGGCGCATATCCTGATCTTTGGCGAAGTCGCCCAGAATAACCTTGATGGCGACGCGTCGATCAAAGGCGGTGCGTTGCCGACCCTCATAGACGGCCCCCATACCGCCTACACGGATGCGGCGAATAACGTCGTAGTTCCCTAATTGCTTGCCTTCCAGCGAGAGCATTGACGACTCTATTCCTTTCCTGACCGGCCCCTCATGTGGTGTGCTACATATCGGTGCCAGCATGGTTGCGTTAGTATCGCTGCTAAAGCGATGCGGCTACATATAGGCTCATGACGCTTTGTGATGGTTAGCCATTTCCCTCCTGGGGAGTAGTGGTGGGCGCGGTAAGAGTGGGTGTCCCCTGTCCTGGCGGGAGATCACCCAGCCCCTGAATGTTCTGGATCGTAAAGGTAATCTCGCCGGTATCACCTGGGAGTGTGTCGCCACTGGTCTGGATGTTGACCTTACCAATACCTTTGGTGCTTTCAAGGATGGTTTTTGCCTCGTTGACGCTCTTGCCCGCGATGCGTTTGGCTAGATCCTGTTCCATGGTAGTGCTGATCTGGTAGACCCAGATGCCTTGTGCCTCCATGAGCCAGGAGATGTTTTCGCCAGCCTGCCGTTGCTGGATGGTGCGTGGTTGGATCTTGCCAACGAGCTTATAGCCGTTGCCCAGGTCGGTATCAGCCTTTACCTGAAGCTTACTGCTGACCAGATCTTGAAGCTGTTGCTTATTATAGACCTGCGCGGTACAGGTCACGCTGACACTAATATTGGTTGAGGGGATGTTTTCCCCGGTATCTCCGATTGGCTGTGAGCTATTGACCTTTGGTGTGCATTGCGGATTACCAGCCATCTCCTCGCCATTCTGCATCTGTCCACGTAGTTTGGTCAGCGCTGTCTGAGCGGTCCGTGTCTTTAACTTATCAGAGACTTTGTTCACGTCCTGCTGTGTGACAAAACTATAATTTTGTGGGTCCTGCCCTCCTGTGAAGGCATTAGTATTCTTGACAAAAACGAAATTGCCACTCGCGCAACAGTTCTTGTTGACGGCCTGACTTCCAATATTGCCATTCGCTCCTGGATTGGCTGCGTGAGCACGAATAGTTACCTGTCCACCCTGGTTGGTGCTTGTGTTATAAGCAGGTATGACTGCTGGGACATCGGTGACTACTGTGAGGCCCCCACCGTTCGTAGTGATGGCTGTACCAGATGCTACCGTGAAAGATGATGAGGAGCCGTTTGAGAATGTCAAATTCCCCGAGGAGCGGACGCCTTCGGTTTGCTTGCGCCCGGTTCCCTGGGCGGTTTCGTTGCCGGATTGGAGAGAGGTAGATATTTGGCGTGCGGAGATTTGGAGCTTAGCGGGATCGGGATTCTCCTTGACGCCTGTGATGATATAGCTGTTCTTCTCCAGGCGGTTATCTGGCGTGAGAGTGATTGTGACGGGTTGCTGGCCTGTGATGGCATTGCGTACCTGTCCTACAAGGGCTGGTTGGGCGTAAACGGTGCCAGCACAGAGCAGGAGCAGTAGAACAATGATAGCCGCGACAATCCAGGGCCAGCCGCGTCTGCGCTGGCGTTTAGTGGGAGGTGGGGTGCCACCGCCACTGCTTCTGCCGCCGCGCGTGGTGGAGCGTCCCCCACCATTGTTGTTAGGGGGTAATGTGGAGACTCCTGTGCCCGCGCCAACCGCTGCTGTTTTGCCTGTATTGCGCTTGAGTGGGTTCCCGTTGCGGGTTCCTGTTTCTTCCTGAGCGAGTGCGCTGCCTGCAAGCGCACCAGCGGCGGCTCCTGCCACGAATCCCGCGCCGTGATTTCGATCTCTGCTGAGGTCTGAATCGTTTCTGCCGATCTTCCCACTAGGACGCTTTGAGCGTGTGAGTGAGGCGGCCTTCTCTGCCGCCTCGGGGGCAGAGCTATTGAGATTGACAGTGGTGCGCCTGCGCGTCTTGTTCACGGGTTGGAGTTCGATGGGCTCAGGTTCTGGTCCGCCCACCTTGGTGTTCTGTGCTGTGCGGGTCGCGAGCGCGCCAGCACCCGCGCCAGCCGCCGCCGCCAGTCCAAGGCTTGCGAGACCTGGGCCCTTGCTTTCCTCTGTTTTATCAGGTGGTGGGGCTTGCGTAGGCTTGTCTTTAGCCGTCTTGCCAGTGTTTCGCCGTGGCGCGGGTGTATCAGCATTCAGATTACGCGCGGGGCGTTGGCTCTTGCCGCGAGCGTTCTTGCCGGTTGTCCGTCGTGTATTGGTTGGGCGTGGCGCGTCGGCTTCGAGCGGCATTTCGATGGTTTCAAGGTCTTCGGGAGATATGTTGTCTGCACGCCGGATACCCAGTTCCTCGTCCATCTGTTCAGGTGTGGGTGGAGCTAGCAGATCACCATCATCGTCGAAGTCGGGGTTGAAGCTACCAGGATTTGGTGTGCTCTCGGATGGTGGTGGTGTGACACGATCCGAGTTGCTGGCTTGCTCAACCTCTTCGGTCTGTGGTGGCTGGCTCTCGACGATGCGTGGACGTGGGCGTCCGGCAAGGGAGGTGCTTGCAGTGGCAGCGCCACCCAGCAAGACCGGATTAATCTCCTGTGATTTGCGCTTCCCATTACCCGAGTCCGGCTCGCGAGGTTCCTCCTCCACTGGTTCCGGCGCCTGTGGCTCCTGAACAGGTTTCGGATTTTTCTTCTCACCTTTTTTGAACAGGCCGAAGAAGCCTCCATTACGGTTGCTGGCTGCTGTGCTAGCGACGACCTCTGACCCTTCTTCTAATGATTGAGTGAATCCTTCCAGCGATGAAAAGACTGTGAAGTTGCGTTGGCGAGCGAAATTGGCGGGAGGGGAACCGCTGGGAGCAACAAATATTAGCTGTGCCCGCAGCTTCTTGCGGAGCGATTTTAACCCATCGAAGTCGGTGGGGCGTTGAAAGGCTTTGTTTTGGGCGGGTAAGATAATCGCGATCCGTTCGCGGCCAACCTTTTCCTGGGTCAGGATAGCCGTAAGCACATTTTTATGTTCATCGTTGGGCGACACATAAATCATGCCTATTTTCTGGCTCCGGGGGTCATTAACTCCCAGGACATCCGAACCATTTCCTTGTCTCATAAGAACCTCGAATCCTTCAAAGTCTGTCTCTATCGCTTCGCAGACATTGTACTATATAGTGCGCTGCTAGTAAACGCCGTATTTGCCGGAGTTGTGCGAGCCAATACGAATTTAGCGGCGCTAAAGCGATAGCTTAGCGCCTTCTTATAATTTTGAATCTTCTCTTTCAGTTAACGTGCATAACATGTGCTTTCCGCCTCACCATTGCGAGCAGTTGCGGAATTATGTGGAATTGTCATTGTGAACGATTCAGGATTTGATCGCGATGGTGATCTGGTCGGGATTGGTGGGCAGGAGGTCGCCGGGATAGTCGATAGTGAGAGATGCGACACCGGGCTGACCCTGTAGCCATGAACGAGCTTCCGCGACGGAGCGCCCCGCGAGATAGTGTGCGACCTGCTGACGCGAGGTCTTGCTCCAGGCATAGGTCCAGGTGCCGCTGGCCTCAACGACCCAGGAGATCTGCTCACCAGATACCTTGGCCTGGCTGAAACGTATCGCCATGCCCCCGTGTTGCGTATAGCCATTGCCAAGATCGGTGCTGGCTTTCTGTTGAAGTTTTGGCGCGAGGAGCTTTTGCAGTTCCTGCTGGCTATAGGCCTGAGCCTGGCATGTGACGCTTACGCTGACCTGTGAACTGGTTATATTGGTGCCATTATCGCCGATGGCGGGGTTGGCGGCGAGTTTGCTGGTGCATTGTGGCTCGCCTGCCATTGCCTCACCAGTGCGTAATTGCTGACGGAGTCGGTCGCGAGCCTGTGTGGTGGTCTGCTCCAAAGTGGCTTTCATGCCCTCCTGAGCATCCTGCTGCGTGACAAAGCGATAGTCCTGCGGGTCCTGCCCCCCTGTGAAAGGCTCTGTATTCTTAACGAAGACGAAGTCTTTGCCGCAGCAGTTTTGATTGATTGTGAGAGTGGCAATATTTCCTTTTGTGTTTAGCTCTGCTGCATGTGCTTTGACAGTGGATTGACCAGCAACCTGCTTATTTGGGTCTGCTGGTGGTATCGTAATTTCTTCATCTGTCAGAACTATGATGCCGTTGGAAGCCTTTATTTGTGTTCCCTTGCCAAGGGTGAAGCTTGCGAAAGACCCGTTGGAAAATAATAAGCTCCCTGTAGCGGCTTTTCCGGGGGATTGGGTTTTTCCCGTGGCCTGGATAGTCTGGGGAGGAGACTGGAGGGTTGCGGTGATGGGGTGGGTTGTCAACTGGAATTTGGTGGTATCGGGATCGCGGGGAACGCCGATGACGGTGTAGGTGTCGCGTTCGATCTGGCTGGAGGCGGTGATGGTGATGGTCGCGTGATTACGACCAAGAATGGTGATGATGGGCGCGGTGAGAGGGCGTAGCCCTGGTAGCGCGAAGAGAGCGCTTCCGATGAGTACAAGGAGCAAGATGGTCGCAAGCACGATGGTGCGATAAGGATGGCGGGTAGGAGGGGACCCGGTGCTGGAGCGCTTATGGCGGGATAATGGAGAACTCTCGCGTGTGGTTCTAGCTGATTGACGACGGGAAGGTGTGAGGGATCGTTGCACTGAGGCATCGCCGGAGTGTTGGCGAGAACGAGCGAGAGATACTTGACTGGAACCTGATTGGGAGCGGCGTTGATGTTTGGGGACGAGCGATTCGAGAAGCGAGTCGTCCTGGGAGCGCTGTCTTTGGCGAGGTGTGAGGGATCGCTGCATTGAATCGATTTGAGAGCGCGGCCTCTTGCGAAGTGTGAGGGATTGCTGCATTGAGTCTGGTTGAGCAGATGGGTGTGATGACTGCCCTGATCCGAATTGCTTGTCTGAAAGTGTGAGAGATCGCTGCATTGGCTGTGAGGAGAAGGCCGCAGGGGAATCGGGGACGAGCTCATCATCCCCTGAGAGGGCGTTGAAGGCATCATCGTTGTTGTCTAGATCGTCGAGGTTGGTGGGGTTGGAGAGGAAGTCCTCAGAGGCAAGGTCTATGCTTTGAAAATCGCCAGGAGGTAGCGGTGTGATGCGCGTCATGCGGGGGCTGGTAAAGGTACTGCTCACATTGGGAGAGGGTTCGAGGAGCGCGGCGCGAGCGGAGGTCCAGAAGTCCTCCGCGTTCTGGTAGCGTTGCTGAGGATCATGGGCCAGGGCGCGCAAGATGACCATGTCCAGATCGGGCGGAAGAAGGGGTTGAAGGCTGCTAGGTGGTGGCGGTGATTGTAATTCCTTGTTGTTTGCTATGTCACGCCCTATTTCATAGAGAGTGCGGCGGAATGGCAGGCGACCAGTACAGAGCTGATAGAGAATCACACCGAGCGCGAAGATATCGCTCTCTGGAATGGCTGCGCCCCGAAATTGTTCGGGAGCCATATAGGGGAGAGTTCCACCGCTCGCATATGTATGGTGGGTCGCACTGATTTCAACGGCGAGCCCGAAATCGCTCAAAACTACCTGCTCACTCGCGTCTGGAAGGACGCGGAAAAGAATGTTGAGTGGCTTGAGGTCGCGGTGAATCACACCATGTTTATGGGCATAAGCCACCGCACTGCAAAGCTGTGAGCCGAGGGTCAGGATGCCATTAAGCGAGAATGGCTGGCCTGGACGTAAGCGCTTGTGCAAGTCGCCACCAGCGGCGTATTCCATTACAATATAGGGAACCATCGAGCCGTGCGCGGGGTCAATTAGTTCGAGCTTGAGATCGCTATATACCTGTAGGATATGTGGATGTTGCCAATGAGCGATCTTGGATGCTTCCTTCATGAAGCGGTTGAGGGCGCGTTGATCTAATTCGTCAGGCTTGATGACCTTGATGGCAACCTCGCGCTGCTCGCGGGCATCCCACGCCAGACAGACATCGGCCATCCCGCCGCTGCCAAGCAGCCTGCGCAGGTGATAGCGCCCTTCTAGAGTTTCTAGCTCATGCTGATAACGCCACAATCTCACAGTAGATCGCCTCCTCACTTCCTTGTAGAGACTTTCAGGTGTAGGGAAGAAATAGGTATGGGTGCTTATACGCGTCTACCCCTCAATTACATCCAGCACCAGATGCTTTTGATACTATGAAATATAGCTGATAGGATGCATTATTGCATGTGAGTAGGAAAAGAGCAATGCTTTTCGTGTAGTACGAGTGAAAGTGCTGTAAGGGGTAGTGAAAGGGGATGGAGTTCGTCAGATCTAGCGACCTTCTTCGCGAAAAACCTGCGTGTGTGAGGAAGTGGTGAGAGAAGGAACGGCGGGAGATGAGGAGTGACTCATCTCCCGCCTTCTATGTTCGATGCGGATGGCCTTATTACTGAGCCATCGTTGTGCTGGTTGCCAATTGAGGAACTTGGCTCATGCTACCCATCGAGTCCACGGTATTTGGATTCATGCTCGTTATCGGAGCCTGAGTTGTCATTGGTGCCTGAGTGATGGCAGGATTGAGATTCCCAGTAGGAGCCTGTGTGATGGCAGGATTGAGATTCCCCATAGGAGCCTGCTGAGTGATGGCAGGATTGAGATTCCCAGTAGGAACCTGTGTGATGGCAGGATTGAGATTCCCCATAGGAACCTGTGTGATGGCAGGATTGGTAGTACTCTCGATACGAAGAGCAGGATCGCTGGATTTCTTCATCATGCGATGATGCTTACGATGCTTATGTGCACTGACCTTAACGATGCAGTTGGCTGCTTTTTTAAACTCGATCTCACTGCCATTTACCTTGACTGTGAGATTAGTGCTATTAGGTGCATAGACGGCGAAGACAATGTTGGTTGAGCAAATCGAGATGGGACCTTTCCCTTTGTGATCGGCCTTCAGGCTAGCGGCATGAGCCGATGAAGCTTGTCCGAAGACCGTAAAGAGCATACAGAGGCTACCCAGAACAAACACACTTGCGCATTTAGTGATGCACGAACGCGACATTGTTTCGTCCTTTCCGACTCCTCCCTGAGTCGTATTACTAACCCGTAAACAACATACAGAGTGTGCAACATCTGCTGTGATACTGGTGGATCCATAGCACCAGCTATGGACCATCACTACTGTGTTCGCGCTACAGGAGAGTCATTATCTGCCAGCCAGGGTGAAGCCGTCTGTCTGAGGAGGGAGCATTGCAACCCTGCGGCAGGTGTTCTCTTTTGTTATAGAGGTTGGCACAAGCTCTGCGTATCAAGTGGGTTGCCCATGCGTATTTTCGGGGTTGCCTTGCTGTTCACATTGTCGGTAAAACCCGACTGTTTATCCATTTTGCCCGTCAAGCCTGAATATCGGCTGAAGCTGTTCTGGATTTATGTTGCACCTTGGGATAGTTTATGGCATACTTGAGCATGAGGGAAGATCTCTAGTCCTAATAGTCATATTGATAGTCATATTGTTTGTAAGCATAAAGCTCGGCGGACGTCAGAGACGCCCGCCGTTCTTGTTATGCGATGCACCATCGCGTAAGGATTTATTGTGGCGTTGTTTCGCTCAAGCGAAAGACAACTTACCAGTAATAGCAACCATACCAGCAGGGGCGATAGCCACCACCTTTGCCGCCAAAGCTGTAGCCATAACTATAACCATAGGAATAACCATAGCTATAGCCATAACTACCGCCGATGCCGCCATAGCCACCCCATTGTGAGTTCGCTGATATTTGTGCTTTTGTGGGGGTCAAACTGGCTGCTGAGGCAAAGCCTGTGCTACTACCGAACAGTAACGCGAGCGCTAATACGCCACTGAGCATAATCACACAAACAGCCTTGCGAAGGTTCAAAAGTGCCATTTTTGACTCCTTTTCCTTACTCCTTATTCGAAAACCTGTGTGTGCTTATTGCTACGAACATTGACACAGCCTTAGTGGCAGTTAGCGAACCCCCATACTGTGAACACCTGCGCGTAAGCGCTAATCGCGACCTCCATGTGGGGACACGGCAGCGACGTTGGAGTTCATAGCAAATGGATTGCGCTCAGATGTTCGTGCAAGGTGTATGCACTAGCCGCGAAAACGGCGCTGGTTTTCGCATAAGGCCTTAGTGCTTTGGGTGCTTAGGAATGCTTGGGATATCGTGGATTACTATCCGGCGTGTCCACATTGGACACGCCTGGATAGTTTTTTGCGTGTGCAATTGTTTAGGTTGGCCTGATATGCTGGCCTAGGTTGGTGCTTAGCGGAATCCGCGCCCGAAGCCGCCACCAAAGCCGCGCCCGAAGCCGCCACCAAAGCCACGACCGAAGCCGAAGCCGCGACCATAGCCGCCACCAAAGCCACGACCGAAGCCGAAGCCGCGACCATAGCCATAACCGAAGCCACGACCATAAAAGCCGCGACCATAACCGTAGCCGCCCCAACCGAAGCCGCGACCGAAGCCGAAGCCTCGACCGTAACCGTATCCGCCACCCCAACCGAAGCCGCGACCGTAGCCGCCACCCCAACCTCTGCCACCCCAACCGCCTTTGCCCCACTGGGCTGCGGTATGTATCTGTGCTTTAGCTGGTGCAAGGCTAGAAGCTGAAGCGGAGGTAGCCGTTCCCACCATTAAGCCAAAGGCGATGACGGCGCTGAGCATGATCAGACATAGGGTCTTCCGTACTACGGAGAGTTTCATGTCTTTCTTTCTCCTTGGTGCCTGAGCCTGTATTGCTCTTGTCTTGAATGTCGTTTGAGGATGTTGCTACTATTGACGCATTCTCTGATGGCACTACGGTTATGCACTACAGGGCTTACTTCTGGCTTCAGTATACAGAAGGGTATAAACTCATAAATAATGTTAATGCGCGCCTCCGATGGTGCTGCGAAGCAAAAGTGTTTTCTGTTTTCTCCTCGGGGCTTGCATTTTGATTGGTGGAGAGGCGGTAGAGTGCCTCAAGCCGACCAGACAATAATTGTGTGTTGAAAACCTATATCTTAAACAAAACCTAACGCCGCTCATGCGGCGCTTTCAGGTAGATACAAGGATATCAAGCAAAGCAGCGGTAGCTGCTGTGCCATCGATTACCGTCATACCAGCTATAGCCGAAGCGCCAGGTGTAGCCATTGTACCAGCGGAAAGGCTGACAGTGTTTGTTGCGCGCATGTCCGGGCTTATGGCAAGTGTGCGTGATTGCGTTAGTATGCTGGCTGTTGAGCGTGCTGGCGGATGCCGGGAGTGGAGATAGCAAAGTGAGTAAGAGTAAGAGCGTTACGCACCCGGCGCTTGCTATAGTTGTTGTTAAAGCGACGTGATCAAATATGGTGGACGACCAGCAAACCAGGGCCCATGTACCAGTATGCCTAGAGAGGCGGTTGTGTCCATGAGGGTACCTGGATATATAGTCGCGACTAAAGCGTACGTGACTGCATATCGTGGGCTCGCGTAGAAGACATATAGCTATTCTATCTTGCATGGAGATACACCAATCTCTCGTCTGGCATGAGAACGAGCGCTGGTTGTAGCGCGTTCTCTCTGGCAGGAATGGGTCCGTTTGTTTTCTAATTTCCTCTAGTAGATACGATGTAGGTTACAGGAATATGTTGAGGTGCTAAATAGAGGAAACCTCCTGGAGGACGACGCTGACACTGTGTCGCGCCACACTTCAGGAGGTTTCGCGCGGGCTTATTAAGTTCTCTATTGGAGAGCTAATAAGCCTGGTTTAATTCAGGGAATATTAGCAGCCGCAGCCACCGCCGAAGCCACCAAAGCCCCCACCGAAGCCACCAAAGCCCCCACCGAAGCCCTTGCCGAAGCCATGACCGCCAAAGCCTTTGCCGAAACCTTTGCCAAAGCCATGACCGCCAAAGCCATAACCACCGAAGCCACCGAAGCCGGTGCCATAGCCGAGGCCGTAGCCACTGAAGCCGGTGCCATAGCCGAGGCCATAACCACCAAAGCCGGTGCCATAGCCGAGGCCATAACCACCGAAGCCGCCACCATAACCACCACCGAAGCCGAAGCCACCTTTACCGCAGTGCAGCGAACTTGCGGACGCTGAGGTAGCTGTGCCGAACATTAGCAGCACTGCCAGGGCGCAGGAGAAGATAGCCATACAGACGGTTCTCTTGACAAGTGACATGGTTGTTCCTTTCCTTGTTTGAGTAAATCAATGCTCTCACTTTCCAGAAGGAGGTGTGAGCGTTTACACAAACAGACAATGTTCTGGAAACATCATCCACTTCCCCAGAGGAAGTGAAAAGGCGAACGGAGTCCCCCTGCCAGTGGCAGAGTTCCCGCTTCCAGTGCCATTATACGAGGGGCTTTAAACTCGTATATATGTATGCCTGTATCTATATGTAGAGGTGGAACGGGGGGAAAGAGGAATGGGAGAGAGGCTTGTCAGCCATCTCCCCCACTTCGGAAATCTTATTAGATGAGCTATTGACGAACGGATGTCATACGACCGTGAGTATCTCGGGCTCGCCAGTAGTGATCGCGATAGTATGCTCAAACTGGGCTGAGAGCTTGTTGTCGGCGGTACAAACTGTCCACTGATCGGAGAGGGTTCGCGTCTGAGCGGTGCCCTGATTAATCATAGGCTCAATAGTGAAGACCATACCTGGGCGGATGCGTAGACCCGTACCGCGTTTACCGAAATGCGAGACATGAGGATCTTCATGGAGGGAGCGCCCCACACCGTGACCACCCAGCTCGCGTACGCTAGAGTAACCATGTGCCTCGGCGTACTCCTGAATGACCGCGCCAATATCGCCCAGACGTTTATTGGCAAGAGCTTCCTCAATGCCAAGTTCAGTGCAACGTTTGGCGACTTCCATAAGCTTTTTGGCCTCTGGACTGATCTCACCAACCGCATAGGTAACGCAGGAGTCACCAACCCAGCCATCGAGCAGGACACCGATATCAACGCCGACGATATCGCCCTCCTTGAGTTTGATTTTCTCACTAGGGATGCCATGGCAGACCACCTCATTGATCGAGATGCAAATGGTGCCAGGGAAGGGAGGAACGGCTGGCATACCCCGGAAAGCCGCGCGCGCGCCATACCCTTTATAAATGGGAATCGCGCCCTTGCTGCGAATATAGTCCTCTGCAATTTTATCGAGTTCCAGAGTTGTCACACCGGGTTTGACATATGGGCGCATAACCTCAAAGGTTTGCGCGACCAGCCTTCCTGCTTCGCGCAGTTTGGCGATTTCTTGTCGAGATTTCAACATCACTGCCATATCTATGTATCCTCAATTTCTGCTGTGATCTTAAACGAAAACCAACCTTTATGTGAGGGCACAATGCCGCAGGCGCGGCTAATATGCTCAGGTTTTCTTGGGATATATGCCTTTGCTGGGAACAGGAGGTCAGGAGCTACGTCTATGAGCGTTAGAGATCGAAGCATCTTCCTGTCGATTCTCTTCCCAAAGAAGCAGATCATTAACCGTTACAGTGAAGTAACGGTTGAAATAGTTGAGCAACTGATCCACTGTTGTATAGTCGATGCGCCGATTCTGCCCGCGATGCAAAGCCGCCAGAACGCTCAACGAGACACCGCTCTCCTGTGCCAGCCGTCGTAAGCTCAGAGATTGATGGCCCTCTCTGGCGCGCTCGACATTTGCTCTTGCCAGTAGCAGGCGTAATCTACATGAGATAGTCACTCTCTTCCTCCTCCAAACCCTATCAAGGGTCTATGAGCATAGCTTTGTTCCCTATTTACGGTAGTCAGCACGTAGCGATGACTATCACTCTGTGCGTACCATAACAGAATTGTACTGACATGTCAATACAAAAGATCGAGATCGAAACACAATGCTTGCTTATAGAATTTACAGGGCAGACGAAAGCGCTGAATTTACATATACCCATTCTGATAGTAGTGCCAAGGGGGATGGTTGCATGAGGCGTGTAAGCGCTGGAGCCAGCTTATTAGTACGGTCTGGAAGGGGTTTGTATAGAAGAAGTTGTATTTTAATGATACAATCGCAGAGGCATTGCCTACTGAAGATTACGATACAAGCAAAGGATGCAGACTGATATGGCGAAATTCTGGGGCATTATCATAGTTGGCATTTTTATTTACGCGGTGGCTCTAATAGGAGCGATTATACTTAGCAGATTTGACCCGCTCAAAGACTACCGTTGGAAGCGTGAGAAGTCGATGGAGAAGGTCTTATTGCGCTTTGGGATTGATTACGCGCATGGCTTGTTGATTGGTCTCTTCTTTGTGCTAGCGACAATTGTGACGGGAGGGCTCGCATTCTACACGACTAAGACATCGGATGCGCTCCCACATGACATGTATATCATGGTAAGTGAGTTGTTTGGCTGGTTTAGCAATGGTTTTTTTGTGATTGCGGGCCTGACGGCATTGATCTGGGTATTAGGCGCGTTGGGCACAACTATTGTGGGCAACAAAGGGGCACGTGGGCGTGGGCTGGGCTTATTGACGAGCCTGATCGTGTTGGTCTGGGAATATCTTTATGGTCACCAGTGGTACCAGGCATTCCTCCATTGGAATCCTGGCTTGTTATCTTAAAGTTGCTCTGTAGAGGAATAGAGCAGCGGGGTTCAGTGCTCGCGAAAGGGGAGCGCCTGCATATAGGGCTCAATGCTTTTACGTATTGCTGTGAGTGAGAGGGAAAAGATTATGCAATGGTTCATACAAACCTTCTTTCAAAATTTCTGGTTGATTGTGATCTTCCTCTTTATCTTTGGTGGCTCGATCACAGCTTTTGTGCGCTGGATGTTTAACGCGGGATATGAGCATCAGTTAAAGATGCAGGAAAAGAAGAATGAGGAACTGCGCCTGCGTCTGGAACTGGCACGTATGCAGCAGAAACCGGGTCGTGGGCGTGAGATGCCTGAACCGAAGGAATCGACCTGGGATGAGCAGCCAGTCGCCTCATATGAGGGAGGATATCAGTCTCAGGAGTCACCGGAGAGAGCGGCATGGAGCGAGGCCGAGAGCGATCCAGAGCCTGTAGAGAAGACTTCACAATTTCAGGAGATGCCACCACAGACGCAGAAGTAGGGGAGAGGATGGCGTAGGCTCAAGTCTCTCTTTTTCCATGTGCTTCCACTCATCCTTGCGGATCGGTTTGTGAGGCTGGCGCAGTTGTCTCGATCAAAATTGTGGCGACAAGACTGGCCTCAAGCTCCGTGCCTACATATGGGGCTTGAAATTTTTATGTATGGTTGTCGCGTGTGCGTTTTTGCGACATGAAGTATGAGGACGAGATATTTCTTTGTACTTCTACCTCAGCAGTGCTTACAGATGCTGTTTATGCTATACTGGGGGAACATAGCAAGTGTCGCGTAATCGGAGTGGACTTTAGGCGGAAACGCCGGGCTTTCTGCTTCAAAAAGGCGGCAGATGTTTTTCACTAAACACTACTGTGCATCGACGAGGTTGCAATGATAGATTCCAAGAAAGATCAGGCCCCCTTACAAGAGGGCAATATGCGTTACTATCGCTCACTACTAGAGGGCATTGGTAACACACCACTAGTACAGCTTAAGCGCATTGCTAGTGATGTGCCGCCACTGGTATTAGCGAAGGTAGAGTTTTTTAATCCGGGTGGGAGCGTGAAGGACCGCATCGGTCCGGCGATGATTGAGTATTGTGAGCAGCAGGGGTTGCTGCGCCCGGGTGGAACGATTGTGGAGCCAACGAGCGGTAATACTGGTCATGGGTTGGCAATTGCCGCCGCTATTAAGGGCTATCACTGCATCTTTGTCATGACAGACAAGGCGAGCGAGGAGAAGCGCAGCCTGCTGCGAGCCTATGGCGCGGAGGTGGTTATTTGCCCAAGTAGTGTTACCCACGATTCGCCCGAATATTACAAGAACGTCGCGTATCGTCTGGCGAAGGAGATCCCTGGTGCCTGCTGCCCCGACCAGTACTCCAATCCTGCCAATCCCGCCGCTCATTATGCTTCTACGGGACCCGAAATCTGGCGCGACACGGCTGGCAAAATCACAGCCTTTGTTGCGGGCATCGGCACGGGCGGCACTATTTCTGGCACCAGCCGATATTTAAAAGAGCAGAATCCCGCTCTCAAGATCATTGGCGCTGACCCTCCAGGCTCGGTCTATTCGGGTGATACCCCAAGCCGTATAAGGTCGAGGGTATTGGCATGGATATGTTCCCCCGTAACTACGACACCTCAGTCGTTGACGAAGTCATCAGGATCGACGATCGTAGCTCATTCTACTGGGCGCGGCGATTGGCCCGTGAAGAAGGCATTCTCGTTGGTGGTTCGGGTGGTACTGCCCTGGCGGCTGCCATGACCTATGCGCGTCGCCTGACGCCACAAGATATCCTGGTGGTATTGCTGCCGGATACCGGTCGTGGCTATCTCTCCAAGCAGTATAATGACACATGGCTGAGAGAGAATGGGCTTCTGGTGCAGGCTGAGGGTGATCAGCCAACTATGTCTGACGTGCTGGCGTATCGCCGCTCGCATTCGCAGAGCATGCCAATGGTTGTCAGCATTGGTCCCGAGGATTCAATCGCGGACGCTGTCGAACTCTTGCGGCGGTATGGAATCAGCCAGACGCCAGTCATGGAGAAAGGCGAGATGGTAGGGAGCCTGACTGAGGATCTACTGCTGCGTCGCTTGTTGAGCGGTGAGCCGCTGGAAACGACGACAGTAGGTCAATTGCAGGGACCGCCTTTCTCGGTCCTGGACGCGGGCGCGGCAGCACGTGAGGCCTATACACTCTTCAATGCTGGTCAGTCAGCGGTGGCGGTGACCCATAATGGCCTGTTAGAGGGGCTGGTGACTAAGAGTGACCTGCTAGAGTTCTGGGCGCATGCCAGGTAAGAGGGCGCGAAGAGCATAAGAATAAGGAAAGGGACGCGAGGGGAAAGGCCTCTCGCGTCCCTTTTTGGCTCAAATGCTCAGATTAGGGCTAAAATTGCCTGAAAATGTATTGACAAATCACAATATCATAGGTACTATTTAAGCATTAAGACCTTATGCGAAAACTAGCGCCGCTGGCGCACTCAGGTTTTCGTATAGTAGATTAAGAAAACTTCATGAGAAAGGAAGGGCAACCATATGTATTGTCTTAAACACTTTACCCCTACATATTCCACATTTGCTGGATTGCCCAATGAAGGCTATGTTTGTGCCTGAGCTTTCTCACCCCTATGAAGTTTTTGAGCATACTGCGGATATTGGGCTACATGCCTATGGTCGGGACCTGCCAGAGCTCTTTATACATGCCGCACAGGGCATGGAAAGTCTCATGGTCTCGCCAGAGCAGGTACAGTTAGCCACAACGCAGGAAATCGGTGTCGAAGCTCACGATCATCTCTCACTCTTGATTGCCTGGCTTGACGAGCTGATATTCCTGTTTGATACGCAGTTTTTTCTCCCGCGCACGTTTGAGATGCTGGACTTCTCTGAGACGCATCTGCGAGCCAGAGCGACAGGCGAAGCCTATGACGCGCAGCGCCACGAGATGAGTAGTGCGATCAAAGCTGTGACCTGGCACGAAGCCGCAATCACACGCGATGACAACAGTCGCTACCAGGCGCGTATTATCTTTGATATCTAGACCCTGGGGGTCAGGCTTGAGAAGAATCGCGCTTTAACACGTGGGAGCTCCGATGCGCGTTTTGCCAGTGGGTTGAAAAACTTCATGCGCAAACATCGATCCAGTATGCACTATATCCCTTCTCTGTAATGTGTTGCCCTGGTTTTCGCGGTGAGTAGCCGCGCGATAAGTCATCGTGGCACCACATCTTAGCCGGAGGTAAGGATGTAGGTATGTCGTGCCCTTTTATAACCAGAGCCCCTTTGCTTGATTGTGATCGAGCTCATTGCTGGCTGCCTGCTTATCAGGCAAAATGAGCAACAGGGGCAGCTCTCTAACTGTATTGACACTCTTACCGGAGGAACGGCAATGTTAACCATCAAGAACAAGACCAGGACCACCGAGCCAGTTACGACTACGAAGCGGTGGAACATTGGTACAGAGCAGCCCCAGCTTCGCCGAACCGTCACTGTCGCCGCTCCGGTAAGCAGGAGCGCGATACACATCCCGAAGCATCGAACCTACGTGTATACTCGCCTGCATCGTTCTCTGTTGCGGCGTGGTGTGCAAGAGGAATAAAAGGCATTTATGTTATTAGGAAGGAGCCACTAAGGTCTTATGCGAAAACCTGAGCGCGCTTGGGTTTTCGCATAAGGAGTAAATGTTATGAGTAGCTTGATCGTTCCCGTTGCGACCATTGATGCGATTGTGCCGCATAGTAATGCCGATGCGTTGGAGCTGGCACATGTGCTTGGCTGGCAGGTAGTGATTCGGAAGGGAGAGTATAGCATTGGCGATAAGATCGTCTACTTTCCCCCAGATACTGTGCTGCCACTGGAGCTCTCAGAGCGCTTTGGGGTTACGAAATATCTCAGTAAACAGCGTCTCCGATGTGCGAAATTGCGTGGCGAGCCCTCGTTTGGCCTGATTGTCAGGCCAGATGATGCCTTCTGGGACATAGGACGGAACGTCGCCGATTGGTACGGCGTGACAAAATATGAGCCACCATTGCGAGCGAGTGCTGGAGATGCTGAGATGGAGCATCCACTCTTTTGCGGCTATACCGAGATCGAGAATATGCGCAACTACCCTGACATCTTGCAGGAAGGGGAGACTGTGCTGGTGAGTGAGAAGATTCACGGCACATCGTGCCGTATAGGTATGATCGAGGGGGAACGGATGGCTGGCTCAAAGGCTGTGAGGCGCAAGCGCCCATTTGATGATGCGTTCGTGGGCAACACCTACTGGTTTCCATGGTCGCTGGCACCAGTGCGAGACATGCTAGAGGCATTGGGAGCGGAGCATCGCCAGGTCATTGTCTTTGGTGAGGTCTACGGAAGTCGCATTCAGTCCTTCAACTATGGGCTGGGGAACGGGCGCATAAGCTTCCGAGCCTTTGACATGCTTGTTGATGGAAAATATCTCGATTGGCCGGAGTTCTTGGGGCTCTGCGAGCAATATGGCGTTGATGTGGTTCCACAACTCAATGCTATTCCCTTTAGTCTGGCGGAGATCCGGCTCTTGAGTGAGGGGCCTACTCTGGTTGGTGAAGGGGCACATATACGCGAAGGGGTCGTAGTGCGCCCGATACGCGAGCGGATCTCGCCCAAAATTGGACGTGTCATTCTGAAGTATGTCAGCGACTCATACCTCTTTGGCTCAAAGACTGACTACACTGATAGATAGAGGTTAGGTATGGGAGCCCGTATGGCTCCCATACTCTGATGAGATGAAGCGCTTATAGTTCATTCATAAGGCCTTAAACGAAAACCAACCCTCATACGAGGGCACGGCGCCGCTGGCGCGCTCAGGTTTTAGAATAAGGAATAAAGCAAGGTAACATGCTCGCGATAGCGGGCTGCGAATAAATTTAGGAGCAAGCAAAAATGGGCAATCAGTCCAGTCACAACATCCCTTTGGAACGCATTGACGCGAACCGCTGGCGTATTCCAACACGCTTTAATGAGGCAATGCGGGTTCCTGGTGTCGTCTATGCAGACGATGAATTGATTCAGCAGATTATCTCTGACAACGCGCTAACGCAGGTCGCTAATGTCGCCACGTTGCCTGGTATTGTGGGGCATTCTTTGGGAATGCCGGATATCCACTGGGGGTATGGTTTTCCCGTGGGTGGTGTCGCCGCGACCGATGCGCGTGACGGCGTTGTCTCGCCGGGTGGCATTGGCTTTGATATCAACTGTGGTGTGCGCTTGCTGGCGACCGATCTGCTTCGTGACCAGATCAAGGGTAGTGTCGACAATCTGGCAGACGCGCTCTTCCGTGCTCTCCCGTCTGGTGTAGGTGGCTATGGGATGCGTAAGCTCACCTCCGACGAGATGCGACAGGTCATGCTTCACGGTGCTCGCTGGGCCGTGGAAGAAGGTTATGGTTTAGAGAGTGATCTGGAAGTGACAGAAGAGAACGGCTGTCTGGCGGGGGCGAAGCCAGAGGCAGTGAGCCGTAAGGCACTGGAACGCGGTATTGGTCAATTGGGGAGTCTGGGATCGGGGAACCACTTCGCGGAAGTGCAATATGTGGAGCATATCTACGACAAGGAAGCCGCTAAGGCGCTGGGCATCGGGCAGATTGGGCAGGTGGTCACGACGATCCACTGCGGAAGTCGCGGCTTTGGGCACCAGATCGCGGAAGACTACATCAAGCTTGCCGAGGCGAAGCAGAAGGAGTATGGCTACGAGCTGCCAGATCGCCAGCTTGCCTGTATGCCAATCAACTCTGAAGGAGGGCAGGCGTATCTGGGGGCGATGGCCTGCGCGGCGAACTTTGCCTGGGCTAACCGGCAACTTCTCATGAATGGCGTCCGTGAAGCTTTCGCCAGCGTTTTCGGACGTAAGGCGCGCGCTAAGGACATGCCCATGGTCTATGATGTCTGTCATAACATCGCCAAAATCGAGGAATACGAGGTTGACGGCGAGCTAAGGCAGGTATGCGTACACCGCAAGGGCGCGACGCGAGCCTTCCCCAAGGGACACCCCGCCATTCCTGAGCAGTACCGTGCCGTGGGCCAGCCAGTGCTGATCCCTGGCGATATGGGGCGCTACTCGTTTGTGCTGGTTGGAGCGCAGGGCTCGATGGAGCAGAGCTTTGGCTCATGTTGCCACGGTGCGGGGCGTCGCCAGAGTCGTACCGCCGCCAAGAAGTCGATTACAAGTAAGGAACTGTTATCCAAGCTGGAAGCGCGTGGGGTAACGGTGCGTGTGCATAGCAAGAACCTTCTGCCAGAGGAAGCGCCGTCTGCGTACAAGGACGCGCAGGAAGTTGTTAACGTCGTGCACAATGCGGGGCTGGCGCAGCTTGTGGCGCGCCTCAAGCCGATAGTTGTAGTGAAGGGATAAGGAAGTGAGAGGGATATGACGTGCATACGTTATATCCCTCTCGTTGTGTTTATGCTTGTCTTATAGAATGCTTCTCCTTATAATACTGACAAGCAAGAGGATTGTATGTGAGGTCTTATGCGAAAACCAACCCTCATTCGAGGGCATGGTGCCGCTGGTTGCGGCTAGCGCTAACTCCTTGTTTGAACCCCTGAGCGCATCAGCGCTAGCAGCCGTTCAGGCAGTGTTGGGGCTCGTTTCAAAAATACGCGCTCAGGTTTCCGGATAAGGAGTAATTCATATAGACAGAAGTGATACAATTGCATGCGTTGATAGATCTACAAGGAATGTAGGAGGATAAACGAATATACTATGCAATGTAATCGATGCGGTATAGTCTTACCCCAGGCGCGCCAGTCTGTCCTCGCTGCGCCAATCCCACGCCATATAACGTGGGAGGCTCAGCCCCCAACCAATATGGGCCAACACCAGCACCACAGTATGGGCGGCCTCCTGGCCCACCTCCTCAATATGGGCCGGTTCCTGGTCCACCTCCCCAATATGGGCCGGCTCCTTATCCAGGCCCATATGTTCAGCCACCGATGAGACCATATACGCCACCTCCTAAGAAGGGCGGTGGTTTCGTTGCTGGCCTGGGAGTGGGTATTCTTCTGCTGGTTGTTTGCCTCTGCTGTGGGGGTGTATGGTGGGCACAATCGAACCATGAGAGGGATAAAAACACTGAATCGACCGCTGATACTGGTGATTACTATGCTACAGCGACAGCGATACAAGCAACCTCAGATACCCGCCTGACTCCCACACCCTATTCGGAGACATCACCACCCTCGAACCAGCGCTTCTCGAACCGTGCCCAAGGCATTGTCACAAATGCCCAGTTGGCGAGCAAAATGTATGATGACAAGCAGCCTGAATTAGTTACAAAGACATTTAATGTTTCGCAATATATCTATGCATCTTTTAAATTGTCTCCTGACCAGAGCGGATATATTGCTGCGAAGTGGTATATCAATGGCGGGTCGGGCGAGTGGAGCAACTCGATATCGGCTCAAGGGCGGGTTGGCTATGGATATTTCTCAGCCAGTTATAGCGGTCCCGGTCAAGGGGCGGTCGAATATTATTGGTGTCCAAGCTCGGATTGTAGTGATGGAGAGCTGGCCTGGGTCCGTACCTTTGAGGTGAGGTAATAGCAATTTAATATGTAGGGTTTGTGCGTGCATGGTACAAAATAACAAAAAAATGGGAGAAGCTAGGAATATTTTCCTGAGCTCCTCCCATTTGTGTTGGAAGCTAGGCTAAAGCCTGAAGATTGGGTAGCTCACGTGTGGGGAGATCCTGCACAGGCGTTGAGACTGGCTCGATATGAATATTACTACGACGGTGGATCAAGATGTGACGCTCGCTCTTATTTGCGAGCGCAAAAGGAATCGCGACGCAAAGGCAGAGCAGAGCTGGGATCACCATACTACCACGCGTTCCCAGCAATGGGATCAGCATCCCCATTGAGAACGGTATCGTCATACCTGCCAGACCCGTGCTAACGAGTACGAGACAGGAAATGAGTGCAGGTGTCCGTGAGAAGCGGCGCGTCGCAATCGATTGTAGGCTAGGGTAAATTGGGCCAATGAAGATACCCTCTAGCAGGCTGCCGATAAAGCAGATCGGTGGGTTACAGAGGAAGGCTGTGACCAGAAGCCCACTGAGACAACCGCCAGCGATACAGACATAGAGTAGGCGCACACCAGTCACATAGCCACGCTTGATAAGCTGGGCTACGATGAAGCGTCCGAGCGTGATACCAACCCAGAAGAGTGTCGCGGCAGGTGTCGCCATGGGTAAAGCGATAGACGCGCTCTGACTAATCGAGGTCACCAGCCAGTTGCTAAAGCCGGACTCCGCACCCACATAGAGACAGATCTGAAGTGCCATGAACCAGAAGAGAGCGTTCTTAATCAGGTGCATGGGATTGACCCTGGCCTTGTGCGGCTGGTGGTCTGATGCCTCTGTTGATTGAGTGGTAGGGGCTTTAGAGACAAAGTGCAATGTATATAGTGTGAGCAGACATATCAAGCTGACCAGTGTCACAACAGTAAAGGCTGTGAGCAGGCTATGTGTCAGAGAGAGTGTAAACGACAGCAAAACCGGACCAAACAAAGAGCCGACGCCAGCTGAGCTATGCAGCATATTGAGTTTCTCACTCAGACGATCACCGAAATTGAAGGTCAGGGTCATGACCAGCCCCACACTGATAAATGTCCCGCTCACACCCTGAAGAATCTGGGCAATGAACCAGAGCGTAAAGCTTGAAGTGATAGGAATAATCAGGCTCGTTGCGATCAATCCTGCCAGACCCAGGATAATGACCAGCTTTGAGTTAGTAGCTTTCACAAGATAGCAAGTGCTGAGGATGACAGCGAGAATTGTCCCGAAAGCACTGCCAGTAAAAGTCAGACCCGCTGTGCTGAGTGAGACATGGGTATTGTGCGCAAGTAGAGCTAAGCTGGAGCTCGGAAGCACACCCATCAAGCCATTGGCGATATAGGCGAGGCAGCAAGTGCCAAAGAGCGCGTTTGGGTTGTGGCGAATGTTTCCAAATAGCATAGAGTAACAAATCCTTCAGTTACATTTCAAGTTGGGCGGGAAATTTTATTTGCGCTGTTTTCTATGAATGATGGTAGTAGTATTTATGTACTTTGTGCGCACAAAGTGCCTCTAGATTTTCTGGTTTGTCATTTGCTATCTGTCGAGGATTGATAGTGTCATCAACCCTATACCTTCAAGAGGATGCCATCTAATCTAGATGGGCACATGTGCTGTGTGCAATCGAGCAGATAGAATTCTATGAGTGGGAAGATTGCTCCCAGCATATGACCACTACTGAATCCATCATTGTCTTGTCTCACTATCGACGCCAGGAGTGATTTCATCAATGGGCATAACTATGGTGTGAGCGAGAAAGGAGGAAAAATCAGTACTTTTTGGGGTAATATATTGTACTAGAGCTTTTCGGTGTCGAAGATCTCTAGTACACGACCTAACTCTTCGTGATGCTGGTCCGCGTCATGGACATGGCTCAGGCAGACAACCAGGAGCGTGTGTATATGAGTGTCATCCAGAGTGTAGAAGACCTGTTTGCCCCGACGCTGGCTCTTAACCAGGCGAAGTTGGCGAAGAATGCGGAGATGTTGGGAGACAGAGGATTCGGAACTGCCGATGATCGCGGCGAGGTCACAGGTACAAAGCTCCTGCTTAAGCAAGCTATAGACGATCTTGATACGGCTGGAGTCGCCAAGCGCGCGGAATATTTCGGCGACCTCAATAGCGATATTCTCGGAGAAGAGGTTGGCTCGCCCACGCTGCACGCGTTCGTGATCGGCTCCTGGTATTTGACAGAGGTCGACATTGCGCTTGTTGCTCTGATTGAGAGGTGACGTCGTCTTGCTAGGTGCTGTATCTGTCATAGTTCTCTCTCCACCGTTGCTCAGCCAAATGGCGAATATTGCCCGTATAGATCGGCCTATCAATCGTCCGCTCTTCTGGCATTATAGCGCGACGCTTGAGCCTTCACAAGGGGGAGTGCCAAACTGGGGTCAGAAACCCTTGACGCGGCATACATCAATGGCTATGCTTGGATGGTATTTAGAAGAGTAGAGAAAAGTTTAAATGGGAATAATCGATGATTGATCTGCTTGCAATGATTATTGTGGTAGAACTTCTGGGCCTCGCGTGCCTGCCTTTAACCACTACCGTATTTCGTAACCTGCCAGATCGCGGTTGGGCTTTTAGCAAAGGGCTGGCAGTCGCGGTACTAACCTTTGGTGCCTGGTTCCCTCTCATGGTCCTGCGCTTTCTGCCTTTCACTCAGGGCTTCCTGGTAGGAGTCGTACTGTTACTACTGGCATGCAATGTGCCAGGCTTTGTGCGCATGAGGCATACGCTCACACAGTTGATAAAAACGCAGTGGCGGTATATTGTGGTCAGCGAGATTGTCTTTGTAGGGATGGTCCTGCTTTTAGGTTATATTCGCTCGTATGGGCCGAACATCTACTCCTTTGAGATGTTCATGGATGGTGGCTTCCTGGCCTCTATCATGCGGAGTGAGCATCTGCCGCCCAGGGATGTATGGTACGCGGGTTATGCCATCAATTATTATTATTATGGGCATTTCACAGTGGCTGTGCTGGCGAAGTTGCTGGGGCAAACGGCATCAATCGCCTTCAATACAGGTTTCTGCCTCCTTTTTGGTCTCTGTGCCTCAAACCTATTTGGTGTAACGAGCAATATAGTGGCCTGGGCTAAGGTCTTGCGCTTGCGCAAGAGCGCGGAACTGAGCGGCGAAGACACATCTCAGATTGTACCACCGCTATGGCAAGCTGTTCCTTACGGTGGTGCTAGCCTGCTCTTTGGGTTAATCCTGGGCAACATGGCGGCGACCTGGCAATGGTGGAAGGACTCGCGAGCGGGAACCCTCTATGACTGGTTTGCACCTTCCCGCGTAATTAATAAAACTATTGACGAGTTTCCTGCCTTTAGTTACCTGCTTTCGGATTTCCACGCGCATGTACTGACCTACTCCTTTACCTTTCTGGCGATTGGTATGGCTCTGAACCTGCTATTCGCTTCCGCGGAAAAGGGGCTTGACCTCTTTGGTCGTGGATGGGGGCGTATTCTCACAATTGTTGTTATTGCGTTGGTGTTGGGCAGCCTCTTTATAATGAACGGTTGGGATTATCCAACCTATATGGGTCTGACGATAGTCTGTATCGCGTTGCAGCAATGGCTGGCACATGAGAAACGGTGGAGTTGGGTGCTGGTGGCTGATGTCTTCGTAGGTGCGGGCATCTTGATCGCACTCTCATTTCTGCTTTTCTTGCCTTTCTACTTTAATTTTGTCTCACCATCGCAGGGGATAGGCATCGTCCCAGTTGGCGAGCGTTCGCCACTAGAGCAGGAATTGCTGATTTTTGGTCTGTTCGCCTTCGTCTTTCTCTCTCTTCTCGCTTGTAGCCTCTACCGTGTCATAGGGCAGCGTGTCGCGCAACAGGGGATGAATGAGCCCACAAGAGATTGGCGTCCGCTCTGGATTGTGTTGGGTGGCATACTTGCCATCTGGCTGCTCGCTGTCCTGATCGTGGTCGACCTCCGCACATTTCTTATAGCAATAATGTTAGTTGCAGTGGCGGTCTACCTCATTGTGAAGTTGGTAGAGGATCGGGCGTATGCCTTTACACTTTTGTTGGGAGCGCTGGCCTTGCTTTTGATTGCCGGGTGTGAGGTCGTCTATCTGCGCGATGTCTTTGCGGATTCTTATCCACGTATGAATAGCGTCTTCAAGTTCTACTTCCAGGCATGGGGCTTACTGGCTATCGCGTCTGGGGCTGGCCTCTTCTTCATAGTAGAGATTTTCGCGCGTCAGGTGAAGCAGGGGCAAGGGACGAGCTGGATGTTTATTGGTGCCAAATATGTGTGGTCATTGGGGTTGCTGGCATTGATAATGGCTGGCTTGGCTTATCCTCTGAGCGCCCCTTACGCGCGCTACGTGCAGAACCAGCCGCTTACGGGGCAACGCTACTTGCAAAATACTTTTAGCCTGGATGGTTTAGAATACCTCAAGAACTCTACTGATCCGGGGGAGAGGGGTGATTATGAGGCCATACGCTGGATTAACACTCATATCAGCGGTACGCCAGGGATTATTGAGGCTATTGGAGACGATTATTCCCGGTATGCACGTGTCTCCGCACTCACGGGCTTGCCGACTCCCATGGGCTGGATTGGGCATGAGTACCAGTGGCGTGTCAACTGGCTGCGTAATCCAGTGAACTCGGCAGATTTCCAGCGCAGGCAGAATGATGTGAGTAGCATCTACACCACCGCCGATGCGGCTCAGATAAAAGAGCTTATGAATCACTACCAGGCCGAGTATTTATATGTAGGTGACCTGGAGCGGACAGCCTATGGAAACGCGGATCTCACGCGCTTCCGAAACTTCATGCAAGTTGTGTATCAGGCCGATGGCGTCACCATCTACAAGGTCAAGTAGTGTGATGATGTTCTTTCCCCCCGCGCGCAAATTGGGTCGCTTATGGGCTGCTTTTCTGCTGATCGCGACTGTTCTTATCTTAGGATCGTTCGCGCTGAGCATAGTTGCCCTTGCGACCTTATTACGTCTGCAGCAGGACCCCGCCGCCTTTTGGCAAGCACCTTCTAAAGCTGATAGTGCTTCACAGCGTCTTCCAACGCCGCCAGGTAT
Organism: Ktedonospora formicarum; assembly: GCF_016587355.1. Taxonomy (GTDB): domain Bacteria; phylum Chloroflexota; class Ktedonobacteria; order Ktedonobacterales; family Ktedonobacteraceae; genus Ktedonobacter; species Ktedonobacter formicarum. Next base: position 1,158,076 of record NZ_BNJF01000001.1, on the reverse strand, counting down.
CTACCTGGAGAATGGTGGCATTGTCATGCGTATAGATCCCGTGACGGGAGTGGTTCGCTGGGCTTACCGTTTAAATGTCGCGCAGGCACCCAACACTCAGCTCACAAATGCTGATAGTATCGTGAGCGTCGCCAACAATACCGTCTATGTAGAGAAGCCCGATGGCTATGTCTATGCTTTGGAAGCCAGTACAGGTAGGTTGCGTTGGCGTGTTGCTATTGGCGAGCGGCTAGATATGGCGCGTACCAGTAAGGCACAATCTTCTGGTAACAGATTGTATGTGCCGGGTCGAGACCGTTTATATGTCTTGCGAATCACTGATGGGCATGTGATGAGGACTATCATGACCCCGGCGTTAACCGCCTTCACTCTGTCAGGGGACGACCTGTATACCACAAGTGGCGCTTCGCTCCAGGCATACCAGTTGCCAGCAGGTACATTGCGCTGGTCAGCCGGGGTTAACGCTGATGAAGATTTCACCCAACCACGTATGCTAGGTGATACGCTCTATAGTGCTGCCTATAGCCAAAATCGGCATGTCAGCACCCTATATGCCTTGGATGTCACTACAGGGCAGCAACTCTGGCATTCCCAACCAGAGGAGGGGCGTATAAGTGACGTGACACCAACGAACGATGCGCTTTATGCTGGCGCATATATGGGATATGTCTACGCATATGATTCTCAAAACGGGCGGCTCCTATGGCAGAGTGCGTCTTCTGGTTTTGTGGGTAAGGCCCCAGAGGTTGGTGATGGCGCGCTCTTCTTTACAGGAAACGCAGCCGTGGATCAGGATAAAATCGCACGTGCGCGAAGTGTCCTCTGTCTGGATGCCAGGACTGGCGTGACTCGCTGGACTTACACCCCCAGTTCTCCGGTGACGGTCGATTCAGTAAGCGTACGCCAGGGGAAGATCTACATTGATCGCGAGAACGGGATCGATGTGCTGGATGAGCGGGGAAGCATCCTCTTGCGTGCCCGAGCGCGAGGGGGCGCGCAATATACCGCGATTGAGGTCATCCTTTAAGAAATATATATCCTCTTTGAGTATTGGGGAATGTCAATGGTGTGGTGAGCGCAAATGCGTTCAGGTTTTCGAGGGGGCTTATACTTGTTAGAGATTTTACGGATAAATGAGTAGTGTTTATCAAGGCGACTCAGACAAGTAGAGGTGTGATATGCGTATGTTACGTGGAATTGGACACCCTTCGAAACCAGAACCTTTGACCTGGAGGAGGCGCATCTGGCTTCTCTTTCGTGCCCTCGCGATGATCGTCTTTGGCATCTTTCTGTTGCTTTTAACGCGTATAACGCTATTCCTCTTTATCGCGGCATTTGGCACATTAGCTCTTGTCGACGGCATTGCCTCTGTCGTAGCAGGATTCAATCGGCGTCAGCACGATCCACGCTGGTGGTTGGTGGCGCTTGGTGGCATTGTGGGCATTGTCATTGCTGGGTTGGCCTTTTTCGCCTCGGGGTGGACGAAGATGACCTTAATATACATCTTCGCCATCTGGGCGATAATCGTTGGCATAACACAAATGCTAGCCTTTTTCCGCACGCGCCGCTTGCGCACCGATTGGGCGGCGCTTTTGCCAGCAGTCTTTTCCTTACTGGTAGGAGCCTATCTCCTATTCAAGCCTTCACCCAATATCATAAATGATTTCAGGTTGATTGCCCTCTACACAATAGTTTTTGGTATTCTTACACTGACTCAGGCTTTTCAGATCCGGCGTCAGGCACCGGCCCTTGAGCAAGCGCCAGCGCCACATCAGGATATGCGGCGCTGGTAGCAGCATGGCTATGCTTTTTCGCTAGCGTCCAAGGGCTGCTATCACAATACCTGGTACCTTCCAGAGAGCAGGGCTTGCTTCAAGATCGGTGAGACGCTTGAAGGTTTTGGTGAGCGTCGCGCTTCTGCTCGCAAACCAGGGAGGTGTGGGTATGCTACGGAAAGGCGCGCGAATCACACTCTTTTGAGGCTGGGAGAACATCAATGTGTTATGGACGACACCAATCCCAGATTGAATGTCGTCAAGAGTATGCCCAGGGTACGCGCCCCAGGTGGTTGTGCCAAGTGTGAAGCTTGTTCCTGCCCAGTAGTTCACGCTCACTGTCCCATAGCGTAGATCGGCGATAGCTTGTTCCACCGCAGCTGCAATGGCTGGGTCCTTCAGCGATGTGGGATGGACCAGTAGTGTCACATTGAGGGTTCCCCATAGGTGTTTATTCGCGAAGGCTACAGCATGAGCGATATAATCTACGACGCTCCTGGCTTCAAGCGCGGTTTCCGCGAAGAGGCTACAAAAGGCCTCAGTGGTGAAGCAGATATCATTTGTGGCTTGCGCATCGAGGTCGGCGATTAATGTCCAGGGGGTATGTTCATTGGTGCGATCCCCAAATTGTTCGGCTTCTGGATGGGCTGCGACAAAGCTCTGCATCCGTTGCTGTGCGCCGGGATAGTACGCTACGCGGGATGGTTGGGACGCCATACACACGCGTAGCTTTTGGAGAAGAGGATCTCTCTGATCCCAACTCGCGTGCTGGATGATGACGCGTGTGGCATTGCAGTTGAAGCCCCCATTCATCGTGAGCATTGAGAAGAGATGTTCCGCCTGATAAGCAAGGTCCGTATCACTCCAGGGGCCAGGAACAATGATAACCGGGCTCACATTGCCGAGTTCACCCGTTATTCGCTTCTGGTTGAGTGGCTGCATTGCCCCTTTGCGTCTTGTCCCCTCGCTGCCAGTTCCAAACACAATGGCCTCAAAGGTCTTATCAGAGCCAGTGATGTGTATCTCATCGATGTCAGGATGCTCACAGAGGAAAGCCCCTTGCTCAGCCCCCCATAGACAATACGCAGGAAGTCACGCTCAATGAGAGGCTGAAAGCATCGTTCGATAATGGGGCCGAGATAGGCATTAACCGGATTCATCTTGAGTAGTGTCACTTGATGCTCGACAAAGAGCTTGTAGAGTACATCGGTAAGCACGATAGACGAGACATTGCCTGCCCCAAGAACGAGGGCGACCTTCCCCTGTGCCTGCTGATTAGCCTGATAGGTAAGCGCCTGTGTCTGGGGAAGAGTGTCAGCGTTGACGCCAGGCTCCATCCAGATCTCGGCTGTCATACCAGGGAAGAAGACGCGATCATAGCCGGTGGTAGGGAATACCTGCGCCACGACTTGTCCATCCGGGCGGGTTGTGACGGGTCCAGGGATGCGAGGGCGACCGAAGGCCTCGATATCAAGCAGTGATTGACGTAACTGGCGCAGGTGGCGTAATGTCGGCCAGGGGCCTATGCTCCATTCCTCGCCTGCCTGCTGGGGAGTGAGCCCTTTGGCCTGGCAGCACACCTCGACCCAGAGTTGGGCCTCCGATGAGACATTGGCTATCAACAGTTCCAGAATTGTAATGCGCGTGCGTAGTGGGAGTGTGGTCCAGGTATTTTTCTGCTGTTGGAGTAATTGAATGGCCTGCCCCATTTCCTCGTGAGTCGAGATGCTACTCTCAATAGAAGGAAACTGCGGTGACCCGTGAAGTGTTGTAGACATCGATGGACACCTTCTGCTATCTATAAATTGCATATGCGCAGCTATGGATGCGCCTCATTGTGAAGGGAGGGAGCCACTTCATTATATGCTATTAGCCATCCGAGCGTAAACTAAATCTGATTTTAGCCCTACGCACATATCAGATGCCTACGAAGTAGCTCACTCAAGAAAATAAATAGCTCTGGGTTCAGCCAGCCACATTGCCTCGTTAGGGCGGTGTGGCTGGCTGCATATTGTACTGTTTCGAGTATTGCCTGGAATTCGAGTGGGAGAATGGGCAAGGTGCTAAGGTATTGAAGAGAAGTGATTTAGTGTGAAAGCATACTGACAAACGCCTCATGCCCCAGGCGTGTATAGCGTGGACTACGGATATGCCGCCAGTTGCTGAGGAAGGCCAGAGTGAGAAGCACAAAGAGGGTGTTGCGAACCGTCACCCACTCGAAGAAGCCGGGTACATGCGTCAAATCGGGCGAATGAGAGTAGAAATAAGCATATATAAAGGTCGTGAGCAGCGAGATGGCTCCCCAGGTAAGTAGCCAGATGCCCTCGGTGGAATACACATATGCAAGCAGAGGGAGAAGCCAAATCAAATATTGTGGGCTGAAGACCTTGCCAGTCGCGATGAATACCAGATGAAGCGCGATGAAACACTGACCAAGTGTCAGCCTACCGCGCCATTGGAGATAGAGAGCATAGCTATAGCCCGCGACCAGACCAAGCGTGCTGAGTTTGGAAGTCATATCTCCCAGCGCGCTATTGATATTAATCGAGCCAAAATCATAGCTAGTTGTAATGGGATAGCCTACGTGACTGGCGAGCCAGAGGAGTGAGCCACCCACCGACTCGACCTGTAGCGGACGCTTGAAGAAGTACTCAAGCTGGCTCAGGACCGCACCGTCGAAGTTCAGTAGCGCGAACAAGCCAGTCACTCCCAGAATACTGGCGAAGCAGAGCAAGCAATTGCGCCAGGACCAGTGCCGTACTTCGCGGAGGGTTGACCATAGAGCATGAGGGAGCGCGCGCATATCGATGTGGCGTGGTGGCTGGTAGAAGCGTCCAAGTGAGCGCTGCTCTGCGATGAAGAGAGCGGGTAGGAGGAGTAAAGGGTATAGTTTAAGCAGCGTTCCCAGAGCCAGTGCCAGGTAGGCACTGGTCCAGTGTTTGCGCTCAGCCGCGATCAAGGCTATGAGCGTCAATGCGGCAGGCAGGATATCGAAACGGACCTGTGTTGTAGCGACAGCCCCAATAAGCAGATAGAAAGTATAGGTGAGCGCGGACTGGTAGGGACCGTAGCGTAGGAGTAGCCAGTAGATACAGAATGCCATCAATGACATAAGAAAGGCAAAAACAAGCTGATAGTAAGGCAGGGGAGCAAGTAGTGCCAGAGAGAAGGGAATAATAGTTAGAGAAGGATATTCAAGCGGTAACATGCGGAATGGCGAGCTTTGAAGCATGCTAGAGAGAAACGCGCACTGCTCGGCGGGAAGCATCTTGATGGCATTGCCGCCAAACCAGAATGTAAGCGCGTAGCATTGGTAGCGAGCGGGATCGCTCTTCGGCAAGAAGAGTTGCCATGAAGTTCCAATGAACATCGCGATAGTAGCAAAAATAATAGGTATATAAGCGGCCAGCTTGCGTGGATTATGCAGTGTCTCCATAAAAGGCAAGAACCAGCCGTGCCGTTTTTCTGTATATGTTAACTGTAATTCCTCTTGAGCCAAGGTCCCTTGCTCCCTTGCGCGCAAAGCGCGATATCTTTACATGTTCGATGTTGCTGTGTTGATGATAACAAGTATCGAGCGCGTTTCCAGGTGTATGCCTACATTTATTGCACCCTGCAAGCCTATTTGCTATACTTGGCACGTAGTTTGAGGCATATAGGTGATATGTTATACCCTATACTCAAAGCGGCCGAAGAGAAGAAACATGTTATCGATAGGGCTTCGTTGCGCGTGTGTCCATGTGGGTGATGTGTTTCCGCCTGGTTTCGCACCATACAAGACGAGTAGTGTGTGCGACCGGTAACCAGTTCGCAAGTAGCGTTTGTGAAAAGTTGGCCTTAACGTTAGAGTGGGTAATGCCTTAATGTATGCTTGCGTACGTACATCCCTGTTATGGCTGCGCGACCTGGGTATTTGTATCTGAACCAAGAAGAGAGAAAAGGAAGGATTCGTCTATGGATAGTAGAAATCGCACCGAAACCAAAACCTTGAAGGTGGGTGACGTTGCCCCTGATTTTCAACTGGGCACTGAAGCTAAAGAGAATTGGCGTCTCAGCGACTTCCGGGGGAAGAAGAACGTGGTGCTTGCCTTTGTTCCTTTCGCGTTCAGTGGAGTTTGTTCCGCTCAGTTACCTGCCTATGAGTCGGAACTGGATCGTTTTAAAGATTATGACACTGAAGTTGTGAGCATTAGTATGGATAGTCCGTACGCACTTGAGGCCTGGCAGAAAGCCATGCATACAACCTTCCATCATCTCTCAGACTTTTACCCTCAAGGGAAAGTTGTTGATCTCTATGGCGTGCGTCACCCTGCTGGTATGGCTGAGCGTGCTTTGTTTGTTCTCGATAAAGAGGGCACCATTCGTTATATTGAAGTGCAGCATGCGCCAGGTGAAATGCCTGATAACGAAGACCTCTTTGAGGCACTACGTAAGCTCTAATCGAGCCATAGAAAAGATGCCTAAGTGTGCGTGGGTAGCTGACACATGTTGGTTATCTACGCATTTTTCTTTGGAAGATCCGTCATATACTCCTTGCGTATCGCGCGTGCATATGACATACTAAGAGAAATAAGACCTTCGGGGCAGGGTGCAATTCCCGACCGGCGGTGTTGCCTTGCATGGGACCTCCTTCCAGGGACCAGAGGCAGAGCCCGCGAGTCCACAAGTCTGGCTTGTGTGATTGATTCGGTGTAAATCCGAAGCCGACGGTATAGTCCGGATGGGAGAAGGTTTATATGTGGACCACTGCATGCTCGTCAGCATCGTGAAGCGATGGGGCGAGTCGCGTAGTTACGCACGATGCGAACGCTGCGGACTACTACTTCATGGTCTCTATTGCTCTCCCTCAAAGCCTCCCCGAGTCAGTTAATTGGTGGATTCCCTATTGTCAGTTCCACCAGTAGAGCTTACCGAGGGATGTTAATGAGCATGACAACTTCAACGCACCGGCATCATGAGCCTTCAATGGCGATGCCAGCGCACCTCAACCCAAGCGAGCATGTGACTGCTCGCTCTCCACGTCGCCACGCCGAGACGAATCAGCGTAGGTTGACCTGGTCGCTTTCCGTGGCACCTCCTGTGCTTGTGGCTATCATCTTGCTGATTGGTTGGTATGTAAGCACAACATCCGGATATGTCAATGCATTGTTCCTGCCTGCGCCTGCTGATGTTCTCCAGAGTTTGAGTGATGGTATAAGTTCAGGGATCTACTTGAATAACCTGCTAGTTACGCTAGAGGAGAGTTTAATTGGTTTCTTTCTAGCGCTAGTGATCGCGATACCCCTGGGATATGGATTAAGCAAATCACGCGTGTTAGCGGCGGCTATTCATCCATACCTGGCGGCTGGACAGGCGATACCTGTGATGGTAATCGCGCCATTGTTAGTACTTTGGCTAGGATATGGCTGGGTACCTAATATGTATGTCTGCACCCTGGTTGTCTTCTTTCCTATGGTCGTCAATACCGTCCTGGGCATTCAAGTCATTGATCGTGCTCTAACGGATGCGGCGCGTGTGGAAGGGGCTTCGGGATGGTCGCTGTTTGCCTACATCGAGTTTCCGCTAGCGCTACCTTCGATTATCGCGGGTGTGCGGACAGGGCTGACGCTTTCGATTGTAGGAGCAATGGTAGGTGAGTTTGTGCAAGGCGGTGATGCAGGATTAGGATCACTGCTGCTGGTAGCGAAGAATCAGTATAATACGCCATTGATGTTCGCGACTCTCTTTGTTCTGGCTGTGTTAGCCATTGTGTTCTATGGAAGTACATGGCTGCTGAGTAAGATAGCGAATGCCATTTACTAGGTTCACTATTGTGACTAGATGTTAAGAATGGAGTCACCATCGATGTCGTTGCGCCATCGTTCTGTGCTTACGCTTTCGCTTAGCACTTTTATGCTGCTTAGTATGCTATTGATGACCGCGTGTGGAGGTTCGACTGGTACAACCTCGAACTCCTCTGGGAGCAAGTCCATCTCGATTGGGTTAGGTTATGTGCCTGATATTCAATTCGCCCCTTTTTATGTGGCGAAATCAAAGGGTTACTATAGTCAGGCGGGCCTTAATGTCACCTTTAATCATGGGGTAGTGACGGACCTGATCGGATCGATGTTAGCGGGAAAGAATACCTTTGTCTTCGCTGGTGGCGATGAACTGCTCTCAGCGCGCAATAGCAATAAGCAGATCAAGGCCATTGACGTATCCACCATCTTCCAAAAGTATCCAGCGAGTTTGATTATGCCTGCTGACTCGCCGATTAAGAACATAAATGACCTCAAGGGGCATACCATTGGAGTGCCTGGCCCTTACGGGTCCACGTATACTGCGTTACTGGCATTTCTATATAAAGCGCATCTGACCACCTCAGACGTAAAGATTCAGTCGATTGGCTATACACAAGTGCCTGCCCTATTGGCGCGTCGAGTCGACGCAGTCATGGGTTATGCCAATAATGAACCATTGCAATTGGAGAAAAAGGGTCTGCATGTACGAACCTTTGCCGTCTCCGATTACCAACCACTAGTCTCAAATGGGATCATCGCGCCCGAGGAGACGTACCAGAAGCAGCCAGAGATGGTGCGCGCTTTTGTACAGGCCACACTTAAGGGATTGCATGATGTTATCGCGAACCCTGACGAGGCGGTACAAACGAGCAAGGGCTATATTCCGGGGATGAATCAAGAGCAAGCGCGCGATGTGCTTAATGCGACCATTCCCTTCTGGCAGGGCAATGGCAAGCCTGGTTATAACGACGAGGCTACCTGGCAAGCGATGGAGCAGTTTATGGTGGCACAGAAGATGATCGAGCCGGTTTCTGATCTTGCGCAAGTGTACACCAATAAGACGGTTGCATAGGGGAGACTGGTTGTTTAGTAGGAGCAAGAAGAGTGCTTTTTAAGGATATATAGCACTCTTCTTGCCCCTACTCTTTTAATACTATGGAACCTACGTTTCGGGATAGGCGGTGGTGAGATAAAAGGACCGTTAGTAGGTAGAGGCATTGCGCAATACAGGTTCGATAGTGTATAACGGCAGTGGAGATAGCTATTTTTCGTCTGACTATCTTCAGGTAGGAACAACCATAGCTGATAGCGAGGACACCGATGACGCAAAACTCTGACCGATGCAGCCAGCTCCGCAAGTTTCATGAGTACCTCACCAATGAAGTCAAGGCGTTACGCGAGAACCTTCAGCGTGCGCAGCAGGAAGGCGTAAGCACCTCCGCCGAATCTCTCAAGATTCTTCGAAGTCTCCAAGCCGCTTTGAGTAAAGTCACACGAGAATTGCAGGAGTGTCCTCCTGTAACAGCTGAGGTGAGGAGTCAGGAACAGGAGGCGTCATCATTGGTGCGCCAAGCAAAGTCGACTCTTCCCGAGCACCGTGTGCGTAATTGGTTTCCCGATTCGGTGCGACGTGATGATGAGGAGAGTATCATAGATACGATAGAAATGTAATTGATTGAGTGCAGAAGATAACAGAGAAGAGGCGCATCCTATGGGAAAGATAGGGTGCGCCTCTTCTCTATGAAGAGTAGTTTATAAGGCGAAGATCTGGAAATTCTTGATTGTGATATGGGAACCAGCGGGAATGAGGATGCCTATCATGGGTTGGGTAGGGACGCCATTACCCGCACTACCCCAGTTAGTGCCATCAACGAAGTAGGTGTAAGATTCCCCTTGAACTCTGACATTGATGGTATGTTTGCCATTGGCATTGCCTATCCCAGGGCCATTTGCCAGTGGTGATCCTTGAATATTCCATGAGGTATCGTAAGTGTCGCTGTGCCAACTGGCGTCCGCGAGCATCAGGACGTTATTCTGGTTTGTATCGGGCAAGGTGCGGTACACAATACCATATTCGCCACTGGTCTGAACTGTCTCAATCTGGATGACGTAGTCGTTAGGAAGCGACTGGTTCTTGGGCAGCCCGGTTAGCAGGAGTACGCCTGTCCCGCCTGAACTGCTAACATCCACATTGTTATCATTGCATTTTATGCTGGCATTCGTGACTTTCCAGGTGCCACCTTGTTTGTCGCACTGAGTCCCTGGCAGGTCTGTTCCATAGATGAGGCTGCCAGCTGGAACCTTGGCGCCCGGTAATGAGAGTGACTTCGGTGTAGGCGTTACCTGTGGTGTGCTCTTTGTATCATGATTTGTACTGGGTGTCGTTGTTGGCGTAGCCCCGCGAGCTTCGTTCTGGTTTTGCGTGACATAGCGATAGGTGGCAAATGAGCCAACGATGAGCAACAGGACCACAAGAGCGCTGAGCAGCGCGAGCGCCGGTATCTGGCGTTTGACGCGAGGTGCAGGCGGAGGTGTTGGCTGCCAAGGCGTTGTTTGTGGTGCGAAGGGCGGATGATTGACGGGCGTTCCGGCACCTGTTGCTTGTCCATGCTGTTGAGGGAAAGCAGGTGTCGGTTGATAAATTGGTTGTGGCGGTGGTGCGGTCTCAAGCCTTGGTGGGATAGGAGGGGCTGCTTCATCGCGTTTAGCTTCGACATGGGCGACGATACGTGATGAGGCATCTGTAGATCCACTATAGATACTAGTGGGCTTATCCTCCAGGTGTGTGACATCCTCACTCCCAAGAATGAGTTGGGGGTGCTGGACCTCAAACGGTTTATTTGTTTCTGGCTGTTGCCTGGGTGGATAGACCTCCATGATGGTATGAGCATCGGCGAGGTTCGAGACCACTGGGGCTTCCACCCGATTCGGTGATGCGGAAATGAGTGAGGCTTTGAGGGCGCGAGCAAGCTCACCTGCGCTGTTGTGGCGTTGCTCAGGATCTTTCGCGAGTGCCTTCATCACAATGGCCTCGGTTTCAGGTGAGATCCGGGGATTAAGTTTCGCTAGCGAGGGTGGTGCCTCAAGTGTATGCTTGATCGCGATGGCGACCGGTGACGTACCCGAGAAGGGGACCTGCCCACCCAACATTTGATAGATCATCACTCCAAGCGAATAGATATCAGTGTGATGATCGACAGGTTTGCCTGTACCCTGCTCAGGGGAGAGATATTCAGGAGTTCCCACGATGGTACCTGCACTGGTCAGGCCTTCTTGGCTTGAGCGTCCTTTGATGCCGCTCTCGCGTAAATCACGCACTACCTTAGCCAGGCCGAAGTCGGCGAGGAGTGCTCGACCATCGGCGTGGAAGAGGATGTTCGCAGGTTTGAGATCGCGGTGGACAATGCCCTGTGCATGAGCGGTATCAAGCGCATCAGCGGCTTGCTCTACAATGCGTACGGTATCTTCCAGAGAGAGGACACCTTGCTTCTCCAGCATCTCACGCAATGTGCCGCCAGTGACATAGGGCATAACAAGATAAGCCATATCTTCCTGTTCACCGTACTCATAGAGTGGCAGGATATTGATATGGTCGAGAGCTGCGATGGCATCGGCCTCACGACGAAAGCGGGCGAGGAATTCGTCTCGAGGTCGTTTATCCATCATAGTATGAGGTAGAAGGACCTTGACTGCAACGGTGCGTCGTGGACGAGTCTGCTGCGCCAGGTACACGGCACCCATTCCACCTCGTCCAATAAGACGCCGGAGCGTACATGTTCCGAGCGTTTGCCCTATTAGCTCATTGGTATCTAAGATCACGCTCGTCTATCCTCTCACAGAAAATAAGTGTATCGCGTTTTGTAGTAACTTATCTGGTAAGAATTTCTTTTGTTTGGGAATCAAGGTAAAGTCTTATTGTTAACTTAACGATTATTTCTTCGGTAATACCATCCGCAACCGGAGTGTCAGGTAGAGATCTAGCATTCTGTGCATACCCTACTACTATAACCGCTTCTACCCTGAAAAGCCAGAAGAGTAGGGAAGAAGTACGGACGCACGAGAAGGGCTGACACCTGCGACGTATTCGCTCCTCATTATAATATATGTCAGCAGATAAGAAAAGTTCCTCGTGAACTGACTTCTGTGCTTAGGATGTAGAGATGCCCTCTATAAAATAGTACGGATTAATGATATTTTTCGATGCTACCCCTATTGATCCGATCTCTTCAGGCCCGCTTTTAGGGGCGGTACAGTGCGAATTGACTGACAGAAATACTGCCACCTGTATCAACTGCAATACCAGCAGTACCAATAGAGTAGCTGTTATTGGTAGTACTCCCAATCTTGTGACCATCGACGTAGAAGCTAAAGGTCTGCCCATTAGCGATGACAGCGAGCTTGAGCGAGGTATGGGAGCCTGGTAGGCTTCCGCCTGTCAAGATTGAGGGTGCGCCTGTTGTGTTGTCATAAACGTACGCATTCCAGGTGCCATTAGGGTGGATCAGGAGTGTGTAGACACCTTGCTGGTTACCGGGTTGATTACGGAAGTAGAGGCCAAAATCACTGGTCGAGCCGCCCTGCTGTTGGAGTTGAGCCTCGATGACATAATTAGTGCCATAATTCTGTCCATGCACTTGAGTCAAGAATGTCCCTTGCAGTTGCGCGCCTGAGGTTGTATTGCGAAGTATGGTGCTCTTGCTAGAGCAACTGGTGCTAATACCATTGTAATCGTCCCAGGTACCGCCGTTGGAATCACAGGATTGCCCCACTTGGTTTGTCTGGTATAAACGCTCGCCATAAGGCGTCTGCGTAGCTGGGGGCCGGGTTGGAGTCGCAGTCGCGGCAGGCGTGGTGGTTGTGGCATAGGTAGCGGTTGCTCCTATTGTTGTGGTAGCAGTCGGACTCGTGTCGGGAGTTGGTGTCGCACTCGCGTTTTTTGCGAGCTGCTGCCCAATGGCGACGCCACCTACTAGCAGAAGCGCCGCGAACAGGACTGTCGCGACGAGCCACCAGGATTGCCTGCGCGGGGGCTGTGGTCCTTGTGGCGGCACAGGATAAGGTGTCTGGTAGGGAGGAGGTGGCGCGTAGGCATTTGGTTGCGAAGGTAGACTCGCAGGAGTTTGATAAGGTGGATTTGTGCTTGGCGCGCTTGCCCAGCTCGTAGGAGCTGTCTGCTGATTTTGTTGCGATATGGGTAAGCTGGTGGGCGTAAGGTCATGGGTAGGCGCCTCAGTAGGTGTCGCCCCTGCTGAAGGGATTGGATAGGGTGCTGGTTGGGCAGGCGTTGTGGGCGCGATGTCATTTCTATTGGACGAGCGAAGCGTGGGCGGCTCATTTCGATCCGCATCTGTGCTGAAATAGGTTCCTGTGGCTACTCGTTGCAGATCTTGCATGAGGGCCAGGGCTGTGTCATAGCGCTCCTCTTTTTGCTTGGCGGTTGCCTTCTGGAGTACATCATCAATTCCCTGAGGTAGGTCAGGACGCAACTGGTGAAATGAGGGAAGTGGCTCCTGGACATGGCTGATTGCCAGCGCGTAGAGATTAGTGCCGATAAAGGGGAGGCGTCCGCTCAATAATTGGTAGAGCACAATACCGAACTCGTAGATATCGGCTCGATGATCGACCTCTCGACCCTGGACCATCTCGGGGGCCATATATTCAGGAGTTCCAGGCAATATACCTGTTGAAGTCAGCGTTGGAGTCGCGGCTGTTTGACCTTCAAGGATACGAGCGATGCCAAAGTCCGCCAGGACCAGGCGACCATCAGTATGCAGCAAGAAATTGGAGGGCTTAAGATCGCGATGCAGAATACCATGGGTATGGGCATAATCCAGACCCGAAGCGATTTGTGCTCCATAGTTTAGGGTTTCAGTAAGCGAGAGTCTGCCCTGCCCCGCAAGCCGTTCTCGCAAGCTACCGCCACTAAAGTAGGGCATCACGAGGTAGGCCAGTTGTTCGTCTTCTTGCTCCCCGTACTCGTAAATGGGCGTGATATTAATGTGCTCCAGGCGCGCGATAACATCAGCCTCGCGCCGGAATCTCTGTAAAAATTCCTCAAAGTGGTGCGAGCCAGCGGCAATGCTGGGTTTCAAAATCTTGACTGCTACTTTGCGTGAGGGTCGTTGTTGTTGTGCAAGGTAGACAGCCCCCATGCCGCCCTGTCCTAGCAAACGTTCAAGCGTGCAGTTTCCCAGTGTTTTTCCTACGAAATTATCAACATGCTCTGGCATAGGTTCCCGTGGTACCCCCTAAGTGTATATATAATTGAGCGTATGTGAGGTGGCGTAACGATATGCTTGCTCAAATAGAAGTAAGAAGGTGGATGTGATGAACTATACACTCTGTAATGATGGCTTCTATAAATTGATGTTGCTAAAGTGGTATATGCCCTTTCCTATTGTATGCTATGATGATTATGAGAGCAAGTACTGAGCTTTTTGGACATCATCGGCACATGCCATATGGTTATTTGTACTATTCTTACAGGACATATCCAGCTAAAGATCCTAAAAGTCCGGCACTTCTGTTGACAGCAATGACCCTGGCTGTTATCCTTGATCGTGATAGAATATAAAACGAAGATATTCGTAGTCCGGTTCATTTTTGCCCGCGAAGACCGGGAGAAGTACGAGTGGCTGACCCAAACAGCGATCCGACGGAATGGTGTAAGGTCGGAATGGAGGAGCTCTCGGAACGCGCCCGCGAGCGGTTGGCCGAAGAAAATGTTCGTTCGAAATCTGCCTGAAAGGTTGATGCGAGCGTAGATAAGTAGGCCGGGTGTGTGACTCGCACGCAGCGAATGGGTCATAATAAGTGGTCTTTCTTCTTTCCCTACATACAATGTGGTAGTAAAGCATGTTTTAAAGGCGTAGCTTCGTAAGGGGAAAGGCAAGCTGGGTGGCACCGCGGGAGCCAAGCTGTAGCTCTCGTCCCTGTAAAGACATGGGATGAGAGTTTTTTTATTGGCTAATGATACATCTTTTCTCTTGGGGGCCTGTTTATGATCTCTGTTGCTATTATTAACGTAACCAGTTATACCGGCTTGGAACTTTTGCGCCTGCTTGCGCAGCATCCACACTTGCGCGTGACCTCTGTGACCGCCCGCAGCCTGGCTGGTCAGACATTGGGTGAAGTATTCCCGCAATTATATGCACTTCCTTCCTTTACCACGGCTATTGACCCTATGATGGTGATTGCTGAAGAGCCTGCTCCAAGCGATCTGGCCTTTGTGTGTCTGCCGCATGCGGCGGCGGCTGAGGCTGTGGCACAATTGCTTGAACGGGGAACAAAGGTTGTTGATCTCTCCGCTGATTTTCGTTTGCGTGATGTCGCCGAGTATGAACAGTGGTATCAACACACGCATCCTGTTCCCGCATTGCTTGAGAGTGCTGTGTTTGGATTGAGTGAGTGCTATCCTAATCAGATCGCGGGCGCGCGTCTGGTGGCGAATCCTGGCTGTCATTCGACGACGGCGATTCTTGGATTGTTACCGGCCTTTGCTCGAGGCATCGTTGAGCCAGATGTGATTATTGACAGCAAGTCGGGTATTAGTGGCGCCGGGAGAAGCCTGAAACTAGGGAACCTGTATTCTGAGGTGAACGAGGATGTAAGCGCCTATAGCTTGAATGGGCATCGCCATCTGCCAGAAATCATTCAGGAACTTCAGGCCGTAGCCGCTGACAATGGGCATCCGCAGTCCGCGATACGTGTGACATTTCTTCCCCACCTCATCCCAATGACACGGGGATTGCTGGCGACCTGTTATGCGACATTGACGCCCGAGGCACTAGAGCGGCTAAACTCTTCCAGCATACAAGAACTCTATCGCGCATACTACGCAGGCTCTCCTTTTGTACATATCGTTGAGCAACCACCACATACCAAGTGGGCGTCGGGTAGCAACCATTGCTTTATTTACCCCACGGTTGATACGCGGACGGGACGTTTGATCGTGATTTCCTGTATTGATAACCTGATGAAAGGCGCATCGGGTCAGGCAATTCAGAACGCGAATCTTATGTGTGGTCTGCCTGAAACGGCGGGCCTGCCCGTTCTGGGCGTCAACCCTTAATGTCTTTTAGCCCAGTTTTGAGGATGCTGTTGTACTTCTCTTGCGTCACCCAGGTATGACGTAGAGCGAGGAGGAACGTTTTAAAAATGACAATTATGTTTGATCGGACACCTGAAGGTGACATTATTAGTGATCAACATCTTATAGCACGTGTATTGAGTGAAGCACTGTCTTATATAAACTACCTTAAAGGCAAAATTCTGGTTTTTAAGCTCGGTGGCAGTATGTTGGAGCACCAGCAAGAGGTCTTGCAGGATATCATCTGGTTGCATCAATTGGGGGCGTTGCCAGTGCTGGTGCATGGTGGTGGCCCATATATTAATGAATGGCTAACAAAGCTTAATATCCCGACTCGCTTTCTTGATGGATTACGTGTCACTGACGCAGAGACGCTGGAGGTGGTACGTATGGTGTTGCGGGGGCAGGTCAATCAGCGCCTGGTCTTGATGCTCTCACAAATGGGTGGGAAGGCTATCGGTTTATGTGGTACTGATGGCGATATGGTACAGGCGCACATCGCTGATGAACGCCTGGGCTACGTGGGCGAGGTTGAGTCTGTTGATCCAGCTTCGATACAGGGCTTGCTTGAGCAGGGTTTTATTCCGGTGATCGCGCCGCTGGGGCAAGGGCCAGATGGCACTTGCCTCAATATTAATGCTGACCTGGTCGCGGCACACCTGGCGGGTGCGCTGAACGCGGAGAAGCTGATCTTCTTGAGCAATGTGATTGGCATTTGTCGCGCGGATGGCACGCGTATCTCTGAATTGAGCGATGCGGAGGCGCGTCGCTTGATTGATGAGGGGGTTATCAGCGGGGGAATGATCCCCAAGGTTTCGGCCTGCCTGGATGCGCTAGCGGCTGTACCAAGAGTGCATATCGTAGATGGTCGTGAACCGCATGTGCTCTTACGTGAACTCTGCACAGATCAAGGTGCAGGTACCATGATTATTCGCTAGTAATTATTGTCTCTCGAAGGCGATCAGAAGTAACCCTGACCACCTTCGGTGACGAATTTGTTTTATACTAGAGGCAGATAAATACTGTTTTGTCCCCGTCAGCGTTGACAACCGGGAAGCGAGTTCGTTTCGGGTTCCGCTTACGGGGACATATGTTTATGTGCCGTGCTAAGGAGAACGTCTCATGCGAACCCCAACGCCGCCTGAGTGGCGGCTAGCGCTAGCGCGCTCAGGGGTTCTTGTAAGGAGTATATATTTTTCGGCATTATCAGTGGAGAGGATTCGGTTTTCATGAAGAAGCGCGTTGAGCGATTGCGTGGGATGTACGATCTGCTACCAGATGTCTATCAGCATCAGCAATGGGTGATTGAGAATGTGGGGCAGATGTTGGGGCATGCAGGTTATGCTCATGTTGATTCGCCAGTGCTGGAGCATAGCGATCTCTTTCATGCCAGTTTTGGGCAGGAGCTGTGGCAGAATCTCTATGCATTTCGTATTCATCAACGTGATCTCTGTTTGCGTCCAGAGTATACTGCTTCAATTTGCCGCCTCTACCTCGACCATTATCAGCAGCAAGCGTTACCCCAGCGTTTTCAGTACTCTGGACCGATCTTCCGTTATGAGGCACCCGGGCGCACTCGTTACCGCCAGCATACCCAACTTGGCATTGAGATCTTTGGTGGGCAGCCTGTAGCGGCGGATGCTGAGATGCTACAACTGGCGTGTGAAGTGCTCCATGGTCTGGGGATTAGCGGATATCGCCTGGAATTGGGGCATGTCGGCGTGGCGAGCGGCTTTATCAATCGCTTGCACCTGGATGACCATGCGGCGCGTCTACTGCTGGGTTTGATGGAGCAAATCAGTCGGTCCGAGGATGGCGAGAAATTGGCTCGGGAGCGCCTGGAGACGCTGTATCCCGCCGATCAAGCGTTGAGCAAGGTCGCTTCGGAGGTTTCGCCTACGACGGCTATCACCGGAGTAGACGCGCGCCATATCTCGTCACTATTGAGTGGTATTAGCATCTCTTTTGGCGATGATAGCGTACGACGTGAGGTGGTAGAGCGGTTCTTATGGAAATTGGGGCGTAATGAGCAGCGGAGACAGATCTTGAACGCGCTTGAGTTCTTGCGCGAATTGCACTCCGTTTCCGGTCCCCCACCTTCAGTCTTTGAGGCCGTCGCAGAACTGTTAGAACGCTATGGGCTGGATGTGGAACCGCTTGATGAACTACGCCAACTTGTAGCGATTGTGGAACAATGTGGGGTATCGAGCGAGCAGATTCAGTTGAATCTGGCGCTTGGGCGTGGAGTGAGCTACTATACTGGACTGGTGTTTGAGATCCATGCGCAAGGGGTTGATGGCTCGGACGCTCAACTCTGTGGTGGAGGTCGCTATGATCGCCTGATGCGCGCGGTTGGTAGCCCTCGTGATATTTCAGCCTGTGGTTTCGCCTTTGGAGTTGAGCGCCTGCTGGCACACATCCCATCAGTTAACCTGCCAACAGTTCAGGCCACACAAGCGATTGTAATACCTGTAAGCGCGAATGAGTTACCTTATGCTCTGCGTGTGGCGCGTGTGGCGCGAGAAGCAAATCATCGCGTCGAGGTTGATATTAACGGGCATAGTATTGGAGCAGGATTGAAGCAAGCTGCTAAGAAGCAGATCCCTCTTGCCTTGATTGTGGGAGAGGATGAGGCGGCGCGCAATATGGTGACGGTCCGCGATCTGGAAACGGGTATTGAGCGGCATGTACATTGCGATGAATTGGCAAGCTCGCTGGTATCGGGTTTTGGTGAAGAGCAGAAGGAGCAGTTGGTATGAGTGACCAGGAACGAATACGTTTGGCCTTGCCGGGTAAGGGGCTCTGGAGGCGGCTACAATGTCGTTTCTGGCAGAGTGTGGCCTGAAGGTGAGCCGGAGCAATCCACGGCAATACCTGGCCCGTATCAAAAGTATGCCAGATCTGGAAGTGGTTTTTCAGCGAGCCGCCGATATTCCGGCCCTGGTGCAGAGCGGAGACGCGACACTGGGTATCTCGGGTTATGATATCCTGGCGGAGCATCGAGGCTATGGCGATGACATGGAAGAGGAGGACCATCTGGATGAGGACCTGCTTGTCTTGATGCGAGACCTGGGGTATGGGGCCTGTCGCCTGGTACTTGCTGTGCCCGAAACCTGGATTGATGTGAGTGGTTGCGCCGACCTGTGGCATCTGTCAGGCTATTATCGTACCCATCGTGGGCGCGGCCTGCGTATCGCGACCAAGTATCCTATCCTCACGACTCAATTTCTGCGCCGACACAATATTACTCATTGCAAAATCTTCTCACCTCATGGAGCGCTAGAGGCTGCTCCACTGACCGATACTGCCGACCTGATAGCCGATCTGACCGAGACCGGGACAACCTTACGCGAGAATCACCTGAAACTGCTGGACGACGGTGTTATCCTACGCTCGCAAGCCTGTATGATGGGGAACGCGCGCCTGCTGAAGCAGCATCCTCTCGCCCTCAAATTGACTGAGACTGTACTTGAGCTGATCGATGCGCGGAATCAGGCTCGCAATCGTTCGCTGTTGACCGCTTATATGCGCGGGGAGAGTTTTGACGCGGTACGTGATGCCTGCACTCGTCTGAATCAGCGCTTGAAGGCGACTGGTGCGGGTGTTGAGTTTCGTATGGCGAACTCGGTTCTTGATAGCGAGGTTGCACCCGATCTGTACACGCTTTCGGGCGTGTCGAGCGTTGGTGAGGCCGCGCCCCAATTACTTGAAACCATAGCGGTGCTTCGTCAGGCGGGAGCTATGCATATTAACGTGACGCCTTTGACCTATCGTTTCTCACAGGAATCGGTGAATGTGCGTGCGCTCAGAGAAAGGTTGAAGCGGTTATCTTGAAGAAGCTTATTATCTTTGACCTCGATGGTGTGATTACAAGCGAGGAAATGTATTGGACAACGGCCGGTCTGGTGCTGCACGAATTGCTCTATAGCCCACGCTACTGGAATGTTGATGGTCGGAAGGAATATGTGCTGCCGCGTTCCGTGGAAGAGTGTCGTGCTCTGAGTGAGTCTGTCTTCCCCGAACCGTTGATCCAGGGCTTGAAGGCGCGCGCGGTCAATTCCAACTGGGATACCTGTTACGCTGGCTTCTGTCTCTATTTAATTGATGTGCTGGCGCAACTTCCTAATCGAGATGGCCTCTTCCCCTTGCGCCCCGAAGATCCAACCTGGATTGCGGCCTTCCGCGCTCGCGTGGCGCAGGTAAAACCGGTGGTGAGCCCTGAGCGTCTGCGCCCACTTACCGATCCCCTGCTCGATGGCTATGGAGGCTTTGACCTGCTCGCGCGCTTTGAGGTGCTTGCAAGCGATGTGCTTGGGGAGCGGGTCGAGGATACTCTGGAACACTATAGCCCCTCCTGGAAGCTCTGTCGCGATCTCTTTCAAGAATGGTATCTGGGTGATGTGTTATTTGTCCAGGAGTATGGATATCCGCCTGCCGAGCCTGGGAAATTGGGGTGCGTGCATTTCGAGCAGCCTTTACTGCCTGTGGCAGACTTACGCGCTTCTCTTGAGAATTTGAAGGCCCAGGGTTATACACTGGGCATCTGTACCGGGCGGGGCCGCTTTGAGGCTCTAACACCACTCCAAGACTATGGATTGTTGGAACTCTTCGCCGAGGAACATATTGTCACGCATACCGAGGTCGCGCAGACGGAGCACCTATTGCGCGAGCAGGGCAAGAAAATGACGCTGGCGAAGCCACATCCCTTTCCATTCTTGCGTGCCGCCTTTCCTGAGTATCGGCCTGGAGAACCTCTACCACCGCGTGGTAGCTTTATCGTGGTAGGTGATACCACCAGTGATGTGCGTGGCGCACGCGCGGGTGAGGCCCTCTGTATCGCGGTACGTACGGGCGCGCGCACGGAGGAGGCGCGGATCTTGTTGGAGCGGAGCGGCCCCGATTTTCTGGTAGACAATGTGACCTATGTTCCCACTCAGGTCCTCGAACTTGACGATCTAGCAACCATCCAGCGCCTTCAGTTTAGTGAGCGCGCGAAGGCAGAAACCTTACTTCAGCGCTGGTTTGCCCTGCACATGGATTTGCATGTTGAGAGTGTACGCCTGACGCCTAAAGCTGTCTCATTGAATTCATTTAACGGTTTCTATCAGATTGGCGAAGAAGAATACTTCTTTAAGACCCATGTTGAAGAGCAAGGGGTCCTGGCTGAATACTACAATGCCACCCTGCTGCATGAGGTCGGATATAATGTTGTGCTTCCTGTACGCTCGCTCCGCAAGAGTGGGCAGCAGATGGTCATTTATCCAGTGATTCGCTGGCCAGTGATGTTTGATCTGATGTGCCAGATGGAGATGGGTCAGCCTGCGGAGACTACAATAGATCAGTTGGTGGCTGCTGAGCGCCTGGAATGTGAGCGCCTGCTGCGCATTTATCGCGACACTTTGGCATCAGCGAGTGCAGAGGAGTATGCCGCCGCCCCTATTCATCAGCTCTTCTGGCATCGCCTGACTGGGGGACGCCTGACAAGCTTCTACAAGGACAAGAGCTTGCCGCTCCCGACATCTCCCGAGAGACAGATTCCGTTTGAGCAGATCTGCGCCTATCGCTGGCGGATCAATGGAGTGGAACAGCACCGAACATTAGGTGAGCTGATCACACGTGCTACCGAGGTCTTGCGTCCAGAGCGTGAGTCCATGACCGTCGTAGGGCATGGTGATGCACACTTCGGGAATGTCTTTCTGGAGGAAGGGCATGAGTACCTGTATTTTGACCCCGCCTTTGCTGGTCGCCATTCGCCGCTTCTCGATGTGATCAAGCCGCTATTCCATAATGTCTTCGCGACGTGGATGTATTTCTCCTTTGAGGTTGAACCCAATTGCCATCTCAGCGTGCGTGTAAATGAGAGCGAGCACTGTATCGAAGTTGTGTATGACTTCACGCTGCCATCCGTACGTGAGGCGATCCTGCGTACCAAGCGCGAGTATCTACTTACGCCGCTTCTAGAGTGGTTACGCTCCGTTGGGGCCCTGCCAGACGATTGGCGTGAGATCATGCATTCGGCCCTGCTTTGCTGTCCCTTGTTGACCATCAATCTTTTTGATAGTCAGCGTATGCCGTCACTAATCGGCTGGCTGGGATTGACCTATGCTGTCTACCTGGGGCAGGAAGAGAATAGTGTCATACCGAACTTACAGGCGGTAGAAGTAGAGTGAAGTAGCGTTAGAAGAGGTGTAACATGATTGCCATTATCGACTATGGCGCGGGTAATATCCATAGTATCGCTAAGGCGCTTGAGCATGTTGGTGGGAATGTGCATGTGACGGATGATGCGGCGGCTGTCGCGCGGGCGAGCGCGGTGGTTCTGCCCGGCGTAGGATCGGGCGGCGCGGCTATGGCGCGTATGCGTCAGCAAGGGCTTGATGACGCCATTCGCGAGGCGACGCGGGCGGGTAAGCCTTTCCTGGGCATCTGTCTGGGTATGCAATTGCTGGCAGAGCATCACGATGAGGGCGAGACGGCTGGTCTGGGACTCTTCCCAGGTGAGGTACGCCGTATTCCACATGGCCCCAAAATTCCACATATGGGCTGGAATCAGGTGCGACCATTGCGCGAAGGGCTACCCATCTTCTCGTCTATCCCATCTGACTCGTATTTCTACTTCGCACATTCCTACTATGTAGAGCCACAAGACCAGGGAGGCGTCGCGGCGGTGACCGACTATGGCTCACCCTATTGTACCGTTATCGTAACCGAGCAGGTCTGGGGCACGCAGTTTCATCCAGAGAAGAGCGGAGCCATTGGCTTGCGCTTGCTCCAGAACTTTGTAGATTGGACGAAGCGCTCATGATACTCTTTCCCGCGATTGATATCAAAGATGGCGCTTGCGTGCGCCTGTTCCAGGGCGATTATGCGCAGGTGACAACCTATGACCGTGACCCTGTACGGGTGGCGGAGCGTTGGCAGGAAGCAGGCGCGAGCTGGTTACATGTTGTAGATCTGGATGGGGCCGCGCAGGGACAGCCGGTTATTACCGAATTGGTGCGGCGTATGCGACAGACAACGACACTACAAATTGAGGTTGGTGGTGGCATGCGTTCTCTGGAGCATATCGCGCGCACACTTGACCTGGGAGTGGAGCGTGTCATCCTTGGAACGGTTGTGCTGACGGATCGAGCCTTGTTAGAGGCGGCGCTGGCTCGCTGGGGCGAGCGAATCGCTGTCGGGCTAGACGCGCGCGATGGATATGTGGCTATCTCCGGCTGGCGCGAAACCTCCCAGGTACGCGCGACCGAGCTAGCGACCGAGCTAGCGATCCTGGGTGTTCAACGCTTCATCTATACTGATATCGCGCGCGATGGTGGACTACGTGGCCCTAACCTATCTGCGCTACGTGAGATGCAACAGGCCTCACAGAGCGCCCTGATTGCATCTGGTGGGGTGAGCTCCCTGGCGGACCTGCGGGACCTGGACAAGCTTGGCGTCGAAGGTGCGATTATTGGTAAGGCTATATATACTGGTGATGTTGACCTGGCCCAGGCAATTGTCGAGATAGAGAAGGGAGCAGGCTAAGCATTATGTTAACTAAGCGCATCATCCCCTGCCTCGATGTAGCGAATGGGCGCGTCGTCAAAGGTGTGAACTTCGTCAACCTGCGTGACGCGGGCGATCCTGTGGACCTGGCTGCTTTCTACAATGACGAGGGGGCCGATGAGGTGGTCTTCCTTGATATCACCGCTTCATATGAGCAGCGTGCGACCATGCTTGATGTGGTGAAGCGTACAGCAGAGCGCGTCTTCATTCCTGTGACAGTTGGTGGTGGCATACGGACAGTGGAAGATATTCGCGCCACATTGGGAGCAGGAGCCGATAAGACCTCGCTCAACACAGCGGCGGTCCAACATCCCGAGATCCTACGCGCAGGTGCTGAACAATTCGGCGCGCAATGCATTGTTCTGGCAATCGATGCTCGCTCCAATCCCGCGCTTCCCAGTGGCTATGAGGTCTTTGTGCATGGTGGGCGCACGCCAACTGGCAAGGATGCTCTGGAGTGGGCGCAGTATGGCGTGGAATTGGGCGCGGGTGAGATTCTACTGACCAGTATGGATCGCGACGGTACGAAGCAGGGCTATGACCTGGAACTGACGCGCAGGATTTCTACAGCTGTCAGTGTGCCCGTGATTGCCTCTGGTGGCGTTGGCACCCTTGAGCATCTTTATGAGGGTCTGACCGAGGGGGGCGCGGACGCGGTGCTAGCCGCCTCAATCTTCCATTTTGGCGAGCACCGTGTACGTGAGGCGAAGGCGTATTTGCAGGAGCGCCAGGTCGTTGTACGCCCAGCATAGCGCTATTATCCTTGCGTATTCCCCAGCCTTACGTTTCAAGGCTGGGGAATAGTTTTGCGTGTTTATCTCAATGTACCTGAATACCCAGACGCTCAAGCAGGGCCCGGCTGTAGCTGGCTGGATATTTGATCGGTTTTCTATTTGGTCCATGAGAGTCTGAGCCTGAACTGGTGAGCAAGTGATGCTTCTGGGCATATGCCAGGAACATGGCAGTCTGTTCTGGAGTGTGAGTTGTGTAGTGTGCCTCTAGCCCATCAATGGGAACCTCTGCACGAAATTGATCAAGAGTTGGCTCGTCAAAGATGGCCCATGGCTCTCCACGTCCTGGGTGAGCCAGGATGGCGATGGCATCGCTCCGATGTGCCGCTTCCACAATCCTAGTGGCGTCATGCGTAGCGAAGTGAAAGCCAGTTTCATCCAGCAATCTGTAGGGCGTTTCAGGATCTGTGGCATAGCCATGCTTTTCTAAGAGGTCAATGATATCGTCCATCGTGCGAACTTTGCCCTGATTGTGAGCTAGTACCTCTTTTTGATGAGGAAAGGAGAAGCCCTGTCGCTGAAGACTTTGATAGGCCTGGCGTATGTTGTCCTGCTGCCTGGTTGTGATCTGTTCCGCGATGGCTTGAAGCTCATTGTGGGCTGGATCGAAGCCATAACAGAGGATGTCGACAAATTGCCCGCGCCAGAGCCCACTCATCTCCGCTGCCGCGAGAACCGGCAGGTTCCTCTCGTGTCCAAGTTGCTGTAAGCGCGCGGTTGAAACCGTCCCTTCATGGTCTGTAATGGCGACAAGCCCGAAGCGCTCGTTCGCTAGATAATCGATAAGTTGCTCAGGCGTCCATTTGCCATCACTAAAAGTGGTATGCATTTGCAGGTCTATTGCATCGCCAGGTGCAAGCCGCAAGCCGTGAGTAAGCGTATCCATTGCCAAATCCTTTCGGGAAACGATTCATTGACTTTATAGCCATGCAAAATAGAGTTGATATGTATCTATGTAGACGCTGAGCTTATGCTCTTTTCATAATAGCACTTTCACTTTGTTTTGTACCTTGACAAACAAGGTGTCGAATGATTATAGTAGTAGTTGTTGCTACTACTATATGCCAGAAAGGATGCGATATTGCTATGAGCGCGACCATCGAAGAGTTAAAGCATCTGGGGTTTACCGGGGCGGAGGCTCAGGTGTATATCTATTTGCTGCAACATCCACTCGCAACTGGCTATGAAGTAAGTAAAGGGACCGGGCTCCCACGTGCCAATGCTTATCAAGCGTTGGAGACACTGGCGAGCAAAGAGCGCGTTACCGTGGTAAGTCCCGATCCCGCGCGATATGCCCCTGTGCCGCCCACTCAACTCCTCAAGCGTATTCAGTATGAGACCGCCCAGCGATGCCGTGAGTTAGAGGAACAGCTTTCCGCGCTGGAACAGCCAGATGGGATAGGGCACTTCTGGGAGTTGCGCGAGCATCAGCGCATTGAGACGCGCCTTAAGGAGTTGATCGCGAGCGCCCGGCATCGTATTGCGGCCAGCTTATGGGCTGAGGATGTCGAGCGGTTCACGGAGGCATTACGTGCCGCACATGAGCGCGGCTGTGTCATTATTTTGAATGTCTTTGGTGAGATAGAGGTAGACTACGCCACCGTCTACCACCATGAGGGGCCAGAGAAGGTCGTGAGTGGACATGTTATCGCACTGGTGGTTGATTCACAGGAGGCGCTAGTGGCCTCGTTGGATGTGCCTACGACGGGGGTTGTCACCGAGAATCGAACGATGGTGCGTCTGGTGGAGAAGCTCATACGTGATGAGGCTTATGTGGCCGCCATCTACGAGCGCTTCCATGATGAACTTGAAGACGCGTTTGGCACGCACCTGGTTCATCTACGGCGACGTTTGCTGCCCAGCGAGGACGCTGAGCGCCTGCTTGCTGTCACGACGCCTGATGTAGAGATAACACATCCCATACCTATACAAGAACAATAATGGCGATATATTGTAAAAGGAGCGATAGTAGAACATGGCTGCATCAGTAACGGTTGTCGTTGGTACTCAGTGGGGGGATGAGGGGAAGGGCAAGGTCGTCGACCTGTTGAGCACAGAGACAAACATGTGCGTTCGCTTTCAAGGAGGAGGGAACGCCGGACATACCGTCATTAACGAGTATGGTACGTTTAAGCTCCACCTTGTTCCTTCAGGCGTATTCAATCCTCAGTGTATTTCACTGCTTGGCACTGGTACTGCTATTGATCCTCCCGCCTTGGTGGAGGAGTTGCGTGAGATTACTGCGCAGGGTATCAATGTTGAGAATGTCAAAGTTTCTGACCGGGCACATGTTGTCATGCCATATCACAAGTTGCTGGACAAGGTGGAAGACGAGGCTCGGGGAGCGTATCGCGTCGACACGACCGGGCGCGGTATTGGTCCGGCGTATACTGATAAGGTCGCGCGCATCGGTATCCGCGTCTGCGACCTGCTGCATGAGCAGGTCCTGCGTGACAAGCTAGAGATTATTCTGCGCCGTCATAACGCCGTCCTGACGAATGTCTACGGTCAGGAAGCATTTGACCTGGAACAACTGGTTGCTGAGTGTTTGACCTGGGGTGAGCAGTTGCGCCCGCGTATTGTTGATACTGTGCCCTTGATGCGTACCGCTCTGCGTGATGGCAAGCGTATCATGCTTGAAGGCCAGCTAAGTGCTATGAAAGATATCGACTGGGGTTCATATCCGTTCGTAACGAGTTCCTCGCCTACCGCTGGCGGGGCTGCTGTTGGAGCCGGTATCCCTCCGCGCTATATCGACCGTGTCATTGGCGTTGCCAAGTCCTACAGTACTCAGGTGGGTACTGGACCTATGCCTACTGAACTGCATGGCGCAGAAGGCGATCACTTGCGCGAACTGGGTGGGGAATATGGTGCGACCACAGGTCGTCCGCGCCGTATTGGCTGGTTTGATTCCGTAGTGACGCGCTATGTCACCGAACTCAATGGCTGTACTGGTCTCGCGATCACCAAGCTTGATGTGCTGGATAGCTATGCCGAGATTCCGGTGTGTACTGGCTATCGTTATCAGGGGGAACTAGTGACGGATCTTCCTGATCCGCTGATCCATGAGCAGTGTGAGCCGGTCTACGAAGTCTTGCCGGGCTGGCAGCAGTCTACGAGCACCATTCAGTCGCTTACAGGGCTGCCGCGCAATGCTCGCGCTTACCTGGATCGTCTGGCTGAGTTAACAGGTGTGCCCTTGCATAGCGTTGGTGTCGGACCACATCGCAATCAGACCCTGCTTGCGTAGAGCAGCGTTTACCGAAGACGACAAGAGGAGAGGCGGGAACTCGCATGAATTGCGAGTTCCCGCCTCTCCTCTTGTCCTGCCCATTCCCCATGATGTGGTAAAAAGACGCTGTTTGAAGTTTGGGTTAGCCTACCTTCTTAATAACTGTGATCTCGGAAGAGGGAATCCATGCCTGGCGATGATTATAGTTAATCTCGTACCAGAGGGTGCCATCGGCTTCGGTGGTGGTTATCTTGGAGACAAAGATAGAGTTATTGGGCGCGTCGCCGATCTGATAGTAATCAGTCGCGGTTGGGCGTCCATACACCTTGGCAACATCTGAGCCGCTGAGGCTGAGCGAGACAAGTGTACCACTTGATTCGACTGCCGCGCCGGGTGGGACCGCTAGCCATGCTGTCTTAGCATTTGCGAAGTGACTGACAGTCGTGTCGTGGAGATGTGTCTCCTCGCCGTACCAGATCTCGTACATGGTATAGCCGGTTCCTGCCGGGTCCTTGACCTTGTCGAGATAGGCATAGCTCACGTTTGTCTCTACATTGTCAGTCTCGTCGGTGATATCTGTATCACTTCCATGTGGAATAAGACCCGACGCCGTACTGGGGCCGTTGTAGAGATAGAAGAAGTTGAAGTTCGCTGGAGTCTCAGTACCATTCTTATTGGCTGGCTTTTTGTCCGTCGAAGGCTTGAGTGTAATGATATGGGAATTATTCTTCCCACCTGGATAGGGCACGCCCTGCTTGTGCACCAGTTCCATGTAATAGGTCCAGAGCCAGTAGGGTCCTGGATCGACATGGTTGGGCGCGAATGGTAGTGCAGGTGAAGGGACCGTTCCATGCGCGACCAGATGCTCACGATCCAGTGGGATATTGTACTTCTTAAGCAAATAGGCAACTAGCTTGGCTGAGCCAAGATACTCGGCGGCGTTGTACCATTGGAAGCCAGTAGCATCGAAGCCCGCGTGCTCAATACCGATGGAGCGCTGATTATACCAGTAGTTTCCAATATGATAGCCAATGTCGCTATCGTGCAGGATTTGGTAGACTGTGCCATCGGTATCCACGATATAGTGAATGCTGACGCCACTGTTTACATCCTGGAAGGCGTTTAGGCCAGCCAGCGCTGAGCCCTCAATATCGTGAATGGTGACGAATTTGACTGGAAAGTCGTTAGGACGGTTCGCGCTCTCGTAGGTACAGGGATCATCTGCGCCAACGGCGTTGCAGTCAAATGTAGCGGGATCAAGAATGCAGTTGATCGCACCTGGATAGTCCGTCTTGCCGTCGTTGACACAACCAGCGGGTAATGCGGTTGTGCCCTTTACGCTACGAGCGGTTGACTTGTTGGCTGTCACATTCTGCGGGGTCAGCGTGATGGTTTCACCCTTCTCCGTCTGTGCGCTAAAGCCTTGTTTCAGGATGGTGTAGACCGCGTCCGCATACATGCTGGTTGTGGACTGTGTTGTGGCATGGCTGTAGGCTGCTACGGTACCATACCAATCGTTTAGGGAAGCAGGCAGACCCATGTTATTGGAGAGCTGTAAGGCCTGCGCGCGCAGGACTGCCGCTCCGCCGCGAATGTTGGTCGCGATATCGCTCTTGAGCAGATCTGTGCTGACATTCAGGAGTTGAGCAGCCTGATCAAGGGTATCGGCATGTTTGTTCTTGACCAGATGCATACAGCCGTATCCCTGGTCAATACTGGGGCTGCCACCGTGATTACTCAGACGGCCTTCCATATAACAAATAGTCTTCAGTAGTGAGGCTGGCACACCGAATTCGGTGGCGACCTGATCGAAAACGGGAGCCAGGTTACTCTCAGCCCTGGTACTGGCATAGACTCTCGAAGAACTCCCGAAGGCTGCTGTCACCAGAAGCGCCAGCATGCAAAGAAGAGGGAGGGCGATACGACCGAAGAGTTGGCGTTGTCGCATACGATGTTTTACCTCCAGCTTGTTTCATTCAGTGAATGCCACAGAGGAAGGGCGGGATAGGATACCTGAAAGGGGTGCTGGACCTATGATCGATTTGTAGATATAGATATGAATCAATCTACTCTTGAAGTATAACATATACAAGGCTCACTTTGATACTTATAGAAATGCTAAAGAATAGGTGATTTTAGAATACGATAGTGGTGGATAACTAGTTGTAGGAGCATCTTAATAGCGCTAGAAACTCATCAATATAGTAGAAGAGTAAATATATTGTAGCGGAGTTTTGCCCTGTGCAGAATAAAGCGCATGGAGAGCGCAAACCTTCTGGACATTGCTGTAGAGAGCATGGAAGCACTTAAAAAGGCCAGCCCGCTCGGAAATTTCCGAGAGAACTGACCTTTTGCCTGAGTTGGGGTTTTGATTAGACGTTAATGCCCCAGATGTCGACCAGGTAGCGATGCGTGCTAGTCTGGTTTTGGAGCCACTGCTCGGCTTCCTGCTCGCTCTTGCCTGCCTTCTCCTGATAGATTCGTTTGAAGTTCTCAGCAACGGCAGGTACCATCGTGTTTGTATCGCCACAGACGTACACGATAGCTCCCTGTTGTAACAGGTTCCATACTGCGTCTTGCTCTTCCCAGACCCTCTCCTGGACGTACATTTTTGGCTGCTTGGGCAGGCGCGAGAAGGCGTTATAGACCTTCACGACCCCCTCTTGCTCTAGCTTCTCAAGCTCGTCCTGATAGAGGGTGTGTTGTGGGTCGCGACACCCGAAGAAGAGCAGCATCTCGCCAATCTGCTGTCCGGCGCGTTTCTGCTGGGCACGCTCTTGTGTGAAACCTCGGAACGGTGAGATGCCTGTGCCTGCCGCGATCATAATGATAGGCGTGTGGGTGTCTTCTGGCAGGTGGAAGGGGCTATTTGTGTTCTGCACAAAGGCATAGATGATATCACCGGCAGACTGTTTGCTGAGGTAACTGGTGCAAACTCCCTCGAAGGTGGCATGACCAGACCAGGCAGGCCCTTCCACGATGCCAACCGAGAGACTACACTCATCGGACTTGTCGAGGGGAGACGATGAGATGGAGTAGTATCTGGGCCGGAGCGGTATCAGACAATCCAGGTAAACGTTGAAGGGTATCATGCAGGAAGGATATTCCTCAAGCAGGTCGATGAGCGACTTATGCTTATCGAGGATCTCACTTTTAAAGGCCGCCTCGCCTTCTGGTCCAGTATCGATGAGTTTTTGCAGGTGCTGACGCTCATCTTTATCGCTAGTGTGCTCAAGCATACGCTCGATATGGCTACGCTTTGCGGTATCCTGGAGCTCGATATAGTTAGCAAGCAGGTCATAGACTGAGATTGGCTCCTCGATGGGGGCGGCTGGTTTACGACCATTTGTGGCGTGGAGTTGGATAATGGTCTGCCGATCAAACTGGAAGCGCTCTGCGACGCGCCTGACCTGTTCCTCTCGATTACTGGCGAGCACTCCCAGGTGATCGCCTGTGCGATAGGTAGTATTAGGCGGAAGCGAGATCTGGATATGACGTGTGTCGCCTCCATCCAGGCTGCCCATGTCACCATTGACCAGTTTACGATTCTCCAGAATGGTCATGGGGAGTGCCCCAAATGAATTCACAAAAGGATAGGGATGGGGACGACGCACAATCTCAATCTCATAGCGCGGCTTATAAGTGGGTGGTGCCTGAGTTAGGGTCTGTGTGTCCAGACCCAATTGCTGTATCAGGGTTGACCAGAGCCCGTTATACCAGGCGCGGAACTGTCCATCGAAGTCGGTTGCGGCATTGCCCTCGCCGCGCTGATAGATGCGTTGGGCTCCTGCCTGTTCCAGAGAGTTATCGATCAGCTTGGGGATGGACTGGTAGGTGCTTGCCCATTCTGAGTTGCCACAACCAAAAATTGTGTACTTGACCCCCTGAAGGGCATCTTTGGCGAGCCCACTTTGAAGCCACTGGCAAAACTCGGTGGCGTTATCGGGTGGCATACCATTATAGGATGCGCTCACAATGATGACAACCCCCTCCTTGGGGAGCTTGTTGACGTAATTATCCAGCTCCCCTACCGTGGAATTGAAGCCCCTGGCTGTGCCTGCTTCCGCGATATGGTGCGCGATCTCTTCGGAGGTGCCAGTATTGGAGCCATAGAGCACAAGTAGAGCCGTCTTCTGAGCCATCTTGACCGTCTCTGCCTCTTGCTCCGCAGGTTGAGGCTGGGCTGCTTCAACCGCCACTGATTCTGTCTCCTCACTTACCCCTTCCTCTTCCAGAGGGGTGATAACAATATGATCGATGTCGGTACGCGGCCTGACGCGCATATAGAAATCGACAGGCTTAATGGTTAGCGCCTCACGGATCTTGAGCTGATAAATGCCAGTGGTATAGGGATAGAAGCGTTGTAAGATCATGCCCAAGATTAGCGTCGCCTCTTGTATGGCAAACTCTCGTCCAATACAGGCGCGCTGCCCAGTTCCAAAGGGCTTGAATGCATTGGCAGGGCGCTGTTGCTCCACCTCTGGATTAAAGTGTGAAGTAGGATTAAAGATCTCCGCGTCATCTCCCCATACTGAACGGTCACGATGCAGCATTGGCGTAAGAATTGTAATGGTATCGTCGGGATGAAGCTGGTATTTCCCACCAAGCACATAGTCTTCGTAGGGACAACGATTAAACAGGGGCGCGGTGGGACAGAGCCTTAGTGTCTCCTTGAGAATTTGTTGTATATACCCTAGTTGATGAATCTGCTCGTAGGTTGGAACCTTGCCAGGGTCGCGCCCAAGTACGCGGTCAACCTCTTCATAAGCCCGGTTCAGGACGTCGGGGTGGTGCAGAAGGAAGTACATCGCGAAGGAGAGAAGTCCACTCGTCGTTTCATGACCTGCGATGAGGAAGGTGATGATCTGATTACGGATATTTACATCATCAAGTTTTCCCCCTGTCTGACGATCAACGCCATTGAGCATCGCGTTGAGCAGGTCTGATTGCTGCTGTTCCTGTGTGCCACCCATCTTGCGCTCTTTAATGAGTTGATCAGCGGTCGAGAGCAAGAGATCCATGTCGGCCTGCTGTTGACGACGCTGGCGGAAGCGTAGTTTCTCTTCGATGGGAGGGCGAGCGGCCCTGGCAGCCGTTGAACCCAGGATGCGCATCATACTTTCAATAAAAGAATGGGTGTGCTCGCGTGTAATGGCATGGAAGTGATAGCTAAAGCCGCAGAGTCCGATAGTCTCCAATGTTACTCGTGACATATCATCGGGAACATTGATGATATCTTCAGGATTAAGATGGCTCCACTTCGACATCAGTTGTGTTGCCGCGTCTATCATCATTGGCATATAGTTGCGCATGGCTTGCAGGCTAAAGCAAGGCATGAGGATAGAGTGTGCTTTGCGCCAGTTTGGGTCGCTAGTATCGGCCGAAAAGAGCCCGCTCCCGATGGCTCCGCGTAGCTTTCTGATATTCACGGAGACGCGTTTGTCAAACAGCTTATCGTTACATACCTCGTCGGTA
Source organism: Ktedonospora formicarum (assembly GCF_016587355.1). GTDB lineage: Bacteria > Chloroflexota > Ktedonobacteria > Ktedonobacterales > Ktedonobacteraceae > Ktedonobacter > Ktedonobacter formicarum. The sequence goes on along the minus strand of NZ_BNJF01000001.1, from coordinate 1,125,386 downwards.
AGCGTGAATGATGAGATAACGATACGGCGCTTGCCATCGGGCAGTGGAATTTGAAAGATCGGCCCATGTAATTGGGCTTGCTTGATAAGATCTCGTACTGCCGACTCTGGATGTATTTCCTTCACATCTCCAACGGGAATGGCTTCTAGCTGTGACCGTAACATACAAGCAAGTCTCCTTTGCAAGACTGCATCCCTGCATGAACGATGTTCTAATAGTGAAGCTTTAGCGCTGAAAATAGTTGCTAGCGAGAGACAAAATCTCTCCTATTACTGTTATATCTGTTCCACCATATGCTTTGCGTCATAAAGATAGCTTGTGAGAATTCGTTAAGCTACATATAGATGTGGTAATAATTCTAGCTCTGTTTGTGATTAGAAAAGAGACGATGGAGTCCTTCTGTTGATCTAGCTGTGCCAGCGTATAGGAGCATCGAAAGGGTGATATATGGAACCACGCTCGTTACAGGACCAACTTCTCTATCCGCATGAGTGTTTTACGATTTTGCGTGAGGCTCATGGTCCGATTATGTATAATAGCGACGGTCGCTTCTGGGAAATCTTTGATTATGAGGATGTGCACTACATCTTGACGAAGCACGAACTCTTTTCATCTGATAGCGCGAAGTACTCCAGGGATTTTGAGGATCAGGATTTCCAGAGTATGTTGAATACCGATCCGCCACGCCATCGCCAGTTGCGTTCATTGGTAACACAGGCGTTTACACCACGCTCGCTTGCGCAACTGATTCCCCGTATCGCTGAGATCACGCATGAATTGCTGGATGATGTGGAGGCGCGCGGCTCGATGGATGTCATTTATGATCTCTCGTTTCCGCTTCCTGTCATCGTCATCGCTGAACTGCTAGGCGTACCTGCGAAGGATCGCGCGCGATTCAAGGTGTGGTCTGATGAACTGGTTATGGGCGAGTATAGCGAGTTAGCGAGTATGGAGCGTGAGGCGTATATACGTCGTGTCCGTGAGCGCTTCCGTGAAACACGGGAAGCTATTAATAACTACTTCCGCGACGTCATTGCGCAGCGAAGACGGGAGCCACGCCAGGATCTTATCAGTGCCCTTATCTCGGCTCAGATCGATGGTGACCACCTAACGGAACAAGAATTACTCAACTTCTGTTTGCTCTTGCTGGTAGCGGGCAATATCACGACGACCAACTTGATCGGAAATGCCTTTCTCTGTTTTGACGAGCATCCAGAGTCTATGGAGCGCTTACGCCGGAATCCCGAATTGATTCCATCTGCGCTAGAAGAGGTCTTACGCTATCGCTCGCCGGTTACGGCGATAGGACGTTTCGCCGTAGAGGATCTTGTCTTATGTGACCAGAAGATAGGAAAGGGCGATTTCATCTTAGGCTGGGTGGCAAGTGCTAATCATGATCCAGCCCAATTTTCCGACCCAGGAATGTTTGATATCGAACGGAATCCTAATCGCCATGTCTCCTTTGGGCATGGGATTCATTTCTGTCTGGGTGCGCCCCTGGCAAGGCTAGAGGCAAAGATTGCGCTTGGTATTATGCTAGAGCGCCTTGAGGATATCCGCCGGGATCGTGCTCAGCCGTTACCACCTGTCCATAGCTCGTTCATCTATGGCGCAAAATCATTACCGATCACCTTTGCCGCACATGCTCGCGCTGCGACAAGATAACTCCTCTCTGGCAAATGCCGCTGATCCAACGCAGAAGGAGGATAACAACAATACGCTTTAATTGCTATCCTCCTCTTTTTGTGAATATTATCTATTTGTCAAATGCCAGCGTGTAGTGTATCGAGCCGGTATAGCTCTCACCGGGAGCAACTTCGAGCAGGTGCGAGATATCGCGCGCGCCTTGATTGTGTAGATTGACAGCATCGGTTGAGCACGTTTGATACTCTACACAGCAATAGGGCTCGCCCTTTGGCACATAGATAACGATATGCGTGAAGTCATCACTGGCACTGATACGTAACTGCATTCCCTGTTCTCGGTAGTCCAGGATCGCGCTCTCCTGTGTGTGGAGATTCGTATAGACATGATCAAGAAGCAGACTGTCAAGTGGGCGTGGCTGCCTGAGATCATACATGGCATACATCAGCTTATTGACGTCGAAGACTCGCTTTGTGGGGAGAAGTTCATCATCGGCTTCCATCACGGCTTCGGCGGGCAATTGTACATAGGTTTTGTCCGCGCCACCAGGAAGTATGAAATAGGGATGGAGCGCGAAGCCAAAGGGAAGGTCATGTGAGCCCTTATTCTCGACGTGATAGGTGATATTGACACCCTGTTTGGTGAGTGTATAGGTTAGCGAGAGCCGACTGGGGAAGGGATAAGACGCGAAGTACGGACTTGCAGGGTCCATTTCGACAAACGTGGTGACACTCGCAGCGTCGGTTGTGATAACAGGCTGCTCATACTGCCAGGCCCGGTCGAAGACCAGACCATGAATCAGGACTGCGTTTCCTTGTGGCCTAGGGACCTCTTTGAGCGAGTAGCTCTGCCCCTGGTAGCGATATTGTTGGTCGCGAATGCGGTTGGGGAAAGGCCAGAGCACGAAGTTTCCTGTGAAGTCCATCCGCTTCAGCAAGTCACGCTCGCTATAAATAAGATCCTGATTGCCTACGCGAAAACGGAACATATTGCTGCCCAACTCCGGCGCGATACCAACCTCGATGCTGTGGGCTGGGTGCTGGGGATCTGTGTATGTGAGTGTAATAACCGTTGAAGCAATTTCGGCTTCGGTGCTGATACTGGCCCCAAAAGGGCTCTCTGTTTCCTGATTGATTGCGCTCCCTCTATGTTGCTGGTCTGTCATAATGAACCTTTCTAGTTGCGTTGATAAGGCTTTGATATGCAGCCTCAATAGGCCCTTGCCTTGAATGCAGATTGATAGATCCACTCGCGTGTGCGAAGCGGCCTGAGCGATGTATGGAAATGCTAGCCAGTAGTATACGCTACGTTCCCACGCTCCAACAAATCGCTGATCTTTTTGTCTCTTATACCAGTATTTTACAGATGCGATTGAATTTGCACTTTTAATAATCTAGGTGCTGCCTACAGCCAATGTGCTAAAAGACTGGGCTATATAGCGCTCTCGGATTTCTTCTCTTTACTATTTGACAAGGAATAGTCTCCAACTTCTGCTTCGGGCCCTGTTGTACTTTTTGAATGTCTCCGCCTGCTTACTCCTGTATGACGCCACGGCCCCTCGTCGATGCTGGTTGCGCTCCTTGCCCAAGCAGAGGCCCGACAATCTGAACGAACCGGGCCATAAGCTGAGCTACCCAGGGAAGTCGTAAGAGTGGCCGAAGACGTCCTAGCAACTCATGTATGAACTGCAAAAGCTCCCTGGTCTGGTGTGTCTCGGGTGTGAGATCTTGTAACCAAATTAAGACAAGGGCGAGTTGCAACCCATAAAGCATCGTTGCCAGATCACCCACTTGTGAAGTGCGAGGCGCATCCTTGGCCCCAGAAACCAGAATACGGTAGCTCGTCTGGGCTCGGCGCCGAATCTCCGCTCCTTCTGCGCCAAAAACTCCTGCACGCGAATGGGGATTTAAGGCTGCTCCAGATAAAGCCACTAGGGCGAGTCGATGAGGTGCCATGACTTCTAATAACTCGCGCATGAGATAGTGAAAACGGTCAGCGATAGATGAGGCAGGGAGCAAGGAAACCAGTTCTTCCAATTGGGCAGCCAACCAGTGGTAGAGTTCCAGGGCCAAATCCTCCTTACTCGCAAAGTAGCGATAGGCCAGCCCCAGAGAACATTTGGCAGCGGTGGCAATATCTCGCATCGTTGTTTGCTCATAGCCTTTGGTCGCGAATAGATGGAATGCCGTCTCAAGAATGCGCTGCCGCGTTAGGAGCGCTTTCTGAGTAAGTTTGCCCGTCTCAGAAGATTCCATGATTTCCTCCTCAAACAGTCCGCTCACGCGAGTCTCTTGACAGTAGCATATCTCATTTGGTAGAGTAATAACAAGTGAACGTTGTTCATTTTTGGCGAACCCTCAACCTGTGTGAGGAGTTGCATGCGTGTGCTCATAGATGGAAAGGAAGTATCCTCTGTCTCTGCATCTACTTGATCTGCCCAGATGAAATTACGTCAGCCTCATTTAGTCAGGCAATTGTTCTGCTTACTGTTGTAATATATAGACAGAACTATATATGTGAGCATATGAAATATATGGGTCATTTGACCCTCTGGCCCTATGTGTTGGTGAATATATAATTTTCTCTCTGTAAGATGTCCCTCTAGATCCTTTGGAGCTACTATGCGTTTCAGACGAATCTTATTGAGCTTACTTCTTGTATTTATGCTGCTCTTTCTCGTGGGTATGGGAACCTTTGTCTACTACTCTTTTAAAGCCGTCCCCACTGTCTCAGCGGTGCAAGAGACACCCACTGAAGAGCCCACCCCAACACCTTCGCCAACGCCCTCGCCATCCCCAACACCTTCGCCAACACCCACACCTCTTATGAATGGCGTGGAAGCATATATGCAAGACGTCAATACTGATCGCGTTCTGTTCAATAGCAATAGCGCCAGACGCGTACCCATTGCCAGTACAACCAAGATTATGACCGCCGTGGTCACCATTGAGAATAGCGATCCGAATGCAATTGAGCAAGTCTCGCAAGCTGATCTAGATCAGCTACCACCAGGAGCCAGTGTCGCGCAACTACACGCAGGCGACTATTTGCGTATTCGTCATCTGCTCTATGGACTGCTGATTCCATCGGGATGCGATGCTGCGCTAACGCTGGCACGCGTGGTTGGAGGCTCAACGGATAACTTTGTTGCCATGATGAACGCCAAAGCCCAGGCCTTAGGGATGACGTATACCCATTACTCAAACCCGCATGGGGCTATTTCTGAGGACAATTATTCAAGCGCACAGGACCTGGTGAAGCTCGCGCGTTATGCGATGCAATACCAGCTTTTCGCTGAGATTGTGCGCCAGGCCTCCTACGATATACGTCCCACGCAATATAACCGTTTCTACCATTGGGATAACACGAATCAGTTGCTTACAACCTACAATGGCATGATTGGCATCAAGACTGGCTCTGGAAGTGGCGCGGGCTATTGTATGGTCTTCGAGGCTGTACGAAATGGGAGGATTATCGTAGGGGCCGAGCTTGGCGCGCCGGATTTTGATGTTCTTTTTTCTGATGTAGCGCGCCTGTTGGATAAGGGCTTTGCTAGTTAATTCGCTATATGCAGGCGCGACGCTTTAGCGAACGCTCACCAGCTACCGCGCCCCTCAGTCGCGCCTGCATATGATGTGCCCGTTGATTCTGTTTGGGACTGGGGAATTATGGGTATGGTTTATTTTTTAGGCCTTTTGAAGGTCAATTGGTTGCCACTCGCTGCTGTCATATTCAGCATACTCTGGCTCCCAGATGGTTCCAGGCTCTTCTCTTGTTTCGAGGCGACGGATAGCATCGAGCAGAACCTTGCGTTGTAAATCTGGCTGTCCAGGGCCCCAAGACTGTTGCCGAGTGTGAAACGTAGAGGGGCGATAGCGCGTGGAGGACCTGCCTGTCGCGTTTGATCAGGCGCAACGGTAATAAATACGGTGGGGATGCCAGTCATCTCGATTTCGCGGGCGATGGCAGCCGCGACACGATGGCACAGGGGGCAGCCAGCCGTGAGGATAACGGCATCGGCTTGTGAGCGTGAGATTGTCTTAGCCATCTCAGGCGCTACGCGCTCGTAGAGGTCGCGGAAATTCTGAGTGTAGCCCATAAATCCCAGGTGCTTATCGCCAACGCCACCGATTATGCCCTCCGCTGCCAGTTCACGAAGGCGATCAAGTGGAAAGATACAATTGATGTCCTGGTCCGCGTCTTGATGGTCATAATGACTATGGGTGACCATTAGTTGCTCTGTCTGTATGTTACCTGGAATGAGTCGCCAGGAATTATCACCATCCACATTATAAGGCTCCTGCTCACGCAGGTGAATGCCTGCCGTGCTGACCAGGGCGAACACACTCTCCTTGATCTCGCGAAATCTTGGCGTATATGGGATGCATCGCTTGGACATTGGCATACTCTATCTATTCCCCCTTTAACATATCGTAAAATCTTATATGCTCCACGCTTTCTTCATTATACCTTAATTTTATGCTGGCTAAAGGAGCATATTGTGAGGTTGTCAATGGGCTGAGACTGAAACCAGGGGAGAACTGGTGAGCCCAGAATGAGGTGGGCATCGGCAAGCCGATGCCCACCTCATTCTGGGCTCACATATGTTATTAGTGGGAGACTTGTTAGCTTAAAGTGATGGTGGACCAATCACCAAAGTAGAGCCCAGATCCATTAAGGACTATGCCATGGACATAGGAAGGGATAATGGCGGTGAACGTTTGGTGCGAGAGCGGTAACCAGCCCACATCATCGATGGCAACGCGTTCAGCCTCGGCATAGGTGTTGAGGCGGTCTTGCCCTGATTTTTGTTCGGCCTGAGCCACCAAGCCATCAAATTTTGGATTGTTCCAGTCTCCGTTATTATTGGCGGAGGTTGAGAGTAGGCTCAGGTTCAACCATTCGTAGGGATCTGGAAAATAGACTCCCCACTGCGTAAAGCCAAACTGTACAGTATGTTTTGATGTCTCGCTATTGTACGCTGTTAACTCCATAGGATTCAGTTTTACCTGCACACCAAGAGCTGTTTGCCACATTCCCTGGAGTGCTGTGGCCGCATTTCTGGGGAACTGCGACTCCGGGTAGGTAAAGGTAATGGGTGGCACTTTGCTGGTATCGGGATAGACAGACTGGAGCAACTGTTTGGCCTTCGCTTGATTGTACGCGATACCTGGGTAGTCTGGTTGCGCTCCAGGTTCACCAGGAGGAATGATGGTGCTGGCAGGGGTGACCGTATCCTTGAAGATCTTAGAAGCTAACACATTCTTGTCTATGGCTGCGGCAAATGCCTGTCGCACGGCTGATTTATTGAACGGGACGGTCTTGTTGTCAAAGAACAGCAGGCTACTTTGCAGAATCGACCTGCGAGTAAAGCCTGGCTGGTTCTTCGCGGTCTCCTGATCCTGTGCGGTGAGCCCCCAAACGAAATCGTATTGCTTGGCCTGATAAGCTTTGTAGGCGGTTTCAGGCTCTTTGACAAAATACATCTCGACTTTCTTGAGCGTCGTCTTATTCCCATAATAATGGGGGTTGGGCACAAAGTCTATCTTAACGCCTGGTTGCCAGGATTGAACGACAAAGGGGCCTGTTCCAGCGCCGTTGCCTGTGACATGCTGTACCCAGTCTACTTGCCCATACTTGTCAATCAAGTTTTTGTTGAGTGGATAGAACAGATTAACAGTGAGAAGCTGGAGGAAGTAGGCTGTGGGGTGTTCGAGAGTTACCTGTAGGGTTTGATCGTCAATGGCCTTTACGCCCTCAAGCGTGGTGGTCTTGCCATTGTTCACATCTTTCGCGCCTACGATTACTTCTTCCAGAACTGGCGCAATAGGCGATTTTACCTCGGGCAGCAGGGCGCGTGTCCAGGTATAGACGTATGTCTGGGCAGTAACGGGTGTTCCATCTGAGAATGTAATACCCTGCTTCAAATGGAAGGTGTAGACCTTGTTATCTTTGGATATATCCCATGTGGCCTGGTCTGGCAGAACATTAAGGTCTTTATCTGCCTTGACTAGTCCACTGAAAAGCATGCTTACCGCCAGATTGGAATTTGAGTCAGATCCACTGGCCGGATCAAGTTTCCCAATATCACCTGTGCCAACATTGGGGAAACGCAATACTTGATCTTTTATGGCTTGATTGCTCTGCTGTGAGCCACCACATGCAGCAAGCACAATGAGTAACAAGCCACTCAAGAGCAAGAATGGTAATAGGCGCCGACGCCGCTTTCGCGGATCAAGCATAAGTAATCTCGCTTTCTAAAGTTTGCTCTCCGATACGAAAACCTTGAGCGTAATAGTGTATATCGCGCCAGTCCGCTATCGTATTCTCGTATGAGGATGCCCCAAAAGTAGGTCTCTATCGTAGAAACCCTTAAAAATAGTGAAGTGAGCAAGCGGTGTTTAAGTATATAACACGAAGGTTTTCTATTTCTATTCCCTTATATATGGTATGGCAGTGGTATTGGTTTTCATGAACCTCTCATATTCTTTTCAGAAAGGTCCTGTGTAAGAAGTAGAACGAGGGAATAGTACACATCGGCTAGCCTTGAGTGCCTCTGGTGATAGTGGCTTACTGCGAACTGCCAATGCTTCATTTTAGGGTAATCACTTCGTTTGTTGTATAGTTGATCAACTAAGTCAATTATAGTGGCGCTCTGTAAGAATGTCAAGAAACTGCTCAATTCTCAACGAGCTTCTCAGGAGCTGTTACAGTATGTTGTTTTAGCTCAAAGAGTATTCATATAGCACATTAATTTGTATCGGTATTTACGTCAAGAATATTTTCTATAGTTGTTTTGGCAGGTTGAGATTGGCGGAGGGAACGGGGTAAGAAGTACCATTGGCTGCTCATCTGCTTCTTGATAGATGAAACTCTATGTTATGGTAGAAAGCATAGTATTTCGCGAAAATCACAGAATGGAGGCGTTTCGAGTTGAGAAAGCTCCTGTCTATTTTATTTGCTCTCTTGCTATTCTCGTTGGCTGCCTGTGGTTCGTCTGCTCCTCAACCAGGGGAGGGCCATGGACAGTCTACTGCTACCGCTGCTCCGGCGCGTAAGCCCCCAGGAACTGAGGTCGCCGAACGACCACGGGTGACTCCAAGCCCGAAGCCAAGAAAACCAACCCCTACTCCTAAGCCGAGTCCACCGAGTGCGCCAACGTCTGTACCCACTCAGGAAGGGGGGAATGGTGGTGGAAGTACTTCAACGCCTACATCGAGCCCAAGTACACAACTGGCGCAACAGCTTTTTGCCTTAATTAATCAGGATCGGGCCGCGAATGGCTTGCCTGCGCTCTCCTGGGAACCCAAGCTTGCGGTGAGTGCCTTGCGTCATAATCAGGTCATGATGGGGGGGTGTGGCCTCTCTCATCAATGTTCTGGTGAGGCGGGATTAGGAGATCGTGAGACCAACGCGGGCGTCAGTTGGAATTATTGTGGTGAGAATATTGGAACAGGTGGGCCTGTTCCCTCATATAGCGCGCAATGGAACATGGCATCTGGTCTGCACCGAAGCATGATGAATGAGACGCCTCCAAATGATGGGCATCGCCAGAACCTCTTGAGTCGAAATTTTCATCGGATCGGCATTAGTATATCGATAGACGCAAATAACCATCTCTGGCTGACTGAGGATTTCGCGAATTAGCCTAGGTCTTTATAAATAAATGTGATATATGGGTGGCCTTGTTCTCGCGCGTTCATCCCTTGGCTGCCCATGTATCTACCATCTTAGCCTTCTGGAATGCTACAATAGAGGAAAAATGGGAGGCGAACGCAGCGCTTCGTGCGCTTTCCACTGTCATATACAAACGTCTTGGGCTTCATATATAGGTACTTTGCTTTAGCTAGCGCCGGTCTTCGTTTGCTCAATCGCTCTGCTTAGTACTCTAATACCCCTGACATTTTGAATGGTAAGGAATATGTCCGCGATGGAAACTCTCGTCTTGGATTTCCTGAATAGCGATTGGCATGATTATCGTGGTAGTGGTCGATCTGAAGATTACTTTTTGCGAGTTGACTGGCGTAAGCAATTCCTTGCTAACTGGCATCTGGACGTTGATGCCGAAGCCCTGGATGAAGCTACATTGCGCTCGTTGATCTCATTGCGTACTCTGCTCTGGGATATTGCCTTGCGTATGGCGCGTGGGGAGCAACTTGCTGACGAGGATATTGTTCAACTTCGCCCCTTTTTGCAGTCCTCAGCGGTGCAACGCGATCTCATAAAGGATGAATCTGGACGCTGGCAGCTTGGGCTTGAACCGCTGAAAAAGGATTGGCTTTGGGTTCAAAGCGAGATTGCAACCTCATTTATTGAACTGGTAACGCGTCATGATCCTCTGAGAATCAAGACCTGCGCGAACGGCGATTGCGGCTGGATTTTCTATGATTCAAGCAAGAATCGTAGCCGTCGCTGGTGTGCTGGTTACGCCTGCGGTAATGTTATGACGGTTCGCCGCTACCGAGCTCGACACGCCCAGAAGGTTGGCGAGGCATAAGCGTACAGGCTTTACTGAATCCTGTTGTGCCTGTATGTTTATGCCTCGCTTTGGGGTGTGGATTAAATTTCGGACCTTGAAGTGGTTATGCCTTTTCTTTTTTGGTTGTTACATAGATATGGTGTTTGGCATTATAGCGGTAGAGTGGATTGGAGTCCTCATACTGTAAGTCCCCTCCTTTGCTGGATAGCCACATGAGCGTTTGGGTGTTCGGAGGGAGACTGTTCCCCAGTTTCCAGTGCCCCAGGGCATGTGGTCCCGTGATGCCATACAGCCAGGCACCGCCATCATCGTCGATGCTATTAGGCATGATTTTGCGGCAGGGCGTGATGCTATCGTCAAGTTCATCCTCTAGGGCGAAATCACAGGCTTTTAGCACCATGTTATTGATACTTGCTTTGGGGCTGGTGTATGGATAGTTCGCGAAGCCTTTGATCGTTTGGGGTTGCATCATAGCCATTGCCCAGACCCATGAGCCAACCTGGACATGCATCTGTGTGCCAACAAAGAGCGTGACGCTGTTCTTCTCCGTTATTTGGACAGTCAGGTTACATCCACCTGTGCAATCGATATACCGGTCTGCCGCCGCTTGTTGTTGGATGGTGCGAGAAAGATTTATCGCGGGAGTAGGAGTTGGTTCGGCAGCCGGCGGCGCTCCTATTTTGCGTACAATGCCACCGAAGGCGACAAGTGGGTATTGTGGTTGCAGTTGAACGCGAGAACCTATACTCAATTCACCGCAATTTTGTCCCAATGTTTTATTGAGTGCTTGAATTGTATTTTTCTGATCATCATTAAAGATTTTTGTAGAAGCTCCCATTTGCATCTGTGTGTTAAGAATTGCGTTGCAAGAGTCGCCATCCTGCACAATATAGGGGATGACTCCCATTTGCGGCTCTACTGTGGGATAGGGAAATGTAGTGTGAGGTGGTGGGGATTGATTCTGGGAGCCGCTGAGAACATAGAAGAAATGTGAGACATCCAAAAGTCCTCGATTTGTCAAAAATAGAGCGCAGGCAAAAAACGGCAAAAAGATCATAATGGCTATCAGGATAGTAATAATAGTTTTCCAGGGCAGCGAACGCATGATGATATCTACGTTTTCTGACGCTGATGACTGGGGATGAAACCGGCGAGACATAATATACTCCAATCTATACAGGCAGCCCCTACTCGTACGTACATCGACCTATGCCGTACAAGCCGCCTGCTGGTCACTTTGCAGTTGCTTTCCCTCTTACACTTTTAATTATAAGAATCGGAGTGAAATCGTTTCTTGCGTATTTGCATATCTCCATTAAATAGTGATAATTTATTCATGGATGAGCGCGTATTTATGAAAGCCTGATCACTTTTTCGTGCTCTATGCGCTCACGTGAGCGCGAACATTGGGATGTCTCTGAACTGAAGAGGTTATAGTGTATGAGGGAAGAGTTTTATGATTGTAGTCAATCCTAACGAAATGCGGATCAAGTTCAATATGCATGTGCCTATGAGGGATGGCGTGACGCTCTCGGCGGATCTCTATTTTCCGGCGAGTGATTTGGAGTGGCCACAACCTCGACCACTTATTTTATTGCGAACCCCCTACATGAAGACCAGTCGTTCATCATATGAGATGGCCTCTTATTTTGTAGCGCGTGGCTATTGCTTTATGGCAGTAGATGTTCGAGGGCGTGGCGATTCCGATGGTGTGTTTACACCCTATTTTAGCGAGGGGCGTGATGGCTATGACATCATTGAGTGGTGTGCCTCTCAACCCTGGTGTGATGGCGCTGTAGGTACAATTGGTGCTTCATACGAGGGATGTATCCAGTGGTTGACCGCGTTAGAGCAACCTCCACATTTGAAGGCTATGGTGGTATTGGTTCCACCCTCTGAACCCCTGGTGGAGACTCCCACGGGAACTCCTAGCCCAATGAATATCTGTTGGCTGCACTATGTGAGTGGTCGTATCAATCAGCCAATGGAGATGGTAAATTGGGAGTCGCTCTATACTCACCTACCATTATTGACGATGGATGAGCAGGTTGGGCACCAGATTCCATACTGGCGTGAATCAGTAAAACATGCGCAGGTTGATGAGTACTGGCTTCCTCTCTGTTATCAGCGCCGCTTTGAGCAGGTAGATGTGCCTGTTCTCCATATTTCGGGCTGGTATGATGATGAGCAGATTGGGACTCCCCTGAATTTCATTGGTATGACGACACGGGGCGCAAGCCCTGAAGCACGCACGAACCAGCGCCTCTTGATGGGCCCCTGGGGCCATGCCTCTAATCGCGATTCTAAACTGGGCGAGGTCGATTTTGGCTCGCAAGCCATCATTGATTTGCGCGGTGAGCAGGTGCGCTGGTTTGATCGCTGGGTTCGGGACCTGCCTCTCGAGCGTGAGGCCCCCGTGCGTATCTTTGTGATGGGTGCCAATACCTGGCGCAGCGAGCAAGAATGGCCCCTCGCGCGTACACAGTGGACTCCCTATTATCTACATAGTGGGGGACGCGCTAATAGCCGCTTCGGTGATGGTTCTCTCTCCCTTCAGGCTTCTATTACTGAGCCCTGTGATCACTACGACTATGATCCAGCCAATCCTGTTCCGTTTGTCTCTGATTCAACCTCTGCGCAGATTGGTGGCCCCGATGATTATTCAGCAGTAGAGCGTCGTGATGATGTATTGGTCTACGCGACCGCGCCACTCACTAGCGATGTTGAGGTAACGGGTCCTGTGCGTGTGGAATTATATGCCGCCTCGTCGGCTCCAGACACCGACTTTACTGCTAAATTGATCGATGTCTGGCCCAACGGCTTCCGTCAGCGGTTGTGTGATAGCATCGTGCGTGCGCGTTTCCGCGATGGGGTAGACCAGCCATCACTTATTGAGCCTGAGCGGGTCTATCACTACACAATTGACTGTTGGAATACCTCGCAACTCTTCAAAAAGGGTCACTGCATTTGCCTGGAAATCTCCTCAAGTGCCTTCCCGAAGTACGACCGAAATCTCAACACGGGTGCGCCCCTCGGTCTGACGACCGAGATGGTCACCGCTCATCAGCGCATCTATCATGATACCGAGCATCTGTCAGCTCTCATTTTGCCCATCATTCCGATCCCATAAATAAGACTGCTATCTCGTATAGACAAAACGTCTGCCATGGGAGAGGATGTGGCACATGATGGTTGGGTGCCGGGCTCGCAGGTAATCTACAAAGAAACCAACGCGTCCGGTGTTGGCGGAAAACATCTCGTAGTGGGTTGGTATTACAGCGTTGATACCAGCCTCCGCTGCGAGATCAGCCGCCTCGCGTTCATCCATGTTGCCGACCAGATGTTGCTGTTCGCGGTAGTAATTGCGCCCATTGATAGGCAGCAGGGCCAGGTCGATCTGCATTCCGCGAAGCTGTTCTGCCAGGCCATTGTATACCAGCGTATCGCCGGGATGATAGAGGCGCACCCCATCCATTTCGATCATATAGCCAAGATAGCGATATAAGCCACCACTCTCAGCAAAGCCGAAGTCATAAACTCTGGGTGGACACTGAATGGCATGCATGGCTGGTACTGGGAAGAGTTGAGCGGTTCCAAGGGCGTGCTCTTCATCTGGCTGCACACCCTGAATCCGTGCCTCCTCGATACCGGCATCTGTAAGTAGTTTAACGAGTGGGCGTGGAACAATAAAGTGTGTTTGCTGCTGGTGCTGTGCTAGCTTGCCCAAAGTAGGTAGATCCATGTGGTCCAGGTGCTCATGGGTGCATAACACAAAATCGACCTCTGGTGCTGTCTCTGCCGTAAAGGGTGGCTTGATTAAACGCCCTTCAACCTCCGAAAGAAAGGGATCGATCAAGATCGTTAAAGAGGAACTACGTATGGCGAAACTGGCCTGTCCTAGCCACCATAGGGCGATGCTGCCAGCTGGTAGGTGTGTCGTGTTGCTGATCTCCTGAGTACAGGCAGAAATATTATTTGACACGTAGGTAACTCCATCTTTATGAGTACTGATGGGCAGGCAAAGCGCCTGTCCTTTGGTATTGTAGCAGAAAGAGCACTCGGCATTTTCGCGTTGAGAAGTCCTCATTAAATAACCTGGATAGATATCATTCCCCTAAAATATTAATGCATTTGCATTTTTGTTTCCTGGCCTATACACTTGAGTTTGATAATAATAAAGCTCTTCAAGTGGAAGGAATGTGAGATATGCAGCAGTGGTTATTTATAGACGCCGATGATACGCTGTGGGAGAACAATATTTATTTTGAGCAAGCTGTTCATCAATTCATAGAGTTTCTCGCACATAGTACAATGCAGTTTCATGAAGTGCGTGCGGTGCTGAATAGTGTTGAGCGTGTCCAGGGATATGGCTCAAAGAGCTTTGCTCTCAGCCTTGCTGAGACCTATCGTCGCCTGGTAGAGCGTGAAATACGTGATGAGGATGTACGCTATGTGATTCAATTGGGAGAAGAGATCATACATCACCCATTGGAGATTCTGCCTGGAGTGGAAGAGACACTGAATTACCTCGCTGCCCGCCATACATTGATCTTGCTTACCAAGGGGGCGCGAGAGGAACAGCAACTCAAAATCGAGCGCTCGGGCCTGGAGCCACACTTCCGTCGTACTGTTATCGTAGCAGAGAAAGATGTGAACGCCTACGAACTACTTGTGCGGGAACTTCAGTGTAATCCCGTTGAGACCTGGATGATCGGCAATTCCCCCAAATCAGATATCAATCCCGCTCTGGCTGCCGGGCTGAATGCCGCATATATTCCTCATCCCCACACCTGGACGCTTGAGCAGCAGGAGGTCAACCACCAGGGACCGGGCCGTCTCCTAACGCTGACGCGATTTGCGGAACTGCGTGAGCACTTCTAGCCTTTATTCATAACGATATCAATGCCTTATAGAATGGGAATAGTGGAGCAAAGACAGGCTTTAGCTTGTGGCTGTTCCCTCATCGTCTTTATAAATAAGAAACAGCCGGTTGGAGAAGCATGTCTTCGACCGGCTGTTTCTTATTTGCTCGTTCGCCCATAGAACGAATGATTTTTTACTTAAACTTTGTGAGATCTTTTGAAGAAGTCACAGTCAGTTTGGTCAGGGCAGGAAGGAGCTTGGAGACATCAGGGGTACCCCAGCCCGTCGCTGCGTCCCATCCCTTAGTAGCCTTGTATCCTGGGATGGTTACTGTCTTGCCATTGTCATCTACATAGGAGTAGCCATTATCCCCGGTGGTAACATCGTGGAAAACCTGCTTCGCCAGGGGGCTGTGTCCAAGGATATAGAAACCTGGGTTGAGGAAGCCAAGACGTTTATTCGCCAGTTGCGCGCCAAGCGCGGTAATACCGGCCCATTGGGGCGAACCAGCGCTGGTGCCACCGAAGATGTACACGCCCTGTCCCGTGCCATCTGCGTTCCAAACCGCTAACACGCCGCCATTGATGGCACCATTGTAGGAAACATCAGGACCACCACGATACTTACCAATGCCTTTGGTTCCAAGCTGGTAGAGAGGTGTGCGATAGATGGTGCTATATCCACCACCGCCAGCAACACCAAAATCGGGCTCGTTCCAGACGACCTCGCCTTTGTAGGCCCCAGTTGTTGCATCGGCATCGAGTTGGGTGCCACCAACTGATGTGACAAAAGGATCAGTCGCGGGCGAAGAGGCGCTTAGGAAGAAATTGTTGCTTCCATCGCAAGTGGGCTGCGATGAACCCTGGTCACCAGCAGAGGCAAAGAGGGTAATACCTTTCAGCGATGCCTCAAAGAAGAGTTGATGCTCCTCTTTCAGCAGCTTGGGATCAACGCACTTCTCGCCTTCGCCAAAACTCTGCGAAATGACATCGCCCAGATTCTGTCGGACAGCGAATTTGGTCGCGCTGAGAATGTCAGCGTCATTGTTGCTCTTGGCAAGGACGAGTTGGATGGTTGCATCCGGGGCGACCGCATGTGCCCATTGCACGTCGAGCGTAATTTCACCGGACCAACCTACCTGATTTTCGTCGTTGTAATCGAAAGGAGTCTTTCCATCTGGATAATAGATATTCAATACTGGATCATTGAGCCCGAAAAGCGCATCAAAGGTTGCCAGGTCCTCACGGATGGTTGGGGCGTCAAAGGCGTCGATAATGACAATTTTGCGTCCTTTACCTGTGATACCTTTATCGAGAAGTGGCTGAATATCGTACGCTTTACGAATTTGCTCAGGTCCATAGCAGCGAACAGCAGCCGTATTGGATTGGCAACTAAATGTAACGCCAGCTTGCGGCTTGCCCTGGTAGAGATATTGGGGGTGTATGCTAACTGTGTTGTTTGGGGAGACATGACCTGCTGCGCTAGCTGACTGGCTGCCACTGAATAGAAACAGTCCTGTCAGGAGGCTCAGCATGACTGTAGAGAGAATCAACACGTTGGGCATACGCTGAGAAAGGGTGCTTCTCTGCATGTAGGTTCTCCATGTTGCGATTGAAGGGTAACGTGGGCGAAGAGCATGATTGGCACCAATGTAAGTATAGATTCTTTTCAATGTAATTGCGTGCATGCCAAGTGGATATGTGGTTGCCATCTGGTAAAGATTTGGTTGGAGTGGTGAAGATTTCGTTGGAATGTTTTGCTGAAATTGATGTAATTCAGCTTGTATGGCTCATCTATGTTGTAATAAAAATCTAATATGTCAGTTGGCTGGTAGTAGGGCAGTTAAGGAAATATAACATCCTACTGTTAATTATGCTGTCTTGTATGCTCGTTATGGTAGAAAGAAAGTGCTATGATAGGTATGTCTATTTGATTATTGTCGTGGCAGTGCGTCTGTACCAACTATTGGGGGACCACTTTTATGAGCGGCTTTTACCAGCGGATTCGTGTGGGTTTCATCATTGTTTTTGGTCTAATGTGTCTTCTGGGGATAACCTCGACGAGCGTACAAGGTAAAGAATTTGAAAGCGCGCATGTTGACCGAGTAATACTCAATAGCGAAATCAATTCCGCCTCTTTGCGCTTGCTCACACGTGGATTGGAGCGTGCGTCAAGCGATGGTGCACACATGCTTATTGTGGAGATTGATTCCCCTGGTGGTGATCTGGATTCCATGAAAAGTATGACGCAAAAGATTCTGGCAAGCTCTATTCCTGTGGTGGCATATGTGACCCCAGGAGGAGGAAGGGCTGCGTCCGCAGCCGCATTTATTACTCTTTCCGCGCATGTAGCTGCTATGTCTCCAACTACCCGTATCGGTGCGGCCAGTCCTGTGACGAGTACGGGTAGCGATATTGGGAGCACCCTCAAGGCCAAGATTACCAATGATCTTGTGGCTTCTATGACAAGTATTCAGCAGCGATATGGACGCAATATTCCTCTGGCGACCCGGATGGTAACACAAGCCAGTTCCTATGATGATGCTACGGCTATTCGTGAGCATGTTGTAGACCTCGGTGCGCCAAATCTGGGTGTCTTGCTTCAGCAACTGAATGGACGCCAGATAAGAATGTATTCAGGGCAAACTGTGACGCTGAGTACTGCCGGTGTTACGGTGCAGGATGTAAGCGAAACGCCAGTTGGTGTGCTTTATACGTTCTTGCTTAACCCCACTGTTATCTTTCTGCTCTTCATAGTGGCTATGGTAGGTCTTTACCTGGAAATCTCGCATCCGGGGGCCATCGCACCTGGCGTTACAGGTTCCATTGCGTTACTCCTGTTCCTGTTTGGAGCGGGATCTCTCTCGCCAAATTGGGCTGGTTTGGCCTTAATGGGCCTGTCTTTCGTCTTACTTGTGTTGGATGTTCGCTTATCAACGCATGGAGTTCTAACCCTTGGCGCGGCTCTCTCGCTCGTAGTAGGCTCGTTGATCTTCTTTGACAGCGGAAGCTCTGGACCTTATAGTGGAGCGCAACTCAATCCATGGTTTATCTATGGCGCGGGCGCTGTCGTTGTACTTCTTGGGCTGACCATCGTTGTTTTTGCGGCGCGCGTGCGGCGTATGAAGGCGCGGAGTGGGGTGGAGGGCATGGTTGGGGCGCATGTGGTCGCGCTTACCCCTTTAACGCCAGAAGGCCGGGTACGTTATCAGGGCGAGAATTGGGCCGCTACCCTGGACTCGTCAGATCAAATAGTTGATAGTGGCGTCAACCTGGAGATTGTCGCGGTTGAGCGTCTACTCCTGCATGTTCGTCCGGTTGTTACATATATGCGGGATGATGACAAAATTGCGCCACCCGATTAAACGCCATATGGTGTAGCTGATTGTGCACAAAGATATGTCGCTGGACGCGAAAGCGCCCTGGCGTGTATAGGAGGTTCTTAATGGAGGCCCTTTATGGATTCGGCGCGTTCGTATTGTTCGTCGTGCTGATTGTGTTCATCATCTTACTCTTCTCTAGCATTCGTATTGTGCAGGAGTACGAGCGTGGTGTTGTCTTTACCCTTGGCAAATTGGTCGGTGCGCGAGGACCAGGCGTAATTTTTATTGCGCCTATCATCTCGCGTATGATCAAGGTCGATTTGCGTATTGTGACTCTTAATGTACCAGCGCAAGAAGTCATTACGCGCGATAACATTACCATTAAGGTTACGGCGGTTGTCTACTTCTACGTAGTCAATCCTGAGGCGGCGGTTGTGCGCGTACTCAACTTTATCCAGGCGACGACTCAGATTGGGCAAACGACCCTGCGTAATGTTCTGGGTCAGTCTGACCTTGATGATCTGCTGGCACATCGTAACAAGATCAACCAGGAACTACAGTCCATCATCGATGAGCATACTGAGGGTTGGGGTGTAAAAGTTACAGCGGTAGAGATCAAGGATATTGAGTTGCCTTCGTCGATGCAGCGCGCGATGGCGAAGCAGGCTGAGGCGGAGCGCGAGAAGCGCGCCAAGATCATCCATGCAAGTGGTGAGCTCCAGGCTTCGGCCCAACTGGCCCAGGCTGCCGAAGTCATCGGTTCTCAGCCCAGTGCTTTGCAGTTGCGCTATCTACAAACGCTGACAGAGATCGCTGTCGAGAAGAACTCAACGATCATCTTCCCGCTGCCAATGGATCTGATTGAGCCGCTTCTACAAACAGTGCGACCTGATCGTGCGAATGGACAAAAGAACGTTGACGTTCCACGCTATACGCCGTCCGCGCCAGCCGCGCCGCGACCCGCTCCGGCTCCAGCGCCGCGACCCGTGCCACCGCAGCAGCCAGGAAGGCCACCCCAGGAATAACGCCAGTCATGGTGAGCTAAGAGACAGGGATATGTCTGGCCTGTACTTTCGCAGCGACAAGTATATTCAACCTGGATTCTTAGCGCTCTTGCCAGACATATTGCGATAGAAAGGGAATGGAGGCACCATTTGCAAATGGTGCCTCCATTCCCTTTAGTGCTGCTTTATTCTGGGAAATTTATCCGAGTGGCGATGTATCGTTTTCGATTTGTTTGCTACGTAAGTATTCAGCGCAGGTGCGGTAGGTATCGTCAGAAATAAGACCCTTTGACATATAATGATTGAGCATCACATCCAGTTTAAGGATGCTCATCAGATTATAGCCACGGCGGCGTAGCCGTTCCGCAGCCCCATGCTCGCGGTCGATGAGAACGATCACATCTTTGACGGTTAGACCATTCTCTTCAAGTAGCGAAGCAGTTTCCAGGATACTGCTGCCTTGAGTGACGAGATCGTCAATAATGAGAGATGTATCCCCCTTGGTGAAGCGTCCTTCGATACCACGTTTGCCAGTTCCTTCGGGACGAATTCGGGCATAGATAAGGGGGGTGTTGTTCTCAAGAGAATATGCGGTTGCCAGGAGAAGGCCACCAACTGGAACGCCAGCGACCACATTAAATGGGTGGACGCGCGAACGGCGTAGCGATTGTGCCAGTTGGATCTCTTGCTGCATCAGTTTGCTGGCAACACGAAGGGCGGTTGGATGACTGATTAAGACCTTGGGGTTAATGAAGACTGGCGAACTTACCGCCGATTCACTCACGGTAAAGTTCCCGAATTGAACGCCCCCCAGGTCGAAGAGAATTTGTGCCAACCAGAGATTATCTAGGGACTGCTCTTTTGCCACCTTAGCACTGCGGCGCGTATATCCTCCTTACAGAGAGAGGACGCACCGCCTCCTTTCTTTGCTCTAAACACCCTGATGCATGTGAACACAAGCGAACACGTGAAAGTTTGTTCCCTTGGGAAATATGCTCTAGCGGCGTGCCTGCTTGCATCAGTTTGGCATCCTCCGGGGGCAGGACCCCGCTGCTGCGAAGAAGCTCTTGAGCTTTTCGCGAGCGTGTCATGGCGTTTAACTGCTTGTCGTCATGAATCTGCTGTTTTCTTGGTAGAGAGGATACGCTAATTCAGTATATCATAGTTCCTGAGATAGTCGCTAGAGAGCCCTCAAAATATCCCGGAGCTACTAAAAGATTTTGTGCAAAGCTCTTTCGGTGTTTCATTATTTGCTGATCGTTTGTTCATAGACGAACTGTCTCTTTGTAAAGATCAGCCGATTATTTGGATTAACCACGCTACCTGTTCAAGAGCACCTGCTATAGCAGGTAATAGTGCCTAGATACAGAGTAGACGCTGACCTAAAGGGATTCAGAGAGCCTAGATGATCTTCGTTCGAGGAAAAAGTAGCGCAACAATGGTATAATATGCGCAAGATATGATTCTGTTCCGGTTTATGTACTTCTGAGTGATGTATTCCCTACCATACTCTCTCATCTATACCTCATGGCTTGTCGTGCCTATTCTCTGCGCCAGAGGTTTTGAGTAACATTATTGATCTTATAGGTGAAGCTTACATGGCAATTGTAAATATCATCCAACTAGGGAAGTCCTTTGGTGCTGAACGCATTTTCTCAAACATCAATTTTCAAATAGATCCCAATGATCGTATAGGGCTGGTGGGACCAAATGGGGCAGGCAAATCCACCTTAATGAACATTCTTGCCGGTCGGGAAACGCCCGACGAAGGGCAGGTAGCGGTTTCACGTAACATTCGTATTGGCTACCTGACCCAGGTTGCCGATTTCAAGCCTGATAATACGCTACGCGAAGAACTATTGACGGTTTTCTCTCATGTTCAGACATGGGAGCGCGAGTTGGGCGAACTGGCGACGCAGATGGCTGAAGTTCAGGAAGACCAGGAGCTCTATGAACGCCTTCTCGCACGTTATGCCGAATTGCAGTCTCGCCTGGAACATGCTGGTGGATATACCTATGAGAACCGCGTTGAGCAGGTACTCGATGGCCTTGGTTTTACGCGTGAGCAGCAAAATGGCCCTTTTAAACACCTAAGCGGTGGCCAGCAAACCCGTGCATCCCTGGGCAAACTCCTCTTACAAGAGCCTGATGTATTGCTTCTCGACGAGCCAACAAACCACCTGGACCTTGACGCGCTTGAATGGTTGGAAACCTATCTCTCTACTTGGAAGGGCGCGATTGTCATTGTGGCTCACGACCGTTATTTCCTGGATAAGATCGTGTCGCGAACCATCGAACTTGCTTTTGGGCGTATTGAGGAGTATCCGGGGAACTATACAAAGTATCTAGAGTTACGCGAGGAGCGGATTGAGCGTCGCTTGCGTGAATATGAGGCGCAGCAAGCGTACATTTCACATACTGAGGAGTTCATACGCCGCTATAAGGCTGGGCAACGCAGTAAAGAGGCGCGTGGGCGACAGAAGCTTCTGGACCGTATGGAACGCCTGGAGCGTCCCCAAAACTTTCAGTCCATGAGCTTTGAGCTCACTCCTGTTGCCGATAGTGGAACGACTGTCTTGTCTGCGCGTAAACTCCTGGTCGGCTATGGAGCCCGCTCACGTCGTGATGTAGGTGTCACGCAGGAGCCAAAGGTTCTGATGTCTGTGGCTGACATCGAGTTCTTGCGAGGAGATCGCATTGGGTTGATGGGTCCCAATGGCTCCGGGAAAACAACGCTGCTGCGTTCGATTATTGGCGAGCTCTCGCCTGTTAGTGGCCAGTTACAGCTTGGGCATAACGTTCGTGTTGGTTACTACTCACAGACGCACGCGGGTCTGAATTTTGAGCGTACCATCCTGGATGAGATACGTCAGGTAAGCGCATTAAGTGAAGAAGGGGCTCGAACCTTTCTGGGACGCTTCCTTTTCTCCAATGATGATGTTTTTAAGCCTATCGGCGCTTTGAGTGGTGGTGAGCGTAGCCGCGTCGCTCTCGCGAAGCTGACTTTGCAGGGCGCTAACTTCTTGATTTTGGACGAGCCAACAAACCACTTGGATCTGCAATCGCGCCAGTTTTTAGAAGAAATCTTGAACGAGTATGATGGAACTCTGCTCTTCGTCTCACATGATCGTTACTTCATTGATCGCCTGGCGACGAAAGTCTGGTCCATTGAGGATGGTGTCCTTATTCCATATTCGGGCAACTATACCGAATATCGCATGTATAAGCGCCCGCTTGTGCTCGACCTTCCCCTTCGCCGAATGCCCCTGCTGGCGAGAAAAAGCAGGAGACGCGAGCTGAAAAGCAGCCCCCAGTCGTAACAACAAAGCCCGCGCCCAGGAAAGGGAAAGGCAAAGTTAAGGTTCGCACGATAGAGGATGTAGAGAAGGATGTGGAGAAGGCTGAAGCAAGGATCAAAGATTTAGAGGAAGAGCTCTCGCTAGCGGCGCTTGAGGCCAATGCCGAGCGCCTGACAGAGCTAAATGAGGCCTATGAGCAGGCAAAGACGCGAGTTGAAGAACTGCTTATGGAGTGGGAACAGTTAGCGGACGTTGCCAGCTAGCAACTTCCTTGCTAATTGAGATCCCTAACAGGGATTATAGGAAATGAGCTGGTTTGCCGAGGCAAACCAGCTCATTTCCTATAATCCCTGTTAAAGTGAGAGCGTTAACGCCGCTTGGTGAGTCGCCTGATGAGCCCGCTGAAATAGCCAAAGAAGGCGATTAAGAAGAGCAGGACGCTGGTGAGCACTAGCCAGAAAGCCAGGAAAATAGTTGGCTCTACGATTGCTGGACGGCTTTGGAACACGCCAATAAGGCGTGTGCTCCCGAACTGATAAGCTCCACCAACGAGAGCCAGGGAGAGAACACACAGTAACAGCGTGAAAAACGCGCTCTTAAAGCCGTGTCGAAAGGCACCACGCGCGGCTTGCGTGCAGCATATTCCGAGTCCGATACTGGCAATGAGCAGACCCGCTATCGCCGGCACCGAGGGGAGAGCCACAAGCAGACCCATACCACCAATACTGATAATATAACCAACTATTTCGAGACTGAGATTTCCAAAAAAAGCCTTAATAGTGGGTTTCTCTGGTTGTTGTTTCGGTGTGAGAGGGGTGCTTGGGCTTCCTTTGATGCTCTGGGCTGTGGCTAAGCTTGCCATGATGTTCGTTTTGATCCCATAGGTCTCTGGATTGTTTGGGTTTAATTCAAGCGAGCGTTCAATGGCGACAAGCGCAGCCTGATACTGCCCACTATTATTAAGCAAGACAGCGCGCATACTCCAACCCAGGGCATGATTGGGATCACTCTGGAGAAGCTGATCGACGGTCGAAAAAGCTTCATCAGTTCGCCCTACCGTGCCAAGGACCTGGCATTTTAATGTGAGGGCTTCACTGTTGGCAGGATCTAACTGCAGAGCTTGCTCGATTAGTTGTAGTGCCTGGGGCTGATTGCTTTGTTGTAGCAACTGCTGGGCCTGGGCGAGCAGCTGCGAAATCTGCTGATTTTTTTGTTCTGTCTGATTTGGCTGTTGAGCCGCCTCAGGTGGAGGCGCAACCTGAGTTGCTGTCGCCTGTCCCATAAGACCTTGCTGGGCCGCATGGGTTGGAGAGGAGCCCTGGCGCATGCTGTTAGGTGCTGGAGCCGGGGGAGCCATTTCACCCGTAAATGTAAATGGGTTCTGAAATTGCCCCACAATATGCAGCTTATGCTGCTCATCCTTGCTTTGATTAAGAATGCTTTGCATTCGCTGAAAGGTAATCTTCCCGCTCTGTGGATCAGTCGCGGGACCGCACAGGGCTGCTATCATCCGGTGGGCAAACGTTCCTAGTCCCCGCTCTCCTGTTTCACCCGCGAACTCGTTGCCTCGACAGGAGAGCCCTAAAATGTGACTGGTCGTTCCCTGAAGGCTTCCTGAGAGGGTACGGCCTAGCAATGGCGCAAAGTCGTAATGTGATGTGCGACGCATGCTCCAAAGGCGTCCAGTCTGGAAGCAGTCGAAAATCAGAAGAACCTGAGAGGCGCGGCATTGAGGCAAGATCTGGCGCATAAGAGTTCCCAGGTGGAGTGCTGTTTGTGGATCTTTGTAATTGGTATTTGCAAGAGCAAGATAGCCGTCGCCGCTCCTCTCATCTACAAAAGCATGCCCCGCAAAGTAAATAAAGATTTGGTCATTAGGTGTCGCGACTTGTGTGCAGACTTGCGAAAGAAGTGACCTGAACAGTTCATGGGTAACACTTTGCCCCTGAATATGCTGTATATCGCCAGGGGCCACTGTCCTCCCTTAGTGTTGCCAAGCCACTGGGCAAGCGCGCGGGCATCATTTTCAGCATATTTCAATGCTCGAAAAGTGGGGTCCTGATAGTTATTAATGCCCACGATTAATCCCAATCGCCTACTCATCTCAACTCCTTGATATCCTGTGTTCGGTTTGTTCTGGCTATTTGGTTATTGTACGATACTTGTTGAGGGGGAGGCAGGAAACCGGTATGCACAGGTACTTTTGGGATGTCTGGGCTTCACGCCGCTCTTCTGGCTCAAGCGTGCATACCAACCCTCATATTCGTTCTATTAACAAGCGGCTAATTATTGTTGCATATGCCATCTTAGCATGACTGAAAGGGGATGCCAATGCCGTATGTCCTGGGTTTGACAGGCAACATTGCCTGTGGAAAGACCTCTGTTGGAAAGCTCCTACTAGAGCTTGGTGCGGAGGCATACATCGATGCCGATGCCGTTGTGCATCGGCTGTATGAGAAGGACCAGCCCATTGCACGCCAGATCGCGGATACGTTTGGATCGCGAGTGCTTCGACCAGATGGTGAGGTAGATCGCCAGATTTTGGGAGCCATTGTCTTTCGTGACCCCGAAGCGATGAAACGTCTGGAAAGTATTGTTCATCCAGCTGTGACTCTAGCGATCCAGGCCGAGTTGAAACGCGTGAGCACAGAAGGGATTGCTGTGCTTGACGCTGTGAAGCTATTGGAAGGAGGATCTGGAGCATTTTGTCATGTCAAATGGCTAGTGGTGTGCCAGCCTGAGCAGCAAATACAGCGCCTTATGCAGAGAAACGCAATGAGCGAGGAAGAAGCCTGGGAGCGTATCCGGGCGCAACCGCCTGTAGAGCCAAAAAGAACCCTGGTCGATGAAGTGATTGAGAATGGTGGAACACGTGAGGAGACACGCCGTCAGGTGGTAGAAGCCTTTGAGCGAGCTTTGCTGAAATTCCATAATTGATTTTTCCTTGCTGATTAATGCTAAGTTTCATATGGACTCGCTCTAACTGGGGGATTTTGGGGACAAAAAGCTATGGCTTCGAAGGTGTGAGACGTGTATAGTATAATACACGATGCCTCGTTACTCAGCGATGAGGAAGGGAAAGAGATTTCTCAATCGGCAAAAGTAAAACGTAAATTACTGTCAGGTTTTACGTATTGATGGAGTCTTTATTAGTGAGAGGGGAAAGCTGAGAGGAAAAACTCTGCAGTCCTGGTGAGATTTACAGTCCGGATAGCGTACTTATCTTCAAAGAGGGCATCAATGTTCTTCCGGCGCTTACGGCTTACCCCAAATTCAGCGATGCGGAACGTTTTTTTGTTGATCCCTACTTCCTTGGTTTTTCATATGTGGCATTTTGGAAAATGCTCTATTTCTAAGGAGGCTAACTTGCATATGCAACGACGTTGGTCACGTATTTGTGCTCTGGCATTGGGCACTGTGCTGCTCCTGTCCATTCTGGCTGCCTGCGGTCCTGGCACGTCTACCACTGGCAACAATGGTGGTGCTGGCTCCACGACCATTAAAGTCGCGACCGATTTTCCTGTATCTGGCCAGGATACCGCAAACGGCAAGCCCGCGCAGAATGGTGCGGAGCTGGCTGTTAAAGAAGCTAATGACCAGAACTTTATCCCAGGCTACAAATTCCAGTTTGTACCAAAAGATGATGTTGGTGCCCAGGGTGTTTATGATCCTGATACCGGTAAGAAAAATGTTACTGAGCTGATCGGCGACGCGCTGGTCGCGGGTATTGTGGGTCCTTTCAATAGCTCTGTTGCTCAGGCCGAAATGCCTGTTGCGAACCAGGCTCCTATCGTCCTTATCAGTCCTTCCAACACCAACCAGTGTCTGACACGTGAAGGTGCCGACATTGGCTGCTCTGGTGCGCAGGACAAGGTTCCGACGCTGCGCCCCACTGGCAAGACCACCTATTTCCGTATCGCGACTACTGATGACCATCAGGGTAGCGTGATCGCTGACTTTCTGTACCAGAAGAAGAATTACAAGAAAGCCTATGTCGTTGACGACACAACCGTCTACGGTGCGGGCCTAGCTGACATCTTCGTCAAGGAATGGAAGAACCTGGGTGGTACAATCGTGGGTAACCGCGAGAGTAAGCAGAAGAGCAACGATTACGGCGGCACCCTTGCTAACATCAAGGCTGCACACCCCGATGTTGTCTTCTTCGGTGGTACCGATAGCCAGGGTGGCACGCAGTTCCGCCAGCAGCTGCAGAACGACGCGGGTACCTCAAGCCTGCCATTCGCTGGTGGTGATGGCATCCAGAACACCTCCTTCGCGAAAACCATTGGCGCCAAGGGGGCTCCCACTTACGCAACCGTTGCTAAGGTGAACGAGACCATCCTGCCTGCCGCTAAGACCTTCATCGATAGTTATAACAAAACCTATGGTGAAGATCAGTACGGTGCGTATAGCGCGGGTGGCTATGACTGCATGAAAATCGTTCTTGCGGCTATCAAGCGCGCTATCGGTGACGGTGCGAAGACTCCTAAGGACTCCAACGATGCCGACGGTGGAAAAACCTTCCGCCAGGCTGTCATCGATGCGATGATGAAGACTGACTATAGCGGTGTTACCGGCCATCATACCTTTGATAGCAATGGCGATACCTCCAACAAGGTCATCTCCATCTATCAGATCGTTGAGGCCAACGGCAAGACTGACTATCAGTTCGTTGACCAGATCTCCGCAAAGTAGAGTCTATACGCTAGAGAACTTGAGGTGTCACAGACCCAATATCTGTGAACCATCGCATCTCGATTTTGCAGAACATATGGCAGGCTCCAATGTAGGTTAGCCTACCATCAATGACACAGGGGGGAGTCGGCGACAGGTTTGTGGATCTGGAGCGGCTTCCCCCTGTTGCGCTTCTCTACAGGTTGTTTTTCCTACTCCTTATTCGGAAACCTGAGTGCGGCAGCACTAGCCGCGACAGCGGCGTTGGTTTTCGCATAAGACCTCTAGATAGTAGATGGGAAAAAACGTGTTATGATACATTTCTTTCAAGTCCTGGTGATCGGGCTGGTGGCAGGTGCTATCTATGCTTTGATCGCACTAGGCTACACTATGGTCTATGGTATTATTGAGCTTATCAACTTCGCTCATGGCGACATCTTTATGATTGGCTCAATGCTTTCCATCGCCGCCCTTAGTCTGATGGGCGTGACAGGAAATTCGCATCCTACAGGTATCATTCTGGTCCTCATGTTGATAGGATCGTGTTTGTTCGCAATGGTAGGATGTGCATTGCTAGGTGTCCTGATTGAACGTGTGGCGTATAAACCGTTGCGTAATGCGCCAAAGCTTGCGCCTCTTATTTCCGCGATTGGCGTATCCTTAATCCTTGAGGACGCAGGCAAGCTCTGGAATGGTATCAACTATATTCGTTTCCCGCAGATCTTCCCACGCTTCGACTATTGTCTCTGGCCGATCTCGATTGATAGCGTGCTGCCGCCACATGTTACCTGTCTGGCGAAGCCCGCCGATTCTGTTATTGTGACAAGTAACAATTTGCTCGATATTATCGTTGCTGTGGTGCTCATGGTCGCTTTGACATGGTTGGTGGCACGAACGAAAATGGGGCGCGCGATGCGCGCGGTCGCACAAGATCGTGATGCTGCCGCGTTGATGGGTGTTAATGTTGACCGTGTTATCTCGTCAACATTCTTTATTGGAGCCGCTCTGGCTGGCGCAGCCGGATTCATCTATGGCCTCCAGTATGGTAGCACCATTTATTCAATTGGTTTCGATTATGGTCTGGTAGCCTTTATTGCGGCTGTTCTGGGTGGCATCGGCAACATTCGTGGTGCGGTGCTGGGTGGCCTCTTGATCGGCGTGCTAGAGCAGATGACTTCGTTTATTCCTGACTCGGATGTGTATGGCTTTGGTCTGCCTCATGGCGGTGGTGCCTGGACCCGAGCGGTCATCTTTGCCGTCCTGATCTTGATTCTGGTGTTCCGTCCTTCTGGCCTGCTGGGTCAGCAGACGCCTGAAAAGGTGTAGGAGGAGCCGAAATGTTATCGCTGTCTTCCTATCAAATTCACGATGCGAGGTGAGGTTATGTCGTCTGTTCGTACGCTTCTTCCTCCACCTGATACGCGTAAAGTTATCATCAAGTGGGTTGTAGCGCTTCTCTTGCCGCTGTGTGTGTTTACGTTTGTCTGGAGTGGCGAGGGAATTGTCAATAACGTCTTTCTCGGTTATCTGGGTGCTGAGACTTCAACTACATTTACCTGGACAACACTGATTGAAGCCACGATCTTTGTAGCCGCGCTCTATATGGTGATTATTGCCTTAGCGGGTTACTTAACCGCAGCGGATAGTGGACGTCGCGGTTGGATTGAGACATGGGTCGATATCGTCGCTCAGGTCGTCGTACCCTTGCTACTGGTCCAATTGATGGGCCTGATTATGGGCTTGGCGGCAAGCATTATTGTCTGGGGCGCGTATAGTTTTGGGCGCAGCCGCGTGCGTAAGATGCTCAATTATACGCCTCCGCCGCCGCTCGCGAGCCTTGATACACTGACTGAAGAGGCCCGTGCTCAGCGAGTGCAGCAGGCAACCGCCGCTGGTTTCTGGTTCGCGACGATCTTTGCGGTAATCTCACTGGTCGCAGACATCATCTATTATGTGGCAGGCCTGGTCTCTAATACGTTGCTCATCTGGATTGTGGCACGCACGATTATACTTCCTATTGCGGGCTACTTCCTGGGCCAGCTTGGTGGTCGCACTGCTATGCGTCGTGCGCTCAAAGCCAAAGAGAATGGTGCAAACGGAAATGGTGTTGCCAAGAGCAAAGAGCGCCAACTAGCTTCGCTTTCACTCGCTCGCGCGAAAGAGAAGATTCGCGAGATTGTCCCAACGGATCAGCCGCTCCTAGGCCCTGGCGCGCAGCGCTTTTATATGATCCTGGTTGTGGCTTTTGCTGTCTTCTACCCGGTGATCGATCCGCTCCTGTTTGGGTATGGTACCGATGGCCGCCTGGCTGCTTATGGTGATGCTGGCTATTACGTTATCCTGGCTCTCGGTCTCAACATTGTGGTAGGTTTCGCTGGCCTGCTGGACCTGGGATATGTGGCCTTCTTCGCGATTGGTTCATATGTCTGGGGTCTCTTTGGCTCGTCTCAGTTTCAATTGCTGACAGGCATTACAGTACAGCCGACGATCTGGGGCTGGCTCTTCTGGCCAATGGTGATTGTGGCTGCTCTGATTGCGGCCCTCTGGGGTATCATCCTGGGTGCGCCAACACTGCGTCTCCGAGGTGACTATCTGGCGATTGTCACACTAGGCTTTGGTGAAATCATTCCGGTCATCTTCAGGGAGTTGGACAAGTATACCAATGGTATCAATGGTATCGTCGGTGTTTATTCGCCTGCTCTTCCCGGCGTCAACTGGAACTCGATTACTACGATTCCGTACTACTATCTGATCCTGGCCTTGATTGTGCTCTGCGTCTTCGCGAACATACGCCTGCGTGATTCACGCCTGGGGCGCGCCTGGATCGCGATTCGTGAGGATGAGATCGCGGCATCTTCGTCTGGTATCAACCTCGTGAATACGAAGCTGCTGGCCTTTGGCGCGGGTGCGTTCTTCTCCGGTATTGCTGGTGTATACCATGCGGCCAAGTTGGGTACCGTCTCGCCTGACAATTTTAACTTCAGCGACTCGATCATCTATCTGGCAATGGTCGTCATTGGTGGCCTTGGTAGTATTCCAGGTGTGATTGTGGGCGCTATTGCCGTCTATGCAATCAACCTGCAAATTCTGGGTCAGTTGGATACCCTGGCGGCATCTCCCGATAATATCCTTCACGTCTTCCGCTCGATTCCTAACTTTGCCTTTAATAACGTTCGTGGTATGATCTTCGGCATCATTCTGGTGGCGATTGTGATCTTCCGCCCAGAGGGCTTGATCCCAAGTGCGCGACGGAAGCGCGAGCTACACCATGAGGAACAGAAGATTCCCGAGGCCGACGAGGGCGATGCCCTTGAGGAGCCTCCTGGAGCGCCTGACTTCGAGGAAAGTGTTCGTGTTGAATAAGCGAGTCGCAGGAGAATGAGTATGAGTGAAATGCAAGCAGAGCGCGTCGAAGGTACCCCTTCTGAGCCTGTGACAGCTGAGCCCTTGCTGGAACTGAGCCAGGTGACCAAGTCCTTTGGTGGCTTGACGGCTGTCGGCGATGTTGACCTGATTATCCGACCCAAAGAGATTATCAGTATCATTGGTCCTAACGGCGCGGGCAAAACCACGGTTTTTAACTTGATTACTGGTATCTATCGCCCGACGAAAGGCGAGATACGCCTGGAGGGAAAATCAACTGTAGGGTTGAATCCAGACCAGGTGCTCACTCGTGGTATCGCGCGTACCTTTCAGAACATTCGCCTCTTCAACAATATGACTGTTCTGGAGAATGTGCTGGTTGGTCAGCATACGCAGTTGAAGGCGGGTGTGCTGGGCTCACTGTTTCGAACTCCTCGGGTACGCCATGAAGAAGAAGCGGCCCGTGAGCGCGCGGTAGAGCTTCTGAGCTTTTTCGGTCAGTCCCTTGTAGATCGCCAGGATGAATATGTGATCAACCTCTCGTATGCCGAGCGCAGGCGTGTAGAAATCGCACGCGCACTGGCTGCAAAGCCCAAGCTGCTCTTGTTGGATGAGCCAACGGCTGGTATGAACGAGGCTGAGACGTTGGAGGCGGTCGGCTATATCCGCCGCCTACGCGATGAGCTGGGCCTAACGATCTTGCTGATCGAACATAAGCTTGCAGTCACGATGGGTATGTCGGATCGCATCGCTGTGCTTGATTATGGGCGCAAGATCGCGGAGGGCCTGCCTGAGGAGGTTCGCCGTAACAAGATGGTTATCGCGGCCTACCTGGGGCAGTCCGCCGAGGAACCAGAGCAATCAGCCGAGATGCAGGAACAGACGGAAGATCACGAGGTCAAATAGTATGTTAAAACTCTCAAATGTGAACACGTATTATGGCCCCAGTCATGTGCTTCAGGATGTGTCGCTGGAGGTCAACGAGGGCGAGATTGTGTGCTTGCTGGGAGCTAATGCTGCTGGTAAGACCACAACCATGAAGACGATCTTCGGTCTGGTACGCTCCCGCAGTGGTTCAATCTCTTTTGATGACAAGGCGATTGAAAAGCGCTTGACAGGCGATATCGTAGCCTCTGGTTTGGCCCTGGTGCCAGAGGCGCGGCGCATTTTTCCACGCATGTCGGTAATGGAGAATCTGGAGATGGGGGCGTATACTCGCAAGAGTCGCGCTGAACTCAGCCATGACTTGGAGCATGTGTGTGATATCTTTCCACGCCTCAAAGAGCGCTTGAAGCAGCAAGCTGGTACCATGTCTGGTGGTGAACAACAAATGCTGGCGATGGCGCGCGCTTTGATGTCGCATCCTCGTATGATTTGCATGGATGAGCCATCGATGGGGCTCTCACCTATTATGGTCGAGACGGTCTTCAATACCGTTGTCCGTATTCGTAAAGAAGGTGTGACGGTCTTCCTGGTGGAGCAGAATGCCTCAATGGCATTGAAGCTTGCCGACCGTGGTTATGTGTTGCAGACTGGCAAGATCGTGTTGAGTGATACTGCCAGCAACCTGCTAACAAACGACCTGGTACGTCAGGCGTATCTGGGCGGTGCCTAGAACGCGAGGCGGGTGAAGTGGAAATGCCGGGGGCATCAGCTCCCGGCATTCTTTTTATGCTTCTGGAGATTAGTGGCGCGCGTCGAGCTTGCGATTCAGTTCTTCGATGCGTGCTTGAATCTCTTCCAGGGTGCGTACACCAAGCTCTTCCATCTCTTCGCGTAAGCTTTCGAGGTGTTCGAGTAGCTCCATATCATCATATTCTTCTTCGATGCTGTGATCGTGCGATTGCTTCGTCATGGTCTCTCCTTTGAAATTCTTATAGTCCGAATGGCGGGTTTGAGAAACTGTTCGGGAACCTTTCCTCTTTTTAGAATAGGAACGAGGTGTTAGGGTCCTGGTAGGTCCAACCTGGCTGGCTTATCTTTCCGCAATCAATCAGAGTTGGCGTACTTTGAGATGTGCCATCCGTGTTGAGCGCCACTGTGTATAGTCCTTCGCCCGACGTTAGCGCTTTTCCTTGCCAGTAGAGGCGTTGCTGGGTCAGGAAGATCACGTGGGTGCTATCCGGAGACCAGGGGCTATTGGCTAGAGGTTGTAGAAGCGCTTTGCTATCGGCGGGTAAAGAGAATGCCAAGTGCTGTTGCGGTGAGCCAGATGTCTTGCTAAGTAAGATGCTAACCCGCTGGTGCGCTATATCGACAAGCTTCAAGTTTTGAGTTCCATTGAGGAGCAACAGATGCCCATCAGGAGACCAGGAAGGGGCACTATCAATATCTGCTTGAAAAGTGAAAGTCTGCCCTGTCTTAAGTGTGTAAATCGCGAAGCTTTCGTTGGTAGTGTATAAAATAGCATTGCCATCAGGGCTCCAGGCGAACTGAGTGCAGGCACAGGTCAACAGAGGTTTCTCACTGCCCTGTAGTGTACGCTGGATAAGCTGCACCTGTTGCGTCTTCTGAGATGTGAGCTCTACCGCGTAGAGAAGGGTTGCATCCTGGTGTCCAGGCTGCCAGAGTACACGTTCCAGCGCGGCAGGCAAGGGGTGACCTGTGAGTGGTTGATGTGAGAGAAAGCGTTGATTGGTGCCAGTAATGCTTGCTGTGAAGAGTCCCTCAGGCGAGTTCCCCGCGACGATGTCATTTGTATAGCCAAAAGAAGGTAGCGAGTAGCTGGCGGGGAAGGTTTTCGCGGCGATGCCGCCGGGCTGGTCGTTTTGCGTTATCCACCATGAGGCATCACCGGGCTGGGGAGCTGCTGGTAGCGCTGTCTGGCGTATAAGCAGGCGATTCCCAGTAGCATTCCAGATGGGATTACTATTGCGTGCGTTAGGGTTTGAGAAGGCAACCTCAATGGGAGTCCCTCCATCGACTCCTATCGTGCTGACGGCACTGGGAATATCCCCAATTAATCCGCTTGGTAGCTGCCCTGAGATGCGGTGGGCATCAGCCGAACGCGCAAAATCTGAGTCCATCGTGCGAAATGCCACGATCTGATGATTTGGTGACCAGGTATATCCTACGACTGGGATAGCTTGCTTCACGATAGCGAGCTTGTTTGCGCCATCGGGATCAGCAGTCCAGAGTTGTCCATCTTTTATATAGCCAAGGATCTTTGTCCCATCATGTCCTGCCTGACAGGCGGTAAGAAGTAAGCTGGCTATGAGTAGTAGGAGTACCAGTAACGCCAGGCGTTGTCGTTTCATGCTTGCAGTATATGCGTCTGCTCGCAGATGGTCAAGAGTCGATCTAAAAGTGGTCTAGAAAGGGTTCCGTGCGGGATCTTTTCTAGACCACTTTTGTAAGAGTTCCTCTCTTTTTCTCAAAGTGTGATATGCTCTTGATTGGTAGCTTATCGCACTAATATGCTTGATGCAGATTGTAACTATGAAAGTAGTAGAACAACTTCTGTTCCTAAAAGCAAATAAAGGACAGAAGGCCCAACTTTATATTCTTGATTTATGTATCGGGACACTTTGTGCCTTGATCGCGACCGCTCTCATCTTCCTGTTGAGGCTCTATCCAGCGATTCCAAACGTCTCGTTCATTTACCTGCTGCTTGTGCTCATTCTGGCGAGCACCAGAGGATTGTACGCCGCGATAGTTGCGTCGTTAGCAGCCTTTCTCTCCTTCGACTATTTTCTTGTGCCCCCACTCTACACGTTTACCGTGGGCAAGTCGGAGGAGTGGTTAGCGTTGCTCATTTTTCTCATTACCGCGGTTTTCACAGGGCAACTGGCGGCTGCCTTGAGACAGCGAGCAGAGCAGGCGACACTACGTGAGAGCGAGACACGCGCTTTGTACGAACTGGTACGTACGACGACAAATGAGGATGGAATCGAACGCCAGCTCCAGATTGTTGCTCAATCAGTTGTGCGAGAGTTCGCTTCAGGGGGGGTACTGGATTGTACGTTACTCTTGCCAGATGAGAGAGGGCAACTGAGGGTGCTGGCTGATGGTAAGCAGACAGAAGGAGGGCCCATCCAGCTCTCACCTGATGAGCAGGCTACGGCGGCAACTGCCATGCGTGAGGGGAAGGTCATTGATTTGTATAGTGATGTGTTAGCCACAGCACGCAATTTGTCTCGCTATTGGTATCGCCGTGGGATGGGTGCCGTGCGCAGTGGGCATGAGTATGTTCGTATGCTACCCTTGATGGTAGGACAGCGTTGCGTTGGCGTTGTGCGCCTGGCGATGGAGGAGGACCCACAGCAATTTATACTTGGTATGCGCGGTGAGCGCCTTACGCAAAGGGCTGCCTACTTCTGGACTTTTATGGATCAGGCCGCGTCGGTTATTGAACGGGCACGCTTGCGGAGTGAGAGCATGGAGGTAGAGCTCTTGCGTCGCACTGACGCTTTGCGTTCTGCTCTCCTCTCTTCAGTCTCACACGATTTGCGTACCCCTCTCGCCTCTATCAAAGCCGCTGCCAGTAGCTTGCTGCAAGAAGATGTTGTGTGGAGCGAGGAGGAGCGAATGGGGTTCGCTCAGGCCATCGAGCGGCAAGCTGACCGCCTGAATCGCCTGGTAGGGAATATACTGGATATGTCGCGTATTGAAGGGGGAGCACTTAAGCCAGAGAAGGAATGGTATCCCCTTGATGAGCTTATTCATGATGTTATTAGCCATATGCAGACTATTTTGCAGGGGCGTGAGGTGCGTACTTCGCTTCCAGAGCATCTACCACCAGTCCAACTAGATTACCTCCAAATGGATCAGGTTATTACAAATCTGTTGGAGAATGCGGTCCGTTATACCCCGGCGGGCTCACCGTTAGAAGTAAGTGTTGAGGTTGTGGAGCATAATGTCCTGGTCAGTATTGGTGACTATGGCCCAGGTATCCCGGTGGATGATCTGGAACGTATCTTTGACAAATTTTACCGTGTATTAGGGACCAGGCGAACCAGTAGCAGTACCATGGGTACAGGTCTGGGACTGGCAGTCTGTCGCGGACTTGTAGAGGCACATGGTGGGCACATCTGGGCCGAGAATCGGCAGGGGGGAGGCGCGCTCTTTCGCTTTACCTTGCCAGTAACAGCCATGGGAGAGGAATGATACTATGCATAAAAGCGGGGCACGCATTCTGGTAGTAGATGATGAAATCGAAATTGTACGTGCGTTGCAGCGAAGCCTGACGGCCCATGACTTTGAAGTATACACGGCTTCTAATGGAGAAGAGGCGCTTGATGGGGTTGCCCGCCATCGCCCAGATCTAGTTCTGCTAGACCTTGGCTTACCGGGGATGAGTGGCCTCGAGGTGTGCAAGAAAATTCGTGAGCAGTCCAATCTGCCGATAATCGTTCTCTCGGTCAAAGATACCGAGCGTGATAAGGTGCAGGCGCTCGACCTGGGCGCTGACGACTACGTCTCCAAACCCTTCGGTATGAACGAAGTGTTAGCGCGGGTACGGGTCTCACTGCGGCACACAGCCCAGGTAAAGGTCGGAACCGAACCGGTTTTTCAGGCAGGCCCATTGCGTGTTGATTTTTCGCAGCGCCTCGTTCAGGTGGATGGGCGTGACATCAAGCTCACACCGACCGAATATGATTTGCTCAAGGCTCTGATAAGCAACTCTGGTAAGATCATGACGCGCCAGATGTTGCTTGCGCAGGTATGGGGAACAGGATATGGAGCGGAGGCGCATTATCTTCATGTATATATTGGACAGTTGCGTCGTAAAATCGAGCCTGACCCGGCCCAACCACGCTTCATTCTCACTATATCTGGTGTTGGTTATCGCTTTAACAGCGAAGAGCCTGAATAACAGAAAAGGAGTAGTCCGAGCACCGTTCGGACTACTCCTTTTCTCAAAGAAAAGAAAGGGCTTACCAGCGCTTGAGAAGGTGTGCCACCTTGCCTTCAGGTGTGACCTCGTAGCGAATGCGATCCGGATTGATATCCTTGAGTCGCTCATTATTATCCGCCGCGACAATGGTGTCGTGTGGATGGAGCATCTGCCAGACGCGAGTTGCCACTTCTGGTCCACCCTGTATATAGATATATTTACGGGTGGGAAGCTTGGCTTTGAGTGCCGCACTTTCCGCTTTTCCAAAGCTGCTTCGTGCCTGCTCGTCCTCAAGGTAGGGATCAACGATTTCCATCATCCGTGGTACCTGAGTTCTAGGTTTGTGGTCGCTTAGATAGAGGAAGACGACCGGGCGATGCTGATCATTGTTATTAATTGCCGAATGGATGACTGCTTCATTCTCTTCATCGCCGGGCTTGAGAACCGCCAGGATTGAATTAGGCATCCGCTCTTCCACACGCGTCACCACAACTGGCACCACGACGCGGCCTGTAACCTTACTTGATCGTGTATGGTAGATATAAGCAATCGCCATACCCACAATTGTGATACTTCCACCAAAGAGCGTGGCGTCGCGTTTAAAGATCAGGTTTGTAACCCAGGCAATCGTAACGAGAAGGGTCGTAAGGATGCCCAGAACATAATCGATCTTAAACCACCAGCCACGGGTCTCCTTCTGCACTTCTTGCAACTGCTTTGCGGTCCCGTTGCTGGTGGGGGCTTGTATATTGTTTACAGGCTCCACATGTGAGAGCTGCAAGTCATGGGTCGAGGTAATGTCTGCTGCGCCTATCTGGTTGCTACCATTGCTCTGTGTAGCGCTTACAGCCAGATTAGCTTGGCGTTTACGGGCGGCGATGGCCTTGCGCCAGTCGCGTGTGCGTACGACATCGAGCCCCAGACAGGTCAGCGTAAACGCACCTAGCAGTCCAAAGGCGTACATATCTCCAAGCAGATTGATATTGCCGTTGACTGCGATCAGGATGGCAACCGGAATGAAAGTTGCGAGTGCGATAGAGAAGTGAGGTGTGCCGCGTAGCTTGTTGCGGCTAAGAATTACCTCGGGCAAGAAACCCATGCGCGAGAGAGCCATAAAGACGTGGTACGCGCCAATGATTGCTGTATTACTTGCGAAGACCAGGAGGGCACTGGCGCTGATAGCGACCTCAATTTGTAGAGCCAGATTACCCCAGTTGCCTGCCAATAGTGAAATGATCTGTCCTGAGGTCGCGTCATTAGCGACATATTGTGGTAATAGCAGCGTTGAGAAGAGTGTGAGCAGGGGGCTGGTCAAGCCAATTGTAATGACGACCAGGAAGAGAGCCTGTCCCGCGACCTTCTTATGTGGGCGCTTCATTACAGGCGAGAGCTGGGAGATGCTTTCCAAACCAGAGAAGGCCAGAAAGGCGTTTGCGAAGCCAGTCAATAGTGCAAGCCCTGTCAAGCTCTGATTAGCGAACATCTTCGGAAAGAGCTCAAGAAACTGCCCAAAAGAAATATGGGAGAAGACTGTAACCAGGATCGCGATATCGCTTACAAAGGCGATGATCGCCCCAACCAGACTTACTTTTGCGCTTTCGCTAATGCCTACCCAGTTGAGCATGCCCAGGAGTATGACGACCGCGACGGTGACCCACAGGATATAGGGCGTAAGCGAGGGAATGACGACATTGAGATATTGGATACCTGACAGACTACTGATTGAAGCGGTAAGGAAGTAGTCGACCAGGATGAACATGCCCCCCAGCGCCCCAAACCAGGGATTTAGTGCCTGTGCGCCTACGGTAACGACACCACCACCCTGGGGATAGCGATGGGTGACCTCTGCGTATTTGAGGGTGAGCAATACGAAGACGGTCATCGTCAGGAAGACAAAGAAGCCTGCCAATCCTTGAACAGATTTATAGAGAATACCAGGCGTGTAGTAGACCGAGGTGCCGATGTCCGCGAAGACCACTGCCCAACAGAGCAGTGGGCCGAGCATGTTTTTTGTGTTGTGCTCATCACCCTCATGGGCTACATGAGATGTTGCTGAAGCCACAGATTCCTGTGCCATGTCAAACTGTCATCCTTATTAAAGAGAATGATATAGGGAGTTGCCTCCCGATGTGAAACCAATCAGACGAATGAAAGGCTTGTTGCTTGAAAGCATTCGTCTATGTAAGGCTCTCACGCATCTATACAGTGTAACATATTATGCTGGCGCGTTACAAAAGTTCTCACCACGCTCAACAAGCCATTCAGTACGGCTGATTGATTGTTTTTCTCCTAAGAATTTTAGGACCACTGCAACTTGCATGACGCTGTAAGTTTTTCCTCTGTGTAGTATAGACGCTGAATAGAGATCGCAATCCAATACTCATAAAAGTGTAGAGATTTCCTCTCTTTTGGAGCTACGAATAGCTGCAGCGAGTTTGTCCACTCATCCAAATCTTTAGCAAATCTTGAGATCGCTCTATTTTCTCTTGACTCTCTTTTGAGTAAATACGGGCTAGTATATAAGCAGAAAACGCTGAGGTGCTAGGAAACCGACAGAGGTAAAAACTCTGCCATGTCCCCTTCCTGTTTTGAAGATCGCATTTGATCACTAGGAAGAACGCTCGGTGAGGGAAATGCAAGCCAAAAGGGATATTGAGATGCCGCAAGCACACATTTTACTAGTGGAGGACGATGCTGTTCTGCGAGGGTTGATCGCGCGCAATCTGAAAATTCGCGATCATCTGGTACAGTGTGCCTGTTCTGCCGAAGAAGCATTAGATCGCTTGCGTGAGGGAGCATTCGATCTCATCTTGCTTGATATTAATCTCCCCGAGCAAACTGGATGGGATGTGTTGAGAGTAGCTCGTCAGGAACATCTGATCGAGCCTCTCGAAGATGAAGCTGATAAGCAGGTGAAAAAGCTACCAGTTGTTATTCTGTCCGCTGTGCGGATAAGTCCTCGACGCCTGGCGGAATTTCAGCCATTGGCATATCTTCCCAAGCCGTTTCCAATGGATGCACTCGTGCGATTGGCTGCCAACGCGGCTCAAAGGCATGTCGATGGTTCACTTCTGGGGCGTCGTCAGTAAGAAGTAAGGTCTTATAAGAAAACCACCCGTTAACGTGGCTAGCGTCAGCGCGTCTGGGTTTTCCGAGAAGGAGTAAGCGAGGAACACAATGCCTGATATTGTGATTGACCTGATAGTTGTTGTGGCAACAGTGGCCTTTTTTCTGCTGTGCATCGGCTTTACCGCCGCTTGTGATCGCTTATAAGGGAGGTCGCAATGAATTCACCTGTTGAGTATATTCTGGTTGGAATTGTATCGCTAGCGCTGATTGTCTATCTTGGAATAGCTCTGCTCGCGCCTGAGAAGTTTTAATGTTTGTCTATATTGAGGTGTAATATCTATGCCTGTGACGATGAATGCGATCTTGCAGGTGCTTGTCTATGTTGTCCTTTTGTTGCTGATTACGAAGCCAATGGGACTTTACATGATGAAGGTCTTCGCTGGCGAGCGTACATGGCTCTCGCCTGTGTTAGTGCCTGTCGAGCGCCTTTTTTACAAACTCTGCGGTGTTCGCGCTGATGAAGAGCAAAAGTGGACTGGCTATACTATCTCGATGCTGCTCTTCAGTGCTGCCGGGCTGCTACTCCTGTACTTACAGCAAAGGACGCAGCAGTGGCTGCCACTCAACCCTCAAGGGATGACGGCGGTTGCTCCAAATTTGGCCTTTAATACTGCTGCTAGCTTTACGAGTAACACAAACTGGCAGGCCTACGGTGGTGAGACCACAATGAGCTATCTGACGCAGATGGCTGGCCTGGCCTTTCATAACTTTGCTTCGGCCGCAACAGGTATTGTGCTAGCCGTGGCTTTTGTTCGAGCCCTGACGCGCCGAAGTATGCAACATCTAGGTAATTTCTGGGTTGATTTGACGCGCTGTGTACTCTATGTCTTGCTGCCTATCAGCATTGTCGGAGCCCTGGTTCTGGTTTCGCAGGGTGTGGTCCAGAACTTTAATAGCTACACAGAGATAACGACGCTGGAAGGCGTCAAACAGGTGATAGCCCAGGGACCTGTTGCCTCCCAAGAGTTTATCAAAGAGTTTGGGACTAACGGTGGCGGGTTCTTTAACGCTAACTCTGCTCATCCCTTTGAGAACCCTAATGTGCTGACCAACATGATTGAGATGCTGGCTATCTTTGCTATTCCTGCTGGTCTGGTCTACATGTTTGGACGTATGGCTGGCAACACAAAGCAAGGGTGGTCAATCTGGGGCGCGATGGCAGCCCTCTTCCTGTTAGGCGTGGCCGTAGCCCTGCCAATGGAGCAGATAGGCAATCCACAGTTGACTAGTGCTGGCGCGGACCAGACCATTACCAACTACCAGGTTGGTGGAAATATGGAGGGCAAAGAGGTTCGCTTCGGAATTACACAATCATCTCTCTTTGCAGTCATTACGACGGATGCCTCCTGTGGCGCAGTCAATGGTTTCCTGGATAGCTTTACGCCGCTAGGCGGCATGATCCCACTAGGGAATATCGCACTGGGCGAGATTGTCTTTGGTGGTGTCGGTTCAGGTCTGTACGGTATGCTCATCTTCGCCATTCTAGCCGTCTTCATTGCGGGTCTTATGGTTGGTCGTACCCCTGAATACCTGGGTAAGAAAATTGAGCAAAAAGAGATGAAGATGGCTGCACTGGCGATCCTGATTCTCCCTGCTACGATTCTGGGCTTTGCGGCTATTGCCAGCGTACTACCAGTCGGTACGGCCTCAATTCTGAACCCTGGTCCACATGGACTTTCGGAGATACTGTATGCCTATACCTCTGGTACTGGTAACAACGGCTCTGCCTTTGGTGGTCTCTCGGTCAATACTGGCTTCTATAACTGGACCATTGGTTTTGCGATGCTTATTGGACGCTTCCTCTTTGTGGTGCCGGTGATGGCTTTGGCTGGCTCGCTGGTCAAGAAGAAGGTGGTTCCTGTGAATGCCGGAACATTTCCAACGACTGGACCGTTATTCGCAAGCTTGCTGGTAGGTGTGATCTTGATTGTAGGCGCTCTGACCTACTTCCCCGCCTATGCGTTGGGACCAATCGTTGAGCATCTTCAGATGCTGGCAGGCAAGGTGTTTTAATCCATGATGAATATTGATACAGATACCAAAGAGCACACAGAGGCACTTGAAACGAAGCAGTGGAAGGCACGGCGCAAAAGCTCGAACTCCATCTTCAATGGTCCGATCCTCAGCCGCGCGCTGATCGACTCATTGAAGAAGCTGGATCCGCGCTGGCAGCTCAAGAACCCGGTGATGTTCGTTGTCGAAGTCGGTAGCGTTATCACAACCATAGAATGGCTTCGCCTGCTTATCCAGGGACCCGTCAGTGAGATGTGGTTTACCCTGGGGGTGACGATCTGGCTCTGGTTTACAGTTATCTTTGCCAACTTCGCTGAAGCCGTGGCGGAGGGACGTGGTAAGGCTCAGGCCGATGCCCTACGTCGTACACGAACCAGTACTCTGGCTAAGCGGCTCAAGACGGGTAAGCGAGAGGCTGGCTTTGTCGAGGTGCAGGCCCCTGACCTGCGTAAGGGTGACCTGGTGCTGGTCGAGGCGGGCGATATCATCCCTGGCGATGGCGATGTTGTCGAGGGGGTGGCCTCGGTTGACGAGTCGGCGATTACTGGCGAGTCTGCGCCGGTCATTCGCGAGAGTGGTGGTGACCGCAGCGCAGTCACTGGCGGAACGCGCGTCCTCTCCGACTGGATTGTGGTACGCATCAGCGCCAACCCTGGCGAATCTTTCCTGGATCGTATGATTGCCCTCGTTGAGGGAGCTTCGCGCCAGAAGACACCTAACGAAATTGCGCTGAATATTCTGCTGGCTAGCCTGACCATCATCTTTATGCTGGCTGTAGTGACACTGGAACCCTTCGCCATCTATTCTGGTAGCCCGGTCGCGATTACAACGCTGATCGCCTTGCTGGTCTGTCTGATTCCAACCACGATTGGCGGTCTGCTCTCGGCGATTGGTATTGCTGGCATGGACCGTATGGTTCAGCGCAATGTGCTCGCCATGAGCGGGCGCGCGGTCGAGGCCGCGGGTGATGTTGATGTACTCTTGCTGGACAAGACGGGCACAATTACTCTGGGTAACCGCATGGCGAGTCGTTTCGTGCCCCTTGCTGGGATCAATGAGCGCGAACTGGCTGAAGCGGCCTTGCTCTCAAGCCTGGCGGACGAGACGCCCGAGGGTCGCTCAATCGTCAAGCTTGCGGAAGAGCGTTATGCCCTGGGTGAGATGAATAGCGTTGGTGCAACTTTTATTCCTTTCTCTGCCCAGACGCGTATGAGTGGTGTCGACCTGCCCTTGCCGGGCGGACGGATGCGCTCGGTTCGCAAGGGCGCGGGTGATGCTCTGAATCGTTATGCCGCTGAGAATGGTGGCGCTATCAGCGATGAGTTGACCAAGCTTGTTGAGGATATCGCGCGTGCTGGTAGCACTCCTCTAGTGGTTGCCGATAATGGCGGCCTCAATGGAAGCGCGCGCCTGCTAGGTGTCATCGAGTTGAAGGATATTGTCAAGGGCGGAATGCGTGAGCGCTTTGAGCAAATGCGCAAGATGGGTATTCGCACCGTGATGATCACGGGTGATAATCCTCTGACCGCTGCCGCCATCGCCAAAGAGGCAGGCGTCGATGATTTCCTGGCTCAGGCAACACCTGAAACCAAGATGAAGTTGATTCGCGATCAGCAGGCCGGAGGTCGCCTGGTTGCAATGACTGGTGATGGTACGAATGATGCTCCCGCTCTGGCTCAGGCCGATGTGGGTGTGGCTATGAACACGGGCACTCAGGCAGCCAAAGAAGCTGCGAACATGGTTGACCTGGATTCGAACCCAACCAAGCTGATCGAGGTTGTTGAGGTTGGCAAGCAGTTGCTGATGACGCGTGGTGCGCTGACTACTTTTAGTATCGCGAACGACGTTGCGAAGTACTTCGCTATCATTCCGGCTATGTTCTCGGTGGCATTTCCAGTGCTTAATACGCTCAATATTATGCAATTGGCAACACCACATAGCGCGATTCTTTCGGCGGTTATCTTCAATGCGATTATCATTGTACTGCTGATCCCGCTGGCTCTGCGTGGTGTGAAGTATCAGCCACTAGGCGCAGGTCCACTGTTAAGACGTAACCTGCTCATCTACGGTCTTGGCGGCTTGATCGCACCGTTCATTGGTATCAAAATTATTGATGTCATCTTAGTGTTGTTGCATCTCGCGTAGTTGCGTGTGAAGGAATACTGGACATGGCTCTCGCAATGAAGAATTACGTTCGCCCGGCAGTTGTAATTACACTACTGTTGACAATCGTGACCGGGCTTCTCTACCCTGGTCTGGTAACTGGCCTGGCGCAGTTAATCTTCCCCTATCAGGCCAATGGTAGTTTGCATACGATGAATGGACAGGTCATTGGTTCAGATCTGATTGGTCAATACTGGACCTCGCCCAATTACTTTCATGGACGCCCTTCTGCTACTCTGTCTTCGACGGATAGCACCAAGAGCGAGCCATACAACGCCGCAAATTCGTCGGCCTCCAACCTGGGGCCAACGAATAAGAACCTGACAGACGCAGTAAATGAGCGTGTAAAGGAGCTTCAAAAGGAGAATCCTGGGGTACCGGTGCCTGTGGATCTGGTAACAGCTTCGGGATCTGGCCTTGATCCTGATATCTCGGTCGCGGCTGCCCTCTTTCAGGTTCCACGCATCGCCAGGGAGCGTGGTATGAGCCAGGATCAGGTACGCCAGCTCGTGATGGCGCACGTGCAGGGACGCTTCCTTGGCTTCCTGGGCGAGGAACACATCAATGTGCTGGACCTCAATCTGGCTCTTGATGGTAAGTAGCAGGTTAGTAAGGGGCTGTGATGAGTCTATCAACGGCTGACAACTCACATCGAGAGGATGAGCGCCCTGATCCAGAGGCCATCCTACAACGCTACAAACTACGCGATAGTGACGTAGGGGTACCTACCCCTGCGTCA
Source organism: Ktedonospora formicarum (assembly GCF_016587355.1). GTDB lineage: Bacteria > Chloroflexota > Ktedonobacteria > Ktedonobacterales > Ktedonobacteraceae > Ktedonobacter > Ktedonobacter formicarum. The sequence continues at coordinate 1,080,858 of NZ_BNJF01000001.1, read as the reverse complement.
CTAGACGATGCCAGTGACCCACAGATGAGCCGTGGTCGTCTGCGGGTCTACCTGGGAGCGTCAGCTGGTGTAGGCAAGACCTATGCCATGCTCAACGAGGGGTGTAGACGCAAGGAGCGCGGTACCGATGTCGTCATTGGGTTTGTCGAAACGCATGGACGAGCGCAAACCAAGTCTCAGATAGGCGAACTGGAAATCATACCGCGTCAGCGTATACCATATCGAGGTGTGGTGCTGGAGGAAATGGACATAGACGCGGTTCTGGCCCGTCATCCACAGGTCGCGCTTGTTGATGAACTCGCGCATACCAATGCCGCTGGATCTCGGCACCGCAAACGCTACAAGGATGTGCGAGAGCTTCTGGACGCGGGAATCGATGTGATCACAACGTTGAATGTTCAGCATCTAGAGAGTTTGAACGATCTGGTTGCGAGCATCACGGGGATACGGGTACGCGAGACGCTACCAGACTCGGTGCTGGATCAGGCTGATGAGGTGGAACTTGTCGATATCGCGCCTCGCGCCCTGCGCCAACGTATGCAGCATGGCAACATCTATCCCCCGAGCGCATAGAGCCTGCGCTCAAGAATTTTTTTCGCGAGGGGAATTTAACTGCCCTACGTGAGATTGCCTTACGCTTAACAGCGAACAAGACCGAATCCCAACTCCAGGAGTATATGACGGCCCATGCCATTAACGAGACATGGACCACCAGCGAGTGTGTTCTGGTGGGATTTGATCATCGGGCTCAGAGCCGCTCAATTATTCGCGATGCCTGGCGATTGGCGCATGGTTTACATGCCAACTTGATCGCGGTCTCGATTGAGTTAGAAGGCTATGCTGCTGTGCGCCGCCGTCTGCTAGGTTTCCTTAAGTATGGGGTTGGTATGAAGGCTCATTTCCTGGATGCACAGCGCCGTCTGGAAGAGCATGCGCTCCTGGCTGAAGATCTGGGAGCCGAGGTGGTGCGCCTCAAGAGCACAGATATTGCCTCGGCTCTCGTTCAGGTTGCGCACGAAAAGCACGCAACGCAACTGGTGATTGGACAGCCAACACATACGCGTTTAGAGGAGTTCTTGTCGGGTTCAGTTGTAAATCGTTTGCTCCGCCTGCGCGCAAACGCTGATATCCATGTTGTTCCTCTCTCGCGTGAACAGGAGCGTGAAGATTGATCGTTCAGGGGAACAGGTGAGAGAGTGTTATAACTGCCGAAATCACTCCCTCATCTGTAAAAGCCCCTTTATTGAGCTTTCTTAGCCTGCTCATAGCGCTTCCCGATCTCGTCCCAGTTTAGCGTGTTCCACCACGCGTTGAGATAATCGGGGCGACGGTTCTGGTAGGTGAGATAGTAGGCGTGCTCCCAGACATCGTTTCCCATGACCGGGTAGAGCCCAGTTAGAATCGGACTATCCTGGTTGGGGGTTGAGGTTATTTGTAGCTTGCCATTCTTGTCGCTTGCTAGCCAGACCCACCCTGATCCAAAGACTTTGCTACCAGTTGTGTTGAACTTCTCTTTGAAATTGGCGGTTGATCCAAATGTGCTATTAATCGCCTGAGCCAGTTCGCCTTTTGGCTCCCCGCCTCCCTTTGGCTTCATGATTTGCCAGAACATGCTATGGTTGGCATGTCCGCCACCGTTGTTGCGTACCGTTGTGCGTATGTTTTCGGGCAATTCATCGAGACGGCGCAACACTTCATTGATTGGCTGAGAGGCCAATGAGTTTCCCTTTAGGGCCTCATTCAGGTTCTTGACGTAAGTGGCGTGATGCTTATCATGGTGTAAGTGCATTGTCTGCGCGCTGATATAGGGTTCTAGCGCATTATAAGCATAACCTAATGGCGGGAGTTGAAAGCCTTCCCCCACATCAATCTGCTCTGAGTCGGTGGGTTCGTCGCGCTCGCTCGATCCGGTCGCCGTGGAGTTGCTACATGATGATAGCACGGCACCTCCGGCAACGACGGTTGCCTGGGTCATGAAATCGCGGCGACTGAACGCCTGAAACTTTTCAAAAATAGGAATCCTCACTTCTATTTCTCCTCCTAAAATACATGTATTGTTCCCTCCCCCTATATGAATAGTATAATCATCCATCCGCGTGTAGTGCGCCAAACGATGATAGGGGAGTTGTCAAACTGCTCGATGAGTTACCTTATCCCCCCTCTTATCCTATCCTAGTCACTCGTGGATGACGATAGTTGTGCGAGCTTTGAGTACAACGTATATCTGCAACCAGAGAGAGCCTGAACGTGATACACTGATCTACAAGTAACTCCGTGTATTCGCATCTGTAAATGGAAATAGAGATAAGCTCATATGGAACAGAAGAGAGATATTGAGGGCCGGGAGGATGTTGAATTCCTGGTCAGCACTTTTTATCATAAAGCCACGCGTGATGAACTCATCGGTCATTTCTTTACTGAGGTGGCGGCGATCAATCTGGAAGAGCACCTCCCAGTCATGTATGATTTCTGGGAGAACATCCTCTTTCAAACCGGGAGATATCACGGCGGCATGATGTATAAGCATATCTTGCTGAACGCAAAAGAGCACATGCTACCGCACCACTTTGAGCGCTGGTTTGCTCTTTTCACACAGACCGTCGATGACCACTTCGTCGGCCCAAGGGCTGACGAGGCGAAACGACGCGCGCAGATGGTCATTCAGACGATGCCTCTGAAACTAGGTGGGACTCTCTTCCCCTGACATGGCCTCGCCAGGGATAGGATTTAAGGGAAACAAGCGGCGGTTTGGCTCGTTTAAGCCAAACCGCCGCTTGTTTCCCTTGATAACCGCGTTGGGTAGAATCTACTCAGGCGAAGAGTGGTGCAATCTCATCAATGGCCTTGAGTTCGTCGTCGCTGAATGCCAGATTCTGTAGTGATGCTACATTCTCTTCGATCTGCTTGACGTTTGAAGCTCCAATCAGGACACTGGTGACGGCGGGATGGCGCAGGTTCCAGGCCAGAGCCATCTGAGAGAGCGTCTGACCGCGCTCCTGCGCGATCTTGTTCAGGCGCTGAATCTGCTCAAGCTTTTTGGAGCTGATGACATCGGCGTTGCTCTCTTTGCCCCACCATTCAGCGGCGCGTGAGCCCTTTGGAATGTCGACACCCAGGTATTTGGTGCTGAGCATGCCCTGATCCAGGGGACTGTAAGTAATGACACCACTGCCCGCGCGCTGGGTATGGTCGAACAGATCATACTCAGGCTTTCGTCCGAGCAGATTGTAGCGCGGTTGGTGGATGGTAATGGGACTCAGACCCAGGCGTTTCGTGATCTCAACGGCTTCCTCAAATTGCGCGCCTGAGAAGTTGCTTACACCGACGTAGAGGGCCTTACCCTGTTTGACAATCAGGTCCAGAGCCGCCATTGTCTCTTCAAGAGGGGTCTCAGGATCGGGGCGGTGCGCGTAGAAGATATCGACATATTCCAGCCCCAAGCGTTTGAGCGATTGATCCAGGCTGGCGACAAGGTACTTCTTAGAGAGACCATCTCCATAGGGACCCGGCCACATGTAAAAGCCAGCCTTCGTTGAGATAATGAGCTCATCGCGTGGCATATCGCGCACGATTTTGCCGACGATTTTCTCAGCATTGCCTGGAGGGCGTCCGTAGTTATTGGCAATATCGAAATGCGTGATACCTAGATCGAATGCGCGATATAAGCAGGCGCGGGCGACATCTTCTCCACGATAGCCGCCAAAGGTTTCCCAGGCTCCAAGAGAAATAGCTGGCAGGCGCAGCCCAGAGCGTCCACTGCGTCTGTATTGCATCTGTTCGTAGCGGTCCTGAGCAAAGGTCGTTGCTTGTGTCTCTGACATAGAGGATCTTCTTCCTAGTACTACAATAGCCACACATTCCGCTGCGGTGGCACCGGGGGCTACATTTTTTCCCTATTATTAGTATGTCACAGAATTTCGATCTATCGAAATGTAGATGAATTTGGGATTGTTTTTGTGAATGCAATCCATACTTTTCTATGCTATCTCGTTGTTATCGTGATAATAACGAGATAGGGGCATCGTACAATGTGTTGGTTAGATTTTTCCGCTCTTCTCACGGAAGAGGAGCGCGAAACTCTCCCGCGAGTCCTGATACCACGCATCGGCGTCGAGCGTCAGAGGCGCGATATCGCGTTTAGGGAGGTCTCCAGTGGCGACTCGTTCAGCGAAGGCGCGCATAGCTTCGCCCGAGGGCTTCACGGTGCCATCGTAGCGTGTCAGGCCAAAGAATCGCTCATGGACGCAGGTATCAAAGGGTGGTTTATTCCAGAGTGAGGGATGGTAGTCACAGAACATCCAGCCGAAAGCGCCAAGCGCTCCACAACGTGCCAACTTCTCCAGAACTTCGCGATAATATCGTCCTCCCGCCTCATCATCAGCAAAGTATTGGTTTTGGAGCGTGCCATCGTTGCGGTAGAGTGTCTGAAACTCAGAGATATCACCCTTTTCCGAACTGGCATAACCAAATTCCTCAAATAGTACGCGCTTTCCACCCAGCGCCTCAGTCGCTAGTGCGAGTAGCGGCACCACATCGCTGTTGAGGGGGCATTGCTGGCAGTCAAATCGTAGTAGATGCTGTAGCCATGCATGGAAAGGAAATCGTTGGAGGGTGCAAGCTGATCTGGCCTAAAGCCGCTATAGCCACAAATTGTTGGCGCATGCATGCCAGCGCTGATAGGTTTACGCGAATACTTGCGTACCTCTGTCGCGACAAAGGCGTTCCACTTCGCGCCGTCAGCGTAGGTTTTGGGGGTATAGAAGAGATCTGGTTCGTTAGAGAAATTCCAGGAATAGATTGCTGGATGGTCACCGTAGCGTCCGCACACTTTCGCGATCAAGAGGCGTTCAGCCGCTAACATCAAGGGATCGGTATAGGGATCGCGGCCCTCGCGTAGGGTAACTTCCCCATCCGCGATACAGCGCATTGGCAAGGCGCGCCCCATGTCCCTATCGAGCAGAGCCCATTTGGGCCACCAGTTAACGCCCGACATATGTCCAGTGAAGAAGGTAGGCATGACTTGAATGCCTACCTCTTGCGCGACTTCCAATACTGTCCCCAGGTTGCGAAGTGTCTGATCATCGATGTGGTTCGCGGCAGGTTGGAAATCCTCCCAGAAGAGAAAGATTCGCGCAACCTGGAGTTTCAGCGCCGCTATTTGGGCGAACTCTTCTTCAACCTCACTGCGGTCGAAATCTTTCCACCAGTACATCGCCTTCTTGCGAGGCCAGTAATTGACACCCAACAGAAACGATTCAGCCATAAAAAAACCTTCCATTAGTATGCGTTATTCATGTGGTATGGGCTGGAGTTGCTCATGAAAGCGTGGGCGAGGAACCGGCATCGGTGGTGGTTCCGGCTCACTTTATTATATGACGCACAAGCTAGATCAACCAGGGAAGGCTGCTGAGAAGATCTAGGCTCGGCAAGGGATGGCCCCCTAGTGAGGAGAGGCCACAACGACTGGTTGCTCACCCGCGTTCTGCGAGGCTGGCTTGCGTTTCTCGATAGCTGTGAGGAGCGAGACAATAGTGCCAATGGCTCCAATGATGGCTGCAATCAGCCAGGTGGTACGGAAGGTATCGATGGCCCCCGTTTTGAATTGGTGTGAGATGCGCTCATTGAGGGACTTAAGCTCTGGTTTAAGCGCCTGTCCAGCCGGACCTGGAATCTGATCAGCCAGTTTGGTGAGATCGAACGAGTTCTGGTTTGAGGCAGTTGAGGCTTCTCCAGTGCTTGCATCGGTACTATTGGCACTCTTCTCTAGCCCGGTGACAATGCCATCGCGCAACTGGGCGGGTAATTTATTATCCTGACGTACGATCTGGATCGACTCCTGCCTGGCCTGATCGATATTGACTGTGATCTGGTTGGTAAAGACTGCAATCAGGATGGCGATACCGAGCGCGAAGCCTATCTGACGGAAGGTATTGAAAATGCCGCTTCCAACGCCTAGCTTTGCGCGTGGTACGTCTGTCAAGGCGAAACTGGGGAAATTCTGGAAGCAGAGCCCGATGCCAACACCCAGGAAGGCCAGACGCCATGCCATATCGAGATACGAAGTGTCAACATTCGTGAAGTAGATCAAGATAAAGCCAATCGTGAGCATGCCCAGGCCAATCGCGCCCATCACACGTTGATTGAGAAAGCGGCTAAAGGCTCCCGAAATCGCCGAGATGACAAAAGATGTGAGCGGGATGGGGAGTATAGCATAAGCCGCGCTCAGCTGATCATAGCCCTGAGCGTTGATGTAGTAGAGCACTGTCATAAGGAATGCGCCCTGGGCCGCGATCCCAAAAAGGAACATCGAAATGTTTGAGGTTGTAAAGCTACGAATCTTAAACAGGCTAAAATCGACAATAGGGTCATGCTGCTTTGTTTCCACAACAATAAACAGAATGAAGCAGATGACCATTGCGCCGAAGAGACCCAGGATGGTTGGTGAGGTCCACCCCCAGGCATTCCCTTGCATGATTGCCAGCACCAGGCTGAACATGGAGAGGCTCAAAGTAAGGAGCCCCCATATGTCGATACCTTTGCTCGCTTGAGGCTGACGTGTCTCAGGTACGAAGAGCGCGACCAGAATCAGCCCAATAATACAGAATGGGATATTCACAAAAAAGATAGCTCGCCAATCAAAGTTCTCGACCAAGAAGCCTCCCAGCACTGGTCCAATGGCAGTCGCGATGCCCGAAGATGCTCCCCATAGGCCGATGGCGCCCCCCCGCTTCTGAGGCGGAAAGACTGAGATGATAATAGCCAGGCTGATGGGATTTAAGGCCGCGGCTCCTATGGCCTGGAATGCGCGCGCAGCAATAAGAATCTCAATAGAGGGAGCGACCGCGCAAAGAAGTGAGCCTAGACTGAAAATAACCATTCCACTCATAAAAGCCAGTTTGCGTCCAAACTGGTCCGCGAATCGTCCCACACTGACCAGTAGGACCGCGAAAACCAGGCTATAAGCGTTGAGCACCCAGGTGGCGGTTGTCAGGTCCGTATTGAGTTTGGTAACGATATCTGAGAGCGCTATGTTGACGATAGTAACGTCGAGAAGGGACATAAAAAAACCGAACATAAGCGCGATCAGGACGAGCCAGGGATTGGCGATCTTGCCATTGTGCAATGTAAATGTAGGATGCTCGCCAGCCTGAGAGGGCTGGCTGGCAGGGTTCTGTGCCGATGACATGTATTTACTCCTTACATGTTGTAATTGTCTAGATAGGTATCCAAGCCCGATAAAATTGCCCTGTGTCGATATGGTATGCGCCGCTTGTGACGGAGAAAATTTAGTTCTCCGCTCCTTTCTCCATTGCATCTGTATCCGCCAGTTCCCGATCTTTGAGGTGTTGGGCCCAGGAATATTCTAGTTGCCATTGAGTAATGACGTGCTCAACAGTTTCGAAGACATCTCGTTGGTACACTGGTGTCCATTTTGCCCCATAGCTGTGGTGGTTTTGGGTCATATCCTCCATTTCGTTTTGCAGGTGCAGAATATGTGTCTGACAATAATTCAAGAAATGTTCTATCAGATAGAGACGTTCTGCCTGTGTAATATAGGAGAAGAAGCTCGCTTTTTGGAGAAAAATTCTCTGGTATTCTCCTGGGTTGGAACTGATATCCATCATCAGTGAGCGAAAGCGTTTTCGCCCTGATTCTGTGATGCAATAAGCACGAAAAGGGCGGTTACTTTGTTCCGCCTGTACTGACGCATCTATTGCTATCAATTCATTTTGCTCCAATTTTGTGAGTAGTGGATACAGACGCCCATTGCTGAACCTGGCATAAGGACCAATCATGTCATTAATGATTTTAGCGATGAGGTAGCCATGAGCAGGGGCGGCATAAAGATGCCCAAGTATCAGGAGTTCGTACATAGTTCACCCTCCCTTTCATTAAGATGTCTCTGTAACAGGTCTTCAAGATAGGTCTATGTGACATATTGTATATAAAGCACAGGAAAGTGTCAATGATCAACTTGAATGCGGAGTGCATGCATAAGATGGTTGATACCTGAAAGAAAACAAAGGACCACACACTACACTTGTGTGTGGTCCTTTATGGGAGTATCCTGGTGGTTCTAGATTTTTACCTTTGCGCGAAGATAGCAATTAGTCTTCGCGTTTGAGGAATGTCCGTATGGTGGTTGTTACCAGTTCGTGATCCTCGGCTTGTGGGAGCCCGGAGACGGTAATGGTACCAACTACCCCTACCCCTCGGATGAACAGGGGGAAAGCTCCCCCATGAGCGGCATATTCACTTTCTGCGAGCAGATATTTCTCTTCCATACGTTTGTTCTGGCTTCTGAGATAGATTCCCATATAGAAGGAGCTATGACCGAAGCGATTGACAACCCGATTCTTGCGCAGAATCCATTCATTGTTGTCGTTAGCGGTGCCTTCCATTGCGAAGTGGAAAAGTTGCTGCCCATTGCGCGTAATATCGATAGCGACACTCTTGCCTTTTTCTTTTGCGGCTTTATGCAGAGCTAAACCCAACTCCAGGGCGGTTTCGTTGCTAAAGCTGATGAATTGTAGCTCATTCTCTTGCTGCAACAATTCATGTAGCAGTGTTTCGTAGTTTGATCCTACCATTGTCTCTACCTCGCTAGATGTCTAGTGTATTGGGAAATCTATAAGGCGTCGCTCTTGCGAGCTCTTGTGAGCCGCTTCGATAACACGTAGTACTTCAATTACTTCATATGGATCGACTGGCGGGGTTCTACCATTGCGTAAAGCATCTCGAAGTTGGGCGTAGAACTGTGGATAGTTACCAGCTTCGGTCTCTATCTGCCCATCGAAGTTGATGCCCCCTATCGATGTCGCGAGCCTTCCCCAGCGCTCGCGAGGTTCCGCGCCCCAGATTGTTTGATTTTCAGGTGTCTTGCCATCTTTTAGCGCATCTTCCTGGGGGTCGAGGCCCCATTTCTCATAGGTGCCGCGTAGACCACGTACGAGAAAGCGAGGGCCGGATATGCGCGCGACCTGGCTGACCCATAGATGGGCCTGTATGCCAGTTGGAAAATGCAGCGCGACAAAGCTATCATCATCTGTCTGCGCGTGCTCACGTCGTTTAGATATCTCGGCGTAGATACGTTCTGGCTTGCCAAAGAGTAAGAGAACCTGATCAATAAGATGACTTCCCAGATCAAAGAGCTGACCGGGGGCATCCTCTGGATTTGCAGATTCTTTCCAGCTACCAATTCTGGGTTGTGGGCGATAGCGCTCGAAGCGTGATTCAAAGCGTGTGATTGGACCCAGCACCTCGGCATGTAATAGTTTGCGGATTGTAAGGAAGTCGCTATCCCAACGCCGATTTTGAAAGACCGTGAGCAGCTTTCCAGTTTCTCGGCTGGTTGCGATTAAGCGTTCAGCGTCTGTGACTGTGGCTGCCAGCGGCTTATCAATGACGACGTTGAGTCCTGCATGCAAGGCTGCCAACCCTAGAGGTACATGAGCCCTGTTTGCGGTCGCAACAACCACAAGATCGTATTCGTGAGCATCATGCCATAGCTCCTGGGGTTGTGAGTAGATGATAGCCTGAGGATAGCGAGCCCTCACTTGCTGCTGTCGCTCGGGATTACTGGTAACGACAGCAGCGAGGCGTAAACCAGGTGTCGTTGTGATTAATGGCGCGTGAAAGACGGAGCCTGCCAGCCCAAAGCCGATAAGGGCAACCCGTATTGGCTCAGCTGTATGGGCAGAAGTAGACGAAGACATATATACCCCCTTCTCTAAAGCATAATAGAATCTGCTCTCTCTATTATTGCCACCCGGTATGAACCTTGTAAAGGAAGTTGTATATGTTTGTTCGGTTGCTTGAAGCGTGATTAGAGCCCGCGTATCTTCCCTAAAGGCCAGTAGATAAACGCTGCTTTCCCAACGATATAATCGCGTGGCACGAAGCCCCAGTAACGGGAATCATTGCTCTGTGGTCGATTATCGCCTAATACAAAATATTGCCCTGACGGTACCTTCCAGCTTTTGGCAAAGGGATTGGCGGACATTGTGACGTAGGCGCTTTCGTTCAAGAGTTTGTCATTGACCCAGACATTTTTATTGTCAATGCGGACAGTGTCACCTGGCAGGCCAATAATGCGTTCAATATAGTCCGTGTGTGTATCTTGGGGATAGTGAAAGACAATGACATCCCCTCTCTCTGGCGCTTTATTGAAGGTATAAGCTATTTTGTTGACCAGGACATATTCGCTCTGGTGCAGGCTTGGCTCCATATTGCGATCACTGACAGAATAGCTTTGTGTCACAAAGCGAATGAGCAGGAATATCAGCAGGGTAAGTACTGCAATTTCAACGATCTCGCGTGCAAGGTGAGACTTTGGTCGTTTTCCCATAGATCCTTCTAGTTGATCCTCTCTTAATGCATCGTTATTGATGTAGAGGTGGTATGTTGATAACGATGTGCTTCGAAAAATTATAGCCCTTTTTCCTCTCATCTGTGGATTTTCAATGCTCTATATAGCCCCTTTGCGCTATCAAGACCAGTGATCTCAATACCAGGACAATGAATCGTTGGGGACGCCACCACTCTCAGATATGTTTCATATCGAGATTATGGTCGACAATCCCCACTTCTGTGTCGCACAATATCTTTAGTGATATTCCAATGTGGGTGGAGCGACAAGCTGCCTTTATGCGTAAATAGATTTGCATGGCTTTTTCATGGAGGAAAATGATGGTACAAGGGTTAACGATTGCGTTTCCCTCTGGTGAGCGGGAGGTGCTGGGATACCTGGCACGCCCTGAGGGGGATGGGCCATTTCCGAGTGTAATCATCATTCATGAGATCTATGGGCTGACTGACAACATCAAAAATATCGCGCACCGTTTTGCTGAAGAGGGATATGCTGCCCTGGCTGTTGACCTCTTCTCGGGACGCAATAGAACTGTCTGTATGTTTCGTTTTATGGGTCAGATGATCTTCAAATCGCAGAACAACGAAAGTTTGCATGACCTTCAGTCCTCGCTAACTTTCTTAGAGACACGCCCGGAGGTTGATAAGGAGCGTATAGGGGCAATTGGCTTCTGTATGGGCGGTGGATTTGCTATCGCCTGGGCCTGTAATGACGAGCGGTTGAAGGTTGTTGCCCCTTTCTATGGTATGAATCCACGTCCACTAGAGTCCGTGAAGCGTAGCTGTCCAGTTGTTGGTTCTTACCCTGAGAATGACTTTACTGCCTCTCAGGGGCGTAAGCTAGAGCAGAAGCTAAAGGAATATACCATATCTCACGATATCAAGATATATCCAGAAGCAAAGCATTCATTCTTTAATGAGCAAGGGCAGGCATACCAGGCAGAGGCATCTCAGGATGCCTGGCAACGGGTTCTGACCTTTTTCTCTACTCACATTGGTGAAGAAACGGCATAAATGTTAACCCATGTAGTAATTTGACAAAGGATATAAAGTATTTATGACACAGACACCACAAACACCCCTTACCTTTATGGCTGTTCATGCCCATCCCGACGATGAAGTTTTTGGAACAGGTGGCATTCTGGCCCTGCTTGCGTCTCGCGGTGTGCACACGGTTCTTGTGACCTCTACCATGGGTGAGGAAGGGGAGATCGTTGATCCTACATTAGATGAAGCAGCCAAGCAAGCCATGTTCCCGCGCCTGGCAGAAGTGCGGCGCCAGGAACTTCAGGGGGCGGTGGAGGCCCTCAACATTCAGGAATTACGCTTGCTGGGGTATCGCGATTCAGGTATGGCAGGGACTCCCTCCAACAATCACCCAGAGTCTTTCCATCGAGCGGTCTTTGACGAGGCCCTACGTCGCCTTGTAGCCCTGATACGTGAACTTAAGCCTCAGGTGCTTGTTACCTATGATGCCTTTGGCAGCTATGGGCATCCTGACCACCTACAAGCGCATCGCCTGACTGTTGCGGCCTTTGACGCGGCGGCAGACCCACGTTGTTATCCGGACATTCCTGGAGCTTGGCAGCCTCTCAAACTCTATTACACTGCGGCATCGCGTTCAAGAATGCAGCAGATGGTGAAGCAGATGCGGGAACAGGGGATAGCCGGTCCCTGGGATAACCCTAACATGAATATGGATCATATGGGAACCCCGGATGAACTCCTCTCGACGTGCGTAGATGTGCGCCCTCATATCGAGCAGAAGTTACAGGCTTTACGTGCTCACCGGACGCAGATCGCGCCTGATCACTTCTTTTTGACATTGCCACCTGAGCAGCGTGAACAGGCTCTGGGTTATGAGTATTTCACGCTGGCACGCGATTTTACAAATCGCCGCTCGGGCCTCTACGAGCAAGATGTGTTCGCAGGCATTCTATAGAAGTCTTATAGCCATGGCCCTTCATGGGAGAGCAAGAACTCTCCCATGAAGGGCCAGATACTATCTACCTACATCTGGATTGATAGCGGCGTGGTGGTAGAAGTAGGCATTGAGCAGGTGCGCACCCTCCCAGTGTGCTTTGCTTAATTCCACATCATTAAGGAGAGCATCACGAAAAACCGTCCCGCGAAAGACAGCGTTTTCCAGGTCCGCTCCAGCGAGCATCGCTCCGCGCAGATCAGCATCACATACATTGGCGCTGTTTAAGATAGCGTTACGTAGGTCGGCATCACTCAAAATGGCTGTGTTAAGGCTTGCGCGATGAAAATCTACGCAGTTGAGTCGAGCGTGCTGAAAATTGACACCCTGGCAGTCTGCTTCAATGAAGAGTGCCTCCTCAAGATTCGCCTCGCTCAGGTCCGCGTCACGCATGTAGACACCGCTAAAGTCAACATGTGGTAAAGACCATCCACTTAAGTTTGCGCCAGCTAGATTAGGTCGTATTTCATGATGTAATTGACGCCAGAGATTCCAGGCGTCAACGCCCTGGTTGAGCATTTCGAGGTGATTTGGATGTGCCATAGACATTCTCTCTTTAGATGGACGTCCCTAGCGGAATATTGGGATTATAGGAATCAACGTGAACATTCAAAATAGTTGTAGGCACACAGCAGGGATGATGCATGAGAGCATTATAGGCACCCTGGCGCAGAAGGATATCTCGCGCTTCGTGTGCTCGCTCTGGTGGCCTGACAACCACGGCAATACGATTCCGCTTCACGATTTCCTTCATATAGTACGAAACTACCTCTTCGCTTTCGTGGGATCCATGGAGGGCCTCTAGAAGCTCCTGTGAAGAAATGGCGTTGATGGTGAGTTCGCTACCAATGTATACTTTGACGCTACAACAGGTACAATCGTGAAATTGTGCCATACATAGTTGCTCCACAGCCGTTGTGGCCCTATGTAGATCAGTAAAAATACCGATGATGATGGGAACGCATGTGTGTTCCATAGGTGCCTCCCCTGCCTGTGGGCGGTTTGCATATCGTTAGTCAGTCGTGCTTTACTGTTGGCAATATACGAAAGGGACGCGCTACATTGAACACACGTCTGCCCTTACAGTATATGGAAAAATATCATAGAGCCTGTCAGGCCGGTAATTCAGCAGATGAAAAAAATGCATAAAAGATGTGATAAGAAGATGTGAATATATAGGAATCTCACCCTACAATCGATTTTACACCCAATGTCCAAAAGAATGCTCTCCACTCCTGATTTTTCCCCTTTTGACATATTGATGACATCTAGTTCCTCTTGCTTTAACTGTGCATCATAAGCCGAATAATAGAGATAGAAAGAAACTGTTTAGAATAGCTTACCATTGTATGTGGCTCGTAAAGGGATGAGATAGGGAGAATGTTGTATCACTCCAATATGTCAGCAGATCGTAGAAATCATTGTCGCATTTATGTATTGTAGTGCCGAACTGATCTATTTTATAATCGCAATAATTCATATACATAGTCACAGTCGAATACTTTATCCCCATAAATAGGTGAATACAACCGAAATTGCCCACTCACTCAAGACGAATGCATGGCTTGTTTTAAGGAGTGCATTCGTCTTGTTATATCGACGAAGCACCGGGACACCCGTCATTGGGGAGGTACCGTATCCTCAGAGGAGAAAGCCACATGCACGCAAACCTGTCACGTGTACGCCATTGCGTCCCCCTTATTTTATGTGCGCTTGCCCTTTTACTGACAGCCTGTGGAGGAAATCAGGGATCGACCAGTACCACCAAGGCTAGTGAGGACAAGCAAGTATTTCAACACGCCATTAGCGGAATAAGCGATGTAGCTACGCTTGATCCTGCACTGGCTACTGATGGTTCTTCCACCTCGGCGATTAATATGCTTTTCACTGGTCTGGTACAGTTGAATGATAAGCTTGAAGTCTATGGTCAATTAGCTCAATCGTGGGAGCAATCCGGCGATGGTCTGACCTGGACCTTTAAGCTTAAGCCAAATCAGACCTTTAGCGATGGCACCCCTCTGACCTCGCAGGATGTGATCTGGAGTATTGACCGTGCTTTCGATCCCGCGATCAAATCTTCAAGCGTCTCTTTTTACTTGAGCCTTATCAAGGATGGTGATAAGCGGAGCAGCGGTAAAGTTGCGACCCTAATCAATGATAGCCTCTTTGCTCCTGATGCCTCAACGGTCAAGATTGTAATTACCAAGAAGGCTCCCTATTTCCTTCAGGCTCTGACATATCCAAGCTCCTGGGTTGTTGAGAAGAAGTTGATCGAGAAGTATGGCAACCAGAAGTTCCTGGATCATCTGGGTGAAGGTGGTGGTGCCGGACCCTGGATTGTTCAGAGTTATACGCATGGGAAAGAGATTGTTTTTGCCCCGAATCCACATTATAACGGCGCCAAGCCTCAGCTCAAAAAGGTTATCTTTAGTTTTTACAAGGATGCTCCTACAACCTTTAAGGCTTACCAGGTAGGGCAGACTGATGACTCTCCAGTACCAACGGCTAATATGAATCAGGCCAAAGGTTTTGAGCAACAGCAGCTACATATTAATCCAGCTTTGACTATCTCTTACTATACAATGAACTATCTGGTCAAGCCGTTTGACAATATCAAGGTGCGGCAAGCGTTCGCTTTGGCCCTTAATAAGGATCAGATCGCGCATAATGTGCGCAAGGATACGGTGGTTGCGACCAACCATATCATCCCGAAAGGGCAACCGGGCTATTATGAGAATCTTACCGGACCCGCTGGTATCACCAGCACACAAGGTGATCAGGCCAAGGCTAAGCAGCTCTTTGCTGAAGGCTTGAAGGAAGAAGGGATGACCCTTGCCTCCCTGCCAAAAATTTCCTTTACCGTCGCCACTAGCGGTTCACCTGATACGAAGAATGAGTACCAGGTGGTGCAACAAATGTGGAAGAACGTGTTGGGTGTAGATGTGCTGATTAATGATCTGGACTCCAACCAGCGTAATCAGCTTGTTGGTACTGTGCAGGGCAATCCCAACGGCCTGATAATGTGGGCCAGTGGTTGGGGCGCTGACTATCCAGATCCACAGGACTGGCTGGATATGTTCGTGGACAACACGAACGGAGGCAACCAGTTTAACTACGCTCACAACTCGTCTAGCAATGTGAAGGATCAGCAGCAGACGCAGGCGTTGATTGAGCAGGCTGATACGACTTCTGATGGGGCAGCGCGTATGCAGCTCTACAATCAGGCAGAGCAGCGCCTGGTCAACGATGTGGCCTGGATTCCGATGAGTCAGACCAACACGTTGCTTGCACGTAAGCCGTGTGTCGTAGGGATTGTAGATAATGCTCAAGGCATTACGCCGCCTGAGGATTGGGGCAATATCTATATCTCAACCAATTCTTTGTGCGCGAAGACCGCGTAAGTCGTTCATGATACTTCAGGTGTTTCCTATCTGAGCATCTCTCGCTCCAAAAGGCTCAAAAGAATGTTGCATGCAACATTCTTTTGAGCCTTTTCTCTTAATTAGGAGGCGGTCTTATCTGGTGGAGCTCTTAGAAGCAATCTTTATTTGAGCGTTTTTACTGCTAGCGCTTGCGTTCTTGCGAGCATGTAGAGTAAGATGCGCATATTGTTAACTATACTTGAGGAGGTGAATATGCAACAGGAATCATCCTCTACACCAAAGCCAGTCGCTATTATCAAAGCACAGGTCTTTGCTCTGGTGAATGCCTGCCCCGCAGGTCGTGTCACGACGTATGGCTGGATTGGCAAGGCTCTTGGATATCCTCGAGGCGCGCGTATGATTGGTTGGATCATGAATGATGCGCATGGAGATGTTCCTGCTCAACGGGTGGTGAACAGTAAAGGTGAGCTAAGCGGAAGCTGGGCTTTTGGGCAGAAGGGGCGTATGCGCCAGCTATTGGAGGCTGAAGGCGTAGAGCTGTTATCCGAAGAGCGTGTAGATATCAAGCGGTATGGCTGGGACCCCTCTCGCGATCTAGATCCAAATGAATTGCGGCATATCATTGAGACTACCAGTCCAGATATGAGCGGGTCGAGTAAGCGCTTGCTGTTCTTACTACAGAACGATCCGGCCTCGCCTCTGCGAGAAGAGTTGCGTGGGACAGAAGAGTGACCATTGTTGTTCAGATGCTTCAGCATCACCAGGCAAGTTGGTTCCATCTCAGTTTGAGATGGAACCAACTTGTTGTTACGCTTTTTTCTAGATATTACCATTGCTCCAGATGGAGGATAGTATCCAACGGTTCTCTCGGGGCGGGCTTGAAATCGGTCCCTAGCGTATAGGCAACTGGAACAAGGGCCGCCTGTGTATATTTCTCGTAGGGAATGCCTAGCACCTGAGCGGCTTCTTCCTCATACACAAGATGAAGCGTCGTCCAGGCAGCACCTAATCCACGCGCGCGGGCTGCCAGCATAAAGCTCCAGGTCGCTGGAAGGATCGAACCCCAGGCGCTCGCCTGTAATTCAACAGGTTTGCCTTCGAAACGCCCTCTAAAGCAGGGAATGAGAAATACAGGGACCTCATGCATGTGCTCTGCCAGATAGTCCGCTGAATTGCCGACGCGCTCTTGTGTGTGCTCGCGTGCTGGATTATTGGCGAAGAGCTTGTTTGCCGCGCCTTTATTCTGGCGATAGGCATTGTAGCTGGTGCGATAGAGATCTGCTAGCTTCTGTCGCTTCTCGGGATCTGTCACAACGACAAAATGCCATTGTTGCAGATTGCTCCCTGTGGGCGCTTGAATCGCGATTTCCAGGCACTCACGGATGACTTCGAGTTCGACTGGGCGAGAGAGATCTAGTCGTTTGCGGACGGAACGTGTAGTGGTTAGCAATTGATCAAGCGAGAGGTCGAGTTGTGGCATACTATGCATCCTTTCAGATGAAGATGGTTCTTCTCTAGCTATGGAACATGATACAATACCATGGCAATTGCTTGCTTGTACTAAAAGGTGAACTGTTGGGTGATCGTGTGCTATCCTTAAAGTGCGAAAGCCTAAGCGTAAGAGCTTCGTTTCAGACCAAATTAAGAAACAAAACGCCTTGCGATTCGTCTATATATATGCTATCCCCAATATAGAGTTGTGATAATCTTCTACGAACCCCAACTCTCACTGAGGGATTTCCATTGGGACATTGCTAGCATTAACATACTCAGGTCTTCGTAAAAGGAAGATGTGGTGCCAGGGCATGGGACTGCTATACTCCTCCCTTACCAGAAAGCAAAGGGTGGATATGAGCGAGATTGATGGAAAAGGAGAAGAGCGGCAATCTGCGCAAGCATGCCGTACAAAGTAAGAGAAACATGATTGGCGAAGATACGCAGCAAATAGATACACCGCCTCAGGGGAAACGTCACAGGCTTATTTTTAGCATTATAGGAGTGTGCCTGCTGCTGTTACTCGTGGGGGGAAGTATCTATTTCTTTCCGCCAGGAAGGGCGAGCAACGAAATCCCCGATAAAAAGACGACTCCATCACCTTCTCAGGCGCAATTGACTGCGACCGCGACTGCATTAAGTGGGCCTCAGCCATTGTTTGAAGATGATTTCAGCGATGCGAAAACCTATAAAGGTTGGTTTACAGGTTCTACTGATGACTATAAACGCAGTATTGGTCCTCAGGGATTAAGCTTGACTGCACTCAATCATAAGTTCCTTATCGAAAGCTTGCCCCCTAGCAGCACGTTTGATGATTTTCTAATGACCACTGAGTTTACTTTTCAGCAGGGCGATGCGAATGATAGCCTGGGCATCTATCTGCGTGGCGATGGCAATCTCGATCATGACTACCGTATCGATATTCATGGTGACAACACCTATAGCGTGAGTAAGGAGTCGTGGGACGATCAGAGCCGTAGCCAGCAAATTACTTATTTCATACAACGCAAGCAGAGTTCCGCACTACATCCCATGGGGCAGAAAAACATCGTGGATATTTTGATGCAGGGCACTACCTTGATGTTAACCATCAATGGAATTCAGGTTGAGACGTTTGATGATAGTGACTATAGCAAGGGGCAGATTGCTTTCTTTGTCAGCAATGGAGTGACTTCCTCACAGAGCAGCGCTCTTTTTAATAAGATTGTCGTGAATCCAGTTGAATCTCTCAAAAACGCACCCTGACCTTTCCACCCCGATGAAGATCTTACAGTGCGAATGCGCTCCGAAAGGGGCTAGTGATGTTGGTAGGCAATCTACCAGCATTACTAGCCCCTTTATCCATTCATACCTGAAGAGTGGCTCGTGTCAGGCTGAGAGGGGCGAGGGTGGGATCAGCCCGTCCTCGCTCAATTGTTGCCGCGAGTAGTTGTCCAACGCGCATTCCAAAGGGCATGCCGTGCCCATTAAACCCTCCTGCTGCCCATACGCCCGGCATATTGGGAACCTCATCAACAATGGGAATATAGTCGCGGGTGAACGCCATAATTCCGCCCCAACGATGTTTGATGCGCAGGTGAGATAGATCGGGGAAGAGTGTGGGTATGACCCCTTCAAGCGCTTGTTGTACCTCCATTGAGGTTATCTGTTCGCGAATGTTAACGTCACGGTCTGGCGCGGCGGCGCGACATCCTCCAATGACGATAGAACCATCTAGCGTCTGTTGCCAGTATTCTTCTGTCTGGGTATAGGCGGCGAAGATTCCGGCATCGAAGATACGCTCTGTGATGGGTTCATAGGCGATCATTTGCCCTCGAATGGGCGTAATCGCCGTTCTGAAAGAGGGCAAGAGATCACCCATCCAGGCATTCGTCGCGACAATAACATGCCGTGCGTGGATAACGCCTCCTGTAGTTTGTAGCGTGATTTTCTGCCCTTGAGGCGTGATGTGCGTGACGGTGCCCTGATGCAGACAAGCGCCGTGTTGCTGGGCAGCGCGTGCTAACTCATGTACCAGGCGCGCGGAGTGTACCAGCCCTCCTTGAGGCCAGAGAACGCCTCCTGTAATCTGTGGCCCCAGGCGTGTGCAAATATGCTCTTGCACCTCCTGGCGTGTCAAAAGATGGGTTATGACTTCGCTCTCCTCTTTGGCTGAGGCTGCATTCTTCAGCGTATCCATTTGCGCTTCTGAGAGAGCCAAGCCGATATGCCCTGTCTCGCGATATTGGCAATCGAGTTGCTCTTCCTGAATCACCTGACGGAGCAGCGATCGGTTCTCCAGCGTCATGTTCAGGATTGCGCGTGCGGCCTGGGCTCCATGGCGCTTGATCGCGGAGGGGTACCCCTCTGCCAGGCCGATTGCTACAATACCCCCATTGCGGCCTGTCGCGCCAGATGCCAGATACGAGCGCTCCAATAAGAGAGGGCTGTGTCCAGCTTTCGCGAGCCAATAGCTGGTAGCGACCCCTACAATGCCGCCACCTACAACAACAATATCGGCTTCGTGAGGAAGTTGTGTCTCTAGAAGCGGTCCCTGTGCTGTCTGTTGCCAGTAAGATTTGGATGTTGTGGCGTGGTGTATGTGCGGCGTGTGTTGCAAGATGGTCGCCTCCTTTGGTGCCTTGAGACTAGGCGTTGACGTTGTAACGTTGCATCATGCCTTGCAGGCGTTCTTTGACGCTCGGCCATTCGCTTTCGATGATACTGTAGTAAACTGAGTGGCGTAGGTATCCATCTGGCATAATTTTGTGGTTGCGTAATACCCCTTCGCGAGATGCACCTATGCGCTCTATCGCGCGTTGGGATTGCTCATTACGGCTGTCCGTCTTAAGCTGGACACGGATCGCGCCTAGCCCCTCAAAGGCGTGGCGTAGGAGGAGATACTTACACTCAGTATTGACTCCTGTGCGCTGAACTTTTGGTGATAGCCAGGTCCAACCTATCTCCAACCCACGGTGCTGCTGGCTGATATCCAGGTAGCGGGTTGAGCCAATGGCCTGCCCTGTCTGCAACAGGATGATAGCGAAAGGCAATTCTATACCCTTCTCACGCGCCTGATGCGCTGTATCGATCCAGCTTGCCATAGCCTCTGGCGAGCTACCTGGACTATCTGGCATGTATCGCCAGATTGTAGTGTCCCCTGCTGCGTAGAGATCGGCGGCATGTGCTTGCTGAAGTGGTTCAAGCCTGACGATATTCCCCTGAAGGGTGATAGGTGTAATCTGCATAAATGGTGTGCGTCCTTTTCTTGAGGTGCTTCTCTCTTTATTCTAGGGATGCTATCGCTTTAACGCAAGCACCAATTGCTAGCCCTTTGAGCAAGCCAATTTTATTGCGCTGGCCGCATCACATCGTAATGCGGCGGAACGTGACCTCGGTTTCTTGCTCCTGTTCGCGCTTGACATAGCTGCGCCCTGGCTCGCTTCGCGCGACTTCCACACCTGCCTTGAAGACATGCAGGCGAGCAGGGAGCAGGCGCAGCGTCTCAAAGGCTGATGGCGCGTCTAGCACCAGGAAATCAGCGGGTTTTCCCTGCTCAATGCCGTAGCGATCTTGAATGCGGAGCGCCTTTGCGGCATTGCTGGTGATAAGATCTAGCACATCGGCGATCTCATCATAGCCGCTCATGTGACAGAGGAAGAGCGCGAGCTGAGCCGCCGCCAGCATGTCGCCACGACCCAGAGGAAACCAGGGGTCCATGATCGAGTCGTGTCCTAGGGCCACGTTAACGCCATTGGCGAGCAGTTCCTTAACGCGAGTAATGCCCCGTCGTTTGGGATACGTATCAAAGCGCCCTTGGAGGACGACATTGTCAAAGGGATTTGCGATCACGTTCATTTGGGCTTTCTTGAGGAGGCCCATCAGTTTAAAAGCGTAGGCGTTGTCATAGGAATGCATGGCTGTACAATGGCTGGCTGTTACGCGCCCTTGCCAGCCCTGTTTGAGGGTGTCAGCCGCCATGACTTCGGTGAAGCGTGAAAGTGGATCATCGGTTTCATCGCAATGGCAATCAATATCGCGATCAAATTCTTGTGCTAGAGCAAAGACGTAGTGGACATCTTCCACGCCCATATCCCGTGTCCACTCATGATGAGGGATACCGCCCACTACATCACAGCCCATTTCCAGCGCCTTGCGCATCAAACCAGGACCATCAGGAGAGGAATAGATGCCGTCCTGGGGGAAGGCCACCAGTTGCAGGTGGCAGATATCGCGTACCTCCTCACGCACCTCTAGTAAGGCGCGCAAGGCTGTGAGATTTGGATCACAGACATCGACATGGCTGCGAATGTGTAGGGTCCCTTGTGCGACCTCCCAGCGTATTTCTTCCAGGGCCCGCTGCTTGACCTCTTCTACCGTCAGGTTCTGTTTGCGCTCACCCCAAATCTGGATGCCCTCAAGCAAGGTTCCTGAAGTATTATAACGTGGCTGACCTACAGTCAAGACCGCGTCAAGATGTACATGCGCATCAATAAAGGGTGGTGTGACAAGGCGTCCTTCGGCCTTGATCACGCGCTTGGCTTGGGTTGGGTCCAGATCTGGCGCGATGCGCGTGAAGACTCCATCCTTGACAGCTATATCAACGGTATCTGCGTGCCTATGCAAGCGCGCCTGACGAATGAGTAGATCATATTGCATGGATTGCCACTGTCCTTTTCGTAGATGTTGTAATGGAAGCGCTCCTCACGCTACACTGTAAAAAGTATAGCATGCAAGTAACTGTTCAATATTCCTTTATATTATGTAGGCTCAGAGCTTTACATATAAACAAGGGGAATAGTCATCTCTGATGACTATTCCCCTTGTTGAGAACCTTTACCAGGGGTAAAATTTAGCGTTGTGTCTGGCGAAGCTCGATAGGGCGCAGGATCAGGTACGCGATACAGGCGAAGACTACACCTAGCTCGAAACCGATATCCATATAGCCACCCAGGAGCTGCGCGATAGGACCAGTGAAGAGAAGCTGTGAGGCTCCCAGATATACACCAACCAGACCCAGCGCCATCGAAACCAGTGCTGCCCAGCCTACTGGAAGCTTGCTTCGCGTATTCCAATCCTCGACATTATATTTCCCCTTGCGGAAGACGCGATCCTCCAGGAAGAGGATGATGCCCCAGGGGCCTAGCCAGTAGGCGATCAACAGCAGGAAATTCTCCAGGGTGGAATTGAAATTTGATGCAGCGGGGACCGCGATCAGGATGTAGATAACAGCGCCGATCAGCGTCCAGACAGCCCGGTTGATCTTCTGGAAAGACTTACCGAGGACCTGGATGGTCAAACCAAGGCTATAGTCATTGGGGATATTGTTAGCGACGACGCTTAGAGCCAGCAGGGCCAGTAGAAGCGTTCCAAAGCCACCCAGGGGCTGCAATACGGCGGCCAGTAGATCACCACCACCTTTGCCTCCATACACCGTAGCGGTACTCAGACTTAGCCCCAGCGTCTCTAACAGGATACAGGGGATGGTGACACCCAGGAAGGTGAGCCAGAAGACGCGCGACGCCGGTGTCTCCTCTGGCTGATTGACGTTGTAGTCCGCCGCGTATGAACTCCAGCCAGTGGCAAAGCCGTAGATAGCGCCTCCAAAGGAGACCAGCCCCGAGATCCAGGCTGCGCTCACGACAGGCGTGGGCACAATCGCCATGTGAGGACCACCAATGACTGCCAGGAGCGCGAAGATCAGCGCCATAGGAATCCAGGCGAAGCGCTCATAACGATGGACATATTTATATCCGTAGATGCTTACAACAGTTGTGAGCACCGCGATGATGATGATACCTAGCCAGCGTGGTACAGCGCCGTTACTGAGTGCCTCTACCAGTTGTCCACCGACAATAACGTTGACTGCTGACCAGCCGATGCAGGCTGCGACGTTGAAGAGTGACATGACGATGCTGCCAACCCAGCCGAAGGAGAAACGCGAGATGGTCATCTGGCGCAGACCCAGCTTGGGTCCCATTGTGGAGAAAAAGGCCACGGGCAGAACGCCCAGGATATTAAAAATAACAATGATAGCGAGACCATCCCAGAAGCCGAGCTTAAATACGGGGACCGCCAGCCCGCCCAATGCCACGGTAGAAATAACCAGGTTTGCCGAGAGCCACATCGTAAAATTGTCAAAAATACGCACATGTGCTCGCGCTTGCGGTGAGACACGTTCAATGCCATGCGTCTCGATGGACTTGTCTAGATCAGAAACCAGTACAGTATCTGTCGACATGCAAGAAACCCTTTCGTTGGATGCTCCACCTACTTCTATCGAAAACCTGAGCAATAGTGCTGGCTGCCAGAATGGCAGCATCGGTTTTCGGATAAGTCCTTAATCCCCTGAAAAAGATACAAAAATACGCCATAAGCAAAGGCTTACAGCGCTGTATGCCAAAGGGAATACTTCAACTCTGCCATAGTATACTACAAAAAAAAGATTCCTGGTGGCAAATGAGGCTCGAAATTGGGAGATAGAGCAAAAACGAAGACGTAAAGATGGAGGAATCACATAACAAATGAGGCCGAGGCCCCGGGCATGCCGTTCCTGAACAGGAACGACACGCCCGGAAGACCTCGACACAGGGTCCACACATATGCCCAGAAACACCCCTTGGGGGTGCGGCTGTGTGACCTCAGTCGGCCTTGGACTGGGTGGACTGCTCTTGCGCCGGGGCATCCTTCCCCGACGACATGAGCACCATCGAGATGAGCCCGACGATGCCGCCCACGAACTCCAGGGCTGCGAGCAGAGCGCCGCTCTGCGCGACCGGGAAGGCCGTGGAGTTCGTGTACGCCTCCCAGTGGTGGGCATACACCTTCGCCGCCATTTGGGCAAGGTACACGCTCATGAAGGTGCCGAAGACATTGAGGGCCAGGATCTGGCCCAACGACGTCAGCAGACCCCACAGCGGTCCCATCTTCTGCCACCCGCGGCGGTGCAGAAGAGCCGCCCATGGACGACGGTCGGTGACAGCCCACCATCCGAGGTATCCCAGTCCCAGCCGGGACACCTGCCCACCGAGGCGGGCGGCGATGGTCATCAGCCCCGCCATGATCGTCCCGACACATGTCCGGAAGATCAGGAGGTCGTCGACCTCCCCAATCGGAGTACTGAGGCGAACGGTAACCATCCACGACCAGATCGCTCCGACCAGAGCCAGGGCGAGGAGAGCCAGTCCCGTGCTTGCCCAGAACCAGTCCTGGGCTTGGGGGAACAGGGGATGGTGGTCAGCTCCTCGGCGCTTCATCATCTTCTCCATGCGCTTCGCCAGGGCGGCCTGCTCGTCGCCGCGTCCGATGAAGGACCGGACGACGAGGAACCCGAGGACCAGGATGCACTGCTGGGCGAGGGCTACACCCTTGCCTGCAGTGGATGTGGTCAGCGTTACCAGGTAGCTGATCAGGAGGCCAGTGATGGTCAGGCGCACTGCCTGCCGAGCAGGGGTGTCGTACCAGATCGCCACTTCGCGGATGCGGCGTCCCAGCACGTAGGTGCTGGCGAGGACGAAGGGGCCTGCCATGAGCGACGGCCCGATTGCGGCGAAGACCTTGAGTCCCAGCCACCATGTGTGGCTGTCGTACCTGGGCTTGACCCCGAGGCCGAGAACGAACACGGCTGTGCTGATGCAGAGAACCACTGCCAGCACCGTGGCCGCGATGCTCAGCAGCAGACGCTGCTTCTTGAGCATCCTCTTGCTGAGGTCGATGCCTCGGTTGCGCAGTCGCTGCTCCTTTGCGCCTCGCCGCGCGTACGAAGTCGGCCGCTTGAAGCTGAACGCGAGCTCGGGGGTGTACTTCTGCCACGGCCGCGCGATGCGGCACGTGGCCCTCCAGTAGTGCTCCTGCATGGTGCGCTTTTTGTGGCGCACCACCATGAATACCCCCACCTTCAGGGTACCCACCTTGAACCATCCGCCTTCTGTCCGCCTTACGGTTCGGATGATTCGAACCGCCCTGAACTTGAACGAGAAGAATTTCTTGGCCCCTCCTTGGGAGACCTCGACTTCTCGCTTGAAGCGCATGGCACCGAGCCGAGCCGTGAAGCCCTGCTCAGACTTGCCGATTGCAAGGATGCCGCGCTGCGACATCTTTGCAAT
The DNA here is from genome assembly GCF_016587355.1 of Ktedonospora formicarum. Lineage (GTDB taxonomy): Bacteria > Chloroflexota > Ktedonobacteria > Ktedonobacterales > Ktedonobacteraceae > Ktedonobacter > Ktedonobacter formicarum. The sequence goes on along the minus strand of NZ_BNJF01000001.1, from coordinate 1,055,548 downwards.
TGTGATCCCGATCACGACTAGGACGATTGCCACAAACGGCATGGTCTTGAACACCCACATCACTGCCACCTGCTCCTTAGGCTGGTTCCTGGATTATGTCTTGGACTCTATATTCATTTGTTAAGGTGTTGCTTGTTAACACGCTTCAACGTGTGGTTGTGCACGCGTCTTTGCATGCTTGCTCCGGCTGCACTTGTGATGCCCCTAGAGCGTGAGGAAAGCGTTCCCCACCCAGCTACTTAGCCGTTTACCGCTATTTTCACCTCCGTAACGGTCGGACTCGCGCGAGTCAAAACTTCCACGCAAGCGGATGGGTGATGCTTAGTAATTAAATATATTACCCTATTTACAGCAATAAATCAATGTTAGCTCGCTTTTTTAGGGGACACTGTAGTAATGGTGATAGCCTCTCTGATTTGCCTGGCATGTTTATGGTAAGAAGAGAGGGAGGGAGGGGGCTTTGTACTGGCAAGTTCAGTACAAAGCCCCCTCCTTCTAAAGAGCGTCGTGAGCGCAAAAAAAACGCTATCTCGATGATTTTAGGCGGCTTCGGGAGGAGCACATAGCCATAGTTGTTAACACAGTAGATATATATGCCGGTTCCCCTGATCTTGCTTCTAATCCTATCAATATGTTTGTCCATCATCATGCGAACCTTGGTATCCATGGCATAGTTATAGGCCATCATCGCCAGATTGGTATAGGTTACCGGATGTCCATGTCTCAGAGAAAGAAGCAAACGGTACTCTGTCGAGGTTAGAATAACCGTTATATTGCCAATTGTAACCGCACGCCGTTCCAGGTCCCATTTCATATCCTGAACTTGCACTGTCCTGTGTTCATCGATCTCAATTGGATGAAAGAAGCGGTTAGAAACTGTCATAGCTTGGTTTCTCCTTCCAGTATTGCTTAATGTCTTATGCGAAAACCAACGCCGTTAATGGCGGCTCGCGGCGTTGATGTTCGTTGCAACAGCCGTGCTCAGATTTTCGGATAAGGAGTGATCCGTGTTTTATAGAAGGACAACCTGTCTACCTTCATTACAGACAGCATATCCTAAAGCAGGAGGTCCCCATATATCGGATACGGTGAACCAAATAATAGAAACATATTTATGATGCCTGGATGGTCGATAATTCTTTCCATCGGGAGCATTGGTGCGTAGACGTATAATACCCTACTGTTCACTTCTCGCGCTTTGAACTACTTCACAATTTGAGCCCAATTTTTGAGATAATTGTCTAAGATTGCTGTTCAAACTCTTTCACAGCAATGGAAGAGGCTCAGAAAAGTTCTAAGCAAAACTTTTCTGAGCCTCTTCCATTGCAACAGAACCCAGGTCGCATTTCTGAAAAGCTACTTCTTTTCGTCGTTGCGTTTCTTCTCGTTTGATTGCTGGCTCTCTTGAAGAACCTTCTTCAAGACATTATCATGATGGAATACATCTGGGATTGGCCCCTCGAAGGGATTGCCAAAGACAAAGGGCGACTCTTCTTCCTCTTCTGATAATGACGAGTCACTAGTTGACTCCTCTTCAATAGTGCTCTCTTCCTGGAAGAGGTCGATGAGATCGCTCTGTACGTCAAATGGATTATTAGCCGTGTGTTGTGGTGCCCGCGTTGGTTGAATGGGCTCTTTATCTGTTGGCTGGTTCATGGCAACCTCGAGGGCTGCCTCTCCCAGTACCGAGCCACTCTCCACCTTCTCAGGCTCGGGTGTGGCCTGGTAGAAGCCCAGTTCGCGCAAGACTTTTGCTTGCTGTTGTGCATCACCCGGCTGGAAGGGTTTTTTCTGCAAGTTATTGCCAGCGACGATCTGACGCTTGCCTGTCTCCTCATCCACATCGAATGGAGTCTCGATTGCTTCCTCGTCTGGTGCCGCTTCCACATCCTGAATGACAGTCAGTGTTGTCTCCTCATCCAACTCTGGTAGCGTCGCAAGCTCTTGTTTGGGAAGAGTGAGTGCCTGCAACTGCATCGTTGGCTGATGGGTATTCTCTGAATCTTCGAAGGGGTTGTCAGGGAACTGGTCAGGTGTTTCCTGGCTCCCTATCTGAGGAGTGGGTATGGAGCTGTCAATCGGTAAAATAGGTGTAGTCAGCGGCATCTCCGGTGAGGATGTATGAGCCTGTCCTTGTATTGGCGGCGTTTGCATAGCCGGAGCTACTAGTGGGGGCTGGGTTCCAGAGTTGCCTCTCGGTAGCTGTAGATGTTGCACAGGTTGTTGGGTCTTGAATGCCTGCTGTGCCTGCGCTGGGTGCCAGTGTGGTTGAACTGGCTGTTGCGCCGCCGGATAGGGCATTGGGACAGGCGGCTGTTGATGCGCTTGTATAGGTTGTTGTACACCAGAACCCGGAAATGGTTGTTGAGACTGAGCCTGAAGGTATGGTTGATGTTGTGCATAAACCTGTGGCTGGTTAGGAGCATTGTAGACAGCCTGAGGGGGTGCGATATGCACCCCCTGATGATATGGCGTGAGTGGTGCAACGGCTTGCTGCTGGTTGCTACCGATGAATGCTTTCAATTCGCGGAAAGCTAGCCAGAGGCAGAGCCCCCAGGCTACGAGCAGCAGGATTGACTGTAAGGCTAGTACAAACACAGGTAGCAAGAGCGCAGTCTGTTGTTGAGACCACAGAGTCTCCCATTGTGTATAGACATGGAACAGGTAGACCCACGTTGTTGGAGGCCATCCTTCGAGGAAGCCGATGAGCACCATTACCCCAACGATTGGTAGGAAGCGAAAGAGTAGTCGTTGCTGGCGTGAAGCACCCCCCCTCTCTGTGGTATTAGTTGTGGTCTGCGAAGCCTGCATGCGTTTCCTCAATTCCTTTGATTCTGATCAGGTTTTGGGGCAATCGTCCCTTGTACTGTGCGTCCATTGGAAGCGGGGCGCCCCTTCTTCGCGGTACCGTTTCCCATGGCGTTGAGTTGCTGATAATATTCAAGTTCTTCAATTGTTTCGTCAACTACCGAAGTTGCAGGTGTACCTAGAGTTGTGTTTGCCATCTCCGCTTCTTTGGGAGAGGCTACGACCTCCATTGGCGTCCAGTTTTTGGTTGTGAAGAGTCCCTCACCACGCCTGGCTGCGAGCAAGAAGTTGCGTTGTCCAGGGCTCAGCCGGAAGGTGCGCACGACTGATTCCACTGTTGAGGAGTCTTGCTTCATCAGGAATTTCATGGTCGCCATTGCCAGGATGGTTCTTCCCTCTTCAGATCCCAGGAAGTCATCCGAGTTCTGAGTGGTACACCAGAGACCACCACCGTATTTACGGATTCTTCTGGCGAACTCTGCTAGGAACTTCGCGCCCTGCTGGAACTGCATCAAGAGCCAGGCTTCGTCGATGAGAATAATGGTGTGACGCTGATTTCCCAGTCCCTCACGAGCCTGGCGCATCTTTGTCCAGAGGAACTCCGTGATAAGGAAGAGTCCGACAGGCTTGAGGGTATCATTGAGCTCACGAATGTTGAAGTCGACGAAGCGATTATCGAGTACAACGCGAGTGCGGCTTGGGAAGAGATGCAGATAGCGCTCCAGTCGCTCATGTAGCCCAAAGGTATCCTCACCAACACCAAAGCGATGGTCTCCACGCGAAGCACTGGACATAATCACGAAGAACTCTTGCATATTGGGTGGTGTGCGATGATGCGTCGACGAGTCCATCGTAATGCCACGGTTCTCGTAGGTCTTGATCAAGCACCTATAGAGGAACGCTTTCTCCTTCTGCGTCAGCGCGCCGCCATCGGAAAGTAGCAGCTCAAACAGGGTGATCAGGTTGAGCAATTTCTCGCGGAAGAAATTACTGTTCTCATCGTCTTGTTCATCCTGGTTCGCGTTTGCCGGGCGCTCGGCCTTATACAGATCGAACGGATTGAGCTGTAGGGATTCAGATGAGAGGCGCACATACTGCCCATTGACACGATTACACAGATTGTTATATTCCGCTTCTGGGTCAACAACATAGACATTGGAGGTTGGTAACAAGCGACAGGAGACTGTCTTGAGGAAGAAGCTCTTGCCTGCTCCTGATTTCGCGAAGACAACGAGGTTCGCGTTCTCCAGTTCCTTGCTGTTGAAGGGGTCGAGAATGATCAAACTGCCACTTGGGTGAACCCCGAACATGACACCAGTATCCATGCTGATATCGCTACCAGTAAAGGGATAGAAGGTCGCGGCTGAGCCTGTACCAAAGAGGCGTGCTCGACCTAGCTGATTATCTCCATCTGGTAGGCAACTTAACAGACCTGCATGATGCTGCCAGTGTGCGGGTAGGGCGCGGAAATCAAGACTACGGATCGCGGACATCAAGCGGTTATTACGCTCACTTAGCTCCTGGCGGGTCCGCCCACGTACCTGCACGAAAAGCGACATACTGAAGATGCGCTCATCGCCGCGTGCCAGCTTCTCGCGCAGAGCCTCAATATCACTCAGGGCGATGGCATCGTTTGGATCGGCGGCTTTACCCTGGCGCTGAGAGGCCATGATGGAGCCACGGAACTCTGTTGCCTTCTTACCCAGGCGAGCCGTCACCTGCTGAGGGGAGAGAGGAGAGATATGGATGCTAAAGTCGACATGTGGTTCGTCAACCTGAATGATCGAGTCGAGCCAGCCAGGGTAGACGCTACGAGGGTAATTCACAAAGGTTAGGGTACGTGTGTATTCATGCCCCAGTTCGCCAGCAATACGCACATACCAGGGGAAGACCTCAATGCTGCTGGGAGCGATGAGCTCTGGAATACTCACAAAATCAGGCGTCTTCTGTTTTTTTTCTGGCTGTTTTTTCTCTTTCCCAGCTTTCTTTTTGCCTCTCGTTAACTCCTCTTCCCCCATGGTATCTTCCTCCAGGGAATAGGAGCGAGAATTGGACTTCTCACGCGTTGACACCATTAGATTATTCGCGCCATGCAACAGATTATCACTTATAGGAAACTGGCGCGCCTCTTCTGAGAGCAGGCTACTTTGATAGAGATCAATGATTTCTTTCTCTTGCAGCCGATGGCCTGTCAAACCGAGGCGCTCTAGCTGGCGTATCAATTCATCTGTGCGTAGGCGGAGTTGGGTCTGCGCGTTGATCAGTGCCTCGGCCCGATTTCTATTCAAAGTCGCATCTGCCGGCACGATAATATAAAAGACGCGCTTGACTAGTGCTCGTTTGGAAGCGAGTTGCTGTACAAATTGCGCATGATCTCGCGAAACCTCCGCGAGATCCCCCTGAATACTTTTGAGGCTGTTTAGGTAGTCATCAAGCCGGTGAGGAAGGTTTTTAATAAGGATTTGGAGCGGATAGGAGAGACCATTGAGGAAAGATTTAAAGCCTTCGATCAAGGCGTCCTGGTCATCCTCAGCCATCAGCGCGAAATTGACCGTATTCACTTTGATGATCGAGCGATACTCATAGACCTTGCGTCCGAAGTTCAGGCACGCGACCTCGCCCGCGACCTCACGCAACCTGACAAATGTCTTGATGACATTCCCCGTTCCGTTTATCATCTGGCTGGGAGTCTGGGGAGCTGTTAACATGGATACGCACTCCTTATCCTACTCGAGAAGATTGTCGTCTTCACCTGATTTTACTCTCGTCTTTTGCTGAGTTACTATGCTTCTGTTACTATCTTCAGGTTCGCTTTCAGATGACTTATAAATATACAGTCTTGGCATACTAACATATAGGAACCAGCACATAACCCATTCCTCGATGGGCCTTTCCGCGATAGGAAACAGTGCTACAATGAAGGCTATAATTGTAGGGATAACAGCGATGATGATGCTAGTGACAGACCACCACTGGGCTGATATAAAGTCCTGGATATTACCCCAAAGGGAATATCCAGCGACAATGCCACAGACGATGATCAAAAGCTCGCGTCCTGTACGCCCAAATATAACCTTCGGTTGTTCATTGAGGAATGTTGGAATCTCCTCTTTCTGCATTGAAAAACTCCAGGATAGATTGATCTACGGGAGTGTCACCCCAAATGCGGTTGCAAGTAGCTTGGACAGCGTGGTTCCCAAAAGCATGATGACCAACCCGACGACCGCAGCGGTCAGGGCCATATTGGACATCGCGACGCGGCGGTCACTACCAAAGGACACCATACGCATGATACCAGCCACTGCAATACCGATGAGAAAGATCGTGACTCCGAGTGTTCGGATGAGTCCTTCGATACTGGTCGCAAAACCAAGGATTTGCGCGTAAGCATTTTTACCGCCACCATTGGGGGGCGCTGGGGGGCAAAGTGCCGTAGGGATGAGGCTACATCATTGAATACTGGGATGATTCCATGCACTTGATTGAGCACAATATGGGGGTCAACCATGAGCTGGGTGATATGCAGTAACATCATAGCTGTTTTGATTCCTTCCTCTTCTATGAAGTGTATAACCATGCGCTTACATCATAATGCATGGATCGCAATTCGTCTATGAAGTACGTAACAAATTACTATTCTTCCTTACTCTCCTGCCTGCTACGCAATGTGTCGCACTAATCCTATGGCATGTATTTACGGTATGCTCCACCAGTATAAGTAGTCCAAGGGCTGAAAGAGGTACCTTTGTTACTAATCTTATAGGCTTCTTTAAACGAGCAGAGAGGATCGAAGGCGCATTCATCTTTGACTTCAAAATGCCAGTAATTATTTATTTGCATGATGCCTCTATCTAATGTACGGCCCTTTTTGTGGACGTGCCACTGAGGGTACCAATCATGCCAATCTTTGTTCAACAAACAGTTCTTAGGATTAAGGCTACTCTCGGCATGTGCGATGGCGATGATGACGTCGAGTCCGTGCCCCGAGAATCCTGCTTGTGCTGCTAGTTGGCGGGCTTGCGATTCCGGCATGGCGCGTGCTTTTTCGTCGCACTTTGCATCTCCCGATGGTGTGTATGGAGTGGTGGAGAAGGGGTCACCCCACTTTTTGCTCCAATCATCTTTGTGAATAAAGCCCAGGAGGGTATATTCCGAACTCCAGTTTATGGTTGCGAAACCATTGGATTTGAGAGGCCATTTGAGCAGATTGACATCACCATTACCCATATGGATATTTGTATTGCCAGGCGCATTGCCTTGTGCCAGATAGACCGTGCCATCTTTCCCTCCACTGGGAGGTGTCACTCCGACGACGAGCATGATATGTCCATAGACGCCGTGATCCATAACTGCAAGGTCGCCAATGGAGGGCATACCCGAGCCATTGTTGATGTACTTCCATCCGGCGTTTTCATATATTGAATGATTAGCTCTCCAGTAATCTATTGCATTGCCTTTTGCTGGGAGTGCATTTCCTGAGAGTCCAAAGACCGTACTTATGAACATGGCGCATTGGAAGCCGTTTCCACAAGTAAGCTGGACCACACTACAGTCTAGAAAATTTGTGGCGAGGATACCACCATCGGTTTTACCTACTGGTAGTGCTTCGGGGCATATGCGCCCTCCACATATCTTACGCCAGTATTGGATGACAATTTGCATAATGGGATTGTTATAATCATAATTATTGTTATGGCCTTTGTAATCCGTAAGATTATGTTCTATTGCGAGAGCTACAAGGACCGGATTACCCGACTTGATCATTGACATATCATCGCCGGTGAGGGTGGTGAGATCCCCTACAACCGTATCTGAGGCATAATAGGTGGGTGCTCCATTCTGAAACCACCAGCTACCAATACTGCCTAGCAGTAAGGTTCCTACGCTTATTATGCCTAGCATTTGTAGTCCAAGAGCTGAGACCAGACCACCAACACCACTTAGAAAGCCGCCTCCCAGGCTCGCGCCAGCCGCTCCCTTCCCCATAAAACTACTCATTGGTTCCCTCCTTCTTGCTATTTAGCGTGCCACCGCGGCGACGGCTGAGGCCCCGGTAAGGACGGTTTGTGTGACCATTTGGAATTGTGTGACCTGCATGGCGACCGTGGTACTGACCGCTTGCGCCATCATTTGCCCGGCTTCAGACATGGTATTCATAGGAGCGCTTCCTAGTAGAGATGGAATGCGGATAACGAACCAGAGGCAGGCGATATGCATCATGTCCGCAAGCGTTTCTTCTTTGAGATGTCCGATGATGTGCTGTGGATCGCCTCCCACAAAAGCCAGCACATTGCCAAGGAGAACCTGGGTCACGATGGCGGCGATAACCATCAGGAACTGTACCATGGAAGTGGTGATAAATCCTTGGAGCCATAAGCGTGCCACAGGTTGTCCTACTCGCCCAGGGAGCGCCCAGCAGGCGATTCCTAGAGGAGCGGTGATGATATAGAGGTTGATGAAGAAGAGGCGGATAATCATCTGCCCCAACAGCATAAGGGCCATCAACTTGATAATCATCTTGAGCCCATGCCCTAGCTCTGCGAGGTTTTTGAAGAGATCCTGAAAATCCAGGTCATTGGGAACAAGCTGAAAGTTGCTCCCGGTCGCGTCGTTTTCGCATGTGTATACTATGGCATCGCCTACTTTATCAGGCTCATCTTCGGGACCAGAGGGACGATCACCACCAAAGAGAAGAAAGTTTATTTGTAGCGATAAATCTCTTTGGGTGGTTACCAGAGAATCTGGCGTGTGGTCCATAATATATTGCTTCTCGACATCATCGATTTCGGCGGTGAACTTCTTCCAGTCTTCATACCATTTATAAGGATTGGTTTTTATTGTTGCCACATCTTCTTGCATGGTTGAAGCCATCGCCTTGAGGTCTGTTACCTTATCAGCTGGAATGTTGCTTTTCCCGTCTTCTACCTGGCGGGTCATGTAGTTCGTGCGAGCTTCGAGATAATTGCGAATGGGATTGCTTGCGGGATCACCGCCACCGAATACCCGATAGCGGCGACCATTGTCAAAATTGATTTCCTTGAATGTACAGAACATATCCTCAGCGAATTGTTTCCTATCCTTGCTGGTCGAACTGCCATTCTCATCAGGATTATCGGGTCCAGGCCACTTATCCGCGACCTGAAGGGGGGTCAGACCAGGATCCTTTTCAAACTGTTCCTCGTCCCCTTTTAACGCGCTGGGGAAGAAGAGGCGGAGGGTGTAGTCTTTATAGTCTCCCGCACCAAACCCCGATTTGGTCCGATGAATATCTGGGTTTTCCTGTGCGTATGAATAAATGTAGTTGGTCATGGTATTGTTGAGACCAACAATAGCCATTGCAAAGGTCAAACTCAGATGAGCCGCGATAATGGCGACCAGTACCCCAGGCAACTCTTCTACCGCGCGTGAGTAGCGGAAGACGCCTCCTGTCAAAATGAGTTTGACGCCATTGAGCATGATGACAACCACAAGAAATGCATCCACGATCCCCAATATAAAGCCCCAGAGCGAGCGAATATTCGCGTTTTCGATAGTAATATCCGTCGGGGTATTGAAAAAGAGCGCATTCTCTTTGGCAATAGGATTCTGGATCTTGGGATCTTTCTTGGTATAGGTGCCATTGTTGTTGCCTCCTTCGAGGCAATCTTTTATCGCCTGATCTGTTGTGTTTTCCTGCTGACATTCTTCAGGGGTCGCGCTGTGAGCCTGGCTTATAATCTTCTCAAGTGGAACGGCGATAGCTCCCAGTCCTGTGTAGGTATTCGTCAATTCTGTGTGTTGTGCGATTGTGGTCATAGTGGAGTTCGCCACCTGGAGCAAGGGTTGCCACTGGGTTACCAAGACCACGACCTGGAAGAATAGCACAATCAGCAACAGGTCCAGGTGGTGCCACCAGCGTCGTTGTTTGGGCTGTTTTCTAGCGAGGAGCGTGTTTGGTATGAACTTGATCATTCTCTACTCCTCCTTTAGCGTGCCACCGCGGCGACGGCTGAGGCCCCGGTAAGGACGGTTTGTGTAACCATTTGGAATTGTGTGACCTGCATGGCGACCGTGGTACTGACCGCTTGCGCCATCATTTGCCCGGCTTCAGACATGGTATTCATAGGAGCGCTTCCTAGTAGAGATGGAATGCGGATAACGAACCAGAGGCAGGCGATATGCATCATGTCCGCAAGCGTTTCTTCTTTGAGATGTCCGATGATGTGCTGTGGATCGCCTCCCACAAAAGCCAGCACATTGCCAAGGAGAACCTGGGTCACGATGGCGGCGATAACCATCAGGAACTGTACCATGGAAGTGGTGATAAATCCTTGGAGCCATAAGCGTGCCACAGGTTGCCCTACTCGCCCAGGGAGCGCCCAGCAGGCGATTCCTAGAGGAGCGGTGATGATATAGAGGTTGATGAAGAAGAGGCGGATAATCATCTGCCCCAACAGCATAAGGGCCATCAACTTGATAATCATCTTGAGCCCGTGCCCTAGCTCCGCGAGGTTTTTGAAGAGATCCTGAAAATCCAGGTCATTGGGAACAAGCTGAAAGTTGCTCCCGGTCGCGTCGTTTTCGCAGTTATAGATTACGACATCACCACCACCTGCCCCAGTTCCACCAACTGGTTGTGCTGTACCAACACCATTAAACATGGTACTTGCTGCACTTATAAATCTGTCAGACGTGTCTCTATAGCCTCTGGCACTTTCGAATTGTCCTGTCGGGAAAAAGTTTTGATCATTTTCGTATTTGGTCATCTCATCGAAATATTTTGAAAGGTCTTCCCACCATTTTTGAGGATTTGCATCGAAATTATCAATATCACTTTTTATAGTTGTTGGCATCTCTTTCAGATGATTAATTCTTCTCTGGGCTTCCTCTCCTTTGTCCATCCTATAGTCTTGGACTTGCTTGATAATATTTTCGGAGCGATCTTTGACATTCCTATAGATCTCAGAACCTTTGTAGTCTCCCCCATCAAAGAGCGCTATCCTGTCTTGATTATCAAAATTGATTTTTTTCAATGTGCAGAACATATCTTTGTTAAATTGTTTTACATCTTCGCTTGTAGTGCCTTTGTCATTCGGGGCCGCGTTGTCTGGGGCACGCCATTTTTGGGCCGCTTCTTGCCAGGTCACATCAGTTTGTTTTTCGAACTCTTCCTTACGGCTCGCATCCATAGTTGGGAAGAAGAGGCGGAGGGTGTAGTCTTTATAGTCTCCCGCACCAAACCCTGATTTGGTCCGATGAATATCTGGGTTTTCCTGCGCGTATGAATAAATGTAGTTGGTCATGGTATTGTTGAGACCGACAATAGCCATTGCAAAGGTCAAACTCAGATGAGCCGCGATAATGGCGACCAGTACCCCAGGCAACTCTTCTACCGCGCGTGAGTAGCGGAAGACGCCTCCTGTCAAAATGAGTTTGACGCCATTGAGCATGATGACAACCACAAGAAATGCATCCACGATCCCCAATATAAAGCCCCAGAGCGAGCGAATATTCGCGTTTTCGATAGTAATATCCGTCGGGGTATTGAAAAAGAGCGCATTCTCTTTGGCAATAGGATTCTGGATCTTGGGATCTTTCTTGGTATAGGTGCCATTGTTGTTGCCTCCTTCGAGGCAATCTTTTATCGCCTGATCTGTTGTGTTTTTCTGCTGACATTCTTCAGGGGTCGCGCTGTGAGCCTGGCTTATGATCTTCCCAAGTGGAACGGCGATAGCTCCCAGTCCTGTGTAGGTATTCGTCAATTCTGTGTGTTGTGCGATTGTGGCCATAGTGGAGTTCGCCACTTGGAGCAAAGGTTGCCACTGGGTTACCAAGACCACGACCTGGAAGAATAGCACAATCAGCAACAGGTCCAGGTGGTGCCACCAGCGTCGTTGTTTGGGCTGCTTTCTAGCGAGGAGCGTGTTTGGTATGAACTTGATCATTCTCTACTCCTCCTTTAGCGTCCCAAAGACGCGGTGCCAATTGAACCAGCGCTTAGCCCAACCTGGCTTACGAGTTGGATCTGCATAATTTGCATGGCTATAGTCATACCAACCGCCTGGCCCATTGCCTGGCCAGCATCCGTCATCGTACGCAGCGGGGCGCTTTGTAGGAGCGACGGAATGCGGAAAACGAAATACAGGCAGGCTATGCGTATAAGATCAGAGAGTGTTTTATTATCTAGATTGCCTGCTATATGGTTAGGATCTCCACCGGCGGTAAAAGAAAGGATCTCTCCTAGCAAAATTTGTGTGACAATGAGTGCTATTGCCATGACAAATTGCACCAGGACAATAGAGATAAAGCCTTTGAGCCACATCTGCACCACAGGTTGACCCACCTTACCTGGCAATGCTCCACAGGCAATACCGAGTGGGGCAAGGACTGTATAGAGATTGATAAAGAAGAGGCGGATAATCATCTGCCCCAGAAGCATAACCGCCATTACTTTGGCGACTGCTCCCAATCCACTGCTCAACGTTTGCAAATCCTTGAAAAGATCAGTGAAATTGATGTCATCAGGGACCAATTGGAATGAATCGCCAGTGGCATCAGGTTGACATTTATAGACGATGACATCGCCCGCCAGATCATTGCCATTGGTAGAGTTTCCTCCTCCCGCGCCGTTAAATAGTTGGCTCGCGGCACTAATGGCCTTGTCCGTATCGTCTTTATAACTTCCAGCACTATCAGCCGAGATAAGATACTTATTCTCGTATCCGGTCATTTCTGTACTAAAATCTTCTAAATCTTGATACCATTTCACATCGTTTTTAGACAGATTACTTAGATCTTCTTCAATCTTGTGCGGCATATCCTGTAATTTTTTCAAGACATCCTGCGGCATCTTTCTGTCATCTTTATTGCGGATGATATTCTCAGAACGTCCTTTTATGCTTTGGTAAAGATACCCATCGTGGATATTGGCGCTGGTGCCAAAGAGATACTCTCTATCAGACACATCAAAGTTGACTTTTTCCGAGGTGCAAACCATATCTTTATTAAACTTCGTGATGTCTAAATCCGTGGTTCCTTTGTTTCCTGTATAACCATACCCTGCCTTAGGGCCGGGCCATTGATCTTTGGCATCATAAGGATTGGGGATAGGTATTAATTTTTCATAGTATGTCTCTTTATCTTTGTTCGCGATGATATATGGGAAGAAAACACGTAATGTCAGTTCCTTGGTATCCTTACCGGAAGCGAACCCTGAATGTGAGCGATGAATGCCGGGTGTCTCCTGAGCAAAGTTATAGATATAGGTCGTCATAGAATTGTTAGTGCCAATGATGAGGGTGATAAAAAGCAGGCTACTGTGGGCGACAATAATCGCCAGGAGCACCCCGGGCAACTCTTCGATAACACGTGAATAGGTAAAGACGCTTCCTGTCAAGATGATCCTGATACCATTCAACATCAGAAGGATGACGAGAAATGCGTCTACGATCCCCATGACGAATCCCCACATTGTGAGTACATTGGAGTTACTGACAGTAATGTCAAGGGGCGTAAAGAAGAAGAGCGAGCTGCCCTTAGAAATTGGATTCTGGATCTTCGCCTTGTCGTTTGTGTAGGTGCCTCCCGAGTTGTTGCCTTCCATGCATTTCTGCAAATCGGTTTCCGAAAGATTCGGATCTGAGCAATCGGCTTGAGCGATGATTTTCGTCAGGGGAATGACTATGGTATTCAGTCCTGTATAGCTAGCAGCCAGAGAGGACTGATGCGTTATGGTTGTTATGGATGACAGTGCGGTTCGCAAAAGCGGCAATGGCCTGGTGGCAAACACAAGGAGATTGAGTACTATCACAATGATGATGAGATCCAGGTAATGCCACCAGCGTCGTTTCTTCTGTTGTTTCCAGCGTCCAACTTTGAACATAACTTCTTGTTTCCCTTAACGAGCGATTGCGCTAACAGCGATTGAACCGACACTTATTGCCGCCTGTACTTCCATCTGGAACTGCGCGACCTGCATGCTTATGGTTGTTCCTACAGTCTGTGCCATCATCTGCCCAGCCGCGGCCATTGTTTGCATGGGAGCGGTGTTGAAGAGTGTTGGTATGCGCATGACGAACCAGAGGCACGCTATATAAATGATATTGGTAAGCGATTTATTATCGAGGCCACCTGCGACATTTTGAGGATCGCCTCCGGCAGTGAAACTAAGGACACCTCCCAGGAGCGTTTGTATACCAATCAAAGCAGCCACCATGAGAAATTGTACAAAGACCGTTGAGAGAAAGCCTTGCAACCAGAGCCGGGTGACGGGCTGACCTACTTTTCCAGGAAGCGCTGAGCAGCCAATCCCTAGCGGAGCGGTGACGATATAGAGATTGATAAAAAAGATACGCACAATCATCTGGACCAGCAACATAAGGGCCATGATTTTTCTCATCATGGGTAAAGCGTCGGTCAGACTCTGTAGATTTTTGAATAGATCCGTGAAATTCAGATCATCTGGGACGAGCTGAAAGGTATTGCCAGTCGCATCAGCAGAGCATTTGTATATGATGGCGTCGCCAGGCATGTCAGAGCCATTGGGGGACATGCCTCTTCCCTCGCCATTAAACAAAAGGCTAGAGGCACTGATAATAGCGTTGGTTTCATCTCTATAGGTAGTTAAATCCAGGGTAGTGGGCAGAAAATTGTTCTTTTCGAAGTTACCCATATCTGTATCAAACTGTGTAAAGTCTTCATACCATTTCAGTGCATCCTGCCCAAACCCTGTAGGGCTAATGTCATCCTTGATTGTTTGCGCCATACTTTGCAGGTAGTTCAAGTCATCTTGCGTAAACTTATGGTCATCTCTTGTCTCATCTTTATGGCGTATGAGATTCTCTGAACGGAGCTTAACGCTCATATAGATGTTGGAGGTTTCGGGGCTGGTGCCAAAGATCTTGTCTCTCTCCGAGATGTCGAAGCTACTCTTTTCCCAGGTACAAACCAGATCCTTATTTTTGAATTGATTATTCATATCTTCACTTGTAGTGCCTTTCCCATTGGGGGCACCATTGTCAGGGGCGGGCCATAGTTTCGCGGCATCGGCGGGGCTGGGCGCCTTAGTGGTTTCGTAGTATTGCTCTTTATCCTTTCCTGTCTCGGTAAAAAACACGCGCAACGTAAGTTCTTTTTCGTTATTGCCTGAGCCAAAACCAGAGGCGTCGCGCTTAATGACAGGGTTCTCTTCGGCGAATGTATAGATATACTTGGTCATCGAATTGCCCAATCCGATGGCGGAGACCATGAAGAGCAAGCTAATATGAGCTACGATGATAGCCAGTAGGGCGCCTGGGAGATCTTCAATGGCGCGCGCATAGCGGAAGACGCTTCCCGACAAGATCACACGTAGCCCTTGCATTAGCAGGGCCACCACAAGAAAAGCATCAACAATAGCGAGCATTGCGCTCCAGAGCAAGTTTACTTGCGTATTGGCAATCGTAATCTCAAAGGGAGAGAAGAAGAATAAAGAGCTTCCCTTAGCTATGGGATTCTGGATTTTTGGATCATCTTTCTGGTAGGTATCCCGACCTGTGACTCCGTCCATGCACTCTTGAAATTGCATAGGAGGAATATTGCGGCAGGCCTCAGGAAGATCTTTACAGTTGACATCGTTGCCGCATTTCTGCAGGACATCCTGTATGCATTTGGTAAACTCGCTGCCCTCTTTTGCTCCACAAGGGTCATTGGCTGCCGACTGATTATCATGTGTGAACAGATTCTCCAACGGTGCCGCTATGCTCGCCAAGCCGCTCATACTGTTGCCAGAGCTATGCTGTGGTTGTGGCGCTTGCGTTGGTGATGGATTGAGCGATGCAAGTAATAGGATACTGGTTAGCACAATCGCGATAAGGAGCGCGATTGGCATGTCCAGAAAGTGCCACCATTTTTTCTTTGTTCGCTCTCGCTTTAGAGCCGATCCTTGACCTGACATTTTCATAGTAATGCTGCATTTCCTTTGCAATAACTTAATGTTTTTACTGTGTCAAAACTGAAAATGCGGTCTGTTAACGGAAGAATGAAAGCGCGCTTCCTGCCCCTTGCACAACCATTTGCGCCTCTGCCATCTGGATAGCCATAGTGGTATTCACGACCTGAGCCATAGACTGCCCAGCCTGTACCATCGTACGCATTGGCGCGGTACCTAGTAGGCCTGGAACACGGACAAGAAACCAGAGGAAGCAGATGCACATCAGGTTTGTCAATGTGATAACATCCAGCCCGCCAGGGCCTTTTGTCATGTCGTGGTCCGTTGTGGCTGGGGTCAAGACGAAGTGGAGAATGGCTGCAACCATGACTTGAATGACAATTAATGCGACCACCATGACAAACTGTACTAAGACAGTTGAAATGAAGCCTTTCAACCATAGGCCAGTGATTGATTGCCCCGTTTTTCCTGGCAAGGCCCAGCATCCTATTCCTAGTGGTGCTGTGATAATATAGAGATTAATAAAGAAGAGGCGGATAATCATCTGCGCCATTAACATCAGGGCCATGATTTTCAGGAGTACCCCTAACGCGTTGCCTAAATCTTGCAAGTTATCAAAGAATCCCGTGAAATTTAGATTGTCTTGCATCAACTGAGATCGTACAAGGACATCGATAGGCATGTCCTTGCAGCGGTAAACACCCGTAATATGCCCATGCCAGAGATCAGATGTAAAGTATTCTTTCCAGCCGCTTTTATGGCAATATTTATCTTTGACTTTCTGTGGTAGGTTATCGTAGACAGGAGCGTTGCCCCAGGTATCAAATGGGATAGCACCAATTCCAACCATCACATCAACATGATATGGATCGTTTCCCTCACTCTTGGGGATGCCATTGGTATAATCATTAGTTGAGCGGAAAAGTGTATCACTGGCCCAGGTATAAGTGTCGCCAATCAGAATGTTGTTGAGTCCTAGAAGTGTCGAGATAAAGAGCAGACTCACATGTGCTACTACAATAGCCAGAAGGACGTTGGGGAGACTTTCAATGGCTTTATCGAAACGGAAGGCTATGCCTGCGAGCATAAGCCTGATACCATTGATCATGATGAGTAGCACGATGAAGGCATCTACCAAAATCAGGACGCCACCCCATAATGCGATTATCTGAGGATTGTCAACCGTATACTTGTAGGGCGTGTAGAAAAAGATAGCTGTGCCGTCCGCTATTGGATTCAGAATGATTGGACCTGTGTCCTTATCGCCACCTTTGTAATCATTGCCATCATCGTTAAAGACACCTTCCAGGCATTTTCCTTCAAACCTTTGAGGATCAGTACACATCCCGGCGCTGGGGGGATCAAGCTTGTTTTGTGTCTGCTGAGGTATCTGCGGAGCTGCTAGCGAAGTTGTTTCTGTCTTGCTAGTGCTCGATGAAGAGGCTGTAGTCACGCTTGTTGAAGATGAATGCACAAGAAGCATCAGCAGAATTGTGACCTGTAGAATACCAAATACAATTATGAGGTCAAGATATCGTAGCCAGCGGCGCTTCTTTTTCGACTCCGGCTGTTGACGCGAAATCCATTTAGCTAATATCTTCTTCATAACGCAACCTGATCCTATTGCAGCGCTGTTTGTCCTACGCGACAAATTAAATAGAAGTTTGTAAATATACTGGCAGTTCAGTACCCTTACACTTAAGTTCTAATAAGACTAGATCCTGGTGGTTATTTATTTTGGAGTGTATGACCACCTTGAGCTCTTGCGTAAAAGATACTACTATGGTAGATAAAAATAGCAAGGACCGATAGGGATAAATAGGGACAGAAAGTCTTCCCTATTTACACCTATGAAAAACAATCCTTGTATGCTATTCTAGCAAAGATGTGTATACAGGGCGCTTAAATCCTCTAGCGGTAGGACCTATTTCTCTTTGAAAGGTGGATATCATGGTACCTGGTTTTGATGTAGAGTCGTTGAATAAGCTGGGGAAACTGATCGCGGGGCTGGAAAGATACCATCTGGAGGGAGCCGCGCCCGAGACCTTTGATCCCGTCGACCTCTTTGATGAAGAGGGGCAAACTTTCTTCCATGTGCGAGGGCTGGCAGATTTCTGGAGCCAGAAGCAAGAGGCGAATTTCGCGCATCATGTTGTGGATATCGTAATTGGTGCGCATCATTTGCGTCAAGCTGACCTAACCTTTCTCCTGGTAGGTACAGGCGCGAAAATTTCCATCTATATCTCGCTTGGTCCAGAGAAGACGACACGTAGCATTTTAGAGGGTGTTTTCCCTGGTATTAAGCTGGAGCCAGTGGTAACAAGTGAGCTCAATTCCATGCTGCGCTTGCGTTTCAGAAGCCAGGGCATCATGACGGGTATCCCCAGCCGCAAAGCTTTTGATCCCAATCAACCTTCAACTAGCCAGGATCAGGAAAGCCTGAATACTGCCCACAAAGTGAATGGGTCCAAGGACCAGAACCAATTAGAACGCGTCATTCGTGGGATGCATGGTGCGTCCTGGGCCTATCTGGTGCAGGCACATCCTCGCCCACGTCAGAAGGTCGTCGAGGAGCGTATGCGCACCGTCGATCTGCTGACGCAGATTACAACTCGCTCCCATGTCCAGTGGTCATCTACAAAGCAAGAGAGTCAGCAGTTTACCTCCATCGATTCGGGTGGACAGACAAAGAGCTTCAGCGGCGATATGGTTAACTATCGCGCTCAGTACTTGAAGCGCCTGCTTGAGCGGGAGCTTGAGCGCCTGGACCAGGCGGCGGCGGCGGGCCAGTGGATTGTGCATACCTACTTTGGCGCGAGCAATGTTGATGATACCCAGCGCCTGGCATCGCTCCTGCTGGGGACACTGGCTGGTACCGATTCACGCCCTGAACCGCTACGGGTCTCGCTTTGTGAGAAGTATGGAACACCTCACGAAGAGTATCATACCTTCCTGAGTTCACAGGAGGTCGCGACCCTGATTCAGCTTCCACGCGAAGAGGTGCCCGGCTATGCCATTCATGACCATGTACAGTTTGACGTCGATTTTCACGCGTCAGGACAGAATAACCTCCCATTAGGCATGATTCAGCATAATGGTCGCGATTCTCAGGAGACCTTCGATATCTCGCTTGATGCTCTGACTAAGCACGCGGTTGTTATTGGAGTCACTGGTAGCGGTAAGACGACCACAGTCATGAATTTGCTTGACAAGGCGGTGGAGGCGCGCAAGCCTTTTCTGGTCATCGAACCAGCCAAGACCGAGTATCGTGCGCTCCGCAATGCTTTCGGAGACCGCGCGAACATTCGCATTTACACATTAGGTAGCGAGATGGCGGCCCCTTTCCGCCTCAATCCCTTTGAGTTTGAGGTGACCGATGAGCCTGGTAGTGGCGCTTTGATGACGCATATCGACTTCTTGAAGGCGGTCTTTAGTGCGGCCTTCCCGATGTACGCGCCTCTGCCACAGGTGTTAGAGACCTCAATCTACGAGATCTACGAGGATAAGGGCTGGGATGTGACCAGTGGTACCAACCGCCGCCTTCCCAAATGGTCGGAGCGGAACAAGTACCCAATCTTCCCCACCCTGGCTGATCTCGACCGTAAGGCACAGATTGTCGCGGATCGCCTTCAATACAATCCCGAGGCGGACGCGCATATCAAAGCCTCGCTTAAAGCGCGTATTGGCTCGCTACGTATTGGTGCCAAAGGTCTGATGCTGGATACCACGCGTGGCATCCCTATGGCTGAACTGCTGGCGCGCCCAACAATTCTGGAACTTGAACATATCGGTAACGATGATGAGAAGACCTTTATCATGGGTCTCCTGCTCTCGCGCCTGTACGAATATCGTAGACTCCAGGCCGACGATCCCAGTAATGGCGGCAATCGTTTGACGGGCCAGGGCTTACGTCATCTGATCGTCTTTGAGGAGGCACATCGCCTGCTCCAGAATACCGGCCCAGTCATGCCATCCAACCCAGACTCGGCCAATCCGCGCGCTCAGGCGGTTGAAGTCTTCACCAACATGCTTTCGGAAATCCGTGCATATGGACAGGGAGTCCTGGTCGCGGAGCAGATACCAAGCAAACTGGCGCCAGATGTATTGAAGAACACCAATCTCAAGATTGCTCATCGTTTGATCGCGCAGGATGATCGGATTAGTCTGGGGCAGACCATGAACCTGACTCAGGCTCAACTGGTCCACCTGGGTGTGCTTACTCCAGGTCAGGCTGTGGTGTATGCCGAGGGTGCGGACCATTCCTATCTAGTACGTATGGAGAATTATAAGCACAATCTTGCCCCCTTGCCCGATGGCGAACTCAAGCGCGTGAGTCGGACCTACGCCTCAGTGAAACCCTTCCAGTTCATTACAGATTATGAGGCTTACTATGTGCCTACGACTATCATGGGAGGCCCAAACGCGACTCTCTACCAGGCTGCTACAAAGCTCTTAGATACGGAGCAGAGCCAGTGGTTACTTGCCAACGCTATGCTTTGCCTGGTCTCGAATCCGGCGAAAACCCTTGAGGTACTGCTCCAATTTGCGGAGCGCATCGAAGCGGAGATGGCCTATTTCTCCCAGCCGCAGCAGGATGTGCTGCTGCGCATGATTCTTGTGTTAGGATGCGCACAGACGGTCCAGGCGCGTGGTGCACAGTTGGGCTGGCCTTATCCGCTCACAGAAGAATTGCGAGTGCACCTTACGCATGGCCTGGTTGGTCTGGTATACGCGCAGCAAATCGCGGATAGTCAGGACGACCAGCGCACGGCTGATGAGCGTGTCGCGCAGATTCAGGATATTCTGACCAAGGCGGAGACGCACATTGACCA
The DNA here is from genome assembly GCF_016587355.1 of Ktedonospora formicarum. Lineage (GTDB taxonomy): Bacteria > Chloroflexota > Ktedonobacteria > Ktedonobacterales > Ktedonobacteraceae > Ktedonobacter > Ktedonobacter formicarum. The sequence continues at coordinate 1,035,001 of NZ_BNJF01000001.1, read as the reverse complement.
GTTTGTCAAGCAGTATGTTGAATTAAGCGAGCGCAGACAGGGGCCTTTCCGGGGTTGCGTCAATTGCCAGGCCCGTTGCCTGTACCGCCATGATGTGAGAACGCTGCTGACGCCACGGGACAAGAAATGGATTTATGGCGAGCTATCGAATGAGTCGTATAAGAATAAAGGCCAGCGCTACGAGGCTGTCATGCGTACCGCCTCGAAACTCGCGCGTGGCTGGATTGGTGGCGATGAGACTCTCGCCACCACCGGCGTTGGCTACTGTGCTGTCCTGCATACCATTGCCAGTGCTGACATGAGCGAATACGAGCGCAGTGTCGCCAGCGATGACCTCCAAACCTACTTCGCGAATCAGAATGATGAGGAAGATGACACCTTTGACGAGCCAGGAGCGGGAACTGACGGCGACGATCCGAATTATAAAGATTACGATGATATTCCTAAAGAGATACGAGAAGGGTTTGCCAGATAAAGAGATCACATGACTCTAGCGTGATGAAGGTTAATATCTAGATGATAGCAGGCAGAAGGGAGCAAGCATATGGCTGGTAAACGCCCAAAAATGAGCACTGGAGGCCCACTAGAAGAAGGGGTTGCGCCTAAAGTTGGAGGCGTCGGTAATAGTGGTGCGCATTTGGGGGGTATGGAGGGAGAAGTGGAAGGAGGAGAAGGGACAGTTGCGCGCCCTGCTACTTCTGCCAACACACCTTCTGAGAGGAATGATGAGGACGGGTCTGCCCATGAGCATAAGCCAAAGCATCCTTCAAACTCTGACTACCTACATAATCCATTTGGCTCCAATGAGGTTGCCCAGAGAGGCATGGCCCATAAAGCTGGATCGGGTGCTGCCGCGACTAGCTCTGTCAAAATGGATAAGCCTGGGGCGAAAACCTCTAAGCCACCGAAGGGCGAGTCGCATGATAGTTCTCAGACATCGGGATCAGGCGACCGAGCTCCAAAAGGCCGAGGGCCACAGCGGGGACAGCGTGGCTCCGGTAATAAAGCAACCGCTCAGAGAGAAGATGGAGCACGTTCACAGCAGACACGTGGCTTTAAAGAAGCCAAATATGAAGGCAATGAAGCCTATATCACGGATAGACAAGACCGAATGTATATCGAGAAGGGTTCGCTAGAGAATGCTCTTCGTGAGCAGCAGAATGGTAACCCTGTGCCTTTGAACCAGTTGCGGGAAGATATAGCATCAACGAAACCGGGTGGTATGTCAAAGGCGCAAGCTGGAAGGCTATTTGATAACCTGACGCGCGAGTATGCGGGTGCTCATGGTCAGGATGTTTCTTCACTAACAACTGAGAATGCTGCCTCTCCTAGCACTGCCTCAACTGGAAATGGTTCTGTATCGACGTCCACAGGTGGAGGGGAGAGTGGGAATTCATCCGCAGTTGAGGAGGGGAGTGCGGCTGCTCCTCCTATTGAGGATAAGGGACAGAATCCACCAGTTGAGCCCGAGCGTGCGCCAGAAGTGAGTAATACCGAGGGCGGCTCGGTGGAAGGTCCTCATGCTGCTGTCTTGAAAGATTTTGCGGAGAAAACCGGTATACCCGAGAGTGAAGTGCAGTCAGCTTTTGGGCGACATTTAGAAGAGGGGACCATTACCCCTAAGGATCTCGATGCCATTGGCGAGGACTTTGCTCACCAGAACAAGCTGCTTCAAGACCAACCTTACGGAAAGCAGGACACTAGTGATATGCGTCAAGGTCTGCGAGATGACCTTGAGGATCTGGCATCAGGGGACTTAAAACCCGGGAATTTCCTGAGGAGAGAGAAGAATATACAAGGAGATACCTCTACTTTGCGGGGCTTCGCTGAGAAAACAGGCATATCCGAGGAGGAGGCGCAAGCTCTCAGGCCATATCTAGAAGATGGGTCTATTACCCCCAAGGACCTCGATGCTATTAGCCAACGCATCTCCTCAATGGAAGCTGACAGGAAAGGCGTAGAGGCTGAGGATTTACGCTCAGGTTTGGGGGAGTTGAGCCAAAGAGGGGCGACTGCCAATGAATTTCTGGAGCAGCAGGGCGTTATTGAGCCTTCAGCTAATCCAAACGATGGTATTGCCTTTAAAACCGATGAACCTGCACTATCACCCACCTTTTCGGGCCTGCCGGAAAATTCATCTACCTATAGGCCATACTCGGCGACCGTGGGCGATCCACAGCAACAAGCGTCTGCTACGTCGTCCGCGACTGCGCCTGCTTCTGCTTCTAACGCTGCCCCTTCAGCGTCTTCCGCGTCGGGGACACCGCCTTCGCCACCTCCTGGAGGAACACCCCCCGGAGGGACGCCACCTCCGTCCCCTCCCGGAGGAACAACCCCTCCAACAGGAAGTGGGCAGCCACAGCCCAATAATGTTACATTAAATCCCCCTCAGCGTGATAAGTATGGGAAAATATCTCCTATGCCAGATTCATTGCAGGGTAGGTTTAACCAGAGTGACTACAAAGGCGAATGGAAGGATAGTAATGGTGGCATCGGCGGGCCTAAATACCATCGGTTTGAGCAGTTTACGGTCATTGAGGAGAGCAATGGAGATCTGAAAGTCGCTCCACCTATCCAGGTGCAAAAGGATGGGTTGGGGCAAATAAAAGGTCAAATCAACGCTAGCAAGTCTGTCGATCTTAACAAGCTCGACGCAACCAAGGGCGATCTGCACCAGTATGTGGCCCTACGCAATGATCTTCAGGGACAGGGCTGGGATGTAAAGCAGGTTGACGCGATGGCGCAGGGCTATTTCTCTTCGCTCTCCCAGTCGGCACGGGGTGGCGTTAATACCCTGAAGCTGAAAGACTTACCCCTACATAAAGACTTACAGGGAACATTCCATCGAGATCACTGCAAAAGCGTTGAGCTGACTGATAATGGTACCATTCGCTATCATATGGGGAGCGGTCAGAACCGATTCTATATCGAGACAACGGTGGATTCGAGGGGCGGAGCCAGCCATGTCATCACGAATGGGAAAAGCGGGGCCCGCGCCGTCTCGATGAAGGTGGAAGAGTTCACTGCTGCTAAAGGCGATGTGTACGCGTTTGCCCAGGCTCGCGGTACGCGCACCAGGGTAGGGGCCAAGGAATTCGATGATCTGTACAAGAACGCTTATGAAGCGCTTGGGAGTAAAAATAACTCGCTAGTACACCCGGATAATTTGCACCAGCATCGGAGTCTAGCACTTCCTCAAGGGCTTGAGAATGTCAACCCAAAGAGCTATAAGAGCGCGACGATTAGCCATGATCCAGCGAATGGCAGTTATACGATTACGCGTACTATTGAGGGCAATGGTAAGAGCGCGCAAGTCGTCACTGTGCGTCAAGCAAATGGTAATGAAACTACCAATATCCATGACGCGAATGGCAAATATGTGACAAGCCTGAGCGAATATAACCGGGTGAAAGGCGACTTCGCAGCCATTTTGCGTATGCGCCAGCGATTTAACGATACCTCTGGGAGAAGACACCAGGATTTCGATAATACATTCAAGGCCTTGAGCGCGGCTCAAAAGGGAGATCAGGGCGTCGTCAATCTTAATAATATGAAGAATTTGAATGTGTCATTTACTGAGCTTGACACGCGGTTAAATACTGGAAACAATGGTGCGAAATGTACTGGTATGAAGTTCGATTCCGAGGGCGCAGTCTTCACTATGAAGCATGGAGACAAGACGTTTTATATCCATGCATCTTCTACTAGGAGTGGGAAGCTCTCGTTCGAGGTACGCCAGAATGCTGACGGCAAATCTGGCTTTAAGGTAAACCTTGATAGATTTGACAAGGCTAAAGACAATGTCTTTGAATACGCCAAACTCCGAAGCGAAGAGGTTGGGCGTCATGCCGGGAGAACCGAGGGCGATTTCGACGAATTCAGCAAGCGGGTGATCCCATCGCTTCAGATGGACGATCGGAAGAACCTTGTGAATCCGGACAACCTTCACCTGCATCCACAAATGGCCCTGCCGTCAGAGCTCAATAGCCTGAACTCCAAATATTATAAGAGCGCGACGATTACATACAACCCTGGAGATGGGACCTTTACAGTCACCCAGAACATTGAGAACAATGGTAGGAGCGCGCAGATTGTCACTGTGCGCGACGCGAATAGGAACGTTCAGAGCACACATATACATGACGCGAATGGCAGACCTGTGATGAACGTCGATGAATACAACCAACTGAAAAACAATTTCACCGCATTCTTGCAAAAGCGTAAGGATTTTATTGACAATGGCGGAGATTATCAGCGCTTTGATAATACTGTCAATGCTTTAAACTCCTCTCAACAGGGTCAGAAAGTTCTGGATCTGAACAATGCGGAGCACTTGGGACCTTCGTCGCCATTAAGTTCGCTGTTAAACCATGACGCGAAATATAAAGGCATGACCTTTGATAAGGAAGGGATTACCTTCCGAATCGAACGAGAAGGTAGGGTGTTTTATGTCCACACTAAAATGGATGCCAGTGGAAGGCCTCGTTTAGAAGCTCGCGAAAATGAGAACGGCATTAGAGGATTTAAGGTAGACCTGGAAGAGTTTAATAATGCCAAAAACAATGTCTATAAATATATGGACCTGCGAGATAGGCATGCTTCAGGAAATCACGATCAATTCGACGAGTTCAGTAAGAGCGTGATTCCTTCGTTCCAGGGGCATAGGGCAAGCTTTGTCAACCTGGAGGAGTTTCATCTGAATTTCCCCCTGCCTCCACAGGTGAATATTCCTATCAATAGTACCAACTATACCAACGTGACAGCGAATCCTAATAATGATGGCACTGGTACCTATACCGTCACGCAGACCGTTAGCAATGGTAGTGGAGATACTGCTACCGTTGTCACCAGGCGCGACGCGGATGGTAACATCATTGATCGGGACTCATATATAAGTGATGGGCCTGGTCGACCGAGTATTATGAGCCTTGACGAATATAGGGTCGCCAAAAACGATCTTGGTGCATATCTGGCTGTACGCCATGGAAACCCCTTTTTCACGCCGCGTGAAATTGATCGTAGCGTTCAAACGTTAAACATGGCGCATAGGAATCCAAATGAGAGGTTAGATCTAAACAATCTTGCTCCTCACAAATCGTACTACCTAAACGAGATAAACGCACTTGATACACGCAAATGTCGGAGTGTCGGGCTGACGGATCAAGGCGTTGATTTTGTCTATCATAGCGGCATGGGTGATATCAGGGTTTCTGTCAATAGAGCGGGGGGGGCCACCACAGTTTCGCCTACCAATGGACGCTTCAGTGTTCGCCAGCAGCGGATGGATGAAGCGCTACGTAGTGGTCAAAGCTATCGCGATCTGCGGGATGATATGCTGAGTAACCATGGTATCCCTCATGAAGAATTTGACAACTTCGCGCGTGGCTATAGCTCTATTCATGCTGACCAGTTCGGTCGCATCAACCTGAGTGACACATCACGAAAAGGATTGCGTAAAACTGAGATTATGGTGCCTGGTAAGTATGGTGGCGCCGGAGGTGGTCACCATCAAAAGATGCATCACCTGCTGATTTTCCATGCTTTCAACTCATTGTCTCATGACTACTTTGCACTCAAGAAGGAAGAACTGACGGGCGCGGTGAAGATTGCGGAGACAGCGGCACATTAGTAGCCATATTGGCGATATTCCCCTGTCCGCTACTGGAAAAATATGGCTACTTGTACTATGCTAAGGCGTAGCATACGAGCAAGAGTTAGGCGCGAACGACTTGCAAGTGTTGTATATGTCCTATAAGGCTGGTTATGGAAAGACCTGGCAAAGATTGGAGGAGAGAAGGTGTCGTCAATAAAATGTGAGGCTTGTGGGTATCGCAATACACTCGGCAATGGGCGGAGTGTGTGTGTCAATTGCGGTGCTCCCTTGCAGTCTCGACAGATGGAGGCGCGCGCTTTCGATCTCAGTCCGGCGGAGATAGAGCGGGCGCAGCCACCCATTCCTGCTTCTCCAGAAGCGATTAAGAAGCATTCCACCCCTACTCAGCCTTTGCTTCCATTAGAAGCGGAGAGCATGAGGCAGCCTCAGCAGACCTCTCTACCGGGTGGGGAAAGATCAGGCCAGCCTCAGCATCCTATCCTCCTCAAGGATTTGGAGGAGCAATACGCGCTTCAGTTACGTGAGGAGGAACGCTCGCGCGCGCTCCAACCTCGCGATGAGATGTCGCCATACACGATTCCTGATGGGTCGCCACTGTCGTATTATGATCCCGCTGAGGGGATACGCACCGTTATCAAGGAGGAACAGGGGCTACGCAATCCGCAGCATGCCCTGCCACCGTGGCAGCTGGATCGCCTGCCCTTTGGCTTTCCCCGCAGAGCACCAGAACTCTGGGGTGCTGTCGTGCAGGTTCAGTCCCAGCAGGAGCGGCCTCCGATGGTGGGAGCGGCGCTGCTTTTCCGGGGGCTGAGAGATATCGTCTGGGCTATGCCGAACGAGATTCGCCATCCAGATCGTGATATGGTCCAGGTCACGACTATCCGTGTGCGCAAGGCGGACGGCGCTTTGCAGGACGCGCGTGTACAAGGATATTTACGGGGGGCTAATGTCTCGCTGGGTGATATGGTTTCGATCTGGGGACGCAGAAGTCGTGGCGCGATCTATATCTATAGAGCGTTTAACCATACTGCGAAGGGACAAATCTCTACCTCCGCGACAGCCTCTTCTGGTCCTTTCTTTGCATTACTCATTATTCTGGTGCTTGTCGCGATTCTGGCTGTGTATTATCTGCAGATACCGATTCCTTTTTTACCAAAGCTTCCATTTTCTATATTCCCTGGAAACTAAGGCCTTATATGCTCTCCTGAGCGCGCTAGCACTAGCGCGCTCAGGAGAGCATATAAGGAGTAGTAAAAGATTGCGAGGACTTATCCCATGCCCTCACTTCTAGTTCAAGATTCATTTGATACCGCGCGTGTTATTGCCTACTATAGGGCACTGGAGACCGAACGAGAAGGTGGTCTCTTTCAAGATCCTTATGCGAAACAACTGGCGGGAGAGCGTGGCGCGGAAGTGGTACATTCTCTCCCACGTGGTGAAGAAGAGCGCTGGCCGCTGGTTATGCGTACTCAGATCTATGATGAGATTATTCAGCACTTGCTCGAGCAGGAGACGGTGGATATCGTGATTAATCTCGCTGCTGGCCTGGACACGCGTCCTTATCGCCTGCCACTGCCCGCTACCCTACGCTGGATTGAGGTTGATCATGAGGATGTTATCACATATAAGCAGGAGCATCTAGCCGATCAAAAACCGCGTTGTCTGTTGGAGAGGGTAGCGCTGGACATTACAGATGCTCAGGCGCGGCAGAATTTTCTCAAAGAAGCCGCACCTGAAGGGAAATCTGTACTGGTGCTTACGGAAGGGCTACTCATTTATTTGCAGACAGAGCATGTGAGAGCGCTGGCGGCTGATCTGCAAAAGCAGACCGCTATTCGTTGGTGGCTCACAGAATATATTTCCCCTTTGGCTCTCAAGCGCGATGAGGAGTATTGGAACACGTTCGCGGCTGAAGGCGTGAAGACGCGCTTTGCCCCAGAGGGCGGGCTGAAGTTTTTTGAGAGCTTTGGCTGGGAATCTCAAGAATTTCGCGTTCCCATCCATGAAATGCGTAGATTACGTCTGCCCGTTAAATTGAGTTTGTTTGTGCGTATCCTCATCTTCTTATCTGGTAAGGTCGTGAATACGGATGCAGGTGGCTTTGTCCTGCTACGGAGAAAGCCTGAAGAGGTCTCCGAAGGGGATAAAGAGGATGAGGTGAAGGACACGACGCCGGACCAAAAGCCAGGGGACGAGGAGCACGAAAGTGCGAAAGTGGATGATGAGCTTGAATCTCTACTTAAGAAAGAGGACTAAACATGCATTATAATCCCCAACAACCAACACCTGCCCCAGGTAATAACTCTCACCAGTCTCCTTTTGTTGCTGCACTGCTTTCGATCCAGCAGCGAGAGGCTACGGAGGAGGCTCACCGCCAGCAGAATTATAAGCTCTGGTTCTGGCTGTTAATTATTCTCAGTCTGGCAAGCTTGGGATCGTTTCTCTTAGCACCTCATCTGATTCCCGGTCTCTAGCCTTTTCGTCACGCGAGTCGATCAATAATATGCTGCGTGATCGATCTCTTCGGGTCTCTGTTATTTGAAAGAGGAAAGACGAAGACCATGTGCGGAACTTCACACATGGTCTTCGTCTTTCCTCTTTCAAAGGCCAAGCTCTTACTAACTCTCTTTGAGCTATTCAAGCGTGTTGGCTGATTCACTCTCAGTTTCGTTCGCAGCCTCGCCTTGAGCGTCATTTTTCTTTTTGTTGGCTCGTTTACTGCCTCGGCGCCCACGATTACGGCGTTTGCGAGGAGCGGAAGCTTCGCCATCTTCAGGTATCTCAACCTCTTCTGGTGTAGGCGTATCCTCAACCTCTTCAGTAATCGTGACTGCTGGCGGAAGTACAATAACTGGATCCTCAGACGAAGAGCCATAGACTGGGACCGCATCGTAACGTGGCGTGGTCGCTGGACGTAGAATAATAATCTCCTCTGGCGTCTCGACAGGGCTGGCAGGCTGCTCTCGAGGGGCCTCTTTGGGCGGCTCATACTGTGGAGTGGGTTGTGCCGAAGCCGCTGGTAAGTAGATAATGGATTCTTCCTGCTTCTCCGACGGCCGTTCAATCACGCGTTCTGAGGGCCTCTCAACAGATTGCTCCGATGGTTGCTCAATTACGCGCTCGACTGGTTGCTCTGAAGGCGTCTCCACGACGCGCTCCGAGGGTTTCTCAGTGACGCGTTCAGACGGTTTCTCAGTAACACGCCCCGAGGGCTTCTCAGTGACGCGCTCAACCTGAGGTGTTGTTGGGCGAGTTGATTTGCTAGCTTGGGCAGGTCGTGGAGGTGTGGGCGCTTTACGTTTCTTGTTGGCTGGAGGCGTAGGCGCGGGTCCCATACGAATACCACGTAGCATGGCATCTCGTAGCATGGTATCGACCTCGCTTACGGGGCGCGCGTAGCGCACACGGCTGCGGGTACGCACACTCTCCGCCTGGGTGGGGTCGCCAGATTTCAAGGGAATCACATGGAGGGAGAAGGTCGGCTGGCGTTTATTGATAGCTGAGAGTTTGACATAGCAGGTGTGCATGTCTAAATTGAGCAGATCCTCTTCTTCAACCCCTAGTTCTTTGGCGAGTGTCTCCGAATCGCGCGCGGACATATAGAAGGTTATCAATTGTTTGACGTTCGCTAGTACCGTGGGAAGCAGGACCGGGTCTAGCTTCTGGAGATACTCAAGGGATTGTGTTGCCAGGTAGAAGGTTGCGCCATACTTGCGTAGTTCGGCTAGCGCGCCATAGTCCATTCCAGCAAGGACCTGGAATTCGTCAAGGATAATAGGATAGCGCACGCGATCCTGCTCAGCTTTGGTTCCCTGCTCCTCCAGGGTTATCTGGAACAGACCCAGCATGGTTGCGCCCACAATGGCCGCGATGTCATTACCAACAACGCCTTTTGCCAGCTTGAAGAGAATGATTTTGCGCTCTGACACCATCTGGGTAAAGTCCAGAGTTGAGGCACCCTGCCCGATGATACGGCGTGCTGTAACACTCTCAAACTTGGCGACTTTTGTGAGGACCGGATTGATGACGTCGCGTTGCTGCATCAGGGTCATGGGCTCATAGTATTCGCGCCACCAGCGATGCAGGTAGTCATCCTCAATTTGTTGCAAGATCGCGTGACAAAAGTTCTCGTTCGTTAGCAGAGGCATCACGTCTAGCAATGTATATTGCTTCCCTGGACCATCCTGTGGATCTTGAGCGACCAATACCTTGTTCGCCTCGAAAAGCGTGCGTAGGCTCATCTCGAAGGCGTTCTCCATACGTGGGCCCCAGCTCATAGTCCAGATGTGAGCCAGGGTTTTCAGCAGATCTGAGATGGCTTTATCACGTGCGCGTCCCAGAGTTACGTCCAGGATATTAATGCCGACGGACGCTTCTGGATCGGAGAGATCGATATAAACCACATCGTCCATACGGTGAGGCGGTACGAGGTGCAGGACGTGATCACACAGATCGCCGTGTGGATCAATAAGAATCAATCCACCAGCCTCCATTGCCCGCCGTGCCACATGCTCCATAAATGTGCTTTTGCCCTCGCCAGATTTACCTGAGATCAGTGTATGCTGGGTGAAAAACTGAGGTGCGAGGCCAAAGGGCAGGCGATAGCCTCCATGTTCTGAATAGCCTACGATTGGCAGGCCAGCCGACTGCTGGGCCAAATCGGGTGGGATGAGCATCGTACGTGCGCGTCTATGCTCAACAAGTGCGATTTCGGGGAGTGCGCTGGCGTTAGGAAGATGCCAGAGTGAGGCTACCGTATCAACGGTCAGCAAGTGCTTTGAGTGAGCTATGCCCTGATACCAACCGTGACCCCAAAGTTGCTCGCGGCTGACGAGCCGTCGCGCCTTGCCGTCTGAAAGATGGCGGGGAATAAAGTATGCGCCATTGGATTGGTTGAACTGGCGATAGGCGGCGATCATACGCAAGAGTACTTCTCGTCGTACCTCAGCTAACTGAATATCCTGGGGTAAACCCTCGTACTGTGCCATTGATTGGTGTGTCTGTGGTGTGTTCGCCACATAGTCTAATGATTTAGGTCCGATCACGAAGAGACGGACCCGTGAATGGTAGGCCATGCGCGATACCTTCTGGGCTACCAGGTTGCTGTCATATGTTTGCTGTGGCTTAACGATGCCACGAATAAACTCCAGAATGAAGAAGAGTGCGACACCTGCCAGGACGAGACCCGCAAAATAGACAAACATCAAGAAGGTTTGCTGAGGGGTGAGATGCATTGGGTGATTGGTGATCGCGCCCCCAATAGCGCTGAGGAGCCAATCAGGTATGAATTGGCGTAAGAGCACAAAAAGACATACAATGATGGCTCCAGCGATAATGATGGGGGTGCTTATCGCCGATGTTCGGTTCATACGGAACATTGCCATGTCTAGCATGGCGTCCCGTTTATCCGGTTCGGTTGCTCTTTCAACCGCTTTGCGTAGACCTTTGCGCGACCACGTCGTCTCGGCAGGGGCCAGCCCTATTTGCGCGATGGCGCGGGTGTGCTCAGGTAACTTACTCAAGGCTGAAAGTAGACCAAGAAGGGGGTCGATGGTCAGGTTATCTTGTCTCCCTTTCTCCCCCTGCCAAGTGCGGAGAGGAAGAAACGGATCGCCGCCCGCAACCAGCTCGATAGCGGAGACCGTCTCATGGGCTTCGAAGCGAAATGGATCTTCGTGCTCTCGCAGTGGTCGCACATCGATTTGTGGGTATTGTGAACGCAAAATGGCTTCCACGTGGTCGAGAGCGGCCTGGGTTGTTGCCCGCACAATAAAGCTGCGTCGCTCCGGTGTTCCCGTCAATTCCAGGGCTACGGGATGCTTTTTGTCCAGAACCAGGCTTTGCATGGCGGCCTCAAGCATAATTTCTTGATCTTGCTCAACCTGGGCGGGGGGAATGATTTGCAGAGCGAACGATGTAGCCCCTTTTTGATATTGCATTGAAGACATCATGTTCATGCAGCAGACTCTCTATGAATGGTGAAGATAATAAGTGCTTCAGTTTGTCTTATGCGCTATAAAAATAGTTTTCTATTCTAGCAGTGTATCGGAAGACGGGTGGAAAGATACCTCCTTGCTCTCCAGATTTATCTTCATTTGTTGCCGCAATCTTGCGGCAATAAGCCTTGGTGATTCCTTAGCACTCAGGCTATGCGCAGGGGTGGGGGACTATACATACCCGGCTAGTGCTATCTGATTGACCATATTCTATCATTGAAATACAATAGAGCCAAGAAAAACCCCAAGAGGTACAGGTTGGTCAGTACGTATGTGCATCTTACCCATCGCGAAGTACCAATTTTGCCAGAAGAGCAAATATTAATGCTGAACGCGGATGAGTATCTTGTGACTCTGTTCAGTGCTACGCGGGTTCATGCCCAGGCGCGCTTTCCCCGGAACGCGTTTCGCCTGTTGTTCTTGTTGCTAATGGTTCCCTATGGGGCTAGTTATGCCGAGCTTCTTGCTTGCCTGCACTGTTCGGAGCCTGTCTTCCATCAAATGCTCATCGTGTCATCACGCGAGGAGGTTTTTTCCATTTTAGCTCCACAGCGTGATTATTGGCAGAGGCATCTATCGGACCTGACACGTGAGGACGCTGCCATTCTAGAAAGGAATTTGAAGATGGTACGCCGCGCGGTGAAGGAGCGCAATGGTATCAACTCACTCTTGCAGCGACATGGGTTTGCATTGAGGGTAAGCGTTTTGCACGGCAAAGGTTATGTATTACTTAGGGATCGACCTGAAATTCACTCTAGGGAGAGTTTGTAGTAGAGCCCTCAGCCTCTGTGATCGAAGCAATTCTTTCTACTTATGCCTTTTGGGACCTTACACCTATTAATACCTTATTTAGATTGGCTCCATCGACGATATTGTATATAATTTATGACATATGTCACAGCATTTTTGTTCCATATATGTCATAGTTTTTCTTAATCAAAGGTGATTTTTCAGGCCTTTCTTTATCTTGCTCCTTATTTTGGAAACTTGAGCGTGTTCCATTTGTTATGAACCCCAATGCCGCTCCTGTCCTCACGTCTGCGGGGGCATGACTAGTGTTGAGCGCTCAGGGCATGAAGGTGGGGAATCCTGAAAAAATTATGACTTATAATAAAGAGTGAATCGAATTAAGTGCATATATCACGTAGGCGGCTAGTCATGCATTAGCTCTTTTGTGACCGATGCAGTTGCCGGATTTTTGAAGAGTAAGGACTAGTGGGATACCTATAGAATGACCAAATGGCGAATTTGAGCACATAGAAAGGAATGCTCTTGTATGGATGCATCAAAAGATCCATTTTTAGGGAGAAAGATTCGTGGGTATCGCCTGGAAGAGCTTTGTGGGCGGGGAAGCATGACCGCAACATATCGCGCTCGTACAAGAGAGCTCTGGCTATGCCCGGAAGTACTCATAACCATCATTCTCGTTCCTCATACGCTTCCTCGCCATATACGCCGAAAATTCTCAGAACGTTTTGAGCGCAAAGGGGAGCAACTCATCACGTTGCGTCATACGCATCTCTTTCCATTGTATGGCTATGGCGAACAAGAGGGTGTGTTCTATCATGTTCTGCCACTTTTCTCAGGAGAGACGCTAGCGAGTCGTCTGCGGCAGCAGAAGCCCTGGACTCCGCAAGAGGTTCTGACGGTCTTAAATCCCGTCGCTGATTTGCTAGATTTTATTCATGAGCAAGGACAAGCCTATCAATATCTTAATCCCAATGATGTGCTCATACTGCAAAACGCTGAGGTGCAGCTGATTGATTTTGGCCTCATGCAAATATTAAGCAAGAAGGGACTCGAAGAGGGAAGCTCGTCAAATTCTTCTTATGAGCATTTGAAAAGCGTTACTGATAACTTTATGAGCCCACCCGAATATCTCGCTCCTGAGATCATACGTGGAGCTGATGGAGATTTCCGTTCCGACATCTATTCGTTGGGTATCATGCTTTTCGAGATGCTGAGTGGTCGCCCACCTTTTACTGGTGGTAACTATGTCGAGATCGCACGTAAGCATATCTTTGAGCCGTTGCCCTCGCTTCATGAAATCGCGCCCCATATTCCAGTGGCTCTAGAGCTCGTCATAAATCATGCGTTACATCGGAGTCCCGAAAGGCGCTTTCAGTCGGCGCGAGCCCTTGTTACCGCCTATACGCATGTGCTTAATGATCGCCTCTATGCTCCCAAGCAAGTGTATATCTCACAAGCTATAGAGAAGATACGAACTCTGGCAGGTCCTAGCACGCCTTCCCCCATGCAATTGTCAGCGCCACAGCCGAGTAGCAATGTCGTCTCAGGCAAGCTGAATCCGATGCATGCGCAAACGGTTTATGGTGCTTCGGGAGACGATTTCACTCATCTATCAGCAACTCAAGAACAGCCAGCCCTTGTACGCGGTGTGTATACACCACCGCCACAGCCAGCCCTGGAAAGCCCGGTTATACCTTCACCGCAAGAGCCAATACTTCAGCAAGACTTTCCGGAGCCTGTCTCTCCCTATCAACAGGAGATGCAAGCCACACCTGTCTCTCCGCGCCTTCCGTATCAGGAGGATGTGCCCGATGAGACTCTGCTCCTTCAATGGGTCTCATCCCCGAACGCGCGAAACCTACACAAGATATCGCGGTTGTGCCGCAACAAACCAGGAGCAACACCGCAACTCCCCGAGAGGATGAAGAGCAAACCTTCGTCAGGCGGTCTCCTGTAAGGAGCCCTAATTCATGAGATCGAATTCCCTAAGGCTGGAACTGCTTGTTGCCTCTATGCTGCCTGTCACCGCCATCTGTATTGTGGGTGCGGTAGGACTAGGGCAGATGGAGCATACGAACATTAATATTTTTCTTCTGGTCCTGGTCGTAAGTGCTTTGGCCGTTTTCTTTGCTGAAATCGCTCTTATCAATATGACACAGCGCGCGACCAAGAACCAGTTTATTCATTTGATAGCCACATGCCGGGAGTATACTGCTGGCAATAGAGAGAAGCGCGCACCTATCCTGGGTGATAACGCGCTGACAACGCTTGCGCAGTCACTCAATGTCCTGCTCGATCAGGTAACGCACAATGTGCAGCATGCTACTACGAACAATAAGGCTGTCTACGATGTCCAACATATGGATCAGCAGATCCAGAAACTTATTACTGAAATTAAGCCCATTATGGATGGTGATTTGCGCGTCCGTGCGAATGTACCTGCCGGAAATATTGGTCTGGTCGCGGATATTTGTAACGCACTCATCGAAGAACTGGCTAATCTCGCCAAATGGACACGCTACTCTTCTGAGCAGGTGATGTCGAAGACACAGACTCTGCTAGCCAACTCGGTAGAGCTGGCGCAAACCGCCGAGGCGCAGATGTCTCGCTTCTCAGATACAACGGAAACGGTCGAGAAGATGGTCGCCTTTATTCAGAGGTTGAGTAGTACTTTGCACCTGAATGTGGAGATCGTGACAGAGATCCGCAGACATCTGCCTGCCCAGACCGGTCAGTTAAATGGTTTTGCGTCCGCTCCTGGCTCCGCAACCCAACTGTCCAGGCTGATAGATCAACTTCATGTTGATACGCGCAGGCAGGAGCAATTACTAAATGAGTTGCTTGATTCCGCCCAGTCGAATGCGACTCTGGCTGAGTCTATGATCTCGGAACTTTATGCAGTCGCTCAGCGTATCTATCAATCAAGTACCTCCATTTTGCAGACTGTCGAACATATTCATTCGCTAGCGAAGCTCGCGCAACAATGGAATAATTCCATTGCTGGCTTCCAGTTGCCAGAAGATTCTCTTGACGACTATGGGGCTCAGGAGCGAGAGTACAGGGAGGCCGTCGCCCCGCTGGAATCAGGCATTGGGCGCAGAAGTACCGATCTACTCTAGTTACCATCTTTCGCAAAAGGCGCGCTTACATTCAACGTGTTGGTGCGCCTTTTATTGCTCTCTGGCGGCGAGGTTGGTTACGCGAAGCAACTCCTTCGATCTCCTCTGGATCGGGATCTGAGGGCGAGAGCACGTTGAGTAAGAGCGATAAGTCACGACAGTGGAGCGGCCCAATGACATATTCGGCAATAGGGCGCTCTTTGCTTTTATGGTAGAGATGAAGTAGCACACCCGCGAGCCCGACCGGCTGGATGTGTTGGAGCGTGTAGTCTCCAATCGCAAGATAGCGGCAGACCGCCCGTCCATCTCCATAAAGCTGATAGAGTAGCCACTGAAGTAGGTTCATGCGACCATTGGGTCGTTTGGGCAGGTGGAGGAGCGCTATGCGTGTGCGAATGGCTTTTGCCGCCTCGACGATGCGCTGCTCTTGGGCGTAGAGACTCAGATGCTTGATACTATCCTCTTCGGGAAGTATTGGTAGCTGACTAAAACGGCTCCCACTCAGGGTGCAAGGGCGTAAGCGGATTACGAGGGCCTGTAGCCCCTGGGTATCACAGCGATCAAGGAAGCGTTCGGCCTGGGTCATGCATGCTGGTGTGCTCAGGAACGCATCGCTGACTAGGAGGATCACTAGTTGCGTTTGATTTACCTGCTCGGTAGTAGCATCACCATCCAGTGCTATCTCAATCTCGACTTCGGGGAAACCCACAATCAAAGACTGAAGCTGGTTTACGATATTCTCTCCAAGGGCTTGATCTTCCTTATGTCGTGCGAGCAAGATCATGACGCGTAGTGGCCCCTGTCTGGTGGTCATGGGAGTGGCTGGTTTCACCTGCTTCGCGCTTGATGGATCTTTACTCTGGGCGGTAGGCGCGTTCAGCACTTTGAGGACAGCCTGCATACTGGCTGGTCGTTGCTGTTCGTCGAGGGCCACCATTTGCAGAATAAATTGTTCCAGGCGGGGCATCTGTATGGAGAAAGACTTGAAGTAGAAGGGGGCATGAGAGGGATCTTCTCCAGTTAGCATCTGGTGCAGTGTGGCTCCCAGGCTATAGATATCGGAGCGCGGTGAGGTCGATTTCCTATATTGTTCTGGTGGTGCATAGCCGGGAGAGCCCAACGCGACCGTATCCTTGACCTGCCCTGGTTTAAAGAAGCGGGCAATCCCAAAATCGATGAGGGAAACTCGATCTTGCGCGTCCAACATTATATTGGCTGGTTTGAGGTCACGAAAGATGATAGGTGGGTGCTGCGAATGTAGGTAATCAAGTACGATGCAGAGTTGGTTCGCGATTGTGAGGGCTTGAGCCACAGGCAACTGCTTTCCCTGCTGACTCAAAACCTGAAGGCGGTGTTCCAGCGTTTCCCCCTGGATGAATTCCATGACCAGGTAGCGCCGTCCGTTATCTTCAAATTGGGCGTAGATATGAGGTAAGCCAGGATGTTTAAGATGTACCAGCATTTCCGCTTCCTGCGTAAAGCCGTGAATGGCCTCCTGAAGATCCTGTCCAACCAGACCATCCTGGCGCATTTCCTTAATGGCGACGATGCGCTTGTTGAATTGAAGATCGAGGGCTTTGTATACAGCACCCATGCCACCTTGCCCTAATGTGTCGAGGATCATATAGCGATCATCGGCCAGGGTCGTCTGAGCGGAGAGCGCTCCCGTCGCTGTTCCGCCATTTAAGGTGGTTCCACACCAGTTACAAAAGCGCACATTATTCGGGTTTGCTTTGCCACACGCAGTACAATTAGACACTTCCAAAACCTCTCAATTACATTGCATCTTTTCGGTAGGAGCGGCTTTCTACCGTATGCTTTCTCAATGCTTTTGAGCATACCCCCCCTGTCGCACAAGTCAACCCATTATTTCGCTGTACATAGAGGACAGTTCTCAGCATCGTGTTACCTTTGTGAACTGCTTAATAGATTTTTTGGCATGATAATGCTATATTTTCTCGGAGAAACAGCGAGGGTATTTACTGAATGAATCATATAGTATCAGACCGTTTGTGTTGTGGGCCGCACATTGTGGGTTACCAGATTTATCACAATGACGCTTTCCGCTACCTACAAATTAATGGCCGGCTTGTGAAGCTATCGCCAACCGAATACAAGCTCTGTATTCGCCTGCTCCGCCATTTCGAGTGGTTGCAACAATTCGCTCTGTACCAGCGCGAGCATCCATATAGCGAGGCTCCAAACGTCTACGTCAGCTTTGAAGAGCTACGTCATGGCGCGAATCTCGCCGAGCGTTCACATGTGACCAAGCATCTCAGTAATGCGAACAGTAAACTCCGGGTACATGGTATTTCGATTATCTGCGTTAACGAGTATGGCTACACGCTCGACTTTCAACGTGTTTCGCCCATTCGGACTAGCGCCTGACATCAGACCAGCTCCTTTCTTGTTTAAACTGTCATTCTCCCTAAATATTCTGCTCCTGTTCTCTTTTCCCTTGACGAATTCTATCCTCTCGCTTAGAAGGTAAGGTAAGGCGCTTATGACCAAAGACGAATTACATCAATTGCGCGTGCTCTGTCTGGCTTTTCCCGAGGCAATCGAGGATGGCGATGGCGTTGGCAATCCCGCGTTTAAGGTGCGCGCTAAAATTTTTGCTCTGCGACATCTTAAGGATGATCGCATGTCGATGTGGTGCAAAGCTCCAGATGGAGTGCAGAGGGGACTGGTGGAATCTGAGCCAGAGCGCTTCTTCGTTCCACCATACGTTGGGCGTTATGGGTGGATTGGTATCTGGCTGGATGATGAAACCGATTGGGATCTTGTTGCTGACCTTGTCAGAGATAGTTATTGCATGACCGCTCCTAAACGCCTTGTTGCTCAACTTCATTAGTAGACTGAAGAGTCTTAGGTTTCTTACTCGTACAGCTTGAGTTATAAATTGCTGCATGGTATTCTTTGAATAGATCAGTTCTATGTGCTCAAAGATGAGCACAATGGCGAGCAGAGGATGCATCCGCCATTTGCTCACTATATAACTTTGAGCAAAGAGAGGAAGGAACCATGCGGCGATCTCTTCATATTTCGGCACATAGCAAAGTCTCTGATATAGGCTTCTCCTCATCGCGTTTCTGGTTAGTGTTTTTTGTTCCTGTTCTCGTCGCCCTGGTTGGGGCTATTTTTTTGCCCACTAGCGCGCTAGCTGCCCCGTTAGCACCAGGGAAGCCAACAGCGCTCAATGGGCAAGCGGGCGATCAGCAGGTGTCATTAAGCTGGGGAAGCGCAACAGACGCAGCCGGCTACCTGGTCAATGAGACAGACCTGGTGAGCGCTCAGACGCAGCAGCTTCCAACAATCATTACAGTTACCTCGACAATTATCACCAACTTGCAGGCGGGACACTGGTATCGCTTTAGTATCACTCCTCTGGCTGGGACGCTTCAAGGGCCAGCCTCCGATCCAGTTGAGGTCAGAACAAAGGGATACTCTGGCAGCTATGATAATTACTACGCGCTGGGCGATTCCTATTCGGCGGGTGATGGCGCGCCACCATATAATGGGGCTAAGAATTGTTATCGTTCTACCAAAGGATATCCATATCTGCTTAGCTCGGGTGCTCCCTCTCCTACTCTGATTGCCTGTTCGGGGGCTGTAACGGGCAATATCGACTCTACAGTTCAATATTCCTGGCTCCCAGGGACGCAACTCGCGCAATTGCAGAGCGGTCCGCGCGGGAAGACTTTAATTACGTTGACCATCGGGGGGAATGATATAGGCTTCTCCTCCGAGCTTACTAATTGTATTACGAGCTTCTCCTCCTGCAAGTCTCACCGTGCAAGTGTCTCACAAAAGATCATCAATCTTGAGCCGCGTCTGGTTGCTGTCTATCAAGAACTGCGGGCGGCAGCTCCTGGTGCTGATATCATCATCGTTGGGTATCCGCTGCTGGTCGCGGACCCTTCTCTTGCTGACTGTCATAACCCAGTCGTCTATACTGGTCTGGGCGCGGGCGAAATGCAAATGATCCGTGATCTGGCCTCCCAGTTGAATGATGCTATTGCCCAGGCTGCGAGCACGGCTGGTGCTTTCCCCGCGACCGAGGAGGTTGAGCAGGCTTTTGCTGGTCATGAGGCCTGTACGGCTAATGAAAGCCAGGAGTGGATTAACGAAATCGCGGGCCTGAATGACGCGCTCCGTGATTCCTTCCATCCAAATAGCGCAGGTTATCAAGCGTTGTCCAGGGCTGTCAATAGCGCGCGTGACAAACTATATCAAAATGGAATGGTGCGAAAATAGCGCTTAACGAAACGAAGCGGTGCGTAGGTTTAGCAAACCTACGCACCGCTTCGTTTCGTTAAGTAGGGAAGAAGAGGGGATTGAAAGTTCAAAAGGTGTGTGCCCTTACTCTCCTTTGTGTCCCCAGGCGGTCAGTATATACCAGATTCCTCTGAAATCTTCCGCAAGAAGGTCTTGTTGCATCTGCTCAAATAGTTTCCCGAAGTCTTCATCGGTGGTCAGATTGCAGCGCTTGAGCAAAGGGAGCAGACGATACAAACCGCTACGCCAGTTCTCATACTGGCTCTGGTGTAGCTCAGCGCCAAAGGAGAAATCCAGACCATGTGTAAGATGTTGGATATCCTGGCATCCGGCATCTCGTAGGAATTTGCCTAGCATCGGAGTGACGCCAAAGGTACGACCAGAAGGCGAGAAGCCGTAGCCAAGTTGGTGCATCATCTTCGTTGTCAAATAAAGCAAATCTTCCAGGGCTCCGCTATTTGAGACTCCACCAGTATCAAGTTCGGTCAGGCGCAAGATACCACCAGGGCGTGTGATACGATATAATTCATTGACAACTGAAGGCCAGGCTTCACGTAATACAAAGCCTGTCATAAAGCGTGCATTGACCAGATCGAAGGAGTTGTCTGAGAAAGGGAGCGGCTGAAGAACATTGCCCTCCATAAAAATCGCGTTCTCGCGCTCCATAGTTTTGGCCTGATCCCTGGCATAGTGGATCATCAATTTGCTAATATCTATCCCCACCACCTCAACTTCTGGATATTCATAGGCGACGTTAAGGACCCAGTCTCCCGGTCCACACCCTATATCGATAATACGATCATAGCTACTAGGTAGCTGATTGTCTAATTCAGGAAATAGTCCACCCATACCCTTGCTCAATAGCCGATCTTGCCTCATCAGGCGGACCATCTCAGCCATATCCTCTGGATCGAGCGCATATGTGTCTTGCCGCTCTCGGGGGGTGTTTTCTGTCATGCCGAACTCTCCTAACTCTCTTAAGATCATAGATTATTATATATGATACATCTAGTATATGCGATAGTCATCCTCTATCACAAATGGACACACACTACATCCTATGTATATTACTGCCTCTGAGTTGTATTGGCGCCTATAGCTTCCAGAGAGTGGGGATGAGCACGCGATGTTGATGTCGCGAGTCGAGTTTACAGTCGGGTTAATTTTCGCTTGCTAACCATTGACTTTCCTCATTTTGCATGGTATCTTTTTTGCAAGGTTATCGATTACCCAGCCTGATTAACAAAGATGTTTGAGGGGGGTGTATGGCGACTATTTATGATATTGCCAGAATGGCGGGTGTCACACCGACAACCGTCTCCAAAGTGCTCGCAGGCAAAGGCTCGATAAGCGCGGCCACGCGCGAACGTGTCATGCAATATGCCCGAGAACTTAATTATCAGCCCAATTTGATCGCCCGTAGTTTGATTAAGGGGCGTACAGATGTCATCGGGCTGGTACTGCATGAAATGAGCAATCTCTTCTATGCCGAAATCGCCGAGATTGCCGAACGCCTCGCGTATGAACGTAACTTGCGCATCTTCGTGACGACCATTGGCAAGAGTGAGGGGCAGCAACTCCTACAGGATCTGGCTCTGAGGCGTGTGGATGGCTTGATCATTGCTGCTGGTACGATCTCACCTGAAACCTTCAACTCTATGTCAGATCTTCATATTCCCGCTGTCTATTGCTTCTGGGAAGCGAGTGAACAGCAGGTTGATCATTATGTAGCCTTCGACTTTCAGCAGGCAGGTCGCTTGGCCGCTGAACACCTGCTAGAACTCGGTCATCGCCGCTTCGGGGTGGTGAGTCATGTCCAACATTCGCGCTTTACTGGCTTCAAGGAAACCTTGCTTCAGAACGGCATTTCCCTGGATGACGCATATATTCAATGGGGTGAATCTAACCTGGAGAGCGGCAGGGTCTCGGGCCATAAACTCCTGACCATGCCAGAGCGACCTACCGCGATTTTTGCGACCAACGATATGTCGGCTATGGGTGTGCTCTCTGCAGCCTGGGATCTAGGCTTGCGCGTTCCACAGGATATCTCGATTGTCGGACATGATGATAACGAGATTACCGCGTACACTACTCCACCTTTGACTACCATTCGCATTGATAAGCCTGCTATGCTGGCGACATCTATCGATGTATTGCTTTCTGCTATTGATGGCAAACCCGTCATGACTACTCCATCGTTTCCCGCTCGTCTGATGACTCGTCAATCGAGTGGGCCGTGCCCTGAAGAATAACGAAAGGAGGCCAATGCTTTTTAGTCGACGTTGACTTTTATAGCTTTCGCTGTTGACTGCATGTAGGGTCGTTAGATAGACATATATTTTGCTCTTAGTCCCCTACTTATTTGGTTAAGGAGGAACCTATGACAACCCATGTGCCGGAGAGTAAGAAGCGCACTCGCTTCCCTTCTGCTCTCTTTTTGAGTGTACTGGCATGTTGTATGATGCTGATTCCCCTTCTTTTAAGCGCCTGTGGAGGGCCTTCCGATGGTAAGATCCACCTTACTATGTGGTATTGGAACCGCTCGATTGATGATAAACTCATCGCACAGGTGGGCCAGCAATTCCCCAATATTGTGTTGAATGCCGAGAAGATTTCCGACTATGACAATAAAGTTCGGACATCAATGGCCGGACACAGTGGCGTGCCGGATATCATGGGCATTAACTCCAACATCTCGATCTATTATCCCGATGAAGACCAGTTTGTGGATCTCAATACTGTAGGTGCGAACGATATCAAGTCGCTCTACTTGCCATGGAAATGGTCACTTGGTACCTCTCCCAAGGGACGCCAGATTGCTATCCCGATGGATACTGGCCCAACCGCACTGTTCTATCGCTCTGATATCTTCGAGAAGGCTGGACTGCCTACCGATCCTGATGCCGTTGCCAATCTCTTTAAGGACTGGGACTCGTATCTACAAGCCAGCGCTAAGATCTCGTCCGCCACGGATGGTAAGTCCTTCCTGCTAGATGACATCTATACCGTCTTTAGCATGCAATTGGACGCGAGCAAAGAGCACTATTTTACCGCTGATGGAAAGTACGTTGGAAATTCAGCGAATATCAAGCAGATGTGGGATCAGGCCGTCAAAGCTGTTAAGACGCAAGGGGCCATCAGTAAGAGCACAGGTTTCTCAAGTGACTGGAACCAGGCCGCGAATAACGGGCGCATCGCTTCTTTTATCAGCGCTGTCTGGATGAAACAAATTCTCTCGGAGGCCGCTCCAGATACCACAGGCAAGTGGCGTATCGCCCGTGCGCCTGGTGGTGATGGTAATTATGGTGGTTCCTTCATGGCTGTAACCACAGCTAGCGAACATCCTAAAGAGGCGTATGAGGTCATCAAATGGCTCCAATCGCCGGAGAATCAGTTGCGCTCCTATCAGACTCTTCAACTCTTCCCATCCGCTATCAAGTCGCTTGACGATCCATCTTTGAGTCAGCCTGAGCCATTTTTCGGGGGCCAGAAGACCACGCCAATCTTCGTGGAAGCCGCCAAGAATGTGCCTCTCTTCTCAACAAACCCGATGGATGGCGTGGTTGATAACGAACTCCGATCCCAGCTAACGGAGATTCAGTTCAACAATAAAGATCCCGAAAAAGCCTGGAAAGACGCCCAGGATGCTATTCAACGCGACCTGTTACGCTAATGCTTCACGGATACGCCTTTCGAAAACCTGAGCGCGCGAGCGCTTGCTACGCGAGTGGCGTTGGTTTTCGCGTAAGACGCAAGAGGATAGGAGGTCATTCCCTATGAGTAGTATCATGCAGACTGCGGCTCCAACAAAGAGCCAGAGCGCCAGCCGCGTGGCGCCTGCAAATGGTAAGTTGCGCAAATTTTTGCCGCTCTACCTCTCCATCGCGCCGTATTATATTCTCTTTCTGGTCTTTGGCCTATTCCCGGTTCTTTTTTCGTTGTACTTAGCCTTCCAGCGTTGGGATGGCATCGGCACCATGACGTTTGTGGGTTGGAACAACTTCTACTTCGTGCTTACCGATCCTATCTTTGGCAAAGCGATCTTCAATACCTTTGCCATCTGGGTCATATCGACTATTCCTATGCTGTGTATCGCGCTGGTACTCGCTTTTCTGCTTAACCAGCGCTCACGTTCCAAACTGGCCTACCAGCTCTGCTTCTATATCCCGAATATGACCTCCATTGTAGCAGTGACGCTGATCTTTCAGTCGTTCCTGGGTGACCAGTTTGGCTTGATTAACCAGACGCTGGCCGCGATCCACCTGCCCGCTGTTCCCTGGTTAACTGATCCCTGGGGAATCAAGTGGTCAATCGCTCTGATGGTCATCTGGCGTTGGACTGGCTACAATGCCCTGGTTTATATGGCTGGCTTGCAGAATATTCCCACCGAGTACTATGATGCTGCGCGTACTGATGGCGCGAATACCTGGGATATCTTCTTCAACATTACGTTACCTCTGCTACGACCGATAGTTCTCTTTACCGTGATTAGCTCCACCATCGGTGGTTTGACGCTCTTTACCGAGCCGCAAGTCCTCTTCTTGACACCTGCTAATAATGGTGGTCCTGGTCATGAGGGCCTGACGATGGCGCTCTACCAATACTGGCAAGGCTTTGCATCCTATCAGTATGGCTTTGGCGCGGCGGTAGGCTGGATCGTCTTTTTGATCCTACTCGTCTGCACCATTATTAACTGGCGACTAGTACAGCGCGGAGAGTAAGCAGAAGAAGGGAGTATTTCAGATGAAACAGTATAGTACGCCGCTTCAGCGGGTTGTAACTCATATCCTGCTCCTGATCGGACTGGTGGTCTCGGTCTTCCCATTCTACTGGATGTTTGTCATGTCGACGAATACTACCAGTGATATCTACCGTGTGCCGCCAGTGCTCATCTTTGGCAATCAATTGCTGGTCAATGTCTCGCATGTCTTCCAGAATATTGACTTCGTGCAGAACTTCATCAACACGCTGATTGTAGCTGCTGTGTTGACGGCCCTGACGCTGTTCTTTTGTTCTATCGCGGGCTTCACATTTGCCAAATTTGATTTCCCAGGGAAGAACGTGCTCTTTGTGATTCTGCTGGGTACGCTGATTCTTCCATCGGGCGCGGCTGCTGGTTCTCTCATCGGTTCCTTTGAGATCACGGCTGGACTGGGCTGGGTCAATACTTTCCTGCCCTTGATTGTGCCATCGATGGCCTCAGCCTTTGGCATCTTCTGGATGCGTCAGAACGCGCTCTCTATCCCAACAGAGCTCATTGACGCAGCCAGGATTGATGGCGCAGGCCATATGCGTCTGTATGTGACGGTTGCGTTGCCAGCCTTACGGCCCGCGCTAGGTTTCCTGGGTATCCTGACCTTCATTACTGCCTGGAATGATTACCTTTGGCCTTTGATTGTGTTGAACAATCCCAAAATCTATACCCTTCAGGTGGCTCTTGCCTCCTTGAATGGGATCTACAACACGGATTATAGTATGGTCATGGCTGGGACTTTACTCTCAACCATTCCATTAATTATTATCTTCTTCCTGGGGGCTCGCCAGTTCATCGCTAACCTCTCTGCTGGTGCGCTGAAGTTCTAGAGCCGATAAGGGGATGTATACGTGGGTTGTATGCGTCCCCTACCTTTCCCATGGAAGTATGTTAGGCGTGTATCTTTGTATGTTTAACTCTGGAAAGAGAGACCTGACCTATGACAGAGCAGTCTGAGAGCAGCCTGCCGACTAACAAACACACGTTCGATGAACAGCGCCCCAGCACCCCAGACTGGGAGACCCATTTGCTCCTTCAGAGGCAGCGATTGGATGGTCGCGCCTCCTTTGTATCCTATGCTGAGGCTCAATCTGCTCTGTCATTTGAACGCGAGCAATCGCCGTTTTTCAAACTCCTCAATGGAGATTGGAAGTTCTCTTACTGGCCCTCGCCTGCCGAGGCTCCCGCTGGATTCTATGAGGATGACTACAATGTCACGTCATGGGATAACCTGCCAGTTCCTTCCAACTGGCAGATGTATGGCTACGGGCATCCCCATTATACCAATGTGAACTATCCCTTTCCGGTAGAGCCGCCTTATGTGCCCACGGAGAATCCGACCGGGTGCTATCGGCGAACATTCTTTGTGCCCGATACCTGGAAAGATCGCTCTATTGCCCTGCGCTTTGAGGGGGTCGATAGCGCCTTTCATGTCTGGGTGAATGGTTCAGAGGTTGGATATAGCCAGGGAAGCCGCCTGCCCTCCGAGTTTGATGTTACTTCCTATCTACGGTCTGGTAAAAACACCGTATCTGTGCGTGTCTACCAGTGGTCGGATGGTAGC
Source organism: Ktedonospora formicarum (assembly GCF_016587355.1). Lineage (GTDB taxonomy): Bacteria > Chloroflexota > Ktedonobacteria > Ktedonobacterales > Ktedonobacteraceae > Ktedonobacter > Ktedonobacter formicarum. The sequence goes on along the minus strand of NZ_BNJF01000001.1, from coordinate 1,008,927 downwards.
TATATTGAGGACCAGGATCAGTGGTGGCTCAGTGGCATCTTCCGCGATGTGTATCTGTTAGCTCGCCCTAAACTTAATGTTGCTGACCTCTTTGTCCAGACCAATTTTGATGCCGACACTCGGCATGCGCGCCTCTCTGTCCGAGCCTCCTTTACTGCTATCGGAATCGAGGCTGAGCAACGTGGTAAAGTGGCTCTCACCCTGCTCGATGCACAGGATCAGCCAGTGCCTCTCAGTGTATCAGAGGGCATTTTTACCGTGACTCCGGACTCTCCCAATACCTTTCTAGAGCTTCAATCGCCGATTGCTGCGCCGAGGCTCTGGTCTGCTGAGGACCCGTATCTGTATCGCTTGCTGGTGACGCTCTATGATGCCGATGGCAAGGTGTTGGAGGTGATTCCACAGCGCATCGGTTTCCGCTCCGTTGTCTTGCGGGATGGTGTCTTCCTCGTAAATGGGGTAGCTCTTAAGCTCAAAGGCGTGAACCGGCACGACGCGCATCCCGACTTTGGTAGGGCAGTTCCTTATGAGGCAATGGTGCAGGATATCCTGCTCATGAAGCAGCACAACATCAATACGGTGCGTACCTCACACTATCCAAATGATTCCCGCTTTCTGGATCTGTGTGATGAGTATGGGCTTTATGTGATTGATGAGACTGATTTGGAATGTCACGGCTTTGGCACCACTACTGAGGAATTTGATCTCTCTACCCTTCCAGACGCTGAGAGGGCGGAAATGTGGGCGAAGCATGAAGAGGCTTCTGCGCGCTGGACCAGTGATAATCCTGAGTGGGAAGCGGCCTATGTGGATCGTGCTGCTCGTATGGTTGAGCGTGATAAGAACCATGCCAGTATCATCATGTGGTCGCTTGGCAATGAGTCCTTCTTTGGCCACAATCATGAAGCGATGGCTGCCTGGATTCGCGCGCATGATTCTACTCGCCTTATCCATTACGAAGGTGATAGAAAGGCTCAGGTCGCCGATGTCTTCAGCACCATGTATACCTCGGTTGAAGAGCTTATTAAGCTTGGTGAGCGCACCGATCTCGATAAGCCGCACATACTTTGCGAGTATGCCCATGCGATGGGCAATGGACCGGGTGGCCTGACCGAATATTGGGATGCGATCTATGCCCATCGACGGCTTCAGGGCGGTTGCGTCTGGGAGTGGTGCGATCATGGTATTCGTCAGCACACGGTTGATGGTAAGGAATACTTCGCGTATGGTGGTGACTTCGGTGATGAACCCCACGATGGCAACTTCGTCATCGACGGACTTGTCTTCGCCGACCGTGCGCCATCGCCCGGATTGATTGAATACAAAAAAGTCATTGAGCCAGTTAAGGTTGAAATGGTGGATGCGAGCAGTGGATCAGTGCGTATCCACAACCGCTACGACTTCATTTCGTTGAACCATTTGAACTGCGCGTGGTCATTGCTACGAGACGGCGTGATCATCCAGCAGGGAAGCCTGCCCCTGCCTGAGATTACGGCGCATAGTTCCGCGATTGTGCAGGTTCCCTTCACACTTCCTACTAATCATCCTGAGTGTGATTACTGGTTGAATCTGGATTTTGCTTTGGCCTTCGCAACCCCCTGGGCGAAACAGGGGCATGAGATTGCCAACACTCAATTCTGCCTGGCAGAGGCCGGATCTGTCGAAGTTGTCGATGTACAGGCGCTTCCTGCGCTGTACAGCCAAGCTGACGCGACGACCCTGACTATTACAAGTCCGGACATGGAAGTGCGATTCGATACCGTCTACGGCGTTCTCACATCCTGGGTGTATGAGGGTAGGCAACTGCTCGAAGAAGGCCCTCGTTTGAGCTTCTGGCGTGCAACGACGGACAATGATCGCGGTTTCACGAATGTTGCTGGAAAATGGAAATCGTTCGGCTTACACCAACTCAGGCCGCGTGTTCAGCGTGTGCATTGGGAGGCTATCGATGGTGATAAGGCGGTTAAAGTAGAGGTCGAAGTTCGGATCGCCCCTCCTATTAAGAGCTGGGGGATAACATGCGTCTACGAATACACGATCTATGGCTCTGGTGAGATCGTGCTTTCGGTGCGAGGGTTGCCAGGAGAGGGCGGGCCCAAGACGCTACCCCGAATTGGCCTTGAACTCAAGCTGCCACAAACGCATACCACCGCTAGTTGGTATGGTCGCGGTCCAGGGGAATCATATGTGGATACCAAACAAGCCAATCGTGTGGGGCGATATACGAAGTCGGTTGATGAATTGTTCACCTCATATACCTTTCCGCAAGAGAATGGCAATCGCTCGGAAGTACGTTGGGTCAGTGTTATGGATGGTCGTGGAACTGGTCTGCTCGCCGTGGGCAAGTCTGAGCTGAACTTCAGTCTGCATCGCTACACTACCGCTCAGCTAGAAGAAGCTCGCCATACCTATGAACTTACGGATGCTGGTTATCTCACCTGGCATCTGGATTATCGTCAGAGAGGTATAGGGTCTGCGAGCTGTGGGCCAGATGTTGCGCCTCAGTATGAGTTGCGCAATGAGCCATTCCAGTTCATTCTCTGCCTGCGTCCCTTCTCAACGGACCTTGCTACTCCATCGACATTGAGCAAGCAAGTGCCCTGGCCCCAGGCGAAATAAAACAGATGTGTCATCACTGTCTGCTAAATGCAGACAGTGATGGCGCTAATCCTCTTCAGAACCCTCCCCTTTAGGCTTGTTCAAGAATGCGAGCGAAGGCCTGAAGATAGCTTGGGTCTGAGTATTGCTGACGGAGTATCCAGTATTCCGCGCCCCAGAAGAGGTAGGCTGATAGTAAGCCCCTCTTCTGGGGCCAGCGCATACAGGTATTATAGTTCGTTATGATGTGTTCTGGCAGACAACTAGACATACCTTGCCCACGTGGATTTGGAGGAATCGTTATTGCTTCCCACGGCTCTGCCTGTCCCTCTGAAATCATAAGCTTCTGCCTCTGAGAGTGCGTTTGTGAAAATAGCCGCCTGAGTCTTCGCTGTTGCCACCAGTAACTCTTACTGCCATCCAGATACACAGTTCTCTTTCCAAGGGCTACGAGCGCATGGCGAGGGTAATAGTCGATCCCAACGATATCTGCCATTTGCTGAGCTACATCTAGCGAGTCCCCTTGATCTCGGGTCTGCCACCACTGCGAGAGGCTGACGAGCAACGAGGTTGGCAGAAAGCCATTAAGCAGGATTGGCCTGCCAGGATCGACTTCACGAACAGCCTTCATTTCCTGTTCGACAAAGCTTGTATCCAGCCGCCAGCTATGTTCTATTCCCAGTGGATCAACGGCCTCATGTTCGAGTTGCCACGCGATAATACTCTTGTGTTCTCTATATCGCTTGAGCAATCGTGTGATAAACGCTGTTGCGGCAGCCAGAAGCGTAGGATACGCATCAGGTTTAACGCGAGTATGATTGGGGAAAGGATGCGGAAGATAATGTTCTGGCGTAAAGAACTCGGGATAGCTAAAGGTTTTGAGGGGACCAAGACACAGGATGATCTGCTTACCAGCTCGTTCAGCGGCCTCTATCTGCCAATCAAGCTCATCAGTGCGAAACGCGCCCGGCTCAGGCTCTATACGCTTCCAGTAGGCTCCCAGGCGAATGAGCTCAAATGGGTAGGTCAGTAAGGTTTCCAGCGTGCTTCGCATATCTAAGCGCAGCGCTTCAATCTGCGGTGTACGGAAGCTGATTCCAAGTTGTGTCGAGTGTCGCGGTTCGATTGGCAGGGATTGCCATGTATCTGTTAGCGACTGGCTTGCTGGTTTCAGTCGGACTTCTGTCGCGAACGGTGCCGCCAGGAGACTTGTGGCGCCCGCGAGGAGGGCTGTGGTGCGCCAGATGGTGCCTGTGCCCTTGTTTGTTTTCGTCATGCTTCATTTACCTCAGCGAAATATTCGAAGAGCACCATGGAGAACAAAAACCAGGGAGGAAGCAGCCTTCCTACATTTTTCGTTAAAGAGGCGTGCTGGCTCTTATAGGTATACCAGGCTCTGATCTTTGCTCCGACGTTGGTCCCGATAAAAATCTTATGTGTGGGGAGTGCCTGCTTCTCTCGAAAATGACTATCTATCTCCAAATCTGCGGGCGCTTTGACCATGCCTAGCACACGTCGGGGAAATGTTACATACCAGAGTGGGAGATCGGGAAACCTGGTTTGTTTGAGCTCAGTAAGCACCTCAGAGCAAGTGATATGGTCCGCGTGACCATAAAAGCCCGCGAGGTCATACGTCATGAGCAGTTCCGGCTTTTCCTGTTGTATGATCTCATCAAGGAACCCCATGAGTTCTGGCTTCCTCTGTGAGAGCTTGCTATCTCCAAAGTCTTCCTGAATAAACCTGGAAATGCCAAGGATCGCGCTTGCTTTTTGAGCTTCTCTCAGGCGAATCTCCTTGAGCCTGTCTCCATTACCTGCCATGATTCCTCCGCGCTCGCCTCTGGTGAGAATGACCAGTGTAATTGCGCACCCATTTGCCGTCAGGCGATGCAGCACGCCTCCACAACCGATAGTTTCATCGTCTGCGTGGGGAAAGATAACAAGGACGCGACGAAATGGGCCTGGCTTCTTTGAGGGGACTGCGAAATCCGTGGCAATGAGAAATCCTGTTACCCAGAGAAGCGGGATGATAAGCAGTAGCTCGATTAAGAGAAGCGTCATGACTGGATTGGGCTCCCTTTCAACTGGCTTGCTAGTATGGTCATCACTTGTTAAAGGTAATCTCCAATCTCCCAATTCTTGGACCAGCGCGGATCAATCTCATCTTGTATACATTGGAAACGGATGTCAGTGGAGAGCCTGGTTCTCTGCAAGGGATCGTTGTTCACAGTCGCCGCGTGAATCATGTAGGGGCTGTGAATAACCATATCGCCCGCCTCATAGTCGGCGACCAGCCAGCGACTCTTAAAGCGCTCGGCCATGTCCGCGAGATCGGTGCTGACCCAGCCGTTGGCGCGCATATTTTGATTGTAAGCGCTGATTCGTTCTTCCTCGGATAGATTGGCATTCTTGACGCGAAATTCCGCCTCCATCTGGCGTCCAACCATGTCTGAGTGTTCCAGATAGATCAATCCTCCCATTTCGACAGGCGTATCCCCAAGGGGAATCCAGCTAGTATAAAGTTTGTCTGTTCCAGCACGTAGATAGATCAGATCATAGTGTCCACCTGTGCAATGATCCTCTCCGGGATGATTGAAGCGAATGAGTTTACGCTTATGTAGGTATGGCTGTCCGCGCAAAAACGCCTGATAGAAGTTCCATAGGCGCGGCATTGTGCAGAAATCCTGGTACTCCTGTGAGCGGAGGATCTCAAAAAAAGCTTGTGGTCCACGTGACTGAATAGATTGAAAGAAATGATCTCGGAAGTTGAGAACAATATTGCGCTTAAAGAAGCCTTTTAGCCAGAGATAGCCCTGTTCTTGATAGCGCCTCTGCAATTGTTTCATAGGAAGGTTTGGATCGCTAGGCTCAAGCCAGCCCAGACGTTCTGGAGTCATTACCAGCGTATGGCTATTACTAGTCAATGGATTGCTGAGAAGTCTCATAATGAAAGCTCCTTTCCCTGAGAATGCTTTGCCCTCCTGAGGTAGGGATGTGCCCCTCTTGATACACTTATAACATTCCGCTGCTGAAATCCCCGCGCCTTTGAGATCTGGGGAATGCGGCGTTCCTTGCTAGCCTGCTGTATAGAGGGGCAATGAGAGCACAGGGAAAAGGACTATGGTGGCTGAAGGGCCTAGTCGTGAACGCGCGCGGAACCTTCGAGGCGTTCGCGCATATGATCAAAGGTCATGCCATCAATCTCACCAAGGGCATAGCGTCGGCGTAGGATCTCCAGCGCGTCAATATCGGGGAAACGATTAAAAGGTCTCTCAAAAGATTTGCGGTAGCGTTCGCGTGCGCCAAGGAAGCGCCGCGCACCCCAACCGAAGAAGAGTAGCAATCCAATCCAGAACAATGGAAAAATGGGCCAGAAGCCCCATCCTGCGTGCATAATGTATTCTCCTTATTCTCCTTATTTTCATTTGTTTTCATTTGCCCACCAATATGAGCATGTACCCAAAGTATAGTGTCGTAGCATGACAGAGCTGTGAACTTTGCCGTCCAGTTTTGTCATCAATTTGTCATCTACGGAACTCTATGACCCCTCCTTTTTAGAGAAACAGTACCGTAGTCCTACCAGGAATCCACATATTGACAGGGATAGGAGGCTGTGGGATAATGACCCTCGCTCCACAAGAGCGGCGGATCGAGCTCACCACCGTGAGCCTCAGGAGGAGCGATCTCTTCGCAAGAGTTCCGAAAAGAAATTTTCGAGAGACCGAAAAACTCCTGAGAAAAAGGCTTGACAAAGCGCAAAGCCTATGCGATAATGACACCTGTCACCGGCGAGGACGAACGAATCTCCCGGATGACACGCCAGACCCACCGAGGTCGGCGGGGACGGCGCCCATGCGGCGTCGAGGACTCAGACGTACCTGAACAACTCAAGAGTGGAATGCAGATGGACATTGGCCCTTCTTCCAGCGCTCTCGCAAGGGAGCCATGAGAGGAAGGTACACAATCCTGTCAATTCTGCGAACAAGCAAACAAAGAAGCCAAGCACTTCTTTCAGCCTGGACGCAAACTCATTTACACCTTCGCTCATCTCCGCGTGAGGTGAGTCGAGATACATTCACAACTTGAATGGCGAGTTTGATCCTGGCTCAGGATAAACGCTGGCGGCGTGCCTAACACATGCAAGTCGAACGCCCTTGGCAACAAGGGAGTGGCGGACGGGTGAGGAACACGTGGGTACCTACCCCCAGGTGAGGAATACCGGCGAGAAATCGCCGACAATACCGCATAGCCTTCGCAAGAAGGAAAGTCCTTCGGGACGCCTGAGGATGGGCCTGCGCCTGATTAGCTGGTTGGTGAGGTAAAAGCTCACCAAGGCGACGATCAGTAGCTGGTCTGAGAGGATGGTCAGCCACACTGGGATTGAGAACGGCCCAGACTCCTACGGGGGGCAGCAGTGAGGAATTTTCGTCAATGGGGGCAACCCTGAACGAGCAACGCCGCGTGCAGGAAGACGCTTTTCGGAGTGTAAACTGCTTTTCTGAGGGACGAGAACGGACGGTACCTCAGGAAGAAGCCCCGGCTAACTACGTGCCAGCAGCCGCGGTAATACGTAGGGGCGAGCGTTGTCCGGAGTTACTGGGCGTAAAGGGCACGCAGGCGGTCCTGTAAGTCTGTTCTGACAGCTCCTGGCTCAACCGGGAGAGGCGAACGGAAACTGTAGGACTTGAGGACTTCAGAGGGACACGGAATTCCGGGTGGAGTGGTGAAATGCGTAGAGATCCGGAGGAACACCAAAGGCGAAGGCAGTGTCCTGGGAAGTACCTGACGCTCAGGTGCGAAAGCCAGGGGAGCGAACGGGATTAGATACCCCGGTAGTCCTGGCCGTAAACGATGACCACTAGATGTGGGGGGTATCGACCCCCTCCGTGTCGAAGTAAACACAATAAGTGGTCCGCCTGGGGAGTACGGTCGCAAGATTAAAACTCAAAGGAATTGACGGGGACCCGCACAAGCAGCGGAGCGTGTGGTTTAATTCGATGCAACGCGAAGAACCTTACCAGGTCTTGACATGTGGACGAAGCAGTGGTAATGCACTGTGCTCTTCGGAGCGTTCACACAGGTGCTGCATGGCTGTCGTCAGCTCGTGTCGTGAGATGTTGGGTTAAGTCCCGCAACGAGCGCAACCCCTACTGCCTGTTATAGGTTTCAGGTGGGACTGCCCGAAAGGGAGGAAGGCGGGGATGACGTCAAGTCAGCACGGCCCTTACGACCTGGGCGACACACACGCTACAATGGCCGGAGACAAAGGGAAGCGAACCCGCGAGGGGGAGCCAAGCTCAGAAAGCCGGTCTCAGTTCAGATTGCAGGCTGAAACTCGCCTGCATGAAGGAGGAGTTGCTAGTAACCGTAGGTCAGCACACTACGGTGAATACGTTCCCGGGTCTTGTACACACCGCCCGTCACACCACGAAAGTCGGCAACACCTGAAGCCGCCAGGCTAACCCTTTGGGAGGCAGGCGTCGAGGGTGGGGTCGGTGATTGGGGTGAAGTCGTAACAAGGTAGCTGTACCGGAAGGTGCGGCTGGATCACCTCCTTTCTAGGGAGTCACGAGGGACCCATGAGGTCACCTCAACTTCCAGGTCGAACAGGAACCTGTGGTGCTGATGTTGAAAGCTGCTTCCACTCTTGAGCGGTTGAGCGCTTCGTCGTCCCTCTTCGTGAGGGATATGCGAGTCTCACCCGAGCACCTTGAACAACCGAACATGTTTCCTTCAATTTTGCTGAGCGAGCACGCTGTGCCTGCTGCTTTCTAGAGTGTGTTTTCACACGACGGGGAGCATCCCGCGCGAGCGCTGATCGCTGACAGTGAACATGAAGACCGAATCCCAACAACAAAGGGTAGATACACACTAACAACAATTCTTCACATTCGGCGAAGAAAACGGCAAGGCAGAACAAGCGACAGAGAGTACGAGGTGGATGCCTTGGCGCTGAAGTCCGATGAAGGACGCGGAGACCGGCGAAACGTTCAGGGGGAGCTGCATCCAAGCTATGATCCCTGAGATTCCCAATGGGGCAACCCCTCCAGAGTTATGTCTGGAGACCCACCGTTGAACACATAGACGGTGTGGAGGATCGTGGGCGAACTGAAACATCTCAGTAGCCTGCGCAAGAGAAATCAACCGAGATTCCCGTAGTAGTGGCGAGCGAACCGGGAGGTAGCCCAAACCATCACGTCCTCGGACGTGGCGGGGTTGTAGGACTTCCATCAACACCATACTGACCTTACTTGAAGGCATTGGAACGTGCCACCAGAGGGGGTGAGAGTCCCGTAGAGGTCGGGGGCAGTACGGTGGGAAGGATCCTGAGTACCACGAGACACGTGCAATCTTGTGGGAAGCTGGGGGGACCACCCTCCAAGGCTAAAGAGCTTCAGCGACCGATAGCGAACAAGTACCGTGAGGGAAAGGTGAAAAGGACCCCGAGAGGGGGATGAAAGAGACCCTGAAACCACGTACTCACCAGCAGTCAGAGGCCACTCTTCCATGAGGAAGTAAGGGCTGATGGCGTGCCTTTTGTAGAATGATCCGGCGAGTGCATCGCACGTTGCGGGTTAACCAGCGTTAAAGCTGGGGAGCCAGAGGGCAACCGAGTCTGAATAAGGCGTGCGCGTAGCGGCGATGCGACCCGAAACCGTGTGAGCTATCCATGAGCAGAGTGAAGCGGATGTAACAGTCCGTCGAGGCTCGAACCCACCAGTGTTGCAAAACTGGGGGATGACTTGTGGATAGGGGTGAAATGCTAATCGAACACGGAGATAGCTGGTTCTCCCCGAAATGTATTGAGGTACAGCCACCCGAGAGAACTATCCTGGAGGTAGAGCACTGAGTAGGCTAGGGGCCCTGTGCGGGTTACCAACCCTAACCAAACTCCGAATGCCAGGACAGGATGCGGGTGAGTGAGACGGCGGGGGCTAAGCTTCGTCGTCAAAAGGGAAACAGCCCAGACCATCGGCTAAGGGCTCAAAATCGATGCTCAGTGTCAAAGGGGGTCAATGCGCCCAAACAGCCAGGATGTTGGCTTAGAAGCAGCCATCATTTAAAGAGTGCGTAATAGCTCACTGGTCGAGTGCAATGGCACCGACAACGTACCGAGGCTCAAGCATCGTCCCGAAGCCATGGATCTCTAGCTGAGCTAGAGATGGTAGGGGAGCGTTCCTGTGGCAGAGAAGCCAGATCGCAAGGACTGGTGGAGCGGCAGGAAGTGAGAATGCCGGAATGAGTAGCGCAATATCTGCGAGAACCAGATACACCGAATGCCTGAGGGTTCCTGGGCAACGTCAATCGTCCCAGGGTGAGTCGGGACCTAAGCCGAGGGCGTTAAGCCGTAGGCGATGGAAAGCAGGTCAGAGATTCCTGCACCGCACAGCTTCGTGATGGAGCAATGGGGGGACGCGGTAGGGAAGGTGAGCCGGTCGAATGGACAGGACCGGTGCCCAGCCAGAAGCGCGTGACCGAGGCAAATCCCGGTTGCGAAAAGCGTGACTGCTGGGCCGAGCGCCCGCGAGGGTGCGGAAGTCATCGGAGCCCAGGCCGCCAAGAAAAGCCTCTCGCCAGAAGACTGTGCGCCCGTACCGCAAACCGACACAGGTAGGCAGGGGGAACTCTCCCCAGGTGATCGAGCGACCCTCTGTTAAGGAACTCGGCAAATTGACCCCGTACCTTCGGAAGAAGGGGGGCCTGAGTAGCTGTCTCTTGGTAAGACAAGAGGTGGTGAGAAGGCTGCAAAAACGAGGCCCAAGCGACTGTTTACCAAAAACACAGGTCTCTGCGAACGCGAGAGCGGAAGTATAGGGGCTGACTCCTGCCCAGTGCCGGAAGGTTACGAGGAGTGGTGAGCGTAGCCACGAATCTAAGCCCCGGTGAACGGCGGCCGTAACTATAACGGTCCTAAGGTAGCGAAATTCCTTGTCGGGTAAGTTCCGACCCGCACGAAAGGAGAAACGACTTGGGCACTGTCTCGACAGAGGACTCGGCGAAATTGAAGTACCCGTGAAGATACGGGTTACCCACGACAGGACAAAAAGACCCCGTGGAGCTTTACTACAGTTTGGCCTGGAAACGAAGTATGGTGTGCGTAGGATAGGTGGGAGCCGAGGATTTCGCCCTTGTGGGGGCGGAGGAGGCAGCAGTGAAATACCACTCTCACCATGGTTTGTGTCTCACACGCATCCGTGATCCGGAGCGTGAACAGGGCCAGATGGGTAGTTTGACTGGGGCGGTCGCCTCCCAAAGAGTAACGGAGGCGCCCAAAGGTTCCCTCAGGGTGGATGGACATCACCCTCTCAAGAGTGTAAAGGCACAAGGGAGCTTGACTGCGAGGCAGACGCGCCGAGCAGGGACGAAAGTCGGGCTTAGTGATCCCACATTCCCGAGTGGAAGGAGTGTGGCTCAACGGATAAAAGCTACCCCGGGGATAACAGGCTTATCTTGCCCAAGAGTTCACATCGACGGCAAGGTTTGGCACCTCGATGTCGGCTCGTCGCATCCTGGGGCTGGAGTAGGTCCCAAGGGTTGGGCTGTTCGCCCATGAAAGCGGCACGCGAGCTGGGTTCAGAACGTCGCGAGACAGTTCGGTCTCTATCCGTCGTGGGCGTAGGAGAAGTGAGGGGAGTCATCTTCAGTACGAGAGGACCGAGATGGCTTGACCGCTGGTGTGCCAGTTGGGGGGCCTCCCCCAGAGCTGGGTAGCTACGTCAAGAAAGGAGAAGCGCTGAAAGCATCTAAGCGCGAAGCCGACCCCAAGACGACTTGTCCCACCTATTCTTCGGAGTAGGTCAAGATCCCAGGAAGAAGACCTGGTAGATAGGCTGCGCGTGGACGACTGGTAACAGGCGAAGCGGAGCAGTACTAATGATCGTACGGCTTGTTGCCACCAACGTGTATGTGTGTGTATGATCCTGTGTGGGAGTGGTTCTCATGGGCTGCTGTGAAGGGAGAAGCGCATGTGTGGGAGCAGGCAGGAGCGTGGCTCAGCAAAATTGAGGGAAACATGATTGAGTTGGTTCGAGGAGACAAGAGGGTTCCGAGGTCGCAGCGCGACATCGCGAACTCTTTTTCGTGTGTGTAAATAATTAAGTATTCAAGCATGCCCCATGAGCGTAGCATATTGTACTATATACGCAGATACCTTACTCCATATCCGAAAACCTATGCGCGTTTTTCTTGATACGAACATCAACGCCGCCGTTCAGGCGGCTAGCGCTGATGCGTCAGATGTTCGTCTAAGGAATTCACGTTAGCCGCGAGCAGCGGCTTCGGTTTTCGCGTGGGACCTGAAACTAACTATTGGGAAAGGGTATGTAAATCATGGCAAGCTTGCTTGTGGGCGTCGATACCGGCGGCACATTTACCGATATTGTCTTACTGCAAAATGGCCGCTTCAAAGTCCATAAAATATTGTCTACCCCCGATGACCCATCAAGAGCAGTAATTCAGGGCCTGGATGCTGTGCAGGCTCTAGATGATGTACGTGTTCTGGTACATGGATCAACTGTTGCGACCAATGCGGTATTGGAGCATAAGGGCGCGCGAACAGGTCTGATTACAACCGCTGGCTTTCGCGATGTGCTGGAGATAGGACGCCAAACCCGCCCCAGAATTTACGATTTACGTGTACAAAAGCTTCCACCTCTGGTTCCTCGGAAGTGGCGTATGGAGGTGATTGAGCGCCTGAATGAACGGGGTGAGGCGATTATCGCTTTGGATGAGGCTTCGCTGGCACAGGCTCTTGAGAATTTACATATAGCAGGTGTCGAGTCGGTCGCTATCTCTTTCCTCTTCAGTTTCGTAAACCCAACGCATGAACGTAAGGTCGCGCACGCCGCGCGAGATGCTGGTTTCTCTGTTTCTGCTTCTTGTGATGTGTTGCCTGAGTTCCGTGAGTTTGAACGAACCAGCACGACGGTTTTAAATGCCTATGTTGGGCCTCTGATGGATCGTTATCTTGGACACCTTGAGCATGCTCTCCCGTCGCGGACTTCATTGCGTATTATGCAATCCAATGGCGGTTCTATTTCTAGCGAAACTGCGCGGCAGGAAGCCGCGCGTACCCTGCTGTCAGGCCCTGCTGCTGGCGTGGTAGGCGCGGCGTTTGTCGCGCGTGCCTCTGGTTTTGAGCAGACTATCACACTAGATATTGGTGGCACATCAACCGATGTCGCGCTCATTAATGGTTCTATCGTCGAAACAACGAGCGGCACTCTTGGAGGCTATCCTACAAGGCTCCCTATGATTGATATTCATACTGTGGGGGCTGGTGGTGGGAGCATTGCCTGGTTTGATGTGGGAGGTGCTTTGCGTGTCGGACCCCGCTCATCGGGGGCGTATCCCGGCCCTGCCGCTTATGGGAGTGGTGGCGAAGAAGCAACTGTGACCGATGCGAATGTCGTGCTTGGTAGGTTGTTGCCGGATGCTTTCCTCGGCGGCACTATGACCCTGGACAGAGATCGCGCGCATGCGGCGGTTGCGAAGATTGCCGAGCATATGCATACTACTATTGAGGAGGCTGCTTTAGGCATCATAGCCGTTGTAAATGCGAATATGGAAGCCGCAATGCGTGTGATCTCCGTCGAGCGCGGCAGTGACCCTCGTGATTATACTCTTGTCGCTTTTGGTGGTGCTGGCCCTTTGCATGCCTGTGAACTTGCTGAGGCTCTAGGTATACCTCGCGTGCTGATTCCAACGGTTCCAGGTGTCCTCTCCGCGCTTGGAATGGTGGCCGCTGATACTCTCAAGGATTATGTGCGTACAGTCATGGTGCCCACTGAGAACGCTCTGGAGACGGTGAACTCCGTTTTAAACGAGCTAGAGGCGCAGGGGAGAGATGATTTATTGCGCGAGGGACTGACCGAGGAGCAGATTTCCCTAGAGAGATCTCTTGATCTGCGCTATGTGGGACAATCCTATGAGCTAGCTATTTCTTTTGCTGGCGATATGCGGGATGTCGTGGAGCGCTTTAACCTAGCCCATGAGCAACGCTTTGGCTATAGTGATCCGCATGAGCACGTACAGGTCGTGAACGTGCGTTTGAAGGCGCGCGGACGTACCGATCAACTCTCTCTGGAACGATATAATCCTGCCTCCAATCTCACTCCTGAGCCGAAAGAGACGCGCATTGCTATCTTTGGCAGGGATAATCAGGTATTACCTCAAACCGCTGCACTCTACGAGCGTGAAAGATTGCATGCAGGTATGCGCTTTCAAGGGCCTGCACTCATTATCCAGTATGATACGACGACTGTAATCCCGCCGTTGTGGCAAGCACAAGTCGACGTTGTTGGTAACCTGCTGCTAGAGCGTTCAGTGGAGGATTAAACCAATGATGACAACCCCTGTAACCCCTGTGAGTCTGGAGGTTTTTCGCAGCGCATTGACGGCTGCAGCGGAAGAAATGGGCACTGTACTCATGCTCAGCAGCTATTCTCCTAATATTAAGGAGCGTCGTGATTACTCATGCGCTCTCTTTGATGCACAAGGTCGTATGGTAGCCCAGGCTGCGCATATGCCTGTGCATTTGGGTGCCATGCCAGATTCAGTAGCGGCGGCGCTGCGTACCTTTTCATCTTTCGCGCCCGGCGATATCATTGCCTTGAACGACCCCTTTCTTGGTGGTTCGCATCTGCCTGATATTACCTTGATTACACCTATTTATACGGAGCTTGATGGAGAGCAACACCTTCTAGGCTTTGCGGCCAATCGCGCCCATCACTCTGATGTTGGCGGCATGTCGCCTGGTTCGATGCCTCTGGCTAGTGAGATCTATCAGGAGGGCATTATTATCCCTCCCCTGAAAATCTGGGAGGCTGGTCAGCCCAATCAGGCGCTACTCACTCTCATCCTGCGCAATGTGCGCACTCCTGACGAGCGCCGTGGAGACCTGGCGGCCCAGATCGCCGCCAATCGCACCGCGAGTCGTCGCTTTCAGGAACTTGCGGGGCGTTGGGGGGTACAGGCTTTAGATAAGCATGTTGAGGCTCTCATTGCTTATGCTGAGCGGATCACACGCGCAATCATTGAGGATATACCCGATGGCAGCTATCAGTTTAGTGATTACATGGACGATGATGGGCTGACTATGGAGCCTGTCCTGGTGAAGGTAACGCTCACGGTGCAAGGAAGTGATATGCTCGTTGATTTTAGTGGTAGTAGCGCGCAGGTACGGGGAAATATTAATACTGTCGCGGCTGTCGCCAGGTCTGCTGCCTATTATGCCGTGCGTTGTTTGATGCCAGAGGAAGCTCCCACCAATCAGGGAACATTTGCTCCAGTACAGGTTATCGCTCCTGAAGGAACCGTTGTCAATGCTCGCCCGCCCGCTGGCGTCGCCCAGGGGAACGTTGAGATGTCCCAGCGGATTACGGATGTTGTCTTTGGCGCGCTCGCGCAAGCCTTACCTGATGTTATTCTTGCAGCAAGCCAGGGAACCATGAATAACTTGACGGCAGGCGGGTTCGATCCTCGTACACAGCGCTTCTTTGCCTATTATGAGACAATGGGAGGTGGGATGGGTGCGCGGCCCGACCTTGATGGCCTCTCGGGTGTGCATGTGCATATGAGCAATACGCTCAATACGCCGGTTGAGGCGTTGGAATACGCCTATCCTATGCGTATCACTCGCTATCAACTACGTGATCATTCAGGTGGCGCGGGAGCCTCGCGGGGAGGTGATGGCTTGATTCGTGAGCTTCAATTTGAGGTTCCCACGGAAGTGACCTTGCTCTCTGAGAGGCGACAT
Source organism: Ktedonospora formicarum (assembly GCF_016587355.1). Lineage (GTDB taxonomy): Bacteria > Chloroflexota > Ktedonobacteria > Ktedonobacterales > Ktedonobacteraceae > Ktedonobacter > Ktedonobacter formicarum. Next base: position 993,572 of record NZ_BNJF01000001.1, on the reverse strand, counting down.
TTTGCCCCCTATGGCCTGCGAGGTGGAGAACCTGGGAAGTGCGGTGAGAATACATTGTACCACGATGGGCAGGAGACGCGTTTACCGGGAAAAGCCCATATACGGGTTGCGCCTGGAGACCGCCTGACAATTGCCTCTCCTGGAGGTGGGGGATGGGGAGAACCTGGGAAATAGTGATGATTCTTGATAGCTAATAAGCCTTGATCCGTACCATTATTATGGGAATAGATTGGATTTGACCAACTGTTACTATAAGTGAGATATAAAACGCTCGTCACTTAAACTATCTTTAAAGGAGTTCTCTGTGCCTGATACAACGGTAAACGACACTAAAATTAAAGTGTATAGCACTACCTGGTGTGGTGACTGTCGGATGGCGAAACGCTGGTTTGACTCGCATGGCATTGCTTATGAAGATATCAATGTAGAGCAAGACAAGCAGGCCGAAGAAGCGATGCTGAAGGTCAATGGCGGTAGATGGGTTGTGCCAACCATCGTCCTCGCCGATGGCTCTATTCTCACTGAGCCGAGCGCACGCGAACTTGCCGAGAAGTTCCCTCAGCAGTAAGCTTTTGCGCACTAATCACCTCAAAAGTTCTCCAGAAATACGCACGCTAGGAGAGCTTTTGAGGTTTTTTCCCGCAAATCTTCTCCTAAATGATCTCCACTTTCTTATCAGGTATGTAAATTTCGACGCTCCTCTGCTACAATAGATTCCAGGATGTAGAGACCCGCCTTGCGCCATATGCAGCCGATGCGACCGGCCCTATTTGTTGAAGGAGTAAAGCCCATATGACGATAGACGAGCCACGGATGCAGTATCCTGCACCGCCAGCGTTGGAACACCCCGAATTACTTGTCTACCGAGATGAATTTCCTATTTTGCAGCGTAAAACCTATCTGAATAGCTGCTCACTTGGTGCGCTCTCGCGCCGATCGATGCGGAACGTTGAGCAATTCATGGAGATGTGGAATGAGTGGGGAGCGCATGCCTGGTATGATATCTGGTTGGGGGAGATCGCGAAGGCCCGGCAGAAGTTTGCGAACCTTATCGGTGCTCATGTGCGTGAAATCGCGATAGCACCTAACGTCTCGACGGCCCTGAGCACTATATCCTCGGCCCTCAACTACGGTACACGTGATAAGGTTGTCATGGCTGATATGGATTTTCCCACCCTGACCTATCAATGGCTTGTCAAAGAGCGCCAGGGGGTCCAGTGCCAGTTCGTGGAGAGTCCTGATCATATCTACATTCCACCAGCACTCTTCGAAAGTGTGGTGGATGAGCGTACTGCACTGGTCGCTACCTCTCGCGTCGCCTTTACGAGCGGATATATTCAGGATATCCGCGCGGTTGCTGATATTGCGCACAAGCATGGAGCCTATATTCTTGTTGATGATTACCAGGGGACCGGGCAGATTCCCTTGAATGTGGTGGCGCAAGATATCGATATTTTAGTGACGGGTACTTTGAAGTGGTTGATGGGTGGCCCAGGCCTTGCGTTTGTCTATATTCGTGAGGGGCTTATCCCAACGCTTGAGCCAACGGTCGCGGGCTGGTTTGGGCATCGCGAGCAGTTTCAATTTAAGGCGCGCGAGTTCGCTTTTCGAGAGGACGCGACGCGTATCGAGATGGGGACACCTGCTATGGCTGCGGTCTATGCAGCCAATGGTGGTCTGGATATTGTGCAAGAGGCGAGTGTTGAAAGCATTTGTGAACGTACACGCTATCTCACCAATGACTTGATTGCACAGGCTCGCGAACAGGGATGGCAGGTGCGTGCACCTCAAGAACCAGAGTATCGCAACTCGATTGTAATGTTGGAGATAGAGGATCCGCAACAGGTGGTGAAGGAATTGGTTGCGCGTAATATTGTTGTGGATTCGCGTCCGGGCCTGGTTCGCATTTCTCCTTATTTCTACAATACTATAGAGGAAAATGCTATTGTTATTCAGGCCATCGCCGAGATTCTAGCTGCGAGGTAATTGCAGGCCCGTGTTGTGCTAACTGCTCTTCTCTGTATGCTCGTATTGGTGGAGAGCGGTCTTGGGCATAGGAAAAGAGGAGGGGAGCTATTCCAGATCCTCCATGTGATCTGGAATAGCTCCCCTCCTCTTTTTGTGCAATTACTGATTTGCTATCCCTGATATTAGGGATAGCTAGAGCGTGCTCCAGTAATCTGCGGCCTCGTCGGCGTTTTGATCGGCATTAGGCGAGGCCGCAATGATATTTTCTCCCTTTTGCTGCAATGCGCGCATTCTACCCGTCACCTGCTGCGCTCCAAATGAGCCATTGCCGGGCATCTGAGGCTGATACTGGGGTGGTGCTCCAGTTGCGGGACTAATGGGCTTTGGCATAGGCGAAAAATGGGTGGGGGCAGGGGCGGGACGTGGTGCCACCGATGCGGTTGGGAGAACTGGTTCCTGTCCCACCTGGTTATTCTCGGCTTCAGTAGGAATCGCGATAGCTGGGACACGTACTACAGGCTGAACAATGCCCTTGTTCATCATCTCATAGTATTCTGTCAGACGCAAGGCAATGAGTTGACCAGGCTGGTCAATCATGTGATGTTTTAAGGCATCGCTCCTTAGCGCCTCCAGGGCGTCCGAGTCTTTAAGAAGATTAACTGTAAAATGAATGAACTTGTCTGACGAGTTTTGTGACATAGCTAAATCGTCTCTCTCCCTACTCCTTCTACAAAACCTGCATGTACCAGCGCTGTTTAGGTGGCAATGCTTTTTGTAGAAATCTCTTATTCGCTTTTTATGCTCTCTTCAGCTTCTTAGACGGCACTACTGCTGGGGCTCGCCTGCGTTTTACGCATGAGCAAGCGACCAGCCAGGTTGCAATAGCCAAGGGGATTCGCATGAACGGGATCTTCTGGGCGCGAAAGATGGGGGATACGCTGTTTCAGGAAGTTATAGAAGTAGAATACCCCACCGCCGATATTCAGCACGGGCTTGAAACTGGCCGCAACCGCGTCGCGGTCACTCTGTCGCCATGCAGCCGCGACGAATGAGGCAATCTCGCTTCCGACCTGAGATACGGATTCTTTGACCAGCCGTTCTAGCTCAAACTTGCTGATTGCGGTCCCATAGGAGGAGACCTCTGGATAGTTGCTCTCGCCTTGTGACGCGAAGGCATGCATGATCTCGCGCGCTTCAAAGAGGGAGAGTGGGCGGTCATATTTGTTCTCAAAGGCGTCCATGACCATCTGTGTGGCACGTTCAACGCCCAGTGGCTTACCTTTACAGTATTCGGTCACAGGTACCTGTCCGCGAGCAACATACAGGTCTGTGGTACGTCCACCAATGTCAATGACAGCGCTTTCAGTGGTCTGGCTATTCGATTTGTCACCGTAGGCAATAAGGGCTCCTGCTCCTTCCATGACCACAGTGGCCACCTCGACGGTAACGCGGCGCATAGTCTGGCTTCCATTGAGGGTAAAGATGTAGGTGCCGTCCAGCGCGGCTTTAATGGAACTCCGCAACGCTGAGTTTTTGATATAAGTTTCCGCGGGTAGTCCGGTGACGACGTAGATGCCAAACTCTGTATCGGGAATGAGGGTTGCCGCGATTGTGAGCAGGCTGCGTAGGCTATATTTGCCTGAATAACGTTGAATGTCGCCGCGTCCATGATAGACGTCGATAGACTGTTGAAGCGCGAGATCACCCAGTGCGTAAGCGTTCTCTTCTTCATAGAATTGAATGATGTGAACATTTGGCTGGTCAAGCTTGATGCCAAGGTTACGCATGGCTGTCGTATCGACCTTAGAGAATGCGGTAGGTAGGCTTAGTGAGTTGATTTTGCCATTGATAACTGTGACTCCACCAATCTCTGCATTGCCAAAATCATGGCCATAGGGATACCATTTCATGAAAATAGGGTCCTTCTTCGCTTGCTAATGTGAATATTTGCAAATTATAGATTCTCGTCCTGTTGTAATTAAACGATTGAGTTCCGCGTTAGTATCGTATCATAGGTCAGGTACACCTCCAATAGATCTATTCTCATGTCTGAGTACTATAGTAAAAGAAGGTCAGTGAAGAGTGATGCCCTACAACTATTAGGAGATATGCCAGGTGTCCAAGAAATATCTGCCTATTGAAGACTATGGAATGATTGGTGATCTGCATACCGTCGCGCTGATAGGGAAAAATGGCTCGATTGATTGGTGTTGCCTGCCGCGTTTCGACGCTCCTAGCGTCTTCGGTCGCTTGCTCGACGCTGAAAAGGGGGGCTTCTTTTGTATTGCTCCGCCCGAGACGATTACTGCCGGATTGCGTCAATTGTACTGGCCCGAGACGAATATCCTGATTACACGCTTTCTCACTAATGATGGTGTTGGACAGATTACTGATTTTATGCCTGTCTATCCCGCTCAACGGCTGGGTTATCAACATCAGATTATCCGTATCGTTAAGGTCGTGCGTGGATCGCTGTCGTTTCACCTAAATTGTCGGCCTGCTTTTAATTACGCACGTGAGGGCCATGAATTGCAGCTTTCTGAGTCCGGGGCTCTCTTTCAGAGTAGCGAGTTAAGCCTGGCACTTGATTCCAGTGTCCCTATTGAGGCGGATGGTATGGGAGGCGTGCAAGCCACGTTTACGTTACAGGAGGGCGAATCGGCATACTTTTCACTAGAGTGTGTGACTGAGGGCGAGTTGGTCATTCATTACTATCCCCACTATTACGAAGAAGCCTTTTTGAAGACGCGCTCCTATTGGCATAACTGGCTGTCTCAATGTCAGTACCTTGGTCGCTGGCGTGAGATGGTGCGGCGTTCGGCGCTTGTGCTCAAGTTGTTGACGTATGCACCAACTGGCGCGATTGTTGCCGCTCCAACTACCAGCCTGCCAGAGACCATTGGCGGCGCACGCAACTGGGATTATCGCTTTACCTGGCTGCGTGACGCGGCCTTTACTCTATATAGCTTGCTTCTGCTGGGATTTTCACAGGAGGCTGAGGCGTTCATGGGTTGGTTGAACGCTCGCTGTCATGAGATTGAAGAGAATGGAGCACTTCAACCAATTTATGGTATTGATGGAGCTCATGATCTCTCTGAACATACTTTAGATCACCTGGAGGGGTATCTGAGTAGTCGTCCTGTGCGCGTGGGGAATGGTGCATATAATCAGAAGCAACTCGACATTTATGGTGAATTGATGGACGCCATTTACATTTACAATCGCTACGAAGATGTCTCCTATGATCTCTGGCAGAATTTGCGTCGTTTGCTTTCCTGGTTGAGTCTGCATTGGCATGAACCTGATGAGGGCATCTGGGAGGTTCGCGGGGGCGCGAAGAATTTTGTCCATTCGCGCTTGATGTGCTGGGTTGCCTTTGATCGTGCTATACGTCTGACTCGCCATCGCGGCTGGTATGCGCCGTTGGATGAATGGTTGCGTACCAGTGGCATCATTTATGAAGAGATGATGCAGCGAGGTTGGAATGAAGAGAAGCAAAGTTTTGTGCAATATTATGGCAGCAATGCGATTGATGCCAGCGCGCTATTGATTACCATTACAAAGTTTTTGGGAGCTACCGATCCGCGTATGTTGAGTACGATAGCGCGTGTTCAGTCCGATTTAAGTCGTGATTCATTGGTCTATCGTTACCTTCCATCCGTTGCCGCAGATGATGGTTTGCGCAGTCAAGAGGGGGTCTTCAGCCCCTGTAGTTTCTGGCTTGCCGAAGCGCTGGCGAATGCGGGCCAGTTGGAGGAAGCGCGCCTGATTTTGGAGAATGTGTTTACCTATGCCAATCACCTTGGTCTCTATGCAGAGGAGATTGGCCCCACAGGAGAGGCGCTGGGTAACTATCCGCAGGCCTTCACCCATCTCTCGCTTATTACGGCTTGCCATACGGTGGATCAGGCGCTCAATAGTCCGTTGCTACGTTATCGTAGCCGCGACCTCTCCATGCTTCCTCTTTACAAGGGATAGATTCTGTGTCCCCACAATCTATCCTGAACTCAGCACCATCTTAAGCGTTTTGAGGAATTATAGGATATGAGCCGGTTTGCTATTGATAACTCGCCCGTATTCCATAGCCCTTCAAGACGCTTAAGCCGTAAGTGTCAGGAGTGCGTCGAAAAGCTTCCTTCATACGTATGGAATTCAGGAGCGATGGAGGTACTACAGATGCTACGTTCGCAGGTTCGCAGGCGTGGAGATTGTATAATAGAATAAAAAGCTTCTCTATTACATAAGCGATAGAAACGGCTTCATTTTTACCTCATGAGGAGGAATTTAAATGTATTGTCCTACATGTCATGTTGAGAACGCGGCTGAGGAAATTATTTGTACCAGGTGTGGCACTGAGTTGGTAGAGAGGTCTCAAAGCCTGGTCACAACACATCATTCAAACTTACCAGCGGTTTTATATAATCCACGGGTTTCGAAGAGTGTTGCGGCTGGCGTTGGTGCTCTCGCGCTTGGGGTTGGTATTGAGCTCTTGCGCCGTAATTTGCTGGCTCGTCTAATGCCGTCGTCTAAAATGGTCGCCAGCGCCTTACCCTCTGTGAAGGATATCAAAGATGTACTTATGCCTCAGCAGGAGAAGAGCACCAAGCTTCCAAAGGGATATGAGATCCAGGAGACGGTTGTGTATATGCAGCGTGTAATTCGGCGCGGTCATTAAGGCTCAATGATGGTTCATTGGCCTGTTTGATTGGACGCGCCCATCATTGAAGTAGAGATTTTGTCTATGGCTTTGGTCCTGCGTGAGAAGCATGTGCGTATGCTCTTGAGCATGCAAGATACGGTGGCGGTGTTGGAGAAGGCTTTCAACGCTCAGGCACAGGGAATGGTCATTAATCAGCCACGCAATCGGCTTGTATTGGCAAATGGAGTATTGAATATTCTAGCTGCCGCGGCACCGACTTTCGGTGTGCTGGGATACAAGACGTATACTGCCTTTCGTGATGGTGTGCGCTTTGTTGTCATGCTCTATAGTGCGCGTGATGGACGCTTACAGGCAATTGTCGAGGCTGAATGGCTTGGCGCGATGCGTACTGGCGCGGTCAGCGCGCTCGCGACAAAATATCTGGCACGTCCAGATGCGCGCGTAGTCGGATTGTTTGGCTCTGGCAAGCAAGCAGTCACTCAGCTTATGGGTGTGTGTGCTGTTCTGGATATTGCATCGATACGTGTATATAGCCGCGATGTGCAGATGTGTGAGCGGTTTTGTCGCGAGATGGCGCAGGTGTTAGGCGTAGAGGTTATTCCTGTTCCTACGGCTCGTGAGGCGGTTATCGATTCTGATATCATCATCACCGCGACAACTGCGGGGGAGCCAGTGTTCCAGGGGGAATGGCTTCAACCAGGTTGCCATATCAACGCTATTGGCTCAAACTGGTCGCGTAAGCGCGAGATCGATTTTACAACCCTTCAGCGCAGTTCTCTAGTCGTGACGGACTCACTTGAACAGGCCATGGAGGAGGCAGGAGATCTAATCATTCCCGCTAACGAGGGGCTATTTGATTGGAATAGCGTCTATGAATTGGCGGAAGTGATTAGTAGTGAACGCTATGATGGACCCTGGCGCGAGACACCCGAAGATATCACCTTGTATAAGGGGCTGGGTATCGCTCTGGAAGATGTTGTGACTGCTGCTCATGTCTATCATCTGGCATGTGCGCAAGGCCTTGGTGAGGAGTTGAATCTCCTTTCCTGAGATTGGATTTCTTATAGCAATACACGTTTGAGGAAGAAGAGATAACGTGCTCGTATGTATTTCACGTCTGAGGTCTAGATTGCGGTCTGGGGCCATAGCTTCGCTTTGCCTTGTTGCCCTGGCTTTGTTTTTGGTATCCTGTGGCTCAAGTACAGGAGCTTTGGGTGGTGATTGGCAAGCAAGCAGTCTACAGAAAAGCGAAGTGCGTGCCCTGGCAGCGCAACCTGATGATCCCAACCAGCTCTATGCGGGGGATCAACAGGGACAGATATGGAACAGTTCCGATGGCGGTAGCCACTGGCAAGCCAGGGGAGCAAAACTTGCGTCTGGCAGCGCTATTCAATCTCTTGCCTTCGATGTCGCTGGCAAGAATTTATATGCCGCGACGGCACAGGGACTATTTAGCAGTTCGGACTATGGACGAAATTGGCAAAATTTGACTGGTCAGGCGACATCGCTTCCTCAGACCAGCTATACCGCGCTGGCTTTTGATGATGTGCGTTCTCAACATATCTTTGTAGGGACGGCCACGCAAGGGGTGTATGTAAGCGGTGATAATGGGAAGACATGGAAGCGCGTTGGCTCTGACCTGCCTCCTAGCATACAGATCAAACAGCTTGCCTATGATCTGACCTCGCGTCAACTCTGGGCCGCTACTTCGGCGGGTGTGTATCGTTCTGATAATCAGGGGGAGAGTTGGATAAACCTGACATCCAGTTTGCCAGGCGATCTCCAGACAAATGTCGTCATGCCTGCTCCTGTGGGTGGTGGAAAACCTGGCTTGATTTACCTGGGGACGAACAAGGGGACCTTCCAATCGGTCGACAATGGTGCTCACTGGGAGCAAGGACGATCACCTATTCCTGGTCTGCAAATTTCTAGCATCCTTGTTGATTTCCGTCAGCAGCAAACCTCCGTTCCTATCTACATTGGCACCAATATCGGTCCCTTGCGTAGTGATGATGAAGGCCAAACCTGGCGTAGTATCGCATCTGGTTGGCCGAAAGGCCTGCCTGCATATACTATGGCTCTGGGTGGGAAAGAGTACGCTACTCTCTTTGTCGCCAGCCGCGATGCAGTCTATCAGTATCCAGGTACAAATGGCGGTTTTGGCGTTGATCGCCTGCTTCCAATTTTGAGCGCGGTGGTACTCTTTGGTCTGCTCTATTGGTTCTTGCAGCGCAAGCAGAAGAGGAGAGGGGCTCCTGACAAGGAGAGATAGAAAAGGATTTCGGACTCGTTAAATGATCCTGTAAGATGTTGCGCGCAACATCTTACAGGATCATTTAGTATTCTTAACTATGGATGATGAGCGCCAAGGAAGGCGACTGCCAGATATAGCAGATAGAGAAAGATACAGAGTAGAATAATCGAGCTATAACAGGTGAGAGACCAGGCGCGGCGTGAATTAAGCGCCTGACGCAACTGCTCCGCCATGTCGGGTGGGTCTAGTTCCAGCTCTGGGTGCAGTTCTTGTAGCTGGGGCAACATGGCACGGAAATCCTTGGCGTTGCTCATCCCTTCGGCCAGAATAATTGTCTCTCCATCAGTCAGGTCGGCCATAAGCACAAGCTTGGAAGGAGTAGGATCGCCAGGAACCAGCGTCAGACCTTTCAGCTCTTCCAGAGGTAGGCGTACTTCTTTGTCTTCCTCTGGAGCGGTCACAACAAGCTCATCCTGGTAGAGCTGTATTTCCTTGCCCATACCGAATCGTACGACGCTGAGAGGATATTTGCTAGCGGCTTCGTTCTCGCTCATTAGAAATTGTTCTCGCTTGATGAATGTAGATTATTTCGCCTACGATTGTACTGCATATTGAGGCAGGCGTCGAGAGGGAAACCCCATGCATAAAAGATAGTTACTAACTGGTGCAGCGATCCCTCACACTTTTCACCGGATGGTATAAGCACAATACAGTAACCCACACATCAGCTAAATAAGAATGCCTGTGAGCGTAAACGTGCTTTCTTGACAGAGAACGTATTTCAACATACAATCATCACAGAACGTCGAAGCAACCAGAGAAAGTTGCGGATTTATGGCACAAGTTGGACTGCTTGAAGATAATGTACGAATTGCCCGTTTGTGCGCAACGATGCTGCAATACGCGGGGCATCAAGTGACAGTCTATGACCATGCAAGCGAATGCTTGCAGGCGCTTCTTCCTGGTTTGCCTTTTACCGAAGGGCAAGCTTCTTTATCTCAAACCACATGCCCAGGCACTGTGTTGCCAGTTGATGTGTTGATCCTCGACCTGCATCTTCCCGATATTGACGGGTTGGAAGTTCTGCGTTACCTGCAGGCCTCTCCACAGACGCGCCAATTGCCCTTGATCTTTTGCACTGCTGCTGCTCAGAACGAAATTGAGCAGGCTCTTGATATTGCTCCACACGCCAGCCTCATCGAAAAGCCCTTCACTTTCAAGGACCTCACGACCACTATTTCTAGCGTCCTGCCCTCCGCGACGAAATGACCTCATACCTGAGATAATGCCTGTTTTTCCTGTGCATAGTCGAGTGTTATAGCAATGAATTGGCGGAGTGGAGGGGTAATGTGGAGGGGATGCCAGGCTAGGGCCAGAGTCATCGTTGGCGGTTTGCCTTCTAGTGGGCGATAGACGACGCCAGTGGTGCGTAACAAGCGACATGAAGAAGGCACCAGGGCAACTCCAAGTTCAGCCGCCACCAGCCCTAAAGTCGTTTGCATACTATTGGTCTCTTGCGCGACCCGCATCGTAAAGCCTGCCTGCTGACAATACGCGATAGCCTGATCGTAGGTCCCCGGATTCCAAGCTCGCGGATAGGTGAGAAATCCTTCATCCTTGAGCTGCGTTATTATGACCTGAGATTGCCTCGCGAGTCGATGGTGTTCTGGAAGTGCTACCAGGAGCGGCTCATCGCAGATAGTCTGGAGTGTCAGTTCTTCATCCGCTATTGGTGGGTGAAGTAAGCCAGCCTGAATTGTTTTGGTATGTAGTGCTTGTACCACTTCCACGGTAAACATGCCATGCAGTCCGATAGCGACGCGAGGAATTTGCCTGTGGAAGCGCTGCATCAGCTCGGGGATGGCCTCTGCTGTAGCTGAACTGACGAAGCCAATTTCCAGATGACCTATCTCTCCCTGGTGAGCCTGATGCGCGACCTGGATGGCGCGTTCCGCCTGCGCAATGGTCTTGCGTGCCTCTTCCAGGAAAGCCTCTCCTGCCGTGGTGAGGGTCACACTACGACGTGTGCGATGGAAGAGTGGAACACCTATCTCTTGTTCGAGCTGCCGTATCTGCTGGCTTAGAGGCGGTTGTGCGATGTGTAATTGCTCAGCCGCCTTACTAAAGTGGAGCTGTTCCGCGACCGCGATAAAGTAGCGTAGATGCCGTAGTTCCATGATGTGCGATTTGGCCTCTGTCAATGCTTTATTCTGACAACTGGCCCATTATAGCACCTCCTAGGGATTGCCAGTGTCTCGTCAGAGCCCCTTTGCATTCTTTTGGGATTCTAGAGGGAGGCAAGATACGCATGAACCTCATTTGCATCATGAAGATCCAGGGCATGGAGCGCAATATCGCGAGCCTGGGTTGTGCTATAGTGTCTCAGGCGTTGCTTGACGAGCGGAATGGTGCCAGGAGTCATACTGAACTCGTCCAATCCCAGGCCAAGTAAAACGGGCGTAGCGAGTGGATTACCAGCCAGTTCGCCGCAAAGACCTACCCACTTGCCATGTGCATGAGCGGCATCACTTACCATACGTATTAGGCGGAGAACCGCAGGATGCAGGGCATCAGCCAGATAGGCTACCGTAGCATTGGTGCGATCAGATGCCAGGACATATTGCGTCAAATCATTGGTTCCAATACTAAAGAAGTCAACCAGGGGGGCAAGCACATCTGACATGAGTGCCGCCGAAGGAACCTCAATCATGATTCCTATCTCTACCTCGCGCGCGTAGCTTGCCTTGCGTGCCTCTAATGTCGCTTGAGCCTGCTTTACCTGTTCCTGAAGTGCTTTAATCTCTTCCCTAGTACTCACCATAGGAAACATGATGCGTAGGCGATGTCCTTCGCCTGCTCGCAGGAGCGCGCAGAGTTGGGATTGGAATAGGGGGGGGTGCTTCAGAGCCAGGCGCGCGCCACGAATGCCTAGAAAGGGATTCATCTCCTTTGCCATCTCCAGATAGGGCGCAGGTTTATCGCCGCCAATATCAAATGTACGTATGACGACTGGGCGTTGCTGCATGGCCTGGAAGATATCGCGATAAATGGTGTATTGTTCTTGCTCGGAGGGGGCACTGTCTCGCTCTAGAAAGAGAAATTCGGTACGTAGCAGACCAATGCTATCCGCGCCCTGGCGCAGCGCCTCTTCTACCTGCTCAGGTGCCCCCACATTGGCACCAACTTCTATCAGGTGATCATCTGCGGTACGCGCGGGCTGCTGAGCAGAGGCAAAAGCATCTTTATTTGTGCGTGCTAACGTCTGTGCTCGCTGCTCATAGTCTGTGAGTGTGGCTGTGTCCGGATCAAGAAATATTTCGCCAGCCGTGCCATCAACGATCACCTGTGCGCCTTCGCGTAGTTGATCGATGGCCTGTCCTAGTCCGGTTACAGCGGGAATTCCCAGCGCCTTAGCTAAAATAGCGACATGTGAGGTGGGTCCACCCTCTGCGATACAGAAGGCCCGAATCTTCTGGCTGTCAAATGTGACGGTTTCAGAGGGAGTCAGGTCTGGAGCGATAAGAATGACAGGCTCTGTAATGTGGGGTTTCTGCTCTTGTTCTCCCTGTAGAATGCGCAGGATGCGTTGAGCAACATCTTCCAGATCGGTGGCGCGAGCAGAGAGATAAGGATCTTCTATTGCTCGCATCTGGGCTGCGTATTGTTTAGTTGCCTCCTGCCAACTATAGTCGGCGTTTATCTGTTGCTCAATCATCTCATGGACATGCTCTAAGAGGTCTGGATCGGAAAGAAACATCTCATGGGCTTCGAAGATTTCGGCCTCGCGAGCGCCAACGCTTCCCTGAGCCTGGAGCGCAAGCTCATGTATCTCCTGCTTTCCTTGCAAGAGAGCAGCCTCAAGACGTTCCTTCTCCACCTGTGGATTGGCATTTTCACGGCGTGAAATGATAAGTTTATGCCCCATATAGTGATGAGCTGGGCCAATAGAGATGCCAGGAGAGGCCCCAATGCCACGCAGGGTTCTTGTTGACATATGTCTTCTACTGCGCCTCCTGAAAGTTGCGGTGAATGAGCTCATAGAGGACTGTCACCGCGTCCTGAGCATCTTCGCCTTCCGCTGTGATGCGTAAGCGATCATGCGCTTGAATTCCCGCTGAGAGGAGGCGGAGTACGCTTTTCGCGTTAACAGGAGCGCTTCCCTTCGTGATATTCTCGATAGAGATGGTTGAGGTGAATTGTGATGCTTGTTTGGCAAAGATAGCGGCGGGGCGGGCATGTAAGCCGACTTCGTGTTCGATTGTGACCTCTTTTGATGTTGTCAATGGTCTCTCCCTTTTTATGAATGCACTGTGTGAGAAGATAGGGTAATATCTGATGAGCTTGAGAATTGCACGATCATTATTCAGACTTTTGTGGTTTAAGGTGAATAATACCCTCTCTGGCTGTCTGTACGGCAATACTGGCGAGTTCCTCAATAGTCGAGTTCGCTCGGAGGGTGAGTATCTCAAGTAGCATCGGCAAATTCGTACCACAGATGACCTGAGTCTTGTCATTCGCCAGATGCAGGCCAGCGTTAGCTGGACTTCCCCCCAGGATATCTACCAATATCAGAGCTCCGCCCAGATCTCCCACTTGCTGGATAGCGATTTGAATTTCGTCGCGCAATACGGCAAGATCTGCCTGGGGGGCCATTCCAAGGGCTACCAGGCGCTCCTGGGGGCCGACAATCATTTCGGCAGCATCTTTCAATCCCTTTGCCAGAGATCCGTGTGACACAAGGATTATTCCGATCAAGCCCGTTCCTCTCTTTTAGACTTCTAGCACAAAAAGGATATCCTGTCCGGCCTTGACAGCTCCGCTAGCGCGCTGAGTCACGCTCCCTGTGCCAGATGAGACGACCGGACTTATGACAGGCCTACCCAGGCGCTCAATCGTGGCACGGTCAAAGCGCACGATTGGCGTTCCGGCTTGAACCTGCTGCCCTTCCGTGGCGATGTTCGTAAAGCCTTCGCCATTGAGTTCAATCGTATCAAGGCCGATGTGAACGATCAATTCAACCCCTTCAGGTGTGGCAATGCCAAAAGCGTGCCCACCAGGAAAGAGCTTGATCAATTCGCCAGAGACGGGAGCGACAGCGATGGTTCCGGTGGGATCGATGGCGACGCCGTCGCCAGCCATCTTTTGCGCAAAGACCTCATCGGGAACAGTTTCCAGTGCGACGGCGGTACCGTCAATTGGTGCCAGGACAGGAATGCGAGCCATGAGTTTCCTTCGTTCTACTACTTATGCGATAGTCAGTGAGTGGGTCGCGACAGCGACATGGTAACCCTTTCAAGCGCACGCCGTGTCACGACCCTGTTTCGCATAAGACCTAAGCGTTTTCGACGCTACTCTTCTCTTTGATAATACGGTTCATACGGCTGGCAATGCGATCTGATTGCGTTCCCATTACCACCTGTACTACTTTACCACGCTTGATAACACCTGACGCACCCAGACCCTTGAGGCGATCCTCATCGATGGTGCTCGGCTCATTGATGAAAAGGCGCAGGCGGGTAATACAGCCCTCGACGCTCTGGATATTGCTACTTCCACCCAGGGCCTCAACAACATGACGAGCCAGAACTGTGTCTTGATCCTCTTCTCCAGCAGACGCGGCCTCAGTGGTTTCAGTTGTTGTGCTTACAGCGCCTTTTGTTGGCTTTGGACCACGCTGACTTTCAGGAAGAATCCAGTCCGCGCTCATCCCAGTCGATGCCTCACCACGACCAGGAGTTGCCAGGTCAAAGCGTTTGATGAAGAAGCTAAAGAGGAAGTAATAGATCACTCCGTAAATGACGCCAATCAGCAGAAGCAGCAGTGGCTGAGTCGTGTTTGACTTGCTGTAGTTCAGCACATAGTCGATAAGACCCGCTGAGAAGCCAAAACCAATCCTGACTCCCAGGAGTGTGCAGATCGCCAGAGCTGTGCCGGTCAGGAGGGCATGAATAACGAAGAGCACAGGCGCGACGAAGAGGAAGGCGAACTCGATTGGCTCAGTAATACCCGTCAGGAACGAGGTGAAGGCTGCTGTGAGCAGGATACCAGCCGCTACTTTCGGGAACTTCGCGTGCCGGATCATTGCCAGGCATGCGCCCGGAAGGCCAAACATCATGACGGGGAAGAAGCCAGCCATAAAGTTTCCGGCAGTTGGATCTCCAGCGAAGTAGCGATTGAGATCACCTGTAACAGTCGTGTTGTGCACTGTATCATGGAAGGTGCCAAGCTGCTGCCAGACATAGACATTGATGACCTGATGCAGGCCAACTGGAATGAGCAGGCGATTCAAGAAGCCATAGATGCCCGTGCCGATGGCCCCTGATGAGATAATAGCCGTACCCATAGCGTTAATGACGTTCTGGATGGGAGGCCAGATATATCCAAAGACGATACCCAGGATGAGCATTGTGAAGGCGGTGATGATGGGAACAAAGCGCCTACCGCCGAAGAATGCCAGATAATCGGGGAGGCGTATATCATGGAAGCGCTTATACAGCCCCGCCGTGATCAGACCAACCATAATACCGGAGAGTACACCCATGCTGACGTGAGGATCAGGCTTGCCGTCAACCTGAGGAATGACGACACTGAAGACCGATGTAAAGACAAAGAAACCAACAATACCAGCGAGCGCAGCCGCGCCCTCTCCTCCTGTGAGACCAATTGCGATACCAATCGCGAAAATAGCGGGAAGATTGCTGAAGACGGCATTGCCTGCCGCTGCCAGCCAGGGGCCAAATGTGTGGCTCCCAATAGCCGACATCCAGGGGAGCGAGATCATGTCATCCTGCCCGAAACGGAGCAGCAATGCTGCCGCCGGTAACACAGCGATGGGGAGCATGAGAGAACGTCCCATGCTCTGTAATCCGCCCAGGATGCGGTCCCAGACTCCCATGTTGGAGGGCCCGGAAACCTGAGTTTGTGTGGCGGGAGTGCCAATACTCATTGTGTTATGCTCCTCTTTGCTGCGAATCTGGCGCAATGGAAGGCTCGTTTTTAGCGTTGAGTCTCCATATGCGCATTTTCGTCGTCAATACGATTTAAGATGGTAAAAAGGCCGTTTTGAATACTATACAACCATTGTAAATAGCAGGCGAGCATTGCCTCGCATGTGTATTACTTGCACCTCCTTTACTCTATATGGGTTATCTGGGGCTGTGAGGTATTCCCCTGGCGTGTTTGTTGAGGGAAAGAAAAACTTGAGCGTGTATGATTGCCATCGCGCTTCTCAATGGGAAATTGAATTTCAGTAAGGTGCGATTCAAGATCACCATCGCGTTGTAGGCAGATCTTACGGCAATGACCAGTGATGGTATAGTCGTTAATCTGAAGCCACATCCCAAGTGCCTGATAGGTCTCCATCATCGTGGAGGGGTTCCCATGGTGAAGGAGGGTTGCCAGAGTATTCACTCCGGGTAGTTCGCGGATCGTAATTTGCCCTCCACTCAACTCGACGATATTGCCTACTGAAGAACTATTGACGGGTACCGCGATCTCTACTGCCCCGGTGTCGTCTTCGTGGTAACCACCATCATGTTCGATATAGAGGAGATGATCGACTTGTTTGACGCCATGGCGCTGTAGAAAATCGAGCATCTCATTCGCGAGTTGATTCCTCTGGACCATATTAGCAACGATCTTGCGACTGGAAGCCACAATCTGAGGCTTAACCTTCTTGATGGTGACCTCATGAGTTAATCTGGCATCATCGGTTTCAATCTGTCGCAGGCGAGATTCGACTCGTTCCAAACGCTCTTGTTCCGCTTGCACACGCTGTTGGAGTTCAACCTGTTTGAGGCGAAGCATGCCACGTATCTGGGCTGGAGGAACCTCTTCATCGAGAAGCTGGACAATTTGCGAAAGCTCAAACCCCAGGTCTTTGAAGGCTAAAATACGATTCAGGCGGGGTAACTGGTCAATAGAGTAATAGCGATACCCCGTAAGTGGATCGACCTGGACAGGCTTCAGCAGCCCAATCTCATCATAGTAGCGAAGTGTGCGCATGGACACCTGGCTCAACCTTGAGAAATCGCTAATCTTGAACAAGGCTCTATCCTTCTTCTCTATGGATTGCTACGAAAACCATTCTCCACGTGAGGAGGCGATGCCCCTGGCGTGGCTAGCGTTGACACACTCAGGTTTTCGGATAAGAAGCTATCCAGATTTCCAGAGAGGTGGAACGCGTCGTTGTGTTCCGGTTGAAGTTATTATTAAGCATAAACTTTACCGTGACGTGAAAGTCAAGATGCATTTCGACCAAATTTCAGGTCAATTAGAATCTAAAGAGAAAGTGAGGCTATGTCAATGGTATACAACTTTGTATGCTGTGTATACATAAAAGGAAGCCAGGAGAGAGTACGAAATGTAGCTTCTCCTGGCTTCCTGTTGTTGCGACGTAAGTGCGAGTGAGGATCTGTTTATCGCTCGCTTGTGTTAGTGTGTTGTGATGGGCGTTGTGTGCTGGTGGACCCAGAGGTCATCCGCTGGCACATTTCCATAAGATTCTGTGCGGCCTCTTGAGGCGTGATGCCTGCTGCCTGAGCAGCGCTGTTGATATCCGTTTGAGTGATATTGCGGCTGTCACCATGATTATCATTGACTTTACCGCAACCACAACTAACGCACATTGATCAACTCCTTACGTGTCTAAAGAGACAGCTTGCGTGTATCTACGAAGTTTCGGTCCGCGTGATGGGACTAGACGCGAGCAAAGGCATCGTGCATGATCGAATCGATCTGCTGGTGAAGCTTTTGAGCATAGATCGCTGTCTTTTCGCCAGTGATCCAGGCTGCCTCACGTGCGGTCTGAAGCTTGCGGCTATCATTGGGAAGTCCGCGCGAGATTGGAGTGCGTGGTGTCTGGCGATCGATGAATTCGCGCAGGCCAGAGCGCTGCTGATGCTGCTGGCTGGCGCCGAAATCAACGAAGCCACCATCGATTCCAAGATGGCGGAACTGCCACCAGCGACCGTCGCTGGCATTGTACCAGGTGATGTATCCGCCGGGCAGGACCTGGCGAGGCTCCTGAACAGCGCCGGTATAGCTATAGCGCTCCCCATTCGCGCGAACTGGCTCATAGTAGGATGGGGTCACGAAATCAGAAACGAGAATGTCATTAACGGTGTAAGCAAAGTCAGCACCCTGACAAGGATCGCAGATGCCAAGTAAATATTGAACGCGGCCATGATCCTTCTTCAGTGAAGGTCCTGCGACCAGGCAATTGCCGTACGCGTCGGCTAGTAGTTCCAGAACCTCATGACTGGCGCTTAATGACCAGCTATGTGAATACTGAACGATGGCGTAGGGTTGCCCCTGCTCATCCAAGTGGAAGCCGAGAGCATGATCGGGAACGTTGGCGCGAACGATCACTGGATTGTACCCCAGGGGGACATCCTCAAGGCGGCTGAAGGCGTCAACTGTACCTTCGATATTCCACAAGGGCGTAAAGTCGCGGGTGACCTGCTTTTGCAGTGCGGCTGCGACACGTGTAAGCTCCGCTGTGCTAATGGCGTCTGTCTCTGATATCAGAGCAATATGTGAGGGCATCATAAAATGTTTCTCTCCTCAAAGCTTGCTAAAACGATAGATGTGGCGAGAGGGGAGCGCTTAGGCAAATTATGCTTGTACGTTCCCTTCGTGTCTCTACACACAACGTACCCCGCCCGAAGCAAATATATATTTGCAAGAGGGCACATAAGAATGAGGATTGTGGAGGTGTCTCTCTTGAGGTGGGGAAGCAAGCGGCTAGCTTTTTGGCTTTCTGTATATAATAGCGGAGGGAAAGGGAAGATGTATTGCCAATCAATGAAGGAGGGTCAGACATGTCTCATTGTGAGAAGTGTGGTAATGAGTATGACAAGGCTTTTGAGGTCACAATGGCCGGTAAAAAGCATATTTTTGATAGCTTTGAATGCGCTATTGCTACCCTGGCTCCAACCTGCAAGCATTGTGGTTGCCGCATAGTTGGTCATGGCGTTGAGGCAAGTGGCACCATATATTGTTGCGCCCACTGCGCGCGTGAATCGGGCTCACAATCGATCCGAGATCGTGATGCCTAGCAGCTTATTACATATCATCCAGAAGCATAACAAGGCCAGCATTGTGCAATTCAATGCTGGCCTTTCTGTGTATGTGTTTAGCCTTTCAGGCCGCTTAAATTGATGCCACGAATGATTTGCCGCTGGAATATCAGGAAGAGAATAATAGGAGGCACGCTTGTAAAGACCAGGCCTGCCATGAGGTAGGTGAAGGGGAGACCGGAATTGGGTCCCGTCTGATGGTAAAACATCACCATTAATGTTTGAAGCTGGTCATCAGCAAGAACCAGCAAGGGCCAGAGGAAATCTTTCCAGGAGGCAACAACGGTAAGGATGGTGATGACTGCCAGGGCTGGACGCGAAAGTGGCAAAATGATACGTGTAAATATCTGCCACGCGTTCGCGCCATCCAGGCGCGCGGCATCGGTCAAGTCGTCAGGAATTGTATCAAAGAAGCTCTTGAGAACGAGGATATTAAATGCATTGGCGGCCTCTGGCAGCCAAACGCCGCTCCAGGAGTCAATCAGCGAGATATGGATAAGCGGGAGATCGCTAATATTGACGAATTGAGGAATAAGATAGACGACTGGTGGAACCATCAAGGTACAGAAGAAGCTGAATTGAATAATATTTTTGCCCTTTGGGCGCAGTTTGGCAAGAGCATAGGCCGCTGTGGCCGAAACGGCGATTTGTAGCACCACGGCTCCCAGCGCCACAGCCAATGTATTCCAAAAGTAGAGCGGAAAATTCAGAAATTGCCAGGCGTTGATGTAGTTATCCCATTGTGGATGAACGGGCCAGAAAGTTGGTGGGGTCTGGAATATCTCGATACTAGATTTGAGCGCGCCAGAAACCATCCAGTAGAGCGGTATCAGTGTACTGAGAGTTGAGATAAGGAGAAGTGCGAAGACTGTCCAATAGATCATTTTGCCAAGAGGCTGTTTGAGCACAAAAGGCGAGACAAGTGTTCGCTCGCTGATATCTATTTCGGTCTCTCTCTTGCGAAGCCGTGGCTTTTGGGTTTCTGGCCCTTGAGGTGGCAGGGCTTGTGGATTCTGCATGAGAAGCGCCATGATCTATTCTCCTTGCATTGATTTGCTGGTCAAGCGCATATAAAGTAGTGTGAATGCAGCTAGAGCCAGGAAGAGTATTACACCTATTGCGCTGGCCCCACCAAAATCCGCTTGTTGGAACGCGTAGTTATAGATCAGCAGGAGGATACTCATCGTCGAATTCTGGGGTCCACCATTGGTCATGGTGAATGGTTCGATGAATACTTGCATGGTGTTGATGATTTGCAGGATGAGCATAAGCAACATGATAGGGCGGATAGATGGTAGTGTAATATGCCATAAACGCTGCCAGAGATTTGCGCCATCTATCTCTGCTGCCTCATATAGGGAGGCAGGCACACCTTGTAGGGCCGCGAGATAGATCAAGATGGTCGAGCCAGCGGCGCTCCAGGTTGCGACAACGACTAGCGCGGGAAGAGCGGTAGCTGGCGTTTCTAACCAGCTTCCAGATGCCACATGTAAGAGATTGAGCAGAGCGTTTAACAGCCCATCGTCAGGATTATAAATCCAGCGCCAGAGAAACACCGTAACAATAGGTGGCAACATGACAGGGATATAGAAGATCAAGCGGAAGAAGCCTCTGGCGTGTCTCATCTCATTAATGAGGAGGGCGAGGATGATCGGAACCGCATAGCCAGACAGAAGAGCATAGATCGAAAACACCAGAGTGTTACGCCAGGCTATGGCAAAAAGAGGATCGGAAAAGACATGACGATAGTTTGCCAGGCCTACCCAGAGTGAAGGATTGATGAGATCTATACTCTGGAAGCTCATTATGAAGCCTAAGATAATGGGATACCAGACGAAGATCGCAAAGACGAGGAGTGCAGGAAGCAGGAAAAGATAGCCACTCAGGTTTCTTCTAAATGTGTGGTACCAGTCGTGCGCCTCTTGAGGAGTTCGAGCAGTGTACTTTGTGATTGAGCCATGCTCCTGAGTTGGTACAGATGAAGACATCAGATTCTCCTTCTATACGGTAAGAGGGCACGGATTTTGGAGGCCGCACCCTCTTCTACCTCCATCAGGAGGCAGCCTGGTCGAGTATTTTTTGGAACTGTTGCGCCGCCTGATCGAGGAGCGCTTTCGGGTCTGCATTCGCGTTGCTCAATGTTGTTTGCACAACGGAGTCGAGAGCGGCATACATCTTCTGCGTCTCGGTGCGAGGCTCTGGTCGCAGAGTAAGTTTTGAATTGGCGAATGTTGTGTAGTTTCCGGTAGGCACGTTAGCATATTTGAGATTGAGCTTGTTGATGGTATCCTGGAATTCACCAGTGAAGAGAATGTTGCTGGGTGCTCCAACAGTTTGCCCTGCCGATGATTTTAATGCAAGGTTATTCTCCATGACCGAAAGATCAAATTGAGAGTAGATGACAAAATCGAAGGCTGTCTTGATCGCCTCGCGCGATGATTTCGGGTTGAAGATAAAGATGTTGCCACCCGTCAAGGCCGCGTTCCCTCCATTCTGAGGCATTGGGGCCATGCCAAAGTCTTCCAGGTTGGCCTTATATTGCGATTTGAGTGTATCAAGCATATCGGGAGCCATGACGACCATGGCAGCCTTGTTGGTTGCCAGAAGTTGCAGCGTTTGATCCTGAGTTAAGAGTTGCTGCTTTTTGATGGACTGGTCAGTAAAGCGCATATCCTTGAGAAGTTGTAGGACGCTTACCCCTTTGTCGCTGTTGAAGGTTGCCTTTGTGCCATCTGCGGACTGCATATCACCACCGACGGTATACATCCAGTTCGTGAAGTGCCAGCCACCCTGGTTGGATGTACTGGTTTCCGCGAAGCCAGCCACAGAGGAGCTAGTCAGTTGCTTGGCGTATCCACGGAACTCCTCCCAGGTGGTTGGTGGCTTATCGGGATCGAGGCCAGCCGCTTTGAAGAGTTTGCGATTGTACCAGATGCCAAGAGCGTAGCCAGTGACGGGAACGCCATAAATCTTGCCGCTCGCGGGATCTTTGGCGATAGAGGAGATACCGGGATTATAGCTATCAAAGTATTTCCAGCCCTTCGCGAGATCAGTGATATCGGCGACGGCATGCTTCTTGATGAGCAGAGGGGGCTCGGTAAACCAGCTTTCGACCGCATCTTCGGTTTGTTTCGCGGCTAATCTGGCGAAATACGTTGTTGGATCATAGGGATCGTTTTTGCCAACAATCTTTGTGCCTGGATGCGATTGTTGAAATTGCTTGACGGTCTGATTAAAGACATAGACCGCGCCCGGATTGGTTGAAGGTGGAAGATTATTGATGCTGGCTGTGACCGTGCCCGATCCTGCATTTGCGGCCCCACCGCAGGCAGCCAGGAGCTCAAGCCCGAGCAGGCTAACACCAACTGTCGCGCTTTGCTGAAGAAATTTCCGTCGAGTGCCATGTTTGATGAACGAGTCCATGAGATAACCTCCTTGAAAATAAGCACATGTTGTCCCTGCTTCATGACATAAGAATGTTATGAAGACATAATGCGAGCGTATTTAGGCTAACTGGCTTTATTGTGTGCGTTCTTGTATTAGGAACGCCGGGTAGGATCTGAAGGACCAGGTTATAGGGTTTCCAATGTGGGAAAAGGATAAAGTTTCATTTTCTAAGAGGCGGCTTCAAGAAGTTCTTATGTGAAAACCAACGCCGCTAGCGCGGCTAGCGCTGGCGCGCTCAGGTTTCCGGATAAGGAGGAAGTTAAGAACCATGGAATGGGTGCTTCGCGAAATAGCATGTTGGAGAAGAGAAGGTTGCATCATAGCTTTTCACCTCTGCAATTCTTTCGTCTAACAATGACGAAGGCAAGCAGGCCAGGGAACGTTCTCGCCGCGATCTGCGAATTCGCGCGACGAGGGTCAGGCCTGAGTGGTCCCTCTGGTCACTCAGAGGGAAGAAGTTACCAGATATGTCGCCTTCCAGGGTAGTTCAATAGAAGGATAAATTTAGGGTAACGTTTACCTTGCTACTCTGTAAAAAAGATAACATAGAGAATTATGGATTGTCAAGGGATACGAGAAAATCCGCATTAAGCGTTGTTTGTGGCTGAATTAAGGCATATGCTGATTGACATATATGGAAAATGCATGTTACGATGAGGGGGAATTGTTTAGGGTATCGATTACTCTACCGAGGAAGAAGGTATGACGTTGGAGCAGAAGCAATCGAAGCGTTTAACGATGGCGCAAATCGCAAAAGAGGCGGGTGTTTCAATCACTACGGTCTCCAAAGTACTCAATCAGCTTCCAGGGGTAGGGGCTCAGACGCGAGCACGTATCCAGGCAATGATTGAGCAGCATGATTATGTGCAAAATCATGCTGCGCGGCACCTGCGCAAAGGGCAGAGCGGCTTGATTGACCTGGTAATTATGCGCCTGGAGGGTGGGTATGACCTTGGAATTATGCATGGAGTGCAGGAGGCGTTAGAGGAGAGCGGTCATCGCCTGGTTGTCTTTGCTACTCATGAGGATGAGGCGGTAGAGCGTCGTTGGTTGCGTCGTATACAGGACCAGTCAACTGATGGGGTTCTCCTACTTCTACCGTATGAGCGTATTGGGATCGCTGAAATGCTCATGGCTCAGAATATTCCAGTTGTAGCCATTGGGGACCGTAATGAGCCTACCACAAATTACCCCACGATAGGATCAACTATCTGGTTAGGCGGATATACCGCGACTGAGTATCTGATTTCGCTTGGGCATCGCCGTATTGGTATCATTGCTGGACCACTTCATCTTACGACAACGCGCGCGCGTCTGGCTGGCTATCGTGAGGCTCTCGAACGCGCAGGCATTCCTGTTGATCCGGCGCTTATTTGCGAGGGGAATTATTTCTTGGGTGATGGTATAAAGCAAGCGAACGCACTTCTTGATCTCGAAGATCCACCAACAGCTATTTTCGCGGGTAACGATGCCCAGGCGGCAGGGGTATACCAGGTCTTGTATCAGCGTCAGGTGCGTATCCCAGATGAAATGAGCGTGGTTGGTTTTGATGATGTGATGTATACGGCCCAGATGCCACCTCCATTGACGACGATTCATCAGCCACTCGCTGAGATGGGGAAAATGGCAGCAAACATGCTGCTCCGCTTAATTGGCGGACAGACGCTTGAATCAAATCGTGTCGAACTCTCTACTTCGCTTGTGATCAGGGATTCCTGCGCCCCTCCACGCACAGGCCCACTGCTCAACCGGTAAGCCTTCGATTTCTGTGTTCTCTCGCTGCTCCTGATTTCCTATAGTTGAACTCTGAGCAGGATATTACTCTGTGCCTCTCGGTACGCATGGTATGACTAGGCGTGTACTGAACAGGGGTCTATGATAAAGAGGTAGTGAGAGGCGTGCGCTTGCGTTTGGCCAAAACGTGATATAATGTCTATCAATCTTGTTGAGTTGTGCCCTCGCACATACGCGATAGAATCGGTTCCACGAGAAAGCGCGATGGCGATATGAGTACCTTTGAAAAAGATGCCCTGGCATTAGATGCCTATTCGCATGCGGTGACAACTGCGGCTGAAAGAGTAGGCCCAGCGGTCGTGCGGATCGACGTTGAGCATCAGTCGCGGCGTTATCGCTCTTCTGGCTATCCACCTGAATTGCGTGGTGGCATTGGCTCGGGCTTCATCTTTGCCTCGGATGGGCAAATTTTGACAAACGCACATGTAATTGAACATGCTCGGCATATTAAAGTAACGTTAGCTGATGGACGTACCTTTGACGCGGGATTAATGGGGAGTGATCCAGCGGTGGATGTGGCGATCTTGCGCATTGGCGCGGATCACTTGCCCGTTGCCGAATTAGGGCGTACCCCTTTACGGGTTGGGCAACTGGTTATTGCTGTAGGAAATCCATATGGGCTGAACTGGACAGTGACTGCTGGAGTTGTGAGTGCTCTTCAACGAACCTTACAAGCTCCAGGTGCACCTAAGATGACCAATTTGATTCAGACTGACACCTCAATCAATCCTGGGAATTCCGGTGGCCCATTAGTTGATAGTGCAGGTCATGTGGTAGGTATTACAACGGCTATGATGCCAATGGCACAGGGGCTTGGTTTTTCGGTCCCTCTGGATACAGTAAAGGGGGTTGTGGCGAAGGTCATGGCGCAACGCTCTGAGGCTTCGCGAGGTGTCTCGCTGGGCGTAGGCGGCATGCGTGTCGTTTTGGATGAGGCGTTACGTCAGCGCCTGCAACTCTCGCAGCAATGGGGAATGCAAATCCTGGAATTACGCTCGTCGGGACCAGCCGAACAAGCTCAGTTGAAGCGCCTGGATATTATCCTCTCAGCGGATGGCGAACCTGTGACAGAGGCGCGTGATCTCCAACGCCTCCTGCGCTCAAGGCAGGCCGGCGAAAAGGTCGCGATTGGATTTTTACGTGGAGGGGTTACCCGTAAGGTCACGGTCGTTTTGTAGGATTTATATGGGATGATCCTGGCGGCGAGCCTGTAGAGCGGCAAAACAATCGAACATTTTTTTCTCTTTCGGGGAAAAACGACGAAAAGCCTTCATTCTCATGCATGGAGGCTTTTTTCTTTTTTAGTGGTTTCTGCCTGTTGCGTCTAGGTTATTGAAAGTGAGGAAGATCACACAGGGAACCCAATAAGGGAACTGCTAAAATCAGGCATACACGAAAGGGACGGTGCTACTATGCAAATGTTTGCTTTGATCGCTCTTAGTCTTTTCATCGTTCTTGTCGTAGGTGGTGTCTTCGTAAATGTGTTCCTGTATACTAGAGGTGCGGTAGGCAAGCATGACCGTATGAGCGAAATGGCATCGGTAACTTTGAGCCAGGAGGCGAGCGCAGACGCCGAAGACCTATATTACCTGGGGATTGGCTCGACCGATCATACAATGAGCAACTACATGCGGAAGACGCTCGCTGTGTTTGCTGCGGCCATCCTGGCGGTATGCCTTATTGGAGCCTTTCTTCTGAACTTGATTGTCAGATAGAAAGGGTGGGCCGATGTGCGCGAAGGGGCAATTGAAACAACGACCTGGAATGTGATACAACATTCCAGGTCGTTGTTTGTGACCGCTATTTATGAGAGAAAGCGAGAACGTCATTGATGCCTTTACTTCCAGAGCGCATGCAGACACGTTTTACCGAACTCGTTGGTATCCGCTATCCTATAGTCCAGGGAGGGTTAGCGCATCTTTCATTTGCCGAATTGGCGGCGGCGGTTTCCAATGCCGGAGGATTGGGGCAGATCGGATGCGCGTGTTTCTCAACACCGCATGAGTTACGCGCCGATATACAGAAAGCCAAACAATTGACACAGCAGCCCTTTGGCGTTAACTTTCCAATTGGGCACATCCCCTTAGATGATTTCCTTGATGTGGCCCTGGAAGAGGACGTCGCCGTGATCAGTATTACGGGCGGTAACCCAGAATCTCTTCTGAAGCGCATTCAGTCCAGTGGGGTATCCGTGAAGATGATGGTGCTGGTCGCGGGGACGAGGGCGGCTCGTAAGGCTGAAGCGCTGGGCGCGGATGCCGTGATCTCTGTTGGCTTTGAAGGCGGGGGCCACCTGGGTCGAGATGATATTGGAACGATGGTCCTGACGCCGCGTGTTGTGGAAGCGGTAAAGATTCCCGTTCTCGCCAGTGGTGGCATCGCCGATGGCCGTGGACTGGTTGCGGCGCTGGCACTGGGTGCGGAGGGCGTTGAATTGGGGACGCGCTTTGTGGCGGTGCGGGAGAGCAATGCGCACCCCAATTATCAGCAGGCATTAGTCCAGGCTCAGGAGATCGATACTGTAGTGGTGGAGCGAGCCATAGGACGCCCTGCTCGTGTGCTCAAGGGTGCGGTTGCCGCTCACATCCAGGCGCTTGAAACAGAGATCGAGCAGGCCCAGTTAACTCCTCAAGAACGCCTGGAGCGTTTGCTTCCCTCGATTCGGGGTGACGTGAATAAGCGCGCGGCTCTGGAAGGGCTGCTCGATGATGGATTTGTTTGGGGCGGGCAGGTGGCTGGCTTGATCCATGATATTCCCTCATCTGAGGAACTGGTAACGCGAATAGTCCGCGAGGCATATGCGATCACGCAGCGCTTGCCCAGGTATTTTGTCTAAGTCGTTGATATTTTACCCTTTTACGATAAAGAGAGGGGTCGGATTGCTCGCGGCAACCTGACTCCTCTCTGTCAAATTAAGCATCTCTAGAGATGCGAGGCGTTGCTGGTCGCGGGTTCTTTCTGCGAAGCCAGAAATTCTCCAACTTCGGAGAGGGCCGCCATTGCGCGGCAGGTGATCTCGACCGACTCATAATAGGGAATGCCCTCTTCGCGTAGGATGCGTAAGGCCGGGATGTCATGGCGCGCGTAAATGGTCTGGACGAGAATGGGTTTTCCGTATTGGCGTACCAGTTCGCCAAGCGCATGAGCTGCGGCTTCTTCGCGGGGACCAAAGTCTTCGGAGAGAAGCCAGCGATACCCGCCGAAAAGGCCCGTTATGACCACACCATCGACGTCTGGGTCCTGAACACAGACCTCAGCCAGATGCGCGAAGGAGAGTGGATCTTCGTCGGCGGCACCGGCTACGTCGATGGGATTGGTAGAAGTCGCGCGGCTGGGCATCAAGGCGCGCAAGGCTTGCTGGGTGTCCTGCTTGAGGATGGGCACTTCTAAGCCCGCGCGAACGAGAGCGTCGCCGGAGGCGACCGAGCTACCACCACCGTCACCAATGATTGCTATGCGGCGTCCACCCTGCGGTGTTGTTGGCTGCGAGGCAAGAGCTTGTGCCACGGGGAAGAGCTCATCCGAACGAAGGACACGCACGACGCCACTGGCGAAGAGGCTCTTATCGCTGTCTGGACGCACTCTTGCGCGTGATCCTGTATGTGAGAGAGAGGCGCGTACACCAACCTCTGTAGCCCCACTGAGCAGGATAACTACTGGCTTGTAATGACCTCGCGCATGCATCTCATTGGTGGTCTGACGTAGCGTCTCTTCCTCGATAGCTTCAACATAGCCAGCGATCACACCAGTTTCGGGATCGTCCGCCAGATATTGCATGCATTCGGGGAAAGAGACATCGGCTGAATTGCCGACACTGAGGAAGGTTGTAAAGCCGCAGCCATCCAGATATGCCTGGGCGTAGAAATACATTCCCAGATTACCGCTTTGCGAGACCAGACCAATGGGGCCTGAGGGCATGGGGAAGACCATGCCCAGGGCATTAAGTTTTGATTTGCGTACATATAGACCCATGCAGTTGCTACCGATCATGCGTATGCCATGCTCACGGCAGCGGGCTACAAGTTCTTGCTCCAGCGCTCGTCCCTCTGATCCTGTCTCGCTAAAGCCCGCCGTAATGACAACGATGCCTTTGACGCCCCTGGCGATGCAGTCCTCGATGGCGTTGGGCACGTGGGGAAAGGAGGTCGCGATAACGGCCAGATCGACCTGCTCGGGAACATCACGCAGGCTAGGATATGTTGGACGTCCAAGAATTTCGGGCACAGTCGGATTTACCAGGTAAATGTCGCCCTCGAAACCGCCCTCAATAAGCTGGCGGGCGGCGACGTGCCCCCATTTTTGGGGCGAGCGCGAGGCCCCCAGGATAGCTACTGAGCGCGGCTGGAGGACTTCATTGAGGCTATAGAGTTCTCTCTTCATTCGGTATCCTTCTCATCGTCTTCAGAGTAATAGGGAAGGTGCTCCCGTTCCATACGCAGCATAGCCTCAATATCCTGAATTAAAACATCTGCGCCTGGGAGTGGAAGAGATGCATAATCTTCGAGGACCGAAGCCTCTTCATCCTCTTCATCCTCTTCATCCTCCAGTTCAACTTCGATCTCGATCTCGTTCTCTATTTCATCCATTTGTTCTTCGAGCTGACGAACATACTCGCTGGCCTCGGGATCGCGAGCGACCATCGCGTCGATTCGCGCGCTGAAGCGTAGCGCTTGCGCTTGAATCTCTTGTAAGTCAAGTTCAAGGGATAAATAGGTATTGAGTGTCGTAAGTAGCGCTGATGAGATCATGACATTGGGGGTTGTCGCCAGGTAGTGTGGAGCGGCAGCCCAGAACATCGTCGTGGGAATTTGTGCTCGATTACAGTCTTCAAGGAGCACACTGAGAATCCCGGTTGGACCCTCATATCCAGAAGCAGGTAGATTCATCTCTTCCAGGCGTCGCAGCGCTTCCGGGTCATATGATGTCCCGGTAATGGGAACAGAAAGAGAGTGCGGCACATCGGAGAGCATTGACCCGAATAAAATGACATCTGAGGCCCGGAAGTATTTGCAGACCTTAAGGAAAGATTGACTGAACGTTTGCCATTTTAATTGGGGCTCTGTTCCGAGAAATAGGATGATATCGCGTTCCAAATCAGGTGTATTATAGGCGAAAAACTCATTGGAGGGCCAGACTATTGAGCGTTTATCCTCGTCGCTAAACTTGACGTGGGGCCGCGTTTCTGTAAAGATAAAGAAGTCTTCGCTATCTATTTCGGCGATCTTTGCTGGTGACCAGCGGTCAACGAGAAACTGGACCGCGTTAGTCGTGGCTTCGGCGGCGTCATTCCAACCCTGGAAGGCGGCGATGATCAGGGGATCTCGTAGTGCTGGCTGGGCATAGTAGTGGATGTGCGACATTCAAAAAAACCTCTTTTACCTGCCTGTAGAAGTGCTCCTTAAGCAAATATTTCTTACCATTCTACCATTCTTGCGCTTCGCGGCAAATACCGTAGTAGAGAAATGCCATCGCGACCACTCTGCCTCTCTCTGCCAGGGACGATGCAGCGCCAGAAGTGGGAATTATGAATAGTTACTACCACTAATTTGAAAGGATATTGACGCTTGCAACCTCTACCCTCTATACTGCCTGGCATGGAAGACGTGGACATTGCGATCCTTTATCAAGATCATCATACACTTATCGTCAACAAACCGGCGGGCATGGTGATTCATCCTACGTATAAACATGCGGATGGCACAATGTGGGATGCTCTCTTGCGCTATCTTGAAGCGCAGGGACCTGACAATTGGAGCCCGCCTGACGATTTGCCCGATGAGCCTGCCTGGAGCAAGGCTCCGCCGGAGGTGCAGGCGATGTTGCGTGAGCGCCGCCGGGAGATTTTCTTAAAAGAAGAAGGGCTCTTACCTCGCCCTTGCTTGCTACATCGCCTGGATAAGGACACATCCGGCGTTGTGGCTCTGGCGCGCACAGAGCGCTCGCGACGGCACCTGGTTCGCCAATTCTACGCGCATACTATTATAAAACGTTATCTGGCTGTTGTCGCTCCGGGCGCTCCCGCATGGGCGAGCCCACGTGTTCCCTTGCGCATCACGAAGCCACAAAGCGGTGAGGAAGTGGAAACGCGCTCATCTTCTTATGTAAGGGAGTTGGCTGTAGGTGAGGAACTGCTTATCGATGGTCCGCTCTGGCGTGATCCTGATGATCGCCGCCGTTGTGTGGTGATTGAGGGGGGCAGGAGGCAACCACCTTGATACGTGCGCTTGGGCACGAAGGGGCGTATTCCCTACTTGAGGTCCATCCCATTACGGGACGTACGCATCAGATCAGGGCACACCTGGCGGCTCTGGGGCAGGCAATAGTTGGTGATCCTGTCTATCGTGAGTCTCAGCCCTTTGATCTGGCGCTTGGTCGCCAGTTCTTGCATGCCTATAGCTTGACACTGTGCCGCTATCCCGACAACCAGGAAATGACATTTACGGCGGCTCTGACATCGGATCTACGAGATTGGCTGGTGAATTATTTCCCAACCGCGCTTGCTTGTGGTATATAGTTTACTGGTAAGCGCCTCGGTTCGCGAGGAACTTATGGGCTCAGTAAATGGCTTCTCCATAGAAGAGAGGAATGGTTATGGTCTCTTCCGCGCAGTATCCTCCCAATAGCGGCTCCCTGGCGCAGGCGAGTGAGCAAGAGAAACGTAAGCGCCTCGACGCCATGGTGCGTCTCTGGCAAAGTGAGACCCAGAGACAGTATGAGCGTGGCGATCACGCCGCCTTTGTCTCAGCGATGGGCCTGGATGAGTATCGCTATAGCGTCTGGTTACGCTTTCCTGAGTGGGAGCGTTCAGCGGTTGTCGCGCAGGTGATGGCGTTACGTGAGGTCAGGAGTGATGAGCAGGAGTCACAACCCGCCTTATTTAGCGCCTGGAAGCATGAACCTCTGCTCAAGAGCATGCCTGACTGGAAGTTGCATCTCCCACAGGAAACGGTATTTAATATTAGCGTTCGCATCACGCCGGGAGGGTTGGGAGAGGGAAGTAAATGGGCCATCGTGATGCCTCGCGAGATGCGAGCCCGCTATCGACCGGGCTGGCCGACTCAGCAGGAGTGGGTCGACTGGACAAGGTCGTTCGATTGGCTTGCCGTGAGCGTTGGTTTTATTCATATGCTGCTCGATACCTTAGAGCAATAGAGAAGAGGGCTGAAGGTGCCTCGGATGACCATACTTGGCTACGCTCTGTTATCGTTGCTTGCCTCTGAACCGCTTTCTGGCTACGATCTGGCACAGCGTATGAAGAAACCTATTAGTTACTTCTGGCACGCCCGTCACAGCCAGATTTATCCCGAACTGGCTCGCTTAGAAGAGCTAGGGTATGTGACGCATGAGGTAATTGAACAGGTAGAGCGCCCTCATAAGAAGAGGTATACAATTACTCAGGCCGGCTACGAGAACTTGCGAGATTGGTTGACGAAACCAACAGAGATAGGGCCGGACCGGAGTGAAATTGTGCTGAAGGCATACGCGATCTGGATGACTGATCCTCGCAAGGCGATTGATCTGTTTCAAGCGCATCTGCGATTGCATATCGAGCGCCTGGAGCAATATGAACGTGACTATGCGCTCATAGAGCGAGAAAAATCTTCCTCCCTGACGTTCGCTTCACCATTATTTGGCAATTACGCGACGCTCCGCAAAGGGATTGGCTATGAGCGTGAATATGTGGACTGGTGCCGCTGGATGATAGATCAAGCTCAGGCGTATCTTACTCAACAAGAAGTAACTTGCAAACTGCAATAAGTGGGTCTCGCGCTAGCATACATGCCGGTAGCGCGAGACCCATCATGCGTGAAGATGCTCAGGATCTATGTGAACCAGTTGTGAGAGGTCGCTCATCCTTTGGCGAGGCGGCTTCTTCAATAGATTCTCTCTCTGATTCCTCACTCAGCGCTGGTTGTGCTGTTTCCTCGTTGGTAACATCATCCTGAGAATTGACCTCCGCAACCATTGGTGACTGGCTGGCGGTATGATCTGGGTAAGGTATGGTTGCTCTCTGGGGTGTTTTCATCGGACTAGAGGCTAGGAATGGCTGAGATCGATGCTGCTTGCGCCAACGTCTGACGAGCCAGATTAGGATGGCGGCGGGGATAATATAGACGCTGAAGGCCAGTAGCCAGATGAGAATGGACACCAGAAATTGGAAGAAGTGTAACGAAGCCTGGAGGGCATCGTGTGTAATCTGCCCTATATTCCAGGTGTTGCTGGGTTCTGTGATTGCCGTTGAACCATCGTATGGCGGTTGAATGGTAATGGTGACTGGATAGAAGGTTGTTTGATCGTCGAGCGACTTTAGCGTGCCCTCTGCCTGCTCAATCTGGCCTTCAACCTCGGAAAGTTTGGACTCAATGCTCAGGAGATCTGACATCGACTGTGCATTCTTCATAAGATCTTGCAAGCGCTGCTGCTCTGTGCGTAAGTTCTTGAGACGCGATTGTGTATCAATGTAATCGTTGGTCGCGTTCTTGACGGTTTCATTGAGGCTGAGCAGGCGTCCATCATGCTTGCTGGGGTAATCGACCAGATAGCCACGAATGGCGGTATATAAACTGGATTGAACAGAGAAGGTCATCGTAATGTTGTAAGCATTGCCAACCAGTTGATATTGCATGCCCGATGAGGTAGATTGTGGGTCGGTGTGCGTGATCCAGTTCTGAAGATCGTTAGCGATGTTTGTGGTCTCTTTGGCCTCCATTGTAACGGCCAGTTGTTTGATAAGGTACTGCGGCGTGTAGTTGGTATTCGTTTGCGAGGTGCCGTTTGCTGACTTCTGGTTTTGTGACGAGGTGTCGCTAGCGCTATTCTTGCTTGTCGATGCAAACTCGCTGCTGGATGTTCCCGAAGATGTTGCTCCGCCGCAACTGGCAAGTAGGGTAAGCAGTAAGAGCAATCCGATAGAAATAGCGATCCATTTGACGCGAGACTGATATCTCTGACCCTTCATAGGTGCGCCTCCTGTGCCTATAAATAACAACAGTATGTGTAGACAACCATCTAAAGGTCTCCAACGACCGTAAAAGCGTGGTCACGTTGATGAATTTGAGCCTTACTAAGATGATGACGTCAAAGATGCGCTATTTGTTCCCATCAATATACTTCTTATTGTCAGTTACATTACGTGTTTTCACGCTTCAACTTCACAGAAACCTATGTGCTAAATGCATTTTTTATATGAAAATGTATCTGAATATTATGTTATGGGGTCTTGCTGAGGGGATGAAAGTGGGATGATTGATGGTACTATCTTTCATGGCGATTGAACAAGTAGCGCTCCTATGGCTTACGAAACCGTAGGAGCGCTACTTGTTCTCTATGAGATGGTAGAGGAGCCTAGCCTTTGAGGCCTGTTCCAGCTACACCTTGAATAATCTGGCGCTGGAAGAACAGGAACACGATCAGGACAGGTAGCCCACCTGCGATGGCTGAGGCCATAACCTGGGCGTAGCGAACACCATAAGAGCTCTGAACGGTTGAGAGTCCAACTGGAAGTGTCATCATATCAACGCCTGTGGCGACAATAAAGGGCCAGATGAAATTGTTCCAGGCTCCGATGAATGTCACAATGGCTACAGCAGCGATAGCGGAGCGAGCCAGAGGCATCCAGATCTGCCAGTAGACCCGAAAGCGACTCGCTCCATCCACAATTGCAGCCTCTTCCAGCTCTTGAGGGATACTATCAAAGAACTGTTTGAAGATAAACACCGCTAGAGGAGAAGCAATCTGTGGCAGAATAATTCCCCAATACGTATTTACCATGTTTAATTGCTGCATTTCGGTGAAAAGGGGCACAATCAGAATCTGACCAGGAACCATCAAGCCAGCCAGAATGATCCAGAAGAGCGGCTTGCTAGCGCGGAAGCGGATACGAGAGAGCGCGAAAGCCGCCATGCTTGCCAGCAGAATGACCAGCACAGTAACCGCGAGCGAGGTCAGAGCACTATTGAGATACCAGCGAAAGATGTTGGCGCTACTGAAAACGCTCTGATAGGCTACCCCTGTAAATTGAGTAGGAAGCCAGGTGACCGGAATTGTGGTGGTCTCACTCTCTGGCTTGAAGGAGGTATCAACAGCCCAGAGCAGAGGAATGAACCAGAGGACCGCCATAATAATGAGCAATATGAAAGCCAGCACACGCGAAATGGAAAGGCGTTTCCCTGGTGTTTTTGGCCTGGATGTGGATATGCTGGATGCGAGACTACTCATTGCCCTTTGCCTCCCCACGATAAAGGATAATAAACTGAACGATAGTGACGATGAGCACAACCAGGAAGAAGAGGTATGACATCGCGGACGCAAAGCCGATACGGAACGACGTGAAGGCTGTCTCATAGACATATTGCAGCACGGGGCGCGTCACAAAGTTAGGACCACCACCTGTTAACAAGAAGGGTTGCGCAAAGAGTTGGAGTGAGGAGATCACCTGAAGAATGACAACCGTTACGGTCGTATTGCGCAACAAAGGGATTGTCATGCTAATGAATTTGGACCAGGCGTTCGCGCCATCGATAGACGCAGCCTCGTAGGTTTCCTGAGGAATCTGTTGCAAACCAGCCAGGTAAAGCAGGAAGTTAAAGCCAACCGTCCACCAGATAGTGACAATGACCACGGACATCATTGCCGCATTGGGATCGGTTAGCCAACCCACTTCTTTCAGCCCGAAGGTGGTCAACATGCTATTGATTAAGCCATAACCTGGCTGATAGAGCCAGTTCCAGATCAATATAACGACCGAGACAGGCAAGACATAGGGAGCGAAGAAGGCCAATCGGAAGAGCCAGCGCGCGGGAATCGCCATATTGGCGAGCAATGCTAGCACCAGGCTAAGGATAACCAGGATGGGCGTACTAATAATCGTGAAAAGGAGCGTATTGCCCAGCGCGCCCCAAAGATTGGAGTCGCCTAGTGCCTCTACGTAATTGCTCAGGCCAAGGAAGGTATCCGTACCGGTGCCAGCCAGGCTCCAGTTAAAGAAGCTCATACGGAAGCCGAGAATCACCGGCCAGATAAGAAATATCGCATAGGCAAGTAAGAATGGCAGCACAAAGGCGAAACCAGTCAACTCATTGCGCCACCGTGCTCGGGTCCTGGCCTGTTGAGCTTGCCGCGAGTGGAGCGCTGATTTTTGTTCAAGCATAACTTCTGACATAACAAGTCCTCTCTACAGGGTGCTCGTCTAGAAAGGCGTAGGCGTTTTGAGCTGTTTGATCATCGCATCGCGGAACTGCTTGACGCCCTGTTTAGGAGTCAGATGCCCTCCGATTACAGCCTGGAAGGCTGCTCCTGCCTGGGTCTCCATCTCGGAGGCCGCGCCCGCGAACCAGACGGAGGGATCGTAGACAACATGTTTCGCTTCCTCGGCGTAATGGGATTGTGGAGTGAGCTTTTGATACTCACCGCTGGTTGCGACTGGCAGGTAGGTAGGAATATGCCCACCTTGTGCCCAGATCTGACTATTCTTGAGGAGCTCGCTGATAAATTTGATACTCAACGCCCGGCGCTGGGAATCGACAGCGTTCTGACGAGGCAGGACGAGGGCGTGAGAGTCGGCCCAGGTTTGTTGCCCACCAAAGATATTGGGATAGAGCGTCATATCAAAATTAGTCTTCTGGGTCTGGTAGGTCGTTACCTCCCACTCACCGTTCCAGTGGAAGCCTGCTTTGCCACTACTGAAGAGTGCTACAGAGCCCGCATAGTCTGCGGTAGTAGAACCAACCTCTTTGCTCATGCGTAACAAGAAGTCGAGCACCCTGGTCGCTTTATCCTCATCGAGAATGAAGTCTTTGCCATCGGCGGAGAAATATGGACCGTCAAGCTGCCCATAGAGAGCGCAGAAGACACGCCAACAGCTTGATGGATCACCCACAGGAAAAGAAATACCCAGATTGCCAGAGGCTTTTTTGGCTTCCCTGAAGGCATTGAGTACATCGTCTTCGCCCTGGAATGGGAGAAGTTTTCCCGTGGAATCTAGTAGGCCAGCCTTCTGACAGACGTCAATGTTGTAATACATGACCAGAGGGTGCGTATCCAGTGGCACCGCATAGAGTTGATTGTTATAGTGTGCCTTCTGCCAGACCGGCGCGACAAAATTCTCCTGGCTAATGTTATTGCTCGCGAGGGCTGAGAGATCAAATGGCTCCAGGAGTCCACTTCCTGCATACATAGGCAGACGTGACATATGTAAGATGGCTACATCAGGGGGACGACCACCAGCCGCCGCCATGGCAAGTTTCGTATAGTATGGCGTGCCCCAGGAGAGAGTGACTGCTTCCAGATCAACGTCCTGGTTTGCCTGCTGATATTTCTGCACCATTTCGAGCATGCGCTCGCCATCGCCACCTCCCAACAGATGCCAGTATGTCAGGTGTGTTTTTCCCGCTCCCAAAGCGGTTGTACCGCATGAACTGAGGATACTAGCCAAAGCCGTGGCCCCTAGACCGAGAGCAGCCGCGCGCCCCAGGAAATCTCGGCGCGTGAAATGTCCAGATTGGACAGGCTCAGAGTCTGGTGAGAATAAACGCTGCTCAGAGACCATATGCGATCCTTCCTTTATGAATATGCTCCTCTGAAGAGGCAGTTCAGCACGACGAAGTCTATGATAAATCTATATGATTGTTAGATGTCTGCACTATAAGTCGATAACACGCTGTGCATGAAGCTCATAGATATAGGTGAAGGAGCCGTTTAACAACGGTTTTTTGGGAATAGGTATGATAGTGGGAAAGCTCAAGAAGGCGAAACACACATCATTGGACACCTCGTAAATCGACATTGATAGCGTAAATAGAGACCTCAAACATCATCGTGACCTCGCGTTTTACAACGTTGTAATGCTCTTTACAACGTTGTAATGAACTGTACCATATAAAATTTGCGTTTGTCAATATAGTTGATGTTGAATATTTGGTAGCAATAATTCTTGTTTTGCTAAGCAAAAAGCGCTTGAGTGCTCTAGAAATATCGATTATGCCTGAATTGTAATTCTCTGTTGCTTCTGCAAGCATCCTATGATTGGATTGATTCGTACATTGACAATCGTAAATTCAGCGTGGTATAGTTCTCAACATTGTAATTCTCGTAGTTCTGTGCCAAAGGATTGAAAAACACGTGCCGACGACACTCAAAGACGTTGCCTTACGCGCGGGGGTCTCAATTAAGACCGTATCAAATGTGATTCATGGGACAATTCATGTCGCAGATGAAAAGCGGGAGCGTGTCGAGGCGGCGATCAAAGAATTGAATTACCAGCCAAATCTTTCCGCGCGGCATCTGAGGAAGGGGCGCGTGGGAGTTCTCGGGCTGGTGGTACCAGAACTAACTAATCCCTATTTTGCTGAGGTGAGCAATACTATTATCGCTGCCGCTGCTTGCCAATCGTACACCGTGCTGGTGGATACAACGGGTGGATTACGCGAGAATGAACGTGTTGTTATCAATGGGTGGCGCCAGCAACTGCTCGACGGCGTGATCTTGAATGCTCTTGCTCTGGAGCAGGAAGACCTGCATCCCGAACGAGTCGAGACCCCTATCGTTTTGTTGGGTGAGCGCTTTCTTGATGTCCCTTATGACCACATCATCATTGATAATGTCGCCGCTGCATATGAGGCGACTCGCCATCTCCTGAGTCTGGGACGGAGGCGGATTGCTGCCATTGGTTTGCGCTCAGATCTCCTCCGGCAAACAGAAACCTCCGAAATGCGTTTGCATGGATATCTTAGCGCCTTACAAGAGGCTGGTATCGCACATGATGAGGCGCTGATTCCTACAACGGTGACTCCTTATACGCGTCAGAGCGGTTATATTGCTATGCGCCAACTGCTTGAAAACGCTGTTTCTCTGGATGCAGTCTTTTGTTTTAATGATCTGATGGCTCTAGGGGCGTTGCGAGCACTACATGAGGCTGGATTATATGCTCCCCAAGATGTCTCGATTGTGGGCTTCGATAACATTGAAGAAGGATGCTATGCTCTGCCCTCTTTGACAACCATTGCCCCTGATAAGCAGCAGATCGGCGAAACCGCAGTCCGCTTCCTGTTGGGGCGGATCGAAGGCACACGCACAGAGCCACCCGAGCGTGTTCATGTTCCATTCACCCTGATCAAGCGCGAAAGCACGATGGGGCGTGCCACTTTCTAATTTTTATCTATTCCTTTTCAAGATCAGGTGTCTCGCGACGCTAGCGCGCCTTTGAGCACATGAATGTACGTGCCTGCACATATTTGAACCCCCTCACCACCACAGGTGATAGTGAGGGGGTTCTGTTGTGAACGATCCTGGTTTTATACATTAGCTTGTGGAATTGCGAGGAGAGAGCGGAGATAGGGATTGAGGAAGACTCCATCTGGATCGAGTTGGGCGCGAATATTGAGGAAGTCGTCCCAGCGGGGGTAGAGCGTGGCGAGCCTGTCTGCTGTGAGCGTATGCATTTTGCCCCAGTGGGGCCGTCCCTGGTAGCGCTGAAAGATCTCCTCGATGGCTTGAAAATACTCTTTATAGGGCATGCCGCGATACATATGGACTGCGATATAGGCCGAGTTGCGCTGGTATGCCGGACTGAGCCAGATGCCATCTTCGCGCACAAAGCGGCATTCGATGGGAAAATGCACCTGAAATTTGTTTTTCTCGATGCACTGGTGAATCTCATTGAGCACAGTCGTAAAGTGCTCGGCGGGGATATTGTACTCCATTTCCTGAAAGCGCACCCAGCGCGGGGTCGCGAATACGAGGTGGCTATAATCAACCTCGTCAACGTTCGAAATACCCAGGGCTGAGATATGGCTGACAGTGGGTGTGAGCCGTGGGAAGAGGCGGCAGGACTCGGAGAGTAGCCCATATAGCCAGTTTTCGAGTACGACCTGATTGAGTGTGCTCCAAATATTACCTCCCGCATTGGGGGCGGCTTCTGTCTCGCGTGCGAACTTGGTCTGTACCCACTGTGTATGTGGAAAGAGATAAAACTCGAAGTGGCTATTCTCCTGTTTGTAGCGCTCCAGGTTTTCCAGGCATGTCGTCAATGTCTCGCGCTGGCTGCGGTAGTGGAGGCGCTTACTCGGAACGGTGCGTAACTTGATGCGTGCCAGAACACCCAGGCTTCCCAGCGAAACCTGTGCAGCCTGAAAGATATCGGGATTCTGTTCGGATGAGCATTCAAGCTCCTCGCCTTGCGCGGTAATCAGCGTGAGCCCTACAACCTGCGTGGCGATAGTGCCGAAGCCGACACCAGTACCATGAGTGCCTGTGCTAATAGCTCCCGCAATACTCTGAACGTCGATATCTCCTAGATTTTCTTGAGCTAGCCCGTTGGCGTGGAGCAACTTACCCAGGTGATTGAGCCTGGTCCCCGCGCGTACGGTAACTATGTCGTGCTGGTTCTCATCTTTTTCAATGTGCTCGATCCCTTGCCAGTTATCCAGCGAGAGTAAGGTATCATCAGTCTGTACCAGGGGCGTGAAGGAATGGCCTGCCCCCACCACACGTAATTGTCCGCCTGCCTTTGCCGTTTGTTGTACAATCTGGCGTAACTCTTCCACGCTTTGTGGTTGGGCGAAGTTCTTGGGGTGACCCGTAACGGAGCCAGACCAGTTATGCCACTTGCGTCCTTCTCCTGGCGCTTTGGGAGTTGCTGTCTGTATGCGATGGCTCATAGACACACCTCTTTAAGTATGTAAGTAGCGAGTATGAGCAGTGATTGAGAGATGCTAGAGGAAGCATTGACCGTCACCGCGATAGGTTGGGACTTCATCGACAATAGCCCCGGCCTGTACCAGGAGCAGATGTGTGAAACGTTCACAAAGTTCACCGGCCTTCGCATGTCGCATGAAGATGGGATCCCCCAGGTGCAAGTCTAATTTGCCCTGGTAATGGATTGGCGTCTGGACCTCGCCAGCCCCTTCTAAGGCATCAAGTTTTGTCCCCTGGGGAAGATAGGGCTGTGCCTGTTTGTCCGCGCCCACAGCTCCCGAAGCCGTATAGCCGCCACCCTGGCAGGTGTAGATATGGGAGCGTGGTTGGCGGACGATTTCGATGGCATAGCCAGCCGCTGGTTGATAACGGAAGGCGTGGAAATTGTCAAAGAGTGTGGGCGAGTAGAAACCCGATCCAACCGTTACCTCAGTGACAGCGGCCTCTTGTTTCGTTGTATGCAGACTCCCAGTGCCACCACCATTCACAATGCGGATTGGAAGCTGAGCCTCCTCTCGAATAAATTTGACTATTGCCGCGCGACGCTGGGTGATGTCAGATAGCGAGCGGCGTTTTAGCAGACGAACAATGACATTCTTCGGTCCTTGTCCGGCGAACGCATCACCCAGACCTGCTATCTGGGCCTCATATCCCATGATGCCATCTAATGTGAGATGGTCCGACTTCTTGATGTAATCAACCAGTGGTCTTACATCTTCAACCGTGCGTAAGGGCGAGCGTCGCACCCCAAAGTGGAGACCGGGGAGCGGGA
This sequence comes from Ktedonospora formicarum, assembly GCF_016587355.1. Taxonomy (GTDB): domain Bacteria; phylum Chloroflexota; class Ktedonobacteria; order Ktedonobacterales; family Ktedonobacteraceae; genus Ktedonobacter; species Ktedonobacter formicarum. The sequence continues at coordinate 952,905 of NZ_BNJF01000001.1, read as the reverse complement.
GCGACATATCGATATCCAGACAGAGTGGCAGGTGTGCTTGATGCTGCTGAGCGATACGTTCGGTATGCTTGATCTGTTCAAGGCTATCCACCATCAGGACAATTCGCTTGTCTTGCAGGCTGGCCTGGGCGATAGCTGCGATATCGTGTTCCTGCCAGGTTGGATACCCAAGCAACAGGTCTGTGAACCCTTGCTCCGCTAGATAGAGAGCCTCGCGTGCCGTGAAGCACATGATTCCCTGAAAGCAGGCATTGGCAGCCAGGACCCGTTGAAGTAGTGCGCGACTGCGAAGTGATTTCGAGGCCAGGCGAATGTGTTTATCACCAGCCTGGCTTGCGATGCGCACAATGTTGTCGTCGAACAAATCAAGATCTATGAAGGCAAAAGGCCTGGCGCGATCTCTGAACAATTCTCGATAATACTCATAGCGTGCATCGAGATTTTGAGGTGGATAGTTTGGAGGGCGTGAGACGGGCTCTTGCGATGCCATGACCGAAATAGATGCTTTGTTTTGTGACATGACTCAAATCCCTTTGATAGGCAAATAAGAGGTCAACAAAGACGGTATGGATGTGAGTGTAGCATTCAGGTAAGAGCAAGGTCAAGCGTATGCAGGGTATATATGGTCTTAGCTAAAGAAGGGGTGGTCGCGCCCTTCAAGAAAATGGTAGACGCGTAGACGGATGGAGGGGTGCATACTCAGGTACTCAATCTCGGCAGGGGTGAAAAATGCTACTTCAAATGACTCCGCGCTTCTACTGAGTTTGCCGCCAAGGAGTTTGCAGGCAAAGCAAATAGAGAACTGCTGTCTGACCTCGCCATCAGAAAAGGCGATGATATGCTTGGGATCAGTATAAATGCCAATGATCCGCTCAGGTTGTACATCTAAGCCAGTCTCTTCTTTTACTTCGCGGATGAGGGCCTCGCTAATGGATTCGCCCAGTTGCATTGCGCCACCCGGTAGTGCCCAGAGATTGTTATCACTACGTCGGTGGAGCAGGATTCTCCCCTGCGGGTCAGTAACGATTGCCGAAGCTGCGGGCACCAGGCTATTAGGTTGCGGTGCGCCGGAATAGTTGTAGTAGTCAACGCGTGTCATGCGTGGTCGTGTATCTCCCAGGCTCTAGAATAGCATGCTTCTGGCTATTGTAGCATTTATTTTTGCGAGAGAGAACTCTTTGAGACTATTTCGGGGGCTTTCCAATTCCAATATCAAGAGAACAAGTTATAACCTGAATTTAAAAGATAATGACCACCTTCATAATGCTTGCCGCGTTTTAGAAACTTTCAAACTAGAAAGTTTCTAAAACGCATAGCTAGTCAGCTTGTAGCACTTGCGACCTACGCTTTATGCTTTTTCCTTTAACATTTGATTATGGATTGAAGGGGCTTGCAAGGCTACTTTTATGAGTCCTTGCCCTATGAATCGATAGTATTGCATAAGTTATATCTTTGATGTTACAATTAACCCATGCACCTTGCCAACCACAGCCTTCTTTGGCACTGTTCGGGTCATAGGGAGCAAGAATTCTTGCTTTTCCTAAGTTGTTATGATGTGTATATCTATATACATGCTTTGTTGTTTTCCACTCCATGACCCGGTAGGGTATTTTGAACCGCGAGCTTCTTGCCACCTACTCCTTTTCACAAGACGCGCCTACTTGCTTTATTTCCTGTGGCTCAAGCTTCTTCTAGTGTGTCGACCGAGCGGAAGACGGTTCTGGAGCACGCGATCAATGTTGATTGCGGCCCTAAGTGTGAGCGCTGTGGATAGGTTCAGTGGTGAACCTTTCTGGTGTGCAGGGTGTTGTTGAAGATGAAATGCGCACTGTTTAAAGACCATTGACCGCATCTTTGTTCCTGCGTGATCCCAGAATTATGGGGCGTATCTTTCTTTTCACCGGTGCGCAACCTTGCTCGAATCGATGAATTGAGGAGTATGAAAATGAGTAGCTCGATTACACGTCGCCATTTGCTTGTTGAGGGCAGCAAAGTCGCTGTTAGCGCGAGTGTCCTGGGTTCGCTGCTTGCGGCCTGTGGAGGCTCAGATGCAGGTGCCTCGGGTAGCGTTTCGTTACGGTATTGGGTATTAGGCTATTCTCCTAAAGGCGCTAATAAGACTGGGATGCTTACTGATGCCGCCGTTGCCGCCTATAAAAAGGCCCATGCGAATATTAAGGATATATCCATTACTGGCTATACAGGCGATCAGGCAGGTTTTACGAAGCTTGTGCAGGCCGTCCAGGGGGGCAGTACTGTCGATGTCTTCCGCCTGCCATCCGATGTGCTCCCCGAATTGGTAAGCTCGGGCTCTGTGGCTCCCATTGATAGCTATCTCACCGACGATGATAAGAACGATATTATCCCATCCATCCTTGAAACGGTGAAGATCAATGAAAGTTATTATGCCTGGCCGCTGTGGGTTCCACCGGTGGGTATGTTCTTGAATCTGGATATTTTCAAAGAGCGTGGTGTTGAGGTTCCCAAGGACGATTGGACGTATGAAGAGTTTGTTGATATTGCCAAGCGTCTGACCTTCAAACGTTCTGACGGTCAGCAGGTCTATGGCTACACAGGTGTTGTTGACGCTGGTGTCGTCAATACCTGGCCTATCATTATGGGTGATGGCGGTACCCCTTTGAGCAGCGACAACAAGAAGTATACTTTTAACACGCCTGAAGGTATTAGTGGTCTGCAAAAACTGGTTGATCTCGCGCTCAAACATAAGGTCACACCTCCTGACTTTGGCACGCAGACTCCAGCTGACATGATAACCGGTTTTAGCGAAAAGAAGAACTATGCCATGTATAGCGAACCAAGTGGCTCTTCCGCTACGTACAAGGCGCTGAAAATGAACTTCACCGTCAAGTCCATGCCAATTGGTGCAGGTGGGAAACCCCTGACGACAGGTGGTATTGGCCTGATTTCCGTCGCTAGTATCCCAGATGAAGGGAAGCTCAAGGCGGCTATGGATATGGCTCGCTATCTGACGAGCGCCAGTGTCGGTAAGGATGTGAGTGGCTACTTCCTGGCTCCGGGCGCACGTAAATCAGTTGAGGTGAATGATCCGATCAGCCTCTTCAAGCCCTTTGTTCCTTATACATACATCACGCCCATTATCCCTCAGTGGCCCCAGATTCGCACCCTTCTGCATGAGCAGATCCAGAAGGCGGTTCTTGGTAAGATCTCACCAAGCCAGGCGCTCAACAATCCCGCGAGTGAGATTAATTCACTCCTCAATGGCTAGAGCCAGTTTTGCTATCCAGGCAAAATTTGGCTTCTAGGAGAATGCAGCATGTCGGAAGTCTCTCTCGAAAAGCAGGCTGGCAAACGGCAACGTGGTCCCGTTGCCAGCCTGCAACGTTTCTTTAAAGCGCATGGGTGGGGATATGCCTTTATCATCCCCAGTATGCTTGCCTTCATTATCTTTATTCTGATACCGGTCATCTGGGCCTTTGTCATCTCCTTCCAGAGCTATAGTTTTACCTTATTCTGGAATGGAAAATGGGCTGGCTTTAATAACTACATCAATGCCTTTACGACGAGTAGCGGCATCTTTGGGGCCGCGATCAGGAACACGCTGTACTATACCGTGATTACAGTAACTGCGAATATCCTGATTGCATTGATCCTTGCAAGCTTGATCCAGGGACGCAGCAAAGGCTGGCGCACCTTCTTTCTTGCGGCCTACTATCTCCCGGCGGTGACGAGCGTAGTGATTATCGCGATCACCTGGCGCTGGATCTATAATAGTGAATATGGATTCCTCAACTATCTGTTAGGACTGGTTCATATCGCGCCCGTGCGCTGGCTCTCAGACCCGAACATTGTCTTGAATAGCATTACACTCTCAACAGTGTTAACGATACCCGCGACTGGTGTTGTGCTCTTCAATGCCGCGATGGGCAGTATCCCGCCAGAGTTCTACGAGGCCGCGAAGCTTGATGGCGCGGGGGCATTGCGCCGCTGGTGGCATATTACCTTGCCGCTGATCAAGCCCACTACTTTATACCTGGTAGTCCTGTATACCATTGCGAGCTTTGAGGTCTTTGAGAAGGTCTTTGTCATGGTCCCGGCGGGAGTTGGTGATGGCTCACAGGTAATTGTCACCCAGATTTATCAGAATGGCTTCCAGCAATTCCGCTATGGTATTGCCTCGGCGCAGGCCTTTGTGCTCTTCTTGATGATTGCTTCGGTGGCATTGGTCCAATTCCGCTTCTTCAAGTCAGACGTGGAGTATTAAGTATGGCGTTCAAACTGGAAACTTCTCCCTCGCGACCGGTGCGTATGCGTAGGCGCGTGAACCTATTGCCCTGGATTATCCTGGCGATAACGACCTGCATCTCGCTCTGGCCGATGTACTGGCTATTTGTGACCGCGTTGACGCCTACGACCTTTACACTCAAGACGCCGCCAGATTTTATTCCCTTGCACGCGAGCCTGTCGAACTTTCAGCGCTTGTTGGGTCAGGCCTCTCAGTACTGGTCATGGGCGACGAATAGTATTGTGGTGGCGGGCTGTATTACCATTTTCCACATCTTCTTTGATACGCTGGCCGGTTACTCCTTTGCCAAGAAGACCTTTCCTGGTAGGAATCTCTTCTTCTGGTTGATTGTGGCAACGATGATGGTGCCAGCCTATGTGACGCTGGTGCCGATGTATCTTGTGACACGCAACCTGCACCTGCTCAATACGCTCTGGGCGGTGATCCTGCCTGGTCTGGCAAATGTCTTTGGCATCTTCCTGATGCGCCAGTACATTCAGACATTGCCATCTGAGCTTCTTGATGCGGCGCGTATCGATGGCTGTGGTGAATTAAGGGTGTTCTGGCATATTATTTTACCTCTCTCCAAGCCTGCTATTGGCGCTCTGGCTATCTTTACATTCGTGCGTCATTGGAATGACTTCCTCTGGCCTCTGATCGTACTGACTGATAGCACTGCGTATACATTGCCGGTTGGTGTGGCTGGACTGCAAGGTGAGTTCTCGACTGACTATGGCATCATCTTCGCAGGAGCGGCACTGGCGGCTCTGCCGATGATTATCTTCTTCCTGATCTTCCAGCGCTACTTCCTGGAGGGGGTGCGTATGGGAGCGCTCAAAGGCTAAACGCTTTATCTATGCGCTAAGAGTGGGAGAGAGATGGCAAGCAGCTATCTCTCTCCTTCTTGTTTAATAGCGGAGTGTAATGGCCTGACCGCGAGCAGGCTGGCTTTCATTATGTAGACGGTCTACAGCGGTTATATAGTATGTGTATGTATTCCCTGGTTGGGCGCTTGTATCCACAAACGATTGTTGAGTGCTGCTCTGGTTACGTGCGACGGTTACGAGCAAGGGGGGGCTGACTCCACCACTGTAGCCTGTATATGTTGGTTGTCCATTTCCACCCAGACGGTAGACGGCGTAGTAGGCTGTGGTATTGTTGAGAGCATCATTCCATAGGAGGGCGACCCCAGCCTGACCTCCCGTTGCTTGAAAGCTCTGAAGGTATTGCGGAGGCTGAGGAGATGTCTGCCCTAACCAGGACATCGTGGGCACCAACGCAGGCTGACTGTAGATGTCATTGATCAGGCGTTGCTTGAAGCCAAGGCGATTGGCATTCAAGTCTTTGAGGCTGAAGAAGATGCTGCCCTGGACCTGGGGATATCTAGCATTGAGCGCAAGTTGATTGGGCATCTCGTCAGCGTTGAGCCAGTTGGAGGGCGAGCTTGAGCCAATTTTATACGCGGCCTGTCCAATGTAGAGCTGAACGTGCCCCTTGGAGACCTCATTGGCCCACCAACTGACAAGCTTCTCATAAGCTGCGGCTGGATAGCCGATATTCCAGTAAATCTGGGGTGCGATATAGTCGAGCCAGTTATTTTTGATCCAGGTACGCGTGTCGGCGTACAAGTCGTCATAATTGGTCACTCCTGCGGTGGTATCGGAGCCTGTGGGATCGACCGATTTATTGCGCCAGACTCCAAAGGGACTAATGCCAAATTTGACGAAGGGTTTGATCTGCTTAATACGCGAGGAGAGGGAAGAGACGAAGAGGTTGACGTTGTCGCGTCGCCAGTCGTTTTTGTTGGCGAAGCGGCCTGCCCCATAGCGTTGATAGGTTGCGTTGTCGGGGAAATCCTGTCCATCTACTTTGTAGGGATAGAAGTAATCATCCAGGTGAACGGCGTCGATATCGTAGTTACGAACGACTTCTAGAATGCTGTTAATAATAAACTCGCGCGCGGACGGCTCGCCTGGATTGTAGTAGAGCTTCCCTCCATAGCTTATGACCCACTCTGGATGCTGGCGGGCGGGATTATTGGTGGCGAGTTTGTTGACATCGCCCTGCATACTGACGCGGTAAGGATTAAACCAGGCGTGAAATTCAATGTTGCGCCTGTGCGTCTCGCCTACCATAAAGGCCAGGGGATCATAGCCTGGATCTTTCCCCTGCACTCCTGTCAGATATTGAGACCAGGGTGCGTACTGTGAGGGATAGAAGGCATCGGCGGCCGGGCGTACCTGCACCACAGCAGCATTCAACCTCATTTGTTGAAGCTCGTTCAGGTGAGTAATATACTCCTGTTTCTGGGTCTCTGCCGGTAAACCAGGTTTCGAGGGCCAATCTGTATTCTCGACGGTGGCGATCCAGGCCGCTCGCAACTGACGTTTGGCTAACGATGAACTTGCGAGTGTGTTGCTGTTAGCTTGGATTGTAGCTTTGGTTGCTTCGTCGGCGGTGACTATACCTGGCAAGAGGCTGAGGGCTATCATGACACTGAGGAACGTTGAAAGTGACATGAGCTTGCTCACGCGGCGGAGACGGTCTAGCGAAAATCTCATCAGGTGGCGTTCTCCATTCGTGGATGAAAGATGACGAAAGATAATGAATAGCGCTACACAATCTGATTGTAGCATGTGACTTGAAAAGACAAATAGAGCTTAAGAAATATTGTGATATACTATCAAATACAGTGACACTCTTCTTGTTCGACAGTGAAGCCTCTCAAAAGTTTTCGCGAAAACATTGAACTTTCTGCGTATAAGGAGTGGTGTTGAGGCGTTTGAACTCCGAGAGGCTTTTGTGTTTCGCTGGCGAATGGAATCCATTAGATGTGATAGAATAGGCATGGAAGATGCTGACCTTGTGAGCTATCATCTTTTCGTTCGCACTTGTCTTTGTAGGCGGCTTTGTGGGTTGGTCAGCATAGGCAATTAAATTACACTCTTGTGAGGAGATTTATTTATGATTACTTCCCCTAAATCGACGATTGTAGATTATATTGTGCCGGGTCGTGGTTCATCGCGGGCTGTGGCTCTGTTACGTGATGGACTGTTAATTCTCGGCGTAAGCATCTTAATGGCGCTCTCTGTGCGTGCGCGTATCTATCTTCCCTTTACGCCAGTTCCGTTGACCTTGCAGACCTTCCTGGTCTTGTTGGCAGGGGCGGCCCTGGGAAGTAAGCGCGGGGCGCTCGCGATGCTGCTCTACCTGGCTGAGGGGGCCGCCGGCCTGCCCGTGTTCACGACAGGTGGAGGCCTGGCAAGTCTGGTAGGCCTGACGGCTGGCTATCTCTGGTCATACCCTGTTGCCGCCTTTGTTGTGGGCTGGCTGTGTGAGCGTGGCATGGATCGTAGCTATCTTACCTCCATCTTTGCCATGCTGCCTGGGGCGATCCTGAATCTCGCCGTAGGAACTCTCTGGCTCGCGATTCTTGGCCTTCCGGCTGCGCACGGCATTGATCATGGCTTTGTGACGGCCATGCTGGCTGGCTTTGTGCCTTTTATCCCGGGTGAAGCGATCAAGATGGTCATTGCGGCGGCCCTCTTGCCTACCGCCTGGATGGTTGTACGTCGAACCAACAAAGTGTCATAACTTTATCCAAAAGTAAAGAGAAGCGCGGCCACATGTGGCCGCGCTTCTCTTTACTTTTGGGTATATATCCCTATGCTTTGATAATGCCATACTGCAATTTCATGAGGAGGATACGCTCGACAGCTTCATCAACTCGTTGCTGGGTCAGCTCTCCGCTCTGGACCGCCTTTTGTAAAGCTTCGATGACGCCCTCTACCTGCGTACTATCGTAAGGTCCCTCGATCATATCATTTCCCGCGACGATAGCCATCACCGCTGCCTCTGGGATACTCCACTTGGCTGTGATACCTTGCATATAGAGTCCATCAGTAATTACGACACCATTATACCCCAGCTCCTTACGGAGTACGCCATTGATGGCTTTAGGTGACAGCTCCGCTGGCAGGTCAGGGTCAATGGCTGTTGTCACCACGTCTGTTGACATAATCATGGCTGGATGCTCGTTTTCGATGATCTGCTTATATGGCGCGAGATCGATTTTGTCTAAATCCTGACGGCTGCGGTTAACAATGGGAAGCGTATTGTGAGGATCATCATTGCTGGTAAGCGATCCCAGGCCGGGAAAATGCTTGAGTGTACCAATGATGTTATTCTTTTGCAACCCATCCAGGAACTGCCCCGCGTATGTCGAAACGGTTTGAGCGTTCGTACCAAAGGTGCGCATAGAGAGGAGTGGCGGTGTCGCAGTCGCGACGTCGACTACTGGCGCGAGGTCAGTATTGATGCCAAGCTGCTTCATATGTTCGGCGGTTTGAGTCCCGGCTTTAAAGACGGTTTCAGGATCGTCGCTGGCTCCGAGCGTTGAAGCCGAGGGAGTCTCGCCATAGAAGGTTGCCAACTTGTTGACCTCTCCACCCTCCTGATCGATGGCGATCAGCAAAGGAATCTTCGCGTCCTGGTTCGCTGAGATGGGGATTTGCTTGGCGGTGTCAATGGTGTTGCTTGGTGGATCGAAATTGCCATTTACGGATTGATAAAGATAACCTCCGACATGCTGTTTGGAAACCATATAAGAGAGCTCTGAACCCTCATAGGTGGCACCCATGTACTCTACCATAATAAGCTGTCCCAGCTTCTCTTCAAGCGACATTTGCTGTAGAATACTTTTGGCTTTCGCCAGGCGTTGCGAGAGCGCCAAATCTTCGGCTGTATTCTCATCACCCTTGGTAGTTGTTTGGCGCGTAGGCGTCGGTGTAGGGGTGCTGACCTGTTGTTGAGGAATATTAGCACAGCCTGTGAGAAGAAGGATTAAACAGCAGATTGAGAAGAAAGAACGTTGTAAAACAGTTCGATGTATAGGATACGCAGTTGGTTGCGATTGCTTGATCATAAAAGTTTAAAGCTCCAGCAAAAATAGAAATGTATAGTCAACCTGGCACCATTGTACCAATCTCCCCACTTAATGTAACGCAAATCATCCATATTTGTTTTCAAAATCTTCCAGATATCCCACATATCTGGTTACAAATGTAGCGAAGCAACGCTTGCAAAGAAAAACACTTCATCATTGTTGGAGCTCTTTGCTATCTTTAGTTACCGCATAAGCTCAAGGCTTTTTAGTTTAGCGAGGTGCTTGAGCGTTGAGAAGGCCTTGTCTTGAAGAGCGGAAAGAACTTTTTTGTGGTGGAATGCGTGTTCCTCTAAAGAAAGTAAGATCACCATGCTACTCTTAAGATAGCAATGAAAGGAGATGATACATGGCGGTCATAGGCTGGAAAGCTGGGGCAGAACAGTTTGCACCGCAGGAATTGCTAGAGTGCGCTCTGGTCGCGGAAGAGGTGGGCTTTGAATCCATCGATGTCAGCGACCATTTTCACCCGTGGAGTGAGGAGGGACAGGCGCCCTTTGCCTGGACATGGCTGGGGGCTGTTGCTGCGCGTACACAGAAGATTTCGATGGGACCAGGAGTTACCTGCCCTATCTTGCGCTATCATCCCGCGATTATTGCACAGGCGACGGCGACACTTTCACACTTTGCCCCAGGTCGTGTGTACCTTGGTCTGGGGGCTGGCGAGGCCCTTAATGAATATCCAGTTACTCACCACTGGCCTACCTATACTGAGCGTCGGGAGCGCTTGAAAGAGGCCATTGAGATTATACGAGCTCTTTGGGCCGGCGAGAAACTCTCGTACGCTGGTAAATATTATCAGACCAAGGAGGCCAAACTCTACACTCCTCCCAAGAGTGCTATCCCCATTTACATCTCAGCTCTCGTCCCAGAAAGCGCCCGTTTTGCTGGCGAATATGGTGATGGCCTGATAATTGTTGGTGGAAAGCCGGAAGATCTGTATAAGCAGGTGCTTAAGAATTTTTCTGAAGGGGGGCGGGCGGCAAAGAAAGACCCTGACAAAATGGCGAAATTGATTGAGCTTAATATGCTCTATACCAATGATGAGGAGACCTCTATTCAGCACCTCCTTACCTATTGGGCGGGAACTTTTGTACCTGCTCTCTTTAATCAGAAGATTTATTCGCCTGCCATGTCTGCTCAGAATGGAGAAGTTGTTGGCCCGGATACAGTGCGTAAGACCTGCTGCGTTTCCGGGGACCCCAAGGTGCAAGCGCAGTATATTCAGAAGCATATCGACCTTGGTTTCGATCACATCTTTGTCCATTCTGGTGATAAGGATCAGAAAGATTACCTGCGTCGCTTTGGAAAGGACGTTTTGCCGCGAGTACATGCAATGGTTGCAGCTCATTAATCTTCCGAGGCTGAAATGACACATAGATTAATGCAAGCATTTTTAAGCGGTTAAGAAAAATATAAATACATAGAAATATAGTAATAAAATATGGAGTTACCATTTTATGCAGATCTCACCCATTTTAGAGCGATTTCGTCAGTATAGTGGTGATGCGCAGATCATGCGTATCTATGAAAAAGCAGCTTCGCTACAAGGTTTACGTGTCTTACATATAAATACAACTGCTAGAGGTGGTGGAGTCGCTGAGATTCTCTCTGCCCTGACACCGATCACAAATACGCTGGGGATTACACATGCTCGGAAAGTCATTCAGCTTGATGAGGCATCTGGGGCCTTGATGGGCCATCTGGTGGATCTTTTGCAAAACCATGATGAGCCTGGAGCAATGCCAGAACGCGATGTGCAGATCTTTCTGGAAAAGTTGAGTCATTCGTTGATCCGCACTCCCGAACTCGATGCAGATATCTATGTTATACACGATTTTCAGTTAGTTCCCCTGGCGCAATTGTTTTCATGGCTACAGCCTGCGTTCTGGTTCTGCCATGTCGATACCGCGCATCCCAATCCTCACGGTGTTCAGTATGTACGCCAATTTCTGGATGACTATGAGTTGGCGGTCTTTAACACATCCGCTTCTGTGCTACAAGATCTTCCATTAGAGAAGCGACAGGTCATTAACCTGGGCATTGATCCTTTTGTCGACAAAAATCAAGCGATGGATCGTACCGAAGGCATTGAGCGCATTCGCCGATGTGGCCTTGATCCTGAGCGTCCCCTCCTTACTCAGGTCGCTCGTTTTGGGCGCTGGAAGGACCCATGGCAAGCTGTAGATATCTATCGTTTGGTTAAGGTCCAGGAGCCGCATGTGCAATTAGCTCTGGTTGGTGCCATGGAGGCCAGCGATGACCACACGGCAATGGAGGTGCTTCAGAGCGTAAAGCGATATGTGGGCGAGGACCCTGATGTCCATTTTTTGTACGATCCTCAAAGGATTGGGAATCGCGAAGTTAATGCCTTTCAGCGCTTCTCTAACGTAGTGCTTCAACGCTCGCAGCGTGAGGGATTTGGTCTCACGGCGACCGAAGCGATGTGGAAGTATCAGCCTATCATTGGAACCTCTTCGACTGGTTTGCGTTCACAAATTATCCACGAAGAGAATGGCTATATTGCCGATGATGTTGGGGCAAGTGCGTTCTATGCACTGCATTTGCTGCATCACCCAGAGATTAAGGATCAGCTAGGTGACCGGGCTCATGCCTATGTGCAGCAGCACCATTTACTTCCTGGTATGCTCGAAGACTACCTGGACTCACTCCTACACATTTGCCAACGTTGTGAAGTGCGTCGCCATGGGATTCAAGCTAATCCGGAAAGCATGGAAAGTGCTACGAAGCATGAATCTTCACAACGTGAAAGGATCGCTGACGGCGCTACCGATTAATGCGCCGTGTCGGGCGCTTGTCAATGTTCCTCAATAGGAGCGCATTGACAAGCGCTTTTTGAGTTCTTTTATTGATGTGAATGCATCTTTGAAGCTGGGGTAGCTTGTATCCTAAATGGAAGATAGTAAGTTAACATGTTGCAGTACGGAAGATAGAGGTGCTCCATTCATTGCCTGGCGTTTCTTTGGAGTAGAGCATGAAATTTCCTCTTAATTCTGGTGAGTGAACTGATTGCCAGTAACCTGATGGTGACGGCAGAGCTAGGAGCCGTCTCCATTGCCCTCTCCTTTGTGATCGGTATCTGCAGGCATCTGCTCTTCCCTGTTTCGGTGCCCCTGGTTTGGATCATGATCTGACGTGCACCATTTGGCTGGATTGAGAGTATACCTGCATTGATCTGGCTGGCTACCTTAAGTTTTATAGCGGCAATACAGCGATTGTTGGTAAGGGGCTTGGGAGCGTGAGCACCATCGTGCTTATCGTTCTAAGCGCGATGGTGTTACAACCCCTCAACATGTAGGCAATACACTGTGAGAATTCGATGTTGCCATGGTGAAATCTCTGGGTGTGGTTGGCTCGTTTCCATTATGCTGCAATGGCGTGAAAGGCTGTACTGGGACAACGCGTTGGACCCGCAGACTCCATACTTCTGTTGACCTAAAGACGACTGCTCTGTAGCGTGCCGCATCTATAGCCCATCTTTGGTATTAGAACTCTCTTGCATTGACAGGGATGAGGCTCCTTCATATACTGTGGATGGCAGGATACGCTAGGGAGCGTGCTAATTAGCCATAAGAGGGGTCAGGCTATGTCATTTACGCAAGATGAATTGCAGGCGTTGAATTCGATTCTTGAACAGCGGCTTTCCGCTCATCGTCGTGAACTAGAGCGTTCTTTAGATCATCGCTTTAATGCTATGCGGCGAGAATTTGAGCAGCGCCTTGTGACGTTGAATCAGGAACTCTTGCGTGTTATCCCACGCCATCTGAATATTCAGCAGGCACGTATGAAAGAGGCGTTGGGTCAGGTGACTTCTTCCCTTCGAGAGGGCGTTAAACAGTCGCAGGAGCAGGGATTGGAACGGCATGAAGAGCGCCAACAGATCCAGTTTCAGCAGGCATTGGAGAATTCTTTAGCTGCCCAACTTCTGGCAATAGAAGAGTTGATTAAGCAGTATGTGCCAGAACAGGATACAACTCTTCAGGGGATGCCGCAGGCACCTGAGTTTGAGTTTGGCGCAGAGTATGACGCGATTGAATTGCAAACGGAGATCTCCTGGGACGATATGGCATCTGTTGTCGATAAAGTCGTAGAGCAACGCCTGACGACCACAAGCGATTCGCTTCAGGAAAGGCTTCTGGAGGTGCAGAACTATCTTGCCGTGCAAATGCAGAGCTTGCATGCTGACCTGCTCCAGCACCTGCCCTCGTTCCCTAATGGGATGACTAGCATCCAGGAGATTTTTAGCAGTATCCAGCAATTGGAACATATCATTGAGTCTATGCAGGTTGCGATGAACGCGAACCATGCCCTGCTCTCCAATCGTATCTACCACCATCAGCAATTACCCCTGGAGCGCGCACACACCAACAACCATACTCCTCGCCCTCCTTCTTTCTCCTCAAATATTAAGAAGTCGTCCTTCCCTCTCCTGACTGAGCATGATGAGGAGGAGGATGAACACACGGAATCTTCACAGGAACTTTAACCTGTTGTTAGATTGAGACGTGTGGATCGAATGAGGTTTGCATTTTAGCCATCCCTCTTTCTTCAGTGGTGTTGACAATCTCTCGCAGTATCTTCGTAAGAGCTTGTCACTTACGGATGAGCATGTTATAATGCTCATCCCTGGCGATGATGTGCAATCTCATCAGGGTGGTTTTCCTGTGCTTGTTTTTCTCCTTACGGGTTGGTAGCTTGCCATCCCGGCTTTTGCATGCCACAAATTCTGATTAATCTTCTTTTGTTCCTACACTGATCGACTCCTTTGTGTTTCTAACTTACGCCTGGATGTCTGCCGCTAATACTCCTTTGCCACGTGAGCGAACACAATTCGCAAAGTAGGTGAGATGGTATTGTGTGTGCGCTTCGCATTGTTCATCGTGTTACCTATCTCATTTGTTAATAAGGAGGTGATATGTTTCCCTTTTATGTTGAAACGGCGTTCACAGCTTTTCGCCGCCAACTTATCTATCGCTGGGCCAATATTTCGGGCCTGATAACTAACATCTTCTTCTGTGTATTGTTCAGTTATGTTTTGCTCGCGCTCTATCATGTGCGCCCCTCAGTTCCGGGGTATAGCATCCAGGATAGCCTGCGTTACACCTGGTTGTTACAGTCATTACTTATGGTCATCACGCCCTTTGGTTGGATGGACTTGATGATGACTATTCGTACGGGAGAAGTTGTCTCTGATCTGAGCAAGCCTTGCGATTTCTGCTGGTACTGGTTTAGTCGCGAAGTAGGGAGGAGTCTCTATTTCCTGTTCTTTCGTGGGCTGCCTATCTACACGGCGGGAATGCTGCTCTTTCAGATTGGTTTACCGATGAGTTGGTCAAATTGGGGGGCGCTTTTGTTGATGCTTCCATCCGCGATATTGCTTGGCATCGTCTATCGTTTCCTTTATAACCTGCTGGCGTTCTGGATTATTGAGGGGCGCGCGATAGTGACGATGGCTGTAGTGCTTTCGCTGTTCTTTACTGGTTCATATGTCCCTATCTACTTTTTACCTTCGTGGCTTCAAAATATCGTGGCCTGGCTGCCTTTCAATGGCTTTATGAATGTTCCCACGCTGGCCTTCCTGGGGAAGATGAGTCTTTCTACCTTCTGGTTTGAGCTGGCTCGCCAGATTGGGTGGTTGTTGCTCCTGGTCCTTGTAGCGCGTCTATTGACAACCATTGCTACCCGCCGTGTGGTCTCGCAGGGGGCTAGAAGAGGAGTTTGTGACGTATGTCGCTATCTCGCTGGAACAAACTTTGGCATGATCTGTTGCTCTATCGTTATTTGATAGGTATTCAGGTGAAGGCCCAGTTTCAATATAAAATAAATTTGCTGATTGATATTAGTACATATCTCGCTGTGACGGGATTGGAGTTCGTTGCGCTCTTGCTCTTCTTTGGGCCATTCCCGGATATGCTTGGCTGGAAGATGGGTGAGGTGGCTTTGCTCTGTTCGGTGATGAACCTGAGCTTTGGTCTGGCCGAACTGGTGGGCGCGGGAATCGATAACTTCTCGGAGACCATTCGCCGAGGTGAGTTTGACCGCGTGCTCCTGCGCCCAACAGGAGTCTTTCTCCAGATTATTGGGAGCGACTTTCGCTTGCGCCGCCTGGGGCGTATCTCGCTGGGTATCCTGGGGTTTGCCTTTTCGCTCTCTCTCCTGCCAAACTTGCATTGGACCTGGAGCAAATTGCTGCTCCTGCCTCTTGGTATTGTGAGCACAACGGTGATCTTCTTATCGATCCTCTTGCTGGGTGCATGCATCTGCTTCTGGACTGTCGAAGCCGTCGAGATTACAAACGTGCTCTCGTATGGCGGTCGTGAGATGTTGAGCTATCCACTGACGGTCTATAACGGGCTTTTGCAGCGTATCTTTCTCTTCGTGGTGCCACTGGCTTTTGGCTCATATGTTCCTGTCTGTTATGCGCTTGGGCGTCCACTCCCCTTTGGTATGTCCGAGTGGTTAGCGTTTTGTTCACCGCTTCCAGCGGTGCTCTTCGCCTGTGTGTGCGGTGGCTTCTGGAGCTTTGGCGTGCGCCATTATCAGAGTACAGGTAATTAAGGGCATTATTAGAAAGGAAGACCCATAATGTCTGCGATGATTGAGATTGAGCATATGTCAAAGACGTTTCGCTTGGCACGGCGGCGCCCAGGCCTGCTGGGAGGCTTGCGCAGTATCATCAATCCTGAGATGCGCACGGTGCAGGCTGTACAAGATATCTCGCTCCGCATTGAGAAAGGCGAGATGATCGGGTTGGTGGGGCCGAATGGCGCGGGAAAGAGCACCTCCATCAAGATGATGACTGGCATTCTGATGCCTACAGCAGGCTCTCTGCGCGTGGCTGGTTTGGTGCCAATAGAGCAGCGCCGCGAACTGGCATCACGTATTGGAGTGGTATTTGGGCAGCGTACTCAGCTCTGGTGGGATCTGCCACTGATCGATTCGCTTCGTTTGCTTCGTCATCTCTATCGTGTCCCCGAGGAGCGTCACCGCGCGAATCTGGAGCATCTACGCGAGATGCTTGATCTTGATGAATTTATTGATACGCCTGTACGCCAGCTCTCGCTTGGTCAGCGGATGCGTGGTGATATTGCCGCCGCGCTTCTGCACGATCCCGAGATGCTCTACCTTGATGAGCCAACGATTGGCCTGGATGTGGTTGCCAAGGCGCGTATCCGTGAGTTCCTCTTGCATCTCAATGCCGAGCGAGGTACAACGGTGCTTCTGACCACCCACGATATGGATGATGTCGAGATGCTCTGCCCACGCATGGTGATTATCGATCATGGTCGTAAGCTCTACGATGGCTCTGTCTCCGCGATTCGCGAGCGTTTTGGTGGTGAGCGCACGCTGATTGCTGTGCTTGATCCGTCTGACCTGGATCAATTGGCGCGGAGAGACGCGGGTGAAGTGTGCTTACAAGGTTTGCCTGTAGGCGTGCGCCAGATACGGGCCGAAGGCCCGCGTGTCTGGCTTGGTTTCGCGCGAGATGCTCTGCCCGCGCATGAACTAGTGGCCTGGTTGGGAGGGCGTTATCGTCTGCGCGACGTGACCTTCCAGGAACCCGAGATTGAGGATGTGATTCGCCGCATTTATGAGGAGAATCTGCTCCTTCAGGATGTGCAAGTGATTGCCTAGTAGACAGATTGGTGTAATGCATCTCTGCCCTTTTCAGCTTGAATGTTGAGCTATGGAGCAGAGATGCGTAGCGCATCTTCGACTTCGTTATCCTCGAAGGGGAGGCGCTTTTGAAACGTGAGGGCATCCTGACGATACGCCTCCGGGCCTTCATATAGTTCCCTGAGTAAAAATGCTTTGTAGGTGTGTAAGAAATGCCTCTCAAAGAGAAGCACCTGCTCGCATAGTGTGCTTAACTGCTTTCGTTCGTTTGGATTTTTTGGTACGAGATAGTTCCACCGCTGGCGGCATAGCGTATAGACATCCTCAATGAGCCTGCTCCACTCGTCTCCGATATACTGGCGATATAGAATGTGACAGTCGCTTTTGCGAGTGACATACTGTCCCGACTTGAAAGCTAGTAGAGCCGTTGCCGCCCAACCTGTCGTGCGTACCAGATTGCGTGTAGAGAGGGCTTCGCGCCCATCGCTTAATTGTATTGAGCGATTCATATAGCCGTAGAACTCATCATTTTCATTCGGATACGCCAGTCGCAGGCGTGCATGTCTCCGGTATATGGTAGTTAACAAATAATAGACGGCATGCATGCGCTCATGGGCCCATTGTTGGATGGTGACGAGCGGATAGCGTCCGCATATATCTTCCCCAAAGAGCAGGCAACCACCCAACTTAAGTGTAGGTGTTATGCCCTGGGTTTGCAGGTCTCCCTCGCTGAGCAGCGAGATGTCTATCTCAATAGCGTGCTTTCTGGCGGTGTCCTCAAGCCTCTGATTCAATTGTTGAACTGCCTCTAGTTCGTCTCTAGTTTGTGATGGTTGCTTAAAGACAATGTAGAGGTCTACATCGCTTGTCTGCAATGCACTTGCATCGGTATAGCTTCCAATGAGGTAATAGCCAGCAATCCTTCTAGTGAAAGTTGATTCATAGTGCGCAATGATTCGACACAACAACCAATCGATAGCGGTATTTTCTGTGGTGTTAATGAGAGTAATGGGTGGCATGTTGACCCTTTCTACCTATAGGATGAGGTAATGGGTGCCATAAATGGCATAGTGTATGTGATGCATTCGAATAAGTGTGCATAGGATAAATGGGGACTTTCTTAGATCATTTATATTGTTTCATAGCGTGTATCCCTTAGTCAAAAATCTGAGCGTGACCGTAGCGACGATTTTCGATTAAGGTAATGTCATTTCTCACTCTGGCTACCCATTGCGAATGATGTTTATCATTACCTATATAATGGGTGAAAAGTTTGTGGAATAATGCGTGTTTTATGGTATGATATTGAACTAAAGAAAGATTATCTTATGCCTGTTCCAAAGCACAATATGCATCAATGCTAACAGGCGATTTTTTGTATTTTTTGCATATAGATAAGAGTGAATGCAAGGCGTAAAGGGACTATTCTTATGATGTATCGTGTGGGACAGCAGCTCGGCAATTATCGTGTGACAAATTTTCTAGGGGAGGGGCCCCATGCCCAAGTATTTATCGGTGAACATATATCTACAAAAGCACCCGTTGCTATAAAAGTGTTACGCGTACGACTTCCACAAGATGAATATGAAAAGTTTGCGCGCTCGGCTCGTCGAATTGCGAGCCTTTCACATCCGCATATTGCGCGCGTAGTCGATTTTGGAATTGAGTGGGATTTGCCGTATATAGTTATGGAACTTGCGCTGAATGGTAATCTTCGGCGCAGGCATCCAGCAGGATCGCGTCTCTCGCTTCAACGTATTGCCTCCTATACTCGTCAAATAGTTGATGCCTTGCAGTATGCTCACGGTGAAAATTATATGCATCAGCAACTGAAGCCTGAGAACATGTTGCTTAACAAACGTGGAGAGGTGTTGTTAAGCGATTTTAATATGCCACTGTCAATGATGAATACCTATACTCAGGATACGGCTCTCTATGTGTCTCCTGAGCAACTTCAAGGGGTAGCGCGCCCGGCTAGCGATCAATATTTGTTGGGGCTGGTTCTCTATGAATGGTTTACAGGCGAGCGTCCCATATACAATCCTCTGGGTGATCGTATCTTGCAATATGGCTCATTATTGCCGCCTTTGCGGAGTAAGGTCTCTTCCATACCAGTCGAGATCGAAGAAGTTGTCATGACCACCTTGGCTCGGGAGCCTCATAGACGTTTCAAAGATATGCGAGCCTTCTCCTATGCATTCGATCAGGCTTTTCAATTGCGCTCTGCTTCAGGACCACTAGGCGCTACTCCTCGCCGTACGAATATAACGGCTTTGGGGCAAACAGGTCGCTTAACACCGCTCCCGGCCACTTTTGATGAGCAATCCCAGTCCGCCCCACCTACGCCTCAAATTACTGGTAGGCCTATTTGGACCGCGCGAGCACATCAGGGCGCGATACGCAGTATTTCATGGTCATTTGATGGGCGCCGCCTAGTGTCGGCAGGCAATGATACGAAGGCACGCGTATGGGATGTCTCAACTGGAAAGTTTCTAGTGACATACCACGGACATAATACAGGTGTCCATACTGTGGGCTGGTCGCCTAAAGGTTTGCTGATTGCTTCGGCGGGTTATGATCGTGAGGTGCATATCTGGAGTGCGACCAGGGGGGCTCAGATGCGTACGTACCAGGGGCATACACAACCTATTCGTTCGCTGGCCTGGTCCGTTGACGGTCAGCATGTGGCCTCGGTAGATGGTCCTGATGGTACGGTGCGTATTTGGGAAGCTATGACTGGTGCGGAGCAGGCCTTATTTACGCCTCAGGCGAGCGAGCCTACCGCCCTTACCTGGTCACCTGATGGCACCTGCGTGGCGGTCGCGAGTGTGGATGGGAGTGTCCAGATCTGGCAGATCAATAACGCGGCAAAGCAGAGTAAAGGGCGTGTCTTTAGTGAACCTTCTTACTCTAGCGTACAAGCGATTGCCTGGTCGCCAAGTAAAACGTTTATGGCATCGGGGGGCGAGGAAAAGATTATTCATGTCTGGAATACGAATACGGGCCGTGATAAGCTTGCCTTTACCGGTCATACTCAGACCATCCATTCATTGTCCTGGTCGCCTGACAGTAATATCCTGGCTTCTGCCAGCGCTGATGGAACGATTCGCCTCTGGGATACGCACACTGGTGTGTGTGGATTTTCGTATAGTACTAAGCACCCTCCAATGCATACGGTGTCCTGGTCTCCCAATGGAAGATATCTTGCTTCAACCGATGCTGACGGCGTGCTCCAAATATGGGAGATTCAGTTCGCGAGCAAGTAATGCTTGACCCCTGGGTGGTAAGCAGTAGGTGTCGATGTACGAGAAGCCCACGCCTGTTCGTGCTATGATATGCGTGGGCTCGTAAGAATATTCTAGAATGAGGTGCAATAAGTATGCAATATCGCCCATTTGGACGTACAGGCTGGAAGGCTTCTGAGATTGGTTTTGGTGCCTGGGGTATTGGTGGTGATGCCTGGGGGCAACAGGATGATCAGGTCGCGCTCGCGGCTCTCCATACAGCTATCGACCAGGGAGTGAATTTCATTGATACCGCCGATGTCTATGGGGATGGGCACTCGGAGCAACTTATCGCTCAGATACTCAAGGAGCGTAAAGATGATCTGTTTGTCGCGACTAAGCTGGGGCGGCGTCTGAATCCTCACGTCGCCTCTGGTTACAATAATCGTCAGAACCTGAAAGGCTTCGTCGAGCGAAGCCTTCGCAATCTAAATGTTGAAGCTCTCGATCTGGTCCAATTACATTGTCCGCCCTCTGAAGTATATGCTATGACCGAGGTTTTTTCGCTCCTTGATGAATTGCAGCAGCAGGGCAAGATTCGTCATTATGGTGTCAGTGTAGAAAAAGTGGAAGAGGCTCTTCGGGCTATTCAATATCCGAATGTCAAGAGCGTACAAATTATCTTCAATATGTTTCGCTTGAAGCCAGCGGAGCAGTTTTTTGCCGAGGCACGTAAGCGCGAGGTCGGAATCATTGTGCGTGTGCCCCTGGCGAGCGGCTTACTGACGGGTAAATTTGGCGCGCAGAGCCAGTTTGCGTCAAGCGATCATCGCAATTACAATCGCCATGGTGAAGCTTTTGACCAGGGTGAGACCTTTTCGGGCGTCGACTATGAGGAGGGCTTACAAGCCGTTGATGAGTTACGAGCCCTTGTTCCCGGAGGGATGACGATGGCCCAGTTCGCTTTGCGCTGGACCCTGATGTTCCCTGAGGTCTCGACGGTCATCGCTGGGGCAAGAAATCCGCAGCAGGCTCGGGATAATGCCAGCGTATCCGAATTGCCTCCACTGAGTGACGCGACTATGAAGCGTGTTCAAGAGATCTACGATCAGCGCTTCCGCACTAGTATCCATCCTCGCTGGTAAAATGAGAAACAGAGAGGCTTTTTAGAACACATTGTTTGCTTTGGAGGTAACTTCGTTTGGTACAGGTTGATTTTGGTTTGATGTTACGTCCTACGAACGCTGGTGACTCGTTTAATGATTTGATGAGTTATAACCGCCAGTGCATTGAGGCACTTTCACCAGCGTTTACGACGCTCTGGTTGGAAGACCATCTGCAAGTGGGGGGCAATGACCATCTGGAGGCATTGACGACCCTGACCTATCTAGCTGCACAGTACCCGCGTTTTCACATCGGAACGCTTGTGTTAGCTCAGTCCTACCGCAATCCTGCCTTGCTGGCGAAGATGGCTGCTAATATCCAAGCTCTGACTGGAGGACGTTTGATTCTGGGCCTGGGTGCGGGCTGGAAAGAGGATGAGTACCGTGCCTATGGCTATCCTTTCCCATCTGTTAAGGAGCGCATGGCGCAGCTAGAAGATACCATTCAAATAGCACGTGCGATGTGGACGAAAGCGCCCGCGATTTATGATGGCACGTCATATCATGTTCATGACGCATATTGCGCTCCCCAACCCGCGACTCCTATCCCGTTGTTGATTGGTGGCGGTGGTGAGCGGCGAACGTTGGAGATTGTCGCACGTTATGCTGATTGGTGGAACTTCAATTCATGTACGGTTGAAGAGTATGTGCGAAAGTTGGTGATCTTGCGCCAGCATTGTGAGCGTGTGGGGCGCGATCCGAACGAGATTAAGCTAACGTATCTGAGTACATTAAGCGTATCCGAAGATCCGGCGCAGGTCAAGCATCATCCACAAAAGCACTATATCGCGGGTAATGCTGCAGAGGTTACAGAGGAATTGGAGCGCTTCCGCGATCAAGGCGTATCGCACTTCATTTTCCGTATCCTTGATCTAGAGACATTGCATCACTTTGTCTCACATGTTGCCCCCACTTCCAATAGTTCGTTTTCAAACGTGGAGCAAGAATAGGAGACACCCCTAAAAGGAGCCCTGGAGGTTGAGTCCCCAGGCTCCTTTTAGGGGTGTCTCCTATTCTATAAGATCTGCTCGAGACATGTAGTGGCGATCACTCAATCAGATTATGTGTATAGGTCATATTGATGAAATTCATCCTCTAAAAGTGTTTGTGACACCGTTGATATAGTGATTTCGCCGGGAAGAGGATGCCTGGCGAAATCACTATATTTCGCTTAAAGTTATAGCGCAACAGGGAGACGTAATGGCGGGACAATCTTATGTAATTATTGGCAATGGAATCGCGGGCGCGACCGCCGCAGAGGTCCTACGTACCGAAGATAGCGCTTCAGAGATTACCGTTGTCGCTGATGAGCCGACCCCAGTTTTCTATCGCCCCGCACTCAAAGATTACCTGGGGGGGAAGATTCGCGAAGAGAAACTCTGGGCCCGCCCCATTAGCTTTTACCCCGATCGCCGTATTCGCTTTGTTACGGACTGTGTTATTGCTATCCAGCCCGAGGCACATCTGCTATGTCTGCGAAGAGGCGGCAAGCTTAGCTATTCACGCTTGCTACTGGCGCATGGTGCACGTGCGACTTCACTTGCCTGCCCTGGCGTCAATCTAACAGGAGTTACTACCTTGCGCACTGTTGCCGATTATCAGCGGGTTCTGGCCCGTCTCAATCAGACCCAGCGCATCGTAGTAATAGGGAGTGGCACTCTAGCGCTAGAGTCCATTGAGACATTGAGACATCGTGGCTACGAGGTGACGCACCTGTTGCGACGAAGAACGCTCTGGTCCGACGTACTTGACCCTGTCGCTTCAGATCTGGTACTTCAGCAGGAGAAGCGAGATGGTGTGGATGTACGTATAGAGCAGGAGATCGCTGAGATCCAGGGGCGAAACGGGCAGGTAACGGGAGTCATAACCACGACTGGACAGCATATCGCGTGCGAGATTGTGTTGCTGGGTATTGGCATTGAACCAGTTGTCGACTTTGTGAAAAGCGCGGGTATTGCTTGTGGGCGTGGGGTGAAGGTCGATGGGGCTATGGGCACCAATGTGACGGATATCTACGCGGCGGGAGACCTGATAGAGACAATGGACCCCATTACCTCGAAGGCGCGTGTGATTGGGCAATGGTATCCTGCCGTCCAGCAGGCACGGGCTGCCGCTTACAGTATGCTTGACCTGCTGGATCGGGAGCATCCATTTCGCTTTGGCAATTTCTATAATGCCACCTTTCTGTATGGCCTGGATTTTGCCTCTGTGGGCCTCTCGACTATCCCCAAAGATGGAAAGGGATACCAGGAACTCGTTGCGGATCCAAAGCCCCGTCATTATCAAAAAGTCATCTTGAAAATGGGTGTTCCAGTTGGAATGCTGGCACTAGGAGATCGTAGAAGTGTACTGGTCTATAAACGCGCTATTGACCATAGCGTCGATCTCTCTTCTGTTGCGTCTCGGCTCCTTGCCCTGACTTCAGCCTAGACGCCTGGCTTGATAAGCAAGGCGTACCACCACCCATTCTGGGAACCAATCGCGAAGGGGCTGTTGCAGTTCAGCAAATTGCCTATGCTATGCGGAATATGCAAAGTAGCTCTCCTACTCAGGATACGCTGAAGGAGCCTGCTTTACAAGAGTCATGCCTTGTACCTGTAACATCTGTGGATATTCAGCCTACCCTCCAGAAGGTATATCTTAGTCAGACTCAGGTCCTTTCTATTGGACGTCAGGAGGGATGTGGCCTGATTGTGAACCACAAGACCATTTCGCGTCGCCATGCCGAGATAAGTTATGCTAACGGGCAGTATGTGCTGAGGGACCTGGGAAGCAAGAATGGATCGCGAGTAAATGAGCGGCGGATTACGCCAAATAGCTTGATAGTCCTCAAACCTGAAAGCAAGGTGCAATTTGGCGATGTGGCCTTTCTGTTCCAGACACAGCAAGTAGATCCTTCAGGCTCAATCTTGCTGAACAAGCAGCAAAAGCTCGCGCTATTTGCACCTCCCCGAGCCAAGGATGTTGGCGAACAAGAGAGGGAGGCAGACATAACGCGTATTTCTGAAGCCATTAACAGCGGGGTGCAGGGCCAGCCAGCGCTTTCGCATGACGGCTCATTGATCTTTCCTGGGGCTACCTCTCCATTGCCTTTTGAAGCTGTCTCGACCCTGCGCCAGGGGCCTGTACTAGTTGTGCTGTTAAGAGGTAAGCCAACGCTCTTTCCTTTGTCAGCGCAAAAGCATGTCACTATTGGGCGTGATGCACAAAACGATATTACGTTGTCTGAGATGTCAATTTCGCGTAAGCATGCGTACATCTTTCCAGGACCTGATGGCCTCTATATCAGAGATCTACAGAGTGGCAATGGGATACGGGTAAATCACAGCCACATTACTAGCGCGTGCCGTCTGACACATGAGGCCCATATCGCTTTCGGTAACATCTCAGCTTACTTTATGCATTATCAGCAGCCACTATTCCCCGTTCCACCTAGTATGCCGAACGGTGTTGTCCCGGTTGTCCGAGTTTCGTCCCAAAAACGCGATAGCGAAACCATGCCTGCCGCTGTCGCACTCGTCAGTGCACCACGGCAGGCCAATTGTCGTCAGTGCGGGGAGCAGCTAGTAATGCATGCGAAATTTTGCCCACGTTGTGGCGCACAACAATAAGGAGGGAAAGCCGTTGTCTATGCAGCAGAAGCCATCCGCTTTACCTCTGATCGGAGTACTGCACCGTAGCAATATCGTTCCTCTGACAGAAAGTGAGGTTCGTTTTGAGATTGACATGTGCATTGGTTGTGACCGCTGTATGCGAGCCTGTCCACTGCCTCTCTCATCACAAGTGAACATTGCCGACCTGAATCTGGCAACCATCTCGGACGAGATTGCTCCCCATGTGGTGCGCTTTACACAGGAGTGTGTGATGTGTGGCTCCTGTGTGCCAGTGTGCCCAGTGAATAATCATCGCGACCTGCTGATGCTTTCGCTTAAACAGCGTCTGGGAATAGCATGGGATCGCCATGTTGATATGGCTCGCGTGCTAGAGTACCTGCCGTCTGGCTGGGATCTCGCGCGACTGCTTGCTCGCCTGCGCGAACAACCAATGTTCGTCAATCCCCATCAGGTCCCGGATAACTATCTTAAACATATGCTAGTGAGTTCCAAGCTGCTCACGCTTGTTCCGGGATCGCCTATTATTCAGGAACGAACATATGGACGTGAGATCTACTTCATTCTTGATGGACGTTTTGTGATCTCGACACTCGGTCCGCATGGGGAGGATATGCCAGTCGCAATGCTTGGGCGTGGCGAGTTCGCGGGTGAGCGGGGTATGTTGACTGGGCAGCAACGAGGCGCGACAGTGCGGGCGCGAACGGCGGCGACAGTGCTGGAGGTGCCAGAACAAGTTATACAACGCATGATGGAGGTTGTCCCTTCCGTGCGCGATTACTTCGAGAGCTTGAACGATATACGCTCAATAGAGGCCATTCTCCAGCGTATGTCCTTATTTCAGGGGGTCGCGAAGCCTGATCTGCACTGGTTGGCGGGTAAGATGCAGTTTAGGACCTATGAACGTAACGCGCAACTCTTTACTGCCAGCGAGCAACATCAGCCCGCGCGTGAGACATTGCATATTATTCTGGATGGTTTCGTCAAGGTAGCGCGTGTGGCATCGGGGACAATCCCCGGTGAGATGCATGAGCGCATTATTGCCTATCGTCAGCATGGAGACTACTTCGCTGGCGGTCTGGATATGCTTGGAGATGGTAAAGCGGTGACCGCGACCGCGATTAACCGTGTTCGAGTCGCTGAAATGAAGCGAGAAGACCTGCTCATTATCCTCTCGCGCTACCCGGAGGTCAATCAGCGCTTCCTGCACCGTTTGCAAGAGTATCGCGTGATGGCGGATGCTGCTCAGACCTTTATTGGCTCACGTGACCTCCTCCAACGTACGACATCGCAAGTGCTGGCCGAAGCTGGGGCCAGGGCTGGACTGCGAGCCCTGGTGGGAGGTGGTGTCGTCGAAGGCACTGAGGTATTAGTCATTGACCTGGACAAGTGTGTCCACTGCGACAAGTGTGAGGAGGCTTGCGAACGCAGGCATGGACATTCGCGCATGAATCGTAAGGGGATGGTCATTGGTAATATTAGTGTTGCTACTGCCTGTCGCCATTGTCAGGACCCGGTATGTCTGCTCTGTAGCCGCGCTGGTATTGCGCGAATGTCGAGCGGTGAGGTCTATATCACCGAGAGTTGTATTGGGTGTGGTATCTGCGCCGAGCGCTGCCCTTATGACAATATCTCGATCATCTCGTTGGAGGAAGAAAAGGATAGCACTCCCTCAACCTGGTCGCGCTTCATGCGCTTTTTTACACAGGGGATGGGTAAAGAGTATGGGAAGCGTCAGTTACCTATGGTAAATCAAATGGCGGCTCCAGGCCCTCTCGCATCACATGATGGGCATGGCGCAATTGCGGAGATTCGCAAGAAACTCGCCATCAAATGTGACCTCTGTGCAGGCTATAGTAATCAGGCTTGTGTGCAGGCTTGCCCAACAGGAGCTGCTTTTCGTGTCCAACCAACGCAATTCTTTGGTACGACTGAGGATATCCTCCAACAACGAACATCATAGGAGTGTAATCTGTATGGCGATATCGAGCAAAGCGCCAGTAAAAAAGGTGGCGACACGTATGTGGCATACGCCTACATCAAAAGCAGCTCTTTACTGGTTTCTTTTTGCTGCCGCCTATACCGCCCTCTTCTATATTCTTTACCTGATCTTATTGCATGAGAAGGGGCGGCTTTTCCACGGACCATTCTTTGACGTGGTTTTTCGCTGTGGCGTAATGTCATATATCATGATACTAGGCGTTGCTGCCTATTCATTGCGTGCTCGCTTCTTTCATGGCCTGCCCTGGAAGGCTCAGAACTGGGTCTGGGCACATATATGGGTTGGTATTGCCTCCGTGCTACTCGCCCTGTTGCATGGTGACTTTCGCTATATTCTGCATTTTGATTGTGCTGGAATGACTTGTGTGACAGATAAATACCTGGCGCTACCTTCATTGTATGGTCTTATCTTCCTGGTGCTCAGTGGGGGGATTGGTCGCCTGCTTGATGCCTGGCAGACAAAGATCATCGCGCACGACGCGAGTACTAATGGCGTGGGCATCGCCAAGGCCATCCCAGGGCGTCTATCGGAACTAGAGTACGTGATAGAGCGTCTTAATGCTGGGAAGTCAGAGGCTTTCAAGGTCTATTGCGAGCGTGCTATAACCAGCGTGGGCCTGCTATCTGCCGACATACCAGAATTGCCACCGCAAGAGCATGCTGATTTCCATACAGCTCACACGGCGCTTGCGGAGCACGCGCGCCTTTTGGCCTCGCTGAATGTGCAGATGCGTGCCCGACAGATTTTTAAGCTGTGGCGCAGAGTCCATATGGTCCTGGTGCCGTTGATCCTTCTTATTATCTCCTTCCATGCCATCGCGGAACTGATCCGCGTCCTCCTAGGTATGATCCATACCATGCCACTCTGAGCAGATGGTGAATGTGGCGGCATGGCGCTTCAGAAACTGGATTATAAGCGCCATGCTTTCCCACCTCCATGAGCTTTGACCAAACCCTATAATGAATATCAGGCAAAGGCAATTGTTGGAGACATCCTGATAGCGATCTACTACATTGAAGAGTAACAAGAAAATGGAGTGACCTCTTCCATGAGAAAGCTAGTCTGCCTCATCCTGCTAAGCGTCGCGTTCGCTCTGACATTACTGGTCGCTATGGCGACCCCTGCGTCCGCATCGACCTCTGGTGTAACGGTAAGTGAGAAGACGACCGCAGCGGTTCCGTATGGGCCCTATGGAGGGTATGGGTATAGAGGATATGGGTATGGATATAGAGGATATGGGTATGGTTATTATCGACCCTATTACCCGTACTACCGCCCTTACTACTACCCGTATTATCGCCCTTACTACTACCCGTATTATCGCCCTTACTACTACCCGTATTATCGCCCATATTATCATCCTTACTACTAACGCCTCATTTAGCGATGGCGAATGATGGTAGTTATAGGATGATGAATAGTGGGTGAGTAGGGGCATGAGAGAGCGAGGTGCCTATCCTGCAATATGGCACCTCGCGTCTTCGTTTATGAATTACGGAGCATGGCTCGAACTATGTGCAGTTCTTCGTAGGAATAGTTATCCCCAAGGAGTTCCTTAGCTGGCTTTAGCGCGTCCATCCCAACCTGCTGAAACACGTTTGCGATATCCTCGCGATGGCCTGGTTGGAGCAGTGGTGTGATATCAATGACCTCACCATTCTCGATCATGGTAGCGAGATGGCGGATGATGGTTGACTGTGACAAATTGCGTGTTCTCGCTATCTCCTCAACGCTCATTCCCTGATTATACAGATCAAGCGTTTCATGATGTGTGGATTGTGAGCTCTTGCGGCGTGATGTACTCTCTCCTTGCGCTTTCTGTGTTGCCTCAGAGAATGAAACATCCAACCCAAGGCCCATATTATGGTTCTCACAGTAATCGCGAATGGCATAGGTGAAAGGGTAGTAAAATGCTTCTAGCTTGCGGCTACCAACGCCTGGAATCGCGGCGAATTGTGTCTCATTTTGGGGTCGTTGGCGAGCCATGAGTTGTAGACTCTTATCGGGGAAGATCACATACGGCGGCACACCATTCTCGTCCGCGATCTGCTTGCGTAGTTCACGTAAGTGCTGGAAGAGGCCCTGTTCCTCTGGTAGAAGCGAGATAGCCTGGGGAGAGAGGCTATCCTGTTTAGGACGCTCGATGGGGGCCGCGACTTCAACCTCACGCTGCCGTCGTAAGATCTCCATAGAGAGCCTGTTCAGCTTTAGTACGGGATAGCCATCCTGACTCTCGCTAAGCAAGCCCTGTTGCAGAAGCGCGCGGCAGAGGCGCCCCCACTCTTCGGCGCTCACATCTTTGCCGATGCCATATGTGGTGAGTTGATCGTGTCCTAGTTGACGAATCTTCTGGGTATTGGCTCCGCGCAGGATATCGATGATATATTTCATACCGAAGCGCTGATTCGTTCGTGAGACGCAGGAGAGGAACTTTTGAGCATCAATAGTGCGATCTTCGAATATCATGGGGCGGATACAGTTATCACAGTTACCGCAATTTTCTCCTTCCAGGGTCTCTCCAAAGTAGGCAAGCAGGGCACGCCTACGGCATCCTATGCCCTCGCTATAATTCACCACATGTTGGATCTGCTGCCGTGCCTTTAACTGTTCCGTTGCGTCCTCTTTCTGAGCGACGATGAATTCGAACTTCACACGGTCGCCATATTGGAAGAAAAGGATGCATTGCGCAGGTTGGCTATCACGTCCGGCGCGGCCTGATTCCTGATAGTAACCTTCCAGACTCTTGGGCATATCGTAGTGGATGACGGCGCGCACATCTGGTTTAGCGATGCCCATACCAAAAGCGATGGTCGCGACAAGCACAGATACATTATCGTGAATGAAGCTATCCTGGTTTTGTGTGCGCTCTTCGGCACTCAGCCCCGCATGATACGGGAGCGCACGGATACCATCACGGCAGAGATCATCGGTGAGCGTGTCCACGCTCTTGCGGCTCTGACAGTAAATGATGATCGGGGAGTCATTCTGCTCTCGGAGGAGTTGAAGAAGTTCTCTATATGACCCCTGATGCTTCTGCCGCACTTCGTAGTAGAGGTTAGGGCGGTTAAAGCTGGCAACGTGAATGTAAGGATCATTGAGCCTGAGTTGAGCGAGAATATCATCACGTACCCGCTCGGTTGCGGTCGCGGTGAGCGCCATCGCGGGTACGTGGGGATAGCGCACGCGTAAGCGGCCAAGCTGGCGATACTCTGGGCGGAAGTCATGTCCCCATTCACTGACACAATGAGCCTCATCAATTGCTAGTAAGGCCAGCCCTACATATTCCTGTATTTCGTCGAGAAAGCTCAGAAAAGTCTGTGTCAGGAGACGTTCAGGCGCGACATAGACAAGTTTAACTCGCCCTTCACGGATAGCCCGTTCCCTCTGTTGGCGTTCACCGCTACTGAGTGAACTATTGATGAAGGTCGCAGCGATGCCATTGGCCTGAAGCCGGTCAACCTGATCCTGCATCAAGGCGATGAGGGGCGAGATAACAATTGTTATGCCGGGGAGTAGAAGACCAGAGAATTGATAGATGAGAGATTTGCCCGCTCCAGTAGGCATCAGGGCGAATGCATCTCTCCCTGAGAGAACCTGCTCAATGACTTCGCGCTGGCCGGGTAGGAAGGTATCATATCCAAAGTATTGCTTTAGCTGCTGCTCAACGTCTTGCACGCGACATATCTCCTCCTTGCTGCAATGCATACTCCCCTGATGGTATTGGATTCGGCGGGGCTTGTCAATGAGCGGTTCCCTTGGAATCGATACTGGCTAGGATATGCCTTGCTTGTATGTTCGTATGCTTTAACAGGATGCGGGAGCATGCAAGCGTGAGCACTGGCGGATGATCTCTTCCGTGAGTGAGACCTCCACGTCCCGACCATGGACCACATCGCGGACCCGTTCACTCATAAACAGGTCGCGTAGATTGGCTGGAATGCTTTCAGGTAAGGCTGTCTCCATTGCCAGTGGTCCATTGAGATACTTGAGCATATAGGGATGATCTTCTAGAAACTCTATGAGCAAGGGCCAGCGCAGGTTAATGATGGTCCAGAGGGCAAGTTCCTGTATACTCACATTCGCGTTTGTCAGGATGGCAGCCGCTCTCTGAATGCTATATGTGTTGACGAACTTCTTCATCGCGCGCGGTGTCGGCTCTAGTAGGAGCGCAAAAGGCCTTAAAGCCTGTTCTGTTTCGGCTTCTATCTCAGGAGCAGTCAGGCGTTTGACCGCTGCCTGTCGCAGCGCTTGCTCTATCAGGATATCTTCTCCTTGCGCGCTTGTGCTTATTTCCGCGAGGATCTCCTGTTCGGTACGCTTATCGAGTAGCCTGGACTCTGCTTGCTCATTGGCTTGTTCCAGGTGGGCCATAATTTCTGCTGATCGCATATGCAGGAGGCGTTGCCAGAAGCGTTCCTGAATCACCTGTGGCATTGGTGGGATGGAGACCGAGAGCTGAAATGCCTTTTCCAGGAAGAGATAGCCCAGAGGACGTCCTGGCTCTTCCAGCGTCTGAGCGAATGTATCATAGGCTTTATCATAGCTCGCGCAAAGCCAGCGCTTATCCGCCGCAATGACATAGGTAACGGAGGCAGTGATGAAGAGGGTCTGGATACTTTCCAACAACTCAACAACGTATGTGGATTGGCAGCGGTCCAGATCATCGATAAAGACCACGATTGGATAGTGAATACCGCTCACCAGTGTGTTAAAGTGATCTGTGATGTCCTTCATAGGGTCGCGGCTGGACTTCAAGAATGAGTCCGCGACATTCGTTGAGCTCTGAAACAGAGAACGGCTGACACCAAAGATCAGACCCCAGATGGTGATGATAAATGCGACAATCGCGCTTACGGATTGCGCGAACTGTGCTAGAGGCTGAAGCGCGATTGAACTGGCTGCAAGTGCGGATTTCCCCAGCCCGAGATCTAGCAAGCCAACAGCACTATTGAGGCTAAAGAGCCAGAAGAGGCCAGCTATGGCGAGGAGGGCCAGTAGATAGGGTGGCCATCCTGCTCGAAGGAAACGCCAAGTAAATCGCTTGAGATAGATTTTTGTAGATCTAAGGCGTTCTATCTTCCGGAGTTGGCGAAATGCTTGCTGGAAGACAGCATCCATGATCCACCACCAGGGGGTGCCCAGGCGTTGGTGCATCCAGGCGTTGAAGTTGATAATGATCCATGATTCGGAGTTCTGACCAGGTTGTGGTGTTTGCACCTCTTTGAGTTCGTTACCCAGAAGATTGAGCAACGAAGATTTGCCAGATCCCCACGATCCATGTAGATGAATGAGGAATGAGCCCAGGGATTTCTCTTCTTCATATAGGCAGCGGATACGTAAGGCCAGAGCGGCGGCGAAAGCTTTGCGGCTTAGTTCATCTGTCAGCGCCGGGCGGTCCAGGTAGGTTGGTAGGGTATGGGCTTGCTGCCCAGTTATGTGTGCTTGCACATCTTCTTTCTGTGGCAATGGCACTCTTGCGACAAGCTTCTCATGGGGAGTCATAGCAATCCTCCGAGTATTTGATGCGTCTATTTAAATAGACGCAAAACATAACGGATATTCGAAGACTATATAAGAAGACCGTATAAATAGTAATGTGTGACAACAAAATTATTGTGAACTATAGGGGGTTCAGTAGTTGGGATCATTCTGTACGGAAAAGGCCTGTGAAATTGTTGCAGGGCGAGAGTAGCGATGTCAGCCCTATTGGCAGGTGTAGAGGTAAGCCAGAAGCATCTCAGCAAAGGGGGCTATTCCCTTGTAGCGTAGCACCTCTGGCGGTGTTGTTTGCAGCACTCCAATAAGTGTTTTGGTGTACTGAATATCTTTGGTAAGGATTGCAAGTGGGAACTGATAGGTGTGAATGGTGAAGAGAATGTCTCCTGTTTGAGGAAGACGAAGCAGGACCTGGCGTTCTATGCGAAAGAAGCAGCGCGTTCCGATAGCATCTGGCGTAAGTTCTTGTTGGGCTTTTGCAACTTCATCGTAATACTGGGGGATAAGATTCAATCTTGATACGTTCTTAATACCCCAGTTAGCTCGCCAGACGGCTCTTCCCACCTTTAAGCGCTCCAGGAGAAGTTGAGATGAGCGCCCAATCTTCTCAGCGAAGAGTGGCACCTCCTGATGGATCGCTAAGAATGACTTGCCCAGCTTTTCTTGCAGGCACCAGGCGTTAGGGAAGCAGAGCTGGCCTGCGATGAGGGGGAACTCTCGGGTCGCATCTGCTTGTAGGAGCAGTAGGTCCTCCTGAACCTGCCTTCCCACCCAATCCAGGGGCGCATAAGGGAGGCTGCTATCATTGCCTATTTCGAATGTTGTTGTCTCTTGCAGCAAGGCATTGTACCATCTATAGCTATTTCCTGTTTTGGTCAAGGTGAATGCGTGGGGGAAATTCTGAGTCAGATTATGCAGAAGCAGTTGAAGGACTTCCCACTGTGAAGCCAATGTTTCTATCGGTGTAGAAGCGTAATCGGTATAGTTTGTCTCCAGCAAGGATCGTTTCAAATACATCTCAGAAAGGTAGCATTTGGGATCAAGCTCGACGATGCGATTATTTGTCAGCGCCTGGACTCCCATAGTCATGCTAAATGCATCCGTCGTAAAAGGGAAATATGGAATCAAGGCCCTCTTCCTTTGCTGGTAATATATTTTTCAATCTTGTGTACTATTCATGCAGTATAGCAGATCCAGTTCACCTCTATAAAGTTTCAAAGCAATATCTTCCCTTTTATCCTTCCCCTCGGCATATTATGACAAAGCTGATCAGAGTTTCTGGTTTGCCTTGTGTCTCAGATCGTTATTAGTGCTCCTCTCAAGCGCATACCCCACTTTCAGCTGGAGACGCGTATATCTTTTAAGTGATGAAATAAATTTTCCTGTTATGAATTAGAGGCATTACCAGTGACAACCTAAACCTATCTAGGTGACCTTCACCCATCCCAAGAATCACAGTTTTTGAACAAAAAAACTATCGAAAAATGTTGATCTTGTGTTGACTCGAGGAGGCAAGATGCTGACCGGGCAAATCCTACTTCAACTTATTGTTATCTTGATAGTTGTCCAGCTTTTTGGTTTTTTGTGCAGGCGCATCGGCCAGCAATGGGTGATTGGTGAAATTTTAGCAGGATTGGCTTTGGGGCCATCCTTATTGGGAGCTCTCTTGCCTGGTGTGAAAGGCTTCCTCTTTCCAGCCTCGACTCTGCCTACTCTGCAAACATTGGGCGATATTGGTGTGATCCTTTATATGTTCTCGCTAGGAGTTCGCCTGGATACCCATTTGATGCTTCGCCAGAGCCGAACGGCAATCGCGACCTCACTTAGTGGCATTTTTCTCCCATTGATCCTGGGTGCAACGCTGGCATTTTTTCTCTTCTCCAGCCTTGGTGGGCCGGAAGCGACCCCTGTCTCCTTCATGCTCATGGTAGGAACCGCAATGTCCATCACGGCCTTTCCTGTGCTTGCTCGGCTTCTCGCGGAACGAAAGATGTTGGGGACGCAGATTGGGATACTCGCGTTGACCTGCGCCGCTGTTGATGATGTCATTGCCTGGTGCTTGCTTGCGTTAGTGATTGCAATTGCTCATGCTCAAGCTCTTCCATCCGTTGTGCTCACGGTTGGTCTCACCTTACTCTTTTGTATGTGTCTGTTGATAGTTGTGCGACCCTTGCTGGCCCTGGCATCGCGATATATTACCTCAAAACAGATACTGACGGCCTTCAGCATTGTCCTGTTGCTGCTCTCGGCCTACTGCACCAATGCGATTGGTATTCACCCTGTCTTTGGAGCTTTTTTGATGGGCCTCATCCTACCGCGTAACGCCTTATTTGTTGAACTCGCAGACAAGATTGATCAGGTAAATGTGGTAGTCTTCCTTCCACTCTACTTTGTCTCCAGCGGATTGCGTACCCAGATTGGTTTGATTGGTACCCCCTGGTTGTGGCTTATCTGTCTGCTTGTACTGGGAATAGCCTGTGCTGGCAAAATATTTGGTGGTACATTCGCCGCCCGCTTTATAGGTGAATCGTGGCATGACGCTCTAAGTCTGGGTATCTTGATGAACACGCGCGGGTTGGTGGAATTAATTGTTCTCAATGTCGGACTCGAACTGGGAGTGCTCTCCCCCACCATCTTCGCAATGCTAGTGATTATGGCCCTGGTGACGACAATGATTGCCGTTCCCTTGTTATCGCTCTTAGATTATAAACAAAAGCGATCAAAGTGGACAGACAGCGCAATCCCGAAGAGTGGTACCGAGCAAGAGCCGATTTCGTGAATATTTACTGATGTATGAAAAAATCCACATCTTAAAGAGGGTTGCATGGAAAGCGACAAGTTTTTAGACGAGCAGAGTGCTGAACTACAGAGAGCGTTGAGTGAAGCACAGTTTGTGTTAGATAGAATAGAACAGAGAAAAAGAAAAACATTAGCAATAAAAAAGAAAGTAGCATTGTTTGGATTTTCTTTTGCTCTTATTACTATTTTATATGCATTTTATTCCCTGCTTATTAGCGGGATTGCGCCTTGGTATCTGATACTTGTTTTTATTATTGTCATACTCTGTTTTATCTTTGGAATCTTTGTATCAGTGACAGCTGATCATTGATTGGCAATGCTATTAGCTAGCCATTATGAGGAATAAAAAGCGCTTCTTTTCGAGAGGCTGTGCTAAAGTTGTACTAAGCTCTGCTGTAAGCCAAAAATAGAACGCCCTCAGGAACGTCTAGAATGGTCCTGAGGGCGTCGTCCTACAAGAGGGAGGTGCCGGTGGAGAGATTCGAACCCTCAACCCTTGCGGGATCTGTTTTTGAGACAGACGCGTATACCGTTCCGCCACACCGGCAGGTGTTTGTGATGCGTAATCTACACATCAATTGCGATGTCTATAATAACGCATTCACAAACAGAAGTCAAGAGCCTACACCTCGATTTCCGAGTTCTCGTTGGCTGTTTCGTAGTCGAATTGGCCAATAGTTCGGAATTTATCGTATCGTTGAGTGAGCAGGTCATCAATAGGAATTTGTTTGAGCTCTTTGAGATTGCGGAGGAGTGATTCTTTGAGCGCTT
This sequence comes from Ktedonospora formicarum, assembly GCF_016587355.1. GTDB lineage: Bacteria > Chloroflexota > Ktedonobacteria > Ktedonobacterales > Ktedonobacteraceae > Ktedonobacter > Ktedonobacter formicarum. Next base: position 916,995 of record NZ_BNJF01000001.1, on the reverse strand, counting down.
CCGCTGTCAGGTGATGATTACGATGTGCGCCACCCACTGGTTCGGGAATGATCTCGTCGACAATTTTGAAAGAGAGCAGATCTTTTGAACGAATCCGCTGACCCTCTGCAGCGAGCGATGCCTGACCTGCGTCGCGCCAGATAATGTTGGCGGCGGCTTCGGGGGCCGCGACGGTATAATAGCTATGCTCTAGGATAAGGGTACGGTCGGCGATGCCGAGTGCCAGGGCACCACCACTATTACCTTCGCCAATGATGGTAGCGATAATGGGTACTCGCAGGCGAGGCATGAGATAAAGGCATGAGGCGATGGCTTCGGATTGTCCACGCTCCTCATCGACAAGCGCGGGAGATGCACCAGAGGTGTCGATCAAATTGATAACAGGAATACCAAACTTTTCAGCCTGCTGCATGATACGGTAGGCTTTGCGATATCCTTCGGGGTGTGGCATACCAAGGTTGCGGTATTGCTGCTCCTTCATGTCACGGCCCTTCTGGTGGCCGATAATCATCACAGTTTGACCTTCCAGGCGCGCAGTTCCAGCAACGATGGCATGATCGTCCGCAAAGGAGCGATCACCATGTAATTCGAAGAAGTCATCGCAGATATGCTTGATATAATCGAGTGTATAAGGACGATTTTTGTGGCGCGCAACCTGTACAGTCTGCCAGGCAGTAAGGTTTTTGTACACCTCTTCTGTCCGACTCTGAAGCTCGCTTTCCAGATTTTGTAACTGCTTAATTTCGTCTGCTTTGAGACGATCTCCCTTGCGCTGAAGTGCGTTGATCTTCTTTTCCAAATCCGCCAAGGGTTTTTCGAAATCTAGATCATAAGGCATCGGGCGTATCTTCCTCTACTTGGCTATTCCTATGGATCCTTTGAATTGCAAACGTTGTAGCTTATGCTTACATAAGTTATCCGACTGTTTATTTGTTGACCTTGGGCGTATACATCGTCAACAAGCGCGATAGTGTAGAGCGCAATTCATGGCGATGGATGACTGCATCAATCATACCATGCTCAAGGGCGAAATTTGAATTGATGGTGCCTTCAGGCAACTTGATGTGCATGAAGCCTTCGATGACACGTGGGCCAGTAAAGCAAACGAGCGCTCCTGGCTCGGCCAGAATGACATCGCCCAGGAATGCAAAGCTTGCGGAAACACCGCCAGTTGTCGGGTCGGTGAGCAGGCTAAAATAAGGCAGTCCAGCCTCTCCTAAGCGCGCGAGAGCCGCCGAAGTTTTTGCCATCTGCATCAATGAAAAAATACCCTCTTGCATGCGTGCTCCACCCGAGGTAGAGACTACAAGGACTGGTATCTGTCGTTCAATGGCTAATTCAATAGCACGGGTAATCTTTTCTCCAACGACTGAACCCATGCTGCCACCCATGAAATGGAAATCCATAACGGCTAGAGCCAGGGGCTGTCCGTCGATAGTTGCCAGGCCGCTGACAACCGCCTCGTTTTGACCGGTCTTCTGACGTTCCTCAACAAGCTTGCTAACATAATCTGGCTGATTAGCCATAGACGTTGGGCGCGCTACGAAATGCAATGGATCGCCAGGTATCATACTGGCTTCGGTCTCTTCGAAACTATTGGAGTCGACGAGAAGTTGTATGCGTTCGCGTGCGGTAATGCGGAAATGATGGCTACAGCGCGAGCAGACTTTCTGGTTTTTCTCCCAGTCGCGCCCATACAGAATCTCTTTACATTTGGGACACTTGACGACAATATTTCCCATTGAAGAGAGCGAAGACTGCGCGCGTGCTGCTGAGAAGATTGAGCTGTTTGAGGGAGCAGCCGCTTCTTTCACCATTGTAAAACCTCCTGGTTATTCTTGTGCAAAGAGAGCTGCAACAAAGCTCTGCGGATCAAAAGGTATCAGGTCTTCAACCTTTTCGCCAGTGCCAATAAATTTGATTGGCACGCCAAGGTCATCTGTGACGGCGAATGCAAATCCACCCTTGGCTGTACTATCCATCTTGGTAATAATAACGCCAGTGAGACCTATATCTTCGGCGAACTTACGCGCCTGTAAGAGTGCATTCTGTCCGGTTGGGGCATCGATGACAATGAGGAGCTCATGAGGACCATCGGGAACAAAGCGCTGGATGATCTTGTTGATCTTTTTAAGCTCCTCCATAAGATTATACTTGGTTTGCAAGCGCCCCGCCGTGTCGACTATAAGGACGTCGCTCCCACGTGCCTGGGCAGCTTGAATGGCGTCATAGACGACCGCGCCAGGATCGGCATTTGGCTGTTGGCTAATCACGGGTACCGAGATACGCTCACCCCATACTTTCAGTTGGTCAATAGCGGCTGCACGGAAGGTATCAGCCGCAGCAAGCATGACCTTATGCCCTTCATGCGAAAGGCGCGCGGCCATTTTCGCGATGGAGGTGGTTTTACCAGAGCCGTTGACCCCGATAACGAGCATAACTGTCAATGGAGAGCGTTGAGAGAGATGGAGAGGGGAGGAATCGCCTAGAAGGTCAACCAGTTCTTCACGTAACGCGCGCTGTACCTGAGCACCAGTGCGCATTTGTTCGGCGTCGGCACGCTCACGTAGGCGTTCTATAAGCCAGATGACGGTGCGGGGACCAACGTCAGCAGCCAGAAGTGACTCTTCCAGATCGTCCCATAATGTATCAGTAATAAGATCTGTCTCTTCAACGGTTGTACTCATACGGCTGAAGAGCTGGCGTGTGCGATTTAAGAAGCCAAAACGTTGTGGTGGCTCTGGCTGGGATGGTGCTTGTTCCGCTTGATCCCGTGTCACACGTTGATCTTTTTTTGAATCTTCTTCTGGTTTTTGCCCAAAGAAGCGATTGAGCACGTTTCTATTGACTCCTTATAGTTAACATGGTTTGAAAAGCTTGTGAGTTTAAGAAATGGTATCCCTCCAAACACGAAGAAGAGGGTGCGTAACCACTTCATTATACTACGGATAGACAATGACGTGGTCGACCCTCTGCGTGTAAAAGGCAAAAGAGGGGGAGAAAAGTAACTCTGTCTTTTGCCAAAAACAAGACACGTCATTGAGTGGGGTGAGCCACCCAATGGCGTGTGGAGTGGGGCGATGCCCACTTTTATTGGCGACCGCTACGATATGAATGGAGTGAGCCGTCACTGATAGGTTCGTTAATGATGATGTCGCCATTACGGATTTTGATGTTGTACAAGCAGGAGGGGTTGGTGCAAACCCAGGCTTTGTACTCGATGGAAGCTCCCTGGCTACCGAAATCCGAAAGCGGAACCAGATCACCTTCACTACATTTGCGACACCGAGGAAATGCGTTTTCCACGAAATCGCCTCCTTCCTTCTCTCTGGAGGGTATAACCGCTTGCCTAAATAGGTTCAAGCGAGGCTTAACAAGAAAGTAAGCCGAGGGGGGAGCCTCCGCCGCTGCATCCGCATCCCCACAGCAGGTCTAATCCATGCCTCCCCTATCATACCACAACTCCCTTTCAATGTCAGCAGGTATGTGAAGAAATATTCACAAAAATGCTCCGCCTACCTGGGCACTGGAAAATGTGGAGGATGATAATGAATAAGGGTTTTCTGTGCAAGTCAGACACGCCTGAGTGCTAAACCATGAAGGCAATATTCGACATAACTGTGTTCTTTGCCTTCTTACTTCCAGAATAACAGGCGGAACAACTCTAGTCAAGCATTGATATATTTTCATAATGTGGTGGGCAAAAATCCCCAATCATGGAAAACTCTTCATAGAACGGCTGTTGTCTACAGTGAATATATAGTATCATTCAGGTTCGCGTCGCTTCTAGCCTGCGTGGAAAAATTTGTGTATCTCTGGCTGGCGATAATGTCCACACTGGAAATTCTGGCCTTTCTGGCTCTAAAAAAGCATGTTATCTCTTCTTAACGGCAACTGGTGCGATATGTAAATGTCAGGTTTGGAAGATTTCTTTTGGGTTCCCCTCTATTGAATTTCATTTGTGTGCCGATAGTAGTACTGTTACAATGTTACGCTTGCCAATTACGAGCGAAAGGACTACATATGGCTGAAAAAACAAGGTTTTGGCACGCTTCTTGCTCTAATAGAAAAGTAGGAGAGCATATCGCGGACAATCCGTTGGAAAAAACACAGCCGGGATGGGTACATCCCCCAGGTAGCTCGTTGGCATGGGTCAACACGCCTATCATATACCCGACTGCGCCGCATTACGTTTGTAGAGGTCCGTTCTGCGTTTCTCGTATACGTCTGTGTGAAGGTAGTATGGAAAAGGAGTAGCCGTCGTGGGAGCAAGAGGCAAAAGGACATCTCAGAGCGTGGATACCGAAGTGACAGTGACGTTGGGCAAGAGAAAACACACTAAAGACCTGATGGATGAGAGCGTGGAGGTTGAAGGGGAAAAGGACTTCATTTACTCCTATGAGGAGGAGGTTGATGATGCGGAGGATCAGCGCGGGGCTGTTGATGACTCTGTAAAGCAGTACCTCAAGGAGATTGGCATGTATCCTTTGCTTACGGCAGAGCAGGAACTGCAACTGGCTGAACGTGTGGCACGCGGTGATTCGAGCGCACGTCAGAGGTTGATTGAGGCTAACTTACGCCTTGTTGTAAGTATTGCGAAGCGCTATTCCAATCAAGGCTTGCCCTTGCTTGATCTGATACAGGAAGGCAATATCGGCTTGATGCGTGCGACGCAGAAGTTCGATTATAAACGTGGTTTCCGTTTTAGCACCTATGCGACGTGGTGGATTCGTCAGGCGATTAGCCGTGCTATCGCAGAACACTCTCGCAGCATTCATATTCCCGTTCACGTTGTGGAACTTATTTATAAGATAAAGCGGGTCACACGACGGCTTTATCAAGAGCAAGGTGTCGAGCCGTTGCCAGAGCAAGTGGCGGCTGAACTCTCTTTGCCACGTGAGCGCGTGGTTGAGTTGCTCAATGTCTCTGAACAGCCAATATCATTAGACGCACCAATGGCTGATGATGAAGAGTATCATCTGTCAGATATGCTTGAAGATACGAGTATGGCCCCGACGATTGATGTTGTTTCACAGCAGTTGCAGCGTGAGCATATCGAGCAGGCGATGATGGTGCTTAATCCTCGCGAGCGTACGATTATTGAGATGCGCTATGGCCTGAAAGATGGGCATTCGCTCTCATTGGATGAGGTAAGTGTCCTGTTCCACTTAACGCGCGAGCGCATTCGTCAGATTGAGGTGAAAGCGCTACGCAAGTTGCGCTATCCAGAGCGATATGAAGGATTACGTGACCTGGCGCGTGCCTGAGAGTGAGTATAGAGAGAGCCTGAACGCATACGTGTTCAGGCTCTCTCTATACGCTTGTTGTGAATAGCTTTATGGGTTGCTATCTGCTGTGATGGCGCTCTCTACACCTGACGCTTGCTCTTGCAGGTAAGCATAGATGAAAGCATCGACATCACCTGCCAGGTACCCTGTCGTATCACTGGTTTCCTGGTTGGTTCGGTGATCTTTGACGATGTTGTAGGGGTGGACGATGACGGAGCGAATCTGCGTGCCGAAGTCGGCCTGAACATTCTCCCCTTTCAGGCGCGCAGCCTCTTCCTCACGCTTCTTCTGTTCCAGTTCGAAGAGGCGCGCCTTGAGCAATTTCAGAGCGACTTCACGATTCTGGATTTGTGAGCGCTCGTTCTGGCAGGTGACTACAATCCCAGTTGGGATGTGCCGCATACGGACCGCCGAGTCAGTTTTGTTGACATGCTGTCCGCCAGCCCCGGTTGCTCGATAAGTATCCACCTCTATATCCTCTGGTCGAATCGAGATCTCAATCGTGTCTTCGATATCTGGCATGACCTCGATTTTGGCAAAGGAGGTGTGGCGACGATGAGCCGCGTCAAAGGGCGAGAGACGGATAAGGCGATGTGTGCCAATTTCAGAGCGCAGATAGCCATATGCATAGCGCCCCTCAATCTCAACGGTGGCACTCTTGACGCCTGCTTCTTCACCTTCGCTATAGTCGTAGATTTGCGTGCGGAAGCGATGCTGTTCTGCCCAGCGGAGGTACATGCGTAAGAGCATTTCCGCCCAATCCTGGGCATCGACTCCCCCGCTTCCCGCGTGGATACTGAGGATGGCGTTCTTCGCGTCATGTTCGCCACTCAGCATCAAGGCGAATTCCAGCTTTCCAATCTGTTCTTCAAGCGGAGGGATCGCACTCGCTACCTCTTCCTGCATGTCATTATCTGGCTCCTCTTCCAGCATCTTAGAGAGTTCGTGCAGGTCTTTGAGTTGGGTCGCGATCTGTTCCCACGTCGTCACTTCTTCGCGTAAGGCCGTGAGCTGTTGCATGTGCGCCTGCGCCTGGCGATTATCCGACCAGAAATCAGGGGCCATGCTCTCTTCTTCAAGTTGCTTTACCTGGATTGCTTTGGAAGCCAGGTCAAAGACGCACCATAGTTTTCTCGACGCGCTTCTGTAAGCGTTCGATTTGATGGGTTATTTCATTCATAATTGCTATTATAGCATGCTCCTGGTGGATGTCCATGCATCCTGATTTTGTATCACTTGACCCTCAGAAAAGCCTTTCTATTCAAGACGATAAATACGACGCGCGTTCTCATGCCAGAACTTTTGTTGTGCGGTTGGTGAGAGATTCTGGCAAAGGTGCCTAAGCATGCCTATCCAGTTTGCATATGTTGATGCCGTCAATATTACAGGCCAATCTCCACCAAAAAGAATACGGTCCTCACCAAATGTTTGCGACACGTGCTCAATGTAAGGTGCCAGGTTGTTAATCCCTTGATTGTCAGGCCCTGCTTCAGTCGCAAGACCGCTGATCTTGCAGGCTACATTGGGAAGCGCTGCCAGCTGTTGGATCTGTTCGCGCCATGGATCTAATTGGCGCTCACTCACTGGCGGTTTGCCCAGGTGATCCAGAATAAATTGTATCTTTGGGCAGAGTCGCACAAGCTCGATGACGGCTGGTAGTTGCCAATGACGCAGACAGAGATCAAATGTGAAGCTATAGTCCTCAAGGAGTTGCACACCGTATACAAAGTCTGGTTGCAAACAGGTTTTGGGGTCTATCTCACCTTGAATGTTGCGTCGCACTCCCTTGATTTGGGGTCCCAGGGTTCGCAATGCTTCCAGATACGTTACGCAGCGAGCACCAAATTCGATTGGTGCCGCCGCGATAATGCCCTTAAGAAGTGTCTGTTCTCGCGCGAGATTAACAGCCCATTGCGCCTCTAGAAAGGCATACTGGGGTGCGACGTCACACTCTACAAACACGATACCCTCAATGGGTAACCCTTGGGTCTCATCATGGTATTGGGGAAGTGTATAAGAGTGGGCCAGTAAAGGGTCGTTGTCAGTCCAGGATATGCGAAAGCGCTCCGGGTCCCAGAGGTGTACATGGCTATCAATGATTGGAAATGGTTGAGAAGGCTGCGCGTTCACTATGGTTGCTCCTTCCGCTCTTAGTGCGCTTCGGCCCAGACTGCACCCGTGGGGTAACTATGGTCTCGCAGCGATTGTGGGTGCATTTCGATACTGTAGCCGGGCGCGGTCGGAACGAGATAGTGTCCCTGATGTAAACGTACGGGGTGAAGGAAGTGCTCATGCAGGTGAGCGGCATACTCAAGCATGCGTTGCTCCACGGTGCCGCTGATGGCGATGTAATCGAGCATCGCGAGGTGCTGTACATATTCGCAGAGTCCAACGCCGCCCGCGTGTGGGCAGACTGGAACATTACATTTGGCAGCCATGAGAAGTACCGCGAGTACCTCGTTCACTCCCCCAAGTCGACAGGCATCAATCTGGCAGACCGAGATAGCTTCTGCCTGTAGGAGTTGTTTAAAGACAATGCGGTTCTGTACATGCTCGCCGGTGGCGACATGGATTGGCTTCACCGCGCGCGCGATTTTGGCGTGTCCAAGCACGTCGTCAGGGCTTGTTGGCTCTTCAATCCACCACGGCTCAAAGCGAGCCAGGTCTCGCATTCGTTCAATGGCTTCATCAACCTCCCAGACCTGATTGGCATCCATCATCATCAGGTTGTGGGCTCCAATCTCTTCGCGCATGATGCGTGCCCGCCGTAGATCATCAACTGGATCGACCCCAACCTTGAGTTTGAAGCGCGTCCAACCATCAGCAAGGGCCGCTTGGCAGAGCGCGCGCATCTTCTCATCGCTATATCCTGACCAGCCTGCTGAGGTTGTGTAGGCCGGATAGCCATTGCGAACAAGTTCCACTTCGCGCTGTTCTTTCCCGGGTTCCTGGCGTTGCAATAGCTCTAACGCTTCTTCAGGTGTCAGCAGGTCGGTAATGTAGCGGAAATCGATACAGCGTACAAGTTCGGTGGGCGTCATATCCGCGATGAGTTTCCAGAGTGGCTTTTCTGCTACCTTGGCCCAGAGATCCCATACCGCGTTTACCAGAGCGGCGGTTGCCAGGTGAATGGCTCCCTTTTCCGGGCCGATCCAGCGTAATTGGCTATCGCCAGTGATCATGCGCCAGAATGCCCCCATATTCGCGGTCCATTCTTCCAGTTCATGACCAACCAGAAGCGGCGTCAGAGCATTGATTGCGGTCACAACGACCTCGTTCCCGCGCCCGATGGTGAAGGTTATACCATGCCCTTCCAGGCCGTTGGGATGATTGGTATGTAAAATAACATAGGCGGCGGAATAGTCAGGGTCTTTGTTCATAGCATCTGAGCCATCCAGGGCTCGCGAGGTGGGGAAGCGTACGTCATGTACGGAAATAGCTGTGATCTTGATCGGCATTGCTGTTTGCTCCTTTGCCATGAGTGGTTAGTACCTCATTCTAGCACAAGGGCAGTAAAGGCTGCGTATTAGCTCAGAAGCACGTTGGTGAGTAGGAGGGCATTGGGGGAGGAATCCTCTCCTGGGGGGGTGAAGGAGAGAAGGAGAAGCGATGGTTGACCAGGTAGGTCATTGGTGTAATGCAAGGTGCCATGAAAATCTCCGTTGGATTGAAGGGTGAGCGCATCAGCATTGAGTACTGCCAGACGTGTTAGTGTGTGGTCGAAGAGGCGCGCGGAGGGAATAAGCTTACTCTGTGAAGTGGTGAGCTTACCATTGATGACCATCGGTGAGGAGATGGGGGCGTTGAGTGAGGACTGATCCAGGTTAAGTCCTGGCGAGGCGGCGGTGGTCACGAACCAGATTCCGTTCTGATCAGACTGTATGAGGCGCTGGAGTGTGACATCTAATCCTAGCGTACTCTCATCGAGTGTGAGCGTAACATGTGCTGTGGTATCAGATTGGTCGCGTACTACAATGTGCGTTGAAGCTGTGGGCCAATGCAAGAGTTGCTGAGCCATGGTGGATACGGTGGTAAGTGGGTCTGACCAGGGAAGCTGAGTTCCATCATTTGCCTGCTGTTGTAGCTGCTCTCCTTCGGCGCGGCTGAGCACTGGATAGACTGATGGGAAGGGGATTTGCACAAAGCCATTATTGAGCCAGCGATATTCATGATAGAGCATCTGTTGCCAGGGCTGCATTAAGATCCTGATGTTCTCTGTGAGGGTTGGGTCGAGCTCTCCAATGGAAAGGGTATGCGCGCTGGTAATACTGGCTGTTCCCTGCAAGAGATCGTGTTGTTGAAAGAGAGGGGTCAGCGTTGGGGTGAGTCTTTGGATGGTTTCCTGCATACTACAGCCATAGAGATAAACATCAAGCGAGTGGCGAGAGTTTGTCTGATTTTCCACCTGGACAAATGCGAGTGGTTGATTGGCATCTAAACTCGGATTTAGTTGCACACTGGGAATATTTTGCTGTCCTGGGGGAAGCGCAATGATCGAAGGATAATCTGCTTCGCGCAAGAGAGTTGGACAGTCAACGGGCATCGCTGCCGAAGGCTGAAATGTGCGTAAAAGAAAATACCCCAATAAGGCGCAGAGGGCTAGCAGTGAAATTACTACTGTAAGTGGGTTAGGGCCATATGATCTCATTATCAACCACCTCCCACCTTTTCAAGTACCTATTTCTATTCTACTGACAGCTTCAAGAGATCGGCATCATTATTCTGGAACCGCGTCTCCATGAGTAGAAGTATCAAGCAATAGGGAGATGTGGCTGCTCTTTTTGTTGCTAATGCCCGTAAATGTATAATTGTTTTCGCGAAGTAACTATTCAGGTTGTGGAAGAATTGTGGCGCGCGCAAAAAATTACTGGATCATGTAGTGATTGCCAGGCGTATACCACATGAGGCCCTCTTACTACCGCCTACGGTAGCAAAGGGCCTCATGTGAGGTGAAGATAAGTCCTTTACAGAATGTAAATAGACGATTGTGAGAATAAAGTTCGGTCTTGCTTAGCCAATCATATGATTGAACTGCATGATAAAGAGCACCATCGCGACAAGGATGAACAGCATGCCAACGAGAATAGAGATCAGTGCTGTCGTGCGACCACGTGATGAAATGGCCTTGATTTCAGATGACTGTTGCTCGGCGGGTGAGCCCTGAAACGCAGGGTTCTGCTGCTGTTGTGCAAAGCCTGGGAACGAATATGGTCCACCACTTTGGGGTGCGTTGGGCACTTGAAATGATGGATTGGATGGCGGATAGTTTTGTATGCCAGGCTGAGATGCTCCATAGCCAGAGCCCGGCTGCATGCTGGGGAACGATGACTGCGAAGGCGGATAATTGCTACCAGGTGTGTAGGTGCCACCGCGCTGCTGCATCATCCCAGGACCGGGATTCATGTTGGTTTGTGCGTCGACCATGCTGGTCGCGTCAAACGCGTTTTGTTGATTATAGGCATTGTCTGATCCACGCAACAGAATGGGTTGAGGGCCACCGGGCTGAGATGCATGCGTGCCGGGTTGAGGCCTACCTGCCTGGGCGTGAGGCGTGAAAAACGATTGTGACTCAACTGTCTGATCGTTCGCACCATTGATGTCAGGGTTCTGCGCGGACTGCCCGCTCTCGACGACTGCGCCGCAGCGCGGACAACGTGTAGTTCCAGGGGCCATTTGCAGACCACATTGACCACAGAAAACCATGAATTCTCCTTTCAGACCTTGCTTCGATAGTCTGAGTACGCAAGGCTGCTTGTATGCTAGTATACCCTATGGTCGGCCCGCTGGGAACGGGCATATACTTCATTTCTATAACGTTTCATAAGCACGAAACGCCACGTTTGCGGGCTGTACAAAAATAGAGGCTTTAGTTTTTTTCACTCTTTTTGTAAGAACGTTTGGTATACCTAAAATGTTTCTCGCATAAGAAATTATTGGTACTGGAACTCTATGCTATGCTTCTCAATCCAGAATTTTTGCCATGGTGTAGGCATCGACAAATTCTCCGTTGACGTAGTAAGCATCTTTTAAGATGCCTTCTCGTAGAAAACCTCGTTTGGAATAGAGGGTAATGCCAGCGGTATTTGGAGTCATGACGTCAAGCGTCAAACGATGGAGATGCTGGGAGCGAGCCCAGTTTTCCGCGCCAATAAAAAGTTGTGTGCCTATGCCCTTCCCAGTATAGGATGCGAGAATGCCAATGAAGATTGTGGCGCTATGGGCCATGCGCCTTGGTCCACCGCGAGTTGCACCAAGGCAACCTATCAAGCGTTGATTATGTTCGGCAACCAAGAGTACTGCTTGTGTTGGGTCTTCCTGTAAATGGGTAAAGTTGGCCCGAAAATCTTCTACCGTCGAGGTGCGCTCTCCAGGCTCAAGCATCATAAAGGTCGTTTCCTGATCGATTTGGCGCGCGAAATTTAGGTAAGGTTCCGCGTCATCTGGAACAACTGTGCGGATGCGAATGGTTTGATCTTCCGCTGAGAGCTTCTGGCGGGAGCGCACGAAATCCTGTATCATCTGGGCTTTGGTATGACGTCGGAGGATATGATATGCCTCAATCTCATATTCTAGTGTGAAGACAGGTAGATGCATCTCTTCAAGGGGGACGATGTGTTTGTCTTCATCGAGAGGAGTGATTGCCTCCCATTCTCCTGACTCGCCTCTTTTCTGCAATTCGCCCATAATCTCCACTTCAATCCCATCAATGATGAGCTTGCCTTTGTACGAGCGAGTAAACTCTCGTTCATGTAGTGCTACCGAGTGCGTGCTGTACGCTGAAAAGAGTTGTTCAATAGCATATACGCCTGCCAGGTCGCTCTGGATATCTATATCGCGAGGGAAAATTGGTATTCCTTGTAGGGCGAAGCCTGTGCTACCAGTAATGACCCAATGGATGCCGCTGCTTGTCAGGCGTTCGTAGATCTGGCGTAGCACCCTCATGTGCTGAGGCGAGAGCATAAGATGGCGAGTCCTTTCCTGTTGCTTCTGAGCGATGAATGTGGCAAGCCTCTTCTATCGCTCATGAAGGGCTTGCCTGGACGGTTCACGAGACTTTATTCATTTGACTACTGGAGAACTTGAGCGAGCCATCGGCTTGTTTGGTGACGACATAATAACCGTTATAGGTGTTTGTCTGGTTATCGGTAGTGGTGGCTTGCATGGTAATGGTCACCTTGACGCCGTTGGGATCTGACGAGGGGTCGCTCGAAGTAATCGTATCATGATCGGTTGTCGCAAATCCATCCTTAAATTCCTGGAAGGTCTGAGTTGGATTGGCGAAGAGGGCATATGCCTTCTCATACTGCTTGGAATTAATATAGTCATAATAGGTCTGCACCAGATTTGTTGCTTCATAGTTCGTAACATTCGGTGTAGGAGTCGTTTGTGGCGTGTCCGTTGGTTGCGCGGTCGCGGTCTCTTCGGGAGTGGTGGTCTCCTCAGGCGTAGTGGTCTCCTCGGGCTGATTTGTGGGCGTAGCCGTAGCATCGGCCTGTGTCGTCGCGGTCGCGGTCTGGTTGGCGCTTGAGGATGGGAAAAATTTGTCCGGACCGACCGCGACGACGCTAATGGTTAGCAGAACAACGACGAGTGTCACAATGATAAGTGAGACGAGCAGAGCATTGTTACGCCTGGGGGGAGGTGTGGTGGGTGGTTGCCCCTGGTAGCCGGGATATGAGGTGCCGGAGGGTGGTACATTATAGTAATTGTTATAGCCTCCTTGTTGCTGAAAGCCCGTTCCTGTGCCATAGGGCGCTTGAGGGGTGTTGATGGGGTTGTACGGATTAGAGGTATGTGGTACCTGGGGCGGGTATGTGCCTGTCTGGTGGCCCTGGTTCAGGCGTGTCGATGTATGGCCATTATCATATACTCCCTGGTTGGTATTATACTGTTGTGTACGCTCAGAGTGCCCACTAGGATAGTCGTCCACTGGCCTTTGCGGCAGGGCATGCATTGAGGCTTGCGTCTCAGCGTTTGCATCGCTAACATCGACCTGCTGGGATGCCGTGGACGTCTCGGCAGGCGTTCCACAACGAGGGCACTGAACCGATCCAGGCGGTATCAGCAAGCCACATTGACCACAAAATACCATAAGGCGTATCGTTTCCTTTCTCCCACCGGGGTTACGGTCTTATGCGAAAACCAGCGTTGCTGCCGCTACTAACTGTCGTTGAGGCAGCCTTGGTATGTATATCAATTAAGAACATGCTCAGGTTTTCTAATAAGGAGTATGTCTACTATATGTACGTGAGACAAAATCTTACAGTTTAAAATATGGATATGCTTGGACTGACGATAGAGCAATCATGCAATGATCGTCTCGGTGGTTTTGAAGTGTAGCTTTGCGACCCTGCGTAAAGCATCCTTGCCCCTGTGTGCGACCAGCTCGCGCCCTACTGTGACGATCTGAGGATTTGAGGCCCCCTTTGGGAGTTCGAGATCCAGAGAGCGCGATAGTTCCTTGAGATGGCGAACGAAGGCTGCGCGTGCCAGAATGGAGGCCGCAGCTACCGCTATATCATCTTCAGCACGCGGTCTCTGCTCAAGTGTAATCGAGCACCCTGCTTTCGTCAAGGCATGCAGGAGTAAATGCTCCGCACCAAACTGGTCGATAATTGCTAACTGCGCCGGGACAGCGGATTGGAGCAGGGCGATATTCTCCGCGTGTACGCGCGCGAGCAGGAGATTAAGGTTCGAGGTTGCCTCATAGAGCCGATTATATTGTTCTGGTTGTAAAGAACGAATGACGATTTGCTTGTGGCAGATGCGTTGGATCTCGCGTGCCATTTCTTCGATAGCGCTATCTGTCAGGCGTTTACTATCACGTACACCAAGGGCTTGAAGTTGCAGTTCTGTCTCTGCGTTGACATAGGCAGCCGCGACAACCAACGGGCCATAATAATCTCCTTTGCCTGATTCATCGCCACCGATGCGTGCTTTGCCTGTGATTGAGAGGCTCCCACTGGCTGTTGGTTGCGAGGCGACGTGTGGTGGGGATGGAGGACTATCAGATGCTGCCCAGGTTTTGAGTGCGTTTTGTAGCGTGTTGGTTTGTCCCTGGATGTTGACTTTGCCAGTCGTATACAGAGTGATAGGAACGGCGAGGCGACCATTACTAACAACATACTGGCGTCCGCTCTGGACAGTTTTCTCATCACTGATAGTCCACCCCTGTGCGGAGACATAGGCACGTAGTGACGTTGTGAGCTCTTCTAGCCTGGACGTAGGCATCCTGGATTCCCTTTGCATGTTTTAGGTTTTCGACGAAAATCAGCACCGCCTCGATGGCGGCTAGCGCTCCTCACTTATGTTTTCGATAGAAGTAAAAACTCAATTTGGATGCTCTTATTTTAGCAGGTCTATGCTTAGGGGGAAATCGAATAGGAGCAATCGCTGTTATGGTCCTGTTTTGCCGATAAATGTATCTGTGTACCCATTGTGCCTGGGAGGAGCATTCGGGTGTGATTCTCTAACTTGTCAAAAGCATAGAGGCGTGCTATTCTCGCACATATGGTCTAATGTCTTAGCGAAACCCCAAGCCCCTCGATGGTGGCTAGCGCTGACCCCTATGCGGGGCATCGTGCGCTCAGATTTTCGCATAAGGAGAAATGGACCTTTTCGGAGCTGCTAGTTTATTTGGGAGCGAGAGTTATGGTGCAGGAGGATGAGGGGGGCGTTCCTCAACGAGGGGCGCTTCTCCGTAGAGCGCATGAGTTGCTTGAGCAAGTAGGCCAACCAGTTGCAGAAGAGCGTTTGATCGAGCATCTTTTTGGCGTGACCGGAGGGGGACGCGAGAATGGCTTCTGGACGATCCTGCTACGTCAGGCGTTACGAAGTTCTCCTCTCTTTGAGCTGCATGTGGTAGGGGAGGAAGATGAGATCGGACGCGAGCAGCAGTGGGCCTTGACTGCCTGGAAAAGCACTCAAATACCGCTCGAAGCAGTTGACTTTGTGGTGATAGATACCGAGACAACAGGTCTGCGTCCTGGTCCTGATCGTGTCATCGAGGTTGCGGCTGTCCGAGTGCGCAATGGAATGGTAATTGATACATTTCAAAGCCTGGTGCATCCCGAGCGGCGTGTTCCACCTTTCATTGTGCGCTTTACGGGTATCACTCCTGATATGCTTGCCGATGCACCCAAGGCACGTGAGATTATGCCTGCGTTTATGCGCTTTATAGATGGCGCTGTTTTGGTTGGGCATAACCTGAGCTTTGATCTGAACTTTCTCTCACATGAGGCCCAATTGCTAGGCTTGCCATTTCCTATAGATGGCTTGGATACTATTCTCCTGGCGCGTCGCCTCCTACCTGGCCTGAAGCGTTTCAAGCTTGATATGGTCGCCCAATACTTGAAGATCACGACCCATGATCGACACCGGGCCTTTGGCGATGCCCAGGTAACAGCGGAGGTCTTTCTACATTTGCTTGAGCGAGCGCGTGCTCAAGGGATGCTTTCACTGGGTCATATACGTCTGCGTCAGCAATTGCCTGTAGCCTGGACCGGTGATATCACGCAAATGGATGCGAAGAGTGTTCGGCGAGGGCGCGCCGATGGTAAGCTCTCGGGAGCGACGATCCGCCCCACAGGTAGCCTGCTGCTTAATCCCGTCTGGCGACGTGACTTTCCTGCTAAACCTGGTGTGTATCTGATGAAAGATGAGCATCAGCAGGTGATCTATGTTGGGAAAGCCAAGGTCCTGAAAGAGCGGCTGGCATCCTATTATAATCAGCCTCTTGGCTATACGCGCAAGATGGATGGTCTGCTCCAGAATGTACGCGAGATTGAGACACGTGTGCTGGGCTCAGAATTAGAAGCCCTGCTGGTGGAGTCGCGCCTGATCAAAGAGTTACAGCCCATGTATAATGTCCAGTTGCGCAATTATGAGTTGTACCCTTTTATTAAGATTGACATTCAGCATGCCTTCCCGCGTGTCTATGCCACGCGTGAGATCGCGGCGGATGGCGCGCGCTACTTTGGGCCCTTCCGTAGTCGGCGCGTCGTCGACGCGACGATTGAACTGATCCAGAAGATCTTTCCTGTGCGTACCTGTACACGCGGCTTACCACCCTCCGCGAAGGCGTCCGATCCTTGTCTGCGCTACCATCTCGGACGCTGTTCCGCGCCCTGTCGTGGCGATGCAGACGAGGCGGAGTATCGTACCGTTATTGAGCAGGTGTGTGCCTTCCTTGGTGGTGAGCGCGAAGACCTCTTCGAGCGTATGAGGCGGCAAATGTTTGAGGCGGCCCAACAGCTCAACTTCGAGCGCGCTGCCTGGTTGCGTGATGCGTTGCATAGCGCCGATGAAGTGCTTATTGGTCAACAACTTATCACGGGAGCTGTTGAGGCGAATAACCTCTTTATTCTTTACCCCTCGTCTGAGGCGAAACATAACGAGATCTTTCTTGTGCGGCATGGTCGCCTGGTAGCGCAAAGACGAGTTCTACATGAAGAGGGGTCCACCAGAGAGGCTTTGCGTGAATTATTGGTGCTGGCGCAGAATATGGGGTCTCCACCTGCGATTGTTGGTCAGGCTGAGGTGGATCAGATCAATATTATCAGCCGTTGGATACATCACCATAGTAAGGATCGGGCCTTCTTTCCGTTCTCGACTGCTCTGGATCATCAGCAGGGAACGGAGGAATTGTTGTCCCTTATCTGGAGAGATATCAGCGTGGAGCCAGATGTCGCGGAACTATAAGTGTATGGCTACTAGCGGACGGCTTGAAGGTATGATATGCTCTACGGCGTTACCGCTTTCGCATAGGGCCTGAGTGCTGCGAAGAGACGGCGAGCGTCTGTGAATTGTTGCGTTTAGCGAATCCTTGGAGACTGGAACGAGCATGCTACTATCTGACAAGCGTATTTTAGAAGAGCTAGAGAACGGGAATCTTATTATCGAGCCATTTGATATTCGCCACCTGGGAACGAATTCCTATGACTGTCGCCTGGGCGAGTGGTATTTTCAGGGCGATGCCAACGTAGAGGCAATGCATCTGGATAACCCGGAGGAGATTCGTGGCTATTGGGGAATGGCACGGCAGGCGCGGGATGGTAAGATCGCTATTCGCCCTGGAACGACGATCCTGGCTCATACTCAGGAAGTTATCGGCGGTCATAATGGCTTTCTGGCGAAGATGTATTCACGCAGCACGGTCGCGCGTTCGGGCCTCTCTGTTTGTCGCTGTGCGGGGGTTGGTGATGTCGGCTATATCAGTCGCTGGACAATGGAGATTAGCAACCATACACAGACCACCATCTATGTGCCAGTTGGTTTCCGTATTTGCCAGCTTACCTTTGAATATGTTGGCGAGACGCTGAAGGAATATCATGGCAAATATGGCAAGCGTGCGGAGACGTGGCGCCCCGAAGATATGCTGCCTAAGCCGTACTATGACTGGGATTACGAGGTTTACCGGACCGATAAGGGAGGGAAGTAGCGGGTGAAGCGAGGTGTGCTAATATCGTTTGAAGGCCTGGATGGAGCCGGGAAGACGACGCAGATGAACCTGCTCGAAGCGTGGTTGCGAGAGCAAGGCGTGCGCTATCTACGCACACGGGAACCCGGTGGTTCTCCGCTGGGTGTAGAGATCCGGCGTCTCCTGCTCAACCGTCCTGATGTGCAAATCTCACCCCTTGCTGAGGCTCTCCTCTATCAGGCAGATCGAGCGCAACACTTCGCGAGTGTCGTCTTGCCAGCGCTTGAAGAGGGGATTGTCGTGGTGACGGATCGCTGCCTGGATTCCAGTATTGCTTATCAAGGCGTGGCGCGGGGAATCGGTGCGGCGCGCATTGAGGAGCTATCCCTCTTCGCGACCCAGGGGCATGTTCCTGATCTAACTATTCTTCTCGACCTGCCACCGGAGAAGGTGCGGCTACGTACTGATCTGGCCCAGGATCGCCACGAGCAGAGCCACTTCGACCGCGAATCTGAGGCCTTTCATCGCCGCCTGCGTGCGGCCTTTCTTGAACTGGCTGAGACGTATCCGCAGCGCATTCAGGTGCTTGATGCCTCGCGTTCGCTCGTGGAGATTCAGCATGATATTCAAATGCTGGTCGCGGACTTGCTCGCGCGCTGAGAAACCATCAAGCTCCAGTAAGCAGACCGTGTTGTTTGAGTAGATGCCGGGTCTCTTCATATAAGTTTGCGAGTTCTTTAAGCGCAGCGTTGAGGCTCTCTCCTTCTGGCGAGCGATGCGCGAAGATTGTGTTTACGCGTCTGACAAGATCTTTCGGGGCAAGAGCAAAGCTACTAGCAAGGGCTAACGCGCCTTTCTCATTCATCCAGTAGACCTTGTTGAGGGCGAAAAGAACTTGCAGCAGGCAGGCAACCGAGCGGAAACAACAGCCTTCAACATACGTAATATCGCCGCGCTTGGCGGGCTTGAGTGCTATCTGATACGCGAAATCGGCTTCCCAGAAGAAGCGCTGGACAATCCCTTCTTGCAGGGAGCGAGGATAGGGGATGGTAAGCGTCTTGAGACGCTGAATCTCTCCAGATGGATCGCTAAGAATGCGGCAAAGAGCGATCTCTGACATATACATTGCCGTACTAAAGCCGTGGGGATGGCCTGGTTGATAGGCAATATCGACACGTCCGGCCCACCCCTCGGCAATGGAGTGCTCTACCTCGCGCAGATCGCGGTAGAGAAAATCAACGTGCATTCCCTGAATGACCAGCCAACCTCCTCCGTTGATGCGTGGCCCCCAGCCTCCAAAGTCTGTTAGCACGTCCGTGCGATGCTCGTCATCGACGCGGGCTGCCACTTCGCGTAAGCGCTCCAGGTCGAGAGGGGACTGTGAGTCATAGTACAGTCCCAGATCGATATCGGATGTTTCGGTGGCAACTCCTCGGGCCCGTGAGCCACCAAGCACAATGCCTACCAGTCCGGGTATGTCGCAAAGCTCGTTGCGTAATAACGCGAGAATGTCATCGGCGTGCATTGCCTCTGCTCCTCTATTGGACTACAGCGCTTCCAGGCGACTCCGGCGGCGCTGGGCTTCAAAATAGTCGGGATCGATTTCCAGAGCGCGATTGACGGCGAGAAGCGCATCCTCTTTGTGCCCAAGGATACCTAGAACCCAAGCTTTGGCGTCCCAGGCGGCGGCGTAGGGTTCGCGCAGCGCGAGCGCATGCTCAAAATCTGCCAAAGCATCCTGATAGCGGGCAAGCATCGCGAGACAGGTTCCTCGCACGTACCAGGCTTCGGGATTCTCTGGCGCGAGTGCGACAGCCTTCTCGGCTGCGGCGAGTGCCTCTGTATAGCGAATGGTATTTGAGAGTTGCTGGCTATACTCTAGCCAGAACGTTGCCTGTTGTTCTTGTGATGACATGCTGAGAGACTCCTGTGGGTGGCTATGGATTGAGACGCTGCCATTCCGCGACGACAGCCTGATACGTTTCCCAGGTGTCAACATCATAGTTTGCACGCTTGGAGCCAACCTCTATAGCTGCAACATCATCACGATGACGGGCGATGACCATGCGCCCACCCTCGTCTCCACGTACCTCAAGCAATTCTGGATAGAGGTCGCGCGCAAAGAGGACTGGATTGCCGCGCTGCCCCTCATAAAGGGGCGCGATAATAGGTTTGCCTGTTGTCTGCCTGGTAGCGATAAGTGTATCGAGTATAGCATTGGAGAGCAAGGGCTGATCTCCCAGTATGACCAGTGCTGAATGGCTCTCAGGCGCACTATGCGGAAGTTCGCGTAGCGCTGCATGGAGCGATGTGCTCATTCCTTCGCGATACTGTTTGTTCTCTATAGAATGGACGCGGGGATTGGTCAGATATTGAGCAAGTACTGAGCGCATATTCTCAGCTTGATGTCCAAGCACGAGGAGGATTGGGCTTGCCTGAGATGCCAATACTGTGTCGAGTACGTGTGCGATGACGGGCCGATTTCCGAGCGGTAACAGGAGTTTATGCCGTCCCTCGCTCATACGACTGGAGGAGCCAGCGGCCAAAATAATCGCAGCAGTGGTTGCGGATGACATCGAAACCTCTTTCTAGCGCGTGCGCTGAGAGTGCTATTCTCTCTTGAGACTATACTACTACAAAGCACCGATCGTATGTACATATTCTCTCTAGTGGGAATATTGGGAATGTGCTTCTAGTGTTTCCATAGAGGAGGTCCTCAGTAAATTTGCCGTCTTCTTGGTAAAGACTGAGGGGGCTCTGGTTTAAACATTGGCGAGTTGATAGAGGTGCTATAATAGCGTTCGTATTCAGAATATAGGTTGGCAGGAATATAATTGAGGTGGCTGCCCTCCTCACTGTGCGCCCAAACGCTGTTTGCGCCTTAAGGATAGAGTGAGGATGTTTATGCTCGTAACTCACCAGGAGTAAGGAAAAATGCTAAATTCGTCCCATACAATATCAGAGGATGTGCACATGTTGGATGCTGAGACGCAAGCTAAATATGAGAGTTTGCAAAGCATTTTGCGTGACATGGAATCAGTGCTTATTGCCTACTCAGGAGGGGTGGATAGCGCACTTCTTCTCAAAGTGGCTCATGATGTGTTAGGTGATCGAGCATTGGGAGCCCTGGCTGCATCGGAAGCCTACGCACCAGAGGAAACTCAGGAAGCACTTGATGTTGCTAAACAAATGGGGCTGCCTCTGCTCACATTAGAGACGCATGAACTAGAGGACGAGCGCTATGCTGAGAACAGTTTCAATCGCTGCTACTTTTGCAAGACCGAACTGTTCACACAACTGGAGCCATTAGCCCGGGAGCATAAGCTACACTTTATAGCCTATGGCGTGAACAAAGACGACGATGGCGATTTCCGCCCAGGTCAGAAGGCCGCGCGCGAGTTTGGAGTACGTGGTCCTCTGAAAGAGGCCGAGATGGGCAAGAAGGAGATTCGCGCGGTTGCCAGGATGTTAGGATTGCCTGTCTGGGATAAGCCTGCAATGGCTTGCTTCTCCTCGCGTATCCCCTATGGGAGCCGTGTCGATGTGGCGTCTCTTCAGATGGTTTATAAAGCGGAGAAGTATCTGCGGGAACAGGGCTTCCGCCAGCTTCGGGTACGGCATCATGACAAGATCGCGCGTATCGAGGTTGAGCGTTCGGAGATTCCGCGCCTGGTAGAAGAGCAGATGAGCCGCAACGTGACCGATGCTTTGCGTAAGATTGGTTATGCCTATGTGACGGTTGATCTACTAGGCTATCGTACTGGCAGCTTGAATGAAAGCTTCTTCAAGAAGAAAAAGGCAATGAATGAAGGGTAGCCTCATCTGATAAAGTGTCGTTTTAGGTAAAGTCTTTATGGTGAGTCAATGAAGGCTGGCTGTATAGGTAATCAAGGATGAGGAGAGCTCTATGACCAGGATGGTTGGTTGTAGAGCTCTCCTCGCTCTGATATTTTTAGCGTATGGGAAGTTTTTCTGCTCAGAGAACGTATATATGTATGATTACTGGTAATGAGCAATCGTTTATATTGAATATAATGCGCACCATCGTTAAAATAGCAGAAGCATCTTTGGAATTTAGATTAAGAGGGAACATGTGGAAGGAGCTTTGGGATTTTAATAATGGCATAAGCAACTATGCGTGTGTGTGATTCGTATATATGAGTTAGAACTTTAAATTCTTATACAAGAGCATTCATGTTCATTGAGACTAACAAACGTTTGTTCGGTCATGGATTTATTGCACAAAGGATAGAGGTTAGAAGAGGAGAGGCGTCAACGAAGTATTTGCGTAAAGCGTTTGGAGGTTTTCCATGGTATTGCGACGAAACGCTGGCTCCTTTCAGCTTGGTCCAGAGCAAACAGATCGCGCCTGTGTGTTGATCCATAACATTGGTGGAAGTCCGCTTGAGATGTATGAACTGGGTGAGTATCTGGCGGAACAGAATATCCGTGTGCATGGTATCTTGCTGGCAGGCCATGATGGGGATGTTGACACATTGTCCATATGTGAGCGTGAGGAGTGGTTGGAAACAATCGCTCAAGAAATTGAGGTGCTCAAAGACCATCCCTACATCTTTTTAGCAGGATTCTCGCTTGGGGCAGTTATGGCGCTATTGACTGCGTTGGAATACGCGGATCGTATTACAGGTGTTATTGCGATGTCCACTCCACTACGCCTGGCGAGCGGAAAACATGGTCTTAGCAATTATTTTAGCAAATGGTTTACCCCGCTAGATTACCTGGAATTTGATGATCCAAATGTTCGTAGAGATGTAATAGATTGCGTGCGGATCTTCGATCCCAAGAGCATGAATGGGCTCAGCGAAGAGGAGATTCTTGGACTGGCGAGGCAGACCGCGCGCTTCCCACTCGCGACGTGGCGACAGATGACAGCTCTTGCGCGTGACTTAAGGGGAGGACTACGAAATTTAGTCACACCTCTGCTGATTATTCATGGGAGGCATGACGCCATCGCGCATCCTGAAAATGCTTTAGAGTTATATCAAAAAGCCATATATGCACCAAAATCACTTCACTGGCTTGAGCGCAGCGGGCATGTATTGATGGAAGGTCCCGAGAGCGAACAGCTTCACTTCCTTTGCGCCTCATTTATCAATGATACAGTTTTGCACGATCTTATGAGCGGGTAGGAAGTATGAAAGAGACGTGAGTGAGAATATGGCGTGGGCATGTTTGAGCCAGGTATGATATAATCTGGATACCTAAGTGTGTTTTGAACACCAAGTAGGCGAGCTCTACTGTGGTACTGACTCTTTGAATGAATGTGTTCATTATAGCCTGGTGAGCTCGCAAGCCAAGCAGGAAATCGTTATGCCAGAGCATGCTTCAAATTCTGTTGCGTCAACGAATACGCAGCGCCTTATCTATATGGATCATGCCGCCACAACCGCGCTAGATCCGCGTGTTCTTGAGGCCATGATGCCGCACCTGACCGAAGAGTATGGCAATGCTAGCAGCATCTACGCCCTGGGCCGCCAAGCCTTACAAGCTATTTCGCACTCACGCGAAGAGGTTGCTCAGATCCTCAATTGCCAGCCTGCCGAGATCGCCTTTGTGGGCTGTGGTTCCGAGAGTGATAACCTTGCGATAAAAGGGATGGCCTTCGCCTCGCAAAAGAAGGGCAACCATATTATAACCAGCTCAATTGAGCATCACGCTGTTCTTCATACCTGCAACTACCTGGAACGTTTTGGCTTTGAGACAACCTATCTGCCTGTCGATGAATACGCCCTTATCGACCCCGACGCAGTGGGGCGAGCCATTACTGACCGTACTGTGTTGGTCTCCATCATGTATGCTAACAACGAGGTCGGTACCATTGAGCCTATTGCCGAGATTGGGAAGATCTGTCGCGCGCGCAAGATTCCCTTCCATGTCGACGCGGTCCAGGCGGGTGGCGCCCTTCCTCTTGATATTGCTGAACTGAACGTCGACCTGCTCACGCTCTCGTCGCACAAGTTCTATGGCCCCAAAGGAATGGGCATTCTTTATGTCAGGCAGGGGAAACGTATTCTGCCTCAACTACAGGGAGGCTCACAGGAGCGCGGGAGACGCGCGGGAACTGAGAATGTCGCAGGGATCGTAGGGACCTCGACGGCCCTGCGCCTGGCTCAGGAAGAGCTTGAGGTTGTTACGCCTCGCCTGCGGCGACTGCGAGATCGCCTGATAGAAGGCATCCTGACTATTCCTCGTAGTCGCTTGACAGGCCATCCCACTCTGCGACTGGCGAACAACGCAAGCTTCTGCTTTGAGGGCGTGGAGGGTGAGTCCATTCTGATTCACCTGGATATGCTAGGTCTCGCCGCTTCAACTGGCTCAGCCTGTACCTCGGGTTCTGTCGATCCCTCACATGTGTTGGAAGCGATGGGTTTTGCGCCTGAATGGTCGCATGGAAGCCTGCGCCTGACGCTTGGCAAGAAAAATACAGAGGAAGAGGTTGAGCGGGTCATCTCCATTTTGCCAGGTGTGGTAGAGAAGGTGCGTACTCTGGGCTTATAGTACCAAAT
Organism: Ktedonospora formicarum; assembly: GCF_016587355.1. Classification (GTDB taxonomy): domain Bacteria; phylum Chloroflexota; class Ktedonobacteria; order Ktedonobacterales; family Ktedonobacteraceae; genus Ktedonobacter; species Ktedonobacter formicarum. Next base: position 892,762 of record NZ_BNJF01000001.1, on the reverse strand, counting down.
ACCTGATCCAAAAAGGAAAACAGAGAGCAAGTTATGCATTATGGGCGTGGCTGGCTCTCTGTTTTGTCTTGCAGCATCGCGGTACCCCCCGGATGAAATGGCTCTGCTGCACTTGCTCGAAGAGGTAATTGGCTCATTGTAACCCCTAGGGTTTTGTGCTACAGTGGAAGTGTGGGAGGTTGGAGGTGCTGACTTGACGCGCTTCTTAGAGAATGTTGGTACAGAAGACCATTGTAGTGCCAGATCTTGTTGCAGAGGTCTCTCTCAACGCAGCCTCCAGATATCGGACGAAAAGAAAGGGTTTTTGGGGATGGATACGTTAAAGCGTGAAATCCTGTCCCAGAGAGTGCGACAGGTAAGACCTTCTGGCATCCGCAAATTCTTTGATATTATCAACACGATGCCAGAGGTTATTTCACTCGGCGTCGGAGAACCGGACTTCGTAACACCGGAACACATTCGCCAGGCGGGGATACGTTCAATTGCCGAAGGGCATACACAATATACCTCGAACTACGGCATGATTGAGTTGCGTCAAGAGATCGCGAAGAAGCTACAGGGGCTATATGGCCTTGAGTATGATCCCGCGAAGCAGATCCTGGTAACGGTAGGTGTGAGCGAAGGTGTTGACCTGGCTATGCGTACGATCATTGATCCAGGTGATGAGGTGATCGCGCCAGATCCTGGTTACGTAGCTTATGAGGCCGACATCATCTTCGCCGGAGGCGTACCTGTACCTGTACCAACCTACGCGCAATATGATTTCGCCGTGCGCGCCGAGGAGATTGCCGCTGCCATTACCCCTCGCACCAAGATGATTCTGCTGGGTAATCCCAACAACCCGACTGGTGCGGTAATTCCGCAGGCGGAACTGGCAAAGATCGCTGCATTGGCAATTGAGCATGATTTGATTGTACTCTCGGACGAGGTATACAGCCGCTTGACGTATGGGGTTGAGCATTGCAGCATTGCGTCCTTGCCCGGAATGAAAGAGCGAACTATCCTTATGGATGGTTTCTCCAAATCGTATGCTATGACTGGTTGGCGTGTGGGGTATGTCGCGGCCTCGACTGAGATTCTAGAGGCCATGCTCAAGATTCACCAGTACACCATTATGTGCGCTGGGACCGCGCCACAGGAGGCTGCTCTGCACGCCTTACGTTATGGTGATGACGATGTTAAACGTATGCATGATGAGTACGCACGCCGTGGACAGATGTTTGTCGCGGGCCTCAATCGCCTGGGCCTTGCTTGCTGCGAGCCTCGGGGCGCTTTCTATGCCTTTCCTTCCATCAAGCATACCGGGCTGAGTGATGAGGAGTTTGCCGAAAAGCTTCTCTTTGAGGAACAGGTGGCAGTAGTGCCAGGAAGCTCATTTGGTGAGGCTGGTCAGGGGTATGTACGCTGTGCATACTGTACCTCCTATGAAAAACTGGAAGAGGCGCTAGTTCGTATCGAACGTCTTCTGGTGCGTTACGCGAAGTAGAAGACGTTCCGCAAGAAAAGCAAGAGGGGCTCCCCTGACGCCTGTATCGAGCAAGTGTCAAGGGAGCCCCTCTTGCTTTATATACTAATTAGCAGAAACTGCCTCCCAGACTGGAGCCTGAACACGATCCCGCTTCATCTCGAAGACGTTGGGCTGAGTCAAGAACCAGGAGAAATGATCCCAGAGTTCAGTCGCATCCTTTCCAGCGGGAACGCTATGAATAACGGGTCCGTAGAAGCCAACGGTCTCACCCTCGAAGGCAATAGTTGGAACTCCGAAGGCTGCATAGCGATCTACGGCCTCTTTATGATCGTTCAGCACATCCTGAATCGTTGATTCATCGGCAAGTGCTTGCGCCACAAACTCGCTACCCAGACCAGCGTCTTGTGCTGCTACCTCCACCACTGAACGGTCGCTAATGTTCTCCTTGCGGCCATGAGCGGCATTGCCCAGAGAGATATAGAGTTTCTCAATTGCTTCGTTCCCTTTTTGGCGACGCGCAAGAGCCAGGGTACGGAGAGCTGTCCAACCTCTACCGTTCACGTAATCGGGTTGAGTTCCTTCCTGCCGGTTAACAACCTCCAGACTGAAAAGTTTCCAGGTGATCTGTACTGGTCGCTCCTGACGCACGTTGCGCATCCAGAGAGCAGTACGCCAAGCCAGCGGGCAGAGCGGGTCAAAGTGAAAGTTAACGATCTTGGGTGATGTTGCTTCCATTCCCATAATTATCTCTCCATAGGGATATTATTAACGTCGTACTTCAGAAAGTAAAGCATACGGTAACAGCATATCGCGCTCAGGAGAGATCTGTCAAACAAGCTAGCGGATACGGCTCGATGATTGAGGTGGGCTAGCGGTCACTTCCGGGTGTTATCCGACGAGAGTAGACTAAATCTGCCGCCTGAAGCGCCCGGAGGGGGGGAATGGTGAGGATGCCACATGGGGCGTGGCGAATCGTAACACAGGTTCATCAGGTGTCCCCTCATACTTCTTCAGCAATGGGAAAAGTATACGCGGTAGCGTAATGCTTCCGTTGCGCTGTGTAAGCAGAACAAGGTAGTAGCAGCTATGCTTGTTCTCCATGAGGCTAATAATCATAGAGGTGTCAAGCATGATGCTCTGCTCGCCTCGTGTGAAGAGCAAAATGGGAGCGTTGTCCATTTCCTTTGAGATGTGTAAAATACAGTTCTCCAGATGAGAGGTGCGTAATTCCATACGCTCCAGGGTCACTCCCGCGCGCTTTGCTCGATGGCGTGTGTATTCTAGAAAGTCCTTGGCTTGCTGAATATACTCGAGGCGTACCCCTTTGTTACTTCCTGGTCGAAGTGGGATCAACGCGACACATACCAGGCATGCGGAGAGGTTGCGGGCAAGTGCGAGTGATTGATCGATGGCCTCTTTATCGATGCCGTGTGTAAATGGTAAGAGTAGATATCGCATAGGCTCATCCGTTCTTGTCGCCGTGCGGGCTGTTTGGTAGAGAAAGTATTCCGTCTGCTGCTATTAGTATAAAGCGATATTGATAAAGGCCGGATCAAAATCTACTTAGCAGGGCTCAAGATTCTCTCAGGAAAGGCGAAATAGTGGAAGGGGATCGGAGGGGAACGCACAGAGCGCGATGGATTCCCATCGCGCTCTGTGAAGTACATTATGTTCTGAGGTTAGTTTAGCATTCGCTGTAACCGCAGTTATAGCATTTGCGGCAGCCTTCCTCATTGACCATCGTGTTGCAGTCGCATTCAGGGCAGAGGTTGCCTGTCAGGTTCAGCATACTCAGATCATTGGGATTGTGGTGCGTGCCATTCTGACCATTGAGGGGTGGCTCTATAGATTTCGTGACCTGGAAAGATGTGCCTTCTCCCTCCGGGTCCGCTGGATCGCCATTTGTGTCAGATTGCGACTCAATATGTAGCTCGAGCGCGCGCGCGACTCCATCTGGTAGAGAGCGTACTTGCTGGATACCGAAGCCAACTGAGCGACTTCCGCCAATGCCACGGAGTTGTTCAGTGATAACCTTGGCGCGATCCATGGGCGAGAGTGGGCTGAGCAGTTGTAGATTGAGCGAGATCAGGCGACCTAGAGCCTCTGAGAGCGCGGCAATATCACTACCTGCCTTGCCCAGGGTGACGAAGACTTCAAAGGGGCCTTGCTCGTCGCTATTGATCGTGACGTTGATCTTGCCCTCAGGCGCGCGTACCTGACGAGTATACCCATGCACTACAGCTGGTCGCTCCTTAATACCCTGTCGGATCGAGGTCACTGGCTCCATCATTACGCTCTGAGTATTGGCCTCTTTCTCTTCGATAGACTTCTGCTGCTTCTCATCCTCGATACGTGTGAGCACTGCATCGCGTGAGCCATCTCGATAGTACGTTACACCTTTGCAGCCCATCTCGTAGGCCATGCGATATAGATCCTCCACCTGTTCGACAGTATGGCTATTAGGCGCGTTGACCGTCTTGCTAATACTGGCGTCAGTGTAGCGCTGGATCGTGCCTTGAACCCGTACATGCTCTTCTGGCGAGAGATCCTTGGATGAGACAAAGTAGGATGGCGTGGGCTCGTTGGGATGCGCGTCACGCCACTCCTGGAGCAGATGATGGTAGAGAATGTGCTCGCCAGTGCGGTCTCGACGGATCATGGCGAAATCAAAGACCGGTTCGATGCCCGAACTGACGCCTGAGAGTAGGCTGGTTGTGCCTGTGGGCGCCTGTGTCAGTAGGACGGCGTTGCGAATACCATGCTTTTTAATCTTCTCTTGAAGTGTCTTCGGCAGGCGCTTGATGAACTTGCCTTGCAGGTACTTGTCAGACTCAAAGCGCGGGAATGACCCCTTCTCGCTGGCAATCTCGATAGAGGCTTCGTAGGCCGCGTCACGGATTGTTGAGTAGATGCGCTCAATAACCGGGATCGATGCCGCGCTCCCATAGGCCACACGCATCTTGATGAGGGCATCTGCCAGTCCCATTGTGCCCAGGCCCGTGCGCCGGGTTCCCAATTGGGCTTCCCGGTTCTCATCGAAGAAGTAGCCCGTTGCGTCGATGACATTATCGAGGAAGCGCATCGCGACCTTGCTTATCTCTGCAAGGCGTTGCCAATTCATCTCGCCATTGGTCACAAATGCGGCGACATTCAGCGCTCCAAGATTACAAACTCCCCACTCTGGAAGCGGTTGCTCGCCACATGGATTGACGCAGCGTATGTTTTCATAGTACCAGGTATTGGCTTCCTTATTACAGCGATCCATGAAGACGACGCCCGGCTCAGCAGACTCCCAGGCTGATTTACAAATCAGATCCCATAAGTGGCGAGCCTTGAGCGTTTTCCTGACTTCTCCTTGCCAGGTCAATTGCCAGTCTGCATCGTCCTTGACCGCCTTCATAAAGGCATCCGAGACGCAAACGGAGAGGTTGGCATGTTCGATCATGCCAGGCTTCTTTTTGACTGTAATAAACTCTTCTATGTCTGGATGCGTATCATCCAGCATGAGCATTAAAGCCCCTCTTCGGGAGCCACCTTGCTGGATGACATCTCCTGTGGCCACTGAATATAACTGTGCCCAGGAACAGGGACCTGATGCTGTACCATTGACTGTCTTAATGTAGGAGCCACGCGGGCGTAATGTGGAGAGGTTGATACCAACACCACCTCCACGCGCCATGATCTCAGTCATGACCTTGAGATTGTCGAGAATGCCCTGGCGGCTGTCATCTGGGCTGGGGATGACATAGCAGTTGTAATATGTGACCTGATGGCCGGTGCCGCCACCAGCCAGGATGCGCCCGCCAGGCACGAACTGGAAGTCGGAAAGAGCGTCGTAGAAGCGCTCTTGCCAGATCGCGCGCTTCTCATCTGTCTCCTCGACGGAGGCGATGCCACGAGCCACACGGGCCCACATATCTTCGGGATGCTGCTCCATTGGCTGTCCCGAGGTATCTTTGAGCGAGTACCTATCGATAAATACCTTCTGGCGGATGCCTTCTAACTGAGTTTTCTGGCGCGGCGCGGTATTAGATAAAACTGATGTGGATGACTTCTGTTGGTCTACCATTCGTAAATGCTCCTTAAAATTAATTGTGTCCAGGCCACTGCCGTCTTGGTGCCGCGAGAGCGGTAAAACCAGGATAGTATATATGTTCTATGCGCAAGACGAAATAGTTAGCCAAAGATTGTTTAGCGTGTGATTCGAGCTAGATATGATATGAAACATATAAGTGTTGAAGGTATGCGGCGAAAGTGGGTATGATTGGCATACCTGTTGGCACTGAATGGTTGCGCTTCTTTGCGTGTAGTCTGGTATCGTGTTTACGCTAACCAGTATACCCAGAATGAGCCTTAATTACAAGCCCTCTGTGTCAATATATTGTGTCGATGAATATATTTTAACACAATATATTGTGTTTGTCGGGTGTGTGGTATGATTGAGGACACGTATAAGTGTGCTATTGGTGCGCCATAAGACAATCTTAAGCTAATGAGAGGAACTCCATGCGGGCTGAAATTATTTCCTGTGGAACTGAGCTCTTGCTCGGGCATATAACAGATACCAATGCGACTTACCTGGCCCAGAGCCTCGCGGGCCTGGGCGTCGATCTCTTCCATGTCTCGCAAGTAGGTGATAACCAGGAGCGCGTTGTCGGGACCTTGAGTCGCGCCTTCGAGCGCTCCGATCTGATTATAATGACGGGCGGCCTGGGGCCAACCGAAGATGATGTAACCCGCGAATCGATTAGCGCGCTCCTGGGCGAAGAGATGCGGGTTGACCCTGTACTAGAGGCAGAATTACGTGCACGCTTTAAAGGCCGTGAGATGCCAGAGCGTAATCTCAAGCAGGCAACCCTGATTCCTTCGGCGCAAGCCCTTCCCAATCCACGTGGGTCCGCGCCGGGCTGGTTTGTCCACAAAGATAATACGTATCTTGTTGCCATGCCCGGCGTTCCACATGAGATGTTTCGTATGTGGGAGGAGGAGGCTATCCCTCTGCTGGCTGCACACCTGGGTGGCACGATCTTTACTCGTCTATTACGTGTCTCGGGCCTGGGCGAGTCGACGGTCGAAGAGCGTTTGCAAGACCTGATTCATGCCACGAATCCTACAGTCGCCACGTACGCTAAGCAGGATGCGGTTGATGTGCGTATTAGCGCCAAGGCGACCACGGCTGAGGAGGCGGAGCGTTTGATCTCTGAAGTAGAGCTTAAGGCACGCGGGATTCTGGGTGATCATATCTTTGGCATCGACAAGGATACCTTAGCAAGCGTCACTGGCTCACTCCTTCAGGCACGTCAGCAGACACTTTCTGTGATGGAATCGCTTACTGGCGGTCAGCTCGCGAGTACGATTACGGATTTCAAAACCAGTTCCAGCCATTTTATAGGCGGTGTTGTTTCCTATAGCACGGATCTTAAAGTCCAGTTTGGCGTGCCACGTGAGACAATTGAGCGCTATGGTGTGGTAAGCGAAGAGACGGCCATTGCGATGGCGAAGGCTGTCTGCGCGCAACTTGGCACCAACTTTGGTATTGGCATCACTGGCGTCGCTGGCCCAGAAGAACTTGATGGCAAACCGGTAGGCACCATGTATATTGCGGTTGCGGGACCAAATGGAGTCGTTACCGGCATGGGTCCTGGCTGGCGCGCGAGCCGATCAGATAACAAGCGAATCGCCGTAAATACTGCCCTCAATTTACTTCGGCTCTATCTAGAGGGGCGTGTCAGGCCCAAATAGCTTGTTGTGCCGCAGATTAGCTTGCATTTCCGAACACTGTACATTTTATAAACAGTGTTCGGGAATTTATTGATTGCTTCATTTTGAGTGCTGCCGTCTACGCGTTGTACGCATCTATCAGGCGTGCTATGATGAAGGCAACAAAGAAAATGGATAGGGAAAGGTTTGGAGAGATGCGAGGTGATGTCTCGCTCCCTCTGAGTACGGGCTTATGGATACAAAGCGCCTAAAGACGAAGAACCCCCACGAGAGCACGTTGAGCAGAAGCGGCGCTCGCGCTTTCGCATCAGCCGCTCTTCACCGCTCTTAAAGCTTTTCACCGTCCTGGGACCGGGTCTGATTGCCGCCAGCGCAGGTAATGATGCCGGAGGTATCGCCACTTTCTCAACTGCTGGAGCAGATTTTGGTTATGGCCTCCTCTGGGCGTTGGTGGTTGCTGGCTTCTGCCTGGCAATTGTGCAGGAGATGTGCGCGCGTATGGGCGCGGTAACGGGAAAGGGACTGGCGGACCTGATACGTGAGCAGTTTGGGGTCAGGTGGGCCGCCATTGCGATGCTCGCATTGCTGGTTGCAAACACTGGTGTTACCATCTCTGAGTTCATGGGTATTGCTATGAGCGTCCAGGTGTTAGCAGGAAATGTGAATACGCCGCTTATTTATATTGTGGTACCACTATCCGCAGTGGTGCTCTGGTTTCTGGTCATGAAGGGATCATATCGCCGGGTCGAAATTATCTTTCTTCTTATGTCGCTCGGTTTCCTGGTCTATGTTCCTGTGGCCTTTGCCGCGCATCCTGACTGGGGGCAGGTTGGCAGACAAATCATCGTACCCACATTTAGCAGCGATGAGAAGTATTTGCTTGCAGCGGTGGCTCTGGTAGGTACCACTATCAGTCCATATATGCAATTCTTCATCCAGTCTTCAGTTGCCGATAAGGGGATTCACGCGGGCGAATACTTCTACGAACAACTTGATGTCTATAGCGGAACTATTTTCGCGGTTGTTGTCGCGGCTTTTGTGATTATTGTGACAGGGACAACGCTCTACCCCATTCACCATCCAGTTGAAACTGCGCTGGATGCGGCCTTCTCATTGAAGCAGATTATCGGGCCATCTGCCTCATTGCTCTTTGGAGTTGGTCTCTTTGGCGCATCGCTGCTCGCTGCCGCCGTCTTGCCTCTCTCAACCGCTTATGGCATCTGCGAAGCCTTTGGGTTTGAGCGTGGTGTCTCGCGCAGCTTTAGCGAGGCCCCTGTCTTTCAGAGTATCTTTACTGGCCTGATTATTTTGGGTGTGATTGTAACGTTGATTCCAGGTTTGCCGATCATCCAAGTTCTGGTCTTCCTTCAGGGCTTAAATGCTGCCATGCTGCCTGTTTTGCTAGTCTTTATTATCTTGTTAGTAAATAAACGGCGCTTGATGGGACGGCGAGTGAACGGACTGGCTTTCAACATCATATCCTGGGTGACAGTGATCCTGATTACCATTCTAGTTCTTCTCTGGTTGCTTACTAACTATATTCTCCCCATCTTCACAGGCTAGTAGTGGGAGCGCCCTACATGATGTGGGCTTGCTCCTTGATGAGTGAGCATGGTGCTGGTACAATCTGGAATAAGGTGTGGTATTACTATGTTTTTACCTGTAGTATATTCTGATGCAGAAAGCGTGAAGAAGCGCGGAAGCGAGGCAATGCGTGAATTACGAGCGAGATAATACCTCTACCGAAGGTGGCTATACATACAGGGAATATAGCGGCCATGAGCGTGAAGAGACGGGCGAGCCGAATAACTATACCCGCCCGGATTTCTATGCGCCTCCAAGTGAGGAGCAGGGAGAGAAGATCTATCCCGAGTCCGCTTCTTACCAAACGTATAATCCCTACAGTTCACATGCGAATCATGTCTATGAAACTAATGTGATGGAAGAGGCAGGGGAGTATCGAGGTCCGCAAAGCATGGAGGGCTATACAGCCGATGTTGGTGTGGAGCAGCGCGAGGCAGCGGAGCGTGGTAGCGCTGAAGGTGGTGCCCGGAAGAAGGGCGGGTTAGCGGGTATCGGTACGGCAATCGTGGCACTCTTTACCTGGCTCCTGAAGCTTAAAGGTTTCGCTTTAGTGCTCAAGTTTGGTTGGGGGGCTATCTCTGCGCTTGTTACTATTGGAGCCTACTCAATTGCCTTCGGTTGGCAATTTGCTGTTGGCATTGTGGCTTTGCTTTTTATTCATGAGCTAGGGCACGCCCTTGTTCTCAAGCTCAAGGGTATGCCAGTAGGTGGTATCGTCTTCATTCCCTTCTTTGGTGCGATGACGCTGCTTCAGCGTCTACCTACGAACGCCAAAGACGATGCGGAGATTAGTATTGGTGGCCCTATCGCGGGGGCTATCTCAGCTTTCGTCTGTCTGGCAATCGCCCAGTTGCAGCCAGATCCGCGTACCATCTGGGCCGCGCTGGCCTACTTTGGTTTTTTCATCAATCTGCTGAACCTGATCCCGGTTGTCCCCTTCGATGGTGGGCGCATATTGGCAGCTGTCGACAGGCGTGTATGGATTGTGGGCTTTATCGCCCTGTTAGGCTTCCAAGTCTGGGAGTGGATCAATGGCATCTTCTCATTCTGGCTGATCCTCATCATAGTGCTGGCGGCCTCACAGTTCTTCTCTGGGCGCTTTAAAGCTGATAGTCCCCAGATGAAGGCTTTCTACACAGTCCCGCTCTCAACACGCATTCTGGTTTCTATACTCTACTTTGCTCTGGCGGCAGTATTATTCCTGGGTATGTCGACCGCTCACAACATGATTGTTTAGAAACTGAGCATTAGAGAAGGGGTAGGGAAATGGGAGAAGCACTCCATTTCCCTACCCCTTCCGTGTTCAATTCTCCATTATTGTTTGCTGCGGACTTCGACGCCTGCAAGCTGTTCCAGGGCCTGCATCAGAGCTGTGTAGTCATCGCGTCCGTGCCCAGATGCGCGCGAAAGTTCATAGAGCTGGCGCGCGATAGAGGTCATAGCGACGGTCGCCTGATTCTCAGCGGCGAGATCAAGGGCTAGCCCCAGATCTTTATGCAGCAAGTCGGTCATGAAGCCTGGCTTGAAGCTGCCATTGAAGGCTCGCATAGGAAATTGGTTCGCGAGCTGCCAGCTTGCTCCTGTGCTGACGCCAATAATCTTTGCCATCGTATCTGTGTCCGCGCCTGCCTTGACACCGAGCACAAAGGCTTCGGCGATGGAGGCCGAGATGGTGCCAACGAGCATGTTGTTGACGATTTTGACAACTTCTCCGGCTCCGCTGGGGCCGACATAGAAAATATTTTCCTCTTTGCCCATAGCTGCCAGAACGGGGCGTGCTCGTTCAAAGATATTCTGCTCTCCTCCAACCATAATTGAGAGCGTTCCATTGATCGCGCCCTGAGAGCCGCCACTGACTGGTGCATCGAGGAAGTGCAGACCACGCTCGCTCGCCTGTTCGTGCAGTTTACGCGTGACGCTAGGTGCGATGGTGCTCATATCAATGATGATAAGGCCCTTGCGTGCGCCCTCGAAGATACCCTGGGGACCAGCGACGACCTCTTCTACGTCGGGCGAGTTGGCGACCATAGTGATAACAATCTCGGACGCCATAGCCAGGGCTCGTGGGGACGGGGCTTGCCGCACTCCCGCTTGTAATACCTCTTGAACGCTTGCCTTTTCTGGATGGCGCGCGAAGATGGTCACTTCGTGCCCCTTCTTGAGGAGGTTGAGGATCATGGGACCTCCCATGACACCTACGCCAATGAAGCCGACTTGCATTATTACTCCTTCTGCGAAAACCTGAGCGCGTTTTCGTATAGACCCTTAAGATCTTTCTATTATGCTTTACTCTATCTCGATGATGACGGCTTCACCAGGGACGACCTCGCCTTCCTGATAGTGGATACGCTGAACCTGCCCACTCCTGGGGAGACGATAGAGTGCTCCATTTTCATCGCACTAAGCACCGCTAGCACCTGATGGGCTTCGACGCTCTCGCCCTTCTGAACGTTGATCTTCACCAGCGTGCCCGCCATCGGAGCCTTGAGAGCTTTCTGTGTATGTCCAGATCCACTTCCATGTGCTGTGGTGGTGACATCTGGCGCTTGCCGCTTATGAAGTGTGTAGCTATAGCCGCGATAGGCGATCTGTAGCTTCAGTTCATCGCGCTGTGTAAAGAGCCTGTGTTGCGAGCCATTACGCGTGATTAGCCACGCGCCAGGGCCAGTTCGCAGGCAGGCCACACGCTCCTGGGGGCCGTCATCGATACGTATTTCCCAGCTTTTTGGCTGTGTTGACGCATTCTTATCCTCTATTGTATCCCAAATGTGCCCAATCTGGATGGTATGTTCTCTCTCCGCGTAGATATATGTGCGATTCAAGGCTCCGCCAGGCATGCGCCAGGGGCCAAGTCGTTGCCAGGGCGAGTGTATAGCGTCTTGTCCATCCTCAAAAAGTATAGGCGCGAGATCGCTCAGAGCGGCTACAATAAGAACTTCCGAAGGGAGCGACTCTTCGCCCGTAGCAGTGAGCATATCTTGCTCCTCAAGGAAGCTAGTCGGGGTCTCACCCTGACGAAAGGCTGGATTGAGGCTGATGGTGTGCAAGAGTGGTAGGTTTGTAGTCACACCGAGCAGCGCTGTCTGCTCAAGAGCAGTAGTGAGGCGCTCTAGCGCTGCAGGTCGGTTCTCGCCATAGACGATCAGCTTGGCAATCATGGGATCGTAGTACTGAGTAATCTCATCACCCGACTCAATACCGCTATCCACACGTACTCCAGGCCCTTGAGGAGGCTGAAATAATTGTATGCTACCCGTCGAAGGGAGAAAGCTCTGTCGGGGGTCTTCGGCATAGAGGCGGACCTCGATAGCGTGTCCACGCGCATTAATTTGTTCTTGTGTCACTGTGAGAGGTTCGCCAGCGGCGATAGACAATTGGTGGCGAACGAGGTCCAGACCCGTGATTAGTTCCGTGACCGGGTGCTCAACCTGAAGACGCGTATTCATTTCCAGAAAATAAAAGTTCCCATCTCCATCCAACATAAACTCCAGGGTGCCCGCGTTCACATAGCCTGCCGCCTTCGCGATACGCGTGGCGACCTCACCCATCTCCGCGCGCAACTTTGGCGTAAGCGCGATAGAGGGACTCTCCTCTACGATCTTTTGATGGCGGCGTTGAATGGAGCATTCACGCTCTCCCAGGTGAATGAGATTGCCATGTTTGTCTCCGAGCACCTGAATCTCGATATGGCGTGGGCGTTGTATTAGACGTTCAAGGAAGATTGTTTCATCACCAAAGGCCGCGCGTGCCTCACGCCTCGCGCCATCGAGTTGCTCTGGTAGATCAGCAGCGCTGGTGACTGTACGCATGCCTTTCCCGCCGCCTCCGGCTGAAGCCTTGATGAGAAGAGGAAAGCCAATATGCTCCGCCTCCTCTAAGAGCGTGTCATTATCTTGATGTTCACCGCTATAGCCTGGCACGGTGGGTGCTCCCACCTCTTTGGCGAGTCGCTTAGCTGCGATCTTGGACCCCATAACTCGCATGGCGGAGGCTGGTGGCCCTATAAATACGATTCCCGCTTGCTCGCATGCTTCTGCGAAGTCCGCGTTCTCTGAGAGGAAGCCATAGCCAGGATGAATGGCCTCGGCGCCACATTGGCGTGCGATAGCGAGGATGGCCTCGCCGCGCAGATAGCTCTCTGAGGCTGAAGCGGCTCCCAGAAGATAGGCTTCATCAGCCTCGCGCACGTGGCGTGCGCTACGATCTACTTCTGAATAGACGGCAACAGTACGGATGCCCATCTCGCGACAGGTTGCCAGGATGCGTATAGCGATTTCGCCTCGGTTGGCGATGAGTATCTTCTCAAACATAGTCTCTTCCCACAGCGTTGTGTTTTTCTATGACGAGCTTCGAAACAGTTGCACGTGACTTGTCGCGCGTAGTTTTTGAATACTGCTACTACCGCGACTGGCACGAACAAACACCTGAGAATGATAATATTTCTACAAATACTAACGTTTGCCTAATAGGCTCAGGTGTTTGGAGATGTCTTCACCCAATTGGGTTTGCGTTTCTCCAGAAAGGCACGTAGGCCCTCCTGCCCCTCAGCGCTGGTGCGTAGAGTTGCAATGGTGGTAGCGGTAAAGCTTCGAGCCTCTTCATGGCTCATTGTGCCTATGCTCATTGCCAACGCTTTACAGACTCGCGCGGCCTCGGGAGCACTGGTAAGCAACTCCTGTATAGTTTTTTCAAGCATTTCATCCAGTTCGTCTACAGGCACAATGGTATGGACCAGCCCGATTTGCCGTGCGCGCTCTGCTCCAAAGCGTTCTCCAGTCATGAAGAGAGCGCGCGCGTGTGTCTCACCAATCTTACGTATGACATAGGGCGAGATGGCGGCTGGCGCAATGCCTAATTTGACCTCGCTCAGCGCGAAGCGGGCGCTTTCGACGGCGATAACAATGTCACAGACTGCGATTAACCCTACACCTCCGCCTAGAGCCGCACCGTTCACGCGTCCAATGAGGGGACAGGGCAGGGTATTGATTGTATGCATCAGGTCCGAAAGATATAAAGCCTCCTCCAGATTCTGCTCTTTCGTGTAGCTGACGCTCTGCTGCATCATGTTCACGTCCGCGCCTGCGCAAAAGACAGTCCCCTCACCAGTAAGCACGACTGCATGCAAATGCATGTTTGCCCCTAGTACCTGAAAGGCGTTGACAAGCTCCTGCATCGTTTGCGTATTGAAGGCGTTGCGTACTTCTGGGCGGCGAAGTGTCACAACCGCGACACGCTCCTGGTGTGTATAGGTAATGGTAAGGTGTTGGTAATCTGTCATATTACGTCTCCTGCGTTGAGTATAGCTCGCACTGCGAGCAGGCATCTACGTTGTTGCCCTGGTAACTATGAAGGGGTCTTTCCCAAGAAGACTAGATCCACCTGAGCTTACGGAAAAATAGACTCATTATGAGAGTGAGCAAAAGCATAAGGGCGATCACAATAAAGTAGCCATACTCCCATTTTAGCTCAGGCATGTTTACGAAGTTCATGCCATAGACGCCCGCAATGAGAGAGTCAACCATCAAGATAATCGAGGCGGCGGTCATTGTACGCATGACTTTATTGAGCTCATTCGAGGCTACAGTCAGGTTGGCGTCCATTGTGCTACTCAACTGATCTCGATATAGGTCTACCGTATCCGCCAGACGGGAAATATGGTCATAGATATCGCGGAAGTAGACATTGATCTGCTCATCGAAGATTGGATTATCCCGATTGGTCAGAACGTTCAAAATATCGCGCTGTGGTGTGACGATTCGGCGTAACGCCAGGAACTGCTTGCGCAGTGAGAGCAGCTTGAGAGCTGTATCGTGTTCGTGTAATCCCCCTTTGCGCGTGTATAATCCATCTTCAATATCTTCGGTTTGGTCGACCAGGGCGTCGACTACAGGGAAATAGCCATCCACAATCGTATCCAGAAAAGAATAGAGGAGAATGCCCATACCCCAGTTCAGTTGTTGGACATTGCGTGTCCAACGAGTCTCGATCTCTTTGAGTTCATCTATGGGGTGCTCATGAACAGTGATGAGATAGTTTTTGTTCAGAAATAAATCTATCTCACGTACCTCCAGTACGCCTTTTTCTGTATTGAGTTTGACTGTATAGAAGACAACAAAGTAGAAATTGTCATACTCCTCAATCTTAGGCCGTTGGTGCTCATGAGACGCGTCTTCAAGGGCTAGTGGATGGAGGGTAAACTCCTCGCCAATTTTCGCCAATTCTTCTTTACTGGGATCATGAAGGTCAACCCAGAGGAATGCATTGGGATCATCTTTGTATTCGCTTAGCTGATTTAGATCTGTGATAGAGTGGAATTCTTGCTGCTTCTTATCGCAATATGTGGATTTTATCATACGGCGGGTATATCCTTTACTTGTGCCTGGTCGCTGATCTGGATTGAGTGCATCAGTGCTCTACTATAACATATACGTAAGAAGATCTTCCGCCGCTGCTGATAGGGACTATGGGACAAGGTAACGTTATCTTGTCCCTAGTAATGTGGTATGACTCCTGTTACATGCGGAAGACACCAAATGGTGTTTCTGGTAGGGGGGCGTTGAGCGAGGCGGCGATGCCCAGGCCCAGGACGGTGCGAGTGTCGCGCGGATCAATGATCCCATCGTCCCATAGGCGTGCTGTGCTATAGTATGGGTTACCCTCTGCCTCATACTTATCAAGAATGGGCTGCATAAAGGCTGCCTCTTCTTCTGATGTCATACTCTTTCCGCGTGCGGCCAATCCCTCTTTACGCACGGTTGCCAGTACCGTCGCGGCCTGAAGCCCGCCCATGACTGAAATGCGCGCGTTAGGCCACATCCAGAGTTGGCGTGGTGAATATGCACGCCCACTCATGCCATAGTTGCCCGCGCCAAACGAGCCGCCAATGATGACGGTGAAGCGGGGTACGGGTGCGTTCGCGACCGCCATAACCATCTTCGCGCCATCTTTGGCAATGCCTCCATTTTCGTACTGGCGTCCTACCATAAAACCAGTGATGTTTTGGAGGAAGATCAGCGGTGTCTGGCGTTGGGCGCACAGCTCAATAAAGTGGGTCGCTTTGAGGGCGCTCTCAGAGAAGAGAATGCCATTATTGGCGATGATCCCTACGGGGTAACCCATTAAACGCGCGAAGCCACAGACAAGTGTTGTCCCATACAGCTCTTTGAATTCATGAAAATCGCTATCATCCACCAGGCGCGCGATCACCTCGCGCACATCATAGCTCTTGCGTGGATCACGGGGGACAAGACCTAGCAACTCATTGGCTGCGTAGCGCGGTGGGCGCGGCTCACGCACATCCCAGGGAAGATACTTGCGCCGGTTCAGGTGCGAGACAATGCTCCGGCAGATAGCAAGCGCATGCTCATCGCTGACAGCATAATGGTCGGTTACTCCCGAAGTGCGGCAATGTACATCTGCCCCTCCCAGATCTTCCGCGCTGACCTCCTCACCAGTCGCAGCTTTGACCAGAGGTGGCCCGCCCAGGAAGATTGTGCCGTTGCCTCGCACAATAATGGTTTCATCACTCATGGCGGGAACGTAGGCACCACCTGCCGTACAGGAGCCCATGACAACCGCGATCTGAGGTATACGCTGGCTTGACATGCGGGCTTGATTATAGAAGATACGTCCAAAGTGGTCGCGGTCGGGAAAGACCTCGTCCTGAAGGGGCAGATATGCACCTCCTGAGTCTACTAGATAGATACAGGGAAGGTGATTCTGTTCGGCTATCTCCTGGGCGCGTAAATGCTTCTTCACCGTCATCGGGAAATATGTTCCCCCTTCACGGTGGCGTCGTTGGCTACGATCACACACTCCTGCCCTTCGACCACACCAATGCCTGTAACAATGCCAGCGGAAGGGGCTTCATTCTCATACATATCCCAGGCTGCCAGTGGGCTCAATTCCAGGAATGGGGTATCGGGATCGCAGAGAAGCTGCACGCGCTCACGAGCTAAGAGCTTGTTGCGCTTGCGATGCCGGGCTAAAGCCTCAGACCCTCCACCCTGTTGCACCTTCTGGATATCTTGCTGAAGCTGATCGAGGAGTTGCTGAAAATATTGTGTATTCTCCTGATAGGCGGGAGCATGTGTATCTATACGCGATTCAAGCAGAGCCATATGTATGTGTTTCCTCTCGACAGTGATGCGGGAAGTTGAAGGAAGCTTCATTGCTTCTTCTCGGCACAGAAACAAACGGGAGACGTTTGAGGCGTCTTGCCATAGAGTACTCCCAAATGCAGGATAGCACCGCGTAAAAGCGGCGTCAAGAAAAATGAATTATAGAGATGAATGATAATTTATTGGATTTGTATGCATACCGATTTCGAAACGCCTTTTATGTCTGCATCGATGATTTTGAGTAGCGCGTCGAAGGACGAAAAATGCGAGAGGTGATAGAAGCATGATTTTTTGAGAAATTGCAGTGTTCATCCTCTTGTCAATGTCTGTGAAGCATGTTATAATCACAACGTGTTCGCGATTATAAAGGCGGACACATATTCGGGTGTGGCCAAGCGGTAAGGCAGCGGTCTTTGGAACCGCGATCCCAAGTTCGAATCTTGGCACCCGAGCCACTTTCTACTTTGAATTAGGATTGTATGTCCTCCTCAGACATTAGCATGCTAATGTCTGATTTGCTGTTTGTGCAAGAAAGTGCACAAGCGCAAAGGAACTGGTTTGCAACCCAATTTGCTATCGCGAGAAACCTGAAAGGAGACGCGGCGTCGCCTACTTTCGCCTGACAGGGGTCTCACGCCGCACACGCTATGAATACTTATGCGACCGTGGTACTTGCCGCTGGCAAGGGAACACGGATGCGTTCCAAGCTACATAAGGTACTACACCGGCTCGCCGGGTCACCTCTTCTTGAACATGTACTTAAGGCTGTTGAGGCCATCCCTTCTACACCTATTTTTGCCCCACTCCGTGCTTCTGTCTCCACTCATCGCCCGGTCGTAGTGCTTGGGCATGAGTCCGAGCAAATAGAGGCTGCTTTTGGTGAGCGCTGCCATTATGCGATCCAGGAAGAACAACTGGGGACCGGGCATGCTGTACTGGCAGCCAGGGAGGCTGTGGATGCGCTTAACCCTTTACCCGATACGGTCCTTGTTTGCTATGGCGACACCCCTTTGGTGCATCCAGACATCTTTGCCGGGATTGTGGCTGAACATATTTTGCACAAAGCGACTATTACCTTCTTGACCGCGCGTGCCAACGGCCCCTCCGATTTCGGGCGTATCGTGCGCGATGAGCAAGGGAATGTGCAGGGTATTGTCGAGGTCAAGCGCGCCACAGAGCAACAATTGCGTATTACCGAGATTAACTCGGGCGTATATTGCTTTGATCGGGCCTGGCTCTGGTCTGCCCTTGAGAACCTGCCGCGTAACCCTGCTGGCGAGTATTATCTGACGGACCTGATAGAGATCGCCAGCCAGCAAGGGCGTGAGATTGCCACTGTTGAGGGCACGTTGGATGAGACAATAGGTATTAATAACCGTCTTCAGCTTGCCCAGGCTGAACAGGTATTGCGCCAACGTATTCTGGAACGCCACATGTATGCGGGTGTGACGATTCTTGATCCCGCCACCACCTATATTGATGACGAGGTCGAGATCGGCTGCGATACGGTTTTGTTGCCAAACACCATCTTGACGGGTCGTACTGTGATTGGCGCGGAATGCTCCATCGGACCCAGTACCACCATTGATCAGTCCGTAGTTGGCTCTCGTTGCTCCATTCGCAACTCTGTTGTGGAAGAGGCGACGCTTGAAGATGATGTGCGGGTCGGCCCCTTTAGCCATTGTCGCCCTGGTGCGCACCTGGCAAGTGGGGTTTATCTAGGTAACTATGCCGAGGTCAAGAACTCCTATTTGGGACCACAAACGCAGATGCACCACTTTAGTTATGTGGGCGACGCGACGGTGGGAAGTGGGGCCAATATTTCGGCTGGCTCTATCACTTCCAATTTTGATGGAAAAGCTAAACATCGTACTATTATAGGAGAGGGGGCTTTTATCGGGTGTGATACCACACTTGTTGCTCCTGTCACTGTAGGCGATCGTGCATATACTGGCGCGGGGGCGGTCGTCAATCGCGATGTTCCCGCCGATACACTTGTTGTTGGGGTGCCTGCTCGCTTCTTACGCTCACTCAAGCAAGAAGAAGATGCCAGCGCTACCGCCAGCGAGAAACAATAGGCTGTGCTCGTGTAACAAAGGCTTATGCCTTTGCGTATAAAGTGTATTCCACTTTCCTTTGCGAAAATCGATCTGGTTTTCGGAGCCAGTGCTCAGTTTTCGCAGAGGAAATGTACACGAGCATATTTTGAAAGGCAGTTAAAAAACTATGGACGGCCCTGAACTAGGTAGTTTAGCCGCCGCAATCGATTTCCACATACCCAGTCTCAATGGGGAGGCATGGTTGCAGATTTCAGTTCTGCTTATCATGCTGATCCTCTGTGGTGTGGCCTCTGCTGCTGAGACAGCACTAACCTCTGTCAGTCGTATTAAGCTCAAGAATCTCATTGACGAGGGCGATCAACCCGCGCTTGAGATTGAGCGTCTCCTTGCCGAACCCAACGCTTTTCTCTCCACGATCCTGGTTGTAAACAGCGTTGCCGTTATCGTTGCCTCTAGTATGGCGACGGTTCTGGCTCTGAGCTTTTCGTCCTCCTGGGGAGAACTTGTTGCTTCGGTCCTCATTTCCGCTGTTGTGCTTATCTTCTGTGAAATCACGCCTAAGACGGCTGCTGTACAGAACCCCATGCGTTGGGCGCGTGCGCTGGTTGGGCCAGTGCGTGGCGCGGCCTGGCTCCTGCGCCCGGTTGTCTGGCTGTTGAGCGTGATTACTACCTCCCTGGTTCGTTTGCTCGGAGGACAGGTGAAGCGCAAAGGCCCCTTCGTGACTGAGGAAGAGTTGCGCATGCTGGTTACAGTGGGAGAGGAAGAGGGCGTGCTTGAAGAGTCTGAGACTGAGATGATTCACAGCATCTTTGAATTTGCCGATACTACTGCTCGCGAAGTCATGGTGCCGCGTATTGATATGATAACGCTCGCCAGCGATGACACGGTGGCTGAGGCTGTTGACGTCGCGATGCAGGGGGGCTTCTCGCGTATTCCCGTGTATGATGCTGAGAAGGGAATGGATGAGATTATCGGTGTCCTGTATACCAAGGACATGCTTAAACAACTGCGTGAGGGGCATGATAAGAAGCTGATTCGCGATTTAGTGCGACCTGCCTACTTTGTGCCTGAGACCAAGAAGCTTGATGATCTGTTGCGCGAGATTCGTCAGAATCGCGTACATATGGTCATTGTCGTTGATGAATATGGTTCTGTCACCGGACTGGTCACAATCGAAGATTTGATGGAAGAGATTGTTGGTGACATTAAGGACGAATACGACCGGGAAGAGAATCTCTATGAGAAGGTAAATGATGACGAGTATATCTTCGACGCTAAGGTCAGTATCTATGAGTTCAACGAGATTATGGATATGAAACTGGAGGACGAGGATTACGGTACGTTGGGTGGTTTTGTTTATGCCCAACTGGATAAGATACCTTCGACTGGTGATAGCGTTCATTATGAAGGCCTGACGTTTACGGTTCTCGGTACCAAGGGGAGACGCATTCTTACGATTCGCGTCGAGCGCAAGCCGCATGTTGAGCATGAGCATGCTGATGTTTTGGTGCTTCCCACACAAGAGGAGCGTGCACAACAGGAACCTCAGAAGGAACAATATGCCAGTGTTCCTGAGGCCGAGTACCAATATCATCAGCAATCGGGAGGTGTGGCATGACGCCAAACTGGCCCGAGCGCGTGCGCGTGGTTGAGGTTGGACCACGCGATGGTTTGCAGAACGAAAAGGTGCAGATTCCTGCATCCGCGAAGATCCGCTTCATTGACTTGCTCAGTGATGCAGGTTTACCTGTTGTGGAGGCTACATCATTTGTAAGCCCGCGTGCTATTCCCCAGTTGAGCGATGCGGACGAGGTGATGACACAGATCGCAAGACATGAGGGGGTGACCTATCCCGTTCTGGTTCCCAATCTCAAAGGGATGGAGCGTGCTCTAGCCGCTGGCGTGCGTTCTATTGCTGTCTTTACTGCTGCCAGTGAAGCTTTTACCCAGCATAATATTAACGCGTCCATTGCCCAAAGCCTGGATAATTTTCGCCCTGTCTGCGATCTGGCGCGCCGTGAGGGCATCGCTGTGCGTGGTTATATTTCGACCGTCTTTGGTTGCCCCTACGAGGGTGTGGTTCCTACCTCGAAGGTATTGGAAGTCGCGGAGTCTCTCCTGGAGATGGGGGCGAGTGAACTCTCACTAGGCGACACGATTGGCGTCGCGACCCCTAATCAAGTCGTGGAGGTGCTGGATCTGCTTATCTCGAAGGGAAGCATTCCCGTATCGCGCCTGGCGGTCCACTTTCACGATACGAGAGGAACAGCCCTCGCGAATGTCTTAATGGCGTTACAACGAGGTATCAGCATTGTAGATAGCTCTGCCGGGGGACTTGGTGGATGTCCCTATGCTCCCGGTGCTGCAGGTAACCTGGCGACTGAGGACCTGGTCTATATGCTCAATGGTATGGGCATTGAGACAGGTGTGGACCTGGAGAAGCTTGTTCTGGCGACAAGCACTATTGCTCCATTTCTCGATCATGTACCTACCAGCAAATACTATCAGGCTGTTCGTTCCACTTTGCCTGTTTAGAGGGCGCAGAAAGCGATAACGAGAGGAGGCATGCAGCCCACATTGATGGTTGCATGCCTCCTCTTTTGTTATGCGGATTGCGTCCTCTTGGGCGCTTTGTGTAGCTCCCTTTAGTGTGATTGTAGGTACTTGAGAGCTGCGTTGAGCTGAGTATCTCCACCATTGAGAATCTTTTGCAGCGAGTAGTTGCCGCTATTCTCGTCGGCAGGTGTGAGCTCAACGGCATTGGTAGGCAACTTTACTACTTGATTGGGCTCGACACCGTTATCCCGAATAAACTTGCCCTTTGGCGTGAGCCACTCTTGAATGCCGAGTAGAATCGCGGAGCCATCCGAGAGCGGGAACTGTTGTAGTACCGTGCCAGTTCCAAAGGTATGCGGATCACCAATCACATAGGCGCGATTATTGTCCTTGAGAGCAGCGGTGACAATCTCAGCCGCGCTGGCTGTGTTCTCGTTGATGAGCACTACTAGCGTGCTTTTTGTATCAACCGGGCTACCTGTGACTTTGACGGGTGTCTCCTTCCCATTGCTATCCTTCTGGATGAGAACATCCCCATTTTGAATGAACATGCTGGCGATAGCGGTTGCCTCTCGGAGATAGCCACCAGGATTGTCGCGCATGTCTAAAATGTATTTTTGTGCTCCCTTGTCTTTCGCTTGTTTGAGCGCATCACGAAGTTGGTCGGAGACTCCATCCGTGAATTGTACAATCTGAATATGCGCGACCTTATCTTCAGGGATATAGTGCATAACAACACTTGGCACGTGGATTTCCTGACGTTCAATCTTAAAGGTTAATGGTTGTGAAACGCCTACGCGCTGTACTATTAGCGTAACTGTCGTGCCAGCATTGCCTTTGATGAGCTGACTGGCTGTATTGGTGTCTTTGCCTCTGACGTCCTTTCCATCAACGCTTAGGAGCACATCACCACGTTTTAAGCCAGCTTTTTCGGCAGGCGCGCCTGGAATGGTGTTCGAGATGGAAAGCTCCTTGGTTTTGGTGTCCTGGTGGAGATAAATGCCGATACCAATAAATTTACCACTGAGTTGTTGATTCTCAGACTGTACCTCTTCCGGTGTCATGAAGCGTGTATGGCCCTTATCTTGTAGAGACTCAACCATACTCTTAATCGCCGCATAAGACATATTCTTATAGTTGACAGCGTTACGGTCAACATAATGCTGATCTATGGTGTTCCATGCCTGCTGAATTAGATTGGAGTAAGCACGTGAATCCTTACTATCAGGCGTAACAGGGGAATTCCCGAAGAACTGATGGGCGAACCATCCACCAAAGAAGGCGACAACAACCAGAGCAACCAGCGTTATGAGCTGAGCGAAGATGCGGCCTATATTGCGCCGTTTAGGACGCTGATAATCCTGCTGGGGAGCAGGTTGCTGCATGTAGGGGTTATAGGGTACACCCTGCAAGTTATTATCCTGGGGTGGTGTGGTTGAAAACTGGTTGAGATCGTCATAGGCTGGCTGTTGAGGAAGCATGGGGTTATTATGTGGTTCCTCATACCAGCGGGGATCATCATATCTACTCACCGGAAGCCTCCAATATTGTATCGCGTCTTGAGTGGGTTTAATCAAAGGAACGCTATGAAAGAGGCTGTGCCGCCTCTTGTGCATTGTTAGATATACGTAACCTTATCTTAGTTGTGACATCTTACATTGTCAATCCAATAGCGCATATCTCAGGGTAATACGGTATTAGGTATACACGTTGTCTCAATGAACTCTTGTATGGTAGCAAACCCAATACATTATCGCAAGCAGGATATACGTTTGAAATGTTCGATGCTCCAAAGATAGAGGGAATTAGATATTTTTTGAACCACTCTCTTTGATTCTAATGAGGTATCGCAAAAAAATGGGGTGTTTTGACGTGTCATTAAGGAGCAAAAAGAAAAGAGAGCATAGCCTGTGAACTATACTCTCTTTTCGCGGTCTGGTATTAACGTCTTCTGTCATGTCGTCTTCCTCTGGTTGCTCTACGGAACGAACGTAAGGGGACTGACAGAAAAGAGCGACTCACGCACGGAAGCGCTTATGGTGTCGCATCCTTTGTATCGCTGCTTTGAGGTATTTCTTCGGCTTCGGCAGGAGTTGCCTTGACCTTTGACTTACCAGCGGAAGGTGGTGTCTGTTTCTTTGGCGGTTCCCATCCAGGAGCGCGAGAAACGATCATCGACATCATACGCCCTTCCATTGAGGGTGAGCGTTCGATAGTTACTGACCCTTTCAAGACTTCTGCGATGTCCTCGAGCAATTTGCGGCCAATATCGGGGTGTCGCATTTCTGCGCCTCTGAATTGGACGCTGACTCGTACTTTATCGCCTTCAGCAAGAAACTGTTGTATCTTGCGTGTCTTGACCTCGATATCATGCTCGTCGGTACGAGGACGCATTCGAATTTCTTTGAGGGTAACCGTTTTCTGATTTTTGCGTGCCTCGTTCTCCTTCTTAGCCTGCTCGTATTTGTAGCGGCCGTAGTCCAGCAGTTTACAGACTGGTGGAACTACATTGGGAGACACTTCAACCAGGTCAAGATCGCGCTCACGCGCCATCTCAAGGGCGCGTATAGGAGACATCACTCCCACCATCTCGCCGTTCTCGTCGATTACGCGAACTTCGCGAGCACGAATGCGTTCATTAATACGTGTCTCGCGTGACCGGTCGTTTCCACGAAAGTCCCTATTGATAGGCCAAACCTCCTCTTTGGTGACTACTATGTATGTCTTGAGTGTACACGTTGATGAAAGCTTTTTTGTATACACTCACTCGCGAAAAAGCACATGACATACTGATTCGCAATGACTTAGCAGCGAATGCTACAAGTATACTACGTGACCAGCTTGTTTGCAAGAGTATTTTAGCTGATCAATTACGCTCCAAGCAGCTCAGCCGCCTGCATAATGTGGCGAATGCGTGTTATCTCATCTTTATTAAGCAGAATTGAAGGGCGACCGGTGATATAGGTCTGGATAATGCCGCGCAAGTAAAGAGCGGCTTTAAAGGCTCCCATTGCTGAGGAGCCTATGCCCATACGATGTGTGCCTACCGAGACAATCTCAAAGAGGCGGTAGAGCCGCTCTTGCTCCTGGCGTGCTCGTTGCCAGTCGCCTGAGCGTGCGGCTTCGTAGAGGCGAACATAGCCTGCTGGATCAACGTTTCCCAGACCTGGTACACATCCATTCGCCCCCATTAGCAGAGCCGCGTCTACAAGCAGTTCTGATCCGGTAAAGACCTGGATATCGTTTCTTGGTCCCATATCCATTGCCAAGCTCCGGAAGTTGGCTTCATCGCCGCTGCTATCCTTGATGCCGCAGATAAGGTGCTCATCTGCCAGTGTGCGCATTGTCTCACGCGTAATTTTGGTGTGGACGGCGGCGGGAATGTCATAGGCAAACAGAGGTATGTTCACCGCATGGTGCAGTATTCGGAAGTGTTCAATAATCTCTGCCTGACTAATGCGTGTATAAAACGGCGCGGTGACTACCAGGGCGTCAACTCCTGCTTGCTTTGCCAGGCGAGCGTGTTCCAGCACCTGGGCTGTCGTCATATCGATTACACCAGCCAGAACAGGCACCTGTCCAGCCACATTGCGGACCGTAACCTCAATGACTGTGGCTCGTTGCTTGTCGGTCAGAAACGCCGCTTCACCACTGGAACCCAGGACAAAGAGCCCATGGACTCCATTCTCAAGCTGAAAAGCGATTAGCCTCTCTAGTGATGGGATGTCGACTTCAAAGTCGGTGGTCATAGGGGTACAAAGCGGAGGTACGACCCCGATGAATCGTGTAAGGTGATGTGTCATTGATATCTGTCCTTAACCTGCTATTTCTGCTGTGTCTGACCCTTCTGCTGGATTTTCGCTATTAAATTCTGCTGCCACTTCGTTGGCCTGGTGCGATACTCGTTGACCTAGATTCAATGCGACAATCAGGACCGCGATCAGCGTCCAGCCAAATGTTAGGGTTGCAAGCGAGATACCCATGCTCGTATTTTGTGCCAGGAGGGTTCCAATAATTGGCGCAAGGGCACCGCCTAGCGCTCCCACGTTGTAGGATACACCCACTCCAACCCCACGTATATCGACCGCGAAGTGTTCAGCCAGATATTTCGGGTGCAGTCCAGAAATGCCGCTGCTAGTAAACTGGAGCAGGCAGGCCAAAATACCCAGTAGCAGAATGCTGGATTTGCCAATGATAAAGACTGGGATAATAAGGAGCAGTGAGATGAGCCACATGTAAATGTAGGAGTTTCTTGTGCCTACCCAGTCTCCAAGGAATCCAGAGAAGATAGTGCCCAGAAGGTAGCCAAAATTTGCGATAAACATTACCTGCCCTACACCGTTTGGATCATAGCCAATCGATTTCAGATAGGTAGGCATGAGCGATTGAATAGGCCAGCTTAGCATAAAGGCGGAGAAAATAAAGAAGGTCATAACCAGAAAAACTGGCAACCATCGTGGGGTGAGCAGACGGAAGAATGAGACTCCTTCGCTATTCTTCCCCGCTTTCTGCGCGTTATTCCAGTCCGTGCTCTCCGGGAGATTGGCGCGCATATAGATAGTAAGGAAGACTGGTATGATGCCTAGATAGAAGAGGGCTCGCCAGCTAAAATGGGTAATGATATATGGATAGATTAGCGAGACGATAATACTTCCAACCGTATATCCTGAGAGGAGAAAGGCGCTTGCCCGGTTGCGCAAGTGCTTAGGCCAACTTTCCAGCACATAGGTCGCGCTGGCACTGTATTCACCAGCCATGCCGAGGCCCACGATCAGACGGAAAGCGAAGAGGGACCAGTAGTTCCAGGAGAAGCCACAAAGGAAGGTGCCGACAGCATAGAGCCAGATACCGATAATCATGGCCTTCTTGCGTCCTACTTTGTCCGCGATGCTGCCAACAACCGCGCCACCGAGCCAACGCGTGATGAAGGCTGCGCTGATAAGAGTGCTGGCTTCAACGAGCGTGAGTTGAAAGTCTTTTGCGATATTCGTCAGGGCATATGTGATCAAGACGAAGTCAAAGCCATCGAGCGCGTACCCAAGCCAGGCAGCCCAGAATGCTCTTCCCTGTGTTCCACTCAGTTGCTTGTACCAGGGCTGTGTTCCAACATCCGTTGTCATGATTTCCTCCTTTGGATAGTACTGCCGCGCAGCCTACATTTTTCTCGTTCGCCTAACCGCATCACAACCTGATGTATGCTTTGGCTGTGGCGTGTATATGAGCGTAAACACTACTCTCTGGCTTCACCCATAGCGTCGTGCCGATGATCTCCCTCTGGCAAAATATTGATTAAATTCTATATAATGGGCATGCGGAACGTGATGTGTGAGAAGCCAGGTTATTTCGTATGCATGAGCGAGTTTCCTAACAATACCTTACTAGCACTAACTTGTAGGATGTCCTACAAGTTAGTGCTAGTATAAAATATGAGAAAGCAAGGAGTCAAGTTGTGACGTCATCAGATTGGGCACCATATGGCGCTGTTTTACAGCGATCTGTTCCTGATCGCATTAAGCAATACATTCTTGATCAACATCTGGAGAGTGGGGCGGAACTGCCTAGCGAGTCGGAGCTGGCGAGTCAGCTTGGCATCAGCCGCAACGCCGTGCGCGAGGCTATCAAGATATTGCAGACACTAGACATTGTAGAGACACGCCATGGTCAAGGAACGTTTGTTGGAAAGCTCTCACTCAATGCTCTGGTAGATGGGCTGGCTTTTCGGGTACTCTTTGATGGCGAAGAGCATTTGCGAACATTGCGCGAGCTATTGGAGATTCGTCAGGTATTGGAATGTGGCTTAATTCAGCGTGTGCCTCGAACAATTCCTGCTGAACATATAACCGAGCTCTATCAACTCGTTGAGGCGATGGAGACCCAGGCGGAGCAAAACGCGCTGTCGCCACAAGAGGATCGCGCGTTTCATGACGTTCTCTATCGCTCACTTGATAACAAGCTGCTGATCCAGATCCTTCAGGCATTTTGGGATGTCTTTCAGCGCGTGCGCCAAACGCTGCCCGGAATCCCTCCGCATCCTCAAATTACCGCGCAGGCACATCGTCGCATCGTTGACGCAGTTGCCGCTCGCGACGTACATGCCGCCGCCGCCGCCATGCAGGAGCATTTCAGAGGTATCTCGAATTGGGTTCTTGAAAACCCTCAAGAATAGTGGGAGCTATCCTACACCAGGAACACAGCCCACGGTGGATGCAGCGCTGCATCCACCGTGGGCTGTGTTCCTGGTAGAAGGAAGGATTACCGCACTAACTAATTTGTGGCGCTAACCTTAATGGTGCGCGCGCGTGCGTGCTCGGCCTTGGGCAAGCGCAGGGTCAGGATACCATCGTGATAGCTGGCGTTGGCCTTATCGGCGCTGATGGGTGTGGGAACTGTAAAGCTCTGCTGATACTCACTGGTTTGGAAACCATGATGATGAACCGTGGCGCCTTCAGGAATCTCAACCTTGCTCCGCCATTTCAGGCTTATGGTATCCTGCTGCACATTGATCTCTACATTGTCGGGGTTGACACCAGGCATAGGTACCTGGAGTGTGAACTCCTCAGCCGTCTCATAGAGGTTGGCTGGTGTGACACGGTTGAATGCATTGAATGAGCGTGGGGTGAGTACGCTGTCCTCGAAGAGGCGATCCATCGCATCGCGCAAAGTAACGAATTCATTGAATGGGTTGTAGCGAGTAATGTTAGCCATAGTTGATAGCTCCTTTTATCTTGTCAAAATCTGTTGTTTTTATGCGCTCGGACGAAGCCCTTTGGAGTCGTCCGTTGCTGTATATCTTTGTTTCTGTCGATAGTATAAGCCTTCGAGTGTTAGAAGAACGTAAAAGGTATATAAGAGATGTGTTAGAATTCTTGATAATGTGTCTATCAAACTTTTGCGTCCAGAGAGGAATAACCATGAGTTATCTACTTGTTCTGCACACAAAACGGAATGCGCGAGCTCAATGCCTATTGCTGCCTACTTGCCTTGCTTACAATGGGAGGCGTGAATGTGTAAAGAATTGTAAGATTATGTAACTCTCCGTAAAACCGCTTTGGGTATAAAATTGGGTGTAGATTTCCTCTCATGGTGCTCATCGTCTCAAGAGGCCTCTATGCTTCGATACATGACGAGAGCCCATGGATAGATGCAATACTAGAGCATACTATCTATGGGCTCTCCCACATATCGCAATAATTGTTGCCAACAACGGTGGGGTTATTCGGCCATAAAGGTCAGACATTCCCAATCCTGAAATGCCTGGAAGAGGCAGTTCATCTTAGGCCACCAGTAGTCGCGGCGGGAGCCATTGGTAGCATCCCATACCGGCATGAAGAGCCAGTCGATAATACCGAGGCGATAGTCGCGCAATAGCTCATTCCAGCTGTAGGTATTGACTCCTTGGGCGGTGAGGGTTTGGTAGAAGCGGCGTAAGGCTTGCTGCTCACGTTGACCCTCTTGACGCTGTGCCCGCGTCCAGAAGGTCGCCATAAGATTGGCGAGGTCCTCGCCCCCAATATGGACCTGCGGACTCTGCCAGTCGATCAAGTATGTGGGACCGGGTTGCTGGCGAGATACGAGGAAGTTGGAGAAATAAGCATCGCCATGAACCAGGGTGAGCTGCTTCCCCGAAGAAAAACGAGGATTGAGCTGCTTCTCCCACAAGCGTGGCAGGAGCTTCAGACATGCCTCATAGCCGGAGCGTACCTCTTCAGGGAGAGGGTCATTGGCAGTCAATTCCAGCACCTGAGCCCACAGGTCAGCATAGTACTGGACAAAGCGTTTGACGGGTGTAAATTGCGTTTCCCAGATGTCAGCCCTTGCCATAGGAGTCTTGAGCAGGGGATGCTCCCACCAATAGGCTTGAAGCATTGCCAGAGTATCAATTACGGCATCAATAGAAGAGGGTTGAGGTACACTACCGAGTGTCGTAATAGTCTCTGCACGGGTAATCGGTTCACGATGTGTCTCAGAGACATCAAGCATCAGAATGTAGGAATTTTTACTTTCCTCATCATATGCGGCGGCGTAGCATGGCACGAGGACCTTGGGATGATCGGAGAGATGTGCTATGGTCTGATAGAAAAGGACTTCACGCGCCTGTGCTCGTTTACACCAATCTTCCTGGGTGTTGCGTTTGAGTACAAAATGCGTAGGCAAGCCAGTTGACTCGCTAGAATAGCTCACGTGCAGGCGTTGAGTCTGCGAGTTGAAGACCGAGCCAATATGTTCGCTCTCGACTGTGATGACCGTTCCATGAGATAAATATCCTGTATGTTGCAAGACCTGGGTTAGCCATTCAGGCGTGGCTTCACCGTGTATTGCTAGCGCCTCACTCGTCATCTGGTTCCCTCCTTTTCAACTATGACACTCAGCCCCATGAAGATGAACCCGGGGCTCACCACCCTAAAGTAGTGTTTAGATGGTGAAGGTGGTTGTTGTGCGGATAAAAAGGTATGCGCATCACAGGGATAATTATACCTTGTAAAAGGTATATAGAATGACGATTATAAATTCTTGTTAATGCAATGATCAAACTTTGTGTGCTCGACGAGGAAGGGCCATTCTGCTACAATGAGAGCCATAAAATCTATGCTCCCTCCTTATGTGAAAACTTGAGCGCGCTGCGGTGGTGCCTTGCCCTCGTTTGAGAGGGTGGTTTTTGCATGAGATCTTCTATGAGATCTTCTATATGTATAGGGAATAGCGATTGCATGCACAACTTTGTGCTCTGAGAGGTTTGTTGAGGTGTCTGTACAAGAGAAACCCGAGACGCGACTCATTGACTATGTGTTAAAACGAGGCGTAGCACTGGTTGAGAAGGAGGCAGAACTGCGTCGCCTGCTCCTTGAAGGCAATAACGGAGAGCCGCTACGCGTAAAACTAGGTGTCGACCCAACCCATTATGATCTGACCATTGGGCACGCGGTTGTTTTCCGCAAGTTGCGCCAGTTCCAACAACTGGGCCATAAGCCCGTGGTGGTGATTGGTGACTGGACCGCGCGCCTGGGTGATCCTAGTGGGCGTGTGGAAGCGCGTAAGCCGCTCACTGAGGAGCAGGTGAACTCGAATGCCGCGACCTATCTTGATCAGTTTTTCCGCATCGTTGACCGTGAGAAGACTGAAGTGCGTCGCCAGAGTGAGTGGTTTGATAAGTTCTCGCTGGGCGATGCCATCAAATTGCTGGGTTACAAGACCGTGGCCCAGATGCTTGAGCGTGATGATTTCTCCAAGCGCTACAAGGGCGGTATCGAGATCTATCTGGCCGAGTTTATGTATCCACTACTCCAGGGATATGATTCAGTAGCGCTGAAGGCCGATGTTGAACTTGGCGGCACCGATCAGACCTTCAATCTACTGGTGGGACGCGAGTTGCAGCCAACCTTTGATCAGAAACCACAACAGATCTTGACCGTCAACCTGATTGTAGGTCTGGATGGTGTGAAGAAAATGGGCAAGTCGTTGGATAACTATATCGCCATCACTGCCCCGCCAGAGATATGTATGGCAAACTTATGTCGTTGCCCGACCATGCCATGCGCACCTACTTTGAAGCATTAAGTGATATCTCAACAGAAGAACTGGATGAGTTTGATGCTAAGATGAGTGAGGGAACGCTCAATCCTCGCGATGTGAAGCGTCGTATGGCGCGTGAGATTGTGGCTGAATTCCATACGCTGGATGAGGCTCATGAGGCGGAAGAAGCTTTTATTCGCCAGTTCTCAGAGCGCAAACTGCCAACCGATATTCCATCCTTTGCGCTGTCCACGCCAATCAACATTGTTGAGCTGATGGTGCAGGCCGGGCTAGCAGCCAGCAATAATAAAGCCCGCGAACTCATTAAGCAGGGTGGTGTCTCGCTCTTCCTGAAGGGTGAGAGCGGAGAGGCGACGCGTATTACAGACGTTGAGTATACCGTTCCGGCTGAGCCTGGGGCGATTCTCAAAGTGGGCAAACGCCAGTACATTCGCCTGCAAGCGTAAGAGCGTGCCTGCTGCTCTGTGTGAGGGAGGCGCATCCTTTGCGTTCTCCCTCTTCTTTATGTATTTGTATCGATGAAAATCAAACTTATGCGGCTCTTTTCTGAGACCGTGTGATTAGGAGGGCTCAACATATGCCAGAGGCGATAATTGGCGTTATCGGGGGTAGTGGACTCTATCAGATGGAGGGGATGAGCGAAGTGGAAGAGATCGCAATTGAGACTCCCTTTGGCGCTCCGAGCGATACGATTACGCTTGGAAAAGTCGAGGGTGTTTCGATGGCTTTCCTGCCGCGCCATGGGCGCGGACATCGCTTCAGTCCTTCCGAAGTTCCCTCGTGCGCGAATATCTGGGCTTTAAAGAGCCTTGGCGTCCAGTATGTGATATCAGTGAGTGCTGTGGGGAGCCTGCGAGAGGACTATGAGCCACGCGACCTGGTTATTCCAGACCAACTCTTTGATCGCACCAAGAGTCGTGTGAATAGCTTCTTTGAGGGGGGAATCGTAGCGCATTGCCCCTTCGCAGACCCCTTCTGCCCTGAGCTTAGTGCTATTCTGCTAGAGAGCGCACGCGCTCTAGGTGATGTAACTGTGCATAAAGGCGGCACCTATGTCTGTATGGAGGGTCCCCTCTTCTCCACCAAGGCCGAGTCGAATCTGAATCGTAAGTTAGGCTTTGATTTGATTGGCATGACGGCTCTGCCAGAGGCTAAACTGGCTCGCGAAGCCGAACTCTGTTACGCGGTTATCGCTTGCGTTACCGATTATGATTGCTGGCATGAGGCGCATGATGCGGTCAGCGTAGAGATGGTTGTTAGTAATTTGAGCGCGAATGTCGCCAACGCGCAACGTATCCTGCGCCTGGCTGCACAGAAGTTAGCTCCAACGCGTGAAGATGTGAGTTGCCGGTGTGAGAGCGCTCTTGCGAGTGCGATCATGACTGACCCCGTCCGCATTCCTCAAGAAGTAAAAGAGAAATATAGCTTGCTTGTTAGTAAGTATCTTGCGTAGTTTAGTGTGGCTTACTCCGCGAGTTTTGGGGAAGAAGGTGATGATATACTTGAGTGGCATGCCAGCACCTTCTTCTCTATGAGGGAAGCATGAGAACGTGCCAGTGATGATGGCTATCTCGGCTTTCTGAGCCACCTGGGAGAGTGCTTGACAAGTGGTGTGGATAGGAGTACAATACGTCTCGTCCCGTGAAGGAAAGACAACACTAACGGGGCGGACCGATTTTCTTCCGGTCCTGTCGGTCGGCGTAATTGGGGCCTGCGCGGCAGATGTCTATGAATCCCGTCAGGTCCGTGAGGAAGCAGCGGTAAGTGGACCTCCCTGGGTGACGTAGGGTTACCCGATTGCGCTGACCGGCAGGACCGGGTGAAAGTCGGTTTTTCGTTGTCTGTCGCACTGTTTTTGGCTCTCGAATGGCTGGCTTGCCACCTCGATACGATGAGACGTTATAGTATGGTGTATCTCTCGTAGATACTGTTCTCTGGAAACAGGGGGTCGGTTTGTGGCCCGTCATAAAGTAGTCCAGGCGGGAGTATTTGATGGCCTCACAAGCGCTCTACCGTAAATGGCGTTCCCAGACCTTTTCTGAGGTTGTTGGACAGGAAGCCGTTATTCAAACCCTTCGTAACGCACTCAAGAGCGGCAAGCTCGCTCATGCGTATCTCTTTACCGGACCTCGTGGTACTGGCAAAACGACGACTGCTCGCCTCCTCGCAAAAACTATCAACTGCTTGAACCCTAATCACGGCGAACCATGCAATGAATGCCTGCAGTGCCGTGAGATTACCAATGGTAGTTCATTTAATGTAATTGAGATTGATGCCGCCTCCAATCGCGGCATTGATAGTATTCGTGAACTTCGTGAGAAGGTGATGGTGCCTCCCACAGGCGCTCGCTATAAGGTCTATATTCTCGACGAGGCTCATATGCTCACCGTGGAGGCATTTAATGCCCTGCTTAAGACGCTAGAAGAGCCTCCCCCTCACGCTATTTTTGTCCTGGCAACTACCGATGTGCATAAGTTGCTGCCCACCGTTCTCTCGCGCTGTCAGCGTTATGACTTTAAGCGCTTTAACCTGCGCCAGATTGTCATGCACCTGACGCATGTTGCTGAGGATGAACAGATTCGCCTGGAAGCAGGAGCCGCCGAGTTGATTGCCCGAGCTGCCGCCGGTGGAATGCGTGATGCTTTGAGTTTGCTGGATCAGGCCATCGCTTATTCCGGCCATGAGGTTTCGCTGACTCAAGTACAGACGATGCTAGGTGTTGCCGATCCACGCGCGATTCAGAAGTTCATTCTCTATGTCGCCCACCTTGAGAGCCCCAATGGATTACATCTGATCTCTGAGTTGATGGAGTCGGGGGCCGATTTACGCCAACTCAATGTACAGATCGCTGAGTTCTGGCGCTCCATGCTGCTGGCGCGCGCAGGTGCAAACATCGCTGAGATTACTGATAGCACCGATGAGGAGATTCGCGAAATCAAGGAGGCGGCAGAACTCTTCCGCCTGGACGAGTTGATCGAGTGCGCGCGCATCTTTGCGCAAAATGATCTGGTACAGAAGAGCCAGGGGACACCACAGCTTGGTCTTGAGCTGGCCTTTTTGAGTTGTGTCGAGTTACATCGCCGCGCTCAGAGTGGTGAGTCTGTCCTGGCTGTTGAGACTTCAACCACACCATCCCCACCTGCCCAGGCTCGTCCCGCAGCCCCTCAAGCTCGTTCTACCGCCAGTCAGATCACGTCCGTACAATCACCAATGTCAGGTCCGGTTAATCTTCCCCGTTCCGCGATGCCCCAGCCAACCCGCGAGCCTGAGATACAGCGCGCCGCGTTTGCTGTGCCACAACCCTCGCAGCCGGAGGTGGAGGAAGGGCTACCCCATCAAGCTATGCCAGCCAGATTGGGGAATCAGGACCTCGCTGATGAAACGCCCTCCGAGGACCAGACCTTGACCACCTCAACTCCCGTGACACGCGAGGAACTTACCGACGGCGCCCCTTATGAGGAACCTGCGCTTTCGATTGAAGATGTCCGCGAGAAGTGGGAGTATGTGAAGCGGCGTGTGAAGACCAAGAAGAATGGGGCCAAGATCGCGGCCTTCTTGAATGGGTACGTGCTGGTCTCTGTACAGCAGGCGCAAGGGGTCCCCATTGTGGTCATCCAGGCGAATTATGACTTCCATTATCAGGCTCTACAATCCGCTGAGCCACAGAGCTTTATTGAGTGGGCTCTCAAGGTTGAGCTTGGTGTGGAGTGCCGCCTGAAGATGTTATCACCAGGCACGAGCATACAAGGCCAGAGCGCGATGCTTCCGCCTCCACCTCCTCCATCACCTGCACCTGGAACAAAGAAGGACGTGAGTGGTGCTTTAAACATGAAGATGCCCACACTCACAGTGCAATCGGTCCATGTCGAGCGTCCAGTGGAATTTGCTCTGCGTCCGGCCCAATCGGAGCCGAGTGTTCCACCTACACCGCCTCTGCCTCCGCCTGACATACAGCCATCCATTACGCCACCTGTGGCGACAGTGGCAACTTCTCTGGTACAGACGGCACCTCTTGCCAGAACGCA
Source organism: Ktedonospora formicarum (assembly GCF_016587355.1). GTDB lineage: Bacteria > Chloroflexota > Ktedonobacteria > Ktedonobacterales > Ktedonobacteraceae > Ktedonobacter > Ktedonobacter formicarum. Next base: position 857,694 of record NZ_BNJF01000001.1, on the reverse strand, counting down.
ACCAGTGCGCGAGAATATATCTGTACCACCTCCTGCCAGGGATCAGATATACCTGGACGAATCACGTCATGAGTCAGTCTCGCGGAAAGCGCCAGAAGATCCTGTGGTGCAGGAAGTTATGCGGATGTTTAAGGCCGATATTAAAGATATTCGACTGAAATAAGAAGGGAACGTCACCTATGAATATGCGAGAGCTTCAGAAGATGCAGCAGCGTCTCTTGAAAATGCAAGAGGATCTTGAGAAGAAGGAATATACCGGTACCGCTGGCGGCGGCGCGGTCACTATTCAGATGAGCGGTAAGTATGAGATCCTGGGCGTCAAAATTGATCCAGAGGCGTTCAATGCCGAAGACATCGAGGAGCTTGAGGTCATGGTGAAGGCTGCCGCCAAAGATGCCTTTGACAAGGTGTCAGATGCTCAGCAGAAACTTGTCAGCAATGCCACGGGAGGTATGCGCATCCCTGGACTGTTCTAGCATGGAGGACCGGTGAGCGATATTGCCCCACCAGTTGCAGCGCTGGTAGAAGAGTTTGCCAAGCTGCCAGGGATCGGCATTAAGTCAGCGCAACGCCTGACCTTCTTTATCCTGCGTAGCCCAAATGACCAGGCTCGCCGCCTGGCTGAGGCCATTATTCGGGTGAAGGAGAGTATCGTCTACTGTTCGCGCTGCTTCAATATTACCGAGAAGGACCCCTGCCCTATTTGTAGTAATCCCAGTCGTGAACAAGGCGTGGTGTGTGTTGTCGAGGAGCCATTGGATGTGCTGGCTTTGGAGAAGACCGGCGCATATAAAGGATTGTATCATGTTCTGCATGGTGCGCTCTCTCCCATGAATGGCATCGGACGCAAAGAGCTACGCATTGATGAATTGCTTAAGCGCCTGGAACATGAGGAGATTCGCGAGGTCATCTTCGCGACTAATCCCGGCTTTGAGGGCGATTATACAGCCGGGACCATCAAGCTCTACATTAAGAATGAGCTGCATCGTCCCGACCTGCATATCACTACTCTGGCACGTGGACTCCCTATTGGCGGCGATTTAGAGTATGCCGATGAGGACACTCTAGGACGAGCTATCGAGGGTCGACGAGAACTATAAAAGATCAGGATACAGCTATCCCGCTGTATCCTGATCTTTTTCTCCTGTAATGCGTTCTTGTAGCGAGAAGCCGTGCGACACGGCTTGACAGGTTGTTGAACATATGGTACTCTTGTTCTAATTTCTGGGAGATAGTGAATTGGGGAGGATATATTTCCGCTTTTGGAACCCCACCAGGGAATAGAGTAAGTGTACGCAGTAAATCGTCGTTGCCCATGTGCCAGGGAGAGGCATGGAGCGCAAGAGAAGTCAGAACGGCGCAGCCAGATATCTTTTTGTGCCTGTTTTAGGGGAGATGGCGAGACGGTTTACCAGGTTTGACTTTCTCCTTATACGAGAAATAACGCCGCTGGCGTGCTCAGATTTTCGTATAAGACCTTAGACTGGCTTTTAAGAGGATTGTAAAGAAGGAGGAACTCACGGGAGAGGGATGGCGAAGCAACTACTCTGCACCTCGCACCTGTGCGTTGAAGGAATCGCTAATGAGTACGAAGAAAGAGAAAGCTACAGCAGATCGCAGTAATGTCACCAGCTCAAGCGCTATGAGTGACAGGGAGAAGGCTATAGAGCTCGCGTTGCAGCAGATTGAGCGCCGCTTTGGGAAGGGTGCGATCATGAAGCTCGGCGATACAGCCAAGGTGCAAGTTGAGGCCATTCCAACAGGTTCCATCGCGCTAGACCTGGCTCTTGGCGTGGGTGGCTTGCCACGTGGCCGTATTATTGAGATCTATGGCCCTGAGTCTTCCGGTAAAACGACCCTCTGTCAACATGTTATTGCCTCGGCACAAAAAGCGGGTGGGTTCGCTGCCTTCATCGACGCTGAGCACGCCTTTGACCGTGTCTATGCTTCGCGTTGTGGCGTTGATACGAATGCTCTGCTAATTTCCCAGCCTGATACTGGCGAGCAAGCGCTTGAGATTGTGGACTCACTGGTACGCAGTAACGCTATCGACGTTGTGGTGGTCGACTCGGTTGCGGCCCTGGTGCCACGCGCTGAGATCGAGGGCGAGATGGGCGATTCGCATGTTGGCTTGCAGGCCCGCCTGATGAGTCAGGCGCTTCGTAAGCTGACCGGCGCGATCAGTAACTCCAATTGTACGGTTATCTTCACCAACCAGCTTCGCGAGAAGATTGGTGTGATGTTTGGCAACCCTGAGACAACGGCTGGTGGTAAGGCGTTGAAGTTCTATGCCTCCGTACGCCTGGATATCCGTCGTACAGACTCCATCAAGCTTGGACAGGACGTTGTTGGTAATCGCACTCGTGTCCGTGTCATCAAGAACAAGGTCGCACCTCCTTTCAAGTCCGCCGAGTTCGATATTATGTATAGCGAAGGTATTTCGCGCGAAGGCGGCCTGATCGATATTGGCCTGGAGATGGGTCTGGTGAAGAAGAGTGGCGCCTGGTTTACCGTTGGCGATATTCGTCTGGGTCAGGGCCGCGAGAACGCCAAAGAATTCTTGCGTCAGAACAGCGATGTCGCACTGGCTATCGATGAGCAGATTCGTAACAATATGAATACCTTCCGTGGCGGCGAGATCGAAGGGGTCGAAGAGGAAGAGGAAACTGAGGAAGAGATCACTCAGGCTGAGGAGAAATAAGCCGAAGCGGATACGTTCTTCCATAGCAAAGCATAATCAAAGGGTGGGATTGGCAACCTGTGTAAGGAGCTAGTCCCACCCTTTCTTGCTATCAGGCTTTGGGATTTTCCAGATCCTGTGTCGTGATCTTCTTGGGTTGTTGGCTCTCATGCAAGATGGCCGGTAGCTTCTGCTCTAGCTCGGGGTGCTGGAGACGAACCAGGGGGCGCTCCGAGGTGGCGACTAACGGTTCAAGCTCTTCGCTTTCAATTGAGGGTTGGGCCAGTGCTTCGGAGACTGGGGCGCGTTCGCGCCACCACGTCGCGATTCTGGCGGGATCAACCGCTCCCAGCTCACCTGTATCCGCCTTCTCCATTGAAAAATCAACCAGTGAATCTTCCAATGATATCTCGCGTCCAGCCTTGAGGCTCAGGTTCCATTTGTGGTCCATGATCGCGAAATAGATCTGCATGGGGTCCTGGTCCTGGGTCAGCGATTGGCGGAGCAGCAAAATGGTGGGTAAATGATAGCGCTGATACCAATCGCGTGCCGCGACCTCAAGTTTGACTGGTCGATGGACCTGCTCACTAAGTAACGCCTGATGTCCCAGAATCAGGTTATAGAAGCGCCGAGCATAAGGGCGTGGAATAGAGACATGGATCAATTCATAGATGCGTCGCTGGTACCAGCCCGGCAATACAGTGGTAAACTGCTGAATGGCGCGCCCTGTCATATCAAGTAGCGAGAAACCCCAGCGGTTAAGCGATTGGAGGAATTTTTGGGCCTGGAAGAGGGTATCGAAGTGATGCTCATTCGCCAGGCGGGCATGCTCGCGTTTGAGCCAGCGATAGCGTCGCTCGAAGTAGCGGAAATCACTATCGTCGAGCACCTGCTCATCCTCTGAGAGACCTCTTGCCTGGCGGAGATCTTCGGCCTGCCATGCCAGAGATTCGCCAAAGTGGGCCAGGTCTTGCTGACGTAGCCCTTCGCTCACAGCCTGGGGAAAGATCTCGGTCGTTTCTGCGTCTGCCATAATCGCCAGGACGCGCCGACCATCAATGCGTATGAGGGCATTGGCGAGTGAGGGATCGCCCCAATAGATGCCATGTTCATGAAGTTCAACCATCAGCACGGCGATTGCCGAAAGCAGACTATGCTTGGAGCGCCTCTTGAGTGGCAGCCGATAGAGTAGCACGTGAGGGATGACGCGTGGAGCGAGCCGGGTAATCGTGTAACCCCGATCATTATTGATCTGCTGGCGCATGCCTGGGATGCCAGGAACCTCGATGGAGAGAGGAGGAGCTGAAACGTGAGCGACTCCTATTGGGCTAAGCGCTGGTATCCCTCGTCGCTCAATTTCACGCAGGTTGCGGATCTCACGGTCTGCCATATGGGGAGTCGTCTCCTTGATGGCATACCGGGCGCCGTCGCACTCGACAAAGACAACCGGGTGGCGCGATGCTCCACGCCGAATGACTAGAAGCTCTACCCCAAGCTGTTCCCATTCATCGAGCTGGGCGTGCCATGGAAGTTGCTCCAGGCGCTTCCTATCCGCCCGGGGGACATGTAGTTGAATCTTTATGTCTTCATGTGTAATCAGGTGAAATGTGCTAATGATGTTACCTCTTCCATGTATAGTTATCTTAATCTCGTATCGCGATGTATTCTTCCTCTTTATTATGGTGTATGATATCAGGTCCTCCAGACTCTCGCAAATTAGCGGCTTGCTTATAGCGCCACGCTTCATCAATGGTCATCATCCGCGATAGGGAAACAAAGAGTAAATTGGCTCCCTTTGCCGGGTGTGCTCTCTACCTTGACGCTGCCCAGGTGATCCTCGGCGATGCGCTGGACAATTGCTAGCCCCAGACCGCTGCCACCTTTATCGCGCGTACGGGCGTGGTCCGCGCGATAGAAGCGTTCAAAGATGTGAGGAAGATCCTCTTCCGCGATTCCAATGCCTGTATCACTAACGGTAATGCAGGCAATTTGGGTCTGTTCTGAGGTGTGCGTATGGAGGGCGAGCGCCACACTTCCTGTACTTGGAGTGTATTTTAGTGCGTTATCGAGTAGAGCTATCAATGCCTGTTTGAGTGCATCGGCATCGCCATAAATCAGCGCTGGCTCTGTATGTTGTAGGAGAATGCGCGGGTAGGGAGGATGCGATTCTCCTACATGGCGATACTGGCGGAAGGCCTCTAAGACCAGACTATCCAATTCAATCAGGGTCGTGTAGTGGGTGGCTCTATGACCGGGTAAGACTGGTGGCTGGCTATCAGTGCGAGCTAGCGTTAGCAGATCGTTGACTAGTCTCCCCATGCGTTCCGCCTCAGCGTGCGTATCGACGAGGGCGGCGTTGATCTCTTCGGGCGGCAAATCGGGAGCTTTGGTGAGCAAATCCAGATTACAGCGGATAGAGGTGATAGGTGCTCGTAGCTCATGCGAGGCATCAGCTACGAAGCGTTGTTGTCGCCGGTAGACCTCTTCGAGATTGGCAAGCATCGTATTAAAGGTTTCGCTCAGAACACTAAACTCGTCGCGTGCGCGCCAGGGGGACATTGGTATGGCAACACGCTTGCTGAAATCCTGGGCCGCGCTAATAGCCTGAGCCGCATGTGTGATGCGTTGGACTGTACTGAGAACGCCGCGCGCGATGAGCCAACCACCCAGGAGCGCAAGCAGGAGAGCGAGCAGCGATCCTTCAATAATGATCTGGCGCAGGTTTACCAGGGATTGTTCTACGCTGCTTGTGCTGCGCGCCGTTTGAATCAGGTGTGGTGTGGGATATGGGTCATCATTGAGCAGCGTATAGACGCGAACCTGTTGCCCCTGATAGGTGATGGTGCTAAAGAGGCAGGAGCGAACCTGCTTATTTTCTGGGCAGGCCCCACCCCGGAGGGCGGTCTGTGCGGCTACTAGATCCCAAGGGGCGGGCGATGTTGCTTGCCCGCTGATGGATGTGCCGCCCTCCAGAGTGCCAGTGGTTGTTGCTAACAGCTCTAGCTTGGTATTTAGCACCTCAATGGAGATTCCTCCGATGCCAATGCCGCTGTCTCCAGGGAGAAGAAGAGGGTATTTGTAAGGTGAGTGAGCCATCCATTCCGGTGTTAGATCCTTACCAAGCAGCAAACCAGCAGCGCGGCTGCTAAGCGCATTGTCTAGCTCTTTATATGCCTGTTGCCTGGCTTGCTGGTAGACGATGATGCCAAAGAAGGCCAGAATGCAAACCAATAGGAGCGCATAGAAGCAAGCTAGGCGCAGGTGGAGTGGTAGATACAGACCTCTGATAGGCTTACCGCTTCTTTGTCGATGGTGAAGCTGCATAGATACATCGCTCATAGTGTATTCCTCTCTCCCTGATCGCTTGAGCGGAGCACATAGCCAGTTCCGCGCATCGTTCGTAACAGGCGCTTCTCTCCATTCTTTTCGAGTTTCTGACGCAGGTGTCCGATATACACCTCAAGCACATTTGCCCCACCTTCGAAATCATTGCCCCAGATACGCTCCATCAGCAGCCCACGTGTCAGAACCATGCGTGGATTGCGCATAAAGAGTGCGAGTAGCTCGTATTCGGTTGTACTAAGGTCTATCACGCGAGACATGCGTCGTGCCTGGCGGGTCGCGGTATCAAGTTCGAGATCCTCAAAGCAGAGGATTTCGCCTGCGGACTCAGCGGGTTGTTTTCGGCGCAGAAGTGCCTTGACGCGTGCCAGTAGCTCCTCCAGAGCGAATGGTTTCACAAGGTAATCATCGGCACCCATTTCTAGACCTGCGACGCGGTCAGCGACCGTATCGCGGGCTGTGAGCATCAATATCGCGGCTTCATTGTGTGCGGCACGTAAGCGGCGACACACCTCAAGGCCATCTATGCCTGGGAGCATGATATCAAGGATAATGACGTCGGGTCGTCGCGTTCGTGCCAGTGCCAGGGCTGCTTCGCCATCGTTCGCGCTCGATACCTGGTAACCTTCATACGCCAGACCTCGTCTGAGCGCGTCTGTAACTCGGCTTTCATCATCAACAATCAAGATGTGTGCGTTGGTGTGCGTATATGGTTGCATTATTCTATATACCGATCTACTCTATGTGTGCTTCCGGGGAGCGGCTCCAGACTTCTCTCATATTGTTCTTAGCTTGCCTTTTCGGCTTGCGTTTGTCAATGCTTCAGATGACTTTCCTGTTCAAACATCCGGGTGCGTTAGCTAGTTCGCGGAGTTGAAGTTGATGCAAAGCCATAATCTGGATGATGGTATGGGCTTGGGGCAGGCGAAAGCAGGTCGAATAGTGAGGAAGGATTTTCTTATAGTGCGGTTAAGAGGCTCTGGAAGGAGAGTGCCTGGTATGTAACAGGTACTCTCCTCCAAGATATGTAAGCGTTGCCTATACCTCGTCGGCAGAGAGGCGGCGCATTACAAGAAAGGAGACGATGCCGATCAAGGCAAGCGACCCGGCTACGATCCAGGTGATCGTCCAACCTTTACGGCTGGAGGCCGCTTCAGGCGAGTCGATGATCTCGACCCGGTGGTGATTGTTGTTGGGAGACTGGCGCTGCTCTTTCACAACTGTTGCCATGAAACTGTCATCCTTTCGTTGACCAATAAACGATCTTATGTGAAAACCAGCACCTCTCACGCGGCTAGCGCGAGTGCGTCCAGGCTGTCGCATAAGGAAAAGCCAAACCGAAATATCGCTCGGTACCTGAACAATACCTCGACAATTTCATTATACAGAGGGTGTTACAATCAATTTGCCAAAGTTCTCACGTCTCTCCATACGCTGTTGCGCGTGCCCAATCTGCTTCAGAGTATAGGTGCTATCGACAACTGGGATAAACTGGCGTCGCGCGACAAGTTTGAGGAGATCAGCGAGATCCTGACGTGTTCCACCATAAGAGCCAATAAGGGTCTGTTCCTTGGCGAAGAGGTTCCAGAGATTGATTTTACTCTCATTTCCGCTTGTCGCGCCACAGGTGACCAGACGTCCTTTGCGTGCCAGGCATGCAACACTCTTCTCCCAGGTATCGGGTCCAACGTGTTCCACGACAACATTAACGCCGCGTTTTCCAGTCAGGTGGCGGACCTCTTGTAGGAAGTCTTGCTCACGATAGTTGATAACCTCGTCTGCCCCCAATTCGAGAGCCTTGGCTCTCTTTTCCTCATTGCTTACTGTGGTGATGACACGCGCTCCCGCTAGCTTTGCGATCTGGATAGCTGCGCTTCCTACACCGCTTCCTCCTGCCTGTACCAGCACATCCTGACCTGGCTGCAATGGTGCCTTGCGAGTAAGCATATGCCAGGCGGTAATCGCTGACAGCCCAACGGCTGCGGCGGAAACGGCATCGACGTTGTCTGGTCGAGGCACAATACTCGAAGCTGGGACGCTTATATATTCAGCATAGCCACCCTGGCTTCCCAAGCCAACAATATCTCCTTTCAGGCAGATAACCTCCTCGCCCGAGCGACAAAACTCGCATTGTCCGCAGAAAAGATAAGGAGCAACGACTACAGCCTGTCCAACTTTGAGCCCGCCTACAGCCTGACCTAGCGCCACGATCTCGCCTGCGACCTCTGAGCCTGAGATATGGGGCATGGGAGCGACTTTGGTTCGCCCGGTGCGTGAGTAAACATCGAGACGATTGACACCACATGCCTGCACCTTCACAAGAACATCGCCGGGACCCGGCGTCGGTTGTGCTATATCCTCGACGCGCAAGACCTGTATGTCACCATGCTCATGAAAAACGGTTGCCTTCATAACCTCTCCTTTGAAGTCGCCTACTTATGACGAAAACTCTGCTTTTTATTGTTCTCTCTCCATTTTATCACCCTGTGCATCTAAAGACCTCTCCATTCATATTTGGAGATGTGAAGAGAGGCATTATTGTTCGGGTGAGATATCATGACACCTTGACGTTGGTGGAACATCACGCTATCATCCATAGCAGAACAAATTATCTTGCCATTCATCTGCCTGAGCGCAGCCGCCTGAGAGGCTCAGATCTTGCACTACACAAATTTAGCGTGATGTGGAATCATGTGGCGGCGAAGCTAGCCGCCGCACAGGCGGCGTTGGCAAATGTTTTTATGGCTTGTTGTTGAAGGTATACTAAATAAAATCATGATGAACAAACTACGCGGTCGCAACCTTAAGCACCCTGGCTGCCTGATTGGTGTTACAACTGGGCTCATTGTTGGGATCATCCTGGCGGGTGTCCTGGCGGCGGTCTTTAATGTCAATATCACTTTTATCCTCTGGTTCTGGTTAATTCTTACCCTGGTCCTGGGCGTGATCGGGTGGATTATTGGTGATCGTATGTCGAGTCGTTTCCCCGCCTTGCCGGAAGAGGAGAGTGAAGCTGAAACGTCAGCCAATTCAGAATCATCACAGGCGTAACCAGCGACCTTCTTAAAGCGTGGGGAAACTATGCCAGAGGGCTAGCACTTTGCGAGAAAGTATGGTATAGTTGCTTTTACTGGATAGCGCTGATCACCTCTAAATCATATCTACTATCCATCGAAAAATCAGGAGCAGCGTGGCTCTAAAGCGATGATGCGCGAACTCGTGGATGCAGTATCGCCGTGGCTGCTCGTTGAGCTGCCCTCCATCAGATACGAGATCCCCCGGTGTGCTGTAAACAAACCTCTCAACTACTGTAACTACACCTGATCAGCACAGGATAGGAGGATACCCTCATGATGAGTAATGAGTTTCGCCGACCAGTTTCCGTTGATTTTGCCCCTCGCGGTAGCTCATGTGAATGGTGTGGCAAGCCTGCCGAGCGTCAATTGACCGCTATTGGAGGGACCTATCATAACGAGGGCGGTCTCTTCTGCCGAGCCTGCGGCGAAAAGTTCTCCCAGGCTGTTATTAATTCCCTCAATGCTGCGATGACTACAACCACACCTGGCTTTGAATTGTACTAGCACCACCACTGCATCTGTAGGTAGTCATTTCGTTGTTCGCGTATCACACTTACGTCACTCTAGGGATTGAGTGGCGTCTGTCTATTGGGAATAATGAGAACAAGTATAGAAACGCGGTCAGGGAAACACATGTCCTGACCGCGTTCTCTTTCATAGAATGCTGTTTAAGCGTAGCGTTGGATGTATTGTTCTACGTCGAAGGGGTTGCCCCGTTCGGCAAGCTTCTGAGCAGCCTGATCCATAGTATCACGTTCCTCACGGAAGAAGACCCCGGTAAATTGCTTTTCCGTATTGAGTGCCAACATCATCGCCTGATTCCGGTCCTGAATGTTGTGCTCGGGTGAAATGGGTGTGACGGCGGCATCCCAGGCATCAAAGGTATGATAAAAAGTTGGGCAAGGGCTCAGGGCATGAATGAAGGCGAAGCCCTTATGCTGGATTCCCTGCTCAATCAATGCTGCCAGGTCCTTTGGTTTTGCTGAGTAGCCACGTGCCACGAAGCTAACATTCAAGGAAAGGGCTGTCGCAATGGGGTTAAATTGTGACGCCATCAAACCATAGGGGGTCGATTTAGTCACATGTCCATGAGGTGACGTTGGTGAGGTCTGGCCCTTGGTCAGGCCGTAGATCTCGTTATCCATAACAACAACTGTGATATCAATGTTGCGTAATGCTGCGTGTACCAGGTGACCCGCGCCGATACTGAAGAAGTCTCCATCGCCACCAACCGCCACAACTGTTAGATCTGGGCGGGACATCTTTAAGCCCTGGGCGACAGGAAGTGCACGACCATGAACACTATGAAAGCCAAAGGTTCTCATAAAGTGAGGGAAGCGGCTTGAGCAGCCGATACCCGATACCACAACTGTCTCGTCTGGAGCAAGCTTCATCCCAGCCAGGCCGCGTAGCGTTGCATTTAATACGCCGAAGTCACCACAACCGGGACACCATGTAGGTTTGACGTCACTTTTATAGTCTTTAGGTGTAGGATTAATAATTGTCTGCGTCATGGATTTAACCGACCTCCTCAATGGCGCGGAGAATCTCGCCCGCAGTGAATGGAATGCCGCCGAATTTATTGACACGGATCGCTTGCAATCCATATTTCGCGCCAAGCAGGTTTGCTAACTGCCCAGAGTAATTACACTCTGGCACAATTACCTTCTCTACAGAGTTAAGGAACGCTTGAATGGTGTGATCGGGAAGGGGAGACAAAATTTTCAGATGGAGCGAAGCCACCTTCAATCCCTTCTCACGTCCACGGTCAACCGCTTCCTGAATAGCTCCTTCGGTGGAGCCCCAGCCAATAACGCCTATCGCTGCCTCGGCGTCACCGTAGCGCACAGGCTGTGGTAACTCCTCGGCAGCAGTGTAGAGCTTGCGGAAGCGTTTCTCCATCATGGCGACATGGTCTTCTGGCTCGTAGTCAGGATGCCCATATTCGTCGTGTTCAAGACCTGTCGCGACGTAAGGTTTTGCGCCAGGTCCGGGGGCTGTCATAGGAGAGATGCCACTGGCTGTATAGGCGTAGCGTGAGTAACTGTGTGTCATGCCAGAGGCTACAGCTACCTTGTCTTCGCTACTGCCAAGGCTGTCCTCCTGCTTCAAGGGTAGGCGTTCAACGATCTCGCCTTGCTTGAAGATATGACGATCAACGCTCTCCACGCGTGCGGTAAGCGATTGATCTGTCAAAAACAGAACCGGCATCTGGTAGCGTTCGGCCATATTAAATGCCAGTTGAATCAGCTCGAAGCAATCGGCAACGTTGGCGGGAGCTACAACCATACGGGGTGTATCTCCATGCCCCGCGTGCAGCGCAAAGCTCAGATCAGATTGCTCCATCTTGGTTGGCATGCCTGTACTAGGACCGGCTCGCTGCGCGTCTATGATGACAGCGGGCAACTCCGCCATGGATGAAAGCCCAATCAGTTCAGTCATCAGAGAGAAGCCGGGACCAGAAGTCGCGGTCATAGCACGCTTACCGCCGAAAGAGGCACCTAGCACCGCTGCCAGGGCTGCCATCTCGTCTTCAGCTTGCATGAATGTGCCACCGACATTGGGTAGCTCTTTTGCCAGCGCTTCCATAATATCGCTGGCAGGGGTAATAGGATAGCCCGCGAAGAAACTACATTGTGCCGCGAGCGCGCCCGCCACGACTGCCTGGTTTCCATTAAGTACCACACGATCAGCCTTTGTAACGGGACCGAGAACATAAGGATCTTGTTTAGGTGATTTCTCTAAAACATAATTGGATGCGATTTCCAGGGCCAGCATATTTTTTTCCATTAAGGTCGCATTGGCCTTACGGGATTTAGAGAGCTTAGACTGGACGACCTGAGTAATTGCCTCAAGAGGCGGCCCAAACAGACCGGATATCGCTCCTAACATGACCATATTTTTGGTTTGGAAAAGCTGGACTTCTTTACGCGCAATCTCATTAAATGGTATAGCATAAGTAATAAAGTCGCCAGTTTCAGGAGTGAAATCGGACGGGTCGTAAATCAGTACGCCTCCATGTCGTAGATCGCTAACATTGCGATCGAACGCCTCCTTGTTTAGGCAGATGAGCACGTCCGCGTAGTCGCCCATAGATTGAATGGGCTGGTCGCTGATGCGAACCTGAAACATACACGGGCCTCCCAGGATTTCAGCGGGGAAGGTCCTGAATGTATGGACGTGGTATCCCCAACGCGCAGCAGCTAGCGCGAGAATATCACCCCCAGAAATGGTACCTTCGCCCGACTCTCCGCCTATTCGGATGGTAACTTCGTTCTTCACTGATTTCTCCTCAGTAGTGAAACGTTGAACCGCACCGGAAAGCAGGTAGCGCGGCATTGATAGGTAAGGTGTCTTGTCTTTTCGGCAATTCGTACAGCAAAAGATAAATAGAGGAGGGCTTTCGCCTGATGGGGGAGAGTGGCCACACGAGGCGGTTTGTGTTGCGCTATGACACATCCCGTAAGAAAAGGTACTGTTGCTTCCAATCAACTCTCAAGCAGCAGCAGTGAAACAGAAAAGCCCACTAACCTCTAGTATATGTTCCCTGTCTGCTCTTGCACATCCTCGACAATTCACTTTTTTGATCCTAAGCTTTATTGTTGAAAACACACTTATGATCTGCTGGTATTATAGCACACTGACTCATGGGTAGCTATGTCAAAAAAAGCCCATCTCATTGTTTAAATAGCCTTTCTGAGCGTTTTCAAGTGCATCAGCTCTGCTGCCAAGGGCGTTATAAGGTCACCCTAACATCACTCGGGTGGCATTCATTTTTTTAGGCTTACTTCATTGCTTAACTCTGCTTTTGATGCGCATCCAATATCTCCTATGCTTATTGACCTATGCGGTTTTTACTGCATACAATATATTTATATTCGTATTTTATAGTGATTGAATGTATTGAGCCCCGAGGGGTGGGAATAGAGACAGGTGACAAAACATCAAGATCTTCTAAATCAGCAATATGGGGATTATCGCTTAATTCGCTGGATTGGTGGAGGAAGATATGGGGACGTTTACCTGGGACAGCATGTTCAGCATCAAACGCAGGCTGCGGTCAAGGTCTTTAATGTATATCTTACCCAGGCGCAAGATCGGCAACGTTTTCTAAGTGAGGTCCATTCACGCCAATTGGAGCATCCTCATATTGCAGCGTTGTTGGATGCAGGAGTGGGGGAAAGCAGCCTTCCGTTTCTGGTTATGGAATATGCCGCACGTGGGAGTTTCCGCAAGCGCCATACCAGGGGCTTGCAGGTGCCTCTTTTGGATATTCTCAAGCATCTTGTCCCCATCGCTTCCGCTCTCCAGTACGCTCACGATCTGCAACTGGTACATGGCAATCTTCGACCAGAGAACTTGCTGCTGAATAACAATGGCATGGTTCTGCTGAGTGACTTTTCAATCCCTAGTATTGGAAGCAAATTTAATTCTGACAGTACGTTGAGTGATCTGGAACGTGTGATTCCGTATACCGCGCCTGAGCAGTCTCTAGGTGAGCCTGGCTTTGCCAGCGATCAGTATGCGCTTGCGGTGATTATTTATGAGTTGCTCTGCGGGAGGTGCCCATTTCCGGGGATGGTAACAGTACCTGCAACCCAGGAAGAGCTAATACCCCCTTCCTTACGTGAACAGGTTCCAGACCTCTCTCTCGAGGTGGAGCAAGTGATCTTGCGGGCACTCGCAAGTGACCCTGATCAGCGTTTTAGGGGTGTACAAGAGTTTGCGACCGCTTTAAAGGCGGTCAGCTATCCTGAGCAAACTCCAACGGCTCCTATGCCAACTATCGCGCTTATGACAAAGATCTTTCCTGATGAGGAAGAACTAGCTACCTTAAGTGCGAGCCGAGAGATATTTCCCCTACCAGCAGACGATATTTTTAAGATTCCGGAACAAGAAATACCAGAACCAACGGATATATTTCCTGTGGAGGAAGAGGCAGCTCGTCCTATCTATGCGCTGGTGCCGTCTCAGGCTGCACCCCCTGCTCTTACAACTCTTTCGCAAACATCCATTATGGTGCAGGCCCCACGGGGTCAGCGAAAGCAATTCCTCGCTATTGGAACTGTTGCTTTAGTGCTTTTGATTATTGCCTCAAGTATGTTCTTTGTGCGCTCTGTCCAGCGTGTCAAGGTTTCCGTTATACCCACTGCCGTCCAGCAGGGGCAGCCAGAGGATAAACCAACTTCGATTGCCAGGATACATTCTAGGAGTGACTCATCCTCGGTCAAAACCGCTACACCAACAGCTAAACCTACTACGCGACCAGTAATGCAACCTACACCAACCTCGCCTCCGCGCCCAACCCCTGTTCCCACCCAAAAGCCGAAGCCGACCCCCACTCCCAAGCCTGTGTGCCCACCTCAGGTTCAAAACGGGAGTACAGGTAGCTGGGTCAAGGTCTTGCAGCAAGAGCTGAATGCTCGCGGGATGAAAGATCAGGACGGGAAAGTGCTCGACGTTGATGGGGAATTTGGCTCAAGGACCGAGTATGCTGTGAAACGCTGGCAGACACTTCAGCATATAGAGGTTGATGGTCAGGTCGGGCCGATTACCTGGCATACTCTCGGGAACTGTTAATAAGAGCCAAAGGAGCTTTGCATTAAAGAGAGGTGTGAAATGGCATTTGGTGGGAGGTAAACAAGTGGGCCCAGCTGGGATCGAACCAGCGACCAATCCGTTATGAGCGGACTGCTCTAACCGCTGAGCTATGGGCCCAAACACCAGAGGATTATAACACATCTCACGCGTCTTGAAAAGGGGCAAACAGGCAAAAATCGAGCCTTGTGAAGGTCTTACGAAAAAAAGAAGCGCGGCGCGGCGCTTCTTTTTTTCGTAAGACCTTCACAGCTGAAGACCAATAGTGGTTCGGTGCGTTTGCATTGGCTGATAGCGGCCCCCATGGATTGGCGGTTGCGAGTATGATATGTATTCTCTATTCTCTATGTAGTGATATATTGCTGTGGTTGGTATAGAGAATGGATACTTTTATGCTTCAGATACCCTGGCGCACATTTTTATCGTGGAGATATGTGCTCCGCTTGCTCTGTGTATGCGTGGGCCTGGCGCTGTATGCGCTTGGAATTGTATTAACCTTTCGCTCTGGTTTGGGGCTCGATCCCTGGGATGTACTCCATCAGGGTATTAGTCGCCATACTCCGCTCTCCTTTGGTACTGCCAATATCGCCATTGGGGCGCTCCTGATTGTGCTATGCCTGTTCTTTAGAGTCTACCCTGGTGTTGGTACGGTCTTAAATATGCTTCTTATTGGAAGTCTGGTCGATCTCTTTCTACGCTTGAATGTAGTTCCAGACCTTGGGGACGCGGGCCTGTTCTGGCGCTTGCTTGTAAATGTCGCTGGAGTAGGGGTGATCGGGTTGGGAACCGCTTTTTATATTACTCCTCGGATGGGGGCTGGTCCTCGCGATAGTTTGATGTTGTATTTGCATCAGCGCACGAAGCTTCGCTTGGCTATTGTACGTGTTTCTATAGAAGTGTGTGTACTGGTGATAGGTTTCCTGCTGGGAGGGACTGTCGGCTTTGGCACCTTAATCTTTGCTGGTGGGATTGGACCAGCAGTCGAGGGCAGTTTCTATGTGCTGAGAAAGATCGGCGAACTCGTTCGCGCTCCTCAAGTGCAACCTCAACAAGAACGAGCTGAATCAGGGGAGGCAATGTCCCAACTAATAAGCAAAAAATAGGACATGTGACCCATCCCTCCTGTGATGGCAGGATGTATGCTACTATCTGGAATATTCAAGCAGCATTTTTCACGCAGAGCATGATGGCCTGTTTATGATTCCTGACCTGAGCTTGTAACATACATTCATTGGGTATCATTTTGAGGGGGGTAAGCTTCTTATGGTACGAAGCCTTTATCGTTTTTACCTTTATAGCGTTTGTAGCGCATTGCTTATATTCGCACTCACCGCTTTTGGTACGCTGATCTCAACTCTTGCTTCTTTTACTCCGCTTCGTGGGCAATATAGCAGCGCTCCGGGGCAGGCTCAACTGGTGCAATCGATCAGTTTTGCCTGTATTGCGTTTCTGATTAGTGGCGTATTGGGTGGCTTGCATTATTGGCTTCTCCGTCGCGATATGAAGCAAGATGAGCAGGCATATAATAGTCCAATCCGTGCATTCTTCCTGCATACCTTGCAAGGAATTGGAGTCGTTATTGGTGTTCCTCTGTTGGGCACGACCTTTGCCATACTTGGAACATCAGCCTCCCCTAATGTGTCGAGTCTGCTAGCAAGCGCGCTCTCATTCTTATTATTAGCTGTACTTGTGGCTTTAGAGAGCCGTCGTACAAAGGAACTTTCAGGGGTAGCTCTGGTATTCCAGCGCATTCACTTCTTTGGTACGCAAGTGGTGTTGCTTCTGACGATGATCGTGTTCTTCTTTTTGCTACGATATGTCAGAAGGTTGATTGACCTATGGTTTTTTGGCGGTTTGACTCAGAATACCTATTGCTATCAGTGTTCTGTTGGTAATTCGATCTGGCTTGCAATTGCCCTGGTCTGGGTGGCTGGTGCCTGGATCTGGTATGGTTGGATGACCTATCAGGATCGTTCGTTAGCGACGCGCCTCATCTTTCATGGTTTGGGGCTTGCATTTGGGGCTGCGGCCTTTCTTGATGGCATATGGTTGGTGCTCACCTGGCTCTTTAGGATGCTTTCTGGTGAGCAAATAGGTGTCGAGCATATTATAGGTTCCTCTGGTGATCTGGATTTTTTCTCTTCGTTGATCCTGGGCTGTATAGTGCTTGCCGTGTATCTCTGGCTCCTGCGTGGCACGGTGCGACAGCAATTACTACAAGCTCGCCAGCTTGGATTGACCGTTGTGGCTATTGTGGGTGGTATTGCAGCGGCCTTTTTCTGGGTAGGAGCAGGCAGATTATTATATGATGGTCTGCAAACATGGTTCCCGATTACGACGAGACCAGATAGAATTGAATGGCTTACATCGCTAGCGCTGGCTGTTACTGGTGTCGGGTACATAGCTCTCGATTGGTTTTTGCGCCGCCAATATAGGTCGAACGGAGAGTTGGCTTTGGGACCACGCCGGGGCTTTGTCCTGGTGCTTTTGGGGGCAGGCGTCATCACAGGGGCTATTGGCCTGGCGATGGCGTTGTATGTTGGTATTACCGCGTCTCTTGGGTCGGCTGCCAATAATTGGCAGCAAATGGTCCAAGGTGGATTGGCGACACTCATAATCGGGCTGGTGTTAGTGGGCATTTACCTGCTACCAGCTTTACGTGAGCACCTCTTCAAGGGTCGTGAGCATTCGGCCAAAGCTGAAGTTCCACGTATTGAAGTGGGGGCGGAAAATAAAGGTGCGCATGAGGAGCCAGTTGCCGAGGAGCAGGTATCACTTCAACTGACGACTGTGGAGGAGATACTTGATGCGTTACTGGAGTTAAAGATCACACGTGGAGAGGCTGCCTCCCGTCTACACGCGCTTATGGATGCCCCGAAAAGCGAGTGATATCCTTCACACCGAAATGGGCTTGAAACAGATTTAAATTAAGAAGCGATGTCTGCTTAGACGTGAGCGTGCTGGCGTTGTACTGCCTGGTAAGCTACCGAGGTGGATTTCGCTTCTTCTTCGTGCAAGCAGTGAGAGCAATAAGCTGAGAGAACAGAGCTATGGAGCCGACGCTTCTTGCATGCGTGGCGACCACATAGGGTATGTCCACATTTAATACAGGTTTGGGTATTCCACCAACCTAGTGATGCGCTACAAAGCGCGCAAGTCTTTTCATGATGTAGCTGCTTCATGCCTTCAGGCTCCTCTTGCACTATTGCTTTCTGATTGTGGCTGGCCCTATCAACGGGTCATATCATAATCGTTTTTGGGGAAGGATTCCCGAGTTCCACAATAAGATATTAGCATAGCCTAATACAGGCGTCAAGGGTAGCGGTCCAGGAAATTGAGGAGCATCTCAAATGCTACCCACCTGTTGAGGGGTTGTGTATTGCACCCTTTACGATGAATATCAAAGAGCATTTTTGCAAGTCCAGGGATTGTGAACGATTGTGGAATTGTAATGCTGAACGAGAAGAGAATGTGAACGATTGTGGAATTGGGATGCCGAGTCAGGAGAGTGTGAGAGGCATGCGAATGTGAACGGTCCTGTAATCGAAATGTTGCGTCGAGGGAAAGTGGAGAGGTGACGTGAATGTGAATAGTTCTGGAAACGGATTGTGGGGCTGAATATACGAGTGTGTGGCACTAAGGTCTTATGCGAAAACCAACGCGCTGCCGTGCCCCCGTATGGGGGTCGCGACTAGCGCTGACGCACTCAGGTTTTCGGATAAGGAGTAAGGTAAGAGAATGTGAACGGTCGCGGATTTGAGATATAGGGTCAAGTAAAAGTGAGAGAATGTGAACGGTCCTGGATTTGAGATGCTCAGAATTCTGGCTTGGAGAGATTGAGTGTAGTGAGTCTGACACAGGCTCAGCGCTTCAGCCTGTACTTATAGATAGTATACCCCTGATGAGTGGGGAGGCTTAGAAGGACGCGGCTAGCGGGAGGTCTGGAGTCATATGCTGAAAATGCTCTTGAGTGAGCATCTCGCGTGCCACTTCCAGAAAGGCACGGGTTGTGGGTGAGAGCCATTTCTCCTTATGCCAGAGCATCTGGTGGAGAATTTGAAAGTCATGTCCTTCCCACTGCAAAGCGGCAAGTTGACCTTGAGCTAGCTCTGCCTCTACCGTCAGGCGTGGAAGGAAGGTAATGCCCATGCCCGACATCGTGCATTGCTTAATTGCTTCAACGCTGGTGAATTCCAGATCGGTAACAGCGTCGATGCCCGCTATACGCAACTCACGTTCAAAGACATTGCGATACATGCAACCCTTTTCTGTGAGTAAGAACTGCTCGCCCTGGATATCCTGGGACTGGATATGTTCTATGGCTGCCAGGGGATGCCGGGGGGCTGCGAGCATCAGGAGCGTTTCATAGCCCAGGGATTCAACCTCAAAAGCCGTCGAACGAACTGGCTCATCGAGCACAAAGGCGACATCCACTTCTCCCTCACTGAGGCTTTTGAGCTGATCTTGAGTGGGGCGGAAGACCAAACGTGAATGAGGGAAGCGAGCGTGAAACTGCTGGATTACGCTGGGTAGGCGATATGTACAGAGCGACTCGGGCGCGCTGATGCATATGGAACCCGAGAGGTTCTCATCCTCCATGAGCGTATGGCGTGCCTCATCTACCAGGCCCAAAATCTTCTCAGCGTAATGGAGAAGCTTTCTTCCAGCTTCGGTTAAGATAACGCGTTTGCCTAGTCGATCAAAGAGCTTTACCCCAAGTTCTTCCTCAAGCCCCTGAATTTGCGTGGTCACACTCGACTGAACATAGTTGAGAGTCTGGGCCGTGCGGCTAAAGCTCAAGGTATGAGCTAGCATACGGAAGGTGGTCAATTGGCGTATATCCATATACATCCTCTTCACTCGGGAAAACCTAGGCGGCTGGCGCTACTATGCTCAGGTTTTCTGGCAGGCTGTTATCGATTTTTTCGATGGAAACGATCAAATTCGTTTCATTGACTTGATAATAACATTATATTAAACTTAAAGCAAGAGAAAATTATTAGATCCGCACATATGCGGGAAAGGTCAGAAAACAAATGGAAGCCATGCTTATTCTACTAGTGTTTGTTGTTCTCAGTATTGCAGCGTTACGCTGGGGAATCAATAGCCGTGAGACGTTAGAGAGTCTTGAGTGGAAGCGGTGCGCATCCTACTGGCACCGTCAGCCACTAGCTGAATGATATGCTGTTGTATTGATGTGTCTACATCAGGATTGAACGCTGCCGTTGATAGAGGGACGTAAATCGCGTATACTCCCTTTGTTGGCGGCAGCGTTGTTATTTGTGAAAAACAAGGGAAGCTGCTATTAAGAAAATGGCGTAAAAGAGAAGGGGAATGAGCGTGGCACATGTGATCGTATTTCTTGATGATGGCGGCGTGATGAATAATAACACTCTGCGTGGCCCTCAGTGGCAGCGCGAAGTAGCTGATTTTTTGTGCCACTACTAGGAGGCACACACGAAGCATGGCGCGAGGCTAAAATGGACCCGAATACTATAAGCGTCTCTTCGAGGACTCCGAGGTTGACCCTGCTTCAGCTGTGGTTGTGGATGATAGCCTTGATGCGCTCCATTGGGCGCGCCTGATGGGAACGCGCACGATCCATGTTTCTCGCTTGCCCACGCCATGCTGTGATTCCGGTGCCTGTATTGGGAGTCTCGCTGAATTACCAGAGATATTGCTTCGATTAGAGGAGTTAGACCTAAGAGAAACTTCTATCTGACAGGATGGGAAGCCACCCAAGTGCGACAATATGTCTGCGCGGAGCGTGTTAAGGATAATGTAATTGAAGTTGTTTGTACAGGAGGGAGTCAGGTCGATGAGTAAGCAGTTTTTGTGGAAGGTCAAAGAGAGCAGTAAGGTAAAGCTCAAGGACTATAGCCCAGAATATAGAGACGACCATATCGAGCGTGATGTGGCAGAAGAGCAGTTGCAGAAGCTCAGCAAGGAACTGGGCGAATTGCAAGAGTTGATGACAGCGGCTCAGAAGAACAGCTTGTTGATGATTTTGCAAGGAATGGATACCAGTGGCAAGGATGGAACTATCCGCCATGTCTTGAGCGCAGTCAATCCCCAGGGCTGCACGGTGCACTCTTTTAAAGAACCATCATTGGAAGAGTTACAGCATGACTTTCTCTGGCGTATTCATCAGCACACACCTCCACTGGGGGTCTTTGGCGTCTTTAATCGTTCACATTACGAGGATGTGCTCGTCGTACGGGTTCATAATTTGGTGCCAGAGAAAAAATGGCAGAAGCGCTACCAGAGTATCAATGCCTTTGAGGAACTATTGGCTGATAGTGGAACCATCATACTGAAGTTTTTTCTACATATTAGTAAGGATGAGCAGGCTAAGCGACTACGTGCGCGTGAGGACGAGCCAGAGAAGTCGTGGAAGTTGAATGTGGGAGATTGGAAGGAGCGAGCCTATTGGGACGATTACCAGGAGGCATATGAAGACGCGCTAAGCAAATGTAGTACTGAAAGCGCGCCCTGGTATATCGTGCCAGCCAATCACAAGTGGTATCGCAATATGGCGATTGCCCAGACTCTAGTGGAGACCATGCAGCAGTACAAGGATGAATGGCGTAAGGATTTGCTAGCACGTGGTGAGAAGGAACTGGTGGCTCTCAAGCAGATACATGCAGAGCAAAGCTATGAAAGTAAGATCCGAAAATAAGCCTGTGGAGACGAACGCGTAAAATTTTGCCGAGATTGGGACAAGAGGGCCAGTATAATCACTGGCCCAACAGCCAAGCTACCCTCTTTCGCCAGGAGGCATAAGAATGTGGCTTGGCAGGGTTTACCTACATAAATAGTATCGTCGGTCTGACAAAATATTTTGTGTAGGTGTCGAAGCTTTGGTGAGAATGAGGATGGTTATTTGCGATGTCCGGAAGGGATGAAGGTGGAGCCTGGTTATAGAGTCGGTTGAAACGCATAATCCGTACTACTGATAAGGTAGTATATTAAGTCATTTGAAAATGGTGGCATGGTATGTCGTGGGCACTTAAAGAGTGTCCATCAGTATAATAATTGAAAATGACAAAGAAGATATGATAAAGTTCTTATGCGAACACTAACTCTGCTAGTGCGGCTAGCACGAACTCTTTTTACAAAAAACTGAATATGCTCTGCCCTCCGCATGGGGGGTAAGCGGTTGTCGTGCCAGCGGCGTTGGTGTTCAGAGAGGTAGAACGTAAAGATCTATCGTGTGGGAATCATCTACCAGTTCTCATATCTAGGAAAGGTAAGGTGTAGAGCATGAGCAATCAGCCTTATGGGCATGACCCACGTTACCAGCAGGGGGTTGACCCGCGTTATCAACAGAATCAGGAACAGACTGAGCCTGTTGTATATGATGAGCGGGTCTACACGCGCTCGAATGAAGGTGGTTATATGCAGAGCCAGCAAGAGCGCCATGTGGGACCGAACCGTGACCAGGTCGCGAGGCGCGAAGAAGTATATGTCAATCCAGAGCAGCAGCGAGCCAGAGCACGGTACTGGGTCGCGACCGCAGTATACTTCCTCCTAGGGGTGCTGGAGATTATTCTGCTGCTACGCTTTATTTTCCGTTTACTGGCGGCAAATGAGTCGAATGGGTTTGTGAAGGGGCTCTACGAATTGAGCTTTGTCTTTATGGGACCATTCAAGGGGATTTTTAGTGATCCTGGCTTTGGTACAGGGAGCGTCTTTGAGATCTCGACTTTGATTGCGATGCTGATCTATGCTCTGGTGGCCTGGGGTCTCGTCGCGCTGAGTCGTGTCGCGCTTGGTCCAACCAATCGCTAATCTGAGAAACTATAGCTGAGGGCAGAAGGATAGAGCTGTGAACCCGGCGTTAGCTGAAGCACAGCGCCGACGTATGCCGGGTTCAAGATTTCTGAAAGCCGCTGTAGTCATACAAGAACTAAAAAGGAGCCAGCCACGTTATAGGCTAACGTGGCTGGTTCCTGGTGTGTTAAGGGGCGCTTCTTTAGCTGCTTAGGAAAGCGTGATGGTATCGAGGTAGCGAGGGGCATGTCTCGCTCGCGTAGCCTGCTCAAAGGCGTAGGCGAGGCGGATCAGTGTGGCTTCACTATAAGCGCGTCCCATGAAGGTTAGACCGACGGGCAGCTCGAAAGTAAAGCCAGTCGGGACCGTAATGGCGGGATAGCCTGCCAGGGCGGCGGGTTGAGAACTGCTACCGAGGGGATGGTCGCCGTCAATCACGTCGATGCACCAGGCAGGCGCGCCAGTAGGCATGACAAGCGCGTCCAACTTGTGCTCATCCATAATGGCATCGATACCCTCCTGGCGTGCTAGGCGCTGGTTTTCAGCCAGAGCTTGCAGGTAGGTGGGGTCATCTAGCCCGGCTGTCTCCTGCGCGCGGAGAAAAAGTTCTTGTCCGAAATAGGTGAGCTCCTCGGCGGCATGGGCTTTGTTGAAGGCGATGATATCTGCCAGGGTGCGTACCGGGCTGCTTTGCAGTTCAGAGAGATACTGGTTCAGATCAGCCTTGAACTCATGCAGCAAAACGATCATCTCATTTTCTGATTCATTCATCTGTTTTGCAGTTGGGATATTAGCTGGATCAACAATAACAGCGCCAAGGTCGCGTAAGCGCTGTATCGCATTCTCGATAATGGCGTCAGCTTTGGCGCTATAGCCGAAATATACCTCGCGCGCGACACCGATACGCGCACCTCGCAAGCCCTCGCTATTCAGGAATTTTGTATAGTCTATGGGTTGAGGGTGAGGATTGGTGCGGGTGGCGCTATCGCGGGAGTCGGGAATGGAGATAGCTGTGAGGAGCGTGGCGGCATCGGCGACCGTGCGTGCCATAGGTCCGGCAGTATCCTGACTGTGGGCAATGGGCACAATGCCCGCGCGACTGACGAGACCAATGGTAGGTTTGATACCAACCAGTGAAGATGCGGCGGAGGGGCAAAGGATAGAGCCGTCGGTTTCGGTACCCAGGGCTACAGCGGCCAGATTGGCAGCAATAGAGGTGCCAGAACCAGAACTGGAACCACAGGGAGTTCGGTCGAGCACATAGGGATTGCGGGTCTGCCCACCACGTCCGCTCCAGCCGCTAGATGATGCATCTGAACGGAAGTTTGCCCATTCACTGAGATTGGTCTTCCCTAGAATAACGGCCCCTGCCTTCCGGAGCTGGCGAACGACCGAGGCATCCTGACCTGGACGTGAGCCAAGCAGAGCCAGTGAACCGGCAGTGGTTTCCATGCGGTCATCGGTGGCGATATTCTCCTTCAAGAGCACTGGAATGCCGTGCAAGGGGCCGCGTGGACCCTGGGTGTGCCGCTCCTGGTCAAGTGCCTCCGCTATATCGAGCGCGTCAGGATTGATTTCGAGCACCGAGTTGAGATGGGGTCCCTGATGGTCAAGCTGGTGAATGCGCTCGATATAGCGCTCAGCCAGTTGACGTGCCGTGATCTCTCCCGCGCTCAGCGCGGCCTGTAGCTCGGCAATAGTTGCCTCTTCCAGTTGCATACAATGCCTTTCTATCTAAACATTTGATTGATGTCTATCTATATATATGCGCAATTCTCGAGAGTATATCACGTTCTTAGAAACTTGTTCTAAAAAGTATTTGCCAACGCCGCCGCACAGGCGGCGAAGCTAGCCGCCACATGGTTCCACTTCAGGCTGAGTTTGTGTGGTGCGATGTCTGAGCATCTCAGGCGACTGTGCTCAGGCACATGAATGGCTTGCCATTAACCAGATGTGCTAAGCTAAGGAAGAGATTCGCGAGGTAAGGAGAGAAGGAGGGTAGGTCGCTATGAAGATCAAACGCTCGGATAGAAGTGATTGGCGGCGTGTCAAAAAGAGGCGGTATGCCTTGATCCCAGTGGAGCATGAGACCTTTTGTGGGCATGCGAGCCTATTTTGTATGGACGAGTTCTTGGAACCATTGTGGGTTCCTTATGCTGGCCGCTTGATTTGTGTGGCCGACCAGGGGCATCACTGGCTGCAAATGTTTCCCCAGGGGGCGCGGCACGTCATCACCGTCATGTATGATCAGGATGGTGTTGTGACGCAGTGGTATATCGATATTTGTAAACGCTCGTACATGGATGACAGGGGCGAGATGTGGTATGAAGACCTCTACCTGGACATCATCTTCACCCCTGGTGACAAGATAGAATTGATTGATGTGGATGACCTAGACGAGGCGCTCAGGCAGGGGGCGATTTCTGATGAGGAGTATAACCTGGCCTGGAAGGAAGCCAGCAATCTGCTGACCGCGCTCGAAGAAGGAACGTTTGGGCCCCTTTTGGTGGCAGCGCATTGTCGGGAACTGCTATTGGCGCATATGGCTAAATAACGAGAAAGCAGGGGAGGGCTGGCACATACAAAACCCATCCTCCCCTGCTTTTTATTGGAGAAACTTTACGCTTGCGCATCCTGAAAGGCGCGGTTCTCGCCGTGCCAGAGGCGCTGGAACTCGGGGCATGTTGCCAGCAGATCCGAATGCGTTCCCTGAGCAATGAGCATGCCATCTTTGAGCACAAGTACGTTGTCGGCGCGTTGGAGAAGCGCGCGGCGTTGCGTGACAGCCAGAAAGGTGGTATCTGGTTTCCCCGTGAGGCGTTGCCAGAGTGCCTGCTCGGTTTCAACATCGAGCGCGCTGGAGAGATCATCGAAGAGTAGTAGTTCCGCCGGATGTGTGAACATGCGCGCCGCTGCCACGCGCTGTATCTGTCCACCTGAAAGGCGCACACCGCGAGGACCGATGATAGTCTCGACACCTGTGCGCATAGTCATAAGATCTGGTGTCAGGATTGCGTGATCGAGCGCCTGCTCGATCTTTTGTTTATCTGAGGGCTGCCCCAGGAGTATATTGTCGCGAATGGAGCCGCTGAAGAGGTGAGGCTGTTGTGGGGTGTAGGCGCAGCGGGGTGGGACCAGGAACGCGGCGGGTTCTTCGATGGACAATTCGTTCCAGATTATCTCACCTTGACTGCAAGGGAGAAGCCCTAAAAGAACGCGCAGGAGTGTCGTTTTGCCTGAACCAATGCCTCCCGTGATGACGGTAAGTGTGCCGGGTTGGATCTGGAAGGTAATGTTGCTGATGCCGCGCAGTGTGCCGGGATATTGATAAGAAAGATTCACGACTTCAAGCTGCTTCAGGCGCGTCGCGGGCGTTATAGTAACTGGCTCGATAGATGGGAGAGTGCCAGAGAGGTAAGTCTGGCTTGAAGCAACCAATTCTGCGAGAGGTGCTTCCTGGAGGAGTGTTCCCAGACGCTCAAAGGAGGTGGCGACCTGGCGGTAGCGCGCGATTAGCATGCCGAAGGCCGAGAAGCAGTTCATCAGGAATTGCGCGTAAAATACAAATAGAAGGAATGTTCCCACGCTGAGCGTACCAGCGGCGATAATTTGAGCCGAAATGAGCACAATCAGGCCAGTGACAAGATTGAGAGTATTGGCAAAGAAGGATTGCAGCACTTCCCCATAGATACGCTCGCGGAGTGCCACCTGGCGCCGCCGTTCGTTGAGGCGACGGAAGTGCGCGATGACCGATGCCTCTGCCGTAGCAACCTTGATGGCTTGAATTGCCTGGAAGATGTTGCTGATACCAGTTGCTACCTCGCTGGTGGCAGTACGGCTAGCCTGACGATAGCTCTGGATACGTCCCATCATGACGCTATTGAGCACAAGCATCGCGGCTATAGGGAGTAGTGCGATGAGTGTGACCAGGGCATTGATGCTGAGCATGATTGTGATAGCGCAGCACGCGAAGAGAAGGCGGCCAAAAATAACCGCTGACCAGATGAGAAAGACGCCGATTTCACGCGTATCATCGCGAAAGCGGCTCACGGCATCGCCACTTGCGACGGTAAGTGCCTGGACCGCCGGGAGCGCGAAAAGGCGTAACAGGATGTTTTTGGTTAGTAGGGCAATCGTTGCCTGAGTCATCAATGGCTCAATGAAAAAGATCAAAGGGCGCAGCACTGGTCCAATGACTGAGATGAGCAGCCAGAGCAGGAGCGCGTTACCCCAACTGAGTGTTGTATTGCTTGTAAAGCTGTCCATAAAGCGGCGTAGCATCTCGCCGCCGAGTAAAGGCATGGTATAGGTGAGTAGCCAACCTACGATAAGCAAGAGATAGACCCAGAAGCGGAAACGGATTAAGGACCAGAGCAGATATCGAGTTTTCATCAGGCCAAAACCTCCTCCATGCCAGTGCTTAGCAAGTGCGAGAAATACGAATCAGAGCGCTTGAGTAAGCTCTGGCGCTCGCCCTGCTCACGAATAGATCCATTCTCCAGGATCAGCAAGTAGTCGGCCCGGCGCAGCGTTGTCAGGCGATGAGCAATGATGATGACAGTACGGCCCACTAATAAGCGATCCAGGGCCAGTTCAAGTTTGTGCTCGGTTGGTAGATCCAGGCGTGAGGAGGCTTCGTCGAGGATAACGAGCGAAGGATCGCGCAGGAAGACGCGAGTCAGTGCCAGCAATTGCGCCTCCCCTGCCGAGAGTCCAGTATACCCCTGAAGAACCGTGTCGAGACCATCTGAAAGATGCTGATACCATTCTTCGAGACCCGTCTCACGCAAAGCACAGAGTAGTCGCTCATCAGAGATTTCGGGGTCGAAGAAAGTCAGATTGTCGCGTAGAGAGGCATGGAAGAGCTGAATATCCTGCGTGACCAGGGCAACAGAGCTGCGTAGGGTAGATAGGCGTAGCGCCCGCAGATCGAGTGTGGGTGTGGAGGGTGTGCCCAGGCTGATTGTCCCGCTCTGAGGGTCATAGAGTCGCAGGAGGAGGCGAGCAAGGGTCGTCTTCCCGCTACCAGTACGGCCAAGCAATCCGAGTATCTTTCCACCAGGAAGGGCGAAGTTGATGTTGTGAAGGACTGGCTCATGCCCCTCATAGGCGAAAGAGACGTCCGAGAAGGTGAGAGAAAGTGGGCTGGATGGAAGCGTTTCAAGCTTGCCATCGATAACCTGGGGGATGACGTTAAAAAGCGTTTGCACGCGCGTAATACTGGCGCTTGCATCTTGAAGATCGCTTAACTGGTCGAGAATCTGGAGCAGTGGTAATTGTAGGAGTTCTGCATAGTAGAAGAGCATAACCAATGTACCGGCGCTGGTTAGCTTGAGGCCGAAGAGTGATGCGCCCAGAGCCAGGGCGAGCAAGGTCCCTCCTACTAATGTGAGCGATGTAATGCCGAAGCGTAAGCCATCGAGTAGCCCCAGACGCTGTATGGTGTGGAGCCAGCTACGGATGCGTTCATAGAAGCCGAGCAAGATATACGAAGTCGCGCCTAGAGCACGTATGTCCTCAAGACAGGACGGGCGTTCTTCAATATAGCCATAGAATTGAGCCATCTCTTCTTTATTCGCCAGATGGGAGGCACTGGCGAGATTGCGCGTGCGTTGTATGACCAGGAAGGCAAGCAGTGTATAGACTGTGAGCCCCAGCCCTAGCCGCCAATCCAAGATGAAAAGTATAAGCAAGATACCAAGCAGGAGGAGAAGGTTTCCTACCACACGAATGACGAACTGTGAGAAGAAGTTTGCCAGACTGGTTACATCACCATCGAGGCGCGAAATCATCTCGCCGGGGTTATGTTGATTGTGGAAAGGCATGTCTAGATTCAAGCAATGCTCGGCCAGATCTTCGCGCAAGTTATTGGTCGCCTGCCAGGCAATGTTCTCGCTGAGATAGGTCGCTAACACAGAACAGAACTGTGATACCAGCCCAATGAAGAGGAAGAGCAGCCCCAATATGCTCAACGAAGATAGGGGAACCTGACTGACCGCGCCATTGATTAAGAGTTGCAAGATGCGAGGGTTGAGTAGTTGCAGTCCAATAGTCGCCAGCAGTAAGAGTGTTAGAAGTAGAACATGTGGGCGTTGACGAGCTAGATAGGTGCGCAGTAAATGGATGTAAGCGTGAAGCGGTATGTGCATGCGTATCTCCTTTGACCTGGCGGGAGAATCTACCCATGAGACGTGTAGAGCATACCCGGGAAAAGCTTATAAAACATCGGTCAAATGGACGATGCGCATCTATTGACATATACGGTATAATGCATTATGGATAAGACTACATTGACCCTCTCTTCTCTCCTCTTTTGCTGATTACATTCTCTTGTTCCCTCTCTCTGAACCTCCAGGTGCATGCCCAGTGTGGGATAAAACGCCGTACCTACATATGGGATTTCGACTTCTGTGTCCCTTGGGATGTGTGGTTAGTGGCTTTTATATGAGGTATGATAAATGGGAGCGCTGTCTAGCACGCTGGCGCGCTGGCGGGGTTCTGAGGTAGTGACAATGTCATAAGGGGGAAGACATGTATGACCTCTGCATCGTAAATGGTCGGATCGTTGATGGGAGTGGGAAGACGGCGTATAGGGGCGATATTGGCATCGTGGGTGAGCGTATTGTCGCGCTGGGTTCGTGCCTCGCGCCTGACGCTAAAGAGGTGCTGGATGGGGAGGGGCTGGTGGTCGCGCCCGGATTTATTGATGCGCATACACATGATGATCTGGCAATTTTCCGGGGCGAAGGCGTGCCCATGAAGATTCAGCAGGGAGTAACGACAGTTGTCACGGGCAACTGTGGCTTTAGCATGGCTCCTCTGGCAGCGGAGCATGTGGAAGCGTTGAAGGA
Organism: Ktedonospora formicarum; assembly: GCF_016587355.1. Taxonomy (GTDB): domain Bacteria; phylum Chloroflexota; class Ktedonobacteria; order Ktedonobacterales; family Ktedonobacteraceae; genus Ktedonobacter; species Ktedonobacter formicarum. Next base: position 828,373 of record NZ_BNJF01000001.1, on the reverse strand, counting down.
TTACTCCGTGGGAGTTCTGGGGAATGATGCCCAGCCCTGGCATTGGCGCCTGACATCTGAGCTCTATGAGGCATGGCGTGAGATCCCGATGGCGCAACATGTACGGCCCCTTATTGGGCAAGGACCGGTACGTGTCGCGGTGATGGGCTTCGAGCGGCGTGCTCCTACAGAGCAGGAGTTACAGCAACAGGAATCCCTGGTACGCGAGGCGATGGAGGCTGGCTCGGCTGGCCTCTCCCTGGGGCTAATGTATATTCCAGGGATGTTCACTCCAACTGATGAGCTAGTGAGGTTGGCGCGTGTGGTAGGACGCTATGGTGGGGTAGTGACCTCGCATATGCGTGGTGAGGGTGATCAATTGCTTGCTTCCCTGGCGGAGATGCTTGCAATCGCGGAGCGGGCAGAAGTTGCGATGCACATTAGCCATCTCAAGGTTACAGGGCGTAAGAATTGGGGTAGTATAGAGAGAGCCCTGGACCTGATCGCGGAAGCGCGCGGGTGTGGACTGGATATCACTGTCGATGTTTACCCTTACAACGCGGGCTCGACGACGATTACCCAATTGCTACCACCCTGGGTACTGGATGGTGGTATCGCGCAGATGCTTAGACGTCTGCGTGAGCCGGAAATACAGAAGCAGGTCGCGCGTGATCTTGTGCATGGCATTGAGGGCTGGGAGAATCAGGTTGGCGCAAATGGCTGGGATAGCGTATTACTGGCGGCGTTACACCAGGAGGACCTGAAACCGCTAGAGGGCTTGAACATGTTGGAGGTCGCGGAGGCTCTGGGGAAGTCGCCTGAAGAGGCCTTCTTCCATATCATCCTGGAGGAGCAAGGCGAGGCTACCATTACCATTTTTCATATGGATGAGCGCGACGTAGAGCGGGTGGTCCAGGCTCCCTTTGCCATGATCGGCTCCGATGGCATTCCTGTGCGGGGTGGGCGGCCCCACCCCCGCCTGTATGGTACCTTTCCCCGCTATTTTCGCCGCTACGTGCGTGAAATGGGTAGTCTTACGCTGGAAGAGGCTGTGCGGAAGGTCACTTCTTTGCCAGCACACCGCTTTGGATTAGGGGTGCGTGGAGAGATCGCAGTGGGAAACATCGCCGATCTTGTTCTCTTTGATCCCGAAACGATAACTGATACCGCAACATATAAAGAGCCCCGAACATACCCTGAAGGGATAAAGGCGGTCATCGTCTCCGGTCAGATGGTAGTACAGGGAAGCCAGCAGATATCCAATAGACCAGGACGTCTGCTGCTTACGCCTCAAGGTGTGAGAGATGAGTGCTAAGTACGAGTGTTATGGAAGGAGAGAGCTTATGTCGATGATTAATCGTCCAGTGATGGAAGTTGATACCCCTGCCTTGTTAGTTGATCGTCAGCGCTTGGAGGCGAACATACGACGCTATGCTGAGCTTGCCATTGCTGCTGGCGTGCGCTTACGACCTCATATCAAGACGCACAAGATGCAAGAAGTCGCCGAGATGCAGTTGCGTGCGGGCGCGGTTGGCATCACTACCGCTAAACTAAGTGAGGCTGAGGTCTTTGTCGAGGCGGGAGTGAAAGATATTTTTATCGCTTATCCAGTTATTGGGGAAGAGAAAGCGCGCCGTGCGGCAAGGCTGGCGCAACGCTGTCGCCTATCTGTAGGGGTAGAGAGCGAGTATGGTATACGCCAATTGTCTATGGCTGCCGCTGAAGCAGGCGTGGAATTATGGGTACGCGTCGAAATTGATTCGGGTTTAGGGAGAACGGGTGTCTCTCAAGAGCGCGCGGAGGCGTTGTGTCGTCTGGTGCTGGACGCACCCGGATTGAGGTTGGATGGACTCTTTACGTTCCGAGGAGCCTCTTTCCCTGAGGCGCCATCGAAGAATCCAGAGGTGCTAGGCCGCCTGGAAGGGGAATTGATGGTCGCCCTTGCTGAGCGGCTCCGGGGCGTAGGTATTCCCATTCAAGAGGTGAGCGTTGGTTCAACGCCGACGACGCCCGCCGCCGCCAGAGTACCCGGCGTGACCGAGGTACGCCCTGGTACCTATGTCTTTTTTGATCGTATGACAACGGAGGTGGGGACTAGCAAGCTTGATGAGATTGCCCTCTCGATCATTGCCACAGTGGTTAGCCGTCCAGCGGAAGATGTGGCAATCATCGACGCGGGATCAAAGACGTTCTGTGGTGATATCGTTCCCGCGAGTGCCGGATTGGAGGGTTACGGCGTAACGGTGGATGGCGAGAAGGGAGTAGTGATACGTATGAATGAGGAGCATGGTACGGTGCGCCTGGCCCCAGGTTTCTCCCCAGCAATAGGCGATCGGCTGATACTCTATCCCAACCACGTGTGTACAACCGTGAACCTGTCGGATGAGGTTCTAGTGACAGAGAATGACGTAGTGCGCGAAACATGGAATATCGTAGCCCGTGGTAAGCGGCAATAACTTTGCCTGATGCGCGGCTTATTTCGTTTGCCTGAACACTGATCAGTTTCTGAACGAGAAGAGGAAATCAGCAGAGGCAATGCTCCCGAGTGCCGTGCGTGTTGTATGATTACTGGTATGAAAGATGCTCCAATTCGGCTTAAAATCGTGTCGCAGGGAGCGAACAATACGGTTGGAAATGACTAGAAAAGAGATGCTTATCTATGGAGTTTGAAGCACGGATCAAAGAACTTGGTTTAACGGTTCCTGAATTGCCAAAACCGGCCTTTAGCTATGTGCCTGCTGTACAGGTAGGAAATCTTATTTTCGCCTCCGGGCAAACGCCTACTATCGCCGGTCAGTTGACAGTGCGGGGCAAGCTTGGACGAGAGGTCACAATAGAGCAGGGACAGGAGGCTGCCCGGCTGGCAGTACTTAACTGCCTGGCAGAGGTGCGTAGCCTAACAGGCTCATTGGATCGTATCACGCGGATCGTCAAGCTGAACGGCTATGTCGCCTCGGCGGAAGGCTTCACGGATCAGCCACAGGTTATCAACGGAGCATCGAAACTGCTGGAAGAGATTTTTGGTGAGGTGGGCAAGCATGCGCGTGCAGCACTGGGAGTAGCCGAACTTCCCGCCGGTGCGCCAGTTGAGGTTGAGATGGTCGTCGCAATCCAGTAGGGAGAGGAATTATGTCAACTGTACTTGAACGAATTGAGCAAAGCAAAATCGTCGCTATCGTGCGCTTGCGTAGCTATGAGCGCGCGATAGAGGTCGCGAATGCCCTCCTGGCGGGAGGCGTAACCATTGTTGAGTTTACCTTGACTGGCGAGGGCGCGTTGAATGCTATACGCGAGACACGTGCAGCGCTGGGAGACAAAATGACCATTGGCGTTGGGACTGTGCTCAATGCCGAGGCCGCTCAAGCTTCGTTGGAGGTCGGCGCGCAATTTATGGTCACACCTACGATTTGCCCCGACGTCATCGCGACCTGCAATGCTGCTGGCGTGCCCATCCTCTGTGGCGCGCTGACACCAACCGAAGCGCAAACGGCTTATAGCCTGGGCGCGGACATGGTGAAGATCTTTCCCGCGCGCCTGGGTGGACCGGCCTATATACGTGATATCCTGGCCCCATTGCCGCACTTGCGCCTGGTGCCAACAGGTGGCGTGAATATCTCAAACGCGCGAGCCTTTATTGATGCTGGCGCGGTCGCCATCGGTATTGGTGGGAATATTATCTCTGAGCAAGATGTCACAGCCGGGAATTGGGACGCCATTGCTGAGCAGGCGCGCTCATATGTAGAGGCGCTCAGGTGAGCGCGCTAAGGGAAGGGCATGAAGTCGTCACACTGGGAGAATGCATGGCGGTAATGTTCCCAGTGGAGCCCCTGAGCATGGATTGCGTCTCGACGTTGAAACTGGATATCGCGGGTGCGGAGTCCAATACCGCCATAGGTCTGAGTCGTCTGGGGCACCGCGCACGCTTCATTAGCCGGGTAGGTAATGACTCGTTGGGGCAACGCGTGCGAGCGACACTGGCTGCTGAAGGTGTCGATACCACGCATCTTATGACGGACCAGGAGGCACAAACGGGCGTTTTCTTCCGTGAGTGGCTGCCAGATGGAGCGCGGCGCGTACTTTACTACCGGCGTGGCTCGGCTGCCAGCAAACTCGCACCTGAACACCTGGAACCTGAAGCCTTCGAAGGGGCGCGTATCTTGCATCTGACAGGGATCACCCCGGCTTTGAGCGAGACATGCGCGGCGGCAGTGAAGCGCGCGATTCATCTGGCGCACGCCGCCGGGGCTCTGGTCTCCTTCGATCCCAACTATCGCGCGCCATTGTGGAGCCCCGAAGAGGCCCGCAAGGTCTTGTTGCCGCTTATGGCGCAGGCTGACATCCTCCTTATGGGGCATGAGGATGCGCTGGCGGTCCTGGGCACCGACGATGAGGAAGAAGTTCTACGCCCTCATGCCGAGTTTCAGGCTCGCGTCATTGTCTTAAAGCAGGCTGAGAGGGGGGCTAGCGCCTGGTCTGCGGCGTCCGCGAAGCGCATAGCCGTTCCCGCTTCTCCTGTGGCTGAAGTCATAGATCCGGTGGGAGCCGGTGACGCCTTTAACGCCGGCTTTCTAGCTGGCTGGCTGCGTGACTATGGCCTGGAGAACGCGTTGCGGTTGGGCGCAGAAGAGGGGGCGCGCCTTGTTGCCCAGACAGGCGATTACATTCATACGCATGACAGCCAGTGATGTGCTTTTATATGCAAGAGGGGTGCTACCGCAGCATTACGGTAGCACCCCTCTTTTGTGTTAGAGAAGCGAATGAGTCACTTAGTGTGCGACTGCTATCTCAGGAGCGGTTGGCTTCTCATCGATGGTTGGCTCTGCGGGAGGTGTTGTATCGTTGCGCCCGCGCATGCTCTCCACGATAACGTAGAGGGTTGGGACGACGATCAGAGTCAGGATCGTACTTGTCGTCAGACCACCGATCACCACGATAGCTAGAGGCTTCGAGATGAAGCCGCCAGAACTTTCACCACCGATGCCCAGAACCATAGGCAGGAGAGCCAGGATCGTCGCGATAGCGGTCATCAGAATGGGGCGCAGACGGTGACGTCCACCTTCGATAACGGCGTCACGGGCCGACATGCCCTGCGCGCGATACTGGCGTACCAGATCAAGCAGAACGATAGCATTGGTAACTACGATACCCACCAGCATCAGGAAACCGATAACTGCAGCGGCACCCAGAGGCGTATTGGTTGCCAGCAGGAGGATCAACGAACCTGTCGCGGCAAATGGGATCGAGACGAGCAGGAGGATTGGCTGCAAGAGGCTGCGGAAGGTCGCAACCATGATGCAGTACACCAGGACGATAGCGATCAGAACGGCGATACCCAGATCCCTGAAGGTACTGTTCAGGTCGGATGAGACACCACCCAGCGAGACTGTGGCTCCGGCGGGGATGCTCAACTTATCCAGGTGTTCTTTTACTGTCGTGCTGATGGCTCCAACATTGGAGCCGGTAACAGTCGCGGTTACGGTTGCTGTGCGATTGCCATCAATGTGCGTGACCTGTGTTGGGCCATCTACCTGTTTGACCGTCGCGATATCCTTGATTTTGACGTTTCCCGACGTGGTGGGAATGACCATATTCTTGATATCATCGATCTTTGAGGCAGGCGAGCCAACGAAGAGATTGACATCCTGCTGAGTGCCATTGAGCGTGATATGCGAGATGGTCGTGCCTGAATAGATCAGGCGCACATTCTGAGCCACCTGAGCCGGAGTCATACCAACGGCAAGGGCCTTAGTGGGATCGACATCGATTTCAATCTGGGGTGCCGCGTCTGTCAGGTTGCTGGTAATATCACTCAGACCTGAAATGCTGGATACCTCATCCTGCACCATCTTTGTTGTATCGCGCAACGTCTGCTCATCAGTGGACTGAATATCAACCTCAAGATTGGAGCTTGATGGTCCGCCAGAGCCACCCGCAGAGATGGTGAGTGTGCCCAGGCTCTTCTGTCCATCGAGGCGTTCACGGAGAGCCTTCTCAAACGCGATCTGATCCACGCCATCTTTCGTCGTGATGGTCATGGAAACCGAATTAGAGCCACCGCCACCCGTGAAGGAAGAGAGGCCGCCGCCAGAGCCAACGGTAACCTGATAGGTCTTGATATTTGAGAGATCGGAAATGGACTGCTCAAGCGTTTGAGCGTCCTTGTTTGCCTCATCAAGGCTGGTAGCAGGTGCGAGCTTCAGGCTAACATTATAAGAATTCTGACCAGATGAGCCAAAGAGATTGGTCTGGAGACGAGTGGCAAGGGCGAGCGAGCCCACTAAAAGAGCGATGGAGACAAGCACTAGAACTGTGCGCTGCCACCAGCGTCCAGTTACCCAGCCGACAATCGCGACATAGCCACGCTCAAGCCAGCTACCAGAATGGGCGCGTTCCTTCTGCTTCTCTGTTTGTGGTTTGTTCTTAGGAGCCTTCAAGAACCAGTAGGCCAGGACCGGAATAATGGTCAGGGCCACGAAGAGCGAAGCCAGGAGCGCGACTGTCACCGCTACCGAGAACGAGCGGAAGAGTTCGCCTACCAGGCCGCTAGTAAAGGCGATGGGTAGGAAGACCGACACTGTTGTCAAGGTTGAGGCCGTAACCGCGCCCGCTACCTCGCGTACAGCGTTAAGGATAGCAGCTTTTTTCTCCTCACCGTTTTGGAGATGGCGATAGATGTTCTCAAGAACAACGATTGAGTCGTCCACCACGCGTCCAACCGCGATAGTCAGACCACCCAGGGTCAGAATGTTCAGGGTAAAGTTTCCTACATACAGACCGATCAAAGCGATAACAATAGAGAGCGGAATAGAGACCGCAGTTACCAGAGTCGAGCGGATAGAGAGAAGGAAGACCAGGATAACGATGATGGCGAAGACCGCGCCAATGACGCCCTCACGCACCAGATCATTGACTGATCGGGTGATGGTCGGAGCCTGATCGGAGATGACTGAAACCTTCGCGTTATGGCCCAGCTTTTTCTCAAGGTCTGAAATTTGCTTATTGACTTCCTGCGAGATTGAGACTGTGTTACCATCAGAGGTTTTGACAATCGAGATGCCCAGGCTGGGCTGACCATTTGTGCGGGTCAGTGAGGTCGAAGGCGAAAGATCCTCTTTCACCGTTGCTACATCTTTTAGTTTTACAGGCTTAGGTGGCGCGGTAGGTGGTAGAGCGGTCTGCCCTAACGAGCCAGTGCCACCCATACCCTGTGAGCCAGTGCCGGTGGGAAATTGGCCGGTCGTGCTGGTCTGTACTCCAACAACAAGATTCTTCAGATCGTCGAGTGACTTGAAAGTATTGCCAGTCACGATGGGCAGGGTTTTACCATCATTGGTCGTTGAACCCGAAGGAATCGTAATGTTGTTGGCCTGCAGCATACCCTGAACCTGAGAGAAGGTCAGGCCGTGATCCTTGAGCTTCTGAGGGTCAATCGTGATGCTTACAATCTGGGTGCGTACACCTGTCACATTGACATCGCCCACACCTTCAATCTTCTCAAGGTTGGGGACCACATCATGTTTGATTGCATCGGCGAGTACTTGCTGGTCCTCGTCTGCGCTCACGGCCATCTGAATAACGGGTAAGTCCGAGATGCTAAAGGACTGTACCTGTGGTGTGACGCCACTGGGTAGGCTGGATTGTGCTTTATTGATGCGCTGAGTGATGGTTTGGGTGGCCTGATCAATGTCCGTGCCGTACTCAAAGGCCACGGTCAGAATGGCGACACCCTGGTTTGAGTACGATGTTACCTTCTGGAGGCCCTTAATTCCCTGGATGTTCTGTTCCAGGGGTTCGGCTACATCGCGCTCGACAATCTCAGGCGAGGCGCCCATGTAGGTCGCGACCACTGAGACCGTTGGGAACGAGATAGACGGGAAGAGCTCTTGCTTGAGAGACGGGATGATAAAGCCTCCCAATAAGAGTATGGCAATCGTCACCAGGGCGACGATACTTCTATTGGCGATACTAAGCCGTGAGAGATATGACATACCTCGTAGACTGCCTTTCATACTGGCCCAAGGCCGAAAGCTGAAATTCAAAACTAAGGTCTTATGTGAAAACCAACGCGTTACCGTGCCCCCGTATGGGGGTCGCGGCTAGTGCTGCCGCACTCAGGTTTCCGAATAAGGAATAATAGGCGAATTGGTAATATGTGCGAAAACTAGAATATACACATTAGCATGTCGCTTCATCATCACAACTGCAAGTTATGATGGAAACCTTTATTAATATAGTAAAATTTTTTTCTGCCGTCGCTGTTGCTAACGGGAGCCTCTCTGCGATCTATCAGGATTGGGGAGAGGAAGCAGATTGGTACTGGATATAGGGGAGAAGTAGCTTTGCCGCTTCTACCTCCATCTGTTCAGCCGGTGTTTGCAAATCAAGAAATGCGTAACCGAGGATTAGGCCCAACCCCACGCATTGGAGTAGATCTGCCATCGCCTGTGAACGGATATAAGGCTTGTCCTTTCTCTTCTCCTGCTCCTGACATTGTGCCTCGTCGCGCTGGTGGAGGGAGGCGAAGAATGCTTTTAAGCGTTGTTTAATATCTGGTCGGTGAATCGAGGATGAGGCGAAATGAAGAATAAGCCGATAGAGGGAGCGGTCTGATTCGATGGATTGGCAGAACGCGTGCAGGAAAGCGCCTGGATTCTGTTGCGCTTCTTCTTTGGAGACAGACGCGACCAGGCGATCATGGAGGCGGTGGATGACATCTTCCAGGACGGCGAACATGATATCGTCCTTGTCCTTGAAATGGTGTGTCAGCCCTCCTACTGATATGTCAGCTTTCTTGCATATATCCGCGATTGTTGTCTCGGCCCATCCTCGCTGCGCTGCGAGTTCTTCGGCGGCATGCACAATTTGTTGTCGCCTGATAGAGCGGATATTGATCCTGCCCATTTGCTGTCCTCTATTCTTCTCTAAATTCGCAAGCCTCCTTGCGATACAGAATTATCGCTCGATAAACAGAATATATATTCTGTTTAGGTGGTTGTCAAGGCAGGTAGGAATAAAGAGAGGGAGTGTAAGCGATTGCCACTCACACTCCCTCTTTCAGGTCTGGGGGACTATGCGCCAGTCACATCATCGCGTGTCCATTTGCCATCGACGACGCGCCAGATGCGGTCCGGGTTGGCGTCTTGAAGCTCGCGTGGGAGGCGATGGGGGCGCACATTATCATAACTTTGGAGGATGGTAAAGCGCTCAATCGCTGCTGGCAGGCCAACGGAGGTGAAGCCAGCGTGTCCAGTGGATGGGAAGGGACCACCATGCTGCATCGCGGGGCTGACCTCAACGCCGGTGGGCATCTTATCATTGAGGAGGCGCCCCACATGCTGCCTAAGTACATGCTCCAGGCGTGTGTAGAAGGCATTATCCACGTTCCCAGTGTGGCTATAGATTGCGCCAGTCAGGCTACCTTCGAGGCGATGTGCTATCTCAAGTATTTGATCCTCGTCTTTTGCCAGGACGAGCAGGCTAGAGGGGCCAAAAGCCTCTGTTTGCAAGGCCTCGCTCTCACGCAAGAATTGCTCCCCACTGACACGTAGCAAGGTGTTCGCGAAGCGGAAGCCCGCCTCATTGACGGGCGTTCCACCCGTGAGGAGTTCCGCGCCATGCGCTGTCAAGGCCTTCATCGACTCTCCCAGCCCGGTTTGGACGCGTTCATTGAGCAGAACCCCTGGTGTCTTCTCCTTGAACTGTCCACTTACAGCCCGTACAAAAGCTTCGGCTTGGGGACCCTCGGGAAGAATGATGAGGCCGGGATTGGTGCAGAATTGCCCTGCTCCCATGAGGCAGGAGGTCACGAATTCGGCAACAAGAGCATCCAGGCGCTCTTCCAGCGCTCCGGGAAGAATGAAGATTGGATTGACGCTGGAGAGTTCCAGATAGATGGGCTTGCCCACGCGGTCCGCTGCTGCTTTGAGCGCGAGACCTGCCGGGCGCGATCCTGTGAAGCCAGTCGCGCCGATGTGTGGGTGCGAGACAAGTTCCAGCGCAAGCTCGTTGGGGAAGTGATAGAGAAGTTGGAGGGTGTCCACTGGCAAACCAGTGCTTTGGAGGGCCTGGGTCGCAAGTTCCGCCAACAGGCGCGTGGTGCCTGGATGTCCTGGATTGGCCTTGGCGATGACTGGATTGCGTGCTACAAGGGCTGCGGTGAAGTCTCCGCCCGCGACCGCATTGAAGGCGAAGGGGAAGTTATTAGGACCGAAGACCACGACAGGTGCGCTCAGGGGCGCACGAAAAGAGCGAATGTTGCTTGCAGTATCAATGATGGGATGTGTCCAGGAACTTTCACGCGCGGCTTTGGCTCCCAGGCGCAGTTGCTTCGTTGTACGAGGTAGCTCGACCGAGTTGAGACGCGGCTCCTTTGGTAGGCCAGTTTCACAATGGGCACTATCAACCAGAGCGACCCGGTTAGCTTCTATCAGGTCCGCAAATTGTTCGAGGAAGGTCGCGATGCTCTCAGGAGACGTTGAAGCCAGGGTATCGGCGGCCTGGTACGCGGATTCAATGGCCGCGTAGATATCTTCTTTACCAGAGATCGGATAGGTTTCGTCTAGCACTTGCCCTGTAGATGGATTAAGGGCCTGAAATGTGCCTACGGGATGATTTGCCTGCCGCCACTCACCAGCGATCAGGACTGGTTGTATGCTATTCATTATTTGCCTCCTGATAATGCCTTATGTGAAAACCAATGTGTTGCTGTACCCCGCAGGGGGCACAGCGCACTCGGGTTTTTCTCATAAGGCGTACAAGATTTGCTTATGCTTGTATGGTTGGTTTGTGCTCCAAAGCGTACTGGATTGTTGAGCGTGCTGTTTCAAGTTCCGCTCCCGTCAATTCGAGGCGCGGTCCACGTACTTGAGCGCTCCCCATGCCAACGAACTCTTGCGCGAGCTTGATAAGCTGCACAAACTTGGGCACTGTGTCCATACGCAGCAGGGGGAGGAACCAGTTATAGAGTTCTTCAAGTCGTGCTCGATTCCCCTGTCCCTCGCGAACCTGGACGGCCAATTCAAAGAGCTCAACTGATTCGCGCGGAAAGGCGTTGACCAGGCCCGCAATCCAGCCCACTGCGCCCGCCTGAATGCCCTCGACAATCGCGTCATCGACGCCAACCAGGATATCGAGTCGCTCGCCTAGCAGGGCGCGGATGGCGGTGACACGGCGCACGTCGGTGCTCGATTCCTTGACTGCTTGCAGATTACTATGCTCATGTGCAAGTTCCGCAATCTGCTCAGGTAGGAAGTCTGTTTTGTAGGCGGGTGGATTGTTATAGAGCAGCGCTGGGAGCTCAGTAGCGTTGAGAATCGCGTCTACATGCGCTTTCATTTCACGCCAATCGCTGGAATAGACATAGGGTGGTAAGACCATCAGGCCACTACATCCCAGCTCCTGTGCCGTTTGAGCCAGCCGAACCGCCTCCTTTGTCGAGAGAGCCGCGATTCCCGGAATGATAGGCACCCGTTCGCCTACTGCCGCGAGAGCCGTCTTGAGCAGTGTGACCTTCTCATCGAAGCTGAGGGTTGAGCCCTCGCCGAGCGAACCTAGCGGAACGAGTCCGATGCAGCCTGCATCGACCATCCAGCGGCAGTGGTCAGCGTAAAACGTATAATCAATTGTATCATCCAGATTGAACTTTGTGGTAATGGCGGGTATGACGCCTTTCCAATTCACATTCATCAGGCTAACTCCTTTGAGGCTTGTTTATCAGGTGTATCAAGTGTGGTAATCAGGCTTGAAACGCGCGCGCTGACAATGGGCGGACGAATAGAATCCCGGCTCCATCCAAAGAGGAGGCTTGTCGCTGAGCCACAAACGCGGCCCTGGCATGGCCCCATACCGCAGCGAGTATGGAGCTTCGCGCCGCGCCAGCTTGTATGCGCTTCCAGAGCACTATAGGTCACATCTTCGCAGCGGCAGACAATCGTATCCGGCTCCGCTAGCGCACGTAACTCAGGTCGTAGGGCGAAGTGGCGGGCCTGTAAGGCGGCAAAGCGGCGCGTGCGGGCGCGGGCTGGAAAGAGAGCACGCGCCTCTTGCGCCTGCCCTATGGCTGCCAGACCAGCGATCTGTCCTTCCAGCAAGGAGAGTTCCAGGCCACCAATGCCGGTGACTTCTCCGGCGCAGTAAATAGCTTGCTGCGAGCTCTCTTGCCATTCATTGACGCGAACTGCCTCGTTCTGAATCTCGCAGCCAAGCGCGGAGGCTAACTCAGTGTTAGGGAGCAGGCCGAAGCCGCAGGCCAGATAGTCGCAATCCAGACTCAGGCTTCGTGTGTCCTGGCTCAGGATGATCGCTTCCAGGCGCTGTTCTCCCAGGGCGCGGGTAACCCAGCAGCTAGTCTTAAAGGGAATTCCTAGCAGCGAACCCCCTAGAGCCGCAGCTTGCCAGAGATATTGGATATGGCCTGGAAGGTGAAGAGCGAAGCGTGCTAGCTGGTTAAGTGGTGCTTGCTCAGCTAGTAGACACACATGAGCTCCCTTGCTTTTGAGGTAGGACGCAACCGCGAGCAGGAGTGGCCCGCTACCGGCGATTACAACGCGCTTGCCAGCGATAGGTAGACCACCCTTGACCAGAGCCTGGAGCCCACCCGCGCCCATGACACCGGGAAGCGTCCAGCCTGGAAAGGGCAGGAAGCGTTCGCGAGCGCCTGTTGCTAGGATGAGCTTATGATAGCCTATTTCAAGCGCCTCATCTGGCGTTTCGATGATTAGCTTTCCCGGCTCATAGGCCGCGACGACGCGTGCTTGCATGTAGCGTGTAATATTACTGGCTTCCGCTCGCTTAAACCAGGCCTGGTGGGCGTGGGTTGGGCCGCCGCGCCAGATCTGTCCACCAGGGGAGGGATTGTCATCGATCAGCGCGATACTGGTATGGGCATGGGCCGCGCTGCTGGCGGCTGCGAGGCCTGCTGGTCCCGCGCCAACAATCACAATATCAAAGATGACCTGCTTCATGTTGTTGTTACCACCATTCCGTCTTCGCAGAGAGTCTGGCAGCTCAGACGATGGGCCTGCTGATTGATTGTCACGCGACATTCGTAGCAGATGCCCATGCCGCAGAGAGGCCCGCGCGGCTCGTCTTGCGTTGAATGTCGATATGCCTCCGCTTGCGCGAGGGCGATTGCTGCCGCGACCACTGTGCCAGAAGCGACACTTACTTGGTGTCCATTCACCGTGAGTTGTAAGTATTGTATCTCACTCATGTGCCACCTCCATGAGGGCGCGAGCTGGTAAATAGGGATCGGTTGGGATATCCGAGGGTCGTTTGAGTATCTGGGCCGCAAGCAAGTGTGCTGTGCTGAGCGACGTGGTAATACCCAACCCTTCATGTCCGGTTGCGAGCCATAAGCCGGGATGTTGTGGATGAGGACCAATTAGCGGTAGGCCATCGGGCGTTGCAGCCCGTAGACCAGTCCAGGTGCGGATACAAGAACAGTGTGTCAACTCTGGTAGGTACGCGCAGGCGCTCGCCAGGACTTTCGAGAGCATATGTGGCTCGACCTCAGAGGTGCCTATGCCTGGCTGGCGCGAGGAACCAATGAGGATTTGTCCGCTTGGGCGCGGCTGCACATTGAAGGAAACGGTATCTGCGTCGGTCGCATGGGCATTCCTGACATAGCCAAGCTCCACAAGCTGATGTCTCACAAGATCGGGATAACGGTCGGTAATCACCAGATGGCCCTTGCGTGGCTGGATGGAAAGTTCCGGAAGCAATTCAATTGTGCGCACACCATTGGCAATCACTATCTGCTCTGCCTGTAGGATCTGATCATTCTCAAGTTGAATTCCATCAGCGAGCAGACGGACTACGTTCCCATACAGGAGGGTAGCTCCATGTTCATGGGCGCGTTGATACAGCCAGTCGGCGCTCCGTGGTGGATAGATCACGCTATCGCCGGGCACCAGTAGCCCGCCAGCCAAACCAGGGCGCAGGTGTGGCTCAAGTTCATAGAGCTGATGCTCATCGAGTACTTCGGCGGGTATAGCGTGCGTAAGGTATAGCTCATACTTGCGCCGTACTTCGAGCATCTCAGCATCATCGGCGGCGACCCAGATGGTGCCGCAGCGCGCGTATTCGTGCCGCGCGGGATTCTGGTCCACAAGCTCATCCCAGAGAAGTTGTGAATGTCGCGTGAGGGTAAGTTGAGCCGGGCTGTCATCCATGACCACAATATGACCCATGCCAGCCGCGCTCGCCCCGCTACCAATGGTATCGCGCTCGATGATACCCACTGAGAGGCCTGCGCGAGCCAGTTCCAATGCGCAAGCCGTGCCAACAATGCCAGCACCTACAATGAGCACATCAAATGCCTTACCCATGTCCAATGCCTTTCCAGAATGGATCTCGCTCGTTCATGATCAGGCGGGCTTCCATGGTAACAAAGGCTTCTCCGGTGATATGGGGATAGATTGCGTCTCCCTCGCGATGATAGGATGCCTCGAAGCGGCTGCCGAGAATGCTCTCCTGTATCCATACCTCGCCGGGCGCAAGCTTGGCACTCTCAGCGAGACAGGCCAACTTCGCACTAGTTCCAGTGCCGCATGGTGAGCGGTCGTATGCCTTGCCAGGGCAGAGCACGAAGTTGCGGCTATGGCTACCGGGTGAACCAGGGGCGAAGAGCTCGATATGGTCGATCAGTGCGTCATTGGCTCCTGTTATACCATTGCGCTCCAGGGCCTGACGAATTCTCCAGGCAAAATCAGTAAGTTGCTCAACCCGTTCGAGGCTAAGTTCTTGCTTATGATCCTCAACAAGGAAGAACCAGTTGCCGCCCCAGGCAATATCACCTGTAACGGAGCCATGCCCCTCTATCAAGAGGTGTACCTGGGAGGCATAGCGATAGCTGGGGATGTTGTGAACCGTCACGCGTCCATCCTCATGCAGTTCTGTCGTAACTATACCAACGGGTGTCTCGATCAGGTGACGCCCAGGTTGGATGTGTCCAAGATGCGCCAGGGTCGCGATCAGACCAATCGTGCCATGTCCACACATACCCAGGTAGGAGACATTATTAAAGAAAATCACCCCAGCGCTACAAGCTGGATCTACTGGCGCGCAGAGGAGCGCTCCAACAAGCACATCGGAGCCGCGCGGCTCATTGACGACAGCGCTGCGGAACCAGTCGAATCGCTCACGGAAGACATTCAGGCGTTCGGGCAGACTCCCCGACCCCAGATCTGGCCCACCTTCAAGCACGACACGCGTCGGCTCGCCAGCGGTATGCGAATCAACGACCATGACGTTGCGCACGCTTTTACCTTCCTTCTATGGGATGCCATTCATTTGCCTGAGCGTAGCCGCCTGAGACGCTCAGATGTCACGCATTACATACTCAGCTTGAAGTGGAATCATGTGGCGGCGTTGGCAAATGCTTTTCTTAACATGCTATCAGAGCAAGTATTATACTTCTATCTTATTTCGCAAATGGCACAACGTCTTGTACAATTAGCGAGAGATCTATGCGGATTTTGGCATAGTTATACCTGAGGAGGTTGTCTTGATGTACCCGCCATACACATCGGAGCAGGGGCGATCTAGCGCCGACTGGAGTATTGCCTCTCGCCAACAAATGGCTCTTTCGCTCACCGATCCCTTCTTCTGTGAACTGCTCTTTGACCAATTGGCCGATATCGTCTTCTTCGTCAAAGATGTACAAGGGCGGTATCTGGTGGTGAATACAACCCTCATGCGGCGATGTGGCTGCAAGGAGAAGCGTGATCTTATTGGTCGCTCGCCGCTTGAGGTATTCCCGCCTGAATTGGGTGCGAGCTATCTGGCGCAGGATCGTCAAGTGGTGTGTCAGGGGCAGGCCATTTATAACCGTCTTGAGCTTCACCTCTACAATGATCGTTCGCGCGGTTGGTGCCTGACGCATAAGATACCATTGCTTGACAAGGATGAGCAAATAACCGGGGTAACTGGCATCTCCAGAGACTTGCGGGTGCCTGACCAGGGGCATCCGGTCTATCAGCGTCTTGCCGAGGTTATTGCCTACATCCAGCAAGCGTATGCGCAACCAATCAGGCTGGAGCATCTGGCAGCTATCGCTAATCTCTCGGTCGCGCAGCTTGAGCGGCACATCCAACGTATCTTTGACCTTACACCGAAGCAGTTACTGATAAAGACGCGGTTAGAGGCGGCAACGCGCTTGCTTGAAGGCGCTGATTCTATCTCTTCCATCGCGCATGCCTGCGGCTACGCTGATCACAGCGCCTTCTCGCGCCAGTTTCGTACCGTCGTTGGCATCTCGCCCGCGAAGTACCGCGAAATGCTCCGTGTTGGTTCTTGACCAGACCGTTTATATGCTTGTATTCACCTTTTTGTTGTAGCGCGTACCAGAGAGTAGGGACGAAACAGCGAAAGGGTGATATCTATGAAGGGCAAGAAGGCATTCCTGGTGATTAATCCCAGGGCGGGACAGAATGTCGTGCGACTTCCAGAGGTCTTAGCGGTGCTCGCGGCTGCTGGCTGGCAGCCAGAGGTCGCCTTGAAGAAGTATGGAAGGCAGTCAATTGAGCTAGCGCGTGAAGCGAGCGAGAGCGGTAGCGATGTGCTGATTAGCTATGGCGGTGATGGCAACTTGAATCAAGTCATCAATGGCTTGATGAATGCGAAGAAGCCCGAAAAGGGGGTAGTTGGGGTCCTTCCTGGGGGAACAGCGAATCTATGGGCGGGTGACATTGGTGTGCCCCGGGACCCGGTCAAGGCTGCTCTGGCACTGATTGATAGCGAGGTACGCCATATTGATGTTGGGCATGTCGAGGTTGAAGCCCTCTCGTTCCCTGAAGGAACTGAGGATGACCCACATGGAGAGCTACGAGGCAAACTTCTGAAGCGGCGACCGGGAGCGCGTGAGCGTCAGCATTTTCTGCTCATGGCGGGATTGGGCTTTGACGCCGAAGTGATGCGTCACGCACCCAAGCCGCTCAAGTATCGCCTGGGGCCGCTTGCGGTTGGCTTAACAGTCGCACAAAGGCTCCCTGAGCACCAACCCTTTCCCATCGAGTTACATGCCCTGGGGGTGAATGGCGAGGGCGATATTACCTGGCAGGGTGAGGCCCTACAGGTCATCATTGGCAACACGCGCCGCTACGCGATGGTGCTGGAGACCACTCCTGATGCCTATATTGATGATGGTGTACTTGATGTCTGTATCATCGTCGCGGGTGATCCGGTGTCAACCATGCAGCAGCTTGGCTCATTGCTTGTACAGCATAAGCCCCACACTACTGCCACCAAGACCCTACAAGGATCGCATATCTCCATCAAAGTCCCGGCATCCGTACCAATGGAACTGGATGGAAGTGCCGTCAAACTGAAGAACTACCTGGGCAAAGAGGCATATAGGCAGTTGGGACAGGCTGAAGAGACGGATCAGGTGATGGTGACCTATCGTTTTGACGCTCTGCATAAGGCCCTGCCAGTCGCAATCCCCTGTACCTATAATGAGGAACTCTTCAATGAACCGCTCAGGCATGAGAAGATGTCAATTAACAAAGATGAGCAGCATCAGGCGAGCCAGGTTGCCGGTAAGCGCGAGGAGAGGTCGCAGACCGCACTGCAAGAGGCTACCGAGCGTGCTATCTCGAAACCGGCTCACAGGCATGCTAATGATGAGGAGAAGCATAGGCGTCTTGGAGAGATACGCTCCGAGTTGACCGGGCTAATGACGGCGCTCTTTGAAAATGGGCGCAAAGTGACGGTTATCGGCAAGGCTAATTACCCTGAAAAGCCGGGAAGCTATATTATCGCAGGCACTACACTAGATGTACTGACGAGCGAGAGTAAGGCCGCCGCGGTGGTCGTTACTTCCAATACCGCTCTCTTCAATCGCGATGGTGAGCGGATTCAAAGTTCGGCGGTTGAAGATATTGAAGAGGGCGTGGTCATCGTCGTCGAGGGCAAGCGTAACAAGTTGGGTGTCATTAAGGCGACACGCGTTATTCTCTGAATGAGCATATCATGTAATGTGTGGTGACGCTTAAAGTACTGCGCCTCATGCGGAGAGGCGTAATTTGTTGCGTACCCATTGATATCCGGCAAAAATGATAATCCCGACATGGATATAGAAGAGCGAATCGATCACAATGCTACGTTGATGCCACTCTGACTGCACCTGATAGGCGTGCTGATCCATGTAGGTTGGTAGAATCGAGCGAGGAATGTATTGTGGGGTGAGAACGTAATGACTGAGCCAGGAGAAGGGAAAGCCCTCATAGGTCTGGTTGAGGGGCATAATATTGTGCGTGGTATTAACCCCGTGAATCAGGAGACTTGAAGCCATGCAGGCGATAACAAAGAGAGCGAGCAGCCCATAATACGGTAGTGCTCGCCGCGTAAAGATCTGTTGGCTATAACGGATATGAAAGAACACAACGAGTGAGCCAAGGAGCACGACTCCGATATAGACAAAGGCGTAGGTCAGGGGTCGATTAAGAATAGCGAGTACCGCGATAGAGAGCAGGCTACCAACGCCAAACAGTTTGAGCAAAAGTGATGAGTGACGCCCATTGATGACATTATCTTGCAATTGATGACGTAACATACGAGGACCATCCCTTTCCACGCCATATGTCGAATGATGTTGTTGAATTCTTCTACCTTAGAGACGTGTCAGGGATGGAAGAGTTTCCAAAACGAGATGAAATGCCTATAGATTCACGTCGCTAACTCCTTGCGTTTCCGTCCACGAAAGAGTTTCCCTAACCAGTTCTGGACCAGATGGGGGAGAAGATAGCCAACGAGAAAGGCTACGATAGCCGCTACATAGGGCAAGTAGGGCATGGTAAAGGAGTTCGCGAGGATCACGCTAAGCAGAAGGAAGAGCCCTGTAAGTATTCCTCCCACCAGGCTGAGCACGATGCCCCTGACGAATGAGCCAATGACTGAGTCACCCAGTTCGCGCTTGAAGACCTCCTGTCCCATCTCTTTGAGCAGTGCTACCCGCTGGCGATATTCGAGCCCATCGAGGGTTTCGATAAAACGCGAGCGCTCAACTTTCTTCAGTTTGCGGGTCAAATAGGTGCGTAGCGTACCAAAAAAGTCTAGCAGCCCAAAGAGCAGGAAGCCCACAAAAAAGCCAATCAGGGCCGCGATAGTCGTCGCGAATGCCGACGCCTGAGCGTTGAGTAATATCAGGAAGAAGAGACAGGCTACAACTGCCACGACATACACTACAGACCAGAGAAAGCCCTTCACATAACGTTCAACGAGTATCTTGAGCACCAGATCAGGTACCTGATGTTTGAGAAACTGGAAGCCGGTCGCGCCTAGTATCTCGCCTTTCTCCTTGTTTTCGAGGGTACGCGTCATTTTTAAGAGAATCTCGACCTTCTCGCGCTTGGTTAGGAGGGGAATCTGGCGTTGAATTGATCTATATGAGCGTTCCTGCTCTGGTAGCTGCTGAGTCATGCGTGCCTGGCTCCTTCAAGACATCGTGTATGGATCTCTAATCTGATCCTGTAATAGCTGGCTGAATAGGGAGAGCGCTAACCTATATTAACGCCAGCATAAGATACACTCCTGGTACGTCGCTCCTGTTTGTGTAGACTCAAAACAGCCAGTTTCCGGCAATTTCTGGAAGGCTCGCCAATGAGCCGAACGTGTCGAACGCTGACAGATGAGCACATGCTTGTGCTACTTGCTTGTTTGTTTGGGTTTGGGATGGACAATGGGGTGTAGATTGAGCGTCCAACCAATACCGAAGACCTGGGGCGTGAAGATGCTGGATGTCGTATCGTTCCACATGCGCTCCCGGATGCGCTCAGGTGTTGGCTTGCGGAAGTCATAGGGGATGCCGAGGATGGAACCTTCCCAGGTGCGCTCCTCTGGTGCCTTGCGTAGTTGTTCGCGAATGGCTGCGCCCGTGATGGCGAGGGTGGCGAGCCCCAGAAGTGTGTTTGTCGCGTTGCCCTTCTTGCGTCGACTCATGGCAGTTGCTTCTCCTTCTGCTGAAAGCAGTATTTAGCAGGCGCGTTCCATATACACGCCTGCTAAGACTACGATTGCCAGAAGCGAGAGTTGCAGATCCATGACCTGGATGCTGATTGTCAGCTTGCTCTAGCAGATGCGGGGAAGTGGATCGCCAACCAGCATATCCAGCACGCGCATGCCGCCAATATCTGTGTGTAGAAAGACCATACCAGGTGGCTCCGCCTGTACGGTGCCAATCAGCGCCGCCTCACGTCCCAGAGGATGGGCACGCATAATCTGAAGCGCCGCCTCTGCCTGCTCTGGCGCGACGATAGCGAGCAATTTTCCCTCGTTCGCGATGGTCAGCGGGTCCAGACCCAGGATCTCGCATGCGCCTCGCACTCCCGCATGAACAGGGATAGCGTGCTCCTCAAGCCCAATAGAGACTTCCGAACTCATTGCCATCTCATTGAGAGCGGTCGCGACGCCGCCGCGTGTGGGGTCCTTGAGGGTGTGGACCGCGTTACCCAGAGATGAGAGGAGAGCCTCGACGAGTGTATGGAGAGGTGCGGTATCACTTTCCACATCGGTTTCGATTTCAAGCGCTTCGCGTGCCAGCATGATCGCGATGCCATGATCGCCGATTGGCCCGCTGAGCAGAACCTTATCGCCGGGCCGCAGGAAGTTTTGCCCCATGTCGTGTGTGGCTATCACCTGACCTACACCCGCAGTATTGATAAAGAGCCCATCGGCTTTCCCCCGCTGCACAACCTTGGTGTCCCCAGTTACGATGGCGATGCCTGCCTCGCGCGCGGCTTGAGCCATGGAAGCGACAATCTTGCGTAGGTCTTCAATGGGGAAACCTTCTTCCAGAATAAAGCCAGCCGAGAGGTAGAGTGGCTTCGCTCCTGCCATTGCCAGATCATTGATCGTGCCATGAACCGCTAGCTTCCCAATATCTCCGCCAGGGAAAAAGAGCGGACTGACCACATAGGTATCGGTCGTGAAAGCCAGCTTTGGCCCGTCATTGACACAGAAGACCGCCGAGTCGTCCATTACATCGAGCATGGGATTGGAGAAGGCGGGCGCGAAGACTCCCTCGATCAAGTTGTGTGTCGCCTTGCCCCCACTGCCATGGCTCAATGTGATACGCTCATCGCGCAAGTAGAACTTATGGCGGCGTGCCTGCCGGGTGCGCTCGATCTTTTGTAGCACCTCATCAACGACGTGTGCACTTGTTTTAGATCTGGGTGCCTCCATCGCAACCCCTCCTCTCATGTTTGACATTGATTGAACAATATCTGTTTATCGAACGATGTTCGGATTCTAGGCGGCGTTGGCGAATAGCTGCTAGCCGTTGGCCTGACTGGTTGAGGCCATCCGCAAGCGGGAGCGCTCGGAAGCCATCGAGAAGCGACCATAGTTGAAGTATGCGGCGCATGCCCCCTCTGGTGAAACCATACAGGTCCCGATAGGGGTTTCAGGTGTACAGGCTGTGCCGAAGACCTTGCATTCCCACGGCTTGATGACTCCCTTGAGTACCTCACCACACTGGCAGGCTTTGGGGTCCGCCACGCGCACGCCTGGGACGTCGTAGCGCAATTCCGCGTCCCACTCCGCGAACTCCGGGCGGAGCTTGAGCGCGCTATGGGTGATAAAGCCCAGCCCGCGCCACTCGAAGTAGGGGCGTAGTTCCATCGTGCGCGCCATTGCCTCTAGTGCCTTCACGTTCCCTTCTGGTCGCACCACGCGCGTATATTGATTCTCGATTTCAGAGCGCCCCTCATAGATCTGTTTGGCGATCATATACACGGATTGGATAATATCAAGCGGCTCAAAGCCAGCGATAACGACTGGTTTATGATGCTGTTGCGCGATAAACGTGTAGGGGCGCATTCCGATAACCATACTGACATGCCCAGGACCTACAAAGCCGTCTAGGCGCAGATCGGGCGAGTCAAGAATGGCCTTGATAGCCGGAATAATGGTCACATGGTTACAGAAGACGGAAAAGTTTTTAATGCCTTCGGTTTTGGCGCGTAGCAGTGTGACCGCCGTCGATGGAGCGGTCGTCTCGAAGCCTATAGCGAAGAAGACAACCTCTTTCTCGGGATACTGGCGCGCTAGTTTATAGGCGTCCAGTGGGGAATAGACAAAGCGTACATCGGCTCCCTCGGCCTTGGCGTCTAGCAGGCTCCCGCGTGAGCCGGGGACACGCATCATATCGCCAAAGGTTGTGAAGATGACGTTCTCCATGCGCGCGATAGCCAGCGCGTCATCAATACGGCCCATAGGCAGCACACAGACGGGACAGCCCGGCCCATGCACAAGGTCGATATTGAGTGGTAACACGTCCTCAATGCCATGCTTATAGATGGTATGGGTATGCCCACCGCATACCTCCATGAGCTTGAGTTGTCGTCCCTCACTCAGACGAGCTACCTCGGCAGAGATGCGCTTCGCCAGTTCCGCATCGCGGTATTCATCAATGTATTTCATACTCATGCGCTTGCTCCTTCCGTGGCTGCTCTTTGAGTAGCGTATGAATGATATCCAGAAGGGCATGATAGACAGTGGCCTGCGCCTCCTGAATGCGTGGAATGTGATCGCTTGGAGAGTTGATGCAGTAGTCGATTACCTGTGACTGCATCATCTTGCCTCCTACATAGCCTGTCAGCCCGATGGTGAGCATTTGCTGCTTCTTGGCCTGCTCTAACGCGAGCAGGACATTGGCCGAATTTCCACTAGTCGAGATGCCAAAAGCGATATCACCTGGTCGTCCAAAGGCAATGATCTGGCGGAGGAAGATGTTTTCAAAGCCTACATCATTGCCGACTGCCGTGACGACCGCGACGTCGTTGGTTAGCGAGATGGCTGGGAGTGGTCGCCCATCGGGATAGGGCGGGTCCAGGAGTTCGGTGACAAGGTCCTGGGCGTCGGTCGAACTTCCACCATTGCCAAAAGCCAGGAGCATAGCTCCATTGGCGAAGGCGTGAGCCATAGCCTCTCCCGCCTCGATGATGCGCTCTTCATATTGTTCTAGTGTCGCGCGCCTGAGCGCGACTACTTCGTGGCACTTCTCTATGGTTGATTGGCGCACCTGTGCCAGCACTTCTTCTACGTTGGCCTTACCGCCCTCGAAGAGGAAGGGATAGAAAAGCCGGTCATACTCTGAGCCCTGTGTTTCACTCATCGCGCACCTCCTCGTAGCGGGTCATGCCGACACCTCCATGTACCAGGATTATGTCACCGGGCGTCAGGGCATCGAGCAAGGTAATATCGACCTCTTCCTGTTCATCTTCAACCTGAACCAGGGCTAATCCAGCCTCTTGATCCACCCACAGTACATGTGCTGGCAATGCTTCGTCTCCGCAGGTTACACAATGCTCACCTGCCCGGATATGGCACTTTTGATATTCATGCAGCCTCGCTTCCAGGCTGTTATCGTTATAGCTATTTGTGCTTTCGGTCATGTCAGCAGGCCCTCATGCTCAAAGAAGATGTGTACCAGTTCCCAGAGGACATGGTAGAGCGTCTCATGTGTTTCTTGAATGACCAGGGGATCTTGCGTTGGGACGACGAAACAGAAATCAAGTCCACTCTGTGGCAGAGTTCCACCATCGCGACCAGCTAGCCCAATGGTGAGCAGCTCTAATTTTCGCGCAAATGTGAGCGCTGCCTGCACATTCTCGTCGCGTCCATCGAGCGTATAGCCAAGCGCGATATCCTGTGCCCGTGCCAGGGCGTGTAGCTGGCGTATATAAGGCATATCCGCTCGCCCTCCAGCCATCAGGCCGCTCAGGGTCGCGCTGTCGTTGGTCAAAGCCAGGGCCGGGAGCGCGCGCTTGCCCACAATGACAGGATGCACAAATTCAACCGCGACATGGTGGGCATCGGTGGCCCAGGCTCCGTTGCCGAAGGCGATCAAGCGCCCTCCCTGATGAAAACGGCGCGCCATGGCCCAGCATGCCTCGGCAATGTTTGTTGCTTGGGCGTTGAAGAAGATTTCTGGAACCGTCGTGCTCTGCCTGAAACGGGCCTCAACGACAGCTTTCAGATCAAGGTGTGTTGCCCGCGACATGCTTCCCTCCCATTGGCTCGTCACTCAATTTGGCTACTGCGCAGCATCTTGAGTTCATCTGTATAGACGTCACCCATCTGGTGTAGAGCGGTCATTGTCTCTCGGGCTTCGTTCTCGTCAATCTTGCTCATGGCGAAACCCACGTGAATCAAGACCCAATCGCCAGGACCTATGCCTTCGGGTCGGACCAGGGCGACATTGACGTTACGCTTGACCCCCGAGACATCGACCTTAGCGATGGAGTTGCTATCATCGACAATATCGACAATCTGACCAGGAATACCAAGGCACATATGAAACTCCTTCTGTTTAAATCGGAACTCATGATTTTGATGCAAAATAGTTCGCGTTAAGGCATGGACTCTCCCCGTAATATGGCGGCAGCGATAGCGATCTGCCCCAGGCTCAGCCCGCCATCGTTGGGCGGGACCTGCCGATTGGTATATACCTGGAAGCCCTGCTTTTCTAGTCGTACAAGCATCAGTTCAAGCAGCAGGCGATTCTGAAAGACTCCGCCACTCAGCGCGACGCGTTCTAATCCTGTGCGTTCCCTCACCATTGCACATGCGGTAGCCATGAGCTCAGCGATGGTGGCATGAAAACGTGCGGCGATCTGCTCACATGGCGCGCCTGAGCCCAGGTCATGAACCAATGCCCGTATGGTTGGTTTAACATCGAGTAGCGCTGGCGTTCCTTTGCTTATGGCGAATGGGTATGGTTTACACGTCGCTTCAGTCGTGGCTTTATGAGCCAGGGCTTCAAGCTCAATCGCGGCTTGACCTTCGTATAGTACTTCCTGGCGGATGTTTAGGAGCGCTGCCACTGCATCAAAGAGACGCCCTAAGCTGGATGTGGGGGGGCTATTGATGCCCCGCTCGATCATTTGAGCGAGTATGTGCCACTTCTGCATGTCCAGGGTTTGGAGCATAGGAAGTGAGAGACATGTAAAGCCTGAGCCAAAGGCCTGATTCAGGTAAACTGCTGCCATGCGCCAGGGCTGGCGTATGGCCCGTTCGCCTCCGGGTAACGGTAAATAGGCAAGGTGGGCGTGGCGCGTGAAGTTGGCGAGCGTGGCTTCCATTATCTCGCAGCCCCAGACCGCGCCATCCGTGCCATAGCCGGTGCCATCGGCGGCGATCCCGATGACTGAGCCCTCCAGGTTGTGCTCTGCTATCACACTGGCTATATGGGCATGGTGATGTTGTACACCTATCTTACATTCGATGTCCGAGTCGAGCGCGTAGCGGGTCGCGAGATAGTCTGGATGTATGTCATAGGCGATTGCCTGGGGATCAATGTCGAAAAGGTGCTCAAAGTGTGGAATGCCCTCGCGGAATGAGGTTAGCGTCTCCAAATTCTCCAGATCGCCTATATGGTGGCTAAGAAAGGCTTGCCGCTCTTTCCCCAGGCAGAAAGTATTCTTGAGGTGCCCACCACAGGCTAGAAGAGGCACGGGGAACTCAAATCCTAACTGAAGTGGTTCTGGAACATAGCCGCGCGCGCGTCGTAGAAATTGTGGCGTGCCACCCACCAGGCGCAGCACCGAGTCGTCAGTGCGTATATGTATCTCACGGTTATGCGTGAGTGCTCCATCAGCGATTGGCGCGAGACGCGTATATGCGTCATCATCACGATAGGCTATCGGCTCATCGCTCAGATTGCCACTGGTCATGACAAGCACGGCTGGCTGCCGCTCGTTGGCGTATTGGCGTAGAAGCAGGTGATGGAGTGGGGTGTAGGGAAGCATGATGCCGAGCGTGTCACAGGCAGGCGCGACGCCCGGCGCGACCACAGTATCTGGCTTTTGGTTTAGCAGAACAATTGGTCGCTGATGTGATTGGAGGAGCACTGCCTCAGCGTCATTCACGAAGCAGAGTTCGCGTACCGTTTCCAGGTCTGGAACCATCAAGGCAAAGGGCTTGGCCTCGCGGCGTTTGTGTTGGCGTAGGCGCTGAACCGCATCTGGATTACAGGCGTCACAGGCCAGATGATAGCCGCCCAGACCCTTGATAGCGAGAATGGCCCCTTTGGATAGTAGCGTTGCAGCTGTGATAATTGGGTCTGTCGAGTCTACCCGTGTGCTATAGGCCGTTAACTCGACATGTGGTCCACAGGCGGGGCAGGCGTTGGGCTGGGCGTGGAAGCGCCGATTGGTTGGGTTCTCATACTCGACCTGACATGTAGGACACATTGTGAAGACGCGCATTGTTGTCTTTTCGCGGTCATAGGGCACGTCTTGAATGATAGTGAAGCGCGGGCCGCAGTTGGTGCAATTGATAAAGGGATAATTGTGGCGTCGGTCATGTACGTCGAAGAGTTCGCGCAGGCAATCATCGCAGATGGCGCTATCAGGTGAGATGAGAGCCTGGCGCTCCTTTCCGGACTGGCTATGCGCGATCTGGAATCCTTGTTCATGGCATGGCGGAAGCGACTCAACTCCTATGTGCTCAACGCGCGCCAGTGGTGGTGCATCCTGACGCAGCGCCTGCTGAAAGCTCGCGAGCTGTTCCGCTGTGCCTTCAACTTCGATGGTTACACCCTGGCTGTTGTTGAGCACAAAGCCAGCCAGTTTGTAGCGTAAGGCCCGGTTATAGACAAAGGGCGGAACCCTACACCCTGAACAATGCCTCGAATATGGAGGCGCTGGCGTTGAATTGTTGCGCTGCTGACCGTTGCCATAATCGCTCCTTTGCGATTGCTCTCTATCCATATGCGATTTTCTTATATCCATGAGCCTGTGCGGGTTCTAGCGTATGCGTCACTTCTGTGAGAAGCCACTCGCACCACTCATCCAGCCCTTCACCAGTGCGGCAACTGATCTCGAAGATGCGCATATCAGGATTGATGGCGAGGACCTGTCGCTTCACTTTTGCCAGATCAAAGTTGACGTGTGGGAGAAGATCAAGCTTGTTAATGACCACTGCCCGGGCGAGTGTAAACATTTGCGGATACTTAGCTGGTTTATCATCGCCTTCACTGGTGCCGATCACGACTACTCGCGTATCTTCTCCCAGGTCCCATGAGGCCGGACACACCAGATTGCCGATGTTCTCAATGAAGAGCAGGTTGACGGATTCCAGATCCAGTTCAGCCAGCGCGTCGCGTACCATGTGGGCTTCCAGGTGGCACGCGCCTCGCGTATTGATTTGTACTGTTGCTCCACCTACAGCCTCAATGCGTTCCGCGTCCGCGCTCGTCTCGATATCCCCTCAATTACCCCAATACCTAAATGCTGCTGAAGCCGCTCGATGCTGCGCTCTAGCAGAGAGGTCTTCCCCGCTCCTGGCCCGCTCATCAGATTGATCGCGCGAATGTCACGTGCTCGTAATCGTTGATGGAGTTCCTGGGCGATATCGTCGTTGGCAGCCAGGATTTTCTGGGTCGCGGCTATGGTTACTCTGGGCATGGTCGCTCTTCCTCCGTTGGAGTATCGGTCTCAATCTCGATGCTTATGATGTCCATCTCGGTGCCGGAGATGACCTCTGTATCCCAGCCCTGACATGTAGGGCATTGGCGAATCGCGTTCTCGATAGTGAATTCCTTTGCACAATGCTGGCAGTGCGCACGATATGGTATCGTTTCGATCTCCAGGCATGCTCCCTCTAGCAACGGATACGCACTGGCAAGCATTTCAAAGCAGAACGTGAGAGAGTCGTTAATCACGCTCTGGGCCTCTCCTATCTGGAGATGTATGCCGCGCACATGGGTTGCGTGATGGATATGTGCCTGGGTCTCTACTGCCTCCGCCAGGCTTTGGGCAATAGCCATTTCATGCATAGCTACATATGCCGCATGCGCATATAGCGCTGGTAGTCAGAATAATTTCTTTTGAACAGCAGAAGCGCCAGCCCGACGCAGAGTAGAAGTACAAGTCGTAACATAATGCTCAACCTTTCTTCAAGTAGAACAAGCTAGCAGGAAATTTCTTGTACAAGGCAGTCGATCATCTGTATAGCTCCATCGATTGCCTGCGCAACTTCATGGCTAAGTCCAGGCTGAAAGTCCAGTTCGCTTTCCTCATTTAGTGAAGTCGCGGCCTCACAGCCAACTAGTAGTGTGCGTTTGGGTCTGGCTCCTAGCGTGTGCGCAAAGGAAAGTACTTTGACCGGGTCCATACTATGCCCATCCAGGTAGACATATTGTGCTTCTTCAAGGTTTTGGGTCTGCTCCTTTTGGGTAGCTCCTATCTCCAGCAGATGTAATGTTCCTGGCGATCCCAGGCATGGCAGCGTATCAACAAGGATGATTAAGTCATAGTCATCCAGCAGTGTGTAGGCCAATTCGATGCCCCTGATGCCAAAATCGACCACGCGGACGCTATCTGGATAGGCTGAGTCGACGCGCCTGAGGAGACGCTGTGCTACTTCGACGCCAAAGCCATCATCACCCAGGAAAATGTTTCCGATACCAGCGATTAGAATGCTGATTTGCTGCTCTTGGGTTACTTGTTGGCTCATAGCGATACCCTTCCCAATGGCTCAATCTCTTCTGGTGCGAAGAAGAAGCGATGCCCAGGCAAGACGCGTTCATCCCACTGCTCACGCCCTGGATCGTCATCTAACGTTACAACGAGATAGAGACGGTTCTCGAAGTCTTGTTGAATACACTCGACTCGCCCTATTTTGCCTTCGAGTAACATATCGAAGGCGTCTGCGCGCAGCCTGGGGTGCAGGCGTACACGATCACCCTTTCTGACATTATGGTTGGCGATGCGTATGCCCTGCGGTGGTGGATAATCCTCGCCTGGGAAGATTGATCCGTTCTGTCCCGTTGAGTCATTCCGCGCTTCATCGCTGGCTTGCCAGTCGCGGAGCGTGCCATGTAGTCTCATCAACTGTTCAGGAGACATTGCTTCAACTCGCTCAAGCAACTTACGCGTCGACTCACCACCCTGGCGCATAGCTTCTTTCTCTTCATCACTTAATGTCAGGATACGTAGCGTAAGTAACTCATCAATTTCCGTGCCATCAAAGAAGGCGCCAGGACTCTCTGGAGCTATCTGTGGGTAATCATAGAGAATGATGGGTGCCGAGAGCATACAGTCTCTTTCCCCTTGCTTCCCTACTAAAACTGGCCATGTGCGTATGTTTCGGCAGTTCTCTACCTGCTCCCGAAGTGCCTCTGGATATTCTAGGAGCGAGACGAATGAGCCATCTTTGATATGCATAATCGTGTGGATCGAGATAAAGGCATGGCGTAATATTGCCTCATGCCGACTGTCGATCTCCGCTGTATTTGGAGTTGTATTCGCGATATCTATAGTGAGCTTGAACAGGTTTGCCCCAAGTTGCGAACATCCTATCGCCAGTTCTCCCTGTAACGCTTGCATAGTGCGCACGATACCGGATGTATCCGCTGGCAGATGGGTACCCGCAAAGTTGATTCGCACGCTTCGCGGACTCTCTGATAGGGCATGGAGCGTAAGAGTGGGTGCTTGTACTTCTCGCTCCATGCCTTCCTGCCAGGTATCACTTTCGTTTGAGTTTAAGCAATCGAGCAAGTGCAAGAAGCGGCTGGTCACCGAGAGGTGGGTCATAGGTGAGCCTTCTATCAAGCATTCCGTATGCATCTGCCAGGGATCAATGCCGCCCTGAGCCTCGCTGTAGGCGCGAGGATAGACAA
This sequence comes from Ktedonospora formicarum, assembly GCF_016587355.1. Lineage (GTDB taxonomy): Bacteria > Chloroflexota > Ktedonobacteria > Ktedonobacterales > Ktedonobacteraceae > Ktedonobacter > Ktedonobacter formicarum. Next base: position 798,771 of record NZ_BNJF01000001.1, on the reverse strand, counting down.
CGCCGATGGTCCAGCGAATACGGTTTTTGAGCGCGTTGTGTCTGTAGGGATAAAGGATATAGCCCTCGTACATCACCGCTTCAGCAATAGCTCTGACTTGCTCTAGCTTCATGGTTTGATCTCCTTGCTTGCACTGTATAAGAGTTGAAGCAGTGTCTCATCCCAGGTCAGCAGTTTATGAGAGATCTTGTAGGCATTCAACTGGTCGAAGATATCTTTGTGCATTCGTATCCAGGCCGTGTTTGGATAATAGTGCGCGATCATCTCCTGCCACAGGCTCACAGGGAGCTGAAATGTGGCCTCCTTCGACCAGGGAACTTGTTCGATCTGTAACTGCCCTTGCTCCCCCGCGTAGAAGATGGTACCGCTAAAGAGGAAAATCAAGGGAATCTCGCCGTCTTCAAGTGCGTCAAAGTACTTGGCGCTCACAACATTAAAATCATAAGTACAAGGGACTGGCAGGTCTACCAGTGTGTTGCCGCTGAATTGCGGCACAACGACGTTCGTGTGTGTCCAGAGTTGATTGCGTAGAGTTTCTCCCCAGCGTGTCGGCTCTCCAAAGACGTCCAGGAGCCGTGCTTGCGCCCGCGCGCTATAGTGGCGTTTGGTGACCGCGATTTGAATCTGGCAACGCAACGAGATGGAGTGAATGATCTCATTATCATCGGTATTACTTATGTCTAATTTGAAGAGCAGCGTAGGCGTTGCGGCATATGTTGGAGCCTCCGCCCCCACGATGGCGAAGTTTAGATCTGGCATGGCTGCTCTCCTTCGTCAATCACTGTCGCGCGTTCGCGCAGATCACGGAAGAAGCTATCTATGGCCTCCCAGGCTTCCTGTCCTCCGCTCAAGCCGCGCCAGCACAGGCGTATCAGACCGACGAGCTGATAGCAAGTATCAATTGGAACCAGGTAACACTCATTGTGTCCGCGTACGCGATTGATGAGTAGGGCTTCTACCTCCTCTTCCATGTCTTGCAGATGTGGATTAGCTTGCGTAATGTTCTCCCAGTCATCCAGGTCCAGTAGTGATTCCATCGCCCCCGCAGGGCTGGGATAGAAGGCCCGCGCCCCCTTTCCTGTGCGGAAGATGTAAACCATATTGACTGGTAGGGCTAGTGCTTCCCAGGCTTCATCCTCAAGATGAAATTGTACGAATGTCAGGAAGCGGCGCGGGACGGTCTTATAGCGTGCTTGCTGTCGTTCACTCTTGAAGAGGAGAGCACAGGCATTGCAGGCACATAGGCAGGCGCGGCTAGAGAGTGCTAGCAGGTGGTGATGTTCTGAGGGAAGTGGTTCGCCGCATAGCTCACAATGCTCTCGCGTTATTGGAGGCTCATCCGTTTGTTTTAGGGTAAAGCGACGCAATGCTTTTAGTGAGATGTGAGGTCGGCTCTCGGAACTGTCGCCTGGATAGATTGTCGTCATGCTGACCTACCTTGTTTTATCTCTTTGCCGTCGCGTTGGTACGAATGTCACTGGTATCCTGGTGCGTGACTCCTGGCTATCTTGTTCGATCAGTATCTCTTCTAATTCGGGTGCTGCCTCGCGTAGTGCCTGCTCGACCAGTGTGCTAAAGGAGGTGCTGGATGCGTGGCAGCTATGACAACCATGAGTCCCATTGAGGCGCACGCGTATCCGACCTTCTTCCATCTCCAGTAGTTCGACTGTCCCGTTCCGTGCTGTTGGAGTGGAGCGTACCCTTTCCAAAGCTTGGTGTACACGTGTTTCTATGTCGAGAGGGTGAAGTCCATGCAGTAACAGGAGGGATGCCAACAACTCGTCTTGTGTGAAGCGTTCAACCAACGCTTCTCCCGTTGTGGACGCGCGCTGTGTCAGCTTCAACATACGCGCTAGTCCTTCCCCATACAGATCAAGGAGCAGTTGAACAAGCTCTTCAGTGGTCGAACGAGCCTGGGCATCCTTGAACATGGATACCTCTTGAAGCAATTCCTCGATCCGCGCCGCGCGTTGCTGGTGCTCCTGCTGATATTGCTGCATGGATACTTCCCCTCTCGTCTTATCGATACTCTTCTGGTCAAGATGGCGGCAGGTATGGGCTCTCAGGATCAACCACCTTCGTCGAATTGACAACGCCGCTGGCACTTCGCGCTGTGGACTTGCCAGCGCGTCGTCCCGCTCCCCTTATATCAGTATCGTGACGCCCAGCCTCTTTCCCTGCGCCTCCGACAACCTCTTCTCCTTTCTCCGTGCCGCTCTGGTGTATTGGTTCGATATGGTGTTTCTTTTCTGGCATAGGCTATTCCTCTGACTTCGTTTTTTTGGGCGTTCGCACTACATTTTTGGTCCAAATGTAGGAGAGTGGACCACTTGTAATTCTTTTCCCGGCCCCAGGTACATATGGACACCACAGGGAAGACAGGGATCAAAGCTCCTTACCGCACGCATGATATCGATGCCCTTAAAGTTGTCCGGTCCATTTTCCTCAAAAATGGGCGTATTTTGTACAGCATCCTCATAGGGTCCAGGGGTGCCATAGATGTCGCGTACACTAGCATTCCAGGGGGTTGGCGGATAGGGGTGATAGTTAGCTATCTTGCCATTCTCAATCACCATATGGTGTGAGAGTACGCCGCGTACCGCTTCGTGGAAGCCACAACCAATAGCTTCCTTGGGTACTGAAAAGTCGCTCCAGGTCTTGGTGTGGCCCGCGCGAATCTCATCAAGAGCTTTGTTGATGCAATAGAGTGCTACGGCGGCTGAGTAAGCCTGGAAGTAGGTGCGTGCCCGGTCGCGCTCAATGGCATTGCTCCACGGTGGGATCTTCCACTCAAACTCAACTTCGGGCTTCATAGCTGTCTTGGGGAGGCGAATCTTTACACTCTGCCCCGTTGCCTCAATGTAGCCATCCAGGTTAACGATGCCTGCCAGCGCAGTCGTCCAGAGGCGTGCTATGGGACCACCCCCGGTATCGAGTGCCAGATACTTGCCGCTGCGCTGATCATACCAGCGTGGCGACATCACCCAGCTATATTTACCCTGGAAGTCACGCTTCTGTGGTCTGGGGATGGTCGTCTGATTCCAGGGATGGCGCTTGTCAATGGGGTTGCCCAGTGGATCGCGGTCGACGAAGGTGCGCTCGTTCTCCCAGTCATCGTAGTATGAACTGCCGAGCAGAATACGAATGCCCAGATTGATATCGACGAGATTTGTGGTAACCAATTCATTGTCAACGACTACGCCAGGCGTGACAAACATAGCCTTGCCCCACTTATTCATCGTGTGGTAGTCATAGTCGCATACTTCGGGGTCCTGGAATGATCCCCAACAGCCCAGCAATGTTTGGCGATACCCTACTTGCTCATAGCCGGGAAGTGCCTCATAGAAGAAGTCGAACAGGTCGTCGTGCAGCGGTACTACCTTCTTCATGAACTCTACATATTTCATCAGGCGTACAAGGTAGTCTGTGAAGAGTTGAACGGTCGCGACTGTTCCTACACCACCTGGGTAGAGCGTCGAAGGGTGAACGTGACGCCCCTCCATCAGGCAGAACTTCTCACGCGTCAGACGACTCATCTGGAGCGCCTCGCGATAAAATTCGCCCGTAAAGGGATTGAGCGCGCGCATAATATCCGCGATGGTGCGATATCCGTGAGCGTCTGCGTGCGGGGCTTCTGTCTTCTCCGCTCGTTCCAGCACCCCAGGATTGGTCTCGCGAACCATCTTTTCGCAGAAGTCCACGCCAACCAGATTCTCCTGATAGAGATTGTGGTCAAACATGTATTCCGCCGCCTCGCCCAGATTGATAACCCACTCGCCTAACGCTGGTGGCTTGATACCATAAGCCATATTTTGTGTATAGACTGAGCAGGTGGCGTGGTTATCGCCACAGATGCCACAGATGCGGCTGGTGATGAAGTGGGCGTCGCGTGGGTCTTTCCCCTGCATGAAGAGACTGTAGCCGCGAAAGATCGACGATGTACTGTAACACTCGACAACCTTGCGCTTTTGGAAATCGATTTTGGTATAAATGCCCAGACTGCCGACGATGCGGGTAATCGGGTCCCACGACATCTCGACAAGTTGCGTTGGCGGTGCTGGAGCCGCTCCCCGCTTAATCTGAGTCGCCATAGAGCTCTCTCTTTCTGTCGAGAGGTGCCAGCCTATCTGGCATCTCATAGAGGGGTGTTTACCATCTTGGATGATAGCTGGTTGCTAGTTCTCGACCCTTATGTCGCCAGGATGGTTCCTTATTGAGTGTCGTGTTCGTGAGATTGCGTAACCTGCGCATTGCGGGACCATAGAGGCTAATCAGGTTGGTCGAGGCTTTGGCACCTGGTGGCTCGTCCATAAAGGGCTGGAACTTGTCGGGGAAGCCAGGCATGGTACAGCCAATGCAGATTCCGCCAACATTGGGGCAGCCACCTAGTCCCGCCATCCAGCCACGTTTAGGAACATTGCATTGCACGACAGGTCCCCAGCAACCTAGCTTGACAAGGCATTTCGGGGAACCATATTCCATGGCGAAGTCACCCTCTTCATAGTAACTGCCACGGTCGCAGCCTTCATGTACAGTTTTGCCAAAAAGCCAGGTGGGGCGTAACGCTTCGTCGAGGGGAATCATAGGAGCCATGCCAGCTGCCTGGTAGAGCAGATAGAGCAGGGTTTCCATGAAGTTGTCTGGCTGGACTGGGCAACCAGGAACATTAACAATAGGTACACCCGCTATGGAGCGCCAATCGGGACCCAGGTAATCCGCTAACCCCATCGCCCCGGTTGGATTGCCTTGCATGGCATGGATGCCGCCATAGGTGGCGCAAGTGCCAGCCGCTACAACAGCCCAGGCTTTGGGTGCCAGGCGATCAATCCATTGTGTGGTGGGAATGGGCTGATTCGTGACGGGATCGTTGCCCTGCGCAGCCCAGTATCCTTCGGCTTTGATGTTCTCATTGGGTATCGAGCCCTCCATGACGAGGACAAAGGGATCGATTTCTCCCCGCTCAGCCTTATACCACCACGTCATAAAGTCTTCACCCACCTCATAGGCGAGCACTGGATTGTGTAAATGTACCTGGGGAAGCCCAGGGATGGCACCCATGACCACGTCTTCGATGCTTGGCTGACTGGCGGCTGTGATGGAGACCGTATCACCATCGCAACTCAGACCACCCGTCATCCAAATGATGTGGACTTCCTCTACGCGCGCTCTTGTTGCCATACGATCCTTCCTTAACATGCGTTATATTGCGCTACCATCGTGATTACAGGTGGTGGCAAAGAAGATGGGGTATGTACAAGAAAACAATTTCGCAGATCTGTATCGCACGCGATATATGGGTTCACGTAACCTACGATGACAAGATGTGTAAGGCAAAGCAGGCGACATAGTGTCTTATGTCTCTTACTTGGCGAAAGCCAACATAACATAAAAAGTTGATATTAGCAAGCTTATCAGTTGAATTGCTGATTTTATTTATATAACCTCTTCTTTTTAATGACTTCTCCCCTACTTACCTGTGTAGTACCTTCGAGCAAGAGAATCCATAAACGCTGAAATAGCCTCTGGAGAGCGTTTAGTCCTATTTATTGTCAGGTGGAGAGGCTGGCGAATAGGTACTTTGGCCTATGTATCCCTGTGTATCATTGCGTATCTGGGAACTTCAATATATTATATCTTTAATCTCATAGACACCGACTACCAGATTTGGTGCCTGTTTGAGGTCCATGCGCGCTAGAAGCAATGGAAGGCATACGCGCTTGTAAACAACGGTATATTGCATTGGTTATTTTCAATGTTGGGGTTGCGCTAGCTGACAATGGATTGGGATACTCCTCATTGAAACAAAAGTCGGGATAAGGCTCACCCCTGGGAATTGCTAGTATTTGTCGCAGGGGCGTTCGATGCTGCCCCTGGCCTGTGACATGAGTATACATGCTGATGTTCGAAATAGCAGTTGTATAACTTATATCGACCAGTGCAAATGGAAAGAACAGTGAGGTTACAGTTGAAGGGTTATAAGCATATCCTAAACACTCTACGTCTGAACAAGATGAGCCGCTGGGGCGCTATACGTCTGGCGATCCTGTTTACAGTTCTGTGCGTGAGTGGTTTGATAGGAATGAATACACTTGGAGCGCATGCCAAGTCTAGCTGCACGGGGACCGCGTACAACGTGGTGAGGGGCGATACGCTAAGTGGGATCGCTCAGAAAAAAGGTCTTAATTGGAAAGACCTGGCGAAGTTGAATGGCCTGGCGAACCCAGATCTTATTTTTGCCGGCCAGGAGATCTGTCTTTCTGGGAAAGCTGTGAGTGGCGCTCCTTCCAAACCGACAACTACGCCTACTACTACCTCCACGCCTACTCAGAGCAAGAGCGTTGAGGGCATGATTGATGATGTATTTGGCACTTACGCTCCAGCTGCGAAACGCGTCGCCATGTGCGAGTCGACGATGAATCCTAACGCGACGAACTCGATTTCGATTGGCGGTAGCCATGCCGCCGGTGTCTTCCAGATTCTCTATCCTAGCACCTGGAACACCACGTCTCAGGCGAGTAAGTCACCATATGACGCTCAGGCAAATATCCAAGCCGCTTACGAAATCTTTTCACGCGATGGTTATAGCTGGCGCGAGTGGGCCTGTCAGCCTTAATTTCAGGAACACTTCGAGAAGCCTGCAAATTTAGAAGAGAGGTAGCGCAGAAGATTCATTCTTCTCGCTACCTCTCTTCATGTGTAGCAAATTCTCCCGCGACCTATAAAAATTCAGATCTCTACCTTCCCTTACTTGATGAGCCCACCCAGGCTTGTGAAACTTTCTATATAGCCTACTTCAATCCGCTCCCAGTGACCCTTGACAAATTTATGACGTTCTGTTAAATTTATGACTACAAAGTCAAAGATTTAAATGTTAAGTCAAACTGAGAAATCAAGAGTCATTCTTTGGTTTTGTGAGTCTAACATTGATGGAGACCGTCATATAGATTATGAATCAACCACTCTCTCTGAAAGAGAGGCAACGCAGAGAGCGCCAGGATTTGATACTTCAGGTGACGCGAGATATGCTCTTTGAACAGGGATATCATCAGATGTCTATGGATGAGATAGCCTCGCGTGTTGGCATTGCTAAGGGAACGCTATACCTGCATTTTCAGCGTAAGGAAGATCTGGTGGCTGAACTCTTCGCCCATAGCCTGAGCATGTTCCAGGATATTATTGAGAAAGCCCAGACCAGACCCGGAACTGCGAAGGAGCGTCTCGTTTCTGTGCTCGAATTCATGCAATTATGCTTCTCCGATAAGTCTATACATATCGTGTATGCGCTTGATAATGCGGAGATCGCTTGCATTCTGCGTGAACGGTTTTCGCTTCCAGTGGCTCGTATCAAGGAAGGTGTGGCCGCGCTGTTGGAAGATGGTAAGCGCTCCGGTGAGTTTGCTACCGCATTGCCTACCTCTGTTATGGTTCAGGCATTCTTTAGCCTGCTCTCGCCTGTGGTGTATAGTCGTCTGCTGCGCGAAGATCCTCAGCTTACCGCCGAAGACCTCTCTGAGCATCTCAGGCACATTTACTTCCAGGGGATTGCGAAAGAGAACCGCGAAGGACAGTCGTAACACTTCTCTCATTGGCATCATGTATTGCAGATAATATGATGACCAGTTTAATGTCGCTTAGTGTTGATCACAGGCAACGATATATTCTGCTCTACTATTCTCAAACGACAACAGAGAAGTTGTCTATCGAAAAAAGTCAATCTTTGGGGGTCATTGGATGCAAATTTCCACCTCCGCTGCGCAACGACAGGGAGGGCTCTCGTATAAGTGGCTTGTGGCATGTGTGGTGATCTTTGGTACCTTTATGTCTGTTCTGGATGGCACAATTGTGAATATTGCCGTCCCACGCCTGGAAGCCGCCTTTGGCTCCGATCTCAATAGCGTGCAATGGGTACTTACCGCCTACACTCTGGCTCAGGGTGTTGCCACTCCACTTACGGCCTTTCTCTCGGACCGCATCGGTATTAAACGCTTCTACATACTCGCTTTAGCGGGTTTCACTCTGGGTTCAGCACTCTGTGGTCTGGCCTGGAGCCTTCCTACCCTGATTATCTTTCGGGTCCTTCAAGGTATCGCGGGTGCTTTTCTCAACCCATTAGCGATTACGCTGTTGTACCGTGAGTTCCCGCCCCATGAGCGCGGAACGGTGATGGGCGCGCTGGGTATCCCAATTCTGTTAGCTCCAGCTCTGGGACCAACGGTTGGTGGCTATATCGTTACCTACATGGGCTGGGAGTTGATCTTCTATATTAATGTGCCTATTGGGATTATTGGCCTGTTGATGGCTTTCTTCTTCCTGCGTGAAGGCACTATTGATAAATCGAATAAGTTTGATGTTGTGGGTTTTGTGTTCTCGGCGGTAGGTTTGGCATTGCTGCTTTACGGTTTCTCTGATGCCAGCACTGATGGATGGTCTTCTGCTCCGGTCATGGGGTCACTCTTGATTGGCTCACTTTCGATGATTGTATTTATTATCTTCGAATTGAGTATGCTCCGGAGAGGGAAACAACCTCTGCTCGACTTGAGCGTGTTCGCTGATCGCTCCTATACGACCAGCAATATTGCCAGTACGTTGGTAATATTCGCGCTCTATGGTGGCCTCTTCCTGATTCCAGTCTACTTGGAGAGCCTGCGTGGATTAAGCGCCTATCAAGCTGGACTGGTTCTTTTACCGCAGGCCTTCTCTTCTATGGTCGCAGTGCTGGTTGGTGGTCGCCTGGTTGATAAAATCGGCGTACGCGCTGTGGTCGTCCCAGGCCTGATTATTCTGGCAATTGCCATGTGGCTCTACACCACGCTGAGCACTACGATCCCGATTCCCGATTTGCAATGGATTCTGATTTTACGTAGCTTCGCTATTGGCCTGGCATTACAGCCTTTGATGGTATCGGCGCTGGCGAATATTGAGACTCGCCGCCTCTCCCAGGCTAGCGCAATGAACACTACATTGCGCTTTGTAACCAGTTCGTTGACGGTCGCTATTATCTCGACCTTGGTGAAGTCAGAGAATACCTTGCACTATGCGCACCTGGCGGAGCGTGTAACAGCCGCCTCCCCTCTTGGTCAGCTAATCACGCGGATTCAGATGGGTCTGGTTGCGCAAGGGTATTCAGCTTCCGCTGGTTACGGGTATGCCCAGAAGATCGTAAGTGGCTTACTCCAGCAGCAGTCGTATATGCTCGCTATTCAAGATGCCTTCCGCGTGAGTCTGATCCTGGCTATTATCGCCGTGATCGCGACATGTTTCGTGAGTGGCACGAAGAAGCCACAGAAGAAATCAGCTGAAGAGGAACCTATCAGCTCTCAAGAGGCTGATGAGGCCGAGATAGCACGCGAAGAAGCTGCCATGGCTGTTTAAGAACGTATAAGAACGTAAATGATCGCAATTATACACACATTTTTTTCATTACCCAAGGAGGGAACGCGTCATGCGTCGTCTGATTCTTGTTCCAATTCTCATCTTTGTCGCTCTGGTCGCTATCGCTGGGGCTGGTGGCTACTGGTTCTATAACAATTACAATTTCTATTCAACTGATGACGCTCTGGTGAGTGGGCAAATTATCAATATAAGTAGTGCTCAGTCTGGTCAGTTGACAAAGTTGACTGTGAAGCAGGGTGATACAGTGCATACCGGGCAGGTTATCGGTACGGTCGCCGCTGTCTCGCAGACTACTGGTCAGAAGCTCAATGTGAATCTGACGAGTCCGATTGATGGTACCATTGTTCAGGCAACTGGTGTCCCAGGACAGCTTGTAAGCGCGGGAGTGGCAGTGGCTCAGGTGGTTGATTTGTCTACTCTGAACGTAACCGCCTATGTTGATGAGGGAAAACTGAATGATATTAAGAATGGTCAGGATGTGGATGTGACTGTAGATGCCTATAATGGCGACACGTTTAACGGCCATATTGTGCGCGTTGTTGACGCGACCGCTAGCCAGTTCTCTCTCTTGCCTTCATCAGATAATGCCAGTGGAAACTTTACGAAGGTCAGCCAGCGTATTCCTGTAGTGGTCAGCCTGGATGGCAACGGAGGTCATAAGCTGCTGCCCGGACTGAGTGCGACCGTCAAAATCCATTTGCACTAATCTGTTATGAGCCTTAGAAAGGAAGAGGGGTGTTGGCATGTTCATTGTTGGAGGGTTGATTGTAGTTGCGGTATTGGCGATTGTGGGAGCTTTCCTGCTGGCTCGTAGTGGCGGGAAGCCAGAGCAAGGCGCCCCTTCTCCTCAGGAGTCAGTGACCGCTCAGTTGCCAGTAGAGCACCAGAACCAGCCTGACGCGGAGTCCGTGGATATTCATCCACTCGCGCCAGAAGTTACACCACAGGTTCATGCTCAAACCGCAATAGCGGAGATCCCAACGGCTACGCTACCTGCCGCGACGAGCGAACCTCCTGTTGTCACGGACGTGACCGAACCGTTGCGGCTGGAGATTAAGATGCTTCAGGATCATATCTATCAGCTTACTGAGCAGCTTCAGGTTCTCAACTCGCATACACAGGAGATTGAGCAACGTCTGGATCATATCTACGCAACTTTACCTCATCAGAGGTCAGATGATCCTACCGAGGGACCGCAATTGCCCTTCCCTGAGGAGAGTAGACTTCAGGGTATCAATCTTTAATAATATCGTGAGATGGTTCCGTTGCGACAACCAGCGGAACTATCTCTTTACCAAATCGATGTGTTCGAAAGCGTGACGGATGTAGTTCGTATCAAAGGTATTATGATGGGAAATGCGCGTCCGCTTGACATTTATGGGCTATTCTGGTAGTTTTCTTTTGCTAAAAGTACGCAAAACGATTCATTTATGAGTTGCCTGCGTACGCCAAAAGGACCGAGTATCCCACGATAGTCGATACTTCAATTGACTATTATTCGAGAACCTGAGCGCGCTCGGACTGATACGAAAACTAATGGCGGCTAGCGCAGACCCATGTGGGGGCATAGCACGCTTTGATTTTCGTACAGAGTTCGCGCTAGTCACGTGAGTGGCGTTGGTTTTCGCATAAGACCCTAGGGAGGGAGCCATATGCGCGAGACAACCCTTTCGCTCAAAGAACGACAGCGCCAGCAACGTGAAGAGTTGATTCTCCAGACTGCCGCAGAGGTTTTGCTAGAGAAAGGCTACCATGAAATGAACATGGAAGAAGTCGCGGCGCGCGTTGGTATTGCTAAAGGGACGCTCTATCTGCACTTCCCTCGCAAAGAGGATCTGGTCCTGGCGTTGCTTGAGCAACAAATGCAGGATATTCTTCAATCTGTGCATCAAGCCGCGATAGCACCGGGGTCTGTTCGCTCGCGCCTGGAGTGCCTTCTTCAAATCTCCTATACACGTATGAAGGGTCAGCGTGGTCGTATCCTGTATGCGCTCTTTGGCGCCGTCGAGTTGCGCCCCCTGTTGCGCGAGCGCCATCATACTCTGTTTGAACAATTTTCGACTATTCTAGAGCGCTTGATAGATGAGGGGAAGTCCTCTGGAGAGTTTGATACTGCAATTCCCACCTCTATTATGTTGCATACCTTTACGAGCCTCCTGGCTTCCTACTCATTTAAGCGTCTTATCCTCGATGACACTGTTTCCCCTGATGAATTGGTCCGTTATGTTGGGCAGATCTTCTTTAGAGGTGTCGCTAATCCTCTGCATGTCTCTGAAGCCTAAGCTGTAGCTTCTCTATCATAAATCTGTCTGATGCCTGCGCCTGGGCTATGTTTCTCTCCGTACAATGGAAACAAGGTTGCGGCACTTGAAGTGTTGCTGCCTTGCTTTTGTTGCTACATAAGCGAAAGGGGTATCTCATGGTGCACAAATCGGAGCATGAGCGTGGTAAGAAGCAGAACGCCGCTCAAAAACAGCCAAACATGGAAAAGTCCCATCAAAAGGAAATATCAAGTGATGAGGATATTCCGACTGTGTCTCGCGAACAGGCTATCGAAGAAATTCGTGAAGCTGCCAAGAAGTCCGGCTATGCCAAGCAAGTGCAGGATGAGTCGCGTAAGCACAAGAACGATAAATAGCTTGATCCAGCCCTTTTGTCATGGCAGACCGTAACAGGCATGACCTGTAGATGTGAGTGGATAACAGATATACAGCCTTCTCCATCTACAGGTTTTGCTAATCTCTCTTTAAACATGCTTATTAATTGCCGTCTTCTCGTCTGAACAGTAATCAGAAAATGAACCGTTGCCTTCATATGGAGGATATTGAACTATGATGCAGGTGTATACACGTTGTACATCAGGAATATCATCATCATCTTATGTGTTTATGTTTTGTGGGAATGGAAACCTTTAGGTGCTATTGCTAATCTCTCTGGCTTTCCTTGCCGATTGCTTTCTAGTATCAGGCCTGACGTTGTGGCACGGCCGGGTGCGTTCAGGCGCGATTGCAGGATTGATCCATCACGGGTATATGCTAGCCCATATGAAATATAACATGGTTGCTAATATGTGCCAGGTGTAGTTTCTAGTATTACCCATGCGAGCAGCGTACGAGATTACTTTTTGCCTACTCAGTGATTTGTTTCGTTGCTGGCTATGCTCAACATACGTTGTGTAATGCGTGACCTCGTAATGTGAGGCATGGCGGGAAGTAAACAGCGAGCGTGCCTACCTGGGTCTTTTTTTGATGTGTTTTGATGTAGAAGCTGACTTTCAAATTTTAGTGATTTGTTTTTGTGCCATTCATTGAGGAGTTTTTACTTTGTCGTCTACAATTCGCATTATTGGCTTTACCGGGAGCTTGCGTGAGGAGTCTTATAACAAAGCAGCGCTTAGCGCGGCCCAGGAACTTTTGCCCGCTCATGCCGAACTTGAAATCCTGTCCCTAGCCGATCTCCCTCCTTATGAGGAGGCTCTTGCCAAACCTGAGAGCGTGCTGGCTTTTTGCGAGCATATCGCGCGTGCTGATGCTGTGTTGATTGCTACACCTGAGTATAAAGGCCTGCTTTCGAATGCGCTAAAAAGCGCATTACAGTGGACCGAGACGAGCGATATATTCTCTCACAAACCAGTCGCGGTGATGGGAATTGGTCGCTTGAGTGGTACTGAGCATGTTCAACTGCGTGCCCTATTGAGCGCCCAACACGCCGCTCTGCTAGAGCAGCCAGTGCTTTATGTGGGTGAAGGTGCTACAAAGGTAAATGCTGAGGGACGTCTGGTGGATGCCGAGATTCGGCAGCAGATCCAATCCCTCTTGCAAGCCCTGGTTGCGCGTGTCGAGGATGCCAAAGGCATGTTGGTTGGCTAGTCCAGGTTTCAGGAGCTACCTATACTTGTGCTCTGATCCTATAGCTAACCAGTATGAGCGGCGCAATACATATATCGCACCGCTCATTTGCTACTCTCATTCAAGTAAGCTGCCGGATATTCAGCAGAGGCTTAGCAATTCCCAAGAAGTCGCTAATTCTAACAAGTCTTCACTATTCCATAGTCTATTGGATGAGAACTATGCCTGTTTTGTAGAGAGGTATCTGTAGAACCGTTCAGTGCCTTTATCTGCCAGGCAGAAAACGTGCCAGGGAGCCTCTAGCGCTGGCTGCTAGGGGCTTGTAATTGGTTTATAAATACGTCAAAATAAAGTATGCTGAATTATACCATGGCGAGTAAGCAGCGTGTCTCTGCGTTGAGACTATATCTTTAGAACAAGGAGACACCAGCAACATGACAACTAATATCACACGTTTGCCACGTGTCGTCATCGTTGGCGCCGGGTTTGGTGGCCTGAGAGCGGCGCGGGCGCTTCGCAATGCGCCAGTTGAGGTCATCGTTATCGATAAGAATAATCATCACCTCTTCCAGCCTTTGTTGTATCAGGTGGCAACGGCTGGCCTCTCACCAGCTGACATTTCCGCGCCTATCCGTTCAATTCTTAAAAAGCAGAAGAATACCACCGTCCTCCTGGCAGAAGTAACGGGTGTCGATACCGAGAAACAGGTAGTTCACACCGCCGATCAGGACATATCTTATGACTACCTTATTGTTGCTACTGGCGCGACACATAGTTATTTTGGTCACGATGAATGGGGAGAGTTCGCTCCTGGGCTGAAATCAATTCCAGATGCCACCTATCTCCGCCGTCAGATCCTGCTGGCCTTTGAAGCTGCTGAAATGGAGAGCGATCCCGCTCGGCAGCGTGAGTTGATGACATTTGTGCTCGTTGGCGCGGGTCCAACTGGCGTCGAGATGGCGGGCGCGATAGCAGAATTGGCCCATAAGGCTCTGGCTCGCGATTTCCGTAATATTGATCCCCGCCTGGCGCGTGTCATTCTTGTGGAAGCAATGCCGCGCATTATGCCTGTGTTTCCCGAAAAGCTGGCTAATAAAGTTGCCAAAGCTTTGACGAATCTTGGGGTAGAGGTTAAAACGAACTCCGCTGTTGAGAAGATCGATAGAGATGGAGTTGTCATTGCGGGTGAGCATATTCCCGTTCAGAATGTAATCTGGACAGCGGGTGTTGCGGCGTCGCCTGCCGCCAAATGGCTTGGGGCTGAGACTGATCGGGCGGGTCGCGCGAAAGTGCAGAGCGACCTCTCTCTTCCTGGTCATAGCAATGTCTTTGTCGTTGGTGACACGGCCCTGTTTTTACAGGAGAATGGCAAACCATTGCCAGGAATTGCCCCGGTTGCTATGCAAGAGGGTGATTATGTTGGTGCGCGTATCTCTCAGCTTGCCGCCGGTCGAACTCCTGAGAAGTCATTTCAGTATAAGAGCAAAGGCAATCTCGCCACAGTGGGGCGCTCATTTGGTATAGCCGATTTCGGCTGGCTGCGTCTATCGGGCTTTGTTGGCTGGGTGCTCTGGCTCGCGGTTCACATCTTCTTCTTGATTGGCTTCCGTAATCGTGCGGTTGTGATGTTCCAATGGGCCTGGGCCTATTTGACCTTCCAGCGAAGTGCGCGCCTGATTACCTTCCCCAGCGCGCATAGCCTGAAGCGGAGAGAACTGGTTGAAGAACTTGTCTAAAGAGTGAGTTTTTTAAGCAATCTCAAAGAGAGCTGTTTGTGTACAGTTGTATGCGAACAGCTCTCTTTGTGCTTAGGGTGTTGATCAAACCAAAACGACATAGTCTGGTAATTGTGCCACGGACCTTGCTACCTTTGCGCTTTATGCATATAATGGGCTAATTAGCCTAATTTGTAAACTAAGCGTGAGGTGTTTGATGAGGGACGCGCAGACAAAGTTCCCTAAGGGGAAGGTTGTGCATGATCGATATATCATTGAAGAGCTCCTTGGAACAGGGGGATTTGGCGCGGTCTACCGTGTGCGTGACCGTCGATCCAAAGGGGATGTTTATGCTCTCAAAGAACAAATCGAATCCAATCCACAACAGCGCGAACGTTTTTCCTTTGAAAGCGAGTTACTGAAACATCTCGATCACCCTGCCTTGCCGCGCGTGTACAGCGTATTTGGGGACGAAAAGTCGCAGAATGTGTATATGCTCATGGACTTCATCAATGGTCCTAATTTAGAGCGCCTGCGTCGTCGCCAGCGAGAGGGACGCTTTACGCTTGCGCGTGTCATGACAATGATGAAGCCCATTGTGGATGCTATCCGCTACCTGCATCACCAGGAGCCTCCTATCATTCATCGTGATATCAAGCCTTCGAATATGATTATCCCCACCTCTGGCGAAGGGGCTGTGCTTGTAGATTTTGGGATTGCCAAGACATACGAACAGGACTCAACGACCTCTGCCATTCGCCATTGCTCTCCTGGCTATGGCTCACCCGAACACTATATGCGCGGCACAAATCTGCGCAGCGATATTTATGGCCTGGGCGCTACCTTTTATACCTTGCTGACAGGTGAGGTTCCCGTTGATGCCTTGACTCGCTTGACCAGAACGAGTAGTGGTGGAACAGACCCTTTACGTCCTGCTTATGAATTGGTGGAGGATATACCAGAGCCCGTGAGCGCTATCTTGCACAAAGCAATGGCGATTGACGCTCTTGAGCGCTATGAGTCTGCTGAGGCGTTTTGGGAGGCACTGAAAGCATATATTCCCGATATACCAACGGAGTTGGTTGGGGTCGATATGGACGATGATGCAACCCCTTTAACTGAGGATGGCGAGCGCCCTACGACTCAGACCACGCTGCCCCCGCCAAGTATTGTTGTACAGGAGATGCCACGTAAGGTACGCCGCTCGCGAATGGGGCTTCTGCCTCTTTGCCTTATTTTGCTCTGTGCGCTGGCTCTTCTTGGTGGTCTTGTCTGGTCAACTGGCCGTTGGATGCCTGGTGTATTTGCGCAGACGACGCCAACTATCGCTCCAACTGCTATTCCCACTCCGTCCCCGACTGCCACACCAACTGCTACTCCCACTCCGTCTCCTACACCAACTCAGCCCCCGGCTCCCCCTCGGCTCGCTCACAGTTATAATGGGACCATTTCTAATACCTATACCTCTCCGCCAACAAATTCTACAATGTCACTTTCAAACATTGCCCAAAAAGGCGAGAATTTTAGCGGTTATCTCACAGTTGGACCCGGTCTGGTAGGCAACAATGACTTCAAGGGTTCAATTAACGCGAAGCGCAAGTTCCATTTTCTCGTTACAGGCTATGCTGGTCTGCTTCCCCTTTACTTTGAAGGCACTGTCAATAAGGATCAGTCGCTTTCAGGTACCTATTGTAGTTATCGCAATAATGCTTGCGATCATAGTAGTGGGTATGGGAATTGGCATGTTACTCCAGGCTAAAATCTCTTCTAGTTGTAACCTCCATTCCTGCAAAAGCGTGTCTAGACCTGGGTATATGTCCCATTGATAGACAATGCTAGCTCATTTCTGGAAGGAGTTGCAGATAGATGACTACTAAGGCTCAGCAAACATCTAAGCAGGCAATTCAGACTATCGAGGCTCAGCCAAAATTTAAGCAGCGTCCACATGTGATTCAGAAATTTGGCGAGCTGCACTCGATGCCGATAGGTCTTCCTGAGGAGGCGATCAAGAAAAACGTTGAATGTTTGAATCAGTTAGTCGCTGACTCGGTAACTCTCTACTTCCTTTATAAGAAGCACCACTGGCAAATGGTGGGACCAACTTTCTATCAGCTTCATCTACTTTTAGATAAGCATGCGGAGCAAATCGAAGAGACTATCGATCTGCTAGCCGAGCGTGTGCAACAGCTAGGTGGCGTAAGTATTGCTATGCCAAATGATGTTGCTGAGATGACAAGAATTGAACGCCCACCTAAGGATGCAGAGGGAGTTCTAACGATGCTATCACGTATCGTTGAGGCGCATGCCACAATTATTAAAGGCTTGCGGGAAGGTATCGAACTCTCCGAGCGCACCCACGATTCCACTACCAATGATGTGCTGTCTTCCGATGTGCTCCCCATGCATGAGCTACAGCTCTGGTTTGTCTCGGAGCACCTGGTTGATATACCCATTACAGACGCAAAAGCTTAGACTTTAAGCCCCTGGGCAAACGGCTGGTAGACAACACAAAAGAAGGTCTACCAGCCATTCTCTTTGCCTCAGTGCCTGGGGAAAGAGGATGCGAATATTTGCAGGTGAGGAATTTCACTTCGAGATTGTTAAATAGGTGCTAGTTCTTTATGCTCATATGCCGCACCATAATATTGACACAATTTTGATAGTTTCTTTACTGTTCTTTGTAACCTTTAAGCCGCCATAATACGTTTTGATAAGTGGTATGTGTAAGTTTGTGTTGATTGCATGGATGGAGGAGTTTATATAATGACTGATTTGCGCAATAGGGGGACAAGTGGCCGTCATGCCGCGTATGTTATCCTAATGGTTGTTGTTGTAGCTGCATTGTTTGGCTCACTACTTTTCTTCTTCTAATCTATATTAAGGCCGATTAAAACATCTTTCCCAATGCGAGATCTTGTGCTGTATTATTATGTGATATGGCACATGATCTCTTTTTGGGTCTATCGTAAGGTAATCCCGTGCCATGTGGGGCGTTTCCCACCAGTTGCGTGAAATTTGCGTTGTGTTAGGGCGACCCGAAATTGACCAAGCAGAGCGGGGTATGAGGTATCAGCCGTAATATGTTTCCAATAAGCATGGAAATTAGCAAAGAGCAGGCTATCCTCGATTGTGTACTGCTCTCCAAGGGTACAGCATTCCCGTAAGAATTGATCCACTATTGCATTAAACGCGGTTAAAGGATCGGAAGGATTATCTCTGTTCATAATCATCAATGGTGTTGCTCGTAAGGTTGTGTGGTTGGTTCTGCTTTGTGAGCCGAACAATGCATTGCTGAAAGCAAGCTACTTGCATTTATTGTACCCGAACGGAGGCTGTAATTCACTACCGGGAATGGATAAGAGTGGCATTGGAGCCTGCTACAAGCCAACGTCTATAACCGCCATAGAGAGATCAACTTCTATTTAGCAGCTAGAAAGTATGTTACTCTTGGCTTATCAAATTATGGGAAGAGGGTTGATTGTGTATTACTGTGAAAGGGGCTATACGCCATGTTGGCTATAGAGCAAGGAGCTCAGGTGATTGAGCGGCTTATCGGGGCCTGGGAAACACCATTTGTAGAGTTGGCGATCTTTGAAAGTGGGAATGCATATCATATCGCAAGTCTATTGGTATCCTATTGTGAAGAGCATCTGGGTGTATCGGTGGCCGAGTTTCTTTTCTATGAGTCCAGCCAGGGAGCTGTTGTGGGCTTACGTCTGGTGGATGAGCGCCGCGTAGTGCTCAAGGTGCATCAGCCTGGTCAATCATTTGAGTTTCTACGGGCTGTACAGGAGGTGCAAAGGTATCTGGTAACAAATGGTTATCCTTGCCCTTGTCCAATAGCTGGACCAGAGCGCCTCGCCCAAGGCATCGTCGTTGTTGAGGAGCTTATTGATGATGGGGTCTATGTTGACGCGCATGATCCGGCGATCCGGCGCTTGATGGCGGAAACCCTGGCACAACAGGTCCAGCTTACGCGCGGACTGGTACACCTGCCTGGAATGCGAACAAGTATGTGGCGCTTTCCCGAAATCGATGGGCTCTGGCCGCAACCACATAGCAAGCTATTTGATTTTGTTGCCACATCCCATGGAGCCGAGTGGATCGATAGAGTGGCCCGCGAGGCTCGAAGTATCCTGGATGTGTGTTCTGGCGAACTAGCTTTAGGACATACGGATTGGGCTGTCAAACATTTTCGCTTTAAGCGAGGGCAGGTCCGAGTTATTTATGATTGGGATAGTTTGGCGCGTGACTATGAGCCTATACTGGTTGGAGATGGCGCACGCGGCTTTACTATGACCTGGCATCTACCGACGCGCCTTACTCCCACGCGCGAGGAAATTCACGCCTTTGTTGAGGAGTATCAGGTCGCGAGAGGACGAGCTTTTACACGTACAGAACGGACACTAATTTCTGCCAGTGTGACTATGGGATTGGCTTATAGCGCACGCATAGAGCATTCTCTGGCTCCTGAGGAAACAGATTGGCCCGAGGAAAGCTGTCGTGGTATCCTGGCTTGCTATGGAGCTGGCTATTTCGAGGCGTAGATGAGAATGTGAACGATTGCGTTTTTGTAGTGATTCAAGGGAGGAGATGAGAATGTGAACGATTATGTTTTCGTAGTGGCTCAAAGATGTGGACGAGAATGTGAACGATTGCGTTTTTGTAATCGCTCACATTCTTATATATTTTAGCGCCCAGCGAGCAAGAAGCGCTCCAGTAGCGTTTGCATCTCGCGTTCAAAGTCTTCGATCAGGCTGGCCTTGCGCTCATCAGGCAAAAAGCTGTAGCGTATGCCGTTGAGAAGAATCTCGTTGATCGTGGGTAGATCAAGTTCAAAAGCGCTGTGCAGCAGTTCGACCTCCTGATTGAGCGTTGTATTGAAGAGAGGAGGATCATCAGTGTTCACGGTGATGGGAATGCCTGCTTCCAGCAACTTGGGGAGTGAGTGATGCGCATAGTCGGAGTAGACGCCCAGACAAATATTGCTGGTAGGGCTGACTTCCAACAGTATCTGGCGTTCTGCCAGGTAGGCGAGTAAACGCTCATCCTCTGCGGCTCGCACCCCATGTCCAATACGCTCTGCACCCAGCGTTTTTAGCGCGCCCCAGATACTTTCTGGTCCCACTGTTTCGCCAGCGTGAGGAGTGCTGTGTAGTCCAACCTCGCGAGCCTGGTCGAACCAGCGTGCGAACAATTCGGGAGGATTGCCTATTTCGCTGCCACCCAGGCCAAGAGCCACGACGCCATCGCCCATGGCTTCCTTCGCTACCTGAAATGTAAAGTCAGCATAGGGAGAGACTCCCGACCCCTGATGATTATTACGCACGATATCAAAGACCCAGTTAATTTCTACGCCAAAGTCCTGGCGTGCGCGTTCCCTGCCGCGTGTAAGGCCCGAAAAAAACGTATCGAAGGGGAGATTTAGTAAGAAGCGATGTGTACTGGGTGAAAAGGTGACCTCGGCATAACGTATGTTCTGACGTGCCATCGTTTCGCCATATTCATAGGCGATGAGCTCGTAATCTTCAGCCGTTTTAAGGCAACGAGTGGCTGTTACAAAGATCTGAATAAAGTGTTCAAAGTCGCGATACTTGAACCACTGCCGCAATTCCTCAACACCCTGGACTGGTAGGGCAACTGAGTTGCGCTTCGCCAATTCCAGCATTGTTTCGGGGCGTATCGACCCCTCAAGGTGCACGTGCAATTCGGCTTTGGGTACTTCGCGTAAATACTGTTCTACCGACATAATGCTTTCCTGCTCTTTCGGCCCGCTCTGTTATGCGGTTCCATCGAGGCGATCTGCTACCAAGCTATCACCCCATTCCAGAAAATATTACCCGTTGCCACGGGTGATCTGAGTATCTGCCTGACTTTATCAGTGTATTACGTCTTGCTTCATCGCGCAATACCGCCTGCCCTCTTGCTATTCTGAGCGCGCTTTACTTTCCAGTATATTTCGCCTCTACCGCCAGCAATTAAAAGGCCTTCACATATAGGTGCAGAACTTCAGCCTGAGCAGAGAATGAAGAAAGTTACTCAAAAGGGCATTCTAAGTGTTTTTTTGGGTAACCGTAACTGTATCAACGTGTGAAAATGCGACTATCATGCGGATTATAATCCACCTTTTGGTCGAGCACGGATATGGTGAAAATTGCTATGGTTAGAAAAGGCTCTGTCTATGGCGAATGGCCAATGATGGCACCCCAATCTTGCACGCCTCAAAGACGACAGGCTGCGCCCTTAGATACGCTTGAATTTGGTGGTATGTCATAGAGGCATACCCGGAAGATGTTGGATGGAGAGCCCCTGGTAAAAGAATCCATTGAAAAGGAAAAGACGTGCATGCGAATAACAGATGCTCCTGAAGAAACATCTGCTATGCTACCGAAACAGGCGGTGACCTCGCCTCGTGAAGCCCATGGTATGTATCGAATTGGTGTGGCGTATGGATATTTCATTTATCGTTTTCGCTGGTTCATTATCGCGCTCTGGGTTGCCATACTGGCGGTGAGCGCTTTCTTCGCCCTACAAACTACACAGCACCTCTCTGGTGGCGGCTTCAAGCTTGAAGGTAGTGAGTCTGTCCAGGTCTCCGATATCATGACAGACAAGTTTGACCAGCCACTTTCACAGCTCACCGTCGTCTTCCAGTCAACCTCTGTTAAGGTCTCTGAGCCTGAGTATCAGAGGCAAATCAACGATTTTGCTGACAAGGCGCGTGCCTTTAAAGACGTCAAGACTGTTACGATTGGTGAGACAGGCAAGGACGATAAAACGACCTTTGTGCGTGTCGGGTTTAGTGTTGATTCGGATACAGTGCAGCAGCACCTTGATGATTTTCGCAAGCTTATCCCTGCTGAAAGCGCCCAGAAGCCCGCGCGTATGTATCTGACCGATGGTGCCGCGATTGCGGGTGAGATTACGGAGGTCGCGCAGAAAGAGGTAGAGCGTGCTGATGCCACAGCGTTACCTGTCGCATTAGTGATTCTGGTAGGTGTCTTTGGCACATTTGTTGCTGCCTGCATGCCACTATTACTGGCCCTGCTAGCGATCCCACTGGCTTTTGCCCTTATATATCCAATTGCTCTGGCTATGCCAACCAGTTCGCAAATCTTGAGTGTAGTCTCAATTATTGGACTGGGAGTCTCCATCGACTATAGTCTCTTTATTATTCGCCGCTTCCGGGAGGAATTAGCTGAAGGCTATCATGTTCGCGAGGCTATCGCCTGGACTATCGCCACTGCTGGCGAGGCCATTCTCTTCAGTGGCCTGACAGTCATGATTGGTTTCCTTGGCCTGTTGCTGATCGATCTTGGTTTGACGACATCTATTGGCATAGGAGGCGCGGCAGTGGTCATCGCCGCCGTGATCGCGGCCCTTACCTTGTTGCCTGCTATGCTTAGTGTGATTGGTTCGCGTATTAATGCCTTACGGGTTCCCTTCCTGTGGAAAATGACTATGCCACGGGCGAGTGATGGTCACAAGGAGCAAGAAGGCTTCTGGCATCGCCTGGCGATTGGGGTTATGAAGCGGCCCTTTACTGTTATTGTGTTTGTCTGCATTATCCTGGGAGCCTTAGCCTGGCCTGCGCTTTCTCTGCGCACTGGTACGACCGACGAAGGAACGCTTCCAGCGTCTTCTCCCGCGCGCCAGGGACTGACGATTCTAAAAGATCAGTTCCCAGCTTACAAGGATCAGAATATTGATGTTGTGGCCCAGTCACACAATGGCTCTGATGTGCTCAGTAAAGAAAATCTGGAGCATCTTGCTACCCTGACGGATTGGCTCAAAGAGCAGAAGCACGTCAAGAGCGTGACCAGTGTGATGAACTTCCCCGCTGTTGCTGGTGGTCCACAATTGACGCGTGACCAGTTGATTCAGCTGTATACCTCCGGACAGTACAAACGCATGCCTCAATTGGTTAGCCTTGTTGATGCCATGGTCAAAGATGATACGGCCTATATCAATGTCACGACCGATACCAGTTTGAATAGTGATGAGTCACAAGCCTTGATTGATCACCTGCGTGCGGACGGCAGCGCATCTACCAGCAATCTAGATGTGAAGGTTGGTGGCTTGCAGGCGATCTATATGGACTTTGATCGTTACCTCTTCGGTCATTTCCCACGGGCCATTCTCTTTGTGATTGTGGCTACCTTCATTCTGCTACTTATCATGTTCCGTTCCCTGCTCCTACCGCTCAAGGCCGTGTTGATGAACTGCCTCTCGGTTTGTGCCTCTTATGGAGTGCTGGTGATAGTCTTCCAGTGGGGTTATGGAAGTAACCTGCTAAACTTTACTAGCAGTGGTTTTGTAGATGATATCATTCCCATAATGCTCTTCTGTGCTCTCTTTGGCCTCTCAATGGACTACGAGGTCTTCCTGTTGAGTCGTATCCGCGAAGAGTGGCTACACACCCACAACAACCGACAAGCCGTGGCTCTTGGCTTAGAGAAGACTGGTAGTGTAATCACTAATGCGGCCTTGCTCTTCATCGTCGTCACTGTTTCCTTTACTTTCACGACATTGACGGTTACGAAAGAGATCGGCGTTGGAATGACAGCGGCGGTGCTGGTGGATGCTACCATTGTGCGCTCCCTGCTCGTCCCCGCTACCATGCGCCTGCTTGGTCGCTGGAATTGGTGGCTCCCTGGCCTCAAGGTTCCGCCCAAGCAAGTTGATATGGAGATCGAGAGCGCGTAAAGCGGCAGCCAGAGCGATCTTAGACTAAAGAAAGCCAGGGCCTTCCCAGTGGGAGAGTCCTGGCTTTCTTTTATGTGATGGCAAAACAAGTGATGTTTTGCTTAGATGCCTACTATATAACGGCAGGCTTATTCATAGGCTAGTGGATGCGGCTGAATAAGCGGCCTGCGAGATCTACCCCTACGACTGTACCGTTCTGATCGCGGGTGAAGAACCCTCGCTGCCCCTTGAAGGCTCCACCTGTGATGATATACTCGTCTTTGTCGCCGGGCAGCAGGCCGAAATCGAATGGCGCGTGATCTGGGGGCAGTTCCTTGTCTGCCGCTGCACGGATTTCTGGTTTCAGCAATACCTCAAGCCTTAGCCCTTCTCCGATCGTGTCGATAGTGAAGGTCATCACATCGTTCTCGTATTTGCCAACAATTTCCTGGGCCCGTGCTGTGTTAAATGGGATTGGCTCTGGGTCGCGGTCGCTGAGTCCCAGGTAGTTCTCTAGTGCCCAGCGGACGACTTCCTGGTTGAAGGGAATGCCATCTGGGCCAGTGTTGGATAGCGAGACGACAGCGAAATTGCGTTCGGGAACGATGAGCAGTTCGCCGAACTGACCATTGGCCGATCCGCCATGGCCGATGGCACGAACTCCGTCCACCTCACGTAAAAACCAGCTGATACCAATGGCGTCGCCAAGGTTGCTCGCTCGCAACGTAGCTGTGGGTTCCTTCATCTGGTGCAGCATATTTGCGGGGAGCACCTGAGCCCCACTTTCTGCGTTGCCATCTCCAAGATGGAACCGGGCCCAGCGCAGTTGGTCCGCTACCGAGGAGGCGATGCCACCGCCAGGATTATCACCGCGCGAACGTCGCCACAGCCGCGCAATGGACAGTGTTCCGTCTTCGCCGCGATTGTGCCCGACTGTGAAGCGTCGAGTCATAATGTCATCACGCGCAAAGAAACTGTGTGAGAGCCCCAGCGGCTCGAATATGAGAGATTTAACAGTCTGCTCGAAGGTCTGGCCCGTGACCTTCTCTATGAGCCGTCCAATCAGATTGAACCCTGCCTGACTGTAGGAAACTCTAGTATTGGGCGGCGCAAGCTGCTCCAAATCGGCCATTTTTGTCACATAGTTCTGTAGGGCGTCGTCTCCTTCACCGGTGTCGGCGATGACTCCCCAGTCTAGCCCGGAGGTATGGTTGAGCAGGTTCTGCACTGTGATGGTGTCCCGGGCCTGTTTGTTTTTCAGTTGGAGCTCTGGAATATATCTGCTAACTGGCGCGTTCAGTTCAACTTTTCCCTCTGCGACCAGGCGCATGAGTATGGTCGCTGTAAAAGTCTTTGTGATCGAGCCCACAAGAAATAGTGTGTCCTGATCAATGGGCAGGGGATTATCGACGCTTGTTACACCGTGGCAGGCATAGATTTCCTTGTTGTCCACCCATACTCCAACGGCTACACCCGGTATATTGAATTTTTTGGATGCTGACTCAACAAAATCGGTTAACGTGATTTGCGACATTTTCATTTTCATTTCCATTTGGATATAAACGTCAGGGCATTCCGCTTAGAGCTTCTTCGGGGAATAGCTTGTCCATCTTGAGGTGATTGGGAAAGGTATTATGACTGGCACCCTAACAAACATCCCAATTCTGGAAGGTGAAGAGAGATTCAAGGCTGTGCTCTATCTCTGACCATCAAGGCAGACTCACGTTGCTCAACTGTTGCCAAGCAGCAGTACTAAAACCACGTGTAAGTACGCTTTCAACGGATATGCTCATCGATATAATAACACAAGTCAGTTGCTTTGCCCTGTGCTTCAGGATGCACAACCTGAGCTTATTCATGCGGACATCGATACAACAGCGCGCTAAGCCACTGGTGCTCTATGGCAAAATCCCAGCTATTGGTCAATTATAGGTGTTATGCGAGTTTCAGCGCTCTGGGAACTTATCGAGTTTCCACCTTGTTGTATACTCAGGAACGGAAAGACGCGTTAAGTATCTATCCCTTAGATTTTATTTTGATAAATTGTTGCAAGACGATAAGCTGGCTGGAACGAAGAGTCAGATTCAGAGAGGCAGAGGATGTATGCGGATACGGCATTTACGTTATGATGATATTCCAGAAATCGTGGGTGTGCAGCAAGAGTCCGCACGTGTGGATGGTACAGTCGTGCAGGGCGATGGCGAGCTAGAAGCGTGGTTGCGTGACGAGCAGGTAAACGCGCTCGCGAATGGATTCGTGATTACCGACGATGATGACGAGCTGAGCACATGGAGTCAGGCAGGTACTCTAGAGGGCATTACTGGTGAGATCATTGCTTACACAGTTGTCTGCCTGGAGCGTGATGAGAAGGGGTACCATTTCATCTGTCGAGGAACGGTTACTCCATCGCAGCGGCGCAGGCGCGCGGGAAGACTCTTGCTTGTTGGGGCGCTCAACCGGGCACGCGAGCAAGCCTTCGAGTTCGAATTCGAAGCCGAGCAGGAAGGTCTACCACTCTATTTTGAGGTGCTGCTTCCTTCTGGGGATATGGGCGCGACGCACCTCGCGGCTTTGTGCGAGCTTGAGATTACCTCAGAGCCCGCGCCGCAAGGTCTACAACTTTATAGCCGCACGCTCTAATTAGACTTTACGATAGTCTGTGACAACGGAATGAGTACCGTCGGGGAGTTGTTCGATAAGGTAATCGCCGAAGAGAATGGGATCAGTCTGGTACAGGCAAAGATAGATGCGTACTGCCAGTTCGCGAATTTCGGTCTCAGCATGGGCATCGGCGCGCATCTCGATGACGTGCCGCCAGGAGCGTGCATTGCCTGTGACCAC
Source organism: Ktedonospora formicarum (assembly GCF_016587355.1). Lineage (GTDB taxonomy): Bacteria > Chloroflexota > Ktedonobacteria > Ktedonobacterales > Ktedonobacteraceae > Ktedonobacter > Ktedonobacter formicarum. Next base: position 772,289 of record NZ_BNJF01000001.1, on the reverse strand, counting down.
GATTGGGGCTTCGGTCTCATTGGGAAGGACTGAACGTGCCGTTTGTTGCACCTTCTTACGCAAGTCGGTACGGGCCTCGGCGCTCAGGATGGTCGAGCCTTCTTTCTGCATCTCTAGCAGGCGTTTCGTTAGCGTCGCGTATTCTTCATCCGCGCGGTCGATACGGCTCTCGAATTGAGCGTGCAACTGGGGGTCGTCGCGGTATTCGGGGCGCTCTACGAAACGGAGCATGCGTCCAGAGACATACCTTTGGCTCAGCTGGGAGAACCCCATGCCAGCGCGATGTCGGATCAGCTCATGGGTCAGGCTCCGTGAGATGCCGTAGAGCAGAAGGCTAAAGTTGGCGTGCTCGAAGACAGAGCCATGGCCCGACGATTTGAGGTTGTCAAAATAGCGCCTGGCGTTCTCATTCATCGTCCGTTTGGGACCAAAGCTCATGTAGCAGGTCTGTCCGGCAACCTTACATAGTTGGGAGCTATCGGGGAGTGGAGTGGGATCTTCAAGATACTGATCGAAGTGTAGCGTTGCATCAAAACCATCAAGGAAACCCGCCAGCCCGGCGAGATTGGTTTGTGGGCGCGCCAGCATCACGACTCCAGGAACTTGTAGGTAGGGGGTACCTCCTGGAGTGTGTTGTACTGGCGCGTGGATAGTAGCATAGCCTGCTTGCTCGCTTCCATGATAGTTCTGGAAGAGTGTTTGTGGGTCAAGAGCAGCCAACGAGAACCTCCTGGTTGACTAGTGGTATTTCGTTATCCGAAAACCTGTGCGTGCCATGCCCTCGCATGAAAGTTCGCGTTAGCTATTGCAACGACGTTGGTTTTCGTATAAACCCTGTATAAATCGTCCACTAGTCTAACAGGTTCGGAGCCGTTTGGCTACTCTCATTGACTCACTGATTCGGGTGGTGCGAGAAGATTATTCAGGGTAACTCGGCGTATGCGGTACGCCTGTCGTGCTCCGCGATGGGGTAGCGTGATAGCATCAAGCACTCCATTTTTGATCCAACGGCGCACTGTTGTGTCATCTACACGCAATTGTTTTGCGACCTCTCGAACTGTAAGCAGTTCAGCATCGTCGTGTTCCACAGAGCCCTCTTTTCTGGCCAGTGATGCATATAAAAAAATACGCCTGACCGCGTTATGATAATCGTATTCACAGAACTAAAGTATTCTTTGTTCTTGAAGCAATTATCTATTTGACTATATAGACGATTACGCCGCTTTTCAGTAACAGAACCCGCAATAGTTGTGATGCACTGTAATTACAAGCTTTCTGCTTGAATGTTTCCATTATCCTCCGATCATAGACATGCTGCGATTAGCGCGCTTGAATCGTTTATCCCCAATATAATGTTTCAACTCTTTGTGCCACACTGCTTGTCGAATGACTCGCTCTAGCTCAGTATCATCGGCATCTGAGCGCAGGACGGAGCGGAGGTCTGTTTCTTCGGTGGCGAAGAGGCAAGTACGTAGTTGTCCATCGGCTGTGATACGAATGCGATCACACTGGGCACAGAATGGTTCACTTACAGGATTAATGAAACCGACCTCGCCAATGCCGTCACTAAAAGTATAGCGGCGGGCCGTTTCGGAGGGATCACCGGAGGTAATGGGGGTGAGAGGACCATGGGTGGCTTCGATAATAGCTTTGATCTCATGTCCCGTCAGGATGTCTTCTTTGCGCCAAATTTGGTCGGCGTCGAGAGGCATGAACTCTATCCAACGCATGACATAGGCTTTATCGCGTGCGAATCGAACGAAGTCTAGTACCTCGGACTCGCTAAAGCCGCGCATTGCGACCGCGTTGATCTTAATGGGATGGATACTGGGGTATTTAGCAAGTTCATCGAGGCTTTCTAACACGCGTGCTAGCTGGTCGCGGCGTGTTAGTTGGGTGAACTTTTCGCGAATGAGTGAATCGAGGCTTACATTGATGCGGGTCAGACCGGCATCTGCCAAGGCCTGGGCTTGTTGTTTAAGCAGGATGCCATTGGTCGTCAGGCTCAGGCTGTGGAGCCCATCAAGCTGGCGGAGTTGACGCACAAGTTCTGGCAGATCACGTCTTACCAGGGGCTCACCCCCTGTCAGGCGAATCTGCTCGATACCCATGCTAACGGCGACGCGACTGATACGTACCAACTCTTCATAGCTTAGGATTTCAGCCTTGGTGAGCCAGGGAAGTCCTTCAGCAGGCATACAATAGGTACAGCGAAAATTGCATTTATCAGTCACTGATATACGCATATTCTTAATACGTCGCCCATAACTATCTACTAATGGTTCCATTGAATACTCCCCTATCAAATAGGCTTTTATCGCGTGTGTTGCTATCACTATAGCATACCTGTCCACTTTTGTGTCCGGAAAAGTTACGAGAAAATTAGGACGTCTGTAATGCCTATGAAAGGGCGGCAAAAAAGGTCCGCCCCTCAGTTGAGGAGCGGACCAGTGTGTGTGTGTCACGGACAGGCTAAGTGTGTGTATTGAAAAGATCTGTGTGTCCGTTTTATGCGTCGTAGTACATCGCGAATTCGATGGGTACGGGGCGCAGGCGAACTTCGTTGCTCTCGCTGCGCTTGAGATCGATATAGGTCTCAAGCAGGTCGCTGGTGAAGACGTTGCCTTCGAGAAGGAACTCGTGATCGTTCTCCAGTGCTCTGAGAGACTCTTCGAGGGAGCCAGGAACCGAGCTAATCTCATGCAGTTCCGCAGCCGACATCTCGTAGAGGTTCTTATCGACAGGACCGTAACCAAAGGCGCTGGGATCAATATTGCGCTTGATGCCGTCCAGACCAGCCATCAGCAGGGCCGAGAAGAGTAGGTATGGATTGGCGGTTGGGTCTGGTGGGCGGAACTCGATGCGCTTGCCCTTAGGATTATCGACCAGCGGGATACGGATAGCCGCGCTACGGTTGCCCTTCGAGAAGACCAGGTTGACAGGAGCCTCGAAGCCTGGGACCAGACGCTTGTAGCTATTGGTCGTGGGAGCCGCGAGAGCCATGATGGCGGGCGCGTGCATCAAAACACCACCGACGTAGTTGCGGGCCATTTCAGAGAGCCCGGCGTAGCCATCGGCATCATAGAAGAGAGGCTTTTCATTCTTCCAGAGGCTCTGGTGTGTGTGCATACCGGAGCCATTGTCGCCGTAAATTGGCTTGGGCATGAAGGTAACGGTTTTGCCGTACTTGCGGGCAATATTCTTGATGACGTATTTGTAGAGCAGAATATTGTCGGCGGTTTTGAGCAGTGTGCCGAAGCGAATGTCGATCTCGGCCTGACCAGCGGCACCAACTTCATGGTGCTGTGCCTCGACAGGAATGCCAAGGGCCTCAAGCTGAAGAGCCATCTCGCTGCGCAGGTCTTGCTGCGTATCATTTGGAGCGACTGGGAAATAGCCGCCCTTGATGCGCATCAGATGACCAAGGCTACGGGAGCCATCGTGATTGGTAGCGCGACCACTATTCCAGAAGGCTTCATCGGAGTCGACCTGGACGCTCTGTGTGCTTTCAGTGGAGGTATAATGCACATTGTCAAAGACGTAGAATTCCGCCTCGGGGCCGAAATATGCCGTATCAGCGATACCGCTGGAGCGAACATACTCTTCCGCTTTACGAGCGATATAGCGGGGATCGCGTGTATAAGGCTTGCGAGAGCCCGGATGAGCAATGTCACAGATTACGCTAAGGGTGGGAACAGCGGTGAAGGGATCCATGAAAGCGGTCTTGGCATCGGGGATAACCAGCATATCGCTTTCATTAATTGCCTGGAAGCCTCTAACGCTGGAACCATCGAAGAACAAGCCCTCTTCAAAGATAGATTCTTCTAGTGCGGTGAAAGGAATGCTGAAGTGCTGCCAGGTGCCAGGTAGATCCGTAAATTTCAGATCGACCATTTTTGCACCATTCTCTTTAGCGAATCGTAAGACTTCCTCTGGGGTCATCAATCGTTTCTCCTCTCGCGTTCTTTCCCCGCATCATTGCTGGTATTGAGTGGCTCGCCTTGCACACTACGGATATATTGGATATTCTGCATAGTTATGATAGCGTTTACCTGGCTCCCAGCCAGATGTCAACTTCTGTACATATCATAGGCTCTGTGCTAAAGAGATACTACAGTTACTTTATCCGAAAGTTCTGGTTACTGTTTTAGGCATATTGCACAAATTTTGGACAGAATAATCGGTGAAAAAGCCTGTTACTACCTCTTCTATTCAATGCTTCTCCTGTTGCTTCCTAGCTTATGGCAAAATAGGCAGGGCGTATCGTATAGGTTTTGTTTTTCTCGGTTGCTTCTCAGGCCCTTGATGCGTTTAACAGAGTGAACCATTGGCATTGTTGGATTGTAGGCCCTTTTGTATGTAGCTGATCTTACAGTCGTGAGGGCGATAGCATGTGAGATGGTTGGGCAATTTCCCTGGCTCTACTTGCGGCGGTTGAGCTAAGAGTTGTACGATATGGATACTATGAGCGTAGGAGATCCATTTGATGGATGCGAATAATCAGAATATTAATGATAGCCTGACGGAGCCTGTCGACGTACGTAACAGACGAAAATCTGCTCCGGTAGCACCACCACGTGGCGAGCGGCGTGGTATTGGTCCCGGCTGTTTTATTGGTACGATTGTGCTGGTATTGTTGCTGGGTATGGTGGCGGGTGTCATTGGCTCGGTATTGTATGCGGACAGCATGGCGGCGAAGGCACCTATAACAACGACTAAAGCCGATCCGAATCAGGCCCTTGTGGTGCAGCTAAGTGATGACCTTCTCACGCAGGTCGCGACGAAGCAGTTAAAGAGTGCCACTACGCCAGGTACGATCACGAATTTAAAGGTATCAACGCCACAGGATGGGCAGCTTGTGATGACTGGTGATGATCAGCTCTCATTTCTGGGTATTCCTATTACCCGTAGCTTTCGTGTAACAATGCAGCCCTATATCGATGCTTGTAAAGCCAAGGTGCGTGTCCTGAGTGTCGATACAGGTGGCGTTCCGGTGACCGGGTTGGTGGATAGCCTGGAAGAAACCGTGAATTCTCAACTTAATGTGGATCTCTCCAGCTTACTCAATGGTTTCTCATATTGCGCAACTGGAGTATCCACAAATAGCAAGGGTATGACTGTGAGCTATTCAGTCACAACGAAGTAGTGAAGCCTGCGAAGTAGCTGCTGATTGAATGGTTTTTCCCTGAGCGAGAGTTGCTCAACGTTCATGTGCGTTACGGTTTAAGAAAGAGATGTGGATCGGTTTGCAGCCAGTAAGCCAGTCCACAACTCTTTTTGTTTTGTGAACATCTCAAGAAGCAAGAGCGCCTTGAAGAGCCTGATAAAGCAGTAAGGCCATAAAAGTGTGATCGATTGCGAAAACACAACCGCTATTTGAATATATTATTATCGATATAGTAGCTATTTTGCGATGGCTTCGTGGTAGTCATAGTGCTGAAAGATAACTAGATCTTCAATGGTATCAATGTCTAGTTCAGTTCCCAGGCTATGATAGAGTGTATGGCTGAGGTTGTGCGCACGAGCCTGCGCTATATAATGCTGGAGGCTATTAACGCCAAAGACATAGGGTATGATAAGTGGCGGACGAGCCAGCATAGCGTTGGTACCGGTTCCATCGCGCGATGGAGCCAGGACCACTGGGTAAGATTCTGACTGCTCGACCATTGCCTGTATATCTCTAGCTCGAAGCAGGGGAAGGTCAGCGGAAAGCGTGAGAAGCATATCTGTATTGTAATTGACCAGGTGTTGGGCGGCGTTGGTCAAGGCTTGATTATGGCCTGGTCGCCCCTCCGTGAGGCCATGAGCCCCCCAACGCCGCGCGTAGGTGAGTACCTCTTCGTCCGCGCTGACGACAGCGATGCTTGCAAGCACCTGGCTGGCATGGAGAGCATCAATGACACGATGCAGCATGTCAAGGACTAATGATGAGCGCTGCTCAAGTGTCAGATGTCGAGAGAGACGTGTCTTGACGCCTGAAAGGTGTTTGACTGGAATTAATGCTCGATGCCCCATGCGCGCCTGACTTTCTAAGATCTCATACGAATACTAACGCTACTACCGTGCCCCCCGGATGGGGGTGTGGCTAACATTAATATGCTCAAGTTTCGGACAATGAGTAAGTGTATTACATGTAATCGTTTTTCTTATTACTTAATAGGTAAGACCTGCCGCTCGAATAACTGTACGTGCCAGCGCGGTTTTGTGCTCCATGTCGCGCATGATAGTATCGGTGACGACGCATGGAATTCCCAGGTCTTCGACCTGTTCGGCGAGATGGGCATCTTGCTGGTCTATCACCATGACATCGAGGAAGTCTCGATAGTGGCGTGTAATGCCAACCGCGCTTGCTTCCATATGCAGGGCGCGCATCAATTTGTCGGCAGGGCCTTTGATAGGCGCCCCTCCTACGAGTGGGCTTACGGCGACGACCATACCACTTGTTTCATGTAAGGCGTCGTGGATGCCGGGAACTGAGAGGATGGTGCCAATGCTGACAATCGGGTTGCTGGGCGCGACAAGTACGGCATCTGCTTGTTTGATAGCATCAATCACACCTGGCGCTGGCTTGGCCTCATGTGCGCCAATGAATTCGACACCAAGTACCTCATCGCTACAGTGATTCTTCGCGAAATATTCTTCAAAGTGGATCAGGCCCGTTGGTGTCTGGATATGGGTCGCAACCGGGTTATCACTCATAGGGATGATATGCGGCTTGATACCCATGCGTTGGCGTAGTCCTTCAGTGATTGTGCTTAGAGACTGACCCTGGTGTAGCAGCATTGTGCGGTGGATGTGCGTTGCTAGATCCTGGTCGCCCAATTTGAACCAGTCTTCGTGCCCAAGGTCGATCAGGCGTTGCATGGTATGGCCAGTATCGTTGCGAATGCCCCAGCCCTGTTGTTCGTCGACGATACCCGCCAGGGTGTACATAACAATGTCGACATCGGGCGAGACATGTAACCCGTAGAATTCGCGGTCGTCGCCCGTGTTGGCGATAATGGTGATCTCTTCAGGGGGAACAACCTGTACGACGCCCTGTAAGAAGCGAGCGGCCCCAACGCCGCCTGCGAGTACAACTATCATGCCTACCTCTCTCCACCTTTACTCAAAATGTACAATCAGTTTATCTAAGGGAAGTCGTTCACGGCGTTTGGGATCAGCTGCCGCGTAACCAACAGTGATAAGTGCCTGGGGAATGAATGTTTCAGCCAGTCCCAGCGCTTCGCGTGCGATAGAGGGACAGAAGAGTGGTGCGCACATCCACCCTGTATCCAGCCCCAGGTCATAAGCCGCAAGCAGCATATTCTGGATGGCTGCGCCTATACTCTGGATTGCCATTGTCGTTTCATTGGTCTGGCGCTGCTCATCGGGGTAGCGATCCAGGTCCTCTAAGTAGAGGCAGGGAAGGATCAGCGCCGGTGCCGAAAGGATGCGCTGGCGTGATTTGTCCAGGCGCAATTGTACGATCTCGGCGGCTTGCCCGTCCATTTCCAGGTTGCGCTTCCAGTCCTCACCCATAGCATCGGCGAGTCGCAATTTTGCTCCAGGTTGTGTCAAGACCGCGAAGCGCCAGGGCTGACGACCATGAGGTGAGGGAGCCCAGCGTGCCGCCTCAAGCATATGAAGAATGGCCTCGCGTGGTACTTCGCGGTCCTGATATTGACGAACGCTTCGGCGACCTCGTAGCAGTTCCGCGAGGTCATGGGCTCGTTTGAAACCATTTATAGATTGTTCATGCGAGGATTGTAAGGTCACTGTTCTTTCCTCTAAGATCTTATACGAGAACCAATGTCGCTGCCGTGGCCCCGCATGGGGTCGCGGCTAGCACCGACGTGTTCAGGCTTTCGAATAAGGAAAAGGTTTTACGCGGAAAAACACATAGCTGATGTGGTTCGTGCTCGCATTCGACATTCCTTATCAGGAGCGAATACGTCAGGCTGGTATAGTGTCAGGATTAGCGGAACATATCTGTGGCGCCATCACGAATGAGTTCGCTTCCACTGCCCTGCCCTGATTTATAGGTATAGCCGCGCAACAGGGCGACAGGCACGCGATCCACTTTACCCATGACTAATTCCGCAGCGGAGGCCAGTTCGTCGGCAACTCCAATTACACTTGCATGGAGTTCATAGCCATAGGGATCGTTCTGACCGCGATAGTCGGATAGGGGTTCCATACCCGCAACGCCAATAGCCATATTGACCTGCCCATTGCGCCAGGGGCGTCCCCAGGTGTCTGAAACGATGATGGCGAAGTCTGTGTTGTCATCATCGTTGATAAGACTTTGGATGCGCTGGCGGATCTGGCGTGCTGAGCGGTCGGAGTCTTCGGGTAGGAGTGCGAGCACGCGCTCACCGCCGATATTGGATTCGTCAACGCCCGCATTCGCGCAAATAAAGCCGTGTTGTGTCTCGCAAATCATAACGCCATGATCCATGCGTACGATGCGTTTGCTTTCGCGCAGAACGACCTCAACATGCTGAGGGTCCTTCTGATAGCGCTCGGCGTATTGGAGCGCGAAGGGCGAGGGCTCAATTTCATCGAGTCGGACCAGGCGCCCTTCGGCTTTGGAGATGATCTTTTGCGTGATAACGAGAACATCACCCTGGCGTGGTGTGATCTGCTGTTGCTTCAACGCATTATAGATAAGAAGACCCAGGTCATCCCCTGGGCGAATATCGCCAATACCTGTAACAGGTAAAATTTTTATCTCTGTATGCATGATTCTCCCTCGTATGGCATTATAGCGGCGGCGTGTGATGCTGTAAAGCGCATGGCTGCCCGCGAACTGGTTGTCCAGTGTTAGTATGCCACACATATATAGAAGAGTGAAAATGCTTTGGTTTATTCCCTGATTGGCTCAGAAAAGTCGAAAGCGTTATGTATGAAATTGCTATGGTTTGGATTGCTGTACTATATAGGAGAGGAGTAGGTGATCAGGCTGCTTACTTATCGTTATATCTATGCAGTGCTTTATTCGTTGATTAAAGGGGGAACATGAGTGTATGTTAAAAACACTCAGTAGATTATTTTTGTCAGGTATTTTCATAGTAGGTGGTTTCAGCACATTGAAAGAACCTGAGGGGCGCGCAAAGATGGTCGCGAAGGCTGGTATACCGCAGCCGCTCCAGGCGACTATTCTCAATGGAGCGGTCATGGTTGCAGGTGGCTTCGCGCTGGCTACTGATGTCGCGCCGAAGCTTGCCGCGATGGCTCTGCTAGGTGCGCTGGTGCCGACAACTATTGTGGGACATGCTTTTTGGAAGGAGGAGACACCCGCCGGAAAGGTGCAGCAGCAGATCCAATTTCTAAAGAACGCCGCGATCATAGGAGGGTTGCTGATGGTGTTGGCGGAGGCTCCAATCCAGAAGAGCGAGGATAAATAGATTTGTAGGGGTGCCCAGGGAGCCAGCGGGAATATTCGCTGGCTCCCTGGGCATTCCTATTATCATGTGGGCTCACTACCCCATACAAGCTTGCCGTTGATATAGACTGTGACGCGTGACGATGGCTGATAGCCAACTCCACTAGCGGAGAACGAATAGTCATTGCTCTCGTTGTAGTTGCTCCAATCGGCCTTGTTGAAGCGTACCTTGATCTCGCCAGTATCTTGGCCCTGAGCCAGATTGCCTGCTCCGGCTGTGAAGGCAATCTCCAGGTAGTGGCTGGCATTAGTGCGTGGTGGAGAAACCATGCCGATACGTTGGTTGAGGTTGGCGCAACCGAGGGTCGCGAAGTCACACCAGGTTTGTTGGGCTTGTGTACCATCGGCGGTGTACCAGTAGCGGATGGTGACTGTGCTGAGGGCTAGTGAACTATTTCCCCCATTCCGTAGTTTGAAGGATGGTTGAATCTGGTTGACGGTTGGGCCGTTACCATTACCGCTCATATATTGAAGCTCAAGGTCGCCACTTGTCGCGATTGCGGTTGGCGTGGAGGTCGGTGGCGTGGTTGGCGATTGTGTTGGAGTGGAAGTTGGCTTTTGAATTTCCTTGAAGGGATAGAGGATGCTCTTCAGGTAGTTCTGTTTCTCCTGGTTAAGATGGGTCCAGTCGTCCTGTAAAAGCCCTCCTGTGTCACCTGAATCGGGATTCCAACTCCAGAAAGTCCAGTTGAAGCCATTGGCACCGGGGCCGAGGTAACTAACGAGGCTGGTGAGCCATTGCTTATCTTTCTCACTCTGGAGCCTGGAGCCGAACTCGCCAACCCAAACGGGCGCTATATTCTGTTTTTGAATGTAGCCCCAATAGCTGTCCCAGACGCCCGGTAGATTTTGTGGAAAGGTACTCTCCTTGAACCAGGGTTGAGGATAGAGGCTCTCTGGATAGTCATGTACGGAGTAGACTAAGCGATTGGCTATTTTTAACTGAATGGGATGTTCCTTCACTCCCTTGAGATTTGCGCCCCACCATGTACAGTTGCCGGATGTTTGCTTATTGGCATTGGCTGAGGGGTAGCACTCGACACCTTCGACAAAGATGAGCCAGTTCGGATTGACTGTGAGGATGGCATCCCCCGCACGCTCGGCTGCTTGCTGCCAATCGAGTTTGGGATCGCCGCATCCCCAGCAAGCAGGAGTGTGCGGTTCGTTATGCAGATCGGCTCCCACGACCATAGTATTGTTCCGATAGTGTTTGGCTAACATTTGCCAGTCAGCTATCCAGCGCGACTCAGGATATTGAGCCGTATACCAGAGCGGTTCCTGTTGCGCGCTTGAAGGGCGGTGTCGATCAAGGATAATGTGTAAGCCAATCTGACTGGCGTACCCCACAATCTTATCCAGCAGTTGCAGGCCACGCAACCCTTGTAAGTCCGGGTTTTTCGTATAGTCTATACCGGATGGCGTATTGTTAGCATCGAAGAGCTGATTGGTATAGGGGATGCGAATAGTGTTATATTGCTGGGATTTAATCTGATTGAGCATGTCTTTATAATTGCGTACATTAAGACCGTGGACGACAAGGGTATTGGTCTCGAAGCCAAACCAGTTGACGCCAGCAATACGCACTGGCTGATTGTTTGCATCGAGGATCTGGCTGCCGCTGGTGTGCCATGCGCCGGTGCCAGCCGTCGCTCCCACAGAGGTTTGGGAGGGGAAGAGATTCGACTTGAACAGGCTAAAGCCAGCAACGAGTAACGCGCCTATCAAGATTAGCGATACAATGGCGATCAGTAAGCGTGTGAATGTTAGACGTGGCTTTCTGCGCAAAGGACTGTTCACACTGGTAACCTGACTATAGAACGGCAAGTCAGGGTCTGTTGGTCGTGAATGCTCTGTATTCTCAGGAATGTGCTTCATAAAAAACCTCTATGGTCTTATGCGAAAACCAGTGCCGCTGTTGAAGCTAGCGCGCTCCCTGGGTGAGAACATGAGTTGCCGCCATTCAGGTGGCATTGGCTCTTGCCTTAATTCAAGCGTGTTCAGGTCTTCGCATAAAGGGTAGGAATATGCCCAAAGGGTGGTGCCCTTTGAGCGCGTGGTTCTCTATAGTTCTTGTCCTCAAGTACAGCTATGTGGATCGTGCGCGACCTGATAAATCTGGATACGCGCGCGGGTATTGTTGCCGGTAGAGTTGAATTCAGTTCGTAGAATTGAGCGATGGAGCGCGCGGTCAAGCAAGAGCATGGGGCCGCCACGCGACTGAATATCATTAAGCATATTGGTATCGATAACAAGGTAATCGATGTTATTCCAGCAGTTATGTAGTAGCGTATCATGTACCTCTGGATCGAAGGCCGCGTTCCAGTAGATGTGGGCACGTGGGTAAGTTGAGCTGTTGCCAGCGCCCATACTGCCACTTTCATGCAGATCGGTGTACAGGTAGCTATTGATAATCAGCACCGAGTTCTGTGGCACATTGCGGTTGATCCACATAAGCGCCTGACGTTGGGGCTCAGCATTGTTTTGGCTGAATTGTGGCTCCTCACGTTGGAGATTGAAAGGAATGATGGCTCCAATCAAGAGAAAGAGGAGTAAGGCTCGCGCCAGATCAAAGCCGACGCGCTGGCTCAGTATTCTCAAAGGAACGTTTAGTGCCATGACGATGCTAATTGTGAGCAGAGGCAATATGGGTAGAATCGAGAAAGGGAAGATGTTCTGGATGGCGAGCAGCATGAGCCAGTAACTCACCACAAAGAGCGCGAGTAGCCACTGTAAGCGGTTCCACCATCCACCAATAATATGTATTACCAGGGAAAGAGCACCAGCGATAAAGAACGGGAGATCCAGGCGCATCCAGGTCTCCCAACTGTTCGCGAAGTTGCCAGTCTCTTGCGTGTACTGCGCTTGTCTGAAGAGTGTACCTAGCAGGCTGGGGTGAGCATGTGTATCTCCGGGCAAGATGCCAGGGGGAAAGAGCTCACCCTTCATAATCGCTAGAAGAGCATAGGCTGAACTGAGAGAGAGTACAATATAGCCAAAGGCTACCAGGGCAAACTTGCGCTGAAAGCGTGTCGCGAAGAGCCAGACGCTATAGAGCATGATCGGGACGAAGACAATGAAGACCTCCTGGCTCAAGATGGCGATGCCCAGGGCGAGTGCTGAGTAGATGATGTTGCGCAGGCGGCTATTCCCATGCACTACGAAAAAGATTGAGAGCAGAAGCCAGAAGGTTCCGATATTATCGAGCAAGACCTCGCGCTGATAGGTTATGGCTAGGGGGGAAAGGGCGAAAATCGCCAGGGCGAGCAGACTCGCGCTTCGGCTCCCGCTCAAGCGTCGGGTAATCAAGTAGAGAAGAAGCGCGCTTCCCCCTGACAGAGCGAGCATCATTACGCGCCCACTATTGATGGCAGTTTCAAAACTGAAAAAGCCGCCAGTGAGCAAGGTCCAGAGCGCGATTTGCATCCAGCCAACGGGGGGATGGTCATAGGTATAGGGGTAGGGCTGAAGGTTGCCGTGAATCAGCGCCCAGGCATTTGCCATATAGGCACCCTCGTCTGGCCCATATAGCGGGAAGTTGAACATATTGAGCGCGTGTGCCCAGAGTGTGAGGCCAAGCGCCAGTGCAACGACCAGCCCTTCTATCCAGAGCGGTATCACTATGGTCTTCCGCTGTGAAGGATTAAACAGGTCTATCCGTGGTAGGAGACGTGTTCTGATGAGCGTGATACGCTGGCGCTCAGCTGATAGCCAGCGTATCTGCTCTAATAGCGAAGTATTGCCAGCCTCATGTGTTTCCTCTTTAGGTGGCTTATCCGGGATAACCGCATGCACAAAGAACCGGCTATTGCGGTAGAGTGTCACATTGCCCGGATCTAGTTCACCCTTTGCGGGTTTGGCCTTGTCCGTCAGTGGTGGTGTCTCAGGCGGTTTAGCGGACGCAATAGGTGGTGTACGCGGTGGTACCTGACTCTGGATACCGGTCTGTTGTGGCTTGTCTGGCTGCTCTGGTCTTTGCATTTATGTGCTTCCTCCTCTTCGACTTAGCTATGAGCTGGCGCATTGCCGCGATGTTGCCCAATATGGGCCGTCTTTTCCCAATTGGAAGTACCTTTGAGAAAGCGGTAGGTAGCGCGTAGCGCGCCGATACCCAGCAAGATCTGATAGGGCATAAAGGCTAGAAGCAGAATCAAGGCTTCTTTCCAACTCCATTTGCGATGATGCACTTTCACAAACTCATGTAGGCCCGCCAGATCGATGAACATAGCCAGAATGAAGCAATAGAAAGGCATAAAGGTCAGCATTGCCATCCACACGGGCAGCTTGACGAAGAAGAACATCACAATCGAAACGGGGATCATCAGCGTAAAAAAAGCCTGAACCTCTGGCAATATGAGCACATAGAGCGCGAGCATGCGGCGTTGGAAGGTATCAAGTTTGAGCCAGCGGCCCCGGAAGAGAATCTGGATAAAGCCCTGGTTCCAGCGCGTGCGCTGTTTGATAAATTGCTCAATAGTATGAGGAGTCTCCTCCTTCGTTACAAACTCATCATCATAAATGATACGCACGCGTGCGCCCGAGAGGCAGAGGCGGATGCCCAGATCGGCATCTTCTGTCAGACAGGTCTCATCCCAGCCCCCGAGGCGTTGCATAAGATCGCGCCTGACGAAGACGGTATTGCCTCCAAGGGGGGTCATGCCGACATTGGCGAAGAAGTGGAGCGAGGACTTAAACCAGAAGAAGTACTCTAGCACATTGAGGAAGCAGAACCACTTCGTATTGTGGTTCATAAGCTGGACGCCACTTTGCACAACGTCCACTTTCTCATTAAGGTAGGTGGTGTTGATAATTTGCAGGATATCGGGATGTGGCTCATCTTCAGCGTCGAAGATCGTCACGATATCGCCCGTGGCAACACGTAGGGCGAGATTGAGCCCATGCGGTTTATTGATTGGCTTATCGTTGAAGATGACCAGTTGGACGTTGGGGTCGCGCAATTCGTTGATTTTGGCGCGAGCCTCGGCAATGGTGCCTGTATCGTCCTCGCGGCAGATTGCCATAATCTGAACAAGCTTGCGTGGATAGTTCAGGTCATAGACCTTCTGGATTGTGTCACGGTAAACCTCCTCTTCGTGGCGCGCTGGTAGCATGATGGTAAAGGAGAGGCTCGGCTCGCGATAGATGGTTGGCGCGCTATTGAGCAGAGCTTGCTCTGGTTCCTCCCAGATGAAGAGGCGCAGACGAATATTGAAGATGGCCTGAATTGTCATCAGCACGATGATAAGCATGTAGAGTGCTTCCAGGCCGTTTATGAATATGTTCCAGAACATAGTATTTTCTATCCTCATGGTGAGACTAGCTCACCGCGCTATTGCGTTTCTCTGAAGCCTCAGCGTTGGGTTGTGCTTCAACAAGGTCGCGTATCCGTAGCAGTACTTTCCTGCCCACAGACAGTACGGGTAATCACAGGGGTCTTGCCATTGCTTGTTTCGAGATTTCCCTGAGATGTGAGTAAGGTATATGCTTCGTTGGCGCCCCCGCGTTTGAGCGTCAGTAAGAGCAAACTACGACCTTTAAGAGTCACGTCCTGGCTATTCCAGTTATGCGTCGGTAAGCTCAGGCCATCGGGTCGAATATGGGCGATCTGTGTGGTCTCACCTTTGTTGATAAAAAGCAAGCTAACGGTGTTGTGGGCTTGATCCTGCGTAACATAGAGTGAGACATTGTCTTGCTGGTTGGAGGTGGGCACGTAGGTCTTTTGCAGATGCGTGAACAACTGCATAGTACGCAGCATTAGCGTCGCCTGATTTCCGCGCGAGGTGAAAAGTGGATAGGGGGTGTCGACGCCTTCGGTTGAGAAGAAGGCCATGTATTCGACCTGCTGATCCATCAGTCTCCCCAGGGTATCAGCCCACCAGAGCGCGGCGTAGTCGGGTGGTGGAACCGCGTTATTAGGATTAGTATTGACTTCAGTGATAGCAACAGGCAGATCGCGCTGGAAGTCCTGTCTTACAATCTGGCGCAGTGAGGAGACCAGATCGTCCCACTCACCCGTGCTATCAAGCAAAAGGCTAGTTGCCTGGCGTGCATCGTTGAATGGATAGCGATGAAATGAGACGCCATCGAGCAGGTGAAAGCCAGCGGTCGGATGTGTCTTCTCATATGTGCTCACCACCTGGAGAAACGTCTCCATCCAGAGCTTGTTGGTTGAATCTCGCGGCCCGAGGCCCGCGCCATAGAATTGGCTGATTTCAGGACCAAAGACTTTAATGTTAGGATCATTCTGGTGCATGGCGATTGAGTACTGGATAAAAGCCTGGGCATATTCGATCGCGGTATAGGTTGCGCCTGTATCAGGATTAGTCAGACGATCCGGTTCGTTGCCGACCACCCAGTATTTGATGGGATATAGTGTTGTGGTGGTGTTCTTACGCTGGATGCTGTGAGCGTTGTTCATGTAATCGACAAGGAGTCCGGCGCGGCTGGCGCGTGACGAAAGGGTATCCGCATGCTGCGGATCTGAGAGTGGAGCCTGAATGAGACCATCCGCGCCAGTATCATGAAGCAGGTGGCTGAAGTCATCGAGTTGTGCGGTGGAAAGTGTGTGCTGTTCGCCCCATTCGCCACCAGGAAAGCGAAGCAGGCGGATCTGTGCCGAGCGTAGACCCTGCACAATCGCGGAATCGTAGCTCATAAAGCCGCTACCCTGAGCGTCCTGTGAATCGCTGCCAGCCTTGGGAAAAACATTGCTTCCGTAGAGATAGGGGCTGATTGGTTGGCCCAGATTGAGATCAACATTGGTCTGCTGAGCATCACCAATGCTTACGAGCAAGTGGGTATTCGCATGACTAATACTGGAAGTGCCCAGGACTAGAGAAATGAGGAGCATAGCGCTTAATAAGAAGACAAGGATACCTCTCCCCTGTCTTCTTGTGCGGCCTGATTTCTTGCCGCGAAGTGGTGGTCGACTGCCGGGAGCCAGGATTTCTGGCAAAGGATCGAGTCCTGTATGAGACGGTATAGGCTGAATGGTTGGTGCGGCTGGGACAGCCTGGTAACCTGGACCAGATGGTCTCGCTCCCTGTAAATGCTGGCATTCTCCTGACTGTGAGGAGGGGTAGCGTCGCGCGTTCTCATCGGATTGCATATAAAACCTCTTGTATAGGATTGCTGAGGTAGAAGATGAATAAAGCAAGCTTAACGATTGGATTTCCAGACCTGAACTGTATTGTCCGCACTAGCAGAGGCGATATGCTTGCCATCGGGAGACCAGGAGACTGCATAGACGCCCCGCGTATGACCGCGATACGTCAAGATCAGGTGTTTATTGGATGCTTCCCAGACTTGAACTGTCCCATCTTCGCTACAAGAGGCAATCAATTTGCCATCAGGGGACCAGGAGAGACCATGTACAGAGTCCGTATGCCCGACGTACTTGGCTCTTGTTGCGCCATCGATACCGCTTTCAATCTGGACTGTTCTATCGCCGCTAGCGGAGGCAACCAGATTGCCATCAGGGGACCAGGCGACCACATAGACCTCTGCCGTGTGTCCACCGTATTTGAAGATAGTTTGCCCCATCACAAAAGCTTCGCTAGGAGCGGTTGCCCAGTCCTGCAAGGTATTATCCCAGGAGCCTGAGGCGATGCTTCGGTTATCAGGAGACCAGGCGACGGAAAGGACGCCGGCGGTATGTTGTTGATAATTCAGAAAGGGATTTCCTGTCACGCTATTCCAGACCTGAACCGTCTTATCCTCGCTAGCGGAGGCGATCAATTGACCATCTGAGGACCAGGAGAGCGCATTCACGCGGTCTATATGCCCTGAAAAGGAGAGGCCCTGTTCCCCATCGCGCGCATCCCAGACCTGAACCGTCTTATCCTCGCTAGCGGAGGCGATGCGTTCGCCATCGGGAGACCAGGCAACAAAGGTGACCGCACCAGTATGTTTGTTATAGGTCTGCTTGAGGTTTCCAGTCGCGCTGTCGAAGATCTGCACAAGCTGGTCATCGCTGGCAGAGGCGATCAATTTGCCATCGGGCGACCAGACAATAGAGTTGACGCGTGCGGGATGCCCTCGGTAGATGAGAGTGCCATCACTGGTAATCTGGGAGTGAGTATTGGTCGATGTTGTATCCTGCGTGTTTGAACCCTGCTTATTGCTCTCGCTTCGACGGGTGAGAAGATACCAGGTGCCGATACCCCCACCAACGGCGGCCAGACCTAACAAGCCTGCCATAAGAGCCCGCCGAGTGAGAGGTTCTGGCTGGTCGCGCCGCGCTGGTGGATGCTCTACTGGAGGGTCGATAGGAGCTAGCTCCGTTGGTGTAAGAGGGAGCGGCTTATAGATGTTCGCACGCTCGGGTGATGGCTGTTGCGCAGCCTGTGATGGCGCAACACTGGACGCGACTGCTGACGCAGTGAGCGCTTGGGGTTGAGGTGTTGTCGGAGGGGGCTGAGGCGTCGAAATCTGTGCCTGGATGGGTGGCGTGTCGCTTGCCGTGACCGCAGTTGTTGGGGCCGCTGGCTCGGTAGCCCGCAAGTTTGAGATGACCACCGGATTAAACGTCGCTTCCTTCGAAGCATCCGTGAGCGCCTGCACGAAGTCCGCGATAGATGGAAAGCGGCGCGTGGGGTCCTTCGCCAACGCGCGCAACACTGTTCGCTCTTCCTGAGGAGTGACTGATGGAGCTTTGAGGCGTAGGGCTGGTGGTTGGCTATGGACATGATGATTCGCTATCTCCACGTAGGAGCCCTGAAAGGGGGGAACACCACAGAACCATTCATACACCACAACAGCAAGGGAGTACTGGTCGCTCCCTGCTCCCGGCTTTCCTTGAAGTTGTTCGGGAGCAGTATAAGGAATGCTATCTAGTGCCGCTTGTGTGTTGGGTTGTCTGGTACGTTTCAAGTTGCGCATAAGGGCTTCAAGCGCGAAGTCATAAACAAGAATTTGATTCTCGCGGTTCAGTAAGAGATTTTCAGGGCGTATATGTGTGTGAATGAAGCCCTGATTATGTGCGTGTTGGAGTGCCTCGCCTATCTGCTTAAGATAGGCAAGAAACTTGGTGAGTGGTTGGGTTTTCCCTTTAGGATATACCTGACGGAGGGTGATATGCGGGACATATTCTATGACCAGAAAAGGGCGCGCGTCCTCCAACCCTGCATCACATACACGCAGGATATGTGGATGGTTCAGGCTCGAGAGGTGATGCGCCTGCTTGAGAAAGTCATCCCTGACCTCTGTGACCAGAGGCTGAGATTGGATGTCGAGCACATATTGCCCTTTGTGTTGAATATGTTGTCCCAGGTAAGTATCAGTAAAGCGTCCCTGGTCGAGTCGACCAATGATGCGGTATTGTCCAATCTGTTGCCCCTTCTGATAGCTTGAAGGGACTGATTGCTCTTCTCTTTCCACCATAAAACAAAGCTCCCACGTATTTTAGATTATTGGTTCACTCTATAAATTTTGCACTGAATTTGAATGTCTTGTTGCATGTTTGCTATAAACAAACTAGAATACCGAGGATAGATGATATATCCTTGTTATTGCCTACTCAATCGGCTTGAAAGCTTGTGTACATTGGTAATATACATTTGAGTATCTCACATGTTAAACGAATAATACCAGCTTTTTTTGCTGTTGAATATCCCATGTATTACTAATTAGATGTGAGGCATTTCACAGTAAGAAGTAATATTGATAATCGTTAATATGATATTTAGTTGTGAGTGTATGATTGCTTGACTCGCTTTCCACAAATTTGGGAGTCTTCAGGACTTTGCAGGTAAGAGTGTTTCTCAAGGGGAAATGTGAGAGAGCGTATGTACCATCTCCTTTTAGTAGGAAGGAAAAGGGGACGAACCATGCGCTTGTGTTAGAATAGAAGTGACAAAGAGCGAGCAGTCCATACAGGGAGGATTTTGTTACGCGATGGAATTACCAGTTACATTTGACCGCCAGGGCTTAATCCCTGTGGTCATTCAGGATGACGTGACCAATGATGTACTTATGGTCGCGTTTATGAATGGGGAGGCGCTACGTCGAACACGCGAGAGCGGTTACACTCATTTCTATAGTCGTTCTCGCAACACCATCTGGCGGAAAGGCGAGCAGTCTGGTCATACTCAACAGGTGAAAAGCATCTATGTGAACTGCGAGGAGAATAGCCTCCTACTTCGCGTCGTTCAGCAGGGTGGCGCAGCCTGCCATGAGGGCTACCATAGCTGCTATTACCGTCGTTTGCAGGATGACAATAGTTACGAAACCATAGCCGAACGTGTATTTGATCCAAAGAGTACCTACACTCATGCGGCTCATGTGCAACCGGAGCGAGGAGCCATTACACCTGAGATGCACCAAAAACTAGAAAGTATCATGCGCCAGCTCTATGGCATCTACCTGTATTTACGAGATCACGACTTGAGCGAGGAGTCCAATACCTCGCGTCTTCTGCAAGAGCGCAGCCAGAGCTATCTGACCTCGCGTCTGGGTGATGAATTAGAAGAACTAGCCGAGGTACAGAGCGGTGAGCATGTCCACACCGGGAGACAGTCGGATACCGTATTGGAGGGTAGCCAGGTTGGTTACTGGCTCTTTCTGCTTGCCGCTGGTCGTGACATCGCGTATCCCAATTTTGAGCCCCATAGAGCTCTGCTAGAGGGCTACGAGGCTCAGGAGAGCGAGAGCAGGATCATCGAGCTTCGCGAGGAATGCCTACGCCTGGTAGCTGCTGAGCAGCCTGAAAAGATGGCTCAGGGTCTAGCTATAGGCTTTCGCCTGATAGGTTGGGCCTGTGCCGCAGCGGGTGTTGACCCTCTCGCGCCTTCTGAGTTTGACCTGGGACAGATGAGGAGAAAGGGGCTGGTACCATAGTATGCCATCGTCCATGTTGTCCTATGATGCTATCATCTTCGACCTCTTTGGCACTCTGGTGGACGACCTGCAAGATGAACCCTTTACGCAAGCTTTGGAAGAGATGGCTGATATTGTTGGCGCGCCCCACGAGGCGTTCTGCCAGATGTGGATGCATGATACATGGCCTATGCGCGCGTCGGGCCAATTCCCTGATGTCGAGGCGAACATTATCTATGTCTGCACTCAGCTAGGCATTACACTCAAACCGGATCAATTGTTGCTCGCGGCAAAGCGCCGTCTCGCGCTCACACAAGCCTCTCTGCACCCCCGGCATGATGCGCTAGAAACACTGGAGAATTTGCGCCGCCTGGGCTACATGCTTGGATTGATCAGCGATTGCAGCATGGAGGTCCCTTTGCTCTGGCAAACAACTCCCTTTGCTCTGCTCATCAATGAACCCATCTTCTCCTGTGCAGTCAAGCTGAAGAAACCAGATCCACGCATCTATCGACTGGCGAGCGAGCGCCTGAGCGTATCTCCTGAACGCTGCCTCTTTGTAGCGAATGGTGAGAGCTACGAATTGGCGGGCGCGCGGTCTGTGGGCATGACATCGATCTTGATTCGCGTACCCTACGCTGAGAAGCATAATCCACGCTGCCATGAGGCGAAGACGTGGGAAGGTCCTCGCGTAACTAGCCTCAAGGGCCTGCTAGCGCTTCTGGATGGTGTGGAGATAAAGACGCTAGGAACACCTGGACAACGAACAAGTGATGGCATATAATGCCAGTCCCTATTGAATGTAACAGCTAGAACTGGTGGGTGGATATGCCTGATAATAGTGAGAATACACAAACTGGCCTGCAAGTTGCGACGGCCAACGAAGCAGATTCGCAAGCTATGCCTGAGCGTGCGGGGGCGATTCGCGCTATTATCTTTGATCTTGGAGGCACGCTCATTGATTGGCCTGACTGGGATGAGGATATTGAGCGACGCTGGGGATTATCGTATGACCATTTGATTGCGTATATGAATGGGAGGGTATGGCCTGAGCGGGAGGCTTATATCCAGGCTATGCGTGCCGCCGAGAAGGCGCACTGGCAGCGTGTCACTGAGCAGCATATGAGTGAAACCGCTGATATGGTGTTACTCGATGGTTTTCACCGCCTGACTTGTACTGTGAATGAGCGAGAATTGTTAACGGCTCTGGATGGTTATGCCAACGCCGTGATTGGCTGGGCGATTATCTTCCCTGAAATCGTTGGGACGCTCATAGAATTGCGCAAGCGTGGTTATCGTCTTGGCTTGCTCTCTAATACCTGGTGGGCTGCCTCCTGGCATAACGCGGACCTGGCGGCACACGGCCTGACCTCGCTTTTGGATGTTGTCATGTATACTTCAGAGTTGCCCTACTCGAAGCCTCATCCCTATGTCTTTAAGGAGGCGGCGCGGCGGCTTCATATGGAACCGAGCGCGTGCGTGATGGTTGGCGACCGTATGGCCGATGATGTGGGAGGCGCGCTCAGCGTTGGGATGCGTGGCGTCTGGCGCTACAATGAGTATCCCTGGCCCAAGCCCAAGGAGATTACTCCATCGGCAGTAATTACAACCCTTACTGAATTGCTCACGCATTTGGAGTTATGGGAAGAAGCTGATAGTCCCGCTACTCGTTAAGCATGCCCACGCAGCTAACCGCGTGGGCACTTATGATGCCCTGTAGAATTGGCTAACTGGTGAGCGATGGTACTTCGGGAGCCTGATCATATTGCAGCACGATCAGGGCCGCCAGGACGAGCACACAGCCTATAATCTGAGCGATATCAAGCTGTTGTCCTAACCAGAAGTAGGCGATGATTGAGCCCGCCACCAGTTCAAGCGTCGTGACAATACCGACGCGTGTCGCATCCACGTGACGTAACGCGCCCAATTCGAGCGCGAAGGGAATCGCCATGCCGGCAACACCAACGACCGTGATCAGCAAGAGGGTTTGCCAGTCCCAGGTAGAGGCGGGGATTGACCAGGGAGGCTGGACAAAAAGCCAGAATATACCCGCGACAATGGCACCATAGGCGGTGGCTGGCAGGGACGGCACGTCGCGCCCTATGCGTTTGCCTAATAGGAGATAGGCAATGAAGAAGAGCAGGGCCAGGACTCCAAACAGCAGCCCAACTAGATTAAGCCCGTTCAGGCTCAAGTTCCATACCCCTGTAAGTAACAGCAAGCCACAAAGCGTACATATCAGCGCAATAATGACAGGAAGCGAGGGCAATTTTCGCTTCCAGATGGCTTCTCCAAGCGCCATCCAGGCCGCCGCGCTGAATTGAATGATAAGGGCAACAGCGATTGGAAGCAGACTAATCGCCATAAAATAGGTATAGGTGACCATTGCCAGCGTGAGCCCAAAGGCAATGATCCAGCCCCAGGAGCGCGCATACCACTTCAATCCCTGCCTCCAGCCAATTAGCATCACCACCAGCAAGCAGAGCCCACCAATGAGCATACGAAACTCGACCAGCGTAATAGGGGTTACGCCGCGTTGATCGAAAAGGACGCGCGAGAGATTTCCATTAAAACCAAAGAGGAGTGATGCTGCTGCAACCATGGAAAAGCCGAGTGCTTGCTTTGAGCTACGGCCTCCTTGTTGAGATTTTTTCTTAAGAGCCATTGCGAAGAAAGAACCTTCTCTAGTAGCAAACGATGAGATAAAAGCGCAGTACAGAAACGTATTAATATCAGCCAGGTAGATTGCCCCGAATACCGATATATCCACGATGATGCCGGTGTTGCCACAGTATAACACATCCATGATTGGTTACTTGCTGGAGCTCATTGACAATCTCCATCCATGAGCCATACACTGAGCCTGGATTACAACAATGTCGTTGTCTATAAACGCGCGAATAAGGAGCGTGCTTTTATGAGCGATACCTTTCATGTCTCCCGTTCCTATGGTTTTGAACGACAATTACAGGTCTACATGGCTGGATTACAGGGCCAGCGCCCCACAATTGCGGTGAATCCCGAGGCTCTGGAGCAGCAAGCATCGGCGGCGATGACGCCTGAGGCCCAGGGATACCTGGGGGGGATGGGGTCGTCCATGAGGGCGAATCGCGAAGCCTTCCAACGCTGGCAGATTGTGCCTCGCATGTTGCGTGATGTCTCGCAGCGCGATTTGAGCGTTGAAATCCTGGGCACACGCTTGCCGGTCCCTTTTCTACTAGCACCGATTGGCGTACTCTCTATTATCCATCCCGAAGCTGAACTGGCGGTAGCGCGTGCGGCGAAAGCGCTGGAAATTCCTATGCTTCTAAGCACCGCATCTTCTAAGAATATGGAAGAGGTCGCGAGCGCGATGGGGGAGACTCCTCACTGGTTTCAACTCTACTGGAGCAAGGACTTTGATTTGACCGCGAGCCTTGTTCAACGCGCTGAGCAAGCGGGTTACCAGGCTATTGTCGTCACGCTCGACACGACCTTATTAGGATGGCGCGATCAAGACATACAGAATGCCTATCTTCCCTTTCTGCTTGGTCAGGGATTAGGAAATTATGTGAGTGACCCTGTCTTTCGGCGCGCGCTTCCTGATCCTCCAGAGGAGAATCCTTTCGCCGCTGTTCGTCATTTTGTCAATATCTTTACCAATCCTGCCTTAACCTGGAATGACCTGGCGTTCCTGCGTCAGCACACGAAGCTTCCCATTCTACTGAAAGGCATCCTGCATCCCGATGATGCGCGCCGTGCTCTGGATAGCGGCATCGAGGGGATCGTTGTCTCTAATCATGGCGGACGTCAGGTTGATGGCGCCCAGGCTGCTCTGGATGCGCTTCCACGGGTAGTCGATGCCGTGAAAGGACAGGTCCCAGTGCTCTTTGATAGCGGCATCAGGCGCGCATCAGATATCTTCAAAGCGCTAGCCTTGGGTGCGCGAGCGGTTCTGTTGGGGCGCCCCTACGTCTGGGGACTGGCTCAGGGGGGTGAAGATGGTGTGAGCGAGGTGCTGCAAAACTTCCTCGCAGACCTGGACCTTACCCTGGCCCTCAGCGGGCACACATCCTATAGTGCGTTGACTCGTGATGCACTTGTTCGCGAGCCCTGAAAGGCCTCCCCTTAGAGCTTCCACCATTGTCGGTGCCAGGCTCGGGCCATGTTGAGTGCCTCGCGCGTTTCCTGGGAGAAACTATTCTGGCATTCCTCTAGCTCGGGGGCACCGGCATAGAGATCTACAATCCCTAAATCAACGTCAAGCAATGGTTCCAGGGCTGCTGCTGTGCAGTATGGAACATAGGCAGGGCTATAGCCGCCTGCCTGGAGCATGACCAAACGTCCTGAGCATACTTGTTCCGCGAGTTCTAGCATCAGGCGTGAAATACAACGAAAGCCATCCATGCTCATCATCAATTGGGTTAGAGGATCGAGCCAGCTTGGGTCCTGCCCAGCTGTGATAATGATCAATTCTGGTTGGAACTGAATGCCAATAGGCAGAACTAGTTGTTCAAAGAGCGCGCGGTAGCCTCGATCACCAGTGCCAGGTGGCAGCGGAATATTGATCGTATAGCCAGTGCCAGCGCCGCTTCCTATCTGCTCTAACATGCCCGCGTTTTTAGGGAACCAGTTGCGTTGATGCATGGAGACGAAGAGTACTTCCGCGTCATCATAGAATGCCTCCTGCGTTCCATTCCCATGATGGGCGTCCCAATCCACTATCATGATTCGTTTGAGCCCGTATCTCTTACGCGCATAGTGGGCAGCAAGAGCGGTATTGTTGAAAACACAGAAGCCCAATGCCTTATTGTGTGTCGCGTGATGGCAGGGTGGACGTAGCAACGCATAGCAGTTGCGCACCTCACCTTCCATGACGGCTTGTGTGGCATTTAGGGCTCCACCAGCCGCGTAGAGCGCTGCCTCAAAAGATCCTGGGCTCAAGATTGTCTCTTCATCTACCTCGCCCCAGGAGCCATGTCCTGGTCCACCTTGCGCGAAAGCGCGTATCCCCTCGATATAGGCATGGGTATGAAACATGGTCAATTCTTCGATGCTGGCAGGGCGAGCCGTCACGGGCCGCATCATCTCTGTCATGCCAGATATATCGAGAAATTCTTTTGTGCGCTTAGTTATGAATGCTGAGGAGGGATGTGGCTCTGGTGAAAGCTGGAAGACGCGATCTCGTAACTGAACCTTTCCTTCCACTCCAGTGTCGTGGGCCAGGAAACGTTCATCAAAGACCAAACCACTCCGATATGCCATGGTTGCAAATACCCTTCTTAAGTGTGAGACCTGTGACAAAATATAGTGCTGATACATGATACTTTCTCGGGTAGAGGAGCACTCCCTTACTATACGATAAAAAGTTGATGGGCGTATTTTCTCATAATGGAACGTCCTTAAGAGTGGAGATGTACTTGCTCTCCAGGAGAGAGGAGCGTTTCCTACAGCGTGTACATACGTCTAGAACTAGTGTATAATGCGGGTGCGTGCAAGCCACACATCTTTGAGGTTGTTATGGCAGAGGCTATCTGTCGAAAAAACACAAGAAAACCTCGATGGACAGTACGCTTTTAAGTTGACAGATATTCACCGGACGATACATATTTCACAAACCTGGCTCGCTGCTTGTTGTGCTCATACTCAGGGCCAGATTGTTTGGCCTACATCAGGTGGGACTGCAATCAGTCGATGGTTTGAGCGTTCCATGCAAAAACGCCCTCTTGGGGAAAACGGATGACAAGAAAGGAGAGCGTGTTTCTTCCCGCCTGATGGCAGGAGTTTGCACACGCAAAGAATGAGGAATGATTGAAACAGTTCCATCAGGCTCCATATTGCATGGGCGTTACCGCATCGAACGCGTTCTAGGAAGCGGTGGCTTTGGGCATGTTTACCTGGGAACAGATATGCCCAATACGAATCTGTGCGCGGTCAAAGAATATTTGGTGACAGGGGCAAGCGGACAGGAACAACTGCATCATGAAGCGACGGTGCTTAGCCATCTGCATCACCCCAATATGCCGGCTTTCCAGGATGCTTTCATGGAGCGTGGGCGCTACTATATCGTCCTGAATTATATTGAAGGAAACGACTTAACTGATCTGATTCGTTTGACTCGTCAGCGTGGCGAGGTCATTCCCGTCGGGCAGGTTATGAGCTGGTTACTCTCTATTTGCGATGCTGTACACTTCATGCATAACCAGCGCCCACCTATCATTCACCGCGATATAAAGCCGGATAATATCCGTATCATGCCCAATGGAACCGCCGTGCTGGTGGACCTTGGCAATGCTAAAGCCGCCGCCGATGGAGCGCGCACCCTTTTCTTTATTCGCCACCAGGGGACGCCCGGCTACGCGCCACCAGAGCAGTATCCAGGCGGAACCGGAACTGACACACGTTCCGACGTCTATGCGCTTGGCGGAACCCTCTTTTTCGCTCTTACCACTCATGAGCCTCCCAGTGTCTCGGCGCGTAACCAGTCAATCCAACAGCGGCGACCAGACCTCCCAACCTTACAGGATATTGTAAACAGTAATCCGCCGGAAGAGAGCCCAGAGGCCCGTGAAGCCCGTCAGTTTCGCCTGGGGGTCTCTCAGCCAGCGAAGCCTGCGCCTCGTCACTCACGTCATGTCGCGCAGCTTGGGGCGATCCCACCCCAATTATTGCAGCAACTCAGTCGCATTATCTTGCGCGCAATGGCGATGCGCCCAAAGGATCGTTATCAGTCGGTCGCGGAGTTGGCTCATGATCTCCAGATGGTCATGGCGCACCTTCCTACACCTCCGCCACAGCCGGGACCGGGATCACAGCCACCCAATCCTAATAGCACGCAGCCTAATCTGGATACGCTCTATGATCAGATGGTCGCGGATGGGCGAATCAAGCCCCCCACTGACCAGGCTGGAGCCTCTATGCCGCAACAGATGCAGACACCTTCGCGTTCCTGCTCTCATTGTGGTAGTCTCCTTCCAACTGGGGCCGCTACCTGCCCCAATTGCGGTGCGTCGGTTATCCCTGTTCAACAGAATAGCGCACGCTCAGGCGCGCAGAACGCGATTCAACAGCTAGAGGGTGAGCAAACGCTTGTCCAAAATAAGGCCAAAATGGAGCAGTCTATCCCAAATCGTCAGGTCGCCTCGGTAGCACAGACGCCACCTCAGCAAGCCCCTGGTGGTGTCGCTCAAATGTCCCAGGGGGGAGGAGCCACACCTCAACCTGCCTATGTTCAACAGCAACAACAGGTAATGAGTGCCCCCCAACCGCAGGCGACAGTTGCCTCATCAAGCCCTCCCCAGCAAAGCCCTCAAGTTTCCCAGAGCCCCAAGGAGCCGCAGTTGAACCTGCGTGTGCTACTTCCTTTGCTCCTGGGGCGCTCCTCGTTCTCGCCATCATTACCTTTTTCGTCATCAGTCATACCCACCAATAATATGGAGACTTACAATGATTGAGTGTCCCTTACGCAAATCTAAGGGACCAATCTCCTCAAGCCCACATTTCCTGTAATGAGGGACGTATCCGCTTGAGCCAGGATGGTAACGAACTGGCCCAGTTCAGGCGCTCCATAAGGTTCTCAATCTGAATATCATTGAGATCTTCGGACCCAAAGAAAAGGTCCTCAAGCGGGCCATTGATGGTGGCGATAGGCGCGATAATCATCAGGGCATCCGCCAGCAGCGCGGCTTCACCCTTAACAGGTGGAAATACCTCGCCATAGGCAGCCAGAAATTGGCGCGCGCGCTCAGGTTCAAAGCCTCGCTTCACCAGGGGAGGAGTCAGCGGTTCGCCAGGATGCCAGGATAGAGCGCAGAAGTAGAACAGAGCATAGGCTACTTCAAAAATGCGTTTCTCCCAGCGTGAAGCTTCCAGGCCCATTATTGCTGTCACTCCTGCTGGGCCAAAGCGCAAGTTGAGCGCGTGATAATCACCGTGAATGTGAAATTCCGGTAGTGATTCTCCCGCACCTCCTATAGCAACCATCGCAGGTGGCAAGACAGCTTCCCATTGTTCTGCCCAATTGGTTAATGCCAGCGCGATAGCCTGATTCCCGCAAGTCTCAGCCCGTCCACGTGCCAGATGTAGCCAATTCTGTACCATCGCTCCGATATGCGCCTCTTCAGGCCAGCGATATTGTGGTCCCTGATAGCGGCTTGAAGCCTGGTGCAAACGACCAAGCATTGTCGCAGCGGCCTGCCCCCAGGTGGTACTACGCGGATTGAGCGTGCTAAAGAGCTCACCCTCGGGCCACTCCTGTAATTCAAAGGAGTCCTCGCCAATGGTGACATATGGCTCGCTTTGCGCTGTCTGAAGGTGCGCTGGCAAAGGAATACCTTGCTGACGCAAGTAGGCATGAAAGGAGTCGCGATGCCCATTGTCATTTCCCATTGGACTCTCAGGGCGCTCGCGTAAGATGTAGCGCTTGCCCTCAACCTCTACTAACAGGCTCAAGCTAGTCGCATTTGAGAATTCAGCTGGACCGAGGTTTGTCCAGGTATGAATGCCAAAGGACCGCATGATCGTATTGAGATCAAGCAAGTCCTCTGGCAGAGTTTGATCGTTGTGATATTCGTTCATTGAGCCATTCTAAATTTCTACGGGAAGATCTTCGCGGCTCCCCATTCGTTCCAGGAGCCATCATAGTTGGTGATCCGAGGATAGCCTAGCATTGCTAGGCTGAACAGGACTGTTGTGGCTGCCACTCCACCGTTACAATAGGCAACAATATGCTTGTTTGGTGAGACGCCAGCGCCAGTGAAGATCTGCTTTAGTTCTTCGTTGCTGCGGAAAGTTCCTGTCTGGGAATCGATCAGTTCTTCGCGAGGGAGGCTAAGGGCTCCGGGAATACGTCCGGCCCGACCTTCGCCCCTGCGAACCTGTCCACTATACTGCCCGTAGTCACGAGCGTCAACGAGCGTCGTTTCTGTTTGCCCTATTTGTGCCAGAACCTCTTGAGCCGTCGCGCGTAAGGTTGGTTGCGCTACCGCTGTAAAGGTCGTTGGCTCGTAGGTTGGAATGGTGCTGGTGAGCGGACGCTGTTCGCGTTTCCACTTGGAGAGTCCCCATTGAGCACGACAACCTGGGTATGCCCATAGTAGTTTAAGGCCCACCACAGGCGGGTTGAGAACTGAGAGGCGGGATGGGAGTCGTAAGCCACAACGAGATGCTGATTGCCAATTCCCAGACGCCCTAACACCTCGGCGAAGCGTTCCGCTGGCGCGATTTGAGCTTCCACTGCGTCGTCGTGATCGACGATGTCACTGCTCCAATCGATGTACACCGCGCCTGGAATATGTTCCTGCTCATATTCATCGCGGGCTCCAACATAGTGCGTGTCCTGTACCTTTGTGCCATCAGATTCTTCGCGCTCAACGCTACGGACATAGCCACGCATGTCTACAATGCGGAGATGGGGATCGCTCAAATGTTCCGCCAGCCACTCAGTCTCTACGAGAAATGCTTGCCGCTGTGGTTCTAAAGTTCCCTGATCCAACAGTATCGTCCTCTCTAACCGAAGAGTCCCGCTGCCTCGGGATTATCGGTGCTAACAAAGTGAGCCGGAGCGCCTAGTACGCTCATCGGTTTGACATCGAGAATGGTCATGGAATTGTTAGGTGTCTGAGTTGTGATAAAACGCTGCACCGTCAAACCAAGCGGGCGTGCCAGAACAAGGGCTGCTGTCGAGGCCAAAATCACATTATTCGCGGTGCTATAGGGACGGCGCATCTTGGCGACCGTCATCGCTGAGAGTCCGGTAAGAATGCCTGCGACCGCCATATTGGTACCACAGCGCTCATGAATTGCCAGTTCTGGTTGTGTTGTGCGTAAGAGATGCAGAGCTTCCTGCGCAGTGGGCAGGATCGCTTCAGTTGGAAGTTCACCAAACACGAAGAAACCTGCGGCAAATGAAATGCCTGAGAGACGTACTTCGGGATACTTGCGCGAGAGCAAGACAATTGTAGCATGTTCAAGGGCATGATTCTGGCGGACCGCTGCTCCCAGCGTCAATTGTTGCGCGACTTGCACAAGTGGATTTATTGAAGTCATCGTTTTATTCCTTCCAGCTTTTGATGGTGAGGAGTCTTTATGACCCATACGTTATATTAAACACCACGGCCTCATCACCAAAATGGATGACATCACCATCATTTAATGCCACTGGTTGCTGTATGCGAACATTGTTGAGCATGGTTCCATTAACACTTCCCAGGTCGGCGAGGAACCAGCGACCCTCCGCGAACCAGAGGCGGGCATGCCTGCGTGAAACGGTGCGACCCGAGATGACTAGATCGCAACCGTTGGTTCGTCCAATGGTTGTTACATCCTGGTGAAAGCGGAAGGAGCGCTGGGCCATCGGGCCATTCTGAATAGTGAGACGTGCCAGGACAGGGCGACCGCTGCCATCAGTGTAGCGATCAAGGGCCGCACGCTTATTGGAGAGGTCGTCGCCACATGACGTACAGAAGAGGCGTGAGCGTGGATTCTGAGCCCCACAGCGGAAGCAGGTTATCATCTGCTGTCCCCCAGCCATATTCAGGTCTGGGGAACTAGTAGGTGGCAATGGCTGCACCGGTACGGGAATTTGATCATGTGAGGGTGATGAACCCCCCATCACGCGCCAGGGGCGTGGCATCGAGAGATTGGCGGCTGTGAGAGCACTCGTGAGAGCGCCAATAAAGACATCCGCAGATTGATAACGATCAACTGGCTGCTTGGCTGCCATCTTTGTGATAATTTGGATGATGCTGGGAGGCACATTTTCAGCGCTCAAGCGCTCGACTGGCAAGGGATCATTGACGTGCTTGAGCGTGACTGAGAGCGGATTCTCAGCCGCGAAAGGCACGCGTCCGGTCAGGCAGTGGAAGAAGACAATGCCAAGTGAATAGATGTCGCTACGACGGTCGACCGCCTGCCCGGTGCCCTGCTCGGGTGACATATATTGAGGGGTGCCAATGCCGGTTCCTACGCGTGTCAGATTGGTTGTGCCTTCTAGAATTTTCGCGATTCCAAAGTCAGAAAGCAGGAGATGTCCATCTTTGCGCAGTAGCATATTAGCGGGTTTGACATCACGATGCACGATACCATTGCGGTGCGCGCAGTCAAGCCCTTCCGCCGCTTGGATGATGAAGTCTGCCGCTTCTGTGACGGGAATTGGTCCCTTTAAGCGATCCTTGAGTGTTCCTCCATCGACACATTCCATGACGATGAAGGTGATATTATCAAGTTCGCCAAAGTCATGAATCTGGACAATATTTGGGTGTGCCAGCTTCGCTACAGAGCGTGCCTCCTGTACGAAGCGTTTGACAAAGATTGGGTCACGCGCATGGTAAGCTGGAAGGATTTTGATAGCGACATAACGGTCCAGAGTAGGCTGGTACGCTTTGAATACCGTCGCCATGCCTCCGGCACCGATGCGGTCCACAATGCGAAACTGGCCCAGCGTTTTTCCAATCAATGCCCCCGCATCTTCGCCGCGCCCAGCCTGGTGAGGAGAAACATTCTCTGGTTGCATACCCCGATCAACTCCCTCTGTTCTGCCATGAGACTTGTCGATGTTCATACTCTTGCTATTCTCAAGTGGTACGTAGTCGCAAAGAGGTAACATGCTTTGCCCGACAGAAATTGTTTATCTTTTAAATAAAAACTCTTACACACAAAACCCGCTCAAAGTGTATTATCTTGATGCATGGCGGTGTGACGGTTTCTACTTGATTATACAGAGTGAAACGTTCCCTGTCGAGGAAAATCAAAAAAGCCTCAAGGATTTGGTCAACGTTGTCAATGCTGATGTATTGTACTGTGCGAGCCAAGGAAGAAGCGGGTGCGCCTGCTGGTGGTGATAACCACAAAGCTCAGCACACCCACTTTGCTTCTGAGATTTACGCACAGAAAAGTACGCTCACAAAGATAACGTTCTAGTAGCCCTAAAGTTGTTCCTAACCTTCAAGTAGAAGTGCTTCGGGGTCCTCTATCAGTTCTTTGATCTTTACCAGGAAGCGTACTGCCTCGCTACCATCGACGATGCGGTGGTCGTATGAGAGCGCGACATACATCATCGGACGGATGACTACCTCGCCATTGAGTGCGATAGGACGCTGCTCAATCTTGTGCATGCCCAGGATTCCAACTTGTGGACCATTAAGAATGGGAGTCGAGAGCATTGAGCCAAAGATGCCTCCGTTAGTGATCGTGAAGGTGCCTCCTTGTAGATCTCCCAGCGAGAGAGTATTAGCGCGTGCGCGGCGTGCGAGATCTGCGATTTCACGCTCTATTTCAGCGAAGGACTTTCGATCCGCATCCCGTACAACTGGGACAACCAGACCCTCATCCGCGCCGACCGCGATTCCGATATCGTAGTAGTGCTTGATGACCATCTCATTGCCCTGGATCTCGGCGTTCAGGCGAGGGAATGCCTTTAGGGCCCCGACTACAGCCTTTGTGAAGAAGGACATGAAGCCAAGTGAGACGTTATGCCGCTCCTTGAATGCGTCCTTGCGGCGAGCGCGCACCTCCATGATCGCGCTCATATCGACCTCGTTGAAGGTGGTGAGCATGGCTGCTGTTTGCTGCACATTGACCAGCCGCTGGGCGATGGTCTGGCGGCGGCGTGACATGCGCACACGCTCTTCGCGTCCCGATGCGTCGGCTACAGGTTGGGGCGCAGGGGCCTGTAGGCGTGGAGCCGCAGGGGCCGCCTGGGGCTGAGGCTCCTGCGGGACCTTGATCGCTTTCATCTCCCCTGTGTTCTGCTCCATGTAATTGATGACATCCTCCCGGGTCACGCGACCATGAGGACTGCTCCCTTTGACCTGCGAGATATCAACGTTGTACTCGGCGGCAATTCGGCGCGCGAGTGGAGAAGGAGGGCGCTGTGATTCTACCGAGGCGGTCAGTGGCTGAGATGGAGTGCGCTCGGTCATCGTTCCGGATTTGGGCCTGGGCGCTTCGGCTGTGCTAGTGCCGTTGCTTGACGGCTTGACGGCTGCAGCTGCTTGTTCGCCAAGTATGCCGATAACTTCGCCAACCGAGACGGTATCACCCGTCTGCTTGACGATCTTCTGCAATACGCCATCCTGATCGGCGTTCACCTCAACGTTAATTTTATCGGTCTCAAGCTCAGCCAGTGTCTCGCCTTGGCGGACGCTTTCGCCCTCTTTCTTTAACCAGTTAGCGATGGTAGCATCGACGAGCGATTCTCCCAGGGTCGGTACACGAATCTCAGCGGACATGTTTCCCTCCGGTCTGTTTTATTGATATACCCGCGGCTTCCGCGATGAGCTGCTCTTGTTCGGCGCTATGGATATCCCAGAAGCCAGCAGCCGGGCTGGAGCGGTCGGGGCGCGCGATGACGCGAACGTCAACATTCTCTCCCAGCAGTTTTTTGAGGTGGGGCGCGATATAGGCCCAGGCCCCCATGTTATGTGGCTCTTCCTGCACCCAAAGGAATTCCTTGGCATTTGGATATCCCTCAAGTATCTTCTTCAAAGACCTTTTGGGGAAGGGATAGAGCAGTTCCACACGTATAATGGCGGTATCCTCATTGTGCATGCGGCTCTCATGTGAAAGCAAGTCGATTGAGATCTTACCGCTACATAAAACCACTCTGCGTACAGGCTCGCGCTTCTGGCTGGCGCGTGGGTCATCTATGACTGGCTGGAAACTCCCCTCTGTCAAATCGCTCAAGCGTGAGGAGGCGAGAGGATGACGCAGCAAGCTCTTAGGCGTCATAATGATGAGTGGGCGTGGATACCGCGAAAGTAAGTAAGCCTGCAGGCGGAGCAGATGAAAGTATTGTGCCGCTGTCGAGCAGTTGGCGATGCGCCAGTTGTCCTCGGCCGAGAGTTGCAGATAACGTTCAAGGCGTGCGCTCGAATGATCTGGCCCATTGCCTTCGTAGCCATGAGGGAGAAGCATGATAAGTGATGAGTCCTGCCGCCATTTGGCGCGGCCCGAGGCAATAAATTGATCTGTTATCACCTGTGCGACATTTGAGAAGTCACCATACTGAGCCTCCCAGAGTATCAGCGTCTCGGGAGCCTGGACGCTATATCCATATTCATAGCCCAGAGGGGCAACCTCACTCAATGGGCTGTTGAAGACGGTAAAGGAAGCGCGAGCGGTGGAGAGGCGTTGCAGCGGGAGGAAGGTCATATGTCCTTGTTTACTATGCAGGACCGCATGCCGGTGATTGAAGGTGCCACGTTCTGAGTCCTGACCTGTCAGGCGAATGGGCGTCCCTTCGGAGAGAATAGAGGCAAAGGCCAGAGCCTCGGCCTGTCCCCAGTCAATCCCACCATCTGGCCCAAGCGCATTGGCGCGCCGCTGGAGGATGCGTTCTAGCTTAGGGTGTGGGTGAAAGCTCTTCGGCCAGTTCAAGAGTTCTTCATTATAGAGATTCAGTTGTTCGGCACTCAGACGGGGGACCTGAATATCAATCGGATAGGCTTCCTGCTTGCGCTCGATCTCTACCCGTTCAATCTTCACCGCGCCATTGTCTGCCTCACGTTTGGCCTGCTCTAGTAAGCTAAACTCCTCCTCCCATAGGCTCTGGGCTTCATCCAGAGGGAGTACACCATCAGTGTCTAAACGCTTGGCAAAGAGTTCGCGCACGGTTGGATGGCTGCGAATGATCTCGTACATTTGTGGCTGTGTAAAGGCTGGTTCATCTCCTTCGTTATGGCCCCAGCGACGATAGCCAATCAGGTCGACTAGCACATCTTTATGGAAGCGGTCGCGATAGGCGTGCGCGATACGGACAGCGGTCAGACAGGCATAGGGATCATCGGCATTGACGTGGATGATGGGTATGCCAAAGCCTTTTGCCATGTCGCTTGCGAAGAGCGTTGAGCGTGAGGATTCGGGATCAGTTGTGAAGCCAAGCTGATTGTTGACAATAATATGGATGGTACCTCCCACCCAGTAGCCACGTAGGTGCCAAAGGTTGAGCGTCTCGGCTACGACGCCTTCGCCAGGGAAGGCCGCATCCCCGTGAATCTGGATTGGCAAGGTATGATCGACGTCTAGCAGGGGAGAGCCACGTAGGGCGCGAATCTCCTGTTCGGCTCGGGCCATGCCTTCGATGACAGGATTGACGAACTCCAGGTGGCTGGGATTGGGAGCCAGGATAACCTTCAGATCGACCGATGCGCCTTCGCCAAGCAAGTGCTCGGCTCCCAGGTGGTATTTCACGTCACCCGTCCAGCCATAGCCAAAGCTATCCGTGAGAGGTGTGCCTTCTTCATGGCGAGCGTGCGCGAATTCAGAGAAAATCGCGGCATAGCTCTTTTCCAGTACATGGGCCATCACGTTCAGGCGCCCACGGTGAGCCATGCCGATAATGACATTGCGAGTCTCCGAGTCCACGGCGGCGGAGATAATCTCATCTATCATGGGTACCAGGATATCGGTACCTTCTATAGAGAAGCGCTTTTGTGCGGTAAAAGTCTGGTGAAGATAGCGCTCAAAGGCTTCAACCTCTGTCATGCGCTTGAGTAGGCGACGGGCCTCAGCGGGCGAAGGTTGGCGATGATAGAGATGCAAGCCCACGGCATCACGTAGCCAGCCACGCTCATCCGGGCTTTTGACCTGATCAAATTCATAACTGATCGAGCCCGAATACATAGCGCGAAGAGCATTGATCGCTTCCAGGGCATTCGCGGCCCCTTCGGCGGAATGTCCACCAATGACATCGGGCGGCAATTGGGCCAGGTCTTCATCGCTCAGGTCATAGGTCGCAGAGAGTAGAGCGGGATCTCCTGGTGGTTCGCTGCCCAGCGGGTCCAGGTGCGCGCCGAGATGTCCTCGTTCGCGGATCGCCTGAGCCAACGAATAGGCGGCGACAATATGCGAAACATTGTGCTCTTGATCTTGAGACTGGGAAGCCACGACGCGGTTAGCGGATGGAACGGACGTCACAGGCTGCTCAGAGGAAGACCAGGAATCAAAGATGGCCCTGGTGGCCTCATCTATTGATGCTGGATTCTGTTGATAGCGTTCATAAAGTTCGAGAACGTAACCAGCATTAGGTCCATAGAACGTTTCCAGGTCGTGCATGGGTATTCCTTTTTCGTTGACACAAAACGCCTGGCATTGCTGCCCACACCCCAATGTGTCTCATCGTTGAGCCGGCCCCTTGTGTCGAAAGTCTTGGCATTGTATTCTACCACCCTCTATGGTATCATAGCTTTACAATACTTCAAACCGTTTAGGGTTGGCTCTCTCTGTCGCAATCACCTGATTTTGAAGAGACACACCGCCAGGCGAACCGGGTATATGACAAACCCCGGACTTTTCGGCCTCACATTGCCGCTTATGTGTGGGCGATGATTCATTACTTTTTCTACGAATAACCATCTATCATCGTCACTTTTCGTCAAAACGGGCATTATGTCTGAGGTAAATACGACTGGCTAGAATTCTCTACAGAGAGATGCATATCCACTGGTGGATATACTGACTATATATATCGCCAGATACTTGCATGATGTGAGTCACATAGAGGCCTTGAAGGAGCCAGTACGCAAACCACTTCTGTCGCAGAGAGCCTGGATATGGTGCGACCAGGCACAGAGCGGTTCGCCGAATATCACTCCTGAGCCGCCTGTCGAAAGAGGCACCCTCATCTTGAGCGTGACCTTTTGTAGATCAGGCCGGACCCTTCCCGTTACCATGAAGGTCGTAATCCTGTGCGCCGCTCAATGGCTGGAGTCGTGTACGGAATACGCGAAACCGAGTGAGTCAGTACGTTACTTCACTACGTCGTCTGGCTAATAAGGGTGGTACCGCGGGAGTTCCCTCTCGTCCCTGTGCAGGACGAGGGGTTTTTTATTGGGATTTTTTGGGGGTTTTTAACAATAACAGGAGCACAGAAGGGTGAAGACGAAGCTACTGTATCAAACAAATAGCTATACGTATGAGTGCTCGGCGAAAGTTGTTGCTGTATCTGGCGACGAGGTTGCGCTAGATGCCACTATCTTCTACCCTGGTGGCGGTGGTCAGATGGCTGACAGGGGAACGCTGAGCTGGGATCAAAGTGCCTACCAGTCTCACATCATTGCGATCAGCAATCGCAATGGCGTTGTCTGGCATACGCTTGACTATCTCCCGCCACACAGTGGCACCGAGGTCACTGAGACTATCGATTGGAATTTTCGCTATCGTTCTATGCGCACACATACGGCTTTTTTGCTGCTCTGTAGTGTTATCTGGAGGGAATTTGGCGTCCAGGTATCTGGTGGGCAGATCTATCCTGATCGCGCTCGAATGGATTTTGCGATGGAGTATCTGGAGAAGGATCGTATTGTCGAGTTAGAGCAACGGGTTAACGCGGTCATCGAGGCTGATCATCCAATTCATACGTATATGCTGCCTCGCGAGAAGGCATACGCGCTTTCGGGGCTGGTGCGCGCCAAGATGAACCTGCTCCCGCCGCATCTGGAAGAGATACGTATGGTCGATATAGTGGGCTTCGATCTTCAGACTGATAACGGTACACTGGTCAATCATACACGCGAGATCGGCGGAGTCCAGATTATGCGTAGTGAGAACAAAGGTAGATTGAATAAACGCCTGGAGATTGTGCTCAAGGATGCACTTTGATCGCTCCCGGCTTTGTATACATAGACGGTTTTGGTGCAGAGGAGGTTACTGTGTCAGTTTCATCTACGGTCTTTCGTCCGGTGATGACGGCGGATCGCGTCAATTATCCCGCCCTGGAGCGCTCTATCCAGCAATGGTGGGATGAGCATGCTGTACGCCAGCAAT
The DNA here is from genome assembly GCF_016587355.1 of Ktedonospora formicarum. Lineage (GTDB taxonomy): Bacteria > Chloroflexota > Ktedonobacteria > Ktedonobacterales > Ktedonobacteraceae > Ktedonobacter > Ktedonobacter formicarum. The sequence continues at coordinate 734,308 of NZ_BNJF01000001.1, read as the reverse complement.
ATCTAAAGAGGAATGAGCAGAGTACGAAACGCTATTCCTTCCTGGATGGTCCAATCACCGCGAACAATCCCATGGGTGTGCATCATGCCTGGGGCCGCACCTATAAAGACCTCTATCAGCGCTTCAAGACCATGCAGGGCTATAAACAGCGCTATCAGAATGGTTTCGATTGCCAGGGACTTTGGGTTGAGGTTGAGGTTGAGAAGTCGCTGGGCTTGCAGACCAAGCGCGATATTGAGGCCTATGGCATCGCTGAGTTTGTGGCGCGTTGTAAGGAGCGAGTCTTCAAATTCGCGCAGGTGCAGAGCGACCAGTCGGTGCGTCTGGGCTACTGGATGGATTGGGGCAACGACTATTACACGCTCTCTGACGAAAACAACTACACTATCTGGCACTTTCTAAAGCAGTGCCATGAGCGGGGCTTGATCTATAAAGGTCACGATGTGATGCCCTGGTGCCCACGCTGTGCTACGGGCCTCTCTAACATGGAGATGGAGTCAGAAGGCTATAAAGAACTGACGCACCTGAGCCTGTATGTGCGTTTCCCGCTCATTGATAAGCCAGGCGAATATCTGCTTGCCTGGACCACAACGCCCTGGACTCTGGCGGCGAATGTCGCTGCGGCGGTCCATCCAGACCTGAATTATGTGCGTGTGGAGCAGGATGGCGAATACTATTATCTCGCGGAGCAATTGCTTCCCGTCCTCAAGGCCCTCAAGGGACGCGATAAGGGTGACTATCGTGTGACTGAGACGCTCAAGGGGCATGACATGGTGGGCTGGAGATATCGCGGGCCTTTCGATGAATTGCCAGCAGTACAGGGCATCGAGCACAAGGTGGTGCCGGGTAAGGATGTCAATGCCAGTGAGGGTACTGGTATCGTACATACCGCGCCTGGTTGTGGACATGAAGACTTCCTGTTGGGTAAGGAATTCGGCCTGCCAATCATTGCACCCGTCGATGAGTTTGGCGTGTACATAGACGGCTTCGACTGGCTCACGGGCCAGAGCGCGGCTAGTGTGGCGCAGCAGGTCGCGGAGAATCTCACGCAGAAGGGCCTGCTCTATCGACCCCAGAATTACAAGCATCGCTATCCCACTTGCTGGCGCTGTAAGACAGAATTGATCTTCCGTCTCGTCGATGAGTGGTTTATCTCAATGGATCAGTTGCGCCAGGAAATCATGGAGGTCGTGAAGCAGATCACCTGGATGCCTGCGTGGGGCTATGACCGTGAGATGGACTGGCTGCGCAATATGGATGATTGGATGATCTCGAAGAAGCGCTACTGGGGCCTGGCTCTGCCAATCTTCGATTGCGCCGCGTGTGGACATTTCGAGGTGATTGGTAGCAAAGAGGAGTTGCGCGAGCGAGCTGTGTCCGGCTGGGAGGATTTTGAGGGGCACACGCCGCATCGACCCTATGTTGACGCGGTGAAGATTAGTTGCGCGCAGTGTGGGGCTGAGGTTTCACGCGTTAAGGATGTGGGGAATCCCTGGCTGGATGCGGGTATTGTTCCCTATTCGACACTTCACTACCTGACTGATAACGCCTACTGGCAGGAGTGGTTCCCTGCTGAATTCGTGACTGAGTCGTTTCCAGGTCAGTTCCGCAACTGGTTCTATTCGATGCTGGTCATGAGTACAGTGCTCAAGAATAAACCACCCTTCCAGAAACTCTTCGGCTATGCGACCGTCTTTGGTGAAGATGGCACGCCAATGCATAAGTCCAAGGGCAATCTGGTGGTCTTTGACGAGGCTGCCGAGCGAGTCGGCTCGGATACGATGCGTTGGCTCTTTAGCAACCATGTGCCAGAGCAGAATCTGAACTTCCCGAATATCCCCACGCCAGAGGAGATGGAGAAGTCGGAGCGCACGGGCCTGCCCGTTCGTCTGAGCGAGAAGTGGATGTTGGTCCGGCGTACACTTGACAAGATCTGGAATGTGTACTGGTTCTTTGTCACCTACGCCAACATCGATAGCTTCAATCCTGGTACACAACACCTCGCTGTCGAGAAGCGTAGCGAGTTGGATCGTTGGATCATCTCGGAACTGCATACGACGATTAAGACAGTGACGCAGGGATTGGAGCAGTACGATACGAACCGTCCCGCTGAGGCGGTACAGGAGTTTCTAGAGGACCTCTCTAATTGGTATCTGCGCCGTAGCCGCGAGCGTATCTGGAAGTCCGAGATGGACGACGACAAGCTTGGCGCATTCCTGACGTTGTACGAGAGCCTGACGACACTGGTTACGCTCCTGGCTCCTTTTATGCCCTTCCTCGCGGAAGAGTTGTATCAGAATCTGGTTCGTAGTGTAGATACACAGGCTCCCTTGAGCGTGCATCTTTGCGACTGGCCTCAGGCGCAGGAAGCCTTGATCGATGAGCAGTTGGCTCGCGAGACGCACCTGGTGATGCGTATCGTTGGCCTGGGACGTGCCGCGCGTGAAAAGGCACAAATCCGTGTACGTCAGCCACTCAAGACACTTCAGGTTCGCGTGCCTAGCCAGGAAGAGGAAGAGGCGCTCCAGCGGCATAAAGAACAAGTGCTGGAGGAACTGAATATTAAGAGTCTGCGCATGATGCGTAGCGATAGCCGAATGCTGGCTTATACGCTCAGGCCGCAGGTCAAGATTCTGGGTCCCAAGTATGGGCAGGTTGTACAGAAGATCCTGGCCTATTTTAAGACTCTAAGTGAGCATGAGGCACAGGAGGCGGCCCAGACACTTCAGACCCAGGGAAAGCTCGACCTGACCTTTGGTGATGCCCAGGTTTCGCTTACACCTGAGGAGGTGCAGGTAATCTCAACGGCTCGCCCAGGCTATGTTACCGCTGAGGAACATGGCTATATCGCGGCGTTAGAGACTACCATCACGCCCCAATTGCGTGAGGAGGGTCTGGTACGAGACCTGACTCATTTCGTTCAGGATATGCGTAAGAAGGCTGGTTTGAACATTGAGGATCATATCGGCCTGGCCCTTTATGCTGATCCCGATTTGGCGAATATTATCCTCCACTATTCTGATGAGATCCAGGCCGAAACCCTGGCGAGCAACCTGCTAATTTCGGTGAGTGAGGCAAAGGATAAGCCCTCTTTCCCCGAGATGTATCGCGAGACCATCGCACCTACCGAAGCGAAGAAGCTGGAATCGTACACAGTCCTGGTTGTCCTTGGTAAGCAGTAGCGTCTAACCAGGGGCTTGTCGCTGCTCGCGTGATAAAAAAGAGTGGTTAAACAATTGTTTTCGCGAAAACAATTGTTTAACCACTCTTTTTTAGGTGTAATTGTATGAGTGCGTCACCCTTGTTACACACGGACGTATATGTTTGTGGGTATGAAAGTACTCCCAGCGAGCTTTTGCTGTATCTATTCCGGTCGGTTGGTTCTATCATATATATGGCGAATGAAGCATGGCAGAGATTATTGATGTGCTGTTACTACCATCTTCTACGCTGCGGTATTTTGGTGATGGCAAAAGTATCTATTACAAGCAGAATAGCGGTGCAGGGGTATCGATTTTATTCCTGTTTCATGCTATACTGTACGGGCTGCCTATGGCTGCAGAGTTACAGCCAAGGGGTGTAGCCAGAAAACGAGATTTGTATTATGCATAGAAAAGAATCCTCATACCGAGATGACGAGCAAGGCGCCCATAATCCTCTAGACAATGGGAATAAGAGCACTCAACCAGAAGACTATCAGACGAACGGGACTTCTGCTCCTGAAACCTCTAAAAGGAAGAATCAACATAAAAGGGCTGCTGACCATTATCGCTCTCTTCGTGGGAAGGGAAGGCCAGAGACCGAAGACGAACGTCTCCTACGGCGTCCTACACAACCCCTGATAAAACCCACTGAACCTCTCCCACGTGAGCGTGTTCGCCAGGAAGAGCATGCCTATGAGCGTGCCGTCAACTTTGACTTTACCATTACCGATCCCTGGCGCGTTATGCGCATTACCAGCGAGTTCATCAATGGCTTTGATGCTCTCGCCCATATTCCTCCTTCGGTTGCCATCTTTGGTTCAGCGCGTACACAACCAGGTGATCCTGTGTATCATGCCGTGAGCGAAACTGCGCGCTTGCTGGCGCGGGCGGGCTTTGGCATCATCACTGGTGGCGGCCCGGGGGTGATGGAGGCCGCGAATAAAGGCGCACAAATGGGCGAGAATGTCTCTATTGGCTGCAATATCGAACTCCCTTTTGAGCAATCATCAAACCAGTACCTGGATATTGATCTAGAGTTTCGCTACTTCTTCGTGCGGAAGACGATGTTTGTCAAGTACTCAAATGCGTTCATCATCTTCCCCGGTGGCTTCGGTACGATGGATGAGCTATTCGAGGCGCTCACACTTATTCAGACCAAGAAGGTGAGCAACTTTCCGGTTATCCTCTATGGTTCCAGGTATTGGAGCGGTCTCATGAATTGGATTCATGATACTATGCTCCCCGATGGGAAGGTATCGCCGGAGGATCTCGATCTTTTGCGTCTCTCGGATGACCCCGAAGAAATTTGTGCTCTTGTGTGCGAGGCCTACGAGCGCAATCAAGAGCTTGAGAAGGAAGATCCCAACCGCGAGAAGTCGATTCGCTAGCCATAACTACAAACTCTAAGCAAGAGAGGTGCCAAAGCTTTTATTCAGGCCTTGGCACCTCTCTTGTGCGTTTTCTCTATAGCCGGTTACTCTTCCGGAGCTTGTGAGGCCGTAGCAGCATTGGTCACATCAGCCTGTTCACCTGGACGCCATTTGAGGACAATTGTGCTGAGTGGAGGGAGTGTGAGCAGGATTGAATGCGGGCAGGACTGCCAGAAGCGGGGAGCGCTGGGCATAGGCTGATCGTTGATTATGCCGCTTCCGCCATAGCGCAGGTCGTCGCTATTGATGATCTCGTAGTATTCGCCCGGATGGGGCACACCAACGCGGTACCCATAGCGCGGCACCGGTGTAAAGTTACTGATGAATATCAAAGTCTCCTCGTCGCGGTGGCCTCGACGCATAAAGGAGATGACGCTATTATCTGAGTCGTGACAATCAATCCAGGAGAAGCCCTCCCCCTCGTAGTCGCGACTGCTAAAGGCTGGCTCTCGCTGATAGAGGGTGTTGAGATCACGTACAAAGTCCTGTAATTGTATGTGATGTGGATCGCTGGGGGCATCGAGCAGGTGCCAGTCCAGGCTCTCTTTATAGTTCCATTCGTGCCACTGTCCGAATTCGCCACCCATGAAGAGAAGCTTCTTTCCAGGATGGCCCCACATGAAGCCATAGAGCGCGCGCAAGTTCGCGAAACGCTGCCAGAGATCGCCGGGCATTTTGGTGAGCATAGAGCCCTTGAGATGCACGACCTCATCATGTGAGAAAGGCAGAATGAAGTTCTCGCTATACGCGTACATCAAGGCGAATGTGATATTGTTGTGGTGGTAGCGGCGATGAATGGGATCAAGATGCGCGTACTCCAACATATCATGCATCCAGCCCATATTCCACTTGAAGGAGAAACCAAGACCTCCAACGTAGGTTGGACGAGAGACCAGGGGCCAGGAAGTTGATTCCTCAGCGATGGTGATTGCCCCTGGAACATGCTTATAGACAGCCTCGTTAAACTGGCGTAAGAAGTCTACTGCTTCCAGGTGCTCGCGCCCTCCATACTGATTGGTGATCCACTGCCCCTCGGGGCGCATATAGTCCAGGTAGAGCATGGAAGCGACCGCGTCCACACGTAGACCATCTATATGATATTCGCTTAGCCAGAAGAGGGCACTTCCAATCAGGAAGTTACGCACCTCGCTACGTCCGTAGTCAAAGACATAGGTGCCCCAGCCTGTGTGCTCACCTTTGCGCGAGTCAGAGTACTCATAGAGATGTGTGCCATCGAAGTAACTCAGCGCATGTCCATCTTTGGGAAAGTGTGAGGGAACCCAGTCCAGGATCACGCCAATCCCTTGCTGATGCATGTAATCGACGAAGTATTTGAAGTCCTCTGGTGGACCGAAGCGACTTGTTGGCGCGTAGTAGCCAGTGACCTGGTAGCCCCAGGAGCCGTCGAAAGGATATTCGGTGATTGGCAGAAGTTCGATATGGGTAAAGCCAAGCTTCTTGACATAGTCCGCTAGCGCTACGGCTAGCTCACGGTATGTCATAAAGCGATCTTCCTCGACCGCCCCCTCCTGGTGGCGTTCAGGAATATGTCGCCAGGAGCCAAGATGTACCTCGTAGATAGATATTGGAGAGTTCAACTTTTGTCGTTGCTCTCGCTGCGCGACCCAATCTGCATCCTGCCAGGTGTAGTCGGAGATGTTCGCGACGACACTGGCGTTATTGGGGCGTAGCTCAAAGCTCAGGCCATATGGATCAGCTTTATCAACATGATAGTTATTGAAGCGTGAGCAGATTGCATATTTATAAAGAGTACCAATTGAAAGACCAGGAACGAAGCACTCCCAGACCCCAAGGTCATTATGTCGCAATTGCATAGGTGTGGCTTTGCGGTCCCACTGGTTAAAGTCGCCAATCACAGAGACGGCTCGCGCATTGGGAGCCCAGAGCGCGAAGTTGACACCCTGAATGCCATTAACGGTACGTGGGTGCGCACCCATCTTTTCATAGATTTGATAGTGAGTACCTTGCCCAAAGAGATAGAGATCGAAATCGCTAAAGATAGAAGGCGCGTCTTGCATCGGCTCTATTGTAGTGGAGGAGAGTGGCTTCTCTTCTGGAGTTTGAGATGTGTGTGATACTGACATGCGTGAAAGTCCTTATTTAGTAGTATCTCAACGGTTACACATTTTTAGCATAACAGATCGGACAAACTCATTGCGTCTATCCAACCCGGAGTGTAGGGAAGTGTTGTGTTTTGCACGATTCTCCCCGCCTTTTGGCACAAGAATGTGATAAGCGCCTTTCAGCTTCACTATATCACATTTTATTGCAATCATTTAGATGCCCTGATGACCTGTGGCGATTGATATTGTAGGGCTTCAGGACCCATCTTTGCGCGTAATGGCAAGCGCTTGAGCGCTGAGAACTCTTATCCCATGTGTGACACCAAAGAGGCGGCTCTTGCGTGTTTTCAACAAAGCGGGTTTTGTTTGTTATTCGAAAACCTGAGCGTCCGTGACATTGGGTTTCGGAGAAACCCTTAAGCAAACCCGAATCTGGTTGAAAGGGTGATCGAAGATGACAGTGAACATAAAGCATGCAAAAGAGCGTCTACAAGTTAAAGAGAAGGAACTTCAAGAGAGCATCGCCGGGCTGACCGAAGCGTATCCCGAACCAGTCGATTCTTCTCAGGCGGATGAGGGCCCGCAAGAGTTTGAGGAAAAGGCTGTCGATTTTCTGGAAACACAGCAAGAGCAATCAATCATGGTCAATCAGCAAGCGCTTTTGCAGCAGGTCACAGACGCGTTGAAACGCATCGAAGATGGTACCTATGGTCGCTGTATAGATTGTGGAAAGCCTATACCCGAGAAGCGCCTCGAAGCCCTTCCCTGGGCTGCGCGTTGTGTGCAGGATGAGGAGAAGCTTGAGAAGCAGAATTTGAGCCGCGAAGACCTCTATGGCGATAAATGGCAACCCTGAGGAGTGGGATAAGAGGGTTTGTAATCAGGAATGGGTATTTGTGGTTGGCTGTCAGCTACAAATACCCATTCCTGATTATCGCCTGGAGCACCATTTGGCGCCTTGAAGGCTGGCTTACGAAATGCATATGCGTATGATACAATGGTGATCACATTAACGGGTCATCTCTCAAGAGGAAAGGAAGAACAAAGACGTGGTTGCCAAACGTGCCCGTCTCTACGATATGCTTGCGTTCCTGGCTGCCATTGCTGTGGTGGCGCTAGATCAATGGACGAAGTCACTGGTCGTAGAGAATCTTAGCCCTCCTGGAAGCAAACCAGATATTTCACTGCTCGGTCCTTATTTTGTTGTTCAGTATATACAGAATAATGGTGCCGCTTTTAGCTTCTTCGCCAATAGCACGCTTCTTATCATCTTGATTATGGCCGCGATAGCGGTCGTGGCCTATCTGTATATCCGTATGCTCAATAGTGGACCACTCATCTATAAGCTTATTCTGGGCCTGATTGTGGGGGGCGCGGCAGGTAATCTGCTAGATCGGGCGCGTCATGGTGGTTATGTGGTTGATTTCCTGGCGTTTCGCATTCCCGAATTAAACTACCGTTTTGCCATCTTCAATGTCGCCGATGCTTTTATCTCGGTGAGTGTGGTCTTGCTCTTTTTGCTTGTAGTCTTTGGGGGATGGCGGCAAACGGAGGTTTCCACAAAGCAGGAAGAGATTGAGGATGAAGACCAAAAGACCGCATCTCAGCAGGGTAGCGAGGGACAAGCGACCGTTCAAGACTGAAACGCTCGCCTTGAGCGTATTATGATTGGTAAGGACAAGAAGGAAGCATGCCTGCAAGCAACGATACGACAACAGACAATTTTGTACGCTGGGAGATTGATGACGAGGGGATTGGGCAGCGTCTTGATCGCTTTTTGGTCACGAAGCTCGATGGCGTTTCGCGTTCAGGAATCCAGCAACTTATCACCGACGAACTGATTCTGGTGAATGAGAAGGTTAGTAAGCCAGGATATGCCTTACGCGCGAAAGATATTGTGACGGCTTTACGTATGACCCCAGCGCCTCAGCAAAAGCAGGTAACGCCTCAGAATATCCCACTGGATATTATCTTCGAAGACGCCGACTTGTTGATTATCAACAAGCCAGCGGGCATGGTTGTCCATCCCGCGCCTGGCAACTACGATGGGACACTGGTGAACGCGCTGGTCGCGCAATATCCTGAATTGCAACAGGACGAAAATGATACACGACCGGGCATTGTTCATCGCCTGGATAAAGATACTTCCGGGTTGTTGATGGTGGCGAAGAATGCTCAGGCGCGTGCCTCGCTCGTTGAGCAGATGAAACAGCAGACTATCGTCAAGCGCTATCAGGCTTTAGTGGAAGGTAACATCTCGCTTGACCAGGGGAGCATTGATGCTCCTATTGGACGTGATTCGCGGAACCGGCAGATGATGGCGATTACCGTGACGGAGGGCCGTGAAGCGCGAACACACTTCCGTGTGCTACAGCGCTTTAGACGTCATACGCTGGTTCTTGTGCAGCTTGAGACCGGACGCACACATCAGATTCGTGTCCACTTTAAAGCTATCGGGCATCCGGTCGTCTGCGATCAGACCTATGGTTCAGGTCACAAATTGCCTGACCTTCATTTGCAGCGCCAGTTCCTTCATGCCTATCAGTTAGATCTCGCGCACCCACGTACGGGCGAAGCACTTCATTTCGAGGCACCCTTACCACCTGACCTCCAAGAGGTGCTAGATAATGAGGCTGTTCTATAGCTCCCTGGAATTTTCCTCGAGCTCATGTTATACTAGGTTGCGTGGCAATGAGATACGCCACGCAACCGTTTTTCGTATAGCGCTCCTTTTGCTGCTCTTCTTTCATTAGTTACTTTTTGAGCTCACTGTTTTTCTCTCTATTTCATCTCTATCTGAGATTATGTACAACGTTGAAGTCGTTGTTCCTATGTGAGTAGAGGAGAAACAGATCATGCCGGTCTTATCCAGAGAAGACGAGCTCGATATAACGCCTCGTAGTATTGTGCGCCATCGCCCTATTAAAGAGCCCGCCACTGATGGGAAGCGCAAGAAATCTCCCCCGCAAAAACAATCTCCAACAACGATGCCCCAACGCGCCTCACGTGCTTTATCCATGCCTGTAACCGAAGCTATGGTAGCAGAAGGAAGCTCAGATGTAAAAGCTGCCCCGGTGGAGGTGCAGGAGACTGAGAAGAAGAATAAACCCTCAACGTCACTCAAGAGCAAGCCTTCATCGCCTAAGCGAGCGTTTCGTTTCTCACGACCAGAGCGTAAGGAACCTGCCTCACCACTACTCTTTTTAGGCCTGGGAATGCTAGTGATGCTTGTATTATGGATCGTCCTGAGCGCGGTTTTGGGTTGGTGGAACACCATGATGGATGACTGGCGCTATGGGCGTCCTCGTACTTTCCAGATCGATGCTCAGGTGGGGCATAATGAGCAGACAGGTCATCCCAGTCATTTTCTAGCTATCAATCTAGACAAGCAAATTCAGATCATCGAGTTGCAAGGTGGTGATCCGGCGCGAGCGCGGATCTATGTGGGCCCACAGCTTTATGGTGAGCATGACGATCTCGTACCCATAACATTGAGCTTTGTAGATCTAAATAGTGACAAGAAACCCGACATGATTATCCACTTTCAACAGACGCGTGTGGCTTTCGTGAATGATAGCTCAGGGTTTCGGCCGGTTCAGGCTTCCGAGCAAAGACAGATTGATATAATGTTGCGTAAACTCGATGTATAGGGGGCTAGCAAGCCTGTTATGGCGACATAAAAGCCCCTGCTGTTGTGAGATAGAATCAAGCCACAACGGCAGGGGCTTTGTAAACGTCAGGTATATGTAACGATGCGTTACCGGTTTTTCTTCATGGTTTTGGTATCGGCGGTAGCCACTTTGCGAGTATGCTCGGCACCAGTTGCCGCCTGGGAGAGGACAGCTCCGACCGAGAAACCGACGCGCTTGCGGGCGGGAATCGTGATCTGATCGCCACCGCGAATGGATTTTACTTTACGTGGGGCGACGTCGCGCAGGTTCCAGGTGCCAAAACCCATCAGGCGAACTTCGTGCCCCTGAGCTACGTCCTCGCGAACCACCTCGGTGAAGGCATCAATCACCTTGCTGGTCTCTTTCAGGTTCATACCAGCTTTCGCGGCGATCTGGTGGATCAACTCGTCTTTACCGATCACGACATGGTCTTTGGTAGTGCTTTTCATTGTGTGTCACTCCTTCTACTGTGTTCTTTGTGCAGGGCTTTGTTCAGCCTCTGCTCATTGCGACAACGCGCTCATATGCTTGGTGTGTCATCACCTCGTTACGAGCGATGAACTTCATTTCTGCTTTGCGCATTGGAATGGTGCTACCTTCCACTACCACTATACAAATACCCACCAAATACTAGAAGCGATACAAGATAAAGTAGATAACCCTTCAATAAATCGTCTGTCTGTGTGCCTGGGAGGCGAGATCTATCGAGGACCCAGGCACACGACTACACAGGAGTGACCGTATGGCTACCTTGAATCAACGTAGAGCTGTATAACTCTCCTCTGTTTCCCGCACAGCCAGCCCTTGTTTGGCGATCTTCTCTTTCAGTTTAAGCAGCCCCTCAATCAATGCTTCGGGGCGTGGTGGACAACCAGGAACGTAAACATCTACTGGGACAATCGAATCAGCTCCCTGAATAGTGTAGTAGCTATCATAGAACTCGCCTCCGGAGTTGGCGCACTGTCCCATACTGATTACCCATTTAGGCTCAGGCATCTGCTCCCAGAGGCGGCGTAGACGAGGTGCCATCTTGACCGAAAGTGTGCCCGCAATGATCATCAGATCCGCCTGGCGAGGGCTGGCGCGAAACACCTCCGAGCCGAAACGGGCTAGATCATATTGGGGCGCTGAGGCCGCTGCCATCATCTCAATCCCGCAGCACGCGAGGCCGTACAGAAAAGGCCATACGGAATGTGAGCGTGCCCAGTTCTGTGTCCATTGCAACATATCGGCGAGTGTGGTGAGCACAACAGGGGCTTCTTGCTGACCTGGAATGTACTGGGCTGGACTGCTAGCCATGTGTAGCGGAATAGCCTTTGAATGTTTATTCGTATTCATCATTTGTTTTCCTTCCACTCTTAAAATCACTTTTGTCAATATGATAGAATGCCGTATGCACGATTGAGTTGTGCATTGAAACCTTCACCACGAAAAGAAGTAAAAGAACATTGCAATCAGCTACCTTTAGTGAAACCCTACGCATGTTACGCAAACGCCAGAGCATGAGTCAGCAACATCTTGCGAGCGCCTTGGGGGTACACCGGAATACCATTGGAACCTGGGAACGTGGCGATTATTTGCCCGATAGCAAGGCGATGGTACTCGAAGTTGCTCGCTTGCTGCATCTCAATGAAGAGGATACGCGTGCGTTGTTGGACGCAAGTTTGACGACAGTGAGTACGAGTTGGTATGTACCTTTCCCACGCAATCCATATTTCACCGGGCGCGAGGATGTACTTCACTATCTCGCTGAAACCTTGCATGTTGCGAGCGGAGATTCGCAAGATCGATATGTCGCGGGCTTGCGAGGTATGGGAGGGATTGGGAAGACGCAGTCTGCTCTGGAATATGCCTATCGCCATCAGCATGCCTATAATGCGGTTCTCTGGCTGAATGCTGAGTCACGGGAGGCGCTGCTTGCCAGCTTTCAACACCTCGCACGTGCGTTGCGGCTGATTGAGCAATCCGAGCCGAGTGATTTCAATGCAGCCGTTGAGGTCGCGCACTGGCTTGGAATGCATAAGGGCTGGTTGTTGATCCTTGATAACGTGGAGGATGTAGGGCTACTCAAGAAGTATATACCCAACATTGGACGGGGCGCGGTTCTGGTTACAACTCGTCTTCAGACGTTGGGCGATTTCGCTCCATGCTATGAACTCCAGCCACTCGCCATCCATGAGTCATTGACTTTACTCTTCTCTAGAAGTGGTTTAAAGGGGCCTTCTCCTCAAGAAATGCATCTCGCGCAGGCTCTCATCAGGGAGACGGAGGGTCTGCCTCTGGCTATCGATCAGGCTGGAGCTTATATGGAGGAGACCCAGTGCGGTCTGGAAACTTTTTGGACACTCTTTCAGCAGTATCCGCTCTCGTTTTTGAAAGAGCGAAATCCTTCTTTGGATCATCCATCTTCGGTCGTCAAGACCTTTCAACTAGCCCTGGCGCGAGTTCAGGCGCAGGATAGTCACGCGTGTGATCTGCTCATGCGTTGTGCCTTTCTGGCTCCTGATAGCATTCCTGAGGAGCTATTAGGCCGTACGACAACGATTGATGCTGCTCTACGCTTCAATCAGGGGATCAGAACTCTCTTGAGCTACTCGCTATTACGTCGCGATCCAGCCAGTCGTACTTTGAGCATCCATCGTCTGGTGCAATTGGTGTTGCGACATAGCGTTGATGATGTAGAGCGACGTTCTATCCTGGTGGATTCATTGGCGCTGGTAGAGCAGCGTTTCCCAGTTGATATGGCGGAGGAAGCGTATATGACAAGAGGTGAGCGCCTCTTTCATCAGGCGCAGACTTGCCTTGACTGGGGAGAGCAGGAGGGCTTATCTGATAGTGTCATGGCGTCTCTGCACGCGAAACTCGCCTGGTACGCATTAGCACATTGGCAACGAGAGGAGGCCCTACAGCATTGGGAGCGGGCGATCACGCTTTGCGAGGCGATGTCAGGAGATGCTATTGAAACGCTGACTAGTAGCATGAGTGGTCTCGCGACTCTCTATATGACTGAGGGGCGTTATCTGAAGGCCGAAACGTATTTCAGATGCGTACTGGATGCGCTTGCTAGTCCCGCGTATAGTGAGCATGCGTATTGGGCGTTTGCTCTTAGTGGTATTGCAACTATCTATCGTGAGCAAGGACGCTATCAAGATGCTGAAGAAATGTTTCTGCAAGCGCTCGCTACACATGAGGTTCTGCGGGGACCAACGCACTTCTGGACGAGCGTGACTCTTTGTGAATTGGCTCTGCTCTATCTGCGACAACGGCGCTATGAGGAAACTGAGACGTTGCTCTTGCGCGCATGTGCGATCTGGGATCAACCAGCGTATCATGACCATCCTTATCGTGCGCAGGGCCTCAATGCGCTGGCTGCTTTGTATACACAGCAGGGCAAGCATATCGAAGAGGTTGGTGCTCTGCTCCAGGAGGCTCGCCATCTCCATCGCGGTTCCTGGCGTGATTCTCCATACCAGGACTATTGATGCTCCCCTCGGATGCTTCGTAACCTCTCTCTTCCTCGCGCGTACATACTACAGGTATTGGTTAATATGAGCCACTTCATAGCGTTATGCACACGAAGGCGATACAGTATCTTCGGTGTTGATTGGCTTTCATATAGTTACTAACTATCAGAAAATCTGAGCGCGTTTAAGTGACTTCGGTTTTCGTAGAAGACCTTAGTAGGAAGAAGAATCGTAATGGATAATCGTTTCTACCCACTTCCCAACCTTGATCTTGAGCGTATGGCGCGCGATATTGAAGACTACTTTGTACGACAGGGCTACCAGGTGCAGCACTTTGGTATGCAGGATCAAGTAGCGGTACAGATGCGAAAAGGCGGTGAACTGGAGGCATTGGTTGGCTTACAGGCCGCGCTTACAGTTACATTGCAGAAGGTCCAGGGAGGCGTTGCCGCGAACATTGGGCAACAGCAATGGATTGATAAGGCGGCTGTGGGCGCGATAGGCGTCTTCTTCCTCTGGCCGCTGATGGTGACCGCTGGTGCTGGCCTGATTCGTCAGGCAGGCCTGGAGACACAGATCTTTAACGCGGTGGATATAGCCGTTCAGCGCCAAGGGGGAAGACCCTATTCACCACCACACTATTCTACCCGCCCTTATGGGCAATCTCGGCCCTCTCGGCAGGCTGTGCCGATGCAGTGTCCCCATTGTCAGGCGCAGAATGATGAAGGTGATGCCTATTGCTCCTACTGTGGCAAGTCGCTCCGCCCAGAACCCAAGAAGGTATCACATTGTCAGCAGTGTGGTGCGACCCTCAAGCCTGATGCTGCCTTCTGTGCGAAGTGTGGTCAAGCCGTTTCCAGGGAAGAGGCCGCTAAGTAGTTTGGCCCTATCTCTCATGGAAACTGCATCATGCAGTGGAGAGGCGTTGATATTGGCTTGTGTCGATATCAACGCCTCTGTTCGCTCCAGATGTATGAGCTAGTGGAGAGCCTGACGGCGTTCCCAATTCTCCTTAAAGAGGTCAAAGAAGACATTTTCGCGTGGATGCTGCGCGATGACCTCTTCATTCAGGGTGACGCCTAGACCGGGCTTATCAGGCAGGGCGAAGTAGCCATCAATGACCTCAGGGTTGCCTGGGGTTGCTGTTTTAACCCATTCATCGGCGAAGTCATTGAAGTGTTCCTGAATTTTGAAATTGGGTGTGGAGGCAGCGAAGTGTAACGCCGCCGCCGTGGAGACGGGGCCTCCGACGTTGTGCGGAGCCATTAGAATATAATAGCTTTCAGCCCAGGCCGCTAGCTTTTTCGTCTCCAGGATACCACCAAAGTGCGCGATATCAGCCTGTAGATAGTCCGCTGCTTGAGACTCGATCACCTCGCGGAAATCATAGCGGGTATGAATGCGCTCGCCGGTCGCGATGGGGATGTTAATCTGCTCCGCAGCCTTCTTAAGTGCCGCCGCGTTCTCGGGTGGTACTGGTTCCTCTACCCATGAAGGCTCAAAGCGTTCCAGTTCGCGCGAGAGCGCGATGGCTGTGGCTGGATTGAAGCGACCGTGCATCTCGATGAGAATCTCCACCTCTGGTCCAACGGCGTCACGTACAGCCTCAACCAGCGAGAGTGAGCGTAGTTTCTCCTCACGCTCAAGCTCATAGAACCCCGCGCCAAAGGGATCAAACTTGAGGGCTCGATAGCCCTTTTCGACGACCTTTTTGGCTGCCGCGTGGAACTCCTCCGGTGTGCGCTCAACAGTATACCAGCCATTAGCATAGGCCTTGATCTTATCTCGAACCGCGCCCCCTAAGAGCTTGTACACGGGCAAGTTTAGAGCCTTGCCCTGGATATCCCAGCATGCCATTTCAATTGTTGCGATTGCTGACATTGCGATCTCGCCTGCGCGTGCGAAGTCGTGGCGGTACATGTGCTGGACAAGGTCTTCAATATTGAAAGGGTCCCGACCCAGGATATGGTTGGGTGCGGCCTCATTCAGATAGCCAAGCAGGGCATCTGTATGGTTGAGCATACGGGCCTCGCCGATGCCTTCAAGCCCCTCATCTGTGCGCACCCGTACCAGGGTCAGGTTACGCCAGGGAGTACCGATCACATAAGTTTTGATATCACTGATTTTCATTGCAAATAACCTCGCTTCTGTGCTGAATTGGTGACATCTGATGGTGGTGGCTCTATCCTAGTTGTGGGAGCGCCAACCCTTCTGCTCTAAGCTGTGATGTGGTGGCTTCGGGGTAGTAGCGTTGAAGGAGATCCATGCCAATGCGCGCGCGTCTGACACGTTCGCGTGAGAGTGCGACGGCGCTGGCTTCAATATGCAGACCGGAGGGGTAGATATTAGGCGCGTTGCGCAGGCCAAACTTGATATATACTGGAGCTGCGATACGTACAATCTCTGGGATCTCATAGAGGCGCACGAAGCCCCCTACATCGTCGGGTGCCTCTACATAAATGTCCAGGGGGATGTCGACTGCCTGCCGAATCGCGGCTATCTGGGCTAACGTCAGGTCGGTTGGCAGATTGAAGGTGTTTGCGCCCAGGCGCTCTAGCAGACGCACCGAGGCAGGATTGGCGGCGGCGATCATGACACTGATCTTGAATTGCATATCGGCTGGTAGCTCGCCCTGCTGGCGCATCTCATTGGCGACCCATAGCGCTCCCTCATCGGCCAGGAGCACGCTCCGTATGCCCAGGTCTGCCGCACGTTTGATATCTTCCAGGCAGTAGACGAGTTGCTCTTGCCCACGCAAGCGGGGGGCGATAGACTTCCCACCGCTAGAGAGGGCCATCGCGCTTGTGTCCCACCCTGCGTTGGGGCGCGCGAAGAGACTGACCTCAATCCCTGCTTCAGTTGCTATACGAGCCATATCGCGAATCTCGTCATCGGTTTGTAGCATGACGCCGCTGCCCTGTGAGATTCGGTGGATAGTGACGTTATACCGTTGTGCCTCCTCCAAAAGCGCCGCTAGAGCGGTTGGCCCTTCAGTGCTAGGGATCTCAACACGATATTGCGCGCCATCGGGAAAGCGCTTGGTGCTGGTTGGCAAGTCGTGTGCATCGCCGGGAGGAAGTCCCAGGCTAGTCAGAAAGCGTCGTGTTGCTTCCACTTAGATGCTCCCTTCATGTTGAATAACGACCTTTAATGTATCCACCTGGCGCGCTGCCAGGAGCTTTAGCGCATCCTCGTATTGCTCAAGTGGGAAACGGTGTGTAATCAAAGGCGTGAGGCTTAGCTGGTTGGTTCGTAGGAGTGAGACCGCGTGAGCCCAGGCGCGTGTACTGGCCCCGAAGAGACCGTGGACCGAGAGTTGCTTGAGAGCAAAGATGTCGGTCGCGAGTTCGAGTTTCTCTCTGTCTCCCGCGATCCCTTCCAGCAGGACCGTGCCTCCGCGCTTCGCCATGGCGAAGGCATCAGCGACCGCCTGTGCGCGCCCGGCACCCTCAAAGACAAGGTTCGCGCCCCGCCCATGGGTCAGATCGTTGACCAATTCCAGGCTAGATGACTGACGCTGGCTGATGGTATGAGTCGCGCCTTGCCCTCAGCCGCGAGGTCGGCGCGACTCATGTCTGCCGCTCACAATGATCGCGGAGGGGCTATAAAGGCGCGCTATCTCGACTGCGAGCAAACTGATAGCACCATCTCCGAGTATGACTACGACGTCGCCCGGCCTGGGGGCTTTCTGTAAAAATGCTTGTGCGACGACTGCTGTTGGCTCAAGAAGCGCGGCTTCATCTAATGGAGTCGCGTCTGGGAGGATGTGAATCTGACGCGCGGGAACGACGACATATTGCGCCAGACCCGCTGGCTGGGTAAAGCCTATCTCGTCATAGCCTCGCTCGCAGAGGCTTGTCGCGCCGTCGCGGCAGTTGGCACAGGTACCGCAGGCCAGAAATCCCTCCGCGACAACTTTGTTTCCAACCTGGATTCCCTGGACTCCTTCGCCCAGCACCGCTACTTCCCCTGACCACTCATGACCGGGAATAACCGGGTAGCGACAGTATTCCTGTGGTCTTCTTCCCTGATAGATTTCAACATCACTTCCGCAAATACCCACCGTTGAGGAGCGAATCAGCACCTCACCGGGTCCTGGTTGTGGCTGTTCCAGTTCGCGGATCAACACTCGACCTGGAGCGCTGATCTGAATAGCTTTCATAGCTCTGCCCCCTGGCTGGTAATACACAAATAGATACTATGATCTCTCTACCTATGACAAATTGATTGACAGGTGAGAAAGAACCGGGTATAGTTCTTTTGTATTATTGTATGACAAATGAGGCAGAGATGGCAAAAGGATTTTCCTCGCTTCAACGCGAGAGCTTATATAAGCAAGTTGAACGCCAGATTGGCCTGAGCATCATTCGAGGCGAGTACGAGCCGGGCGAGGCGCTTGCGAGCGAGCCGGAACTGAGCGCGCAATTCAGCGTCAGTCGCGCGGTTCTGCGGGAGGCGCTCAGGACTTTGAGTGCGAAGGGGTTGGTTGAGGCGCGTCCTAAGACTGGGACGCGTGTGCGTTCCCGCGCGGAATGGAATCTCCTCGATCCAGAGGTGTTAGCCTGGCAATATGAGGCTGGACCAGAGCAAGAGTTTCTTCAGGCGTTGTGTGAGGTGCGGCTAATGCTGGAACCGATGGCGGCTCATTTGGCGGCGGTGCGTGCGACTGAAGAGGAGGCCGAGGCTATAATACGCTGCTGTCGGGACATGGAGCAAACACTAGAAGCCCCTGAAGATTACACCGCTGTTGACCTGCGCTTCCATATGCTCATCTGCCTTGCCACCCATAACGAGCTCTTATTGAATGTTATGCGCACCTTGACCCGCGCCATGCATGCAAGCCGGGAAGTGACGGCGCGTATACCCGGCGCGACGCGCGCTGCTATGCCTGTCCATCAGCGGGTGGCGGCTGCTATTCAACAACACGACGAGCGGGAAGCAGAGGAGGCGATGCGTGCGCTGATTAGCCTGACCTTGCAGGACATTTACCGTGCTTTTGATGACCAATCCCCAGCCAGGGCGTGAGTCCGCCCTATTGGGGGAAGAATAGGAGCTTCAGGAAAACTGGTTCGCTTGCCGCGCGGCAAGCGAACCAGTTTTCCTGAATACAAAGGCTAATGGTGTATCTAATTGCCCCAGACGTCAACGAGATAGCGATTGCTATCGCTGAGCTTCTGAAGCCATTCCGCTGCTTCTTGTGGGCCTTTCCCCGTTTGCTCCTGGTAGATCCTGGCGAAGGTGGCCTGAACATCGGGAGCCATCTGGCTCGCATCACCGCAGACGTAGATAACTGCGCCAGACTCGATCAATTCCCAGACCCTTCCTCTCTGTTCCCAGAGGCGATGCTGGACGTAGACTTTCTCGGCCTGTACGCGTGAGAATGCGGTATGGAGTTCGGTAATATCTGCACGCTCAAAGGCCTTCAATTCATCTTCATAGATGAAGTCCTGCTGTGGGTGACGGCAGCCGAAGAATAGCAGGCTGGGGCCAATCTCCTGCCCTGCGTTCTTCTGGGCCTCACGCTCCTGTAAGAAGCCACGGAACGGTGCCAGACCAGTGCCGGGTCCAATCATGATCAAAGGCGTGCGTGCATCCTCTGGAAGGCGGAAGGTCGATTTCGTATCGCGCACGAAGGCATAGGCGATGTTGCCATCTTGCATACTGCGCAGATGATTGGAGCAGACTCCCTGGTACGTGCCATGTCCCGACCAGGCGGGCTCATCGATGACGCCAACGGTGATACTGCAATGCTTCGGGTCCTTGAGTGGCGAAGACGAGATTGAGTAGTAGCGTGGACGAATAGGTGTCAGCATCTCCAGGTAGGCGTGGAATGGTAGCTCACAGGCTGGATTCTCTTCCAGCAGATCAATGAGGGTTTTGCGTTTCGCCAGCACGCCTTCGCGGTACCGTAGAGCACTGGTCTCGTCGTCACCGCATAGGGTCAGGAGACGCATCTTCTCTGGTGGGCATTCGGTGTGTTCAGCCAGGACCTTGATTTGGGTCCGGGTAGCAACCTCTTGCAGTTCGACATAGTCTGCCAGGAGGTCGTAGACGCGCACCGGCTCATGAATTGGCAGATGTGTGCGGCGCTCATCACCCTGATGGAGACGGATTCTGGTTTCCACCGTAAAGTGGAAGCGCGCGGCGACACGCTTGACCATTTCTGGTGTGTTCCGCGCGATAATGCCCAGGTGATCTCCCGCGCGGTAGTTGCTACCTGTTGGTATCGCCAGTTCGACGTGGCGTGTTGAGCGGCTCGCCTCCTGGGTATTGAGCTCACGATTGGCGACGACGCGCAGTGGATAGGCCCCAAAGGAGGCTACAAAAGGATTGGGGGTATGTGTCTCGGTGACGATCTCAACTGTATAGCGTGGCCCAGTCGCGGCGATACTGGTCTCAAGATCGAGCTGAAGTGCCTGTCCCAACTCGTTCCAGAGCCCTTGATACCAGGACTGGAACTGTCCATCGAAGTCGTCAGCGGCATCCCCTTCACCACGCTGATAGATGCGTTGAGCACCATGACGTTCCAGGTTACTATCCACAAGTCTTGGGATTGCCTGGAACGTCGAGAACCAATCGCGGTTGCCACAGCCGAAGACGGTATATTTCACCCCTTTAAGCGCATCGGCAGGCATTTCTCTCTTGAGCCAGCCACAGAACTCGGCGGCGTTATCGGGTGGCGTCCCATTGTAGGAAGAAGTGACTACGACGACCGCTCCCTCAGTTGGAAGCTTGCCTGCGTAGTCATCCAGGGAAGCGACCTGCGCGGCAAAGCCACGCATTTTCCCATCTTCCATGATTGTGTGTGCTAACTCCTCAGAAGTGCCCATATTGGAGCCGTGCAGGACGAGGAGAGGCGTATTATGCTGGTTTGTGGCTACCACACGTGGAGCCTCATCAACCCTGGGTGTGGCGACCTCAATGGGTTTGACAAAGTCCTGAAGATCACGGTCGGCATCTGTTCGTGGGCATACACGCATCGTCAGCCCCTCAGGCTTGAGCGTGAGCGTCTGCTTAACCTTCAGTTCATAATTTGTGTGGTCAATCAGGTGGAAACGCTGCAAGATCTGACCCAGAACCAATGTTGCCTCTTGCATTGCGAACTGACGCCCAATACAGGCGCGCTGTCCATTGCCAAAGGGCTTGAAGGCATTTGCCGGGCGCGTGGCTTCGGCTTCGTGACTAAAATGATCGGGATTGAACTCTTCGGCATCCTCGCCCCAGACACTCTTATCGCGGTGCAGCATAGGAATGAGAATCGCCCATTCGCTATCCTTATCGACTCGGTACTTGTCTGCTATGACTGTCTCCTCGTAGGGATAGACTGAGAAGAGGGGAGCGGTAGGCCATAAACGCAGGCTCTCATTGAGGACCTGAGACACATAACGTAGCTTATTGATCTGCTGGAAGGTGGGTTTGATCGAAGTATCTGGACCCAGAACGCGATCAACCTCCGCATAAGCCTTTGCTAGCACATCGGGATGTTTGAGCAGGAAGTAGAGCGCGAACGAGAGGAGTCCACTGGTCGTCTCATGGCCTGCGATCAGGAAAGTGATGATCTGATAGCGGATGTTTACATCATCGAGTCCCTGCCCAGACTGCTTGTCGATTCCTGAGAGCATGTAGCTCAGGAGATCTTTCTTGTCTGCCGTATTACTGTTGGCTTTGCGTTCTCGGATGAGGTCGTCAACGAGGTTGTTCATGTAGTCAACATCGCTCTGAAACTGGCGATGCTTATTGACCATCAGCTTCTCCTGAATTGGGAGGCGGCGACCGCGAGCCATTGATTCACCCAGAGAATTGACCATGCTCTGTACAAAGGGGTGCGCGTCCTCGCGATAGAAAGAGTTGAAGCGATAGTCAAAGCCACAGAGCCCGATAGTATCTAGGGTCAGGCGCGTCATATCTCCGGGAACATCGATTTCCTCATTTGGGTTCAGGCGCTCCCACTTCTCCAGCAATTGTTCGGCAATATCCTGCATCATGGGCATATAGCCCTGCATAGCACGCATACTAAAATTTGGCATCAGGATATTATGCGCCTTGTGCCAGTTTGCTTCCTGGGTGTGGGCCGTAAAGAGCCCATCGCCCGAGAAGGAGCGCACATTGAGCAGTGGTCGCCAGACGCGCTTATCAAAGCGCGACTCGTCACTAAGCTCATCGACAAGCTCGAAGCCCGAGACGATAACTGTGCGTCGTCCTGGAATCTCAAGCTGAAAGATTGGCCCTAGTTCGCGGGCTAATTCCATCATACCTAGCACAGGAACGGCGGGATCAATATCATAAAGATTGCCAACAAGCGGTTTTTTATGTGGCTGCGGAATGGGTGTAAGTGTATGATCTTCTATATACATGGCGCGAGTGAATTCCTCTCAGCAGTAGAGG
The DNA here is from genome assembly GCF_016587355.1 of Ktedonospora formicarum. Classification (GTDB taxonomy): domain Bacteria; phylum Chloroflexota; class Ktedonobacteria; order Ktedonobacterales; family Ktedonobacteraceae; genus Ktedonobacter; species Ktedonobacter formicarum. The sequence continues at coordinate 712,071 of NZ_BNJF01000001.1, read as the reverse complement.
GTTACGCAAGCAAACCATCCGTAATGGAGCTTAAGCCTCAGTGGGCTGATTCTCTCCTGTGAGCACAGATTCTGGAAGCCCGTGACGCAATAGAAACAGCATTTGCGCCACGATGGTATCGGGGTCCATATCCTCATGCTCAAGCCATTGTGTAATGCCTTGCGTAATCATTCCTGTTAAAAAGCTAATCTGCATCGAAAGGTCATAGCCTACCAGAGGTGTCTTCTGATTGGCGTTGGTTAGCACTGTGGTGAGTATTTCTGTCAGTGCGGTCTGTACGCGGTCCATGCGTGTATTGTGTCGATCTGGATGGATCGTTATGCGAAAGAGATCGCGTTGTGCGTTGGCGTAGCGAAAGATCGCTTGCAGAATAACCAGTAGGGATTGACCCTCTTCCGTGACGGCTTGCTGAACGTGCGAGCGCGTCTCGTTAAAGCACTCTTGTAGGAGGATCGTAAAAGCCTCTTCCTTGTCGTGAAAGTGCAGATAGAAGGTTCCTACAGCGACATCCGCGCGTTCGGCAATTTCAGCAATGCTCGCGGCGCGGTAACCACGCGCCGCGAAGACCTGCCGTGCCGCCGCGAGAATCTCGGCTCTGGTACGAGCACGCCGTCGCGAGCTACGTTTCTCATCCTGTGTTTGTGTTTTTGCTGAATCGCTATTCATAAAATGAATTATAATTCAGTTGTAGGCCACTGTCAAGGGCATGCAAATGTATCTCATGGCTTCCCAAAATTCCTTTATGTGGGCCTTAAATTAGCTTTCCCTCTTGACGGATGAAGTTAGGCTGTGCTAATATCCGACTGTGGAACTTGGTTATAGCAATAAGGCGTATAAGCTAGGTGCCATAAGCGAAAAACACGGATTTGGAGTGACGACCTTTGAGTGAGAGAACATTCTGCGCCCAGGTATGCCGGAAGGAGCAAGAGCCTTTTATTGGTACCGCTGCCTATGTGGATGCTTGGTTGCTCATCGAATATACAGGAGCCTGGCAGAGGAGCGCTGTCTCATCCAGTGCCTTGCCAGAGGTTGTGAAGCAGTGGCTAAGCGAGCAAAATGAGGCTTTGCCACGTTTGCGCGTTCAGTTTATTAAACAACATTCGAAGCCCATTGACCACCCGACATGCTTTCTAGCATTCACGCGCAATGGGGACGCGCATCTCTATCGGTTTTCACTGGAGCACTATGAAGACCTGCTGACACTGGATCTCAACGATGTGATCCAGAATGAGCAGGCTTACCAGGCTTCATGCTATAATCAACCACTCTATCTTGTTTGCACACATGGCAAGCATGATAGCTGCTGCGCCAAGTTTGGCCTGCCGATCTATAACGAACTGGTTTCGTTAGCGGGAGAGCAGGTGTGGCAGAGCTCGCATGTCGGTGGCGATAAGTTTGCTGCCAATGTGCTGTGCTTCCCTCACGGCCTCTACTATGGATATGTGACACGTTCCGATGTCGCGCATATCGTTGAGCGCTACCAGCAACAGCAAGTCTATCTGGAGCGCTATCGCGGTCAGAGTTGTTATTCCCCCATTGTGCAGGCTGCTGAGTATTTTTTGCGCTCACAAACGGGTAATAGCGATTTGCAAGCGTTCCGTTTGCAAGAGATACGGTCCCCCCAAACGGATAATCCTCTTGTCTTTGTCTCCTTCCTAGAGGTTCTCTCCGGTCGCCTACATATGATTACTCTGGAACGTGAGGTACGTGAGGTAACCAGTTACAGCTCTTGCAAGGGATTGTGGGCGCACCCGGTTCCCTATTTCCATATGCGCCAGTATAGCATCATGGATAATCCGGCGTTAGTCTCGGCGCGATAATTGACTCAAAGTGAAGAATGGAAACCTTAAACTGATGAAGAAGCTTCTTACTATTTTTCCGATATGCATGTTGCTAGTTATATTATTTACCGCCTGTGGAGGGCAAACCTCGACAGGCTCTAATGGGCAGGGGAATGACTCGGGTGAGCGTGTAATCAAGCACGCGATGGGCGAAACAAAGGTTTCGGCACATCCTCAACGTGTGGTTGTTCTGGATACTGGTGAACTGGATGATGCTATCGCGCTTGGGGTAACTCCGGTTGGTGCAGTTTCAGCGCTCAAAGATAGCGGCTACATGAGCTATTTGCAGGATAAGACCAAGAATATTGTTAATGTCGGCACTATTTCGCAGCCTAATCTGGAGAAGATTGCTTCTCTTAATCCTGATCTGATCTTGAGCAGCAAGATGCGTCATGAAAGCATCTATGACAAGCTTTCTCAGATCGCTCCTACGGTCTTTAGCGTAGAGACTGGGGCACCCTGGAAAGAGAATTTCATGCTGTATGCGAATGCCTTAAACAAGGTTGCTGAAGCGAATGCACTCATGCAGCAATATAATCAGAAGATCGATACATTAAAGAGTAAACTTGGTGATAACCTTTCCAAGACACATGTTTCAATTGTACGTGTTCTCCCAGATCGTGTGCGCCTCTATATGCATCAGACTTTTATCGGTTCTATCCTTGATGATGCAGGCCTGCCTCGCCCCACCTCTCAGGATGCCCAGAAGAAGTTCGCTGAGGAAGTCTCATATGAGAACATTTCATCGATGGATGGCGATGTAATCTTCCTGTGCAATTATGGTGATAGCAAAGCGAAGCTTCAGGAACTGACAAACCAGCCTCAATGGCAGAAATTACAGGCCGTGAAGAACGGAAAAGTCTTCCAGGTCTCTGATGACCTCTGGATGCTTGGCATTGGCGTCGGTGCAGCAACCAAGGTTGTGGATGAGCTCACAACAGATTTGACGAAGTAGCGATGTCTGATATGCTGAAAGAGAAATCTGAGCTTGCTCATATTCACCCAGGGCAGCGTGAGAGGCGTACCACACCCTTTCGCCATGCTCCCTGGGTGGGGCTGCTTCTGGGCCTGGCTTTATTGCTCATCACATTGCTGCTTGCGCTTTGTCTCGGCTCGGTCTTCATTGATCCTCCAACCGCTTTCCGGGCACTCTTTGCTTTTGATGGCTCAACGGCTCAAGACATTGTTCGCAATCTACGCTTCCCTCGCGTGCTCATTGCTGTCTGTGTCGGGAGTAGCCTGGCAATAGCCGGGCTTTGATGCAAGTAGTGACAAAGAATCCACTTGCATCACCGAGCTTGATGGGCGTTAATGCCGGCGCAAGCTTTATGGTGGTCACGTATACCTTCTTTGTTGGCACCTCCTCCCTGGGTAACTATGTTTGGCTGGCGCTGGTGGGTGCTGCTGGTTCAGGTGCTCTGGTGTACCTGCTTGGTTCGTTGGGACGCCAGGGGATGACTCCTCTCAAATTAGTCGTCGCGGGATCAACTGTGTTAGCGCTCTTCTCGTCGTTGACTCAAGGGTTTCTGGTCATTCGCGAGAGCACGCTTGATGAGGTGCGTTTCTGGTTGGCTGGTTCGCTCGCGGGGCGCAATCCAGCTTTATTAGTTCAGGTATTGCCATATTTGCTGGTTGGTATAGGAATTGCACTCGTCTTTAGCCGTCAGCTCACGATCCTTAATCTAGGTGATGATGTCGCGCGTGGATTGGGGCAGCGCGTGGGTTTGGTGAAGGCTGTCGCGTCCCTGGCGGTTGTCCTGTTGGCTGGGGCTTCAGTCGCGATTGCTGGTCCGATTGGTTTTGTCGGGTTGGTGGTGCCACATCTGGTTCGCGCACTGGTGGGCAACAATTATCGTTGGGTACTCCCGTATTGCATTGTCTTTGGCGCGATCCTGCTTCTGGGCTCCGACATAATCGCGCGTGTAGTCATTCGTCCAGGTGAGGTCCCGGTTGGCGCGATAACTGCGCTTGTAGGGGCCCCCATCTTGATCTGGCTTGTGCGCAAGAAAGTGAGGCGTGCCTGATGCGTCATTGGTTGGTTCTCCGTTCTCCCTGGCCTCCCTTTTCATTTCGTGTCAGGGCTCGCTTTCCGTTGGTTATCCTCGCTCTCTTATTTTTAATCGTAGTGACATTGGTCTTTTCGGTCAGTGTTGGTGAGTATCAGGTCCCACCCCTGGCTGTGCTTGAGACCTTGCTCGGGAATGGAAGCCGAAGCTATACTTTTATCATCATGACATTACGCCTGCCACGCGCGTTGATTGCTATTCTGGTTGGTATGGGCTTTGCGGCGGCAGGGGCTATCTTGCAAGGGCTGACACGCAACCCCTTGGCCTCGCCCGACATCATTGGTATCAGTCATGGAGCAAGTCTGGCAGCGGTGAGCGTACTCATTCTCTTTAGCGGTATTGCTTTTGCCTGGTTACCACTCTTCGCGTTCGCGGGTGCTAGCCTCGCTGCTTTGCTTGTCTATTTGCTTGCCTGGAGAAGTGGGTCATCTCCTACTCGCCTTTTGCTTGTGGGTATTGGTCTGGGCGCAGTTGCCTCAGCGTTTGTACAGATTGTGTTGAGTATGTCCCAGGTCATACAGGTAGGACAGGCTATGACCTGGTTGGCAGGTAGTGTCTATGGTCGGAGTTGGGAGCAGTTTTGGATTCTGTTACCCTGGCTGGCGATCTTTCTAGGAATCGCGCTATTTATGAGTCGCCATCTAGATGCGCTTCAACTAGGAGATGATCTGGCGCGGGGACTGGGTAGCAATGTCGAGTGGCAGCGTGCTCTGTTATTGGTGGCGTGTGTGGGTTTAGCTGGTGGCTCGGTGGCGGTGGCTGGAACGATTGGCTTTGTTGGCCTGATGGCCCCTCACATTGCGCGTGTGCTCATTGGCCCTTCACACGGAGGACTGCTGCCAGTAGCGACGCTAGTAGGTGGCTTGATGGTTGTGGCGGCAGACCTGTTAGGACGTGTCCTTTTCCCGCCGATTGAGATTCCATGTGGTGTGGTTACCGCTGTTATCGGCGCACCCTATTTTATCTGGCTGCTGATACGCAGCAGATCATTTGCTTAAGCGTGTAACAAGCACTGTAATACTAGCCGGAAGGATTGCAAGGGGTATTAGCCCTTTCGTGTGCCTTCCTACTACTGTAGGCGGCGTTCGTGAGGCTGGCTGTTAAAAAATATACAAGGGTTGGAGGCCTGGAAACGTAATGAGTACACTTGAGGGTAGGAATATATCCGTCAATTTTGGTGAGGTGAAGGTATTAGAGGACCTGGCACTGCCCATTCCTGATGGGCAGATTACGGTGCTGGTGGGTAGTAATGGCAGTGGCAAGACGACTTTGCTGCGTGCGCTGGCACGGCTGCTCAAGCCAACGAAGGGCGTGGCTCTGCTTGAGGGTCGGGAAATCTTCAAGTACTCCTCAAAAGAGGTCGCGCGTCGCCTGGGAATTTTGCCTCAATCTCCGGTGGCTCCCGAGGGTCTGACGGTTCGTGAATTGGTTGCCCAGGGACGCTATCCCTATCAAAGCTGGTATCAACAGTGGTCGCGAGAGGATGAAGAACAGGTCGTGCGAGCGTTACAGATCACGAACATGCATGATCTGGCTGAGCGCCCACTCGACGCGCTTTCAGGTGGTCAGCGCCAGCGGGCCTGGATCGCGATGACGCTGGTGCAGAATACTCCCTTGTTGTTGCTTGACGAGCCAACAACCTATCTGGACCTTGCTCACCAGGTTGAGGTGCTTGACCTGCTCGATGATTTGAGTCACAATGAGCAACGGACTATTGTAATGGTATTGCATGACCTGAATCAGGCTTGCCGCTATGCCCATAATCTAGTTGTGCTGCATAAAGGAAGCATTGTCGCATCGGGCCACCCCTCAGAGGTCATGAGTGAAGAACTTGTCAAACAAGCCTTTGGGATTGAGTGCCAAATTATGCTTGATCCCTTAACCAATACTCCCCTTTGCCTGCCAATGAAGCGTCACTTGCAAGCTAAGCAACTTGCCTAGCCCGAGTATTGCATAATTATCCAGGCTTGTTTTTCGTATTTTTTCGGCACCGAACGCCTTTTGCTCTCTAAACACTACTCAGAGAGCAAAAGGCGTTCGTTTTTTAGCTTGTTGGGCTTGGATAATGATGAGTTTGTCATTATAGAGAAATGCTCCCCAAGAATAAGATGAGCTTAAAATGGGCTTGGTAAGGGCTTTGCACCCACTGTTGAATAATCTCGTACTCTGCCAAAAAGCTTGACAAAGTGACGAAGATAACGTTATCTTTCTTGTATATCTTATGCGCTTGCCTGTATTGCGGCAGTGTAAGCGGATGTTGCTGTCACCGCCCTCTTGTGACAGATGAGCCATACATGAATGTTTGTCGGTATATGGACGAAGGAGTACATATATGCAGCCAATGCATCGACGATCCTTCCTCAAAGCAGTTGGAGGTGCCACTGCTGGAGCTAGCCTCTTCCTAAGTGGTTGCGCGCCAGCGATCCTCACCGGAGCCAAGAAGACACTCAACTTCTGGGCGTTCTCTAGTACACGTACCCAATGGCAACAAAAAGCCTGGGAACTCTACAAGCAAGAGAAAAAGCCCGACTTCGAAATCAACTGGATGATTTTCCCCTTTCAGCAAATGCATGACAAAATTCTGATTACGGCCCTGGCTGGCTCGGGAGGGCCTGACATCGCCGACATCGAGATCGGGCAATTCGCGCGCTTCATTAAGGGCGATGTTATTTTCACGGACATGACCTCCAAGCTTCAGCAAATGGGGATCGCGGACCAGTTCTATCGCCCCTCGGCAACTGACCCCTGGTCCTGGCAAGGGAAGATCTATGGGATCGGCAATGAATTGAATGCCTGCCTTCTTAGCTATCGCTGGGACTTATTCGAAAAGGCAGGCATAAAAGCCCCTATCACTACCTGGGATGAGTTCGCGGAGGCGGGCCGTAACTACCACAAAGCGACAGGTAAATACTTCATTGATTTCCCCTTTAACGATTCGGGATACTGGTGGATCCAGACGCTTCAGGGCAAAGGTGGCTTTTTTGATGCCTCCGGCAAACCTATTTTTAATTCTCCTGAAGGCTTAAAGACGCTTAGTTACCAGAAGCAGGCCCTGGCTGAAGGCTGGGCCAGTATTCGTCCCGTTGGACAGGCGTACTGGGCCAAGGTTTCCGACGGAACATTTGCCTCGCTCATTGGCCCTTCCTGGAATTTCAGCGGATTTGTGCAGCAGAACTCGCCCGATACCGCCGGAAAATGGCTCTTACAACCATTGCCGTTATGGGAAGCGGGCGGCTCAAATACCGCGACCCAGGGGGGAACTGGCGTCGCTGTGCTTAAGACCTCTTCCTCTGTCGAGGAGGCGCTCGACTTTGTGCTCTATGAGCACTCAAGTGTTGAAGCCCTGCTGGGTGACTACAGTATCCGTCAGACGTGGCCTACTTTTAAGCCCGCGCTGGAGCAGGCGAAGCTAAGTGAGCCCTTGAAGTTCTTTAATAATCAGAGCGCGGGTGGCGTTATCAAAGAGGTTGCTCCTCAGATTAACAAGTGGTATAACTCGCCCTACTGGCCTGAGACCACAGATGCCTTTACGAGGCTCGCTCTCACCCCTTGTTTACAGCAAGCAGGTGTCTCACCCGCATCGGCGCTGAAAGCCGCTGATGGCGAGGCTACACGCATCATCAATTTCGAGACTGCTTAAAAAGCCCCTGAGATAACTGGCGTATGCCATGCCTAGAGGAGGTATGCTCATGACCCAGGTGCAGACCAGTGTGACAACGAACGCGCATCCAAGCGGTAGCTGGTGGCGTCGCAATCAACGTAAGCTTGCCCCCTATATCTTTATCTCACCCTTCTTCATTCTCTTCCTGGTGTTTGGGATCTATCCGATCCTCTATTCATTCTGGTTGAGTTTCTTCAAAGGCTTTGGCTTTGATAAGAAGACGTTCTTCGGACTTGGCAACTATATCTATCTCTTTCAGGACCCACGCTACTATACCGCCGTACTCAACACCACGAAGTACGCCCTTGGGAGCCTGTTTATTCTTACTCCCCTGGCTCTAATTGTCGCTCTGGCAATCAATTCCCTTTTTGTGCGCTGGAAGGGGATCTACCGCGTTGGACTCTTTTTTCCGGTCATTACCTCAACCGTGGTTATTACGGTTATCTTCGCGCGCGTCTTTGATACCCAGTATGGCTTGCTCAATGTAGCGCTGGGCTGGTTTGGTATCACGCCAGTAGGTTGGCTTACGGATCAGCCCGTTGTTATGCCTGCCTTTATTCTCATTGGTATCTGGACCTACATGGGCATCAACATTCTCTTCTGGATGGCGGGTCTGAATGCCATCAATAGGGAATACTATGAGGCGGCGATGATTGATGGCGCGAATCGTTGGCAAGCTTTCTGGCGTATTACGTTGCCACTGCTCAGACCGATCACGCTCTTCATTGTCATTCAGGCCATTATCGGCTCATATAATCTCTTTGCCGAGCCGTTGTTGCTTACAAGTGGTGGCCCTTCAGATGCATCACTGACAATTACGTTGTATGCCTATACTCAGGGCTTCCAGAACTTTAATGTCGGCTATGCGAGCGCTATTGCCTACTCGATGACGCTCTTGTTGCTCATCCTCTCCATCTTGAATATCAAGCTCTTTGGTGGCTATGGAAACGCTGCCTCCTCGGACGTCTCATGATAGCGCGACGGTTGGTGTTTTATGTCTTGCCGTTCTTCCGTGGCAAGGTGTTACAGAGAGGATTTCTTCATGGCAAGTATTGATACGACACTGCAAGAGGCGAAGCCACAGCTCTCGCCCGCCGCTCGTAATCGTCGTAGAGTATTCTTTACGGGATCGATTGTTATCAACCTTCTACTGCTTTTGCTGGTGATCCTGACGGTTATACCTTTTCTTTATATGGTGTTGAGCGCTTTCAAGCCAAACGCGGAGATCTTTGGTTCGCCGATCACGCTCTTCCCGCGCACTTTTACGCTGGATAATATGGGGGCTTTGCTCTCGCAATTTCCCTTCGCGCGTTGGATGTTGAATACTGCGATTACGGCATTTGGTGGTACCATCGTGTCGCTGCTCCTCAGCTCACTGGCAGGCTTTGCCTTCGCGAAGTATGATTTTCGGTTTAAGAATCTGCTCTTTACTTTGATGCTGGTAACGCTCCTTATCCCGCCTCAGGTGTTGCAAATACCGCAATTTGAGGTCATTCGTGAGCTGCACTGGTTCAACACGTATCAGGCTTTGATTGTTCCTCGCGCCGTTGGGGCTTTTGGCATCTTCCTGATGCGGCAGTATACGATGACAGTGCCGAATGAGATTCTGGATTCAGCGCGTGTAGATGGAGCATCCGAATTTACGATCTGGTGGCGCATTGTGCTGCCTCTGGTACGCCCAGGGCTGGCAGTTCTTGGTATCCTTACCTTTACCGGTCTATGGAACGACTTCTATTGGCCGCTGATCGTCACGACCGATCCATCTATGTTTGTTGCGAATCTGGGCATTGCTGCGCTTGTGGGACCCTATGACTACCAGTATGGGATTCTACTTTCGGGCGCTGTTCTAGCTTCTATTCCCATTATCCTGATGTTCCTTATCTTCCAACGCCAGTTCATCGCGGGTCTCACTCAAGGCGCTGTCAAGTGAGCCTGAGTGTGAATATATCGTGTAAATGAGGGGAAGCCCAGGTACGTACCTGGGCTTCCCCTCATTTACCTTACCTGTACTGAACCATGCCTATCACAATGGTCGCCATGCGGATGATGAAGTTCCCCATTGCATAGATAATCGAAGTGATCTCCATGGGGTACCTTTTCATCTCCACATGTATCATGCTTGCACTCACATTGAACTGGCGCACAGGTATCAGGATGCTGTTCGCTGACCTCGATGACATGTTCGTCATAATGCCCCTCATGTAGGTGATGTAAGTGCCCTTCATGAAGGTAATCTACGTGCCCCTCATGTTGCACTGCTGTATGACCGCAGTGTTCGTTGTGTTTGTGCTCATGCTCTGTATGAATGTTGTGCATTCCAGAATTCTCCCTGTCTATCACATAGCTCTCTGGATAACGAGGATGAATAGGTGTATGTGTGACGCCGCCTAATAGCCTGGAAACGCGCTTGGTGAAACCACGGATATATATAAATATAATACCGCCATCGGAATGAAATTTTTTGTCGATGCTCTCCCCTGCACTAGATGCCTAAAGTTCATAGGGTTACTGATGTAAATGCCCCTCTTGAGGTTGCCTATGGCTGTATAAAGAAAGAGGTAATGCTAGATATGGTTTTGTAGTGCTTAAGCTGCTTTAAGTTCAACATTTGTTTTTGTTTGTCTTAGGTGTGTGAGTGTATGTAAGGCCTTGAGACGCAAGGGGGAACTTTGTGAAGATTTCAGTCTGTACCAAGGTGATTGGGGTTATAGCCTTCAGCGCTTTTCTGGCTGTATTGATGCTAATTGTTTCGACACATTCAGCATCAGCAGCCAGCGCAAAGGCTACAAAAGCCACGAACGCACGCATCGAATGTTTTAGAGCCCCATGTCCTGGCCCAGTAGTGTACCGTCCGGCACCAGTAGTGTATCCGGTACCAGTAGTGTATCCAAGACCAGTAGTGTATCCAGTGCCAGTAGTGTATCCAAGACCAGTAGTGTATCCAAGACCAGTAGTGTATCCAGTACCGGTAGTGTATCCAAGACCAGTAGTGTATCCAGTACCGGTAGTGTACCGTCCGGCACCAGTAGTGTATCCAGTGCCAGTAGTGTATAATCCTGCGCCAGTGGTGTATTGATCAGCCCTAGCGGTATGGCTCTGCGCAATCTGGAACCACCGATTGGAGTGTGGTTGTGGAGGAATCGTGACAGGCACAACAGGAGGTTGGGGTTGTGACGGTTATGGCGACATTCCTACAGCGGTAGTTGCGCACTAGCTCAGACACATGATAAGCAAAGGCAGTTCCTGACCGCCAGGAAGCCAGGGGATTCGTTATCAAGCGAATGTCCTGGCTTCATACTTTATCTATTTAATCTCTTGCTGTTGTGGATAAAGGTGGAGGTTGGAGCCTTGCCTGGACAGGGACCTGGTGGATAAGCGACAATAGAAGGATGATATTAAAAGCTTAGTAACTGTGTAATTGAAGGGGGAATAAGCCCGTGCATAAATTTATTACCTGTATAGGAGAGTGTTTGATAGATTTCTTTCCGGTAGTGGAGGGGGAGGCAAGCCTGGGCTATGGCACGGACTTTCGGATGCATGCTGGCGGTTCTATTTTAAATGTTGCGGTCGCGCTCTCTCGTTTGGAGCAACCCTCTGCCTTTGTTTGTAAGGTCGCTGATGATTATTTTGGGCGCTACTTGCGTACCTATATGCAGGTAGAAGGCGTGAATACGAAGTTTCTTCTAGCGTCTCCAGGGACGCATAGCACCCTGGCTTTTGTCGCGATGGAGAATGGGCATCCGGCCTATAGCTTTTATAGCGAAGGATCGGCTGATACATTATTGACCGCGAATGAAATTGACGAAGCGCTCTATCGTGAGACGAAAATACTACATTTGGGTTCTATTAGCCTGCTAAATGGAACTACTCCAGAGGCGATTCTTAAGACGGCGCAACGCCTCAAAGACAAGGCTCTGATTTCGTTTGATCCCAATATTCGCCCCAATCTGATACATAATGAAGCGGTTTATCGCGATATGCTAGCGCGTATCTTCTCCCTTGCTGACGTCGTGAAGTGTAGCGATGCGGACCTTACTTGGCTCTATCCTGGTCGTTCAAGTGAGGAATGCCTTGCGGCTTTGCTGGCATTAGGACCAGCGCTGGTCGTGGTCACGCAGGGGGAACGCGGGGCGATAGCCGCGAGTGTGGGCGGCGCGCAAGGTCGAGTTGCCGCCTTCTCTGTGCCGGTGGTAGATACTGTGGGCGCGGGTGACGCCTTCTGCGCGGGACTGCTGACATGTCTGAGTGAGCCCGAATTGAGAACACGTGATGAGCTTGAAAGGATCTCAGGGGAAGTAATTGATGGGATGTTGCGCTTCGCGGCGGGTGTATCGGCTTTAAATTGCACACGGGCAGGTGCGAATGCTCCCAGGCGCACGGAGGTTGAGGACTTTCTACGCCGAGAATAACGCTTATTATCTGATCCAGCCACCGCTTTGCCCTCTTTTTATACTATAAGTATCAATGAGTTAGCCTCCTACCAGGAAGTGTAACTCATGCATAGTGAAACATCTATGCGGCATGCCTGATGATTGATTATCGTACTTCATGCTGATCAGTTTTCCAGGAGAGTAGAACTCATGGCAGAAGAGCATCGACGAGATGATGAGCAGAGGGAAGGACAGTTTGACCCGCAAATCAATGCCGCGCGTGAGGCGGCGGAGAATAAGATCAACCGTATCATCGACGACTTTGCCAAGAAGGTACCAGGTGGTGAGCAGTTTAAAGAGAAGGCGAAGGACATGGCTGGAGGCGCGCTCAATATGGTTCAGGATGAGGCTCGTAAGCGTTCGGGTGGTATTCTAGGGCAGGCTGGTAACGTCCTGAGTCGTCTCTTTGGTGGTTCGCGTAGTGAACGTTAACCTCCACATAAAAGCATTGTATACCGAAAGGCTTGCCGCTCTAAACGGCAAGCCTTTCGGTATACAAGTTACTCATACTTAAGTTATGAGTGTGAGTTGGTTGGAGTGACCTCTCGCTGGAGAGACCAATCCATGCCGAGTTGATGTAGTTGGGGGTGGATTAGGTTCGCGTTGACCAGGAGGTTGCGGTCACGCAGGATGCGCTCAGGCGTATCGTCTGCAAGGACGCGTCTCTCTTCGCCAAGTACTATAACGCGTTTGGCGATGGTGGGTACGATCTCTAGTTCATGCGTCGAAGTGATGATGGTTTTGCCTGCCTCTCCTAACTTGCGGATGAGGTTGATTAGCACCCATTTGGTGCGAGGATCAAGAGCCGCGGTTGGCTCATCGAGCAGGATAACGTCGGGGCGGAGCGAGAGAACCGAGGCAATAGCCGCTCTCTTCTTCTCGCCACCCGAAAGTTCAAAAGGCGCACGTCGGGCAAGGTGCATGATCTCCATTTGCGTTAGTGCTTCCTCGCAACGCTCCTGGACCTCGCTTACGGAAAGCCCCAGTTGGAGTGGTCCAAAGGCCACATCATCAAAAACGGTCGCGCTAAAGAGCTGAATATCGGGGTCCTGGAAAACGAGCCCCACCTCCTGATGGAAGGTAAAGGCGTCCTTGCCAGCAGCGACAGACTTGATATCACGCCCCATTACCTGCATCGCACCTTCCGTGGGAGCGTAAATCCCATTCAGCAGTTTGAGGAGCGTAGATTTGCCGCTACCGTTGGCTCCCAGTAGCGCAACCTGCTCGCCACGATTGATATCCAGGTCAATACCGTCAAGGACTGCTTGCTGATGATGATAGGCATACCGTACGCCGCGCAGGTGAAATGCTGGCGCTTCTGATAAGTGCGAAATAAGCGTGTTCATATGAGATAGCCTCCGAGAAAGAAAACCAGAAGTGCCAGGCCACTTGCCAGCGAGAGCGCCATCCAGTCATTAATGTGCATATGATAGCGCTGATGAGTGTGGATGGTACCTTTAAAGCCGCGCGCCATCATCGCAGCGTAAACATCGTTACTCATACGAAACGAGCGATGCATCAGCACACCAATTGAAGCACTGATCCATTTGCGCTGTCCATGTCCACTCAGGCGACCTACAGTGCGACTTTTACGCGCCTCGAACATACCGTTAGCGGTATGCAGAAAGAGAAAGATGTAGCGGTAGGTCATGGAAAGTAGCAGCGTGAAGACCTGGGGGACGCGCAGGATCTGCAAACTTTTGAGGATATCGGCCCAGGCTGTAGTGAGGATGAGGAGTATAGCAAGCGAGACCGAAACACCTACGCGAGCCACAAAGACCAGACCGCTTAGAATACTGGCAGGCGTGGGACCAAATTGCCATGCCCCAAGCGGCACATCGAAGAGGCGTGGTCCAAATGGCACTAGAAAGATAGAAGGCAGAATGACGACGCCAGCGAAGAAAGGGATACCCATCCAGACGCGGCGCACGAAGAAATCAAAGGGGATCTGACTACCCCGCGCCACCAGCAGTAGCATCAGGTAGAAGGCGAGAAGGATCACCAGTGAATGTGCCAGACTGGCTGCTAGAACTGTGACCAGGAACATGCCGAGCTTCGCCCGTGGATCGAGCTTCTGGAGCCATCCGGGCTTGTGAGCATGTTCTTCTGTGAAGACCGCTCGTTCAAGCGTGCTGGAGATGCCGCTAATAGTTTGCTCAATCCAGCCAAGCTGGCGCTTGCGTTCCCTGGTTGTTGGTGGCTGAGTAGATACAAGCATGATCTGGTTCTCTATTCCTTTAACTGTTTGTCTCGCTAGCTGGGGTCGCTTGCCGCGTTTCTACTGGCTCCGAAGGTGCGGCGCGCAGGCGCTTTAAAAGTGTGAGCAGGCCAAAGACGATTCCGCCTAGCAACAAGATACCGATGATTCCTGAAAGTTCATACCCTATCGCTGCATGCCAGAGCGGAGCATTGGCATCAGAAAAGAAAGGGAGGGGGATATTATAGCCCGCGAGCGGCGCGCTAAAGATGCCTTCAAGCTGTTGCAGCCCTTTCGGTACATAGTGGAAGACCTGCTCAACGTCCTCTGAACTTCCTTCACCAAAGGCGATACCTGGCGTGATGAGCCCCAGTGGCGCGATAATCGCAATCGCCAGGAAGGCTGTTCCAACGTTACGTATAGAGCTCGGTAGCAAGAACCAGCCCAGTGGGACCAGCACTAGAGCCAGGATAAGCACTATCAGCAGCATCATACCTACATCAGCCCAGTTGACGCTACTCCAATCCGCGCCGAAGAGATGTGTGATACTGCCCCCACTAGTCGCGAAACCGGCGATGAGCAAGACCACGATGATACCAACGGCAGCAGCACTATAGATTTGCCATTGCGGCATCCTGGTTTGCTCGCCTCTCTCGACGTTTCCTCCTGATACAAAGGCGCGGAGCGAGGTGAGGAAATATGGGTGATTCTTCTGAATATAGGCCAGCCCGAGAGCGGTAACCAGACCCTCTACTAGTGCTGCGCCAAAGAGATGCGAGAGAAGCATGGCGGGGAGTGTGGCTTCAAGCCCGTAGGGGCTATAGAGTGGTCTTCCGCCTTCGGAGAAGAGCAGCGGCTGTACTCCTAACTCAACACCAACCGCCACCGCCGCGACTGTAATCGCCAGATATGAAGCGATACCAGCAGCCCATATGCGTCTCACCGAGAGCAGCGGTGAACGACCTGCGATCAGGCGATAGAAGAAATATCCCATAAAAGGAAGGAGGATACCCATATTGAGGCAATTAGCAAAAATTGCGAGCACTCCACCATCCCCGAAGAAGAGAGCCTGGATAATCAAGGCAATACTGACGCCAATGACCGCCGCCCAGGGCCCAAGCACGATAGCCATTAATGTTCCTCCAACAGCGTGTGCCGTTGTGCCACCAGGAACGGGGATGTTGAACATCATAATGGTAAATGAGAACGCCGCGAAGATAGAGAGCAGCGGGATCGTCCGATTATTAAGCACTGAGCGTACACGGTGCGCGGCGAGGGCCCAGGTTGGAATGGTAAGTACACCTGTGCTCAGTGAGAAGACGGGGCTAAGATAACCGTCGGGTATATGCATTAAAAACCTCCGTACAAGTGCAAATAGCTGCTTCTTGCGTAGAATGAACATGCTCCAGAGGATGAATTGCAGCGATACAATGTGTTTCTGCTAAATATTTGTTATTGCAAATGATTTGCAATAAGCAGTGTACAACCCATGAGCCGCGCATGTCCAGTGCTTGAACGTAAGAATGTGTGGTTGATATTAGAGTTATTCTTCTTGTGGTTGGAGGAGACGGTATTTATGTTCTAGCATGAGAGTGCGAAGCGGTAGCGCTCGAACGCTGATAATCCAGAGAATAGAATGAGAAAAATATTTGGCACGCCATTTGTTGCATTAGTGTGGATTGAGAGATAACCATCTCAATCATTTTCTATTGAGGATCGGCATGTTGACAGATGTTTGAAGATGAATGAAACGTTTTGACATGCAATGGATTCTTAGGGTATAGTACTAAAAGAAGTTATATGCTTTAAGCTATGAAGTGGTATATTGCAATATTGTATATTTGAGAAGCGGCTAGAGGCATATTGTAGACTTGATCCAAGCTTGAGCGAAAGGATGCAATGTCTTTGATGAAAGTGAGCATTGAGCAGCAGTATCTAGTACGAGGCGAAGCGTTTGGGGCGCGAGGGTGTTCTGGTTGTACCTGCGACCCATGCGATTGCAATCCTTGCAACTGTGGCGATGGTGTGGCGATTCCGCGCTGGCGCGTGAGTGGCTATGCGCCGTCTCATGGCAGTGTGGAGGCGTTTGATGTGTCTGGATTGTTTATTCTCTCTCTCGCTCAGCCTCGTGTGGAAGGTGGCGTCTGGCAGGAGGTCTTGCTGGTAGACAATAAGGCCAGCGTCAAGCAGATTGCGGCGTTACTGATCGCCTTTGAATCACGTCTGGAGAGTATGCCCGCTGAGATTGCTTCGTCTTCGCATCGACGCCAGCGTTCGGTGTACATGGTTCCGATGCAATATCGTAAGAATGAACGTGGAGGGTGGCTAGAAGTTAACCATGCGTCTGAAGTTTCCATACCTGTCCGCGAGGATGTAGATAGCTTGCTCATCACCTGGCGTTACGCAGGCCCGATGGCATCACGCGGTCGCTTCCATTTTTCGTCATAGCTCCTCAATGCAATAAAGACGACGACATCAGCACCGATGTCGTCGTTTCATCTGTCGCCAATGGACTTAGGCCTGGATCGTGTATGGCTCAGCACTCCCAATGATATGCTTCACCTTCTCAAGCTCGCCCTCGATCTGGGCGAGTGTTACTTGCTCTGGCGCGTAGCGTATCACAACCGCTTTCGCGGGAACATCAGTTTGAACAATCTCCACACCAGGCAGATTGGTTATCGCGTTCGTGACCTTATTCATGCAGCCCTGACAGCCAATTTTCGGCAGGGTTAATTTCGTTGTCTCTTGCATAAGTTGCTCCTTAAATATGTTTTCTACCGCCCACTTTCTATGGGTTGCTATCGACAAGAGGGTGAGGTATGCATAGCTTCATATTTTTTAGTGTACAGGTAGGTGCATAGATAAAACGTGCCATACCGATGTTCTTACATGTAGTATAGCGTAGAGTGTGATGGATGCCTATTAGGAGAGAACCTGAATTTCTTGGTGATATTGAAAGAAGCGAGTAAGTAGATTACTATGAGGCCCGCTACTTACTCGCTTCTTAGGGTGTTTGACCTTGCAATCAGGCGTGTGAGTGTGGATGGCTATGGGTGTGACTGTGGGCTTGAGGTGCTGAGAGCGTGGTGAGTAGTATGCGGCGCTGCTCTCGCGGGGTGTTTATCTGCTGTTCCAGCCAATTGATTATTTCTGGGAGGCCGGTTCCCACCTGCATATTGGTAAAGATAAAAGGCCGCTCTCCGCGCTGGATGGTAGCATCACGGCGCATGACCTCAAGTGACGCTCCCACATAGGGCGCGAGATCGATCTTGTTGATGAGAAGCAGATCTGAGCGGCAGATGCCGGGTCCCCCCTTACGCGGGATCTTATCGCCGCCTGAGACGTCAATCACATAGATTGAGACATCGACCAGTTCGGGGCTGAAGGCGGCGGCAAGATTGTCTCCGCCACTCTCGACAAAGATCAGTTCCAGCCCTGGAAGGGTCTCTTCTAGCTCCTCTATCGCCTCCAGGTTCATTGAGGCATCCTCACGGATGGCGGCATGGGGGCAACCTCCGGTTTCGACGCCTCGGATGCGTTCGGGTGGGAGTGTTCCCTGGCGCAGCAGGAATTCGGCATCCTCTCGTGTATAGATATCGTTGGTAACAACGGCGAGATTGTAGCGCGAAGATAGAAGTTTGCTGAGTCGATCAAGCAGAGCTGTTTTTCCGCAGCCAACGGGCCCGGCAACGCCTACGCGAAAAGCGCGAGGTGTAATAGTTTGTGACATACTCCAATTCCACTACCTTTCTTTAAGTTGTGCATCAATTACCATCCCTTGATGAATAAATGGTACCCTAGAGCTAAAACAGAAAATAACGTTGGGCCATAGGCAGTTCCAATGCGGGTTCACAGGTGAGTAACTCACCATTAGCGCGTACCTCGTAGGTCTCGGGATCGACCTCAATCTGCGGCATCCCCGCGTTGTGGCGCATATCGGCTTTGCCAACGGTACGACACTCGCGGACTGCCACAGCGGTTTTACGCAAGCCAAGCTGTTGAGGAACCTCCGCTTCTAATGCGGCCTGAGACATAAAGGTCAGGCTGGTCGTGGCGGTTGCTCCTCCAAAGGAGCCGAACATTGGTCGGTACATGACCGGTTGTGGTGTTGGGATGGATGCGTTGGCATCGCCCATCGCGCCCCAGGCGATAAAACCACCCTTCACGATCAGCTCAGGTTTGACGCCAAAGAAGGCGGGCTTCCAGATCACAAGGTCTGCCAGCTTTCCGGACTCAATAGAGCCAACGTGATGCGCGATGCCGTGCGTGATGGCGGGATTGATCGTGTATTTGGCGATGTAGCGCTTGACACGGAAGTTGTCGTTGCGCTCCGAATCTTCGGGAAGCGCGCCGCGCTGTTGCTTCATCTTGTGAGCTGTCTGCCATGTACGTAGCACCACTTCGCCCACGCGCCCCATTGCCTGGGAGTCGCTAGCGATCATGCTAAAGACGCCCAGGTCGTGCAGGATGTCCTCGGCGGCGATGGTCTCGGGTCGGATGCGGCTCTCGGCGAATGCGACATCTTCGGGTACCTGTGGGTTCAGATGGTGGCAGACCATGAGCATATCCAGGTGCTCGGCAATGGCGTTGATTGTATATGGTCGTGTCGGGTTAGTTGAGGATGGCAGGATATAGGGATAGGATGCGATACTGATGATATCGGGGGCGTGTCCGCCGCCCGCGCCCTCTGTGTGATAGGTATGGATCGTGCGCCCTGCGATGGCGGCGATGGTATCCTCGACAAAACCCGCCTCATTGATGGTATCGGTATGAATGGCGACCTGGACGTCGAACTGATCAGCTACACGCAGGCAGGCATCGATAGTAGCAGGTGTCGTTCCCCAGTCTTCATGTAGTTTGAGACCACAAGCGCCAGCACGAATCTGCTCTCCGAGTGGTTCAGTCGTAGAGGTATTGCCCTTGCCGAGAAAGCCCAGGTTGACGGGCCAGGCTTCAGCCGCTTGAAGCATCCGGGCCAGATTCCAGGCTCCGGGTGTGCAGGTCGTTGCGTTGGTTCCGGTCGCGGGACCTGTACCACCACCAAGCATCGTAGTGATGCCGCTAGAAATGGCTTCGTAGATCTGCTGGGGCGCGATGAAGTGGATATGACTGTCAATACCTCCCGCTGTTACCAGCATATTCTCACCGGCGATAACCTCAGTGCTGGAGCCTACGACCAGTTCGGGATCAACGCCTGCCATCGTGTCAGGATTGCCTGCCTTGCCCACCTTGACTATACGCCCATCCTTGATGCCAATATCGCCCTTGACGATGCCCCAGTAGTCGATGATCAAAGCATTGGTAATAACCAGATCAAGTGCGCCATGGGGACCTTCGCGCGTGGCTTGTCCACTCTGTCCCATGCCGTCACGGATTACCTTGCCCCGCCGAATGTAATTTCATCACCATAGCTAGTCAAATCTTGTTCAACCTCAATGATTAAGTCGGTGTCGGCGAGGCGCACCCGGTCGCCAACGGTTGGACCGTAGAGGTCGGCATAGGTCTGGCGCGGAATATATAAGCTCATGACTCGCTTTCTCCTTCCGTGTCGGTTGGCGCTTCCGGCGCCAGTGGACCATTCACGAGGCCCGCGTGCCCATAGACGATACGTGCCCCAGCGTAAGGGACAAGGGTAACCACCTTTTCATCGCCTGGCTCGAAGCGGACCGCAGTTCCAGCGGGAATGTTTAAATGCATGCCATAGGCCGCGCGGCGCTCGAAGTTCAGGGCCTTATTGACCTCATAGAAGTGGAAGTGGCTTCCAACCTGTACAGGCCTGTCGCCAGTGTGCGCGACCTGGAGACTAACAGTGGCGCGTCCGGCATTTGCTAGAATATCGCCAGCCTCTTCGTCAAGGATGTATTCGCCTGGCTTCATATCTCACCTCACTCCTGAATGGGGTCATGTAGCGTTACCAACTTGGTGCCATCGGGAAAGGTGGCCTCGACCTGGACCTCCGTGATCATTTCCGCGATGCCATCCATGACATCTTCGCGACGCAAGATAGTGGTTCCCAGGATCATGATCTCCGAAACACTTCGACCATCGCGAGCCGCCTCCATAATCTCGGCTGTCAGGATCGCTATCGCTTCTGGATAGTTGAGTTTAAGGCCTCGCTGCTGGCGCTTTCGTGCTAGCTCAGAAGCCACAAATATCAGTAGTTTCTCCTGTTCACGTTGTGTCAGTTGCAAGGGACGCTCCTTTCTGTTTTAGACTCTGGTGAAATGATGCCTACAGGCCGATGCAGCCGCCACTTAATAGAGCTTGCGTGGCATATTCGCGCTACGCCCATACAGTGCTATGCGTGCGTGCTGCCAGAAGCGCGGTAAGCTATCTAATAAAGGCTGACTTCTCTGGCTTAGTCCGCGCACAACCAGCCCATGAGCAGGTAACGTACTTACTCCCCATAATGTCTTCCCTGCTGTACTCCATTCCTGAGCCAGTTCGCCCAGTTCCCGCTCCAATTGTGACCACCGACCACTCTCGATCCCAACGCGACATATGTAAAAGGTGCAGAAGTAGGTATATGGGCCGAGGCGCGTGGGTGATGTCAAGGGGCGTGTAGCTGGTTCCAGGCGCAGGTGCTCACTGGCAAGTGGTCGGCTGGGAGCGTGGATATCTAGGTCCAGAGAGAGTTGCTGATAGGCAAACGCCTCAGCGCTGCGACCGGGGGCCACGATTTCCCAATAGAAGAGTCCCGCGTCTTGTGCCAGTTCGATGCGCGTATGCTGATGATAGCGTGAGCCCGCGAAGGGGATTAAGAGATCGGGCAGATATTCGAGCAGAGCACGTTCTCCGATAGAGAGTGTCATATCCTGTCGGGCCATTGGTCGTCTCGCGAGGCTGCGATAGATTCTGGTCGCGCTGGTCGAGGTGAGTTGGGCATAGGTTCCCGCTTCCAGCGTCGCGCGTACCTGTAAATGGTCTCCTCCGAGCACTCCCCCGAGATATTATGCAGGTGAACGAGTGCCCCCCTTTCTGGGAGGGGAAATGCCCGAATGACCCGCAGTGGTGGACGCTGGTACTCGACTCGCAGGCGCGTCACCCCATCTCGCGCACTTCTCGTAAAACGTAAGTGAAGCGATCCTCGTACCTCTGACGGGGGAGTGTCATCTGGACCTTGCTTAATGTGAACGATTCTGTTTTCAAGTTCTGTATGCATCATTAAGAACCAAAGACTACCTGTGTAGCTCTCGTTGAGATGCGGCGCGCTCCGCTTGAGGTAAGACACACACGATCTTCCCTACACCTCCACGCGAAAAACGGCAATTAATGTTGGTTATGGCTCGACGTCGAGCCCGGCGCGACGTTGGGATGCACCAATACACCTTAGCTTAGCTGATAAAGAGCCTTGTCATCAGATTGGGATGGCGCATGCTTCCCAGGTCTGGTAGCAATGTAAAGCTGGAGACTTCTTCGAGCGAAAGCCGCATGCTCTGCTCACCAATGTCGAGTAAGATCGGCTTAAGGTGCCAGAGCAGACTACTAGCTTGATGCTGACCTACTGGCAAGAGGCGCTGGCAGGCATAAACCAGACTCATCAGCGTTTGTTGCAGATATGCTAGTATCAACGCTGCTTTATCTATTCCCAGCACTCCCCCCGCTAATCCAAAGGCCGTACAATAATGAGCTTCGACTCCGGTGGACTTCTGCATTTGCATCGCCTCTTCTACCAGGACGCTTGCATGGGTCTCTTGTACTAACAATTGTACGAGTTGGAGAAAGCGGCGACCGAGGGTGATGCTTGCCTGACGCGCCTCGCGCGCGCCCCGTAAGGAGCTCAGGCGCATATTAAGTTCGCTCCATGCCTGGGGGAAATCGGGAGATTGGAGCGTATGCAAGAGGCTAGCACGATGGCAATAGACTGCTTCGAGCAGTCCGCACTCTTGCATATAGTCGCGAAAGAAGGGATATAGATTGTCGCTGGTGAGGGAGCCATCATTGGCGAGTGTTTCCAGCCCAAAGGAGTGAGCAGTGCTCCCGATAGGAAGAGCGCTATCGGCCAATTGCAGCAGTTGTAGCAGTTGTAAGTTCCCGTTCTGCATTGCTTGATACCTGCTTTCTCTGAGGCTTTAAAGAAGTGTACCGTCTGCGCGAGCGAAATACAAGAGTAAGCACTAGAAAGTGCTACCACACATTCTTCTCCGCTCACATACCTACTTTTCAGGGGGGAATTTTATTGGTGATAGATATGACTATTGGCCCCATTACTGTATTTATGTGCTTAAATTTGTTATATTGGCTATCCGTTGGGGCGTTTGTTGTGGGTGGTTATTTTTATGGTGTTTATTTTATGAAGACATTTTGAGCAAAGGATGCTGCTATGTTGGTGAAAAAAAGTGGGAAGATTGAATTTTTGGAGGGGATGAGGGGCGTTGCGGCAATGGGGGTGGTGATGTTGCATATGACGTATTTGATAGGCAGTATCATTGTTGATTATAAGCAGTTTCCGTTATTTTCGGCGTTGTGGGTGTTTGGAAATGCAGGGGTGCAGTTATTTTTTGTGATGTCGGGTTTTTTGTTGTTTATGCCGTATGCAAAGGCGTTGTTGTTTGAGGAGAAGTGGCCGGGGACGGGGCGGTATTATTGGCGGAGAATGTTGAGGATTGTGCCGGGATATTATTTTTCGTTGGTGGTGCTGGTGGTGTTGGTGCAAAGACAGTATTTGAGACCGGAGCATTGGACGGAGTTATTGCTGTTCTTGACGTTTTTGATGGATGGGAGTAAGGCGACGTTTCAGAAGATCGATATTCCGTATTGGACGCTGGCAATTGAGGTGCAATTTTATGTGTTGTTGCCAGTAGTGGCGTGGGGAATTTATGAGGTGGTGAAGCGAGTGGCGGTGAGAGCGCGAGGGAGACTGGTGGGGGTGAGTGTGATGTGCTGGGGGATCATTGTGATAGGGTTGGTGGTGAGGTGGATTGGGTTTCAGATGACGGGGGGGAAGGGGACGTTGAGTGGGTGGATGGATGTGGTGCGGTTTGTGGTGTTTGGGGTGGAGGGGAAGTTTTGGGAAGTTTTCGCGGTAGGGATGTTGATTAGTTTGTGTTATGTGTATGCGCAGAGGCCTGAGGTGAGTGGGGAGTTGGCGGTGAGACTACGTAAGGCGAGTCTCTGGTTGCGGTTGGGGGCGGTTGTCGTACTAGTGTTTTGTGCGTTGTGGGAGTTTCGATATGGGTATAATGTAGTGCAGTTGGATTGGTGGTTGCCGTTGATGCCGTATACCCGGCAGTTGTTGCGTTTTGTGGTGTCTATTGGGTGGGGGATGTTGTTGATGGGATTGTTGTTTGGGGAGTCGTTGCTGAAAAGGGTGTTGGAGTCGAAGCTAATGATGGGTTTGGGGACGATTTCGTACGGGGTATACTTGTGGCATTTTCCGATGATGGCGATATTTAAGAAATATGTTTTGCCACATTTTGGGGTGCAAGATGTGGTGCGGACGTATGCGTTATTTGGTGGCTTTTTCGTCTTGGGGATTGTTCCATGGTGTGTGGTGGTGTACTGGTTGGTGGAGCGACCGTTTATGGGGATGAAAAGGAAAAAGGTGGAGAAGGTGTTGGTGAAGGTGAGTGCTGAGTGAGAAGAGAGTCGCTCTGAAGTGGATGCCGCTTCTCTTGCGTTTTCTTGTATCAGGCTGTAGAATCAAGTATGGTTCCACTTGTATCTGGCTTGTATCGTTCGGTCCATGTTGGAGCAACTCCTAGATCCTCGCACGCTCGCATGCGTCCACATATGAAGCCAATCCCCAAGAAAGGTAGCATAGAACTCAATGTCAATCACTACTCGACCGCGAACTGTTGGCGAGTTGCGTGAAAGTGGCTACAAGGTGCTCTCAGTAAAAGAGGAGATGCGTAAAAACCTGATCGCCAAGATCCGCAATGGAGAAGAGTTGTTTCCTGGGATTGTTGGCTATGAAGAGACGGTTATTCCCCAGATTGAGAATGCCATCCTTTCAGGTCAGGATATTATCTTCCTGGGTGAACGAGGTCAGGCCAAGACGCGTATGGCCCGCAGCCTTGCGAACCTGCTGGATGATGAGATACCAGTGATTGCTGGTTGTGAGATTAACGATAGTCCCTATGAGCCGATCTGTCGGGCCTGTCGAGATAAAATAGAGCAGCAGGGAGACGAGGTAGAGATTGCCTGGTTGCCACGTGACCGCCGCTATGGCGAGAAATTGGCGACTCCAGATATTACGATCTCGGATCTTGTCGGTGAAGTCGATCCTATTCGTGTCGCCGAGGGGCGTTATCTCTCAGATGAATTGACGATTCACTATGGCATGATTCCTCGCACACATCGCGGTATCTTCTGTATCAATGAGTTGCCGGACCTCGCCGAGCGCATTCAGGTTGGTCTACTCAATATCATGGAAGAGCGCGATGTGCAGATTCGTGGATATAAGATCCGTCTGCCTCTGGACGTCTATGTGGTTGCCAGCGCTAACCCTGAAGACTACACTAATCGTGGTCGTATTATTACACCGTTGAAAGACCGCATCGGCTCCGAGATCCGCACTCACTATCCACGCGACCTTGAGCATGAGATCAGCATCATGGAGGCTGAGAGCACCCACTTCCCCACGGATGGACTCGATATCATCGTGCCTACCTTCATGAAGGAAGTCATTGCTGAAGTGACGCAGCTCGCGCGTGCTAGCAATGACATCAGCCAGCGTTCAGGTGTTAGCGTGCGCGTCTCGGTTTCCAACTTCGAGAATGTGCTCAGCAATGCCGTCCGCCGTGCTCTGCGCCTCAACGAGCGTCATGCCGCACCCCGCGTCAGCGACCTCTCGGCGATTCTTGCCTCAACCTGTGGCAAAATCGAATTGGATGCCGTTGGTGACATCAAAGAAGAGCGCGTTGTACAAAAGCTGATTAACGCAGCGGTCCTCAATGTCTTTGGCGAATACTTTGAGTCACGCGAATTCGATCAGTTGTTGGCTGGCTTCGAGCGCGGCCTGAATGTTCAGGTTGGCGATGATATGTCATCCATGGAGTATGTAAATCAGCTTTCCAAAGTAGGCGGCTTGAGCAAGGCTATCGATAAGCTCAATGGACGTGGGAGCCCAGCCAGTGTGGCCTCATCCGTTGAATTTATCCTCGAAGGGCTGCACCTGAATCGGCGCCTCAACAAGGATGAGGTCGAAGGAAAGGTGCGCTATCGCCGCTAACGTCTTCTACGAAAACCTGGACACTTTAGTGGCACAGGTTTTCGTAAGGCCGTAAAGGACATGCGTTATGTTTCAACGCTTTCACAAGAACCGCTATGGCTATTCGCGCTGGGATGGCACCCAGCGCATCGAAGGACTCGATGCCGACGATATCCTCAAGGCCCTCTCCGATGATTACATGGAAAATGGCAACTTGCAGCAAGCAATCAGACGCTTGATGCAAGGGGGAATTCGGGGTGAGGATGGACAGCAAGCCATGGGCCTGCGTGAGATCATGGATCGCTTGCGCCGTGCTCGTAGCGAGCAACTCAACCGCTACAACATGGCTTCAGGTGTTATGGATGACTTGCGTGAGAAGCTTGAGCAGATCAAACAAATGGAGCGCGACGGTATTCAGAGTCGCCTCGATGAGCAGCCCGGCTCGCAAGAGCAGAGCAAGCAACCATCAGAGGGGGCTGATCAGACTCCTTCTGGTCAGCAGTCGCAGGGCTCACCCGCTGAGGGAGGCGAGGGTCAGCAAGGAGCCTCTGGCGATGATCTCTCACCTGAGCAGAAGCACAAGATGCTGGAGATGATTGCTGGACGCAAGCGCGAGTATCTGGATGGTCTACCACAGGATATTCCCGGTCAGATCAAGAGCCTTTCTGATTATGACTTTATGGATGACCAGGCCCGCGAGAAGTTTAAAGAGCTGATGGATGGCTTGCAGCAGCAGATGATGCAGCAATACTTCCAGGGCATGCAGCAGTCGTTGCAGAATATGACCCAGGAAGATATCACGAATCTACGTGAGATGATTCGTGATCTGAACAAGATGCTGCAAGAGCGCCAGCAAGGCATTGAGCCAGACTTTGACTCTTTTATGCAGAAGCATGGTCATTACTTCCCTGGCGTGAACTCACTGGACGATCTCATCGAGCAGATGCGAATGCAGCAGGCTGCCATGCAGGGAATTCTCGATAATCTCTCGCCTGAGCAGCGCCAGGAGTTACAGGAACTCATGGATCAACTGATGGGCGATGATCGTATTCGCGTTGATATGCTGGAACTGGCCCAGAACCTGGAGGCCGTAGCTCCCATGGAGCAGGCGCGCACGCGCTTCCCATTTAGAGGCAACGAAACGCTACCTCTAAATGAAGCTATGCGTATGATGGGTCGCCTGCAACAAATGGAAGGCTTGCAGGATGAGTTGCAGGAGGCGCGTCGCCTCGATGACCTGGGAGCCATCGATAGCGAGAAGGTCAGAGAACTTCTCGGCACTGACGAATATCAGTCCATTGAGCAACTCAAGGAACTGATGAATGTGCTGCAAGAGGCAGGCTATATTGAGAAGAAGGGGAATCGCTGGGAGTTGACCGCGCGCGGTATCCGCAAGATCGGTCAGAAGGCTCTACAGGATATCTTCAACAAGCTCAAGCGCGATGGTTTTGGTCGTCATGCCAGCCCTTTCCGGGGCGTTGGTGGCGAGCGTATCGACGAGAGCAAGACCTATCAGTTTGGTGATCCTTTCTTGCTAGATCTGCAAAAGACCCTGATGAATTCCATTCATCGCGATGGTGTAGGGACGCCGCTTGGACTCAAGAAAGACGACTTTGAAGTCTATCGCACAGAGTTTATGACTCAATCATCAACAGTGCTGATGATTGACATGAGCCTGAGCATGGTCTATAACGGTTGTCAGCAGGCTGCGAAGAAGGTCGCGGTCGCGCTTGAGAGCTTGATTCGCTCCCAGTTCCCGCGTGATAATCTCTATATTGTTGGCTTCTCGTTCGTCGCTCGCGAATACAAATCTAATGAACTGATAGAACTCAGTCGTTATGACAATGATCGTGGCACGAATATGGCCCATGGTCTGATGCTGGCGCGCCAATTGCTTGCCAAACAGCGTGGTACCAACAAACAGATCATTATGATTACCGATGGTGGTCCTACCGTCTGGTACGAAGAACGCTATGGTGGTTGGCAGTTTGCCTTCCCCAGCCCTTATGCTGAGCAGCAAACGTTGCTTGAGGTCAAGCGCTGTACGCGTGATGGCATTACCATCAATACCTTCATGCTCTATGATGATGACTGGATGGTTGCCTTTGTGAACCAGATGGCGGAAATTAATCGTGGGCGGACGTTCTATGCTGACCGCGACAATCTGGGTGAGTATCTGCTGGTTGATTACCTTAACAGTAAGAAGAAACTCATCTCATAGCTATCAAGTCATTCTCATAACGGACAAATAGTTTTTTCGCGGAGATTGGTATGAGCCACAAGCTTATGCCAATCTCTTCCATTCTCAGAGTGATAGTAAGCTATGGGTCTTGCTATTGCTCCGAACGCTTCAGGGGTTATGGTATGTAGGACGATTGCCTTCGGCAATCGTCCTACATACCATAACCCCTGTGAACCGCCGCAGGCGGTGAGGAATCTTGCATAGCCACAAATAATATGAATGAGCAGGATATGTGAACTATGGTGAAAAACGCTTTTCAAGAAGGATTGCGCAGGCTGGGATTGGGTGAAGAGCTAGAGGAAGCGTTTTTGCGCTACCGACAGGAGTTGCTTGAGTGGAACACACGCTTTAACCTGACAGCCATTAAGGACCCGGAAGAGGTCATGATCAAGCACTTTCTGGATTCTCTCTCTCTGCTAACTCTCTTTCCACAGGAGGAGGCGACACTCCTGGATATTGGCACTGGTCCTGGCTTCCCTGGTCTGCCGCTCAAGATAACGCGCCCTCGCTGGCGCGTGACCTTGCTAGAGGCCACGAACAAGAAGGTGATCTTTCTGCGCCACATGGTTGATGTGCTTGGACTGGAGAATGTGGAGGTCGTTCATGGGCGAGCGGAGGAATTGGGGCATAAACCTGAATACCGCGCAGCCTTTGATCTGGTGACCGCGCGCGCGGTGGCGGCGCTCCCGGCGTTGCTGGAATACTGTGCTCCTTATTGCCGTCTGAACGGGACTATCCTTTTGCCCAAAAAGGGCGATATGAGCGAGGAGATCGCACAGGGAAAACGAGCCGCCGCCATGTTGGGGGTCGTATGGGAGTCTGATGTCGCGTTAGATCTGCCGGGACTTGAGGATGGTCGGCGGTTGCTCACCTGGCGCCAACGTAAACTTTGCCCTGAGTCGTATCCGCGTAGTGGCGCGGCGATGGCTAAGCGACCGCTGGGCTGAAGGCTACGCCACTACGCATAAGCCATAATTAAGGATGTGAGCCGCCCGCAGGTGCCAGGACATCCTGTAACTGGATGGTACGTCCCCGTTGAGGGCTGACAGAGATCATCGCTACGGGCGTCTCAAGTAGTTCTTCCAGACGTTTGAGATAGGTCCTGGCTTCTGTAGGCAACTCGTCATAGGAGTTGATGTCTGTCGTGCTTGTCTGCCAGCCAGGAATCTCTTCGTATATGGGCTCGCAGGCTGCCAGGTCGTTAGGCGTCGCGGGTGGTGTATGAAGAATCTGTCCGCGTAAGCTATAGGCGGTGCAGATTTTAATGGTTGGGAACGTATCCAGCACATCAAGTTTGGTAACGATCGCGGCATCAAGACCGTTGAGTTGCGCGACAAAGCGTCCCGCGACCGCGTCAAACCAGCCGCAGCGTCGCTCACGCCCTGAGCGTGAGCCATACTCATGCCCTCGCTCGCGTAGGATTTGCCCCACATCATTAAAGAGTCCGGTAGGGAGCGGTCCACTTCCCAGGCGGGTCGTGTAGGCTTTGTAGATGCCAATAATGCGGTCAATTGAGCGTGGGGGAAGACCTGAACCAACTGCGGCATTCGCGGCCATCGTCGAGGAGTAAGACACGAAAGGATAGGACCCGAAGTCGATGTCAAGAAGCGCGCCCTGCGCTCCTTCAAGCAGGATGATTTTCTGCTCCTCGCGCGCGTGAAGCAGCATTTGTTGCGTATCTGCGATATGATTGTAGAGTCGCTGCCCATAGGTGAAGTACTCACCATGAATCTCTTCCAGCGAGAGCGGTGGCTGACCATAGATCTGGGTAATCATACGGTTCTTCTGTTGGAGGATGGTTGAGAGTTTGGCGCGGAAGGCATCGACATCTAGCAGGTCTGCCATGCGAATCCCACTTCGCGCATGTTTGTCCACATTGGCGGGACCCATGCCTCGATAGGTGTTATCGATCAGTTCAGTGCCGCGAGCCTCTTCTTCCAGGCGATCAAGGACAAAGTGATAGGGCATGACAAGGTGGGCGCGTTCGCTGATATAGAGCCGCGAAATATCTACTCCCTGAGCTTGTAGGGCTTCCATCTCCTGTATAAGCGCTTTGGGATCGACAACGACGCCATTGCCAATGATGCAAGTTGTGTTGGGGAAGAGAATGCCGGAAGGCACAATCTGGAAAGAGAATTCTCCCTTTTCGTGAACCACGCGATGCCCAGCGTTAGTTCCTCCCTGGTAGCGCACGACAAAATCGGCCTGCATGGAGAGTTCGTCAATGATTTTGCCTTTGCCTTCGTCTCCCCATTGTGCTCCAATAATTGCAACTGCCACCATAATACTATTTCCCCTTTGCCTTTCTACACGCTAAGGTCTTATGCAAAAACCAACACCGCTGGTCGCGGCTAGCGCTTCGCGCTCAGGTTTTCGAACAAGGAGTAAGAATCGCTTGCTAAATAATTTTTCGCAGCTAACCATAGATATAGCTGAGCAGAAGTTGGTCCGTAATCTGTTCAATTGGTGCCCGATCATCGGTGAAGACGATGCCATCTTTGGGGCGACCGATCTCAACCACAGGGACGACCTCATTAGCTACTTGCCCCATAGTCGTAGTTGGGTCCAACTGAGAGAGTTGCGAACGAAATGTCTCGATTGTGGTGGGTTGCATCGTTGCCATAACCACTGTATTAAAGGTATTTGGGACATTTAACACGTAAACACTAGGGAATACTTTGCTCATCGTCGCTACCATAGATTGTACCAGACGATAGTCAGTGGAGGTATGCCCTGTGTTCAATGCAACGACCCCCTGGGGGGAAAGGCGGGCGCGGACCTGATTAAAGAATTCCTTTGTTGTAAGCTGGAATGGGATGTAGGGTTGCTGGAAGGCGTCGATGACGACTTCGTCGAATTGCTCCTGTGTAGTTGCGATATAGGGTCTGCCATCCTGTACATGCACATTCAGATTGGGTTCAGTCATTCCAAAGTATTTGCGACCTACATCAACTATGGCTGGGTCAATCTCGACGCCATCGATTGGCACTGGGCCATAAACCTGCGTAAACTGGTGCGCGATAGTTCCACCCGCGAGGCCCACAATGGCGACACGGTGCAATTTATCTGGTGTAAAACCCTTGTTGAAATATGGGGCAGCCAGGAAATAGTCCCAGTACCACCCGGTCAGGACGCGGTTCTTATCGGCGTACGCGATGGAATGAATGGCTTGTCCTTCATTCAAGATCAGCGAACGTGTGCCATCGGCCTGCTGTGTGACCTGGATATAGTTATAGAGTGATTCCTGGTGATAGATAAGATCGGGAATCTGCTTCAGGGGGCCAAGTTCCATAAAGAGCGTGGCAATGAGCGCAATCTGTACAATGGCTGTCAGCGGACGCCAGAGGAGACGCGATTTCTGAATCTGCCAGAGACCCCAGAGCGAGGCCGCGAAGAGCAGGGTCGCGAAAATGAGTAGACTGCGTCGTACGCCAAAAGTGGGAATGAGCCAGAGTACTGGCAGGAATGAGCCCAGGATACTACCGCAGGTCGAGATCGCATAGAGTGAGCCACTGATGCGCCCACTCTGCTTGACGTCGCTGGTTACCAGACGAATCGCGAAGGGCGAAACCAGTCCAAGCAGGGTGACGGGGACGGCAAAGAGCAGCACCGTTCCAAGCAGCGAAGCCAGAAAAGCGCTGACCGAAATCTGCGCGATAGCGCTGACAGACCAGGAAAGAACGCTCTGGCTGATAAAGGGGATCATAGCAGTCGTGAGAGCGGCGGCAGCGGTGATCACGCATAATACTTGAGCTGATGGATAGCGGTCTGCAAGGCGACCTCCAATAAAATATCCCACGGTAAGGTAAATCAGGACCAGGCCAATCAGGACCGCCCAGATATAGAGAGAGCTACCAAAATAAGCTCCCAATAGACGTGAGGCGCACATTTCCAACCCCAGGCTGGTCATGCCGCTGATAAAGACCAGGATGATAAAGAGAAGCTTCTTCAAGACGACTGCTACCTTTTCTTTTGCATGGCTAGGCCGCTGGTGGCGTGACAAACTGGAAGGTATTGAGTACTGGCACGAAGACCTGCCCTGCGAGAGCATCAAACTGGTCATCCTGAGCCTGTTGCTCAATA
The DNA here is from genome assembly GCF_016587355.1 of Ktedonospora formicarum. Classification (GTDB taxonomy): domain Bacteria; phylum Chloroflexota; class Ktedonobacteria; order Ktedonobacterales; family Ktedonobacteraceae; genus Ktedonobacter; species Ktedonobacter formicarum. Next base: position 680,399 of record NZ_BNJF01000001.1, on the reverse strand, counting down.
ACATAGCTCTTTCCACCGTGATTAGTCGCGTAGACGACTATCCGCTCGCGGGCGGCGGGATTGATTTCTGATTGATAATAGGCGACGGCCTGAAGCCAGGTGACGCCACCTATGGTTGGTGAACTATATGACGTGGGTGGCGTGAAGCCTGCCTTTGGTGCAAAGTTTGTCTGCAGGTCCGCAGTTATGAGATCTGTGGCTGGGGTCCCGTTATTCGTTCCTATCTTATAGGACATAAACTGGTCAGCCTGAGCCGAATTGGTGAATTGCACTCCAGCTGCATTGGCTGGCGCACCAGCCGCCCAACTTACTGGATACTGTGTCTCGAAGCCGTTAGTATTGCAAGTAACTGCGCACCAGGCATAGCCCGGTGGTGGCGCTGGAGTTGGTACAGCGGTTGGCACCGAGGTCGGGCTGGGTGATGGTACTGGCGACGGTGTGGCTGTTGGGGCCGCCTTTGTTGCGGTCGCGGTCACACTCGCTGTCTGGTCGGTATGGGTACTCCTGGTGGCATACATTGCGACTACGCCTATGACACAGAAGACGATCAGCACGGCGCATACAACGGCGATGATGATGGGTGTATTCGGGCGTTGCATGTTGGTAGGAGGAAACCCAGGTTGTCGGTTGAGTTGTGGTTGGGCCCCATAGGGGCTCCCGTTCTGCGTGTGGAGGTTTCCTGTGCCACGTAAAAGGCCAGATCCGCCGTGTTGTGTGGGTGATGGTAAGCGTCCAGAATAAGCCCCACTCTGATGAGGGTAAGCAGATGGTGTTTCTGGGTAGTTGGAGAGAAACATGGGTGTTTGTGGAGCCTGAGGTTGGTATTCTTGTTCTGATAGAGCGGACATGGCTTCAGTTGCATCGTGATAGAACCCCGTACCTTGTTGTTGGCCATGCTGTGAAGGCGTTCCTGCTCCCGGTGTCTGGGGCACAAAATTCGTACCCGGCACAGGCGTTGGTGTAGAGGGGAGTTGCGCAGGTTTAAATCCAGATTGTGAGAGGAGACCAGATTGTGAGAGGAGACCAGAACGCAAGGGGCGCGAGGGATTGCTCTCGAAGGCCATCTGTGTATTGTATGTGTTGCTATTTGTAGCATCCAGCGGATGGGAATGTGTCGATTCTGTCGACATAGTTTGCTCGATGGCAGTGCCGCACAGACCACAGAAGGTCTCTGCCGGGCTTACTTCATTACCACATCTGGAACACTTCATAAAGCTCCCTTTCTGGATACCAACCTCTTACTCCTTACCGAAAACCTGAGCGCTTCAGCGACGTTGGGTTTCGTATAAGTTCTTAACCATCACAGCTTTGTTACAACCCCTGGATAAGTCACGCCATTTCAAAATATGGGATTGTCCTGGCGCTCATTATAGCGTATTTGCTCTCATCTGTACACGTTATCCCTGATTTCCTATGGCAGCCCAAAAAAGCTCTTTCGGGCGCTTCGTTCCGCCATTCGTGCGTTGTAAGAGCGTGGCTGATTGGCCTTTTTTGCGGGGAGCAAGGCGTATGGGGTCTCTGATCAAGAATGCCCGGCTTTGGGGTGGAAATGTCGTTATTTAATCCTGATAGACAATATCGAGCCTTTGCAACCCTTCGTGCTCGTAATGATAATAAGCGAGAAGTTTGCCTGGAGCCAGATCGCTATCGTGACTGAAATCTGATGTTGCGTTGAATGGTCCGCAGACGATCAACCATGCCCAGGGAATGCCTTGCTCGACGTTTACACGGTGCATGTTTTGCTGATCTGTATTGCTTGCCTGGGGGAATCCAGTTGGGTGACTATGATAGACGCCTATGACCTGTCCCTCATTGTGCATCTCTGTGGTTAGCAGTTCTTCAGGTGCGAACTCGAAGTAAACTGGCGAGTTCGCTGTATTAGCGAGTGGCTGGACGCGCTCTACATGCCAGTTTCCTTCTCTGCCCATGCTTCCTAGAAGGACACCACAGGCTTCGATAGAGGTGCGCTGGTGTATGTCCTGATATATTTCTTGTCGAGCTCTCTTACTCAGAATGATGTGTGTATGTGGAGATGTATTGTGTTGCTTCATAGTGTTGGCCTATCTGGCTACGCCTCTCCTGCTTCTAAGGAATGTGGAATCCTGAGCCGCTTATTGTATGGATACTATATCACAGGCAACCAAGCCTCGATGTAGGATTTCTACGTTCCTGGCAACTTCTTCCTAAAGAGTGAATCCTGGCTTTGTGATGCTGTCTTTTATTGATCCCTTGCTAGGGCAGTGTTACAATATTTATATGTTTTTGGTGTGCCACTCTTCTGTCTTCTCTCCATTTATAAGCAAATATCAATATCAGCAAGTGCTTTTAACGGAACGTTGTATCCTGTTGGAGGCGAGGGGATGAGGGAGTGCCTCACGTCGGATAGTCTAATGATTAGAAGAGAAGGTTATCGTTTTATGCTACTTACAGAGAGGAAGCTTGAGGCCGCGATCAAACGCATGGCGCATGCGATGGAGGGACCTTCTACGGCGCTTCAACCTGTTTTAAGCGCTCCGGCAACCGGTCCGATGACGCCTCCTCCGAGTCCAGAGGACCCGGTGTGGCAGACGTTAGAGATGGATCAGGTGTGGGGAAGAACGCATGATACTACCTGGCTCAGCGTATGGCTTCAGGTGCCAGAGGAGGCTCGGCAGCAGGCATTAGTCTTGCAATTGCATTGGCCCCATGCGGGAGATGATTCCCTTCTCATGCGCCTTGAGGCGACAGTGTACCTCGATGGTCAGGCTATTGGCGCGTTTGACTGGCGACACCCGCTTCTCTTGCTTCCCGAGCATGCACGCGATGGGCAGCCACATTATTTGACAATGCAGGTGTACACCTATCGCCCCATGCGTTTTGAGGGCTTAACCTTGCATGCGCGCAATGAGACGGTATGGAAACTCTATCATACTCTGAATGCTGTCTTTGAGTCCGCGCGTTCCCTGGACGAGAATGACATCGCGCGCCATACCCTGCTGGAGCGCCTGAATCAGGCTCATACACTGCTCGATTTACGCGAGGGCTATGCCAGCGAGCGCTTCACCGCGTCCGCTGAGGAGGCTTTACGTGGGCTACAGGAGCACCTTGCCGATGGCCTGACCTCTGGCAGCCGTCCGCACATGGTGGTCAGTGGGCATGCGCACCTGGATCTGGCCTGGCAGTGGCCTTACTGGCGTACTCGTCAGAAGATATCACATACGCTCTCTAACGTAGTGAACCTGATGGAGCGCTATCCTAACTACTACTATAGCCATAGCCAGCCTCAAGCTTTGCAATGGGTAAAAGAGGATTCCCCAGAGCTGTATGAGCGCGTGAAGCAGCTCATTGCGGCGGGACGCATTGAACTGGTGGGCGCGATGTGGGTGGAGGCGGATTGCAATCTGACGTCGGGTGAATCGCTGGTCCGTCAGATCTTGCATGGCAAGCGCTTTATGGAGCAGGAGTTCGGCTATTCGCCTCGCCATGTCTGGCTCCCCGATGTCTTCGGCTATAGCGCGGCGATGCCACAGATTATGCGTGGCTGCGACCTGCCTGTCTTTATGACAACCAAGATTAGCTGGAACCAGTTTAACCGTATGCCTTGCGATACTTTCCGCTGGCGAGGCATTGACGGTTCCGAGGTGCTGACCCACTTTGTGACCGCGCCAGATGTCTCGACTCAGAGCACATATTATACCTACAATGGCCCGTTCCGCGCCTCCGATGTCCTGGGGACCTGGAAGAACTATCGCCAGCAGGCTATCAATGATCAGTTGCTCTATCTCTGTGGCTGGGGCGATGGTGGCGGTGGTCCAGAAGAGAGCCAGCTTGAGCGCTCGCTCGTCCTGCGCGATCTGCCAGGCTTCCCAACGGTTGAAATGGGACGTGCGGATAACTACTTTGATACTTTGTACGAGCGTGTCTGGGATCAGCCCGACCTGCCAACCTGGGTTGGTGAACTCTACCTGGAATATCATCGAGGTACCTACACCTCTCAGGCGCGCACGAAGCAGGGCAACCGTCGAGCCGAACTCTACTTCCGTGAGGTGGAACTCCTCAATGCCTGGGCTGGTTTGTATAGTGTGCCTACACGTCAGGACAGAGTGAACGATGCCTGGAAGCTTGTACTCCTCAATCAGTTCCACGATGTGCTACCAGGATCTTCGATAACCGAGGTCTATGAGGATGCCTTACGCCTCTATCAGGAGGCGCGCGCTATCGCTACCGAAGTGCGTGATGAGGCCCTCTCGACGCTTGTAGCGAATCAAGGCTGGGGTGAGGATCAGCTTGTCGTGCTGAACACGCTGCCCTGGGAGCGTACAGATACGCTTCAGATCCCAGTGGCGGATGCGCCTGCTGCGTCTGCTGGACAGACAGTGGCGGATTGGGATGGCGAAGAGTTTGTGCTGTTAGATGGTGTGCGTGCGCCATCTATGGGTGTTGGTGCGCTTCAATCAGAACCATCGGAGCCATGCGGTGTCGCGTATGGCGATAATGGTTCGCTAACGCTACGTAATGCCTATTATGAGCTTCATATGAACGCTAATGGAGACATTGAGCGTATTTATGATCGGCAGGCTGAGCGCGATGTGCTGGCACCAGGAGCGGTTGGGAATCAATTGATCGCGTACGAGGATCGCCCGTTGAACTTCGATGCCTGGGATGTGGATATCTTCTATGAAGAGAAGCCCTATCCATTAAGTGAGGTCGCGCGCGTGCGGGTTCTCGAAGAGGGGCCAGTGCGTGTGACCGTTGAGGTGGAGCGTCCCTTCATGTCCTCGCGTGTCACGCAGCGTATCTCGCTCTGGCAGCAGACTCCTCGCATCGATTTCACGACAGAGATTGACTGGCATGAGCATCAGACGTTGCTCAAAGCGGCCTTCCCGGTCGCGATTAATAGCGCCCAGGCGACCTATGAAACCCAGTTCGGGCATCTTCAGCGCCCCACGCATCGCAATACCTCCTGGGATGTGGCGCGCTTCGAGGTCTGCGCGCATCGTTGGATCGATCTAAGCGAGAGTGGCTATGGTGTGAGCCTGCTTAACGATAGTAAGTATGGGCATGATGTGCATGATAATGTGATGCGCCTGACCCTGCTGAAGTCAGGTATCTCTCCCGACCCGCAGGCGGATCAGGGGATTCATCGCTTTACTTATAGCCTCCTTCCGCACGAGGGCGATTGGCGCGAGGCTGGTGTAGAGCGTCGCGCTTATGAACTCAATGCGCCTCTTCAGGCGTTACGAGGGAGTGCTCCGACAACTGCATCTAGCTCACAGGAAGCTTACTCATTCCTCAGAACCAATTGCCCACATATCATCGTCGAGACGGTCAAGCCTGCTGAGGATGGTGATGGCATCATTGTCCGCCTCTTCGAGGCTCACAACCGGCGCGGTAAGGCCAGTATCCAATTCGCGAACCGCATCATAGCGGCAGAGGAGTGCAATCTGCTTGAAGTGGCTCTGGAAGAGGCGACCTTCAGCGGTGATACATTATCATTCGCGGTTCGCCCCTTTGAGATCAAGACGTTCAGGATTCACCTGGCGCGGTAGTTTATGAAATGCAAACGCTACACAGTTTCTGAAACAAGTTCGGAAACTGTGTAGCGTTTGATCTATCGAGCCTTTGGGAAGAGGTTGTATGCTTCTTTGTTAGGGCTTGAGAAATTGTTCGGCTTGATAGGAGCGTAGGGCCTCGACACTATCAACGCTGATATCTGGCGCAAAGCCATCGGGTAGAGGTGCCGAGGCATACTTCCCTTGCCGCACAAACACGGTGGTCAGGCGAGCCCCCAGGTCCTTTTTCGTCTCATGGAGAATCTGGGGTTTGTCGTCAACCATCACAAAGTGGTCTGCTGGATAACGTTCGATGATTTCATTGAGATGTTGCTGCTTATGGTCATAGATCATGACGCGTCCCTGGACCGCCTGGAATAGCCCACTGGTATGAATCTTGTTGTCCTGGAATACCTTGTCGCCATCGGAGACGATGACTGTCGTCCCTAGTTCGTTGAGATGTTGTAGGGCCTCAATTGTGTGAGGATAAAGCCTCTCATCGAAGGGATAATCGTCAAATATGGCATGCGCGCGTTTATAAGTCGTCTCATCCATTTCTGAGAGTGGAATTTCATCGCGCAGGCGTTGCAGTGTGAGGGGAATATCAATCACACTCTTATCGGCGCGAACCTCCTCATAGATTTCCCAGAAGCGTTCATTTAACTTGCTTCCTATTGTTTCTTGAAGCCGCGCGAATAGATCTTGCTTTACTCTATCGTTATCAATAAGTGTATTATCAACATCAATCCAGAATGTCAGTGTCGTCATCGTTGATCTCTTTCATGTTTATGAAAAGGGCTGGTCATCTAGCCTCCTGTGGTGTATTTTACTACGAAGGCGAGTACAATGGGTGGTGGATGGCAGCTTTTGGGAAGAAGTATTGTTCATATATCAGGAAGCCGTTATTATACATATATTACGGAGATTCGCAAGGGAGCAGGCATGAAGGTTATATTTCGCAGCAAAGATTTCGCCAGCATTGATGGTGCGGGCTTTGGCTTTAATCATAGGCGACCCATGAGCGCGCCCTGGCATTATCAGGGACGCGTGCAGCACCGCAACTGGCAGGGAACCTATGAATGTTACTGGGAGAAGAGCGCGAAGTCATCACCTCTCGCTTCTCAAGAGTTATTCTGGACGGTGCGCGGAGATGCGCGCCTCTTTGGGCTAGCTGCCGCCCTCAAATCGCTAGGCCTTACTGTAGATGTAGAGCAGGACAATTAGTTCATGACAACACAGCCTATAGCGCCACGCGGGCGCATACTCTTACTCATGTCACCCTCCACCTATCGCGCGGGAGCTTTTCTGAGTGCCGCGCAAAGTCTGGGGCTTGAAGTTGTTGTAGGTATTGATCTACCAGAATCGCTGGCCGAATATTGGCATGTTCCGCTCGGAATCGAGTTCTCCGATATTCCAGGCTCATTGCGGGTTATAGAGGAGTACGCGCGTGAACATCCATTTGATGCTATCCTCTCCGTCGATGATAGCGCGAGTGAATTAGCAGCCCATGCCAGCGCCTCGCTTGGCTTGCCACATAATTCTCCTGGTGCTGCCGAGGCCGCACGTGATAAGCTTATCATGCGCGATCTGATGTCGGCGGGTGGTGCGCCCTGTCCGATTTATCGTGCTTTTGGCCTCTCCGAGTCGCCTGAAGAGATCGCGCGTCAGGTGACATATCCCTGTGTGCTCAAGCCGCGCCGCCTCTCAGGGAGCCGAGGTGTGATTCGAGCCAACAACCCGACCGAGTTTGTTAGCGCGCTCCGTCGCTTGAAGCGCATTCTGCTTAGCGAGGGGCTGCACGAAGAAGAGACTACCTTCCTGGTCGAAGACTTTATTCCTGGTCGCGAGGTTGCGCTTGAGGGCTTGCTGACTCATGGGCAACTCAAGGTGCTGACTCTCTTTGACAAGCCTGATCCGCTGGATGGTCCTTTCTTTGAGGAGACTATCTATACCACTCCTTCGCGTCATCCTCTTGCGGCACAGCAAGCGATTGCCGCGTGTGTCTCTACCGCTGCAGCCGCGTTGGGATTGCGTGAGGGACCAGTGCATGCCGAGCTACGTGTCAATGATGAGGGACCCTGGATGCTGGAAATCGCTGGACGCTCGATTGGCGGTCTCTGCTCGACAGTTTTGGAATTTGGCTCGGGATGTGTCTGGAGGAATTGATCCTGCGGCACGCCATTGGCGAAGAGGTACAGTCGGTTGAGCGCGATACATATGCTGCCGGGGTTATGATGATCCCCATACCTAGCGCTGGAATGCTAAAAGCCGTGAAGGGGGTAGAAGAGGCAGAGGCTGTGCCGCTTATCACTGGTGTTGAGATAACCGCCCAATTGCATCACCTCCTTGTACCGTTGCCAGAAGGGGCGAGCTACCTGGGCTTTATCTTCGCGCGTGGTGATACACCAGAGGCAGTTGAAGAAGCTATACGTCAGGCGCATAGTCGCTTACACTTCGAAATCAGACGTGAGATTCCAGTGCTGAGTATGCGCTAGTATGCTGTCGTTGGTGTCGCTACCCCTTTTTTCCTAGCGCTGTGATGAAATGCCTGGGGGTAGCGATATACCATTTAATGATATAAATTATAATGAGGGTCCTGGTGGGCTTATACTTTGTTTTGCCTGAGCAAAGAGACTCAGGCTCTATTTAACTCTGAGAGCGTTTGTGGGTCTTATGGAAGGCAGGAGCTCTGGACGCATGAGGGGAGACTATATATTTTAATGGCTATAAAGGGACCGCACATCCCAATGTTCCCACCCCTCCTGAGCGCGTTGGACATTCTTACTGATCTATGAGATACTCGCCGTGAGCGATTGTCGGTTGTTATTGGAGGTTTTCATGTCCTCATCTGTATTTAATATACAAGGGCGTCAATGTCCGCGTTGTGGTATGTCGTGGCCTATGACGGAGGCGCGGTGTAAGAATTGTGGATATCTTTTTGAGACAGCAGGGGGAGGCTCGGCTTTTGGGGGAAATGTAAATGCGGGCTCTTCCATGCCAGGAGCGGGGCAATTTCTGGGCACTGGCTGGGGCCAACCACCAGCACAGGCTCCTCAGCAGAATACTAATAACGCCGGTAATATGGGATCTGGTACGCCGTGGAACCAACCTCAATCAGGCTCGAACTCCCCGTGGAACCAGCCTCAGCCGGGCTCGGGAAACCAATGGAATCAACCGCAATCGGGCTCCGGAATGCAGTGGAAGCAAACCCAGGCTCCTGCCTCTGGCAGTGGTATGCAGTGGGGGCTCAGCCATCAACTGGCGGTTCAGGGATGCAATGGGACCAATCACCGTCAGGCGGCAATGTTGGGTCTGGCACGCAGTGGAATCAGCCTCAATCGAGTAACAATGTTGGTTCAGGTGTCCAATGGAACCAGTCTGCACCTCAATCGAGCATGGGATCTGGGATGCAGTGGAACCAGCCCCAATCAAACAATAATGTTGGTTCAGGTGTCCAATGGAATACTCAGTCGCCAACCGATGGTCCTGGCTCAGCCTGGAACACGGGTAGCGCGACCGGCTCAGGAATGCAGTGGGGGCAGGGGGGCTCGTCTCCTGCCAATTCAGCCTTTGCTGGCGATCAGAACAATAGTAGTTTCGCTTCGCCTTTTGCGGGTGGTGGTTCTACTGAGACACCATTCTCTAGCTTTAATCGCTCGTCTCCTGAGAGTAGTGGCACCTTCGATGCTCCCAATGTGAGCAATAGCATTCCCTTTACGCCCGCGCTCGACCCCTTTGCCTCTTCTGAGCAGAAGAAGCGCCCACGCTGGGGTGTGATTGTAGGCGTGATCCTCCTGTTGATTGTATTGGTTGGCGCGAGTGTTGGAGGAGTAATTTATTTTACTCGTGGCGACAACAATGCCGCGAACCAGGGTAATACTCCAGCGACCACTACGCTAAAGCCGTTACCCACTCCCACAAGCAAGCCTCTGTTCTCGGACACTTTCGCGAATAATAATAACGGTTGGCGGCTTGAAAAGGATGAGAAGGGGGCCTTTGCGGTCTCTTTAGGCAAAAACGCGTTGACTCTTGCCGACAATGACAATAAGATTTTGTGGGAGATGCTCCCTAATACGAAGCGCTATGGCGACTTCCAACTCTTCGTCAATACGACACTGACCAAGGGCGACGCCAATAATGGTGGCGGTGGCTATGGCGTCTATGTGCGCTCGGCGTCGACACAAAGTGGTGATCTGTCGACCTACTATCGTTTTGAGCTCTATGGTGATGGTTCATACTCGATCTTTAAGGGCCAGTCAGATCCCGCGAATGGGAAAGTGCTGGCTCCAAAAGAGATTGTTGCCAATACGCAGCATCCAGCCATTCAGACGATGGGAAAGCAGAATCAGCTTGTCATCAAGGCCAAGGGGCCAAACATTACCTTCATTGTGAACGGGCAAACGATTAAGTCGATTTCCGATAGCAGCTACTTGAGTGGCTCCATTGCCCTCTTCGTGTCGAATTTGCCGAATACAAAGCCCGGTGCGGAAGCCCAATTCTCTAATCTGGGTATCTATCCTGCGGAATAGCAAAGCGATTCCCAAAAGACGAGGCGCGACCAGAGTCGCGCCTCGTTGCTTTATGCATTGAGGTAGCTGGCGTATTGCTGTGGGTCGACGTTGCCACCACTTACAACACAGCAGACCCGCTTACCCTTGAATCGCTCAGGTTGACTCAGGAGCGCGCCGAGGGTCAGCGCGCCGGTTGGCTCTACCTTCAGGTTGAGATAGCGGAAACTATGGCGCAAGCCGTTCAAGGTCTCGGTATCTGGTACCTCAATAATATCGGCAACCCCTCGGCTCAGGATCTCCCAATTGAGATGACCCAGACTGATAGTGCGTGCTCCATCGGCAACTGTCGCAGGCTCTTGCTCGTTACTGGTCAGCGCACCCTCGCGCAGAGAGCGAGCGGCGTCGTTGCCTGGCAGGGGCTCAGCGCCTATGATTTCAGTGCGCTTCTGAAGATGGTCACGTGCTATAACCAGTCCAGAACTGAGACCACCACCACCAACAGGAACTAAAATAATATCGGGTTCAAACCTCTCAAATATCTCTTTACCCAGCGTCGAGTTCCCCGTCACGACCCGGTAGTCGTCATAAGCCGGAGCCTGGAAGGCTTCTGGATGTTCGCTCATGAGTTGCGCGACCCGTTCGGCCCGGCTAACGCGGTGTACGTCGATGAGGTCGACGGTCCCACCATAGGCCTTGACTGCCTCAATCTTGACGGCTGCCGAGGTCTCTGGCATCACAACAATACAGGTCTTTCCCAGGAGCTTGCTAGCATATGCGATAGCCTGCCCAAAGTTGCCAGATGAGGCGGTAATGATCTGATGTTGTGGAATGCTTGAGAGGAGGTTATAGGCGGCGCGAAACTTGAAACTGCCAGTATATTGAAATGTCTCGCTGGCGATGGTTACTTCGCACTGAAGTTGTGCGGAGAGGGTGGAATCGGGCAGAAAGAGCGTTGGGCGAAGTGCATGTGGCAGTTTTTCCCAGACCGTATCGATGTATGAAGGGGTAAGATCTGGCGCGGTGGAATAGCTATGCATTGATAAAACCTCCTACGTGGTCGTTGCGGTGGCCGTGTTTGGCTCATTGTATCACATGCGGGATTCTTATAGCCTATAGAATATGAACCTCGCTGCCGGTCACTGATCGTAAGGCTTTCTCTCTTCTAAGAAATGCGTGCTAGCCGCGAACTGTGGCGGTGGTTCTCGCATAAGACCTTATTCCGAGCATACTGTACAATGTCCATGAAAGATATGTTCCTGCGATTCATTCGGGCTGGCGTTGATCAGCCTGAAGCATGGAAGGAGGCTTTGCGATGGCGATGATACCTGAGTATTCTTCTCTGCTGCGTGTTCGTCTAAACTCACATGATGCGCATTATGGTGGACGGCTGGTCAATGGGGCGCATATGTTATCGTTATTTGGCGATGCCGCGACTGAGTTAGCTATTCTCTCGGATGGAGATGAAGGTTTGTTAGTGAGCTATGACAGTGTTGAGTTTCTCGCGCCGTTGTACGCGGGCGACTTTGTCGAAGTGCGGGGGCGTATCACGAAAGTGGGGAATACATCGCGGCGCATTGAGTTTGAGGCATACAAGGTTATCGCCGCGCGTCCCGATGTGTGCGAGTCTGCCGCCGATGCCCTTGCGGAGCCATTACTGGTCGGGCGAGCTATTGGCACGACCGTTATTAAGCCAGAGCGCCAGCGCTCACTCCATGTCGCACACCACTCTTCCAGCCACAAGTCGCGTCAGGAGTAAGCAAATTGATTTTTGTGCGCCAACTTGGAGCTTGACGCGCAAGTTCTTCATAGAAGAGTGGGAGGAGACATGTTTATTATGTGTCCCTTCCCGCTCTTCAGTACAATACTAGGTCTTAGAGGTCGACCCAGACTGCCCCCTTCTGGGAGCTTTCGACGGCTTTGACGATGAAGCGCAGACCTCGCAATCCGTCATAGACGGTGGGATAGCCACCCTGGGGCTGCTCTCCCGACTCTACACGCCGTATATCGGCAATCGCCAGTCGGTAGATATTGGCGAACGCCTCATAGAAGCCTTCGGGATGGCCTGCTGGCAGGCGCGAGAGCGCCTTCGACTCGTCGCTCATATAGCCAAGGTTGGTGCGTAGGATCTGGTGTGGACCTTCGTGCGGCTTGAAGATGAGTGTGTTGGGCTCCATCTGGTGCCACTCTAATCCCGCCTTGGTGCCGTAAATACGCAGGGTCAGGTTGTTCTCTTCACCAGCCGCGATTTGCGAGCAGGTTAAGAGACCCTTGGCTCCATTCTCAAGATGCAGCAACATATTGGCGTCGTCATCGAGCGCGCGCCCTTCAACAAAGGTCGTCAGGTCCGCGCAGAGCGAGGTGACTTTGAGTCCTGTGACGAACTCAAGCAGATTCTCAGCATGCGTACCGATATCGCCAACGCTACCCGCGATACCCGACTTGCTTGGATCGGTGCGCCATGCTGCCTGCTTGTTATCACTCTTTTCCAGAGGCTCAAGGAGCCAGCCCTGGACATATTCTGCGAGCACCTTGCGGATCTCACCGAGCGCGCCCTGTCTCACTAGGTCCCGCGCATGGCGGATCGTTGGATAGCCAGTGTAGTTATGGGTAAGGGCGAATACGACGCGCTTCTCTTCCGCCAGGGCGATAAGCTGTTCGGCCTCTTCGATGTTGAAGGTCATGGGTTTGTCGCAGACAACATGGATGCCCTGCTCAAGAAATGCCTTCGCGACCGGGAAGTGCATATGGTTTGGTGTGGCGACGATGACAAAGTCGATGCCATCAGCTAGTTGCGCTTCGGCACGTGCCATCTCGGCGAAGCTGTCATAGGAGCGCTGCAAATACCATGCAGCCGCTGAGGCTCGCGCCCGTTCTGGATTGGTGGACATGGCTCCAGCAACGATCTGAGCCTGCCCGTCCAGTTCGGCGGCGACACGATGGACCGCTCCAATGAAAGAGCCCTGACCGCCGCCCACAATACCCGCACGCAGCCTTCTATTTGCTACCTCTCTGCTCATACGGTCATTCCTCCTGTAATCTGGATTACGCAGACGGTCTAGTCAAGACCGAGAATGCGGCGGTTGGTGGCTTCATCGGCGGCTCCGCCTGCGAAGTCGTCAAAGGCTCTGGTTGGCGTGTCAATGAGCATGCTCTGAATGAACTCCGCGCCCTCGCGCGCGCCCTGCTCAGAGTCCTTGATGCAGCATTCCCACTCCAAGACAGCCCAGCTTGAGTAGCCAATCTGTGTCAGTTGCGAGAAGACTCGCTTGAAGTCGACCTGTCCATCGCCAAGGCTGCGGAAGCGACCGGGGCGGTCCTGCCAATCCTGGTAGCCACCATAGACGCCAGAGCGAGGTGAGGAATTGAACTCGGCATCCTTCACATGGAAGGCTTTGATGTGATCTTTGTAGTATGTGATGTAATTGATATAGTCGAGATGTTGCAGGACAAAGTGTGAGGGATCATAGAGGATATGCACCCGCGAGTGATTGCCAGTCGCCGCCAGGAAGCGCTCGAACGTGACACCATCGTGCAGGTCCTCTCCTGGATGGATTTCGTATGCCAGGTCAACACCATGCTCCTCTGCAACATTCAGAATTGGCTGCCAGCGCTGGGCAAGCTCTTTGAAGCCCAGTTCTACCAGCCCTTGTGGGCGCTGGGGCCAGGGATACATGGTATGCCAGAGGAGCGCTCCCGAGAAGGTTGGGAGAACGTCGAGGCCCAGGTTGCGCGAGGCTTTAATGGCTTTAAACATCTGCTCAACTGCCCACTTTGTCCGCTCAGAAGGATTGTTATGTAGAGTGGCGGGAGCAAAGGCGTCGAACATGATATCAAAGGCTGGGTGGACGGCGACGAGTTGCCCAATAAGATGTGTCGCTAATTCGGTGATCTCCAGCCCATTGCACTGCCCTTTGAGGTCGTCACAATACTGCTTCGACTCGGCAGCTTTGTCCAGATCGATGAAATGCGAGTCCCACGCCGGGATTTGAATGCCTTTATAGCCAAGGTCTTTGGCCCAGGCAGTAATGCCTTCGAGGGTATTATATGGTGGCTCGTCCTGAGCGAACTGCGCCAGAAATATGGCTGGTCCTTTGATCTGTGACATTGATCGTTTTCTCCTTTGGTGGTACTTCCGTGTACGACTTCTATGATGTAGTGTCAGGTTAGTCGTAAATGAGATTGCCTCTACCAGAGGGGCTCTTGCGAGGGTAGTGGCGCTGGGCGCTCACATGTGCTGCTCAATTCGATATGGCGACCCTCGTTTGAGGATTCATGAATGGACTGCATGATATCAAGTACATGATACGCCATCTCGCCATTGGCGCGATGCTGTGTACCCTTGCGTATCGCGTGCGCCATATCCGCGACGCCGATGCCACGCGAGTTCTCTGTATTGCCATGGGTCAGGGGAACATCGGTCCACTCGCGGTCGCCAGCGCGACGTACTTTTACTGTGCCACCAAATGTATTGGGGTCGGGCACGCTGATCGAACCTTCAGATCCATAGATTTCGATTAATGGGTGCTCATGTGACCAGATATCGAAGCTGGTTGTAACAGTCGCAATCGCGCCGCTGACGAAGTCGAGATTACCTACAACGTGTGTGGGTGTCTGCACATTAATCTTCTGGCCCGCGAAAGGCTGACTGGTGATGAGGCGTTCGGGGAAGGTAATACGTGTGGTTCCAGAGACGCGGCGCACAGGGCCTAGCATTGAGATAAGCGCGGTCAAATAATAGGGGCCCATGTCAAACATTGGTCCACCACCGATATGATAGTAGAACTCTGGATTGGGATGCCAGCTCTCGGGTCCATGCCCCATCATATAGGCGGTCGCCGCGACAGGCGTTCCAATGACGCCATCGTTGATGAGCTTGATACATGTCTGAATGCCACCGCCCAGGAAGGTGTCGGGGGCGCACCCAACCCGTAGGTTGTTCGCGCGGGCGGTCTCCAGTAGTGGCTGTGCCTCGGCGCGGCTGACGCCCAGCGGCTTCTCGCTATAGGTAGATTTACCAGCCTGAAGCGCCGCAAGCGCGATTTCGGCATGTACTTTGGGGATGGTCAGGTTGAGCACGATGTCGATGTCTGGATCGGCGAGTAGCTCTTCTACTGTGCAGACCTTGGGTACATTGTACTTCTCTGCCTGGGCACGCGCTCGATCTAGATCAATATCTGCGCATGCGACAATGTTTAAAATATCGAACTTACTTGGAGCTTCTAGATAGATGGAGCTGATTACTCCACATCCGATAATACCTACGTTGACTTTGTTATTCACTTCCAAGTCAAAGCCTCTTTCCTTGAGCTATGGCTCTACAACCAAGTGCCATGAAGATGTTAATGTGTCGATTCACCACTCATGCGCTTGAGTGTGCCCAACTCGGTTTCAAAGCAGTGTTCAGGTCATGGTTGCCGTTCTAAGATCCCCCTTAAGGGCACGGCTGAACACCGTTCAGATGTCCAACGCTTCTGGCGCATTGGTGCATGCTTTGACCGCATGGTAACAGCGCTTTGTTGGCACCAACAGTATACCTATCTACTAAGTCTACAACATATGGCTGCCCTATTGGAAGATATGAAAGCAGGCTAGCATTGAAATATTGTATTCTCAGGATGATCTCAGAAACCTCTTAGTCAGGTATCAGAGTACGGTGCTATACTACTCTTGCTATACCACACATGGAGACCAAAAAGAAGAAGAGAGTATCGCATGAAAGCACACTTGCTGGTCGTAGATGATGACCCGCGCATTACTGATTTATTGAGACGTATTCTTGCTTATGAGGGGTACAGCGTCGCTGTGGCGGCTAGCGGTGATGAAGCGCTCAAGCGAACATTAGAGCGCGCGCCTGATATTATTGTTCTGGACGTGATGCTTCCCGGACTGAACGGGTTGGAGGTGGTACAGCGCCTACGTGTGGCAGGTGATAATGTACCTATATTACTCCTGACCGCGCGCGATACGGTCGCGGATCGTGTTAAAGGGTTCGAGGTTGGTGCGGACGATTATCTTGTTAAGCCTTTTGCCCCGGAAGAATTGGTTGCTCGTATCAAGGCTATGTTGCGGCGCAATCAGGCTGAACGCCATGAAGTCTTACACTACGTTGATGTGGAGTTGGATACGGGAACGCGTGTCGCGCATCGCGGCCCACGTGAAATCGAGCTGTCTCCGACAGAGTATGAGTTGCTGGCCCTCTTCTTGCGTCGCCCTAGACAGGTCTTGACCCGCGATATTATTATGGATCGCGTATGGGGACTCGATTTTGAAGGCTCCTCAAATGTGTTAGAGGTTTATATCGGTTATCTGCGTACCAAGCTGGAAGCCGATGGTGAACCACGTCTTATTCATACCGTTCGTGGCATTGGTTATGTCTTTAAAGAGTAAAGCACTGATTGTTCAAGAGCTCTACGATCCAAATACGCCATCTCTACCAGCTCAGAAACGCCCTCGCCTTCTGCGCCTGCACCTTATGACCTGGTATGGGGGCCTTGTGGCGATGTCTCTGGTGGTCTTTGGTGTACTCGTCTTTCTTCTCACTACCCAGTCGCTATATAACGGCGTGGATAACTCATTACGAGCTGAGGCCGGGACTGCTCAGGCCAATATTCGCTCAGAGCTTACACGCAATGCCTCTATTTCAGGAAATACTATCTGGCCCCCCGATTGGTGCTCAATGTCATTGATACCCATAGCCTCTCCAAGGATACGCTTGGTATTACGGTGAAAGTTTTTGATGAGCGAGAGGGTGTGCGCTATATCTCCAAGAATGACGCGCTTAACATCGAGCCCTCTCCTGAAGTCTTTCAGCAGGCGCTCTCGAAACAGGATCAACAAATTTATACAACCACGGGCAAGGATAAAGAGCCAATTCGCGTCCTGGTGGAGGCGATTCATGGACTTGGTTTAAATCAGACTTCAGGGACCCCTGGGACAATTGGTGTGCTTATGGTTGCCAAGTCCTTGCATGCTGAAGAGGCTACCAAGGCCCAATTATTACTCCTGCTCTGCATATCTGGGAGCATTGTACTCATTACGGCTCTTAGCGTGGGCTGGGTGATTACAACCAACGTTCTGAGCCCGCTATCCGATATCGTCGCGACGGCGCGCAATATTGCCAATGCGGCGCGGGGAGTCCATGTTGGGAACCTCAATCAGCGTGTGGAGCGTCCTCGAGGTCATGATGAGATGATTGAGGTGGTGGATACGTTTAACGAGATGCTCGCGGCGCTAGAGAAGGCAACCAAGGCTCAGCATCGCTTTATTGCGGACGCCTCCCACGAGTTGCGCGCGCCCCTGACGACTATCCAGGGAAATCTGGCATTCCTTCAGCGCCATTCTGATGAGCTTCCATCGGATGAGCGTAAAACAATGCTCCTCGATGCGCATAGTGAGACCTTACGCCTGGCTCGCCTGGTCGATGAGTTGCTCCTTTTAGCGCGCGCTGAGGCCAATTCAGATACCTCCAAGACCCTTTCTCATAAGGAAGATTCGCAACCGCTTCGCGCCGAGAGTGGTTCGCGTGAGCAGCCGGTGGAATGGGATCATGCGCTGCTGCAATTGGTGCGCCAGCTTCGAGGACGCATGGTTATCGACAAGTCGTCGCTTAAGCTCGAAGTGAGTCATATTGAGCCAGTGCGTGTGTATGGAAGTGAAGAGAGTCTGCGCCGCATTATGCTGATCCTGATAGATAATGCTTTGAAGTATACGCCTATACGCGAGGATGGGCGATCCGGAACAATCACCGTGTCTTTGAAGCGAGAGAACAATGAAGCTCTGCTCCAGGTAAAAGACAATGGTATCGGGATTGAGGCAGATGATCTTCCCCATATCTTTGAGCGCTTCTACCGCGCGGATCGCGCTCGTTCCCGTGAGGGAACTGGCCTTGGTTTGTCTATTGCCCAGATGTTAGTTGAACAGCTTAATGGACGCATCACTGCCGAAAGTCAACCAGGGGAGGGGAGTATCTTTAACGTCTGGCTTCCTCTTGCTATGTAATCGGATTGACTGAGAATAAGCTTATGTTTTCTCCGCCTGTTCTCAGTCAGAATTCAGCTTTATCACAGTCTTACCTCATGACAGGTCGTTATACTTCTCGCATTGAGTGTGAAGCACATTTATGCCATTTGATTCTTTCTACACGACAACGTTTACGTTAATAGATACATACATAAGCATGTCCTGCAGGCTGCTTGTGTGTGTGAATAATCTCTTGCCTCAACCAACATATGCATTGCTAACAGTAATTCCGCCTGTGTTTCAGGATACCAGCGAGCTGTCGCGGCTGATGGGAGGACCTGAATAACGACACTATACTAACTATAGCAGCGTGTTAGGGGGATGGTTATGAGTGCATGTTATGGGCTTAAACAGGCTGTTTTTAAGGAGAAGCAACAATGTTTCTAACGCAAGGCATCTGGCCGTGGGTGGCGTTTAATGCCTTCGTCATCATATTATTGGCCCTGGATCTGGGGGTCTTTAACCGTAAGTCGCACACGGTTTCAATCAAAGAGGCACTTATCTGGAGTGTGGTGTGGATCTCATTGGCTCTGGCCTTTAATGTTGGTATCTACTTCTTTCAAGGTCCGGATATCGCGCTTCAGTTCTTAACAGGCTACCTGATTGAGAAGTCTTTGAGTGTTGACAACATATTTGTGTTTGTCTTGCTCTTTACCTTCTTTGCTGTCGACCCTAAATATCAGCATCGGGTACTCTTCTGGGGCGTCCTGGGTGCGCTGGTGATGAGGGGCGCTCTGATCGGTGTTGGCGCGGTTCTGCTAGATACTTTCCATTGGATCATTTATATCTTCGGCGCTTTCCTGGTCTTTACCGGGATTCGTATGGGCGTGCAGAAGAATGAGGAGGTGCATCCCGAACGCAATCCCATACTCAAGTTGATGCGTCGTATACTCCCTGTCTCAGATAATTACGATGGCGCGCGCTTCTTTACGAAGATCAATGGTAAGCGTCTGGCGACACCATTGTTGCTCGTCCTGATTGTCGTCGAGACGACAGATCTGGTGTTCGCGGTCGATTCAATTCCCGCGATTTTCGCCGTTACTAATGATCCCTTTATCGTCTACACTTCGAACGTCTTCGCGATCCTGGGGCTGCGTTCGCTCTACTTCGTCTTCGCCAACATTATTCACAAATTCCACTACTTAAAGCTTGGTCTAGCGGTTATTCTCTCCTATGTTGGTGTCAAGATGCTGGTCGCGGATTTCTTCCACATCCCCACGTTCCTCTCACTTGCGATTATCGCGCTGGTGCTGACCGTTGCCATCATTGCTTCAGCCATTCGCGCGCGTCGTATAGGGGAGACGGCCTCGCACAAGGAGGAGAAGGAGACTACAAAGGTACCCTCCTAGTATATCCTATAACAGCAATTGAGGAGTGGCAAGTCGCCACTCCTCAATTGCTGTTATGCGTATTCCCAGTCCATCTCTTTAAGCAGATGTTGGAGCGCTTGGGAGGCCTTGCGGAAGAGATTTGAGCCGCTGAAGCCTTGATATTCCCCTGCAGCTGCCAGATGTGGTTCAAGCGAGAGGAAGCCATCGTAGCCATCGGCGCGTAATCTGCGCAAGATATCGGGCCAGCGCCCGTCGCCAGCGCCCGCGACTACCAGTTCTCCGGCTGCGTTCACGTCCTTGACATGAACATATTCCAGCCAGGGAGAGATAGCCTCATAGGCCTCTGGATAGGGCTGCTGTTCGCATTGTAGATAGTTGGCGGGATCAAGCACGCCTCGCAACCTGGGTGAATTAATGCTCTTAAGCAGGTCAACGTTGCGCGCGATGGTGTCGCCAAAGATAAGCTTTTCGTTTTCGTGGATCAGGGTAACACCTGCCTCTTCGGCCTTACGTGTTAGCACTGTAAGGCGCTGAATAATCTCCTCACGGTAGGCGTCAATCCCTGGGGTACTCTCCTGTCCCTGTTCCGTGGCTTCTGTCAGCATTGGAGGATAGAAGGAGAAGATGCGGATATAGGGCGCATTCAGATAACGAGCCACTTCCAGCGCTCGCTCGAAGTGTTGCAGATGCTCCTCAAAGGAACTGGTGACTGGAACCTTGCCAATGGGTGAGGCAATGGCGGCGACGCCGATGCCCTCTGCCTCTAGTTCGCGTTTGATATCGGCAAGTTGGTTGTCGTTCAGTTGCAGGACATTGGTATCCCAGACGCCACGCAGGTCGATATAGTGAATGCCTTGCTCCTTGAGAACGGTAATCTGTTCGTGAAGATCAGGCGAGATTTCGTCGGCGAAAGCGGAGAGCCGAATCATGAAAATACTACCTCTTTCTTTGTGCGTGCGGACTCATAAATACCCAGGATGATTTCGACCGGATGGCGGGCTGATTGCCCATCGATGGCTGGTGAGCGGTTCTCGCGGATGGCGCTGATGAAGTCCGCTATCTGTGTGGCATGCGTTGAGGACTGAATATTGCTGGGATCGGCGGTTCCCGTTACGCTTGCTTCCTCCTCGGTTATCTTGCCGAGACCCGTTTGTCCGTAGGCTCCCACTGCCTCTTTCTCATCCCGTGCGAGGTGGAGGAATTTCAAGCGGTCATCTTCAATCACGCCTGATCCCTTCTCACCAAAGACTTCAATGCGGGTTGTGACACCGGGATAGGCTCCGGTGGTGGCTGTGATCGTGCCCAATGCCCCATTGGCGAAGCGCAAGATGGCAACGGCGACGTCCTCTGTCTCCATGGAATGGACCAGGGTGTCGGTATAGGCTTGCAGGCTCTTGACCGGACCCATAAACCATTGGAGCAGGTCGATGGAGTGGATCGACTGGTTCATGAGTACGCCACCCCCATCAAGTGCCCAGGTCCCGCGCCATTCGCCACTATCATAGTACGCCTGTGAGCGCCACCAGGGAATTGCTGCGTTGCCGAGCACGAGGCGTCCGAACGCGCCCTCTTCGATAAGTTGGTGAATGCGCTGGGACGCGGCATCAAAGCGATGCTGGCTGATAACTGTCATTGTGCGCCCGGTCTCACGCTGCACATTCAGCATCTCCTGTATGCGTTCGAGCTGAATTTCCATGGGCTTCTCGACAACGATATGCAATCCGGCTCGCATGGCGTCACAAGCTGGTGTGCCATGTAATCCGCTGGGTGTGCAGATACAGACCGCGTCGAGTTCGGTCTCTGTCCACATCTGCTGGTAATCTGTGTAGGTGGCTACGTTGTATTTGCTTCCTAACTTCTGCGCTCTCTCTTCGAGAATATCTGCAACTGCAACCAGTTGGGCATCGGGAAGGGATGAAAGTGCCTGTGCGTGTAACTGACCAATCACGCCGCAGCCGATAATGCCAAAGCGTAGCTTTTCCATCAAGAATAAAACCTCCAATGGTTCGAGCCGGTCGTTAACGTGCATAAGTCTATGAGGGAGCCTCATGCTCCCAACCGGCTTGCCTATTATGGATAGGATATCACACTCGCATGTCTTGCTTCAGCCACAGGACGCATTTTCGCACTATGAAGGTCTCCAAAGTGTCGTCAAGTGTGAGGAAGGTGTGTGATATGATGGCGATAGTTTATCAATGCTAGTGGAATTTGAGGTGTCGAGCGTCGTATGTTCAAACCCTTACTGATAATCGTGAACGGTCCGTCAGGTGCTAGCTGCCCATAGACCTGAGTAGCCAGCACTAGCAGTCAACAGGCATTGACTCTTATGAGAGAAGTGTGTCACGGATAGCGCGAAGCGAGGGATGATTGCTGTTCTGAATAAAGTGCTCTGTGAGACCAAGTGTTGCCAGATAGAGAGATTGGAGGGCTATCTCTCCGCTCCAGGCCTTGCGACGGAATGCGTTGAAGTCCTGGTGCACGATCTCGATATACTCATTTTCATCTAGTTCTTGTTCTCGCGTCTGTGTGACACCCAGCGCCAGAAACGCATAGACGATGTTACCCTGGTTTGCTGGATTGGCGTAGCTCTGCCCCACCTGGAAGAATTCACCTCCACTGTACCCAGTCTCCTCGCGAAGCTCGCGCTGAATGGCGGCGAGCGGGTCACGGTCCGATGGTTCCACCGCGCCGCCGGGGAGCCCCAGCAAAATTTGTCTCGCGCCATGGCGATATTCACGGACAAGGACGATTTTACCCTCAGTCGTCAGGGCGATGACATTGACCCAGGGCAATGCTTCTAGCACGTGGTAGGATTCGATGATGTGTCCTTGGGCGGTCTTACAGGTATCGGTACGTATGCGTAACCAGGGATCTTCATAACTGATGCGGCTATCTACTACTTGCCAGGGGGCCAGGTCCTTTGGCATGATGTCTCCCTTTTCTTAAAAAGTCGTTGCCCACTGAACAGGCAGCGGGCAACGATCTCTCATAACGACTTTTGCCTCTTTTGGGCCAAATTCACCCCGGCATTATAGGCTAATCTACAAGCCAATGCAAACAGATTTGACCTCGGTGTAGTTCTCTAACACCTCATGTCCCATCTCTCTACCCCAGCCCGATTGTTTATAGCCTCCAAACGGCAGCGCGGCATCAAAGACGCTATAGCTATTGATCCAGACTGTTCCCGCGCGTAAGCGGGCCGCGAAACGATGCGCCTTTGAGATGTCATTGGTCCAGATGCCAGCGGCCAGCCCATATGTGGTGTCGTTGGCTAGTGGCATAATCTCGTTGGGATCTTTGAAGGGGATGGCTACCACAACCGGGCCAAAGATTTCCTCTTGCACTACTTTCATATCTTGCTTGGCATCAACGAGCACTTTGGGCTCGACAAAGTAGCCCTTTTCTCCGAAGCGCTTACCTCCTGTGAGGGCCCTTGCTCCCTGGCTGAAGCCCGATTCCAGGTATCCACAAACACGATTGAGTTGCTCATCAGATACGAGCGGCCCCATGGTCGCGGTTGGATCAAAGCCTGATCCCAGCTTAATCTTTTGCGCTTCTTCCGCGACCCCCTCTACCACTTCATCGAAGACTCCTTGTTCAATGTAGAGCCGCGATCCGGCGTTGCAGCATTGACCATGATTGAAGAAGATCGCGAAGGCTGCCCCTGGAATGGTTTGTTTCAGGTTGGCGTCTTTAAAGACGATGTTTGGCGATTTTCCGCCTAGTTCCAGGGAGACCTTCTTGAGATTGCCAGCCGCAGCCTTCACAATGATTTTGCCCACCTCTGTTGAGCCTGTGAATGCAATCTTATCCACGTCTGGATGTGCAGCCAGTGCGGCTCCGGCGGTTTCTCCATAGCCTGGTACAATGTTAACAACGCCCTCCGGAATACCCGCTTCAAGGATCAGTTCGCCCAGGCGCAGGGCTGAGAGCGGGGTCTGCTCGGCAGGCTTCAGGACGATGGTGCAACCAGCGGATAGTGCCGGTGCCAGTTTCCATGCGGCCATCAATAAGGGGAAGTTCCAGGGAATAATTTGACCTACGACTCCGATGGGCTCACGCAGGGTATAGGCAAAGAAGGTCGAGCGCGGAGCTGTGACACCAGAAATGGGAATGGTGTTGCCTTCAATTTTAGTGGCCCATCCTGCCATGTAACGAAAAATATCGACGGCGAGAGCGACGTCAGCCGCCTTGGCGACCTTTACGGACTTACCGTTGTCAAGTGCCTCCAATTGGGCGAACTCATCAGCATGCGCTTCTAGCAGGTCTGCGAGTTTCCAGACCATGCGTCCACGCTCTGAAGGGCTTATGTTGCGCCAGGGACCACTCTCGAAGGCTTTACGCGCCGCCTTTACTGCACGTTCGATATCTTCTTTGTCTCCTTCGGCGACATGCGCCATCACTTCGCCAGTGGCTGGATTGTATACAGGAAACGTTTTGCCAGAGGCGGCTTGCACCCATTTGCCATCGATGAGCATGGGCCTGGGTTGGGTAATAAAGGAACTGACCTCTGGAACAATCTTGATTTCGGTGTTAGAAACAGCCATGTTTCATACCTTTCCTTTGCTAGACAGCATTGTCATGCCTGATAGGCAGAGAACAAACAATCGGAGGGGGAATCTATCTCGCCCTCTCCTTCTACTGTAACTTCCTGGCTTTCAGCGGGCGATAAAGTGTGAGAAAAGAATGTCTTCAGATGGACTACAACGAGGCAATAACACAAGAGGAATACATCCGATGAGCTCCATTCACTGGATCGTGTCTTTTCTTGCTGTGACGAAGAAACGCGCGAATCTTGGCAGCAAGGAAATTGCTCATCGGATGAGTACTCATATATTGAGTATAATGGGGAAGCAAAAGTGAAGTCAAGGAACATAGTTTCAAACTAACGTTCCTTTTTTTGGTAAAATTACCTACTCATGACCCTTCGGCTTTATTCCTATTTCGCGCCAACCTCGACCCAGGCGTCATAGGCGGCTTGCCCACCGGGGATGCCTGACACAATATCGTTGGCGGCAAGTGGCACAATAGGAGCTCCGCTGGTGACGCGATTGACTCCTACCCACCCATCGCGCATCCAGACCGTACCTGGCAAAATATCCTCTGTGACATGCGCCTGGGCCTCAAATTGGCCGCGTTTATTTGTAATCACAATTGAGGTCCCGCGCTCAATGTGTCGTTTCTGGGCATCCACGGGATGAATCCAGAGCTCAGGTCTTGGGTTGGCTTTAGCGAGTGTCGGGAGGGCCTGTCCTTCGTCGAAGAAGGCGTGGAATGCTGTCAGCGTGCGACCCTGGCAGAAGCGTAGCGGATACTCATCGCCAGCTGGTGCTGTGTAGGATGGGAGTGGCGCTAATCCGGCCTGCTGTGCGCGTTCGCTCCAGAACTCAACTTTGTGCGAGGACGTTTGGAAATTGTGGTCTAAGTAGGCGATGTGTGAAAGGTTGTTCTTCTGCCAGTAGCCTTTCTGCTGGCGCAGGTGCTCGACTGTGAGAGGCTCGCCTGTTTCCGTCTTTTGGGCGGAGAGGAAGGCGTTAATATAGTCTTCCTCGTCGCGCCAGGGGAAGATATTGTCTATATTAAGCCTGCGTGCTAGTTCACGTATGATCGTAATCAGGGAATGGGCTTCTCCGGCTGGCTGAAGGGCCTGCTCCATAAGATAAATATGTGTGGCGGTTTGCTTCAGGCCCATCACTTCCAGCCAGGCGGTGGCGGGCAGGATCAGGTCTGCGTAGCGCCGGGCTGTCTCGTTCATGAAGAGGTCATATGACATGATGAAGCCCGTTTGTTCAAGGCCGTGTGCGATGGCGTTTGAATCCGCGAAGGTTGAGAGCATATTGCTGCCACAGATCAGGAGTACATCGAGGCTTCTATTGACAAGGGCCTCTGTGATGCTGGTCATATGGCTGGGAATGCTTGTGGCGCTTGGCGCTTGCGGCGTGAGGTCCGCCAGAACGTTCGCATATCCAACCCCTTCAGGTGAGGCCCCGTGGCGCTGTCCTAGTCCTCCGCCCGCGAGGCCGTATTGGCCAGTCAGAGCGGGGAGGCAGGCAATGGCGCGTGCCGGTTCCCAGCCATGTTGATGTTTGAACATCGAGCTACCACCCATGACAATTGTGGCTGGCGTCTGCTGAGCATAGCGACGCGCGAGACCGCGAATGCGCTCCGGCTCAATACCTGTGATGGCACTTGCCCATTCTGGTGTGTACTGCTGAAGATGGGTCGCGAACTGGTCGAAGCCGAGTGTGTGGCGTTCAATAAATTCCTGATTGTGCATATCTTCTTGCACAATGACGTGTGCCAGAGCCAGGGCGAGCGCGGCGTCGCTACCAGGAGGAAGCAGGATGACCTCGTTGGCGTGCCGTGAAGCCTCGGTTCGCCGCGTGTCGATATGAATGATGTAGGCTCCACGTTTGCGTGCTTCTACCAGATGGGGTGCGAGGTCGGGCTGACTGGCGAGTGTGGCTCCCCAGAGTAGGATGGTCTGCGCGTTCGCGGCCATATCCTCTTTGGTGTTGGTCTTGAGCGCGCCCGTGAGCCCCAGCCCATAGCCACCCATGGCCCAGCAGACTATGGAGGTTGACCACTGCTGAAAACCACCTAGCATACCGAAGCGGCTGAGCAGGGTGTTATTCATTGGTCCTGTGGTGCCTGCGCCATGTCCACGCCAGAGCCCAACCCGGTCCGGTTGCGTTCGTTGGATGGACTCGGTGATCATGGTGTACGCATCTTCCCATGAGCATTGCTCCCATGTATTCTCGCCACGCTCTCCTACGCGGCGTAGTGGGTGCAATAGGCGTTTGGGATTCTCAAAGATCTCTTGACTTGCTCGTCCTCTGATACAGAGAAAGCCCCGGCTGTCCGGGTTTTGTTGGTCTCCCTTGAGTGAGAGTAGCTTGTTATTCTCGACTTCAACTGTCATCCCGCATTGCGTTGGCATGCAGTTCATAGGACACATCGTGGTAATCTGGCGTTTCCCGACCATGTTTGCTCCTTCATAAAGCCATACATTCCTCTGCCTCTAGAATACCACAGATTATGCCAGCCATTGCCCGGAATGGATTTCGACTCTACGTTGAATCTATAGATAGATAGAGATTTTTAGTTGATTGACTAAAAGTACCATGCCTTCCATCTTCTCTATCGCGAGTACGATGGTTTCGGCATGGACACGGATATACTATATACTGTCAGGGCTTGAGAGCAGGCTTTGGGCTTTATATTTTTATTGATGCTCTTGTTACATACGCTATATTTTTCATTCATCAAAGGATGACGACGTTGACACATGAGATGTTAGAGGATTCTGCGGCTGGACAAAAAGACACGGTCAGAGAGACACAACAGCGTCTCTTACATCAATTGGATGATCTTCAACAAGAGTTTAAAGAGCAGGCCAGGGATCATACCCACTCTTTGGCAGACCAGGTTCGCCAGCACCAGGAAGCGTTGAGTCTGTTTCGTGAAACATTAGAACAGTGGCTTGCAGATCAGCGTGTGCTCCTCTTGCGAATTCTTGAGGATCATACTCTGACCTTTCAGCAGACTCTAGAAACAGCGGGCCAGCAGTTCGCGAGCCAGTCTCAACGCTTAAATGATCAGGATTTGCGCTCGATCCAATTGCAAGAGACGGTTGCCAATGATCAGGAGGCGAATCGGCAATTGCAACAGGATATGCTTTCTCGAATAGAGGCGCAAGGGAAAAGAACTACATCTATCATGGCGCGCCAGGCGCAGCTTACGCTTCGGGTGGAGCAATTGGAGGAACTTACTCAGAGCCTTTCAACCCAGCTTGTCTGGCAGGGCGAACTGGTGCAGCAGCAATATCAGGCGTTGACGGATAGTCTGGCGGTGTGGGGTGAGCAAATTGAAGCTTGGAGGCAGGAGACCGATGCGCGTTTAGAGCAGATGCTACACCATGTGCAGCCTTCCTCACGTGCGCATGAAGAACTACCTCAGCATCCAGATCAGGACAGCGCGGAAACACCGCCTGCATCAGAGCCTCAATCGTTTCAAGCCCAATCTGTATCATAATAAAAACCAGCAAGTTCTGGTTGACAGTATGCTGGGGTTTAGATGGCCTGTGGTGTACAGCGTAAGAGGGCAACAGGCCATCGAGCTTATTATTTGTTCAGTGTCTCAAGTAACTCCAGGGCTGCGTGAGCCTCGGCTCCTCCTGCCTTCGCGTGATCTATAAGCGTGATTCCATGGGGTCCTCTGGCTGAGCACATTGTTGGATAGGCTCTTAATATTGCCTGAACGATTTCGATCTGACCGAGCATGGTAGCGGCGAAGATATCGATACGCGCCCCCTTTTCCAGCAGGTAGAGCGCGATCTCACGTTGTCCTGTGTGTGCCGCCGCTCCAAGCGCGGTCTCCCAGTCGCCACTACCCCAATCCCATGCGGCGTTGATTAGCGCGGGCTCTTGTTCGAGAAGTTCTTGGACACGCTTTAAACTACCGTGGGCATTTGCCACAAACTCATGGACAATCTCTTGCTCAAGCCTTGGTCTGGTATTCATATGCATACTCCTTCGCTTTGTCTGCCACTCAAATCCTGCTAGGAGTATCGCATAACTACCGGAACCGCGCTTCTCCAAAATCACCTTTTGGAGAAGCGATAGCTTTTTGGAGAGCAACCTATGCGCCGCCGAAAGAGCCAGCTAAAAGAGCCCAGGCTTTCAAAGCCTAGCGCGAAGCAAATCTCGGTAATGGGCATATTGGTCTGCGATAGCAGCCGTTGCGCACGTTCCAGGCGGATGTTGATGAGATATTGATGCGGTGTGGTGTGGAATATCTGCTTGAAGGCGCGTAGAAAGTGGGTTGGCGAGAGTGTCGCGACGTGAGCTATCTCATCAAGTGTCAATGGTTGGTCGAAGAAGGCAAGCATATATTCTCTGGCTCTATAGAGGCGATGGTAGAGTTCTCGACGCGTTACAGAGCGTAGAGGTGGTAGGGCTTCGATCTCCTTAAAGATATTTCGGCGCACCTGAAGCACGCTGGTTATGATCTCACAAGCTAGCTCATCGAGTGGTGCCGCCTCATAGTATAGGTTGGATTGCATAGTGCGCAAGCGGGAGAGCAGTGAGGAAAGCAGTTGATCATGCGCGTATGTGCGCTCAGAGAAGTTCAGTAATTCTGTGCGTGGCTTCTCCGGCTCGTCGAGCAAAAATCCTGTGGAGGTGACAAGGCTCCGATAGACTTCCTCTGCGAAGCCTGCTCGAAAGAAGAGGCAAAATGATTCGACTGGCGTCTCTGCCTCAATCGCGATAGTATAGGGCTGCCCGTGATTGACGATAAAATAAGAAGTGTCATCAACGGCATAGAAGCCCCGTCCGAGCGTGTAGAGCGCACGCCCAGACGAGAACGTTTTAATAGAGAGTTCCGCCTGCCCTTCCCAATAATACTCACGCGCTTTTTCATGCAAAATATAGCCTGGAAATGCCATATACTTCTCCTTAACAGCAATGAGTAAAGGAACAAGCAGTACGGAGATTCTTTTTTACCTACCAGGAAATCTCTACCCGCTTACCCGTCTCCGCGCTCTCAATGGCTGCAAAGACCATTGCCAGGCTCTTGATGTTATCGGTCCCGGCGGTTTCGGGTTCACGATCTTCCCGTAGGCAGGAGATGAAATCCTCAATGGCGCTGGCATGCCCCTGCGTTTTCGTATCTGGAGCCGAGGAAGGTACGTCGATGTCGCGGAAGCTTGAGAGGAATTTGCCGCTCTCGCTGACCTGCTGTACCTGAAGAGAGGTGCCTCCATCCCATTTCATGCTTCCTTGTGGCGCGATGAGACGCCAATCGCTCTCCCAGGTTGTCGGTAAGCCCTCCGCGCACCAACTCCCACGATAGGTATAGATCAGGCCACCTGTCATCTCAAAGATTGCGACCGCCGAGGCTCCGTGCGTATACCACGAATCGGCGGGATTCCATTCCTGGCAGTAGACGGAAACTGGGTTGGCTCCGGTCAGGAAGCGCGCGGCATCAAAGGTGTGGATCGCCATGTCCAGTAAGAGCACATGATGCATCTCATCGCGGAAGCCTCCAAAATGCGCGCCGATGTAGAAGTCACTGTTGACCGTTGTGAGAGATCCTAGCTCGCCTGTGGCAAGATATGCTTTGGCGCGGCGGATGTTAGCGTCATAGCGGCGATTTTGCATGACGGCGAAGCGCCTGTTGGCTCGTTGGGCCGCGCTAATGAGTTTGCGCGCGCTTTCTAGTGAGTCCGCCATAGGCTTCTCACTGAGCACATGGCATCCAGCTTCTAGTGCCTCTAGCGTCGTCTCGTAGTGGGCTTCGGGTATGGTGCAATTAAATACAACATCAGGGTGGATCTGTTCCAGGACGTCTGTGAGTTGTGAGCTGATAACAACGTCTGTGAGGTGATGCACCTGGGCTCTACTCTGCGCCGCCTCTACAC
The DNA here is from genome assembly GCF_016587355.1 of Ktedonospora formicarum. Lineage (GTDB taxonomy): Bacteria > Chloroflexota > Ktedonobacteria > Ktedonobacterales > Ktedonobacteraceae > Ktedonobacter > Ktedonobacter formicarum. The sequence goes on along the minus strand of NZ_BNJF01000001.1, from coordinate 650,584 downwards.
GAATATCGACAAGGCCCACAATCTCTACGCCTGGCAACCCCTGTACTGTCTCGATCCAGGTGCCGCTCATGCTGCCGCACCCTACGAGCACGACGCGCAGTGTTTCTTCCTTTTGCATATGCTGCCTCCTTATACGGAAATCTGAGTGTTTTCTTCTTGAAACGACCCTCAACGCTGCCTGGGTGGCAGCTAGCGCTGTGCGCTCAGAAGATCAATAGGAGTCCGCACTAGCCGCGAGAGCGGCGCCGTGCCCCGTATGGGGCTGGTTTTCCGACCTTCCAGGAATAAGTATAGCTTATCGCTGGGTTGCTTGCCCAGCCTCTCGCTGTGCATAATATCAGTGTCACCGTTCTAATGACGTCGGGACACAACTTTGACAGAGCTGAGAAAGGATGTATCGATGAAATCAGCACTTCTTGTCTGGGGTGGCTGGGAAGGTCATGAGCCAGAGAAAGGGGCCGCGCTCTTCGCTCCCTTCCTGCGTGAGCAGGGCTACGAGGTTGAGGTCGCGAGCACGCTGGATATTTATCTTGATGAAGCAAAGATGCAACGCCAGGATCTCATTGTACCTATCTGGACCATGGGAACGATTACTAAAGAGCAGGAGAAGGGACTTCTCGATGCCGTCCAGCATGGCGCGGGCCTCGCTGGCTGGCACGGTTGCATGGCAGACTCGTTCCGTAACAACACTGAATATCAGTTTATGGTAGGGGGCCAGTGGGTCGCTCATCCTGGCAATATCATCGATTATACTGTCAACATCGTCAAGCACGATGATCCTATCACTGCCGGGCTACAGGACTTCCGTATGCACTCTGAGCAGTACTATATGCATGTTGATCCGATGAATGAGGTGCTGGCGACGACAACCTTCAATGGTGAGCACGCGCCCTGGATTGATGGGAGCGTGGTACCTGTGGTCTGGAAGAAGCGCTGGGGTTTGGGTCGTGTCTTCTATTCTTCTCTTGGTCATGTTGTCAGCGACTTTAGCGTTCCCGAAGCGCTCACGATTATGCAGCGTGGGATGCTCTGGGCCAGCCGTTAGGCTCTAAGAGAATCGCAAGGGCCTGGTTCGCTTTGAGACGCTTTACGGAAAATCAGGAAGAAGGGGTATACATGTAGTTTTCAAGTAGATACTTGAAAACTACATGTATACCCCTTACCCAATACGTCCGCATTTGATACAATCATGGCGAAACCACGGAATGAGAGAGGTACAACGTATGCCAGCAGAAGGGCGCTCCATGCGCGAAAATATCCTCGAAGCTGCGGTCCAGCTATTTGCCGAGTATGGCTATCATGCCGCTCCCCTGCGTGATATCGCGCGTCTGGCGGGCATCCAGGCCGCGAGTATTTATCATCATTACCCCAATAAGCAGTCGCTTCTGGTTGAAATTATGGAAACGCATATGAAGCGCCTGAATAGCCAGTTAGAGTCCATCTTGCGGAAGTACGATGACCCACGCGAGCGTTTACGTGAGTCCATTGCCAATCATATCCGCCTGCATACCACCTATAAGGCCGAGTTCTTCATTATTGATACTGAGTTGCGCTCCCTGGAAGAAGAACCGCGTGCGCGTATTATTGCCTTACGCGATGAGTATGATAATCTCCTCCAGGGGCTTCTATATGATGGGATGGAGCGTGGCATCTTCCGCCAGAGCGATACAAAGGTGACTACATACGCTATCATCGCGATGTGCACTCAGGTATCTTCCTGGTTTCGCTCTGGCGGGCGTTTGAGTGTGCAACAGGTCATTGAGATCTACTACCAGATGATTAGTCAGGGGCTGCTCCTGCATCCAGAAGGTGCGCATACGCAGGAGGAAGTAGCGCGTACTTTACCCCCTTCTTCTGCGTTAGGAGATTAATGGCGTCCAGTGCGGACGCCAGGGGCAGGCGCTGGCTAATAAGGGCTTCCACATCTATTTTGCGCTCGGTAATCAGGTGTAGAGCTTGAGCGTAGTAGGTGGGGGTATGGTGAAAGACGCCTTTAATGGTCAGTTCGCTGTAGTGGATGGGGCGTGTCTCGAATTGGACCTGGGTTCCTGAAGCGCAGCCTCCAAAGAGATTCACCAGTCCGCCGGGCCGCGTTAGCTGTGCCGCCAGTTGCCAGGTTTCGGGTGTTCCGATGGCTTCTATGGCGACATCCGCCCCTCGCTGCTCTTCTGTCTGCTGGCGGATCGCTTCGTATTGTTCCAGGGGCGTCATCTGTGTGACGTCGAGGACCAGGGTTGCTCCGAAATGCCTTCCCAGATTCAGGCGCTCTTCACCGCGCCCGGTGAGGATTACGCGAGCGCCGCGTAAGGCTGCTGCGGCTGTTAGTAAGAGTCCAAGCGGTCCTGAGCCAAGGATGACGACGGTATTACCTGCCTGTATTTCGCTGGCTTCTACACCATGCAGTGCGCATGCCAGGGGCTCCGCGAGCGCCGCCGCTATAAATGAGGTGCTGGGAGCGAGACGATGCAGGTTATGTTGGACGATGCGTTCGGGAACTAGGATATATTCAGCGTATGCTCCATTGAGTAGCAGCAGGTCTTCGCAGAGGCTATAGCGCCCACGGCGGCAGTAGAAGCACTGGTAGCAGGGGGCGGAATTGGCGATGGCGACGGCATCCCCTTCGCGTACTGTGGTGATGCCGGCCCCAATCTCTGCAACAACTCCCGAGACTTCATGTCCAAATCCGGCAGGTACTTGGCGAAAGAGCAGAGGGTGACCACGCCGAAAGGTTTTCACATCTGTGCCGCAGGTGGTTGCAGCCGCTACCTGCACGAGTACCTCGCCTGGGCCTGGTTTAGGTCTGGGTTGCTCTTCCATGCGAAGATCGCCTGGCCCATAAAACATTGCCGCTAACATAGCTCTTTATAACTCAACTTTCTCTACACTCTTCTTTCCTAAGCTATGTTGTAGCACATTGTGGAGATCGATGGAAGGTGAATGCTTCAGCGCCGGAACTTTTCAGCACTCATATGTGAGATAGTGGCGAAATTGCCAATAACAAACAATTCCACCACTATCCCCTGTCTCCTGCGTTTAGGCTTACCACTCAACCAATCCGCGAGTTATAGGTTTATCTCACCAAGGAAGCGTCCTGTGTGACTTTCTCTTATGAGCGCGACCTGTTCTGGCGTGCCTTCGGCTATGATATAGCCGCCCTTGTCTCCACCTTCAGGTCCCATATCGATGAGCCAATCCGCGTTGCGTATGATGTCCATATTGTGCTCGATGACGATGACCGTGTTACCGAACTCGACGAGACGATGAAGAACATCGAGCAGGCGTTGGACATCGGCGAAGTGCAGGCCCGTAGTTGGCTCGTCTAGAATGTAGAGGGTGCGACCCGTCGCGAGCCGACTCAACTCCTTCGCGAGCTTGATGCGCTGGGCTTCACCGCCGCTAAAGGTTGTAGCGCTCTGCCCTAGTTTAATATAATCCAGGCCCACATCGTGTAATGTCTGGAGCACGCGGGCGATTTTGGGCGTGTCGGCGAAGAAGGCCAGCGCCTCCTGTACATCCATGTCGAGCACGTCGGCGATGTTCCTTTCCCGGTAGCGAATCGCTAGCGTCTCTCCATTAAAGCGCTTGCCCGCGCACTCTTTGCAGGGAACCCAGACATCCGCCAGGAAATGCATCTCAACCACATATTGTCCATGCCCTTTGCAACTTTCACAGCGCCCACCCTCGACGTTAAAGCTGAAGCGATCCGCCTTGTAGCCATGTTCGCGCGCTGCCTCAGTTCCCGCGAAGAGGGCGCGAATGTCGTCAAAGATGCCTACATAGGTCGCGGGATTGGAGCGGGGCGTACGCCCAATTGGCTCCTGTGTGATATTGATGACTTTGTTTAGTTTCTCTACCACTATAAGGCTCTCGAATGGTCCCGCTGGCTCCTGTGTCTTATGAATGACCTGGGTCAGTGCCGGATAGAGGGTGCCGTTAACCAGGCTGCTCTTGCCGCTGCCACTTACGCCTGTAATACAGGTGAGCAGGCCAAGTGGGAAGCGCGCATCAACATGCTTGAGGTTGTGCAGAGCGGTGTTGGTGATGGCGAGCCAGCCGCGTGTGGGCGAGCGTCTTTGAGTGCCCTTGGGCGAGGTAATACGTAGTTTGCCGCTAAGGTACCGACCTGTAATCGAGGCTTCATCCTCTGCGATCTTTTCTGGTGTGTTAGCAGCAACTACCTGACCGCCAAGGATACCAGCCCCCGGCCCGATATCAATAAGCCAGTCGGCGGTGCGCATGGTCTCCTCGTCGTGCTCGACAACCAGAACTGTGTTCCCCATATCGCGCAGTTGGAGTAAGGTATCGATCAAAGTGCGCTGGTCACGGGCATGCAGGCCAATGGAAGGCTCATCCAGTACATAAAGGACGCCAACCAGACCGCAGCTTAACTGGCTTGCCAGACGAATGCGCTGTCCCTCTCCTCCCGACAGGGTGGGCGCGGGACGGTTAAGGGTCAGGTAGTGTAGCCCGACATTGAGCATGAATTGGAGGCGTTGCCGGGTCTCCTTCAGGATCTCGCTGGCGATGAGTAATGCCTCATCGTCGAGTGTCTCATAAAGTTCATCTAGCCATGAGAGTAAGCGGTCGATGGTCATCTCGCCTATCTCGCTGATATTATGCCCCGCCAGGGTGACCGCGTTGACCTCTGGTGAGAGGCGTGTTCCCTGACAGGTAGGGCATCGCTGCTGGCTCATAAGGCTGGTGTACCATGCCTTCATGCCCTCTGAACTGGTCTGGTGGAAGCGCCGGTTGATCTCCGCGATGACGCCCGCGTAGGTCTCGACGCGATTATGGGTCCAGTTTCCGTTTCCGTTGGATTGTGAGAATGAGAGATTGAACTCAATCTGCTCGTCTCCTGAGCCGTAAAGCAGGACATCGCGGAAGTGCTGTGACAGCTCTCGCCACGGTGTCTCCAGGTCGATGTGATAATGTTGAGCCAGCGCGAAGAGCACGCTGGTTGAATAGTTTACGCCTTTCTTGCGTACATTGCCGAACCAGCGGAGTGTACCATCCATAAGCGAGAGGTCAGGATCTTCGATGAGCCGCTCAGGATCAACCTTGAGTTGTGTCCCCAGCCCATTGCATGTCTGGCACATGCCAAAAGGTGAGTTGGGGCTGAAGTTCACCGATATAAGATCTGGGAAGCTTGTCCCACAGAGTGCGCAGCGTGCTTGCTCGCTCAGAACCACCTCCTGACCTTGATCAAGACTAACAATTACTGTTCCTCCACCCAGTTTCATCGCTCGCTTGAGTGTGGCGCGCTGGCTCTCGTTCCATGCCTCATCCCTGATCGCTGGCACCGTATCATGCGCGATTGACAGATCGATGCTATGCTCCCTGTCCTCTTCCAGATGAAGCTTGGCAAGCGCTATCTCTGCTCTACCATCGACCCGCGCGTTGATGTAGCCTTCTTGTATGGACTGCTGAATGAGCGCGTTATATGTTTCTGAGGACTGGCGTGTCAGGGGCGCAAGGAGATGAAACGGCGTACCGGGCGGAAGTGAAGCGAGACGGCGCGCGATCTCATTGGCGCTATGGGTATGAATCTCTGTCCCGCATGTGACGCAATGCCTGACGCCGATACGTGAGTAGAGCAGGCGCAGGTAGTTGATGACCTCGGTAATGGTTCCCACATTGGAGCGAGGATTTTTGCTAACCGTCTTCTGTTCAATGGCGACTGCCGGGCTGAGACCATATATGAAATCGACCTTGGGCTTCTCAACTTTATCCAGGTAATGACGCACAAATGGCGAGAGGCTTTCAACGTAGCGGCGCTGTCCTTCGGCATAGATGGTATCAAAGGCGAGTGAGGACTTCCCACTGCCACTGACGCCGGTCAACACGACCAGCTTGTTGCGTGGAATCGCTACGTCGATATGCTTGAGATTATGCTGATGTGCGCCACTGATAAAGATCTGGTCCGGCTCGACCTGGACCTTTTGCGGCTCCTCATCCCGGTTTGTGCTCCGCTTCTTAACGGCTCCATTATGTGTTAGTCCTGCCAGAAGTTCGATATGGGGATGAAGTGGTTGCTGTATTGGTTCGGCTTGTTCTTTAGATGCATGGATAGATTCAACCTGGGGCATGGAATCAATAACCTCCTATGGTCTTATGCAAAAGTATGCTGGCTACGGAAGTGTGATGGATTATAAAAATGGCATGAAGGCATACGGACTTCCAATGTATCTTGTTTCTTGTGAGATAGATAAGAAATGATGGTGTACGAGTGGTAACGTATGGGTGTTGTTCGGTGAATCACAGCGCTCACAAAGTATACCCCGATATTCCTGACATCTTGTGACATGTATCTGAGGAATGTTGTGCTGTAACCGCGTTCCCAAATTAGGAGATTGGAGGGGCAAAGGCGCTTGGCCCCAAAAAAGCGGCGAGGAGGAGTCCGGTTTTTGATACCGGGCTCCTCCTCACCTTCATTCAGTTGTGATGTCTGTCAGTTGTTCGGCAGGCGGCTCTTCGCCCCCTTCTGCGCCTCGCGCACGGACAGGATGTACCAGTACAGCCTGGTGCGGGTCAGATCCATCTTCGCGTAGCTCTCCGGCCACATGAAGAGAGATGACCAGATGCCTCGAAGCCAACGCTCCTCCTTCAGAGCGGTGATGAGCCGGTCAAGGTTCGCCTCCAGCTCCTCCAGGTTCGACTGGAGATCCGCTGGCTTGGCGTCGTGGGTGATCTTCTTGCGCCCCTCTTCGACCGCTGCCAGAAGGTAACGCAGGTGCTTGCACGCGTTCGGCCGCTGCGCCTTGATCGCATCGATGGTGCGCGCGTAGAGCTGCTCAGGCGTGTTATTCGGCTGGTCAGGCATCACAAACCTTCTCTCGTTATTCGAGCATTAAATCTTGCTTTACCAATAAGTCTTGTACTACTGCAAGATTGGCCCTGGCAATCTCCTTTCTTTTGTCGGAACGGTATGTAATCTCGTTCTCTTCCCACATGCGCGGGACGCGGAACAAGAAGCCTCGTTGTTAGGGTGAGTGGAGAACGGCGCCCTCTACACTGCGACCCCTTGTGCTTTTGCCTCAGAAGGCATGCTGCGACTATGCGTCTCAGCAAGACTGCAACAATCTTTCAAGGATCGGAGCTACACATTGACACATAGGAGCTCATCTTGTGGACATGGCGCACTATACCAATGCTGGTTTTGTCGAAAAAAACAAGCAAAAAGTTGAAATCTCTCAGAGTGTACCAGCCAAGCAGAGAATAAAAAAGGCTCTTTTGGGGACAAGATCGCGAGCGCTCTATATCTTGGGGAGATGTTTCTTATTTGAGGAATATGACAAGGCTTGTCATATTCCTCTGTTACAATAGAGAGCAGATAGAATATTGAAGCTGAAGAAGGAGGGGACACCAGCTATGCGTGCTGATCGCTTGCTCTCTATTTTGCTGTTGTTGCAGGTTCATCACCGCCTGACTTCTCGTGAGTTAGCCCAACGCTTGGAGGTGTCGGAGCGTACCATTCATCGCGATATGGAGGCCCTGGGAATGACGGGTATTCCAGTCGTGGCCGAGCGAGGATATGGGGGCGGTTGGGGGCTGCTTGAAGAGTATCGCACGAATCTGACAGGGTTGAATGAGGCGGAGATTCAGTCGCTCTTCTTCGTCAAACCAGATCGTTTGCTTAATGATCTGGGACTGCGGAAAGCTTCAGAGGGAGCCTTGATTAAGCTCTTGGCGGCGCTCCCAGAGGCGCATCGCCGCGATGCCGAGTACGCGCGGCAACGTATTTATATCGATACGGCGGGCTGGCATGCGAATCAGGAGAGTATTCCCCATCTGGCTACGGTCCAGGCGGCGGTCTGGCAGGAGAAGAAGCTACGAATTAGCTATCAGCGCCATGACGGTGTTGTCGAGCGTATCGTTGATCCGCTAGGGCTAGTTGCCAAGGGCACGATCTGGTATCTGGTAGCGGGTGTCGAGGATCAGTTGCGAACCTATCGTGTCTCCCGTATCGAAGCTGTAGAGCAACTTGAAGAGCCATGTGCGCGCCCGAGCGACTTTGACTTGGCTAGTTATTGGCATCAGTCATCAGCCAGTTTCAAGGCCAATCTGCCCCGCTATTGGGTAAGGGTTCGCATGACAGAGGCCATGCTACAATGGCTTGCCAGCATTGGTCGCCCGCCGAAGATTGAGTCGCAGGGCGAAGTGGACGCGGAGGGGCGCATCGAATTGATACTCCGCTTTGAGCTCTTTGAAGAGGCTCGCGGCTACATCCTGAGCGTTGAACCCGGTATAGAGATTCTAGAGCCTCTCGAACTGCGCCAGGAGATCATCGATCAGGCCCAGCGCGTGCTTGCCTTTTACACAGATCAAGCGCCAGCGCTCCCCGAAGCGGCGAGCACCGTTGAGTAGTGTCTACCTGTAAAAGATACCCCTCGCTCTCCGCTGAGGGCAAGGGGCATTCTTAAGAGGAGAGGGGGCTATCCTCTTCTAGGGCTCAGCCCCCCAGATGAGCTTACCCTGATAGTAGGCCGTCACCTTCGTCCAGGCACCATAGTTGGTCATGGTCTGGTTGTAGGAGTAGTCGTTGGCCTCGTTGAAGTTGGACCAATCATTCTTACTAAAGCGGTTCTGGATTTCGCCTGTATTGGCACCCGGTGCCAGCGTGCCCGCGCCAGTCTTGAAGTTCACTTCCAGGTAATAGTCTGCCTGTGAGCGTGTGGGGGAGACGGCGACGAATCTACCATTGATGTTGGCGCAGTTGATCTGCGCGTAATCGCACCAGTAGGATTGTCCCACGCTGCCATCGTTGGTGAACCAGTAGCGGAGCGTGATATCACTCAAGTTGATGGAATTCTGTCCCGTATTTACGACCTGCAAGTATGGCCTGATCGCGTTATCGGTTGGTGAGGCGTCTTTATTGGCGTAGTTCACCTGTACCGAGGCCGAACCAGCGGGAGGGGTAGGTGTGCTTGTAGTCGTCGCTGTCGGAGTTGTGCCGGTTGTTGGGGTGGGAGTGGGTGTGCTACTGCCTGCGTCAAGCGCGAACTCAATGGGTGTCAGATAGGCCTGTTTGGTCTGGTTGACCGTTGTCCAGTCGTCATTCAGAATACCACCTGTATCCCCTGAGTTGGGATTGAGGCACCAGAAAGTCCAGTGAATACCGTTCGCGCCCTTCCCAAGGTAGTTCGTCAGTGTCGAGAGCCATTGCTGGTCGGAAGTGGTTGCCAGTTTGGTGCCAAATTCACCCAACCAGACAGGGGCGATGTTCTGCTTGACGAGATAGCCCCAATGTGTGTCCCAGACGCCCGGCAGGTTATTGGGGTAGTTGGAGGCGCTGAACCAGGATTGCGGGTAGACGCTGGCTGGATAGTCATGCGCGGAGTATACGAGGCGGTTCGCGACATTCAAGCGAACAGGGTACTGGGCCGCTCCTTCAAGGTTCCCCCCCCACCAATAGCAGTCACCACTGGCCTGTCCACCGGGACCATAGCAATCAACGCCCTCTACGAAGATAAGCCAGTTTGGGTTCACAGAGAGGATCGCGTTTCCAGCGCGCTCGGCTGCCAGACGCCAGTCAACGCTCTGGTCGCCACAGCCCCAGCAGGCGGGCGCGTGAGGCTCGTTGTGCAGATCTGCTCCGATGACCATTGCGTTCCCTTTATAGCGCTGGGCCAGCATCTGCCAGTCGGAGATCCAACGTGATTCGGGATAGGCTGAGGTGTACCAGAGGGCCGATTGCCCACCTGAATCGGGGCGATGTCGATCCAGAATGACGCGTAGGCCAATCTGACTGGCATAGCCGATGATCTTATCCATGACTTGGAGGCCACTTAATCCTTGTAGATCGGGATTTTTGCTATAGTCGATGCCGTTGGGTGTGCTCCCCGTGTCAAAGAGTTGATTTGCGTAGGGGAGGCGCAGGGTATTATAGCCCAGGCTTTTCGTCTGATCGAGCATATCCTTGTAGTTGCGGGTCCAGAGGCCATGTGGGGCATAGTTGGCGGTCTCAAGGCCAAACCAGTTGATACCAGCGATTCGTACTTGCTGGTTATTGGCGTCTAGTATCTGGGTTCCATTGGTATGCCAGTAGCCGGTTCCGGCGGCTTCCACCTGGTGAGTGTTAAATTGCATCGCTAACACAGACATCATCACTAAAAGAACAACACCAAGGAGCGTGAAACGTCCCTGTCGCCATGGAAATCTACGTTTTAGGATCTGTCCAGTCATAGATATCCTCGCTTTCATAGCTTATCCTTCCGCGAAAACCACGCATGCCGCATCAGTGGCACTTTGGAACTACACAGAGGAACTCCGCCTGAGCCCTGGTTTTCGTGTTGGATCTTACCTCCTTGTACTGAAGCGCGAAATTGCCTTCTCTCCTGGTATACCTTTGTAAGGGCTTTGTAGTCAATTTGAACTTCCTGGTGATTAAAAACTGAATAAAAGCGCGAACGGTACTCTATTCATTATTCTCTTTCATTATAGGCAGGGGCTGTATTTAGCTTTAGCGGAGTAAGATGTAAAGTAATTATTTTATGAGAAACTTATAACTTGACAGTCAAAAGCAAATAGCTTACTGTGAAGAGTGACGCTACTTTTCTTCTCTGTGCTATAAAAGGCATTTGCTCACCGCAAGTCAAGGGGGACGAGATGAAGAAGGCACCTACCCATCCCCTACGTGCTGCTCGTACTCGCTACAATTTAACCATTGAACAGTTGGCGCGCGAGACAAACGTAGGAGCCGCCACTATCTGGCGCGCGGAACATGGTCACTCGATTAATGCTGAGTCACGCCGACGCCTCTGCGCGTACTTTGGCATAACCTCTCAGGAACTGGGACTCGCCGGAACTGTCGAGTCAGAAAGAAAGCATCCTGCCGCACCCTCCTCTCAAGAAGTTTTAGATGATGCTCCACTCTCTTCAGCGCCGTCATTGTTGCGGAAATATACCTCTCTGGAAGAAGCCAGTACCGCGATCCCTTCTCCATCACGGCATGCACCATTACAGGAGCAAACGGGCCTCTGGCTGGTCCTGGGGGCCAGTCAGCTTGCCTCAACCATTAAAGAACACTGGACTCCCGATACCTTATTTGAAGCCCTCCATATTGTGTCCCAGAGCCTTCAGGGCTTGCCTGAAAGCATGCGCTTAAACCTCTTGCGGCAGGGGGGAGCATCTCCTATCCATGCTAGATGGCGTATGAGCGTTACGGAAAGTGTTCAGTTGCAGCAATCCTTTGCCCAGAGCATCAGGCAGGCATGGCAATTTTCACATGCGACCAGCCCGGAGCAGGTATTTTCGGTTGGGCATGCGCTCCGTGTCCTTTTAGAGCATATTCATACCCTTTTGCCTGCCCAGGTACACGCGTGCTTTTATGCCTCTATCTATAATCTGATTGGTTCAGCCCTTCACCATATGAATGATATCGAGGCACAGGAACAGATGCACGCGAGTGCGTATGTGGCTGCGACTGAGGGCCATGATTGCTGGAATCAGGCCCAGAGCCGTAACTGGCAGGCCATTGCCGCCAATGTTTCCGGGCGATATATCCAGGCGACTCAATTTATTGAGGATGCTATTCGCTTGATCGAGCATGAGGAAGGTGAGGAGTATATGTGCTCGAAGGCTCACCTGCTGGCAAATTGGGCCTATAACGCGGCTCTCCTTCAGGATTATGCCATTGTACGTGAGAAATTGGAGGAATCGCGGCGACTTCTTGAGGGTCTTTCGCCTAATGAAGAATTTGACCACTCAAACTGGCATTTGATCGCTGGCAACTGTGCCTTGATGAATGGACGTTACAACGAAGCCATCACCCATTTTGAGCAGGCTCTGCGGCACATCCCGACGCGCTGGCATTCGCGTCGGGTTCTGACGTTGCTTCCGCTTGCTGAAGCCTACGCCAGGAAGCGCGAAAAGGAAGCCAGCCTGGAGATGGCGCAAAAGGCTGCCTCAGAGGTGCATCTGCTCTCCTCTAGAATGCTTTCCGAGCGCTTCCTTGAATATCAGGGCGTGTTGAGCGAAACCTTTCCACGCGACCGAACTGTCTCAACATTTATCGCTCAGGCCAAGCTCGTAAGCTATCATCCCTAACGGGCTTCCAGACCCGCTCTATGTCTCACTGCTTGTGTGTATAGGGACTTGTTGGGAGGAAGGACAGGATATAACTCTGGATCGAGTGTAGGAGTGTTGTCAGCATGCGTGTGTAAACGCTCCTACGCGAGGGGATACGAAATAGAAAGACAGGTCGGCCAGGAACTTCAAGCACTTGTTTGATGTCACTTGTTTCCAGAAAGATTCCTTTGCCATTGCGTATAAAGAGCATAATACCCGCGCATGCCCATTCCTGAGCCAGAGCTTCAATGCTTCGCGCGACATGATGTGTTGAGTGATGCACGCATTTGGTTGCTACCCCGATCTGTGCCGCCTTGTGTTGTATAAGCTCGAAGAAGTCGTATGCCTGTGCCAGGGCTTCGGGTCGAGGCTCCCTCTGCGACTCTTTGTTGGGAAGGCGAATGAGCGAGGCGAGTAACAGTGTCATATCCCTTTCTTGAGCGAAGGCCAGCGCGGAAGAGATGGCAGTCGCATCTATTCCATGTACGAATGGAAGAAGGATATACTGTTTTGCCATGTGTACCTTTCTGTGAGATGGAGGCCGTCATGACCTCCATCTTGCTATCTCAGCGGATTACCAGCGCTTGATAAGGTGGGCGACCTTGCCACCCGGCGTTAATTCATAGCGTAAGCGGTCGGGATTAATTTCCTTTGCTTCATCCATGAGGGATTCTGGTAGCACAATCTCCAGAGGGCGTATAAAGCGCCAGATATGCGCTAGCTTTTCGGGAGTCGCTAACTGGTAGACGAATTGCCGTGGTACTCCTTCGCGGCGCGCTGACTTCTCGGCTTGACTGAATGCCTCTTTGGCTTTCGGATCTTCGAGGTAGGGATCGAAGATTTCAAAGGGGCGTGGGCTTCTCTTGAGTGTTTGGCTGCTTAGGTAGAGGAAGACGACTGGCTGGGCCGAAGAGGCCTTGCGTAAGGCGCTATCAATTACTTGCTGATTGTGTGCCTCATTGCCAAGCACCGCGATTACAGACCCAGGCGCGCGAGCAATCAATGGGGTTGGTAAAACCAGGGTACTCCCCTGGCGCATGTAGTTGATAATGGCTATGCCGCCGCCTAAGAGCACAACCGCGCCTCCGAAGATGGTGCCTAGTGGTTTGGAGAAGAGTCCAATAGTCCATGCCAGAAGCACCAGCAGTGTCGTGATTACACCTAAAACAAAATCCAGGCGCTTCCACCAGTGTGCCAGAAAGACGCGTACCTTTCGTAATGCAGCAGGCGTTTTGGCGACCTCTGCTGCCAGCTTTGCCTCTGCCTCCTGTGGAGTGATTTTCATCGTCGCTGCTAGCTTTAGCAGTTTATGCTTCCGCGCGAATTCGGGATGCTGGCGCGCGGCTCGCCATTCGCGGAAGCGAATGATGTCGAGTCCCAGGCAGGTGATTGAGAAGGCTCCCAGGAGCCCAAAGGCATACATATCGCCCAGCATATTGATTTGCCCATTGGCGATGAGCAAGACCAGGATGGGAATACCCGCTGCTAGCGCGATTGAAAAATGTGGTGTGTTGCGCAGGCGGTTGCGCTGAAGAATGATGGCGGGTAGGAAGTCCATCCGCGAGAGTGCGAGGAAGACGTGATAGGCTCCAATAATGGCAGTATTGCCAGCGAAGATCAGGATCAAGCTCGCGCTGATCGCGACCCCTTGCTGTACAATCGTGCTACCCCAATGTCCACCCAGGAGTGAGATCAATTGCGTGGAGAGCACTTCGTTTCCGGCTGCCTCTGGTTGAAGTAAGGTTGAAAGGGTCGTCAGGAGCGGGCTGGTGATGCCAATGGTGAGCACAACCAGCAAGAGCGCGATACTGATAACCTTCTTGCGAGGCGCTTTCATAACTGGCGAGAGCTGAGAGATGCTCTCCAGACCGGAGAAGGCAAGAAAGGCTCCCGCGAAACCAACCAGGAGTGAGGTTGTGGTAAGGCCTTTTTGCTGAAAGGCGCCCATGAAAAGTTGCCAGGCATCCTGGAAGGAGATGTGGGTGAAGACGATGAAGAGAACAACGAGATCGCCACCGAAGGCCACCAGGGCCGCTATGAGGCTCACTTTGGCACTTTCGCTTATGCCAATCCAGTTAAGGATGCCGAGCAGCACCAGAACCCCTATCGTAATGAATAAGGCATAGGGAAGCAGAGAGGGAAAGACGACAGACAGGTATTGGATGGCTGATAAACAGCTAATCGCGGAAGTAAGGAAGTAGCTGACAAGGATGAACATGCCTCCCAGGGCTCCAACCCAGGTGTGAATACCCTGCGCGGCGACGGAGACGACACCTCCTCCTTCAGGGAAGCGCGAGCTCACTTCGGCATACTTCAAGGTCAAAAGCACGAAAATGATCATAGTTAGGAGCACAAAGAAGCCTGCCAGACCGCCTACATTGCTATATAGAATACCAGGCACGTAGTAAATGGAGGAACCAATATCCGCGAAGACTACTGCCCAGCATAATAATGGTCCCAATGACGCTTTGCCGTGGGCGTCATCATGTGCGTGTGAATGCTGCGTCATAACGTTCCCTTCTTCGATTCAGCGGCGAATACGAGATAGGACGCAAGGCGTGCTTTATTTATACTGCTACGCGTTATAGATTTGGCGGCTAACAACGCCTCAGGTCAATGAATGGCACGCTGTCGGGCGTCTATGATACACTTGGAAAGAAACCTGTACGCGCTCGCCTCAAGCGCCCTATCTACAAGGGTGAGTATAGGAGCCTGAATGGCGGAATACATTGTCCATGCGAGTAACTTCGGTCTACTCCTAAAGGAGTAGGGTGGCTCGCCTAAGAGGAGAAAGCTCATGGTGATTCGGGTGTTGATCGCCGATGATCATAGTGTTGTACGTGAGGGGCTGAGGATGTTCCTGAGCCGAGACCCGGAGATCGCGATTGTTGGAGAGGCTGAAGATGGCGAAGAGGCGGTTCGTCAGGCAATGGAGATGCGTCCCGATGTGGTATTGATGGACGTTTTGATGCCGGTTATGGATGGCATCGCCGCGACGGCTGCCTTGCGCCGCGCTTTGCCAGAGACAGAAATCATTGCTCTTACAAGTGTCTTAGAGGGTGCGACCGTCGTTGATGCCATAAAGGCGGGTGCCATCGGGTACCTGCTCAAAGATACCCAGGCGCAGGAATTGCGTAAGGTTATCAAGGAGGCAGCATCAGGTCAGGTGCATCTCTCGCCGAAAGTCTCGGCTTCCCTGGTTCGCCAGGTGCAAGCTCTGCCGCCCGCCGAGTCCTTGACGGAGCGTGAGAAGGACGTTTTATGCCTCTTAGCTCAGGGCAAGGCTAATAAAGAGATCGCGAACCACCTCCAGATTGTAGAAGATACTGTCAAAGTGCATGTGCGGCATATCTTGGCGAAGTTGCATGTACAAAGCCGTACTCAGGCCGTTCTGTGCGCTCTTCATCTTGGGCTTGTGGTGCTGGATACGAAGAATCAGCCTGAGAAGAAGGCGCGTCCTCAGTGAGTGTCTGCCGTTCTTTCGTCTGAGTGTAGCCGTCTGTGGCAGGAAAAGAGGACCATGGTGAAATACGTTGAGCGCATTGCTGTGCGAGATGGACACATCAAACCCCAATGGAGCCGGAGAGTGATTGATAGCCTTCTCGCTCTCGGTGGGACGGCCCTTATTTCGGCTGTCATTGCCCTGGCGCGGCTCTATTCACATACTCCTACTATCTCTCTGCTCTATCTGCTCATTGCTCTGGCGCTGGCAAGCACACGCGGTCTCTACGCTTCCTGCCTGATGTCATTGCTCTCAGTGTTTGCCTTTGACTTCTTTTTTGTTCCTCCGGTTTTTACGCTGGCTGTGTTCAAGACGGAAGATGTGCTCACGCTGGTCGTTTTTCTGATAGCCTCGGTTATTACAAGCCAGCTTGCTGCCGCCCTGCGTATGCGAGCTGAGCAGGCTCATAGCCGCGAGCGTGAGCTACGCCGCCTCTACGAGCAGGCTCAAGAATTGGCATCGCTTCAGGAGCGCCAACGCCTGGCGCGCGAGTTACACGATTCAGTTTCTCAGGCGCTTTATGGTATTAGTTTGGGGGCGCACACAGCTCAGGAAGCCCTGGTCGATGATCCAGAGCAGGCGACGGCTTCGCTGGACTATGTTATTTCTCTCACAGAAGCTGGATTGGCTGAGATGCGCGCCCTGATCTTTGAATTGCGTCCTGAGTCGCTGGAGGCGGAAGGCGTGGTCGCGGCGCTGAGTAAGCAAATCGCGGTTATGCGCACGCGCTATCGGCTCTCGGTTGAGGCTCACCTCGATGAAGAGCCTGATCTCTCGTTGGAGATCAAGTACACGCTCTATCGTATTGCTCAGGAAGCCTTGCATAATATCGTCAAGCACGCACGAGCCCATTGCGTGACACTTCACCTTGCGCGAGAGGATCAGGAGATTCGTCTCCTGATAGAGGATGATGGTCGCGGCTTTGATGCAACCCAGAAGTTCCCTGGTCATCTAGGTATCTGCTCCATGCAGGAGCGGGCGAAGAAGGTGGGAGGAGAGCTCACGCTTAATAGTGAGCCGAACCAGGGCACTCGCGTGCAGGTTCGGCTCCCATTGGTTTCCGCGTAATGGGTCATCAAGGTCGCGTAGTTACCAGCCAGCCGCGATGCCCTCGGCGCGTGGGTCGGACCCACCTTGCATGACGCCTGTAACGGGATCGATGATAATGCCCTGGGCATAGCCCATAGTGGTGAGCCATGGGTCTCCCTCCTCTACAATGTGTCCCATCTCGCGGAGCGCCTGTAGCGTTTGTGTGGGCACTCGTCCTTCCATAAGCAATGTCTCTTCCGCCCCTCCATAGGTGGCTCCGTGAATCCAGCGCGGCATCTCAAGTGCTTGCTGAATGTTGAGGCCATAGCGTTCGATGGCTGTATAGACCTGGAGATGGGTCTGGGCCTGCCCATCGCCCCCCATTGTTCCAAAGACTATGACCGGGCGACCGTCGCGTGTCGCCATGGATGGGATGAGCGTGTGTAGCGTGCGCTTGCGAGGAGCCAGGGCATTCGCGGCAGTGCTATCGAGCGAGAAGTAGGCCCCTCGATTTTGGAGCACGATGCCTGTATCATCGACCACTACGCCGCTACCAAAGCCCATATAGTTGCTCTGGATGAGCGAGACCACATTCCCCTCTCTGTCTGCCGCGCAGAGATAAATGGTGTCGCCTGTAAAGCTGCCAGGAGCTTGCGACGCCTGCGCGTGTTGTGGATCGACCAGGGCCGCCCTTTCCGCGAGATAGTCCGGGGCTATGAGACTGGTTGGATGCACACGCATATGCTCAGGATCGGTGAGATAGGCTGCGCGGTCTGCGAAGGCCAGTTTCTTGACTTCCACCGCGTGGTGGATCGTCGTAGGCGAGAGTGGTGAGTCACCTGTTTGCAGGTGGTTCAGCATACCTAGCATCTGGAGAGCGGTAATTCCCTGGGTGTTGGGTGGTAGCTCGTAAATAGTGAGGTCTCCGAAAGGAACACTGAGCGGGGTGACCCAATCACTGCGATGGGCGGCAAGGTCTTCGCGTGTGATAAGTCCACCTTCTTGCGCGAAGAAGGCCGCTATCTGTTCGGCGATCTCTCCCTGGTAGAAAGTCCCCACTCCTTCGCGCGCGATTGTGCGTAAGGTTTTAGCAAGCGTTGGATAACGAATGATTGAGCCCAGAGATGGAACACTTCCATCTGGAAGAAAGTGTGTATGCCAGGAGCGATGATATTCACCACTGGCACTGGCGCGGTCCAGGGCTGAGCGCAAATCAGGCCCCAGGGCAAAGCCCTCCTCGGCGTAAGAGATCGCGGGTTCAAGGGCGCGAGCCAATCCCAGGCGACCAAAGCGCTGTGCGGCTTCGTTCCAGCCACTGGCGCAGCCGGGAACCGTTACCGAGTGGACGCCGCGTTGGGGCATGCTTGTAAAGCCAAGTTCGCGATAGCGCTCAATACTGGCTGTCGCCGCTGAGCGTCCGCTCCCGTTTAAACCATGAAGTTGCCCACTTCGCGCGTCATAAATTAGCATGAATACGTCGCCACCCAGGCCACAGACAAAAGGGTATACTACCTGGAGCATGGCGCTAGCCCCTATGGCCGCGTCAATAGCATTGCCACCCGCTTTGAGGATGTCCAGGCCCGCCTCGGCGGCGAGATAGTGCGGTGCCGCGACCACGCCTCGGCGAGCCATCGTAACGGGTCGATGTTGAGGAAATACGTTTTCCAGTCTTGAATAGGCCATGTGATCCTCCCTGATCTAGAATGTCTCTCTCAACAAAGGTTGCCTATCTTATATATTACACTGCCTGGCAGGTGCAGTGTGATGGTGATGACTGCAGAATGAGTGGTTTTTATCAGAAAATAGTCGTTAATTCGGTCTCTGCATGGGCCTGGTAGGCGGATTGACAACATTGGGTACCATCGGACCCTGGTTTGATAAGGTCTGTCAATTGGCATATACTAATTCGTATCGGTAGCGAATGCCTACCATTGCTATTTTGAAGGTCTTATGCGAAAACCAACCCATTTGGGAGTGTGGCATCGCTGACTCCATGTGGGGTACGGTGCGTTCTGGTTTTCGGATAGGGAAGTAAGTATGGAGGATAGATCGTTCCATGACATTACGTATTATACAGGCTGGTCTGGGCGGATGGGGGCGTGATTGGGCGAAAAGTGTTGTATCAAAGAATAAAGATATTGAGCTTGTGGCGTGTGTGGATACCGATCCTGGCATGCTTGAACTTGCTCGCGGCGTAGTTGATATCGCGCCTGAGCGCTGCTTTACGACGCTAGAGGAGGCGTTGGCGACGGTTGAGGCGGACGCCGTTCTGATTACGGCGCTGTTGGGAGCCCATTTGCCACTCGCGATAACCGCGCTTAATGCTGGCAAGCATGTGCTGGTAGAAAAGCCATTTGGCCCAACAATCGCCGAGGCTCGCGAGGTTGTTGAACTGGCGGAGCAGCAGCGGCGCACGCTCTTTGTCAGCCAGAACTATCGCTTCTATCCAGCGGCCCAGGCTGTGCGCGACTTACTGCAAAAGGGCGAGTTAGGGGAAGTCGGTTCGGTATACCTGGATTTCCGCCGCTATTCGAATACCGCTCCCGTAGAGACCCATCGCCATTATCATATCTGGGAGCCCCTGCTGGTAGATATGTCGATTCACCACTTTGACCTGATGCGTATGATCCTGGGTCAGGAGCCCACTCACATCACCTGTCAGACCTGGAATCCATCCTGGAGCAATTTTGACGCGGCCTCAACCGGAGCCGCGACGATTACATTTGATGGTGGGGCGATAGTGAACTATCGCGGCAGTTGGGTAAGCCCTGCCACCCGAACGAGTTGGGGCGGTGAGTGGCGCATCGAGTGCGCCAAGGGCACGATTTCTATGGTGACGCGTGATGATGAGGTGCCTGATAGCGTGACTATTCAACCCTTGGAGGGGGAAGCCTATGAACTAGAGCTGCCCACCGTCTCCAAGCAAGATCGGCATGGTACGCTTGATGCTTTCGTTCAGGCTGTTCGTGAAGGGCGCACAACGTCCGACATTTCCGGGTTGAACAATCTATTCACCCTGGCGCTGATGTTCGCGGCTGTCGAGTCCGCTGAGAAGGGCCAGCCCGTCGAGATCGCGTAATATGTAAGTAATATCTACGCTTCCCCCGGCAAGCTCTCACCCCTCCATCAGGCGTGAGAGCTTGCCGCTTTCATTACAGATAGACAGATGAAGTCGCAGCGCGTCCACCATGACTGGGTAATGACTTTGCCTCTAGACTTCGCTTACAATCTCGCTCTCGCAGACCTCAAAAGGGTAGCCTGAATAGTCTTCGATGACATAGATCAGGCCGCGCTCCTGGTCCTGATACTTCCAGGCGATAGTGCCTCGTGCTCGACCGTCATCGAATTTTACCTGTTCATTAAGCTTGTAGGCACCGCCATCGACTAGCGTTCCGTATTGGAAACTGTTCTGACGGTAAACGAATAAGCGGAATTCGGGCGTGTCCTTGTACATGTAAATATTCAACCCCTTTGGCTACTATTTCTCCTTGAGCCAGGTCTGATGCGTATGTGTTGCATCTCAGCAAATGAGAGACCTAGGCCTGGTATTGTCTCTCCTCTATCTCAAGGAACTCGGATATCGAATGTGATTACTGCTTGGTATCGGCATAGCACTGCATGGGTTTTACTTCAGGGCTAGTTTTTAGCCAAAGGTACCAGAAAACAGACTGATTTTCTCCATGTGGCATATGCTAAGGAACAAGGGCGAAACCAATCCTTTATTTATGTGCGTGACCCTTCAAACTTTGTCGTGAGTGGAGTCTTACTATGTACCATCCCACCAGCCGTGTTCTGACTGTGCTAGAACTGCTTCAGGCCAGGCCGTATATTAGTGGCCCAGAGTTGGCGGCGCGCCTGGAGACGGATGTGCGGACGGTGCGCCGCTACATTACACATCTTCAGGACGTTGGCATTCCCGTTGAAGCCAACATCGGACGGCATGGAGGATATCGCTTGCGCCCAGGCTTTAAGCTACCACCACTGATCTTTACAGAGGAGGAAGCGACCGCGATAATGCTTGGTTTGCTCGCAAGCTCATGGTTGGAGATTGAACACTCTCCCATCGCGATTGAGGGCGCGTTGGCGAAAGTGTCGCGTGTCTTGCCTGCGCGAGCACGGGAACGCCTGGAAGCGGTATCATCCCATCTCGTCTTCTTTCCGCATAACCAGCAGGCGCGACCCGATGCCTCGCTCTTGATCGATCTGAGTGGGGCAATTCAAGCCTCACAGCGTGTTGCCCTGGATTATAGTTCCAGACAAGGTGAAGTTACACATCGCAAGGTGGAGCCATATGGCATCACTGGCTGGAAGGGGCGCTGGTATCTTGGAGGGTATTGCTGCTTGCGCCAGGGATATCGAGTATTTCGCCTGGATCGGATACAGCGGGTGGAAATCCTTTCAGAGACGTTTGAGAAGGCTGATGATTTTGATTTTGAAACCTTTATAAAGGCACAATATACCGCTCCCAGCGTGGCTATAGAGGTAGAGTTCCAGACGGATCTGGCGACTGTACAACAAAAGATGGGCACTGTCTATGGAACGCTGACCCCTACTTCTTCAGGCGTCTTGTTTCAAGAGCAGCACGACGATATCGAGCGTATGGCACGGTACCTGATGATGTTGGATCTGCCGTTCGTTGTGCATGATCCGCCAGAGCTACGCGAGGTCTTGTTGCGGCTAGGGGAACGGATGGTGAAAATCGCGATGGCATCACCCTCTTCTTCAGGAAAGTGATGAATACGACATATCATTACCAATTGGTCAGAGCCTCTAGCGCAAAATAGCGCGGTGTGCTATACTAGGAGAAACTGTAAAGTGCTTTGTTGCTCCGAGAAATTGACCGAGGTGATGGTGCGCAATACAGGAAGATATGTTCAATCCGCCTTCTCCTTATGGAAAGCCTGAGCGCGCTAGTGCTAGCCGCGAAAGCGGTGTTGGTTTTCGCATAAGATCATAGTGGCGAATGAGAAAGAGAGTTTTCATTGACTGACCAGACACTGTATTGTCGCGACTGCAACCAGGAATTCACTTTTACTGTCGGTGAACAGGAATTTTATGCCAGCCGTGGCCTGACCAACACCCCGAGCCGTTGCCCATCTTGCCGCGCGGCCCGCAAACAGGCTAATGGCGGACAGCGTGGCGGTTTCCGCCAGCGCGAGCAGCGCCCCATGTACTCCGCGACTTGCGCGAGTTGTGGTAATGAGGCCATGGTCCCATTCCAGCCCCGCGAAGATCGCCCTGTCTACTGCCAGGATTGCTACCAGCCCCGCGAGAGGCAGTACTCCGACAGCAATAGATCGCGCTGGTAACGCTAATGACCCAGATTATTGTAAATCCCGACAGACCATTTGAAGTGGCGGTAAAACAGTTCAGTCGCAGCGTACAGAATGCAGGCATTCTGGCCGAGGCACGCCGTCGCCGCCACTACGAGACGCCCCAGGCGCGTCGCAAGCGCAAGGCTGAGGCCCAGCGCCGCCGCCAGAAGCGCTCCCGTTACTAGTCTTGACGGTGTTCCAATAAGTCTTGCTGGTTCTATGAGCGCCGATAGGCTTTCCTTCAGACCAACCTGTGCCAAAGATATTACAGGTTGGTCTGAAGGTTTTTTTATGTCATTTTTCTATGCATTCGTTAATTTATCTCGCAGGAAGAAAATCAATCCGCCGCCGATAAGCAGCCAGGCTATGAGCACAAATGGCAGCAGATTGAGGGGCCACGGTGATGGCGAGATGACGACCGCGCCGAGAATGCCCAGGATGATAAGCAGGCTCACTCCTGGCAGGATGCCATGCAGGAAAATGCGAAAGCGCTCTCGCCGTTTGCGGAGGAAGAAGACGATGCTGGCGAGCGCGACCAGGGCATAGATAATCAGAATGAGTAGCGCGTCTAATGTACCCAGGAAACTAAATGCCTGGATCGGCGTAAATAGAAGCCCTAATGGGATACCAACAATTAAGCCCAAGATGCAGAGCATAGTGATTGAGCCGATAGGATTCTGGCGTACAGGGTGGAGCCATGCCGTCCAGTGGGGAAGCAACCCGTCACGACCAACGGTATAGAGGATACGCGCGCCACCATTGATGATCGCCAGGGCCGCGCTAAAGAAGGAGAGCAGGCCCACAATATCTATGAGCACAGCCAGGACTGGTCCGCTATACTGCCGCCCAAGAGTATCAAAGGGCGCGGGATCGTTGGCGAATCCCGTTGCCATGTTGGTGATGCCATAGCCTACGGTACTCACATAAGCCATCAGAACATAGAAGACGCCAACGACAATCATTGAGCCGAAGACCGCGCGCGGAATATTGCGGTGTGGATTACGTGTCTCTTCGCCAAGGGTGGCTGCTGTCTCAAAGCCAATAAAACTCAGGGTTGCTAATACGATGCCTACAGTGATGTCGCCGCCTCTGGGAATAGTTTGCAGGGTAAAGGGAACGAGCGTCAGACCACCCTGCTGGCCTACGCGAAAGAGCACTATCCCCGCCAGGATAAGACATATGCCTATCTCGAAGGCCAGAAAAGCGAAATCAATGTTCATTGATTGGCGCACACCCAGATAGCAAATGGCAAAGGCCAGTCCAATCGCCAGCACAAACCAGAAACTCCAATGCAGGTTGAGACCGAACCAGCGCTGGACGAGTGTTTGCAGGTTCGCGCCCAACAGGACAAACGAGTAGGGAACTCCCACGATGATCGCGGCAAGACCAACCCAGGCTGTGAGAAAGCCCGGTATAGGGCCAAGGCCCTCGGTTACAAAGGTATAGGCTGAGCCGCTGGAGGGGATTTCCCGCGAAAACTCGCTATACTGGTTCGCGACCAGGAGCGCGATCAGAAAGCCGATGAGGTAGCAAAGAGGAATCGCCGCGCCTACCAGACCCGCCTGGGGAATGGTGTTAAAGAAGATAGAGGCGGCAGGCGACATGACCGCGACCGAAATAATGATGGCATGACGCAACCCGAGGGTGTTTTGCCGCAGCGATGAAACTCTCTCATCATCTGCTGGCTGTTGGATGGGTACATCACTCATAGCATTCTCCTCATTCATAGAAATATATATTTCGACGATGGGCGCCGCCGCTACTGAAGCGACGCGGCAACATACGGGGTTTACCGTGGGAGGGGATGCGTTGATTCCATTTTAAAAGTGCATCATACATATAGTGGTGGACCTGAGAGGGAAATGTGCCTCTCATGATCCACTGGCACTCAATGTGTGGAAGTATCGGATAGTATGCTTAACTATACCATCAAATTGAAGAGAATGTGGCGGGAGGCTTAATCATGCTTGAGATGCTTATCTTTTACATTTCTACTCACGCCTTTTCCCTTTCCTGTTATTGCTGAGTTCTAGTATATGACAACGATGCCGTGCTGTAACAGGCAAAGATGCAATGACTGTTATGGTAAGGCTTGTTTGTGTTACCTTGAACGTATACTGATACATATGGTACGCTATCGTTTATAAAGAGGCGCGAGAGGATCTATAGCTGCATGATGGCTCACGTGCTCATTGAGAAGGAAGAGTGCATTTGAGGGATCGCGTTCGCTTCCAACCTCACCCTGTCTAATATCCTTCCCCGCTGGTCAGAAGAGGGCGTGGACCTCCTGACGAAGAAGAACCTGTATTGGTAGTGTTATGGATGTTCTTCTTTGAGATCAGGAGTGTTTTACCATGTCTTTTTTCTGGCGCTTGCTCCCTTCGCGCGATCTGTTGCGCATTCCCGCTCTCCGCTGGCTGGTAATCGCGCGCTTTTTGGGGGACCTCTTCTTCTACTCCACTACGATTGTCTTCTTTCAGCAGCAGCGTGGGCTCAACTTCACTGAGATGTTTCTCATGGAGTCGATTCTGTCATGGTCTATCTGGCTGGTCGATATCCCTACGAGCCTCTGGGCGGAGCGTATCGGGTACGCGCGTATGATGCTGATTGGGCGCTGCGTAGGTTTTGTGGGTATACTCATCTTCGCTCTGGCGCATGGCTTCTGGCTTTTCGCCCTCTCTAATGTGCTCGGTGGGTTCGCCATTGCCTCAATTTCGGGTTGTGAGAGTGGGCTTGTCTATGCTTCGCTGCCTCCTGAGCAGCGGGAAGAGCGCGGAGGCGAGACTTTTACCCTGTTGACGAGCGCGTCGAGCGCGGGCTTTTTTCTGGGCCTCTGCACAGGTAGCTTTCTTGGCGCGTATAGTCCCGCGCTCGCTGTTTGGGTGAGCCTGCTTCCGGCGTTGCTGGTCTGCTTCGCGACGTTGCGCCTGTTCCACTACGTGCGACCTGTGATGCTTCGGGAGGAGCAGGCGCATGCGCGCGTGCGCGATATGTCGCTCCGAGTAGGAAAGTTGATACGCGCTCAGCCTCGAACGGTCTTTCTGAGCGTCTTTCGTGCGCTGGGCTTCGCCATGACGAATGCTATCTTCTGGTATAATCAGCCCTTTTTTGAGCGTGCTGGTATCCCTGTGCTCTGGTTTGGGCCGCTGACGGCGCTGGCTATGGGGGCGCAACTTCTGCTTTTGTTGCGCCTGCCTATACTTCAGCGTCGCCTGGGAACTCGCTTCGTGCTCTTATGCTCATGCCTTGTGCCGGGTCTTTGTTATGTGTTTCTGCCCTGGGTTTCCTCAATCATACTGGTTGTATTCCTGGTGATGGGAATCGTTGCCTTCTCTGCCTGGCAAGAGCCTGTGATTGAGCAAGAACTGAACAGGCGTATTCCAGATGTCGCGCGCGCCACTACCCTCTCAACGCTGGGACTGACTGGCGCGCTGGCGAAGGGTGGCTTTGATCCGTTGATTGGTCACCTGGGCGACCTGGGCCTGGACCGGGTGGGCCTGGGCCTTGGTCTGGGCCTTGTCGCGTTCGGCATCTGTGTGCCATTTCTGGTTTCGAGGTCCAAGTGAGCCTGGCGCAGTGCTTCCGCCTGCGCCTACATATAGAGAGCGGCAAGCCTGCTGTACGCTTAGCGCGGAAGCCAGGGGCGAGCCGCCTCATCGATGCGCTCAAACTCTTCGGTAGTGAGAGCCCAGCCGAGCGCGCCTGCGTTCTCCTGGGCTTGCCGGACATTCTTGGCACCCGGAATGGGAATAACATGCTCATCTCTCATGGTAAGCCAGTTCAAGGCTACCTGCCCGCTCGTCTTGCCATGAACCTGAGCTATCTGGACGAGTACCCCAGCAGTGGTTCCATCTTGCGCCTTTGCCTGAGACTGAAGGCGGGTGAGAGGCGGCGCGGTCCGCGAATGGTCGGTATGGTTTCCGCGTTGACGCTATATTTGCCAGTGAGAAGTCCTTGCTCGAGCGGACTGTAGGCGATGAGCGTTATGTTTAGCTCGCGGCAGGCGTCGAGCACGCCATTGGATTCCGGATGGCGATGTAGGAGGCTATAGTGAACCTGATTGGAGACCAGGGGGATATCGTGACGCGCGAGCCTGGCATGGGCCTTGCGCATCTGGTTCGCGCTATAGTTGCTTACTCCAACGGCGCGCACTTTCCCTTTGCGCACCACCTCCGCCAGGGCATCCATCAGTGCGTTCATCTGAATAAATGTGTAGGGCCAGTGAATCTGATACAGGTCGATATGCTCAACGCCGAGCCGTTCAAGGGAGTCGTCTAAGGCCTGGAACAAAGTTCGGGCGGAGAGGCGCAAGGGAAGGGGTGCGAACTTGGTCGCGATCACGATGGGCTCTCCAACTTCGCGCATACAGTCGCCCAGGATACGTTCAGACGCGCCCTGACCGTAGATCTCGGCGGTGTCGAAGAAGTTTAGCCCGGCATCGAGACAGGCTTTATACGCTTTTACGATGTCGTCCTGGGTATAGTCTTGCCCGTAGTTCCAGAAGGCCGTGTCGCCCCAACTCCAGGTGCCAATACCCAGGGCTGGGAGCGCGATATCGGAAGCCCCCAGAGTGCGCTGTTCTGTTTGCAACATGTACGTTTCTCTCTTATGAACGTGAATGGACAATATCGATGATGTGGATATTGTGGCACGTAATGAGAGGAAGTACAACGTATACGCTTTCTTCCAACGGAGTCGCGCTCATATTCGCATCCGTTTTGCCCCTTTGTTGATATTCAGGCTTATTGTGGCAAGCTACTTTGAGATGCGACCGCTGTGTCAGGCGGATTGTGAGCGATATGGGTTGTGGGGATCGAAATGATCATTTCGCTGGTGATGGTGAACGTTGCCACGTTCGGGGTGTTCAGGTCCGACAACGGGGAGCGTGGGCTGGTGCGTTTGTGTGGAAGGATTGTGAACGGTTGCGGAATTGGGTGTGTGGGGGCTTGCCGAGTTTGTTGGCGTGGGATGTGGATTGTGAACAGTCGCGGAATTGGATGACGTATCATGCGGACTGGGAGCCTCGTCGGGTAGGGGATCGGCAAGATCATCTTCAGGGATGGGGGCATATATGAAGGAGGTTAGGAAGGTATCCTGATCGAGGATGGCGTCAAGCAGTGGTTGGATGAAGGGGTGAATGGCATAGTGCCCGCGCTGGGTGAGCAGGAGCAGATTGGCGCGCACCATCTTGGAGAGGATGTGTCGCACACAATCATAGTCCAGGTCCAGCACAGTCGCGATCTGTTTGGGGGTTAGATTGAGCGCGCAGTCACGCATCAGATGCAGGATCAGAAGGCGCTCGGTCGAGATGATCTTGTGCGCGCTTATCGTCTCCAGTGCCACACGCTCGCGCATAGTCGCGAAGCGATATTGAATACGGTCGGATGGACAGTAGAGCAGGTGCGTAGCGGCGCGTGTATAGCGGCCTGATACCTCAAGGCGAGCGTAGCTATCGATGGAAAGGCGTTTGAGGTGGAGATGTGTGTCTACGAGAGCGCTCAGTGATGTTGAACGCTTCGCTGTCTGCATAATCAGGATCGCGATATTGTGTTGCTCCGCGAAGCGGCGCAGGATAAAGAAGAGGTCACGGTCATTGCCACGGAAGAGACGGCGTAGACTGGGCAGGTCATCCAGCACAATCAGGCGTGTGTTGGGAGCGCCTAGCAGATGATCATGCAGATGCTGTAGTCCGTTCTCCATATTCAAATGAGCCCAGGTATTTTTGACCAGGAGCCTGTTTGGCTTGCCTGTGGGTGAGGATGGCGTGCTCAAGCGGTTTTGCAGGGTGTGGATATGCAGGGCGGAACTGCCAAGCGCGAGGTAGAGCGCTTTGTTGCCGAAGGGGGTGTCAAAGTGCCGCGCGAGCGCCCCCGTTGCCTCAAAGGGAGGTGTACCAGTGGCAATATGGAGCCCCAGTTGTAGCGCGAGAGAAGTTTTACCACTGAACTCCTCGCCGGTAAGGAGTGAGAGACCAATGGGGATCAGGTTGGCAATGGGAGCGATACCCTCTGTGAGGACGTGAGAGGTGTCCTGGTCAAGTTCTTGAAGTGTGGAGATGGGCATATAGGGGCGGGCAATGAGATCGTCGTGAGCCTCGGACATAGGATACATCCTCCTGAATTGGGGTCAGAATGGTGATGTCTACACTATGCACACTGTAAGCTATTATAAAGGCATATTAGTATTTTAACATAATACTATCGAATAATCAAGTAGATAATAATAAATTAGTAGAATTGATGATATAAATATACTTTTAATGTGTGTCGTCGCTATGTGGCTCAGGCGAGCGGTTGTGAACGATCCTGGTTTTACAATTTATTATGCTTGACATCTTGTTTCTGTGTAGACTACAACTGGTTATGGAGATATTTGCTACTGTGTCATATGCGCGTGTACGACAAAAAAGTATCAAGTAGACTCATTGTCGTTTATTGCCAACGGAGGTAATAGCATTGCACTTCATGAATGATCAATCGCAACTCTCATTTGCGCGTACAGCCTGGAGTACGCTCGAACCATGCCATGCCCTGATCTACTTCGCGCCGGAGGCACGTCAGGCTTACACTCAGGCGGGTCTAAAGGGCTACTGGATGGGATATTTTGCCTCGCGCTCGGCACCTCTGGGTGCTGTTCCCGTTGAAGTTGTGACCGCGACGTTCTATAATTTTCATCCACGTATGATTGGTCGCGCCCTGCCTGATGCCTGGAGCTTCTCTACCCCTGAGCGTGTTATCCAGGTGCGTCTAAGCGCGGCTGATGCCGCTCTGCGCCGCCTCCTGGGGGAGCGTATGGGCTCGCAAGAAGTCGCTGAAGCGGCTGAACTAGCGCGAGAGGCGACGCGCGGCTGCTCCGTGGTTGGGCGCGCGCTGTATGCCACCTACGCGGCCCTGCCCTGGCCCCAGGAATCACACCTCGTGCTCTGGCACGCCGCGACCTTGTTGCGAGAGTTCCGTGGTGATGGGCATGTGGCGGCCTTGCTGGGCGAAGGCATAGATGGCTGCGAAGCGCATGTCCTTCAGGTTGGGATGGGGAATGTGACAAAAGAGGTGATACTGCCAAGTCGTGGTTGGAACGAGGAGGAGTGGCAAGCCGCCATACAGTCGATGCAGCGGAAGGGTCTTCTCGATAACGAAGGACAGATAACCGTGAGCGGAAAGACTCTCCATAGTGAAATAGAGAAGAGGACGGATTTTCTGGCCCTTCCTCCCTGGCAACATCTTGGCGAGGAGCGCAGTAAGCGCCTGCTCGAACTGGTGCGCCCGCTGAGTATCAGTATTATCGAACAAGGGGGCATCCCTATGCCAAACCCGATGGGTCTGCCTCGTCCCTGATGGGATGCGCCATTTGTGAACGATCCCGGCGGCAAACCTGGCATCAAAGCCATGCATAATGCAATGACTTTGATGCCAGATCTTGGGATGGTCGTTGGGAGCGCCAGATGTACGGGTAGACTCGCGACGAGCGAAAACTCTCTTCTGTGTTGCTTCTTCTTACCAGCGATTCCAATGGATCACTTCATCTAAGGGCTTGCGTGTAGCTGGTTTGAAGGTATCTCCTAGCGCGTAGGCAACGGGAATGAGTGCCGTTTGCATAATCCGCTCGTAGGGAATACCTAGCACATCGGCTGCTTCTCGCTCAAAGAAGAGATGATAGCTTGTCAATGATGTGCCCAGACCCCGTGAACGTGCGGCTAACATAAAGCTCCAGGTCGCGGGCATGATCGAACCCCACTGACCTGCTTGCTGGATGACGGGCGCATCTTTGATGCGGCCCTCAATGCAAGGAATGACATGTACAGGAACCTCATGTAGATGGTCAAGCAAGTAGAGTGCCGAAGCGCCTACTCTGGTATACATCGCAGCCTGATCCCCGGCGAGAGCAGCGGCGGTATGTTCTTCTATGAATGCTTTATTGGTTTCCCATCCTTTGCGATAGAGGTCCGCCAGGGCCTTACGCTGGGTCGGGTCGGTGATAACGAGAAAGTGCCAGTTCTGTCCAACCCCTGCGGTCGGTGCCTGGACCGCGAGTTGGAGGCATTCGGCGATAACTTCTGCTTCTACCGGGCGCGTCAAGTCCAGGCGTCTGCGTACCGTGCGTGTCGTCGTGAGTAGTTCGTCAGTGGTGAGATTAAGTTGAGGCATAAACGCCCACCTTTCTATTGTTGACAGTGATACTGATCTATGACAGGATAAACAAGGCGGTGATCTACTGCCTTATTTCGTTAAGTTAAGCCTTATTCGTAGTGTAGACTGACTACTGGTGAGAGACAAGAAACAGTCGTGATGAAATGTCTTAGCTGAGACAAGGAAGGCGAAATGACTCAATCTGCTAGCAATTTACGCACGAAACGCACACGGACGCTTCTGCGAACTGCCCTGATCGATCTCCTCAAGGAGCGTGGTTTTGATGCTCTTACTGTGGGAGAGATAGCTGAACGCGCTATGGTGAGTCGAGCCGGATTCTATCGCTATTATCAGGATAAATATGACCTGGTTGAACAACTCTTTGATGAATCTGTCCATACCATGATGCGCAATATTGATGCCTCGCCTCGTATTCACAAGAGCGGAGATGAAACGGAAGCCTTGCCGGAAGCCTGGGTGCAGTTCTTTGAGCATTTCGTAGAGTATGCGCAAATCTATCGTGTGGTGTTTGCTAGCAAGAGCCGCTCCTGGTTTCTGACGAAAATGCATACTTCATTGGAGAAGGCGATGCATATACGCGTACAGCAGCCATCTTCATGTGTCCAGAATGGAAGGCAAGTCGCTGACTCATATGATAGGCTTGCCCCCTCGCTCGCGGCTACGCTCTTGATTGAAATGATCACGCGCTGGTTTGAAGATGATCTACGAGAACCCCCCAGAGAAATAGCGCTCCGTTCTTCGAAGATGGCATCTTCTCTGTTGAAAGAAGTGGGCACCTGGAATAATCATTGAAGCCGGGTATTTTGGTGAATTACTTCGTGCCGGGAACAGGTGAGGCTTACGCGTGAGCTTGTTGTCCAGGCCGCGCGGTGGTGAAGCTTTGTGGTTATGCTTCACAAGAGCGAGGCGCTGCTGTTGAGGCGCGGACGACGATTTGTGGCGGTAAGAGTACAGTAGTCGCCATCAGTGTTCGACCGCTGATAAGCAACTCGACCGCCTGTTGTCCAATAGCGGTTATGGGTTGCGCGACCGTCGTGAGGGGCGGCGAGACTATCCGTGCCATCTGGATATCGTCATAGCCAATGATCGAGATATGCTCGGGAACGGCGATATGTACTTCGTGGAAGTATTGGAGCGCACCGATAGCGAGTTGGTCGGTGGAGGCAAAGATAGCGGTTGGAAGTTGCGAAGCCGTCCCGCGTTGTGCTAACAGGCGTTGGGCCAGCTTATAGCCTGCTTCAACTCCAAAGCCCTCGCTGAACATGGAGGTATTGTCGAAGCGTATACTCTGCTCTTCCAAGGCTCTGGCGAAGCCTCGCAAGCGTTCCAGCGATGAATGTAATGAGAGCGGCTCAAGGAAAACGGTGATATCCTGGTGGC
This sequence comes from Ktedonospora formicarum, assembly GCF_016587355.1. Taxonomy (GTDB): domain Bacteria; phylum Chloroflexota; class Ktedonobacteria; order Ktedonobacterales; family Ktedonobacteraceae; genus Ktedonobacter; species Ktedonobacter formicarum. The sequence goes on along the minus strand of NZ_BNJF01000001.1, from coordinate 619,145 downwards.
CCAGGTCGAGCAAATGGCGAGTCGCGAGATAGCTTCCCTGGTAGTGATCAGTGGCTATGACCGGGTATGGCAGGTTTGGAAGGACGCGGTCGACGAACACCACACGCACTTGCGCGTGATGGAGCGTGGTCAGGATCTCAGGGCTCATCGCTTCAGAGGTTGCCACGATCAAACCGTCGAGCTGTTGCCGGAGCACATGCTCTAACTGTCGCTCCTCACGCTCGGCTGTATTATCGGTACTACACATGAGCAAGGAGTAGTTGTGCGCGAGGGCATGGTCCTCGACTGCTCGAGCCAGCCCGGCATAGAAGGGATTGGTGATATCGGGTATGAGGAGACCGATACTGAACGTCTGATGCTTCTTAAGCGCGGTGGCAATCATACTGGGGCGATAGTGCAGGGCTTCGATAGCCGCCAGAACGCGTTGACGCGTCTCCTGACTGATGCGTCCGGTACCATTAAGGATCTTGGAGACCGTCGCGGCAGACACGCCAGCCTTTTTTGCCACATCATAGATTGTTACCTTGGGCATTACAGCAATCCCTCACCAGCATGATTGGGTAATCGGTTTCTCAGGGACTCAAGTATAGCACCATCATACATAGAAGTAAATTGTCGCTCCTGAAGAATATGAGATATTCTCTTCGTGCCTATGGCGCTCAAGGGTTTATAAAGGGGATAGGTGAAGAATCGGTCAGTTGACCGATTCTTCACCTATCCCCTTTACCCAAAGGGTCCGCGCAACGGACCGGGAGCATACATAGAAAGGCTATCGTGAAGGGATCTGTAGTTCGCCGAGGGTAACAGGCACCGTCTTTTCTGTATTCCCCTGATAGAGGGTAACCGTTACCCTGTCGCCGGGTCGCTTGTTGAGCAGATAGTTGCTGACATCCGCGTTCTGTGTGACCTCGACGTTATCGACGCGTGTTATCACATCGCCGGGACGGATGCCAGCCCTCTCGGCGGCTCCACCCGCGTCCACTTTAGCGACGAGTAAGCCCCTATCTACTGGTAGCTCACGTTGTTGCTCGACGAATTGTGTGATTGGAAGGGCGGTAATACCCAGAGCCGCGCGCCCCGAGTTGATCACGCGCCCATTCTTGATGATCTGAGGCGCGATAAACTTCACGCGGTTGGCGGGAATGGCGAAGCCAACACCGCTGGCCGGCGTCTTAAATTCAGGATCGATCGCCGCCATGGTAGGGATACCAACCACATTGCCATTGAGGTCAACCAGCGCCCCCCCACTATTGCCAGGATTGATGGGTGCGTCAGTCTGAATGGTATCGGGGAGCGTTGCGCCCCCTGACTCTTCAGAAACGATGCGATTGAGCGCGCTAACGATGCCACTGGTCACCGTCTGGGTAATTCCAAGCGGGTTGCCTATAGCCATTACAGTCTGCCCAACCTGGAGTTTGGAGGAGTCGCCAAGTTTCGCGATAGGCATATTGCGGGTCGGTTGAATCTGTAGGACTGCCAGATCATCTGTGGGGTCGGCCCCGCGAATCTGAGCATCGCGGATCTCTCCATCCGCGAGCTGGACCTGAACGCTCTCGCTATTGGCGATTACGTGATTGTTCGTGATGATATAACCAGCCCTATCAATAATCACGCCAGAGCCAAGGGAGCCACCTTTGCTTGTCTTCACATTGACCTGGACAATGGTTGGTTTGACAGCCTCAGATACCCTCTGGCGTATTTGATCTATCTCCACCGTTGCACCAGATGGCTGATTCAGGGTGCCTACTCTAAGAGGTGGAGAGTTGCGTACCAGGAAGGCCACAAGCAAGCCAAGAAGTACAAGTCCCGCGAGAAGAGGGTAAATAAGCGTCCAGTTGCGATTACCCCTCTGTTGCTGTGGCGGGGCCATGTGTTGATTGGGTGGCCGATCGTATCGCGATGAATACTGCTCATTGTCTGGTGGTATATTTCGCGGATCGTGCGGTTCATTTGGGTCATTAGTACCGTACATGTTGCTTGCCTTTACTAAGGTCTTCTGCGAAAACCAACGCGTGGTTGTGTTTGGCACTAGCTTGCTCTGGTTTTCGGAGAGAAGTATGAAATAAGCCGTTTCCTTGTGCTGCTATAATTCTACCGACCTGAAAGGGAAAACATATGCGCATGTAGCAGCCTTGAGGATTGTCCGTGTTTAGTAGGGATATTGGTGGCGACTGGTGGATTGTTGAGCGCGTATGCGTCCGAGCAGGTCGCGCACCTCCTGATCGGAGGTTTGCGCGAAATCTTGATACCAGTAGCCGACACCATAGAAAGGGTCGGGCGTCTGCGCACAGATCAGGTGGTCCACTTCCCCTTGTAGTTGAAAACAGGTAGCACTAGCGGCTACAGGGACAGCGACCACAAGATGCGCCGGGCGCTGTTGTTTGAGAGCCTGCACCGCTGCGCGCATACTAGCGCCTGTCGCCAGACCATCGTCGACAAGTATGATTGTGCGATTAGCGAAGGCCTGTGGGGGATAATTGTCGCGGTACAGCTTTTCCCGTCGTTCAAGTTCCTGAGTTTCGTCCAGAGTGACTCTGTCAATGACATATTGGGGAATGCGTAAATGTGAGACAACGTCGTCATTGATAACGCGTATGCCTCCACTAGCGATGGCACCCATAGCCAGTTCTTCTTGCCCTGGTACACCTAATTTGCGTACGAGAAAGGTATCCAGGGGCGCGTGGAGTGTACGCGCAATCTCAAATGCGACTGGCACCCCCCGCGTGGAAGCGCCAGGACAAGCACATCTGGTCGCTGTTCATACATGGATAGCAGCGTGGCGAGATGGCGTCCTGCTTCGCTACGATCACGATAGATGCTGCTCATGTACTTCCCTTCTGGCAGGAGGCAAATAGCGCGCAAACCATTGTTGTGCCAGATCCGCCACCTGTTCCAGTGTACCCGGCTCCTCGAATAAGTGCGTTGCGTTAGGAACCAGTTCGAGATGCTTTTCTACATGGAGGCGTGCCAGTGCCTCCTCGTTCAATTCGATGACCTGCTCATCGCGAGAGCCAACTATCAGCAGTGTTGGGGCTTGCACGTGCTCCAAGGCCGCGTCCGCAAGATCGGGTCTTCCGCCACGTGAGACGACAGCCGCGACCTGTTCTGGTTGTTTCGCGGCGGCAACCAGGGCCGCCGCTGCTCCGGTACTCGCGCCAAAATAGCCAATACTTAGCCCAGCGCATGCGCTTTGGGCAAGTAGCCAGCGTGTGGCAGCCTGCACGCGGGAGCTAAGAAGCGGGATATTAAAGCGCAGGTGAGCGTGGGCCTGATCAAGCGTTTCCTCTTGCGCTGTGAGGAGATCAAGAAGCAGGGTCGCGAAGCCTGCACGCTGTAAGACGCGCGCGACAAACTGATTGCGAGGGCTGAAACGGCTACTTCCGCTGCCGTGCGCGAAGATGACCACACCTCTGGGATGTGGCGGTAGGCGTAGATTGCCGTTCAAGATAATTGTTTCATTGATAGTGATATGGCAGGTATCGTCTGTTCGCCTTGGTTGTGTATGCATGGCATTGTTTCATCTGGGAAATGCTGACCCCTCCAACAATATATTGGTGGAATAAGTAACGTGAACCGGATTGTGGGAGGGGTCGTATAAAGATCACGCCTCAATCTGGCAAAAGGTTTCTTTTCTCGAATACTGAAGGCTTCTATAGATTGGGGAGGCGTATTACTGCTTCCCTTTATTTGGGGTTGGCACTACTAGAATGGCTTGTGCTCACGTTTTCAAGTTTGCAAGTGAAGGTGTTATTGGGGCTGAACACGTAAGTGGTATCTCGCTAAGAGGTTGAGTTTCCGTGCCTGATTACTGTAGATAGAGAAAGGAGTGCATCTCTATGCAGAATACCATGCTCAAAGATCAGGCACAAGACTGCGCTCATGATTGTCTGCAATGCCATGCTGCCTGTATGGCTGCGGTTCATGAGGGGAAAAAGCGCGGTGGTGGTGATGATAGTAGCATTGCGCTTGATTGCGCGGAACTCTGTCTGGCAACTGCCCACATGCTTTTGCGCGACTCACCTCTGGCTGGTTACGCGTGTACTGCCTGCGCTTCGGCGTGCAATCATTGCGCAGGTATATGTGATCAGAAAGGCATGTCGGATGTCGCCAATGCCTGTCGCATCTGTGCGAATTCGTGCGAGCAACTGGTAAAGATGATTCCTTAGTGAGGTAACAGGGCTCAGTCAGACATCTTTAAGTGTTTCGCAGAGAACATGGGCCATATGTAGCTGAAAGCATAAGCGTCTACGTATGGTCCCATAATTCTCTGTGTGCCACCATCAATGGTACGGTGCCTTTGGTTTTTCAAGCGCATTTTTGAGACCTTTAGATTAAAGGTAAACCTAAGACGAGGGGCGGATCGGTCAGAAGTGGCGAGTGCAGGTCGAGATCAGGGTTCCCCATGATGTGACCATTATGGACAACCAGAGGAAGTGTACTGCTCCCAACGAGCAAATTCTTATCGGGGAGCAGAGATGATTGAAGATCTGAGGCCTGGGGGAAAGCCGCAGCCCGAAGATAATAAACCCCATCAGCGATGCCTTGAAGCAAATACCACCCTGGTGTGCTGAGTTTGGTGCAACGTACAGGAGCACCCTGAGGAACAGGACTGCTAAAGAGTCCAACATAAATAGTGCCGCGAAAAGCCGCGGGAGTGTTAATCTGTCCTACCAGGGCATGTCGCATTTGTGCGCAGGAGTTCGAGGGGGGCATGAACCCAGTATTTGGGACAGTGGATGGTTCAAAGGCATGAGCATGCTGGCGCAAAAGACGTGGTGACAGGCCAACAAGCTGTGTAAAGCGGCTTGTGAAAGAGCCAACGCTATTATAGCCAACCTCAAAGCAAATATCAGTCACACTTAGGGATGTCGTCAAGAGCAGACGCCTAGCCATCTGAAAGCGGAGAGCGGAGAGAAATTCACCAGGGGGGATACCTATCAGGCGACGAAATACGCGGTTGAAGTGGAAGGGGCTGAGGCAGGCGACTGAAGCTAGATCTTCAAGGGTCAGTAATTCATGGAGGTGGGTATGCATGGTATGAATTGCGCGTTCCACGGCTTGAGTATGAGCTTCGAGTGTGATCTGGCGCAACTCGTCGTCATGAGAAATAAGCATTGTTGGAGACATAATAGCCTTTCTCCTTTGATGGCAAAATTTTTCCACCGACTTATTCTTATTGGCTCCTTCGTAGGTGGAAAAACGGATCATCTGGAGCAGATACCTGCTTCGTTCCGCTTCGCGTGAGGCATTTCTGTGATACAGTGGAGGGAAGAATCATAAATGAGACCTGAGCACTAACGTGCTAGCGCACTCAGTTTTTCGTATGAGGAGAAATTTGTCAGGAAGGAAATTGACGGAACGTGCATCACTATCCAGCAGTTGCGACCTTAATTGACGATGTGACTCGGAAGCTAGAGCAATCTACACCTCATCAGTATCCCCCTCAATTGTGCCAGATGTTTAAAGAATGTTATCCCAATACCCTGGCGACTACGGTTGATGTGCTTGAAGATGGCACCACTTTCGTGGTGACGGGCGATATTCCCGCTATGTGGTTACGCGATTCTTCGGCCCAGGTGAATCCCTATCTGCACCTGGCTAAAGAGGACCAGGCATTACAACGCCTGTTCTGTGGACTTATTCAGCGGCAAGCGCAGTGTATATTGCTTGATCCTTATGCCAATGCTTTTAATCGCGAGCCCAGCGGTCAGGGGCATACAGGGGATCTGCCGCCAGCGGGACCCTGGATCTGGGAGCGCAAGTTTGAACTCGACTCGCTCTGCTATCCTGTGAGGCTGTGCTATCGCTACTGGCAAGAGACAGGTGATACAGGCATCTTCAATGAGACGCTTCATGCGATGCTGAACAAGATCATTGAAATCATGCGTATAGAGCAGCACCATGAGACTCGCTCTGGCTATACCTTTGAGCGCCCTGGGATGGATCTGGTGACAGAAACACTTCAACGTCAGGGGCGCGGCACACCTACCAGCTATACCGGGATGGTATGGTCAGGCTTCCGACCAAGCGATGATGCCTGTACCTATGGCTACCTCATTCCTGCTAACATGTTTGCCGTGGTCGTGCTGGGTTATGTCAGTGAGATGGCGCGTTCGCAGTATCAGGATGAGGCCCTGGCGCGGGAGGCTGAAGACCTGCGCCAGCAGATCGAGCAAGGAATTGAGCGGTATGGAGTGGTTGAGCATCCCACGTATGGGTCTATCTATGCCTATGAGACGGATGGTGCTGGTCATCATAATCTGATGGATGATGCGAACGTGCCGAGCCTGCTCTCGGCTCCTTACCTGGGATATTGTGTCATCGATGACGCGTTGTACCAGAATACACGACGTTTTGTGTTGAGCCGCGATAATCCCTATTATTACGAGGGCGAATACGCGAAGGGGGTTGGAAGTCCACATACGCCAGCGGGTTATATCTGGCCTATCGCGCTCAGTATGGCGGGTCTGACCACGACGGACCCGGAAGAGCAACGCGAACTGTTGACGATGCTGGTCAATACGACAGCAAACACGGGATTGATGCATGAGAGCTTTGATCCTGATAAGCCTGAGCATTTCACCCGCCCGTGGTTTGCCTGGGCTAATAGCCTCTTCGGCGAACTGGTACAGTCGCTCGTTGCCAAATAGAGGTCCATGCACTCCCCTGGTGTGAGAAGAAGCTATCAAGCGACGCCGAATCTTTGCGCAAAGGTTTGGCGTCGCTTCGTGTGATGAACGGTTCTAGTTGGCTCATGTCGGGACTGAACGTCACCCGGCTTGAAGTGGTATAGAATGATCTGTTACAGGTGGTGTGGGCATTTAGTGGCTTTCTGGTATATGCCTTATGTCACCCTGTTTATTCATTGCATCTATAGTGGCGGCCTGAGTGCTTCTTTCTTCGGTACGGACAGGCAATTTTCCTCGACAGTGAATCCAATAGAGAGGCACTGTCTCGGAGGGGTCCGTCAAATAGATAGCACATTTCTGAGCATTGACTACCAGATGAGCCTTCTTTTCCAGGATTGTTGGCTCCCTCTGTTGCAACCATGTAATCACTTCTGATGTCGTCTGGCAATCAGGGCAAAAAGCGCTGTCTCCAAGAGCCACACGGTTGCTCCTCAGGAGATGTTTGGGATACCAACTCGCAAGAGCCAGGAGACACACTTGAAGCGTATCATAAAGGTGCATCGTATCCCTTCCTTTCTGTGACTTGTTGGCGTGATGATATTGAATCTTGCAATAAGAATAGTTCATCCAATATGGGAACTGGTCGCGTGGGGCATGATTGCAGATTGAACTTACTTCTAACGTGTATCTATGCTCACCACTATTGATCCAGCTTTAGAGGGGATTTGTTTGATCTGGATGAGACCACTCTCCCCTGAGATCAACATTGAGCATCAGATCTATCCCGCACTGCCTGAGCACCTGTTGATGGGCAGCGACAATGAGCTGAAGCATGTCTTCCGCGCTAGCCCCTCCAAGGTTCACAAGATAATTCGCGTTTTGCTCGGAGATCTGGGACTTTCCATGTATCTGCCCTTGTAAGCCAACCTGCGCAATTAAATCCCTGGCGCTGGTTCTCTGGTGGTCCTTAAAGATTGGCCCTGTGAGTGGGAGTGAAGGTTCCCTCTGTCGGCGCTCGCGTAGGTAAATATCACGCTGCGTAAGTAATTGTTGTGAATCCTGATAAGAGAGGTGCAGTCCCAAGCGTAGCACAATCTCCGGTGGCTCGATTAGATGACGAGGGGAAAATACCAGTTTTCCTTCATCATCAATAACGGTTGAGCGCTTGCTGCGTAAACGGCTATGCCGGTAGCTCAGGTCAAGCTCGTTACGGGTATAATGACGTTTGGTGGCTGGAGCGAACTGATCGTCGGGATCGCTATCACTTCCTCGCGCATCTAACACATCAATCCATTCCAGAATTTGCCCTAAGTCCCAGTTGCGTGCTCCCGCGTTACTGACAATGCCTGCTCCGAGTGTACCAGAAATGCCAACGCCGAATTCCAAGCCACTCCAACCGAGAGGAAGCAAGGTGTCAAGAATTTGATCCCAGCAAGCACCAGCCTCTACGATGAGTAGTGCGGAGGTTTCTGTCTGCATGTTAATTTGATAGTGGTGGAAATCGATGCGAGCAACAATACCTCTCACCCCTGCATCGGCAAAGATGATATTTCTTCCACTCCCAACCAGCAGAAGCGGCCAGTGCTGCTCCGCGCACAAATTGACCAGGTCAACCAACTCTTGCTGACTTTTCAATGTCACCCATATATCCGCTGGTCCACCTACGCCAAAGGCGCAGTGAGATACTAGCGGCTCGTTCAGGCAGAGTCGCTCTTGAAAATGGGGATACAAAATGTTGTAGGCATGTTGGATATCAATGCTCATGATTATGACCTTTCGGCTGCGTTGGTCCAATGAATGCCGATTGATGGTATTCTGCGCTCTATGGTGACAACACGCTCGCTCCTATTCATTTTAATTTTGGCAGGTCGCACAAGCTCATTTTTTATGCGGTGAGTCCTGCGCCTACATACACATCCTGCCTGCCGCTATCGTAGGCGCAAGGATAAAGGATGTTGTTAAAGTGGCGAACGACCCTGGTTTCATGAAGAGAAAACAACGGCAGTGAATGGCGAAACAACAGATCTTTTGTGGTCTTAAACTAGGATAATCCTTGTATCTCACAGGAGCATCACAAAGGAGAGTAGCTTTCTCACTGACAGATCACATTTTTACCATGTGCAAAGGTTGTTTGTTCGCTGGTCGTCTTGGCTGAGAAAGAATTACCTCATGCATTGAGGAATGTGCTAATAGTGAAGTGAGGGAGGTATCCCTCACTTAGGTTTGCTCTAAAGAGGGGGTGGTCAATAATGTTTCAACATATTCTTGTGCCACTGGATGGATCGCCACTTGCTGAAGAAGCCCTCCCAGTAGCCGCGCAGTTGGCCCGCGCCTCTGGGGGAATGATCACTCTCTTGCAAGTAGTTGATATTTCCTATGCGTATCTCTCATATGGAGCGATGCAGCCAGCTATTACGCAAGAGATTATCGATAGCAGCTTTTCCTGTGCCAGAATGTATCTGGATTCCCTGTCTCGCTATCCAGATTTGGCTGGTGTGTCTCTCAAAAAGCAGGTCGCGTTGGGGTATGCAGCGGCTATGATTCTTTCCGAGGCAAGCGAGCACTTAGTTGATATTATAGTGATGTCCAGTCATGGATATACAGGAATTAAAAGGTGGGTGCTGGGAAGTGTGGCGGAAAAGGTGGTTCATCATGCACCTGTCCCAATTCTCATTCTTCGCGACAAAAAAACGCTGTTTATTCAATCGAATGGAGAAGGCACAGGGGGCATTCGTGCTCTGGTACCGCTTGATTCTTCGGCTCGTTCGCAGGATGTGATTGCACCTGCGCTGGCTTTGGTGGCTGCTTTGTCTTCACCTGGACAGGGTAGACTCCACTTTGCACAGATGGTTGTCGCTTCAAAAGAGCGCAATGAGGAAGCCAGGGCGGAGTCTCTACAAAGCGCCAGGCAGAATCTACAAGATGTGAGCATGTGCATTAACGAAGGTCTCGTTGCCAATGTCGATTCTGATCCTGGTTTCAAGCTCACATGGTCAGCCTCATTGGCGCGGGATATCGCGGAAGGAATCGTTCATATGGCGGAGTGTGGTGAGAGGTCTGGAGATAAAAGTATCATTGGACCTAGTGACCTTATTGCCATGACAACGCATGGGTATAGTGGAATCAAAAAATGGGCTATGGGGAGCATCGCGGAGCGTGTGCTCCATGCCACCAAACTTCCATTGCTGCTGGTGCGTCCCGCCGATATGGTTAGAAAAGAACATCTATAGCAGGATTGCCAGTGAAGACAGGATGTTAGAGCATGTTTCTCTCGGGAGAGTTTTGATACCAGTCACAGTATGGATGCCATTGGAATAGTTTCGTAAAATTTCGGCATGTGCTTTGAGAAGACGTAGATATTGACCACGGAGATATAGAATATTTTCCGATAGTTTTTATTATATATCGAAGCAAGAACAGAGCTTGCGTGAAAGGAAGATAATAGGGCAAAAGGCAAGAGATAACACTTGACAAGACAGAAAAAATTCGTTAAATTCATACTAGATATTTGATATTTAATTTCGCAAACTTTCGATGCAATAGAGCGAAGTGCTTCAGAACATTGGTATAGTGTATTTTAACATTTCTGGAATGTCGCGCTTAATTGGCACAAGACAAGGATTGTCTTGCCTTCGATGGAGGAGGGAACTTCCAATGCACCTCACTTTCTCGCGACCTTGCACACCTCTACTTTGTGATGTATCTCCTTTCTTTGAACGTTTATGTACGCTGGTTTATAGCACTTCGCCTTCACCTCATTAAGGCTTTCTATGCATTGACGAAGCTTTCGTGGCTGTTTGTGGCGCGAGCGCACAAACGTTCAACATCTCTAGCCCCTGTCGTGATATCCGTATGTACGTAACTATCAAGCTGATGCAATGCCTACTCTCCTTAAATTCGAGATAGAGATAGATACCTGATAGGATGATTCAAGGTCTCTAAGAGCGCATCCAGGATGCGCTTGTGAGCCTCGACTCTATTTACTCAGCCGAGAGACACGGTATGTCTCGATGTCTTCGTGTGTTTCGCTATACAAACATCTGTTTTGCTCAAAGGAGATGCCATGGATGCTATTTCTACGGACGCCAGGAAGCGTCCGAAGCCAGGGCGACGCGGCTTACAGCTAGCACTCACGCTCTGCCTTTTGCTTGTATCACTTCTCTCCTACCCACTTTTCGCACGCTCGACGACGGCTCGAGCTGAATCCTCTTTACTTTCGCAGGGCAAGCCTGCGACGGCTTCCTCCTCCGAGTCGGCGGCTGTAGGTGCCACCTTAGCGGTTGATGGTAACCTGGGTACCCGCTGGTCAAGCGCCTTTAGCGACCCGCAGTGGTTACAGGTGGACCTTGGAAGTACCGCCACCGTAACTCAGGTCATCTTGAATTGGGAGGCCGCGTATGGGACTTCTTACCAGATCCAGGTTTCAACTGATGGCACCAATTGGAGCAATATCTATTCGACCACCACAGGAGCAGGTGGCACGGAAACGCTGAATGTTTCCGGCACGGGCCGCTATGTACGCTTCTATGGGACGAAGCGTGCCACGCAGTATGGCTACTCGCTCTGGGAACTCCAGGTGTATGGTACCACCCAGGGTGGCTCTAGCTGTGGTATTACCAATGTCGCGCGCGGTAAGACTGCCACGGCCTCTTCGGTCCAGGCTGGTAATGTCTTTGTTCCATCGGCTGCCGTTGATGGTGATTCCGGTACCCGCTGGTCAAGCGATGCCAGTGATCCTCAATGGTTGCAGGTCGATCTTGGTAGCTCGCAAACTGTCTGCGAGGTGGCATTGCAGTGGGAGACCGCCTACGCCAAAGCCTACCAGATCCAGATTTCTAGCAATGGCACCACCTGGACGACTATCTATTCCACCACAACAGGCCCTGGTGGGACCGAATTGATCTATCTCGCTGGCACAGGGCGCTACATCCGTATGTATGGCACCCAACGCGCCACACAGTTTGGCTACTCGCTCTGGGAGTTCGAGGTCTTCGCGGGTGGTGGCGGCACGACTCCCACCCCCACGCCTACATCTCCCACCACCCCTACCGCTACTCCAACGCCAGGAGGGACGCTCCTATCCTATAACAAGCCAGTGGTCGCATCCTCTTACCAGGACAACGCGAACTGCGGTGGGTGTACACCAGCCAAGGTTGTTGACATGGACCCAGCGACCCGTTGGGCGACCAGCGATACCACTGGCTGGGTCGATCCAGGCTGGATCTATATTGACCTGACCGCGAGCGCGACGATCAGCAAGGTTGTGCTGCAATGGGAGAATGCCTACGCGACAGCCTATCAGATTCAGGTCTCCAACGACGCGAACAACTGGAATACGATCTACTCTACCACGACAGGGGCAGGATTCCTGCAAACGCTGAATGTGTCTGGTACGGGTCGCTATGTGCGTATGTATGGCACCCAGCGCTCGACCCCTTACGGCTACTCACTCTGGGAGTTCCAGGTATATGGCAGTGGTGGAAATCCCACGCAGCCACCCGCTTCACCTCCACCACCACGCAACCCCACCCAACTCGTCTGGTCCGACGAATTCAATAGCGCCAAAGGAACCACTCCTGACGCCACCAAGTGGACACCTGAAGTAGGAACTGGCCCCAATGGCGAGTTGGAATACTACACCAACAATCAAAACGCCTCTATGGATGGAAACGGCAACCTTGTGCTTGAGGCGCGTAAGCAAGTGACGACTGGCTCGCACTGCCCAACCGACCCCTTATCCGGAAGCACCACCTGTCAGTATACCTCTGCCCGCCTCAATACACATGGGCATTTTAGCTTTACCTATGGGCATGTAGAGGCGCGTATCAAGGTATCTGGCACCCAGGGACTCTGGCCCGCGTTCTGGCTGCTGGGTAGCAACTACTTTGATAACAATACGCCCTGGCCCAACTGTGGCGAGATTGACATTATGGAGCACATTGGCAAGGTTCCCAACACGACCTACTCCACGATTCATGCGCCCGCGTATAACGGTGGTGGTGGTATTGGCTCGCCATATACGTTAGCGAACAACGCTGACTTCGCCAGCGGCTTTCATGTCTTCGCGCTTGATTGGGATGGCAGCCATATGACCTTCTCTGTTGACGGCAACGCCTTCTTCACGATTCAGAAGAGTAATGTCGAGGCGACACGCGGTCCCTGGGTGTATGACCATCCATTCTTCATCATCCTTAACAACGCGGTAGGTGGAGACTGGCCCGGCGCGCCCGATGGCACAACGACGTTCCCGCAACAGATGGCCGTTGACTATGTGCGCGTCTATCAATAGCTCAATACATTCCTGACACGTAGTGTTCTTTTGAACCCTTTCGAGCGAGCGAGAGTGCCAATGTGCACCTTGCTCGCTCAGGGACCAACCTTCGTTGACCGCAAGGAAGAGGAAAACGCATGCGAGGTACATTACGTCTTTTCGCCAGGTATGGGAGAGTGCTTATCGTGCTCTCGCTTATCCTGATGTCATTCCTATTGATAAGGACCATCGACCCACGGGCGCACGCGGCCTCAATCGTACCTGTGGGATCGGGAAGCTACACTACCACGCTTCCACCGAATGTCAATGCTCCACCGAACAAGATCTATCGCACCTCTCGCGTCACTGGACCGATGCCTACCAATGATTGGTGGACCTCAGTGGCGTGGGCCCAACCCTCCTTCCCAATCTATCCACTTCCTTTAGCCTTGCAGGCGACCACCACTGGTATCGGGGTTAGCTATCCCAACCTGCAAGCCGAACAGGTTGCAGTACACGCAGGCTATCAGACGGATTTCACATTGGGAGCCTCGACCGGCACCTTCCCCTCGTCGAATCCACTGGTTGATGGCTACTCTGATTGGACAGTCTCTCTACTGTGGGATGCGGGTGGCGGAAGTAATATGCGCGTGACTTCCGGGCAAGGATCGCCCTATCTCTACGCGACATTTGCCAAGGAGAATCCACAGATCACCTTTCCCGCGACCCCAACGGTCTGGTCCGGCACTGCCTCCTCTAGTGTGCTTGGGATTACCGTCAATGGGCATAATTACGCACTCTTCGGCCCGAGTGGTTCTACCTGGAGCGGTCTGGGAACCACAACCTTTACCAACGACTTGAAGGGCAAGACCTACTTCTCGCTGGCGGCCCTGCCAGATGCCACAGCCGCCACGCTCCAGACATATCAACGCTATGCCTACTCATTTGTCACGGGGACACAGGTCAACTGGTCCTATGACCAGAGTCGGAGCCAGGTTCATACAACCTATACGTTCACGACACAGGCCCAAGAGGGAACGCAGACCGGCACTATCATGGCCCTCTTCCCCAACCAATGGAAGGTCGCTGATAGCTTCTCTCCTCTGGCGTATACCTACCATAGTATTCGTGGCACGATGAAGACCCTGGCTGGCTCGTCCTTCTCGACGACATTGACCTATCATGGCATCTTGCCTGTCTTCCCCGATGTTGGACAGTACAACCAGAACACCCTTATCGACTACATTGAGGCGGCGAACAATCAGAGCCGCGATCCCTCGGTTGGCGATACCTACTGGGGAGGGAAGGCGCTCTTACAGGTCGCGTCCCTGCTGCCCCTGGCGCGTCAGGCCGGACTGAATTCAGCGTATAACCATTTGCTGAGTTGGCTGGAAGGCGCGATGGCGGACCATTTCACGGCAACCGACGCGTCAGGCAATGCCAAGACAACCAATCTCTTCTACTATGATTCGAACTGGGGAACCTTGATTGGGTACCCTGCTTCCTATGGCTCTGAGAGCGATCTCAACGACCACCATTTCCATTATGGCTACTGGCTCGACGCAGCCGCCACAATCGCGCGGGCCGATCCTTCGTGGGTGGGCAAGTACGGCGGCATGGTCAATCTGCTCGTTAATGACATTGCCGATCCCAGCCGGACAGACTCGCAGTTCCCCTTCTTGCGTAATTTTTCGCCCTATGAGGGGCATTCATGGGCCTCGGGGAGCGAACTGGCATCATGGGGCAATAACCAGGAGTCCTCCTCCGAAGCCATTAACGCCTGGGCTGGCTTGATTCAGTGGGGGACTGCTACGGGCAATACGCAGTTGCGCGATCTGGGAATCTACCTCTATACTACGGAGACACAGGCTGTCGATCAGTACTGGTTTAACGTCAATCACGATAACTTCGCCACTGGCTATGGGTATAACTATACCGCGCAGGTATGGGGAGGCCAGATCTGGAACGGAACCTACTTCTCCGCCGATCCACAGGACATTCGCGGTATCAACCTGCTCCCTATTACACCTGCCTCACTGTATCTGGCGAACAACACCAGCTATGAGCAGGAGTTCTTACAGGCCCTCACGAACGAGCATGGTAGTAATACCTGGAGCGAGTGGCAGGATACTTTCTGGGAGTATCAGGCGCTCATTGACGCGCCAGGAGCCATCTCGCTCTTTAACGCTCAGCCCAACTATACGCCGGGCGCATCTGAGAGCAAGGCCTTTACCTACTCCATGCTCTATGACCTACAAACACTGGGGCAGGTGAACGCGGCGGTTACCGCCAATACTCCTTTGTACGCGGTCTTCAAGCAGGGTAGCACAGTCAACCATGTCGCCTATAATGCCGGAAGCGCGGCGATTACGGTCACCTTCTCTGATGGCACGTCGTTCTCCGTTCCTGCTGGGAGTATCGCGGTCAATGGGACTGTGATACAACCCCGAACGCTGCCACCTCCAACGGGCCTGCAAATTAATGCTGGTGGTGGAGAAGCCTATCCATTTGCCGCCGATCAAAACTTTAGCGGCGGCGCGACGACCAGCACAAATACGGCGATCAATACGAGTGGGGTGAGCAATCCCGCACCCCAGTACGTCTATCAGTCCAACCGCTATGGTAGCTTCACCTATACCTTCTCGCATCTGACGCCCAACATCTCCTATCCCGTGCGCCTGCACTTCGCTGAAACCTACTGGACTCAAGCGGGCCAGCGCGTCTTCAATGTCAGCGCCAATGGGCAACAAACCCTTGCCAACTTCGACATTGTGGCTGCGGCAGGTGGGGCCAATAAGGCCGTGGTGAAGCAGTTTAACGCTACAGCCGATGGGAATGGGACGATTACTCTTCAGTTTACAACCGTCAAGGATAACGCTGAAGTCAGCGGCATTGAGGTTGTGGGTGCGGGCGGCACACAGCCAACGCCGACTCCCACTCCTCCAACACCAACGCCAAACCCACCAACAGGAGGCAGTGGCGTGCAGATAAACTCAGGCGGGAATGCCGTCTCTCCCTTTATCGCGGATACCGACTTTAGTGGCGGAACAGCGGTGACCTCTGGCAATACAGTCAGCACCAGTGGCGTTACTAATCCCGCGCCCCAGGCGGTCTATCAAACCAACCGTTATGGCAATTTTACCTACACAATTCCGAACCTGACACCTGGAAAATCTTACACTGTGCGTCTGCACTTCGCGGAGACATACTGGACCCAGACGGGACAACGTATCTTTAATGTCAGCCTGAATGGGCAGCAGGTGCTGGCAAACTTTGATATCGTTGCCTCGGCTGGCGGGGTTAACAAGGCCGTAGTGAAGCAGTTTACCGCGACCGCCGACAGCGCGGGCAAGATAACGATCCAATTCGTCACCATTGTGGACAATGCTCAGGTGAATGGTATCGAAGTGCTGTAAAAGTAGCGCTCTGGTCCTCACGACCAGAAAGGTGTATAGAACAAGGAAAGCGTTCGCTGGCGAGCGCTTTCCTTGTTCTATACACAATTTAAACTGTTTAGCTTCTGGCTTACTCTAAAAAGCATTCACCAACGTCTCTTGAGCGGCGGCTAGCTTCGCCGCCACATGGTTCCACTTCAAGCTGAGCTTGTGTTGTGCGACGTCTGAGCATCCGCGCTCAGGCGAATGCATAGATAACTATGAGAAACCATCCTGTGAGGTGGAAACGTGTTACGTCTACGTTCGTAGAAATAGATTTGTAGAGAGGTAGTGAGATGTAATCTTTCACAGAAATTGGAGTGATACACCATGCCAAAAAGACATCAACAACATCCAGCGATGTGCCTCCAGGGGCACAACAATCCGAAAAAGACGACAGTTATTACGACTGGAACCCCTAAGACGAAAAAAGCGTACAAAGAAGAAGCCCTACGCCATGAAAACCCCGCCAAACCACCTCCCATAACTAAAGTTCGCCCTGAACATGTCCTGCACCCGGAGGTCGCGACCAAGAAACAAGATTCATTGGCCCGTATGCAGGATGGCGCGCATCGTAGTGGTAGCGCCTCCAACGCCCATAGCCGCCGCAAGCATGCCAGGTTGCATGAACAAGCTGATAGACGGCAGCCAGAGTCCAGGCCCTTACCGCATGATGACTTTGATGAGGATCTGAGACCAGACAATTTCAAGGGCGCGAATCATGGTCCGATGTCTGAGCCGAAGGACATTGGCCTGCGTGCCAGTGACATAAAGGAGCTTTATCAAGTCTTGCCGGATTTTAGTACGGCTGAAATGCGTGACCTTGTGATCATTCCAGTGGGTGAACGCCTGGAGCAGGGTGCTAAGTACATTGACTTAATGCACCGTGAGAAGGGAGAGTTTACCGCGATGGCTAACATGGTGGTGGAGGATGGACATGATTATGTCCCCAAAGATCACACCGGTTACGTGCTCTGGAATCGCCTGCGAGGCGTCACTTCGCCTGCGCGCCTGGATGAAGCAGAGCGTTAGGCCAAGAGACAATGCCTTGATGGGGGTTCGCGATATATTTTGAGACTGAGCTCCCATCAAGGCGTTGAAGCTCATTCACAACACTCCCAGTTGACCTGCTCACCTCAACATATACACGCCTCTTCAATCCCACTTCTGGTCTATAGGCTCTTGCTAAATATGGAGGTGTAGAGTACTCTAGTACCAATATAGCGTTTCTGGTACTGGAGTTAGACATGGATGGACAGCTAAAGCTATCAGGCCCAAAGGACCTTGATATGCGTGCCGAACGTATTCTTGCCACAGCGACGCGCCTGATCCTGCACTATGGCTACGATAAAACCACAATGGGAGACATCGCTACCGCAGCGAATGTCTCCAAAAGCACCGTTTATCTCTATTGGCAGAGCAAGGAAACGTTGTTGCAAGCCTTGCTCACGCGTGAAACCCTCGATGTTGCTAATGACTGGCTACGACGTGTCCAGGATGATTCGCAGGGAGGTACCTTGTTTGGTATTTACCAGCATGGCTTCCGGGCGCTAGCAGCACATCCCCTGATGAGTGCTCTCTATACAAAAGAAAGCCATGTCCTGGGAGAGTATGTGCGGCGGCGTGACCCGGCCCGCCATGTCCTCCCCTATCAGTTCAATCGCCTCCTCGTCCAGCGCTTGCAAGCAGCAGGTATCATTCGCGCTGACGTTCCCGACGCGGTCCTTAATCACGTGCTTGTGCTCCTCTCGGTAGGGCTTTTCTCGATTGGAGAATTGCTGCCGCCTGAAGAAACGCCCCCTCTGGAAGAGGTTATGGATACCCTGGCGGAGATGGTCGCGCGTTCTCTGGCACCGTCTGAGCCGGGGGATTCGGCACAGGGAAAGGTGGCTTTACAAATGTTTCTCGAACAATTAATGAGTGCTTTCATATAGAGGAGCATTTCTCGATGCAAAATACAGCTTCGCAGGCAATCTGGCTCGAAATTGATGGTATGCATCTTCATTGCCTTACGGCTGGAGAGAACGGTTCCCCGGTGGTCCTATTGCATGGAGCAGGGCTGGACTCGGCAGCCCTTTCCTGGGGCGAAGTCATGGGGCCGCTCTCGGCTCATCACTGTGTCTTCGCATTTGATCTTCCTGGTTATGGGCAGAGTTCCAGGCCCGATCTCACATATACGATTGAATTCTTTGTGGCGGTACTGAAGAAGGCGCTAGATATGTTGGGCCTGGATAAGGTTAGCCTGGTTGGTCTTTCGCAGGGAGGCGCCATCGCGCTCGGCTTGACGCTTGATGAGCCTCAGCGGATAGATAAGTTGGTGCTTGTTGACCCTTATGGGATACAAGATAAACTAGCAGCACATAACCTTTCCTATTGCTATGTGCATCTCCCATTCCTTGACGCATTCAGCTACTGGCTGGTGGGTAGAAGCCGATCCCTGGTGCGGTGGACGCTGCTGGCTGGCCTTATTTATAATCCAGATCATCTCTCTGATGAATTGGTTGAGCAGGTCTATCAGGCGGCACAGGAACCGAAAGCTGGCAGAGCTTTTATCTCCATGCAGAGAAGCGAGGTCCGCTGGTCTGGTCTGCGCAGCAACTTTACCGCCAGATTGCACGAAATTCTGGCGCCAACACTGCTGATTCATGGCGCGCAAGATCAAGCTGTTCCTCTTATTTACGCCGAGCGAGCTCATGAGCTTATTCCTCATTCACAGCTCTCTATCATGCAGGAGTGTAAACATTGGCCGCAGCGGGAGGACCCGGAGGAATTTAACCGCATTGTGGGCAACTTTCTGGCAGAGTGATATGAGTAGGGGCGGGATAGGGTTGAAGAAACCGGAGGAGGGAGTTGGAGCAAGTACAACTCTAATCGTACTCAGACTAATGAGAAGCCTATTCCTGCTACCTGTGCCAGCCTGGTTTGTATGGTATACTAATCAGGCTGCAATTGTCCTCCATCATATCCATCGATGGTAATCATCTCCTTGAGCAACAATGCAAAATTTGATCCAGATCCGACCGGCACAGCCCGGTGATGCTGAGAGAGCGGCGCTTCTGCTGCACTCAGCTTATACTCATACCCATGTCACCTATCCACCGCAAGACATACAAGAGAGCGGCTTTATAACACGTTTACAGGATTTTTTCCGCCAGAACACCAATCGTTTTAGCTATCAACATATTCAGGTGGCGGAACAGAACTCAGAAGTGGTTGGAGTGATCCTGAGTTTTGGAGGTCGAACTGAGGTCGACCTCAATACCGCTATTGGAAATTGGCTCGAACGGGAGGCACTGGATGATGAATGGTATATAGATGCTCTTGCTGTCTTCCAGAATTGGGGTCGCCAGGGAATTGGAGCGTGTTTGCTGCATAGTGCCGAACGGCAAGCTCTCCAACACCACTACTCCAAAATTGCGCTGCATGTCGCGCAAGAGAATACAGCGGCGTTGGACCTCTATACGCGTTTGGGCTATATAGTCACCCAGCAAGCAGTTCTCTACCAACGTCCGCACATCCGTATGGTAAAAAAACTGGATCATAAAGAGTTGGGGATCAACGAATGATTCTTAAGTAGCAGGATACCACATATTTTTGCTGGCAATCTTAATGATCTCTTGTGGAGGGGCTTGGTATAGCCCTCCGCAAGAGATCGCTCCTATTTGCTTGTCGAGGTGTAAACAGCATGATCGTCGGCGAGGGTTTCCCCCAGTTGGCGTATAAGGCGTCCCCAGCCTCCGCTCATGATCTGGTAAGAGAGTTGTAGCAGTGGGTGCGCGAGATCGAACCCGCTATGTTCCAGGAACAGGTGTGTGCCCTGCTCTTGCGGCTCTAGACGCCAGGTAACGATTGAGCGTAGATCGTTTTTCCCAGAGTGATCGATCCAACTGTAGCTGAGATTTCGCTCGACCTCAAAGGAGAGAACTTCACATTGGATGATGCCGCTAAAATTCACTTTGGGTATAGGTGTGCCTTTGAAGGTAAAACGATGGCCAACCTTCAGTTGGAAATCATTGGGCATTAGCCAGCGAGCTAGAAGAGCAGAATCAGTTAATGCTCGCCAGACGTGCGTCGGTGGGTATGGAAAGAACTGGTCAATAGCAATGGTAGAAGAATTAGTCATAGTGTTTTCTCATGCTCCTCAGCAAGTACTGCTTCCAGATTTGTCATGCGCTCCTGCCAGAATCGTTCGTAGGGCGCCAACCAGTGATGAATTGCTTGTAATGGCGCTGCTTGCAGGCGATAGTAGCGGTGCCGCCCCTGCCTCTGTTCGCTGACCAGACCTGCATCAAGTAGCACCTTCAGGTGTTCCGAAATAGTGGGGCGCTGCATAACGAAATGATCTGCCAGGTATTGAACAGGTTTCTCTCCCTCGTCTCGAAGCAAACGCAATAGTTCGCGCCGCGTCGGGTTGCCCAGGGCCGCAAAGACGGGGTCAATCATATCAAGCATTTGGTAAGCCCTTCTTTTATCTTCCCTGATACGTCGGAATTTTCCTACGCATAAGCCTAGTCCTATTATACGTCGGAAAATTCCTACCTGTCAAGGCTGATTATTAGGAGAAGAGTCGGGGCAAGTGCGAGCTATATAACCCGAAACCAATAGCAACGCTTTTGTGATCATGTTGGCTTATGAAGAGGAAGGGCTTGCGTTAATTATCGAGCTCTTCCTCAAGATTATTGGGAGGGATAGCGAGACCAGAATCAACGATGAAGAAGGCATCGCCGATGCGTTGGGCAAGAACATAAGGTTGTAAAATCTCCTCTTCGTCTTCGTCTTCAAATATGGGTGTATCAGGGATGGAGGCTTCCACCTCATCAGAAATATCGACATCGAGGGTGTTGGAAGGATCGTTGAGCCATGCGTCGAGGGCCTGGGGAAGCGTCTCTGAATAGTGTTGAAACCAGGAAAGGAAGGCCAGAGCCTGCTCAGCCGTCAGGGAAAGAGTGCGTCCATCAGGCAAAGGAAGATGCAATATGGAGCGCTCTGGATTCTGATTATGATGATCTACCATAGGTGAGCACCTGCTTTCGAAAAGAGTCTCTGGAGCAGATACGAACGAGTAAGGTAGAAAGATACAAGAAGAAGCTAGTTGGTGGGCTAGGTACTAATTTTGGCCTCCATTAACACCTCATTTCAAACCAAGATCCTTGTGAGGATTTCCAACCATCCTGGCTGGTACTATGATTCGATCAAATTCCTCGGCATTAATGGAACCACTCTCAAGGGCTGCCTCACGTAAGGTTTTCTTCTCATCAAGTGCTTTGTGTGCGATAGCCGAAGCCTTGTCATACCCAATGACCGGGCTGAGAGCAGTCACAAGCATCAGTGATTCGTTGACGTACTGGCTGATTCGCTCGCGATCTAATGTTATACCTTCAATTCCGTATTCGCGCAACTTGTCACAAGCATCCCCCAGGATACGCGCCGAGTGTAGTACATTCTCGATGATAATCGGGCGCATGGCATTGAGTTCGAAGTTGCCCTGTGATCCTGCAAAGGCGACGGTCGTATCGTTGCCGATGACCTGGATACACACCATAACCATCGCCTCTTCCTGGGTGGGATTGACCTTGCCTGGCATAATCGAGGAGCCAGGCTCGTTGGCGGGCAGATTGAGTTCATGGATTCCTGCCCGTGGTCCGCTCCCTAGCCACCGAATGTCATTGGCGATCTTCATCAAAGTGACTGCCAGCGCTCGCAGAGCCGCACTCGCGTTGACCATGGCATCGAGAGACCCTTGAGCCGCGAACTTGTTGGGGGAACTGACAAATGGGTGTTTCGTCAGACGCGCTATCTCTGCCGCGATTTCAGGCCCAAAGTCTGGTAATGTATTGAGGCCCGTTCCCACGGCTGTTCCACCAGCCGCAAGTTGATACAATCCGTGTAAGGATTGTTTTACCAGTGCTACTGCATCCTTAAGTTGGGTCACATATCCTGACCATTCTTGCCCAACGGTGAGGGGGGTCGCATCTTGCAGGTGAGTACGCCCGATTTTGACGACATCCACCCAGGCTACTGCCTTCTTCCACATGGTTTCAATGAGCTTCTCCACCTGTGGTATGAGATGATTGGTAATCTCTAGCACTGTGGCGATATGCATTGCCGTGGGAAAGGTATCATTGGAGGACTGAGACATGTTGACATCATCATTGGGATGGATGGGGGATTTGCTTCCCAACGTTCCTCCAAGCAGTTGAATGGCCCGGTTAGAGATGACCTCGTTTACGTTCATGTTTGATTGGGTGCCTGAGCCAGTTTGCCAGACATAAAGTGGAAATTCGCTGTCCAGCTTGCCTGCAATGACTTCATCGGCCACCCTACTGATAACATCCGCTTTGTCCCGTGCCAGTTTGCCCGCCTCGGCGTTGACGATGGCCGCAGCCTTCTTTACATATCCATAGGCATGGTAGACGGCCTTGGGCATATGATCGTCCCCAATGGAAAAATGTATTAGGGAGCGCTGAGTCTGCGCTCCCCAATAGTGTTCCGCTGGTACCTCAATTGTGCCCATGGAGTCGGATTCCTGGCGTGTGCCTGTGGCTCCTGTGCCAATGGGATGTTCCTGAGTGATGACGGCCTGACTCTTCTTCCTGGTGTCTTGCTTGCGAGGTGATGTCATACCCGCACCTCCTGCTTGACTACAACCTGCGGATAGACTGGTTGCCACATCATGTTCTGCACTTGCTGAATTACATTGGGAAGTTTCGCGCGTGCCAGCCCTTCAGCGGCGGCGGTTTTGGCGACCTCTACCGCGACAGTGGCTGAGACTTCGCGTAGATTCTCGACATGTGGTAAGAGCGAGGCCCCTGGTTGATGAATATCCACGAGGCCCGCGACCGCGCGAGCGGCAGCCATGAGCATGCCGTCGCTCACCTGGCGCGCTCGGGCGACAATCGCTCCCAATCCCAATCCGGGATAGAGCAGGGCATTGTTCGCCTGTCCAGTCGAGTAGGTAATGCCCTTATACGTGATTGGACGCCAGGGCACACCAGTCGCGATGAGGGCACGTCCATCTGTCCAGTTTATCAAGTTGGGCGGCGTTGCCTCCATGAGGGTTGTTGGATTGGAGATTGGGAAGATGATAGGGCGCTCGACGTGGGAGGCCATATCTTTGACGATGGCTTCGGTGAAGGTGCCCGGAGCCGTTGATGTTCCAATCATAATAGTTGGATGCACCTGTCGTACAACTTCAGCCAGGCTGATACCCCCATTGGGCATATCGTGCTTCCACTTGGCGACTTCGCTGGCGGGGCGCGCGTAAGGCACCTGGAAATCACGCAGTTCACTGCCCATGTTGTCGGTGAGCAGACCCTGAATATCGACACACCAGAAGCATCGTGTGGCTTCGTCCCGTGATAACCCTTCCTGCATCATGGCCGCGCGAATCTGATCAGCATTGCCGATTCCAGCCGTGCCTGAGCCAAAAATGACGACTCGCTGGTCACGTAAGGCTTGCCCAGACACCTTCATAGCTGAGAAGATCCCTGCCAGTGTGATCGCTCCCGTACCTTGCACATCGTCGTTAAAGGTGCAGATCTGAGCGCGGTACTTCTCTAAAATGCGCCGTGCATTGCCAGGTCCAAAGTCTTCCCAGTGTAGCAAGGCATTGGGGAACAGTTTTGTTGCTGCCTTGACATAGGCAGCGATAAAGGCGTCATAGCGTGCTCCACGCACCCTGGCATGCCGATTGCCGAGATAGAACGGGTCATTGAGCAGGCTTTCACGATTGGTTCCTACATCGAGCATGACAGGAATAACGCGAGCCGGATCAATTCCGGCTGCCGCCGTATAGACCGCAAGCTTTCCGACAGAGATATCCATTCCGCCTACGCCCCAGTCGCCGATGCCGAGTATTTCTTCCGCATCCGTGGCTACAATCAAGTCTATCTCTTCGGGTCCCGCCCCAAAATTGCGTAGTGCCTCTTCAATTGCATTTGGGTGATCGATGGAGAGGTAGACACCCCGTGGTCGGCGATATTCGTGGCTGTAATGCTCGATGGCTTTGGCGATTGTGGGATCATAGACAATTGGTAACATTTCAAAGAGATGCTCGGAGAGGAGGCGGTAAAACAGGATTTCATTGCGGTCTTGTAAAGCAGTTAGAAAGCGGTTTTTGCTCTCGTCATCAGGTTGCTGCTCGTATTGAGCATAGCAATGTTTGACTTGCTCATCTATAGACGTTACAGCGGATGGAAGGAGCCCAACGAGATGAAAGGTCTTGCGCTCCTCAAGAGTGAAAGCTGTACCGCGATTCAGCATTGGATCATTGAGTAAAGTGAGGCGGGTAGCTTCAGTTGCTAGACGTTGCTCGCCGGGCTTGCCAGGGAGTAACTGGTAGTTTCTCATGTTCATCTCTCCATCTCTTTTGGCTATGAACAGGAAGGAGGTGTGACTGAATATAATTTTTCGAGAGAAATACCTGATATCAACCAGATACTATCGTGTCCCTCTGAGCGATTCACTGTCAAGCAGAAGCATGTCTCTTTTTCCCTGTTTCATCTTCAATGGTTGTGGGAGCGCAAAAGTTGGCAAAATCGTTGCTGTATGTTAGAAAGAAGAAATGATTGCCAAGTAAGTTTAGCCTCCTCTACGAGACAGCCATAAATGTCTCGTAGAGGAGGCTAAAGTCCACATCGAGAGAATCACCTGGAGGGCTTCTCGGAGCATGCGTAGCCGCTCAGGGGCATCAGGATAAGGATATCCATACGCACGATACTCATGCTCGTACTACCTCGCCCCGATGCCGAAGTTCAAGCGACTATGGGAGAGGACCGCAAAGGTGCTTGTCGTCCCAGAAAAAGTGAGTGAGTTTTCAGGATGGAATATTCCAGCATCTTAAAATAATGACAGATAAGTCTATGTGACATCATTTACTCTGGCATTCATTGCAGTCTGTATGCCAGAACAGACATGACCGAGATGGCTTCAATTGGGCAATAATATGCCCGATTGTGGGAAAAAGCAAGATTGAAGAAGTTTTTCTCAATGAAGCATGCGACACTCCTTCCATATCCTAGCATGATGGAGAAAGGCGTTTGATGAGCATATGGAAGGAGTGTCGCATGCGTAAACTCATTGTCAGTAACCTGGTGTCATTGGATGGCTATTATGAAGGGAAAGAGAGGAATCTTGATACCTTCTTCGACTATTTCCATGAAGACTATTCAGGGGATCAGCATTTCGATGAATATAATACTGAACGGTTGCGGGCCGCTGATACCTTGCTCCTGAGTGGGCGCACGTCATTTTTGGGCAACAAGACGTATTGGGCAGGGGTTCCGCAGGACCCGAATGCAACTGCGATCAGAAGAGAATTTGCTGAGTTGATGAAGTCTGTCAAGAAAATCGTGGTTTCGGATACCATCACCCATGAGGACTTAGCTCCCTGGGAAGAGACAACGCGTATCGTCAGAGGGGCGGAGGTGTACGAAGCGATTGCTGCCCTCAAACAGCAGCCCGGCAGAGACATCTTCTCGTTTGTGAGCCGTATGCTCTGGAACGACCTACTTCTGCATGATCTCGTCGATGAATTGCACCTCACGATCTTTCCAGTGATCGCGGGTGAAGGGACACCATTGTTCACAGGTCGTCCGCCAGTACCTCTCAAACTCCTTGCCACACGCACCTGGCAGGGCTCCGGGAACATCCTTGCCTGTTATCAAGTAGGGCGAATGAAGTCATAACGAAATGATCATTCATATCTAGCCGGGAGGAAGAGGGAAGACCGATCCCAGTCTTTCCGGTATGAGCTCACAGTTACTGTCCTACAGTAACTGTGAGCTCATACCGGAAACATTACTTGCCAAAGCGTCGTAGACGCAATGAATTACTGACTACAGTTACCGAAGAGAGGGCCATCGCCGCTGCTGCAAAGATTGGTGCGTTCTCTTGCAGGAAAGGGATCAAGGGGAGAGAATGGCAGCGGGTATCAGAATGATATTGTAAGCAAAAGCCCAGAAGAGATTCTGCTTGATGGTGCGTAGCGTCGCCCGTGAGAGCGCCAGAGCAGTTGCCACACTTCTCAAATTGCCCTTGACCAGGGTAATATCAGAGGCTTCCATCGCGATATCCGTGCCTGTTCCCATCGCGATACCCGCATCCGCCTGTACCAGGGCAGGGGCGTCGTTGATGCCATCACCCGCGAATGCTACGACCAGCCCTTGAGCTTGAAGGCGTTTGACCTGATTGGCTTTATCTTCTGGAAGCACTTCCGCCAGAATATGTGTTGATGGTATGCCAACCTGGGAGGCAATGGCCTGCGCGGTACGCTGATTGTCTCCCGTAATCATCCACACCTGTAAGCCCTGCGCTTGTAAGCTTGCGATGGCTTCGCGTGAGCCGACCTTAATGGTATCCGCGACCGCGACCAGCCCAACGACTTGCTGATCTAGAGCAATGAGCATTGCGGTTTTGCCTTGCTCCTCTAATTGTTCCAGGCGATCATGTAGTGGAGCGCTATCCAGGTGGTGCATTTGCATGAGGCCACGCGTTCCAACCAGAACTTGATGCCCTTCCACCGTTGCCTCCAACCCACGCCCTGCTAGCGCTGTGAAGGCTTCAGGTGACCCTTTCCAGGTCAAACCTCTGACCTTCGCACCCTCAATAATGGCGGTCGCGAGAGGATGCTCAGACCCTTGCTCGGCCCTCGCTACCATTCGTAACATTGTATCTGCATCAGTTCCTGGTAATGCGAAAACATCCGTCAATTCAGGTTTCCCTTTAGTAATAGTTCCAGTTTTATCGAGCAGTACGGCGCGCACGGCTTGAATGCGCTCCAGACTCTCGCCTCCCTTGATCAAAATGCCCTGCTCCGCGCCCTTGCCTGTCCCTACCATAATAGCGGTAGGTGTCGCCAGACCCAGCGCGCAAGGGCAGGCCACGACAAGAACCGTGATTGCCGCGACAAGAGCTATGACCCATGGATTGCTCGCTGTCATAGCCTGTCCCATGTCTGGCTGAGTCGGCGTGATGCTCAGATTGCCAGCGATTGACCAGCCAATAAAGGTCAGGGCTCCAATTACTAAGACCACTGGTACAAAAATGCCTGAGATGGTATCCGCCAGGCGCTGAATGGGCGCTTTCGATCCCTGCGCCTGCTCTACAAGACGAATGATGCTTGCCAGGACAGTATCGGCTCCTACTTTGGTCGCCCGCATATGTAGGAGTCCACGCTGGTTGATAGTTGCGCCAATCAAGGTATCGCTTTCGCTCTTTTCTACGGGGAGGCTTTCACCAGTAATCATTGCCTCATCCACCGAAGAGCGACCAGTAAGGACGATACCATCAACGGGAATCTTTTCGCCGGGTCGCACGATCAGTTCATCACCAACATGAACCTGTTCAATGGGTAGTTCTAGCTCTTGTCCGGCGCGCACTACATGGGCTGTGCGTGCCTGGAGGCCCATCAATTTCTGAATAGCCTCATTGGTTTGCCCCTTAGCGCGAGTTTCCAGGTACTTGCCCAAGAAGATGAGCGTGATAATCAAGGCTGCTGTGTCATAGAAGGTGATGGCACCAACTGTCTGGGGGAAAAAGGTCGCGACCACACTCATGAGGTAGGCAGCGGTTGATCCCAGCGAGATCAAGGTGTCCATGTTCGCCCCAAAATGCCGTGCTGTTTTGAGCGCGGTCCGATGGAACTCCCAGCCAACCACGGCCCAGATCGGTGTGGTCAGGATCAGCAACAAGAGATTCTCTCCTGGAAAGCGGTTCATGAAGAACATATTGAGTATTACTACTGGTACTGAGAGGATAATACTCAGGATGAGTAGAGTTCGCTTGCGCGCTAATTCTGCCTGCCGACGCTGGCGTTGGGCATCCGCCGGGGAGGGTGACGCTGTCTCAGCGAGATTAGAGCTTGTCGTCGAAGTTTGCTCGGATATTGCCCGTGTTTGAGGGGTTGCCTTATAGCCGATAGCATCAACCTTTGCGGTCATCTTCGCTATGTCTGTCTGAGTTGGATCATAGCTGACCGTTGCTTGCTCAGTCGCCAGGTTGACCGAGGCTTCTAGCACGCCTGGAACTTTCTTGAGCCCCTTCTCGATGCGCATAGCGCAGGAAGCACAAGTCATCCCTTCCAGGTCCAGGAGCACCTCTACCTCGCCGGAGGTGGGTGCCTGTTCCTGGGGCTCAGGAGGTGCAAGCGGGATCGCCTTGTAGCCGATGGCATCAACCTTCGCGACCAGCTTTTCTACCTGGGTCTCCGTTGGATTATAGCTGACATTTGCCCGCTCAGTTGCTAGATTGACTGACACATCAGTGACGCCTGGAACTTTATTGAGTCCCTTCTCAATGCGCATAGCGCAAGAGGCGCAAGTCATCCCTTCTATCGCAAACATCGCGTTCTGTGGCTCTTGTATCATATCTGAACCTCTCTGTAGAGAGGAATTTGTCTCTATCGTCATATTACAGTCCTTTGCCGCTGTACCGTATCCTCATACCCCTACCGAGGGGGTATGGGTAATATACCGCTGCTAGTGTCGATTTGTCAAGGTCTGGCAAAGGGGTGCAGCTTTTATTTCTCTCAAAGTATGTGGAGATGCCTCCTTCAAGTTCTTCTCTTATCTTACAGAGTCCGCGAATTGGACGTTATCCAATAAAGAAGCGACCGTTATCTACAACGATAACGACCGCTTCTTTATTGGACTTCAGTGAAAAGGTCTTCTCTGCGTGGCTGCTGACCGCTCTCTTTAATCCTTTGAGCGGGGATCGAAGGCGTCGCGGAGACCATCTCCAAGGAAAGAGAATGCGAGCACAATAGCCGCGAGAACTCCAGAGGGAAGGAGGGCCTCCCAGGGGTGGGTGCTCAGGAGTGTGGCACCATCCGAGATCATCAGACCAATGCTTGATCCCGGAGGTTGTACTCCCAGACCGAGCAGGCTGATACCTGCCTCACTGATAATGGTGTTGGAGAGGTTGAGAGTAGAGGCAATAATTACGACGCTGAACAGGTTGGGGATGATGTGGCGCAGGATGATGCTCAGATCGCTGGAGCCAGTGGTGCGGGCGGCCTCAACGAATTGCTGCTGCTTAATTTGTAGCGTTTGCCCGCGCACATAGCGCGCCATGAGAGGCCAGGATGTGAGCGCCAGAGCCATCGCGACCAGAATCAGACGCGCGTTCCCATTGGGTCCCAGGATAGGGATATGAGAGAGCGTAACGTTGGCCTGCGCGCCAAATATGCCAGTGAGCAGGATGACAAAGAGCAGACCGGGAAAGGCGAACATGAGGTCCGCGAACCGGGCCAGTAGGGTGTCGACCCATCCTCCGTAGTAGCCCGCAATGACGCCAATCAGGATACCGAGAATGATGTTAACAACCTCTACCAGGACTGCGACTAGAATCGAGATCAGCAAGCCTTGCATAAGGCGCGCCAGGAGATCCTGACCAATGCGATCAGTCCCCAGCCAGTATTGAGAAGATGGCCCTTCATCCAGACGATTGAGTTCCTGGTGTGAGAAGCTATGGTAGACATCGGGCGAAACTTTACCATTGATGGGGCTATTATACTCACCTCCGATATGCTGGTAGATAGATGGCCCGATGATGGCGATGAGCACAAAAAAGAGAATTATGCCCAGGCTGATCATTGCTCTTTTATCGCGGCGTAAGCGTCGAAGGGAGTCTTGCAGAGGTGTTGGTGGTTTGGGCATTGGCGTAGGGAGAGATGCCCCATCCGTCGCGACGATTTCTCCACTCTCTGGCAGTTCGATAGGTGGCAGATGCGCGGGTGCCTCGGCTTCTGTCTCCTGGGTTGGCCCCTCGTCAACTGTCTGTTCATCAGAAGTGAGCACATCTGCGCGTGTCTCTTCAGCCTGTGTTGCCTCTGCTTGATGCTGTGTTGTCTTCTCTTCTTGAGTGCCAGGATTATCCTGAGTATCCATGAGCGCCCCCCCTTTCTATTCAGCCTTAATGCGCGGATCAACCAGCGTATAGAGCAGGTCGGAGACCAGATTGCCTAAGACGACACTACACGCTAACATAACGGTGGTGGCCTGAAGAACAGGATAGTCCAGCGAGTCGATGGCCTCCAATGTCAGGTTCGCTACACCTGGTAAGTTGAAAATCTTCTCCGTGAAAAAGGCCCCTGTGACCAGGAAGCCAACCGAGACACCAATGACGGTCACCAGAGGGATCAGGGCATTTCGAAAGGCGTGGCGATAAACCACGACTTGCTCGATCATACCTTTGGCTCGCGCGGTCTTGATATAGTCTTGCCGCAATACCTCTAGCATGCTGGTGCGAGCCAGGCGCGCATAGTAGGCCATGCCTGCCGCTGTATAGACAAGGATGGGAGCGAGTTTGTACTGAACATCCTGCCAGCTATATTGCCAGGGCGTGCCCCACTGTGTTACTGGCCAGCGCATCCCCAGCGTTTTATCCATCCAGATAATTAGCAATTGGAAGAGAACCCCAAAAATAAAGACGGGAATGGCGTAGAGGACCAGAGCCAGCCCCATATTGAAGGTATCTACCCATGTGTTGGCTCGTAACGCGGAGGCGATACCCAGGGGGATACCAATAACTAATTGCAGAAAAAGGCCCCATAGCGCCAATTCCAACGAGACGGGGACGCCATCCTTCAGAATATCCCATACAGGCCGGTTGATTGTACGAAAGGAGAGGCCAAAATCGAGTCGAACGAGATGGCTCATATAGCTGATATATTGTTGATACCAGGGTAGATCCAGGCCATATTGATGTTTAAGCTGAGCCTCCAGCGCCGCGTTGGGGTGATCGCCAAGCAGGACGCGAATGGGATCTCCGGGCGCGAAGTGTCCCATGAGGAAGGTAATAAACGTGACGCCAATCACAACGAAGAGGAGACCTAGCAGCCGTTTCAAGAGAAAGCGAAACATTGTTGCATACCTCGTACCAGAAATCTCGGGCGCGTCGATTGAGAGTGTCAACATTGTCCCATCGCGAGGATTTGCCGTGTGGGCAGTGCGCCCCCGAGATGTGTACGGGCGCTGCAATGGGGGGCTCGTACGCAGTATTAGGTGCCTGATCTGGTTCCTCGTACCATTCATGGACAATCCAGAATGGTACGAGGACCGGATAAGAAGAACGCGTTACTGCGTGATATAGATCTTGCTCCAGTCGTCAGGCGGGATCAACTGCTGTGAGTTGAGGGAAAGATTCGCCACACCGGGTCTAACCAGATATTGAACCTTTTCCTGCCAGAGGGGGAGCCAGGCGACGTCATTGATAGCTTTCTGCTCTGCGTCGTTGTAGAGCTGCATGCGCTTGGTTTTGTCCTGTTCCTGGTCGGCAGCTTCCAAGGTCTTCTGGACTTCTAACTGGGCGCTGGAGGCTGTCGAGCTATTCTGACCGTAGTTGGACTGGTTGTAGTCCTGGCCTTTATCGAAGAAGAGGGTTAGCCAGTCCTGAGGATCGGGATAGTCGGCATTCCAACCAGCCTGCCACATCATAAGTGAGCCGTTATTCTTGGTCGCGGTCGTCAGATCCAGCAGTTTTGGCCGGGTGACGATATTAATATTGACCTTGACCCCAAGCGTGTTCTGCCACATCTGTGAGATCGCGGTAAGGGCATCCTTAAAGTTCTGGTTGCGTGGATAGAAGGTTAGAGTGATGGGGGGCAGGGCACCGACATTGGCGTATCCCGCCTCTTTCATTCCGTCCTGTAAGAGCTGTTTGGCCTTGGCGGAGTCGCCCTTGGTATCGGTACCAAGTGGCCCAGTGAGCTTATCATTGTAACCCGGCATACCTTGAGGAATGACGTGGTTGGAAGGGGTGAAGGCTCCCTTCATCGCACTCTGTACGATCAAATCTTTGTTGATGGCAAGGGCGAACGCCTGACGGATCTTGATGTTATCGAAGGGTTTCACCAGGTAATTCATCGCGATATAGCGAATCGTCAGGATTGGTGTTTCCTTGAATCCCTGTGAGCCGCGTTCCTGATCCAGATTCGTCGATGGAACGGGCGTGAAGTCAAGCTGCTGGGCCTGGAATGCCCGGTACATCGCGTCCTGGTCCTTGTAGAAGATGATAGAAAGCTTGCTCATCTGAGGCTTGGAGCCGTAGTAAGAGTCGTTGCGCACGAGATCTATACCCTTGTTATGAGTATATTTCGTGACCTTCCAGGGTCCGGAACCCGCGCCCTCATCCAGATGATCTGTCCAGTTTGTATTGTACTTCTCGACGAGTTTCTTATTGACGACATAGGAGGTGGGATACGAGAGCGTTTGCAGGAAGTACGCGGCTGGCTGGCCGATCTTAATCACTACCGTCTCTGGATCGGGAGCAAGCAGGCTGGTGCCAATGAGTGTCTTGACCTTGCCGCTGTTGAAGTCTTTAAAGCCCTTTACGAGCTGGAGATAACCAGCGACACTCGATTTTGTCGCAGGATCAATGGCCCGGTTGATACTGTAGACGACATCTTCAGAGGTGAGTTTATCGCCATTGCTGAAGGTCAGATTCTTCTTTAGTTTGAAGGTCCAGGTCAGACCACCATCGGACTGCTGATAACTCTCTGCGAGCTGAGGTTTCACCTGTAGGCCTGCGTCAAGTGTTACCAATCCCGTGAAGATATTCTGGATCGGGAAGTTCGAGTCCGTATCCTGTACCAGGGCGGGATCAACGGTGTTGACATCGGGATCGCCCACGACGGGATAGCGGAGTATCTGCTTATCGTCCGACACCTTACTGGTCGAAGGTGTATCACCTCCGCATGCCGCTAGCACCATTGCTAGCAAGCACAAGAAGCTAAGTAGCATCACAGCTGACCGTTTGCCAGGTTTCAAGCCTTTTCTCCTTGCACTACACAGCGCATCTGGACGTGAGAGTAGAGTTGTTCTGCTTCTACTGTCTTCTCATTTGGAAGATGCACCGCTAAATAAGAGAATGTAAAAGACGCCTAAAAGAGCTTCGAACACTAGGACGGTAAAGAGTGTGGTAGCCGCACCGTCGCCCCGATGGTTTTCCAGATTTATTGAAGAGGTAAGAGGTAAATAGATAGGAAAACCATTCGAAACAGGACAGACTCCATCCACCATGTAGAAACTACGTCAAAATCTCTACCAATCTCACAGGCGTAAGTGGTGGAGAAAGGATTTAAATAATGTGCGTATATATGATTGATGAATATGTTTAAAAAGTGGAAATATAAAAGAATTTCATCTATATAGTTGACAAAGAATTAGCAAAATAATAGTTAGAAGATGAGGAATATACATAAATCCAGGATAGAAGGTCTATTGGCGGGGATTGGAGGGCATTAGAGGCCGCTCTGCTTGCTCAGGAGGCCATATTACACGGCGCTGCCCTTGTTGCCACTGGACAACTGCCATCTGGTGTCCAACCTGTAAACCAGAAATAGGATCAAGCTGAAACTCTCCAAAGAGGGTGCGGCACTGTAGCTTTTGGGCTGTACTCAGGAGATCTTCATCCCGAGTAGTCGTGGTCTCACGGAGACAACGAGCGTAGACTATACCAGAAGCGAATGCCTGAGCAGCGGCATAGGGTGGCTCGCTTCCTTCTGTTTGAGCATATTGACTTGCGAACCATTGAGCATCGGGTCCCTCATCAGGAGAGAGTGCGGTACGAGCGACCCATTGTGCGGGTCCAATGAGCCCTTCTCGCAACTCGCCGAGGGGTTCTAGCACTTCATCCACGCCTGCTCCCACCAACGCAATATATCGCCATCGCCTAGAGCTTCGCAGCAGAGGCGCAACCGCGCGTTCATCGGCAAAATTACCCACGACGAGCAATATATCAGCAGATGGAATGTTCGCAATGCTTGCCAGAGCGTGAGAGGGTGAAAAGTACGCAGTAGTTAGATTCAACCCAAGCAGAGCCGCCTCTTGTTGTGTTCCCCTGGCTACGTCTTGTCCGAATCCTGTTGTGCTGTGAAGGAGTACGGCCCTTCTAGCGGTCGGGTCAAAAGACGTAATAGCCTGAAGAATACTGGCAAAATAGGTTGAAGCTGGCGAAAGAATATTGATAACATGTGGAAATGAGGGTCTTGCCAGGCGCGAAGAGGCCCCACTATGATTCCAGATGAGTCGTGTGCAGGAATATGCGACCTTGAGCATTGGCCCGCTCCCGTACGGACCAAATAAAACATCTGGCTGGCTTGTCAGTGCTGCTTGTAGCCCTTTCTGAAAATTTGTGCTGCAGTCATATACATCAAGTGCGACACTTGAGAAGTTCGTGGGGAGTATGGCAGCTTTTTTAGCCCATATGTTGAGTGCCGAAGCGCAGGTTTTTCCATACAAGCTCAGTGGACCTGTGAGTGGAGTTACAAGTGCGGCATGTAACGTTGTCATCATATGTCTCATTTTTTTGTATAGAGCGTCATCTTTGAAACGTGCCGTTTATAGTAGAAATTAAATCATCTAAGAGTTCGCGAGTTGATGCATATTCACTATATCGTAGTGTGTCCAGTCAATAATGCTTTGATCCGGTTGGCATTCTGCGGCATCAAGGTGTCATAGGGCTGAGGGTCTTCCTTATTGCTACCTGGGGGCTCGTTTTTGGAATAACTGGTTAGACGCAAATGTTACCCCTAGAGGGAGAGAAGCTTCCTTTCCAGGATATGAGAAAACGATTCACATTGGATAGAAAGCATCATCTCATCGGTATCTTGTTCGATAAGTGCATTACACACTTTACACAAAAAAACGGAGCAACAGATGAAAATTCTCTATACAGCCGAAGCAACAGTGCAAGGAGGACGCGAGGGCGAGGCCCGTTCCTCTGATGGAAACCTAGTCGTCAAGCTGAATCCTCCAAAGGAAATGGGAGGGTCCGGCGAGGGTACCAATCCCGAACAACTCTTTGCTGTTGGGTATGCTGCTTGTTTTCAGTCGGCGTTGATGAGAGTGGCACAACGTGAAAATGTTGACGCAAGCCAGTCTACCATCACTTCGCGGGTAGGCATTGGACCCAACGGACAAGGAGGATTTGGGCTTGAGGTAGAGTTGCGTGTCTCCCTGCCAGGGATCGATTCAGCAACTGGCGAGAAAATCCTTGAGCTTGCTCATCAGGTCTGCCCGTATTCCAATGCCACGCGTGGCAATATCCCCGTAAAACTTACTTTAGAGCAGTAACGCTCATAAAATCGCGGGGCCTGGGATGGCGAAAGCCATTCGCCGGGCTGCTCCTTTAGAGAAGCCGGGCACTCCGAACTAATAAGGAGTGCCCGGCTTGACAAATAGATTTTTTCTCGCTATTATAGATCTGTGAAGTCGATAATTATGAGGGTTGAAGAATGAAATATTCAAAAGCGACGAATTATGCCCTTCATGCCATGCTGTTTTTCGTGGCGGCACCTGCCGGCAAGACAATTGGTATGCAGCCCTTGGCGGAAATGCTGAGCGTGTCCCCAACGTATCTCTCAAAGATTCTAACCAAACTGGTGAAGGCTGGCATCGTCGCGTCGACCCCAGGAGTGAGTGGAGGATATAGGTTACTGGGGCGCAGGGAGGAGCTTTCATTTTTAAGTGTCATTCACGCTATTGAGGGAACTGCGTCGCTCTTTCATTGTGATCTGGAGCATGTCAATGATGGCTGTCTAATTCAGGGCACAATGGCTGAGGCCGAGCACAATATGGAATCATATCTGCAAGAGAAAAAGCTGATTGATCTGGTCGACAAACTTGACCAGCATCGGTTCGCAAAATTGGCGACCACTTTCAGCTAATTTTTTTCCCCATTGAAGATAAAGAGTGTCTATAATGTCTTTAATAACAAAGGAGAGAAGCAATGATCTTTGATTGCGCGATTATAGGTGGCGGTCCGGCTGGTTTGAGTGCGGCGTTGGTGCTTGGTCGAGCCAGGCGTCACGTTGTGGTGTTTGACGACGACAAGCCACGCAACGCCGTAACCCAACACTCGCACGGCTTTCTTACACGCGATGGTGTGCAACCAGCGGAGTTCAGGGCTCTTGGTCGTCAGGATATTGCAGCTTACCCTTCGGTGGCGTTCCATGCTGCGCGCATCGAGAGCGCTCGCAAGCTAGAAACAACGTTTGAGGTCGTTACTGACAGTGGCGAGATATTTGAATCGCGAACGCTCCTGCTGACAACGGGCATACAGGAGACCCTTCCGGCGATTGATGGCATCTACGACTATTATGGCAAGAGCCTGTTTAACTGCCCCTATTGTGATGGGTGGGAACTACGAGATCAGCCATTAGTGATTATCACCGAACAGGAGATGGGAGCCTCCCATGTCCCTCAACTTCTCTACAATTGGAGCCAAGATATCGTCGTTTGCACGAATGGTCATCATATTTTAAAAGAGGAGCAGAAGCTTTTCTTTGAAAAATATGGCATACAGGTTGTTGAGGAGAAAATCGCGGCACTGGTTGGGCAATCTGGACAACTCGAACGCATTGAGTTTGTGAACCATCCTGGAATTGAGCGAACTGGTGGTATCGTAGGAGTACAATGGCGGCACGCGACCACTCTTGGTCAGGATCTTGGCTGTGCCACGAATGCTATGGGAGGCATCGCTGTTGATGAGCAGGGGCGCACCAATATCAAAGGTGTGTACGCTGCTGGTGATACCGTCACAATCCTCATGCAAGCCCAGGTGCTTCTGGCTTCCGCTTCCGGTAGCAAGGCAGCCTTCGGAATCACCAATGAACTTATCTCAAGTTACTTTGCCTAGTGATAGAATGCTTCTTCCTCCATATAGGAGAGATATAAAGCGCCCAAACAATGCTTGCTTTCTCACATCAATGAGGAAGATTTAGAGAAGTTGCGCGAGGCTCTTCCCATCTTGCGCCATATCAGCGAAATTCAAGCATGATGACAACGCTTATCACCTGGGTTACAGAAAGGAACAATCCATGCCAGATACACAGCCCCATACGCATACTGCTCTTTTAGTGATGGATATGCAGGTTGAGATTCTCTCTCGCTATGCTCATGCTAAAGATTTTTTGACACCCATGCATGATGCTATTTCTGCCGCGCGAGCCGCATTGATCCCTGTGATCTATGTGGGTGTAGGCTTTCGTCCAGGCTATCCAGAGGTGAGTGCGAACAATAAAGGGTTCGGGGCACTTAAGCAGCGGCAGATGTCAGGCATGACAAATATGGAGATCTATCCAGATATTGCGCCCCAGCCAACAGATGTTGTGATCACCAAACGGCGGGTGAGCGCGTTTTGCGGGAGTGATTTGGATGTGGTGCTAAGAGCGCAGGGGATTACACATCTCGTTCTCACTGGTATCGCAACCAGTGGGGTTGTCCTATCAACATTGCGAGAGGCTGCGGACAAGGATTTTCAGTTGACAGTTCTGTCTGATTGTTGTTTTGACAACGATGAAGAGGTTCATCGCGTTTTACTCTCTAAGGTCTTCCCTCGGCAGGCTGAGGTGATTCAGGCTTCAGACTGGACTGAGAAGCTATAAGCAGAGGGTGTCGATTCATATCCTCTCTGAAATCAACATTAGAGGGTAGGTGCCTGCCACTCAATGCCGCGAGTTTGGCATTGGGTGGCAGGCAGCGTTTGTGTGTTTGCTTTTTAATTACTTGTTCAGCCCCACTGCTCTAAGTTTTGTTGAGCCGAGATATGTCCATTATAGGTCCATTCTGGCAACGCTATAGCACGTGCATCCCCGCGTACCAGGCGGCTTCGCTCTCTGGCAAAGGTGACGGAGAGCGTATCACGTCCTTGGACTTTGTAGATGGACATCGGCACCAAATATACGGCTCGCTGTGCCGCTGGCACGCATTCGGGATGAGCGGCTGCGCTTCCCTGGCGCTGCTCGAAGAGACCAAGCAGAACGTGTATCTGATCTGGGGTCGCAGCCTCATCAATAAGAATAACCTCCTGCCATTTTGTGTCCTGCTCATTGCGAGTTTGGGCAAGACTGATAAGGAGACGTTGTGATACATCCACGTCAGCAATCATGCCAGTCTCAATCTGATCTCCTACAAAGCGCCATCTTGGGCCAAGATATGCCTCTGCGCCCTCACAGGTACAGCGGTCACCGCAGGTACATG
Source organism: Ktedonospora formicarum (assembly GCF_016587355.1). Classification (GTDB taxonomy): domain Bacteria; phylum Chloroflexota; class Ktedonobacteria; order Ktedonobacterales; family Ktedonobacteraceae; genus Ktedonobacter; species Ktedonobacter formicarum. The sequence goes on along the minus strand of NZ_BNJF01000001.1, from coordinate 580,852 downwards.
GATCACAGGAACATGAGCAGGACTGTGCCGCAAATATCGTTCCTTTGAGTTGATAGGTTAGTGTCTTGATTGTCATACAATGGGACCTCTTCCTCTTTATGCTGTCTACCATGCATGAAAGAGAATGTCAGTTCTCCCATTGCTCATAAATCCTGGGGGCTGTTCTCCTTCCCTGCATGGTTGTTCTTCTTCCATCCTAACAGGAGAAGACAAAAGCTTTTTTCGACTTGATGGAGATTATTCGTTGTAAGCGGCTGTAAAGTGGACTGTTTGAGAGAAGATGTACTATGTTCTGTTGCCTATTGAGGTGAGTATAAGAATTAAGCAGTTTGAGGCATAAAGGCCTGAGCTTATCTATGGCTCAAGCGCTTTTGTAGAGCCTTTAGGGAGGTTGAACACACGGGGTTGTAGGCGACTTTCAAAGGCACTACCACTCAATTACTGGCACGCTAGTAATTGAGTGGTAGTGCCTTTGTGGCTATTCAAGATTTAAATGTTTGGGTACTGCTGTTCACAAATTCCTGAGCAAACAGGCGTAATCCCTCCAACTGGGGCATATCAAAGAACCGTATGATCAATTCTTGCACTCCTGCGTCTTCATATTCCTTCAAGCGCTGGCGAATGGTCGAGGGACTCCCAACCAGCGCGCCGTCGATGCGATCTCCAAAGTTGGCTCGCACGAAGGAGGGAATTCTCTCCTGTGCCTCTTCATCGGTCTCGCCGATTGAGCAGAAGACGGTTGTGGTACGACGAATACTCTCATAATCGCGCCCAACAGTGGCACAATGTTTCTTCAGGACATTGAATTTGTGCCCGATGGTAGCAAGATCATTACCAACATTGCAGGCATCGGCGTACTGTGCCACCATCTTCAGGGTAACTTTCTCTCCATCACCCCCGATGAGGAGTGGAATGTGGGGTTTTTGTATGCCTTTGGGTTGATTGATGGCCCCACGTACCTGATAATATTTGCCCTCAAAATGTGCCTCTTCCTGAGTCCACATGGCGAGAATGATCTGTACAGCCTCACGTAAATAGCGTAGTCTCTCAGGCGCATCAGGATATTCATAGCCGTAGGCGCGATATTCGTGTTCATACCAGCCAGAACCGATACCGAAATTTAGCCGCCCATGTGATAGTACATCTAATGTGCTTGCCATCTTCGCCAGCAGGGCTGGATTACGATACCCATTGCATGTGACCATTTGACCGATGCGAATGCGCTTCGTATCACGTGCCAGCGCCGCCGCCGTTGTCCAACACTCAAATGTTACCTCTTGCGAAGGTTGTGGAATCGTATGAAAATGATCCACCAGATATGCTGCCGCAATGCCTATCTCATCAGCTGTCTGCGCAACGCGGGTCATTGCCTCGTAAGCCTCCAAAGGATCTGGAATGCTCCTAAGATCCATTGTCCAACCCTGGGGAAGCAAAATTCCAAATTGCATAGCCATGCTAGCCACCTCTTTCTTGATTTTACATGGGGGAATCAGTATGAAAATCGGATTATTGAAATTGAGATCAGGTGCTATTTGTAAGCGATATATGGCATATATCGCTTGCCAGAAGTATACGTACTTTGGGCGTTGGCGAGAAGTAGCCGAAAGGATACTTGTAGAGGATACTTTTGTGTGAAGAGAAGGATTTGGAAGAGGCATATTAGAGCAGTTCGTACTCTCGAGCACGAGCAGTAGCTTGTCCTCTATTCTCGACCGCTAGCTTATACAGAATGTTTGCCACATGCTTTTTGGCGGTTGCCAGCGATATGATCAGTTGGTTAGCAATTTCTTGATTTGTCATACCTTGAGCCAATAGATGTAAGACTTCTAACTCCCGTGCGCTAAGTGGTGAGATGGGGGATCGTGGAGTCTCCTGGTACTGAACAGATGGAAATTGTTTGATATGCTGCTGGTGCTTTTGCTGCTCGAAGGTGGCTACTAGAGTTCTGATTGAGGCGTTGGCGGATGGGGAATCAATGTGCGCGATTTGGGTGACCTCGACATCCAGGAGGTCCTGAAAAACCTGTTGTAGAGGTGCTCCAGCGTCCAGATATATGCGTAGATAGTTTGTTGGATCGGCCATTTGGAGCAATCGTTTTGCTATCTGTTTGGCCTGAACCACTTCGCCGAGTGCATAGAGTGCTGCTGCCTGGTGTGCCAGTACAGGAATGATATGCCATGTACTCTCGTTCTCTTCCGCACGCGTAAACAGATGGGCTAGAAGCTGTAGAGCATCAGTATTTCTTTGTAGCGCCAGAAAGACGCGAACCAGAGCCATTGCCTCTGCATATTCTTCTTCATCATCGCCGAGCCCGGGTATTTGTGGATGAACTTCATTGTGGCTGGCCCAGGCTGAAGCGGCGGCGAGATTTCCCTGTGCTAACCAGATTTGGGCTTGTCCAGCCATTACCAGACGGTGATGATGCTTCCACTGACTCTGCTGGCTCAGTTTTTTTGCCTGCGTCAATGCCTGTTTAGCCTCTTCCCACTCTCCTCTGGCAAGGAATATGCGTAGGGCTTGATAGTAGCCTGTGATCTGTATATCAAGATGTTGCCAGGTCTGTGCAAAGTGCAGAGCTGCATCGAGATGGGTCCTCGCCTCTGTGAGTTGATTTCTGGTCCAATGGAAATCCGCCAGGTGCAGGTGAATGTATCCGAATAAAGAACGAGCCTTCCCCATCTGTTGCAATCGTCGTAATGCTTCTCTCAAGATCTGATATGCCTGGTTTAGCTGTCCAATATCACGGTAAACTATACCGAGCCGTTCCATCATCCAGACCGCTTCATATAGATGTTGCTCTCTTTCAGCTTGCTTCTTCAACTCGGTCAGTACTGGGAGTAGTACGAGCACATTTGCCTTACCCGTTATGAGGTGGTAGGTTGAGAGCATTTTCCATTTCGCATTTTCTTCACTGGAGAGCTCCTGGAGTTGGGTGCCTAGAAGGTGCATCTGAGCCACATTTTCTTGGAGAAGCGCGTCCCTGCTTGCTATCCACATGCGTAACAGATTCAAACGATTGTGGAGTTTACGCTTTTCTGTTTCTGGGAGGGTGGTGGGGTGCAGTCCTTGCGCAATCGCTTCTATGCGTACAAAGAGCTGTTCGCTTCTCGTGACTTCCTGGTTCCACTGCTTTTCTGGCGCATAAAAGGTTTGGAACAAGATTTGCAGGACTGTTGTCAGGGCTAGGTGTGTATGAACCTGTAGTATGGCGTCTGGCAAGCATTCGATCCAGGCATATAACTGGAAGATTTCCCCATTTAAGCTCATATGTGTAGCTGACTGCTCCATAAGATCAGCCGCGAAGACGTAATTATGGCCTGTGAGCGCGTGAGTAATTGCTTCACGTATGTTTCCTTGTTGGGCGTACCAGCGCGCTGCCCGGTGGTGTAAAATGGGAATTTGTTCTGGAGAGAGTGCTTGAAGGCGAGCCTGGAGCACATCGCGAAAGAGGCTATGATAACGAAACCAGCGTCGCTCTTCGTCGAGTGGAACAAGAAAGAGATTGGCTTTCTCCAGGGCAAGTAGCATTTGGTGGCTGGCCTGGGTGCTGATTTCTTTTGTTACAGCCTGACAGAGTGAAGGGTTCAGGCGGGTTAAGATTGATGTGTGCAGAAGAAAGCTCTGCACCTCCTGAGGCTGGTTCTCCAGTATTTCCTCATTCATATAGTCTAAGAAGAAATGCTGACCGCCGTTCAATTGTTGCACAAATGTGGAGCGATCCACACGTCCGCGCATTGCAAGAACTGCGAGTTGTAGCCCTGCAATCCAGCCTTCAACTCGTTGTTCAAGCATATCAGCCTCTGCTGCGCTCAGAGGATATTTCATCGCCTGACTGAAAAATTGTTCTGTTTCCACTCGCGTAAAGCGTAAATCTTGATCTCTTAGTTCAATGACCTGTGCTCGGGCGCGCAAACGTGGCAGAGCCATTGGCGGATCTCTGCGTCCAGCCAGTATTAGATGCATCCTGGGAGGAAGGTGTGCAAGCAAGAATTGGAAGGAGTCGATGATGGCTGGATCGCTGATGACATGATAATCATCTAATACCAGCACAAACTCTTCCTGACAAGCTGTCAGATCATTAATGAGGGTGGTTATAATTGTCGACAAAAGCGGTGGCTGTGGTGCTTGTAGCATGCTCAGGGCTACACCCCCTATCGCTGGCTTGTTAATACGTAGCGCGGCAACAACATAGCTCCAGAAAAGTATGGGGTCATTATCTTGTTCTTCTAGTGATAGCCAAGCGACAGCTTGTGTCAATGTCCGTCTATGCGTAGCCCAGGTAGAGAGCAGAGTCGTCTTCCCACTGCCAGCAGTAGCGGAGATGAGCACCAGGCGATGAGAAAATATCGCATCCAGGTCTTTGAGTAGGCGTTCTCGTTCTACTAACAAGGCGGGAAGTTGAGGTGGAATGAGCTTTGTCGTGAGAAGCGAGATGTGATCCTGGTTTAAAGGATTAGTCGATGCTCTTGATGATCCTCTATTGATCTGTATGATTGGCTTTGCAATCGCTGTATTGCTGCCTACAAGGTCTGAGGCTACCTGCTCTAAGTATGATAGCGTGGCGGTTTTTCCTAAATAGCGCTTGCGAGTGCGTCTTGCCTGCCTACTATAGGCATACCAATATCCACCTCCTCGAGGCCGAACTTCTTTGATGATGCTGAGATGACCATTTCGACCTTCAAATGCGAACGTGGTGTGCTCTTGAACCCAGGCAAGCCACGCTGACTCATCTGCTTGGTGAAAAGATCGTTGGAATTGTCCGTCTATAGTAAGTTCGTAGTGCTGCTTTTCTTCTGACCAAGTGAGAGCACACCGTGATGGTTTTGGCATAGATCCTTTGCTGCTGTGTGTTTATGATTCGATCACCCAACCGTACCCGATCACCCAACATTGCTAAGCATAGCAGAGACAAGAAAGCCCTGCAAGGCGAAATTTGTCAGTATTGGCAAATGGTGTTGCTTCGCTTCTATGAAGAGTGGTGTGAATGCCGGGGAGAAGGAGGTCCGCTGAGTATGAGCCGGAGCGGACCTCTTTCGTAGCATGTGAAGGAATCTTCAGGACGCGCCACTTATTTTGTCACCTGATTGTGAAGATGTAGTGCCCCAACGTGTATCTCTACTCTGTCGCCCGCCTGTAGCGTAAAATGATCGGGGGGAACAATGCCCGTCCCGGTCATTAAGAAAACTCCATATGGAAAGCTCAACTCCTGACCCAGACATGCTACTAGTTCTTCGAAAGAGCGTTTCATCTGTGCTATGCTAATCTCTTCTTGAAAAGCAAGCGCTTCATCCCGATAAATGCTGAGCCCTATAGTGAGCGCGCGCATCTCGTCTCGTTCTGTCAGGATGATACCAGGCCCCAGCGCGCACGAACCATCATAGACCTTTGCCTGAGGCAGATAGAGCGGATTCTCTCCTTCGATACTCCTTGATGACATATCATTACCCGCGCAATAGCCCACAATGTCCATCTGGCTATTGATGACCAGCACCAACTCGGGTTCTGGCACATCCCAATGGCTGTCTCTGCGGATGCGTAATGGCTGCTCATGCCCTTTGACACGCCATCCAGCAGCCTTAAAGAACAGCTCGGGTCGTGAAGCGTCGTAAACCATCTCGTAGACATCCCCTACATCCGATTCGTTTTTGCGTGCCTCGCGGCTTCGCAGGTAGGTGACTCCACTAGCCCATACTTCCTGTGCTGCTTCGATGGGAGCCTGGAGCTCTCCTGAAGCGGCGATTGGTTCTGGAAGGGCGCGCAATGTATCAAGCATAGTGGCTTGTGACATGCTGAGTAAGGAGCTCAGGGTTATGTCTTGGGGCAGGAAATGTCCATCCCTGGCCCAGCGAATACCCTGTTCGGTTTGATGTCGTGTCAGGTACATGCTGTCTCCCTATCTGTAAGATCGATTTGACGGTATGATAACCGTGAAGTGATGCTTATCGCGGAGCTTCGTTGGTCGTATCTGTATGCTCGGCTGCCTCTATGGCATCATTATGCTCATGCGTGTGAATCCTTTTCAAGTTCTCTGGTGTAACATTATTTCATAAAAACAAGGAGCCAGTTTTTGTGGAAGTCGGCGCAAATAGAGCCTGTAGGGAATGGATCTGACCCTTTTTCTGGTTATAGTAGAGTAAAGTACGCTCAAGTGTACTTGCATATGGAAAGGATTCGAATCATTATGAGTGATTGGAATAAACAGATCATTGAGGAGTTTCATGCGAATGGCGGGAAGGTGGGAGGCCCATTTGAGGGTGTACCATTACTTCTGCTTACCACAACTGGAGCCAAGAGTGGTAAATCGCATACGACGCCGCTGGCCTATTTCATAGATGGAGATCGTTTTCTCATCGTTGCCTCCTTCGCTGGCGCGCCCAAACATCCTGCCTGGTATCATAATATCCTGACTCATCCTCAGGTTTCTATCGAGTTGGGAGTTGAGTCTTATAATCTGACGGCCACCGTTATTACTGGCGAGGAGCGGGAGCGCCTCTGGTCAATGATAACGACCCAAAACCCGGTTTTCGCCGGATATCAAACGAAAACAACCCGCAAAATCCCTGTCGTCGCTTTGCAGCGCTAGATTTTCTCGCGCTCTGGTGTTTGGGTATCCTAGAAAGAAGCGATATGGAGGCATTCCGATGCTATTCGGAATGCCTCCATATCGCTTTTGTTCAAGTCCTGCGTGCAGGACTTGAGCTTAGGGATTTTAAGGCTTTTCTTTATATGTTTAGGACTGGTACGTTCGATAGTCGCCGAGCAATGTTGTCAGCTCTATCAGGTTGCCAAAGGGATCGCGACAGAAGAAGCGGGGACGTCCTGGAATGGGTTCGGCCTCTATAATTGTGACCCCTGCTTCTATCAATGTATGTCGATATTTATCTAAGTCGTCGACGACCAGACAAAAGTGCTGCCCATTTTCACTTGGTCGATCAGTGGCGGGAAGCAAGTGTAATTCCATTTCGCCATCGCCAACGATATACCAGACGAGCTGTAAGTGGTCAAGGGTCAATGGTGGCTGCTTTTCCTCAAGCCCAAGGAGTTGCCCGTAAAATGCTCGCACGGCCTCTTGACTCCCAGGTGGCACAAGTATCGATACGTGTTGTAATCGAGGTTTTGTCATGTTTTCGTCCTCCTCCTAGAGGTGGGAACGAAGAAAGGCAGCTCTCAGTAACGCTGATCGCTTTATGAAGACAGTAACCATCCAGACATGTGGTTTTGTTGAAGGATGCGTTACAATGGTTGCAAATCTTTGTGCTTACTCCTTATACGATAACCTGAGCGCGCTCTTGTTGTTACGAACATCAATCCTCATTCGAGGGCGCGGCGCCGCCTTAGCGGCAGCTAGCGCTGCGCGCTTAGATGTTCATGCAAGGAGTTAGCACTAGCCACGATTCCCATGCAGGGGCACGGCAGCACGTTGGCTTTCTCATAAGATGTCAATGGCAAGAGGATGAGACATGGTAGAACATGAAGAGACTTCCCAGAATGATGAACTCGTAGCATTGCGTGAAGACGAAACACGCTGCCTGCGGATACTTGCCGCGTGTCGGCGCTTCGCGGTCAATCTCGGTGGTGACTCGGGGTATTACGCGACCCTGGCTCAGAATGAAGAGGTGCTTCTCGATGCCTTTTGGCAGGTTGTGAAAGCCCACCAGGACCCGACAGGCGCATACGATCAGCTTTTTGCTCAGCGTACTCAGCGTGCGGGCCTGACTCCAACTGATGTGCAGCGGCTAAAGGCTCGTTTACAATGGTGGCTTACGGCTCAGGATGAGGAGGAGGAATAGACTTAGGCATAGCCAATGCAAGACCTCCAACGTCGCTGTCGCAGTGTTGGGGGTCTTGTATTGGCTATGCCTTATAAATTTCAGTTGGCAACAATGAGTGCCTAGCCGTTAGGTAGAATCTGTGTCTTGAGCCCTTTTCCCTGTCGAACTAATTCAAGCGCGTGGGAAAACTTCTCAAGCGGAAATGCCTCGGTAAGCATGGCTTTGGTGTTAATCGCGCCACCACTTACAAGGTCAACAGCCTGCTGATAAGAGTGTAGGATAGCCATTGAGCCAACGATAGTAATTTCATCATTATAGATGCTAAAAGGCGAGAGCGCGATTCTGGCCTCGCTAGGCGCGACCCCAAAGACCATAAACTTTCCGCCACGCTTCACAGCTCTGAAGGCTGCCTCGATTGCCTTGGGAACTCCGGTCGCGTCAATGACACAGTCAAAGCCCAGTGGCTCGATAGCAAGGAGATCGGCGACATCTGTCGCTGTGCGATAGGACCCAAGCTGCTCAGCAAGTGCCAGGCGGTCCGTGTTCAGGTCCAACATGGCAACGCGTGAGGCTCCGCCACGCAGAGCCAGTTGTAGGAGCAATAGGCCCATGGTTCCAGCTCCTACGATGAGCATACTGTCTCCCAGCCTGGGTTCGAGTCGATGAATGCCGTGGACCGCGCAGGAAACGGGCTCGATCAGGGCTGCCTCGCGAAACGATACATGTTGGGGAATCTCGTAGGCGTTGGCGGCTGGTACCGCGACGTATTCTGCGAAGGCACCGCTGACAGTGTCACCGATGGCATTCCATTCCTGGCAGAGATTTCCGTGACCTGCACGACAGAACGAGCAGTGACCACAGTAGAGTGAGGGATCGACCGCGACCCTGGTGCCAACGGTGAACTTTTTTCCGTTGTTTGCCTGTATGTCGCTGCCTACAGCGACCACCTCTCCCGCAAACTCATGCCCTGGCACAATGGGATAGGGGGTAGGTGGGAACTCCCCATCCATAATGTGTAAATCAGTGCCACAGATGCCACAGGCCCCAACTTTAATGATTAGTTCATCAGGTTTTGGCGTGGGATCGGCAATCTCTCCTACATGTACCGTTCCAGGCTTGTCGATAATAACGGCGCGCATTGGATATCCTTTCTAATGTAGGCAATGATCGTTTGGTTTCAATCTACCTCTGTTTTAATGGCGGATAGAGCCTCGACTTTTACGGAAATAATCCTGGCTGCTGGCGCGCAGAGGGCTGCCAGAAGACACAAGAAGATGACAACGGTTAAGGCAAGGCGCAATCCTATGTGGTCAGCGATAAAACCAAGCATAGGTGGGCCCGCGATCATTCCAGCATACCCCCATGTAGTGACGGTCGCAAGGGCGGAGCCTGAATCGCGCGTTGAGAGGCGACCCGCCGCGCTCAATGTGAGAGGAAAGGGAACCGAAAGACCAATGCCAATCAGCCCTAGACCGCAAAGCACTATTGGCGTCCAGGTGAACAACAGGACTACGGTGAGTCCGATGGCCGAGAGCGCACAGGAGCAAGCTATGAGTACGGCGGCACCAAAGCGCTTTGTCAGGTTATCACCAATTCCGCGCGTCAGGGCTGTGCAGGTTAAGAATATGGTAAAGCCAGCCGCCGCTAGTCCCGCATCCATATGCAGTGTACCGGAGAGATAAACTGTACTCCAGTCGTACATTGCGCCGACACTAAGCAAGACGCAGAAGCCTATCAATCCCAGGAACATGAGCCTTAGGCCCAATTGCGGTGCACGCCCTTTATCTCTCCCTACTGTCTTCTGGACTACTTTGGGTGGCAGCAGGAAGCGCGAGCTCAAAATGAAGCTAATGCTGGCTATCCCAACGATGGCAAGAAAATGAAGTTCGGGGCTGAGATTGAACGTTGCCAGAACACTTCCTATAAGCGCGCCTGCCAGGCTTCCCACGCTAAAGCAAGCATGAAATGAGTTGAGCATGGGTTGTCCATAGGCCTGTTCGATATCGGTACCCTGGAGATTCATCGCGATATCCATTGCACCACTGCCTGCTCCAAAGCCGATAAGCGCCATGAGCAGGAATGGTAGGTTATTCGCATATGCGATGAGCAGAAGCGAAAGACCCATACACAGAGAGCCAACTATCATCATCATCTTGCTACCCAAGCGTTGGGCTATGCGAGCCGCGATATTCATCGCGACAAGTCCACCGATGGTACATCCTAGCAGGGCTAGCCCTAATTGTCCCGAGGGCAAAGCCAGTTTCGCTTGGATGGCAGGAAGACGTGTTGAGAAGGTCGAAGTCAGTACCCCGTTGAAAAAGAAGAATGTAATTATCGCGATCCGAGACACGCGTAGACAGCGTCTCTCCAGGTATTTGCCATTTGTTATCATAGAAACCTTCCGCATCTATTCCTGGGGTGTGTACAAGGCAGTTTGTGATGAATGTATTAAATCCCCGGAACACGTGAATATATCGGGTTGTAGTTAATGTGAGGGGCTATTTGTGCGAAGAAATTAGTAGATGAGAATGGTGCGCGTTATGCACTGGGTATCGCAGTAAATAGCCTCACATATAGGAGCTATCGAGCGATCTACATCCTGGAGATGGAAAGGGGAAGGCTAAAGAACCCGATCTGATTGCGAAGGGTGTTTGTGTTATATTTATAAGCCTGTTGCCTCCCGCATAAGCCCGGCGTGATCGCCTATGCGGGGAGTTTGGTCGCGAGTATGGACGTTTCGATGAGGTGCAGCATGATATCTTCCTTTGACTGAGCAAGTAGGATCTGGTGATGGATACTACCAGATGGGGAACAGCCTGTCAAGCAAAGAAGAACAACTGCTATTCATCGCGATGAATAGCAGTTGTTCTTCTTTGCTTGCTCAGAGATGTATGGCGCTTGGCTTGTAGTCGGCGTTCGCGACTTGCTGCTCCTGGTCGAGTAGCGATTCGTGGTGTCTCGATGCGCTGAAGTCTCTGAAGACGTTCAGCGAGACGCTCAAACGCTGCTTCGCGATTGGCATACTGTGAGCGCCGTTCGGTGGCGGTTGCCGTCACCCCGCTTGGGCGATGGATCAGACGTACGCCGCTCTCCACTTTGTTACGATGCTGACCTCCCGGTCCTCCCGCGATAAAAAATTCGAGCGTGGAATCGCGCTCTAATGAAGCGCGATCAGTTGGATACCATTTCGTTGTTATCACCCCCTCTCGGGTGTATTGAAAATTTCCTTAGGTTGAATCTGCTTGCGACTTGCCCTGGCGCGTTCCTTGAGAGCGAGCACAAAATCTGAAGTTCTCCAATATACCTGGGTGTCAGGCATATAGTCTGTACAGCATAACATACACGCGCAAGCAGGAGACCTTCTCAGAAAAGGCCAGCACCAAACCTGCAAATAGCAGTGTCGTTGAATCATAAGCTGAAGATGGATGGAGTAGCGCTTACTATAACCATTTGTGACCCATATTGGCGTTCATCATTATTAACTATGTGTATGAGAACGGAAACTGGCGTCAGGTTTTGTGGTCAAGCGAATAATAAAAGAGGGATCGTGGCTCTATCATTCATAGCTCTTTTCATAGAGTTTCTACTTAAGCCAACGTCGTGAGCGTTGATGTGCTCATGTTTTTCGTAGCATGGGTTACGCTTGATGGTTCACATGGGTAAGTGGCATGCTTGCTCAAGCTTCTTGTCGAGAGAAGTTGTGAACGTAGCGCGGTATAAGCGAGGTACCAATGGCAAAAATTCTTGGCATTGACCTGGGGACGACCAATTCGGTGATGTCGGTTATTGAGGCTGGTGAGCCAACAGTCATAGAGAACAGAGAAGGGTCCCGAACTACTCCCTCAGTTGTGGCTATTACCAAAGGTGGTGAGCGCCTGGTTGGGCAGGTGGCGAAGCGCCAGGCTGTCACGAACCCTGAGAATACCGTTTTCTCAATCAAGCGCCTGATGGGGCGCAAGTTCGATGATCCAGAGGTTCAGCGTACCATCAAGACAGTGCCATATAAGATCACACGTGCCGAGAATGGCGATGTGCGTGTTGTCATGGCGGGGCGCGAATATAGCCCGCCGGAAATCTCGGCGATGATCCTGCAAAAGATGAGGGTTGACGCGGAAGACAAGCTAGGAGAAAAAATCACTCAGGCTGTGATTACCGTACCCGCTTACTTCAACGATGCACAACGCCAGGCGACGAAGGACGCGGGCACTATCGCTGGTCTTGAGGTCTTGCGTATCATCAATGAGCCAACCGCCGCCTCGCTGGCATATGGGTTGGAAAAGAAGCACGATGAAATGATAGGCGTGTATGATCTGGGTGGTGGCACTTTCGATATCTCTGTCTTACAATTGGGCGATGGTGTCATTGAGGTCAAAGCTACTAATGGTGATACTCACCTGGGAGGCGATGACTTTGACCAGCGTATTGTTGACTGGCTCGCCGACGAGTTTCGCAAAGACCAGGGTATCGATCTTCGTAATGACCGGATGGCTGTGCAACGTTTAAAGGAAGCGGCGGAACGAGCCAAAATTGAATTGTCGACGTCGATGCAGACTGAAATAAACCTGCCTTTCATTACGGCAGATGCCAGCGGGCCGAAGCACCTTGTGATGACGTTGACGCGAGCTAAACTAGATCAATTAGTTGGCGATCTTATTGAGCGGACGCGTGGCCCTGTTATAAAGGCGCTCGAAGATGCCAATGTGAAAGCCAGCGAGGTAAACGAAGATGTTCTGGTTGGCGGGCAGACGCGTATGCCTGCAGTGGTAGAGTTCGTGCGGAAGATCTTTGGCAAAGATCCGCACAAGGGCGTCAACCCCGACGAGGTTGTAGCGATTGGTGCTGCTATTCAGGCTGGCGTTTTGGGTGGTGAGGTAAAGGATGTGCTGCTATTGGATGTTACTCCTCTGTCGCTGGGTATTGAGACATTGGGTGGCGTCACCACAAAGCTGATCGAGCGTAATACCACCATTCCAACGCGTAAGAGCGAAACCTTTAGTACGGCGGAAGATAACCAGTCTGCTGTAGATGTGCATGTCTTGCAGGGTGAGCGCGAACTGGCTCGCGATAATAAGAGCCTGGGTCATTTCCGGCTTGAAGGTATCGCACCCGCGCCGCGTGGCATGCCACAGATCGAAGTCATTTTCGATATTGACGCGAACGGTATTCTCAACGTCACCGCTCGCGATAAGGCGACTGGGCGTGAACAAAAGATTACCATTACGGCGTCCAGTGGCCTCACCAAGGATGATGTGGATAGAATGGTGCGCGAGGCGGATGCCCATGCGCAGGAAGATCATCAGCGTCGTGAGGAGATTGAGGCACGCAACCGCGCCGATAGTGTTGCTTACCAGGCAGAACGCACCTTGCAGGACGCGGGTACAAATGTCTCTCCTGAGACACGGAGTGAGGCGGAAAGCAAGATCAAGGCCGTCCGCGATGCGCTGGCGGCTAATGATCTCTCACAGATACGTAGTTCCGCTAGTGAATTGGAAAGTATCGTCCAGCGCTTACAGCAGGAGGTTGCCAGCCAGCCTCAAGCCGCAGGTAGTGGCGGCCCAACTTCCGGCCCTACCCCTGGTTCTAAAGATGAGCCTGGAACCGTCGAGGGCGAATATCGTGAGATCTAGCTAAACTTTGGGCTTCAAGTTGGAAGGTGTTCCAGACTTTATTGGGGCACCTTCCTGGAGCCTGGATCATAAGATGGTAGCCAGGAATAGTGAAGTGCTAAGTATGGTTCGGGGAGAGTGCTCTCATGGCCGTTGATTATAAGGATTACTACAAAGTTCTGGGGGTAGACAAGCAAGCGAGCCAGAAGGATATTCAAAAAGCTTTCCGTAAGCTGGCGCGTAAGTATCATCCAGATGTTAATCCGGGTGATAAGTCAGCCGAGGAGAAGTTTAAGGAGATCAACGAGGCTAATGAAGTGCTGTCTGATCCAGAAAAGCGTAAGCGCTACGATGAAATGGATCAATATCGTCAGCAATATGGAAGCTGGCCTGGGTATGAGCAGGCTGGCGGGGGAAGGCGCGCGCAGTACCGCACAGTAAATGAAGCCGATCTTAATGATCTCTTTGGTGGGGCATCTCCCTTCTCAGATTTCTTCGAGACCTACTTTGGTTCGGGCTATGGCGGGGCGACTCAGGGGCGAACGGCAGGTCGCACCCATCGCGGTGCTTACTCTCCACCTAAACAGGATGTTGAAGCCAGTATTGATGTGACTGTTGCGGAGTCATACCAGGGGGTTTCGCGTGTTGTCGAGTTATCCACTCCCGGAGGCGGCATGCGTCGCCTGGAGATCAAGATTCCCCCAGGTGTGGATGAAGGCTCGCGTATCCGTATCGCGGGTCAGGGACAGCAGAGCTCGGCGGGGAGAGGCGACCTCTATTTGCGCGTACATATGGCACCTGATACACGCTTTACGCGTGAGGGAACAACGCTGCGCACGCGTGTGGATGTACCTCTGACAACGGCTATGCTTGGAGGCGAAGCGCAGGTATCACTGCCCAATGGTCGCCGCCTCTTATTGCGTATCCCTGAAGGGACCGAAGAAGGAACAGCCTTCAGGTTGCAGGGAAAAGGTATGCCTACGTTAGGCCATCCTGAGAGACGAGGCGATTTGTTTGCTGAAGCTCACCTCAAGCTGCCAAAGCATCTTGATCCGGAGCAGCATCGTCTCTTTGAGGCCTTTGCCCATTCTATTGGTAATGTTGATCAGGCCGCAGGCGTAAAGGGAGGAAGCTAGCTATGGAGAAGCCAACCGTGACCCGGATTGTGTTTCAGCAATACCGCGCCCCGATCTCGTATAGCGAGGCAGAGGCCGCGAATGCGTGTTGCCTAAGCATTCAAGCATTACACCTCTTGCAAGCTTCTGGCCTCATCGAAGGTGGAGAGCCAAATCAGGAGCGGAGTTACAGTGAAGAAGATGTCTTTCAACTGAGGCGTATTCGTCGCTTACAGCAGGAGTTGGGCATTAATCTGGCTGGTGTTGAAGTGATTTTGCACCTCCTGCAACGCCTGGAATCCGTACACAAAGAATTGGACGAGGAGAGGAGCCGGGCTCTCATCTCTGCATCTGCCAGAGGCTTACTCTCAGGTGATTAGCTCACATTGATTGTAATATCAACAACACGTGAGAGTCCCGACGTGTGAATAGGAGAGATCGTGCATTATGAATATAGAACAATTCACGGAAAAGGCGCGTGAAGCAATCAGCAATGCCGCCCAGGTCGCCCGGTCACACAATAATGGACAGGTCGAGCCTGAGCACTTGCTGTCCGCATTGCTTGCGCAGGATGATGGGGTTGTGCAGCAGGTGATTGAGAAGGGTGGGGGGCAGCTCGTGGCGGCGCGGCATGCCATCAATGACGCGATTGAGCGTATGCCCAGAGTGTATGGAGGCAGCGAACCCGGTATCTCACCACGTCTGCGCAAAGTGCTGGAAGATGCCTGGAGCGAGATGCATACCTTCCATGACGAGTATCTGAGTGTCGAGCATCTGCTGTTGGCTCTGTTTAACGTGAGTGAAGGCGCTGTGCCACGCGTGCTGAAGACTATGGGCCTCACGCGTGACAATGTGCTACAAGCCCTCACTTCTATTCGTGGCGCGCAACGTGTTACCGACCCTAATCCCGAAGGTAAGTATCAGGCGCTAGAGAAGTATGGTCGTAATCTCTCGCTGCTGGCTGAGCAAGGTAAGCTCGACCCTGTGATTGGTCGCGACGAAGAGATCAGGCGTGTTATCCAGGTCCTTAGTCGCCGGACAAAGAACAATCCGGTCTTGATCGGAGAGCCGGGCGTTGGTAAGACCGCCATTGTTGAGGGCTTGGCTCAACGAATCGTGCGTGGCGATGTGCCAAAGACCCTGGCTGGCAAACAGATTGTTACGCTAGACCTGAGCTCACTTGTGGCTGGCGCGAAGTATCGAGGCGAATTTGAGGAGCGCCTGAAGGCTGTACTGAAAGAGGTGACAAGTTCAGAGGGCAATATCATTCTCTTTATCGATGAACTCCATACGCTCGTTGGTGCAGGGGCGGCGGAAGGTGCGATGGATGCCTCCAATATGCTCAAGCCAATGCTCGCGCGTGGCGAACTGCACTGTATTGGTTCTACGACACTCAATGAGTATCGTAAGTACATCGAGAAGGATGCTGCTCTGGAACGCCGTTTCCAGCCTATCATGGTTGAAGAGCCATCTGTCGAGGATGCAATTAGCATCTTGCGTGGCCTCAAGCAGCGATACGAGGCTCATCACGGTGTGCGTATTACTGATAGCGCCCTGGTAGCGGCTGCGGTGCTCTCCAAGCGTTATATTACCGACCGCTTCCTACCAGACAAAGCAATTGACCTGATTGATGAGGCCGCCAGTCGTAAGCGCGTAGAACTGGATAGTACACCCAGCGAGGTTGATGCCCTGGATCGGCGTATTCGGCAGCTCCAGATCGAGCAAGAAGCGCTCAAAAAGGAGACTGACGCCGCTAGCCAGGAGCGCCGAGCGAAGGTTGAGCAAGAGATTGCTAGCCAGCAAGCGCAATTGAACACCATGAAGCAGGCCTTGGAGCGTGAGCGCGAGCCGGTCGAAACCATGCGTCGCTCGCAGAAGGAGTTAGAGCAGGCGCAGGTTGAACTGGAGAGAGCCGAGCGCGAATATGACTTCGCTAAAGCGGCTGAGCTGAGGCATGGGAGAATTCCGAAGCTGGAGCAGAAGCTTCGCGAGATGGAGTCGAAGCTTACCAGCATCCAGGGTGGGCGTATGCTCAAAGAAGAAGTTGACGCAGAAGACATCGCTGAGATTGTCTCCAACTGGACGCATATTCCTGTCTCAAAACTCATGGAGGCCGAGATTCAGAAGCTTGTTGGTATGGAGAAGCGTCTGCACAAGCGTGTCGTGGGACAGGATCAGGCCTTACAGGCTGTTTCTGATGCGGTCCGTCGCGCGCGTGCAGGGCTTCAGGATCCCAATCGTCCCCTGGCGAGTTTTCTCTTCCTGGGGCCAACCGGCGTCGGTAAGACTGAGCTTGCGCGTGCTCTTGCTGATTTCCTCTTCGATGATGAACATGCCATCATTCGTATAGACATGTCAGAGTACATGGAGAAGCATAGCGTCTCGCGGCTGATCGGTGCTCCTCCAGGCTATGTTGGCTATGAAGAAGGTGGACAGTTAACCGAGGCTGTACGCCGTCGCCCTTATAGCGTCGTACTCTTCGACGAAATTGAGAAGGCCGCGCCCGAGGTCTTCAATGTTCTACTGCAATTACTCGACGATGGTCGCCTGACAGATGGGCAGGGGCGCACGGTCGATTTCAAGAATACCGTCATCATTATGACGAGCAATGTGGGCACAGGCTGGCTTCATGAGCTTGAGGGCATGGATGAAGATGAGGTACAGCGCCAGGTGCGCCAACGCCTGCGGGAAGAGGGGCTGCGACCGGAGTTTATCAATCGTATTGATGAGATCATCGTCTTCCATCCCATCACGCGCGACCAGATGAAGGGCATCGTGAATATTCAGCTAGACCGCCTGCGCCCACGCCTGGAAGAGCGGCACATCACCTTGCAACTCACTGATGCCGCGCGCGAACAACTGGCTGAGCAGGGCTATGAGCCAGACTTTGGGGCACGTCCGCTCAAGCGCGTCATTCAGCGTGAGATTGAGAACCGTGTTGCCCGTGATATTCTTGATGGCACCATTCGCGATGGAGATACGATCGTCATTGATTTCAAGAATAATAAGTTTGCTCTAGAGCCAGTGAGAGAGCCAGTACCACAGGGAGCGCGTGCGCGTCGATGAGCATAGAGTAGATAGAGGAAGTGAAGTGAGCGAGCATCCATTTACGCTTGATCAAATCCGTTACCAGGCTCAAGATCAGGCACTGGCCTTTTTGCTGGCATCGATTGTCTACTTTAAAGAGCAGGGATGCTCGCCACTTCCATTCATTGCATCCGTAGGCAATACTCTTGCACCTAGATGGAAAGATCTGCAAGGGTTTGGCGCGCATGTTGTCATGGAGCACCTTGCCCTACACGTCGTCGCGCTCGGCGGGCATATCGTAGCGATGACTGGTGATGATGTGCTGTCGTGCGCGACGCTCTCCCACATTCCCTCCACTGAGATATTAAAGTCCTTTGCGCTTAGCAGAGATGATGCCGACGTCATTTGGGATGTCTTCCAGCCCATCGCGGCTTCCCTCTATCTCTGGTATGCGTGGTCTCGCGAGCAGGACGAAGTTACCTTCAAGCTATCGCGTACCAGGCTGCCTATCGTGTAACGCTATCCTTCATCTTTGTCAATAAGCGTAAACAGCGATATCTATTAGATATCGCTGTTTACGCTTATTGACGTTATTATGCGAGATATTCAGTGACTTTCTCGCTTGCCAGGCGTAGTGAGATACGCTGCTGTCCTGTAAAGGTTTTATAGTATTGCTGCTTATTTATCTCGCCCTCGATATAGCGGTCTATCAGGTTTCTAAGATCTTGCTGAATATGAATCTGATCGTCAATAATGGCAACTGCTCCTCGAATAGTCACATAACGTGGGCCATCCTGAACGCAGATGGCGATACGAGAGTCACGGTGGATATTCTTTGCTTTTTGAAGATGTATCTGAGTATTCATGACGATAGAGCCATCATCGTCGAGAATATACCACATTGTTGTTAATTGCGGACTACCGTCCCTGTTGATGGTGCTGAGGATTGCGAAATGCTTTTCTTTAAGAAATGCCCATGCTTTCGTGGATAAGCTGCTCATTATAAGAAACCTTTCATTTGTATCTACTCAAGAAGACTTGCAATAAGGGTCCTATGTCATCTCTCTGGGAAGTTATGCCTTCTATCGGTGAATATAAACTATGACATTAGTGTTACAGTCAAGTGATGGTGGTTATGCGCAAGAAAGGACATCAAATTGCAGATCAGTGAGTTGGCTCGCCTGACAGGGACGAGTGTACGTTCGCTTCGCTATTATGAGGCGCGTGGGTTGATTAAAGCACGCCGTTTGGAGAATGGATATCGCGATTACGATGGGAGTATTGTTGAGCAGATCAGGGCTATTCGCATGTATTTGGAAATGGGACTCAATACAGATGAAATCGGACGTATTGTGAGCTGTAAAGGGTTAAACATATGGGGGGAGGTAGATCCCACATTCCCTGAATGTGGAGATAATGTGCTTGCAATCTATACGCATAAGCTTCATTCTATAGATGTTGAAATGCGGACTCTAAGCGATATCAAGTCTCGCCTTTTGCAAAAAGTGCATTTCATAAAGGACCAGCGGTAATCATACTTCCGAGAAACTGTTTCAATGAGCTGTAAGCCTATGCTACTAGAATGCAGCGGCATAGATGGATCGTTGGAAAGGGGCCACTTGCGTAGCAGTTATCAGGATTTTATGGGTATCTTTGAAATGCTTTGCGTAGTGATGGAACTCTGTGCGTGCTTTATTTGAACTTGCCTTAGAGTAGGCTTGAAAGGCCATGTTCCAGGGATGGTCATATAGTACTCCATTTGCGTTCATAGGCTTGCTATATAGATAGATGATAATGTATGCTCTGCTTAAATGAGGTCGGAAGGGACTCCACAGGCTGCTTGAGAGGGAAGGCACGTGCGCAGGAGCAGACATTAGTCCTTTGCGACGACGCGGAGATGGCATCACTACCCTGACTGGTAACCAATGCTATATTTGTGAACATCGATAGAAGTTCTCCTCCTTTCGCACACTCTACATTCTCTTCTTCTCTCAGCCTTTTCTGACTGGGCCCAAAGAGAGCGACGCCACTGGCGAAAATTCTCTGCTCTTTGCGCCTGGCTTGCTGTCTCAATCACTCGTCATTGCTGTAACTTCCCAGATTAAACAGTGTTCGGATTTAGAACAGTGTTTAGATACCCCTCAGAATGGGGCATCTGGGTGGGCTCCATGTGAGCGAGTGGATTGCTAAGTGTATTGAAGTATGCGAATGAAGGAGTTCGTTATGTGTGATCAGCAGAGATCTCAGGAGCAATCCGACCAACACAGGTCTATTTTGAATCGCCGCAATGTCATCAAGCTTGGGGCTGGCGCGTTGGGTGTTGCGGGCCTGGGTGGCCTTGAGCTTATTCTAGCATCCTCACCTGCCCATGCAGCCCCATCTCTTACGCCTACTATCGCGGGTACTGCCAAATGGGGAGCTAAGTTAGCTCATGAGGCGGTCGAGATACTTTACCGCAGGCCTACCAAGATCCTTGTCCACCATACCGCGACCTCTAACTCATATGACACTTCATTGGCTCATGCCTACCAGTTGTCGCGCAGCATCCAGCAAGCTCATTTTAACAATGGCTGGATCGATACCGGTCAACATTTTACCGTCAGCCGTGGTGGCTACATCATGGAGGGGCGCCATCGAAGTTTGGAGACGTTATTAGATGGGACAAGGTTTGTATATGGTACCCATTGCCCTGTGCTCAATTCATCCTCGATTGGTATCGAGGATGAGGGAACCTACACTTCATTACTTCCCCCGACCGCGCTCTGGAACTCGCTGGTGAGTCTGTGTATCTATATTTGCCGACAATATGGCCTGACTGCTACCTCTATCTATGGACATCGTGACTTCTATAGCACCGAATGTCCGGGTACAGCTTTCTATGGGCGCTTACCCGCGTTGCGTAGTCAGGTTGCGGCGGGCCTGGGTCAGTCTCTCCCCTCCTATTCCTGGCCTACGCTCGAAGAGGGAACCAGCGGTGAGAATGTCAAGTCGGCGCAGTTCTTGCTACAAGATCATGGGTATGCTAGCCTCTCTGCTGATGGTCATTTTGGCTCTCATACTACCCAGACCATGAGGCAGTTCCAGGCTGCGAAAGGCTTGCGTGCCGATGGTGTACTTGGTCCGCGCACATGGGTGGCCCTTGTCAAAGCAACGGTCTATGGAAGTACAGGTGGCGCGGTACGTGCCGCTCAGACGCAGTTGGATTCGAAGGGCTATGCTACCAGTGTCGATGGTGCGTTTGGGCCTCTAACGCATGGTGTCGTGAAGCGCTTCCAGAGCCACTATAAGCTTAATGCCGATGGCGCGGTTGGAACCGCTACCTGGTGCGCTTTGGTAGGTGGTACCGTCGGTTTATAAGGCTATCCTTTATGGCAAACCGCTCGTCAGCTAGCAGGCTGGCGAGCGGTTTATTCTTGGTAGTCATCACGGCATTTAGAAAGTCTGGAGGTCATCTGATCCGTATGCTAGCCACGCGTTTTCGGTGATATACTCGGAGCAGAAGTGCATTCATGGGTTTGTATGAGTTGGAAATGGGTGATAGCCTTTACATGTGAGTGGTGCGCGGCGCTATTCGTACCAGGCAGATGAACTTCTTTTATTTATATCTTGATTTTTCTACTCCTGACTTGGAGCCAGAGAGTATTTACGAGACTAGAGAGTATATTTTACATGTCTGCATACAGCTTTCCTGAAGATTATGTTGAGCGTGTGTATGCTGGAGTGCTTGGCAAATTGATTGGTGTCTACCTTGGTCGTCCTTTCGAGGGCTGGACCTATGAGCGCATCATGAGCGAGCTTGGCGAGATCCGCGATTATGTGCATGAGAAATTGGGCGTGCCGCTGGTTGTGACCGATGATGACCTTACTGGCACTTTTACTTTTTTGCGCGCGTTGCCCGATTATGGCAATACTCTGGACCTGACCCCTGCCCAGATTGGGCAGACATGGCTGAACTATATCATTGAGCAGCGTACGATCCTCTGGTGGGGTGGGATGGGCAATTCGACTGAGCATACCGCCTATCTGCGCCTGAAGGCAGGCATTCCCGCGCCACAAAGTGGATCCATTGCCCTGAATGGGCAGATTGTCGCTGAACAGATCGGCGCGCAAATCTTTATCGATGGCTGGGGCATGGTCTCGCCGAGTAATCCAGTCCAGGCGGCGGAACTCGCGTGGAGAGCAGGAAGTGTTAGCCATGATGGAGAGGCCGTCTATGCCGCCCAGGTAATCGCGGCGATGGAGGCTGCTGCCTTCGTAGAATCTGATATGCAGAAGCTACTTGACGTTGGCCTCTCGGTGATTCCGAGTGATTCCCTGGTGGCGCGGTTGATCGAGGATATCCGCGCCTGGCATCGGGAGGAGCCTGATTGGCGTGTCACCCGCGAACGGATCGTGGAGCGCTATGGCTATGAGCGCTATGGTGGTAACTGCCATGTTATCCCCAATCATGCTCTGATTATCCTTGCTCTGCTTTATGGAGAGGATGATGTACACAAGTCACTGATGATCGTCAATACTTGTGGTTGGGATACTGATTGTAATTCTGGGAATGTCGGTTGTCTGCTTGGGATCAAGAATGGCTTGCGAGGTTTGGAGGGTGGGCCCGATTGGAGAGGACCTATCGCGGATCGGCTCTATATGCCAACCGCCGATGGTGGACGCGCGATTACAGATGCCGTTAATGAGGCGTATCACGTTGTTAGCATTGGATATGCGTTGGCTGGTCAGTCTTTTGCTCAACCAAAGGATGGTGCGCGCTTCCACTTCTCGTTCCCAGGTTCTGTGCAGGGCTTCCAGGTTGATGAGCAGGATGGGAGTGTTGTGCTTCAGAACGAGTCGCATCCGACTATTGAGGGGCAGCGCTGCCTCGCCATTGCGTATCGTGGAGTCAGCCAGCCAACTCTGGTGGGCACACCCACATTTATTCCACCATCCGCGCGTCAGATGCCCGACTATGGCCTATATGCCTCGCCTACACTGTACGCTGGTCAACTGCTGACCGCGCGCCTGATTGCCGATTCTAAGAATGCGACATCTGTGAGCGTGCGGACCTTTGTTCATATATACAATGACGAGAACAACCTGGATACTATCCTGGGCCCTGCTTCTCTGTTTCGCGCAGGCGAGGAGCAAACCTGCGCATGGCGTATTCCCGATACACAGGGCGCACCTATCGTTGAGGTTGGCTTCGCACTTGACGTAGAGCCTGGGCAAGAGGGCCGTCTCTACCTGGATTCTCTCGGTTGGGACGGTGTGCCTGATACAACTCTTACAGGTACACGCGGCAATAGCGAAATGCGTTTGCGTGCCTGGGTGAATGCTGTGGATCAGTTTGAGGGGTTCTGGCCTGAGTCGTTCCGCCTGATCCAGAATGCTGGAAGAGGCATGGTAAGTCAGGGTGGGCGCGAGTGGCAAGACTATCGCGTGAGCGCGACTATTAAACCCCATCTGGCGCGCGCTTTTGGGATCGCGGCCCGTGTGCAGGGATTACGTCGTTATTATGCGTTGCTGTTGACCAATACCGGGCAGGTGCAGTTGCTCAAGGTGCTGGATGGTGAGCAGGTGCTCAGTGAGGCGGCTCATGTGTGGGAGCTTGAGAAGTCTTACCAGTTCAGCTTGCAAGTCGTAGGTGATCGCATCCAGGCTTTCATCGATAGCGAGCTAATCTTTGATGTGCTGGATGAAAATTCTCCCTTGAATGGCGGTGGGATAGCCCTGGTCTGTGAAGAGGGCCATATTGGTTGTGATGTGGTACGCATTCAACCTGCCAGCTAAAACTGTCTTCTCCTGGGATCGCATATAATAACGAGAGGTGGCGTTCATACGCCACCTCATTCGTGACGAGTCAGCTTGGAGAAAGAGGTTATTTTATGCATCCCTGGTCTACACAGATGAGCGGACGCTTTGAAGAGCATGTCTTTCAGAGCGACGTCCTGAAGAACAATCCCCTGGGTGATCCATCCGCGCGCCCACTCTGGGTCTATCTACCACCGGGCTATGATGATGAGCCTGAGCGGCGCTATCCCACAATCTATCAGATTCAGGGTATGACAGGCCAGCTTGATATGTGGCGCAACCGTACGGCTTTCCGCAAGAATTTTCCCGAACTTGCCGATGAGCTCTTCGCTCGCAAAGAGGCTCCCCTTGCATTGTTGTCTGGGTTGATTGCTGGACCACATATGGCGGGAGTCAGTTTGTAGACTCGCCTGGAACCGGGCGCTATCATACCTATCTCTGTGACGAGATTGTACCCTGGGTTGATGCTCACTACCGTACTCTGCCGCAGCGCGAGCACCGGGGCATTGCTGGCAAGTCCAGTGGGGGCTATGGCGCGATGATTACGCCTATGCTGCGCCCTGACCTCTGGGGCGGACTGGCGACCCATGCTGGTGACGCGCTCTTCGAGACCTGCTATCTGTTGGAATTCCCTGCCTCTGTGCGTGCCTTGCGCGATCACTATAATGGCTCGTTTGAGAAGTTCTGGGAGGATTTCCGCAGTCGTCCCGCCATGAGTAAGGCGAGTGATATGCCCTTAATCAACGACTGGTGCATGGCTGCGTGCTACTCGACGGACGAAGATGGAACGGTTCAACTTCCCTACGATACGAGAACTGGCGAGTTAAGGCCTGAGATCTGGGAGCGTTGGCTACGCTGGGACCCGGTGCGTATGGTACCCGCGCATGCCGAGGGGTTACGTTCGCTCAAGGCCATTTACATTGATGCTGGCAACCGGGATCAGTTCTACCTGGATCTAGGGGCTGAAGCCTTCAAGCGTGAGTTGGAGAAGATTGGCGTGAAAGACATCTTCTTTGAGCTTTTCGATGGTACGCATTCCGCGATTGAGTATCGCTATCCTCTGAGTTTGAAGTACCTTGCCGAGCGTCTGAGCCCGCGCTAGACTCCTCTTGTTAGTTATTGAAGCTGGGGCGCATATTTTTATATGCGCCCCAGCTCTTTTTTGTAGAAAGCTTACGTTTGTTTATTTTTGTGATATTCTACCCTGTGAACACGTAGAATATAGATATATTATTCTATTTAATGCCCTGCTCCAACATAGCAAGCCATTCATTTGCCTGAGCGCAACCGCCTGGAATGCTCAGACGTCGCGCAACACAAACTCAGCCTGAAATGGAACTATGTGGCGGCGAAGCTCGCCGCCGCTCAGGCGGCGTTGGCCAATACTTTTATCGCAAGATGTGATAGTGCGAGGCTATCGGTTTTCATTACCCGCGTTAAGGGGTGCCCCATGAAGACACCTGTAATGGCTCCTCATAATGACCGGATGTCGCTTGGCTTCAGACGACGTCGCGCTGCCTGGATGACGCGATCCTCTAATGTAGAGCGCACCGCAAGTCTGGGTGAGAGAGTGTTGCCTTATTTGCTGGCTCTGTTGGATGCCTGCATCGTACTGGCGGTCCTGAAGGGCATGGCGAGCATGTCTTCTTTTGCCGGTGCGGAGCACGTTGTTCCCTTCTGGTGGCTCTTTCTGCTTTCCTGCCTGATGCTGCTTCTGGTGCAGGCGCGAGGCGCGCTCGCTGGTTTCTTACCTGGGAGGTGGTTACGTCGTCTGCCTTTTTTATTTGAGCGGCAGCGACTCTTTGCCAGTATCGTGCTGGGCCTCTCTTTTTGCGCGCTAGTGCTGGTCACAATCTGGGTGAGCTTCTATACCACATCCG
Organism: Ktedonospora formicarum; assembly: GCF_016587355.1. Lineage (GTDB taxonomy): Bacteria > Chloroflexota > Ktedonobacteria > Ktedonobacterales > Ktedonobacteraceae > Ktedonobacter > Ktedonobacter formicarum. Next base: position 555,656 of record NZ_BNJF01000001.1, on the reverse strand, counting down.
CGTCTTTGCTGGATACGCGCTGGCTGATGGCTCTGCTCAACGATCTGCAAATGGTACCCGCGCGTCTTGCCCAGCTTTTATTTATCTTTATCCTGGCAAGCTTTTTCGGTGTGCGAGCACTCTGGTTGGTGCGCCGCAGGAGAGAGGCGGGAGAGGTCGCTCAGACCCTGAAAATTGGCGTGGGTCTGCTTCTTGTAGCCTTGCTGCTTCGAGCTCTAGTAAGCCGCTATGATGTGGATAACGTGTTGCTGTTGGATATTCCCGCCCTTCTCACTCTGGGCCTCCTGGCTCACGCCCTGGCTCTGGTCATGGAGAAGCGCCGCGAGCACGATTATGCGTTTGGATTGCTGGGGAGTGTGGCAGAGCAGGAGCGCTCACTGGGGCTTGGGGTCGTGCTCCTTGGTTTTTTTCTGCTCCTGATAGCTCTGCTCATTGTCGCGCTGATGACGCCGATATGGCTGCGCACAATGCTAGAACCACTCCTGTCCCTCTGGCGGCAGTTGCTCGAGGTTGGGCAAAATGCGCAAACTTCGGCGCAGCCAGATATGAATCCGGCAACGCCAGGCACAAAGCACTTGGACCCATCATTCCTTGGATTAGCTTCGGTTCCGGTACTCTGGAGGGTAGGGGGGATTGTCCTGCTGGCAATGCTTATTGGCTACCTATTGACGAACCGGGCCTGGATACGCTATGCGACGCGCGAACGATGGGGGAATGCTGTCATTGAAGAATATCACGTGACCATCTGGTCCTGGGACTTGTTTGTCAGACAGGCGCGAGCGCTACTCAATGCAATCTGGCGCTGGCTCTTCATCCGGAAGGCAATTTTGATCTCAAAGAGCCCTGGCTTCCCTATGTGGCATGAGGCGCTAAGTGGCCCTCATGCCACGCGTAGTATCCGTGAAATTTACCGAGAGTTGCTCTTACTCGCCTTTCACCGTGGCTGTGCTCGGTATTACCATGAGACACCTCGCGAGTTTCAGCAACGATTGTATATATACTTTCCGAGGAACACAGCCGAGCTTGTGCTGCTTACTGATATCTATAACCGCACGCGGTATGGCAATCTCGCCCCTAGCGATGCCGACGTGGAGGTAATGACTCATAGCTGGCAGGCTATCTTACATTCTTACTAATGTAATCTTCATTGTTCACTTCTTCTACGATGGAAAATTGGTACAATAAGAGTGAAGGTGCTCGATGTCGTGCGCCGGGCTCAAAGCTGTAAAGCGACTTCTCGTCAGGCGAGAAGTGCGCTATACTGAGCAATACACTGATGTAGAGGAAGGATGAGTTCATGATCTTACGCACGTTTTACGATGAGGATTTAGCCCAGACGAGTTACCTGATAGGCTGTTCTGCGACCGGAGAGGCTCTGGTGATCGATCCCAATTGTCGCTTCGATCAATATATGAGCTTTGCGCGAAGCAAGAACCTTCGCATTGTTGCGGTCACGGAGACGCATATACATGCCGATTTTGTCTCGGGCGCCCGCGAGCTGGCTTCGCTCACAGGAGCACGCCTTTATCTCTCCGACGAGGGGCCTGCCGAGTGGAAGTATGTTTATGCCGCCTCTGCGGGTGCCTCACTCCTCAAGGATGGCGATACTTTTACCATAGGAAACGTGCGTCTCCAGGCTCTTCATACTCCTGGGCATACCCCGGAACATCTCTCGTTCCTGCTCACCGATACTGCGAGTGCTGATGCGCCGATGGGTCTCTTCAGTGGCGATTTCCTCTTCGTTGGTGATGTTGGGCGTCCCGATCTGCTTGAGCGTGTCGCGGGACTCTCCGGCACGATGGATGCAGGCGCGCGCCAACTCTTTCGCTCTCTGCAAAAGATTCGTAAGCTTCCTGACTATCTTCAGATCTGGCCTGGGCATGGGGCTGGTAGTCCGTGTGGACGCGCGCTTGGCGAGGTCCCCCAGAGCACGCTGGGCTATGAACGGCGCTTTAACTGGGCCTTCCGCGAGCAAGATGAAGGTCTGTTTGTGCAAGCCGTACTAGCCAGGCAACCCGAGCCCCCTACCTATTTCACCCAGATGAAACGCGTCAATAAAGACGGACCTGAGCCAGTGGGTCTGAGGTTGTCATTACCAGAGCTTCCCTTCACGGACTTGAAAGATTACCTTGATGAAGAAGCATGTGTCGTAGATATTCGCTCAGCTGAGGAATATGCCTCCGGGCATATTCCAGGAACCCTCAACCTGCCCTTACATGCCTCATTTCTAACCTGGGCTGGATGGTTGCTACCATATGATCGTCCCTTGCTATTCATTGGCGACCATGCCGTTGCGATCCAGGCCCAGAAGAAGCTTGTTTTGATTGGGCTGACATTCACCGGGGGCTATTGGCCTCCTACCTGCATCGAGGAGTGGCGCAATAGATATGGAACCATCGAGCAGGTGGCGCAGATCGAGGTCTCTGAGTTGCGGCAGCAGGTGGCGCAGGGTGACATCTATATCCTTGATGTTCGTAACGCCGATGAATATGCCCAGGGGCATATCGAGGGCGCGCACAATATTCCCCTTGGTCATCTGGAGCAGCATTTACAGGAACTCCCAATTGACCGGACCATTGCTATTCATTGCCAGAGTGGACTACGTTCAGCCATCGCGCTGAGTGTGCTAGCTACTCATGGCATCCAGCGGTGCGTGAACGTCTGTGGCGGTTTTAATGCCTGGGTGCAAGCCGGGTACGTGAGCTGAGAACGAGAGGGTGAGCATGTCCAACTCCATGCGACATGCTCACCCTCTCGTTGACACCTGATATAATGAGCTGTTTTTCATAAACAGGGACAATATTGCTATACAATCTGAATTTTAGTTTAAGATTTCGGCTGCCAATCTGGCATTTTATACAGCGGTAAGAGCGAATATAGTAGTTTTTATATGCAATAAGGGTGATGTTTATCTGATGCCTTTTCTGTTTGTTTAGTACTATGAAAGTTTATTCATAGTATCTGTGAATCACTGCATTATTAAATGCGCATATGTTATACTTCTGCTTACTAATACTGTAGGGGCTGTGATGTACCCCATGATGAAGATTATCTTCTGGAGGTTTAAGGAGGGGTGAATGGTACATCTGAATGTAGCAGGTGGTGAAGCACTTAACTATGTTAGTGGTCAACGGATACAGCGAAAAACCGATATGAGGCTGGTTGATGGGAGGCAGCAGGTGATGGTGGAGGCGCTGGCGTATTTGTCGCTCTACCATCAGGAGCAGGGAAATTTCGCGGGCTTTGTACCACAGATGGCGCGGGTCCACGATGAGATTATGCAGACGGGGACCTATTGGCAGGGGGAAGATGAACTGGCATATGGGGCGCGTGTGGCGTGGAGGAATAACTCACGCTGTATAGGTCGTCTGCAATGGAAGTCGCTCGCGATCCATGATATGCGTCACCTACAAACGGCGGAAGAGATCTATGAGGCGTTAGTGGAGCATATTCGTTGGGCTACTAATGGCGGCAAGATTCGTTCTGCGATATCAATCTTCGCGCCCCAGGTACCAGGCGAGCCTGGCATCCGCATCTGGAATCCTCAATTGATTCGCTATGCCGGGTATAAAAACAGCGACGGTTCCATTACTGGGGATGCCCTCTTATGTGAACTGACAGAGAGTATGCGGCATCTGGGTTGGAAGGGGGGCGCGGGTACACCCTTCGACATTTTGCCCATCGTCATCCAGATGCCACATCAGGCACCAATGCTCTTTGAATTACCTCGCGACATCATTGTAGAGGTGCCCTTAAGCCATCCTGAGTATTCCTGGTTTGCCGATCTAGGGCTCAAATGGCATGCCCTCCCAGTCATCTCAAATATGCGTCTGGAAATTGGCGGGGTTTCCTATACGGCTGCCCCTTTTAATGGTTGGTATATGGGTACTGAGATTGGCGCGCGCAACCTGGGAGATGTTGAACGCTATAATCTGCTGCCCCTGGTCGCGAGCAAGATGGGCCTCAATATACGTTCGGATCGTGAGCTTTGGAAGGATCGCGCGCTGGTGGAGTTGAATGTCGCTGTCATGTCTTCCTTCGCCCGCCACGGCGTGACCATTATTGATCATCATACCGCCTCGCGTCAGTTTATGCATCATCAGCGCAACGAAGCTGAGGCGGGTCGCCCTTTACCCGCTGATTGGGGTTGGATTGTGCCGCCTCTCTCGGGGTCCGCGACCCCTGTTTTCCATACCTCCTATGAGGATCGCCTGTTAACACCCAACTTTTTTGCCCAGGAGGACCCCTGGCGTACGACCACCATATAAGCCTCTTTACAATGCTTGCCAGAGGGCGTATTGTAAACTTTTATGAGCCATAACTCATAAGATGTGTTAATGAAGAGAGGATATTGTATGGATCTAGGTTTAGGTGGGAAGGTCGCGCTAGTGCTGGCGGCGAGCAAGGGCATTGGTCGAGCCTGTGCGCGTGCCCTGGCACTTGAAGGGGTCTCCGTTGTAATGGGTGCTCGCGATTCAGAAACATTGACGCGCGCGGCACGCGAGATTGAGCAGGAGAGTGGTAGTCGAGCAGTGCCTGTGCCAACTGATGTGACCAGGGCTGAAAATATCCAGAATATTGTTGAGACAGCTATACGCAAGTTCGGTCGCCTGGATATTGTGGTTAATAATGCTGGTGGTCCTAAACCGGGTACCTTTGAGATGCTCAATGATGAACAGTGGCGCGCCGCGTTCGAACTTAACTTGATGAGCACTGTACATATTGTTCGTACGGTTCTGCCCCACCTACGCCGATCTGGTGAAGGGCGTATCATCAATATTGAAAGCACTTCGGTCAAGCAGCCGATAGATGGACTGGTGCTTTCCAACGCCGTGCGTTCAGGAGTGATCGGACTTGCGAAGACGCTCTCCGTCGAACTGGCGGAGGACAATATTACCGTCAATAATGTCTGCCCTGGGCGTATTCTGACGGATCGTGTTCGTCAGGTCTATCGCATTGATGAGAAGATTCAGGATGGGCTGAGCGAGGATGAGGTTCTTGCTAGTGTTGCCCGTGATGTGCCTATGAAGCGTCTGGGCGAACCCTCTGAATTAGCTGATCTGGTTACCTTCCTCGCCTCGCGCCGGGCCGCATACATCACAGGTACCACCATTCAGGTTGACGGTGGACTGGTGCGCTCCCTTCTCTAAAAAGCCTGTGCTATACAACCTCCCTGCATCCATGCATACAAAGGCACTTTATGGAAAATAGGCATTATAGAGGTATATAATGCAACATGGCGAATTTTAGCTATGAACTTCTATGAGCTTTGTGTGGATGGAAGGGGAGGAGATACTATGCGGAGGATTACCCTGCTAGGGCAGGGACAGCGCTGGCGGCGCATCGTCCCTATGGTAATGGTGACGGCTGCTCTCGCCGCCCTGGACCAGATCAATCTTAGTTTTGCTCTGCCGAGTATAGGTAAAGAACTGGCAATAGGCGCGACCCTGGTTGGCGTTGTGGGAGGCGTGTTGAGTCTGGGCGCGCTTCTCGCGCATGCGCCAGGTGGCTACTGGGTCTCGAAGTGGGGACCTAGAAGGATCGTTGCACTGGGATTGATAGCCTGGGGTGCCTTGGCGCTCGCCAATAGTGGCGTGCAGAATACAGCTCAATTGATGATAGTACGCTTTGTGCTCGGAGTCGTTGAAGGTATAACAACTCCCGCCCTTTTGGTGTTGCTATCACGCTGGTTTCCGCTGGTGGAGCGTGCGCGAGCGAACGCGTATTGGATGTTTTGTTTTCCCCTGGCTGCCCTGATTCTGAGACCGCTGATAGGCTGGTTACTGACTTTTACGACCTGGCGAACCCTCTTTCTGATTGAGGGCATCATTCCTCTGCTCTGGGTTCCCTGCTGGTGGCTCTGTATCGCGGATAAACCTGAACTGGCTCGCTGGTTACAGAAGGAAGAGCGAGACGCGCTGATCTACCAATTCGGGCGTGATGCGGCACATGATCGGGGCATAGGAGTGATTGGAGGCGGGTGGTCAAGAATTGGCGTGTGTGGCTATTAGGCATCGTGGCCTTATTAGTAATGGTCGGGGCGCGTGGCATGAGCTTCTGGTTGCCTGTGGTGCTTACCGGCGTTACACATCAGCATATTGGTCAGGTGGGCTTGATCGCGATGGTACCCTCGCTCGCAGGTATCATTGGGCTATACATCAATGCTACCCATTCTGATCGGAGGAAGGAGCGCCAGCAGCATGTCATCATACCGCATTATCTGGCGGCTTTTGCGCTGCTCTCTGCTGGGATTGTTGTCCTGGCAAATCAAAACTTAAGTATTGCGTGTCTGGTAATCGCGGAAGGCTGTATGATGGCGGCTGGCGGTGTCTTCTGGACATTGCCTACCCTTATCCTGGGGAGTCAGACCCTGGGTATCGGGCTCGGCGTAATTGGCTCCATAGGGTGTATCGGTGGTATTGTTGGCCCTCTGTTTATGGGGGTGATTATGTCAAGCAAAGATGGCGTGCATGGAATCAGCTTGCTCATGGGTTTTGTGGGTCTGACGCAACTTCTGGCTGGCGTCATTGTCGCCTCATTGCGTCTGGAGGCGCGCGAGCGCTCTACCACTGTCTCGGTGCCCTTCGCGCAAGGTCAGGAGATCTGACATCTTGAAAGGAGAGTGCCCAGGAGGGATATCTCTCTCCTGGGCATTCTTTTGCTGCTCTGTTTTAGCCTGCGAACTTGTAGCGGGGGAACCCCTGAACGTCGCTCTGATAATGGAAGAGATCACCTGAAAGAGGTTGTTGGGAAAGCTGTTCGAGCGTGAGTTCTTCCCGTGCGCTGGTAATGTAGAGATCCGTGAGTGTCGGACCTCCGAAGCAGCATGCAGTGGTATGGAGCGCCGGAACTTGTAGCGTGCGATCAACTCTGCCGTCAGGAGTATAGCGTACAACGCAGGCGCCATCCCAGTGCGCGCTCCAGATATAACCCTCACTATCGACGGCGAGGCCATCAGGCTGTGGAATCTCGTCTGGAAGTTGTATAAAGGGGCGACGATTGGTGATGGAACCGCTAACGGCGTCGAAGTCATAGGCATAGATGACGCGCCGGGGCGAATCAGTATGATACATGATCGTGTTGTCTAAGTTCCAACCAATACCATTAGAGGTGCCAATGTTTGTTGCCATGACGTGGAGAGAGCCATCGGGATCGAGGCGATAGAGTGTACCAGAGTTCATATCGCCAATCGTACTCATGGAACCAGCCCAGAAGCGCCCGGCGCAGTCAATCGCCCCATCATTGAAGCGTACATCAGTGAGATGCTCAAGCGGACGGGCAATATACTCTAGTTTCTGCTCTTGCGCGTTCCAGACGGCAAATCCGTCGCGAACGACCATTACGATTCCGCCTTGCTGGCGAAAGCCAAGCACACACACTGGTATGCCTACATTGAAGCTCGTATGCTGTCCACTTGCTGTCTCCAGGCGATGAAACCGCTTGCCCACGATATCTACCCAGTAGAGCGCTTGCTCGTCTTCATTCCAGAGTGGTCCCTCTCCCAGAGAATCCTGGCAGGCGAGAAAGTGTTCTGTGTCAATCATCGGATGACCCTCCTCTTGCTGCTGTACTATCGGCTAGAACCAGTCGCTAAAGCTGATCCATGGATCCCCTGCTGGGAAGAGTATCTCAAGCGCGGATTGGGCCGCGACTGGTAGGGCTTGTGGATGTTGGGCGAGTACCCAACTAAGTGGGCGATACCCAAAGACCAATTGTATAAAGTTCTGCGGTGAGCACTGGAAAGTGATAGTCTCGGATGAAACATTTGTGCTGATATCTAATTCACCGCCTGCGATACTCAGCGTGATACTCTCATCGCCAATGACGAAGTGTAGTTCTCCCGACCAGTTCGCCAGGGAGCGCTGCCAACGTGCTTGCAACTCAGGTTTCAAGGCGTTGAAGAATGTGGGAAGATGGACGAAGCGCCCCATCCATCCCGCGAAGCGATGATGGTATTGAGATGAGCGTATGCCCCCCTCCTCAGCGGGATGGCGCCATTGTGAGGTGTCTGGAACTTCAAGATTGTCGATGGCACGGTACAGTTCGGTAGAGGTTGGAGGGAGATGATAGGTGTGGGTCGCGGGCTCCTCCCCTCCAGTACTCAGTCGTGCATGCTCCTGCATGAGCGCGAGTTGTGCTGCCCAGGTATCGGCGGCAACCTCTACCACCTGTGTCTTGTCGGGTTCGCGTGAGGAGATAAGATAGCCTTCCACCACACCAGTAGGCGATGTCGCGAGCAGGACAACGTTCTTGGAAAAACGATTACGTAACAGAAATTCCTGGACCCCAGTCGAGCGTTCAAAGCCGCCTGTGTAATGACCAAGGCGGCGTGTATAAAGATCGCGTATAGTTTGGGCGTCTTCCGAGGTCGCACGTCGAACAGTGTGAGTGCTTGCAGGTCGCGCCAGAATCGCCGCGCGGTTGATCGCATAGGTGCTAACATCAAAAATATCAGTATAGCCGAAGCGATAGTAGAATTTAGGAATACCATCCAGCAGCAAGAGGCTATGGCCCTGTTCCTGGGCGAACTGAATCGCATCATGCATCATTGCGCTTGCGATCCCTTGTTTGCGTGCCTCTGGATCGGCTACTACCATTCCAATACAACCAGTAGAGATACGAGCCTCACCAATACGCAGAATCGACTCGCCGAGAATATAGCCGCCGCGTTGTGTGTCATCGCGGAAGGCTCCACGCAGTTGTAGTGCGCGAAAGTCAGGTCGTGTGATGGCGACTTGGCTCCACTGCCTGGCATTTTCGGGATCAGGGGCCTGCGAAAATGCCTGATCGGCCCAGATATATTGCTGCTCAATCTCTTTCTGCGTCGCGAGTGGGCGAACAACAATAGGTGACGAAACCATAAAAGGATATACCTCCATGAAATAGGCTGCCAGTTTGTTCCCCCTGGCGCTAGTTACCATCAGCGTAGCACCGAGAGTCCCATGGCGTCAAACAATGTTTGGTGCTTATATATGTTGGCGTAGAGCTTTCGCCTGCTAGCTGCAGGCTGCTCCTCTCTCCACTCTGCGGATGTGATGTATAGATTTGGGATCTTGACATTCCTGGCCTAAGCGTCTATGCTATAAACATGACGTTAACGTAACATTTGAGGATGAGCCATGAATGATCGCATGCGCATAGGTGATTTGACGGAACGAGCTGGTGTAACACCGCGCACCGTCCGATATTATGAAAATATAGGATTGCTTCCTCCCGGTGAGCGTGAAGGCCACGGGCAGCACTATTATACGGAGGAGACGCTAGCTCGTTTGCGCAAAATCGATCAGTTAAAGAAGCTTGGCCTCAGTCTGGATGAAATACGTGATGTCATCGACCTGTATTTCACTGACACCAGTGGGATACAACCAAAACAGAAAGTCCTCACTATCCTGCGCCAACATCTTGCTGAGACGGATCAGAAGATCGGCGCATTACAGCAATTTCGCACCGATTTACAGGCCCATATCGAGCGCTTTGAGCGCTGGTTAGAGGCCCAAGAACAACTCTAATTTTTTTACGCCAAACATAACGTTAACGTCATGTTTGGCGTAAAACTTCAGTCAGGAGGATTGAAAAAATGAATGACGCGATTGGATTTATCGGGCTTGGCCGTCTAGGTCTGCCCATGGCTACCAATCTCATCAAGTCCGGATACCCTCTTAGGGTGTATAACCGCACGGCGAGCAAGGCCGAATCGCTGGTTGCTCAAGGGGCGCAATTGGCTGGAACACCGGCTGATGTAGTAGAGACTGGCGGGGTTATCGCGAGCATCGTATGGGATGACGCCGCTTTGGAGAGTATTGTGATGAGCGATGGCTTTTTGGAGCGCCTGGGGGCAGGTGGTATTCATCTTTCGATGAGTACTGTATCGCCTGAAATGTCAAAGAAGCTCGCGGCTATTCATGCTCAACATGGTAGCACCTATGTTGAGGCACCCATTTTTGGTAGACCCGAGGCCGCAGTCGCTCATCAACTCTGGATTCCCTGCGCGGGTCCGCAGCACGCCAAAGAGCGAATCCAACCGCTTTTGAAGGCGATGGGAGGGCAAGGGATCTTCGATTTTGGTGAGGAGATTGGGGCGGCATTGCTTGTGAAGCTCGTTGGCAATTTCCTGATCATTTCTGCGGGTCACTCTTTAAGGGAAGCCCTTGCGATGGCAGAAAAGAACGGCGTTGATCCAAGAGCGGTTGTGGATATGCTGACACAAACGCTCTTTGATGCACCCATCTATCGAAGCTATGGCAAGATGATTGCAGAGAAGAATGCACCTTTCGGTCAAAGTAAGATTCCGCTTAAGGATATTGGTCTCTTCAAAAATGCGGCTCAACAGGTGGATTCATCCACGCCCCTCGCCAGCTTTTTGTACGATCTCTTGAGTAGCGATGGCGCAAGAGCATAGCTTCTTCCTTTGATCAATACTATCCATGTTTTCTAAATAGAGGGTGGAATGTGAACGATTCCGGAATCGTTTGCGCCGGAGAGGTATTATGAACGATTCCGGAATCGTTTGCGTCGGAAAGGAAATGTGAACAGTCCTGGCTTATTGTGAAGGTAGATGGAATGTGAACGGCCCTGGCATCATATAATAAAATGGCATTGTGAACAGTTTTGTAATTGGAGCGGTTGGGGAGGACTGTTAGTGAACAAGGAATTAGAAACAGAGAACACAAAAAGTCAGGAGAGAAAGAAAAGGCATGAACATAGCATCTCCTCTCAAGCAAATTGAGGACGAGTTGTTTGATGTCATTGTTATCGGAGGAGGGATCGTCGGGGCTGGCATAGCGCGAGATGCTGCCTTACGAGGCTTGAAAGTGGCTCTCTTTGAGAAAGATGACTTCGCCGCAGGCACCTCTTCAACTTCAACGCGCCTCATTCATGGTGGATTGCGGTACCTGGAGATGTTCGATTTCGGTCTGGTCCGGCAAGATCTAGGTGAGCGCGAGATCCTTTTGCGCATTGCCCCGCATCTGGTGAATCCGCTACGCTTCGTCATTCCCATGTGGTCGCGCAGCCTTTTTTATCGGCTCAAGCTTAAGATTGGCATGATACTGTATGATCTGCTCTCCTATGATAAGACGCTGCCGAATCATAGTTTCTGGAGCCGCGAAGAGACTCTTAAGCGTGAGCCATTGCTCAATCCCGATGGTCTACAGGGGGCGCTTAGTTACTTTGACGCGCAGGTACCTTCTACTGAACGTCTGGTGATGGAGAATATCCTGGACGCGCGCGATCATGGTGCATCTATCTGGAATCATACTCGGGTTATCGATGTTGTGCGCGAGGGGAATGATATCAAAGGCGTGAAGGTAGTGCATGAACGAAACGGTGAGGCGCGAGAAGTCCGGGGACGCCTAATAATCAACGCGGCGGGCCCCTGGTTGGATAGCCTGGTCGGGACACTACTTCATAAGCCGAGTCGTCGGGTGCGTATGACGAAAGGGATACATTTTACCTCTCCACCTGCTAGTAATCATGCCCTGGTGCTCTTCGCGCGCAAGGATGAGCGCCTCTTTTTTGTTATTCCCTGGCAGGGGTATGCCTGGGTAGGCACTACCGATACCGATTATGATGATTCTCCCGATCTGGTACGTGCGAATGGAGAGGATGTTGATTACCTGCGTGATTCGGTAGAAAGCTTCTTGCCGAACGCGGATTGGCAGCAGGTTTACTATACGACGGCGGGGCTGCGAGCGCTGGTACGTAAAGAGGGGGTGAGCGAATCGGAGGTTTCACGCAAGCACGCCCTGGTTGATTATGCCAGCACAGATGGCATAAATGGCATCATGGCCGTTGTGGGTGGAAAGATTACTGCTTATCGGGACATCGCTGAAGATACGGTCAATCTAGCCTGTGCTAAATTGGGCCTGAAGATACCTTCACAAACCGCCAGTGTACCTTTACCGGGAGCGCGCCTGGATGTGAAGACCAGGGGGCATGATGAGAGTCTGCGCGCTATGCGCGATTTGCTCTACAAAGATAGTGAGGGTCTGGATATCAGCCATGAGCAGATCGATCACCTGATGAGCCTGTATGGCATGAGCGCACAGCACATTCTTTCCCTGGTACGGCAACAGCCAGAGCTTGGTAGGCGTATTCACCCCAACTATCCAGACATTGTAGCGCAGATCTATTACGCCGTCGCACATGAGTACTGTGCGGACGTGGATGATTTCCTGATGCGTCGCACGATGCTGGGATTTACTCAGGATCAAGGCGCGGCGGCTCTCGCTCCTATTCTTGATGTGATGGATATGCTCTGTGAGTGGTCTGACGAGGAGCGGTTGATACAGGAGCAGAGGTACGAGAAGGAAATCGCCAAGAGCCAGGCTTTTCGCCAGGAATTGAAAATCACCCCCAACGAAGCGGCGAATGAGGCGCGGTCTGTTGCCTCATCGGAGCCGCATGTTCTTGACGACTAGAATGAGAAATTGCATGGATGCTAAAGTGTTATCACGTCCTGGGAATCTGACTGTCAGGGTCCCAGGACGTGATAATGTGATGGGTAGTTGTTTGCCTATTGCTCCCAGTGTAGGGAGCGTTCTACGGCTTTCTTCCATCCAGCATAGAGTTGTTCTCGCAGGTCTCTTCCCATCTGAGGCTCAAAGGTCTGATCAATGGCCCAGAGCGCCGCGACTTCCTGCGGACTTTTCCAGAAGCCGGTGGCGATGCCAGCCAGGTATGCTGCACCCAGCGCGGTCGTCTCGGCGACCTTCGGGCGCTGGACCGGCACGCCAAGAATATCGGCCTGGAACTGCATTAATGTGTTGTTGACCGCCGCGCCTCCATCGACGCGCAGTGCTTTGAGATCAACGCCGCTATCGGCAACCATTGCTTCCAGTACATCGCGTGTCTGATAGCTCATGGATTCAAGCGTGGCGCGTGCGATATGCCCCATGGTGCTGCCACGGCTTAGGCCAACGATGGTGCCGCGAGCATAGGGGTCCCAATAGGGCGCGCCCAGACCTACAAAAGCCGGGACGAGGTACACACCACCGTTATCGGAGACGGTATTCGCGAGCGCCTCTACATCGTCGCTACTCTCAATGGCTTTCAGGCCGTCGCGTAGCCACTGTACTGCGGCTCCTGTCACGAAGATGCTCCCCTCAAGCGCGTAGGTGGTTTGCTCTCCCAGTCTCCAGGCGATAGTCGTCAGGAGACCATTCTTCGATGATACTGCCTCCGGGCCTGTGTTCATGAGCATAAAGCTTCCCGTGCCGTAGGTATTCTTCGCCATGCCTACTTCATAGCAGGCTTGTCCAAAGGTCGCGGCTTGCTGGTCGCCCGCGATACCCGCGATCTTGATTGGCTTGCCAAAGAACTCGGGATCGGTCTCGCCATACACTTCGCTAGAAGGGCGCACTTCAGGCAGCATCGCGCGTGGGATGCCTAGCTCTTTGAGGATAACATCGTCCCAATTGCCCTCATGAATGTTATAGAGTAAGGTACGGGAAGCGTTGGTCGCGTCTGTGATATGTACGCGACCGCGCGTGAGTCGCCAGATCAGGAAGGTATCGACATTCCCAAAGAGAACATCGCCGCGCTCCGCCTTCTCGCGCACACCTTCAACATTATCGAGAATCCACTTGACCTTGGTGCCTGAAAAATAAGCGTCAGTCACCAGCCCTGTACGCTTGTGAATCTCAGTATCAAAGCCTTTGGCTTTGAGTTCATCGCAAATAGGAGCGGTCAGGCGGCTCTGCCAGACGATAGCGTTGAATACGGGCTTACCGCTGGCTTTTTCCCAGACCAGGGCGGTCTCCCTCTGATTGGTAATACCAATAGCTGCGACATCGTCAGCCGAGGCCCCTGCTTTTTGTAAGACCTGTTGCGCTACGTTTAGCTGGCTTGTCCAGATATCCTCTGGATTGTGTTCTACCAGTCCAGGGGCTGGATAGATCTGAGGAAACTCTTGCTGCGCTACCTCTACAATCGAGCCACTATGATCAAAGAGGATTGCGCGTGAGCTTGTTGTTCCTTGATCGAGAGCCAGTACATATTTAGCCATAAGGACACTCCTCTGCTTTTTAGTGATAGACATCAATGCAACACTATATATGTGGGCGTCACTGCCCATAGCAATTTGCAAAAGGTGCTGTTATTATATCCTGTCTCTGAAGATTCTTGTATAGTCGCGCCTCTGAATTGATGTTCGTGTTTGTATTTGTGAAAATAGTGATATTCATTGGGTTGTAGTCCGATATTCACGTTACCTAAAGAGGTAGGATATGAGACCATTAAGTATTCTCTAGCGTCTATAATTGTGCATATATGTGCGTCTATGGAAATTATTTATCTTATTTGGCTAGAGGGCAGATGAATCGATGAAAATGTATGGAGAGCAGGATGCCCCATCACTTGTTGGTAAGTTGCTTGGAAACTATCGCCTGATCAGGCTCTTAGGGCGAGGTAGTTCCGCGATGGTATATTTGGGAGAGCATCAACATTTGCGGGTGCAGGCCGCGATTAAGGTATTGCATACACATTTGCTGAAGAGTGAGATACAACGTTTTGAGGCGGAGGCGCGCACTATTGCCCAGCTAGAGCATCCCAATATTGTGCGCGTGCTTGAGGGTGGGGTGGAAGGCGATGTGCCGTACCTGGTGATGGAGTATGCTCCTCATGGGACATTGTTGCAGCATTATGAGCAGGGGCGAAGGTATGCGCCTCAGGTAGTCTTGCCACATGTCTTACAGATCGCTGGGGCGCTCAGCTATGCACATCAGCGACGCATTATCCATCGTGATATAAAGCCTGAGAATGTCTTGCTTGGCCCGAAGCAGGAGGCATTGCTCAGTGACTTTGGTCTGGCGGTTGTTGCGCACAACACGCGCTCGCAGCAGATAGAGGAGGTCGCGGGCTCGCTCTATTATATGGCACCGGAAGTCATTGAGGGGTATCCCCGTCCCGCGAGTGACCAGTATGCCCTGGCTGCCCTTATCTACACCTGGCTGCAAGGGGCTCCCCCTTTTGTGGGTACCTTCCGCGAAGTCGCGTCCCAGCATCTTTCGGCTCAGCCTGTTCCACTTACGCAGCATGTACCGGGTCTCGCGCCTCAGATAGCGGACGTTATCCAGCGAGCGCTGGCGAAAGATCCGCACCAGCGTTTCCCAGATATAATAGTATTCGCCAAAGCCTTTGAAGCGGCGTGTCAGGGTGTCTCTCTGCCCTATGATGCTGGCTATCGGGCTAAGGTAGAGCCTTCTCTCCCCGCCCGGCAAGCGGTTGGCCCGGTTACGCCAGAAGTGACATTGCCTATTGAGCCAACTACTCAGAATATCCCGGCGCGTGGTCTATCGCGCAGGATAGCTCTGGGCGCGATGGCAGCAACGATAGTAGGAGTCGCCGCGCTAGGGGGAGGAGCCTGGTGGGTATGGGGGCGAAAGGAAACGCCGTCGATTGTCAAATCCATTCAGCCCACAGCGACGCAGACTATAAAACCAACCACTGTGCCCTCGAAGCCCTTTGGTACGCAGCTTCTTGTCTTTAATGGGCATGGGATTGATCCTAAAGGGAGCGACCCCAATCGTATCTCAGCGCTCGCCTGGTCTCCAAACAACAAGTTGCTTGCCTCAGCTGATAGCACGCGTGTCCTTGTTTGGGGGCTGAGAATGGGAAGATTGTGAACGAATACAAAGAGCACCAGGAAGCTGTTACTAAGCTTGTCTGGTTGGACAATGAGACCATTATATCCGCGAGTGGTGCCGCATCGACGATTGATAAGGGGCAAGTGAGCCATACTGTACGGGTGTGGAAGGCGAAAGATGGCACGACCATAGCAAATTATGCGACCCCTGAAGGGACTGTGCCTTTCTCCTGGTCACCAGATGGAAAGCGAATTTTGAGTGTCGAGAGGACGATTGATGCCAATGGGATAGCTGAGTTGGGCCTGGTCAATCAGGAAGTCTGGGAAGCGAGTACGGGTAAGGTACTCGCAATTCATCAGGGGCAATTCCTGATGAGTAACATTGATTTTGCCTGGTCGCCGGATGGCAAATACATTGTCACAACATCGAGCATGGGTGGTGGTGCGGGTGCACCACCCGAGGATTTTCGTATAGACGTGTGGGAAAGTGCAAGCGGGCAGGGTGTCATTACAAATCCAGCTGGTGAGCGCGATGGGATCTGTGTGAGCTGGCAGCCAAAGGGGATGTGGGTGGTGTCGGGACATGTTGACGGCTATGCGCGCATCTGGGAGGCGTTAACTGGCAAGCAAGTTCAGATTTTTCAACCAGGAAACGGAAGTGTGCTTGCGCTAGACTGGTCGCCAGATGGCAAACGTATAGGCGCTTCAATTGGCTCCTTCCAGGCGCTAGGATACCCAACGGATATCAGCGTATGGGACATTGAGCAGAAGAAAGTGCTTGGTATCTATGAAAAGCATTCTAATTATGTGCGTTCATTGAAGTGGTCACCAGATGGAATGCGTATGGCCTCAACAGATTCTACAACTGTTCACATCTGGCAGGCCGCATAGGCTATCGAATTGTGTCCGTGGTATATGGGAGTAACTTGTGGCAATTGACTATGTTAGCCGTCGAATTGGAAACTATCAACTGGAACGATTGATTGGGCGAGGTGGCTTTGCATCAGTTCACCTGGGCCGGCATGTTTATCTTGGCAACCAGGCGGCAATCAAGATTATACCCACATCTCTCACAAAGGAGAACCGGGAGCTATTTCTTCAGGAGGCTCAGATGCTGGTGCGCCTGGACCACCCAGGCATTATCCGAGTCTTAGAGTTTGGCATTGATGAGCAGGGAGAAGCAACTTATCTGGCAATGCAATATGCCGCGCAAGGCACTGTTCGCCAGCGTTACCCACGTGGCAGCCGCTTGCCTCTGACGGTAGTGCGTGCTTATATTGAGAGTATCGCATCGGCTCTGTATTACGCGCATGAGCGCAAGATTGTTCACCGCGACGTGAAGCCAGAGAACTTGCTATTGAGCAAGGAAGGCAAGGTTCTTCTGAGTGACTTTGGTATTGCCGTCGTTGCCAGTAGTGCGCGTCTAGGCTCTAATGTAGAGAATGTTGCAGGCACGCTCTCGTACATCGCGCCTGAGCAGTTGCAGGGAAGCCCGTGTACTGCAAGTGACCAGTACGCGCTAGGGATTGTCATCTATGAGTGGCTGTGTGGACGCACTCCGTTTCGAGGTTCCTCAACAGAGATCATGGCGAAGCACCTGTTTGCTACGCCCCCCTCGTTGCGCAAGCTCATATCTAATATGCCAGAAGAACTGGAGCAGGTAATCATACGAGCACTGGCGAAACAACCCAATGCGCGTTTCGCTTCTGTGAAGGCGTTCGCCGATGCCTTTCTATGGGCCAGTGAGGGCATAAGTGAGTGGAATGTCGCGGACGGAGGAGCGGAGGACGATGATGCTGCCCATATAGATTATGGCACTGTCTTTGGGCAATCCTTCACGGATATTTCAAGCACCCCACCCTCTTCAGCACATCCTCCTGTGAATGCGCCCCAACAGGCGGCCCTCATGAGCCAGAAGACCCTCACGCTAGAAGCGCGTGACAAGCCTCGCCCGACGCGTCGCGCTCTGCTTGCGGGTGGCGCGGGATTGGCGGCAGCACTGGGAGCGGGGAGTGTGGGTGGGCTGTGGTACTGGCATGGAATAAGTGCATCGTCTACCAAGAATCCTCCAAAGAGCGAGCCGCCTACAAAACCTCCTCTCACGGGTGACATGGTCTACGTCTACCGACGAGCGCGCCAGAGTGTGGATGAGGCCCTCTGGCTACCAAATAGCAAGCGAGTGTTGACACTTCTTGATAACAGTGATATTTATGTTTGGGATGCCGAGAGCGGCGCGCATGAACAATTAATCTTTCCTGGCCCAAAGTATCGGGGAGAAGTAGTGCTCAAGGAGAATTCACCTGTAGGGCTCTCCCCTGATGGTACGCAACTCGCGCTTGTGACAACTGATGGTGTGCTAATAGGATCTCTGGGCGCTGACACATATGATACGCTTACCAATCCTGAATACCTGATCGCGCTCTGGTGGGCTCCCAGAGGCTCAATGCTGGCAGTGTTGAGCGAGCAAGGGTTTGAGCTGTGGGATACGCAAGCTCGCAAGAAAGTCTATGTTAGCGATTCGGACTTATTATCAAGCATATTGAATAACCCAAAGCGGATATGTTGGTCACCGGATGGTAGGTCTATTGCTTCTATGACCACTATCGTTACTGTAGATGATTCGGTCATTATCTGGAGCGCTGAGGCGGGGAGCTATGGTGAGCGCATCGCGGCCCTGGAGCGGGTAGGAAGTTCTGTGCAGGCATTAGCCTGGTCGCCGGATGGAAAGCAGCTTGTGATCTCACAAACGCGGGAAAGTCTCCAGGTTTGGGATATCGCAAGCCGCGCGCCTGCGTTTACCTGTGAGCAAGGTGGGCTAGGCCCTGAAATAATCTCCTGGTCGCCCAACGGAGATTATGTACTTGGGGCGGCAAGCTCATCACAGAATAACGGACTGAAAAAGGATACAAACCTGTATGTTTGGCGTATGCGTAAGAGCCAGGAACATCGTCCGGGCAGCCTTTTGAAAACGTATAAGGGGCATCAACAAACGATTCTTACCGCGTCCTGGTCTTCAGATAGTCGCTATATCATTAGCGGAAGTGGTAGGGGAGAATACCCTGACAATCAGGTAATTGATGCTAGTGCCCGTATCTGGCGTGTGCCCATTTAGACGAAATGCTAGAAGGAAGCAATATTTATGAAACTTGATCAGCGACTGATCGATGCTGCTATTCACCTGATGAATACCCGCTTTCCTCAGGATGAGGATGCAGGCGCTGCCGCTATGTACACGGAGACAGGAGAAATTCTCACCAGCGTATCGCCTGACATTCCCAACGGAGCTGCGGCATTGTGTCATGAAACAGGAGCTATTTGTGAGGCATACAAACGGGAGCAGAAAGTAACGGCTTCAGTTTGTGTGTACAGGGCTGCCAACTCCTCTGATGTGCTGATTCTTGCTCCTTGCGGTATCTGTCAGGAGCGCCTGTACATGTGGGGACCTAGTGTGGAGGTTGCGGTTGCAGATCCTCAGGATGCCCGCAAGTGGATCGCGAAACGCCTTGACGAAGTTCAGCCTCATTACTGGGCCAGGGTTTTTGCCGAGCAAGATGGAAAGTCCTGGTAACTTTTCGTAAGCATCATTCGTGCCCTCGATGAGCCTGAAGGCTAGTTCCTGATGCAGAAAGGAAGGGTCGAGTGTACGATGGTCAAAGTCAGCGATATCTTGCGCGAGCGCGTCTATCCGTATAGTTATCAGGAGATTGATTCACTAGCAAGAGCTGTAGGGTGGGAAGCTCTTTTGGAAGGTGATACCCAGATCACCCTGTTTGCGCCTAATGACTTTGTGCTTAACAAGTTAAAAACGACCAACGAGTTTGATATGCTCAGGCATATCACGCTACTCAACCAGCTTGTGCAGTTCCATATTGTTCCTGTGCGTCTGACTGTGGAAGATATGCGTGCTGAGGCACGCGCGGAAGGTACAAGCACGCTTCAGCTTCAGGTGGAGTCGGGGCGTCTATTAACAGTTGAGGTTGGGGCGCAGATACTTATAGGAGGTGTGGCTATCGTCGAGCCTGATATGCTTGCGGACAACGGTGTTGTGCATGGTTTGGATGGCATTCTCGTGCCACCGGGAATGAGCCTGGATGAATTTGAGAAACCCGCCGAGAGTCAATCAGCTACCATATATAGTCCAGATGAATTTGATAGATTCTGGCCGAATGGGACATTCCAGGCTGAATAGTGTCTTTATATGTAAAGCAGTGTGGGATACTTTGCCACTCTAGGATGGCAAAGTATCCCACACTGCTTTATGTGGAGCTGTGATCGTGTTGCATCGTTTATTATGGATATAGTGTCAATGAGTACTGACGATGCGCGACCCGAGCTAGATTATATGCCATAAATCCATTTGGCTCGTTATTGTCCCTGACCATTGGTAGCGGGGCCTGCCACAGTGACCTGTGCCGGTCGTATGATGCGTTCGCCAAGAGCATAGCCGGGGCGGAAGACCTGGACAACCGAGCCTTCAGGCTGATCGGGACGTGGCTCCTGCATTAATGCTTCATGCCATTGAGGATTGAAGGGTTCACCAGGAGTACCTATCTGGCGCAAGCCAAGCTGCTGTAAGGTCGTATTGAGCTGACGCGCGGCGATCTGGATACCTTGCGCCCAGGGATTCTGAGCCAATTCGGCTGGCATAACGAGCATGGCGCGCCCCAGATCATCGAGTACAGGCAGAAGTTGTTCTAAGAGCTGGGCCTGAGCTTGTGCCCGACTATCGGTTTGCTC
This sequence comes from Ktedonospora formicarum, assembly GCF_016587355.1. GTDB lineage: Bacteria > Chloroflexota > Ktedonobacteria > Ktedonobacterales > Ktedonobacteraceae > Ktedonobacter > Ktedonobacter formicarum. The sequence continues at coordinate 535,336 of NZ_BNJF01000001.1, read as the reverse complement.
CTGTGCTGCGCGGCGTTTGAAGTTCACAAAGTCAGCCTGGATACGCTGGCTCATATTTAAATACTCACCTGCCTGGCGTTGGGCATCGGCTAGTTCGCGCTCGAGTGCCGCAACTTCGGGTGCTGGGTAATCACCATTGGCTCCTTGCTCTCCCTGTCCAGCCACAGCCTCAGTACGCATTGTGGGCTGATCTGAGACATCCTTGTTCCCTTTAGATTTCTCCTGGGTCTTGGCCTGTTTGGGCGAAAGAAACTGATTACCCTTTATGAGCGGCTTTTGCTCCATGGACTACTCTCTCCTTTTTATAGTGCGCTTCTATATCATTAATTGTAAGGCTTTATGTGAAAACCAGCACGCTGCCATGCCCCTGCATGGGGTTGTGACTAGTGCGCACTCCTTCCCGAACCCCTGAGCGCTAGCTGCCGCTGAGACAGCGTTGGGGATCGTATCAAGAAGAGCGCATTCCGGTTTTCTAATAGGAGTAATACGATTTATACGCAAACCAACACCTCCATCTCGGCGAACGTGAACCTCTTCTATGAAAACCGGAGTGCTCTCAGCCATTCAAGCTGCGTTGGTTTGCGTATAAACCGGAGCTTGCTCCGGTTTTCATAGAAGAGGGATAGGAATTTGGCTAGTTTACCCCGTCACACTTCAGTCCTTCTTATTGCCAGGTAACAGCGTTGTGGTTCAGAGTGTATGGTGAGGCTGGCTCCTGATTATCTCAACTTACCATATACCCTGGACCCCGAAGCGTTTCGGGTGCTGAAACTTCTTCCACGTGTCATACCTGAATATTTGTATGGCTGGCTATACACGACTAGGGGTTCCAGTGCTGGGTGCGCGCCGTTGAAATGAGCGTGCAATCAGAACCAAACCCCAGACAATGGCATAAATGCCAATTAACCAGACAATGGTTAACAGGCCTGCGCCTGGTTGGGCGAAGAGAAGAATGCCTAGCACAATAGAGAGAGCGCCTGCTATTCCCATAGCCCATTCTGATTCGGCGGGTCTACGGCCAGAAAAGGCATTAATCAGTTCGAAAATCCCCGTCAAAATGGCCCAGGTCGCAATTAGGAAAAGCAGTGCCACCGCCGTGAGACCAGGAGATGAGAAGGCGATGATGCCGATGGCGATCCCAATCAGCCCTTCAATGAAAATGACCCACCAGTAACGGGTATAGCGACGACCCTGGAATGACGCGATTACCGCGAATATGCCATCAACCAGGACGTAGGCCGCGAATAGGTAGATCAGTATAAAGAGTGTTAAACCAGGCCACACCAGGGCTGCTATACCAAAGAGTATAGCGATGATACCACGGATTGCCATCCATATGGTGCTCTGTGGCGCGGTAAACGAATCTTGCTGTGCCGGGCGTCCCCATCGTTGCATGTGTGTTTCTCCTCACTAGTATAATACTGCATTCGCTGCCTGAAGTGAGACTTTCTGGCAACGAAGAGGAGAAATAGATACTCCTCTTATACTAGCATGCCTTACTAGTGAAAGCACAACTGAAGTATGGAGGAACCGCAGCATTGCCGGAGTTATGGCCTGATTTCCCATAGCATAATGGGCCAACGTTAGATGCGTCTATGGAAAGAATCGATATATTCTATGATACAGACTGGTTATACAGTACATTTCAGGCGAAAATTGCCTGGCAGAGTATTCCGCAAAGCGAGAAAATTCGTTATAGTAGTAATGTGTGGTTCATAAGTTTTTGTGTGTGGCTTATGAACAAAGCCGAAGTTAATGATGTGTCTGTTCTTGTTGTGTGATAGGCAACGACCGCCCATCACAACAAAAGTCAAAGAGGAGTTTTGTCATGGACAATAAGGCACAAGAATGCGTTCGTATCGGTCGCTACCAGTCTTGTTTGGAGAATGGTCAGCTGAAGCTGTACTACCATCAGGTTGGAGATCCCAATGGTTTCTACGGCACTATGGACGCAGAAGAGATGCTGGGGTTACTTAATCTCCTGTCACGGCACAAGGAAGACATCTACCAGGCCGTAAACGCGAAGGAGAACAGTCGTTACGCGATTGGTCACTAGATCTAATTTGAAAACCATAGTCGCTTACGCGCTCAGGTTTTCAAATTAGGCAGTGAATTGGGTACTAACAAGAGGAAAGAGGATCGGCGCGTTAAGTGTGTGGCGTGCTGATCCTCTTTCCTTTGCAATATTTGCCCCGATAATTATTCGCCAATGCCGCCTGAGCGGCAGCTAGCTTTGCTCTGGTTGGTGGAAGGCTGGCCCTTAAACAAAGAGGGGTTCCATACCCAGGCGTGAAACCATGGATTGCATCGCTTCATCAGCGGGCTTGCTCGCTGTCTCAAAGCGACTGGCTGCATCCAGTACACGTGGAAGGAGCGTTATATCTCCAACGGTATTTAGGAAGATACCAGGTTGGCTGAGCGCCCAATGGACGGCACGATCGATATCCTCCTGCTCCGTGAGTGGTGCATACCAGGTGTTATGCGTATGTTCGCGTTCCATGTATGGGCGATAGGCGATTGATTTGATGGTCTGTACCGCAACCTGACGCTGCTGGCAGGTCGCGAGCAACGCCTGAAAATTCTCTGCATAATAGGAACTTTGCATCGTGACGAAATTATAAGGGAGCAGTACCGAATCGAAGTCGAAGCGCTCCAGGCTACGCCGGTGTGTTGCCGCAATCTGCAAGCCATGTCCGGTTACGCCGATAGCGCGAATCAATCCCTCTCGCTTGGCTTCAATAGCCGCCTCAATAACTCCTCCTGGGCTCAGCGCAATATCCCATTCGATAGGATCAGCCAGATTGTGCAGTTGCCAGAGATCTACATAGCTGACTTCCATGCGCTCAAGAGAGCGATGAAGCTCTTCACGGGCTTTTTGGGCTGTGCGCTCGCCTGTTTTTGTCGCCAGGAAGAAACGTGAGCGATGCTGCTTTAGCCAAGGAGCAAGGCGTAGTTCCGCGTCTCCATAGCTTGCAGCCACATCAATGTGATTTACGCCGTAGCGCAGGAGAGTTTCGAGAGTCTGATCTGCCTCATCCTGAGTGACTGAACCAAGGGAGGCGGCTCCAAAAATCGTGCGTGTGCTCTCATGACCAGTGCGGCCAAAAGGAAGTGTAGGAATTGCCATAATGCTTGCACCTTTGCTATAAATTTCAGAGTTGGCAATGCGTAACGAAAATTAACCTCTTGTCGTGAAGACGGTAGGGTCAACAAAAAGGTAACAGGCAAGCAGTGGGATGTCAAGATCGAAGTGGAATGATTAAAGCTGCTCAAAGAGATTCTCATGTGGAGGAAAGGTTGCCAGTGTAAAAGTTGACCCGGACACAAATTACCGCAGAAAGGACCGTCGTGCTATGAGCAAATTATCCGAGAGTGACAAAGACAAGCTTCCAGAAAGTGTTTTCGCCTTCCCTAAAGAGCGTAAAGAGCCGCTCGTAGATGCCCGCCATGTACAAGAGGCAATCGCACGCTTCGATCAAGTTCAGGGCGTTACGAACGATGAGCGTGATGAGGCATGGCGACGTATAAAGAGCGCGGCTCGTCGTTTTAATGTCGAGTCGCATGAGAGTGACTGGCACGACTTGTTTGAGCATAATTTCCGCGAAATTCCACGTGATTGAGAACTGAGACGGAATTTATACAATTGGTCTGAATGAAGGAGCAGTGGGAGTATCTTGAAAAGGATGCTTCCACCGCTCCTTCATTGTTGAGTAAGATGGAAAAGTATGGATATCTGATTATACTAATCGCATGGTGCATGCAGTCCTGAGCGTGCGGTTGGGCTTTCTTGGTCCTTTTTAAGAGCGCATGCAGGCCTATGCGCTCTTAAAACAGTGTTCAGAACGTTTGAGCCATTTAGTAAACGCCTGAAATAGATCAAGACTTCTGAATCCTGCTAGTGATTGTGTATTTTCTTCAGGCTTTTTGGTAGATACCGAACAGCACTTTGTTCTTATGTAGAAACAACCTGATGTTAGCCATTTTAAATGAAAGGAAAAGGAGGAATTATGGCGAATCGTGTTGCATCTCCCACATATTCGCTCGCTGGGGTACGCGGTGAGGCGCTTGCCGAATTTTTTGGCACGCTAGTACTAGTGCTTTTTGGTGACGGTGCTGTAGCATCATTTGTCTTGTTCCGGAATATTCCATTGGAAAATATTCCATTTGCTCATACCTGGCCTGTAGTTTTCCTCGGATGGGGTTTCGCGCTTATGCTGGGTATCTATGTCGCGGGGGCGGTGAGTGGTGCTCATCTAAATCCGGCAGTGACGTTGAGTCTGGCAACCACAAAGCGCTTTCCCTGGAATAAGGTCTGGCAATATATCGTGGCTCAGATGCTAGGAGCATTTGTGGCAGCGGCAATCCTCTTCTTCATTTATCGTGGAGCCATCAATCATACTCTTGGGACGTCCCAGATTAACTCCGGCAATATCGCGAAAATTGGTAACGTGTTTTATACGAGCAAGCAGGACTTTGTCGGGACGTTTGGCGCATTTTGTACCGAGGCCCTGGGGACCGCTCTCCTGGTTGGAATGATTATCGTGATTTTAGATCGGCGTAATCAGCCAGTGCAGGCAAATCTGAATCCACTGATTCTGGGCCTATTACTCGCAGCAATAGGTGCATCCTTTGGCTTGAATACTGGATTCGCGGTCAACCCTGCTCGTGATTTTGGCCCGCGTTTGTGGATGGCGCTGGCAGGTGGTGGGTTAGGAGCGCTCAATAGTTATACATGGGTGCCGCTGCTCGCGCCTATCGTGGGAGGCCTTATCGCCGCCTTTGGCTACGACTATATACTTGGTCATGTCCTGGCGGCACGTGAGGCGAAAAGCACAAGTGAGGCCAGCGCCCGAACCGCTGAACCGGCAGTTGGCGTGGGCATGCGTGGGCGTAGATTGCGCAAGCCTGAGCGCTAATATAACAGTGAGAAGAGAGGGGGATTCTCACCCTCCTCTCTTTTATTGTGCTCAGGAATGGGGGGTACGGTGCTGGCTAAAGCGCAGCGCCTTGTATAGCGTGGTTTACTGCTAATCCTTGTTGTCGAATGTGCGCCAGATAGGATAATATGTGCGCCATATCTTATAGCCTAATTTGCCATAGAATTCGGTCAGGACAAGCCAGTCGATATAGCAGTTGCGGACTCCACGTTGTTTGAGAATCTCGCAAGCATACGCGACAATACCGATACCGATGCCGCGACCACGTTCAGATGCCGCGACCCCAACTGATCCGATAGAGCCCGCGTTTTCACCGAGAAGCCCTTGCCAGATCACGTCGGTACGTTGGGGATGTGAATGCGGACTTGACATAATGAGTGAGCCGACAACGCGTTCTCCATCGAAGGCGATGAGCAGATCTTGCAGGTCGCCCATCTCCGCGAATTGGCTGAAATACTTTGACCAGTTATAGAACTCGCGCTCCTCAAATTGTTTGAGAGCCTCGATGGTTTCCGGTGTTGCGGTCGCGAAACGGATACCCTCTTGCCGCATTCGCTCAACGATTTTCTCTGGCAATGTAAAGTCGCCCAGGTCGCGTACCATATCGTACACAGGCTCTTCAGGTTGCCAGCCCTTGCGCTCAAAAAAGCTCATGACCTGGAGATCATCAGGAACGCCGCACCAGAAACGCGGATAGATGCTCCCAAGTTGCACTGTGCTAACTTGCTGCTCTCTGAGGTAGGTCAGAGCGGCATCGTGGAGCGTGCTTCCCAACCCCTGCCTCTGACGCTGAGGGGTGACCAGGAGAAGAGCAAGGTGCCCCACATGGTCGCTCCCACGCAGGCTCTGATAGGTGGCGACAAAGGCGATTATTTCCTCGCCGTCGCGTATGAGCAGGTGATGAGCCTGTGCCCCCGTGATGATCGTCTTGATGTGCTCGGCACTGAGCGGCCATTGCTGACCGATGGCCTCTTGCCAGAGCGCGACAACTCCTGGCAGGTCGCGCTCTTCGTCAAAGCGTTCTATGGCTGTATCATTTAGCTTAGTCATAGCGTGTGGCCTTTCTTATGCCGGTGTATTATCCGCGCTCATGTAGACCGGTCAGGCTGACGGGAAGCTTGCCCCGCGCGCTTTGTGTTCCGTCGAGGATCGCCAAAGCAGACTCAAAGGCTGGCAATGTGTATTCATAGGTGACCAGGTAGGTTCCCAGGTCAGGGTAGGCCAATAAATCATACGGATTGTGAACCGCGATGCCGATTATGGGCTTCTCCTGCTCCAGCAGGCGCTTCACGAAATTGCCCTGTGGCTGATAGCGATTGGCATTGACAGTAATGACCACAAGAGCAGTGCTGGCCGCAATCGCTTCTGAAAGCTGTGCCGCGACGGCTTCGCTAGCCTGGCTAGGTACCGCTATGACCTGGGCTGAGGGGTAATGCGCCTGAATGGTCGCGCGTAGCGCCTCAAGCGCGGGATAGCGGTCGGCGGCAAGCGTCGCGTTCTCGGTTTCGGGAAAGAGGAAGAGGGGGGCTTGAGCATATTCGCCCGAGAGGGGAATGAGATGGTGATTATCGCGCACAAGCGTGGTTGAGCGTGCATAGGCGTCATGACTCAGCTCAAGGTGCGCAGGTGAGTCAATCTGTTGCAGGTTCTCGTCCCTGGGCAGGTCCTCCCATGAGAGGTAACTGGCTTTGAGTTGTAGCACGCGCTCTGCTGCCGCCTCGATCTGTGCTGCCGAGAGTTCGCCTGCCGCCACTGCTGCCATCACTGCTTCTAGAGCGCCCTTTTGCCGTTGATAGGTATGGGAGACGAGCACAATATCGACGCCTGCCTGAAGTGCCAGGACCGCGCCACGCTCAGTCCCAACCGTATTCGCCAGCGCATCCATCTCCATACAATCGGTAGTGATAACGCCACCAAAGCCCAAACGTTCACGTAACAGGCCCGTCACGATTTCAGGAGAGATGGTCGCGGGTAACATCTCCTGTGTCATCAACTTCGGGAGATTGATGTGCGCGATCATGATGGAGTCGGCTCCATTGGCGATACCAGCGCGGAAGGGAACGAGTTCAACCGCTTCCAGGCGTGCAAGATCATGCTCGATAACTGGGAGAGCTTTGTGAGAGTCGACCGCTGTGTCGCCATGACCGGGGAAATGTTTCAGATTGGTGATGACCCCAGCCTCCTGAAAGCCCTTGATAGCGGCTGTAAGGTGTTGTGAGACGCGCTGAGGATCTTCACCGAAGGAGCGCACGCCAATAACAGGGTTCGCGGGATTATTGTTGACATCGGCGACGGGAGCCAGGTTCATATTGATACCCAGGGCCTTGAGTTCCTCGCCTGTGGCATGAGTGATCTCGTAGGTCTTCTGCTCAGAATCGATAGCTCCAAGCGCCATATTGCCGGGGAATGTCGTGGCATGGCGACCAAAGCGGCGTACCATCCCGTTTTCCTGGTCAATCGAAATAAGGAGAGGGTAGGGATGTCCAGCTTCTCTCGCGATGTGCTGGAGTTCATTGGTAAGCCGTTGTACCTGTGCCGCGCTCTCGATATTGCGTGCAAATAAAATAATGTTTCCAATACGATAATTTTGAATGAGATCAATGATCTCTGGTGTTGGGGTTGTTCCAGTGAAACCAGCGGAGATCAGTTGCCCGATCTGGTCTTCAAGCTTCATGCCTTGAGTATAATCAGACATGTGTACCTGTTCCTTTCTGTGCCAGGCTTGGTGATCCTTCAACATTGAATGAGCTATACAATCATAGTATCGCATGTATAAATAAAAGTGCCAGAGCATTATTTACTCTGTTTAAGCGCTCTATGCCCCTATCGTGAGGCTGCGCAAGCGCTACTCATCGGCATGCAATGCGGTGAGTGTAGCACGTAAGATTTGTTTATGGGCTGCCAGGTGTTGGCGTGCTTCCTGTGGGCTAACATGAGCGCGAGCGACAACAATGGCGGTCTTGGTTTCACCGTCGCATTGCTCAAGCAGGGCATCGGCTCGCGCCTGATCGACACCAGCGATACCCTGAACAATCTTGCTGGCGCGCCGCTGAAGCTTGTAGTTGCTCGCGTGAACGTCGACCATCTGATTACCGTAGGTCTTGCCAAGCAGGATCATGGTGCCGGTACTGAGCATATTGAGCACCATCTTTTGCGCGGTACCGGACTTGAGGCGCGTGGAACCACTGACTACCTCGGGTCCCACGACGGGCGCGATCATGATATCCACAGCAGGATGGAGGGGCGTATGGGAGTTGCAAGCTACGCCTACGGTAAGCGCTCCAAGCTCGCGCGCGTAAGCGACTGCACCCAGGACGTAAGGCGTGCGCCCACTAGCGGCAAGGCCCACGACCACATCATTCACACTCAACGTGAGCGCTCGCAGGTCTTTCCGCCCGCCTTCTTCGCTATCTTCAGCGCCCTCTACCGCCTTGAGAATAGCAGGAGGCCCACCCGCGATCAGTCCTATGACCATCTCTGGTGGCGTGCTGAAGGTTGGAGGACATTCTGAGGCGTCGAGAATACCCAGACGGCCTGAGGTGCCTGCTCCTATGTAGATCAGGCGCCCACCTGCACGCAGGCGGTCCGCGATCCCTTCAACGGCCTGGGCGATAGCGGGTAGTTCCTGTTGAACAGCCAGGGTAACTTTCGCGTCTTCGGAGTTCATGAGTTGCACTATCTCAAGTGGGTTCATGCTATCAATCGATGTACTGGCTGGGTTACTGCCTTCAGTCTCCATCGCGTTCAAATTTAATTCGTGTGGGTGCTCGGATGCGCTCGACATAGTTTCTTTATTTACTCCTGAATAGTGTCTGTGATGAGATGTAAGCGGCGTAGCATCGGAGGGATACCATCTTCCTCACCAATACTCTCCGCGAGTGCCTGGCACAACAGGTGGCGATAGTTCTTGCCTGGCACAATCTTGCCCAGGTTCACGGTTTTGCTGGCACCTGTGCAGCCCGGCAAATTGTTGGTGCGCCCAAGAAGGCATTCATGTCCCAGAAGCGCGAAGAGAATGGCTTCCTTCGCGCCTGCTGGCAGGCCAGTCTCCTCGAACAGGCGCACATGTGTTCCCGGTAGGGCTTCGCGCAGGCGTTGCATAATGACTGGGTTGTAACCACCACCACCACCTACCAGCACTTCGTCGATGTGCTGAGGACCGAAGGCGCGGTATGCCTGAATGATGCTCTCTGTTGTGATGGCGGTCAGAGTAGCCACTGTATCTTCTGGCGAAAGGCCGCGCTCCTGACCACGCGCGATGAGGTGGGCGGCAAATGCGTCACCAAAGAGTTCGCGTCCGGTGGTCTTGGGTGGAATCTCTTGAAAATAGGGATGGGTGAGCACCTCGCTTACTATGGCTTCATTGATCTTCCCGGCACGAGCCATCGTACCATCACGGTCGAATCCTTGCGCGCCTGCGCTAAAGTGGCGTACCGCCGCGTCGATGAGCACATTACCGGGGCCTGTGTCGAAGGCATACGCTCCTGCTGGTCCCTTGCCAGCAGGTAAGAAGGTCACATTGCCAATGCCGCCAATGTTTTGCAGAGCAAGTGAGCGATGCTCGTCGCTGAAGAGTAGGGCATCGAGGAAGGAGGCTAAGGGCGCACCGTGCCCGCCTGCCGCCACATCCGCGACACGCATATCATCAATAACTGTGATACCAAGGTGCTGAGCAATGACAGCACCTTCGCCTGTTTGCCAGGTGGAGCGTACACGACCAGGCTCGACGAGATGATAAAGGGTTTGCCCATGAGAGGCAACCAAGTCAATCTCTCCTGGCTGAAGCTGGAAGCGCGACAGGAAGTCGTCGATAGCGGAGGCGAAGGCCATCCCCAGGCGGAAGTTGAGCTCTGTCAGGTCTGCGAGGTGGGCCTGTTTCTTACGCATGATGTGTAACAGTTGTTGTTGGAGCTCTTTGGGAAAGCTAGCTTCCTGGTAGGCGAGTAGGCGCAAGGAAAGTTCATTGTGTGCTACAGGCGTAAACTCACAAAGGGCAAGATCAATGCCATCGACTGAAGTACCAGAGTTGATCCCAAGTACGTGCATATGCGCCGGGTTCCTTTCAAGTAGTGATGATCCTAATAGAGCAGATAGGGAACGCGTCGCCGTTCGAAGGCCGCTGTCTGCTCATGCCAGCCTGCCGTAATATCCTCTACGCTAGCGCCAGCATCCAGCGCCAGACGTGGTTTATCGCTGCCAAGGAGGAGATCAATAAAATAGCGTCCTGCCTCATTGCCGCTCTTGCCTTTGATCCAGGGTTGTGAGAGAGGGGAGAGGCGACGTATATCAGCGATCAGGTGCAGCCCCAGTTCCTGGAGGGGAGCGTGTTCACGCTCAAGTAGATACACCTGCACTCCGCCACAAAGCTGCTGGGCGTGCTTTTGAAAGGTTGGCGTGAAGAAGAGAGGGCGGAAAGCAACCCCTGGCAAGGCGTGCCTTGCTAACGTATCAGCCAGTTCAAAAGGATTGATGTCGGGTGCTCCGAGGAACTCGAAAGGCCGAGTGGTGCCACGCCCTTCGGAGGCGCTGATACCTTCAACCAGGCATGTCGCGGGATAAAGCGCCAGTGCCTCCAGGGTTGGTAGGTTGGGTGAGGGAAGCACCCAGGGGAGATCGAGCTGATCAAACCAGAGTTCACGTCGCCAGCCCTGCATCTTTATGATGCGGGGTTCGGGAAGATCATGTTCTGCGGCATAAAGGAGCGCGAACTCGCCTACAGTCAGACCGTGGCAGATAGGAATATCCGCGATTCCCACAAATGATGTGAAGGCTGGATCGAACAGATTGCTCATGAACCGTAGTCCACCAAGAGGATTAGGTCGATCCAGGACCACGAATGGTACGGAGGCCGTCGCGGCGGCCTCCATTGCGTGAACCAGGGTCGAGATATAGGTCGCGTAACGCACGCCAACGTCCTGGAGATCGAAGACGAGCGCATCGAGACCGCGTAGCATTTCGGTGCTTGGGTGGCGTGTCTCACCATACAGACTATAGACTGTGAGACCTGTACGTGGGTCATTGCCCGCCTGCACATGAACGCCCGCTTGGGCATCCCCACGAATGCCATGTTCTGGCCCGAAGAGCGTCTGGAGGTGAAAGCGCTCATCGGTATGTAGGAGATCAATGCCGCTGCGCAACTCGCGGTCGATGCCGCTTGGGTTGGTAATCAGACCCAGGCGTGGGCCTTGCAAGTCTGGTGCTTCACCTGCCAGCAACACGTCCAAACCTGTCTGTACGCGGACACGTGTTGAGCCAGTCATGACATATCCTTTCTGTGACAATTCCAATGGCGACGTGTGGTCTGTTAGCCTTTAATCGCGCCCATACGCACACCCGAGAGGAAGTTACGCTGGAAGATCAAGAAGAAGATGACCATGGGTAGGGCGGCCAATGCCGCGCCCGCGAAAATTATACCATAATCGGTACTAAACTCACCTTGAAGGCTCGCCACCCCGACTGAAAGGGTATAATGCTCGCTTGTTTGTAGCGCGATGAGAGGCCACAGGAAGTCATTCCAATGCTGGACAAAGGTGAAGATTGCCAGAGCGCCAATCGCGGGCCGCGAGAGCGGTAGAATGACGTGCCAGAAGGTGCGGATTTCACCACAGCCATCGATGCGCGCGGCGTCCAGTAGCTCTGACGGAAGGGTCTGGATGTACTGGCGCATCAGGAAGATGCCGAAGACATTCGCGAAGCCGGGTAGAATGACCGCCCAGAGCGTATCAACCAGGCCCAAATTTTGAGTTACCAGGTACAGCGGGATAAGCGTGACATAGGCCGGGATCATCATCGTGCCGATCACGATCCAGAAGAGGATGTCGCGCCCTGGAAACTTCCGCTTGGCGAAGGAGTAGCCTGCCAACGTATCAAAGAAGATATGGAAGACGGTAATCGCGATTGAAATAAAGAGGCTATTGCCCGCCCAGGACCAATAATCGGTGGCCTGGTTCAGCAAGCGCTCAAGATTCGAGAAATCAGCATGGACTGGAAAGAAGTCTGGGGGCGATTTCAGCGAAAATGTCGTTGGGGTGAGTGCGGTCACATAGAGCCAGTACATCGGCCATAGCGAGATGACGGCAGTCCCCAGGAGGATAATCCAGGGTATAATGCTCCCCCATTTAATCTTGGAAGCGCTTTGGCGCTTTATTTGTGCATGAGCCATAACGGTAACACCAATCTTACTCTAAATGCGAACACCTGAGCGCGTGAGCGCTAGCCGTGATGTCGGCGTGGATGTTCGTGCCAGACCTTAGTACTCTACATCGCTGCGGAGGAAGCGAAATTGAACAACGGAGACAATGGCGATCATCAGGAAGAGCACAAATGCCTGGGCGGAAGCGACGCCGAAGCGCATTTGCTGGAAACCGTTCTGATAGATCTGTGTCACCATTACATCAGTGCTGGTGCCAACGCCGCTTTTGACCATGATATAGAATTTCTCGAACACCTGGAAGCTAGCGATGGTATAGAGCACCACCAGGTAGAGCGTCGTTGACTTGATGAGTGGAAGTGTGATATACCACCAGCGCTGAATGGGACCTGCTCCATCGAGTTGAGCAGCCTCGTATAACTCCGGCGGGATACCTGCCATAGCTGCATTGAAGAGCACTACACCAGTTGCTGGAATAGTAAGTACCGTCGAGAGCGTGATGCTATTGAGTACAATATTGGGATCGGAGAGCCAGCGTACGGGCGCGATATGGATCAAGCCCAGCAGATAGTTGAGCAGGCCATATTCGGAATTGAAGATCCATTTCCAGGTTGTCGCAATGATGATCGTGCTACAAACGGCTGGTAGGTAGAACGCAGCCAGGAAAAAGGTCTTCGCGACTTTCCCGCGCTTCTGAATGAGAGCTGCCAGGATCAGCGCGATAAAGATATTGGCGACCACTGTAATCACAGTATAGTAGAGCGTATTGATGATAGATTGTCCAAATACACCATTGCCTGTGGTGAAGGCGGTCACATAGTTTTTGAAACCAATCCAGTTCCCCGTTGTTACCAGATCGCTATCCTGAAACGAAATGACCAGAGCCCAGAGGATGGGGAAGAGTGTGAAGACAGAGAAGACAAGCATACTAGGAAGGACAAACAAATAGCTCCAGCTATGCTGTTTGAAGAAGCTTCCGATTCTGCCCAAGGGAGCAGCCGGCTTGCGCTTCGTCGAGCGTGACAATGAGATGTCCGACATAATCATTCTCCTATTTGGGTTCGAAAGGACCATAGCGACGAGACGGTTGGTCGATGCGATGGGAACACATCGATGGGTGCAGCCAGGATGACTCCACATATAAGCTTCATTACGGTCTACTGAGAATCCCCATGAGAAAGGGCATAGGGGCGCGTGCTCTTATTGGCGCGTCCCTATGCCCCCATTCAATCGCTTTTACTCGTTACTGGCGAGAATCGAATTAATTTCGTTGGCAGGACCATTGAGAGCTTGAGATGCTGAGGTCTTGCCCAGAACTGCATTCTGAATTTGTGTATGCAACATGGTGCGGATCTGACCCCACTGTGAGATCAAGGGCATGAAGTAGGTGTCTGCGACAAAAGGCGAGAATTTGCTGATCGGATCAAGAACCTGGATCGACTTGCGCGCGCCAGGAGCAAGGTAGTAGCCGTTGACATCTTGAGCGACCTGCTTGCCTGTGAGATAGTTGGCGAAATCCATTGCCATTTTCTCTTTGTCCTTGTCGCTATGCTTCGCTACGACAATGACGCCAAGACCGCCAACGGTAAAGGGTTTGCCACGATTGCCAATAGGCATGGGGCGAATCTCGAAGTTCACGCCAAGTTGCTTATAGCCGCTTGAGTCACCGCTGGGGGCGCTATACATCGCGTAGGTCTTATTCTGGCTGAAGCCGCTAACGATATCCTCGGAAGCCATCGCGCCAAAGTCGGGAGGTGTCACCTTGTACTTGTGAGCGAGGTCGATCAGCTTTTGTAGACCGCTGATACCTTCGGGTGAGTTAAAGGTATACTTCTTGTTGTCGGCTGAGAGTGGGGTCGCGCCATCGCCCAGGATGAAGGACCAGGTATTGACCAGATCAGCGTCAATCGCGCCAGTATAGCCATAGACCTGTTTCCCATCGGAGCGTTTGAAGGTCAGTTTCTGGGCGATTTCGACGAACTCTTCATAGGTCCAATCGTCCTTCGGGAGCTCGACGCCGCGCTCTTTGAAGATGTCGACGTTTAGATACATGCCCACGGGGGAACCCAGAGCGGCCAGGCATAGATCTTGCCGTCGATTGTGACCGCTTTGAGCAGGTCGGGGTAGATATCGGCTTTATCTTCGGCGCTCAGATAATCGTCAATAGGCGAGATGAGTCCCTGTTTGATAAGCGCGGGCAGACTATCGGTTGGATAGCGGAAGAGATCGACGGAGGTCCCGCCACGGACGGCCTGAGTCACTTTGGTAGAGCCAGCCTGGTCCGCAGTATAACCGGTCGCTTTCACCGATTTGAGTTCTGGGTGAGCCTTAACATATGCTTGAATCGCGGCATCTGTGAGCTTGCCTGTCGCATTGGCTCCATTAGGCTGATAACCCGTAATCCAGTAGTTGAGAGTGCCTTGAGCGGAACCAGATGCGGCACCACCACAAGCGGCCAGGAAGGCTGCGAGCGCGCTTGTGCCTACCACTAATTTGCCGCCATCGATCATGAATTGTCGACGTGTTGTAGAAGACATCGTGTTTAACTACTCCTCGTTTTCTTTGACGAAAATACCTAGAGAAAGGATAGGTGCTCTATGTCGCGAATGAGCCATGAGGATGATGAAGCGGCGATCGGTGTTCGCGGGCAGTATGCCCGTGGGGCAGATCTGGTGAGGCGTTGTAATGATCGCGCTACCATAACTGTCTACTGCTTCCTCGCTTGTAGCCTCTCTCAAACCGGAGCGCTAGCGCCAATCACGCTGTGGCGTTGTACGACCCTGATTTATAGGAGAGAATAGGCGCACTCGTCTATGAGCCTGGACTCAGACAAGCATTGAATGAATCCTGTGCAAATAATAAAAGTTTTAATACATTTTTGAAGATGCGTTCATTCGCACTCCTTTTGCACTCTACACTCTGATATGACCCATAAAGTTGATATGTTGTATATACCACTAGCGTAGATGTGAACAATATGCCACACGGAAGCTCTTCTGTCAAGGCGTTTGTTGCTCTTTTTGTGTTTAAGTTGGCTATAAATAGAAAGAAGATGGAAGAGATAGAGAAATCTCGCCTTTCTTATCTACTGTTAGTGGATAAGATCCTCTCTCTTATTTTCCCTGTTATGTATAGTGGCGATTGTATATTTATGGAACTTGTGTCAGAAATACTCTAGCTTGAGATATGTTTGCTGTCAATCGAAATAAGGTCGCTTGATGGTGGAGAGATGCATCATTAGGTTGGTTTTAGACCTGGAAATGTGTATAGGACTTCTGGTTGCTAGTGAAAATGCCCCTGGAAAGAGCCTGCCTTATTGTTGGTCTCTTCAAATCGCGGCTATTTGTATGTTATACTCAACGTGAGCAATACATTTATGGTCTTCAATGTTGTATTTGAAGGCATTCTGCGCGCCAGGGAAGGCACAATGCGAGGGGGCATGGATTGCAAACCATTGCATCAACAACCGGCATGAAGCGTTCTTTTGTGTCCATACACGAATGTTATCTTGTTTGGCTTTCTCCCCTCCCATTTCTTCTGCTCATATTCGTATCTTCCCTACTCGATTTCTGTCCAATCACAATAGTCGACTCAAGCAGCCTCTTTGGCCTATACAACAGTAGGACATGACCTCCTGTCATATGGCTATCTGGCAATGTATTGATTATTGTGAATATGTATTTCGCGAGGTGCATTATGTGTGAACACTGTGAAAAGGCTGGGATAGCGCACGAACATGGCTCTGGGATCAATCGGCGAGATGTCATGAAGAGTGGCCTGGGCTTTGTCGTAGCATTGGGGTGGCAGGAGGGCTTGAAGTGTTGACGGGAGCGCCGCAGGCTATGGCGAGCTCAAGACAGATTCAGGTTCCAACTATTTTAAGCTGTGAGGAGTGGGGCGCACGTCTTCCGCAGGATGCGTTAACAGTGCTGGATAAGAAGGCAACCAAGATTTTAGTGCATAACACTGCCTTCCCAAATACGACTGATCATTCTCTTGCCCAGGCTATTCAGCGTGTGAAGGACATTCAGGATCTCCACATGGACACCAATGGTTGGTCGGACACCGGTCAGCACTTTACCGTGAGTCAGGGAGGATATATCCTGGAGGGTCGGCATAACAGCCTCTCCGCTCTGCAATCCGGCAATAAGTTTGTAGTCTCAGCACATTGCCCGGCCTTGAATACGGAAGCGATTGGCATTGAGAGTGATGGCTCGTACATTGAGGTTTTGCCGCCAGAGGAACTATGGAAGTCGCTGGTGACGCTGTGTGTCTATATCTGCTCGCAGTACGGCCTGAATGTGAACAATATTTTCGGACATTGGGATTTCCGCGCCACGGATTGCCCCGGAATTAAGTTTTACTCTAAATTTCCTGAGTTGCGCCGTGAGGTTGCTAAACGCCTGGGAGCGGGGCAGATTCCAGCGCGTACATGGCCTGATCTGCGCCTGAATGTGAGTGGTATTGGTGTGGAGGCGATACAATATCTCATGCGTGACCAGGGGAATACTATTACTGTTGATGGCGCGTTTGGTCCTGCAACCAATGCGCAGGTGAAAGCTTTTCAGACCTCGAAGGGGATAATCGCTGATGGCTTTACGCGTAATGATACCTGGGAGGCGCTGGTAAAACCTCTCCACAAAGGCAGCCAGGGCGATCAGGTCTCCGCGTTACAAGGTTTCCTGGTTCGCAATGGTTTTGACCTGAAGCAGAATGGTCAGTTCGACGACGCGACTATGCATGCTGTAAAGCAGGTGCAGACGCTTCATCGTCTGCCGCCAACCGGGAAGGTGAACCTGGATACCTGGTGTGTTGTCACTGGCGGAAATGTGCGTGGTGGTTACTAGTCTTCCACTAACCTCTACGAATAAGCAAGCCAATCCGTACCCTCTAATTGGGTACGGATTGGCTTGTTGGCTGTAATGTGAGCATCAGGGCGCTCTATGCCTCATTGTGAGGCGTAAGCAATTGATTCTCTTGCACGACGGTCAGTGAGAGTGCTTTATAACCAACCTCCTCAAAGAGGACGATGATTTTATCCTCCTCGTAGCGCATGACCAGACCCACGCCCCAGGCCTTATGCTGTACTCGGCTATTCATAGGATAGGGGCGATCTGCTGACGGTTCCTGGAGCGTTGAACCCGCGTCACAATTGGCGCAGTGACCACAGGTGGCATTGGAAGCTTCTCCAAAGTAATTGAGCAAATATTCGCGCAGACAGTGGTCTAACTCCGCATAGCCCCGGATCATCTCAATACGTGAGCGATTATGCTGGCGGCGCGACTCGTCGATTTGCAGCGCTTCTAGGGCTACCTCCGGATGAATCGTGTGTTCTGGTCTGGCAGTAACTTCGCCATTGGGAAGTGTCTCGATGGCGTGTAGCTCTTCCAGCGCTGTAAGGATCTGCATGGTTTTGGTCTGAGAGAGGTGAAGTTCTTCGCTGAGCTCTTTTGTCGTCATGGCCTTACCATGCGCTTGAAGTGTTTCGGCGACCAGTTCTACCTCCTCGGCATCAACGGGAGAGCGACCGGTGAGAAAATAACGAATATTGATGTCTTTGGGGCAATAGAAGAGGATGGCCCTGGATGGCTCCCCATCGCGTCCGGCTCTCCCTATCTCCTGATAATAGGCATCAACCGAGTCGCTAATATCATAGTGATAGACAAAGCGGACATTAGGCTTATCGACGCCCATACCAAAGGCTGTCGTAGCTACGATGACATCCAATTGATCGTCCATGAAGGCCGCCTGAACTTCAGTTCGCCTATCACCTTTGAGCCCCGCATGATAGTAGTCGGCTTTAATGTCTAGACCTTGCAGGGCCTCCGCAATCTCCTCTGCATGCTTGCGGGTAGCTGCATAGATGATGCCAGGCTTTTCACTCTCCTGAACGCGCTCAAGAAGGGCTTTTTTCTTGGTGCTCTCATCCTGAAAACTCTCGACCCCGAGCCAGATGTTGGGGCGATCGAAGCCCTGTACAATGACTTTCGCATCTTGCATGTGTAGGCGCTCAAGGATTTCTTCGCGTACGGGAGGGGCAGCGGTGGCGGTGAGCGCAAGCACGCGCGGATGCCCTAGTTCGTCAATGATCTGTCCCAGGCGCAGATAATCAGGGCGAAAGTCGTGGCCCCATTCGCTGATACAATGGGCCTCATCGATGACGAAGAGCGTTGGCTGAATCTGGCGGAGTTTCTCAAATGTTTCGTCGTTGCTGAATTGCTCAGGAGCCAGAAAGAGAAATTCCAGATCACCCTCTTCAAGATCTTCAAGGATCTCTGTTGAATCACTAGCCCGTTCCAGGGAATTGATAAGCGCGGCATTGCCGATTTGAAGTTCGCCGATATTTTCTACCTGGTCGCGTTGAAGGGCAATGAGCGGCGAAATAATTACGGTTGCCCCTTTAAGGAGATGCCCGGCAAATTGATAGATAAATGATTTCCCGGAACCTGTGGGGAGAACCGCCAGGGTGTCATGCCCGTCGAAGATAGAGCGTAGGGCATCTTGTTGTCCTGGTCGTAATTCTTTATAGCCAAAGAGAGCGCTGGCAAGCTTCTCGAAAGGAATCTGGCGTGAGCGCACTTGTTTTTTGTGCTGTGTCATGCTGTGAACCTGCTTTCGCTTATATATTTCTCTGTTATTATAGAACGCATAGTAGCCAGGAAAGTGATATATAGACCTTCGTTGTGCGCTCCATGATGGAGATGGATTTGGCTACAGGCTGTCAGGGGGCGTAGTGCCCTATGGCCTGTGCTTGCCTTTAGCTTGTATAACGAGAAGAGAAGACATGCAAGTTGTGAGGATTATCGGTGGCGCCGTTCATGCCACCAGAGCCAGCAAAGGAGCATGGAGGTCATGGAGACACCTCAACAGTTTGACGAGGCCCATTGGACTACACCAGTACCAGCATCCCTACCACCAGCCGAGGGGCGCGATGATATTGGCCGTGAAGAGGAGTGCTCTACCGTATTTGGAGAGTCCGCGATCATTTCGCCCGATCCCGTGGAGGGGCGTAATGATATCGCAGAAGATGTTGAGCAGGAGCGACAGCAATCATATCAAGCGTCGCGGGAGGATGTGGGCTAATAGGCTGAATAGAAGAGGAACGGTCACAGCAGAGTATGCTGTGACCGTTCCTCTTAGTATGAGCTCCTCTATTGCTAGACGAGTTGAGTCTCGATGGTTGGCATCTGCTCCTGCTCTGGTGTGAGCGGGATGTGCTTTTCAGCCAGATGCTTCACCCACTGATAATTGCCATCACGTGGCTCACCGCTCAAGAGCTGATAGGTCAGGAAGAGCCAGCACAGAGCGTTAGGAATGGTCAGGTAGTCAGTATTCGCGCGCTCAGTGGCATCCTTACTCATGAGCTTATAACGCTCATCCTCTGTCAGCAAGGTATACAGGTGCTTGGCGACCTGCGTTGTATTATTTGGCTCGACGAGGTGTCCGGTAATGCCATCCTCAATCTGTAGAGGAATGCCCCCAACGTTATACGCAATCACGGGGCGTCCCTTCATGAGTGCCTCAGTAACCTTGACTTCAAAGCCCTCTTTGGTTGAAAGCTGAAGCACCACTTTGCTTCGGCGTAGGAGGGCATTCAAGATCTGGTCGCGGTGAGGCAGGCGCAGAACTTTGATGTCCTGTGCGAAGTGTGCATATGGCGCTGTCTGGAGGATATTCCAGATCAGATTGTAGATGGGCACACCATCGGGATCGTCAATAGAACCATTGCCAGTAATTATCAGTTGTGGGACAACGCGGCCTTCCACTTCCAGCATCTCACGCAGCTTGCGGTATGAATCGAGCACGTCTGGGATACCCTTGGAGGGATCGAAGCGCGCGACCTGAACGATGAAGGGGCGCGCACTATCCAACGGTGTCTGCCCAGCTGCCTGAAGGTAGGAATTGAAGATCTTCATATAGTTGTTGAGTTGATCTTCGGAGAGTGGCTTATTGAGACCATCCAGCGGGTCTGTCGTCGCGGGCATATAGAAGACCTTATGCGCCGGAACCGTATCAGGAATAAACATGCTCATTGGATGGCTTACAAAGTAGTCCGCGAGTTGAATTTTGTCCCACAGGAAGTTCCAGGTGATCTGTTGTGGCGTTCCAGGCTGGTTCGCCAGACTGCTCACAATCTGGATGTGTGAGCGGTAGATGATCTTGGCTTCGGGATTGAAACGCTTGATATGGGGAATCAAACCAGCCGGTTGCGGGTCATCAATGACTACGACATGTGACTGCTTCAATACATCCTGGAGCATCTCGGCATTCTCATGTGTCCACTCCTCGTAGACTTCCATATCTTCTGGCGTGAGAACGGTTTCAGGACTGGCGACAGCCTGTAGGACATTATGAATTTTGGTCTTCGTGATGTCGAAAACTTCTTTGCTGGGCTTAAGAATATACCAGTGCGCGTCGACATCGAAGAGACGAAGTAAACGAATAAGTGCATGACGCATCAAGGCCACACCACCACCCCGTGGTGTCGCGTTGATAAAGATTAACTTTTTTCCTTGTAGATAGCGAGCTAACATCTGTAGACGCGCGAAGTCAGCAGGCGGGGTAATCCGCTTGTAATCTTCAAGAGTAACCAGCTCAGAAGGAATAACCTCGTTATCCTCTGTCAACTCAGGCTCCACAATGTCCTGCTCATCGAAGATCTCCATCATTGCTTCGATGCTCTGCCCAGGGGTTATTGTTTGCCCAGGAGGGATGCGGAAAGGTACAATATCTTCCTGCAACCATAGGCGAGAGTGCAGCTCATTGAAGTGTGGATCATCATGAAAAGCGGCAGCTATATATTGTAGATTGTGTTCCTTAGCCGCCTGATGGAGGAAGGCTAAGGCCTGAGCGACTACATTCTCAGCGTGGCGTGGGTGCGTGAATGATTCAAGCTCCATACCCCGCTCGCTCTTGCTGGTCGCGGTGATTGTTAGCGCATTGCTATCAAGGTGAATGCTAGCATATTTCGCCGTTGGATTTACATGTACGCTGCTAGCATCAGGAGTAGAAATGTTTTTCAACATAGCGAACTTCTTTATTTCTCAATTTTCAAGAGCCACTACTCAGCCATGAGGCCGCGACTATGGCTGTACACATCTTATGTAACTCTTACGTACATTCGTTGGTGTGTTACAGTGGCAACGAATGCGCCTTCGCTTCCTTGTGCCACCTGAAGCCGAGGTAATTACAGACCTCTGCAAAGAGGGGAAATAAGAGGCGAGATGATAAGTCACTGTCTTCCGTACACCTTATCGGCCTCCCCTGGCCCCAACCCAAGACGCTAGTACTTCTGGTCATTGAGTAGATGCGCTCGATAAATGGAGTAGTGAGCCAGCCATGAGATGCATAGCGTATATCCATCTTGTATCTGACTTTAACTCCTCTATTAACAGGATAATTTTGTATTTTAACCATGAAGTTAATTTTACTAATAATAACGCCGCTCGCTTCATAATTATTCCAGCTCGCTCGAAGCGTATGGGTCGGTCAGGCGGTTTTTATATCTCAACCCAAAGGTACTGCTCAGCGGGCTTGAGAACGGCCCATATAGAAATGATCACCAGTTTTTTGAGGTGGGTTATCGTAGAGATACGCTTGCTCTCCTATACTAAATGTGTAGAGGACGGGATGTATGAAATAAGTTGACTTTTGAGTGTAACAAGGCGTGCCCTGTGTCTTGTACTTACTTCGACAGTGGCATACCCGAGTGCATCGTGAAGGAGATACGCCTGTGTTTAAGCGCGTTCTGGTCCCGCTGGATGGTTCTGCCAGAGCCGAGCGAGCCCTCGGTGTGGCAAAGAGGATTGCGCGAGCCTCTGGTGGTTCGATTGTATTGGTACGTGTAGTTGATCCAGTTAGTGATCTCTGGCCGGTCAATCAGGCCCCACTTGTCGAGACTCAATTGAAAGTGGCTGCGGTCTATCTGGCTGATCTGTTGAACGAGGAGTCAGGGGCTCCGACAGCAGCAGATTCATCCTCGATTCCTGCCGAAACACTGGCGCTACGGGGTAATCCTGCCTCAAATATCCTCTCTGCTATAACATCGAGTGGTGCTGACTGTGTGGTGTTGTGTAGTCATGGGCAGAGCACCGAGACTTCTTGGCGTGTGGGAGGTGTTTCGGCCAAAATCGCGCGCCACGCGAAGGTTCCAGTCCTGATCCTGAAAGAGCGAGGTAGTGTTCCTGCCGGACCCCATCCTGACGCGACTGAGCCTTTGCGTGTCCTGGTTCCGCTGGATGGCTCAGTAAACGCGCGAGTAGCGCTTGCTCCTGCCGCTCGGCTGTTAGTAGACCTGGCTCAGGGGGCTCCCGCCGCGCTGCATTTATTACATGTTATTCCGGCTGAGGTTCAGATGCTAAGTTCTGATGAGCGCAAACAGGATCTAGTGAACAAAGCGAGCTCCTATCTTAAAGAGATGGCCGCTAAACTAAAAGATGGCTCAATTGATCCAGCTCTGGTAAACCGACATCCGGATGTTACCTGGTCGGTAATGCTGGATAGCGATGTTGCCAACGCTATTATCCGAGCGGCTGAGAATGGTGATGCTCAAGAGGGTTCTGGCTCCATTGCGCGCTGTGATGGTATCGCGATGTCCACACATGGTATGAGTGGGATTCGACGCTGGGCTATGGGAAGTGTAACTGAGCGTGTAATGTATGGCACCAGACTACCCTTGCTGATTACACGTCCTGCCTGGGTGGAAGAGAAGGTGAACCAGGAGGAAGTACGCGCGAGTGTAGTCTCCGATCAGATAAGACATTGAGTATTGTGCCTGTTTATGGGGGCTGAAAGAGAGAAAGGGAGTGCGTCTATGTTTAAGCGTGTCCTGGTCCCCCTGGATGGCTCGGAGCTATCCGAGTGTGTCTTGCCATTAGCAGCTATCATCGCACGTAAGGCTGGTGGAAGCTTGATCCTGCTGCGCTGTGTGCGCATGATCGATGATCTGGCTTCGCGGATAGCCTATAACAATGCATATGCCTTGTTCATGTATAACTATGATGAAACAGATTCGACAGAAGAGGCGCGTCGTTACCTGGTTCATGTGGCTCATACGCGAGTCCCTGATGATGTGCAGGTACAGAAATATGTTCTGACGGGCGAGCCTGCGTCCGCCATTTTGATGTTTGCTCAGGAGCAACAGGCAGACCTGATTGTGGCGAGCACCCATGGTAGAAGTGGCTTCAAGAAGTGGATGTTGGGAAGCGTAACGCAGAAGCTAGTTCGTCATAACTCCATTCCTGTGTTGGTTGTGAACCGCGAATGTTCCTGTACCTGCCCTGAAACTGGGAGAAGTAGCCGTGTTCTGGTAGGTCTCGATGGCTCCCAGTGGGCGGAGGCTTCATTACCTGCGGCAGTCTCGCTTGCCTCCCTTTTCTCAGATCCCGCGCGAGGTGAATTACATTTACTCCGCATCGTGCCTGCCCTGACGCCGAGCGAAACAGCTCTTTATAGACGTGCTGGCATAGTCCGAAACTTTGAGCGTGAGGCGACGGAGATCGCGGCTAATTATCTCAAGAGCCTGGAGAATCGCCTGAATGTGGAACTGGGAGAAGCACACAATCTAGATATTACGTGGTCAGTCATAGAGGGGAGTGACGTGGCTCGTCCGTTGCTTTGCCTTGCGGATACGGGGAAAGGGACATCTCGTGAGTGTGCTTTTGATCTGCTCGCTCTGGCTACACATGGTAGAGGTGGATTTGAGCGCTGGATGCTTGGTAGTGTTGCCGAGCGTGCTCTGGCGTCTGCCCATATTCCAGTACTGATTGTGTGCCCTGACCAGCGTTTGACGCGATAGTGTCCCCTCTCTGGATATCCAGAGAGGGGACATCTTATCTCAAGCGTCTCTAATCCGTGAGAGGTTAGAGTTTGAAGCCACCCAGGTTATCGATGTTACCGAGGTTACCCAGGCTCTTCAAGTCGTTTTTAAGCTCATCAGGGGTATTGTATGTCTTGTCAGGAAGGCGGTCGAGCACGGCAGTCATTTGAGGGGCAATACCTGACTGCTGTACCATTTGTACCAGATTGGATTTGCTTACCGGGTAAGGTAGGCGATCAATTACCTGGTTAACCTGTCCGAAATCCATGTTCATATGTAGAGTACACCTTTCTCTATCAGGACGCTACAACAAAATAGCGTTGCCAGGTCTGTATGTGCCTGGCAGACAACCACGTCAAATGGCAAGGGAAAGTACTTAGCTAGCACCACCCAGAACCTTGTGGTTTTGTACTTAGTGTATCCTGAAGGCAGACGGCACCATGTAAATAAACTGATCCAGCGATCCAGGAGTTTGCCCTGAAGGAGGATACTTGTGGTCGATTATGTTCAGCCTGCTGCTGCTCCAAAGCAGGTCGCAACCCGACAAGCACTCATTGAGCAATACAAGCTCGTTCGTAGTTTTACCGAGCAACTCTGTGAGCCGCTTGCGACTGAGGACTATGTGGTGCAATCCATGCCTGATGTCAGCCCAACCAAATGGCATCTTGCGCATGTGAGTTGGTTTTGGGAGACTTTTGTGCTTTCTGCGGCCCAGCCCGGCTATACGTCGCTACACCCTCAATACACCTATCTGTTCAACTCTTATTATGATAGCATTGGTGAGCGCCATTGCCGCCCCAGGCGGGGGCTCATTTCACGCCCTACTGTTGAGGAGACTTATCAATATCGTCATTATGTTGATCAACATATGCTCGATCTGTTGACCAGGATAGATGAGGCCCAACTGACAGAGTTGACGCCAATTATTACGCTTGGGCTACAACATGAGCAGCAGCATCAAGAACTGATGCTTACTGATATCAAGCATGTGCTTGCCTGTAACCCCCTGCATCCTGCTTACCTCTCCGAGCGGAAGCATCCACCTTCCAGCGGGAGTGTCCCGCCGCTCAAATGGCTCTCCTATGAAGAGGGGATTTTTGAGATTGGGCATCAAGGTGATGGCTTTGCCTTTGATAATGAGTGCCCAAGGCATCGCGTGTTTCTCAACGCTTTCCGCCTGGCATCACGCCTGGTCACAAATGGGGAATACCTCGACTTCATTGAGAGTGGAGGTTACAGCATTCCTACTCTCTGGCTCTCGGAGGGCTGGCACACGATTCAAGAGCAGCAATGGCAGGCACCGCTTTATTGGGAGAAGCGTGATGGCCAGTGGCATGTACAGACTTTGATGGGGTTGCGCAAGATGAATTGGGACGAGCCCGTCTGCCATGTGAGCTATTACGAGGCCGATGCTTATGCCCGTTGGAAGCATGCTCGGCTGGCGACTGAAGCCGAGTGGGAGATTGCGGCCCGTGATATCCCTATAGAGGGTAACTTTGTGGAGAGCGGACGTTATCATCCAGCGCCACTGGCGAGTGCAGGGTCAGATGAACAGCCTGCTCAGATGTATGGGGATGTCTGGGAGTGGACCCAGAGCGCGTACGCTCCATATCCAGGCTATAAGCCCGCGCCAGGAGCGGTTGGCGAATACAATGGGAAATTTATGTGCAGTCAGTTTGTACTACGTGGTGGTTCGTGTGCGACCCCGCGTGCCCATGTTCGCTCAACATATCGCAACTTTTTTCCACCTGATGCCCGCTGGCAATTTACAGGTATTCGTCTGGCTGGTGAGGTATAATGTGCGTCAACATCTTGAACTGTATGACTTCCAGCCATCGTGTGTGACCTTACGCCAGGAGGTTATACAGGGACTACAGAAGCCACAGAAAGAGCTTCCGAGCAAGTACTTATATGATGAAGTAGGCTCAAAGCTGTTCTCTCAGATTTGTGAGCTTGAAGCTTATTATCCAACACGCACCGAGCTGCAAATTATGGATGAGAACATGGAAGAGATAGCCGCACTGCTGGGCACTGATTGCCTTCTCATCGAGTATGGTAGCGGGAGTAGCCTGAAGACGCGAAGGCTGCTGAACGCGTTAAATCGTCCCACTGCCTATGTCCCTATTGACATCTCAAAAGAGTACTTAATGGATGCCGCTCTTGAACTGGCTCTAGCCTATCCAGACCTAGAGGTCTTACCTGTATGTGCCGATTATACAGGTGATTTTCCCATTCCTGTGTCGAGTCTCCAGGTCCGTCAGCGTGTGGGTTACTTTCCGGGATCAACGATTGGCAACTTCGACCCTGACGCCGCAAGAGATTTTTTGTGGCAAATCGCTCGCACGTGTGCTGGTGGTGGTCTACTTATTGGCGTCGATTTGAAAAAGGATTTTAATATGCTTCACCTGGCTTATAATGATCCAGAGGGCATTACGGCACGTTTTAATCTCAATCTGCTCACGCGGCTGAATCAGGAACTTGCAACTGATTTTCAGCTTGATCAGTTTGGGCATTACGCGTGCTATAATCCTGGCGCCAGCCGCATCGAAATGCACCTGGTGAGCCTGTGCGAGCAGACTGTACACCTTGAAGAATGGGCCTTTCCTTTCAGGCGTGGGGAAAGTATCTGGACTGAGAGTTCTTATAAATACACCCTGGACGAGTTCGCTAGCTTGGCGGTAAGCGCTGGTTTTTGTGTTGAGCGTGTCTGGACTGATCCATATCAGCTCTTTAGTATCCAATACTTAAGCGCTCCTGCTTTGTAGGGTACGCAACAACAAAGAGAGAAGCGCTGAGGCGATTTGCCTTCAGCGTTTCTCTCTTTGTTGTTGCAGGCATAATAGCTTATGACAATGTTTAGTTATGCAATTTGGAAGTCAATAGTCTGTTGTGGGACTGAGCCCGTTGAGGGCGTATTGAGCAGGATGAAGGAGAAATCTGTCGTTCCTTGAGGCATAAGGAAAACGGCGGTACCTGTGATATTTGATTGATTCGCGTTGATAGCAGTGGGAAGATTGCTATTGCCATCTGGCGAGTTGAGAGTATCTCCAGATTTCAAGCGAATGTAATCTCCATAATAAGCATTGAAAGTAGTGGAACTGGTATTGTCCATCCGCAATTGAAGCACAATATAGCATTTCCCGCTTTCAGCCTGTTTTCCTGCGTAACTGAGTTGAGAGGTGGCATTTGTAATGGTCCAGGTGACGTTGCTGTACTGGGTCTGCTTGTTAGGAGTAGCAGTCTTCGCCTGATACTTAGACAGATCGGCGTTGCCTTTCAAGGGAATATCGATCTGCGACTCGGTGCTTGTTCCCAGACGGAGGATAAGCTGATCTGGCTTCACTGAGGTTGCGACGGGGAAATCAAGCCAGTTTGTCCGTTTGATAGAGGCTTCGGGACCAGAAAACGCCTGTGAGGACGAAACCGCAATGTTGTCTCCATTAGGCATGATAAGGTGCGCTGCATCTCCATAATAATAGCCTGCAGTTTTAGAAGAGGTATTTTCTTCTTTAATATTTAAGCGGATAAGGCCCTTACCATCTCCACCATTGTCTCCTGGCAAGCTTGTCGCCTGTTGGGCGCTGAGCACAGTAATATTAACGCTTGAGTACATCACAGGTTTGGTGCTGATGTTCGTGGTCACGGCTGGAGCGCTGGTTGGGGTCGCGTAGCTTGAGTTACCATCCCCTGTATTGTTGGTACTTGTGTTGCTCTTGCTAGCCTGTGAGGCTATCCATTGATAGCCAAAGTAGCTTATACCTCCACAGGCTGCGAGAACGACTAGGATAATGGCAAGCATACCACAGCCAATCTGTCCCAGCACTTTTCCCTGAGAGGGACTCTTGCCTCCAGAGTAGGAGGAAATGGGAGTGTTGTATATCTGCTGTCCAGGCTGCGGTGCCTGGGCATAGACTGGCGGTGGAGGAGGAGGAGTATATTGTGGCTCTATGCGTGTGCTTTCGCGAGAAATGCTTTCGGCTGGTGTACGCTCGGTTTGCTGATGGGCACTTCCTTCGAGGACTGTACCACAGTTCGAGCAGAAACGCTGCCCCGCTTCAAGCGGGGTATGACACGAGGGACATGAACGTATTGATTGCCCCATAATGCCTCTCCTTGCGCTCTTGTGACGAGCGCTACGCTATTGCTATATATAGATCATAAAAAAAACAGCGCCATGTGGCGAAAATTTGCGCGAGTTTCAATGGCTACTATGCAGCCAATTGTTACCTACTACCATGATGAACGCTCGCTTTAGTTTACTTTGGTGGATGAGTTATGTCTAGAGTCCATTAGGAATAGTGTCACGAACGCATGCGTTCATGACACTATTCCTAATGGACTCGACAATATGGGGCTTGATTAGTGATGTGTGATTGAGCTTAGCGTGCCTTGAACTCTGGCTGGCGCTTTTCAACGTAGGCGGCGATACCCTCTTTGGCGTCCTCGCTTTGGAAGAGGAGTTGTTGTAGCTCACGTTCGATAGCTAGCCCTTCGGAGAAGGAGACCTCAGCCCCCGATTGGACCGAGCGTTTAATGCGCCCGACCGCTTTTGCTGCCTTATTAGGTGGGCAGAATGACTGGGCATACTTCATTACTTCATCCCAGTAGTTCTCGGCTTCGTAGATATAGTTGATCAGGCCGAAGTCAAGGGCTTCTTCAAAGTTTATGAGCTTGCCCTCGGTCATGAGCTCAATGGCCTTGTTCTTGGGTAGCGCCCGAGCCAGGCGCTGTGTCCCGCCGGTACCCGGAAGCACGCCCAGATTGACCTCGGGTAATCCGACCTTACCACCCCCACGGCGCGCGATACGGATGTCGCAGGCAAGCGCAATCTCCAGACCACCGCCAACCGTGTGCCCATTAAGCGCTGCGATAACCAGCTTGGGCGTCTGCTCCAGACGTGTCAGCGTCTCATTGGCATGTAGACAGAAATAGTATTTAAAGCCTGGGGTCACTGCGTTCAGCATGCTAATCTCAGCGCCTGCGCTAAAGAATTTTTCACCTTGTCCACGCAAGAGTAAGACATGCACGTCATCGTCGAAGCGTGCGCGGAGGATGGCCTCGTCAAGCTGGCGCATCATCTCATGGCTGTAGGTATTGGCTGGTGGGTTTGTCAGTTCAATAATGGCAATACCATTTGTGGTAGTATAGTTAACCAAGGTTTTTTCTGTCGTTGTCATTTTGCTCAATCCTTTCAACGTCGAATGCTCGCTTTGACCTTGCGTCACGATATGCGTAACGCCTTGTTGGGCGAGGATATGATCACCCTTGATATGTTCAAATGGCGTGTGACAGCTCTGACAATAATATTGTACCGTGAGTAATTGCTGACCGAACAAGGACATGAGTTCGGTTTGGCTTGAGCCGCAATAGGGGCACACGATCTGTTCTCTTGTGTTTTCAAATCGTGCATTCATCAGGTTGGCTCCAGCCTTCTTGTAGTCCTGTTCCACCGTGTCCAGGGTAATGATTGAGAGGGTTGTCCCTGGGGGCCGAGTGGGATAGGAACTTCAAGTTCTAGCTCATTGAGTATTGGCATGATCTTGCTCAGGTAGCGTGCGCGCAACTCGTCGGGCGAAGCATTGATGATACCATTACGCAAGAGTGCTTGTATGGTGGCGTCATCAGGAGGGCCAAACCAGCACAATGCTTCTTCCCAGAAGCGCGCGAGCGATGTTTGAAGCGCACGGCGTACCCCGCCACCGGGTCCGTTCAGCCGCCGCACCCAACCCTCCGCATGGACGAAGTGGAGCTGCTCCTCTTGAATGATCTTCCGCGCACGGGTACCAAGTGGTTCATAGGTGGAGTTTTGCGCCGCCTCGAAGAAGGTTGTCAGGGCGGTATCTACTAGAAAGTTCGTCGCCACGAAGTCGCACCAGCCTGTGAAGTCCTGATCGAGCGCGCAAAGATGATAATGGAGCGTGCGCGTCGTGGGTTTGATCTGCTCGGGAACGGCCTGTGCCTGCACAAAGTCCTCTAGCAAGGGATAAAGCGTGCGAGCATGGCCCAATTCATCCTGAGTCATGGCGGCGGCGGCTACGGCGGCTTCCAGCGCTGGTGCGCCATTGCACCAGTACGCGTACCGCCGCCCGATGGCCTGTTTGTTATCAGCCAGTGATGAGAGAACTGCGAATAGGGCCTCGTTATCAACGTGTGTGCCTGTGGTCATAGATGCTCCTTTTCTTGCGCTACGACGCGATAATGGTGACAATCGCGTCGCGTGGAATCAAGACCATCTCGATCCAGCTGAATTCGTCATAGATACTGCGCGCGTAGACCTTGGCTAGCTCTACATCATCAGCCATGACGTTGCCAATCTCATGGAGTGGCTCCTCATACCTCTGTCGGGCATAGACCTGCCAGACTCGCGTCTCATTGAGAATCTCACGCCGACTGGCGACAGGTTCAAGCGTCTGTTCTCTCATGCTGATACCCCCCAGGTGCGTAGAATATCGACCCCTTCTTCGCTCAAGCGCTCGCGAGTCCAGATGGGATGCCATACGACCTCGATGTCGACCTCATAGATGCTGGGCTCTCGTAGTAAGCGCTCGCGAATATCATCCATGATAAAGTCCATGGCGGGGCAACCCATGGCGGTGAAAGTCAGCTTCAGGGCGACTCTTCCATCGTGCTCTTGAAGATCAACGATTAGCCCCATATCAACAATGCTGATAGGGATTTCAGGATCGGTCACGTCCCGTAGCGCGTCCCACAGGGCAGGGCGCGCGTGATCGTCGTAGGTATGAGTAAGTAAGGACGGATAGGTGGTAGGCATGGCATTATGCCTCCTGTTCCAGCAGGCGTAGCATCTCGCGTTTGCCACGCTGAATTTGTTCTACAAAGCGCTCATTCGCGGGGCCGCGTGCCTTCCAGCGTTTGAGCACATCGTCCCAGGTGCATTGGCCCTCCCAGCGTCGCGCTATAGCATCAAAGTGTTGGGGGAAGGCGCAGTCAATGACGTATTTTTGCTGTTCCGCGTCATAGTGTGCTGGTACATTCAGGTGTAGCTCTTCGCAGAGGGGAACCGCCGTCGACATCCAGCCCTGGCGCAGTTCGTCATTACTCTTGCCTTTGAAGCCGTAATCAAGCTGCTCTCCATGCTTTTTGAGATTATCGGGAAGGCCAAACCATTCGACGGTCAATAGAAACATCCAGTCTGCCGCATCCTGGAGCGCCTGATGTCCTGCGGCGGTCTGATTGATCTTGCGCATACCCTGCTCACCGTGGCGCAGGTGGAATGTCTCTTCTTTATCTACTTTGATCAGAGCCCGTTTCCAGGGGCCGAAGGTTGTGCTCTGGTAGATATCGCCGAGCAGGGCGTAACCAGCGCGGTCGTAGAAGGCATTGGCGACGATCAGTTCAGTCCAGCTTGTCAGGGGGACATCGAAGGCATAGGGATATTTGAAGTGGCGCGGCTCGCGCTCGAAGATAAGCGCTTCGGTATCAACGCCCAGGTCGCGTAGCAAGCGATATGCGATATGAGCGTGACCTAGCTCATCTTGAATGATTGAGATGGCTGAGCCAAAGTTGTTGAGCGTTGGCGCATGTATGGCGGCATTATAATAGGCTGGCGAACTGATAAGCTCGGTGTCCGCCGAGACTGTGAGGATTCGTTTGATGCCTTCCAGATAGATTGGACTCATCTGATCAATAGATTCGATGAGTTGTTGTTTTCGCAGGCGCGCGAGAACCGATTCCTCGCTTTGCAACGTAAGCGCAGGCGATATGGACATCTTTAACCTCCTGTACAAGCCATAATGCGAAATCCAATGCCGCTATCGCGGCTGGTGAGGTCTGTTCAGGTTCTCGTATTGACCTGAACGCGCTCAGGGGTTGCATTAGGCGGAAACGCTGGGCAGGAAAGGTTCCAGTGTTGCTATAAAAAGAATGCCCGGAATGGATACAATATATTTTTTGAACAACTGGTAGAATTATAAAATGGTCGGCAAGGAAAGTCAAGTTTCGCACAAGAAAATTAAGCACCTGTCTCTTTAACGGGAGAGTATTGTGCTCGAAAATCGGGAAGTGTGATCGATTCAGAAAACGGTATCGCTTACGTGGTAGTGGTTAACTGTGCGAATCTTGACAGCGAACGCTATTTCCTCGTATCATTGATTTTAAACAGGTAGTAGAAAAGAGGAAAACCATATGGTGCGCAAGCTGGAGCCGGAAGAAGCCCCTAGAAAGAAGCGTGTCCGGTTAACGCAAAAAGCTATTGTGGAGACTGCCGCCGAACTGTTCGCGCGTCAGGGCTTTGGCGCGACCAGCCTGGATGATATCGCGGAACAGCTTGGCGCCACGAAAGGCGCGCTCTACTACCATGTGAAGAACAAAGAAGAGATTCTGCGCCTCATCTACCTGATGGTGCTGAACGCGAGCGAGGAGCCGTTGAGCCGCATTGCCGAAGCACCACTCTCTCCAAAGGAGAAGCTAGGTCAGGCTATCCGGCATCATACGACGGTTGCCGCTAACCGCTCGCCCGCGATGGCAGTATTCTATCGTGAACAGCAACATTTAAGTGGTCCGTTTGCGAAGGAGATTATCACGCGGAAGAAAGAGTATGAGCGTTATTTCGAGCAGATTATTGTTGAGGGGCAGGAAAGCGGCCTCTTTACGAAGGCCATTGATTCGAAGATTGCCACCTTTGGCCTATTAGGGATGTGCAACTGGCTCTCACAGTGGTATCAGGCAGGCGGGCAATACTCCTCACTTCAGATTGCTGATATGTTCATTGCCATCATTGAACATGGCCTCACTCTTCCACACAAATTGTAATCAATTGCTTTTAAAGTCGTGATAAACATCATATAACTATAATGCCTGATTATATCTAAGGTGCGTATTATAATCATAAAAGTAGGAAGAAGGAAATAGAGGTATTCACCATCTATTTCCTTCTTCCTACTTTTTACAAATGCAGTTTAGCAGACGACTCTTGCTCTTATTATCGCGTGGCAACCGCGAAAATGTGTAACTGACCTGGGCCTGCTGGAAGAGTTGGTAAAGTAATGCTTTGGACCTGTTTGTTAAGCGCTCCTAAAGTGGCTTCACAATAGAACATGTAAGTCGCAACATTCTGCTTTCCTTTGGGACCATTGCGATAGGTGGTTGTGAGCGCGACTTTATTGCCATATGAGGGCTTCATCTTGCCTGCTCCCAGTGTCCAATCGCTAAAGCCCAGAGAGACCGTCTCAGTTGTTCCGTCTGTATAGGTGACGAGCACATTACCCTGTAAGGGGCCATGTGAGGCTGAGCCAAGGAAGGCGATATAATTGGCATTGTAAACCGAATTGACTGGTATCACCTGCCCTTGCGCGACATAATTATCTACTGTCCCTGGCGTTGATGCGGGCCAGACGAAGGAAGTTCCATTGAAGACGACTACACTGCCTGGCTTATAGCCTTTACTCTGTAGCGCTTGAGCGGAATAGCTCATATGTCCACCATCGAAGTTGCCTGAGCCGGGTGTATTATCGTTACTTGTGCCCATGTTGTTGTATGGCGATTGAGCGTAGAGAGAGCCTGTCCTGGTTGAGATGGCAAAGACATGGAGTTGTCCATTTTTGACATCCGAAGGAAGTGTAATACTCTGTACCGTTTTATCAACCGCTAGCGGGATTTCGCTATAGAAGATGTAGGTATTGATGTTCTGTTTACCATGAGGTGTATTGCGGTACGGCATAGACATCGCGACTAGGTTATTGAAGGAGGGCGATGCCTTACCTCCCGCCAGGGTCCAATCGCTGAAACCCAGCGTAAAGGTCTCAGTTGAGCCATCCGTATATGCCACGGTAAGCGTTCCACTAGAGGGGCCATACGAAGATGATCCAAGGAATGCCAGGGTGCCAGCATTATTGACGGGCTTGATTGGTAGAACCTGTCCCTGGGCAACGTAATTGTTTTTGTATGATGGATTGACGGCAGGCCAGATGAAGGTTGTGCTATAGACATTCACCGAAGCCCCTGGAATCAAACCTAAAGACTGGGTGGCCTGTGATGAATAGCTGTTAATTCCATCGAAGCTACCGCCAGCCGGGCTACCATCATCGCTTGTCGCGACGTTATTATAAGGAATTGTAGGCGTAACAGGCGTCGAGACAGTTCCTACTTTAGTCGCGATGGCGAAGATATGCATCTGTCCGCCCGAAGTCGTTGAAGGCAAGGTCACACTCTCAACAGTCTTTCCCTCTTGCATGGCAACGTCTGCATAGAGTATATAGGTTGTGACTACCTGCAAGCCTGAGGTTGTGTTGCGGTATGGCAGAGCAGCCATCCTGCCGTTGCCAAAGGAGAGTGGATTTTTACCCCCGCCTAGTGTCCAATCGCTAAAGCCCAGGGTGATCGCTTGTGTTGAGCCATCGGTATAGTGAATAGTTGCCTTACCGGAAGATGGCCCATTCGTTGAGGCACCCAGGAAGCCCAACACGTTAGCATCTGCTATGGGTATTACAGGCACTGTTTGTCCCTTAACCAGATAGTTGTTTGGTTGTCCTGGGACAGCATTCGGCCAGGTAAAGACCATACCCTTATAGAAGGTGTTATCGCCAGGGTTGATACCTGCGTTTTGAATGGCCTGAGCGGAATAACTGGTATGTCCGCCGTCAAAATTACCAGAGCCTGGATTGGTATCATCACTGGTACCAACATTATTAAAGGTTGGCGGGCCTGCTGGAGTTGTAGGGGTAGGGGGAGGTGTTGACGTCGCTGTTGGAGTCCCAGGTGTGCTTGGAAGCAGGCCGAAAATGGATAGGCCGGTTTTGGTGCCTACAAACACTTCGCCATTCGCGACTGTTGGCACTGCGAACTTCACAAAGCTATCTAGGCTATCACGACTGGCTACATCCGACGAGGTATAGAGCCGTTTGGAGAGGTTTGTCGCGTCATATGCGCGCAGTACCGCGCTCGGGTCAATTGACCATAACACGGCTGTACTGCTATTCATACCGTTGCTTGATGTCACGGAGCCGCCGCCAGTAAAGGCAAAGCTATCAGCAGTTTGTGAGATAGGAGCAGTTGAAAGTACTCCATTGTTAAATCTAAACGCCTTGATATGGTCGCCAGCGCCAGTGAAGTAAACAGTATCGTTCCAGAGAGCCGGAGTACTGTATTGTCCGCCTGTTGTTCCCGGAGGTAGTTCCTGTACCACCTTGTCGATATCTGTGCGTTTTCGCTCATCGGGATTCGAGCAGGTTAACTTTGGATTGGGCGTATATTTTCCCATATTGGAATTGTTCACTACATAGATGCGCCCTTCCTTCCCTGCTCCCACAAGTTCATTTGTCCCTGGGATAAGTAAGGGGCCACCAGAACCTAGATCGGCATCTGCTTGTTCCAGGCAGAGTTGATTGAAGGGAGCAAAGTAGTCGAGTAATTTTAGTTGTGGGCTGAGCTTGATAAAGGTATCGCCTGCATTAACTCCACCAGTATTCAGATCGAAATCGCCATTACCAGTGATAGTGTAGATATTGCCATCACTATCTGATGCCAGCGCGTTCCCGCTGCCCCAGATACCGCCATCGGCCCCGTTGGCTGTATCATTATAAATGCCTGTTTGCTGTAGATCTGTATTATAGCTCATGATCCAACCATGATACGGTCTGTTATCACAGAAAGAAGCAAAAGCAATATAGAGTTGCCCATTGGCAAATAGTAGCGCAGAGCGTTGCCGTTCATGTTTGGGGTCAAAGTTGACCACTCCATTTACATTCCCTGAGCCTTTTCCCGGCACAGATCCAGTTATAATTTGTGGGCTACCAGGTTTTTCCTGTCCGTTTGTTACATCGAGCGCGTGCAGTTGATAGACTAATTTGCTATTCTCCTTTGTAAAGGCGACCAGATATATCGTGTCTCCAACAATGACGGGGGTGCCGGTAATGCCAACCTCAGGAACCATATCATTGCATGCGACATCCGATGAGGGAACAGGGGTTATGCCGCTCGAAAGAAAGCTGGTATACCAGAGTGGTGCGGTCACCGTGGTTTGATCGGCGTCAAAGGCATAGACGCCATCATGTTCCGTGACGACAATGACGACGTTATGTGTGTCTCCATTGATTGTCAGGTTGGGCATGAAGAGCGGCTGAGCGTAGACTTGCCCATCAACTGGATACGTAACTCGTTTTCCGAACTGCGAGGAATTAACATTACTCTTATTCAGGATTGTCTCATTGGTATATTGACCGGTGCGATAGGTGTCACCCTTGTAGGTGAGGACCGCGCTATCAGCCGCCGCGCGTGCTGTGCCAAATGGGATAATATTGAGCGTGAGGAGTGTCCCTGATGCCACAATAACCAGCAACAATACACTAAAGAGTATAAACGGAACACGAGGAATCTTCACAAAAGGTTTGCTGTAACGCGTACGCCAGGACGTTTCGGGCGGACGGGAAGCCATACAAAATCTCCTTATAAATAGAACACACAGATACAATGAAAGAACGTGCATTGGACGGTTATTGTACAGATAAATATTTAATCTGGCTTTTCTATTTAGTCCACTGTCTGGGCGATTTCTCGCGTAGTAAAACAAGGGAAATAACCGCTTTTTGTAGTATAATTCAGCTGAGCTAAAAAGGAAATGGTTGTTAGTAAGAAGAGTTAAAAGTACTTAAATGTACCAGTACCTGTATAGATCAATTGTTTGGCACGTTTTATATGCTTATATGGCATTATCTAAACTCTCAAATTAGAGAGCGAATGCTCGCCATGTTAGAAGTGGTTTAAAAGGGGTATGTAATGAAGCGCTCTATATTGCTTAGTATATCTATTTGCTTGCTTGCGCTCTTGCTTGTTGCCTGCAACGACCAGGGATCCTCGACCTCGCAAGTCGCGCCAGCCACACCAACTGCGACGCCATCTACACCTACACCAGCGCCTACTTTTGCACCTAATGCTGTGCAAAGCATGCCGATTGCAGTCGGATATTACCAGGCCTTGAAGATGAAAGATTACGATACAGCTTATACCTATCTCAGTGCAGACGCGAAAACTCAGGATGGTCAGCCTCTTACGAAAGAGGTCATGATCAATATGGCGCGTACCGCTATCGATAGCTATGGTCCTATCAGTACTATCACCATGTTGCCGGAATCTAGTGACGGTACCCAGATCGTGACGACGATAGATCGCAATACAGATATACACTACCATTCTCACCTCACCTTGAAAAAGGAGCAGGGACATTGGAAGATCATAATGATTGATAGAATTTAGGAGGTCTTGATCTTTGACTACTAACGAACAACGCGCTCGCGTTTCGGTCTCGACGTGGAGCTTACACCGAACTCTAGGTGATCCGGAATTTTATGGAGTGGGGCAGGAGATCCCAGTTGATACACATCATAAAGGGGCCTCTTCGTTACTGGAGTTGCCGGAGCGCAT
Source organism: Ktedonospora formicarum (assembly GCF_016587355.1). Classification (GTDB taxonomy): domain Bacteria; phylum Chloroflexota; class Ktedonobacteria; order Ktedonobacterales; family Ktedonobacteraceae; genus Ktedonobacter; species Ktedonobacter formicarum. Next base: position 498,054 of record NZ_BNJF01000001.1, on the reverse strand, counting down.
CGCGGCTGCGGGAATCCACACTCTAGAGATTTGCCATTTCCATCTCCCCACTCTTGATCCTGTCTATCTGGACGAATTAAAGGCTGCTCTGAAGACTGCGCAGGTAGAGCTCTTCTCTTTGTTGGTTGATGATGGTGATGTGACACATCCTCGCGATGGTGAGCGCGATCAGGCATGGATCAGTTCGTGGCTCAGAGTTGCGAGTGCCCTGGATGCTCGCTGTATGCGTGTTATCGCGGGTAAGTCCGCTCCGACTCCTGAGACACTGGAGCGCAGTTATCAGGCAGTGCGTCAACTGGCGCAGGAAGCAAGGGAGCAAGGTATACGCCTCATGACCGAGAACTGGTTTGAGCTCCTTTCAACCCCTGAGGCCGTGCAAACTCTGCTGAATCGCCTAGAGGGTGAAGTTGGTCTCTGCTTTGACTTTGGTAACTGGGAGGGCGAGGATAAGTATACCAGGTTAACAAAAATTGCCTCTTTCGCTGAGTCATGCCATGCGAAGGCATCGTTTACTTCTCCCTTTGTTGTGGACGGCGAGGATTATACAAGATGCCTGGATATCACGCGCCAGGCAGGGTTTGCTGGTCCATATACATTGATCTATGCGGGACCAGATGATGATGAGTGGCAGGGATTAGCGATCGAATCCTCTCTTGTTCAACCTTATGTGGAATAGTTCATCTCCTGAGCGAAGGAACTCTCTTACTGCGACTATGTTGTAGAATAATAGCTGAGCCTCGATGCTGTTCTTATCGAGGCTCAGCTATCAAAGGGGGTTCCTTCATTTATGACTCAGGCAATGCAACTACTATGTTCGACTGGCGCTTTTAGCCGCTTTCCAGACCAGACTGGTTATCAGGCGGTGCTTGAATATGGGCCACTGCTAGAGGTGGACGGCTTTGAATTGATGTTTTACCCCAACTGGTATGGGCAGATTGAGCAAATCGCTCATGATCTGAAGTGCTCGTCCCTGGCTTTTCCGGCGATGCACGCGGATAAGAATATAGGTATTGTGCTTGGGAAGCCTGAAGAGGAGCAGAGGGCCATGGGTATACGTTGGCTGGAAGAGAATTGCCAGTTGGCGCGCCGGATAGGTGTACGGGTTATGGTACTACACCTATGGGGATGGCCCGAACTTGATGATGATCTTGAGCGTAATTTGGAGTCCCTGAGTGCATGTCTGGATGTGACAACACGCCATGATATAGAGCTTGCGATTGAGACGATTCCCTGTAGGCGCGCGGACCCTCTGAGCAACATTATGGCTGCGCTAGAGTGTGATAATCGTAGTCAGGTCGCGCTTGACACTGAATTTCTGTCGGATCACTCTCAGCTTGGGGAAGTTTTCCAGCAAGAGCGCCTATGGCGTGAGCAGCGCGTACGTCATGTGCACATTAAAGATGCCAACGGGCAGCGTTTTGGACCAGATGGCAAGCGCCTCTATCTACATCCGGGAGAAGGTCAGATTGATTTTGCCTCGTTCTTCGCAAGCCTCAAGGAACTAAGCTTTGTGGGTAATATCAGCTTGGAAGCCCCAGCGATAGCCCAGGATGGAGATGTGCGTGTCAAGCAATTGCGTACAAGCCTGGATTTCCTGCGCCGTTTGATGGCATAAATGAAGGTGGACCCCTTCAGGGCTTTGGAGGTAGGGTTCCCATCTTGAAGCCCTGAGGGACATTCATATCCCAGAGTTCTTGAGGCACTTTCTCAGTTCGCAGTACTTCAAATTGATCATATACCGGTTCTGTCTGTCCCTGATTCTTCTGATGCAGGATATTGACTGGCATATAATCCATATCGAGCAGAAGGATATATCCGTCGTGATAGTCTATCTGATAAACCTCCTGCTGCTTGAAAGTTTCTTTTCCCTCGTATGAGGCTCGTCCTGCCTGTAAATCAGCGCGTATTTGTGCCAGATTGAGCATAGAGGTGCTCTCATTCCAGGCAAAGGCATCCCATTGGGCGACATGGTTCATCATATCTTTCCCCAGAACACCATGTTCTTTGTTCCCGACGGCGACCACATCAACCTCATTATCCATGGTGGTCTCTACATGTGTCATATCACTCGCGAGATCACGATAGGTGTCCTCGCGATATTTCGTACCATCTTTGGTTGTCTGTGTCTGGCTATAGTGTAGGACGTAGCCATTCCAGGTCAGATCTGTTGGAATCTGAAATTGCTGCGTGGGCGAGAGCAGTGATGTATAGATGGCGAGAGATGCGGCGCAAAGTAGCAGCAGTGACGCTACAAGTGTAATGGGTCGCCATTTATTGCGTGCTCTTGTGCGCTGTTCTTCTCTTCGCTGCCGCCTTTGCGCAAAGTGTGTAGGATGAGTTCGAGATCTATTTGCGATGGCTGCATAGACTGCTTCATCTACGCGCGCGGATGGCTGGGACATTTCAAGACCTGTCACAATCCGTTTGGCTTCCTGAATAAGATGCATCTCTTGTGCACAGGTTTCGCAATGTCGCACGTGCTTCATGACAGTTTGCTTCTCTTCGGAGGTCAGGTCATCCCAGACTGCAAGATACAGGCGCGCCACCTGACAAGTTTGTGGGGATAGGGCTTCGTTTGAAGGGAAAGGTGGGAGACGGTCTTGGTTCATTTCCTGCCCTCCTGCCTCTCATACTCTACCTTGTTTAAGCGTTTGTACTGTTCCATAAACATCTTCTTTGCGCGCGAGATGCGTGTTGCTGAGGCATTGGGGGAGATACCAATAATCGCGGCAACCTCTTGATAGGGAATGCCCTGGGCTGCGTTTAATATGAGGGCTGCCGCGTACTCTTCTGGTATGCGAGACAGGGCCAGACGAATAAGTTCACGCTCTGCTACCTCTGGAATACCCCCATCATCAGCGAGGAGAATGCTACTTTCTTCGTCCGCTGTCAGCTCGCTCCTTCCATTGTGTTCTTCTCGCCGCCAGCGATTTGAGAGGGACCACCAGGAGAGGCGCTTGCGACGCCTCATCAGGTCCAGGCAGAGATTGGTTGCGATACGATAGAGCCAGGAGGAAAGCCGATCACGATCATAGAGCCCTTCCCACGCTGTACAGGCACGAATGAATACTTCTTGCGTTATATCATCGGCATCTTCCTGATGACCTAAAAGGCGATATGCGTAGGAATGGATGGGGCGTCGATACTGCTCGTAGAGTTTGATCAAAGCAACCTCATCATTTGATGCTTGAGAGCCTTGATAGTCTGTAGACTCTTTCACAGTTTCCCTGGCTGCTACTTTCTCTTGGGATAATGAAGTCCTATCTGATCAGGAACAACATTCTTGCACTATATCATATTTGCCCGAATGAATGAAGCGGTCCTGCTTCTTGTAAAAATACTTTAGTTAACGCGTGTAAATGGGTAAGTATCTGGTTTCTCTGAGATGTGGGGCTGGATTCACACTATGAAGAGCTAGAAAATTGTATTGCAGTCTATGTAAGGAGTTGCTATGACTACTGCACCCGTTTTGACCCTGCCACGCTCGATTTATATTGAACCTACCAGTCGTTGCAATGAATTTTGTCAGCAATGCCCTCGCACCCTGCTTTCGCGTGAGGATGACCGGGATCTGACCTACGATGATTTTCGTCGGATCGTAGATCAATTTCCTGTACTTGAGCGTGTCGTCTTGCATGGGCTTGGGGAGCCGCTCTTAAATAAGGATTTGCCGAAGATGGTCCGCTATTTGAAGGATCGCGGGACCTATGTGCTATTTAATTCCAACGGCATCGCGCTCACGGAGGCGAAAGGCAAGGAATTGATAAAGGCCGGGTTGGATGAATATCGCCTCTCGATGGATGGCTCAACGCGCGAGGTCTATGCGCATGTTCGTGGTGTTGACGCCTTTGATAAGATCTGGCGAAATGTGCGAGCCTTTGCCAAACTCCTGAAGGAGAGCGAAGCCAAAAAGCCTTCCCTCTCGCTCTGGTTTACCGCTATGCGCGAGAATCTACATGAGTTGCCGCATCTGGTCGGACTGGCGGCTGATGCAGGCATTCCTGAGGTGTATATGCAACGGCTGGTCTACTTTGAACAAGGGCTTGCACAGTCGCAGCAGTCGTTGTTTCGTCGCTCATCCAGAGAGGAGCTTGAACTGGTACGCCGCTGTGAGCAGATGTGTAATGAACGCGGCATTCGCTTTAACGCCGCTGGCTCAGCAACTCCGGTGGAGAGTCTGGTACGTGACTTTGGTGAGCGTCCCTGGTCGGGTTGCCGCCGTCCCTATACGCTGACCTACATTACCTCAAGCGGGAATGTACTCTCTTGTTGTTTCGCACCCTTTGGGCATCGTAGTGCCAAAGAGTATCGTGAGGAGCGTGTTCTGGGGAATGTCTTCCAGGAGTCAATAGAGCAGATCTGGCAAGGCGAGCGTTATGAAGCTTTCAGGCGTGCCTTTGAGAGCGATTCCCCTGCCCGACATTGCGCGCAGTGTGGTTTGAATTGGAGCTACTAGGAAATACCCCAATCATTCAGGAAGAGTTTCTATGAAAACCTGTGTGCGTAGAATTGATTTTTGTTGAGATGCAAACAGGAGGTTTGTTCGTTGCTGTGTGGAATAAGTCTTTCTTTATTGCGAAAAGCGCTGGGCAGCGAGCCGTTGAGGCTGATATGCTTCCAGATCAGGTGTGTAATGGCATGATTACATCACACACTGAAGCATGGCTGGACCGCTATTACTTTGAGAAATATGTTCTTGAGGTCTCGATAGCTACCCTTGAGCGTGGAGGGGTGACGTCGAGAATTGATACTTACCAGTTTCTTGATCCTATTGATGTATGGGCCTTTCCCAAATATCCTGGAAAGACCGTAATTCTTGAACCAACGATGAATATCGCCGAAGGGATTGCGGAATTTATTCGCGAGAACGACGCTTGTTTGCGTGAGCCTGATACGTGGCTTGGAACCTGGATTAATCCCGCAACCCAGCGCTGTTATCTTGATATTACAATGATCTCTCCTTATCTTGACGAGGCAACCGTGCAAGCACGTATTCATAGTGAGAGAGAGAACCGTGCGATTCTGGCCCTCTATAATTTGGGGAACCATCAAACCGTATATCTTGGTCGTGAAAGTCTCTCTCAGGAGTAATGGTGCTATGTCGACGACACAACAAACGGAGAGACCATCACCGGCTCGTTGGGTGCTGGTGATATCCCTATTGGGGTTAGGGGCTGGTCTTGCGAGTAGCCTGTTGGCAACAGTGGTTATGGGGGTGTTGCTCTTTGCTGTCGGCGCTCCCACACCAGTGGAGTTGTTTGGCAGCTACGTGCTTAAGCATTTAGACGTGTACACCTTTGTTAAGCTGCTTATTACCTTCTCACCTAACTCTAAGACAACCCCGTTGGGATTGGCATTTCTGGCAATGCTTGGGATCGGGACTCTGTTAGGTGCCTTCTATGCTCTGGTGGCGCGAGTCCCACTTCCTGCTGCTGGTTATTGTCCGGGGCGCAGGGAGTGGATCTGTGGCCTAGGATTGGGATTGGGGATGGCGATTGTGGGCATCGTGCTCTTTCGGGATGAACTACGCCATAATCAGTATGGCTTGACTGTTGGCTGGTCGAGCCTTGTGACGAGCCTGTCTCTACTGGTCGAATTTGGAATCTATGGTGTGACCCTCTGTTTTGCCTTGCGTGCCCTCTTACCGAAGGAGCACAGCCCGGAGACTCCCGCCGAACTGCAAAAAAGGCGCCAGTTCTTCTCGCGGACTGGTGTTGCCGTTGTTGGGCTGGCAAGCGGCGTGGGAGTGGTGGGTTTACTGCGTGCCTATCTTGATCAGTACTCATCTTATGATGGGATGAAGACTCTTCAGCATGGGGAAAAGACCGCACCTATTACACCCAATGATGACCACTATATTGTGACCCAGAACACTGTTGATCCCGCGCCGTCAATCAGTCTATGGAGGCTTGAGGTTGGTGGGCTGATAAATAAAGCTGGATCATACACCTATGAGGAGGTGCAAAAGCTCCCCTCGATTTCGCGTGCTATCACACTTGAATGCATATCCAATGGCCCCGGAGGACGCTTGATGGGGACCGCTATCTGGCAGGGAGTCACACTTAAGGCCCTCTTGGAGCAGCATGGCGGCGCGAAACCAGAAGCGACGCATGTGGCCTTTTATAGTGTCGATGGTTACAACGTGAGTCTTCCATTACGAGAACTACTTGAGGCCGACACCCTGCTCGCATGGCGCATGAATGGGCAGGAGATCCCACAGAGGCACGGTTTTCCTATGCGTGTGCTCGTCCCTGGACGCTATGGTGAGGAGAATGCCAAATGGGTGACGCGAGTGGAACTGACCAATCACTTTGTTACCGGACTGTATTCGAGTCAGGGATGGTATAACGGACCACTACATTCCACCAGCCGGATTGATACCCCACGCGGTAAGGTAAGCGTCGGGCAGGCCGTAGAGGTAAGCGGCGTTGCCTACGCGGGGGACCGCGAGGTCAAAAAGGTGGAAGTGAGTACCGATGGAGCGCAGACGTGGCAAGAGGCTACCATCAAGACACGGCTCTCACCCGATGCCTGGGTGCTCTGGACCTGGCAATGGGTCCCCCAGAAGCCGGGTCGCTATATCCTGGTTTGTCGTCTGACCAATGGAGATGATGAGGTTCAGACGGGAAACAAGCAAGGGACTGTGCCTAACGGGTCAACTGGCTACCATGAGGTCGTCGTGCAGGCAGTCTAGCATGAAGCGTGAATGATGAATTGTGTAAAGAAGATGCCGGCTAGATTGTACATTGGAGGTTGTAAAGTTTATGCAAATTGAGAAAGTAGCTATCGTCATCCCTGCCTTGAATGAGGAGGACGCGCTTCGGCACATGCTACCAGAGATTCCTCCTCATCTTGCCGAGTGGATTATCGTGGTTGATAACGATAGTAGTGACCATACGGCAGATGTCGCGAGAGAGGCGGGAGCCATTGTTGTCAGTGAAGCGGTGCGTGGCTATGGGCGCGCCTGCTATGCAGGATTACAAACAGCTTTGAGTCTGGGTGCGCATATTATTACCTTTATGGATGGAGATGGAAGCGATGATCCGGCGGATCTGCCGCTGATGCTGCCCTTGATTACCCAGGGAAGGCGGACCTAGTAATTGGCTCGCGGGTGAGTGCGAGAGCCGAGAAGGGCTCGGTCCCAGTGCAGGCACGCCTGGGCAACTGGTTGGTAAGTCGCCTGATAACGGTACTCTATCGTATACCATTGCATGACATTGGTTCATTTCGTATTATTCGCAGCGAAGCTCTACAATGTTTGCACATGCGCGAGATGACTTTTGGTTGGCCTGTTGAGATGCTAATGAAAGCTGCGAAGGCGCGCTACCGAATTGTTGAGTATCCCCTACATTACCGTAAACGGAGTCATGGTCGCTCCAAGGTCGCTGGAACACTTGTAGGAAGTGTAAAAGCTGCCTATTTTATGCTTAGTGTGACGCTTCGCTATGTTTTTATAAGAGGAAATAATGCCTAAGACCGCACTTGTAATTATGGCCCGTTATCCCGAATTGGGAAAGACAAAGACGCGTCTGGCTCGTACTCTTGGTGAAGAGGCAACTCTGGAAATATATCAGGCATTTCTGAAAGATCTGGCGCAACGCTTCGCTGTGCCTGAGTATGCCCTGAATTGGGCGTATTTTCCCCCATATGCTGATTTTGCGTCCTATTGCACAACGTTGGTTCCAGAAGAGGCGCGGCATATGCGGACTATACCACAGCAAGGGGGGGACCTGGGTGAACGCCTGCGTTATGTATTTGAATGGACACGCGACCAGGGGTTTCAACAAACCATCGTTATGAGTTCGGACTCGCCCCATATTGAGCGCGATGTGGTTGACAAGGCCATTCAGGCACTTGAGAGGACGGATATGGTGTTGGGGCCTGCCGAGGATGGTGGCTACTATCTTTTGGGTCTGCATGAGCCCTACGATGTCTTTAGCGGAATCCCCATGAGCACCAATGTTGTTGCGGAGATGACTATTGCGGCAGCACGGAGATATGGTCTAAGTTACCAGCTTCTAGAGACTTTACAGGATGTTGATGAAGTCGCTGATCTGGTCCAATTAACAAGGCTACTGGAAAGCGAACCGTCACTTGCTCCCGCCACCGCTGCCTGCCTTGAACGCTTGAAGAGTAGAGTATTGCCATGCAAGAACCTTTGTGCGCACGCCTGCCCCAGCAGGAGAGACGCGAGGGAAGCGATGCCAACGCAGCGAACGGGAAACTGATATCTGGATGCAATTGGTCACGCATCTGGGAAGCTTCTTTGCCAAGACGACCGTTGTGCATGTAGGGGATCGCGAGGCAGATATGTTTCCCTTCTTTCAGGCGTGCCAGGCGATGCAAACCCATTTTCTGGTACGAGCGTTTGAGAACCGACGGCTCAAGCCCGAGGAAGGACTCCCAACCTACCTGCTAGATGCGTGCGAGCCTGGCCATCGCAGGCCTGCAAACCCTTTGAGGCGCCTGGCACCCATGGACGAACGGCTCGCTTGACGGTGGTGCAACTTGCCTTTGGCCCTTTGACGGTATTGCCGCCTCGCTTTGAGAAGCGTTACCGTTTGTCGCCCCTGGCAGTTCGGTTGCTGCAATTGCGAGACCTGGCTCGTCGGGATCCTGAGCGTCCTGCTCACGAGGTTCTCGATCCTGACCTGTTAGCCGTGGTCGCGGCGCAAACGGGTCAGTCGCCCACACAGATGACCATGTGAGCCACTTGGAAAGCCATTGCTTACATGGGAGGGTATTTGGACCGCCGCAGCGATGGTCCTCCCGGTTGGAACCCCCTTTGGGGAGGCTGGCTTCGCGTTCAAACCCTTCTTGAAGGCGTTCGACTCGCTTCTCATCTTCGTTGGTAATTTGTGTATAAAAGATAGGCCTAAAGGGCTGGGGTTTTGATAACAATAAGACTTGCCCCCATCACGAGAGATACGCGCGCATACCTCTCGTGATAGGAGCAAGTCTTAGCTTAGGCATGAGCCAAACAGTTATGCCTTTTTCTTGAGTACAGAGAGACTGCCAATGACCATTGCAAGCAAGATACATACACAGCCAATCCAGGCTTGTGCCCCCAGGCGATCACCCACGAAGTAGCCAAAGATAGCCCCCCAGACAGGTTCCAGCGCATAGCAGAGAGTTGCTTGCACACTGCTTACAAATTGCTGGATTCTGTTCATCATAGCCATACAGAAGGCAGTAGGGACCAGGGCCATGAAGATGGCAGCCAGCCATACGGGCCCGGACGGCATCGTCAGAGGCTCATGCGCAATAGGTAGAGTGATAAGACTGAGCAGAGCCAGACAGACCATCTGTACCCATGAGAGAGCAATGGCATCTACATGCGGCGCGAATTTGCTGATCAGAACAATATAAAGGGAATACGCGACAGCACTGATCAGAAGCAGCACCTCTCCCGGCCCAATAGTAAAGACGAAATGATCGTTGAGAGAGAGCAGTAGTAAGCCACAAAAAGAGAGGAGAATCCCTATCCATACTCCCACAGTGGGCCACTGGCGTAAGAACACAATCGAGAACAGCGGCACAATCGGCACATAGAGACCGTTAAGAAAACCGACCATGCTCACTGTCGTATAGTTCAGAGCAACAGTCTGAGTAGCATAGAAGCAAAACAGGACACAACTCGTTAAGACACCAATGACGACAACTTGACGCGTCAAGTGCTTCAGGCGGCGATGATAGAGCAGGCCCAGAGCCAAGGCCGCCAGCGAGAAGCGTATTACCTGAAAGGAGAATACCCCGATATGCATAATGGCATAATCCAGAGGAAGCACACTCCCACCCCAGATCACTGTCAGCAAGATCAGGACAGCCAGTGCACCCAGATCGCGTAGCCGGTTCTGTTTCTGCACATTACCCATTTCCTCAGAGGCAGCCGCCAATGTAGACATGGAGCAACTCCTTTGCATCAGGCAATGACAGTGACTTTCTGCTCTATATAGTCCCATATCTGCAGCGCCTGTTCCCTACTCTCAGCGAGGTACATCACACACGCAATACGCGAACGAAAGTCCTCCTGCAATGGAATAGGCTCTCCAGGCTTGATAGAAATAGCCGAATGAAAGACCGACGGCAATGCAAGAACTTCATCCCAGCCGCGCAGTTCCCGGTAGGATAAGCCTGCCAGTCGGGGCTCTACTATATACTGAATCACCGCCACCTGACTTTGTGGCTTCTTACGTTCTGGCATCTCATATCCAGTCAGTGCGGCCAGCACCGATTCAGGCATGCAAATACCTGACACCTTCTCTACCAACTCTGGGAGATGATCCCCTGCCAGACGTGCCGCAATCTCAATTAAGGCAGGACCGTCTTTCGTCATCATGATCTCAGAATGGAATGGTCCAGACTTGATGCCAAGTGCCTTCACGACGGAACGTATGTACGTCTCCAGAGACCGATGGAAAGGGAGATCCTGCAGGCGATACGACAGGTGTCCGATCTCCTGGAAGTGAGGCTCCCGACCCAATCGAGCCTCAGTTGCAGAGATAACTTCTATGCCGTCTGATGAGACATAGCCATCGACCGAGTATTCAGTACCGACCAGGAAATCCTCGATGATGACCTCCATACAAGAAGGGAAGTCCTTCCGGTAATTATCTTTATTCAGAGCATCGTGATAAGCACGTATAAGCTCATCACGGTTATGCACCCGACAGACTCCCACCGAGCCAGCCAGATTAACAGGTTTGATCACGCAGGGGAATGCAATCCTCTTGCTAGCTTCTATTACCTCCTCCAACGTAGATGCCACCGCGAAGTTGGGCACATAGACACCGTTTGAGGCCAGCCTTGCCCGTGTGATGGCTTTGTTACGCACCCCTTCCATAACCTCTGGGGTGATACCAGCAAGATCGAGTGTACGTGCGATAAACGCCGTCTCGTCTACGCGAAACTCATCGCCCGCAACTACCCCACTGAGAGGAAGCTTGTGATGAAGGTCCAAAGCATGCCTGAGAAGCCCCTCCATATTCCAGTCCTCGACCATAATCAGATCATCAATAGCACATCGCATCGCCTCAGGTAGGTCATACTCTATCTCATCTACGGTTAAAACAGAGACATGCATGCCTAGCGCGCGTGCTGCTGTCATATACAGCAATCCAGATCCTGTTGGGCCAATAATGAGGATGTGAGTTTTCTGCGATTGAGACACGTCCTACTCCTTTAGTTCCAAAATCGCAAACTATAAATAGCCAATTAGAATACCCAAATAATCAAATATTTACTAGATCGAGGAACGACCTTCGCAACTATAAAAATCGTCGTTACAACATAACGTTATAAATCATTGTTGTTGAACGCCACTATATATAGTGCTCTAATCAGAGAAAAGTACCATTTTTACTGCTCGCTTGTCAAGGACCTCCCCACCCGGCATGACCAGAGGCATGTCATACTCTACGATATCCTTCACGTGGATGCCTGCCCGCGCCTACGGTACTCACAGGAGGAAGGCGGCAAAGGCTACCACAAAAGGAGAATAAGAGGTTCCTAGCGCAGATTCCAGGGCCAGTTGATATATAGAGGAAGGGACTTATAAAAGTGAAGAGGGCCAATTGATGAGCAAATATGCAGCATTGCCGATGCTCAAGGTGTCAAATATAAAGTAATAGAAGAAGGTGGAAGAATGAAAGTATTGCTCAGCTTCTAGAAGCACAAACAGTTTCACATCCTCATCTAGTGTTTAGTCCATGCCAGGCGACGAGCGACTTTGACGGCTCGTCCTGTTCGCCGAATATCCTTGAGTTTGGCCGGCCCGAACGTCTTTTGGGCCCAGCATGCTGGGCCTAGGAGGTCTTGTGGGTTCATCTTTCCATTCTAGCAGTTTGTTAAATGTGTATAAAAGACAGGCCTTCAGGTGTGGGAAGTCGTCACAAAGTCATGAAATCAGATGGAGGTCACGTGCCATTTCACTGGCGGCGCTACGCGTATGGACGCCTAGCTTGCTAAAGATACTTTGCACCTGGGTACGTACGGTATTGACTGAAACGGTCAATTCGTTGGCTATGTATGTATTTGAATGGTGTTGAACGAGAAGCCGTAAAACGCGCATTTCTTGTGGCGAGAGCGGGTCGACCAGAAAAGCAGTTTGCGCTTGCGGGCCATCTTGCTGTTGGGTTGGAAATGCATGTAGTAGGGTGCGAATAAAGGCCTGTAGTGGTTGATCATGTACCTGGGGGAGAATGGAACGCAAGAGGACCGCCATCTGCTCCCCTGCATTGAGGAACAAGCGCATAGCGTTCCTATCAAAAGCCTGCATTAGCACCTGAAGTAATAACTGTTGAGCTTCTGACTTGTGTTTTCTGGAAGCCTCAATCAGAATTCTCTCCACTTGAAGTTCAAGGATGTAACGCGTAAACTCCTTTTCCTGCGCTATAGCCAGCAAGTTCTCAAGTTGGAGAGAGGCTTCTTTCTGTTTCCCCTGAGTCCGTAGCCAGCGGATGACAAGAAGCTCCTCTTCTCTTTCCTGTGAAAGATCATGATGTGACAAGTGATCTGTTGCCCAACGTTGTATGGTAATCTGATCGCCAGTGGAGAGTGCTAACTGTGCCTGCGCGGCTTGGATTGCCCTGGCGTGCTGAGATAAAGACACTGGTATCTTTTCAAGGAGGGCGCTTAGAGTCTGTTGGGCGTTGAGATGCTGATTTTGAGCCTGTTGTACACGATTGAGGAGGAGCGTCGCTCGCGTTTCGTGATGTAATAGATGGTGTGATTGGCTGATAACTATGGCATCCTGTATGTGCTGATACGCGTTTTCCAGTTCATTGCATTCATAGTAGAGCGTTGCTAGGCCAATCAATGCAACGCAGCGCCAATGAGTGAGCATCTGAAATTGCTCATATGCCCATGTTTGTGCGAGCGCCTGACGAAATAAGGTACTCGCTGTTTGAATATCTCCCAGTTCAAAGCATACCTGAGCAAGCATTACCAGAGCAACATGCTTGAAGAAGTGATTGTGAACAGTTTCGCAGAGAGTAGAGGCTTCAAGCAAGGCATTGCGAGCTTGCTTGAACCGACCCATTTGATTCCATTTTTCTCCTATAATACACAGACTGAGCCCTCGCCAGAGGGCTTGTTGTGTTTGCACAAGCCAACTCAGGGCCTGTTCTGCATCTCTGGCTGCAGCTTGCATATCTCCCTTTCTCAGGGCAAGCAATGAGCGCAAGGCAAAAAGCTCGCCTAGCTTTGATAGCTGGCTCTCCTCGCGGAAGCCGTGTTCCGCCGTATTCAAGAGCCTTTCTATTAAGGGAAGCGTCAAGGGGTCAGGCTGCCATGAGGTGCTTTGAAATAGAAGAGTAATAGCATAGCTCAAGCAGAGAACCGGATTTTGCTCTAATGTGGCTTCTGGAAGTTGTTCTAACCAGCGTCGCAAGGTATAGGGTTCATGTATTTCCCCGGGAAAGGTGCGCTCTTCAATGGATCGCGCGATTAAGATTGCTGCACGATTGTACTCCTGAGCAGATAAAGCGACTTCTATCGCTTCTTGCAGGAAACCATGTGTCTCGTACCACTGGGAGGCTCGAAGAGAAAGCCGACGCAAGTAATCTTCTTTGAATTGCCGATGTGCTTCGTTACGCATTGCTTCGGCAAAAAGCGTATGATATCGATACCATTGTGGCGAGGCTTGCAGAAGATCAGGCGTAGCCGCGTCAAGTGGTTCGAGAAATAGATTGATGCGCTCAAGTTGAGCGAGTATTTCCTGACTATTCTGTTGTTCAGTTACTGCGTCACACAAGGATGCCGTCAGATATGTGAGAAGGCTGGTTTGGAGTACAAATTGTTGTACTGGTTCTGGCTGTAGTGCAAGCACTTCGGTGACAAAATACTCTTGTAAAGGCGTATGGCTCCTCGAAATGAGAGCTGTGGCTTGTCTTTCTTCTTCCAGTGAAGTGCTTCTTTGGAGAATGTGCTTGAGGAGGTGGAGCCCTGCTCCCCATCCTTGCAATTGTGCATGGAGGTGCTGAATGGTTGAGGATGAAAGCTCGAAAGGGAGAGTGTGATGAAGAAGAATAGCTGTTTCTTCTTGTGAAAAGCGGAGATCGACTGCGCGTATTTCGTATATCAGACTCTGAGCACGCAGTCGCGCGAGAGAAAAGGGAGGGTCACTACGTGAGATTAAGATCAGGTGTAGCGTGGATGGAAGGTGGGCAAGGAAAAAAGAGAACGAATCCTGAATCTCTCGAGCTGTGATGTGGTGATAATCTTCTAGCACCAAGATGCCCTGCGATGGGCATTGAGCCAGGGCATTGAGTAAAGCTGTCAGCATAATTTCCAGAGATGTGGATACGAAAGGAGGCTGTGGAGTTAATACCTGTAGCGCGGCATATGTTGCTTGTAGATCAACCTGAAACATTTGGCAGGCTGTGACGAGATAGCGCCAGAAACGTAGCGGATCATTGTCAGCAGTCTCCAATGAAACCCAGGCAACTGGTGGAAAGTCGAGATGTGAACGATGTGCTGCCATCCACTGTCGCACCAGGGTTGTCTTTCCAAATCCCGCTGGCGCTGAGAGAAGGGTGAGAGAGCCTGCGCGACCCTCGTCAAGCAGAGTAAATAGATGTGAGCGGTCAAGGAGAAAGCCAGGCAGGCGTGGTGGTGATAATTTGGTAAGGAGGATCTGGGAGATCTCGGTATGAGCAGAGGATTGTCTGGCCTCAGCACCAGATATGTCGGGTGCTGATTGGAGTTGCTCTCTGGGATGTGCTGATAGTAATGTATCTTCCTCAGCTTCATCTCCACTTTCTAGCAGGCGAGTGACCTCCTCTAAACGAGAGAATGTAATATCTGTCGCTTTGCCGAGATAGCGCTTCACAACATGCCCGTGCTGGCGTTGATATGCGTACCAGTAGCTACTCCCGCGTTGTACTTTCTGCTTCCTAACAGTGTAGCGCTCACCCCAACGGCTGTGAAAGGAGAATGAGCTATTTTGTTCCAGCCAATCACTTGTGAGGGTCTGATTACTTTCCTGGTCATCAATGAAGAGTACATAAGTCTGTGCCTCATCAGACCAGCGAAGTTGAGTGTGAGCATATCTGGGCATTGAGAGGTCTTTCTGTGTGTTGAGTAAGAGGCGCATAGAGTCTAGCTAATAGATGTAGCACAAGTATAGCAAAGATGGCTCTATCAGGCAATAAAAAGATGTTCTCCCTCATACGGTTGGATATGAAGGGAGCAAATGATGTCTGACATATTCAACAAGGTTGACGTTGGCGTATGTTAAATCCTGGATTTACTATGCGGGTGGCTTGACAATGATGGGTCGGAATAGTAGAATTTTCGATGAAAGAAGCGTTCATTTATCGAAAAGGGGGAGATATGCCTCGGACGCCGGAGGCGAATCAGCGTATTCGCGAAGCTCAGCGCGCAAGAATTCTAGAAAGTGCTAGGATTGTCTTTGCGCGCAAGGGAATGGAGGCCACAATAGCGGATATCGCCACTGAAGCTCAGATTAGCCTTGGGCTGGCGTACCGCTACTTTGCTGATAAGGAGGCGATCTTCGCTGAATTGATTAAGCAGATGGTCCCAGAAGCTTCTGAAGGGCTCCAGAGTTTGTTGGAGATGCCTGGAACACCTGGGGAGCGGCTTTACGAGCTAATTTCGGGTATCGTGGGAGCTCGCGGAAAGCGTCAAGCGCTTGAAGCTCATCAATTACTCAATCATGCCCTTGACGCGGATGCTATGCCAGAGAAAACACGCGAATTGCTCAGCAGACGCTATCAAAGTCTGCTAGAGACAATGAGACAATTGATTGTCGAGGGTCAGGCGACCGGTGAGATTGTGCGGGGTGATCCAGATCAATTAGTCGCTATAATGAGTGCTTGCCTGGATGGTCTTACTCGCTGGGCATTGAGAGATCCAGAACAGTTTCGTACCTATGTTCCCGATGCTCGAATCATCATGCGCCTTTTCCAGCCTTCAAGGACAGAGATGAGCAATTTTGAAGCGCCTTAAAATAGCTTACCCAATAGTTTTATGTGCCAAGATACCTTAGAGTATGGCTCTCACATTAACACAAGGCCGCCCACACATATCTGGGCGGCCTTGTATCTTAAAGCAGGGAAATCCTCTACTTCCATATCACGTGGAATGAGAGTATATAAGCATCAATTACCTGCCCAGGTGAGAGTGGCTGCTGCGCCAGCGGGCAATGTATACGAGAATGTTTTGTGCTGAATCTGCACCTGGAAGGTAGTGTTCGATGAACTATTGTTGTAGACAACCAGAACATGAGATCCGTCCTGGTTACGAAATGCTACATTTTCGAGTGTACTATTGTTGACCGTTGAAGCGATGCGTGTAGCACCAGGAGCCACAAACTTACTGAAGTGCCCCAGACCATAGTAATCAGAGTTTCTGGTTACAGTGCCGTCTGTGGCGATTGAGACGACGCCACGGCACGTGCCACATGATCCACTTGTATCCAAATGTGGATTCCCATTAGGATCAAGTGCCAGGCCCCAGCGTACCACCGTTTTGGCCCCATGAACGGTCGAGTTAATCCCTAAATCCATGACTGCTTTGAGGGTTGCAGCAAAGGTGGGATTGTTATTGTTTTCCCATTGTCCTCCTGAGCATTCAGTCTCATAGATATCCTTCTGACCGTAGAATTGGTCTTGCGCGCTGGCGTCTCCACCGTAGCAATGGAATGCGATGCCATCAACGTACTTGCCAGCAGGACTCTGAAGGATTGAGCTTGGATATTCTGGTGTGTCCCAATTATGATCAAAGGCTAGGATCTTTGTGCCCACATGGCTGTGTTGGAAGGCATTTGCCAGGTGCATGATGAAATCTGCTTCGTTGCCAATAGCCTGCCCGTTAGTGGTCTGACTAGTTGCGGGTAAGAGCATAGTGGGCATGTAATTGCCATTTTGTGGCTCATTCTGTGGGGTGATGGCGTAGATTGGAATTCCCTCTCGCTGATAGGCTTGAATGAACTTGACGAAGTACTGCGCATAGGCCTGGTAATATTTTGGATTCAGATATCCCTGATTGATACTTGCTACGCCGGAGCCGCCATAGGAGAACTGATTAAGCCCTGATCCCTGGACACTATCATCGACACTGACAACGTCGCTTCCAGAGAGAATGTCAACGCGATCTGGATTAATGCCATTCCAATGTGCGTCACTATTTTGTTCTCCAGTAACACGCACTTTAAGCGTGTGTTGTCCTGCGGGCAAGACTTGGCTCGTGTAAATTAACGTGTTTCCGGCATTGGTTGGTGAGTAGAAATCGACCATTGTTTCAGAGCCACCATCAATGGAGAAAGCTCCAATACCATGATCTGTACCAACGACTCCGTAGAATTTGATTTGTGTTCCATTGAAGGTGATGGAGACGTAATCATTGGGAGTGTTGTCCCAGCTATTGCTCTCATTATAAAAGCCATCATGATTGTTATCACAGCTGGTACAGTGCCCCCAACTATTTCCCGGCAATTTCATCCAGGCAGGCGGTGACCAGGGCGTTGCCATAATCTTAAGCTTAGGGTTGATGCGTAGCGCTTCCTTGAGTAGAGATGTGATGTGATAGCGATCATCCTGGGCGATGGAGAAGTGGCTGAGTGTGATATCTGTCTGTCCGGCTGGCATATCATCGTAAGTATACTCCCCGACCCAGTTTTTACTGGTATCTTGCGGCGGTGCAAGGTCTGAAGAACCCATAGGTTGGCGTAAATAACTTAGCCCAATACCAGTGTGAGGATCAAAAAGAGAGCGCATCACCTTGTCACGTAAAATAGGAGATTGAGTGAGGACCACAGCCGATGATGCCGTCAAAGAGGCGCCAAAACCGGTTATGCGTTGATATTGTTGAGCATCATTTATGCTGATCGTTGGGAGATTTGAATTGGAGTTGCTGGAAAAGGGAATGTCTGCTTGTTGTTTTAGTAAATTGCTCTGATCGGATGTGGTAAGCCAGACTTGTACACCTCTATTTGCAGCGAGAGCCTGTGAAGGAGATATGACTGCGAGAGTGACTAGGCTTAAAAGAAAGAAAATGGCGATGCATTGCGAGGCCTTCTTTAATGTCAACCAGGACATATAATCCTCCTTGAGAAAGAGTCTCGAGTAGTATGCAGGGACTACCCTATCTTCTTATGTATGCTCCACGTCCATGGGAGCAATGAGCAAGCGAAGCACGTCTTTGTGATTACGATCCTCTTCTACACAATACTACGGCAGTTTCATTCGTGGATGAAGCGTTTGATTCAGTTCAATCAAGCCAGTAGCTTTGTATATCTGGTGTGAGTTTTTCTAAGTATTAATTTAAGTATTGCACTTTAACTATTTTACTGATAAAAAAAGGCTTGTCAAGGCAAACTTCTTTGGGGACGCAGGAAGCCAACTCCTTGTCAGTGATGATACTTCGTTTGATAAGCCCAACCTCATTGATAGAGTACTATATAAGGTGGTAGAACCAAGGGTAAAGATGGTGATGCTCCCATATGAGGAGCGTGCACGTAACATCCGTCTCATAGAGAAAGGCTATCTGCGCAGGCAAGCGGAGCGTGAGGCAACACGTTGTCTGCAGTGTGCATGTCTGGCGGTGTGACAGTGTGAATTGCAGCGATATAGTATCGAGCATGGCCTGGCGGACAACCATGATGATGGATCAGTGTGTCCTTATATGCTATGCCTTTGCGCTTGATCACTGCATTTGTTAATAATACTTGTGGGTACGGTGATGATGACTGCATCTACATCTTCTATGTCTTGTAGAGGTTTGCCCGTCTGATCCGCTGTGGAAATAGAGACTTTCTGTTGGGGTGAATAGGTAATTTTTGTCGCAGATACGCTGAGGGAACACGTAAGTTGTCCGTTGTTGCCACCGTATTTCTCAATCAATTGTTTCCCATATAGAGTAACGAGAGCTCTTGTTGTAAGCGTAAACAGTATTCGTCTTCGGATCTAGCGACCACACGACATCGCCCTGGGCATAACCCTGAGGAGCCGAGCCAGAAGTATTGCCTAAGAGTGATGTCAGGAGGCCTACTCCTATATTCGCAACTTGCGAAACGATTGAAGCCCAATCAGTCATAGCGTTTTCCTTTCACATGTGAGGCTGTTTTCAAACGTTATGAGAGAAAAATACATTGTGATCGTTATATACGCTTCTCTCTTCACATCGTAGAGCGGACAACGAAATGATGAAGGCCAATGAATGCCGTTCAAATACAGACAAAGTGGACACTGTGATGCTCTGTAGCACTGGCAAGTGGTAAATACCCCGAAATCCAGGCATTTTTGGCGGGTCTAGGTCACTTCCGGTGGAAAACCTCAACTGAGATTCTGAAATAGAGAGCTATTGCGCCGCAAAGCTATCTGATTGACACGTCATGAGCTTTTTCCAGGGACTCGCCGCTTCCCCTGAGACCGTTCGTTCGGTGGTTGGATTTGCCGCGTAGATTTTGTCGATTTATGTAGATATACGCGTTCGCTTCTTCCCTAAGATTGAATGTGTGTGATTCACACCAAAGGAGTTTTTCTCTCCTTCGAGAAGAAATAAATAAAAGTGAGGATTCGAACGATGGCCCAGAAAGCGTAGAAGCGGTTTTGCCCTTCTTTCCATGCTCAGAAAAAGGAGCGCAATCGTCAGATAAAAGTCCATCGAGGCAAAGGACTGTCTAGCAGTTTTCGATGAGAGGATTGTATCGACGAAGAGGAGGTGCGCAGGAGCCCATAGGTACGCGGGCTCCTGACACTCGATCTTCCTTACTTCACAGTGAGGCTGAAGTCATGGGCCACGAGATCCATGCTCTTCTCACATGAGACAGCGGAGTGGGACCATCCGATCGAAAAGATGCCACCAGGAAGTGTAGACACAACGCGTCACAGAGAAAATCCATTTCATCAGGAGGGTCTCCTTTCTTCTGATGTTTCATCCTGAGGTATCTCAAGGAGACGCCAGGATGGATTTCCAAGATAGTCAACTAAGAGCAGTAAGTGCGACATTGAGCATTTGAATGGTCTCCCACAATGTTGACGACATCCAGGCATAGTCGGGGATCTCTACTGGCCCACGTTCCTCCCGCCGGTTAAATCTCATACTTGAACACTCATATCTACTAGTCGTGATACTGTAGGGGCACTTGCTGTACCATCTTGTTGGTCGTATACTTAAGCCATGGGCATAAGAAATTATCTGATTGAAGGTGTTTCCGGCACCGGCAAAACTTCGGTCTGCACAGAATTGCAGCGGCGCGGCTACCAGGCCATTCATGGTGACCGGGAATTGAGGTATAAAGGTGATCCGAAAACAGATACACCGATGGCTACCTCTGTATCTGATCGCCACCTCTCCCCCTTTGGGATGTAGAGAAAGTCCAAACCCTAGCTGCTCACAAGGATGAGGCTGTCACCTTTTTCTGCGGCGGTTCAAGGAATTTTCCCCAATTCATCCAGTTATTTGACGGCGTGTTTATCCTTGATGTCGACCTTGACACCTGTCTTCGGCGGATTGATGAGCGAGTGGCACTGGACCCAACTGACTGGGGCGGGAGACCAGAGGAACGAGAACTCATTGCGCGCTTGCATCAAACGAAAGAAGCTATACCGAAAGACGGCATCATCATCGACGCCACCGCACCTCTCATGCGCGTCGTTGACGAGATCGTCCGTTACATAACCCTTTAGAGCGGTATTCACAAGGCAAGTGCTGTATAATGCGCCAGGCATTCCTAGCAATGGTCAGGAGACTATTTGTCATATTATACTTAGCGGATGTCGCAAGATAGCACTATTATAAGTTGCAAGGTGATCTGCTCCCCTTATAGTAAGGTCCAGTTTTAGGTTAGTGATAGCAACTGGATATGAGGTGGGGTATTTATGGGTATAAAGCGTTATGGAGCTGAGGAGATATTTCGGAAGTCGAAGCAGGCGGACGTGTTGATATCACAGGGAAAGACGGTTCCTGCGATATGTAAGGAACTGGGCGTATCGGATGCGACGTATTAGAGCCAGGGGCCATTACATGCTGATCAATCTAGAGGGAAGCGAACTACTGATCACTCCTGATTCGCATGAATGGTTTGCGTGGCTGGTCTCCCCCTATGTCACTGAAGCTCGCAGATGTAGGATATGGCTGGCTTGTCGTTGAGCGTCAGTTCACCTACGGCGACGAATCCATTGTGTTCAAGTACCTTGCGCGAGGCTGGATTATCCAGCGTGACCCTCGCGCTCAGCCTGGTGAGCCCGTACTCTGTGGCGGCGAGTTCGCGCATCTGACGCACTATCGCTGTGGCCAGTCCTTGCCCCGCAGCCTTCTGCGCGATCCGGTACCCGAGTTCCGCCGACCCGCCTGCCACTCTGAACAGGTTCACTCGCCCCACCACCTCACCACCCTCGGCTACCAGCAGGTAGAAGTAATCCGTCCCGGCGGACTGCGACGCGAGCAGTTGCGCGTGCCGCGCGTCGAACTCAGCGAAGAACTCGTCCCTCGATCCGGTATTACAGCCGCGAAGTAGGCCCGATTCTCCCGCTCGAATGCAAGCAGGGCAGGCGCGTGGTCGAGGCGGACCAACTGAAGTTCTGGCGCGTCTCGTTCGTTTCGTTCTTCCATGCGTTTCACTCTTTGCTCAATGATGAATTGATAAAACTTGCCCATTGAGGACTACACATACTCTATCACCATGGTGCAATTCTCTGTACATCCCACCAGTATTTGGCTAAATAAGGAAAAGACGACCATTACCAATGCAAAAACGGAAGAGGCGCATTCTCGAGGAGGTCAAGATGATAGACGTCATGGACGCGAGGATCCTCTTTGTTCAGCGCTATCAGTAACTCAGTGGGAAAATGCTTATCATGCCTTGTCACACGTACCTGTACATTCGCAAATGGAGTGAGGTCGCGTGTCTCACGCGTTTCGACATTTGTCAGGTAGAGGCGCCAGTTCTCATCAACACCAGCATCCTGAATGTAGGCGATATGCGTGTTATCGGCCATCCAAAAATAAAAGCGTATACCTCGCTCTTTATCTTCAGTCACAGGCTGATAATCGTCGCCCTTCAGAGAACCAACCCAGGCATTGAGTGCATTCTCAACGGGGGCCAGATAGGCCAGGCGCCTACCATCCGGAGAAATTTGGGGACTAGATTTGACCGGATTCCCAAAGAGGACTTTGCGAGGTATAAGTTGTGTGGCGGCTGTGTTCATGAGAGCATTCTCCTTCCGCTATAGAAACGAATCCCAAAAAAGTAGTGCCATGACATAGAGGGCAAAGCCGAATGTTTACGCACCAGGCAGTGGTGTTTTGTCCAACCCTTCTCGTATTCGCAGCAACAACTCAAGAGCCATACGCTCAGCTTTTGCGTTGATGCCAAGCAAGCGATTACAATGCAGGTGGACATAGCTGCTGTAGAGGTGTGATACCGGTTGTGTGAGTTCTCCACGCGATAGTGCCTCCTCCAACCGATCAGCGACGTGTAAGAGTGGAGTCTGACTCGCCAGATAACTATTGGCCATTGCTTCGTCACCAACAGTCTGAAAATTGTTCTCGGCTGAACTGAGCAGTGCGCGTAATCGATGTTTCTTCTGTCGATAGAGCGCCCCCGAGGCTGATTGGGCTTTGACCTGCTCACGATACCACTGAAGGCGCATTGAGGGAGTCAAGCCTAATTGCGCAAGGAGGATGTCAATGCTAAGCACCGCAAGGTCAACATGATCCATTTGGACTTGCCCTCGATGTTGTAATAGCTCTACCACCATCCGGCTATCGATCCCAAACAACGTCTCCGCGATATTGATACCAGAGAGTCCTCCATATCGCTCAATCTCTCGCTCATAGACATCAAAGGTAAAATGTCGACAAGGGCCATTCACCATAAGGTGGGTAGCCCATTCAGTCAGTTGCGGAAGGAGGGAATGCAGCAACTGCTTAGGGTCTCCACGAAAGCGCAATCGAATATGTGGATCAGGATCGGCGTAGCGAAGAAAAAACCAATCTTGCGCAGCCTGTTGGGTGAGTATTTTTTGCGCAAAAGGATAGACGTGTTGAGTAATCAATGCTTCTTGCAATTGTGGAGCACAATAGAGCTTAATAAAGAGCCACTCGCTCCCCAAAGGACGCACACGAGATTCCACAGGATAGGGAACGTAGGCGGCTGCTCGCCCTGCTGCTTGTGTGGATCTTGCCTGACGCTGCATGAGAGAGACCACAAACTCGGAGAGATAATGCTTGCCTCCCGGCCCCTCAATCCAGGCATGCTCTGGGCCAGGCAGCCCTTCTTGCAAAAGCACACGCTCTTCTCGCTTGATTTTCTGTAGAGCAAGATACAACACCTCTCTATGTTCGCGACGCTCCAAATCCAAAAGCAATCGTTGATCCATCTCTCCAAGATAGACATAGCGAGGAACGCCCCAATTCTGGCACCACCTTTTCAGAGAGTGGTGAAATTGCTCAATCGTTTCACTCTTCAATTCGTCAAGATGAAATGAAGTAGTGATTTGCCACTGAGCCAGGCGAAGCACACATCGCCCTACTTGCACACGTGGAAGAAATGGAAATGATTCGGCGGGGCCCCAACGAAAGTTATTGAGAAGAGGCCCCTGATTTCGGCTTATGTCAACTAAAAATCTGGCAATAGCTGGAGCGTGAAGCTCATTGAGCATATGCCCAATGCTCAGCTGAATATCTTCCTGTTTCTTCACCCAGCGAATATAAAAGCGATGGTTCCGTACCCCAACAACAAGTTCATCGAGGGGAATGACATGCTGGTTGCTTGCATCAACACTGACTCCATAGGGGATCGTATAGGCGTGTGGAGCGGGACTGAGCACCACATTCGCAAGGCGATCCTCTTTCGGCAAGTAAATCAGATCAGCCCAAAGCGCATGTGCTGTATGTGCCGCTTCCCTTTGTGCTGTCTGTTGAAGGAGACTTACAGTCTCTTCACCTAAGAGGTTGGTAAAACGACCCAGTGCGCGGCGCGCCTGATTTGTTCCGACCGTTGGACCGATGATGAGGTGATAGTTTCCCTCGTTGACAGCATCAGCAGAAGATGCAGCCACTATTACATAGATATCTAAAGAGGGCGGCATCGGTATCTCGGCTGACAATGGACCTGTCAAAGGTTCAAGTGTGGTTTCGTCTAACTGGAGAACTGTTTGATGCTCCCGTAAGGCTGTTAGCGCGAGCGTCAGCAGGTGCTGTTCGCGTTGCTGAAGCTGTTGTGATTGTTCATGATGAAACGCTTGCTCGTCTGTATAGAATGCCGGGAGGCCCATACCGACTTGAGGATCAAGCAGCTCAAGCAGTGGAACTTCGCGAAAATCGCCATAGCGCTCCAGGAATGAGAGCCGATAGGAGGCCAGAAGAGATCGGTCCCGAAAAGGGGATAGGCGCAATAAGAGTTCAGCAGTTGCTGCGATTTCCTCGCCCAGCATTTTTGAGAGCTGAGAAGAAGCCAGGGGCTGTTCCATATCCACCTGTAGATACTGTGGCGTCTTCTTTCCTTTCGACGTTGCTGGTACCTTATTTGACTCTGCATGAAGTAGATCATCAAGCCAACAATCGATTTCCTGTGCTTTTTCAAGTAAAACTCTATATTCTCTTATACTCTCTTCTACAGGGAGCCTTTCCCATAGCTCTAATACCGCAAGGTAGTCCTGCAACTTCATCGAAAGAGATGAAAGTAGCGGGATTGCCTTGAGCCGCTGATGTAGATGAGTGACAGGAGAGCTATCCACAAGGGAAGGGCGCAAATCTGTCTGTAAGAAGGTATGCCGCCAGAGGGTGGTCAACAATGCCTCAACTTTCAAGAGGGTTGCACCAGGTGTTGACGTGAGAAGACATTCCACCAAATCGTTGTACCCGATTGATTGACGTGCCAGAGATAATGTGTGCATCGTAGCCCCAGTCGCTTTGACCGAGACATTTTGCTCTTTCTTCGGTTTGCCAGTGGGGAGTTCCTCAAGAAGAAAAACGCGTCCTTTACGCACATATGCGGCAGGATTTGTCTGGAATCGGAGGTAAGGCCAGATAAGAGGAGAAGCCTCGAGCCGCCAGATAAGCTGCATGAGCCATTCCATATCAGGGCGAATAGACAGGTTCGGATCAGCAGCGGCAAAAGCGATTTTGGTTTGCTCACCCCAATGAGCAAGGGCGACCCCGGCGAAGAGGCCATAAGGGGTAGGTCGCGTTGCCATCCTGATATGATAGCGAAGGAGAGCACGCTCACGACGTACCAGATCATTCTGGGTGACCACAGGGCGTTCTAACTCATCGAGCAGATCGAGGCTACCTACCGCCAGAGCTCGGCGAAGAGGAGCCTCAACTGATGGGAGTTGAGGCTCAAGATACGCTTCAATGGGAAGTATTGGAGCGCGAACAAGAATCCCATCCAATGCTTCGTAGACTGGAGAACGCCTCGCCTTGGCCGCGAGGGACGTATGAGAAATGTCGGACAAATGCACAGCAGAGTTCCTCAATAGTTGCCTCTTCGTTCACGAGAGGAGAAATAAACGATCCCAGTATGGCTCCTGTGTTGTAGAAGTGGCGAGAAGCACAAGCAAAATCCCAGCGACTCCATCAAGCAATCCAGGCTGATCCACGAGCGTCTCCGGTCCCTCTTGATTGCGATAGCCTAACAGCGTATCGGGATCATACAAGGAAAGCAATTGTTTCGTCAAAGTATTGGCAGCCTCGATAAAGAATGGTGCCTGAGAATTATGAGCGAAGCGCAGCGTTATCTGGAGCAATCCCGCTACTCCATGACAGAAGGAGGGCGAATCAATACGACGTTCAGGAAGAGGGGTACGATAGACAGATTGCATTGCGACCAGAGCAATGTCCCGATAATGCTGGCAATTGAGGGCTTCTCCCGCAAGCCAGAGGGCACGAGCAACGCCAGGAGTTCCATAACACCAGGCGGTACGACACTTCTTCAGATCGCCAGGAGGTGGCCCCATATGGTTGACTGGCACGGCAAGGGGCCAGCCAATGCCCCATTCGTTGCCGACCTGCTGCTCAAGAAGCCAGTCAGCAGTGCGGGTAATTGCCTCTTCGAGTCCTGGCACACTGATGTGAGCAGATTTTGTCAGAGCGAGCAAGGCTAGTGGGCCTGGGATTCCATGGGCCAAGCCACAATTATAAAAGCCATCAGGACACAAATCGCCCCAACTCTCTAGCCGGCTGAGAGAAGGTGGCACATACCAGGCGGGCAGCCCCATCACTTCCTCCCGCGCAAGGAAGACAAGGCCCTCAAGAATAGCTTCCAGAGGAAGATTCTCCTGATGGCTGGAGAGGGACAGCAGACAAGCACCAATCCCAGCCAGGCCCGTCACCACATCATAGTAAACGACAGGAAACCCATGGGATTGTTTGAGTGTCAACTGCACAAGGTTGTGTACCATTGGCACAAGACGATGGGTAAGTGTTGTCAGCAACCGCTGATATCTTTTTCCCTCATGGCTGAGTGCCCAGGTGGCGTATGTGAGGCCACTCAGTCCAGCAAAAAGCCCTACATGGAGATGTGGAAGGTTCGCGGCCTCTCGTGTCGCCTTGAGAAGATGGGCATGACCGATCTGATCCCATCCTTCAGCAGGAAAGCATGCATCGAGATGGGCACATAGGACCGCTATGCCTGCATCCCCTGTTGCCAGAGTTTCGGATCTCCATCGAGTTAAATCTGGAACAAATGATTGTTGTGTAATTCGTTGAAATGCAACCTCAAGGAGACCCCCATCTCGTAGCCGAGTAGCAAGATCCCTGGCGGCGGCATATGCCGCCGCCGCCAAAGGCGCGTCAATGACCACTCGCCATGAATGCTCTTGAGAGGTTGCCATTAGCATATCAGGCAGAAATGACCAGTTGTGCAGGTACTGGCACACGTTGGATATGCGGTGCAGGTTGGAGCTGGATGAGTAGGGTCCCCTGCACTAGAGAAAACGCTCATATGATGATTATTTTCAACTTCCCCTGCAAACTGGATATCCAGATCGAATTCTTCCAATTCTTCAATATTGGTGTTTGAATTCAAAATCCTTTTCCTTTCAATAGAAAGGCTGAACGCCTCTCTTCTATAAGATGTCACTTTTCGAAACAATTAAGCAATCATGACATCTATAATTAATATCGTAAAAATAATAATAAAGTTACCTGTATAGCACATTTAGCCCATAAAACTCGTTTAAAATGGAGCGGGAATGAAATATATTAATATGAGTTCTGTTTAAGCCAGACCAATCAACCAGCAAAAAAAGTAACTCATGGCACTCATTTTGAGGACAAAACCGCATAAATCAGCATTACGTATTATACAAAGTACTTAGAATATGTAGGAACTTCGGTTGCAACTGATAGACTGAAAGAAAGGAGACGAGAAAGCTACCCAGAAAGGATCATCCGACATGAGCGTATGGCATCGAAAGCGCTACCCAAGCGACCTGACCGATGAACAATGGGATCTGCTTTCACCTTTGATTCCCGGTCCCAACGAGTTCTCACCTCGCGAACCAATCAAGAGGCGAGAGATCGTCAATGGCATCCTCTACGTCCTACGAACTGGCTGTTCTTGGAGGCAGATGCCTCATGACTTACCCAATGGGCTGACGGTCTACCACTACTTTCGCTTGTGGAGTCGTGATGGTACATGGGAGAAAGCCATGACTATTTTGCGCAGGCGCGTGCGAACCGAACTGGGACGTGATCCTGAACCCAGTGCCGCCATCATCGATAGCCAATCCATCAAAACCAGTCCCATACGCGGAACCGAGCGTGGGTTCGACGCTGGAAAAAAATCTGGGGACGCAAATGTCACGTGCTCGTCGATACCCAAGGTCTGATCCTGGCAGTGAAAGTTCATGCAGCCAACCTGGCTGACCGTGTTGGAGCGCGCGTTCTCTTGGACGGCTTGAAGGATCGCTTTCCTCGCCTGGCTCATGTGTTTGCAGGTCGAGGCTACACTGGCTCCCTGCTCGATTGGATCAGGCAACATCTGGGATGGACCACCGAGATTGTTCCTAAACCACACAATGACGCACAAACCAATTGGACGCTCGTTGATGGTCTACCTGTTCAGGTGAGCAAGCCCAAACGAGGCTTCCACGTACAACGGCAACGATGGAAAGTGGAACAGACCTTTGGTCTGCTTCTCCGCTTTCGACGCCTCGCTCGCGATTACGAGGGACTTCCTCGCAGTTCCGAGGCGATGATCCAGATGGCGAGTATTCACCGCTTTCTGGTGCGTTTAACCCCTTTCCGGTCCACACGGGCCTAGTTCCTACACATTCTAAGACCAAAGGAGCGCCTGTTTCCTCCTCCTGTCTAAAGAATAGGGGTCTCCACAGGCGATAGAAGATGAAAAATGAAAAAAGAAAAAACGACTGTGAACTCTCAAAATATAATGAAAAAAATGACTGTGAACTCTCGAACGTGCCTGAATTTAACACACTTGTGTTTGTGTGCGCTGCCTCGCCTCGATCATTTTCAGGCAACGTAAAAACATTACATGGAATCTAGCCTATCTGGTATCCCATTGTAAAATGTGTATAAGCGTTAGCCCTTCAAGCATGGGGAGGATGTCAACTCTAAGGTGTTTGTAGCAGACGCTATGGTCTCATTACGCCCAGGTGTGGCTAGTTGTGTGCTGGTTCATTCTCGGGTAGGCTGTCATCCGATGAGGACATTGATTGCCTTTGCTGGCGAGCGGATGGGTATTTACGAGCCAGGAGAAAGAGGCCAACAAGCGCCAGAAGATCGAGCACAATCTTTCCAGTAATATCGAGCGTAGACGCTGTAGGGAGCGTGATAAATCCTTCGAGCATACTTGCAATAAGTGCCCCAGTGATACAGGCGAGGCTATGCCTGCTGCACCAGGCAAGGCTAGCAGACCAGTAATAGAAAACGAAGAAGACGAGTACTGCTAGGATGCTTCCACTTACCAGGGGTATGAGAAATGGCAGATTTGGAGCTAGCCCATAGTAAAGAAAGAGCGGAATATACCAGATGAGGCCGAGCAGGAAGGCAAGAATCCCTACAAACCAGGGAGCCGGAATTTTCCGTTCTTGAGAGCGAGAAATACGCTTGAAGCGAAGCGAAATACCCACTATCACAGCGACCATAAGAAATGCCGCCAGGATAGTGAGTAGAGAGGGCTGTGGAGAAGCGCCATGCGTGAAAATGACCAGGATTCTCTGTGTCCAGTAGTACCAGGCCAAACTCGCCCCCAGTACAAAGAGGACACAGAGAATCAAGAATCCGCGTTTCCCAAACCAGGGGTCATCACGTCGAGTGGGGAAGAGCAGGTCAACCAGTTGTATAGGAATCAGCATAGCCCAGACGCACTCATATCCAAGCGCCCAGAGCAAGTAGAGCCAGCTAATTCCAAATGTGCGCCCATACACATGATTCTCGGAGAGGACAAAAGTTGGAGTAAGAGAGGTCTGAAGAAACACACACTCCTCGGCGAGCGCATAGGCGATACCAAGCAGAATGAGAGCAACAATACTGAGCCTTTGGGAACGTACCAGCCAGCGAATCAAGATAGCGGCGAAACCGTAGGTGACGATTTCGGGAATGAGACCAGCCAGCGCCGAGAGACGAGTTGATCCCGGGAGAACATCAACAATGATTGGAGCAAGAAGTAAGAGTGTGAGTAGAGGTGCGTTACCAGAAAGCCAGTCACGAGCCTGAGCAAAAAGCGGATTCTTACGATCAGATGGTTGTGTGGTCATCATGATATTACCTCGCGAAATGTTTTGTAAATCACCTTTTCAAGAAGTGACACCTACGACTCTTGAGTGTGATCTAGGTAAGCATGTAATTCTTGTTGACTAAGACGGGGTCCAGAGATATGGTCAGCCAGGCGTTTTAATAATGTGGTAAAGACCTGCACTTCCTCTGGATTCCAATCAGCAATCACAGCAGAAAACATCGTGATGCCTATCTGGTTGAGACGTTGACATTCTTCTTGCCCACGCTCGGTTATACTCGCCAAACGCGCGCGCCGATCAACGGGATCGTTGATAACGGTTGCATAGCCCGCGCTTTCCAACCCCTGGAGATGGCGTGTAATAGAGGAAGGAAGCAGGCTCATTTCCTGCGTTAGCGTTTTAAGTTGTGTCGGACCATTGGTAGCTAGAAATTCAAGTATGCGAATGGCGGTAGGATCTAGCTTCATTTCACGTAAGCCGCGTCCCTGGTTGCGTCCAAGCAGATGAACAACTCGCATGAGTGCGCCAACAAGTCCCTGAACATCGTGTTTATTTGTTTGCATGAAACAATTATATGTACTAAATAGCCATATGTCAATATGCTGAGATGAACAACGCTGCTGTTGTTGATGCTAGAAATTGTATCTGAAGCCATCATGATGGGGTTCGTGTGAGGCGACGCAGGAGCATGCGGATTTTGGAAGTATAGATCCAACATTTGCTGCCTTTCCGGCAAGCATTCGTAGTCTTTGACGAGCCGACGACAAAAGGTAAGCTGCAAGACGCGACGAATGATGGTTTTGGCAGTGGTAGGCATGCTAAGGGGCGAGGCGATCCGGCTCCATTGGTAGTCACTCCTAGGGCTTGATGAGCCTTGATGAGCTGATCCGTCATCCGAGCATAGCGCTGGACGAACTCTGGGAAACGCTCGGCAAAAATGTGTTGGGGACAGGATGCCTCACGGCATATCCACTTACGCACCCGTAACTTGAGTACAAGACGTCGTCCGCCAAACGCGACATCGGCAATGGTGCGCACATAGCAGCTATGGACCCGAGAGCCTGGCGTCCCATATCGTGGACAAAGAGCACTTGGCGAGGTGGAATGAAGTTGGATGATGATGGTCTGATTCTGGACCTCGATGGTCTCAAGATATATCGTTGAAGGAAATGCAAAAACAAGGGGAGAGATCTATGGGAATGTCTCCAGATGACCCATAGGGGTTTCTCTGCTTGCATTCTATTATAGAAGAGGCTTTTCCGCTAAGCAAGCATAAACACTAAATATATCCTAGAACTGTTATAGTATCGAAAAATCGCAAATTATTCTGGTAAACACAGAAGAGATCTAGAGAAAGCGAAGGGAAACAGACAAGACCAACAAAACGCGAGCAGACCGCGCCATACACATGCCTAGCTGGCGTATGCACGTCGCGAGTCCACCCGCGTTCCTTCTTGCTCAATGCCTTCCTTATTTCCTGAGGGGAACGAGGTTCCTACAGGGCGCCCTGGGATGCGAGGGTCAGCACCGTTGCGATGGACACCAGGAACCTGTCCTCCGGAGAGACCTTCTGGAAGAACAAGAGGATCTCCCCCTCGGTCTCCGAGTTGCGAGATTGCCTGGCTTACTTGACCAGTGGAACCAGCTCGTCCAATCCGATCTTCTGGTCGCTGGTCAGCGGGGCTTGCACGCCCTCCAGATTCCCCAGTTTGCTGGCTTCCTCGGCCAACTCAACCTTCTCCTCGTCGTCGAGGTCGAGCTGGTCCAGCACATACCATGTGGCATGCTTGGCACTGGGATAGTTGCTCTCCGCATCGGGATAGATGCTCACAGCGAATGCCTTCCGCGAGAAACAGATGAAGCATGACACGAGCAATCGACTTGGCCTATCCTTCATATTGTGGAAGGAGGTTCATCTCAAAAGACAAGCGGCCAACTCATCTCGCGTTCCTCAAGTGATTGTGCATCCATGTGCAAAAAAACTTGTCGCACCCATTGCCATGCCATAAAAAGTCGCTCCCAAGTTATAATATCCGACTAAAGAGCGGAAGTGCGACAATTACAACAAAGTATGGCGATAGAGACGTCCTTGGGGCAACGCCCCTACCAACTACAAAGCCTTCTGTTTTGAAATTGTCAAAAGAGTCAATATCCTATTTCCTGATGCATGCTTCAGCGAAGCGTCGGACAGAATCGAGTTGAACAGAATCTTTTAAGAAGATAATGACTTCCTGGGCACCAGCTTCTTCGATCTCCTGTAAGCGTCGGCGAATTGTTGAGGGAGAACCAACAAGATCCCTCTCGCGTGTGCGCTCATCGGGAATATTGCCTTGATAAGCCTTCTGCAGCGCCTCTTCGTCCGTATCAGCCATAATGACCTCATAAAGCACCGTGCGATGAATCTCATTATAGTCTCGTCCAATAGCATCACAGTGTCGTTTAAGAACCTCAAATTTGTGCTTCAGGGTCTCGCTATCCGGTGCATTGAAATTGCAGGCATCACCATATTGCGCAACAAGCTTAAGTGTGACTTGCTCACCTGCTCCTCCAATCAGCAATGGGATATGGAGCTTCTGCACTCCCTTTGGCTGATTGATTGCGCCACGTACCTGATAATACTTGCCTTCAAAAAATGCTTCTTCTTTGCTCCACATTTCATGAATGACCTGAAGCGCTTCACGTAAGTAACGGAGGCGAGTAGGCGTGTCGGGGTAAGTATATCCATAAGCACGAAACTCATGTTCATACCAACCTGCGCCAATGCCGAAAACCAGACGCCCATGTGAAAGCACATCAACAGTGCTCGCCATTTTGGCCAACAATGCCGGGTTACGATAGCCGTTACATGTTACCAACTGCCCAATACGTATTCGCTTTGTGTCACGTGCCAGCGCCGCCGTGCTAGTCCAGCATTCAAATGTAAGTTCCTGCGTTAGTGTTGGAGAGGTGTGAAAATGATCGAATAACCAGATCGAATCGAAACCAACCTCTTCCGCAACTTGGGCAACACGGGTCATCGACTCGTACGCCATGACTGGATCGGGAATGCCGGCCAGATCTAGTTGCCAGCCCTGAGGGATGATCAAACCAAATTGCAATGACATAATTCTCTCATTCCTTCTGCTTTGAATTGCTCTGTTTCTTCTATTAACCTCTCATGTCTCCAACCCCTCTTCGGCTCAAAGCCCATGCTTCCCGCATTGGTGGAGAAATGATGTGATCCTGTGAGGAGTGAGGCAGTGCCCATCACACCAATCTAAGCGGATGAAAGCACTCTCTTTATCAGTTCCTCAGGCCTCTTTCTCCTTACACAATAGGATATGTGCTTTGGGGGGAGCAAACAGTATCCAAAAGGAGAAGATAAGTGCGTATTTCTTCCTTCACACTCTAGAAACTCGTGCGTTTCTCTTCATCCAAATCTGAGGGAGAGGAAGCCATGAGTGGAAGTATACCTATCAGATCACTCTCTGGGAGACCCAGAGGGTGATAGTGAATTTCCGTTCTCCGAAACAGGCCAAGCGAATGGCCTGTCCATCGCTGGCGTTCGGTTTCTGGCGTTAGCACAGAGTGCGAGCCATACGCCAGTCTTACCCCTGCTCCACAGGCGCCCATTCCCATGGAACGCACGATACTCCTGGCTGCAGTGTCACCCCGTTATGAGGAGGCACATACATCCATGATCTCTAGCATAGGGGAAGGAAAGTATAAGCCTGTTTGCTCTTTTGCGTCCCAAATGATGCAGGTCCACAAAACTGGTAACATCTGGAACGGGGTAGCTTTGTTCGTTGAGCAGAAGTGCCCTGTTCATAGGTGAAACGAGCGATGTGCAAAATCTGTGTTGCACCCATATCTTCATTGATGTTGGGTGATCTGGCGGTTGGGTAATCGAAGAGAAAACACCCAACCGCGAGGAGGCCCCTGCCAAAGCTATCTTGGGTTTCTTCCATTCACAGTCCATTCAATGATTCTATCGTACCATGTCCCTTTTCTAGGAACCATTCTCCGTGCAAAACTTCTTGTCGCATCTATGGGCAATCGTCATGACCAAGCTCGCGCGGGTGCGGCAAGTTTTTTGCGTGAGGAAAAGCTCAAGAAAGAGCTTCGCGCTATCTCTTGTAGCGCAACATTGGACAAGAATCGGGCATAAATGACAGATTGTATAGATACTAAATTCCGCAACTTTTCAAGCATAAGAAAAAATGTGTTATTCTAAGAATCTGACTCCTCTTCTTGCGCATAATAGACCCCAAGCCTGAGCGAGACATGTTCCTGGGTCCATAGAAGCCAATCATTGTCGGGATATTGGCGCTCTATCACTCGGATGACCTCTTCCCCAGACCCCGGATGCTGGGAGGCACAGAGCTTGAAACGTCGGCGATCAATCTGTTCCGCGAGTTGAGAGGACAGGTCGGAAAGAAGTGGCGAGAGTTGTGAGAGTGACACTTCAGACGCTTCTCTTGCCTCAGAGTGGAGAGCCAGCCAGGCGAGATAGGCGTGCATTTCCCTATCATCGAGCGGTTCTTTCCCAGAGTGCCCCGCGAGAGCGCACTCAAGTACCTGGCGACGATACTGCTCATACTCCTGCGGGGTGAAGAGAACCTCGTCGAGATCCACAAAGAGCAACCCATGCGCCAGCATGCCTGCACTTGCTCCATTGTTCCAGAAGCGCTGTTGTCTCAGAGCATTGAGACACAACCCATCAAGTACCAGTTCATGGAGAAGTGGACGGACATATCCTCTCTCCTCCGCGCTCTGCTGGCTGGCTGCGGTTTCCAGGACCATCTCCAGCACCTCATAAGGACAAAGCGCAGACCGGTGTCATTGCGCTTGTTCTCGATGCTGCAGAAGCCGCGTCCTCGGCTTTTGAAACGCACCTGCCTGGCGTTGCCGAGGCAGACACGATTGAGAGCATGGTAGGCGCGGCTCGCCAGGGTTTGGGCGAGTACCGCCTCAATGTGTTCAGCGATCCAGCCCACGCGCAAGCCTTTGACCGCTTGATGCAGGGCGGCTTCGGTGAAGCCATGAGCTGTGCGCAAGGCGGAGAACGCCGCCGCTCGCACTCCCTTGTGGGCGCGAGAAATGGAGCGGGCTGATCCTGCCTGGCAAGAGGCCCGCATGCGGCGCAGGCGTCTTTGCCTGAGGGAAAGGATGGCATTGTAGAGCTGTCGGGCCGCTTCCAGATGGGCACGCAGGCGCTTGGCCTGCCCGGCGTTCACCACAAGGGGCAGTTCCAGCAGGAACGTGGGGGGCGGATGGTGGGTGCTTGTGTGTGGTTGCTTGCTGCCTGACGCATCATCATCCCATCTCTCCTGTGCACTGCGCTTTGTGTATAGGTCATATGTTCCATAGGATAGTAGCATGGCGACCTATCGTCAAGTGCCTCGACATCCGTTGTTGCGAGGATCCGCCCCTCCCCTGCTCCTTTCAAGAAACGGCGATGCATCCCTGCCATCAATGAGCAGGGATGCATCGCTCGGATTCTTATAATTACCGCCTCCCTTTTTCTTTGGAAGAATGAGAGCATAAAAGAGCATCACATGGAGGTATTTGCATGCTTGAAGGTCTTTTGTGGGTGCAGGAGTACTGCGACGAGGCATACTGTATGACATTCGCTCAAGGATTGGGTGAAACAGAACTCTTGCGCCGTTTCGGCGGCGATCTTTCCCAGACACGGCTGGCCCAGTTCGATAACTGGGACGAGCTCGAGGAGCTACGGTTGTTCGGAGACGTGATTCTGGTTGGTCAGTGCAATGGGTGGGCTTTTGCCTATGAGGAGAATGGATATAGGGGTATAAGTTCAGAAGTATTGTGCCCCGTCTCTTCCGGAACGGTGGCAGTCTCTGTGTACCACAGTGTCAATGCGGATACATTCTTCTGCTATGGGGAGGATGGGACCATCGCGGCTGGTTTCGATACCCTGGCTCCCCCATTTGAGGATGCTTCGCCTCGGGTCCTGGCCCTCTTCCATCAGGCAGGGATATTTTTGGAGGATGTTGAGAGCGATAATTATGACTTTGTTGGGGCCATGTTTGCGCTTG
Source organism: Ktedonospora formicarum (assembly GCF_016587355.1). Taxonomy (GTDB): domain Bacteria; phylum Chloroflexota; class Ktedonobacteria; order Ktedonobacterales; family Ktedonobacteraceae; genus Ktedonobacter; species Ktedonobacter formicarum. The sequence continues at coordinate 462,347 of NZ_BNJF01000001.1, read as the reverse complement.
CAGAGGCGGTTGGGGTTCGCTTGAGTAAAGAAGCCTTCACAGGAAAGCCACTGCTCTGCACGTTTATCAGAAATCCGTTTTCAGACTTCATAGGGGACTTGCTTCGCCAGGAGAATAATGAGCAGACCGTGTATCGCCTGCTGGATATTTTAGGGGACCACTGGGAAGCGGAACGATTTTTCTCCTTCCTGGATGAAAACCAGCAAATGGAGCAGGTGAGCCCTATAGCGGTTCATATAGTGAGATCATTACTCTCCGTTCGGATAACACAGCAACTGCTAAGCATGCTCAGTAACAAAAAACAGGAAATGTATGCAAAAATATCAAGAGTCATGCATGCATTAATCAGCTTTGAACAGAGGCATGACCGTGAAGAAGCGGGAAAGCAACTATTGGGGCTGACCGCTGCCACTGATCCAGACGTGAGACTTCATGCGGCGCTTGCTCTGGAAGAATTGAAGGATCAACGAGCTATTGAACCATTGCTGGCATTACTATCTGCTCCCGAACCAGACATCGCATTGCAAGCAACGCTCGCCTTAGGCAGACTGGGAGATGCGCGAGCAGTAGATTCTTTGCTCCACCTTCAATCGCTCTATCCAGATAAGAGGGCAATCATACAATTGCTGGGTCACCTTCGTGCAAGTAGCGCAGCAGAACTGCTTTTCAGCCTGCTCGCCCCTCATGATCAAAGCAACGATCCTTTCGATGAGCGTATCGATTTCCAACGCGATGTAATCGACGCTTTGGAACGGATTGAGGGCAAACATATCGTTAAGCGACTTATGCCGTTGCTGTATCCTGAGCCTCAGACTATTATGGAATGTTCTTTTCAGCAGGCCTTACTCGCTGCATTGGCTCGACAGGGTGACGCGAGTATGGTCAACCCACTGCTCAAACTGCTCAATCCTCATCCCAAGCCCATGTATCCATATGATTTCCAACTCCGTTTGCTCGAAGCCCTTGGAAACCTGGGTGAGATACAAGTCATTGAGCCGCTGGCTCAGTTGCTCATGCCCGAATTCAGTACATTATCTGTCTATGAACAGATCTTCCAGGAGTATCTGGTCAAAACACTCCGCCAACTGGGGGATGCACGAGTTGAGTTACAGGCAGTGGAATTAGCGCTCCAACACGAACTCAGATCACGAAATTGACGTTCCGTCCGCGGAGCAGGACTACTCGCGCTGAAGGAAACAGAAAGGCGAGACGCACTTCTTTCTGCGTCTCGCAAAATACGGCTCGGGAGACTCTGTTTGAGTACTGTTCATTATGCATACTCAGGACTTGCAACAAAAATTTACCCCTTTAGGCGAGCAAATTGGAACAAATGCCTTTAAACGATATGGCAAAAAGCCGGACAAGATCTCTAATACATGGCCATGTCTCCGAACTTGAAGAAATTGCAATTAACCTATCTAAATCAGCTCAAACATACAGAATACTCTCATTATTGACAAAAGTCGCCGTTATATTCCTGGGCGCATTTATCGCGACCAAAGAAATTGCCAACTAACTTCTTGGCACATCTAATATTGCAAATGTTGTAACTTATGCTATTGCAGGATTATTAATAGCGACCTTAACAGGCCTAGAAACAGCATTTAAGTGGGAAAATAAGTCCAATGAGATTGTAAACTTAGTAACTGTTTGCCGAACAACTACAAGAAAAATTGCGCCAGACTTAGCAAAATTTGACACCACAAGCCAACAAAAAGACAGCCTGAAAGAGCTATCTAAAATGTTAGATACACTAGATACTGCTTTAGTTGAAATACAAACAAAAGCCTCTACAATGGGGATAAATACAACCAAATACAAGAACACCACCTTACAGTGAACGAGCCATTCATCCCCGGTCATTCATGCCTGAAACTTATACACAAATCATGAAGGGTAAAAAATCATGAAGGGTAAAGATGAGTCGCAAGATGAACGCCCTCCAAGACATCCATGACCCACATCCATCCTTTCCATAAGATCTGCCATCCCGGTGGACCATCACTCTTGCGGTCGAGCTAGCCTCCTACAGCGGCTGGCACAAAGGTTGATCCATTGAATGACCGATTTTGAGATAGGATACGAAGGATGAGTCCCCTTCTTCCGGTGATGAGACAACCTCTGCGTTCTGTCTCAGCTTTTCCGTCAAGAGGGACAGGTTTTGAGACGGTTATCTTTCTGCTTGCGGGAGATAGCTACAATGCTGAAACCAGTCCTGCGCATCGTGCGTGCTCACGGTGAGCAACGCCTGGGCAGGGGCTTCGTGCAGAGCTTTGCGCGTGCGAGCCCCAACCCGACGCAGCACGGTCCTCACTTTAGAAAACATCTCTTCAATGGGCGAAAAGTCCGGCGAATAGCTCGGCTAAAAGAGAAGCTGGCATCCCTTTGCCTCGATCACTTCCTTTGTAAGGAGGATGACCAGGAATCGGTCGCGGATGGAGGTATCCGGTCTCACGTCTCAACTTGAGGTACCGCTTGATGGTCGCGCTTGATACGCCCAGCAGCTTGCTGATCTCAGCTCGATTGTATCCCTGATCCACCGCTCGGACGACTCGTTCTCTCAAATCTAAGGAGTAGGCTCGCATCGCTTCCTCCTTTCCAACTATGATGCTGTCCATGTCTTGTGGCTATTCTATCATGGGATCAACCTTTGTGCCAGCCGCTGTAGACGGGCAATCGCGCGCCACAGCTGCTTGGCTGTCACACTATTGCGGTGACTGTGATCCAACAGGATCACGGCCCTGGATAGCTTCTTGGGAAACCACCTCTTCTGCAGGGATCTCTGTGACTTGCTGTGCCGCATTGCACTGGAGAGCAAAAGAGAAGAAGTTTTGCCAACCCTTCTGTGATATACTGCTCCTTTGTACAGCTAGAAGCGGCGACGCGAAGGGCCTGAACAAAGGCGTTCGGACAGCGGAAGCCAGGGAACGTCTGGTGAAAAGATCCGGAGGAACTTATATCAGCATGGTTCAAGAATATATCGAGATTCGTGGTGCCCGCGAGAACAACCTCAAGGATGTCTCTCTGAAGTTGCCCAAGCGCCAAATTATCATTTTTACTGGTGTGTCTGGCTCAGGAAAATCCTCAATTGTCTTTGACACTATAGCCAACGAAGCGCAACGACTATTGTTTGAGAATTTCAGCATGTTTGTGCGCAACTTCCTGCCCCGCTATCCTCAACCAGACGCCGATGCGATTGAAAACCTGAGCATGGCGGTGCTTGTGGACCAGAAACGCCTGGGCGGGGGGTCATCTTCAACAGTTGGAACAGCAACTGACATCGCGCCATTGCTGCGGCTGCTCTTTTCGCGGCTCGGTAAACCCTACGCGGGTTATGCAAACGCCTTTTCCTTCAACGACCCTCAAGGCATGTGCCTGGAATGTAACGGCCTTGGGCGCAAGATCGGAATTGACCTGGACGCCCTTCTCGACAAAACAAAATCCTTGAACGAGGGAGCTGTCATCGCACCAGGATTGGCAGGCTGGGAACGTGATCTCTATCTGCGTTCTGGTCTGTTCGATAACGATAAGAAGCTTGCCGATTACACTGCGGAAGAACTCGACCTGTTGCTTAACAGCGAGCCACGGAAATACAAACTGGCGATTGGAAACCAGGAGATGAATGCCACCTATGAAGGTCTGGTGTACAAGTTCAACCGAAAATTTATTACGAGAGATATTCAAACCCTGTCAGAGCGTACCCGGCGTCAAGTTGAGCCTATTTTGAAGCTTGGCCCTTGCCCTCTCTGTAAAGGGGGGCGGCTCAATCAAATGGCACTGAACTGCAAGATCAATGGATACAATATCGCCGAGCTATCAGCGATGGAGGTCGATGAATTGCTGGAAGTGGTGCAAACACTCGAAGATCGGGCGGCAGCTCCAATCCTGCGCACCCTAACTGAACGGCTCCAGCATCTCATCGATATTGGTTTGGAGTATCTAAGTCTGGATCGGCCCACCGACACCCTCTCTGGAGGCGAATCACAACGCGTCAAGATGGTCAAGCACCTCAACGGAAGCCTTGTGGATGTAATGTACATCTTTGACGAACCAAGCATCGGGCTACACCCACGCGATGTCCATCGCTTGAACGAACTCCTGGAGAAATTACGTAATAAAGGCAATACCGTAATCGTAGTTGAGCATGACCCCGATGTCATCAAACGGGCCGATTATATTGTGGATATGGGACCTTATGCTGGGAGTGAGGGCGGTCAGGTGGTGTATGAAGGCAGTTATACCGGCCTGCTCGAAGCTGATACCCTCACCGGGAACCATTTGCTACATACCAGACCACTTAAGGAAGTATTCCGACAGGCGACTGGCGCTCTGCCGATTGTCCATGCGACAGTGAATAATCTGAAGGATGTCAGTGTAAATATTCCTACCGGAGTACTGACGGTCGTCACCGGCGTGGCTGGATCTGGCAAAAGTTCTTTAATCAATGAAGCCTTTCTGCGCCAGCACCAGGAAGCGGTGGTGATTGACCAAACCTCCCTGAGCACATCCAGCCGTTCCAATCCCGCGACCTATACCGGCATTATGGATGATGTACGTAAAGCCTTTGCGACGGCTAACCACGCTGATGCCGGTCTCTTTAGCTTTAACTCAAAGGGGGCCTGCCCCAACTGTCAGGGGCTCGGTGTGATCTATACTGACCTAGGTTTTCTTGAGGGGGTCAAGCTTCCATGTGAAGTGTGTGGGGGAAAGCGTTTTAAGGACGACGTGCTGGCCTATACTTTGAATGGCAAGTCCATTGCCGACGTGCTGAACATGACCGTTCGTCAGGCCCTGGAGTTTTTGAAAATGAAAGAAGTGCAGCTCAAACTCCAGGCTTTAAGCGATGTGGGTCTGGACTATCTGACCCTCGGTCAGCCCGTAAGCACGCTTTCAGGCGGCGAGTGCCAACGCATTAAACTGGCTAGCGAACTTCACAAGCAAGGCAGCATCTATGTCATGGATGAGCCAACAACAGGGCTGCACCTCTCGGACATCAGTCGTTTGCTTACCATCATGAACCGGCTGGTCGATGGCGGCAACACCGTGATTGTGATTGAGCACCATCTCGATGTGATTCGCAACGCCGACTGGATCATTGATATGGGTCCAGAAGGCGGAAATAAGGGCGGCATGGTCATCTTCGAGGGGACACCACGAGAACTCCTTGGCGCCAGGCATTCGCTGACAAGCCAGTACGTATAATGAATGCTGGCTGACGTTTTTGGCAAGCCGAGCTTCATTTTCAAAGAAGTAGGACCAGAAAATTAGACCAGGGAAATAGCCTCCAAAGATTGTAGTGAGGCTCCTGAGTATGTATGGCATGGGCTGCACTGTGTCATGCATACTCAGAGTGACGTTAAGGTTGTTCACACCTTACAGCGCAGAAGGCCATCATGGACATGTACCTTTTATCAAAATGGGAAAACTTTCGGTGGATGGTAGATTCTTTGAGAAGAGGGGGACTGGACCAATTGCCAGTGGGTAGATAAAAGGAGCCGACCTCTCTGATTTGAATGACCGCCTGGAATGTAGGGAGCAGTTTGCCATGATATTGCTAGACGAACTGGAGCGATACTTCCAGCAACGCACGGGACAAGATGCCTTTTCAGGAGTCGTCCTGATCACGCGGGGCAATTCACCGTTGTTCGCGGGTGCCTATGGGTACGCCAGTCGCTCCTGGAAAGCGCCCAATACTCTCACGACGCGCTTCGATACCGCTTCAGTCACCAAACTTTTTACATCCGTCGCCATCTTGCAGCTGATTGAGCGAGGATTCTTTACCTTCGATACTTCGGCCATCGATTTCCTGGGCTTGCGGGATACCACCATCGCGCGCGAGGTGAACGTGTATCACCTGTTGACCCATACTTCAGGGATCGCGGATGATGCCGAGGAAGAGGACGGCGAGGATTACGCCGATATCTGGAAAACCAGAGCGAACTATGCTGTCACTAAGACCGCCGATTTTCTCCCGCAATTTGCGTACAAGCCCCCAATTTTCCGCCTGGTCAGGAGTGTCGCTACTGTAACTGCGGCTATGTGTTGCTGGGCCTCCTCATCGAAAAGGCCAGTGGTCTGTCCTATCGGGACTACGTCCGCCAGCACATCTTCATGGCAGCTTCGATGCTGCATTCCGATTTCTTCCGCATGGATCTGGTGTATGACGATGTCGCCGAGGGTTGCGATCCGCTCCGCGATGAGGATGGGACGATTCGGGCCTGGAAGAAAAATATCTATTCTTACCCGCCCATCGGGTCGCCCGATGGCGGTGCGCACGTGACTGCCAGCGACCTGGACTGCTTTTTTCGCAAGCTCAAAGCAGGCGCTTTGCTCTCTCCTCAGACCACGGCGAGATTTTTCACTCCACAGGTGCGCTACCATCGGACGCTGGAGGGCTGGGATCGTATGTATGGATATGGGATAGAGTTTGCTGTTGATGGTGCCGGAAAAGTCCTCTTAGCGCAGAAAGGAGGAATCAATGCTGGGGTAAGCGCGGTGATTCGTCATTACCCTGACCAGGATCTCAATGTCGTTCTGCTGGCAAATATCCAGCAAGGTGTGTGGGAACCGCTCAGGACGATTCATCGCTTGCTCAAGGCAGAGGAAGGCACTTGATAGCATCCGCTCAAAATCTTCTCTTTGAGAGATTCCTCTTTACACAACTTTCGGCATGCATCCCCAAGCAAGAATAATTCATGATCCCAGATAGCCGACAGGTTTCATTCACTCTACCTGAACCTATTTTGCGTTTCTTATGGAAGCATGGTGCTGAACGTTGTGGTTGATTGCGGCGCGAATTGTGCATGCAAGCGATTTCAGGTATTTACGCCTCACCTCCCACACACCTTATGAGTGTGTCAGATCCGCTTTTCATGTCATGTACCATCAGGGGCGCACTCTATGCGCCTCTCCCCTTGTTTTTGCTGAAAAGTCTGACGATATGCCTGTGGTGAAATACGCAGAAAACGCTGGAAGTGCAAGCGTAGCGTCGCCGCTGAATGAAAACCACAGCACGTCGCAATCTGCTCAACGGACTCGTTGGTCGTTTCCAGAAGACGCTGAGCCAGCACAATGCGCTGCTGAAGTATCCATTGATAGGGAGTCATCCCCAGGGTCGCGCTGAAACGGCGCGCGAAGGTTCGCTGGCTCATTGCGGCCTGGGCTGCCAGTTGTTTGATGGTAAACGCTCTGTCGAGGTGGGCCGCGATCCACGCCAGGGTCGCGCCAAAGGGGTCGTTCTCATCCAGGTCGGGAAAGGGCGTCTCGATATATTGTGCCTGTCCACCCTCGCGATGGAGAGGCACAACCATCCGCCGCGCGACAGCCGCGGCAATTTCAGCTCCGTAATCCTGACGCACAATATAGAGAGATAGGTCGATAGCTGCTGCCGTTCCTGCAGCCGTCAATACCTGGCTATCATCGACATAGAGCACGCGGGGATTGACCAGGACTTTCGGATAGCGCGCAGCCAGTTCCGCAGCCCAGGACCAGTGGGTCGTGGCCTGGCGCCCATCCAGCAACCCTGCGGCAGCCAGGAGGAAGGCTCCTGTGCAAAATGAGATCACACGTGTGCCACGCTGATAAGCCGTGCGCAAAGCCTCCAGCAAATCGTCTGGCGCGGCCGTGGTACGAAAACGAGGAGAACTGGGCACAATGATCATATCTGCCTCCGCAAGATGCTCCAGGTGGTAGGGAGCGTTCAGGAGAAGGCCGGTAGAAGTCCGAACTGGCCCTGGTTCTGTGGCACAAATGAGCAGCCGATACCAGGGTACCTTCAATTCAGCGCGTTCAACCCCAAAAATTTCCGTAGCTACTCCCAATTGAAAAAGATTCACTGCATCGTACGCAATGATCGCAATTGTATACATGGCAATTTCTGCATGCTTTCTGTCTCTTCTGCTGCTGGTAGGTCTGCTCTGTTGCTGGCAAAATCTTAACACATCGATTGTTTTTTGCCAAACAATGAGCAACTTGAGCAGACGTGGGATCACAACGGGGCTCGCCTCCAGTGCGATTGCCGCGCTGCACATCTCTGAAAGGATTTCATTTTGGACATGTCCACAAAGCGGCTTGCCACTTTTTTGCAGAACCAGCGCTTCTCGCGCCCTTTCTGGTTCCTGGTCACTGGCTCCTTTATCAACAAAGCTGGCAATTTTATCATGCCTTTCTTTACGTTGTATCTGGTCTCTTTTCACCATCTGTCTATCAGTGCAGCGGCGCTCATCATCTCACTGATGGGCCTTGGCTCGCTGGGTGCAGGGGTCTGTGGAGGGATACTGGCTGATAGAATTGGACGACGCGTAACGCTGCTCTTCAGTCTGGTCGCGACAGCTACCTTGATGCTGGCCCTCGGCTTCGCCCAGACGCTGCCTCTGATTATTCCGCTCGCCATCCTCTACCAGTTCTTCAATGAGCTCTTTCGCCCTGTGACCTCGGCGGCCATAGCGGATCTGGTGCCACCAGAAGAGCATACGCGAGCTTATGCCCTGCGCTATTGGGCGAACAACATTGGCAACGCGATTGGACCGCTCATCGCCGGGCTGATTGCCCCTATCTCCTATCTCCTCCTCTTTCTGGGAGACGCGCTCACAACCTGCAGCTTTAGCCTGCTGATCTGGTTCGGGGTACCTGAAACGGGTCAGAGTAACCGTTTGCATGTCAAAAAACAGCTGGAGAGGAAAGCACCCACCAAACTCCCTCTGCGCCAGGCTTTTACCGATCCCTGGCTTTGGTCCTACGCGTTGCTGGCGCTCCTGTTCGACTGTGTCTATGTACAATCGACGACTACGCTGCCGCTTGACATGTACGCACATGGAATGAGTACGCTGGCTTTCGGTACGGTAATGGCGGTAAACGCGGTTCAGATCGTTTTCGTTAGCCTGCCGCTGACCACACTTTTTCAGCGCGTCAATCGGCACCTTTCGCTGGCCATAGCCGCGCTGATGTTGGGCACGGGCATGGGCCTCTATATCTGGCTACATACGTATGCTGGCTATATCCTGGGAGTGCTGTTTTGGACCGTTGGAGAAATTCTCTCCTATCCGATTGCACTGGCGCTGATCGCAGAACTCTCTCCGCCCCTCCTGCGCGGCTCGTATCAGGGAATCTACAGCAGCATTCGCGCGCTGTCTTCGCTTCTCGCTCCCGCGCTGGGTGGCCTGATCCTTGAACAGGTAGGCTCAACAGCTTTGTGGAGCAGCTGTTTTGTGGTTAGCGCACTCATCGCTTGCGGCTATCTGATCCTGAACAAGCTGCGTGTGAGCCCTAACGTAAGCGTGAAATGAAATGAGCTTGAAGATGGCCTCTTTTACGATTGAGATCATGAAAAAAAACAACATAACCGCGAAAAAAATAGAACAACAATCTTCGTTTGAGTGAGATTCTCTGTTACGCGATAAGTATTCTTGCCAGCAACAACTCTTGTCCCAAAGGCAAACCGGAGCTGTATTATCAACATTCGGTCACTTTGTCATCGCCTTCGCATTGCTGTTTTTTGTCAGCGCCCCTTCTCGACTTGACGTGCGTTTGTATCCGTGCTACTATTTGCCATAGAGATATTTGCTACAGAAAATATCTCTATGGCAAATAGTAGCACTTGTAAAGGAGCTAAGGAGGAATGCGACCAGATGAAACGCTTGGTTCTTGGGTAGCCCTCGTCATGCATAGTCTCACCAACGCCTTTGCGGAGGTCTTACAGAGACAGTGCAAACACCTGGAAAAACCGTATACCATTACCCCTCCACAATGGGCCGCGCTTGCCTGGATTGACACTTATCAGGTCTTACCTATTGGGGTGCTCGCGCAGAAACTTGGGATCGATGCTTCTGTTGCAACTGGCATTGTGAAACGACTCGAGGTGCATGGTCTGATTGAACGGGTACATGACCAGATTGATCGCCGCATTGTTCGGCTTTCCCTTACCTCAGAAGGAAGCGAGATCGTTCATCAGCTCAACCCTGTGGTGATCGCTTTTAATGAACGTTCTTTTCATGGCTTCTCATTGGAGCAACAACAGATACTCCTGGAACAGTTACGCCAGATTATTTCCAATGTTGCTCTTGAAACCGGGTCTCGCCACGACAATCTCGTCTAACGGCAACATGAGAAAAACGACTGGAAGAGATATCATCTCTGTTCAAAGCACTCTGCATATCTGCGGAAAACGCGCGAGCGGAACGACGAGCAAGAAAGAAGAGAGCATTTTATGGCAAAAACCTATCAACCCTCATTTACTTTCCGTCTGGGACTCTTTATCACCAGGACCATGCTGCGTGTAGGTATCAGCATGGGTGGTATGACCCTGCTCACAGTACGCGGTCGCAAAAGCGGCCAGCTTCGTACCACGCCGGTGACCATCGTCACACAGAACGGTCAGCGTTGGATCACTGCTCCATTCGGTGCTGTCAATTGGGTGCGCAATCTGCGGGCGGCAGAGGGAGCCACTCTGAGGGTGGGTCATCACAAAGAAACGATCTCTGCGACCGAGTTACCCACCAAGGAGGCCGCACTTGTTCTGAAAGAACATCTTGGCAGCTTTCCCTCTTTTATTCGACAATATTACAACGTCGCCCCGACTTCTTCACTGGAGGAGTTTGAGACGGAAGCACCGCTCCATCCCGTTTTTCTTGTAAAAAGCCAGTCCAAGCAGCAAAGCACGGAGCGTAATGCCCCTGAAGGGGAAGTTCTCTTTTCCTGAGCGATACAAGCACAAGGAAACATGTTTGCTTCCGTGGGTGAAGCAATGGTTTGCTGTTTGTGTATCTCTGAGTGCCTTACGGCAAACCTTTTTCGGGCAAAAAGTCAGGTGGTACCTGCTCCGACCTCTGTGAGCAGCTCTCCCCGTAAGCGTGGATGGACAATACGTCGCTTTGAGCCATCTGCCTGTGATATAGTGAAAAGACGATAACGCCTCTAAGGACAGAGGCCCGTTTATGTCTTGCAAGAACCAAAGAAACAGGGAGCGCGCACGTCATGGCAAATCAGGAACTCGTTGATCTTCTCAAACAGGGAGTGGGGGGCATGGAATCAATGGAGACTGGCGAATCAATCTATCATACCCGATCTCAGTGGTGCCAACCTCTCTAAAGCCAACTTTCGTGATGCCAACCTCAGCGAAGCCGACCTCGGTGGTGCCAACCTCAGTGATGCACCACAGCCGCACTTCTTTTTGATGGAGATAGCATCGACCCATTATATGGCTCGAAGCCGGAAAAGAGCAAGCTAGGAGAAGTTTTTTGCCTTGTAAGGCGGTAGAATGCCTTGCATGTCATAGGACTGGAAAAGACGTTCAGCTCTTCATGGATTGGAAAGGAACCATCATGAAATTGCTTCTCACCTCGGCTGGCATCAAAAATCCGAGCATCCACAACGCGCTGGTCGGCCTACTGGACAAACCAATTGCCGAGTCCAGCGCCCTCTGCATCCCTACTGCGAACTACGCCCAGCGCCGCGGTGCCCTCAACGCATGGCGATTCATCAGCGGACAAGAACCCGAAACCCCCATGTGCGAATTGGGATGGAAGTCCTTGGGAGTGCTGGAGCTTACCGCGTTGCCCAGCATCGATAAAGAGCTCTGGGTCCCCATGGTCCGGGAGACTGACGTCCTGCTGGTGAACGGTGGCGATCCCCTGTATCTATGCTACTGGATGCGGCAATCCGGACTGACCGACCTCTTGCCGGAGCTTGAGAGCAAGACGGTCTATGTGGGACTGAGCGCCGGAAGCATGGTGATGACCCCCAACATCGGGGAGGACTTCGTCGGCTGGGAGCCTCCCACCGGAGGCGATAGAACGCTGGGATTGGTTGATTTTGCGATTTTTCCACACCTGGACAATCCCGATCTGCCGTACAATACCCTGACTCACGCCGAAAGATGGGCCGCAGGCATGTCGGTGCCAGCCTACGCGATTGACGATCAAACCGCCATACAAGTGGTTGATGGCATCGTCGAAGTGGTCTCCGAAGGCCATTGGAAACGGTTAAAGTCCTAAGGAAATACTCGCCAGGAGGATTGTTCGCCCAGGAGGCGTCCTTCGATGCTTGTTTGTTGCGTCTGTTCCCTTTGTCAGGTCTGCTTTTCTCAGATCGAGCGTCTCGTCGCGCCTTTACTCGCACGATCATGTGCAGGGAATAACGCCTCGGTTTGGGGGATTTTCACCTCCATTTCTTGATGTCTGGCGGTGGGGACAGGAACTCCAACTCCTCCATGCTCGTATCGCTCCCCATTTTGTTCGTTCAGAACCCCGGCGTCGGACACTCGCCTATCTCAAAGGAATCATCAGTTCCATGCAGAGGAAAAACGATTGGCAATTGGCAGAGCACGCCGGTTGTAAGTAGGCTTTCACGAGTGTTCTCCTTCCTCTTGTGCGCCCTCTCCGCAGTTCAGCCCGCGTCGGGGAAAGTGAGACATGCGAGCTCGCCATCATTGAGCAGGCTGATGATGGCGAGCTCGCATGTCTGTGGGAACGGCACTCACGCATCAGCCTTTATGCGCGCTGTAGAGGCTCAGGGAACAATGACTATGCGCTTGCCATAAACATCGGTGCGCTTCCAAGCGCTTTCCACGTCTTTGAGTGGCACCTGCTCAATATCAGCCTGGAGCTTGCCCGCTTTGATCCATTCCCACACTAAGATCGTTCCCTCAGCAACAGCCTCAGGAGTAATGCCGGAACCAGCGCCCAGCAGTTCGAGTCCAGATGTGCGCAGCGCCTGTGCAGGCAGAGAAATGGTTGGCCCGGCCATTTCTCCGATTTGTACGAAACGAATGCGGTGTCGGGCAAAGGAGAGTTCACGGGGCACAAGCGCTTCCAGGAGCAGTTCCGTTGGATGCCCCCACACAAAATCAAGGATCACCTGGTATCCTGATGCTCCGGCTTCCTGTTTGAAGGCTTCTACCAGTGCTTCGTCAGATTGTTTGAGGTCAATCACCGCGTCTGCGCCAAGCTCACAAAGCTTCGCAAGCTGTGCCGCGCTGCGCCCGGTGCCAATGACGCGCTGTGCCCCAAGTAACCTAGCGACCTGGATCGCCAGTTTTCCCGCAAAACCGGTTGCGCCATGAATTAAGACCGTCTCATCCGGTTGAAGCTTTGCCCCACACCTGAGCGCAAACAATGCGGTCAGCGTCGATGCAGGAACCGTTGCCGCCGTCGCAGCATCGACGCCTTCAGGGATCGGGACGCAATGGGTTTTGGGAAAGACCGCCTTTTCAGCCATCGAGCCATAAGGAGACCGCAGCCCCCAAAGCCGATGAGTTGACCATCCTCGCGCAGCGCTATGCCATCGGTCCCCACAATCGCTGGCAGCGTGGGGAGTAACTGGTGATTGGCATAATGTGTCCCCTTTGCCAGAGCCCGATCAAAGTTCTCCAGGGCTACGGCCTTCACCTGAGCCAGTATCTCTTCCTCAAGAGGGGTAGGATCGGGAAAATCCTCATAGTGCGGGATATCCCCGAAATGATGGAGTACAGCGGCTTTCATACGGGCTTCCTTTCTTTATCGGCTGATAGTAGAGCATATTCTGTTCGATCTCCCATGACTATTTTTGTGCAGTATGCCGTTCGACGAAGTTCCCAATGCTCTTCTGCCACGCTTTGAGAACCCGAGGCTGGTGTTCCCTGGCATGAGCAGCGGGCAGCGGGTGGTTCGGCAAAGGGTGATTTTGCCAGGGCTGATTTTGCCACGGACGGTTTTTCAGGGGTTCCATGTCTTCAGGCAGGTGAAAGCACGCGGAGAAAAGCTTATGTTGCCAACGGTTGAGCGTGCGAAGCATAGTTGTTTACCCTCTTTCTGTTGTGAAGCACTGGACTCGGGCCCTTGAGGAGGCGAGGCCTGGTGCCTTTTGTAACAAAATGGTTTCTCTGAAACCATTTTGTTTCCTAGAAACAATAATACTGTGGCCTGGCCGTCTTGTCAAGTTTGTTTCCAAGAAACTTTATTTTTTCGCAGATATTTGCTATAGTATTGAGGAACCAAAGAAGACGCGCAGACCTGGAGGAAGAGAACTGTGCCTGAAGCTGACAATAATCAACTGGACGACCACAACGAGATCACCGAGCTTTCCGCACGCATTCTTGCCTTGCTGGGTCTGGTCACGAAGCGTTTCGATTCAGATGAAAATGAGTCGTCCTGGCAGTGGTTTGCTCAGCACGCCAGCAATCCACTCATTGTCGATCTGCTACGCGAATCGACCACCACGGCCTTGCGCGTGCTTAATGCAATAGGACGATTGGAGCCCGCGAACGGTATTACTATTTCTGAACAGTTTCACATTCCAAAGGGCACCGTCTCGAAAATTACCCGGAGGTTGGTCGCTAAAGATCTGATTACCCAAGAATCCCTGCCAAATAACAAAAAAGAGATCTTCTTCCGTCTCACTCCCCTCGGCAAAGAGCTCTTTGAAGTGCATTGCGCCTTTGATGAGCAGATGGAGCGAGGTTTCCTGCGTTTCTTGCAGCGCTATAACGCCGACGAACTGCGGCTACTGACCCGCGTCTTGCACGATGCTACCGAAGCCTCTTTTTTGACCTTGGGACTTCAAGCACCGTCGCAACCAGAAAAGAAGGGTGATGACTGACGAGCAAAGTATTTCTTTCGTCAGAAGGAAGAGCTAAGTGAAGTACCTCACGCCTAAAGGCGGGGGTGCGCGACAGCGCTCGGTTGTCTGCGAAGAGGTAGCCGAGCATTGTGGGGCGGAAAGCGCCCCACAATGCTCGTGAGCAGTGGTCCTTGCTCCACATAGCGATGCTGCAGGTTGCATGCGGCGTTCTCATCTCGGTCGAGCTCTGCACCACAACTTGAGCAGGAGTGCCATCGCTCCGAGAGATCTTTGGGCACCAGGACCCCACAGCCACTACACACCTGACTTGTCTGCTGGGGCGTCATCTTCACCGATGTACAGCCAGCCTCTGCCGCTTTGCAGGCAGACAACGTGATGAACCGGCCCCACGCCGCATCCAAGATGCTTTTGTCATACATTTTTTAATTTCACCCGGCTCAGGATCGTGATCCGAGCTTGCATTCTCATAATGGTAAACGATGAGGCGTTCCATCCTCCGCAGCGTGGTGCTGACCTCCTGGGCGCGGAAAAGCGCACGTACCCAAAGCGGGAAGCGGGAAAACGCGACCAGTTCGCTTGGTCTGAATTCCTTGATCAGCTCCAACTTTGGCTCAAGCTGCTTGATGTCCTGAGGATCATCAAGGCCCCATTTGTAGGTTGCACCCGTGCCCCCGACGTTCGAGCCCGCTCGTTTCACAATGAACGGATTGCAGATATCGAAGATCATCTGACCTCTGGGGAAATGAGCGACCACCGCACCCAGAAGCGCTTTCACTTCTGTTCCGCTCAGGTAGTGCAGCACCCCCTCGGCTAGAAGCAGCCCGGGACGGTCCCGTGGAACCTCGTCTAACCAGCGCAAATCCGAGAGCGGTGCACCGACCAGGTGATAGGAGTTCCGTTCGGGGAACAGTTGGCGGCGCAGGTCAATCACATCGGGGTAATCCACATCGAACCACTGGACAGAAGCCGGTGGATCGATTCGGAATACACGGCTATCCATGCCGCAGCCCACCTGGAGCACGGTCGCATTCGGGTGATCCGCCAGATAGCGGTTCGTGAGCAGATCAAAGGTCGCGGCGCGCGTGGCGATGATGGTAGGTCCGATTTTGTTCCATATGCTCCACGAGCTCACTCCCTTGAGGGTCTTGCTCATGTCGTAGTCGATATGCCGCATCGCTTCTTCAGCCCAGGGATCACGCAAGATAGGATCTTTCCATTGGCTCTGGAGAGCTCGACCACTCAAGGTCATGAGCATCGTTTCTTTTTCTTTGGTAAAATGGATCTTCTCAGTTGTCATTGGTGCTCCTTTCTGGAAACTGTGCCTGCACCTCTTCAATTTTCCGGCGCATCATCGCTTTCCCAGCTTCGAGGTTCGCCCCCGCTTCCGGTGTAAGCAAGGACTCGCAGAGTTCAGCGACTGTTTCCACTAACTCATCAAAAGATGGCTGATTCGGCCTGTTGGAGTCATTGGGGGAGGCTGATCTGCGAGAAGAGAGAGCAGCAAGGATGGAAGG
The DNA here is from genome assembly GCF_016587355.1 of Ktedonospora formicarum. GTDB lineage: Bacteria > Chloroflexota > Ktedonobacteria > Ktedonobacterales > Ktedonobacteraceae > Ktedonobacter > Ktedonobacter formicarum. Next base: position 446,280 of record NZ_BNJF01000001.1, on the reverse strand, counting down.
AGTCAGCGCATCCAGGATGAAAGCCATGGCACTTGCGTTCATGTCCTGACGAACGACTCCGATCTCTTGCATGGCCTGGAGATATTCCCGTGTCGGACCAGGATCAGGTGGCCAAGAGACGAAGAAGCTACTTGGCCTGGAGAGATATTTGCCAAATGTTTGCTCATCTCGTGTATACATCGCAGCCATCAATGGTAACTGCTTGAGGGCTGCGAGCAAACCCCGATAGACGCTGGCAACCGTGCCCCCGAGAGGATCATTATCGAGATAGCGGTTCCAGACTTCCGCATAGATGTTCAATTCCCGAAGCAGAAGGGCCTTGATCAATGCGTCCTTTGATGGAAACAAGAGATAGACCAGTCTGCGGTTTAAGCCGACAGCATCGGCCACATCGCTCATTGTTAATTTGTTATACCCATGCCGAAGCAACAATTCAGCGGTCACGTCCAGGATGGCCTGTTCGCGCTCTTTCTCATCAATCCCCATCATTTCTCACTTTCACAATATTTGTTCATCTGTTCTTCATTGTAGGCGCGCTTTCGTTGGGTGTCAAGACGAGGTACCCCCAAGATACGCGCGAAAATATACAGTAACGCAATTTATTCTATTTGATGCAGTGAACGTATTACTCTGAAGCACGGCTAGCAGCTTCAGAGCGATAGACTTCTTAGGAAAGCGTCAAATCAAAGGTTAAATCATGCCCACAAAGATGCTGGCGAGATAGGCCCTGACCTGCTCAAGTGAGAACGGACGACCGAGGAAACCAACATAACCATCCGGTCGGACCAGCACCAGCCCATCCTCGGAGATGCTGTACGCGCGCCCGAGCACTGCGTTTTCGTCGCAGATGAGGCGTGTCCCCAGATGCTCAGCTTCCTCTGTCCGGTGCGGAAGAATGAGCCAGGCTTCTACGAGATCGTTGTATGTGCCTTTGAGCCAGACATCTAGTTCCTGCCAGGCATGCAGACTGCGTTCGGGGTGCTTGCGATGGGCGAAGAAGAACAGCACATGATGCGTCCCCAGGCACAGTGTATGGGTCCGTGTTGGGGTCTCGCCGAGAAGAATCTGGACATCTGGCGCTCGCTCGCCAACGTGACACGCAAGCAGGAAACCTCGCCGCATCCCAGGGATCTCCAGGTGGTGCTCTGCAGGATATTCACGGACGATAGAGCTGCCGTGATAAGATACATCGTTCTGCGCGATGCGCGTCGCGATCCACTTCCCCATTGGTTTGAGGCTCGCTACCAACGTGATGATGCTGTTACGCAATCGTGAGGAGAACGCCCTTGCAGCAGTGCCAGATGCGAAAAGAGGTCCGTCCCTCGCAGGAGTTGGCGTCCAAATCGCTCGCGCTCAACCTCATAGCTCTCGAGGATACGAGGATGCGCCTCCCCTCGACTGACCAGCGCCAGTTTCCATGCCAGGTTGAAGGCATCTTGAATGCCCGTGTTCATGCCTTGAGGGCCGATGGGCGAATGAATATGGCAGGCATCCCCCACCAGAAAGATGGGCCCTTGGCAATAGTGACGTACTTTCCGCTGATTGACATGGAAACGGGAAGACCAGACAATGTCATTCACGTGAACCTCGTTCCAACCGCACTTCGCAAGAGCGTGTTGGAGTTCCTCCAGTGTTACGTCACCCTCTGGCCCGGTTTGTGGCCGATATCCAATCAGAAGACGGTATTGTTCCTGTGGCAGGGGAAGCACGCGATGAAATCCCCTTCCTGCCAAAAGAAGGATGCCTGGGAAATAGGCAGATAGCAATCCATGTGGACATCGGTAAGCGCGAAGGACTGCTCGAATGTCCATCCCTCGAAATTCAGCCCGAGCAGCGTGCTATGGGGACCATCACAGCCAATCAGCCAGCGTGTATGCACCTGCTCATGCTGGTCATCAGCCTCATCTCTCTCTTTCCCTACGATGAGCTGAAGACTCCTCATTTTGGAGAGAGCGACACTCGTTGTACGTCTGGTAACACTGGAGTTTGAGAGAACGAGTCATCAAAAGCTCCAGAGCATTCTCCATCTCTCACTATAGACCCTCCACCGAAAAATAGATTTGGGTACAGCCCCTCACAGCGAAGGTCGGCACGTCTTCCCTCGTGCCTTCGTGCAAGTGAAGAGAGATGACTCTCTATGTTTGATGCTCAATCAACCCCTTTTGCCCAAAGTCAACGCCAGTGTGTGTATCCACTGTTGACCTCTGCTAATCACAGCAGCGAGATTTGTAGGGTTGAGTTTTCTCCTGGAAAAGGTGGGCGTACAAGAGGGCTTCCCATTGAAGCTGATTTTGATGGCCCACGTTTGTATCTCGAGAATTCCGAATATCATGCTATTTTTACGCTGCAAGACCGCGAGATTCTTCAGCCAGGAGAAACTACATGTGTATTCGTGACGTTTGTTTATCCCTCCTTATTAATTGGAGTTTAGACTAAATTGGCTCAGAGATTGCCCCCATGCAAGAATATCTGAGCGTAACAACATCAAATGAGATGGCTCTGTGGAATTATTTGTAGGTTAGGCCCACAGAGCTTGCAGTCCCAACCTGCCAATACTTTGTTGTGAGAGGTTTTTTTCTACATTCTATAGCAGTGTTCACTAAGATTGAGCTACATGGCAGGAGGGCTTATGTCACCCTCCAGAGAGGAGATTAAAGGCAAGGTAAACCAGAACGTGGATCCCTGACCAGGTGCGCTCTCCACCCCAATGCTCCCCTCATGCCGTTCAATGAACACCCGGCACAAATAGAGGGTCAATCCGAAGCTCAGATCCAGTTCATGCTGGACGGCACTCCCTTTGGCGCGATAGAAGCGTTCCCAGATATGATCGAGCTCTTCTCTCGCAATGCCCGACCCCTCATTATGAACTGAGACACGGGCGAGCGCCTCCGCGATTCGTAGCTGTACCACTACAGGCTGTCCTGGGGAAGAATAGGTGAGCGCATTCGTCACATAGGTGATGAGGACGTGCTTAATCCGCCCAGCATCGGCGATGATGGGCACTCTTTGTTCTGGAGAAGGAACATCTAACACGATGGGGTGCTCTGGTGCAGATCGTTGCTGCTTGGTCACTACCTCTTTCAGTAATGTGAGCAGATCCTCAGGGTTCAAGGACAACGTGAGCGTATGGGTCTGGATACGTGCATCATCGATTAAATCATTGATGATACGCTGCTGAAGCTGGGCACTCTGCGAGGCTGCTGCTAAGGGGCGCTGAACATGCGCAATGGGTTTGCGTATCTGAGCGGAGGGAGGCGCGAGTTGCTTTTTTAAGGTCTCTAATCGGCGCTGGGCTAATTGCAGATTGCCCATGATCCCTGTCAGTGGAGTGCGCAGTTCATGGGTCGCCAGAGTTAGAAATTCACCCGCCAGGCGACTCACTTCGCGTTGGGCAAGTACTTTTTTCTGTTTCTCTTCTTGCGCGTGAAAACAGTGGATCCCCTCAATGAGCAGCATGGTCTGTGCGGTGACGACTTTCATGAGCGCAATCTCCTCTGGTGTGTACGTCTCCCCAGAACCTGCTTTGCCGGTCATCAGCACCCCCACCCACTGCTGCTTTAGAAATAGAGGAACAAGCAGGAAAGTCTCGGAGCCGAGAGACATGGAGTGGGGGTATGCTGGAAAAGGCAGTTGTTGGCCGAGATAGTCAATCGTGCGCAACTGATCCGTCGTTAGCACCACCTCTTGGTTGGCGAGGAGGTGGGCCAATACCGTGTCGTCAACTGCTGCTAAGGGATGGAAGCGTCCTCCAATGTCTCGCCAGAGTTGTTCTTGTTCAGCGGTAAAGCCAGTTCCCGCGACAAAATGCAGATGCCCCGTTCGCTGACCAAGGGCGAGCATTTTCACATCATGACAATTGAGGACATTCCGGATGACATTCACCACTTGCTGGGCCACGAAAAGCACCGGAGGCGAGAGGAGGAAGGTTTCTTCTGGCAAGGTGTAATCCATCTGCTCAGGAATCTGCGCGACTGCGGTGAGCAGATCCAACATCGACTCGTGGACACATTGGAGGTGGGAGACTTCCTGGTAATAAGAGGTAAGCTCATGGAAGACAAAGACGATTTCTTCCGTACTGCTCTCTTGATCAACCACGGGAAAGGAGCGGACAGTGACAAAGATCTTGCGCCCGGAAGGTAGATCCAGCAGAAGCGTCTGTTCTGGCGAGTTGGTTCCTGCCTTCCCAGTAAGAACGAGGTTCATCAGCCATTGCCCCGAGGAAATGAATGGTGATTGCTCATCAGAGTGAATGTAGTGTTCGAGAAACTGCTGGGAGTCTTTCCCTTGACATTGGGCTTCGGAAGGTACTTCAAAGAGCTTACGAGCAGCGGTATTGATCCGTACAATCTTCTGGTTGTGATCACACGCAATGAGGCTGTCCGGGAAAGACTCCCAGATGGCTTCTACTCGGCTGAGTTGCTTGTGTGCTCCCTCTAAAGGGCGAAAGTGAGGAATAGGCTTCTCTTCAGGCATCCCACCCTGTTCAAGTTTGCGCTGTGTGACATGATGCAAGCTTTTATCCACCTCAGAGCTCCTTTTAGAAATACTCAATTGCTCTGAAAGCTGAGAGAAAAAACATTCATATAAGACTATTGTATGTGTCGTAGAAAAGAGACTGCAATCGCGTCCTTTTGAGATTGCCAGTGTTAGCACTCGGCTTGAAAGAAAGGCCGAGGTCGTTCAATCTTTATAATGTGTACTCCAGATCCTTCAGCGCGGCGACGCAACCCCTCTACAAGCGTCTGCCATCCACCCTCTACATAGTGAACCGGATGTTTGAGTGAGCGTTGCAGTTTGGCGACAAAAACTTCTGCGCTGACCAGATCGAGCGCAGATCTATAGACAAAGACGCGTGCTGTCGAAGCCAAGAGCCGACGAACCTGGGAACGTTTCACCGTTCGTTCCAGCTACTCCTGCACACTCATATGAGCCACTTCTTTGGTTTTGAGGTGTGGAAGCGTGCTCAGGAGACGTGCAAATTCGAATTTGTCACCAAACGTGAGCAAACGATTCGTCAGAAGCGAGGACAGGCTCACCGGAAAAGGATATATCTGGCCCTGATGCAGCAAAAAGGTCTTTTCTGGGGTGCATAACAGTAGGCAATCCCCAGGTCCTGTAAAACCTCTGAGGTAGCTCCCCAGTATAGATGGCATGGATGCCCCGGTTGAAAAGGTAGCCATCAATGATCGAGGACAAGCAATTGAAAACGCAACATGAGCCTGGATAGCTGATTTGGTCATGCTGTCTCCTGGCTCAGAGGTGCTCCAAGTACGACCGGGCGAAAAGCGCTCACCAGGCTCACAGTATAGATAGGAAGGGTGATGAGGTTGCGCAACGAAAAATCCAACGTCGCACTGATCGCACTGGCAGATGAACCTGTAATTCCGATTCCACTCAGCATAGGCTCACTTACTAGCCAACTCACGAAGCCACTAAATGCAAACTGGATGGGACGATAACACGTTTGCTCATGATCTCTAGCTAGACAGCCCTTCCAGTTTAGCCGATGGAACTAAGTCTTTGATACAATGCCATTGGGCATCCGTCAGATCTGTGGGATAGATTTGGTTGGCTTTCATCTCTCAAGTCTATCTCACCTGACTGGTCGCCCCTTTTCAAACCAACTCTTAGGACAAAATGAGGATCAATGTATGGATATTCTCACATCGCCACTGTTCTTAAACCAAATCCTGCAACAATCCCCCCTCTATCTGATATGGTTCATAGGCATTATCATCGCGCTTGTGAAATGGGATAAGCATCCACGCCTCTCGCTCCTCGTACTGCTTACCTTAATTTGCTTTATTCTCCAACTGCTGGTTAATGGAGCAATCATCATTGCTGCCCCGCTTATCAGCGCTGAGAATCATTGGGGAGTACAGCAGATGGTGGATTTCTACACTAGAGTTACCTTTATCTCATCTCTGGTAAGTGCTATTCTCTGGGGCCTCAACCTCTGGGCGTTCTTCGGTTGGCGTAAACCCGTAGCTGACCCGACCAATCCTACATAAGAGACAGTCTTTTAAGGCGGGAATGAGTGGCTCTTCCTTGGCGGCAGCAAAGTCTTCATCGCCATAAAGTCCCTGTACAAGACCCCTCTTGGTAGTAAAGTATTGCTAAACCAAATAAAGGCTGATTGAGCATTGAATAGTTGGGCCTCCGACCATTTCATAGATAGTGAGCGCTCGTTTGTTCAGTTCCTCGACCGGTTGGAACTTTTTTGCTGTCTGGCGGATACCGCCAGACAGCGTGGAGTTTTGTTTCTCTTACATTTGAGGCCATACCGTCTGGAGCAGTTCGGGCAAGATCTGGCCAGCAGGTCCATTCAGTCGATGGAAATCTGGGAAATCTTGTGCTTTTTCATCGGTATTCATAATCACCACCTCCGCATGGGACCGTCGCGCAAAGTGGACGAATGAGGCTGCTGGATAGACCTGCCCTGAAGTGCCAATGGAGAAGAACACATCACAGGCTGCTACCGCTTCTGCAGCCTCCAGTAATGGCTCTTGAGGTAATGGCTCACCAAACCACACGGCATCGGGTCTCAAGAGTGCCTGACAATGGGGGCAGCGCGGCGGAAGCGTTCCGGTCTCCTCCCACGTTCCTACAATGGTTCCTTCTTGGGAGCATTTCACACGATGAATGTTGCCATGGAGCTCAAGCACACGGCTGCTGCCTGCCTTTTGGTGGAGTCCATCTACATTTTGCGTAATCACGGTCACAGTAGGAACGACTCGTTCCATGGCTGCCAGTGCCTGATGCCCCTGATTGGGAGAGACCTGCCTGACCAATGAGCGCCGAGAGCTATACCACTCCCAGACCAGACGTGGGTGGTGCTCAAATGCCTGAGGGGTCGCCAAGTCCTCTGGATTGTATTGGCTCCAGAGACCTGTTAAGGCATCGCGAAAGGTTGGGATACCACTCTCAGCCGACATGCCAGCGCCAGTCAGGATGGCAATCTTGTTCGCGGCTCGCAAGTTCTCGATAAGTTCCTGGGGGATATCGCATGATCTCTGCATCATTGACGCTTCCTTTCATTCTCTATGGGCTTCTTCTGAACGACTCAAGCGTTCTTTGCAGTGTATGAGAAATACATATTAGCATTTGTTCATGTTTTTCGATACGGTTCGTTTATATTGTGTATGGACATACGCAAACCGTTGCTCACTCTTCTCTTTGCTTCATGTATGTAATCCAACGCGTCTCTCTCAAGGAGTATCCTTTTGCTTTGTCTCATCATTTGCCTCTGTTCCTTATTCCTAAGTACAATCAAATAATTTTCTTGGTAATGCGGGTGTGCATTGAGGGTGGACCATGCCCAAAATGTTGCATGATTGTACTTAGTGCAGGTTCAGAAAAGCTCTTATATAGAGAGGAATCAACAGATAGACAACAGCTCAGTATCCTGCTAGACTGTTAAAACAGCTTCAGTGACAGGAAGAACAGAGCGCTCCTGGCTGCTCTCACCAACGGAAGCACAGGATGCGAAGGTGGAAGAACAAGAGCATTTCTCAGGAAGCCTATTGATGTGAAGAAAGAGGAGAGGGGAAAGAACGATGCCGTACGAAAAGACGATCCAGGTGGTTCAACAGGCGTTGTCGGAAGCTCTCGTCGAGTTGGAGAAATGGTTTGAACAATCAGAGGAGAGTCGCTGTTATCATCCACAAGATGGCGGCTGGTCGATCCAAGCTATTCTTGAGCATGTGACACTGACGAACCATTATCTGCTCCTCATTATTCGTCAAGGACGAGAGAAAGCGTTGCGCCGAGCACAGCGCGGAGAGTCCATCCATGATGGAGAGAGCGATCTGGATCGCCTGACCCCGATTGGACATCCGGATGCTTTCCCTTGGATCAGGCCAGAGCACATGGAGCCAACGGGAGCTTCCCTCGAAGACGTTCGCACACGCCTTCATGCGCAGTACCAGGAGTGTCTGAGCATTCTTGCTGCACTTGGAAAGGGCGAGGGTTCCCTCTATCAGGTGCGGATGTCCGTGCAGAATCTTGGCAAGATGGATATGTACCAGTGGCTCTATTTTCTGGCACTTCATCAGAAACGCCATATCGCTCAGATCGAGCAGGTCTTTGAGGAATGGTACCGGGCTGCATCTTGATCATGCCACTTCCCAACACCAGGACCATCTGGTTGAGAAAGGGAAGGAGGTCAAGCAACCGGCTGAGAAAGCGACCCTAGCAGTTCGTAGCCAAAGTAGTTACACTCCCGTTGTCGGAGTTCGCTGGCAGAGAGCTTGCGAGCAGGCTCAACATCTATACCTTCTTGTGTATTCTCTTGCGTTCAAGCAAGGTCAGACTGTATCATCGTTATTTGGACGAACGTTTCTCTCATCTGGGCCATTCGCTCGTGATCCACTTTGTCATTCTCTGTCCAAGGAAATTAAAACGAATTATACCCCATAATGCCTTTTCTAAGGAAATCGCAGCCGCAATCTCTGCCTCCTGTTGCGGAATCATCTCACACCTGTTGATTCCTCTTTTGCGCATCAGATACGAGACGACTATTCCACGCAGACCCGACTGTTTTGCAGCGGGTCTGCGTGATAGGTTAGATAGCAGGCACTTCTTTCTCTTTAGCTTGTGCTCCAGCCGAAGAGCCACGCATGCGCAGAGCGAAGAGGAGCAGGCCGAGCAAAATGCTCAGACCCATAATCGGTGTGAAGATCCTCTCCAGATAACGCATCTCAGAGATCAAAGCAAAGAGGAAACCGACCAGGCTGATGTTCATTCCCCAGAAGAGGATATCCTCAGTCCAGGGCCATAGTTGGCGGCGTTCCTGCGTCGTCGCGTGAAGAAGGCCAAAAATGGCATTGGTCATAACGCCGACAAAGATCGAGTGATCGAGAGCAAGGAGTAGCCCTGGCGTATCAGTAGCGGGATCGTGGATAGCGCCTGCGATGAGATTGGCTACCAGGTAGACGGTCAGGCCAACGTTGAAAACAACGAAGAGTAGGCTCATGGCAAAGAAACGCTCGCTGTTGCGACCAGGCCAGTTGAGGCGCACGAGTGCAGGGGTAAAACGTACGATGTAAATCAGCACACCAACGATGGAGAAAAGCAAGTTGACCATCTGCAGCGGCATAACAGTGAAAAGGAAACTTGTGCCAATGGCCAGCCCAGCCAGGAAAAAGAGTGTGATTTGGGCTAGTCCCCAGCGAGAGATCCGCTCACACTGCGGCATCAGACTCCATTCAGAGAGACCCATACCAATGAGCACAAGATACCCAGCAGTCATTGTTGAAGCGTGTGCAGGGATGCTGTTTCCTGGCAAGATGAAGGCATTACCTAGAGCAAACACAAACTGGAGCAGCACCCCAATCAGCCCCGCCAGCAATAGCGTCACCAGCGATCCCAACACGGCCAGTTGCGCTACACCCAGATGTACTTTCCTAGTTTTGGCAACCACCCAACCAAGATAGAGCAGGATGACCAGCAGCATAAGCACACCCAGGACCGCGCGGGCAATATAGCTGCCACTCCCAAACCCCGGCACACTGCTGCTCCAAAAGGCCAGCACATACAGCGTGGTGGTGATCGCAGTAAAGATGCAAAGCCAGCGGACATAAGATCTTCCAGGGCCAGCCCCCTCGCCGAAGAGAAAAAGACTGATCGCGAACACGCTGAGTGTGATCCAGCCAAGCGTACCGGCGTGGACATGAGTGAGCAAGGTGTTATGATCGAGTTGCACAATGCGCTGGCCGTTGAAGATACCAATGCCCACGGTGAGAAGGAAGATGATCATAGCAGAGCCCAGGAGAAGCCTGATCTCGCCGCGCCAGGGACTTTGTTGCACATTCCACTGCGAAGTGGGCGCTTCTTGTTGCAGAGCCATTTGGTGTACTCCTTTCCTGAATCACAGTAAAGTGTTTTTTATATAACATGATGGCTGTTGCATCACTCGCTATATCAACGCTTATCATTGAGTTTCTTTATCTCGACTTTAGACAATTCCTCAGCTTCTTTCCAAAATTTATACTCTGGTGCCGCAGACTCACATGGGAGCAGACGAACAAATTCCACTCCGAGTTATTGGGATGGGCCTTATGATCTCTCCTGTTGAATCAAGGTATTTTGGAACGCGGTGAAATGCCACCCGTCAGCTTGTTTGATGGCAATCAGGGTCTGGATGCCATAATTTTCTGGGGCAGGAAGCGTCTGACCAGGAAACCGTGGTCTGCCATGCAGATGAAGCAGGGCAATGTCGTCACGCAAGAATCGGATACTCTTGATTGTCCCCTCCAAGCGGCTGCCTCGATAGAAGGTCTCAAAGATCTGCTGGTGCCCAGCGGCAATGGCCTGGCGCCCCTTGAAGTTGATTCCGTTCCAGACAATATAATCGGCATCGTCTGTGAATGGGGCTGCGAGGGCTTGCCCATTCCCCTGATTCCACCCGTCCACGAACTGTTGAAAAAGCTCGTGCAACGCTTGCTCATCTGCGCTTCGGTTGTACGTGTCATTCATCATAGGTCATTCTCCCTTTCGTTCGCAGTCTTTTGACCTCTCTTTACGACAGGCAGGCTCTTGCAGTAATATACAGTGAGAACTTCCCTACTCACATCCCGGAAATCCATGATTTTTTTGCGCACAATCCCCCAAGGAGGGACCATGCCACGGCTCTCACGTGTGCAACACGAGGCGCTCGGTCAACTCCGACACTTGGCGAGTCGAAGCTTGCTTCCCGAACAACTGGGAACGCTGCTCATGGAAGCCTTGCGCCGAGCGATCCCGTACGATATCCAGATGCTGCTAGGTGTTGATCCTGCGAGTCGGTTGTTCAACAGACTGCTCACCTTGGACGAGCGAGATGCGAGTGTTTTTTTGCGTTGGATCGAGCAGATTTATCTGGTGAAAGAACCCACGTGGGGGACCACCTTTCCCGGCCTGATGCAGGCAGGACTTAGAGTTGTGGTCCTCCATGATCGGATTGAGACCTCCTTGGGCTTGTCGCCAGATTTTTTTCACCCCTTGTCCGCACGTGAGTTCGCTCGCTGTTATCACGAGATTGACTCGCCGGCTGGGGGGATCTTGCGCGCGTTCTTCGCCGTGGATGGGTGCTATATTGCAGCCCTGGAGATGCATCGGTTAGAATCCTATCCAACCTTTCAGCCGACCGATCTGGCGTTTATGCACCTGGTTGCTCCACTCATCGGCAGAGCGTTGCGCTCGGCATTTGATCGCGAACGCGCGAATATCTCTCTCGATCTCGCAGGTCCAGAGATAACTGGCGTCCTCATCCTTTCGCCGACCAAGAAGATGCTGATGGCAACCCCCGCAGCGCTGACCTGGATGGAGCGACTGCGGGTCAATGAGCGGCTCAAGGGGACGCATCTGCCTACGGCGGTGTCCACTGCCGTGGCGAGCCTGTCTTCCCATACTCAGGAATTTCTGCCTCATACAGTCCAGGTCCAGACGTCCACGGGCTTACTGCGAATCGAGGCGGCTGTGGCTAGCGAAGACGGCGCGCTTGCAGTCACACTGGTGCCTCAACACACGCACTTCGAACTTATGGTGCCAGCGACCTTTCCGCTCAGTCGGGCCGAGAGGCAGGTGTGTGAACTGTTGTTGCGCGGCCACAGCAACCAGCAGATTGCCGCCGTTCTGGTCATCAGCGAACATACCGTGGAGTCACACTGTACGCATATTTATGAGAAGCTGGGAGTCCACAACCGCCGTGAATTGCTTGGTCGCTTCTTTCAAGAGGTCAGTTTAAGAGGGTTGGGTGCTCCTAAGATCAGGGAGCGTTGACATGTAGTTATAGCTGGTATCAACATCTATCTGTATAGAAAATTATTTCATGAAACAGTAATATGGGGAATCCTCAACCAGATTACGTTATTCGTTATTTTACTCCATTTAATCAACATTATTTGATGGAATGGGACTATGACCTGGGTTCCAGTGGCAACCTTCTGTTACCAGATCAGACGGGTCCGCATCGGCATCTTATGCTGGGTGTCAGCAAGAGCGGGCGCCTCTCCGCAGGAGCAGCAGACCAATGTTGATCGGATTGTGCAGGAGAGCCAGATCTCATTGCTTCCAGGCCTCTTCATGACACCCGTGTATTGGAGCACGCCCAGTGGAAAGCAGTATATTTATGTTTCCGGAGCCAATGTAGACACTGGACAGGGAGACACGATCAAAGCCTTTGAACTGACCAATGGTCAACTCAATCTAACCCCAGTGATGCACACTTCGCTCACGTACGGTTATCCAGGAGCGGGTATTGCTGTCTCCAGCGACGGAGACAAAGCCGGCACAGGGATTCTCTGGGCGCTCCAGCCTAACCTTCAAGATTCCGCAATCCTGCGTGCCTATGATGCCACCAACTTGAACAGAGAACTGTACAACAGTGAGCAGAATGTTGCTCGCGCTGGCCTGGATAGTTACCAGAAGTTCACTCGCCCGGTCGTTGCTGACGGCAAAGTCTTTGTATGCTCGCAGTCAATCCTCTATATCTACGGTCAACTTCTTTCCTAAGAGCTTATCCGAAAACCATGTGATAGAATACCAGGCAAAAACGAATCAAGGAGAGGCAGATGGCAAGGACGCGCCCATGGGAAGTCAGCGATGCATTGTGGGAGCACGTTGCTCACTTCATTCCTCCAACCCCCTCATATACCAAAGGAGGCCGTCCGTGTCTGCCTGATCGCCAAACCTTCGAGGCAAACGTCTACGTTTTGCGTACCGACATCCAATGGAGGGCCTTGCCACGGGAACTGGGAGCCAGTTCCACCATTCACGATCGCTTTCAACAATGGGAGCAAGCGGGGCCATTCAAGGCATTATGGCAAGCCGGACTGGCAATTTACGACAAACTGGTGGGCGTCCAATGGGAGTGGCAAGCGATTGGGACAGTGGAGATCTTCTGCGCCGTGTACGCTTTGTCAGCGGGCCTGGAGCGCCTAGTAAGGCTGCAAGCCTGTCTCAAACTCTTATGTTAGTCGCCTTTTCTCTCTTTACACAAGAGCTTGCTTGAACCTGCATGAATAGCTGTTTTTAAGAGGAGTTCTCTTTGCTCTTTCGTGTGATTGCTATTCGTATAGTCTTTTTGCACTGTTGAATGACGCTCGTTCACATCGGTGTCAGGTGGCCCCTTCTTGCTAGTCGTCTGCGAAAGAACATCGTAGAAATTTAGGAGGTTTTTGTGAGTGCCTCCTCCATAGGTTTCTGAGGCTGAGGGGAGACATGCGAGCTTCGCTGTTGGGTATTGAAAGAAAGCAAGGAAGAAAATCGTTGTCGTATGCATCTTTTTATTAAGGGCGAGTTGCTATTTGAGGGAGGAACAACCTGCATATGAAGCATGCCAGAGTGGGAGGTAAGACGGCGTGCGACCATCAGAATCGTCTGCCACTTGACTGAAAGATGAATATACTCACGCTTGGATATAAACCCAGGCTTCTTAGGGGGAAAAGCATTTTTGTGTCAGGAATACATGTACGAAAAAACGTTCATCAAAAGTAACCAAATGATACAGATTCTTGATGGAGAAGCGACGTTTCACACAACATTCAGAAAAGATGAGAGCGAAGGGACGACGCCATACGGCGTCGCCTCTTCGCGATAAGGCCCCAGGTATACTCGGCCGTGGTTTTACCGCTTTGGCCTGCTGACAAGCCTGCCGACGGCTCCGCCGAGGAGAGGGACGATGAACAGTATCGCAAGCAATCCGATGCTTGCAAGAATGCGTATGACCCACAGAAAGGGAGTGAGTATCACCTCTCTCCCCCCTTCGATCCCGTCGTCCCAAGCTTTGAGAGCCAGGTTAAGGATCACTGTACAGAGCAGTAGGATCCACCAGAGCCAGCCGGATATGTCCCACAACCAGGACACAAGATCATTTCCTTCGATCGGTGTTGCACCTTATCGGAGCCGAGTCAAGAGACCAGACTTCATTGAGTAGATGCTTGGCGGTCTTCATCGTCTGCCACGCCTTCAGCAGACGATGCGATCGCGAATGAGTAGTCAGCCACGGTAGGGGGCCAGGAACGCGGCCAGAGCGGCCAGCAGTTCCTTGGGAGCCTGCCAGTGGCCGCAGTCAGGAATGACCAGGGTCTGCACGTTGTCTGCTGCGAGCTTCATTGTGTTCCCAACGCCTTCACCACCGCTTTCCGCGCCGCCGATCGCCAGGACTGGAAGAGTCAGCCGCCGGGTCTTGCGCTGTTCGTTCTGCGCAATTGTGGTGTTGAGCGCACGGTAGAACTCGAAGCTGCCGCGCAGCGCTTCGGAGTTGGAGGCAAGGATGTCGATGTAGTACCCGACGGTGTCGTTGGGCAGCTTCTTCTTCCCAGCCGCCTCGGCGAACTCTGCGCCGAAGAAGATGTCCTCCCGTCCCCTGACGAGCTGTTCGTTCACCTTGGGGAGCTGGTTGAAGGCGAGAAGCCAGAGCCGGGCGTTGAGCTGCGGGGGGAAGGAACAAAGGCGGGTGAGGGAGACACACCCGGGAGGGGGGCCTCTGAGACGACCAGGCGATCGAGCCGGTTCTGGTGATCGGCAGCCAGGGCATAGGCGATCGGCATGCCGGTGTCAGTCCCGTACATGGCAAACCGCTGGTGCCCGAGCGCGTTCATCAGCGCTACCAGGTCACCGGCGAGAGTACCAGTGTCGTACCCGCTCGCGGGTTTGTCTGACAGCCCTATCCCGCGCTGGTCAACCGCGATAACCTTGAAGTCCCGAGCCAGCGTTGGCATCAGCAGGCGCCAGGCGTACCACGCCTGGCGCCTGCCATGCACTAGCAGCAGCGGCGGACCATCGCCTCCTATGACCGCGTGTAGGCGCAGTTTGCTAGTGTCGATGTAGCGGCTGGTGAACGTGTGGGCGAACTCTGCCAGCAGGTTCGGCGCTCCGGAGACGGAGCCGGGACCTTGGAGAGGGGAAGACGAGCTCATCTTACTGGGAGAGTTGCTCGTTACACCATTGCCAGCGGGAACGCCGCCACAGGCAGTCAGCAACGCCGATGCGGCACTGACACTCAGGCCAGCCGCCATGGCTTTCTGAAAAACCTCGCGGCGGGACATGCCGCGGGTGATTGTGTCATCCTCCACGAGTTGGTTGATATCATTGCGTTTCTGACGATCAAAGATAAACAAGAGATCCTCCTTGCATTTGTGCACAAGACTGATAGCGAGAGCAGACGACTCAGCGCTATGAGAAACGCAGTTGTGACGTTCTGGGGTCGTTCTGCTTCAGCCTCAAAGAGAGGAACTGGAGAAGCTTTTAGGCTCCCATGAAATTGTCAAGGAGAGGTATCATGAAATTGCTTCTCACCTCGGCTGGCATCACAAACACGAGCATCCATAACGCGCTGGTCGGCCTACTGGGCAAACCGATTGCCGAGTCCAGCGCCCTCTGCATCCCCACTGCGAACTACGCCCAGCGCGGCGGTGCCAGCCACGCATGGCGGTTCATCAGCGGACGAGAACCCAGAACCCCAATGTGCGAATTGGGATGGAAGTCCTTGGGCGTGCTGGAGCTCACCGCGTTGCCCAGCATCGATGAAGAGCTCTGGGTCCCCATGGTCCGAGAGACTGACGTCCTGCTGGTGAATGGTGGCGATCCCCTGTATCTGTGCTACTGGATGCGGCAATCCGGACTGGCTGACCTCCTGCCGGAGCTTGGGCGCGAGACGGTCTATGTGGGGCTGAGCGCCGGAAGCATGGTGATGACCCCCAACATCGGGGAGGACTTCGTCCACTGGGAGCCTCCCACCGGAGGCGATAGAACGCTGGGCATCGTTGATTTCTCGATATTCCCGCACCTGGATCACGAGGATCTGCCGGAAAACACCATGGCCGACGCAGAAAGATGGGCCGCCGGCATGCTGGTGTCAGCCTACGCGATTGACGATCAAACCGCCATTAAAGTGCTCGACGGAGCAGTTGAAGTGGTCTCCGAGGGCCATTGGAAACGGTTTACGCCCTAAGGAAATACTCGCCAGGAGGATTGTTCGCCCAGGAGGCGTCCTTCGCTGCTTGTTTGTTGCATCTGTTCCCTTTGTCAGGTCTGCTTTTCTCAGATCGAGCGTCTCGTCGCGCCTTTACTCGCACGATCATGTGCAGGGAATAACGCCTCGGTTTGGGGGGATTTTTTCCTCCATTTCTTCGCGTGGGCGACCTTCCTCGACGGTACGTACCACTCGTTCTCTCAGGTCTGCTGAATAGGCTCTCATGTATCCAACCCACTCTTTGGTTCAAAACTTATGTGTACCGCTCTAGGGTTTGAACAATGGTGATGGGATGGTTGTCAGACTGTGAATGCATTCTCGACAAATTATTCTGTGACAGCTTTACGCTCCTGGCGATCTGCCTCAAGTACCGCGTGTAGCTCCTGTGTCATTTGCTGGACGAGCTCTGGTCTGCCGTGGAACTGAGCCGGAGTATTCTGCAAGAGCGTGATATACCACGCGCCATCGTACTTGGTTGCCACGAGAGTTTGGTGCGCGTTAACGGCTGGGTTGAGATCCGACTGCCCGGGTGGCACCATACCGACGATAGCGCGAAGTATCCCTACATCGGAACTCAGCAGGCGTACATCCTTAACTTTCGTGATATAGGGAGCGGTGACGTGATTGGCAAAGATTTGCTTAAGCGTTGAGGCAATCTCCTGTTGTCCATTCATCTCGCTTCCATCGAAGCCAATTACTGTGCTCTCTTCCGAGAAGGGAGCAGCAAAAGCAGTGGCATCATGCTGGTTCCAGCCATGTAGCATATCATGATAGAGAGTGCGAATCGCCCTCTCATCGTTGTCTGACATTTGAGATGTGTACTCACCCATATGTATTTTGCTCCTACTTATTTCAACCAACCATATTATCTTATTATACCTGGGGAGTGGCTTTTGCATGTAAGTTGCTCTGGTGAAGCCCCCGTGCTAAAGTAGCGGGGTTCCAGAGGTTCGTCCCACGCTTCCAGTTCTTCATCTTCAGGATGAAGAACTGGTTCTAATGGTGGTTCCCCATGACTGTAGAGGGTAGCATCAACACACCCTCGTTTTCGGTTTCTTGTGAAGCATCGTAAGTCTGTTTCCCTTCCTCCCAGGCAGGGTGGGTTTTGCGGGAATTCTCTTCCTGCTTATCCCTCCGTCGGTCCTGCTTTTACTTCTTTGTGTCAGCAGGCTGCGGAACCCATTACAGGCCCACCTTTCGGAGGTCGTGGTAAGCGGGGTACGCATGAAACATTCCATCAGTTCCAGCACCATTTGGTGCGCTCAACACCTGCCGCCAAAGCGACGCACCGGTTCGCCAGGGTTTGGGCCAGTACGGTATCAATGTGTTCAGCGATCCATCCCAGGCGCAAACCTTTGACCGCTTGATGCAATACCACCTCGGTGAACCCATATTGCGTGTACAAGGCGCGGAAGCCTGCTGCTTGTTGGGCCTTCTGCGTGTGAGGAAGATCACGAGTCGCTTGCCAGGCAGCATCAGTGCGCATGCGGCGCAAGCATTTCTGTCCCTGGGAGAGGATGGTATTGTAGAGGCGGCGAGCGGCTTCCAGGTGAGCGCGGAGGCGAGTGGCTTGTTCTGGGTTGACGACGAGGGGCAGTTCGAGCAGAAAGGTCGGCGTTGCCGGCCGCTTCTCCTTGGGTGGTGTTGGTTTCTGCTGTCTCTGGCGTGGTCCAGGCATGTCGTCTCCTTTTCTCCATTCCCATTGATGAATCGCGCTGATCTATCTATTCTACCAGAACGAAGAGAAGAACACAAGTTCTATTGTAGAATACGGCTCTGTTTCATTCGTGCATGAGAGCGGATGTGGTGCTTCATCCCTGGTATCAATGCCCTGTCTTTTACCCACATTTTACAATTTGCTACAATGGGGAAATGAACATCCAGACAGTATTGAACCCGGAAGCATGGGCAGAACAAACATTTGGGCAAGTGCAGTTGCGAGATATGCGGCGGACGAGGCGAGCGGTCCAGGCGGCGTGTGCCATTGCACGTGATGCCTCGGCCTCGTTGCCCAAACAACAACAGAATTGGAAAGGGGTGCGCATCCTTGTATCGCTGGCTTCATGAACCCGACGTCACCTTCGAAGCGCTCGTGCAGCCTCATCAGCAGCAGACCCGAGAACGCATGCAAGCAGAGAGAGTTGTCCTTGCTGTGCAGGATACAACCGAGATTGATCTCTCCCACCGAGGCAAGATGGCTGGCATTGGGCAAATTGGCAATGCCAAAGGGCGTGGTTTCCATCTGCAAACAGTACTGGCGGTACAACCGGAGACCAGAGCCGTTCTCGGATGCCTGGCCCAAAAGCCGTTTGTTCGTCTCCCAGCCCCAAAGAACGAGCAACGGTATCAGAGGCGGCATCGAGAGCAGCGCGAAACGGATGTGTGGATGCAGATGATCGAGCACGTTGGCCCCTCGGCTCCTGATGGCCTGTTGGTGCATGTGGGGATCGAGGAGCGGATATGTTTCCTTTCTTTCGGGCTTGCGTCTCGACTCAGACGCACTTTGTGGTGAGAGCGGCTCACAATCGCCGAGTCGAGGCCCAAGAGGAAGAGCTTGGTCATCTTTTGGATCGGGTTCGTGCCTGGCCCAATCAGGATCAGCGTCCCTTTGCGGTCCCAGCCTCTCATGGGAGAGCAGGTCGAGAAACGACGCTTCAGATCAGCTTTGGACAAGTCAGTATTCTGCCCCCCTGCAATGATCCACGTGGGAGCAAGGACCCTCTGCCCTTGTGGGTGGTCCGTGTCTGGGAACCAGAGCCACCTGAAAGCGTGGAGCCTCTGGAGTGGATCTTGCTCACCTCAATGCCCATACATGCCGACGAGCAAGCCTGGGAGCGGGTTGCATGGTATCGCTGCCGTTGGATCGTCGAAATAGCCCAATCGCAAATAACAAAAATGAAGCTGTTCAGAAGATGGAGAGGTGGGGATCACATAGCGGATCTCGACCTCTCCATCCGTCACCACAACGCGGTCTATCAACAGCTCAATCAGTTGCCGCTTCTGTTCAAAGGTGGCTTCTGCCAAGCCAAGCTGCACGCGCTGGCAAAATGCCTCAATGGACTGGACCTGAGCAGCCAACGCATCGTGATGTCCCACATGTGCTTCAAGCTGGCGAACCTGCTCAGCAATCCCTTGTAACCGTTCTTCTCGCTCCTGATAGCGATGTTTGTACTCCTCTAAGTGGAGCACATCAGCGAGATAAGCATCGGTCAAGCGCTCCATCTGGTGTTGCAAGCTCACCCGTGCTTGGCGGAGGCGCTCGCGCCGAGCTTGCAATTCCTGTGGAAGCCAGCATCCTCCCTGAGCGCGTTGAAGTGCCTGAGCAATACTCTCAGGATGGGTAAGCACTTCACAGAGATCCTGCCACACCAACTCATCCAATTGGGGTGCAGGAATGAAACGGGAAGGACACTTCTCCTCACGGCAAGAAGCCACCGTATGGCTCTTGCCCCGGCAGATGGAGTACGCGTAGCCTGGATGGGAAGACCGACCAATACAAGCCAGGTGGCACGTGCCACAACTTACCAGCGCACGTAAGAGATACTCGTGAGCTGTGTTGTTGCGACGGGCAAATTGCTGGTTGTGAGCCAGGCGGGCTTGCACTTGCTCAACGTGCTCTTGTCTCACAATGACAGGCACCTGAGCCACCGCGACCCACTCAGAGGAATCGGCAAGAGGATGTCCCCAAAAACCACGACCAATGGGAGCCAATGGCGATTGCCGATGCTTGGCTGGCGTACGCTGATAGCGGCCAAGAAACACGGTCCCTGCGTAGACCGGATTGGTGAGAATGCCGCGCACGGTGGACTGATTCCAGCGCCAGTGACCCCTGGGAGGAGGAATGCGCAGCGCAATGAGACGTTTGGTGATCCCTCTTAAGCTCAGGTCCTCATGGAGATACCAATTCACCATTTCGGCAATCACCGCCGCTTCATCAGGTTCCACCCAGACGCAAGCGGGATCACGTGGATGGGTTGGATCAACCCGATAACCATAGGGAGGATGGGTCCAGGGCAGCAAGCCACCTGCCTGGTATTTCTGCCACCGTCCACGCCGCATCCGCTCGGTAATCAGGCTACGTTCATACTCGGCGACGGCTCCGCGAATCTGCAACAGAAGCTGATCATGAGGATTCTGACTCATGGGATGATCCACAAACTCCACCTGACATCCCCCATGCTCAAACTCTTCCAGCAGGAGCATCTGATGCACATACTTGCGTGCGAGTCGGGAAGGCTCTGTCAGGACAATCCGATCAAAGGCGAATTGCCTCACTTGCTCTCGCAAGCGATCGAGTCCGGGGCGACGCAGGCTTGCTCCATTGTAGCCATCATCGCGAAAAATGGAGACCTCATCCCAGATCCATCCCTGCCTTTGACTGTACTCTTGGAGCCGATCGAGTTGTTGATCGATGGTCTGGGTAAGTGCTTGGCGCTGGGTGGAGACTCGGGCATACATGGCGACTCTCATCTTGTATCTCCTGAGAGAAAGGTTCGTTCGGTTGCTCCGAAAGAGCCGTTGCACTCCATTGGACAAGAGACTGGTAACTGTGATCCCATCGCGACTGAGCATTGACATCTCTCACCACACAACGTCGCACGTTCCATTGCCGTTTCTTCATGTGCGTCCTCCTGAGAACAATGCTCTAGATTGGTTCCGTCAGAAGGACATTTTACTGTTTGGGCTGGCTTTTCGCGAGCTTTCAAGGGCAAGTGCCACCAGGAGAGATGCAGTCGGGAGAATCGGCTCATACAGAATTGTCGGGTAGCCGGAAAAGCCTCACAGCTCTCCCGCCCCCTCAGAACCGTGCTTGCGCCTCTCAACGCACACGGCTCAAGCACATCACGAACAACACGACTCCTTTTACTCTTTGTGTTTTGAGCATTGATCAGGTTTTCGCTCTTCTGCCAGTAATCCTTGATTGTTGAACTCCTGGCAGTCGCTTACCGCTCGTTTTGATGCAGCATGAATGTGCTGATGGCAGAGGAGGTGAACCAGAACAAGATTACTGTAGCTATTCTTTCCACCCTGGGCACGGGCTTGGAGATGGTGAACCTGAAGTTCTTCCTCATTGAAAAGGGATTCACCGCACTGCGGGCATTGACCCTGCTGCCTCTTCGCGAGTTTCTGTTTGGAAAATGTCAGGTCTTTGGCTTTCGCGGCCTGCCGTTCCATCCAGTAGCTCTTGAGGCTGGGATCGTCCGGTGAAGCTGTTCCTTTGACCAGCGTATGGCGTTCAATCGGGAACCAGCTGAATTTGAGCAGATAGGCTCCTGTTTGTTTGTCTCCAAACACCCACGAGTCCTTTCTTTCCAGATGTAGTTGGCCCCAATACCGTTGGTGTCGCCAACTCTGAGTTTTCCGGGGATGGGCGTGCCTGATGTAGTGGTCCTCTTTCTGGTACATCCATCGGTCCAGGCTACTGAAGGTTTCTTTTGCTACAGCAATGCGAAAGTAGTTCGCCCAGCCTCGGATCACAGGATTGAGTTTTCCTACGACCGCCTGGACGTTGGTCCCCTGGGCTTTTTCCCAGAGATTTTTGAGTTTCTTTCGCACCTGTTGAACTGATCCTTTACTCGGTTTGATGAGGAGTTTCCATCCCGTTCGTGAGGTATGCGGCGTTGGATACAGGCGAACGTTGAAGCCAAGGAAGTCAAATCCTTCGGTCAGGTGAACAATTCGTGTCTTCTCTTCGGAGAGAGTCAAGCCACGTTCCTTCAGCCAGTCCGTCAGAATGCTTTGCGCACGCTTGGCATCTTCCCTGGTTTCACAGAAACAGACGAAGTCATCGGCGTATCTTACTACTGCTCGTTTCCCAATGAGCTCTCCGCGACAGTTGTACTTGATGCCGAGGGCTGCTTCCATCCCATGAAGCGCGACGTTAAGAAGCAGGGGGGAAACAACACCGCCTTGAGGTGTACCTTGCTCCGTTGCATGGAAGACCTCTTCTTCGATATATCCTGCTTTCAGCCATTGCTTTATCAGTTCCTTTCCAGGAACCGGGCCAATGGTTTTCAGGAGATATTCGTGGGAGATTGCGTCAAATGCACCTTTTATGTCGGCATCAAGTATCCACTTCTTGGTTTTATTGGGTCGGGCCAGTCCGTAGATCTTTTCAAGAGCATCGTGACAGCTTCGACCTGGGCGAAATCCGTAGTTCGCGCCCTCAAACTTGGCTTCCCAAGCTGGTTCAAGGGCGTTTTTGATCATTGCCTGAAGGCAGCGATCCATCACCACCGGTATCCCTAATGGCCTAGATGTGTTATTTGCCTTTGGGATGTAAACCCGCCGTGTTGGCTTCGCTTTCCAACAGGAGTACTGCGCGAGCATATCGACCATTTTTCCACGGGCTTCTGGTGTTTTGATGACCAGTTTATCCATTCCAGGCGTTTTTCTCCCAGCGTTCATCTGCGTGACTCGTCGGACGCTCACGAGTCGATTGGAGTAGCTTTTCAACATGAGTTTTTGGAGCGAGTGGACCTTTTTCAAGTTCCCTTCTTGTGTTGCCCGAAAGATACGCTGTCTCAGGTTACGAACAGTCCGATTGGCTTTGCGCCAGTCAATGGCGTTCCATTCGGTCTGCGTCTCGGTTCCGTTTGCTAAGCGTGTGTGTGCTTGCATCTAACTTTTCCCTTGATGAGTTCCTTCACATCGTTCTTTGGGTGGTGTACCAGGATCACGTCAGCCGCCTTTCAGCGTGGGTATCTCCGTTGTCGGCCCTATCTGCCCAGTTATGGATTTCTGTTGTCTTTCGGCGAGCAGCCTTCGCTTCTTGATCCTTCCTGTTCCCACTAAGGCATTCGGCTTCCCTTACGGTCAGCTTACTCAAGAGATTGCTGGTCTTTTGAGACCTTATTGGGGTTTTCACGTTCTGCGCGATTGAGATGCAACCGGGGTGGGTGTCTCCTATACTGCGGGGAGTGGGTGTCCTCAAAGCCGATTGACAGCACGGCTTCCCAATATTCCCATCATCATCGTTTCAACCACTTTCGATGACCTCACATAACGCAGCCTCATCAGAGATTCACTTGCGTTCTCCCGTCCGGTTTTCCTCTAGCCCGGTTGCCTCTTGTGGTTTGAGGCTCCCTTCGGCATTCCCCCTCGCTTTCCACCCCACCGTTACCAGTGACGCAGAGAGAGGTGAGGACAGGCCTGGACACTGCCTGAAGGCTTTCGCCTCACTCAATTCGTGCAACCTCGTGTCGCACTGTCATTTGTGATTGTACCATCGAAGAGTATCATCAGTGCCTGAAAACCGGGTGTCGCATCGAGGAGCGACAAGTGCAAAGTGCTGATCGACTGACGCGATTGCTTGGCTTGTTCTCTCCTGTCGCTGTGCGACTGTTGCAACAGCGTGCGCTTTCCCAACAGACACCGGATCTTCCCGCCTCACAGGTGCTTGAAGCCGAAGTGGTTGCCATCATCGCGGTGCGTACCGCGCGGCTGCCTTCGATGCTGACCGTCAAAGCTTTTTGGACGGAAGTGGCCCGCATGGGTGGCTTTTTGGCGCGTTCTGGCGATGGCTCACCGGGCTGGAAAACCGTGTGGAAGGGCTGGCTCCAGTTGCAAACCCTGCTTGAGGGCGTTCATCTCGCTTCTCACCTCCCTTTGTAAATTGTGGGTAAAAGACAGGTATCAATGCCCAGGGATGAAGCACCATAAATGACCTGCTGCTAGCAGCAGGTCATTGTGACCTCAATACCTTGTTCAGGCTCTCCAGGTATCAATCATCGATACCTGGAGAGCCTGACAACTTGGGCCTGAAGATCAGATCATCTTCTTTGCTCGGCGTTTGGCATTCCAGGTGGGAAACACCACCTGGATGAGCGGGATGGGCAGATAAAAGAGCCATCCATAGGTGGATTGCCACAGGTTGTCCACATTGATCACCGCAAGCACAGCGGCGTGGGGATACGTCTGCTGGTACCACCCGCTGACCAGCTTGGCTGATGTGTACGAGCTCAACACCCCTACAGGGTTGATGGCGTATGTCACCAGCAGTCGTTTCACCCAACTTCGTGCCGCTTCCTCCGGTGAACGCAGATCCTGCGCATTGCCTCGGCTGTTGGCGGTGTAACGTCCCATAAGGGCAATGGCCAATGTGCAACCGGCTCCGAAAAGAGCAGGCCCGAAGGTTGCATGATGCTGGACAAAGGCCGCGAAGCCCTTCGATGTGTCAGATGCTCCAACTCCCAGGAAGATCGGGATAATGAAGACTCCGACACAGACCAACAAGGGCACAATCCCCGTGAGGTACGCGATGCTGTTTAGCCATCTGCGAGCAGCCAGACCCTGGAGAGCGCACCTCTTGCGACGAAACCGTAGCTGGCGTGGCGGATCAAGCACAAGTTTCATCTGGATGACGAAGAAGAGCCAGCTTACGCTTGCCTGCACCGCGTTATTCGCATTAATCGTCGCCGAGGTGGTCGCGTGGTAAGACGGGAGATACCACCCGCTGACCAGCTTGCCGCTCTGGTAAGCGAGCAGCGTGCCAACGATATACAGAGCGATGGTTGCGAGCGTGCGAAGTGCCCAATCGTCTTTCTTACCAGGCTGCTGGCTACGCTGCTCGGCAGCACGCGTCATCCGGGCGATCAGCAACACGCCGCCAACGTCGATGCACGCTGGCGCCAGACTGGCGTACCTCTGTACGAATCCGGCAAGGCCGGTGGGGGTGGTCGCCGAAGCGCCCACTCCGCATAGCAATGCGATCAGGAACATGGCAGCCACCACGAAGGACAGAAGCCCAATCGCATTCACAAAGATGATCAGGCGCTGCGTGGAACGCTTACGTGCGTCCAACAGAACCTGCACGTCCTGGCGCATCATGTCAAGCTGGGTCTGTGCCTGTGCCAACCTGATGGAAAACTGCGTCTGGATGGAATCGAGGCGATTCAACCGCCTGGTGAGCAGGATGATAGCGACCGACCCGGCAAGGACCGGCCCGATCTTACGTGAGCGGTTCACGTTATTACCCTTCATTGGGAGGTTTTCATCATGGAGGACAGGCTACATTACCTGTATAGAGGGAACAGACCTCTATGGCTTACTATTTGCTACATGAAGCTGGTTGATCTTCAAGCTCTATTCACTTTTTAGATGTTGTGTTGATACCCCTCCTTTTCTCTGGTATCACAGTAGAGATTGCTGCGTGACGCCTGACGACGCCTGTGGTCGATACCCTCGCGCAGATGCAGCAGCAAATGAGCGCGCAGATGCAGCAGCGGGTAGCCCATCCTTAGGTTGTATGATGACGGAACAGCATAGAACCTCTTAGTTCTCGAATAGCCCACCTCGCATTCGCTCTCGAAGGGGGCGGGAAACAAAAACTCACCGAGAACCGTCCTCGGGGGATGATTAGCGACCTATTACCCCGAAGAAATGGCCGTTGATTCTAGCACAAGCCAGCAATCGGCAGGACGACCAGCTCCAATAGACCCCTTTATTGTGTATTAATATGATCAAATTTGTCAAGTATAAAGAAATGCACCATCCTTGGTGCATGTTCATCAAAACCTTCGCCTCTTTCCTTATTTGGGGAGTGGGGATACGCCTCTCCCACACCAGTTGACAAAACACTCTCTCATAGAGAGCGTTTCTGTATGGATAGAACGATTATTTTGTAGCTTCACGCAACACATGAGCAAGCCAAACACTGCAACAAACGTTGCAGGAACATACCGCTTGCTTCAATGAAAAGAGCAAGAGCGCCGTCTCTTCCGTCTCCGTCGCAATCTGCAAGCCAAAGGTGCCCATTCAGCGAAACGCCACCCGCGTCAGCTCTCTGGCAAACTGTTTCGGCAACGCAAAGACCATGACCATGTGCTCTCCAAACATATCGTCCAGAATGCCGCTCCTGGTTCGACCATCGTCCTTGAGAGCTTGACGCATATTCGCTCGCGTGCTCGTATGCGCAAGGGAGAAGGGCTGTGCCGCCTCCATTCGTGGAGCTTCGCCCAGTTTCACGCCTTCCTCTCCTACAAAGCGCAGGAGAAGGGCATTGCCGTGGTGAAGGTGGACCCTCGCCATACCTCGCAAACCTGCTCTCGCTGTGAGCACCTGGCGCGTCATAATTGTCGTTCTCAAAGCCTCTTCCTCTGTCGTGTTTGCGGATTCAGTCTCAATGCTGCTCACAACATCGCTGAGAAACATCTTGCTCACCTCGATATACCTTTGGCGAGTGGGTCGCTGTCAGATGGCCTCTCGTCTCACGCTTCGGCGTAGGGACAAGCCCCTAGCGCAGAGCTACGGGGTATCTGACACTGTGTACATACAGTATCTCTTAAAATGGAAAGGCTTTCTTCTATATCTCAACACACCTCAACATTGCTTCCATTTGCATCGCGTTCATTTTTCCTTGGTCTCGAACACTATCGCCCTTGCTGTGGTACTTGTTGCTCTATCCCTCTTCTGAACAATTACTATTTCGCTAGGATATTAGCCTACTCTGTATTAAGGGTAGCGCTCCCCTGTTAGGAGTGCAGTCGTCACGACCTGACCAACGTATCTGTTCTCATTGGCAACTCGGTGCTTGTTCACCAACGCCAAATACTTGAAAAGTAGTTCATAACGTGTTCATCGGATTATTGCCCTCTCCCTTGCGGCCCATAGTAGCTAACGTAACGCAGGGCCTGGTCATTTTTACTTGAAGGACCTCAAGAACGGCGATCATGGCACAGCCAATGGCGTAGCACGTAATATCGTTCCAATCAAAGACCGAACCCACAATAATTTGTAAGATGGTATTCTCTGATCCTATGAGACTGGCAACATCAAAAAACTGTAGGATTTCTACTGTGAAAGCAATGAGAAAAACATACAGAGGTAAGAATGCAACACGCTCCGGAAGAAATATTCGTAGGAAAGAATACACACCCCCTACAGCTAAAATATCTCCTATGTAGGGGCGAACAAATGCATCATGAACAAAAATAGCAATCAATATTTCAACGGTAAGCAACAGAAGAAACATCAGAAAATAGAGACCTCGCTTTTTTCCCTTGGACATAATGTCTGTTCCCTCCAAAAATAGACATTTGCTCACGTGTTCAACTTTTTCACATGAGCATATTCCTAGTTCTTTTCAGTATGGACGTTACCTGCTTAAAGACAACAATTTTCACACAATTCTGCGTTATCAGCCCGCTTTGACACTTTGCCGACATCGTTGGAAAATGTCCAAGCGGGTCATATACTTCCCAAAAAATATTAAACCTTTGTCCTGTGTAGAAGCATTTACTT
Source organism: Ktedonospora formicarum (assembly GCF_016587355.1). GTDB lineage: Bacteria > Chloroflexota > Ktedonobacteria > Ktedonobacterales > Ktedonobacteraceae > Ktedonobacter > Ktedonobacter formicarum. The sequence continues at coordinate 419,084 of NZ_BNJF01000001.1, read as the reverse complement.
CAATGGCCATTGTGCAGGATCACTACAACTGGGAACGTTTTCGAGATGAGCTTCTCAGTGGAGCAAACGTTGCTGATGAAGCATTTCTTCAGAAGATCCGTCAGCGTTATAGCTGCTCCTTTAATATTGGGAACCTTCCACACCCTTTTCACAAACCAGCGGTACTTCTCGCAGGAAGGCAAGATCATATCGCAGGATACCGCGATACTTGGCGTATTCTAGAAAACTATCCTCATGGAACCTTCGCGAACCTGGACCGCGCCGGTCATAATTTGCAGATTGAGCAGCCTCAACTCTTCAATGCCTTACTAAGCGAATGACTGGATCGAGTATGGGAATCTCTGCAATCATATGCCCTCAACTAGGCCAGGCGCACAAGAAAGGGCGCCGCAGGACAACACCATGTGAGTGGAAGCACCGGAAGAGTGTTGGGCGTAATACGCGTGCATTGCATCACCGAGGTTCGTAGATGTAGGACATTGCTGGCTTCCCGTTGAGTGTGAGCTCACCGATGGCGACAAATCCGTTGTGTTCAAGCACCTTGCGTGAGGCTGGATTGTCCAGCGTGACGCGCGCGCGTAGTCTGGTGAGTTTGTACTCTGTGGTAGCAAGCTCACGCGCCTTGTGCACAGCCGCTGTAGCCAGCCCCTGCCCCGCAGCCTTCTGCGCGATCCGGTATCCGAGTTCTGCCGACCCATCTGCCACTTCGACAAGGTTTACTCGCCCTAGCACCTTGCCGTCCTCGTCTATCAGCAGGTGAAAGTAATCCGTCCCGGCTGCCTGCCATTCAAGGAGTTGCGCAAGCCGTGTATCGAATTCGGCAAAAAACTCGTCCCCCCGATCAGGCACTGATGCTGCGAAGTAGGCCCGATTCTCTCGCTCGAACGCGAGTATGGCAGATGCATGATCAAGGCGAACTAACTGAAGATCTGGCATTAGGAGTGGGAGGTGCGGCATCGATGCTAATCCGGTTTTGATGCCCTCCTTCGATTCGGAGTGGACAGATCTCCTGTCCACCGCCTGGCTCCCAAGAAAGGAGCATGTACCGACCTTTGATGCGTCTTGCTTATCTTGTTCTTCCATATGTTTATTTTTGTCCAATGGTGAAGTGATTGTGTCCGTTGAGTCCTAAGCATACTGTATCACCCGGTTGCAACTCTTTAAGGAATTCCCGACATAAGATGGGAAAAATGCTCACACACCTTCTTTCCTATTGCATCCTGCCCTGATTTTCTTATGCGAAAGTCTGCAAACATACGTTCACATTTGTATGCTTGGATTGCGGATACATAGCTGATCGAGACTATAACGCGGCAAAAAAATTCTGTAGGTGGCGGTGAGTTGCACCGACACCCGAAATGCTTGTGGAGAGAGCAGCTCTGGCTTGTCCACTGGGGCAAACGAAACTGCTCTTGTTGAGGCAGGAACCAGACCGCATTGAGGCGTGCCCTCAATGTCTAAGTTCTGGACAACGGACGTCTTGCCTGCTACTACAAGACAAATAGGTGTTTCACTGTCATGGGAAACTTAGTCCTAAAAAACAATGAAATGGAAGATGCGAGGCAAGCAAGCTCATATTCCGATGATGGGAGAATTATATGCTGAGGTTTTTTAGATGTAATTCAGGGAACGAATGTATTTCTTTGGAGTGAAGTGAATTACTTCTATGTATCGACAGCATCTACAGTCAACGCTTACAAAGCTATGTTTCTGGAGGAAAATTTTTATGAGCTTACGAACGCAAACTCTTTTTTCTAGTTTGGCGTTTTTGTTGCTGCTCTTTCTGGCAGCATGTGGCGGTGCTACCGATGGCTATAATGGTTCCGGTGCAACTGCAACACCTACTCAGTCGAATGCTGTGACTCCCACATCTACAAGTGGAGACTATACGAGTGGAACAAGTGACGCAGTGATCAAGACGGCTTCGGCCACGATTGAGAGTAAGACAACAACTATCTTGACAGATGCGAAAGGGATGACGCTATATTATTTCACCCTTGATACAGCATCAAAGGTTGCCTGCATGGATAGCTGTGCGCAGAAGTGGCCGCCGCTTCTCTTCTCAGGTTCTGGCACACCTCAATCCAGTAGCAATCTCACGGGGCAGTTGACTACCTTGGATGCGAATGGTGGTAAGCAAGTTGTCTATAATGGGCACCCATTGTATACATATGCTGGAGACTCAGCTGCCGGACAGACGAGTGGGCAGGGGGTTGGCGGCAAATGGTATGTCGCAACTGTTGACTTGGGGCAGAACAAAGCATAAGTTTTCTCTTACTGTGTTTGGCTTTCCATCAATGGTGTCACGAGAGGAAACTCTCGTGACATTTTCGCTGCGTAATACGCTTACAAAAGGCTTTTTCGTTGCTTGCCAATTTCAAGGAATCTGAAGTGAACCCTTGAGGCCGGTTCATGCTGCTCCGCACATGGCTTGAAGTCGAGAACGAGCAAGATGGGAGAAGTTTTGTGCTTTACAAGGCGGTAGAATGTCTTGCATGTAATGGGACAGGCAAAGACGTTCGGCTCTTCAGAGATTGGAAAGGAAATATCATGAAATTGCTTCTCACCTCGTCTGGCATTAGCAACGACAGCATTCGTAACGCCCTGGTTGATCTGCTGGGCAAACCAATCGCCGAGTCCAGCGCCCTCTACATTCCCACCGCGATCTACCCCTTCCCTGGCGGTGCTGCCATGGCCTGGCGACTGATCCACGGGCCCTTGTGCGAATTGGGGTGGAAGTCGTTGGGCGTGCTGGAGCTCACCGCTCTGCCCAGTATCCAAGAAGACTGTTGGGTCCCAATGCTTCAGGAGACGGACGCCCTGCTGGTGAACGGCGGCGATCCACTGTATCTGTGCCACTGGATGCGACAATCCGGACTGGCTGACCTGCTGCCCTCTCTGCTGAGCGAGACAGTCTATGTGGGGGTGAGTGCCGGGAGCATGGCGGCGGCGGCCACCTTCGGCGAGACCTACCTTGATCCGCGCAGGGGCAGCGGTGAAGCGTTCACGTCGGAAGACATCGTGTTTGCCACGCCCCAGGGCGAAATCAGCAGGACCTTGGTCACGGCTCAGGGAGTGGGACTGGTTGACTTTGCGTTGATTCCGCATTTGGATCACGAGGATCACCTGGACGCTTCCCTGACCAACGCAGAGAAGTGGGCTGCGAGGCTACCCGTGCCAACGTACGCGATCGACGATCAGACCGCCATCAAACTGATCGATGGCGTCGTCGAAGTGGTCTCTGAGGGCCATTGGAAACGGTTTACCCCTGAAGGAAATACTCGCCAGTAGGATGGTTTCCCCAAGAGGCGTCCTTCGATACTTGTTTGTTGCGTCTTTTCCATGTGTCAGGCCTGCTTTTCTCATATCGAGTGTTTTGTAGCGCCTTCACTCGTATGACGAATGGCAAGGTAGCACGTACAGGGACCGACGCCTCGGTTTGGGGATCTCCAACCACATTTCTTGACATCTGGTGGTGGAGACAGGAATTGAAACAGCTTCACGCCCGTATCGCTCCTTATTTCGCACGAACCGAGCCTCGTCGTCGAGCATTCGCCTATCTCAAAGGGCTTCAAGCCAAGATCAGCATCGATCACCTGCTCAGTGGAAGGCAGATGCGCCGCATAGCGATCAGCGCTGTCTTTGGTGATGGGGCCACTCTAAGGGATGGCCCCATCAGGCAAAGGACGCGACCAACGAAGAGCAAGAGGATCATGCATCGCAGGCAAGGGTGATATTTCCATTGCGCCAGATGAAGGCATTGGCGGTGTAGGTCGCCGATTGACGGTTACGCTTCCTTTGGAAGGTTGGATATTTGACACTCCCTTCAAAGAAATTGAGGAATGCTTTGTCCAGGTGGCGATATGCATGCGCTGGTCCGCTGGACTGCCGCCTGGCATCTGGCACACCTGGTTTTGCCTTCTGCGATGCATCATGTACTGTGGATGCCCTGTTTAGGATATTGCCTCCACAGTCTTCTTCAATCGTGCAAGAGCCTGCCGTGCTTGATCAGCCACCAAACCAACAGGATCGGTTAACAATGTACGCAATGGAGGAATGGCCCGTCCATCGCCCAACTGACCCAGGGCCTTGGCGACATTCCTACGAACGTCCGCATTCTCATCGTTGAGCAGGGGAATCAGGGGCTCAACAGCCCGTGCACTCCCCAACTCGCTCAGTGCAGAAATTGCGTATGAACGAACGGAATGATCTGTTTCATCGAGAGCGGTGATGAGGGGATCAATAGCCTGTGCATCTCCCAGCTTGCCCAGAGCTTCAGCCGCAGAGTAACGAACGCTTGTATTCGTATCACCCAGAGCAGCAATGAGGGGCTTCACAGCCCGCGCGTCTCCCAACACACCCAGTTCACGGGCTATATACTCGCGACAGGGGATATGAGTATCGTTGAGCATGAGAATGAGAGGTTCGACAGCACGTGTATCATTCATCGCCTTGTAGGCTGCCCGACGGACAAACTCGCTCCAGTCTCCTCGAGCGGCAAACCAATACGGGATGGTCTGCGAATAATCCAACTGTGCCAGGGTTTTTAGCACGAGCAGGCGAAGATCAGGGGATTGGTGGGTCAACAGAGGGATCAGGGCGGAAAATACATGTGGATCGTTAAGGGTCCCCAAGGCCTTGATGGCGGCTTTGCATACTTGATCGTCGGAATCGTTGAGCAACGTCAGTAGCGCTGGATAGGCCTGGGCTAGCTCAGAGCGGCGGCGCATGATGTTCCTGATCGCCTGCAGACGCACCTGGCTGTCGGGATCGGTCAATCCTGTAAGCAACGTGGCAAAGGGAACGCGGGATCTCGTCATGAAAGAGGGCTCCTTATATGTTAATATGTTTTCAAGCCCTCTCGACCAAGGGCTAGCAGGGTCGCTCCCTGCTCGATTCGTCCTGCTGGGGAAAGGCTAAGGACTCCACACGGCTTGACCGGCAAGGAAAGATCGCTCTTTCCCAGCAGCTTTTCCTGGGCCAATCGACGATTGGAGGGTAGTTGCTTCGAGCACCTGTTATATAAGGACCCGACCGCTCCCAGGAAGTTTTGGCGAAAGGAAGTTCGAAGATGTGGTATGTTGGATTGGATTGGAGCGATACCCATCATGATGTGGTTGTGCTCGATGAAGCTGGACATCAGGTGGGAATACAGCGTTTTGCCCACAGCCATCAAGGTTTGCACCACTTGAAAGACTTTTTGCTGGGTATCGCCTCTAGGCCGGAGGATCTGGCCTGTATCGTCGAAACGAATCACGGCCTGCTCATTACCTTCCTGTTGGAAGCAGGCATTCCGGTGTATCCAGTCAACCCGAAGACAGCGAACAAACTGCGTAAAACAGCAGGCGCGAAGACAGACCGCATTGATGCCTATCTGCTGGCAAAAACCGGACGCTTTGACCTGCCCGATCTGCGTCGCCTCTCTCCTGATAGCCCGATCATTGCTGAATTGAAGACGCTCACACGCGATCAGGATGCTCTGATTCAAAGCCAAACGCGGCTGGTCAACCAACTCACCGCCTGCCTCAAAGAGTATTACCCGGTCAGCTTGAAGCTGTTTGGAAAACTGCATCAGCCCTCGACGCTGCTGTTTTTGCAGGCGTATCCGACTCCAACCGCAGCGGCGGCAGCTTCCCTTGAAGAGATCGAGGCACTGCTCAAAAGCTGCAAGTATCCTCATGCGCGGCGGGCAGCCCTTGAGATGGTGGAGCAGTTGCATTCTCAAGAGTTGACGGCCAATGAGGTCATCGTGCGTGCCAAATCGCGCCTGATGCTCTCGCTGGTCAGACAGTTGCTGCCACTGCTTGAGGACATCAAAAGCTACGATAAGGAGATTGCTACCCTTTTTTTGAAGCATCCCGACCATGACCTGTGGCAATCTCTGCCTCGGGCTGCTCAGCGTCTGGCTCCGCGGTTGCTTGCCGAATGGGGTGATGACCGAGCACGTTACAGAGATGCCCAAAGCGTGCAGGAACTGGCGGGAACGGCTCCCGTGCCGTTCCAAAGCGGCAATTTTTCCAAAGCCCATAAACGCTTTGCCTGCCTGAAGCCGCTGCGCAATGTGCTCTATCAGTTCGCCTGGCAGACGACGCGACAAGATGCTTGGGCACGAGAGTATTACCAGCGCAAGCGGATGGAAGGCAAGACCCACAGTATGGCCGTGCGCTGCCTGGCTAATGTCTGGGTACGCATCATCTATCGCATGTGGGTGAGCAAGGACCTCTATCAGGCCGCAACGTTTGAAGCGGCGAAGCTGGCTCACGCGCCTCGTCAACGTGCTGCCTAAACCCAGGCTGTCCCTTGGCGTCATGGCTGGTTGGGCAGACTGAGCACTGCAACGTCTGTTGTCAGTGCTGAGACCGTGTGCTCCAACGGAGTCGCCCAAACGGTTCCCGCTGCGCTTTTTCTGCCGAGCGTGAGCCATTCCTTCATCCCTGCTCCTCGCTCCAACGTCTGCCGCAGCCCGCCACCGCGTTCCCGACTTCCGGTGTGGGTTACTTGCAGCAGACCATCTCGAGTCAAGGCCGCGCAGGAGGGGAAAGAGTCGAGGGTAGGCGCGCTCGTCTTGGCCTTGACCGAGGTGGGAGGCTTGTAAGCCCACACGGGAGGCAGTTTCACCTCTGCTCACCTTGCTTTTTCCTTTCTCGTTTTTGGCTCTTGACATAGAGGGTCTTTCCTATGGACCACAAGAGTTCTTGTGCTCTATTCTTTCTCCGTTCCTCTGAGCTGTCAAGGTGGGAGGTCCATCATCTCATCTGGCTTGCCACACCTGCAAAAAAACTCTTCAGTACATTTTCACCCGGAGTGGTGCGTCAACGGCGCATGATGTTTCCATTCATACTCAGGGATCTTATCAGCCTTGTATGTTTGTTACGACCTCTAGTCCCAAAATGAGGCGCGGGCAGGGAGCATATCTAGTACGAGATGGCTCCCTGCCTACGCCCATCAGAGTGTCGATGTGGTGTCTCTTGTTGCTGACTGAGCGCGGCTCAGTCACTTCGACACCATCGAGCGTGACCATACCACCAGTGATGTCGGGGTAGAACTCGAAGTTCCATTCAATCACGTCATCGGCGTGCTGCTTAGCCACGGGCAGTAGCGCGTTCACGATGGCGCGGGTGTTAGAGCTGTTTTTCACCCCGGTGCTCACCACACGCTGCGTGACGATCGCGTAGAGATATGCCCCCTACTACAAGCAGCCATCAGATTACGACTTGTCTGGTGCTTGCATATACCACTCAGTGAACGAGCGACACTGCCCCTCATCAGTGAAGTGCAGCACCCACAGATTGTGATACGCCCGCTTGAGCGTTTTCTGGGTCTGATCCGTATAATAGGAGGACAATCCGACAGCAATCGCCATGCCGTCCTTGACCAACAACGGTCGATACTCACCATGGTACGTCCCCGCTACGTCACGGTTCTCTTGCCAGGCTGCAACGATTTGGGAGTGGCCGCGAGCCACATCCTCCCCCTCGTCCCAGGGATGCCAACGATACTCAGCGTCGTCGGTAAACAATGCAGCGATCTCGTCTGGATCATAGGTCATCCAAGCATGGGTGTATGTGTTGAGCCAGCGCTGCACCATCTCAGCGTTCATCTTCATAGCTCTTTCTGCCTTTCTTATGAAAGATCTTCATGGCCTTTTTTACTCATTTGTTTGTTCAATTTCTCGTCTATTTCTCTCATTCATCAGTATCATAGATAGCATCTCGTTTCCTATTCTGCAGTGCCCAAAAAAACGGCTGTCTTTTGATACATAACTTCGCCAAAAGATCTTTCCAATTGCTTTGCATGTAATGGTATTATTTATTATAATACCATTACATGCAATATAATAGCAAGTTTTGTGTTGTTTGCTTGCTGCAAGCTTCTATGCAAAGGAAGGAGACCGTAGTACAATGGCAACCTGAGGATTCTCTATTTTAGGAATGAAAGACCGAAAGATGATCTTGACAACGAAACGCCTTGTGCTACGCGAGTTTGAGGAGGAGGACTGGCGGGGAACGCTTGCTTATCAATCGAACCCACTCTATCTACGCTATTATCCTTGGACGCATCGAACAGAATCGGATGTACAGGCGGTTGTACGACAGCTTCTTGCGCAGCGCGAGGAAGAACCCCGGACGAAATTTCAGCTCGTCGTCACGCTTGCTCCTGAGGGACAGCTCATTGGCAATGCTGGCATCCGGATGAAAACAATGGATGATCGAGAGGCTGATATTGGCTATGAACTCGATCCTCGTTACTGGGGTTACGGCTACGCGACCGAGATCGCTCATGCGCTCCTCCTCTATGGTTTTCGAGAGTTGGGACTCCATCGTATCTGGGCGTGGTGCATTGCAGAGAATACAGCTTCCGCACATGTGTTGGAAAAGATCGGAATGCGACAGGAAGGACGGCTGCGAGAAAACAGGTGGATGAAGGATCGCTGGTGGGATACCTTGCTGTATAGTATCTTAGAACATGAATGGCAAGCTCAGGAATTCCCTCGATCCCTGTGAAACTGTGGATGGCACGAGCGTTCTTCGCTGGCCTCTTCTGGAGAGAAAGCCGATACAAAAAGTAGGTCCGTTCCCCGGCCTGGCTCTAGAAACGATGCCACATGCGCCCTTGCAACAACGCACATCCCAGGCTCCTATACACCCTCTCGTTGATAGGTTCTTGGTCGCCTTGGCGTTAAATGATGATTCCCCACGCATTCATGCGTGGGCTTCTCTGGAGGCTTGCGCATCCTGAAGGCTCCGTCCGAGCCAAAGAGCTTTGATGTTTCTCGTGGCGTTGTGATCACGATCCAGTTCGTACCCACATTGGCAGGAATGCCAACGCTCTGAGAGCGTTTTCTTCCGAACTGTGTCACACCCGCTACATATTTGGCTGGTATATCTGGGATCAACGTGTACCACCTGGAGCGTACCAGCCTCTGCCACTTTGTACTGACACAAGGTGATGAAGTGATGCCAACCAGCATCGACAAGAGATTGGTTGAACCCAGGCTTCACACGTGCCCCATTGAGAAGGTAGTGCCCGCTCTCCTCATCCTGTTTGGGTTTCGCCTGTCTGGACAGATTGGAAGGGGCAAGGTCTTCAAACAATATGGTTTCATAAGCGTTTGCCAAACGTCGAGACCACTGATGCAAGTAGTCATGACGCTGGTTTCTCGCCTTCCTGTGCAGCTCCGCAACGCGCTGGACAGCCTTCTTGCGTCGATGAGAGCCACGCTTCTTTCTCGACATCGCTTGTTGTGCTTTAGCAAGTCTCTTCTCAGCTTCGCGGTAGAGTTTAGGATTCTCGATCACACCGCCAGTCGAGAGCGTTGCCAGTTTTGAGATCACGACATCAATCCCGATACATTCATCAGTGTAGGGTGTTCGCTTGACCGTTTTTGCTTCACAAACAAGACACACATACCACCCTTCACCCTCCCTTTTGAGAGTCAGGTCTTGACGGCTCCTCCCACTCCTCGATGGCGCTTCATCTTGATATGCCTGATCTTTGAAAGGGCAAGACGCCCATTCCCCATCGATAAGCCAGCCTGTGGATAGGTGAAGCTAGCATACTGGTTGCGATCCTGAAAGCGTGGGTAGCCAGGGGGCTCGCCACGCTTCACCCTGCGAAAGAACTCCTGAAACGCTTTGTCCACCCGGCGCAACACACCTGTCGCTCTCGCTCTTCTCACGTTTTCAGTGGGAAAAGCACACACCAAAGGGAGGCAAAGTCGAGGCAACAAGCCGCTACCACAAGCGGCGTCGAGGACCAGCATCGGGTTACATGCATTTCAACGCCATGAGTGATTCTTATCGCCATACATGTGGGTAAGAATCAGCTCCTTTAGACAGGGGGTTCCAGAGGCCGATGTCGATGATCCTCATTCTCCCTCTGGATGTCACATTTTCTTTCCTTTGGCATCTATATAGATGAACTTGAAAACTCATCGCTCTCTGTGACAAAAGAGCCTTCAAAAGGAAAGTTGTATGCTACTATCAGATGAAGACACACCTCCGGCTGATCATGACCAGCTCTTTGATCGCTATCATCCAGTTCTCTTTGCATACATACGTTCATATGCTCATTCACGTGAGGATGCTGAAGACATAACCCTGGATGCATTTACTATTGCGTTAGAGAACAGTGACATTATTACGTGGGAGAGACCAAGGCAGCTTGCCTGGCTGAAACGAGTGGCTCACAACAAACTGATGGAACGCTCTCGCCATCTCCGGCGCCATCCTGTTCTCGCTCTCGATCCTCGCGCCGATACCATCCCAGACAGTAGTACTCCCGAACAGATGGCGTTACGCAACGAAAGCTATTCACAATTACGACTCTATATTCGCCAACTGCCCCCTTTGCAGCAGCGACTCTTGCTTCTACGTTACGGACAGGGGCTACCGACTTTAGAAATCGCTACGCTACTGCAGAAAAGTAATCAGGCAACCCGCAAACTGCTTTCACGTACCATTTGCTCTTTGAGAACAATGTATGCTCATTCCCCTGAGAAGAAAGGAGAGAGATGATGAATCCGTACGAGTACAAAGACCTCCTTCCAGAAGAAAGGGATAATGTTGAGCTTTTTGCACAATTACAGAACATCCATCGCACGACGTCAGAAGATGAGCAGTCTCTCAAACACCTGCGAAAGCGTTGGTATACGATGCGCCAAGAAGTGCCCTCGAAACCCAACGCCCTCTCACCCAGGCCAAAAAATATACAAGCACGCATCACTCCACATAAAAGAGGGGATGCCAAAGGGAGGGCCTGGCTACGCCCTTTGAATGCACTTGCAGCTATTCTCGTCATCTGCCTATTAACTGGGGCATTCCTCTTCACCATTTCCGCTCTCAAACAGAGAACAATGACACCTGCCACGCAAGGAGAGGGTTCATCCGGAATATGGCTTGGTTTCAGACAAACACTCGCTATGTTTGATGAGCAAGTAGGTTGGATGATGGATAACCAACTCTCGGCAAAAGAAGGATATGCGCCAGTATGGCATACAACCGATGGAGGAAAACACTGGCAACAGGTCACACCCAATCTCACGCCTCATAATGAATTCTCGTGGTCACTCTATGTACGCGATAAGGTAACGGCCTGGCTCATTACCAAGTATGATGGAGAAAGATATGCAGCGCTTTACCGGACTCTTGATGGAGGAAAGACCTGGCAACGTTTCGATTGGCCTTATGCAGCAGAACCCCTGGATTTTCTGACATTTACCGATCAGAATCATGGATGGAACTTGCTTGTGACTTCGCCTTTTGCCATCAATCTTGGTGATGTCAGAACGGGGAATTATGTGAGTGAGACAGACACAAGGCTCCAACAGTTTTTGCTCCATACTCGTGATGGAGGAAAATCCTGGCAAAAGATTGGTCCGCTTCCAATCGATGGGAGGATTGAGCAAGTCCAGTTCCTTGATGAACAAACAGGATGGATCACAAGTGAGACGGTTACCCAGAAAAAAGGCGCGCCTCTACCAGAACATACAGGGTACCTCTATATGACGCATGATGGGGGACGGAGCTGGCAACGACAGTCGCTAGAGAGCGCCCTGGCAGGGATCAAAGCAAATGCCTATCTCGATCTTACTTTTTTTAACAAGCAAGAAGGGTATGTCTACGCAGAATATGGTCTTAGTGGCGTCAACTTACAGTATTACTTATATGTGACCCATGATGGGGGTCAATCCTGGCAACAGAGTGGAAATGCCCTTCCCTGGGGCAGGACATGGGCATCATCATTCCTCCTCTGGAGATGCCCAAACAGCAAGTGCTCGCTGATAGTTTGCACATTGCACAATACCAGGGAAACACGTTTCCTTCTCAGATAGAAGCTATCAATACCTTCTCGTTGATGAATGGCCGCTGGCAGCAAAAGCAAATCACCTTTCAGCGTCACAATCCTACTGCTAACGGTATCATAAGGGGGTTTAGTTTCCTTTCCGCTCAAAGAGGATTTGTTATGATCCAGGTAGGGCAAGGGGGGCGAGAGTTCTACCACACCATCGATGGAGGCAAAACGTGGCAGAAAGTGGGTCTTCTCTCCTGAGCATTTCTGTTCCCGCTCGAGCATGTTTCATGGAGAGGGATGTGGACTGACCAATGTATCTGGGGCAACGAACAGAAGAAACGCTTTCTTTGAGGCCAAGGCTCGGAAAGGGAACTACTCACAGCAAGTCTCTCTTCACCAAGGGACAACAGACGAGCGAAAAGGAAGAGGCTGAAATGAAACAACATCACTTCAGCCTCTTCACAGTAGGTTGCTCCGTTCAAATTTTAGGCCCTCGACGCGAAACCACCAAAGCGTATGGGTCTATCATCTCTCCTCTTCACCAAAACCTCCGCTTCTAGATATCCTGTCCTTCCAGACATGGGGAGAAAAGACGCGTTCCTCTTGTTGGACTTTCACACTATTTCTTGTGTTTGTCTTTATTTTTATAAAAAGAAGAGACCTGGAAAAGAAATTGTAGCGTTTTTCCAATTTAGGAGTAAAAGATTAGATTGTATTAGATGAGATGTGATAAATGCTCTTTAGTACACCTCATCCAAAGAGAGGGGATTGATGAAAATTTCAATTCGTGCGAAGCTCGTGTGCCTGACTGTCTTCAGCAGTTCGCTTGCCCTCTTGCTGCTCCTTGGTACGGCCCATTCGGCATCAGCCGCCAGTGTCAAGACCAACGTGCCAGCGAAAGCTGCAATGCCTCAGCCAGATGGTCCAGGCGCTACAGGCGTCATACCGAGAACTCAACTGCCAGAAGTCTATGAACGCGAACGGATAGCAAAACTCGCACCACGGGAAGCAGAACTCATACCACGCGAAGAAGAAGCTGCAAAGGCAGCGGCTAAACAGCGCTCGTATGGGTCATCCTACCGACCATACTCCTATGGATCAACCTATCGACCATACTCGTATGGATCAACCTATCGACCATACTCGTATGGGTCATCCTACCGACCGTATTCCTATGGCGGATACTCCCACGGATTCATGCGCTAAAAGGAACCAGCGTATGGTGAGTAGGTTGGTCATGACCGGGTCGCTCGTACCCTGTCAAAGCACAAGAGAGAAGGGAAGTGTCGGCCCTCTGCACTCCCTTCTCTCGCCGCAGGCGGCACATCTTGCAAACAACGTTTTGCAGTCCACAAGTGGGAACTGGAGATTTGAGACTCGCACATGTGTTGCTCGCCTATCTCTGGTGCAAGCAGGGCAAACCCGAAGGAGCGCTTTCTTACTGGTGTGTGGAACTCCAGCATGTCCTCCCCTCGCACAATGATGCAACCATTCAGCGAGTTGGCTTTCATCCTGGCACGGCCTTGCTCTGTCATGGTATTGCCATGACCCTGTTCAACCCTTCTGGGGATGCCTATCATACCAATTCGCGTTTTCATTGTTGGATCCCCGCCCGGTTGGCCGGTAGTGGGTCGCCAGTTTCTGTTGGCATGTCTTATCGAACAATTCATACCAATGTTGGCGGAGAAAGACGAATACCTTAGCTCACCGTATACAGTCCACGACCTGTTCCTCTTGCTTATTCAATACGATGGAAGGCTTCCATATCGCTGGCAGCATTTCCTTGCTCTTTACCTTTATGATGGACAGAAATAACAAAAATATTTATTATTTCTGTTGCCTGTGTTATCATATGCAGAGGGAAGATCACTCCCGATCAGCGAACTGAGATGTTCCGCTTGGAGGCGGGCTCTCTACTTGAGATGAAGAAAACATCTTCAGGAAAAAAGAAACAGTGAGGAAGGTATTTCGTTCGTATGAATAAGAATGAGCAGTTGCAATACGCAGACCACATCAGACATTTTTACACCCTGCGGTACGGTTTTCCCCCCATGGTTGGTCGACTGCTTGGCTATCTCTTCGTCTGTGTTCCCGAGAAGCAATCCATGAATGAGCTTGCCGATGCGCTCATGGCGAGCCGCAGTGCCATTGCGGGTGCCGTCCAAACACTGGAGAATTACCATCTTGTCAACCGCACTCGCGCTGCTGGCCACCGAAGCGATTCCATCAGTCTCAATCCGGCTGGGATTGAGGGGAAAGGATTTGACGCGACTGTTTACCAGGAGCAGGCGGCCCTGTTCCGTGAAGGTCTGAATGCTTTGAAGGACGAGGGACCAGATCCACGCATCTCTCTGCTAGAAGAAGCCGCCGCACTTGCCGAATTCTTGGCTGAGCAAATACCCGCCCTCCATAAAGAATGGGAGAAACGGCGCGATGCGTTTCGGCGCAATCGCGAGCTTTGAAGCGAGTAACGATGTTGTTCAATAAGGGGATGATCATGCTGAAAAAGAGATCAAAAAAGGCCATGGGTGTTGAGGAATATGTCCTGATCAACGGAATTCATCAGTACCTGTTTCATTTTGGGGCAACCGATGAAAATCCAGTCCTGCTGTTTTTGCACGGTGGACCTGGTAGTTCTGCCTCCCTTTTTGCCCATGCATTTCAAGACAACTGGGAAGAGCAGTTTACCGTAATTCATTGGGACCAACGTGGGACGGGAAAAACGCTGACGAAGAATCCAGAAAGTTCTCCAACTGTTGATGTACTCCTCCAGGATTTGCTAGAACTTATTTACTATCTCAAGAGCAGATATCATAAACAGAAGATTGTGCTTCTTGGTCATTCCTGGGGAAGTGTTTTAGGGAGCCTTTTTATCAAGGACCATCCAGAAGAGATCGCGTATTATATTGGTGTAGGGCAAGTAATAAATAAACGGGCAAGTGAGTGCCTCAGCTATACAAAAGTGAAGGAGGCCACTGTCCAAGCAAATAATCTGAGCGATCTGAAAAAGCTTGAGGCTCTTGGTGACTATCCCGGAGAGCAATTCGATACGCAATGGCTGAAGAAATCGCTCCAACTGCGCAAACTGCAAGGGAAATATCATCTCACAAGGAAGTCGAATGTCTCCCCGTTGAAAACCCTTTTGACTAGTCCTCTCTTTCAGTTCTCTGACCTCTCTGCATTGATAAAAGGGAATAAAGCAAATAAAGAATTGATGATCTTTTTAGGGAGTTTTGATGTACATACAAATCCGGCAACATATCAAGTTCCTCTCTATTACATTGTCGGCGAAGATGACTGGCAAACCCCCGCTGCTCTTACGCAAGACTATGTTCAGAGAATCAAAGCCCCAGAAAAAAAGATCTACATCATACAGAATGCTGGACATATGGCTATGGTTGACCAACCTACCTTGTTTCTGAACATCCTCCGAGACATTAAAAAGAGACAGGAGAACGGGCAAGAAACAGGACAGGAATAGGGGATGGATCACGTCATTTTCATCATTTGAAAGAGATGGAATTGTACTCAGCGTACCCGAACAGAAGCATACCGTTTTCTGATTTGGAGACGCTGATCCCCAAGATCCTTTCATATGCTTCGTCTACCAACCTCTCTTATCACTCAGAATCGTTAGTGTCCAAAATAGTCGTTATCAAGTTCATCTGAGGCACTTGCAGGCTCAGAATGGTGGTCCTGACCTTGTGCATCTCTCATTCAAGCGCCTTGATCATGGCATCTTCACCCCTTATCGAGACAAAATGCGCCTCAAGGATGAACTCGTCAGATCAGAATGCGAAGGCGTGGAATTGTTCCCTGTTTGATCCAGGGAACTTGATGCCGCTAAACACTACTGTTTGTGGGTGATTGATGAGACTGGTTTCCGTTTCTCATTTGGTTTTAACGAACGGTTGGTCACAGAAACAAGCATCAGAGGATCTGTTCAGCATCCCTGGCCCTCAGGAGAGCTGCCCGCCGATTGCCTTTCTGCGGAGCAGATGCAAGCACGGCTTACCATATACCTTTCTCAAAGGACGGATTTGTGAATATGAGAAGGTTCCCTTCTCTCACATCTGGTGCAGTCCCTTGATCCCCCTTTCTAGAGGCTGTTGCGAACTTTTGACGAAGAAGGCTCTGGTGCTGGGATCGGGACGCTGCCTCTTCTTGGAAGGTGGCGCAACAACCATGCTCCAGCTTGTCGGCACCAGGACGATGAGCACAGGCGTTGTGATCGCAACCTAGCAGTTGGCAGAAGAAAACCACTAAAGGAGCCGCTCCTTGCAAAGCGTTCCTTGATGCGGCTTCACCTCTCTCCTCTGAGAAGATGCGTGCGATCTGCTCCTTTTTCTGTTCGGAAATTTCCTATGAGGCAATGCGGTTTTGCCAAGCATCTTATGCTCACGAAGCTTCTCAGTCGGCAAAGACCGCCAGGTGCACTTGGTGCAGACGGGCAGGATCAGAAATGGTCGTGATCGCGGTGATCTTGCCTCCACTGATAGAAAGTTCGATAATGCCGCGCAGCCACCCGAATGGGGCCACAACGACGCCCACTGAGCCATTGACCAGCGCCGGTTGAGTTGCTTGGGCACGTCCCACAAACTGTTTGGCTACTGTCGCCGCACCACGAAGCTCTCCTGCTGTTCCCGCAGGCACGGACAGAGGATCGCGCCGGAGTACTACCTCAGGGGCGAGCACGGTGAGTAGCGCGTCGAGGTTGCCTTCGCGTGCAGCGGTGAGGAAAGCTTCGGCCACAGCTCGGTTGATGGCTAGATCAGCATCTGGTAGGGAGGCTTTGGCACGCACCCGGCGACGGGCACGACTAGCGAGCTGTCTGGTTGCAGCTACCTCGCGCTCCACAATCGGCGCAATCTCGTCGAAGGGCACGTCGAAGATGTCGTGCAAGACAAAGGCGAGGCGTTCGGCTGGAACAAGGGTATCGAGTACCACCAACAGCGCTAGGCCCACCGAAGTGGCCATCTCCATCTCTTGTCCCGGATCAACCACATGTTCACTGTCTGTCAAGGTATGTGGCACCAACGTTTCCAGGGACTCCTCGCGGCGCGCACGACGCGCGCGCAGCATATCCAGGCATACCCGCGCAATAACGGTCATCAACCATGCTCCCAGATTTGCAATGCTGCTTTTCTTCTCGTAACCGCTGAGGCGCAGCCAGGACTCCTGGACGGCATCTTCTACCTCGTCGAGGCGACCTAACAACCGGTAGGCTACTGCTCTGAGATGGGGGCGCTCAGCTTCGAAGCGCTGTGCTAATAAACTCTCTTCATTCATTGGTCACATTCCTTTAATTTGTTTCGTCGAGGTAATGACGAACAAAACCCGATCAAGGTGACAAGGTGATGTCGTCTTGATGAACCGCTGACTGGTCAACTCAGAGGCGCTCTGAGAGATGCTACGCGCCAGTGGATACATACAACAAACCATAAACACAAGTGAAAGGAACCATTTCCAATGAAAGTCGCCATTACTCATACCAAAATAAAGCCTGGCCAGCGCGCCGCCGTCGATGCGGCAGGCAAGCGCGTGCTGGAGGCGCTGGAACGAGAACGCCCACAAGGGTTTCTCTACGCTGTCTGCCCGCTTCCCGACGGGGAGACCTTTGTCACGCTTACGGCTACGGACGATGGAGTAGACAATCCGTTGCTGGCCTTTCCTGAATATCGAGAGTTCGCTGCGAACTTCAAGTCCTGGATTGCCGGACCTCCGACCTCCGAACATCTGACGGCGGACAAATCCTATCGATCTTTCTAATAGAAAGCGCGAAGCCGGTGACGTATGGATGGCAGTTTTCGACGGCGGTCAGTCTGCCGGAGAAGCCAAGCGGCTGGACGTACGTATTGGATTAGCATCGAATCGAAACGGCGACCACGGCCATCAAGGTTGCAGCTTACCAATTGGAAGAGCTTGCTCCTCAGATGCCCGCTGAAATGATTGCGCTGTTGGACCGAGGATATGACTCGGCCTGGTTGTGGAGCCAACCCTCGCAGTTGCCCATCGCGGGTCGATAAAAGCAACGGTTGCTTTTATCGACCCGCGATGGGCAACTACAGGCAAGCGCGGAGCTCCTCACAAACGAAGAGCAAAATTGTAGCCCAACGATGAGAGGTCGTAGTTTGCCCCCCATGGCGAGGGAGAAACTCGCGACGACACTGGTAAGCGGGTCTTGGTTTCGCTTCTGGCGCGATCTGAGTCTCAAAGATACCGTATGGTTGAACGGGTGCGTCCTGTGGGTCGAACGTCCTCACGCCGCTGATACCAAGCGTGATCCCAAGATCAGTTGGCTCGTCTAGATTAGCAAGCAGGAGGCGATTTTGTGCAGGTTGCCCTGTTTAACAATCAGGAATCAATCGAATTGGCATCACTGATTGCTATGGATGTCCTTTTTGGATCATGCTTATTCGTCGTAGTCTATAGGGCCCATACTGGGCATCCTTTGAAGAGCAAATTCATGAACGGAAAGAGAAAATCAATGAAATACCTTCTTTTGTTTTGTGCTAATGCCCAGCAACTAGCGGAATGGCAGGAGCTATCTGATGAAGCTCGTGCCCACAAGCGCGCACAGGCTAGTGAGTGGCTACATGATCATCGCTCTCAGATCCGAAAGAGCTATGGACTCCATCTCCCCCATACTATCACCAGCGTCCACGTTGGCTCAGGTGGTCAACCGCTGGTGACCGATGGCCCCTTCCTTGAAGGAACGGAAGTGATTGGAGGCATCGCTGAGATAGAGGTGGCAGACCTTGATGAGGCGTTGCATCTTGCCAAGGCATGGTCGGTTCAGGCACCAGGCTACAATGTGGTCGAGATCTGGCCGTTGGTAGAGGATCCACGCGTCCATGTCTGATATGCCAATCACCCAGCTTCCTCCAGCCTTCAATGGGGAAATTCAGGATACGCTCAGCGTGGTCTTCCGCGAAGAGGCAGGTAAAGTCCTGGGCACCCTTCTGCGTATTTTGGGGAACTTCGAGGTTGCCGAGGAGATCGTTCAGGATGCCTTGCTGGTTGCGCTGGAGCGGTGGCCCATTGAGGGAATTCCAACCCAACCGGGTGCCTGGTTGCTGACGGTTGCCCGTCGTCGCGCTATCGACCAACTCCGCCGTGATGCCCGCTATCGCGAGAAATTGGCAGCATTGGAGCACCCGGTGGTGCAAGAGCCAGACGATCGGCTCCGGCTGCTGTTCACCTGCTGTCATCCGGCGCTTTCACACGAGACCCAGGTAATCTTGATGCTGCGAGCAGTTTGTGGCTTTACAACCGCCGAAATTGCTCACGCTTTCCTGTCCTCGGAAGTGGCGGTGGCGCGGCGTTTGGTGCGGGCCAAGCAGAAGATTGTCCAGGCCGGTATCCCATATCATACTCCACGTGATGAGGATCTGGATGAACGGTTGAGTGAAGTGCTGGCAGCGCTCTACCTGATGTTTAATGAAGGCTATCTTACCAGCCGTGGAAACGACTCTGCTCGCCGTGATTTGGCGGAAGATGCAGCCTGGCTGGCAGCCTTGCTGACACGGCTCTATCCCCGGGAACCTGAACCTCTGGGGTTACTGGCACTGATGCGTTTGCATCTGGCGCGGGCAGACGCACGCTTTGATACCAGGGGGAAATTGATCCTACTTGCTGATCAGGATCGCTCACGCTGGGATCGAGGGATGATAGATGAGGCGGGAGCTATGATTGCACAAGCAGCGGCGTTGGGTCGTCTCGGTCCTTACCAGATCCAGGCGGCACTTGTGGCATGCCATGCGGAAGCCTTGTCGTGGGAGGCGACCGATTGGAGGCAGATTCTCTTGCTCTATGATCTGTTGATGCAGATGGCACCCTCGCCAGTCATTCGACTCAATCGAGCTGTGGCTTTGCGCTATGTGGCAGGAACAGAAGTGGCACTGGCCGAAGTAGAAACACTTACATCTGAACTGGAAGGCTATCATCTTTTTCATGCCATTCGGGGAAGCTTCTTATTGGAACTGGGGCAACGAGAGCAATCTCAGGCGGCTGAGTTGCGTGCCCTGGCGCTCACAGGAAACCGGGCAGAGCAATTTCTCCTGCACCAGCGTCTTCAGCAGAGAGACGGTATAGAGGAATTACAATCCCTCTAAATCTCATATACTTATTGTGCCAGTGAGAGATTGCCACGTGACATGGCGCACCTCGTCCGAGCCAGTGCCTAAGATGGGTGTCCGATTAAGAGAGGGGCTTCCCGTAATACATTCTGAGCTGCATTGTGATCACGATCTTGTGGGAATTGATTATAGGGACAGGTTGGGTATCGGTCGAGCTCCTCTACGCCACCGATGATGAACTCCAAATTATGCCATCCCCAGACATCTGTGACCCTGACGGTATCCATACCGTCAGGGTCACAGATGATTTCAATCATCCACAACTGGCACAATACTTACGGAAACCAGACTGTGGGAAACCAGACATCAGGAAACCAAACTGATGGAATATTCATTTTTTTCCCTTTCTCGTAATGAGAGACATTGTCGTGAAAATCACCACCTGTGACCTTCTAATATATACGTCGAACAGGCATGATCCGAAAAGGACATTCTTCAATCCGAATATTGCCGCAATGTGGCATATGAGACAACGCGATAGCATGCGAAGAGGAGATTTGTCTGATGAACGTTTTTGCTGTTTATCATCATACTCGATCTTATATGATACATTTGTTCGCATGAAGCAGATCATCACGGCCAAGCTCAAACTACTGACCGATCTCATTACAGAGAAGGAGGACTTTGCAGGATCGAGACACGTACAGCATCAACGTCCTGCTCGTCCTGGATGTTTTGCAGGCACCAGGTCGCCCCAGCATCAGTTATCGACTGCAGTACTTCCCGTGATTGCACGCCTTGGACAGCATTAAAAACTGGTCCGTTTGCCACAATGTCGAATGGTGCTGGGTTTGTACGGTGCTCATCCATCCAGCGTTTGAGCTTGCCAATATCCGCAGAGGTGAGTTGCCTTGGGATTCCAGATGCTGTGAGGGTGACAGGATAGACTCCATCGTATCTGGCGGCCCGCTCCATAGGCCCTTTTCTTGGCCAGATCCCGGCAACCCAGATCGGAATCCTGGGAGCTTGGACCGGTTTGGGGACAAATGTAATCTTTTGGACGTGATAGTACTCGCCACTATAGCTGAATGGCTGTCCACTCCATAGGCCCTCTAGAATAGCTAAACTTTCATCAAGCATTCCAGCTCGCTTCTTTATATCCAACTCTTCTCCAAAGGCATCAAATCCTCGATCAAAGACAGCACCGATGCCAACACCCAAGATAAAGCGCCCCTGGGAGAGATGATCCAATGTTACGGTTTCCCGAGCCATTTTCCAGGGCCGACGACGTGGGACAGCGGCCACTAACAGGCCAAGTTTGATCCGTTTGGTTCGCATGGCAATTGCAGCCAAGGCAATCCACGGATCACAGATCAGACCCGCTTCGGTACCTGAGTAGCTACCAAAGTGCAGGGTATCTGGAAGAAAGAACCCCTCCCATCCCGCCCCTTCCGCAGCGTGTGCCAGTTCAGCAAGCACTCGCGCATCGCTGTATTTCCCGATATTTGGAAGCACAAGACCATAGTGCATTGAAGGCTCCTTTACTTGACTGAATCTCCTAGAGGCTACTCTATTTCGTCGTTTGGGCCAGCAACGAAACTGTCAAGCGTTATCCATGCGCTGACAATGAGTTTTCTCCCTATTTTTCCTCTTGTGTAGCAACGATTCACTTGCAAATTGCAAGTGTGATTAGTCTACCACCGGAAATCAAAAAAACTTCTCGTATCTTGCTCTTTGTTTGGTATGAGATTCCTTTCATGCCAAACAAAGAACTACTTCATGGAGGGAACAAGAATAAATTTCACATAAACATCTGAGCTACCTCATATGGCACAAGAGAACAATACCAGCCTGTGGAGCCTCTTCTGCTGACATTTTCTTCCTCTTTAAGAATGTCCTTTTCAGATCATATCTGTTCGTCGAATGGATAAAGGCCAAAGCATAGGCATCCTTTAAAATGCACTTGCTCGAACGAAAGGAAAGAATCGATGAACTCTCTTTTTTGTTGGGCACTGATGTCCTGGTTCTGGCTAGAGAGAAGACACTCGTGCTTATGAGCACTCTCGTTAAAAAAGAAGGACGGAATATATGACACTCAAATATGGTCTCTTCCTCCCCCAAGGGTTTACCCATGAATTGGCTGGTTTCCAGGACCCGGTGCAAGCGTATGAAACCCTGATTTATCTGGCACAGACGGCTGATCAGTCTGGCTTTGACTCGATCTGGATCTCAGATCATTTTCTCACCGTTCCTCCCTCACAGAATATGGTCTTTGAGTGCTGGACCATGGCAGCGGCTCTGGCTCGCGATACCAAACGGATACGAATTGGTCAGATGGTCACCGGAAATAGTTACCGTAACCCCACCTTACAGGCCAAGATGGCCTCTACTCTTGATGTGATTTCCAATGGACGATTGACCTTTGGCATTGGGGCTGGCTGGTATGAGCCCGATTATCATGCCTATGGTTACCCATTTCTTGATGGCCCAGAGCGCCTTCGTCAATTGCAAGAAGCCTTGCAGGTCATTTTGGCTCTGTGGACCCAGGAGGAAGCTACCTTTGAAGGCAAGTATTACCAGATTCGGGGAGCTATCAATCAACCCAAAGGAGTGCAACAGCCCCATATCCCGATGATGATTGCCGGAGGCGGTGAGCAGGTGACGCTCAAGCTCGTGGCACGTTACGGCGATGCGTGTAATGTGAGTGGGGACCTTGACACCCTCAAGCGCAAGTTCGCTATCCTCAAGCAACACTGCGAATCTGTTGGACGTGACTACCAGAGCATTCATCGAACCGCACTTACACTCTGTATCATAGGAGAAACTGATGAGAAGGCCAGAGCACAGATCCCTGAATGGGCCGGGGCTGTGTATCCTGGTGATGTTGGGTCCTATGGGCTCATCGGGACGCCGGAGACAATTCGTCAGCGCCTGGCAGACTACGAGGAGGCAGGGGTACAGGGACTGGTAATCAGTTTCCTGGATACTACCCACCTGGATGCCATTCGCCAGTTTGCTCAAACCTTCATCAGCTAAAGGAGAGAGAAGGTTGAGTATAGCTGGTGTATGGGATACTCAACAGTATTATATGCCTGGCATGAAGTCGTCAACCGCAAGAGATAACACCATGATGGTAGAGCGAGCAAGGAGACAAGCAAAGAATGCTCTAGCTGGCTGGGAGCTGATGAAAGAGAAGGTAATTGCCTTCGTTTGAGCGTACACTGCATACAGTTTATCGAAGAACCATGGCTGTTTGAATCTTGTGACGATCTTAATTGGAGCGGAAATGAGAAAGCTTGTTGTTTCAGAATGGCTTGCACTCGATGGAGTCTTTGATTCCACAACGATGGATCAGTGGTTTTATCCGTTTGATAGTAAACAAAGGGCGGCATATATTCAAGAGGGAGTCCTGACGTCAGATATCTTTCTCTTTGGGCGTGTGACCTATGAGATGCTGGCGCCGTTTTGGTCGCAGGCAAAGAACAATGAAATGGGCATTGTAGAGAAGATGAACAGCATGGCGAAATATGTG
Source organism: Ktedonospora formicarum (assembly GCF_016587355.1). Taxonomy (GTDB): domain Bacteria; phylum Chloroflexota; class Ktedonobacteria; order Ktedonobacterales; family Ktedonobacteraceae; genus Ktedonobacter; species Ktedonobacter formicarum. The sequence continues at coordinate 395,681 of NZ_BNJF01000001.1, read as the reverse complement.
GTATCTTCCAAGCCACTGAACATTCCCTGGGAAAATACCACACGGCTACAGGGAGACCTGGTGGAAGAGGTGTACAAACTCAAGCAGCAGCCAGGGCAGGATATTCGTATCGCAGGAAGCTCGATGCTGGTCAACTCGCTGCTCCCAAGTGATCTGATAGACGAGTATCGCTTGCTGGTGCATCCGATCCTCATGGGAAGTGGAAAGCGATTTTTCAGGGAAGAGAAGGAGAGCAGTCGACTCCACCTGGTTCACACCGAGACATTTAGCAAGGGCGTCGTGCTGCTTTGCTACCAACCTGAGAAGTAGAGGAAGAAATCCATCGAACGCACCAAAGAGAAGCCCCCAGAAAAAGGGAAAGGCTTCTCTTTGGTAGAAGCAAGGAGAAATTCGCCTCTCAGAAGCGAAGCAAACAGCTCTCCTTTTTGACAAACGCTTCTTTCTCAAGGGCGAAAGGAGCGGTAACCAGCCCTGCTGCTCACGAAAGCGAGGTATCTCCCAAGGATTCCAGCAAGATCCGGAGTCCATTCGCAAGCTGTTCGCCTGTAAGCGGGTCGAGGGGCTGTAGGATATGCTCCATGTTGGCGACATGCAAACCGAAAATCGCGTCCAAAACATCGCGTCCCTGTGGGGTGAGCTTGATGCGGACAGAGCGGCGATCACCTTGATCTCGTACTCGCTCGACCAAACCTTTGACCTCCATGCGGTCAATCCGATTGGTGATGGCTCCGGAGGTTACCAACGCTGCCTTGAGTAGAGAAGAAGCCGTCAATTCGTATGGGGCGCCTGCCCGGCGCAGTGTGGTGAGCACATCGAACTCAAATGGCTCCAGATCATGCTCAGCGAGAAACTTCTTTTGCTCTTTTTCCAGTACGCGAGCAATCCTCGCGATCCGACCCAGAACCTGCATCGGCCAGAGGTCAATATCAGGGCGTACGTGTTTCCATTGAACAATCACCTCATCAATCGCGTCAGACATTGAGCCCTCCTACAGCACTCATTTATTTTAACATTAAGATAGTTGACATTGAGATAATGATCTGTTATTCTCTTAATGTTGAGAGAATAACAGAACCTATGTTGCGTGTCAAACAAAGAAAGGCAAACTAACATGACATTCATTATCCCGCGTTTTGATGAAGCCTTAGTCGTGCGGGAAGCTGACGTAGAGGTCCTTGGCCTGACCCCATTGACTACCCGTCTGCTCGCCGATAGTGACAAGACGGGTGGAGCGCTCAGTATCATGCGTACAACGATGGGAGCAGGTATTGAGGGAGCCAGACCGCACACGCATCACCGGTCAGCGGAACTCTTCTACGTGCTGGATGGGCAGCTTCAACTGCTGGCCGGGGATGAGGTCGTCACTGCCAACAAAGGAGATCTGGTGGTGGTCCCCCCGATATGGCCCACGCGTTTGCGACTCCTCCTCATGACAGTGCAGATTTTCTGATCGTCCAAGCCCCGGGGCTTCCTCGTTTCGAATACTTCCGGCTCGTCGAACGCCTGAAAAATGGAGAGGCAACGATTTCAGAACTTTTAGCCTCTCAGGAACTCTACGACAACCACTTTCTGGATAGTCCTGCTTGGCGAGTTGCCCGGGAGTCTGCTCATCATCATGAGTAGATGATGGAGGTATTTATGAATCTGGTCCTGTGGATTGTACAGGGGCTCTTGGCTGCGTCCTGTATCATTTCTGGTGTGCTGAAAGCTTTTCCACCTCAAACAACCGTTTACCGACTCTTTCCTTGGGCTAGTCACGTCCCTGCCGCCTTGGTGCGCGTGATTGGTGCCAGTGAACTGTTGGCAGGGATTGGGCTGGTTCTGCCCTCGGCATTTTTGATTCTCCCGTGGTTGACGACCGCAGCCGCAGCAGGACTTGTGCTGCTCATGCTCAGTGCTGCCCTCTTTCACGCTTGGCGCCGAGAATTTTCGTCCATCGGTATCACGATTGTCCTACTAGTACTTGCCATGTTCATTGTGATTGGTCGGTGGGCATGGGCGTAAAACGTTCCAGTGCGTAGATGGTATCCTCCTATTCTTACCTTGGAGAAACCAGATGCACCTTTTCTTGATCCGCGTGAAAACTTTAGTGGCTAAGATGAAGAAGGGCATGTGGGGCCGCACATCATTACGGGGGCGGGAGGATCTCGCACCAACCCATTCTACAAAGAATCAGATTTGGCACGGAGGTTCGGGCTTTCATTCGTATGTTTTGTTCTCAATGTATTGCCCATTTTCAATGAGAGGATATTAAGTGCTGTTGAGTGACCAGTCTTTTATCGAAAAGGCTGACATTAGCATCTAAATCGGGAAAAGAATGGCTTTATATCAGCATAATATTGTTGAGATTCAAACAAGGCTCCAAGATGTCATTGGCAAAAAAAGCCTGGGATGTCGAGCGTGGAATGAGATCATTTGTCACAATGAATTTTGGCTCTCCCCTACCATCTCGATGCCGAGATGGTAGACCTTCTCATGGTGAATGGCATCTATTGGATATGTGGTGGGCAAATGGCGTTTAGAAAACGACAAGCGCGTTCTCGTCGCATCAAATGACGAGAAATCCAAATTCGAGAGAGAGATCAGTTGTCTTGAAGGGCTTGTGCTTCACTCATTGGAGGTGATGACACCGGCTCTTGATACCGTTCTCACCTTTGAACAGAAGTATACACTACGTATTTTTAGCATCTCTTTTGAAGAGACAGAGGACAATGGGATGGACAGTTGGAGGTTGTATACTCCAGATGAGGGGAACGTGATTGTTATTCATGCAGATGAGATATCTGCTGGTCTTTAGACCAAGTGGAGTACCACTGATGACAAGCGTTTCATAAGACGAAAATCCGCCTAGGCCCACGTCTATAGAATAGGAGCATGACTGGTAAAATGCTATTTGAAAGTGAGGAGGCTACAAGTGTACAGCAGAGCAATGCTTTCGGCTCTTGAGCCCGAACCTCCCGCGTCTAGTGATACAACCCTGCTGGAGAGTCACATGGACAGCTGGAGTGGAATATGTGTGGCTGTGCACCGCACACCACCTCAGTTCACAGACGTAGAAATAGTTAGTGCCTATGATCTGTTATGCTTGCATCTGGATTGCGCGACCTCTGTCTCTTATCACTCTGCGGGGCAGACTTCTACAGTCTATTCTCAGCCAGGCACTCTCTGTCTCCATGCAAAGCAGGAGAGCAGGCAGGTGCGCTGGGAGGCTGGCATTGTTACCACTATGCATCTCTACCTCTCTCCCGCGCTACTTACGCGCACTATCGTCGAGAATTCAGCGCTTGATCCGGCGCGCGTAGAACTCGTGGGGCGCCTCAATTTTCAGGACTCTCTGCTTCAGCATCTGCTCCTCGCGCTACGAGACGAGTTCCTGGCGGATGATCTCTTTGGGCAAGCTTATCAGGAAACCCTTAGCGCGACTCTGGCTCATCATCTCTTACGCCACTATGCCACACGGCCACTACACATGCCGACGACGCCAGGGAATTTATCGTGGCAACAGGTAAGCCGGGTGCGTGACTATATCTATGACCATATCGCCGAGGGGGTCTCATTGACAGGAATGGCAGCTACTCTAGGCTTTAGTATCTCCTACTTCACTCGCCTCTTTAAAGAAGCTACAGGCATCTCTCCCTACCAGTATGTCATTCAGTGTCGGCTGGAGCGTGCTCAACATCTGCTCCAGGACCCGCGCCTCACCGTCGCTGAGGTCGCTCAGCAGGTTGGTTTTACCGACCAGAGTCACCTGCATCGCCACTTGAAGCGCAGCCTGGGCTTGACACCGAGCGATATTCGTCGTGTCGAGCGAGAAGGGAAGAATATCCAAAAGATGTAGCGGAATATACAAGGCAACCCATTTCCAGAAACACATAATAGAGTAGGGAATGGTATGAGAGTGTAACACACGCTTTTCTCGTGCCGCCAGGCGAATAGTTTCCAGCGTAAAAGGAGATTGGTATGAAACCTGGTTCGTTACTCATTATTGGAGCCTGGTTGCTGCTTCTTGGAGGTGTCGTTGACCTTATCAATAATGCCGTTGGAAGCATTTTTGCTGTGTCATCCGGTGACGGCATGCCATCGTCCGCACAGATGTTTGTTGGGATGTTCACTGCGGTATTGATATTCTTAGGGCTTCCCGTCCTGGTTGCTTTGCAGAGGAAAAGGGCAAGAGTGTTAAGCCTGGTTGGAGTTGGCTTTCTCATGCTTACCTTGCTCGCAGGCCTCGTTCTACTGGTTCAAGTGCTTTCATTGGTGTCCACTCAACCTGTAACACCCAATGATGCGTCCTCAAGTCCACCTATAGGTATTCTCGTATGTGCGATTATCCTTACGATTGCGGGAACAATCGGTGGAATAGTAGAGGGCATCGCCGTGCTGCGGGCGCGTGTCCTTGTGGCTGGTATTGCCTGGTTATTCTTTGTGGGCGCGCTCTTGCAGCTAGTTGGATTCTTTCTTGAGGGTCTCCCCAGCACCCTTGTGTCTTCTGCCAATGCCGCCGCTTTTGATCTTGCTATCATCTGGAGTGCGTTCTATGTGATAAGGCCACGATCTACCATCGCCGAGAGCCTACAAGGGCAATCGCTTCCCCAGGGGAATTAGTCGTCCATCGAACGTCGTCTGCAACCAATGATGAGTGAAAATGCGCATGCAGTGTTGGCGCGAAGCGCAGGCATTCGAGCGACATCCCTGCATGCACAACTTCACTTTTCCCTTTTACAAAAGGATGGTGACACCTATGCCAATCGGACCCGATCCAGGCATACGAGCCGCTCAACAGGCTGCACATCGAGCTTCCATGAACGCGCAACAGGCTGCACATCGAGCTTCCATGAACGCGCAACAGGCCGCGCAGCAAAACATGTTCGCCCAACAGCAACGCTCACGCATGAATGTTGCCTATCCACAGCAACACTCAGGGATTGCAGGTTGTTTTCAAACACTGATCTTCCTCATCGTGCTGAGCGGCATTATTCTTGCAATCTTGTGGTTTATGACTCCTCTGTTCAAATAACCAATCGTGAACGACTGTGTTGGCTACCTGTGTGTAAATCATGGGATTATGATAGCGGAATCTCTATACTTATGCTGATAAGTAAGCAGCCAGCATGAAGCTGCCTACAGAGCAGAATTTGCCGATGGAGAACGAAAAGATACACATCTTCTCCATGATATTGCTTATTATGCGACTAGCGTAATTTATACAGGCCTCACTATCATAATCCTGCGATTGACATGCGTACTTTTCATGGGAAAACAGTACGTGGATACGACGTTCTCATAGGGGAAAAGCCTTTCTCTGCCTTTGAGGCTCTTTGTATATATTTTGCCGACACAGGAAAACCAAGACGAAATTACGAGGTGATTATGTCTCTGCATGGACAGCAGATTGGTCGTTATCGCATTGTGAGCCTCATAGGCAGTGGCGGAATGAGTGAGGTCTATTTGGCCGAAGATGCCCGCGTTGAGCAGCAGGTTGCTCTTAAGGTGGTCAGAGTTGAGATCGGCTCCTCTGCTGAGGATTGGATAGCCCAGGATGCGGCTCGCCTCTTTCAACGTGAAGCTCGGACGATCGCCCGGCTCGATCATCCTCATATCCTCCCACTCTTTGACTATGGAGAGCATCCCTGGGGCAACACGACCCTCCTATATTTAGTAATGCCCTATCGTCCCGAAGGGTCGTTGTCCGAGTGGTTGCGTCGTAATGAACAGGCCAACAAGCTCTTACCCCAGCAGGTTGTCCACTGGCTCTTGCAAGTTGCAGAGGCTTTACAACACGCCCATGATCATCAGGTTGTGCATCAGGATGTCAAGCTTTCTAACTTTCTGCTTCGCGAGCGCAAGGGTATGGCCCCTGACTTACTGCTCTCCGATTTTGGTATCGCTCGCCTGAGTTCGGCGACTTCCAGTGCCAGTCAATCGATTCGTGGCACTCCTGTGTCTATGGCCCCTGAGCAATGGCAGGGGCAGGCGGTTCCTGCGACCGATCAGTATGCGCTGGCCGTGATGGCCTATCACTTACTGGTGGGGCGCCCTCCATTTGTTGGGGCACCGGGACCACTGATGTATCAGCATCTCACGACTCCTCCCCCGCCGATTAGCAGCCTGGGCTCTCGTTTCTCAGCTCAGGTAGATGCGGTACTGATGCGTGCCCTGGCGAAACACCCCGAGGCACGCTTTTCCAGAATTACTGCCTTTGCGGAAGCCTTGCAGCAAGCTCTAATGACCCCAATGCCTGGCTTCCCTCATGTATCTTATAATCCCAACTTAGGATCACCCACACGGCAAGAGGCTTCTCCGTTATCTCCCACCGTGCTAGCAGTCAACTCGGGCAACACTCCAGCCCAAATCCCCGAATCACTCGGCCTCGCACAGTCTGAGCCGAGAATTGAAGCTGAAGAACCAACAGCACTCTCATCGAGAACTGGGTTATTAGACGAAAGGAACACGGCCCCGACAGCGGATGCCTTGCCCTCAACAATCGTAGAGCAAGCCAGGAGCGGGCCTTCGCCTTTAAAGGCAAAAGACACACCGATCAATCCTGCTCAGATCAGTGATTCCGTTTCAACTCGCTCTCTTCGTAAAATTATGGTCCGGTCCTTGCTGGTGGTGGTCTTGCTTACTGGAGGCATTATCGGCTTTTTCAGCGTAGTGATGGGGTATTTCCCTCCCTGGAGTACCGGTTCTTATTCCAGCAGTGGTTCTTATGACAGCGGTAGTTCTTATTCCGGCACTGGATGGTACGTTCAAGATGCTCACACCACGAAAGCCCTTTCTGGAGTAGCCTGGTCGGATTCGAAGTTTGTGGTCGTAGGCGCTGATGGCACGGCCCTTACCTCACCCGATGGAACCACCTGGACTGGTAGCGCCCTTCAAGCCTCTCTTTCCTCGCGCTTCCTTCTCAGTGTGGTCTGGTCTGGTTCGCAGTTTGTGGCCGTGGGAGGCGCACTTGGAAATGGTGATAAGGCTATTCTCCTTACCTCACCTGATGGGATCTCCTGGACGGCTCAGACTCTTCCGACCTCTGTTTCCTCGAGCGACCTTCTTGATGTGGCCTGGTCGGGTTCACACTTTGTGGTCGTAGGAGATAGTGGTACGGTCCTTATCTCGCCTTGATCTTTCTGGTGGCATGAGGCAGGGCAAAGCACCATATCCACCAGAGTATTTTTGCTAACATTGATCGCAATGGACTTAATCCGGGTTCGTTGTCCACTCAAGAATCTCAGTTTGTGGGAGAGAATGTCTATGTTTTCATGGAAACGACATTTGTCTTTGATGCAACCTCTTGAAAAGGAGGTACATTTCAGGCTCTCATCTAAGCACTCCAAATGTTCAGGCATATTCATCGGGCAACGACGGCCAGCGCGAGGTCGCCCAAGCAGGCCAGGACGCATATCCTTGAGGGGCGTCTTCCAGGACGGTGCCATGTAGCTCAGCTTCATCTGGCTCATGAAAGAACGCACGCCATTTCGTCAGTTCCTCTTCGCTCATTGCCCATGTCTGGTCCGGTGTTACTGCAAAGCGGTTTTGGATACGCTTTCGCTGCGTTTCTGGGTCAATGGGCAAGTAGATGATCTGGCTTTTCGCTCCTATCTGCCTGGCGAACCATCTCAGAGAGGACCGTTCGTTTTTGCTCCAAAATCCGAAATCCAGGACGACATTGGTATGAAGCTGAAGAGCGCGCAAAGCTATCCAGATCAGCCGACCTTCCAGGGCATCTCGTTCTGCCTGCTCATTTCTTCCAAATAGCGGAATCATCCACTCATCAAGGGTCAACCGCAAGGCCGAGGCTTCCACTTCTAATTGCCTGGCTTTTGTGGTTTTGCCAGCTCCTGGAAGTCCCACCAGGAGACACAATATTGCGGGTTCTTTCATACCTGCATTATGACACATTTTGACAGGTTTATAATCAATTCGTGGCTGGTTTGAGCCATAGCTTGGTTATCTCGCTCATGTTCCAGCAAGGGGATTACATTGGTCCGGCGATTATGCGGAACTCTGCTGTGGGATCGACTTGGCTCGCGCATCACCTGTTTCACGCTGCCGCTTGAGATAGCGCTTGATAGTGGCTAACGATACGCCAAACAGGATGACTATTTTCTTGCGTGATCGTCCTTGATCCATTGCACGCAGGATGCGCTGTCTCAAGTCGGGTACGGGGCCAGGTCTTGGTTTCCCAAGAACATCAGCCCCTCCCCGCCAAATGAAGTAGGGCGCCGGCGAGGTACTTGAAAGCCCTTTTCCGTTGCACCCTTCCCAAACGGTACGGGTGTATTTCTACGCATACCGCTCCCTATGAGTGTAGTGTGGATGGGTTTCACATACCCCAGGACAAGCCTCTATCTGAGTTCTGACAGACCCATTTATTCAACAGACACGCGTGGGACTAATCTGCTCATCAGGCGAATCGCCAGCAGAGCGATCCAAATGCCGCCGCCAATAATGCCAATCCGTTCAATGAGTCCTGTTGGCCCCCGTCTAACAATTTGGCGGTGAGGACGAAGGCGACATAAGAGGCGGCGACCAGCAGGCCAGTGGCAACCGAATACCAGGACCAGCTGCGCCTTTCGAGCTCTGCATCGCGCCGTGCCAGCACGAAGCAAGCCGCAATCAGCGAAGTGAACTGAAGCAGACCAAAGAGGATATGAATGGCTCCGTGAATGGTTAGCGCGCTCGACGCTCCTGGCGGGTAACCTAGCGCCGGGTCGGGAAGAATAGGTCCGATGACGATGAAGGTAAGGCCATAGATGCCGAGCAGGATGGGTCCCCAGGTGGAGCCACGTCCTGTACGTAGGAGCAGCCTCATCCCGATGGCAAAAGCGAGCAGGAGCGCACCGGTGACGATGTAGTTGGTACTTTGGATCCACCCACCATCCCCCAGTTCAAGGTTGCTGTCGGGGACTATCCAGGCGTTGTAGCCAGGGCGTATGGCCCCAAGGATGAGAATGACAACACTGTTGAGTAGTGGAGCAATGATACCGCAAGCCAGCAGCAGTCTCATCGCCGCTGACTGCTCTCCAGTACTTTGTGCTGAGGTTTCCATGTGTTTTTCCCTTTGCAGTAAGATCATATGGCTATTCTCTGAAAATAGTCATACATACTTTGTTCCCGTTTGAGGAACAGCAGGTTTGCTACCGAATATGGTATTCTGAGAGAAGATTACTGAGGAGGGCTCTCCCCGTCAAGCACGCACCAGGGAAACAGTTCTCTACTGAACACCTGGCCCTGATTGTTCGGCAAAGAAGGAGGTGAAATCCGTGAAACAGCATAAAACAGATCGTCGTTCCCAACGCACCTATCGCCTGGTGAGCTCTGCCTTTGCAGAACTCGTGGGAGAAAAACCCTATGATGAGATTCTGGTGCAGGATATTTTGGATCGGGCAAACATTGGACGTACCACCTTCTATACCCATTATTTCGATAAAGAGGATGTTCTCAACAGTATCATTGAGCTGGAGGTGGAGCGGCTCACTCGCCAACTCTCCCATGCAGTAGCAAGACGACGGATCCTGCCCAGTCTGGAACTGTTTGAGCATGTGTACCACTCTGAGAATCAGCAGTTTCGGGCGCCGATGCGAAGCCGTGCGGGCGAGTTCTTGTGGGAAGCTTTGCAGACGGCGCTCTGTCGAGCGATTGAACCGGCTCTTTACACCCTCTGCGCAGAAAAACGTTCGCCGCCGACCCCTCTGCCAGTGGTCTCTGAGTACCTGGCCGGAGCTTTGCTCACCTTGCTCAAATGGTGGGTCGCTGCTGATATGCCCTACCTACCAGAACAGATGGAAAGCATCTTCCAACAACTGGCGCTGCCTGGCGTGTGGACCATGCTCAAGAAAATGTGAGCAGAAATCGGCAAGCATGCCTGAGCCTCTCTTGCAAACAAACCTTTCCAAAAGTATGTTCATTATATTCTTCATCATTCCGTCCTCATAAAAATTGACTAGGAAGAACTGGATGCCCCCAGCAATTGAAGCTATTTGAGAGTGCATGAACACTCTTGAGTAGATTGAGAAAGACAGGATAAACAGAGATGGATAACAATCTTGTCGTCAGTACGTCGTCGGGCAGGTTCCGTGGCCATATTGAGGGCCGCGTCACCTCCTATCTTGGCATTCCATATGCCCAGCCCCCAGTCGGCGCGCTGCGCTTCCGTGCTCCTCAGCCCTTTCAGGCGACGCGCGGTGTGGTGGATGCATACCGCTTTGGCGCTGCAAGCATCCAGACGATTCCCCCTTTCGTCGCATGGATCTACCCACCTCAGGATCAGCAAAGCGAAGACTGCCTGACGCTGAACGTGTGGACGCCGCCATGGGATGGCACACTTCGGCCTGTCATCGTCTGGCTGCATGGAGGCGCCTTCCGTACAGGCGCCACGCGCATGCCGCTGATGAACGGTCGCGCATTAGCGGAGCACGGCGTCGTCGTGGTAACGGTGAACTATCGCCTCGGCACCTTCGGCCTACTTGCTCACCCAGACTTCGCGGACCCAGACAACGGGAGTTGGGCCAACTGGCAACTGCAGGACATGGGAGCAGCGCTTCATTGGGTGCGGCAGAACATCGCCGCCTTTGGAGGCGATCCCGCCCGGATGTGCCTCATGGGCCAGTCTGGCGGCGCCATGAGCGCGGCCATCCTTGCCCAAAACGCTGCGTATCGTTCGTGCTTCCAAATGGCCGTGTTGCTGAGTCCGCCCACGCTATCAGCGCCCGTCAGCATGACGCAAGAGGACGCAGCAGCCTACACGGAACTGCTTGCCAGCAGCCTCGCGACCACGCCACGCGGCTTGCGCAATGTGCCAGCCAGGACACTCCACGAGGCGGAATTGACGCTCAACCTCCAGCCACTGCCCGCACACTTCACGTCTGGGCAGGACTTTAAACTTGCGCCGTTGCTCGACAGCATCTTTTACTTATCCGACTGGACGCGCACCACGTGGCCTGCGGATATCGCTGTCATCATCACCTACACGCTGGACGAAGGGGCTTTCTTTTACAATCTCTATGACCAAGCCACACACACCAGGCTAACACCGCCAGTGCCTTCCACCAGGGATATGCTCGCAGCTATGGTTCTTCCGCTCGTAGGAGGCTCGCTTGATGCGGTAGCAGCGGTGATCAACGTCTACACCCGCGCCGCGGTTGCGGAAGGGCGCTCATCGGCTCCGGCAGACTTGTGGGTCGATATTGCCGGCGACCGGATGCTGCGCAACTATGGCACGCGCTATGCCACGACCATTGCGAAGAATGGGGCTTCGATTCGCTACGCCACCTATATGCATCAGGTCAAGGCACCTGGACGAGGTGTGCCACATTGTAGTGATATGCCCATGATCTTTGGTACTTATGGGCTGGATTACTATCGGGACAAGGTCGGCGCAGGCCCCGAGGAGGCGCGGCTTTCCCACGATATGATGAGTGCGCTCGTATCGTTTACCAGGGATACCATCCCCACCATCGCCTCAGGTCTGGAGTGGCCTGTATACCAACCAGGCGCCGCGACCTCAGTTCACTGGGGAACAGGAGACAGTTCGGACACGACAATTGGGCCAATCCCCAGGTTGGCCCAATTGGCAGTATGGGATGCGATCCTGGGCTATTAATCATCCTGGTTTTCTTCCATCTACGGGCGCATGTCGTGGCAGGGCAGCGCGCCCGCGAGAAACGTTTTGGTCAGCAAGTTGCTGATCTGTTCCGGGGGGCAACTCTTTGTTCTCCAAAACTTACCCAAGCATGGACAGGCCCTTTGCTTAGGATGAGCAAAGGCAGGGAATGAAAAGTCAGAAAACCGCCAGTGTTAGTCTGGTTTCTTGTGTAAAATACAGTCATCAACTTAAGTCGACGGCTATTAAAAACTTGAGCTTGATAAAAACGTTGTGATGGAAGAAGGAAAATAGAAAAAATGAGTTATACCAACGGCTTCACAAAAAAGGTTGTGCTTGTTACTGGTGGTGGAACGGGGATTGGCAGAGCCACTGCGCAGGTTTTTGCTCAGCAGGGGGCTCAGGTGGTCATTGCGGGCAGGCGTGTAAAAGAGGGTGAAGAAACCGTTCATCTGATTCGGGTGGCAGGCGGTAACGGGCGCTTTATTCAGGCTGATGTCACCAGCGAAGCCTCAGTCAAAGCACTCATGGATGCTGTTGTTAAGTCTTGTGGACATCTTGACATAGCATTTAATAATGCTGGAGCTGATGCTCAGTTTGGGCCCTTGTTTGAGGCAACCGAGCAGGACTTCGATGACACCATCAACAGCAATCTCAAGAGCATTTGGCTTTGCATGAAGCATGAGCTGCTGTACATGCTCAAGCAGGGACGTGGCTGCATTGTCAACAATGCTTCCACGGTTGGGCATGTAGGAATGGCAAACATGGCTCTTTACGTTGCGGCAAAGCACGGGTGATTGGATTGACCCAAACGGCGGCCCTGGAGTATGCCACCCAGGGCATCCGCGTGAACGCGGTTAGTCCGGGCTCTATCGAGACGCCGATGGGTGAGAGGGCTTTTGGCAGCATGGAGAGTTACCGGCAAGCACTAGCCCCAGCCCATCCTATGGGACGCATCGGGAATCCCCAGGAGGTTGCAGAGGCAGTCGCCTTCCTGTGCTCTGAGGGCGCATCGTTTATCACCGGCCAAGCCCTCGCGGTTGATGGTGGAAACCTCGCTCAGTAGCGTACCTGCACTATGCACAAAAGGGCAGCACCGGTCGAATAATGGCGGTGCTGCCCTTTTATGCTCTCCTCTAGAGACACTCTTATGGCACCATCTCAATGACATGCGATATGGAGCGTTATGGCATAGACAACGCTGCCCCACTGGTGACGTTTCTCCTACTGATGTGCCCTTTCCATTGCGCGTATTTTGCTTCTCTTTTTAGGAGAGGCGCAGAACCCACCGCTCTCGTTCATTGCAGGAGGAAAGGGGGTTACGTTGCCTTTCGCCTTCGTTTGTAAATTGTGGGTAAGAATCAGGGCTAAAGCCGGAGGGAGGATGTCAATCGGTAGGAGAAAATTTGAGATGATCCAGGTGAATATTGGTGCCTTCTCCCTTTGCAAGATCGTGTGGGGCAACCCTTTATGTACGTGAGGCAAGCTTATGACACAGAAGTACAGAAGTACTTTGCCCCGATAAGAATGTGTCTAAACTAGATTGAGAAGGGCCGAAAAGGAGTTAACCGCTTGAGAAAGAGCTGAATGGAAGCGATTTGGATGAATGCCTCACTGCTCTGGGGCAAGCCCTCATAATCGCGAGCCAACCGTCGGAAACGAATAAACCACCCAAAAGTGCGCTCGATCTTCCAGCGATGACGTTGGACCTGAAAGCCGCCTTTTGGCTTGGGCAAACGAACGGGTTCACCATTGATGAGCACCCAGGGATCTTTCTGGTCCGCTTGAGGCACGATTTCGGTTTCCCATCCCAAGGTGGCTTTGATCCAGTCAATGAGCGGGCCAGTGTAGGCACTATCAGCGAAGAGATGACACAGGCGAGGAAATCGATCTGTCAGTTCCTGCAAAAGCAAGGGTGCTCCCAGCCGATCCATCAGGCGAGCTGTATAGACCTTGACTGCTAAAAGAAGCCCCTGGGTATCAACCAGGATGTGCCGTTTGCATCCGTAGGTTTTTTTTCCCAGCATCAAAGCTACAGTCGATGCCTCGCACAGGGCTGGTTTTGATGGATTGGCGAAGAGCGATAGCTGCGCTTGGTTCGGGATCACGCCCCATGCGGGTGCGCACATCTCGACGCAAGCTGCTCATCGCCCGCTCCCAAGTGCCATCCAGGCTTCAGCGACGGAAATAATGGTACACTGTCTTCCCATTGGGCAGATCATGGGGCATTTGTCGCCACGAACAGCCGGTTCGCAGGACATAGAGAATGCCATTGATGATCTCTCGACGCTCAACTCGTTCTCGCGGACTCCACTGCGCTAGAGGAGGTAGCAATGGTTCTAAGCGGTCCCACTGCTCATCTGTCAGGTCGGAGGGGTAGGCTTTGTGCTTCTGGTGATCGCTCATCTGATCAGTTCCTTTCTTTGGCTCTCGCGGTCTCCTTTCTTTCAGTCTAGCACGACCTTGTTTAGTTCAGACACATTCTAAGAATCGAACGCATCCGTCAGGCTTTATGATAGAATAGAGGCATGGACGACAGTCATGAGGCTGCTTCATCGTCACACTCATATTGATATGTTTCTTCCCGGGGAGCGGTTAAAGATATGATATTCCAGGACCCTATGCAACTCTTCTGCAATAAGACATTTTTTGGCACTATCGACCAGTACTTCTATGAAACTCCCTGGGCCAGTGGGCGTCTCATTGTTCAAGATGAAGACCAGCATGACTTCTATATGAGGGTTACCTCTTTCCGTGATTGGGCAGAGTCCTCGCATGAGAGTCATACCAACCTCTCACGCGAGGAAAGTGATAAGCAATACTATCAGGAAATGGCCCGAAGAGGACTTTCAGAGGAAGATCTGGATCGCTGCGATGAAATGGATTGGACCATCGTCACGAGTGATGGTCAGGAACATGAAACCCGTTCCCTCTCTTTTTACGTTTATGGTTATATTCAATGGCGTTGGTAATACGAAGTACCTCGACAGGGCTACCGCAACAAGGTTGCTCGATGTTGCAAGCCCTGACCGCACCATAATACGTTGAAGCACTCTAGCTTTCTGGAAGACAAGCTGGTGTGAAGAGATAGAGCTTACCTCCAGGATCCAACCTGAGTAGTTACCCAGAGAAGCCTAAGAAGGCATTATATACTTGTGCTTATCGATCATTTCAATACATGACTTTTATTGAGAGGTCTTCAATGTTCAATCAATCACTCGTACTTGCTGAAATCAGCCCACCGACGAGAGAATTTAGCGTGGTTTTCATATCTCTCATGATGCTTTTGGTGGCTGGCGCATGTGTCTATGCCTATCGGGATATGAAGTCCTACCGACGACAAGAAAAACGTTGGACGTGGTATAAACGCCCTCTTGTTATTGGTGCATGCATGATTGCATCAATGGCCTTAGTAGCTACACTTATGCTTATTCAGGTAACCGATATCATTCACAATAATCCCTTCGTAACAACGCTCATATTTGCATTGCTTGTCGCATTCATATCCTTAGATCTGTATTTCATATTTACCGTCGCCGGTCAGAAAAAAGCAGAACAAACAGAGAGATAAGCTCCACATACAATCATATGTTTACTTGTGTGAATTATCCTTATGAGGGTCAAGTGAAGACCCTAAGTGCGCGAGCTATCGGCGTTCGCGTTTTCGCCGCGACACGCCGATAGCTCGCGCTGCATCCCGCGCAAAGAGCTCCGTCTCTTCCCTTTCGGGCAGGTTACAGTCTATCGGATGTGACCTATCCCCAATACTTTGCTCTCATCGAGGATGCAAGCCCTCTTTCCTGTCCTCTATGAGATGCTCGGAATGATCTCATTTGTCCCGCGCCCACTTGAGCATGGTCCACAAAACGTGCCAGACCTTACCCTTGATCCGGGATTTCAGATTGTGGCGAATGATTTCATGGATCTAGCACAGCGGCTAGGTCTGTAGGTGCCAGCCATGCGTATCGAGATAGCCAGGGATCTTGGGGCATCCGGTGAAGGCGGTGGGGTCTTGGCAGTACACCTTCATCCCTTCAAAAGTCGCTCCAAGTGTGGTGAAGCTGAATAGGATGACGTTACTCACCTTGCGAGGGAGAGCGCAATAGGTTTCATGGCGTTTCAAGCGATGGAAGATGGCGGGATAGGGAAGAGTCGATTTTCTCTCGAAGGGGAATCTGGAAGGTGTGCGAGCCCAGCTGACTAACGACCAGAAGATCGGATTGGACGAACTGATTCCACGCAGTGGAGGGCAGCATTTCAAGCCTCACGACAAACGCAAAACGACGACCCAATACCGGAAAACAGTGGGCGGGAGTTGATTCGAACTGGGAAGTTATCGGCGGTTAAGGAAGGCTTGCCCGTAATCTGGCGTGGAGACGAGGTTATTTCGTGGGGAGTAGTCAAAAAGAGAAGGAGAAGAACTGTCCTTTCGGCCAATGACAACCCTTCTCTGGTGAGGATAGACTCTTGAGAAACTCTGCATTTTTCAAGAGAGAAGGAATCCCATGAAGCGATTTACCGAAGATCAACTCCAGCACCTTTCGCACATGAAAACGGTCGTGATTGAGACCCGACTGTCTTCTCACGCTCGTTCCCATTCAACTCCTATTTGGGTGGTCGTCGAAGATGGTGATGTGTATATTCGTTCGTACCGTGGGCAGGCCGGACGTTGGTATCAAGAGATTACTGCCTTCCCTTCAGCGGTTTTACATCTGAATAGGGAACAACTAGCTATACGTGCCATTCGTGTCACAGATGAGGCGACCATTACGCGGGTGAGCCAGGCTCTGCTTCAGAAGTATCCCACCTCTTCCTCTTCCTATGCTGAATCCATGGTTCGGGATGAGGTCGTCGGAACAACTCTGCGTTTAGAACCAGCTTCACTCTCATGGGCGACCGATCCGGAAGAACGGAAGATCCCCTCGAAATCATTCTCACCAGAAGAGTGAGCGTTCCTCTTGGACGGAACGAAAACAGGCAAGCTGGCCATAGTGCGAGCTGATGGGTGCCCTCATATCGTTCCCGTGGCATTTGATCTGGATGGAGATACCATTATGCTCCAGGTGAAGCATACCTCGGCGAAAGCTCGCAATATGCAACGTGATCCGTGAGTCTGCCTGTGTGTGGACATCGAAACGCCTCCCCATGCATATATCCAGATCGAAGGAACAGTTGAGATGAGCGCGGATCTCTCCGCTTTGGTCTATTGGGGAAAGCGGATTGTGAGCAGATATGATGGACCAGAATGCGCCGAAACCTATGTGAAACGTCTAAGTCTTGCTGAGGAACGGGTGGTCTGGGTGACGCCAACAAACATCCTCTTCCGGTAAAAAAGCTGCTGAGAATCTCGCGTCCAGGCTCGGTGACCTGGAATTGTGTGCCTGTCAGAACCGGCAGGAAGTCAAAGCCGTATTGCTCAGACGACATGAGCAGTGGAAGCAGAAATTCAAGCTCACCGTAGTTGAGCCTTCCGTCCTGCTAGGTCTTTGGGCTTGCTCAGAGGCTTCAACGGACGCAGGTTAAAGCACGTTTTATGGCAGTGAAATACCTGTCTATAAAATGAGTAACTATCAAGAGAAAGCGCCTCTTTCAATATGTTCTGAAGCGAGGTAATGGTCTGTTCATAATGGGTGTTATGAGCCACGACGGCAGGCAGGCATTGACAAGTTGAGATGAGTCACTTCTCTCATCTCAACTTGTCAGTGTTTTGATTAGCGTCCCTTGCTACGCATCTCCCAGCGTCGCAATGGGTAATAGATCACCAATGCCGTAACGATTGCCAGTGGGAAGCCGATATCTGCATCTGCAAGCAGGTGAGACAGAGGACCTTCAAAGCCAATGACTGACGCTTGATTAATTCCTAAAGCAGCGACAGCCAGGCCCACGATCAAGGCAACCACAGCCGCGATTCCCAAAGGCAATTTCTTCGCATCCGCATAATCATTCAGAGGGTATTGGCCCTTGCGTAACAGATGCTCAATAATTACAATGGCACTCCAGGCCCCCAGCCAGTATGCCATGAGCAACAGGAAGCCCTGCAAGTTAAGGTTAAGGTTCGACTGGACCAGCAGGGCCACCGCGAGGTAGCACAGCGCACCAACAATCGTCAATACCCAACGCTTGACTCTGACTCCTACTGCCTGGATGGAGAGCGCAAAGCTATAGTCTGTCGGCACATTATTGGAGATGATGCTAATTGCTAGCAGCAAGATGACCATGCTTGCGATAGGACCATTACCAAGAACATCAACGATCAGCTTGCCAGTATCGGGAAGCGTCGCATTGGAAGCAAGTGAAGTAATGAGCAAGGTTCCTAAGATCTCAAGGACGACATTCGCGCCAAGAATGCCAATAAAAGAGTAGGAGAAAACCTTCTTACTCGATGTGTTTTCTGGTTGGTGGCGTGTATAGTCCGCTGCATACGATGCCCAGCCCACTGCATAACCGAAGACAGTACCACCAAAGGTCAGCACACTTGCGAACAAGGGTAATCCTGTCACTGTCGCGGGCAGATCGATACGATAATGGCCGAGACCGGCAAAGAATACGTAGCCGAACAAAAGAAACATGGGAATCCAGGCAAAGCGCTCGAAACTGTGGACGATGAAATACCCGAACGTACTGACGAGCACGGTCGCCACTACCAGAATAATAAGCCCTACCCAAAAAGGAATGGCGCCTCCACTCCAGGCTGTAAGCAGGCTGGCGCCAATAGCCGAGTTTACCGCGTTCCAGCCTATTCCAGTCAGAGCATTGAAGGGTGCTGGAAGCTTTGCCCCTTGAAAGCCAAAAGCAAAGCGAGAGAGTGGCATCTGAGCTAGCCCTGTTTTGGGTCCGAGTGTGCTTAGAAACGCGACCAACAGCGCAGCCAGTACATTAAAAATGACAATAATTGCGACCGACCCCCAGAAACCCAGGCCTGAATAGAAGCTCAATGCCCCGAGAGCCACGGTCGCTATGACCGAGTTTGCAGACCACCATAGCCACATCGTGTCGGCTAATTGTGTGTGATGACGCTCATCTGCGCCAATACGTTCAATACCTGTGACCTCAAAGCCAGTTGGCGTTTCAGGCTTTGTTGCCACTTCGGAAATATTTCCTGCCTCCATGATACGTGTTTGCTCCTTCATAATATCAGGATCGCTAGTAGTGAAAAAATGCTCAGTATATGATTACTGAACAGGAATAATGCTCCATGTATCAACATTTAGGACGCCTAAATCAGTAATTTTAAGCGATGGGACGATACTTAGGGCCAGGAACGACAAAAAGCCAAATGGATGCGCTATCTTCACGCCCATTTCAGAGACTGTTTGGTCAAGATATTCTAAATCGCGCGCTACTTCTTCTACTGGTTGAGGAGAAATAATGCCCCCAAGGGGAAGGGGAAGGGTCGCTATGATTTCTCCATTTGCTACTATCACCAGCCCCCCTGTAACCGCTCAATCTCGCGTACAGCCAGAGCCATATCACTGTCATGACTTCCCACAACCACGATGTTATGCGCATCATGTGCTACGGAGGATGCCATCGCGCCCTGGCGTAGCCCCAGACCATGAAGCAGACCAACGCCAACGCGCCCACGCCCATAGCGCTCTACGACCGCGACTTTAAGGAGGTCGCGCGCAGGGTCAGCTACGAGGCAACCATCTCTCGCTTCGACCTCCATAAGCCGATCTTCAGTCACGATCTGGTCTGGAACGAGCCCAATCACGTGCGCTTTTCCGTTATGACCGGGTAAGCGTAGGCGTTCAATATCGAAGTCACGCAAGCGAATAGTGTGTAAGATGGCATCAATACCCGTGCTCGGTAACGTAGGCGCTTCGAAGAGGGCTTTCCCATTTTCCGCTACCAGGCGACCATCGATATAGACGCGACGAGGATGAAAATCATGGAGATCAGGCACTAACAACATATCAGCCAGGTAGCCTGGGGCGATGGCGCCACGATCCTTAAAACCAAAATATTGTGCTGGATGCAGACTAGACATCTTAATGGCTTGAATTGGGTCGAGCCCCAGGCTGACAGAGCGCCGAATAATGTAATCAAGGTCCCCCTCTCGCAGCAGATCGCCAGGCGTGCGATCATCAGCGACAAAGCCGCAACGCTCAGGTGTATGCTCCATAATCACAGGGAGCAGATCTTCCAGGTTGCGGGTTGATCCCTCACGTATCCAGAGCCACATGCCCAGGCGTAGCTTCTCTAGCGCTTCAGCCGCGCTCAACGATTCGTGGTCTGATTCAACACCAGCCGCTGCGTAGCCGCACACATCGAGCCCGCGCAATTCGGGAGCATGTCCATCGACCGCTAATCCGCGCGCAGTCGAGCCAGCAGGTTGCCCAAGCTCTATTATCTCTAACAAGACCTGATCGCCGTCCAGCACACCCGGGAAATTCATGACCTCACCTACGGAAGCGATACGGGGATCACGTGCCAGAGGAGCCAGGTCACGAGCGGTCAGCGTTGCCCCCGCACTTTCGTATGGGCTGGCAGGGACACATGAAGGCAAGGTGTACATCAGTCGCACTGGAATGCCTTCGGTCGCTGCCATTAACCAGCGAATGCCCTCTATGCCTGAGACATTGGCGATCTCGTGAGGATCACTGATACAGGTTGTGGTACCATGTGCGGCCAGGGCGCGCGAACTCACCTGGAACCAGAAGCGAGTCCTCAACGTGTGTATGTGCTTCTATGAGCCCTGGCACAAGGTAATGACCACCGCAATCGATGATCTCCTGCCCATCATATGCCCCTTGCGGGCCAATACCTGCAATACGATCCCCTCGTATCGCGACATCAGCGAGGTAGATTTCGTGCGAGAAGACATTCACAACGCGAGCATTGCGCAACACCGTATCCGCTGCCTTGCGACCACGTGCTACGGCGATACAATCGCGCCGTTCCTCAATTGTCATAGGATGCACACTCTTTATACCATCAAACCAGCCATGCATCACATTTTCCTTTTGCATCTCTATACCCATTTTTCTTTATTTGCTCCACTGCTGCAAAGAAATGAACATTTCGCCGGTACCTATGGCTACGATCTTCTGCTGCAAACTTCCATCCATAGCAATCGGGGTAACGCCTAACTCCACAGGAGGGAGGGGCAACACCTGGGTCCCCACTATATGCCAACAACGTAGTATTCCACCCCCAAACGCGACGGCAAGCCAACTCGCGTCCTTTGCCCAGAACATACCCGCGATTTCACGTCCATTTCCTCTTAATTGAGCTAAACATTGCCTGCTACGAGGCTCCCATATATGTATCTCGGCTTTCTTTTTCCCGCTTGCTGTTGCGAGCAGCTTCCCATCGGGACTCCAGCGAATCTGGTGAATGTCATCGCTATGCTCGGTATAGCTACCAAGGTGTGCCTTAGACGCGGCAACCCAGAGATGCACTTGCCGATCATTGCCACCTGTCGCAAGAATCTGCCCGTCAGGAGACCAGGAGAGCGCAGTGACGCCACGTTTATTTGTGTGCCAGAATGCCTGTTGTACTCCTTTTGTATCCCAGAGGCGTACCATTTGATCCTTCCCCCCAGATGCGAGCAGAGCTACGTTCGGTGACCATTCCAGCGCGGTAATGGGGCCATCATGGCCCCACCAGGATGCATCAACGCGTGCCGCGAAGTTTGGGGAATGCGTCAGACTCCAAACACGCAGTGCCGCATCCTTGCCTGCTGTCGCAAGTAGTGAGCCGTCAGGAGACCAACTCAAGGCGGAGATCTCGCCTTGATAACCAGTCAGGGTTGCCAGGGGAGTCCCTATCCGCTGCTGAATTTTCCAGATCAGCACTGTCCGATCTAAACTGGCCGAAGCCAGGTGTTGACCATCTTGCGTCCAGCGCACAAGCGTGACAGATTCAGTATGACCTGGCAAGCGACTGAGAGGAGCAAGCTGCGTGGGAGGAAGCGAATTTTCCTGGTTTTCCTGAATCTTAACTTGCCTTGCCAGTGCTGGCATCTGGCGAGCCTGAAGGACATGCTCTGCACTATCATGCACAGCATGTGCCGATGGTGAAAGCTGAATGCCAGAAGGCATGTGCGCAGGTGATTGAATGGGTCCGCTAAGAGCCTGTTGCAATTCACGGGTAAAGACCAGGACAGTAGGATAACGTGCTAAAGGATCCTGATTGAGCCCGGTGGCAAGAATCCGCCCAATCGGGGCAGGGAAGCGGGTCAACATCTGTCGAATGCGATCATCTGATGGTGAGAGTGGATCACTCCTTATATCATCGTTGGGCAAATGGAGGTGTATGAGCTGAGTAGCGAGCATAGCCAGTGCATACTGATCTGAGGCCGGAAGTAATTGACCTTGTATGTGTTCTGGTGCCGTGTAGGGCGAGACCGAAGCCGGATACGTCCCTTCTGGCAAGAGACCGTGATAAAAATCACTTACCTGTATATAGTTGGAGTTGACAATGAGGCAGTCCTCAGGTTGTAATGAGCCGTGTACGAGATAACGCTCATGAGCATACTGAAGTGCCTGCGCGACCTGGGAGAGAAGCGTACTGATCGCCATGAGAGGGAGGCGTGTCTTCCTCTTGAGAAAGCGTGCCAGTGATCCGGCAGCCTCGTACCGCTCCACCAGATACACAGCCTGCTCTTGATGGAGCTGCCCTATATCCAAGATAGGATGGATATGGAGATGGCGGAGGGTTTGTAATGGCTCCAGGCTGCTAAGCAGGCCCGGCGTGGGATTTCTTATCACCTTGACCAACACCTGTTCACCGGGGATAGCAGATGTTGCCTGATACAGATCAGACGTCTTCTGGTGGTGCACCAAGCGTTGTACCTGCCAACGCCCAATGGCGGCTCTCTGCACAAGGAAGCCGCATTGAGGGGTCTGGCACATACGTCGATGTTCGGTCTGATCTATTGCCTGATGAGGCTCAATCGGATTAAGGCAGACATACATGGCTTGTCCTACAGATGAATAATTTTAGTTGCCCATACATTACAAGTGGCTCTCCATACCCATATGATCCCTATCTCTCATTGGGAGTGGCTTTCTGGTCATTTTGCTCACTAAAGATATCGACCAGCTTATGAGCCTCAAGAAGCATATTTTCATAGCTTGTCAGCCCCTTCTCCAATTGCACTAACAAGGCATCAAGTTGTTGCGATGAGGACTGGTCTTGCAGTGTGTTGCGTGTCTGCGTTACAGACTCACGTAGCGACCTGTTTCGTGTATAGAGCTGCTCCAGAGCCTCACTGAGGCGACGAAATTGAATATGCAGACGCTTGCTGAGGTGCAGAAGGCTGATGACCGCAGCCCCGGTTGGTAATGTACTTGGTATGTGCTCTCGCTTCTGGGGCAAACGCCCCTGGCTCAGCATCTCGATGTCGCCTGCCAGGAAGCGTGCCTCATTCTGCAAGATCCGATTCTGCTGGCTCATTTGCTCCCAGCGATGCATACGCTCGATCAAGAGATTCAAACTCTGAGCGACTGGCGCGAGTGGCCCTTGCGTCTGGGCACGTATCGAGAGATCGCCACGCGCTAGCGCCGCATGGACGGTTCGAAGATTTTCGATGCTTGTGCGTAATTCTTCATACTGAGTGGCCCGCGAAGTGGTTGAGAGCAATTCCTTCTGGCTATCGCGGAATGCCTGCTGCGATTGATTGAGCGCGACCCGTAAACGCTCATTCAAAAGCATATTATCCACAAGGGTCAGTCCCTGGCGGATAATAGGAAGCAAAAACAGGCCCGCACAAACAAGTACAACCTGAAATAAAGGGGCGCTCTGACGCAACTCGACCTCTAACACAAGCAAGGCACAGGTCAAGAGAGCGAGTATAGTGGGGGCCACCGCACGCAACACCGCACCAGTACGACTCAAGCGGGTAGAGGATGGTTCCTCGTTCATGAGCTGAGATGAATTCGCTCCACGAGCCAGGTTATTTAGATAGGTAAGCACAGCCCAACCAATCAATAGCCAGCTCAGAGGCCAGCCCACGTCTTGAAGAAAGCCTGTATGGTAGGTTCCCTGGAGCAAGAAATAGGCATAGAACGAATCTGTCACTGCCAGCAATGACACACCAGCCGAGAGAATCGCCAGTGTTGAATTGAATGACGTCGACCCAGAGGTGCCAAAGAGCAAGATTGCGGCCGCGATACAGAGTGAAAGATCGCCTAGGGGATAGGCCAGAGCCACTATTTTCGCTAGCGGCTCACCCGTCAAATTGGCAATGGTAGGACCAAGCAAGAAATACCAGGAAATCGCAAGTACCGAGACCACAGCAGTTGTGGCATCCAACACCAGGCGCAGACGCCCAACCCCGGTACCTCCACGCGGCAGGAGAAGCGCGACGCCGATCCAACTAAAGGGATAGACTGCCAGATAGAAGGGATCGTACGCAGCCGGGAAAGGGAATGCAGAAAGTGGCGTGGTCGCCTCATACCATGTCCAGATGACCTGGCCTATGGCATAGGTAGCAGAGGAAGCCCCAAGACAAAAAATCGCGATCCAGGCACGCTTCGCAAGAATGTCAACATCGCTAAGCGAGATACTTCGCAATTTCCAGAGAGCAATGCCACATACTCCTGTACAACCAATAGCTCCTATGAGGACAAGAATATCGGTAATGTCACGCAGAACGGCGTTTTCGAGCACATCGGATCGAGTTTGCAAAAAGAGTAGATATGCCAGATGGATCACGAAAAAAAGACCCATTCCACGCGTATAGTACGCAATGTAGCGTTGGGGGAATACCTGATGAGCATGGGAGTCTGGTCTAGGAGTCATTTCAGGCGCAGTAAATGTCGCGACAGATCCGTTGGATTGAGACAACGGTGATGAGAGAGATGCTGGTGCGTGCTTTCGCTCGTAGCTCATAGAATATAGTGAACCTCCATCTGTGGATAGGTTGAAAATAAACATGCCTTATTCACAGCAAGCAATGATATAGTTGTGTATATTCTTCTGTATCAGCCCTTTTCCCTGCCCCCCTCGCAAAGAAAAGAGCATGCGATCCTACACATGGGCATTGGGCGGTAAGAGTAGATAAGTTGCGAGAATCAAAAAAAGTGTAGGCGTGCAGAGGGCAACGCCAGCATAAATGATGCTGGTAAGAAGAGGTGAAACTACTCTAATTTTTTTATATTATAAATGTAGCGATACATTTATTTTCGACCAAATATGCCATGGTTGCAATTCGCCTGCGCAGAGATTTTTTGCGCTTTTCAGGTGGAATTGTGCTAGGAAAAAGGGCTGATATAATTCGGATGTTTGATGCTTTAAGAGCCAATGAATTAAGATCGAACTTCGACTAAATTAACATAGATATATGTACAATGTCAAGCTTATTTGAGTTTGAGGACTACAAAGTGTTAGCACTAACCCTTTAGTGCCCTGACCGCTTTTTTCAGCAAATAGAGAAAAATTTATCTATATTGATGAGTATAGTTGTATTTTTTATTAACAGTACTTGAGGCACCTAATCTGGCAGACGGGAACTGATGCATCGCTGAGTGCATGAAACGTTTCTGGACAGGAAAGCCGCTACTGCCTCTCAGTAATGGGAGTCAGCAAGTTACCTGGGTGAAAGAATCCCCTTGCTTGAGCACTGTTACTTCTACACACATATGCGATCTTGAGAAAGAATACAGAGGCGCTGCGCTGCAGGTGCCTCGTTTTTCCACACGCGAGAGATGACACATGTTCGGTGAAAACGTCGCATGTCTCGCTAAGCTGCAAGCACATCAGTTAGAAGGGAAGCGAAAGGCGTTTTCTCCTCTGGGGCTCAGGTCCAGATGGCCAGGATATGGTTCTCCTGTAGGCTCGCTGATCTGGCAGTACGATGGGAATGATCGGCGAGAAACGGGTTGCTTCAGAGACCACCGAATCCTTTTGGTCAGTTGGAGTCTCTTAGTATGAGGAACCGTTAATCGTTTCTCAAGAAGCAAGGAGAACCACTATGTTCTATGTAAAAAACGTCCCTTTGTTTGAGCGTATCCTGCGTGTCGTGCTGGGCATTGGCCTGACGGCAAGTGCCCTGTTTGTGTTCCTCCAGCCTGCGCATGGCACGGTTTCCGGGTGGCTTGCCCTGGCGTTGCTTGCCTCAGCCCTCTTCGTTGCAGCTACCGGTTTCATCGGATGGTGTCCTGCCTGCGCCCTGGTTGGGCGAAAGCTCAAGTCGAAGCAGCACGCACAATGAACCCATCGCCTGACTCGCAACTGATCAATGCTGCAACCAGTGGGGATCCCGAGGCGATCGAACAACTGCTGCTTTGTTATTATCCATCTGTGACCCGCTTTGCACGGAAATTCTGTGCGACATCCGAAGATGTAGAAGATGCTGTGCAAGAAACCCTCTGGATCGCTGCTCAACGGATTGGCACCTTGCGTGTCGCGTCGGCATTTGGGTCCTGGTTGTTCAAGGTAGTGCGCCATCAGTGCTTTCGGTTGCTCAAACTGTCCCGGCGAACAGACTCCACCAGCGCCATTCTACAGCTTGTCCCATCCAACGAGGACCCCGAACGCCAGATTGCACTGCGTCATGACCTAGCCTCGGCTATCGCGGCTCTGTCCCCGCTACATCGGCAAGTGTTTGTTCTGCGCGACCTCCAAGAGATCCCCGCATCGGAGGTCGCAGCACGGCTCGGTGTAACGGTGATGACCGTCAAGAGTCGCCTGCATCGCGCCCGGACCACATTGCGCCAGGCACTTGAGCAGTGGAAATAATCAGCAGGCTAGGCGCGAGAGGCCATTGAGAATCAGGGGCTGACTCAGACTTGCTCATAACAAAGCTCACGCGGAAGAACGTTTTATTTCGTGTCCCCGTTTCTCAATGGTCTCTTCTTTTGGCAAGCATGCGTTTTGTATGACTCACTGCCACGTCAGCGGGGCTGATACTGCTGCCGAACCTCCACACCTGTAGAACAGGTGTGGAGGTTCGGATAATTGCGATGTATGCTCCATCTTTGGCGAGGCAGGTGTTTATCTCGCTCCATCAATTTCCCAGCATTTTGCTTTTCAGTGCTTGAGCGCGTTCTGGAAACTGTTGTGCTTTGCCTAGTTGTCCCTTTGAAAGAAGCAGGCGCGATTTGATAAAAGAATGACACATGTTTCGTTCTCTGTTACTAGACACGCCGAGTTTCTTTCTGGAAGAACTGCTTGACGAGTTCTCTGACCTCTTTCTGGATAGATGTCAGAAGCTCTTGTTGTTCCGCTTTTGCCAGGTCAGCGAGAAGGTTTGGCTGGTGAAGAGCAAGCTGTTCCAGAACATCTGCGACCAGCAAATGAAAGAGTTGGCGACTCCGACTGGGCTCGTGGGGACCTCGATAGCCAATTTTCGAGATTGCACTCAGCAGGCGGTTTTCGGTCACCTGATACGATGCCTCCCACTTGAGCTGATCCAATTTGTCAGGACCGGGAGTAAATGGAGGAAGTGTCCACTTTTGTGCTTGATGGAAGCGCTTGTCTTCCGCAAACGCCGCGATCTTTCTTTTGAAAATGGGTCGGAGTGGCCCTTTAGAAGTAGAAAAAACAAGTGCTTTGACTGGTTTAATAACCACACCCTCAGCTTGGTTCTCTTGCTGCAAAGGCGGCAGGCCAAAGAGCGCTGGAATTGTGGAGGAGAACTCGATGGGGTAGTGTAGTGCTTCTTGATAGCTCCCAATCAAGAGTGGAGATACGGAAAGTACGCCGGCACTCTGTAGAAGCATGCGAGCTTGATCATAATCAAGATAAGAAGACTGTTGCAGATCTGAGATAGCGAGATCGAAGGCGCAAAATTCGATATCAGGCGTATAGTAAATCCCGGTTTGGATAGGCTGAAGTCCAGGTACGGGAGAAATTTCAGGATGGGGATACGCTCCCCCAAAAAGCTCGCCATAGATCGAGAGCGAGGTCAGTTGGGGATAGAGATGGCGAGCCAGGGAAAAAAGTTGGGAGATCTGAGGCTCCAGACGCTTAAGAACCCGCTGATATTCAAAGAAGTTCTCTCCCGATGCCAGGAGGTGTTTTCTGCTGGCCCCGGCAATGATTGAACCATTTGTCACTATACAGAAATGAGCTCCATGGATTTTTTCCATCACGACCCAACGCGTCTTTTCTAGGATGTGATGGTGCGCCTCATCCAGATGCCACTGATTGGTCGATTCGGCCATTTTCTCATACGGGACCCAGTGCATAAAAATCGTTCTCCAGGTGAATGTGTGGAGTTATGATAGCTCAAAGATAGAAGTATATCTATGATATAGATCACTGAGTTTCTATCGTCGTTTCTTCCTGCCTAGCTGGCATGAGCAAGGCATCCATGCCAAATATGCTCGGTATTTGATGCCTTATCGCTCCCTTTCCCAAACATTCCTGGCAGAGCTACCTTGCTCCTATCTAGCTCACCTCTCTCCATATCGCTCCTCCCTGCGGCTGCTGCTGGATGAAGGCGTAATTCGAGCTTAACACCACAATGTTCTACAGTAGTGCGCTCAATAGTAGAATATAGATGATTATTATTTAGTTTTATGAGTAAAATAAGAAAAGAAGCATGATACATGCTATTATCCGCCCGATTGGCACCAATTGGCATCTAAAAAAAGATATTCGAAAGACTGTAGCAATTTTAAAATACGCATTTTGTGAATGAAGAAAGGAACAAAGCTATGAAATCTCATATATCTTCTCCTAGAGAGCAATTAGAAATTTTTGAGCTCACCGAACACGAACTGGAACAGGTCGTGGGCGCCCAGGGATATAGCCAGAATCAGAACCATGGTCGCCATTATGATTATCAGCATGATTGGTCTTATGGTCATAAGCATGGTTGGGATCATGATCATCATCATCGCTGGGATTCTAAACGCGGCTGGTGTTATAGCAGCGGCTGGATCCGCTAGCGTCATCGCCACTAAATGAAGCAACACATGAAGGCAGATATCTTTAAAGATATCTGCTCTTCCTATTTTTTGCGCCACCCCTTAAAAGCACCATCCTATGCGAGACACTCCTGTTAGGCTTGAGTCGGGTTTGCTTTCCACTGGTGCTTGTGTCCTTTTTTATCCTCTCGCTCTGATGTCTTCTCGACCTCCTTCCTGGACATGGGACGGCCCGTTGCTCCCACGCGATGCTTTTGGGCATGTGGCGTAGACCTTTCTTGGGATGATGGAGCACCCTTTGATTCTGTGGGAGGCGTATCTGGTGAAAACCTCCCAGCAGAGGACATTCCTTGTGGAGGTGGAGCGACTCCTCCTTCACAGACATACAATGTCCTCTGTGCTTGTTGGATCATCTCTTCTCCTCGCAGTGGTACTTCTCTCTCGTGCGTGAGACTTCCTCACACACTTCACCATCGTCCCCTCTCATGACAGCGTTCATCTCTCGCATGTAAGTATCATTTGCTGCAGTGGCTGCTCGCCTGGATACTTTTTAGTGTACAAGATATCGGGCAAGAATGGAATGATAACGCATCCCAATAATTAGAGACTTTTTTGGCCCTTTTCCTGCAGGAAAAGTCTCGAACGTTCGGGATCTTCTGTCTCACTGTCTAGATGTTTCGAGGAGCCTCTCATGCAGCCGGAAGGGAGGTTCGAAGAAATGCGTGTGTCACATATGAGTGTGATACCACTCTCTGTAGCTGATACATGGTAAAGCAATTTGACAGCGAAAGCCATCCTGGTGCAAGGGCTGCGATGATTGGCCGAGGAACACGTGGCCATTGCCTGTGGAGGAGCGGGAAGACCAAACCTGAATAGGAACCAGGGAAGGCACGCTCTGCTGAAGCAGGAACTGGTGTTAGTGACGGCTCTGGGAAATTCCCCGGTAGGAACTGTGGGGATCTGTTAACATCTAGTTGATGCAACTTTTCGAGACAAGGAAGCGCACTCTTGACTTTGGTCATCCATTTTACAATGAGAGAGCATGTAGAATACCCCACTCATTTTGAATTGCTCAGCATGAACGAGCGTGACCAGCCAACACCGCGCCGTGACCTGTGCTCTTCTCAGCGCAGGAAAGCTGCAGTAGGTGTGACAGCTGTTCCCCTGGTCACAAACGTAGGAGGGAGCGCCATTCCATGGCTCAGTCGCAGGACAATCCGCATCAGGAAGAGCATGCGGGATCTCCTCAGGAGCACGAGACATTTGCTGATCGTTTTTTTGCGCTCGTCCACGAGAGTGCCGATCTCTTCTGGCTTCTGACTCCTGATGGCTCGATGCATGATGCCACTTCCAGTTGGCGCATTTTTACCGGTCAGCAGACGAGTCAGTCTCAGGGCAAAGGGTGGCTCGATGCTTTGCACCCGGCGGATCGGCCACAGATAGAACATCTGATCCGTCAGGCAGCCGCTAAGGAGGGAAGCCGGAACATGGTATGCCATCTTCGCCAAGCCGATCACGCCTACCACTTGATTCATCTCCATGTCTTTCCCGTGCGCCTGCGTGATGGAACCATCCATGAGGTCATTGCTTGTGGGAGGGATATCACGAAACAGGAGCAGGGCGGGCAGATGAGTGAAGCGAAGGTGCGGCTGGCTCTCAAAGCATCTGGCATAGGCGCGTGGGATTGGAATCTGATTACCGATCAGATTCATTTGACGGCTCAGGGCAAAGCCCTTTTGGGATGGTCGCCAACAACCCCTTCCACCTATACACGCTTCCTGGCGACGGTGCATCCAGAGGACCGTGAACCAGTCGAGCGGTTCCTGGCACATGTGATCACTGAACCGATGGATTATCGGATCGAGTACCGCATTCTCTGGCCTGACGGCAGCATCCATTGGCTTGCAGAGCAAGGACACTGTATCTCTGACTCGCAAGGGCATCCGACGCACATGCTTGGAGCCATCATCGAGACGACAAAGCTAAAGCAGGCAGAGGAAGCTTTACGCGAGAGCGAGTGGCGGTTTCGTCGATTGGTGGAGTCCAATATCATAGGGATCGCTATTACTTGCTTGGATGGGCGCATTTACGAGGCGAACGACGCCTTTCTTCGCCTGGTTGGCTACACGAGTGACGACTTGGTGGCAGGGCAGGTGCAGTGGACCACGATGACCCCACCGGAATACCAGGAGCGAGAAGCGCAGGCCATGGAGGAAGAACTGGCGACAGGGAGCTTCCAGCCGTTTGAAAAAGAGTATCTGAGGAAAGACGGTACACGGGTGCCGGTGCTGGTTGGAGGGACGATCTTTCGCCGGACAGGGACCTCGCCTCTGGCTATTGCGTTCATTGTCGATCTGACGGCCCACAAAGAAATCGAGCGACAAAAAGATCTCATGCTGGGCATGACCAGTCATGAACTGAAAACACCCTTGGCCGCGCTCAAAGGGACCATCCAATTGCTCAAGCGACGCGCGAACCGTTTGTTGCGATCAACTGATCCGTTGGCTCCAGAGATCGAGACCTTCCTCACTGACCTCTCCGAGCGTTTGGCAACCTCCGCCCGCCAGGTTGATGTGCAGACGCATTTAATCAATGACCTGCTCGATGTCTCTCGCATTACGGCGAAGACCTTGACGCTCGAACTGGAGCGTTGTGATCTGGTTTCCCTGGTGCGAGAAACAGTCGAGGGTCTGCGCGTGGTGGCTCCGGAACGCTCCCTCATGTTGGAGTTACCAGCGCATGTTGTTGCCAACGTGCTGGCTGATCAGACACGCATCAGCCAGGTGGTCATGAATTATGTGACCAATGCCCTACGCTACGCACCCGTCGATCAGCCTGTCCAGATCGGGCTGATGCTCCAGGAGAACCTGGCTCGTGTCTGGGTGCGAGACCGGGGACCAGGACTCTCGAAAGAGGCGCAGAAGGAGGTCTGGCAGTGCTTCCATCAGGTCAAGGGGGTGCCGGTGCAGAACGGTTCGGGGAAAGGGCTGGGTCTGGGCCTCTATATCTGCCAGAAGCTGATTGCTCAACACCAGGGTGAGGTTGGCGTGGAGAGCGCCCCTGGGGAGGGATCGACGTTCTGGTTTGCCTTACCTCTCACCACATGAGGGGATGTGAGAGGAAAACGCAACCTCTTTCAAGAGTGAGAGCCCTTGTTTCTGCTCGGACGTTTGGGAACTCGGTATGGGTTCAGACAATGGAACCCATTGTTCGACCATGCGAAGGTCTCCGTAAAATGGAATAAAAACGCATCCGAATAGTTCGAGACAATTTGGCCCTTTTCCTGCATGAAAGGCCTCAAACGTTCGGGATCTTGTGTCTCGCAGTCTCGATACTTTGGAGGAGCCTGTCATGCAGCCGGAAGGGAGATACGAAGGAATGCGTGTGGCGGATAACGGTTAGATTGTGAATACGCTACAAAGAAGATAAATGACGATGACACTGCTCAATGTGGAGAGAGCCAGACGGAGGAAATTAATGCGCAAAAGTTCGCGCATCCCATCCAAGGTTATCTTGCCCGCTTGTTTGTGGCGATTGTAGACGGGCGTTGCCAGCACCAGAGTTACCACAGTTACAGCTATATTGAGAACAAGAGCAACAATGAGCCAAACGAGAGAGAGCTGAGCTGGTCGAAAAATGAGGAGGAGAAGGTTGCTTAACACAGTTGCAAAGTATGGCAAGAGCAGTGGTAGTGGTAAGCGTCGCTCATATTCTTTCAGGTAGGCCGGGAATTCTGTGGCTCCAACAAACGCAAAAAGGGGATAGGCTTCCAGGTGGATATACGCCTGGATGCCGTTATTGAAAAAAGTGGTGAAGACAAAGACGAGAAAAAGGACCGTATATAAGATGTTCATGTTCCATCTCCTTTCGAGAAGAACTCGTGAAACCATTGCAGGAAAACGCCAATGCGTTGCGTTCCTGGTGAGTGTGAGAACGTCTATGTGCCATCCAGGATGAGCCAGACGTATCTAGCCAGTTCCACTGAAAAGAGCTTTGCTGTCTCAGGGGAACAACTGTCCTCATTGTACAAGGCACTCAAGGGACAAATTGTCCTGCAGACAACGATGAAGGATAGGGGAGCCCGATCTTTTCGAAAATGGCCTGATCCTCTTTCGAGATGGGAAGAAAGCCAATAATCTGAGGAAAGGTATAGTGGAAATAGCCCGTAGAAATGACGAGCGGGCGCAAGGATAGCGAGCATGAAGGGTCTTGCAGGCAAGGGACAGAGGTTTCCAGCCTAACATCTGCTGATGAGGTTGGTACCGCTTCAATGTACTTTTCCAGATGAACTTGTTGCCAGTATCGGGAAAATTCAGGGAGCTGCATAAACTGCATGACCACTTGCCGATACCAGGGTTCATAGGTGCTCAGAAGATTTGCCATTTTGAAACCGTGGATAGTCCACAAGGCCATCTGCTCCCAGGATGCATGGTTAATCATCAGATTAGGATAAAGCGGAAGTGTAGGATCGAACAGCAACTGGAGCATGTTGATTGAAGAGGCAGGAAATTCAGCCAATTGTTTGGGAGAGATATCATAAAGACGAAGGAGTGATTCGCTGAGGTAATGAATCCGCCAGTCTCGATTGATAATCATTGTGGGCATTGGTAAGACGCTTGCAACCTCAGTCGCCACGCGCAAGACATGCTCCAATTCTGCTCCTGTGAGATAGGATTCGACTGGAAACGTATGAGCAGCGAGAAGCAAACGATTTCGTTCCATCCGGGTGCATTGGAAATAGTCCGCGATTTCCATCACCACCTCTCGCCGAGGTGGGCGGGTAATATGGCCTTGCCGCATGCGTTTATAACTGCTGTAGACCATATCTTCGAACTCTGTGCGATGCCATTTGCGTGGCCCCCAGTCGTCCTCCCGTGCAACAAAAGGCAGCGTTTGATGCTGCTGTCCAATCTCATGTTGCCTCAGCAGTAGCAACTCTTCAATGACCCTGACAAACTCTACGCAATCAGGGTGGACCGTGATTGGAAGAGAAGGACGGATCTCCATGAAGCCTCCTGGACAATGTTCTCGATCAAAAAAACGGGCGATGTGATCAGGTAAGACGAAGACTGATCACCCTGTTCTAATCGCTGAGCGTAATTGTACCATATCTTACCGCGTTGGAAAGATTTCCTTGATGAGAGAACATACCATTTTCTCGAGCTAGCAACGAACAAATGACGCGATTTGGCATAGAATACAGCTCAAACTTTACTTGTCTCAGCTTGGAGGATCATCCGCAACTTTCGCACATTTTTAGGACGCGTTGAGGAAACGTTGCCGTAAGAGTTCAAAGTTGCCTCTC
Source organism: Ktedonospora formicarum (assembly GCF_016587355.1). GTDB lineage: Bacteria > Chloroflexota > Ktedonobacteria > Ktedonobacterales > Ktedonobacteraceae > Ktedonobacter > Ktedonobacter formicarum. The sequence goes on along the minus strand of NZ_BNJF01000001.1, from coordinate 361,957 downwards.
GGAGTGGCAATGATAGGAACGGGATTTTGTTTCACAATGCGTAACAACGTATCGTCACTGATAGGAATGGCGAGATGAACCAACAATCGAGATCCCTCCTGGGCATTGACTGCAATGGCAAAGAGTTTGAGCAGGACTATCAATCGCATGGTTTCTGCCGCGGAATCTTCTGACGTGCAGGTTGAGTTGGACTTCTTGGCCACTGCTTGGCAAATCATGAGGAGAACATTGATACCAGCTATGGATACCACTGCTGCTCTGGCTACATGAGGGCCAACTGCTATGTCATTGGTCGCTGTTGCCGTGATAAGAAGCTGACCCTTGATTGATGTGACCTGCTGAATTTGAAAGCCAGGAAATGAAAAGGGAATGTGGGACAAGATTATCACCTGAGAAGCTTTTCTAGACGATTGTATTGCTTCTTGTTATTTACGAATCTAGGTTGTAGATGGTGCACGAAAGTTGCTGATGATCCTTCAAAACGGGACAACAACATAGTGGTTTCTTACTACTCGCCCATGATTTCTTTCTTTCCCATCCTGTTACAGAAATGCGAGCGAGAAGGCCTCTGTGATGCCTCAAGAGGATGAATTGCCGTTCCTTTGAATGAAGGTGTAGGGGAAAGGAGCACCGCAGGAGCCCAACCAAAGAAATCCTGCATCTTTCCCGAGCATCTCATCTGCGTGAAAGCTGTTCGTTGCTCTCCTCTGCGTGGGGACGGGTTCCAAAGCCATACTGCAAACACGTGGCTGTCTGGCGTATCACGATGTCAAATCCAGCACGGACACAGGCCGCCACCAGAACCCCAGCCTCATAGTAGTTTTTCACAATCTCGAAGCTGCGCCCATCATGTAAGATGCGTGTCTCAATCTGACCTGATCTGCTGAGCGTATCGGGGGCTAAAGTGGGGCCGACCGCATCATCCACAAAGAAGATCTTGCCACCAGGACGCAGCCAGGTCCAGCAGGAATGCAAAAAGGTATCAAGCTGTTCACGCGGGACATGGGAAAGCCAGAAGCCGAAAAAGAGCGCATCGTAGACGCGCTCAGGCTGCCAGCTGAAGAGATCAGCCAGCACATAGGTCACGCGAGGACTGGCGACTTTGGCCTGATTGACTGTCAGCATTTCGGCAGAAGCATCGACAGAGGTAATGGTCGAGGCGCTACGCAGCAACTGCTGTGTCCAGATTCCCGTTCCTGCAGCCAGTTCGAGTACGTCTCCAGCGAGATGAAAGGCATGGAGCTGGGCAACCACTTCATCCCATTCAGCGAACCAGCGAGCATTGAGCTCTGGCCCTTGATCGTAGCGCCCCTGGCAGTTGATGATTTCATCGTATTTGCTGCCACAGGCTTGATAGTATCGCTTCATTTCTTCGAGCGTTTGAAGAGAAACAGCATCATTCATCATAACGGTTTTCCTTTCCTTGTCCACCGTGGTTTCCAGGACCCCGCCCAGATCAACAACAGCAGCCCAAATGGCTCTTCCCCGCACTCCTTTTAACCCCATGAGACCGCTCTCTGAAGGGGAACATTCCATATATCCATATCGGATATATCCGATATGGATATAATAAGCTTTTTCGGGTTGACTTGTCAAGGAATGCTCATGGTTTTTTCACCTTCTTCATTATTCTTTCTGAACTGGTTTCCATTTCCGATGCCCTCTCAATACGATGGAAATGGGAGGTGTATACCACCTCCCCATTGAAACAACGACGTCTGCAAAGCTCATGGCCTCTTCCCAATCTCTCTTCCCTTTTGTTCATCTGTCCTATGCGTTTGTAACGATTTTCCTAGTGGGAATACGGTTACTCTTTCTTGCTGTTATAGCATTTCGTGTAGGGTGGGGTCGATGCTTATTATTTATTTCCTAGAAGGTAGTGTTTCTGATGAAGTATACTCATTTGGGGCGCACTGGGCTGGAAGTCAGTCGTTTGTGCCTGGGCACCATGAACTTTGGGCCACAAACGAGCGAGGCCGATAGCTTTGCCATTATGGACCGTGCTCTGGAACATGGCATCAATTTCTTTGATACCGCCAATGTCTATGGCGGCCCTGACCACAGAGGGCACACCGAAGAGATTATTGGACGCTGGTTCGCTCAGGGTGGTGGACGTCGTGATAAGGTGGTATTGGCAACGAAAGTCTATGGGAATATGGGAAGCGACTGGCCGAATCATTCGCGCCTGTCGGCTTTGAATATTCGCAAAGCCTGTGAAGCCAGTCTGCGCCGCCTGCAAACAGATCATATCGATATTTATCAAATGCACCATGTCGCCCGCGAATCTCCGTGGGAAGAGATCTGGCAGGCGATGGAGCAATTGGTGCGCGAGGGCAAGGTGCTCTATATAGGCAGTAGCAATTTTGCGGGCTGGCACATCACCAGGGCCAACGAGATTGCACAGCGCCGCAATTTCCTCGGTTTGGTCTCCGAGCAGAGCCTCTACAATCTGAACGCTCGTAGTATTGAGCTTGAAGTTCTCCCCGCTTGTGAGGCGTACGGGTTAGGCCTCATCCCTTGGAGCCCTTTGGGTGGTGGCTTGCTCGGCGGTGTCTTACGCAAAACGGAGCAGGGACGTCGCGCCCAGCCTCAATTGCAGAAGGTTATCGAGAAACATCGGGCCAAACTGGAGGCGTATGAGCATTTCTGTGCCGAATTGGGAGAGGAACCTGCGAACGTCGCGCTGGCATGGTTGCTGACAAATCCGGTGGTGACCGCTCCTATCATTGGCCCAAGGACGATTGCACAACTTGATAGCACATTACGTGTGCTAGAGGTCTCGCTGACGGCTGAGAGTTTGAAGCAGCTTGATAGCATCTTCCCAGGTCCTGGAGGTGCTGCTCCAGAGGCGTATGCCTGGTAGTTATCATGTCTTCATCTTGCTGCATGAGCTTTAACAAGCTTATGTAGCAAGACGCTACCTGGTTTCGGGACCTTCTGGCGAAATCCCTTTTGCTGGCTACCCAACGATTGGCACAGCATTTGTGCCTGTCACTTATCAGTTGTTTCCAGCAGGCACTCAGCATATTGTCCTGGAAGAGGAGATTGGTCCCGTAGCTGTTCGGCTCTCAGGAGACTTATCCCCTCTCGATTTCTCTGGACAACGCTTCCTTCTCTGACCTTTCACGCAACTTTTGAGAATCGTGAAGCTATTGCAGAGGCATTGGGATTACGCGCCACTGATCTTCTGGAACAAGCCCCGATTCAAACTATTTCAACGGGTAACCCTTTTATCTATGTGCCTGTGCAGAGCCGGTCATTGGTGGATCACGTTGAGATAGATTGAGCAAAGTTATATGCATGTTTTCAAGGCATATCGCCTCTCAAATTATATATTTTTGCGCTGGAGAGCCAGGCTGATGAGCAAGGGGGTATGTCCGTTTTTGCACGCATGCTCAAACCATACCAATCCAGTATAGTCGAAGATGCTGCCACGGGGAGCGCGACAGGGCCACTTGGTGCTTACCTTGTCAAACATGAACTCCTGCCTTTCCAAGGTGAAGCCATGCTGGTTGTTGAACAAGGTACGAGAATGGGGCGTCAAAGCTTTCTGCATGTGCAGAGGCAACAGGGAGCATCTCTTCTCATCGAAGTTGGTGGAAGCACAGTCTCTGTCTACGAAGGCGTCTCTCATCTTCCGTGACGTTAGCCTCTGGCAGTGATGGTATCTGCCACAGGTCCACCTGACGATCTTACATTTCACGTACCATCACAGAAATTGTCGTAGCAATCTCACTGGGGGCGAATTCAAGAGATTTTTGAGTGAGAAGTTCGGCCTGTTCACAGCCAAAGTAGCCACACGCGTTGCCTGAGTTCCTGAGCGCTCAAAAGGAGAGCAGGTTCGAGAATATTGCGCTTGCCGTGGACCCACTTTGGCTCTATTTGGTTTAGCCAGGGACGCTTCGTAGGTAACCAGCATAGGATGATGCGCACGCCACTGTTGCCCTCGTAATGGACCGTCTGACAACTCCAGACTCCACTAGCTCGTCATTTTGCCAAAGGTCTGTGAACTCTGGTGCAACACGGCCTGCAATGCTTTACATTTGGCTTGGTCAAAGTGTGCTTGACGTGACCAACCCGCAATGGGTCGTCGAGAGCAACGTCTACAAGCTCAAACATGAAAATGCATGGGCTATGGTCGTGCCTCGTTCCCTTTGTTGCGTCAGCGTGTGCTATATGTTTTGTAGGTTGAAAGGAATGTCTCTCATGGGTAATGATCACCTTGCTGGAAGCAAGCGAGTAGCAAGAAATCGGCGCCAGACCCGTTGAATTCCAAAATTTGCATCATTCTCTCATGGTATATAATTAAGCGTCTATCTTTTGTGCGTAGTAAGAAAGGCCTCACGTTGAAGTACAGTATCTCTCTTCCCAATGGCTGGACGATGAACCTGGTCGATATCAAAGATCCGATAGAAGCCTATGAAGCCATGACCAACGTAGCGAAAGCCGCCGACGAAACAGGGTACGAGGCGGCCTGGCTGGTTGATCATTTTCATACGATCCCACAACCTTCTCAGGAAGTGACCTTTGAGTGTTGGATGTCGTTAGCAGCCCTGGCACGCGATACCAAGCGTATTCGCGTAGGCCAGATTGTGACGTGCAATAGCTATCGTAATCCGGCTCTGCTGGCGAAGATGGCAAGCACTCTCGATGTCTTGAGTCATGGTCGCCTGAACTTTGGTATTGGCGCGGGTTGGTATGAGCACGAATATAGGGCGTATGGCTATCCTTTTCCCGAGGCGCCTGAGCGCCTCCGCCAACTGCGCGAAGCCCTCCAGGTGATCCTGGCGATGTGGACACAGGAAGAAGCAACCTTTGAGGGAAAGTATTACCAGGTACGCGGCGCGATTAACCAGCCCAAAGGGGTGCAGACTCCGCACATTCCTATCCTGATCGGTGGAGGTGGCGAGAAGGTCACGTTGAAATTGGTCGCGCAGTATGGCGATGCCTGTAATGTGAGTGGCGATCTGAAGACTATTGAGCACAAATTGGCGGTGCTCAAGCAGCACTGTGAGAACGTCGGGCGCGACTATTCTAGTATTTATCGCACCACTGGCTCGTTCTGCTCCATTGCCGATACCGATGAAGAGGCATGGGCGCTAGTGCCAGAGCGCGTGAAGGCTGGACTCAGGGAAACCTCCCTGGTTGGTAGTCCCGAGACGATTCGTCAGCGCATCGCACAACTGGAAGTTCTGGGCATCGACGAGATTATTATGGACTTCCCCAGCGCGACTGACCTGACGGCGATCTATCGCTTTGCCAGTGAGTTCATTACCAACGAGAAATAGGTTGTGACTCTCTGGAGAAGCTTGCTGTTATGGTCAGTAGGACTGACCATAACAGCAAGCTTCTCCAGACCAGGATGCCTCAATCTTGCAAGTGAACATCCGCGCGTTATTGGCAGTGGCAGCAGCAAAGGACGAGGGCGCTCTCAATGCTGTGAATGTGGTCGCTTTTTCGGCGAAACGGAAGGGCGCCAGATCAGGCTCGGAGGTATATCAGGCACTCCTGATCGTGATGCACCTGGGAAGTATGAGGGCAGTGGAAGACATTACAGGCCACAAGTACAAGATGATTGATTATATGAGAAGACCTGTTAGCACAGGTCTTCTCATGCATGAGGACAAGTATCTCTCACCAGGGGCAAAACATAAGAGGATCTATCTCACGGGTCCCTGATCACAGCGTCCAAGCAACTCGCTTGCCAACCCCATCAGAGTGAGGTATTTCTTTTCTCAACAGAATCCCTTGAGCACAACATGGAGGTTGAAAATTGGATCAATTTCTTGCAGAACAGCTTATTCGCACCTATGTGGAGGGGTGGAAGGAATATGACCTCACCAAAATTCTGAGCACTCTCGATCCAGACTGTGTACTCATCGAATCCCAAGGCCAGACCTTTCGTGGCGCTCACAAGATCATCCGCGAGGTGGAAAAGCGAATTGCAAGCGAATATGGCCCCTGGAAGATTCACCGTTGGGACATCACTACGCTTACGGTAACCGGTTCGCTCTGTTTCCTTGAATGGATCTTCGAGAGCCAGCGGCGCTTTGAAGGTGCCTCCATCGTTCAATATAAGGAAGGGAAAATCAGTTCTGTTCGGGAATATCGCACCACTCAACCCCTCTGGGAGGCGAGCGAGGAGTGACTTACGCCGCCAGAAACGGCTTCAACGTTCCTCTCTCATCTGTTTTGTTCTGCCTGCCCCTTTTCTTTAGGACTGATTCTTCTACACATTTTACAAAGCGAATTTGCAATCAGGCTGAAAAAGCTGTCTGGGGAAAAAGCGCTAACAACGTTGCCTTTGCGCATCTCAGGCTTGTTCGACCGCTTCAGATGCTGCCACTCTTTCATCTCTGTTACATGTGTAGAAGAGTCAGTCATTCAGGCGTGGGGCGTCGAGTCATCATGGGGTATCTGACTCAGGGTGTGGATTAATTGTGGATATGTGCAGTGCCTCACTATGAGAGGCTGTGTCCCTCCATGCCTACTATGAGTCAAGGGATGTGAGTATCATGCGGACATTCGCGCCCGCATGATACTCACATCCCTTTTCCCTATACATGTCTGCGACATAAAGAGGCATTCGGGATGGCTGGCTCGTAGAGCTGCGGGAATGCTATACTATCTTATGCGGCTCCCGCGCTATTTCTCGTGGCATACTCTGAAAAGCATGTGTGAACGCCACCTGAACTGTGGCTAGCCGCGCCGCCATGTCTGAGTTTATGCAAGCTGATCGCTGTGAGGAAGCCCCCTCTCATCCCAGGCGGCTTTGCTCATACACATGAATAGCTTACCGGAAAGGTGATTGTATCGATGGCTTCTGAGCAATTCGCGCGCAAGAACATAGATTTTGTGGCTTATTCGGACCAGGGGGATCGAGGGGATGGGGTGCAGATCATGGTTCACAAGGGCCATGCTTATATTGGGCATATGTTTAGCAATGGTGTGACCGTGTTGGATGTTTCGGATCCTAAGCGCCCGCGCCCGGTCAATTTCATCGCGACCCCGCCCAATACGTGGTCGTTGCACCTTCAGGCCGCCGAAGACTTGCTGTTGGTGATTAACGCGGTCAATATTTATTCACCGAACATTCACATCGACAAAACCGATTATTATACGAAATCTTTTGCTGAGACGTTTGGCGGCCAAAGGGCTGATTTCGCGGCTGGCCTGCGTGTCTTCAATATCGCGGACCCTGCGCACCCACGCGAGATCGGTTTTATGCCAGTCAAGGGCTTCGGTTTGCACCGTATCTGGTATGTCGGGGGGCGCTATGCCTATGCCTCCGCTTCCCTGGCGGGCTATACCGACCATATCTTCATTGTAATTGACATGGCTGACCCCACGAGCCCGCAGGTCGTGGGCAAATGGTGGATTCCCGGTATGTGGCAGGCTGGCGGGGAAACTCCGACCTGGAGTGGCTGGCGCTATGCCCTGCATCACGCGATTGTGGCGGGCAATAGAGCCTATGGTTCTTGGCGCGATGGCGGCCTGACTGTGCTGGATGTCAGCGATCCCACATCCCCCCAATTGCTGGCACACCGTAACTGGAATCCTCCCTTTGGCGGTGGCACACATACCAGCCTGCCTCTGCTCGACCGCAACCTTGTGATTGTCGCCGATGAGGGGGTTGCAGACAACTGCGAGGATGGCGTGAAGCATACCTGGGTAGTCGATGTACGTGAGCCGACCAATCCGGTCACGATTTCAACCTTTCCCAATCCCGCCGAGGAGGATTACTGCGCCAAGGGAGGACACTTCGGCCCCCATAACCTGCATGAGAACCGTCCCGACAGCTTTCAAAGTTCCGAAGTGATTTTCGCCACCTACCAGAACGCCGGGATACGCGTCTACAGTGTCAAAGATCCCTTCCGGCCCGAAGAACTGGCCTATTTTGTGCCGCCCGCGCCTAAAAAGATGTACGATCCGCGCCCGCAGAGCGCCCAGGTTATTCAGTCCTGTGATGTCTTTGTGGACAAGCAGGGATTACTTTACGTTACCGATTACAATGCGGGCCTCTATATTCTTGAGTATAAAGGCTAGCATACAAGGGCGTGTTCGTAGGAAGCAGGGGAGCGTCTCCTGCTTCCTATATATTCCCCATCATACAGTGTTAAGGAATTACAAAAAACGAGCGAGAATGCCCCGGCTCTGACCCGCACTACCACGACCCAGACAACAAGCTGACCACCGAATATTATCCAGCCCGCGTACGCAACTCCATGATGAGTTTTTCCAGTATTGGTCGGGATACATAGTGCTGTGGTGAGCGGATCAGGCCCACAGGCAGCGTCAGCGAAAATTCTGAAAGCGAACGCAGCACGGTTCCCTCTGGGGCAGGTGTCACCGCTCTGGCAGGTACGATCGCAATACCAATGCCAGCCTGCACCCCTTGCTTGAGCGCATCGAAGCTGCTGATCTCCATGTATGGGCGTGTGGTGAGACCATGTTGGGTGAAAAAGTATTCAATGGTTTCCCGGTATGCGCAATACTGACCAGTGAGAAGGAGGCGTTGATTGCAAAGGTCTGCTGGCGTCACCTGCTGTACCTGCGCCAGTGGATGCGTGGTTGGAATGAGTAGCGCGATGGGTTCAAACAAGAGTGGCTCAAAGGTGAGCCCCAATTCAGCTGGGGGAGGAGAACAGAGGCCAATTTCTAACTGGCCCTTTGCTACACGCTGACAGATAAAGCGTGTGCCCGTCACTTCTAGCGCCACATGCATGTTCGGATACTCCTGGCAAAATTGAGCCAGTAAAGGCATGAGGCACCAACTTGCCACAGGCTCGATTGCCCCGATACGCAGGCTCCCCGTTTCACCAGCTGCGATCTCTCTCATGGTTTGTTCCAATGTGCGTGCCTGCTGGAGCAGAACATCGATCTGCTCGTAGAGAGCCTGTCCTGCTGTCGAAAGCTGAATTCGTTTGCCCTGGCGCACAAAGAGCTTGAAGCCCAGTTCAGTCTCCAAGTGCTGCATGTGCAGCGTAATGGTGGACGGGGCATAGGAGAGTGCCTCGGCGGCTCTGGTAAAGCTGCCCTCGCGCACGATGGTCTGAAAGGTTGCAAGATAGCGGAATTCCATCCAGCCTTCTTTCTTCAGCGAAAATGAAACAAAACGTCAGAAACTTTATATTGACACTATATCATAACTAACCTTATCCTTGGAAGAAAGGTTTTCTTTTTGTGAAGATCAAATGAAATTGGCAAGAGGTGTTATTCCCTGTTGGAAAGGAACGCGATTCAATGGTCAAGGCAGCAATCTCTAGTTCGATTACACCAGGCAACGTTCGCATAACGTATCTACCCGATGGATATATTCTCTTCAATACAGCAGCCGTATTCCCAACAATCACCGCGACAGACTGGCAGGTCTATCGAAATGAACTCGATGACAATGGCCAACTTGTCGGCAGCTTGGGTGCCTATCTGCTCCAGACTCCTGAGCAGACGATATTGGTTGATACTGGCCTGGGCCCCAGAACCTATGAGAGCAGCCGTTTCAAGTGCTATGGCGGCCAACTCCTTTCCCACCTTGAGCAGGCGGGCCTCAATCCTGCTGACATCGATATAGTCTTTATCACACACATGCACGCGGATCATGTGAACGGTGCCGTGCGTGAGGCCAATGGCGAGCTGGCCCTGATCTTCCCGAATGCACGCTATTTGATACGGAGCGCTGAGTGGCACCGCTTCGACAATCAGCCGGAGAGGAGAGCCAGCGTTGCTGACGCACTACATCTACTGGAGCATCGCATCGAGTTTGCAGAAGAGGGAGAGGATATCGTACCCGGAGTAACGGTTCTGGCTACGCCAGGGCATACGGCTGGTCACGCATCGCTGCTGGTAACAGCGGGCGAGGAACGCGTTATTATTCTCGGCGATATCTTCTATAGTGCTGTGCAGATTGAGCATCCTGAATGGACTAACTCTCTAGATAGCGATCCTGAGCAGGCGAAAATCACTCGCAGGCAGATGCTTCAGGAGCTTGCGCAGCCCTCGACTACTGGGGCCGCAAGCCATGTTGCCAATTCCGTCTTCATTCAAGTGGTAACCGCACACAGTGGCTTCCAGCTCTTAAAAAGATGAAAGGCCTGTCTAGGCAAACGTTATCACCATAGCCGGTAATCTCTCTCAGAGGAAAGAGCAAAATAGAGGAAAGAAAAAAGGAAATAAGATGCGGATCAAACGATTATTTTGGGCAGGACTAGCAGTGACACTAGGCGAGACAACGCTTCAGATAGATCCTTTCACTAGAGACTCTAACCTTACTGGTAAAGGAATAAGTTCGGAAGAACTCACCGATGCAATAGAACCAGGAACAGCCCAATATACTTTGATTACTCACCTGCATAGTGATCATTATCATCCTGAAACGATACGTCAATATATGCAAGCAAATGGGCAGGTAGTTTGTCATCAACCACAGGCACACGTGGTTGAACAAGATGGCTTCGCGAGCTTGCCAGTCCAGCAAGAAAATCCTATTCAGGTCTCTACATTTCGACTCACAGCAGTTCCTGCAGTTGACGGATTTGGAGATGATCAGGTTTCTTGGATTATTGAGGGTGATGGAAAACGTGTCATTCATTGTGGAGATACGCTCTGGCATGGATATTGGTGGCAAATCCAGCAGAGATATGGCCCTTTTGATCTCGCCTTTTTGCCTATCAATGGGGCATTGGTTTCGCGTCCGGATATTCTTCTCCAGCGACCGTATTACGCTTCAAGCGAAATTCCAGCCTCTCTGACGCCTGAGCAGGCTGTTGCGGCAGGGATAGCACTCAAAGCTAAAGCAGTTTGCCCTATTCACTATGGACTTGATACGGATATCTATCGGGAATATCCTCAAGCCGTAGAACTCTTTACTGCTACGGCACAAAGGCGTGAACTTTCTGTCCTTTGGTTACAACCAGGCGAAGAGGTTCATTGGGAACAGATAGAAGAGCGTAAAAAATGGGGTGGCGAAAGCATCAGTTTGGATGCCTGATTTATCTATTGGGGTTCGATAGCCAAGAACTTAATAGAGCCCCCTCATTGTAAAAGCGTAAATCGCCTCTCCCTCTCCCGTGAGATATGGGAAAGGGGAGAGGCGACCTACCTCCCATATTTACCATACGCCACAAACATTCAAGCATCTGGCGTCACAGTTGTGGCGTGATCTCATTGATAGCCTGATCCATTGTGACCACAGGTATCTTCTGGGTAGCCAGGATATCTAAGAGCGCATTGAATGAACGATTGCGGAGCCATGCTCTCTGATGGGACTTTGCCAGCCGTGGTTGGCATATTGTAATTGGAGAAGCAATACCCGGAATTCTTCATCATTCAATCTAGGGATGCAGTGGTGCTCTGATTGGAGAGGAGGGGACTTCTGAATGTTTGCCTCTGTAGAAAGTGCTTGCAAAAGAGAAATGTCTCAAGGTGGCTCGTTGCTCCTTCATCCCAGTCCTTTGTAGCCTGGGCTTCCAGATCCCAATTCACCTCCCAAATGTAACTGTGACCTGTGCTCGGTACATCATCATCACTCGTATTCACACTGTAAGCAATGACCTAGCATTTATCAATGCTCAGAGATACCGAAGATATTTCAGCGCTTTCAGGTATCCGCAAAGTATGTGCCCTGGATACGATATACAGATGCCCTTCCCGCGCTGCCAGTAGCTTATATATGATTTTTCCCTGATCAGCCCGCTTAGGGAGCAGCGATAGTGACCTCCCAGTTAGTTTCGAAAAAGGTAAAAGATGCATATGGGATTATTGGTTTAGATTGTCCTGAATGTGTCCGGTCACTGTCCTGGAAAACACGATGTTTCCCTTGTACACTTCCAGGTAAGATGTCGCAGTTGCCCGAATTAGTCGGGGGAACAGATGTTTGAGGGTTTATCGTGAAGCAATCATTACGAGTCATCAAGGTTTCGATTCCATCAGGTGTACAGGCCGTAGTAAGTGAATGGAACCTTGGCTCGATCATTCACAGATATTCTATAGAAAAAATCGGGTCCTTCTTCCTTGGCTTTTTTATGCTGCTCTTTTGGGGAGTCGGGCCTCTTGCTCTTATTCCTGCGGTTATAATCACGTCACCTCCAACTGACGCGAATGGATGGGCTATCGCTTTAGGTTTGTATGTTCTGCTTTTTATGCCAATAGGTTTACTCGTCTCCTTGGCGTCGCTTCGTCTCCTTGCTGCGGCGTTTTCCCTGCAAGGGAAACATCTCTATCAATGCAGCAAAGGCGTGGTGCTAGCCGGGAGAAAGCAGACCGAGGTATTCCTCTATGAGGAGATGGCTCTACGCTTCAGGGCTGTTGCTGTCTATCGCTATGGTGCCCATATGAAAGATAAATATAACATCACGATTGGACGGCGAGGAGATAAAAAGAAAATTTTGCTTGACGAGAGCAATCTTGGAAATGGCGTGACTGGCCTCTCTCTGTTTAAAGCAGAGCTTGCGCGCGAAATCATACAAGTACAACTCCCGCGTATTCAGGCCACGCTTCAGGCGGGAGAAACCGTCTGGTTTGAACTGCCCCTGGGAGCAATGATGGGTATAAATAACTATGAGATTATCCACAAGCGAGGAGAGAAGGAGAAACGAAAAGCCTGGCATGAGCTTTCATCGGCTATAGAGCAAAAAGGCTTTCTCAAATTGTACGCTGGTCGCCATAACTGGCTTGCGCTGGGCATTGGTTCTATCACAAACTATGACCTCTTTAAGCTCCTCATCGATCAGAAATTAAGCGAATATGGGAGCATATCTGTCCAGTAATCACCTCCGTATCAGTCAGGAGAACAATGGATAATCCAAATACTACTCCCACAAGGCAGCTTATTATAATCCTCACAATGGTCATCGCGGGAATGTATATACTGTATGCCAATCTATATGCGGACTGTTTTCGGCATAAAATATCCAATACAGCTTCATGGAGTCCGACTGTGTTTCGCGGTGAGACGATTGCCTTACGAGTAGATCCACATGTAACGACTGTGAATGATCTATGGGGAAGTAGGGCAATCATTTTGCATCTGGCTGGCCTGAAAGACGTTCAACTCGCCCCACCAAAACCCAGCAACTGGGGCGATACAATCTTTACCTCAAACAAACGGGATCGGCAGGCGCTCACGTTCAACCTAAGTTATACATTTCCCAGTTCTCTTGCTGGACCGGATCGCCAGATAGTGGATGGCACAATTACTGGGGATGTCTTCTATCCTGAACCATTTGGAGCGTTTGAATTTCAAGATAAGACCGTGCATATAAACATTCCTGTGCATGCGCATCTGATCCCATCAGATGAGGTTCCCTGGAAAGACATCAAAATTATACTCTATATCATAGCGTGTCTGGGTATGCTTGTGTTTGTTTTCACACCTGCCATACTCCTCAAATACGATAAACGTAATTTCTGGCCAACGGAACATAAGAAACGCTATGGTATGAGTAGGTGGCTCTTCTTGGTGGTACTGTATGGTGGAGGGCTATTGATTGCCCTGGTTACCTTCGCCGGTTATGGCTCAGCTTCCTGCTATGGTGAGATCTACACTCTAGCGGGCATATTAATTGTGCTTGCTTTGGTCGCAGTGATCGCTACTACCATCACGAAAAAAATACAGCTCCAAAAAACAGTTGACACGCTTGCAAGGCGCTCATCCATCTATCTGTTGTCTCGGGTCGAGAGCGAGTGACGGGTCTTAGATGAAAGGTAGAGGGGAGGTTGGGGTAAAGAGTGATCAATGGTACAGATGCCCCTGGGAGACTCGTTTCTCACCTGGTATGCTTCTTGTGAAAATTGGACATGTGCAAAACAGGGAGGGTTTATGGCACTTGTAGGGAAACAGTTTAGTCACTATCGTATTCTCCAATTAATCGGCAGAGGCGGTATGGGTGAGGTCTACGTTATTGAAGATGTCCGTGTCCAGCGGCAAGTCGCAGCCAAGTTCATTCGAATGGAGATGATCCAGTCGGACCAGGAAGCTGCAAGTGATGCCCTACGCCTCTTCTGGCGGGAAGCGACAGCTATTGCCCAGCTTGACCATCCCGCGATCCTGCCATTGTATGACCACGGCGAGGAAGCCATCGATGATGCTCACGTTGCGTATCTGGTTATGCCTTATCGTCCTGAAGGTTCCTTAACTGCCTGGCTCAGAAAACGGGCGCAAATGAGACAAACCTCACCATTGACGCTCAAGCAAATCGCGCATTTCATCCAGCAAGCTGGACAATCTCTACAATATGCGCACGATCATCAGGTCATGCACTTGGATGTCAAGCCCGCCAACTTCTTGATTCAGAGCAAGTCGGCAACCGACAACTACCCTCATCTGCTGCTCTGCGATTTTGGCATTGCGCGCTTAGCAAGCGCAACCTCGAATGCGAGCCAGCATGTACGTGGTACTCCCCTCTATATGGCCCCAGAACAATGGGCCAATCAGCCAGGCTTTGCCAGCGATCAGTATGCTCTTGCGATCATGGCCTACGAGCTGCTCACTGGCAGCCCCCCTTTTCAGGGATCTCCCCTGAATGTGATGTTTGCCCATCTTCAGGAGCAGCCTGCATCCGTTCGCGAACGCAATCCTCTGCTCCCATCAGCCGTTGACCTTGTTTTGCAACGTGCCCTGGCGAAAAAGCCGGAGGAACGCTTCCCCTCGATCACTGAGTTTGCCCAGGTTTTGCAGGAAGCCCTGCAGGAAGTGCGGAAAGAGAGCATGCTTCCCGCTCCCCCGACCCTCGACGCATCTTCGAAGTATGCTCCTGCGGTCAACAACTTAGCCGCATCCTCTGGTAACATGCAGCTTGCTCAATCCTTTCCTCTGGCATCAGTTGTTGTCCCTGTACAGGAGAAGGTCGCGCATTCTTCGAGCGTCTCTGCTGAGGTAGCTGGTGTCGCAACTCCTCGCTCCCTGATTATGTCTACGCAGCCTGTCAGTGCATCTCCGGGCTCAACTACATTTCCTCCATCAGCACCTGTGGGCCCCAACAAGCGACGCTCCTCCATTCTTGTTGGGGCCTTGCTTCTCCTGATCCTCGTCTCTATAGCTGGAAGCAGCTTTAGCTTATGGCGTGCAGCCACAGCGACTACTCAAGTCAATAGTGAGGCCACTATGAGTACCCAAGCCAATAGGCAGGCTACTGCAACCACTCAAGCCAATGAGAAGGCCACAGCGACTACCCAAGCCAACCCTGGCATAACGTGGCATGTCCAGACTTCTGACTCTGATGCTTACCTTCTAGATGTAGCGTGGTCCGGCTCGCAGTTTGTTGCGGTAGGGATTCATTCAATTCTCACATCATCTGATGGGCACACCTGGATAGCCCAGAAAGCGGGTGATACGCATGATGGCTCGGATGTAGCCTGGTTAGACGAGCAGTTTATCGCTGTGGGATGGAATGAGCAGGGTAGTACGATTATTACTTCGCCTGATGGACTAACCTGGACGACCCAGTACTCGGGCCCTCTGATGAACCTTTCGGGTGTCGCATGGTCCGGCTCGCAGTTTGTAGTTGTAGGAGACAGCGGTATGATTCTCACCTCCTCCGATGCCCACACCTGGACGACCCAAAGCTCAGATCTTCGGCAAAATCTTTTGGGTGTTGCGTGGTCCAGCTCGCAGTTTGTCGCCGTCGGGGCATCTGGCACGATTCTCACCTCACCCAATGGCCGCACCTGGACAGCCCAGAATTCGGGAACGTCAAAAGATCTTACTAGCGTGGCCTGGTTAAATTCGCAGTTTATCGCCCTGGGAAAGTCCGGTACAATCCTCACCTCACCCAATGGCCGCACCTGGACAGCCCAGAACTCAGGAACTTCGCAAGACCTTACCAACGTGGCGTGGTCCGGCTCGCAGTTTGTCGTCGTGGGGTGGTCTGAAAACTTGGGAGAGGTCGGAACAATCCTTACCTCATCCGACGATCGCACCTGGATAGCCCAGAATTCAGGAACCTCGCAAAATCTTTTAGGCGTGACCTGGTCTGGCTCGCAGTTTGTCGCCGTGGGATTTCCTGGGTTGATCCTCACCTCCCCCTAAGCCATTTGCAGAAATATATTCTCACTGAGAGCTCCCGAATGCACGGATTATTTGAGCCTTGTGGCAATAACGATGAAGAGCAAATTTATTGCTCAACTCTTCTTCATTAACAGCGTTAATGGCAGTAATTGCAGGTGAGAGCTTTCTTTCTTTACACCTCATTTCTTACGATGCGGTGCCAGCGTAAGTAGCAAATTCTACTGATGAAGTGTTTTGTTTGCTCATTATGTCAACTCAAGCGTGTCCACCTGCTGTGACGGTGCCGATAGTCAACCGGGGGTTGCCTTCGAGAAATGCTCCGATGCGTTCCACCTGGTCGTCGAGATCACGGCGTTGCGCGGCGGTGAGTTGGTCGAACGGCTCCACGGTGATATCGATCCAGCGACCAGAGCGCCGCTGGTGCCAGACCCCGGCGACAATACCGTCGATGAGCAGCACTGGAAAGTTTCCGGCTTGACCACTTGGGGTCAGTGCGCGTTTGGCGGCTCGCCCGGGAAAAAGCAGTTCGCGCGGGTGGCTGCCAACCGTATAAGCATCGAAGTAGGGGAGAAGCAGCACACTTTGGGGCATGATGGATGGAACCGTGGTGTCTCCGGCTACCACCCATGCCAGGCTGCCATTGACCTCCACTTGTTGAAGTTCACCAGACAGGGAGTCGAACAGTTCCGTTGCCCACCGTCGTGGTGCGTTCAGCCACTGCGCGAATTGCTGAGGAGTGGCCGGTCCGTAGGCATACAGATAGCACTTGATGAGCCAGGTAAGGGCGGTTGACCCATCGGCAGGTCGCAATCCAGGCAGGAACCGTTGGGGGTTGGTGTAGGTGACCTTGGGACCTCGGTTGGGACCGAAACACAGCGCACCGCGGGTTCCTGCTGTCGCAAGGGCCATACGCCATCGAGGCCACATCCCATTGAACGCGGGCACGACCAGTTCGCCAGCCCATGGGCCGGTGGCAGCAATGACTGCTGCACTCAGTTCATCGATGGTTAACTCGGCATCGCACAGTGCGGTTGCAATGGCATTAACCACCTCATCGGTTTGCTCAGAAGTCAGCCGTACCTCTTTTGTCTGACCGTTGTGGGAAGGTGGGAGTGCGGAGAGCGCACTGGTCCACATGGGCAGATCTTGGGCGGCCAGGAGGTGTACTGTGCCGCGCGGCCCGAACGTTTTCACGAGGCTGCGCTCAGTCCACAGGGCCTCTCTGACCACCCGCTGTGTGATGGAGGTGATTCGCAGTCCAATGGACCAAAAGGCTGCGGACAATACCTGGGCATGCGCTCCACACATGGTTCTGACCATGTCCGCAGGTCGGACGTCCTTTGAGGGCGTGGAAAGCCCATGGCGAACGACCCGGCGGGCGGTGATTTCGGCCCACGACAGTTGAGGCTGTGGAGTCGACGTTCTCATTTGATGATTCATGCGACTGGTTTCTATGTTCATGGTGATATGCTTTCATTTGAAGCGCCCGTGAGAGTGAGAAGCGTCTTGCACCTCAAAAACTCCCTCTCATTTCGCAGGCAAGAGAGGGACAAAGTCCTTTTGTCCCTCCCTGTAGGTATCTGTTGATTGCTTCCTGATCTGACTACCGCATAGAACGATAGAAAGCCCGCAGGTCTTCCGCCAGCAGTTCTGGTTCCTCTAGTGCAGGGAAATGCCCACCTCGTGGCATCTCGGTCCACCGTTCGATACGCAGGGTGCGCTCCGCAAGGGCACGCGGAGCAGGAGTATCTTTGGGGAAGAGAGCCATTGCCACCGGAACCTCGATACGCAGCCCCGCTTGAAGCGATGGCATGTGGCTTTCCTCATAGTACGAGCGAATCGAGGGATTGATCGTTTGAGTCACCCAATAGATCATGATGTTGGTAAGCAGTTCATCTTTCGTATACGTACGCTCAAGATCGCCATCGATGTCGCTCCAACCATAGAATTTTTCGATGATCCAGGCAGCGAGTCCGACGGGCGAATCGGAGAGGCCATAGGCTAGCGTTTGCGGCTTGGTTGATTGGATCATGACATACCCGCCCTCCTGAAAGAATCTCTGCTGCATCGCCCCCAGGTACCCTTGCTCGATGGGCGTCAGGCTCGATGGGTCCAGGTTCATGGTTGCCTGAAAGCCAATGTCAGTCAGATGGATGCCGATGACCGATGTGGGGTTATTGAGTGCCAGGAGTTGGGAGATAGGACTGCCACCATCCCCACCTGCCGCGGCATAATGCTGGTAGCCGAGTACGTCTCGCATCAAACGACCCCACACCTCCGCCGTCTGTTTCACCGTCCAGCCTGGCTTTCGCACGGGATCGGAGAAACCAAAACCGGGAATGGAGGGAACGATCACATCAAAGGAGTCAGCCGCGTTGCCTCCGAAGCGTTCCGGGTCGGTGAGCATAGGAATGATCTTGTGCATGCGATAGAACGAATCGGGCCAGCCATGAGTGAGGATGATCGGCAGTGGATTCGGCCCTTTGCCGCGCTCATGGATAAAATGAATGCCCAGGCCATCGATGTCTGCGCGAAATTGCGAATACCTGTTGAGTGCCGCCTCCTGTTTGCGCCAATCGTACTCGTGCTGCCAGTAGGTCACCAGACGCTTGAGATAGTCAAGATTCGTGCCATAACTCCAGCCAGCACCTTCGACCTCGTCGGGCCAGCGCGTGCGAGCTAAGCGCTCACGCAAATCGTCAAGGGTGGATTGAGGGATGGCGATATTGAATGGTTGTATATTCATGTTTATCTTTCTCCTTTTCTTTATTACAAGAAGATTGTAACATTGAACAAGGGCAAAATCGGCCCTCGTTTCAGAAGTTCTACCCAAAACGGGCTAAATCGAACAAGAGAAATGGGTGGATACCTCATGGAAACACACGTTGAGGGGTAGGAAACTCCCAATCGTGGTTGAGCCATTCAACGCGCAATGCCGCCGCCGCATTGCTGCGCAGCCAGCGCATTCCACTGCTCATAAGAGCCGATCCAGGCTCGCTGCTTCTGCAGGTACATGATCGCTTGCCGCAAGGGAGCTAGGTGCTGTGCAGGCTGTCCCGCCAGTTCCCTTCGCCATTGCTTGAGTTGGTTCTGATCCTTGTCCATCTCCCCTTTTCATAATCAGGTATTCAACTGGCTCACCGAACGCGCCTGCTCTTCTTGAGAGTGCTGGGTCAGCATTTCCACGGCGTAGGCGGCTTTGCGCACCGTTTGCCACAGGTGGGCCAATCCAGAATCTGCTCCGAATGAGGAAAATGCGTGGCGGCTTTCTTTTTGATCCAGTGCGCTCCATCGGCGACTGCCACTTGAAGATGCTGTTGGAGTCCCAACTCTTGCACCGCGTGACCTGCTTGTTGACCCAGCGCACGAGCGTTCTCAAAGGTGGCAACAGAACGACGCCTGCGGCAGCGGCTGCGTTGACGAGGAGGATGACGGCGGGTCTGGACAGAGCGGCTCAATTCCACTCATGCCATAGCTTCGTTGGGCTATGGTGGAATGTTGCCTCATTCTTGTCCACTACCAATCACTGCCACTTTACCTTGCCGGGAAACCGGAAGCTTTCAGCGCATCTTTTTCTCGCAACTTGTTGCAGCCGCTCTGACGATGGCTGAGAGCCTGGGTGAACCACTGGGCCTCACATCTCGCCGTTTAGGGAGTCCCTCCACTTCTAGACTCTAGACAAGATGAACCTTTTCTCCTTCTATCCGGTAGTAGAGAGAGAAGAGCAAAGATTGTTGCCTTCACCATTTTTTAGAGGATATGGGATTTGCCATGTTCATCGATGAAGATCTGTTTCGCGCCTGGCAGCATGGCGATGCAAGAGCACTGGAGATGCTTGTCCAGCGGTATCATGCTCCATTACTCGCACATCTCTATCGTGTTCTGACAGATATGCACCTGGCGGAAGATCTGGTTCAGGAGACGTTCATCAGGCTGATCCGCGATGCGCAGAGCTACTGCTATCCGCGTCCCTTTCGCCCCTGGCTCTACACCATTGCCCACCATCTGGCCTGCAACTATCATACCAGTGCCTATGCTCGCCGCGTCGAACTACGCACTGAGATGCCTGCCATGCAGGCCCACGAACCAGATCCGGCAGAATGGTTTGAGCGCTGGGAACAACACCATACCCTGCACAAAGCACTCACTCATCTGAGTCTTGAGCAACGCGAGGTGCTCAGCTTGCGCTTTGGGCAGGAGCTGAGCATCCCGGAAACTGCGGCCATTCTCTCGATCCCCGCTGGTACCGTCAAAAGCCGGACGTTCACTGCCCTCCGTCTGTTGCGTTCTCACCTGGAGGAAAACGCCAGCTACATGGAGAGCAAAGAAGGAGGACAGCACCATGGATAGCCATGCATTTGATCAGACTCCCGTACAGGGCGATGAGCTCTCCCCCGATCTGCAAGCTGTTGCCAGAAGCTATAGAGCTCAACCGGTTCCACATCCATCCTCAGCCGAGACGGCGCAATTACTCCACACGCTTCTGACGGAAGCCGCTTTTCAGACCCAAGAAATGCGCAATGAGAGCAACGATCACCTCTGGCATATTCTTGTGCTGGCTCGCTGGCGAGTGTATTTGCTTGGTCAATGGTTCTGGATGATTGGTATCGTGTTTCTCCTGGCTGGTATCTTCCTGGCCCGGTTTCTCACGGTTCCTGATCTCATTACACTTCTGATTCTTCTGCTCCCTCTGACATCCGTGCTCAGTCTCGCCTATGGGCTACGCACACTGTCGGCTGGATTACGGGCCGTTGAGGCAAGTTGCCCGGCCAATTTTGTGCAAACAGGTATGGGCATGGGCCTGGCTCTTCTGGCGTTCGATAGCCTGCTTGGCCTGGCTGCAACGCTTGGCTTTGCTCTGGCGAACTGGGCACCGTTCTGGCATTTATTGCTGGCCTGGCTGGCCCCACTGCTGCTGCTCACTGCCATCTCGCTCCCTCTTGCACTCCTGCGCAGTGTGCGTCTGGCAGTGCTGATTGGAGGTGGGCCCTGGCTGCTTCTGGGCTTACTTGCCCTGAATGAGCAACATGGATCAGGTGTGACGAACGTGCTCTTTTCTCTCCCACAGGATCCATTCTCGTTCTCATACCACCTGGTAACTATTTTACTCAGTCTCCTGCTTCTGACCGTACTCTTTCTCAGCGCCCCCAAATGGCAGCGCTTCTGCGCTTTTTAGAGGTATGAGAAAGCTTGGAAGGATTGTGTATGTCTCACTTCTGGACCATCATGAAACTTGAATTGAAGCTGACCTGGCTCAACTGGGTCACGTGGCTTATGGTATTGGTCATGCTCATCATTGGAGCCTTATGCGCTTCCAGTAACCGGAGCGAACCCTGGTCAACCTGGGCGCACCTGGGGGACACCGGTTTCTTCATGTCGCTCATCCTGGCTTTCTGCACCGGAAATCAGATCCACCGTGATTCTGTGCAACGCCTGGACGGGATCGTTCTGAGCACGCCTGTCGCTACTCCTGTTTACGTCTGTGGGAAATACCTGGCTGGACTGGTGAGCCTGCTCCTCCTTGCTGGTTCTGGACTGCTTTCCGCGCTCGTGGTAGATCAACTCCCTACTGGTACGCACGCTTTCCTGATCTTCTCACCCCTCTTCTATGCGCCACTGGGGGCACAACCCTATCTCATTGGCTGGGTCTGGCTGGTGCTGACCCCAATCACTTTTGGTGCGACCTTCGTGTTGGCCTGTATGACACTCACACGCGGTCAGCGTGTCATTGCCTCTCTCGCCATCCTCCCCATCTGGATTTTGCCTCTGTTTCTCGTCAGTTCCATTCCCCAACTGCTTGATATTACCGCCGCCGTTTTCTTCCCTGCGTATTCTCTCGCCCCAGCGGATACTCCTCCAAGCACTCCCATCAATGAGTTTCTGCGTCAACATCCGGTCTTGTGGAAGAATAGTCCACCGCCAGCTGATCTTGTTCAGCAAGTGATGCATCTTTCTCTGGCAGAAACACCACCTTCGCCCATTCCCGCTCTGTTTCTCTGGAACCGCCTGTTCTTCCTGGGTATTTCCCTGCTGTTGCTTGTTCTGACGATCTACAGTACGCATGTGCTGCGCCGTCGCGCTGTTTAAGGAAAGGAAAAAGATGATGCCAACGCTCTTTATCGATACCGTGAGCAAGCGTTATGAGCGCAATCGTTGGGCCTTGCGCGAGTTCTCGCTGCGCATGGAGGCCGGTGTGCTGGGCCTGGTGGGTCCCAATGGTGCAGGCAAGACCACACTGCTCAAGATGCTGGCAACGCTGCTACGGCCCACTGAGGGCCATATTACGTGGAATGGTCAGAATATCCTTCGCCATCCCGAGATGGTGCGCCGTGTGCTGGGCTACGTGCCCCAGGACTTCGGCGTCTATCCACAGATCAGCGCACGCATGTTTCTCCGCTATCTTGGCGAACTCAAGGGCTTGCGTGGGACGCAGTTGCGTCAGCGGATCGATGCTGTACTAGAGATGGTTGGCCTCTCCGCAGATGCCGACCGACGCTTAAAAACCTTCTCCGGAGGCATGGTGCGCCGCCTCGGCATTGCCCAGGCGCTGCTGAACGAACCACGCTTGCTCGTGCTCGACGAACCAACGGTGGGCCTCGATCCAGCCGAACGTGTCCGTTTTCGTGAAATGCTGCCCTCGCTCTCTGGCGAACGTATCGTCATCCTCTCGACGCACATTATCAGCGATATCGAGGTCACGGCGACCCATCTCGCCCTGCTAAACCAGGGGCGCTTGAACTGGACAGGCACGCCCGAGGCGTTGCTCGCTGACGCCGCTGGGTCGCTCTGGACACTGACCATTCCGCAGGCTGAATTCGAGCGTTGGCGCGCACGTTATCGCGTAAGCAGCGCGATTCCTCGCGGTGGCCGCGTCGAGATGCGTATTTTGGCCGCGCATCAGCCGCATCCCCAGGCCATCCCGGCTCATCCTACCCTGGAAGAAGCATACCTGCTCTTCCAGGAAGCAATGGGGCCGGAAGAGAGGGCTGAGGCTTTCGTTTCTCCCACGCAGGTCCCTTGAACGGCAAGATCCGAATGAAGGTGTGATCCAAGTGGTTGGGCTCCAACACTACCTTGGTGTCACTTCTGGTGCCCTTGATCTGCCAGCGGGGCTGATGTGCTACGAGACCCAATGTATGCATCAGATGGGCAACTTGCTTGCGAGCACAGAAAAATTCCTCAGCGTATAACTCTGCTTGCACTCATGGTCTTTCGTGTCAAACCTGTGGATACTTCTGAGGATGCTGTCTTCGTTGTACCTAACGATGACTTCTCCTCTCATATTCCTGCGCACCCTCATCAATAGAGACAGAAGATCTACAGAAAACCATTTGTGTAAATCTTCTGTCGCTTCTCAAGTTGCAATCATGGATCGTGATCGCACCCTCTCCCATTTTTCCTCTTACGCAACACATCGATTTTGAGCACAATGGTTTCGATGTCTGAGCCTCTCAGGCATCTTCGCTCAGGCGAATGAATAGCGTGCCACAAAAACGCCCTTCTTTCAGGTCTACTCCCGAACTCTCTGTGTAACACTCACAGGATTCCTGGCTTAGATGAGCAGAGGTGAGTTATGATATGACATTTTGGCATAGTCTTTAGGTCCTGTATAGACACATGCAATTTGACCGATGTGTAGGTGACCGGATAAGGTCAGTATATATGCTGACGTGCTGTAATTTCGGATTTGAAAGTTTGCAATGCAAATCTTAGGGCTGAATGGCAGACCTTATATAAGCAGTTGAGCTTTTAGAACAGCAAGAAAGGAGGCGGATCTCTACTGAAGTGTTGGTGCCGTCTGCGGTTTTCCTCACGACACCTTAGGTTTGAAGGGAAATAGTGTATGTCGTTTTTGGATCACAGATCAGATAGTAGTGCGGAACAACCAGTTGGTTCTAGTCCATTCAAGCCAGGTTCTCTCAACCAGCAGTCATCTACTGTGGAGCAGCAACTCCCTTTCCCCAATATAACAGGTGGTAAACCACAGGTACCATCTGCATCCTCCGAAATGTCTCAGCAGCAAACCGGGCCTATCATGACTCTTGAGGTAAAGAAAGCATTTTCTGATCCCTCAAGCAGCCTCAAGGCAACACGTCAACTTTCTACCGATGCACAAACGGGTAGTTTACCAATAACCAGGAGCAATACGACGGCATTGCGCGTACCAGTGGTCATTAAAGGGTCAAGAAAACATAGCACAGGTATAAAACCAAGGGGAAAACGCCTGTTGTTGCATGTCACGGTCACTGCGTTCTTACTCTTTATTATAGCTGGCACACTGCTTGCTGCCGCGACGGTTGGCGATGTTGATGCACATAACGGACCAGGCAGTATATTTAAAAGCATAAGCGGTGTTTTTGACTCAAAAAGTAGTAATTCCATGTTGTTAGCCCAGCAGGCGGCAACAGCAACGGCCGTGACACAGGATGGGTATGAGCCTCCTAGGTCCCAGCCCAAGAACGGTAGCACTCCCAGCACCCCTAGCTATGCTGGTGTCACCCAGGGACCTACTCTCGGTGGTTCGGGTAACCACTTTTTCCAGGGGCAGTGTACTTACTGGGCCGCTTATCGTTTTCATCAGCTTACTGGTGTCTGGATTCCCTGGACCGGTGATGCCTGGCAATGGTCTGGGCAGGCTGCTGCATATAACTGGCACGTTTCCAGTAGTCCAACGGTTGGGGCGATTATTGTGTTGCAGCCAGGGATACAGGGGGCCGGAGGCTATGGACACGTTGCTATCGTCGAGAAGATTAATTCAGATGGAACCGTCTATACCAGCGACTACAACTGGTATGCAGGAGGAGGTGGCTTTGGCATACTTTCATACTGGAATTTCTCTCCTGGTGGAGGAGTATCATTCATCACCCTCTGAGAGTTATCCATGCTCAAGCAACGTGCCTGAGCCATCTGCCTCAGATGTATCTGAGGCAGATGGCTCAGGCGACCAGGAAGGGCTGTCGGTGATCCTCTGTTTGGTTCTCAGGGAAAACAGTCGCTGACTAAGAATGGGGTGACGATGGTGTTTACCCAGTTCCGCAAGTGAGGAGGGGGAAATGACCCCATGGTCACCCCTCTGGTCTTGCGCCACAGTTTTGCTCTGCGGTATCTTCGGACAGGAGGGGCTCCTGTGGGTTGCAGGAATTGTTGGGATATGGAGGGATGGCTCAGGTCGAGTAGTATCTGCTCAGGCCAACGCAGATACTACTCGACCTGAGGCCGCAAGGTGAGAAGCAAGGTGAGAACGCGTGAGAGGATAACCTATTCTTTGCGCTCCAGGGCACAAAGCGACGGTTCTCAGTAATTCTTATAGTCGTGTGGTTATTGACTTCGGCACATGAAGGGCTATGCCAGAAAACGGTTGTTAAACATTCTCAGCAGATTAAGTGCAAATCCTCCTGCGTGCATTTGTCGAAGGGCCAGGTACTCGGTCAGCCGAAGAGGTAATCCTCCCAGGGGTAGCGAAGCCTCCCTGGGAAGAGTTCAGCGATCAGGAAAAACGAGTCCTGCGTCTATTGGTCGTGGGGCGTTCGAACCCGGAGATTGCGCGTGAACTGGTGATCTCAGACAATACCGTGAAAACCCATATTCAGGGTTTCTACCGCAAACTCAATGTTCACAATTGTATTGAAGCCAGTGGCTCGCTTTGATCATTACAAAAATAACGAGGAGGCTCTTCGAAGAAGAGAGGTGCCTCTTTCGTTGGGCGCATTTATCATTGCGACTCAATGGTTCGTACAATAGTGTGCAAAAAGTAGCCCCAGGGGAGAGGGAGCAGTTCTCTTCCGATGGGGCACAAACGTGCTTCCTCATCTCGCATGGATTTCAATCCTTCTCCTGCTCTTCTTCATCCTCGAATTCGAAAACCACCTCATCGACATAACACCAACCCCAATTCTCTCCCGGCTCAAGCGAAGCTATGAGTGGATGCGTTGTCGTGTGAAAATGCTTGGTCGCGTGTTTATTTTTTGAGGAATCACAACACCCGACATGTCCGCACAAAAGACAGAGGCGAAGATGCACCCACGTGTCTCCTGTTTTTAAGCATTCCTCGCATCCATTTGCACTAGGCGTCACTTTTTTTATTTGCTCCAGATGCGTACACTGTAGAGCCATATGCTATTTCCTTTCACATTCCTTTTTCAGTGTTCCTAGTATACATTATTAGGTATCGTGTTGCTTGATAAGCCTCTAGCATTTAGCCGTAGAGGGGTGCCCAGAACAAGGTGGTGACAGGCATATTATAGCCTGCTGGGAAAGAGCCTCTATTAAGGAACGTGAACCCGCTTGAGCAGGGTGGTCCAAGCTAAATTATCCCGATTACCCTCACTACACCGAGCAGTAGAGAATACTCATGTAACTCGTTGCTTTTCACATTGCGCCACATCGAATATTTTTCTAGATAGTGTATAATCTTGTCCTTTTCTTTAAATACAGTATTTCTGCAATAATAAGTGCGTTTTAAATAATAAAGAGGTAAGCATGAGGAAACATGCCGCCTGCCTGAGAAAGAGAGGAGCTCTCCTCCCAACCCTCAATCCACCTTTCCCGGACACTCATATGTCAGTTTGTCGTCAAGGAAGTGATGCCCCAAAGCGCTTTTCTTCTATCTATGTACTATCATGATAGAGGAAGGTGCGTTGCCATTGTTGTGGATGCATGGGTTAGTAGTTCGAAACAACATTGGAGGGAATTTGTCAATTTTCTTAGATGTTGTTATCGGGCACGAACTGGATTGGCGTTGAGTGTTCAGCTTTTCTCCTGTGTAAGGTGCTCATCGAGCATCATCAATAGTGGCGTTGGTATGCAGAGTCCCCCAACTGAGGCCAATATTTGGGTTGACTGTACTGATTATACGACCTGCAGATGCAGAACATTGGCCATAGGCTCACGAGAAGTCAAAGGGAGGACTATCAAGAAACAAAATCTCTCCAGAGAAAGAAGGTGTCTTCGATGATGAATTCACAAGACCCTAACCTCCATCCAGAGAAACAAGATAGAACATCCGGGGAACTGCCGATCCAGCCAGACAATGCCGAGCTGATGATCTCGTTTTTGCTGACGTTGAACATACTGGGAGCCTTTCTTGAGCTCTCTCCAGATGCACTAATTGTGGTTGATACAAAAGGCGTGATTGTCCTGGTTAATACGCAGTTGGAACTGCTGTTTGGATATGGCCATGACGAACTGATTGGTCAGCCAATTGAATGCCTTCTTCCTGAGCATCTGCGCGCGGGCCACGTGGGCAAGCGAACCCGCTACATGCAGGCAGCACATCCTCGCCTGATGGGCTCCGGACCCGACCTGGTAGGTCAACGCAAAGATCGCGGCCAGTTTCCCGTTGAAATTAGCCTGCGACCCATTCGGATCGAGCGTACGTTGTATGTAATGGGTGCTGTCCGCGATATGACTGCTCTACGTGATGTGGAACGTGAGCGCATGCGGATCTCCCAGCGCTTGCGCCAGCAGGACAAACTCATCAGCCTGGCCCATGATGCGATCCTGGTACGCGATGCAGAGAGCAGAATTGTTTCTTGGAACGAGGGGGCTGAGCACCTCTACAGGTGGACAGCTCAGGAGGCCATGGGCAAGGTCTCCCATTCGCTGCTCCAGACGCGTTTCCCCAGCACGCAGAAGGCGCTTGATCAGACCCTACTGCAGCACGGCCAGTGGCAAGGAGAGCTCAACCACACGTGCCGAGATGGGGCGCGGGTGATCGTCGAAAGCCGCCAGGTGCTCGTGCGCGATGATCAGGGAGTGCCTTCCGCTATTTTGGAAATTAATCGTGATGTGACTGAGCGCCGCCGCCTGGAACATCTGGAGCAAGAGGCTCATGCCGAGATGGATGCACGCTTAAATGTCTTGCAATTGATCCTGGATTGTTTACCCAATGGAATCTTCCTGGTGCAAGGGCCTCAATTGCGCTTACTGATGGCCAATAATGCGGCGGCGGCTCTCTGGGGTGCGGAATGGGCACGAGGCCAACCTCAGGAGGAATTTCTTCAACAGCAAGGCATCCATCTTTTCACCGCCAGTGGGCAACCGCTTCCCCTGGAAGACTTGACCGGCAGGCGTGCCATGGCCTCTGGTGAACCCGTACTCTATCGCCAGTTGGTAATTTGCCGACCTGATGGTACCCGTCTTCCGGTCATGGTGGATGCGATCCCCTTTACGAGTCTCTCTCTGCTTCCTCGCCTTCCCCAGGAGATGACACTGGAGTTTCCTTCTGTAGAGCGGGTGGTTCTGGTGGTCTATCAGGACGTGAGTGCCCTCAAAGAAGCAGAAAGGCTCAAGGATCAGTTCATCAGCCTGGCAACGCATGAACTGCGCACTCCTGTGACCATTGTTGCAGGCTATGCAGATCGCCTGCTCGCGCGCGCAGCACGTGGGGAGGAGCATGGGTTAGACGAGTGGCAGCGTGAAAAGGTGCAGGAGATGAAGCTTGCCTCGTGGCAATTAGCCAGCCTTACGGAAGATCTGTTGGATGTGACGCGGATCCAGGCAGACCTGTTCTCGCTAGAACGATGCTCGACCGATCTGGTTATCCTCACACGGAAGGTGATCAAGCGGCTCCAGGCCACCACAGACCGACATCAGCTTGCTTTCCAAACCACTCTTCCCCAGTTGTGGGTAAAGGTTGATGCCGTGCGGATCGAGCAGGTAATTTCTAATCTCGTTTCCAATGCTATAAAGTACAGTCCAGGCGGTGGGCTCATCGAGGTGGCGCTAGAGGAACATACAGAGACACATGAAGTCCGTTTTCGTATCCGCGATTGGGGGATGGGGATTCCACGTACTCAGCAAGCACACCTCTTTGGACGGTTTGTCCGTGCCGAGAATGCGCGTGCCGCTGGCATCCGTGGAACAGGACTGGGTCTCTATCTGTGCCGGGAACTGATTGAACGGCATGGAGGACACATCAGCTTCGAATCCGAGGAAGGGGTCGGCTCAACGTTCTTCTTCTCGCTTCCCTGCCTTGAATCTGTCCTACAGTGAAAGAGAAAAATGGAAAACTCATCGAACCAGCTATTTTGGTTGCTTGCTTGGACTCTCAGGTATCGCAAGGCTGTATTGGTGGGTCCTATGCTGTCTTCTTGGAGAGCCAGGACGAGCTGCCTTTGCTGCCAGATGATAGCACTCTGGCCTCCCGTATCTGCAAAGAACTCAGCTTCTACATAGGCCACAGGAGCTAGCACTGAGCGTTGACGAGCGAGATCAGCGACAATATCAGCCATCGCTCCCAAATAGGAAGGTGCCCCCTTCGTTTTTTCTCTTCTTCCCAATGATGTTTCTGCTCTGCCGAAGAGTGGGCCCGAAGTTCTGCTGTAAATGCTCTGGTTAATGGGAGTATTTGTAATCCGCAATGCAGCCGCACCACTTGAGCAACAGGATAGAGCCTCTGAACGACGACAAGCGTGTCATTCCCGAGAAGTGCATTGAGTGAGTAGGCTATCACGTTCTCCTCTTCTAGTTCTTCTTGAGGGAGGCTGTACTGCCTACAATAGGGCATTAGGGAATAATAACTCAGAATCTGTTCAAATGCGAGCCCAATCCTTCCAACTTCTGTGCCATTTCTAGCATTCGTTCTGTTTCAGGGACGTGATTCTGCACTGCAGGAATGCCCGTTTGTATCCATTTGGATCTTGGAGCTGAAGATCCCACGGGATGCACCTATGCGTCAAGGACGACTCATGGGATCCTCCTGTGCATGTTCTACCTCGCGCCGTTGCCAGAACAGCCGTTTCATTTTGCGATGAACGCTCTGGCGAAGCGGCGAAGAGCCTCTAGATTGGTCCCATCCACAAAGCGTAGCACCAACTCCTGCACGCCTGCTGCTTCATAGGCGGCTAGCCGTTCTCGAACGGTCTCAGGACTGCCAATCAAGGCCGTCTGCACGGCGTTTCCCAACCTGGCCTTGCGATCAGCAGAAAGCTGCTCCAGCGCTTGTTCGTCGCTGTCGGCGAGAAGACAGATGGTACTCGACGTGCGATGAATCTTCTCGTAGTTACGTCCCATGCGCTCGCAATGCTGTTTGAGGACGGACAACTTCTGCTTCACGGTGGCAGGATCACTGCCCACGTTGCACGCATCGGCGTACTGTGCCACCAGCTTCAATGTTACCTGTTCGCCACTTCCGCCGATGAGAAGCGGGATATGTGGTTTCTGCACCCCTTTGGGCTGATTGATCGCCTTGCGCAGCTGGTAATACGTCCCCTCAAAGACTGCTTCCTCCTGGGTCCACATGGTCAGAATCATCTGGAGGGCTTCACGAAGAGAGCGCAGTCGCGTTGGGGCGTCGAGATATTCATAGCCATAGGCCCGATACTCGTGCTCGTACCAACCTGCCCCAATGCCGAACGTGAGCCGTCCGTGACTGAGGATGTCGACCGTACTGGCCATTTTTGCCAGCAATGCCGGGTGACGATAGCCATTGCAGGTGACCATCTGACCGATGCGGATAGTCCGGGTACTACGCGCCAGAGCCGCAGTGCTTGTCCAGCATTCAAACGTCACTTCCTGCGAGGGAGAGGGAATCGTATGAAAGTGGTCAACGAGCCAGGCGGAAGCGAACCCTACCTCTTCAGCGGTTTGAACCACCCGTGTCATCGTTTCGTAGGCTTCCACAGGATCATGGATGGGTGCCAGATCCATGGTCCAGCCCTGGGGAATCAGCACACCAAATTGGAGCGCCATAGGATGATTACTCCTTCCTTTCTTTGCTACTGATCTTTTGCTACGTTTCGTCTTTTTCGAAGCTGTGGTTTTGTTCCCTGCTTTCTGGGCTGAGCCTCTGCTTCCCGGTGGAGAGCTATGCCACTTACGACCAGGAGAATCCCCGCGATTTCAAGCACGCTGGGAATCTGGCGGAGCACCACGACGCCGATCACCGTAGCAGACGCAGGTAGCAGGGAGAGGAGCAACGCGAATGTAGCCTGTGATAAGCGAGCCATGGCTAATTGATCGCAGACATAGGGAATGACCGACGAGCAAATCCCCACGCCAATACCGGCCAGAACAAAGAGAGGATTTGTCAGAGCTGCCAGCGCGCCGCCCAACCCCAACGGAGTAATGAGGATGAGCGCGATGAGCATAGCTGCCCCCAGGCGATCAATACCAGCAGCGTCACCATCCTGGGCGATCTGGTGGCCGAGCATGACGTAGAGTATGAAGAGTGCGCAGTTGGCGAAGGCGAACAGGAAGCCCAGCGGCTGCCCGCTGAAGCGTACATCGGTGAGCAACCACACACCACCGATGGCGAGCAACAACGCGACGATATTTCTGCGCGTCCGTGCACCAAGGGCGGCTAGTGCAATCGGGCCAAGAAACTCGATAGCTCCCACCGTACCCAAAGGGAGGCGAGCAATCGCCAGGTAGAAACAGACGTTCATCAAGCCGAGAACGATGCCGAGCGCTAGCAATGTGCGCTGTTTTGCCCAAGGCATCTGGGGGAAGATACGCCAGGGCCGTCGCCAGACCGCAAACACGATGGCGGCACTGGCGATGCGCAACCAGGCCACGCCAAGCACTGAGGCATAGGAGAAGAGCAATACCGCAAATGATGGTCCCAGGTAATGGAAGACGGCGCTCACGAAAAAGAAAACGTGAGGCGGAATCTTCCTGGTTACCGTCATTTTGCGCTCGTGCTGCAGCATGGCATCACCTCCGGGTTTTTCGCTCTTGTTCGTATGATACAATGGGGAATAGGTGAAAGTACATGGGAATATCAAGGAGATAGCTGCCTTATGGCTCAAGATTTAAAGGGAAAAAAGCTTTTTACTTACACTGCTTCCTCTGGGGTAATTGACGCAGTGAACAAGCGAGTCCTGGAAGAATTGCAGCGTGAGCCGAGGCTGACAATGTCAGAACTGGGTCGCCGAATTGGAATGTCATCACCTGCCGTAACTGAACGGGTTCGCCGACTGGAGGAAGTGGGGGTTATTCGTGGCTACCGGCTGGATCTCAATCCAGCGGCGCTTGGGCTGCCGATTGCAGCCTATATACGCATCCGTCCCAATTCAGGACAGCTTCCAAGGATTGCGGAACTGGCACAACAGATTCCTGAGGTTGTTGAATGCCATCGCATCACGGGCGAGGACTGCTTTATTGTGAAAGCGTATATTCCTGCTATTGATCAGCTTGACCGCTTGCTCGACAGCTTCCTCTTGTATGGCTCCACGACAACCTCCCTCATCCAATCTTCTCCGGTGCCGCTGCGCCCGCCTCCTTTCCCAGAAGATCTATGGCTTGAGGAAACCAGCAACTAATGCGATTCTCGCTATTTGAGAGCTGCAATCATATCTGAAGCAAGCAGGCTTTGAGAGGAACAAGGAAAGAGAGAAAAGGCGAGAGTAGCAGAGTCATATGTCTCATGTAGAGGCTGATTATGAGCATGTGAAAGACCCCTCCCGGCTTATAGTTTAGTTGCCTAACAGAAGAGATATGCTATACTTGGGAGCGTGTTAGGCAACTAAACCATCTGAACATTCTTGCTCGTAGAAAGAAGCATGTATGCCTAGATTTGTCCGCTCACAGCTCTGGTGGTCTCAGCAGACACAAAGGTATGAGCTTGCTCTTGATAGGGTCGCTGGCACACAGGCATTCAACCTCAATGTATTGGAGTCCATTTCCTCCTTTTCCTTTCGCAGCCGTGATGGAAATAAGTGTACCTTTCGCAAGCAGACTGTGCAACGAGGGAGCACCTACTGGTATGCCTATCGACGCCTGCATGGGTACCTGGTGAAGCGCTATGCAGGCAAGACAAAAGATCTTTCTCTTGCTCGCTTAGAAGAAGTCACGCGTAGCCTGCTCGACGTGCCTTCTTTCCCAGAAGCCTCTTCTCCTCTGCCTCATCAATCTGAACCAGTACAGCCTTCCTCACAAGATTCCCTGCTGTTTTTCTCAAAGATGCAGCCTCCGCGCCTACCCGCTTTGCTGGTGGAGCGAAAAGCCTTGTTGACACGCCTGCAGAGCAGCCTACTCTACCCCGTCACGCTGCTGCAAGCTCCTGCTGGCTTTGGCAAAACAATACTTATCACACATTGGATTGAGGAGCTGCGTTCACATGAGCACTTTCCCCATGTGGCCTGGCTTTCCCTTGATGCTGGTGAGAACAATCCAATCCGTTTCTGGTGCTCTCTCATTCGAGCTTGCCAGAGCGAGGGGATCACAGTAGGTCAAGCTGCCCTCACTCAGCTTTCCCAGGCAGAAGAGCCACCTTTTCAGGTTCCTCCACTTGAGACGATTGTGGCATCGTTCCTCCACGAGGTTTCTCATGACCTCCCAGATACGCTACTCATTCTGGATGACTATCACACCATTACACTCCCATGCCTCCATGAGACCATGACCTTTTTTCTCGACCATCTGCCCCCTTGTTTGCGAGTGGTGCTCCTTTCGCGATCTCAGCCCTCCTTGCCGCTCTTGCGCTGGCGTGCTCAAGGGACCCTCTTCTCATTGGGGGCCACCGATCTACGCTTCTCATTGGAAGAGACAGCCGCCTTTCTGCGAGAGGCAGGTGTGCCCTCTCTCTCGGAGGAAGTACTCAGCCAACTTGATGCTCACCTTTCGGGCTGGGTAACCGGGCTGCGCCTCTTTGCCTACACGCAGCAAGGAAAACGGAGTGCATCCGAGGTTGCTTCCAGCCTCCTCTCCCTACAAGGTGTGGGTGGAAAAGCAGCAATGAGGAGAAATCTCGATGAGGCACCTCAGCCAATCCTGGAATACTTCGTGACGGAAATTTTACAGGCCCAGCCAGAGGTACTCCAGCGTTTTCTCCTTCAAACCAGTGTGCTTCCCTATCTTAATGCATCTCTGTGTCAGATGGTCATCAATGAAGCGAGTGGTAATGAACTGCTCGAAGCTGCCTATACGGCTGGATTGTTTCTGGAGCGCGTTGAAACCGGAGCGGCTCACCTGCAACAGACATTATGGGTGTGGTACCGCTATCATGGACTCTTTGCAGAAGCGATGCGCCGCGAAGCCGAGGTGCGCCTGGGCGAAGCCACCCTACGAGCGTGCTCATTACGTGCAAGCTTTTGGTATGAGCAGCAGATGATGATGGTAGAGGCCATAGAGGCTGCTCTTTATGCACACGATTTTGAGCACGCTGCACGGCTTGCCGAGCAGGTCGATGCCCAGGGACAGATCTCCGATGCACACACCCTCTTCCGGTGGCTTTCTCCCCTACCGGAAATCGTCTTGCGCGCTCATCCCATGCTTTGCTGGCTCTCTGCCCTCGGCCTCCAGTTGCGAGAACCTGACCCTTCTTCTTGCACTCGGGAGCGCATCGTAGCACTGCTCCACATGGCCAGGGAAGGCTGGCAAAACCGTGGAATGGCGACATTTCTCGGCCTGATCGATGCTTTCCACGCTCTGTGCTCCTGGAGGAAAGGCCGGTTTGGAGAGGCGGTCGACTATGCCAGGGAGGCCCTGGCTGGGTTGAAAGATGACGGCGCCCATCGCCGCTTGCGTATGTTTCGTGGCATCTGTCTCTTTATTGTTGGAACAGCACAGATGTCATCTGGGTGCTGGGCAGAAGCTCGGTCATCCTTCTTACAAGCTTGTGAACGGAGCCGCCTTGATGGGGGAAGATCGTTGACGCGGAGCCTGCTGCTCATGTTGGGGATCTGTAGCGAGGTTCTTTTTGAACTGCATCAGGCACACGAGTACTATCAGCAGGCTATTTCCGATGCATGTCTGCCACAGGATCGTCAACTCATCGCGGCAGCCCGGCTAGGCCTCTCTCGGATGGCGTTAGAATGGAATGATCTGCCCTCAGCAGAGAGGCAGGCACATGAAGCCATAACCGTTGCTGGAGAGGGAACGCCAGACTTCTTCCATCAGGCAGATTTCCAACTGGCATGCTTGCTTCTCGCACGAGGAGAGTTTCCCTCCGCCACGGGGCGTCTGGCTGCCCTGCAGGTTCGCCTTCAATTAGCCCCAACATCCGAAGCCGTTCAATTGCTGTCCGAGGTGTATCTTCTCCTTGCGCACTGCCAGCTTCAAGTTGGCAACCTTCAGAGCGCACAGCTCTTTCTCCAGATGCCAGAGCTGCAAGAGCGGATGGCTACCAGGATCTTTCAAGCGCGTCTCTTACTTGCGCGGAACCAGCCCGAGATTGCACGTCAGCAGCTTGAGCACCTGCTGACAGAGGTAAAGGCACCACGTGAGCACCTCATGATCCAGCTTCTTCTGGCTCTCGCCTGCGCAGACGCCGCCGATCAGAAGCCGGCTATGCATTTCTTACGCCAGGCCCTCTCACAGGCGCATCATCAGAACCTCATACGCCCGTTTCTCTCTGAAGGAGAGCCACTCGCACACCTGTTACGCCAGCTTCTGCCCACACTCCGAGAACCAGCATTGCATTCGTATGCGCTGAGCATCTTGCAGATGATCCAATTTTCTGATGAAGAAATGGAGGCCTGCCGCGCCTCAGGCGAAGGCATCATTGCTGAGCCCCTTTCACGGCAGGAGCAACGAGTGCTTGGACTCCTGGCTGCTGGACACAGCAATCAGGAAATTGCCGAAGTACTCGTTGTGTCAATCAATACTGTGAAGGATCATATCAAACACCTGTATCGGAAACTCGGGGTCAATACACGCTTACAGGCAAGGCTGACCGCTCGTCGTCTCCAACTCCTCTGATATGGCCTTCTGGCGCTCTATCCCGTCACGCAAACCACCCCTGGAACCATCCTGCAGGGGGATGTCTCCTATGCAGAGATTTCCTATGCTAACAGCAGGTATTTCTCTCATGCAAAAGGAGTCATTGAATGCAAAGATGGTTGTTTGTGCTGGTGCTGATTGTCATAGCACCACTGGTTGCCGAAGTGCTTTCGGGTTCGACCCCCATAACTCAGCCGGGCCTTCTCCTGGTGGATCTCGTGATCTATGGGCCAGGTGCCCTGCTCATCCGAGAACTGGTACGCCGCCGACATCGAGGGTGGGCAAGTATCCTCCTCATGGGTGTTGCCTATGGACTCGTTGAGGAGGGGCTGGCGTTGCAAAGCCTGTTTGATCCCACCTACGCAACGGTTGCTCTGTGGGGTGCTCGTTTCTTTGGGGTCAACTGGGTCTATACCTCTGTCGTTCTTACCTGGATTCATCCGCTTTGGAGTGTAGCCATTCCAATTGTCCTCGCCGAATTCTTGTTCCCAGCGCAACGCGCGCTTCCTTCTCTCGGCAGATTTGGCCTGGTTGCCACCTCTGTCTGGTATATTCTTGGCGTTGTCCTACTTGCCTTCTTTGCCAGAACCATCTCTTCCTACAGCGTGCCTCCTCTGGTATCGGGCGTGGTCATCGTGATCGCGCTTATGCTTGTGGTGAATGCACTGTTTCTGCTGCCCAGGCAGCGCCCGCGGACTCAACGTTCTGACCAGTTCCCAAAGCCCTTTGGCATCCTGCTCTTTAGTGGAATGAGTGCGTTTCTCGCTCTGGGCATTCCAGCGCTACTCTGGCGTCCCTTTCCAATGCTGACGCAATTTCCTCTGGTTCTAGTTCCGCTCCTGGCACCACCCGTCATAGCCCTGATTCTGATCTGGCGTTTCGTGGATTGGGCACGTTCGTCTTCTTGGAATGACCGTCATCTGCTGGCCCTGGTCAGTGGTATGCTCATAGCTCACTCAGCCGTTGGCGCCCTGCTGTTTAGCAAAACGGTTGTTGAGAGAGTCGCCCTGGCAGTCATGGGGCTCCTGATGGTGATCTTCTTAGGGTGGCTTTGGGTCCAGATTCGTAACCGCAAGGTTGTCCTTACAACCACCAGCTAAAAGCGAGTGAATAGAAAGAAAAAAAGAATTCAAGTGTGGATACATCATAATGATTAAAAAGCTGCAATAGTTGGATGCGTTGAGACTCTATACCAACCGAATGTGTTCATATCTAGCCATGCATTTGCCTCAACAAGTGATATTCATCTTTTTTTAAGAAAAAAGACGCTCCTTGACACCCTCTCATTTACGTTGTATATTTACAATGTAAATATACAACGTAAATGAGAGGGTGAGAAGCATGCCGAAAAATGATGTACCACTCACACGCCAACGGGTGCTGGAGGCGGCTTTACACTTGATTGATCAAGAGGGTCTGGAAGGCTTTAGCATGCGTAAACTTGGAGCCATGTTAGGTGTCGAGGCAATGGCGTTGTACAACCATGTTGAGAATAAACGGGCGCTCTTTGATGGGGTCATCGAACTGCTCGTTATTCAGAGTCCATCCCCTGAGCAATTCGACGGGACACCGCGTGAGGAATTGTGGGCGTTTGCCCACGCTTTCCGCGACGTCTTACGCGCCCATCCACGCGTACTTCCGTTGGTGGCGACGAGCCCGCTACGGACCAAGGCCTCGCTAGTGATTCTTGACCGACTTCTGGCGACAATCCAGCGCGCGCAGATCACAGGAGTTCAGGCAATCTATGCATTACAGTGTCTTGTAGGGTTTATTGTTGGACACACCTGGATTGAGACGGGGACACCTCCCATGGCTGATCTGGAGCGTGGACCAAATGGTCCAATGGTGTGGCAGCAATTTCCGGCAGAGCACTACCCAACGCTTCACGCGTTGTTGCCGGAAATTACGCAGTGGAATCCTGATCGCGAGTTTGATTTTGGGTTGCAGGCCCTGTTCCAGAGCTTGTTTTGAAGGTGAAAAAAGAGAGGTGCGAGAGCATGAAAACGCAGATAAAACGCTACAAGGTTCCAAATGGAGAGGTACAACTCGCAGTCAGCGAGATCGGTCAGGGACAAACGCTCCTATTCTTCAATGGTGGTGGAGCAACACAAGTAGCTTGGAAACGAATCATTGGTGAACTCAGGGGCAGTATCGGCTTGTGACCTTCGATTTTCGCAACCATGGGAAAACCACCATTTCACATAATACCTCCTTGGAGAGTTTCATGACGGATGCAGAGACCATGATGGGTACGGTTGCTGGAGATCGGCCCATTCTGGTCGGTTGGTCTCTGGGGGCAGATCTGGCTGTTTGGTATGCGGCGAGCCATCCGGGAGAGGTGGCAGGACTGTTTCTCATTGATGGTGCGGTGCCGGTCAATCTTGTCAAGGATCCTGAGGATGTGAGACGCCGACTCAATACACCGATGATGCGCATCGGGCCGTTGCTCCTGGATCTGGTTGGCATGGGGTATCGCCTCACACCTTCCGAGTTTGCGACTCTCACCATTGAGGTCAATAAACGCCGCGAGCGGCTTCTTGCAGTCTATGACCAGCTTGATTGTCCTGTGGAACTGGTTCTGGCAACGAAAAGTGCTGGGGAAAAGGGGGAGCGTGCCGAGCAAAACAATGCTTTATGGCGAGCTGGTGGAGAGCAATTGGCCCAAGCGTTCCCAAGACTCGCTCTTTCTTGGATGGACAATACCCATTTGCTCCCTTTCAAGGAGCCGGCAACGCTTGCACGATTACTTGAATCATTCGTCCACCGATGCCAAGCTGGCGATCAGAGAAATGCCCTTAAGCAACAATAGGTTCCTTCGTTGTATGGAGCAAACATCTGCTTCAATCAGGATTACGCCGGAATCCAAGCCTGCCATCCTATGCTGGATGGCAGAAGTCGCCATTTTTGTCCAGGTCCGCGCCTGTATGGGAATCCTCAAACAGATCTTTGATCCCTCATCGCCTCTTCATTGGGTTTGGAGAGAAAGGTGCCAGCTTTTGCAGTGTTTGCGCATGCTGGATGCTCCCTTGAGTCGTTTTGCCACAGATCACTGAAAGCTCCCCGTGCTCAAGCAGCAGTGGTTCCAGAGGTTTGGCCCACGCTTCCAGTTCTTCTTGCTAAAGGAGAAGAGCTGGCTCTCGTGGTGGTTTCTCCGGACTTTCGGGCAGACGCGCTTAGGCTCGAGTCAGACTTAAGCTTCAGGGCATTGTCTGCCCCTCTCTCGCACGTTGTGTGGTACGCTCGTGTGCTGCCCGCAGGCGCACCTCCGCACCTTATACGGCTGGTTGATGCATCCTTTCTCGTCATAATGTTCCGGGTTGGCAGCTCGCCGCTGACGATCCATCCGCCGCTGCAAGCAACGAATGGCTCTGGCTTCAGGAGTCAGTTAGGCGCAGAGCATCTCCAGGCTTGCCTGCTCTTCTTGAGGAACGAGCGCCAGGGGGAGGAACCCAGATCAGCGCCAACCACTCCTTGAGCCCAACCGTGTGCTTATTTTTGTGATGATTCTCGTCACTCCTAGCTTTCTTGTATGTATGTTCCTCCTTCAGAGAGAGCCAACAGGATATGATTAGCCATCTCTTCTACTGAAAGGGAGCCTTTGTCCAGGCACCATCCAGCAGCTGTGCCAAAAATCGCCCAACTCATCGCTGATGCCAGCGTTTCTTTAGGAATCCGGGAACTGCTCCCCGCTTTTTTTGTTTGTTTGAGCCAGCGCAGGAGGACTGTCGCAACTTCCTCTTGTACAATCCATTCGAGATACCGCAAATCTTTTGGCCCACAATGGCGATAAAACTCGTCGAGATACAGAAGAACCACCTTTATGAGAATGCGCAAGTCTTGCATCCCTCCACCTGACGATGGAGAAAGTTTGCTCGCTATTACTTCCTGGATCTGTTGACGAAAAGTGGCATCCAACAACATATATTTGTCCGTGTAGTGGGCATAAAAGGTGGCACGGTTGATGGTTGCCCGCTCCGTAATATCCTGAATCGTGACTGACGCAAACCCTTTTTCTTGCAACAGTTCCAGAAAGGACTGCTGCAAGAGTTGACGTGTTCGTTTTACGCGAGGGTCCACGCTCTTCTCTATTCTCGCCATAGAAATTGACTCCTTATCATCCTTGTATATCTGTTGACAGTCTCTCAATCCTTGGAGATACGTCGTTCTTTACAAACTTTCTCGACAATCTTCTTTCCTATGTTGTTTACACAACAATAACGCAAAATTGCCCGTTGATTGCTCTCTTGATTCCGCGTTAGTATTATAACCAACAACTTTTGTTTAGACAAAAGGTGTTGATTATTAGGATGCACATGGAGGAGACGAGGGAGGGTAAACAATTGAACTGCACCTCTTCTGATCCCCTTTATGGCGACTGGAGCAAATATAGAAGTAAAAGGAGTAAAGAGTAAACGCATGATCAAGATAGCCATTATCATTGGGAGTACGCGCCCATTTCGCAATGCTGAGACCGTTGCTCGCTGGGTCTATCAGATAGCATCCAGGCGCAATGACGCGATGGTTGAACTCGTGGATCTCAACGATTTCAACTTGCCGCTTCTTGATGAGCCAACACCGGCAGCTATGGGGCAGTATACCCGCCCTCATACCAGAGCCTGGGCTGCTAAGATTGCTTCCTTCGATGCCTACATCTTTGTAACCCCGGAATATAACCATGCGCCGTCTGCCGCGCTTAAAAATGCGATTGATTATCTCTATAGAGAGTGGAATAACAAGGCGGCTGGCTTTGTCAGCTACGGTGCTGACGGTGGCAGACTTGCGGTGGAGCATCTAAGGCTGATCATGGGTGAACTGCAAGTCGCCGATGTGCAAACTCAGGTGAGCCTCTCCTTCTCACATGACTTTAAGAATTACAGCGTTTTGACGCCGCGCTCACATCAAGAAACATCCATCAACGCTATGCTTGACCAGCTTATAGCGTGGGGGAATGCTTTGAAGGCTTTACACTCAGAATATGTAGATACTGCGCGAAATTAGCCAAAACTATCATCCCTGGTCTGGGAAAGGAATTCCACTATGAAAATATCCACCCTTATCGTTCCTTTTGAAGTACTAGAAGATCAAAAAAACACGCTGTGCGAGCAGTGGCACACAATGTTGGGCGTTTGGAAACATGAGGAGCATTTTTACTCTGCGAGGCTCTATGAGGTGGACGCCGAAGTGGAGAACTATCTGGTGAAAAATTTAGGCTTTCACTGGCTCAGGGACCGGCCGGGTTCGAGGGCCAGATTTGGTTATATCGCTATAGTTCAGTGGTTATCTTTGCCGTATGGTGAAGCGGCTACCTACATCTCGCAAATAGAGCGGCAGATATCTTTCCCTGCGTATCCAGCATTCTATCACACTGAGGGCGACGGTCTCACTGCTGCATCGAGCAGATCGAAAGAAAAAACATTTACGCTCATCGTTCCTTTTGAGGTGCCAGAAGGTCAGGAAGAAGTCCTTCATAAACAATGGCAAGAAATTGTAGATGGCATGGGCAAAGTAGAAGGTTCTCTTGGTCCAGGGCTTTATGAAATAGATGCCCAGGCTGAAGGGTTCCAACGAGGATTGCGCTCTCCTCAGGGACATGATTTCAGAGCAAGTTTTCGTTTCGTCAATGTCGCAGAATGGACATCCCTGGCAGATTATGAAGCTGCCATTCGCTCAGTTCACCACGTAAAGCCGATTTCATTTCCCAGCTATGGCGCCTATTACCATGTTGTTGACGAATACCCTAATCATATCATCTAGCAGAATAGCCTCTTCTACGAGCAAGAAAATGTAAGAAGAACAAAGAAAAAGAGAGAAAAACAGTATGAGAGAGCACGACTACCGTACGCAACTATTGCAGGGGAAGGTCGCGCTGATTACAGGCGCAAGCCGTGGTATTGGAGCCGCAACCGCGAAACTATTCGCCAAACATGGGGCAATAGTTGGCATCAATTATCATACCAGTGCCGCACAAGCAGGAAAAATAGTTGAGTCTATTTGTGCTGAAGGTGGGCATGCAATTGCGTTCCGGGCCAATGTGAATGACGCTGAACAGGTAGAAGCTATGGTAGAGCAGGTTGAACGGGACCTTGGGCCGATTGATATCCTTGTTCTCAATGCTATGGCAACTGGCAGCAAGAGTAAGTCAGTTGCAACCTCGAAGGAAGAGAACTCATCACCCTTTATTCCCTTTCTCGAATCGAAGTGGGATCTCTACCACAACGTTGTGGTAGGCGCTCTGGCTGGCGTCTATCTCCCAGCGCGTAGCGTGGTTCCATTCATGGCTGAACGTAAACGAGGTAATGTGATTGCCATCAGTAGCCTGGTGGCGCGCTTAGCATATCCAGGAACTGGCGCCCTTGCTGCTGGCAAGGCAAGTGTCGAGGCATTTATGCGCGTGCTGGCAACTGAACTGGGCCCATATGGTATCCAGGTGAATGTTGTGTCACCTGGTGCAGTTGAGACAGAAGCTTCAGCACCAGTGCTTCAAGGACAAAAGGAAATGCTTGAGAATGCCTTACCATTGCGTCGCATCGCACAACCCGAGGATATCGCCGGAGCGATTCTTCTGCTGGCAACCGATGGAGCTCAGTATCTTACAGGCAACTACCTTGCTGCTGGCGGGGGCTCTTACATGCCCTGACAACTGCGCAAATGACGAATGAGCAGTGATAACACGCGTAAGTGGCAAATACTAAGGAGATATAAAAGATGAATACATGGCAGCAACAAAATGAAATGATTATTAAGGAATTCCGCGCACATGGAGGTACGGTGAGACTGGGAGGATATGGACCCTTCATCCTCATGACAACCACAGGAGCGAAAACGGGGCAACGGCATACGACTCCGTTGATGTATGTAGCTGACGGAGATCGGCTTCTGGCAGTTGCCTCTAAAGCTGGAAGCTCAACTCATCCATCCTGGTTTTACAATCTCCTTGCCCATCCCCAGGTGACAGTTGAAGTGGGGACTGAGACATTTGAAGCCGTTGCCAGAGTACTGGCTGATAATGAACGAGAAGAGGCATTTGCCAAAGCGGTAGAAGTCTTTCCCTTCTATGAAGAGTATCAAAAAGCAACCACACGCATCATTCCTGTAATTGCCCTTGAACGGTGAGACGGCTAAATGTGGTATGCATTGAGAGCCTGATGGAGGGATTGGAAACAAAGTGGGCATAACCTCTATTGGCGCTTTGTAGGTAATAGCCATCAGACCTCTCCAAACTTCTGACATCAATGTCAGAAGTTTGGAGAGGTCTTTAGCTGTGGTCGAAATGATCGAAGAAGCGTGAGCTAACTTGCCGCAGATGGTAAATGGCCTCTGCCTCGAGAGTATTGATGTGTTCTCTTTGACACATCAATACCTGAGAAGCTTTTTTTGTTGTGTTTTTTATTCAATTTATAATAATATATGCTGATTTGGTTTGACGCAACCAGAGTTAGCCACTACGCATTGTCATACTTTTTTGCGCAAACTGCGAACTCCGTTTCACAGGAGAGAAATAATGGATCTTGAGATTACCTTACAGGTCAATGGAACGATGCATCGGCTAACCGTTGATACCCGTACGACGCTCCTGGACGCACTGCGCGAGCACCTTGGGATTACTGGCCCCAAGAAGGGCTGCGACCATGGGCAGTGTGGCGCGTGTACGATCCTTGTCGACGGACGACGCGTCACGTGCTGCCTCAGCCTCGCCGTTGCCTTTCAGGATACTCAGATCGTCACTATCGAAGGGCTGGCCGATGGCGAGAATCTCCATCCGCTCCAGCGCGTGTTCGTTGAGCATGATGCTCTCCAGTGTGGCTATTGCACTCCTGGGCAAATTTGCTCGGCGGTTGGTATGTTACGCGAGGCCGAGGCTGGCTGGCCGAGTGTCGTAAGCTCTGATATGAACGCTGAACACATCACGCTCGATGATCAGGAAATTCGTGAGCGCATGAGTGGCAACCTCTGTCGGTGCGCCGCCTATGCCAATATCGTTCCAGCGATTAAAGAGGTACTATCATGAATCCTTTCCGCTATGAGCGTGCCAGTGATGCTTCCAGTGCCATCGCACTCCTTGCCCAGGCGCCAAACGGGGCCTATCTCGCTGGAGGAACCAACCTCATAGATCATATGAAACTGGGGGTGCGGCACCCTGATCTGCTTGTTGATATCAGTCGCCTGCCTTATGATCATATCGAAGTGCTGGCTGATGGGAGCGTACGCGTTGGCGCGATGGTGCGTAACAGCGACCTTGCGGCGGATCGCACGATCCGCGCACGCTATCCACTGGTTTCGCAGGCGATTCTTGCAGGCGCTTCCGGGCAACTGCGCAACCTTGCCACGACGGGCGGCAACTTGCTACAACGCACACGCTGTAGCTACTTTCAGGATATCTCGAAGCCATGTAATAAGCGTGAGCCTGGCAGTGGCTGTGCTGCGCGCGATGGGTATCATCGAGACCTCGCCATCCTTGGCACCTCGCAGGACTGTATTGCCACACATCCCTCGGACATGGCCGTCGCTCTGGTCGCCCTTGACACGCTTGTGCGTGTGCAGGGACCACGTGGGGAACGTACTATTCCACTCATGGATTTTTATTGCCTGCCAGGCAACGAACCGCAACGCGATACAGTAATCACACATGGAGAGTTGATTACTGCCATTGATCTTCCGCCGTTGTCGTATGCGGCGACACACTCGCGCTATCGCAAGGTACGCGATCGGGCCTCCTACGCCTTCGCA
This sequence comes from Ktedonospora formicarum, assembly GCF_016587355.1. Taxonomy (GTDB): domain Bacteria; phylum Chloroflexota; class Ktedonobacteria; order Ktedonobacterales; family Ktedonobacteraceae; genus Ktedonobacter; species Ktedonobacter formicarum. The sequence goes on along the minus strand of NZ_BNJF01000001.1, from coordinate 317,565 downwards.
CTTGTGTCGGTTGCGGTAGCGCTCGATTTCGCCGATGGCATTGTACGCGATGTACGTATTGCCTTTGGCGGCATCGCACCCATACCCTGGCGGGCAAAGAAGGCCGAAGCGGCGCTCCGTGGCAAGCCAGCAAGCGAAGAACTCTTCCGCCAGGCAGCTGATACCGAGCTGGCTGGTGCACAACCATTGCCTGGGAACGCCTTTAAAATCCCTCTTACCCGCAATACCATGACGCGTATGCTGCTTGATCTTGTAGAGGAGAGAAACCAGCCATGAAGATGCAACTCATGACGCGTTCCATTGGTGCGCCAATTAATCGAATTGATGGCATTCAAAAGGCCACGGGGGCGGCGAAATATGCCTACGAGTATCCGGTCGAGGGCGTGGTCTATCTCTTCCCGGTCCAGAGCACCATCGCCAGGGGACGGATCTCAGCGATCGACGTGAGCGCGGCACAAGCACTTCCTGGCGTCATAACTGTGCTATCGCACGAGAACGCACCACGACTTGCGCACCTTGCTAACACCGAATTGGAGGTCCTCCAGACGGATGCCGTGGCTTACAATGGTCAGTTTGTCGCGGCTGTTATCGCCGAGACATCTGAGATCGCGCGGCAAGCAGCTGAACTAGTGGTCGTGCACTACGAAGAGTTGCCGCATCACGTTGAACTGCGCGCTGACGACAAGACTCTCTACAAACCCCCGTCAGTCAATGAAGGGCATGATGTACCCGACAGATTTGTTGGTGATGTCGAGAGCGCGCTGGCCTCGGCGGCTGTCTCGCTTGATCAGACCTATACCACCCCAACCGAGCATAATAATCCACTCGAAACGCACGCGACCATCGCGCTTTGGGACAACGCTGGCCTCACCATCTACGATTCGAACCAGGGTTCGCATGCCATCCGGGACACCATTGCAACGGCATTCAGTTTGCTTCCCGAGCGTATTCATATCGTCACGCAGTATGTTGGCGGTGGCTTCGGGTCCAAATTGTTTGCCCACCCACCTATCATCCTCACCGTTATGGCGGCGCAGGTAACGAAACGACCAGTGAAGCTTGCGCTTACACGGCAACAGATGTTTTCGCAAACTGGCTATCGTACTCCAACCATCCAGCGCATCCGCCTTGGCGCCGATAACCATGGTCATTTGACGGCGATTGCTCATGATGTGATTGAACAAACCTCGACCTCCTATGAATTCGCCGAACAGGTCGCGGTGGTGACACGGCGTATGTACGCGGCTCCTAACCGCCGTACCACGCACCGAGTAGCGCGACTGGATATGCCTGTGCCAACATATATGCGCGGTCCAGGCGAGTGCCCGGGTATGTTTGCTCTTGAGTCTGCAATGGATGAGCTGGCCATTGCCTGCGGGATGGATCCGATTGAGTTGCGCATTCGCAATGAACCCACGATTGACCCCGAAACAGGATATCCTTTTAGTAGTCGTGGACTTGTCGCCTGCCTGCAGGAAGGGGCGCGGCGCTTCGGCTGGCAACAGCGTGATCCGACTCCCCGGATGCGGCAAGAAGGGCGCTGGCTCATTGGAACGGGCGTCGCATCCTCAACGTATCCTGCTTACTACTACCCTGCGTCCGCGTCTGTGCAGGTTGACCATAGGGGAATGTATCAGGTTCATATCGATGCCACAGACATCGGAACCGGAGCACGCACGGCGCTTACCCAGATTGCGGCAGATGTACTCGATGCGCCGTTAGAGCAGGTTCAGCTCGAGATCGGCAATAGCGACCAGCCAGCAGCGGGCTATGCTGGAGGTTCGTCGGGTACCAGCTCGTGGGGATGGGCCATCTTTAACGCGGCGAATGCGCTCCACACAAAGCTGCAAGAAGAATGTGGAGGAGTCATACCAGCGGAGGGGCTCTCAGCAAGAGGCACATTTGACACCAATCCCGAGTTACAGCAGTTCGCCATACATTCCTTTGGCGCACAATTCGCCGAGGTGCATATCAATGTAGATACCGGAGAAATCCGCGTGCCACGGCTCCTGGGAGTCTTTGCCGCCGGGAAAATCGTCAATCCGAAGACGGCCCATTCCCAATTCATGGGAGGAATGACGTGGGGCCTTTCAATGGCGCTCCATGAAGCGAGCGTTTTGGATACACGCTATGGGAATTACGTGAACCACGATTTCGGGGGATATCATATCTCGACCAACGCTGATGTCGGCACAATTGACGTAGTATGGCTCGAAGAGGATGATCTGCATGTGAACCCGCTGGGTACAAAAGGCATCGGCGAAATTGGGATCGTTGGTACAGCTGCCGCAATCGCCAACGCCGCCTTTCACGCGACAGGTATTCGTGTGCGCGACCTGCCTATCACACTGGATAAGTTCTTGTCGTGACAACTCCTGTTCTCGTAGGACGTGAGAGACAAGGGAGATGCGAGCGGAACACCAACGAAGGGGGTACAAGACGTGAGGTCACCTCCTCCAACAAAAGGGAGAAGGCCGCTCAAGCAGATGATGCATGATCGCGCGGCCTTTTATCTCCCTCGTCGATAAGTCCTATCGAGAAGGCCTGCTAGTAGTTTACTGTAAAAGAGAAAACAGTGGGTAAAAGCCAGCAGCGTACCTTGCAGAGGAAACAGCGGCTGGATAGGACGCCTGCCAAAAAGCATGTTCGCCGATCGACGCTGTTGAAAGCAACAATGAGACCGTTTGCTGAAAACAACAAGACCGCGCAGCTCCAGCAAATGGAAACCATTTTCGCGTGCCTTCAAGACGGAGTCATTGCCTGCGATCAGAATGGAAAGATTCTCAGGTTTAATGCTGCAGCTCTGAAGCTCTTTGAAGTCTCTTCTGAAGACCAGTGTCGAGGAAGAGATTACCACACATTTGTTGAGCGCTATGTGTTCCAATGCGAACAGCAGCGACCAGTTGCCCTGGAATGCTGGCTTGAAAAGCCCGGCAGCGAAGAAAGGGCTATATTCCATCCATCAGAAGCCATGTTTTTGCTCCGGGTTCCTTCGGGGCGGAAGATCGCAGTGAAGCAGTCCTGTTCACCAATACTTGATTCTCAGAAGCAAGTCAGAGGGATGATTTTTCTCTTCCATAAACTCTCGCAACGAGATCAGCAAGCCCTCAATCTCCAACGCGTTCATGAGGCAGTGCTCAATCTGACCGAGGCCATTGCCCATCTTCCTGAGCAAGATCCGGTCATGTCGCGCTATGTTTCCCCACTCTTCTCGCCTCCACAGGTCTTCATTGCTCAGCAACTGGCAGATGTTATCCGCCATGTCTTGAATTGCCATCAGGTAATGCTGAAGGCTGTGGAAGGGCAAGCAGAATACCTGCATTATGTTGCCGACAGTGGTTTCACCGCTGAACAAGAGCGATGCGAACGAGCAAAAGACTCACTCTGCATGCTCTCAGAGGCTTTTGACGCTGAACCGGTTGCTCGTTTTCACGCACACCAGGAAATTATCCTCCCTGGTGATAGCGTCGCTTTCCCGGCGAGTCTCGGCGACATGCGTTCGGAAAAGGTTCTGTTCCTCCCTCTCATTCTCAAGCAGCGACTGGCTGGCTTACTCTGCGTCTTTAAGACTGGTCGGAAGAGTGGATACACTCCCGAAGAGATCGAACTAGTGAAAGCTGCCGCAACCCAGGCAGTGCTCGTCATGGAGTGTCTCCGTGGTTTGCACGAGAAGACTGAGGACCGCATGAAAGAGAGTATGCTGCAAGAAGTACATCGCCTCAGCAATGATTTCTTGATCCTGGCCAATCACGAACTGCGTACTCCTCTGACGGGAATCCTGGGCAATTTGCAATTGGCCCAACGTTGACTAACGGCTCTGAATCGCCATATCGCGGCGCAGAAGAATGACCACATCAGCGAGTACCTTGAGCAGGCACAACAACCTCTAGTTTCAGCCAGTGCCGCTGCCTGGCTTCAGCAGCGCATCATTAATGACATCGTTGATGATGCGCACATCCAAACCAATCAGTTGGAGTTACATGTGCAGCGGTGTGATTTGCTTGCCCTACTCAAAACGGTTGTGACTGAGCAGCAGCGCCTGGCACCTGAGCACCCGATTCTTGTGGAGGTGAAGCCAGTAGCACAAACCATGCCTGTTCTCGTCGATACGGAGCGCATCACCCAGGTTTTCACGGCCTACCTCACGAATGCCCTCGCCTCTTCACCCATGAAAGCACCTGTAGCTGTGCAGGTGACGATTGAGGAGGGGATCACGCGGGTTTCGGTTCATAATGAAGGACCAGGCATCCCTCTCGAAGAGCAAAAGCACCTCTGGGAACGCTCGTATCGCTCCAAAGGAAGCGCGGTCCAGCAGGAACTGGACTTGAGTTTAGGCTTCCATCTCTATCTATGTCGAGCTTTCATTGAACAGCATGGTGGCCACGTCGGAGTGCAGAGTACCCCAAATAACGGGGCAACCTTCTGGTTTACCCTGTCGCTTGCACCATGCGCGTGAAACTAATAGAAGAGAATGACCGAACTGTATCTGTATTTCCTCACAATAATCGTCCCGCTAAATCTTCATATGCAGCACCATTTAATTTGGGAATGACAGTACATCATTTATTGGAGGGTATACCACCTGGGAGAAAAAATGTGACATTCATCTATATAGATCAATCTGAAGAGCTTTTGTGCTATTATGTATGTTCCCTCAAAGAAGAAAAAGAAACAGCAAGGAGATACGCTGGCACCGCTTCACAAGAGGTGTGAGTCTCTGTGTGCAAAGAGACACTTATTTCAATAATAATGAGCAAGTAGATGGAAAGGAGCAAGACCATGGTGGGGGAACGGCTTCTGTTTGAGCCAGTGTTGGCAGGAAGACAGAATGAATTACGCCTCTTTCAGCAGCAGTTTGTGACAAGTATGGCAGGTCAATTACTGGTAACGCTTGTGGATGGTGAGCCTGGTATCGGCAAGACACACTTTCTATGGGAAGCTGCTCAGCATGCTGAACAGGCGGGCGCTGTTGTATTATCTGGTTACGCGTCAGAAGCTGAAGGCATGCCACCTTATCTCCCTTTGCTGGAAGCGCTTGGTCAGTATATTCGCTCCGCTTCAGTTGAGGAGCTACAAGAGCAGACAGGAGCCATGGCTCCTGTGCTGGCAACGATTCTTCCTGAACTCTCATTCCGTCTGCGAGAGCTTCCAGACAGCTATAGCTTGCCCCCTGAGCAAGCCCGTTTGCGTCTCTATGAGGCAGTAGGCCTGTTTCTTGCAGCGATTGCCAGGACATCTGGTCTGGTATTGGTACTCGATGATCTGCAATGGGCTGATACCTCTACGCTGGACTTGCTCTGTTATGTCGTCCGTACTCAGCCAAGTGCGCGCTTGTTGATCTTGGGAGCTTATCGCAATAGCGAGATGACGCATCATCCAGCCTTTGGGCGTTCACTGACCGAGCTTCATCGCCTCCGACGGCTTACTCCTATTACTCTTAAACCTCTCTCCGAGGCCGATATAGGTCTGCTTGCGTTCAATCTCTTGGGCTTTTCAGTAGGCCCGCTCTTACTTCACCTGCTTGTGCTCCAGAGCGAGGGAAATCCTTTCTTTGCAGAGGAACTTTTGAGAGATTGGAGAGAGACGGGTTTTCTTGCAAAGGATGGCGAGGGAAGCCAGCCAGAGGACATTCGCACGAGGCGCCTTCCTTCTAGCATCGTGGGAGCGGTACAAAGTCGGGTTGACAGGTTAGAGACCCAGATAGGTTCTTTACTCCAGGTTGCCTCGGTTATTGGTCGCGCCTTCGCGGTAGATTTCCTTGCTGGCGTCGCTGGTCAGGATGTGGAAGTCGTGGAAGAATATCTGCAGAAAGCACTTGAGGCACAGCTGATTCGGAGTAGTCGTCCAGGCATCTTTACCTTTAGCCACGATCTCATTCGCGCGGGCCTCTATGATGGATTACCCTTCTTTCAACGAACTCGCCTGCATACATTGATCGCGCGCAGACTTGCTCTCCGGCTTCGCTCTGATCAACCCGCGACTCACCAGCTGGCGGAACTGGCTTTCCACTTTGCCCGCAGTGGTGATCAAGAGCAAAGCGCTATCTATTCCTTGCTTGCTGCGGAAGAGGCAATGCGTACCTATGCGTCTGAGGTTGCGATAGGTCATTATCGGACAGCACTTCAGCATCTTTCTGCTCACGATCCTCGGAGAGCAGAAAGTCTTCTGCGCCTGGGCGAGGCTTCATTGCAGGTGGGAGCTGTTCAGGAAGCTGTTGAAGCATTTCAGGCTGCTCAGGTCTGGTGGAAAAATTCGGGTGACAGGGTTGCGATGGGAAAGGTAGGTCTTGCTCTGGGACGAGCCTATTGGTGCCTGGAAGAGATCAATCTCGCGCGGGCGACCTTTGAACAGGCTGTCTCTCTCCTCTCCAGTACCCCTACAGTGGATACGGTGAAGGCAATGGTGGAATTGGGTTCACTGTTGCTTGTCAGTCAGCATAACTACCTTGCGGCACAACGTCACCTGGAACGGGCGCTTGATCTTGCGCGCCCGTTCGGTGATATGCGTTTGAAGGCGTCTGCCAATCGGGCATTTGGGAACGCACTTATGCGGGCAGGCAAGATGGAGGAGGGTATTCGTTTGCTGGAAGAGGCACTTGCCATCGCTGACGAGGCGATGGATGTGATGGAGGCAGCGGAGTGCTGCGAATGCCTCTTTCTGGCACGATGCTGGGCTGGTCAGCTTGATGGGTGGGAGGACTTCCTCTTCCGCTGGCTTCATTATGCGCAGCTCTGTCACGATCCATTCCAGTTGAGACATATATACTCACATCTGGCGACGTTTCACGCCCAGCGCGGTGATTGGCCATTGACTGAAGAATATCTCTTGCAGGGGCAGATGCTGACAGAGCAGCAGGGGCTTCCAGAGCCATTGGCGATGTTTCAGTGGACACGTGGCGTTATCTCTGCTTTTCAGGGAAAGCTTGATACAGCTTTTGAACTGATACAAGCGTCCATTGCTCGCTTTCGTGTGCTGGAACCTCAATCACTGGTCTGGTGGCTTGGCTGGCTGGGAATCGTCCAGGCATTACAAGGGAAACGAAAGGAGGCCCAGGCAGTGCTTGAGGAGCTAGAAACGCTGCTTCTTCCTCTGCCATCTGGGTCGATGGCGGTGGTCCATGCGCACACCCATATGGCCACGATCGTTGTCTCTCTTGGTGATAGGGAATGGGCTGAACGCCTCTATACGCTTCTTTTGCCGTATCACGGCCAGTACCATGCCATCTTAATCGACCGTTTGCTGGGAAGCCTGGCAATTCTCCTGAAAGATTTCACGGTCGCACAAGATCATCTGAAAGCCGCTGAAGCGGTGGCCCGTCGCTTTGCGTTCAATGTTGAACTGGCCTGGACGCTCGAAGCCTGTGGTAATCTTGCTTTCGCCAGGGATGGATCCAAAAACAGTGAAGCCGGGCGTAGTCAGTTGAAAGAAGCCATGGAGCTGTTCACGCAACTTGGAGATCAGATCCAGGCGCAACGCCTGCATAACCAGCTGCGCCGTTCGCCCTTTAATCTCAGCAAGCGCGAAGGTGAAGTACTACGCCTAGTCGCTACCGGGAAAAGTAACCGTCAGATCGGCGAAATGCTGGTCATTAGCGAGAGAACCGTCATCAACCATATTGTCAACATCTTCAACAAAATGGGGGTCAGTAACCGTGCTGGCGCTACAGCATTCGCCATTCGTCATAAGCTGATTGAATAACGAGAGTGTACCTGCCTGGCTGGTAGTTTCTTACTACTTTCTGTTCTGCCTCCTGTTTTCTCTTTCGAGCGAGAGTAGTAGTTTTTTGCGATGTCAGTATGACTGGAGCGTTATAGACTTCTTTCAGGCTCTGCTCCTACCTTGAGGTGGGTGCAAGGAGTACCAAACGTTCAACCAGCAAAAGCTCCGTTCTCCCTCTCAGGATGGTGCAATAATCTCGTGCTAGGGAGCAGAGCGCAAACTTGGTGAGCATGCTAGAAGGAGTCCATGGGATGTCAGTCGAAGAGAATAAGGTGCTCGTTTGTCGTGCCGTGAAGGCAATCTGGAATCGAGGCGACCTCTCGTATGTTGATGGAGCCTACAGTTCTGGGTACCTTCATCATGACTCGAATCTGCCTGCTGTGCGTACTCGTGAGGACTTCAAACGTTGGGTCGCTGAAAGCCGCAACGCTTTTCCTGATGTCCATGTGACAACTGAAGACCTGATTGCAGAACACGATAAAGTCATGTGCAGACTCATTGTGCAAGGAACGTATGCAAGCCCTTTCGGCATGCTCACATCGATACCCACAACCGGAAAACCAATCACTGTTTCAGGCGTGGTGATCTTTCGCGTTGTGGGAGGCAAAATTGCCGAAGACTGGTATCACATCGATACTCTTAGCATCATGCAACAGCTAGGCTTGCTGCCAGTGGTGAGAATAATGTCCGCGTAAAGGAAACACTGCCGTTTTTGCCGTACAGGCGTAGCACTCCATGCATGTTCAAGAACGTTGTAACGAAAACATATCATAAGTAAGAGAGGACATCATACGTGCCAAAAAACTTGAGAACCATTTCAGAACCTGCATTGACTGATGCGGTTGAATTCAACATACAAGAACTCGTCACTCTCTGGGGGCATGCCCTGGGAGCCAAATTTTATCATGAAGCTGAGGCTAGTTGGTTCACCAGCAATGTGCCCCATTGGGTCGGTAACTGGGTAACGAGAACGCATTTTACAGATGAGACTTCACCAGAGAAAATGGACTCTGTCCTTGAACGGATCCGGGCAACTCAGAAACATGAGACATTCTGGATTGTGGATGCCTCCAGTTCAGAGAGCTTTCTTGAGCGCATCAAGCAGCATGGATGGCAGGGAGGAAAAACGACGGTCTGGGCCCTGGATGTACACACACTGGCTGATCACTCTCCTTTTCCAGAGGGGGTCACTGTGGAACGGGTGACCACAGCTAACGGTCTTCAGGAATGGGTACAGACCTTTGTGACTGGCTATGGAGGTATCCCAATGTCCGTGTATCAGCGTAGCGCTGAGGTCGTCCAGCAACACGGCTTTGTGGCGACTCCCGGAGTGCACTACTACCTTGGTCGACTCAATGGCGAGCCTGTGAGTACGACCTTACTGTTTCTTGGTGGAGGTGTTTCGGGCATCTATTGTACCTCTACCCTTCCACACGCGCGACGGCGGAAAGTAGCCACTTCTGTTATTACGCAGTGCCTACTTGATACGCGTGCCATGGGCTATCATATTGCCACGTTGCAAGCCACTGCGATGGGAGCACCGGTCTATCGCGCCCTTGGCTTCAAAGAGTATGAAAACCTCAACTTTTACCGTTTGTCAGAACCGTCAAAGGAATAACATGGCTCAGCGTGTAGGCATGAGCCGAGCAAGGCTATAGAATAGATTTCCAGTGAGTATGAGGAGTAGTTTGCGGCGCGACTCCCATGCATGAGGCGTGACGATGCAAAGTGCAACTCCGTTTTTGGGGCAACGGAACTGCCCCTCAATCTTTTCCCAACAAGCAGAGGAACAGACCATATCGCAGGTCTGCTCTTCATTTTCGACACATGTATTGTTGGAAAGAAGACAATTTTCTCTTTTTGTATGCTTTCCCTTCATACAAACACGCCGCAGATTATTGACCACTCTTCCCCAAGAAGGGTTCTCGTAACCTCTAGAGTACATTTATTTCCCATAGGAAGTGCAACATATTGCAAAACATGATTGATCGCCTCTCCCATCCAGCCCTTATCGAAGCCATGGAAACAAACACAGAAGAATTTGTGTCGCTTTGGGGGCGCGCGCTGGGAGCCACATTCTATCATGAAGCAGGTGCTTCATGGTTTATCACAGGCGGACCATTTCTGCGTTTAAATATGGGGGTACAGGCTCGCCTGACACCAGATACGCCTGCAGAAAAGATTGATGATATGCTCTCAAAGATAGAAGCGCATAACGTGCCTACCTCCTGGCCTGTTGGGCCCTCTCTCCAGCACCCACCAATAGAAAGTCGTGTCAAAGCTCGTGGATGGTCAATCTTTGATACATCCGGTATGGCTAGGGATCTCCAGGACCTCGATGAGCACATTGCTATGCCTGCAGGAGTGACTCTTGAGCGGATAGACACAACAGAAGCCTTACAACTTGGGGTACAGACCATTGCTGCTGGCATGCCGTGGTCTGATGCCGGTCGCGATTATATCTTGGATGTGGTTCTGAAACGTGGATTTATCGCTCATCCAAGCGTACGCTATTACCTTGCTCGGCTCAATGGTCAACCTGTGGCGACATCAATTTTGTATCTTGCCAGCGGAGTCGCCGGTCTCTACTGTGTCGCAACGGTTCCCAGCGCACGAGGTCGGGGTATTGGTCGAGCCATATCCCACCTGCCTTTGCTCGATGCACGCAATATGGGATATCGTGTTGCCATTTTGCAAGCGACAGAAAAGGGCGAAAGAGTCTATCGACGCCTTGGTTTTGAAGAAATATGCCGTATTCACTTCTGGCAACGATAATCAAAGGGCAATCTGACCAGTGCAAAGCCTCTGTATCTGCAAAGAGGAACTGAAATTTTGTCGTTTGACGGGTAACTGACCTGGAGAAAGTGATCGGCATTCAATGTGATCACAAGGGGGGAACGAGGCCCTGGCAGTTCTTCTCTTCCGCCAGACGACAAAGCGCCAGGAGCAGGTACTGAACTATCGAGTTGACACGGGTCGACAAGCAATCTTTTTGTAGATTCTCAGATAACTACAGACCGTTTTATTTCGAACCATTGAAAGGTTTTATGATTGGTTTGCGAATCGAGTACTGAGAATCCACACTTTCACTGTATGTACCCATAAGGTATATCAAAAAAGAAAGGCATATATAGTAATGTTTACGGATTCAATGAAAGGCAACCATCTAAGCATTCGTGAAATTGAGCACTCTGCCGAGTCAGCAAGGATCTTTATACGGACCGCAGGTGCACTGGATGCAGACGACGTGCTCATTATGATTCACGGTGGTCCTGGTTTATCCCATCGTTATATGCTTGGCTTAGAGCAATTGGCAAGTCCTCAACTCACCGTTGTGAACTACGACCAGAGGGGAACTGGCCGCTCTCCTATCCTGGAACTTCAGGGAGCAGAAGCACAGGTAGCGCATTTTGCACCAACAACCTATGCACAGGATCTGGAATCCGTCCGCTCTGTGGTCGCCCAGGGGAAGAAGGTTCATATCCTCGGTCATTCGTGGGGAGGAATGGTTGCAATGTATTATGCTATTCAGTATCCAGAGCATGTTCGCTCTTTGCTGCTGATCGATAGTGTTCCTCCAACAGTGGCTGGACTGCATGCAGGGTTTGAACATTTTGAGGCACGTCTCAAAGATCTCCAGCAGCAAGGCATCGTGCCCACAGAGTTGTCTACAGATCATTTAGAGCGTCTAAAGCAGATCCTTCCCGTCTATGTGTCCAGGACCAATCCTTCGTTCGATCTTCCCAGGTTTACTGAGACAATTGATCATACTCCAGAAGTAGGAGAGCAAACCTGGAAAGCCCTGGGCGACTTCGATCTGAGCGCGCAAGTGGCAGCCTTGAAACTTCCACTACACATCTTCTATGGAGAGGATGATCCATTTGGAAGAGTGTGGGCAGATGAGACACGGGCAGCTTTTTCCAATGCGACCATCGATTTTCAGATGATTCCGGATTGTGGGCACTTTGGCTGGCTAGAGTGTCCTGAGATCTTCTTTCCCGCGTTGCAAAACTTCATTGAGCAGCATAAAGTAAACGGCTAGCGACCTCGCGAGTGAGAATGAAAAATGTCATCCAATGTGCACAATACATTGGCAAGGAAGGCGAATCCAGCGTGAAGGTAGGGATAGAACCAGCGCTCTTCTGATGAGATCCACCCTCGAAAACAGAGCGATATTCTGATAGACTGTTAGAGAAAGAACCAATTATGTTGGGCTAGCTTAAATATCACTCTCTATTTCTGCGCTAGAATAAGGAAAATCTTTAAAGTAAGGAAGGTATCATGGCAGGACATCGGATCTATACAGTAAGCTTTGCAAGTGTCTATCCCATGTACGTTACAAAAGCGGAGAAAAAAGGACGTACGAAAACAGACGTCGATGAAATCATTCGTTGGTTGACAGGATATAGCCAGGAAGAGTTAGAAGCCCAATTAGCAAAACAAACAGACTTTGAGACCTTCTTTGCGGAGGCTCCCGAACTGAATCCTTCGCGGGCTTTGATTAAGGGTGTGGTTTGCGGTATCCGAGTGGAAGACATACAAGAACCAACTATGCAGGAGATTCGCTACTTGGACAAGTTAATCGATGAGCTTGCAAAAGGAAAAGCAATGGAGAAGATTTTACGAAATTGACGCCTTTCCCTGCTTTGCTGGGTCTTGCCCAAACGAGACGAACTCCAGCCAGGTCTGACAGCCTCTCCACAGGCAGATACCGTGAGCCATACAGTCACAATATTGTGAAGTAGGCGGCTGATGCATTGCCTTGCGGTACGTTTTCATCCCTTCCTTAGAAGGCGCATCTGAAGGTGCTCTACATGCTCGTATCGCGGGTATACGCCGTGATGCGCCTGCACAAGCTTTCCGCATACCTGATCCGCGAAATCCGCGCGATCTGTGCTAAGAGTTTGCAGGTCAAGAATCTGCTCTAGAATGACACGTTGAGCAAAGCGCTCAGCGATGTAGGCTGGTTCGAGTTCGTGTCTCAACTCTCCTACAAAGCCATCTGGTATGGCAGGAACCCGGTCAAGATTGACATGTGGTATCCATTGAGGAAACGCTGTTTCGCGTGTGGGTATGTGCTCGATTCCTTGGCGTTTGACATCCGCGAATGGGACTGCCCGGAGTGTGGCATTCACCATGACCGCGTTCTCAATGTGGGCAAGAACTTTGTGGCGGCTGGGTGAGCCGTCTTGGCCTGCGGGGAGGCTGGCAGACCTGGTGCGGTGAAAACCAACCCAGGCAGACCTCAATGCGTACAGGAACCCCAACAAGGGATTGTTGGAATCCCTTGACCTTCTAGGCATGGGGAGGATGTCAATGAGGTCATCTTGCATACGACCACAAACGAAGGTTTGATAGTGACGGCGAGCAAAGGCTCTCAGATCTACCCCATCAGCCTCAAAATGACCGATGATGATTTGGTTGCCGTCCTAAAATTGTTCAGAGAGCCTTCTCGCAGTGAATGGAACAACCCCATCAAGCCTCAAGCGGAATGAACAAGGTGTTTCCGGGAATCCCTTAGCGATCACACATATAATTGCCAAGGAGGGGAGCCATTATATGGCGGTGGTAACAATAGTTGTGAGTTTAACCCACTAGGTCCTCAGACGCATCTTGGAGAGGACCATCGGTGTCGGCCGTACCAGTATTGCTAGAGTCAAGCCTAACATTATAGCCGAAGCTACCGTGTCATGACACGGAATCCGCTACGGCCGCGAAGGAAGCCGCTGCCGCGAAAGAAACCGCCACCACGATAGAACCTGCCACCTTGGTAGAAACTGCTCGCGCCACCACCGCTAGAGACTCCGCCACTCTGATAGGCACCACCGCTAGAGACGCTGCCACCCTGATAGACGCTGCCACCCTGGTAGAAACCGCCACCGCGATAGAAACTGCCACCACGGTAGAACCTCATCCCACGAAAGAAGCCGCCACCGCGAAAGAAACCACCACCACGATAGAACCTGCTTCCGCTATATAGGCTACGACTATATCCACCATACATTCCTGGGCCTCTAGGCATCGCTACCGCGTGTCCTACGCTTGAGTTTGAGTGTGATGTTGAGGCAGACACAGGAGTAGCTACACCTGCCCAAAAGAGTAACGCCGGGACTACACTCGCGACGATAAAGCAGGCAATCTTTCTCATGGAAAATGTCACTCCGTTTCTTCTCTACGTTTCAGCATCAAAAAATCTCTACTAAAGCTACTACAATACCGTTACCCGGTTTTTAATATAGAAATAGGCAAAAGCTCATAAATGAGGTTTATGTTGTCGAGATGCCAATCGCTTTTTGCTCTGGCAGATACAGAGCAAACAATGAAAATATCTCCCTTCTCCAGCCGCAGGCGGGCACACCTTGCAAACGACGCTTGACACTCCACGAGTGGAAACTGGAAAATTGAGACAGCCAGATAAGAGCAAGCACAGACAGACTCAAACCCCTTCTCCATGATGCAACCTCCCAGCAAGCTGTCTTTCGACTTGCACACGTGTTGCTCGCCTATCTCTGGTGCGAGCAGGACAAACCCGAAGGAGCACTTGCTCACTGGCATGTGGGACTCTAGCACACCACCCTATCGCACAATAATCCAACCATTCAGCGAGATGGCTTCCATTTCTTTCTTGCAATTTTTGAATGCATGTGCCATGTTCGGAGAGAACATGGGGAGTCAAAAGAGGTATGCAACTGGTTGAGCTATGCAACATGTGTCTTCTCAAGTCTGAGTGGGCAACCATCGACAGGTGTTCTTACGCTGGCCCTTCGCCGTTATCTGGTCTCGCAGGACGCTCCGGCAAAAGCCTGCGTCATTTTGTTCAACTGCAATGTATGAGTGCGTCCTATTCGTGCCTCTCGTTCGAAGGATTCCTCCTGCTCCAATCTTTTCGCTTGACTGAACTGGGATAACCAAGTGAAGAATGGTGACATCTCTGGGTATAAACCGTCTCAAGTTGAAATTTTGCTCGTCGTACTTCAAAGATTCGCGTGCTCTATTCTAGGGCTTTTTTCGCAACCTTATACTGGAGGAAGAAATGTCCAATGAGGAGGTGAACATGCGTCCACGCTTTCCATCCATAATGGAAACAGCAGCATCAAATACTAGCGCTTGGTGGCTTGTCGTGATTGCAGGCATTGCGGCAGTGGTTGTGGGAGTGTTGCTTCTCATTTCGCCAGGAACGACGCTTCTTGTGCTCGTACAATTCTTAGGAGCCTATTGGCTAGTAACTGGTGTTCTTGCTTTTGCGAACCTCTGCATTGATAGGAGGCTGTGGGGATGGAAGCTTGTCACTGGGATTTTAGGTGTTATTGCAGGTTTGAGCGTTTTACGGAACCCTTTATGGAGCGCAATCTTCGTGCCAAAATTGCTGGTGATTTTTCTGGCAATAGACGCCTTTGTTATGGGAATGACACAGAACATTCATGCGTTCAGAGGGGGCAGTTTTAGTCTCGCGATCCTGGGCATCATGAATGTCCTCTTTGCAATCATTTTGCTATTGAATCCGGTTATTGGCGTTTTTCTTCTGCCGATTGTACTGGGTATGATTGGTATCATTGGTGGTGGTCTTGCAGCTCTTCGAGCTTTTGCTTCGCGCCCGCGACAGACACCTCTCCAGCCACCTGGGGCGCAGCCCGTTTAGGACACATTTGAAGATAATGCTCTAGAACAGATTCAAACAGCAATAGGAGTTCCATTTTCTCGTTTCGAGAGAAATATGCTTACATTATGCCAAGATGCCTTTGATAATCATATTGCATATTGCGAAAACATGCAAGGTAATCTGGTTAGGTACGACACCTCGTTGGGTGAATGATTGAAATCCCTGGTGTCCATATGGGCATGATGCTGAGCGAAAATTGGATCATTTGACAAGTGAAGGTCTCTCGCGCAAAAGAGCCGCGTCAGCTACAAAGTTCTCGCATCTCTATTCAACATCATGCCTGCATGGATAGATGCGCTTCGGGAACTCACTTCATCGGATATTGCTTTCTCCCAGTCTTCGCTCTTCTCGGTTTTGTGGTTGGAGCCTGACCCCGGATCGAGGAATGGTCCATTCCCAACACATCAGATCTTATCTGATTCCTACGCCAAGCAATGTTTCACCAGAGGTGACAAGACCCTGTGACCCCTCAAACTGGTTTAACACCTGGTGTATCTCCTGCATTAATTGCTGTTGGTCAGATGCACTCAGCCGCTCGATTAACCCTGCCATTAGCATCCTTCTGCTTGCCAGGAATGCTCCGACTGAAGCGAAGTGGAGCTGGACCGGGATTGCTTGAACCGCGACCTCACGAAATCCGGCATTGGCAAGTTCCTGTGCGAAGCGCCGCTTATCCGAAAGGGAAAAGGGACCAGGGGCGTTGGAAGCATTAGAGCAGGTATTTTCTGCTCCGGTATACTTGCTGATCAGGGCAAGTGGCAGTGCATGCAAAGGATTGCGTTGGGGTTCCGACCAGACCAGGGCTGCAAGAGCCCCGCCGGGTTTCAACACGCGACGGATTTCGCTTAGGGCCTGGCCAAGCCTCTTGACTAACATCAACCCATTGCGGCAGATGGCTGCATCGAACGTTTCATCATCCAGTTCAAGCTGTTCTGCATCCATCACGCGTGTTCGGATCATAGTGAGATTCTCTTGCTGTGCGCGACTCGCTGCCACCTGAAGCATGTCAGCAGAGATGTCGGTTGCTAGCACGCATCCAGTTGGCTCCACCAGACGCGCTGCGAGTATGCTCTGGTCCCCCATCCCAGCCGCAATGTCCAGAACTCGATCTCCTGGCTTGAGTTTTGCAGAAAAGAGCATGTGTTGGGTCACTTCTTCCATACTTTGCTGTCGCCGTTCGTTTTCTTGCTGACAGTGTGTCGCCACGTCTGGTGACTGCCACTGGAGCATGGACTCGTGCTGTTCTTGTGCCATCTGTTTTTCTCCTTCTCTTCTCCCGTTGCTCTTATGTACGTCGTTCTCCCATTCATTGAGACATTTGTGGCGCGCGTTCATCTAAGCGAAAGGCTCGATCAGGTGCCAGGCGCAAGTTGATCATTACGCGAGGAGGTGGGTTACACAGTTCCAAGCATGGTGGAGAAACGCTTCACACAGCGATCACAAATGAAGATGCCTGACTCGGCTGAACTTCTTTCCGCAATGCTAACCTTCGCTGGGAAGAGGCGGGCGATCTCTTCAGCACTTTGTCCGCAGAAGGAGCAGATCTGGTGGGTAGCGGGAGGAACCAGTGCCGTGCGTACCTGCAAGAGGCTGATGCCGAGCGTACGAAGCAAGCCTGCACCAATTCCCTCCCCTTCATTTAGCAAACCAAGCAGTAAATGCATCGGGCGTATACTCTGCTCTCCCAGGCTCTTCATCTCTTCTGCTGCCAGCATGATCACCTGTTTGGCGCGAGGAGTGAGCAGCATGAATGCATCGGATGAGATGTTCGTACCCGATAGAGAACTGCTGCTCGGTTGGCCCTGTTGCGCCTGGCGATCGAAGATAAACACGATACCAGCATGAATGCGTTCAGGTGTAATCCCGTGTGGTGTCAGAAACGAAGCAAGGCTGCCTTCGCTTGCCAGGCCCCACAGCAGGTGTTCCGTGCCGATCCACCAGTGCGAAAGAGCAAGCATCTCTTTACGGGCCAGATCAAGCACACGGCTGCTCTCTGGTGTCATGAATCTAGTGAAGGAATCAAAGGGTGATTCTTGTTCTTGCATTCTGCATCTATTCCTTTCCATACTCTCAAGTTGTGCCGCGCGCCTCAGTGCTCGCAGATGCAGCACACGGATATGTCCCGTGCTTGTTCCTAACGCCTCGGCGATCTCAGCTGTGCTATATCCCTCAAGGTAGTGCAAGGTCAAAACGCGGCGATCTCGTTCAGGCAAGAGACGAAGAAGGTACTGCACACGCATCTCGGCCTGTTGAGATGCCTCTTCGACGTCATTGCGGGCTCGCAACTGCTCCTCCAGACCGCTCAATGATCGCATCTCAGACTGATTCTGCGCCTGCCAGTGATCGATGATGGTCGTCGCATAGAGCCAACCACGCACACTTTGGAGACTCTGATCATCTCTGAGCCAGCGTAGCGCCTTGAGAAAAACTGTGCTCGTGAGATCCTCAGCCACAGCGGGGTCGCCGATCTTGTTGGAGATAAAGCGTTGGAGATCGGCGGCATACGTTCGGTACATCTCCGCTAGCCAGTTCAAGCGATCCTGCCGGCGTGAGTGATTGGAGAACTGCATAGTGCTTACGATCGTTCCTTTCTGAGACGCTCAGGAGTTTCACAGTAGTATACAGGGAGGCGTTACAACCAGAAATGAGGCTCTATTCTCCTGCTAATTCATCAGACCTATGCAACAAACGTGCCAACAAGTTGTACAGGATATCACGTTCCTCAGGTAGAAGCGGCGAGAAGGATTCGGAGAGCATCTCGTTGAACACGACACGACCTTTGCCCAGCAAATCCTCTCCAAGAGGCGTGAGGCGATGGCGAAGCGCGCGACCACTGCCTGTGACTCGTTCAATCAATCCTCGCGCCTCCATTCGGGAAGCCAGGGCACCAAACGACTGATCAGTCTGGAATGTGATCTGCGCAAGCTTATGTGCGGATACATCCGGATGTTGGCTAATCGCTCTCAATGCATCCCACTGTACAAGTGTCACACCCAGTGGTGCCAGCCGAGCATCGGCAGTGCGGTGATGACGGTGTTGCAAACGTTTGATAGATTGACCAAGATTTTCGAGTTCGACTCCCATATCAGTTCTTCCCTTTAACTAATTTTATAAGTATCCTTATATAAACTTGCTTATATAAGGATACTGTGTTAACATGTTTATATAAGCAAGTTTATATTAAATGGAGATTGCTCTGCAAGAGCAAGTCAGGGGCTGCCTAAATAGAAAGGATATTTCTATGGATACCCATCCTTCTTCCTTTAAGGGTCGGACAGAACTTTTTACCAATGATTTGACAGTACACATCGACGAGCAGGGCAGTGGTCGCCCCATACTTATTTTGCATGGTGGTGGTGGACCACAGACAGTGGTTAGTCTCATAACCCCACTCTCTGAGCGCGCATATGTGCTTACTCCAACACATCCGGGTTTTGCTGGTCAGCCACGACCTGAGTGGTTCGATAGCATTGACGATCTCGCCCGCACCTATCTCGAATTACTCCAACAGCTCGACCTGCATGATGTTCTCATCATTGGTTCCTCGATGGGGGGGTGGATCGCTTCTGAAATGGCAGTGCGAGATACGGCACGCCTGAGCGGTATTGTTCTTATTGATGCCGTTGGCATTCAGGTCGAGGGTCATCCTGTCGTGGATGTGTTTTCTTTGACTCCTAATGAACTATCCGCACTCAGCTTCCACAATCCCTCCGTTTTCCGCGCCAATGCAACGACCATCAGTTCTGAACAGGCTGCGGCTACTGCTGCCAACTTTCAGGCACTCAAAGCATACGATCAGGGACTGGGAATGAGTGATCCGAAGTTAATGGGACGCTTAGGGCGTGTGAGCATTCCAGTACTAGTCATCTGGGGCGAGAGTGATCGTGTTGCCGATCTAGACTATGGTCGTGCCTATGCTCAGTCGTTTCCCAACGCTCGCTTTCAACTCATAAGAGAGGCTGGTCATCTCCCACAGATCGAGCAACCTGAGCGTCTGCTTATAGATGTCTCAGCATTTGCGGACGACATCATCGTTACGCCAAAATCTTTGTAAATACGCTGTTGGTAATCGCTTCAGCATTCCCATGTGTGGAAAGAATGGGAATGCTGAAGGCTTTTAATGATTCAGAAGAGCTATGCAGTTGCAGAGAGAACGGTCGATACGACCTTCTCCGAGAGGCAATTTTGATCTTTATGGTCAGGCGATGAGACAATACTCAGATGATTTGTATTCGTTGTGTGATCTGTTTTCTCGCTGCAAGGTCATTCACTTGTTCAATGATTGAGGCAGGGCACATCATCCATCCTCTCGATATGGTCTTTCGCCGTATGTTGCTTGCATGCTGCCCAGGATAGGATTGAAATTGAGCAAGATAGAGTTGTATTCGTTGGATCATCTGAGTTTGCTGAAAGAGCTGCGGGCTCAGGACAAGCACTAAGATTCTGCCAATATATGATCACATCTTGCTTGTGTAAGCAACTCTTAACAAGTTCCAGAAACTGTTTCTAAAGAGGTCCGTAGAAGAGTTTTTGAGAACTGGTGAACCATGCCCTGGCCTCCTTCACCAGTTCATCTTGACCAGATACCGCGCCGTTTCCTGTGGCTGTTTGCCGGGCCTGGATGCAAACAGGCTATTATACCCTGCTCATCAAAAGCATCAGCTTTGTGCTCCAGAGTAAGACGTGGCTCACCTGTCTTTTTTGCTCGTTGCTGGATCTCCGAAAAATATGACAGGACGCAATAACTCATATGCCATCTGCTTCGGCTAGAGCGTATATTACTCTATAGTTTGCCAGTCTTCAGTATGGCTCTCGTTATGGGCCTTGCACATTTTTTTGAACGGTAGACAGCCCCATCAGTATGAACAACGTAAGAGTCAGTTTCGTAGAATCGATTGAGGGATGTTTCTTCCCAATCTGCTCGCTTGCTCTCGTCTTTTGCCATCAAGCGTGCTAGTTGCAGAATGGTTATAAAAAAGTGTTAAACCTCGTTGCATATTCTGATAAACCAAGGGTAAGTAATAGGTTGATGAAGTGATAGGCTGTCAGTAGGCGCATAAATTGGCTACTATTTGCCCATGAAATCACCAGATATTGAGTATAATATGAGTCAATGCGGTGATGATATGGCCCTGCCTGATAGCCCTTTTTTGCTACAAGTCGCTGCTGGGAAGACTTGTCAGAAAAACCATAATTTGGAATGTACGCAAGGCAGGCGAACTGGAAGCAAACCACTTCCAAAGGAGGAAAAATGAGCAGCTCTCGCTCTCACATTGCATTCTCATCACTTTCATCATTACAATTGGTTGCAACTGGTTTAGATGGCACATTACTTCGTTCGGATCTCACACTCTCTCCTTATACCAGGACCGTCTTGCAGAATCTCCAAGCTGTTGGTGTCCCTATTGTCTTAATGAGTGCCCGACCACCGCGTACTCTTCGTCAGTTCGCTTTAGCGGCAAATATTAGAGGTATCGCTATCTGCTCAAATGGGGCTATCGTCTATGATCTGGATGAAGAGCGCATTGTGCAGGAATACAAACTTACTCCTGAGCACATTCAAGAACTTATTCATCACTTGCATCATATCCAACCTCATCTCACGTTTGCTGTGGAAACAGGCACCTTCCTTGCGTGTGAAACTGCCTTTTATACTTCTTGCGCACCACCAGATGCTTGCCTGCCATCGATTGTCGACCGCCATATACTCTGGCAACAGCCACAAATCAAGATTCAGGTCCATCATCCAAATATAAAGGCGCCAGAGCTTTATAAACAACTTGAGCCTTTTATTGAAAAAGATTTGTACAGTCTCACCTATTCTAGTTCCCAATTTTTAGAAATCGCACTGGCACGTGTCCAGAAAGGAAGAGCGCTGGCGGAACTTTGTCATCAATGGGGTATTCCCGCACATTCAGTTGTTGCCTTTGGTAATATGCCAAACGATATCCCAATGCTTCAATGGGCTGGGCTCAGTCTCGCGCTTGCTAATGCTCACCCATTAGTCCAGCAAGCCGCGCAGACGATACCCCTTTCCAATGATGAGGACGGATGTGCATCGATCCTTGAAGAACTCATTCCACGTGCGTCACGAAATCGCATTTGTGAAGTGCCCCATCGCTAGAAGGAAGTGAGGGGCTTCTACTGAGATTGCTCTCTGTTGGCTCCTTCCGAGCCGTAAAATGTTGAGGGCGGTATTCGTATCGCGATCGGGAAAAATCAGCGGATTGGTGAACAGCAATTCGAGGCTGTCAAACGATCCTCCGCATGGTGCGAGGAAAAGATGTTGAAAAAAGCCCCATAATGCACACTGATGTGTTTTCAGCTTGACGAGACAAGCGACATTTTTACCTCTCGCGTGGGGAAAATGAGGCACCTGTAGCTCATAACTTCCGAGTTCTTTCTAAGGATTGCATATGTGTGTAGAAGTGATAGTGCTTGAGCATGGGGCGCTCTCAGAAAGTTGCCATATGGGTTTGATTGCGTCCGAGATGCTTGGCCTTGTACATGGCTTGATCGGCTGCATTGATCAGGCCATCGCGCGAAGCCGCCGTTTGGGGATAGGTTGCAATCCCCAATGAACAGGTCACATGTAGATTGTTCTCGGAAGAAACCACCTGTTGAGCAATTTGCATCCGAATCATCTCAGCCACCTTGTGCGAAGAATGCAGGTCGTGCCCTGGCAAAATCGCGATGAATTCCTCCCCTCCCCACCGCCCCAAACAATCTTCAGGGCGCAAGATCGAGGCGACTCTTCTCGCCACCTGACACAGGGTCAGATCGCCCATTGAGTGCCCATACTGATCGTTGATTGCTTTAAAATGGTCGATATCCATGAATAGGATGGAGCATGGAGTCTGCTGGGCCTTGGCACGTGCCACTTCCTCATCAAGTCTGGTTACGAATGTCCGATGATTGAGTACACCGGTCAAGGGATCAGAAGCCACCAACGTATCTAACTGTGCATTCTTCTCTCGAAGCTCTCGCTTCATGTTATTCAACTCATGCGTCGTTAGCGCCTGACGCAAAACCAGCACAATGAGAATACTGGTTCCCCCAATCTCAATGATCTGTAATCTCGCGGAGGTATACACATTGGCTGGCTGGATCGCGAGAGATACCAGCAATAGCGCAAAGATTAGTACCAGAAGAGATACCAGCCAGGTTTTCCAATGGGCAAAGACCTCCGTTTCCTCTAATAGCACTGTAGGACCATGTTCCAAAGGTGCATCCTGGCTCAGCATGTGCTGCATCCTTTGGGCTGCCATAGCGATCAGAGTGAGACCTCCGAGCAACCCAGGGTTTGGCCCAGTCGTGAGGCCCGCCTCTGTCGAATGCAAGAGATAGCGATAGATCACCATATTGCCAACCTGGAAAATGACCATGGCCAGCGTGAGCAAGGTGATAACCCGCCGGATTCCTACATTGACCGTTTGAAAGGCGACGAACAGCAAGCAAAAGAGCGATACTAGGGAGGCGGTGGTGAAGAGCAGGCCCAAGGTCTTTTCCAGAAGCGTGAGTCTGATCGTGACAATCATGGGAACCGAGAGCATATAGTAATAGAGGGTCATGACCGTCGCCAGGATGATCAAGCTATCGAGTAGGATCCGCAGGCGCGAGAGCCGAGAGAGATTTTGCGAGGGTAGAAGCAGAACTGCCATGATGAAGAACGGAAACATCCCCAAGCTGAGCGCATGAAACAAAGTGGGGTAGGTAGGCGCCCGCTGCGTCCAAAGGATTTCGGACAACCAACCAAGGAGGGCAAGAGCAGCCCACAACGAAGTCATGCCCAAAAAAACAGGGATGAAGCACTGCCCGGTCCGCTTTCTAACGTCAGGAGAATGGGATATGTTCTGTAGCCCCCATGAACTGCGCAAACACACGAACGCCAGGAACAGTGCATATAAGATGCTTAAGGCGTCAAGAAACTGGTTCCCAAATGCCAGGCTGAACGGTCTGAGAAAGGAGAAAGTTCCCAGGGCAAGGCTTGCTAGGAGGAGGACCCCAAACAAATACCAGGGAATATATGGAGTAGAAACAGGTGTCTCACGATTATACATGTCTTTCTCTCACCTAATGAATTTCTGCGCTCTTTTCCCTTTCAGTAGGCAGATTTTTTCTTAAGTTTCTTTCCATAAGAGTTCTTACAGTGGAGAGCGGGCATTTTTAGCCCCTCTATGGATTCTGATACCTGATAGCCCGTCCTCCCCAGTCATTACTTCCAACACCTATTGCCGTTTCACGTCTAGGCGTGAAACGGACTAACCACTAGCCAGTAAAAATACTTTAGTAGCTGGTCGAATAGTTGTCATCTCTGCTCTAAGGATACCAAGAGGGGGCTGAAGAAGCAACGTGAAGTATTGATTTCTGTACAACGTTACATGCTGATACTCCCAATGGGAGTGGTTTCTCAGATCCACCGAGTAAGCTATAACATCATGCTGGCAGGATATCGGTCGCCGCTAGCTGCACCAACTGGTGCGGCTTTATCAAGGGCTTTGAGCTCTTCATCCGTCAGCGTAATCTCCGCAGCGGACCTGGAAGATATCATCCTGATTGTGGGGTATCAAGTGTCATGATTGCAAGTGAAATGGATATTCGCTGGATTACAGAGCGTGTTATCGTGCTCTGTAATCCAGACTGTGTGTACCTCTTCGGTTCCTATGCCAAAGGGACAGCTCATAAGGGGAGTGACGTCGATCTGCTTATTGTCGTTCCCAGCACTTTGCCTCGCCTGCACCGTGTCAAAGTGCTTAAGGCCGCACTCAGTACTTTTCCCTGTCGCTTTGATCTCTTATTCTTCACGCTGCAGGAGTTAGAAGACGAGATGAACGATCCATTCTCTTTTGTCTCGTTTATTCTAGCGAGCGGGCGATTGGTGTATAAAAAGGGCCAAAATTGAGCATGCATGTGGCAATAGGAAGGTCTCTCCACGAGGCCGTGTACATCCCTTTTGCTGAGAGAAATGTCTCGATCAAATGCTCCTCAAAAGGATGTTCTGTACCTCTTTCCTGCAGAGAACCAAGAGAAGAGCGGATATGCAAACGCCTACGATTTGTTGACATGTACATGGTGTCGCAGACCTTTCCTTTTGATCACTTCTGTCTGAGATATTTGAGCTCTTGATGAATGAGGGTATAAGCGATTCCCAATCCCAAAAGGCTAGAAAAATTGTAACTATGTTGATGAATAAGATGGGGAATTTGGACAAGGATACTATCAAGAGCGAATTGCAAGAGGTTGATGCCCAATATCAGATAATATCCCCACTTTTTCCAACGCCATATGCCAATAATACCAATGCAAATGAGGAGATCAAGAACGATGTTGAGGAGATCCAATCCATGTACATCAGATGTGATTGATGGGGGAATGTACTGGAGGAAGTAGCCCTTAGGGACGTTGAACCCTGTGAAGCTTACAGCAAAGAAAGTGACACAGCTGAGGAGAGCAAGCATGAGCCAGATGATGAGACATCCACCATGTTTTTGTTTGCCCTCTGGTGTTGTTTGTGGCTCAATAAATCTATCAATCCAGTCATATCCTTTTGCCATAGGGAAAATCCTTTTCGATAATTCTTCTGTTTCGCACCAAGAGATCGAAAGTTCGTCGTGCAGAGCATTTACTTTCTTCTCGTAAAGAAGCCTTCTTTGAGTATTGAATACCCCCTCAAGACCTGGAAAATCTTACTTCATCCATGTTTTTTTTGCGTGCGTTGTTTGGAAGGGTGTCGACGGCGATAGCGGGGGCTACGGCCCAGTGGAAGATCAATTTCTATATTAGAACGCACACCGCGATACTGTGTGAAGGTGGTGGCTCCATCGCGATAATGTGGCCCTTGTGAGAATGTATTTCCGTTCTTGTTTTTGCGCGAAGTCCAGATCGACCATATCCATATGAGTGGAATTGTCAAGGATATGAAGAGAATGAGTAGTATTGCTAGGGGATCCATTTGTATCGTCTTGCCTTTCCTCTATCCATTCTCTGTTGGATGATTGAACGTTCCTTGGGGCAACAGCACAACTTAAAGGTCAGGGCCCTTCTTTTTGCTATTGGTGCGCTATTGTATCCTCATAGTCCTCATCATCCTCATCATCTTCTACCCTCTGTGCTGTTCCTGTAAGGTGCTCGACAGCCACAGCTGCCGCATAGAGGATAAAGAAGTCGAAGAGTATCGCGTTTGCTAAGGGGAGGAGAAATTGGACCAAACTCCATATCGCCGTGAGTGAGATGGGAGAAACTTGGCCAGCGTACACAATAGAAAACTGTAAGACCACGTAAACAAGGCGGAGGATGAGCTGTATCCAGGCAGCTCGTTTACACCAGATTCCGACCTGATAATTTTTTAGTAAGTTGGTGAGTTTATCCATAAAATCCTTTTTTTGTTCTTATTTGATAATAGTTGTGATTAATTATCTAAAACAGCAACTGGGATCCCAAAAAGTGTGATAGATCAAGTGTAGAAGGAAAAGAACGCTTTGACTAGGACAGAAACTGGCCACCTGCCGGTCAGTTTGCACGAAAGATTCGATTTTTTTATTTTGCTTGTTTTCGCTGGATGATCAGGGAATGGTAGCATCCGCAGAGGTGCGTGCCTCGCCGTCTTGGTGGGCGGAATGGGGTTGGAGGTTCACAACAAGGAGATACACACGTGCCAGCATCGGAGCGAGAGACATCTATCGTTCCATTGCGTCCACTCTTTGATGGTAGCCAGCTTATTCGTAGCCGAAGAGGGTTTTGGCAAAGGCAAGTGTTGTTCATGATAGTTTACAGAAATGCGAGCGGGAAAGCCCTCAGTACCGTCAAGCAGATGGGAACTGATGCACTGCTGCGTGCATGAAACGCTTCTGGACAGGAGGGTCGCTACAATCTCTCAGGCATGCGATCATGCAAGCCACCTGGATGAAGGAAGAATTTCCTGTGCTTGATCTGGGGGAGTGTCAAATTGGGAAACTGGTGCAATCATTGTGAAGCTTGGAATGGAGGATGCAGTCGTTGACCAGGTGGGTGCTCTATTTATTTTGATAGTGGATCTATCAAGTTTTCTAACATATTTCTTATAGATTGTTTACGTTCTTCTAACGTATGGAGAGATATACTCTCATCAGTGAAGAAAATCATCCAGACGCCGTTGGACGAATGCCATCAGAGATTGTCCAATGCGTCATCCCATACATGTCCCTTTTGAGGAGAAAGAAGATCATGGCCAATATGACTCGTTACAAACCTTTCAATGAATTCGTGACGCTGCGTGACGCGATGGATCGGCTGTTTGAGGAGAGCGTCATTGCTCCGCGAAGCACTCATGCCGCTTCCCATCGAGCGTTGCCAGCCAACATCTATGAGACAGCAGAGGATTTCACGTTGCAGATCCCAATGCCTGGTGTGAAACCTGAGCACGTTGAGATCAATGTGCAGCAAGAGGTGGTGAGCCTGAAATGGCAGGTGGGTGCAGAGATCCCAGAGAACGCCAAGGTGTATTATCATGGGTTCCCCAAGCGTGAGTATCAGCGCAGCTTGACCGTTCCCACACCAGTGGATTCAGGGCGAGCCGAGGCGAGCTACCAGGATGGTATTCTGACCTTGCGTTTGCCTAAGGCCGAGCATGCTCGCCCTCGCAGCATCAAAGTGAACGCCGCCCAGAACTAAAGGCGTCGTATCCATCTGTGCTCATGCGGAGTCAATACATTGTGGAGAGAAAAGCACTGAGGAGAGCCAATTCTCAGTGCTTTTTCTTTTGCAGCAAAAACGAAGTTGAGATATGGTACAGATAAGAAAGACACATTTGAGCGATCTCCTTCGAGATTTCCAGCGTATTCACTTGTAGGAGGGTGAACGCTGTTGTGTTTACGATATAATGAGGAAAACTCTTTTTGAGAAAGAAGCATGGAGCGCTATGTTACACGGAAAGAACGTCTACCTGCGTCCTATTCGGCAGGACGATTTGCCCAAATTGGCCGCCTGGACGAACGATATTTCTATTATAACCGAATATAATTTCTTTCACCTGCGTCAGGAAAACGAGAGTGAGAGGCGTTTTCTCGAAGGCAGCTTGTTAAGTGATCAATTTGGAAGGTTGGTGGTGGTTACTCATAAGAGCAGCTACGTTGTAGGCAATGTCAGCTATCACCAGAGGCGCTATGGTCCCAATGATGGCAGTATCGCCTACAATATCGGAATTATGCTCTTGCCTGAGCACCGTGGTAAGGGCTATGGTGTCGAGGCCCAGCGGCTACTAGTTGAGTATCTCTTTGCAACCTATCCAGTGATGCGAGTGGAGGCCAGCACAGATATCACGAACATACCAGAACAGCGCGCGCTTGAGAAGGCAGGTTTTACACGTGATGGTGTGCTACGCAAAGTCCAGTGGCGTAGTGGCGATTGGCACGATATGGTGATCTATAGCAAGCTACGCGGTGAATAGCATGTGATCTCTCTGCCAACCACCATGGAGGCTAGCAGCTATTCTGTTGCGACTAAAGAATCAATTTCTTATAGTTTTGCTCCAGGAGGTCCCTGTGCTTTTAGCTCTACTTCTTCTAGCTGTTGAACTCTCCGCAAGAAATGTGGACGGAGCATCGGCCAGCCAAGTTGCTCTAAATTGAGCTTGTTTGTCAGAAATCGTACCGGTCTACCCTGCGAATCTACTTCGTAGAAGCCGCTCTGTTCTTCTGGCCAGTCCCCAGGTCTTGGCGTGAGCGGTAAAAAGACGATGGAGAGCAGAGCTGTGATAATTTGCAAACTGTTGCCAAGTAGAGGGAGAGTGATCTGGAACAGTGCCCCGAGAGCAAGTAGTACAGTGACACTCTCTATGAGCAGATCATGCCACGCCCAACTCCGTGCTTTTCTGAAGCGAACATGAGAAAAGATGCGGAAACCCATGGAGAGCAGTAAGGCGCTTCCTCCAACAGAGAGATGCCCCCAAATGATGCCACCGATACTTGCCAGTGGAAGTCCGATGCTGAGAAGTGAGATTAGGAAAATGGCTGGAGATAGAGAAGATATCTCTATAGCATAGAAGAAATTGAGAAGAGTCATTTCCCCTAAGGCAAGGATAATGCTCAAAGAGAGGTGCCCCAAAAGCAGGAGTGCCAGACTGACGGGAATGAGCCAGAGCAGCATGAGCAATCTCATCCAACCCATTATGGACATGGTCAAGCCAATCTTGAGGTCGTCTGTATCTATCCAATAGAGCCAAGCTTGCAGGCGACGATGCCTCTGGTTGTTGTGCCTCTCAAAGTGTTCAGACGTCAACGGCCTCCATTTCCCTCTCAGGAGAAAATACTTCTCTGTTCAAGAGAACGCAACAATGGCTCTCTTATCTAACCTCGCCAGAAGACCCCTGCTTTGAGGTGTGTGAGATCCAGACAACATGAGAAACGCAATCTGCACTGGTAATCAATGTCGCCTATTACATGTCCACATAGGCATGTAATAGTATACACTATTTTATGATGACCGTAATTCTATGCATTTGCATTCAAATGCCTATCGCAGATAAATGACAGTGCATTCGCGTAGGGAGTTCTCAGGTTGCAAATGACGACTTCGCAAGCATCAACGCTATACTACTTCCAGATGAGCAGCTTCAACGAGAATGTATCTCTTTGAAAGGACAAAATCTCAAAAGAGGCATTATACACTACTGATCATTCCATCTTATGAATAATGAAGCAACAGGGCGCTGGCCTCCTTTCGTCACATTGCTCTTGCACAGAGGCTCCAATGACCTCTGAAAGCAATGTGCCCAGAAGGCGACACACTTCTGGATGTCCCGGCACCGCTGCGGCTAATGGGCAGCGATAGCCACGAATGGTGTAGGTGTTCTCCCCTTGCTCTAGCTCTGCTAGCCCACCTAGCGCATCAAGGAGCGCAAGCGCTTGCTCCAGACGATGCACTGGATCTCCTTGCGAGGAAGGCCATAAGCCTGCAAGACGTCGACCCGTCGTTCGCATCAACCGATCAATCTCCTCAGTGGTCAACTGGTCTGTGAGTGTCTCTAGAAGTTGATGTAATACCAAGCCATATGCTTTTGGGAAGCGCTCCTCAGCGACTGAGGTAAGAGCATAGAGTGTTGCAGGTTTACTTCGACTCCTACGCTGTCCCTGCTGCTGGACTAACCCATCGCGTTCCAAAACCATTAATTGTGCACGGATCGCGTTGTCCGTGAGACCAAGTTGCTCAGCTAACTCTTCGACGGTATGACTGGATCGACGCAAGAGTCTGACCAGTTTCCCGCGCGTACTTGTAAAAAAGGGGGTATCATCTGGTTGCTGCTGCATATTTTTCTTCCCTTTTTCTCTCATTTCCCTCCCACTCTATCACGCTATCAATAATTAAGTCAAGAAAGTCAAGAAGTTATTTGACTTTCTTGTTGATTTATGGTATAGAGATAGGCAAGAGTCTATTCACGTTGTCGACTGGCTTTTTGGTCAGGACGTTCTGAGGCATATGAGAGGAGTACCATCATGGACGAAAACCCTCCTGTATCATTACCATTCGTAGAACGGTTGAGTGAGCAATTGCAGCACGTCATCCAGATTCTCACGGGAGCACAGCGCACCCCACCTCGGCATTTCAAAAGTTTCCTTACTGGAACCTGGTTTGGACATCCTCTACATCCGGCACTTATCACTGTTCCTATCACTGCCTGGCTGTTAACAACTATCTTTGACGTGCTTTGGATCATTGGATCTGGTGCTTTTGCCTGGGCTGCTCGTAGTGCGGAGATCACCATCCTGCTTGGTTTGCTTGCGGCGTTGGGTGCAATCGTCACTGGATTGACTGATTGGAGTGATACCTATGGAGCAGAACGACGAGTAGGACTGTATCATGCGGCTTTCAATGCAATTGCAACCCTTCTCTATCTTGTTTCCTCTGTACTGCGCTTCTTATATCCATCAGGTGAGAATCTTCCTGCGGCGGTGCTCAGTCTGGTTGGGTTAACTGCCGTCTTGTATGCGGCCTACCTGGGAGGCGATCTTGTCTTCACAAAAGGGACTGGTGTCAATCACACTGCCTGGGAAGCAGGAAGTGAACAGTATGAAGTGGTGCTCTCAGAACAAGAGGTCGAAGACGATAAGCTCTATCGGGTGACAGCAGCAGGTGTTCCTGTCCTCGTGCTTCGGCAGAGGGAACAATGGTACGCTATCTCTGCAACTTGTCCTCATGCCGGCGCTCCCCTCGATGAAGGAATGCTACAAGGAGACATTGTGGAGTGCCCTTGGCATGGGTCTCGTTTCTGTCTACGTGATGGACGTGTGCTCACTGGACCAGCCACCGTCAATGCTCCTCGCTATGATATACGAGTCCGTGAGGGTCAGGTAGAAGTCAAGCGCCAGGAGTGAAATGCCCACGAGGTGTGTCCGCAGAAACATTGATGCTCTTAGAGCATGCTCGAAAGAACCTGCCAGAGAATGTTTTGAGCTGTTGCTTGGCAGATGAAGGCCGGCAATGAAATGCTGCTCATATGCAAGAGAGCCAGGAGAAGATTACATTTTTTTATATGGGGATCTTCCCTGGTTCGACCATGAAATGCAGCAGAGGAAAAAGAGCCATATGTCAGTAATTTTTTCGTCTCTCTAGTGAATAATAAAGAAAGATATAGCGATGATAGAGAATGATCATCTTCGTAGCAATGAACTACTCTCCCACATGAAAGAGCCGCCAAAACGGGTCGACTATCAGAGGCTGCTCTCATTAGGTCGTGAGTTACTGATAGCTATTGGAGAAAACCCTGATCGTGAAGGGCTCCAGGAGACGCCCCGCCGCTGGGCAGACTCTTGGCGTGAATTTATTGAGTATGATCCTGGTGTGACTGAGACAACCTTTTCTTCGAGAACGACTGGTCAGATGGTGTGTGTTTCTGGGATACGAGTCTCATCACTCTGTGAGCACCATCTTCTTCCTTTCTGGTGTGATGTTTCAATTGGCTATTTTCCTCACGAAAACGTGTTAGGCCTCTCCAAATTTGCACGTATTGCCCATCAATTCGCTCATCAATTGCAACTCCAGGAGCAATTAGGGCAACAGATTGCTGATGAGGTCAGTCGCATTACAGGGTCAGAGAATGTGGCGGTTGTACTTAAAGGGGAACATCTCTGTATGACAACACGGGGCATTCGGACACCTGGAAAGATGGTTTCATCAGTGATGCGCGGTATTTTTCACTCCAAAAGCGAAGCGCGCATGGAGTTTTTGCAGCTCATATGATGAGTGACGCTGATTCCTGGTATCAAATGATCATTTCTCCAGGTGAAATATGATCCTGATGTTCGACCATTTTGGTCCAATTTGAAAACGTAGAATGGCGATCAGAATGAAGGATAAGGTGCTCTCTCTTTTAGGTAATTCAACCACAGTTTCTGCTCTCCATAGGCCTCCAGCCTGTTCATGCTACCTTCGCACAGCCATTGAGGCGATATCCCTCAACCGGTTCGAAATTTTTCTGGTGTTGAGATTTACACATACCCTTCTTTCCCTGGCCAAGATTCCATACGCATCAGTCGTGAGGATCTGTTAAGACAGGCACATCAGGCGTGCAGCGGATCCACCGTACCTGCATCTGCTCGATGGGACGGTCGAAAAAACTTGTTTGCGCGTCCAAACGAAAGAGTTGGAGAAAATCCTCTGGCTCCAGGGCAACTCGCAGGCGCTCGGCATACGAATGCAACAACACCTGTTGATAATAAGTGCTATCGTAGACTAATAGATCTGTGGAATATCGAAACGTAGAAGAGAGAGAGGAGACCCGTAACGTTTCCCCGTTGTCTTCTTCGTGCTCTTCCAGAGGGGAGATGTCGTCAATATCGTCAGGTAACCACACAGGAACGCCATTGAACGCACGGTAAAAACGAACATGCTCGCCACTCTTCCACTGCTTTCTCCCTGCCTCCAATAACGCTTCGTATTGCGCCTCTTTCTGCTTTGTGCGGCTGGCGAAATAGGTCCGCGCATCTTTGGTTAGCCGTAAGCGTGTAGCTACGTCAGAGGCAGGAAGCGATCGTGTCCGTAGCGCTTGAAGCATTTCCTGATACCCATGTGCTACTTTAACCAGATCCCCTTGCATTACCCAGCGCAATGCCTGACGTAAGAACCTCTCCCCATAGGGTTCTGAGCGGCTCGAACGCATAGCCGCCCCTCGTACAATCACTTCTCCTGAATACGTCAAGAGCGCATAATTCTTGATCGCGTGAGAAAACATTGCGGCATAGCGCGCTTCATACTCTAATTTCACTCCCTCAGGCAAGATTGCGCCTACCTCTTTGACTAATGCTCGTTCTTGCTCTTCATCCCACTCCTGAGGGACGGCAAAATAAACCCCATCAGTATCCGCCTCAATGGGCATCATTCCTCGCTCTTGTAGGGCGGTAAGGATTCCATCGAGCAGCGCTCTACCTCGCCTGGTTATCTCATTTGCTGCTTCAAGATCCGCAAAAAGCGCCATTGAAGTCGCGCCCAGATATCCATATGCCGCGTTAATGACTGTTTTCATAGCGGCCTGTGTGCCATCATGCTGATTGGCTTCCATTGAGCCCGCAGGAGCATCCCGAGCTGCTCGTTTATGGGTAAGGCGCAGCTCTGTTAACCGATCCAGAAAATGTAGAAACACCCCCAGGTGATCGCACTTGGGTCCAATTCTAAAAGCGCGAATTAGTGAGGGATACAGCGAAGCCACATCCGCCTTGACGACATGCTCCGCCACGCCCTCCGCCAACAGATATGAGGCACCACCTTGATGCTGCCCATAGCGTTCTACCTGACCAGCCGTATAGGGCGGCAGAGCCGCCCCTGCTCGTAGATATGCTCGAACCAACATCGGCTCCAGAATCCCCATAGCGGGACCAGCCGAAGCTACGCGTTCATAGCGACGTGGAGCCATTCCAGCAAGAGCGAAAGCTGCTCCCATCAGGCGACGAGAAAGCTCATCCACCTCACGCACATCGTCAAGCGCGTATCTACATACAAGATCTGGGTCTTGTTGATATGTCTCATAGATCTTGCTTCCTTCGAGGTAGACACGTTCTGGAGATGCCAAGCCGAAATAGCGAGCAACCTCTTTTAAGCGATAGGATGGCAGGGAACGCGCAACAAAATCATACCTACGCACCGCATCCAAGGTATCGATCAATTCCCGTCCCGCAATGCTAAAGCGCCTGCGTTTTCTACGATAGGCCCCTGCTTCATCAAATGATTCCAATGGTAACGGTGCCCCAGATCGCCCGAGCAGCAACGGTACATGGAGAGTTTGAGCGCGGGCCTCAAGAAATGGAAGATCAAAGCCAAACAGGTTATGGTTCTCAATGATATCTGGGTCCAGACAACGAATTAAAGCGCATAGCTCAGTGATGAGGGAACCTTCCTCCTTAGGAGTTGGTGCTTCCAAAATCTGTTCATGTCCCCGGTTGTCTCGGATCGCTACCAGAAAAATGCGACCCTGTGAAGGGTCAAGTGAGGTCGTTTCTAAATCAAATTGCAGGCGGTGAAGATCATCGTATGCCATCCCTCGAAAGAAGACACGACCAGTCTGCATCAGATACTGTTCCACAGGGCCAACGCGATAGTAGTCTTCCCACAAGGAACTCAGCGAGGTGACCTGTCGCCCCAGGCGTCGTGAGGCTCCCGCAAGTAGCATCCGTTCGAGCATTCGACCATCGCGAGCTGACAGCAGATATTGAAATGAGCCAGCAGAGCCGTCCAATATGCGATAGCTCACTGGAGAGTGGTCCATTTCCCAAGAAAGCAAAGCTGAAGACTGCACAGGAAGTTGAGGGAGATCCTCTAACGTTCGTGCAAAGAGCCAGGAGCGAAACGATGCTTGGGTACATATCACCTGCCCATCTTGTCGTTGCCAGATAAGCGCTTTCCCTGTTCGGGTTGCCCAGATGGAGACAATGCCAGGCATCGGATCCCAGCCAAAAAGCATCTTGTCATGATGGTGGGCAAGGGTACTCACTTCGGTATTCGCAGTCACTCGTTCGTCCTTTCTCATCAGACCGTTTTTATCGCTGCTCGCATATTGCAGACAAGTCATGCTCCTTTCATGATACTGGTGAAAGCGGTAAAATTCCATCCTGATTGAGAACATTCAACAAATGTGAGCACATTCGAGAAGGAGAGAACCTATGCATCTTGTTGTCTCTGAAAAAGCATTCTTGCCAGATCTCTCTAATTCCTTATTTATGTGAAAATACAAGTAAATTCCGTTCACTATCGGGAATCCTGGCAAGAGATCCCGACGCGCAGCGATTGAAGGAAAGGCAGTGTTATCTTCAAATGATGGATCTAGAACAGAGCAGGTTGATCGCAGATCGTGCCAGAGAAGATTGTCTCTCTGTTCTGGTGATGCTCCAACAGAACCATGCGCTCATGCGCAACAACTGGATCTTGATCGAACAGAGGAGCGATGGTAGACTGGTCAGGCATACCAGATGTAGGAATTCTATTGAAGAGCTTTATTGTTGGAATGATGGAAATAAACACTTTGGAAAGAAGTCCACTTCTTATTAAGCGGAAATGGTAGATGTGGTAAAACAGGTATAGATATTTTTCGATTCTGAGAAATACCGACTGTAACGCTCTTTGGGATTTCTAATCTTCACAGTGTAATATATTCGACCATAGAATCTCAAAGTGATTCTTTAAAAGGGCAACGCATGATACTAAATATCTTCACTCTTCTTATTCTAACGGGCATCGTATTGCTTGGACTCTTGATATTTATCGGTTTCCGTATCTATCGGAGTCGCTGGTATAAAACCCACGGGAAAGAGGTTGCTGCCACGGTTGTCGATATCGAGGAACGCGAACGCATCTATTTGCGCCGCACGAATGAGTCGAGCAACCTGTACACTACGGGGCGAGTATATACCAAATACAAAGTCTATGCACGCTGGCAAGATCCCTTAACTGAGCTCAACTATGATTTTGAAAGCCGTTGGGTGAATACTCTTCCACGCGTCCTCCATCCCAACAAAAGCAAAGTGAACGTCTATATTCAGCCAGATGAGCCTGGAAAATATCTCTTTGAATTATAGTTAGAGCCTGGAAAAAGATCATGGCGTAGCTTGTGCAAGATGACCACAAGCATCTGATCTAAAATCAATCATGCAATGTTTTTGGGATATGAATGAGCAGGGCTTTCTCGCTGATTGCATCCTGGAGACATCTAGTAACTCTGTAATCAGGCGTTCTAGTTGCATTACAGGCCCTTGCGTCGAGCTGGTACATTGGATGCGACGCGCGACAGATAGTGAGGCGCAATGGAAGCAATCGACGTCAGTCATCTGCTGGCGCGCGTCCCAATGGTGATACGCACAAAGCGCGAAACAATTTCTGGCTGTGCCTCTACATCCAGGCCCGCCTGTTCAAAAAGTGCACGCATCTGTGCTGCACTGTGAAAACGAGAACGTGAAAGCAGCCATACAAGCCAGGTAGGTAAGGTGAAATCAGCGAGAAGAAAGGTGCCACCAGGTCGTAGCACTCGGGCGACCTCACGCACACCGGCAGCCTGATCTTGCCAGTGATGAAATGAGATGGTCGAGAACGCTAGATCGACCGGGGCATCCACCAGTGGCAATGCCTCACCGGAACCTATGGAGAAACAAGCCTCTGGGGTGAGTTGGCGTGCAACTTCAAGCATTCTTTGCGCTGGATCGATCCCAACAAGGTGTGTCTCCGGCCAAGAGTCGTGTACTTTTCGCAAGAGCCTCCCGCTCCCACAGCCGATATCCAGCACACTCGCCGGTTTGAAGCGGCTTTCGGCTTGGCATAATACTGCAGCGTGAACCGGATCAAACAGGCGTTGCTGTATCCAGGAACGTTCGTACGTCGATCCCCAGGGGTCGAAGATCTCAACATCATGTGCGCGGGGTTTGCTTTTCATCATATATTTCCCCTTTTTCAAAAGCAAGCTTTGGATACTCATCTTTTTTTGACAGACAGGATCGACCTGTCATCTCCTTTCTCAACATCTTCTAGGTGTG
Source organism: Ktedonospora formicarum (assembly GCF_016587355.1). Taxonomy (GTDB): domain Bacteria; phylum Chloroflexota; class Ktedonobacteria; order Ktedonobacterales; family Ktedonobacteraceae; genus Ktedonobacter; species Ktedonobacter formicarum. Next base: position 281,202 of record NZ_BNJF01000001.1, on the reverse strand, counting down.
GCTGGTTCAACCAGGAGTGAAATGCGCTCAAGATCATGTGTGATTCGCTCTCGACGACGTTTACTTCCCGGAGAGTCGGGCGACCACAGGGGCAAAGGCTTCCAGGTCCGGTTCGAAGACACTGATATAAGAAAGACCAAAGCGTTCACGGTTGGACAGCACCTGCTCACAGATCTGATCCACCGAGCCAACCAGAGTATAAATGCCTTGAGGGATCTGCTGCTCTCTAGTGGCCCGAGACCGAAAGGAAGACGCAATCCTTGGATCGACTCGCTGCTCTCTCTCCGTTCTCGATCTGGGAGAATCGGTCTCTAGCAGCCTCGCGAATCCAGGCAATTTGCTGGTCGGTCGCTTCCGCCGTAGCCCCGGCCATGGCAATGCTATTGCCGTCTGGTGCCACAGGAGGATTAAGGGTAATGATGTCAGCGAAGCGACCAGCAATCGACAGCATCCGTTTCCCTCCGCCAGCTAACAGTAGAGGAGAGTGGGGATGTTGGAACGGTTTGGGAAAGACTTCAAATCCGTTTATCTCGTAGTAGCGACCTGTTTACCTGGCTCTGTATGGCAAGCCCGTTCGCGCTTACCGCGTTGCTTGTGATCCGCTCTTTGGTTTTCTCAAAGAGAGCCGGGACACCAGCATCTGAGTTCATAGAGGCATCATAGACAAACATCTGATGCTGAAACGGAACAACATCAGCATGCTGCAAACGCCATGCTGATGTTGTTCCCGCTGGGTGCATAGAGTGGTGTCAGATGTGCTTGTTCTGTTGCACAGTAATGACAACATCTCCCTTTTTGTGCCCCTGGTCAACATACCTGTGTGCCTCGACGATCTGCTCCAATGGATAGCGTCGATCAATGATAGGTTTGATTTTTCCTGCTTCAATGAGTTCTTTGAGGGTGATGAGATCCTCAGTCTTTGGGGTTGCCGTCCCTCCTATGAGTGTCTTGCTGCTTGTCATCCCTGCCCAGAGCATTTGTATACTGAGTGCCGGTGCAGCGACAGATTGTAGATAGACACCTTCTTTCTTAAGCGATTTCAGACAGTCTGGAAATGAAGTCTTGCCTACCGTGTCAAAAAGTATATCATAGGTCTCACCACTGCTAGTGAAATCCTCTTTTGTGTAATCGATGACCTGATCTGCTCCCAACGATTTCACCAGTGTTACATTTGTTGTACTGCAGACAGCGGTAATGAGAGCGCCAAAGTGCTTTGCAAGCTGCACGGCATACACTCCGACGCTACCTGAAGCGCCATAGATCAGCACATGTTGTCCGCTGTGGATCTTCCCTTGTTTGAGGAAATGCAAGGCTGTGACGCCCCCAAAGGGAATGGCGGCAGCCTCCTCATAGGTAACAGTCGATGGTTTGAATGCTATCGCGCTGTTTTCTGGCAGACAGGTATACTCGGCATACGTACTGAATTTGGTAATATCATAGGCAAACACCTGATCCCCACCTTTAAAGCGTTTGACTTCTTTCCCTACAGCTTCAACTTCTCCGGCTACTACCATCCCCGGGATAGCTTTTTTGGGTTTTCTCAGACCAATCGTGAGTCGAGCGGGGAGCCAGTACGAGGGAGGCACTGTAAAACTTCGCATTCTGGACTCCCCTGCTGTTACGGTTGTCGTATAGATTTTTACTAAGACTTCATTGTCCCCGGGAACAGGTTTTTCAACATCCTGGAGTTGAAGAACTTCGGGTGGTCCGTATTTTGTACATATGATGGCTTTCATTTGATTATCCATTCTTCTTTGAATATGCTCATGCTATCTTGTTACTACTATTTTTGCAGACAGTGAAGCGATGGCAGGTGCATTGAAGCCTTTCACGATGAGCCAGAATGCGAGAACGATTTCTTGTAGGAAGATGGGAACAATCAGTACGATCATCAAAGGCGAAAGAGGTTTTTCGCCAAACATCATGAGTAAAGCCGCTGCGAGCGTGAGTGTCGCTGCAATCAATCCCCAACCTGAGAGCCAGCGAGGGATGAGTTGTGATTGATACAAGACCACATAATACATCAGAGCGCCCAGGCTAAAAGCGCTGACCCCAAACACATAGCCTGCCCAATTCCGAATTGCCAGGGCTAAAGTGCCTAAGAGTTGAAAAGAGGAATCCCCAGGTACCCTTGCTTTGACAAATTCCTGACTTAACAGCAAGAGTGCGAGCAGGCTTATGATATTCACTATATAGAACACTGCCTCAATAAGTCTGAAACCAACAGATGCGAGAGCCAGAGCTTCATTATATTTCTTCAAGACTGGATAGAGTGAAATGGCAATACTACCAGATACAACAGCAGCGATAAACGCAAAAAGTGCTCCTATCATAACCTGGTTGCCGTTTGCAGAAAGGCTCGTAAGGTAGTCTGGACCATCTAAATGAGACCCTATAAAAAAAGTAGGGAGTAAACCCGTAATCGTCCCAGTGAGAAACAATGCTCCGGCAATTCTTGCAATCGTTCTGTCTGAATTCATGGATTTCTCCTTTTTGATGCTATCGATGGTTTTCCTGTGTGTATCTCCTGGTCAGATGAGAGTGATGGGGTCAAGGTTTAACATCGGGTTCATTTGCCTGCTTGGGCTGAATACAAATGACTGAGACCAATGGCAGGCCAACATCACGTACTTTTCTGAGCAAGCTGTGCAACATGGCCTGATCGAGCACCGGGCCGGTTAACAATGTTTCGCCATTCTCAAGCGATGTGATGTTCAGGCCAGAAAACCAGTCGGCCCACTTGCGATCCAGATGACACTTGATTCTGATTTGATAGATCATAAGTTGAGCCTTTTCACCGCTCGAGTTGCTATCGTTTGACATGCCTTTTGACCTTTGTGTATCCGTCATCTCTACCTGCGCCACGTGCTTCATGTAGCTTCTTGCAAGGAGTATAGCTTCTCCTGAGCAGGAATAGAGAGGATCTAAAGTTATGTGTGAGGTTATGTTTTTTCTTCTCTGCGGTAGAAGCAGAGAAATACCAAAGGTATGTATGGGGAAGCGTTGTGGAATATGAACAGTTCCATGCGGGCCAAATGGCAACAGATCGGCTTATAGCAGTCCCAGCTCACGAGCTCGTGCGATCGCTTCGGTTCGCCGCTGGACTCCGAGTTTACCAAAGATTTTATGATTGTGGCCTTTCACGGTACCCAGAACCAGAAAAAGCCGCTCGCTAATCTCCTGATTGGAGAGTCCCTGAGCAATGAGACGGAGGACTTCCAATTCGCGTTGGCTCAATGGTTCGAGAAGGGGCTGGGCAGGAGGCGGAGACGAGATGTTTTCGTTCTGCTGCTTCTCGGCCTCATATGCAGTCAACAATTTCTTGATGTAGTTGGGCATTCTCCCAAGCGCCATCGATTCGGACAAGAGGGAAACCATCGGGAGACCTTCATTGAGGAAGAGGCGGATGAAACTGGCAGGTTCGGCCATTGCTAGTACATCAACGAGCAGGTGTACCGCCTGATCCTTTTCGCCATGGGCCTCTAGCGCGACCGCTTGCAGTACCATCACCTTGAGTTGCTCATCCTTCCAATCCTTTGCCTCCACCTGCTGGCGCCATGCAGAGAGTACCTTCAGTGCTGTGGATGGATCTCCCTGAGCCAGATGGACCCGGGCCTGGCTGAGAGGGAGTTCGTGTGCTTGAGCCAGATGAACCGCCGCTGTCAGATGACCCTGGCGAAGGAATGTGAGCACTTGCGCGTCTGCAATCTCAGGCATGCGAGCCACAAAGTTGTGCTGCTGCGCGGACTGACTGGCCTGAGAGAGCACCGTAGCCGCGTTGGACACATCTCCCCAGGCCAAAGAGAGGCGGGCAAGAAAGATTTCACAGACAATGAAGCGGTCAATCACCTTGTCATACTGCCTCGCCAGGTGAAGGCTCTGTTGCCCATGTTGCCAGGCTTCATCCAGATAGTTCCATTCGTAGAGGATACGGGCCAGGCCAAGATGCGCTTCGTAGATAATCTGAAGTGGCTGATCTCCCGCCAATTGCAGAACGCGTCGGTAGGTCTGGGCCGCCAGCACAAGCTGGTTGTCTGCTTCCTGTACCTGACCCAGGCCGATGGTCGCCAGAATGGTTGTGAAGATATTTCCAGATGCCTGGCTCAGAGAGATGGCTTCGGTAAGGGCCTGGCGAGCACTTGCTCGGTCTCCCTGGAACTGGTAGGCAGTTGCCAGCGTCCAGTGAGCGGTTGCACGCTCAAGCATGTTAGAGGGAGACAAATACTCCAGGGCGCGGCGCGACTGGATAAGCACGGCTTCTAGTTCGTAGCGAGTGAGAGCTAATGTGGAGCGTATGGCGGCAATTTGCCCGATAATGTTTCGGGTCGTTTCGTCATCCTCGCTGCCTTGTAGGGCAGCTTCAGCCGCCTGCAACTTCTCTTCCACGCCGGTTGTCTGGCCATTGACCACCAATAATGAGGCATACCTCACCCACAACCACGGCCTGACATCCAGTACGCTCGTTGGCAACGATTTCAGCCAATCGAGAAGAGTAGTCACCGCGCCACGAAAATGCCGGGGAATCTCCTTTTCTTCTATCAAACGCTCGGCGCGCTCCACATCATTGGCAGTAGCCGCATGATGAAATGCTTCCATCGTGAGGCCCTGGTTTTCATACCATGAACTGGCACGGATGTGCAACTCGTTCACCTGGCTTTGCGCAATTGCTGGAAAGGTGGAAATGCTTTGGTGGAGGCGCAGTCTGAGCAAATCCGCAAAGAGATGGTGATAGCGGTACCAGCGTCGCTCGTTGTCCAAGGGGATGAGGAACAGATTGGCGCGTTCGAGGTATTCCAGAGTGGCTTGCCCGCTCATAGTGGAGTCGAGCACCACGGCATCACACAAGGGTCCTGACATTCGGTCGAGGATTGAGGTGTGCAGCAGAAACTTCTGGACGCGCCCTGACTGCTGTCCGAGGACTTCTTCCATCAAGTAGTCCAGCACGAAATGGTGGCTGCCAGTGAATGATGCGATGAAACCGGTGGCATCTTCATGTCCCTGTAGTGAAAGCGCAGCCAATTGCAGACCGGCAATCCAGCCTTCGGTGCGCCTTTCCAGGGCGTCGATATCTTCGGCTGAGAGCGTGAGGCCCATCATCTGGTTGAGAAATGCGGTGGATTCGGAGGAGATAAACTGCAAGTGGATGGCCCGCAATTCGATCAATTGATCCCTGGCTCGCAGACGCGCCAGAGGTAGGTGAGGATCTTCCCTCGTGGCGATGACCAGGTGCATGTGTGGGGGCAGATGAGCGACAAGATACGCGAGGACCTGGTTAACTTGTTTGGCATCAATTGCATGGTAGTCGTCAAGGACGAGGACGAAATGGTTCGGGATGGTGGTGATCTCATTGAGCAGAGCCGTAAGTATCGCTTCGTTTGGCGGCGGCTGAGGAGATTGGAGCAGACCCAATACCCCTTCCCCAATGTTGGCCGCGATGGTCTGTAAAGCAGCGATCAGGTAAGCCAGAAACCGCGTGGGGTCATTATCCTCTTCGCCCAGGGACAGCCAGGCAACCGGTCGCTCAAGTCCCTCAATCCATTCACTGAGCAGCGTGCTTTTGCCAAAGCCAGCGGGAGCAGAGATGAGGATCAGTTTGCGGTGCAGCCCTTCGTTGAGACGCTCGATCAGCCGTGGGCGGAGAACAATATTTGGCCGAAGCGGGGGGATATACAGTTTCGTAGCTAAAATTGGCGTCACTTTTTTTCTTCCCTTTGAATAGATCAATGCCATCTGTTGCTGATGATCGCATCAGCATTCTTCTACACGAGTGGCCTGCGGAGCTTTCTCACGAAAAGCTAATCTGAGATGCGCGAACGCCATTGGCAAATCCCAGAGGCAGTATACCAGATCTAGAGCGTTTTTCCCAGATCCTGGATCATCACGCGGATTGCCCTAAAGTTTGGGTAATCTGCAGCGTCACGCATTAGGCATGAGCATTGAGACGATTGTCCTGGGAAAATAGCGCATCAGGTGCGCTTGTTCTGTTGCACAGAAATGACGACATCTCCTTTAGGGAGATATTGTGTCCATCATATGAGGCTTATCCTGGCTCCAGATGGCTAGCATGGCTTCCAGGTACTCCTCAGTGCGGATGCCACGATCCTCAAAGGGAACCCCTAGTGCTCGAAACTCTGGTTGAAGGTAGCCAACGCCAAAGCCTACCAGGACACGTCCGCCAGAGATGTGATCCAGACTGGCAATGGCTTTTGCCAGCACGAGTAGATGATGCTGCGAGAGAATAAGCACACCAGTTGCTAGCTTCAGTGTGCTGGTAGATGCGGCTACGTAGGCAAGTGCGACCAGTGAATCGAGAAAGCGTGACTCGGCTGGCATGTACCATCCTCGCTGAAGGATGTGATAAATTAACTCAAGGATGGAAATTTATGCTTCGATAACTCGCGCTCTTTGATCTTAGCCCTCTCTGCGTGGTTACTCTACTGGAAAACTCTGGAACTGGCCCCACTCGCCGGAGGCACTGTGTAGCTGGCATCATGCAATTGCGGTTGTTCGATCCCAAACCAATCGATCTGGCTGTAGGGACTGATGAAGGACAGGATGCGCCACCCCATACATACCCAGGTTCTGCTGGTTGGAGTGCTTGCGGTCGTTTCGACCGCATTGTTTCATCTGGCGCGGCCCACCATTCACCGAAACCGCCGCAAGGTGCCCTTGCCCTTTCAGACATGGGGAAGAATGCGACGTACTGGAGTGAACCCGAGATGCCAGCCCAGAGGTTGAGAGCGCTGTGATACAGTGAAAAGGCTTTCTCCGCCACTCTTCCATAGAAACGTATGAGTGTACGATTTTAAAAAACAACTTTGCACCTGTTCTGACAGTGCTCAAGAGGTAGGGGTGGTACGTGAAGTAATCGGGCGCCCGATTGCTTCACGTACCACCCCTACCTCATCGGCCTGGAAACGACTCGTATTGGACTTAATCAATCTCCAGGCAGGAGTCGGCAGGTAGTACAAGTGGTTCGGCGAAGACGAAGGTCTGGTTGTCGTCTTGCCGCGTTTCGACGCGAATGTGCTTGCCATCCAGCGTGACACGGGCGTTTGCTGGGCAGCCTGGCAGTGAGAGCTGCCTGATGTGAATTTTACCATAGGCACATGTGAGGCGAATGTGGTCTTCAGTCCACTCGAATGTACCCCAGCCGGAACCGGTGATGAAGGGAACGCGGAATTCAGGGGCTCTTTCTCGTGGCGCAAAGGAAAGCAGCCCCTTGACCGCGTGATAGGTGAAGCCACTGAGCGCCTCCAACATGGACCAACCTGCCATCGCGCGGGCGTAGTGGTCGCCACATTCAACTTCATTATAGGGATTGCGGTGTGTGCCATCATAGCGCTGACGCAGGGCGGAAAGAATGCTCAGTCCCTCATCATGAAGTCCCTCGAAGAGACAATGGACCCCCACCTGGTACTCCATGCCGGTCCAGACCTCATCACAGTAGCGCACCGGAATCTCCGGGCGTCCACCATGAGGCCAGGTACATACAAGCAAGCCACTATCCTCATCATTGGCGAAGACGCGATAGTGATGTTCAAAGTCGCGGAAACCGTGGCGCACATTGTATTGTACAATAGAGCGCAGTGTCGTTTTGACGTGTTGCTCAGGGAGAAGATAGCCCAGGTCCAGCATATGTGCCCACCATTGCCCGAAGAGCTGGTCTGCCAGGCAGCCCTCGCCAAACTGATCGGCCTGGGGCATGGTGTCATCGATGATCTGAATATAATATTCGCCATTCCAGAGCAATTCGTCATAGCGAGTACTACCACGCTCAAAACGTTGACGAACCTCGCGCGCAAAGGAGGCTTCACCCTGTTGCTTTGCTAATTCCTCTGTCGCTCGAAGCGCCGCCAGCCAGAGAGCGCCGATATACATATTGGGTCCATAGAACGCGATATCGTAGGTATTGGGCTGCTCGCCTTCCAGAACTCCATCATCATTTTCATCCCAGTGCGCTACGATATACTGGACAAGCATCTTCACGCGCGGCCAGAGGCGATCAAGCCAGGCATCCCCGGCCCCTTGACGCACCTCCCGATAGGTCTTGAGAATAGTGCCAAGCATTCCATCAAGCGCCGGATTGGTAGGACCGCCGATAGGCTCATTCCAGAACTGAGGCAGGTACAGAGGCAGTACCGTCCGATGAGGGATATAGCCTTCGGCGGACTGTGCATGCTCGAAGTCAGTTTCACGCATACTCTGCTCAAGCCTGGGGAAGAGCCGAGAGAGCGCCATCTCGTAGTTCCAGACATGGGTACAGTTGAGAGGACAGGAGCCACCATAGAGGGCATTCCACATCTGGGTCGAAGCGCCAAGCGAGCCTTCGAAACCATAGAAGCGACCATCCTCAGTCTGGAAGACTGTCGGGCTACGCATAAATATTCCCTGGGCAGCCAGTGCTTCCGCCAGCCAGGAGTCCAGTGTTGATTGGAAGATGCCCTCAGACCAGCGGCGCGAAGCATCTTCCAGACTCGCGCGGTTGTCTATGAGATATTCCGTTACCTCCAGGGCATCGGCGAAGCGTGTCGTGTAGGCGTTCCCGAGCCAGAACTTACTCTTGCCGTAGTCGCGCCGTGTCCCAAATTGATCGAAGTTAAGATAGCGGTTGGGGAAGTGCCAGCTCATAATGAAGATAATAGTGGTCGTTTCGCCAGGGGCTAGGCGGAACGGTGTGAGTAACCCGCCATTGCAGGTCTCTCCAGCAGGACTGGACCCGCCAGGCACCAATGGGCTGTTCTGACTGACCGGCTGGCGTGTAAAGCGCGTCCCCTGAGTAAAAAAAAGATTTCCCTGCATATATTGAATGAATTGCTCGGGCGTTGTCCAGCGCTCATACGTGATTGTGCCGGGAGTAAGGCATGAGAGGACCATTTGCCCCGCGCCTGGATGATCTCCTGACAGTGAGGGATTCTCCATCACAATCGATGTGTAGCGCGAACGCCGATGCACGCGGTTGACGTTGCCACCATACAGAGAGCAGCGATTGCCGGAGATAGGAGTCAGGCCATCCCAACCGATGGCGTTTTGCAGGGTCGCGCCCAGGTTTCCATGAACCTCATATGGCAGGCGGTTTCGCACATTGAAGGAGAAGAGAATTGCAGGGAGCGAACTCTTTTCGGCGTCCAGGGGAACGAAGGGTGTATATGCCTCCAACTCGACCTCTACTGGCAACTGTTCATCCTCATAGCCGATGCGAGCGAAAGGATAGGCGCCTGTGAATGTAGTACGTGTCACACCAGGGAAGCGTTGGAGCAGCATTCGCTGGTCCTCTGGAATAACGTTATCATTTACCAGTGGTGTCTGCTCCGTGGGAAGATTGAGTACCTCACGCGACTGCAAGATACGCACTTCATTGATGGGTGGTTCTCCACAGGTGGCACGAATGGCGAAGAAGCTATCGGGAACAAAGCCCAGATGATTGATCTGATTGACCATTTGCCATTGCCGCAAGCCTCCATCGCCTCCCAGGGCGATCTGTCCGCAGCCGATTCCTCCTAGCGGCATCGCTACGTGACGAAGAGTTTCTCCTCTATACAAATATCCAGTTCGGCGTTGTTCTGGATGCGTTGGTTTTGAGACAAGATCGGTCATTGTATCTCCTTACTATGTCATACAAAACGCTATCAAGTCCCATTTGGGGCAGGACCATTTCATTCTGTCATGGTGGACCCCTAGCCCGCTGTGTGGGCCTTGGGTAAGGGGCGTGCGTAGCAATCGGACATTCTCCTGATTGCTACGCGCAAAGGCTAATTATAGCCTACCATAGAACATCTTGTTTTTCAACTAAAAAAAGACTTTATTTTAAATATATTTTAAATTGTTTTTTGTTAAAAACATTGACAATTTTAAGCATAAGATGTTAAGCTGAACGCAAATGAGTCTGTCTGGCAACGAATGGCCATGAGAGAAAGCCAAGGAGGACTTATGGACAGCGAGAAATACGCTCTCTTTTCTCAACATGGAAGATGGAGAGATGTATCGCGCCGAGATTTTCTCAAGCGTGCTGGATATACCAGCCTCACAGCATTGGGTACGACCTCACTCCTGGCGGCATGTGGGACCAGTGTCGTCGCGGAAGACACGAAGCCCGCGCCCAAAGGTACGAAGATATCGGGTGAACTTACCCTGGTCTATATGGGATCGGCCCAGGATCAGGCAAGTTGGAACGCGCTATTTAATCTGTTCCGTTCGAAGTATCCTGATGTAACTTTTAAGGCCAAAGGTATTCCTAGTAGTAGTTGGGCCGCGTTCTTTGACGTCATCGCGACTCAAATCGCGGGTGGCGAGGCATTTGACCTTATTCAAGTCGCGACAGAGGGGCAGCGCCTCTTCGCCAGTCGGGGTCTTGTACAACATATCGACGCCTTTATTGAGCGCGACCAGGATGAATTGGCGGACTTCTTCAGCGACATCCATCCCAATCTCATCAAGTGGAATAAATTATCATCACCGGATGGTAAGACATACTATCTACCTGGCGAATTTAATACCATGTGCGTATGGTACAACAGCGAGATGTTTCACCAGGCAGGAATCGCCGATCCCACAGACAACTGGACCTGGGATGCATTCTTGGAGATCGCCAAAACGCTGACGAAGCCGAAGCAAACCTATGGAATCTATGTGCCTCCTGCGTATTTCGCTGGTATCATGTCCTGGTTGCTCACAAATGGCGCAAGTACCCTAAACGCTGACTGGACGCAAGCAACTGTAGCATCGCCCGCTGCAATTGAAGCCACGACGTTTATGCGCTCACTGATAGCTCAGGGGATTAGTCCATTGCCGGGCGGTGTCTTCGACAGTTTCGCGGCGATGGGCCAGGGGAAACTGGCAATGTTTGGCGGAGGTCGCTGGCCCGTGACAACAATGCGGGGCCTCAACATGATTAAGAAGCTCAAAATTGCCGCCTGGCCCCATAAAACGCAGCAAGGCTCTCCCATTGGCTGGAATGCCTATCCCATCCTCAAATCTTCTCAAAACAAGGAAGCAGCCTGGGCTTTTGTGAAATTCATTACCTCCAAACAGGCGAGCGAATATTTCGCGAGGCAGGGGGGAACGATTGTGCCGCCGCGCAGATCGGTTGCCCTGGGCGATGCCTTTCTCTCCAACTCGCCTGCTGGAAGCGAGAAACTCTACGAGGCCCTGGACTATTCAACTCCGATTCCCTCGCCGGATAAAGGGAACATTATACAGAAAGCCATTGAAGATTCCTATGCGCAACTCCTGACGGGCAACATGGACGTAGCGCAAGGGCTGAGAGATTTGAACGAGGTTATTCAAGAGAATCTTGTGTAGAGAACAAAGAGGTTATGTAATTTTCATACCAGGGAGGCAACATGTGTGCACAGGTAAACCTGGATACAACAAGGCAAACAGGGACACATGCCATTGTAGGTTCTAGTGGCGCAGGAAGAAAGCGGCGTTCGCCTGGAGAAAAGCGTGAAGCGTTGGTAGGCTATCTCTTCCTGAGCCCAGCCTTCTTTCTCTTCATCGTCTTTATCGGTGGTCCAGTCATTGCATCGATTGTCATCAGTTTTTACAAATGGGACATTCTGACCGCTCCGACTTTTGCCGGATTGGCGAACTATGCCAAGCTCTTTACGGATAAGGCCTTTCTCCAATCATTGCTCAACACCTTTATCTTCACTTTCTGGTCGATGGTGCTCCATATCGGCCTCGGTCTCTTGCTGGCTCTGGCCGTCAACCGCGCGATGCCCGCGCCATTGAAGTACTTTTTGCGCACAGCATACTTTTTTCCCATGCTTATGTCATGGGCCTCAGTTGCTCTAATGTGGAAATTCGCACTGGACCCAAGCTTTGGCTTTATCAACTACTATTTTGAGCTGTTAGGAATACAACCGCCTAACTGGCTCTTATCGCCACAATGGGCCATGCCCACGATCATCTTTGTTGATCTCTGGCGCACATTGGGCTTCACCTTTATTATCCTGTTAGCTGGCTTGCAAGGCGTTCCGGCGCATCTACATGAGGCTGCGAGGATAGACGGAGCGGGCACTTTTCAACGCTTCTGGCATGTGATTGTACCTCTCCTGTCGCCTACAATCTTCTTCACCAGCATCATGACCTTTATTGGCGCGTTCCAGGTGTTTGAGCCAATGTACATCATGACGCAGGGAGGTCCTGGTAACGCTACCAGAAGTATTGTGCAGCTTATCTTCGAGAGCGGGTTTCGCTCGTTCCAGATGGGATACTCTTCGACTATCGCGCTCGTTGTCTTTGTGGTCATTATGATGGTGACACTCATTCAGATGCGTGCAGGTCGCTACTGGGTTAATTACGATTAGAAAGGGGAAGAAACAATGGCAGTGACGTCGTTTTTTGCAACCACAAAAAGGAAAAGCCACATCACCCCGCGCCGAGTGGGAGGCTGGATTCTGAATCTCATATTGATTCTGATTGGTCTGCTCATGTTCGCACCGTTCTACTGGGTACTGGTCACGTCGATTTTGCCATCGGATCTGGCCTATGCGTTACCACCCACGTGGCTTCCAACACGAATCACTTTTGAAAACTTTGGAGAGGTCTTTAAACTGATGCCGTTCGGGCTGCTGGTATTCAACAGCCTTAAGATCTCGTGTCTCGTTACTGTTGGCTCAATTATTGTCTGCTTGCTTGCGGCATATGCCTTCTCGCGCTTGAAGTTCCGTGGCCGTGATACGCTCTTTATTATCCTCCTGGCGGCGCTGATGGTGCCTACTCAGGTGACGGTCATTCCCGTCTTTTACCTGATACGCGTCCTGGGACTGATGGACTCGCACGCGGCGATCATTCTCCCTGCGCTTATCAATGTGCTGGGAATCTTCCTGCTACGCCAGGCCTTTCTGACAATACCAAAGGAACTGGACGACGCGGCGAAGCTCGATGGAGCAGGCCATCTGCATATTCTCTTTCGGATCTATGTGCCGCTTTCGTGGCCCACGATTTCGGCGCTAGCAATCGTGATCTTCCAGGCGATCTGGAATGACTTCTTCTGGCCCAATCTCTTCCTGACCTCGCCAGAGAACATGACGCTGCCCGTTGGTCTGGTTGCCTTACAGGGACTGTATGCCAGCGGATCGCCAGCGGTAATTTTTGCCGCGATTTCTATGGTGCTCTTGCCTATTCTGATCTTCTTCATCTTTACGCAACGTGCCCTGACAGAGAGTTTAGCGACAACTGGATTGAAGAGATAGCGGAGTAGGTGCTACAATTGTGCATCGGGATAACATGTAATATGCCTGGAAAGAAAGTTTTAGGAGCAAATACACAACATGGCAACTGAAGGTACGGTAACACTGCGCGATATCGCCGAAGCCGCAGGAGTTTCAATTGGAACGGTATCGCTGGCACTCAATGAGGGGAAAGGTATTGCTCTTGCGACCAGGCAACATATTCTGGAAGTCGCTCGCACTCTGGGATATGAGCAACGTTTACCACGCCGAAGCGTCAAGGTTCCCAAGACCGTGGGAATCCTGATTGAACGCTTGCCCATAGCTCCCACCTCTGACCCGTTTAACAAAACCGTCCTGCTTGGTCTGGAGGCGGCAGCAAGACGCGAGGGCTATCGTATAGCTTTGGAGTTTGTACATCCCGATGATGGCCTGAATATGGATCATTGGACACCAGAGGTAACCGCTGGCATGATTATCCTGGGGGGGGGGGATCTCGATAGAAATCTCGTGCAGGCAGTCGTTGAGAGTCATTTACCTGTTGTCATGGTGGATCACTATATCCCTGGAATAGGCCTACCAGCTGTCGTACCAGACAACTTTGCTGGGGCTTATACGATGACCCAATATCTGCTGGAAAAAGGACATCGGCGTATTGGTTTTGTGCGAGGGCCTTCCAAGTACTGGACGCTGAGTGAGAGGTTGGCAGGGTATATGTTAGCGATGCAGCAGGAGGGCCTGGGTCCGGATCAAGAGCTTATCCCTCCACGCATTTCGAGCGGAGAAGAGAAGGGCTACGGGGAAACGCTCCGTCTGCTAGACCTTCCTGAGCCGCCAACCGCGATTTTCGCTGTAAGCGATAAAACAGCGGTTGGCGTGTATCGGGCGATCCACAAGCGGGGCCTCTCGATTCCTGGTGATATCTCTATTGTCGGATTTGACGATATTGAAATTACGCGCGTCTTGAGTCCCGCGCTCACTACAGTGCAAATACCGGCCGAGATGATGGGGCAGGTCGCCTTTGATCGGCTCCTCAAACTGAAGGACACACCCGAAGAGTCAGCCACGCTTCCGATAAAATGGTCGCTACCGACAAAGCTGATCGTGCGTGACTCGGTGCGCAACCAGCACACTGATTAAGCGTTGTTTCAGCTATCGGGTAAACCTTCGTGCCTACGTAGCTCAAGGCCCACTCAGCTAACCGCCAGGGGCGAACTGGATGCCCTGGCACAATGTGTGGCACAGTGAATGTGTCTGTCTGTCTTGCTAAAGAGCAGTTGTGGAGAGTATGCTGAAGCTTAGTGAGAAAAGTCGCATCGGTTCCAGCGTTGTTGTGCGGAACTGGGTATTCTGTAGGGACATATCCGTAGCTCGATATTTTGCAGAGAGCACCCTATGTACGCTTTCCTTTTAGAAAGGCAGAATCTACAATCATGACATGGGAAACGTATCTCGTAGAGCATCAGTCCCAATATCAGGACGAGCTTCTGCAATTTCTCAGCATCCCGAGTATTTCATCGCTGCCCGCACATGCTGTTGATGTGCAACGCGCTGCTCAATGGGTAGCTGATCGTCTGACAACTGCCGGTCTAGAACATGTGCAGATCTTAGCGACGGGAGGGCATCCAGTTGTCTACGGAGAATGGCTCCACGCGCCTGAGAAGCCAACTGTGCTGATTTACGGTCATTTCGATACCCAGCCGGTAGATCCGCTTGCGCTGTGGACACATCCACCATTTGAGCCGACAATCATCGAGGATCGCGTGTATGCTCGTGGTGCGTCAGATGATAAGGGGAATATGCTCACGCCTATCCTGGGCGTAGAAGCCTTGCTCAAGACAGAGGGAGCCTTGCCTATCAACGTGAAATTCTTCCTGGAAGGACAGGAGGAAATTGGCAGCCCGCAGTTGTCGTCCTTTATCACGAAACATCGTGATCTGCTGGCTTGTGATCTCGTACTCAGTTCCGATGGTGGTCAGTATAGCGAAGATCAGCCCTCGTTGATGCTATCCGCCAAAGGGTTGGCTGGTATGCAGATCGATGTGCGTGGCGCGAATGGTGATTTGCATTCTGGCATGTATGGCGGCGCCGTACCCAATCCCATTCACGCCTTGACTGCAATCCTCGCTTCCCTCCGTAGCCCCGAAGGCAAAATCCTGGTGGAGGGCTTTTACGAGAGTGTACTACCCCTCTCCAATGCAGATCGCGCTGCTATTGCCGCTCTGCCATTCGACGTGCAGGCGTATCAGGAAAAGATCGGTGTGACCACGTTGTTGGCTGAGCCAGGCTATACCTCTCAAGAGCATCTTGCGGCGCGTCCCACGTTGGAGATCAACGGTATCTGGGGAGGATTCCAGGGTGAAGGGGTCAAAACGGTTTTGCCAGCAGAAGCGCATGCTAAAATTACCTGCCGTCTTGTCGCAGATCAGGATCCAGTCGCCATCATTGATCAAATTGCCAAACATGTCGAGAAGCATACTCCTCCTGGCGTCCAGGTCGTAGTGCGTGCCCTTCCTGGCGCGGCGCAGCCATATCTGATCCCTGCGGAACATTGGGGCAATCAGGCGGCGGCAGCTGTGCTAGAGGAACTCTACGGCAAAGCCCCCTATCATAGACGTGTGGGTGGGAGCATTCCTGTCTGCGAGTTATTTCTGACCCATCTGGGCGCCTACACCGTTGGTTTCGCCTTTGGTCTAGAGGACGAGCAGATTCACGCGCCCAATGAATTTTTCCGTTTGGCCAGCTTCCGGCGTGGTCCTGTTGCGTACGGTAAGATTCTTCATCGTTTGGCTCACAAATAAAAAAGAAGAATTGATGTGTTTTTTGCAAGGTGCCACAACCTTTGTAAGTGATGAACGTGTTCCAGTGGCTTTGTGAAGTAAACGCAGGGGC
Organism: Ktedonospora formicarum; assembly: GCF_016587355.1. Taxonomy (GTDB): domain Bacteria; phylum Chloroflexota; class Ktedonobacteria; order Ktedonobacterales; family Ktedonobacteraceae; genus Ktedonobacter; species Ktedonobacter formicarum. The sequence goes on along the minus strand of NZ_BNJF01000001.1, from coordinate 265,135 downwards.
GTTAGATGCGCTCTTGTTCAGTTGAATGGCACGGGCAGGAGGCGAGCAGCTGTAAGCGGACTTTTCCTCTGCGTGAGTTTGGGTCCGCTTACGAGCAATTTTAGTACATGTATTGTCGGAGGGCGTTGGGTTTCCTTTATCCCAGCGTGTAGATTTCCCCTCCTCTCTAGCTGGCACATTCGTCGCGGATACAAGTCATTTCTTCATGAACGTTGATAGCTTCTCCGGCGAACTTGAAGAGCAGGTGTATGGCAGTCTCGTTACTGAGCCAGCCGTGGGATAGAGCTGTGGTGAGCGCCTTGACGAGCGTATTGACCGTGCTGGCGTTCTTTCCCACTATCTATCAGTTGACCGGTTTGCAGAGAAAATGTGGCTGTGCATTGCGCTCCAGAATCGCGACCTCAGCCATGTGTAACCAACTGTTGTATTTGGGGAGGGGGAATCCCACAAGCTCGAGGAGACGGCTCGAGGGGAAGGATGCATATGGGTAAACTCTACGAGCAGCTGTAACCGCTTTTCTTGGCTCTCTCAGGAGGTCGCTTATGTCGTATCAAGAACTGCCATCAGACGTACTAAAGATGCTCACCAAATATGCGGCGCCACAGAGGTTAGTTGCTCATCTAATTATCGTGCATGATGTTGCTATGACCCTTGTGAAACAGATAGATGCGTGCTGGCCTCTGCTTGTCTATGACCGAGAAGGTGTTCTGATTGGAGCCGCAACCCATGACGTGGGGAAAATCGCCTATCCCAACGAACTGAACGGTCCCGGCTCTTACCATGAAGAGATTGGGCCGCAGCTCCTTCTGGAGAATGGCTTTCAGGAAACCCACACACGTTTTGCTCGTACCCATGGCCAATGGGACCGAGAAGCATCGGTGCAGTTGGAAGATACTCTGGTTGCATTTGCCGATACCATCTGGAAAGGCAAACGAAACGAATTGCTGGAACAAGAGATTGCTCAGCAAATTGCGAAGCAGCGTCAGGAAGAAATTTGGGAGGTGTATATGAAGCTCGACGATATGGCATGTGAACTGGCAAAAGATGCCCACAACCGAATTCTTTGGCAGGGAAAATATCCTCTCTAAGAGAACATCAAAGATAGGTAGGTCTTCGATGTTCCGCCCACTCATTTCTTGCTAGAGTGTCGATAACAGTCGTTTCTTTTCTAGAGTATCAAGAAATTCGAGGTTCTCAGGGTCCCTATCTGGACAAAACCATCCACCTTTCGCATTTCTTCCTTGGTCGCAAAGGCTTCGATCCGTCAGGGGTTCTGCAAGGTTTGCGACGAGTGCGCTTTACGTCACTCGCTATAAGCGTTGGGAATTGCACAAGTTGAATTGCTCCCAGACCACCAGTCGAAAATAGCTACAAAAAATGGTAATATGTGTCCTACAAGAGCAATCGATTGCCCTATCCCTCACGAAGACCAGTCTCCGTCTAGTTTAGGAGCTATTTGAGCATGAAATCCCAATATAGTGTGTACGTTGGCAGTTATGCCTCCTCCGATACTCCTGGCATTCATACCTTTCTTTTTGACACCGCAACTGGCAAATTGACGCCACAAGGATCTTCTTCTGGTATTACCCATCCATCTTTCCTCATCGCTCATCCCAACAGGCGCTGGCTCTATGCCGTCAGTGAGATGAATCAGCAAGAAGACGGCCAAGAAGGGAAAGTTTGGGCTCTGACTCTGGATGCCTTCGGCGAACGCGAGGTTTTTTCCCTCCTTAATAATCAGGCCAGCGGTGGTGATGCGCCCTGTCACCTGGCGCTTGATGCCAGTGGCAAATGGCTCGTTGTCTCCAATTATGGCAGCGGCACTGTTGCCATCTTTCCCATTCAGCCAGAGGGCAGCCTGGGCCCAATGAGCGACCTTGTTCAGCACCACGGGCGCGGACTACATCCAGCCCGGCAAGAAGGCCCCATGCACATTCGGCTATCTTTGCGCCTGATAATCGTTTTCTCATCGTGGCAGATCTGGGCATTGATCAACTAATAATCTATGCCTTTGATGCAGCCAAAGGGACAGCACACGCGCACTCCCAGGTACACACTCGGCCTGGAGCAGGTCCTCGCCATATGGCATTTCACCCACTGCGCCCACAATTTGCCGTTGCTTGTGAATTAGACAACACTGTTCTCATCTATGACTACACCACTGAGGCAGGTCATGTGGAGTTGCTCCAGGTCCTCGAAACAGTACCAGTACATGCTCCTGAGAATGCAGTCGCCGATATTCACTTTGACTCCGCAGGCGAACGGCTCTATGTTTCTAATCGTGGGCATAACAGCATAGCAGTTTTTGTGATCGGCCCAGACGGTCGCTGGCAGCGCTTGGCTACTGAATCCTCGGGTGGCAATTGGCCGCGTCACTTTGCTGTTGCTCCTGATGGACGGTTTTTACTGGTAGCAAACCAATATAGTGGTGAGGTCACGGTTCTCCCTGTCGTGGAAGGCACACGCGCCCTTGGGGAACCAATGACGAGCGTTACCGTTCCAGGCGCATCATGCGTGCAACTGATCAGTTGAGAACGCGCAGGCTAATATGCAACGGTCCTTCATTAAGGTAGAGAACATTGCTCTAAGAGCAATATCATATCTGCTTCCAGGTCTTGCACTCCAACAGGGCACAAGGCCTGGAAGCAGATATGATGGATCTGTGTGGGGAAGGAGGGTCATAAGCTGGGGCTCATCATTCGGAGGCGAGTCTCACGGGATGCGCGCCAGAGGCCTCTAAAGGGATGCCATCCTATTTTCGATTGAGTTCTTCTCCTTTGATGAGGTGTTCTGGCAGAACAACTTTGATTTGACAGAGATTGCGCTGTTTCCTATACTCTCTTAAGAGCTCGCATGAACAGCGCTCAGACCCATTGCATTCAGGAGTGTAACCATAGCATGATATGAAGGGGCAGGCATATGACGACAGAGCCACCAGAACCCGATATTACCACGTTTCGAACTGACCGTACCGGCATTCGCAAGGTATTGGGCGATTTGGAAGCAGAAATCATGGAACTGATCTGGGCTCGTTCTCCTGAGAAGGGGGTCCTCGTTCGAGATATTTTTGAGCCTTTGTATGAACGGCGACGTCTTGCCTACACGACAGTGATGAGCACGATGACACGGCTAGCCAAGAAACGCTTACTTCGGACTGAAAAGAGAGATGCTGCCTATGTCTATTATCCTGTCATGTCTCAGCAAGCCTTCATTGAGAGTTTTGTGGGTCGTATTTTAGAAGACCTCTACGTCAATTTCTCTGGGGAAACATTTGAGCACCTGAAAACGTTGCAGTCTTCACAACATGCTTCACATATGCGCGAACAATTAGACGATATTTTGCAACAGCGAGCAGAAGAGGAGGAGGAACCTGACTGATGCATACGGTGTTAAGCCTGATCAGTCTACTATTGGTGGTGGGGAATACATTGGTGTTGCGCTACACACTCAAACATGCGCAGTCCTGGCTCCAACGACAGTGGTTACAATTGAGCATCTTGCTCTTGCCGTTTCTGCTCCTTGCCATCGGAGTAAGTGGATTACATCATATACTGGGTGCATGGTGTATGCTTCCTACATGGGATGTGCTCCTCGGGATTGACCTTCCTCTTCTTGTTGCCGGGGTTGGTTGTGCTGCTATGGGGAGACGTGCGATTCATCTGCTGCGTATCAGGAAACAGGCTACCCAGGTTGGCTCTCCTGCCCCCCCTGTGCTGCAACAATATCTTCATCGACTGGCGAAGCAACGAGGGATCGCCTGCCCTCGCCTGCTTCTGTGCATGCTCTCCTTTCCCGTTGCCCTGACCTATGGCGTTACTCGACCCGTGATTCTCCTCTCAACCTGGATGATAGAATATCTAGATCCTCAGGAGATCGAAGGTGTTCTTGCTCATGAGTTGGAGCATGTGGTACGCCATGATTATCTGATACTCTTTCTTGCGACCCTGCTTCGTGATGCCTTCTTTTTCCTTCCCTGGCAAAAGACCATGTATTGGCAGATGCATCAGGAAAAGGAGTTGGCCTGCGACGAAGGCGCCGCCTTTACGACACGCCGTCCTCTAGCTCTCGCCTCGGCCCTGCTCAAAGTCAATTTATATGCGCTTGAGCAGGCGTCTCAAGGGAAATGCCTTGAAACGTTGCCATCCTTTGCAGATGAGCAAACGATTATAGAACAACGAATCGCGAGATTGCGCCACTGGAAGAAACAGTTGGGTGCTCAAGATGGGTTGGCACAAGCATTCCAGGAGCGGCACCTCAATCTGAGATGGCGTGTGAGCTTTGTCATCTTTTTTGCCCTTCTGGGGACAAGCCTGTGTGTCCTTGTCTTCTACAGTGTGCAATGTGCACTAATGCTCTAGATTGCTGCTTGCAAGAAGGGCATATTCCAACCGCACTCTCTCTCCTACATTTGGAATCTGATTCCCCGAAACATCTTCTATTATTGACATGCGTACTATTGACGATAGTAGAATGGATTTTTATAATATTCCTATCGGCGGAAGAATGCCAAGAAAGACAAAAAACAAATCTTGAGCTTGTTGATTGAGACCTGTACCGGACAATAAAGGATAGAGGGTGGTTATGAAGAAAAATATAGGACTTTTCGTGATTGTTTCCCTGTTCATTATGCTCGTGCTCGCCGCATGTGGGGGAACGTCATCAGGTGAGGGCAGTATGACTGGTATGGATCATTCCGGCATGACCAGTACAGCAACTGCGACGACAACGACGGGAAATGATCCCATGACCGAGAGTCTGAAGCCGTTGAGTGGCAAAGACTTTGACATCAAATTTTTGCAAGAGATGATAGTGCATCATCAGTCCGCGATTGATATGGCAAAGTTGGTTCCTTCGCATACCAAACGCCCAGAACTCATAACCCTGTCGAATAACATTATTACAGCGCAGAGCAAAGAGATCGATGAAATGAAACAGTGGCTGATTCAATGGTATAATGAAAAACCACTCACCGATACTATGAGTGTTCCTGGAATGATGAATATGATGGGGGCTATGGATCAACTCAAGAACGCGAAGGACGCAGCGTTTGATAAGCAATTTACCGATATGATGATTGAGCATCATCAGCAAGCCATCAATATGGCAAACCTGATTCCTCAGAAAACCCAGCGTGTCGAGCTGAAACAACTGGGGCAAAATATTATAAAGACACAGTCCCAAGAGGTTCAGCAGATGCAAGACTGGCAGAAGGCGTGGTTTTAGACTCTCCATTATTGCAAACTCATCTCTTTGAAGGCTACGAGTATCTATTGGCCTCTTGAAAACATATCCGCCTCTTCCTCATCAAAGGGAAGGGGCGGATGTGTTTTCTGTTGAAGAAATGAAGTTATTCGCCTTATTTGCTTAGGCTAGCCGCAGTTGTCGTAGGGTTTGGGCATTGAGCGCGACAATGATGGTTGAGAGCGACATGAGCACCGCTCCAAAGGCTGCCGGAAGCACAAACCCAATTGGGGCTAGGACACCTGCAGCGAGAGGTAGGGCTATCGCATTGTAGCCGACTGCCCAGGCAAGATTCTGGATCATCTTCCTGTAGCTCGCTTTGCTCAAGGTGATAATACGTGCGATATCGCGGGGATCATTCTTGACCAGGACAATGCCAGCCGAGGCACGCGCCACGTCCGTTCCCGCCCCAATAGCAATTCCCACGTCAGCTTGCGCAAGGGCTGGCGCGTCATTGACGCCATCACCCACCATCGCTACCTTCGCCCCAGTCTGCTGTAAGGCGATAATCTTCTCGCTCTTGTACTCTGGGAGCACCTGGGCAAAGACTTCTTCAATCCCCAGTTCAGCTGCAACCCAATTGGCAACTTCATGTGAGTCCCCTGTAAGCATAGCGACGCGTATCCCCTGTTGCTTGAGCGAGGCAAGCGCTTCCCGACTCTCTGGCCGTATGACATCCGCCAGCGCAAACGCTGCCAGTACGTTTTGTTGTTCAACTAAGTAGACCACAGTCTGCCCACGCCGCCCCCACTGCTTGACCTCCTGGGACAGATCAGCGGGGAGTTGAATCTCATCCTGTTCGAGCAAACCCGGTCCGCCCACTTTCAAGATTCGTCCCTCAATCTGCGCCTGCACGCCTTTACCAGCAAGTGCCTGGAAATCGGTCGCAGTTGGAATGGAAAGATGCTTTTCCTGTGCCGACCTCACCAGGGCGCGAGCAATGATATGTTCACTATCGTGTTCAATGGCGGCGACCAGCGCAAGGGCCTTCTCCTCACTGCTGCTACTCGTTGTGCGAAGTGCCACCAGCCCCTGTTCGCCTTTCGTGAGCGTGCCTGTTTTGTCGAAGACCACGACATCCAGGAGTCGGGCCTGTTCGAGTGCCAGTCGGTCGCGCACCAGGATACCATGACGGGCGGAAAGCGCTGTGGAGATGGCAATCACGAGCGGAATCGCGAGCCCAAGTGCATGCGGGCAAGCGACCACTAGTGTGGTGACCACTCGCTCCAATGTGGCATCATTGAACCCCTGCACGATTGTCCAGGCAATCAAGGTCACAAACGCAACTCCTGCGGCAATGAAGGTCAACCAGTAGGCTGCGCGGTCCGCCAGAGCTTGGGCCTGGCTACGACTCTGCTGAGCCTCCTCAACCAGGCGCATAATGCCTGCGAGCATCGTTTTATCACCTGTATGTGCAACCTGGAGTCTGAGCGATCCGCTTCCATTCACCGTTCCAGCAATGACCATATCGTCTGGGTGCTTATGAATAGGGCGCGATTCCCCGGTGACCATGCTTTCATTCACCTGACTCTCGCCCTCAATGACCCGTGCATCAGCGGGAACCTGCCCACCAGGGCGAACCAACACAAGATCGCCCTCTCGCAACTGGCTCACAGGAACGCGTTCAATCTCCCCATCAACAATGCGTTCGGCCATATCAGGAAGCAGTTTTGCCAATTCTTGTAATGCGCTTTGTGCACTTCCAATGGCTCGCATCTCCATCCAATGCCCCAACAACATGATCGTCACCAGGGTTGCCATCTCCCAGTAGAAGTCCATGCCCTGGACCAGATGTAAGGTTACGGCCAGGCTATAAAAGTAGGCGGTTGAGATCGCGAGTGAAACCAACGTCATCATACCCGGCTTTTTGGCTCGTACTTCTGAGAAGGCCCCACTGAGGAAGACCCAGCCTCCATACCAGAAGATGATGCTTCCTAACACCGGAGCGAGCCAGGTCGCTCCGGGGAAGGATGGGATTTGTAAGCCCACGGCCATAGACAACATGGGTGCTGTGAGAACAACAGGAAGAGTCAGGATCAGTGAGATCCAGAAGGGGCGCTTGAACATGTCTGCATGATGTCCTGCATGATCTCCGTGCTCGGTATGGCCCGCATGAACTTCATGCTCACTGTGCGCCCTCTGGCCTTCAATGCGTCCAACATACTTAGTATTTCTGATATGCGCAGCATGCGCTGTATGATCCCTTTCCTTCCCATGTTCTCTATGCTCGTCATGAGCACGCGAAGGAGAGGCATGTCCATCACGTTCCAGATGCGAATGATGGTGGTGTTCCTGATGTTTACTGTTCCCAGGCTCAGGAGTAGATGTCTCATGGGTTTCATGCTCGGGTACATGATTCATGGTCAAGCTCCTTTTACAGACATTCGATTTCTACCATGTGTTGTACCCACGCGCCTGCCCTTCAATATGGCACAATCGCGTGAGTACATTCTTTTTCTCGGTATCATATGCTGCTGTCATCACCTCTTCAGAAGTATGCCAGGAGTGGAATGTAGTGAGTGAGGGATTATCAGCAATTCTGTTCTGCTGGTGTATTCTCGCTTTGCTCTGCCCATACTCAGGAGAGTGAGGTAGTGTGCAGCGAAAAAGTTTCTGCGAGAACCCAGAGAACAGTGGTTGAGCCTTCACTTAAAGAGGAAGCACTTGCCCTTCGGCTGCCTCCTCAGTAGCAATTAGATCAGAGGAAGAGCTTTCCCTTTAGAAATTCCAGGTCGTTTGGCAACAGGATATCCTGCGTCAGCAAGGGCAGATTCGATGCCTGAACGTGGTACCGCTTCTGTATCAGTAGTCAGCCGAACTGTTTTTGTTGCGAGATCGACCTGAACATTCTGTGTTCCGGGTAAGCCAGCGAGCGTCTTTGTAATTGTTTGCACACAATGCTGGCAACTCATGGCTGGTATATTCAACGTGATTTCTTGATCGTTTATCATGGTCACAACTCCTCTCACAAATATCCTCTCCATATCAGCCCTCAAGGGTGAATGAGCGTTAAAGCACAATGTAGATATTTCCCTTATGGAAGAGGATCTCACTTATCCTCACGCAGTTAATTTCCTGATCAGTGTTTCTTCTCAATGAGAAAATCTCTCTCATTGAGAAGATGTCATCGGTGTCATAATTCATTAGATGCGCATGGCGCAAAAAATGCTGCTTTTATCACTCCGTCTACAGCTTTCGCATTTTTCTTCTCTGTAAACCGTACCCCCATGGGTGGGGTACGGAAAGTATAACATACCCTAGCGGGGTATTGTCAAGATTCTTCCTGAAGCGAAAAGTGCTTCGCTCTATGAGTGATATCATAGGCAACGCTCACATCGTTTGTTACCAACAGGCTACTATTGCCCTCCATGTGAGCCTCCAACGTTTCGCCCAATGCTAAGAAGAGGCTGAGAAAATTAACACATCCATTACATGTTCCTGTGAGAAGCACTCGTTTCTCTACTTCATATCCACTTTCTTAACCAATTTCGCTCTATCTTGGTCACCACTTCTCAACCATTGCATCAGTATATTTAAGTGTGGTGCTTGCTGTTCCTCACATGCATGCCTTCTGCACGGTGCCAGCTTTTTTATGTATATCTCATCTTTATTGTTTGTTGGCAGAGAAGGGCCTCAACCCATTCATCTGTCTTTTTGGTCCGTTGTCTAGCGCACAGGACGCGTCCACCAGGACGTAAGCACTGTACAGGGAGAGTACATTTCTATGCAACGCAGATTACGACCACTCTGGTTTGCCGCAAGCAGTCTGACGCTTCTCTTGACACTCCTCGCTACCGTCTTTATCTATCATGCTGAGGCTCACGCTTCAACGACTCCAGGGGGAGGAGCGATCGGCAAGCCGTTTATCCGCCAAATCACAAGTTCCACCACTACTCAGTCTCAGCCTTCCACACCGGGCAAGGATACCAAGGTGCAAAATCCGGAAATACGCGATGAACCGGAAGGTGATGATGGAGAGGACGCTATTGCCCAGAATCAATCTCGCCTTGCCCCCAATGGGACATCCTGGAAGGGGACGAATCGGAGCATTGCCCCAACTAGCAAACAAAAAGGATGGAGTGTTGCCACCCCTGCACACAAAAGCTCCTCCTATGGAACCCTTAAAACAAGCTTTGATGGCTTAACGCTTCGCCAACAGCGCCTTGCTAATAACGGCAATCAGTTCACCGTTGAGCCGCCGGACCAGGGCCTGTGTGTCAACAGCAATTTCGTCCTGGAAACGGTCAATGATGTTCTCAATATCTATGACCAAAGGGGACATGAGGCGCTGGGAGTCACTGACCTCAATACGTTCTATGGGTATTCACCCGCGATTACCCGTACCAGCACACCTCCTACCTTTGGGCCTGCCATCACAGATCCAAGCTGCTACTATGATCATGAGACCAATCGCTGGTTCCATGTCGTGCTTACCCTCGACGTCGATCCTGCGACCGGTGACTATTTGGGCAGCAATCACCTCGATATCGCTGTCAGTAAAACTGCTGATCCACGTGGGAAGTGGACCATCTACCGCCTGCCTGTACAGGACGATGGTACTGATGGCACCCCCAACCATCAATGCGATGGAGGTCCCTGCCTGGGAGATTATCCGCATATCGGGGCAGATGCCAATGGCTTCTATATCACTACCAATGAGTTCCCATTCTTTGGTGATGGATATCATGCCTCGCAGATCTATGCTTTCTCCAAGCAAGCACTTGTCCACAATGAGAAAACCGTGACGGTGGTGCAGTATGATACCTTTAACTCGGTCAATGGCAATCCTGCCTTCACCGTTTGGCCTGCCTTCTCGCCAGATACTCAGTATGCCCGTGAGCGCAATGGCACCGAGTACTTCTTGAGTACGGATGCGGTTCTGACAGATAGCGGCACTTCAAGCAATCTGATAACCTGGGCATTGACCAATACCCATACGTTACGCAACAAACAACCTGCGGTCTCACTCACCTTCAGTATCCAAACGGTCAAGCCCTATACAGTTCCTGAGCGTGCCCCACAAAAGGCTGGGAACTTCCCACTGGGACAGTGCCTCAACGACGCAGCCTGTGCGACTGGAGTACTCGGGGGCCCCGATCCCTTTGTTCCTGAAACGATCGGGCCACTTGATAGTTCTGATACGCGTATGCAACAGGTCATGTACGCGAATGGGCGCATCTGGGGTGCGATAAATACGGCTGTCACTATCAACGGGCAGACCGAAGTTGGAGTGGAGTACATTATCGTCAAGCCACAACAGGGGGGTGCACAACCACAGTATCAGGTAGAGAAGAGCGACTACTATGCGGCCTTTGGCGCGAATCTACTCTACCCAGCCATTGGCATTACCAGTTCAGGAAAAGGAGCCATCGCCTTCACGCTGGTTGGTCCCAATGACTACCCAAGTGCCGCGTTCGCACTGGTTGATCGCAATGGCATCGGCCCAGTGCGTATTGCAGCCGCAGGAAAAGGACCACAGGATGGGTTCTCCGAATACAAGGCATTTGGCAATCCTCCTCGCCCACGATGGGGGGATTATGGAGCAGCGGTTCCGCTGGGAAACAGCGTTTGGATCGCTTCTGAGTATATCGGGCAATCTTGCACGCTGCAACAATACCTTACCGATACAACTGCGTCACCGCTTTACACTTGCAATAAGACACGTGTCGCGTTAGGAAACTGGTATACACGCATCAGCGAAATCCATACCTAGACCTTGCGAGGCTGTGTTGCTTGCACCATGATGTAGCGATGAGGCTCCAGTACTGGAGCCTCATCTTTTCTCCCCTCTGAGAAGAATTTCCGCTCTCTTCAAACGCTTACCACTCGTTCTGGGATGACGGGCAAGCGTGTCAGCCCACACATTTTCCGTCACTCTTTTTGCTATCTGGTGTCGGGGAATGACCCTTTCAACCTTCAGGAATTACTGATTGTAATTTGTGTATAAAAGTCAGGGTTTAATCCGTGGGGTGTTTGTCAACAACATAATCGTTGCTAATCAGAGGGTATCTTTGCAGTCAAGGGTATCCGCTGGCGTATGATATTGATGGCGTTGGCGACGCCGTCTTCTTCCCGGATGCGGGCACCGAGAGCAGCGGCACGGGCGCTCATGGCCTGATCTGAGACGGAGGTCGTGATGGCCGTTGCCAGATTTTCGGCTGTCAGCCGCGAGTGCGGGATCGGCTTCGTGGCGACACCCAGGCGATAGACTATCTCGGCCCAGAAGGGCTGATCGGCGAAGAAGGGTACCACAACGCTTGGGACACCGGCGCGCAATCCCGCCGCTGTTGTGCCGCTGCCTCCGTGATGGACCACTGCTGCCATGCGAGGGAAGAGCCAATCGTGTGGTGCTTCCTCTAGTTGAAAGATGGTGTCGGGCAGGTCGGCGTTACTTAGTCCTCCCCAGCCAGTGGAGATGATACCTCGTTGTCTCGAACGTGCCAGAGCATGCAGGACAATGCTGGTGGTTTCTTCCGCTTTGCGGCTCGCCATGCTCCCAAAGCCGATGTAGACGGGTGGTGGTCCATCTGCCAGGAAGTTGAGTAGGTCGGCTGGCGGCTGCCAGGTTGATGGCGCGTCCAGGAACCAGTACCCAGTGACGTATACCCAATCAGGCCAGTCCATAGGACGAGGCAGGGCCAGCTGGCTGTTGCCGAGCAGTATCGGTTGGCGCTGTTTGTAGAGCCAGGAGATCGATCCCCAGATAGGAATCGGTGGTAGGCCAAGCTCATGGCGGATCGGTTGCATGGTTGAGCGCATCAGTTGCCAGATGCCCATGTTGACGAGCCTGTGGGTTAGCAGGTTGCCAACGCTCCCCAGTGAACGCGAGAAGCCGGTTGGGTATGGAAAGGCACGCGTTGGTAGTATCGGTTGTAGTGGCACCAGCATGGCTGGAATGTTGAGCGCTTCGGCGACGTATGAGCCAGCAAAGCAGAGGATGGAATATAAGAGGAGGTGTGCACCGGGTAGCACACGCGATGCTGAGCGCGTCATAGCTATCTGGTTTTTCTTGATCTCCGCAGACAATCTGCGCATAAAGTGCATCGCATTCCCTCCCGATTCGAGGAGCCGTAGTCCCTCCTTGCTTTCCACCATCGCGCGCGGATTGCCGTCGAGCGCGGCAAATTCGAGGCCATACTGCTCGATCATGGGCGCGAAGATACTGTGAGTGAACATGCAGACCTGGTAGCCGGCTCGCTGTAAACCCAGCCCTAGCGCAATATAAGGCTGTACATCACCACGCGAACCCGACGTCATAATCACAATGCGCATTGCTGATGACCTTCTTTCTGTCAATAAGCTCACATCGTTTCCATGGCAGACGCTGTATCAGGCGGTAGCATGCCCCTGATCTGTAGCTCGAACAGCGACCGTAACTGCTCTAGAGAAGCCGAGTCCATCACCAGGAAGCTGCCTAGCCAGGCTGTCACAGTCGCAAAGTAGATGGCGAAAAAGCTGCCTGCCGCCTGCTGTGGATCAACATCCTGGCGGATCTCGCCGCGCTCCTGTGCCCGCTGGATAATGTGGGCTAGCCGTTGTATAAATTCCTCGTTTTGGAGACCAACTTGCTGGCTCCGACTGTGATCATCCTCGTGGAAGAGCAGTTCTTTCAAAAAATGGCGTGCATTCTCAGGATGACGTCCATACAGCTCGAAGAAAGGGCCGAAGATATGCAGGAGCAGTTCTGGCAGTGGACGATCCTCAGGAACTGTCGCAAAGGTTGCATCCATCAACTTGCCGATGGCATTGGCATAGATCAGAAGCAGGAGCTCTGCTTTGTCCTGCACGTAGAGGAAAAGGGTGCCCGTAGCGATCTGCGCCTCCTCCGCGATTTCGCGGGTCGTGGTCGCTGCATATCCTTTGCGCTCAAACAGATCTTTGGCGGCTCGCTGAATCTGCTCAAAAGTGCGCTGTTTGTTTTGCTCACGTAAACGACTCATAACTTATTCAATGCCTCTCTATGGCGGCAAAAGCCTTATGACGTAAACCTGCCTCGTTTCTGGTGAGAACGAAACTGATGGGAAGGGGACCATCGTTTTCATAATGAGCATAGTCATTAAGTGACTGCAGTCATATTGTAGCATAAGGCGTAAAGGGTCGGATTGTGAAGAGCTGCTATGCTTGAATGGCTTCATCCTCACCAATTTCTGAGGTTAGCTGAAGTTTAGGTTGCGAAACAGATTGAGTGTATTTCGCCGCATGGCCTGTTGCCAAGATCCTCTTTATAGAGGATATATGCGTCAGTGGTTCATAGAGCAGGACAAGGCTGTTAACGAGCATCTGGCCGTCAGGGTTGGTGAACATAGTGCCCGAAAGCCGTTGCAGTGATGAACCAAGTCTTTTGAGAGACCCTGGATTTATTGCCCAGGGCTTTCCAATTCTAATAAACGGAACATTGCCCAGTGAGAAGAAGATTGAGAGCCTGGTCCAGATGAGCATCCAAGAAGCGCATCTGGCGAGCGACATTGCGAACCCCAAGGTGATCCATAAGGCTTAATGCCGTACTATTGAGCTGAGCAAGCAGGCTGGGAACTGAGCCAGTGCGCGTCTGGCAGCTATCTTCGCCTAGGGAGACATCTCGTCGATAATGGAGGCGATTTTCAATGGCCCAATGCGCCCTGATAAGCTCAAGTATTCGTGCAGGAGGAGCCTGACGTAACGAGAGACTGCTGATCCCGTACACCACCTCGTGGCGCATCTTGCCTGACTTGAGAAGGCGTGTCGTTCGTTGGAGGCGAAAAACCTGTTCAATACCGACCCAATCTCTGCCAAACCACTCATTGAGATCTGGACTACAGAGGAGTTGGCGATGTTCCAACCGCCCATGACCCTTGCTCCAGGTCTCTGCCTGCTGCCAGCGCCGCCGATCAGGGAAGGGATCATCCAGCAGATCCGCAATGTCCTCTCGCAGCGTCGGCTGGTTGCCTTTGGCGATGAGGAGGTAGTCCCCTCCCAACTGCTGCACCAGAGCACACAATGCCCGTTGCGTGTGCATAGCATCCAGTGTCAGAATGCGTCCACTCACGCAGGTAGAGGTCAACAAGGGTTTGAGGGCGCTGATTTCGTTCTCTTTCTCCCCCACGTTGCAATGCCACAGCACCGTGCCCGTTGCCACCTCATAACAACTGAGTTGATGTACAGGATGAGCCCCTTGGGTGGTCCCTCTCAACGTTTTGCCATCAATGGCAATGTGAGCATGATCCGCTTGGGCAGATGGGGTGTGTAAGCGACTTGGTTCCTCCCCACAGCGGCTTTGGGCCTCCCACCGGGTGAAAAAGGCTGAAAGCAGCACGTCGAGGTGCTTGTCATCTACTCTTGCGAGCACATTGCAGTAGGTCATCTGGCATGGCATCTTCTCCCGACGCAGCCCGAAGCGCTGTGCGAGAACCCCTCCGCGATGACGAATCCATTCGGTGGCTCCACTCAGGGTCTTTTGCCCTGCCAACTTGGCGAGCACAAGGAGCGAGAGAATCAAGGCGAGTTCGTAGCGCTTCCCTTGTCCTCTTCTCTTGTCTGAAAGTGCTTGTAAGCTCTGATAAAGCGAGGTCACTGGAACTCTCTCAGGATCCTCTTCGGCTCGCGCTGTTAGCGTCCATATGTTATAGTCCATGCAGAGTTTTCCTTTGTAGGTCTTGGTTTTTGTATTCTACAAGGAAAGCTCTTCTTTTTCACCTCCTCTTCTAGAATTGGAAAGCCCTGATTTATTGCCTCTCATAGTTGACCAGACGTTTCTCTTATGCTATTATCGCTTCTGTGCTTGATTGTCATTGGCGTGTTTCTGATACGCTGCAAGTTCAGAAAGGAGGTGCAGTGATGCTTAGAAGCGCATACCGCGCGACATCGATGCCTGGCATGAAGAGATGGAGATCCGTCGAGGATATTCTGAGCGTGTAGACATTGAGATAGTATGGTACACTAGATCATTGTCGTTCGCAAAAAACACATCCTCTTTGTTATCTCCACACGTCATATCTTCGCGTCTCTTGGTCCGGCCTTCCACGTTATCCCTTCTCATGCTGGTATTCCTGTTGCGCCCCCCTACTCTTCCTCCGCTCGCCTGTTTTGAGTTGGAGCAAGTTTCCTTGTGCCTTTTGCGCTTACTTGCATACCACCCTGAGGAGCATCACTTTGCAATCAAACGATTCGATCACGAAAAAAACGTCAGCCTCGACGAAGCATTTACCCGAATCCAAAGCTGGCTCTCAATCTGACACGGTCAAGCCAGCTCATTCACGCGGCAAAAAGTTTTTGTCGTATTACAAACCATACATGGGTCTGTTTTTCGCAGATATTGCCTGTGCCCTCATCGTCTCCGCGACCACACTACTCCTTCCGCTTTGTGCGCAATACATTACCAAAAATATTCTGCAAGGTCATGACCCACATCAGCTACACGACATCTCTTTAATGGGCGCGTTTATGCTAGCGCTGGTTGTGGTCCAGGCCCTGTGTACGATGTTCATCGACTTTCAGGGGCATATGATGGGCGCCAGGATGCAGAGTGATATGCGCACTGAACTCTTCGAGCATTATCAAAAGCTCTCGTTTAGCTTTTATGACGAACAAAAAGTAGGCCAGCTCATGACCAGGCTTACCGATGATACCTTCTGGCTAAGCGAACTCTTTCACCATGGCCCCGAGGATATTGTCGTGACCTTCTTAACAGCTACTGGCGCGTTTCTCATTCTTGCGAAGATCAATCTTGTGTTGACTTTGCTTCTTTTTCTTTTTCTGCCCATAATGATCGTGTATGCATGGCACTTTAATAAGAAAATGAATAAAGCGTTACGCAGCAGCAAGGATCGCATCGGGGACATCAATGCACAGGTTGAGGATACGCTTGCTGGTATCAGGGTGGTCAGATCCTTTACTAATGAGGAGTCCGAAAAGCGCAAATTTGCCTACGCCAATCGTCGTTTTCTTGCCAGTCGTAGCGATGGTTATAGAAGTGAGGCGTACTTTTTCGGTGGGTTGGGGGTGTTTGCCCAACTTATGACTATTGCTGTAATAGTTCTTGGCGGCATTGCGGTTGTTCACGCAGCCTTGGATCTGGCTGATATGCTGACCTATTTGCTATGTGTTGGCATTCTCGTTGATCCCATTAAAAAACTGATCAACTTCGGCGAGCTTTATCAGGAAGGCATCACCGGTTTCCAGCGCTTTATGGAGGTTCTGGAGATAGAACCCAATCTGCAAGATGCGGCAGACGCGCGTGAGTTGGCACAAGTTAGAGGAAACATCGAGTTTCAGGCGGTCAGTTTCAGATACAAAGAAGGGCACAGAGATGTTGTGAAAAATCTCTCATTGAGGATTCGCGCTGGAGACTATATCGCCCTGGTTGGGCCTTCTGGTGTTGGCAAAACCACGCTTTGCTCGTTGATTCCGCGTTTCTACGATGTCAGCGCGGGAAAGATTCTGCTGGATGGATATGATATCCGCGATGTAACCCTGCGCTCATTGCGCAGAAATATTGGCATTGTCCAGCAAGATGTCTATTTGTTTGCCGGGACCATCGCGGAGAATATCCGTTATGGCAAGCTCGATGCCAGTGAACAAGAAATCATTGAGGCAGCCAAAAAGGCGCACGCGCATGATTTCATTATGGAGTTGCCGGATGGCTATGATTCGGATATCGGTCAACGTGGCGTAAAACTCTCAGGCGGGCAGAAGCAGCGCTTGAGCATCGCGCGCGTCTTCCTCAAAAATCCCCCTGTGATCATTTTTGATGAAGCGACGAGCGCGCTGGACAATGAGAGTGAGAAGGCTGTGAAAGACTCATTGGAGAAGTTATCTGACAATCGTACAATGCTAGTCATTGCTCATCGTTTATCAACTATCCGCAATGCTCAAAGGATCCTGGTGTTATCAGAGAGCGGGATTAGCGAACAGGGAACACACGAGGAGCTTATCACGCTGAATAGTGCCTACGCAAATCTGTACAACATGCAGGCAAAAATATGAGACTGGCTCCATTTTTACTGCCTACTTGGCTGGGAATGCCAGGAGTGGAATGTCTTGGTTTTTTGCCAAAATGTTAGTGAGAGTATCTCATGTAGAGAAGGGAAGATCCACAATGGAGTACCTACCACATACTCCATCGTGGATCTTCCATGGAAGTGGTCAGGACAACGTATAGATGCCAAACTCATAGAGTGAGTAACCATATTGTGTCGCGCGTTGTGTGCCATTCAGGCGTACGTAGCGCCCCGAGTTGCTTACATTGAAATCATCGATACCCCCATCACCGGTCGTTGTCGAGTAAATCGTCGTCCAGTTCGTGCCATCATTAGATACCTGAATTCGATATCCCGATGCATATGCCGACTCCCAATAGAGCTGGATATGGTTGATCGTGGTTGATTTTCCAAGATCGACCTGAAGCCATTGAGGATCGCTCCAATCGCTGGCCCAGCGCGTGCTAAAGCTGCCATCAGTCGCGTTGGTTGGGGGGAACGGAGCACCATTGCCTGTGCCCTGGTAGGAAGAGGCTGTGGTAGGCTTGCCAACAGCGACATTCGTGCCATTTACTGGTGGCGGAACAACCTTGAACGAGAGCGTCTCGATACCGACATTCCCCTGTCCATCGTAGGCATATAGGTACACCTTCCATGTGCCTAGCGTCGAGGGAGCCGTCACTGAGAAGGCGGTTTCGCTCGTTTGGGTAAAGGTCGCGGATTTGAGTGTTGTGCTCGCATCTACGTATTTGCTTGTGAACATCACATTATAGCGTAAGGGATCGCCATTGGGATCGCTCACATTCGCGTTAAGCGTGAACTGCCCTCCTGCTGAGACGTTGTTCTGGTTCAACGAGAGGCTAGAAATGACTGGTGGCGTATTGGCTCCATTCTGTCCGCTATAGATCTTCTTCACTGTATAGTACGAGAGCCGATTCCAGCGACCTGGAATCAGGTTATACCAGACGCCACCAAAGTCGTTTTCGATACCATAGTTGAAGAGTGTCGCCCCTAGTGCAACTCCCGTATGCCCGGTAATACAGTTCCACGCGGTCTGGTATCCCTGAGCTTTCTGGACATCGGTGGGTTCGGTAGGAGCACCATTGGCGTCATTTGGGACTTCCCATTCACCCGAGGGGCCACCCTCGGTGACGATGTAGGGTTTAGTATAGCCCTCACTAATCCAGTTCTGCTTGACGGAACAGATGCTCCCATAGGAATTAACCGCGTATAGATCGAGGTGTGGCGTATTCGCTTTGTAGTAAGGCCAGGCACCAGTCCAGGCATCGGTTGAGGTTACGGGATGATTGGGATCGATAGCATGGATGGCCTGAGCGACCTGATCTACATATTGCGCATAGGCGTTGCGTTCCTGTTCTAGCTGTGTGCCAGAATAGGTGTTTTGCAGCGTGAGCAAGACCTCATTTCCTACATCCCACATCAGCACGCCGGGATGGTTTTTATAGGTATTCACCCAGTTTTTGATATCATTGAGTGTATTGGTCCTGTAGGTCGTATCATTGAGATAATCCGCCCCCTGATTGAGCCAGAAGCCATTAATGACTTTGAGACCGTAGGCCGCCGCCGAATCGAGCAGTGGCTGGGTTGTGGCGTCGGTTCCCCAGGTTCGGACTGTATTGACTCCCATGTCCTTCAGGTCAGACATATAGGCACTGGCTGCAGCCGTTGGTGGGCCATAGGTGACTCCCTTAATCTGATAGGGGGAACCATTTACCTGTAATTGCCAGTTTCCCTGTGACCCTGTCACAGAGACAACGCTCGGTGTTGTCGGAACGGGTGGCGTCGTCAGAGGCGTTGGCGGTGTCCCGGTTGATTGGTAGACTCCTACAGAGGCGATACTTAGCGTCCCGCCAGAAGAGGTGGTGCTTGTTGGTGTGGTGCAACCACAGACGCCATTGGGAAAGGAACCACCGATGGCGAGATCGAAGATAATGAAGAAGCCATGATCCACGGCTGCCTGCCATGTGCTCACGCCTACCTGACTCTCACGTACAACGCCTATTTGCTGATTGTCGAGATACCACCGAATTTGCTCATCTGACTGCGTGCGGTCAATGATTTCGGTATAGGTGTGGTAGCCAGTCTGGCAATTGGGGCAGGTTGCCATTCCACTCCCAAAGCCGTATGGCTCGTTGCATGCACCCCCTGGATTGACCCCACAATGTAGCGTTGCTGCCTGCTCGCTAAGCCCATTGACATCCTCCATAATGTCAGTCTCGCCGATGGCAGGCCATGATCCACCGGTGCGACTCCCCGCGCCCAGCGTCCAGAAAGCAGGCCAGTAGCCAAGAGCATTTGCTGGATTGGGTTGCTTGATGGACGCTGTGATCTGGAGCATCCCGCCAGCGGGGGCCGCGAAATCGCTACGTTTGGTCTCGATACGCCCGGAAGTCCAGTTATTACCGTTGCGCAATGCCGTGATATTGAGATGGTTATTGCCATCCAGAGAGACATTGTCCGTTGAGTTACTCATCGTCTCAACTTCGCCAGTACCCCAGTTCGCCGGGCCTCCAGGGGCGTTTGTCCCAGTATCCGCAATCCAATTGTTGGCAGAGGGAGGAGTACCTGCCGTACCAGCGAAATTGTCGCTCCATACCAGCGCCCAATTCCCACCAGGGGGTGTTCCTGTCGGTGTAGGTGTTGGTGTCAATGCGCCAGTACTTGCGAAAACTGAGAATTCCCAGAGCGAGTAGCCATAGCCTCCCGATCTGATCGTTCCGTACATACGGATATAGCGACCTGTGCCAGAGACATTGAGTGTTTGCACTCCCCTGTACCCGTTGTTGTTGTATAGATAGTTGTCCAGTTTGAGGCATCATTTGAGACTTGAATTTGATAGGCGGTTGCGTAGGCTGCTTCCCATTGCAGCACAACCTGACAAATAGTTTGCGAGCTCCCAAGATCGATTTGCAACCACTGAGGATCGCTGAAGGCGCTTCCCCAGCGCGTATTGACGTTGCCATCGTTGGCAGCGGAGGCTGGCCAACTCGCGCTTTCAATTGACGATGCTGTGGTTGGTTTATTCAGTGCGATGTTGGTGGTACCACAGCCAGCGAGGGCCTGAGAGGTCGCAGCGTAAGCGGTAGGAATGCGCGCCGAATAGATGAGGGCACCAATCATGATACAGAGTACCATGAAGATCCCTATCAAGCGCCGAACAGGCTTTTGGCTCTTTTGGGAACCGACAGAATGTGCATCCATGACATCTCCTTGTTGTCCCATGAGTACGAAAGCGGGCATTTCGGGTTTGAAATCGAACGTGGGTCGCTGCTCACCGCAGTGCCACTATGCGTAGCTCGTGTTCTCACACTCAGATATGAGAAAGCAAAAGCTTTGTGATAGTCGCTTTTTGATGAAGGTTCTGCTTGCAAAGCATAATGAATTGCAAGAGCGTGTTACGCGTAAAGGTGAGTAGGTGCTTCATGCCTACATTTCATCTTGGTGCCTACATCCACATGTCAGGCAGAGATGAACGAACATGTTTGTGTTCCATCTACATGGGCGTGCTTATATGAGGGTGGGATAGTTGTGTGTGGGAGGGTGGTGAGGTTTGGCACCAAAAAGCCTGTGATCGGATGATGATGTGCATAGGAGTTGCATGGAAGTTCCCTCCTGCTTTGAAGGCAAGACGATCCTTGTCTTATCATTTACCATATATGCCGAAAATTTACGAAATGATATATCTAAAACCTATTTAGAATGTAACGAATTTTTCGTTGATTGTCAAGCGTTTTGCACGAAAAAACGCAACCTCTTTGCCACTTCTTCGCATCCATTGGCATCATGGTGAAAGTTTTCGGCTCGCTGCGAGAAGGCCTGAAGTGTCTTCATGGCGATTAAAATCGCATGAGGAGGCATATCCCTCATCTCAAAACCTATATTTAGAGTAAGAGGTATGTCTTCTCCTATGAGTATCGAAATTTTGCGAAAAAACTTCACGTTACTTGGTTAACATTCCCTTGCGAAACGACAATGTGTTGGAAAAGTTCTCGTAGTGTCATCAGCCGCACGTTCTTCGCGCGTTTCCGATTTTGTCGTTGCGTTTTGGAAAAAGCAACTATGCGTTCTTGCGTTTTGCAAGCAAGCTTGTTGAAGAGAATCGATTCATGCTGTGAGAGTAGTTATGGATGGAAGATGCATACTCTCTCAACAGTGCTTGGAGCGAGAGCAATCATATGAAAAGAAGGAGAATGATGAGCAGACAAGTACTTTTCATTCAGGGAGCTGGCGATAAGTGCAAGCCTTTTGGCAGTGGGAAGCTAATTGCATACCTACAAAAGCAGCTCGGGAACAATTACGAAGTCCTCGCTCCAGATATGCCCGACCCTGAGCACCCTCAATACCTTGCCTGGAGGGACCAGATTGAGCAAGAACATGGCAAGCTTGATGCTGATGCGCTGTTCATCGGGCACTCGTTAGGTGGTTCAATGTTACTAAAATACCTGGCGGAAGGAACCTACCAGAGACCAATTGTTGCGTTGTTTCTGGTGTCCGTGCCCTACTGGGGGAAGCAGGATTGGGAGCTTGAGTACGCTTTGCCAGATGATTTTGCTTCACACCTCCCCCCGATTCGGCAACTCTTCCTGTATCATAGTCGTTTTGATGAAGTTGTTCCGTTTTCTTCTCTAAGGTGTTATCAAGAACAACTGCCTCAAGCAACTGTTCGAGTGCTCGATGGGAAGGAACATTCTTTCACAGAAGGGTTACCTCTGCTCGCTCAAGACATCAAGCGGTCGTAACCCAGAGTCGAGTCTCGCTGAATTTAACGGGAATGAGCAAGCAGCCAGCACATAGCTCCCACGTTGAGTAGGCTTCGGATGTCTAGGAGAACAGTGTGATGGGGCAGAAGTCATACAACAAGGCGCACACAAAGGAAGCTTTGGCCTTGCTCATATATGAGTATATTCCGCTTGGCTGCCCAACCAATCCGCATGAGAACGCTACGCGTAACCTACTGCGCAGCTATGAGGAGCAAGAGTTGCTTCTTGAGAACAAGAAACGCGCGCCCGTAGGGTGGCTGAGGCGGGAGCTTCGATAGCACTCGGTTGCCTGCGAAGAGGCAACCGAGTGCTATCGAAGCTCCCGCCTTTAGGTGTGGGGTACTTCACGGAAGAGCCTACCCTCCGCTGAAAGATCTACCAATTTCACAAAATCCTCCCAATTGGAGAGGAAAGGCCTACTCACTGCCGAAACGATCTATCTCGTCAGCTTGAAAGCTCATCAAGGCACGTAGGGATTCGTGCTCTTGGCTCTTGAGTATCTCAAACTCAAATCTTGCGATGCTAAGTGAGAGGAATGCTCTGCTCAAAGTGGAAGACATTCTCAGGGTCGTACATGCGCTTGACCTCCTGGAGCCTGGCAAGGTTGTCGCCATAATAGACCCTGAGGTCGGTGATGCTGCGGTCGGGAACGTTAATATAGGACCCATTGACATAGGGTTGCAGCGCTTCACGGAATTGCTCAACCCATGCGGTGGCTGGACCCTCCTCTGTATCATTCGTCCAGGGGGAGTCCCACTCCATGTAGAACTGTGCATCTCTATGGTAGAACGCCGTGGCATCGGTTGGTATCCTGCTCACTTCGCCACCCCAACTCAAGCACCAGATATTGGCCTGCGAGATGGGGGCATTCGCCAGGAAACGGTGGACCGTTTCAAGTGCCTCAGGCGGAAAGGCGTCATAGACCCAGACCGACGAAAACTTGTCAGGGCGCGGCGGATCGGGAGGGGCAGCGAAGTGCAGCCAGGCATCGAGATAAGGCATGGTCTGAATCGTCACTTTGGGCGTGCCAATCCCAAACAGCGGTTGGAGCAACTGGCGCAACGGTGTCTCCTGTGATCCGATGAAGAGACCAGAGGAGGTAATGGTGCCATCTTTCTGGGAATTCGCGTTGAAGACCGAGCCCAGTTGATCGTCGGCAGAGGGAGTCAAGGACTGCCAGACGCTCAAAAGCTCACTCACATGTTGCCAATCGGCGGAACCCCAGGTTGCCTCATAGATCGTGACGGTAGAGATAGGGCGAATTTTGAAGGTGAAGGAGGTTGCGATGCCGAAGTTGCCACCACCGCCCCCACGGCACGCCCACAGCAGGTCGGCATGGTTGTTCTCGTCGATCTGGATGACCTCGGCACCCTGCTTGCCGCTGGGGATCACCATTTCGACGCCAACCAGGTTATCAGAAGCCAGACCCATGGATCGAGCGAGCATACCAATACCTCCACCAAGCGTCACTCCACCTATACCGGGGGTTTTCTCTCCTCCGCTAGGAATGGCGTACCCGATCTTCCCCAGCGCAGTGACTACCGCCCCTTGGGTGACCCCAGTCTGGACCGTCGCGACCTCTGCGCTTGTATCAACGTGAATCTGGTTCATATCACTCACGTCAATGACGACCCCATCATCCAGCGATGACCATCCTTCCAGGCAGTGCCGACCGCTTCGTGCTCGCAAGGCGACATGGTGTTCCCGACACCAACTGAGCGCATTCACGACATCCTGCACGTTTTGACAAAAGACGATGACGATGGGGAACTTGGAGAACTGTCGAGCCCAGCCCAAACGAGCACTGTCATACTCCGGACTATTGGGAAATACGAGACGCCCTGTCAACTTGGCCCCTCCAGTAGCAGGATCACCAGGTCCTCCATCGTGAAGGGCAGCCATGGCACGATCATCGAGACCAGCTATTTGAAGTCCTTCCAAACAGCTGGTTCCTGCGAGGGCTGCCAGAGCCTGGAGAACCTTTCGCCGCGAGGTTGGGGCTTTGGCGAATGCATCAAATCGTGTTGATTTCATCTTCGTTTGCACCTTTTGGAGGATGTGCACACGATGTTCTCACATCCATAAGTCTACTAGAACAGCCATGTATATAAGTAGCTTTTTACAGCTAATACCTAAGGAGAAGCTCTATTCTTCTTTCTTAGTTGCCGCAAGACACTATCTACTGGCAGTCTAGCCAATGGGCTAAAAAGAGAAATCTACCTACACTTACTTATCATAGGAAGTTCCATGGAGAAGGGAATTTCATTGTCTTGCGAACAAGATTGCTCTGTGGACAGCACGTGTTCCATCAGATAAAGGGGTGAACGCTGAAAATGGCTGAGGCTTAGCACGACAACCAGGCTTCCGTTTTTGTTGGACTTTCACATTATTTCTTGTGTTTGTTTTCATTTTTATAAAAAAAAGAGACCTGGAAAAGAAATTGTAGCGTTTGCCAAATTTAGGAGTAAAATGTTTGTTTTCATAATGTAGATGTGCTAATTAACCTTTAGGACATCTCATTCAAAGAGAGGGGCTTGATGAAAATTTCAGTTCGTGCGAAGCTTGTGTACCTTACTGTCTTCAGCAGTTTGCTCGCCCTCTTGCTGCTCCTTGGTACGGCCCATTCGGCATCAGCTGCCCGTGTCAAGGCCAATGTGCCAACGAAAGCTGCAATGTCTCAGCAAGGTTGGGAGCTTGGTGACGTACCAAGAATGTCATCCTACGAAAGGACATATCCACGATCGTACTCGTATGGATCGTCCTACCGACCGTACTCGTATGGATCATCCTACCGACCGTACTCGTATGGATCATCCTACCGACCGTACTCGTATGGATCGTCCTACCGACCGTACTCGTATGGATCGTCCTACCGACTGTACTCGTATGGAGGATATTCTCATCCATACTACGGATCCATGCGCTAAGAGGAACCAACACATGTTGAGTAGTTGGTCATGACCGGGTCGCTAGTATTCCGTCAAAGCGCAAATGTACGATCGGAGAGAAAGGGGTGCAGAGGGGATGACGCCCCTCTGTACCCCCGCTGCAGGAAGCACACCTTGCAAACGACGCTTGACAGTCCCCACTAGTAGGAAAATGCAAGTGTGGTCAAAGTGCATGCTCTGGAAGAGGTTCAAAAACTTAAACAACTGTCTGACAGGGGATATGATGATTATTTGGTGCGCCAGCCTCATTCAACGTTTTGCGAAGGCTGGCCTTATTGATGAATCCGTCTGTATGTCCATCCTTTTTAGTGGGCAGTGGAGCGCCCTCAAACCGATAGAAATAACGCTGTTTGGTCACAGCATTGTAAGATTGGCCTATCATAGTATTTGAAAGTGTGGCGAAAAATAACAGGTGAACAGGGGGGCGTCACCTATTTGCGACCCCCTCTCTATCAAAAGATGCGACTCGGGAGAAAAACTGAATCAATTACTTTTTCTCTGAACCGGCAAAAGCTGCGGTGAGACCAAGAGCAATATATATACTTCCTGTCACATAGCGATGGAAACGCTGAAAGTGTGTATTTTTTTTGAGAAGTGTTGCAATTGCCCCTGATAAAAGCCCATAAAATGTTAAACTACAGAGGCCCAGAATCGCAAACAGACTTCCGAAGATGAGGAACTGTAATGTGACCATCCCATGAGAAGGATTAACAAATTGGGGCAAGAAGGCTAAAAAGAAGAGCGCCGTTTTCGGATTGAATAGTTCTACGGTCATTCCTTGGAAGAACATACGAGGAATGGTTTGGGGTTTCTCCTTCTCTGTACTATGAGGCTCATCGTGCCTCAAGAGCGTGCGAAGGCCAAGATATATTAAATAGGCTGCCCCAAGATATTTCACGAAGCTAAAGGCAAGGGCAGAAGTCATGAGGAGTGCAGAGAGTCCAAAGGCTGCTGCTGTAGTATGAATGAGATCCGCTGCCCCAATGCCCAGTGCGGAGATGGCTCCGGCTCGCTTTCCTCCATCCATACTGCGCGTCATGATAAAAAGGACGGAGGGGCCAGGAATGAAAAGCAATCCCAGAGCGGTAAATAAAAAGAGTGAGACGGTTGTCAGAGTAGGCATGTCATCCTCCTTCACTGTATGCGTGGTGCGCCCTGCACGAAAATTTCTTACTGTACCAGCAAAAACTCTTTTACTGTCTAGTTGGCAGTGGCGCAATCATCCATAGTATAGAATTCATCAAATTTTATACGTCCTCAGATGAAAAAGGTATTCAGCCATCTTTTTCAAATACCCTGGGTATTCGGCATATTGCATTTGCTGTTGACGATATAGAAGCTATTGCTGTCAAATTGAAAAAGAAAAGGACGGAAATTTCCTGAGGAGAAGATTTACACATATATTTCTCTTTACTCTAGTAGACTGCCAGGGTCCTCTGCAGAGGAAGAGATGTGCGGCATCTCGCATCAAGTGTTGCAGGCACGCAAGTTCACGAATATAATGTTGATCAACCCCCCTTTTTTCTACACTGGTGTTCGTGGCAGTGAGTTCGGTTAGGGGGTGTCGATCTGGAGCGCTGTCAGATCTGGATCAACGAGAGGAAATGGGGAAAAGATCGCCCGGTTCTTTTTTTTTATGCCTTGTATCCAGGCGGGTATGTCTTGCGAGCAATCTGGTGCGAGATCAACATAACGGATTTTTTCAACCACCCCGCGCACCATGGCGACGTGGTTGGCTCGCAACACGATGCAAGAGAGCAGACGTATCTCCCAGCAATGGCACACGGGCTTGTCATAAGAGGCAGCAGTCACATTCTTTTCTTGAGATATGTCAAAAGAGCGATGAGGGAAATCCAGTCGATGTGACTGGAAGATATCCTTCCTCATGTTGGGGAGTTGGGGAGAACAACTGTATGGTGAAAGGAGCCTATGCCGAAAGTCCCGACGCATGCCCTCCTCTGGATAGCCTCACGTGGCTTGTATGAATTGCATCCGGCTGATCCAGCCCTCTCCTCTGTGGTGCCAGGAGAGGAAGAAGCGTGGTTCGCCTGGTTAGCCACGCATACCTCCTTTGCTTTCCAGGGGCAAGCTGGTCACCTTAATGTGCTCAAAGAGTCGCGGTCGCGAGGCTCTGGCTACTGGTATGCCTATCACTCGCACCAGGGGCAGGCACACAAGCGCTATCTGGGAAGGACAGAGACGCTCCGGCTCTCGCGCTTAGAGGAGACAGCCAGGATGCTCTTGTCCGAACAGAAGCCTGAGTACGCAACTTCCCAAGGGATTGCGCCGCTTTCCAGCAAGCTCTTCCCACCGCGCCTGCCGAACTCATTCATTGTACGCGAACGCTTACTGGCTGCGCTCGATGCGGCGCTTGCCACAAGGCTCATACTCGTCTCCGCGCCAGCAGGCTTTGGCAAAACGACGTTGCTCGTAACCTGGGCCAGTCGGCGTCGCGTTCAGGTTGCCTGGCTCTCGCTGGACGACTTAGACTCGACGCCAACGCGCTTTTGGGTTGCGCTCATCGCGGCCCTGCGTCGTTGCCCCAGTTTCACCCCAAGCTTTGGAGCAAGCGCGATGGCGCTCTTGCAATCACCCCAGCCGCCACCGCTCTCTACCATGCTCACGACGTTGCTCCAGGAGATGGGCGGTGATGAGGGGCATGTAGCCCCCATCGTGGTGATTGTGGACGATTATCAGGTGATCCAAGAGCCAGCCATTCACGAGGGCATGAGCTTCTTTCTAGAACATTTACCTGCACATGTCCATTTGATTCTCTCCAGCCGCGTAGACCCGGATGTGTCCCTTGCACGCTTGCGGGCGCGTGGACACCTGACTGAGATCCGTGCAGACGAGTTGCGCTTTGGAGAGGGGGAAGCGAGCCAGTATCTGAGCCATCTGCTCTCCCCAGTGCTCGAAGCAGATGAGGTTCGCAAGCTGGTGAGACGGACTGAGGGCTGGATTACTGGCTTGCACCTGGCCGCACTTACCCTCCAGAAACGCGCAGATCGCGCAGCCTATCTTGAGAAGTTGACCGGCAGTCAGCGGTACCTCCTGGATTACGTGCAAGAGGAGATCCTGGCCTGCCTGCCTGAGAGCGTGCGCGACTTTCTGCTCAGGAGCGCTCTCCTCTCGCAAATGTCAGCTGCCGCGTGCCAGGCCGTAACCGCTGCACCCACCAGTGCAGCCAGCCAACAGATGCTCGCCTTCCTGGAGCGAGCTAACCTCTTTGTCGTGCCGCTGGATGAGGAGCGCCACAGCTATCGCCTGCATGCGCTCTTCCGTGAAGCTCTACTCGCTGTTCTGCACGCTACCCTGCCAGATTTGGTGCCGCTTTTGCACCGCCGGGCCTCTGCCTTTTATCAGGAAGCGGGCGACGTTCACGAGGCGATGAGCCATGCCCTCCAGGCTGCTGACTATTCTATTGCAGCCAATCTCATGGAGCAGACGGTCGAAGAGTTCTGGCTGCGTGGAGAGATAGCGACGATGGCCCGTTGGGCACTGATACTGCCAGAGCAGACGGCGCGTGAGCATGCACATCTTTTGCTTACGATAGCACTCTACCTGCTCTCCACAGTGACCCAGGCCACCCATGACCGGCGCACCAGAAGCTCTCAGGAGGCTCGGCAACTCATGACACGGGTGGAAACGTTCCTGCGGCTGCCTGGTGGCGAAATTGATCAGAAGCTCTCGCCCACAAGAGCAGGCATTTCCTCTTATACCGAAGGTCGAGAAACTCAGCCCAGCAAGGACATTCTGTTGCCCCGGCGTTTGTATCTGCTTCAAATCCATCTGGTCTTTTGGGAAGCCGTAGCCCGTGGGGATGAGGAGCGCATGAAGAGCATAGAACAGGAGATCGAGGAGGTGCTTGAGAACGAGGAGGAGGCGATCTGGCAGCTCGTGCCGCTCGCCTGTAGTTTCCTCCTTCATCACGGGGTTCAACAAGAGGGGGCAAGTCTGGTGCCGCGGCTGCTCTCTGCCAAAAAGCAGGCGAGCCAGTCAGAAAGTCGCTATGCAACCTACAAGGTTGGGCAATGGCTGGCAATGGCGGCGCTGGAGGCGGGACAACTGCGTCTGGCGTATGAGGAGAGCCGGGCGGCTCTTGACCTGATCGGGCAAACAGCAGGCTATGCTCTGCTCAAAGGCTACTTTGAAGTTGTGCTGGCACGAGTGTACTACCAGTGGAACCGCCTTGAGGAAGCACGCAGCTTGTTGGAGACAGTCGTGCATGACGCCACTACCTGGCAGCATCTGGATGTGCTCGCAGAAGGATACATAGAGTTTGTAGGAGTTGCGCTAGCGAGAGGTGTGTGGTTGGAGGCTGAGTTTGCACTGCACGAGCTAGAGCAGTGGATGCAATGCGAACGCTCGGCAGTCTACTCTGGCAGGTTACCCATCGTGCGAGCACGGTGGTGGTTGGTGCAAGGACAACTCAAGGAGGCGTCCGACTGGGTGCGTGGCGTCCTTTTTCCAGAGGGGCCATGGGACAGAAACCTATACGATGCCTTCCCGATTATGATTCGCGTGTATTTTGCCCAGCAGCGCTTTCGGGAGGCATTGGACTTGCTACAACGCTTCCGTGGGCACCTGGATCGACCGTCCAATGTCAGGATCACCATGACATATCTGGCTCAGTTGCTGGTAGCGCTGCATCAGACAGGTCAGAACGAGCAGGCGCACATGACTGCGGAGCGCCTCTTTGTTCTAACAGAGCCAGAGGGCTACCTGCGCGTGTATCTGGACGAAGGCGAACCGATGAAGGAGGCGCTTCAGGCGCTGTTCGCCCTACACTCCCAACAACACGAGTGGGCAGTCTCTCTCTTAGCCTCCATCGCAAAGCTGCTAGCCGCCTTCGAGCAGGAGCAGTCTGATGTGAGCAGATCGCTAGAGAGGGCAACCGCATCCGAGCTGGGGAAAGCACAGGCTCGGCAGACATTGGTCATCTCCTCTGTGCCAGGGATTTCATTAACCCGACGTGAACAGGAAGTCCTGCGCTTGTTGGCAGCTGGAGCTTCCAATCAGGACATCGCTCAGACCCTGGTGATTTCACTAGATACTGTCAAGAAACATGCCAGTAATCTTTTCGGCAAGTTGGGAGCGAGCAGCCGCACACAGGCAGTGGCCCTGGCGCGTGCTCACTCGCTGCTCTAACACCTCATCTCCCCAACAGCGGGCCTTCCAGCCTTTCAAAATTCCTCATTTTCTTCCACTTTTGTGTACTGTGTAGGAAGGCACACCCCATTTATACTTTCCTCATAATCAGAGCACTCTACACAAACAGAGGAGGGAACCGATGCACTACCGCATTCACATCCAGGGACACCTTGATTCTGGGTGGCAAGACCGCTTTGCTGGATTACACATCGAGCAGCAGGAGGTAGGCACCACGCTGCTTGTGGGGACGTTGCCAGATCAGGCTGCACTCTATGGAGTGCTCTTACAGCTCATCCGGTTGGGTCTGGTTCTGCTTTCACTTGAAACGAGCCAAGCGGAGGGTGACGAGGAGGCGGCGCCACGCTCATGAAGGGTGTGCGCCTTGCTAGTACATGGTATTGGTTCTCAATACAAGTGAAAGTGCCCAGAATGTGATTTCTTATAGGCATATTTTTAGGAGGAAACTATGACGGTTGAAGACAACAAGAAAAACGATGAAGCCGCAATTAGAAAGGTCATTGAGGATGGGGTCGAGGGGATTTGTGCAAAGGATCTTGATAAAGTGATGTCCATGTACGCACCTGAACTGGTGTCGTTCGATATTGTGCCCCCACTGCAATATGTAGGAGCAGATGCATACAGGAAACATTGGAGAGAGGCGTTCTCGTTGTTCCCGGGCCAGGTCAACTATGAAGTTGTTGACCTGGCCATTACGGTGGGCGATGACGTGGCATTCGCCCACAGCTTCAACCGGCTAAGCGCAACTATGACCAATGGACAGAAGGTTGGGAACTGGTTGCGTTGGACCGCTTGCTTTCAGAAGATCAATGGTAAGTGGTTGATCGCACACATGCAGGCTTCGGTGCCCGTCGATTTAATGACAGGCCAGGCTGTGCTTGACCTCAAGCCATAACTCTTATTGAAGAGATATTGTGAGATGATTCTGGTCATATGGTGTGTATGTGCGCGTTGTATGGGCAATTGGATATCTCTCATGACACATCGTCATGTGGAACATTCCACACAATGAGCACATGTACGCCATGTACTGAGAAATAAAGAGAATGAAAGAGCAATGCATGTCACCGATACTCATTACCGGAGCAACTGGCCACATTGGAACTCACCTGATCAAACAACTTACTGCAAAGGGGTATCCAGTACGCGCTCTGGTGCGCAGCAGTGAGAAAGCTGCGGGTTTGCCAGAGGAAGTCGAGCGGATCATCGGCGACCTGGCTCACCCGGCCACCCTCTCTGCGGCAATAGAGGGAGTTGATCGCGTCTTTCTGATGGATCCCAGCACTGGCCTGGATTTCACCAGGAATATGGTGCAGGTCGGCAGACATGCTGGAGTGCGCTTGATCGTCAATCTCTCCTCCGTTACCGCTGGACTTGATCCTATGCCAATATTGGGCCGCTTGTTCTTTGACCGAGAAGCCCTCATCAAAGATTCGGGAATCGCCTGGACCTTGCTGCGTCCGGGACAATTTATGCCGAATGTGTTGTGGTGGCTATCCTCCATCAAAGCCCAGGGAGTCGTACTCGACTCAATTGGGCCTGGACGCATCGCTAGCATCGACTCCGCCGATATCGCGGTCGTCGCAGCTACCGTGTTGACACAAGAAGGCCATGTTGGTCAGACCTATACCTTGACTGGTGGTGAACTGCTGATCACGAAGCAGCAGGTCGAAATCCTGTCCAGGACACTCAATCGGGACATCAAATATATCGAAATTACCCCACAAGAGGCAGCTCAGGCGGCGCTGGCAAATGGGATGGACCCCACTCAGGTGGCGGCAAATAGGGAAAACAATGAACGGCTGCGTGTTAACCCCGATTGGGGAGCGATCATCACGGACGATGTTGAGCGGGTGACAGGACACAAGCCCACAAGCTTTGAGAGTTGGTGTCGGCGCAACGCTACTGCTTTTGCGTGATGTGTGCTCACACAGGTGGACATGGAGGGAAGACGCTCTCGATAATTTGCCCTTTCCCCTGGGCGTCTCGCAGGCCTTATCCCGCGAGAAGGGTTTCATAGATGAAGGACAGAGAGAAGCCTTGAACAAAAGTATGGCAAGAAATCAGCAAAATCCCTCTTGCAAAAAGAAGTAAAAGAATAAGAAAGATGCTATAGATATGCAGAATGAAACAACAGTAACACAAGAAAAGCAACAGCAGGCAGTAGTGATTGGTGCAGGCATTGCTGGCCTGCTGGCTGCGCGGGTTCTTGCGGAGTACTATGAACAAGTGCTGGTGGTAGAACGAGACGCATTACCCGTAGAGCCCCAACCACGTGCAGGCACGCCTCAATCACACCATCTCCACCGATTGTTGCCACGTGGCAAGATGATCCTGGAACACCTGTTTCCAGGTTTTCTTGATGGCTTGCTTGAGCATGGGGCCTTCTCTCTGGAGCATACCAAAAGTCTGCTGATTGCCAAGGATGGACGTACGGCCCTCAGCGCTCCCAACGCGACGGGCAAGGATGCATCGTGTAGCCGGGCCTTATTGGAGTGGGAAATACGACAGCGGGTACAAGCGCTTGCAGGTGTGCGTTTTCTATCTCATCAGGACGTGGTAGGCCTTATTGCATCACCTGACCGTAAATGCATCACGGGCATCTGTGCACGTGAGCATGGACAACTCGCTGAGCGAACAACCATAGCAGCGAATCTGATAGTTGACGCCAGTGGACGTTCCTCAAAACTCCCCCATTGGCTTCAGGAGTTGGGTTATCAGCTACCTGAGGATGAGCAGGTCCATTCCGCTATTGGTTATAGCACCCGCTATTACCAGTTCCCGGTAGACGCGCATCGCGAGTGGAGTACCGTGCTCAAACCTTTCGCTCAGAGCGATGGGGTAGCGTTCTCGCTCCTTGAGAATCATACCTGTGCCGTGATTATCGGCAATCTTGGAGGCCATTATCCTCCTACTGATGCCGTTGCGTTTGAACAACGACTTGCCGCCGCCATCGGGTCATACCTTCCCGCGCTGTTGCAAGACGCTCAGCCGCTGGGCGATCCTCGTGGTTATCGTATCCCGGTGTGTGTGCGTCACCACTTTGAACAGATGGAGGCATGGCCCACTGGTCTGCTGGTCATGGGAGACGCCCTCTGCAATTTTGATCCCATTTACGGACAGGGAATGAGCGTAGCCGCGATTGAGGCGGAGACCCTGGCACGTTGTTTACATGAGCAGCAGAGCCATCCCCAATCTGGCTTTGAACGACACGTGCTTCAGCGCATGCAGGAGGCCATCGCTCCCGCCTGGTGGCTCAGTAGTGTCTCTGATCTCAATACGCCTGGAGTGAACTATACGGGTCCCTCACCTTTGCGCGGAGTCAGGTTGATCCAATTGTATCTCGACCTGTATCTCAAAAATGGCCCAGTACATGATCGGGAATTGATACAAAAAGGCATGCAAGGGCAAACGTACATGCTCAAAAACTTCCTGATGAATGGACTGCTCATCTCACCACGCGAAGTGATCAATGCACGCGTGCTTGCCACCTTACTCGCAGTGGAAGAAGCTTCAGTGGAACAGCAACTACTGGTAGAGCTTCTCCATGCGTATCCTGGGAGCTTTGAGGTGATCCTCGATGAGATTATCCCCGACTTCTCCCGCTCTTTTGAAGGCCTACAAGCCTTTACGCAGGAGGAGTTTCTAGCCCCTTTGAGGTAGGTCATAGGACTGTAAACCAACTAGAATGAAGCCTGGCGTGCTGGGAGTACTTTGGAGCCACGCAGAGGAGCCAGAGGCGATCCGGCAAGAGCTGGAAGGGCCGATGGATCTCTTGCAGCCTGGCTGGTGTGCTGAAGTCGTCGAGCAGTCTTTCTTGCCGCGTATGATTGCCTCCAATGTGATTGCCCAGGCGAGGCTTGGCGGTCTATCTAGGCGACCCGGTCCAGAGGTTCCAGGACTCCCCAATCTGTATGTCGCGGGCGATTGGGTTTGGCCCAGAAGGGGAAATGGCCGACGCTTGCTTTGCCAGCGCCAGGAGCGCTGCCAGACTAATGACAGCTAAATTCAGCAACAGGTAGATGCACCCTGGTCTGCTCATTGGATGTCAGAGACGAAATTGAAAAGAGCTTCGTCTCATTTGCTGGTATGCGCGCTCGTGGCCTCTGGCCACGAGCGCGCATACCAGCAAATGAGATATTTCACGATGAAAAGATCATTCGCACAGCTGGAAACAGTGTACCGCGAAGTCTTGCCGCAGTTCAACTTGCGACAATGGACGAATTCTATTTACACCTGGCTGACACAATACGTTCGCAATCCAACTCTCTCTGGTTGTGTCACCATGGATATCTCATGAGGCTCGTCAAAACTGCCTTAGGATGGGCGTACTCTGCTGGAGAAACCGATGTGCGAGCAGAGACGCTTCCCAAGCAAACTCATGTACAGACTGCTGGCATAGCAATAATCGCCGCTTCCAACAAAGGGAATCATAGGGCTTGGCTTCCTTTTCTGCCTTGATGACCCTGGTCAGGTATCTCGCAACACGTTCAGCTCGACCTCTCGTGTCAAGATTGATCCGCCACCCGAATCGCCACTTCAGTTTCCCATTTGTCTGGATCAGATTCGTTTTCCGGCCCTTTAATGTATGATTCCAAACGCGCGCCGAAGGCGCCACCCTGTTCGGTTTGCCTGCTATCCCACGCGACGCCATGCTCTGCTCCCCAGTCTATTAGCGCGCCATTGGCTTTCATAAGAGCTTTCCCTTTGTATGGTCCGATGGAGACAAGTGAAGCATATCGACCGGTTGGCAGTATACCAGCACGAATGCGCTCGGTGCCTGACAGCAGGCTCGCAACGGGCCAGCCCAGTTAGAGATCGAACTTAGTTGACATATCGATGACGAGATAGCGGATGAAAGGTGCGTCGGTTGGCTCGATGCCCTGCTGTTCCAACCAGGTATGAACTTCACTAAAAAGCCGGGCGACCAGGCCTTTTCCCAGCCCTCGCGGTGTCACCTGAGTGCGAATTGCGACATAGGGTTGCTCGCTGCGTTGTTCTACCTTCGGTTCGGTGATCATATGTTTTTCCTCGCTTTCTTCTGAATCACTTTCCCATGCATGCTTTCTCGTCGAAAGCTCGAGGAGCACAAGACGGATCATCTGTAAGAACATGCCATGCAAAGCGGTCTGATCTGGGCGAAATCCTGAAAGTAGGGTTGTTCCAGCCTCCTTATGCCAACCAAGATGCCATCACCAATTCACACGGCAACGCCAAAATTCGCTAATGGTAACTCTTGTGCCAGTGCCAGCAGCGAAGCCCACACTGAAATCAGCAGTAACCACCAACTCCTACGGGAGTGAATGGGAACCCTTGGGCGACGTCATTTGCCTCTCTTGGTCAATCCCCCTTGAGAGTATGTATCGCACGATAGCCGCAGAGTCTTCCCAGAGATGCCAGGAGCACAAAAACGACTTTCTGAACAATGAGCGGAGGCCGAACCGGACGAAATTCTCGACGATACTGTTGCAGAATGACCGCGAGTTGCAAGAGGTTTGGCAACCCGGCTTTGTTGGTCTTGCCTGCCTGAGCAAGTCCCCACATCATTTCAAGGAATTCATCTGTGTGTAGTGCTGGTCGCGTTTGCCAGAGGAGACATGCCTCTGTGCTGTCCCCATTCCACATTTGATGTGCAGCGCCAGCGGGAATACGAAAGCTTTCGCCTGCTTCATATCTTTTTTTTCGGTTATTGACTCGCGTCTCAATACTGCCAGCCAGTACCTTGAAGTATTCCTCCTGCTGGGGATGGATATGTTCAGGTGGTGCCTCCGAGCCAGGCCGATAGAATGCCTCCACTTCCACCAGCTCTCCCTTGCTCTCCCGAGCTGTTTTACGAAAGATGAGGCGCTGACCTCTGATGGGATCATAGAATTCATCACCTGCACGAACCATAGACATCTCCTTTGCTCCATCTTGTTTATTTTGTTTGAGCGGTTTTGAAGGTTGCCCAACCGCTGTATCCTCGGGTTAAGATATACGCCAGTGCGATGATGAGGGTGAGCGCTCCGTCAAAAAACAAGATGGTTGATGCATCTTTGGTGCCGTGTCCCAATAAGATGAGGCCAGTGAACGCAAGCGCTGCTTTGTTCAAGATTGCTAACTCCCAGATGCCAGGATAGCGGCGTGGAAAAAAAGCCAATAGCAGAAACAGTCCGCTAAAGAGGCCAAAGCCATAGGTGCGCCAGATTTCGACTACCTGGGTAATTGGACTGGCGGCTACGCTCTCTCCAAGACCACTCAGGAAAGAAAAGAGAGCTCCTGCAAACGCTAAGAGCATCAATACCATTGCCGTTCGATCACGCCAGGACACAATGTTCCTGGTGTGCGCTGTTTTTGCAGGAAAGGAGGATGAGTTTGTCATAGGTTGTTTCTCCCATTGTTTTCAGTGTTTCCCTTCAAGAGAAACACTGTTCGTCTTGGTGTGGAATATACCATCGGTTACAAAGAATGTCAAGACGAACAGTGTTTTGTAAAAAGAAAGAGAGAAGCTTGACAATCGATATACAGAAAATGTACACTGTTAGACATGGTCTATACACAGAAAATTCGCCGTGAAATCCTGGTGGAATGCGCATATGAACTGGTGGAGCGCGAGGGCGTTGAGGCACTTTCGATGCGTCGGTTGGCTCAGATCGTCGATGTGCGCGCTTCCTCACTTTATCATCATTTTCCTGAGAAGTCGGCGTTACTCAGTGCTGTCGCAGAACAAGGACTCTTTCACCTCGCGGCAGCATTAGAGAGAGCATCTACGCTGGTATCATCAGACCCACGTCGTCAGATCTACGCCATGGGGATGACCTATCGTGAGTGGGGCCTACAGCATTCTCACCTCTATCGGCTCCTCTTCGCAGGAACGCCGCCGATCGAGGATGCCTCGTCAGCATCTCCTTCCGCTACTGTTGCGCCCGTACTCGCTGCCACGGAAGTCCTGGTTGGAGCGTCTCAGGCTACAGCAGCTGCACAGGCCATCTGGGCGTTTGTCCATGGCTTTGTGATGCTCGAATTGACCGGGCATATGCAGCAGTGTCTTCCAGTTGAAGGCTTTCAACTTGGATTGGCATGCTTTGTCCAGGGGCTAGGTCGCTAACTCTCTTATCTGCGCGCCTGGGTTTAACGTTGGGAGGTCGTGATGGGTTCCTTATCTCTCTTTGGTAATCTTTCAGCTTCCGTTCCTGTATTGTAAGATGAGCGAGCCATTCTAGCACATCGTCATCAAATGCAGCTTGTTCTTCATAATGAGGATAATGGGCACTTTGTTGGTAGAGACGGAATGTCGCGTGAGGAAATTGTTCAACCCTTCCTTCCCTCTCCTAAAAACGTTTGTCGTCATGAGGTACGTCCGCTTCTTGCACCATCTGAGTTTCATAATTCTGAATTTTTGTCTTGATAATCCTGAGAAACTCCTATATCTGCCGCATATGATCTTCTAGCCTTTG
Source organism: Ktedonospora formicarum (assembly GCF_016587355.1). Classification (GTDB taxonomy): domain Bacteria; phylum Chloroflexota; class Ktedonobacteria; order Ktedonobacterales; family Ktedonobacteraceae; genus Ktedonobacter; species Ktedonobacter formicarum. Next base: position 227,606 of record NZ_BNJF01000001.1, on the reverse strand, counting down.
TTGATGGTCTTGAAGGAGCGTGACTCGTTCCTCCAACGATAATTGCCCTAAACGCTGAAGTTCAGCATAAGGAAGTATCTGTTGAATGGACATGCCAGTTGCACGAAGCCTCAAGAGGAATTCGATCCACTCTCTATTGTAAAACCTGGAGCGCGCTCCAGGTCAAGCGCTTTCTTGGTGTTCAGCGATGTGGTTGAGAAGTGGTGAATGTGTTTTTCTATGTTCGGGGTCGTGGCTCCCGGTGCACGCCATTGTTTTGCCTGCACTCACCAGATATGTGGGTTCATGAGCGCCACCTTCTAAGGTGATTGATCCGCGCAAACACTTCTTGATGGTGCCTGTGCTGTGCTTTTCGCGGCTAAGTCCCCCTCTTCTTAGGAAGGGTAACCGTAAATGTTGAGCCTTTTCCGACCTCGCTGTCTACCGTGATAGTTCCACCATAGTGGTTGACAATCTCGGCCACAATGTAGAGTCCCATACCCAGACCAGAGATCGCTCGCTGTCTGGAGCCAGTGACCCGATAAAAGCGTTCAAAAATCTTGTCGCACTGCTCGCGCGGGATGCCTAGGCCATGATCGCGCACACGAATTATGATTATCTCAGACGAGGTGGAGAGGCCTATCTCAACCGTTTCGGCGCTTGGAGAATACTTGATGGCATTGCTGAGCAAGTTAGTGAATACCTGTCCCAGTCGATCTCGATCCGCTAGTAGACCGACCTCCGTAGCGCCATACACCAGGATATGATGGCTGGGGTGGCTGTGTTGCATGGTCTCGGCGATCTCCCGCAACAACGTATCAAGATTCACCGGCTCCTGGACATATTCCAGCTTGCCCGCCTGGATCTTGGAGACATCCAACAACTCATCCACCAGGCGGGTGAGTTTGTTGATCTGGGTCTCTATGCTGGAAAGCGCTGGAGCAGGGGTCTGGAGACCTTGCCTGACCAGTTGTCGGTGCAACAAAATAGTTTGTAATTTCAAGGCAGTAAGGGGATTCCTCAGTTCATGGCTAGCCATGCTGATAAAGGTATCCTTGCGTTGTTCCAACTCCTTGCGCGCCGAGTTATCGAACACAAAACCAATTGTCTGATTGGGATGATGTGGTAAGGCAACAAGACCCACAAGCACTGGAAGGCGACTGCCATCTTGACACACGTACACTTTCTCAAAGGGGCTCGTTGATTGCTGAGCGATCAATTCCTGATGAGCCTCTAACGTACGCGCCAGGCATTCTGGAGGGGTCATCCGCATCCAATTGATGTGTCCTTCATGCAGATCCTCGCGTGTATACCCTGTCATATGCAGAAAGGCGTCGTTGGCTTCCACAATTTGCTCTCCTTCAGCGATCGTGATCCCAATAATGCAGGAGTTCATCAGGGCATCCACTCGTTTCTGGCTCTGGCGCAAGGCTGCCTCGATCTGCTTCTGTTCGTCGATATCGGTACTGGTGCCAGCCCATTTGAGGACCACGCCCGCTTCATCGCGCACAGGCATGGCGCGGGTTAAAAACCAGCGATACTCTCCTGTCTGTCCATTTCTGATTCGATGTTCATACTCAAACATGTCTCCTGTCTCAAATGCATGCTGGCAGCGCGCTTGATTGCCTTCACGATCATCGGGATGGATGTATTGGCGATGAGTCCATCTATCGCTTTGTCCAGGCTCACGTATGAGCCTGGTGTAGTTATCCCAACGCTGGTTCGTATACTCGAATTGGCCATCAGGTCGTGCCACCCATACGAGTTGTGGCACCGCTTCGGCCAGTACACACAAGCTCTCCCGGCTTTCTTTGAGCTGCTGCTCCGTCTGTTTCTGCTCGTCGATGTCAGTGCATGTGCCAACCCATTTGAGAATCTGACCCGCTTCATCACGTACGGGCATGGCGCGGGCTAAGAACCAATGATACTCGCCTGTCGTATGATGGCGCAGGCGCAATTCCGTTTCATACACCCCGCCGGTCTGGATGGCACGCTGCCACTCAGAGCACACATGCTGTCGATCCTCTGGATGCAGATACTGCATCCATCCCTCTTTCTGAGTCCCTTTGGTGCTCAGACCAGTATAGTCACGTCGCCGTTGATTACCTGATTCAACAGAGCCGTCTGGTCGCCTGATCCAGACCAATTGGGGAATGGTTTCGATCAGGGTGTGGAGTTCCGTTTCGGAACGCTTGCGTGCAGTGATGTCGGTCTCGATATATATGAGGTACTCGACATGGGAGTCCGCGCCTTTGTGGGGAGTGATTGTTGCCTCAAGGTGAAGAATGTTTCCTTCCCTGGGGCGAACGACTGTCTCGAAACGCACGGTTTCTCCTTTGCTGGCGCGTCTGATAGCCGCGCGTAATTGGTGTTGACTCGCAGAGGAAAAGGACCACCAAGGAGCCTCAGTCAGCGGTTTGCCAATCACCTCTTCGCGTCGGATCTGCGCATCTACGAGTGGAACCTTATTGAGATCCAACACAATTCCCTCGGGGGTGAGCACTCCGACCCCACTATATATGTGCTCCAGAACATCAGCGGCGAGTTGTTCGTTTGGGAAACACGCCTCTTGTCGGGGGGACGGCCCTCTTTTCTCATGGAACTGTAACAGGAGCCCCCCAACTGTCGGCGAGAGCTGTACGTGCAACCCACTCTGGGTGGCGGGAGATACATACTGTACTTCAGTCCGTGCCCGGATCTGTTTCGTCTTCTGGATGGCCTGGTAGAGCGAAGGGCTCACCAATTGTGGAGCGCTACGCCAGAAGTTGTTTCCAGCCAGTGTCTCTGCCGTGACTCCGGTCAAGGCTTGTGCGCTTGCATTGGCATAGATAATCGTTGAGGCATCATCGAGCACAAACAAGGCCTCTGGAAGTGTCTCGAGAATAGTGAGGAGCGTCTCATACCTGCCTCGAGTGAGACGCTTGATCTGTGATAAGTGCAACATAGTGTGGCCAATATTCCCCTTTCACGTGTCCTTATTGCTGGTAGTGAAGCTGCATATCCATTCTGATCTGAAGGAGAATCTTACAAGAAGGCTATCAGAGACGAGTAGAAGGAAAACGATGCTTGTTGTCCGAAACAAGCTAGCTGTACGATTGGATACTGGAGAAATTGCCTGTCTGTCTGGGGATGAAGTGGACCTCCCATCATAGCGTGGCACCATCTGGAGGTGTCTTCTGTTTGGCCAACTATCTGACGCATGAGTTTCTGAATAAAGAATGCCTTCTCTCTCCACCCTTTCCACTTCGTACACCCGCTTTCGCCATTCACAACATAGGCCTATGTTATGAATGCGCAGATGCTAGTCTGGCATTTACACATCTTCCTGATCTTCGTCTTGCCGAGCCAGGAGGGTGAGCATTTGGATGTCGTTCTTTGGAGGGAGATAGACCTCTCGCATTGGATAGCGTCGCCAGAGGCATGTGGTAGCGAGTGTTATTCATCACATCTTGCTGGCGCCTATGCTAGCAGATGACCTCTGACTCTTGGAGTATAGTAGAAGGAAGAGGGAAAGGCATGGATCGAAGGTGACAGAAGAAGGTGAGCAGTAACAATTGGCACCCAGCACGAAGGTCATATGCCTTGGTCAATTGCCTGCGTCGACGACAGATAACGAGAGTTACTCCATAAGGGCGAAACGATCATGGACCATACGAACCAGGAATCATACGGTAACGTGCCCGAACCTACCTCACACGCCTCGTCTGGCCCTCTGCTTGTGACCAAGTTCCTGCCCCCGGCATCTTCCCATGAGATCATTGCTCGCCCTCATCTGCTCGCCCTGCTTAATACAGGTCTCCACCGACGCCTTATTCTCGTCTCTGCCGCTGCGGGCTTTGTGAAAACCACGCTGCTTGCAAGCCGGGCGAGCTCCTTTGCCCCAGGTCACCCGCCAGTAGCCTGGGTATCGCTTGATGCCAGTGATAACACCCCCTTTCAGTTTTGGACCTATGTCCTGACTGCACTGGAGCAGTGCCAGCCCGGGCTCTCGCGCCTCCCTTTTACATCCCTGCACGATGCCCTGCAACCCTGCTACCAGGTGATGCTCACCGACCTGATCAATGGCCTGGCCCAGCAAAGCGAATCCCTGGTACTTGTGCTGGACAACTATGAGGAGATAACCGAGCCCACCATCCATGCTCAGCTCGCCTTGCTGCTAGAGCACCTGCCGCCCACGCTGTGTGTGGTGCTCTCGACACGGACGGATCCTTTCTTTCCCCTGGCTCGGTTACGCGCTCAGGGCCACATTCTGGAATTACGGACCGCGCAGTTACGAGCAACCAGAGAGGAGATGACCGCTTTTCTGCGCGATGTGATGAAGCTTCGATTTTCTGAGCAGGCCATCCAGGATGTGGACGCACGCATACAGGGGTGGTGGGCGGGCTTGCAACTGACGGCGCTTGCCTTCAAAGAGCAGGCACCCCGAAAGATCTGCTTCAGGCGTTCCAGGGAACTCTGCCGGCTCTGTACGAGTACCTGGTGCAGGAGGTGCTGAATCGCCAGCCAGAGCAGGTACAGGCATTTCTCCTACGAACATCGATCTTACCTCACCTGGGTAACTCCTTCTGTAATGCTGTCCTGCTGTAGCAGGACAGCCAGGTCTTCTTGGAGAAAGTAGAACAGGCCAATCTCTTTCTGAGCCCCCTCGATGAGCAGCGTCAGTGGTATGCCTATCATCCTCTCTTTGCCGAGGCCCTGCGTGCTCGATTAGAGCAGACGGCTCCCGCAGAGATACCACTTCTGCATCTGCGGGCCAGTCAGTGGTATGCGGCGCAGCAGATGCACAGCGAAGCAATCCAGCATGCGCTGCAAGCGCACGAATGGCCCTGGGCGGCGTGGCTTCTGGAACAGATCCGCAGTAAGTGCATCCGGAGCCGGTTCCAGGATGAAGTGCAACTGTTCTGGATGGAGCAACTTCCCCGCGAGGTCGTGCGTGAGCGACCCCGTTTGTGCCTGGCCAAGGCTCATAGTCTGTTTTGGGTTGCTCCTCCGGATGTGACTGAAAGCTGGGTGAATGATGCCAGACGTGCCTGGATACGAACCCATCAGCGTGAAGAACAGAGCCTTCTGACGCGAGATGTATACGAACCGGAGGCACCGCTCCATCTCTTGGGGGAAATCGCCACATTGCAGGCCAAGATTGCCGGATTATATTATGGGGATGCAGGAGCAACACGGGCTTTCTGCCAGGAGGCTTTGACCCATCTTGAGGAGAAGCAATGGGCTGCTCGGGTCTATGTGACGATTCATCAGGCCCGGGCGAACGCCACTCAAGGATATCTTGAGCGTGCTCTGCAGCAGGTACTGGCGAACTTGAGCCGAATCAAAGCGGAAGGGGATCGTGAGTTTGAAAGTATCTATTTGTTCGAGACAACAGTGCTTATGACGATAGCAGGCAAACTGCGTCAGGCATGGCAATATAGCGAAGAAACAATCCACACGCTTCAAACCCGTAAGGGACACCAATCAGTTCATTTATGTTGGCCCTATGCCTTTCAAGCCAAGATCTTGCACGAGTGGAACCGGTTGGAGGAAGCCCAACACCTCGCTGAACAGGCGATCCAGATGGGCGAACAGACTGAAATACTGGCCTTTTTACCCCTCGCTTATACCCTGTTGTTACGGATTGTTCTCTCGCAAGGGAAGTTAGAGGAAGCCGGAAGAGCCTCTCAGCAGCTGGAATACGCCTGGAGAATGATGCCGTCGCCCTATCGTATAGCGCTTTGGAGCTGCGTCGATCAGATGCGGTTCTGGCTCGCATGTGGCGATCTGGAACAGGCGCGACGCTGGGTGAGCGATTTGCAGTGGAAAGAACCGCTGGTTTCTCCACTGGCGCGAGAGCGGCAAAGCGTTGCGTTTGCCCGTCTGCTGCTTGCCGAATCCCAACCAGAGCCTGCCTTGAACCTGCTCACACTCCTGATGAAACGAGCAACAGCCACTCAGCGGTGGTATCATGTGGTGGAAATGTTGCTCTTGCAAGTGCAGGCGTATCAAATGCGGGAGCAACATCAAGATGCGATGTCTCTGCTTTCGCAGTCTGTGCGTCTAGGTGCTCCAGAAGGCTACATCCGTTGCTTTGTAGATGAAGGGCACCTCATTGCTGACTTGCTCTACCAACTCTGGCAACAGAACTCCGAAATGGAGAATCTCCCCTATCTGGAGACGCTTTTGGCTGCGTTCAATCAGCAGCCGATACCCCAGCCAACTGATCGAAAAAAAGAGCTATCCCTGAGCCCACAAGCGTTGTTGGACCCCTTGACCGCACGTGAACAGGAGGTGCTCCGCTTGCTCGCACGTGGTGCCTCGAACAAGGCGATTGCGGATACATTGATTGTTGTGCCTGGTACCGTCAAGCATCATATTTCACATCTCCTCAGCAAACTCGAAGCCACCAATCGCACACAGGCGGTTGCACGAGCACGGGACCTCGGCCTCCTTTCCTAAGGAGACTAAAGGCTCTCTGCGCTCAAACTCCATCACTTATACACAACTGTTGGCGTGCTGAAAAGAAAAGCAAGACCAAGCGAAGGGGGAAGGCTCATGAACAAGAACTTTTGCTGTGTGCCGATCTGGCCATTTGTATTTCGGAAGATCCTGCCACCAGAGTCAAATATCACTTGAGCCGGTTTTCAAGGTAGCTGCACAACATCGTTTTCAGTTCGCGCATGAGGAGTCTTCGCTCAGCCTCCTCAGCCTGCAGGAGCAGTGGGAGGATCGTTTTGAAGAGTTGGACGCTCATCGTGGCACATAAGATACGTTGCGTCGCATCGAGGCTGGGTGCGCGTCTCTGAAAGCCAGCCTCAAAGCGTGTCTGTACCTCTTTTTGCAATGCATGAGTGGAAGATGCGTATTGGGCAATTGCCGTGCTTCGAGAAAAAAGTAATAAAAAAGCTGGATGAGCAAGATGAAATGCAACCAGCCTGTCAAAAATCTGATCAAGCCACTGAGGAAGGGGAAGAGCTGTGGCTTCAATGGAAAATACAGAATTATAGATTTCCTGGAGTTCCTCTGTGTACCGAGCAGCCAGCGCCTGGACAATCTCCTCCTTATTGGAAAAGAATTGATACAAAGAGCCGGGGGAGATCTTGGCTCTGGCCGCAATATGATTGGTCGTTGCCTCATCATATCCCATTTCCGTAAAGACGGTTTCAGCGGCATCGAGAATAGAAACGATACGCTGTACTCCTCGTGACCTTCGCTGAATGGGCTGGGTCTCCTTCTGCTGATCCATATGTCCTCCAAAACAACCTTCCAGAGCGTGCGGGATGGCAGGTATTTCTCATTTTTCTCTTGACAATGCGAGTTTTTGCTCGTATAATTTTTAGAACACAAGTATTTGCTCGCTTAGAGTAGTATAGCGCGACACATTCGCTTTGTCTACCAGATAAGGAGGATGACGTCACTCTCTGAGTGAAAAATGCTTAAAGACTTGTCGCATGCTGCATGGGTTTTAGGGATGACGTCGCCTGATCCGGAGTGAGACAAAGCGGCCCTGGTAGAAATTCACCACATCGAAGGCAGGTGGGAGCACATAGAATGCAGCAGCATGAATTGTCATATAGTCTTTGCGATTTTGGGGCAACATGCGCCCCTCATAGCATTCGTATGTGAGTAAATTGAGAAAGGACGATTTCTATGATTCTCGTGACAGGAGCGACTGGGGTGAGCGGATCTCTTATCATCCGTGAGTTCGCTCGGCAGAATGCGCAGGTTCGGGCGCTCGTCAGGAACAGCGCGAAGGTGCGTGCAATCGAGGCATTTCCCACTGTAGAGGTTGTAGAAGGAAATATGCTTCAACCTGAAACTCTGGGAGCCGCGCTGGACAATGTAGACCGTGTGTTGATGATCTCTTCCGCTGGTGAGCGGATGCTAGAAACACAGTGCACATTCATTGATTCTGCCAGAAAAGCAGGGGTTCGCCACATTGTCAAACTCTCCGGGAGGGGGGCAGGTGTTGGTTCCAATATAAAGCCTTTCCGCACTGTGCGGCTACACAATGAAGTCGAGCAGTATCTTGAAGGGTCAGGGCTCGCATGGACGCATCTGCGCCCCAGCCAATTCATGCAATTTTACTTCCCGGGAGCGACAGCGATGAATCTCACTGCCAACATGCTCTCTCTCCCTATGGAGAACGCTCGGCTTGCCCCCGTTGATATTGAGGATATCGCGAAAATTGCCTTTGCGCTGCTCCACAGTGAAGGGCATGAGGGCAAGAGCTATGAGATAACAGGCCCAGAAGCGCTGACGATGGCGGAAGTCGCTAAGCAGATCTCACAGGTAACTGGTAGGACCGTCGAGTATGTCAACATCACTCTGGAGGAATACCGGCGAGCGATGTTGGCTGTGGGGGCTCCACCGGAGCGTGCTGACGGGTTCGTCGAATTATGGAGCGATCGGCGTAGGGGGAATGCCGAATCGAAGGTGGACCTTGGGACGCACGAGACTTTCGGTGTTCACCCGACAACATTTGCTGAGTTCGTACATCGGACTGCTGCTGTGTTTCGTGGCGAGTCGATGCCCTGATAATCCCCCCTGCTCTGAGGAATGTGTGTTTTTGCCAACCAGCGAAGAGGCTTTCCACAAAGAGAGGGGAGACAGAGAAGGTAGCCTTTCTCTTCTTCAGCGGGCTTGACAAATGCTCTAGAAAAAAGCCATAATAACGTCATGCTTAGCTTGTTATAACAAGCTAAGCATGACCGTGGTACACTACTTGTCAATGCAAAGAAAACGGCGACGAAGATCTATTGCGAGGGTATGTGAACAGGTGCTCCAGTTACGGGAGTACCATCTACCTTGATACCCAAATATCATCAAGTGAAGGAATGCCTGTTGGCTTGCATCATTGACGGCTCGTAGATATTGATATGCTTATCCCATCAGAGGTGGGGCTAGGCCAAAGCTACAGAAGCACTTTGTGCAGTGGATGTTTGGATGCAATCATGCAGGTACTGCAGTAGGCGAAATACCTGCTACTATTGAAGTGGCAATGATGCTTAATCACAGGCTCTCTTTCGCCAGGCAACTCTGGAGCTATAGATGTCAAAAATTAAAGAGGTGCTCGTTCTGCACCACAGCCACTTGGACGTAGGCTATACCCATCCTCAACCAATTATTCTGGAATTGCAAAAACGCTATATCGACCAGGCGCTAGACCTGTGCGAACGCACGGAGGACTGGCCCGCAAACTCTCGCTTTCGTTGGACCTGCGAGGCCTCCTTCGTTGTGTTGAAATGGCTTGAGGAGGCGAGTGAGCAGCAAATCGCCCGCTTCTCTCGCTATTTGCACAACGGACAACTCAGCATCTCGGCCTCTTTGATGCATATCACGCCCCTGTGCAGCGCCGAGGAAGCAGCCCGAACGCTCTACCCGGTCCGGCAGTTACGTGAGCGCTTTGGCCTCGATTTCAGGACAGCGATCCATCACGATGTCAACGGTCAGCCCTGGTCGTATGGTCAGTTGCTCTTAGATGCTGGCATCGAATTCTTTATTATGGGCATCAATATCCATTTTGGCGGCATACCCTTGACGCGCCCGCTCGCCTTCCACTGGCGCGTTCCTGATGGCCGCAGCCTGCTTACCTTCCACGGTGAGCACTATTCTCTCTTCAGCCAGATCTGTCATCCTGCGTCTAATGATACAGCGATCATGGCCGCCGGGCTGGACAAATATCTGCAAAAGATCGAGGCGATGCCAGACTACCCGTTTGACTTCATCTATTTAACGGCGACCAATCCTCCCCTCTACGACAACAATCCGCCTGATCCCGAACTGGCATCCTTACTGCGTCGCTGGAATGCGGAAGGGCGCGAGCAGACGATCTCATTTGTGACTCCTGAGCAGTTGTATGCCAGGGTAAAGGCGCAGACGCATCGGCTCACCACGCACGCTGGCGACTGGACCGATTACTGGAACTTTGGCGCGGCTAGTTCCGCGCTGGAAACGAAGATGAGCCGCAGGACGAAGCAGGGGATGAAGGTCGTCGAGTTACTGGACGCTTTCCAACCTGAGTGTGACCGGCACTTCTTAGCTATGAAAGCGCAGGCCTGGGAGCAGATCCACTTGTATGATGAGCATACATGGGGAGCATACAATTCGGTGACGGAACCACAGAGCTTTAACGCGACGGTCCAATGGATGCATAAAGCCCATTACGCCTATGCAGCCCATAGCCTCACAGGGTATCTCTATGCAACAAAGCTGGAGCATCTGAACAACAATCCGCTGCAATCGGAGGAGCCAGAGGGCCTATTGCTGGTGAATCCAACCCCTTTCCCAGGTACGCATGACCTGCACATTCCGGAATCTTTCACTCAGAAGGGTAGGCATCTTGTGGCGCATAGAATGGGCCAGGATGTACTGGGGAGCGAGCTATGCGTTGAGACTGGCCCCAGCTATGGGCTTATCGATCTGCCGCCGTTTAGCTGGCGTAAAATCCCCCTCAAGACGTTGCAGGCATCTGCACCCTCGCCTGAGATCATCGTGAGCGAGGGGCGCATCGAGACGCCTTTCCACATTTGCACATTTGATCAGATCACGGGTCGTATCACCGGCCTGTATGACAAAAAGCTGGACTGGCAGGTACTCGACGATACCAGCCCCTGGACACTTTTTCAATATGTGCGCGAGACGGTTGATCCACTTTTTCATGTAGAGGAGAGAAGGACAATTTTCCCCAGAGATGTAGAAAAAGGCAACAATAGCATCAGTGTCTGGAATCATAACTGGCACGCACGGCGTCAATCCTGTACACGCCTGCTGCGCTGTTGGGTAGAGCGGCGCGAGCACTGCGTTACCCTCATCATGCAGTGGGAGGCTCCAGGTGTGGATGCATTGGAGCAGCGATTCACCTTTTTTAGTTACCGCCCAGATGTTGAAATGACAGCTATTGTGCACAAACAGGCTATTACGTCACCGGAGGGGATCTATTTTACGTTGCCGCTGAACCTGCAAGCGTGGCGTTGCCACTTTGATTCGGCGGCCCAGTGGGTGGAACTGGATCAAGAGCAATTGCCGGGAGTGTGCCGCGATTGGGTAACAGTGGACAGGTGCGTCTGCGTATACGATGAGGACCGTGGTGTAGCGCTGGCCTGCCCTGACGCCCCAATGGTCCAGGTTGGCGATTTCAATTTTGGGAAAGAGCAGAATACCATTGCGCGTAATCCTCACCCGCTGCTGCTGGCTTGGCCGATGAACAATTATTGGGATACAAATTTCCGTGCAGCTCAGCCCGGCATCGTCTCTTTTACGTACAATCTCTCGACCTTCCAGCGTTTTACGCCAGCCCAGGCGCAGGCAGCGGGCATGCGCGCCGCCAATGCGGTCGTCGTGGCGCCTGTGATTAACTGCGAGGCGCAGGAAGCCGGCCAGTGGATACGCGTGGAGGGTGCGGAGGTGGTGCTGTTTGATGTGAAACCTGCTGAGAACGGGAACGGGATACTCCTGCGTCTGCACAATCCTGGTCATGCAAGCGCCGATGTACGCATCAACTTTCCCATAGCCTCGATTCAGCAGGCCTGGAGGACAGATGCGTTGGAGGACAATAAGGAAGAGTTGCATACTACACCTGAGGAGGCGCTGCCCTTACGGCTGAGCGCACGCCAGACACAACACCTGCGCGTTATTCTCATGTAGGTTGCGCCCGGTCAACGCGCCAGGGCGGACAGACAGGCGAGGTACCTCGCAATTCAGCTTCCCTTTCCACGTTTTTCGGCTGGATCAAAACGGGTGAATCTCATGCAAACATCCATGAGATTGAGAATGGCTATTTACAGAGGAAGTCGCACACCTAGACCGCCGAATCGGCCCAGGACCGGGAGTCATGCCACTTCCTCCTCTACGCGCCTAAAATGGGATGTGCAAGTGCAACGTCTCATTTTAGGTGCGCAAGAGCGCTACCGGTCTCCTGAATAGCCCTCCAAACCTTCTCACGTGTAAGCGGCATATCAATTGTGTCAACACCCAGGGGTGTCAGAGCGTCGAGGACGGCGTTGACAACCGTGGGTGGCGCGCCGATGGTACCAGATTCGCCAACTCCTTTGACACCTAGAGGATTGGTAGGTGAGGGGACTTCAACGAAGTCACTGGTATAAGCGGGTAACTCTTTGGCCAGGGGCAGGGCATAGTCCATCAGCGTACCAGTGAGAAGTTGTCCATCCTGGTCATAAACCATCTCTTCAAAAAGAGCCTGCCCGATGCCCTGAGCTAGCGCACCGTGAAGTTGGGCTTCAGCCAGTTCGGGGTTGAGCACACGCCCACAATCGTCTACAGCGATATAGCGCAGAATTTCAATGTTGCCAGTTTCGCTATCGACCTCGACGACAGCCAGGTGTGCCCCAGATGACCAGGCGGCTCCCATGGGGCTAAAATCTCTCCAGGCAGCCAGGCCAGTGACGCCGCGCCTCTGCTCATCCTCGCTCGTTTCTTCAACGAGCAACTCCGGGCGCTCTTCCACCAACCGCGCCAGATCACTCAATGCAAGCGCGCGCCCTGGCACGCCGCGCACGGCGACTCTGCCATCTGCCAGTTCCAGATCGGCTGGCGCGACCTCCATGATATGCGCGGCGGCATGCAGTGTTTTTTCACGCGCTGCCTCAGCTGCTAACAGCACGACCGATGCTGCGACCTGCGTGGTCCGACTGCCAAAGGTGCCAATGCCGTAAACCGGTAAATCAGCGTTGTTCATCTCGACCTCAACCTGCTCGATTGGTACACTGAAGACTCCGGCTGTAATGCGGGCGAAGAGCGTAAAGTGGCCTTGTCCGTTATGTGCGACGCCGCTTTGCGCGAGAATCGTGCCATCGCGCCGCACACGCACAATCGCCGCTTCTTTGGGGCTTCCTGGTGGGCCAGACATCTCGCCGCCTGATATCTCGGTAAAAGTCGAAAGGCCCAGGCCAAGCAGACGGTTGCCACCATGTGTGCGCTGCTCTCGCTGCTTCTCACGCCAGGTCAGATACTCGCCCAATTCCAGCAACCTGTCAAGTAGCGCTGGGTAGTTGCCGCTGTCATAGAGCAGGCCGGTGACTGCTTGATAGGGGAATGCGCCGGGATCGATAAAATTCTTGCGCCGCACTTCCGCTGGGTCCATGCCTAACTCGCGCGCAATCTGATCCATAGCGCGCTCTAGCATATAGGTGGCCTCTGGTCGACCGGCACCACGATAGGCCCCGGTGGGTGGCTTGTTCGTGTAAACGCTCTCGACATTACTCTCAACCGCCGCAACCCGGTAAGGACCAATCAGCATGTTTGTGCTGATCGCAGGAAGCATGGCTCCAATCCCGCTGGCGAATGCGCCCAGGTCACCTAGCGTATGGACTTTAAACCCCAGTAGCGTACCATCACTCTGGAAAGCCACCTCTAGATTATTTATCTGCCCGCGCCCCTGGCTCTGAGCCTGCAAATTCTCGCTGCGTTCCTCGATCCATTTTATAGGGCACTCATGTTTCAAGGCCAGCCAGGCAGCGAGAAGTTCCTCTCCAAGCAGCGTGTTCTTGGCACCAAAGGCCCCACCTACGGCCGCGTTACGCACATGAACACGTTCCGGCGAAAGATCCAGGGCGCTGGCCAGGACACCTTTCAGGCGAAAGAGCCCCTGAGATGAAACCCAGGCGTAAAATTCGCCAGTCTGTGCATCATAGTCGAATAAGCAAGCCCGATTCTCCAGCGAACTGGGCGCGAGGCGTTGATTCACCAGGCGCAGGTGCGTGGTGAACTCTGCATTTGCGAAGACTTTATCAACGTTCCCAGACTTCTTTGAGAGCGTCAGGACGATATTTGTTCCCAACTCCTCGTAGAGGAGCGGCGTTCCCGGTAGCACGGCCTCTTCCGGATCTACCACGGCCTCCAGAGGCGTATATTCAATATCCAGCAGATCGCGTGCATCTTCCGCCACATAGCGATTCTCTGCCAGAATCACTGCAACCGGGTCGCCTATATAGCGCACCTTCTTGCTGGCTAGCAGCGGGCGGGGCGCTTGCTTCATTTCTGGAATCCCTGTGCTCTCCAGTGGTTTGAGTTTACCAACCAAATCCTGACCGGTGATCACATCGACGACGCCAGGCAATGCACGCGCGGCCTCGACTTCGATCTTCTCAAGGCGCGCGTGCGCGAAAATACTGCGTACCACCACCATAGATAGCACAGCCGGTCGTTCTTCCGCCAGCCTGATATCATCAACAAATCTGGCCTTTCCGGTAATCAGCCCTAGATCTTCTTGCCTTTTTTCACTACCGGCCAGCAGAGCGGGCTGCCGCTGTCTAACTTGCTTATTCATACAATTTTTATCGCCTTTCATCGCAGGTGCCCCTGCGACTATTGCTGAAAAACGACCAATGTCGTGCCAATACAGCTGATACTGCCAAGCAGATAGAGCAAGCTGTAGACAAGGTCCATCAGTACCACAGCCAAGCGTATGAACATAACTACCACCAACAATACCACATTCTAGATGTGGACATCACCGATCATACGCTGTTGATGCATCGCTTCTTCTACTTTCTGAAGAAATGAGCGCATTTGAGTCTGTGTACAGGATATGTCCAGGGCTGACCACAGCGCCCTTATGAGTGATTCATGATCTGTTCGACAATTGCTTTTCCATCCCCATTTGAAGAACTAGAGCGTTTTAGGTCCCAAACACTACATCGTTTTACAGCATTTCTTCCAGTGAGGGATTGTTTGTATTGACGAGATGGGGTTATTGTAACTTCATACATACGAAAGCCGATTGCCATGAGTAATAGTGCTGTTCGTGCCCATACATAAGAGAAGCCGCCTCCGATAAGACTGTTCACCGGAAGCAGCTTTGAGGAAACCATCAGAATCTTGTTATTGGGCTTCACTAACTAGACATTGAAAGTAAAGGTCCAGCCAGCGCCACCCTGGGGATTGAGAATGTGTAGCGTCCAATTGTGATCATTGCCGACACTTGTCCTTGGAACGTAGATGTATGTGCCCAGATAATGTGGGTCCTGCGGATTTGTTATATCCTGTCCCGTGCCGTACAGGACGAGTTTGTGATAGATCTGGTCTCCGGTGCTTAATTGTGTTTCATCGGAGCCAGATTTGTCATTGCGTGATGGCATCTTGAAGTAGCTGAGTCCATGAATGAAGAGACGTGTTCCTGACGGTGCGATGATCACGCGTTCGAGCGTTACTGCTTTGCCATCGCTTGTGACAGTTTTGTTGACATTCACGATTTTGCCCGCATGGAACGGAACCGTCACATCATAGGTGAGTTTGTAAGGATGGGTGATATCATGAGCACGTGCCTCTGGTGCGCATTGGGCACCATTCACGCCAATGCAATAGTAGACAAACTCGGCATGAATGTGCAGTGAGGTAGGGTTGCCCTGAATTTGGGAAGTATCAAAGATTGCTACTATTGATGAGGTATTAGGATCAACATGTGTGCGTGTTTTTCCTATTTCCAGGGTTACTCCATCCTCACCTCCGCCATTGGTGGTGGCATCACCCATTGGTGGTAAGAGGAGTCCATCAGACGTGGTGACTTTTCCCGCATACAGATCCCACTCTCCTCCTTTCCCGGCTGATGGGATCTTGGAATGTTTGGCTGAAAGACCCAGGATCAGCTCATTCGGGTCAGCATAGGCGGTTTCTAGTTTGCCTGTCAACTCGCCATCCTGACTGGTGAGATTCAAGGTGGTATACATCTCTGGTTTCAGCGGGTTGCCGTTTTGCACATACCCAGGCTGTATCATGGCCGAAATGACCTGGTCGAGTACACCGGAGGCATAGGCAGTTCCACTAATGATCGTGAGCAGGAGCACCGCGGCGATAATGACGGCGATGCGTCTCCCTCTGAATGAGGAATTAGGGAGCCAGGTCGGTTGACCGGTATTGCGTTTGCCCTGGAGTGTGTTCTGTGTATTGCGAGCCTGTACATCGTTCCAGGTCAGTGTCGATGGGATCTCAGCCTGGGTGTACAGATCCTCCAGAGCCTGCTCATAGTGTTGTACTGTGAGCCCATCCGCTTGTGGTGAATGCTTACTCATGTTGATTCTGCTCCTTCAAAAGAGTGATGAGGCGCGTGATCTGTTTTTTGACCGTTTCTGGTTTCTTGCCAACAATGGCGGCAATCTGTGGTGCGCTCAGACCGGCAGCGAAGCGTAGAGCGAGCAACTCACGTTTATCGGGCGACAATGAGGCGATGAGCGATTTAAGATGTGCTAATGTTTCTTGCTTGAGTGCTAAATCTTCAGGACTCTGTGGGCTGACCGGGTGGAATATTTCAGGCAGAGCGTCCCAGGAAACACTGCTTTTATATCGCCGGGCGGCATTTACCGCTGTATGATGGGCAATACGGAAGAGCCAGGCAATAAAAGGAATGCCACGTTGCTTATATCGTGGGAGTGCATCTATTGCCATGAGGAAAACTTGCTGTGTGAGATCAGCAGCATCTTCATCATTATTGACACGTGTATGTAGATAGTGATAGATCCGCTCCCGATAGCGATTGTAAAGTGGCTCAAATGCAGCTGGATTGCTTTTAGCTGCTTCAATACAAGCAGCTTCAGCTTCAACTGGCTCATTTCCCCACTCAGTTGCTTTGGTGTGGAAGACCGGAGCTGCGTGTGTTATTTCCATACAATCTCCCTATTACGTATTTATGTGTATATTGTTGCCATCTACCTGGTGCTGTCTTTGTAGAAATGCGTGTAACATCGATGTTCACTCTTAATAACACGGTCAGAGCAAAAGCGGGACAGAAAATGTTTGAGATAGTACAGATTCATAGGGGGGGCGGAGGAATTGAGTTATCACCATGCCTCATCGAGTTATTCTGTGCCAAAGGCGAGGGGGGATGTCTCTTAAGAAGAGATGAGGAAAACAGATGAGGATCGAGTGTGCTGTGACGCTCATTCCTCATCTGTTTTTCTTAAGGAGACGGAGGTTCCGCCAGGACGAGCACCTCCCTTGAAAGTAATGGGAGATCCTGGCTGGCCTGGCTACTCGCGGGAGATGAAACTCAGGTCTGCTTTACTCTTGCGCTCTCCGGCAGCCTGCCCAACACTAGCTTCCAATTGAGCGATTTCTTCCGCGCTCAAGATGATGCGCGAGGCGGCGATATTCTCTTCCAGATAGCGTAGACGCTTGGTTCCGGGAATAGGAACAATGTCGTTGCCTTCGTGTAGGAGCCAGGCCAGAGCAATCTGTCCGGCGGTCACGTTCTTCTGGCTGGCCAGGTGCTTGACCCGCTCAACCAGTTCGGTATTCCTGGCAAAGTTCTCTCCCTGGAAACGAGGGTCGGTATGGCGGAAGTCGTTCGCCGCCAGGTCCTGGGCATTTTTGATATCACCAGTCAAGAAACCCCGCCCCAGCGGACTGTAGGCCACAAAACCAATCCCCAACTCGCGTACGGTTGGCAGGATTTCGGCCTCTGGCCCGCGCTCCCACAACGAGTACTCGGTTTGCAAGGCCGTGATAGGATGGACCGAGTGGGCACGGCGAATCGTCTGCGGTCCCACTTCAGAGAGACCAATATGACGGATCTTGCCCTGCTTGACCAACTCTGCGAGCGCACCAACCGTCTCTTCGATTGGCACCTGTGGGTCAAGCCGATGCTGATAGAACAGATCGATATAATCCGTATCTAGACGCTGCAAAGACTCATCAATGACTTTGAAAATGTGATCGGGACGGCTATTTGGTTGGCGCTTGCCATTCGAGAGCCACTCCCAGCCGAACTTGGTTGCAATCACCACCGAGTCGCGTCGCCCCTTTAAGGCGCGGCCTACCAGTTTCTCATTTGTAAAGGGTCCATATGCCTCAGCAGTATCGAAAAAGGTGACGCCCAGATCAATGGCCCTGTGGATCACCCGTACCGCTTCCTCTTCGCCAAGGGGCGTTCCATAAAAGCCTGACAAACCCATACAGCCAAATCCCAGTTCCGAGACCATCAGTTTTGTTTTGCCAAGGACACGTGTTTGCATGCTTCTTCTTTTCCTTCCAATCTTGATCTTTCTCTTCGTTCACATGCCGCTTACGCGGAGACTCATAGGATGCCAGATCATCTTATGGCTGATGAAGCCATGCGCTCTTTTTTTGCAGCCTCTTGATCTTCTGAGTGCCTTCTTCTCTTTGGAAGAAGGGCTTCTGCTTGCTCGTGTTCGCTAGTCCGTGGAAGTGGCGCGTTCTGGCTGAATGTCCATGGAGGTTGTGTGTTCTGATTGGATGTAGAAGATCACGTACTCGTCTCCAGGTTGGTTGTAGGGATAGTGATCGACACCCAGGTATTTCTTTGCCAGGGAGTCGATGAACGTTCTCTGCGGATCTTCCTCGATGCGCACCACCTTGCCACGAATCTCTAAATAATGATAAAGATTCGTAGGGTCGGTGATAGACAGCGCGATATGTGGATCACGTTTCAGGTTGCGATATTTCTGGCGCGCCTTTGTCTGACTGAAACGCACATAGGTGCCATCCCAGTCAAACCAGACCGGGGTAGACTGTGGCTCGTGATGAGGCCCAATGGTTGCGATGTGGGCCAGGCTGGTAGAGTTGAGGATCTTTATCTCTTTCTCTGGAATAACACTCATGGTTTTTCTCCGTTTTCACTAAGATGCCCAGGTGGTGGTAAAATCATCTGAGCAGAAAATATCTTGCTATTTGGTATTGCAGTGGCCTATCAATCATTCATATCCTGCATCCCTACATCGTGCTCCTACGTTCCAACTTCAAAGACGCCATCCAGTGATGGATGTTCAGATTTCTCTTGCCCTCAGAGTACCTCAGATGGTTTTGACAGTCGCCTCTATTCTTGCTTGGTTGCAGCAGATTCTTGCGCTGCACTCGCGAGAAGAAAGGATGTTGTTTGAAAGCATCAAGGGCAGAAGCCCCGAACGTTTCGATAAAAACGTTCTATTATTTTCGCGAGTTAGAACCTAACCCAAAGCCAGTCGCATTAGGAAAAGCGCTGCTGTGATGAGAATATTCCTCTTTGCTGGTTGCCACACAAGTCAATGATCCCTTTGCGTTTCTGAGGCGCCTGAACAAGACCTTCCAGCTCGACTGGCCTGCCAGACAGGTCCATTGACTATACCTAGCACTATCCGAGTTGATCTGTTCTCTTTTCCCGCCCCGGCGGGTTACGCGATGGTGGTTAGCACGCTGCCCAGTAGGAAAAGCAGCGCGACCAGCAGTAGTGCAACAGGCATGCCAGTCAGAAACGCGCTCCCCTCATTCACAGAGCCGAGGATTGAGCCGATGATTGCAACGCCAAGCACCCCTCCCAGTTGCCGGCTCGCGTTTAGCAGCCCGGAAGCAACACCCACCTGGTTTTTGGGTACAGCATTCAGGAGAATTGTCGTCATAGCGGGGACGACCATACCACAGCCCAGGCCAACAATGATTTCCCCAACCATCAAGATGAGGAGCGTTTTGCCGGTTTCGCCCAATAAGAGCAAGAGCGTTCCAAGACAGCCTGCTGTCAGCCCTCCAATCAATGGCCAGCGTGTGTCCAGGCGTGCAGTGATCCTTCCTGAGATCACTGCCATGCCTCCAGTGGCACAGGTTATCGGCAGCAGCGCAACACCAGCCAGCGCTGCCGGGTAATGAGAGATATCTTGAAAAAACAGGGAAAGGACAAATAGCAGACCATACAGGCCAAAGTTGAGGATGCATCCAACCAGGAGTGGCACACGAATATCTCTAGATGAGAAGAAGTGCAGGGGGAGCAGAGGTGTATCATGTCTCGCTTCAATGAACAAAAAGCCTCCAAATGCTCCAATGCACAGCAGCAACAGGCCGATGATCTGAGGCGAGGTCCATCCCTGGCTTCGCCCCTCAATGAGCGCGTAGGTCAATGTTGCGAGGGCGACAATCATGCATCCTTGTCCCCACTGATCCCGTTTCTGCGTCGTTCTCTGTGGCGTCTCGCTGACGAAACGTCTGGTGAGAGCGAGTGCGAGAAGACCACAGGGAACATTCAGCAGAAAGATGCTGCGCCAGCCTAATGTGTCGACGAGCAGTCCTCCGATGACAGGGCCTCCAGCCAACCCGATACCTGAACTTCCTGCCCAGATCCCAATTGCTCTGGCCCGTTTCCCAGGGTTCTGAATTCCGTGAGTGATCAAAGCGAGCGAACTCGGAACCAACAGTGCGGGTCCCACTCCTTGAATGATTCGCGCTGCTATCAAGAGAGGGAGCGAAGGTGCAAGGCTACAGAGGAGCGATGCTCCTGTAAACAAGACATACCCAATAAGAAACGCGCGCTTCTGTCCAAGTTGGTCCCCAAGCGTGCCCGCACTGAGCAGCAGGCTCGCAAAGATCAGGGTATAGCCGTTGACGACCCACTGCAAGCCCTCAAGCGAGCCATGCAGGTCCTGTTGCAGAGCAGGAAGTGCCACATTGACGACGGAGGTATCGAGAATAACCATGAAAAACCCGAAGCAAATGGCAGTCAACCCAAGGGCCTGAAGCGTCCCATGCTCTTCTTGGGTGGATGTAATCTGTTGCTCTTTCCGCATTCTTTATTGCAACCTCTCGATATGTACTGTCTTCATTTTGAAGAAGCGCTTCTGCTCGTACTGTAACAGGAATTGAGCAGAGCTTGACCCAGATTCTTGTGAGAGAACAACAGATTCTTGCGCGGTTACTGGTAGTGCTTGGGAGTGAGTCTAGTGAGCCGTTTGAAGTGCCGGTCCAGGTGGCTTTCATGCACAAAGCCAATCATGTGGGCAATGGCGGTGAGCGACCAGTTCGTAGTCAAAAACAACGGCTTTGCTCGCTCAATGCGCCGTTGAATAAAATAGCGGTGAGGTGTAAATCCGACGGACTTCTTGAAGAGGCGCGAAGTGGCAGAGGCTCGAATACACGATTGCTGCGAGATCGGAGAGCGAGAGATCCTCAGCGGGATGTGCTTCAACTGGCTATTCAAATTAATGTGGTGAAGGGCACTTCCATTATTAATTCCTCTTGACTTCAAGTCCACTTGAATAAGTATACTCCCTTTCAAGTCGAGAAAAATGCCATCACCCATCCTATAAGTGAGCGGAGGGCCTGTTGGATGGATTGTTGGATTACCCTCAGGTCACAGCGCATCATTGGCTAGCTATTGGTAGCGATAAGCGTTGAAGAATGACACTTGCTATTGCACAATGTATAGAAGAGGAACATTAATGGCAGAACCAAAATTTCACCTTAACAATTGGAATCAGCAGATAATCGAGGAATTCCGCGCGAATGGAGGCAAGGTCGGAGGCTCATTTGAGGGCGTGCCTTTGCTCTTGCTAACCACCACGGGCGCCAAAAGTGGGCAACGGCGCATCAACCCACTTACCTGTCTTTGGGATGGAGAGCGCTTATTTATCTTTGCTGCGAAGGGGGGCTCGCCGACGAACCCCGATTGGTATCACAATTTGGTCGCTCATCCACAGGTAACTGTTGAGCTTGGCACAGAGCAATTCGAAGCCATGGCAGTGCTTATTGAAGGTGGAGAGCGTGACCGCATCTATGCAAAAGAAGTGCAGGCCCACCCAGGCGCAGCCGACTACGAGAAGAAGACGACTAGAAAAATTCCGGTTGTGGAGCTTGTCCGCCGTGATGGTTCACGATAAATGTAGGAGGTTCGCGCTCGTTGTAGACGCATGAATCCCCTCTCTCAGAGGGGGATTTTATAACAGGTGAGAGTTTGTGGAGCAAGACATCTGTTTGCATCTATCTTCCCTCATAAGCTCTCTCTACGATTTGCTATTCCATAGGAGCTAGGATCGCTAGGCCTTGTGTACAGCGTGGGATAGCAGTATGTGGTGGAGAGCCGTATACCTCGATGATATCCACAATCTACTTGGGTGTGCGCTCAAAACATTTTGTACTTGGTGTTAGACCAGCAGGCGAGGGAACTGTTTGAAGTGGGACAAGAGGCCGGAGCAGCAGCAATCTGAACATACACTTGAAAGGTTTCGCCCCTTGCCACAAAATGAGCTAAATTCGCCAAGAGGAGGCGGTTATGGTTCTGCCCTGGCTTCGTCTCCACCTTTTTCTTCTCCCTGAATATTTTCTGAATCAAATGCTACCTGGTGGATCAATAAAGTCATTCCCTCATCTTCTCTTTGGGCTAGCTGTACGTGAGCCCTATGTATTCGCTGCTGCACGATACCATGTCCACAGGCACAGACTGCAGCAACTCCAAGGATAAGCGCGCTACTCGCTGTACCCACAACGAGACCGTTGCTCTCAACGATAAAGCTACTGATCAATGGCCCAACGATTTGGCCAATAGCAAAAAAAGCTGTCAGCATACTCAAACTCGCTGCATAAACTTCATCTGTCACCTCGCGTTTGAGCAATGCTGTAATCATGAGAGCCGGAGCAATGAACGCACAGAGCCCGACGAGGATTGCTCCAACGTATTCCCATCCTTGACTGCGTCCCAAAACGGACAGCGCTCCCCGGCACCCAGGAGTAATGGGAGAGCGAGAGCAAAACCTGTCGGCCAACGATCCATCACCTTACCCCACACCCAGCCACTTAATGCACCAGCAAGACCAATCCCGCCCAAACAAAGCCAGCATTCAGCACGGACACGCCTTGTTGTTCGAGTAAAGCAATGAAAAAGGTAAAGTAGATAATGTAGCCACAGCCAAAGCTGCAATAAGAGAGCGTGAGAAACAGCAGTCGGTGAGGCTGAAAGAGTGGACGAAGCATCACCCACAACGGTTGAGGCGAAAGCCTCGCGCTCGACGATTCCTGGGTAGATGCTGGCGAAGCTGAAAAAGAGGAGAAAGTCGCCCGCGTTCGAGCAAAACCGATGGCAGTGACTACGCCCACCATCCCCATCCCCATCCAGACGATGCGCCATCCAGCAGTGTTACCTGCATTCAGAATAAAAGGAGCGATGAGGCCAGAGAGAACAATCCCTATTGCTCCTCCAGCCCAGATAAGCCCTGATGCCTTTCCCCGCTTTTGAGCAGGAATGCATTCCAGTGTGAGTGCGAGGGTTAGAACAGTCGCGAAAGCAGCAAAAAAGCCATTCAAGAACCGCCACACACCTAGTTGCCAGAGCGTGAAGCTCCATCCTGATGCAAACAGCGTGACACTCATAGCGCATGAGGCAATCAAATTGAGAGCCAAACGCTGCCATACCTGTGCTAGTAGAAAAGGCAATGTGAGTGTTCCAAACAAGTAGCCCACAAAGTTCATTGTGCCGAGTATGCCATAGGCACTGTAGGAGCCACCCAGATCCGTTCGCAATGCTGGCAACAAAAGCCCATAAGAAAGCCGTGAAAACCCCAGAATAGCTGCGAACGAACACGCCGCCCACCAGATAAGTGGACTCGTTCTCTGCACGGATATTTTCTGGTGGGGTTTTGCTTTCCCAAGACGGCCCAATCCATTGTACATGTTTTCTCACTTTCATCATGTTCTCAAATCATCTTTTAGCGCAATAGACTTAAGCATTGAGCCAAGGAGTAGGTGAAAAATATGAAGTCCATTCAACAGATCTACGAGAACTTGTCTCGCGAGCGGACGATGAAGGCCGCTCGCGAGACAACATCAGTGAGATGCTTGATGTCTCATGTGTCCCATGAACAACGCTCGAAGAATATGTTGGAAGTGCTTCTCATTTGATCTCATCAAGCCAGGAAAGCAGGTGTTGTGCCAGTGTCACGCGAGCATCAGAAAAGGCATGGTCAGTGTGCAGAATGGCGGAACGGATGCGAGGTGCTGGGCATTGTTCTAAGGCAGCCACGAGTGGCGTATGATGAAGATCAGGAGGGGCAACTGTATCTCGGCTGCCTGCAAGCAGGAATACACGGTGCTGAGAGAGTTGATCGAGGCACTGATCCAGGGTCCATTGTTCAGCTTGGTCGAGGACCTCTTGCACGAGCTGTTCAGCCGAAATACCGCGTAATGCTGGCAGACAGGTCTTCCAGTCTCGGACGATGGATGTATGCAACGAAGCATCCTGGCGTAAGAGCTGGGCAAATGGGCCAAAATGAAAACCTGCCAGTGAGGCAACAGCATGAAGAGAGGGGTCACTAGCTGCAGTGAGCAGCGCGGCAAAGCCTCCCATGCTGTGACCGATGAGCACAATCCTCTCAGGATCAACCCTGCATTGCTCCCGCATCTCATGTGTCCGAAGCAGGTCGAGTGCAATGGGAATATCCTCAAAGACATGCGTAAAAGAGAAAGATCCTTGACTGCCCCAGGCTCCCCGATAATGGAAGGTCATCACGTTCCAGCCAGCCCGTCGAAAGATATGAGCCAGATCACCGTTTTGTTCGTCTCCAGGAAAGCCATGTAAGAGCAGGATGGTAGGGTGTGGCCCTATTCCTTGCGCCACCAGGATGCGCCCAACAAGCTGTTGTCCATGACTGTTAAACGTGAGAGGAATGAGGGTCGCAGGATACTGTTCATCGAGAGGAGAAACATCGTGACAGAGTACATCAGCCAGCATAGATACAACCTCTTTTTTTCTATCTTTTTAAGTACGCTTTGGGAGATTGGTGTATGGATGCCGTTCTTCCCAAACTTCTTTTCCACTGTAATCCGATGTGTTATATTTGTCAATATAAATTATTTGAACATTCTATTCATTTTCATCGATAATAGGAGAAGGCGGATGGAATTACGGCATCTGGAGTCTTTTCAAGCCATCGTGAAGGAGGGAAGCTTTGTCCAAGCCGCAGAAAAGTTACAATATGCTCAATCAACTATCACGGTCCATATGCAGCAACTTGAAGCTGAACTTGGGGTGAAATTGTTTGTTCGTCGGGGCAAACACGTCCAATTGACCGAAGCAGGGCGCGCATTACAAGAACAGTCTGACACGCTCATGCAGCGTGCGATCTCCTTGCAACTGGCACTGAAAGACGTCGTCGCTGGGAGGCTGGACATCTGCGTATTGGAGCCATTGAACCAACAGCAAGCCTACGTTTAACGCCTCTTCTGGTGCAGTTTTGTCAAACACACTCAAAGCTTCACCTGACGCTTGAGGTTGGTGGCACACAAGTCATTAGCCAGAGGGTTGCAGCAGGATCCTTAGATGTGGGGATTTGTACTCCTCCTGATCCCCATATGGGATTAATCTTTGAACCACTCTTTAGTGAGCCGCTGACCGTGTTGCTTCCTGAAGCCCATCCGTTAGCAAACAGAGACCACCTTTCTTCTATAGACCTTCTTGAGCAACGGATCTTATTGACCGAGCGAGGATGTGCATATCGGGCAATGATTGAAACCGCATTGCTCTCACAAGGGAGCAACCCTTTCTCAGGCATTGAAATGGGGAGTATTGAAGTGCTGAAACGAGCGGTTCAGGGAGGGTTAGGAATTGCAATCATTCCACGTGCGGCAGCTAGTCCACCGCTTCCTCAAACAGTGATACGAGAACTTCATGGTGTAGACCTGCGCCTGACAATTGGCCTCGTTTTTCTGCCAGAAATTCGTTCCCCTGGCCGCGCTCTGGGTACTCTCTTGACTCTTTTACGAACACGTCTCCAAGAAGAGATACCTCTATCCCGGCAAGACGAAGAGGTGGAACATGGAAAGGCCAGTCTTCCACAAGAATCGCCTTTCTCTTCAACGTTATGAAGGAGACCCAGTACCTTACGAAGACATGTATAACTATCGCTGTTAATACCCATTAGCGCGATAGTTATACATGTCTTCAACCCCCAATTTTGTTGGCGGCTAAGGTTGGGGTTAGCCTATTTGCCTTCGCGTCAGCAGGGAGCGATTTGCTCGCCTCAAATCCTGGTATACAGATGACGAGAGGTTTGTGAGGAAGCTGAGGATCTGCCCAGTTAAGAATGATAGGAGAAGCAACTGGACGAATCCTCTGTACGTCTTGCTGAGTGTTTACTGCTCTTGGGCACCATGGGCTTCTTGTGGAACCAGATAGTTTCCCATACTATCTGCTAGAGTTTTGATCTTCTCAAAGGTAATATCGACACCATGCTCTGTCCACTCATCGAGTTGCAAGAAGAACCGTTCATTTCCAGCAGGCGTATAAATGATGATCAGATGGCCTATTGTATCTCCTGCATTTCGAAAGCAATGGGGGAGATAGCGTGACCCAAACACGGTGTCTCCCCCATTGCTTTCCCACGATGGACCTTTCCGTTGACCTGAAATTCCCACTCGCCATCAATGATATGCCAGATCTCATCTTCACGAGTATGGTAGTGTAACGCATTGAAGTTGCCTGGTGTATTGGTAAAGCTAATCATGGAGATCATGTTCTTTGTTTGTGCACCAGTGAGAATGACCGCTTTACGCTCCTCTGGCGCTACAATTGTCACTGGTGTCGCCTCTTCATCCTTCCACTTAGGGATGAGCAGACCGTCTTCAGCCATAGGCCCCTTGACGATATGAGGGACTTGGTAGATCTGGACATCGACCTGAATAGCTTGACTGATTTAGAGGTAACGCCATGTGTGGATGTTATATGTTTTCAACCAGGGATCGTCGAGTACTGTAAAGGAATGGAGTTCCTGATTTTGCCAGCGTAAGAGCCCCATTGATCCTTTTTCAAGCACCGAAGTGCCGCGTTCCCAATGGAGGTCTGCCAATTTTACTGAAAGCGTTCTGCCATTGCTATCGGTGCGCACCTGGGCGGCCCTCCATAGTGTCCAAAAAAATGATATGGGGGTCGATAACTGTCCAGAATGTCTTTGATCTCTTCCATCCCAGTACTCCCTTTGCTTTTCACCCCGCGTTCCAAGAGCACAAAATCGGGACGAGCGTCATGGGTCAGCAGAATATTAAGAGGTTGTTGTGGCAGTTGATAGAGACGTTCTACTTCATATTCCTGAAGATACTTGCCTTGTCGCAGGTTCTCTTCTCCTGTAGGGGCTGCAATCCGCCCAATACCCAGTATCGTGACCTGCTCGTTCCCTTTCTGAAATATCCAGGGCTGACCTGTTTTCAAATGGTACACACGTTTGTAGGCATCAATAGGAATGATGGGCTCCTCGCTCTGCTGCTCCAGTTCATCGAGCCAGAGATGATCTTCGTGATTGCCTCGTACAAAAATCATGGGCAAGTGGTTCCGGCGAGCACCTTGTCTACAGCAGAGTCATAATGGCGGAAATGTTCGAGAAATCCGAGTTCCGTTGGATCTTGTTCAGCATACCTGCGAGTGGCTTTATCTAGCCTCTGCACATCAGAAAACGCTCCTACGTCGCCAGCCTGTAAGATCAAGTCGATATTTTCTCCCGTCTCTCTCTGCCACCGTCGACAAAGCTGAAAGGCAAGGAGCAATCGACCATGCAAATCTGAAAAAATAGCGATGTTCATGTTATCCCTTTCTTGAAAGTTCCTTCGGAGAGGAACATATACATCAGATAGGCTCTAAAAGGAGCAAGTTATTTTTCTCAGGGAATGAACCACCTGTTTAAAAAGTTACCAGTAGATGAGTATATCTTAGATTTACTCACGTAGCCAGGGAGAATGTCTCCTTGTTGGGTATGTCCCTGCGTCTCATTCCGCGTGAAGCTCATGATTACAATATGATTCCTTCCATTCATCCAGCCAGTACACTGGTAGAGGTACGAATGCTTGGTTGAGAAGAGTTCTGGTTGAGATTGCGGTCATCGCGGTTGCGTCGGAATAGGAAGTACGCGGTGAGACTTTTTTTCGCACGTGTCGTTAATGTCCCTGTTCGAGATTGATTTCGACCTCTTTGTATGAAATAGCCGCAACTCACGCGTTATTGAAACACATTGGACGTGGCTCTTCGTGAGAAAATAGCTTCTGGTGTCGTATTCCAAAGAAGTTCAAAATGCATGTACTTTAGCGCGTACGAATGTTACGGAAGGCCTCTATCTTTTATCGGGTCAATTCTACAAACAGAAAGGTAACAGACCAAATGCCAAAGATTATTCTTCCCCCACGAAGCGCTCAACGTCAGGAGGATACCTGGGATATTGCCAGTGTATTTCCCAATACAGCGGCATGGGAAGCTGAATATCAGCAAGTGCAAATGGAATTGCCTGCTTTTGAAAAGTATCATGGAAAGCTGAATGAACCCACAATCATGGCTGAGGTGCTAGATGCATACTTTCAGGTCACCACGCGCGCCCAGAAGTTATCTATGTATGCTGAGCTTTTGACGAGCGTTGATACCAGCAATGAAGAGGCGACGGCTCTGATCAGCAGAGCAGCGACGCTCAATGGACAGGTGAGCGCGGCGCTGGCCTTTATCAAACCAGAGCTTCTGGCGAATGGCGCAGAAAAGCTCTCGCAGTGGGCTAACTCAGATTCACGCCTGGCTGCGTATACACATTATTTAGAGGATCTTCTGCGATTGCAGGCCCATGTACGCTCGCCTGAGATTGAAGAGCTATTGGGCGCGCTTAACGATCCTTTTACGACAACCCATAGTGTGATGAGATCTCTGACCGGCGCCGAGATCCGCTTTCAGTCCGCAACATCGAGTACTGGCGAGGAGTATCCAGTGGCTCAGGGGACGACTGTCACACTTTGGTCCAGTACGGACCGGGAGACGCGCCGCACAGCCTGGGAAAATTACCATGATGGCTATCTGGCCTTCAAAAAGACCCTGGCTCATAACCTGGAGGGCCAGATAAAGCAGAATATCTTTTTTGCGCGTGCGCATGGTTATCGTTCTGCCTTGGAAGCGCGGCTCGCGGTTGACCATATCCCTGTGGAGGTGTATCACAATGTGATTGATACCTTTCGCCGGAATCTATCTACCTGGCATCGCTACTGGGCGCTGCGGCGGCGTGTGTTGGGATACAAAACGCTCCATACCTACGATCTTTATTCGCCGTTGACCACGCAATTGCCTGCTTTGCCTTATACACAGGCAGTAGATTTAATTGCTGAAGGACTTCAGCCACTCGGTGATGAGTATATACAGATTCTGCGCCGGGGGTGTCTGCAAGAACGCTGGGTGGATATCTATCCCAATCAAGGCAAACGCCTTGGGGCATTCTCCTCTGGCAGTCCAGGAACACATCCTTTTATCTTTATGAGCTATGATGACTCTCTGAAAGGCATGAGCACTCTGGCGCACGAACTTGGGCACTCGATGCATTCTTATCTAACCTGGCAGACACAGCCGCTTGTATACAGCGATTATTCGATGTTTGTGGCTGAGACCGCTTCCAACTTTCACCAGGCAATGGTACGGGCGCACCTGTTGCGCACACGCCTTGAGCGAGATTTCCAGATTGGGTTATTGGATGAGGCCATGAACAATTTCCATCGTTATTACTTTATTATGCCCCTCTTGGCCCGACTTGAGTTGGAAATGTATGAGCGTGTGGAGCGCGGCGAGGCTCTGACCGCCGATATCCTCAATGGTCTTTTTGCTGATTTCCTGGCAGAGGGCTACGGCAGTGAGGTTGAAGTGGATGCCGCACGTGATGGCATTACCTGGGCAACCTTTGGCCATTTATATGCGAACTTCTATGTCTTCCAGTACACAACAGGTATTGCTGCTGCAAACGCCCTGGCGCGTTCAATACTCGCCTCCCAGCCTCAAGCGGTTGAACGCTACCTTGCATTTTTGCGCACTGGCAATGCACTTTATCCACTGGATGTACTTCAGCAGGCAGGCGTCGATCTGCGTACACCTGAGCCAATCGAGGCCACCTTTACAGTGCTGGCTGATTATGTTGAGCGACTTGAACAACTGACGAGCGCTATGGAGTAACACGTTCCGTACTCACCATCAGAGTTCGCTGCTTCTTTCAACTCACCATGCGATGATGCTTTGTCCAATGATGAGTTGACAGAAGCAGAAGCTGAAATCATGTATTGCTACCTCTGAAAATTGGAGACACCAATGAGAGCAGCTTATGTTACCCAATCCCTTCCTGCTACAAGAGATCATTTCCCAATCGATCTGTCATACGCAGTAATGCATCAGGTCCTTGGTGCTTGAGCAATGGAGATTTCGGCCTCACGCAAAAGAACTTGCCGCGCCCTTTGTGGCATATATAGTGACGCTTGTCATATCGTAGAATAGAGAGGATAGCTCATAACCAAAAAGGGGGAAAAGCACTCATGGCGACGAAAGAGGGCTGGAGGGGTCGCTTCTACGAGGACTTTGAGGTGGGAGATGTCTACCAGCATCCCCTGGGGCGAACGGTGACGACGACGGACAATATGTGGTTTTCTTTGCTGACCCAGAATACCGCTCCCATTCACTTTGACCACCACTATGCGGCGCAAACCAGCTTTGGTAAGCCGCTTGTCGACTCAACCTTTACTCTGGCGCTGGTTACGGGACAGAGTGTGACCGATATCTCGCAGAACGTCTTTGCCAACCTGGGTTGGGACGAGGTTCGGTTGCCCAATCCAGTCTTCGAGGGTGATACCATTTACTCCCAGTCTGAGGTGTTCCAAACGCGTGAATCTCAATCACGCCCTGATGTTGGCATTGTGACTGTGCGCACCACTGGCTACAACCAGAACGGCAAGGTTGTGATTACCTTCAAGCGCGTCATCATGGTCTACAAGCGCGGAAAAGCCCCCAATATTCCTCGCCTTCCGCCGGAAGATCCATCTAGGGAGCATAAGCAGGAAGAGAAAAAATGAGGTCGAACCTTCGGGGCTCTTTTTTTGACCCGGAGGTTCGACACAGAGATGCACAGCCACGCATTTTCGTTGTCATTTACCAGAAGCGGCCCCACGCCACAAAGGCGGTCAGGGTGAGATAGGCCAGGTTCAACAGCATGTGCTTGTACTCGTGACGGCGGAATTCCACGGTCGCCGCACCAACCATGATCAACGCCAGACCAACGGCCGCCAACGGTACCAGGATCGGTGAGGTGCCAAGCAGGGCGGGCAGGATCAGGCCGACGGCGCCCAGGATCTCGACTGCTCCAAGAGCCTTGACGAAGCCAGCGCTGAACTGCAAGACCCATCCCCCGCCGGGAGCCTTGGCTAGTTTCTCCTGAGGAATGAATACCTTGTTCGCGCCCGCGAAAAGGAAGACAGCGGCTAGCAGGCTAGCGATGATCCATAGAGTGAGGTTCATAAGTTCTCTCCTTGATGGTTACCTCGGCCCTTCCGGGCACGGCATTGTAAGTTTTTTAACGATTCGCCCATTTTATGAGCAGCTTTAACACTATTTGTTCTGCTTCTGTGCCATCATATCCCAACCTATTCGCGCATCGGGGACAATGGGTTGCCAGCTACTGACGGCCTTGAATAAATGATTGGAGATGCGTAGACTACGGCTGGTATCGGCATACTTGGCTCCCGTCATCAGGCGCATCAGCAGATCGGGCAGGGCCAGCAGACGTTTACGACCGACAGCGTGAGCAAGGATGGTGTACATTTGTGCGCGCGTTACAGGCTCATCATCAACAATGTCATAGATGCCGGAAGGTACCGGTTCCGTCAACGCAAGCAAGAGAGCGTTGATGGCATCCTGCAACCAGACTTGCGGGAGATAGCCAGTACTTGCACCGGGAAAAGCACCAAACCCTTTGCGCGCCAGATTCAACATTTCCCAGCTTGAAGGTGCTTCCGGCCCGTAAAATGAGCCCAGACGCAGTGAGATCCCGCGGCGTCTGGACGGATCGCTCGCCGCGAAGCGCGCCACAGCCTCTTCAGCCTCGACGGTTGAGGAAAGGGTCGCTGTTTTGATGGGCGTCGTTTGGGCATCCAACCAGGTGTCGCCACTGCTTGGATAGAGAAAATCGAAACTGGGATAAATGATTGTCTGGATTGTGCCTATCGCCAGCGTGGCTTCGACAAGGTTGCGAGCACCATCACGACGCAGGCGATCATTTTCCAGCCAGGCCGAACTCCGTCCCATCTGCGTCACTGGGGGGATTTTCGTTGCCAGGTGGTAGATGGCCTCGTGACCTACCAATACCTGCTTGAGTGCTTCAACA
Source organism: Ktedonospora formicarum (assembly GCF_016587355.1). Classification (GTDB taxonomy): domain Bacteria; phylum Chloroflexota; class Ktedonobacteria; order Ktedonobacterales; family Ktedonobacteraceae; genus Ktedonobacter; species Ktedonobacter formicarum. The sequence continues at coordinate 195,792 of NZ_BNJF01000001.1, read as the reverse complement.
TCAAAGAGGTTAACCCGTACCGGATGCGCCCCTGCACGTCGCAGGCGTTCATCATTCTCCTCAGTGCGGCTCATTGCCGAAACCGTGTATCCTGCTTCAACTAATCTAGGCACCAGAGATGTTCCGAGGACACCAGTTGCACCTGTGACAAAAATGTTCATCATATTGTTCCTTTTTATTTTGCTTCTCTTTTTTGGAGAGATCTCTTTCTAAGCGCTTCCAGAAAGGAGACAAGTGAGTTCACGAAAACGTGACAACTACGTGACGCCGATTTTTTGTCTCGAGGAATTGCCCGAATTTTGTAGCTTGGGTGCCCGCTTAAAAAATGCAGTGAAGCAAGAAGTATGCACTGCATAATGCCTGAATTGAACGAATCAGTGAGCGGGCAAGTGACCTACTTCATAGCGTTCTTTTGCCAGGCTGGTTTACTATCTGGCTAAACCACATCGGTAGAAGGAAACGTCATGCCTCTGATGAATGCCCCATTTCCTCAGCCCATTATTGATCAATTAGCCAGTATGGACCCCAAAGCGCGCCGTTCAGCGCTTCTGAAAATCAAGCGCTCCTATGCTGGTTTCCAGGCTAACCAGTTTCTGATCCAGATGCTTGCTACCGAGGGGAAATATACCAATCGTGCGCTCATTATCCAGATTCTTGGTGAGCGCAAGTGGACAGCAGTGGTAGATGCTTTGATGGAGGTGCTGCTAAAGGATGAGAGCAAGAAAGTACGCCTGGAGGCTGTCAGTGTGTTATGTACCATCCAGGATCGGCGGGCGGTGGATGTACTGCTGATGGCACTTGTGCAGGATAAGAGCATGAATGTACGCGAGAAGGCCGCTCATGCTCTGGGCGAATGGCAGGAACGATCAGCAATTCAGACCTTAGAGAATTTGCTTGCCCAAACCAAAGGCAAGTCGAGCTATGCAAGCCTGCGTAAAGAGATGGCATGGGCGTTGGGCCAATTTGGCGACCCCGATTTGGTGATGCCATTGCTCAAAAACGAACACCACTGGGTGCGTGACGAAGCCGCCACTGCTCTGGCATGTATGCATGACCCTCAGGTCATTGAACCGCTCCTGGATTTTTTGAGCAATCCGATGGAGAGCGGGACCGTTCGCCGTGCCGCGCTGATGGGACTAAGCAAATTTCAGGATGAGCGCATCATTCCAGCCCTCATCTTTGCCCTGGAGTATCGCTTCTCTACAGAGCCATCTGGCAGAGGAAATCTCGCGGCTGACATCTTGAGGTACACTGATCTTGATCTGTGTGCTATGCTGCTTGCCACGCTGCAAAATCCGCAACTAGCGACCCCCAGATGGGAAGTTATTCGCCTTCTTGGTGACATCGGTGATCAACGGGCATCGGTGCCCTTGCTCGCTCATGTGTTGGCATATGAGCAGTGGTACCTCAATGCCAGGCGTGGTGCATACGGACACAGCTTTTACAATGTATACGATAAATTCAGAGCAAATGCCTACATCGTCCCAGAGGCATTGAGCAAACTATGCACTGAAGAGACGTTCATGCAATTGCTAGAACTCCTCAATGCTCCAGCATCTGTGGCTGGTGTACGCGATCTCTGTGCCAGGACTCTGGCTCTCCTAGCCGATCCAGATGTCATCCAATTTCTATCTCATTCATAGAGGGCGACAATCTGCTGAGCCTGCGCGCGAATGGCTTCACGAAGCTCTAAGGGTTCTAAGACTTGCAGGAGATTTCCCATGCCCATAGCAACTGTCTGAGCATGGAGTAGAGAGCTGAATGTCATTGATATGATTCGCCATTCTTGATCATCCTTGTCTGGTTCTTCTCTTATTGAGGGGCGTACTGTTTCATCTACTCTCTCAAAGAATCTTTGGACCCCTTCTGGGGCAAGACGAAAACGAACAACATAGGGAGAATAATTTGCTTCCAAAGTAGACTTCCACGTTTCCCAAAATACCCGCACGTCGAAAGCTCGCGGGCGTTGACTGCTTTCCGCCAAGAGCTTTACCGTACGCGCACGCGAAACGCGGAAGATCCGAAGCTGATCATCAACCGCGCCAATGAGATACCAGACGGTGGATTTCGCCACCAACCCGTAGGGGTCAATAATGCGCTGACGAATTTGACCATCGTGGCGACGGTAATCCACCTCCACTTTTTGACCTAGCCAGAGTGCTTCATGCAACAGAGGCAAAAACGGGACTGGCTCCTTTGCCCAGAGCCAGCCTGTGGAATCCAGGTGAATGGATCTTTTGACGGTGTCTATGTCTCCATGCCAATGTGGAGAGAGCACTGCTTCAAGTTTGAGGAATGCTGCCTCTAGAGCAGATCCCAGGCCCAGGTCGTGAAGAGGCCCTGATGATTGCGATGAGGCCAGTGCATGCACTTCGGACTTCGTGAGCCCTGTCAAGCGTGTTTGATACTGTTCGATGAGGGCATATCCTCCTCCTGTCCCTGCTTCTGCATAGATAGGAATACCAGCCAGACTAAGGGCTTGAAGATCTCGATAAATAGTTCGCTCCGAAACCTCGAGACGTTCTGCCAGTTCGTGGGCAGTCATGCGCCCTCGTGCCTGGAGCAGTAACACAATGGTTAATAAACGATCGGCTCTCATCTCTGTTTGCCTCTGATTTTTCCGTGTTTTCCACGTAGTGTAGCATTTCTTCCGCTCCCTGACAAAGGATGTCAGTGAGTATCGAGTACCCTCTGAGAGGAAGCTCAACACTTTGAGCTGTTGTGTGAGTAGCGCTCGTGAGGTTGCGTCCACGCTTCGCTTTTTGCGAAGAGAGAACACAGAAAGAAGGAATGTATGAACAGAAGCATTGAGCCAACCAAACTAGATCTAAAAACGAGATTGAAGCATCTCTATACCAATCCGTTGCAGGAGGTCGTGATCGTAGAGGTTCCCACAATGCAGTTTCTAATGCTAGATGGAAGAGGCGATCCCAATACGGCACAGGAGTACAAAGATGCAATTGAGACACTATATACGGTGGCTTATACCACGAAGTTCTTACTCAAGAATGAAGCGGCTCTTGACTATCCGGTAATGCCACTTGAGGGACTCTGGTGGGCTGATGGAGGTCGGGAGGCTCCGCGCGAGAACTGGCAATGGACGATGATGATTATGCAGCCGGATTGCGTGACAGAGGTCTGGTTTGCTGAAGCATGTAGGCAGGCACAGAGAAAGAAGAACCCACGTGCGTTGGAGAAGATTCGTCTGGGGCAGTTCTCCGAGGGAACAGTGGCCCAGATCATGCATATTGGTCCATTTGCAGACGAAGGGCCAACACTCGAGAAGCTTGACCGTTTTTTTGTGGAACATGGATATGCGTTTCGTGGGAAACATCACGAGATCTATCTCAACGATCTGCGCAGAGTTGCTTCAGACAAAATGCGCACCATAATCCGCCATCCTTTGGATGAAGAACCATTCCAGAATGATGACGGATGGCACAGACGAAGAACAGTCAATTGAGATGATTGATGGTGTGAGGGCAATGTCGACACTTACCATATCTTGAGTCCAATATAATTATCTCTCTTGCGGCGGCTCTTCACACACAGATAAATGCGTAGAAGCAGGTGGATAATTTACGCAGGGCAGAGATTGGATCTCTCTGCCTTGCTATATCTGATTATTTTATAAGGCCTCTTGTGAGATAACCAGGAAGGATGCTGAAGCCGCCTCTCTAGATGATTTTTTCGGGATGGAGCACTACGATAACACGATTTGGGTCGTTGGCTACACTCTTGAGCATGTCCTCGCGTTGGGCTTCTGGCACATACTTTTCAATGATTGGACGCGTTAACTCGACGACATTGTGCTCAATAATCTCTGCTTGCCCATAGGCCACAACAGTGGTAAAGGTCGCGGTATCCTCAATGAGGAGCGAGATGGCGGGATTACGTTTGATATTGACATATTTCGCACGATCTTTTGAGGTGGAAAAGAAGAAATCTTTACCATCCCAGGCAAACCAGACAGCGGTAAGTTGTGGTGCCCCAGAGGTGCGGTTGACTCCGATGACTGCTATTTTGGGCTGTGCGAGAAGTGTCGCTTGTTGTTCAGAAATCATGATTTATTCTCCTTTGTTGGTGAGATGAGTGCAAGATGCACCTTCATTGCTGATTGAAGCGATGTCAGAGTAGCGTATGATAGTTGTCATAAAATCTCTTTCTGTTTTCCATAATCGATTGGAGGGGAAAGTAGACAAACGATCATACTGTCGACTGCTTTTTCGGTCATTAATTTAGTTTCGCATAATATTGTGAGAAGATAAATGCTTGATCTAGGAATCTCACCGCAACAAATAGGCGCATACCGGTGAATTTCGGGAATAGCCGAAAAAAGAAGCAATTGCAAGTCTCTTTATCTTATGGGCGCGTATCCACTAGCGACTCGTTGGAATCTGAGGAGGATCTGGTTTCGCGTCGTATGACTGGCGCGATTTTTGTGCCGAGCAACTCAATGGCATGTAGGATATTCTTATGCGGCATCGCGCCGATGCTCGCCTGCATTAAGAAGCGCTGGTGTCCAAAGAGTGAGTGCTGGTAGAGGATCTTATCGATGACCTCCTCTGGGCTCCCAACCATCAGCGCGCCTCGCTGTGAGGTCTCCGCATCGTATGCGCTTCGACTCATAGGACGCCAACCGCGCTCTTTTCCTAGTTCATTCATTACTGCGAGGTGGTAGGGAGCGTGCTCATCTCGCGCCTGCTGTGATGTGTCCGCAATGTAGCCATGCGAGTTGATGCTTATGGGCAATGTTGTCGCATCATGTCCAGCGCGGGTTGCTGCCTCGCGATAGGCCTTCGCAAGTGGCACGAAGCGCGGCGTCTGCCCTCCAATGATTGCCAACGCCATTGGTAAGCCAAGCGTTCCCGCGCGCATCACAGAGGCGGGAGTGCCACCAACGGCGATCCAGATTGGCAAGGGATTCTGAAGGGGGCGAGGATAGATGCCACGATCTCTAATGGATGGACGGTGCTTCCCTGACCAGGTGACGTGTTCCTCCTCGCGGAGATGTAGTAGAAGGTCCAGCTTCTCGGAGAATAATTGATCATAGTCATCGAGGTCATAGCCGAACAGTGGAAACGACTCGATGAATGAGCCACGACCAGCCATAATCTCTGCCCGCCCGCCGGAAAGCAAATCGAGCGTGGCGAAATTTTGGAAGACCCGCACCGGATCGTCCGAACTCAGGACGGTGACTGCGCTTGTCAGGCGAATATTACGTGTACATTCGGCTGCTGCTGCCAGTGCGACCGCTGGTGCCGAGACTACATATTCGGGGCGGTGGTGCTCACCGAGCCCAAAGACATCGAGACCAACCTGATCAGCCAGCTCAATCTCTTCAATGAGGTTACGCAGACGTTGTGCGGGACTGATTTTCTCCCCGGAAACGGGAGAGGTCATCACATCCGCGAATGTATAGAAACCCAGTTCCATCTTAAACTCCTCGTCGGGCGATGCGTGGTGGAGGCGCGCACAGTCCAGGCTCTATCAGTTTATCAAGGTAGTTTCTCTACCCTTGGCACTTGTAATTTGTATGTCGCTTACATATAGATTGTGGCACACAGCGCTGTGCTCGTCAAGTCTGTGATCCCTTGTAACCAGTTTCCAGACCCAGCGCCGGAGGCAGACCTGTTGGGGAGAAGTATTTATAGGAAAAGATCTTTTGTTGCGTTGAGAGCATCTCCCCGAAATCACCCTTTTCACTGCATCTCTCCAATTCAGTGAGGTGCTCACCATGCGCAAAAATCACGGGTGCAAAACGATGTGCGTCTCACGCGCTCCTATGAGATGGACAAAACGACCTTTCCAGGAATGCGGCAATTCTGGAATTGCTGGACAACCATGGTTATTCCTGTCCAGGGAGCTTCTACGCCAATGAGTGAATGTAAGTGCTTCTCAGCACCAGGCGGGCCCGCCTGGTGAGCCCCTCCGCTTCAGATTTGCTTTTCAGTTCTAAAGATAAGACCAGCGTAGAGAGATGCATGTTGCCTATCCGCATGAATATTTCTCCAAGATTCAGCATCACTTCTGAAGTCCTTTTTCCGTTCATGCGTGTGGAATATCGCGCGGACTCAGCCCGGCGAGAATCAGAGACCAGACGCCGTCGAATGTGGCATCGAGGTCGGGATCAGACCATGCGGCAACGTGGGCCGGGTCATGGAAGAGGGTTGTTGCAGCAAACACCGCACGAGCAGTAACAACGGGATCATCAGTGGCAAACTCACCCTGAGCAATCCCATCGCGAATAATGTAGGTGATTTGCTCGACGAGATGATCGAGGTGTGTCCTGACGACATTCCTTGCCGAGTTCGCGAGTTCTTTGTGGGTCGCGAATAATTCAGGATCGTCGAGCACGTTTTTTCGCGTTGTGGAGCTCAAAAGATTGAGCCAGCGTCGCAGACGCTCTGTGGCTGGCCCATCCTCGTTCGCTATTGCGATAAGCGGCAACGATTTTCTCGCCAGCCAGCGTTCGGCAATAGCATCCTGAAGCGCCGCTTTGCTCGGGAAGTGTCGGTAGATGCTGCCATGGCTTACTCTCAGGGCCCGGGCAACATCTACAACCGTTGTCTTAGAAAGCCCATAGCGGCGGAGAACCTCCTCCGCCGTTTCTAGAATACGCTCGGGCGTGAGTGTTTCGTCAGTCATTGATTCTGCTCTCTATCTCGTTCACTATCGAGTAGTGCCATTAGTGGCGCGGGATACCGTTCGCCCGCAGCTGTGCCTTTTGGGATGGCCTGCTCAATCTGGGCAATATCATCGGCAGTCAATTGCAGACTGAGGGCCTTTAAGGACTTGCCGAGGCTCTCGCGCCGACTTGCTCCGACCAGCGGCACAATATTCTGTCCACGGGTCAGCACCCAGGCAATAGCCATTTGAGAGACGGTTACTCCCTTGGCCTCTGCAAGCGAGCGCAGCGCCTCGACAAGAGCGAGGTTGTGATCGAGATTGGTTCCCTTGAAGCGAGGGCTAAAATTGGTGAAACTACCGGGAACATGTGCACGCTCTTTCGACCATTGTCCACTGAGAAGGCCATGTGACAGGACGCCATACGCAGTAATTCCGATGCCGAGCTCACGACAGGTAGGGAGAATAGTTGATTCGATGCCGCGCGAGAACAGCGAGTATTCGAGCTGTACGTCGGAAATAGGGTGTACTGCCTGCGCGCGCCGTATCGTATCGGATCCAACCTCTGAGAGACCAATAAAGCGAACGTATCCAGCCTTGACCATGTCTGCGATAGCGCCAATGGTTTCTTCAATAGGCACAGTAGGGTCAAGACGGGCCGGACGATAGATATCAATGTAGTCGGTGCCAAGCCGACGCAAGGTGTAGGCAAGAAAGCTCTTGACCGAGGCAGGACGGCTATCGATGCCAATAAAGCGGCCTTCGGGGTCACGTAATGCCCCAAATTTATCACTAATAACGATCTGCTCACGTGTCCGTCCCCGTAGTGCCTTACGTAGCAGCATCTCGTTATGTCCCATCCCGTAGAAATCGGCTGTATCAAGCAGTGTGATACCATACTCGATGGCTGTGTGGATGGTCGCGAGACTTTCAGCCTCATCTGCTGTTCCGTCAGATATGCCTCCGCAGCCCAGGCCAATAGCCGATATTTCTGGACCATGCGTTCCAAGCGACCGTGTAATCATTTTCTCAATTCCTCTATATAAGGGTTTTAAAAGTTTTCTGGGCAAAGGATGTTCATCGTGAGCGTATGAGAGAAGTGTAGTCTATAAAATGACAAAAATCAATATTTGTCATTAGAAAGTTGTTGCTTTCATCCGGGAAATAGGGCGAAGAGAAGCGTGTTTTTAAATAGAGCAATACATTTCATGTACTAACCTTGCTATGTTTGTGCACAGATCTTCAATAGATCAATCATTGAAGACCTGTGCACCCAATTTGAGACACCCCATGATCTACATCTCATTGATACTATCAAAGCCGTATCTTTTCTGAAATGCGTATTGCGGCTGTGGGCAGATGGGGTTCGATGAGCAATGTCCCCAGGTTAGCCAGCAGAATGAGTCCAGCCGCGATGGCCCAGGGCAGTGCCGGGTGGATGCTGAAGAGTACGGTAAACATGGTAGGGGCTACGAGGTTCGCGATGGCCCAGGAGATCTGAAAGGCCGCCAGGTAACGACCACGTAGGGCCAGTGGACTGGCCTCAACTGCCAGGGCATTGGAGGTAGGTGCATGTATGGCTTCCGCGAACCCCTGGATGCAGGTGGCAATGATGAGGTAGGGAATGATGATTGTGCGTGGTAGGGGGAGCGCCAGGATATAGAGCAGGCACCACAGCATTAGAATAAAACCTGCCAGGATAATTGTACGTGTGCGGCGCAATGAGCGCAGATGGCGAATGAGAAATGTTTGCAGCAGCGCGATCAGCGCCATATTTAGTCCCATGGCGACTCCGGCCACCCATATCGGGGTATGCAGGGCATCAATGGCGTAGATCGGCAGCCCTAATCCAAGAAGGCAAATACAGAGTGCGAAGGCGGTGTTGGTAACGATCAGCCCCAGGTAGGGGCGGTCTTTGAGCATTAGTCTGTAGTCCCCCTGTGATTCCCTATGTTCACTCTCTGTATGCCGCTCGACTGGCACGAAGAAATAGAGCATCCCGGCAGCCAGGAAGAAACTGAGCGCATTCACCAGTACAATGCCATAATATCCCAGCGTCCCCAGTGCCGCGATGATCACACCGGTGAGCGCAGTGCCGATTCCCATCCCGACCGTTTGAGAGGTTCCTAGCAGGCCAAACCAGCGGTCCCTCTCTCCCTTGCCCGCCAGGTCGGATGCCAGCGAAAAGTAAGACGACCAAAAGATGCGCTGTCCAATATTGACAAAGACGGCCATGATGATCAAGAGGACCATATTGTTCACGAGCAGATAGCCAAGAAAGCCCACGCCTTGTAGCAGTTGTGCAAAGATCACCAGCCGCCGAGCGCCAAACCTATCTACCAGTGTACCAGTGATCGGCACAATTGGTATGGTAAAGATGGTCGCGATGCTCAGCGCCACCCCCACTTCTGTGAGCGGCAGGGCGGCAATAATATGGAAATATAAGATTGAGAAAGGCGCAAATAAGCCTGTTCCCAATGCATCTGTTAGAAGTATAAGTAGAAAGCTTTTCGTCCCTTTTTTTTGAGGAATACCCAGTTGTTGAGCTAGCATGACACGAAGATCTCCTTCAGAGCAAATCCAGGACCACTTGACGCAAAGCGTTTAATATAACAAACTTATCCATATTTCGCAAGTGTGTATTACATAAAAGCGCGTATTGAGGGGTCAATTATGTGTATATCATTGCGCTTGATGTTGTAACAATGGGGTATATGTTTATCTGCCATTGCATCAGGCGCACTATCTTCATAATATTTTTGTCATGAGCTTGCTCAATCTCTTGAAGAGGGGAGCCTTTTGCGCTTGTGGTGCTCAGGGGAAGGGGATCAGCGTGGAACACAGCGAAGACATGTTCCACGCTGATCCCCTTCCCCTGAGACGAGCAGAGCCAGCCGAAGCAGCCCAAAAGAGAACTGGGTCCTTCCCTTTATCCTTTGATAACTAAATTTGTGAGCCCATCAAATTTCCGCTTTCGTAGCGACGTAAGCCAACTTCGAATAGTCCAGTGGCTGCCAGAGCGAAGATGATGACCGCGCAGATAAGTATGCCTAGCAGCGACCACGAAAAATGGCGAAGCAGTTGCAAGGGTACAAACGAGATGAAACCAGCCGGTAAGACAGTGAAGAGCAGCACGCGCACAAATCCATTGAAGATATCCATTGGATATGTGCTAAACGAGATCAGGGCGCCAAACAACTGCTGTGCCAGCCCTTCAGTGTTGCCAAGGAAAAACGCTAATGAGTGTAGCAGCACCATAAAGGAGGTATAAATGAGCGAGACCAGAGCCACAAGGAAAAGAAAGAGTCCTATATGCGCTAGGTCTGGTCGTACTAAGAGCAGGTAGGAGCCGATAGCAAAGATGATATCTCCCCAGGCGGTTGGGTCGGTCGCAGCAATACATACATGGATCAGCGCATAGCGAGGCATTCCCAGGTACGCATCCAGACCACCATTCATCACCAGGGCCGAAATCTGGCGGGCATTGCCAAAGATAGCAACACTGATACCAAATCCACAGGCTGAGACGGCCCATAGGATGACGATATCGGTCTCTTGCCATCCATTTACAAGCGGGAATTGATGAAAGTAGTTCCACCAGAAGAAGAGCCAGAGCGAGTTGTTGGCGAGCATTGCCACAACCTGTACTATAAAGGCTGTACGATATTCAAGCGCCGCCTGCGTATTCGCGATAGTATAAGCCAAGATTAAGCGGGCCTCGGAGAAGCAACGTTTCAGCCAAGTCATCATCATGTTTTTACCCCCCATTAATGTTCACGCGGCGCACAGCAGCATGATAAATGCTTAGCATAATAATTGTTCCAATTCCCAATGTCGCGCATTGTTGCATGAGCAGGCCTGCAAAGTGGGCCATTTCAAAGTGGACCAGAGTGCGTGATGGTCCATAAAGAATGGCACTAAACGGTAAGGCCTGGGCGATACTCCGTAATGGCTGGGGTAAGATCTCAAGTGGGGCCAGTACACCTCCCAGGACCAGAGTGAGTCTGCTAAAAATGAGTGAAAATGATTGCGTTTCCTCGCTCCAGAAAGCCAGTAATCCAATACCAAAGTGCATGACGAAGTCAATGCTAAGCGCGAGGAAGGCGACAAGTGGCCAGGCTAGTATTCCCTGCCAGGTGAAATGGGGCGGGCCAGCCATAATGAGGGCCAGAACAATTCCAATCAGCGCATTCATCAGCAGGCGCACTAAGCGCTCCCCCAGGTAGTGGGCGTAATTGTAAAGTATGTAACTGCTTGGGCGCCCCAGCAGATAGGCCAGTTGTCCAGAGCGAACTTCTTGATCAATACGCCTTGTTAAGGCGGGTAAACTCATGGCAATGGCTTCACCAGCGACGAGATACCAGATCATATCTGTGATGCTAAAACCGCTCAGAGTGCTGGTACCACGCAGCGCAAAGGTCGTTTTCCAGAGTTGGGTGAGAACGAAGACTAATACGATCAGTAATAAGGCTCGAAAGAAGACCTCCATCATGTAGGCCAGGTTATTTAAGATGCTCACCCGTAAGACGGCTAGGTATTTGAGGGTCGAGAGGTGAAAGCGCCTCACGAGGCGCTCGATGATTCCCCATGCTGGCCCCCCCTCGCTATATATCTTCATGGAGTAATTCTCCTTCTGCTCTCGCTTGCTGTCGTACGACCTCTTTAACCTGAGTGTGAGTGGTACTCTTTGCTTTCTCTCTCTGTTCCCCATAGATTGAGGCGATTATTTTCTCCATCGGTGGATCAGAAATGGTCATATCCAGAATGTGCTGTTGATTCATAATAGCAGCGATGACTGGCTCCAGGGGGCAGCGCGTCGTATCAACCTCCAGTGTCAGACTATGTCCTTGCGCCTTTACAACCTGGATACCCTCTTGGGTCAATGCCGGTGTTGCTACCCTCAACCGCAAAGGGGATTGTGGGTCATAATCGCTGGCTACCAGGCTCTCAACATGCTCTGCCAGTTGCAGCTCGATGGTCTTCGCCTTCAAGTAATCTCGCTTCAAGACGGCAACTGACTCATCCAGGATGATCTCCCCATGATTAATGACCACGGCCCGGCGGCAGACCTGTTCGACATCGCCAGCGTCATGAGAGGTGAGAAACACCGTCACACCTTCCTCCACATTGAGCAGACCAATGAGATCGCGGATGCGTTGCTTGGCAATGACGTCCAGCCCAATTGTTGGCTCATCCAGGAAAACGATCTTCGGCTTATGCAGAAAAGCTGCTGCCAACTCGCAGCGCATGCGCTCACCTAGACTCAACTTTCGCGCGGGCGTATGAATGTAGCTGGCGATATCAAAGACCTCGATCAGAAAGTCTCGTCGCTTACGATACTCAGTCATATCCAGTTCATAGATACGAGCCAACAAATTGAAGGTATCTTGTGGTGGTAGGTGATACCACAACTGTGATTTTTGACCAAACACACTGGAGATATGGTAAGCCAGTTGTCTCCGTTGTTGCCAGGGGGCGAAACCAAGCACCTGGGCCTTGCCTGAGGTTGGGTGGAGGATACCTGTCAGCATCTTAATGGTTGTGCTTTTCCCAGCTCCATTGGGGCCAATAAAGGCCAGAACTTCACCTGTTTCAAGGGTAAAGCTAACATGCTTCACGGCCTCACGTGTCCGATAACGCGGTGCCACGAACGATTGGAGACTCTGGGCGAAACCCGAGTTCCGCTCTCGACTCCTGAACGTCTTGACTAATTGTTCCACTTCGACGATTGGCATACATACCCCTTCCTTTACCTGACAAACCTTCCCACTGACATTGGTAGAGCTAGCGTAAAAAAAGAGAGAGGCGCAGGTGTGTCGCCTGCGCCTCTCTCTTTGTCTTTTCTATGCTCTCTATAAGCGGTTATGCTGTAGCGTTGAACTCACCAATGAAGAGCAGCTTAGAGGACAGCGACACCTGACCCGAGGATATTCCACAAGGGAATAACAATGGGTAATGGAGGCAAACATGGTAGTGGTAAGCCACACGCTCTGCGCCTGCATGGTAGTCATCGCAATCCTTCTACTCTCAATGCATAATTTAACAGAACACAGCTTCATAAAGCGGAAGCTGCATCTATACGCATATAGGTAACTTGAATAAAGTGTACAGGTAAAAGACCTCTCTTGTCAAATCGGTGAAGCAGGGATTTCTAGCGCTAAAAGTGCTCTCAGCGTGATAAGCAGATACAGTTTCATGGGAAGAGGATAATAACGCTTGAGCTTTAGGAATATCTCCCCTTCCTGGAGTCGTTAATAACTAAGGGTGGAAGATAACGTGTGTGTCAATGCGCTTTCGTAGCTATTTGAACCTCAATGATATCCCCATCATGAAACCATAGCATACAACCTCAATTATGAAGCCAAATAAAAGGAAGGAATGCACGATGCAAAATATTCAGCAGAATCCAGCCCATGCGAGCGGTACTCTCACACTAGGAGGTGACCTCAAAGTCTATCGTCTTGGTTTTGGTGCGATGCGCATTACTGGTGAGGGCATCTGGGGACCACCTGCGAACAAACAGGAGGCCATTGCGCTGTTACGGCGCACACTGGAGTTAGGCATTAACCTGATAGATACAGCCGATTCTTATGGACCCAACGTTAGCGAAGAGCTCATCGCAGAGGCACTCTTTCCCTACCCTGAAGGACTTGTCATCGCCACCAAAGGGGGCTTGCTGCGCACCGGTCCAGGGCGGTGGCCACTGGATGGACGACCAGAGCATTTGCGTGAAGCCCTGGAAGGAAGTCTGAGACGCCTGCGCGTAGATCATATCGATTTATACCAATTCCATCGTCCCGATCCCAAAGTACCCTTTGAGGATTCCGTAGGCGAGATCGCGAAGATGCAGCAAGAGGGCAAAATTCGCCACGTTGGTCTCTCCAATGTGACAATAGATGAACTGGCGCGGGCGCAGAAGATAGTTTCTATCGTCACAGTCCAAAATCACTATAATCTCTCCAAGCGCGAGTCTGAGCGCATGACGGCCCAACAATCTGAGGAGATGATTGATATCTGTGCGCGCCAGGGGATTGGCTTTATCCCTTGGAATCCTCTCTCCACGGGCGCGCTGGCGCGTCCCGGGAGCAAACTGGATCAAGTCGCCAAAAAACATAACGCACAGTCCAGCCAGATTGCGCTAGCCTGGCTCCTGCATCGCTCACCTACGCTCTTACCTATTCCAGGAACCTCTTCTATCAAACATCTTGAGGAGAACGTTCTAGGTGCAACCATCGAACTCTCCCAGGAAGAGTTCGACGCTATCAACCAGGGGGCTAGTAAATTCAGTACTTCTCAAACTTCGCTATTCATCCCCATGCCCTTCTAGACATGGGGATGAATAGCGAAGTTTTTTTCTAAGGAGGTGAGCGAAATACTATAAGCATTTTTCAACCTGATCGTTCTGAGCTCTGTGCCAGGCTGGAGGAAACACGTTTGGCTTTTCATTCTCTGGTAGGGCCCCTCTCGGATGACGAGTGGTCTCGTAAGCAGGGGATCTCTGGGTGGACAGCTTGCGAGTTAATCTCGCACATTGTGGACGGACTCGCCCATACCCCGGACGCCATCGACCACGCCCGGCAAGGGAAACCCTTTCTTAATCTTCCCCCCTTTCTGAGCTGGCTGACAGATCCTATCAATTTCTGGCTAAGTAAATGGGGGCGCATTCTCAAATGCGCCAGACAGTTCTGATCCGCTATGACGCTGCTCATCAGGCGCTACTCTCTAAAATAGAGGGGATTGGGCATCTTCTGGTTCGGTGGTGCGCTATACCCGAACATCATGGTGATTCCGATCATCCTGAAATTGCCATTAGGCCAGCAGCGAGAGGTTGCGGTTCCGCTTGGTACCCGGTCAAACCAGATCTTGCCATTCGTCGCGATCCTGGTTATTCTTCTTGGCATTCTCCGAGGTACCGTCTGGGGCCAGTTAACTCCTTCTCCTTCCCGTTTGGTACAGCTTACGGTGTGATCTTCCTGATTTCTCTAGTGGCTGCTGGTGTTGTTGAATGCCGGGGGCATTTTGTGACGGGGAAAGCTGCCGCACATATGAATGACTTTTCGCTAGAGGAGATGATGAAACCCGAGAGCTCTGTGGCAAGAGCTTTCAACTGGCAAGTGAAGCGCGTGATGCTCTTCACCATCATTGAGCTACTCGGCCTTTTCATCATCTTTACTTGCATGCCCCTGATGTGCTTTGGGCTCCAGGCTCTAGTGGCAAATAGACTTTCTGATGAGATCCCGGAAGAAAAACAGATATTATAGGAAAAAGGCGGGGGCTGAACCGCTATAGAAGATACCCCAACAATTGGGCATACCCCAGATTTTCTCTGAGGACAAATCGTTCCTCTTGTGGGGTGCCAGAATATGAGCTTCTTCTTTCCAGGGTTCTGTGGGTGGAATCAGCCTCTCTTGTTAGTTTGCCCAACCCGACACGTGTTTCAGATTCCATCCGCAGAACCCTGGTGAAATGGGTAATCAGAGGAACTTTATTTCTTCTCAACTTCGTAGGTGATATGAACAACTTCTTTAGATGGGATGGTTTCTCTCATTTTTACTTTGATCTCGGGGTTCATATGTGCAAAAAGTGATGTGCCGTGGCCAAAAAACACTGGCACGTAGTGAATAGTGAACTCGTCGATTAGTCCCGCGTTGAGATACTGCTGGATACAGTTGGCTCCTCCCGCTATTCTGATATCTCCGTTTCCAGCAACCTCTCGCGCTTGGTGAAGCGCACTCTCGATGCCATCATTCACGAAGTAGAATGTTGTGTCACCGGGGCGCTGCCATGGGTTGCGTATCTGGTCGGTCAAAACAAAGACGGGAGTATGGAATGGGGCCTCCTCGGGCCAGAACTGCTCACCACCATTGAACATATTCTTGCCCATAATGCTGACGCTGGTACGTTGGAATGTTTCTTCCATCATGCGATTGTCTTGACCTGTTTCACCTCCTTCGCCCAGGTGGAGATTCTCGCGGAAGAATTTCTGTCGAAACACCCATTGTTGAAGAGCCATCCATTTGTTCATCCACTGTTTGTACTCCGGGTCATTGGCATGAGCCAGGTCCATTCCTTCCGGAGCAATGAAGCCATCCAAAGACATCACTACATCGAAAAACACTTTGCTTGTTTGCATGGTCGAGCCGTCTCCCTTGCTTTAGGTGCTTAAATTTTACGTCAATCGCCACAGGTAGAGTCTTCTGGCTTAAGAGTGCGTGGTATTGACCACATCTCGTCTCCTGCCCTGTGAGTGATCGTTTCGCCCTCAATAGGAACTGTCACCAGTGGAATGATACCTCGGACATACGGACCTCGTCTTGAACAAAATGGACAGCTATTTTAAGTGGCACCGAAAAAAGGAGGCGATAGAAAAAATCCCATTTAGGGATTTTTTCTATCGCCTCCTTCCGAATTCAAGTGTGTTAAAGAGCAGCACACTCTTCCTCATTTAGCTCAATTGAGTCTCTCTTTGGCGGGGTTTGTAACTACCAGCGGGTGTGCGGAAAGCGACGTTCAAGCGATTCCAGGAATTGATGGCTGCAATGGCCAGAGTGAGGTTGGTCAGTTCCTCATCAGTGAAATGAGGATGTACGCGATCATAGACATCATCGGGAATCTGATCTTCAGCTACCAGTGTCACCGCCTCGGTCCATTCGAGGGCTGCCTGCTCACGCTCACTGTAGAACGATCGGGCCTCGCGCCAGACAGGCAACAAATTGAGACGCTGTTCACTTTCTCCAGCAGCGCGTGCATCTTTCGAATGCATATCCAGGCAAAATGCGCATCCATTGATCTGCGAGGCGCGCATATCCACAAGATTGAGCAGAGGCTCTTCTAACCCACAATGATGTGTATATTCTGAAAGTTGGAGCATTGCTTTGTATACTCCAGGCGCGGCTATAGCATAGCGTAGACGGGCACTCATAAATCATTTCTCCTTTAGTCCTGATTGAATGTGATAGGCAAAGATGCTATAATCCAGGACAAATTATATCCAGATTATAGAATCGTGGACATTTTTTGTCAAGGATACATTTTGTCCATGATATGCAATCAAGTTGGCGATGAGCAACGGAAGGTCATCATTAACGATCTGAACGAGTAGAGAAACAATTGCCTGAGGAGGAAGAACGTTATGAAGTTGAGCGAAGGAGTCGAGTGGGGATTGCATTGTGTGACCGTTCTGGCAGGGCTTCCGCCAAGAGCTACATTACCAACCAAAGCATTGGCTGAATATCATGGACTTTCGGAAACATACCTGGCCAAACATCTCCAGGCGCTTACCAATGCAGGAATTATTGAATCGCTCCCCGGCCCCAAAGGTGGTTATCGCTTACGACGAGCCCCGGAAGAGATTACGATGTTGGAAGTTGTCGAGGCAATCGATGGACGAGAACCGCTGTTTCGTTGCGCAGAAATTCGCCAGCGCAGCCCGCTCACCCAGGAATCAGCGCAGTACCGTGTGCCTTGTGGTATTCACATTGCGATGGCGCGCGCCGAAAAAGCCTGGCGCGACGCGCTCCGCACCCAAACGATTGCTGATATTGTCTCCCACTATCAACAAAGCACTGGGGAGCAACGCCTGCAAGAAAGCGCAGAGTGGATTGCGGGAAGGATGCGCCAGATATAACAGAATGGTTTAGCCTTACTCCTCGGCATGGAGAACCAGGGCAATGCCCATGCACGGCTTCCCCCGTGCAGTGAGCATAAACATCGGGGGAAAGGTGCCAAAGATTGCCTATCGTGTGATGCTGCTCGACTGTTGTTTGTGCGTATGGGAGCCACAAATTTTGCATTTTGCTATATAACGCGCTTCTTCCTGAATACAACTCAGCATCAAAGCAAACGTAGTACTCAACAGATGCTATGGTGTTAGGTAGCATAATTGCACGCTGTTTTTTGCGAGGAGACGATGCCGAGACGCATATCTTTCCAGTTACAATGGTTCGCGCCGAGCCAGAAATATGTTATCCTTCACGATGGAGCGCCGATCATTCCACCAATTGAGCCAATCGGTTCGCCCTGGTTTGCCTGGCTTGAGAGTATCTCCTCTTTCTCCTTTCAGGGTCGCTATGGCGGCAGTTGTACGGTCCGGAAGGAGGCAGTGCAGAGAGGAGGAACTTACTGGTATGCCTATCGACGCAAGGAGCGGCGTATGGTCAAGCGCTACCTTGCTCGCAGCACGGACCTGACACTTTCGCGTTTAGAGATGATAACTGCCGCCCTCAATGATGACGAAGTGTTCTCTGGATCAGACCCTCTTGCTGATGTAGAGGTCTGCTCCCAGATGGGCGCAAAGAAAATACAAGCCACATCCTTGCCCAATTCTTCGCCCTCTGCTCAACTGCTTCTTGCAACCAGGCTACATATTCCGCGCCTGCCGATGCAGCATGTCTCGCGTCCGCGTCTTCTCACACTTCTACTGCAAGGTATACAGAAGTCATTGACGCTTGTCTCTGCCCCCGCAGGCTCCGGCAAGACAACCCTTCTGGCGGAATGGGCCTCTACCACTCCTCTCCCGCTGGCCTGGATCACACTTGAACCAACGGATAACGATCCGTTGGTATTCTTTTCCTATCTGAAGGCCGCTCTGGCAAGCCTGGATACCCGCGTTGAGAGCGCGATACAAGATTATCAATGCACGGATGCTCGGGATATCAAGCGCGTGCTCACCCTTATTCTCAACGATTTAACAGGTCTGCTGAAGCAAGATTCTATCTTGATTCTCGACGACTACCATGTGCTGACAGCGAACGCCATTCATGCCCTTCTGTCTTTTTTGCTTGATCATCTTCCTACTCATTTACGTCTTGTCATCGGAACGCGTGTTGACCCGCCTTTGCCCCTGGCACGTCTACGGGCGCGGAGTGAGTTATGCGAAGTACGCACGGAAGCGTTGCGCTTTGCCTCAGGTGAGGTTGAAGCTCTCGTACAGACCATGGGACTCGCGCTCTCTAGCGAGGCAACGAGCTTACTGGAACAACACACCGAGGGCTGGATTGCTGGTGTGCAGTTGCTATCGCTTGCGCTGCGCGGACAATCTGATGCGACGAACTTCTTACAAACATTTCGCGGCACACATCGCTTTTTTCTAGACTATGTGAGCGAGGAAATTCTGACACAGCAGACGCCTGAGACACAACGATTTCTGCTCATGAGCTCCATTCTAGATCGAATGACGGGATCACTCTGTGATGCGGTTACGGAACTACCTGGCAGTCAAATTCGACTGGAAGCACTCCTGCGAGCAAACCTCTTTATAAGTGCTCTGGATGATACGGAGACCTGGTATCGTTACCATCCTCTTTTTGCCAATGCCTTGCGCACTCAACTTCAAAAGCTCGAACCGGAGTTGATTCCACAACTCTATCAACGTGCCAGCGATTGGCATGAGATGCAAAATAATATAGAAGAGGCGTGCGATTACGCGTTTTGGGCTGATGATCTTCCTCGTGCTGCACGTCTGGTCGCGCGAATTTTACCTCATATGGTAGAGCAAGGACGTATCGAACGGCTCAAGTACTGGTTAAGCCAGCTACCGCCAGATCTGATTGCTACATCGCCCCAACTCTATATCACAATGCCCTGGCTTCGTGCATTAGGCAAACGCTCGCCCGAAAATACGGAACGAGCGCTCCAACGCATGGAGCAGTATGTTCAGGAGCAGCAACAGAGCAAAACTGTTTCCTGGGCAGAACCACGGAGCGTCCTCACTCTTTTCCGTGCGCTTACTGCATTGTCACAAAACAATCCTTTACAAGCATTTAACCTTGTGCGTGAGGCACTGCGCAACTTGACACCACATGAAACGGACTTGAGCCTGCTACTCAGGCGCTTTCTCTTGATCCTTCTCAGTCTTACCTATGGCGCACGGGGAGATCTGGCGACAGCCGAACATATATTGCTTGATCTCAGTGTCTCGCAACCAGCGGAATCGCTCTCACTCATACACATGGCGGCAACATTTTTGCTCGGCGAACTACGTAAAGCTCAGGGGCAGTTACGCAAGGCCGAAACACTCTATGATGGTATTTCCCAGGCTTTTGGAGCGAGGCAGGATCTTCCGTCTATGCCTTTGCTCCTGGCAAGCTTCACCCTCATGCGTAGAGCCTGCTTGCTGTACGAGTGGAACCGTTTGCCAGAAGCCGCGAGCGAGCTACAACGGGTCATTGAGGCCCTTCCTCGCGCGATACTGGAGATTATACCGCCTCCGGGCCAGAGTCCCCTGGTGACCTTCGGTCTCTGGATGCAGGCGCGCATTGAACTGGCTCAGGGGCAGTCACAGTCCGCCAGACATTTTCTTGAACTGGTGTACAAGCGGCCAGAGATAGGTGAAGAATCCTCCCAAGGCAAGGGGCAGACTCCGATAGACATACCTACATTCGCCGCGCGTCTCGCACTTGCATGTGATCAGATAGAGGAGGCTGAGCATTGGATAGGCACCTGGAAGATACGCTATGACGATGCTCCCATCACGCCTCTAGAGAGCCGACATGTATTGGCATACCTCACGCTTGCGCGTATCTTGATCGCGCGTGGACGCATACAAAACTCAGGAATGGCGCTCTCGCAGGCCCTGATTCTGCTTGACTGCTGGCGAGATGGTGTGTTGCGCCTGGGTTTTCATGGCTGGTTGCTTGAGATTCAGATGCTCACAGCGCTCGCTCTGCAAGCACAGGGCAAAACCAGCCAGGCGCTTATTACGCTTGGTCCTGTTCTGGTGCAGGCGGAAGCGGAGGGCTATATACGCCTGTTTGCCGATGAAGGCTATCCAATGGCAAACCTGCTCGCGCAGGTTTCCGCGTATACCACAGCTTCACCTGATTATATACAGAAACTTCAATCCGCTATCTCCTGCCCGCGCCAGATCGCACATGCCCCAACGGGACCTGAAGTATGGCAAGCGCTCATTGAACCTTTGAGCGCCCGTGAATTGGAAGTACTGCCACTTCTGGCTGTTGGTGCGTCCAATCAACAGATCGCTGACCGCCTGGTGATTAGCCTCAATACGGCCAAACGCCACGTGAAACATATCCTGGCAAAGCTTGCTGTAACGAATCGTACCCAGGCAGTTGCCCGTGCCCGCGAACTCCATCTGTTGTGAGGAGAGCCAGAATACTCCCTGAGAATGCTCCCAAAGGGGCATGGTTATCGTCTCTCGATACGCTATGCTACGTAACGACAACGATAAAACACTTTAATTCACAAAGCCAACTTCTCGGAAGGAGTTCCAGATGTCTCAAATACGCTTACAAGAATTTCAGTCACAGGAAACAAAGCGAGATCTCCATGTCTTCTATGCGCAATTACGTTCTATGGAACCACTCCACTATGTGGAGGATTTAAATTTCTGGCTTACCACGACCTATGAGGATGCGCTGTTTGTTCTGCGGGACCCACGCTTTACCAAAGACAGGCGCAAACTCTCACCGCAGCAGTATGAGCAGGATCCAATATTCGCCAGCATCTTCCAGAATATGCTCACTGTCGATCCGCCCGACCATTCACGTCTGCGCCGCCTCGTTTCTAAGGCCTTCACCCCTCGCATGATCGAGCAGTTGCGCCCACGTATCCAGCAGATCGCTAATGAATTGTTGGACGCGGTACAGGAGCGGGGGAGCATGGATGTGGTTACTGAATTTGCCTATCCACTGCCCATCACGGTCATCTCTGAAATGCTAGGTATTCCTGTTGCAGATCGGGCTTCGTTTCGCACCTGGACCCAGACTATCATCAATCATGAGGAAGATACGCAGGCCGCACTAGCGGCTTTCCTCCAATATATTCAGTCTCTTCTGGCCTCTAAGCGCGCGAATCCAGGGAACGATCTGGTAAGTGGCCTGGTGCAGGTAAGAGAGAACGAGGATCGGCTGAGCGAGAATGAACTAGTATCGATGGTCTTCCTACTCATTGTCGCCGGGCATGAGACGACGGTCAATCTGCTTGGCAATGGCACACTGGCCCTCCTGCAACACCCTGATCAGATGAATCTGCTCCGTGCCGATTCTTCTTTGCTACCAACAGCAGTTGAGGAGCTATTGCGCTACACTGCTCCGGTCAGTCTCTCCGATGAGCGTTGGGCCAGCGAAGATATCTCATTGCATGGAAAGGTAATCCGCAAGGGAGAACAGGTGGTGGCGGCTTTGATCTCCGCGAACACTGACGCACAACAGTTCTCCGATCCTGCCAAATTGGACATCACTCGCCAGGAGAACCAGCACCTGGCCTTTGGCAAAGGTATTCATTTTTGCTTAGGTGCGCCCCTGGCGCGCCTGGAAGGACAGATTGCCTTCGGTACACTGCTTCAACGTCTGCCCAATCTGCGCCTGGCCGTTGAGCCCAACCAACTCACCTGGAACAATAATCCCATGCTGCACGGCCTTACAAGCCTGCCAGTCGCATTCTAGACAAAATCAATGGGCGCTCTTACAGTTTGAGCTTACATAACCTGTTCCGTCGCCTGGTAAAATTCTGACATTTTGCGCTTTATATCGGGCTTGCTGCTGCTTTTGTTCGTAGTACCAGCACCGATAGATCCCTAGCCTTTAGCAGAGTTACTGTACCGAAAGCTCTGGTATCTGCTCCCGTTGGGCATCAATTACCTGATGGTGTTGGTGGACGGAAGCTGATACCAGGCTTTTTTGCATGCTCTTCTCCAAGATGAGTTGGCTATAAAAGCGCTTCAATACCTTCAATGTGAACACTTGGTCGTTTAAAATAATTTGCCCCTCGCGTTAGCTAGAAGCCCTGTTAATACCATAACACTACAGGTACAGTCAAGTTCTGCTCTCAGAAACAATTTTCCAGGCGAAATGCAACATGCGCTCTTGGTGAGAAATTTGTTCGTTTGTGTCATGTGTGCCATGGCCAGCATCAAACCAGATCACCTCGATGTTCTTACCCAATTCTCGTGCGCGTTTTTCGTAGACTTGAATGGACCGAGGGGGACAACGTGTATCATTATGCCCTTGTATTATGAGCAGAGGAGCCTGTATGTGTTCCAGATAGGTCATGGCTGAACTTTCATGGTACGCTTCAGGCTTTTCCTGAGGTGTGCCACCCATCAGTCCACGATCATAGGCTTTGAGTTGTTCTGATTCGTCCTCATAGGCGATGAAAAAGTCTCCAAAGGTTGCGCCTGCCATTCCACCAGCCCAGAGATCTGCCCGTTTCCCTAGACCCATGAGTGTGAGATAGCCACCGTATGACCAGCCAGTGAGGAAGACTTGATCAGGGCGGGCAATTCTTTGATGAATCAGCCACTGGCGAGCCGCGACCATATCTTCAACCTCCCACTTGCCTAGCTGACCGCGAATTTGCTCCTGGAATGCGCGCCCAAAGGTGAGTGATCCTCGATAGTTAATCGAGAGGAATGCAAAACCTGCATCCAGCCAGCACTGAGCCCTGGGAGAAAAGCATTCTGTCATAACCGCATCAGGCCCACCATGCATTTCTAAGATCGTAGGGAATGGCTCACTCCCTTCAGGCAAAGCGAGCCAGCCCTGAACCATTTGACCATCTGAGGAGGGGTACGCAATAGACTTCCAAGGGCGGCTTGGTGGTACATCATCAGTAGGGAATACAACGCGCTTCTGTTTACCAGTCTCTCCATCAAGGCATAAGAGTTGCATCGGTCTCGTTGCGCTCTCCAGATGGGCATAGATATTTCCATCAGGGCTGAAATACTCGTAGAGCGAAAGACCATCTGGATGGTGAAGAGGTCTTGCCTGCCTCTGGTCGAGATCATAAAGATAGAGACGCTGTCTGGCTGCGGAAAAATGACGGAGAAGGAGACGTTTCCCATCCGGCGACCAGTCAACGGGCTCTACCTCACCTTCAAGTTCGTCTAGTGCCAGGTCTATGCGCTCTCCGCTCCTGATATCCCATATGAAAGGGCGTTTTACCCCACTGACATCTGATGTTGCTAGCAGACGTGTGTCTCTGGGAAGTGGAGAGAATTTTACGCCTTCGATACTCGCCCGTTCGTCAGAAACCTGGTTGAGAAGTTCTCCACTTTCTCCATCGAAGGCAGACACACGAAAATGCATAGTGTCAGACTCATTTGCGGTGTTTACAGTGATGATTTCGCCGTTAAATGAGAGCGAAAGGGACATTGTGAGATGCTCTGACTGAAAAAGCTTCTTAGACGCACCAAGGGAATCATCAGGTGCAACAGACATTCGATAAAGCGCAAACCCACCCTGGTTATATGTCAGGAAACCCAGACAATTTCCTGATCGGCTCAACGCAAATGCTATCGAGCCATAGAGTGGAAATGTTGGTGTAATATCCTCCGGAGTACCACCAGTAAAAGGTATGCGAACAAGGTGCCCTGTCTCGTTTCCTTTCTGGTCTTCAAGGTAATAGAGAAATCTTCCATTGGGGGAGAGTGTACCCCGTTGATAGACCCCCTCCGGTGTGGCTGTGACCTGGGTAAGTTGTCCTGTGGTAACATCCCAGCCGCATAACTGGTAGACGCCAGAGCGGTTGCTAAGAACGAGCCCTCGCGAGGGAGACTGCGCCGCAATCTCGAGTCCGTACGTCACTGGTATCCGAAAACGCATTTTCCATGGTGCGTCAGCATTAAAACATGTTGTTATCACAGCGTACTCCTTTTACTCAAACAACCGTTTTAAATAAACTTCGTCTCGCTGGCAAAGAAAATCACGTACAGCGTATGTTTTGTACCAGAATAGCAATATAAAATAAAAAAAGAATTTGATAGAAGTAAAAAAATATATTGAGCATGCATCTTTAAAAATATGAATAAGTTTCCTTTTGCCATGGCAGTCAGACTCACGGTTTGGCAATATTAGAAGTTTTATGTAAAGGTTGGAGAAAATGGGAATCTTTGCCGCGAATCGGTCATCGCAACCACAAAGCGTTTTTTCAGATGACCATACAAGGCGTCTTCTGCATGGTCCGCAAGACGCGTTTATGATTAACCTTCTAACCTGTTTGTGCTAGAGCACGAGTAACTCGACCTCCTTCCGCTCAGGATAATGAGCAACTCTCAGAGATGGTGTAGGCACAGCAGGCGTGGAAGCGTAGCATATATATCTTGAAGTGGAAGAGACAATTCCGTCGCTCCTTGGTATTTGTTTACTTCATAGTGCACATATATAAATTGACGCAGATGAAATGAGACGTACACACTCTCTTTACTCGCCTATCGCTTCCATCACCAGTGCTGCCAGCTTTTGCTGGACCACTTGCGCCGTTTTGTTGATCTCCTCGTTTTGATACTGGGCAAGCAACGAAGCAAAGTTGTCATATGCCACAATGGTTCTATCTTCTTCGTCCTGGTACACAACGAGTTTGAATGGGGCATACAGGGCTGCTTCTGGTGTGTGCCTCGTCATGTACGAGGCAAGAAGTGGATTGCCAATGGTATATTGGGTGGCTCGGCTGCTTTTCCCTAACACTGTAAGGTAAGGGCTGTGTCCCACCTTATAAAAGAATGTCAACCCGCTGTGTCCGATATGCGCTTCACATTCTTTGGTGAGTTGTTCCCAGGAGACCTTGGCGTCCATCAGTGGGTATAAAATCTCGTCCCAGTTAACCACCGGGCCAAGGCGAGCTTCAAGTGCGTCAATCACCTGCTGATATGGCCGTTTTGATGCGACGACTACATGCTCAATGGAAATGTGTGTTGTATGGCTCATTGTATTTCTTCCTTCCTTTTCAGCAAGCAAGAGAATATTCTGGTGTTTTCGTCAGTGTTTCGGGAGGAAACGCAGGGGTATTTCTTTCGTTTTGGAAAGAAGCTCCCTTCTCATTTTGGTAGCCCTCCATGAAAAAGGCCATGATCTCTCCCATTTGCCTCTTTGGGGACATACTTCACCTCGTCCCCAAATGATGGCAGGAGGTTTCTCTTTTTATTTTATTGCCATTGAAAAAGAAATATGTTAGGCTGCCTATATTTCTCGTGACTTTCCTACACATTTACCAAAGGAAGGAGAGTCCATATGAGATGTGGATTGACAAGCCTGAGATGCGCAAGAGATCTTTAGTCAACTCTTTGGTGGTGGCGAGAATGATGCCCTAGCTGAGCGTGGATATCTTGGGGCGCGTCTGCGGCATCTGGTCGAAAGCGGGCAGGTGCGTCTCCTCACCAATGTCTCCATTCAGAAGCTGACTCAGACGGAGGCGGGGATTCGCCTGATGAGTGGAGAAGCAATGCTCCCGGTCGTTGATGAGGTTATTGCGACCACCGGGTTCCGCCCTGATCTCTCTCATTAGAGAACTGCGGCTCGCGCTTGATCCAGCAGTGGAGAGCCCGGTGGTCACAGAGTCTCTTCGGGACGCTTGTGGTTCCAGTGAGTCAGACTTTTCACTGGAGTCGGGCTGGCGTATCGGGTGTTTGCTCCATAAGTTTGCTGCTCTGTGGGCTGCTTGGTGTTCCTGTGGGGTATATAGTGGACCGGTATGAGGCACGCCTGCTCATGATGCTTGGCTCGTTGCTAGGAGGTGGCACGCCCTTTGGATTCGCCCTGTCACAGACATCCTGGCAATTCGCGCTGTTGTACCAGCTCATATGTGTTTACCACTTCCTGATAGTATTGACGATGTCACCGCCGCTGCGATGTTCAATCCTAGAATGTCTGCGTGGTTCTCGTTAAGCTGGCGGGCGCAATTGACGCCGGGCGAAACGGTGCTGGTGCTTGGCGCAACGGGTACATCCGGTAAAATGGCAGCACAGTTTGCGAAGCACCTTGGCGCGGGTAAAGTCATCGCGCTTGGGCGCAACGAGCGCATATTGCGCACTCTACCAGAACTTGGCGCGGACGGCAGGTGCCAACTTTACTTTGCCCGCCGCCGTGCTACGCAGCTCCGGGCTGGAAATCTATGGTAGCGGCGCGGGAACTGCTCCCGTCGAGCGCATTATGGAAGCCATGCCCCAGTTTATCGCGTATGCTGTCAGTGGCAAACTGCACATTGATGTGAAGACTGTGCATCTCTCCCAGGTTGAGAATGCCTGGCACGACAAAGACGACGACAATAGACGTATCGTCTTCGTCCCTTAGACGCAAGAGCCGCCTGGATAGCTATAGTTTCATCCTCTGATTACTTCCTGCGGAAAATGCCATGATTTGGGTGACCGTGAGTGGATATCCGGCTCGGGTTTCGGAACGGTCGTTATTGGATTCGATGGAATGGTTCGGATGCTGATAGCGAGAAAGGCTTCAAGAGGCTACCTTCCTTAAAGCCTTTCTTGCAATTTAGTCGCGGGTAGTAGATATTTGGAAGTCAATGCCCTTCGCGACGGCCTGAGCCATCTGTACCCCTATGAGGCGCTCGACGACATGCAAAGCCATATTGAAGCTCGATGTGACTGCTGCTGATGTAATAATGGTTCCTTCATCGACAAACTTTCCTGTATGTTGGACATGGATCTGAGGAAACTGTTGCTCAAACAGATTGAGAGCGCCCCAATGAGTAGTGGCTTGCTTCCCATTGTGAAGACCTGCTTGGGCGAGTAAAAATGCTCCCGTACAGACGGAGGTCATAAGTTGGCTTTGGGAAGAAGACTGTGCGATCCAACGTATGATCTCGTCTTGGGTAAGGACATGGGCAATGATGTTAAGGCTGGCACCAGGTATGACCACAATATCGAAAGATGGAGACTGTTCAAATGAATAATCAGGTTCAAGGCGAAGCCCATTACTGGCTTTGAGTGGTTGTCCAGTCTGAGAAACAGTGCTGACGGCAAAGGCGTGGTTCTCGGAAACATCCTGTCCTAGAAAGATTTTTTTGAGATCATGCATTGTATACCCTGCATTATGAAAGACTTCATAAGGACCTGTTATATCCGTCAGATCTACGTGGTCAAAGAGCAGAATCCCCACGGTCCATTGTTGCTTCATAGAGTGATGTTCTCCCCTCTTTTTTGAATACGGACGTTCGTATTTTTTGCATTGCAAAAAAAATCAACGCGAGGATCGTTGAAAAAGATCGGCGATGGCTTTCTTGCCCAAGAATATAGCCTGATTTTCGCGCTGCAATCCTCGCCACATCACGGCTGATAACTTGGCCCCAAGAAATTCAAAGGCAAATTGATGAACCTCCAGGTCTGATCGGAACTGACCTTGTGTCACTGCATCACAAGCACATCTCTCAATGAGATTGATGAAACGGCTGTATTGGCGTACCACTGCTTCACGTACCTCATTGCCCTCTAGATCGTCCACCTCAAGCAACACATTGGTAAAAAAACATCCACCCTCAAACGTCCCTGTAACCAGATATTGAAACCAGGCGTTGCTTAGAGCCTGAAGTTGTGGAAGGCCAGGAGCCTCTTCAAGTGCAGGTGCGACCACGACATGTTGGAAGATGTGGGCAGCCTTTTCTACAACTGCTACCTGCAAATCAAACTTGGAGGGGAAATGCGCACAAATTCCTCCCTTCGAGAGTGAGAGGGCAGTTGCTAGCCGACCGATTGTCAAACCATTCAATCCTTGGACGGATGCCATTTGAACGGCGCGATCTAAAATAAGATCCTTAGAATTTTCGCGATGGCTCATACCTCAATTTTAAAATACGATCGTATTTTTGTCAAGAGCGAACCCCCGTTTGGACTTGCCTTTGTGGCAGAATCTCTAAAATGTCTCGCTCATGCAAGATAAATGAAACCTTTGCCAGAGATCGGGGAGACCTCTCTGACCTTGCCCAGTTTTGAAAAAAACTGGGTATGCAGTTGTCCTGGATGGTGGAATTAAGTACTTCGATGACAGGAATATCTCCCTCTGGCTCCTCTGCGGTTCTCACTAAAATGTCTTGGAGACCCTTACGAAAAGGCTTGGTGTAACTGCTTAAATTGCTTGTAGTGCGAGCGCTCATGAGTGGCAAGCCATTCGGCGTAAAACTTTACTGTGCGAACGAGAGGCTTCCCGGCACCTGTTATCGTAGCAGTGCGAGACCATGCGGCGACAGATAAGGATCTCAACAGAGTCAAGAGTTCGACACGCTGAGCAGTGTATGCCTGTAAGGAGGGCTCAAATTCTAAGGTGTGATAATCCTTCTCCTTGATCCAGGCCGATGGGTGGATTGCGCGAAGAGTTGGTTGTTTCTCAACCAGGATGGCATATATACATTGACCCCAAACATCCGCGCATGAACGCAGATGGGCTAATATGTCGGTAGCGGACCATGCTTCCCCATGTGGGGGCATGCGCAACTGTGCGGACGATAGGTCGGAGGTGAGGGCTGCAATCCGTGTTGGCCCTTCCTCCAACAGAGAAAGGATCTTCTCGACAGGCAATTCAGTATGAGACATGGGAAAGCATCTCCTGTTTTGAAGCGATTCTACCACAGAATGAGTTCTCATCAAAAGCAAGGAATTGTGGTGGTATGAGGCCCAGAAGTGGGTGGGAAATGCTCTCAAAGAGCAAAAATAGCCTGTTTGATACTATTATGGAGCCATAGATCAGGGCGCGTTGCAGGAGAGCAACGAAGATGATCTCACGCAACGCACCTACCTTTTCCGTCTTTCAGAGCAGGAATCTTATCATCGCCGTAGCGATTCCCAAGAAAATGCTGATTCCTACGACATCCTGGAAGGCGGTTTCAAAAGGACCAGAGGTCAGTGCAGGATCGAAGCCAAATGATTTGGAGATCAGAGGTACAATTGTCCCAACCACTCCTGCGATATTAACCGCTAGAAACATCCCAACGAAAATGATTAGGCCAAAGGCAATCTTTCCATACCAGATGCCTCCAATCACACCAAGCGTCGCCCCTGCAACCGCCCCCAGAATGAGGGTCGTTTTCACTTGTCTCGCCACTGCCGTTTGCCAGTTGGTGAGGCGAACCTGACCAGTGGAAAGCCCACGCACGATGATGGTTGCCGATTGTAAGCCTGTATTGCCGCTGATGGCGGAGATAATCGGCATAAAAGAAGCCAGCAAAATGACCTGCGTCAGCGTGCTATCAAAGACATGGATCACAACTCCAGCTAACAATTCAATGAACATTGTTGCCATGATCCATGGCAAGCGTAACATGGCGATACGGGTTGGAGAACGGCGTTCTAGCTCTTCGGCATCTGAGCCCGCTGAACGCAATGCGTCCTCGGTCGCTTCCTGTTCCAGGACATCAATTACATCGTCAGCCGTAATCACCCCCAGTAATTGGTTGGTACCCGGCTCAACGACAGGTAACATCAGCAAATTATAACGAGAGAAGAGGTTGGCTACCTGTTCCTGATCCATGTCTGCCGGGATACCCAATACATCGGTCACCATAATCTCTCGAATGAGGGTCGTGGGTGAGGCACTGAGTAGCTGGCGCAAATCAAGCACGCCAGAGAGCGCGTCACGTTCGTTGAGTGCATACAGGTAAAATTGGTGCTCAGCATTGGGAGAGTCGATAAATGCCCGAATGGCTTCAGCTTGTGTTGTGGTTTCAGGGACAGCCACAAACCCGGAAGTCATAATGCCCCCAGCACTCTCCTTGGGATAGGACAACAAGGTACGGATAGCAGTAGCCGTCTTCGTCGGAAGAAGGACCAATACCTGCTCTCGCTTCTCATTTTCAATCGTTTCTACAATATTGGTTGCCTCATCAGGCATCAATTCGCTCAGGATTGCAGCCAGTCGCTTTGGGGAGGTGTATGCGACGAGGCGGCTGCTTGTCTGGGTATCGAATTCGTTGAGGACCTCGGCTGCTTCGGCTGGATCAAGCAGATCAAAAACCGTCTGGTTCTCTATATCATTCAAAAAAAACATGCTATCAGCGAGGTCCGCAGGATACTCGGTATGAAGCAAGATGCGTAACTGATCGATGCGAGTTGTGTCGAGAAGTTGGCGAATGGTGTTAGCACGTATTTCACTATCAGTGCGTGCTGTAAGCATTTTGCGGCGCAAGAGAAAGCGGTGTTTTGGATCGAGACGGACTGCCCGCCCGGCGATATGTTTCATAGGTCAAATCTCCTCATGTTTATAGGAAGCTTAGATTTTGGGCAGGGATTCACGCTCAGCGCTCTTCCAGGAAATGAAAAGGGCTGATATACAAGTCGCGTGAAACGAAAGCGAAGCCGAGGAGATAGACCTGGACATCCTAAAATCAGAATGAATCACAGGAGAAAATCCTCACACGCCTCGCCTGGCAAAAGAATGAGGGACAGTGAAAAAACCAGGCATGCGGTGAGAAGTGGGGAATACTAAACAAAAGAAGCAAACCAATCAAGAGGTTAGCGGTTCATTTCCCTCCTCCGACACACTGGAGTTTTCACCAGGTGTAGGAACCTCCAACGTTGGGGAGGTTGACTACTACCACCGTCCATATCGGTTCCTCCTTTATATGCAAAACTATGATCCTTCCCGCATGTGCGGGAATACACTCCACTTCTCATCTTAGTTCCAGATGAGATTTTTGTCAAGGGAACCAAGATGCATTACCTCGCAGGTTCCTGCCTTAAAGAGAGCAGATGTTGTTGGAATAAGGGAGTAGTCCTGTCGTCTGTGTTATATCTCAGTGTGCAAGTTTACGGGCTGAAGTGGAACAAAGATACGTCTCAATAGAGATAAATACGCAATCCTTTCTTCACAGGTCGAGAAGAGGTCCTTACGACGCTACATACATTCCTTTGGATACCATGACAGAGGATGAGCAAATTGAATGGAACACGCGCGTGATTAATGCGCTTGACACAATATTTCCCGAAGAACGCAATATGACAGAATATGCAACTTGGAAGGAGCGAGGTGCAAGGCTACTACCACATGTGCTGACCTGCATTCGCCGAGCAGGAGATACACAAGATTCCCTTTCTCTGGCTTCCTTGGCCTATAAGGCGGCCCATTACCTCCATGAGCGAGGCCAATATGCGGAAGCAGAGCCACTTTTGTTGAGTGCATTGCGCATTCGCGAGCATATTCTAGGAGCACATCATCCCTTAATCGCTACTACGCTTAACTATCTGGGGGATCTCCTCTGGTTCCAAGGGCGATATAAAGAGGCTGAGCCACTCTTTCACCGTGTACTGATCATCCGAGAACAATTAGCTGGCCTGGATTATCCAGACCTGGCACAGACGCTCAACGACCTCGCTCTGTTGTATTGGAGGCAGGGCAAATACGCAGATGCAGAACTCCTCTATCTGCGGGCTCTGATCATCTGGGAGCAAGCACAATGCCCAAAGGACATCCTGGCGGCTCATCTCCTGAACCACCTCGCTCTAATCTATTGCAGCCAGGGCAAATATACCGAGGCGGAACCTCTCTATCTGCAAGTCCTACTCATCTGGGGGCAAATTCTAGGAACGGATCATCCCAATACAACCTACACGCTCAATAATCTGTCGGAACTCTATCGAGCACAAGGACGGTTCACCGAGGCAGAATCTCTCTTACGACGCGCATTGCAGATCCGAGAGGAGAACCTCGGTCCAAACCATCCTAATGTCGCAACCGTACTCTATAACCTCGCAGAGCTTTGTCGAGAGCAAGGGAAGTATGAAGAGGCAAAAAAACGCTATTGGCGTACCTTTGCGCTCCGAAAGGAGCTCTTGGGTCCCACGCACCATCTCGTGGCTGATCCGCTCAATGGTTTGGCAAACCTCGCTCGTGATCAGGGCAAGTACACCAGTGCGAAAACGCTCTATCAACAGGCACTTTCCATTCGAGAGCAGCAACTTGGACCGCAGCACCCAGAGACAGCCCAAACATTGCATGATCTGGCTATCTGCTGGCATAAACAAGGCAATCTGGATAAGGCGCTCTCCTATGCTGACCGTGCGCTTCAGGCTCGTGTATTATTTCTAGGAGAAGCTCATCCCAAGACCGCCGTTACCCAAACACTCTATGCCCAACTCGTACAGGAACATGGGCTGCATTGAAATTGTGTGCCTTTTATTGCTGTGAAGCACTTTATGGGTTCGAGCATGATTGGTATTTTTTCTTGGAGGAAAATGAAAGACATGGACCCTTTAGCCTACCGTTATCACACATTGGGATCTATTGAAGGCGCTCGTCAAGAAGTGCAGCGTTTGCAGCAAGCGCAACTGGAATATGGAGTCTATGCCTGTATTCCCGGAACCCGATGTACCTATGAAGATATGATTCAATTGCTTGTCGGGCTCGATTTACTCAGCCAATATGAAACACATAAGCAAAGGAAGCAATAGTGTTCACTAAAACGGCACAAAACCATCAAAGTGAAGAGGCCGCAACCCGAAGGAATAATTGATCCAGCCGAGAGAGGTCCATTTTTACACAGTTATAAACGTTAATCGCACCAGGACATTATGTCTCCTTATGCATTGCTCGACAGTGTATTGAGACAAAAATTACAGATCTAGGCCCACGGCGAAGACCAGCAGCTATAACCATCCATGTTTAACTGCAACCATCACAGCCTCGGTACGATTTTTGACATTGAGACGATGCAAAATTTCTTGTACATAGCCTTTGATGGTATTCTCACTCAAGTAGAGCTTCTTGGCGATTTCACGGCTAGAGAGACCTTGCGCGACCAAACGCAGAATTACAAGCTGCTGCGCACTGAGAGGTTCAAGAGGGAGTTCTGGATTTGTCTGGGGAGCACGACGAAGTTGCGTCATGAGAATAGCAGCAGTTTTGGAGTCAATAGCACCTTCACCTCGAGCGACGGCCCGAATAGAGCGTTTCAAGTCGAAGCGTTCTATATCCTTGATTATGTAACCACGCGCCCCTGCCTGAATACATTCAGCCACTAACTTTTCATCCGTAAACGTGGTAAGGATAATTACTGCCGTTCCTGGGAAACGCATCGTTACTGTGCGGCAGACCTCAACTCCACTCACATCAGGAAGGCGAACATCGAGCAATGCGATATCTGGCTTGAGATGTTCAATCAATTCGAGCGCCTGGGCGGCAGTGGCAGCATCGCCAACAATACGAAAATCTGGCTCGGTCATGAGCATCGCTTTGAGTCCTTCACGTACCATCTCATGATCGTCAATAAGCAGTAAGCGAATCATAGTGGGATCACCGCCTTTACGATCAGCCCACCCTCTTCGCCATTTACCAGCGAAAAAAGTCCGCCAAGTGCTTCTATCCTATGCCTCATCCCTCGCAAACCCAGATGCATGGCATCCTTATCATATGATTGTAAGACCTGTACGGGGAGGCCAATGCCATTATCTTGAACAACCAGTATCGCATATTCACCAGTTACCTGTACTGTCACAATCACTATCGTAGCACATGCATGACGGCGCACATTAGTAAGAGCCTCTTGAGCAACTGTCAGCAGCGTTTTCTCAATACACGCTGATGGCGCTAGCATCCATTCAGCCACGACCAGATCCGCTTCAATCGATGTCGCTTCTCGCACATCACGAATCTGGGAATAGAGCATTTTCACCAGGCCCTCTTCGGGAAGTTCTGCCGAGGATAGCGCAAAGATGGCATCGCGCACCTGAGCCGTCCCTAAAGAAGCAAGCTGTTTCATTGAGCGTAATGCATTAAGCAGTGGTGAACCAGGCTCTAATTGCTCTTTTACCCAATCCGCCTTCAAACCAATCGTGAACAATGTTTGTTGTACACGATCATGGAGTTCCTGAGCAATTCGTTTGCGCTCTTCACCGAGCATCTGACGCTTCTGAACCTCGGTGAGTTCATGATGTAATTGCTGTAGATGTGTTGCGAACGTGCTCAATTCCTGATTCTGACGCTCTAGTTCGGCGGTACGCTCACGAACTTCACTCTCCAGATGGGCTGCATATGCTTCCATCGCCCGACGTTCACGCGCGATAAGTTGAGCATTATGGATAGCAACTGCTGCTTGCGCACCCAACGCCTCTATGAGTTCAAAGTGTCGATTTGTAAAACGTCCAGGACGGGTATCGCCAATCAGGAATGCTCCCAGAATGGTGCCCTCACGGGTACGTAATTGCACACCAAGAAAGCTGCGTACAGAAATATGGCCCTTGGGGATGCCTACATAGCGAGGATCCTTCAGAACATCATCGATAATAATAGAGGCCCCTTCCCAGAAAACAGGATAGAGGATTCCAACCCCGTCAACTGCCCCAGGTGGCGAAAATGAGCCGCTATATGCTCCGATGCTCCGGAGATAGCAGCCAGGCGAAAACTTGCTTTCTTTGTGGGTGGTGTGGCACATTCTTCCACAATTTCGGGGATGAGAAAGAATGCAGCATATTTAGCAGCAGTGACTTTGCGCGCAGCATCCGTCATCATCTGTAAGAGCCGCTGTAAGTCAAACTCAGAAGTCAGTGCAATTGCAATTTTGTTTAATTGTGCTAACTCTTCAGCCTGTTGCTGCAAGTTTGTAATGAGTTGAGCACGACTCTCATCGATGGTTTGGGCCATATCGTGACTTACTCCCAGGTAAGAGACAGCAGAGGGAAGCTATTGAGCAAAGTATACCATATTCCCTATCCTTCTACCTGATTGTTGTTTCCCTCCTTTTATATGTCCTTATTCCCTCCTTTTGTAGGTAACATTGGAGATGAGATGCAACTATACTGAAGGTGAAGAGAGCGGCTTGTATGTCTCTCCTCTACGAACCTCCCTATCGGTCTGGCGTTTTCTATTCAATGACGAAGTGCAAAAGATGTGCGCATCAACAGATGTTGGAGGTGTTCTTTTGATTCCTGGTTCCTTCGATTATGTAACAGCGAGCAGTGTTTCAGAAGCAATCGCACTGCTACAACAACATGGTGATGAGGCCAAGGTACTGGCTGGGGGTCACAGCCTTATTCCTATCTTGCGTTTCCGCCTTGCCAGCCCATCATTTCTCATCGATATCAATCGTATTGCTGAATTGGACTATATTCGAGAGACTGATGGCGTCTTGCATATCGGTGCCCTTACACGCGAAGCTGATTTAGATTATTCTCCCCTGATTCGTGCTCGCTATCCGATACTCTGGGATACCGCAAAGGTCGTC
The DNA here is from genome assembly GCF_016587355.1 of Ktedonospora formicarum. Taxonomy (GTDB): domain Bacteria; phylum Chloroflexota; class Ktedonobacteria; order Ktedonobacterales; family Ktedonobacteraceae; genus Ktedonobacter; species Ktedonobacter formicarum. The sequence continues at coordinate 160,275 of NZ_BNJF01000001.1, read as the reverse complement.
GCTGATCCGGTCGTGCGCAACTGGGCCACGATAGGAGGTAATCTTGCTCACGCGGACCCTGCGAATGATCATCCAGCAACGATGCTAGCGTTGGGGGCAAGCGTGGTTGCGGTGGGTCCTGCTGGGCAACGTGTCATCCCTATTGAATTTTTCTTTACAGATGCGTCTTTTGAAACGACGCTTGATCCCCTTGAGATCCTCACGGAAATTCGCATACCTGCCCCCTCTGAGCATAGTGGTGGTGCCTACTTGAAGCTTGAACGGAAAGTAGGTGATTATGCTATTGCAGGAGTCGCGGCCTATGTGACTTTGGATAATGATGGACTGGTGACTCGGGCAGGCCTTGCCCTTACGAATGTTGGCCCCACTCCACTCAAAGCTCGAGATGCTGAGCAAGCGTTGCTTGGCAAGCCCTTGGATGAAGCAACTATTCGGCAAGCGGCTGATCTTGCCGCGACAGCCTCCCAACCCACGAGCGATACTCGCGGTACCGCAGAATACAAGCGCGCAATGGTACGTACCTTGTGTCTTCGTGCGTTACGGAAAGCCTCAGCGCGTATCACAGGAGGGGAATAAGATGAGCAAACATGCGATCAGTGTCTCAATCAATGGGACGACATATGAGGATATTGTCGATTCACGCACCCTCCTTGTGCACTGGATTCGCGATGGTTTACATCTCACAGGTACCCATGTTGGCTGTGACACAACCTCCTGTGGAGCCTGTACGATCCTCGTCGATGGCAAAGCCACCAAGTCATGTACGATGTTCGCTGTCCAGGCCAACGGTCGTCAGATTGTGACAGTGGAGGGTCTGGAGCAGGATGATAGGCTTCACCCTATGCAAGAAGGCTTTCATGAGAAGCACGCCTTGCAATGTGGCTATTGCACACCGGGAATGATGCTGGCAGGCGTCGCGCTCCTGCAACGTAATCCCCATCCGAGCGAACAGGAGATACGAGAGGGCATCTCGGGGAATCTGTGCCGCTGTACAGGCTATGTCAATATTGTTCGTGCTATCCAGTATGCCGCTGAAAAAATGAGCGCGTCTGAGCCAGTTCCGGTCCCTGCCGGAGAGGGAGATGACTAATGGCAAGCGAAGTACATGCCCATCATCGCCTGGGCGAACCCTATAAACGGAAAGAGGATGCGCGTTTTATTCGCGGGCAGGGACAGTATGTTGACGATGTGCAATTACCAGGCATGCTCTACGGAGACATTGTTCGCAGCCCCTATGCGCACGCGCTCATTAAAAGTATTGATAGTAGTGAAGCACTGAAGGTTTCTGGCGTTGTAGCAGTTATCACGGGGAAAGACCTGGAAGCAGCTAATCTGGCCTGGATGCCAACGCTTTCCGCCGATATGGAAGCAGTGCTCGCCGTTGATCGTGTTTTGTATCAGATGCAAGAAGTCGCCTTCGTTGTCGCGACCAGTCGTTACGCGGCTGCTGACGGAGTTGCCGCTGTCGATGTCGATTATGAACCTCTACCCGTTGTTGTTGACCCCAAGAAGGCGCTTGCCCCTGAGGCGCCGTTGCTGCGCCCCGATAAAAAAGAGAAGCAGCCGACCAACCAGATTTATCACTGGGAGACAGGGGATGAAGACGCGACCAATGCTGCCTTTGCTGAAGCTGAGAGCAATGGGGTGGTGATCAGGCAAGACCTCTATGTTCCGCGTATCCATCCTGCGCCAATTGAGACCTGTGGCTGTGTTGCCGACTATCGTAAGGCAACAGGAAAACTCACTGTCTGGCTTACCTCACAGGCTCCGCATGCCCATCGCACGCTCTTTGCGCTGGTGGCTGGGCTACCAGAGCATCGTATCCGTGTTATCTCTCCAGATGTTGGAGGCGGGTTTGGCAACAAAGTTCCCATTTATCCAGGTTACGTCTGCGCTGTTGCTGCCTCGGTGACGACAGGTAAGCCAGTGAAATGGATCGAGGATCGCTCTGAAAATATAGGGAGTACTGGCTTTGCTCGCGATTACCATATTCATGCGGAGATCGCAGCGGATAAAGATGGCATGGTCAATGCGCTACGTGTCCATACCCTGGCCGATCATGGAGCCTTTGATGCCGCAGCACAGCCAACAAAATTTCCGGCGGGCCTATTCCACATCTGCACAGGCTCTTATGACTTTAAGCATGCCTTTGTAGATGTTGATGCAGTGCATACCAATAAAGCGCCAGGAGGTATTGCCTATCGTTGCTCATTTCGCGTCACGGAAGCATCGTACCTGATTGAGCGTATGATGGATACTCTGGCGCATGATTTAGGGAAAGATCCGGCGCAGTTACGTCTGCAAAATTTTATCAAGCCAGAGGCGTTTCCCTATCGCTCGGCATTAAACTGGACCTTTGATAGTGGCAATTATGAGGGCGCGTTACGCCTGGCGATGAAAAATGTCGATTATGAAGCGCTGCGTCAGGAGCAGGCAGAGAAGCGGGCGCGCGGCGAACTGATGGGCATTGGGATCTCAACATTTACTGAAATTGTTGGGGCTGGGCCAGGAAAGCACTTTGATATCGCGGGTATTCAGATGTTTGATAGCTGCGAAGTGCGGGTCCATCCAACAGGAAAAGTGCTCGCACGGATTGGCGTGCAAACGCAAGGGCAGGGACATGAGACAACCTTTGCCCAGATTATTGCGGCGGAGTTAGGGCTCTCGCCAGATGATGTTGATGTAGAGCATGGCGATACCGATACTGCGCCTTATGGACTGGGAACCTATGCCAGTCGTAGTACGCCAGTCGCTGGCGCCGCAACGGCCTTAGCTGCTCGCAAAGTACGTGAGAAAGCCAAAAAGATTGCGGCCTATCTCTTAGAAGTAGGTGAGGAAGATTTAGAATGGGAGCTTGGGCGGTTCTTTGTTAAAGGCGCACCAGCCAAGGGGAAGACTATTCAAGAGTTAGCCTTTGCTGCCTATACCAATTGCCCACCATTTCTGGAACCGGGATTGGAGGCGGTCAACTATTATGATCCGCCCAACCTTACCTACCCCTTCGGGGCCTATATCTGTGTGGTAGATATCGACTGTGGCACTGGTATGGTCCATATCCGTCGCTTTATGGCAGTTGATGACTGCGGGACAGTTATCAATCCGATGGTAGTTGAGGGACAAGTCCACGGTGGGCTAACACAAGGGTTGGCGCCTGCCATGTATGAGGAACTGGCCTACGATGCGGATGGTAATATCCTGGCTGGAAATTTCCAGGATTATCTCATACCAACCGCAATGGAGACCCCTCTCTGGGAGACGGACCGGACCATCACTCCTTCCCCCCATCATCCCATTGGAGCGAAAGGGGTTGGCGAATCGCCGACAGTAGGAGCGCCTCAGGCGATTGTGAACGCTGTCGTGGATGCATTGGCACATGTTGGCGTACGCCATATCGATATGCCACTGACGCCCTGGAAGGTATGGAAGGTTCTCGAAGAAAAGGGATTGACCTCAGACTGATCGTTTCTCGGTACTTCTGGGCGGCGCGACTACGCATCAGCAGAAAGCCTCGTCGCCCTCTCTTTTTCTGTCGGAGGTCGGTATGTCTTCTACGCATACGCTCCTGGAACTCGCACACCAGTTGGAGCAAGCAAAAACACCTTTCGTCATTGCGACCGTCGTGTGGTGTGAACGTCCAACGTCAGCGAAACCAGGAGCCAGAGCTATTATTGAGGTTGATGGGCACATTACGGGGTGGATTGGAGGAAGTTGCGCCCAACCTGTGGTGGTGCGAGAGGCTGTGCGTACACTGCGCGAGGAAGGTGAACCGTATCTATTACGCCTTGGTTCGCCAGATATCGCTGGCGTCCATCGTGAAGCGCACGTCTTTCCCATGACGTGTACCAGTGGTGGCACATTGGAGATTTATATGGAGCCGCATTTTCCTCAGCCTCAGCTTCTCCTTGTAGGCGACTCGCCTGTTGTGACGGCGTTACAGCAACTTGCGCCAGTACTTGACTTTGCGATCACGCATCTGGATCATGCTGATATTCGTCAGGTTCCCATTGATCAACGAACACTCATTGTTGTAGCGACGCACGGCCAATATGATGAGGATGTGCTCACACAGGCATTGCAAAGCCCGGCTGCATACGTAGGAATGGTTGCAAGTCGCCGCCGGGCAGATACTTGCCGCGCCTATTTACGCACATCAGGCTTGGAAGAACGTCATATCTCGCGCTTACAAGCCCCGGCTGGCCTTGATATTGGGGCGAAAACCCCTGAAGAAATCGCAGCGAGTATCCTGGCCGAACTAGTGCAGGTTCGTAGGCAATTACGTCTGCTGGAGGAGGATCGCGCCACTGAAGGGCAAGACGCTCTCGCTTCTGCGATACAGGATACGGCTCTTGATCCTGTGTGTGGCATGATGGTAACAGTAGCTGATGCCCGCCATCACAGCACCTATAATGGTCGTGAGGTCTATTTATGCTGTCCGGCCTGCAAACGCCTGTTTGAAGCGAATCCAGAAGCGTATCTCGTACAAAGCGAAAGGTGAGCAGACGATGGAATTTTCGGGTTCTCAGACGATTGCGGTATCTATTGAACGCGCGTGGGCCTATCTACTGGATGTACATAAAGTGGCATTATGCGCCCCTGGTTTTCAGAGTTTGGAAGAATTGGAAACTGAGCACTGGAAAGCTGTGATTGCGGCGGGCGTGGGGCCTGTGAAGGCAAAATTTACACTTGATATCACCCGTCCAGAGATGCATGAGCCAGATCATATGGTCATCAAGGGGCGTGGGAATGCTCCAGGAAGTGCCGTTGAATTGGAAGGTAGTATGCGTCTCGTTGCGGAAGAGGCAGAGCAGACGCGTATGGATTGGAACGCCCATGTTGTGGTGCGTGGCACGCTTGCCAGCGTGGGGGCACGCCTTATGAGCAGCACTGCAGAGAAGCTTACCAGTCAATTCTTTGATTGTTTGAAGGCTCATTTGCTAGCTGCTGATGCCACTGGTGCGAGTAATTGCTAATCTCGATCCCTTATGGAGCCTCATGTTTGGAAGGTGCTGGCATTCCCTCCTCCTTCCAAACATGATCCGCGCCAGCTTACCAGATATATGGGATGAAGCGATCTTTGGCATGTGTCATATAGTCATTATATCCTGGCAATTCCTCTCGCAATACGCGTTCCTCCAGGACTGCTCGTACCGTCATCCCCGTGATCATGACCAGAGCGAACAGTAAGCCATACCACGATCCAAGCAGTAGAGGCGTTCCGAGAAAGAGGAGGAGCCACCGGCATAGAGCGGATGACGCACATAGTGATAGGGGCCGGTGGAGATCACCGTTTGTCCCTGTTCTTCCTGTTTGTGTTTTCGCGTTCCTGCCAGGAGTCGACATGAAGTATCTGTTCCACTGGTTTGCGCGTCGCTGGTTTGAACTCGTCTCCTAATGTGTACGCCGTTGGAATGAGCGCAACTTGTGTCACCGTCTCGTAAGGGATATTGAGAATATTTGCCACTTCCCGTTCTTTTAACAGGTGTAAGGTTGTCAGAGATGTTCCGAAATGAACTCGATGGCATCGCGTCCGACAATAGCGAGATATTGGTATTAGGGGCAACAAATAGCCCCTGGTTCGTAGATTCATCGTTGCGCCGTCCTGGCAGATTTGATCGCGTGCTTTTTGTCCCTCCTCCCGATCTACAGGCCCGCGCGGAAATATTACAACTGCATATGAAAGGCAGGCCAGTTGAAGCCATCGATTATGTCAAACTAGCCAGGAACATGCAAAAATATTCTGGCGCGGATATTAAGGCGATCTGTGATGCCGCCGCAGACAGCGCGATTGTGAGCGCTATGAAAACAGGCAAAGTCCGCCCCATTCGGACAGAAGACATCGTTGTCGCGTTGCAAAAGGTTAAACCTTCAACCCTGGAATGGCTTCAGACTGCAAAGAACTACGCAACCTATAGCAATGCTGGGAGTTCATATTGAGCATTTCCGAATAGCTTTAATGCAAAAGCCTGATGCCCCAGGGGATCGCAAAAATCTTCAGCTCGCATTAAAGGCCAAAAGCCGACTCTATCAGTTCAAAAGATATGTACGCCGTAGGCTAGGGAAAAGCTACGGCCGGATCATATTTCTTGTATTTTTTGCTACAGGTATTCTCTTGGATATATGCAGATATATACCCGCGTTCTTTCCGTTTTCCTTCGTACTTTGTTGTGTGCTCTTGCTGTTTAATGCCTATCTCTTGACTGTTGATCCGATACTCAACTTTCTCATAAGACGCGGCTGGCTACGCTAAACAATGTCAGGTTTCTTATATCAAAAACTTATCCATTGGATAAGCGATTCGGCTCTACTACCAGAAGCAGTCGCATGTGTATTCCTTCTACGCTTTGTGCGATCACCGATTGTTGCTTGGCCCGAACGGGAGGAAGTCTCGATGCTACTTGCTATCGTTTTTCATTCCTTGCAACACCTCTTCAGCCAGTGTATTCAGCTTCTGCGTAAAATGGACAATTAGAGACAGCTGCTCATCAGTTAGCTGAGTCGCGGCCTCGGTCGTAACCTCGGCCATGCGCATAAAATATTTGCCGATTTTATCTTCGAGTGCTTCAGAATTAATTTCCATGAGCACAACTCGGCGATCTTTCGCCGAGCGCACGCGACGAGCATAACCGAGCTTTTCCAGGCGATCGAGCACAAAGGTGATTGCCCCCGTTGTCAGCCCGCTGAGATCGGCGATGCGGCTTGCGTTAAGCGGACCCAGGCGCTCGATCAGGCTCAGCACTTTCATATCGGTGACATGAATACCTGTTTGGGCCGCCACGAAGTGAAGAAAAAAGGTTGAGACATCGGTGCTGCGCTGCATCTCACTGATTAGCTCTCTCAACAATTCGGCGCGATCATGCTGCTGTTTGGCCTGCACACTTTCTTCTGTTTGCGCCTGCGTCTGCCTCTCTCCCTCCAAGTTGTCCTCTCCTTTCTGATTTCTCTGCAACATTTTTGCTTCCTCCTGCGTAACTATTTTAGTTATTGTAATATCAAGTGGCTGTCATTTTTATTCGATGTGATGTTTGGCTACTAAAATTAGTGTAGCAGAAGGAGTAATTCGATGTCTACCCAACCATTGCATATTATCATTATCGGGGCCGGTACCGGCGGGTTGTGCCTGGCACAAGGGCTGAAACAAGCTGGTATTAGTGTGGCGGTGTATGAACGTGATCGTACGCGCATCAATCCCTTGCAGGGCTTCCGCGTTGGCATTGGTCCCGATGGTATTCGGGGCTTGCGGGCCAATCTGCCACCTGAGCTGTTTGAAACCTTCCTTGCCACCTGTGCGCGGCCTCCACTCTACTTAAATTTGCTCACCGAGCAGATGCAAGAGTTGATGATCATGGAGAGCACACTGATGGCGGACGATCCTGATCCAGCGAAACGGGAGCATACAGTCAGCCGCATGACGATGCGTCAGGTTCTTTTGAGTGGGCTTGAAGAGAGTGTTGTTCACTTTGATAAGACATTTACGCGTTATGAGCAGCATGAAGATGGTACGGTGACTGCCTTTTTTGAAGATGGTTCCAGCGCGACAGGTACGGTCCTGGTGGCGGCGGATGGGGCAAGTTCGCGGGTGCGTCGGCAATATCTACCTCATGCTACGCTCGTGGAGACAGGTCTGCTTTCCGCAGGGGCCAAGGTGCCGATGACACCGGAAAATGTGGCGCTGGTTTCGGAGAAGGTGTTCAAGGGCATGAGTATGATCTTCGCGTCTGGAGGTCTTGGGTTCATTCTACATATGGTGGAGTTTCCCTGGCGACACGATGGCCAGCTCAAGCCAGGGATTGGCGTGAATGAGGCTGAGGTGCTGGCTCACTGGCCGGGCATGTTATACGACAATGAGAGCGACTATATCGGTTGGGGCTTGTGGGCTCCTCGCCATAAATTTCCGCGCAATCCCATGAGCCTGCGCGGAGAAGAACTGGTGGCAGTGACCCAGGAAATGACCAGCTCCTGGCACCCTAATTTGCGCACCCTGATCGCGCGTTCAGATCCCTCGACGGCACTGCCGGTGAACATTCGCACATCGCTGCCTATCGAGCCCTGGGCGACCACGAATATTACATTGCTGGGCGATGCCATCCACACAATGACTCCAGGCCGGGGAGCTGGCGCAAACACTGCTCTACGTGATGCTCAACTGCTCTGCAAGCAGCTTGTAGCTGTGCACAATGGCAAGCTGGATTTGCTGACCGCCATCCACGGCTATGAGGAGAAAATGCAGAAATACGGTGCGGAGGCTGTCAAACAATCGCTTGCTCAGATGGACGCCAATGCGCCCATTCATAAGCCGGTGATCGGACCAGCTATTATGGCAACCCAGCGCACGATGCTGCGCGCTATTAATCATATTCCCCCCGCCAAACGCGCTATGGCACGCGCCTTCAGCCGTGGACGTGGGGCGGATCGGCAGGATGATTAAAATATAATCAGACTTCACCTTATTCGGCACCAGAGGCTTTTCACGCTTTTGTAGAGCCTTGAGATAAGCAGGCATCCTAACCATTCAGGATGCCTGCAATTTTAGTATCCTCTTGCGCTGCATCGTTAGAACTTGACGATTGAGCGAGCGACTATGCGCGAGTGTTGGCTTCGCCTTGTTTATGGAAAGCGGAATGCAGTGCAATGGCGGTATAGATGAGAGCGATGAGAGCAGGTAGCCAGATAACGGGCGTGCGCAACGCGCCGTCAAAAGGGATTAGCAAGAGAATGTCTACGACGAAGAGGAAAATACCAAAGAGTATCTTCCCAATACATTTCGCTCTGCGAAGAAATCTGGGAGCCACAGACGCGACATGGTTGTAGTGCAGTCACGATATCTCTCCTGAAATATGTATATGCAATCTTCTAATCCATAAACTGCGGATAAGCCTTTTACAGTCGAGGTTTTAAAGCACAACTGGTCGAAGAATGATCTCTCACTCAGCGTTCCTCCTGATAGGAACAGTAGGATTAGGGGAAAGATGAGCCGAGACATGAATGGCAGCATCAATCTCGCCGCCCTCCGCCAATACATCCTGGAATAGCTGAGCTTCACTCTCCTTATCACCCTCTCCCAGATCATCCCTCAGACACACATTCTCAGCACAGGCGATCACATCTTGAATCACGCGCTCGTAGCGATAGTAGGTGAGCGCGATCCAGTCGATCTCCACTTGTCCATAACCGTGAAAAAAGGCTGGAGTTCCGGGCAATGTCTCACTAGCGTCTGGCGATTCCTTAATAAAGAGGAAGTCGCGCTCCTTGGGGGCCAGCATTACTTCATCCCAGTCGATCACAAATACCCGTTCAGATGGAGCACGAAGCAGATTGGCGGGATGAAGATCCGCATGGCAGATAACAAAGGGAAGATTGCGCTTTTGAAGCATTTCTGCGAGCTTTTCTAGAGAGCTCATTACCGCATGAATGACTTCCTGGTTCTTAATCCAGGAGGAGCGAAGAGCTTGCTGTGAGGAACTTTCTCCACCAGATGTATGTAGATGTTGGGTCTCAAACATCTGTATCCACTGGATATAGCCAGTTGGGTCAAATGTTTCCTTGCGTAATGATTCAAAGCCTGCAGATAGTGGAACAACCTCGTGAATTTGTTTGAAGATAGATCCCGTCTCCTCCCACTGTGTATCTGTCATACCTCGCCAGGTTGTCTCGCCTTTAATAAAAGGGTACACGATGACAGTCAAATCCTCGATTTTTGCCCACAACGCATGGTCTTTGGTGGGAAGAGGGGCGACGACTGCTGCAATGCCTTGCTCACTGAGGTAGGCTGGCACAAGGCATCCTGGCTCATAAAGTATTCCTGACCGCACCTTGAGCAAATAAGCATCTCCCTCCTGGCTTATTATTTGGTAGACACCGGCCCGATAATCCAGACCCAGAGGAAGAAAATCTAGTGTAGCAGGGATCAGATGGTAGTGCTCCTGTAAGCAGCTTCGTAGGAGTTCCGCTGAAATTTCTGGTTGTTCGCGCATGGTGCATTGCTTCCTTTCTTTGATATTCTCCATTGTTTTGGCGAGGTATTTACAGGTGCCTCTTCTATGGATCTGCTGTATCAGGTTAAGCGCGATTGGAGGAGGCCTGCGATGAGCAGTTTAACCATATGGCGGGCATCGTAGCGTGGGTCGTTGTCGGTGCCAATGCAAAGGTTTCCAATGCCACGCATTAGTTCATAGGCATCAATATCGGTGCTGGTCTCGCCGGCTTCAGCGGCGGCATTAAGCAACTGAGCGCAAACGGGCACAAGGCGGTCAAGAAAGTAGGTATGCAGCGCTTCGAAACCTGCGCTGTCGGATCGCAGAACCGCGGCGAGCCCATGCTTTGTGACCAGGAAATCAACGAAAAGGTTGACCCACTGACTGAGTGCGGCGTGAGGCGAGCCACCTTTCGCCAGCAGGACCGGACCCGCTTCGGCACAGGCCTCAACCTGATGGCGATATACGGCAACCACGAGATCAGCTCGCGTTGGGAAGTGACGGTAAATCGTTCCCATCCCAACACCAGCCGCAGCAGCAATTTCACGTACTGGCGCTTCTACACCGGACGCGACGAACACAGTAGCGGCTGCTGCGAGCAAAGCCTGCTGGTTGCGTTGCGCATCGGCACGCTTCTGCCGGACTGGTTTCTGCTGGGCAGGTTGCCCCGCCCCTTCGTCGTTGGTAGTCATCTCTTCATTCTCTCTCAAACAAATAATTTGACAAAACGGATCAATGTTCCGTATAATTTCTAATCGGAGCACAGCTCCGATTAGAAATTATACCATACACGAAATAGCTGGAAGGAAGATCTTTCTATGAATGAATCAGACATGGCAATGCCGAGCATGGAAATTAGTGTGCCTACCCCTGTTGTTTCGGTGAAGCCAGTAGTGCTATCAGCCCCGGGCCGTGGTGAGGATCTGAAAGTGCAAGTGTCAGCGCCCGTGATTGGGCGCGAATTGCCTATCATTGTTTTCTCGCATGGCTTTGGCTCGTCGTTAAATGGTTACGGCCCGTTAGTCGACTTCTGGACTGCCCACGGCTTCGTGGTCATGCAACCCACTCATCTCGATTCGAGGACGCTGAACCCCCCTCCTGACGATCCCCGTACACCATTAATCTGGCGTTTCCGGGTTGAGGATATGAAGCGCATCCTCGACAATCTTGATCTCCTTGAAACTTCCGTTCCTGGCCTCAGTGGGCGACTCGATCGAGATCGCATCGCCGTAGCCGGCCACTCCTGGGGTGCCCAGACGGCAAGCATGTTGCTGGGAGCACGAGTCCTCGATACCGAGGGTGGAACTGGAGAGAACATGGCAGATTCACGGATCAAGGCAGGGCTGTTGCTTGCCGCGCCTGGCCAGGGTGGAGCGGACTTAACTCCATTTGCATCCGAGCATTTCCCATTTATGAACCCGAGCTTCGCGGGCATGACCACACCAACCCTTGTGATTGCGGGCGATCGAGACCAGTCCGCCTTGTCCGTTCGAGGGCCAGACTGGTTTACTGACCCGTACTTCATGAGCCCAGGCGGCAAGAGCCTACTTACTTTGTTTGGAGCAGAACACTCACTTGGTGGTATCCCTGGATACAACGTCACGGAAACGACAGACGAGGACCCTGAGCGACTGTCCGCTGTCCAGCAGCTTACCTGGGCGTACTTGCGTACCGCGCTCTACCCTGAAGATACCGCCTGGTTCACAGCGTGTCGGGCTTTAATGGAGAGTCCACATCCACTGGGGCGAATCGAATCCAGGTGAAGCTCTGAGAGGCTCAAGCCGCTCACAGCGTAATCTGGGTTGATGTGGATTTTCGTCAAGCATTGGAGATGGCACAAAACTTTATTGAGGTTGAGGCAACTCAATTCGCCTTGAATTTGGCTGCATTTTATCAACAGGAAAAGGTTATTCCACGCCTGCTTAAGGAATGGAGTATAGCATACTCCATTCCTTAACGCTTCCATTCACCATCTGTGGCCTCTTCCAAACAAATCACATAGGTGTCATGTCTCCCTCCATATAGAAATGAGCCCATAATGAATCTCATCTTACTTACCAAAAGTTTGTTCTGCTCGACTTTTAAATCAGGAAAGAAACGATGAATAGCGTGACTCATCAATGAATGAGGAAGCCCATGCAATACAAGATAGAAATCGTCAATTTCTAGTGAATGACCGATTTCCAATCCGCGATTTCGGGATTCTTCTTGTCATAGAATGGGCGGCGACTGCGGACGATAGGGAGGCGAAGGAAGTTATATGGTTTAGGGGGAGATGTAGTGTCCCATTCCAGGGTAAAGCCATCCCAGGGATCATCTCCTGCCTTCTGGCCTGATTTCATGCTTAAGATGAAGTTGAAGACGAACATCATGACAGCAATACCAAGCAAGAAGGCACCGATGCTTGACATCAGGTTCAATTCATTCCATCCAAAATAGGCTGGATAGGTATAGATACGGCGTGGCATGCCCAGTAATCCCAGAATATGCATTGGGAAGAATGCCAGGTTCATACCAATCATCATCAACCAGAATTGTATATGGGCGAGCTTTTCATTCATGAGTTTACCTGTCATCTTGGGGAACCAGTAGAAAATACCCGCGAAGATTGCCAGGACACTTCCTCCAAAGAGTACATAGTGAATATGTGAGACCACAAAGTAGCTGTCTGTGGCTTGATAGTCAAATGGCACAACAGCCAGTGCCGCGCCATTCAGACCCCCAATGAGGAACATCGCGATAAAACCGAGTGCGAAGACCATAGGAGGCTTAAAGCTCAAATTTCCCTTGTAGATTGTTCCTAGCCAGTTGAAGATTTTCACTGCGGTTGGTATTGCAATGAGAACCGTGCTGGTCGCAAAGAAAGCCTGGGCGATAGGTGGTAAGCCAACGGCGAACATGTGATGTGCCCAGACGGTGAAGCTCAAAAAACCAATTGCTACGCCAGACCAGGCGATAAAGGTATAGCCAAAAATGGGTTTATGTGAGAAGACCGGCAAGATTTCAGAGGCAATACCAAAGGCAGGTAGAATGAGAATGTATACCTCTGGATGACCAAAGGACCAGAAAAGATGCTGCCACAAAAGCGGGTCACCACCATAGGCAAACTGATAGAAGTGTGTCCCGAGATGGCGATCGAATAGCAACATCAAGCTTGCAGCCGTTAAACTTGGCATGGCGAATAATATCAAGAATGCCATGACCAGGATCATCCATGTAAAGAGCGGTATTCGGTTAATGCTCATGCCAGGAGCGCGTAACTTCAAAATGGTCACCACAAAGTTCAGTGATCCCGAGATTGAAGAGATGCCTAGCATGGTGATTCCTAGAATCCAGAAATCCGCGTTCATTCCAGGTGTGCACTGATAGGCATGGACTCCGCAGGCAGCGGCTGTCAGACTTAAAGGAGCATACATAAACCAGCCGCCATTTGGAGCGGTGTTAAAGATGAAGCTTGACTGTAAGAAGAGACCCCCAAATAGGAAAATCCAGAAGGCAAAGGCATTCATGCGTGGGAATGCCATATCACGTGCTCCAAGCATCAAGGGGACAATATAGTTGCCAAATCCTGAGAGTATTGGCATGATGAACAAGAAGATCATTGTCGTGCCATGCATGGTGAAAAGCTGGTTATATTCTTCAGGGTTGAGCACCTTGCCATTTGGAATTGCCAGTTGGGTCCGAAGGAGGAGGGCCTCTAGACCACCAATCAGGAAGAAGAAGAAGGCTGTGACCATGTACATAATGCCGATCTTTTTGTGATCGGTGGTTGTGAGCCAGCTACCAATGTAGGTTTCGCTGAAATCCCTTTCTCGTATTCTTGTTGGAATCCTATTACTAGCGCGAGTTGCCATATACAATCCCCCCCAAATGGCTCTTCTATCTATTTACTAGTAACAGTATATACTTCACGATGTCATCTCTTTATAATCAATGAAATCTTAATCTGTGCATTTATTGTTTGGCCCATAGAATTGACCCTTTGCTTTGGGTGCGTTGCGAGCACAATCAGTTTTGATCTTGCCATCAGTAATACTTTGTGGGCTTACTGTCTTTCTGTTTGCACATGAATAAGACTTCATTGCGCAATAGTATCTGTGAAAAGTTTCTGATAGGATAGGCATCTCAGGCTGAAATATGTTTTGTAAATGTGAGGAAAAGATGGTGAGTAAGTTAGATGTGCGTCATGCACAACCTGAAGATTGGCAAAATATTTTGCCGCTGTTAATGAGGAATAGTGATTCTGAAAAAGAGGTAAAGAGACGATTTGAAGAATATTGCCGTCGTTCTGACCATCATCTTCCCGTTGCTTTCGTTGATGACCATCTTGTTGGCTATGGATGGGTACAAAACTATGGCGCTCATTTAAGGGCTGGCTTTCAATCTGCTCGTCTTCACGACCTATTTGTCCTTCCTGAGTACCAGAAGCAAGGGGTTGGCGCGGTGCTTTTCAGCTCCTGTAAGGCGTGGGCACAGCAGGCAGGAGTACGTTATCTCGAATGGCAAGCCAATCAGTCATCTCTTGGTTTCTATCAGCGGCTTGGTTACACTGGTGACCCTTGCCCTCAGCCCGATTATCCATTCTTTGAAATTGATTTCCACTCTTGATATCCTCTTTCTTTTCTACAGAGCATAAGAGTTCGTTGATAATACATGCCGGAGGGGACACGCAGCGGGACTCCTGGATGAAGATGGAATAGACCGCATTGATCAGATGTTTTGTAGAGAGGAACATTCTCAGCTTGCTTGCGCAAACAGCACAAGGCTTGTGAATATTTTTTTATTTCTCATTACACAGTTATGTATGAAGAGGTTCCTCTATGCTCGATTTTAGTGCCGTCAAAAGTGGTTCTCTGAGCTTTGCAGATATGGCAAAAGGTCTGACCAAAGCCGATCTGTATCAGTCTACCAATGAAATGATTGATGTCATGCAGGAAATCGTCGGTGATGCTGTTGACGTAGACGTGACATTTGTGCCACAAGACCCCAACGCGGATGATACTTTCGGGAAGCCTGAAGACGCTAACCTGGCATGGACATTGGGCCATGTGGTGGTTCACGCTACCGCCTCCTCTGAAGAGTCTGCTGCCCTCGCGCTCGAACTGGCTCGTGGACTCCCTGTTGAAGGTCGCTCACGTTATGAGGTCCCATGGGAGAGTGTGACCAGCATTGCCCAGGTGCGTCAGCGCCTTAAGGAGAGTCGTCGAATGCGTCTCGCCTTGCTCGATGCATGGCCTGACGAGCCTCACCTGGAGAACACCTATTCACCTTTCCCACAAATCGGTGAACTTAACGCCGTTGGCCGCTTCCTCCTTGGTCTTTTTCACGATGCGGACCACCTCGATCAATTACGTGAAATTATGCGACAAGCACGTGAAGCTCGTGGGTGAGAAAATAGGTTGACCTTACCGGGTCTGCCATTATATTGATATGTCATATGTCAATGGCACTCGTTTCATATATTTTTCATTTCATGTGGAACGATGTGCCATTGGCGTCTATTGGCGAAAATCTTGTACTGCGCTCACTTATCTAGAAAAACGTATTTATGTTTGAGCTCTGGAAGAGGCTTGTCAACCCCATCGACTTGAGAGACTGTCTACTAATGTGGATAGACTATTCTCTCTATCCTGCACAATAAGGAAGAGCAATATGCCTTGGGAAATTGATCCCCATCATACTCTTGTCGAGTTTTCGGTGACCCATCTCACTATTAACATTGTCAAAGGACGCTTTAAGGATGTGCATGGTACCATTCATCTCGATACACAACATCCAGAAAATTCCTGGGTAAAGGCTCGCATTCAAGCAGCCAGTATTGATACAGGTGTTACTCAAAGAGATGCCCACCTCCGCTCGGCTGATTTCTTCGAGGTCGTTAAGTATCCAACCATCACCTTTGAAAGTACCAGCGTACGACCGATTGGGCCAAAAAGCAGTATTGTGACAGGAAATCTCACGTTACATGGCATTACTGGTACCATAGAATTGCAGACCGAATTTACTGGTTCGGTTCGTGATCCCCTCACAGAGAGTATCCGAATCGGATTAACGGCTAGAGGCATTCTTGATAGAAGAGCGTTTCAGATGCGTTTCAATCAACTCGTAGGAGATGGTTTACCTCTTGTCGGAAATAGAGTCCATATTGAGTTACGCATTGAAGCGTTACATGTGTAAAAGAAAGCTCAATTTTTCGAGCCGTCGTATTGGGAAGTGAAAGCCATTGCCGAGTGTGCTGAGATAAAGGTTGTTGAAGTGTTTCTCGCCCTGCTAAATAATTTTTCTCATTTTTCAGAGCAGGATCGACGCCTTTCATTAGCGCTTATTGCCAAGCAGTTCATAGTGTATCGTGATGATGTCTCATGGATCGATAGAGATTTTGATCAATTCCGAGAGATGTATCCTGAAGAAGCCCTCGTGTTTTTGAGAAGGAGCGATATGGGAACTAACTCTCACTAGCTCTTTATCGCATCGTTGCTCTACGATGGTGAAGCGGTTGTGCTAAGCATGGCAATGAGCAGCCAATTGTCGGTAAACGCCGTTCCCTTACAAGTTGATGCCACCTTTTTTACACTTCTTTAAAAGATTTGTATTCCCAAAATGGATCGAGAACCATACGAGCAGGTAACACTTTTAATCTTTTTAGTCATAGAAACCGATTTTGCACTATCTATTTGAGATGGTTGACAAATTGAAGAAATAAAGGTATAGAATATATAGGTATAAAAATACATTGTAGTGCCATGAAGGACCATTCTTCTCTATTCTATCAGGACGAGAGATGATGCACTCTATTAACACACTACGTGTAATTGCTGCTTCTCAGGCTACTACACATCCTATTCCGTATTATGTGAATCTCAATTATGCGGATCTGTTCAAAATACAGCATATTAGCAATCCCTTTGTGCTCAATCCCGTAAGTTATTCAGCCCTTGCCTCATATCTGGAGTGCCCCAGCTGTTCGCTTGAACAGCGACGGAAGAGGCGTCCGAAGGAACCTAAACACTATACTAATGTTCGCCAGCAGTCACTTTTTAGTGGCGGCGAGCCTGATCCTCGCCTTGTTGGTACGCTTCTTCATACACTTATTAACCTTCTCCATGATCCTCAGGGGCCTCTTTTAGCTGAACAACGGTCCATGCTACTCTCTCATCCAACTGTACTCAGCAATTTTCTCTACAATGATGCGCTCGCAGCTTTACAAGAAACGGGGAAGTTGCGGCTTGCGATGTTCTTTGAGGAACTTAGTATGCGTGAGAGTCGGTTCTCTGCATCTGTCATTCAGCCGTTATTGCGTTATCAACGTGAGCTTGCTAGCACTGGTTCGAGCATTCTAGCGGCTTCGGAGCGCTTCAAATGCAAGTTGCTTTCAACTAGCCAGACCTTTGAGGGGCATGCTGATTGGGGGGATATGTTGGTCTGGTGGGGGAATTTGATCAGATACGTTTGTGTAAGAGAGAGCATGCCGGACAAATATATAGAGTGCCTGCGATCATTGAATTTAAGAAGGGGCTGGGTATGCGCAAGAAAAAGAGCGATCCCTTGCCTGGTCTCTTCGCGAACCTCGTAGAGGAGCATGAGAAAGGCGAAGATCTTTCTGAAAAATCGCAGCCTAGCGAGTTTCATGCTATGCAATTAATGGTGTATTGGATAGCTTTTCAAACCCGTTGGGATGTACGTGACTACATAAGTCGTCAGAAAGGTATGCTAGCAGACATACATATGCCTTTACATCAGGAACTAGATCTTATCATCTATAACCTGAATGATGGTTGCCAATATCGTTTCTGTCCGTCGGACTTTCATGGTGCTCTTCTGGCTTTGATCAACTGTATTTTCTATCTTGATTGGGCGCTAAAGAGCGGCTATGCGGTGCAATCACCGGACCATGATTGCCCCAAAACAAATCTCCTTGCCATTCTCAATCCCCAAGTCCAGGTAGGAAGCATGACGCTTTCCTCAGAAGAATGCTATCTGCGTGCCAGAGAATCCTTCGATAGGTTTAAAAGCGCCATTCAATGGGAAGCAATACCGTTACTTCATTAGACAGAGTTCCATTTTCTCGTGGGTTCGAAAATAGTTGGGGAAATCGAGGCGTAAGCAATCCTCTGCGAGTTTTGCGCTCAATTCTTCTTCGACCCAGGGATAAAGATGTGGTTGTTCATAAAATACGACAAGCATAGCATGGTCTTGCTCAAATGCCAGAAAATCACACCAGGGTCGACCGATGCTGCAGGCTTTAGCGCTGAGCAGCACCTGGGCATGTTGGCTCTCAACGAGGATACCTCCAGCTTCATTTGTTGTGACCCAGAACACACCTTCTTCGAGCTGCTGATTCGTTATTGATTCTCCCCACGGCGTCTGCATAGCATTTCCCCAATTACAGAAGTTGTCCTGATAATAATAGAACTTTTGTCTAGTCTAGCATATCTCGCGCAGATTTCATAGCCCTCTGTGCTCTTGTATTGTCATTCTTGTGATGGTTTGAATATGTGGAAGTCTGCTTCTTATCCGCATCTACGAGATGAGATAATCAAGAGGGAAATCGTACAACAACAAGATAAAGTCGCTTCACAAGGTTGAAAATGATGTTTTGTTTTTTCCTGCCCATTACGTCTACTTTGTTGGGTAGTAGCAGAGCTCGATAGTCTTCTGGCTCTCCTTCATATCAGGACTCTGGTAATCACAAGATGAAGATAGTCTGATTTCGTATATCAGGAGGAATCATGCCGAAAAAGCTCTTTCTGTTCTTCACAAGCTTGCTGCTGGTGAGTATGTTACTTGCCGGGTGTGGAGGACCTGAGAATGGAAACAAGCAAGAGCTTCAGTATACAGATGATGCAAAAGTATTGAATATCATTGCTGGTAGCGAACAACAAACAATTCTTGAACAGATTGTTACTCCATGGTGCAAGTCGAAAGGCTTTACCTGTAACTTTGTGCTGAAAGGTAGCGTTGATCAGTCATTCTTGCTCAAACAAGGAGGGGGAGCGTATGATGTTTTCTGGTTCGCAAGTTCTGTATTTGAGCAGATAGGCGATGAAAAAAACGTCCTCAAAGATGTCCAACCCATGTTCATCACCCCACTAGTTTACGCTGGCTGGAAATCGGAGATGCAGAAGTTAGGTTTCGTGGGGCGTGATGATATTTCCGTTTCCGAAATCCTCTCAGCCGTTGAGTCACATAAAACGACTGCCTGGCTGACCAATCCTTCACAGTCAAATAGTGGTGCGACCGTCTTTTTCGGCTTTCTCAATTACTTCGCGGGTAACAAAGCAGGTGTACCGCTCTCAAAGCAGCAGTTAGAATCACAGCCTGTTCAGGAGGGAATCACCAAGTTTATCAGGTCGATGGATCAGACACCTCCATCTACTGGTACTCTTATGAACAATTGTATTGCCAATAAAGAGAAATGCCGGACATTGTTCACTTATGAAGCGTTGGCTATCGAGAACAACAAGCAGCTCGTTTCTAAGGGGCAGGAACCTCTGTATGTTGTCTACCCAAAAGAGTCCCTGGCTATCGCGGATGCTCCTATGGGATTTCTTCCACATGGTGGGAGCGCGAATAGTGCCAAGGAACAGACATTCCGCCAATTACAGCAATATCTCTTGTCGGCTGATGTTCAGCATAAATTGCTTCAGCTCGGACGGAGACCGGCTGGTGGTGGTGGTCTATCACTCACGAATGCTGATTCAGCGACATTTAATCCTGATTGGGGGATTAAAGCCACTCTACACCAACAAGCAATTACCTATCCTGCTCCAGATGTGATTAACCAGGCATTAGATAACTACCAAACATCATATCGTCGCCCTGTGCATACCGTGTATTGCCTTGATGGTTCAGGTTCAATGGATGGTAACGGTGGGTGGGATCAGTTGAAAGAATCTTCGGAACTACTCTTTGATCAGACGAAGGCGCGTGAGTACCTGCTACAAACGCATCCACAAGATCTTACCTCTGTCATGATTTTCAATAACACTATTGCCGCAGGACCAGATGGCTCATGGACTGTAGAGGGAAATGATCCGCAAAAGATGCGCGGATTATATAACAATATCCAGTCACGCGGGCCAGATGGTGGCACAAACATGTATGTCTGTTTACAAAAGGCCGTTGAACTTTTCAACCAGCAGCCGAATGAAAACCGCAAACGACTCATCATAGTCATGACAGATGGACAGAGTGAGCAGGGTAACAATGCCAATCAAATCATTCAATCAATCGCTTCGCTAGGGGTCCCTGTCATTTCGGTGGCGTTTGGCAGTGACGCGGATCTCACCCAATTGAAAGAAGTCTCCACAGCAACGCATGGATCAGTAACTCAAAAGGATAATATGACTGAGGCTATGCGTGAGGCCACAGGCTATAAATAGGAGTTCAATCATGAAGATCGAGCGTTATGCGACCTTGATAGCGCTTGGGATAGGCGTGGCGGTGTTTCTTATCGCCTATTTTCTCTTGACTTCAGTCGGATGGTCGCTATGGATCGCAATCGGCATTGCTGCTATTAGTTGCCTATGTATTTCAGGCGCTTCCTGGCTACTACTAGATAGACGCAGTGAGCGAGAAATACACTTCGATACCTATCTCGATGAGGCTGAGCAAAAGGTACGTATTGTACAGCTCAAACTCCGTCAGATCAAAGCGTTCGCAGCAAAATTACGCCATCAAGCAACAGCAGCGCTCTTGAATCAGATCTGCTATGACGTCGACCAGCTTATCACGCGGATTCGCGCGAAGAATGCCACTGAGCTTCTCTCATCAGCCGAAAGGGTTGATAACTACCTGAAACAGGTTGTCTCCGTTACAGAGAAGTATGTTGATATTGAGGTGTACCCACGCTATTACAAAGAACCCAACATCAAGCTTGAACAGATCCGACAGGGGTTGCAATCCTTTGATGAATATGTTGTCGCCAGCGCTATTGCCCTCGAAGAAGGTGATGCCTTCGCGCTTGACGTCGATGTGCAAATGCTTGATGCCGCTAAATATAGAAGATTGACATAAGGAGAAAACAGCAATGACTCGTACTGTCCGTTTTGGATTGGCCGCAGTCGGCGTGACGATAGGACTGGTTTTGCTGATCATTTTTACAACTGTGCTGAGACCATCACTCGCAACGCCTGCGTTAACACCAACACCCATTCCACAGACGACCATCTCTTGCGTGGGTGGAAGTGAAAAGAATGATTTGATGCAGGATGCCGACATTCAGAAGATATTGCGTGATACCTATGGCCTGACGGTTCAATTTCAGTCAATGGGCTCTCTTGCTCAGGCTACGATGTCAACAAGTGATATCAAACAAAAAGGCTTGGATTGTCTCTGGCCTTCGAGCATCGCCGCACAAACGGTCTTTGAAGCACAACACAAGTCCAGCGAATTTGAAGCCTATCGGGCGGAGAATGTGCTAAGCAGCCCTGAAGTGATCTATGCTGGCCCTAATGGTACGGCAGCTTTGCAGAAAGCTGGCATCGTTACTAAGCGTGGGAATAACTACTACATTGTCAATATGAAAAAGCTGCTCCTCGACTATGTGCTCAAAGGCAAACAATGGGAGGATATAGGGGCGCAACAGCTTCAAGGACCCATTCAGATTGGCAGCACCAATCCGGCAGAATCCAACAGTGGCTTTATCCTCTACCTGCTGAAGCTGACTATTGTTGCGACGAATGATCCATTCAAGAGCCCAAATGTAGCGCAGGCCAAAAACGCCCTTCCTACTATACGTGCCCTCTACGATGCACAGGGTCTACAAGCGCAAAGCTCAAGCTTTGGCTTTGATCAATGGCTCAACCAGGGTGGTGAGTTTCGTGCTCCACTCTACTCTGGCTATGAATCCCAGATCATTGAGAAATCTCTCGAATTCCCTCAGTTGAAAGATGTAAACATTCTCTATCCGGAACCAACGGCATATAGTGATCATCCAATTCTGGCACTGAACAAAAAGGCTCAGCACTTTATTGACGCAATGAAGGACAAGAAAATCCAGCAGATTGCCTGGAAGAAGTATGGTTTCCGTTCAGTACAATTAGGCGTTACCAATGTACAGGATTTTCCGAAACTTCCACTTGCGGGAAACATTTCTTCTATCAATGTTCCTTCAGCGGATGTTGTTATGATGCTGAATAACTGTCTGAAAGATAGGAATCAGTGTTAATCTTCCCGGATTTATGCAATCGCTCGAACTAAGCTAGCAGACAGGTTGAGGAATGCAAAGAAAGGACGATGACTGTGGCAGAACAAGAGCCAATTCCAAGTTTTAAAGTATCATTTCCAATGGTGCCAGGGGCGGGCTCTACCGTACAGGTTCCCCCCACACCCAAAAGCGAAGCTGATCCCTTTATGTCTCAATACGCGCAAAGCCAGCAGTCCCGACAGCAGCTTGTGTGTAAGGATCTACTTGATCCACAGAGCTATGAGCAGGCCCAGCAGTATGCCAAACAACTCTATCCCCAGATGATCGCCAACACGCAGATCATGATGGCCTTTGGGAGCGACTCTGTTGAGGGTATGAATACGCTCATTAATCGGCTGTTAAAAGAGGTCGAGCCGGTAAACATTCCCGAACTGACTCAGATTATGCGTGGTCTTAATAATGAAATGCGCAAGATTCGCCAGAAATATGATGTCAGCAATGATAAGACGCGCGAGAAACTGGAGAAGTGGGCCAATGGAGTAGGTGGTTTCTTTGGGCGTATGAAGTCACTTATCCAGGCGCTTATGGAAGATGCCATGAAGCTTGAAGAGCAGATTGATCGTGTGAAGAAGGAACTTGCTGGTAGCGAGCACCAGATTATACGAAATGTTGGCTACTATGATCAGTTGTACCGCAGAAATGAAGAGGAGATTCAGAAGGTCATCGCCGCTATTGCCGTCATGGAAATAGTTCGCGATCTGGCGGTTGAAGAAGGCCAGAGCATTACAGTTGCTTCTTCTGTTGAGCACCAGAAAGAAGAGCGAAAACGTAATCTGGCGCAATTTGCCCGCAATATGGAAATCAAGATTGCCGAGTATAAAAATCGTCTCTTTGTAGGGTGGACGACTTCCCCCCAGGTGACGAATATGCGCGATCTCGACGTCTCACTGGCCCAGAAATTAGATCTGCTGATGAACCTGACGATACCAGTCATGTTAGGAACCATTCTGCAATGGCGCATGATGATTCAAAGTATGCAGGCTGCGCAACTGGAACAGCTTGTTGCCAGTTCCGCAAATGAATGGCTGACAGCATATTCTCAGGCAGGGGATCAAATTGTGCCATTGGTTGCTCAGGCTGTTGAGACTCCTACTCTTACCCCGGCAACTATTTCCGCGATGGCCGCCGCTGTTGAGAGGCAATCGCAGGCAATTGTTGAGGCGTATGAGCAAGGAAAGGTGCAGCGCGCGGAAAACGATGATGCGATGATGAAGGCGCGCGAGATCATTTCTGCCGCAACAAATGAAGTCAGCACGAGGCTTATTGAGAGCCAGAGCAAAGTAGTGGATGCTCTGGTGCGTAAGGCAGAAACCCCTGCGCTTCCTCCTCCAACACAATTATAATCCGCTGAAAGGCGAAAGAAATTAATGCTGCACCGAGCACTTCAAGAATAGGAAGCGCTCGGTGCAGCATTGTTTGAACCCTATTAAAGCTGGACGTAATCAGACTGATAGACGATCTCGCCCTGAACCAGCGTTTTGCGCACCAGCGGATAGCCGTTATATTCCTCGACCATTGCCAGATCTGCCCATTTCCCGGGTTCAAGCGAACCAAGATCATGATCAATTTTGAGCGCACGTGCTGGATTGAGCGTGACTAAGCGAAATGCTTTTGCCATATCCATACCGTCGCGGATTAGGCGGAATACTGAGACTAGCATTGCCGCTGGATAATAATCGGAACAGATGATATGTGCTGCATTTGCATTGATCGCTTCCAGTGCGCTCAGATTCTTGCCATGCGAGCCGCCGCGTACTACGTTTGGAGCTCCCACGCTTACCTGTAAACCGCGTTCACTGGCATAGAGTGCTGTCTTCAGGTTCATGGGGAATTCGCACACCGAAACACCACTCTCCTGCATCTGATCGACCTTCTCGTAGGTATCATCATCGTGGGATGCCACTGGAATACCTGCCAGAATCGCAGAGTGCGCCAGATGTTTTACCGCCTGCCAGTCAATATGCTTATGTAGTTCTACCATCTCTTCTGCCTTGGCTCTTGCTGCTTCCCCCTCTAATTCGTAGGTCTTGCTCACATAGCGCGCATAGGAGCCAGGCATACGATATTGCCCTTGACCGGGCGAATGATCCATCAAGGAGAGCAGATGAATTGAGCCTTCGCGAATATGCTTATGTGCGATCTCAATCGCGGGGAAATTGAGCATTTCGTAACGCAGATGGAGGCGGTGACGCATGAGGCAGCGTTCCTGTGCCAGCCGATAAAATGTCTGCAATGCTTGTTCGACCACTGTATCGCTGCGAGGCCCTACGCCACCGGCCATCGAGAGCCCATGATAGATCGTCGTGATCCCATGCCCAACCAGCTTCTTTTCTAATTCATAGAAAGCAGTTTCCATGGGGAAATGCGAACCGGGGCGCGGCTCGATCTCCTTTTCAATGGCATCACTATGCGTATCGATGATACCTGGCACGACATACATGCCATCTGCGTCAATCGTTTTGTGAGCAGATTGGACGACACCTGTCTGTTCTGCTGGCACGATGGCTTCAATACGCCCATCCCGGATGAGGAGAGAGCCTTTTACGATTTGATCCGGCAGAACGATTTTGCCGCCCGTAATTACAGTAAAGTTTTTATCCATCTATTTGGCAACATTTCATTGAGAATGATTTACGATTATGAACTATATGCTTTCC
This sequence comes from Ktedonospora formicarum, assembly GCF_016587355.1. Taxonomy (GTDB): domain Bacteria; phylum Chloroflexota; class Ktedonobacteria; order Ktedonobacterales; family Ktedonobacteraceae; genus Ktedonobacter; species Ktedonobacter formicarum. The sequence continues at coordinate 135,439 of NZ_BNJF01000001.1, read as the reverse complement.
TGGCTCTCGCTTCGCTTCTTATGCGCGTCCCCGCGTTTGTCTTATTTTCACCCTATCACATTTCCGCTGCCCATGCCAACCTGCGGAGCCGCTAAATTTCCGGGCTAGAGCGAAAGGGCAAGCTCTTACTGTCCTCGGAGAGGAAAAGCGCCAATTCTTTGCCAATCACTTACAGGGCCTTGAGTGCGATAGAGATAGAGCGTGGTTGCTTCAAATGTATCAGTGAAGCTCTCCCCTATCATGCTGATGATCTCTTTTTTTGTCTCAACAGAAAAGTCTCCGTAGAGGAGACTGAGGTGGGGCATATATTCGGGTTTGGTTACGTTAGGAAAGAGGCTTTTTGCCCGTTGATAGGCACTCATTACCTCTTCTGAAGCTTCTATTCTTACTACCAGCGTCCTGTAGTAGAGGTCTGTGTAATCGACGTTTGCCAATTGGAGATGGTAAGGATGGAGTAGCGACGCCAGTTCCTTGGCTTTTGGAACGATCTCATCCTCTTGTGCCTCTATACTCCCAATTAAGGTGACATGTGGGGGAAATTGTGGGGAAGAGTAACGTTGGGCTAATTGGGTAATGAGTTCCGAAAATTTTTGCGCTGTGGCCCCTGCTGGCATGAGCCACAACGAATATTTTTGAAGCGACATCTCGCTTGTTCCTTTCGATATTGTTTGTGAAACGAATGTGTTAAGTGCGATCACCTGTGATCACAAAGAACGATATGGTTATAAGCATATAGCTGCTCAAGGTCGTCGAGATGACTGTCTGCTATGCATAGTTGTCATCTATGGAAGATACGGTCCCAGTCTCAACGCGGAAGTTGATATGGTCTTCATACTGAGGGAGAGGTATATTGAGCATTCTCAGCAAACGTCCAGCAACTACGCGACCCAGGATCGGCCCATCAAAGGTCAGGCTTGGCCATCCGATGAGATGAGACAGCGAGGTTTGACCGCAACTCACCAATAACGGTTGATCTATGCGCACTTTGAGAGATTGTTTCACATGCCAGGCAGTCTGATCATCACTACACACAAAAGCATCTGGAGGTTCTAAGGAGTTTTGAAGGTTTTCAATAAGATGCCCACATTGCTCAATATCTGTCCATTGATGTACCGTAATATCTGAAAATTGTGCCCAAAATCGCTGCAATGTCGCGGGTTCAAGCCAGGCCGTTGGCCCAATGATAAGCACCATCTTTCTGCTTCCTCGCTTACGCACCCAGTTATAGATAGCTTGCAGACCCTCACTGAGAATATCCTGTTCAAATACTACATAGGGATTGCCACTGCGAATGACACTATCAAGAGCTGAGGAGTCAAGGGTACTCCATTGAGTGAGAATAACGCCATCGAAACGGCCACTTGTGAGCATCTGCAGATAGGCTTTCTGGTGCGTCGTTCGATCCTGTGCTGGATGGGTCCCAATAGGACAAACAAGGAGTTGCATCTGGGCTTTCAAAAGTTCACTCTGGATGCCGGATATAATTTCATTTATCTGTGGATAGTCCAGAGTTGGCAATAACATCGCGATTAGATCGCTACGCCCTTTGTGCAGGCTGCGCGCATTAATGTTGGGGTGATATCCAAACTCCTCAACCAGACGTAAAATTCTGGCAGTCGTCGTAGACGAGATGCGATCACGTCCATTAATAGCCCGTGAGACGGTCGCATAGCTTACTCCAGCAAGATTGGCGATTGTTTTGAGTGTGTGTTCGCGATGGGTAGCTGGGGCAAAGCGCTGATTGGGAAAGAGAAGCAGTTCTGTAAAATCTTCCTGGCTCTGGTGCAACTGCTCAAGAGCCGTCAGCAAGTCTCGCTCTACCTGTGTTGGTAACCCTGAGCGGATGACCACAGGACCGCGAGATAAGAGCGGCGATGTTGCCAGTCTCCTCAGAGGGAGAGAACGCTCTTGCTGAGCAAGGCGTATCCATTCTGCCTCCATCATCGCTCCTCCTGCCACTTCTCCCTTCAATACCGCTTGTGCTACCAAATGGTGGCTGTGCAAAAATTGCGCTTGTAAATCAACATTGGCATCAATACCTGCCTGCTGAAGCAAAAATGTCGCGACAAGGAAACCAGAAGTCGAGTGCGGGCCAACAAAGCCAAATGACTTGCCTTTCAACTGCGCCAGGTGGGTTATCCCACTATCAGTGTGCGTGAAGATCAGGCTTCGATAAGGAGGAGGCAATTCACCCTGAGTCGAAGGAATTTCGATAGGATTCGCAAGCGGTTTTACTCCCAAACGAGCCTGAGCAAGGGCAAACGCATAGGGTCCAAGTTTTGCCCCATCAATTGTCCCCTCTTCCAGGCCCGTGAGTATCTCTTCATAGTTTTGACTGAGCATCACCTGGACCTCCTGCTGGAGGTATCGGCTTAAATATTGCTCTAGTTGAGGTACCCTCGTTTGTGAATGACCAAGTCCACGTTCGAAGCCTGGGTCAGTTGCAAAGACGAATGGGGATGTGGCTCGTTGCACTTCTTGTTTCATGAATATGAATTATAACTTGCCACCTGACTATTTACAACTATTCCTTTAAGCATATATCAAACTTACGAGCCTCATTCTTCTCACTGGCATTTTTTGCTACTTATTAAGTTACTGTTTAGCGATTGTTAAGAAGCGCGCTTCACTTTTTACTGACGCTTTACCTCCTCTTGATTGACTTGCCCTTCCAAAAAAGGTACAACATAAGTGCGTAAAGCCTTACGCGACTGAAGATTGAGATACAGAGAATGCTCACTCTTTACACGAACATCTTGGCGCGTGTGTGCTAACTGCCTCAGAGGTGGTGTAAATGCTCGTAGCAGCAAGCGCACTCAGGTTTTCGCATAAGGAGTAAGAGGCGTTTGATACCAGAAATTGGATAATGCTTTCTAAAGAAATGAAGAAAGAATAGGCAAAGAACTCTTGAGTACGTCAAACACAGCCATTCTTGAGGTTGAAGGCCTCTCAAAAATATACTCAAACGGCTATGAAGCCTTGAGCTCTATGAGCTTCAAAGTCGAGCATGGCGAATTTATCTGTATTATTGGTCGCAGTGGCGCTGGGAAATCAACGCTACTTCGCTGTCTCAATGGATTGATTCCTGTGACGCAAGGGAGTATTCGCGTTCAGGGAAAAGATCTGGTGAGTATGGATGATGATCAGCAATTAGCTCTACGCCGTCACATTGGTTTCATATTTCAGGAATTTAATCTGGTAGACCGCTTATCTGTTTTGCACAACGTGTTAACCGGACGACTAGGGTACCTAAACAATTTTGAAGCTTTAACAGGCTATTTTGGCCGTTCACATCGCGAAAAGGCCCTTGCCTGCTTGGAGCGTGTTAATATGCTCCCACGGGCGACATATCGCGCAGACCGACTCTCAGGAGGAGAGAAACAGCGTGTTGCCATTGCACGAGCCCTGGCACAAGAGCCACTCTTGCTTCTTGCGGATGAGCCTGTTGCGAGCCTTGACCCTGAGCTTTCCTGGAGCATCATACATGACCTGCGTAGAGTTGCGAAGGAAGAGGGTGTTCCAACATTGGTCAATATTCATGATATAGATACTGCGAAACAATTTGCTGATCGCATCATTGGTATTGCTCAAGGGCGGATTCTCTTCGATGGCCCTCCATCCGATCTGAATGCGGAAATCCTGCGTGAGATCTATCGCGGCGCGAACCTTACTGGCGTTTCGCGCTACGAACAATCTGCGTAGACAAAACTATTATGAGCTTCCACCTTTGCGCGTTCTCTGTTCTAAAGAACGTGTTAAGAAGATAAGTGGGCGTATCTCGTAGAATTTGAGGAATTATGAAGGAGTTTGATAGATATGTCTGTCCCTGTTGAAGAGAAAATTCCTTCGGTATCTCCTAATGGCACAAGAGCTGTTGCTCAGAATCAGGTGCGTACTGGCTTCCAACGCTGGTTGCGTGGTCCCGAACCAGATTTACGCCTTCCTTTGGGGAAACTACGTTGGATGCTGGCTCTTTCGTCTGGGGGGTGTGCATTACTGGCTGCTTTGCTTGTCTCGCGGGTTATTGATTTCGGCTCAATGAATGCTGGCTGGATGATCTCTTTTCCAGTCAACATGACCATTGGAATTCTGCTCCTGCTTTTGATGCTCTATAACATTGGCGTAAAGGCATTCAAACGACCACGAACAGACGCATGGCGTAGCCGCAATTCACTTATCTCATCGATCTTGCTCCTGGCGCTCGCTGGCTTCTTTTTGCTTGGGGCTGGTCATCTTGGGCCTCTACATGGCATCGACCTGGGGATATTTACCTATACAGTACAGGCAGTGGACATAAATCTGCTCCTCGTCCTGGTGTTGGTTATGCTATTGGCTTGCCTTGCTCTTATGAGAAGTGCGCTTGCGGGCGTTACTTTGCTGGTGGGCTTTGTCTGGTGGGGTTGTAGTATTGATGGCTTTGGTTGGCAATCATTCGTCGATCTCTTTACCAGCCCGAGTGGAGGACGTTTCCTTCAAGATATGGTGCCGCCGGACTGGTCCTATTTCGGTAATGTCATCAATCCACTGCTCCTTACGATTCAGACAGCCGTACTCGCAACCTTGATTGGCGTCGTAGGAGCCTTACCACTCAGTATTTTAGCCGCTCGTAACACAACGCCGCATCCAGTGATTTATAACGTCGTGCGTTCCATTATCAATACTCTCCGCGCGATTCCATCCCTGATCCTGGCAATGGTATGTATTACCTTCGTTGGTCTAGGTCCTGTCGCAGGTGCCTTTGGTCTGGGAATTCACTCTCTTGCGGTGCTGACAAAACTTTTCGCCGAAGCCATTGAATCAGTCAAAGTGCAACCTATTGAGGCACTACGTGCGACGGGAGCCAATGGTTTGAAGATTTTTCGCTGGGGAATTATTCCTCAGGCGTTCCCACTTCTTATAAGTTCATCAATTTACTACTGGGAATCCAATGTGCGTGACTCAACGGTGGTCGCTTTTGTAGGTGGAGGCGGTATCGGCTTTATCTTACAGGCAAACCTCTCGCTCTTTGAATACGCGCATGTCTCAGTCATTATTGCTTCACTTGTCCTGGTCGTCATTCTGCTCGACCGTGTAAGCGATTATATTCGCTCAAAAATTCTCTAGTCCCTGGTTTGGGACTAAGTAGTACATAGATGTGCATATTTAGCTTCTCTATCTTTGAGAACAAACATGAAAAAGGAGTTTATTTTTATGTCAAGCGTAAAGCTTTACGCAAAGAAATTTGGCTCATTGGGTACTTTGCTGGTGCTCTGCCTCATGGTGCTCGCCGCTTGCGGAAGCAACAATGCTAACACAAACGCGGTCACTTCAAGCGATCCTAACTGCCACAAAGTGAGTTTGAGCCAGGTGAACCTGGGTGTCATTCCTGCTGAGAATGCCACAAAAGTGATGGAGACGACTCGCCCCTTTGCTGACGAATTGAGCCGCCAGTTGTGTGGTGTGAAGGTAAATCTGACAGTGGGTACCAGCTATAGCGCCACGATTACGGCAATGAGCAGCCAGAAGCTCGATGTTGCATGGTTCGGCCCCTTCAGCTATGTCCTGGCAGCTGACAAATATAATGCTCAAGCAATTCTGCGCCAGTTGTCTGTTGATGGTTCTGACCATTATCAGAGCTACATCATCACAACACCTAAAACGGGCATCAATTCGTTGCAGGATCTTAAGGGTCACAGCTTCTCGTTTGTTGATCCCGCCTCTACAAGCGGTAACCTGATCCCTCGCTATACGATGGTGAAGAATGGCCTCAACCCTGATAAGGATGTCAAGGGGATTTTCACTGGCTCGCACGACCTCTCACTGCTGGCTGTCCTCAACGGGAAAGCCGATGCTGGTGCGGTCGCAAGCGACACGTTCGCTGAGCTGGTCAGACAGGGCAAGGTCAAAGAGAGTGATGTGAAGATCATCAGCAAGAGTGATCCTATTCCCAACAGCCCGATTGCCGTTCGCAAAGAGTTGAGTCAGAGTGACAAGGACGCGATTCGCGATGCCTTCGTGGCAATCAAGGATAAGAAACTGCTTGAGCCAATGAATGCTGGTGGCTTCACTAAGGATGATAACAGCTCGTATGACAATCTGCGTGATGTCGCTAAATCCCTCAACCTGGATCTTACCAAGCTGAAATAGTTTGAAAGGACCTGTGCGATGGGAGAGGCTGTCCTCGCAAATTCATGGTAATTGAGTGTGACCGCTTCTCACATCGCAGGCAAAGAGTAACCAGTACGATAGCTGGAGACGACATCTGGAAGACTGAGAGGGCGACCAGGTTTTGATCTGGTTCCCCTCTCCTAGAGAGACACGAGGCATGACACACTACCGTATTCTCGCGAATGCCCCAGAAGCTGATATCTGCCGACTAGCCTCGCTGGTAATGCATGAATATCCTCGCGAACAGGTAAAAATTCTCCATGGCCCTAGCGTGGGTTTAGTTATGTTGCGAATGCGTGAGACCGTTGCCAATAGCCTGTTTAATGCTGGTGAAGTCCTGGTGACAGAGGTACGACTTACGCTCAATGAACAATTTGGCTTTGGGATGGTTATTGGTGATAGCCCTCGCCGCGCCCTGGCGGTTGCTCTGGTTGATGCCGCGCTGCGCCTGGAAGGTGCAATAGCTGCCCGCCTTCGTCAAGAGCTAGAAACTTTGGACCAGCACATCGCGGCTTACAACGCGCAGGAACAAAGACTGGCCCTGGCAACCAAAGTTGAATTTGAGCGCATGTAGGAAAGGCGAGATAATAATGGCAACTGCACTGGATTGGCAAGTATTCTATAACACGCGTACCTTCCGCCTGCTCCTCGACTGTATGGCGCGACCTGGCAAGTATAACAAGCTGCCCATATTTGCGGACACGTTTCCTCCCTATCAGGTGGAACATGAGGCCCCAAAACATGTCAATAGTTTCGCTCTGGGCGCTCTGCTCTCTCTCCTTGATCGTGAGGTATCCTTTACGGTCGCGGCTCATGGAGAGTGGCTACCCCGGGAGAGTGCCCTTATGCAATGGATGTCCTTATGTACTAACTCAGGGACAACAGCTCCTGAGAAAGCTCACTTTGTTCTCTTTGGTGATGATGCCTGCGCTGAGCTCGTTTCGCAACTCCATATAGGCACTCTCCTGGAACCCGAAAATAGCGCGACCGCATTTGTATGCGTTGATCGGCTCGTACAGCTTGGAGCGCATGAGGAGGGGGGGCGTATTGACGAAGGAGGGTTACAGCTTACATTGAGCGGCCCTGGCATTGAACACACACACGAAATAGTGCTCTGGGGACTTTCTCAAAGCATGTATCACGCACTGCAGCAGGCACGCCAGGGATATCCTTTGGGCATTGACCTCTATCTTGTGGATCAGGAGGGGGGCTGTATCGGCTTGCCACGCACCACGCAAATCAGCATGCGAGAGCATACAGAGGAGGTAAAAGCATGACCTATGTTGCGGTAAAAGGTGGCTCACAGGCAGTCTTAAACGCCGAACAATTGGTAGAGTATTACCGCTTGAAAGGACAAAGTGAGCCTATTCAGACGCGCCAGATCCAGGATCAAATGCGCCTGGCTGTTGATCGCGCTATGAGTGAGGGGGCTCTCTATGCGCCAGAACTGGCCGCTTTAGCGCTGAAACAGGGCGAAGGTGACTCGTTAGAGGCAAGCTTTTTACTGAGAGCCTATCGTTCCACCATTCCACGCCTGGATTATAGTCTCCCCATTGAAGGTGTGGGCATGCGACCAATACGCCGTATCTCGGCTACTTTTAAGGACATTCCCGGTGGACAGATACTTGGCCCAACGCGCGATTACCACCTACGTTTATTGAACACGCTGCTCACCGAAGAAAGTAGCGCCTCGACCCGTGAAATCTTATGCGAGATCGAAGAGAAATTGCTCAAGCAGGCAGAAGATGCGGAGCTCGCACCAGTTTTCCCAAAGGTGATCGAAAGCATGCGTGAACAGGGCATACTCGTTGATATTCCTGCCCAGGAACGAGTGGAGACCGAGGCGGAGCCATATGACATCACTCGCAAGGCCCTGGTTTTTCCGGTTCCCCGGAGCGCACGCTTACAATCTCTGGCACAGGCTGATGTTGGTAGTTTGCTCGCTTTCGCGTATAGCAGCGTGCGAGGTTATGGCGATGCACATCCCACACTTGGAGAGGTGCGTGTAGGCTATTTACCAGTACAGGTCGCGCATCCCCTGACTGGGGAAGCGGTAGACATCGGTGAAATCTTTGCGACTGAGTGCGAAGTGGTTTCTAAAGCTTTTACAGATGATGAGGAAAAAAAACAAGCGGGACCAGAGGTTGTAGCGTCTGGAACCCCCAAATTTGGCCTGGGTTATGGCTTTAGCTTTGGACAAAACGAGGTAAAAGCTATGAGTATGTCTATGCTCGACCGCGTAATGAGTGCGGCCAAAGAAGGGAGCTCACATGGAGCTTCTGGTCCTGCTGCTAATGAAGAGTTTGTCTTGCTGCATAGCGACGGCATTGAAGCCAGTGGTTTTACTGCCCACTTCAAGCTGCCCCACTATGTTACCTTCCAGGCAAATATTAGTGTGCTGGAGCGTGCGCAGGAACATCATTCATCTCTCTCTGCTGAGTCCGCAGGACAGCGCCATCAGGCCATGCAACAGATCGATGATTTATTGCAGTTGATTCCCGAGCAGGGCAAAGAGCAGGAGCAGGAATAAGCGGACATGCAAGAGGACATACTTCAAACACTACTACAGCAATCACAGAAGGATGAGGAGCAGCATAGCTCACAGTCAACTACAGGTGAGCGCGAGGCGCTCTACAACTTTGCCTTTATCGATGAAGATTCCAAGCGCGAAGTCCGCCGCAAACTCCTCAAATCGGTTGCTATCCCAGGCCATCTGGTGCCTTTTGCTAGCAGGGATCTCCCTATTGCCCGTGGCTGGGGGACTGGCGGCTTGCAGGTGACGATGACGTTGGTTGAGCCATCGGACACTGTCAAAGTTATCGACCAGGGTGACGATGATAGTGTAAATGCCGTAAACCTCCGCCGACTCATCCAAAAGACAACTGGGGTTGATTTCACAACTGATACTACTCAGGCATCTATCATTCAGACACGTCACCGCATCCCAGAGGAAGCGCTCCGCGACGACCAGATTCTTGTCTTCCAAGTGCCTATGGCTGATTCATTGCGCTGGGTGGAGCCCGTCCTGGAGCATTCTGCACAGATGCATGCTGAAGCTGATTATGGGCGGATGTGGGTCTTTATGTATGAAAGTGTTGTACGCGCTGGCGATGTTGAAATCTCTTCGCAATATCCGGTAATGGTTGAGGATCGATACATTATGGATACCTCGCCAATTCCTCGCTATGATGTGCCGCGCCTGCACATGGCGGAGACGCTCTATCTCTTTGGGGCTGGCCGTGAGAAGCGTGTGTATGCCATTCCTCCCTATACAAAAGTAGTGCCCCTTCAATTTGAGGATTACCCCTTTAAGACGGAACATGATCCCTCTCAATTCTGCGAGCGCTGCGGCGCTAATGATACATTCCTGACGCGCTCTTTCGTTGAGCCGAAAAGGCCTGGAGATGAGGGGCGCTGGATGTTTACCTGCTCAGATACAAGCTATTGCGACAAGCGCTTACGCCAGCAAAGCTCATCTGAGAATTCTGAGGTTTCATTGTAGTGTGCAGCAGAGATGGAGAGAGAATATATGTATACAGAAGAACGCCCCTGGGTTCTCAAAGCGGAGCACCTTCATAAACGCTATGGTCCTGGCTGTGCTTACTGCGAAGCACTCACCGGGGCAGATACCACCAATCGTTGTCCGGTGTGCGGAAGTGTTACCGGATGTGTAGATGTTAGCTTTACACTTGAGCAGGGCGAGGTCTTGGGCATTGTTGGCGAGAGTGGTAGCGGTAAGAGTACGCTGATGCAGATTGTGAACCTCAGCCTGCCCGCCGAGCAAGGCCAACTCTGGTATCGTGAGCTTGATGAGCAGCAGACATCTCAGCATGAGCCAGTCAACCTCCTCACCTTAGATAAGTACGCACGTCGCCAGTTTCGCAACGAGCAGCTCGGAATTGTCTACCAGCGTCCGGAGCTTGGCTTAAACATGAACTTTACTGTGGGGGGTAATGTGGCAGAAAAATTGCTCCTCGCGAATTGGCGTCATGTTGGCAATATCCGTTCGCGAACGAGCGAATTGATGCGCTTGACCGAGCTACCACCCGAGCGCATCGATGAAGAGCCGCGCAAGTTTAGTGGTGGCATGCTCCAGCGTGTGCAGATTGCGAAAGCACTCTCAAGTAACCCCACTGTTCTGCTCCTGGATGAGGTGACCAGTGGCCTGGATCTCTCAGTTCAGGCAAAAGTGCTCGATCTCATCAAACGCCTGCGCTGGGAATTGCAGATGACCATGCTTCTGGTCTCGCACGATCTGGGGGTCATCAAGCAGCTTGCAAACCGCACGATTGTCATGAAGAACGGGCGTATTGTTGAAAGTGGCTTGACCGATCAAATTCTGGAAGATCCACAACATCCCTACACACAGTTGTTGGTCTCCTCAGCACTCTAGTTTCTTAACAGCAAGTAGCAGGGAATAAGATGCATACTATAGACGCTCCCTACATCCTAAATGTCGAAAATCTCGGCAAGCAATTTCAGCTCCACCTTGTGGATGGTCGTATCATTACGCCATTTATCGATGTGACATTTAACGTGCGCCAGGGCAGCCTGTTCATGATTAGCGGCAAGAGCGGCGCTGGAAAAACGACCATTTTGAAGTGCATCTATCGGACCTATCTAACGAACCAGGGCCACATATGGTATGACTCAGAGGAATTTGGCACGGTAGATATTGCTTCGGCGGATGAAAATATTATTTCTCGTCTACGTGAACAAGAACTTGGCTTCTGCTCACAATTTCTGAAAGTATTGCCGCGTGTCCCAGCGCTGGACGTCACGGCTGAACCATTGATCAGGCGCGGCGTGCCGCGTAATGAGGCTTTAGAAGAAGCTTCCCGCTGGCTGGCTCGCCTACAAATTGAAGAGAGCCGCTGGCTGGCTAGCCCTCTTACCTTTAGCGGTGGTGAGCAGCAACGTTTAAACCTGGCACGGGCTTTTATAGCTGAGCCGCGCATTCTCTTGCTTGACGAACCAACCGCCAGTCTCGATGCCGTCTCCAAATCAATTGTGCTTGACATGATAGGCGAAGCCACTGCGAAAGGTGTCACGATTCTTACTGTCTCACATGATATTGCGGCAATTCAGGATCTTGCTGACGATACCTTCTGGCTTGAGGTATAAAGGCGTTTTTAATATTCAATAGAGACGCAAGCAGAGAAAAATACTTGATATAGTAGGAGGATGCTGGTGAAAACACTCATAACGAATGCCAGGCTTGTACTACATGACCAGGTGCTCGATGATGGTTGGCTACTCATAGATGGTGAGCGCATTCTCGACCAGGGACAAGCACAAATATGTCCACAGGTCGAATCCAACACTCACGTGATTGACGCTGCCGGAAATTACCTGCTTCCAGGGCTGATCGACCTTCACTGCGATATGATAGAGAAACTCGTCGAGCCCCGCCCGGGTGTCCAGGTTGACATATCTGTAGCGCTACAGGAGGCGGATTTGCGCCTGGCTGGTTGTGGCATCACCACGGAGTTTCACGCTCTCAGCCTGGATGACAATGAGTTTGGGGTTCGCTCGGAAAACTTTTTTAGCGAACTCACCGCGCATGTACAGAGTGTGCAGAAACGGCTCCTCGTTCGCCATAAGATTCATGCCCGTCTCGAACTCACCAGCCAGCATGGATGTGAGAAGGGAATCGAGATGATGCGTAAAGGCATAAGCGCTCTGGTTTCTATGATGGATCACAGTCCGGGTCAGGGCCAGTATCGAACCGAGCAGGCATTTAAAGAGTATGTGGTTCGCACTACTCATCGGACTCCTGAAGAGGTTGATGCGTTGATTGCGCGTAAGCGCCAACAAATTGCTGAAAAGCCTGCCCGTATTATTGCTCTTAGTCAGGTGGCACGTGAGACCGGCATTCCTCTTGCGATCCATGACGATGACACACCCAAACTAACCGACCAATGGCATTCACTTGGTGTCTCGATTAGCGAGTTCCCTACAACTATGGAGGCCGCTCAGCGGGCCCATGAGCTTGGTGTGAAAGTTTGTATGGGTGCGCCCAACGTTTTACGTGGATGTTCAAGCGGCGGGAATTTAAGTGCGCTTTCAGCCATAGAAGCGAATGCCGTTGATGCACTCTGCTCTGACTATTATCCGTCCGCGATGCTTGCATCGGCCTTTTTGCTGGCAAAGAAGCACTATATGACTTTGCCAGAAGCGGTGCGCATGGTTACGTTGCATCCGGCTCAAGCAGCAGGAATCGGCCACGAGTATGGCTCGCTTGAAAAGGGGAAGATCGCCGACCTGATACTGGTTGACGTCAACGAGCATTTCCAGCCACGTGTTCAGCGTGTCATCCTCGATGGACAAGAACACTTCAGTATTGCTGGTGTTCGTCACTTACAAAAAGGCGCAGAGGCAGTGGTTTTGTAACGATCGTCTAGACACGAAAATCCGAAGCACAATATGTAGGAGACAATGGCAATGACACATGGAATTTTGGAGCCATTTCAAAATGCGGATCAAGCCTGGGCAGCCCTTGAAGAGCAGCAAGGCATGAGTGATGGCGAAGTGATTGATCTCTGGCAGCACCAACTCCAGACCGCAGAACAATTACGCCGCCAGGGCGCAGAGGACGATCTCATCGTTGCGGGACTTTTGCATGACCTTGGTGATGGCCGTGTCGCAGAGTCTGACCATGCATCCTGGGCAGCGCAATTGGTACGACCTCTTTTTGGAGAGCGAATCGCCTGGGTCATAGGCGCCCATGCAGATGCAAAACGTTATCTCTGTACAACTGACCAGGAATACTGGTCTACTCTTTCCCCTGTCTCGCAGCAGACGATGATCCGTCAAGGAGGGCTTATGAATCAGGAAGAGGTCGCGGCTTTTGCAGCGAACCCCTGGGCCGAGGATGCTCTCCTGTTGCGTAAGTGTGACGACGCGGGAAAGAATCCTGAGTATGAAGTCACTAATATCGAGTTCTTTCGCGCAACACTTCAGCGCGTAGCTGCTTTACGCCTGGCAGATAAGAGCCGCTCCCACGAATAAGGATTGAGATTCCCTATAGTAGGAGCGAGATGCTATTCCCATTTCACTACAACTGGCGAGTAGTATCCAGCATTTACGCCTGATATGCAGAATCTCTGTTTAGTAACGATTCTGCATATCAGGCTGCATTGCAAGAATGAATAGTAATTCTATCCAAAAATGTTGAAGCCGAGTCGCTGCCTGATATCTAGCAAGCTCTCGGCTTCGACTCATTTCTCTCAGTCATGAAAGTCTAAGAGACACTGAGAGAAATGCACCTTTGCTGGCGGTGTTTTCAGCGCAACTTTCATTCGCGCGACCCACATAGCAGAGATGGTCTTCAATACTGACGCGTCTGTTGATTGAGACATTACGAGTATAGACCTTCTGTCTCCATTTTGCAAACACAACTTACTTTCTTGGCTTCCCATTGCTAGAGAGAAGCTCACACCGATTGTCGCATGAGCTATTTGAGATGATGCAACCCCCACTGCTATAGAATTTGCACGATGCGTGGCTCAGTTTTGGTGCTCACTGGTTGGTTACTATGTTTGTCTCCCCTCAAAGCTCCTGGCTTGTGGGCTGGAACAAGATTTCATTGATGTCCACGTTGTCGGGTTGGCTTATGGCAAAGGCAACAGTCCGTGCAAAGGAGTCAGCTGGAATGGCCATTTCATAGAGTTTCCGCACATTTTCAGCAATATCTGGCTCAGTGATGCTGCTGGGAAGTTCTGTGTCTACCGCGCCCGGTGAGATCATCGTCGTGCGAATGTTATAGGGTTTGACTTCCTGGCGTAGCCCTTCGGAGATTACCAGCACAGCTGTCTTGTAGGCAGCCAATATCCCTGCCTTAGTAGCGATCCCCCAGGACAGTGATCGTGGAAAATGTACTGTTGATCTTTTCTAAATCCTCTTTAGTAAGATGGATATGGACTGCGTCAATGTTCTCTTCTAGACGCTCAATCTTGCGGCTACCTGGTATTGGTATGATCCACGGCTTTTGAGCGAGCAGCCAGGCGAGCGCGACCTGTGCTGGGGTTGCCTGTTTCTCCTCTCCAATCTGGACCAGCAGGTCGATAACGGCTTGATTTGCTTTGACGGCCTCTGGAGTGAAGCGAGGGTTGCGGCTGCGAATGTCTGAGGTATCGAATCAGTCGCGAGTATAGAAACCTCTTTGGCATTTCCCCTATGCACGATGTACAGCGGTTACGGAAAGAGAAACTTTTTGGCGCGGATTGATGGAGCACGAAGAGAACTCTTTGCCGCTGGTGTTGGTTTCAGGGCTCGCACGAAGCGATACTCTCCGTTTTGATGTGTAACCGCATTTGTGGATCATTGTGGGAATTATTCAATGTTCTGAGAGTCAGTTAAGGCACATGAGAGGAGACTGCTACCATGACTGAACCCATTATCGTTCCAGATCAGCAAGTGCGGGAGGAGTCCCAACCCTCCATCAGTGCAACAGGGAGGACCTTTGACGTTCATGAGTGGAGTGGAAGTGGCCCAGATTATCTGCATGTCCATTACGCCGATGATGAAGCATGGCACATCTTGGAGGGAACTTTGACCTTTCGGTTTCGTGATAGAACTGTTGAGGCCTCAGCTGGAACAACCGTATTTGTGCCAGCGGGAGTTGCGCATACGTATTTTGAGGCTGCGGGCCCAACACGCTATCTTATTATCATGACACCAAGGTTGCGGAAGTTGATAGCTGCCTTGCATAAGGCTCCTCTTCAAGAGCATAAAGAGCTTATGCGCCATTTTGCCTCAGAGGTGGTGGAGTAGGCATCTATTTTAGACCATTTTTGATTGATACGTTGGCTTATGCGCGAAATGTATTGATGTGTATTATGTATATCTGGACAACATATGGAATCGATCCATATGTTGTCCAGATGCCATTTGACTACTATTCCGTCACCTGACGAATCACCCAGGCTGTCCCTGCCTGGGTTTGTAGAGGGCTAACGCGTTCTTGATGAAGGCGTTATGTGCCATCTCTTCCCCTAATGTTTCCAACACAAGTGTGACATCCGCATCTTGAAATGTGCGTGGAGAGCGGGTGCAGGGCAGATCTGTCCCAAAGAGGAGTGCATGTGGATTACGACGTGTAATCTCACGCAACGCTGTTGGCACATCCATGTTGACGCGGCCAAAACCAGAGGCTTTGACGTAAACGCCACGTTCAACCAGTCTCAACAGTTCAGGGAATCCTTCGCGTGAGAGGCCAAGGTGATCGATACATACTTTGGGCAGGTCAAGGAGTCGTGGCGCAAGAGATGAAAGATCCCGTGAGTCTATGTAGACTTCGATATGCCAGCCTGCGAGAGAAAAAATGCGTCGCGCCATCTCTTCGAGCCAGTTGAGCTGTTCTGTTCCACCGCGTCGTAAGTTGAAGCGCACCGCACGCACTCCTAGCTTGTGTAAGGATAGGATAATTTCATCAGATACATCCACTGGGAGTTGTGTTACCCCAACATAGGCTGGCCCCAGCCGTCGCAGAGCCTCAAGCAGATACCCTTGATCATGTGCTTGAAAAGATCCGGAGACGATCGCGCCGCCTTGCATATTAAATGCTGCGGTTCGAGTGCGATAGTCTTCAATACTATAGGGTTCGGGGACAAAGCCTTGATTGGGGGCGAGAGGAAAACGTGGATCAATAATGTGGAAGTGACTGTCAAAAATGGGATAATGAATTGCATCCATACAGATAACCTTCTTCATTCGAAATGGCATCCCATCTCATCGCCTGAAAATCCATTTTGCGATAAACGATGATGACGATGTGTGTGGAATGATGTGGCGAAAATTGGAGGTACCAGTCCTACGTGACCCGGCTTTCCGCCTGCTTTCAGTGTATCAGATGAACACAAGAAAGGTAAAGATGATATCATACTCCGATTCCCGAAAATTATATTTTACATCGTATGCATGAGGTGTTCGTTTCTTAACAGCTCTTGTGAATTCAGCGATTTGCGCAAGTTGCTCAGAACCTGTTTTGCAATACAGGTAGCGAGAGTCCACTCTTTGCTCAGTGCGACTTTAGGTCGTTTACCGGTTTTGGTGTGCCTGAGCGGAATGTTTCTTGAAGAACCCATTGGCTTTTCGATGGGAAATAATTTTGAAATAGAGGAGGTCCCATGATTGTATTTCCAGGAGGCGAAAGCACAACACCCGGCTATCTCGCGTTGCCCCAAAGCGGACAGGGGCCAGGGGTCCTGGTCCTGCATGAGTGGTGGGGGCTGACAGAGCCGTTCAAGCAGGCATGCGATCGGCTCGCAGAGGCGGGCTTTGTGGCGCTTGCCCCCGACTTCTACCGTGGGAAGACAACCGCGTCGATCGATGAAGCCGAAGCGTTGGGAGCGGAGCTGGATCGGAATGAGAAACGCTGGCGTGGTGACATCATGGGTGCGTTGCAATTCTTGCGCCAACACGGCGCGACTCGCCCAACAGACGGTCACGGCGCGTTCGGCTTTGTCGCTTTCTCACTGGGAGGTTCTTACGCGCTTGATATGTCGATCAATTTGGCCGAGGAGATCGCAGTCGTCGTGACCTTTTATGCCACCTATCCTGGTCTGGATTATCACAGCGCGAAAGCGGCCTACCTATGCCACTTTGCTGAGAAGGATCCCTACGTGTCGGCGGAGTCAGCCATGGAATTGGAGCAGGCACTTGGGGCAGCAGGAAGGCAGGCGACCTGTTATACGTATCCAGGAACGAGGCACTGGTTTTTCGATGCCAATCGTGTGGAGGATTACGATGCTTCTGCCGCTACTTTGGCATGGGAACGAACGGTCGCCTTCCTAAACGCCGAATTGTGCCGCTAGCTCCAGGCAGTTTTTTGTGGAGGTGATATTCGTGTGGGGAGTGTTGCTTATGCTGTTGACTTTCTGTCCTGCAAGACATGCTCTTAGATGATCCGATTCAGCCTCGAAAGCAGCAGTCGGATCATCGCCACCTGGATCATTGTCTCGCTCGTCTGCACTTTCCAATCTCCTCCGATGGGTGTATTCCCAAAGACGGATAGATATTACAGGGTAAAGTCGTATTTTCTCACCATGGTGTCGCTTCACCACATTGAAAAAGCGTAAAATCGTAACGTACAATTTATTTTGACGAAGACAATTGATAGCAATTTCAGTAGAGAATTTCGCAGGAGATTGAAGATGTTTCGTTGCCTGAATACGGGTGCATTGTCATTATCTGTGCCTTTTGAAGAAGCACTGGGACTGGCTTCTCGTCATGATTTTGCCGGTCTGGATCTTCCTCTCGGTGAATTGTTTCGACTCGCGAAAGCATCATCTGTGCAAGAGGTGAAGGATCACTTTCATTCAGCTGGTGTGCTTGCTGGAGGGTGGGGGCTACCAGTTGATTATTATGGCGATGAAGCGTCGTATCGTGCTGGATTGGAGCAACTCCCTGCATATGCAGAACTCGCTCAAGCATTGGGGAGTTCCCGATGCTATACCTGGATTAAATCATTCTCTGATACGCTTGAGTATGACGCTAACCTGGAATTCCACATCCAGCGCTTACGGCCAGTTGCGCGCATTCTTGCAGATTATGGTTGCCGCTTTGGGCTGGAGTTTGTTGGGGCGAAGACGTTTCGAGCTGATCATCGCTATGAATTTATCTCTACCCTTCAAGGGGCTTTAGACCTTGGTGAGCGCCTTGCCACAGGGAATGTTGGAATATTGCTTGACAGCTTCCATTGGTATACGTCGCATGGATCATCTGAAGATCTTGCATCTTTAAGCGTTGATCAGGTGGTCTCTGTTCATGTGAATGATGCCCCTGCTCATCGAGGCGCTGATGAGCAGATCGATAATCAGCGCCTTTTACCTGGCGCGAGTGGACAGATCAATATCAAAGATTTCCTTCAAGCATTGAGGCGTATGAACTATCAAGGCCCTGTCGTCGTAGAGCCATTTAATGCTGAATTGGCGAAATTGCCTGCCGATGAGCGTGTGGAGGCAGTCAAACAAAGCCTGGACAATGTTTGGGCTTTGGCTGACCTCGGGTAAATCGCGGTATAGGCAACTAGATATACATACGAATGGATGCATACATGTTTACCTTCTCACTTCTGACCATTAGTGGGGAAATCTTTCTTCATAGAGGGATGATTTGAACTTGCCTTTGAATCAGTGTTGACCTATACTTGGGGATATGAACCCATTGGTCGTTACCGCCAAAAATTGCGGCTTGCTGATTCGTCAGTTCGCTCGTAAGGTGACCGGGTCCTTGTTCGTCCCCGTAATGGTTCTTCCACATGTCTTGATCGCTGAGACGTAGCGGAGGACGCTGGAGGAGCCGCGAGGTAAATTGGCCGTTTGCCTCCAACGATGAACTTCCTTCCGTGTAACGGAAGCAGAGGCCGCGCCAAAGCGCAGTACCATGTCATGTTCACTCCATCTTCTTAAGGGAGGGAAGGAATAGTTATGAGTCCTGCCCAGAACAATGATGCCCTCATCACCGCGGTGCAGGCGGCAAAGCGTGAGGCAAAATGGGCCTCACTTACCAGCTTGAACCGCGGCTACTTTGGGCTGTTCAGGGCCCTGAACAGGCTGGCGAAGGCTCTTCGTCTACCGAGCAATGCCACTGCCTTGGATGCTCGGGGCGACATGAGTGCCCTCGAACAGCTTTCCACCGCTCTGGACGCGCTGGCTGCCCGGCTCGATGGGATGACCAACGCCAACGAGGTGGATCGGATGCCCAGAGCGTTACCCCCAGGTCCTTTGTCCGAAGCTCTGGGTGAGCTTCTCGACGCGCTCATCGAGCGGCTCGGCGGCGTGGACATCGTCAGTGCTGTCGGGTAGGTACTGTGCATGGTGAGTGGGAGGGGTCTTCCTATAGGATCCCTCCCGCTTCACTGGGCTTTCTCCATCTGCTCCAAGACTGAGACCCTCTGTATTAAAATCAATCGAGTTTGCCCTCGCCTCACACTCAGCTGCGTTCATGAATTACAAAGTAAGTGTTGTTTTTCGTTGTATCGATTGCACCTGCTCTCCTGTGACCAGATTTACCACAGCCGTATTTCTCCTTGGAGAGGGGAGAAAAAAGCGCGGGCCGGGGGCTCACCTCTACAGAGGCGAGCCCCCGGCCCTTGTGCATGAGAGCGCTGCTCCTGTCAGGCGTGTTGCAAGGAAACAGTGAGTGACACGGTCTCCTTACCCTCCTTGCCAGCTCCGGTGAGCGCCCAGTCTCTCTGCTTCTTCACGATATTCCGGACTGTGTGTTCCGGCCGGCTCCCGTCTCCTTCCATCAGTAGCCTCTTGGCCTCACTGAAGTCGCTCACGGGAAGAGATACTCTGTACGTGTTCTTCGCGTGTGCGCCATCGAACTTGAGTTCGATGCTCACGGCCGTGTTGAGGTGGGTTGGGGCATCGGTTGAGTGACCGAGTTTCTCACGGATGAACTGGTCCACAGCCTTATGGACAGCTGCCTCGACGAGTTCTGCCAGTTGGTCGTTGTCGGTCACCTCCATTCCTACTTTGGTTGAGCTACCCTCAAACTTGGGCATGCTGCTCCTCTCTGCTCTTTTCAAGGAGCAAGATGAGTGACTTGTTGGACAGGAAACCTCTGGACAGATAGAGCTTGTCCGGTCTCCTGAAGGCAACTCATAGGATGAGTAACCATCAAGGGGAACGGCGTAAACCTTCAATCCAGCTTGCGCTCTCTTACTCATTCGAACTGTCTTGTCACAAGGAGCTTCGCCAATGCAGCGAACGAGCGCGCGAGGGGCTGATGAGCTACAAACTTGTGGGATGAGCAGATAAATGAGTGTTATGAAAAGTAAGAATAGTGTAACAGGCATGAATGAATGAAACAAGGGGAAGTAAGGGGGAAATTAGGGAATGAGACTAAGCTAGATCGATTGTTTACAACAATTTGAGACCTGCTTGCCGTTTGGTAAGTTTTGGTTTTAGAGTCGGTCATAGGTTTTGCTTCTTTAGGAGGATGCGTGGCAGCAGGTATCGAGCATATGATAAGCACATCATTGAAGACAATAAACGTTCTAGGAGGAAACATATGGGCAATCCTATGACACGCACATTAGGGAAAAGCGGGATCGAAGTGAGTGCATTAGGAATGGGGTGTTGGCCTATTGCAGGCATCACTCGCGCTTCTATTGAAGAGGGAAGTGGACCCTTTGGTTGGGGTGATGTGGATGATCATGAGTCGATCCAGGCCATCCATGCCGCTCTCGCACAGGGGATCAATTTCTTTGAAACGGCTGATGTCTATGGGGAGGACACAGCGAAGATCTCTTAGGGCAGGCACTCACTGGCAAACGGCAGGAGGCCGTGCTTGCCACAAAGTTCGGCTTTTCCTTTGATAGCCCCACGCGCCAAATGCTCGGTCGAGATGCCAGCCCATCCTATATTCGCCGCGCGTGCGAGGGAAGTCTACATCGCCTGCGGACTGATTACATCGATCTGTATATGCTCCATATCGGTGAATATGATCCTGTCTACCTGGACGATGTGTGCGATGTCTTAGAAAAGCTCGTTTCAGCTGGAAAAATCCGCTCCTATGGATGGTGTACCTGGCCTGATAGAGTGCAGGGAACAAAAATCTTCGGGGCGCGAACACATGCCGCCGCTATTGAATACCGACTCAACGTTTTGGAAGATACTCCTGAGATGCTTGCGGTTTGTGATGAGTATCACCTCGCTAGCATTAATCTGGCTCCCCTGGCGATGGGACTGCTCACAGGCAAGTATACCCAACAATCTCAGTTCCCTCAGGACGATGTCCGCCAGGATTGGAACTTGCGGACTGGCCTCCAGGCCGATCAACTTAGGCAGCTTGAGCAAGTACGCGAAATCCTAACCAGCGATGGTCGTACTCTGGTACAAGGGGCTCTCGCCTGGATCTGGGCACGTAACAATAACACTATTCCAATTCCAGGATTTAAGACCCTCAAGCAGGTCGAAGAGAACGCTGCCGCACTCCAGTTTGGTCCTCTCAATCAGCATCAGGTATCTGAAATAGAACATTTACTGCAACGCTCGCAAGACCCACAATAATCTGCGCGTAGCGAAGCTCTTTCCAGATTCTCACGGGTTGAGTACATTCTTTTATCAGAACGCTTGCCAAATTGAGGGAGGCATACACCAAACCAATTCTGCAAGCGTTTTTTACGAGAAATGGATGAGCGTGCAATTCACCAGGGAAAGTGCGGTGTATATGGATTGAAAAGAATCTGCATACAAAGAAAACCCAATGTGTATGCGTTTAGAAAGAATCTGCATACAACCTCAAGCAGTTTTAGAGAATAACTATCCCTCTGACGCCGCGTGTCATTTTGCGGCGATGATGTTCGTCGAGGACTCTTTTGTTGACACCAATTTCCAAACCGTGAGTCGCCAGAGATTGTGAGATGCCTTTCGCTTTCTTTGGTTCATATCTGTTTGCCTCACACCAAAGTGTATAGGAGGTCATGATAGTGTTGTTGGCAACCCATGCTCCCTCCACTTTTTGACAGCATTCTGCTAACCACAACGCAACAGTATCTTGTTCTAAGCGTTGAACCTGTGGCAGACCGAGGGCTGCTTTGGGCGTATGGGGCTTCTGCCCTTCTTGTTGATACCACTGCTCTAGCAGGTGCTCTAGCTTGCGAGGGGTATCTGCCTCATCCAATGGTGTATACACGGTGGTTTTAAAGTCTGGTGTGTCCAAAACCTGAAAGGTGAGGCGTTCAAACACGAGATATCCCACTTGTGGATGATTGAGCGTTTTCTTTACTTCCTGAGCTCCCAACACTTCATGGTCAGGCCACCATGCGCGAAATTCAGGGCTGTAGTGCATAAGCTCATGGATTAACTCGGTCAATTGGGGATCCCCAAGATGGCGACCACAACTACTGCGGAATTGTGCTAAGATACGTCGCGCATCTTCTTCCCAATCGACGACGAATTGTCGTGATGCGGAATCAACGAAGAGGCTCCAGACCGTATTGCGTTCGCGAGTTGTCTTCAGGCGAAAATCGCCAAAGACCGCGCATCCTGCGTCGTTCCAAGCTAAGATATCCCATTGCCTGCCTGACACAAAGGCCGGGCGATAACCGAAATGATCGAGGAAATGTTGTAATGTTGGACTCACAACTTCAGGTTCTTGTGATAGTGCTGGTGGTGGTTGCTGGTGTGCCAAGAGGAAGAGATGGCTGCGTTCATTCACATCCAGATGCAAGGCCTGTACCAGGCGCTCTAATACCTGCGTTGACGGCGAAATAGAACGCCCCTGCTCTAACCATGTATACCAATCAACGCTGACACCTACTAACTGTGCGACCTCCGCTCGTCTGAGTCCAGGTGTTTTACGCCTGTTTCCTCTGGGCAGCCCCACCTCTTCAGGTGTAAGCCTGGCTCTGCGCGTTCGCAGAAAATCTCCAAGCTCGTGTAGACGATATTCTTGTTGTTGTTGTTGACTGACCATTCCAACCTCTTTCATTCTGGTGTATGGAACGAGTAGTGAGTGAAACGGAGAAGTATCATTCCTATGATTATCGCTCATCTTGTTCTAGGACTGCACTCAGTATACCATCTTCATAGATTTGTGAGTGATGTGTCCACAAAGAGTCAAATCAAAGGTAAGGAAAACACAATGGATTTAAGACTGACGGGGAAGAGGGCTTTGGTGACTGGATCGAGCTCTGGGATTGGAGAGGCGATTGTGAAGTTGTTTGCTGCGGAGGGTGTTGCTGTCGTTGTACATGGACGCAATGAAGTTCGTGCCAACGCAGTTGCCCAGGCAATCCGGGTTGGAGGTGGGAGCGCCGAGGTTGCACTTGGTGATCTCACAACAGACGTCGGCGCTGATGCGGTTGCTGACGCTGCGCTAGCTGGAGGGCCAATTGATATTCTGGTCAATAATGCTGGAGTTTATGGTTTCCTCTCATGGACGGAGGCGGCAGTTGAGGACTGGGCCCAGAAATACAACGTTAACGTGATTTCTGGTGTGCGGATGATCCAACGTCTGGTGCCGCAGATGCGCGAGCGACATTGGGGGCGAGTGATTCAGATTGGTGGTGCCTCGTCACAGCAGCCTCATGCTATGCAACCAGACTACAACGCAACATTGGCTGCCCGCCATAATCTTGCGGTATCTCTCGCACGTGAATTGAAGGATACCGGCGTGACCTCCAACATTGTGGCTCCTGGCGTGGTCCTTGTGGAGGAAGTCAGAGTCATGATAACTCATCTAGCGTCGGTTAGTGGCTGGGGAGAGGCGTGGGAAGAAATCGAACCTCGTGCTACTCAGGCTCTGGTGCCAAATGACGTGGGCCGCTTTGCTCGGTCAGAAGAGGTTGCTGCTGCTGTCGCATACCTGGCTAGCCCGGTTGCCAATTATGTGAGTGGGGCGACCATTCGTGTTGACGGTGGTACGAGCCGTTCGGTTTTTTAATAATTTGTAGATCAGGGAGAGGGCTACAAATCCTCTCCCCGGTTTGTATGCCCCCATTTAGCATGGAGCGAGTGGTTGTATGTAACCACACTTGAGCCGTATAGACAACTAAATCAACGGCTTCGGTTGCTTGGGTTGTTCATGAACTGGATCATACGCCCATGATAGAGCACATCTCACGTAAAGTGTAAGCAGGTTAGAGCCGTTCTCCGAAATTGACCTAAACATGGACAGGCCATACTCAGCATTCGGTTCCTGCTTCAGCGCAGAGAGCAAGCCTTTCGCTTGTCTTCCATCTGCTCCACAGGCGTCACTTCCCGCAGAACTTGCGGTACGCTCTTTTCATTGTGCCAATGCTGCGAGATTGTTGGCAGCGTTGGCATCTCGGTCCTGGACGTTTCCACACTCCAGGCAGACAAAGACTCGATCCGAAAGGGTGAGCGCCTCATTGATCCAGCCACACCAGGAACAGGTTTTTGAAGAGGGTTCCCAGCGCGAGGCCAGCAGCACCTTCACCCCTGCCTGTTCGGCTTTGTAAAGGATTTGCCGCTTGAACTCGTACATGCCCACATCCGCAATCGCTCGAGATAACCTGCGGTTCTTGAGCATGCCTGCAATATGTACATCCTCGAGGACGATCACACGCGGGCGCTCGGCATCGGGCTTGGTTCTCGCCACGATCTGAGCGGTCGCTTGGTGCAAGGCATTGGTGCGCACGTTGGCGATGCGGGCATACATCTGTGAGAGGCGCTGCCTGGCTTTCTGGCGATTACGTGATCCTTTGGCCTTGCGGCTATGGTGTCGCGACGTGCGCTTTAACGCCGTGATCTTCTTGCGTAGCGCCTTGGGATTCTCGAAGGTACGTCCATCTGAGAGGGTTGCCAACCGCTTGATCCCTAAGTCAACCCCAATGATGTCACCTGTGGCTGGTTGGGATGCTTCCTTTTCCTCATGCACACAGATGGAAACAAACCATCTGCCTGCTTGCTCATGGATGGTAGCACTGCTGATCTTGCCGTTGAGAGGGAAATAGCCGTGCTCTTTGAGTCGGAGCCTTCCCAAACGAGGCAACTGGATGGCATCAGGAAACACCCGAATGCTCCCGGTGAAGCGAGCGCCACCGATGGCTTTCTTGCGGCTTTTGAAGCGAGGATAGCCACACTTGCCCTTCCATGTGCCCTCTTTTTTGAGGTGGCATTTGCGGAAGAAATGTTTGAAGGCGGCATCCAGGTCGCGCAATCCCTCTTGAAAGGCACATTTGCTGACATCATACATCCAGGGCTCAGAGGGTTTGAGGGCATTGATCTCGCGATGCAGATCGATGGCGGTGGGCGTTTTCTGCCCGGCTTTGTAGGCCTCTTGTTTGCGGCGAAGGCCATAATTGAAAGCCCAGCGAGCGGCTCCAGCATGTTTACGGCAGAGCGTCTTTTGCGCGTTGTTGAGGTCAAGTTCTCCCCGATACCCATGGACCATCTCTTGCTCTTCTCCCTCGGTGTTGAAAGTAGAACAAATATACCAGAAAAACACAGCTTTGGCAAGGGGCGGAATATATGTCATTATTTATCTCTATATGTCCCAATAATAGAAAACGAATTATACCCCTTCAGCTTCTGTAGCAATGCTTTTGAGATGCCAGGTCCACATATGGGAAAAAGTGGTCCCGCTTGGCAATTCGTTGCTGTTTTTAGCAGTAGATATTGTTGCATACTTCTTTATCCGCAGAAAAAAGCTGTATATTTCCCCTATAGCGCGATTTTTGAGACGCTCCTGTCATTATAGAGAAGAGAAGTACAATGCCTGTGCTTATAAAATCCTGAACTGCTTATAGTCATTATGCCGCTGTTCGGCCATGCAGCCGTATTCTGGCTTATCGTTAGAGAGCCAATCTGTGTTTTACGTCTTATAGGGACTAGTAAAAAGAATTTTTGCAAGAAATTACTTTTGAATCCGTTTTTGCGAAAAATTAAAATAATATATTCTTCTCTGTCTATATATGTAATTTTAGCGCAAAATATGTATAATTGCATTATTCGGAGGTAATTTGAAATTTCGCACAAAAAGGATTATTGTATGCAAACACTAAAGAGGCTGCTTGTTCTTGGTGTACTTGTGCTTGTGGGTGCGTGGTTTCTCGCTGTAACTCCGGTCTCCGCGAATGCCCAGATTCGTCAGAGCACAATTGTGCAAAGCACACAAACGATGTTTACGACGGGTTGGGCAAATGTGCGTACAGGCGCTTCGACGAGTAAGAGTGTGGTCATCACCTATGCTCCCAATACCAGAGTAACCGTTTATCAAACAGTGAACGGGCAGGTTGTCTGGGGAGGTATTCGTACCTGGTACCGCATCTCAAGTCTCAGTAGCGCGCCTCGCTACATTTATGGTGGCTTGCTCTCAAAAAGTAACGGCTTCACACCCCCTACGCAGGGAAAATCCATTGTTGTCAACCTCTCCCAGCAGCGTCTGTATGCGTATGTGAATGGCAAACAGGTCTATACAACCCTGGTGACAACGGGTCGACCGGAGTTGCCAACACCAACCGGAACCTTCCGCATCTTCGTAAAGTTGCATCCAACTACGTTCTACTCGTCTTATCCCATAGGATCACCGTATTATTACGCGCCAACCTATATCAATTATGCCCTGGAGTTTCAGTATGGCGGGTATTTCCTGCACGACTCCTGGTGGCGCAATAATTATGGTCCTGGTACTCAGTATCCTCATCACGATTCCAGCGGTAACCCCAGTGCCAATTTTGGTTCACATGGTTGTATCAATATGCCTGTTTCTGCAGCAGCATGGCTCTACAACTGGGCCCCCATTGGTACAACAGTCAAGATTACCTATTAGTGGTCCTGGCGTCCGATAAAGAGACGTACATGTGTAATCCAATGATATGCAAGTACGTCTCTTTATAATGTGATGATGTTTTATTTCTGATATTAATATGACTTTTATAATGTTTTAGTGCTCAATGTCATATATCGCTTTCCAAGCCTTGAAATCCTTCCAGGTGTTTTGAGTCTTCACACTCTCTATGAAATTTTTTTGCAGATATTTTCAGTATATTGAATAAATGTTTCTTTGTTATGTATACTTCTTTCATCAATGATGATAAATATTCTCGATGTCAGGAAAGTGTTTCATGCGGATCAAATTGCGTGACATTGCTGAACGCGCCAATGTTTCGACAGCCACCGTTTCCCGTGTGCTCAACAACAGCGCGGGTGTTGATGAGCGGACCCGCTCGCTTGTTCTGCAAGCGCTCTCTGAACTCGGTTATCCCATGTACCAGGAGAGTGCCCTCCCGCGTACGCGTACCGGAAATGGAGTTGTGGTCGCTATACGCGGTGTCGATAGCGAGAGTGAGCCAGTGACACAGAAGCAGGGCAGTCAGAATATTTCCAGCTTTGATACCTTTGTTATTGATGGTATTGAACGAATTTTACGGCGTAAAGGGCTCCATATGAGCCTGCGCCGGGCGATCTGGGAGGATCCGGCTGAAAGCGATCTGCATCATCTTACGCAGGCAGATGGGGTTGTAATCATTGGTGGTATTATTTCTACTCAGGTCATTGATGCTCTAGAGCAAGCACATATCCCATTTGTGCTTACAGCGGCTCACGTGGGCGAACGCGAAATCAACTGTGTTATGGGTGACTACATCCATGGCGCTTCACAGGCGGTTGCCCAATTCGCGCGTATGGGACACCATCATATTGCGTTTATCAATGGCCCCTCTACTACGTCTACCAGCCAGGATAAATTGGCGGGTTATAGGCTTGGCCTATGCGAGGCTGGTTTACCATTTGATGTCCAATTAATTGCTACGACCTCAGATTTTGCCCCAAATGATGGCTATCAAGCGACTCAATCATTGCTGGCTCGCAAACGCGAATTTAGTGCCATCCTCTATGCCGCCGATATGTTAGCAATTGGGGGCCTGCGCGCACTCAAGGAAGCGAATATTCTTGTGCCTGAGCAGGTTTCGGTCATGGGATTTTATGATGAGCCCATTACGGAGTTTACTGTGCCAACCCTTTCCAGCGTGCATATTGGCTGGCAACGCATTGGCGAGATAGCCGCGCAACGCCTGATAGCTTTGCTTGAACGTCACGATGAAGAGCGTTTACGCATTACCACTCCTACTACCGTTATTTTGCGTGACTCAACCCGGTCGGTCGGAGGGAACCAGCCGCCTACTCGCTAGCCCTGAAACGACAAGACAATGTAATCGTCTTTGCCAAGTTATCCTATCGATAACTGAAAAAGGAGTCTATGATGACACTACAACATGATGCCTTTACGAGAGTTAGCCGCCGTTCCTTTCTCTACCAGGCAGGAGGTGCCGCGCTTGCTACTTCCGCTTTGCTCGCTGGTTGTGGCGCCGGATCGGGCGCTGGTGGAGGCGCTGTGGCGTTGAATGTTTGGGGAGGAGTTCCTGCGGAAAACGGCCCCAAAAAGTTGATCGAGGCCTTTCACAAAGCTCACCCAAACATTCAAGTGAAATACACGCGTTTCGTCAATGACGACACTGGGAATACCAAGCTTGATACAGCTCTGCAAGGCGGTACACCTATCGATATTTATTTCTCCTATACCGTCGCGCGTATGTCCCAGCGTATTAAGGCTAAGCTTGCCGTTGACCTGACTTCCTATGTGAGTGGCGATAGTGCTCTCTCATCCTGGTCCCAGAACAATGATGCCATTTTTAAGGTCGATAGCCAATACTATAGCCTTCCTACCACGCGTGAACCAAACTTTGTCGCTATCAATAAGAAAATGCTTGATGCCGCAGGGTTAAAGGTGCCTACTAGCTGGACGGTGAGTGAGTATCGAGAGATGGCAAAGAAACTGACCAGCACCAACGGAGGCAAGACAGTGTATGGCTCATATGCCCCTCCCAGCTTACCGCTTATTACGCTGGGCCCGAATGCTAGCTATAAAGATGGGGGAAAAGAGTCTAATTTCGACAACCCGGTCTTTAAGCAGGATTTGCAACTCCATGTCGATATGATGAAAGAGAAAAGCGCTTTTCCCTGGACTGAAGTGCTGGCACAAAATCTACGCGCCTACGCGCAAAACCCCTTCCTGACGGGCCAGGAAGCGATGTGGATAACATCTCCCTTCTCGCTACGGTATGTGAATGATGCCAGTAAGTATCCGCATGACTTTGTGACGACCTTCGCGCCTATGCCCAAGCCTGATACTGCTTCCACTTCTTACAATGGTGGCAGCCTGAATAACTGGATCATGATGCATCCCAAATCGAAGAATAAGGATGCGGCCTGGACCTTTATTCGTTTCTGGCTGGGTGAAGGCAGCAGATATATGCTGACCGCTGGCAAGAACCCCGTTCTCCCCGAGATTGATCAGGAGACCCAGGTGAATGGTATTCTGGGGGACAAGAAAGCGATACTCTATGATGTTGATGCGTTTAAGAATGTCGTCTTTGCCCCTGACCTCAAGTTTGTCACGGACACGATAACAGTGGCGGGTGCGCAGATGTCGCAGATTACACAGAGTCAGACCGACCGCTGTTTGATAGGTGAGATCAGCCCTGATCAGTGGGTGAGTACCGTGAAACAGCAGTGCGACGATGCGATTAAGAAAGCAGGAGCTTGATGATGAGCACGTTGTATGACAGTGAGGCAACGATCACTGAAAGGCAGAACGAGGTGAATGCCAAGCGGAAGCGAGCGATATCACGTGCCAGGGGCGAGTCTGCCGGATGGATAGGATATCTCTTTATTGCTCCCAATTTCATTGGCTTTCTTATTTTTACGTTGTTGCCGCTCATCTTCGCCCTTTTCGTTGCATTCACGCAGTGGGATGTGGTATCGGGCCTGGGCGGTATGCAGTGGGTTGGCCTGGAGAACTTTACCACACTGCTGTCTGATCCCAGCTTTTGGGAGAGCGCGCGCATTACGCTGATCTATGTGGGTTTAAGCGTTCCCCTGACCACTGTCGCAGGGCTCCTTGTTGCTCTGGCTCTCAATGGTCCAATCCCTGGGAGAGCGGTGTTGCGCGTCATCTTCTTTATTCCCTTCATCGCGAATAGCGTGGCTATCGCGACGACGTGGATTCTGCTCTACCATCCCACCTATGGGCCGATCAATGCCGTTTTAAAGGCGTTAGGAGTGACCCAGCCACCTTTGTGGCTGGTCTCCTCCCAATGGGCGCTTCCGGCCCTGATTGGTATGGCGGTATGGGGTGGTGTAGGATACGCTTCGATTATCTATCTTGCGGCCCTCCAGGATGTGCCCCAGGAACTACATGAAGCGGCGGCAATTGACGGAGCGGGAGCGTGGGCGCGTTTCCGTGTGATCACTTTGCCTTTCCTCTCTCCCGCCATCTTTTTCTTGCTGGTGACAGGCTTTATCGGTGCATCACAGAACTTTGGCATGATTAACCTGATGACTCAGGGAGGACCAGGACGCTCAACGACTGTGCTCTCCTACTATATTTATCAAAGCGGTTTCCAGTTCTATCGCTTTGGGTACGCGGCTGCTATGGCCTGGGTGATGTTCCTGGTTGTTCTGCTGCTGACACTGCTTCTCTGGCGTATCCAGCGACGCGGCATCTTTTATAGTTAGAAAGGATCGCGTATGGTAATGCCTGCATCGACGCGCGTGCAATCACAGCGAAAAACCTGGACGATGAAGCAGCGCCAAAGGGTGCAATGGTCTATTATCAGCGGTATTATGTGGCTGCTGGCAATTCTCTTCTTGCTTCCTTTTGCCTGGATGCTTATCACCTCGTTCAAACTGGAGATAGATGTGTTTCGCCTGCCAGTTCAATGGCTCCCGAACACACTCAACTGGCAGAATTATGTCACTGTGTGGACTGGTGAGCATCCTCTGACAATGTATATCGGAAATTCAGTTGTGGTTGCGATTGCGCGTGTGTTTGGAGAACTTCTGACCTCGTCGTTGGCAGCCTATGGCTTTGCGCGCCTGCGCTTCCGAGGGCGGGACGCACTCTTTTTCCTCTATATTAGTACGCTCATTATTCCAGGGCAATTGTTGTTGGTACCTCGCTTTATCCTGTTTCAGCAGCTAGGTCTCTATGATACCCTCTGGGCATTGATCTTGCCGGGGATCTTTACGGCTCTGGGAACGTTTCTCCTGCGTCAGTTCTTTCTTACTATCCCACAGGAGTTGAGTGACGCGGCACGTATCGATGGCGCGAATGATTGGCATATCTATTGGCGGATCATCCTGCCACTGGCGAAACCCGCGCTAGCCTCACTTGCCATTTTAGCCTTTGTCTGGAGCTGGAATGATTATGAGACGCCACTTGTGATGCTGACCAGCGAACCCAATTTTACAATTCCTTTGGGTTTAACAAGCTATGTTGATGAGAGCGGAGGAGCAACGGCGTCCCTGATTATGGCGGGAGCCGTTTCATCGGTCGTACCTATTATAGTTGTGTTCTTGTTTATGCAGCGTCAGTTTATTCAAGCCCTGGCCCGCTCAGGCTTGAAGGGCTAAACTAAGGGGCCAGGCACCATATCCCTGGTCTGGCCCCTTACTTCTTCATTTGAGTGGTTGAATAGATCGCTATCAGCTCTCATTGAGCTATATGCAATGGGGAAAGGTAGACCGTATATGCGTACATCAGTACAGCAAACCAGCTTACTTAATATTGGTGGGGTGATTCCAGGCCTGTCTGTAAAAGGTGCTGCCCTGCCAGCACGAAGTGAAGCTGGTATTGGCGGCCTGATGGCCTGGGCAGACCGTCTATGGTTCGTGACCTATGTGTCTCATACGCGTACCACAGGTGCGGGAACCGGGTTGTATGAGATTGACGAAGATTTACAGATTCGAAAGCGCCCTGAGAGTGTCGTTGGTACCTATGCCAATCGCTTGCTCCACACTGAGACCAACCAGGTGATTCTAGGGCCCCACATTATTGATGTTGAAGGTAATGTGCGCACCATCGAAGCCTTGCAGGATCACCGGTTGGCGGCGACGATGAGACACCTGTATGATCCTGCCAACAAGGTCTATTACCTGACGATGGAGGGCCTGTTTCTTGAGTTTGACCTTAATACCTTCCATATTGAGCAACTCTATGATCTGACTCAGGAGCTACAGGTTCCACAGGGGGCGCAACCGCATTTCAAGTCAGGCCACACCGCGCAAGGGCGAGTGGTTGTGACCAATAACACCTATGATGAGCGCGATTTCGCGGGAACACAGGCGGCGGGTCGCCTGGCTGAGTGGGATGGAGAGCGTTGGACGATCCTAGAGCGCACAGGCTTCAATGAAGTAACGGGACGTATGAACTTCGGGAGCACGATCTTTGCTACTGGCTGGGATAAAGCCTCAGCTATCTTGCGTGTCTTCACGGAGGGTTCCTGGTCGCGCTATCGTCTTCCCAAGGCATCGCATACATTTGATCATTTCTGGCAAACAGAGTGGCCGCGCATTCGCGAGGTGGAACATGAGCGCTTCCTGATGGATTGTCATGGTATGTTCTATGAACTTTCTCCCACCTCCTATGGTGGCAAAGTTTGGGGAGTGCGACCAATCTCTACCCACCTGCGCGTTGTCCCCGACTTCTGCGCGTTCCGTGGTTTCCTCGTCATGGGTGGAAATCAGGTCACGCCAACGGGGGATAGTAACTTGTTGGCGGGTGAGCCACAGGCTGGTCTCTGGTTTGGGAAGACAGACGACCTGTGGCAGTTTGGTAAACCCAAAGGCTGGGGTGGTCCCTGGTGGGATGCGGCAGTAGAAGCAGGTGTATCCTCCGATCCTTACCTGATGACTGGCTTTGAGCAGAAAGGGCTTCATCTCTATCATGATGCTCCACACGCTGTGAATATTACGATTGAGGTTGATTTCCTGGGAACCCAGAACTGGCAGACCTACGATATCCTCACTGTCCCCGCTGGAAAATATGTCCACCATGAGTTTCCAACCGCTTTTAGCGCACATTGGGTACGTTTTACAAGCAACACAACCTGTAATGCGACAGCCTATTTGATGTATAACTAGAAAGAAGGAGTATAGAATGCCAATGCAGCAGGAAGCGCCAGCCGAGAGGCGCGCTTATCGCAGCAGAGAGCTACAAAGTGATCTAGTGATAATTGGTGGCGGGATGTCTGGTGTCTGTGCCGCTATTACCGCTGCCCGCGCGGGTGTGAAGGTGACAATAGTGCAGGATCGTCCCGTGCTGGGTGGTAATGCGTCGAGCGAGGTGCGCTTATGGGTGCTGGGCGCGACCTCTCATATGGGGAATAACAATCGCTGGGCACGTGAGGGTGGTGTTCTCGATGAGATTCTGGTTGAGAATCTCTATCGTAATCCCGAAGGGAACGCTATCATCTTTGATACAATTCTGCTGGAGAAAGTGACTATTGAGCCCAATATTACCCTTCTATTAAACACTGCCCTGATTGATATTACGAAAACACAACCGGATCGGATAGATGCTGTTCAGGCTTTTTGTAGTCAGAACTCAACAATGTACCATGTGCACGCCCCGCTTTTCTGTGATGCCTCCGGCGATGGGGCTCTGGCATTTCTGGCGGGTGCTGCCTTTCGTATGGGTGCTGAGTCACGTCATGAGTTTGATGAGGGCTTTGCCCCTGATGCCGAGTATGGAGACCTCCTGGGCCATTCGATCTATTTCTATAGTAAAGATGTTGGTAAGCCAGTAACCTTTGTCCCTCCCGCCTATGCTCTGGACGATATTACCAAAATACCACGCTTCCGTAGTTTCAATACGAAGGATTATGGGTGCCGCCTCTGGTGGATGGAGTATGGTGGTCGCCTGGATACAGTTCATGATACGGAGACCATCAAGTGGGAGTTGTGGAAGACGGTCTATGGTGTCTGGAATTACATCAAGAACTCAGGTGAGTTTCCCGATGCTGAGACCCTGACGTTGGAATGGGTTGGTGCTATTCCGGGGAAGCGAGAGAGCAGGCGCTTTGAGGGCGCGTATATGTTGAACCAGAGAGATATCGTTGAGCAACGTCATCACTATGATGCTGTCGCTTTTGGTGGCTGGTCAATTGACCTGCATCCAGCGGATGGCGTCTTTAGCGAGCGCCCTGGGTGTAATCAATGGCATGCGCGTGGTGTGTATCAGATCCCTTATCGCTGCTTGTATAGCCGTAATATTGAGAACCTCTTTCTAGCGGGCCGCATAATGAGCGCATCGCATGTCGCCTTTGGTTCTTCTCGCGTGATGGCAACATGCGCTTATGCGGCGCAAGCGGTGGGTATGGCTGCCGCGATCTGTACGCAGCAGAGCCTGCTTCCCACCACTCTCAGCGAATCCACGTATACCCGAAATTTGCAACGTGCGCTCATCCAAAGTGGACAGCATATTCCCGGCTTCAGCCTGGATGACCCCGATAATCTGGTAACGCAGGCTCGCATGAGTGTATCTAGCGAATTGCGCCTGACCGAATTGCCCGCGAATGGCCCATTGATTCCGCTTTCAAGCTCATGGGCACAGATGCTGCCTGTGCTGGCAGGTCCTATGCCCATCGTGTCCTTAACTGCCGATATCGCCGAGGCGACCACGTTACGACTTGAACTTCGTACGAGCAATAGGCCCGATAATCATACACCAGACGTGGTCCTTGGAGCGCTTGATATCAAGCTGGAAGCGGGTGTTCAGCAGGAAATTATGGTCCGTTTCCCTGTCACTAT
This sequence comes from Ktedonospora formicarum, assembly GCF_016587355.1. Taxonomy (GTDB): domain Bacteria; phylum Chloroflexota; class Ktedonobacteria; order Ktedonobacterales; family Ktedonobacteraceae; genus Ktedonobacter; species Ktedonobacter formicarum. Next base: position 101,222 of record NZ_BNJF01000001.1, on the reverse strand, counting down.
TGATGAGCCTCGCTATGTCTTCCTGTGTGCGATGCAAAATGAGAAGGTCGCGCTTCATGGAAGCGAGCAACGCTTAACGGGTTTACTCACCACGAAATACAATCGAACGCAAGAGCCGCCGGAGGATATTGGTGTTGAGGCGTTTGAGATGTGGCAACCGCAGCGGCGACCTGGAGGGCATAACTTTGCCTTGCGTTGTGAGCCGCCGATAGCGGTCTTTGGTTCAGAGAACCTCTTCAATGGAGTTGCGAGACCTACGAATCAACCCAATGCCTGGGTTGCCGCGCTCAACGATCCTATGCCCACCCTTGAATTGCGTTGGGAGCAACTTCAGCGTATTGCACGCATAGAGCTTTCCTTTGACACGGACTTTGATCATCCGATGGAATCGGTGCTTATGGGGCACCCTGAGCGTGTTATGCCCTTCTGTGTTAAGCAATATCGTATCTGTGCGAATGAGCGCCTAGTCGCTGAGAATACAGAGAACCATCAGACGCGGAATACGATCATACTTGCTGAGCCAATTGTCACTGAATCCCTGACTATCCACTTGTTGGAGCGGTATGGGGATGTTCCCGCCTCTCTCTTTGAGATTCGCTGTTACGCTGAATAGTGCTTAGAGCCGATCAGTTGCAGAACTGATCGGCTCTTTTGACCAGTTTCCCAATTTGAAGCAAAAGGTTTTCTGTTATCTTTAGAGTAAGAGGTATTCCTATTATAAACTCCTCTTCAGGCTGTATAAGAGGTTATACTGACTTGCGAGAGGAAATACCGCTTATTCGGGAGGTCACTATGCGTTTTGCTATTTCTATTCCACAAATCGTATCCGACGGGACATTTGATCCGGTCGGACTACGTGATTATCTGACAAGAGCCGAGTCGCTTGGTTTTGAGAGTGCCTGGACACAGGAGGGCGTGTTGGGGTCTTCGCCAACGCTCTCTCCGCTTGAACTTATGTCGTTTGCCGCAGCTTATACAACGCGTCTGCGTTTGGGGTGTTCTGTGTTTGTCAGCTCTCTCCATAATCCCATTCACTTGGCGAAGAGCCTGAGCACCCTTGATCAGCTTAGTCGTGGGCGTATTGAGGTTGGCCTTGCCAGTGGTGGGCGCAGGAGTCAGTTCTCCGCCTTTGGTGTTGATCCCGAAAGCTTTGTGGCTCGCTTCACTGAAGGCGTGCGTTTGATGAAGGCATGTTGGACCGAATCCCGCATCACTTTCCCTGGCCGTTTCTGGCAGCTTCAGGATGCGGCAGTAGAGCCCAAGCCTTTCCAGAAGCCTTATCCACCTATCTGGTTTGGTGGTGGTCATCCGGCAGCCGTGCGGCGCGCGATTCGCTATAGTGATGGCTTCTTCGGTGCTGGCTCCTCGACGACTGCGCAGTTTGCAGAACAGATGCGCGTTCTGCGGACGGCACTGGCAGAATCCGATCGTAAAGCTACGCCTTTTCAGATTGCGAAGCGTGTCTACATCGCAGTTGGTGATGATGAAAGCCAACCCCGTGCGCGTATGGATGAGGCGCTGGCGCAAATTTATGGGAGGACGGGGCTGTCCACCGTTGCTGTTACTGGAACGCCGGCAACCTGTATCAGTGGATTGCGCGAGGTTGCGCAAGCGGGAGCTGAGCTCATTTTGCTTACCACTCTCTTTGATCAGGCCGAACAGATGGAGCGTCTCGTCACCGAAGTTATTCCTCACGTTGAGGGAGGCATACAGCAAGCATAACAGTTTTCGGGCACGGCATGCTAGAATGTGTTCTATCGTCACATCTAGCATGTCGTTCACCTAGTGTTATTGTTATTTTATATGCTCTTCGTGTGTTATTGTGATCTCGATTTGGTGCTTCCTGCTCTCTGCTATTTTCTGACCTCAAATGTCAGGACATCACCTGTTCGTTTGAAACCAGCTCTCAGGTAGATCCCAAGGCCATCATTTGAGGCTTGAAGTATCGCAAAGCGACGGTTAGAGTCCCTGGCCTCCTTGAGTAGGTGTTGGAACATAGTGTTGCCAATGCCTCTTCGGCGATAGTCGTTGTGGGTCACAAGATCGTAGATCCCAACGGTCTGGCTGCCAACAAATATCGTTCCGATGGTGACAATCTTGCCCTGAAGAGTTCCCAGGTAGTAACGCATGGCAGGAAAGAGGTTCTGTGGGGATGCGCTGAGCCTTTGAAAATACGTAAATACCTGGCGTCCCTCGCTTGCGTCTCCGAAGAGATCAGCTATTATTTTTCCAAATTGAAGCAGTTCGTTGGTCGTGGTAATTTGCGTTATCTCCAGCCCTTCAACATAATCCTCTGTCATCTGTAGCTGGGAGAGGTCGATATACATTGCTTGATGTGTTTCAGTATGCACCAACCCATGGCGGGCAAGTTGAGAGAGGCTTGCTTTATCGATGGTGCTCTCCCAGCACCAGAGGGCGAACGGGAAACCTTTGGCGATAAAACGGTCAACTTCAGCTATCATCGGGGTCATGGCGCGCAAGTCTCTCCCTACTATTACATTAAAAGTATCGCTGGGGAGACCGCAATCTACGGATAGAAAAGAACTTTGGTCATTGATCAGCATTCCACTGAGATGTTGAGCCACATAAGAGACTTTTTCTTCAAAATTTTTGCGAATATCCAGGTGCATCTGCTTCTCCTTTTTCTTTTAACGCTTACGATATTGCGAGGGGGTGAGCCCATAGTGGCGTCGAAATGCTTCTGTGAGGTGAGCCGGGCTGGAGAAGCCCAGACGGTAAGCAATGTCTGAGACCGGCTCATCTGATTGGCTGAGGAAAAGTGCGGCCTGCTGTAAGCGTAGGCGTCGTAGATATGCGTGCGGAGTAATACCTATCTGTTGTTTGAAAAGTCGAAGGAAATGATAGGGACTGAGAGAAGCGCTCGCCGCCACTTGCTGAAGCGAAAGATCCTGTGTATAGTAGGCATGGATGAAATCGACACTGCGCCGAATCTCAGGGGAAAGCATAGCGCTCACTCGCTGAAGTTCCCCCTCATCTTCTCCCTGTTGTTGAGCGCGCAAGAGTTGGACTGTCAACTGGATGCCTAAACTCTGAAGCATGATTTGCATCCCGCTAATAGAGTGCTCGACTTCTGCTGCAATAGCTTTGAGCAAGGTAAAGATTTCCCGCTGGGCTAGAGCAATGGTTGGGTCCAGAAACGTTTGTTTCTTGATACTCATCAACTCCTGTACTACTTCCTCAACCTGTTGCTTGGGGAGATTCACGAACAGGGTCCGAATATGTGGATCGACTTCCTGGCTATGTTCCTGGTCAGGTCTTAGCACATAATATTGACCCTGCCCAACGAGAGAACGTCGCTTTTGTGGTTCGAGCAACCACATTGAGCCCTTATCGACGAATTCCAGCCTATATCCCTCATGGGCATGGAAGCCTTTCCTCGAACAGGGCGAAGTTCCTCGCATTTGCCCAACTGCTAACTCACCTGCCACATAAAGTATGTCAGGTCGGCGGTCTAATGCTATAGTGATAGAACGCTCCATCATTCTCGCCTCCAGGGAATACAGAAGTGTTTCTATTGGATCATACTACCAAATCTTCTAACAACGCTCAAGGCGTATTTATAGCAAGGAGGCTCTCGCTTTCTTGACAGAGCTTTTTCTTGCCAGTTATACTAAAAAAATACGTGAAAAAGATGAATTTCCCTGGATTTTTGAAGTAGGTTATACGAGAGGACCTCAATGCATAAATATTGACGTAAAATTTCTCTGTTCGTTCGTAACCTTTGTGCCTTCTTCCACTATGCTCTCCTCTTCAAGAATAAACAGCTTCTTGTTGTACAGCTTTTTGTCTGCTCCCAATGTCCTGCTCTTTTTCGTTTCTCCGGCACCTTTTCGGCTCGCGCACCTCCATCTCTTTGCGGGCATTATTGTTTTGTGCAGAAAATCTTCTCATCTCCCTTCAATTATGTGCTTCAATGAAACGAAAAGGTTTTTACTATGAGGATTACAGTTGCGCTTCTCCAAATGGCAGCTTGCGGCGATGATCAGGATGCCAATCTGACGAAAGGCGAGGAGTTCTGTAGGCGGGCTCGGGCTATGGGCGCGGATATCGCACTTTTCCCTGAAATGTGGAATATTGGGTACACATCCTTTGCTCCAGACTGCAATGGCATCGAAGATGACCTCTGGAAAGCGCCTGCTCTCTGGTCACAGACCAGTAAACCCACGACCTCCCCAGAACTGGAACAGGCTCGCGAACGTTGGCAGGCTCAGGCGATCAAGCGAGATGCACAGTTTATCCAGCACTTCCAGGTACTCGCCCGCGAGCTTCAAATGGCGATTGCGTTGACCTATCTGGAGCAGTGGCCCACTGCCCCACGTAACAGCGTCTCACTTATCGACCGGCATGGTGAGCTTCTCATGACCTATGCCAAGGTTCACACCTGTGATTTTTCTGTCATGGAGGCTGCTTGTACCCCTGGTGAGGATTTTACCGTCTGTACACTAGAAACGGAGCAAGGCCCACTCCAGATTGGCACCATGATTTGTTATGATCGCGAGTTTCCCGAAAGCGCGCGTATCCTTATGCTCAAAGGGGCCGAGATCATTCTTATTCCCAATGCGTGTGAGATGGAAGCCAATCGTCTTGGTCAGTTGCGTGCACGTGCCTATGAAAATATGGTCGGCGTTGCTTTGAGCAATTATGCTGCGCCAGATGCTAATGGGCATTCGGTAGCCTATGACCCGATAGGCTTTGATGAGCATGGTAGTCATGATACTCTGGTCATGGAGGCTGGTGAGTCGGAGGGGATCTATCTCGCGACCTTTGATGTGCAGAAGATACGAAATTATCGCGAGCGCGAGTCCTGGGGGAATTCCTTCCGCAAGCCCCACCGTTACGGTTTGCTGACCTCATCGGCAGTTGAGCCTCCCTTTGTACGTGTGAATATCCACGGAGAGAGATACGACCACCTACGCAGGTAATGGATAAAATGATGAAGCAAAGTGCTTGAAAAGCCATTATGATCTCATAGCGTTGAACGCTTCATCTGGGTTAAGGGAATGTGGTGAGATTCGAAGTGTTTCTCACTATATTTCCCCCCATATGTATCTTTATTTTTCCTGCTCTATATTCTCTAACCATTACCATGCCCCAATGCCTCTCGCTAAGTGGTGCCGTTGACCTTTTCGCTCTCCATAATCTTTCTCCTATTTTACATACAAAGCGGGACAGTGTTCTGTGATTTGTAAACGAGACTCACAAATGACTTGTAGATGATCTTCTTTCTGATGCGGCATTACGGCATACTTTGAGCAGTTCCTATACAAACTGGTAGCATGCATAGATGTACGTGAATGGCATGAAAATAAAAAATGCACAGAAAGCAATTTTTTATTTTGAGTGTGTTGTGATGCTCCTGTTAAAAGATTTTGAAAGGACTGCGTTTCCCAACGTAAGTGGTTGGGAAATCTGGAAGTAAAGGAGAGTAATCATTGGCTCGCATTATCTCATGGAACATCAAACAGTTTTCGCTGAATAAGTGGGATAGTCCAACCAAGAAAAAAATCATGCTAAGTGTATTCAGCATTGCAGATCTTGTCTTTGTTCTTGAAGGACCGAAAGGGGATATGATCGCTGGCGCTCTTGCTGATAGCATTGTGCAGGACCTCGGCAGTGCATCATGGGACAGTAACTATATCGTTAACACCGCCCTGGGTGATGAGAGCGATAGTACGCTCATCTTGTGGAAAAAAACTGCGCTTAGTGTTACAGCAGTAGAACCCTTAACGATTCCCAGCAATAGATCATGGGATCATAGCCTGCGTACCCCGGCCAAAGTCTCTTTTACAATCAAAAGGAAAAACTACGAGGTGGGCGTCTGGCATGCGCCTCCGAGCACTTCGGATAAAGCTATTCTGATAGCTTCAGCCTGGGGAGTACTAAAAAATATTGAAGGTTTAGATCTTTTTGTGGGCGATTTTAATGTTGATATCAATGTCTCGAGATCAGAATATGCCTCGAAAGGGCCAGATCGCGGGACTGTGTTTAACAATCCCTCCCTCGTATCTGTCAGTGACTGGGATGATTTTCTTATTGGTAGCTCTCGGTACGATAAAGTGCTGGTTGGGAAAAGGTTGCCCAGTAAAGATACAGTCAAAAACACGATCGCGATATGCAAAACCCCATTTAAGCCATATTCATTTCGAGACATCTATAGCGTATCAGATCATTGCCCCATTACCTGTGTAATCTAGTTTGAGCACAACTACTGCCTCTCACCATTCAAGGTATGGCTCATAAGAGCCAAAGGAGCGACTTATGTCTTTTTCAGAGAAAGAAACATTGCAGGATTCCGATCAGGTCGACGATAATTACAGCGAAGATCCTGGTGACGCTAGCTATCTCGACGCGAACACTGATAGCGATACGCCTGCGCTCTCACAAGTTGGCTTTGTCGGTCAGGGCTTCAATGTCTTTGGGCCCCGCGATTTAATTGATGGGTTAATTACCCCTTTGTTGGATTTCACTGATGCTGATACTTCGACCTTTACCCTGCTAGGGAAGGAGTACCTTGTGCCAACAGGCATCAAAGCCATACAAAACACGCAGGGATATGCCGAGAGCGGTGTCTTTCTTTCCCGCGAAGGATTTCAGAACAATATTGCAGCCCATTTAGGAGTGGGGGGCTCCTACGGAGCGTTCAGCGGTGAAATGCAGGCTGACTATTCTGGTGAGTTTTCCACCAATTCGCAATATATGTATGCCTATACCATTATCCATTATCCGGTGGCTGTCTTACAATTGCTGGACTACTTACCCTATGTGAAAAGTGAGTTCGCCGAGCGAGTCACGCAATTGCCAGATCAAGTGACAGATACGAATCTCTCCGTGTTTAGTCGCTTTTTTGAGGACTTTGGCGTCTACTATACCGATAAAATCGTGTTAGGGGGTTCCGTTGAGTTATATGTCGCCGTCAGTCAGAGTGAAACATTAAGCAAACAAAAGGTAGAAGCGATGTTTCAGGCTCAATATGAATCGCTTTTCGAGACAGGCAGCCTGAATGCGAATACAAAGGGGAGTGTTGAATGGCAAAACTATTCGAATAATGCTCGTAATCATACGGTCATTAAAGCCAATGGTGGCGCATTAACGGCTATTCAGCAGGTTCAGGATATCGACCCCTGGAATCCAAGCGCATCCGCCCTCTCTCTGTTGCAGAATTGGTCTAGTAGCGTTGAGGCTCACCCTTCTGTCACCGACTTTAGCTTAAAAGGGATCTGGCAGTTGTGTGGTTCAAAAAGCACAGCGGTGCATGAGGCCTGGCAACGCTATGCGAGTATCCTGCGCCCTCGATTAACTATCCAGACGAGTTCGCAGGTTTCCTATAATGCCCCTAAACCGGCTCCGCCAGTTATTACACTGGGTCGGCATATCCTGCCTGTTGATGCGCCAACCAGCCCTATGGGTTATCAAGTGGTTGTACTGGAGAACAAAAACCTCATAAGCCCTCAAGGAGTGCTGCTGAACCGTTACTACGGAATACCAACGAATGTAGATCCCGTTTCTGGATATCAGAATATGTATGATGAGATCGCTCAAGATTTGCGCGCGTTTTCCGCAGGAAGTGTTCTGATCCTGGCGAGTTTTGGCCTTGATGCGGACTTTGGTATCAGCCCTCATATGAGTATTCATGGTCTGTTGCTGTCGACTGGAGCTGGTTCTCAACTCCAGCAGTTTGAGCATAACCCCAATATGGGGAGCCGGGGACCATACTGGGTGACCAATCCTGCCAACTATATCCTTGTCGGTATTATCGATAATGGCCCTAATACAGGTATTGAACTCTTTTCACCACAGGCACAGAATGAGAAGACCGTCAATTCAGATGTGACTGTGAACTTTTATCGTACATCTTTTGATACAACCTATACCCTGGGGCCTGGTATAGATGGCTAACATATCGTAACGATGAATGAGCGTGGTGGTGCGTGTGAACCTGATGGCTTTCCAGATGTCAGGTCCACACATACCACCACACTCACGATGATAGAAGTGTGGTGGACTCTATCCTGGTGCAAAGCTGGATTAGAGTGTTTCTACTTGAGTGAATTTTGCAAAAATTTAATTACTGCCTGATCAAACTGGGGCACCACAACGCTATACTCAGCATAATGGGAGTGGAGGCAGGAGTGTCGATAAAACCGCGTTTGCTCATACTGGGGCATGGTATCTCTTCAACTGGCTATGGGCGTGTTCTCTCGAGCATTTGCAATCGCCTGACGCAAAAATATACAATCTTTCAGATTGACCTTACTGGCAAAGGAACAGAGTATGATCACTCAAACTGGACTATGGTCCCGGCGCAAGGGGTTATCAATGCGTTAGCTAAGCAACAATTAAACACTCTCATTGAACAGTTTCAACCGCAACTTCTCTTTTTATGCCATGATCCCTGGCTCTATCAGTTCCATCATCAGGAGCTCACAGCGCACAGAGACACACTAAAAACGATCTTTTATTGTCCTATTGAAGGCCCGTTTCGATCTCCAGAGCAGGTCGCAAGTCTCGTAGATCTTGACGCGCTGGTTCTCTATACGAACTATGGTCGTCGCCTGCTTCTGGATGCCTTTGCCCAATTGCCTCAACGCAATGCCCCTTTGCCGTCGATAGCTGTTTTACCACATGGGATCGATACGGAGCTGTTTTTCCCTTTACAGCCATGTACCTCATGGGAGGAGCGTCAACGCAGTCTTCGACAAGCGCGACAAATACTTTTTCCCCACTGTCCTGAATTGCAAGATGCATGTATTTTTCTCAATGCGAATTATCATCGGCCTCGCAAGCGCCTGGACCTTACACTCCGGGCATTTGCTGAGTTTACCCATGCGACACCCGGCAATATCTGGCTTTACCTTCACGTTGGCGAGCAAGAACAGAAATTGCTTGATCTTGCATCCTATTTAGGTATCCGTGATCGTGTGCTTTATACAGGCCTATTCGCGGACCAAAGGGCAGTCGATGATTGCATGCTCAATATCATTTATAATGCTTGTGATATAGGTATCAATACCGCGACGAGTGAGGGCTGGGGATTAGTTGCCTTTGAACATGCTGCTACTGGAGCCGCGCAGATTGTACCAGCTCATAGCGCCTGCCAGGAACTCTGGCGAGACCACGGACTATTAGTCCCTTTGCAGACACGGCAGCCACCACACTACTCGCCAGAGGAACTGCAAGTGGGAGAAATTGATATCTCTGAACTGGCTTCGATATTTGCCAGGCTCTATCATGATCGCGCACTGAGATTGCACTATTCTCAACAGGCATATGCCCATGCAACTGCATCGAAATTTCGCTGGGATACCGTTGCTGCCCACTGGGATCAGTTGTTCCAACATCAGTTGCAATGCGTAACAAAGTAGTTGTACCTGATATATATGCCATACTGATTATGAAGGTCCGTTTATGATGCCATCCATGATTTGCTGGATAGTGGCTGACCATATTTCCGGGGATATCCCATAGGCAGGCTCTGGTGTGGTGTGTGTGAGTTGGTGTACCAGTGTGAGAAACAGTTGTGTCCCAAGTCGCATGTGGAGGCGACGGAGTTGTGTTTCCACCTCCGGGCCTTCATACCACTGCATCAACTTCATTCCAACCAGGGCGCTGAGCAGATAGTGTAGTGCTTGTTCCATGTGGTCTTCTTGCCACGCGAGTTCGCCCAGTTCACGGAGTGCACGGGGCGCGTTGCGGCGATCCTGCATCTGACGCATCTCGGTCAGTGCTAGAGTCAATAAAATGTGAGCCTTTTCTGGGTGACCCTCTAGACGGGCCAGTGTCCCCATTTCCTGGCGTGCTACTGCGGCTTCGCGCTGATCCCCCAATTGCTCAAGAATGGTCAAAGCCTCAGCCAGTAGCAGGTGAGCTTCTTTCAGTTGTCCCTGCATGCGAGCCAGCGCGCCAAATTCGCGAGCAGTCAAACTTGTCTGACGCTGGTCGTGTATTTTGCGGAAAAGCGTCAGAGCTTCATCCAGATGCTCGCGAGCCAGATCTAGCTGTCCTTCGGCGATTTCCTGGCAGCCCAGACCCTGAAGGGTCATGGCGAGGTTGCGCTGGTTCTGGAGTTGACGGAAAATGGGGATAACCTCGTAGAATAGTTGACGGGCCTGTTCGAATTGTCCTTGATCGCTAGCCAGACTTCCAAGATTTAAGATCGTAAAAGCCAGGGCCCGGCGGTTCTCGGTGCGTTGATTGATTTCTAGCGCTTCTTCATAGAACTGACGAGCAAGTTCTGGCCGGCCTTGCTCTCGGGTCAGATTGCCCAGGTTGATGAGTAATCTGCCGAGGTTATTCTGGTCACCAATCTGACGAAAGATGGTAAGTGCCTTGTCGTAGAGCTGGCGAGCAAGTTCTGGTTGGCTCTGCTCGCGAGCGAGTACCCCTAGTTTGCCCAGGACCAATGCAGTTCCGCGTTGATCTCCCATCTGGCGAAAGATGGTAAGGGCTGCGGTATAGAGGGTGTGGGCGTTTTCTGGTTGTCCCTGGTCTGCGATCAGATCGCCCAGTGTACATTGAGTCTCGGCGGCGCCGAGTTGATCGCCAATCTGGATTTGAGCTTCGAGCGCCTGTGAAAGGAATTGGCGAGCCTGTTCTGGCTCGCCCTGAGAGTGGGCCAGGTTACCCAATTCCCGTAATATCTTGGCGCTGCCACTGATGTCTGCATGCTCCCGAGCCAGGGGAAGCGCGTTTTGCCACGTAGCATGGGCCTCAATGTAGTTGCTGCGTAATTCGGCGATTTTTCCAAGGTGAAATTGCGCCCTGACCTGTTCGGAAGGGATTGCCAGGGTGCGTGCTGCTGCTAATGAGCGTTGGAGGAGCGTTTCTGCCACAGCGTAAAGACCGCGAGTAATGAGAAAAGGTGCGAAGGCATGCGTGCCCTGAACCAGTGACTGTTGCATGGAAAGAGTGTAGGCAGCTTCCAGAGCTGTCAGAATATTGTGGTTTTCACGGTCAAGTTCCGCATAGTCCAACCAGTGCTTTTTCGTGTGGCGGACGTAATAGGTGGCTAGCCGTTCCCTAGCCGTTGTTTCGCTCAGGAGAGTCACGGCATAATCAGCGATGGTTTGGTGCAGGGTATAGCGCTCTGGGCCACTGCTTTCAAGAAGTCCAGCATCACTTAGTTCATCAAGTGTTTCCACTGGCATGGCGCTAACCTCCATAGCAGCCTCTTCTGAGAAGGTATTGGGTTTGGGAGAAAATACCGCTAGAGCGCCCAGTGTAGTGCGAGCATCTGAGCTAATTTGCTGCACGCTTATGCCAATGGCGACCTGTAGTGAGAGAGGGGTTCCCACTTCCAGACTGGGATGACTACCAATCAGTGCTTGTGGTTCGGTCAAGTGCAGACGCTCATCCGCGCGCCGTAGGCGTTCTAGAGCCGCATGGATTCTGCGAGGCTGTCCACTGTGGGCCTGGGTGCGCAAGAAATTTCCTAGCAATGTCAATGCGAGCGGCAGACCTCCTACTGCACCTATCAATGCCAGTGTTTCTTGTGGCTCGGACTGCACAGCGTCAGGAGCCAGACGCGTGAGGAGCAGGCGGCTCTCGTTACTTCCCAATTCGCGAATAATAATTGTACCTTCAGAGGAAAAGCGTCGTGCGATGGCAGGAATGCGTGTGGTAATAAGATGCGCACTGTTATTGCCCCCGATCTGGAGAGCCAGCGCATCCGCAAAATCCCAGACATCATCGATTATTAGCAGTATATGGCGTTGGCCGATAGCAGCGTGAATACTGGCAGCCCAGGCTTCTGGTTTACTGCGCTGTGCCAGATCAACTGGAGCGCAGCCCAACATTGAGCCCCAGCGGCTTAATAAGCCTAAGATATCTGGTTGGGGTCCCAGTCCAGCCCAGAGGATGCCATCAGAAAAGTGTGCCTGGATCTCTTCATCATGCGCGAGCGCGGTGGCAAGTGCGGTTTTGCCAACACCTGGGAGGCCATTGAGTGCGGAGAGCGCTACTTGCTTTTTTGTAAGTAATTGCTGATTTATCTGACGTAATACGCCGTCTCTTCCTATCAGGCCTGTCTCACCAGCAGGTGGAGGAGGGATTGCTGGGTCTAGAAGTGGCTTTGGGGTTTGTGAAGAAAGCTCTTCCTTCTCTTCCATCTCCTGGGGAACCAGACCAAGTTCTGTCGCGCTCATATTGAAGAGCGCGCAAAGCTTGGGGCGAAAATGTGTGCTGGGTATAGTAACCCCGCGCTCCCAACGACCAACGGTAAAGGCGTCTGTCCCCACTTCCCTCGCGACATCCTCTTGTGACCAGCCACGACTCAGCCTCGCCTGTTTGAGCCGTGGATTGGGAGTGATTTGAGTTGGCTTTTTCATAACATAGGCCCTTTTTACCGGTATTTATGAAATTCCTGACTCTGCCATTGAAGGTGATTCATCGGTATATTTGGCGAAAACAGGGAAAAGGTAGTACTAGGTGCTTATTGTAATTTAAGAATTTGAGAGAAATCCGTCCATCTGGTATGTAGAAAGTAAGAGATATTATAAAGCTTAAGTGACGAAAAAGCTATATTGAAGTATATCAATCAATTGGCCGCCTGTGCAGGGAAGGGAAAACACCTGTTGCTAATGCTCACTCTTCACCTCGGCAATTTTGCGATGCAGCTTCTAGTCATACTCAAAAACAATACCAGTCATCCCGAATTGGGAAGGTAATAGAGAGAAGAGCGTACCATAGTTCGATTGAACAGTGGCACGCTCTTCTCTCTACGTATAGATATGAGTCCTGACTTTAACGAGTCTTGATAACAACTGTGTGTGCGAGTTTATCACCAAGGCGCTGCTTGAGAGGCGAGGTCCAGATGAAGATCGCGCCTAGAAGGTAAGCAAACAGCCCGTCAATGATACGTAGTAAAGTGCGGATGATGGATTCGCTCCACCCAATAGGTGAACCATCCTCTTTCACGATGCGCAGACCAAGGATTTTCTTGCCGAAGGTTCCTCCCTGGGTCGCTTCCATGAACAAGATATAGATAAGAGCGATCAGGCTACCTAGACCGCCTCCCGTGCTTCCAGCGCCTGCGGGGTTGTCGTGCATCGCCAGGCTAAGAATGCCACTGAGGATACCAATGACGATACCAATGATGATCCCATCGATGATTAGAGCCAAGAAGCGGATGCCTACACCCGCGTACTGCGTGTTCGCCTGTTGTGCGGCTGCACCTGGCATTTGATCGGCCATATAACCTCCAAAGATTATATAAAAATAAGTATAGTAGGGTCTCTACTACTGAATACAATATAGTGGAGTTCATCTATGAAAGTCAAGTCAAAAGATTGCCAATAATATGGAAATTACCAGATTCTCTTAAACATTACTCATCCCGTCGCGATACTCCTATTGCCCCACGATCATATACCGAGGCGCGCCTGCTTGAATGGCTGGGAGAATTGCCACACATCCCATCTTCCATGTGACAACATGAAAAAGTGGGATGCGTGGAATGAAACTCTGGAATCATCCTCGATTTCACATAATGGGATATCAGTGAATGCTCGGCTCCGAAGCTGTGAAGGTGACTGGAAGATGTTGGAAGCCAAAGAGCGTGCGCCCCTCAAAGAGCTCTAAAGGCCGATCATGGACCACATGTAGGTCAGGTAATTGCTTAATTAGCATGGGGAGGGCAATCGATACTTCCAACCGTGAAAGTGGTGCGCCAATACAAAAGTGAATGCCGTGCCCGAAGGCGATGTGGCGATTAGGAGTCCGCGCGATATCAAAGCGCTCTGGCTCCGGGAATTGACGTTCGTCACGGTTGGCGGACGCTAACCAGGCAAAGACAGGTGCATGTGCTGGAATTGTTACGCTGTCTATCGTTACGTCTGTTTGGGTAATACGGGAGAGTCGCCAGACGGGTGAAGCATAGCGTAATATCTCTTCAATCGCACTCGGTATGAGTTCTGGTTGTTTTCGGGCTTGCTCAAGAGCGTCGGGGTGCTCATCAAAGCAGCGAATTGCTTGACTGAGTAGATTCGTTGTCGTGACATGACCTGCGAGCAAAAGAATGATGCAGAAGCTAATCGTGTCCTCGTTGCTCAGATGCTCGCCGTCAACCTCCGCTGCCAGCAAGTCGCTTATCATATCGTTGCGTGGTTGGCTGCGCCTCTCTTTTAGCATCTCCTCAAAGTAGTCTGACATCTCCTCGAAGAGATTCCTGAGTCGCTGTATTTCAGGATTCTCTTGTTGAGCCTCATCTGGTCGGAAAAATTCTGCGTCGCTTAACTGGCGATTGAGTAGTCCGTCAGCCCATTGCTTGAACAAGGGGCGATCTGAGGTGGGAACACCAAGCATTTCTGCTATGACAATAGTCGGCAATGGATAGGCGATATCTGCCACCATATCCATCTGCCCTGAGAATCGCACCTGATCGAGCAAATCCTGTGTGATACTCTCAATCCGCCCTGAAAGGCGTGCGAGCGCGCGTGGGGTAAAAGACTGCGAGACCAGATTCCGGTACTGACGATGCTGGGGTGGATCCATTGCAATAATGCTACGGCCTGCACGGCGCTCGCGACCATCCTGAGTCGCTTCGGTGGCGATTGCTGTTTGACGGGTTCGCGCAAAGGCACCCTGCCGCCGCTCCGAGGAGAAGGATTCATAATCAGTGATGACTCGATTGACATCGCTATAGCGAAATACATGCCAGCATTTACTAGTCTCATCAAACCAGACGGGGTGTGTATCCCTCATGTGCCGAAACCAATCGTACAATCCCTGTACATCTTGCAGCGTCGAAAGTCTTTGCAGCAGGTGAAATTCCTTTCTCTGAGATGGCTAATTCGTCACGCTTCATTTTTTTGACTTTGAAGTCTGTAAAATGACTTTGTAGTCATACTATACCTGCTCACCAAACCAAAATCAAGCAGAGCGAATCCATGGTGTTTATAGGGCAGTGTTTTTTTGACGTCTGATCATTTCAATATTTATAATGTGAATCTCGCATATGGTATATGAAGATGAGCTTTTGTGTGTTGCTCTCTTATTGCCGGATGATATCTGATCTTCTTGTTTCGATGCCTATGTTTTAGGGGATAGATGATAAGGTAGGATTGCCATGGTTAGATATGAAGCTGCCTTTGTGACTATATCTACCTTTGATTTGGGGAAGATGACGCAATTCTACCAGCAACTCTTTGAACAGGAACCCCTAAAGATTATTTCTCAGAGTTATGTTGAGTTCCATGTGGCGAGCCTGTACCTGGGAATTTTTCGTCCACATGTAAGTAGCAAAGAAGAGTTTGCAACAGTCGGAAAAAATCCAATGAGCATCTGCCTGGAAGTAAGTGATCTCGATGCGGCAATTGCTCGCCTGACAGCGCTTGGGTATGCGCCGCCAGGAGAGATTATTCATGCCCATCATGGGCGAGAAATTTATGCTTATGATCCTGAGCAGAATCGCTTGATTTTTCACCAAACTGAGACGTGACAAGCATCCAGCCTGCTTGACAGACTCTTCTCAAAAGAGAAAGGAGAGATATCGTGGTTTCTTTGTATAAATATGGACGTCTTGCCATAGCAGCCATTCATTTTGATGAAATGAAAGAGTTTTATACCAAGATTCTGCAAGAGGAGCCAATACGCCAGGTCAAAGATGTGTATGTAGAGTTTCAAATTCCTGAATTGCGCATTGGCCTGTTTAAACCACGCCCGGATAATCGGCCAGAATTTATGCATGATACTCGCTCGACCGCTAGCATAGTTCTGGAAGTTATTGATATTCATGAGGCAGCCAATCATTTTAGATCGGTGGGATGCACACCTGGCAAAATCGTTGACACCTTTCATGGTCAAGAATTCTATGCTTACGATCCGGCTCAGAACCGTTTGATTGTGCATCAGGAGAAGTAGCCAGATCAAAACGGAAGCAAGGATCTCTTTGTGTTTCACGTTTTCATCTGGCTGTAATCACTTAATACTGACTTGAAAGTGCCACATTGGCAATCCTGGTCATTTTTTACGTATGAGTAGGTCTTGTAAATCTTATTGCTTTATGCTTGATTCGCCAATTCTACCGAGTGTCCTTTGAGTGTTGGTCGAAAACAACTTTGCCTTGCTGTAGCATAGGCTTGCATGCACTCATGCCAGCAGATGGATGGGGTCATTCCAACGGCTCGTAGAGCGGTATGATGATCCCAGATCACAATACCACACACCAAACGAAAGAGAAGGTTCCAACTGTTGGATATTAACCAACGAACCAATGGGGAAAGTTTGGAGAATGTCTGGTGAAGATAGGCACAGTGGAAAGCAACATGGCCGTCTTCATCATGAAGAATCTGTCCAAAGACACTTCTGAGGACGATATCAGTGGTCCCATCGAAGAGCGCCTTGTAGTAGACCTGAGCGATTACTTCAGCTATGAGCAGAATGAGTAGCTCCATGCGCAAACCAAGCAAACGCCTCAAGAGGACAAAGCAGGTATCACTCCAATGTGATGTTAACAGATTCCCTCCCATTCCTTTAATGATTTTTGCGAGCATACGGCTATGCTCTTGCTCTTCCTTTATAAAGAGCGCCATTGCGGCTTGATATTCGGGATTCTGTGTTCTTGCAACTGCTTCGAGTAGATGACGCCCATCGCCCTGTTCTCCAACCTGAAAGCGTTGGAGTGAGCGGAGCAACGGTCGACGTTGCTGTGTTTCGACGACGATACCATGATCCCAGAGAATCAATGGGCGTTGTAGAGCGTTCTCCTCAAAGTAATGAAGCCACTCTTCTGCGTGAAAAACAGATTTTTGTTTGGGGTATTTGCTCATACAGTTATTATCTCCATTTATATGTTAGACCATGTATTAATGCTTTCTGAAATAGCTTACACTGAAACGCATGGGAAGAAAATGTCTTGTGTTCATGTCTGTGAAGGTGCGGAGACATGTAGAGAAGCACCTGGGGGCGCTGGATACTGCGCTCGGATGCATATTGAGTAACGATGGACTATAGGGGGAACTGGTTGCTGGTGTTTCAGGAGGGGAGCAGCGTGATAGGTAAGATGTCTAGGTGGTTGATCGATGATGATAGCATATCGCGTGGATACGATATCTACCATCATCATCGTATTCCAGAAAGGGAGTAGGTTGTAACTGGTCAGCTCTCCCGCTTCCTGGGAAGGGTTACCTGAAAGGTGGAGCCTTTACCAACGGCGCTTTCTACCGCCAGAGTTCCCCCATGATGCCTGACAATCTCCGCCACAATGTATAAGCCCATTCCTAAACCAGGAATGGCTTTCTGGTTGGGACCCGAGACCCGATAGAAGCGTTCAAAGATTTTGTCCCGTTGTTCCTGTGGGATACCAAGGCCGTAATCATGTACCCGAATGGTTGCTGTTTCTGAGGAGGTAATGAGGTCCACCTCAACTTTTTCTGCGCCAGGAGAATATTTGATGGCATTACTGATCAGGTTGATGAAGACTTGTCCGAGTCGATCTCGGTCTCCAATCAGCAGGCAAGGGGTCTCACCACGCACTTGAATAGTATGTGTCGTCTGAATTTGTTGCATGGTATCAGTCACTTCATGGAGTAATGCATTAAGATCAACTTCCTCATGCAAATACTCTAACCTGCCTGCCTGGATTTTGGAGACATCTAGTAATTCCCCAACGAGGCGTTCAAGCTGTTTAATTGGTCCATCTATTCTGGATATGAGTGTGGCAGCTTCATGGTGAGACTGCCGTTCCAGGCGTTTGCGTACCAGTTGGGCCTGCATCTTTAAGGCGGTAAGCGGCGTCTTTAGTTCATGACTTGCCATGCTAATAAAAGCATCTCTGCGTTGCTCAAGTTCCTTGCGAGCCGAATTGTCCAGCAAAAAGCCAATAGTTTGGGAGGGGTGGTGTTGTAAGGCAACACGTCCCACAAGCACCGGGAGGCGGCTGCCGTCTTTACATATATATTCCTTTTCATAGGGCGTCATTGTGCGCTGCGTGGCAAGTTCTTGATGAGCCTTTTGGGTGCGTTCTAGATATTCTGGTGGTGTCATATCCATCCAGCTAATCTTTCCAGCGTGCAGATCTTCACGTGTATAGCCAGTCAAACGTAGATAGGTATCATTGGCATCCATGATCCTTTCACCATCGGCGATATTGATCCCGATGATACTTGAGTTCATTAGAATGCTTGCTTGCTCCTGGCTCTCGCGTAAGGCCTCCTCTGTCCGCTTTTGCTCCTCAATGTCGGTGCAAGTGCCAAACCACCGGACAATGCGCCCGGTATCATCCCGGACGGGCATTGCACGTGCTAGAAACCAGCGATATATGCCGGCATGTCCACTCCTGAACCGATAAGCGACATCGTAGGGTAGACCGGTGCATAACGCTTGCGCTCTCGCTGCCAGGGTGCGCTCACGATCCTCCGGGTGTACGAACTGACTCCACCCATAGCCGTGCAGTTGTTCCCATGTAGCACCTATGTAGTCATAGAAGCGCTGATTAAAGTAATCTGATAAGCCATCAGGACCAGTGCCCCATACCAGGTGGGGCAATGTTTCGGCCAGCACGCGCAAGTTCTCCTGGCTTTCTTTGAGCTGCTGCTCGGCTTGCTTCTGCTTATTGATGTCGGTACAGGTGCCAAACCAGTATATGATGGCGCCCTCTGCATTGCGTTGCGGCACGCCTCGGACAAGAAACCAGCGATACTCTCCGGTTGTGCCATCTTGCATGCGATGTTCGACTTCATAGGGCTGGCCTGTCTGGATGGATGCCTGCCACACCTGCTGAACCCGTTGCTGGTCGTCGGGATGCACACAAGTCATCCAGCCTTCACCTCTGACTTGCTGGAGGGTCTTTGCTTGATAGTCGATCAAACGCTGGTTGTTATAGAGGATTGACCCATCGGGTCCAGCGATCCACACCAATTGCGGGATGGCGTTGACCAGGTCACGTAGTTTGTCTTCCCTCCTCTTTTTGTCATCGATGTCAGTGCAAGTACCTACATATTTGAGGATAGTGCCCTGCTCATCTGTATAGGGAGTGGCTTGCATCAGGAACCAACGATATTCTCCAGTTGCGCCATTGCGTAGGCGCTGCTCTACTTCATAGGGCATGCCGGTTTGGATTGCGTGCAGCCATACTGAGAGGACATGTTGTAAGTCATCAGGATGAGTACACTGTTTCCATCCATCTCCTTGAGCTTCCTGGCAATTCAGGCCAGTATAAGCGCGCCAGCGTTTATTGCAATAGTCAACAGTTCCATCCGGCTTTCCTGTCCAGGCCAATTGAGGGATGGCGTCGATGAGAGCGGATATGTCAGTTTCATCCCGATTGTATGCAGGGTAGGCAATCTCAACGATGACAAGGGATGTGATATGCTGATTCACATCCAGATTAGGTGCGATGGTTGCCTCCAGGTGGAGATCCACCTCTTCCGTTGGGTGAATTATAGTTTCTAGGTGAACGGTGTCTCCTCCGCTGGCCTGGGTGATGGCTGCGTGTATCTGCTCTTGAGTGGTAGGTGAACTGGACCACCAGGACGTTTCAGCGATTGATTTGCCAAGCACCTCTTCTCGTCGAATGTGCGTGCCGTCAAAATGCTCGTCATTGTTTTCTAGCACAATCCCTTCTGATGTCAGATATGCGATTCTTACATGCAATCCCTTGCATGTGTTGGCATTGAGGTGCAGATTTGGGGTAACTGTCTTCAGGTGTTGTGGTGCTGCTTTTATTTCATGGAACTGTAAGATGATCCCCCCAATAGTGGGCGTGAGTTGTACATGTAGCCAGGCTGTGAGCACAGACGACCAGTATTCTACTTCAGTTGGCTCCTGCGTCTGTCTGGTCTTGCGTACTGCTTGATAGAGAGTGGCGCTCATTAACTGTGGCACGGAATGCCAGAAGGGTTGTCCTAATAGTTGCTCTTGTGGTACCCTGGTTATGGTTTGTGCGCGTGCGTTCACATATACAATTGTCTCTGCGTCATCGATGCAATATAAAGCATCAGGAAGGTGCTCAAACATATTGAGAAGCGCGCATTGCGATGTATGAGTGAGAGATTCTTCATTTTGTGGATTGAATGTCATACTGCCTATATCCCTTTCACGTACCCCCATCCCTGGTGACAAAAATGTGTTCCCATGTTACAGCTCAGTAAATATTGCCTTATAGCTTTGCTGTAGATAAAAAAACAAGCAAGCTGTCCCATTATATTCCGAATGCATTTACTCGTCCATCTGCTGATAGATGATCCATCATCTGTTGGCGCCTTGGGCTTCCCTCTCATACTTTGATTGTTCCGTTTACCACTGGCTTCCTTTTGAGAGGCGGGTACATGTGGTACACTATACCGTTGTTTGTGGTGGTGGTGGCTCTGAGGAAGATTTAGTAATATGTCTTCTTCCTAAAAACTCTCTACTCAGATGGAGTTGTGTAGAATAGGAGATTTCATCATGACGTTTGCAAGCATATGGCGGCGTTTAGTCGCATTTTTGCTTGATTATCTTATTATTTCGGTCTATCTCATATTTCTGGTTATTGTTGGTGTTGGGTTGGGGTTAGGGCCTCTTAAAACCATCTTTCAAGTTATGTTTGCTAATCCTAATGTCAGCGAAGCCAGCGCGTTTCTTCTGCTGGTGTTGCCTGTCCTTCTCTACTTTGTGCTCTGTGAACAGTCCCCTTGGCAAGCAACCTGGGGAAAACGCAAGCTGGGATTGCGTGTGACCGATGCCTCTGGTGCTAGGTTACGTTTCCCTCGCTCGCTTGTGCGTTCCTTGCTCAAATTAGCTCCCTGGGAATTGACTCATGCCTGCCTCTGGCGCATCCCAGGCTGGCCTACTGCTCCTTCAACTCCATCTCCTATTATTACTGTGGGCCTGGTGCTGGTCTGGGTATTGGTGGGAGCATACCTGATAAGTATGTTTGTGGGGAAGAAGCATCAAACGCTCTATGATTGGATAGCCAGAACCTATGTGGTTCAAGTACCACACCCTTAAGGAATTCCTGTCGAAGCACGAACGGGTGTATAGCGATGTATTGGATTATCCACATTCTTTCCACATCCCCTTGGAAAAGTTCGTGGATAATCGGGTTGTCTAAATGCTTCAAGAACAGGTATGCTTTCCCTGGACCAAGCTTCTGGACGTTTCTATCCTCCAGGTTTCTTTATTTCTTATCATGTTTTGTTGTGCCTTACCGACTTAAGGAGGAATGCCATGCCTGTCGCTATTGAAGAGGAAACTCGCCTTGCCCCTCGAAGCCTGGTTGTTCGTCATCATCCCGTTCGTAAAACGTCTGAATCGGGAAATGTACAGATCGCACGTGCATCGCAACTGACAAAGACTAGGTCGCGATCTACGTCGGCTACTGATATACCTCCCTGGCAACATACTGCTTCTTCCATCTCGCATATGGGTGCGCGAAAGATACGCGGTTCCTGGTCTTTATGGATAGGGGTAGGGATGCTGTGCGCGTTGTTTTTCTCCATGGTTGGGCAACTTTTAGTGGTTTGGGGAACCACCCTTAAAGATGATGTGCAATATGGTCGACCGCGTACAACACATGTCGATCATTTTGTCGGACATGAACGCAACGCATCACTACCAACCCACTTTACCGCGATCAACTTACAAGGACAGGTCTACATCTTTGAGATGCCAGGGGGAGACGAGGAGCATACCCATCTCTTGATTGGACCACACCTGATTGACTCAGGTGCTGACCTTGCTCCTGTGACACTGACCTTCTTAGGAGATGCGCGCCATCCAGACCTGGTGGTGAACGTAAACGGTCTTCAAGTTCGTTTCCGCAATACTGGAAGCAGCTATGAACCGATAACATGATTGAGATGTCAGTGCAAATGTTATGGCTCATCTTGCCAATTGGATGTGTGCATAGGCTAGAGTTGCGCTCTGCCAGAATCGCCGACTGCGAAGAGAAGCTGTGTCTTTCTCTCGCAAGGCAGACAGAGCGCAACGAGCATCGCACCATTCATGTGGGAAGCTCTTGAGCGGTGCAAGCGCTTCTTCTCATTTCTCCCCAACAACGAATGTCATTTCTTTGAGTACTAACTATATATCCACGTGCAGAGGAGTGAACGGCACTATTGAAGTTCAACCCTGCTGTGTATCAGTGCTGATTATGTTTGCTCCTCGTACTTGAAGGAGAGTTCCAACTTTACCCGATAGGTTAAAGCGTTTCCAGGTTCGATATGGATATCTTGTTCAACAATGCGTGCGATTCGTAAATCTCGCAGGGTCTTTGAGGCCTGTTCAATAGTGGTTGCGGCGGCTTTATCCCATGATTCGTTACTGGTTCCAACCAATTGAATTACCTTATAAACACTATCTGCCATTGTTGTCTCCTTTCGTTCAGAGGGTAATCCACTCTTTTTCAATCACGTTACAGAAAACTGGAAGGAAACAGTCGTCATTTTGAACAGGCTAGATGTGCGATGAGATCTTGATAGAGAGAAAACTTCAGTAACAATTATTTTCTCAAATACACCAGATGTAATTGAGAAGCAACTTGAAACGAAATCTCTCTTTGTAATTTGATATTAATGAAGTAGTCCAAGGGCTTTACGGGCCTCGATAGGATCAGAGTACGCTTGCATTTGCACAATCTTGCCATCTTGAAATGTATAAACATCAGCAATGTGACCTTCTCGCGGCTGACCCTCTCCCTTCGGGGTTGCCTGGAAATGTAAGAAAACGGCGATCTTATCCCCCACCTCTATGATCTCTTCTGGCACG
This sequence comes from Ktedonospora formicarum, assembly GCF_016587355.1. Lineage (GTDB taxonomy): Bacteria > Chloroflexota > Ktedonobacteria > Ktedonobacterales > Ktedonobacteraceae > Ktedonobacter > Ktedonobacter formicarum. The sequence goes on along the minus strand of NZ_BNJF01000001.1, from coordinate 78,521 downwards.
TTCAGAACGTGACTTGTTGCTGCATATGCGAGTGTAAGGTAGTCAATGACTCCCTGGAGTCCGTGATAAGTGCCACCAGCGTAAAATTCCTTGGGTTCGATCCACACGACCTCTTGGTCTATGTCGAGGGAAGCAACGGCGCCTTGGATGTCCCCATGACTATAGGCGTCGTAAGCGCGTCTAAGATCATCATTGACTTTCTTATTCATACTCCAGGCTCTCTCCTTCTGATTATTTGCTTCTATAAATGAAAATTGAAGGCGATATCCAGTATACGGTGCTGATAGTAGATAAGGCAATCAGTTATATATGCAAACAGCATATATAACTGATTGCCTTATCTTTAGGTTTTCGTTTGTGCAAAAAATAAAACCTGTATTGCTGCAGCAGCATGTCGTCAAGGGAGAGAAGGTAGAGATAAAAAACGTTGAGCGCCTCTTCCTACAACGAATAATTTTGAGATTTTTTGTTCATGTGAACAACAGTATATGCACGATATTTTTCCGCCCTAAAGTGGGTTAAGAACGTGCCTGTCGCCTGGAATGTTGCATAAAAATACATCAATTTGGTTGGGTTTACCATACTCATCCTGTAGGCGGTTTATCGATGTCTAATCGCGAAATTGACGCCGGAAGTTTTTTACTGTGTAAACAAGCCGGTACTTAGAGGCGCCAAGCAGAAAGGGAAAAGACGTATGATACCGACAAATAACAACTTTCGGACAGAGGAGAAAAGCCTTTCCGAACAGCTTGTTGATGTTATAGATCTTACAGACGAAAATCTGGAAGAAGTCTATGTACCTGGATTTGGTGGTATTCGGGGAACTGGCTGTAGCTGTAGAGGGTGTAGTTGTGGCGGAGGTTGTGGCTGTGGAAGTTGTAGCTGCGGAGGCTGGAGTTGCGGAAGTTGTGGAGGTTGGGGAGGAAGTTGTAGCTGCGGAGGCTGGAGTTGCGGAAGTTGTGGAGGTTGGGGAGGAAGTTGTAGCTGCGGAGGCTGGAGTTGCGGAAGTTGTGGAGGTTGGGGAGGAAGTTGGGGAAGCGGCTGGGGAGGAAGTTGGGGAAGCGGCTGGGGAGGAGGCTGGGGAGGAAGCTGTGGAAGTTGTGGAGGCTGGGGCTAATCTTGCCTGATTCCTGTCTGGAGTGATATCACTCTCTGTTCTAAGCATTAGACCATTCTTATGCTAATACTCTCTTCTAACCAGGGATGTATAAGCCATTCTTGGTTGGAAGAGAGTTGCGTTAGATTAGCATACTCAGACGTGCAATAGAAAGCCTTCTGACCCTATTTTTGTTATTTGATTGCTTTTGTTATGTTTCATCGCAAATAGAGCGATGCGGGTTTATACGAGACTATAACGTCACTGTCGTGACTCGCGCGCACCTCTTGCACGAACGTCTGAGCGCGTGAGCTCTAGCCACCGTACAGGCGGCGTTGGTTCTCGTATCAACGCACTCAGGTACTCAGTAAGGGGTGAGCGCGAACTGCCGTGAAGGCGGCGTTGATGTTCGTATCAAGAAAAACGCACTCGAGTTTTGAATTAGGCGTAAAATTACTTACCAGGAAATTGCTCTGGGAGAAGATATATGGTAGAGCAAACGATGCGGCCCTATTGGAAGGCCGATACTTACTGCCTCCCATTACACAATGGTGTGTATCTACGCGGGAACTCTGATCGCCTTTTCCTAAAAGGGAAAAGCTTATATCCATTATTGCAATATCTCATACCTCACCTCAATGGCAATGTAACACTTGAAGAGATAACGCGAGGTCTGGATGCAGATAGAAAACGTATGGTAGTGAATTTGATCGAGAAATTGATCACCCATCACTTCCTTACTGATAAGAACCAGGATCAACCTGATATGTCTCACTCGTTAGAGCAAGAAGATCATGCCCCAAACCTCGCGTTTATCCAGTCTTTTCAATCATTTGGTTCTACCCGTTTCGAGGCGTTCCGTCACAAGCGCTTACTGATCATCGGCGATGGGGCTAATTGTGACGCACTTGTTCAGGCGGGGTTGCGAAGTGGTTTACAGCATATCAGTATCATGCTCGCCTCTGAAAGGGATCAATTGCGCTCAAGCGTCTGGTCTAACTATGATGCCTCAACAGAAGGTGTTCGCGTTATTGCTTCACCTCCCTGGGATAACGAGGCGCAATTGAATGCTCTTTTCCAGGCTTATGATGCTATTCTTCACTGCGCTTATTACCCTCAGCTTGCGCGTGCGCAATTGGTAAACAGAGTATGTATTGAGAAGGGGAAAATATTGATTCAGGCGGTAATGAACAATGGTGTTGCCTGGATCGGCCCGCTCGTATGCCCAGAGATGCATACCTGCTGGGAGTGTGCCTGGCGGCGTTTGCAAGCGAATGTGTTTGACGCAGACCTCCTCGCGAGAAGCGATAGTTCATTTGAGGTTGAGAGGCGGGTTCCAGTCGCATTAGACGCTGAACTGATTGCCAATCACTTGCTTTTTGAGCTTTTTCGATATTTTACGCAGATTGACTCTACGGAAACAGGCGGAAAGATGAAGGTGATGGATCTCAATACCTATGAGAGCGAGATCCATCCGTTTGTGAAACATCCTCTCTGTCAGGCCTGTCAATCTCCTGTGCCACAAACCTCAGAACAATTTCTTCAGCGAGTCCTTGGCTTGCAGCATCAGAGCCCAATGGACCCACAAGACTTGCTAGAGAAATTTTTCAGATATGTTGATGCGAAGACCGGGCTTTTTCCTTCAGTGGAGAATAGCCATTTTGTCAGACTTCCTCTCGCTGTCTATGCTGCTAATCTGCCCAACCTCCAGCATGATACAGATCCGCTCACAGTTATCGGGGCGAGCATAGATACACGAAAAGCCAGCATTCGTGCGGCCCAGAAAGCGTGCGAATGCTATGCAGCCAATTGTGTAGACAGGCGACGTCTGCTCTCTCTTGATGTGGTCAATAATGCGGATTTTCCTGTTATCTCAGTTGAACAGCTCGTTGGATCATGCATGTGTTCTTCCAAAGAGAAGATGTGGACCTGGGCCATGGATACGCAAACCCAACACGTCGTGCTTGTACCTGCCACACAGGTCTTCTCCTCTCTGTGTAAGCATGAGTGTGGGCTTGGATCGGGAAGCACCTGGGATGAGGCGGTATGCCAGGCGCTAACGGACTGGTGTTCCTCCTACACAATTGAGCATGTACAGAATACTTACCAGTCATATCCCCAAATTGATCTTGCTAGTTCATGCCAAACTCCTGAAGGCGCATACCTCTATCGCCTACTGAAATCCATTGACAGACACGTTACCGTTTATGATGTCACAGGCCCATTGCATGTTCCTACTTTTGCTGTGTGTCTTGATGAAAAGACAATTTCGTATAGTAGTCACTATGATGGAATGCAGGCATTGAATAGAGGGCTGGAGCAGGCATTACAACAGTACCAATCGATCAAATTTGACCAACCAGACTATGCGCTACCTCCTGTACCTGATCTTCCAGTTCATTTGCGTGGCGATCATCTCGTTGTGGTTTCTCCTATGGAGAATAGCGCTTATAAGCTGCACAAAGAGTTTATTTTGCAGCAATTGCAGATGAATGGGTTCAGGACTTTCGTCACTCCATTGGATCATGATTCGTCATTGATGAAGATGTGGCCGTATATAGCTCGTGTGCTTGTTAGCAGAGGAGAGCGTGGGAAGGAAATTGCCTTATGAGTAAGAACAGTACATTCTCGATTGGGATCATTGGGCAAGGCCTTATCCGGCAGCACCTGGAGCGCCGCCTGAAGGCCCTCTACCGCATTATCCCCTTAATGCCAGAGCATGTGTATCAGCACGTAGTGAGCTGTGATCTCATTGTCTTTTGCAGTGATGTCTGGTCGCCCAAAGCGCTGCAAGCAATCAATAAATGCAGCCTGCAAGCAGGTGTCGCCCTACTCCCGGTTTTTACCCAATTCGATGAAGCTATTATTGGCCCTTGTGTTATTCCACAAAAACGAGGTTGTTCCGCCTGTGCTGAGCTCCGCAAATTGGGGGCAACTTCGCTGGAAACTGATCGAGCCCTTTTGTATCAATATCTCTTTCAGGATCACCCGCCAGTCGAATCTCAACCCTGGTTCTCCTCGTTTAGCCTGGAAACGATTGCAGGGCTTGCCAGCAGAGAAATCGTATCTTCCATGCAGAAGCGAGATGCTAACGAGGAGCACTGTACACTGCTGACTGTTTCGCTTGCGACCCTGGAATGTCACAGGCATCGCTTCTTGCCTTTCCCAGACTGTCCTGATTGTGGTGGTCTTACTCAAGATAGTGCCGAATTGGCTGTCCTTGCTTTGCGGTCTCGCCCCAAAAAGGATGCCTCTACCTATCGTATCAGCCAGCCTGTCGCCAGCCCTGAGCATCTTCTTTCCACCTATGTTGAGCCACAGAGAGGATTGGTTGCCTCACTAGTCATGGAGAGTTCGGATCTATTGCCAGTTGCCTCATCTCACCTGGTCTCTGCGTCTGGAGCCATGACTGGCAATGGTTGTACACTACTTCCCCAGCAGAGCAAGATGGTTTCCGTGTTAGAAGCTATTGAGCGCTATGCGGGTTCGTATCCCCGTGGAAAGCGCACGGTGGTCCAGGCGAGCTATAATCAACTCAGAAAGGGCGCGCAGCCAGTGCTTGATCCTACGACATTGGGACTACATAGCGCGGAGCAATATGCACAATCTCAGCAGCATGCGTGTCGCCAGTTGCAGCCCTATCATCACGATCTGGTCTGCCATTGGGTGTGGGGCTACTCCTTTCAGGAGCGGGCATCCTTACTCATACCAGAGCACTGTGCCTATTATAGTGTTCCTGCGAGCGCAGATAATCCGGTGTTTATCTTTGATGTGTCGAATGGCTGCGCGCTTGGTAATTGTGTAGAAGAGGCTATCTTTCATGGGATGCTAGAAGTCGTTGAGCGTGATGCATTCTTACTCACATGGTATGCTCGCCTCCAGGTTCCGCGCCTTGACCTGAACTCTCTGACTGATCCTACTGCCCGCATGCTTCTCACGCACCTTGAGTATCATTCAGGATATACAATTTATGCCTTCAATACCACACTTGATCACGCGGTCCCCTGTGTGTGCCTGTTGGGTGTTGATGAGCATAATCGTGACGAGACACCAAAGGCATTTGTCGCGGCTGGCTCGCATCCGCATCCTGAGCAAGCGCTCCTGAAAGCGTTGCGGGAATTCGCGATGTTTCTGAGCTTCCCTCGCCAGCTGAATGATCAGAATAGAGCTGAAGCAAGAAGGATGCTAGCGGATTCAAGCCTAGTACAGAAGATGGATCATCATCCCCTGGTATACTATCTACCAGAGGCATTTGAGCGCTTGCATTTTCTCTATCACACTCCTCGTCAGCAAACCTTCCAACAAGGCTTTCCGGCTTGCTATCAGGAAGAACCTCAACACATGGACCTGCGCGAGGATCTGGAAGATCTTATCAGCTACTACCACAAGCAAGGTATTGATACGGTGGTGGTTGATCAAACCGCGCCTGAACATCGCCCCTGTGGCCTCTCCTGCGTCAAAGTTATCATGCCAGGAATGCTTCCTATGACCTTTGGGCAGGCCAATCGTCGGATAATAGATTTTCAGCGCCTGCATCAACTACCTTTGAAGCTGGGCTATCAAGATCATTCTCTAACCGAGGAGGAGATAAACCCTTATCCTCATCCCTTTTTCTAGCTTTGGTGATCTTAGGTGAGCTGATCTTGATGTTTCCCCTTTTTGTTGTGATCGATAGTACAAGCGCTTAAGCGCGGCGCGAGATTGCTGGGCAATTTGTTCCTGGACATGGAGGTGCGTGGCTTTTATAGACATGGGCAGTATGAGCAAACTCATCAACTCTACTAACGTGTCCTGGCGATCCGTCAGCATTCACTTGCTTCCCTTGATTCTGCGCTCGCGGATACGCTCCACGATCTTGCCTGCTTCCATCATGTTCAGCGACAGACAACGAAGGCTCTTGCACTCTATGAGTGGGCGCAGATGATTCGTGAACTGGCCTGCGGCTTTGAGCACCCAAAGACGCAAGAAACCAAAAATGCGATTGATCAACTCATGCGAGAAATGGAACAGGAGAAGGGGCATACGATCGGGGATGTGGTCGCGTTTGGATAGGTCATACCCATCTTATGTGCATGTGGATGCTGCCGCCAAATAGATACAAGTAAGAGCCTTGGCGAACCGAGATGCTTCTTCTCCGAGACATGTAAAACAGCTTTTTTTCTACGGCGGTAATCTTTCCTTGCTGAGCTTTTCTTCGAGAGCAGCGAGATACTGTTCAGGAGACTTGCGGAAGCGATATTGCATGCGCCGGGCCTCGTGGCGGTGGTTTAATTCGCTGCGCAAGGTGTGCCAGCGGGTCAGATCAGTCGGATAGAGTTCTGGTCCAGAAAAAGGATGCTGGCGAGAAGCAACGGATGCAACGACTCGCACAGCGCCACGGATAACTACCCCTGGTGACGCTTGTTTGCGCCCAGTTGCTCGTCGTTCATGATAGCGCGCTGAGCCGAAATACTGTTCCAGGTCATTGTTGGTGCGGGGGAGATCAACATGATCGTAACAATGAAAGAGGCCAGGCCAATAACTGGCGGTCACTTTGCGAAAGGTGGAGAGCATGGTGGCGAGGAGTTCAGAGGATGTCGGCGCTTGCTCCATCTCTGCCAAAAGTGTTTCATACGTCTGGCACACCTGAGTTGCCGACAGTTTGTTGTCATTGGAGAGCAGATGAGCAGCACGATGCACCCAGGCATATCCTTGCTCGACATCAGGCCACAGGGCGGCGGTTTCAGTGAGTCCTTTTGTCAGGAAAGTAAGCATGCGTTCGAGCTCACCCGGCAAGCCCCCTTTTCAGAGACCCGCGTGAGCGAAGCCGCAATGGCAGTCATCCGTTCATAGAGCTTGAGACCAGGTGCCGAGAGTGGTAGCCTGCCATCGTCGGTTAAAGCACTGCGAACGGCCAGGCAATAGCCACGAATCGCTTCCGCTTCGGCGTCCTTCCGTTTTTCCACCGCGTGTTCAATGGGCCGGACACCACGCAGATGCTTTTTGAACTCTTTTTTCGCGTGCTTGTCGGCTTCATACACCGGTTTGGCTGCTTCCTTGAGGTAATGGAAGTGGCATAACTGATGTGGAACATCCGGCAACACCGCCCAAACAGCATTGCGCAGAGAACGTTGTCCATCAGAGATCACCCCACGGATAGGAACGTCAACCGCCTCCTGGACCTCGCGAATCAAGCTGGCGAGGTCCGCTTCACACGCACTGAGGAGGCTTCGAGCCAGGAGCACTTCTCCAGAGAGACAATCGCGCAGGACCCAAAGGATTTCATGCCCAACATCGGGTTGGAGGCCATCAATGGCAAGGATGATCTGTCCTGGCTCTTTGAACTGGTCACGTAATCAGCGTTGATCTGCCAGATGCACTGCCACCAGCTCCTCATACCGTTGGAGCAAATGGGTCACGGTTCGTTCGGCAATCTGGACACCCCGATCACGTAGGGCCTGATGAATTTCAGGAATACTCCGATGGGAGGTGTAGCGCAGCGTGCCTACCAGGGCAATCACGTCCAGGCCAAACTCACCATGCGGTAAGGCCCACTTACCTTCTTCCTCTGGCCGGTAGGGCCGATGATACCACCCACACGTGGGATTACGACACCGACGAACACGCAGGGTGAGCAGATGATTGCCCTGCAAGGTGGTAATGGTTCGCTGCGTGCGGTACGCCACTGCTACCGGGTGCCCACAGAAGCCGCATTGGGTACGCAGGCACGTCAGCACTTGCTCCGTTGTCGCAGGAGCTCGACATGCTTTTCTTGCCATCGAATGGTCCCTTTCTCGCAGAGGGGGAATGCCATGCCTGACACGTGTTCAAAACGGCTGGTCTGCTGACCTCCATCCGCACCTCGCGCATCATTTCCTCCCACAGCCCAGTGGTATCCAGCTCTCACCTGCAGAAGACAGACAGATCCGCAGCCAGGCTTCCAGGTGCTCCAATGCGACCGTGAGCACGCCATCAATCATCATGTCCATTGATGCTCTTCATCGTGAGCTCCAGGGTTCCTGGCAGAGCGTCCGGGAGAGAGGTTTCGTTTGAGAACAGCAGGGACGGTAGTTTCTCCTTCTGGTCAACCACCGCCATTCCATCATGTCCAGGAAACTCCTTCCCATTCAGAAAGGGATGATCACTGTGCAGTCGGGAGGGAAGCATCCATCCTGGAGTACACATCCATCGTAAAGCCTCCATCTACTGGTGTATAGGTTCCGGTTAAGAACCTGCTGTCATCGCTTGCCAGGAAGGCAATGACGCGGGCAACATCATCAGGTTGTCCCATGCGGCGAAGTGGCGTGAAGTTCCTGAACGTTTGCTTGACCTGCTCCGGGAGGAAGGCGGTCGCAGCGGTTTCGGTGAGACTGGGAGCAATGACATTCACGGTGACCCCAAGAGGACCAAACTCGTGGGCAATGTATCCGGCAAAGGTATCAAGTGCCCCCTTGGCTGTCCCATGGGCAATAAGCCCGTCCATGGGATATTTTCCCGGACCGGCTGAGAGATAAATGATCCGCCCAGCGTGTTGTGCGACCATGGAGGGAAGAACCGCTTTCGTCAGAAGGAATGCTGACTTCAGTTCTCCGTTCACTTTCCGCGCAAAGTCCTCCCAGGAGGCTTCGGCAAAAGGGGAAAAGTGAAAGGGAATGTTGGCGTTATTCACCAGAATATCCACATGAGCGCCAAAAGTGGCTTTTGCAAACTGCACGAGCGAGTCAACAGCTTGTTCCTCGCGCACGTCTGCTTGAAAAGCGGCAGCCTCACCTCCTATTGTCCGAATATCCGTAACAACGGACGAGGCCGCCGCTTCATTGTTCAGATAATTGACGACGACTTTCGCGCCACGCTGAGCAAGGAGCTTTGACGTTGCTGCCCCAATTCCACGGCTGCCTCCAGTCACAATCGCTGTTTTTCCGTTGAGATTCATGTTCCTCTCCTTTGTTGGTACTCTCTTTCCTGGCCCTTTCCTGCTTGTGCAAAAATGGCCTCTTGCACAAGCATAGTGAACCATGGTAGATTTGTAAAGTAGTTTCAAAAAAGTGCAATAGTTTCCAAAAGTGAACTGAAAGGACCCATTCATGAGCGATCCTATCTGCCCTGGCTCAATAGAGCGCCTCTTGGAGATCTTAGAAGGCAAGTGGACCCTTCTGCTCCTGCGTCACTTGTTCAATGGCATCAAACGTTTTGGAGAATTGCGTCGTGCGCTGCACCCGATTAGCCCGAAGACCCTCACCGATCGATTACGTCTGTTAGAAGAGCGAGGAATCGTGACGCGTACGGTATACTCAGAAGTGCCTTTGCATGTGGAATATCAGTTGACCGAACGGGGACGGCGTCTTGAGCCTATTTTTATTGCCATGGGTGTATGGGTTCAGTCTGAAGCTTCCGATCCCAAAAACGAACTGGTGAGCAAGTCTCTTTCATCGTAACATGCCTTTTCTTCAGCGATCTTTCGCTAAAAGCTCCCTCGTGGCTCTTCAAGAAAAGCTCAGCAAGGAAAGATTACCGCCGTAGTTTTTTTTACTGAAACGCTCGGCAACAAAAGTGTAACGGTAATTGCACAAAGCCCTTACCATACCGCCTGCTAACAAACGCCTGGAAATGATCGGACGATTTGGATGGTGGCTTCAAGGTGTCGGTATGCTCTATGATATACTAAATCTGCTAAATTCTTAGACTTACCAAGCAAAACTAGGCATGATACTTTTGAGCAAGACACATGTAGCCTATAAGGAGTGAAATAGTGCATATTAACCCCGATAGCCGCCTACAACAGCTGCCACCAGAAATTCAAGCCTATGCCAGGCAAGTGGTAGATGTACTTTATAACACCTTACATGAGCAGCTTATCGGTGTGTATCTTGTTGGTTCCGCAGCATTAGGTGGATTTCTCTTAGGGAGAAGTGACATTGATATACAGGGAATCTGTGAACGCCCTCTCTCTCAGCAAGAAAAAGAGTATCTGACTGCTCTTCTTGCTCATCCCTCAATAGCGTGCCCAACTCGAGGATGTGAATTTGTCCTCTACAGGAGGGAGAATGTCATTAACCCCTCTTTAAGTGGCGCGTTTGAAATAAATCTTAACTCTGGTCCTCAAATGCCCTATCACGTTACCTATGATCCGAAAGAAGAGTCATCTCACTGGTTTATCCTCGATAGAGCCATTGCGCGAGAGCATGGGATCAGTGTTTGGGGGCCACAGGCGCATGATCTCTTTGGCGCTATCGAACGGAGTCAATTACTTGAGGCTATTCTGGTTTCCTTGCGTTGGCATATAGAGCATGACGGGGTGGGCTATTCGAGCGTGCTTAATGCCTGCCGGGGATGGCGCTATGCTCAGGAGCATCAATGGACTTCAAAACGTGATGCTGCGGCGTGGGCCAAAGCGCAAGGTGCTGACCATGATCTCATTACCCAGGCGCTTGCTTTACGTGCTGGCACCACAGAGACACCTTTAGATCAAAATAAGGTGAAACAGTTCATTCGTCGAATCATTGAGGTTGTAGTGCAACAAGCCGAGTAACAACCGATTCTATCCCATATAGCTCATTATAAACCTCTCTCCTCACTACGCCATTCTAATGGGTCAGTCCAAAATTACTTTGGGCTGACTCATTTGTTCATTCGTGTTATGCATATGAAACAAATGAACTCTCATTGAGGTTATGAACAGCATTGCTTCTTTTCAATACCTTGTTACTCTTAAACCAAACAAACGGTTTTAATAGTGTGTGGAACTCTGCCTCAGAGTAATTTAGCTCGTTATATTTCTATCCGTATTTGATTTAGGAGGGAAATCCTATGCCTTGGTTCTGGCGAGCACCCAAAAACACGACACACAAGAACAGTAGAGTGGTTCATGCCGCCAAACGCGCGAATGATCCTGTAGATCTCGATATGCTTCCCAAGGATCTACGCGAGGTTAACCGTTTGGACTTCCAGCATTATTTTATGCGGCAGGCTTTGAATAGCAATTATCTTGCTCCTATTCAACGACCAACAGGTATTTTGGACATTGGATGTGGTACTGGACGCTGGATGGCTGAGATGGCTCAAAAATTTCCTCAAGCCAGCGTGACCAGTACCGATGTGACGCCTATCTCACTCACGAATTCATCTATACCCTTTTCATCCAATTGCCACTTCCAGCAAAATAATGTTCTCGATGGTTTACCTTTTCTTCCCAACACCTTTGATTTCTCGCATCTGCGTTTTTTAAGTTTTGCTCTCCCATTACAGACCTGGCCTTCTGTCGTCCAGGAGTTAATTCGTGTGACTCGCCCTGGTGGCTGGGTCGAATTGGTCGAGCCAGATCTGACATTGCGTAACCCGGGACCAGAAACAGTGCGTCTCTTGCAATTGGTTGGGCATTCCTGCGAAACCCGTGGCCTGGATGTTACAATAGGCAAGAAGCTTTCATCATTCCTCCAAAATGCCGGGCTTACTAATGTTATTGAGCGAAAGATCTCTATCCCTATGGGGAGCTGGGGCGGTCGTATAGGTAGTATGCTTGCTATCAATTACGATGAAGCCGCTGTCGTTCTCAAGCCTCTAGTGACCGCGATTACGAAAGTGCCACCAGAGGAGTATGATTTCATTGTTGAAGCGTGGCAACGCGAAAATAATATGTATCATACCACCTGCGATTTTTACGTGGCGTATGGACAGCGCCCCTAGGCTATTCCCTGAACCATTACTTATCCCAAGGTTAATACGCAAGGAAGAGATAATGTTATCTCTTCCTTGCGTATGTTTTTAGATCTTTTAGTATCTCCTCTCGCATCGTGGATGCGTAGACTGTATGCAAAATGCGCTGCTACACTGACTGCATCTGCTTGCTCTATCATGTTCTTTATGCCAACGCATCTCATCTCTGGCAAAGCCGACATGCTGAGATAGGCTTCTGAGGCAACAGGATAACTCCGATATCGTAAAGGGGTACATATCAAGCAGTTGTACTCAACGTATATCTTGAAGTTGGAATGCCTCTAGCGGTGTTTGTATTTCACTCAGAAAAAGTATCTCATATGTTTGCAGAGAAGCAAAAAGGAGACAGGCAGATGTCCCAGATTACCAATTATGATGCAATTGTCATCGGGACCAGTCAGGGGGGTAGATTTCTTCCTATTGCTCTGGCGGATGCCGGTAAAAAAGTGGCAGTGATTGAGCGCGGACCTATCGGCGGGGCCTGTGTCAATGTAGGTTGTACCCCTACCAAAACCATGGTCTCTAGCGCACGTCTTGCCTATCAGGCGCGGCGTGGGGCTGACTATGGAGTACAGATCGGTTCCATTCTGCCCAATCTGCAAGATATTCGCCAACGCAAACAAGAGATTGTCGAGGGTGCTCGCCTAGGTTATCAGAATCGTCTGGAAGCAGTGCGAGGGCCTAATCTGGAACTCCTGAGAGGTGAGGCCCATTTTATTGCTCCCAAGATACTCGAAGTCTCTCTCAATGGAGGCAAGACACAGAAGGCCACTGCGCCGCTGATTTTTATCGATACTGGTGATCGTCCTGCACAACTCGCAATCAAAGGGGCGGAGCGCATCCCTGTGCTCAATTCAACGACTCTTATGGAGTTAGATACCCTGCCTGAGCATCTGCTTATTATAGGAGGTGGCTACATTGGGCTGGAGTTTGGACAGATGTTTCGTCGTTTTGGTAGTCAGGTTACGATTATCCAGCGCCGTCCTCGCTTGCTGATGAATGAGGATGAGGATGTCTCAGACGAGATCACAAAAATCTTGCGTGAGGATGGTATCACAATCCTCACCGAGACCACGTTGCAACAGGTGGAGCCAATTAGCGGGGGAGGTGTGCAAGTGACGGCACGTACCCCTCAGGGAGAGTTGCAGATAACTTGCTCGCATCTTTTAGAAGCAGCTGGGCGAGTACCCAATACTGAAGCGCTTACTCCCAAAGCTTCTGGTATCCAACTGGACGGTGCGGGCTATATTCGGGTTAATGAGCAATTAGAAACGAATGTTCCCGGCATTTACGCGTTGGGAGATGTCAAAGGGGGGCCGGCTTTTACCCATGTCTCGTATGATGACTTCCGCATTTTACGTGATAATTTACTTGAGCATGGACATGCCAGTACAAAGGGGCGCCTTGTCCCTTATACCATCTTTATTGACCCTCAGCTTGGTCGGGTTGGTCTGACCGAAACCGAGGCTCGAAAACAGGGATGTAATATTCATGTGGCTAAATTGCCCATGAGTGCTGTACCCCGTGCTCTGGAGACTGGCGAGACGCGCGGGTTTATGAAGGCCATCGTTGATGTTGATACTCAGCAAATTCTGGGTTGTGCCGTTTTGAGCACGGAAGGAGGCGAGATCATGACCATTATCCAGGTGGCGATGATGGGGAAATTGCCCTACACTGCGCTAAAGGAAGGCATTTTTACCCACCCAACCCTGGCTGAAGGGCTCAATGCTCTTTTCCTGACGCTTGATACGTAGGAGAGCTGACTTTCCTTACGCGGGAAGAGCCAGCAAGGTCGCCACTGACGATCTTGCTGGCTCTTTCTATTTGAGCTCATACACCCTGTTTGTTCTCTTTAAACGTGAACGGAAACGGGTTGTCCGCCGGAAGGCCGGCTCTCGTTATGTAAGCGGTCAAGGGCCGTTACATAGTAGGTGTATGTATGGCCTGCTTGCACGCTGGTATCGACAAAGGATTGCTGGGTGCTGTCTTTGGTTTTGCGCATTGTGGTGAGCAGGTTGGCGGTATTCTCGAAGTCCGTCGTCGCGGCCTGAACTTTGCCATTGAAGCGATAGATAGCGTAGTAGGTCGCATCGTTGTGTGGTAGATCGACCCAGCGCAGATCAACGCTATTCTCTCCTTGTTTGGCGTGGTTGAGTTTCACAGCGCAAGGTGCTTCATCATCAATCCAGGGCATGGTTGGAACAAGAGCCTTTTGTTTGTAAATGTCATTAATCAAGCGATCTTTGAAACCGAGTGGATTGTGATTGAGGTCCTTTAAGCTGAAGAAGATGCTGCCCTGGACCTCCGGATAATTGAGGTTGAGTAGAAGCTGATTCGGCATTTCATCGGGATTCTGCCATTCAACCGGGCTACTTGTGCCGATTTTATAGGTCGCCTGACCAATAAAGAGTTGAACGTGTGTGCCTTTCACTTCATTGGCCCACCAGTTGACGAGCTTGTCGTAGGCCGCTGGTGCGAAGCCTATGTTCCAGTAGATCTGAGGCGCGATATAATCGAGCCAGTTATTTTTGATCCAGGTGCGCGTATCGGCGTAGAGGTCGTCATAGTTGGTCTGGCCCGCTGTCGTATCAGAACCAGTTGGATCTACCGAATTGTTGCGCCAGACGCCAAAGGGGCTGATACCAAATTTGACGTAGGGCTTAGTCTGCTTGATCTTCACTGCGAGTTCATGAACAAGCTGGTTGACGTTATCGCGCCGCCAGTCGTCCTTATGCGCGAAGCTAGCCGCTCCATATTTCTGAAAGGTAGCCTCATCAGGAAAGTCCTGTCCGGCTACCTTATAGGGATAGAAATAGTCGTCAAAGTGGACTGCATCAATATCATAATTGCGCACCACTTCCAAAATGCTCTGCACAATAAACTCGCGTGCTTCGGGGATGCCTGGATCATAGTAGAGCTTGCCACCATAGCTTATCACCCAGTCTTGATGCTGGCGCGCGGGATTATCCGCCGAGAGTTTGTTGATATCCGCCTGCATACTAATACGGTAGGGATTGAACCATGCATGGAATTCGATATTGCGCTTATGCGTCTCACCAACGAGAAATGCCAGGGGATCATAGCCAGGATTTTTTCCCTGTACGCCAGTTAAATACTCGGACCAGGGGGCGTACTGTGAAGGATAGAATGCGTCTGCGGTTGGTTTGATCTGGACCACTACAGCATTCATATTCATCTGTTGCAATTCATTGAGATGCGTAAGATATTCTTGCTTTTGGGTCTCCACAGGCAAACCCGGTTTAGAGGGCCAATCGGTATTTTGGACTGTGGCGATCCAGGCCGCGCGCAGTTGTCGCTTAGGCGAGTTGTTGTCTGGGGAAAGTGTACTTGCTTGCGAAGAGTGCGTTGCCGCATAGACGGTAGATGGGCTTTGGAAGGTGCTACTGAAGGCTGCCGCGATACAAAAGATGACTGCAATTGGTATGAGCCTACTTACATGGTGAAATCGAGCTGGTGATAATCTCATCAAATAGTATCTCCCATTTCATTATGAGAATGTACAGAGAAAACGAACTCCTTTGTGCAAACTGTATTATCGCATAGCAAGATAACCTTAGCTACTGATACACCATTTATATTGGTTGATGAGTAGTACTTCCTTCGCAACTTGTTTGATGCCCCCCATCTGTTCGCAATTCATGTCAAATGGTCCAGACAAATGTCGCGCTCGACAATTTTTGACATCTTTTCGGGCAATAATTTCCTAAAAAATATATATACTACGAGTGATACAATAGAGGCAAAGTGATACTGAACTGGGCAGTGGGCGGTGTATGATCGTTAGGTTCAATGATATGAGAAGTGGTTTTACGAAGCAAAGGGGCTTATATGCGAATACAACTTATTCGGAGCGCAACCCTCCGAATCACTTATGCAGGGCATACCTTTCTTATTGATCCTTATCTGGCCGCAAAGCATACCATGCCGTCTTTCACTGGTGCTTCCCCTAATCCATTGGTAGATCTTCCCTGTTCCCCTCAAGAGGTTCTTGCTGATTGCGAGATGGTCGTGATTTCTCACCTGCATTCTGATCATTTCGATGCTGTTGCCCAAAGTCTTCTCTCAAAGGATATGCCGATTTTTTGTCAACCCGGCGACGAAACGACGCTTTCTACATATGGCTTCCAGAATGTGAGTCCCATAACTCACTCTATACTCTGGAAATCTATTCAGATTACTCGTACCGATGGTCAGCATGGCAGTGGTGAGGTCTCGTCTGAAATGGGTCAGGTTTCTGGTTTCCTCTTTCAACATGAGCAGGAGCCGAGTTTGTATTGGGCCGGGGATACCATCTGGTGTGAGGTGGTGGAAGACACCATCGAACGGGAGCATCCGTCCATCATTGTGACACACTCCTGTGGTGCCGTATGGCGAAAGAGTACGCTGATCGTGATGGATGCGCAACAGACAATGACTGTTTGTCAGAGGGCACCGGAAAGCGTTGTGATCGCGACACATATGGATTCGCTCGATCATGCCACCGTTTCCCGAAGGGACCTCTTTGCTGTTGCCAGGGAGCACCGCATTCGCAGTGACCAACTCTTTATCCCACAAGACGGCGAAGTTCTGATCTTTGGTGAATAGATTTGCGGCATGCGCTTTTAACTGATACACGGGAAAAGCGCGTGCCGTAAATGTTTGGTAATTGCTATTGTCTCCTTTTTGGTTCCTTGCCTGCTGGCTACCTTGATCCTGTTTAGGATCGTGCAGGTTGCTCTTTCTCAATGACTTCATTCTTTATGTCGGCGTCTCTCTCGTCCAGCACGATTTCATACACAGCAGTTTGCTCGCCCGGGTATTTGCGGTCAAAGATGAAGCTGAAGAAGTGTCCCAGGATGCCGATACGCAAGATTCCACGTGCGCGTTTTGCTTCCTCTGTATATAGGCGGCGCGCTGTGCCTTCAATCGTCGGACCAAGTGCCCCCCCTTTGCGGTTGCCTGGTGCGAGTGTGACGTGTGGATTGTGAGCGAGGCGCTTTGCCTTCCAGGTCTCCGCCGCCGTCATAAAATAGAGTTTGTCATGCGAGGCGACCGTACTTACCGGGGTTCCGACGCCTGCACCATTGCGGCGGAAACTAATAAGCAGGGTCACATGTCCTTTGCCAGGAGTGGTCAGGTATTCTCGTGTCGTTTGAGGTGTTTTCTCACTCATGCTCTGTCTCTCTTATCCCGTTATTACATGTTTTGCATTCGTAGTGAACCTTAAAGCCAATGTTGGTAGAATATGTGTCCCTATCTTATTTTTCTATGCTAGGGAAGATACTTCCTTTCCTGAGTGGGTTTGTTATTACCTAAAAGTGGTCCCTGTGCTATACTTTGCCACAAAGAACGCTTATTAGGTAATATATTATACCCTCTTTTCGTTCGAAGGGATCTACTATGCCCAGGCGGTCAACATATCTGGTCTATTGGTCTCAGGATGCGCAGGCTTATGAGCTTTCTGGGCCTGACGATGCCAATCTAAAACACATTCCCTCTAACAAATCAGCCTGGTCTGCCTGGTTAGAGGACATTTCTTCCTTTGCCTTTCATAGCCGGTCGGGCATGCGCTACACAGTTCGTAAAGAACAGGTGCGGAAGAACGGTCCTTACTGGTACGGCTATCGTTCTTTTCAGAGGCGAACCCTCAAGCGCTACCTGGGGCGAACGGCAGATCTCTCGCTTTCGCATTTAGAGGATGTGGCTCAACAGTTTCTTCTGCCTGCACCTTCTCAAGACGTCGTATTGCCACCATCTTCCCCTCCCTCATCCTCTGCGCCCATGCTTATCTCCCGTTTCCATCCTCCTCGCCTCCCGCTTACGCTGGTAGAACGCTCCCATCTTTTTACCAGGCTCGATACCTGGCAAGCCTTTCAATGCACATTGGTTTGGGCATCCGCAGGTTTCGGCAAAACAACCTTAATTAATGCCTGGCTAGCGAAGCGCCAGTTGCCCGCCATCTGGGTAACATTAGAAGAGAACGACAATGATCCCATTCATTTTTGGCGCTCTCTCATTGGTGCCTGTCAGCGTCGGCAGCAAGGGCTTGGGCAAACTGCACTTGGACTCCTGCTCTCAATGTATCAGCCACCATTTGCCCTTCTTTCTCTCCAAAGTATCCTTACCAGTCTTCTCAATGATCTTACGGCCCAGGAAGGCCCTGGTATAGTGGTTCTTGATGAATATCATCTGATTACAGAATCTCGCGTTCATGATTCTCTGGCCTTTTTTCTTGATCACCTTCCTCCACAGTATCATATGATCCTTTTGACGAGGAATGAGCCGCCATTTCCTCTGACACGCTGGCGAGGACAGGGCACTGTACAAGAGTTCTCTTCAACCGATCTTCGCTTCTCTCTGCTCGAAACCGCAACCTTTCTGCGCCAAATGATGGGCTCGGTGCCCTCTGATTCAACAATCTCTCAGGTGGAGGTTCTTCTGCATGGATGGGCTGCTGGCCTTCGCCTGCTGTGTCTGGCTGCCCAAGAAATCTCCGTGAATGTTGAGCATTACTTGACTACACTATATGGAGGGGCGCACCTCGACACCTATAATCAGCAGTTGCTTGACTATTTTGTGAGCGAGATCCTGGAAAACCAACCCGCCCCACTACAACTCTTCTTACTCCAGACAAGTATGCTGCCCCGACTGACAGGTCCTCTATGTGATGTTGTGACTGATCAACAGGATAGCTCTTCTCTTCTGGAAATGCTCGAACGTGCGGGACTTTTCCTGGAAGCGCTAGACGAAGTCGAGTCATGGTATCGCTATCATTCTCTCTGGGCTTCGGTCTTGTATGTCGAGGCCCGGCGACGCCTGGGCGAAGAGGCGCTCTCTGTTCTTTCACATCAGGCAAGTCTCTGGTATGAGCAACATGGATTGCTTGAGGAGGCTATCGACATGGCTCTGAGCTCTCAAGACAATCAAAGGGCGGTTGTGTTGATAGAACAGCTAGGTGTAGGTAGACAACGGTATGATTTGCCCATCCTGAAGGGATGGCTAGACCAACTCCCAGATGTCGTTGTGGAGGCCCACCCGGCTCTCTGTCTCTATATGGCTACTATTCTTCAATTCCAGGATGAGCAGAATCTTCCATCCCAGGAAAGAATGCAGCGTATCAATGCCTTGCTTCACAAGGCTGAAGAGGCCTGGCTCCATATGGGGAAACGTTCGTGGGTTGGGGTAATCTCTGCCTTTCGTGCTCTCCGCGTACTCCTTATTCATCATTCTCAGCGTGAGGCTGTGGCACATGCTATGAACGCGTTGACCTTTTTCGAGGATGCTCACTCTGATGCGGATGCTCACTCTGATGCGGATGCTCACTCTGATATAGAAGTCTTACCAGCAGGCACATGGGAGTGGTATATCATCAGCTTGGGAATTGTTGGCTCAGATGCTATGCATCAGGGACGCTTTGATGAGGCCCAACGGTTGCTACTAGAAGCGCTTGCGCTGTGCCAGCGGATGCCCAGTCGTCAGTTCCTAAGCGAAATTTATTTGAGGCTAGGTACTGTCTGTACAGCCATGGGCGAACTGTACCAGGCAAGTGAATATTTCCGGCTGACTCTCTCCGTGGCTGGTTCGCAGGAAAATAGCGAGGACCATGCACGGGCTCTCCTCGGCCAGGCTCAACTGTCTATGGAATGGAACGATCTTAAAGCCGCTGAACAGTATTGTAACCGGGCTCAGGAACTGTTGGATTCGTCAGCGCGAGGAGCCAGTGAACATTGCAAGTACACCCAGGCTTTTCTGTACATGGCTCAAGGGCAGGTGACCACAGCCTTGCATCAGCTTGCGACGCTCCTGGTTCATCTGTACGTCACCTCGAATGCGGAGGCAAAAGACCTCATTCCCGAGGTATTGATCTTACAGGCTCGCCTTCATCTCGCAGCAGGTGATTGTCTTGCGGCGGGACGCAGCCTGACCAAACTAGATAGCCTGGATGCGACGCTATCCTCTATTCAGCGGACAAAGAGAGATATCCTTCAGGCACGTCTTCATTTTGCGCAAGGAGAGACCAAAGCTGCCATCTTGCTGCTTGAGCAATTGCTCCCAATCGTGCGGGAGAAGCAGTATGCGCGTGGGCAAATCGAGATTCAGATCCTTCTCGCTTTCGCGTACGCTGCTAACAAACAACCGGAAGTGTCTCAACGGTGGCTTCAGCAGGCCCTCTCTCAAGCTCACCATGAAGGATTTCGCCTCGTCTTCCTTTTGGAGGGTGCATCTCTAATTAACTTGTTTTGTTCCCTTCTCCCTGGTATTCGCGAAAAAGTATTGCGTTCTTATGGACAGTCGCTTTTGAAATCCCTTATGGCTCCAGGCGAGGCGCGCACTTCTACCCCTTCGCTCTTTGATCCGCGCCCATTTGAACCACTTTCTCCGCAAGAGCGACGTGTCTTACGACTCCTGGTTGCCGGATATACCAACCAGGAAATCGCGAATGAACTGGTTATATCAATCAATACCGTCAAGGATCATGTCAAACATCTTTATCATAAGTTAGGGGTAAACAATCGTTTGCAGGCATACGAGGTTGGGAAGCATCTATTGACATAGTGCTAGCTCACACTTTCCTTTTTTCTATACCACCCATGGAACCACCCAATAGGAGGATGTGCTCCCCTCTCCCTGCCTTCTATACTCTCATCGGACGCTTGAGAAAGCGTGGGTTTGTAGAAGTATTGTGAGTAAGGAAGAGCACAAATGCATCAAGATTACCATTCACAAGAGTATGCTATGACAGATGGGAGAGACCATCACTTTGGTATTGTGCGAGGACCTCTCTATGGGTATATGGGGACCAAAGCAGATGTGTTTATGCCACAGATCCATCGCCTGGGAGTGGGATTGGTCAGGCTCTTTCTGTTCTGGAATCAGGTAGAACCTGAGCGAGATCACTTCACCTGGGAGGTGGTCGATACCTTCCTGGAACAATTGGGGCCTTCAGACGAAGCGTGGATTACGTTGCATTCCAGTTCTTTGTGGGCGACGCGCCAGGCGACTGGTTTTCAGCCTCCCTCTCCAGCCATTGACCCTGAAGATTATGAGCGTTTTGTCTCAACTTTAGTCGCACACTGTAAGGGGCGCGTTCGTTACTGGCAAAGTGAGAATGAGCCAACCAACCCCTTGCTCTGGCAAGGTACCGCTGAAGAGTACGCGAGCCATCTGAAAGTGTTTTCTCGCGCTGTCAAGGGTGCTGATCCTGATGCTACTGTGGTTCTGGCAGGGGCAGTCGATACCTTTTATGTGTCCCCAGATGCCCAGTCGGCTGATACCCAGGCTGAACGCGATTTTTTTCTCTATCTATTACAGGAATGTGCCTATGATTTCGATGCCTTTGACATCCATCTCTATGGCGACCTCTATGCCATCCCGGAAAATATCAATGCTATCCGACAGTATATGAGTGCACATGGATACGAGAAACCCATCTTCTGCGGTGAGTACAATGGCCCTAGTTTCTTCAATTTCGCGGAGAATCTTCCCATTCTGCAAGCTATCTTCATGAAGATGATGGAAGCCCCACAGGAAAATTCTCTGTCACTTGCGACGCAACGGGATGCTATCACTGAGTTATATGAAAAGAGGGAGACGCTACCGCCGCAGACCCAAATGTTTATGGATGGGTGTGCTCCCGAACTAGAGCAAAAACGTCATCGCATCAATTGTCGAGAAGTTGTTACGCGTTGTGTGCTTGCGCTTTCAGCAGGTGTTCAGAAAATGCTCTGCTGGAATCTCGCGAATCCTATGGTTGACCGTGCCAACTTAATGCATATGCTCTTTGATAAGTATAAGTTGATCGCCTATGAAGACGGTATGTTTAAGGATCTTTATCCTGCTGCTGAGACATTTCGCCTCTTTATGAATATGCTTGGTGGCTTTGAGCATGTTCGCAAGGTTTATGTTCCTGAACGCCCAACCCTCTACCTCTTTGAAGTCGAGAGGCTGGAGCGAGGCCCCTTGTATATTGTCTGGGAGCGTCGTGATACCTTTTCTGGCGAAGATGAACCCGCCATTGCATGGTCATGGAAGTGGCCCTCATCACAGGCTCATGCTATTGATGTGTTTGGTAATGAAATTCCAATACAGATCTCTCATGGTCATGTCCACCTTTCAGTCTCACTCACGCCAGTATTCCTGGAAGAGAACGCATTGCTGCATGCATAACGCTTGCTCATAAGAGATCGTAATTCCTAATGAGAATTGAGGGGCGCTCGCTTTCCAGCATTACTTAATCTGTTGTCACGGAAGTTCATCCGGGCTTGATACCTTTGGATGAACTTTTCCGTGACATTTTTTCTGCTTTGCCACACATCTGAAATACTCTCCTGCAAAGGCTCTGAGTATATTCCATTCTGCTTGCATATCTGTGTGCTTGCATCTATTATTGTCATCATCACGTTTGGGGATCACAAGTTCATACAGAGTCGTTCCATAGAATGGAAAGCATAAGGAGTACAACGCGTGAGAGTTGGTGGAGTACGTATCCTTGCATTAGGCATTGTCGCTATCATTGTCGGATTATATTTTCTCATAAGCCCAAACACAGTAAGCTATGCGCCTGCGTTTTACATCCTCGGGGGCGGGATTCTTTTTATCATTATTGGATGGCTACTCCGTTAAACCCATGCACTGTATCAATTATTGTAGGTCCAGGGCATGGGTTGCCCTGTTGTTAATTGGCTTTAAAGAGGAGCAGGCATTGCTCTAACTGATAGTGATTATTTAGAGCAATGCCAACGCTTTTTAAAGAATGTTTGTGGAAAGGTAGTGCTGTAGACCTTCAAGCGCTATTTTTCTCATGCTGTACTGACTCTTTTCGGCTAGCGCCATCTCTGCAAACGTTTTTTCAGAGCCTTCTGGCTGAAATACCGCATCCCAACCAAAGCCATCCGTACCCCGTGGCGGGACTATTGTTCCTTTTATAGTTCCTTCGAAGAAATGGACACTTCCATCCACCTCCGCATAGCCAATGAGCGTTTGTGCGGTCGCTGCGGCACTCTTGAATGTTTCAGTCAGGGCATATATGCCCTCAATCCCGATGGATTTGACAAACCACTTGGCTAATGGGCCTGGGAGTCCATTCATGGCATCGATATAGAGTGATGTATCCTCTACAATAATGGCGTCCGCTGGTAGGTGTTTTTGAGCCTCAGTAAGTTTGGCGAGTATGACCGCGTGTGCATCAGTCTCTTGAATTTCTGGAAGATCTATGTCAAATCCTTGAATAGCAGGTATCAGGGTAGTGATTTCACGAAGTTTATATTTATTGCTCGTTATAACGAATATATTGTTCATTGCTTTCCTCTTGCTCATTGAGATGGATAGGGGACAAGATCAGGTTAAGATGATACTACATTGTGCTCAAATGGGGCAACTCCGGGCTCGATTTGGTGGCTTTACCTCTTTGCTCATGCAAGAAGGACATGCTCGAACATTCAAATGCCAGGGTTGTCTTTTGACCTCCATTGATGTCCTTTACTTTTGCAGGCTTTTGTGATATTGTGGACGAAGTAGTCCACAATAAAAAGAGTGCAAATGGGAGGGCCGCCATGGGGCGATCAAGCGATGCAAGAGAACGGCTGATTGAGGCGGCGCGAAATGTTATCTTTGCCCATAGCTATAAAGGGGTGAGTGTGGATGAGTTATGTGCCGCCGCTGGCGTGACGAAGAGTAGCTTCTACCATTTTTTCTCCTCAAAGCAAGAGTTGGTTCTGGTTGCTATTGAGAGCCAGTGGCAATGGTTTGAGCAAGATGTGTTGAAACCAGCCTTTTTCAATAACCTTCCTCCGCATGAGCGGCTGCTACGCTTCTTCGATCTCACATTAGAGCGGCAGCAGGCTCAGAAGCAGGCAGATGGTTTTATGCGCGGGTGTCCGGCTGGCAATTTGACACTAGAGATGAGCACGCAAGATGAGTTAATTCGTGCGCGTGTTGAGGGCTTCTTTCGAGCGTGGCTCACTTATTTTGAACGTATGCTCACAGATGCGAAGGCGCAAGGAGAAGTGCCTGCATTCCTGGATACGGTTACCACCGCACAGGCACTCCTGGCCTATTTCGAGGGTGTAGTCCTTTTATCCAAAGGGCGCAATGATCCTTCGTTGATTTCCACCCTGCGTACGGGTGTGCTTTCTCTCATGCGCTACCAGGAAGTCTCTATCAGGTAGACGCATTTTTTTATCCTTATTGTGGACCAACTAGTACACAATAGTCTGATAAATCTCCCTGTAGGCAAGGCTTACGGGGAGTTTGTGGAAAGGAATGTTAAGCAATGAGACGTGTGGTGATTACTGGTATGGGCTTAATAACAGCTCTGGGGCACACGGTTGAGGAGACCTGGGGAGCACTCCTTGCGGGACGTTCTGGCATTACCCCTATTGAGAGCTTCGATACGAGTGGGTATCTAGTGCGGTTCGGTGGGGAGGTTCGAGATTTTGACCCAAGTCAATACATGGAGCACAAAGAGATACGTCGTAACGATCCTTTCACCCATCTCGCGGTAGGGGCAACTCGACAGGCATTACAACAAGCACAATTGACGATTACCGAGCAGCTTGCCCAGGAGGTGGGTGTCTGTATTGGCAGTGGTGTTGGAGGGCTACAGACCCTGCACAATCAGTTTGCTGTGCTCCATGAGAAGGGACCAACTCGTATCAGCCCTTTCCTCATTCCTATGATGATGATTAATGCGGCTCCTGGTATGGTATCATTACTAACTGGGGCGCAAGGGCCAGTATGGGCAGCGGTCTCTGCCTGTGCTACCAGTGGCAATGCCCTTGGCGAGGCGTGGGAAACGATTCGTCGTGGGACTGCCAAAGTCATGCTCGCTGGGGGCGCAGAAAAAGCAATTACGCCACTGGCTATGGCTGCCTTCGCGAATATGCATGCGCTCTCCCGCCGCAATGAGCACCCACAGGAAGCTAGCCGCCCCTTTGATGCTGAGCGTGATGGCTTTGTTATGGGGGAGGGGCGGGTATGCTTGTTCTGGAAGATCTGGAATTCGCGCTGGAACGTGGCGCGCCCATTCTAGCGGAATTAGTGGGTTATGGATCGACTGCGGACGCTTATCATATTACCGAGCCCGCGCCAGGAGGGAGGGGCCTCGTACTTGCTATGCAGCATGCCCTTCGAAGCGCGAACTTGCGTCCTGAAGAGGTTGACTACATCAACGCTCATGGTACATCCACTCGTTTCAATGACGCGATGGAAACTCAAGCTGTGAAGACCTGTTTTGGAGAACACGCATACAAACTCGCTATAAGTTCGAGCAAATCAATGTTGGGTCATACTTTTGGCGCTGCTGGTGCTGTTGAGGCTGCCATCTCGGTGCTTAGTATTGTTCACGGCGTTATTCCTCCAACGATTAACTTGCAACATCCCGATCCAGAGTGCGACCTTGATTATGTTCCCAATCAGGCGCGAGAGACTGCAGTCAATGTTGCTCTTTCGAACTCTATGGGCTTTGGAGGCCATAATACTAGTCTTCTTTTCAAGAGATATGAAGCATAGTGCACGCCCATATTGGTTCTTGACAAAAGACAAGAGGTCAGGGTATTCAGACCTCTTATCTTTTAGTGTTTATTACCTCTTTATGTTATCGAAATTGTTCCTAATCTTGAACATTACCCAGCCATTGTGTCTTTAATTCAAACGGTGTCGGGTAGCGCTTCGGGCGTATTGTTGCGGCATATCCGAGCTGTAAAAAAGCTACAAGGTGGTCCTCTGATGTCAGATTCAACCAGGCTTTGACATACTCATCATAACAGGCGTTCCCTGGGCGCCAGAGGCTCGCTAACCCTAGTGCTGTGTTCCTTAAATCGTGTAACAAAAGAGACTGCGACGATGTCGAGGCGACATGGGAGGCCGTCCCCAGATCCAGGGCTTGGCACGAGCATTGAGTTGCGCCGTAGCCACGCTCCTGGCTTGGTCGATCTCGGCAGGATTGGCAAAACTCTGTCCAGCCAACGCATCGCGGCGAAAGAGCCTGATCCCAAAGAAAGTTTGAGCGAGGTGGAATTACGGAATGCAGAGCGAAGCCGTACACAAATGAATACATGCGCCAACTCAGCGCGACGCGACGCGCCTATCCACAAAATGATTTGCTCTCTGCCCTGGTTGCTGGGAACGACCCAGATGGTTGCCTGCTTGAGCTGGATCTACTGACCACGATGGGATTACTGCTCAACGCTGGTCACGAGACGACTGTTAATCTGATCACGAACGGTATGCTGGTGCTGCTGCGTAATCCAGAGGTGTTCGATCGACTGCGACACAACTTGTATCTGGCGATCCCAATGGTGGAAGAGATCCAGCGCTATGATCCGCCAGTGCAATTTGTGAAGCGTACGACACTTACCGATGTGCCAATTGCCGGTGTGACCATTCCGCAAGGAGCCTCGGTCATACTATTGCTGGCATCAGGCAGCCCATGACCCCGCTCGCTTCACCGATCCCGATTGTTTTTGGCTTGAGAGGGAAGACAACGAGCATTTGGGCTTTGGTGGTGGGGACCATTACTGCGTTGGTGCGCCGCTTGCTCGGCTTGAGGTGGTGGCGACCTTGAAGGCGTTCGCACGCCGACTCGAGGCCCCGCGACTGGTCTCCGACCCGCCATCTTATCGCAAGAATGCTGCCCTGAGTGGTCCAGAGCACCTGCTGGTTGCTTTTGAGCGTTTGAACGACTGAGATGAGAATAACAGAGACGTTCCATACATACAAGCGCTTGGGAAGCGGGAGGACCGCGTACGATGGAGAGGCCAAAAAGAGGAGAGACCCCGGAAATGGCCGATCCGTCGTATGCCCTTCTTGAATCCTTCTATTGAGGTGGAGAACGCCTTCACAGGCGGCTTGAGCGCAAAGGCATTAACCGCCTACGTCCGTGTTTTTTCGCCAGAATTCGGCACAACTACCGTCAGAACTACCGTCAATAAAAATGGTTCTCAAACCGCCTCATATCAGGGACGAGATGGATACCTATTTTTGGCAAAAGCAATAATGTTATAAGGGAAAGGTGGTGTGGGTTGTAATATTGAAGGTCAATCAAGGCTTTAAATATTTAGTTAAAGCCCTTTTCAGGAGCTCATAGATAGCATTAAATAGTGGTGTGTCTGAAAATAGTGAAGAGAGGCCCGTAGATATGCTAACAAGCTCGAATTCTTCGGGGCATGCTCTAAAACTGGCATCTGTATTGCCATAGCAGGTGAGCCATGTGCTCGTCTATCGTGCATGGAATATCACTGGTATATGAGGTGATACTGCGAGGCCAGTTGCCAGATCTTCCCGTGAACTGGCCCCCAAAGAACAATCCAACGCCTTTTCCGTCTCAGGAGGCTGTATCCTGGGAAGGTGATGAAGAAGGTGGGACGTTGTTTTGTTGTATGAGTGGTGCCACGGGCGCCCGCTCTTGAGAGGAGAACTGGGGCGTCGTATGGTCGAGTGAGAGCGATGCTGGCGATATGCTCCCATTCTTATTGGAAGTGTCCTTTTGTGAAAGGGTTGCTTCTGGTGTTGCCTCTTGGGCAGTAGTTGAGGGTGCTGCTTGGCCCTCTGTGAGCGAGGACTGTGGTGAAGTTTCCTGGGAAGAGGTGGCAGCACTTTGTTGTGATGGAGGGACCATATCATTAGTCCCTCCATCAACGATAGCGCCACTGGCTTTGCAGTGAGCAAGCTGTTCCGGCGTAAGCCCTTTGACCTCACGCAAAATGGTTTTGTTGAATTGCACTGGTTCAAGATACCGGGCATCACTAAGATCCGCACCAACAAATTTGGTATTGCTGAGATCGACCATGTGGAGATCAGCACCACTGAGATCGGTACCGCTAAGATCAGCACCACTGAGAGTGGCCATGCGGAGATCGGCACCGCTGAGACCGGTACTGCGGAGATCGGCACCACCGCGATCAGCACCACTGAGACGGGCCATGCGAAGATCAGCACCTTGGAGACTAGCCACGAAGAAATTGGCCTCGAAGAGATAGGCCAAGAACAGATTGCATTTGTTAAGATCAGCACCACTGAGATCGGCCATGCTGAGGTCAGCACCACTGAGATCGGCCATGTTGAGGTCAGCACCGACGAGAGTGGCGCCTCTGAGATTAAATCCATTAAGATTGGCTTCACTCCATTTCGCATTGCTGAGGTCAGCGTCCTCAAGAACAAGAGTAGGGTTATCATCCTCTGTCAACTGAGCTTCCTTGAGAAACACAAAAATGGTACGGGCCCTTTTCCCATCTAATTGGATTAGAGTGCTGACGGTGCGAGTTCGGGCGACTTTGCGTACTTCATCGTCGCCTTCTGAGTCACGAAGTCCTTTTTCCAGCAACAATTCGGCCATGCGATCCAGGTACGCCTGAAGAAGATCTTCCCGTTGCTTCTCTAAAGCAAGTTCCTGGTCCTGCTTATAGCGTTGATCGGCAATCTTCTGTTCCTGCTCATAGCGCTGTTGTGCAATTTGCCGCTCTGTGTGTGTGTTCAACCAGGTAAAGAACGCTGCGCCAGCGGCCAGGATTGCAGGAACAATCAGGAGTTGAAACCAATCCCACAACGTCTTGGCTTGGGGCAACTCTTGGTCTTGAGAGGCTCCATGAATGATGATTTTGTGGTATCCTCCATTGAAGCCGGTCCAATCCCACCCAAATTGAGAGACGCCCCAGATGAACAGACCCACACAGGCCAGGAGTAAAAATGCCAAGCCGCCGAAAAACCAGGGGCGCCAGGAACGCAGTTTCATGCGTGTTCTCCTTTTATTGAGCTGGCAGTAAAACGTTTTTACTTCTTTACTGTTTAACCGTCAGCTCCGTTTGCGAAATACCCACTCCCACAAGGACCATTCTTTCGGATGAAAAACGGCATACATCACGCACGGGATGGTAGTTAGCATAAAGCCCATAATCAATCCAAATGTTCCCCCAAGCAAAGGTAGTATCAGGCATAACACAGGAGCAGAGATACATGCCATAAACCAATTCTATGCCCTCAATCGATAACAAGAAATGCAAGCCCCTAACCAACTAAGTATTACACATCCGCTCCCAAGTATTCCGAGAACTGCTTCCACAAATTTGCCAAAGGGGCTGAGATCTGACACAGAAATGTTCAACCACATAGCAATAATCAGGATTGTGGCTCCCACGAGCGAAAAGAATAACAGTCCCCCATCGATTCCAGTGTCTTTCTCTCTGGGAAGTGGCGGAGAATCTCTTGGCTCAGAATAATAATCTGCTACTCTCATCCGCTGGGGAGACTTTCTTAGCACAGAATAACGATCTGCTGCTTTACCTTGCCGGGGTCGTGAAAGTAACCTACCCGGCGAACGATATCGACGTACTGACTGCGAAAGCAGCCTACCTGGTGAACGATACCGGCGTATGACTTTAGAAAGCTCTTCTGGCGGCATTCGCAGATCGGCTTCCTGCTCACTTTTAAAAAACGCATAATCTTCGGCGCGGCTTCTCGGGGACTTTCCTCGACGCGGCAGCTTAACGAAGAGACCATTCATCCATTCTTTGGCTACAAAGCCAAGTACAGGCGCTGCATAGAACTTCAAGCACGTTTGCTTGCGAAGTTTCTTACAGGAGAGATTGAGCACTACCCGCCATTTCTCGTGCGATAGAAAGTGGTACTGAGGCAAATGGAGCGTGTAAAATGCTATATCATCTCGTATGACATAAGTAATGACAAGAGGAGAACAAAGATACATAAAGTGCTTTCTGGCTTTGGCAAATGGACCCAGTATTCATTGTTTGAATGCTTTTTGTCTAAAAAGGAGATGGTTTTGCTCAAATCGAAACTCGCCAAACACATTAACGACACTCAGGATAGCATTCGCTTCTACCCGCTCCGTAAAGAGTGCGTCGAACGGACGGAGACAGTTGGTGGTGATTTACCAAAAGAAGAGATACTCTTTGTTGTATAACCCAACAAACCATTCCCGCGAGAGGGTGGTGCGTTACAAATCGTGAGCTGAACCTCTCGCGCTGCCTTACAAGCGATGTTATGCTGAGATAGCATATCAGGGAAGGTAAAAGGACCTCTATAATTGAGGTTAAAAAAATACCTCTCGCAAAACCACCTTTGAGACTGCTTCATCAGCCTGTTCGCGAGAGGGTCTGCGAGAAGGCAGGGAAGTCCGTTTGAGGAATTGCAAAATAGCTGTCTACTCACGTCCACCAATGTCTACTGCGTGCGCATCCCAGGCGGCTTCAGCCCTACCACGTTATCTGGAAATCTTTTGTTGTCCACCGCCTTGGCTGTCAACTTAGCTGTCACCCACAAAAAGCCTCATTTTCTGACAACATCCTCCCAATATTCCCCACAGGAAGCCCGTAGAAATGTACCTTATAGCATAGAAATTCCAAATCACTGATTTCCATGAAACAAAGTTTAAATGGCATTATTTGGTCCACAGCATCTTATACATTCATAATGAAAGAAGGGGCAATATCCCGATGGTCACCATCTTCCCACTCATCTCTTTCAGCTCAACAAGATCAAATAGAAGAGAAAAAGAGGAAGGTATGAGAGAGGAGCAAGTGGAGTTGAATTGCCGATAGAGCGGGGGCAATACAGGTGACGGTCGAGGCATTTGAGCGACAATATAGCATAGCATGCGATATCTATTGCCAAGGTCATATGATGATTGAGAGGGGAAAACTGTGCGATATCCAACAGTGAGTACGTGTTGGATATCTTGGCGACGAACTGAATGAATGTAGGTTTGGGGTTGAAGAAGATGAGGAGGCCCTCGATGGGTTGCAGGAATACATTCTTCGGGCTTGCCAATGAGCAGAAGGGCTTCACCGGCGTTCTCGCGAGCCAGTGCCACACGTGCTTGCTGCTAGAGGGTGAGCATAAGCAAGGCTCTCCTTTGGCCCTTGGTCGGCATTGAGTGCCGCATTGCTGAAGGCATGCTCGGCTGCTTCCAGTTCCTGACGCACGAATGCGATCTTCCCCTCATAGAGGGTGACCCACCCCTCACCATGGCTGCGGCTCAGTGAGCAGAAGCGCTCGTGGGGCAACTCATCGCTCGGCATCTCTGAGTGAGCCACTGTGTGCTTGAGGTCTGCCAGGGTCGCTTGAGCCTCCTGTATCTGCCCTGTCGCAAGCAAGAGATCCAGGCGGCCCTGAGAGCATTGTTGCACAAGCCAGGACAACCCAACCTGTGTGGCAAGGTCGAGGGCTTGACGCAGATCTTGTTCGCTTGCATGGTAGTCGAGACCATATAACCGCGCTCTTGCACGCATGATGAGCAAGAGGCTCCATGCCTCGATGCTCTGGAAGTGCTCGCACCAGTGCTGCATCAACGGGGCTGTTTAGTACTTATCAATTTGACGTAGCATTCAACTACATAATAGAGGAGTAAAATTGGTCTATGTTTCTTTCCCCTCTTACCTAACATCTCTTTATTATGCTACACTATCCTTAGGGAAGAGGCGTTAGGTAAGGATCTTCTACAACAAGGAGGCGAGGACTGATGGCTGGAGGCCCACTCCCTCTGCTTCGCTGGTCGTCACAAGAGCAATGCTATACTATCACGCTTGGTTCACTTATACTTTCACCAGAGATTACTCACGCCAACAGCGCCTGGAAGGAGTGGCTCAATGGGATCACATCATTTGCTTTTGAAAACCAGTCGGGAGTCCATTGTACTATTCGCAAAGAACGGCTCCAGCGCGGAGATACCTATTGGTATGCCTATCGTTCCATTGAGGGACGGACGAAAAAGCGCTACCTTGGCCGAACGGCTGATCTCTCCTTTGAGCGTCTCGAAAAGATCAGTAGCCTCTTCTCGGCAGACCAACGAAAAGCCTCCAGATCAGTTTCCACAACTCTTCAGAGAGCAAATCACGTAACCCCAAACCATGAGATAGCCCTGGTTCCGGCTCCACTGCTCTCAACCAAATTGCATCCTCCCCAGCTTCCAGCCTTGCTGATTGAGCGCTCTCGCTTGCTCACTCGACTGAATAATAGCCTGATGCACAAACTTTCCTTGCTGCAGGCCCCGGCTGGCTTTGGAAAAACCACGCTGGTTAATCAGTGGCTCACCACGGTACCATCACCACCAGCTTTTCCTGTAGCTTCCTGGATTTCCCTCGATGCTGGTGACAACGACCCTTTCCGCTTCTGGCGCTCTGTGATAACGGCCTGTCAGAGGCTTTTGGGGCCAGAGCAGGGGCAGACGGCGCTCTCACTACTTGCCGCGGACACCTCTTTTCTCTTCGATAGGCCGCCGCTGGAGATCGCTCTGACACACCTGCTTAATCTTCTCGCTGAGCCATCCTGTGGAGGGCTGCTTATTCTAGACGATTATCATGTTATCACTGAGCCTTCTCTTCACAAGACGCTGGCTTTTTTCATAGACCACCTGCCGAAAACAGTTCATGTGGTGCTGCTCTCGCGAGCTGAGCCAGACCTCCCTCTTTTGCGATGGCGTGCAAGAGGAGAACTTTATGAGATGCATGGAGCCGATCTGCGTTTCTCCTCTGAAGAGACGGCGGTTTTTCTCCAGCGGGCGCTTCCAATCGCTCTTTCAGAGGCGGCGTTCAAAGAGCTTGACACTTCTCTGCAAGGTTGGGCAGCCGGACTTCGTTTGCTCTGCTTGACGCTCTCCAGATGGCAGACCTCGCAAGCTGTCGAGCAGATGCATCTTTTATCTGGCGACCAGCGTGATGACTTCTCCTCCCTTCATCGCTCTCTATTCGATTACTTTGCGACTGAGATTTTAGAGGCGCAGGAAGACACGGTGCAACGCTTCCTCTTACAGACCAGCGTGCTCAGCTGCCTCTGTGGTCCCCTTTGTGATGCCGTCACTGGATGTGAGGGAAGTAGCACGCAGTTGAAAACCATCGAGCGAGCTGGTCTCTTTCTGGAAACGCTCGAAGGGCCAGGAGAGTGGTATCGCTATCATCCACTCTTTGCGAAGGCAATGCGCCGTGAAGCCAGCCGTCACCTGGGTGAAGAAGCACTGCGAGCCGGTTCGCTGCGAGCTAGCATCTGGTACGAGCAAGAGGCACTCCTCGCAGAGGCCATAGAGGCCGCCTGGCAGGCACGCGATGTCGAGCGAATGGCCAAGCTGATCGAGCAGCTCAACGCGCAGAGAGATTTCAATGAACCCTACACGATGCGGCGGTGGTTAGAGCACCTTCCAGACGTGGTGTTGCAACACCACCCGATGCTTTGCCTCCTTCTTGCTATCGAACTCCGCTATCCGGTAGAGCTCCGCTTTGCTCAGACTGGGAGTACAGTGTCCGAGGCAGCTCTGCTTTCGCTTGTAGAACGCTCGCGTATCCAAACGCTGCTGCAGATGGCCGAGGAAGGTTGGCAAAACCAGGGAATACGCTCCTGGATCGGAGCTATCTGGGCCTTCCGCGTGTTGAGTGACATGTTAGATCAGAAACCATTTTCCTCTCTGGTGACCTCTGCCCAACAGGCACTGGTCTTCCTTCCTCTGAAGAAAGCATTGGATCACCCCCTCCTCATGTGGCGTGCGACCTGTCTGCTCATTGTGGGAATAGAAAAGCTCCACATGGGACAGGTCAGCGAATCTCGACAACTTCTTCTCCAGGCACAGAAAGACAGCGTCTCTCCTGGTAACACCCATCTCACGGTCGCTATCTGTTCGACGCTAGGGAAGATCCATTTGATCCAGGGCCAACTCTCGCAGGCAAAGCAATATCATAGTCAGGTGCTCTCTCATGCCAGAAAGCTTTTTGACGACGTGCAGGCCGCAGATGCGCTGCTTGAGCTGGCCTGGCTGGCCTATGAATGGAACGATCTTACAGGAGCAGAGCAGCAAGCACGCGAAGCATTAGAACTGGCACAGCAGGTCCGTCCACAGAGAACGGAACTCGTTGCCCGGGCAGAGTTGCAGTTTGCGCTCCTTGAGTATGCACGAAACGAGCCTGCCCTTGCCCTCCAACGTGTGACCACCCTTCTGGCTGACCCAGAGATAGGCGGGCAATTTGGCTCCCCCTGCTCAGACTATGAGCTGAAAAGAACATGGACACCTGAAAGCTTCTGGCTACTTTCCCGCCTCCACGATTGGCAAGGGCGGTTGAGGATAGCGACTGGCGATCTGTTGACAGTACAGGAGCGTCTGGATTTCCAGGCTCAAAACAGCGAGTGTTTCTCTTTCACGGAACAGCTGGGAGAACAGGTCCGGTGGGGGCGCCTGTGGCTCGCGCAGGGAAAGGGCAAGGCTGCGTTAGAGCAGTTTGCACGCCTGCTTCCTCTGGCGAAGGCTCATCTGCATCAGTACGCAGCCCTGGAGATTCAGCTCTTACTCGCACAAGCATATGCCGCCTGTAAACAGGAGCAGCAAGCTCGGCAGCAGGTTGTTGAAGTGCTTTCTCAAGCACAGCGTGAGGGTTTTCTC
Organism: Ktedonospora formicarum; assembly: GCF_016587355.1. GTDB lineage: Bacteria > Chloroflexota > Ktedonobacteria > Ktedonobacterales > Ktedonobacteraceae > Ktedonobacter > Ktedonobacter formicarum. The sequence goes on along the minus strand of NZ_BNJF01000001.1, from coordinate 44,361 downwards.
CGTCTCTTCCTCAATGAAGGAAAGCCGCTAGTACGTCTCTTGCGCTCGCTCCTGCCAGCTATCCAGGGTCAGGTATTACGTTTGTATGTTCAAACTATTTTGCGTACTGAGGCTCCGACACATGGACTGGAACATCCATCTCATACTGTTTTCTCCACTTCTGGGCCTGCTTCCTTTGTTGAACCTCTCTCGCTGCAAGAACAGCGCGTGCTGCGACTGCTGGGAGCTGGATTGCGCAATACAGACATCGCACAGGAACTGGTGATCTCAGTCAATACCGTAAAAACCCATGTCCAGAATATCTATCGCAAGCTGGGTGTCCGTAACCGGTTCGAAGCTGGTGAGCTCGCGCGGCGCTTGTCTCTGCCCTCCTCTTCCTGATCCTCTCACCTTCTTTTCCCTTCACCCACGCCCAATCATTCCATTGGATGAGGGCAACTCACCCACCAGCGCAGTATACTCCAAGCGTTCGAGCACGAAGGAGGAAGCGCGCACCAGACGATATCGCATATCCATCAAAGGATACCTGGACTCGTCTTGGCAGGAATAGTTCGAAAATCTTCAGATTGCTCCTGATAGACCCTGAGAAAACGATGCCGTGCGAAGCGCTGGTCGATCAAGCAGCGCTCTACCGGGTTCTGTTCAAGATTCGTAGCCTCGTCCTGCTCTCCCTTGAGGCAGACGAGCTTCCACCGATCCAGGGAGAACAATAAAGGTGTCGCACATCACACGCTTTCGCGCAACACCAAAACAGAAGGAGAACTCCTCAAGAATTGGAATACTCTCAACAGAAAAACAAGGAGATATTGATGTATACCTATGCAGGAAAAACGGCATTGATTACAGGAGCGTCATCGGGCATTGGGGAAGCCTTTGCTCATGCGTTGGCGGCGCGTGGAATGCATGTCATTCTCATAGCACGCACAGAGCCACGTCTGCGTGAGCTTGCACAGAAGCTTGCTGATACTTATAGGGTGCGTGCCGAGGTCATTCCTGCTGATCTGAGCCAGGAATATGCCGCTTCAGCTATTGCACACGAAGTGCAGGCACGTGGGCTCGTGGTCGACATGCTTGTGAACAATGCGGGTTTTGGCTCCTATGGTCACTTTACGGATGTAGACCCGCAGCGGCATCATGCGCAGGTGATGGTCAATGTGACGAGTGTCGTTGACATGACCCGTGCTTTTCTTCCCGGCATGGCTGCACGCGGTGAGGGGGCTATTATCAACCTTGCCTCCATCTCAGCCTTTGCGTCGATCCCCTATATGGCTGTCTATCCGGCCTCCAAATCCTTCGTTCTCTCGTTCTCAGAGACCTTAGCGGCTGAGTACAAGGATGACGGCGTCCGCGTGCTGGCACTTTGTCCTGGCGAGGTCAAGACAAACTTTACCCAGGTCTCGGGCAACCCTTCAGTTCCAGGGCCAACCATGACAACGGACGAAGTGGTCGCGTTCGCCCTCAAGAACCTGGAACGCGGACGCAGTTTTGCGATTCCTGGGGCGTTTAACACCATGATGAGCATCATCTGGCGCGTGCTGCCGCGCCGTGTCTTCGCGAATGCAGTGATGAAATCGCTGAAATCCAATCCCCCTCGTTGAGGACTGGCGTTGGCGGAAAAGATATATCTGCTCTGGGAAAAATGATTACGACGGAGAGCAATATTCGAGAAAAGAGACAGGGAGATGGGAGAAAGCAGTGTATGAGCGCGTGGGAAAGTTTTTTTGTGACAGCGGGAGGAGCCGCTGCGGTTCTGGCCGGACTCATTTTTGTCGGAATCTCGATCAATTTACAAAAAGTGTTAGAGAGAACCATTGTCTCGCGAGGAGCCTGGGTGAGCCTGCTGACACTGGTAGAAGTGCTCCTCATCTCCTTATTCATGCTCATCCCAGGGCAGACGCTTCCAGCGCTGGGGGCTGAAGTTGGGGGAATCGGCTTGATCTGTTGGATGGTGATGGCCATTGTGACCATCCATCAGTTCAAGCATGCACATCGGGATGGGTTTCCTGAAGGTCAGACATGGTATGGCAGACTTGCCATGATTCTGTTGAGTCAATTCATCACGGTACCATGTGTGGTGGGGGGAGTCCTGCTGTTGCTCAACAAAGAGAGCGGGATTGCCTGGACCTTGCCCGGGATCTTGTCTGCATTGCCCTATTCGCTCTATATGGGATGGGTCTTGACTGTTGAGGTCAATCGGTAGGGTGAGGTGTCCGGGGAGGCTAGCACATTCCCTGGCAAACGTTTTTCGAACACATGATTATATTTCACATGACCTAAGGAAGAAACACATGAAACAGGAGAGAAATGCACAACAATGGGATACCGATGTTCTCATCGTGGGATCCGGCCCGGTCGGCGTCACGCTCGCCTGCGCTTTAATGGCACGAGGCGTGCGATGTTGCCTCATCGAGCAGCGAGAGGAGCCGTATACCATTGTGCGGGCTCATGCTCTGCAACCTCGAACGATGGAACTGTTCGATCGTATGGGCATTATTGATCGCGTGTTGAAGCTGGGACGTGAGGTGCCTCCCTGGTATCTCTACGACGGCGACCGGTATATTGGAGAAATGGCCTTTGCCCCCCTCAAGCATGAACCCTACCCGGCTATGTGGTTTATTCAGCAACCTACCGTCGAGCGGCTTCTGAGAGAGCACTTGCAGGAGTTAGGCGGGACAGTCGAGTATCGTCAGCAGCTCGTGCAACTGTGTCAGGAGGAAGATGGGGTCATTGCGACCGTTGCGACTCCTGATACCACAACAGAGGTACGTGCCCATTATGTTGTCGGCTGCGATGGGGGACGGAGTACCACACGCCATCTGCTTGGTCTTCCCTTTGAGGGCAAGACGCTGCCTGGGCTGATGCTGATTGCCGAAGTCGATATGGATTGGGACCGCAGTCGGGATGGAGCGGCACACATCTGGGTGCATGCCGATGGTTTGTTCTCGGCGACCTTCATTGAGGAGGTGGGGAAGTGGCAGTTGGTTGTCGCCGCGCCGAAGATGAGCCAGGAGCAGGAGACAGAACCGTCACTCGCTCTCTTTCAACACTTGTTTGAGCAGCGAACAGGGGAAGCTCACACTCGTATGAGCAATCCCAGTTGGATGTCGATGTTTGTGCTGAACCAACGCCTGGCAACCCACTATCGAGTGGAGCGCGTCTTTCTCGCTGGTGATGCTGCCCATATCCATAGCCCCGCTGGTGGGCTAGGGATGAATACCGGTATTCAAGATGCCTATAACCTGGCCTGGAAGCTGGCGCTGGTGCTAGAGGGCAAGGCTACCCCCTCCCTGCTGGATACCTACGAGCAGGAGCGACGACCCATTGGAGAAGCGCTCTTACGCGATACGGAGGCCAATACTGGCGTGTTGCTGGGAGGGAATGCGGCTCTGCGTTTGCTTCGTGATCGTCTGGTGCTGCCCTTGATGGGTCTTCCTCTGCTGCAGCGCAAGGCCACGCAGCGAGGGGCACAGCTAGATCTCACCTATCGCACCTCTTCGCTCTCCCATTTCGACGACACAGCAGCGCAAGAGACCCTGTTCTCGTCCGAGCACCTCCGGGCACGATGGGACAGGCTCGCGTTTCGCTTCGCGCCACAGGCAGGCGATCGAGCGCCAGATATAGCGTATCTACGGACAGCTGAACAGCATGCGACCAGCCTCTTCCAACAGATGCGAGGAACCCGCTGGCACCTTTTGCTCTTTAGTGGTGGAGTATCTGAGCGTAACAAAAGCCCCATCCTGCCACTTCTCGACGTGGCACAGCACGTCAAGATCCATCTGGGCAGCGTTGGTGAAGAGGTCAAGCCGCTGCTCATTCTCAATACCAGCCTGCCAATACAAGGCCTTGATGAGAGTGTCAAGATCTTACTTGATCCTGAGGGGGAAGCGCATAGGCGCTATGGAGCACGAGGACAGGCACTCTACCTGGTTCGTCCGGATGGCTATATTGGGTTTCGCAGCCTGTCTCCTGGAAAGGCGGCGTTGCTCGATTATCTTGGATCGATCTTTGTGCTTCCACAGACACAGGGAGCCGAATACAAGGGAAACTATGCAACTCACAAGTAGATGGGCAACCTTCGCACAAAGTTGGGCGATCTCGCGGTTCGCAGGCGCGAGAGACGATTCTGGCAGCAACCATCCAATAGCAGCACACAAGAGTTTTGATGCGATGAGCATCGAGGCAGTCGCGGCACGAACCAGAGGGGAAAAGACGACGATCTTACCGTGTTGCTTCAGAGGATACTTCAGGTCGGGGAAACCAGCCACAGATTGGTAATGTGGTGCTGCATATGGAGTAGAAGAACAGCAATCAAAACTCTACGCAAACATGATCAAATGTGCGTTTGTTGCGCACAGAGAGATGCATTGACAGATGACGTTATCCCACTTTCATGGAGAGACGAAATACATGTATACTTGCCATGAAAGTGGGAAACTATGAAAAAACAAAAGGAGCCTTTACAGCCGATTTCAAATGAGAAGCTTTACGCCTGGTGGAAACAAATAAAATGAAGGGTGTTGACTCTGAAAGTGCGGAGCGTGCTTGCCACTGTCAGGCATCTTCCCTTTTGGGAAAGGTGACCGTAAAAGTCGATCCTTTTCCGACATCGCTCTCCACCGTGATGATTCCCCCATGGCTCTTGACGATCTCGGCCACAATGTAGAGTCCCATGCCCAGACCAGGGATCGCTCGCTGTCGGGGACCAACAACCCGATAGAACCGGTCAAAGATTTTGTCGCACTGCTCACGCGGAATACCCAGACCATGATCCTGCACACGGATCGTGACCGCATCTTCGGAGGCCCTCAGATCCATCTCAATGGTCTCCGCGCCGGGGGAATACTTGATGGCATTGCTCAGCAGATTGGTGAAGACCTGTCCCAATCGGTCGCGATCCCCCATCAGGCTGCTATGCAGCGTACCACGCACCACAATTGTATGGCTGGAATGAGTTTGTTGCATGGTCTCGACAACCTCCCGCAACAACACGCCGAGATCTACCATCTCCTGCCGATACTCGAGCTTGCCTGCCTGAATTTTGGAGACATCTAGCAGCTCCTCGACAAGTCGTTCAAGTTGTTTGACGGGCTTCTCCACCATTTCCAGCGCTGTGGCAGCCTCCTGCAGGGACTGTCGTTCAAGACGCCTCCTTGCTAGTTGAGTCTGCATCTTTAAGGCAGTGAGTGGCGTCTTGAGTTCATGGCTCGCCATGCTGATAAAAGCATCCTTGCGTTGTTCCAGCTCCTTGCGCGCCGAGTTATCCAGCACAAAACCGATTGATTGATTAGGGTGGTGTTCTAAGAGGATCGCACCCACAAGCACCGGAAGGTGGCTCCCATCTTTACATATGTACTCTTTCTCATAGGGTGTCATTGACTGCCGAGTGTAAAGTTCCTGATAGGCCTCTACAGTGCGAGCCAGATATTCAGGAGGGGTTATCTGCATCCAGTTGATGCCTCCTTCACGCAGATCTTTGCGGGTGTAGCCCGTCATGCGCAGAAAGGTGTCGTTTACGTCGACAATCTGGCTGTCTTCGCTGACAAAGATCCCGATAATGCTGGAGTTCATTAAGGCATTCACCCGCTCCTGACTCGCTCGTAAGGCAGCCTCCGTCCGCTTTTGCTCCTCAATATCAGTGCTGGTGCCAACCCACTTGACAATCTGGCCTGCTTCGTCACGTACCGGCAGGGCGCGCGTTAAAAACCAGCGATACACCCCTGTCTGAGCATTTATGAGACGCTCTTCGTGCTCAAACATGGCTCCAGTCTCCAGAGCATGCTGCCAGAGTTCTCGAGTACGGTCACGATCTTCAGGATGGATGAACTGGCAGCTTCGTTGCCAGTCACTTGGTGTCTGCTCTAGCTCGAACCCGATGTAGTCGTACAAGCGCTGATTTCTGTACTCATACGCGCCATCGGGTCGTACCATCCATACGAATTGCGGAACCGTTTCGGCGAGCACGCGCAGGCTCTCCCGGCTTTCCTTGAGCTGCTGCTCGGCTCGTTTTTTGTCATGAATATCAGTGCACGTGCCAAACCATTTGAAGATGGTGCCCTGAGTATCCTTGAACGGCGTAGCTCTGACCAGGAACCAGCGGTAGGCTCCGGTCGTGCTCTGGCGCATGCGCTGTTCAGCTTCATACGGCCTACCGTTCTGGACAGCATCCTGCCACAGCGCCAGGATGTGTTGCTGGTCATCGGGATGGATGCACTGTAGCCACCCATTTCCTTGTGCTTGCTCGGTAGCTATGCCAGTATAATCACACCAGCGTTGATTATACGAATCCACATATCCGTCGGGACGCCCAGTCCAGACCAACTGGGGGAGAGCATCGATGAGCGCATGGATTGCTGCTTCGGCGCGCTTGCGCTCGGTGATATCGGTCCCGACATAGACGAGGTACTCGACGGAGTGGTGCCTATCCTTGTGGGGAATGATCACTGCCTCAAGGTAAAGCTCCATTCCTTCCCTGGGATGAACCAGCGTCTCGAAACGCACCGTTTCCCCCCTGCTAGCTCGCGCAATGGCAGCGCGTAATTGATGTTGACTCGTCGGGGAAGAGGACCACCAGGGGGTTTCAGCAAATGGTTTGCCAATCACCTCTTCACGTTGGATCTGCGCATCTGCTAAGGGAACATCATTGATGTCCAACAAGATTCCCTCAGTCGTGAGAAACCCGATTCCCACATACATGCTCTCCAGGATATCAGTGACGTGGTATTGGTCGGGGAAAAACGCCTCCCGACTGGGCAACGGCTCTTCCATCTTGTGGAACTGCACCAGAATTCCCCTGACGGTTGGAGAGAGTTGTACGTGCAGCCAGGTCTGGGTCACGGGGGACACATACTCCACTTCAGTTGGTGCCCGGGTCTGTTTCGTCTTCTGGACAGCCAGATAGAGCGAAGGGCTGACCAGTTGGGGAACGTTGCACCAAAAGCTGTTCCCAACAAGGGTCTCTGGTGAGACCCCTAGCATCGTCTGTGTGCTTGTATTGGCATACACAATCTTCTCAGCCTCATCGAGAAAAAACAAGGCCCCAGGATACGTCTCAAGCAGCGTGAGAGGTGTCTCATGTGAGACGGATGTGAGAGACTTGATTGGCTTGCTATTGGACATAGATGTGGTCAACCTCCCTTACCCATGCACCCATCTCTGGCAGCGAAGATGCGTACCGTCTCTGACCTCAAGAAGACATTTAGAAGAAGGCTATTGAATACTACGCTATTATCAAGCAACAAGCAAGCTGGACGATTGGTTCCTGGTGAATTGCAAGTAACTGTCTACTCATGTCCACCATTGTCTACTGCGTGCGCATTCCAGACTACTTCATCCAACCCATAGTCTGGATGTCTTTTGTTGTCCACCGCCTTGGCTGTCAACTTTAGCTGTCACCCACAAAAAGCCCCATTTGCTGCCAACATCTCTCTATGCTCTCCCCAATTGGCCCTTAAACTACGCTATAAAGCGCAATCACAGTTTTTAAATATTTTTATCTAAATATAGCTTTTTAGCGCAAAACAATTCTACACCAGCTCATACCTTCTTAATGAAAGAAGGGCAAATATCCCGATGGTCACTTTTCTCCCATTTGTTTCTCTTAATTCAGTCAGGACAAATTGATGGTACAGAGGCATCTTCTGGAAGAACCTACTACCAGCTAAAAAGGTCTACCAATTTCACAAAAGCCTACCAATTGGAGAGAGAAAAAGTCTGCCATCTTTCCGAATGCCACTCTCTCAAGCCGCTTGAAGAGCTGATCAAGGTACAAAGGAGTTTGTACCTTGATCAGCTCTTAAGTATCTCAAACTCAAATCATACAGTATTGGAGACTATGGGTTTTATATCCATCCTGAATTGTTGGCACACGCGGAACCTGCCAAATAAATGTAATACATGTTATCGGCTACAGCACGTTCCTCGTTCAGCTCACCTTGTGTGGTTCCTCCGTCAACTTCTTCTCCCAGACTCAATTCTTCAGGGAATTTGGGAGTCTATAGGGACAGCCACCATTCGCATCAGGCAAGCAAATACGGTAAAGTATAAATTACTATCAGCACTTTTGTCCCTATCAGGCGTACCTGCTCTACGCGAAAGGGGCATTCACGCCTTCTCCTTAGTCGGGGTTGCTCTTCTCATAAGTGAGGCATCTCTGTCCTGCTGCGATGCGCGCGGACTTCTCACTTAGGAGTCAAGTAATCACCCTGCCTAAAGGGTTCACGAGACTTCCTTGCAAACATCTCGCGCGAGGAGAGGACTTCTTCCTCAGCAGCAGTGTAGCAACAAAACACATCAGTCAACAACAACGCATCACACCCATCTCGAACAAGAAAAAGGAGGAAACAACAACCAAGAAAGGATATCCTGGAAAAGAGGGGCAGTATCCTTTCCAAGAAAGCGCAGACCAATCGATCGAAGGGCATTCCGGTCATGATTTCCAGCAACTGGACTCCAAAGAGGATTCTCTCCCTCTATCAGTGGGCGTCATTCCTCTCCACGCTTGGCAGTCGCGCACAAGGGTTCGCGGCCAGTATGGAGCTCACCTACGGCGTTGAGCAATTGCCGGTTTCTATCGCCCTGGCCATTTCGTTCTTGCTCAACTATTGGCCGTCCATCATCTTTCCCCTCGTGGGAGCGCTGGTATATTACGACGCTTGCGATCCAGAAGCTGGTCGGTGGGCGTAAGGAGGCGATCAATGCCTATCTCGAAACGCATGAGGAGGAGATCAAGGCGCATCATGCGCGCCTGGAGATCAAGCCCTCCTTCAACCGCAAGCCTGAACCCATCACGGAGATGATCCACATTGCTGAGGAGCCGACCGCTTTCCCCTGGGGCCATGCGGAAACGCAGGAAGCAGAAGCGTGAAGATGCGCCCGATCTGTTTTCGTTGCCAAGCTGTACCTGCTGGCAAAATGCCTCAATGGACTGGACCTGAGCAGTCAACGTGTTATAGTGTCCCACATGTGCTTCAAGTTAGAGAACCTTGCTCAGTGTTGCTCTAGCTCCCGATATCTCGCTGAGGTACTCTTCTCAGGGGAGCACATTAGCGAGATATACATTGGTAAATCGCTCCCGCTGGTGTTCCAAGCGCGCCCGCGCTTTGCGCAGATGCTCGCGCCGAACTTGTAATTGCTGTGGAATCAAGCATCTTGCTTGAGCATATTGGAGTGCCTGAGCAATACTCTCAGAATGGGTAAGAACCTCACGCAGATCCTGCACACCTGCTCATCCAATTGAGAAGCAGGAATGAAATGGAAAGGACTTTTCTCGTCACGGTAGATGTAGCTTGCGTTGCCTGGATGGTAACTCTGCATTAGATATGCTCTCCTGAAACGTCATCCGAAGTGGTTTGTGGCAAGAAACACAACTCCTTGCTCTTAGGTGTAGGATGAAAGTGTAATATTCCGGCTCTACTCATTGTTTCTCTGTAGCTATGAAGCAAGCGATTGGTAGGTCGTCAGGGGTATGATACTCATGAGGAACATAAGCTTACATTTTCACCACCACAATGCGACTCCTTCTCTGCCGAGGTGGCGCTTACCTATTTGTGGGTATCTCCTCGGTTTTCTCCTCACGTGTTTCGCAGTGTATTTTGCCCTTCTTATCCCAAGTGTTCATTTTATGTGGGTCCCTCTATGCTTGGCATCTGTCATAGTGGGTTTTGTGTGGGGCGTGAGCCCTGCGCTCGTCACTTCTCTTGTTGGCTTACTTGCTTTTATCCTCATTGTCTTCCCTCAATTGGGCATACTGCGGATGAATTTTGTAACTGCAGTGAGGACACTTGGACCGTTCGTGGGCGCCCAAGTCATATTAGCAATCCTTGCAGGCCAGAACGTGGTGAAATATTGGCGTATGTATTCAGCAGAGCAAAAAGTGAGTACCTATGCTCAGGAACTCGCAACAGCTAACCGACATCTTGAGCAAATCAACCAGGAACTGGAGCGAGCGAATCATCTCAAGGATTATTTTATGATGCGTGCGGCTCATGAGTTACGTACTCCTCTCACCACCATACTAGGAGAAGCTCAATTGGCTTTGCGTCGCCTGCGCAAAACGAAATATAGAGAGGAAGAAGTTTTTCTCTCTATTCGGCATTTTGAGAAAGTTGAAGCGCGCGCACGAGTTTTACAGGCACTGATTGAAGATTTAATTGAGATTAGTCGTTTCCATACTGACGAGCAACGTTTGCAGTTCTCTCGCTGCGATTTTGGGAATCTTTGCCGTGAGGTTGTTGAGAACCAACGAATAGGCTCAAATCGCCAGATTGAGTTGCAGCTTCCTTGTGATCCTGTTGTTATTCAAGCCGATGACAAACGGCTTGCCCTGGTTGTGGTGAATCTGGTGGGCAATGCCGTTCATTATGCATTAGTAGACACGACGATCCATGTCTGCGTGGATATGACCCCTCATTATATGCTTTTCCAAGTGCATAATGAAGGTCCTGCTCTTTCCCAAGAGCAACAAGCCCATATTTTCGACCCGTTTTATCGGGCTTCTTGCGCTGAAGCCCAGTTTAGAGAAGGTTGGGGCTTGGGGCTCACAGTGAGTAAAGCAATTGTTGAGCGACATGGTGGACGAATATGGGTAAAATCCCTGGAGGGAGAAGGCACCACATTTTTTGTGCACATTCCTTTGCAAGCAGAGCCATAACCTCAGAACTTGTCCATGCGTCAGATACCACATGCATAAATGCCTGTTCTCACCCACCTCTAGAGATAGAGGTGAAGTGCAAGATGCCGCTCTCTTGAAATGTTTGCAAGGCGGGGGATGAGCATCCAATCGACAATTGTGAAGAGTGGTGAATAGCATGGTGAAACAGGCGTGAACGCGCGTGAGATGTGCGGTGAATGGATATTGTAGTGAGCGTTCGAGGAGGAGTCATGTGATGGAAGCAGGAACAATTTCAGAGGTACTGCAACAAGTGAACCAGGTGCATGAGGAAGGGGGAAGCCTGACGGAAGAGGTGAGGTGTGTCTTGTAAGAGGAGCCGCGTGGGATCGACGAGGGGAATCTTTGCTTGGATCTGGTAGCCTCCTGGTTTGGGAAAGCGTTGGTAGGGGCGCAGCGCCACTTTCTGTCAGAATTGAGAATGTGGAGACTTAAAGCTCCTCAACCATAATCTGCTGGTTATGATGCTGTTCTCATGAGCAGTTTCCGGATCGCAAGTCTTTCACAAAATACCGGTCGTTGTTCTGTGAGTGACATTGCCTTCCCGACGATGTAACGAGGGCGCAGATGGTCGCGTAATTCATCGAAGGCAGAGTAGAAGCGTGATGCTGATGTGAAGCTTCCAAACCTACACATTGAATAATATTGCTGTTTGATCCCACGATGATCTTGCTCCAAGCGATTATTGAGATATTTGTTGGTCCGATGGAGCACCTGGTTGCCCAGCGTTTCACGCACTGCTCGCGGGTAGGAGGCGTACCCATCCGTTGCCACTTGTTCTGGTGTATGGCCAACAACGGCGAGAGCCTGCTTGAAAAACTGTTGAGCTGCCTCCATATCCCGTTTCTCGTTCAGGCGCGAATTAACCAGATTGCCATCGGTATCAATGGCTCGATAGAGGTAGCACCATTTTCCTTTGACTTTCACATACGTTTCATCCACGTACCACGACCACTCTGCTTGCCCACGTAGTTTGGTTCGCAACTGCTCTGCAAGAAGTGGAGCAAACCGCGTTTCCCACTCCCGAACCGCCTCGTGAGTGAATTCCCAGTTGCTCTCCAGAAACATTTTGGCCAGATACCGCAGGCTCAACTTATACCGAAGCCGCCACAGGACAACCAGGAGAACAACATCAGTGGATATTCCAGAAAGTTGAACAGCGTTCCTGTGCGTTCGTTGAAGAGGCGCTTGTATGCAAGGCAACGGAGCATGTGATAGCCGAGCATGGTCTTCTGGGTTTGTTCGTTGGTGCTGGCTGAGGTGCAATGTGGGCAGTTCATGGATCACTTCTTCTCAGATGAGTTGTTGTTCTCAACATACCTTGTCAACAATTGCTAGGACAAGCCTTTCTCTGAATTCTGACAGAACCCGTGCATTGATCTGGTTGCAACTGAGAATAAATGCTTGACATATACGATACGTATCGGATATATTTAATCCATTATAATTATTAATACGATACGTATCGTATCGATGTTAAAAGCGAGATGAAGAAGCAATTCATCTGCTTGTTCAGAGAAAGGAATCTATCTCTATGGTGACAATGACTCAGGCACAGCGAAAAGCGGTTCTAATTACTGGTGCCGCCGGGGGGATTGGGACGGCGACGGCGCGTCAGCTTGATAATTTAGGCTTTCAGATCTTTGCAGGGGTAAGGAAATTTTCTGATGGTGAGAGGCTTCAACGAGAAATTTCTGCCCAAATCACTCCTGTGGAACTCGACATTACTGACGAAGCTTCCATTATTCAAGCCGTAGAAACTATCTCCGAGGCTGTTGGGGAGAAAGGACTATATGGACTGGTGAATAATGCTGGGATGATTGTTGAAGGACCCATTGAATTGGTTCCAATTAAGGAGGTGCGCAAACAATTCGACGTGAATGTGATTGGACATATTGCGGTTACACAAGTGTTTTTGCCTCTGTTACGCAAAGCTCAAGGGCATATCGTCAATATTAGTGCTCCAACAGGGCAAGTGGCTTTTCCCTACCTAGGGGTGCTTTCTGCCTCTAAAGCCGCGTTAGAGTTTATGACTGATGCGCTGCGTAGCGAACTTCGTCCTTTTAAGATATCGGTCTCTATTGTTGAACCAGGGGCGATGCGAACAGAGATCTTTAAGAAGTCCGCTGTTAGCGCACAACAGTTTAGGCAGGGATTGCCTGGAGAACTTCTCAAGCTGTATGCGCCAGCACTAGACGCAGTAGCGAAAGCTTCCGCGAATCAATACATGGATTCTCCTGATGTGGTAGGAACGAGCATTGCTCACGCGTTGATTTCTCGCCATCCGAAGACGCGCTACCTTGCTGGGCGTGGTACTGGAATGATAAGTTTGCTGCGTTTGTTGCCGGACCGTATGCGTGATGGGCTATTGCTGAGAGCATTGGGCGTAGCAACCAATTAGTTCTCGCTCAGTTGCAAGAGCGCGAACCAGCAGACTCTCATACTACGATATACCTATTGCTGAAAAGAGAATCAACTATGAAACCTCCCACACAACAAATAATCCTGATTACCGGATCAACAGATGGCCTTGGGAAACAGACAGCTATTGCGCTGGCTAGACAAGGCGCAACCTTGTTGTTGCATGGCAGAGATCCGCAACGGCTTGAGAGGACAAGAAGAGAAATACAAAATCTCACAGGAAATACATCGTTAGAACCCTATCTGGCCGATCTGGCTGATTTGGTTGAGATTCGTCAATTAGCTGAGCAAGTATAAGTGCGGCATCGACAGTTAGATATGCTCATTAACAATGCTGGAGTGGGAGGGGGGAAATTTATTGGTGGGAAGAGAGAACTCAGCCGAGATGGATATGAGCTTCGGTTCGCGGTCAACTATCTTGCTCCCTTCTTACTTACACACCTGCTTTTGCCTGCACTGCGTATGAGTCAGCCTTCGCGTATCATTCACATTGGATCAGTTGGGCAGAGCGCGCTGGATTTTGACGACCTTATGCTTGAGCGCCGCTATAATGGTCTCGATGCCTATCGACGTAGTAAACTCGCTCTGATGATGTTTACCCTTGATCTGGCTGATCTGTTGAAAGGTGAGCATATTACTGTCAATTGCGTACATCCGGCCTCGCTTATGAACACCAAAATGGTTCGTGAGTCGATACCTTTTACTCAAAGTACAGTTGAAGAAGGGCTTCGCTCTGTTATGCACTTGGCAACTTCGCCAACATTAGACACGGTTACTGGCCAATACTTCGATCAGTTACAGCAAGCGCGAGCACATCCCCAAGCTTATGATCCGACTGCACGCCGCAGTCTCCGCCAGATCAGCGAACAATTGACTGGATTGGGAAGTACATTCGCTTCGCAGGGTGACTGAATCCTTTCCCTGTCTGAAGTGTACCATGCTGAGCAGTTCTTACGTTTTACGGGGAGCTAGCTCTCTCACTATGTATTCACCATTTTCTTAATATCCATGTCAGCGCTTCCCGCTTAAGAGATATGCGAGATGAGAATACAATACTCTAAGGGGATACAGAGAGGCACTCCACTTTGTGGCGAGTACCTCTCTGTATTGCTGACTTCTCGATGTGGTCCCGTTACATAAGCTGTCAGCTTGTCAGCTTAGGGTGCCCCACAACTTTTTGTATTAAGAAGTCCAATTACGTTATAATGGAGTACATCTTGTGAATCCCAACATTCAGAGATTCATAAAAGAGGGTTGCCTCCTCATGTATGGCCTGGATGTGCTCATGCAGCGGGAGCACCACAGATTCACTGGTTCTCATTCCACACATTCTTTTATTTTCATATCAAGATGCATGCATTCTATCGAGGAATGCCCAGATGCCATCTGTCATTAGCGGATGAGATTTTTCTTATCGGCAAAGTACCACTAAACATTCACGGCAAGAAGAAAGAGTATCCCGCAAGCAAGGCTCACACCGCCAAGTATCACAAGAGCAAAGAGGACAATCCTCTCCCAAAGGGGAGAAGCGCTGCTCTCTCCGTTCCTTCGGCTTTTGCGAGATTGTATACCTCGGAGCCTTCCTCGTTTCTGCCACGATCTGATACAGACTATAATGCCTCCGATAATGCCCACAAAATAGGCGGCATTGTGTGCCCATAAATCGGCTAAGAAGGTGTTATGTTTTGCCTCTGGTACTAATGTGGCCAGTAACCCAACGAGGTAGACCGCACCATTTTGAGCCAGAGCGTACCCTGTCACACCTGCCACGAATGCAATAATTCCCGTGATCGCGAGCAGCACGAGCACCGGCCATAGCAGATTACGAGCCGTGAGCGGAGGTCTACTACGACCAACTTGTGCGCTTATCATCAACGCCATACCCAGGAAGAGCCCAACCCACCACGTTGCGATCACCCCCCATTCAAAGGCGAGCAGCGTCGGATCTTGTAGACCCCAATAATCGTAGTGACCAATCGTAAAATATTCAACACAGATATGGGCGGTCATCTGATCCTGAAGAACGCCATAGATCACGGTTCCACCAATCGCCAGTAATACAATCTGCACGCGTGAATTAATGGAGCGTACAGGTCGATCAACGTTCGCTACTGGCTGTTGCTCTGAGGGGGGCATACTCACATCTCCTCACAGGTCAATCCTGCCTGCTTGCATAAAATGTAATATTTTCTGTTTTTCTAGCCCATTACTCTAAATGCAATTCTCTCTGCCAATGGGAAAATAGAATCAAAATACCCTAATTTGCAAACAACCCTATGGCTCAATCTTTGTGAGCACTGCTCTATTGCTCGTTTGTTGACTTGGGGATTTGCTTCTCATCCCAAGTAGATATCTTGAACAATTTGAGCTCAGATTACTACTATTTGATGAGTATCGAATGAAAAAAATCTTGCTAACAAACTACCGCTTTTGTCATTATTTGATAATAGTTGTAATTAATTGTCTAATATTGCAGTTAAGACCTCAAAAGGTAATAAATCAAGTATAGAAGGAATGGGATGCTTTGACTAGGACAGAAACCGGTCACCTCCCGGTCAGTTTGCATAAAAGAGGCGATTTTCCCATTTTCCCATTTTCGTTAGATGATCAGGGAATGGTGACATCCGCAGAGATGCGTGGGTCAAGGAAGGTGCAGAGCTCATCGATATGGGCGATATGAGACGCTATTGTGTGAGTTGGCGCTTGACGCGGGTCTGGAGCCGTCGCGTTGATGGGTTTGGTGAGATCTGTGTGGTGGTGGGAAAATTTTTGCAAAAGTTGTGAGCCTGGTACGTAAAAAGCGATGTGTGGGAGGATCATCTACAGCTTCTCCAGGCGTGTGTGTGTCACTGGCAGGAGAGGGCAGGGGGAGTAGAACAGGAGGAGGAGGCATGTTCTGTGCGTTTCTCGTGCGTTTTGAAATGCACAAGAAACGCCTGGTCTTGCCGTGTGGTGCCAGGTGGCCGGGGTGTGAATCCTGCAATGCCTCTTGCTCGGTTCTGCCTGGATGATGGGACGCCCTGCATGGCAGTGATAAGGAGTGTTGCCACCTGCTTGTGAGAAAAAAATTTTGTGAAATGTTGTGAGCCAGGTGCGTAAGAGGCTGGGCAGCGCGTGAGTTGTGGCTGCCCAGCCTGGTGCGTGTGATGTTTCGGTAGGAGTTGGAGCAACCCGGGGAAGATCTGCGTCAAGGAGCGCCGGCGTGTTCGTTCTCTGATCCTCTCGTATGCTCGCAGCCGCGTTAGAAGCCCTGAGGGGTGAAGGGGAAGGGGGGAGAGTCGTTGAGGAGGCCGAGGCTGATGGTGTATGTATGAGCGTCTTCGCACCAGCGAGAGCGCACATAGGGTCCCAACTGCACGATATGGAAGATCATCTTGTGATACTGGCGCGGGAGGTCGGTAGGTGAGACGCCCTGCAGGAGCAGGGAGACGGAGGGCCTGGGCCAGGGCTTTGAGAAAAGCATGGAGTTCGGGCGTGACGCGTACATTTTGCTACGAAGTCACCGACGTCGTCGCATATGCTTCACGGATGCTGATGGTCAACGAAGCTGGTAGGCATCATTGGTGTTTCAAGAAACACTGAGAGAGTGCGCTCTCTGTGAGGGTGTTACTCGTTAGACGAGACGAGCGTGAGAAGAAGAGTGGATGCTCAAGAGGCCTGTTTGGAACTCGTGAATGTGAGCGATTGGTGCAGCATGTGAGTGGGGAGAAGCGAGGGCGTCGCAGCTTGAGGGATCAGTGCGTTCTTTCGACCTGGAGCCAGAACGTTACTCATCACCCTTGTGGCTGCTGTATCTGTTCGCTGGTAGAGAGTGTGTAGAAGGGTAAAGAGGAAGGAGAAAGATGGAACAGAGCAGCTTGTGTGTTTCTGCAACCCTGCCTCCATTAGCGAGAGGATGCCTATCAGCATGGAGGGAGGGGGGGCGTCAGAAGAAAACGTTCATCAGAACTACTTCTGCCACCAGGAAATACGCATCTATCCTCCTTATTAGTAGTATTCTCTGGGCGCTCTTCTTCGTGAGCACCTGTACAGTAGTGTTTGCCGCTTCGAGTCCAGCACCAGGAAACAAGGAGGCTCCTATGAAACTCATCAGTCCTGCCTTTCAACATGGTCAACTGATTCCAGTTCAGTATACCTGTGATGGAGCGAATCACCGCCCTCCTCTTACTATTTCCGATGTGCCAAAGGAAGCACGAAGCCTGACTCTGGTGGTTGAAGATCCAGATGCACCGTCAAAAGTGTTTACACATTGGCTCCTGTATGATCTTCCCCCTTCAACGCAGCACATCCTGGAACAGGAGGCCCTTCTCGATGGTGTTGAGGGCGTCAACGATTTTGGTACCCGTGGCTATAAAGGACCATGCCCGCCTTCTGGCACGCATCGCTATGTCTTTCGGCTCTTTGCCCTCGATACACAGTTAGCATTACCACAAGGTGCTAGAAAAGAGGATGTATTGGCGAAATTGAAGGATCACGTGCTTGCAACAGCTGAATTAGTGGGAACATATGCGAGAAAGCATACAACGTGAAGAGATTTTCTTCATCTCTCCTGCTGCTGTTTCTAGCTTCTGCAGAGCGCTTCTTGAAGGCCTCAGAATTGAGCAACACATCCTCTTCTCTGCCCATGCATTCCAAAACTACACCACATCTTCTCCAGTGAAAAGCACAGTCAACAGCTTGTTCTGAAAAGTAGTTGCCAACACCGCCTGTATGGCGGCTAGCTTCGCCGCTACATGGTTCCGCTTCAGGCTGAGTTTGTGTTGCGCGACGTCTGCGTATCTCAGGCGGCTGCACTCAGGCAAATGAATGGCATGATGGTGAATACGAGTGTGAGGTTGAGAGAGGACCATCATATGGGCGATGGTATGGTAATGCACCTTGACTGGTGTTTTTGGAGCAGAAAGCATGGGATACGAGGCATGAGAGTGCTTAAGTGCTTGGGTATGCAGGTTGATGTTGGCATCTATAACTCTGTATGCTGACGCTTCGTAGAGAGAGGGGAAAGAAGAAGAGTAAATCATCGAGGAAGTATGCGAAAGGAAAGGGTGAGCCAGCTAAAGGACCAGATAACAAAGATTACACCGGTGGAGTGGCCGTTATTGGCACTTTCGTATAGCCGCCATTTTGCATGCTATTTTTGCTGACGTTACTTCTCACAATCCAGCAGGATCTTCTGGTTCAGTGGGGCAAGATAGAGCGTGAAAGCAAAATAACCATTCATTAACTGACGTGGTCAACTGCCATTGTTGATCTTCCATCCTCTCAAGTATTGGCGATGAAGGTGGAAGTTGCGTATGCTAACTATTTCCGTCCCTACCGGATCGCGTTTAACACGCCACCAGAGCAATTTCAGGCCAATGAAAGAACTATGGAGGCGATCCTCCAAACCTTCCGAGAGCAGCAGTCGTAGGGAAGTCGGGAACGACAAGAAATCTTTCCTAAGGCTGCCATTTCTGCCTGATAACTTAATGGAGTTCCCGAATGCCGAAAGATTTCACCGTTCTCATGAATCCATGGTTCGCGCTCCTGGAGGGATGCCAATGGTTGCACTGACACCACATTTATCCGGACAAATGACCAACATTTTCTTGCTATGGGTCATTTGCCCCACACAGTCTTCACCTTGATGAAGTATATTTTCCCTATCCATGAGATTCCTATTCCTCAAAAAACGCTAAAACCTGGAGAAAAAGTATGTTTCAACGCATTCCCAAATTGTCCTGGTTCGTCACGTTTCTGATTGCTGTCATGCTGGGATCTGGTTTGGTGTCTGGCTCGCTCAGGGCAACTGGGTCTTTTTCGGTGTTCTTTTTGGCTGGATGGCCTTTTCGTGGGGGCTGTACCTGTTTATTACCGGAGGAGGCTTCTCCAACAGTGATCTAAATAATTGGTCCCAATGGCTAGGAACGCTTGGTTATATCCGATGGTGATGCTGGGATACAGCGCCTGCGCTTATTGGTTCGCACGCCAAACAAGATATATGCGCGATGGTTTGGTTATAGTGGTAATAGCGGCATTTGTCAGTGCGCTGGTGACCATTCCAGTGACCGTAATTGCCACGAGCATCATCGATCATATGAGTATGGGGTTCTTTCATCTCTTCCTTGGTTATTTGCCAGTCTTGTAGATGCATGTAGTTATTCTGATCCACTTGCTTATCGCGGCTGCGCTGGGATCACGGACTATGAAGTGGTTCATGAATGCGCCAGAAGGAGGGAATCTTCCAGGAAGCTTGTATTCGGGTGAGATCTCGGCGTTTTCAGGATGGGTGGTGACGAAAGAGTAGATCTATGACTGTTGGTTTGATTGGTATGAAGGAGGGTATACGCTGGGACATGAAGATGGCTTTTGGGAAGAGACCTCGTTAGAAGCACTCAGAAATCATGAGGGTCTCTGCAAAGCGATTGAGGAAGCGCAAGCCCGATTGGGACAAGGACAAGAGAAGGGGATGATCATGGTGAGTGAGAAAACAGCGGAGATGATCGTGGGGAAGTAAAAGGATGTACGTTTTGCCCTTTCTGAAAAAGGAGAGTGAAAGTTATCTTATTGATTTAGCAATACGCATGTATGATAAGAATTGGACAAATGCAAGGAGTGCGCAAAGGAGACGGCTTAGGGCAAGCGACATTTATTGCAGAATTATTCGGAGTGACCATTTAAAACACAGCAGCACAATGGTGAAGCCCCGAAGCCCCATCCTTTGTGTTCCCCTCTCCATTTTTGCAACACAGCCCTCATCTGCGTCTCTGTCCCAACCCTCCAGCTCACGACAGTTGCGATGGGGCGCCAACATTTCACCGCAAATGGCGCCATCTATCAAGACCTCACTCAAAAAGAGTATAATAAGCGTTTAGGTGTCCAGATTTGTTTGTCCAGGAAGGGCTGTCTGGGCACGGACAATCTCTTGAGAGGTTTTCTTATGATCATGCGTGTGGGTCAGGACATTGGTAATTATCGTCTCCTGGCCGAGATTTCACATGGCGAGTCTGCTATTATCTATCAGGCTGTTCACCGTATTTTAACCACCCGTCTCGTTGCACTTAAAGTCCTCTATACAGCCCATTTCTCTGTTGAAAGCGATCAGGAGGATTTCTTTCGCGAAGCCTATGTACTAGCGAAGTTAGAGCATCCCCATATTCTTCCGCTGATTGATGCGAATATCTATGCGGGACTTCCATACATCATTACGGAATTTGCTGCACATGGCTCCCTTCGGAGCAAACTCAATCGCCGGCCAGCTTCTTCATGGTCGATGGACGAAACACTTGTCGTGCTCAGGCAAGTTGGTGAGGCATTGCACTTTGCGCATCAACAGAATATTGTGCATAGTGATATCAAACCTGAAAACATCCTCTTCCGGACAGAGAAGCAAACGGTTCTGGCCGATTTTGATATTGCCAGAGTGTTAAGCAGAGGAAATGCGGCAGTACAAAGCCTGGGAGGAACCTTTGCCTATATGGCTCCAGAACAATTTCACGGAAAAGTACGCAAGGAAAGCGATCAGTACGCGCTGGGTTGTCTCACCTATGAGTTGCTTACAGGAAGACGCCCCTATCGCGGAGAGGATCAGAGTACATGGATGCACGCCCATCTGTATGAGCGACCTCTTGCTCCCACGCAGGTTCATGCGAGCCTATCCCCTCAGGTGGATGAAATCATTTTCAAAGCGATCGCGAAAAAATACTCTGACCGCTATAAGGATATCCCCAGCTTTTTGGAAGCACTCACCACTGCATTACAGTCCAGGAGACCCTCCCTGCAGGCGCCTTTTATCTTGAAAGATCCAATGAGTAGAGGAGAGAGAGATTCTGCAATTTATAATGAAAAGACCGAGATTGTGACGCCAGAAGATGAAGGGCCAATTCCAGCAGCCTCCCGCAAACGTCGAACAACGAAGGCGACGACTACAGAGAAGGCAGGTTCTTCCAAAGCAGTCAGAACAGCATCTGTAAAAGCGAAAGTTATTCGGGAAGTGGAGAGGAAGAAGGCTGATCCAACAGAAGAGAAAAAGCCTACCAGGAAATCGGCAAGCCTGGCAAAGACAACTCAGAAAAATTCAGATACAGTTAAGGCAGAAATGCTTCCGCCAGAGAAAAAAGCAATAAGAAAAAAAGATCCGGCATCGAAGTCCAGGAAAACCTCTGTGGGAGAGAAGCAAACAAAGGCTACCGCTGGCAGGGTGAGTGCCACGAAGAAGCCTGGCAGCACACGCGCGAAGTCTCAAGCGGAAAGAATGGGAAAAAAACGTAAAAACCTCGCGCAACGCGAAACACTACAGAAGCCATAAAATTTGTCAAGTCTTTACGAGAAAATGTCTTGAACAGACTGATCAAGAAAAGGTCTGGAAGTTCTCACGAAGACAGCATAGCTTTGCTGACCTCTGGACAGGGTCCAGAGGTGATCTGCCCCCCACATCAATTGGGGTGGGGAGGCCAGCAGTGAGCTAGCCGCGCGGCTAGCTCACTGCTGGCCTGGCGACTTTGCTCGCATCATAGTCCTCTTGCGTTTGAATGAGATGGGCAGCAACGATCAACAACTTGCGCATCAGCGCCACCACGGCCATGCCCTTTTTCATGCCACGGTCCACCAAACGACGATAGTAGACGCCAAAGGGAGAGGTGGGCAAGCGAATACTGCGCAAAGCCGCCAAATACAAGATACGGCGAAGATGACCGCTGCCCCGCTTGGACAATTTGGTCTGGCCTTTCCATTTCCCACTTTGCCTGACCTGCAGATCCATGCCCGCATAGGCCACGACTTGATCCATCCGAGCAAATCGATCCAAGTCGCCCAACTCTGCTCGCAAAACAGCCACTGTCATTGGCCCCAGTTCAGGGATTGAAAGCACCCCTTTGGCTTTCGGATCGTGGTCAAGCAAGCGTTCAATCTCCTGCTGTAAGAGCTTGAGGTACAAGAGCGCATCCAGGCTCATGTGGACCGTCAGCGCGCCCATCGGCTGGGCATCCACGCCAGGGCATTCCCCTCCATCCTCATGCTTGCCCTGAGCATCTACCTGCTGATCGCGACTCCCATGCTCCCCTTCCCCGGCTGTGGAACGCTCACCGCGTCATGGTTGGATGATGACACCCCAGAAGGAACTCGTGAAAGTTGTCTTGCCCAAGACCTTCGAGCATCTGCCGCGCCACTAGGTAGTCGAACGGACTTGCGCTTGGCTCACCTTTTGCCGCCAATGGGTGAAGGATGACGAATTCTTCTCAGAAAGTAGCGCATGTTGGATCTCTGTTTCCCAGATTCGCATGTTTCTGCGTCGCCTTGCACGAGCCCCTTCATGATTACTTCCGCATGTGGCGACGGGCCGGAATGCGCGGACCAAGTGCTCGTGACACTGCGGATGCAGGTGAGGGTGAAGCAAGGGCGTGATCCACAGCCAAGTGCCGCAGTGATCGATAGCCAATCGATCAAAACCAGTGCGGTTCGTGGGTCTGAGAAGGGCTTTGATATGGGAAAAAAACATATGGCCGCAAGCGTCATGCACTTGTAGATAGTCAGGGGCATCTGCTCGCCGTGAAAGTCACCGCTGCGAGCCGCTCTGACCAAGAGGGTGGCAAAGCCTTGCTCTTGCCTTTGAGAGAGCAATTCCCAAGAATGAAGCTCCTGTGGGGCGATAGTCATTATGGAGGAACGTTTGTGCGCTGGCTCAACTACGGCATTGGGTGGACGATGCAGACGGTGAAGGCGCTCACGGTGGCCAAACGCGGTTTACTTGTGCCTGAAGGCGAAGACATTGATTGGGACAAGCTCTTTCCCTCCGGCTTCCACCCACTTCCCAGACGATGGGTCATTGAGCGCAGTTTTTCGTGGATGGTGCGTTGGCAGCGTCTCTGCCGTGACCACGAGGGCTTACCAGAGACGAGCGAGGCGTTCATCAAGCTCTCGGCCAGCTATCGCATGTTGACCAAGCTCGCTCCCAGGTTCCCATCATGATGGGAGTAAGACACTATCTGACAGAGCCTCTCGCAAATATGCTAGGTTATAGGCTCCCTAAGCTATTTCATCCTGGTTGCCGTTGAAGAGGGAAGAATCGCGGTCGAGCGATTGTAACCTGATGGCAAATATCAAGCAACTTTTCGACTAGGAGGTTGCTAAAGGAAGAATCGCGGTCGAGCGATTGAAATCGGGTGCGACACGCAATCAGTTTCCAGGTAGGAAGGACCTCCTATGGACCTACGATATGCCAAACAAATTGCATAGGCTAGTTCACGGTGAGTAGGACTGGAGCGCCACTCACATCAAGAAATGCGATTTGTGTCTCGCGCTCTCCTAGGTAGAGGAAGGTGCATAGTACATATTATAGGCGCTATGAGAGTCTCTTGTGTGAGTTGGCGCTTGATGCGAGTCTGGAGTCGTCGCGTTGATGCGTGTGAGACCTGTGTGGTTGTGAGCCTGGTGCATAAAAGGAGAGGGAGCGGGTGAGAGGCGACTAATTCTCCTGGCGCGTCTGATTCTCCTGCTCCAGGTGGTGTAACCTGGAGAGGATCTGCTGGAAGGATCGCGTCATCGAGGGATGATTTGCTTGGCTGGCGCGCTCGTCCAGGCACATAGACGTACCGATCAGCGCTCTGAACATCTATGTGCCTGAAGTATCTTAGTGTTCTTCTAGCATTTCTTGGAGACAGAGTTCGCCCTGGAGGGGGCGGACCCAGAGGAGGCGTGGATCCTCTGGCATTTCTGTGCCATCGCCCAGCCCAAGCAGGTCCAGCCGATCATCAAGCTGACTCACGGTGACCCAGTCTGGGAAGAGACGCGTGGTGGTCTCCTCCAGGAGGACCTGCCCCGGATCTCGATAGTCGCGATGATCTCACATTGTTCAGTGAAGTGTGCTGCCGCCTCGCGTAGATACACGCTGCATGCCACGCAGCGGTAATCTTGTCACCCTAATAAGCAAAAAACCGATGATGCAAGACCAGAATCCAAGCCCACTTCCATTGATCAAGATGCTACGCCACCACCCTAAGCTGCTAGCATAATTAAGCCATAAAAGGATGAAAATGATTCCCATCCAAAGAAGGCCTATTTGGCCGATATTGTTGTGCAATCGATGAGGAGAAATCCTTTGACGACGCCACAATGTCCAAATTTCTCCTCCTACCTCAAAAATAATAAGAGCAGCAAGGAGCCAAAAAGGAAGAGTCACAAGGAATGCTCCGAGTTTAGGGCTGGGTTGAGTGACGAAGGGATAGGTCATGAGTTTCCACGCAGAGGGGCCTTCTAAAAGATTCCCGTGAGTATGAAAAGGAAGAATGTACAAGGGGAAAAAGAAAAAGCCAATCAGAAGGAGAAGGTTGCCGAGAAAAAGGAGGGCAATGTTTGTTCTCTTGTTCATGATATCTCCTCAGTGGTGCATCTGCCAAGCTATGGTACAAGAGAAACATACCAGATGGAGAGCGCTTTTCCCAGGGACAAATGTACAAGCGATCACTCTTCGCGCTGATCATCCTGGAGGTGTGTCTCTGTTCTTCTAGGCATCTGTATCAGCACTTCCCCGGTTGCTTTTCTTTTAGGGATGCTGGGTGAGCCAAGGGAGCCAGACGTGTTCTGTATCCTCACGTCGAGAGCGGTTGTGCCCAGAGCGGATGTCGACCTGAGACTGTGTTTGGGAATTGCGGTAAGGGTTATAATCAGATAAACGAGAAAGTATGAGTACAACATATCTGAGAAACCTCTTGGATGTATGGTGAGAGCGCTTGCAACAGTTTCTCCCTAAGCTTGCATGAGGCAGGCTATGGATGTATCATCCACCAACCTTATTGACGTGATTTTTTCTATCTTGCGCATGGGTTGGAAGGAAACCATTTGAGATAGATCATCTGTTACACGCAATTCACCAGATACTCTTTTTCTCATTCCACAAATGGCAAAAGAATAGAGCACTCTTTGGTAGAAAAAGGATTATTAGGCTATTACGTTTTTACGATAGAATTAAAGCATAAACTGTTGCCGCTCTATCTCTCGCTCGATACGAACTAACAGGCTTTGTTCCAATTCATACAGGGTATGTCGTAGGGATTGCCTTGTGTCGGCATCACTCTCAACCAACTGGTCGACCAGACCGATAATCGAATCGTCCTTATTGGGGTGAGACCAGAGGAAGAGCGCCTCATACACGCTTTGAGCACTGACAGGGGAAACTGGAAGAAACTTGAGAGGAAGAACATTATCATCAAGAAAGCAGCTAAGCATTGCTTCTACAAGAGAGAACCCATGCCGTATTTGTTTTTGTGGAGAGCCGTGCTGAATATGTGTCTGTAGTTCAGCATACAGATCAAGTAAGGAAATGCCCAGATATCGGCATCCAAGATAGGTATAAAGCCTGGTACCAGTCGCAGACGCATGAGCTTCCCAATCAGGGTTCCACAGAAGCCTCTTAAAATAGGCAGAACCTTTTTCTCCATAGAGGGCAATCCCTAACACCAACCCTGCATTACAGTCGGTTGAGGCTGTGGTCACCCCCCATTGATACAATTCCTCAAGCAGAGAGGAATTACCGGTCTTGCTAGCTAATGCTGGCAGCAGTTCTGCATTCCACCAGTTTTTGCTATAATGAGAGGTGATGGCTGTGGCAATGGCTTCTTTCAATTCAACACAAGGAAGATGGAGTAACCCCAGACAAGCAGCTCTCATGTAATGATATCCATGATTGTCGTGATCGCCCTCTTGCGATACATACTTCCATAAAAGTGGTTCAACCGGTACATATCCCATATATCCCAGGCAGAGGAGTATATCTTCGGGCATCTCATCACGAAGTCTGCCATGATGCACACATTGCAGAAACAGCTCATGAGCAAGCTCATCATTGCCGAGAACTCTGATAGGAGTAAGCATATATGCTCGTTTGGCAGGATTTACTAAAAATGCTGCCAAAAGTAGCCGTGCATCTTCTATTGACCCAAAACGAGCAATCGTTGCGACATAAGCATCGGCAAGAGACCAGTGAAGGGAATCATATCGAGTGAAATCAATGAGCGCCTTGGTTGCTGGTAATAGCGTCATCTAGGTATCCTCTACTAAAAAGCATCACAATAACGTGGAGCTATTCTATCTACCCAGGCTCTCTCTTGCAAGCATCCGGACCAAAACGAGTGAGTGAAAAACGTATCTGGAAGGAGTCGCGAATAAGAGGAGAGGAAGGGAGAGGGAAATACCCATTTGATCCAGGGTGAGCACTGCGCTGCTGGATATCAGAGTAATAGACGAACAATGCTCAGAACGTGCTTGGAAACTGGTCAATTATTCCGTCCAAGGCGAGCGACGAGCAATCGAATCATTGCGATCTGGATGAGCGTTTCGCTGGTCTGGACCTTGCGCTCGTAATCCTTACTCATTCGTCTATTGCGAGAAACCCAACTGAAGGTGCGCTCGACGACCCACCTTTTGGGCACAACGCTGAAGCCACGAACGCCCACCGGGCGTTCCACCACTTCCAGCTCCCAGTCGCCTGTGGTTTGGCACCATTCAGCCAATTCCTGCCCACGGTAGGCCGCATCAGCCCAGATCTTCTTCAAACGCGGGACGAAATACTTCAACCCAGCCAGCAGGCAGCGGGCGCCTCGGGTGTCATGCATGTCAGCTTCGGTCACGTAGATCGAGAGCGGAAGCCCCAAGGTATCGACGAGAATGTGGCGTTTGCGCCCCTTGACACGCTTATATGCATCAAAGCCGCTGATCCCGGCAGACTCCTCCACCGTTTTCACGCTCTGGGCATCCATGATGGCAGCGCTAGAGTGCGGGTTCCTGCCTTGTCGTTGGCGCTCGACCAGGTACAAAGCCTGTAACAGGAGCGTCCATGTGCCTTTGAAGCGCAAGCGCCGAAAATGGTAAAAGATGGTCTGCCAGGGTGGGAAGTTTGCGGGCAGGTACCGCCAAGGACAACCTGTGCGTAGGACGTAGAAAATGGCATCGAAGATGGTTCGCAACGGGTGAGTTGGTGGTCTCCCTCGTCTGGACAAGGGCGGTACATGGCGTTGCAAACACTCCCACTCTGCATCAGAAAGATTGCCTGGAGAACTCTTATTCATCCTTCCAGTCTATCATGTAAAGTCATCCCCGCGATTAACAAAACAGGCTCTCAAACGCTGTCTGTGCCTCGTGATTGACCAGGGCGTGGCACACCAGTTCGTGTTTCCATCCCTGTCTCTTCACCTGCAAGGAACAGGCATCACGCAGTTCCTTGCCATCGTCCCCAGGTGTTGGCAAGGTGACCTCGATGATCAGCACATCCTCTGGATCGAAAAACGCTTCGATATGGACCCGATGTTTGGCCATTGCCCAGATGTCGGTCGTTCGTTTGGCAGAGGCGGCTGGTGATGCCCTATGAATGCTTCATGTGCACGCAAAGTGGCAGGCAACCCATATATCGAGGTGGACCTGCGTCTCAAACGTTGTTTCGGAGAGTTCCGTAAGAATCTCCACGAGACGTGTGCTGTTTGACGCTTGACTCATAACGACCTCCCGAAGGATCTGTATTTATTGCATCATAGGGGAGAAAAGCACATTCGACAAGAGCGTGGTCACATCCTGCGTCGCGCGTGTGGGAGGCGCATCTCCCGCCACGTCATATAGTCGTTGTTCTCTCTCGTTGGAAGGGCTGTTCGCCCATGCTCTTGTTGAGGATTGAAGAAGGTGGGGGGAAGGAGGTTGGTCGGTGAGGGAGAGACCAGGAGGAGGAGGCGTTTCGTGTGCATTTCAAAACGCACGAGAAACGCATGAGAAACGCCTGGTGTTGCCGTGTGGTGCCAGGTGGTTGGGGTGTGAATCCTGGCATGCCTTGTGGTCTGCTCGGCCCAGATCCTGGAATGCTCTTGCTAGCAGTGAGAAGGCGTGTTGCCACCTGCGTGTGAGAAACACGCTGAAACATGGCGAGCCAGGGGCGTAAGAGGATGGGCAGCGTGTGGGTTGCGGCTGCTCCGCCTGGCGCGTGTGTGATGTTTCGGCGGGAGCTGGGGCGACCTTGGGAAGACCTGCGTCAAGAGGTGTGTAGGTGAGGGATGCGTGTTGGCAGTGGCATGGTGCCGGCGTGTTTGTTCTCGCATGCTCACAGACGCATGAGAAGCCCTGGGGCGTGAAAGGGAAGGGAGGAGAGTCGTTGAGGAGGCCGAGGCTGATGGTAGACGTGTGAGCGTCTTCGCGCCAGCGAGAGCGGACGTAGGGTCCCAACTTGACAGTATGGAAGATAACGTTGTGATACTGGCGCGGGAGGTTGGTGGGTGAGACGCCCTGCAGGAGGAGGGAGACGACCTCGGCAGGAAGAGCCAGGGCCAGTGCCTCAGGGATGGGCTGTCTTCGCTCACGCGGGCGAGCCAGGGCTTGCGCTCGCAGAAGACGAAATCACCTGTGAGATCCAGGCCCGTAAAATGATACGGGCCATTGACCTTCCCTCGCTGCAGTATTCTTGTTGCTCTGCTGCGCTTGGGTCTATGCCTGTGTTGCACTGACACAGATTCTCTTATGAGCACTCCTTGCAGAGCGCGGCGAGCCATCTGGCGAAGCTGTCCATCAGATGCTTCATCCAGTGATCGCGCTCCACTTCAGCGCAGTCAAAGGTCGCGCACCATTCCACAAAGGCCCGATTGCCGTCTATAATCGGTGTCACACGCAGGGTTGCCTGATAATTTTTAACGGGAATGGGCGGCGTGCCGACGAATCCGTACGTGAAGAAACGCTCCGTTTCCGAATATGCCTGCAGGTCAGATCGAGCGGTTTTACCAGAAAACTCATGAACCCGGATTGTGCCAACCGTCGACCCAGATTTGCCGTTCTCGCTTGCGCTCTTGGCCACCTCTCCGGACCAGCGGTCATCATTGAAGTCGCGGATACGAGCCCAAACCTGATCTGCTGGCTGCTCGAACACGGTACTATAGTAGGATCTTGCCATTTTTCTCTTCTCCTTGTTTTTCTACTTTTTCCAACGGGTTGTACGCCCAAGTTATCCTCAGAGGACACATTCAACGTGAGAAAGCGGCGAGGGGGTGAGCTACACATTTTCTCCTGCGCATGTTGAGTAGATCCATACGATGTTGGTTGTTGTTATGGTTGCTTATCTTTCAAGTTGGGCGCGTAACGATCCTAACCATTTTGGAAACCCTTCATTTGCGAAATACGACGTCCAGTGATCCACTTCAGTAGGTTCGCAGTCGAAGGTTGCCCACCATTCGACAAAGGCTTGGTTTCCATCGATAATTGGCGTGACACGCAGGGTTGCTTGATAGTTGCTCACCTGGATGGAACCCTGGTCGCAGAATTCAAACGTGTAGGACCGATCGAGGTCCGAGTGGGCAAGTAGCCGTTGGCGCTCGCGCAGATTCCCCACGCGGAAGTTGCGGATAGCCCCAACGGCATCACCAGCTTTTTCGTTCTCTATATACGCCTTGCTGACTCCACTCGCCCACTCATAGCGACCGAAGTCGCGAATGGTTGCCCAAACGTGATCTGCCGTCTGCTCAAAGACCGTGCTATAGTATGATTTTGCCATCTTTTTCTCCGTATCTCTCTTTAGAGGGGTAGCGCTACTTGGAGGAGGTGCCCATCTTTTGTGCAAGACTCATCATTTACATTCAATATACAAATGATCCTTATCTCTAGAGGAGTATAGTTGCTATGCGATGCGATTGCTGGCGGATTTCAGCCATAAGCTTGCAATCAAGCCACATAGCAATACCCTCTGCTCTCGAGAAAGAGAAGAGGGCTGAAGAAGGAAATCTCTTTGTTTCTTGTACGCAAATGTTGTGGGGAGACACCGCGAGAAATGTTCACTGTGAGGTGCTGAAATCTCTTCTCCAAGAAACCAGCCTATCTGTACAATTTCAACAAAGCACCTCTTGTTATGTGGTACGTCGTCTCTTTTCGTAGGATCGCACTGGCAGGCTTATTGGACTGACTATCCATCATATGGTGTGGTGTGCTGCGACTGGCCAGCCAGGCGCGTGGTTGTATCCTCTAAGAGGACCTGACCCTCAGTCGCATGAAGGATGGGAATCCTGAAGGAAGATAGTGGGTGGCCTATCGCTACCTCCACGGTCGCCGCTCCGCTTTCTCTCTTGGTCCAACTCAACAGCTCTCCATTGCCCACCTCGAACACATGGCTGCTTTGTTGGAAGCGTCTGCGTCTCGCTGTCTCTCCGAGTCCGGTTCTGCTTCCCATGCGCCTCAACAAATGCAACTGTCGTGTAATGCAGAGATTGGCACCGTTGAGGTTGGCATGGCTGAGTTTAGTATCGGTGAGATTTGGTTGGATCTCGGGATGGTCTCGTCTCCAGCGATTCCAGTGACCTACGCCTTATTTGAGGTGAGCCAGATGCTCTTCCTTCGCCATTGGTGCACTCCTTATCCATGTCTCTTTATGAATATAGACGCAAGAGCATCGCTCTTTTAGAAAAGCAGAAGTGTGATTGAGAGGCGGATCTGCGGGCCTGCCGAGAAGGGAAGGAAGGCCGCGACCGCCGCATCTATCCAACCAGACAGGTGTTATTTTGTCTTGGTTTGCATGAAGGGTGGGCCTGAGAGTGGTTTGGTGAGATGGGAGATGATGCGGGCTATCTCCTGCCAATAGCTCTCCTTATCGTCTAGGCATCTCGCCCAATCAGCGATATGGTGGGTGTCACGTAGAGCTTGCGCCCATGGCATATCGGTTGTCATGATGGCATCATCTAGGCGGAGTGGGAAGAGAATCTCGCGATCTTGTTGGTGCTTGTGGCCGAGGACGGTCATGTCCTCGGCGATATTCCCATGTGAAAGCTGTGGAATAGCGTCGTCAGAGCGATGTCACAGCGGTGTCTCAGTGGCATGAGAGCGGTGTGTAGCACCGTGTGCTACTGGCATGGGTGTTCTCCATCAGCTTTATATTCTAAAGATGCACTCCGCCATTTTCTCTTCTGTCTATAGAGACGTAGCAATGTCCATCCTCAATGCTACGTTAACGTCATGTTTCTAGGAGAGAATTTGTGCCAAGTGTTGTCACGTTCTTGTGCATTCGCCCAGCCGGCCCATCGCTGGATGGCGAATAGGGGTATGTTGTGCGATGTACTCTTCTAAGGCCTCGCGCAAAATGATTGGTATATCATACGTTGGTTTGAGATGCCATGCTGAATCAACATAGCCTCTGCTGGCGTCAAGTTCCCAGTCTGATGCGGCCACTCTATACGTGCGTTCTGGATTGACCAGTTCATTCCCGATAGAGAGTTGTTGAGCATGCATGCTTGCACCACTAAGGTGAAGGGGACCCTGGGCGTATCCACGCATGGGGTGAGGGCGTTTGGCAATCATAGCAGCGTCGAGGCCACGTTGAATAACCATGAGCAGTTGCGCACCAGTCATCTCTACAACACCGGGATTAGCGGGTGAGGGACAAGCCTCCCAGAGTTTGCCACGCAGAAGAGGACCCGCTGGCAGCCCTTCAATAAAGCTGACTCCTGCAGCGATTATCCCGACCTCGGCTTGCATACGTTCACGCAACATATCGGCCATGAGATTGACGGCACCACACTCGTATCCTTCTGAAAATTCCAGCGGCTCCGTGAGTTCACCAATAACTTCACTGAGCATGTGAGCACTCTTCTCTTCGATTCGTCTCATCTCAGCCTCAATCGCTGGATCTGGAAGAATATCTGGAGTGATAGGCTCAACATGTGCACGCTCAATAGTAAGAGATGTACCATCCCATAGAAGATCAAGATAGCCAAGGTGTTGCGCATTGTAGCCTGCTTGGGCAATCAGTACGTTTCCAATGCGTTCGCCTTTAGGAAGCAGATCATGGCTATGGGCGCCAATAATCAGGGGAATGACGTTCTGAAGTTCATCCGCCAGTTTGCGGTCGTTCTTCAAGCCCATATGTGAGAGAAGGATAACGGTATCTGCGCCCTGTGCTCGGAGCTGCTCTACAAGCTGGCGCACAAGTGGTACCGCTGGTAGCTCAAGTAGAGCATAGCGCGTTACATATAAGTTCTCTATATTGTCAGAAAGGCCAATGATACCCAGGCGCAGTGCTCCTGCTTGCAGGATGATAGCCGCTTCGACTCCTGGGGGAACAGAACCATCAGGTAAGCGTATATTCGCCAGAAGTTGAGGGAACTTTGATGCTTCGCTATATTCCACAAGAATCTGATAGCTATAGCGCAACAGGCCGCCATTGCCAATGGTTGCGGCATTGCAGTTCGCGATCCGCAGCAGGTGATGCATGCCCACACCGCGAGTGATATTGCTCAAACGCACCGAGGATTCTTCTATATCGCCGCCATCGAGGTAGAGGATAGGGAGTTGCGGATGAGCTTCCCGTTCTCGCTTGACGAGTGTAGTAATACGTGCCAAACCTTTTATGTTGCCGTGAATGTCATTACTATGCAGAATACGTAATCGTTGGGTGATTGTTGTCATAGACTATTCTTTCCAAATGAGAGAGCTCCATTGAGTATTGTAAGTGTAGTATATAGGCATTTCTTTTGTAAAGGGGCATGCCGAGACGCTTCTTTGACGGAAGGTAGCGACAGAATGTGGCGAGATAATAGGTTAGTAGCTCAGCGTAATTCCCTGTTGCCACGTGAGCCAAGCGAGGGGAATGAACCAGATCCCCATATCTACTGGATGACGGTGGGGGCTGTCTCTGAGCAGGCACGCAAGGCGCTGAGAGAGGCTGATGGGCAGGTTATCGAACTGCATGCGTCTCCACCAGTGGTTCTGGTGGGTTTGCCCTATGATAGCAATTATTCCTTTCGGCATCGATATGATGATCTCGCGATCTGGAGGACAGAGGGCATCCAGGTACGCTCCAAAGGGTTGCGTTTTGAGTAGAGTGATCTGTGGAATGAGCCTGATGAACGTGGGTTTGATCCAAGGTGGAGAGGATGTGTGCGTGACACGCTCATGCTGTCTGAGGAATATATCCTACCAGTCGTGAGGAGTCTTCCCAACGACGATGAGGTGTTTCCCTTCTTCTAGCTGTGAGTTTTGTCCGGAGGGAAAAGGGTGCTGATATGGCAACGCTCCTGTCCCACTGTGCGGAAATGAGAAGAGTGATCAGCTTGGTTCTGCCTGGATGATGGGATGCTCTGCATGGCAGTGAGACAGGAGCGTTGCCGCCTGTTTGCGAGAAAAGTATGAAAAGTGGTGGGCCATGTGGGTAAGAGGTTGGGCAGCGAGAGAGTGATCAGTGTGGGAAGAGCATCCGGGGTGTTGCCCATCTGACAAGGAGTTGAGAAAGAGATACCTTCTCCATGAGTGTTTGTGTGATAGTATAGACAGAGACTTCATGTGCTCATGGTATGGCTTTTGTGAGAAACGGTTTTTACGAGTGTGCCAGCGCATGTGAAGGCAGGAGCATCTGTTATGAGACTGTATGTTGGGGGACTTCCCTATCAAACGAAGGAACAAGACCTGATCGCCCTCTTTGAAGCCATTGGAACGGTTGCTTCGGCGAGCGTGATTACGGATAGAGAGACTGGAAGAAGCAAGGGCTTCGGGTTTGTCGATATGAGCACACCTGAAGAAGGACAGCGTGCTATTGAGCAACTGAATAGGACCCTCGTTGGTGAGAGAACCATTACGGTGAACGAAGCGCGTGAGCGACAGAGTGGTGGAGGTTCTCAGAGACGTTCCTATGATCGGCGCGAGCGGTACTAACGCCAGCAACAAAGAGCCCCTTCTCTTGAAGGGATGAGATGAGAGAAAGAACCCTCCTGAGAGAAGCGACAAAGAAGCCTGCGAGCGCTCTCACCAGGAGGTTTTTTGTCTGTGCCCAAAGTCGTGCTTCCCCTTATGGTTGAGTAGGTGGTGGCATAGATGTGAGTGTGCCCTGAATGCGAGGAGCATGATACCTCATCTGTCATGCTCCTCGCATTCAGGGCACACTCCTCGTTTTTGGAGAAGCCTTTGTAGTGACTGTGAGCGTTGACGCCAGGCTTAGAGCTTCTCGTGGAGAGAGTGAGAGAGGTAGTGTTGTTCTGGGATGGGCAAGGAGTGGATGGGACGACCCTAATGGAGATCAAACCAGAGGCGATTTTCGACCCAGAAGCGATAAAGGAACTCCTCAAAGGAATGGACGCAGATGAAGATACTGTCGCTGGCCTCTTCGGGGGTTAAAACAAGTTTCTTGAAGAGCAGACAAATAGCTCTTTCCGTTGACATCTATTGCTCTTGCGTTCGTACCTCGTTTCTGCTATAGTTACTCCTCGTACGGTGAGTGACACCGGAATGCACGCCTGTGGAGATCCTGTAAGACCCGGTAGATCCAGGCACGTTGTTCGTTGAAGCAGGAACCGAACGCGAAATATGGCTTGTCCATCTTTGGGTAAGTTTCGGATAACGGATGTTACATGTGCCAGAGTTTGGATTGCTGATGGTCGCGGTCCTGCGTGCGGAATGAGGAGACTTGACACGCTTCACGCGCATCGATCAGGTAGTCGCCTACGTTGGTCTAGATCTCTTGGTCAAGCAGAGTGGCAAATGGCGTGGGCAAACCAGGTTGTCCACGCGCGGCAGTGGAAGAGTTCGTCGTATCCTCTACCTCGCGGCCTTACGCAGCATTGCCCTGCACACGTCTCCTTTCGGAGCGTACTATCATCGTTTGGTGGCTCGTGGCATGAAGAAGGGCCTCCAGGTGCTTCTAGAGGCCAGGGAAGCTTTGTCTTCGTGAAAGGCTGGGCGTCTTTTCTCTGGTTGTCTGTCTGGTAGAGGTCTTGCAATTAAGGGCTTGACAATTTCTATGGCTTCTGTATAGGGAGGTAAGCCCGGGATCTCGCTTCCGATAGAATTTTCCACGTATCCTGGGCTTACCTCCCTATCAATTTACTAAGCGGCGGTCTTAAACGTTAAGCTGGAGCTAGCATGGACCAAACCAGGTGCGCAGCACAGACTCGACGTCGGGACTGGCGTTTTCTGCGGTCCAGCAGATGTAGCCGTCGGGACGAACCAGGACGGCACTGGCAGCAAAATCAGCAGGCGTGCTGGCCTGTATGTAGTCTACTTGCGCTGACCACTTAGCTGTGACGGCAGCAAGATCGTCGTGGTTACTCAGGTCGAGAAGCAGGCCGCGACCGGCATGTAAGAGTTGGCTGACGCGAGTCTGACCGGTTGGGGAGGACAGATCCAGATCGAGCATACGACGACCAATCAGCGCAGAAGCGTCTGCGCCTGGAATAGCATACTGCACATCGAGACCAGAGATCATGCCCGCAAGGTAGCGGTTCGTCTCCGGGAGGCGCATCAGGTCCCTGAACAGCCCGCGCAGGGCAGACCCATCCTCGTCGCTCTGCAGCAGCATTAACAGGCCCTGTGCGCGGGTGTTCTGAAGCACACGTGCGCCTACGGGATGACGCTCTGTATGATAGCTCTCCAGGAGTCCTGCGGGCGCCTGGCCTTGCACCTGCGCGGCCAGCTTCCAGCCCAGATTGAATGCGTCCTGCAGGCCCAGGTTGAGACCCTGGCCACCGGTGGGAAGGTGAATATGAGCCGCGTCGCCTGCGAAGAAGACGCGCCCTACCTGATAGTGTTCAACCTGGCGCGAGGCGTCGCTGAAGCGAGATGCCCACAGGATTTCCTGCAACTCGACATCGGAACCATAGGAGGCACGCAAAGCGGCGCGCACCTCGGTTTCAGTGATTGGCGCGTCGCGTGCAAGCACCTGCTGCTCTGGCCCACCAAACAACAGGCGGCTAACGCCATCGCTCAGCGGAGAAAGGATGCTTATGACGTTTCCATTGCGCTGAATATGTTCACTGAAATGCCTGCTGCGCATGGGGACTTTTCCTGATCCCCTGGCGAGCCTTATATCGGCCACAACCATGGATAACTTGCCATCTCGACCAGGAAAATTGACGCCGACAAGCTTACGCACCGCGCTATGACCACCATCACAGCCAACCAGATAGCGTGCCCGCAGGTGCGTCTCACCAGTTGGGCCGCTGACGAGAGCCATCACACCCGACTCGTCTTGCTCCAGGCCGATGATTGCCTGTCCCCACCAGAGGGGAATAGCATACTGGGCCAGTTTTTCTTCGAGAAATGCTTCTATTCGTCCCTGAGGAATTGACAGCGGGTAAGGATAACGTGTATTCCAGGGATGATACTCTAGCGGGATCGGCAATCCGGCAAAGTGACCGCCAACCGCCTCGCGGGGTAGCGCCTGCTCCTGTAGTTCTGAAAGCAGACCGCGCAGAGCCAGAACTTCCGCTGTGCGTGGTTGTACCCCGGTTGCTTTCGATTGCCCGCTGCGTGTGGGCAGTTTTTCCACGACCACTACACGCACGCCAGCTAGACCCAGTTCATTCGCGAGGAACAGGCCGACAGGACCCGCCCCCACAATGATGACATCTGTATCCATTGCCTGCCCAGGATCGCTTCTATCGGATGAAGTCATAAAGAGAGCTTCCTTTCATTTCATAACTTTTCTCAAAAAATGGAAAGAGAAGCGCAAGCCGTTTCAATGGCCTACTGAGATGCTTGCTCTGCTTCATGAGGAGTGTAGCGCATAGCGCAGGATAGGCACATCGCTCAACTGCATGAGATGGTGGATGATTTTTGGCAGGTTATATGAGGTGAAGCAGGCGTGCAAGCTCGCTTGCCTGGAGGCGATTATGCACATTGAGCTTTCTATAAATGCTCTGGACCTGAGTCCGAACGGTGTGAACAGAGACAACGAGCTCATGGGCGATGGCAGGATTGGAGTATCCAGCAACCAGGAGGTGTAAGACCTGGCGTTCCCTGGAGGTGAGAGGTTCATCAGGCAGGATGTTTTCCTGAAAATGAGAGGCCGCCGACGGTTCCCGGGCGAATGCGCTCAGCAGGGTCTGAAGATAGGCCTGGAGAAACTTTTCGCGGATCTGGGTGAAGGCCACACGAAGCAGGCGTGCCATTACTTCACCTTCATCCAGGAATGGACGGATGTATTTTCCTGCGTGCGCCAGTTCCAAAGCCTCCCGCAGGGCATGCTGTGCCTCGTGCATCTGTTGCGCGCGAGCGTGAGCGCAGGCCAGGACGATTTGAAGCTCCATGATGCTCTGTGAGCGCTTTGTTGCTCGGGCATCCCGAAGTCGCGGCTCCAGGAGAGCCAATGCTTCAGCCTGCCTGTCACTGACCAGTAGGAAGCGAGCCAGCAACAATGCTTCCCGCTCGTGCAAGGCGAGCAATGGCCTTGCCAGACGTTGTGACCGAAGATCGTTCCAACGTTGAACAGCGGAGAAATCACCGTCCAGGAAACAAAGGGAGGCCTGCCAGAAAACGAGTTCCCGATAAAGTTGAGGTGTTTCATGTTCCCGAAGCTGTTGTACAAGATCTGCCCCTTGTTGCGCGGTGTTGTGCCTGCCTTGTGCGTGTTGGATAAGTATCAACAGGAATTGTGTGCCGATACGTCGTGAGAGTAGAAACAGCTGCTCGCCAATACGGAGCGCCTCCCGCGCGTGTTGTTCTGCCTCTGGCAGTTCATTCCAGAGGTAAGAGAGCCATGCCAGCCCAAGGTGTGCCTGGCACATATCGTCCAGATCCTTTTGCTGGCTAGCCTCAGCCAGCATCTGATGCATAAAGGTTCCGGCCTGATACAGATCGCCTTGCTCGGCGCAGATCATGCTCAACCGTCCCATCATCGCGCGTTTGAGGACCTGATTGCCGCTGGCTGCACAACGCGCCAGCACAGTGAGGAAGCACTGACGCGCGGCGTCCAGGTGCCCGGTCTGGAATTCGATTTGTCCAATCACATTCGAGCTGATGCTATGCCAGTCATCACCTTCTTCCAGGTAGATCAGCGCCCGCTCGGAAAATGCCTGTGCCTCCCTGCAATACTGCTGGCGCCAGGCTACCAGGCCCCGCATGGCAAAGAGTCGCCCCTGTTCGCTCCCCTCGCCCGTCGCGCCCAGGCCCTTTTCTGCCAGTAGGAGTACGCGTTCAATCTGAACCAGCAGAGATGGCGATAAGGGCGCGCCGTTCTGGGAGTACAACAGGGCAGTGGCATAATAGAGGCAGAGGCGTGGGCGTTGCTGGAACGTGGTGGCTGGCAATTGCTCAAACCAATGCGCCAGGAGAGACACGTCGCCGGTGGGTGGCACAGAGGAGCGTTCACAGATCCGTTCAAGCAGTTGCGCCGCTCGCGCGCTATCCTGTGCCTGCAACGCTTTTTCGACGGCCTCCGACCATAGCCCCTGTTGTTCATACCACAGACTGGCCCGACGTAGCACGGACCTCGCCTCCTCTTCTTTCAGACGTTGACGCGCCTCACATTGAAGAGCTTCAGCGAAGAGAGGATGATACCGGTACCAACGTTCGCTCCCACCAGACGGTTCAAGAAAAAGGTTCGCCTGTTCCAAAGTATGCAGCACGCGCTCACTATCGCTTCTACCTGTCACGGTATTGCAGAGAGAGGCTGTCAACTGGTTGAGCCCGCTTGTCAGGAGCAGAAATTGCTGAAGAGCGGGGGGCTGTGCCTCAAAGACCTCTGCCAGAAAATAGTCCAGCACTGGTCGATGGCTCCCTGTGAGCGCCGCCAGAAACTGCCCTATCTCCTGTCCAGAAGGATATTTTTGCAGGGTAAGGGCGACCAGGCGCAGGCCAGCAGCCCATCCCTGCAAGCGGGTATTAAGATAGAGCAGGTGTTCTGTGGAAAGGTGCGGCGCGCGGGTCTGGCGCAGGAATGCTTGTGTCTCTTGCAGGGAGAAGCGCAGATCTATTGCGCGGATCTCACTCAATTCATTGCGTGCGCGCAGTCTGGGTAAAGGCAGCGCTGGCTCGCTGCGTGTGCTGATGACCAGGTGGAGGGTGGCTGGCTGATGATCGAGTAAAAACCTGAGCGTTTCGTGAATCCTGGTCGCGGTAATCAGATGATAATCTTCCAGAATCAGGATATGTTGCTGACTGCTGTTAGCCAGCTCATTGAGAAAAGCTGTCACGACGCCCTCAAGGGAGGCTGGCTCAACGGATGGTTGCCAGCGTTTTTGCAGTTGAGTCAGCGCGGCTTGGCCGAAATCTGCCCGAGCGATCTGATAGGCCGCGATAAGATAGCTCCAGAAACGCGTGGGATCGTTATCGCTTGCGTCCAGGGTGAGCCAGGCCACAGACCCTGCCGCGTCAGTGTCGATAGAGGTATCGCGGGCGGCGAGCCACTGGCTCAGCAGGGTGGTCTTACCAGAGCCAGCGGGGGCACAGAGCAGCGTGAGCTGTCGCGCAAGACCTTCGTCCAGGCGCGCCAGTAAGTGCTCGCGAGAGATATGAGCACCGTGCAGGCGTGGCGCCTGGATTTTTGGGGTGAGGAAGGAATTGCCTGACTGTACGGACTCAGCGATCTGTCCACCTGCTTGAGGGAGGGAGGAGACGCCATTCCCCAGAGCAGAGGCGAGCGTTTCTAAACGCGCGAACGTTAGGTGCTCTGAGCGCCCAGCGTATTTTTTCGTAGTGTGTCTCTGCCTGGTACGATAGGCATACCAGTAGCCCTCCCCGTAGCGCCGCCGCTCCTTGAGGAGGGTGATATGACCAGATCGACCCTGAAAAGCGAAGGAAGGGCACTGCTTTAGCCAGGAGAACCAGTGCTCGTCCTCGCGTGTCCATATCTGATGATCTCCTGGAGCGTGTAGTTCATAGAGATCTTCCTCCGCAGACCAGACAATAGTATATGCTATTTCCTTTGGCATAGACTCCTGTTTAATGGTGTGTAATTCCCCAACATGGCATATTGGGGAGTATAGCAGAGAAGCCAGCGCTGCTCAAGCTCTGTGCATATGTTGTTGATAAATGAATCACAGGGTTCTCACAGGCCGGTTAAAAAAGGGGATCAACAGGCCTCAGCGTTATTTTTCGTTCTATTCATACGAAAAGCGGCCTATTAAGGCTTTTTGGGGTAACGGACCGTTGCGATGCTTCCCCAAGATGTGCTCGTGAAGAAGAGGATCGGAGAAAGTGTGCGCATAGGGGCTGTTGGTTTTCTCCGCGCGTTGTCGCCCGTTTCATGGAAGATGACGTCAGTCTCAGAGAAGGTGTCATGATGGAGTGCGAGAGGATGGCGCTCTCGTGCAAACCCGGAGCGCCCGAGAGCGCCGGGAATTGGTAGGAGGGCATGGGGTGGTGGGTCTGATGGATGTGGGTTGTGTGGGCAAGAGAGTGAGGTTGCTGGCATGGACCAGCAGGGTGAGATGTTCGCGCCGGCTTGCCCTTCTACGCATCAGGCAGAAAAGAGGGCAGATGACATGCTCTCTTTTCTGCAGTTGGTCGATCAGCAGGCAGGCAAAAAGTATGCCCAGCGATGGATCCCTATGACCGTTTTTGTGTCGAAGCTGACGTCGACCTGTCCATCTTTTCGGCAGCAATTCCATAAGAAGTTACGTCTACCAACGTTTCTCAAGCAACGATCAGATCTCTTTGAGCGAAGGGGCAAAGGAAAGGAACCTGAAATTCGGTTAAGGAAATCTTTTTCAGATAAAAAGTGCTTATGGAGAATGCTGTTCAGATGATTAGTAGAATCGAAGAAGCAGGCTGCCCGGGCCTTGCGCTACTTCTCGAGAGGAGACATAGGGGGGCATGTTTTTTATCATAGAAAAAAACATGCCTATAATTGGCGTGGGCATGGACCATATGTGTATTATCGGTGACGAGAGCAAGGGTGGAGGAAGGTGCAGCGCGCCTCGATATGGGCGCTCTGAGAATCTCTTGTGTGAGTTGGCGCTTGATGCGGGTCTGGAGCCGTCGCGTTGATGAGTGTGAGACCTATGTGGTGGTGGGAACATGTTTGTGAAAAGTTGTGAGCCAGGTGCGTAAGAGGCTGGGCAGCGCGTGTGATGTTTCGGCAGGAGCTGGGGCGACCAGGGAAGATCTGCGTCAAAGTGCGTGTTGGCGAAGGATGCGTGTGCTCGTCTCTGGCGCGCCAGTTCTCGCACAGGTGTTAGAAGCCCTGTGGGGTAAAGGGGTAAGGAGGATAGTCGTGGAGCAATCCAAGGCTGATGGTGGAGATGTGAGCATCTTTGCGCCAGCGAGAGCGTACATAGGGGCCCAGCTTGAGGGTCTGGAAGATCACGTCATGGTACGGGCGCGGGAGAGCGGTGGGCGCGACGCCTTGCAAGAGGAGGGAGACGACCTCGGCAGGGAGGGCCTGGGCCACAGACTCAGGGATGGGCTGCTGCTGCTCGTCTTGGCGTGTCATGGCCTTGAGGAAGGCATGCATGGGGGCGTGAAGGTCCGTTTGGGGACAAAGAAGACCTCACACCAGCCTGCGGCATAGCTGAGGTGTGCATGGAGTTCAAGGAGGTGGACTTCAAAGTGCGCCAGGGCATGCTGCGAGGCGTCCGTTGATCCGTTGCGAGCGCGGGCACCCTCGTCCCACGATATGAATTTCCTGGCCCGGCAGATTCTGTATGCCAGTCTCTGTCACCGTCGCCGTTCCTCAACGCATTCGCCTCATCCTTTGCTCCCTTCATTTTCTGATGAGATGGCTATTCACCGCTCAGATCCTGACCAGTGATTTCCTCACCCTCACTCCACGACTTGATGATTTGAGCTAACGCTGCTCGGGTCACAGGCTCGGGCAGATCTTGTCCCATCGCATCAAATACCAATCGGAGTTCTCTCGTGAGTTGTTGAAATGCGTTCTCATCCCATGAACGAAAATCATCCTCTACAAAACCAATGTCTGTTAATTGGCCCCAGATATCTTCATACCGCAGATGAGACCAACCATCGCCCATTCCTTCCCACACCCCGATTAAACCCAGCAAACGAAGGGGGTCCATAGCAATAAAGACTCGCCCGTCCTTCATCGCCCAGAAATCCCCGAAGCATTGAGGGCGTTCATCTGGCACAAAGTAGAGATGGTAACCTTTGTTTTTCAGGACGGTCAGCGCTGGATTGTAGGTATTCATTGCGTCTGTGAGCCGTAAGCGCCCCTGAATCTCCTCGTCGTTCATTCAATACTTGCTCTTTCTTGTCTCTCGCCATGGGGAAGCAGCGCTTCTTTCTTGCTGTAGTGTGCTTTGTTATTGTATCTCACAGGTCTTTCTATGCCACACAGACAAGCACCTGTCAGTGCTGCGTGGCGTCATTGGATGCGGGATGATGTACGAAGTCTTGGGCAGAGGTTGAGGGAGCAGCCTGGTCTGACGATGGCCCACCCGGCTGGAAAACCGTGTGGAAGGGCTGGCTCCAGTTGCAAACCCTGCTTGAGGGCGTTCATCTTGCTTCTCACCTCCATTTGTAAATTGTGGGTAAAAGACAGCAGTTGGAAGCAAGGGGTCCTCTGACGCCGATTTTATGATAGATTTCCTGGCTACCTACTGGTTTGCTTGCTCCAGAAAGCGCTCTACAATCAGCCTTATAGTGGGAATCAAATCCAGGTCAAGCACTCTTTCGAGCGGCGTAAAAACCATAGCCTGCCCTTCACCCAGGACAATATCTTCCTGGCGGGCCTGGGTCTCGGCAGAGTAGACATGCCATTGACGATAAACTCCTGGCAGTGGGCTAGCAGGAAGGATGCTCTCCCAGAACAGCTTGAGGTTGCCATTTACCTTGAGGCCTGTCTCCTCTTCCAGCTCCCTGCGGGCCGCTTCTTCCGGGGTTTCGCCCGGCTCAATCCCGCCTCCCGGCAGGCCCCATTTGTGCGGCCACGCATATGCAGCGCCATCGCGGTGCTGCATCAACAGCTGGTTCTGCTGATCTATTACAAGCATCACGGCAATATGGTGATCCCGAATCTTTTGCTCCATTTTGTATGCTCTTTCTGTCTATATCTTAGATGAGGGTGCTTCGTGAAGAAGTGTATTCCTATTATATCTTTTACATTGGGGAGAGTTGGACCCTTTTTGATGGTTTTTGACGTGGCTTTGATAGGAGGCTTACAGCCTTTTTGAGCTTGAGGACATGTTAATTTTGTCTATTCTTGTCTCACTGTTTCGATGGGCGTTGAGCGGTTTTGCTCTCACTTTTCTCAATGACCATGCTATCTTTATGTATCGATT
Source organism: Ktedonospora formicarum (assembly GCF_016587355.1). Lineage (GTDB taxonomy): Bacteria > Chloroflexota > Ktedonobacteria > Ktedonobacterales > Ktedonobacteraceae > Ktedonobacter > Ktedonobacter formicarum. The sequence goes on along the minus strand of NZ_BNJF01000001.1, from coordinate 1,344 downwards.
ATCGTATAATGTCTCCCTGAGTGTGCCTGTTTTATGACCTGCCTCTATAGAGTGATATCTGAATTATGTTGTAACGTACCTGGTAAAATGGTTCTCCCGCAGAAATGGTGCTCAGCAAGAGCAGGATGTGCAACCTCAATTCGTAGAAAGAAGTAGAGCATATATTCACTGACAAGGATGTTTTTCATTGGTTGCACTTCCTTTTTCTTTGCTTGGTTTTCAGATCACTGATATTACCGCGTATGATGATCGTGCGCTCATTGCAGCCCAATCACAATCGAGCACTGCCATCTGTCCTTCCTGTCATCAAGCATCGTCTCGCATGCATAGTTGGTACACACGCTCGCCACAAGATCTGCCTCTCACGGGTCTGTTGGTACAACTCAAATTGCAAGTTCGACGCTTTCGCTGTCTCAATCCATCGTGCCAGAAAGCCACCTTTGCCGAGCGCTTGCCCCAGGTGGTCGCTTTTGCCTCTCGGCAAACAGTACGCTTGATGATCGTCGCGGATGTCTTTGCACTCCTGGTTGGAGGTGAGCTGGGCTCCCGATTGCTTACCCATCTGGGAACGCAGTTGAGCCCAGATACGCTGTTGCGTCGGGTGAGACGGGCCAGTCCTCCACCTTTTGAGACTCCTACCATTCTTGGAGTGGACGATTTCGCCTTTCGGAAAGGACGTCGCTATGGCACCTTGCTCATTGATTGGCAACGTCATCAACCCATTGATCTGCTCCCTGATCGGACGGCTGAGACGTTTGCCAACTGGCTACGTGCCCATCCTGGAGTGGAATGGATCAGTCGAGATCGTTCTGGAGAATATGCGCGTGGCGCCTCAGAAGGGGCTCCTTCCGCTCGCCAGGTCATTGATCGCTGGCATCTGTTAAAGAATTGGCGCGAGATGCTCGAACGAGCGCTCTCTCGTGTGTATGCGCGACTCAAAGAACGTGTGCTTCCCGATACCTCAACGCCTTACCCTCGCTTGCCTCGAGAGCAAAGTGCCAATGAACGTCAGGCAAGACAACAGGCAAGGGATCGTCGCAAAGCCAAGTATGACGAGGTCAATGAGCTGTTCCGGCAAGGCCTTCCCATTCTCCACATTGCGCGCCAACTTCATCTCGCTCGTATGACAGTGTACAAGTACGTGGCGGCAGAGGCATTTCCCGAACGTGCCCCTCGCACTTCTTTGGGATCGACGCAAAGTATTCTTTCTCCCTACATGAGTCACCTTCGACAACGGATCGAGCAAGGGTGTCTGAATGGGCAGCAGTTGTACCGCGAAATCTGTGATCAGGGCTATAGTGGCAGCTACAAAACCGTGATGCGCTGGCTCCAAACGCAGGGGCT